>NZ_JAFEUV020000001.1 GCF_017355915.2 Telluribacter roseus
AACGTAAGGCCAGCGGATGCTTATTGGGGCCTTCAGGATCAGATCTTGGCCCAGCGGCAAAAAATCAAGCATATGTCAATGCTTAAACGTCGGAAAAATCATATTTTTCAGCAACTCCAAAGAGGATAAAACCTTCTCTTCTCTTTTCACCCGCAGTTGTCCACTTTTCGCTGACGATCTACACCCCACTATCTGTACTCGCAGATTCACTAATTACCTACGTCATGTTCTTTCTTTGTTATATAGAATAGGAGAGAAATTTATCCAACGGTAAGCTACTTAAGAGAAGGAGTTGATTACGAATTATGCATCGCCCCTGTTTTATAAGTTCTTCTATGTACTGAAAGGGGCGCTCTTGGTTAGGACAAGATACCTAATTCTTTGCTACCGCCAGTTTGCAACTGGTGGTACATAATCCTGTAAGCCTTTGACTACACTACTCAGCGGTAACTACTGAAATACTACTATCCTGGAAGGTAGAGATCAATGGATTTGATGGTTTTGCAAGTCACAGACTTGCTTCATTGCCTTAGCCACCAGTTGCAAACTGGCGGCAGCTTAGGTAGCTGAGCGGAGCCAGCTATCTTTCATATTGAGGAGTGTTAGCCTTTCGGCAGCGCCGATATGCTTTATGGCAGGGGAACTACATCTGGAAATGTTACCAGAATTTAGAGTGCTGTATATCTGCCTTCGCCCGAAACCAGTAAGTTTGCCCCGTGAAAAGTGAAACGACACGTATTGATGAGTACCCTTCGCCGCATTGACTACCTGCTGATTGGAATTGGAGCTTTACTAGTATATGGATTAGGCCTATTTCTGCCCATTCTCAATTCGGATCCGGCCTTTAATGCCACCGTAGCTTTGCGTATGTACCAGTCGGGCGATTATGTGAGCCTGATAGACCAGTTTACCCCCTACCTCGATAAACCCCACCTGTCGTTCTGGCTGGCTGCGGCTTCGTTTGAGGTATTTGGGGTATCGGCCTGGGCCTATCGTATGCCCTCCCTTATTGTTTCTATATTGGGTATATATGCTACCTACCGCCTGGGAAGGGAGGCGTATAATAAAGAAGTTGGAAGCCTGGCGGCGGTAGTGCTGGCTACTATGCAGGCGCAGATCCTGGCGAACCATGATGTACGGATGGATGCCCTGCTGACGGGCTTTGTGGCTATCGGGGCCTGGCAACTGTATGAGTACCTGAAGTACGGCCGAATCAGCGGACTGGTATGGGGGGCGGTCATGGCGGGGCTGGCCTTCAATGTAAAGGGCATGGTAGGAGTAGGCGTACTGGGTATTGCCTTCCTGATCGAGGTACTGCACCAGCGGGCGTGGGGGTGGCTTTTCTCCCTCTCAATATTTGCTGCTGTTGTTGCTTTTGCCGTCACCATCAGCCCGGTGCTCTGGGCCTTCTACGTGCAGTTTGATCAGCATCCGGAGCAGGTAATAGCGGGCCGTACCGGCGTGTCGGGCGTGCGCTTCATCCTGTGGGACCAGAACTTCGAACGTATGGCCGGTGGACGTTTTGGTCAGGCCGGTGCCAATGATCCGGTCTTTTTCTTTCATACGCTGCTGTGGGCGGCTTTGCCCTGGCCGCTACTTATCTACGCCGGCTGGATCACCCGTTTCCTGCGGTTCAGGCGGATGGGTGCGCAGGAGTGGCTTACGGGAGGCGGAGCGCTGGCCTGTATGATACTCTTTTCGGTTTCGTCATTTAAGCTTCCCCACTACCTCAATATCCTGTTTCCGCTGATGGCGGTGTGGGTGGCTGGCTGGGTGGTACAGGCCCGGCAGACGAATAATACTAGTCTACTGCGATTTATCAGCTGGACGCAGTTCATAGTACCGGCGCTGATGGTGGTGGTCGCTCTTCTACTAAGCCTGTGGGTATTAAGGCAGGAGGTAGGGCTACTGCAGGTAGTACTTATCGCGCTGGGAGGGGTAGGCCTGGCCTTTTACCTGTATACCATCAAGGATGCTCTCCGGCGGGCGCTGGTGTTTTCGGCGCTGGGGGCGCTGTATGTCAATGCTATTCTGAACGGGCTCATATACCCCGCGCTGGATACTTACCAGGCCGGCAATCAGATAGCGAAGGTGATAAAGCAAAAAGAGGTACCAACCGGCCATGTGTATTTTGCCGAAGGTACCCCCTTATTCTACGATCTTGAGCTGGGTATCGAACGGATCATTCCCTACGTGACGCCGCGGCAGGTACAGGAGCTGCTCCGGAAGAAGCAAGCCGTATGGCTGGTGGTAGCCCCGGAGCGAGCCAGGGCGTACCTGCAGGCAGGAGGCCGGGTCGTGAGCCAGCAGTGCTTCGATGATTTTCACATTACCCGCCTGACGGCTCCCTTCCTCAACCCCGCCACCCGGGCAGGTACCTTAGGTAAGTACTGTCTGGTGGAGCTGAGGCGGTAGGGATTGCTACTTTTGAATTAGTGAAGGGAGGAGAACAACTACTTTCCTCCCTTCCTCCTTTCAACCTTTCCTCCTCCCTACTTGATCATCCCGTACTTGGCCTTGGCCCGGCTGCGCGACATGCCATCAAAGTGCCACCATTCGGTAGGGTTGACGGAGAAGCCGGCCTGGGTCATAGCGCGGCGGAGCAGGGCGCGGTTGGCTACCTGCTGGGTGGTAAGTTTGCCCTCGCGGAGCATCTGCTGTTCGGTGCGGGGGTAGGCCAGCGGGCCAAAGTAGTCGTACTTGGTACCCATGTCGAGGGGCTTTCCGGCCGGGTCGGCTACGGTGAGGTCTACGGCACAGCCAAAGTTATGGATAGAGCCTATCTTGGGATCGGCTACGTACTGCGGCTTTTGTCGCACGGGCATATCCAGCGCATCCCACAGGATGTATTGCACCGAGTTGGGGCGGGCCGCATCGTAGACCAGCAGGCGGTGACCCGGCTTGATTTCGTTCAGCAGCTTATTGGCACGGGCTAGCTTGCGAGCCATATCGGGTTGCATATAGGCGCGGGTCAGGTCGCCGTACACGTCTTTCCCGACAAAGTTATCGGTGGTGGAGTACTTAAGCTCTACCAGTAGCGTCGGATCCACTTTCTGAATATCAACCAGCCCCTGTTCTATCATTTTTTTCTCCAGCTCTGGTATGGTGTCACCGTTTTTACGTATAGGGGTACTAGTGCTGTCGGTGGTATGCTTTTTTGGGCTATCAGTAGCAGGCGCAGTAGTCTGATTTATAGTTTGTTGTTCTTTCGAATGGCTTTGGCAGGCACAGGCTGTCCCCAGCAGTAGGGGTAGGTAAAGGAAGGCCAGAGACTTTAGCATAGAGGTATGATTTGGATTGTTGAATTAGGCACTAAATTTCTTCTGAGAGTACAAGTAAAGCTTCTACTTTTACAAATACTATATATTTATTGGCAAAAATCGGCAAGTTTTGGTTATTATTACTGAATATTTAGTTGATAATAATCACGAACGATGATTGTACAAGAGTGTATACAGAGACTTTAAAAGGCTCGAAGTAGGTCGTTCACACTAATGCACACAGAATGAACAAGATCAGACTCTTACTGGCTGATGATCACCGCGTACTGGTTGAAAGCCTGGCTATGCTGGTGGGAACCATGGATGGAGTGGAAGTAGTAGGAATTGCAAATAACGGGCACGAGGTACTCGAAAAGCTTGAAAAGCAGGAAGTAGAAGTAGTACTCTCAGACCTGCATATGCCCCAGATGGGAGGTATTGACCTGGCGTACCAGGTAAGTAAAAAATTTGCGGATGTAAAGGTACTTCTCCTGACGATGGACGAAGAGCCTGCTATCATTAAAGAGGCACTTAAGGCAGGAGCCAAAGGCTATGTACTGAAGAATGCCTCCCGCTCTGATCTGGAAGAGGCACTGCGAACAATCATGTCCGGCGGGGTATACCTTCACGATCGGATCAGAGAACTGCTGGCTCAGGCAGAGGCCAATGGCAACGGTAATGGCAATGGTCATGATGGTGACGGACTGATAGGTGGCCTTACTACCCGGGAGATAGAGGTAATACGCTATATTATCAATGAAGTACCTACCGCTCAGATCGCGGAGGAGATGTTCATTGCACCGAGTACCGTAGAGACCCACCGACGGAATATCTTCAAGAAACTAAATATACATAGTGTTATTGGCCTTACCCGCTTCGCTATCAAGCACGGCCTGATCAAGTAACCTTCAGGGAATAAATGTGTAGTTTGATGGAGGGTCAACGAATATTTCTTTGTATTTATAATATAATCGATAGGACTGTAGGGGTATGGGGATGTATTTTTTACTATTATTAGTTAATTCGCCCGAAAGTAATTTCTAGTAAAACCTCATCCATCCAACTCCATGAAACACTTTATCCCTCTGGCAGCGTTACTGCTGCTCTGTGCTTGTCTATTTATTGGTTGTAAGAAAAACGGAGATCCGGTGGTACCGGTGGAGACATCCCCCTACATCGGCCTTTGGGCGGGTACTACGAATGCCGGTGACTCTCTGAAATTTACGGTTTCGGATGTACAGGGTAAAATTATGCTGACGGGCTACGATGTAGACGTCAGAATGAAGTACAATGGAAAAGATATAACAATCAAGCAGAAAGAGACTAATTCTGCGGGGTATGCTGAAGTAGTGGATAGTAAGATCAGTTATAAGTTGAATGGGATCGAGATCAATTTCAACTTCACCAGCCCTACTACGCTGGTAGGAGCGTACAGAGGCGAAGTGCCTATGCCTAGCCCAACCGTGATCGAGGGTACGTTTATTGCTAAGAAGAAGTAGCTATAACTACGTATAGTACATAAAAAAGGCCCGGACGCTACACCTCCGGGCCTTTCCTTTTATTATTTCTTTTTGCTGGCTTCTGCCTTGCTGGTTTCTCCCCAGTTGACTCTGAACTTTCCGTCGGTGACGGTGATTTCATCGGTTTCTTTTGTCTTCTTGGTATTGTCATGATCGTGCGGATCACCCGTTACGAGCATACCCCCGCCCGCGGCCGTAATTACCTTTTTTTCCAGGTTAGCCATCAGGCCGTATCCGCTCATGGTAGCCACGGCTCTCTTCTGGTAGTACACGCCTTTCATTTTGGCGTCAAAAGTACCTTCGATGGAGTTATTTGTAACAGAAGTAACAGTGACGGTACCACTCACCGACTCGCCATCATGGAAGCCGTGTCCCATTTTTTTGGTTTCTTCGGTATAGTCTACCAGCGCGTAGCCGTTAGGTAGCTCCTGGGCTTTTTCGTATTTGGATTCCAGCTCGCGCATGGTAAGTACCGGATAGGTACCGGGCTTGAGCTCACCGAAGTAGTACAGTCGGATCCAGAGCTGTACATCAGGGTTAACCTCCATACCGGCAATGGCCAGATAGTTGAAGTCGCTGACGGGGATTTTGAGGCGCTGGGCTTTGGCCTGCCACTCTTTGCCGTTGATGGTAGCCTTAAAGGTGTTGTCGGGTACCTGGGCATACGCTGTGGTACCCAGGAATAATCCTGCTACCAGAATGAAGATGTTTTTCATAGCTATTAGATAATGATTTGGTGGTTATATAACCCGTGTTTCCAGCGAAGTTATGGTTACTTTCAATGGGCTACAACATTCCCGGAGCAAATCTTATCCAGCGGTGTAACTGGCTGATGAGCGGGTAGATAAGTGGATGTTGTGCAGCAGCAGGTAGCTGGTAGTGACCACAAAAAAAGCCCCATCGGTATCTTTATGACCGATGGGGCAATAGAGGGAGCTTACGAAATGACTAGTACCGGTTGATCCTGACTTTGGACAGGCCCGCGTCGTACTTGATGGTGATCTTTCGGGTAGCGGTATCGAAGTTAGGTGAGCGGTAGAGGTTATCTTCTACTTTCTGCAGGTCGTCGAGGTTTCGGATATTCATGGCTCCGTCTATCCTTACTTCACAGCCTGCCGCTTTGGGTACTTCGAGCGTCACCGACGCTACTCCTGATTCTATTTTCACATCCGTATCTGCCTTTTCACCCAGGCGTACATCTACATCAGCTACGCCGGTACTTACCTTCAGAGTTTTTACCTTGTAGTTGCTCAAGTCTATGTCAGCTTTGCCGGCGCCTATACCGATGTCCACGTTCCATACCGGTGCTTCATTCAGGCTCATGGTCACGACATTCTTGACCTTGCCATCCTTGATGTTGATCTGTTCCTGCTCCATCTTGAACTCCACGGTAGCCGTACCATCGGTCTTGTTGCTGCGGATGTTGGAGATAAATCCACCCAGCGACGAACGCGTATCGGCTTCAAAGAGCTTGGCGGTAGTACCTATCAGCTTGAACTCACCGGCTCCACCTTCCAGATTGAAGGTAGCTTCCTGAATAGCGGCATCCATTTCATACTCGTAGTGGTTGGTCTGGGTACGGGTAGGGCGGCTGCGGCGGTCCTCCTCGTAGTCCTGGTCGCTCGAGTCATGATCGTTGTTGTCGTCATGGTCCCAGCGGAAGTCCCAGTTGTTACGATGACGGTCGAAGGCGCGGTCGGTCCGGTACAGGATGCCGCCCAGTACAGCCAGCGCGATCAGCAAGCCGGCCAGGCCGCTGCCGACGCCACTGCGTTCACGCCCGGATACCAGCAGACTGATACCCGCCAGGATGAGCAGCGCCGGCCAGTACCGGAGTACTCCTTCCCAGTCCAGGTCGAG
Source organism: Telluribacter roseus (assembly GCF_017355915.2). GTDB lineage: Bacteria > Bacteroidota > Bacteroidia > Cytophagales > Spirosomataceae > Telluribacter. The sequence goes on from NZ_JAFEUV020000001.1 coordinate 6,641, forward strand.
CAGGCCCATGTTGCGGAGGAGCCAGAATACCCCCAGCACCACCAACAGGCCTCCCCATATTATTCCATTTGATCTTCTCATGATAGGTTCAGGTTAGTAATTGGAGTGGGTACTTTTATCCGTACTAAATGTATGGCGAAACAAGAGTAACACTCCCGACACGATCAGGATCACGGGCCAGAAGTACCGGCCAAAATCAATGCTGGAAAGTTCTTCGATCAGAAACATGGAGCCTGCTACAATGAGCATCACGCCCCAGAATGTGTTACGGAAAGTCATGGCTGTTTATCGTTTTTGGTGTTAAAGGTAAATGTATGGGTACCGGGGCAGGAGGTTCGCTACCTCGGTGGAAGTATCAGTAAGTACTAGTTGACCCGTATGGTGGGTTCATCATCGCCGGGGCCCTTGTCCCGGTTCACGTTGGGATCCGTAGGCCAGGTACGATCGCTGGTAGCACTGGACGGTGGCGGAGTTGGAGTTGGGGCCGGAGTGGGAACTACCGGATCAAACGGCTCGGCCGGTGGTGGCGTAATAATGGGCTCGTGATGATCCCGCATGCTTTCCTCGTCCCGCTGGCGCAGCAACAGGTACGCTCCGATGCCGATCAGGGCGGCCGGCCAGAAGTAGTGACGTATGCTGTACCAGATAGGCAGTTCGTCAATAAGCAACACCACGCCCACGGCTACCAGACCGAAGCCCAGGATCTTGGCCGACTGACCGGGCTTGCCCGATGGTGAATCAAAAACGCTGTAGGGTCTTGAAGCATTACCGGGTATGCCACCGGTCGTTTCTCCGGTGGTTGTACCGGTGGTACCCGTACCTGTACCCGTAAAGGTAGTAGTGGTAGTATCGCCCTCAGGTAACGCTACCCACAGGATGATATAGGCTATGATGATCCAGCCGGCATGCGGAGGCAGCAGCAGGGCCAGCACAAAAAGTACTCGAATGATGGCTTTATCAACCCCGAAATAGTCAGCAACACCGGCGGCTACACCGCCCAGTACTGCTTCTCCAGGTATACGACGCAATTTCTTTTCCATGGTATTAGGTTTGGCTATGTTTTAATTTGTATTCAAAGGTAGTAGGTTATGCAAGATACTTCAAGCCGGAACTTTATTATCGGTTCCAGTTGAGGTTGAATGGTAAAATAGTGGGATACTACCTAAATGTCAAATATAGCCGGGCTAATCACCTGGTAGGGCGGAGTGGGAAAAGAAAAGGAGCTGCTGGTGAAGCCGGTAGCGTAAAGGATCAATCTTCCTCGAGGGCTTCCAGAATATCCATCATAGATCCAAAATCCTTATAGCCGGGGCGAATCTCTTCACTACCGCGCAGAGCAACACCTTGTACCGACGTAGTTGACAGCAGATCTTTTACCTCCTGTTCGTCGTTCAGCCCGAAGCCTACCAGGATCGGATACTGGGCAGATAGCTGGTTCAGGAAACCGTTCCATTCGTCGGTAAGTCCGGCATTCTGATCGCTCTCGAGCAGGAAGTAGTCCACCTCAGCCTGGTAGCGGCTCATGAGGGCATCCAGTTCGTCAGCCCCGTAGGTATCTACATTGACCCGGAGCAGCAGGGGCAGTGAAGCCTCACTGCGCAGGTAGGGGAGCAGGTTGGGCTCTTCAACCTGCAGCGCATCTACGGGATACTCTTTCAGGAGCTCAAGCAGCTGCTGAGGCTCCGTCTGCGACGACTCGGCCACGAGCTTAACACCCGCCAGCCACGAGCGTATCTCTTCAAATTTCTTGGGAGCTACATAGTTGGGTGAATCAGCATCCACCGAAAAACCCAGCATATCTACACCCATACCGGCGCAGTAGCGCGCATCGGACAGGTTGGTAACGTTACTTATCTTGACAGTAGTAGAGAGCATTTGTATGTATTTAAAACAGGTACGAGCAGGAGGGACAGATAGAACAAAAACCCTCACCTACTCAGCAAATATCTTTACAAAGCTACACCATCTCCGGCTATTTAGTCAAAGATTCGCCCCGTTATTCGTAACTTTGCAGGCTATTGACAGCAGTACCTGTAGTACGATGAACTTAATCGCTCGGGCCGACTGTTAGTCTCAAACTAGTACTATTTTAATAATACATCCAATCGGGAGGCTTTGAACCTCCGCGGATTATTGACATGAGCAAACACGGACGAATTCTGGTCGCCATGAGTGGCGGCATCGACTCTTCACTGGCGGCGGTAATGCTGCACGAAGAAGGCTACGAGGTCATCGGTATGACCATGAAAACCTGGGACTACGCCAGCAGCGGCGGGACCAAAAAAGAAACAGGTTGCTGTTCCCTCGACTCCATCAACGACGCCCGCAACGTGGCCGTGGAGCTGGGCTTCCCCCACTACATCCTCGACATCCGCAACGAGTTTGGTGACTACGTGATCGATCACTTTACCAGCGAGTACCTAGCCGGACGCACCCCCAATCCTTGTGTATTGTGTAACACGCACATCAAGTGGGACGCGCTGCTGCGCCGCGCCGACCGCCTGGACTGTCAGTACATCGCGACCGGGCACTATGCCAACCTGCGCGAGGAAAACGGACGCCACATAGTATCCAAAGGAGTAGATGTACTCAAAGACCAAAGCTATGTACTCTGGGGGGTATCGCAGGAGAGCCTGAGCCGTACTAAGCTGCCGCTGGGTCATCTGCGCAAGAGCGAGATCCGCGATATGGCGCGTGAGCGCGGCTTTATAGACCTGGTTAATAAATCAGAGAGCTACGAGATCTGCTTTGTGCCCGACAACGACTACCGGGGCTTTCTGCGCCGGCAGGTACCCGGACTGGAAGAGCAGGTAGCGGGCGGAAACTATGTACTGGAAGATGGTACCGTAGTAGGTAAGCACGAAGGGTACCCCTTCTATACCGTAGGGCAGCGTAAAGGCCTGGGTATAGCCCTGGGAAGACCTATATTCGTGACTGAGATTCGTAAGGAAACCAATGAAGTAGTACTTGGGGATATGCCTTCGCTGTACCGCGATGGAATGTACGTCAGCAAGCTCAACCTCCAGAAGTACGCTTCCATCGACCAGCCTCTCGAAACAGTTACCAAAGTGCGTTACAAGCATGAGGGTACCCCAGCGACGGTGATTCAGGAGGAGCCCGATAAAATAAAAGTACTCTTCCACGATGGTGTCAACGGCATTGCCCCCGGACAGGCGGCTGTATTCTACGAAGGCGACGACGTAGTAGGCGGCGGCTGGATCATGAAGAGCTTCCAGCAAACCATAGCCTAAACTACCGGCCCTTCCCCATTGGGGAAGGGCTTTTTTCTTCAATCAGGTTCCAACCAATTTGTCAGGACAAGTATCTTCCTGTAAAATGGACGGAATATATATGAAGAACATAGTTAGGATACTGGCACTGATACTAGCTTTATCAGGCTGTGAAAATGATAAAACACTGGCGCCGGACTGCGTGAAGGCTCAGTACCTCAGGGCTACCGACTCACCCTGCGGCGGTCCTGATAAGGTACTGGTACTGGGTGGAAAGCAGAATATTCATGATCTTTTCCCGGAAACGAGCTGGTCGGACAGCCTCTTCATAACTACTACTGTACCGGAGCAGTACCGCAAGCCGGGGCAGGTGCTGTATTTCAAACCCGAAAAAGCGGCCTCTAAGCTATGTCTGGCTGTATTTATGGCCTATCCCGAAGTAAGGATGTTGAATGTGTCCACTACGTCTTGCCGCTAAGAGGTTTATTCAATTATATACTGCCTGATTGGTGACACTTTCTGAACTTTGTGGTTCTATTAAGGACATTTGAACCCAGATACATGAAGCCTACTGTCACCATAGAATACTGCCCCAAGTGCGGCTGGCTGCTGCGAGCTGCCTGGATGGCACAAGAACTACTCACTACCTTTTCGGAAGATCTCTACGGCGTTACCATCCATCCGGCCGAGGTAGCGGGCCGCTACTCCATCACGCTGGGAGATGAGGTACTCTGGGACCGCAAACGCGAAGGCCGCTTTCCTGAGCCTAAGGAGGTCAAGCAGCTCATCCGCGACCGCATTGACCCCGAGCGTAGCCTGGGCCACAGCGACCGCTAACAGTTCAGCTACCTAAATCCTTCCTTGTGAGGAATCTGATCGCAGGGGCCTTCGTAGCCGATGAAAATATTGATCCAGATGGAGCGGGATAGCCGGAATATAATGGACAGGAGCAGAATAGCCATAATGACTATGCTGACGACCATGGTAGTCGTAGAAAAGTCCCCCAGCAGTACGTTAAGTGCCACCCACACGGATACGAAAAGGGCGGTATTGAGTGCATAGCTCACAAACATGGCTCCAAAGTAGTAACCTGGCTCCGGCTCAAATGACTGCCCGCAGCAGGGACACTTGGGGTGCATCTTCGAAAATTTGCCCGGGCTGAATAGGGTTTTTGGGGGGAACATGTCTCCCTCATGACAGCGTGGACACTTAAAGTTGAATATGCTATATAGTCGAGATTCTTTCCAGGCCATTGTACACTTCTTTTAGTTGTTTAAAAAGCGAAGGTAAAGATTTACCCAACACTTCAAGCCTACCGGCCCACTGTTGCGTGGCGTTGAGCAGTACGCTTGTTAACAAGTTTGATTAAAATCATGCCGAACCTTCACTAAGTAGAATCAATTAGGTAGCTACTCTTTATGTATGCAGTACAAGTTGTTACAGATAGTTTACCTAATGTTAATTACCTATGAAAACAGTTCTTGCTTTACTATTGATGAGTACTCCCTTAATGACCCTGGCGCAAATAAAAAAAGAAGGAGAGGCACCCCGTGTCAAAGTAGCACAGGGTACCCTGGAAGGCATTGATGAGTCAGGGGTGTATACCTTTAAGGGGGTTCCGTTTGCACAGCCTCCGGTAGGGGACCTGCGCTGGAAGGCTCCGCAGCCTCCCAAAGGCTGGCAGGGCGTACGTGAGGCCAAGAAGTTTGGGCCACGGCCTATGCAGCGGGCCGTATTTGGTGATATGAACTTCCGCTCCGACGGCATGAGCGAAGACTGCCTGTACCTCAATGTATGGACGCCCGCCAAGACAGGTAATGAGCGACTGCCGGTGCTGATCTACATCTATGGTGGTGGTCTTATCGCCGGTGACGGTTCGGAGCCCCGCTACGACGGGGAGAGCCTGGCCCGCAAAGGCATTATAACGGTTACGTTGAGCCACCGCCTGAGCGTGTTCGGCTTCATGGCGCATCCCGAGCTGACAAAGGAGTCGCCCAATAAGGCCTCCGGCAACTACGGCTTCATGGACCAGACGGCTGCTATCAAATGGATCAAGGACAATATCGCAGCCTTTGGAGGCGATCCTAATAAGATCACGGTAGCGGGTGAGTCGGCCGGTTCGGTATCGGTGAGTGCGCAGATGGCTTCGCCTATGGCAAAAGGACTGATTACCGGTGCCATTGGTTCCAGCGGATCACTGCTCGGTACTTTGTCGGCTACTACGCTGGCACAGGGTGAAGAGAATGGTGCGAAGTTTATGACCATGGCAGGTGCTAAGTCGCTGGCTGATCTGCGTAAGATGTCGGCCGAGGCGATACTGGAGGTTACGGCCAAACAGGGAGTACCTCGCTTTGCAGCTACCGTGGATGGCTACTATTTCCCAAAGCAACCGCTTGATATATTTACAGCTGGCGAGCAGGCCAAGGTACCTCTGCTGGTAGGCTGGAACTCCGAGGAGATGAACTACCGCTCCATCCTGGGCAAGGAAGAACCAACCGTTGAGAACTACCGCAAGGCCGTGCAGAACCTGTACGCCGCTAACGCCGAAGAAGTACTGAAGCTATATCCCGCTACTACCAACGAAGAGGTTATCAAATCAGCTACTGCTCTGGCGGGTGACCGCTTTACCGGATACAGCAGCTGGAAGTGGGGCGATGTACACGCCCAGACCAGCGGCAAGCCCGTGTTCCGGTACTTCTACACCCGCCCGCGCCCGGTGATGCGTCCCGAAATGGGCGATGCTGTAGCCGGACTGGCCGGAGGCGTGATCCGGGGTGAAGCGGCTCAGGTCAATCGCCCACCGGCTCCTACGGGCGCTGTACACTCGGCAGATATTGAGTATGCCATGGGCAACCTGGCTACCAACCGTGTGTACGACTGGCAGCCCGCCGACTACAAGGTTTCGGAGATATTCCAGCAGCTCTACCTCAACTTTGTCAAGACGGGCAATCCCAACGGGCTGGGAGTACCCAACTGGCCTGCTATCAAGCCTAACCAGGGCTCGTCTATGATTATGATCATTGATGAAAATACCCGACTGGAACAGGATACCACCCGCCCCCGGTTCCAGCTACTGGATAAGCTATCCAGCCGGAAGTAAGGAGTCTATCTTATTGATAAGTGAATAGAGTCATAAAGTATGCGATTAGATGTGTCAGGCTGAGCGCAGTCGAAGCCCTCCTGTATGGACTGGCTTCGACTCCGCTCAGCCTGACAGAAGTTTACAAACTAATTCATTTATCAATAAGTAATATAGGAAGTACCCGGTGCGTAGGTGTCGGGTACTTTTTTTAGGAAAGGATTACCTGTGGGGTCAAACGGTGGTACTGGTACTAATACTTATTACAAATGATTGAAAGACTTTACTTTATCAATGTAATATTTTACAACGAACTCTTGATAAACCCACATATCATTTTCAAGCAAAGAGCTTCTGAGATTTTCTTCTTCATCACTTAGCTGTACTGAGTTTTGATCATTTAGTCGGCCGTTATAACAATGCAAGCGGGCAAACTTAATCTTATTAATTATTTGCCTTTTTCTGTCACTGTCAGGACTATATAGATTAACTGTTTTTTCTATCGTTTTAAATAGGCTCTTAGTATAAAGGAAACAAGCGCCTTCTGCTTCATAAATCTCTTTAAAGTACAAGTAGAGTACTAGTAAAGCCCCTTCTTCTAGCTCGTCCTTATCACTTTGGTTGATTTGTCCATTCAAAAACAAATACTCCCAATAGGGCAAAGTGAGGTGAACGTGGAAGTTTAGGTGACTAGCATATAAGTAACTATAATTCGATAGTTCATGTCTTACAAAACAGAAATCCTTTACTGCCTTTTCAATTTCAAAAAAATTGATTTCTCGTCTTGTTCCATCAATCAAATAGAGCCATAGCTCAGCACTATTAGATGAATATTTATCTTGTTGTCTGTGATTGATCTCCATTGCTCTAACTGCCAAAATCATCTACCCCAATAGAGGCAGGTACCTTTCCTGAATAATGTTGCAGTGGTGCACCGGATGACCAACAATGACAAATCCCAATGCCAGTACCGAAATATCACCTTTGAAGGCTGTCCCTTTCCTCATCAGCATCTCCTCATCAAAGTTCTTGAACATGGATAGGGTAGCGGCGCGAAGTTGCCCCCATTCCTCCAGCAGATCGGGGACTGAGCGTCGGTTGGCCTTAGCATGGCTGGCAAAGAGGTCTTCCTCGAAACCAGGCAGGGTAGTGGCATCGTTACGGGCAAAGCGTAACGCGCGGTAGGTCATGATGCGCTCCGTATCAATGCAGTGCTGCAGGATATCCTTCACCGTCCACTTATCCGGAGCGTAGGTCTTTTCTCCGAGTCGGATGAGCTGGTACGTCTTGACAAACAGGTTCTCCGGGGAGTACTTCTGTAAAGCATCCAGCAGGTCCATTTCGTCAACCAGGTTGATGTACCGGTCAAAGAAAACAGGCAGGGGAGAGATAGCAGACTTATGCATAGTGGAGGTATGGTGTATGTAACTGTTTATTTTGAGATATCAATTTTAACTCTTTTTCCTTTAATTTTCTCGTTTCTGAGTAGCTGCACCACCTGTTTTATTTTTTCTCTCCTGACGGCGACGAAGGAGGTGTGGTCCTGTACCTCTATCAATCCCAGCTCTTCTTTCTTCAGATTTCCCTTTTGGAGGAGCAGCCCCACTATATCTATTTTATTGACTTTATCCTTCTTGCCGGCGCCTATGTACAGGGTACTCCACTCGGTAGGGGGCGGAAGCAGGTCCTGCTCAGGTAGCTCTTCATAGTCCAGTTCCTGAGGCAGATAGGCAGGTACTTCGTCATCAGTCAGGATGAGGTAGGCAGTACCCTTGGCGTGCATCCGGGCGGTGCGGCCGTTGCGGTGGGTAAAAGCTTCCTGACTAGGGGGAAGCTGGTAGTGTATAATATACTCGATCTCGGGAATGTCCAGGCCGCGGGAGGCGAGGTCGGTGGTAATGAGCAGGCGGTGACTGCCATTTCTGAATTTGAGCAAGGCCCGCTCCCGGTCCGGCTGCTCCATGCCTCCGTGAAAGATATCGTGCTCCAGCCCCCTGTTCCATAGTAGCTCGCTGATGCGCTCCACCGCCTCCCGGTGGTTGCAGAACACCAGCGTAGCCTTATTGCCGATTTTACAGATCAGGGAGAACAGCGTCTCGGGTTTTTCGGTGGACTCTGACCGTACGGCTTTGAGCAGCAGATCAGGAGCACTGGTCGTTTCACTGAGGAAGTCCAGCTCCTGGGGATGGTTGATTCCGGTAAATTCCGGGATAGCGCTCATACGGGTAGCGGAGGTAAGTACACGCCGCTGCATACCAGTGAGCTGATTGATGATAAAAGACATATCCTCCTGAAACCCCAGCTCCAGGGCCTTATCAAACTCATCAAGTACCAGCGTATGGATGGTAGACGGATCTATATTCTGGTGGCGGAGGTGGTAGGCAATCCGGCCTGGTGTACCGATCAGCAGGGCGGGGGGCTCTACAAGGCTGTTCTTTTCGATGTAGGTAGGATGGCCCCCGTAGCTACAAAGTACCTTAAATCCGGTACTCATCTGCCGGAATACCTGCTCGATCTGCAGGGCCAGCTCCCGTGAAGGTACCAGTACCAAGGCTTGTACACCGGAGGTACTGGCCAAAAGCCTTTGCAGAACCGGGATCAGAAATGCCAGGGTCTTGCCCGAGCCGGTGGGGGAGAGCAGCACTACGTCATTTTGCTGAGCCGCCCCAATGGCAGCCTGCTGCATGGAGTTAAGGGCTTGTATATTCAGGTTCTCCAGTACCTTCTTTATTGATTCTTCGCTACCAGTCATCTTGATTATTTTTTGAGCCTGCTATGTACGTGCGTAACATCTGATCATTCCGCAGATCCTACAATCACCACAGGCTTTATCCGTAAAGGTAGTGGTTTGTGGCAAGGACGGGAAATGTATTCTTGAACCAGTACCTGGTAGGGTGACTACTGGCAAAGTTTTTTAACTAGTGAGGAGATAAAGAAAACGCACCATTATGCCAGCAGATTCAGTAGTACAACTTTCCCACTTCATGCGGGACAACCAGCTTACCATTTCATTTGCCGAGAGCGCTTCTACCGGTCGATTTGTGTACGATTTTACCAGTGTACCCAATTGTGGTCCTACCGTAAAGGGGAGTATTGTATGCTACGATGTGAGTGTCAAGGAAAGCCTGCTGGGTATTCCCAAGGAGGTCATAGAGCAGTATACGGCCGAATCAGCGGAAGTAACCCAGCACCTGGCCGATAGCCTGAGAGAGCTGATACCCGCCGATATTATCGTAGCCGTTACGGGGCTGGCCTCACCCGGAGGAAGCGAAGCGCCCGATAAGCCCGTAGGTACCATGTTTGTGCACGGGTACATAGGCGACGAGCCTTTCCGCAAGCGGTTTGTGTTTGATGGCGATCCGGATGAGATCATTAAGCAGACCATCGATAGTACGGCTACTTTCCTGCTCGAAAAGGTACAGAACCTTTATGTTTAATGAGGACTCTGGTACGTCCTGCTCTTACCACCAGATAGACGGGGTGAATACGGGAAGAGGCTGTTGTTTGTCAGGACAATAGTTTTGGCTGTGGTACCTCCCAAAGTTGGTGAAAACCTGCTAACTTGCGGGATAAAACTAACGCCAGACCTAACTTCATCTGCATGAAACAAGTGTTTCGCACCCTGGGACTCTTTCTGTTCCTGGGTATGAGTTCTTCCTTTGCCCAAAAGCTTTCGACCCTCACCGTAGAGAAAATCATGCGCGATCCTAAGTCCTGGATCGGTACGTCACCCAGCAATATCTACTGGTCAGAAGATGCTCAGCATATCTACTTCAGCTGGAACCCTGATAAAGCTCTTTCGGACTCCCTGTACAGGTACTCGCTTGCTACCAAAAAAATCACCAAAGTACCTCAGAGCGAGCGGAAGCAACTGCCAACTGCCAGTGGTACCTACAACCGCATGCGTACCCTTAAAGTATACGCTAAGAATGGAGATATCTACCTGCTGGACCGGAAGGGTAATAGCGTCCGCCAGTTAACCAATACCATAGAGGCTGAAAGTAATCCTCTATTCAGCGGCGATGAGCAGAGTGTGATCTTTGAACAGGGCGAAAACCTGTACAGCCTTTCCCTTACTACCGGGCTACTGACACAGCACACGGATTTCAGAGCAGGTAAGAAAAAAGAAGAGCCCAAGTTGAACGAAGAGGAGCAATGGCTGAAGCAGGACCAGTTAACGCAGTTCCAAGTTCTGAAGGAGCGGAAGGAAAAGCGGGATGCGGGCAAAAAGATCAGCGAAGCCGAAAAACCCCACCGCCCTAAAGAGATATACTTGGGCGAAAAGCGGGTAGATAATCCGGTACTTAGCCCCGATGGCCGCTTTGTAACCTACCGGCTGGCGGAGCCGGACAAAAAGGCCAAGCGTACCATAGTACCCAACTACGTGACGGAGTCGGGCTTTACCGAAGATATTCCCGCCCGTACCAAAGTAGGCGCTCCTTTGACCAGTTACGAGTTCTGGGTGTACGATGTCCGGAAAGATACGGCCCGTAAAGTATCTATGAAGCAGATAGCCGGTATATCAGACAAGCCCGATTACCTCAAGGACTACTCTAGGCTGGATTCGGCCTGGAAAAAAGATAAGGAGCGTGATGTACTGGTACATGGCCCTTACTGGTCGGAGGATGGCCGTCAGGCGGTGGTAGTTGTACGCTCACTGGACAACAAAGACCGTTGGATTATGGCGCTTGATCCAGAGAACCTGTCGCTTCGCCTGCTGGATCGTCAGCGCGACGAGGCCTGGATCGGTGGACCGGGCCTGGGTAGTTATCCCATGAGTGCGGGTGAACTTGGCTGGGTCAATAACCAGACCCTATACTTCCAGAGTGAGGCCGATGGCTACTCTCATTTGTATACCATTGATGTAGTAACAGGGCAGAAGAAGCAACTCACCAGGGGAAAGTTCGAAGTACAGAATGTGGTACTATCCAATGATAAGAACTGGTTTTATATCATCACTAATGAAGTACATCCCGGCGAGCAGCATCTGTACAAGATGTCGGTAAATGGTGGAGATCGTACACGCCTGACGCAGGGAACGGGAGCCCATGAGGTAGTGATCTCCCCCGATGAAAACAAACTGGCCGTACGGTACTCCAACAGTACTACTCCCTGGGAGCTGTTTGTGATGGATAATCAGCCTTCGTCCAGGCCTGAGCAGATTACGAAGTCAACTACGGATGAGTTTCGCTCGTATCCCTGGCGGGAGGCCAAGGTCGTTACTTTCAAAGCCGCCGATGGTGCCGATGTATACGGTAGGGTATATGAGCCTAAGAAATCCAACGGTCGGGCCGTGATATTTGTACACGGAGCCGGGTACCTGCAGAACGCCCACAAATGGTGGAGCCAGTACTTTCGGGAGTACATGTTCCACAACCTGCTGACAGACCTGGGCTATACGGTATTGGATATGGACTACCGCGCCAGTGCTGGCTACGGCCGCGACTGGCGGACGGGCATCTACCGCCACATGGGCGGCAAAGACCTCAGCGACCACGTGGATGGTGCCAAATGGCTGGTAAAGAAATACGGGGTGAATCCTAAGAAAATTGGTATTTACGGTGGCTCCTACGGTGGTTTTATTACCCTGATGGCACTCTTTACCGAGCCTGATGTATTTAAAGCCGGTGCCGCTCTTCGCCCTGTTACTGACTGGGCCGCCTACAACCACCCCTACACCGCCAATATCCTTAACGAGCCCCAAGCCGATAGTCTGGCCTACCGCCGCAGCTCTCCTCTCTACCACGCCGCCGGACTCAAAAACCACCTGCTCATCTGCCACGGTATGGTGGATGTAAACGTGCATTTCCAGGATGTGGTGCGACTATCGCAGCGGTTGATCGAGCTAGGGAAGGATAACTGGGAGCTGGCCGTGTACCCTATGGAAGATCATGGCTTTGTGGAGCCATCCTCCTGGACCGATGAGTACAAACGCATCCTTAAGCTATTTGAAGAAAGGCTACGGTAGATTGATCATACTCAGAAAAACAGAAAGCCCGGTGAGAGTGATCTCACCGGGCTTTTTATTTATTATCTACTATATATTAATAATTGGCGTAAGAATAGTCAGGAGTACGACTGGTACGGCTGGCTTCTTTTTTAGCCTTCTGCTTGTCAATCAAGATACCTGTGACAGTACCAGCACCAGCTCCTACGGCTCCACCCAGAATGGCTCCCTGTACCTTTTTCTTAGATACGATAGCACCGGTAGCGGCACCTACCGCACCACCAATAATGGCACCCTTAGCTGGAGTATGCAGACCTTTCTTCTTTTGGGTCTGAGCTACCGGGGCAGTTTTTACCGATGGCTTATACGCATCCGTGCTGGATGAGGTCCGCTCACGGGGTGTCCAGTCATCGTTGACACGCTGAGTTACCTTAGAGTCGCCAGCAACCCGGTTTGATTTTTCGGCTGCGGTGGCTTTGCCAGCTATGGCTACTGACTGCATGGAGTCAATGGCTGCCTGCTTGGCTTTCTGTACATCCAGTTCAGATCTTAGCTTCTGAATCTCAGCTTCGTGCTTAGCTTTGAGCAATTCAGTCTGCATATCTGCAGTGGCTTTATCATTATTTGTGTCCGTTACACCATTACAGGAGAACATCACACTTGCAATTGCTGCTATTACCAATAGATTTTTCATGATTCGTCAGAGTTGGCTCCGTACTCGATCCCGTTTTTGTACGTTAACCAGTATACCGGGTACAGAGCGGTGAAAAATTGGTTATTTGTTAAGCACCTTGTCACACTCATATTAAAAACGAAAGATGCTTAGATTAGGTTCAATTTGTTTAATGAAACTTTATTTATGTTGTGATTTAGCTAACGGTTTGTTTTATTTATTAAAAATTTTAAAATGCCCCGCTATCTAGCTAGCTCACAATTGCCATTCAATCTTTGCTGGCATTAGTTTCTATAAAAACTTCGTTCCAGCTCCTTTTTTCTTGTTTCATGGGGTTTTTGTTGTGTTTCATCAGTTAGATGCTATTCCTGACTACACGTTTAATGCCCATCACAAATTTTTTGTATTTTAATAAGATACGTACATTGACAAGTATGAGTAAACTTGTGGACTTACTGAGATAGAAGTGGTTATCAGAGATAGGGGCTAGACAGTAATTCTGTTTTGGCTTTTTCTGAATATACTGGTAGGAACACCCCATTCGGCTGCTTTTATAGGTAACTACATACCTCATACACGTTGCTACACGAAGCCGTGGTACTCTAATCAGAACACATTCATGAAAAACTGGTATTGGATTGTTGGCCTGACCCTCTGGATAAGCACAAGTCATGCGTTTGCTCAGGAAGCAGCAAAACCTCAGGTCATAGTACTAACGGATATCGAAAATGAACCTGACGATGCCATGTCGCTGGTTCGTTTCCTGTTGTATTCCAGTCAGTTTGATGTAAAGGGGCTGATCGCTACTACTTCTATTCATCAGCGTAATAAGATCGCCGACTGGCGCATTCACCAGATCTTGGAAGCTTACCAGAAAGTACAGCCTAACCTGCTCCTGCACGAGAAAGGCTACCCGACCTATGACTATCTGTGGACAGTAGTAAAAAAGGGACTGCCTGTTTACGGCATGAATGGGGTAGGAGAAGGCAAAGACTCCGACGGCTCAGAGCATATTATCAAAGTAGTAGATGCTACATCCGGTCCTGTGTGGGTGACGGTATGGGGAGGAGCCAACTGCCTGGCTCAGGCGTTGTGGAAAGTAAAGAAGGATCGAAACGCCAGGGATGTAGCTGCCTTTGTCAAAAAACTGCGCGTGTACACGATTTCTGATCAGGATGATACAGGCCCCTGGCTCCGAAGCAACTTTAAGGACTTGTTCTACATAGTAAGTCCGGGTACTACCGAGTTTGGTGTTCATGGCTACTTTTACTCCACCTGGAGCGGAATATCCGGCGAGAAGTTCTACAACTTTGCCTGTGGAGCCGATTCAACACTGGTTACCAATACCTGGGTACACAAAAACATTCAGCAAAATCATGGTCCGCTGGGCGAGCAGTACCCCGAAATTGAATACATCATGGAAGGAGACTCACCTTCGTTTATGTTCTTGATCAACAACGGGCTCAACAGCCCGGAGCACCCCAACTACGGGGGCTGGGGGGGGCGGTATGAGTACTACAAGCCCCTGACCGAGCACTGGTACATACAGGAAGAAACCCGACCTATCTGGACCAATGCCTCAGATAAAGTACTTGGCCTTGACAACCGGTACTATATGGACAACCGGGCCACGATCTGGCGCTGGCGGGAAGCCTACCAGAATGACTTTGCAGCCCGCATGGATTGGTGTATGACACCCTACAGGGAAGCGAATCACCCACCGGTACCCGTCGTAAACAAACCTGCTACTCTTACTGTCAGTGCGGGTGATGTACTGGAGATTGATGCCTCTGCCTCCTCGGATCCTGATGGCAATCCGCTTTCTTTTGAATGGATGCAGTACCTGGAAGCCGGTACCTTGAAAAGACCCCTCAAGCTGGAAGGAGGCAACGAAGCCAAAGTCAGGTTTGTAGTACCGGATGTGAAGGAAGCGCAGACCACGCACCTGATTCTTAAACTCACTGATCAAGGTACTCCCCGCCTCACCCGATATAAGCGGTTAATACTGACAGTTAATCCCAAAAGCTCCAGAAGCGGCTCTTAAAGAATAGGCCTGCCTGTCCCCATACAAGTACTAGATGTTCCTCTTACCTGAGAGGTAGGTAAAAAGAGACGTATACCTGCTTTTGAATCAGAACAATCGAATGTATATCTAAAATTGAATATTCCTTTATGAATCGTCGTCAAGTACTAGCGGGCCTTTCGGCTGCGGCCGGAGCGGCTACCTTACCTCATCTGGCTACTGCCGAGAAGCCCAAACCAGCGGCTCCCTTTACCTACTGCCTCAACATGAGTACCCTGCGGGGACACAAGCTGGGCTTCATGAAAGAAATTGAAGTAGCTTCCAAGGCTGGCTTCCGATCCGTCGAGATCTGGATCAATAGTCTGGAAGATTACCTGAAAGGCGGAGGTACGCTTGCGCAGGCCCGCCGGCACCTGAACGATCACGGCGTAACGGCCGAAGATGCCATTGGATTTGCGCAATGGATAGTCAATGATGACGCCGTACGAGCCAAAGCCCTAGATCAGCTTAAGCGCGAGTCGGAGATGCTGGCCGGGATTGGCTGTAAGCGCATTGCAGCCCCTGCTATGGGAGCCACTCAGGGTGACTACCTGGACCTCAGGAAGGTGGCAGAGCGGTACCGGACTATACTTGAACTGGGCGATCAGACGGGCGTAGTACCTCATCTGGAGCTGTGGGGCTTCTCCAAGAACCTCAGTACCGTTGGAGAGATCCTATTTGTAGCGGCGCAGAGTGGCCATCCGTCGGCTCGGGTACTCATGGATGTATACCACCTACACCGGGGCGGCTCAGGACTGGATAGTGTTAATCTGGTAGGAAAGCCTCTGATCGAGATCTTCCATATGAATGATTATCCATCGACTATTCCGGCCGAAAAACTAACGGATGCTGACCGGGTATATCCGGGAGATGGGGTAGCTCCTCTGGGCAAGCTGTTAAAGTCACTGCGTAATCCTGAGAGACCTGTTATCTTGTCGCTGGAAGTATTCAATCCTACATACTACGCACAGGATGCTCTGCTGGTGGCAAAGACCAGTCTGGCTAAAATGAAGAAAGCAACAGAGGGAATTGTATAAGTGTAGATTTCTATCGGATAGACAGATATAAGTGCATAAAAAAAGCTGATCAGTATTTACTGATCAGCTTTTTTGGTATTTGAGTTAAGAGGTAATCTAGGCCTTGGATTCTTCGGCTGAGCTACGCTCTTCTGTAATTACGTTTACATCTTCGCCATCCTGCTGGTGTTTATCTTCCGCGTGCTTAACAGCTTCCTGATGGATAGCTGCCTCTTCGTTAGAGCGGCGGTTGATATAAGCCTGATAGCTGGTTTCTTTCTCGTACGGACGCTGTCCGATTAGCTTTTCAAGATCACTCTGGAACAGAATCTCTTTCTTCAGTAGCTCCTGAGCAATTTTTTCCAGTGCTTCACGCTTGTCCATCAGCATACCTTTGACATGCTGGTAAGCCGCATCGATCAGTTTGCGTACCTCTTCGTCAATCGCCTCCGAAGTAGACTCCGAGTAAGGCTTTGTGAAGGAGTAGTCAGACTGCTTGGAGTCATAGTACGAAACGTTACCAATACGCTCATTCATACCGTACATAGTTACCATGCTGTAAGCAAGCTTAGTCACTCGCTCAAGGTCACTCAGGGCACCAGTAGATATTTTACCAAATACTACATCCTCAGCGGCACGGCCACCTAATGTCATACACATCTCATCAAAGAGCTGCTCGGTACGGTAGAGGTACTGCTCACGGGGTAGGTACTGCGCATATCCCAGCGCGGCAACACCACGTGGTACGATAGTTACCTTTACCAAGGGGTCAGCGTGCTCCAGGTACCAACCTGCTACAGCATGACCAGCTTCGTGGTAAGCAACAATCTGCTTCTCTTCGGGAGAGATCAGCTTGTTTTTCTTCTCGAGACCACCAATTACACGATCCATCGCATCCTGGAAGTCCTGCATGGTTACCTCATTGCGGTCTCTACGGGCAGCAATCAGGGCCGCTTCGTTACATACGTTGGCTATTTCAGCACCGGCAAAACCAGGTGTCTGAGCGGCCAGTTTCTGCAAATCTACATCCTCGCCCAGTTTAAGTGGCTTAAGGTGTACTTTGAAGATAGCTTCACGACCTACTACATCGGGCTTATCAACCGAAATCTGACGGTCAAAACGACCTGGACGAAGTAGCGCAGAGTCCAGTACATCCGGACGGTTAGTAGCCGCCAGAATGATAATACCAGAGTCTGTGGCAAAACCATCCATCTCCACGAGTAGTGAGTTCAGGGTATTTTCACGCTCATCGTTGGCACCTGGCATAGCACCACGTCCACGCGAACGACCTACGGCATCAATCTCATCGATAAAGATGATACAGGGAGCTTTTTCTTTGGCCTGCTTGAAAAGGTCACGAACCCGGGCAGCACCTACCCCTACGAACATTTCTACGAAGTCAGAACCTGACAGAGAGAAGAATGGAACACCTGCCTCACCGGCTACCGCCTTAGCAAGCAGGGTTTTACCGGTACCCGGAGGGCCTACCAGCAACGCACCCTTAGGAATCTTAGCTCCCAGTTTCTTAAACTTCTCGGGGCTCTTGAGGTAGTCGACAATCTCCTTGATTTCTTCCTTGGCTTCGTCAAGGCCAGCTACGTCATTGAAGGTAATCTTAACCTTGTTTTCGGCATCGAAAAGAGTGGCGCGTGAACGACCTATGTTAAAGATCTGTCCACCGGGACCTACACCTCCTGACATACGACCCAACAGGAAGTACATCACCAGGATCATAATGATAAAGAAGCCCCACGTGCCCAGGAAGCCGGTCCAGTCATTTCGGGTATCGATCTTATACTCTACCTTTTCATTATCCGGAGTCCCCTCCTGCATCTGTTCAAGATCTTTCTTGAACGTCTCTGCTGAGGTAATCTGGAACTGATAGTGCGGGCCAGACTCACCACCAAAGTAGTTGTTTTCCTTCGATATAACCTGATACTTATCTTTCTTCAAGGCATCCGGCTCCAGGGTAACCTCCACCAGCTTATCGTTCACGATGGTTACGCGGGCTACTTCCCCATCAGTTACCATTTTCTCAAAACGCTTCTGGGTAATCTCCCGCAACGTAGACGAGCGATTGAGATAGGTAATCCCCAGGATAGTTGCAATCAGAGCGGCAATTATCCAGCCCTGATACCCCCGCTGAGGACTTTTTGGGTTTAACGGATTTCTTTTGTTATCGTTTTCAGACATTATTTTAGGGCATTAGTACATATAATATTAATGAGAACATATTCCGTACTATGAATGTTCACGCGGAATATATTAAGCAACTGACTCTTCAATGATTGTCAGTTCGGCGTCTCCCCAGAGTTCTTCCAGATCGTAGTACTTACGGCGATCTTTCTTAAAAACATGCGCCACAACATCTACGTAGTCTATTAGTATCCACTCCCGGTTAGTCTTACCTTCCTTATGCCACGGATCGATGCCCGAAGTCTTGTATACTTCTTCCTCAACAGAATCAGCGATGGCGTCAATTTGTGTATCGGAGTTACCCGAGCATATTACAAAATAATCAGCTACTGCATTCTTTACGTTTCTAAGGTCAAGAATAGCGATTTCCTGCGCTTTCTTTTCCATCATTCCTTTCGCCACCAGCTGGCAGAGTTCTTGTGAAGATACTTCTTTATTTTTGCGTTGTTTCATGCGTTAGTGTTACCTGTGAAAAAGATATAAGTGCGTGGCACTTTTTTCCCATTTATAAAAGTAAAAAATAAATCAAAAAAATTGTACGATTCTGTATCTAAAACACTCTTTCTGGGTAAAAAGATTCTTTATCTGCCAACTTGTCATTCTACCAACGACATAGCGGCTGAAATAGTACGTGAGTCTATATTTCCCGAGGGGACTGTTGTCATCACTGATCATCAGACGGCGGGTAGAGGCCAAAGGGGCAACCAGTGGATTACCAGCCAGGGGCAGAACTTTACCTTATCGTTAGTGCTAAGGCCCTCATTCTTACTGGTACACGAGCAGTTTTTGCTGAGCCAGGCAGTGGCATTGGGGGTAAGGGCTTACTTACGGCAGTATACACCTAAGGCACTGGTCAAATGGCCCAATGACTTGTATATAGATGCTGAAAAAGTAGGGGGAATCCTTATCGAAAATGTACTACAGGGTACCTGTATCGCTCACTCGGTGGTAGGTATCGGCCTCAATATCAATCAACAGCAATTTCAGTCGCTACGTTCCACTTCGTTGGGGAAGAGTACAGGAAAAGTTTTCTCACTAAATGAGGAGCTTCCCCAACTTCTGCATTGGGTGGAATCGTACTACCTGCGCCTGCGGGCAGGGCGCAGGCAGGAAATCCGGGATGAGTACCTTCAGTACCTGCTGGGGTTAGAGCAGGAGCGTACCTTCAGGGCCGGAGAAAACGCTTTCTCCGGATGTATAATCGGTATCACAGAAGTAGGAAAGCTTCAGGTACGCTTGGCTGATGGTACAGTGTCCCAGTTTGATGTGAAGGAAATAGAGTGGCTGTGGGAGGGCTAACGCCGCAACATCCACGCCAGGAGTCCGTTGGCAATTGCGCACATGCCAAGCCCCAGCGACTCACGCGCCAGCTCGATGTTCATACTACGCATGCCCATTTCGCCAAACAAGACTCCCTCAAACTGAGCAGGCCATTGTACAATGGCTCCAACCAGGTAGCCTACTGCCAGTATAGCAAATACCCACCACGGCCATAACTCGCGAAGGGCCATGAAGCAGGCTAGGGCTGCAACCGAATAAGTTATAATCCAGATTTCGGAATCGGGATCATTGAACTGAAAATAGGCAAATAGAACGAACAGAATTCCGAAAAATATGGCAATGTACTTCATGTAGGGGTAGGAATAAGAGTGACAATAACGAAATTACTGAAAGTTATTTAGATGAAGCGAGATTGTGGGTTAGGATTTAATTAAATACAAAACTGCGAGCGATTGGACAATCGCTCACAGTTTTGTAAGTACTTTTCCATATTCCTGATTTCTAGCACTCATACCCGTATCATTTGAAACAATGTGCTAGAATGAACGGCTACTCCTGCCCGCAGTACTGAGCAACGGCAGCGGCGGCTTCCTGATAGCCCAGGCGCTGGGCCTGCTTTAAGTTTACGCAAGCCAGGTCTTTTTCATTGGTCTGCCACTGAGCCAGGCCCAGTCCGTAGAACGCCTTCCCAAACTGTGGATCCAGGCCAGTCGCTTTGCGGAGGGCTACGGCTGCTTTGTCATAGGCTCCCTGCCGGTAGTAGGTGTTACCGAGGTTGTACCAGGCCTGGGTGTTCTTGGGGTCGAGCTGGGTGGCTTTCTCAAAATCCTGAATTGCCTGAGGAACCCGGTTCAGCAGAGCCTGTATCTGGCCCCGGTTGAGATGTACATCAGCCGTGTCGGGGGCAAGTTGTATGGCCCGGTCATAATCGGCCAGGGCTGAGTCCAGCTTATTCTGGGAAGTATAAAGCAGGGCCCGGTTGAAGTAAGGCCGGTACAATTTGGGCTCGAGCCGTATGGCCTGTTCGTAATCCAGCAGGGCAGTAGGGTACTCTTTCAGTTCAAAGTAAGCCACGCCCCGTACGTTGAAGGCTTCGGCGTTGGAAGTATTTTTCTCAATGGCTTTATTGAGGTACTCTATGGCTTCGCGGGTTTTACCTTCTTTCATCAGCGACCGTCCCTTTTCGAGGAAGGCATCTGATGACTGCGAACAGGAAATCATTATAAAGAGGGTACTAATAAAAAAAAATAATTGGCGCATGGTAGCTCATTCAAAGTTGGTTGCCACAAAAGTACGACAGAATGATGAGTGAATACTTTTCTCGTTTGGAAAAAGTACTTATCTTTGCATCGGCAAATCGGAACTACCAGCTCCTACTGAATCCCCCAGGTCTTGACCGAAGCAAGGGTAGGTAGTTGTAGCGGTGAGATTCTCGATTTGCCTTTTTTTGTTTCCTTTTGCTTCCCTACATTTGCGGCTATTCGTACAACCATATCCCCAGTTTATTTCATGAAATTTTTTATTGATACTGCCAACCTGCAAGAAATAAAGGAGGCCCAGGCATTGGGTGTCCTTGATGGTGTAACTACTAACCCCTCCCTGATGGCCAAAGAAGGCATCACGGGCAAAAACAACATCATGACCCACTATAAGGCCATCTGTGATATTGTAGAAGGGGATGTAAGTGCTGAGGTGATCTCTACGGATTATGAAGGTATGATCCGCGAAGGGGAAGAACTGATTGAAATAGATGACAAGATCGTGGTAAAGGTACCTATGATCAAAGATGGGGTAAAAGCGCTTAAGTATTTCTCAGGTAAAGGTATCAAAACCAACTGTACCCTGGTATTCTCGGCCGGACAGGCTCTGCTGGCCGCCAAAGCCGGTGCTACCTATGTGTCGCCATTTGTGGGACGTCTTGACGATATCTCAACGGACGGTATGGACCTGATCGAGCAGATCGTGACCATCTACCGTAACTACGGCTACGAAACACAGATACTGGCTGCCTCGGTACGTCACCCGATGCACATCATTCAGTGTGCTCAGTTGGGAGCTGATGTAATGACTGGTCCTCTGAGCGCTATTACTGCCCTGCTGAAGCACCCGCTGACTGATATTGGTCTGGAGAAGTTCCTGGCTGACTATAACAAAGGAAACAGCTAATACCTTATTACGGGACCTGACTTGACCGGGCCTGGGTACAGGCGGCATTATTCTATAATAATCGTATAGCATGAGTTTTTCGACTGAACCTGTCGTAACGCTGGAGCGTGTGGATATATACCAGGGTGAAAAGCTGGTATTGGCTGATGTACACTTCCAGGTTAATAAAGGTGAGTTTGTGTTTTTGATTGGGCGCACAGGTAGTGGCAAAAGTTCATTACTCAAGACACTCTACGCTGATCTGTGGTTACAGACCGGATCGGCTAAGGTGGCAGGGTATGAGCTGCAGAAAATCCGCCGTAATGATATCCCCTTTCTTCGCAGAAAGATCGGTATCGTATTTCAGGATTTTCAGTTGCTCACAGACCGTTCGGTAGAGGAGAACCTGTCTTTTGTACTACGGGCTACGGGCTGGAAAGACAAAGCGGATATATCGCGCCGTATCTCGGAAGTACTGATGCAGGTAGGTCTGAGTACTTCGCCCAAGAAAATGCCGCATCAGCTATCGGGTGGTGAGCAGCAGCGGGTGGTTATAGCTCGTGCTATGCTCAACGAACCGCAGATCCTGATTGCCGATGAACCTACCGGTAACCTGGACCCCGAAGTGGGCGAACAGATTATGCAGGTATTTCAGACGATTAACAACGCTGGTACGGCTATTCTGATGGCGACGCATAACTACGACTTTCTTCGCAATTTTCCCGCTCGAATACTTAAGTGCGAAAATGGAGAGGTAAAAGAAGCCGTTCCCCGCTGATTTAGTATAAGAAATAATAGAAAGAGCGCACCCGAGATTCCGGGTGCGCTCTTTTGCTTTCAAGATAGTTGTCCTTTTTACTTATAGATTTTTATACTATTCCGGTAGCCAGGTTTATTTTCATACCAGTCGGCGCGGATCGAGCCGCTGCTTTGTGCCCACTCGCTGAAGTAGAGGTAGGCATCTGTAATAGGTGTTGCCTCCGCTGGGTAGTTAAATTCCACGGGTAGTTCGATTGCCCACGGCAGGTTGCCAACAGTGCGGTAGTAACGACTGGTGGATGGGTTGGAATTATCCTTACTGGTACCAAAGAGGCTGGTGTTAGCCTTAGCTGTTGGTGCATAATTAGCCAGGTGCACCTCTACCTCCCGCTGGCCATCCACGATGATGAACGGGTTGATCTTCTCCTGACTTACCTTGGCCGGGTCCAGCGGTGTTGTAAAGCGCACGACCAGCTCGAGCTGACCGGGAGTGCCCTGTGGGTTTTCTTTTACCGTATTGAACATCGAGCCGGAGGTACGCTTGATCAGTGGCTCAGGGGTGTCATAAGCGATAATGACCGCCTTGGGCTGGCCGGCTTCGGTCTTGTTAGGAGCCAGTTGCACGTACCCTTTGGTGTGGCTGTACCCCGTGACGCTGGCGACCTCGCTGCTACTGACACCATCGAGCTGGAAGCCGAAGCCATTCTCGTAGGAAGCGCCAATAGCCCGGATGATGATGTTATTTTTTATCTCCACGAGCTTATTAGCGGCGTTGTATACGCGGGTAATGCGGGAGTTGATCACCAGGTCGTTGAAGTCGTAATCACCCTGCGCCGGCCAGAGGTCTTCGAAGCCGTAGGTGGCCCAGCCGGTAGCCGAGGGGTAGTAGGTGTTGTAGGCACGGGTGGGGTCGGTGGGGTAATCATCCTGCGCGTCGGGTACGCCATCTTTATCGGTATCGGCAACTACACTGACCGCGGGAGCGGTGCCGAAGCCTTCAGGATTACAGGAACTGGTAGGTAGGTAATTGCTGCTATTACAGGTAAAGTGGCTACTGCCAATGGAGGACTTGTTGCTTTCTATACCATTCATATCACAATAGGCCACCGCTCCGACCATGGTGGCCGGGGAAGCAATGGTAGAGGTACCTGTTACTTTTATGATTGATCGCACGGAGCCTGTTCCTGTAATGGTACCTTCGTAATTCAGATTTGTGGTACTCAGCATGGCCCCATTGTTACACATCAGATTGGCCTTGCCACTGAGCCAGGTAGTTTTGGCTACTTTGATATAGGAGTTATTGTTGAAAACATTACTTGGGTTGAAATCACCATTAATGACCAGCTTGCAGTTGTTTTCGTTGATGGAGTTTCCTCCTACGTTATAATTTCCTTCTACCAGTATTGAATTGTTGTTGATCAGGTGCCGGTTGTTGGTCAATGATAGCTTTACGGTAAGCTCCCCGTTGTTCAGGTACGTGTTTGTACTGTTATTATTGATAATAAAGTCTCCGTTTACGGTCATCTTACCATAGTTCTCAAAGGAGCCGCCGGTAGAGATATTGCCTGTAAAGGTAAGGGCGTCAGAGTAGTTATGTATGACCGCCGACGGATTATTAAAATTCAGAGCCGATACATTCACCGTTGATCCTTCCAGAAAGTACACGGAGCAGTCGGCGTTTTTTGAAGAACTCAATCCGGTGATGTTAGCGGAGGTGGCACAGATCCTGAGCGTCCCCCCATTCATGGTAATACTACCGCTATAAGTACCTCTGAGGCTGACTACCTCACCGGCATTTACAGTAATGTTGCTCCTGTAGTTGGTAAATGACCGGGTGACTCCCGTCATACAATCGAGGCCTGAGCCTGCCTGTACCCTGAGTGCTACACCAGGAGTGGTAGTTTTGAAATCGGCAGAGACAAATTCGGCTGCCTTTACTTTCCTGACTTCGGAGGCACCAGAGGCACTGATCTTCTCAATGTACAGATCAGTCAGAGGAGCCGGTATCCTGAACTCCAGCTTCAGGGACTGATTGGCCGCTGTCATACCCGAGGCAATCTTCTGCCCGATAGTAGGTAAGTTGTCATACACATTAATGCGGAAGCGTTCTCCGGCAGTGGCGCTATGGCTGACTTCGATATTAAGCTGGATGTCCCGCGTAGAACGGAAGTCAAAGGTTTCGCTAATCCTCAGACTCTGTATCGGGATGGTACTCCCATTGCGGGTGGGGTCCAGGTGTTTTGGGATGCAGCTGTGCAAGGTAGCGGCAAGTAGTACAAGGAGTGTTCGGTAGAGGGCGTTATTCATCCGCGGGCGCATTCATCAGGATTTATCCCACCTAGCTACCGGTGGAGCTACCTGAATAGTAAATAGGAGATTCGT
The DNA here is from genome assembly GCF_017355915.2 of Telluribacter roseus. Lineage (GTDB taxonomy): Bacteria > Bacteroidota > Bacteroidia > Cytophagales > Spirosomataceae > Telluribacter. The sequence goes on from NZ_JAFEUV020000001.1 coordinate 31,411, forward strand.
GGTTTAATAAATTATATGAAGGATTCGGTTACGTATCTGCCTGTTCTCAAGCAAAAATGGCGCCATCCTGAACCGGAAAGGCAAGTGAAGAATGAAGGTCCGGCACAAAAAAAAGCAGGTCTTAAAGACCTGCTTTTAGAAATAGGGACATAAACTTTCTACGTCTACTTTGCCTTCATGTGTACAAAAGGAATGATTACCTCTTCCAGCGATACCCCTCCGTGCTGGAAGGTATCACGGTACAGGTTGACGTACTGGTTGTAGTTATTGGGGTAGGCAAAGAAGTAGTCTTCCTTGGTAAATACATAAGCCGTAGATACGTGAGGTTTGGGCAGGAAGAAGCGCTCCGGCTTACGGCAGACAAATACATGGCCGTCGTCAAAGCCAAGGTTCTTTCCGTGCTTGTAGCGCAGGTTGGTGTTGGTTTCGCGGTAACCAATGATCTTCACCGGCTTTTGTACCCGGGTCATACCGTGGTCGGTGGTCAGAATCAGTCTGCCCTTCTTCTCAGCTACCTTGCGGATGAAGTCCAGCAGGGGAGAGTGCTGGAACCACGACCGGGTAATGGAGCGGTAGGCAGCTTCGTCGGGAGCCAGCTCCTTGATCATCTGTACATCGGTACGGGCATGCGAGAGCATATCCACGAAATTGTACACGATGACGTTGAGCTGGTTGTTCAATAGGTTATTGAAGTTATCTACCAGCGATTTACCCTGATTCGTATTCAGAATCTTATTGTAAGAGGCTTTGATGTTCAGCCGGTTATTTTCCAGTTGTTTCTGCAGGAACTCGTTTTCGTAGTTGTTGAGGCCTTCCTCTCCTTCGGGTGTGTTTTCGTCGCTTACCCACCATTGAGGGTGCTTGCGCTCCATTTCGCTGGGCATCATGCCCGAAAAGATCGCATTGCGTGAGTAGCCGGTGGTAGTAGGCAGGATAGAGTAGTAGGCCGACTCCTCTTCGATAGTGAAGTATTCCTGCATGATAGACTGTATTACTTTCCACTGGTCGTAGCGGAAGTTGTCGATGAGCAGGAAGAAAAGCGGCTCGCTGCTGCCCTTCATGTGCGGGAACACCTTCTGCTTCATCAACTGGTGGGACAGCACAGGCTTATCGGCGCGCGGGTCGTTGAGCCAGTCTTCGTACTCCTCTTCAATGAACTTAGCAAAGTTGGCGTTGGCCTCGCTCTTCTGCATGTTGAATACTTCCGCCATACTCTGGTCCTGAGAGGTCTCCAGTTCGAGTTCCCAATAAATCAGCTTTTTATAGATTTCCACCCACTCCTCATGTCCGATGCGGTCCTGGTACTGCATGGCCAGGTTACGAAATTCCTGCTGATAGCTCAGGGTAGTTTTCTCAGTGACGAGGCGCTTGTTATCCAGTATTTTCTTGACCGAAAGGAGTATCTGGTTGGGATTGAGGGGCTTGATGAGGTAATCTGCAATCTTGGCTCCGATAGCATCCTCCATAATATGCTCCTCCTCACTCTTGGTGATCATGACTACCGGTAAGGCCGGGTGCATCTGCTTGATCTGAGCGAGGGTTTCGAGCCCGGTCATACCGGGCATCATCTCGTCCAGAAAAACAATATCAAAGCGCTTTTTATCAACCTGTTCCAGGGCATCAGCTCCACTGTTGACGGGAGTGACCTGATACCCTTTATTGGTCAGGAACATGATATGAGGTTTGAGCAGATCTATTTCGTCATCGGCCCATAATATGTTGTATTGCATGTGAACAGCTGTTAAGGATTCGTTTGGTAGTATATGAGTATTATGTATGATACGGTAATAGCATCTGAACTGATGCAACGTCACAGTTAATTCCTGTTATAGTTGCCAGTATCTATGACGATGGACTTGATCCGGACAAAAATTTCCGTGCCACGCGGTGCAGGTCTTCGGGGGTATCCACACCGTGTGAATCCTCCGGCGTAATTACCGCTTTTATAGTATAACCATTTTCGAGCCATCGGAGTTGTTCGAGAGCCTCAGCTTTTTCGAGTGACGATACAGGAAGCTGCGTAATCTGGGTCAGAATATCCGTCCGGTAGGCGTAGATACCAATGTGTTTGTAGTAGGTATGTTTGCTAAGCCAGTCCGGTTCCGGAAGGCCTCGCATATACGGGATTGGATGCCGGCTGAAATAGAGTACCTGCTGCTGTTTGGTGAGTACGACCTTGGGAGCATTGGGATTAAAGAGCGTCTCTTCGTCCTCAATAACCTTTACCAGCGTAGCCAGCTCGGTATGTCCGTCAAGTACTTCGGCCAGGCGGTCTATCTGGCCGGGATGGATAAAAGGCTCATCACCTTGAATATTGATAACATAGTCGGCTGAGGGATCAATACGCTGTAGTGCTTCAAAGCAGCGGTCGGTACCGCTCTGGTGGTCGGGTGAGGTCATAACGGCCATGCCGCCAAAGCCTTCCACATGGCTGAGGATGCGTTCGTCGTCGGTAGCTACAACGATTTTTTCCAGTTGTGAGGCCTGCGCGGCCTGTTCATACACGCGCCGGATCATGCTCTTGCCATCAATATCAACGAGGGCCTTGGCCGGAAAACGGGTGGAAGCAAAGCGGGCGGGTATGATACCTATTATTTTCACGGTAGTACGTAGTAAGATTTGGGTTGCTCTAAAAAACTTCTAAAATTAATGTATCTTTGTTTATAGCCCAGTAAGGATTTGAGTCGATTAGTAGGAGTCAGATCAGGGAGTACTTTATCTTATAGGAACAACGCTACCGGTAGGTTGTTCAGGGTATGTACTATGGGCCACCACCCGGAATAAATCTGCTGATCGTATTGACAGAGCAATTCTCCCACGTATTTCCCTATGCCATCTGGCGAATCGTACCCCATCCTTCACCGCAGCGCGACGAGTGGGCGGTGGAGTTGCGGGATACTCAACATAAAGAAACGGCTTTTGCTCTGGTAGATCTGGCAGCAGCGGAGCTCCGGTGGCAGGTCAAGCCGGAAGGAACTGACTGGTGGACTACGCTTACCGCTTTTGCGGGGGAGCGGGTGCTGCTGCACAACTACCGCTTTCCGGATATGCCCGAGCCAACGGATCTGCTGGCCGTTTCGACGGGGGAGGGGTTACTGAGTTGGGCGGTTCCCAATCATGTTTTTGTGCGGGCTCTGGATGATACTTACCTGCTGATAGCTACCCGGCAGAACGACAGCGTGCGGTACAAGCAGTGCAACCTGCATACCGGGCAGCTGCTACCGTACCAGGAGGAAGAAAAAATGGATACCGCCGACCAGCCCAACTACCAGGTACCGGTCAGGTATCGGCCACGCGATGTATATTTTAGTACCCTTTCGTCGTTTTTGGATAAAACCGTGAATGTGAAAGAGCCCGTAGTGGTTGATTATCTGGAAGTAAATCCTTATATAGTGTTTTCTTACTACATTTACGAGAAAGAAAAGATAGCACAATACGTATTAATCGTAAACCGGCAGCGAGAGGTGCTTTACCATCAGCGTCTGACCGAGGGGAGAGAGGGAGTGGGTAGGGATACGATGTTTTTGAAGGGAAGTACGCTTGTCTTTTTGCGGAATAATAATGAACTAGTAAGCCTTAAACTTAAACCCTAACATGAAAGATCTGATTCGATTGGCGTTAGTATTGGTATGCTGTTTGTCGGGATGGGAAGCGACCTGGGCAATGGGTACAGCCCGTTCAGCGGAAGCCCGGTTTGACTCAGTAGGAACCGAAACGGTGAATGGGAGAGTGTACATACTGCATAAGGTAAATCCGGGGCAGACTATGTATGCCGTGATGCGCCGCTATAAGACCACGATTCAGGCTATCAAGGATGCCAATCCCGGAATTGAAGATCAATTGAAGTATGATCAGGTAATACGGGTGCCTTACGTGGCGCCTCAAGGGAAGAAACAGGTGGCCAAGGAGGAAGTTAAAGAGCAGAAGCCTAAGGAAGAAAAGGTAGCTGCCGCTACGCCTGAGAAGGCTGCGCCCGCTGCTTCCGGTATTCATAAGGTAGAGGCCGGTCAGACTCTGTATAGTATAGCCGTTAAGAACGGTGTACTTATGGCTGACATTCGCCGGTGGAACAACATGACTTCGGATAATGTTATGCTAGGGCAGGAGCTGATCGTATCCGAAAGTGCTTATCTGGCCCGTCGCCCCAGCGAGGTAGTAACCAATAACGATGTATCGGATTCGGCCCGTGCCAAGGCAGCCGTGCCTCAGAAAGTCGTGAAGCCTGTAGAGGCACCCATGCCTACGGCCCCTATGGCAGGAAAGAAGATGCGCGAAACCGGATTGGCGGAGGTGATTGATACAGATGAAAGTACAAGTAAGTTTCTGGCCTTACACCGTAGCGCTCCCATTGGAACGCTGGTGCAGGTAAAGAATGAGTATAATCAGCAAACCCTTTGGGTAAAAGTAATAGGTCGGATACCTAATACTTCGGTCAACGAAGACATTGTAATAAAGCTCTCGGCCCGTGCCTTTGAGCGGCTTTCACCCGATACCCGTCGGTTCAGGGCCGAAATCAGTTATATAGAATCTAATTAAGAAGTACACCATACTACTCCGAAAAAGCAGAAAACGCTACGGAGATTGCCTCAACAGACACAATGAAACATTCACCCCAGTACAGATCGAAGCGGGAAGAAGAGAGAGCCGCACTTAAGAATACTACAGGCTACAAGGTTTGGAGTGTGATGTTTACGATCATGTACCCCTTTATAGCCATATTTACTTTTCTATTTTCGGGTATTGTAATGTTCTTTTCGGGTATATCGAGGGTACTGGCTTATCTGTTCAGAAGTAATCATGCCAGCCCCCGCAACTAGCCCCGTAACTGCGGCAGTACCGGGGTATATTGCTGAACTGCTTGATAGGAAGTACGAGCAGTACAACCGCCCCGATTTTATCCCCCATGACCCGATCAGTATTCCGCACCGGTTTAGCCTTAAGCAGGATATTGAGATTATGGGCTTCTGGGCTTCTATACTGGCGTGGGGCCAGCGAAAGACCATCATCAATAAGTGTCTGGAGCTGGTTGAGCTGATGGATGGGGCTCCCTACGATTTTATCAGAAATCATCAGGATAGTGATCTGAAGCGGTTTCTGCACTTTAAGCACCGGACGTTCAACGCTACCGATACGCTATACTTCCTCTATTTCTTTCAGGACTTCTACCGGCAGCACGACTCGCTGGAAGAGGCTTTTCTGAGGGGAATGCAGAGTGATGACCAAACCGTCGAGGGAGCCTTGCGGGGCTTTCATGACCTATTCTGTTCATTAGATAATTTCCCCGACCGTACCCGTAAGCACATTGCCACACCAGCCCGAAAGTCATCCTGTAAGCGTTTGAATATGTTTTTGCGCTGGATGGTCCGGCAGGACAACCGGCGCGTGGACTTCGGCATCTGGACGCGTATCAGGCCTGGTCAGCTGGTCTGTCCGTGTGATGTGCACGTGGACCGCGTGGCCCGGCACCTGGGTCTCATCACGCGCCCGCAGACCGACTGGCAAACGGCTATCGAGCTCACAGCTTCACTCCGGCTGCTCGACCCCCAGGATCCGGTAAAGTATGACTTTGCCCTTTTTGGCCTGGGTATCGAGGGATACGTATAACTTCAAACAATAAAATATACAATGGGTTAATGGGGGAACCTAAAAGTCTGCTCCATGAAACCCTATCTTGCCTTTGTTGTTCTGGGGCTTTGTACCCTAAGCTGCTCTTCGTCCTCTACATCACAAAGCAAACAGGCCTCCGACAGTACTGTTTACAGTTACAAAACACCCTCTCCGGATGGTATTGGTAAGGTATACCTAGGAAGGGAAATAGCACGGGTGATGAATTTTGCCGGAGCTGACTGGCTCGAGCGCAACGAGCGCCAGCAGGAGGAAAATACCGAACTGGCCATCCGCGAGTTACCCATTGATAGTAGTAGTGTGGTAGCGGATATTGGTGCAGGTACGGGTTACTACACTTTTCGGATTGCCCCTAGGGTACCTCAGGGTAGGGTGTATGCGGTGGATGTGCAGGAGGAGTCGGTCAGGTTTCTTAAGAGCCGGGCTCGGGAGCTGAATTTTCCAAATGTTGAGGTAGTGCTGGGGGGCGTTAAATCACCTAATCTGCCGAAGGGGGCAGTAGATCTGGCGCTGATGGTAGATGTATACCACGAACTGGAGTACCCACAAGAGATGCTACAGGCGATACGGGAATCACTGAAGCCGAATGGCAGGCTGATTTTACTGGAGTACCGGGCTGAGGATCCGGCCGTACCGATCAAGAGGCTGCATAAGCTAAGTGTAGTGCAAGCTAATAAAGAGTTGAAAGCTAATGGATTTAAACTTGTGCAGCGGGAGGATTTTCTGCCCATCCAGCATTTTCTGGTTTATCAGAAAGTGGAGTGATTTTGGAACTCTTGCTGAATATCAACAAAAAACAGGCGTGAAGCAATCTGCTCCACGCCTGTCGTATTTTATAAATCAAAATTATTACATACTGCCATTCATAAACTCAATCCAGTTGATCGAGAACAGGGGCTTGTCCTTGGCGTTGGGATTCTTGAACACAAAGAACAGATTACGACGACGGTTATCGGCCGGTACTGAAAGTGGTATGTTTGTTTCACCACCAAAATCAGTAGCTATGGCAGTCTGGCCAATAGACGGACCCGTGGGTGAATCAAGACGTACTTCCAGCGTTCCTCCGACAGTCTGAGCACTCGTAGAGATCGCAAACACTTTCAAGTTCTGGATGCCCGTCAGGTCGATGTCATCGTAGCTAATATAGCTACCATCCTTCAAACCTACTACGATTTCACCACCTTCTTCTGGAAGCTTAAACTTGAATACATCCTTACTACCTTCATAGAGGCTAGCCTGTACACGGGCCGGGCGCAGAGCTATTGAGCTCATACCGGTCATGGGACCAATCTGTCCGTTGCCCTTGTCAGTATAGGTAGCTGTAAAGATATATGAACCGTTTTTGGCCTGTGCTTTGGGAACAAAGTTACCCTGCAGAGCCATTTGACTTTCAGCTTTTTTGTCGTTAGCCAGTGACAGGATGTATCTAACCATGTCTTCGGCTTCATCCTGCTTCAGTTGTGGGTGAGCGCTCATAGCCTGCTCGCCCCATACACCACCACCACCTTTGATCACCTTCTCAGATAGTCTCTTAAGGGCGTTGCGGTCACGCTGGTACTTCTTGGCTACTTCCATGTAGGCAGGTCCTACGGATCTCTGATCCAGTGAGTGACAAGCCTTACAGTCGCTAAGCTCGATCAAACGACGACCCGTTGAGAATCCGGTGCCAGTCTGATGTCCCTGAGCCAGTACAGCTTTGTCAAATCCTTCCATAAAGTTAACATTGAACATCACGTCTTCAGTTGGAATCGTACCTTTATCCAGGCTACCATCTTCCTTATCGGTAACTTTTACCTGATACTCTACAGGCTTGTCGGCCCAGTAGAAGGACTTGTTGCCTTTGATAGCGATATCAACCTTAGGTACCTCATTGCCTACCTTGATGATCAGGTTGGTAGTACCGCTGTTGCCGGCGGCGTCAGTTACTTTCAGGGTAGCCGTGTACTCACCAGGCTTAGAGTAGGTGAATTTAGGATTAGCCTGGGTGCTCTTAGGTAGTCCTTTGCCAAAAGTCCACTCATACTTGATGGCGTCACCATCGAAGTCCTTGGATCCTTTTGAAGAGAAAGTCACCGCCAAAGGTGCCGCACCTACTGCCTTGTCCACTTTGGCTTCGGCTACCGGCGGACGGTTACCTGCATTGTACGTGATACGCGACAGACGGGCATCATCATTCTGAGCAAACCAGTTGCTGCCGTATTCCAGCATGTACAGTGATCCATCCTTCGCAAACTGCATATCCATAGGGTGGCTGAAGCTGGCAGTTGGCATGAACTTCTCCATCATTACGAAATCACCTTCCTTGGTCATCGTTACCGGATTGATCCAGTTACGCATCCACTCGTAAGCAAAAAGCTTTCCGTCGTAGTAACGGGGGAATTTCACCTTGCTGTCGGCGTAGTCGTCGTAGTAGTACACCGGACCAGCCATAGCGTTACGACCGCCTTTGCCTACGATAGGACCAAAGTCAGGAGATTCGGCATAAGGATAGTAGATAAATGCCTTCTGAGCTGGTGGTAGCTCTCTCAGACCCGTAATGAGCTTGGATGGGTTGATAGGCTTAGCAGGATCAAAGGCTTTACCGGAAGTACTATCGGCAAAGTTGAAGTCGCGGTAAGGTTTGTTATCACCTACAAACAGAGGCCAGCCGAAGTAACCCGCTTTACGAGCCTGGTTGATCTCGTCGTGTCCACGTGGACCGCGCTTAGGATTATCTTCACCGGCGTCAGGACCTACTTCACCCCAGTAGAGGAAGCCGGTACGCTGGTCAACCGAAATACGGTAAGGGTTACGGTTACCCATTACATAGATTTCGGGACGAGCTCCTTTAGTACCCTGAGGGAACAGGTTACCTGCCGGAATGTCGTAGCCACCATCGGCGCGAGGCTTGATACGCAGGATTTTACCACGCAGGTCATTGGTATTGCTTGATGATTGCAGTGCGCTGTATTTCTCACGGCCCGGCCGCTGATCGATAGGGGCGAAGCCGTTCGAGAAGAATGGGTTGGTGTTATCACCGGTAGAGAGGTACAGGTTACCTTCACGGTCCCAGGCGATAGAACCACCCGTGTGGCAGCAGTCGTTCTGTCCACCGATGCGGTGCTCAGCTACGTTCAGAATCAGCTGCTCGGTATCCATGCGCAGCTTGTTGTTTACATCATCCCACTTCACACGTACCAGGCGGTTGTTGGTATCAGGCTTTACGGCCGAGTAGTACAGGTACACCCAGCTATTGTCTTTGAAGTTAGGGTCAATGTTGATACCCATCAGACCGTACTCACGCTCGAAGTGAACCGGAATGTTGTTGATCGTCTGGGTGCTGTTGGTTTTAGGGTTGTACATCTTCACGGCACCTTTACGCTCGGTAAAGATTACTTTGCCGTTGTCCAGTACTACCAGCTCAGTAGGCTCGTCCAGCTTGTCTACCAGTACAGTTTTGGTGAAGCGGTTTTCTTCGGGGCGTGACTTGGTATAGTCAAGTTTGCCAGCCATTACGTACTGCAGACCACCCATCAGGTGCTTCTTGAACACCGGATCGCTGAAGGTTTCGTCGGCGTGTCCAAAGTTGGTGTAGAAAGCCTTACCACCGTCAAACTCATGGTACCAGGCCATAGGGTGGTCATCACCCATTTTACCTTCTTTGTACGTCTTCTCATCAATCTTCACCAGTACTTTTACGTCCTTATTGAAGTTTTTGAAGTCGTAAAATTCATCCTTTACTTTCCAGCGGTCAGGGAAGTCTTTCATGGACGGGTGATCGCGGTTAACCGCAAAAGCTTCGCCCGTCTGTACGTTGGGGTTACCAGGGTGGCTGGCAAAGTAAGCTCCTGAGAGTTTGTTGTACCAGGGCCACTCGTATTCGGTATCAGTGGCGGCATGAATACCTACATAACCTCCACCAGCCTGTATGTATCTTTCAAATGCAACCTGCTGTTCATCGTTCAGCACATCACCGGTTGTGCTCAGGAAAACTACGGCATTATACTTTTTCAGATTCTGATCAGTAAAAAGAGCGGAGTTCTCGGTAGTATCTACGGCAAATCCATTCTCTTTACCCATCTGCATTATTGCCGCTTTTCCCGTAGGGATAGAAGCGTGACGGAATCCCTGTGTCTTTGAAAACACAAGTACCCGCTTTCCGGGGGAGGCGTTCTGGGCGGCCACATCATACCCGCTTAATGCAAGCAGGCACATGCACATAGCCCATAAGGTCCCCTTTACATACTTTTTAGAAAGGTCACACATTGTTGTTAGGACTGATTAGGTTGGTTTGAAAATCTTCCAAAGTTACTATTCAAAACGTTACGTTTTGTAGAAATCTTGTGATTTTTCAGTGAGTTAAAAAACAAAAAAACTGCCGTTAGTATAAGAACTGCAGGTTCTGGTTCTACTTGCTGTATTTTTTACAGTTACTTTATACGTTCCAGCCGCAGCTGTGGTGCCGAAATACCCTCCGGCGCTACTTCCAGTACATCTTTGTCTAGCTTCAGAATGTTCCAGGCGGTAACGGGTGCACAGTCTACGTAGGGGCAGCTTGCCCAGTCGGTAAAGGCTATCCTGCCGGCGGAGTATGTGTAGGCAGTGGGGCTGCAGGGAATTCGGCAGGGATCGGTAGTCAGGGTGTTGTTCAGGTAGTAGCTGATCTTTCCGTCGGCCTTGAACTCTACCTCTATCTGTTCGTAGTAGGTACCGGCCACCGATGTCCAGGCGGAGTCTTTGGGCTGAATGGCTGTATACTTCCACCGGCCGGCTAGCGGCGTGACCAGCTCCTGAGCCTGGCAGCTTACCAGCACGAAAGCAATCCCGATGATCAATGCAATACGGTACATAGCTGACAAATTAGTTTAGAAACTGTATTCTCGGGTCTTACCCCCCGTTACCTGAACCGTACGATTGATGCAATTGGCGCCACAGTACTGAAATACGTAGTTGCCGTGGTTGAGGTTCATGAATGTAATCTGCTGGGGGCTGCTCGTGACCTCCCCCTCAGAGATTGGTAGTACCGATCCTGCCGTATAAGCCGACTCGGTGTACAGGGCATACCGGACGTTGGAGGCATTGAGCCGGATGAGCAAACCACCTTCCAAGGGTTGAGGGTCAGACTGCTGACAAGCCACAGCACTTGCCAGGAGCATCAGGATACTCAGTGTACTTTCAAAAGACATGTAACTATTACTCTTATAATACGATGATTAGATACTTATACTGTTAACAAAGATCGGATAAAGTACCTATTGGTTGAAAGGAGCCCGAATATTAGTGAAAGAATTAAAGGGAAAGGAATAGAACAACTGCAATGGGGGCCAAAAAAAGGCCAGCTCTGGGAGCTGACCTTAGGTTTATTCATGGATGGATATATAGTCAGATGTTCTTAATTACTTTCGTACCCGGCGGACCGTGAATGGTACACAGATGTTGGCCGGACAACATTCTTCTACTACCACAATAACCGGGCAGCAGCCTTCGGCCGGACAGGTACCCTGCGAAGCGGTATAGGTATATTCGTACGATCCCAGCTCCGTTTCGGTAGCGACATAGGTGTTGCCGGTACCTACCTGCTCGGGCGTTCCGCCCTGTTTTTTACGGAACCATACTACCCCTGTGTACTGCGCCGGAATGGAAAGCTCTACGCTTACTGCCTGTCCTGCGCAAAGCTTGATAGGTACTGTGATACACTGGCGATCGATGTCGTCTTCGCTCTCTACTCCGTTGCCGGGAGTACTATCCACATCTTCCTGGTCCATTTTGGTAATCTCCGCGGTATTGAAGAATACCCCTTCGCCCACCACTCGGGCTACTACTTTAAGGGTAGCAGTATCACCCACGGACAGGCTGGCAAATGTCCATTTGCCCGTAGCAGCGGTGTAGTCGCCGGAGGCAGTGGTGTGACTTACGTACTGCAGGCCTGCGTTGAGTAGGTCCGTTACTTCAATGCCGGTGGCGGTGTATTCGCCTTCGTTCCATACTTTGATAGTAAAGGTTATGTCTTCGCCCTGCATTACGATTCGCTTATTGACTGACTTACTCAAAGCCAGGTCATATACCTTTTCGCAATCAATGACGGTAACCGCTACCGTGTCGGCGCAGCCATTAACGGTGTAGGCAAACTGGTAAGTACCCAGACCGGTAAGACCCGTAACCTTTCCACTGGCATCTACGGCCACGCCCGCAGGCGATCCCACCACGCTCCAGGTACCTGCTCCAGGGCTACCGGTAAGTTGGGTAGTACCAGCGCTTGAGCATATATTGGTAAGATCGGCACCGGCATTGGGCTTAGGCTTGGTAACAAACTGAGGCGCATCGTAGATGGTGCGGCAGCCGGTACCCGTGTTGATGATCATGACAATGCCGCTGAAGTTGGCCGGTACGTACAGCACGGTATCTTTTCCTCCACCGGCTATGCCGCCGAAGGTTTTAACGGCTTCCACCGGCTGGGCCTGCTGGCATTTTCCGTCAGTAGCCCCTTTCGCGAAGTGTATCCGGAACGAACCCGCGGACTCTAAATTGATACGGACAGGTACTTCGGCAGTGCCTTCGCATACCGGTTCGGCCGTAATAGTAGCCTTAGGACTTGGCAGTAGTACGATGGGAGCGCAGGCCTTGGGCTTACAGTTGGCGTCGGGTGGATTATTCAGGATCGCGTAGATATAGCAGGTCATCGCGGTCAGGCGGTTGTTGAAGGTAAGACTGACGCCGGATAGCTGCACCGCTCCGTTGGCATCGGGCTTGGCCGTGCCCAGGTAAGCTCCCCCCTCGTAGGGATTATCAACCGGATTTTCAAAATACACAAACCGGACGGAGTCGGACGTAGTGGTATTGACTTTGACGGTTACGCAGCCGCCGTTACACACCTCACCCGGGGCAACCTCAATATCGCTGATCGTTATGTCACAAGGCGCCTCACAGTCCTTGGTCTTGACAGAGACGGTATCGGCGCAGCCGTTAACGTTATAGGCAAACTGGTAGGTACCTACATTAATCAGCCCCGTCACGTTACCATCGTTATCTACCGCTACGCCCGGAGGGGTACCTACCACGCTCCAGGTACCATTGCCCGAGCTACCGGTAAGTTTGGTGGTACCGGTACTGGTACATACATCTACTATATCAGTACCGGCGCTAGGCCGGGGGGCGCGGGTAAATTGGGGGGCATTGTAGATAGTCCGGCAGCCGGTACCGGTGTTAATGATCATGATAATACCGGTAAAGTCTGCGGGTACGTACAGGGTGGTGTCTCTTCCTCCTCCGGCTATCCCTCCGAAGGTTTTTACGGTACCTGCCGGCTCAGGTTGCTGACAGGTACTATTAGTAGTGCTGGCTGCAAAATGAACCCGGAACGAACCCTTGGAGTGAATCTTGAGGTGAATGGGTACCTGCGTGTCGTTACCGCAGATAGGAGATGCCGAGATCGTAGCTTTAGGGCTGGCTAATACTACTACCGCCTCACCGTCAAAGGGTCGACACGTTGGATCAGAGGGCTTCTCGTCCAGAATGGCGTATACATAGCAGGTCAGAGATACCGTATCGTTGTTATCGGGGAGGCTGATACCCGGAGCATTCAGCGGAAATTCGGCTACCCCTTCGGCATTGGGTTTGGCCTTGCCAATAAAGGTCCCATCTACATACGGGTTATCTGTAGGACTGGCAAAGTAGACGAAGCGTATACTATCGGTGGTATTAGTGTTTACTTTCAGCGTTACGCACTCCTCGTTACAAATCTCGCTTCTGGATATCCAGAGGTTGGTAATGGTAATGCCACAGGCGGCGTCACCGGAGGTACTGAACTGGGCGGTAGAGCCAGATACTTCTACTTTGCCTGCTCGTACTGTCTTTTGGGTACCATTTGAGATGAGGGCAGTGCTAGTATTCGAAGGGTTTGAGTACGAGGAGTTTCCCAAGAGTAGAGCCCCTGCCAAAAAGTAAATAGCAAGTATCCTTCTAAGAACATGTTGGAACGGTACTTTGGAAACAGGTAATGGTTTTTTCATAATGAGCAGGTGGATGTATTAGTGGTAGTAGTAGTATGTGTGCTATACGTGGTTGGTAAGTGCCCAGTAACCCGACCCTGCTATCCTTTATTCACTATGTTACTCGAGATTGTACTTCGAAAAAAGCTGGTTAACTAATATAAATAGTAGTTACAGTATCAGAAATGATACAAGCATGCGCTACTGCCTGTCAGGAGAGACAGCAGTACATCTGATCGAAAAAGAGGAGGTTTATACAGCAGCTATCGTAATATAGGGTGATAGGCTACAACAGCATACTGATCAGACTATTCTAAAGCAAGGATAGTACCAAAGTGTACAAATAGGTACAGTTATAATTAGTCGTCAGATACTAACTGGTTTATTTTTAGTCAGTTTCTATTGAGATAATCTGGCGGGATGTAGCAAGGGGGCGGACGTCAGAAGGAAGATGTACCCTATGTATAGGGGCTTATAGATACCAGCAAAAAAAGTGCCATTTTGGTTAAGGAGGGGCTTAAAAATAAAAGAGTCGCCGGAGGCAAATAGCTCCGGCGACTCTTTCACTAGTACTATATAAAAGGTATTACTCCAGGCCCAGTACCTTGCGGTTGAACGCCTCATCGGCACCTGTACCGGCAAAGTCGTCAAATGCTTTCTCGGTAACCTTGATGATGTGGTCCGCGATGAAAGGAGCACCTTCGGCAGCACCCTGATCAGATGACTTGATGGCGCACTCCCACTCGAGCACGGCCCAGCCGTCGTAGTTGTACTGTGACAGTTTAGAGAAGATGCTTGAGAAGTCAACCTGACCGTCGCCCAATGAGCGGAAACGACCGGCACGATCCACCCAGCCCTGGTAGCCGCTGTACACGCCCTGCTTACCCGAAGGATTGAACTCAGCATCCTTAACGTGGAATGCCTTGATACGCTCATGGTAGAAGTCGATGAACTGCAGGTAGTCGAGCTGCTGTAGTACAAAGTGGCTGGGGTCGTAGTTGATGTTAGCCCGTGGGTGGTTATCTACCGCCTCCAGGAACATCTCAAACGTAACCCCATCGTATAGATCTTCACCGGGGTGTAGCTCGTAGCATACATCAACACCCGCCTCATCAAAAGCATCCAGAATAGGTCTCCAGCGCTGACCGAGTTCTTTGAAAGCCGTCTCGACCAGACCCGCCGGGCGCTGTGGCCAGGGATACAGGAAAGGCCACAGGAGGGCACCCGAGAAGGTAGGGTGTGACTTAAGACCCATGTTCTGGCTGGCCTTGGCAGCCAGCTTCAGCTGCTGTACGGCCCATTCCTGCTGCTCTTTGGGGCTGTTGGCCAGCTCAGCCGGTCCGAATCCGGCAAACATGGATGCGTAGGCCGGGTGTACAGCCACCAGCTGACCGTGCAGGTGCGATGCCAGTTCCGTTACTTCTACACCGATGTCGCTTAATCTTCCTTTCAGATCATCGCAGTAGCCTTTGCTCTCGGCAGCCTGCTTCAGGTCAATGAGGCGGCTATCCCAGGTAGGGATCTGGATACCCTTGTAGCCCAGATCCGCCATGTACTGAGCAATAGTGTCCAGTGAGTTGAAAGGAGCTTCGTCGCCCAGAAATTGAGCCAAAAATATAGCAGGACCTTTGATTGTTTTCATGTTATAGAGCGAATTAGTGAATTAGTGATTGAGTGAAAAACTATCCATTATGAAGAGCCTGTATTACTACGGGATTTGGCCAAAATCTTCAAGAGCTGATAACCTTCATCGAGCAAATCGTGTAGTCGGTGTTCAGGAAGTATGTCTGAAAAAACAAGCATCTCCAGCCAAAAGAGAGATTCATCTAATTCCTCAATTACAATACTTATTTTGGCATAAAACTCATTCTGGCTTCGTGCCCGTCTGACTGCTCTATAATTGGCAGCTGACGAAGACGAAGAGCGAATCAGTTGCTTCCCGAAGTGTTGTGACTCGTATGATGCGGGAAGTGCCCTGAACACCTGTATGCAGCGAAGAGTGAATGTTTTTAAGCGCTGTTCAATACTATCGGCAAATTCACCTTTCGATAAACGTAGCTGTTCCATTCACTCATTCGCTCAATCACTCATTTACTCAATCTCCACCCACGCCTGGTTGCGGTTGCTTTCCAGGATCTTCTCACAAATGAGAAGCTCGCGGTAGCCATCGGCGAAGGTGGGGAAGGTGGGATTCTCAGGCTGCTTGCCGGCTGCGATGGCGGCGTACACTTCCTTAAACATCTGCTTGGAAGTATCAGGGAAGCCTTCGTTATGACCACCGGGGAAGCTGATCACCGAGCGTGCCTCAGGGTGTACCAGCGACGGGTCGCGCATGAGTGTCTCGTTGTAGCCGTCGCGGTTACCGATCCACATTTCGTTAGGTGCCTCGGAGTTCCATGCGAAGGTCTTGCGTGAACCCGCAATCTCCAGTTTCATCTGGTTTTTACGACCGGCTGATACCTGCGATACCGTAATGACGCCGCGGTTGCCGTTGTCAAAGCGGAGCAGTACATTGGCGTGGTCTTCGGTATTGATGGGTACATCGGCATAGTCTTCGGGCTGAAGCATCTTGCCTGAGTAAGTCTCCACCGGCTTTAGAGGCTTCTTACGCGTCTTATGAATGGTATTAAAGTCGGCCATCACGGCTACGGTCTTCAGGCCGGTGATGTACTCAATGATGTCCATCAGGTGAGAGCCAATATCGGCAATAGCGCGTGAGTCACCTGACTTGTCAGGCTCGAGGCGCCAGTTGTAGTCGGTTTCGTAGAACAGCCAGTCCTGCAGGTATGAGCCAATGATTGAGTATACCTCACCCAGGTCACCCCGCTCACGCATTACTTTCATCTGACGGGCCAGCGGGTAGTAGCGCAGGTTGAAGTGTACAGCATTGACAAGGCCTGTCTTAGCGGCTAATTGTACCAGCTCTTCGGCTTCGGCCAGATCCTTAGCCAGTGGTTTTTCGCAAATTACGTGCTTACCAGCTTCCAGTGCGGCCTTAGACTGCGAGTAGTGCAGGAAGTTAGGTGTACAGATATGGATACTCTGGATGTCATCCTGCTTTAGCAGATCTTCAAAGGTGTAGTACCGTTCGATACCCAATCCCTCTGCTTTTTCTTTGGCCAACTCGGCGGTTACTTCGCAAAGAGCAGCTACTTCAACATTGGGTAAGCGGCGGAGAGCTTCAATGTGAGCTGGTCCGATAAAACCAGTACCTACCACACCTACTTTAATTTTGTCCATACTGATTGGTGATTAAAAAAGGATATTTAGTGAAACAGAAATTAATTTACCTTTAAGTAGCTGGTTGGATGAAGCATAATTGGTTTTCAGGACATAAAGGGCGTCCACTTATCGGTTGATTCGCTGGAGGCAATGACCGTATCGATAAACTTCATACCCCGTACACCATCGTGAACGGTGGGGAAGTCGTACAGAGGATCGGGCTGCTCGCCTCTCTGGTAGGCACGCACTGCCATCGCAAAATTACGGTACAGGTTGGCAAACGCCTCAAGGTACCCCTCGGGATGCCCGGCCGGAATGCGGGTATGTACCATGGCCGATTCGGAGAGGTGGCCTATGTTGGTACGGATGATACGTACCCCTTCCTGCGTTTTGTGCACTAAGGTATTGGGCTCCATCTGGTGCCACTGCAGACCTCCGTGCTCACCATAGACCCGGATGTTCAGGTCATTTTCCTCCCCGTTGGCGATCTGGCTGACGTGCATGACCCCTTTGGCACCATTATCAAAGTGCAGCAGTACGTTGCCATCGTCGTCGAGCAGGCGACCTTCTACAAAAATGGTCAGGTCGGCGCACATCTCGGTAATCTTCAGGCCGGTGATGTACTCGGCCAGGTTTTCGGCGTGGGTACCAATGTCGCCCATGCCACCCGCGGCTCCCGAACGGGCCGGGTCAGTACGCCAGGCAGCCTGTTTGTTGCCGGTGCTTTCCAGCAGGGTTGACAGCCAGCCCTGAGGGTACTCAACAATGACTTTACGGATTTTGCCCAGTGCGCCTGCCTGAATCAGGTGACGGGCTTCTTTTACCATGGGATAACCGGTGTAGTTGTGGGTAAGGCAGAACAGCAGGCCGGTCTCATCAACCAGAGCGGCGAGTTCTTCGGCTTCCTGGGTGTTAAGCGCCAGAGGCTTATCACAAACTACATGGAAGCCATTTTCAAGAGCCATCTTGGCCGGTCCGTAGTGAACGTGGTTTGGAGTTACTATACATAGGAAATCCATTCGTTCACCTTCGGGTAGCTCTTTCTCTTTGAGGATCATTTCCTCGTAGTTACCGTATACGCGGTCAGCAGGCAGGTATAGGGCTTCACCAGTCGCTCTTGATTTTTCGGGGCTGGAACTGAACGCTCCGCAGACCAGCTCTATTTCGCCGTCCATAATGGCGGCCCGGCGGTGAACACCCCCAATGAAGGCGTCCATACTACCACCCACCATACCCATGCGAATTTTTCTTGGCATTACTGTTTGGTTTAGGTTTGTGAAAGAAATTACATAAAAAAAAGAGTAGCATTCAGCTCCCTTACTTCTTACAAAGGTAGCAAGTTCAAAAAAATCGCATAATACCTACGATTATTATTAGTAGAAATGACACGTATTTCTTTTTTTTACGAAATTGTTGGACAAATACCTGACTGAATCAGCATTTATAATCCTATCCTAACTAACATCTAACTCTACTATTCTTATGAATCAAAATGTCAATGCAGATCGCCTGTTTCTGGGCAGTTGCTTTGCGCTCATTACCACAGCTTTTTCGTTCGCCATCCGCGCGGGGATTCTACCCCAGCTTGGCGAGGAGTTTGGCCTGAGTGCTGAGCAGCTGGGCTTCATTAATTCCATGTGGTTCTATGGCTTCCCTATAGCTATGATCATAGGAGGCCTTGTTTATCATAGTGTTGGGCCGCGCATTATCATGATGGTGGCCTTCCTTATGCATACACTGGGGATTATCATGACCATTTATTCTGGTGGCTACAACGGCTTGTTGCTTTCTACTCTGTTTATAGGAATTGGAAACGGATGTACCGAGGCCGCCTGTAACCCTATGATCGCTGACGCGTACGCAGGCCAGAAAATGAATAAGATGCTTAGCCGTTTCCACATGTGGTTCCCCGGTGGTATCGTACTAGGTAGCTTGATCTCGTTGGCCATGACCACCATGGGTCTGGGCTGGCAGGCACAAATCTGGATCATTTTGATTCCTACGATCATCTATGCAATTCTGTTCTGGGGTCAGGCTTTCCCCAAAGCCCAGGTGGAAGGTGCTACTTCATTGTCCGAAAATTTTAGAGGAATGGTTAATCCTTTATTTATTTTCATATTCCTCGCCATGGCTCTTACGGCAATTTCTGAGTTCGGACCGCAGCAATGGACAGCCATTATTCTTAGCAAAAGTGGCGCTGAGCCCCTGTTGATTCTTGCCCTGGTAACGGGTCTGATGGCGGTAGGTCGCTTCTTTGGTGGTCCGGTAATTGCTCGTTTCGGACAAACAGGTGTTTTACTGGGCTCAGCTATTTTTACCACCATTGGTATTTATATGTTCAGTAGCGTTACAGGCTCTATGGCGTATGTAGCTGCCATATTATTTGCTTTGGGTGTTTGCTACTTCTGGCCAACTATGTTGGGTTTCGTAGCCGAGAAAGTACCCCTAAGCGGTGCTTTGGGACTATCGTTGGTTGGTGGTATGGGTATGTTCTCTACCGCTATTTTCCAACCCATCATCGGAAGCTGGATCGATAACCACCGCGCTGATATGGCAGCTCAGGGACTGTCAGGTGACGCTTTGGAACTGGCCGCCGGACAAGCTACGCTGTTAAATATGACAACCTTCCCGATTATTCTGATCGTAGCCTTTACTATATTGCTCTTCTGGGTACGTAGCCGTAATGCCAAAGGCAAGCACGGTCTGCCCGAATCAGAAGTATTGCAGCAGCCACAATTGTAAGTAGTCTTATTCTGTAAATAATAAAAGGGGCCGCCTCCACTATGGAGACGGCCCCTTTTATTATGCTTTATTAGGATTTAAACTTTCAGCTAATCCCTAACTATCTAATACCTAACAGCTAACTACCGCATCTTTACTACCGTCACACCAGCGCCGCCGCGATCAGCGTGCTCGTCCTGCATGGAGGCCACGTGGGGGTAAGTGCGCAGGTGCGTACGCACCAGGTTGCGCAGGATACCATCACCCTTGCCGTGCAGGATGCGTATCTCGTCGTAGCCCAGCATCACCGCGTTATTCATGAATTGATCCAGCTCTACGATGGCTTCTTCGCCGCGCTTGCCCCGGATGTCCAGGTTGAAGCTGAAATTCATCATCCGCTCGTTCAGGTCTACGCCGCCGGTAAAGCTCCGGGTTTTCTTCTCGCCGGTTGCCTGCTTATAGGTTTTCTTGGATACCTTTTCGAGCCGGTTGAGCTTTACGTTCGACTTCAGGTCTCCGATGCGTATTTCGGCGTCTTTGCCTTTCAGGGCCAGTACCTCGCCCACGGCCGTTTGTCCGTTGATCCGTACGTAGCTACCTACGGTAATAGCGCCACCTTCGGGCTCGTAATCCACATCAGTATCAGCAACCTCGACAACGGCTTCAGCCTGCAGGTTTTTCTTAGCAAAGCGCTCCAGATCGGTACGTACCACACGGGTGGCTTCCTTCTCGGCCTTGTTTTCTTTGATCTCCCGGATGGTATTCTCGATCCGCTGGTTGGTTTCGGCCAGTAGCGTACGTGCCTTTTGCTTCGCCTCGTTAACGATGCGCTTCTCGTTATTTTCCAACGAGGTCTTAAGAGCAGTATACTCAGCTAGTTGCTGGGCCAGCTTCCGCTCTTTTATTCCCACTTCCAGATTCTTCTCTGCGAATACCCGGCGCTCGATATCCAGTTCTTTCAGCAGCTTTTCGAAATTTACCTGCTGAGTACCCAGTTTCTGCTGAGCCCGCTCTATGACTCCCTTGGGCAAACCAATCTTAGACGCAATCTCGAAGGCGAATGAACTACCCGGCTTGCCGATCTCCAGCTGGTAGAGGGGCTCGAGGTGCTCACCATCGAAGCGCATGGCTCCGTTCACTAATCCCTCCGTCTTATCGGCCAATACTTTCAGGTTGGTGTAGTGCGTGTTGACTACACCGTAAGCACCCGACTGGGTCAGGTCTTCCAGGATGGCTTCGGCAATGGCACCACCCAATCCCGGCTCGGTACCCGTACCAAACTCATCGATCAGGAAGAGGGTACGCTTGTTAGCGCGGGCCAGGAACTGCCGCATGTTGGTCAGGTGGGAGCTGTAGGTACTCAGGTCGTTTTCCAGCGATTGCTCGTCACCAATATCTATGAAGATATTCTGGAAGATACCCATGGTAGAGCCTTCGGCCATAGGTACCAGTAGCCCGCACTGGTACATGTACTGAATCAGTCCGATGGTCTTGAGCGAAACGGACTTACCACCGGCGTTGGGACCCGAGATGATCAGGATGCGCTGCTTCTGATGGAGCTCTACGCTCAGCGGGACTACCTTCTTGCCCTGCTTTTGGAAAGACAGGTGCAGGAGAGGGTGCCGCGCATCGCGCCAGGCCACAAATTGTTTATTTTCAAAATACGGATTAATGGCATCCAGCTGTACTGCCAGCTTCGCCTTGGCCCGTAGGAAGTCCATAAGGCCCAGAAACTGATACGCCTTGTTGAGCTCTGGCAGGTACGGGCGTAGCTGATCCGTCAGTTGGACCAGGATACGGTTAATCTCGCGCCGCTCTTCGTACTCAAGCTCCCGAATAGCATTGTTAGACTCGAATACCTCAGTAGGCTCTATAAATACGGTCTGACCGGTAGCGGATTCATCGTGAATAAAGCCTTTGAGCTTACGCTTGTGCTCGGCGGCAATGGGTATCACCATACGGCCATTCCGGACGGTCAGCGATACATCGTCACCGATCCAGCCGCTGTTTTTGGCGGTACGCAGTATGGAGTCGAGCTTCTTACGCATACCCGACTGCTCGGCGATGAGTTGACGGCGTATACGGGCCAGCTCGGGTGAGGCACTGTCACGTACCTGTCCGCGCTCATCTATTACACGGTCAATGGCTTCGGTCACACTGCGCTCTACCCGGATGGTCTGGGCATATTCACTGAGCAGCGGAAACTCCTCTGGCTCGTGCTTTTCAAAGAAGCGCAGACACTGACGAATGGTATTCAGCGAAATCTTAATATCATAAAATTCGGCCTGGGTCAGCAGCATGCCTTCGATAGCGGCCCGCTGCAGGTAAGGGGTGGCGTCGATGTAGTTCTGCGAAGGAAACTCTTCACCGTACTGCACGATCTGCTTCATCTCGGCAGTCTGGCGCACCAGCTTATCTACCAGCCCGAAGTTGTCAGAAAAACGGATCTTCTCTACAAACTGACGCCCCAGCGGACTTACGCAGGCTTCAAGAAGCCATTCGCGGAGGCGGTCAAAACCTAGTTTTTGTTCTATATTATTGGGATATAGCATCGTATCGTTTGAATGCCTTCTAGAACACCGATTGTATCTCCTGCTTCAGGACTCTCAGCGCGTGCGTAGAAGGTTGTATGTCTTGTTGAATTACTTTTTCAAAAATTTTGCGGGCCAGATCGTTAGCCGGGGCATCGGCTTCTACCTCTCCGGCCGCCTGATTGATCAGCGAAACTACTTCGTTCATGGCCTTTTTGATCTGCTCCCAGGCGTCATTACTCATATATACCTGCTGAGCCAGATTATGATTAAACTCCTCCCGGATCTCACTCAAAAGTACCTGCTGAAAGTCCAGGGCGTTAGTAGCGGAACCCGACAGCCGCACTAACAGGTTATTAGGAGTAATACGTTCCAGAAACAGACACATTCGCTCGTAGGCCTGTAAACGTAACGGAAGTACTAGTTCGCTATTTTTGCTCCGAATATCCCATCTTTGTTTTTCAAATACACTGCGTACTACAGTAGTGATTGTTAAATAAAGACCAAACATAACAATGCCCGCTACCAGAGCAATCGTAAGCAGAGAATACAGTTCCATAAGTTGAGTTTTGTTAGATAAGGTCCCCTTAGCAAAATGCAAAAGTACACTTTTACATAATACATAAAGGTTATACCAACCCGGCTGACCAGTACACACCAAAGTACAGGGTACCAGAGTAGAGATCGGCCAGCGGCCGGGTGGCTTATACCCATTACATACAGTGAATATGCTAGAGAAAAACAATGATTTGGCCGCTCCGGTTCGCATTACCGAGCGGGCCAGGCTTGAAATTGCAGATACCTTGTCCGCCAATAAAATTCCGGATACCTACGGGCTTCGGGTAGGTATGAAGGGAGGCGCATGCAGTGGTACTTTTCTGCTTGGATTCGATACGGCCGGAGCCATGGATCAGGAGTACCAGGTGGATAATGTTAAAGTAATTATTGACCGCCGTCACCTGATGTACGTACTGGGTGTAGTGGTTGATTATGAGGAGGGTAGCTATGGTCGGGGATTTACTGTATATTCGCCCGATAAGGTAAATTTATAGCCGAATCTATTTTTGGCACGATTATCGATAGGGATCGTGGGTCGACATTCCACTACTAACGTTGAAGTACTTTAGAAGATATCCTTTTCTTGCTGCTACTCTGACAGCTCTGGTGCTGGCAGTAGGCTTTTATTTACTGGAAAACGGTACTAAACTGCGAAAAGCGTATCTGGAGTCAGTACAGGAACGGGTTGACGAGCAGGTAGAACTGGCTCAGCAGGATATGCAGCAGGTACTTGACCAGCTCAAAGCCAAAGAGGCTGAGTCGGGAAAGATCAGCTACCTCGAAAGCCACTATCCGTACTACCTGTACCGTAACGGGCGGTTGATTATGTGGTCGGAGCACCGGCTGGTACCCGCGTACCAGGATCTGGTCAGGCATCAGGCGCCAGCCCTGCTTAACATCTCCCAGGGGCAGTACATACTACTTCGCTCTACGGTGGTTCACGGCGGACACCAGTATGACCTTTTCTCCCTCATTGACCTGTATCGTCACTACAAGGCCGAAAATAGTTATCTGAAGTCAGGCTTTAATGCCAGAATATTCTCGGCGGCACCGCGCTCTATCAGCGGTCCACCCTTCACTACCGATGAGGTAGTAGTAGGGGTGGGAGGAAAAGGACTATTTAAGGTCGAAATTCCCGAAACCTCTATCTACTACAGCCAAACCACTTCGCTGGTCACGATTTCGCTGCTGCTGCTTTCGTCGATATTCTTTGCCATACATGTATTCTTCTCGGTCATGCGGCTACGGAGCCGGTACCGCTACGGGCTGGCTTTTGTCTTATTAGCGGGTTATCTGGTGGTGCTACGCAGCCTGATGATAGCCTTTTCCATCCCCTTTGTTTTCTATGGAGGAGAGGTATTCAATCCCGAGTACTACCATGCTTCTACGCTGGTGCCATCGCTGGGCGATATGCTGCTCAATGCCGTCGCAGTGATTCTGCTCCTGTTCTATGTTACCAATACGTACTACCGTACTATCAGCTACCAGTGGCTTATAAACCGGTCCGAGGCAGCCAGGACTTTCTTTTCTTTTCTGATACTGCTGCTCAGCTACGCGCTGTTCTATGGATTTTATCGGGAGTTGGGCAACCTGTACGAGAAGTCCAACTTCTCGCTGGATATTACGCTGAGTATATCATTCAGTTCGCTCAAGATTGCCTGCCTGCTGACTTTTGTGGCCCTGTCAATTATCTATTTTCTGCTGGTGCACCTGTTCATGGGGCTGTTTCTGCGTCTGAACAAGCACGTCATGAAGGGGCTGGTCATTATTGCTGTATGTACCCTTCTGACCTGGATCATCGCCTGGGGGCTTGATATATGGCTGGAGTGGGTATTTCTGGCGCATACGCTGTACCTGTTCCTGCTGTATCTGATGCGGTTGCCCAAGACCTTCTACGGGTTCAGGTACCCTACTACGGTGTACTACTTTCTGGGGGCTATTACCTGCGCCCTGGCGGGTACCTATGTGGTGCATCAGGAAGAAGTGACCAAGGATATCATGAACAAAAAGGAGTTTGGGCAGCAGTTGTTGAACGAAAATGATGCCTATACGGAGTTTCTGCTCAGGAAGACCAATGAGGCTATTGCCGGCGATAGTTCTATCAAAGCCATCCTGAAGAATAAGGCGCTACTGTCGCGGGAGCTGATTCAGCAAAAGATAAAGAGTACGTACCTGGATCAGTACCTGTACAGGTACGACGTAGAGGTAGTATCGTTTGACGCCGAAGGAAATCCTCTGGACCACCAGTCCAGGGCGTATGACCTTGCCCACTACCAGAACCGGTTTCACAAGTCCCATTATTCTACGGACTACAGCGGCATCTACTTCATCAATCAGCCCGACAAAGGTTTTGCGAAGCAGTACATTAGTTTTGTAAAGGTACAGCAGGACTCTGTTCCGCTGGGGCATATAGTACTTGACCTAAAGCAAACTGTAGAGGCACCCAAGAGCTCCTACCCGGAGCTGCTGCTGGACGAGCGTTTTGTGCAGGCCATCGAAACCCGGCAGTACAGCTATGCCATTTATGGCCCCAGGCATCGCAGGGTGTACAGCAGTGGTACCTACAACTACGAAAGCAAATTTCCGCTCTACCTGTTGGGGGAGGAGGTGCTGTATGATAAGGGGGTATCGCTGAATGGCTACCGTCACGTAGGAAAGCTGGGAGCCGGCAACCGCAAGATCGTGATTTCATCCAAGGAGTGGGCCTGGAAGGGGGTACTGGCCAATTTCTCTTTCCTGTACCTGATCCTGGTGGTATTTGTAGCCGTTGTGATAGCCATTCACACCATCAGGCACAGCTTCTCCACCATGAACCTGACGTACTCTACCAAGATACAGGTACTTCTCAATACGGTATTTATATTCCCGCTGCTGATTATCCTGTTCTTTATTCTGCGTATCGTATACAGCAACTACGCCGAAAGCCAGGAGGGGATGTACCTCAATAAGACCTATAACATAGCCTCAAATATCTCTGAGTTTGTAGCGGACTTTCAGGAGGGAAAAATGAGTAAGGCCTATCTGGAACAGAAGGTACAACAGGTCGCCCATGATGCTGACCTGGATATCAATATCTATACTACACAGGGCGGGCTGCTGATGGCCACTAATCCGCTGATGTACCAGTCGGGCTTGCTGTCAAGCTATGTCAATCCCAAGGCTTACCAGCGGATTGTCAATGAGAAAGACAATCTGATGCTGCTCAAAGAGTCGCTGGGCTCCAAAGAATACAATACCGCCTACGTAGGATTGCTATCAGGTAATCAGGAGCTGATAGGGGTGCTGGGGATACCGTATTTTGACTCCAAGCCCGACCTGGATCGCCAGATCATGGATATCGTTGCTTCTATCCTGATTGTATTTACGGCCATGCTGCTGGTGTTTCTAGGAGTATCCTACTTTGCTTCTAATCTGCTGATCAATCCGTTGCGGGTACTTACGCGCAAAATCGGCCGTACCAATCTAAACCAGCTCAATGAACCCATTGACTGGCGCTCCAAGGATGAGATAGGTCTGCTGATCAAACAGTACAACCGCATGCTCGTCAACCTGGAAGAAAACAAGCAGGTACTGTCAGCCAACGAGAAGCAGTCGGCATGGCGCGAAATGGCCAAGCAGGTGGCGCATGAAATCAAAAATCCGCTGACTCCGATGAAGCTGACGCTCCAGCAGCTGCAGCGCACCATTCACCGTGACGACCCCCAGGCGCTCGAAAAAGTAAGCCGGGCGATGGAGTCTATCATCGAGCAGATTGATAACATAGGTCATATAGCCCAGTCGTTTTCGGACATAGCCAAAATGCCGCTCCCCCAGAAGGAGGTATTTGAGGTAACGTCGGTAATTATTAAAGCCTCTGAGCTGTATGCCAATGATAACAAGATTATCCTGTACCGTGATATACAGCCGGGGCCTATCTATATCACCGGAGACCGTAAGCTACTGGGCTCTACCATATCCAACTTAATAATCAATGCCAAGCAATCGGTACCCGAAACCCGCAAAACCATCATCAGCATCAAGCTCTATACGCACGACGATGATTTGCTGATCGAGATCAAGGACAACGGATCGGGTATTCCTAAGAGTATTCGTAATCGGGTATTCCTGCCTAACTTTACAACACGAGCAGGGGGATCTGGATTAGGCCTGGCCATGGCTAAACGCATCGTTGAGCATGCCGGTGGCAACATATGGTTTGAGACAGAAGAAAACTCGGGTACCACGTTCCACCTGTCCATACCCCTCGCCGAGCAATTTAGTCAGAGTCACTCCTGACCGGACTACAAAGAAAATATTCTAGTCTTCTACGGTAACATGCTTCCAGTTTTCACCGGAGCGTATACGATTGAGCTGGGTGTGTGTAATACCAAACTGCTTGGCAATCATCTTGAGGCGATTCTTGTCATTCTTAAGCAGCTTTTTGATCATCTTTACCTTGCTTTCGGTCAGCTTGTAGTTGCGGGTCCGGCGGGGCATTACGCGGTTTTTCAGGGCCGGATTCTCACGATTGTGGTCCGCCATTTCGTCCTTAGTCACCCACTTCAGGTTCTCGTAGTAGTTATTCTGCTTGTTGTAGTCCAGATGAATAACATACTTCTGCTCTGTTTCCTGGCGGTTCACAAAGTACTCCGCTACCAGCTTGTGTACATACCGGTTGATAGTACGACCACCCGTTACCCGAATGTTGAGGGAGCGGTACCCCTGAATCACTGAGCCCTTGATCACACTACCATCTTTAGGGTCGTTCTGAAAGCTTTTTAGACGACCATAATTCGAAACCTCATAGTGTGGAGCCTCCTCAATATCCTCGAAGTTGATCCTCTTCCACACCTCATTCCAGTAGTTGGCGGTTTTCTTTAAATCGTTCATAAGTTAAATAAGAATGGAGTAAACCTGTTTAACATTTCTCCTAACACGTTTAACAAAAATAATGTTTGTTAAATTGTCATAAAAGCTAAATAAATTAATTTATAGACTTTTATGGGGTAAGTAACCGAAGGTACTTGTACAACTTAGGCTATACATAGTTACAGAATGTTATAAGATCCTGTCAGGAATGGCGGTAGAGCCCGCAGAAACTTTTCCTGTTTTGAACTGTTCTATACATACGTTACTACTATAACTTTAGATTTCTTTATATGAAGAAAACACTCATTATTGGAGCCAGTACTAATCCGTCACGCTATGCCTACATAGCCGCGCATCGCCTGAAGGGATATGGACATCCAATAGTACCCCTGGGGCTCAGAGCAGGAGAGGTGGCTGGTGAAAAGATACTGACTGAGAAGGTTGCCTTAGATGATATTGATACCGTAACACTCTACGTAGGTCCTCGCAATCAGCCCGAATATTACGATTATATTCTGTCACTGAAGCCAAAGCGGGTAATTTTTAATCCGGGTACGGAGAATGATGAACTGGAAAACCTGCTTAGGGAAGAAGGGATACAGCCTCTGGAGGCCTGTACGCTGGTCATGCTGTCGATAGGGCAGTACTAGCTAGTAAGTAAATTAGTGATTTGTGAATGAGCGGCCACCGCAGTGGTGAGTGGTGAATGTTATTTGTAGTGCGTCGATACGTGGAAGTACTACGCAAAACAAACTACCATAGGAGTCATGTAGCGATAGGTTCCTTCCATACTTTCTAGTTTAGAGTTGGGTACCTAAGTCGAAAGTCTTAAATCTATCCATTCTTCATTCAGTACTTTCCCTTTATTCTCTCAATCACAATTCGCTCATTCATTTTTGTTTCCCTACCACCTGATCAGCGCGGAGGCCCAGGTGAAGCCACTTCCAAAGGCGGCCAAACACAGCAGATCACCCTCCTTGATGCGTCCCTGCTCCCAGGCTTCGGTCAGTGCAATAGGTATGGAGGCGGCGGTGGTGTTGCCGTAGCGTTGAATGTTATTTACTACCTGCTGCTCTGTTAGTCCCATCTGCTGCCGTACGTATTCGCTGATACGGATATTGGCCTGGTGCGGGACCAGCAGATCAATATCGGCAGGCTGAAGGCCATTGGCCGCCAGAGCTTCTTCTATTACTTCCGAAAAACGCACAACGGCATGCTTGAATACGGCATTGCCATTCATGACTACGTCAAAGCCTCCTTCGTCTATCATTTCTTTGGTTGCGGCCCGGGTAGGACGGCTGCTGCCCGGCTCGCGTACGTACAGGTCTTCGGCGTAGCGGCCATCGGCGTGCAGGTGGGTCGACAGGATGCGGTGATCGGGCGATGAAGTAGCCTGCAGTACGGCGGCTCCGGCCCCATCACCAAAAATAACCGCTACGTTGCGTCCGGCGGTGCTCTTGTCGATCCAGGTAGATTGTATCTCGGAGCCGACTACCAGGGCGGTCCGGTACATGCCCGACCTGATGAACTGATCGGCAATGGACAGGGCATACACAAAGCCGGAACACTGCTCGCGTATGTCGATGACGGGCTTCCCCTCCATCCCCAACTCGCGTTGCATCAGAAAGGCCGAGCCAGGAAAGAAGTAGTCGGGGGTGATGGTGGCGTACACAATAACATCCACCTCGCCGGGAGAGAGCCCGGCCCGATCCAGCGCCTGCCGGGAGGCCGCCGCTGCCATGCTGGCGTTGGTATCTTTGCCGTGGGTGAAGTAACGGCGTTCCCGGATACCGGTTCGCTCCTGTATCCACTCATCGGATGTTTCCATCCACTGCGTGAGGTCCTGGTTCGTGACCACATTCTCCGGTACATAGTAGCCTAGTCCTGTGATACGTGAATAAGTCATGAGCCTGTTAGCGAGTGGGGGAGAAAAATAGATTTAGCCGGTGACGCCGTTATGAGATACCTTAAGCGGGACGAACTTCAAACGTAAACTCTTCCATAATCAGGTTAGCCAGTAGTTTTTCGCAGGCTGTCTTTACCTTGCCTTCGGCCTCAGCGGCATCGGCTGCCTCAAGACGTAGGGTAATGTGTTTTCCGATGCGTACATCTGCCACCTGATCGATACCGAGGTTATGAAGTCCCAGTTTTACGGCCTTTCCCTGAGGGTCAAGGATTTCCTTCATCGGCATAATGTTGATATCAGCAATAAATTCCATGTGTATTATAGTACGTTATTGGTTAGTACCCGAAGGCAAACGAAAGCGCAAAATTGCAATAAATTGTGCCTAATACCAATTAGGATTTACTATTATTCGTGAACATAAGTACCAATGAGAGGAGTACATAGAGGCCGACGATCAGCGGAACGGCCAGAATACCCAGCCCCAGTAGCAGGGCCAGTGAAACAGCCAGGAAGGAGAACCTGACTTCGTTGCCCTTCCAGCCGAACGATTTGAACTTCAGGGCAAACAGCGGGATCTCGGCCACCAGCAGGTACGACATCACTGCCGTAAAAATCAGAAGCGTAGTAGTATTGACAATGATTGGGCGCCAGGTCTCTTCGTGATAACGGGCAATAAAAGGCAGTGAGGCAATGAGCAAGGCGTTGGCCGGCGTAGGTACCCCTATAAACTGATCGCTCTGGCGGGGGTCAATGTTGAACTTGGCGAGCCGGAGCGCCGAGAATACCGCAATGAACAGGGCCAGGTAGGCCTTCCACATACCCGTCAGATCGGGGATGCTCTCCATGAGCAACTGGTAAATGATGATAGAGGGTAGTACCCCAAAGGTAGTCATATCGGCCAGTGAGTCCAGCTCTTTGCCAATGGGTGAGGTGACGTTGAGGAGACGCGCTACAAACCCGTCCAGAAAATCAAAAACGGCCGCTACCCCGATAAGGGCGCAGGAGAGGAGCAGGTTGTTATGGAATGCTTCAATGATACCAATGCCTCCGCATACAAGGTTGGCACAGGTAAGGGCATTGGGGATGTGACGCTTCATGGAGAGTTGAGCAGAAAAGTGAAGTGTATATAGTGTCGTGTACTAGCTGTTCAGGAAGGGATTATACTTTTTCTCATAGCCAATGGTGGTGGGCTCCATGTGGCCGGCATATACGGTGTAATCGTCAGCCAATGTAAACAGCTTGGTACGGATACTGCGGAGCAGGGTGTTATGGTCGCCACCCGGTAGGTCGGTACGACCGATACTCTGCCTGAACAGTACATCTCCTCCGATCACAAAGCGCTGTTCGTGGTTGACAAAGGCCACGTGACCGGGGGCGTGTCCTGGTACGTGCAGGATTTCCAGAGTTGAATTGCCAAAGGTAACGGTTTGGCCTTCCTCCAGATAGTGCTCTATCTCCGGCTCGTCAAATCCGGCAAATCCATAGTTCGGAGCGTACGCTTTGACCGCTTTGAGCAGGGGCTCGTCTATAGCATGAAGGCTGAAAGGAATACCATATTTCCTTTTCAGAAAGGCTATACCCAGCACATGATCAATATGAGCGTGGGTGTTGATGATAGCTACCGGTTTGAGACCATTGGCTTCTATATAACTAATGAGCTCATCGTGCTCCTGCCGTTCGTAGTTACCCGGATCTATGAAAACAGCCTCACCCGTTTCATCATAGAGCACATAGGTATTCTCAGCAAAGGGATTGAATGTAAAAGATTCTATCTGGATCATAGGTCGTAGGCGATGTTAGTAGTGGGGCGAAGTTAAGAAACAGTTTGGAAACAGAGTTCGGGTAGGACAGTATTCGTAGTAATGATCCTATATATTAATCAGTAGCGCCACTTCAACCTTACAGGAGCAAGGTTAAAGTGGCGCTATGGCTTTGATTATAGTATATGGGTATCCTCTTCCGGCCTTATACTACCACCGGATTACGGAATACAGCCGCTACTACGCTGTCCTTCTCGGGCATCTCGTTGGCATCGTATAGGTACACCTTACCTTTCATCAGTACCGTCTTAACGGCGGCTTCGGTCAGTAGGTCTGTATTTTCGGGAGTGGCAGCCCGCTGGATCTGCAGTTCATAGCGCTGCTCATCAAAGTGGCCCCACAACGAAGCGTCCTTCCGCAGGAACAGCGTATCTACCTGACCGGTAAGTGCGGCTAGTATGATCTTCTCGGTATCCGAAGCCGCGAAATCACCTGCCTTCAGATTATGATACTGCTCAATGGCCTTTTCTTCCTGTTGCTTAAACTTAGGCTCCATGATAGCCAGGGCTTTCTGATGGAGTCCTTTGATGTCGTTTGGATTGTCACTACTGAAGTTTCCGGTTATAACCTGATCTTCGTAGCGGTTGTAGTGTGCAGTTGATCTATAAATAGGAATCAGGTACTCTACCCCCGCGAATATGACCGGAACCTGCTCTACTTTGAATCTATTTTCCAGAGCGCGGGTCAGCATAATGAACCACTGGTGTATCTGCTCTTTGGCTTCATCATCACCCGATTGTCCATGAAATACACCCCCCTCTACTGAACTGTTGCCAGCACTCCCACTACCTCGGCCTGTTTGAAAACGACGCTGCACAGTACTCTCTTTTTCGATCTCGATATACTGCAGGTAATCATTGACGCTCCTGGGTATATCTACCCCCAGATCCACATCCGTGATCGAGTGAGGAGTCACTTCATATAATCTCGTGTCTTCAAGATCCAGATTCATGATATAAAACCGGCCCGTCTGATTAAACAGAGGAAGCAATGGGCGTAACATCAGCCCCTTGCCTACGTGGAATGACGGCTCATCTACCTTGAGAGGAAATTTGAACACATGGTTAGTACGGGGAGTGAGAAAGAAAGCCAGCATTTCGGACGAATAGTGCCAGAAGCTATCGTTGTCCAGCAGGGCAAATCCCGGCTGTAGGTATTGATTCACCTCGTCTGGCTCCATACCGTACAGATTGACAAGCTGCTGACGAGCAGCCTGAAGCTGATTCTTGAAGTGGATCTTATCCTGCTGAAAGTTATCAGTCGACTGCCTTCTGGTGGGCGAGTATATCGTCACACTATGCTGTACCTTACTGGTCGCCAGTTCGTTAAGTTGATCTAT
This sequence comes from Telluribacter roseus, assembly GCF_017355915.2. Classification (GTDB taxonomy): domain Bacteria; phylum Bacteroidota; class Bacteroidia; order Cytophagales; family Spirosomataceae; genus Telluribacter. The sequence goes on from NZ_JAFEUV020000001.1 coordinate 63,948, forward strand.
GGTGAATAATTCCATGGTAGTTAGTTAAAAGGTTTAAGACGTATTAAATTCTGCAGCCTGCGGCAAGCAATTTGTATATATACAATTGATAAGATTGTTCCAACTGCCTGAGCGTGGTGTAAAATGTACCTAGTAAGCTGATTATGGGGTGATTATAAAACAAGAAATGATGGTTGGCAGTATGAGGCGTGGGGACAAAAAGCCACGTTTGAGGAAAATTTTTCAATAAATCTAAAACGGTTTGTAGAGATGGTTTGTGAGATTAAAGTAAGTGTAATCAAATATTTTAGCCATGAATAGAATAGAGCAGTTGGAGAATATCAAGTTGGATATTCGAACGGTAGATGTGGAACCCGACGCAGAGACTATTAGTAAAGTACGTAACGAATTAAAAAAACTGATGCGCCTGTATGGTAGTATCGTTGGGGCAGATGTTTTCCTGAAAGAATTAAGTGAGACCAGACAAAACAATAAGCTGGCACGCATGCGGGTAGGTATACCTGGCAGGGACTTAATTGCGGAGGCCTCCTCCTCTTCCTGGGCAACAGCTCTCTCAATGGTGAGCGATATGCTGCGCAATCAGATCATGAATCGTTACCGGAAATAGATAGAACCGGCATATATCCACACATATATAAGAGCCCTGCTTTACGAAGCGGGGCTCTTTTGGTTATAAAAGGGCCAGACCTACCTTTGTATTAATATCACAGTGCTTCAATTTTTTACTTTTCATTATGCGCGTATCTCTCCTGATTGTATCACTGGCCGGATGTATTCTCCTGAGTAGTCTGTTTCTGAGCTTCCGTTCTACTACCAAACCCTCCCGGCCCAACGTGGTCCTGATCTTTGCCGACGATCTGGGGTATGGCGATATCGGTAGCTACGGAGCCACGCAGTACTACACGCCCCATCTGGACAAGATGGCTAACGAAGGGATGCGCTTCACCAACTTCCTGGTGGCGCAGGCGGTATGCAGTGCTTCACGGGCGGCCCTGCTCACCGGCTGCTATCCCAACCGGATCGGTATCTCGGGAGCCTACGATCATACGGCCAAGGTCGGGATCAATCCGGATGAGGAGACCATGGCGGAGCTGTTCAAACAAGCCGGGTACCGTACTGCTATCTTTGGCAAGTGGCACCTCGGGCACCACCGGGAGTTCCTGCCCCTGCAGCATGGCTTCGATGAGTACGTAGGACTGCCGTACTCCAACGACATGTGGCCGATGACCTTCGACAATAAGCCCGCCCCGGCCGGGCACCAACGCCTGTACTACCCGGTACTGCCCTTCATAGAGGGCAACGATAAGGTACGCGAAATCACTACCCCTCAGCATCAGGACCAACTGACGACACTGTACACGGAGCGGGCGGTCAGGTTTATCAGACAAAACAAGAATATGCCTTTCTTCCTGTACCTGCCCCACGCCATGCCGCACGTACCGCTGGGGGTATCGGACAAATTCAGAGGGAAGAGTGAGCAGGGACTGTACGGGGATGTGATCCAGGAGATGGACTGGTCGGTAGGGCAGGTACTGAAGGCGCTCAAAGACAACGGCCTTGACAAAAATACCATTGTGATATTTACGAGTGACAACGGACCGTGGCTCAACTACGGAAACCACGCCGGCAACACGGGCGGACTCAGGGAAGGGAAAGGCGCCAGCTTCGAAGGCGGACACCGCGTACCCTGTATAATCCGATGGCCGGGAGTAGTACCTGCCGGAGTGGTGACGGACCGAATGGCTTCCACGATTGACCTCCTACCGACGCTTGTAAGCGTGTGTGGGGCGCCGGTTCCCCACAAAAAAATCGACGGTGTAGATATTAGTGCTATCCTGAAAGGCGACCGAAATGCCTCACCCCGGAAGCATTTTTACTACTACTATCGGAAGAATTCACTGGAAGCCGTGCGTCGTGAAAACTGGAAGCTGGTACTGGATCATCCGGGCCGTACCTACGAAGGTTTTGCACCTGGGAATGATGGTTTTCCGGGTAAAACAAACGAGCAAAAACCTGTAAAAACGGCTTTATATGATCTCAGGCGCGATCCGGGCGAGCGGTACGATGTACAGGAAACCTATCCTGAAATTATAAAAGAACTTATGGCTCTGGCCGAGGAAGCCCGTGCTGATTTGGGGGATGATCTGCAAAAAAGGGAGGGAAAGAACCGCCGTCCCATTGGTCAAATTCAATAATGACATTATGGCTGAGCTAAGTAAGTAGAATATGAAATTCTGGCACACACTGAGGGGGCTTTAGGTCCATGTCGTAAACTGGTATAGTGTTTTTATCCATAGGAGTATAGATGTTAGATTATCCAGAAACGACGTACGACCATGAAAGATAAGATGAAAATACCTCAGGAAGTACTGATGAATATAGATTTCATAAATACTGTCAACGGAGGAATGAGCCAGGCAACTGTGCAGATTGAGAGTGGAGCTGAAGGCTACCTCGTGATGGTAAAAGCACCGGGAATTGAGGCCGAGGACTTACAGGTAGAGATCATAAAGAACAAATTAATGGTATACCACCTGCTGCCCATCTTCGCTCAGGATCCCGAGTCAAACAGCGAGTATCGCTCTATCCGATTCATCAGCAATTTAACGATCCCTAATGATGTGGATCTGGAAAGCATAGCAGCTCATTATGATGAAACACTGCATCATTTGGTAATACATTTACCTTACAACCAGCTGCACCAAGGTTTTCACCGAAAGGTGGATATTGAGCGCTGGAAGTAATCAATTACATAATTTACTACTCACAAAAATGCCGAAGCAAGAGCTGCTTCGGCATTTTTGTTTTTAAGCTGATGGGGCAGGCTACGTACCTAGTGGGGCTCGGGATACTGCAGGTAGTCGTGGAAGTTAGCCTCGTAGCTGATGCGGCTGAGCGGCTTTACAACTCTGGCGTTGCTGTGGGCCCAGAGCAAAAACGAAGTAATATCCAGGTAGCGCGCTGACTTCAGCGGGAACAGGTTATCTCCCTCGCGCAGAGCGTTGACCAGCAGCACTACCGTGATGTCGTTGGGGGCTTTGATCCAGGCACTGCGGAAGCCCTGCGCTTTGCCATTTCCGGATGATATGTACCACCAGCCATCATGGTAGCTAAACCGCCCATCGGGGGTGAGGGCGCTATAACTACCATAGCCATTGGTAAGCAGCTGCTCTTTCAGAGCAGCCGGGAGTACCGACTCTTCGGAAGTTGAAAGTACCTTGGCGTAGATAGTAGCCGCTTCCCGTGCCGAAAGATAAAAACCATAAGCACCCGCCGTGGAGGCAAAATTACCGGGGACGAATCCGCGGGTACCTGAGTAGGGGTAGTCATAGCCGTACGTAGGACTCTGGGCTGAACCAGTAAGCAGCAGCGGGGTGGATATACCAGCCTTCTCGATGATATTCTTACGTAGATACTCCTCGTAGAGTTGTTGAGTACGGGTGTCGTCAATCTGGTCGTTGCCGGTGAATTGGTACCCCAGCAAAGCCGGAATAAGTATCCTGAGCAAACCAAAATTGGCATTCTGGTAGCAGTGGTTGCCGTAGTGCTGTAGCTGTACCCCCTTTGCTACGATTGCCTTCAGGCCGTACCAGTAGTTTTCGGTATAGGCTCCATTGCGGCAGTTGTTTTGCAGGCCTATGATACCACTGCGGTGCGTCAGCAGATCATGGAAGGTAACCTTTTCCAGATTAAGCCCCTGTTGCCATCCGTCCGGTAAGTACTTGCTAATAGGATCGGCAGGCTTAATACCTTTTTCCGCAGCCAGTTTCAGAAAGGCCATAGCTGTCAGCGTCTTGGTCATACTAGCCACATGCATTTTGGTATCTACATTAAACGGAATAGCCCCAGCCGATTCAACGGAACGTGATTGAAGTCCACCGCCACCGGATGCTACCATTTCACCCTTTTCGAAAATAGCATAGCTATATCCAAAATCACGGCCTTTAAGGGAGTCGTCCAGGGTAGCCGCCAGCCGTAAAGCCAGTCCGGGCTGGGTCTGGAAAGTAGTAACCGGCCCATAGGCCAGGCCATCTTCGTTTTCGATGTAGGCCCGTATGTAGTAAGTCTTGTTGGCGGTAAGGTTAGTAAGGGTACTTTGGTAGGTAAAGGGTAGAGCGGTAATAGCTTTGCTCCATTCCGACTTAGGATCACTGATGGTTGGCTCCGGATTTTCGTCCGACCAAACATGCCCATAGCGCTTTATTTGTCCGGGGCCATCATCGGTAAGAGTGGTAGTGGCAGTTGCAGAGACATCAAGCCGCTGACTGACTGTAGTAGAATCGGTAAGAGTCAAGTCTTCGACCGGTGTAGGCTCCACTACACAACTACCTACTAGTGTACCAACTAATAGTAGTATAAGAAAGACACGGGCAGATATAGCATGCATAATGGTAGTGGGTAGATACTTATAAAGTGGTAAGGTGCCTTTTATACTGAATAAGTTGAATATCTAAGGTACATATCTACTAAAAAACCTTCAAGGCGGGCCCTGAAGGTTTTTTAGTAGGTGGAAGTTTTATTAGCTAACGGTACCGCCGTTCCAGACGTCTTTGCCCGGTTGTACGAAGGCAAGGCTACCGTCTTTATCCTCAGCCATCAGAATCATCCCCTGCGACTCCATGCCCATCATCTTGCGGGGAGCGAGGTTGGCCAGGTACAGTACCTTCTTGCCTACTATCTCCTCGGGTTTGAAGTGTTCGGATATACCACTTAGTACGGTACGCTGCTCACTACCGATGTCTACTTTCAGCTTGAGTAGCTTCTTGCTCTTAGGTACACTCTCAGCCTCAAGGATGGTAGCTACCCTGATATCCAGCTTGGCAAAATCATCGTACTGTATTTCGGCTTTTACTTCGGGTACTTCTTTTCCCTCGGCAGCGGCGGCTAATTCATTCATGCGTTTGGCTTCGTGTAGTTTTTGTACTTGTTTTTCTATAACGGGGTCTTCCAGCTTCTCAAACAGAAGACTCGCTTCAGTGATGGGATGTCCCTCGGCTAGCAGGTCGCTCTTACCGGCATCGCTCCAGCGGAAGGCCGCCCCCTTATTCAGCTGATCGTTCTCGGCTCCCAACTGCTTACGTAGCTTCTCAGCCGTAAACGGCATGATAGGCTCGGAAACAATGGCGAGGGAAGCGGTGATCTGCAGAGCTATGTTCAAGATGGTACCTACCCGGGCCGGATCGGTCTTGATCACGTGCCAGGGCTGCGTGTCGGCCAGGTACTTGTTGCCCAGGCGGGCCAGGTCCATGATCAGCGCCAGCGCCTCACGGAAGCGGTAGTTTTCCATAGCTTCGCCAATGCGGGCCGGGAAGGCCGCCAGCTCAGCCAGTACCGCCTGGTCCTGCTCGGTCAGCTCGCCAAGGGCGGGTACTTTACCATCGCAGAACTTGTGCGTCAGTACCACGGCCCGGTTTACAAAGTTACCGTAGATACCCACCAGCTCGCTGTTGTTGCGGGTTTGGAAGTCCTTCCACGTAAACTCGCTGTCCTTGGTTTCGGGAGCGTTGGCCGTAAGTACATAGCGCAGTACATCCTGCTTGCCGGGGAACTCCTCGAGGTACTCGTGCAGCCATACGGCCCAGTTGCGGGAAGTTGATATCTTGTCGCCTTCCAGGTTCATAAACTCGTTGGCGGGTACGTTGTCGGGCAGAATGAAGCTGCCTTCGGCCAACAGCGTAGCCGGGAATATGATACAGTGGAATACGATATTGTCTTTTCCAATAAAGTGTACCAGCTTGCTGTCTTCCTGCTTCCACCACTGCTCCCAGCCTTCGTCGGTACCATTTTTCTGGATGAGCCAGTCCTTGGTAGCCGATATATACCCGATAGGCGCCTCAAACCATACATAAAGTACCTTACCCTCGGTATCGGGTAGGGGTACCTGTATTCCCCAATCCAGGTCGCGGGTCATAGCACGAGGCTTCAGACCTTCTTTCAGCCACGATTGCACCTGTCCCGCTACGTTACTTTTCCACTCAGGATGGCTGTTAACGTAGGCCTCTACCTGGGATTGCATCTGATCGAGGGGCAGGAACCAATTCTTCGTAGACTTCATCACCGGCTTAGCACCCGACAGCATCGAACGTGGCTCTTTCAGTTCCAGCGGACTGAGCGACGAGCCGCAACGCTCGCACTGGTCGCCGTAGGCGTTGGGGTTGGCACATACCGGACAGGTACCTACTATATAGCGGTCGGCCAGGAACTGCTGAGCCGTTTCATCATAGTACTGCTCGGTTACCTCTTCTACAAATACACCTTTATCATAAAGATCCTTGAATATCTCCTGCGAGGTCTGGTGGTGTATGGGCTTACTGGTACGTGAGTATACATCAAAGGATATACCCAGGTCGGCAAACGACTTGTTGATCTGGTCATAGTACTTATCTACCACCTGCTGGGGCGTCATACCTTCTTTCTTGGCCCGGATGGTGATGGGTACTCCGTGCTCATCGGTACCACTGATAAAAGCTACATCCTCACCTTTGGAGCGCAGGTACCTTACATAGGTATCAGCCGGTATATAGCATCCGGCCAGGTGACCTATGTGGATAGGGCCATTCGCGTAGATCAGAGCCGCCGTAACGGTATATCGTTTGGGGTTGGTAATGGGCATTGTATAATATATGAAATAGTGAAAACCAGGTATTTATAACTACTACTAAGTACTGGCTACTGTTTTGGAGTCAGCCAGGTCAGGTCATGAAGCTTTTTTTATTACGGCTACAAAATTAGCAAAAAGGGCTCTGCATTGCTGCTTTACGACCAGTTACCTTACCGTTGGTACATTTTATTTTACCTTTTGTAAAGTTTACTTTACATATTGTATTATTTACTTTACCTTTGAATCGTTGATTTATTTGTATCACACTTTAATCTATTAGCCATGAAAACAAAAAACCTCTTACCCCACGCCTGGAAGCCCTTCGGCTGGGTTTTGCTCTGTATCTCTATCCTGCCGGGAGTATGGATGCTGATTGATGATTCCAGCTTTCCGCTGAGTCTGGCAGTACAGGTTCCCTGGCCTTTTGCTACGGAAGGTTCCGGCCCTTTCGCGAACATTGATTTGCTGGTTCATAAAGACGGTACCATTACGCTGCAACTGGTGGATGAACTACTAGCCTTAGGGACTATTGCTGGTCTGATGATCGTTGGGTTTTCGCGCCTGAAGGTAGAGGACGAGCGCATTGCACAGCTGCGTCTGGAATCCTTACAATGGGCTATCTATGGCAATACCCTGGTCCTGGTGCTGTGTATCCTGTTTGTGCACGGGCTGGCATTTATCAATGTTATGGTTTACAACATGTTTACGCCGTTGCTCATCTTTGTGCTGCGCTTCCACTGGCTGCTGTCCATAGCACCAGCCCTGGAAGCCCGGCGGGAAAGGAGGCTGGCATGAGAAACCGCATCCGCATCGAAAGGGCCATTCTGAATATCACCCAGGCCGATCTGGCTGAGCGTGTGCAGGTGTCCCGGCAAACGATCAATGCCATCGAAGCCGAAAAGTACTCGCCCTCCCTGGCGCTGGGCATGAAGATAGCCCGGGTATTCAATAAGCCGGTGGAGGAGGTTTTTGAGCTGGAAGAAGGAGATTTGTAAAGGGGCCGGCCAGGTAGCTACTACCTGGCCGGTTTGCTATTCTGTATATTTATCCGAAGTTTTGTGGCGGGCTACCTTTTGGATTGCTAGGTGCAATACCCGAACTTTGGCTGCGTACATTTCGTTGTCTATACATGAATATCCTAATTACCGGAGCTACCGGACTAGTAGGCAGTGCCGTTGCCAGGCGACTTATTCAGGAAGGGCATACGGTGCGGGCTCTGCATCGGGCCGGATCGGACCGGAGTCTGCTACGGGAGGTAGAAGACCGGGTCCAGTGGGTCGAGGGGGATATTCTGGATATCTACTCCCTGGAACAAGCCATTCAAGATACTGACTATGTAGTACATGCCGCGGCGGTGGTCTCCTTTGTACCCCGTGACCAGGATGCTATGTACAAGGTCAATGTGGAAGGTACTGCCAACGTAGTCAATACCTGCCTTAAGCTGGGCGTCCGCAAACTCTGCCAGATTAGCAGCGTAGCCGCGCTGGGTCGGCCAGATCTGCGCAAAGTCGGAGGCGGGCATGATATTGTTATTACTGAAGATCAACGGTGGGAGGAGTCTCCAACCAATACCCACTACGCCAAAACCAAGTACCTGTCCGAACTGGAAGTGTGGCGCGGTGTAGCGGAAGGGCTGAAGGCGGTAATCGTAAATCCGTCGCTGGTACTGGGCGAAGGAGACTGGGACCGGAGCAGTACGAGGCTGTTCAGGTACGTGTACGAGGAGAAGCCCTTTTATACCGAAGGCCTGATGAATTACGTTGATGTATTGGATGTGGCTGAGGCAGTATACCGGCTCCTATTTTCGGATATTACCGCTGAGCGGTTTGTACTTAGTGCCGGCAGCATGACCTATCAGGAGTTATTCAATAAGGTAGCTACAGCTTTCGGTAAGAAGAAACCTACCATACGGGTAAGTTCAGCCATGACAGCCATTATCTGGCGCTTTGAGGCGCTACGCTCCTGGCTTACAGGCAGTAACCCACTTATCACAAAAGAAAGTGCAAAGTCGGCTACCCACCGGTTTAAGTACAATAGTCAGAAGGTACAAAATGCTATCGGACTGACTTTCAGAACCTCCGATGAGACCATCCGCAGGGTCTGTGAAAGTTTTAGTAAAGGGATTTGATAATAGGATTATTATCATTATCTTTCTACTACAGTATATATGATTTAAGTACTCTTGTACTTACTACTCTAACCACAATTAGTGTACATGGAGCAAGATTTTGAGGAAAGAAAAGATTTTATGAAAGAGACATTGCTTCGCTTCGAGCACATGCTGAAAACTGAGGCTAATGAGTTCTTCGACCTGGATACATACGAACAAGTTGCTGAACATTATTTAGATAAGGGTGATTGGGAGAAAGCGTTCAAAGCCTGTGAGTTAGGGTTAGAAAATTATCCGTATTCTCTGGATCTGATGCTCAATAAAGCCCAGCTGCTCTCCAACCGCGGAGAGTTTGAAGGGGCGCTGGAACTACTCGAAAGAGCCCGGCTTTTTCATCCCGGTGACGTCGAGATTCCGTTCATGCAGGGGACTATCTACAACCTGATGGGGGAGTACGAAACGTCGATCAACATCCTGGAAGCCATGCTGGATACTGCCGATGAAAAGGACGATATCTACTTCCAGATTGGACAATCCTACCAGAACTGGGGTAAGTATACAGAGGCCATCGAAAACTACAAGCTTTCGATCCAGCTCAACCTGCAGAATGAGCACGCCCTCTACGAGCTGGCTCACTGTCTGGACCTGATCGGCGAGCTTGAGAGTCATCTGGAGTTCTATAATAAGCTCATTGACATAGATCCGTACTCGCACCACGCGTGGTACAACCTGGGTATAGCTTATAGTAAGCTGGAGCGTTACGAAGATGCCGTGGAGGCGTATGATTACGCGACCATCATCAAAGTAGACTTTGCTTCGGCTTTCTTCAACCTGGGTAATTCGTACATGAACCTTGAGCAGTACGAAAGCGCCCGCGATGCCTACGAGAAAGCCATTGAGCTGGAAGGAGAGCAGCCCGAAACCTGCTGCTGCCTGGCCAATAGCCTGGAAAAGCTGGGAGAGTTTGAAAAAGCGATCCGCCAGTACCGCAAGGCCGTAAAGATGGATAGTGACTGGGATGACGGCTGGTTTGGACTAGGCTTGTGTATGGCCGAACTGGGCCGCTGGCACGAGGCCATTGGTTTCTTCCGTAAAGCCCTCCAGATCTCCGAGCTAAACCCTGACTACTGGATGGCCCTGGCCGAAACCGAGTACAAGCTGGGCAACGTAGTATCGGCCTTTGAAGCTTTTGAGAAATCTGCCGAAATAGAGCCGTCCAATCCGGAAGTATGGCTGAAATGGTCACTGGTACTATTCGACCAGGGTAACTACGGGCGGGCCTGTGACTTGCTGGCGGCCGCCGTGGACGAGATGCCCGAGGAACCGGACCTGTACTACCGCTCGGCGGTGTACCTGATCCACGCGGGTGAGTACCGGGAGGCCCTTCTGAATCTGGAAATAGGCCTTACGCTTGACTACGACCGGCACGTGCAGCTGTTTGACTTCTTTCCCGAGCTGGAAAAGCAAAAAGCCCTGTACCGGATCATTGAGCAGTACCGAACCAAGAATCTATAAATAGCAAAGCCCGTCGGAGACCGACGGGCTTTTTTTATGACCGGGGCAGCACGCTCAGGAGCTGTGAGAGTTGTATATCCAAGGCACAGCGGAAGTGCCCTTCGGGGCAAGCTTTGTGCCCGTGCAGACCGCAGGGGCGGCAGTGGAGGGGCTCCTGTTTCTCGACCACATGCGACTCATCCGATAGCGGCCCAAAGCCAAACTCAGGTACCGTGGAGCAGTACACCGCACAGACAGGCGCATTCATAGCTGAACTGATGTGCATCGGAGCCGAATCATTTACATAGTTCATAGCAGCCCCTTCCATCAGGGCCGCCGATTCCAGAAACGATAGCTGACCACACAGATTAGTGGCCAAATCTTTCCGTCCGGACTCGTTAATAATACCTTCAGCTAATGATTTATCATCCGGGCTTCCCAGCAGGTATACTTTATAATGATCGGGTAGATTGCGGATGAGCTGAGCCCAACGCTCAGCCGGGTACTGCTTGGTGTACCACACCGATGCCGGAGCTATGCATACATACGGCTGCTCCTGGTATTGTTTCACTTTTTCATAATCACCGAATGAGGGGTACAGGCGAGGCTTGGCTACTGGGCCATCTACATGCTGTCTGATCAGCTCCTGATTGCGATCTACCTCATGAAAACCCTTTATGATGCGGTGGGGGACCTTTTCGGTGAATAGGAATGAAAAAGGATTTTTGTCAAACCCGGTACGTACCCTGGCCCCCGAAAAGGCCGTCAGAAATCCGGTGGAGCCAAAGCGCTGTAGGTTGATCAGCCAATCGTACCGCTGCCCGCGGATCTGACCCAGGAGTTGCAGCAGGCTCTTGTATTTTCCTTCCTTTTTTTTCCAGATAAGTACCTGATTGAGGTAGGGGTGCTGGTAGAAAAGTCCTTCGTTTCCTTCGCGTACGAGCAGGTCTATTTGTGCAGTAGGATAGGTACCGTGCAGTTTTTCAAGTAAAGAGGTAGCCAGTATGACGTCACCTATAAAGGCAGTCTGTATGACCAGAATTCGCTGTGGAGTCATTGGGTAAATAGGTATCAGACAAAATTCCGTATTTTTGCCCTTACCACCGAAAATTATCGGATGTGATTTTGTGTTATTAAAGAATGAAGAGAAATATAAGCCGTAAAAAGGTAGGTAATTTACACACCGAAGCAACCCTCACGGAAGAGTATCAGCTACATACGCTTCCTAACGGAATTCGTATTGCACACAAACAAGTACCCTATACCCAAATCGCTCATTGTGGTATTATGCTCGACATTGGCAGCCGCGACGAGCAGCCTCACCAGCAGGGCCTGGCGCACTTTTGGGAGCACATGGCTTTCAAAGGTACCGAGAAGCGCCGCTCTCATCATATCATCAACCGCCTCGAAACCGTTGGCGGTGAATTGAATGCTTACACGACCAAAGAAAAGATCTGCTTCCACGCCTCGGTACTGGACGAGCACTTTGATAAAGCACTCGATTTGCTGGCCGATATCGCTTTTCATTCCGTATTTCCGGAGAAGCAGATTGAGCGGGAGCGTAATGTGATCCTGGAAGAAATGTCCATGTACTACGATTCACCCGAGGATGCCATCCAGGACGACTTCGACCAGCTACTGTTCCCTAACCATTCGTTGGGTAGTAATATCCTTGGAACGGCCGAAACGGTTCGCTCTTTCGGGAGTAATGACCTGCGGCAGTTTATCAGTGATAACCTGGATACGGAGCGTATCGTGGTGGCGTCGGTAAGCCGACTGCCTTTCTCCAAAGTAGTACGTACCGCTGAGAAGTACCTGGCTGATATTCCCGCCAAAAAGACCGACCGGGTACGCGTAGCTCCCCATCTGTATGCGCCCGAGCGGCAGGAGGTGGTACGATCCATTACGCAGGCCCAGTGTGCCATGGGGCGTCCTTCGTACGCCCTGACTGATGAGCGTCGCTTGCCCTTCTTTATGTTGGTAAATCTGTTGGGAGGCCCCGGTATGAACTCCCGTTTTAATATGGCCTTACGTGAGCGCTACGGCTTTGTATACTCTATTGAGGCCAACTATACCCCTTACCTGGATACGGGCTTCCTGGGTATCTATTTCGGTACCGAACAGAAGCAACTCAACCGCAGTATATCGCTTATTCATAAAGAACTGCGCCGCCTGCGCGAGCAGCCACTGACTACCACGCAGCTCCACCATACCAAGGTGCAGCTGATGGGGCAACTGGCCATGTCGGAGGAGAGCAACATGAGCTTTATGCTGATGATGGCCAAAAGCCTGCTGGATACTGGTAAAGTAGATACACTACCGGAAATATTTGAAGAGATTCGCCAGGTTACGGCCCAGCAGTTACTGGAGCTGGCGCAGGATATGTTTGACGAAAGCCAGTTTAGCTACCTGACCTTCCTGCCGGAGGAGTAGCCTGATGAATTCTGACCAGGTCGCCGGTGCGATTAGTTAATTCTGAGTTCTGAATAGATTTAAACTAGAGCTTATCAAATACAAATATTCACACATAGTAGTTTTTGAAGCTATAAAAAAGGGGAGCGCAGCCATAGGCCGCGCTCCCCTTTTGATTATATATAGGTAAAAAGCTAATTACTAATAGCTAACACCTAACAGCTATATTAGCTTTTCTTCTTAGCTGGAGCTGCCTTCGTTGACTTAGGAGCAAGTGAGTTGATCCATACAGCCAGTTTCATAGCGTCGTCCTTTGGAACCTGAGTCATGGGAGCCATTGGAGGATAACCAGGCCAGTTGGCAGGCTCAGGCTTGTAGATAAGCTCTACAATCCGCTCGTTTTTATAGCCTTTCTTGGCTACATCTACATAAGCAGGACCTACCAGCTTGGTGTCGGCACGGTGACAGGCAAAGCAAGTGTACTTAGTAAGCAACGCATTGATGTCATCAGGTACTTTAACTTGTGCATTTGCTGAGCTGGTGCCCATAAGAGTAGCAACCACAGTTGCCAACAAAAATCCAAAGCGTTTTTTCATGAGAATAGATAAAGAGAAAATTATTACAACTGTACTAACCAAAAGACGGAACAAAAGTAAACAAGTACTCGGATTTACGGAATTCTACTTCTCCCTTTTTAGAAGGAAATACTAAAATTGTCGTGTTGACACTACTTTTGATTATAGATGAATGATCAGCGAATCAATGCTAATCAGGTTCTATAACGAACAAAGCAACTATATCTTTTACTCAATAATTATTTTATTATCTGCTGTACCGGGCTCATTGGCCTTGCCTTCATCTGGTATCCATATGACCCGCAGTACTTTGCTGCTTACCCCCAGATCAGCAAAGAAATGCTGCCAGTGGAGCTGCCGCGCTGACAGGTGGTCGGTAGGGGATTTTACTTCCACGAAGGCATAGCCTTCATCATCCCACACCAGCAGGTCGGGGAAGCCGCGGGTATTCTCCCGCAGATTTGAGGCCATCTCCAGTAGGATCGCGTGCAGCTGCGTAGGCCTTACCAGCTCTACAACATTCAGTACGGCTTCCAGTAGTTCGGGGTACCATCCCACGAGTACATTGGTCGTACCATACTTTTCCAGGTAGGTTTTCTGAACGGTATCCCGGATCACCTCTTTACTCCCGAGCTCCATAATCCGGGCCTTGAGCATACTATGCCGCTTGAAGTAGAAGTCGGGCAGAAAGAAGTCCGACGGAACACGCTGCAGGGGGTGGTGGATAGCCTGCACGTTGGTATCATAAATGATATCCCAGAATAAGAGGCCAAACAGGGCCCGCCAAGGCTCATTTTCACTGAATAAGGCATTATGTCCGCGCTCCCGATAGTACTCAATCACGCCCCGCTCAACCTGGTAGCGGTAGGCAATCGGGATGTGAACGGCTTCGGCGGCCTGCAGGGCCTGCGTCGTCCGGCGGGTAGAGCGTTTCTTTTTGTTCAGAATCTTTTCCCGGAAGTCCAGGGCAAAGAAACGCTCGTCGGCATTTTGCGGATGGGCCATCATGTCGTCGCACAGGGCCAGGGCTTCCTCCACATCTCCCATGCGGTGTAGCAGTCGGGCCCGTCGCTCGCGGGAGGGGGCGTGATCGGTCAGCTGGTATACCGCCAGGGCTTGCTCTGGTAGTTTTTTACGCTCCAGCCAGGCGCCCACCCTGAGTACCAGCTGACGGTAAGAGGGAAGAGCTACCAGACTCAGGTCATCGGGCAGTCCTCCCTGCCAGTTCATAAACCAGTCGTAGATTTCCTCGGGTGGTAGCTCATCTTTAAGCTCATGGAAAGTCTCTTTGGTGAGCGATACCATCAGCTTGTCGTCGGCATCCTTACGGGTGGCAAAGCGTACCGACAGCTGATCTTCGTCAAACGACTGAAAGCGTACATGGCCCAGGTCCCGCACCACAAACTCCGTCATATTGGCATGACGATTCCCGAAGAAGAGAAACTTCATCATCATGACCTCTATCTCATAACCTACCTTCACGATGGGTTCGAGAGCGTCAACGGCTTCATAAAGTACCTTGAAGGAGTACTCGTGCAGGAGCCAGCGCATCAGGTCCTGCTTGAGTATGCTCTTGGGTGGCATAATCACGGGTGCCAGCGACTGGGTAATAAGTAGGAGCTCGGGCTTGCTGAACAGGTTAAGTACCTCCGGGGCCCGGTGGGCGTGCTGTTCTGAAAGTACTTCGGCAAAGCCGTTTTCAATCAGTTCCGTAAGGGCATCGGGTATATCGCAGATCTCGGTATAAGCCAGTGTATTTACTCTGAAGAACGCGCCCCTGCGGTTGCTGAACCGGATAAAAAGGCAACGGGCATCTTCGGATAAGGCATTGTATGCACGCAGGAATTCCTTCTCCTCCTTGTTCAGGATATGGCCGTACATTTTCTGCACGAAATCCAGGACAAAGCCAAAGTATTCGAGGTAGTACTTGGGAGGTAATTCGGTACGCGCCTGCTCGCTGCTGCTCACGGAGTATC
The DNA here is from genome assembly GCF_017355915.2 of Telluribacter roseus. Taxonomy (GTDB): domain Bacteria; phylum Bacteroidota; class Bacteroidia; order Cytophagales; family Spirosomataceae; genus Telluribacter. The sequence continues at coordinate 79,116 of NZ_JAFEUV020000001.1, forward strand.
GGGACTAGTTATGGGTGGATTAGGGGGCACTTTATCTAAAGATAAAACGGTAAAGAGCCCGGTAGAGTTCATGATTAATTACTATCAAGAAAATAGAATCATTGGTAGTAAAAATTGTAATAAATATGGCTAATTAGCTAATTGGCCGTATCTTAGATAGTGTTTTTAAAGAATTGGTTTACATTTGTTTTCGTTCAAAAACAAATTACCTACCCTATGAGAACACTTGACTCTTACGACTTTTCTGGAAAAAAGGCCCTCGTTCGGGTTGACTTCAACGTACCTCTCAATGAGAAATTTGAGATTACGGATGACACCCGTATCAAGGCTACTGTTCCAACCATAACTAAAATACTGAACGATGGTGGGGCCTGTATTCTGATGTCACACCTGGGACGCCCCAAGCACGGACCTACCGAAAAGTACTCCCTGAAGCACCTGGTTACGCCTCTGTCTCTGATCTTTGGTCGTACGGTTAAGTTCGCGGACGACTGTATCGGTGATAAGGCAGCTGAGCTGGCGGCTGGTCTGCAGCCCGGCGAGATCCTGTTGCTGGAAAACCTGCGCTTCTACAAGGAAGAAGAAAAAGGTAACGAAGAGTTTGCTCAGAAACTGGCCAAACTGGGAGATGTGTGGGTAATGGATGCCTTTGGTACGGCTCACCGCGCTCACGCTTCCACGGCAGTAATCGGACAGTACTTCCAGGATAAAGTGTGTGGCTACGTAATGCAGGCCGAGCTGGACAACGCCCAGCGTATCCTTGAGCATGCCGAGCGTCCGTTTACGGCTATCATGGGTGGTGCCAAGATCTCGGATAAGATTCTGATCATTGAGCGTCTGCTCGATAACGTAGACAACCTCATCATTGGTGGTGGTATGTCGTATACATTCTCTAAAGCGCAGGGTGGTAAAATTGGGAAGTCACTACTCGAAGCCGATAAGCAGAACCTGACCCTTGAGATTCTAGAGAAGGCAAAGGCCAAAGGCGTGAATATCATCCTGCCGGTTGATACGGTTATTGCTGATGACTTCAGCAATGATGCCAACCGCCAGACCGTGAAAGCGGGTCAGATACCTGACGAATGGGAAGGTCTGGACATTGGGCCTGAATCAGTGAAACTATTTAAAGACATTGTAGCTAACTCTAAGACTATCCTCTGGAACGGTCCTATGGGTGTATTTGAGTTCCCTAACTTTGCCGTAGGTACCAACGCCATTGCAGAGGCCGTTGTAAAGGCTACCGAAGAGAACGATGCATTCTCCCTGATTGGTGGTGGTGACTCGGCATCGGCGGTAAATAACGCTGGCTACGGTGACCGCGTGAGCTACGTATCAACCGGTGGTGGTGCACTTCTGGAATACATGGAAGGTAAAGAACTTCCCGGTGTAGCGGCCCTTAATGCCTAATCAGGCCAACTGGCTGTATTAAAATACAATAGGGTAAAAAGAGAGAGCAGGATGTAGGTCTTGCTCTCTCTTTTTTGTAGACCAATAAAAAATCCACTCCTCAATACGGGAGTGGATTTTCATTTTCTTAACCTAAACTAATCGTATGAATAAAGCCAACTTTCGCCGACTGATACTCCAAATTTTATTAATTATTTGTCTGAACGCGCTGCTGCAGTTCATCCGAGCCCGTTTTGCGCTGGCGGGCACCTTTCACATTCTGGTTACCAAAGCGGTAGGTAAATGTGGCGCGGATCTGACGGCTAGGCCATCTTGATTGTACTGTTAGATTGATATCTCTAAAATCAGCTACCCCTTTGAACTTGTTGGTCCAGAAGACGTCATTGACGTTCAGACGCAGAGTACCTTTCTTATCAAGTACTGTCTTTTGCAGACCCAGGTTGAGCATCCCCTGTGGATTCGCCACAAAGAATCCGTACACGCTGCGGCTGTTGTACCAGCCAGATACCTCGGCTGACCAGCCTTTAGGCAGACGGAATTGGTTGTTGGCGTAAGCATTCCAGCTGATCTGTTCTACGTCGAAGAGCTCATTCTGGTAGTAGGTCTGGTAGCGGTTGTACACACCGGTAAAGTTGGTCTGTAAGGTCCACCACTTGGTTACAGGTATCGGTGCCGATATAGTCAGGCTCAGGTTGTCCTGGTTGTCCAGGTTTTCGGTAGTGACGAAAGTCTTGTTCTCCGCTGCGATCAATCTTGGTACTTCCCGTACGATTACATCCTTGATGCGGCTATACGCCAAGCTGGTATTCAGGAAGCTCTTAAAGGTATGAGTCAGCTGGAATGAGTGGGTATACTGTGGTTTCAGGTTGGGGTTACCACGCTGGAAGGTATACGGGTCCAGGTAGAACTCAAACGGGTTGAGTGACTGATAGTCGGGGCGGTCGATGCGACGGCTGTACGACAGGTTCAGGACGTTGCTGCTATCCAGCTGGCGTGATATAAATACGCTCGGGAACAGGTTGACGTAGTTGCGGTCACGGACATCATTCAGGGTAACCGAATTACCAATCGAATGAGTATGCTCGGCCCGCAGACCTAGCTGGTACTGTGTCTTGGCGTTGATCTTTCCGCTCAGGTTGGCGTAGGCCGCATTGATATTCTCTGAGTACTTAAAGTGGTTGGTACGGGTAGGGTCCAGCGTCCAGTCGTCCAGCTTCTGCTCGAATTTCATATTATTATCCGAAGCCACATAGCTTGATTTCAAACCGGTTTCAAATTTGGCTTTGCCTACTGATTGAGTATAATCAAGTTTTGCCACCCCGATATTGATATCCGAAGGCATTCCGTTGCGTACCAGCTCAGGAGTACCTGATGGTTCGCCACCAGGGGTGAAGTAGCGGGTATCCAGCAGGTTGTTACTGTTGCCGTTATAATTTACATAGTCAGCATCGAAGGTCAGTTCTCTGCCCTTGTCGTCAAACTGGTGCTTCAGGTTAACATTGGCGCTGATGTTATTCATCTTCGAGCCACTCTGCGTTATGGTCTGGTACGTTTGGCGCAGGCTCTTGTCGCCATTCAGAATGCGGGTGTTGGTTTCGCCCCGGGGCGTAGTCCAGTCGTTATGGAAGCCGGATACCAGGGCACCTATGGTCGTCTTTTTAGTAATAAAGTAGTCTATACCAGCTCTGACACTGTAGTTCTGTGAGCTGTTGCGGCGGTAGGTTTTCTGATCAAATATCGTAACGTTGTCGTTGTAGGGGATTTCACGGTAAATATCGTTTGTATTAAACCCGTTGCCTTTGTAGGCATTGACCGTTGCAAAAGTACTGATCTTGCCTTCACGGTGGTTCAGTGAGAGCGAACCATTACCACGACCATACTTGTCGCCTACAACACCTCCGCCTACCGTGAAGGTACCGTTGGTACCGAAGTTCTTATTACGCTTAAACTTGATGTTGATGATACCCGAGTTACCTACGGCATCATACTTGGACGACGGATTAGTAATCAGTTCAATCTTTTCAATATTATCGCTGGGCGTGTTACGCAGCAGGGTCATCAGCTCCTGCTGAGATAGGAAGGTCTGCTTGCCGTCGATCTGCACGATTACCCCGTCTTTACCGCGTAGTTGCAGGCGCTCATTCTGCTGGTCTACCGTAATGCCGGGAGCCCGTTCCAGTACTTCCAGGGCCGTAGCACCGGCGGATACGATACTGTTTTCTACGTTCACCACCGTGCGGTCGATCTGCTGCTCTATGAAAGGCTTCTTGGCTACTACATTTACCTCTTTCAGATTCTGTACATCCGTAGTAAGCGTAATAGTCGAGAGCTGAATGGATTCACCAGCTACCACAAACGGTTGGCTGTATACTTTCTGGTACCCCACCATGGAGACCAGCGTCAGGTAGCGACCTGCTTCGATCTGCTCGATTACGTATTTACCATCTACATCGGTGGTGGTGCCTTTGGCCAGCGTAGAGTCCTTTGCTTTAAGGAGCAGTACATTCACGAAAGGGAAGGCCTGCTGTTTTTCGTCAAGTACGGAGCCTGACACCTGTCCTCTTACACCCGTCTGGGCTGATACAGGTGTCCCGGGAAGTAAGACGGCAGCGACTGCCGCCGCGGCAAATAGTTTGGTAAAGAATGATTTCATGGCTAACAGATGTTATACTAGGTTGCTTATCTTAATTGTAAAACTACATGGCAAAGATAAGTACTTTGTATAGCATAGAACCTTTCATTACACGAAAGGCAAATAAATGGTATGAGCGGAACAGGTGGCTACCGGGGTAGACTTTGATCGTCGCTTAATAGATGTAAAGGGAATAAAGAATGTTGCACCGTAAAAGAAAAAAAATTTGAATGGTGGATAATAGATGTTGAATGGAACCTGCTGCCCCAGTGGGACTGCCCCAGTGGAGCTGCCCCAGTGGAGCTGCCCCAGTGGAGCTGCCAGAGTAAACAAGACGAGCGTTTTTTGGGTAGTACTATTAAAATTAAGAGGGGTAGGTATGGTAAATGGGGGTGCTGTTCTATCTTGCCTACATAACAAAGTATGACACCAGTACATATGATTAACCAGCTTTACGATACTTCCCTGAGTCTGCTGACCGACCTGTACCAGCTTACCATGGCCTATGGCTACTTCAAATCTGGCAAAGCCGAACAGGAGGCGGTATTTAACCTCTATTTCAGAAAGCATCCTTTTCAAGGAGGGTTTACGGTAGCCTGTGGACTGAGCAGTGTGATTGACTACCTTAATGATTACCGTATCTCCGACAGTGACCTCACCTATCTGGGCTCCCTGACGGGCAGTGATGGGAAGCCGCTCTTTACGCAGGATTTTCTGGAGTACCTGCGCAACATGGAGTTCCGGTGTGATGTCGAAGCCGTACCCGAGGGTACTGTAGTATTTCCGAACGAGCCCCTGCTCCGGATCAAAGGCCCTATCCTGCAGTGCCAGCTACTGGAAACGCCCCTCCTGAACCTGATCAACTTCCAGACGCTAATCGCAACCAAAGCGGCCCGGATGCGCCTGGTAGCGGAGAAAGATCTCCTGCTTGAATTTGGTCTGCGCCGCGCCCAGGGACCCGATGGAGGTATGACCGCCAGCCGGGCCGCTTATATAGGCGGCTTTGATGCTACCTCCAATGTACTGGCCGGCAAGCTGTATGGTATACCCGTGCGCGGTACGCATGCGCATAGCTGGGTCATGTCGTTTGAGAGTGAGCTGGAATCCTTTGAGACCTATGCGCAGATGATGCCTAATAATGTTACCCTGCTGGTAGATACCTATGATACCATACAAGGGGTAAAGAACTCGATCAAAGTAGGAGAGCAACTCAGGGCGCGAGGCTATGACCTGGGAGGGATCAGGCTCGATTCGGGCGATCTGGCTTATCTGAGTATTGAAGCCCGTAAGCTGTTGGACGAAGCAGGATTTACCAATACCAATATTGTAGCCAGCAATGATCTGGATGAGCATATTATGGCGAGCCTGAAAAATCAGGGAGCTAAGATCAACGTATGGGGGGTAGGTACCAAGCTGGTGACGGCCTATGACCAGCCGGCCCTGGGTGGGGTGTACAAGCTGTCGGCGATCTGTACTAAAGAAAATGTATGGGAGTACAAGCTTAAGCTTTCGGAGCAAGCCGTAAAGGTATCGACGCCCGGTATTCAGCAGGTACGGCGCTACTGCGAAAATGGCAGCTACATAGCCGATATGATCTTCAATGAAGAAACACCACCACCCGCTGAGCCTACGATGGTAGACCCCTACGACTTCACCCGTCGCAGTACCTTTGCTTCTTCGCTCTCCTACGAGGACCTGCTGGTGCCCGTATTTCGGCAGGGTAAGCTGGTGTATGACCTGCCCGGTGTGGAGGAGGCCCGCAAGCGGGTCATGCACCAATTGGCTTCGTTCCACGGAGGGATCAAGCGTTTTGTCAATCCGCATACGTTTCCGGTGGGGCTGGAGCGTCAACTGTTTGATCTGAAGACCGACCTGATCTTCCAGCTGCGTTCACCCAAAAAGGTAGTCGTCAATGAATAAGGGGGGCACAGGTAAGGCTGCTGTTATCGGAGCGGGTATCGCTGGTATAGCCACTTCCATACGTCTGGCGGTACAAGGCTATCAGGTGGAGCTATATGAGGCCAATGGGTACCCCGGTGGTAAGCTGTCCAGCTTTGAGCTGGGAGGGTACCGCTTCGATGCCGGTCCTTCGCTGTTTACCATGCCGCATCTGGTGGATGAGCTATTTAAGGTGGCGGGTAAAGATCCTAAGGAGTACTTTCAGTACATCCGTCTGCCCGAAACCTGCCGGTACTTCTACGAAGATGGGACCCGGTTTACGGCTCACGCCGAGCCCGAGAAGCTGGCTCAGGAAATTGAAACCCATCTGGGAGAGCCGGCAGAACATGTACTGGCGCACCTGCGCGACAGCGCCGTCAAATTCGAAGTGACCGAGAAGCTTTTCCTGCACCGGTCACTGCACAAGGTGAGTACCTACTTTAATCAGGATGCCCTGAAAGGCTACCTCAACCTGCACCGGCTGGATGCCTTTCGCTCCATGAACAAGGCCAACAGCAGTCGTTTCAAGGACCCACGGGTAGTACAGCTCTTCAACCGCTACGCTACCTACAACGGCTCTGATCCTTATCAGACACCCGCTACCATGAATATCATCCCACACCTGGAGTACAACATCGGTGCTTTCTTCCCACGGGGTGGAATGGTAGCCATTACCAATAGTCTGGTCAAGCTAGCTGAGGACCTGGGCGTCAATTTTTACTTCAATAGTCCGGTGCAGGAAGTGGTTACGCAGGAGAAGAGGGTAGTAGGTATCAGGATCAACGACGTGCTGAAACCGTATGATGTGGTAGTTAGTAACATGGATGTGGTCAATACCTTTCGGAAGCTACTACCCAAAGCCCCGCAGCCGGAGCGAATCCTGCGGCAGCCCAAGTCCAGTTCAGCCCTGATCTTCTATTGGGGGATCAAAAAGAGCTTTGCAGAGCTGGGGCTGCACAACATCTTCTTCAGTAGCGACTATCCTACGGAGTTCAACCACCTCTTTCAGCAGAAGACGATTTACCACGATCCCACGGTTTACATCAACATCACTTCCAAGTACGAGCCGGGGGATGCCCCAGTAGGAGGTGAAAACTGGTTCGTGATGGTCAACGCTCCCGCCAATGACGGCCAGGACTGGGACGCCCTGATAGATCAGACCCGCCAGAACATCATCAAAAAGCTCAGTCGTCTGCTGGGACAAGATATAGGACAGCTCATCGAATGCGAAGCCATCCTGGATCCACGCCTGATTGAATCCCGTACGTCCAGCTCACAGGGGGCCTTGTACGGCAACAGCTCCAATAACCGCTTCGCCGCCTTCCTGCGCCATGCCAATTTCTCCACCCAATTCAATAACCTCTACTTCGTAGGCGGAAGCGTTCATCCGGGGGGCGGAATTCCTCTTTGCCTGCTATCGGCCAAGATTGTGGGCGACCTGGTGAGGTAGAGAGGAGGAAAGCAGGAAAGGTTAGAAAGAGAGAGTGCGTAGTACATAGCGTTCTGCTCATTCTTGAGTCAGGGCCAGCGAATAACCTTCCGCCAGATGTAAGCTCCCCAGGAGTTGTACGGAATGAACTTCTCTGTTGGTTGACAAAGTGATGGTATGTCCGGCGCTGATAGTTACAGAGTTGAGGCTGGTAGGTACCTTCCCGCATGACCATACCGTTGCATCATTCCAGTCTCCAGATTTGACCGTGTACATATTCGTACAAGTGGGGCTCGGTAGTCTGCCCAGCATAGTACTGCCGCCGGCGTCGGCCGTCTGACTATGGCTATCAAAACTGACAGTACCATTAAACCATCCATTTACATACACATTACCTGCTTTGTCTACGCCAGGCTTGTATCCAATATCAGTGCCACTACCACCTGCCTGCTTCACCCATACCAGGGTACCCTGCGGATCATACTGAGCTATAAACATATCTTTGTCTCCATTACTTGTCAGTGACTGCTCCCCAAATCGGGCTGTTTCCTGAAAGTACCCGGTCACGTAGCTATTGCCCGCTTCATCCACGACAATACCTCTGCCTTGTTCACCCTCTCTTCCACCGGACTGACTGACCCAGACGGCCGTACCATCAGCAGCATATTTAACAATAAAGGCATCATTATCTCCAAACCGACCTATATTACCAAATGAGACATTACCATAAAACTCTCCTGTTGTAAAGCAGTTTCCCTGGTTGTCGGTGGCAATGCCGAAGCCAATTCCGTGTCCATAGCGGCCTGTTTCTACTTTGCGCCATTGCAGGTTGCCGTCCTTATCGTGTTTGGCTACCAGTATGCCATGGTGTCCATCTGTGTAAAGAGTGACTAATGAGCCAACAGCGTAGCTATTTCCGGCTTTATCGACAGCTATATCATAAAAGGTATTACGCGTTGTATGATAGGGCAGCGTCATGTCACGGAAGGTACGGGACCAGAGTAGCTGCCCGCCGGAGGAGTACTTTGCCAGGTAGGCATAATCCTTTGGGTGTTCATCAACAATACTGATACGACCCGCCAGGTAGCTGTTCCCTTCAGTGTCTACTCCAATACTGAAGATCTCATCAGAGCTACTTTGCCCTCCCGATGTAGCCCATTGGATTTCCCGGCTGGCATTCATCTTCATAACAAAGTAATCAACACTGTTGCTGTTACTTGTGATCGTAGTGGTACCAAAAGTAGCTTCACCCTGGAAGGTACCTGTAAGGTATATATTACCAGATTCATCCACGGTTATCCCGTACCCTTTTTCCTCACCGGTACCATTACTGACCTGGTGAGCCCACTGAACTCCACCGGCCGCATCGTAGCAAACGAGCAGTATATCGGAGGAGGCTCCATGGCTGGTAAATTGCGATGTTCCTACTTGTACCGTTCCGGTGAAGGAGCCCAGCCAGTAGGTGATACCCGCGGCGTTGGTAAATATATGCCGACCCGGGGTAGTTTCAGCTCCTGCTACCTTGTTTGCCCACATCCATTCAGGATTGGACTGAGCTATTACCAGAGGGGGAGTTGTGAGAGCCAGCGAGCCCAATAAGCACAGTAGTAGAAGACTTTTCATGCAGAAGTTTATAATGGTGGATGAATATATAATGGCTATGAAAATACTATAATTTTTTAACTTTATAGTACTATCGGTCACAAAAATAAAAGCCTTACTTTTTTGATATGGCTATGTCAGCCGGTAGACTCTGGGCAATAGCAGGCGGCCAAGATAGTCGGCGATCTGGTAAGAAAGGAGGAAGGCAGGAAAGGGGTTGAAAGAGAGAGTGCGTAGCCAACTTCTGATAGACTACGCACTTCCAAGTAGCAGCAGATTTACTCAATCACCCGGAACAGGCGTTCCCAGCGCACTTTGTTCCAGATGTTGGCCGGTACGGGATCAATGGACATCCATACAAATACCGCTTTGCCTACAATATGGTCTTCCGGTACGAAGCCCCAGTAGCGGGAGTCGTCCGAATTGTGGCGGTTGTCGCCCATCATGAAGTAGTAGTCCTGCTTGAAGGTATAGCTGGTAATGGGCTTTCCATCGAGTTGAATAGCAGTGGCTGATATTTCCACGGCTTTATTCCCCTCGTACCGCTGGATTATAGGGCCATACAAGGCAATGGTCTGGGCATTTATCAGAATGGTCATTCCTTTTTGAGGAACGGTCAGCGGTCCAAAGTTATCCCGGTTCCAGCCCCATACTGCACCTCCGTAGATACCCTCGGCAGCCACACCCAGCTGTTTGGTCGTCAATTCCACCCCCTTCACCCAATCCAGTTTTTTTAATTGAGCAACAACCTCAGGCGTTGTATTGACCCAGTACCCCTGCAGGGTAGTCGAGTTCTTCGCCTCATCATACACCTCAATCGGCTGCCAGTTTATGAAAGGGCCTTCGGGTGACTTATAGTCGTTTACTATGTTGTATTTTCTGAAAAAGCGCTCGCCAAGTACCTCCGTCGTCCTGACGAAGTAGGTAGTTTGTGCTCGGGCCGGAACAGAAAACCCTTTGCCATTGATAAATACCTGCTCTTGTCTGATCTCCAGCTTATCGCCCGGTATCCCAATGCATCGCTTGATGACATTGGTCCGTAGGTCAGTAGGATAATCAGGTTCGCCTGGTTTGGGCGGGGGAAAATTGAATACTACCACATCACCGTTTTTTACCTTAGAAAAACCGGGCAGACGAAACGCAGGTAGTTGAATGGTTGAACTGTATGAAGGTATATCCGTTCCCCAGATTTTCTGATGAGTCAGAGGTACCTGTAGTGGGGTTTGGGGCGTGCGGATGCCGTAGTGGAGTTTGCTGACAAATAAGTAGTCACCTACCATCAGGCTGCCCTCCATGGATGGGGTAGGAATAGCGTAAGCCTCAAACGTGAGGAAGCGAATCAGGGTGGCGGCTATGACTGCGAATAGTATGGAGTCAGCCCATTCGCGCAGCGGAGATTTTTTGGGGCGGAAGGAGGTTTCTTTGGTTTTGGTTGTCTTCTTGAACATGGCTGGATGGTAAGGTTGATTACAGCTGGAAGAATAGAGTGCATAAGTAAGGTACCTGTTCCAGGGATCCTACGATTTCTTGATGAGGGCGTTCTATTACCCTTTCACCACAAAAAATTTGCTGTTATACGGTAAACTGCCGTCAAAGAGGCTTTTAATAAATAGTCATATATAATTAGATATTTTACTCCAAACCAATATGGAAAGACGCGCTGCGTTGAAAAGCATGGCTATGTCAGCCGCTGGTCTGCTGGTACTACCAGCCTGGGCCAATGGCTGGAATAAAACATCTGTAGTCATTGACCAGCCGGTACTTTCGGGACGACAGCAGGCTGTACTGGCCGAGGTAGTGGATACGCTGATTCCGGCTTCGGATACACCGGGGGCGAAGGAGCTGCGGGTGCAGGACTTTATTCAGAAGATGATCGAAGACTGCTATGAGGCAGACGTTCAGAAAAAGGTGGCTCTCGGGCTGGATTCGCTGGATACTATGGCCAGGCAAACCTACGGTAAGGACTATGCAGCCTGTGAGCCTGCCCAGCGCCGCGAGCTGCTGCTGAAAGTACAGGCGCTGGAAGATAAAGAACAGAAGGAATACTACAACCTGCTCAAACAACTCACTATCCAGGGCTATACTACTTCCGAATACGTGATGGTCAACCACTATAAGTACACCATGATGCCCGGCCACTACTACGGCTGTGTACCGGTGAGTCAATGAGCGAAAGAGTGAATGAGTGATTGAGTGAATCAGTGAAAGTCAGGCGAGGCACCGTGCTACGATCACTCCTATACTCATAAATAATTCCTAATTCGATATTCAGAATTCAGAAATTTAATACATGTCATACTTCAACATAGATAGTCAGAAAGCGAATACCTACGATGCGATTGTCATCGGGTCGGGCATTAGTGGGGGCTGGGCGGCCAAGGAGCTTTGCGAGAAGGGGCTCAAAACGCTGGTACTTGAGCGGGGGCGCGATGTAAAGCACGTCACCGACTACCCCACGGCGAATCTGAATCCCTGGGAGTTTGGTCACCGGGGCCAGGTACCTCTGGAAATTCGTAAGCAGAATCCGGTGAACAGCCGTGGGGGCTTGTACAGTGAGGCGACCCTGCACTTTGCGATCAAGGACGATGAGCAGCCCTTCGTGGAAGATAAGCCCTTCCGCTGGACCCGTGGGTACCACGTAGGTGGTAAGTCGCTGCTGTGGGCGCGCCAGACCCAGCGCTGGAGCCAGTACGACTTTGATGGTCCGGCCCGCGATGGCTTTGCGGTGGAGTGGCCCATCAGCTACAATGATATTGCCCCCTGGTATAGCTACGTCGAGAAGTTTGCCGGTATATCGGGTAATAAAGATGGGCTACCCAACCTGCCCGACGGGGAGTTTCTGCCCGCCTTCGAGATGAACTGCGTCGAGACGCACCTGCAGGGTGTCATCGCCAAAAACTACAAAGACCGTCACCTCATACAGGGACGCTGCGCGCATATCACCGATCCAAAGCCGATTCACCACGAGCAGGGGCGCGCCAAGTGCCAGCACCGAACCCTGTGCGTACGCGGCTGTCCGCTGGGCGGGTACTTCAGTAGCAACGCGTCTACCTTACCCTGGGCAGAGAAGACCGGCAACATGACCCTGCGTCCGCACTCGGTAGTACACTCAATCATCTACGATGAGAAGAAGGGGAAAGCTACCGGTGTACGCGTGGTAGATGCCAATACCAACCAGATGATTGAGTTCCACGCTAAGATTATCTTTGTGAATGGCTCCGCTCTGAACAGCAACCTCATCCTGCTCAACTCCATCTCCAGCCGCTTCCCCAACGGGCTCGGTAACGATAGTGGGGTACTGGGCAAGTACATAGCCTGGCACAACTACCGCGCCCGCATATCAGCCGAGTACGATGGCCTCCAGGATAAAACCACCGACGGACGTACACCCAACCACAGCTACTTCCCCCGCTTCCGCAACGTATTTAAGCAGGAGACCGACTTCCTGCGCGGCTACGCGGCGGGCTTTGGCGGAGGCAGGGCTACCGTGCAGGATCGGGATGGCGTAGGGCTCGATCTGAAAGAAAGCCTGCTGCACACCCGATTGGGCAACTGGCGGGTAAGCTCGTGGATGATGGGTGAAGTTATACCCAAAGAAACTAACTTTGTCCGCCTCGACCCGAATCTGAAGGACAAGTACGGCATCCCGCAGCTACGTATTTCAGCCGACTGGGACGACAACGACGAGAAGATGATCAGGGACTACCACGAGCAGTTTACGGAGATGTTTACGCTGGCGGGCTTTACCAATATCAAGGCTGTTGACTCACACGCGGCTCCGGGAGCGGACATTCACGAAATGGGTGGTGTACGTATGGGCAAAGACTCCCGGACATCCATGCTGAACAAGTGGAACCAGCTGCACGCCGTACCGAACGTGTTTGTGACGGATGGGGCCTGTATGACCTCTACCTCTACCCAAAACCCGTCGCTGACCTACATGGCGCTCACCGCCCGGGCGGCCGACTATGCAGTCAGAGAAATGAAAAAGAAGAACCTATAAGTACAGTAACTATTTTAACCTTTTATAAAGTACGTATATGAAAAAAGTAATGTTGGCACTGGGTATGGCTCTGCTAATGGCAGGAGGCTACAACCAGGCGCAGGCCCAGAAATCTAAAAAACCTCTTTATACGGCCCCATTAGGAGCTCAGGCCTATACTTACCGATTCAGTTGGCCACACGGCGTGGAGGCCACTCTTGATTCGATCAAGGCGCTGGGCATTACCGAACTGGAAGCCGGAGCGCCTAAGGGCTACACCGAGGAGCAGTTCCGTAAGCTGGCTAATGATCGTGGTATAAGCATACCGGGCACTGGAGCCGGGTACGAGCAGATTGTAAAGGATCCTATGAGTGTGGTCCAGAAAGCCAAAGCCCTGGGATCTAAGTACGTGATGGTAGCCTGGATTCCTCACGAAAGAAACAACTTCAACATCGAGAATGCCAAGAAGGCCGTTGAGGACTTCAACCGCGTTGGTAAGATCCTGAAAGAAAATGGCCTGACCTTTGCTTTTCACAACCACGGCTACGAGTTCAAACCCTACGGCAATGGTACTCTCTATGACTACATCGTCGAGAATACCAACCCTGAGTACGTATCCCTCGAGCTGGATATACTGTGGGCGGTACACCCGGGTGCTGATCCGGTAAAGCTGCTGAATAAGTACGGCAATCGCTACAAACTCATGCACCTCAAGGACCTGAAAAAAGGGGTGAAGGGTGACTTCTCAGGAGGTACGCCTATCACTAACGATGTGGCACTGGGTACCGGTCAGATTGATATTCCGGCCATACTCAAAGCGGCTAAGAAAGCCGGTGTAGAGCACTACTTCATCGAAGACGAAAGCCCTATCCAGACCCAGCAGGTACCCCAGACCATTGCTTATCTGAAAAGCCTGAAAGAGTAACCACTCTCAACATAGCTGAGCATTAATCGGCTACGTACTATCCAATGTACGTAGCCGATTTTTTAGTGTCTTGTAGTTACTAAAAGTGGCCTTACTGCTTTCATAATGAATATGTTACTGGCTGGCTGATGAGGCTGAAAAATCAGCATGATATTTGCATGAAGTTAGGAGTTCTATGAAAATAGAATTATGCAGAGAAAATATTTGACTTTGCTCAAAGCTACCTCTATCTAACTTGATGAAAGCACACTTCATTCTTTATCTTGTCCTATTGCTGAGCGGTAGTCTGGCTACCGCTCAGGATTCTCCTGTTCCCTTCAAGTACTTCACTACCAATGATGGTCTATCCCAGAGCAATGTCACCTGTATCCTACAGGACAGCCGCGGGTTTATGTGGTTTGGTACCCAGGATGGACTCAATCAGTTTGATGGCTACACGTTCAGGGTCTATCGCAATGTGCCTTACCAGTCGCGTAGCCTGAGCCACAGCTTTATCCGGGCACTGTTCGAAGACCGGGAGGGGCGAATCTGGATAGGTACTGAAGATGGAGGGCTCAATCTGTATGACCGGACTACTGACAGCTTCACACAGTTCAAGAACAAGCCGGGTGATAAGTCGAGCCTGAGCCACAATAAGGTAACGGCTATTACACAGGATAAGCAGGGGCGGCTCTGGATAGGTACGTTTGGAGGAGGTCTTAACCTGTTCAATCCCCAGTCCCGCACTTTTACCCAATTCGGTAATGATGCGAAGGATCCGCGCAGCCAGAGCTACAAGTATGTGAATAATTTACATATAGATGCAAAGGGCCGGATATGGATCGCTACGTATGGTGGAGGACTCAAACGGTTTGATCCGTCGAAGAAAAGCTTCGTGCACTACGAGCATAATCCGGCCGATGCCCAGTCCATCAGTTTCAATGATATCACAGATCTCTATGAAGATTCAAAGGGGAGGTTTTGGGTAGCTACCGAAGGGGGAGGCCTCAACCTGATGAACCGGGAGCAGGGTACCTTTGTGCGCTATCAGCACAACAAGTCCAACCCCAACAGCATCAGTCATAACGATGTCATTGCGCTGCAGGAAGATAAGGACGGTAACCTGTGGGTAGGTACCCGCAACGGCGGGATCAGCGTGCTGCACAAAGACCTGAAAACCTTATCCCACCATCCCTACGACGAAAAAGTTGTGGGTAGCCTTAACAATGGATCTATTTACTCATTATACCTGGACAGAAGAGGGAATATGTGGGTCGGGACCTACAGCGGCGGGGTCAACTTTATGGATCGTGAGCCCCAGAAGTTCAAAAAGTACGTACACAACAAGAACAACCCGAATAGCCTTACTAACAACAATGTTCTTACGGTTTTTGAAGACAGCAGGGAGCAGCTCTGGATTGGTACCGACGGGGGCGGACTGAATATCTATAACAAGACAACCGGGAAATTTACCCACTACCTGCATAGTACCAGCCCTACCAGCATTGGGAGCAACTATGTTCTGCACATCTATGAAGATAAGGACAAAAACATCTGGGCCGGAAACTACAAGGGCGGCCTCAATCTGGTACAGAATGGTCAGTTTCATAACATAGATCTGGGAAGCGAAAAGCAGGTCAGTGTGCACCAGATCGTTGAGGACCAAAGCGGGAATCTGTGGCTGGCCACCTCCGGCGATGGCCTGATACGCTATAATAAGAAAAGTAAGGCCGTAACTTCCTATAAGCATGACTCCAAAAAACGTGGGACTCTCAGTCGGAATGTGATTCTGGCTTTGGCCGTTGACCGAAAAGGAAACCTGTGGATTGGTACTGAGGGAGGTGGACTTAATCTATACCGTCCCGGGAGTGATAACTTTACGACCTACCACCACGATGACAGGGTACCTACCAGCCTGAGCAATAACCTGGTCAATACCATTTTTGAAGATTCAAAGGGGCGCCTGTGGCTGGGTACCTACGACGACCTGAACCTCTTTGACCCCAAGACGGGTACCTGTACCATCTTCAGCGAGAAGGAGGGACTTCCCAACCACGTTATACAGGCCATTCAGGAGGATGCTCACGGTATCTTGTGGATAAGTACCAACAAGGGAGTTTCCCGGTTTGACCCCAGCTCCAGATCTTTCCGCAACTATGGCATCAGTGATGGACTTCAGGGCAACTCATTTAATCGTAATGCCAGCTTCAGGAATAAGCGGGGTGAAATATACTTTGGCGGGCTGAATGGCCTGAACAGCTTCCACCCCGATAGTCTGAAGGATAATCAATTTGTACCTCCTGTCTATTTCACCGATCTTACTATATTCAATAAATCCGTCAGTGTCGGTGAAGAAGGTGTACTGGAGCAGCACATTACCGAAGCCAAAGGAATTACCCTTTCGTATCAACAATCGGTATTTTCACTTGAATTTGCCGCCCTCAATTACAGCCAGTCGGAGAAAAACCAGTACGCCTACAAGCTGGAAGGCTTCGACGAGCGCTGGAACCATGTAGGTGGAAAGCGTATGGTTACCTACACCAATCTGGACCCCGGTGAGTACACATTACGGGTAAAAGCGTCTAATAACGACGGAGTATGGAATCCTACGGGAGCTTCTCTTAAGATCACTATCACTCCTCCGTTCTGGCAGACCTGGTGGTTCAGGACGTTGCTGGTTCTCCTTATTATAGGAGGTGCGGTTGCGTATTATCAACTCCGGATGAATGCTGTCAGAGCGCAGAAGCTACAGCTGGAGCGCCAGGTGAGGGAACGTACTACCGAAGTGATGCGACAGAAGGAGGAGCTACAGGCACAAGCTACCCACCTGCGGATACTCAACAATGAGCTGGACGTCCAGCGAAAGTATGAGCAGCAGGCGCGGGAGGAGGCCGAGCGCGCCAATAGAGCCAAGAGCGTGTTCCTGGCTACGATGAGCCACGAGATCCGTACGCCTATGAATGGGGTACTGGGTATGACCTCGCTGCTGCAGGAAACAACCCTGACCACCGAGCAGCGCGAGTTTGCCGATACCATCAAGCAGTGCGGTGTGAACCTGATGGGCGTCATCAACGACATCCTTGACTTCTCCAAGATCGAGTCGGGTAATATGGAGCTGGATGAGCAGGAGATGGACCTGCGCATCTGTATAGAAGAGGTACTTGATCTTTTTGCCACCAAGGCGGCCCAGCTGGGGCTGGACCTGGTGTATCAGATCGATTCCAAGGTACCGGTTCATATCGTTGGCGATAGCCTGCGCCTCCGCCAGATCCTGATCAACCTCGTCGGGAATGCCATCAAGTTTACCCCAAAGGGCGAAATATTCGTAGGAGTAGAACTGCGTAGCCTCACCAACGCCCGGGAGCTGGATCTGGCCTTCCAGGTGCGCGATACAGGTATAGGTATTCCTGAGGATAAGCTCCACCGCCTGTTCAAGGCGTTCTCGCAGGTAGACTCTTCAACTACCCGTAAATACGGAGGTACCGGCCTGGGGCTGGCTATCAGCGAGCGTCTGGTCAATCTGATGGGAGGTGAGATAGCGGTAGCCAGTGAGGAGGGCAAGGGTACCACCTTCTTCTTCAATATTCACTGCACCGCTGCTAACGAAACCAAGCGCCAGTACATAGTATTCAATACCAACGGCAACGAAGGCAAGCGGGTACTGGTGGTTGATGACAACCAGACCAACCTTACCATCCTGAGGTCGCAACTGGAGCAGTGGAAGCTGGTGCCCGTGCTGGCCTCTTCGGGGCAGGAGGCGCTGGATCTGCTCGCGGTATCCTCCCCGTTCCAGCTGGTCATAAGCGATATGCAGATGCCCGGTATGGACGGCGTGGAGCTGGCGCGTGCCATCAAGGGTCAACAGCCCCAGCTTCCGATTATTCTGCTGAGCTCCATTGGGGACGAATCCCGCAAATCCTACCCGGACTTGTTTGCGGCTATTATGACCAAGCCGGTCAAGCAGCAGCAACTCAGTAAGATGGTACAGATGGTGCTAAGGTCGCAGGACGCCGACCCGTTGACGCCGACCCCGCAGCCACCGGCTCTTGTACTGTCAGATTCATTCGCCAAGCAGCATCCGCTCAGTATACTTATCGCCGAAGACAACCTCTTTAATCAGAGGTTGGCTATTCATATCCTGAAAAAGCTTGGCTATGAGTCGGATCTGGCCCAAAACGGACTGGAGGTACTGGAGATGCTGAAAAAACGGTACTATGAGGTAATCCTGATGGATATACAGATGCCCGAGATGGACGGACTGGAGGCTACCCAGCTCATCCGGCAAAACTTTGAGAAGCAGCCGGTGATCATAGCCATGACGGCCAATGCCCTCCAGGGCGACCGGGAGATGTGCCTGAAAGCCGGCATGGACCTGTACGTTTCGAAGCCCATCCTACTCGATGAGCTGAAAAATGCCCTGCAGCAGGCGGCAGCGGTTACCCGGCAAAAGTCGGAGCCATCTACTACCTGATGCCGGGAAACGCCCGTACCTGGTAGCTATTGTAGACATTCCTGTTTACCTTGGGGCGTACTAGTACTTATAAGTTTATGAAAAGTGCCGTTTTTAACTGGAGTGGAGGAAAGGATTCGGCTCTGGCTCTCCACCAGGTCCTGAACGAAAAGCAGTATTCGGTCGAGTGCCTGCTTACGTCGGTCAATGAACATTACGATCGGGTAAGTATGCATGGCGTACG
Organism: Telluribacter roseus; assembly: GCF_017355915.2. Classification (GTDB taxonomy): domain Bacteria; phylum Bacteroidota; class Bacteroidia; order Cytophagales; family Spirosomataceae; genus Telluribacter. The sequence goes on from NZ_JAFEUV020000001.1 coordinate 97,704, forward strand.
TACCGAGCTGCTCGAAGCCCAGGCCAGTAGTATAGGGCTACCGCTCCGGAAGCTGCTCCTGCCCGAGATGCCCTCCATGGAGGTATACAACCAGGTAGTAGGGGAGAGGCTGGCAGAGCTAAAGAGCAGGGGGATTGATTACTCTGTCTACGGAGATATCTTTCTGGAAGATCTGCGAGCATACCGCGAAGAACAACTGGCGCAGGTACCGATGCAGGCGGTGTTTCCGATCTGGGGGCGTAATACCCGCGAGCTCCTGCAGACCTTTATCAACGAAGGCTACAAGGCAGTGATCGTATGTATTAATGAGAAGTACCTGGACGCTTCGTATGCCGGACGACTACTGGATCAGGATTTCCTGAATAGCTTACCGGCCGGTGTAGACCCCTGCGGCGAAAACGGCGAGTACCATACCTTCGTTTTTGACGGACCTATCTTCAAGCAGCCCGTGCCGTTCAAGTTGGGCGAAGTAGTGTACCGCAACTACCAGCCCGTATCTCAGTCCGATGATGACAACTGTGGCGTTAGTACTCCGGCCAACTACGATACTGGTTTCTACTTCCGGGACCTGCTACCCGCCTGAACCTTATTAAAACCTATCTTTCATACCGGCCGGTACTAAGGCATACAAGGCCTTTTGCAGCCCGGTGAGTTCGCTTGGCGGGCGGTTGTGATCAAAAGAAGGTGAAGAGAAGGTACCACCGGCAGTTTCAACAACCAGCTGGCTCTGCAGGGCGGCATCTACCTGGTGCCGGGTACCTCCTGAGCTAAATTCAGCTAGTTTTTTCACCGGTAATCCCTGTACCTGCTTCGTCAGCGCTTGCCAGGTCTGGGTGGGGGTAGTAGTCCTGCTGGTATCTTCATTCACCACTACTACCGTATGGGCAGGTGTTACGTGTATACTTCGGTAGGTACCACGCGTTCGTTCGGTCAGCTGTATGCTCCTGACATCCGTCTCCTGGGTACAGGCTACCGGCGAAAGACCTGTCATAAGTACCAGGCTGATAAGAAGGTGAGTTAAATCCATCATAATTAGAAAAAGCCCCTCCTTGCGGAGGGGCCGGTAGGGTATTTATTATGGTGTAACTGTTACAAAATTTCGGCGGGCACCGTCGGAGGCAAACAGCGCGCGGGTCCGGGTCTTCTGGCCGGATGTAAACATGTACATGCAGGCATCATTGGTGTAGTCCATGTAGTTCATGGTCATGTTGCTGGTGCTGCATTTAATGGTCGGGTACGACGGGCAACCATAGTTGGGGCTGTCGGACATCGGAGTATCGGCTACGTAGTCATCTACACCGCAACCACCGTCACCCCATATGTGGCGCAGGTTCAGCCAGTGGCCTACCTCATGCGTGGCAGTACGTCCCAGATCGTAAGGGGCCGACAGATAGTAGCTCTTGCCAGTTTCGCTTTTTCCAAAGTAGTTGGGGCCAATGACTACGCCGTCTGTACTGGCTGAGCCACCCGGAAACTGCGCGTAGCCCAGGATACCTCCTCCGATGTTACACACCCAGATGTTAAGATAGCCGGGTACAGCATCGGAGCCTCCCTTGCGGGAGTACTTCATGTCGTCACGCGTGCCCCATGATGTTTTGGACGAAGCCTTCCGTACGGTATTTGCTGTATTCCACGTAAATTGGATATCCAGGCTAGACGTAGTCCCACTGAATTCGCTGGGCGTTTTGCTGATATCACTGTTGGTCTTGTTAAAATCAGCATTCAGTACATTAATCTGTGATTGAATCTGTGCATCGCTGATATTTTGCACACTGGTGTTATAGATCACGTGTATGTATACAGGAATAGTGACCGTACCCGTGTAAGGCGTAGACGTGCCGCCGTCGCCACCGGTACCGCCACCGGGCTTGCCGGTACCGGCTCCGTTCTTCTGGTTGGAAGCGAACCGCTGCGTCTGCGCTTCGATGGCTTCCAGCTTTTTGGCCAGTCCCGGATTTTCCTTGATCTTTTCCTCAAGTACTTTCATGGTAGCACATTTGTCGTCGTTACCCTGGCCGCTCAGCCGGGCCGAAACGGATTTATCGGGCAGGGTCGCCTCGTTTTCGAACTGATTTTCGGAGCAGGCCAGCACCATGGTCATGGAGACAGCCGCAAAGAGAACATTGTAAATAGGTTTCATCGGTTTTCGGGGTATGTTGTCTTAGCAATTAAAGAAAATAAACGCTGGATTACTAGCGACTAGTTAATGACTTAGTGAACGGTTTTAGACCAACGGTCAATATATGTCCCCGTGTAGAAACTATTGAATCAGAATGTACTTCGCAGTACAGGAGTAGCAGTAAAATCCCGCCGAAGTCTTTCTATATTTAGCCGAAATCTTAAAACCAGATGTATTACTATGAATGAGTCAGTACAACAGTCCCAGCCCCAGTATTACCACCAGATCGACCAGGCAACCCGGGAGTCCGGCTTCACGATGGCTTCAGATATCCAAACCTGTTCACTGCTACGTACCCTCGCCAGTGCCAAACCCGGAGGTAGTTTTCTTGAACTGGGGACGGGTACCGGCTTATCTACCTCCTGGATCCTCGACGGCATGGATCAGGAGTCGCATCTGGTATCGGTGGATAATGATGAGGGAGTACTACAGGTAGCTACTACCTACCTGGGGGCTGACCCGCGTCTGGAGCTGGTATGTGCGGATGGAGGAGAATGGCTGGCCGCCAACGGGGAGAGCAAGTACGATTATATCTTTGCGGACACCTGGCATGGCAAGTACCTGATGCTGGATGAGGCACTTTCGATGCTGAAAAAAGGAGGTATGTATATAATTGATGATATGCTGCCCCAGCCTAACTGGCCGGAAGGGCACCAGGAAAAAGCCCATCGATTGGTAGCTACCCTGGACGCGCACCCTGATGTATGGGTTACCAAGCAGCACTGGGCGACGGGAATTATCATAGCCGTAAAAAAATAGTTTTTGAAACGTACGGTCCCTGTTGACAACCTGCTACTGGCATTCTATTTTTGTTAGGCAAACATATCTATAACCTATAAAACAAGTTAACTACTATGGGAAAAGGTGATAAGAAAAGCAGAAAAGGAAAGTTGTGGAGAGGTACGTATGGCAACAAGAGACGACGCAAAAACAATAATAAGCCTAAGGGCAAAAGAGAGCCTAAATAAAGAAGGGGACCCGATAAGGGTCCCTTTTTTGTTGGATGGCGGCGAGCTAAAATGGCTTGGTTATTGCTTGCGAAGCTTAGGGTATAGTAACTGAAAATATATTTAGGATGAAAATAGGACACTCGCGGATACTGTTGTTGCTTCTTCTGATAGGTATAGAGGTACAGGCGCAGCAGCTACCACAGAGTAGTTTGTTTTCGTTGAACCCGTTTCTGGTCAACCCGGCTTTTTCTGGCGTCAATGACTTCACCGATGTTCGCCTAAGCTACCGCCGCCAGTGGCTCGGACTTGACGATGCCCCTTCAACTGCGTCCATGACGGCACACCTGCCCGTAGGGTACAGTCAAAAAGCTATTCACGGAGTACATTCACCCCGGTACGCGCATAATCAGGCCAGCTACAACCTGTCACCACCTGCCGGTACCTGGCGCTGGGGCGCTGGCGTGCAGTTCCTGAGCGATCAGGCCGGACCTACCTCTCGCCATATGGCTCTGGCTACCGGAGCCGCTCATGTAAGCCTGGGCAATCAGTGGCTGTTGTCGGCCGGGCTGGGGCTGGGAGCTCTCCAGTACACCCTTCGTTTCGATCGTATTCAGACCACGACTCCGGATCCACTGCTACCCGCCGGCAATGTTTCGCGGGTACGGCCGCTGGTGTCGGCCGGTATGCTCATTCGTCGCCAGAATTTCATGGCTGGAGCTTCGGTACTTGCCCCCAATGCTCCCAGACTTGATTATGCAACCTCCTCCGGATCGGTAGCTAACCGGATAGTACCCCATTACTACCTGACTACTTCCTATCGGATAGAGGTGGGGGATGAGGTGGCGGTGCTACCGCAGGTATGGATCAAGGCTGCCGGACCCGCTCCGGTATCTTTTGATGCCCAACTCCGGCTCCAGTACACCGATCGCCTGTGGGCGGGGGTACAGTACCGGCAGGGCGAGAGCCTGGGCGCGCAGCTGGGCCTGGCGCTATCCGACCTGCTCAGTGTAGGCTATGCCTATGAGTACCCTTACTCGATGGTGCGGCTCGCCACTACTGGTAGCCACGAGCTCATGCTGGCCTTCAGATTCAACAACCGCGGGTACATCTACAACCCGCCGATGGGCTGGTAGGTAAGCCTCCCGGTTATTATAAAGGTACCTGTCCGGTATAATTTTGTATTATTGTAGTTACTGGACAACCCCCACCCCACGAATGGATACTTCTTTACTGATTATAATGCTGAGTAGCTCCGTACTGATTTCGTACGGATTTGACCTGGTGAGCAGTCGTACCAAATTACCCTCCGTAGTATTACTTCTGGCTACCGGTGTGGCCATCCGGCAGGCAACCGACTACCTGGGAGTGGCCATTCCCTATGTCAACGTGATACTTCCTACCCTGGGTACCCTGGGGCTGATCCTGATTGTACTCGAGGGAGGGCTTGATCTGGAGCTGAGCGGCGGTAAGCACAAGTTTATACTGCGTACGCTGGCGGCTGCACTACTGGGGATACTGCTGTGTATGTTTGCCATAGCCGGTATATTCTACATCCTGCTGGGGGATAGTTTTTATAATGCCATGGTAACGGCTACGCCCTTTGCGGTGATCAGTAGTGCAGTAGCTATTCCGAGCGTGAGAGGGCTCGACACCATGCGGCGTGAATTTGTGGTGTATGAGTCGTCGCTGTCGGATATACTGGGGCTTATGCTGTTCAATATCCTGGTAATACCGTCCGGATCGGGCTGGGATACGGCGCTGCAGTTTGTTTACAGTACAGTACTGGTGATTGTTATTTCGGTTATATGCTGTTTTGTACTGCTGTACCTGATTAGCCGTATTACGCACCACGTCAAGTACCTCCCCATCATTTCTGCGTTGTTTATCGTATACGCGGTCGGGAAAATGTACCACCTGTCGTCCCTGCTGGCCATACTGGTATTCGGACTTTTCATTAATAATACCGAGCTGTTTGTGCGGGGGCGGCTGAAAGATTACCTTAAGAATGATCTTTTTGAGCATGAACTGCAGCAGTTCAAGCACCTGACGGCCGAGAGCGCCTTTGTCATCCGCACATTCTTCTTCCTGATATTTGGATACGCGACCAACATCTCCGAGCTGGCCGACATCGACGCCTGGATTGTCAGTATCCTGCTGCTCCTGTCCATCATAGGTACCCGTTACATCTCCCTCAAAGCCACGCTGAAAGGCGACCTCAAGCCCATACTGTACGTAGCTCCCCGGGGGCTGGTGACGGTACTGTTGTTCCTAAGTATTCCCCCGCAGTACCTGGTAGTGGGTTTCAGAGACGGTATCCTAATGCTAACCGTCATACTTACGTCGCTGGTGATGATGGTGGCGGTAGTGAGCTACCGGCAGCGCCACGAGGAGGGGTCAGAAAATATACCTTAGGAACGCCCAGAAAGGCCGCTTGCGGAGGTAGTCTGGTCTTCGCTCGTTTGTGAAGGCTTCCCGCTCAAAAGATATAAATCGGTAGGCGAGGTGGTGGTTGCGGAAATATAACAGCAGAATGAGATACTCGAGTACATACCAGATATAGAAAGGAATAATGAGCATCTCCAGTTGCTGCCGAAGGTGAATCCGCTCATGGTTGATCAGTGTAGGAGTACATTTTCGGCGTCTTACCAGAATGAGCGGAAAAAGAGCCATGCCTTCTACCCAAAGAAAAGGTATGTGCAGTATAAAACCTCGTAACTTCATCTCGCGGATTGTGTCTTAGTTGTACCTAACAGCTAACATCTGTCGGCTAAAGTTATAATTCTATACCACGTCCTGTTATTTCCGGGCCAGTCCCCTCATATAGCGGACATGTACCTGCCCGGTTTGTAATCTGGAAATGGGCACTCCCCGTATCAGTAAAGGTAGCTATTGTATCTCTTTGTATGGATGATCCCAGATTAAGTACTGCGTCTGATAGTCAATACTACCTCTGCTTCCATACCACCAAACCCCAAGCTGATATGAAACACCTTGTTTATGTGATGAGCGTACTCCTCTGCCTAACGGGAGTACCTGCCCTGGCCCAGGAACCGGCCAATGCCAATGAGGTAGTTGAGAAGTACCTTACAGCCATCGGAGGACGTACCAGGCTTAAGGCTATTCAGGATATTACGACCACTGCTACGGCCGACATGCAGGGACGAACCATGGAAATGGAGGCCAAGTACAAGATGCCCAACAAGTTCAGGCAGGCCAGCTATGTGATGGGCAACGAGATGGGTGGTACCGTGTATGATGGTAACAAACTTTTGCGTAACATGCGGGGTCAGGAGCAGGTAAAAGAAGGAAAGGAGGCCTTTCAGGAGTACCTGCAGAACCACCCCTTTCCGGAGCTGTATTACGACTCACTGGGCGTAGAGAAAAAGCTGGTGGGCAAAGAATCCGTAGATGGCAGGGATGCTTATAAGGTAGAGTACACGGCCGGCGGACGTACCTGGCAGGATTACTTTGATGTAAGCTCTGGATTGAAAGTGAGACGTACGGCTACCGTAGAAACTCCACGGGGCAAGTCAGACGTAGCGATCACGTATGAGGACTATAAAGAGGTCAATGGAATCAAGTACCCCTTTAAGCGTAGTCAGAAGTCAGGCCAGTTTGAAATGGTTATGGAGACCCAGTCAATCAAGATCAACAAGGGAATTGATGACAAGCAGTTCCGAATCAAATAAGCCGTACGGGTCCACTTTATACTAGAAGAGGCCGGCACATGGTGCCGGCCTCTATGCTTGTAAGGCTTTTAGTAAGGGTTTATCGGGTAATATCAAGTACCTCAAACTCCATCATGCCGGCGGGTACCTGTATCGTGGCTACTTCGCCTACTTTCTTACCCAGGAGGCCTTTGCCAATGGGAGAGCCCACCGATATCTTACCCAGCTTCAGGTCGGCTTCTTCTTCGGATACCAGGGTGTAGCTGATCTCGGCTCCGTTGCGACGGTTCTTTATCTTCACCGTTGAAAGCACGGCTACCTGTGAAGTGTCAATAGAAGACTCATCAATCACCCGGGCGTTGGACAGGATTTCTTCCAGCTTGGCGATCTTCATTTCGAGCATACCCTGAGCATCCTTGGCGGCATCGTACTCCGCATTCTCGCTCAAGTCACCCTTATCACGGGCTTCGGCTATTTGCCGGGCTATTTCGGAGCGACCTTTGGTCTTCATGTCGTTGAGCTCAGCTTTCAACTTATTAAGACCTTCCTCCGTGTAGTAAGAAATTTTTCCCATGGGTCAGATATTCTTTTATAATTTCTTGTTGGTTTAGATTTCAGGGGGACTAAAAAAACAAAAAAGAACGGCTGCCGACCGTTCTACAAGAGTAATTGTACCTCGTAGGTGCGCCTGTCAAGGCTCTTTGGTTCGGTTGCCGTATCGGAAAATTTGCTTCATAGTCCCAGTAAGGATGACAAAAATAGCAATATTTGTGAATCCTAACAAGTACAATTTATTAAATGACGTATTACCATGGCAGCACCCCTACGAATCATTTTCATGGGTACACCCGATTTTGCAGTGCCTAGTCTGCGGGCTCTGGTGGAACATAATCATCATGTAGTAGCGGTTATTACTGCGCCTGACCGACCCTCAGGTCGGGGCCTCAAACTGACTCCTTCTCCCGTAAAACAATATGCCGTCGAACAGGGTATTGCGGTACTTCAGCCCGAGAAGCTGAAAGATCCGGCGTTCCTGGAGCAACTGCGGGAGTTGCGGGCCGACCTGCAGATCGTGGTGGCCTTCCGGATGCTCCCCGAGGTAGTGTGGGCCATGCCTCCGCGGGGTACTTTCAACCTGCACGCCTCGCTGCTGCCCCAGTACCGGGGAGCCGCACCGATCAATTGGGCCATCATCAACGGCGAAACCGAAACAGGAGTAACTACCTTCTTTTTAGAGAAAGAGATTGATACGGGCAAGATTATATTTCAGGAGAAAGAGGCCATCTCACCCGACGATACCGCCGGTACCCTGTACGAGCGCCTGATGCACAAAGGGGCGGAGCTTGTTGTGCGTACCGTAGAGGCTATTGCCGAGGGCAACTACCCCCAGGAGCCGCAGCCTGAGGGGGCTGAGCTCAAAGCCGCTCCCAAGATATTCAAAGAAACCTGTGAGATAGACTGGAACCGTACGACTGGTGAAATCAGAAACTTTGTGCGGGGACTGGCCCCTTATCCCGCCGCCTGGACCTCCCTGAACGGAAGCTTCTGTAAAATATTTTCTGTTAGCCGAGCTGAACATGATAGTACGAATGGGCAACCGGGAGAGTACTATACTGATAATAAGAAGTACCTGTATATGCGGGCTGCTGATGGATGGTTGTCTATAGACGAGCTACAGCTGGAGGGCAAGCGGCGCATGAGTACCGAAGAGCTGCTGCGGGGTATGAAGTTCAGCTGATTAGCAAGCCAATACCTGTCTGTTGATGGCTTTGATGTTATACATTTTAATTTAGAGGTTAATGATTGTTTCTTTTATAGTGGCGGTGTCAGAAAATGGGGTAATAGGTACTGATAATCAGTTGCCCTGGCGACTACCCGACGACCTGAAACGGTTTAAGCGCCTGACCATGGGAAGCCCGATGATCATGGGCCGCAAAACCTATGATTCGATCGGGAAGCCACTACCCGGCCGCACGACTATTATTCTCACCCGCAGCAGGGATTATCAGGCCGAAGGGGTAGAAGTGGTACATTCGCTCGATGATGCGCTGAAATTGGCAAGATCTTTGAGTAAAGAAGAAGTGTTCGTCATTGGAGGAGGAGAGATCTTCAATCAGGCCATGGCACTGGCTGGTCGAATCTACCTGACCCAGGTACTTACCCACATCGAGGGAGACACCTTTTTTACCATACCAAATCCGGAGCAATGGAATGAAACGTATCGTGAGTTTCACTCTGCCGATGAAAGACATGATTATTCCTTCATTTTTTTGGATTTGGAACGTAAAAATCTTCCTGCGACGTTATAATTATATAATTATACCCTATCTGTGAGAGAGAGTAATGCTATGAGTACTAAATGTAATACACTGCTTGATACGCTAAGTCTTGAGCTGACTACCCCTATTGTAGATGACCGTCCTGTATATATAACCGGTAATTTTTGTAACTGGGCTCCTGGGGATGAGAAGTTTATGATGCAGAGAGTCGCTGCGGGACGTTATATATTTCATTTTGCAAAAGAGGAGGTTTTACCATCTGTAGTCGAGTATAAGTATACCCGTGGTAGCTGGGATCAGGTGGAGCTGGATACGAATGGAAATCCGTCCGTTAACCGGGTTACCGATAAGAAAAAGGGATGGCTGCAGGACTTTGTGCCTCGTTGGGGAGCTAATAAAGCCGTAACCCCTACCGATTACAGTCCGATTGTAGAAGTACTGGCCGATGATTTTGCCGGTTCCAAGCCTCAGGCACGTCGCCGTATCCGGGTGATTCTGCCTTACAACTACTTTGCCGATACCAACCGTCGCTATCCTGTTATGTACATCAGCGATGCGCATAACCTGTTTGGAGAAGATCTGACACAGAGTGTCTCGACGGTTGAGCGTAAGATGAAGGAGCTGGCCTCTCGTGGCAAGGGAGATATCATCATAGTAACGATCGATAACCTGGATTCGGAGCAGGTACATGAGTTTTCGCCCTATGATAATCCTGGTCTGGGAAAAGGGCAGGGAACTATGCTCCTACGGTTCCTGATGAATACCCTCAAGCCGAAGATCGACTCCCTGTATCGTACCCTCTCCGACCGCAAGAATACCGGTATTGGTGGTAGCGCGATGGGTGGTTTGCTGAGCGCCTACGCTGGTGTCATGTACCCTGATATTTTTGGCCGTTTAATGATATTTTCGCCCTCGCTGTGGGTATCCGAAAAGATATTCTATGATGCCTTCCATTTCTTTGAGCCGTATCCGACCCGGGTATATCTGTACGCCGGAGAGGAAGGTGAAGAAGAAGAGGTACCCTCTGTAAAGCGCCTCAGCGATACACTGGTACAGCAGGGATACGGCTACAAGCACGTACAGGTGACGCTTACAATGGACAAAGAAGGCGATGACCGTGAGCGCTGGGCTGAACAATTTCCCAAAGCCCTCGAGTGGTTGTACTTCGAATAGTAAATACTGATCTACTTAATAAATAAAGCCCCGCTTCTGCGGGGCTTTCTTTATTAGTACCTTTATGATATGAATCGATCTTATAAGATATACTGGCTGAGGTCGCGGTTCTGGGAAAGCGAAGAGAGCTTCTCTTTGACCATCTCCTGCGTAACCACCAGGTGGGCGTTAGCACCGATCACATCGGGTACATCAAACATGAAGTCGTTGAGCAGGGTACTCATGACCGTCTGCAGGCGACGGGCTCCGATGTTTTCTACCTCACTATTCACTTCAAACGCGATGCGGGCGATTTCGCGCAGGGCTTCATCCTGAAAGTGCAGATCTACCTGCTCGGCGCGCATCATAGCTTCGTACTGCTTGGTCAGCGCGTTTTTGGGTGCTTTCAGGATCTGGTAAAAATCGTCCTGCGTCAGGCTCTGCAGCTCCACCCGGATCGGAAAACGACCCTGCAGCTCTGGTATCAGATCCGACGGCTTGGCTACGTGGAAGGCACCGGCCGCGATAAACAGGATATGATCGGTATTGATCACGCCATACTTGGTATTGACAGCGCTACCTTCCACAATGGGGAGAAGGTCACGCTGTACGCCCTCACGGCTTACGTCCGGACCACTGCCTCCCGAGCGGTTGGCGGCTACCTTATCAATCTCATCAATAAATATGATTCCGAGGTTTTCGGCCTTCTGGATCGCCTCTTCCTTTACTTCATCCATGTCGATGAGCTTGGAGGCTTCTTCTTCAAGGAGTAGTTTTTTGGCTTCCTCTACCGTTACCCGGCGTTTTTTGCCGCGGCGGGGCATCATGTTGCCGATCATCTCCTGGATGTTCATCATGGATACGTCGTCCACCGCGCCACCGATCATACCTATATTAGGCGACTGATTCTGCTGTACTTCGATTTCGATCTTGCGGCTGTCGAGCTCGCCGTTCCGGATCTTCTCACGGAAGCGCTCGCGGGTACGCTGGTTCAGTTCGTGGTCGTCGTCGGGGATACGATCCCGGTTTTTATCATTCATGCTCTCGAAGCCTACGCCCACATTATTAGGTGAATGCATGGGAGGAATCAGTGTGTCCAGAATGATGTCTTCAACGATCTGCTCAGCTTTTATTTTAACTTCTTCCTTCTTCTGGGCTTTAACCATGCTCACGGCCTGCTCTACCAGGTCACGCACCATGCTTTCTACGTCACGGCCTACGTACCCTACTTCGGTAAATTTGGAAGCTTCTACTTTAATAAAGGGAGCATCGGCAATCTTGGCCAGTCGGCGGGCTATTTCGGTTTTACCTACCCCCGTAGCCCCAATCATCAGTATATTATTGGGCACGATTTCGCGCTGTATATCACTCGGGCTATTCATCCGACGCCAGCGGTTTCTGAGTGCTATGGCTACATTGCGCTTGGCGTCATGCTGGCCTATAATGTATTGATCAAGTTCAGAAACGATTTGTCTAGGGGTTAGTTGATCTAAGTGTTCGGTCATATCTGGTTTGTAGTAGTACTATTAGTAGCAAAGTGGCAGTAATGAAACTTTGGGTTACAAAGGGTGCTAGTCTCCTAGGTATATCTCTAAATACCTGCCTATTGTTTAGAAACGCCAAAAGTACCTTCCGCGTTTGGTTATTTATTCTTTTTTCAAATCTATATTGAAAGATAGGGTATTAGTTCCAAGTCCGGGAACGTACTGGGCACGCCCGTAGCTGATGCCAAACCGGCTCACCCGCAGCCACGCCCCGAACGTTACACCGGCCAGTCCGCCCGCATTCTGCAGGTGTAGTTCCTGACGGCGCAGGTGATCATAGCCTACCATGAGTCTGAACCGGGGGTGAATCAGGATCTCGGCCCCGGCTGAGAGGTGGCGCAGGAGCTTTTCGGGAATAGCTACCCGGCGGGGTACCCGGTTGCCATTGGCATCAAAGGAGTAGAAAAGAGCCGGATCATTATAAACCATGTCAAAGCGATACAGATGGTGTGCCGTTACCGAAAAGCGGAGCGGCATGTAGGTTGGCTTGAAGGTAACTCCGGCTCGCACGTCAAAAGGGAGGGGGGGAGGAGCACCTCCACCGTAATTCTGTCGCACAAAACCCATATTCTTGACTACAAACCCTGCTGTAAGGTCATGATCCGGATGCCTGAATACCGCCCCCCAGTCCAGAGCGAGTCCCCACAGTTGATAGCTCTCAATGCCCGATCCCAGCCATTTCAGCGACCCACCCAGTGTAATGTTGCCCCGGGTGTGCCCATAGCCTACGGTCACGGCATAGTCAGCTGCTCTGAACTCGCCCGTAGGGGTACCCGTCGGGTCGGTCTGGGTCATGGTGCCGTAGTGAAAGTACTGTACTCCGGCGGCCCAGGTTCCGCCGGTCCGGGGGAGGGAGTGGGCGTAGGCGAGGTTGACAAAGCGGGTATCGGCCAGGTGGGGCATCAGGCTCAGGGACAGCTGCTGATGCGAGCTGCTATCCAGCAGGGCCGGGTTGTGCATAAAGAGCAAAGGGTCAGAGCCCGGTAGCGTCAAGTGGTAGCTGCCCAGGGCGGAGCTACGGCCCTGGGTGGGGAGCTGCAGGAAAGAGAGTCCGGTACGTCCACCGGTGGGTTGAGCCTGTACCCCGGCCGCCAGCCCCAGCAGAAGAGCAGTGGTTATGACAGTGGCTTTCAGGTACCGGACTATGGGCTTCATGCAAAAATTTCTTGATTACGTAAAATAGACTGTATATTTATACGCCTCAAGGTAACAAAAATAGACATAACGTTTGGATTACATGGAATCAACGACTGGTACTACGCGTAAAACGGATATTCTGAATAGAAAAAATGCCGAAGCCCTGCTGGGTGGTGGCAAAGAGCGCATTGAATCGCAGCATAAGAAAGGCAAGCTGACCGCCAGGGAGCGTCTGGAACTGCTTCTGGACGAAGGCTCCTTTGAAGAGATTGGTAAGTTTGTGATGCACCGCTCCAAAGACTTCGGGCTGGACAAGGAGCACTACCTGGGCGATGGCGTAGTGACCGGATACGGTACTGTCGGAGGGAGGCTGGTGTATGTGTTTGCGCAGGACTTTACCGTTTTTGGAGGATCGCTCTCCGAAACCCACGCCGAAAAGATCTGTAAAATGATGGATCTGGCCATGAAAAACGGAGCCCCCATCATTGGCCTGAACGACTCGGGTGGGGCCCGAATCCAGGAGGGGGTACTCTCGCTGGCGGGCTATGCGGATATTTTCTACCGCAATACCCTGGCCTCCGGGGTTATTCCTCAGATATCGGCCATTATGGGCCCTTGTGCCGGTGGAGCCGTGTATTCTCCCGCCATTACGGATTTTATCATGATGGTGGAGCAGACCAGCTATATGTTTGTAACGGGCCCTAACGTGGTCAAGACGGTGACGCACGAGGACGTGACCTCTGAAGAGCTCGGCGGTGCCATGACTCACGCTACCAAGTCAGGAGTCACGCACTTTGTAGCCGCCAATGAAGTGCAGTGCATTGAGTACCTCAAGCAGCTGCTGAGCTACATCCCTCAGAACTGCGAGGACGAGCCCCCCATGCTGCCCTACGAATCGGGCGATGAGAAACGTCCCGGCCTGAATACCATCGTTCCTGACAATGCGAATCAGCCCTACGACATGCGGGAGATTATTGAGGAACTGACGGACGAGGGGAGCTTTTTTGAGGTACATAAGTACTTTGCTGAGAATATAGTAGTGGGCTTCGCCCGACTGGCGGGACGTAGCATTGGTATCGTGGCTAATCAGCCGGCGGTACTGGCGGGGGTACTGGATATCAATGCCAGCCAGAAGGCCGCCCGCTTTGTCCGCTTCTGCGATAGCTTCAACATCCCGCTGCTGGTACTGGAAGACGTACCAGGCTTCCTGCCCGGTACCGATCAGGAATGGAACGCCATTATCACCAACGGCGCCAAGCTACTCTACGCCTTCTGCGAAGCTACCGTACCTCGCGTGACGGTCATTACCCGCAAAGCCTACGGTGGTGCCTACGACGTGATGAACTCCAAGCACATCGGAGCGGACATGAACTACGCCTGGCCTTCGGCCGAGATTGCCGTAATGGGAGCCAGCGGAGCCGCCGAGATTATATTCAAACGAGAAATTGCCCAGGCGGAGGACCCACAGGCCAAGCTGCAGGAGAAGATTCAGGAGTATACCGATAAGTTTGCGAACCCGTTCCGGGCGGCGCACCGGGGGTATATTGATGAGGTGATATATCCGGAGCAAACCCGCGAGAAGCTCATCCGGGCCTTCAAGATGCTGGAGAATAAAGCCGCATCCCTGCCCCGTAAGAAACACGGTAACATTCCACTCTAATCCTTTATACTACTAGTAGCCAATGGCCACTGCTACCAGCACAGCCGAACATACCGGAGTGCCTCATAAGAGCACTTCTGATAATAATCCCAATGGCAAAGAAGCTATTGAAGTGCGCCTCAATAGAGGCGCATTTTATCGTTGGGGACCCTTCCTGATCCTGCCGGTCCGGTTTGTTCTGGCTGCCTTACTACAATGGGCAGTATGGCAACTTTTCTATTCTGCTGAGGAAAATGGTTTCGAGCAGGCTGGTCAGTGGTTTACGGTGTATGGAACTCTTATTGATCTGGGCTGCCTGGCGCTTATTCTGAGGTTTATCCGGCCCGAAAGGCTTCGGCTTATTGATCTGGTAAACTTTGACCGGGAGAGGCTGTGGAAAGAGGTCCGGGAAGGCTTTGGGTATTTACTTGTGCTTCTGGTAGTAGGTCTGGTGGGAGGTGGCATAGCCGGTTACCTGATCTTCGGTGGTCCTGCCCCTAATCCGCTGGGTCAGTTACCCACAGCAGGAGCCTTATACAGTATCCTGGTCTGGCCTATTATCTGGGGTGTCACCGAAGAGCTTACCTATTTCGGTTATGCCTTTCCCCGGCTGCAGGTACTGACCCGGAATACCTGGTTGGCTGGTGCACTGGTAGCATTTTTCTTTGCTCTTCAGCATGTAGCTTTGCCACTGAGGTACGATGTTGACTTTATGTTATACCGCTTTTTCTCCTCCCTGCCGGTAGCCCTGGTTATATTGCCACTATACCTGCGAACCCGAAGGCTATTTCCTTTTATTGTAGCGCACTGGGTAGTGGATTGTCTGTCGGCCGTACTGGCAAATTACGTACCTATGTAGTCCAATCTTTTCAAATCACAAAGTTAACTATCAATGTCCGATAAAAAAGCGCGCTTTCGTCAGCAGTACCCTGTTGCCTTTTTCCTGGATAAAGATCAGCCCGACGAACTGACGTACTTTCTGCAGGACCGGGGCTGGATAGAGCCCTACGAGACGGTACTATCGGTGAGCAAGCCCGGCGAAGGCAATATGAACTATGTACTGCGGGTAAAGACCGAAGCTCAGACATTCATCATAAAGCAGGCGCGCCCCTGGGTGGAGAAGTACCCGCAGATAGGCGCTCCGGTGGAGCGGGTGGAGGTAGAGGCGCAGTTTTACCGGCTGGTGACCCGGGTACCGGAGTTACGGCCGTTTGTACCGGTTCTGCTTGGCTTTGACGGTGGGAGTTTTATCCTGATGATGCAGGACCTGGGCATTGCCTCTGACTATACCGAGATCTATCGCTCCGCTGAGCCTGTTACCCCCGCCGACCTTGTAGACCTGCTGCGGTTTCTTTCGGGCCTGCACGCTATGGAGCCAGCCCCAGATCAGTTTCCGGCAAATCAGTCGCTCAAAAAGCTGAACCACGAACATATATTCAGGTACCCCTACCTCCCGGACAATGGGCTGGATCTGAATACCGTGCAGGAGGGCCTGGCGGAGATAGCCGTTGCCTATAAGCAGGATGAGGAGCTGAAACTAAGAGTCGAAGAACTGGGGCAGGTATATCTGTCAACCGGTACTACCCTCATCCACGGGGACTACTATCCGGGCAGCTGGCTGAAAACAGCAGGCGGACCAAGAGTAATCGATCCTGAGTTTGCGTACCTGGGGCGGGCGGAGTTTGACCTGGGCGTGCTGGTAGCGCACCTGATGATGGCCCGTACTCCCGATACGACCATCCGAATGGCTCTGGACATGTACCAGCGCCCGGAGTACTTTGATCCGGCACTGTTTCATGGTTTTTGCGGAGCGGAGGTTATTCGCCGATTGATCGGGCTGGCTCAGCTACCTCTGGACCTGACCCTGGACGAGAAGGCGGAGCTGCTGGCCTGGGCGCGTGAGCTGGTACTGCAGCCCGAGGCCGGAAACATTTTTTCGGATGCGAAGTAGTTATGAAAAGGTGGTAGAAGAAGCAGAGGGGCCACGGTAATAAGAGCTCTTTTTCAAATCAAGCCTATTTTAATAACTTGCAATCCAACCCAAACCAGTAAAAGTGAATAGAACCTATGAGTGATCAAAGCAGAGAATTTCTTTATAAGTACCTTAATAATGCCTCCCCGACCGGTTTTGAAGTGACGGGGCAGCAGATATGGCTGGACTACCTCAAGCCATACATTGACGAACAAATCATAGATGTATACGGTACCGCCGTGGGCGTAATCAACCCCGGCCAGCCGTACAAGGTAGTGATTGAGGCACACTCCGACGAGATATCGTGGTTTGTGAACTACATCAGTGAAGATGGTTATATCCATGTACGCCGTAACGGTGGTTCCGACGCGGCTATTGCTCCTTCCATGCGGGTAAACCTGCATACAGCTAAGGGAGTAGTACCGGGTGTATTTGGCTGGCCGGCTATTCACGTACGTGATATCAGCAAAGACCAGGTGCCCAAAGTACATGACCTGTTCATCGATGTGGGAGCTACCAAAAAAGACGAAGTACTCGAGATGGGTATCCACGTGGGTACGGTAGTGACCTTTGCCGATGGCCTTACCGAAATGAACAATCGCTACTACGTAGGTCGTGCGCTCGACAACCGCATCGGTGGGTATATGATAGCAGAGGTGGCCCGTATGCTCAAAGAGAATAATGTGCAGCTGCCTTACACGCTGTACGTGGTGAATGCCGTACAGGAAGAGATCGGCCTCCGCGGTGCCGAGATGATCGTGCGTCGTCTCCGTCCTGACCTGGCCATCTGTACCGACGTAACGCACGATACGCAGTCGCCGATGTACAACAAGAAGGAGCAGGGAGATCTGAAGTGTGGTAACGGACCCGTAATCTGCTACGGGCCTGCGGTACAGAACAACGTACGCGAAATGCTTATCCGGGTAGCCGAGGAAAAACAGATTCCATTCCAGCGCCAGGCGGTAAGCCGCTCAACCGGTACTGATACCGACTCATTTGCCTACGCTACCGAAGGGGTAGCCTCGGCGCTGATATCGTTGCCGCTCAAGTACATGCATACTACCGTAGAAACCGTGCACAAAGATGATGTACAGAATGTGATCAAACTGATGTACGAGACGCTCCTGACGCTGAAAGGAGATGAGGACTACCGCTATATCAAGTAGGTAGTAGATGTACTTTGACTTATTTAGGATTCCACAGCCTAAGCTGTGGAATCTTTTTTTTGTCCTGGAAGTATAAATTACCTTAGGACCTCAGGAATCGGCTAATCGATCTGACATTTACCAGATTTCTACGCCTAGTGCCTGGTACGAACTTAATCGCTCCTGGTCCAGTGATGAATCAGTAATCAGCAAATCCAGTTCATCATAATCACAAACCCGACAGGTTTCGGCCGTGTCAAACTTGTCTTTCCAGGCAGTGGCTACCACCCGTTTGGAGGCTCCGACCATCGTCTGTTTTACGAGGCATTCTTCATAATTAGGCGTTGTTACTCCCAGCTCGGAATGAATACTGCAGACACCGACTATGCAAAGATCTGCCTGAATTAGGCGAAATATCTCCACCGTACCGGCCCCGATGGCTACCTGAGCCGATTTGAGCACTACCCCCCCCACCAGTATTACCTCCAGCCTATGATAGGAGCAGAGTATCTGGGCTATGGGAAGGCTATTGGTAAAAATGGTCGCCTGCAGGTCGACAGGGAGCATTCCTGCAATGATCATATTGGTAGAGCCATTATCCAGGATGATTGTCTGCCCGTTTTCAAAAAGTTGCAGGGCCTTCGTGGCTATGACTTCTTTCTCACTACGGGCATAGGCGATCCGTTCATTAAGATTATGGGGCGCCGGGGCTTTGGGTATGAGAGGTACCGCGCCACCGTGTACTTTTCGAAGCTGCCCTGCCTGCGCCAGTTCATTCAGATCACGTCGAATGGTATCGTCTGATACCTGAAGCTCCTCACTCAGGAGCTGAGAGGATACCCTTTGCTGCCTGGCAAGTTTCTGCCGAATATATTCCAGACGTTCTTCTCTTAGCATTTGTGCGGTATTGTGCGTTTTTGTTAAGCAAATTTAATACAAATATCTTAAATAGATGCGTTTTGTTTCGGTATATTTGCGTAAACTAATTTAAAAAACGAAACATCATGAAAAAACAACGCATTGCCATTGATATGGATGACGTACTGGCCGATGCCAACGGGCGATTCAGGGAGTATGCCATAAACCACCTGAGTGTTGATCTGTCGGCAAGTTTGGATACGCCAAATCTGAGTTGGGAGCATGCCTTCCCGGAGCATCAGCCCCTGATCCGCACCTGGATAAGGAACGAGGGGTTCTTTGCGGGTATGCAGGTACTGCCCGATGCTCAGGAGGTAGTAGAGAGGCTCACCCATCGTTACGAGGTTTTCATCGTATCGGCAGCTATGGAGTTCCCGCTATCCATGAAGGAAAAGCTGGAATGGATGAACCAGCATTTCCCGTTCATTGACTGGCGCTTCATTGTCTTTTGTGGGCATAAGTATATGATAAAAGCGGATTACCTGATCGATGATCACGAAAAGAATCTGAAATACTTCGAAGGGCATCCTTTGCTGTTCTCAGCCAGTCACAACCTCGATTTGCAAGGCTATACCCGTGTGAACAACTGGCGTGAGGTAGAGGCGATGCTTCTTTGAAAGTAAATGGCTTACTAGTGGTTTTCGTTATCTTTACCGAAACCATCCTGTCCGCCATGGCTCACTATACCGATCAGACTGGCTTTACGATTGAAATCACTACCCTTCCCCAACGGATAGTGTCGCTGGTACCCTCTCAAACTGAGCTTCTCTTTGATCTGGGGCTTAATGAGCAGGTCGTAGGAGTGACTAAATACTGCGTACATCCTGAGCCTAAAGTGCGGGATAAGGTAAAGGTAGGAGGTACCAAGAACCCCGATATAGCCCTGATCCGTGAGCTGAATCCTACACTTATCATCGGCAATAAAGAGGAGAATACGCAGGAGGTCATTGAGCAACTCCGGACTGAATACCCCGTATGGCTTTCGGATGTCAATACGTTGGCTGAGGCTACTGGGATGATACGCAGCCTGGGCGAATTAGTATGCAAAGAGCCCTCTGCTCAGTGGATTGCAGATAAAGTGCAGGAGCGTTTTCAGGAGCTTGCTGATGAACTGGCTCAGCAGCCACCAGCCAGGCATAAGACAGTACCTCGTCGGGTAGCCTACTTTATCTGGCGTAAGCCCTGGATGGTAGTTGGCTCTGATACCTTTATTCATGCCATGCTCGAAGCTGCCGGATTCAGTAATGTATTTGGCGATCTGACCCGCTATCCGGCCTGCTCGGAAGGAGAACTAGACCAGTTTAATCCCGATGTAGTACTCTTGTCTTCGGAGCCTTATCCGTTCAAGGAAAAGCATTTAGCCGAGCTGCGTGATATCTATCCCAGGGCCACTATCCGGCTGGTAGATGGTGAGCTATTCAGTTGGTACGGGAGCAGGCTGCTTCGTACTCCTGATTACCTGCGGCGCTTGCGGGAGTCGTTACTTCAGCCCTGATTTACTAAAGGAGTTTTACTACCTCACTCTTCTGTTCTGGCCTCCGCTTCGGGGGCTTTTCTGCTTCCTATCCGGTACCTTCCGATCTTTTTTAGGGCTTTTCCAACTTTTGTACAGAAGTTAGAATCCTGATTTATATCATTTTTGATAACCGCTTAATAAAAAATGATTATCTAAAAGATAGAAATGGTATTATAAAAAGAAGAAATAGCCGATTAGGTACATTATTAAATCATTAATTATAAAATTTCGAGAAAAAGTATTCAACAAAAAAGTGTAACTTCACGTTATATTAGAAAGCGAAAATTCGCGATCTGCTTAGTCAACTAGAAAATTTACTTTAAAATTTGTAACTTTATAAAGAGAGCCATCCATGAAAAAAGCATTTTGGTTATTTCCGGTAGCATTAGCTGTAAGTACAGCCGCTGTATTTGTTCGTAGACGTAAGCCCCAGACTAGATTTGAATATCTTGGTGTGTAAGAGTTATAGTCTGTTAGAAGAATGATATATAGATCTACTTCTTAGTCAACCGTACATAATAGCAAAAAGAGCAGGTCGGACCCAAGTCTGACCTGCTCTTAGTATATAGTCCTACTACTACTCTTACAGCGTTCGCAGCTGTTGTTCAATAAAATCTATCACCTTGGGATCGTCCCACCGGTTAGCACCGATCTCCGCAGCAAGTACCTGCCCGTTGCGAAGTATATAGGTACGCGGTATGGCGTCGCCGTTTAGTTCGGGTGGATATATACCTTCATACTGGTAGAAGGGAAGCTCATACCCCTTGCGCTTGATGAAAGGAACCACCGTATTCGGAGCCTCATCCGAAATAATGTAGAAGGCTATCTTACTATTGCTCTTGTACCGGTCGTATAGCGCTTGTATACTGGGCATCTCCATGTTGCAGGGGCCACACCAGGTAGCCCATACATTGATAAATACCAGCTTGGTAGAGTCCATGGTTACCGGAGAGCCCTCCAGAGTAGTCAATGGAAGATATACTGACCCATACGGTACGGGCAGAGCCGACGATTCATCCGCGGGAGTAACATATTCGGTAGGCTCAGGCTCTGATACACTATAATAAATAGCCAGAGCAGCAAAAAGCAGCAACACTAGTATCAGGGTGTATTTTACATATTTTGATCTCATAGCCTGTCTGGTAATAGTTAGTATATTTTATTTTAACGGCAAACTACCGAATTGGATTGTATTAGCCAAACCGGCAGGGCTACCTCCTGAGGCCCAAGTTGAGTAGTCCGAAAAGAGAATCAGTAGCTAAATAAGGCTGCCTCGCTAGCTTACGAATGAGTTTATAACCGTTCAAAAAATTTAACAAGGCTGTGTTTGCCCCTCATCCTATATTTGAATACTTTTAGGGCCTCATTGAGTACCTGTCGCTATTATCCAATTAACTCCTCGCGGTTTTCATGAAAAAAATTTTCCTTTCTCTGGCTTTTGTAGCCTTTTGTGCCAGTGTGCAGCACCAGGCAGTGGCTCAGCGTTCTGCGGCTGAGTTCTTCGAAGAAGGTAACACCAAGGCCCGTTCCGGTGATTTTGCGGGAGCTCTTCAATCGTACAGTGCAGTACTAACTATGAGCCCTGAACATGCTCCCAGCTATTTTAACCGTGGTTTGGCCAAAGCCAATCTGAAAGACCATCGGGGAGCCATTATTGATTATGACAAGGCCATTGATATCAATGCCAAAGAAGCACTTTACTACCAGAGCCGTGGCGTTAGTAAAAGTATGCAGGACGACCACCGTGCTGCGGTACAGGACTATACGCGGGCTATCGAGCTCAATCCGGACGACGCCAGGTCGTACTACAACCGTGGTGTAAGCCGCGCCAAGCTCAACAATAACAGCGGAGCCCTGGAAGACTTCAACAAAGCCGTAACCCTTGATCCCAATGATGCGGTGGCCCTGTACGCCAGGGGAACCAGCAAGCAGCAACTGGAAGACTACTCAGGCTCTCTGGCTGATTTTTCGCGGGTGATAGATCTTAATCCCAAGAAGTCCGGAGCGTTCATTGGTCGTGGACACGCCAAGGTAAAGCTGGCCGATTACAAGGGAGCAGTGGCTGATTTCACCAAGGCCATTGAGCTAAGCCCTCAGGATAATTTTGCGTACGGTCAGCGGGCCTATGCCAAGTCTAAGATTGATGACTTTGCCGGAGCTATTGCCGACTATGATAAAGTATTACAGGCTGACCCGGCTAATATTGATGCGTACTACGGCCGTGGATTTGCCAAGAGCAAACTGGGTGATCAAAAGGGGGCCATCCTGGATCTGAACCAGGCTGTTGATATCAATAACACCTACACCACCGATCCCAAGAAGATCGTATACATAGGACCGATAACCCGCCCGGTACTGGACAACCTGCGTAGCCAGGTACAGGAGCACATCAAGATTAACGAGCTGTCTGATGTAAGAGCAGAAGCTTACTTCGTACGCGGACTGAGCAAGAGCAAGAGTGGCGACAGCAAAGGGGCTATTCAGGATATGAACAGTGCCATTGAACTGAACCCTTTATACGCGGATGCTTTCTTCTCACGGAGTATTGTTAAATCAGCTATCGGTGATCAGATGGGAGCTATCCTGGATTGCAGCAGTGCCATTAAGCTACGCGCGAGCTATCCCGAAGCGTACTACCTGCGGGGTATTGTCAAGCACAGCCTGGGTGATGTCAACGGGGGATGTCTGGATCTGAGTAAAGCTGGCGAACTAGGCTATACTCCATCTTATAAGGTCATCAGTGATTTCTGTAACTAGGCCGGAAGGTAGTTTGGAAGTAGGTAGCTATAAGAGCACTTCTAATATATAGTAACCAGAAGAGCCTCGGTGATCAATCACCGAGGCTCTTTTGGTTTTGCTGTTATATGAACAACTGCTTATTTGGCTTTAGTAAGATTGTCGGCTACTGTGTCCCAGTTGACTACGTCCCAGAATGCACTTACGTAATCAGCCCGCTTGTTCTGGTATTTGAGGTAGTAGGCATGCTCCCACACATCCAGCCCCAGTACAGGCATACCTTTGAAATCAGCTACATCCATAAGTGGGTTGTCCTGGTTGGGAGTAGAGCCCAGCGATAGCTTGCCGTTTTGGGCGGTAAGCCAGGCCCAGCCTGATCCAAAGCGTCCGGTAGCTTCCTTACCAAAGGCTTCCTTGAACTTATCGAATGATCCGAACTGAGCGTTGATCGCATCAGCTACGGCTCCTTTGGGAGCGCCTCCTTTGCCCGGTGCCATGACGTTCCAGAAGAACTCGTGGTTCCAGTGACCTCCGGCATTATTACGAACTGCGGCAGGAGCGCCTTTTATGTTTTTTAGAATTTCTTCAAGAGCCATGTTCTCGAACTTGGTACCCTTTACCGCGTTGTTCAGATTAGTAACATAGCCAGCATGATGCTTACCATAGTGGATTTCCATGGTAGTCTTGTCGATGCTTGGCTGCAGGGCATCAAAAGCGTACGGTAGGGGCTCCTGCTTGAAAGGGGCTGCCAGCACTCCCGAAGATGAGGTACCCTTAGCGAATGACTGCGTAGAGAAAGCACCAAACGCCAGCGCAGAGCCAGCCAGAGAGCGAAGAAATTCGTTGCGATTCATAATAATGTGGTTATAGGAATTAATAAACGGATCAATCGTAAGCCACCCGGCTTACGATACTACGCCCGAGTGTAACTTCATCGGCGTATTCAAGATCACCACCAACGGGTACACCCCGGGCAATGGTACTTACTTTTACTCCGCTGGGTCTGAGTTTTTTCTGTAAATAAAAAGCCGTAGTATCTCCCTCCATGGTAGGGCTCAGGGCCAGTATTACTTCCCGCACGGGCTCATCAGAAGGCGAGTCTGCTATACGCCTCACCAGCGATTCGATATGCAGGTCAGCGGGGCCTATGCCTTCCAGCGGAGAGATAATCCCACCTAACACATGATACAGGCCGTTGTACTGGCTGGTATTCTCGATGGCGAGTACATCACGGGTATCGACTACAACACAAAGCAGGGAACTATCGCGCTTAGGACTCTTGCAGATGTTGCAGAGCTGATCATCAGCTATATTGTGGCACTGCCGGCAAAACTGAGTCTGGGTGCGCATGGCTACCAGCGCATCCGACAGCGAGCGGGTATGTTCTTCTTCTCTTTTGAGTAAGTGTAATGCAAGTCGTAATGCTGTTTTTTTGCCTATCCCCGGTAACTTGGAAATCTCATTAACAGCATCTTCTATTAATTTGGAAGGATAATTCATGGGCTAACGATACAAACGGTCGTATGCAATGGTAGTGAATATAAAATCAGAGAATCTCGGCTGAGATACCCCGGCGGCATATTTCGTTCCGCATAGGTACCAGCTCTTCAAAATCCCCCTCCTTGACGCGGCATTTACCCTTATAATGAATGATAAGAGTACACTGCTCGGCCTGCTGAGGAGTATGTTCGCAAACCTCTATGAGTGTTTCGATAACCCAGTCAAATGTATTGACGTCGTCATTAAAAACGACAAGCGCTTTTACTTCCTTCTCAACGGTTTCTTCTACTATTTCGACGTCGGTTTCTATAAAGGGTTGCATAATCTTCAAATTTCCGTTTGATTAGCAAATCTAATCATAAAAAGGCACTAAAGGAAGCCCTTCAGCTCCTACTTTACAACGTAGAAATCCTCTAAAAAGTTACCGTAATACATGAATCCTTACATTGCTCTTGCCATATTAGTAGTCTATTTTGGTATGCTGATCATAGTGTCAGTATATACGTCAAGAGGAGCTGATACTAATACTTTTTTTACGGCCAACCGGCAGTCGCCCTGGTACCTGGTGGCGTTTGGTATGATCGGTACTTCGCTATCCGGCGTGACCTTTGTGTCGGTTCCGGGAGCAGTAGCCAATATCCAGTTTTCGTACTTTCAGGTAGTGATCGGGTACATACTGGGGTACCTGGTCATTGGTACCATACTGATGCCCCTGTACTATAGGCTCAACCTGATTTCTATCTATACCTACCTGGACCAGCGCTTTGGCTTCTGGTCGTACAAGACCGGCTCGGCCTTCTTCCTGCTTTCGCGTACGGTCGGGTCGGCGGTGCGGCTGTATGTAGCAGCGGGGGTACTGCAGCTGGCTATATTCCAGCCGCTTGGGGTACCTTTTGAGATATCCGTAGCAATCACCATTCTACTGATCTGGATCTATACCTTCAAGGGGGGGATCAAGACCATCATCATTACTGATACCTTACAAACAACCTTTCTGGTCACGGCGGTGATCCTGACCATCATTCTGGTATCCAGAGAGCTGCAATTAGGCGGTCTGGTGGATATATTCACTACCGTGCAGGACAGCGATTACTCCAAGATATTCTACTGGGATGGCAATGATCCCAAAAACTTCTTCAAGCAGTTTTTTGCCGGAGCGTTTATCGCCATAGTGATGACGGGCCTGGACCAGGACCTGATGCAGAAAAACCTGACCTGTAAGAACATCGGTGAAGCCCAGAAAAACATGTTCTGGTTTACAGTAGTACTGGTTATCGTTAACTTCCTTTTCCTCTCGCTGGGGGCGCTGCTGTACGTCTACGCCAATGCCAAGGGAATACCTACCACGGCCCGTACGGACGACTTCTACCCGATGCTGGCGCTCAATCACCTGGGACTACTCGTCGGTATCACGTTTCTGCTGGGTATTACGGCTGCGACCTACGCCAGCTCCGACTCAGCTCTTACGGCGCTTACTACGGCCTTCTGTATCGACTTTATGAATGTAGAGGGCAAGCCCGAAGCCCAGCGGTCACGAATCAAGTTTTGGGTACATATAGGCTTCTCGGTACTTTTCTACCTCGTGATTATCGTCTTCAATCAGCTTAACAGCAAGGAAGTTATTACGGCCGTCTTTGATCTGGCAGGCTATACCTATGGTCCTCTGCTCGGGCTTTTTTCGTTTGGTATGTTCCTGAAGCGGCCGGTTCGTGATCGGTGGGTACCGGTAGTATGCGTACTTTCACCAGTACTTACGTACATAGCCAATCAAAACTCGGCAGAGTGGTTTGGAGGGTACCAGCTGGGCTTTGAGCGTCTGATCCTAAATGGCCTGTTCACATTCATGGGGCTGATGCTGCTGTCAGTAGGGCGTAAAGCCTGATTTTTCTACAAGGCAACCGGCGCTCGGGAAACCTATTCCACAAAGAAGTCCGTTAAAAAGCCATTTTAGGCCGAAATCAGCAGGGATTGGTTTTTTACTATCTATTATCGAAACCAATAATAGATATAGATATGGATGCTTTACTATTTTTTGTTGCTTCGGTCACCAGTGGTGTTTGGTGTGCCTACCTGGTAGAATACCTGGAAAAGCGAGAGACTCAGCGTGAGCTCTAATACATATACCTAGTTAAAAAGTAAGAGTACCTGGTGAGCAAGTGTCCGGTTGTCCGGCATCGCACAAAAATGTTCGATTCTGAACAGATAGCCGTAGCCTTTACTAGCTTCCAGTTTTATAAATATATTTGAATATAGCTCATTTATAGATAGTTGCAGATAGTGGTGGCTTGTGAATGGTAGAGGTTGGCACGATTGGCATGGACTTTTCAATAAGTATAATATAGCCATGAAAAAAACCTTAAAATAGAAAAGCCATGAAAACGTTCGTTATCTCTACCATCATTACTCTTTTGTTAGCTCTTGTACTTCCTGTTACTTCTGCCCGTGCCGATAACCACATGCTTCGGCCTACAGATGCTAAGGCTCCCAAGGCATTCAATGTCGGAATGTACCGGATTGTTAATTCGTCTAAAGTAAGCCTGGCAGTAGCAAAGCACCCTTCTTCTCGTATGACCATTACGCTGAAAGATGAAAACGGAGACGTACTCTATCAGGAGAATCGGGGCAAAGGGACAGAGCTCTACAAAAGAAAGTTTGACTTCAACCAGATCGGCAACGGTACTTACTACTTTGAAGTAGAAGTAGACGGCCAAAAGGTTACCAAAAGCATTCAGTTGTTAACAGCTGTACAGCAGACTATTGAAGTAGAATAGTCCCAAATCCTTACAAGCAAAGAAGTCCGGGCTACTCAGCCCGGACTTCTTTGCTTTAAGATAGATAGGTCAAACCAGCTCAACCAGAGGATCCCAGAAATAGCGGCTCCATTCCTGCACCTGATCGTCTTTGACGGGTACTCCCTCGGCCTCGAGTAGTTCCTGCATGGCCGTAGGGCTGCCAAAACAATGCTTGCCGGTCAGTAGGCCCTGGCGGTTGACGACGCGGTGGGCGGGTACATCGGGCCGGCTGTGGCAATTGTTCATGGCCCAGCCTACCATGCGTGCTCCCCGTTTAGAACCCAGGTACGCAGCAATGGCACCGTATGAGGTAACGCGCCCGGATGGAATAAGCCGAACCACCTCGTATACATCCTCAAAGTAATCACCTTTTGGCATTACTGGCGGCAGTTCGCTCATCAATCTCCTGCACCAGTTGTTCGTACCAGGCCTCGCCATAGGCACGGATCAGCGGCTCTTTCAGGAATTGGTACAGAGGTACGCCCAGGTCCTGCCCCAGCGAACAGGCCGGGTTACAGATTTGCCAGCGATCGTAGTTGATGGCGTGGTACTGATCGTACTTGGTTATACGAATAGGGTACAGGTGGCACGAAATCGGCTTCTTGTAGTCGATCTTACCGTCATTGTAAGCCGCTTCAATACCACATTTAAGGGTACCTTTCTGGTCGTAGAAGGCATAGGCGCACTCCTTGCCATCAATCACCGGCGTAACCAGATCGCCTTCCCAGTCTTTGGTATACACTCCTTCTTTGGCGATTACCTGCTTGCCCGCTTCGGTCAGGTAAGGCTCTACCTGTGGGTAAATCTGCTCAAGAATAGGTAGTTCCTCGGGCTCAAGCGGGGCTCCCGAATCCCCCTCTACACAGCACGCACCTTTGCATTTTTCGATATTACACACAAAAAACTGATCCCCGATATCATCGCTTATGCAGGTGTTATCAATCAAAATCATAATGAGGGGGTGTTATATTTTCTTAAATTAAATGGTTATCAGCGCTTCGGAATTTTGATCTTCTGCCCAACTTTTACCGTGTTATCCTTCATATTGTTGAGCACTTTGAGCTCCTCTATGCTGGCCTGGTAGTTCTGCGAAATCCGGAATAGCGTTTCACCAGCCATAACAGTATGAAACTGATATTCGTTTCCGGCCGGAGCAGTTCGTGCCGGAGCAGAGACCGGAGCTGTGCTATTGCTACTACTGCTACCGCTGCTCTGTTTTACCTGAAGGCGCTGCCCTACGTATAGTTTGTCATTGGTGGTAAGGTTGTTCAGCGAAAGCAGGTTATTGACCGACATGTTATACATCTTGGAGATGCTGAAGTAGGTCTGTCCGCTTGCTACCAGATGATAATCAGCGTTAGGTGCCGTGGCCACCGGACGACTCTCTACCGGGCTGGTGCTGGTGCTTACCGGGCGGGTGCGAGTGGTAGGTACATCGGAGCCCCAGTCGGAGGTGGTGATGTTGGTAGAGGCAACGGTGCTGGTACTTGGGCTGGTGCTTGTACTGTTACTCATAGCAGCGGGGCGTCTGTCCTCTTCCGTAACAATGACGATGCGGTCGTTGGTATTACCGGTAGAGGCAGCTGCTGACGTAGTGGCCGGTGACTTGGTCGCTACTGTTTCGGGCCGGCTGGGCTGATAGATACCTACCTGAGCAGGTGTACTCTCAGGTTTGGCCGTGCTGGCCTGCTGGGGCGCACTGGTACTTGTCTGGCTTGTACCAGCTGTGCTGACGCGTGCGGGTATGGAGGCCGCAGGAGAGGCCTCTGATGGGTATGATGTATCGGCCAGCTTGGGAGTATACTTCTTGCGATCGGCCGCTGTCTGAGGTATCTCTGAGCTGGAAGCAATAGGTGCCGTGGCGGCAGGGGCAGGCTTAGTATCCTGTACGGGACCTTTGCCAGGAACAGGGCTATTGATTACCTCAACCGGCTGACTGTTCGGACGCTTTTTCATGAGCCACATTACCCGTCCTGTCTGCAGGCGCAGGTTCCGGTTGGTGAGCCGGTTGTACTTCATAAGCTCCCTGAGTCGCATACCATAGGTTTGCGAGATTCCCCGCAGGGTTTCTCCCTCCCGCACCGTATGGAAAGGTACGATGGCTTTCTTGTTCTTGCTGGCCAGGTAGTAGATCTCATTGGCTACAATGGGATCGTTGATGGTCATGTCGTTGTAGCGCAGAAAGCTCGATACGCTGATCTTAGCGGCTTTGGCCAGGGTAGCAGGTTTATCACCCTGCCGGGCCTGGATACCGGGTAGACCATTGATTTCGTAGTAGGTGTGGTCGTTGCGGCCTTTCATTTGTACACTAGCCTTGCGCAGTACCGGAAATCCAATGTCCTCACGAGCGTATTCAACTCTGCCGGCAGATGGTCCCATGGCTAACTTTTCCCTTACTACATTGATCTGATTGGTCGCGACCGGGATCGTCAGCATGTAGTCTTTGTCAGCGGGTATCTGATCTCCATTGACCCAGCGGTTGTAGTTTCGGAGTTCCAGGGCATTGATACCCAGATCGGCTGCTATGTCATCAAAGTGACGTCCCTTACCAAGGGCCGACTCGAGTAGCACGATGGTATTAGTGGTACGGTGGTGATCCAGTGCGGCTTCAAAAGCGATTTTATGGGCAAAGAACCGCAGTACGTAGCGGTCTGTCTTGGCATCCAGGGTAATCTGGCGGGCGTATGACCAGTCGGCGGGGACGATCTGGCTGATGCCACCCATGCCCAGGTAGTAGGAGTAGAGGGCCGATACCCAGTTGTTGTACTGCTTGTTGCTGCGCTTGAGGTATTTAGCGGCGGCATGCGTGGAGGCCGAAATACTCTTGCGCTCGTCTATTTCATTATCCACCCGGATACCGAACTCTACGGCGGTTTCCTGTTTGAACTGCCAGAAACCTACGGCATTGGATGTCGAAACGGCGTCAGGAGCCAGTGAGCTTTCCTGTACGGCCAGGTACTTAAAATCAATAGGTACTTCCTCTTCAATAAGTACTCCTTCAATGATTGGAAAATACAATACAGCCTTATCCAGTTTGTCTTCCCAATAGCGGCGATTGGCCATCAGGCTACGTACATCTGATTCGACTATACGTCTTGCACCCGGGTCCAGTTTAACATTGATTCCTGCAAAAGACAGGCTGTTGGGAATGTCTGGATATTCCTGAGCAAATACATCTCCGCACGTTAATCCTACGCACGTCCAGATGAGGAGAAGGTATTGTAGAGGGAATTTTAGCATAGTATAAGTAGCTAAAGGGTACAACAATGAGAAACACGATTAACTTTTATATCTTTTCTACGATCATCAGACCGTCACGTATGGGTAGCAGCACGTTCCTGACGCGGGTGTCATCCTGAACCATACGGTTAAAATCCAGCAGGGCCTGGGTCTCCTTATCGACTTTTTTGAGGCCTTGCTGTACTACCTTACCGCTCCAGAGCACATTATCAGCAATGATGATGCCACCCGGCCTTACTTTGTCAAAAATCAGGTGGTAATAGGTCGCGTAGTTGACTTTGTCGGCATCGATAAATACCAGATCAAAGGTTTCGTCCAGGTCGGGAATAATGTCGGCGGCCCGCCCAATGTGAAAATCAACCCTGGATCCATATCCGGCACTATTCAGGTAGCGGCGTACCAGAGCTTCCAGTTCCTCGTTTTTGTCGATGGTAATAAGTTTGCCGTCGGGTGATAGGCCTTCGCAGAGGCAGAGGGCTGAGTAACCGGTATAGGTACCTATTTCAAGAATACGCCGGGGGCGGATCAGGCGGGAGATCATTGACAGGAACCGTCCCTGCATGTGCCCCGAGAGCATCCGGGGCATGAGTACTTTGGCGTGTGTTTCGCGGCTGAGGGCACGAAGAAGGTCACTCTCAGCTTCGGTATGGGCTTCGGCGTAGGCTTCGATCTCTTCGGGTAAAAACTCCATTCCGTAGGGTAGGGGCAAAAATAAAGATGTCGTTTCTTCAAATTTATCAAAGAAAACGACATCTCCTTCTTATTCCAGTACAAAAATATCCGGGGTAGGTAGCTAAGCTATTCAGTACTAACGGATAGTTCTACTATTGTTCAATAATCTGCATGAGGTACTTTCCGTAGCCACTCTTCATCAGAGGAGCCGCTACCTCTCTCAGCTGCTGCTCTGTGATGAAGCCCATGCGGTAGGCCACCTCCTCAATGCATCCCACTTTCAGTCCCTGCCGGTCCTCGATCACCTGTACAAACTGTCCTGCCTGCATCAGCGACTGGAACGTACCTGTGTCCAGCCAGGCGGTGCCTCTATCCAGTACTCCTACTTTCAGGTTACCCCGTTCCAGATACACCCGGTTCACGTCCGTGATCTCCAGCTCCCCGCGGGGTGAAGGCTGGATGTTCTTAGCGATGTCTACCACATCGTTGTCGTAGAAGTACAGCCCCGGCACGGCGTAGTGCGACTTGGGCTGCTCGGGCTTCTCCTCGATGGAGAGCACGTTGAAGTCCTTGTCAAACTCCACCACCCCGTAGCGCTCCGGATCGTGTACCTGGTAGGCGTAGATCACGCCTCCCTCGGGATCGTTGTTGGACTGCAGCAGCTTGGACAGCCCCGAGCCGTAGAAGATGTTGTCACCCAGGATCAGGGCTACCTTGTCGTCCCCGATAAATTCCTCACCGATGATGAAGGCCTGCGCCAGTCCGTCCGGGCTGGGCTGCACGGCGTAGCTGAACTGGCATCCGATGCGGCTGCCATCGCCCAGTAGCTTCTCGAAGTGGGGCAGATCGTGCGGCGTGGAGATGATCAGGATCTCGCGAATGCCCGCCAGCATCAGGATCGAGAGCGGGTAGTAGATCATGGGCTTGTCGTAGACGGGCATGAGCTGCTTGCTCACGGCCAGCGTCAGGGGATGAAGCCTTGTGCCGGAGCCTCCGGCCAGTATAATTCCTTTCATGGTAGTTATTGAGTGAATGAGTGATTTAGAGATTGAGCGGACGGAGGAGCCATCGTGCGACGGTCGCCGTGGCAGCGGCGCCTCCCGCCGCACGGAGAATAAGCGAACAATTTCATAATTATTCACTCATTCACAACTCGCTCAATCACCGCGCGGCGGCCGCTCAATGATATCTTACCTTCCCGCGTACATGTCGTCGTAGTACTTCTGGTAGTTGCCCGTGGTGACGTTCTGCAGCCACTGCTGGTTGGTCAGGTACCATTCTACGGTCCGCTCCAATCCCTCGGCAAACTGCAGCGAAGGCTCCCAGCCCAGCTCTTCTTTGAGCTTGGTGGCGTCAATGGCGTAGCGCAGGTCGTGGCCGGCGCGGTCGGTGACGTAGGTGATCAGCTGCTCGGAAGTACCCTCGGCGCGGCCCAGCTTCTGGTCCATGATGCGGCACAGCAGCAGCACCAGGTCGATGTTCTTCCACTCGTTGTGGCCACCGATGTTGTAGGTCTCGCCGTTAGCTCCGCGGTGGTAGATCACATCGATAGCGCGGGCGTGGTCCTCCACAAAGAGCCAGTCGCGGATGTTCTCACCCTTGCCGTAGACGGGTAGCGGCTTGTTCTGAATGATGTTGTGGATCATCAGCGGGATGAGCTTCTCGGGGAAGTGGTTGGGACCGTAGTTGTTGGAGCAGTTGGAGATCACAACCGGCAGCCCGTAGGTATTGTGGTAGGCTCTCACGAAGTGATCCGACGAAGCCTTGGAAGCCGAGTAGGGGGAGCGAGGATCATATTTGGTCGTCTCCAGGAAGAACTCGTTGGGGTCGTGCAGCTCACCGTATACCTCGTCGGTAGAGACGTGGTAGAACCTACGGTCCTCCATATTGCCCTTCCAGGCGGTACGGGCGGCGTTCAGCAGGTTTACGGTGCCGATGACGTTGGTCATCACAAAAGCCAGCGGATCGGTGATCGAGCGGTCCACGTGTGACTCGGCCGCCAGGTGGATCACCCCCTGAAAATCGTGCTGGGCAAAGAGTTGGTCCAGAAAATCAGCGTCCACGATATCACCTTTGACGAAGGTGTAGTTGGGAGCGTCTTCAATGTCTCTGAGGTTCTCGAGGTTGCCGGCGTAGGTCAGCGCGTCGAGGTTGAAGATATGGTACTGGGGGTACTGGGTCACGAAGCGGCGCACCACGTGTGAGCCGATAAAGCCCGCGCCACCAGTGATTAGGATTTTCCTGGTCATACTACTTTTTAGCTATTTCAGGTGTAGGTACTTATTAGTTGAAATTAAACGTTATCAACACTATTAGTGATTTTTTGCTGCCACCGCCATGCGTCACGCAACGCATCAGCCAGTGATTTTTCGGCCTTCCATTTCATCACAGTATTTACTTTGTCCGACTGGGCGTAAATCTTCTCAACATCACCCGGGCGTCTGGGGCCGATGTTATAGTTAAGTTTAACACCATTGACCTCTTCAAAGGTAGTGATAAGCTCCAGTACGGTATGGCCTTGCCCGGTGCCGACATTAAAAACATCATAATAGTCACTAATTGTTTGCTCGTCGAGCAATTCTATGGCTTTTACGTGTGCTTTAGCCAGGTCCACTACGTGAATAAAGTCACGAACGCAGGTACCATCAGGGGTATCGTAGTCGCTGCCGAATACAGTCAGCGAATTGCGCAGACCCGCCGCTACCTGAGTGAGGTAAGGTACCAGGTTGCTCGGTACTCCGTTAGGAAGTTCGCCGATCTCGGCCGTAGGATGGGCTCCAACGGGGTTGAAATAACGAAGGGCTATCGCTTTCAGAGCCGGCTTTGAAAATACATGGTCCCGGATGATGTCTTCGCTGATAGCTTTGGTATTGCCATAGGGCGAGGTCGCCGGCTGACGAGGTGTACTCTCGGTAACAGGTAGCTCGTTGGGTTGCCCGTAGACGGTACACGAAGAAGAAAACACAAACTTATTGATCCCATACTCGCGCATAGCCTTAAGCAGAACTATGAGCGACATGAGGTTGTTTTCATAATAGGCTAATGGCTTTTCTACTGATTCGCCTACTGCTTTATAGGCTGCGAAATGGATAACGCCATCAAATTTTTCCTTTTCAAACAACTCACGAATCGCCTGCTCATCGTTGCAGTCAATGTCGTAGAAGGGTACTTCCTTACCGATAATATTATATAGCCCGGTCAGGACGTCCCGGTTTGAATTGTACAGGTTGTCAATAATGACGGGCGTATATCCTGCGTTGTGGAGTTCTACTACGGTATGGGATCCTATAAAGCCTGCTCCCCCGGTAACCAGAATTTTCATAATGTAGAATTAATGTGGAAATGTTATCTATATGTCTGTTAAATAGGATCTGGATATCGTTATGACCAAAAATCAGCCACAAAAAGCCCCTGGTACGTCAATAGTAAAGTTTGAGGTAGGGCAAAAGTAGAAAATTTGATAGCCATACAAAAATTGTTTTTATTTAAGCATTCGTTACCAAAACAAAGCTAGAAAGGTATGACTGATAAGGAAATAAAGGCATTAGTTTCTTTGCTGGATGATGAGGATGCGGAGGTTACTACCCATGTGGAGGAGAAAATTCGTTCGCTGGGAAGTAGTGTTATACCCTTCCTGGAGACAGAGTGGGAAGAAAGTTTTAGCCCGGTAATACAACGAAAGATAGAAGAACTGATCCATGATCTGCAGCTGAGGGTGATGATCGAGCGCCTGCAGGACTGGAAAAACGGTGGTGCCCTGGATCTGCTGGAAGGTATGTGGATCGTAGCTACCTATCAGTACCCGGAGTTGTCTCTGGACAAGCTCCGCTCTGATATAGAGCAACTATACTATGATATATGGCTACAGGTAAAAGAGGACATGAACCCGGTAGACCAGATCAAGATGATGAACGGGATCTTTTATGGAAACATGAATTTCGGGGCGAATACCAAAAGCTTCCATTCGGCCTCTAACTCCATGATCAACGTAGTACTGGAGAGCCGCCGGGGCAACCCTATAACGCTTTGTGTGATATATATGCTGATCGCCCGTAAGCTGGGTATGCCTGTACATGGCGTTAATCTGCCTAATCTGTTCGTGTTGACGTATAAGCAGGATAAGCTGCAGTTCTATATCAATGTATTTAACCGGGGGATTATTTTCTCCAAGACGGATATAGATCATTACATTGCGCAGCTTAATCTTAAGCCCAAAGATTCGTTTTACCAGCCCTGCTCCAACCTGGAAATCGTGCAGCGCGTACTACGTAACCTGATCCTTTCGTACGAGAAGGCCGGTGAGCCCGAGAAGATCAAAGAAGTGGAGTCGATCCTCAAGTCCATCATTGATGATCTGATCGAGGACTAGATGGCTAACGCCAGACAGTAGTCATCCACCCAGCGGATGTAAATGCGGGCTCTGATCTGGCGGTCCGTATCTGTGAGGGTACCCTCCAGTACCGTAGCGCTTTCGGTAAAGGGGGCAATACTGATGGAGTCTCTGAAACTTACTTTCTTACGGCCGTTGAGCTTATAAAGCGCTTCCTTGGCGCACCAGTACATACAGAGCCGGACCAGATGGTCACCGGCCTGATGTACTTCCGGGTCCGAAAGAAACTTTCGGGCAGTGCGTATCAATTTGGGATGTACCTTTTCCATATCAATGCCTACGGGCGAACTCTGATGCAGTACCCCGGCCACGTACTCGGAGGTGTGGGTAATAGAGATAGGGCAGGAGACACCTACCAGAAACGGCTTCCCGTGTTCGTCCTTCCACATGCCCTGGTACTCTGCACAGGCCTGTTCCTCGACCAGTTTCTTTACCAGCACCCGCCCGGCCAGCCATTCGCGCCGCTTTTGGGGGTGGGTAATCGTGTCCAGTTCGGTGTGATCGTCGGTAACGGGCAGCAGCTCACGTAGTTGGTCTTCGTCTTCATCCAGCTTCCATAGCAATAGCCGGCAGTAGTCCGGCGTGGTTTCGGCATAGTGAAGCGGCATAGGCGTTAAAATGGATGGAGCAATAGATTAATAAACTAAAACCGATTGGCAACTTATTACGTTGTTTCATACAAACCAAGCCTCATTGCATTTTTTAGGTAATCCCTCTCTCATGAATATTCGTAAAGTCGATACTTTCTCCGGTCACCGCGACTGCGTCTATACCCTTGCTCCCGGTCATATCCCCCAGCAATTTTATTCAGCCGGTGGCGACGGGCTGGTTGTAAAGTGGGATCTTAACAAGCCCGATCTGGGTGAACTGGTAGCGCAGGTAGGTGCTTCCATCTACGCGCTCGCTTACGATGGTACTTCCCAGCAGCTTTGGGTAGGTCATAACTTCGAAGGGATACAGGTAATAGACCCGGTCAATAAAGCGCAGATAGCTTCTTCCAAAATCGCTTCCGCGGCTATTTTTGATATCAAACTACTGGGTGACAAAGCACTGCTGGCCCTGGGAGATGGGGTGATCGTTGTAATGGACATTCCGACCTTTGCCGTACAAAAGCATATCAAGGCCTCGCAGAAGAGCATACGTTCGCTGGCGGCCAATCCCCTTAGCGGCGATATAGCCGCCGGGAGCAGCGACTGGCACATTACCGTCTTTGACAGCGACGGCTTTACCCTCAAAAAAAGACTACCGGCTCATGTCAACTCGGTGTTTACGGTACAGTACTCACCGGATGGCCGTTATCTGCTTTCGGCGGGCCGGGATGCCCACCTGAAGGTATGGGATGTTACCAATGATTACGAACCGGTACAGGATATTCCGGCGCATATGTTTTCCATTAACCACCTGACGTATAGCCCTGATAGGAAATACTTTGCAACTTGTAGTATGGACAAGTCAGTAAAAATATGGGATGCAGTGACTTTTCAGCTTAGAAAAGTAATTGACCGCGCCCGACACGCCGGACATGGTACTTCAGTCAATAAACTACTGTGGTCAGAATACGAGGATCTGCTGGTTTCGTGTAGTGACGACCGGACTATTTCGGTGTGGGAGGTAAAGGAATAAAATGTGGGGTAGTAGTGGCAATGAAAGGTACTATTTTCTTTATTTTGCCCTAGTTACTTACCGATAGTACATTGATTTGGAAATTATGTTTTTGAAATTTGTAATTTTAGTCAGTAATTGACGAATTAGGTAACTAAGTGAGCAAGGTAATCAAGTAAGCAAAACACCAAAACGTACAGTCCCAATGAAGATTTCACCCATTGATATACGGCAGCATACTTTCGAAAAAGGATTCAGGGGGTATGATGTAGACGAAGTAAGTGCATTTCTTAATTCACTTTCGCAGGAATGGGAGCGGGTGACCAATGAGAATAAAATGCTCAAGATGCAGCTCGAAATCGCCGAAAAAGAGCTGAACAAGCTCCGGGACGTAGAACTGACGCTTTTCCGTACGTTGAAGACTGCCGAAGATACCAGCACTCAGATTACCGAGCAGGCCAACAAAGCCGCCGAAAAATACCTGCAGGAGTCGCGCCTCAAGTCCGATGAAGTGATTAATGAGGCCAAGCGCAAGGCTAGTATGCTTATACAGGATGCCGAAAATCAGTCGCGCTATATCAAGGAAGAACTTGTCAATGAGCTTAAGAACCAGGAGCGTGACTTCAAGGCCATCGAGAAGTACCGTGACAACCTGATCGTTCAGCTCAAGACGCTGGTGAACAGTACCAACGATACCGTAGATCGGTTTGAGAAGAAATTCTCAAAGGACTCGTACCAGACCCGGATCGATGACCTCAAGCAGCAGATCGCCGAGACGGGCAAGAACAGAGGGATTGAGGATCAGAACATACAGACCGAAGCAGGCGTAGAAGAAGCCGTAGTAGCCCAGGTAGAGGAAACACCGGCTCCCTCCCTGGACGATACTACCGCTACCACTACCATCGTTGATACACCCGTTGAGGTAGTAGAAGTGACGGAAGAGGCACCGGCTGAGGAAGTGGTTGCCGAAGAGGTAGCCGTGGAGGAAGTAGCCCCGGCTCCGGTGGAGGAAGTAAAGGCAGAGGTAGTTACTGATACCGAAGTAGCCGAACCCCAAGTAGAAAAGACAACTCAGGAGGACGCCAGCGTGGCCATGGCTGAAGCAGAGCAGGTGGCGGAAACGTCGCAGCAGGCTAGCGGAGCCCTGAAGCAAAACCGGAATCCGGAGCCCGTTGAGGAGAAAAAATCAGGAGGTTCGTTCTTTGACCAGATCGGTTAGAGAAGAAGCCCGATAGATCTATAAAAAGTGCAGCAGTGATCGCTCCCGTGCGGTCGCTGCTGCACTTTTTATATACTGTCTGAAACTAACTACCTTTGGTGATTAGTTTGATAGGCTAGGGATTAGCAAGTACATAATCAAAACACAACTACCTTGGGGACAATAGCACTAGAAGGTCTGGAATTTTTTGCCTACCATGGCTACTACGCCGAAGAGCAAAAGATCGGAAATAAATATTCCCTCGATATTACTATCAAAACTGATATTGAAGATGCCGCACAGCGTGATCGCCTGAGCGAAACGGTAAACTACGAAGAGTTGTACCGCATAGCCGCAGATGCCATGCAGGAGCGGTCCCGGTTGCTGGAGCACGTAGCCTTTCGGGTTATTGAGCGCATCAGGGAGAAATACCCTGCCGTAGAAAAAGTAGTGGTATCCGTATCCAAAT
The DNA here is from genome assembly GCF_017355915.2 of Telluribacter roseus. GTDB lineage: Bacteria > Bacteroidota > Bacteroidia > Cytophagales > Spirosomataceae > Telluribacter. The sequence goes on from NZ_JAFEUV020000001.1 coordinate 136,402, forward strand.
TTAATCCCCCCGTGGGAGGTGTATGTACCCGTGCCCGCATAACCCTCGAAGGGTAGTCTTCTTACCTTGATCATACACCAGGTCATTTTCCATGTTTTTAGAAACAAATAGTAAAGGTGCTGCAAAAGTAATTTGTAGTTTTATACTATTTTTTTGGATTAGTAGTATAGGTATAGCTTATGCTCAGAATCGTGTCCATCAGCAACTCTACTGGACACGGATCAATTTGCAGTCGCAGGTATCTGACAAATGGCAGGTAAATGCTGAGGTGGATAACCGGCGCTTCATGGATCCGGACAGGCAGCAGCAGATTATCTTCCAGACCCAGGCACTCTATACAATCCGGCCCGGCATATTGGGAGGTACAGGGGTATCTCTGTCATGGGTCTATACGCCCACTAAGTCAGGTACAATGGTGGTACCTGAGATACGGCCTTTTCAATCCATTGTAGTTACTCAGCCCCTGTCGACCCGACTGATACTTCAGCACCGCTACCGGATTGATGAACGCTTTTTTCATAAACATGATGGTATACGCCTGACCGAAGGGTATCGGTTCAACTGGCGTTTTGCGTACCAGGCACAACTGAGTTATCCGGTAGTGGCAGTTAAGCCTGGCTCTTTTCTTAAAATATCAAATGATATTATGGTCAATGCGGGAAAAAACATCGCCAGCAACTTTGACCAATACCGCTTCTATGCCGGATTTGAATACCCTATTACTCCTCATTGGGCCACCGAGGCTGGCTATATGTACATATACCAACAGGGACGCCAGAATTTACTGGTCAGGGATGTATTGCGTCTGACCATTTTTGGCCGCTTCGGGGGAGCCAGGTACCCCCGGTAGGTACCCCCTTCGGCTTGTTGTGTCTTCTGCTTCGGCACAGTTTTTTATTATTTTCTTTTTAAAGAATGTTAAAAGCGATTTGGCATCTTGGGTACTACCGGGTGCTGTATCTGTCTGTTATCAGGAAAACCTTGCTCCTGAAATATTGATCTTCTGTTTAGGGGAGATCATGGGTAAGCAGCGTTGCGGAGCAGGAATAGCGACGAGGAGATAGGATCGAGTACATATGAATGTAGCTAATCAGATAATAGCAGAGAGCTCTTTATCATGGTCTGCATTCGTTGTATGTATTATATCTATTTCAGCATGAAAAGCTTTCAGAAAAAATCCGTTTGTGGGGTAGTAGTCATGATTACCCTGCTGTTGGTGCTCACGGCCAACTCCTGCACCAAAGTACCCGAAATACCAGTAAGTGAGCTGTCCCGAAAGTACAATATCAGACCTACCGACTTTGTGGCGGTGGATGGGATGGATGTACATTTCCGGGCCGAAGGCCCCGCGTCTGATTCCGTTCCGCTGGTACTGATTCACGGAACGGGCTCCTCGTTGTTCACCTGGAATGAATGGACTCGCCACCTCAAGGACAAGCACCGCATCATCCGGATGGATCTGCCCGGCTTTGGCCTGACGGGCCCTCATCCCAAGGATGACTATACCCTGGATATTTATGTAGACTTTCTCCATTCGTTCCTCAAAGCGCTGAACGTAAAGCGCTGTATACTGGCTGGAAACTCGCTAGGGGGGGAGATAACCTGGCAGTATGCCCTTAAGTACCCCGAGCAGGTCCAGAAAATGATCCTGATCGGCGCCGCCGGCTATCCTACCAAATCCAGGAACGTGCCCCTGCCTTACATTGTCATGCGACTGCCGGTACTGAGGGAGGTATTTGAGAAGTCAACTACTCCTGCGGTTATTCGCAGTAGTCTGGAGTACCTCTACGCTGACCCGAGCAAGGTAACAGATAGCCTGGTTAACCTGTATTTTGATATGACCTGCCGAAACGGAAACCGGGAAGCGCTGACCGAGCGGATGGAAAGCATTGCTGAAGATGGCCCCTGGAAACTACTACCAACGATCAAGACGCCGACCTTACTCGTGTGGGGAGCGAAGGATCAGTTGATCCCCCTGGAGTACGGGCATAGATTTGATAAGGATTTGCCTAATAGTACGCTGGTCGTGATTCCGAACGCGGGGCATATGCCTATGGAGGAGTCGCCGAAGGAGTCAATACGGCCAGTACTAAGATTTATCAAAGAGCCTGATGATCATCTATGACCCATTTTCGCCGGTTCCGTCCCAGATAGCGCCCGCTCCCTGGCAGCTAACAGGTAACGGGTATATTTTTCTGTTTCGGTACCGCAAAGAGTGGGTTTATGAGCACGGCTTTCTTTTACCTTTCCAGCAAAGACACTACAAGCTCTCTGTGGGAGCCGTCATCATGGCTGATTATCACAGCTCCGATGTAGGGCCTTATCGGGAGCTGATGTTTATTCCCGGTCTTTTCAGGCTAGGCGGGCGTTACTTGTTTTCAATTTCCAAAATCTACGTATCCAGCTACGACAGCCTCTGGAACGGCGTAGAAAACTGGGGTATTCCCAAAGAACTGGCGGACTTTCATATAGACACCACTTCCGGGCAGCAGGAAACCTGGCAGGTAAGCCGTGGGGATAAAGCTGTCTTCTCTGTCAATCTAAAAAGCAAAGGCTGGTCATTCCCCGTCACTACTACGCCCTTCCCATTCCGGATCGGGCAGGACCTTCGGGGGCAGCTACTCATTACCGAGCCCAACGTCTCCGGCCGGTGCCAGTTGGTCACCTCAGATAGCTGGCATACCGACCCCGATTATTTTCCTCCCGTCAACCAGCTACGCCCGTGGCTTGGCTTCTCCATCCGTAACTTCCGAATGACATTCCCGAAGGCGGTTAAGTCTGTAATCTGAGATAGGTTAAAAATAAATGCGGAAAAATGATAGAACGGAGTAGGGGAGCCCGTGCTAATATTCGTCAACCTTTATGGTAACTGGCAGTGCCATAGCGGTGAAGTCCTCAAGCCGACAGATACTTGTCAACTTTTCTGAAAATTTAAATGATTAGAACCTTGTTGATGCCTGCTTTACACAGCATAAACCGGGTATCGTGTTAATTAGTCTTGCATGAAGTTGGAGAGCGTTATATCCCGTACGGAAGCTCAGCAGTGGGAGTTGCTACGAGCAGGTGATCCTGCCGTATTCGAACAAGTATTCAAATCATACTACAATTTTCTGTATAACTACTGCCTGCGTCTTCAGGATGATGAGGATGAGGTTAAAGACTGCATTCAGATCCTGTTCCTGAACCTTTGGGAGCGACGGGAGTACCTAGGGCCTACTACTTCCATCAAGGCGTATCTGCTGGCTTCGCTGAGGCGACTGGTGCTGAAGCGGATGAAGGCAGGTACTATATTTCAGGTCATTGATCCCGATACCTTTGATCTGCAGCCGGAGCTTTCGTCCGAAGCCATCATGATCCGGGATCAAACCGTCAAGGATAATCTGCAGCTCCTGCAAAGGGCGCTGGATAAGCTGCCAGTCCGGCAGAAAGAAGCGCTTTACCTGAAGTTCTACGGAGAGCAATCCTTTGCCGAAATAGCCACGGTAATGTCTATTTCTACCCGCGCTGTCTACAAGCTTGTCTACAAAGGGCTGGATTCGCTGGCCGAAGAGCTCCGTATGAGTCCTTCCAAGCTCCCTTTCCTGATGAATTTCCTTCTTTGAGCCTCGCATTCTAAGGCAGTTCTTCTCCCCGTACAGCTGATATATGGGGAGCTCAAGCCTTTATAGTACCTACCATCTTCGGCTTATTTACTGCCGGCTTTCTCAAACCGGTAGCCTTTTCACTGCTTCATTTTACCCAAAGTATTTTTTTTAGAAAAAATTTGATTCACAGAGGGTCACTTCAGAAATAGTCAAGCTTTATAGTAGTAAAAGACAATTTGTAAAGCTATTGGAAAAGCAGCGCTATACGCATTTTAGTGCATCGGACTTCCTACTGGATGCTGATTTTCTGGCCTGGGTTCAGGGGCAGGCTCCCGAATCGGACCAGATCTGGCAACAATGGCTGGCCGAAGATCCCACCATGCAGGCAGAGATAAAAAAGGCAAAACAACTCTATGCAGCTTTGTCATTCAGGGAAAAGAAAATCAACTCCCGCCAGGTTGACGCTGAATGGGAGAAAATGAAGCTGGTCTTTGAATACAGAGAGGTAGACATGTACCCTGAAGAGACTACGGGAAAAAAGAAGGTGCTGCCCGTGTTGCTGCGCGTAGCGGCAGCCGCGGCACTGCTCCTGATGGTAGTGTGGGTAGGGAAGGGGTACCTATCAGCGGGTGGCCCGGGAGCTACTGCTATGATGCAGCGTGAAGTAGCCAATGGTCAGCAGCTTACCATCAAGCTCACCGATGGTACCGTCATCAGGTTGAACGCGGGTTCTACGCTGTCATATCCCGAGAAGTTCCGGTCCGAAAAGCGTGAGGTACACCTTACGGGTGAGGCGTACTTTGAAGTCGCTCCCAATCCCAGTGCCCCTTTTATTATTCATACCGGTGATGTTCAGGTCAGAGTAGTAGGTACCAAGTTCTCCGTGAAGGCTTATCCCGAAGGTGACGAAGTAAAAGTGGCTGTAGTAGAAGGCAAGGTAGGTGTCAATACATCGGCACCGGCCTCGGCTCAGCCGGGTACTGCCGCTCAGGCGGAAGAGGTATACCTGACCCCGAACGAGATGGCCACTTTTGAGAAAGAGAATAAGGAGATCAACGTCACCTCCTTTGACAAGGCTGAATTGCTCGGCTGGAAGGACGGCATCCTGTACTTCGAGAAAGCCGACTTCACCGAAGTGGTCAGAAAGCTGGAGCGGTGGTACGGGGTAAAGATCAGGATACAATCAGGAAAGAAAGTAGACCCCGAGTGGCGGTTTAGCGGGAAGTTTGAGAATAAGTCGATTGACTACATTCTGGACATTTGCAGCTATCCCGACCGGTTTACCTACGAGGTAACGGATAGGGAGGTAATCATACACTAACTCGTAAGCAAAGACACATGCAACCACTGGATAGTAGCTAAGAGTAAGGTCGGCAACCACTGATTGCCGACCTGTACTTATGGCTTAGGTCATGCACTGAGTTGGCGCTCCTGGAGCATGACACTGGCCTTATTCAAAACACGGTACGTATTTCAAACACTTAAATATATGAAATTCAAACTACTACCACAAATCATAGCCATGTCGAGGTATACAATGATTGGGGCTTTGGTCCAATGCCTGTTCGTGGGGTTGCTGACCGCGGCCGACCTGAGGGCACAGGAGAAAAGCATTGAAAACATCTACCTCTCCGCTGATATGCGCAATGTCAGTCTGGAAGATGCTTTCGTTCAGATCATCAAGATGACGGATCTGAATTTTCAGTATGATCAGAAACTGGTAGCCAGCAAGCGGCTCAACCAGAACTTCCGGAACGAGAGCCTGGGCAAGGTACTTCGTTCTATCTCCAAAGAAGCCGGACTGAGCTTCCGTCGGATCAACGAAACAATTTATGTAGCTGATAATCCGGGTAAGAAGGAGGCCGTATCAGAAGTAGTGATTCCGGCCAAAAATGTTCTCCCGGTACATCTGGCCGCGCGCGAGACTGCCAGTGGACTACCGGTACCTTTCCGTACCAATCCTATTTCGATGCAGCCTGCTAACAAAGTACAGATGCAGGCCATTGCTGTAACGGGTCGCGTGACCGGCGAAGGCAGTGACGAAGGTATACCCGGGGTAAGTATCGTAGAGAAAGGTACTGCCAATGGTACTAATACCGATGTAGAGGGACGATTCACCATCAATGTTACCAATCAGAGCTCGGTACTTGTATTCAGTGCGATCGGCTATATTACACAGGAGGTGACCGTAGGGGCGCAAACTACGCTGAACCTGAGCCTGAAGACCGATGTAAAATCGCTGGAAGAGGTAGTAGTAGTAGGATACGGTACCCAGAAAAAGGTAAACATGACGGGTGCCGTGTCAGCTATAACTGTTGACGACAAAATCACCAGCCGCGCCCTGTCCAATGTATCGTCAGGTCTGTCGGGTCTGGTGCCGGGGCTATCAGTAACCCAGGGTTCGGGTATGGCCGGCCGTAACAACGCCAGCCTTGTCATTCGTGGACTAGGTACGGTGAATAATGCCAGCCCGCTGGTGGTAGTGGACGGTATGCCCGATGTAGACATCAACCGTCTGAACATGAATGACATCGAGAGCATCTCGGTACTCAAAGATGCTACCTCGGCGTCGGTATACGGTTCACGGGCGGCTAACGGGGTAATCCTGATTACGACCAAGTCGGGTAGAGGGCAGGAAAGAGCCAGCATCAACTATACAGGCTCATATGCCATTACCAACCCAACCCGCGCCTACGATTTTATGGCTGATTATCCCCGTGCCCTGACCCTGCATCAGCGTCTGGCATCGGTCAATACACTGCGTTCCAACCTTTTCTTTAAGGATGGTACCATTGATCAGTGGATGGCCCTGGGTATGATCGATCCGCTGCGTTATCCCAACACCGACTGGTGGGACATAATCATGCGTCAGGGATCTATCCAGAACCACAACCTGTCGGCTTCGGGTGGTGGTGATAAGTCCAACTTCTTTATCTCCCTGGGAGTGATGGACGAGAAAGGTCTGCAGATCAATAATGACTACAGCCGCTATAACGCCCGCTTCAACTACGACTACAAGATCCGCCCTAATATCAATACCGGAGTGAAGTTCCAGGGGAACTGGTCTAACTTCACTTACGCTCTGGAAGATGGTTTTACGGATGATAACGCCAATAATACGGCTGGTTTTGATATGCAGTACGCCATTGCCGGTATTACTCCGTATGATCCGGTCACTGGCTACTACGGTGGTGTAATGGCGTATAATGAGGATCCTCAGGCCTATAACCCCTATACGCTGTACATCAATAACCTCACCCGCCGGAACCGTCAGGAGGCCAATACGATGATGTACGTAGACTGGTCACCCATCAAAGGACTGACTGCCCGGGTGGACTATGCGCTGAACTACTACAACCAGTTTAGCTGGAACGCCAACATGCCTAACCGCTCCTACAACTTCCAGACCAATACGTTTGGTAGCCGGGTGTACGTAGGGGACAATGCCGGTGTAAGTAACGCGACCAATATGGGATACAAAACCCTTTTGAACGGGCGGTTGAGCTACAATACTACCATTGCCCGTAACCACGAGATCAGTGCCCTGGCCGTATATAGCGAAGAGTTCTGGTCGGATCGCTACCAGTTTACCTCCCGCAACGACCGTCTGCACCCGTCACTCCATGAGGTGGATGCTGCCCTGACCGATATCCAGGCTACAGGAGGTAACTCCAGCATGGAAGGACTTCGTTCCTACATCGGTCGTATTAACTATACCGCTTTTGATAAGTACCTGTTCGAAGCCAACTTCCGGGTTGATGGTTCGTCCAAGTTTCTTCCCGGCAGTCAGTACGGATTCTTCCCATCGGTGGCCCTGGGATGGCGCTTCACCGAAGAGAGCTTCCTGCAACCAGTTCTGAGCAATATCCTGGCTCAAGGTAAGCTACGGGCGTCGTACGGTGCACTGGGTAACAACAGTGGTGTAGGCCGCTACCAGCAGCAGGAGACACTGGCCGCCAGCAACTACTTCCTGGGTACTAGTATCGCGAAAGGTTTTGTGAACCAGAAAATGATCAACCGCGACTTATCGTGGGAGACTACTACGGTATTTAACCTGGGTCTGGATCTGGGCTTCCTGAACAACCGCCTGACTACTGAATTTGACTACTACGATCGTCTGACTACCGGTATGAACCGCCCTTCGGATATGTCTATTCACCTGACTGGTGCGTACGAAGCGCCCCGTCGCAACATCGGTGACCTACGCAACCGGGGGGTCGAAGGTAACATTACCTGGAGAGACAAGTATGGCGACATCACTTACGGGGTTAATCTGAATGCTTCTTATAACGCTACTACTCTTGAAAAATGGAATGAGTTTCTAGGTAGAGGCTGGGTGTTCCTGAACATGCCTTATCAGTTCCTGTATACGTATGAGGATCAGGGTATCGCACAGACCTGGGAGGATGTATACAATGCTACTCCTCAGGGAGCCGCTCCGGGGGACATCTTGCGTAAAGACCTGAATGGGGACGGCCGTATTGATGGCAATGACATGAGGGCGTATCCACGCATTCAGCGCAACCGCCCCACTACCTTGTTTGCTCTGAATACCAACTTTTCCTGGAAAGGCTTTGACCTGGGTATCCTGTTCCAGGGCGCTACCGGCCGCAAAGACTACTGGCTGAATATCTATAACAACATGAACTTTGGTAACCAGCGCTATGCTTCGGGCTGGGGGCACTGGAACAATCCCTGGTCGGTTGAAAACCGTGAAGGATCCTGGCCGCGTCTGGGAGGAAGCGGAAACAACCGCGCCGAAACGTCCTTCTGGCTGGATGACCTTACCTATGTGCGCCTGAAGAACATGCAGTTTGGGTATACGGTCCCTCAGGTACTTCTGCGTAAGGTGGGACTTAACAATCTACGCATCTTCGCTTCATCCGAAAACCTGCTTACCATTACCAAGTTCCGTGGCCTTGATCCGGAGAAGGATGGCAACCGAAGCGACGCGTACCCATTGAATAAATCTTATTCACTTGGTCTAAATATTGGATTATAAATTTTTCACCAATGAAAAAAATAACCTCTAAAATACTTACACTTTCTGCTCTGGCAGGAATGCTGGTCTGTGCCAGTTCGTGTACCAAGGACTTGCTGGACCTGGAACCAACCACCGAGCTTGCTTCCAATGCTTTCTGGAAAACCGAAGCAGATGCCACCTTTGCTCTGCAGGGTGCTTATGCCTCTATTCGTCCTTTGTTCGATCGTGATTATTACTTTGATGGTCACGGTGAGTACGTACGTACCCGTGGTACCAGTGCTACCAGTGGTAACCTGCGCCTGGGCGATGCCTACCACAATGGTAACTACAACCCTGTAGGATATGGTGCGAGCTTCGACAAGTACTACCGCTACCTGTACGGGGGCGTTAACCGTACCAACTATGTGATCGAAAATGTCAATAAGATGCTGGCTACGGCTAGTCCTTCGTCAAGAGAAAACCTGGAAGCCATCATAGGGGAAGCACGCCTGCTGCGGGGCATGGTGTACTTCCGTCTGATCTCGATGTGGGGAGATGTACCTTACATCAGCAAGGTAATTACTGACAACTCCCAGGTAGCGGATATTACCCGTACTCCCATGACTCAGGTCAAGGACTCTATCATGGCTGACTTTACCTACGCCTACGAAAAACTACCCGCCAAGGCACCGGTAGTAGGTCGGGCGGCCAAGCCGGCAGCTTTGGCTTTTCGTGGTAAAATGCAGCTCTACTGGGCATCCTGGAATCGTTTTGGCTGGCCCGAACTAGATACCTTTAAGCCAAGTGCTGCGGAAGCCAATGCCGCCTATGCTGGCGCTGCCGAGGACTTTGGTAAGGTAATAAACGACTTCGGTCTGACGCTTTTCCGGAACGGTGAGCCGGGTGTAATTGATGACCTGGGCAAGGCCGAAAGATTACCCAACTACTACTACCTGTTTACACCGGTAGCTAACGGCGATCCTGAGATGATCATGGCCTTTACCCACGGTGGCATTGGTACCAACCAGGGCGAAGAGCTGATGCGTGATGTTGCGGGCCGTTCGCACGAGGGGTCACAGGCGTGGGTAACGCCGCGTTACGAAATAGCTGATCGCTACCAGTCCCTTACAACCGGAGATTTTGTTGATCCGCTTATCCCTATGAACCCCAACACCGCCGGTGCCCGCACAAGACCTGGCTCAGCCGTAAATCCACAGAGCTATGCTGACCGGGACTACCGGATGAAGGCGTCCATCATGTGGGATTATGAAATGAGTGTGGGGATGATTAACCTTCAGCCAACCGGTTGGGTACCCTTTATCTACCAGACCTGGAACCAGCCCATCACGATCAACGGGGTACGCTATACTACCTACAATACCGACGGATCCAACTCCGGCTACGTATTCCGCAAATTCCTCCGCAACTACGCCGGGCAAGGCCGTAGCGAAGGTAACTACAACTTCCCGGTCATGCGTCTGGCTGACGTATACCTGATGTACGCGGAGGCTACCAATGCCATCAACGGACCACAGGCCGATGCCATCGCGCTGGTTAATAAGATTCGCCACCGGGGTAACCTGCCTCCCCTGGCAGCTGACAAAACGGCTAGTGCAGATGCTTTCTTTGCGGCTATTGAGCAGGAGCGTATTGTCGAATTGCTGGGCGAAGGCCACCGCGGCTTTGACCTCCGTCGCTGGAGAGCCATTGAGCGGGTGTGGGGCGCTCCGTACAGCGAAGGCGTATGGCGCCGGGATACGCATGGGGCCAACCAGCAGCGCTACTACCAGAATGCGGATGAGCGGACCTATCAGCAGGCTTACATCTTCCGTATTCCTCCCGGAGAGCGTGATCGCAACCAGAACCTGACCCAGAATACTCCCTGGATGTAATTCTTAGACTAACTTAAAACTGATCTTAACTTATTAATAATGAATGCGATGGTAAAATACAGTAAAATAACAATCGCACTTTTGTTGTCATGCCTGGTATGGGTAGGGTGCAGTCCGGATTTTCCTGTTGACGAGGACGGACTGCTGGTTACCAACAGAGCGGAGTGCTATGTGAGTAATTTTGAGCTGCTGGGCTCTGATTTTCAGACGGTCCGGACGAAGAATGCGGTCATTGACACCGTAGCTCAGACTATAGATGTAGAGGTATTTTATGGTACCGATCTCCGCAATCTGTATCCGCAGTTTACGCTGGTAACGGACGCCAAACTGGACCCGAAAATTACCGGAAAGGTAGACTTCTCTGATCTGGTTACGCCTAAAGTATATACGGTAGTATCCGGAAACCGGAAGGTAAGAAAGCCTTATACACTCAATATCACTGTACAGAAACGGTAATCAGAACCACTACATACCATGCAACGAAACTTTCTAAAATATACGTCATTGCTGCTGTCATTGGTGCTACTGATGACAGCCTGTGAGGAAGAGAAAAGCATTATTCCACCCGCCAGAACGGAACTGCAGAATGATGTGATCAAACGTACGCTGGGACCCAATATAGTTGGTCTCAATCTGGAGTTTGCCTATGCCATGGCACTGGCTCCTGAAAGAGGAAAACTGGTCTCTGCCCAGGTGGAGGCGTCTATTCCCGGTGCCGGTGGAACCTACATGGAAAACAAGACCTACTATACCAACGGTAGCGGCCAGGATGTAGGTACTGAAGTAGGAACAGCCCTGCCCACCGAAGGTAAGATCACGAAGGTGAACTTCACGAAGGATACGTCGGCTTCTACCCTTCGGTACTACTATGTAATTCCGGAAGCAGCCCGTGGTCAGGAAGTAACGTTTAACTTCTCGGCTACCAGCAGCACCGGTGAAACCGTTACGTACAAAATGGGGCCATACAAAATAGCCAAGATGGACATGAAGCTGGATATGGCCGTAACAGATGCCGCCGCCAGTTATATTTCTATTGCCGACATGGCGGTATACACAGCGGAAGAAGCCGCCACAAAGGCCGATAAAATCGACCTTGTATACCTGTACCGTTCTATTCCCGGCATTATGTTCAACCACGCACTGGTTTCGCCGGGAGCCAATCCGGAGTATATGCCCGACCTGACGTTGCCAGCCGGAGTGAACCGTAGCACCAAAATCAAGAAAGAGTGGAACCTGCGGGATCAGCACCTGGCTCGTCTCCAGTTTGGCGTCTTTATTGATGACCTGGACTTTGAGAAGATCAACCTGACTGATATGCCCAACTACGCGCTCAATATGCGGGCAGAGTCGGGTGCGTGGGTAGAGACGGCTGATGGCAGATATAGAGCCTATGTCTACATTAACTCTGTGAATAACAACGGGAAGAGCGCGAGAATCAGTATCAAGCGCTACGCTCTTTGATCCTTTTGAGAATAAGGGTTACTGTACCGGCTAGCCGGTACAGTAACCCTTATTTATTAGTGCCTTATAGTAGTAATTGCTGCTTCCCTGTTTGCACCCATACACCACATACCACCTGAGCAGACGGTTCCTTGCCGGAAACTAATTTAGTACCAGCCAGAGAGTCTGCTCTTCGATAGTACCAATGACAAGTTCAGTTGCCGGATTTTGGTAAGCTGACTACTCCTAACCCTAAAAAATACCATGAAAAAGATCTACACAGCCGTACTGGTTGTCGCTGTTATGGCTATGGCTTCTATGGTTGCTACTGCCCAGCGATTTGTGCACCCGGGCGTCAGCCAAACGGCGGCTGACCTGGCGTATATGAAGCAACAGGTACGCAAAGGTGAACAGCCCTGGAAAGAGGCCTTCGACCGACTTAAAGCCGAGACAGATCTGAAATTTGAGGTCAAGCCATTTACCCACGTTTTCCGTGGCCCCTACGGCCGCCCCAATATTGGAGGCGTGGACCTGATGAAGGGAGCTGAAATGGCCTATAACTGTGCCCTGATGTGGTACATCACCGATGATAAAGCCTACGCCAATAAGGCCATCGAGATACTCAATGCCTGGTCGCCCGTGATCTGGGACTTCGACTACAACGACGCCAAGCTACTGGCCGCCCTGACGGGACACGTATTCATTAACGCGGCCGAAATACTCCGCTATACCAACTCGGGTTGGCAGCAGAAGGATATTGATCAGTTCAGCCACATGCTGATGACCGTGTACTACCCCCTGATCCGGTACTACTTCCCCCAGGCCAACGGCAACTGGGATGGCGCCATTATTCATACCCTCATGGCCATCGGCATCTTTACGGACAACCGCCCCCTGTTCAACAACGCCGTGGATCACTTTCTGCATGGGCCCATCAACGGGGGGATATTCAAGTACATATATCCCAGCGGACAGTGTCAGGAAACTACCCGCGACCAGGGGCACGTGCAGCTGGGGCTGGGGGAGTTCTCGGGAGCGGCTCAGGTGGCCTACACCCAGGGGGTAGACCTCTTTTCGATTGGGAATAACCGCATAGCTCTGGGCTATGAGTACACAGCCAAATTTCTGATGGGGGAGAAACCGCACAGCTACGGGGTAATTTCGGAGCGGGCCAAAGCTATCAGGGACGACTTCGAGTACGTGTATCGTCACTACACTTCCAAAGGTATCGACATGCCCTACACCAAAATGGCCGCTGATTCCATTCGCCCAAAGGCCAGCCGTAGTGTACTGACGGCCTTCCGGGCACCTACGGGTAAAGCAGTAGCTAAGCAGGGGGCACCAAGGCCCGGCACGATTGGCTACATAGCGGGTGCCAGAGAAACCCCATCCGCAAAGGCACCTGCCAACGCCATCCTGGTCACGCCCGAGCAGTCACTCCAGGAGGCGCTCAATTCGGCCGCAGGCACTGGCAGATGGGTAGTGGCAAAGGCGGGTCTTCACACGCTTCCGGCTACGCTTAAGGTACCCAGTGGCGTGACCCTGGCCGGAGAGGGACTGGCAACGATACTCTTTCTTGACCCCAAGTCGGCTGATCGGGAGGTAGTTACTAATGCCGATCCCGACCTGCACGATATCACCATTCGTGATCTGGTCATTGAAGGTTCCAATCGTCCGGTTCCACCTTCGGATCCTAACAGCAACCGCTCGTACCGTAATCCCAGCAACCGGGGAGGCGTCTTCTTTATATCCATGAAGGAGGGGCAGATGAAGAATCTGGACTTTATCAACCTTACCGTCCAGAACTGTACGGTCAATGGAGCCTTCATCAGCGGAGCCTCCAATGTCACTATCACCAATTGCAACTTCGACGAGAACGGCTCCAGTATGATACCTGGCCCCCGGCTCCAGCACAACCTGCTGCTGACGCACTGCGTGGGGGTGAAGATCCGGGACAGCCGCCTGGACACCTCGCCCTACGGGAGTGGAGTAGCCCTGGGGCATTGCCGTGATGTATCTGTGACAAGTAATGAAATAGCCCGTAATGCCCAGTACGGTATTCTGGTCAGCGAAAGCCAGAACATCACCATCGAGGGTAATTTCATTGAAGCTAATGACCTCAGTGGTGTCATGGTAGAGTACCTGTCCAGAGGCTCCCGCAATATCTCCATCCGCAACAACCAGATCCAGTACAACACCGGCTACGGTGTAGAGTCGTACGCTGCGAGTAATGTGAAGGCTGAGAAGAATACCTACGTGGGGAATGGTAACAGTGAAGCGCAGCAGAAGATCAGTAACGAGAGATTTATCGTGATGGAGTAGGTGCGTTGGCGCCTGCATGGAAGTACTTCAAAAAACCAGTATTCTATGAATTATTCTAAACCCTATTCGATACAAGTAGCCTTAATAGGTCTGTTTCTGGTACTAGGAGTACTTAGCTACGTAAGAGCAGCACCGGTACAGTTAAGCCCGAATCCACAGACGTTTCTGCTCAATGGAGACCAGCTGGTGGCAAATAAGCAAAAGGTAAAGCGGAAGGATAAAGTACTAACAAAGGCTTTGGCCGACCTGGTACAAACGGCTGATCAGGCGCTGCAGAGGGGGCCGTATTCAGTCACTTCCAAAAGCAAAGTACCTCCCAGCGGTGACAAGCGTGACTACATGAGCGTTGGCCCGTACTGGTGGCCCGACTCTTCCAAAGCCGATGGACTACCCTATATTCGTAAAGACGGGCAGGTCAATCCGGAGCGGCATGCTATCAAGGATTCTGAGTACTTCAATGCCCTGTGTCGTGAGGTACATCTGCTGGGGGTAGCCTGGTACTTTACGGAGGATAGGAGGTACGCTGACCACGCGGCGAAGCTCCTGCGGGTGTGGTTTCTGGATGAGGCTACCCGCATGAATCCGCACCTGAACTACGGACAGGCCATACCCGGTCATACCGAAGGCAGAGGCATCGGCCTGATCGATACCCGCAACCTGGCGAAGCTGATTGACGGCGTACAGCTCTTGAAAGGCTCGACCAGCCTATCAGCTCAGGAGTACAACGGTATCCGGGACTGGTACCGGCAGTACCTGAACTGGATGCTTACCAGCCCCATCGGGCAGGATGAAGCCGATGAACATAACAACCACGGTACCTGGTACGATGTACAGGCTGTGTCCATAGCGCTGTTTACGGAGCAGCCCGAGCTAGCCCGGAAGCTACTGGAAAATCAGACCAAAGCTCGTCTGGAAAGTCAGCTGAAGCCGGATGGGAGTCAGCCCCACGAGCTGGCCCGCACCCTCTCCTGGAACTACTCCCAAATGAATCTGAAAGGCTTTTTTGAGCTGGCTATGCTGGCTGAAAAGGTAAACGTAGACCTGTGGAATTACGAAGCGGGAGGGAAAGGCATCAGAAAGGCCTTCCTCTATATGCTACCCTATGCCGAAGAGAGCAAGCAATGGGAGCACAAGCAGATCAAGCCCCGGGATACCCATAACTTCCTGGAATTGGCACGTATGGCTGAACTGAAGTACCCGGGTATTGACCTGAAATCACTCCGGAAACAACTGCAGGCGCCCGACAACAGCGTGCTCCTGCTCACCAACTGGACCTTTTGACCTATGAAACTTATACGAATCCTACTGTTCTGGCTCTTGCTGACGCCCGTTATGGCGCAGACAAGTACCGCACCACTGACACCCGAAGTACTGCGTAAAAACATGAAGCAGGAGCACCCGCGCCTGCTGCTGCTCAAAGGCGAAGAGGCTACCATTCTGAAGCAAGTAAAAGCCGACAAAGGCTGGAGTCGGGTACATAACGCCATCCTGACTGAGGCGGACCGGATGATTGACTTACCCCCGGTAGAGCGCATCCAGATCGGGCGTCGGCTACTGGACAAGTCACGTGAGTGTCTGCGCCGGGTGTTTCAGCTTTCGTATGCCTACCGCACTACCGGCGACGAGAAGTACCTGCGCCGGGCTGAAAAGGAGATGCTGGCCGTAGCGGCCTTCTCCGACTGGAACCCCAGCCACTTTCTGGACGTAGCCGAGATGACCATGGCCGTGGCTATTGGTTACGACTGGCTGTACGATGCCTTGCCCGCTGCCAGCCGCAGTACCATCCGGGAAGCCATTGTTCAGAAAGGAATTAATCCCTCCTACGACAAGAAGTACAACTGGTTCCTGACCGCCGAGCACAACTGGAACCAGGTATGTAACGCGGGCATGACCTTCGGAGCCCTGGCTATTGCTGAGGACGAGCCGGAACTGGCCAGCCGCGTGATCAGCCGGGCCATCGAAACCATTCCCAAGTCCATGCATCCGTACGGACCCGATGGCGCCTATCCCGAGGGCTTTGGCTACTGGGAGTACGGCACGAGCTTCAATGTGATGTTTCTGAGTGCGCTGGAAAAAGCATTGGGTACCGATTATGGACTGGCGGGTATTGACGGATTCATGAAAACAGCCGGTTTTCAGCAGAGTATGATGGGACCCATTGGCCTGGTGCATAACTGGGGCGACAGTGGCCTGAAGGGCAGTCTGAGTCCGGCTATGTTCTGGTTTGCTGAAAAGCAGCGTGACCCATCACTACTGTGGAATCAGCGGGATTACTTCTCAGAAGGTAGCCCCACCGACTACGTCAGGAACCGCTTGTTACCGGCCGTACTGGTGTGGGGGATGAATACGGATTTAAAATCCATCAAAGCGCCCAAAGCGAAGATATGGGTAGGGCAGGGGGATAGCCCGGTAGCTCTCATGCGCACCTCCTGGACCGACCCCAATGCTATTTTTGTAGGGTACAAGGGCGGCTCCGCCTCCGTCAACCACGCCCACATGGATGCCGGCTCCTTTGTGCTGGATGCCATGGGCGAGCGCTGGGCCATGGACTTCGGACCGCAGGAGTACAACTCCCTGGAGAGCCGCGGTATTCAACTGTTCGGACGGACGCAGGATGCCGAGCGCTGGCAGATATTCCGGTACAACAACCTGGTACATAATACCCTGACGTTTGATAATCAGCACCAGCTCGTCAAAGGCTACGCCCAGGTGGATAGCTGGTCGGATGCCGCTTCGCAGCCCGCCCTAGTTTCGGACCTGTCTACCGTGTACGCCGGTCAGGTTGCAGCGGTCAAGAGAGGAATCACCATTCTGGATGATAAGCAGATAGTGGTTAGGGATGAGGTAAAAGCTACCAGCAAGCCCACTACCCTCCGCTGGACGTTGTTGACTCCGGCCAGTGTTACTATCGTGGACGAAAAAACGGTGGAGCTTTCGCAGAAGGGCAAGAAGATGTACCTGATTTTTGACTCCAAAGTACCTCTCACCATCAAGACCTGGTCGACCGAACCCACCCACGACTACGACGCGCCTAACCCTGGTACCCAACTGGTAGGTTTTGAGGCTATACTGCCCGCCGGTACCGAGCAGGCCTTCAATGCCTATTTTTCACCCACCAGAGCCACCAAACCCGTAAAAGCGCTGGCGCAGTGGCCGGTAAATCATCGGGCTGCTGCCATTTCCAGCCATTCAAAGAACTAGAAACATTATTATGAACAAGCGTTCTATTATAGTACTCCTTTTCATTTTTCAGGCTGGCTGGGCGGTGGCTCAGAACCAGTCACGGACATCGTCTGACCAGGTAATACCCGTAGCGAAGGTATGGTCGGGGCACCCCGTTGGCTTTGATCTGCTCACTACCGACAAGTACCAGTACGTGGCCTACTACGATGCCGACCGCAACATGGTAGTAGCCCAGCGCCCGCTGGACTCGAAGGAGTGGAAAATGACCAAACTACCTACCATCATTGGCTGGGACAGCCACAACTACGTCCGGATGGCGATGGACCGGAACGGGTACCTGCACGTATCTGGCAATATGCACAATGTACCTCTGATCTATTTCCGGTCTACGAAACCCGAGAGCGTTGAAGCTTTCGAAAAACTACCCATGACCGGTAAGAATGAGGAGCGGGTCACGTATCCGGTATTCTTCAAGGACCAACAGGGCGACCTGTACTTCCAGTACCGCAACGGTGGCAGCGGGCAGGGCATCTCGTACTGGAACAAGTACGATGCGGACCGGAAGGAGTGGAAAGGTCTGTTTGATACGCCGCTTTTCGACGGGGAGCAGGAGTCTAACTCCTACATGACAGACCCGAAGCTGGGGCCGGATGGTTACTTCTATACCGTGTGGATGTGGCGGCTGACACCCATGGCTAATACTAACCATAACCTGTCCTGCGTCAGAAGCAGGGATCTGGTACATTGGGAGAATCTGCGGGGAGAGTCCGTGACGCTGCCGATCAAATGGCGGGATAATGCCCCCGTAGTCGATCCGGTCGGGCCCTGGAACGGCCTGATCAACATGAGCTTTCAGGTCAACTGGGACCAGCAGCAGGTACCTCTTATCAGCTACCACAAGTTTGATCAGAAGGGCATTAGCCAGCTATACCTGGCCCGCTGGGACAAAGGTACAGGTATCTGGCAGATCTATCAGATCAGCGACTGGAAAGACTTCACCTGGGACCTGAACCGCAACGGTTCTCTGGCCAATAGCGTAGGCATCAGCTTCGTAAAGCCGCAAGGTACCAGCGATATAGCCGTTGCCTACCATCATGAAAAACACGGCAAAGGTATCTGGATACTGGACCGCAGCACGCTGAAAATAAAGAAGCAGCTATCGGGGCAAGAGGCCTCCAATTCACCGGTACTTTCGGCTATGCGTATCCAGCCGGGTATGAATGAGCAGCGGAAGATGGATAACACGGGCCAGTACATCATGCAGTGGCAGACCCTGCCTACCAACCAGGACCGTCCCCGCGAGGCTCCCTATCCGGCTCCCTCCGATCTGGTAGTATACAAGATAGCAGGCAACTAATTTTCTCTATTTCAGACAAGCGAAGAAATGAAAACACTGCTGATAACCCTACTGATAAGTACCCTGGCTACCTGGGGCTACGGGCAGTACCCCCATCCGGGAGGTATGCACCCGCAGGCGCAGCTGGAGTTTGTGAAGAAGAAGGTCAAGGCCCGGGAGCAGCCCTATCTCAACGCCTACCGCCAGCTTATCCAATATGCCGATTCGGCTTTTCAGCATCCTACCCATGCGCTGGCTGATTTTAGGGTACCGGGCTACTACATAGATGCCGTCGGCCACCGAACCAACTCCCGCTCCCTACAGTCCGACGCTTTTGATGCCTACGCCTGTGCCCTGACCTTTCAGCTAAGTGGTCAGAAAAAGTACGCCGACCAGGCCCTGCGATTTCTGAAGGCCTGGGCCGACCTCAATACTTCCTATTCGGAGCGCGACGGATCGCTGGTGATGGCCTACTCGGGTACGGCTATGGTAATGGCAGGGGAGCTGCTTTCTGATTACAAAGGCTGGAAGGCGGCCGACCGGGACCAGTTCAGAACGTGGGTACGTGATGTGTACCGGAAGTCGACCAACGAAATAAGAACCAAGAAGAACAACTGGGCCGACTGGGGGCGCTATGGCTCCATACTCTCCGCGTACTTTCTGGACGATACCGCTGAAGTCAACGAGAATATACGGTTGATGAAGAGTGACCTGTTTGATAAAATAGCGGAGGATGGGCACATGCCGCACGAAACGGTGCGCGGCAACAACGGAATCTGGTACACCTACTTCTCGCTGGCTCCCATTACGGCGGCGGGCTGGGTAGCCTACAACGCTACCGGCGAGAACTTGTTCACCTACTCCCAGGGCAGTCGCTCTATCAAAAGAGCCGTGGATTACCTCTACCAGTATACCCTGCATCCGGAGGAGTGGCCGTGGTTTAAGAACCCAAACCGCGGCTCGCCGCAGAAGTGGCCGGGCAACCTGCTGGAGGTACTGGGAGATGTCTATAACGATCCCCGCTACACCGATTATGTCCGGGAGGCCCGCCCACTTATCTACAACCTGCACCACTTCGCCTGGACCTTCCCGACCCTGATGAAGGTACAACTGACTGAATATAAATAGAAAGTAGCTACTCCTAACCCCTTATACAGCTATGGCTTTAAACATGATGAAACTCCTGATCCTCCCGATACTGCTCCTGCTTTCAGTAGGTAGCTGGGCACAGAAGCAGAACCTGCTAAGTGGCAAGTACACAGTTGATGAACTGGGTAAGGTACTTATCCCACAGGCGCAGTGGACACCCTTCCCCCGGCTGGACGATCGCGCTGGCTGGGCCAAAGCCGACAAGGCCATGATGCAGGCCTTTGTCAAGAAGGCCGAAGGCTACCTCAACTACGAGTGGCCCTTTATACCCGCGACCAAGTCGCTGCTGATCGAGCGGACCGGTGACCGCAACGAGTACCAGACCATCAGCTTTAAGAAGCGTGAAGTACTGGGTACTATGATCCTGGCCGAGATTTACGAAAATCAGGGTCGTTTTGTAGATCCCATTATCAACGGCGTGTGGTCTATCTGCGAAGAGTCATTCTGGGGGGTACCGGCTCACCTGCCCAAAACCAAAGAGCTGTCGGGGCTTATGGATGTGTCGAAGCCCTTCGTTGATCTGTTCGCCGCCGAAACGGCCACTTTTCTGGCCTGGGCCGACTACTACCTGGGCGACAAGTTTGACAAAGTATCGCCCCAGATCAGGAAGCGGATTTATAACGAAACGAACTACCGGGTACTTGAGCCGCTCATGACCAAGCACCACGGCTTCATGACGTCCAACGCCAATGGACGCCGCCCCAACAACTGGAATCCCTGGATTTGCTCCAACTGGCTCAACGCGGTACTACTACTCGAAAAAGATCAGAACAAGCGCACCCAGGCCGTTCAGAAAGTACTAACCGTACTGGACAACTACCTCAATCCGCACCCCCTCGATGGCGGCTGCGACGAAGGCCCCAGCTACTGGGGAGCCGCCGCCGCTTCGCTGTTTGACAACCTCGCTCTGCTGAATCAGGCTTCCAATGATGCCTTTCGGTACGTCTATGAAGATGAAAAGATCAGGAATATGGGGCGATTTATCTACCGGGTACAGATCGGGCCGGAGTACTTTCTCAATTTTGCTGATGCAGATCCACAGCCCAAAATGTCAGCCAGCATGATCTACCGCTTTGGCAAGGCCATCGGGGATGAGGAGATGATGAAGTTCGGAGCCTACTACCGCGAGCCCGAAGACGGCTCCATCGGACGGTTCCACTATTTCCGAAATTTCTACTCCCTGTTTATGCAGGACGAGTACCGCAAGGCTCCCCAGGGCTTGCCGCTCCCTAAAAGCGTGTGGCTCCCTGACTTGGAAGTAATGGTAGTACGCGACCGGGCCGGCAGTACGGATGGTCTTTTCGTGGCCGCCAAGGGAGGGAATAACGACGAAAGTCACAACCACAACGACATTGGCAACTACGTGGTGTACTACAACGGCCTGCCGCTGCTGATTGACGTAGGGCGGGGTACCTATACACGTAAAACATTCAGCGACGGGCGCTACGATATCTGGTACAACCGCTCCGACTACCACAATGTACCCACCATCAACGGCCACACGCAACCACCGGGGCCGCAGTTTAAGGCCAGTAACGTCGCTTTCCGGGATGACGAAGCTAGCGCGCAGTTTTCGCTGGATATGGCTCCCTCGTATCCTGCCGAAGCGGGTGTTACCAGTTGGCAGCGTACCATCCGGCTCAACCGGGGGCGCAATGTCCAGGTTCAGGATGTTGTTAGTCTGAAAAACGCTACCGGCCTTACGCACCATCTGATGACCAGCTACCCCGCTGAGGTAGGTAAGCCCGGAGAACTAATCATCCACTACCAGCCCCAGGGGCACTCGGCCAAAGACTTTATAGTAAAGTATGACGCCAGGAAAATGCAACCCGTCGTAGAGAAAGTAAAACTGGAGGCCATGGAGGATGAAGGTATCAGGACCAAGTGGGGAGATACCATCTACCGGATCAACTTTAAGGTTATTTCTCCTAAAAAAGTAGATAAATTTGATTTTGTGGTAGCGGAGAAATAGGACTGTAACTCAGTCTAAAAGCTACAGAAACTATCATACGGAAGGCGCCCCTGGGGGCGCCTTCCGTGCATGAGGGGCCTGAATTTGGCACATATTTTGTAACCTATATCGTAATACTGTCTATTAATATGTTAGCATGTAAATAGTTAGTATTTTAATTAATTGTAAAAAGTAAATGAAATCAGGGGTGAGTAGAACTTCCGGGAGCGGTACCTTTGTTAAAATAATCTTTGTAAAAGGAGAACCAGGATTCTCCCATCAGGATTAACAAATCTTTCTGGCCGGTCCCGAATCTACCGGGCAGAGAGGTACTTGACTAGTAATTTTTGCTTTACCCCAACTGCCGATGAAACCCTATTCGGAATATTCTGCCGAAGAGCTTGCGATGGAGCGCCTGTTTATCAGGTGGGTTCGGTACCCTAATGACCTGCCCATACGTGCGTTCTGGGAGAACTGGCTCATTCAGCACCCGCACATGGATGAGACAGTAACCGTAGCCAGGCAGCTGGTCGAAACATCTTCGGCTCTGGGGGCAGATGTCCTGTCAGGGGAGGAGGTGGGCTCACTCTGGAATAAGATCCGTACCTCCATTGAACAAATGCCCGATGTAGAGCCACTGGATGCTAAGCTGAAGACCGTGGCTACCAACTGGTACATCATCAGGTGGAGTGTAGCAGTACTTACTGCTTTTGTAATGGTGTTGCTTTGGTATTTTCTTCAACCCGCTCACAGCTGCAAGGCACTGCTGCCTTTCTATGCCAAAGCTAACAGTGTTCAGGCAACGTCTCCGGCTGATTCGCTTAAGAAGCCGTTTACCATTTCTAAGAATCTTACTGACTAGTTACAAAGCTGCTTTGTAACTGCTTCTTTTTACCTGGTCCTGCCACCCTTGCGATACTGGCGGGCTCATCAGGACCGCCTGCATGTGTCCGTCTGTGTATTAACCGATTCAAAAAATTAAGTGACTAAATCTTGTCGGGAGATAAGTAGGCCTACGTTCAATTATTCTTCTTAACACAATTCTAAGAAAAAATTGTAGGAAAGGCGTAGGGGTAGCCGCAGGAATGGCTCGTCAGTCAGAATTAAGAAACCCAATGAGGGGTATAGGTAACATAGTGTCTGGTGGATACATACAAAAAGTCCTTTATATATTCATAATTAAAGGTGCTTTTGCAGGATCCGGCTCAAAAGAGTACAAATCAGTAATTCTTTTCTCACATAATAATAATTTCCAATCAACCTATGTTCAACTCAAATCTCAAAGCGCTATGAAGAGACGCTTTACACGCATCGAACACATTTTGTACAGCTGTGCGGTAGCTACTCTGATAGGTACCTGCACCACTGTCAAAGCCGGATCTTTCAACTCTCTGAATAAGGGAGTTAGCGTTGGCATAGCCATTGACAAAACAGTCACCGGTAAGGTGGTATCTACTGAAGATAACAGCCCGGTCCCTGGTGTAACTGTAGTAGTTAAGAATTCAACTGTAGGTACCACTACCGATGCCGATGGTACTTACCGGATCACTGTACCCAACGATAATGCTGTACTGGTATTCTCAGCCGTTGGTTTTACTACCCAGGAGGTAACTGTTGGGGCCCGCAGTGCCGTTAACATCAGCATGACCACCGACCAGAAGACCCTGAATGAGGTAGTTGTAGTTGGGTATGGTACTCAGAAAAAGAGTCAGTTAACAGGAGCTATTTCTTCGGTTTCGTCCCGTGAAATTGGTGAACTTCCCGTGACTAATGCCCGTCAGGCCTTGCAGGGCCGGGCTGCGGGGGTAGATGTTAACCAGGCAGGTAGTAAGCCAGGCTCGGCTCCTCAAATTCGTATCCGGGGGCGTCGTTCATTCAACGCTTCCAATGATCCGCTGTTTGTAGTGGATGGTATTCCACTGTCCGGAGGAATCGATGACATCAACCCCAATGATATTGCCTCCATGGAGGTACTAAAAGATGCTTCTTCTACCGCTATTTATGGTTCAAGAGGTGCCAACGGGGTAGTTATTATTACTACGAAGCGGGGTACACCGGGTAAAACGACTGTAAGTTTGGATGCCTATAGCGGCCTTAATAAGGAACTGGGTAGAATCGATGTAATGAATGGTCCCGAATTTGCAGAATTTAAAAGGGAATCACGTCGTGCTGTTGGTAATTATACCACAGATGAAGCTCTTTTTGAACCAGTTGAGTTAGAATCCATTAAATTAGGGCGTACTACCGATTATCCGGCTGCTTTACTTCGCACCGGCTCTATTAAGAGTTATCAAGTGGGTGTATCGGGGGGAACCGAAAAAACCCAGTTTAATATTTCAGGTAACTTTTTCCAGGATAAAGGAGTCGTCAAAAATCAGGACTTTACCCGTTACACCTTCCGGGTAAATCTGGACCACAAAATCAACGATAAGATACGGGTTGGTACCTCCACGTTTGCTGTGTATGGAATACGTAACGGAGAGAACTTTAACCCCATAGGCGGTGCCCTACAGGAAAACCCACTGGGTAAGCCCTTCGATGATAATGGGAATATGATATTCCTGCCCACGCAGGATGGACTACGTACCAATCCTTATGCGGAAATTGTACCAGGTGCGATCGTTGACGAACGTAAAAATTACCGGATCTTTAACAGCATCTATGGAGAGTGGAGTATCCTTGATGGTCTGAAGTACCGCTTCAACTTCGGCCCGGACATTAACTCAAACCGATATGGTCGCTTCTTTGGCAGTATGACCAATGCACGTCGTGGTGCACCTGCTTCGGGTAGTATTTTCAATGAGTTTACCTTCAACTATACAATTGAAAATATCCTTACTTATGCTAAGCAGTTCAATCAGATTCATAACCTGAACGTTACACTTCTACAATCCTACCAGAAGGATAATTTTGAAGCCTCGGGAATAGACGTAACGGGAATTCCTGCCCCAACCCAAAAATTCTATAACTTGGGAGCTGCCAGCTTGATCAATAGTGTTGGAACTAACCTGCGGGAGTGGGCTCTGTTATCATACATGGCTCGTGTTAACTATGACTACAAAGAAAAGTATCTGGTTACTGCTACTATTCGGGCTGATGGTTCTTCACGGTTTGGAGCTAACAACAAGTTTGGTTACTTCCCTTCGCTGGCCCTGGGCTGGAATATATCCAGCGAACCTTTCCTTCAGAATGTAAGGTGGCTGGATATGTCCAAGTTGCGCTTGAGCTACGGTTCTACGGGTAACCAGGCCATTGATCCTTATCAAACTCAACCTTTACTATCGCGTACTGCTTACGCCTGGGACAATACAGCTGCTTTTGGTTATCGTCCGGGCTCGATCGGAAACCCCGATCTACGCTGGGAATCGTCGGCTACTGCCAATGCCGGTCTTGACTTTAGCATGTTCAACGGCCGTATTTCGGGTGCTCTCGAGTACTACGTGACTACGACTACTGATCTGCTGGCTCCTCAGCCCCTACCTAACTCAACAGGTTTTGGTGGGTTTACAACCAACATCGGAAAAACCCGGAACCGGGGTATAGAGCTCTCGCTTTCTACCGTAAATATTGACAGAGGTAGTTTCCGCTGGAATACTGACCTGATGTTCACCCGCAACCGTGAAGAGATCGTTGAACTGGCAAACGGTAAAGTTGACGACGTGGCCGCCGGACGTTTTATAGGTCAGCCTCTATCGGTCATCTTTGATTACAAGAAAATTGGTATCTGGCAAAGCAACGAAGCCGATGAAGCAGCCCGCTATCAGAGCAAAGTAGGTGAGATCAAGATCCAGGACCTGAACAATGACGGAATCATCAACGCATTGGATCGTCAGATACTGGGGTCTGCTGTACCTGATTTCGTAGCTGGTCTTACCAACCGTTTTGAATACAAAGGTTTTGATTTTTCTTTCTTCCTGTACGCCCGGGCCGGACAGTTTATCGTGAGTACTTTCCATAATGACAGAAACCAGCTGGCCGGACGCTATAACAACCTGGATGTTGATTACTGGACGCCTGATAATCCTACAAACGAATTCCCCCGTCCAAACGTAAACCAGGAGTTCCCCCGTTATAACACATCACTTCTATATTTCGACGGGTCGTTCCTGAAGGTGCGCAATATTAATCTGGGTTATAATGTTCCGGCAAACTGGGCTTCTAAATTGGGGATGTCAAGCCTGCGTTTATACACCAGCATCCAGCAGCCGTTCATATTCTCGGAATACCGGACCAAGTACAAGGGCATAGATCCCGAAGTTGAACTGGACAATGGGCCCAGCAATCAGAACCGTGGAATTAGTGCGGATCTGGCGCCAGCTACAACCATTTACACTTTTGGCTTAAATGCTCGCTTTTAAGCAATAAATCAAAGTATCGAACATGATAAGGTTTAATCATATGAAGAATTATATAAATTCATCGAAAGTGCTAAAAACAGGGGCCATGGTGGCTGTCCTGTTTATGGGCCAGTCGTGTGGAATAAGTGTACTTGATGAGGATGTTGTATCCGGTATTAGCAACGATTACCTCAATACTGCACAGGGCTTTAATGATGGCGTCAATTCTGTTTATACAGGATTACGGGATTGGTATGGTACTGAGCGGGGGAATAATTTTACCGTATTCGGTACAGATACCTACCAGAATGGCGCTGATGGAAGTCATAAATTTATCAATACCTACGATGGAGCCTTTGATGCCCGTTCGGCTCACGTTCGGGAAGTATGGGATCTGTTTTACGCTACAATTAACGGCGCTAACGCTGTAATAGAGCGGGCACCAAACGTAACAGGTATTACTGATGCAGTTCGAAAAGAACGTGTTGCCGAAGTAAAAGCCATCCGGGCTCACCATTACTTTATCCTGACGCAACTTTTTGGTGGAGTTGATCTGCGTCTTACCGAAACACTCACCCCCACCAAAGTAGCGGCCCGGGCTACGGTTCCGCAAATGTATACGGCTATCATCAAGGACCTGGAAGAAGCTATTCCTGATCTGGACGCGCGCTACCGCCATCCTAATTATGGACGATTCACCAAAGCGGCTGCTCAGCATCTCCTGGGTAAAGTATACCTGACCAAGGCTACCTCCGAAGCCAAGGCTGCCGACGACTATGCCAAAGCCGAAGCCCTGCTGAAGCAGGTAATTGCTACACCGGGTGCCGCACTGCTGGCTGACTTTGGTGATGTACACCGCCAGGGTAATGAGATGAATAACGAAGTAGTATTCGGAGTGCAGTATACTACCAACCCGTTGTCAAACGGAGGAGGAAATAACTCCCACCTGTACTTCCTGATGGAGTATGATGTAATGCCTGGTATGCGTCGTGACGTTACCAACGGACGTCCGTTCAAGCGGTATATGCCTACCAAGTACACGCTGAACCAGGTCTTTGTAAACCGTGAGAATGACAGCCGCTACTACAAGACCTTCAAGGATGTGTACTACAGTAACAACCCAGGTACTTATAACACAAACTACGATAAGTCAAAGGCCAAGATAACCGTGGCTGCGGGTGATACGGCTATCTATGATCCGGGCTTCGAAATGCCCGAGGCCGAGAGAGCCAAGCGTAAATACCAGGTACTGACCCCCAGCATGTACGATGAGCGTCGTTTCCCGGCTCTGCGTAAGAACATTGACGGTAATCGGGCTGACCTTACCGCTGAGCAGGGGGTACGCGACTATATCGCCTTCCGTCTGGCTGATACGTATCTGATGCTGGCCGAAGCGCAGTTTAAGCAGGGTAAAGTAGACGAAGCTACTCAGAATATTAACATGGTACGTCGGCGGGCGGCCTGGCCTGGTAAGCAGAAAGAAATGGAAATCACTCCGGCTCAGCTCACCATGGACTTCATCATGGAAGAGCGCGAGCGTGAGCTGCTGGGCGAGCAGATGCGCTGGTTTGACCTGAAGCGTTGGGGTGTACTGGTAGAGCGTGTGAAGCTGCATAACAATCAGGCAGCTCCTAATATTAAGGACTTCCACGTGTTGCGTCCTATTCCTCAGAACCAGATCGACCGGGTAGAAGGAGGCCCTTCTGCATTCCCTCAAAACCCGGGATTCTAAAAATACTGCCTGTGTGAGGTAGCGTGATGAGAAGTTATCTGGTAGCGGTTGCCGCACAGCCGTCTGCCAGGTAGCTATTCATCAAAGTACGATTCGTCTTCCCGACGGATTGCCGAACGATTGAATCCTCAGAAGAAAGTCTCCCACTGGGGGGCTTTTCTCTTTAGAAAGGTAGTATATGCCCCTGGTTTGGGGCTTTTCTGAATAGATAACCATTACCGCTAACACCGTTATGAACTACATTAGTGATAAGAACAACTACGAACTAGACCGTCGCTCGTTTCTGCGTACTGCCGCCCTGGCCGCCTCTGCGTTGGTCACCTCACCTGTCTGGGCCGATGAGCTTGTCAAAAAAAGTGGCATCAAGATTGGCTACTCCTCCATTACCTGGGGAGGCAAGGACGAGCAGGCTATCAAAGATCTGGCTTCGCTGGGGTACAAGGGCGTGCAGCTCAGAGCCAATACATTTGGCCCCTACCGTAATAAGGTGTCGGATCTGCGGCGGATGCTTACCGAAAACGGACTTGAATTATGTATGTTCTCGAGCGGCAACGTGGAAATAGATCCGGCCAAAGAAGCCAGTACCATTGACACGCACGTAGCTCATGCGAGCTTTGTAAAGGCCCTGGGAGGTAGCTCACTACAGCTCACCAATAACGTACGTCCCAAGGATCGTGCCCCCTCGGTGGATGAGCTCAAAAGGCTGGCGGCTGTAATGAACGAGATCGGAAAGCAAACCGCCGACATGGGGGTTCAGGCGGTATACCACAACCACATGCACCAGCTGGGCGAAACACCCGAAGAGGTAGATGTGATCGTACAGGCCATGGATCCACGGTACGTCAAACTGCTGCTGGATATCGCCCACTACAAGCAGGGGGGAGGAGAGCCCGAGAAGGCCGTACTCCAGTATAAGAATATGATCCACGCGCTTCACCTGAAAGATACCAAACCAGCCGATACCAAGAACGGCTACAAGTTTGTAGAGCTGGGTCAGGGACGGGTGGACGTACCGGCTGTATTCAAGGCGTTGAACAAGATCAAGTTTGATGGCTGGGCGGTAGTGGAGCTGGACGGGGTGCCCGATCCCGAAAAGAGCCCGCTGGTATGTGCTGAAATCAATAAGAAATTCATTACCGAAACCTTACGTCACCCTTTAAGCTGATTAACTGCTTAGTCTTGTAAGGGTAACATAGCTAAATTATCGTTAGTAGTATTCGAAAGAAATGATACTCTTTCCTCGAGAAATACTAATAATCTACTAATCAAATATGTACATGAAGAGAATTAAGTATGGCGTCGCCCTCTTTTTGCTGGCCGCTTCTCTGAACGGAGCCGTAGCCCAAAAATCCAAAGATGGCTGGCAGATGCTATTCAATGGTAAAGACCTTACCGGCTGGAAACAGCTCAACGGAAAGGCTAAGTACGAAGTAAAGGATGGTGTGATCGTAGGGACGTCTACCGTCAACACGCCTAACTCCTTCCTGACTACCGAAAAGAACTACGGAGACTTTATTCTAGAAATGGATGTCATGGTAGATAACCAGCTCAACTCTGGTATCCAGATCCGTAGCTTATCCAAGCCTGAGTATATGGATGGTCGTGTACACGGTTATCAGGTGGAGATCGACCCGAGCGATCGGGGCTGGTCGGCCGGTATCTACGACGAAGCGCGTCGAGGCTGGCTGTATCCGGTGGATCTGAACCCGGATGCCAAGAAAGCTTTCAAGAAGGGTGAGTGGAACAAGTACCGGATCGAAGCCATGGGGCCCTCTATCCGTACTTTCCTCAATGGAGTACCCGTTGCGCACGTCATTGACGACATGACTCCCGAAGGTTTTATATGCCTGCAGGTACATGGTATCGGCAACGACGCCAAAAAAGAAGGTACCCAAGTACGCTGGAAGAACGTTCGCATCAAGACGACTGACCTGCAACCATCGCCCCCGGCCAACATCCGGGTAGTAAACAACCTGCTCAATACCCTCTCGGATGCCGAGAAGGCCCAGGGCTGGGAGTTGCTGTATGATGGTAAGTCGGCCGCTCACTGGCGTGGCTACAACAGCACAGAGTTTCCGCCTAAGCGCTGGAGCTACAACGATGGTACTATCACAGTATCCAAGTCGGATGGCTCTGAAACCGGCAACGACATCGTAACCCGCGAAAAATTTGGCCCTGCATTTGAGTTTCAATTTGATTTTAAACTGACCGAAGGAGCCAACAGCGGTGTGAAGTACTTCGTCAACGAAGAGCTCAACTCTAAAGGCAAGTCAGGCCTCGGACTGGAGTACCAGGTACTGGACGATGAGCGCCACCCCGATGCCAAAATGGGCGTGGTAGGTAACCGTACCCTGGCTTCCCTGTATGACCTGATTCCTTCCGAAAAGCCCCGTAATTCCATTAATAAGATTGGTGAGTGGAACAACGGCCGCATTGTAGTGCAGGCAGATGGTACCGTAGAGCATTTTCTGAATGGTCAGAAGGTACTTGAGTACAAGCGTGGTTCGGCCATTTACAGAGCGCTGGTAGCTCGCTCCAAGTACAAAGACTTCCAGGGCTTTGGGTTGGCCGAGCAGGGAAATCTTCTCCTACAGGACCACGGCGACCATGTGTCGTTCCGTAACCTGAAAGTGAAGCGGATGAATCCCAAGATTTAATACACGTTTCTGATTCTCACAAAAACATAAAGCTAAACAATCCATGACCAGTAGAAGAGATTTTATAAAGAAAACCGCTCTGGCCTCCGCAGGTATAGCCGTGAGTGCCAACGCTGTCAGCGCAGCCAGCTACCGTCGTATTCTGGGCGCCAATGACCGGGTACGGGTAGGTATCATCGGTTTCTCTGACCGTTTCCGTAGCTCCCTGGCCCCCAGCTTCGCTGAGCACGCCAAGGAGATGAACTTCGAGTTTATGGGCGTATCCGATATCTGGAACCGTCGCCGCGACGAGGCCGAGAAGTTCTTTAAGGATAAGCCTTCGGCTACTAAAGACTTCTTCAAGGCGCGAAACAATGACGAACTACTGGCTCGTAAGGATGTTGACGCCGTAATCATCAGTACGGCTGATTTCCAGCACGCACTGCATTGCGTGGATGCCGTGAAGTCAGGACGTGATGTATATGTGGAGAAGCCATTTGCCGAGTCGCTGGAAGATGCCAAACTGGCTCTTAAAACCGTCGAAGCCTCCCGCCAGATCGTACAGGTAGGTTCGCAGCGCCGCTCAGCTCCTAATTACCATGCAGCTAATGAGTTTATCCGCTCAGGTAAGTTTGGTGATATCTCCATGGTAGAAATGACCTGGAACGTCAACCAGCCCGGCCGCTGGCGCCGTCCTGATCTCGTTAATTCTATTAAAAAAGAAGACGTAGACTGGGATCGCTTCCTGCTCAACCGTCCTAAGGTAGCCTGGAATCCGCGCTACTACCTGGAGTACCGCTTGTTCTATCCCTACTCATCGGGTATTCCCGGTCAGTGGATGTCACACCAGATCGATACGGTACATTGGTTCTCAGGGCTGGAAGCACCACGTAGCGTAGTAGCCAACGGTGGTGTGTACGTATGGAAGGATGGCCGTACCAACGCCGATACCTTCACGGCAGTATTTGACTACGGTCCGTTCGATAATAAAGAAAAAGGCTTCCAGGTGATCTACTCATCGCGTATGCACCAGGCCGCCGGTGATGTGAAGGAGTACTACTACTCGAATGGTGGTATGATCAACCTGGATAC
The DNA here is from genome assembly GCF_017355915.2 of Telluribacter roseus. Classification (GTDB taxonomy): domain Bacteria; phylum Bacteroidota; class Bacteroidia; order Cytophagales; family Spirosomataceae; genus Telluribacter. The sequence continues at coordinate 168,019 of NZ_JAFEUV020000001.1, forward strand.
CAACCAGATTACCCCGGAGGGAGGCTTGCAGGCCGGACCAGCCAAGTCCATGGGTATGGAGGCTAACCTGCTGCCCAAGATGGAGCTTAAGCAGGGGCCGAAGATCGAAACCTCGGCCAACACCGGTTCGGATCCGATGACATCGCTGCACATGCGCAACTGGATGGAATGTATTCGCAGCCGCAAGGAGCCCAATGCTCCTGCTCGTGCCGGCTTCAACCACTCCGTTGCCAATATCATGGCTACTCAGGCTATGCATACGGGTAAGCGTATCACCTGGGATACCAAGAAGACGGACATCGTCATCAGCTAATAGCGCTGCACCAGTATCCGGCAGCCACTGGGCTGCCGGATACTTTCTTCTCTTCAACCTATAACTCTTGCTAACGTGTATTCAAAAATAGTTACTAAAGCCAGTGTAGCTGCGACTTTAGCCATAGGGCTATGGGGAGGTGCGGCCAATGCTCAGCGTGTGGATCTGGTCCATAATCAGGCGGATAAGAAAGTCGAAGTAACGGTAGACGGCAAGCCTTTTACGGCCTACATCTATCCGGGTCAGGAGGTGTTGCGTAAAGCTGTGCTGTACCCGGTACTAACGGCGAAAGGAACGGCCATCACCCGTGGCTGGCCGATGGACCCGCGTCCTGACGAGCGGGTAGATCACCCGCACCACGTGGGAGTGTGGCTCAACCATGGCGATGTGAACGGCTATGATTTCTGGAACAGCTCCAATGCTGTGGACCGTACCAAACATAAGTACGGGGATATCCATCATACGGGTATCAAGTCCATGAAAAGTGGCAAAAGTAAGGGTGAACTGACCGTGACTGCGGACTGGATCAATCAGGACGGAGGGTTGACACTCAAAGAAACGACTACGTACATTTTCCGGGCAGAGGGGGACCGTCGGATCATTGATCGGATTACAACCCTTACCGCACCAGAAGGGGATGTTACTTTTAAGGATTCCAAGGAAGGCGTATTTGCTATCCGACTGGCCCGCCAGCTCGAACATCCTTCCAACAAGCCTGAGCTGTTTACGGATGCGAGTGGTATAGCTACCAAAGTACCCGCTCTTAACAACAATGGCGTAACGGGAAGCTATAAAAACAAGGAAGGAGTGAAAGGAGAAGATGTATGGGCCAAGCGTTCGGTATGGACTAATCTTACCGGGCAAATTGGCAACGAAAAAGTAAACGTAGCCATCATTGACCATCCACAGAACGTTAGCTATCCATCGTACTGGCATGCCCGTGGCTATGGTCTGTTTGCCATAAATCCAATGGGTACCAAAGAGTTTACCAATGGAAAAGAAGCGCAGAACTTCCAATTAAAGAAAGGAGAATCCAAGACATTCAGGTACCGTTTAGTTGTTGACTCCAAGGACCTGGCTGATGCTGACCTGGATGCACTGGCGGCTGACTTTGCCAAAGTAAAGTAATTGCTTTACCCGCTACTGAATACGTGACTCCCCCTGAGCTTCGGTTCTGGGGGAGTTGCTTCTTCAGATCAAAATTTTCAAACGTTTTCGACTCCAATATACTCCTTGTCTTGTAAGTTTGATGTCATAGGGGCACTGCCTCAGATATTATTCAACCCTTATTTACTAATAGCTGTGAAGATCAAGACACTACCTGCCGCCAGAGCTGCGGCTATCTTTTCGCTGGCTCTGCTGACGAGTGCCGCCAGTGCTCAGCGTGTGGACCTGGTTCATTACGAAGCGGACAAAAAAGTAGATATAATCGTAGATGGCAAGCCATTTACCTCCTACATCTATCCGGGGCCGGATAAGCTCAAGAAAGCCGTGCTGTACCCCATCCGTACCTCCCACGGCAAACTCGTGACCAGAGGGTGGCCCCTGGACCCACGTCCGGGTGAACGCGTAGACCACCCGCACCACGTGGGCGTTTGGCTCAACTACGAAGACGTCAACAAGCACGACTTCTGGAATAATTCGAACACGCCTCCCCGGCCTAACAGTACCTACGGGACTATTGTACATACGGGTATACAATCCATAAAGAGTGGCAAACGGAAGGGAGAGCTGGCCGTCACGGCCGACTGGCTGGATAAGGACGGGAACGTGATGCTGAAGGAGAAAACTACCTACCTCTTTAGTGCTTTGGGTGAACGCCGGGTTGTAGACCGCATCACTACCCTGACGGCCGCTAACGGTGAGGTGGAGTTTCCGGATGTAAAAGACGGTATGTTTGCCATACGGGTAGCCCGGGAGCTGGAACACCCTTCCAACAAGCCGGAGATCTATACGGATGCCAGTGGAGTAGCTACTAAAGTACCCGTCATGAACAACGAAGGAATAACGGGGAATTACCGAAGTAGTGAAGGGGTAGAAGGCGAAGATGTATGGAGCAAGCGTGCCAGCTGGGTAAACCTGCGCGGCAAGATAGGCGAAGAGAAAATTAGCGTAGCTATCATTGATCATCCCAAAAATGTAGGGTACCCTGCTTACTGGCACGCGCGCGGCTACGGCCTGTTTGCGGTAAATCCGTTGGGTGCCAAAGCCTTCACCAACGGCAAGGAAGTACTGAATTTTAAGCTGAAAAATGGGGAGTCAACTACTTTTCGCTACCGGTTGGTGATAGATTCCGATCATATCTCAGATGCTGACATGAAGGCTCTGGAAGCCGAATTTGCGAAGCTGAAGTAGTAGTGCTATTTTATCAGAAATCCATACAAAAAGCCACGGGCCGGTTCCGTGGCTTTTTGTATATCCCTAATTTAAGTACTTTTAGAAACTTTTACGCTTTTTGTCCTGAATTCATAATCCCTTATTAAACAATGAAAAACACGTCCCGTCGCAAGTTTCTGAAGGCATCGGCTCTCGCCGGTGTAGGTACCACCATTGCTACCGGTGCAGTAGCTGCATCCACAGCGGCTGCTCCCAAAAAAGAACTTTTTGTCCACCATGTTTATTTTTATCTGAAAAATGCGGGTAGTGCCGCGGACAAGGCCAAGCTGATGGAAGGACTGGAGAAGCTTTCTAAGGTACCTACCATCCGGATGGTACACATCGGTACGCCGGCTACTACCAACCGGGATGTAATCGAGCGCGGGTACTCTATATCATGGCTATGCTTATTCGACAACCTGGAAGAGCAGGAAGTATACCAGAAGCACCCGATTCACCTGAAATTCGTCGATGACTATTCACATCTGTGGGAGAAAGTAATCGTATACGATTCGGTAGGTCCTAAGCGGGCTTAATGGAGCCGACCGCTTACCAGACAACATTGGCCGCAACTTATATTAATTTTATGCACAAGGTTAAATCCTTACTGGTACTACTGGCCGGAACGATCGGTTCGTCAGTAGCACAAACACCTACCGAGAAGATTCGCCTGAATCAGATTGGATATTATCCCGATGCTCCCAAGGTAGCCGTAGTAGTGGGGGAAGAGGCACAGGGGCCGTTCCAGATCAAGGAAGCCGGGAGCAACAAGGTTGTATTTAAAGGTACCCTGAGCGCGCCCCGTAGCAATCAGCATTCGGGCAAGAAGAGTCGGATTGCTGATTTTTCAGGCTTTACGAAAAGGGGGAACTATGTAGTCGAGATCCCAGGCGTAGGTACTTCGTATTCGTTCTCCATCAAGCCCGCCGTACACCGCGAGGTAGCGGCCGCTTCGCTCAAAGGATTCTACTACCAGCGCATTTCGACGCCTCTACCCGAAAAGTACGCCGGGAAGTGGGCCCGGCCAGCCGGGCATCCCGACGACCAGGTCCTGATCCATCCGTCAGCGGCTTCGGCTGAGCGTCCGGCTGGTTCAATGATCTCTTCGCCCGGGGGCTGGTACGATGCCGGTGACTACAACAAGTACATTGTTAACTCAGGTATTACGGTGGGTACCTTGCTCTCGCTGTACGAGGATTTTCCGCAGTACACCCGGGGGCTGGATGTGAACATACCCGAAAGTGGTGACCAGGTACCCGATCTGCTCGACGAGACGTTGTACAACCTGCGCTGGATGCTGACCATGCAGGACCCCAATGACGGAGGCGTGTACCACAAGCTCACCAATCCTAGCTTTGACGGTATGGTGATGCCTGATAAAGCTACGAAGCCCCGGTACGTCATTCAGAAGAATACGATCGCTACGCTCAATTTCATAGCTGTAACAGCACAGGCGGCCCGAATTCTGGACAATTACAAGAAGGAGCTCCCCGGACTGGCCGACTCCTGCCGTACGGCTGCTCTCAAGGGCTGGGACTGGGTGAAGAAAAACCCGAATGTGCTGTACGATCAGAACGAAATGAACAAGCAGTTTGATCCGGACGTATCCACAGGTAGCTACCAGGACCGTAACGGAGAGGACGAATGGATATGGGCGGCTACCGAACTATACGTAACCACCGGACAGGACAAGTACCTCCAGGGAATCAACCTGTTTCCCGATGCCACGCTGCAATTGCCTTCCTGGAATCAGGTGCGGGCGCTGGCCTACTACACGCTGGCCCGCTCGCAGAAAAAGCTACCTGCCGGTGGAGCGCAGCACGTCAATCAGGCCAAGCAGGTACTCCTGAAATTTGCCGATGATCTGCTTACGGATCTGGACAAGCAGCCGTATCATACGGTCATGGGCAAGACCAAGGGGGACTATATCTGGGGAAGTAGCGCTGTCGCGGCCAATCAGGGTATCACGCTCATACAGGCTTACCAGCTCAGCGGCGACCGCAAGTACCTCCATGCCGCACTCGGTAACCTGGATTATATCATGGGCCGTAATGCCACCGGGTACTCGTTCCTGACTGGTTTTGGACATAAGACGCCCATGCGCCCACACCACCGCCCATCCGTGGCCGATGGTATCGAGGAGCCCGTGCCGGGACTGCTATCGGGCGGTCCTAATCCGGGACAGCAGGATAAGTGCAAAACGTACACGAGCAACTTTGCCGATGAGTCCTTCACGGATGATGACTGCTCGTATGCCTCCAACGAAATCGCGATCAACTGGAATGCTCCCATGGTGTACCTGGCCACGGCCGTGGAAGCGCTCATGGAGAAGAAAAAGTAACAGTACTCAATATCCTAAGCTAAAAGAGGCAGCCTGTACAACACGGGCTGCCTCTCTATTTTTACAGGTACTACTACTTTTCCAGCGCTTTGCTCAGGTGCTCTTTGAATAGCGGGAAGTTCTCGATGTGGGGGAGGTGACCAATTCCTTCCAGCTCGAGGAGGCGGCTGTTGGGTATCTCCTGAGCTACCTCCTGGTCCAGCGTGGCATAGTTGCCCATAGTTTTGGCTACGGCTTCACTGACCAGATCCTTGCCCAGCGCTGTCTTGTCCCGCTGCCCTATGATGAGTACGGTAGGTACCTTCAGGAACCTGAATTCGTGCCGTACCGGCTGTGTAAAGATCATATCGTAGGTGAGGGCGGCGTTCCAGGCGTAGCGGGGGTAGTCGGGGCTATCAAGTACCGCGGCCGATAGGTTTAGCCAGGGGTCGTACTCCGGCCTCCATTTGTTATCGTAGTAGCTGGTCAGCATGTACTTTTTGAGGCCTTCGTAGGTTTTTTTGAGCTCGCTCCTATACCAGCTCTCCACGGGCTGATAGGGTACCTTCAGTTTCCAGTCTTCCAGGCCGATGGGATTTTCCAGAATCAGCTTCTCTACCTGCTCTGGAAACATCAGCGCGTATCGCGTAGCCAGCATACCGCCCATGGAGTGTCCAAGTACTACCACTTTTCTGATGCCCAGCGAATCAATAATGCTCTTGGTGTTGAGGGCCAGCTGCTGAAAGGTGTAGTGGTAGTGATCCGGCTTGGTAGACTTGCCAAAGCCGATCTGATCTGGTACAAATACGTCGTAGCCGCTATCCAGCAGGTACTTCATGGTTTCGCCCCAGTAGGCCCCATTGAAGTTCTTGCCGTGCATCAGCACTACCGTTCCCTTACGCGCTTTGGACGTTTTCTGATGCATATACGCCATGCGCAGCGGCTGTCCCTGCGACTCCAAAAGGTGGAAATGTACGGGGTAAGGGTAGGAGTACCCTTCCAGATTGATACCCAGCGCAGGTACCTTGTTGTTTTGATTGGTCTGAGCCCCGGCGGTGAGGCTTATGCCTAGTAGGAGCAGAATTACTGTTTTCATGGGGTTGAATCGCTCGTTTGGTAGTACTGATCAGGCCCAGCGGCCCGGACAGCAGAGAGATTCAACAAAATGGTGCCAGCGCCGCCTACTCCACGAATAGCTCGCTGGTAACCCGGTCCGCGAATAGCTTGCCGGATTCGGTCAGCAGGAGGGTCTCGTCGTGGAGGTAGAGCCAGCCGCTTTCGATCAGACGGAATATCTCCTTGCCCTGGCGCGACAGGAAGCTTCCTTCCGAAAGTTCGCTGAGCATGTCCAGACGGCAGCCCCACTTGGTACGCAGGCCGGTGAGCAGGTACTCATTGACCTGGTCGGCCGGGCTGAGCTGCTCGTAGGTAGCGGGTATCTGATCCTTCTGCAGGGCCGTAAGGTACTGCGCGTTATTATTGATATTGTATTGCCGGCTCGCGCCATCGTACGAGTGAGCGCTGGGGCCCACGCCCAGGTAAGGTCGCCGTTGCCAGTAGGCGCTGTTGTGGCGGCTGTAGTGGCTGTTGCGGGCAAAGTTGGAGATCTCGTACTGCTCATAGCCTCCTTCCGCCAGCGATTCGACGACGTATTCAAATTGTCGAGCCGCGTATTCCTCGTCAATGGGCTTGATCTTTCCTTTTTTGAGCCAGTTGCCAAATACCGTCTGTGGCTCTACCGTAAGGCAATAGGCCGAAATATGAGGTACATCCAGAGCCAGTACCTTTTCTACATCTGTTTTCAGAATAGCATGGTCGGGGGCCGGTATGGCGTAGATCAAGTCTACTGAAATATTGGTAATGCCCAGGTCCTGCGCCCGCTTTACACTGTCACCCGCTTCCACGGCGGTGTGTATACGATGCAGGTGTTTCAGGTGTGCTTCGTCGAACGACTGTATCCCAATGCTCAGCCGGTTGATCCCCGCTTTCTGCAATTGTTCCAGTTTCGGGGCCGTCAGGTCGTCCGGGTTAGCCTCGAGAGTAATCTCGGCGGTAGACCGTACCGAGAAGTGCGTATGGATGGTATTCAGCAGGAGGGAGAGCTCTTCTTCATCAAGTAGGGAAGGAGTGCCACCACCAAAGTAGATCGTTTGTAGCTCGGGGGTAGGCAGGTACTCTTTCCGCAGAACAATCTCCCGGGCTATGGCTTCAGTGATTTCCCGTTTCTGTTTGGTATTGGTACTGAAATGGAAATCACAGTAGTGGCAGGCTTGTCGGCAGAAAGGAATATGAATGTACAGATGCATCGGTACTTACGAACATTTGACTGAGGAAATACGGGCAGTATGTATCTGCCAGTAACAAAGTAACAGCTTTCTTCTCAGGAGTTGTTCCTGAATGGCGATTTTTCACCAATAAAAAATAGCAACCCGGTAGGGGTTGCTATTAATACGTGTTACTTCAAAGAAAGTACTACTCTTCAGCAGGTACTACGTTGATGGTAACGTTATGCTTTACTTCTTTGTGCAGGTCGATCACGGCAGTATAAGTACCAACGCTCTTCACGTCGTCTACTGTGATTTTCTTGCGGTCGATGTCGAAACCTTTAGCTTTCAGAGCATCAGCAACCTGCGTGTTGGTAACACGACCGAAGATACGGCCGCTTTCACCTACTACTGCAGGAATATCGATGGTCATGTTGCCAATGCCGGCAGCAATCGCTGCTGCGTCATTCTTAAGTTTCTCAGCTTTGTGAGAGGCCTGACGAATGTTCTCGTTAGCAATCTTGCGATTGGTTTCGTTGGCCAGCACAGCGTAGCCCTGTGGGATCAGATAGTTACGACCATATCCAGCTTTTACGCTTACGATGTCGTTCTTGTATCCTACTCCGGCTATATCTGTCAATAGTATGATTTCCATGTGTTAGACTACCTCCTTCCTTTATTATTTCAATTGATCGGTTACGAACGGTAGCAGCGCCAGTTGACGTGACCGCTTAATGGCCTGCGATACTTTACGCTGGTACTTAAGGCTAGTACCGGTAAGGCGGCGAGGCAGGATCTTACCTTGCTCGTTCACGAGCTTCAGCAGGAAGTTAGGATCTTTGTAATCGATGTATTTGATGCCGGACTTCTTAAAGCGGCAATATTTTTTGCGGTTGACGTTCTTTTCAACCGGTTCGTTCACGAGTGTCATAGCTTAGGCTTGTTCGTTTTCGGTTTTTGTTTCAGTTGCTTCTTCCTTCTTTCTACCTACCAGGCCCTTGCGCTTCTTCTCGTTATAGGCGATAGCGTGCTTATCAAGTGCAATGGTCAAGAAACGCATAACGCGCTCATCACGGCGGAACTCAGTTTCGAGCGTATCAATCACCGGACCTTCGGCTGTGTACTCAAATAACTGGTAGTATCCAGTGTTTTTCTTTTGGATCGGGTAGGCCAGCTTGCGCAATCCCCAGTTTTCCTCATGCACCAGCTTCGCTCCATTGTTGGTGAGGATATCGCGAAACTTGTCAACGGCGTCCCTCATCTGGGCCTCAGATAAGATGGGAGTTAAAATGAACACCGTTTCATACTGCTTAGACATACGGTAATTGTTTGAAAGTAAAATAATTATACTTGTGTCTCAAAATGAGGGTGCAAAAATAGGGCTTGGAATGCATAATTCCAAGCCCTGCTCGTACTATTATTAGCTGAAACTGATCGAATTACCTGATGGTGAAGTCGCTCTGACCAATTTTGAAGCCTTCGCTGTATAGTTCTACGGTGTATTTGCCTTCTTTCAGCGGTGTACCACCCCGACCGTACAGGATATCAACGGCCTGGCGGCTGTTGGTATAGTTTACGGCTCCCTTAGAGCTATATAGGATTTCGCGGCCGTTGTGCATGAAGGCGCCCGAGCCGGTAGCCATATCCGACAGCACCGCTCCGTTGGGATCCAGGATACGCAGGTATATTTCTTTTTGATTCTGCTGGGCAATGGGGTTTTCACCCAGGCGGAAGTTTACCTTGATCTTGTCCACCCGGCGGGCCCTGAAGCTGCCGCCTTCGCGCTCCTTGCCTTTGGTCGTAATGGCATTGACCGAAATCTCTTCCGCCCGTAGGGCTGAGGCCAGGCTTACCTTTTCGCTTAGCTCCCGGTTACGGCTCGAGTAGGTAGTGACCGAGTCGCTAAGGGCCTGACGTTCGCTCTGCAGGCCGGTTACCTTCTGGCTAAGCTCTTCGTTGCGGCTGGTGACTATACCCAGTTCCTCCCGTAGTTTACGGATATCCTGGTCTTTCTGGGCCAGTACGGCTTCGTAGGAGCGGATCTTGCCCTCGTACTGTTTTATGGACGAAGCGTTACTAATTCTTAAGTTCTGTTTATCCCGTTCGAGTTGTTCTTTCAGGGCTACCAGTGAGTCCACACTGCCTCCGAGTTGCTGGATTTCCGCAATTTTGGCGTCCAATTGTACTGATATCGAGTCCAGCTTGGTTTTGGTATTGAGTACTTCTTCGGTCTTGGCGGCAATGATTGTATCTTTGTTTACATTTTCCTGTCTTTCCTGGTAGAAAAAGTACAGCAGCACCAAGTTAAGAAGAGCCAGTACAGCCAGGGCGGCCCACAGAAGATTCTTACGGTCTTGCTTCTGTTCTTGATTGTAATCCATACGGAATCAGAGGTTTTTTGGTAGTGAACTTAATATAGTTATTACTTGAGTAGAAACCATTATCCGGACAAATATAACGTAATATTTTATTATAAATTTTTAGTGCCTGCGGGCAATAACAGTAACACTGTATCAAAATGAGCATCAGAGCGAATATTGCACATATCGAAGAAGGGCTGGGCGGAAGGGCCCGGTTGGTAGCAGTCACTAAAACGAAGCCTGTAGAGGTACTGATGGAAGCGTATGAGGCGGGTTTTAAGCGGTACGGCGAAAACAAAGTACAGGAAATGGCCGCCAAGTACGAGGCGCTGCCCAAAGACATCGAGTGGCACATGATCGGGCACCTGCAGTCTAATAAGATCAAGTACATTGTGCCCTTTGTGTCGCTTATTCATTCGGTAGACAGCTTTAAACTCCTGAAAGAAATCAACAAACAGGCGGCTAAGGCAGGCCGGGTCATTGACTGTCTGCTGCAGATGTACATCGCCGAGGAGGAGACCAAATTTGGATTGTCAGAAGAGGAGGCCGTAGAGATACTTGGCTCGCCGGAGCTTGAGCAGCTTACCCACATCCGTATCGTAGGACTGATGGGAATGGCTACCAACACCGACGACGATACCCAGATCCGGAAGGAGTTCAGGCGGCTCAAAAGCCTGTTTGAACAGTTCAGGACGTACCAGAGCGAGCGGGTAACCATGCGGGAGCTATCCATGGGCATGAGCAGCGACTACCACATAGCCGTAGAGGAGGGGAGTACCCTGGTGCGCGTGGGTAGCGCTATTTTTGGGGCCCGCAACTACGCCATCTAGCCTTTGAGTACTTCTTTAGAAAGTACCTCGGCAATGGGCTGCTTTACCTTCTCGACGGGTAGCTGCGCACAGGGTTTGCCTTCCTCCCGGATCAGGACACAGTTTTCGCCCCGTCCGTAGCTGCCCGAGTACGGGTTGTAAGCCGGGAAGTCGCCCAGTGCTCCCATCAGTACGAAGCCATAGGTACCTGTGGCATTGGCCAGGTGCGAAGGACCGCTGTCGAGCCCGATAAAGTAGGCAGCGCGGCGTATTACTTCGCTCGTCTCCAGGATGGTTAACTTGCCGCACAGGTTATGGTAGCCTTCCCGCTGTATGTCCAGATTGCTGCGCAGGCCTATCTCTACGACCTGGTAGGGGTAGGTATCCAGCAGCCAGTTGACCAGCTCCACCCATCGCTCGGCGGGCCAGTCTTTGGGTGCGTAGTTGGACTGGCAATGAATGACTATAAAGGAATCAGGCAGGTTCAGTGCATCGACCTTCTGCCGGTGCCGGTCCTGCAAGTACAGGCGGGGCTGATCATCAGCCGGCATGGATGCGCCGCCCGTCTGGGCAAATACTTCGAGCAGATTTCCGTAGTTAAAGTACGTGTGAACGTTAATACCCGCCGCATCCGAAATAGGATTGTCCAGAAACACCTGACACCTGGGGCAATGATTATTATTCCGGAACTGAAGCGGGTACACCTTATCAAAGACATTGGTCTCCAGCAGCACTCTTCGCTCCGTCACACACAACTCTCCGTAGGCTTCATCCACATTTGGATTGGTCTCCACCAGCTCCCGGAAGGCTGGCTTCACAAACCACACAATGTGGGCCTTGGGGTGCAGCGCCCGGATATGCCGCGAAAGCGGCTCGGCGGCCACAATATCTCCAAAATGCTCAGTACGTACTACGGCCACCAGTTCGGAGCCTTTGGGTAGTTGCTGTTTCTTCCGGGAGAAGTAGAGCCAGGCCTGGTAGCCCATGGCGTGGGCTTTGAATATATGGGAGTACTTATGGTAGCGGTGTGTCCAGAGTTCTACGAAACGTCGGAATGTCATACGTCGGTCTTTTGACTAGGTCCGCAAGATAATGAAGTATTTTTAATGGTATAGCCTCAGCGGGCAGAAGAGTAGCGCAGGGCGGTGCAATAGATGAGCCGACGCTTAGGCATTGACAGAAATAGTGGCTGGCTGAAGGACTATAAGGTGCTACAGCTAGTTACTGCATAAGGTACTGTTGGATTAGTACGATTTTAAGAATATGTTAACAACTGGCATGCTCTTTGCTTAAAGGTACAGAGTGTGCTCAGTGAAAAGCCTACCTGTTGTATGAAGAGCACGCGCTTGATAATCTGTATGTTAATAGGGTTGGTGATGGCAAGTTGCCACCTGACGATGCCCACCGTGAAGCCGGGGAATCAAAACCTATCGTTATGTCCGCCGCTCCAGCCTATGCTCACTCCTGCTTATAGAGGAGTGTATGTTAATAATATGCTGGATATACTGGGTGATACCGCTAGGGAGGATTCGCTGCTCAGGTGGTGTGTGTGTAACGGCTTTAATGCCATCAGCCTCTATGACCTCAATACTGTGATGGCCAATGAGCAGTATGCCGTACTGGGGCGCTTTATCCGAAAGACACGGCTTACCTACGGGATCAGTCAGGTAGCGGCCGTGCGGGGCTCTCGGAATAACTTCATACAGACCAACGAGTATAATGCTTCCCGGGCTGATACGAACGAGCGCTTTACGGTATATAATCTGGAAAGGGAGTGGTGGAATGAGGGAGAAGACTGTGATTTTGCCTGCTTTGTGGATCATATGAAATCCATGCGTAGTACAACCACGCCCGTGATGGCTGAAGCGTATATAGGGTGGTTTCGCAATCCGGTTGACCAGGAAGCACAGCAGGCCGATACGCTGGTACACTGGCTGGACCGGATCATGGTACATACCTACCGGAGTACACCCGAGTTTGGCTACATGCAGAGCCGGCTCGCGCACCTGGGCCAGGCTGCCCGCCGGCAGAACAAGGTCATGGATGTTATAGTGTTGTTCAGTGCGGAGCCCGATTACATGTACTCCTATTACAGTGAGGCCGGAGGCAATTACACCTTTGGCGACGCGTATACGGATATACTTAATCAGTACAATGCGGCCGATTTTGAGGGGAAGGACAACATCAGACTAGTAGGGTATCAGGTGTTTGCCTATACCTGGGCCAAAGCGGCCCGTCCAACTGTACCGCCCCGGCTCCGGATGCAGTAGTATATGATTTGAAACGGGGCATAGCAGTACTTACCAATGCGTGCCTGACATAAGCTGATAATAACCAATACCTCTTTCTGTAACACTATTATACACTATATGTTAAAAACACTGCCGGTTCCGGTCAATGAACCTCAGCGACTAAAAGCCCTGAAAAACTACAAGATCCTGACTACCGTAGCCGAACCAGAATTTGATCGTCTGACCCATCTGGCTTCTGTCATCTGCAAAGTACCCATTTGCTTAATTACGCTGGTTGATAGGGAAAAGGTCTGGTTTAAGTCCAGGCAAGGGCTTGACCTGGATCATATAGATCGTCACCAGTTTTTCTGCCACTATACCATCGGGAGCGGCACCCTGTTTGAAGTAGAGGACGCTTCGGAGGATGATAGGTTCAAAAGTACTCCCCTGGTCGCGGGATCTTCTGCCATTCGTTTTTATGCGGGCTATCCCATCGTGGATCCTCAGGGTAATGCCTTAGGTACCTTCTGTATACTGGATCATAAAGCTAACAAGCTATCGGAAGAGCAGGAGCTTACACTTCGTACCCTGGCTCAGGAGGTCGCTTCGCACATCGTTTCCAAAAAAGAACAACGGACCCTGAAGCTGTACGAGGCGCTTATTACAACCGCTGTAAACGGGGCCAACGGAGAAACCGTTGAAGACTGCTGCACGGATTGGTCGGAGCTGACAACAATTGCTCAGGCTCCCAAAGAACTCTATCTTAAAATTACCCAATTCATACATATGGCAAATGCTGCCCCTAAGCCAGGTGTGGAGGTTGATACAGAGGCGAATGTGATTGACCTGGCTTATCTAAAAAACTTTTCGGACGGATCCAGTGAGTTTGAGAAGGAGATGATAGAGCTGTACCTCTCCAGAACACCGGAAGATATGGGCAATCTCGAAATTGCTATTCAGGAAGGAGACTATGACCTGATCATGAAGAGAGCCCATAAGCTCAGTAGTTCTTTTGCCCTGATGGGTGTAAAAGAGCAGGGCCTGCTGAAATACATGGAAGAGCAGGCCGCATCCCATGATGATTTGGCTGCCATCCGGTCTAGCTTCGATAAACTTATGCGTATATTCCTGCTATCGGTAGAGTTACTCAGGAAAGAGCTCGAAAAATAACTACTACCAGTCCAATCCTACTCAAGAGAGCTTTCAGTCACTGTGCCGAAGGCTCTCTTCTTTTTGGGGCAGAACGGGCTTCGCCGTAGGAGCCTCTTTCGTAAATCCTTTCCGGGTCATTTCGCCCCAGGTCTTCTTGCCTTCCAGAAAATCCAGATTGCCCTGAATGGCCGATATTACCAGGAAGGGATGGAACAGGATAGGCTCCAGGAAAGCCGTCAGGATAAGTTTGAACAGGTCACGAAAGCGCTTGTACTGAAAGTACGTAAACTCCTCAGCCAGCAGGGTAAACAGGTTGAACATGATGACAAAGGCATAGACCATGCCCATCAGGCTGAGAAAGAAGGTCCAGTCGACCAGGCCCAGTACCGAAAGCGTCAGGAGAATCAGAAAGCCAAAAAACTCAATGTGCGGCGCCAGGAACTCGTAAAACAGCCAGTAGGGGTAGCTGATTAGTCCCAGCTTGCCGTAGGCAGGGTTCAGAAACATTTTCCGGTGTAGGAGCAGAGTCTCGATGGTGCCCCGCATCCAGCGGTTGCGCTGACGGCTCAGGATGGTAATGCTCTCGGGGGCTTCGGTCCAGCAGAGGGGGTCGGGAATAAACCTGACCGTATGGGGGAGCTTGTTTTCAATCATGTACCTCCGCATGCGCACGACCAGTTCCAGGTCTTCGCCTACGGTTTTGGGATTATAGCCCCCGGCTTTCACTACGATCTCCCGGTCAAACATGCCGAAGGCGCCCGATATGAGCAGGAGGCCATCGATCCGTCCCCAGGCCATGCGGGCCATCAGAAAAGACCGGAGGTACTCAAGTACCTGTACCCTCGCCAGAAATGAGTCAGGTACCTTAACCTCCACTATACTACCGTGTTCTATGACGCAGGAGTTGGCGATACGTATAACACCTCCGGTGGCAATCACTCGGGTTTTACCTTCCAGAAATGGCTTTACCATCTTTAGTAACGAATCCTGCGCCAGTACACAGTCCACATCGATACACGCCACAAACCGGCCTGACGATACATTAATACCCGCGTTGAGGGCGTCCGCTTTGCCCCCGTTTTCTTTGTCTACCACTATCAGATTCCGGAAGGCGGGGAGGGAGGATTTATAAATATTCCGGATAGACTTCGACACCAGTTCTTCGTTGACGGCAAAGTCAACTACTTCCAGTTGGTAGGCTTCGATGGCTTTCTGTAAAGTGTCATCCCTGCTGCCGTCGTTTACGATGATTACCTCGTAGCTGGCGTAGTGGATCGACAGGAGCGAGCGGATGTTTTCTACGATGGTTTTGCCCTCATTATAGGCCGGTGCCACCAGTGAGATAGAGGGAGTGAGGGTAGAGAGTACTACATCGGCGTAGTCGATACGGCGGTTTTCGCGCAGGTACTTCCTGAGCGTGACAAAAGAGATGATCCCCAGTATAAGGGTAATCAGCAGCACGGTGATGCAGTAGAGCAGCAGCCCCTTGGTGTAAACTTCGGTCAGAAGAAAAGTAATGAATTCCATGACTAGATGCGGGTATCGCTAACGTGTCTGATAATTTTATCGATCTGGGTGTCCTGTAAGGAATGGAGCTGCTTCATGGCTTCGGTTCCTCCTCCGGTCTTATCGATGGCTCGGATGGCTGCCATGCGTATCCTGAAGGGCTCACGGATGGTACATTCGATCAGGAAGGGTAAGGCCGCCGGATCTCCGAACTGGGAGAGTGCTTCCAGAATGGCTAATTTTACTTCTTCGTTTTCGTGGGGGTAAATATCCATGAGGAGCGGACCTGCGTCATTAGCCTCCAGCACCCCCAGCGTCCTGACTACCTCTACCTTTACGTGAGGCGGGGTAGTGGTAACCAGTTCCTTGAGCAGGGGGATCTCGATCAGTGACTTGGTGAAGCGGATAAGCCGGCAGCCAAAGATAATCAGTGAGTCATTTTTGGTCAGCCATTTATCCAGATACGGTACATCGTAGTAGTCCTTTCGGTCCAGTAGGGCTATGATCGTCAGCTGATGCCACTCCGACAGGTACTTGTTGGCTTCGTTGAGGTACCTGAATCCCTGATCAGGGTTCAGGTTCAGGATGGCCAGGTGCACGTGGCCCTGTATCTCTTCATCTTCTTCGGTTTGTAATAGCGAGGCCAGAGCCGGAATGGCTGATGTAACGTTCATCTCCATCAACTCCTCGATCCCCATCAGAATGGCCTTCTTATCCCCGGTTTTTAGCTTATCCAGAGAAAACTCAACCAGTTCTTCCCGCTGGTAAAACTCCCGGAGCTTGTCGGCTACCTCTCCGGTAAACTGCCTTGTAAGCCCCACCAGTTCGTTCACCAGAAACTGCGTTTCGGTAGCGTCCGAAAGAAGATCATCCAGAATATCCTCCGCCTCATTGGAGAGCCGCTCTTCGAACATGATGGAGTTAAATACTGTTTCGCACAGCTCATTCAGCTCTTTGTCTCGCCGCTGCCGCATCTTCCGGCTTTTGATGCTTAGTAGGGTGAGTATAAAAAAAGCCAGGCTGATGCTGGTAAATAGCAGAATGAAGAAAATAAGTAACGAGTATTGAAAATTGTGAGCGCCTCCACCGAAGTATGTAAACCAGTAGATCATTAAGTAGTGTCAAATGGTAAGATATGGCTTATGCCAAAATTGAACTCTGGGACTATGTACTGAAACTTAAAATATGCGAAATGATATCAGGTACCTACTGCACCAAGTAGACTAAGGGTGAAGTGCAGACTCCATTGCTCACGCGTAAGCAATTCAAGTTCAGATCATTCAGCAACCTTTAAGTGGATTTGGATACGTACATAGCCTGATATATACACCTGCGGGTGCGAAATAAGGCATGTTATTTGCTTGAAAGAGGAGGCTGGTTGATCTGGTATGAATCCACATCAACAGGTGAGTTAGATCAAATTTCGTGCCCAATTCAGCTTTTGGAGTTGGACTTTTCGGAGGTGAAGCAACTTCTCTGGGTACGTGATTCTAACTACCGGGCTACTTGACATATGAGGTCCATGCTGACTTTTAGAACCAATCCACTGTGAGAAACTTTTACTCGGTACTATTTCCTGTCTTTCTTACTTTCCTGTCGGGGGTAGCCCTGGCTCAGGTAGAGCTCAGCTCCGCGGAGCTACATCGAAGGGCTCAGTTAGCCACCTATGTTCGCAAAGACTACACCGAAGCCCTGCGCCTGATCCGGCAGGCAATCCAGAAGGAACCCGGGCAGGTCCAGATGCGGGTACTGCTGGGCCGGATCTACATACTCACGGATAGTCTGGACCAGGCACGGAAAGAACTGGATCAGGTACTTGAGAAGACACCCGGAGACAGAGAGGCACTCAACAGCTACATTGGGCTGGAATACAAAGCCAAAGATCCGGATGAAGCACTTACCTACATCAACAAGGCCCTCACATTTTTTCCCGATGACGAGGGGCTTATGCTCAGGAAAGCCCAGGCGCTGTATGATCTGAAAGAATACCCGGAGGCGTTTTCGCTGATCAATGACATCCATGTCAGGTTCCCCCGCAGTACCGTGTCCAAAGAACTTGAGGTCAGGATCCGGGAGCAGGCTTCACTGCGGCAGCTTACCGTCGGGTACGATTACTTCTACTTTGACAAAAACTACAACTCAGCCCTGCACGACACGCCCTGGCACATAGCCAATATAGCCTACGGCTACCGGACCGGGCGGGGAATTATCATAGGTCGCGTCAACTATGCCAACCGCTTCGGTACCAATGGCCTGCAGCTGGAGGCGGACGCCTACCCCCGTATCAGCCCCACCTTTTATAGCTACGTCAACGTAGGGTACTCGTTCAACGAACCTATATTCCCCCGTTTCAGGGGGGGCTACTCCCTATATGCCAACCTCCCCCAAAGCTTCGAGGGGGAAGTAGGGTTCAGGTACCTCAAGTTCTCTACCGCTACCTGGATATTTACGTCATCAGTAGGTAAGTACTATAGTAACTACTGGTTCAATCTGCGGACGTACCTGGTACCTGACAACAGGAAAGTATCCCATAGCTATACCCTTACCACCCGCTACTACTTCAATACGGCTGATGATTTTGTGTCATTGGGTGTAGGGTCGGGTATATCGCCGGACGAAAACCGGAGCGTACTACTGGACCGGCAGCAGCAGCGCCTCAACTCAAGGAAGGTGGATGTATGGTACAGCCGGAGGTTCCAGAAAGTTAATGTACTCCAGCTGACGGCCACGTGGTTTAATGAAGATCTGTCCAGAGGCTCCCGGGGCTCGCAGCTTAGCGCCGGCTTTACCTACCAGCGCCGATTCTAATCAGTAGCTTCATGATGAAAATCTCTCCCGTCAGACTCCTCTTTTACTTTCTGTTCACTATTCCCTTCTGGTTGTGGCTGGCGTGGTTCCTGACTCCCAAGCGTAAGCTGGTAGCTGCCATCGTGGACAAGACAGTACTTACGCCCGATGCCCCCAAGCATAGCTCCCTGACCTGGATGCTGAGGCACAACCGCTTCACCAAAACCCGCACCCGCCTCTACGACCTCAACGACTATTTCGGTTTCTTTCCGGAAGATAACCAGCTTTATAAAGTAAAAGGTCTGGAGCGCTTCACCAACGATCAGCTGGAGCAGCTCAGCCGCGATTGTGACCTCGCCTACTATACCGATACCTACGGCGTATATAAGCAGGAATGGTTTCCCACTGATAGTGGAGCCGGACGGGCGGGTATGATCTATGGGGGGATGAGTGAGCAGGATATCTTTTTTCTGAAGAGCATGAAGAAGAACAAAAAGCTGATCCTGCTGGAGTTCAACGCCATCAACTCACCTACCAGTACCACCATCCGGGGGCGCTTTGAGCGGGAGTTTGGGATGCGCTGGACGGGCTGGATCGGCCGGTACTTCAGTTCCCTTGATTCCACCAATCCCGAAATACCCCGCTGGCTGATCAGCGACCACAAGCGCCGACACGGACACTGGAACTACAGGCGCTCAGGCATCGCCTTCGTCAAAGATACGAAGGAAGTGGTGGTGCTTGAGAACGAAACGCATCTCGACGAGGAGGTGCCGCACCTGGTACCGACACAGCAGGGGCGTGATCAGTTTGGACTGCCAGGCAGGGCCAGGTACGCGTACTGGTTTGATGTATTACTCTTTGATCCCCGCATCAACCAGGCCATCGCCCACTATGAGATCGGAGCCAATGCCCGGGGCAAAAGTCTGTTGACCCGCCACGGCCTTTCGACCCGCTTCCCGGCGGTACTGATGCATAAAGCTCCCGATTATCAGTTCTACTACTTTGCCGGTGATTACAGCGACAACCCCGTAAAGCTCCAGTCAGCCTACTTTAAGTGGATTGAGCGGGTAGTGCCGCTGTTTATGCATAGTGCCACCCTGGCCGACCGCAACGAGTTTTTCTGGAAAGTGTACCAGCCCATGATGGCGCGTATCCTGGACGAGTACTACCAGGGCGTGGTCGCAGGTACAGTCCCTAAAGATTAAACTTCACCAGTGCCGAATCAGGTACCAGCCGGCTACCATTCAGGATGCGGCTGTTCTTTTGCTTGAACAGCTCAAAGGTACTTTGCAGACTGCTTCTTTTGGACTGATCATCAATCAGACTAAGATCCATATTGGCCGATATGTCATACAGTTCGTTCCGGCTCAGCATGTAGTTGCCCATGATGTAGTCGACCATTTCGGCCTTGGTTACCATGAAGGGGTACGAATGGACATTGCGGAACTGCCGTACCGTATCAATACCCGTACCCAGCCAACTGGTAACGGCGGGGCGGCTCACAGCATAGTTATTGGACAGAAAGGCGACCAGCGATGGGGTAATGTCAAAATGGGTGGAGATGGACCGGAAATAGGCCGTGCGACTGAGTAGTGGTGAGTAGATAATGAGAGGCACGTGGTACCGGTCTATCTTGGTAGTCATCGGGATCTCGGGCATGCGGTGGTCACCCGTGATGAGGAAGATGGTGTTCTGGAAGTCGGTCCGCTGGCTGTACTTCCGGAAGAAGTCGCGCAGCGCCCCATCCGTAAACAGGATCGTCGACAGCATCTGCTTGTAGGGGCGGGTCTTTTCTTTCTGCTCTTCCGAGAAAGCCAGCTCCGTCATTCTTTGTTCTACCTTCGACATATATACCTCCTGATTATTGATCAGAAAGGGGCTGTGCATGGAGACCGTCAGGATGATGTTCAGCTTAGGGGTGCCGATAGCCTGGGAGTTTGTCCGGAAAAAATGGTTGAAAAGTTCCCGGTCGTCGTAGCCCCAGGTAAAGCCATTGCTCGATGGCATCTTGGGAATCCCGCTGCCAAAGGATGACTCGTCGTAAATCTCCCCGATGCCTGCCTTGCGCAGGAATACATTCATATTGTCAAAGCTGCTATTACCACCGTAGTAAAATGAACTACTGTAGCCATTTTTCTTCAGGACATTCATCAGGCTGAAATGGGCGGGTATCTTATCCGCCAGGTCATTGAAGCCCGATTTGGCAAAAGGGGCAGATCCCAGTATGGAAGGAAGTACCGCAAACGTACGTCCACCCTCACTCAGGAAGTTGGCCCAGACCAGACTCTTGCTGGACAGCGAGTCCAGAAAAGGCGTGAAACTTCCCAGGTAGGGATCTTCACCAGTAAATGCTCTGCCCAGCCCCTCCACCACAATGATGACAATATTAGGCTTACTGGCTGATTTTTTGAAGTAAGGCCCTAGTACATCGGGAGTTTCCTCACGATGCAGAAAAGGAAACTCCTGGGCTCCGATGTAGTTTACCGTTACAAGCTTACTCTCGCCGGAGCTCAATGTTTCGCCCACGCCCAGGTACATATCTGAGTAGATATCCACCCCCTCGTCTTTGCTGTCGTCCAAGAAGTAGGTGTAGGAGGCATTCGTAAAGTATAGCGATTTGTTATAGCTCAGATAGTTGAGGTACTCGTTGCCAAACTGTGGCGCTTCGACCATTTTTTCAGCCTCTGACCAGATAAAAGCAACCGACAGCAGGGGCAATGCCAGCGCGACCCAACGGTGTGTAGGTATACGTGGAGATACATAGTAGAAAAGAGCCCAGACCAGACCTATAAAAACCAGAAACCCTAGGACACCAAGCAGAGACACGGCACCAGCAGCTCCGGCTGTTTGTATAATATCATTGAGGGAGTAAATGAACAGGTCAGAGCCCAGGAGCGCGAGGGACGTCAGAAAGTACTTCATCAGGCTCAGCTGCATGGCTACCAGTAGCAACACAATGCCTGCAAAGACAGAACGGGCAACGCGGAGGGAAAGAAAGGTGAAAGCGCTGTGGGCAATAAAGAGGAAAAGGGTACTCTTCAGAAAGTAAAACAGGTCGTTCAGCACGGCCCGCCCTACCACCGGCCACAACGGATCCGCCAGTCCATACTCATACGCACTGTACCCCAGTTCGACAAAAGTCATCAGCAATATGACTATGGCCCAGGTGGTGGCTAGTTTTCCAAATTGTACTAATGAATCAGGGGCAAATGGAGGAGGTAACTTTACAATAGTCATGAAAGCGTACAAATCTGATGCGTAACGTAAAACTGCGTGGACTCAACCCGCGGTGGGTAAGGTCAAATATACAAAACAGGTTCTGTTTGGCCGCAGAAAACGCAAAATCAGCCATTACCCCGTAAATAGTACTACAGGGGAATGGCTGATGCAGTAATAGTAGTAAGTAGAATGACCAGCCGAGCAGGAGCCTTACGGTCTACGTCTTGTAAAGTCAATTCTATTCAGTAGGACCTTAGCTGAGGAATGAGCAGTTTCTTGATGCGCATGCACAGCTCATTCGGGCTAAATGGCTTTGTGATAAAATCATCAGCGCCTAGTTCAAAGGCTTCAAGGATTGTTTTTTCGGACCCGACGCGACTCAGTACAATGATCGGAATCCTGGAAAGAAATTTACTCCGGACTACACTGACAATCTCCAGGCCGCTGAAGAACGGAATCATAATGTCTGTAATGATCATATCGGGCATGGAGCGGCTGATCCTGTCCATGGCTTCTTTTCCGTCCCTGGCTGTAATAATGGTGTACCCTTCTTTTTTTAAGCGAAATTCAATTGCTTTCAGCAGCAGTTCATTGTCTTCAACTACTAAAATTTCCATGTGTGTATAGTCTTTAAATAGTGTGTATAGATAGTACTACACTGTTGCCACTAGGTGTGGAGTAGGTAGTACTACTTTAAAGTGAGTAAAAATACGTGTAAATATTTAAACGATTCTACGTAGTTACTACAAAAAGTGCTCAAAATTAACATTTTAATTATTGAACGGTCATAAACTATTAATCTTGAGTGATGCGAAGACACATTGCCAGCGTGTAAGATGGCTGTGGCTACAGGTGGTAGTATCAAAAAAATAGTACCAGTAAGCGGGAGCGCGTGTACGATTAATTTTTTAGGAGCAGTGTTGAAATGCCAGGTACGAGCCAGTACCTTTGGCTGTACTATTAACTACTATTCGCAGAACCATGAAACTGATGATACAGGTTGGGGCTATACTGGGAGCACTGGCCGTGACTTTGGGTGCCTTTGGGGCACACGCTCTCCGCGCCACACTGGAAGCCTCTGGACGGGCCGATACTTTTGAAACCGCCGTAAAGTACCAGTTTTACCACGCCATCATGCTCGTAGTCGTAGGATTGCTGATGCAGCGGGCGGGGGTAGATGCCACCCGCTGGCTGGGATGGTCGGGTTATGCTTTTATAGGAGGGGTACTTATCTTCTCCGGCTCTCTCTACACCATCTGCTTTACCGGTATCACGAAGTTTGGAGCGGTGGCGCCTATTGGCGGTCTGTTGCTCATTGCGGGGTGGGTACTGCTGCTTTTGGCGGCAGGCAAGCTCAGCTAGTGGTGCGAGATTAGTTCGAGGCTCGTCCGAACCAGTTGGCCCATGGTACGGCATTCCAGAAACACCTGGTGCTGGTAGTGCCGTGCCAGCTCCTGCCGTAGCTGGGCTATGTACTCGGGGCTGGAGAGCCTGTCTTCGGACATGACATCCAGGATATCATTGGCCCTGGATTTTTCGATGCGCATTCGGGTCGCTATCTGCGTACGCTCCTCGATCTGGTACTGCCGTACACTCTCAGGAGTCATGTACTTCATGCCTAGTTCAATGATGGGGTTGTTCTGCCGGAAGTACTGCGGCATGTACACCGACTTCTTTCCCTCGTAAGATTGCTGATCAAAGTCAATGGCCCGCAGGCGGTAGTAGATCTCTTCAAAATCGGGGGTAATATCTACTATGAAGTTGCTGGAGTGCATATCGCCCAGCAGCCGTATAAAGCACCTTTCATTAAACTTCACAAACTCCTTACACAGCCGGATGGGGTTCAGGCTGGGGTCCTGCAGGTGCGTCTTCATGAATATATCCCCCGGCATACCCACGATATGCTCCTCTACCAGGGAGTTGCCGCTGGTCAGGTAGCTCACCTGGTTGGGCGAGAGGACATCTTCCAGCTCCAGCCCGTATACCCGGGAGGCATCAGCATGCTTGATATAGAAGTAGTCGAAGTTGTCGTTGATCTGGTTGACGATCCGGATCCGGAACGGACGCGTATTGCCGTAGGTGCACAGGTCTACGCGGTCGACGGAGAGGTGGCTCAGGATGGACAGATCACCGTCAACTTTAAGATGGGCGTAGATGGTCTTGAGGGCATAAAAAATGTCCTGCGTATCGCCCGGCTCGTAAAACACCGACAGCCAGAGCGTATCGTGTCCCTTGGGATCGTACAGGGAGATCGCGTTCGAAAACCGGTGCAGATCCGTGTAGTGGATACTGAGGGGTACCTCCCGCTGGTACTTGGTGAGGTACTCCCGCAATTGGGGGCTGATCGGATACGGTATCTTCTTCTTGCTGATCAGCGCCATAGCTTAGGTACGCGATAGGGTGTAAGGGCGCTGTGAGTCGATTTTAAGGAAAATAAACAGTAGGATTGAAAACGACCACAACGACGAACCTCCGTAGCTGAAAAAAGGCAAGGGAATACCAATAACCGGCATGAGGCCGATGGTCATACCGATGTTGATCATGAAGTGAAAAAACATGATGCCCGCCACGCAGTAGCCGTACACCCGGGCAAAGCGCGTTCGCTGTCGCTCGGCCAGGATCACCAGCCGGGCTATAAGGCCCATAAACAGAACCACCACAATGGCTGCCCCAATAAAGCCGTGCTCTTCACCCACGGTACAGAAGATAAAGTCGGTACTCTGCTCGGGCACGAAGTCAAACTTGGTCTGGGTACCTTCCAGGAATCCTTTGCCTATGAGCCGTCCGGAGCCGATTGCAATCTTGGACTGAATCACGTTCCATCCGGCACCCCGCGGATCCGAATCCGGATCAACCAGTACCATAATGCGGCTGCGCTGGTGCTTCTGGAGGACGTTGTTGATGAAAAAGTCCACCCCGACGACTACGCCTATCATAATAAATGCCACCACCAGCGTCGCTAGTAAGCCCCCCTGCCTACGGGTAGCTTTGGGCATAAACCATATGATCAGACCGGCTATAATAACTATCCCGGCTACAATAAACCAGTTGGACACCAGCAGGGTCATGACCACCAGTACGGCCATGATGATACCCACGGCGGGGATAATACCAGGCAGCCCTTCGCGATACAGCATAATGGCAAAAGCCGCGAATACCAGCATAGACCCCGTCTCATTCGAAAGCAGGATCAGGAGCGAAGGGGCCCCAATAAAACCTGCTATGGGCAGGTACTCCTTCCACGACCGGGTGAGGCTCACCGTAGGGTCACTGAGGTACTTGGCTAGTGCCAGGCTGGTACCCAGTTTGGCAAACTCAGCGGGCTGGATAGAGAAGGCACCTATCTTGATCCAGGAGTGCGAACCATTGATATCTGCTCCGATAAAAAGTACGGCTATTAGCAACAGAATCACAAATCCGTAGATGATGTACGCGAAGGTATCGTAAAACTTATGGTCAATGACCAGAATGGCAATAATGAGGAGTACGGTAGTACCAATCCACATGAGCTGCTTTCCGGCATTGTGGGCCATATCAAAAATACTGGTAGGTACCTCCGGACTGTATACGGCTGCGTAAATATTGAACCACCCCATCATTACACACAGGATGTAAATAAGTACGGCGATCCAGTCAAGATTCTGGGTTAATGTTTGGTTGCGAGCCATTTTCTGAAAGTGGCAGTTTGGGAGGGTAAGTGGATATAAAAACTATAAACGTGATCAATACCTTTCGCTACGGAAAGTCCTAGTTTCCGGATGATGCTACGGCCACACCGGGCTTATCTGCTCCGTTCTTCTTAGTGGTAGCGATAGGAGCCGTCACCGGTGGTTTCTTTTTAACAGTATCCTTCTTGGCAGGCTCTGCTTTGGGGCCACTGCCAGGCAGTACCACGTTAGGCATGTAGTCGCGGGTCAGTACGTAGTTCTCCAGTACTTTATTCTTGGTCTTACGCTTGATGTACCGTTCAATGATCAGGTTGGCAATAGGAGCGGCAGCCACCCCACCAAATCCTGCGTTTTCAACAAACACCGCGATAGCGATCTTAGGATTGTAAGCCGGTGCAAACGCAATGAAAATAGAGTGGTCTTTTCCCTTCTTGTTTTGCGAAGTACCCGTTTTACCGGCGATCTGGATGCTGTCAATACGCGCGAGGCCCATTACAGTACCCCCTTCAACGGCACCGATCATACCGGGTATAATGGTCTCGAAGTGCTTCGGATCTATACCTGTCTCGTGTCGTACCGTATATTCAGGAAGCGGGCTGTTTTTCTGACCTATACCACTTACTACGTGAGGGGTATAGTAGTAGCCGCGGTTGGCAATAATGGCAGCCACGTTGGCCATCTTGAGGGGCGTAATCAGGATCTCCCCTTCGCCGATACTGAGTGAGTAGATATTGGAAAACTTCCAACGGCTTTCACCGTATATTTTGTCGTAGTACTTCTGGTCGGGTAGGTTACCCTTGTATTCGCTCGGAAGGTCTATTCCCAGGCGCTCTCCGATTCCGAATTTACTTACGTGATTGTTCCAGTCGGTAACCCCTTTGGCTGAGGCGGTAAAGGTATTGGTAATTTCGTTGTTATAGATAAGCCGCTTGAATACGTGGTAGAAGTAGGGGTTACACGAGTACCGCACGCCCATAGCCACGTTGGAGGTAGCGGGGTGGCCGTGGCATTTGACCGGCGAGCCGGCGTGGCTAAATCCACTATTGGGGGTGATTACTCCTTCCTGTAAGGCAACCAGTGCCTGAATCAGCTTGAACGTAGAACCCGGACGGTAGCTGGCCATAACGGGCCGGTTAAAGAGGGGCTTGTAAGGGTTCTTGGCCAGCACCGAATAGTTCTTGGAGAAGTGCCGCGTTGCCAGGATGTTGGGGTCATAGGTAGGAGCCGACACCATGGTAATGATCTGCCCCGTCTTGGGCTCAATAGCTACTACGCTACCCACCTTATTTTTCATAAGGCTATCCGCGTACTGCTGCACCATCAGGTCTATACCCGTATACAGGTTTTGACCGGCTATGGCCATGGTATCCAGCTCGCCATCTTTCCAGGAGCCTTTGGCAACGCCATTTACGTTCTGCATCACAAATCGGATACCGCGTTTCCCTCGGAGTTGCTCTTCGTAGAATTTCTCAACGCCACTCTGCCCAATGTAGTCGCCCTGACGGTAGTACTCGCCTTCCTGTTTTTCGATTTGTCCTTTGGTGATCTCACTTACGTAGCCCATGGTATTGGCCAGTACGGGAGCGGTGTAGGTACGGAGGGAGCTCTTGGCAAACTCAAAGCCCGGGTAGTCTACCATGATGTCCTGGATACGGGCAAAGTCCTCCTTCGAGAGCTGTCGCAGGAAGAGCGACGGCTTCACACGTGAGTAGGTACGGGCGGCTGTCATGAGGCTGTCAAACTCACGCCGTTCGATGCCGAGCAGGTTACAGAACGTAAGCGTATCCTGTACTTTGGCCTTGTAAGGCGTTACCATCAGGTCGTAAACCGGCGTATTGTACACGATGAGGTTGCCGTAGCGGTCGTAGATCTGGCCCCGGAACGGAATCTCTACTACTCTCTTGATCGAGTTACTGGAGGCCTCAATCGTATAACTTTCATCAAGCACCTGCAGGTAGAATAGCCTGGACAAGTAGGCAAACCCTACAAATATGAAAAAACCAATAATGATAAAGCGACGATTCTCAAGCATTCCAATCAACTCAATTTTCAGTTCTCACCAAGAAGGCCACGAAGTTCGTGATATTGAAACATTTATCAAAAGGTAATAAATAATTTAGTTTTTTACTCATAAATATCATAGAAATAGAGAGTTAGGTGCAATTTGTGTAGGTTAAAAACCCGCTCCGCGCGTATTTGTTCTGATCCGGCACAAATACCCGTCGGCTGTTATGTACAAGGTACGGCCGTCATTGCCCCAGGCGCAGTTGGCCGTAGCCTGTTTAGTATCAATCCGCCCCAGCAGCTTGCCTTCCGGTGATATCACCAGTACCCCGCCGGGGCCCGTAGCCCACAGGTTTCCGTCCTGATCCAGCTTGAGGCCATCGGGCAGGCCGGGTAGTCCCTGCCTGACCATCGGAGTTGCATCAAAAAACAACCTTCCTTTACCCAGGGTTCCATCGGTCTGTACCGGGTAGGCCATCACTATGGCCTTGTCGGGATCAGATTGAGCTACGTACAGTGTCTTACCATCCGGCGAAAAGGCCAGGCCGTTGGGCCGCGTAAGATCATTGACCAGCAGCGTCAGGTTTCCGTCGGGAGTGACCCGGTACACGCCATAATGTGGTAGCTCTTTGGAAGGATCATCCTGGCGCTTGGGGAGGCCATAGGGCGGATCCGTGAAGTAGTAGCTGTTCTGGGTGGGGTGCTGCACCACATCGTTGGGGCTATGAAAGCGCTTGCCCTGGTACCCGTCGGCCAGGGTGACCTTGCCACCACCCGTCAGGGGCATGGCCGTTACCCGCCGGTCGCCGTGTTCGCAGGCAATAAGCCGGCCCTGCCGGTCGAGGGTGAGGCCGTTGCTGCCGGGCTCCTCGCTGTAATAGCCATGGCCGGTGTAGCCGGATGGCTTCAGGTACTCCGTGAGCCCTTCCTGCTCTGTCCATTTATATATTACGTTTTGCGGTACGTCCGAGAACAGCAGGTAGTTGCCATTTTTGATCCATACTGGCCCTTCGGACCATACAAATCCCGTGGCCAGTACTTCAATGGGTGTACCCTTAGGTATTAGTTTTTCGAGCCTGGCATCCTGGTATACTACCTCACCGATGCTGGGATATACTGGTTGAGCAACGCAAGGCGCGAGCAGACTACTGGCTACACCTGCTATAATGGATAGTACCGACGTTTTCATAAACTCAAGAATCGCCTGAGACAAATAATTAGAGTGATTATACCTCTAAAAGGGCCGGAAGACTGGTTCTCTACTGCGATTGGGGTGGAGCAAAAAATGGGGTTACCGAATCGGAATGGTCAGCACCGGTATGTCTGAGTGGTTGACGGTGTCTTCGGTCATACTACCCAGAATAAGGTGCGACAAGCCCCGCCGCTGGTGGGTACCCATGGTAATCATATCAGCCTGCTGCTCCTTGGCAAACTGCAGGATCTCTATTCCCTCGTCCAGGTCCAGCGCTCCTTTGAGGTGGAAGATGGTATTCTGCAGATTACTGTCCTTCACCAGCTCTAGGTAACGTTGCTCAATGGCTTCTTCACTTCCCAGTCCTGCGGGGTCATTGATATAAAGCAGGCGGATGCTGATATCCATGCCGAGGGTCTGCTGCAGGGCCGCCAGGCGACGAAATACTACTTTCTGATCGTCCTTCAGGGTAGTAGGGAAAGCGATCACTTTAATAGGCCCCGGAATGGCCTCCTGAGGTACAGCCAGTACCGGGCAGCAGGCGCGTCTGATTACTTTCTCGGTATTGGATCCGATCAGCAGCTCTTCCAGACCACCCGCTCCCCGGGTACCCATCACGATCAGGTCCATATTATGCCGTTCAGCGTAGGTCTCTACTACCGACACCAGTGAGCCGGGGTATAGTTCAGCGCGTATTTTCAAGTCTGTGAATACCGGATACCGAACCAACTCTCTTCGTAGCTCCACCAGGTACTCATAGGGCTCATTGGTACTGATGGTGTCCGACAGCTCGTCATGGGGCACAAATTCACCCAGGGTTTTGACATGCGTGGCATTCTCATCTACATTGAGCAGTACCAGTTCGGCATTGGCCTGAGCTGCCAGCAGCGCGGCTATCTCCACTGCCGTACGGGAGCCGGGGGAAAAGTCGGTAGGGACAAGGATCGCCTGCATAGCTGGTCAAGGTTTGGGTGCTGATGATACCCTAAATTAATAAAAAATATGCCTTCCAGCTACAGACCCTATATGCTCCGTAAAAGTCTTAGACAAAAAAAATGTGGATCAGGAGCCCTGGGTAAGTATCACACTGCCGTACGCGGGCAGCTGAATAGTGTTTTTTTCGGTGATGACGGCCGGTGACGTCTGAAAGACCAGCCGCGTGTACTTTTCCATTTCGCCGGAAAGCTGTACGCTCTGAGGAGCATCAATGAGGTTGTGTATCACCAGTACCGGATGGGTAGGGTGGGTGCGGAAGTAGGTGAGCAGAGTCGTAGTATCAATGGGAGTCTCGGCTAAATTGGGGTTCTGTATCTGGCCAAGGGCGGGCTCAGCCTTCCGGACAGCGATCAACTTCCGGTAGTGATTGTACAGGGAGTTGGGGTCCTGCTGCTGAAGCGACAGGGCTCTGACGGTAGCCCGGCGGGAGTACCTAGGCTTGATCCAGAGGGCCCGCTGGGGGTCATTGCGGTCTTCGGTCCAGATAAAGGGCTCCCGGATGCGCTCGTCGGGTTTCTGACCCAGCATACCTATCTCTTCGCCGTAGTATATGTAGGGCTGTCCGGGCAGGGTGAGCAGCATAGCCGCTGCCAGTTTCATCTGGGCAATATTGCCCTCTACCACACTGCCGATCCGGTTCTGGTCGTGGTTGGTCAGCATGGTAGCATCTATGAAGGCAGGGTTATAGGTGCTGAATATCCGGTAGTCGTCCAGCAGCCGGCGGACCAGGTTCTGGTGGGTACCCTGGTAGAGTATACGCTGGAGATTGAAACTCAGGTCAAAATGGAAGTTAGCCTTAAGGCCCCTGAAGTAGGGCCCTACCTCTTCGGCCGGGGCCCACACCTCTCCGACGGTGTACGAGCCGGGCTTAATATTTTCAATCTCTTTTCCGAACTCCTCCCAAAATACCGGATTGCGCTCTTTTTCCCAGTAGGGATAGATATGGCGGGCCGCATCGAGACGGAATCCATCTACACCAATTTCGTTGAGCCAGAACTGCGTGATGCGGTACACCTTTTGCCGGAGCAGGGGCGAGTCATAGTTGAGGTCGGGCATGCTATGTGTAAACATGCCGTAGTACTTTTCGGGATCGCCGGGATTGTCATGCCACGGATTGGCTTCCCATGAGTCGGCTGTGAGTTGTCGGCGGCCTATTCTTCGGGTCTCAATCTGTTGCGGGGTCATCCACCAGTAAAACCTCCGGTACGGGTTGGCATTGCTGGCGCTGGCCTTCTGAAACCAGGGGTGGTGGGTACTGGTATGGTTAATGACCAGATCCATGTATATATGTATACCCCGCTGGTGAGCTTCTGATAGTAATCTTCTGAAATCATCCATCGTCCCGTACTCCGGCTCTATGGCGTAGTAGTCGGTGACGTCGTACTTATGGTAGGTAGGTGAGGGGTGAATGGGCGTCAGCCAGATCGCCTCTATGCCCAGTTCCTGCAGGTAGTCCAGTTTGGAAGTGATGCCATTGATATCACCGATCCCGTCACCATTGGAGTCGCAGAACGCGCGTACAAATATCTCATAACATACACGGGGCAAATGTACTGGGGCAATAAGGTCGTTCATCGCATCCGGTCGGGTATGAATGGTTGGTCTTATTACTTAACGTAAGGCTTCAGGAGCTGGTATACCTTATGTACCGGTAATCCCATAATCGTATAGTAAGAGCCTTCAATACGCTCAATACCTACCATACCAATCCACTCCTGTATACCGTAGGCTCCGGCCTTGTCGTAGGGGCGACACCGCTCGATGTAGTAGTCGATTTCCTGATCTTCCAGCTCCCTGAACGTAACATGGGCCACATCACTAACCGCCTGGTACCCATCCGGCCCTAACAGACAGATGCCGGTAATGACCTGGTGGGTACGGCCTGATAGTTGCTTGAGCATGGAGCGGGCCTCTGCCGCATCAGCGGGTTTGTTCAGGATGGTAGTATCCACTACCACGATGGTGTCGGCGCACAGCACCAGCGCCTCCCCCCGGAAGTCCCCAAACTGCTCTGCCTTATGCTGGGCCAGGTACTCGGCCACCTGAGTGGGGGGCATCGTAGCCGGAAACAGTTCATCAGTGGGTCTTACATCCACCCTAAACTCAAAGCCAGCTTCTTTCATGAGCTGATGGCGTCTGGGCGAATTAGAGGCAAGGATCAGAGGCAGCTTTAGGGCAAGCATATATCTTTCAAAATGGGGAACAGCGTAGCTGAGCAACGGGTATACTACCACCAAATCATTTCTACTGTTCAGAAGTTTTTATAAATTGTTAGGACTGAGGAACTAAATTTTCTTTAAAAGATGTTTGTACATTAAATGTAATTACATTAATATTGCATCATAATCTAAAAGAAGCTATGTCAATCGAAACTGATATAAAGCAGAAAAAATTCCGGTCACCCTACCATCGGCTGACGGTGAATTTGATCTATACCAGCAATTGGCTGATGTATCAGCAGTTGGAGACGCTTCGTGAATACGGAATCACTCCCCAGCAATACAACGTACTCAGGATCCTGAAAGGACAGTATCCCCAACCGATCAAAGTCAATGCCATAACCGAACGCATGTTGGATAAAACCTCCAATGCTTCGCGCCTGGTGGATAAGCTTCTGGCTAAGGAACTGCTGATTCGTAACTCCTGTCCTTCTGACCGGAGAGCTGTGGATGTAGTTATCACCGAGAAAGGGCTTGATCTGCTGGCACAACTGGATCCTGTGATTCTGGAAGCGGAGAAAAACCTGCAAACGCTGACACCCGAAGAAGCCGACCAACTAAGCGATCTGCTGGATCGGCTGCGTAAAACAGAAAAATAAAGCCTAACTATACATTTTTGAATTTTCACCCAAACAAATCAATCGCGTAAACCAATGAAAGTGTTCAAACAATTCGCCAGTGTAATGGCAGCAGTATTGCTGATGTCTTCAGTAGCCGTAGCCGAAGATGGTTCAAAAGCTAAGGCAGCTACCTACAAAGTAGATCCAGCTAAGAGTGAAATTAAGTGGAATGGTAAGAAAGTTACCGGCGAGCACTACGGAAAGATTAACTTGAAAGAAGGTAGCTTTACCCTGGATGGTAACAAACTGACTGGCGGTAAATTCGTAGCCGATATGACTACCATTACCAGCGAAGACGTAACTGACCAGAACTACAATGCCAAACTGGTAGGCCACCTGAAGTCGGATGATTTCTTCTCGGTAGAGAAGCACCCTACTGCTACTTTCGTAGTAACTAAGGCGACTGCCACTACTGCTAACAAATACGATGTAACTGGTAACCTGACTATCAAAGGTATTACTAAGCCCGTTACATTCCCTGTTACCGTAACTCCTACCGCCAACGGCGCTCAGGCTACTGGTACTATCACCGTTGACCGCTCTAAGTACGACATGAAGTTCCGTTCGAAGTCATTCTTCGACGCGGCTACTCTGGGTGACAACCTGATCCATGACGACTTTACTCTGGACGTGAAACTGGTTGCTACCAAGTAATTAGTACCCATAGTATATAGTATCAACAAAAGCCCGTGCGGTCATTGACCACACGGGCTTTTGCTATTTAAAAAGGCTGGTGAAGTACCGCCTGACCGTATTATCTGGCAAACTGGGGGAAATCGTTGTGGTAGTTGATCTGCCCGTCCTGCACCGAAAAGCAGAAGTGCGACATGCCATTGGTTACGGCCAGGTAGGTAGGGCGTAGCGTAAAATTGTACCGGCCTATCTGGGCGAAGGTAGCCTCCGATACGGGTATGTGCGGCGCCTTACATTCGATCAGGAGGAAGGGAGTGCCATCGGTAGACAGTACCATGATATCGGTTCGTTTGGCTAGTTTGTTGTACTGTAAGCCCGTCTCCACCGCAAAGAGCGACTTTGGATAGCCGTAGTGATTAATGAGCAGGTGAATGAAGTGCTGACGCACCCATTCTTCCGGAGTAAGTACTACGAATTTCTTACGGATCAGGTCATAGATATAGGGTTTACCATCCATGTCCTTAACTTTGTAGGCGAATGTGGGAAGGTTGAGCGATTCCATAGTCGAAAGTAAACAGCAGTTTTTATAACGCCAAATCCACCCGTCTGCTGTTTTAAAACCCTATTTATTTCTAGTTACAACCATTTTTTTATTTACTATGACTACCAAAGAACAGATCGTACAGAACTGGCTGCCCCGGTATACCGGTACGCCCGTAGAGGAATTCGGACAATATATTCTGCTTACCAACTTTATCAACTACGTAACCATGTTTGCTGAGAGGTTCGGGGTAGAGGTGAAAGGGTACGGTCGTGCCATGCAAACTGCTACGGCTGATAACATCACCATCATCAACTTCGGAATGGGAAGCCCCATGGCAGCTACCGTAATGGATCTGCTCTCGGCCATTGAGCCCAAGGCGGTGCTATTCCTGGGCAAGTGCGGTGGCTTAAAGAAAACCCAGATCGGCGATCTGGTACTTCCCATTGCGGCGATCCGGGGGGAAGGTACCAGCGACGACTACATGCCGGCCGAGATACCCGCGCTTCCCTCGTTCCGTCTGCAGCGTACGGTATCGTCCAGCATCGCCAAGCACGAGATGGACTACTGGACCGGTACGGTATACACCACCAACCGCCGCATCTGGGAGCACGACGAGGGCTTCAAGGAGTACCTGCGTGAGATACGGGCCCTGGCCATCGATATGGAAACCGCTACCATATTCATCGTAGGCTTCGCCAATGCCATACCCCACGGTGCCCTGCTCCTGGTGTCAGACAACCCCATGGTACCCGAAGGTGTAAAGACCGAAGAGAGCGACAAAAAAGTAACCTCCCAGTTTGTCGAGAAGCACCTGCTTATCGGGATTGACGCCCTTACCGAACTGGCCGAGTCGGGCGAGTCAGTTAAGCATCTGCGCTTCGAATAGCAGGTTATACCTTATTTCTTCAAGCCGTATCCGGCCCAGGTCTTGGACGCATCGTCCAGTACGAGTACCCAATCGGTACCTGGACCGGCCGCGTACGGCTTGAACTCTACTACCCCTTCGTTTTTCAGTTCACCAATACGGATACTCCGGCCATCGCGCGGATTGAACCAGTAGGCCAGCAGGCGGGGAGCCGTTGTCAGGCGGCCCAGGTCGATCTGGAGCGGCCTGCCGTAGGGGGTATAGGCGAGCAGAAAGTCGGAGTCTTCTGAAATAGCGGCTACCTGGTAGCCACCATCATCGGTGTTTTTGTTTTTGATCAGGTCCTGGTCCGGCATGAGGCGCCACCACGGGTGTGATTCCATCAGACGGCGTATGTAACCCATCTGATAAGCCCCCGGAAGGTCCATGGCTTGCCGCCAGTGAGTACGGGCAAACGAAATGGGGGGATTACGGTTCGGATCAAAAAACTGCCAGATATCGTGGCAGCCGTAGGTATGACCGGCTCCGCCCGACAGCACCGCCCACCAGGCTGCCTGCCGTACGTCAAAGTCATTGAAGTACCCCTGCTCGGGCTTCCAGTTGATGGGGTGATTTTCGTAGCGGGGCTCGGCGTCCAGCGTGGGTTTGACGGGGAACATGTTGTAGTTCTGCCGCATCATCACGTAGTTCTTCTTATCGCGGGAGGCGTGTCCCGACTGGTACATGTTAAAGTTGAGCCAGGAGTCCTGGTGGAAGAAGGCCGCCGAATTGGCATCGCCCTGCGGATGGTAGGTAATGAGTCGACTGCCTCCGTCACCGGCTTTGAGGCCCTCGGCCATAGCCCGGATGATCTTGTAGTGGGCTTCGGTCTCGGGGCTGCGGTCGCCACCCAGTATCCATATTACGTTTTTGTTGCGGTAGCGCCGCCCCAGAAACTCGCCGTAGATGCGTGCGTTCTCCGGAGTAAATACCTCCGGTCCCACGCCCCACTTCTTATTAAACTTATCCCCCCAGGTAGGCAGCAGTCCGATGAACAGGTTGTACTGGGCCGCCTTATCTACTACGTAGTCTACGTGCTTGAAGTAAGCCTCGTTGGGCTGGGTAGGGTCGTTGTTGACCAGGGGGAGCTGCCCGTACTGGTTGGGCTGGGTCAGGCCGTCAAACTCAGCCAGCGCTACGGCTTGTATCACATTGAAGCCCTTGTCCGCGCGGTTCTTGAGGTATAGGTCGGCCTCTTCACGCGTCAGCCGGTGAAATAGCTCCCAGGCGGTATCGCCCAGCCAGAAGAAAATCCGGTCGGCACCCTGCGATATAAATCGTTTGTCTTTAATGACGTATAGCTTTTGCCACGAAGGCTGCGCGGCGGTTGGACTCTTCTGGGCCTGAGCGTTAGGTCCTGAAACAAAAACAGTAGCAGCTACTAGCAAAAACAACAAGTATCTCACGTGAACCAATAGTTAGTGTTGTGGTGGCGAAGTAATAAAATTCTGGGTTGTATATCAAAAGAAAGAGCCGGATTAGGTGCAGCTACTCGGATGTGTCAGGGGCGAATAAAGGAGTGGCCCCAAGGCATTGTAAAACTTTCGCCTAGCCGCCATCGGTGGCCTGATTATTTAACCATTTATATCTAGCAGGGTTTTAATTACTACCTTTGTCCTATGAATTTAAGTGAAAAGCTACATAATTATCCTGTTTTGGAAACCGTAGCCAAAGCGGCCCGGGAGCTAGGCGTTGAGGCCTATGTGATTGGGGGCTTTGTGCGCGACCTGATCCTGAAGCGTTCCAGCAAGGATATCGATATTGTATGCGTGGGTAGCGGGATCGAACTGGCCGAACGCGTGGCTGCTGCGCTGGGTAACGGTGCCCACGTGAGTGTGTTCCGGAACTTTGGTACCGCTCAGATCCGGCTGGACGATCTGGAGGTCGAGTTTGTGGGCGCCCGGAAGGAGTCATACCGCTCCGACTCGCGCAAACCTATTGTGGAAGATGGTACCCTAGAGGACGACCAGAAACGCCGCGATTTTACCATCAACGCCATGGGCATCAGCCTGGACAGGGACAGCTACGGCGAGCTGATAGATCCTTTTGAGGGCATGCGTGACCTGCGCATGAAGATTATCCGTACCCCGCTGGAGCCGGGAATTACCTTCTCCGACGATCCGCTGCGTATGATGCGAGCCATTCGCTTCGCGTCACAACTCAACTTTGACATTGAGCCGGATACCTTTGAGGCCATCATCCAGATGAAGGACCGCATCCAGATCGTATCCGCAGAGCGAATTATCGACGAACTGAATAAGATTGTACTATCGCCCACACCTTCCTACGGCTTTAAGCTGCTGTACCACGCCGGGCTGCTGCAGATCATCTTTCCCGAGCTGGTAGAGCTACAGGGCGTAGAGCATATTGAGGGCAAGGGGCATAAAGATAATTTTTACCATACGCTGCAGGTACTTGACAACGTCGCCGAGCACTCGCAGGACCTGATGCTGCGCTGGGCGGCGCTGCTGCACGATATTGCCAAGCCGGCCACCAAGCGCTTTGATAAAAAAGTAGGCTGGACCTTCCACAATCACGAGGAGGTAGGGGCCCGGATGGTACCGGGTATTTTCCGGCGGATGAAATTGCCGCTCGATGACCGGATGCGCTTTGTGAAAAAGCTGGTAAGACTGCACCTGCGACCTATCGTGTTATCCAAGGAACAAATTACCGACTCGGCCATGCGGAGGCTGCTGTTTGAGGCGGGGGAAGATCTGGAAGCCCTTATGACCCTGTGCCGGGCCGATATCACGTCCAAGAATCCGGAGAAGGTGAAGAGGTACCTGCGTAACTTTGATATTGTACAGGAGAGGCTGCATGACCTGGAGGAGCGGGACAAGCTGCGTAACTTCCAGCCGGTTGTTACGGGCGAAATGATCATGGAGACCTTTGGGATCAAGCCTTCCCGTGAAGTAGGTCTTATTAAAGAGGCCATTCGGGAAGCCATTCTGGAAGGTATTATACCCAACGAACTGGAAAAAGCCTATGCGTTTATGGTGGAGGAAGGAAAGAAGTTAGGCCTGGAGGGAAAGGAAAATAAAGTCGGAGCGTAAAGGGCTACGGAGTACCGGTAGCCTGCCCACGTGCCACTTCAGACTTACACTATTTGCTATATAACCTACAACTAAATGGAGAACTATCGCTTCAAACGTTTCTTTGCCGCACTGCTTACGATCTTAGGTATCATCGTAGTCCTGTTTGCCTGTGTGGCTTTCTTATCAGACAACGAACCCGTTCTGGGTCTTTTTGTGACCAAGTGGGAATCTATCGTTCCCTTCCTGGTAGGTATTGTATTCCTGCTATCGGGAGTAAGTATGATCAACAACAGCTAGGAGGGGCGCAGCAGCGTTACACCCACCGAGCAATCCAGACAACGTTTGGCTGAGCAGTAGGTATTGTACCATTCGATGAGTGCCTGCGAATCAGCCGACGTTTGTACCTGCATTCCTAATTGTTCCCACTGGCGGGTCAGGTGGTTATTTTCGGCCGGTATCTGTTCCAGCCAGTGTACTGCCTTATCAAGCAGGGCCTGCTGGTCGCGCTGGCGGGCGTAGGCAACCAGCAGCGGCACCGCCGCATTGATGATCAGCAGATCGGCGGCATCGGCTCCCAGGGCAGGTACTTTTCCTTTGGCGGGTTTGCCAAACTGGTAGTGCATGGTCCAGTACTCCGACTGCTTTACCCGCAGTACCTTACGCAGGGTAGCTACATCCGGAGCCGATGTAAGCGTGCCGAATAGCCCCGCCTGCTCCCCGATCAGTACCGCCAACTGAGCCAGCCTGACCGTCGGAAAGCCCGCCGGCCGCAGCCTCATAAACTTCCACTCGTGCGCGCCCAGCTGCTTTTCTTCCAGCCGGTACTTCACCGACAGGAATTTATATTCCCTTTTTAGCACCTGTACGTACTCTTCCTCACTGGTTTCAGGCAGCAACCCCGCCGTTCCGAACAGCATGGCTTCCAGTTGTAGCCTATTGTCCCGGTGTTTCTGGAGTACTTTCAGGGGCACCTGTTGAGCCAGGCGCAGGAAAGGGGGCGCGTTGAGCTTAAAGCCAAAGTGCTGCGCCAGCCACTGGTAGGCCGTTTCCTCCCAGTCTCGCCCGTTGGCCTCCCATAGGGCCAGTACCAGCTCCGCTTTTTTATCCAGGCGTTCCAGCAGTACCCGGTCCAGCATCGACAGCTTTTTTATATCATTCACCTCACCAAACTGGGGAGCACACAGGATGGGATCATCGGGCGTCATGAGCTGTTCGTACCGCTCCCGTACTTCGGCGGGTACTCGATCCTTCAGGCTGAGGGTAGGGAGAAGGGTACCATCCTCGCGCCGGACGGGGCGGTCATCCTCCCACACTACATGCAGTACTACGCTCTCGTAGGCCATATCCTGCGCATGCCGGTGCTGCTGCCAGTCCGACGACCGCACGTGTATCTCCACGCATCCCGCCCACTCTACTTCATCAATAACTACGCGGGCATCCGTAAAATCCGGCCCCGCGTGGGTATTGCGCTGTCCCGGGTACAGTACACGCAGCGACGCGCCAGCCTGGGTAACCAGAGCAGTTCGGTCGTAGTAATGATAGCGCCACACAAAGCTCAGGAAGTCTTCGTTCATAGATGGCTGTTTTAGAGCTACTTCTTCACTTCTACTTTTAAGGCTCCGTATACTACCGTGGGGTACCCTTTCAGGCCGGCTGATGGCATGGGTACAAATTCGATGGCGCTGATCCGGGTAGTATCCGAGTCAGGAAGTGACGCGTAGGCAGTAGGAGTAAGTACCCTGTTATTGACGATGAGGGGCAGACGTACATCCCAGTGGCTGAAGGGAACTACCCTATTGTTTCGGGCCCATCTGAACACATACTCGTAGAACCCGGAAGGCTTGGAGTGGTAGAAGGTGTATGATTTACTGAAATCTTTTACCCCCAGTTCTTTTAGCTCCTGAGCGTCCTTTACCTTCTGCATCCTTACTATGGTCAGCTTGTCCGGCAGAGGGTTATTTTTATCCATCAGAAGCCCATCCAGAACTACATAATCCGTCACCATTTCCGTGCGTTTATCAGTAAAGGTATGGTTGGGAAGCCCCTGCGCGGCACTCGGTATCGAAAAGGTACTAACGAGCAGAAAACATACTATGAGGGAAAGAGTATTCATACAGTAGTTAGTTTAAGAGGAACTGTACCCGTGAAAATACGAGGTATTCTCTATTAAAGACGCTGTGATACGTCGTCTCCTGCTGATAATTACCCGTTTGTGATCGGGTTGTCTTTAGGGTAAACTAATTTTTAAGGGAAAGCGCACCGGCATCTTGTACTTTCTGTGTACACTTTGCGACATTTGCGCCTGTAATCAATAAAGACACACTGACCCAAGTACCTATGTTTCGTATCTTTTTTGCTATTTTCTTCAAGTTAGTCATGTATTTTGTCATCCTATCGGTACTGTGGGTCGTGGTGCTGAAGGTAGTGCCGGTATGGGTGACGCCGCTGATGCTGGTTCGCAAAGTAGAGGCCTCGCGGGAAGGAGAGAGTAGCAAGATCTACCATGACTGGGAGTCGTACGATAATATTTCCAGAGAAGCGGCGCTGGCCGTGGTAGCCTCCGAAGACCAGAACTTCCCCAACCACTGGGGCTTTGATTTTGATCAGATTCAGGATGCTATGTCCGAGAACAGGAAGCGCGTACGGGGCGCCAGTACCATATCGCAGCAGGTAGCCAAGAACGTATTCCTGTGGAATGGCCGTAGTTATATCCGTAAGGGACTCGAAGCCTACTTCACGGTACTGATCGAACTGATCTGGGGCAAAAAGCGCATCCTGGAAGTATACCTCAACGTAGCCGAAATGGGCAAGATGACCTTTGGCGTAGAGGCCGCCTCTCAGCGCTTCTACGGGAAGTCCGCCAAAGACCTCACCCGGTACGAAGCCGCCCGTATTGCCGCCGTGCTTCCCAATCCCATTCGTTTTTCGATCAAGAATCCTTCGTCCTACGTGCAGGGGCGCACCAGCAAAATTGCCCGGCAGATGCGGGCCCTGGGCGGGCAGAAGTACATCGCAGATCTATAGTCTCGCTACCGCACTTTCACCAGTTTATCTACGGAAATGGGTTGCCCATAGGGAGTAAGGCCCTGGATGGTGACCCGTAATGTTCGAACCTGATCAGAAAGTGGAAAGCTGATGGTAGATTTTCCCTGACTGTCGGTGGTAATGAGGGGGTTCCAGTATAACACATCCCGCAGGTCGGGGCGGGTGGCATCCCTGGTGGAGTCGGTGTAGCGGGGCACGTAGTACTGCCGCTTTGCTGGGAAGCCCGGGACGATAAAATCAGACTTGCCATCCTTACCGGCTTTTCCTGGACGCCACTTTTTGGTAAAGATCGCAATGACTCCGCCTGCTGCCCTTGCGCCATAGGCGGCCAATCCTCCGTTGACCAGAAATTCAATACGCTCTATATCACTTGGATTTAGATAGCTAAGTTCGTCACCGGCGTCGCTACTTATGATTACTCCGTCTACGATAAACAGGGGCGGAATTCTCTGCATGAAATTACCAGTTTCACGGACTATAACAGAATAACTCTCCCCCTGGCCTTTCAGTACCTTTACGGCGGGTACCTGACCCATGATCATTTCGTATACATTTGTGTAACTACGCGATTTTTCATCAAAATTTAATGAGTAGTCGGGGGTGTCGTGTATGCTGATCCGGCGGGCGTCACTTTCGGCATCTTCCTTTTTTCCTTTTATACGTACTTCCTGCAGGAGCCGGGCATCTTTTTCCCGATAAAGCTCCGGCGAAACCTCCTGTCGGTTACGGGCCTGAGTCAGGTAATTTTCCTGGCGCAGCGCCCAGTCCGCCGGATCGGTCAGCGGCAAAGGTACTTCGGTAAATGTCGCCCCCGGAGCATCCAGAAGTACCCGTCCATTCATGACCCGCAGGTTCTTGTTCATGATAACAACCCGTACCCGACTGGTATCCGTAAACGCTAACCGCTCCAGTGTAAAGGTACCTTCGGCATTGGCCTGTACTGAACTGGAGAACGCCTGGGATGAGCCGGTAAAGGTGAATAGCAGTTTGGCATCAGGAATAGGTCTGTCCCGGGTAGTCAGAGCCCGTCCCCGCAGTACTAGGGCAGTTGGGGGAGCCCCGTTAGCCGGAGTGGCTGGTAGCTGGTCCCAGCTCAGGCGTCGCCAGCCCTGCGTGAGCAGCAGGTCGTCGAGGGCCCGGCGGGTGGCAGGCAGATTGTCTTGGGTATAGTAGCGGGGCTGCTCAATAGTACCACGTAATTCACCAGACAGGAGCAGGTGTGTGTGCAGGTCTGCCGCCGTATCGGCCGGAAGCTGGTCAGCGTCGGTAACGGAAGCCGACAAAATCGCGGATAGGGGTTCATTGGTACCATCCCGAACGAGCAGGCCCAGGCTTATCTGTTCGCGGGCGGTGTACTCATTCTTGTTGGGCAATATCTCCACCCGCACGGGGCTTAACCGCTCCGGTACGTACACCAGCCGCTCGGCCCGGGGCCGTCCCTGTGCATCAAAAAGGGTTACCTGCGTAAGGCCCGGTGGTAGCTGAGCAGTAGGTACTTCAATACTGGCCTTCCCCTGCTGAAGCTGTAGTTTGGCCTG
The DNA here is from genome assembly GCF_017355915.2 of Telluribacter roseus. GTDB lineage: Bacteria > Bacteroidota > Bacteroidia > Cytophagales > Spirosomataceae > Telluribacter. The sequence goes on from NZ_JAFEUV020000001.1 coordinate 209,754, forward strand.
CTGCTGTAAGGTACCCCGGTTTTGCAGGACTATATACACCGGCTGATTGTGCAGGCGTTCGGAAGCCAGTATATGTACTTTCAGCATGCTACTGTCGCTGAGCCAGTCAGCGCGCAAACTCAGTCCTTCGGCATCGGCCCGGGGTATTTTATACTCGATACCACTAACGCGGGCCCGGTACGTCTGGTCAGGTACCGGCGTGAGTTCGACGCTACCCATTCCCAGCGCATTGGTATTGAATTCGGCTATTTCTTTACCCAGCTTGTCTATGACCTGACCCGATACTGCTATGCCGCGTCCCCGGCTGTCCAGCGCTTTTATACCCAACCGGGAGGGATGTCCGGCTACCCAGTGACCGCCCTCGGGCAGAAACTGTACGTCCGGGGCCACATCCCGGTGGCTGATCTCCGGGTGGGGAGGTTTAAGCCAGTTATGTACCTGTACCAGTCGTTCGAAGGGGGGAAAGGGATGGCCCCGGTCCGCTTCGGTGTAGGCCCGCAAGCGGTAAGTACCCGTGGCAAGCGTATCCGAGAGACGGAAATGTCCAGAACTACGTGCTTCTTTAGTGGGTAACCACTGGTGGGCAACGGTACGTCCCTGCGCCGTAAGCAACTCCACATGCAGAGCGGGCTGCGACTCAGGTTCGGCCGTTGCCACCGTGGCAGCGGCCACCGTGGCAACGGTATTTTGCTGCGCACCATCCTGTTTTAATAGATAGGCGCTCAGCCAAAGGGTATCTCCGGTGGTATAGAAGGGTTTGTCAATGTGCAGAAATACACCGGGTGGGGCACTTTGCTGGTAGGCACGCCACTGGTTCGTCAACGAATCAAGTACCTGGTCCTTTTCCAGTAGGGTACCCGTAGTAGCCGCTTCGGCCAGGAGGGGAGCTACTACTGTTCCGGCAGGCTTCCAGTCGGCGGGTAGTAGCCGGGCCAGCCGGTCATGGCCCAGGTAGCCCCGGATTTCCATGCCCATCGGGACCGATACCCAGCCATCGGTGGTAACTACCGCCTGCTGCTGCGGGAGCGACAGGATTGAGTAGGCATAGGGCATATCAGTATAGGGCGTATTGCGGGTGTAGATGCGGGAGTGAAAGATTTCCAGCGGCTGACTGGAGCGGAATACCCGCTCGAAGGGCAGGTCGCCCGGACGAAAGAGGCTGTCCGGGACAATAGGGTTGGACCGACGCAGCCCCGAAAACTGTACAATGGGAGCCGTGGAAGAAGCATCGGTCAAGGTCATATTGCTCTGGTACACCAGAAACCCCTCCTGCTCATAGGTGCCGGCAATCATGCTGGCCAGCAAGTGCCGCGACGAACCCCGGTAGGCTGCCTGCCGGTTGCGCTGCCAGCGCTCGGCCTGGTCCGGATTTTCTGGTATGAGTTCTTCGAAGCGGGTGGTACCAGCGTAATGGGTATTGAGCCGGTAGGTGTCAAAGAAGGTCATGTCGTAGTGGATACGATAGCCCAGGGCCCGGTTCTCAATGATCAGAGGGGCACTGGCTTTGGCCAGCAGCTTGCCTCTGTCTTCGGTAAACTGCACCACCGAATCATTTAACAGTACACAGCGGCTGGCGTAGGGGCTCTGACCCAACAGCTCGTCGATAAACTTTCGGAGCTGTCGCTGCCTGGCCCGGCTCCTGCGGCCTACTACCGTCACGCTGCGCAGTTCGTTGGCGGAGGGGCGAAGGAAGATGTTTACTGTTCGGGGAGTGGGGCCGGTTGTTCGTACTACTTCGCGGGTGGTTTCGTAGCCCAGGTAGGAGGCCACCAGTTCGATGGTACCTACGGGCACACTAGTCAACCGATACCTACCATCTTCACGGGTAGTGGTACCCCTGGTAGTGGAGTTGATGTACACAGAGGCAAACGGCAGGGGCTCACCCGTAAGTACATCCACTACTTTGCCGCTAATGGTAGCGGTTTGGTCTTCCCGTTGCGTCGCTGGAGTATACTTCCTGGGTAATGGAACAGTCTGAGTGGGAGAAGTAGCCTCATAAATGAGATAACGGCGATTCTGTTGTTTTTCTACCTTAAGGCCAAGTGGATGTAATAAATCCGCCAGGTACTGATCCAGACGAGTGTCAGCTACTGTCTGGTTATCTATGGATAGCTGTTTGTTCTGAATGGCCTGGTGATTATAGTTAAAGTAGATCCCGTGGCGATCCTGTAGCTGCCGAAGGACGACCTCAAGAGGTTGTGATCCCGTGCGGATTGCCTTCTGACCGTTGGATTGAGCCAGGGTTACCTGTACGAAAGTGGCGGGTAGTATATTACCCAAAAAGAACAGAGCCAGTACCAATCCTTTGACAGGCTTCATACGGAGTGGGAGTGGTAGTAAGTTGTGTCGAATCATGGCCGTTGTACGATAACCTGTTCACCGTTGCGCGTTATCTTTACTCCCAGGGCTTTGGCGATGGTGTCCAGTACCAGTTGTTCGTTGTCGGCGAGCATATTACCGGTAAAGGTCAGACGAGCCAGTGACGGATCAGCAATGACTACCTTATGGCCAAACTGGTCCTCAAGGGCATCGGCAATGTCCCGAAGGGTAGCCTGCTCAAATACGAGTACCTTCTCCATCCAGGCCAGGTGCCGGGCCGGATCTACCTGCTGCTTTCGCAGTGCTTTACCTGACTTAGGTAGCTCCGCCAATTCCCCCGGCTTTAGAATCATTCTTTCCTTATCACCACCATTCTTCTGTAGTTCTACCTTTCCCTCCGTGAGGAGCACCCGCACCTGATCGCGACGGTTGTGGACGTTGAACTGGGTGCCTAGTACCTGCACATCTAACCCCTCGGTATGTACGGTAAACGTAGCCGGTGTGCCAGCTATCTGCTTTTTACTGACCCGGAAGTAGGCTTCACCCTTCAGCCATACCTCCCGATTGCCTGCCCAGTCGGTTTGGTAGGATAACTGGGAGTGGCTGTTGAGAGTAACCTGCGATCCATCGGGCAGTTGCTCTGTCCGTAGTTCGCCGTAGGTAGTTTGCAATTCAGTGGGGTTAAAGGTTAAGAAGTACCAGCTCAGGAGTCCCAGCCCCACGGTCAGTACCAGTATAGCCGCGATCCGGTACCACGGAGTAAGTGAGGTCTGGGGGTGCCAGGTTTTTGTCCCGGATATTTCCCGCTCCTGCCGACGATCTAAGGCTCCCTGCCATAGGGCTTGCACTTCTGTATGCGAGAGTTCTTCTTCCGGGGGCAGACTTCGCAGTACCAGCCGTGCTTTCAGAATGACTTCACCCCGCTGTTCCGGGGCCTGCGCCAGCCAGGCTGCCCAGGTACCGTCGGCATCCGAGGCCGGATCTTTTACCCAGCGGATAAAATCAGTATGTAGAAGCAAGTCTTCAAAATTATCCGGAAGCTGACTCATAGGGAAAAGTTGATGGGTTTCTATAAGTATTAGAAACAGACCTCTCCCAACTAATCATTTTTCAGAAAATAATTTTTGCAGAAAGGGAAGTTAGTCCAAGCCACCAGAAAGGTAGTAGAGTGCAAGCATAGCCGTAGAGCTGGTGAGCAGGTCGCGTATCGCCTTGATGGCCTTTGATATAAGATTGCAGACGGCCTGGTACGTTAATGACATAACCTCGGCAATGGAGTGATTATCGAGGTCATGGTAGAATTTGAGGTAGATAATCTCCTGCTGCCGCCGGGTTAGCTTTTGGATTGCCTCCTGTACCTGCCTGATTTCTTCACCATCAGACTGCGCCTGTATTAGCTCCTGTTCGTACGAGGGGATCAGCCCGAACGCATAGTCATCAGGTACTTCACCAAAGGTATGTTTGCTACCCACCGCCAGAATCCTTCTGCGGAGAGATTTCATCAGGTAATTTCTGACATTGGGGGTCTGTGACACTGAATGAGGTTTGCTGAGTAAGTCAGCGAACAGATCCTGAATGCAATCTTTTACCAGTGCAGTTTCGGTATTGAATTTACGGCCGTAGGCATACAGACTTTTCACATAGCGCTCATAGATCACTGCCAGAGCAGCCTCGTTGCCCTGGCGGTATAGATGCCAGAGCACTTCGTCCGTTGTGTGTTGTAAGCCTTGCGCCATGGCTGCCCTTACTGATTGCTGTTGCCGGAAAATTAAAAATAATTGTCAAGAAAGTACAGTAGTGGTATAAAAAGGAGGTGCAGACAGAAAAGCTACCTATCACCGGGTACTTGCCCGACCAGATAGAGGATCCGGGATGTACAGCCACTGTCCTGGCTGGTAAAAGAAAAATAATGTAACAAAAGGTGGTGGGTCAGGAGTTAAAGGAGCGGGCGCTCCCGGGGGAATGGCGTGATTTTTTTGCGTACTCAGGGAGACTTTACCGGATAGCAGCCTAAATTTTTTTCTGAATGGAATTTAGCTAATTTGCCCGGATAAGCCTGATCAATGAATTCTGTATATACCAAAGAATTTAATCTATGGCAGAACAACCAACTTCACTCATACCCGAACACATAGAAGGTCGCAGAAGGGTAGTAATAGAGCACGTAGTCCCCGAAATTGACGGCGGAATGTACGCTGTAAAGGCTATTCCCGGAGAAACCATTACCGTCGAAGCAGATGTATTTGCCGATGGGCACGACAAGGTGTCGGCTCGTCTGCTGTACAAGCATGTGGATGATGAACAGTGGACCGAGCTATTTATGACTTTTCTGGTCAACGACCGCTGGCAGGGTAGTTTTTTAGTGGAGAGACAGGGACACTATATCTACACCATTGAGGCCTGGGTGGATCACCTGACGTCGTGGTGGCACGAAACCGAACTCAAAATAAAAGATAAGCAGCACGTAAGCATGGAGCTGCTCATGGGAGCCAAGTTCCTGGAAGGTATGCTAGACAAGGCCTCCGGCGACGACCAGGAGGCCCTGCGGAATGCGGCGGCCCTCTTCCGGGACGACAGCCGGTATGAAGACTCGCTGCAACTCTTTCATAGCTTCCGTATGCAGGAGTGGATCAACCGCTACCCGGAACGACAGTACTATACCCGCTACCGTGAGCTTCCGGTGTGGGTAGACCGGCGCAAGGCGCAGTTCAGCGCGTGGTACTCGATGTTTGTCCGCTCGTCATCCAAAGATCCCAGCCGTCCGGGTACTTTCCGTGACCAGATCGAGCTACTGCCCCGTCTGTCCGACCTGGGCTTCGATGTACTGTATCTAACTCCCATTCATCCCATCGGTCACCAGTTCCGGAAGGGAAAAAATAACTCCGTAACCAGCCAACCGGGCGATCCGGGGGTACCTTACGCCATCGGTAATGAGCTGGGCGGACACGACGCCATCAACCCTGACCTGGGTACGCTGGATGACTTCAAGGCGCTGGTAGCGGCGGCCAGGGAGTGCAATATGGAGGTAGCCATGGACCTGGCAATCCAGTGTTCACCCGATCATCCGTGGGTGAAGGAGCACCCGGAGTGGTTCAAGATACGCCCCGATGGTACCATCCAGTACGCCGAGAACCCGCCCAAAAAATACCAGGATATCTACCCGATCAACTTCGAGAGCGAAGACTGGCAGGGGCTCTGGATGGAGCTGCGCCGGATTATATTCCTGTGGGCTGAGTGGGGCGTACGCCTGATCCGGGTGGATAATCCGCATACCAAAGCCTTTAAGTTCTGGGAGTGGGTCATTGCCGAAACCCGCAAGGTATACCCCGACATGATATTCCTGTCGGAGGCTTTTACCCGTCCTAAGGTGATGCAGCAACTGGCTAAGGTAGGTTTCTCGCAGTCGTATACCTATTACACCTGGCGGATCCATAAGCAGGAACTGCAGGAGTACATGACCGAGCTGACCCAGACGGAGATGAAGTACTACTTCCGACCCAACTTCTGGCCCAATACGCACGATATCAACCCGTACATGCTGCAGTCGGGTCATGAGCCGCTGTTCCTGATCCGGTACTTCATGGCGGCTACGCTGACTTCCAACTACGGCATATTCGGACCTGTCTATGAGATGATGGTACACGAGGCTTTCCCCGGCAAGGAGGAGTACCTCAACTCCGAAAAGTACGAAGTAAAGCACTGGGACTGGAGCAAGGAAAACAAGCTTACGTACCTGATCCGGATGGTCAACCGCCTCCGTAATGAAAACACGGCGCTGCAGTTCACCAACAACATACACCTGTGTACTATCCATAATGACCAGATCATGGCCTACCTCAAGACCCACTCCGACGGAAACCGTATCCTGTGTGTGGTGAATCTGGATGGACATAACAAACAGGCTGGCATGGTACACCTGCCTTCGAACCTGATCGGCAGACAGGACTGGCAGTCGTATACAGTACATGATCTGCTAACCGGCCGAAAGTATACCTGGTCGGGTGAGTGGAACTACGTTGAGCTGGATCCTTTCGTGATGCCGTTCCACCTGTTCCGGATTGAAGATTAATACATAATGCTGAACGGTTTACCGTAGTGATGCTGAATCAGGAATACTGAATGGAGTAAAGCTGCTGGTTTAGATAGGGAGATAAGAGGTGCCTGGTTGCTCTATACTCTATGTAAGCTTTCGTAGCCATACGTACAATTCCTGATTCAGCATTATTTATAATTCAGAATTTATTACCCCCTCCTGCTATCCAAACTATTCATACACCCGCATGAAAAAAACACTACTGCTGCTGTTGCTACCTGCGTTGTCCTTTGGGCAGAAGGGGGACGACCTGGCACGTAGAGCCGCCCGTATCCATGAGAAGGCGCTGACCATCGATACCCATGCCGATGTACCTATCAACATGATGAAGGACGGCTTTGATATAGCCCGGGAGCATCAGTTTGAGCAGGACGGATCGCAGATCGACTTCCCGCGGATGAAGAAGGGAGGCATGGACGCAATGTTTTTCGCGGTGTACCTGGGGCAGGGAAGGCGCACTCCCGAGGCTACGGCCGAGGCTAAGCAGCAGGCCTTGGCGATCTTTGACAAGATTCATCAGGCCGTCAGAGACAATCCGGCTGTAGCAGAGCTGGCTACTACACCACAAGATGCTTACCGCCTGCAGAAGGAAGGGAAGCGGGCGGTATTTATCGGGATGGAGAACGGCTGGCCCATAGGCAGTGACCTGTCCAACCTCAGGCAGTTTTATGACCTGGGGCTGCGGTACATTACACTGTCGCACTCGGCCAATAACGACATCTGCGACTCATCAATGGACCCCGATGGGCCGGAGTACAACGGGCTGAGCCGGTTCGGCGAGCAGGTAGTGCGCGAAATGAACCGGTTGGGTATTATGGTGGATATCTCGCACGTATCCGACTCTACGTTCTATGATGTTATGCGCCTGACCAAAGCCCCCGCCATTGCTTCGCACTCGTCGTGCCGGGCTCTTTGCGACCATCCCCGCAACATGACCGACGACATGATCAAAGCCCTGGCCAGTAACGGAGGAGTGATCCAGATCAACTTCGTGCCTGACTTCCTGCGGAAGCCCTCGCAGCAACAGGAGATATCCATGAAAGCCCTGCGCATGAAGCTACGCCAGACCGACCTGTCGGAGGCGGACCGGAAAGCCCTATACGAAGAGCGCAAAGCCATGCGTGAGAAGTACGCATCCGACATGCCTACCGTTAAGGATGCCGTCGATCATATTGAGCATGTTATCAGGCTCGTAGGGGTGAATCACGTGGGTATAGGTATGGATATGGACGGTGGTGGTCAGGTGGTAGGTTGCCGCGACGTCAGCGAGATCGGCTCCATTACCGAAGAACTGGTACGCCGGGGCTACTCAGCCCGTGACATTGAGAAAATATGGGGCGGAAACATCCTGCGTGTACTCGGGGAGGTTCAGCGAGTAGCTGCCAAAATGTAGTCGTAGGAGCAGGAGGTGGAGCAGCAGCGAAAAAAAGACACAAAACGCCAACATTCAGCCACCGAGCCTGTTCTTAGTGGTACATTAAAACGTAATAACGAACACTATGCATAATCAGCTAACTCCACAACTTCTAGAACAATTTTTGAAAAAGTGCCGGTGGTTTGCGGGGAAAGCGCGCGAGATAGTTGACTGTTCGATCGACGAGTCCCTTCAGTTTAGGGACGCGTGGATTTGTATTGTGGTGGTCACGTACAAGGAAGGCGATAAGGAGTATTACCAGCTGCCGTTATCATTTCAGAACGATGTACCCAATGATCTGCCCGAACAAGGCTTAGTAGCGGCTTTACCCGAAGGCTATCTCATAGATGCCATATATACAGATCAGTTCCGGCGGGATCTGTACGAACATATGTATAATGCGGAAGAGGCCTCCGCGGCTAATTCGGCCCTGACATTTCGTAAGGGCAAAGGTCTCGACGATCAGGACCAGCCCGGGCAGATACCATCCAAGGTACTGCCGGTGGACTCCAGCAACTCAGCCATGATCTTTGGAGAGAATTACTTCTTCAAGCTGTACCGCAAGTTGTTTCAGGAAACCAACCCTGAGGTAGAACTGGTCGAGTTTATTACCCAGAATTCCCCCTTCCGGCAGATACCCGCCTTCTGCGGCAGCATTACCTGGCAGCGCCCCGATGTACCCGATATCACGCTGGGGATGATGCAGCGCAAGGTGGATGCGCAGAAGGACAACTGGTCCACCACGGGTGAGTACATTGATGAGTTTATGCACGGTGTACCGCTGGAAGTATTCTCGATCAAGGAAAATCTGTTTGAGCAGGTAGCCTTGCTGGGGCGGCGTACGGCCGAGATGCACCTGGCGCTCTATGCTCCCGATGCGGATGAGGCGTTTGCGCCCGAGCCCTTTACGGATGAGTACCGTCAGTTTCTGCTGAAGCGCATGACCCACCTGATCGAGTCCCGTTTCAACCTTCTGAACGACCGCTTTGATCAGCTGCCTCCCGAAACCCAGGAGATGGCTACCCGATTCAGAGACTCGCGGAAGCTGATCGAAGACTTTGCCAGAGGTATACTGGAGCGCCCGATCGAGTCTCTTCGTATCCGCATCCACGGCGATTACCACCTGGGGCAGGTTCTCAGTTCCGAAAATGATTTTATCATCATAGATTTTGAAGGCGAGCCCGAAGCCAGTATTACCGACCGTAAGGTGAAGCATTCGCCGCTGAAAGATGTGTCGGGCATGCTGCGCAGCTACCACTATGCCGTTTCGTCAAAGCTATTTGATAATACCGAAACCGAGGGAATAGATCCGCAACGGCTGCAACGAATTACCAGCCGCTGGTACAGTCTGATGAAGAGTACGTACTTTGATGCCTATCTCGAAACCTTCGGCTGGCCGCATCCGGTCTTTAAGAGTCGCGCGGAGGTAAATTACCTGATGCTGTACTACCTGCTGGAAAAAGCCGTGTACGAGCTCGGCTATGAGCTTAGCTACCGGCCCGACTGGGTCAAGATACCTCTTAAAGGTATTGTGGACGTACTGCAGGAAATTGAAATGCTGAACGGCTAACGGCCTTCAGAAATAAGTACTTAGGATGCACGGGTATTGGCAAGATACTTTTGTGCAAAATGAGTTGATAGTTAAATAGTACAGGGTACTGCCTTCTGATAGTACCCTTCATTCATAAAATCGTATAAGCGTAATGGCAAAAACATCAAATAAAAAGAATAATCCCGAAACCCTAGTAGAATCTCCTGATATCACCAAGGAGAGCATCTCTTCGTGCGATGACATGAAGCCCGTAGAGCCCCTTTCCCGATTCTCGGACCTGGATATCCATCTTTTTAGAGAAGGAAAGCATTATAAGCTGTACGATAAGCTCGGGGCTCACGTCATGGAGCATAATGGGGTAATAGGTACTTACTTTGCCGTGTGGGCGCCCAATGCCTCTCAAGTATCTGTAATAGCCAACTTCAACTGCTGGGACCGCAACAGTCATAAGCTGGCACCCCGCTGGGATAGTTCGGGTATCTGGGAAGGCTGGATTCCTAACGTCGGAAATGGGGAAGTGTACAAGTACTTCATTATTTCCAATACCGGCCAGCACCTCGAAAAGGCCGACCCGTTTGCCTTCTATTGTGAAGTAGCTCCCCAGACAGCCTCCATCGTGTGGGATACCTGGTACGAGTGGAAAGATGAGGAATGGATGAGCAACCGGAAGGAAACCAACAAGCTCAACGCGCCCATATCGGTATACGAAGTACACTTAGGGTCGTGGCGTCGTGATCCGGCTAATCCGGAGCGCCACCTGACCTACAAGGAAATAGCCGATGCTATGGTACCTTATGTGAAGGAAATGGGCTTCACCCACGTGGAGTTTATGCCCGTCATGGAGCACCCGTATACGCCTTCCTGGGGGTATCAGATTACCGGCTACTTCTCCTGTGCTTCCCGGATGGGTAATCCCCAGGAACTGATGTACCTCATCGAGCGCCTGCACCAGGAGGGTATTGGTGTGTACATGGACTGGGTACCTTCGCATTTTCCTGGTGACCCGCACGGTCTCTACCGTTTCGACGGTACGGCGCTCTATGAGCACGAAGACCCCCGCAAGGGCTACCACCCCGACTGGAAAAGCTACATATTCAACTACGGGCGCAACGAAGTACGCTCCTTCCTGATCAGTAACGCGCTGTTCTGGTTGGACCGCTACCATGCCGATGGTCTGCGGGTGGATGCGGTAGCTTCGATGCTATACCTGGACTACTCCCGTAACCACGGCGAATGGATTCCCAATGAGTTTGGCGGACGCGAAAACCTGGAGGCGATATCACTCCTACGCGAGATGAACGCCGCCGCATACGGAGCTTTCCCTGACATTCAGACCGTCGCTGAGGAATCTACGGCATTCCCGGGCGTGTCGCGTCCGGTGTTCGTGGGTGGACTGGGCTTTGGTATGAAGTGGATGATGGGCTGGATGAACGACACCCTGAAGTACTTCGAAAAAGATCCTGCTTTCCGGAAGTGGCACCAGGACCAGCTCACGTTCAGCCTGGTGTACAGCTTTGCCGAAAACTTCATGCTGCCCCTATCGCACGATGAGGTAGTATACGGTAAGGGATCGTTGGTAAATAAAATGCCTGGTGATGAATGGCAGCGTTTTGCAAACCTCCGGTTGCTGTTCGCGTACATGTTTACGCACCCGGGTACCAAGCTCCTGTTCATGGGGGGCGAGTTTGGTCAGCCGTCGGAGTGGAATTTCCAGAAGAGCCTCGACTGGCACCTGCTTGAGCAGAGTAGTCACAAAGGAGCTGCCGAGTGTATGAAAGCTCTCAACCAGCTATACCGTAACGAGCCCGCACTGTATGAGTATTCGTTCTCACCGGAAGGCTTTGAATGGATTGATACCCAGGACCGCGAAAATTCGGTACTGATCTATTCCCGTAAGGCCGTTGATCCGGCTCAGAACGTCATTGTGGCGCTTAACCTGACGCCTATGCCCCGTCAGGGCTATCGGGTAGGAGTACCTACCAAAGGAGCCTGGCAGGAGATATTCAACAGTGACTCACCTACCTTCCACGGCAGTGGCGTGCTGAATACCAAACCGGCTACTACCGAGAACAAAACCTGGCACGGCAAGCCGTATTCCATTACGGTTGATCTGCCTCCGCTGGGAGCTACTATCTTCAAAAAAGTACAATAGTATTTGTAATATTGGGCCAGATAGCGTTATCTGGCCTTTTTTTCGAAAAGCAACATTACTTTATCCATTTCTATATATCAATAATGAAAAAAGCGGTTCTATTTCTTTTCCTGTTTACGATTAGTCTTACCAGTAGTTACGCTCAGCGCGAGGTCCGGGCATCCCGTATCAATGCCGGGGTAGATCTGGGTACGGGTTTTCAGGATGGTAGCTGGGCACCTTCTATTCTTTACTACCAAAACCTGAGTGCGGCCCGGTATCGGTGGCTGCAGATAGGCTGGGGCTTACGTGGGTGGGGATATTACAGCGGAGCTACTACGCTGGAGGCACCCGACGGATCCAACGGCTTTGATCGGTTGCGGGTAGGGCGGGTATCCGCCAATGGTGCCAGTTTTGTACTGGGTTTCAACCTGCGCCTGAGCTTTATTGATGTGGGGGTCAATACCGACATCTTTGGTATCGCCTTCGGCAAGCGTCGTCAGGGGCTGTACTCGATTGCCAACGTGGCCGCCGCGCCTGATTCGATAGTAGAAGAATATCATATGACCAATCTGGGTACCGCCCCCCGCAATCTGAATGCGTTGCCTTCGGTATGGAAGGCCAACAACGGCCAGGCTGAGGCGTATGTACGGGTGAGGCTCGGCGAGCAGGTAGGCTTCAAGGTAGGCTATACGGTAGGAAGAGTAGCGTACCGCACCGATGTGGCTCTCAATAACCGCCAGAGTCGTTTCTCTAATTCCTTTGGCATGCCTTACATAGCCTTGTCAATGCCCCTCTACTGATTCTTTTTTCGGTTTTTGACATCTTCACTTTCTCCCTGATCCGTCTTGCTCAGCAGATTGAAGAGCTCAAAGCGGTTACGACCCAGCTGGTCTTCCATGTCATTGAGCTCAATCTGCAGGGCCTTGATGGAGATGGAGATTTCGACTACTGAGATCAAAAGGGCGGCGATCTGGAGTACCAGCGCGCTGATGAACAGGATACGGGCCAGCTCTATCTGATCCTGAAAGAGCAGTAGCATACAGATGGCGCTCAGGAGCAGACTCAGTACCCCCGTGGCCTGTATGGTCCGGATCAGGTGCAGGCGCGTATGCAGGTTCTTGATCTGGTCTACGACTACTTTTTCGGGGTTCTGCTGAAATTGCTTATGCAGATCGCGGATCAGGTTAGCAATGGCCAGAAAGCGATTGGTGAAGGCAATCATCAGCAATGATACCGTCGAGAAAAGCAGTGCGGGAGTACTCAGGGTAAGTTCCATCAGATATGGATTTCAATTTTAGCTAATAAACAAAAAATGCAGGAAAATCTCACCGATTCGCACAAATACAATCTCTGGAAGAACAAGCTCACTACGAACGGTCTGGATGTACACCGGGTGGATGAACTGTACAGCCGTCGCAATGGCAAAGGCGAGATTCTCTTTTCACTACTCTATACCGATGCTACTACGCCCGAGGGGGATAAGATACCGCCCATCTGCTTCCTGAAAGGAGAGGTAGTTAGCGTACTTGTATGTTTTATCGAAAAGGAAACCCGGCAGAAGTACCTGCTCCTGGTGAAGCAGCGTCGTATCTGTGATGGCTCCCACACCTACGAGCATCCGGCCGGCATGCTGGATAGCGAGAGCGATGCGGCCGCCGTAGCGGCCCGGGAGGTATGGGAGGAGACGGGTATAGAGGTCCGGAAGGAAGACCTGACACGGCTCAACAGCGACCCCTGCTACCCATCTACCGGCACCAGCGACGAAGCCATGTACTTTTTTTACTGCGAACTGGAGCTGACGGCCGAGCAGATAGCTACCTACCACGACCAGGCACAGGGAGTAGCTTCTGATTTTGAACGGATCACTACCCACGTGGCTCCCTTTGTGGAAGGCCACCGCCTGATTAACAACAGTAACGGTATATTGCTCAACTACCTGTACCTGAAAGACGTAGGCGACTGGGAGCTGCTGAAAGCCCTGTAAGAGTTAATTTAAGTTGAGAGGAATTTAGGTCCACTGTTGACAACTACAAACTTTTGCCCTTATATTTGCTGCCCATTGCTACCAGATAGCATTCTGCACCCGTAGTTCAATGGATAGAATTTCGGTTTCCGGTACCGACGATAGGGGTTCGAATCCCTTCGGGTGCACAACCCGCTGATCTTCCCGATCAGCGGGTTTTCTTTTAGGCCATTCATCAGGTATACAGCTCTCTGTACAGAGGCATTTGTATAATGTACAGCATCGTGAGGAAGAAATCTGTATCGTTTACTCAATACAGGACCCTATTTTGATCAATACGGCTGATCTGGTCGTTTATATAGTAAGGCCATAGCGTAAGCAAGGAGAGGTGCCTCTGCAATAGGAAGTAAGCGGTCAGGTTTTGAGGGATACTAAGCAGAGGAGTAGGCAGAGCGCCAGGCGTACAGGGCCCGTTACAGTAATCAGAAACACTCAAATCATAGCCAAAACAAGATGAAAAAATGCATTCCGCTAGTACTACTGGTGTGGATTACGGTAGGATGTAAGAAGGATAGGGACGCTCCGGTACCGATGGAGCAGAGCGTTCACCTGCGTCTGGGGAATCCTACTAACGCCAAAACCGATGATATTGAAAATGCCGACAACTTCTTGATGGTAAGGCAGCAGTATGCTCTGAGCTATAACAGGAGTAAGGGGCATGCTAACTGGGTATCCTGGGAGCTAACGAAGGAGTGGCTGGGAGAGGGAGCCCAGCAGCAGGACTATCTGGCTGATCCCACGCTGCCCGATGGATGGTACAAGGTACTGCCCAGTGACTATGTCAACTCAGGCTTTGTGATGGGAAACCTGTGTCCTCAGACCGACCGTTCCAAATCTGTTGTAGATATATCCGCTACCAACCTGATGACCAACATTGTGCCCCAGGCCATGGAGCTAAACCGGCAGTCCTGGACCAAGCTGGAGGAGTATTGCCGCGATCTGGCCCAGAAAGGCTACCGCCTGTATATCATAGCAGGTACCTATGGCGTAGGTGGGGTGGGTAGTAGGGGCGTGGTACTTAGGATCAGAAACCAGATAAGCGTACCCACCCGGATTTATAAGATAGTAGTGGCTATTCCGGATGGAGGTACAGTAGAGCAGATTACTGAGCATACGCCAGTGATTGCGGTTGATTTTCCCAACTGGTCCAGTGTAGTAAATAACAGAAGCTGGAATAGCTTCATTACCACCCCGGACGACATCGAAAAAAACGCAGGAGTTACCTTCTTTACCCGATTGCCAGAAGAGGTGCGCACCAAGCTTAGGACGGTCAAATTTGACCCAGCAAAATTGCCACAATAAACCCAGGTACAGGTAGGAGTAAACCTCCTGGCGGATAGTAGTACACCAACCTGATAATGATCAGGTACATTAGACCTTATTCCGGAGAAGCTGCACTACTTTGAAGCAGTAAAAACCACTCATGAAAGAGGCTACGGTGGTGATCAGATAGCAGGTAATGAGTATATTCATAGAAGTAGCCATTCGTTAGGTAGTATATCGCCAGCAGGCTGGCCACCCAGTCAACGACACGGATCTACGGGTAGCCTGCTGCCTTTTCTCCCTAAAAAATCATGCCCTTTTGCCTCTCCTCCCTATATCATTTAGTAACCGGTCGTTCTATTAGTATACTACCGCAGCGGTTGTACTCGGCGGAACCACATTATTAATCTGGTACGCGTTTTTCTTATGCTATTACATGGGGGTGAGACAGGAGGGGAGAGTAGATATCTCAAATAAAAATCTCCCTTTGTAAGCCTCCAGTTGTTATAGGTTTATATCTATTTCTTGATACCTTTAGGTAGTATTAGCTCCCTGCAGGATACAGGTAGTACGACCACACTATAAGCTTATGCATAGGCACCCCGAAAAACCACGTCCTTCCTGGCCTTATGTAGCCGCCGTTGCTGTTTTAAATTCCCTTCTTTGGATAGGTATTGGCTGGCTGGTTACCTTTTTCTTCCCTTCCGTTTCTTTTCGGATTTTTCTGATTGTCGGGCTGGTTGCTGGTCTGATCATCGCTTTCGCTCTGTATTTACTTACCAATGCCAGGTAGGTACCTGAGGAGGAAGGGAGCCTCTGAACTACCCTTTCGCTCCTAGATGTACTTCATATAGAATGTTTTGAATAATATCATTATAGCAAATATTTATTTTTAGTCAGATATAACAACTGGCATTTTGTTTGCTATTTTAGCTATTGTAAAGAAGTAACCATATCACCCTCCCTATCAACATGAACAGATTAGATGATTCGTTGGCTCTGGCCGAGAGCTTGATCAGGTACGCCATGACCCGCCGACCCAATAGCATTCAGTTTGCTATTAGCCAAAGTAACATCAGCGTCATCACCCTGGGTATCTATTTTAATGAATACCGGGGCCTGGCACTATTGTACGGACGTCCTTTCGTTGAGCAGATGATTCAGTATTTTGAAGACAGAGAAGAGTACGAGGCATGCGCCTTTATTCTGAGACAGCTGGATGATCTGCGTTTTGAGCTGAATTATATTCCACAGATGGCGGGTGCTCAGCTACAGGCCCTACTCGCCTGACCGGTTGTTCAAAACAGACTACCGGCCCAACCTGTATAGTCAACTCGTCGGCCGGTAGTCTGTTTTGTTAGTACCCGTACCATTCTCCCCACCACTGTTGTAGTTTCCTTCGGATTTCCTCCTCCCGGGCATTGTGGCCAGGCTCAAATAGTTTTGTCCCTTTCAGTTCATCGGGCAGGAAGTTCTGCAGGATGAAGTTGCCCTCGTACGAGTGGGCATACTGGTACTCTTTGCCGTAGCCAATTTCCTTCATCAGCTTGGTAGGTGCATTGCGAAGGTGAAGGGGTACGGGCAGGTGCGCCGTCTTCTGGGCCAGCGCTATGGCGTCGTCAATGGCCGTGTAGCTTGCGTTGCTCTTGGGCGAAGTAGCCAGGTACACCGCCACCTGCGATAGAATGATGCGGCTCTCGGGATAGCCGATCATCTTGACGGCCTGCATACAGGCATTGGCCATGATAATGGCCGTAGGATTGGCATTGCCGATATCTTCCGAAGCCAGGATCAGCATCCGTCGGGCTATAAACTCAGGATCCTCACCGGCTACGATCATGCGGGCCATCCAGTACAGGGCGGCATTAGGATCACTACCCCTTATGGACTTGATAAAGGCCGATATGATGTCATAGTGCTGCTCACCCGATTTGTCGTAGCGGGCTATGTTCTGCTGGGCCGTCTGGGTTACCAGCTCATCCGTAATCACTACTTCCGGCTTTTCTCCCTCGGCCAGTACTACCAGCTCGAGCAGATTGAGCAACTTGCGGCCATCCCCACCCGACAGTCTGTACAGGGCATCGTATGATTCTATCTTAATAGTCTTCTTCTGTAGCCACTCATCTTTTTCCAGAGCCCGGCTCACCAGCTCTTTTAGTTCTTTTTCGCCAAACGCCTCCAGTATATACACCTGACAACGCGATAGTAGCGCCGAATTTACCTCGAACGAAGGATTCTCGGTCGTAGCGCCTATAAGCGTGACCTGGCCCTTTTCTACGGCCCCCAGCAGTGAATCCTGCTGGCTCTTGTTGTAGCGGTGAATCTCGTCGATGAACAGAATGGGGGAGAACAGCCCGCTCGGCCTCGAAAGTACCTCCCGCAGGTCTTTGACCCCGGAGCTGATGGCACTCAGGCTATGAAAGGGGCGTCGGGTGGCCTCGGCGATCAGCAGGGCCAGGGTAGTCTTGCCGACACCCGGAGGTCCCCACAGGATCATGGAGGGGATGGTGTTGTTCTCGATGGCCTTGCGAAGTGGTTTGCCTTTGCCCAGCAGCTTTTCCTGACCTACATAGTCATCCAGGGTACGGGGGCGGAGGCGTTCGGCAAGGGGTGTGGTCATGGGGTTCATAGCTGCTTATTGGGCTGGTGGTACTCCAGCAAAAAAAAGAAGATTAATCCAACAAAACCAATCCTGCTTTCTATTGCCCGTTCTTCCACTTCCGCCACTGCCGGGCGTAGTACCACTGGTAAGGGAGCATAAGCCACTCGAACAACTGCTGGGGAAGGCGGGCAAGCCGGAAGAAAAGGGACGGGTAGATAAATCGTTGGTTCTTCCGAATACTGCGCAACATAGCCTGGGCTACCTGTTCCGGAGTCTGCGAAGGCCAGGGAGTAACGGGTACCCGGCTGGGGCTACCTGAGATGGAGTGAAGGAAAAAGGCGGTACGGGTGGCTATGGGGTAGACAAGTCCTACCGTAGGTGTACCGCTGTCCTCATAGCGGTAGGCGTCCAGAAACCGATCCAAAGCCGCCTTGGTGGCTCCGTAGACGGCATAACCGGGGATGCCAGTCTTGGCCATGGCTGAGGCTGTAATCAGCGTGTAGTGGGACTTATTTGGATTCAGCTCCTTCATCTTCTGGATGGTATACAGGGGGGCATATACGTTAAGCTCAAAGATCCGCTGCAGGTGGTCCCAGTTTGCTTGGGCGGGGTAGCTTTCGTAGTAGGCAAAGCCGGCGTTGGCTACGAAGATGTCTACCCCCTGCATTTCCCGCTGAGCCGTTTCAAAGAGGGCATCCAGCGTAGACTTTTGCGACAGATCTCCCACGAAGGGTAGTATACGCGGCGAGCCGACGGGGAGCGAGGCCAGGAGCTGGAGCAGTGTACTCTCATCCCGATCGGCGGCCAGGATGGCTAGAGGCTCGTAGTCTAGTACCTCCAACAAAAAGGCGCGGCCTATTCCTGAGGCCGCGCCGGTTACTATAATCCGTTTATTATGTATTTCCAACCTTAAGGTTTAGTATCAAATGGTTACGCGCTCCAGGGTCATGTGCTTCTTGAGGTTGCTCAGGGCACCAAATACAAGGTTGTACACCGACTGGATGTTGATTTTCATCAGATCAGCGATCTCCTGATTGTTCATATTCATATAGAATTTCAGGAAGATGGCTTCGCGCTGACGGCGGGGAAGGCGGTTAAGGGCCAGGTTGAGGTGTTGATTGGTTGAATCGAATTCTTCCTCAGAGATCAGGTGGCTTTCGTACGATGGAGTGTTGATGTGCCAGTATTCTACCGGAATGTCCTCATTGCTGGTGTGCTTTTGCTGAGCGTTGAGGTGGCGAACCAGTTTACGCTTGATAGAAGCCATCAGGTAAAAACGAACCGAAGTGGTATCACCGATGGTGGTTCTGTTGCGCCACAGTTCCACGAACAGGTCGTGAATGCAGTCTTTAATAAGGGGCTTGTCAATGGTAAACTGCGAACAATACTGGTAAAGGATGTGCACGTATGACTGGTATAGACAGGCATAAGCGCTTTCGTCACCCTTACGGAACTGATTCCAGAACCGCAGTTCTTCTTCTTGTTTGTATCGTACGTGTGCCATTTGAGAGGTTAGAAATGGTTAGGTTAGGATTAAGGGTCATTTTTACACTTGTAAATATATTCATAATAAAACGTTAAAAAAAAATATTTTCAATATATTATTTTACCGGTATACAAAAACTATACAAGTATGTATGCATATTATCCAATTTTACCAAACGTTGATACGAACTGAAACCTGTCCCCGTCAAAGAGGCCTTTATCGCTTAATTTAAGGGAAGGAATGACCAGAAGAGCCATAAATGAGAGGGTCATGAAGGGCGACTGGAGGGTACTGCCCAGTTGGTTTTTTACAAATTTGTCTATACTTGTATAGTGGTTAGCCACTTCGTAACCGGTTTGATCAGTCATGAGGCCGGCTATGGGTAGAGCCAGTACATGCTGCTCGCCCTTGCCTACTGCGGCTACGCCTCCCTTTGCTTCGATAAGGAGGTTAACTGCCTGACATATAGATTCGTCATCGCAGCCTACGGCTACTATATTATGAGAGTCGTGGCCCACTGAGGAGGCGATAGCGCCGCTCTTAAGGCCAAAGTTGCGGATGAAGGCTACGGCCGGTGCGGTATCCTGATAGCGATTCACGACGGTAATCTTAAGCAGGTCACGGGCGGGGTCGGCTTGTACAACTCCCTGTACAGGTGTAACCGGCTCCAGGAGAGCATTTGTAATGAGCTGGCCTTCCAGAGCCTCAATGACCCGTACTGCTGATGTATCACCGGGAGCTAGACAGGTAAAGTCGTCGGGACTCTTAGGTGTACAGTTAAACTGGTTGATATGTTCGCTGCGCAGGTCGGGCAGGAGTGACTGGCCGTTCTCCGCTACTATCTCGCCGTTCAGGTAGGTACGCAGTACGGTAAAGTCGGAGAGGTTGTCTACAACGATAAAGTCGGCTGCGTCGCCCTCACGCAACAGACCCACGGGCAGGCGGTAGTGCAGGACCGGGTTGAGGCAAGCTGCCTGTAGTACATCGAACAATTTGTGTCCTTTGGCCAGGGCCCGCTTCACCAGCAGGTTGATATGGCCTTCAACCAGGTTATCGGGGTGCTTATCGTCGGAGCAGAACATGATCCGGTTCGGGAACTCAGCCAACAGGGGGATCAGGGCCTCAAAGTTGCGGGCGGCACTTCCTTCCCGGATCAGGATGTGCATGCCGTAGTCTATCTTCTCCCGTGCCTCTTCGTAGGTAAAGCATTCGTGATCGGTGGAGATACCGGCTTCGGCGTATCGGCGGGCCGCCTCGCCCCGTAGGCCGGGAGCATGACCATCTATAGGTTTATTAAAGGCCTGCGCCAGCCGTAGCTTGGCCATCATGTCGGGGTCTTCATTGAGTACGCCCGGGAAGTTCATCATCTCGGCCAGGTATCCGATCTCCTTCATCCCCAGCAGTCGACGAACATCCTTCGGGCTCACGGTGGCTCCGGCGGTTTCGAAAGCCGTGGCGGGTACGCAGGAGGGCGCACCAAAGCAAAACTTAAATGGTACCCGCTTCCCGTCCTGGATCATATACTCCACCCCCGGAACGCCCAGTACGTTGGCTATTTCGTGCGGATCGGACACCGTAGCGACGGTACCATGTACTACCGCCAGGCGGGCAAACTGCGCCGGTGTGAGCATGGAGCTCTCGATATGAACGTGGGCATCCACAAAGCCGGGGAGCAGGTAGGGCAGGGATGGGTTTTCTTTGCCTCTGGCCACGATACTGACTATACGCCCATTCTCAAAACGTACTTCGGCTTGCTGGATGGTCTGGTCAAATAGGTTGAGTACGTTGGCGTTGATCATAATGAGGCAATGGTAGTATGGCTATAACAAGTTGGAATTAAACTTTCCTATCAAAGAAAAGGATTCTCCACCAATAAATAAAAAGGGAGTTTTATAAAAAAATTAGATGTTGTAAGGGTATATCCTCTACTTTCGGTCTTAATTTGTGGATTAAATGATCTATTACCTATGTCATCGTCAATTCTGAAAATTCACCCCAATGATAATGTCATTGTGGCCCTGCGTGACTTGCCGGCCAATGCTACGGCGGAGTGGGGGGGTGAGCAGTACCTTCTTCCTTACGGAGTAAACGGTAAGCATAAATTTGCTACTGAAGATATAGCGCCCGGTGGGGCGGTTATTATGTACGGCGTACTGGTGGGCCGGGCTACGCAGCCTATTCGTCGCGGTGAGCCTATTACTACCTTTAATCTTAAGCACGACTCGGAAGGGTACAGCACCGCCAAACGCCAGCCCTACTCCTGGTCTCCGCTGGACGTAAGCAAGTGGACCGACCGGACCTTTATGGGCTACCATCGTCCCGATGGCCGCGTAGGTACCTACAACTACTGGCTGGTGGTACCGCTGGTCTTCTGTGAAAACCGCAATGTACTTATTCTAAAGGATGCTTTTGAAAAAGAACTGGGCTATGCACAGTCGGATATGTACCGGCAGCAGGTCCGGGAGTTTCTGCGTGCGTACCAGCAGGGCGGAGATTTTGGCGGGGTGAATGACTACCTGTCGGGGGCGAATGCCACTGCCAACGTAGCCGGTGCCGCTGATCGCCCTTTCCGCAATGTAGATGGAATCAAGTTCCTGACGCACGAAGGAGGCTGCGGAGGTACCCGTCAAGATGCTAATACCCTCTGCGCGCTGTTTGCTTCGTACGCGGTACATCCCAATGTTGCAGGTGTGACGGTACTGAGTCTGGGATGTCAGAACTCCGAACTGCAAACGCTGGAAGATGAAATCAAGAAGCGCGATCCGCACTTCAACAAGCCCATGTACGTATTTGAGCAACAGGCAGGTACTGAGTACTCACTGATGTCCGGTGCTATCAAGCAGACGTTCCTGGGACTGGTAGAGGCCAATAAACAGGAGCGTGAAGCTGCTCCGCTGACCAAGCTCTCGGTAGGTCTCAAATGCGGTGGATCGGATGGATTCTCGGGTATATCGGCCAATCCGGTACTGGGGCATTTATCAGATATCGTGGTATCACTTGGCGGACAGACGCTGCTGGCGGAGTTTCCGGAACTACACGGCGTAGAGCAGGAACTATTGAACCGCTGCGTGACGGAGGAGAAAGCGGCTAAATTTGAAAAACTCATGCGCGACTACTCATCCAAGGCCGACGCCGTTGGGTCAGCGTTTGCGTTTAATCCTTCGCCCGGTAACATCAAGGACGGACTCATCACCGACGCCATCAAGTCGGCGGGAGCGGCCCGTAAGGGTGGTAACGCCCCCATTGCCGATGTACTCAACTACACCGAACGGGCTAATAATCCAGGCCTGCACCTGGTATGTACTCCGGGTAACGATGTGGAAGCTACCACGGGCAAAACGGCTTCGGGAGCCAATATCATCCTGTTTACTACAGGCTTGGGTACCCCAACCGGAAACCCCATCTGCCCCGTGGTGAAGGTATCTACCAATACGGCCCTGGCCAACCGTATGCCGGATGTGATCGACTTCGACAGCGGTCCGGTGGTATCGGGTGAGCAATCCATCGAGCAGAATGCCGAGGCCCTGCTGGAATGTGTGATCAAAATAGCCAGCGGCGAAGTACTTACCAAGGCCCAGCAACTCGGACAGGATGACTTTATCCCCTGGAAGCGAGGGGTATCGCTTTAAGGTAGTGAAGAGTTAAAAGTGAAGAGCGAAAAGCTTTTTTACTTGAATATATAGGGTTTATAAATAAGGGAGGAGGATGAGCCGCAAGGTCCATCCTCCTCCCTTATTTATAAATCATAAACTCACACACTCAAAAATCACTCATTCACCATTCACTCTTTCTCAGCTGCCAGCTTCATGATCTTGCCGTCGCCGTAATTGAGGATGTAGAGTTCGTTATTGGCATCTACGCCAAAGGCAGATATGGTCCCCGCCAGATTGGTGACCAGCCGGTTATCGGATGCTTTTTCTCCGGTAAACTCCAGCGCCCATACCTTTCCGCTCACAAAGTCGCCGTAGATGTACTTGCCTTTCAGGTCGGCTAGGTTGCTGCCGCGGTATACATACCCTCCCGTGATGGACTTGTCGCCGTTGCGTTGCGAGTACGTAAAGATAGGCGCTACGAGTCCCTGTTCATTACAGTTGGAAGATGGATTGAAACAATCATTACCTTCCTTAATGCGCCAGCCGTAGTTACCCCCGGCTTTGATGATATCAATCTCTTCGATGGAGTTCTGACCCACATCACCGGTCCATAACGCGCCGGTCTGGCTGTCGAAGCTCATCCGCCACGGGTTACGCAGGCCGTACGCGTAGATCTCCTCCCGCCCCTGCTGTGTATTTCCCTTAAATGGATTCCCGTCAGGTATGCCGTAGTTGCCCTTGGTAGTAGCATTTACATCCAGTCGCAGTATAGTACCCAGCAGGTTGTTGCGGTTCTGGGCGTTATTCTGCGGGTCGCCGCCGCTTCCTCCGTCACCCACCGATACGTACAGGTACCCATCTGGCCCAAACTTGACGGCCCCTCCGTTGTGGTTGGAGTAAGGCTGCGGGAAGGTAAGCAGGATAGTCTCGCTGGCCGGATCAGCCGTAGTAGGATTGGACGGATCCACTTTGTAGCGGGCTATCACCGTTTCGAGCGGACTCGATCGGGTGTAGTTGACAAAGAAGTAGCCGTTGGTCCGGTAGTCGGGGTGAAAGGCTATACCCAGCAAACCGCGCTCTCCGCCATCGGTCACTTTATTGCTAATATCGAGGAATACCTGCGCTGAACTGGCGTCGGCTTTATTCTCAAATACCCGGATGATACCTTCCTGCTCCAGCACAAAGAGGCGATTGGAGCCATCAGGCGCATAGGTTAGGTCCACCGGCGATCTGAACTTCAGTCGGGGGAATGCATCCGTAGCAGTATAGGTGGCGGCACCGTTGTCCGGACCCTGTGGTCCTGTACCCGGGTCCTGCTCGGAAGAGCTGCAACCGATCAGAAGCATGAGGCCCAGAAATGCCTTATTATACATTGAAATGGCTGTTTTCATACCTGTATTCTTTTAGGAGTACAACGTTCTGTAGAACAATTTGTTAAGCGTTGCTTTGATTTAAGGTGGAGTGTGAGGGTACCAAAAGAAATTATGCAGGATTAGCATTGTCCACAAAAAGTTATGTAGTTTCATGGTTATGTTTGAAAAACAACGTCCTCTTAATAGTTGATATAATCTAAACCTACCTAGTAGTTCACTCAGCATCTATCCTAACAATGTTCCGATTAGATAATAAAGTAGTATTGGTCACCGGTGGAGCCAGCGGCATTGGTCTGGCCATTTCCCAGACATTTGCCCGTCAGGGGGCCTATGTACACATTCTTGAGCTCAATGCTGATCTGGCCAGCCAGGTAGCTGAGCAAATAAAGCAGGAGGGGGGGCAGGCCCAGGCGCACAAGGTGGATATCTCTAAGCAAGCCGAAGTGGTAGAGGTGATCAATCAGATCTCTGAGCAGCATACCATCAACATACTGGTCAATAACGCGGGCATCGCTCACGTGGGCAAGGCTCATACTACCTCAGAGGAAGATTTTGACCGCATTCTTAATGTCAATATCAAAGGGGTATACAACTGCCTCTTTGCCGTAATTCCTCACCTGCAGCAGGCGGGTGGTGGCGTTATCCTCAACATGGCTTCTATTGCGGCTACCGTGGGTATACCCGACCGCTTCGCGTACTCTACCAGCAAGGGCGCTGTCTATACTATGACCCTATCAGTAGCCAAAGACTACCTGGCCGACGGCATCCGCTGCAACAGCATTTCGCCCGCCCGGGTACATACTCCCTTTGTGGATGGCTTTCTGGCCAAGAACTACCCCGGCCAGGAGAAAGAGATGTTCGACAAACTTTCCAAAACACAACCGATTGGACGCATGGCGAAGCCGGAGGAGATAGCCGGGCTGGCGCTGTACCTCTGCTCCGACGAAGCCTCCTTCATTACCGGCTGTGACTACCTGATCGACGGTGGTTTCGAAAAACTAAACAACTAAGTGGATTTTCGAATGCTGAATTTCGACAATCAACACTACTCATACACTCATTTACTCTAAACTCATAAACTTTACATATAATGAAACTCTTCCGCTTTGGCGCATACGAAAAGGAGAAACCAGGAGTACTACTTCCCGATGGACGAATGATTGATATCTCCGCTTTTGGAGAAGATTATAACGAGAAATTTTTTACAACCGGCGGTGTAGAGCGACTGGCTGAGTGGCTCTCCGCCAACGCGGATGCCTGTCCGGTAGTGGAAGAGGGCTTTCGCTATGGTTCCTGCGTAGCGCGTCCGTCCAAGATTATTTGTATCGGACTCAACTACGCCCGCCACGCGGCCGAGTCAGGCATGGAGCCCCCCAAAGAGCCGGTGGTATTTTTTAAGGCTACTACAGCCCTCTGCGGTCCTAATGACAATGTAGTTATCCCCCGCAATTCCGTCAAAACCGACTGGGAAGTGGAGCTGGCGGTGGTGATAGGACGCCGGGCCAGTTATGTAGAAGAGGCCGAAGCCATGGACTATGTGGCCGGGTATGCCCTGCATAATGACTATTCGGAGCGGGAGTTTCAGCTGGAGCGCAGCGGTCAGTGGGTAAAAGGCAAAAGCAACGATACCTTCGCCCCGCTGGGACCTTACCTGGTCACCAAAGACGAAGTAGCTGATCCGCATAACCTGCGCCTGTGGCTGTCGCTGAATGGTACTAAGATTCAGGATTCGTCTACGTCCGACCTCATATTCGGTATCCCAAAGCTGATCAGCTACCTCAGCCAGTTTATGACCCTGCTCCCGGGCGACGTGATATCAACGGGTACCCCCGAAGGCGTAGGCCTGGGTATGAAGCCACCCGTGTACCTCAAGCCCGGTGATGTGGTAGAGCTGGGCATTGAAGGCCTGGGTGAGCAGCGCCAAACGGCCGAAGCCTGGAAACCCCGGGTAGCCCTGGTATAACCTCTAACTTAACTGCTGACTCATGACCATTGACGCACATCAGCATTTCTGGATTTACGATCCTGAGCGTGATGCCTGGATTACTCCCGAAATGGAGGTGATACGCCGTAACTTTCTGCCGGCCGATCTGGGTCCTGTACTACAGGCCAATGGCATCGATGGCTGCGTGGCCGTACAGGCCGCGCAGTCGGAGGCAGAGACCCAGTTTCTGCTGCAACTGGCCGAAGCCAACAGCTTTGTAAAGGGCGTGGTAGGCTGGGTGGATCTGCGGGCTGATAACCTTTACGACCGTCTGGAGTTTTACTCTCAGTTTGAGGAGCTAAAAGGTTTTCGGCATGTAGTACAGGCCGAGCCGGATGATTTTCTCCGGCAGGCTGATTTTATAAAGGGAGTTCGTCAGCTGGTAGCGTTTGATTTTACCTATGACATCCTGATTTATCCAACGCAACTGGAAGCCGCTACCTACTTTGTGGAGCAGCTTCCGGAGGTGAAGATGGTCATAGACCACCTGGCGAAGCCTTACATCAAAGAGGGGAAGGTAGACGAATGGGCAGCCGCTATGCGGCGAATGGCTCAATACCCCAATGTACACTGCAAGGTGTCGGGTATGGTCACTGAGGCTGACTGGCACCACTGGAAAGCCGAAGACTTCCGGCCGTATCTGGACGTGGTGTTTGAAGCCTTCGGTACGGATCGGCTGCTCTTTGGCTCCGACTGGCCGGTATGTCTGGTGGCTGCTGACTATGGTGAAATGAAGAATATCCTGGTGGAGTACATGAAAGGTTTCTCCGCCACCGAAAAAGAAAAAATACTTGGATTGAATGCGGTCCAGTTTTATAACCTGGACCGCTAACACCACTATACAACCGACTAATCAGGTAACTGCTTCACTGAATGGATCTATACTTACAAGATAAATACATTATCGTAACCGGAGGCGCGAAAGGAATAGGGGCGGCCATCGTACGAGGGCTGGTGGCCGAAGGTGCTCACCCCATTATTTTTGATCTGGACGAAGAAGCGTCCCTAAGCCTGTCGGAGGAGCTACAGAACGTTACCTACTTTACTTTTGACCTGACGGATGTGGATATGTGCCGGAAGGCCGTCAATACCATCATCCAGAAGTACAGCCGCATTGACGGTCTGGTGAATAACGCGGGTATCAACGATGGAGTAAGCCTGCTGAATGGTACGCCGGAGGCTTTCGATAAATCGCTTCACCGGAATCTTTACCACTTCTACAACCTGACACATTTTGTGGCTCCGGAGCTCAAGGCCACCCGGGGAGCTATTGTAAACATTGCCTCCAAAACCGCCATAACAGGCCAGGGAGGTACATCCGGCTACGTAGCGGCCAAGGGAGGCGTGCTGTCCCTCACCCGTGAGTGGGCGGTGGAGTTGCTGCCTTTTGGTATACGGGTCAATGCCGTCATTCCGGCGGAAGTAATGACTCCCTTGTACGAAAATTGGCTCAACACTTTCCCGGATCCGGGGCAGCAGAGACAACTGATCGAGCAGCGTATTCCTCTGGAGAAGCGAATGACTACCGCGGCCGAAATTGCCGATACGGTGCTGTTTATGCTGTCGGACCGGTCGTCGCACACCACGGGGCAGTGGCTGTTTGTAGATGGTGGCTATACCCACCTGGATCGTGCTATTTCATAAGCTATGACCTGTACTGGCTGCTGCTGTGAGCAGGAGCCGTAAACTATAAAAAATCTGTTTTTACCCAATTACTCGTTACTAACGTATGGCATCCATTCCGCCTCCTTCTGCCAAATCCAACGTCAAGACTTCCTCTGCTTCGGGTAGTAGCTATTTTCTCCCGCTGGCCCTTGTCACCAGCCTGTTCTTTCTGTGGGGACTGGCCAACTCCCTCAACGGTACTCTTATCAAGCAGTTTCAGATCGCGCTTGATTTGAATCGTTTCCAGGCCGGTATTATCGACTTCGCCTTTTATATGGGGTACTTCTTTATGGCTCTGCCGGCGGGGTACTTCATGCGGCGCTATGGCTACAAGAAAGGTATCCTGTTTGGGCTGCTGCTGTACGCGGCCGGAGCTTTCTTGTTCTACCCGGCGGCCTCGGTGAGGGTATATGGTTTCTTCCTGCTGGCCCTCTTTACCATCGCCAGCGGACTGGCTTTTCTGGAAACGGCCGCTAACCTGTACGTAACGGTACTTGGTGACCCGGACAAGGCCGAGTGGCGTATCAACTTTGCGCAGTCGTTCAACGGCATCAGCCTCATACTCGGGCCTATCATCGGAGCCCTATTTATCTTCGCCAAAACCGAATATACCACCGAAAGCCTGGCTTCCATGCCAGCCGTCGAAGCGGAGCAGATCAGGATCCAGGAGGCACTTTCGGTGCAGGGGCCTTACCTCTTTATCGGAGCGCTGGTACTGTTTGTAGCCTTGCTCTTTACAGTTACCCGCATGCCCGAACCGGTAACAGAAGACGAGGACGATGCAGGTAACAACATCTCCATCATGTCGCTTTTCCGTCACCGCCACCTGACGCTGGGTATCATCGCGCAGTTCCTGAACGTAGGCGCGCAGACTGTACTGTGGGGGTACTTTGTGGATTTCAAACTGGATTTTTCGCGGGAGGAGCACTGGTCACTAGCCGAAGGGTACATGAACCTGATCAACTCCATCTCCGGGACTACTACCGCTCTGACTCAAACCCAGATCGCCGGTTATCATGCTTCGTTCGCGCTGGTGCTGTTTATGCTGGGGCGTTTTGTAGGTACTTCGCTGATGTCCCGTATGTCATCCAACCGGGTACTGACCTGGTACGCGGCCGGAGCTACTATACTTATGCTGGCAGCCATGCTTACCGGAGGGCTTACCGCGGTGATCTGCCTTAGCCTGACGTACTTCTGTCACTCTATTATGTTCCCGACCATATTTGCCTTATCGACCAAGGGGCTAGGGGCGGAGTCAAAGCTAGCTTCTTCGCTGGTGATCATGGCTATTGTGGGGGGCGCTATCATGCCCATGGCTGCGGGTGCCTTATTCAAACTGGGGCCTGCTTACGCGCTGGTCGTGCCGTTGCTTTGTTTTGCGTTCATTGTATACTATGCGGCCAGCGGTTCACGCGTTCGCGCTTAATCTGTAACTACCATGAAGCGATATTGCCTGGCTCTTGACCTGAAGGACGATCCTGCTATGATAGCAGAATACGAGGCCCATCACAAAAGTATCTGGCCCGAAATCCGGGAGAGCATCCTGGACTCGGGTATTATACAGATGCAGATATTCCGCCTGGGCAACCGCCTGTTCATGATCATGGACACCCGTGATGAGTTCAGCTTTGAACATAAGGCGGTAATGGACGAGAATAATGAGATAGTACAGAAATGGGAGCAGCTCATGTGGAAGTACCAGCAGGCGCTTCCAACGGCCAGGCCCGGTGAAAAATGGGTACTGATGAAAAAAATGTTTGACTTGCAGGATAGTGAATGACAGTATTACTAATGTGAGATTCTATCTTGAAAAAGTTTTGTGGAAGTGTGGTGTTGGTTGCTGTCTTGATGACAATGGTGGCCTCCCAGCCGCGGAGAGCCGTTGAAATCAAGATCCTGAGCTTTAACGTGAGGCACGGCGAAAACCGCTGGGGTAAGTCTAACCTGCGGTCTATCCTGCGGGTCATACAGGAGCAGAAGCCCCATCTGGTAGCGCTGCAGGCTGTAGATAGTACCCGGATAGACGGAGAAGTACGCTTTCAGCTGCGCCAGCTGGCCCTGCAGACGGGTATGCACTACATCTACGGAGCTGCCGACTCTACGTCGGACGGTAACCAGGGGGTAGGCATACTGTCGAGGTGGCCGATCGAGAAATCACAGAAGCTGAAGTTACCCGCTACGCCCGGGGCTGATCCGAGGGTACTGCTGTGTGGCCTGATCCGGCACTCAAAGAGCCTGACGTTCCGCTTCTGTAATGCTCGGCTTGAGTATGCTTCGGTATACGATCGGGCCTTGCAGGCTGCCTACATCAACCACATGCTGGCCGAGAGTATCCAGCCGGTACTGCTGGCGATGGATATGGGAGCCCGACCCAACGAGCAGCCGTACTTCTCGTTCCGGAAGAAGTGGCTGGATGCCGCCCGCGGCTCTCTGCTGCCTACCTGGACGGAAGGCGTACCCGGCGACCGCCTGGATTATATCATGGTACTGCAGAATACGCGGGTCAATGTAAAAAACTATAAAGTACTCAGGCAGGATCGGGATGCCTCTGATCATTTCCCGATTGTAGCCACCGTTGAATTTTGGTAAATCTAACCCAGCTCTAGCTGAATTAGTCTTGAAAGTAGGTCTATTTATTCCCTGTTACGTGGACCAGTTCTACCCCGGAGTGGCCATAGCCACGCTGGAAATACTCGAACGGGTAGGGTGTACGGTCCAGTTTCCGCTGCAGCATACCTGCTGCGGCCAGCCCATGGCCAACTCGGGCTTTGAGCATCTTACCAACGACTGCAACAATCTTTTCATCCGTAACTTTGGTGAGTTTGACTACATCGTATGCCCTTCGGGTAGTTGTACGCTGCATATCAAGGATCACCTGCATTCCGACCAGGACGAGCAGGCGGCCACGGGCGTACGCACCAAGGTGTATGAGCTGGTGGAGTTCCTGACGGATATAGTAAAGGTTACGGATCTGCAGGCGAACTTCCCCCACCGGGTAGGCCTGCACCAGAGCTGCCACGGGCAGCGGGGTCTGGGCCTGGCGCAGATGTCGGAGCTCAATGCTCCCGCTTTCTCCAAGCCCGAAGCCTTGCTCAGTAAGGTACAGGGGCTGGAGCTGGTAACCCTGGACCGCATGGATGAATGCTGTGGCTTTGGAGGTACTTTCTGCGTGAGCGAAGAGGCCGTATCGGTCAAGATGGGCAAAGACCGGGTAGCCGATCACGAACGGCACGGAGCGGAGTATATCACAGGAGCGGATATGAGCTGCCTTATGCACCTGCAGGGTATCCTGAAGCGCAAAGGCTCCCGGGTACAGGTAAAGCATATTGCTGAGATCCTGAACCACCAGTAACAAAAAGTTCCGGCGCATTCGGTGCACCGGAACCATACAAAGTTTCAAGGAAATCAAGATCTGAGAAGAAACAGCCAGTCGTTAGTTTTTGGCAGTAGCTATCCGACGGGTCTGTGTCATGATGTCGAATGACTGAGTGTACTTCTCTTTACCGTCCGTGATTTCGAAGGTATATCTACCATCCGAAAGCGGAGATAAATCAAAATACTTCAGATAATTCGCTGTGGTACTATTATATTCAGAGTACAGTACGTTATGATCAGTGTCAACAATTCGTACTGTCAATTTATTTTCCAGAGGGTTTTTGAAAGAAACCCGGAATTGCATGGGTTTCATTTCCTGAATATACAGACTCGATACATACGGAGTCTTTTCTTCAGCTTGGGTGTCGGCAGACTGAGCGAAGGCATGGGAGCCGGCTCCGGCCGAAAGGGCGCCCAACAGGGCCGCGGTGATAAGGATGTTTTTTGTTTTCATAGGAGTTTTAATTTGAATCTGTCTAAAAAAAGTTAAATTAAACTTAGTTCAGACCCCGAATCTCCGGTCGAAAAACTTTGTGATTCAAAGGTATCACATCCTCATTTACAGTACAATAGTACTTTTTGACCACTCGTTGAAAGTTGTTTGTATTGTAAAGTAACAAATTAGAATAGTGCAACGATTATGGATAGTGCTATGAAGATTGTTTTAATAGTACTATTAACTTATTGTGAAGAACTACCCAATTAACTATGTACAAGGCCGAAACTGATCATGCCAGGGCTTCAGAAGCCTTTAATCGTGATGAATCATACGTGAACTGGCACGACGAAACGCTGTGGTTTGTGCGTCAGAAACGTGATAAAGCTGCCTTTCAGATCCCGGAGTGGGAAGTACTACGCGAGACGGCTTCCCGGATCAAGCACTACGTGCTCTCCCACATGCATGAGTTGCTGGTAGAGTTTGAGAAGAAAGCCCTGGCCAATGGGGTGCAGGTACACTGGGCGGTTGATGCGGCTGAACATAACCGCATCGTGGGGGAGATCATCCGGAAGCACAACGTGACCCGCATGGTCAAGAGTAAGTCCATGCTTACGGAGGAGTGCCACCTCAACGAGTACCTGACCGACCTGGGCATCGAAGTAGTAGATACGGACTTGGGCGAGCGCATTGTGCAGCTGCGCCAGGAGCCCCCCAGCCACATAGTACTGCCGGCCATTCACCTCAAGAAAAAAGACATCGGTGACCTCTTCCACGAGCACCTGGGTACCGAAGCAGGTGCTACCGATCCGCAGTACCTGACGGAGGCGGCCCGGCAACACCTGCGCGAGAAGTTTGTGACCCGCCGGGTAGCTCTGACGGGTGTCAACTTTGCCATTGCCGAAACGGGCGGATTCATGGTATGTACCAACGAAGGCAACGCCGACATGGGCGCGCACCTGGCCGATGTACACATTGCCTGTATGGGCTTCGAGAAGCTGATCCCGCGGGCCGGGCACCTGGGCGTGTTCCTGCGCCTGCTGGCGCGGAGTGCCACCGGGCAGCCTATTACCACCTATAGTAGCTACTTTCAGCAGCCGCGTCCGGGACAGGAGATGCACATCGTAATCGTGGACAACGGCCGAAGTACTCAATTGGGCCGCCCCGACTTCCGCAACTCCCTGAAGTGTATCCGCTGTGGGGCCTGTATGAATACCTGCCCGGTGTACCGCCGCAGCGGGGGACACAGCTACCACAATGCAGTGGCTGGCCCCATTGGCTCCATACTGGCTCCTAACCTGGACATGACCAAAAATGCCGATCTGCCCTTTGCGAGTACCCTGTGTGGTAGCTGCTCCAATGTATGTCCGGTCAAGATCGACATCCACGACCAGCTCTACAAGTGGCGGCAGGTATTAGCCAAGGGAGGCTATGTGCCGACTACCAAAACTATGGGCATCAAAACCATGGCGGCCGTGCTCTCGCAGCCCCGCTTCTACCAGTGGTCGGGTAAGCTGGGGCGTACCGTCATGCGGGCCCTGCCCGGAGTAACTAACAACAGCCTGAACCCCTGGTTCAAGCAGCGCGAAATGCCCGAGCCACCGAAAGAGAGCTTCCGGGAATGGTACATACGGAACCGGGGCGGGAAGTAATATTACAACACTGGCTGAAAGAACTAGTCCGGAGTGTTTGCAACGGATGACGGAGTTTACGGGTCAGTGAGAGAAACAAACGCTTTAAGAAATGAAAATGAAACAGTACCTTTTTTTACTATTTGTAATTGTATTTGCCTTTTCCTGCAAAAAGGATAATGTGGATAATCAGATCATCATGATGGTCAGAGATACCAAAGCCAGCTGTACCGGTGCTCATGGGCCGATGGAATGTCTGCAGGTGCAGATGGGAGATAAAGTAGGCAGCCAGACCTGGGAGTTCTTTTACTCTCCTATTGAGGGCTTCAACTATGAGCCGGGCTATATTTATACATTAAAGGTAAAAACAGAACCCATTAAAAATCCGCCGGCTGACGGATCAAGTATTAAGTACACCTTGATAGAGGAGGTACTAAAGGAGAAGGTGTAGCCTGCCGGTTACCTACATGATAAATATACTTTTCATCCGTATAATTAGTAGGTAGTACGCTTTATAAGGTACCTATTCACCTACATATCTACATCTTATGAAAAAAGCCTTACCCGTACTTGTATTCGTACTGTTGTCGTACTGCTCAGCCCTGGCTCAATCCGCGCAGGAAAAGCAGGTGCTGACAGCCATTGATACCTGGAAGAATGCCCTGATTGCAAAAAATGAAGCCGCTCTGAAGGGCGTCCTGGCCGAAGAGCTTTCGTACGGGCATTCGAGTGGTCTGATGGAAACGAAAGCGGAGTTTCTGAACGCCGTCATGTCTGGTAAAACCGTGTACGAAACGATGGAGATGCCCGACATGAAGGTGAGCATAGTGGGTAACACCGCGATAGTACGCCACAAGATGATCGCTGATGTCATTGACGGAGGCAACCGGATGAAGACCAACCTGGGCGTACTACAGGTATGGACCCGCAAGGGGAACGGCTGGCAGTTGCTGGCCCGCCAGGCTTTCAAGCTTTAACTAGAAAGAGTCGCTTATGAACTCTCGTGACAACATGCTGAACAAAATAAAGGCGGCTCAGCCCGACCCTACCGAACTACCCTCTGCTCCCCAGAACCCCATCCGCTACGATGATCCGGTGGGGAAGTTTTCGGAGATGATCAACCTGAACGGGGGAGTAGCCGAACTGGCCAACGGCTGGCAGGAGATACGGGTACGCCTGGATACTACCTTCAACGACTTTAACAATAGGGCTACCACCATTCCCTTCCTGGCCGACTGGGCGGATTTCAGCCTGAACGTGGAGGATCCACACGAGCTGGAACTGATCAACGTAGCGGTGATAGAAGGAGCGTTTGGCGTGGCCGAAAATGGCGCCATCTGGGTATCTGAAAAGCACGTTACACACCGCGTGCTACCCTTCATTACGCAGTACCTGGGCATTGTGATCCGCCGCAACGAGATCGTCAATACCATGCACGAGGCCATGGAGCGGGTCAATATCTCCGAGTCGGGCTGGGGGTGCTTCATTGCTGGACCTTCGAAGACCGCCGATATTGAGCAATCGCTGGTTATTGGGGCGCACGGTGCCCGCGGCCTGAGCGTATACCTGCTCAACGATCATTGAGTCTATCAGCCCTGGTACCACTCTATCACACACTGAGCCTGGCGGCATGAGTATTCAACTGCGTCCTTACCGATTTGCTGATAAGCAGGACTTGGTACGGTTTGCCAACAACCCCCGCATAGCAGCTAATGTACGGGATGCTTTTCCGTCGCCCTATACAGAGGCCGATGCCTACCGGTGGCTGGATATATGCATCAGTGACCGCGAAAATAGTCCGCAGATCAATCGGGTCATTGCGCTGGATGATCAGCTGATCGGGGGCATAGGACTTATCAGGCAGAGGGACGTCTACCGCTACAGTGCCGAAGTGGGATACTGGCTGGCGGAGCCCTACTGGGGCAAAGGGTACGTGACGGAAGCCGTACGGCAGATCGTGGCGGAAGCGTTTGCTACTACCGACATTCACCGGATCTACGCCGGGGTGTTTAGCTTCAATACGGCTTCCATGCGCGTACTCGAAAAAGCTGGCTTTGCGCTGGAAGCCATTCATAAACAAGCCGTCTACAAAGGTGATGCGTACTGGGACGAGTATCTTTACGTGAAGTTTCGTCCCTAAAAAGGTACAACCCACCGCTTCTTTCGTTTACTTTGCAGTCCTTATTACCAAACGAAAGTATGTCTAAAATCATCGTAGCTATTGATGGCTATTCCAGCTGTGGTAAGAGTACGACGGCAAAGCTGGTGGCCAGGCAACTGCATTATGCCTACATTGATACCGGAGCTATGTACCGGGCCGTTACGCTGTACTTCTGCCAGAACCATATCTCGCATACCAATCCTAAAGAGGTACAGAAGGCCCTGGAAAACATACATATCACCTTCCGTCGCCACCCCGAAACGGGCTCTAACGACACCTACCTCAACGGACTGAATGTGGAGGATGAGATCCGCAAGATGTACATATCCGACCGGGTGAGTGATGTGAGTACCGTCGCTGAGGTACGCCATGCTATGGTGGCCCAGCAGCAGCGGATGGGCAGGAGCAAGGGCCTCGTGATGGATGGCCGTGATATAGGTACGGTGGTATTCCCGCAGGCTGAGCTTAAGATATTCATGACGTCTGACCCGCTGATCCGGGCACACCGGCGGCAGGAAGAACTACTGGCCAAGGGAGAACTGGTAGGGATCGAGGAGGTTATAGAAAATATAAAGAAGCGGGACTATATTGATACCACCCGGGCCGAGAGCCCCCTTCGCCAGGCCGACGATGCCATCCTGATCGATAACTCCATGATGACCGTGGAGGAGCAGGTGGAACTGGTGGTACGGCTGGCTGACGAGCGCATCGGGCAGGCTATTCGCCGCGGCGAATAGCCTGAGCCTACTACTACATCAACAGGTACCCATGAATTACGATTACTTAGTGGTAGGGCAGGGGATAGCCGGTACTACCCTGGCCTGGCACCTCCACCGGTCCGGCCGAAAGGTCCTGATCGTCAATGACTCCTCACGTCCGTCGGCCTCAATGGTCGCGGCGGGGATCTTTAATCCCCTGACGGGCCGGAAGCTGGTAAAGACCTGGATGGCTGACGAACTATTCCCCTACGCGCTGGACTTCTACGGTGGTCTTGAAACTGAGCTACAGGCCAGGTTTCTGTACCTCATGAATATGTACCGCCCCTACCGCTCGGTAGAGGAGCAAAACAACTACCTGGCTCAGACTGCCGAGCCGGGCATAGCTCAGTACGTGCTGGATCGTCCGGCTGACCTATCGTATAACGATTTTCTGAATGCCCGCTACGGAGGGCTGGAGGTGACCGGATCAGGCTGGGTGGATCTGCCCGTGTTTCTGCTGAAAAGCCGCGAGTACTTTATCCGGCACGAACTGTACCGGGAGTCGCTTTTCGACCCGAATGATATGGTGCTACTGGACGATGCGGTGGAGTGGCAGGGATTACGTATCGGAAAAGTCATATTATGCCAGGGGGTAGATGCCCGGGACAATTCCCTGTTCAACTGGCTTCCATTTGCGCCTGTCAAGGGGCAGCTTCTGGAAGTCAAAATAGACGAGTTTCCGGCGGAGAAAATTGTTAACCAGGGCATCTTTATCCTGCCCGACAAGTCCGGAACTCATAAGGTAGGAGCTACCTATTCGTGGCACGATCTGGACTGGGAGACGACCGAAGAGGGGCGGCAGTACCTGGAAGAAAAATTAAAAGGCTTACTGAAGGTACCTTACCAGATTATTAATCAACGCGCGGGTATCCGTCCATCATCTAAAGATCGCCGCCCCATGATTGGCTTTCACCCGCAGTTTCAGCAGATTGGGGTATTTAATGGGCTGGGTACCAAGGGGGTTACGTTGGCCCCCTACTTTGCCGGCAACTTCGTAGAGTACATGGAAAAAGGGAAAGATTTAAATTCCTTAGTGAATATTGGCCGGTATTTTTCGTTATATTACCAGTAAAGAAAGCCATTATTCAGATGAAGATACCTTTCCGATATATTACGACTGCCCTTGCAGTCGTTTTTACGTTCAGCGTTGCCGACAACGTGTTGTTTGCGCAGCGTTATCCATCCCAGGAGCAGTTTGGAAAAAACCGTATCCAGTACCGTACCTTTGACTGGAAGGTCCTCAAAACATCCAACTTCGAAATATACCATTATCAGGGAGGTACTGAACTGGCCCGCATCACTGCCCAGCTGGCCGAAACCGAATTCGACCGGATTACTGAAGTACTTGGGTATACGCCTTACAACAAAGTAAAGATATTCCTCTACAACTCACCCGGTGAGCTGCAGCAAAGCAACATGGGACTGGCCACCTTTGGTGACCTTGAAGACAAGGAGCTGGATCTGGCGCAGTCGCGGGTAGAGATCGCCTATACCGGTGAGCAGCTCAACTTCCGCAAAAAGCTGGTGAAAGATATAGCCCTGCTTTTTGTGTACGATATGCTGTACGGGGGCAATCTGCGGGATGCGCTACAGAGCTCGCTGCTGCTGACCCTGCCCGAGTGGTTTATGTCGGGTATTGCCGCCTACATCGCCGAAGGCTGGACTCCTGAGATGAACGACTACATGCGGGATGTGATTCAGAGCCGCCAGATCAAGAAGCCTTCGCTCCTGACGGGTACCGATGCGACGCTGATCGGGCAGTCGATCTGGAACTACATCGCGGAGCGCTACGGTCGTGATAATATATCCAATATCCTGAACCTGACCCGGATCATCCGTACCGAGCAGACCAGCATTACCAGTACCCTGGGTATACCTACCTATAACCGCTTCCTGCGGGAGTGGCGGGACTACTACAGTGGCTTAATGACCCAGGCGGGGCAGCACTACACCCAGCCTACACCCGACTGGCAGCACCGCATAGGAGCCCTGAGCCCCATGGCATCAGGAGCTACCATCAAGATATCACCCGACGAGAAGTGGCTGGCCTATACCGAGCTGCATAAGGAGCGATATAGAGTGGCGGTTTATAACCTTGAGAATGGGAGACGGATGATCGTCCGGCAGGGGAGTATGCTCAGCGGAGGTGTACACGGCAAAACCATGATGCCCCTGATCGGCTGGACCCGCAACAATACATTGGCTATACTGGCAGAAGAGCAGGCCAAGCAGAACTTCTATCTCTACGAGAACCTGGATACCAAAAAGCCTAAGATCCGAGTGAAGCGTACCATACGGGGCCTGGACCAAATTACTGATATGGATATCTCTGAGGATGGTACCATGCTGGTGGTGAGTGCCGACAAAGGCGGACAAAACGATATATACCTGGTAAGTATAGCCCGGGCGTCTACCATTCCGCTGACTACGGATCACTACGATGATATTTCACCGCGCTTTGTAAGTGGCTCGTCGCGTCGGGTTGTGTTCGCTTCCAACCG
Source organism: Telluribacter roseus (assembly GCF_017355915.2). Classification (GTDB taxonomy): domain Bacteria; phylum Bacteroidota; class Bacteroidia; order Cytophagales; family Spirosomataceae; genus Telluribacter. The sequence continues at coordinate 248,117 of NZ_JAFEUV020000001.1, forward strand.
TACCTCTGACTCGCTTTCGATACAAAGAGCCAACGCAAAAAACGTTACAACCGCCAGTACTTCGCTGGGAATCTACGAGCACGATGGTACCCCGCGGGCCGAAAGCGTAGTAACACTGCTGGAGCCACAGGGCTACCAGATCAAGCCTGTCCATGCTACTGAGGATGCACTGTACTACCTGTCGGATGAGAAGGGCATCCCCAACCTGTTTAAGTACACTCGTGAGTCGGGTACTACTTCGCAGCTGACCAACTACCTGGTAGGTATGCGTAATGTAGATATGACAACCGGGGGAAATGGTGCGCTGGGGTATACAAGGCTGAGCGATGGTGGGTATGTCATGGCCTTCCATAACCGGCTCGATCTGAATGCCAGTCTGAATACACCGTCTGTTGCCCGTAGAGGAACTACCGGTCAGCGAACGCAGGCTGCTCCGACCCAGGCTACTCCCGCGCAGTCGGATACGCTGCAGGCCGAAAGCAGGCAGATCGAGCTGAAAGAAGGTGAGGTAGATACGGATAACTACCAGTTTGATCCTGATGTACTGAAGACCTTTGAGTACCGTCAGCGCAGAGGTACCGTAGCCAATGCTCCTACTACCGTTCCTAAGTCACGTCGGCGTGAGAATATTGCCGTCAGAGGTCCCTACGACTACCGCGGCTTGTTCATTGCCAATGACGCTACATCTGACTGGCGCATCGATCCGTTGAGAGGGTTTGGGTACGCCCAGTCTATCTCGATGAACGACCTGCTGGAAAACCACGTGATCAAGGCGGGCTTCTTCGTGTCGACTACCTTCCGTAACAGCGACCTGTTTGCCGAGTACAGCAACAACACCTACCGGGTTGACTTCGGCGCCCGCGTAGACCGCCGCAGCTTGTTTGTGGATGCCGAAAACTCCAACCAGAAGTACCGGTTCAATCAGGTAAGGCTCACCGCTTCGTATCCTTTCACCGTGAATACCCGCGTGTCGGTGTCGCCTACCTATACCGTTACCCGCATGATTGATCTGTATCAGCACGCTGAGCCTGATCTGTCTACCCAATACGGAGGGGTGATTTCCGAATTTGTGTTCGACAACTCCCGGGTCAATGGTATGAACATGATTGAAGGTACCCGCTTCAAGATCCGCTACGAAAATCAGCTGGGTATTTCGGACGGCTCGGAGAGCTTTAACCGGATCAGCCTGGACCTGCGTCGTTATCAGAAAATCCACCGCGACCTGATTCTGGCGGCTCGTTTTGCATTCAGTCATTCGGGAGGCCGCTCGCCCAAGCAGTCGATTATGGGTGGTATGGAAAACTGGATCCTGAACCGGAAAGAAAACCGTACGACCAACAACCCGCTCAATTTTGGACCTGGAATTGACAACCGCGACGTTTTCTTCTCTGAGTTTGCTACCAACCTCCGGGGCTTCAACCTGAACCGCCTGTCGGGTACCAGCTATGTGCTGGCCAATGCCGAACTACGTATCCCGCTGATCAAATACATCTACCGCGGTCCTATTACTTCCAACTTCCTGCGTAACTTCCAGTTCATCGGATTTACGGACATAGGTACCGCCTGGACAGGCAAGGGGCCGTTCAGTCAGGAGAACAGCCTGAATACTGAGATCATCGGGGGAGGGTCTGATCCTTTCCGGGCTACGGTTACCAACTTCCGCAACCCTTACCTGATGGGCTATGGAGTAGGTGCCCGTACCATGCTGTTCGGATTCTACGTCAAGTTTGACTACGCCTGGGGCGTGGACAATGGCCTGACTAATAAAGCTGTACCTTATATTACTTTAGGTTACGATTTTTAAAAAGGTCCTGAGGTACCTACCTATCTATACAACAAGCAGCAGGGGCACCCAAGTGGGTGCCCCTGCTGCTTGTCGGGGGAGCACGCGGGAGCGTTAGGTACTTATACATTTTTCCGTAGGCGTAGCGTGGATCTCAGTGGATAGTTATTTTCCTGAGTATCAATTTCTGGCACTTTTTTGGCTGTATAATAAATAACTTCTGATACACCCTCCTCATCGCCATAATTCATTTGTGAGTTATGACCTGGCTATTTATTTTATTTTCCTAAATACTTCACTATTAGCGTAGTGGCTGTGTCTCAGCCGAGTATGCCCAAAATTAGCAAAAATTGGCACAATTTATGCTGCTAAAACGCTTGCTGACCGGACTCTGCCTAATGCAAAAAATGGCGGTTGAGGCTTCTATTTTTTTGAGCGATTTCTAATACAATAGCATGGGATTATCTTTTCAATCAGCTGAAGTACCCTATATCGAAAAGGCTGACTTGGGATTATGGAGTAGTTACAGAAGTAAACTGTTATTTGTAAGGTGGCTTGCACTGAGAGGGAAGGTTGGATGATGTAGTGAGAAGATACGGATAGGAAGGGGAGAAGCCCATCTAATACTCAAACAGACATTCACACGTGTCTATATTCACACACAAATATTTCCTATATGAGTAGTCCACTTTTACTACGAAAATTTACCAACACACTATTCTTTCCAAACAAGCCTGCTACGGATGGTACACCATCAGTGGTAGAAAGTCTCTGGTATTGGATCCTCGCACTACGGCTCCAGGCTACCAGGGCTTTTTTATTTCGGTCTGAGGGGTACTTTGCAAGAGCCATCTTCTCATTAGCCTTTATACTGCTGGCGTTCACTACCGCCTCCGCTCAGATCGATTTGAGTCTGGGCAAAAGCATCGATATTTCCCGGCCTGCCATAGGGCAGACCATCACCTATACCATCACCGTCAAAAACAGCGGATTCCGTCCGGCGACCAATGTGACCGTGCGGGACAGCCTACCCATAGGTGGTGTTGAGTATATTTCCAACTCATTGGTTCGTGGTGGAGTGAGCTACACGGCCGGAACCGGTATCTGGAATGTAGGTACAGTAGCGGCCAATGACTCAGCCATTCTTCAGATCAAAGCACGGGTACTGGCACAGGGCGTGTTCTTTAATGTAGCCGAAGTACAGACTGCCACCGAAGATGATCAGGATTCGTGGCCGGGTGACCGGGCGCTGGATCAGGACGATATAGCGGTAAGCTGTTTCTCGGTACCGATAGACTGGTACCCGGGGGATGAGTTCCTGGTGGAGGTCCCGACCGGATATAAAGGAATCAAGTGGTACTACAATGGTACCGAAATAAAAGGCTCGGCGGTTGCGAATAATCAGACCGTTGCCGAAGTCAACAGCGACCAGTCCCTGACCATCAAAGGTCCGGGTTCTTTTACGTTTACCTCTATAGTAGGTATATCCTGTCCGGCTACAGGCTGCTGTGCCATCGAGATCGTACACGGAGCCTATGGCTCCATTGGTGATTTTGTATGGATAGACACCAATCAGGATGGTATTCAGAATGCGGGAGAACCAGGAGTGCCAAATGCAATGGTGGTACTACAAAATGAAAATAAAGATTCTATTAGAATCACATATACTAATTCCGAAGGCAAGTACCTATTTGACTCACTGATAAGTGGCACATATTATGTGCAGTTTTATCATGTTTTAAAGGAAATTCATCCGTCAAGAGGTTTTACAGTACCAAATCAAGGGGGGGATGACTCAAGAGATAGTAACGTAGGGACTGGTTTGATTGGAGATCTTGGTAGAACAACAGCCATTACAATTGATACATCTAAGCCCCAAGGAGATATTTTAAGAAACAATCATACGATTGACGCAGGTATAGTAGTTGAATGTCGTGTAGATCTTACAATTGAGGGATATAGAACAATATGTGAGGGAGAATCTATCACCCTGACACATACTAATAATCTTTACCCAGGGAAATCAATAAAGTGGTATACAAGCAAGGAGGGGGGAACTCCTTTTGCAACCATAATTAGTGGACAGCCAATTACTCTTAAGCCAATAACTACTACTGATTATTATATTGAAGTAGAGCTAGGAGATTACTGTAAGCCTGACACTAATCGTCGTAAGATAACGATCAATGTTAATCCGAAGCCTACGACTCCCACCATACCTAGTACAGTTCAGAATACCTGTCCGGATACTTTGGTAAATCTGACATCAATTAACCCGGCACCTTCGGTGGCAGGTGGTGTGTTTGAGTGGCGGACTGGTTCCAGCCCAGTCTCAGCACGGGTTGCGGATCCAACTAAGGTAGCCAACGGTACCTACTACCTGTTTGAGAAGTCACCTGCCGGATGCTACAGCAGCCCTGCGGTAGTTACGGTGAACATCGCTTCCTGCGACTGTCAACTGGCCTTTACTGTAGATGCCGGTTCGGATCAGGAAATATGCACGGGTGAAAGTATCAACCTAACCGCTACCATCAGTGGAGTGGCTACCGGTGTGACCTGGACGTCTGCCGGAACGGGTACCTTCACCAGCAGCACCAGCCTGCTGACGAAGTATACACCATCGGCAGCGGATATTGCCGCCGGAGTAGTGGTACTTACCGCTACCACCAACGATCCGGATGGTACGGGCTTGTGTAAGCCTAAAACGGATGCCGTCAAGATTGTTATCAATGCCCGTCCGGCTCCTGTATTCGGAGTGGCCTGTGATGATACGCTGATCTGTCAGGGTAAGAGCACCAAGCTCATCGGCTTTGCACCCGATATGACGATCAAGTGGTACACTCAGGCCACAGGCGGTAACTCCATAGGTACTACCGTGAGTGGAGGTAAGCTTACCGTGTCACCTACTGCTACCACGACGTACTACGCCGAAGCTATCAGCGACAAGGGGTGTGTGAGCGAAAGAACACCAATAACAGTAGCGGTACAGGCTTGCTATGCTGATCTGGCTGTTACTAAAACAGTCATTACACCGGCTCCGTATGTACCTGGTCAGACAGTTACGTATGCCATCACTGTTAAGAATAATGGTGTTGGCAACGCCAGAAACGTAACGGTGAATGACGTGCTGCCAGCTACACTGACCTTCGCGAGCGCGGTACCTGCCGGAGAGTACAGCAACACAACCGGTGTATGGGCCATTGGAGATATGACTGCAACGGCCAGCCGTACGCTCATCATCAATGCGACAATCAAAGGTACTGCTACCGGTAACATTACAAATGTTGCCTATGTCAGAAGCCCCGACAATGATCCTACCAAGCCTTCCAACGATACCTCTAAGGTAACTATACCAGTAACGGCGGTAGCGGATCTGATGCTGGCGAAGAAAGTATCTAAGACCAACCCTGCCCTCAACGAGGTTATTACCTATACACTGGAAGTAATCAATAAAGGACCTGCGGTAGCTACCAACGTAGAGGTGACCGATCCTCTGCCGGCGGGTCTGGAGTTTGTGTCCAGCTCTACCATGACCAAGATCGGCACTACCCTGAAAGGTACCTTTGCCAGCATTGGTGTCAACGAAACCAAGACCCTGACCTTTACGGCTAAGGTGACCGGCAGTGGAAGTGTGGTCAACACAGCCCAGATCACCAAGTCAGACCAGCCGGATCCGAACTCGACTCCGGGCAACGGCTATGACAAGGGTGAAGATGATGATTCGAAAGCAGAGATCACCATTGGCTGTCCTGCGCTTGAGCCGCCGGTGATTGCCTGTGCTACTACTAATATATGTGTAGGCGAAAGCGTAACGCTGACGGCGGTAGGGTGCCGCGATGGCTCGGTACAGTGGTCCAACGGTATGACCGGCGCCTCTATTACCGTGGGTCTGAACGCAACTACTACCTTTACCGCCATCTGTAAGAAAGACGCCTGCGTTAGTGGGGCATCCAATGCCATTACTATAAAAGTAAACAATCCGACCAAGCCGGTACTGGCCAGCAACGTTACCTCTGTGTGTGTAGGTGGCAGCGCTACGCTTACCGCGGCCAACTGCGTCGGTTCGATCATCTGGTCAAACGGCGCTACGGGTTCACCGCTGGTCGTAACACCTACCGAAACCACTACTTACACGGCCTACTGCAAGCAGGATAACTGTATCAGCGAAACGGCCTCTCTTGTCATCAATGTGACTACGCCGGGTCCTGCACCCATCGTGACCTGTGCCAAGGAGGAGATCTGTCCGGGTGAAAGTGTAACCCTGACGGCTCACGAGTGCGCCGGTCAGGTACAGTGGTCAAACGGTGCGATGGGTACTTCTATCACCGTCAACCCGACTGTGAACACCGTGTACTCGGCTAAGTGTGTCGTGAATGGATGCGTAAGTCAGGAGTCGGTGAAGCACGAGATAAAAGTGATTACGCCAAAGGCACCGCTTATTGCCGCCAACAAGACTACCGTATGTCCGGCTACGCCAGTAACGCTCACCGCCACCGGCTGTGACGGTACCGTACGCTGGTCAAACGGAGCTACCGGCAGCTCGGTCGTTGTAACGCTGAACGCTACGCAGAGCTTTACCGCTACCTGCAAGACCAGCACCTGTCTGAGCAACGAGTCCAACGTAGTGACCATCACGGTTACCACGCCGGCCGCACCGATCATTTCGGCTAATAAGACCGTCATCTGCTCGGGCGACAGTGTGCGGCTATCGGCGATCGGATGTAATGGTACCGTGCAGTGGTCAAATGGCATGACTGGTTCAAGCATCACCGTGAAGCCTACCTCTACCACCGACTACACCGCTACCTGTAAAGTGGATGCCTGCGCGAGTGGCGTATCCAACACCGTACGGGTTAACGTGAATACATCTGGTCCGGCTCCTGTCATAGCTGCTAATAAGACCAACATATGTGTAGGTGACAGTGTAACGCTCACCGCTACCGGCTGCACCGGTACCGTAAACTGGTCCAACGGCATGACCGGCGCCAGCATCAAGGTGAAGCCTACTGCTACCACTGAGTACACCGCCGTATGTAAAGGTAGCGCCAGCTGCGCCAGCGCACCTTCTAATAAGCTTACGATCAATGTAGGTCAGATGGCGGCTCCTGTGATAGCGGCTACTAAGACGAATATATGTGTAGGTGACAGCGTAACGCTGACGGCTACCGGCTGTACGGGTACCATTACCTGGTCCAACGGTATGACCGGCGCCAGCATCAAGGTGAAGCCTGCCACTACTACTATTTTCAAAGCTACCTGCGCATCCAGCACCTGTACCAGTGAGGCGGGAGTGGTTACCATCAACGTAACCTCACCACCGGCTCCGACTGTAGTGTGCTCGAAAGAAGTAGTGTGTAAAGGGGAAAGCGTAACTATGCAGATTGTAGGTTGCGCGGGTACCCCTGAGTGGTCAACCGGACAGACCGCAGGAGCCATTGTGGTAACACCATTAGTAACTACCACCTATACCGCCCGCTGTGTAGTCAACGGCTGTAAGAGCCCTGTATCGGGAAGCTACACCATCACGGTAGTAGACCCGGCCAAGCCTACCCTGACCGCTTCGGCTACTCAGGTACAGAAAGGAGTACCGGTAACTATCACGGCGGCCGGTTGTACGGGAGGTACCATCAAGTGGACCAACGGTGCCGTGGGTAGCAGCATCACCGTTTCGCCTGCGGCTACTACTACTTACGGAGCCGTATGTGCCACTACTGCCGGATGTACCAGCGATACCGCTAAGATTGCAATCAATGTATACGACTGTACCACATCGGCACCGGTTATTTCGGCCAGCACCGCTACCGTATGTAAGGGTGGTAACGTCACGCTGACCGCCGCCAACTGCACGGGTCAGGTAACCTGGTCTGGTGGCAAGACCGGCAGCAGTATCACAGTACCTGTCAATGCTACTACCACATTTACCGCCGTATGTAAGGTAGATGCCTGCATCAGCCCGGTGTCCAACTCAGTAACGGTAAGTGTGGTTGAGCTCAATGCTCCGACGCTGGCGGCTAGTTCAATGAATATATGCGCGGGTGATGAGGTAACCCTCACCGCCATGAGCTGCAGCGGTAATGTAGTATGGTCAAATGGAATGACCGGAGCCAGCATCTCTGTGAAGCCCACCGCTACTACTTCGTACACCGCTATCTGTAAGTTGGGAGCCTGCGAAAGCGTGGCATCCGCACCGGCTACGATCACCGTAGGTTCTACTCCAGCACCGGTTATCCAGGCTTCGGCAACGTCGATCTGCTTCGGGGATAATGTGACGCTGACGGCCAACGGATGCAGCAATGGAGCTGTAATCTGGTCGAATGGCCTGACCGGTAGCTCGATCACCATTTCACCGGCTGTGACGACTACTTTCACGGCGAAATGCTTCGCCTCAGGTAGCTGTAAGAGCGGTGATTCCAACGCGATCACCGTAACCGTAGGATCTAAAGTAGTGAAGCCGGTTACCACCACGCTGACCAACGCATGTCCGGTAGCTACGGTAAATCTGGCCACTGCTGTCACCAGCACTCCGACCACAACCGGTGGCGTGTTTGTGTACCGTACCGGCAATACACCTAACTCACCGGCAGTAAGCAACCCGGCGGCGGTAAGTACCTCAGGTACCTACTACGTATTTGAGAAAACTACCACCGGCTGTTACAGCGAGCCTTCTGCTATCGTGGTGACTATTATCAATTGCAACGATCAGATTGTGGCCTGCCAGACCAACCCGGCTACGGCCAACGCGGGCAATGATGCTACCATCTGTGCGGCCTTGTCGTACAAGTTGTCGGGAAGCATCGGCGGCGCTGCTACCAGTGCGGTATGGACCACTACGGGTAAGGGTACGTTTGATAACGCCAACTCACTCACCGCTACCTACTATCCGACACTGGAAGATCTGATGAGCGGCTCGGTGACGCTGACACTGACTACCAACGATCCCGATGGAGCAGGTATCTGTCAGCCGGGTAAGGCTTCGATGAAGCTGACCATTCAGGGCATCGCCTTCCGTCCGAATATCCTGATCAACGGAGTGGCTAAGACGGATACCATCCCGACGCACCTCAATATCTGCGCAGGCGACTCAGTAGTACTGACTGCAACTGATATCAAGGATGCCAATAACAATGCCTATAAATACAAGTGGAATGGTGGTACTGCCACAACCGGCAACCGCTTCGTCATCAAGCAGAGTGGTACCTACTACGTAACGCTGGTCAACAGTACCTCGTGCGTATCTGTACCGTCGGCCAAAGTAGTAGTGACGGTAGGCGATGCAGTACCAACGCCGGTAGTAGTCAATAAGCGCAATATCTGCCCATCTACTACGGTAGATCTCAGATCGGCAATAATGAGTACAGCACTGGTGGGAGGTACCTTCGAGTACCGCGTAGGATCAAGCCCGACCTCGGCCTTGGTGGCTGCACCACATGCCGTGGGCGAAGGTACGTACTACGTGTTCCAGAAGTCAGCTACGGGTTGCTACAGTGCGCCGGCCAAAGTAGATGTGAAAGTATATAGCTGTGGTACCGAAACACCGCGTGCTGATCTGGAAATCATCAAACTGGTTGACAAAGCCAACGTACAGGTGGGTGACAGTGTAGTCTACACCCTCAAGCTCCGTAACTACGGTCCGGATACTGCTACCAATATTGCGGTAATCGACATTCTGCCCGCAGGTCTGGAGTTTGTACTGGGCACGGGCTTCGAGGTCAATGGTAACATCATCAAGGCTGTGATACCTAAGCTGGCCCCGAACGACAGTATCGTTAACTCATGCGGGGTGCTGGTGACGGATACAGGACGTATTACTAATACGGTACGTATCCTGAGTCTGGATCAGGTAGATCCGGTACTGACCAATAACGAATCATCAGTAGACATACATGTGACCAATGCCGAGCGGGATTCGGTAGGCTTAGGCGTAGCCATGGGCATCATCAACATCGAGCCTTCGTTTGAGGATACCTACATAGTCGCGTACCGGATCACCCTCAAGAACTTCGGTACCAAAGCGCTCACCAACGTTCAGCTCAATGATTCGCTGACTAAGGCCTTCCCGCAGCCGGTCGAGTTCCATGTTATGGGATCGGCGGAGGTAGGTGCCGGCAGCACGCTGGTAGTTAACCCGGCCTTTAATGGTAAGGATCAGGCGGATCTGCTGCAGACCAGCAGCACCCTTCCGGCTGGTGCTACCGAGGTAGTGACCCTTTACGTACGAGTGAAGCCGAACGGCAGCTTTGGACCTTTCTATAACTCCGTAGTAGGCTCGGGTAAATCAGGTACTACCCTGGTACAGGATATCTCCAACAATGGGTTTATCCCGCTACCGGAGGGAAGTATGCCGACACCGGTACGCTTTGACATGCCGAATATCCTAGGAGTAGCTATGCTGGCGGGTACGCCGGTAGTGGTGGAAACCGGAATCTACGATATTCCGTATACCATCCGACTCAGCAACCTGGGTATGAACAACCTGGATAAGGTACAGGTAGTAACCGACCTGGCTACTACATTCGGCAACGGAGCCATGATCGTACCGGGTAGTGTATCGCTAAGTGCTGATGCCGGTCTGACGGTTAATCCTTCGTACACCGGACAGGGTACCGCTACCCAGATGCTGGTTGACTCAATGAGTAACCTGCCTAAGGCATTCACCCGCGAGATCTACATGACCGTACGGGTAGATGTACGTGCCACCAACGCCAGAACGTTTGTCAGCACGGCCATCGGAACGGCCATGGGTGGGGGTGTAATGGTAACTGACTCGTCTATGCTGGGTACTGATGTGGATCCTGACAATGATCTGGATCCTGGTAATAACAGTACTCCAACACGGGTAGATCTTGATAATTCGGGAAGTGCGTATATTGGTGTGGCCATGGCCGTATCGGATACCCTGCGCATGTCGGATGGCAGCTACAACATTACCTACAAGGTGGTAGTGAAAAACTACAGCACGCAGGTAATGACCAACGTGCAGTTGGTAGACTCACTGGCCAAGGTATTTAACAGCCAGACCGGCGCTACCTTCCGCAAGGTAGGTACCCCGACCGCGAGCAACCAGAGTACGCTGGCTATCAATCCTGACTTCGACGGTGACAAGGATGTAGAGCTTCTGCTTGCTGCCAATAGTACACTCAACGCCGGTGCGGCCGATACGCTGACCTTTATCATCAATGTATCAACGGATGGTCGTCAGGTGCCTTACATCAACCAGGTGTACGCATCAGCCAGTGTCGGTGATACCGAAGTGTCCGATCTGTCAACCAGCGGTCTGATCCCTGACCTCAACGGCAACAGCGATCCGACCGAAGCCACCGAGAATGAGCCGACACCAATCATCATTCCGGCGGGTACTGAACTATTCATACCGGAAGGTTTCTCACCCAACGGTGACGGTATCAATGATCTGTTCGTGATCAGAAACACCGGCGGCCAGACCGTGATCCTGGAAGTGTACAACCGATGGATGACCCTGGTGTATAAGAACGACGACTACAGGAATGACTGGGATGGATCATCCAACACGGGCATTCGGGTAGGTAACTCCGCGCAGGGCCTTCCTGATGGTACCTACTTCTACGTAGTCAAATTGAGCGATGGACGTCGCTTTGTACGATACCTGACAATAAGCAGATAAGAAGATGTTACAGTACCCCCGAATCAAAAAATGGACTGCTATGGCACTGCTGACCCTTGGGGTCGGCAGTACCGAAGTCCTGGCTCAGCAGGACAAGATGTACTCACAGTACATGTTCAACATGATGGCGCTCAACCCGGCCTATGCGGGTAGCCGTGATGTACTGAGTGCAACCGGCCTCTACCGCAACCAGTGGGTGAACGTAGACGGAGCCCCCAAAACCATGACCTTTACCCTGGACGCTCCCATTAATAAGGAGCGGGTAGGGCTGGGTCTGCAGGTGTACAACGATCAGATTGGTCTGCAGAACGAGACCGGCGTGTTTGCTTCGTATGCGTTTCGGATCAAGGTAGGGGATCGCTCTACGCTGGGGCTGGGACTGCAGGCCGGAGCCATCAGCTTCAAGTGGGATCTGACGGAGGCTCGCCTTAATCCGGGTGGAACCGTTGACCCGGCCTTTGCTACGAATATCTCCAAAATACTTCCCAACTTCGGAACGGGTATCTACATCAGCAACGACAAGTCTTACTTCGGCGTGTCGGTACCGCAGCTGATCGTGAATAATCTGTCTGATTACGATTCGGGGGAGCACCGGGCCAAGCAGCGTCGTCACGCTTACATGATGGCTGGCTTTGTAGTGGGCCTGAGCAACTCCCTGAAGTTAAAGCCGTCGATGCTGGTAAAGTATGCCAACGGAGCACCACTCGGCTTTGACGGAAACATCAACCTGTGGATCAACGACCGCCTGGCGCTGGGTACCTCGTACCGGCGTAACCAGTACAGTACCCTCCAGAACAGCGCCGAAATGTATACAAGCGACGCCGTGGTAGGGATGCTGGAGGTACAGCTTACGGATCAGTTCCGGATTGGATACGCTTATGATATGATGCTGAACGGCCTCAGACAATCCAACCTGAGTATCAACTCCGGCAGCCACGAAGTCATGCTGCGCTATGAGTTTGGATTCAGTAAGAGCAAAATCCTTACTCCGCGCTATTTCTAACCGGCCCGATGGGCCTGCCCCAAAGTATATCCTCTCTGTTATCTGATCAGGTAGTGGGGAGGATATACCTTTTTTAATCAATATACTGAGCCGGCAGTAGTTAGGTGCGCAGGCAAAAGGGCAGGAGAGGTTTTCTCCCGTCCTTTTTTGGTTTGTACCAAAAGGATGACTACACTTGAAACAAATTTTAGAATAATGATAAAAATAATTACCAAAGTTGCATCTAGGGCGGGCTGTGCGTTGTTAATTATGATGGGGACGGCTACCTGGTCTTTTGGGCAGCGGGAAGTACTCTACGAGCAGTACCAGCAAAATCCCATGGCCATTAATCCGGCCTTCACAGGAGTGCGCGAAGATTTTAATATGACCGTCCTGCTCCGGCGGCGCTGGTTTTTTCTGCCCAATTCACCCATAACCCAGACTTTTGCTACCGACGGTATGCTGGCCAACGGCAGGATAGGCCTGGGCCTGCAGGCACTGAACGACCGCATGAGCGTGTATGGTACTACGGGAGCATACGGATCGGCCGCTTATCACCTGGCAGCAACCGGTACCCTAAAAGTTTCACTCGGGGTTCAGGGAGGAGTCAATGTATTACCCGTCTATGATGTTGCGTCTGGTATTTCGGTCAACCGTGCCCTGGGGAGTCTGGGGGTAGGGCTGTGGCTACGTTCTGACCGCTTCTACGCCGGTATCTCCAAGCCTGAGCTCCTGGATCAGGGGTACGGTAGCCGACAGTTTGCATCGGTCTACCGGCGCCCGCTGTACCTGCTGGCCGGTGGACAGTACGATATGTCCGACGACGTCACCCTACTGCCTCAGGTACTGGTAGTTCAGGAGAGTGGCAGCCGGCTTCGGGTAGATGTGGGAGCACGTGCCTGGTTTTACGAGCGGGTGGGGCTGGGAGCTTCTTTTCGCACGGCTGTTCAAAATTATTTACAACTTTCTGCCGAAGTGCAGGTTTCAAATAATGTAAGAGTAGGATACATGTTCAATTCAAGGGCAATAGAAAGGGGAAGTTTGACATCCAATACAGCTCCTGCTGGTATGCATGAACTTATGCTGAAGTTTGTACCTAATCCGTCTGGTTTTCATCGGAACTAAGTAAGCACAAAGGCAAAAGGATAATTGGTTATGCATCCTGTAAAAAGGAGTTTTTTTTGTGTTTTGTTTAGATAACATCTCGTAACTTTGCCCCACAAAAGAAAAATCACATTTGTGATGGATAAATATTCATATATAGCTAATTCACACGGTGCTTACATAGAGGAATTGTACAATTCCTACAAGCAAGACCCTTCCTCCGTAGATGAGGGATGGCGCAAATTTTTTGAGGGCTTCGAGTTTTCATTGAAATATCCGGTCAATGGACAAGCCAATGGACATGCTAATGGAGTAGCTTCAAAAGAGGCTGCTGCAACAGGAAAAGCAGATCCTGCCCAGATACGGAAAGAAATGGAAGTCGTACACCTGATCAGAGGGTACCGCTCGCGCGGACACCTGCTGGCTACGACCAACCCTATTCGTCCGCGTCTGGATCGCAAACCCATGCTGAACCTGTCGGATTTCAACCTGACCGAAGCTGACCTGGATCAGGTCTTCGAAGCTGGGGTAGAAGTTTTCGGTCGTCCGGCCAAGCTGCGGGAGATCGTGGATGCCCTGAAGAAAATATATACTGGTAATATAGGATTCGAGTACCTCTACATTCGTGACCGCGAGCAGAAACAATGGCTTCGCGAGAAGATCGAGAAAGAGGCTTTGAATATGAATTTTTCGATAGAGGATAAAAAACACATCCTGTCGAAACTCAACGAGGCTGTCGTATTCGAAAACTTCCTGCACACCAAGTACCTTGGACAGAAGCGCTTCTCGCTGGAAGGTGGCGAAACTACCATTCCGGCGCTGGACGCCATGATCAACAAGGCTGGTGAGCTGGGCGTTAAGGAAGTAATGATCGGTATGGCCCACCGCGGTCGTCTGAACGTACTGGCCAATATCATGCGCAAGACCTACGAGCAGATCTTCAACGAATTTGAAGGTAACTTGCCCGACCAGGTATGGGGTGATGGCGACGTGAAGTACCACATGGGCTTCTCCAGCCAGATCGAAACTCCTTCGGGCCAGCAGATGTACCTCAAGCTGGCACCTAACCCATCGCACCTCGAGGCCGTAGATCCCGTGGTGGAAGGCTTTATAAGGGCCCGCGCCGATGGCATGTACAACAGCGATTACGATAAGGTACTGCCCGTACTGATCCACGGTGACGCCGCCGTAGCCGGACAGGGCATTGTATACGAAGTAACGCAGATGTCAGGTCTCGAAGGCTACTATACCGGAGGTACCATACATTTTGTCATCAACAACCAGGTAGGTTTTACGACCGACTTCGAAGATGCCCGTACGAGTATCTACAGTACGGATGTCGCCAAGATCGTGGATGCCCCTGTACTGCACGTCAACGGTGATGATCCGGAGGCAGTAGTATACTGTATGCATCTGGCGGTGGAGTATCGTCAGAAATTCAACAAGGACATCTTTATTGACATGGTATGTTACCGTCGTCACGGTCACAACGAGTCGGATGAGCCTAAGTTTACGCAACCGGTACTTTACAGCTACATCGAAAACCACAATAACCCTCGCGAGATCTACCAGAAAGTACTGGCTGAGCGTGGCTATGTGGATGCTGAGCTGGCTGCCAATATGGATAAAGAGTTTAAGGCACTCCTACAGGAGCGCCTGGATATGGTAAAGCAGAAGTCGCTGCCTTACGCTATGCCTAAACTGGAGCAGGAGTGGCGCAACCTACGCTACGCTACTGCGGAGGATTTTGAGAAATCGCCCGAAACCGGTGTTCCTCTTGAGGTACTTGAAAAGATAGGTCAGGCCCTAGTAAAAGTTCCCGAAGGATTCACCACTCTAAAGCAGATAGATAAGCTGCTCAAGGATCGGAAGCAGATGATCTTTGATACCAAGCGCATCAACTGGGCTACCGCCGAACTACTGGCTTACGGTTCTATCCTGGCCGAAGGTAAGGTGGTTCGTTTGAGCGGACAGGACGTACAGCGGGGTACTTTCTCGCACCGTCATGCCGTCCTGCGCGATGCCCAAACTAATGCAGAATACAGCAACCTGGATCATATCCAGGATGGGCAGGGACGCTTCATGATCTATAACTCGCTGCTTTCGGAGTACGGGGTACTTGGATTCGAGTTTGGCTACTCCATGGCTAACCCCAATGCGCTGGTGATCTGGGAGGCTCAGTTCGGTGATTTTGCCAATGGAGCGCAGGTCATGATTGATCAGTTTATTACATCTAGCGAAACCAAATGGGACCGTTGGACTGGACTAGTGATGCTGCTTCCTCATGGCTATGAGGGACAGGGCCCTGAGCACTCCAACGCCCGTCCAGAAAGATTCCTACAGCTATCGGCCAACAATAACATTATTGTTGCCAATGTTACTACGCCGGCCAACTTCTTCCATATGATGCGTCGTCAGCTAAACGCTCCCTACCGGAAGCCTCTGGTCGTGATGTCGCCGAAGTCGATGCTGCGTCACCCGCTTTGTGTGTCGTCACTGGAAGAACTAACTACCGGAAGGTTCCAGGAAACCATTGGGGATACCTATGCTGATCCTAACAAAGTGAAGAAAGTACTGCTGTGTACAGGTAAGATATACTACGAGTTGTTGGAAAAGCAGCAGGCTGATAAGCGTGATGATGTGGCTATCATCCGGGTGGAGCAGATGCATCCGTTCCCGAAAACCCAGCTGAATGGGCACATCGCACAGTACCCGAATGCCAAGGTATACTGGGTGCAGGAAGAGCCGTTCAACATGGGTGGCTGGACCTTTATGCTGCGCATGTATTCAGAGCAGCCGCTGGAAGTGATTGCTCGTCGCTCGAGTGCTTCGCCCTCAACGGGCTTTGCCAAGATCCACGCTCAGGAGCAGGCCGAGATCATCCGCCGGGCATTTGAATAATTTCCAATCGTGTATATAGTGACCACTTAATCTTCATAAGAAAGTTGATAATATGGCTGAAATAGAAATAAAAGTACCACCCGTAGGGGAATCCATTACGGAAGTTACCATCGGAACCTGGTTCAAAAACGAAGGCGACTTTGTTAAAATGGACGAGGTGATCTGCGGGCTGGACTCTGATAAGGCAACTTTTGAACTTACTGCCGAAGCAGAAGGAATACTACATATAAAAGCCAAGGAAGGTGATACCCTCTCTATAGGTGATCTGATCGCAACCATCGACAAGTCCGGAGCAGGTACTGCTCAGGGTAATGGTAGTGCAGTAGCTTCTGAGGCCGCTGCTACAACGGCTGCCTCAGGCTATGGTAGTCCGGCTCAGCCGGAGGCTAAGCCAGCTGCTCCTGCCGCTCCCGCTGCTCCTGTTGCTCAGGAGGCTAAGGTTATCGAGATGAAAGTACCTACTGTGGGTGAATCCATTACCGAGGTAACTATTGCCAGCTGGATTAAAAAGGACGGAGACCGGGTAGAACTGGACGAGATCCTGTGCGAACTGGAATCCGACAAAGCTACTTTCGAACTTCCTTCCGAAGCGGCCGGTACCTTGCGTATCGTAGCGGGTGAAGGCGAGACCCTTGCCATCGGAGCTACGATCTGCCGTATCGAGGCGAGTGAAGGTGCCGCATCAGCAGCTCCCGCACCAACGGCTGCTCCGGCAGCTGCTGCTCCAGCCGCTCAGCAGAGTGACGATAAAGGATTCTCGGCTGGACATGTATCTCCGGTTGCCGCTAAGATACTGGCCGAAAAGGGCATCGATCCTAAAGAAGTAAGTGGTACTGGTACCGGTGGACGCATCACCAAAGAAGATGCACTACGGGCTGAGAAGTCACAGGCGAAGCCTGCCGCTGCTGAGCCAGCCAAGGCAGCCGCTCCTGCTCAGTCGCAGGCTCCTGCAGTATCAGGCGACCGTGGACAGCGTCGTGAGAAAATGTCTTCTCTGCGTCGTACCATTGCCCGTCGTCTGGTGTCTGTCAAGAACGAGACGGCTATGCTTACTACCTTCAACGAGGTAGATATGAAGCCGATCATGGACCTGCGCGCCAAGTTCAAGGACAAATTCAAAGAGAAGCACGAAGTAGGCCTCGGCTTTATGTCGTTCTTCACCAAAGCCGTATGTGTAGCCCTGCAGGATTTCCCCGTAGTGAATGCCTACATCGACGGTGACGATATTGTATACAACGACCACTGCGATGTTTCTATCGCGGTTTCTACACCACGCGGACTGGTAGTACCCGTGATTCGCAGCGCTGAAAAATTATCATTCGCTGGTGTCGAGAAGGAGATTATCCGTCTGGCTGCCCGTGCCCGTGATGGTAAGCTGAGCATGGATGAAATGTCAGGAGGAACCTTCACCATTACCAACGGTGGTATATTCGGTTCGATGCTGTCTACGCCAATCATCAATGCTCCACAGTCGGCGATTCTGGGTATGCACAATATCGTGGAGCGCCCCGTGGTAGTAAATGGTGAAATCGTAGTACGTCCGATCATGTACGTGGCGCTGTCGTACGACCACCGTACTATCGATGGACGTGATTCGGTTAGCTTCCTGGTGCGCGTGAAGCAACTCCTGGAAGATCCAACCCGTCTGCTGCTGGAACTATAATAGCATTAGATAAATTCAAAGCCCCTGGGAGGTACCTCCCAGGGGCTTTTTTTATTGATGAATTATCCTTAGTCAGATATAAAAATCGAATAGTAAGAGCGTGGAGTAAGTGTACCGAGAATCCGGTTTTTATTCCTATTTTAGGTACTGTTATTCTACCACATCCACCCTTAATAGATCTATGACTAAACCACTACTGTACCTGGTATTCCTACTTACTTTATTAAATGGTAGTTGTAAAAAAAGAGAGCCAGAACCCGTTCTTCAGGAGTTGGGCTGCCTCATCAAAGCCGAAACTCTTAATGGCCACCCGTACCGTTCTTACGAATACGATAGTCAGAAGCGATTGTATCGGCTGCTACAGTACAAGATGGATGCTACCCGTACCCCCGAAAAACGCTTCACGTTTGAGTACGACCGGGAAGGGAAGATAAGTATTTTCAGAGAGACGGCGCTGGCCGCTCCGTTCCGGCACTTCCAGTATGAACTGGCGTACGATAGTCAGGGTAGGCTTGCAACGATTGCCAAATCAGAAATATTGAATTCAGGGCCAAAGCCGGTGCAGGAGTATAGGCTGGAATATGATGAGAAGGGGCGGGTAGCCAGATACACCTGGGACAATACCGCCTGGCGCTACGTGTACGATGAGGATAATAATATTTCGAAATGGTATGTACGAGTACCGGCTTTGCCCTTAGAGATAGCGCTGGCAGAATATAGCAACTACGATGGCAAAGCCAATCTGTACGGCAATAGCCAGGCTGCCCAGCTGATCAATCTGGTCATCGGAGGAGGAATCAGCCGGCAGAACCCCGGCAGTTTTAAGTTCTATGCACCGGATGGTACGGTGGCCCAGTCTGGTGTAGTTACGTACCAGTACAACGAGTTTGACCTGCCTACCGAGGCCAGCGTATCTTTATTCTCCCGATCCAATGCGGCCACCACGCAGGTATATGGCTTTGAATATGATTGCTTGTAAGATATCAGGAATATCATGCCGATCCCGCGCCGGAATGCGCGGGAATTTTATTTTTGTCATTGAGCAAAACTACCTCTATGTTACGATACTCTATTCTCACAATACTGATACTGCTACTACTGACTGTACGTGTACAGGCGCAGTCTGATCAAAAGGCTGATTCTTTATTTATTCGTCAGCTATTTGACAAAGCTCTCAACGAGGGCAAGTCCTACGACTGGCTTCGCCACCTCACCACGCAGATAGGCCACCGTCTGAGCGGATCGGAGGGCGCCGCCAGGGCGGTACAGTACACGCGTCAAGTTATGGAGCAGGAGGGATTTGACCGGGTTTTTCTGCAGAATGTGATGGTACCACATTGGGTACGTGGTGCTAAAGAAAAAGCCTGGATACAGGCCAGCAAGCAGAAGGTAGAGGTACCCATAGCCGCACTGGGAGGCTCGGTAGCCACGCCAAAGGCAGGTATCAGAGCCAGAGTGATTGAGGTGAAAAACTTCCAGGAACTTCGTGGGCTGGGTAAGGAGAAGGTGCAGGGAAAGATAGTATTCTTCAACCGCCCCATGGACCCTACCAGGCTGAATACCTTTGAAGCCTACAGCGGAGCCGTAGACCAGCGGGGAAATGGCGCTACCGAAGCCGCTCGTCTGGGGGCAGTAGGGGCCATCGTACGCTCCATGACTACCCGCTTAGATGATTTTCCGCATACAGGTGCTATGCGATACGGTACGGGTGTACCTATGATACCCGCGGCGGGTATTAGTACCAACGGAGCTGAACTGCTCAGCAACATGCTGAAGAGCAATCCTGACCTGGAATTTTTCTTTCAGCAAAACTCAGAAACTCTACCCGATGCTCCGTCGCATAATGTGGTTGGAGAACTCAAAGGAAACACCCATCCTGATGAAATCCTGGTCGTAGGCGGTCACCTGGATTCGTGGGACCTGGGGCAGGGAGCACATGACGACGGTGCAGGCTGCGTACAGGCGATAGAAGCGCTCCGACTGCTGAAAGCACTGGGTTACCAGCCTAAGCGAACTCTGCGGGCGGTGATGTTCATGAACGAAGAAAACGGGTTGAAAGGGGGTATTACCTACGCCGACTCGGCCCGGTCCAAAAACGAAAAGCACATAGCCGCCATTGAGTCAGACCGGGGAGGCTTTGTGCCCCGCGGATTTGGGGTGGTAGGCGATGCCGCCAAAAAGGCTAGGGTAATGTCATGGCAGCCACTGCTGGCTCCTTACGGACTCCATGAGATCGGTCCTGGTGGAGGAGGTGCTGATATAGGTCCACTAGCGCAGCTGGGGACCGTACTACTAGGTCTGGTACCTGATTCACAGCGCTACTTCGATTACCACCACGCCGCCTCGGATACCTTTGATACAGTAAGCCGACGGGAGCTTGAGATGGGAGCGGCTTCCATGGCCGCCATGCTGTACCTGCTGGATAAGTACGGCCTGTAACATCAGCTACACTAGGAGGACGCCTGCTTATTGGGATCTCCCGTAGCAATCTCGCGTCCCTGGTAGTTTTTGATCTCAATGATGTCAGCCGGGAGGTAGTAGCCTGCTTTTGCGAGTGCCTCGATGGCGTTTCGGATTGCTGTAGTTCGTACGGTCTGGGCGCTTACATCCGGATCATAGCTATTGATCCAGCAGTAGACCTTCATGTTGACGCTGCTGTTGGTCAGCTCACTTATACTTACTTCAGGGATACGCGGAGGCTCGTTGATCACTCCCTTAACGCTGCTCACGGCGGTAAGTATAATATCAATGGCTTTGGCCAGATCATCTTCGTAATCCAGCCCAATGGTAAACTCAAGCCGCAGATAGCCGTCCATGGTGTAGTTGATGAGCGGGGTTTTCAGGATGAGCCCATTGGGCATGTATACATCCTTACCGTCCAGTGTCTTAATAATGGTCTCGCGCAGGTTAAGGCCTATAACCCGCCCGTTGATCCCGTTAGTCTCGACGCGGTCGCCAATGCGGAAGGGGCGCTTGAAGGCCAGCAGGATACCGGCCAGGAAGTTCTCGCCGATGTCTTTCAGGGCAAAGCCAAGTATAAAAGCCGAAAGTCCCGCCCCTGCCAGGATCTTGGTCACAACGTCATCCAGGCCTATGAAGCCCAAGGCCATGACCGACCCAAACAACAGGATAATCCAGTAGCCCAGTTGTGCTAGAAATCCTGTCAGGAGGCTATCCTTGGTTTGCTGCAGTATCCGCATCCGTAACCACCTCCTGAGCTGTGAAGCAATGAAGAGAGTGATAAGAAAGACGAAGATGGCCAGACCGAGCCGTGGAAGTAATCTTATAAAGGAATGGTAGTAGTTTTGCAGTACCTGCCAAAGTTCATTTGCGGCTGTTTCCATACGGGTTGAGTGACAAGATCTATCTACTCACCCGCTCAAAAAATCATTCCATAGGACCTGTTACAACTTTGGGTTCTGCTTGTGCCGGTCTTTATCGCGCTGGGTCTTCTTTTCGATGTTCTTTTGCAGAGCTTCGGTCAGGTTAACGCCGGTCTGGTTGGCCAGGCACATCAGTACCCAGAGTACATCCGCCATTTCATCGCCCAGGTCTTTTTCCAGATCTGATTTCTTGAACGACTGGTCACCGTAGGTGCGGGCCATAATGCGGGCGAGCTCACCTACCTCCTCGGTCAGGATGGCCATGTTGGTCAGCTCCGAAAAGTACCGTACACCGTACGTCTTGATCCAGTCATCTACCTGTTGTTGCGCCTCGTCAATTGTCATTGGTGAATGAGTGATTTAGTGAATGAGTGAGTAAATTTTTGACTGTCGATTTCGAATTATCGATTTGACTTTGGAGATTATAAATCGACAGTCTGCAATCCAAATTTATAATTATAAATACTTTCCTCCCTTTCTCCTTTCCACCTTTCCTACTTTTATACCCTGTTCTTTGAATCAATGAGGATGGTAACGGGGCCGTCGTTGAGGAGGCGGACTTTCATATCCGCTCCGAACTGGCCGGTCTGGATGGGGGAGCCCAGCTCCTGACTCAGGAAATGGATCATCTGCTCATAAAGGGGAATGGCTACTTCCGGCCTGGCCGCTTCAATGAATGAAGGACGGTTGCCCTTTTTGGTGCTGGCGTGGAGGGTAAACTGGCTAATGAGCAGGACATTTCCTCCCACCGCTTTCAGATCCAGATTCATCTTCTTTTCCTCATCCGAAAATACGCGCATGCCCACAATCTTTTTGCCCAGCCATTCTACATCCTCCCGCGTGTCGGTATGGGTGATACCCAGCAACACCAGAAATCCGGTTTCGATTTGTCCGTGTATAGTACCTTCAATAGTGACAGAAGCTTCGGTAACGCGTTGTAGTACTGCAATCATGGGGAGGTGGTTAACTTTTAGCTAGTAGGTGTTAGGTAGCTAATGCTGAATTGTTGGTGAGTTTTTCCTACTATTTGGCTTGCGATGTATCCTCGGGTGTTAGTGTAAATGTATAAGCTAATAGCTAACACCTAATCCCTAACTGCCACTCACCTAAAGATCCAACAGCAGATGGGCCAGGCCAAAGTACACGCCGTAGCCGATCAGGTCGTTGGCGGTAGTAATAAAAGGACCCGAGGCCACGGCCGGATTGATCCCCAGCTTATTCAATACCAAGGGAGTGACAGTACCCATGAAAGACGCCAGAAATACCACCGAGATAAGCGCCGTAGATACCACTATGGCCAATTGCACCTCATTGCCTATAAGCAGGTTAAACCCAAATACGATCACGCTGATGATAAGCCCGTTGATCAAAGCAACCGCAAACATCCGGAGCAAACGGGGCCAGACGCCCGTATCCAGGCCGGATTTATCGGACAGACTTTGCAGTATGATGGAGGAGGTCTGGATACCGACGTTACCCCCCGTAGAACCGATGATGGGAATGAAGGCCGCCATAGCAGGTACTATGACCAGATCACCCTCAAAAAAACTGATAAACTTGGCCGCCAGTATTCCCCCCATGATACCTACCAGGAGCCACGGCAGACGAGCCCGGGTTTGTTCCCACACGGTGTCGTTTTCCTCTACCTCACCGGTTATACCCGCCATAGCCATGGTATCCGAACTGGCCTGTTCGGCAATGATGTCCACTACGTCGTCAATCGTGATCCGGCCCAGCAGGCGTCCCTGCACATTGACCACCGGCAACGATTCCAGGTCGTAGCGTCGCATGAGTTCGGCTACTTCCTCGGCGGGGCGATACGTTTCCACGAATATGATGTCCTTGTCGTACAGGCTCTCGATCTTGGTGTACTTCTGAGCCAGTACAATGCCTTTGAGCGAAAGTACTCCCAGCAGGCGGTCGTTGTCATCTACCACGTATACCGCGTATACCTTTTCTACGTCCTCAGCCTGTTTGCGTAGCTCTTCTATGCACTGGTTCACGGTCCAGTTGACGTTAGCTTTAACCAATTCTTTCTGCATCAATCCACCGGCTACATCTTCGTCGTAGTGCAGCAGGTCCAGGATAAAGCGGGCTTGTTCGCGGTCTTCCAGCATGGCGATCACCTCTTCCCGGATCCGGATGGGCTGCTCGTTGAGCAAGTCCACCGCGTCGTCCGAGTCAAACAGGTTAACGTATCGGGCTAACTCTTCCGAGGTAAAATGCTTGAGGAAATCACGCCGGTCGTGAGGATCAAAGCCAGCCAGGATTTCGGCGCCTACTTTCGTATCGAGCTGGTTGAGCAGGTAGCGGGCGGGCTCCGTATCAAGCTCATACAGCAGGCTTGCTACGTCGGCGGGGTACAGTTCCTCCATCTCGGCTCTGAGGGTAGCAGCGTCCTGCTTTTCGATCAGATCCTGAATGCGCTCTACGTACTCTTTGGTTAATTCAAATGTCATAGTACTCTATTCACAGGTATTCTTACTCACTAGTATCAGTGGGAGCCACGGCGGGTCCCGGTGGGGCACTCCCAATTAGCTGAGTCAGCTCCACAAACTGTGCCACACCCAGCTGCTCGGCCCGCTTATCAAGCAACGGGTGCTCAGGTACCATACCCATCGGCTTCAGCGCATTACGCAGGGTCTTGCGCCGCTGGTTAAAGGCCGTCTTGACCACCCTGAAAAATAGCTTATCGTCGCAGGGGAGGCTGGTAGTTTGGTTGCGGCGGAGCCGTATGATCCCCGAGTTTACTTTCGGGGGCGGATCAAAAGCACCCGGAGGTACACTAAACAGGTACTCAATGTCGTAGTAAGCCTGCAGGAGCACACTCAGGATGCCGTAGTCTTTGCTACCGGGCGGAGAGGCAATGCGCTGGGCTACTTCTTTCTGTAGCATACACACTACCTCAGGTACCATATCCCGCACCTCCAGTACTTTAAAGAATATCTGGGATGATATGTTGTACGGGAAGTTGCCGATAATAGCAAAGGGCTCCTGAAAAACTTCATTGATATTCCACCGCAGGAAGTCACCGCCGATGATGCGGCTTTCCAGCGAAGGGTAGTGCTCCTTGAGATAGGCAATGGATTCAGTATCAATCTCTATGACATAGGTAGTGTACTCCGGGTGTGGCAGCAGATACTGGGTCAGGACCCCCATGCCGGGGCCTATTTCCAGCACCTGGCTGTACTGTCGGTGCAGGGTCAGGCTATCTACGATGCGCTCAGCGGCACGCAGATCGCGGAGAAAATGCTGACCCAGATGTTTTTTGGCGCGTACTTTCAAAAGAATCTGGTTTTGATAATGCAGTAACAACGCCTAAAATTACGTCTAAATTCGTAGATTTATTGATTAAAGAATATAACCTAATTTAGGTTATCGCTTCATAAGAACAACAATGGAAACAATACGATCTTATGCCGATTGGCATACCATACATAGTACCTTAGAACACCTGCGGCTTATTGGCATCAGCCTCACCCCTGACTTAGTGATCAAGTCGGTGAGTCCGTACACCCTGAAGAAGACCGGATGGCTGGAGTCTGATCTGGTTGGGTACAGCCTGTTTGACAAGCTGATACCCGAAGAAGATCAGGATGAGGTACGCGATACGCTGGAGGACGCCATATTCCGGGGAGTCAAAATAGAGCGCCGGGAGATACCCATGCTGGGCCAGAATGGCAGCCCGCGTACCATGTCCGTCAACTCGGTGCTGATGCATGAGGTGGACGGTGAGCCGGGGCTGTTTACGGTAGTAGGCGAGGATATTACCCGCCGCCGACGCATGGAGTCGGCCCTGTCCAAGTCCAACTCGCAGCTGCAGGACCTGGTGGATAATACCAGTGACCTGATCCAGCTCATTACCCTCGATGGCAAGTTTATATTCGTCAACCGCGCCTGGCGGGAGGTATTGGGCTACGGACTGGAAGAGATCGCCGCCATGACCATCTCGGATATTCTGCATCCGCAGTTCAGGGACGAGGCGCTGGCGCAACTTCGGCATATTCAGGCGGGTAATCCCATGCCCGATTTTGAAACGGTATTTATCAGCAAAGAGGGCCGTAAGATATTCCTGACGGGTAGTGTCAACTGCCGGTTTGACCAGGGTAAGCCCACGGCCTTTCGCTGTATTCTGCATGATTTTACCGAGAAGATCCGGGCCGAAAAAGCCCAGAGCCTGTATTACAGCATTGCCAACTGGACCATCAGTACCCAGAACCTGGACGACCTGTACCACAACATCCACGAGGAGCTGGGCAAGATCATCGATGTCAAAAACTTCTTTATTGCGCTTTACGACCAGAACAAAAGTTTTCTGTCGTTCCCGTACTACGTGGATGAGTACTTCCAGGGCAACCTGCGCTTCACCAAGCGCAAGCTGGGCAACGGTCTGACCGAATTTGCCATTGCTTCCAACCGTCCCTTATTCCTGTACGAAGAAGATATCGAACGCCTGGCTACTACCAACAGCCTGTACCTGTACGGCGTAACGCCGAAGGTACTGCTGTGTGTACCTCTTCGGATCGGTGATCGCGTAACGGGTATCATTGGGGTGAAGTCGTACGACAATCCCAATACCTACGACGCCCGCGATCTGGAGCTGCTCGAGTTTATATCGGGGCAGGTGGCACTGGCTATAGCCCGTAAGCAAAGCGAGGAGGAACTGGCCAAGTACGCCGCCCGCCTCAACGCCATTTTTGACAGTAGCTCCCACCTGATCTGGTCGGTCAATAAGAGCCTGCAACTGACTTCATTCAACCGCAACTACGCCGATCTGATCAAGGCCCAGCTGAATATGCCGCCTTCGCTCAACGTAAGTACCGAGAAGCTGGGCTGGCGGATGATGGGCCCTGAGAACCGTCGCCTCCTTGAGCACCGCTACCGTCAGGCATTCAAGGGGGAAGCGCAGTACTTCGAGCTTAAAATCGACAAGCGGGGCGGCGGAGACCTATGGCTGGAGTTTTACCTGAATCCCATCCTGTACACCGGAGGCCTCATTGAGGAAGTATCCGGTATAGCCCGCGACATTACCCGCCGGAAAAAGGCCGAAATAGACCTGCGCCAAAGCGAGGAGGTATTCCGGGGCATATTCGAAAACCTGCAGGATATCTACGTCCGGATAGACCGGAAAGGGCAGATCACGATGGTGAGCCCGTCGGTATTCAAGCGTTCCGGCTACACCCCGCAGGAGGTACTGGGGCGCAATATTTCTGAATTCTTTATTGAGCCTCAACTAATCCACGCGGCTCTGATCCGGCTCCGCCGCGACAAGAGCCTTCGTAACTTTGAGGTACCCCTGCGGGTCAAGGATGGCTCGGAGCGGCAGTTTATGCTCAACATGCTGCTCTTCCCCGACGAAAAAGGCAAGCCGCTGGAAATAGCCGCCCTGGCCCGTGATATCACCGAACTGAAGA
Source organism: Telluribacter roseus (assembly GCF_017355915.2). GTDB lineage: Bacteria > Bacteroidota > Bacteroidia > Cytophagales > Spirosomataceae > Telluribacter. Next base: position 274,987 of record NZ_JAFEUV020000001.1, read on the forward strand.
AAAACGAGCTGGAGCTTCGCAAGGCTAAAGAGCAGGCCGAGCACTCGCTGAAAGTGAAGGAAGGCTTCCTGGCCAACATGAGCCACGAGATCCGGACGCCTATGAATGGGGTGATCGGGATGATAGACCTGCTTGTCAATACCAGCCTCAACGAAGAGCAGCGCGACTATGTGCTGACGATCAAGCGCTCATCCGAAACGCTGCTGCACATCCTGAACGACATCCTGGACCTGTCCAAGATCGAAGCCGGTAAGATGGTACTGCACGAGGCGCCGCTGTCGCTGGCCGAGCTGCTCGAAAAGATGGTGGCGCTATTTGGGCAGACGGCTCGTAACAAGGGCAATACCCTGACCTACCACCTGGCCCCGGAGCTGCCTAAGTACATCATAGCCGACCAGACCCGTCTGCTGCAGATCCTCTCCAACCTGACATCCAACGCCCTGAAGTTTACTGAAAACGGGGCTGTCCGTATTGAGGTATGTCTGGAAGAAAGCCGGGGTAAGTACCATAAGATCAAGGTAGAGGTATATGACTCGGGGATCGGTATTTCGGAAGAAGACCAGAACCTGCTCTTTACGTCATTTACGCAATTGGATAACTCGTCCCGTAAGACATTCGGAGGTACCGGTCTGGGACTGGCCATTTCGCGCCGACTGTGCCAGCTGATGAACGGAGACATTGGTGTGGTATCTAATGTGGGAGAGGGAAGTATGTTCTGGTTTACGTTTGAAGCCAAGGAAACCAGTATTTCACCAGCCTCCATTGGGGGGAAAGACGAAGAGGTATCTTTTAATAATATATTCAGTGAGTACCACCCGCGTATCCTGCTGGTGGATGACAACCTGGTCAACCGTAAGGTGGCCAGCGAAATATTGAAAAAAGCAGGCTGTGAGGTGGATACCGCGGAGGATGGCTTTGTAGCTATCAAAAAGGTGGAAGAAGTATTTGCTAACCCCAATGGCTACTTTGATATCCTGTTTATGGATATTCAGATGCCCGATATGGATGGCGTCGAAACAACCCGTGAGCTCAGGAAGAAGTTTGGAAAACGACTACCTCCCATTGTGGCAATGACCGCCTACTCCATGAAGGAAGACCGCGACCGTTTCCTGAGCCAGGGTATGGATGATTATATACCCAAGCCCATCCGGGCCCAGCAACTGGTCAACAAGGTGAAGGAAATGATCGGAGGGGCCACCAACCGTAAGCTGGGACAAAAACAGCAGGAAATAGCGCAGGAAATGGCGCTGCCGGTACTGGATCGTGGCATTGTAGATCAGCTCAAGGCTATTGGCGGAGCAGACCTGGTACAATCGGTATACGAAGAGTTCGTGGCAGAGTCGACGGAGCTGGTCAATGAAGCTATCAGCGCCTTCAATAACGACGACATACCTACCGTTAAGAGCAACCTGCACACACTCAAAGGCAGTGCTGGTACGGTAGGTGTCATGCAGGTAGCTGAGATAGCCCGCGAGGCCGAAGGCCGCCTCAAAGTCGATGATACCAGCACGCTCTCCGAGGCCCTGCCCCAGCTCCAGAAGGCATTCAATACCTTCCTGGACTGCTATGAGCAGAAGCTGGGCGAGTGGCTGGCTTAGAGCCGTTAGCGGGCTTTGACGTAGGTCCGCTCACCGGCCTCAATCGCTACCTTGAGGTGATTTTCCTTTGGCGGAATCGGGCAGCTATAGCCGTCGCTGTACGCGCAGTAGGGGTTGTAGGCCTTGTTGAAGTCCAGCAGCAGGCGTTTGTCCTTGATGTCTTTCAGGCGGAGGTCCAGGTAGCGGCCTCCGCCGTAGGTACTCTGGCCGTTGGTCGGGTCCTTAAAGGGGATGAACAGGTAGTCGCGGTACTGCGGTAGCTGGCGTAAGCCCAGGCTTTGGTAAACGATCAGCTTCTGGAGCTTGCCCTGGATCTGAAAGTGCAGCTCCCCGTACTTGACGTAGGTCTTCTGCTTGCCGTCGTAGGTGGGCATCTCAAAAGGCGCACTCTTCGGCGTAGCGACAAAGCGGGCCTCTACCCGGTAGGCCAGGTTGGGCTCATAGAAACGCAGCCCATCCAGGTCCTCTTTCTTGAGGGGAGAATTGGGAGTAGTCAGGAATTCCTCCATGTACTCATCGCGGTGAATGGCAATGTCTTCCTCGTATTCCTGAGCCAGTAGCGGACCCGATAACAGCAGGAAAAGATACAGGTAACGTAGCATAGCAGTAGTATTACGAAATGGTATAGTTGGCATGCTAGACCCAGGCTGCCGGTACTACCGGGAGACCATGGGTATAGCTGGTAGGGTTATGAATAGTTAAAAGTGACTATGTTGAGCATCTGAGGGTAAGGTTTGGTAGGTTCAGGGCGACGATGAATAACTGTTTGTAAATCAGCTGCTGCCCATGAAATTACAGATGAATTTTACCAATTAAAGATAGCTTGCTTGCGTACTAATTCGAAATATACCTAAATTCACCATGTCAATTGTATAATCAAACCCGACAATTCAACATGTCTTATACCAAACGTGTGTTGATAGCCGAAGATAGCTCGGTTATTCAAAATCTAGCTCGTAAAATCCTTGAATTCCAGAATTACGAGATTACCGCCGTTAAAAATGGTGAGCAGGTACTCCAGCTTCTCGAAAAAGAAAACTTTGACATTATTCTTCTTGACATAAATATGCCGGTGATGGATGGTATGGAATGTGCCCGTGCCGTTCGTGCTCTTGGCGATCCTCAAAAGGCCCAGACGCCGATCGTTGCCATTACAGGCAATGCCAAAAACTACTCCGACGAAGACTTCAAAGAGGCAGGCTTCAACGACGCCCTCATGAAACCACTCAACTTTGACCGCCTGGTAGAAGTCGTGGCGCATCATACCGATAAGTAGTTTGCATGAGGGTTACTTTCCTTGGAACCGGTACGTCGCAGGGGGTACCTGTTATCGCCTGCGACTGTGCCGTTTGTCGTTCATTGGATTACCGCGACAAACGGTTACGGGTATCGGTTTGGCTGGAGGTACAGGGCAAGTCCTTTGTGATTGATACCGGTCCGGACTTCCGGCAGCAGATGCTGCGGGCGCGGGTCCGTAAGCTGGATGCCGTTGTATTTACCCACCAGCACAAGGACCACGTAGCCGGCCTGGACGATGTACGGGCCTTCAACTTCCGTCAGCGCCGGGACATGCCCCTGTACGGCCGACAGGAGGTACTTGATCAGATCGAGCGGGAATTTTATTACGCCTTTGAAGAGGACCGCTATCCAGGGGTACCTCACCTGCAGCTACTCCCTATTACCAACCAGCCTTTTGAGGTGGAAGGGGTCCTTTTTACACCCATTGAGGTCATGCACGGCAGGATGCCCGTCTATGGTTTTAGGGTGGGGGACTTTACCTACATTACGGATACTAACTACATCTCCGAGCCCGAACTCGAAAAAGTAAAAGGCTCCAAAGTACTGGTCCTGGACGCCCTGCAGCGCGAGCCGCACATTTCCCACTTTACGCTACCTCAGGCCGTTGAGCTCATCAACCGCCTCGATGTACCTGTTTCCTACCTTACCCACCTTAGCCACCGGATGGGCCTGCACGAGGCCGTCGAGGCTGAGCTCCCTTCGCACATCCGCCTGGCCTTCGACGGCCTTACGCTGGAGGTATAATATTTTATTCCCTTACTGCTCAGTATAGTTTCCGATAGAGATTTCTATGGGCACTTTATGCGTGAAAATAATGTTATTTCGTTGTATAAACGTACATTTTACTAGTATATAACCGTGCAGAAGATGAGAGGAGTAACAACCTATATAATCGCTTTGATCAGCATGCTGGCCGTAGTCTCGTGTAGCCCACGGGTGCGGGTAGTAGATGCCCACAAAGCGCAGGAGTTAAGTGCAGCTCAGTACCCCACCTTCGGGTTTGGAGAGGTAAACGTAGAGGGGGATGGCCTGCCCCTGCCGGGTCAGGTACGGCTCACCAACAGTGTAAATATGATGAAGGACGCCATTGCGCGTAACCTGCAGAGCAAGGGGATGAAGCAAAGCGCTAATCCGGATCTGAAGATCAACATCAGCCTGGCCGTGGATGAGAAAATCCAGACCCGCCAGACCAACTTTATGAACGATGGCGCTCCGCGCTATATGGGGCAGTACCGCTGGCGATGGCAGGTAGAAGAGAAGGAAGTAGGCCGCTACGATATGGGTAGACTTTCGCTGGAAATGGTGGATGCCGATAACAACACCGTAGTTCTGAAGTCGGTAGCCGAAGGCGTACTGCCTAAGAAGATGGAGAAGCTGGAGTATACGATCGATGAGGCCGTTCAGCGAATGATCGCTCAGAGTGGTAAGTAAAGGAGGAAGGGAGGAAAGAAGGAATGGAGTAAAGTGTGTTAGCAAGAATATAAAAATCCTGCATAAGATAGACTACTTCGCATGTACTTCCCAATCCCAATAGTTTATTTTTTAGACGAGGCGCAGGCAACTGCGCCTCGTTTGCTTATAGCTTAAGGCATAAAGCTTAGAGCTCAACTCAAAACCCCTACCTTTGCGGCTGAACCCAGGTACCTACTACTCGTGCACCAGAATTACTACTTTCTACGTCAGCTGGCTCCCCGTCTTCACGAAGAGATCCGTGGCAAGCGCTTCATGGAAGCCTTCAGTCAGGAAAAGGATGAGATCATCATGGTATTTGCCGAGGCGCGGGGCAAGCTCAACTACTATAAGCCCTTTTTTATTAAGGCGTCGCTACGATCCGACTTCGCCAGCCTGACTTTCCCCGATCAGTTTGACCGCGCCCGTCGCAACAGCGTGGATCTGTTTACGGATCTGTACGATCAGCCGGTTACCGGGGTAAAGTCTTACCTGAACGAGCGCGCTCTGGGTATAGAGCTGGAAGGCGGTGATACGCTGGTGTTCAAGCTCTTTGGTAACCGCTCCAACATCATCCACTTTGATACCACCGGGCAGGCCGTGGACCTGTTCAACAACAAACTCGTTGCCGATCAGCAGATACAGCTCAGCCAGCTCACCCGCCCGCTGGACCAAACCTTCGAGGCCTACGAGCAGCAGGGAGGGCGGCATGAGGCCCTGTACCCGACTTTTGGGAAAGAAGTGAATGCCTACCTGAAAGAACAGCTTGCCGATCTAGCGGAGCCCCGGGAGCGCTGGACGGTGATACAGCAGGTGGTACATGAACTAGAAAGCCCAACGGGCTACTACCTGACCATCCTCAACTATACACCCTTCCTGTCGCTGCTGCCGATGGGGGAGATCCGCGATACCTATACCGACCCGCTTGAAGCGCTGAACCGCTTCTACTACGCTCACGTCCGGATGAGCAACATCGAGCGGGAGAAGGGGGAGATGGTACGCCTGCTCCGAAAACGGATCCAGCAAACCGAACGGTACCTCGAGAACAATTTCCAGAAACTGATAGAGCTGGAAGAAGGTGGCCGGAACGAGCAGATGGGGCATATCCTGATGGCTAACCTGCACCTGGTACCTGAGCGCGCCGAGCGGGTGGAGCTGTACGACTTCTACCGCGACCAGCCCATTACCATCAAGCTCAAGAAAGACCTCACGCCGCAGAAAAACGCGGAGATGTACTACCGCAAGGCCAAGAACGAAAAGATCGAGCTTGCCAAGCTACAGGAAAGCTCCGAAGCCCGCGAGCAGGAGCTCCAGCAGCTACGCGCTCACCTCGAAGCCATCGAAGGCATAGAGCAGCTACGTGAGCTACGCGCCTACATCAAAAAACACGGCCTCAAACAGACTACTAATGCTCCGGTACAGGGAGATCTTTTTAAGAAGGTCGAGTACCAGGGCTATACCATACTCGTAGGGCGCAACGCCAAAAACAACGACCTGCTCACGCGGCAGTACGCTTACAAGGAGGACCTATGGCTGCACGCCCGCGATGTATCGGGCTCGCACGTGGTGATCAAGTACCAGGCGGGTAAGAACTTCCCGGCACCGGTGATCGAGCGGGCGGCACAACTGGCCGCCTGGTACTCCAGGCGACGAACCGATACGCTTTGCCCCGTCATTGTCACACCCAAGAAATTTGTTCGCAAGCCCAAAGGGTTGGCCGAAGGGGCCGTCATCGTGGATAAGGAAGAGGTAGTACTGGTGGAGCCGCGGGGTGAATAAATAAAAAACCGCCCCATCAGGGCGGCTCTTTACAGTCTTATTGGTCAGTTGTTGTTAATGAAATCTTAGTTCTAGCGGGAATAATCGTATGTATAACTGTGGGGGAGCCCATTTGTTTTCCTTTATCAAAGTCCTTAGCTGCTTCATTTTACTTACTACCTCACTGCCTGATCCGAGGCAGAAGGGGGCGCTTTCTCTTCCCTAAGTACCTGGGTACCCCGATCAGGCCAACTATCAGGAGCAGCGTCAGCGTGGCAATTCCTACTGTACCATACGAGTACTCCTCAATCGGATCGGTGCGGCCTACCAGTACTACTCCCGCCCAGACGTAGGGAAGCTGGTTGCCGCGGCTGGAGGTGGCGAGCCACTCGTTCTGGGCTTTCTGCAGGGCCAGGTCCAGGGGGAGTTCGTCGGCAATGTACTGGTAGAAGAGCTCATTCAGTCCGTACATGGCTTTGTTTTCGACGCTCCACAGGGTAGTAAGGGTAGTGGGGATACCCAGGCCGGCAAAGCCCCGGGCCAGGCTGAATACCCCTTCGCCCCGCTGGTGCTTGCCGATGCCGGTCTTGCAGGCCGACAGTACCATGAGCCGCGTACGGAACTCCCGGACCGCCGCCAGGTCGGGCAGGCTCAGCACCGAATCGGCAAAGTAGAGCTGAGGTGTGCGGGCGCTATCGGCGTCGGCGTGGGTGAAGAGCTGCACAATGCGGTAGTCGGGCGCCTGCTCCACAAAGGCACGGCGGGTAGCGGCCTGCCGGATAAGGCTGCGGGGAAATACAAAGTATTTCTGGATCTTTTTGAGGGCCAGGTCGGAGTCGGGTAGGGTAGCCAGTTGTAAGGTCCGGTACTCGACCGGAGCCATGCCCAGGAAGGCCTTGTCGCTCCACCAGCCGGACCGGGAACCGGGAACTGTTTCCAGAAAACGGGCCGAGTAGGTGTAGCTCAGTGCGTGGTGCCGGATGAGGTAGTCGGGCTGATGAGGCGAAAGGCTCAGCGCGGCAAACGGGATGAAATCGCCATCGGGCGAAATAATCAGGCGGGTCTCTTTCGGAATGGCAAAGGGGGCTATCAGCTGTTGGTACAGGCCGTGCGCCGCCCCTAGATACTGGTTGAAGTGGCGGTTCCGCTGCTCCCGGCTTATGAGTCGCCTGGTGAATTCCTGCTGGTGCCGGAGGTAGTCACTACGATTGAGCTTCCTGAACGTGACGCGCTCCTGACTGATGTAGATCCCGTACAAGGTACTATCACCCACAAAGTAGGTCAGGTAAGACTGACTATCCCCTCCGGAAGCAGCTAATTGTCGCCGCAATTGGTTCAGATCAGGTACGTGACGGTCGTACTTGTAGCGGTAGTACTGCGGATTGTTGCTTTCGAGGGTTTTGATGAATAGGTCCTGTTGTTTCTGGGTTTCGATGAGCCGGTTGCGGAGCCTGGGCAGGGCTGTATCCGAGGGTAGCCTCTGACTAAGCTGAATCTGCAGGTCTGCGATCTGCTTTCGTAACCCTTTTTCCTGTTCCAGTTCTTCGGGCTTGAGCAGTTGGTTAGCGTTCAGCTCGTTGAGCTTGTCGCTCAGGAGTACCGCCCGGCTTTTCTCAAAAAAGTACAGCGCCGCCTCCGGATCATTGAGCAGATAGCAGGTGTGGATGGCTTTTTCGTACATGCTCCGGGTTTTCTGCCGCCAGAACAACTTGGAGCCCTCCTGCGAATGTTCCCACCGCATATAATCGATCATGCTATCGGCCAGCATGTAAGTACGTAGCGCGTGGCGCAGTTTGGTGCGGTCGTTCCGCCGGGCCTGCGCGTAGTGGAGCCAGGTGTCGGCTTTATCCTGAACATTCACCAGAAAGTACTCCTTCTGAAACTCGGAACGGATGGTTTGGGCCGGAGGCAGCGAAGTACGCTGCGTATCGGTATAGGCTATGGAGAGTTGGGTAAGACCCTGCTGGTGGTACTGCAGTGCCTTCTCGAACTGGTTCATCCGGCTATACGTCAGGCCGATGTTGTCCAGTATGATACTTGTATTAGACTGATTTTTGTTAAGTCGTAGGGCCTCCTGGTAGTAGGTAAGTGCTTTGCTGTAGTCGCCGACAGTGTAGTAATGCTGACCCAGGGAATTAGCAAAATCAGCCAAATCTTCGTTCCCGTTCTTCCGGGCAATGTGGTAGGCCCGGAGATAGTGTTCCAGGCCTTCCTCCGCGCGTCCCATTTCTCTTAGAATACGTCCCATCAGCCGCTCCTGAGATGCATACTCCCGATTCAATTTAGGGTATTTTCGAATTAGCGCAATGGCATGCTCAAGAGTCCGTCTGGCTTCGTCATACCGTCCCAGCTCGGTCAGGGCCTGACTCTTTTGGTGAAAAAATTTTGAGGTAGCAATATCGTCCTGCATGGATACCACTATTTCTTCTCCCTGTTCGGCGTATAGGAGTGATTTTTCATAATCCCCCTTTATTGAGTAGTAGTAGATGATGTAGGGATACGCAAAGGCCGCCCAGCGCCTTGCCTCCGGGTGGCGCTGACCTATTTCGGTAGCTTTCAGTAAGGGTTGGATGGATTGCTCTTCTTCGTTGGTGTAGATCAGATTGGCTCCCAACCGATAATACGACATGGCGAGTGCGCTGGTTTTGAGCCGCAGACTTGGCTTTTTGTACAGCTCAATAGCCTCCCGTAGATAGCGAATGGCAGGGGGTAAGTCGTTAAGATGAATGTGAGTTTGGGCCAGCTGATTGAGAGCGGCTACATAGCTGGAATCGGCTCGGCCGTGGCAGCGCTGCCAGCGGCCGAGCCAGCTACGTAGTTGTGTTTGTTGCTGTACTACCGATGCACTCTCCTGTCGGTTGGACAGGAGAGGCTGCAACTCGGTGTGGAGTTGTAGGCGGGAAGGGCATTGGGCCAGCCCCGTAATTACTGTGCATAACAAACCCATACTAATCAGCAGCGTACGCATGGCAGAATCGGGTTAAGGATGTTCAAACGATACTACTCCCGGAATCGGATGGCGCAAGAGATAATCGATGGCGTCGGCTCTTGTCGCAACGTTATTGGGTGCTGTGGCCAGTACGGCGGCTGCGTAAGGCACAGCGAATGAAGTACCCTGGAGCCGTGCACCGCCTTCCATCAGAAGAACTGACAGGAAACCATCGGGAAACGCAGAACGGGCTTTTATAGAAACGGCATCGCCCCTATTACCTACTATGTTCCCATCGTTATAGGCTGACGTAACTGTGATTACCTTATCCAGGCCGCCTCTGACAGCAGGTAATCCGAAGCTGGCCGGATACAGCGGATGTTCATCAAGATTCCATCTCTGGTTGCCTGCCGCGGCTATTACCCATATTTTATGGGTTTCAGTAATGGTCTTCAATTTCTGGTAAAGCATATACCGCCCCACATTACTTAGCGATCCGCTAAAGCTGGCATTTATGATCTTGATGTCTACACCTGCTTTTTTGCTGGCTATGATGTAATTAAATCCACTCAGTACATCAAATAAAGTACCTATGCCCCCGTAGTTGAAAACCTTAACGGGTAGTACCTGATTCGTCGGCTCCGGTACATTGGGATAGGGATAATTGATAATGGCAGACACGATAGAACCGTGTCTGCCGGCCTTTTTGACCACTACGTCACCTTCTACTTTAACATCAACAAGGTTGTCGTCATAGGGACTTGCCATAATTTGGGCGGTTGTATATTGCCGTAATACTCGTAACTGGCCAATGTAGACAGGTTTGAGTAAGTAGTCGGTAACGCCACAAAAGCCAAAGTTTTTAACAGGTACACAATCGCTGTTCTGTGCCTTGGCTATAAGAAAGTCTCTTCGATGCTTGATCCTGTCAAAATGGATAAAGTACCTACCCCTCGTCCTCCTTTTGCAGGTTATCCGGCTCCATTTATAGGCTAGTCCTGTATCCATTACGGCTACAATAGGACGCTGGCTGTTTGGGGGAATTAACAAATCGCTATAGAACTGGCTGTCATTATTTTCCAGAGATCCACTGGACATGAATGGCTTAAAATCTGAGTCATAGGCGCGAATTACCTCTCCGGTTGCCTGTGGGGGATAGCTCGGCCTGGATTTGACCTCATGGTTGATAAGGAGAAGATTGTCAGCCTGTACACTTTCAAATGGGAGCTCAATGTCACCCGGAGGAGTGGCATATACTTCATCCCATTCTACAAGAATATTTACACTAGGTCCTTCAAATCTAAATTCTTCTTCTTCATTTAGGCAGTCGCTTATACGAATAACCCTGAATAGTACATCCTTCTCGCGATTGGATTCAAACCTTCCGATGAAGGTGATATCTTTACCATGAACCGGCCGTTTGGGCTCTTTCTTAAAGCCTGCTTTTTCCTCTTCACTGTGCCTGAACTCCCAGTCTATTTTGGCTTCCAGAAACTGAATCAGGCTCTTCAGGTAGTCAAGCGAGATATTCAGCGAATCAGTTAATGGAGAATTATCTTTCCGTGGAGGTTTCTGATGGTCTTCCGCTTTATCTTTTTTGGGTATCAGTTTTTCTAAATCTTCCGGATGAAAGGTTAGTATTTTTTGGTTGGGTATGACATAATAGACACTTTCAGGCTCATTACCTTTTCCACCATTGGGGTTTCCGGGTTTGCCTTGATAGGGGTCTTCCGGTCTTCCTTTGCCAGGAATACCATCAGGACGTCCTTCCAGTTTTTCAACCCTCTTTTGTACGGGCGTGAAAATGGCCAGGTCAGCAAGTTCCTCCGCACTGAGTTTGTCAAAATCTTTTTCCATCTTTCATTAAGTTTAGTGTGTGTATGTCGTATACTGGCTGATAGAAAGGGTACTGCTTTAGGTAATTTGTGTATTCTTACTCTTGCAAAGTCAGCCACCTGACTTGCTAGTTATCCTCCATTTCAGCCAGCCATTTTTTAGCCTCTGCTGCGCCATCCATGTCTTGTGCTATGACCGTCTGCAGGAGTTGCTTCGCCTTGGCTAGGTCCGAGGGCTGGCCCCGCTGTATATAGGCCAGCGCTTCGTAGAAGGTGCCGGGGTTGGCAGTCAGGTCAGGGATGGCGGCCAGGCGGTGGAAGTACGTAATGGCCTGCTCGTACTCTTTCTGGCGCAAGGCAATCACTCCTAACAGATTCAGGGCGTCAGCATTGCTGGCATTTTTTTGAAGGATGGCCTGTCCTTTGGCCCGGGCGGTGGCGTAGTCTCCGTCGTTGTAGCTATGGATTGCACTCGTCAGACTGTCCATTTCGGTATCCATGGGTACGGATAGGCTCGCCAGGTTTTCTTCAACGTAGGCGTCGGCCATCTGATGTACATCGGGAGTAAGCGAACTCAGCCAGAACCAAACCAACCCTATGGCCAGTACCAGCACGGCAGCTGCCGAGTAGTACCAGGGGCGGAGTGGCACCACCCGGCCCGGGTGCTGGCTCCTGGCAGGTGGGGGGGCTAGCTGTTGCCATTCGGCGTGCCGTTCGGCTAAGATCTCAGCCCTGAGGGCCTCTTTTACGCTGAGGTACAGGGCTACCTCTTCGGCCAGCTGGGGGTTATGGAGCAGTTCTTTCTCAAACTGTTCCTGCTCCGTAGGCGGCAGCTGCCGGTTAAAATAGTGTTCGATGCGCTCATTCATGATGCTGTGTTTCGCTTATTTGGTTTTGCTTCCCATGTGGTACAGTTCCCGTAGCTTCTCCAGACAGCGCAGGCGGCTGGTTTTGGCTACGGCCGCCGACTGGTAGTCGAGCTGGGTTGCAATCTCATCGTCCTTGTATCCTTCTCCCCACGCCCACAGTATACGCTGGCACTTTTCGCCCAGCGACCGGAGCCGGTGCCGGAGCAGATCCATGTCCTGCTGTAGCACGAGTTCCTGCACTACCGTACGTGCCTCGTCGGGCAGCAGATTCAGGGCGTCGTTTAGGCCTTCGGAACGATGGACCTGCGCCTTGTTAGTCGTATTTCGACGGATAAGGTCAACACATTTGTTCGAAAATATTTGGTAGAGGTAGGTTTTGAGCTCGGATCGCCCCTGGAATCGCTCCGCCACGAGGTGTTCGATCACAGTAAGTACCGCATCCGAATAGGCTATGGAGCTGTCATGCTCCGACAGGTTGTGCTTACGTGTACCTTCCCGAATCAGGTAGGCGTATTTTTCATAAAGCTGTCGTTCGCAGTGGCGCCGCTCGGCACCGCCACTGCAAATCCCCTCCATGATGGAAGAGTCAGGGGGAGTCCTGGAAAAAAAAGCCATACGTGGGTGCGGATCTATCTAACAGATAAATATAATAAATGTAACTGAAAATCAGAAAAATATGATTTAACGGTTGCCGCTTACCAGTGGTAGTGCGACTAATGGGGCAGACAACACACTTTTTTTTGATCAACCCAAACCATAGCGCCCCATGAAAACCTGCCTACGTACCCTGCTGGTGGCCTGCTGTGTCACCCTGGGCAGCCTGAACGCCTACGGGCAAACGCCCCCACAGGCAGCGCCCTTTCTGACCTACCATCTGGTCAATGTACCGCCCCTGGCCCCTGATGATGCTTACGTAGTACCCATGCGAAAGATGGGGCTGAACAGATCAAGCTACTCAGTACTCCTGAAGGTCCGCTTACCCGGCGACTCTGTCTACTATACCATACCCGGCGTACTCCCTACGGGTGATTCGTTTGGCTTCAGGATGAAAACGGGAAAGGGCAGAAGCAGCGATACCCTGTATGTGATCCGGCGGGGAGGGGAGAGCCCTGTACAGCTGGAGGAGATATATGTATTGGCTTTTCATCCTATAGACCGACTGGTATCTACTTACCCTAAACGTGACTTTGACGAGCTCATAGTAACCAGCTACTACGACGCCCATACCCGACGCAGTACCTCGCGAAAAACAGGGGATGCGCTGTATTATGAAAAAAAATCGTCCGACCTGTTTCCGACCCTTACGCTCTTCCCGACTAAGCAGTCACAAATGATCTCGTTTCAGGAATAACCCTTACCGGTCCGCTGAAACGTGATGGTTAAATCAATCACCTTTTAAAACCCTTAACAGCTATGGCACTTGAATTCCAAACCATTCGGATCGATTTTCCCTCAAGAAGGGATGCCGAACAGACCATCAACCGCTCGGCCACCTTTTCCCGCAACATCCGGAGCGTAGGGGCCGCCATCAACGGCTTCAACATGCGGTTCAGTAACGGCGACCACCACCTCTTGCAGGAGAAGGTGGATATAAACGAGATCACATTCAGAGATCGCACGGCGAATTTCAGTGTAAACCTGCTCCTGCGGGATGGCAGCGGACACATCGATGATCCGTACTCGGGCTTCGTGGATGTACTCCTTATTGCGGAGACCCTGTGAGGCAGGCGTATCGGGTTCGGGCTATTAACCTGCCTGATGTAGTAAAATATTCATCAGCCATACTGATCCACACCAACTATGAACGCTATATCCACATCTGCTCCCGAATCCTGCGTACATATCGGGGGCTATACACTCGTAGCAACCGACGAAATCATCTTCTGCCAGGCCGACTGCAACTACACCCAGGTGCATCTTCTTAAAAAGAAGAGAATTACGGTAGCTACTACGCTGGGGATACTGGAAGGACGACTCAGCCCGAAGGGCTTTGTCCGGGTAAGCCGGTCGGAACTGATCAACAGGTCATACATCGAAAGCTACGATGGCTACTACATCACGCTGGTCAATGGTACTACGTTGCCGATTTCGCGGAGAAGGCGTAAGGAAGTGCAGCGGTGCCTGGGTACCTACCCTGACCCATATAGGGAGCAGGAGGTACAGTACGCTTAATCAGGTGGCAGATGAGGAGCCAAACGGAGATCTGCGGCAGGAAATAAAAATAATTCCGAAAAAAAGCAGATCAGGCGTTTCCCGACGAAGCCGAACAGACGACTAACAGGTAGTTAACTAATCACACAGCATCTATTAGCCATTTCATTCTATGCAACGTGACTTACCCATTGTACCTGGTAGCGGCGGTTGTTAAATCCGCCCCCAGACCTACCCACAAGTTCCGCGCCGGACTCTCCGCCTTCTAACGTGCCACAGTCAGTACCTTCACCCACGAGCTGGTAAGATAAGTAAGCAGCTACTGCCTGGTATTCAACGAATCGTCTCCGTGTTTTTGCCTTTGGTCGGCTGGGTTACACCTGCCGAAGCAGACTTCTACTGCCCCATCATAGTACCACTACCTATAATCCACCAGAAGTATCCAAACCATGAGAAAGCCACAAACTTACCCGCTAGCGCTACTCCCTTTACTAGCAGTAGCCCTTGTCAACTGCGACAAGACAACCGAACCCGAGCCTGGTACTGCCAGCGGTATCACAATTACGGCCATCACTCCGGCCGCAGGAAATACCGGAGATCGGGTAATGATTACAGGATCTGGTTTCTCGGCAAACCTGGCCGACAATACCATTCGATTTGGAGATGTAGATGCCTACCTGGACTCGGCTTCGGCTACCTGCCTGGTTACCCGGGTACCCAAAGATGCCGAAAACTGCCAACTGGGCGTAAGTGTGAAAGGCAAGCGAGTACTTTCGACAGCGTACTTCAATGTACATCAGATTGCTCCGGCTTTTAATACGACCGGTACCAGTGCCAACGAAATGGATAATCTTACTTCAAGCTTTGTCAGAGTAGCCTCTACGCTGGATATAGTGGGAAGCAGAACTATCGTGGAGCATGGTCATGTATGGAGCAATATTGTGTCGCAACCACTCATCAACCAAAGAGGAGATCTGTCAATGGAGCATCCTGACTATAATGCCTATGATGGCCAGACGGAGAATGGTATCGTGTCGGCCAGTGATGGACATCCGTACCGGTTTGCTTCCTACATCCAGAATCTGAAACCAGATACCGAGTACACGATACGTGCCTACGTAACCACCAAGTCAGGAATGACGTACTATGGTCCGGCCAGTACGTTCAGAACCAAGAGGAGAAACTAGTACCGTGTATCTAACGTAAAGGGCCAGGCTCCCAACAGTAGTTTTTAAACTTCTGCTGGGAGCCTGGCCTGTTTATTCTTCTCTATATCTATACAGTGCGTAAATCCTTTTATTTTCGCTGCTTCTCCCGGATGGCTCTAAACTCCGATCCCTCTTTCCAGCCTGGCCATTTTTCTTCGTAGGCCAGACGCTTACCGATCTGGAAGAGTAGCTTGAGCTCACTAATGGCTCCGGCCATGGTCCAGGTGGCGGCATCGTACTCGTCGGAAGGCTTATGGTAGTCTTTCTCGGTGTACTCATCCTGTAATCGTTGACCGTACTCTTTGCCTTTGCCTACTACATCAATACCTGACTCGAGGTACAGGGCCGGAATACCTACCTTGGCAAAGTTGAAGTGGTCGGAGCGGTAGTAGTAGCCGGCTTCGGGATGTGTCTCGGCTGAGATATAGCCTCCCATCTTCTCGACTACCTCTTTGGCGTATTCTTCAAGTTCCGACTGTCCTTCGCCTACCAGTACCATGTCTTTAGTAGGTTCAAAGCGGTTAAGGCCGTCCATGTTGATATTAGCTACGGTCCTATTGACCGGGTAAATCGGGTTCTGAGCATAGTAGGCTGACCCCCACAGCCCCTGCTCCTCGGCGGTCACGGCCAGGAACACAACAGTACGCTCGGGTTGCTTGCTCAGGCTCTTAAAGGCGCGGGCCAGTTCGATGAGGGCGGCGGTGCCGGAGGCATTGTCGAGGGCGCCGTTATAAATGGAGTCGCCCGTGGCGTCGGGCGTACCGATACCCAGGTGGTCCCAGTGGGCAGTGTAGATTACTACCTCATCCGGGCGCTCAGTACCGGTGATCTTGCCGATGACGTTGTGGGTCTTGTTGTAGGTAGTCTTCACCTGCATGGTAGTACTCAGCTTCAGACCCAGCGGTACAGCCTTGAATCCGCGCTGATCCGCTTTGGTCAGCAGGTCGGTTCCCTGGCCCGCTTCCTGCATCAGGCGGGTAGCTACTGCTTCCGGCATCCAGCCGATCACGTCACAGTTCGGGATAGTCTTGCCGCGGTTGTCCAGCTGCAGACGGGAGGTGTTGAAGTTGTTCTGCTGCACGGCGAAGGGGTACCCGGCGGCCTCGGTGCGGTGGATAATGAGGCAGCCTTTGGCACCCTGGCGAGCGGCTTCTTCAAACTTATAGGTCCAGCGGCCGTAGTAGGTCATCTCCTTGCCCTTAAACAAGGTAGTATCGCCCGACCAGAAGCCCGGGTCATTGACCATTACCATTACTACCTTGCCTTTTACGTCCAGGCCAGCGTAGTCGTTCCAGTTGTATTCGGGAGCCACTACGCCGTAGCCCGCAAATACCAGCTCGCTGTTGTCGAGGCTGAGGGTAGGCTCGGTACGGTCGGTCCAGATCACGTAGTCGGTAGGGGCATTGAGGGTAATAGTACCCTTGGGCGAAGTAACCTGCATGGTAGGTGCGGCGGTGGCCTGGATATTGACCATGGGTACTTCCTGCAGGTAGCTGGTGCCGTTGCCGGGCTCCAGCCCCACGGCGCGGTACTGCTGCTGCAGGTAGTTAATGGTTTTGGTTTCGCCTTCGGTAAAGGGCTTTCGGCCCATAAAAGCATCTGAGGCCAGTATGGCTACGTGCTTTTTGAGGCTGTCGGCGCTGAAGGCGGATAATCCTTCATTGTCGTCAAGGACGCTTTCGCTGGTACTACAGGCTGTTACAAAGGCCAGAAGTAATAGGGAGTACGCTTTGGTAAGATGATGCATATAATGGAATGGTAATGGGGTAGGGTTGGTTACGAACAACACGATTGGGTTAACTGCTGAAATATAATGAATAATCCGAAATCAGCGCTCCAGTACCGGATAGGGGTAGGATCATAAGAAGTACTTGTGGTACTATTCGCCCGACTTAGTTAACGGTATTACCTCAATGTTAAATTATGCCGGAAAGAACGGTGAAAATGGCATTGTTGACTGCCAGTACCTTAGTGGTTACAATTCCTGATTAAATACAATTGAAGGTATGACTCCTGCCCAAAAACCGCCTCCGGCAGAGTCAGTACCCTTATTTTGTGTACCTGATGGTAACAGTTTGGTAACGAAAGCTCCCCCTGATCCTGCCTAATTTTGTGGTAAACACAAACTATTTTTTATGCATCAACATGTACGAATTTTTTACAGGCTACTACTGAGCTTGTTGCTGCTCGTTCCACTGGGAAGGGCATGGGCGCAGACAGCAACTGACGTTGTTATCAGCCAGATCTATGGTGGAGGAGGTAATTCCGGAGCTACTTACAGGAATGACTTTATTGAACTCTACAACCGCGGCAGCATGGCCGTTAGCCTTGAGGGCTGGAGTGTACAGTATGCCAGCGCAACGGGTACCAGCTGGCAGGTCACGCCACTGACCGGCTCCATACTAGCCGGAGGCTATTACCTGATCAAGCAGGCACAGGGTACAGGTGGTACTGTAGACTTACCTACGCCCAATGCAACGGGTACTATCCCGATGTCAGGAACGGCCGGTAAAGTAGCGCTGATGAGCTCTACAACTGCTCTTACCGTTTCATGTCCACGCGACATTTCCGTAGATTTTGTTGGGTTTGGTACGACAGCCAACTGCTACGAAGGAACAGCTCCAACGGCAGCTCCCAGTAACACCACCGCCGTACTGCGTAGGTCGAACGGCAGCGTGGATACGAACGACAACCGGGCTGACTTCGAAACAGGTGCACCCAATCCGCGCAACTCCGTTGTAACACAGGCTACTCTCGCGGTGGCTCCTGCTACGTTATCCGGCTTCACTACTACACCGGGTGTAGCCTCGGCCAGCCAAAGCTATACTCTGACGGCCACAGAATTGTCAGGTACTATCGCTGTTTTGGCTCCGGCGGGAGTGGTGGTAAGTACTGACAATGCTACTTTTAGCTCTACATTAACTTTACCACAGTCCACTACTTCGGCTACACTGTATGCCCGCCTGACGGGTGCTACTGCCGGACCTGTGAGCGGAACCATCACGCATACCAGCGGCAATCTTTCGGCCCATGTGGAGGTAAGCGGTACCGTAACGGCTCCTACACCCATTACCAGTACAGTGGTGATTAGTCAGGTGTACGGTGGAGGCGGTAACTCCGGTGCTACGTATAAAAATGATTTTATTGAATTATATAACCCGGGTACTGCGGCCGTGGACCTGTCGGGCTGGAGCGTACAGTATGCTTCCGCTACGGGAACCAGCTGGCAGCGGACTAACCTGAGCGGTACTATACCGGCTGGTGGTTATTATCTAATCCAACAAGCCGCCGGATCGGCAGGTACTACGGATCTTCCTGCTCCTGATGCCATAGGTACTATTGCAATGGCGGCAGCATCAGGTAAAGTAGCGTTGGTAAAGTCCACAACGGCTTTGTCAGGTGCTTGTCCTACGGATGAACTTATAGTTGACCTCGTTGGATTTGGCTCGGCCAACTGCTTTGAGGGGACCGGTGCTACTCCTACACTGAGCAGCACTATCGCCGCTCTGCGTAAGTCGAACGGCAGTGTTGATACGGATGATAACCGGGCTGACTTTGAAACAGGTGCGCCCAATCCGCGTAACTCTACTCCGGTAGGGCCTTCTATTGAGACAAATCCTGCCGCTCTGACCGGAACAAATGCCCTGTACTACGTGGAAGGATGTGGCCCCGCCAGCAAAACCTTCACGGTTACAGGCAGGAACTTCTCTGTTGAATCAGGTAGCATCACTATCGCTTCTTCCAATCCGCTGTTTACGGTATCCACCACTACTATTCCTTTCAGTGGTTCAGGCGTTTCGGGGGCTGAGGTAACGGTACAACTGGCCGCCGGCTCATCCGAAGGTACTTATTCGGGAACCATCACCCTGACGGGCGGCGGGGCTACCCTGGAAGTACCCGTAAGTGGTATTGTCAATTCAAACAGCCCTTTTACAGCTATCAATATTGCCCGCGCTGGCGTTGGGCAGACCTTCACCATTGCCGGCCGCGTAACAGTAACTAACCAGCTTGGTGCCCGGCAGATCTACATCCAAGACAGAACGGGTGGTATAGTCGTGTACAGCGGCCCCTCTGGTCCCGACTTTACTACGCTGGTTGAGCTGGGTGACTCCGTGCAGGTGACAGGACCCATCTCAGTGTACAACGGCTTTACCGAAATAACCGGTACCAATAACTTTACCGTAGTGGACGGAGTACCTAACCGAATACCCGCTCCCAAAACCATTACGCTTGATCAATTGTCCAGCCACCAGGGGCAACTCGTTACCGTTACTGACGCTACCATTACACCGGCCGGAGCTACCTTTACGGGTAATACCAGCTATACCATCACCGCCAGCAATCAGTCGGCTACGCTGCGTATCAATGCCAATTCACCACTGGCTGGTGCCGGCCGTCCGGCCAATCCGGTAACCGTAACCGGTATCGCCGACCGCTTTGTGTCGGGTTCGACTACTTCGGGTACCAATGGACTGCAGCTGCAACCGCGTATTCTGGAAGATATTCCCGGTTCAACGGCTGCGCAGGACCTGGTATGTGAAGTGGGCGGTAGTACTACCACACTGACGCGTGACCAGACGCTGGACATCTCGACCTGGAACATGGAGTTTTTTGGTGCCGATGCGGGTACGATCAATTGTCCCAGAGGCCCTCTGAACTACAACGACATGGGGCCGCTCAATGAAGACCTGCAGCAGGCTAACGTTATCAAGGTACTCGAGAAGCTGAATGCCGATATTATCGCGGTGCAGGAAATGAGCAGCATTGAGCGTCTGTCGGCTACCGTAGCCGCCATACCCGGTGGTAGCTACAGCTACATCTGCTCGGACCGATTCTCCTATTACTTCCAGGATGAGTGCGATCAGGTACCTACGGGCAATCCGCCTACCGTATTTGGTCCTACGTCGCTGGCCCAGAAGGTATGTGTGATCTACAATACCGCTACGGTGACGCCGGTACTATCCGAAACCAAGCCTCTGCTGGATGGTAAGTACAACTATCCTTCGGGCAATGGCTGGTCGTCGGGACGTTTGCCCTTTATGTTTGTGGCTGACGTAACTCTACAAGGGGTAACGCGTCGTGTACACGTGGTCAATATCCACGCCAAGTCCGGTAGCGCTACTACTGATTACAATCGCCGCAAGCAGGACATTCAGGACCTCAAAACTGCGCTGGATGCTGAATATCCTGATGCTAACATCATCCTACTGGGTGACTACAATGACAAGCTGAATGGCTCTATCGCGGCCAACCAGCCCTCGTCGTACCTGCCGTTTGTATCGGATGCGTCTAACTATTCAGCCATTACATTGCCGCTCGAAAATCAAGGCTGTTCTACCTTCAATTCATCGGCCAGCTTCATTGATCATATGATCGTGTCCAGTGAACTGTCTTCGGCGTACCTTGATAAGTCGGCCTATGTACTGCAGCCATTCAGCATTCCGAACTATGGCAATACTACATCGGATCACAATCCGCTGGTGGCTCGTTTTGACATTACCAAACTGGCTGCTCCGGTTACGCCACTGGCTATAACGGTAGCTGCCAATCCAACGGCGATTCTTTCTAACGAATCTACTACCCTGACGGCAACTGTCTCAGGTGGTACAGAGCCATACACCTACGAGTGGAGCGGTGCAGGTACCATCACCAACGGTACCAGCGCTACGGCTACGGTATCCAACCTACCGGCTGGTGAGCACGTATTTACCGTAAAAGTAACGGACGCCACTGCCCCCGAGAAGCAGACCATCACCGCAACGGTTACGGTGCAGGTGACTCAGGCCAATCTGGCTCCGGTAGCTTCGACCATAGCGGATCAGTCGGCTACGGCTGGTATTGCTTTTGAATTGGATGTTACGACTGCCTTCCAGGATCCGGAGAACGAGCCGCTTATCTACACAGCTACCGGCCTACCGGCAGGACTGACCTTGACCAATGGAACCATCAGTGGTATGCCAGCGGTTACCGGTAGCTTTGTGGTAACCGTTACGGCTACCGACCCCGCAGGTCTTTCGGCTAATGCCAGCTTTACACTGACCGTAGGAGCCGGACCGCTGAAGATGCTGTCGCCTGACTATGACTGCAGCACCGGTCGCCTGACCATCCGCACCATCGCGGGTAACGGCAATGCGGTAGAGTACCAGGTACCCTCAGTGACTACCGGCTGGACTACCCAGCCTACTCATATCCTGGAAGCCAAGCACATCAACCGCGACCTCAAGCTACGCGCCCGCCAGCGCCGCAGCGACAATAAGGGCTATGATGAAGTAGAGGTAGCCTTTACGCCAACGGCTTGTGGTAGTGCCGCCGCCCGTATCGGAGTAGCCGAGCCGGAAGCCGCCGCTGAGCTAAGCCTGCAGGTACTGGGTAACCCGGTAGCGGATATGTTGACGGTGGATGTTCGTGGTGCCGCAGGTCAGGCGCTGCAGTTGCACCTGATCGACCTGAAAGGACGCATCATTGAAGCGCGCCGCATCGAGTCAGCCGGTGAGGTAGAGCATCATGCGTTTGATGTACGTCGTCAGCCAGCGGGTATTCTGCTGTTGCAGGTGTCAACGATCACTCAGCAGAAGGTAGTTAAGATCGTGAAGAACTAAGTAGCATCTGTTTCTATATACACTGCCCCCTCCAGTCCGCTTGTCGGTCAGGAGGGGGCAGTTTTTTATTCCCAGTACTTTTTCATCAACTGGTAGCCCTCGGGGTCAAACTCCCGCAACTGTTCCCGGTTAAAGGGATAGTAGTCGTTTTGGCCCAGGTAGGCTTCGCTCAGCTCCGCAAAGTACTCATCCACCGAGTTGAGGGCGTAAGCCCGGCGGGTACCTCCCAGGTTATAGGCTACTTCGTCGTATTTCCTGCTTTTTACCGCATTGTGGTACACTTTATCCACCTCGTTGGTTTGGGGATGAATGGTCAGGTCAAAATAGGCGTGCGCCAGCTCGTGCAGCACCATGTAGGGCTGATTCAACTTCTGCCAGTCCACAAAATTCCGGATATTACTTACCTCTACGCTTTTGGCTTTCTCAGGCATGTACCCATTGGCCTTCAGCCAGTCCCCCGACCGATGGTACCACATGGCTCCTTTGGGTAGTAGCTCCCACTCCATCCAGATAGGTACCTGTTTCAGGAGTTTGAGTTGAGCGGGCTTCACCAATTGGTTTACTTCAACCAGCTTAGCGTCCAGCATAGCTAAGGCTTCCTGCGTTTCCGGGTGGGCAAATGCCTCCTCCCTGACCAGTACCTTATAGCCCTGTATGTGCAGGGTGCGGTAGGTGGAGTCGGCTGCGGAGTAGGTATGAGTCAGCTCCTGAGCCGTAGCCGGTGACGAGGGTGCAACTGTGGGATACAGATAGGTAATCAGGTATAAGAGGGGGTAGATCATGAGGAGTAGGGGAGAGCGCTTTAACAACAGGGGATCAATACACAGAACCAAGGGGGAAATTACTTCTTTTTATCCTCCTCATCCGGGGGCAGCAGCGGGTCAATGCTGGCTTCGGTGTCGCGGTAGTGGCTGTATGAGTCCAGCATCTTGCGGTTAGCCTCGGTTAGCTGCATATCAATTTTCCAGTTCATCAGGCCGGCCAGCTGGTAGATCATAAATTGTACCTGGTTGTTGGCGATGCGGGGGAGGTCGCTTTGCAGTGCCTTTTCGTTCATGGTCTGCTTGGCCTCGGTCAGGATATTGGTGTAGTCGTCGCTCTGGAAGCGGTTGATCCATCCCTGCTCTATGTCGTAAAACTTGTAGTCGGTATCCATGGACAGGATTTCCGGCTCGGGAAAGTACTCGATGATCATCCGGCGGTCGTCTTCGGAGAGGCGAAACCGCATTTTCCGGAAGTCGTAGCCGACCAGTACCTTCGCCTTGGCTATGACCAGCGCTTTTTTCTTGTCATTGAACAGGTGCCAGTAGTCTTTGTTCTGCTGGTAGTTGTAGATTTCGGTAAAGTACCCTTCGGCCATCACCACCTTAAATACCTTCTCGATCCGTTCCAGCAGAATGGTAGCCTCGCGGGTGGGCTCGGAAGATTTGCGGTGCCTGCCCGACCAGAAGTAGTACACACCGGCTCCGACCATTCCTCCCAGCAGGAGGGTCAGCAGAAAAAAAACCAGACTATTGCTGTCCATGATGTCTATTTTTGCGGTTCTAATATGCGTATATAAACTGAATAATACCAAAAGTGGCTGATAAGTACCTCATTGTGATAGCCGGCCCCACGGCAGTTGGAAAAACAAATCTGTGCCTGCGGCTGGCCGAAGGGTTGCAGACCGTGATCGTTTCCGCCGATTCGCGGCAGGTATTCCGGGAGCTTAACATTGGTACGGCCAAGCCCAGTCCGGCCGAACTGGCCCGGGTACCTCACTACTTTATCAATTCTCATTCCATCGCCGAGCCCTACAGCGCCGGGGACTTTGAGCGGGATGCACTGGCCCTGCTGGATGAGCTTTTTCAGGAAAGAGATGTGGTCATTATGACGGGAGGATCGGGACTATACATCAAGGCGGTCTGCGAAGGACTGGACGACCTGCCCCAACCCCTGCCGGGCCTCCGCGAAGAGCTAACCCTGCGCCTGCAGGAGGAAGGGCTCGAAGTACTACAGGTAGATGCCCTGCACGTAGACCCGGAGTTTGCGGCTACGCCCGAAATCCAGAATCCGCAGCGGGTCATCCGGGCGCTGGAGGTATTTTATACTACCGGCAATACCATTTCTTCATTTCAGAAAAAGCAGGTGGCCCAACGCCCCTTCCGGCAGGTACTCATAGCCCTGGACCGGGACCGGGACGAACTGTACCAGCGGATCAACATCCGGATGGATGCCATGCTGGCTGCCGGACTGGTAGAGGAGGCGCGCTCCGTGGCCCAGTACCGTCACCACCACGCCCTGCAGACCGTAGGGTACAAGGAAGTATACGGGTATCTGGATGGGGAGTACGGGGAGGAAGAAATGGTACGCCTGCTCAAACAGAACTCCCGCCGCTACGCCAAGCGTCAGTTGACGTGGTTCCGGCACCAGGGCGACTTTAAGTGGTTTCACGCGGAGGATTACGAGGGGGTACTGGATTATTTTCGCTCTGTTGAAGTGGACTGAATAAGTTTATTGACCTATTGGAGGATAATTAGAAATTCGTGCTTCAAAATAGTGGCTGGGTAGAGTTATTTAGAAAGTATTAGAAAATCAAAGTTTGTCTTTTTACCAATGGCAGAGGAACAACAGTCATTGGTTTGCTGTCCATTCTCGTATACTAAAAATTCTGTCTGATATTTATTCCTGTGCCTTTCAACTGAATAGTAGCTTATTGATGTATCTATAAAACTGTATCCCGTTGGCACCTCCACAACTAGCTCATAGTTACCGTCTTTATCAGTATAAGTTTTGCCTATCGCAGCACCTACAGTTGCAAAACGAGCTGGGCTAATAACAACCAATACGCTATCTACAGGTTGACGTGCTTCGTTTATGACTCGTCCATAAATAGTAGTCATACGATCCAACTTGCGGATACATCCGGTAGTGTTAGAGAGGACGAAGAATAAGATGAAGAATGAAAGAAGCCCTGACCAGGGAATCCATTGCTGTTTCATAAAATATTTAACTTCAGAGGATAGGTAACTACAACTATGCCTCAAAACAGCAGAATAGCCCTATCATTTGCAAATAATCTTATGCAGCGGTAGGTTATAAAGCAACAGAGCCTTAGCTAATGGTAGCTAAGGCTCTGTTTTTGATATTGTTTCACTACTACCCTTCCTGCTCTTCCATTTCGCGGTAGGCCAGGATGCCACCCGTTACGTTACGGACATTGGTAAATCCGTTGGCTTCCAAAAATTGCTGAGCCTTACCCGAGCGGGCACCGGAGCGGCAGTGGATAATGATCTCCTCGTCTTTCAGAGGCTCCAGCTCATCGAGGTGGTCGGGTAGCTCGCCCAGCGGGATCAGTTGCGCACCCAGGTTATCCGCTTCGTATTCATATTCTTCCCGAACGTCAAAGAAGTTTAGCTCTTCGCCCTTATCCAGACGCTCTTTTAGTTCTTGTACCGTAATATCTGCCATGAGTAGCTATGGTTTAGTGTAAGAATGAACAATGCTTTAGAAAGGCAAAAATAGCGGATTGAGTTCAAAGATGTACGTCAGAAGCAGTGGAGGTCGGAGCCTGCGGTGTCCTTACTTCCTGATGACCAGCTTCTGTACGGCCGTCCGCTGACCATCTGTAATCCGTAGTACATACATACCCTCGGGCAGGTGACTGAGCGAAGCCTCCCGCACCCCGTCGCTGGGTACTATCACCCGCACCGGTATCCCCTGCGCCGAATACACCTCTATCTGCCGAATCAGGTCGCTGTCCCACTGGATGGTACCGCTGGTCGGATTGGGGTATACCCTGACCTGCAGAGCGGGCAGGGGCTCGGAGCCGGTTATGAGGCCATCGTCTTTACCTCCTACGTAGGGGCGTATCATCACACTCCCTTTCAGATCCAGGTTGCCGGCCCATTCGTTGGAAAGATTGGTATAAAGCTGACTGGCTCCTAACTGGGAGTTGCGGTCAAAGCCTACCGTCAGGGGATCTTCGCCAATCTGCAGCCAGCCTACGTAGAAGGTATCCGTCACGGCCACTCCGTTGGCAAAAGGGAAGTCCACGTAGCCATTGCGCGTAGTACCGTACGAGGCGCGTACCGACTGCTGGTGTACCACGCGGTCGGGCCGTCCGTTGGAGCTGTTCCACACCTGGATGGTAAAGGCTTGTCCCGTCTGGTTCCGGCGGAAGGGGACCAAGGCCATCCGCACTCCGCCGAGGGTATCGGGGCGGTTCAGCACGAAGCGTACTACTGTGCGTCCCAGGCGCTGATTCATCCGCACCCCAAATTCCGCCGAGCCGTCGTCATAGGCGTAGTAGTCGGCCAGTTCGGTGATGGTACTGATGGTATCGTTGCGGCGCAGGTTTACCGACGGGATGGTGGGGTTCTGGTCGTCCGTGGTGAGCAGGTCAAATTTCAGTTTGAGACGAAGCCGTTCTACTCCCGACTGCCGGGCTATGGGAGTGAGCCTTACGGCTTTCTTCTGCGTCTGTCCCGGACCTATGAACACCGAAAGGGGCTCCTGATACCGCTGGATCTCGCGCCCCGTCAGCTGATCACGAATGGTAAAGGTATAAGAGGTAAAGTTAAAGTTGTTGAACAGGTTGACGATGTCCGTCCGGATGGAGTCGGCCGTTTCAGCAGCGGGATTCAGCCAGTACTGGTCCAGCGGCATGGCCGTGTACCGTTTCAGAAATGACGTGAGCGGTTGTCTGACGGCTACGTCCTTAATAAAACGGTCATTGATGGATCGGTTCCTGTTCAGGTAGATGTAGTCGAGGTGCCAGCTGTCAAAAGCCCCGGACGAGCGGCCGTGGCCCCGGAAACGAAACCGGAAGCCCGCGTGCAGATAGGAGGCGTCGCGTACCGGTATAAATGTATGCTTGTAAAGCGTATCAAAAACGGCGCCTGATTGCTTCCAGACGCTGATCCAGTCGCCTTTCTGGTTCAGGAATTCCAGCCGGAAGGTATCTACGTCGTCAGGTAGTTCGCCGAGTCCGCGGGCCTGCCAGTAAAAGCTCAGGTACACCGAGTCAGCAGCCGTAAGGCCACCGAGATCTATGGGCTGGGTGGTAAGGGTATCCGTGTCACCCTGGGCCTGCTCATTGACGAAGTTATAGGGTACACCGGCGGCATTAAGCCCGTCGAAGGTAGCGATATTGATCGAAGGGTGCGTGGTGGTGAGGACGTTGTTGATATACACGCCACTACCGGGCATCCAGAGGGTCGGATCAGGAAATGTGTTCGAGGTCGAGAAGTCGTCAAATACCGGTAGTCTCAGAGCCTGCGTACGGGCTGACTGTTTAGTACTTCCGGTAGTTTGTACAGACTCACCTGCCGGTGGTATGATAGGCACCAGTTCGAGCTGTGCCCAGGCTGGTACGGCCCATAGCCATACCAGCAGCGCAAGACAAGTACCTCTTTTGAGGTTGTGAGTCAATAGATTATTCCTGCGGAAGTTCTTCATTCGGATCGGACGAGGCGGCATTGAGCGGGCCCACTACCCATAGGTCAATTACGTCACCAATACGTATTTTATTGCCTGATTCGGGATTCTGACGTACTATAGTCCCCGGCTCTTTGGTATCATCGGTCACTTCTATGATCTGACCTACCTTCAGCCCCGCGCCCACGATCTGGAACTTAGCCTCGTCGAGTGGCATGTTGAGTACCGATGGCACCGGGAACGAAGTACTTCCCAGTCCGTCGCCCACCTCCAGATCTATCTTGGAGCCCTTGGCTACGGGTTGCCCCGGCAGGATCTCCTGCCCGTTGTAGTACTGCTTCAGTACGGCACCGTGAGCCAGGTCGGGTACGTAACGCAGGGTACCCAGGTTGAGCCCCATGCTCTTGATCAGCATCTGGGCACTGCGCAGGGTCATGTCGGTCAGCTTGGGCATCTTGATCAGCGGAGCCGTACGCGACACCACCGTGATATAGATCTTGCGGCCTTCCTTCACCTTGGAGTTGGGCTGGGGATACTGCGATATAATGGTCAGAGGGGCGATATTAGCCACAAAGGTACAGTCACTTACTTCGTAGCGCAGGTCACGTTCGTCCAGGAAGTCCTCCAGCTCCTCGACATTCATCTTACGCAGATCAGGGACTGTAATAGACTCACCATGATTGGTAGTTAATGGTAAGTAGATAAAGAAGAAACTGAGGAATAAGGCGGCTATCAGCGCTATAATAATTCCAATATGAATAAAGAGGTCTTTACGGGACTGCGTGCTAATCTTAACCATGGGTCTGGTATGTACTGGGCATTTCGTTTCTAAACGGTAAAAATAGAAGGAATATTTCAGGCCGCCAACTGCAGACTACCGCTGCATTCCCATAATCCGCTGAATGTACTTACCCAGTATATCAAATTCCAGGTTTACAACGTCGCCTTCCTGCAACTGGTGGAAGTTGGTATGCTCGTAGGTGTAGGGGATAATGGTGACCCTGAAAGAGTCGGTCTGGGAGTTAAAAACGGTGAGGCTGACGCCATTGATACAGATCGAGCCTTTCTCGACGGTAATGTTCCCCAGCGCAGGGTCGTAGCTGAAGTCATATAGCCAGCTGCCATCCAGTTCCTGCACGCGGGTACATACGGCGGTCTGGTCTACGTGGCCCTGTACGATATGCCCGTCAAACCGGCCGTTGGCCGACATACAGCGCTCCAGATTCACCTTACTACCCGTTTTCAACTGCCCGAGGTTGGTTTTCTTTAGGGTTTCGTCAACGGCTGTTACATAATACGTATCCTCTTCAATGGCCGTAACGGTGAGGCAGACCCCATTGTGACTCAGACTTTGATCTACTTTTAATTCGGGAGCCAGCGCCGAGCGAAGCTTAAAGGTCAGGTTGGTGCCTTCGGCCTGCAGATCAACGACTTCTCCTACTGTTTCTATGATTCCGGTAAACATACGTCTGGATTTTATGATTAACTACTTGGCAGCTTGTTTTACTCAGCTCACACGCATTTATGCTTTTTTGTTTGCTACTGACACTTGAACATCGGATTTTTGCCAAAATAAACGCAATATATCATGTTCAAAAATAAAATCATCCGGTGGAGTACCATAGTGATGGTAATGGCCATTCTGGCTTATTTCTTTATTGAGACTTTTAGTTCAGGTCCCGAGCGTAAGTCTTTCGACGCCATTGCCGCCGTAGATCCCGAAGAGTACGTCGCTCAGATCAATCAACAACGTGCCGAAAAAGACGAAACGTTCCGTACCTCGGCTGATTCACCCATTGAGCACAAGAACCACTTCAAGGCCCTCAGTTACTTCGCTCCGGATCTGGACTACCGCGTAACGGCCTCACTCACACCCTACGACGGAGAGGATAAGGAACTGAAAATTACCTATACCGATGGTACTTCAGACACGTACGAACGCTACGCCTGGGCCAACTTCAACATAGAGGGACTACAGCAACGACTGCTCCTGCTCAAGCACGAAGGTACCATATCGCTGCTGTACCGGGATGGTACTACCGGGGACGAAACCTACGGTGGTGGACGCTACCTGGACTTTACATTAGATGATGTAAAAGGTGATTCGCTCCTGATTGACTTCAACTTAGCGTACAATCCCTACTGTGCCTATAACCCTACGTATGCCTGTCCGTTGCCTCCGGCCGAGAATACATTAAAGGTGCCAATCCGGGCAGGTGAAAAATATAATGCAGAAATACATTAAATTTGCGGATTACTATAAAAGCAAAGAGGGCATTCTTTGCTACATTGACTAACTTGTAAGAACCTCCATGAAAATTTCATATAAATGGCTTAGGGACCTGATTGACATCCCGGAAAGTCCGGAAGAGATAGGTAAGCTATTGACAGCCACCGGCCTGGAAGTTGAAGGAATAGAAGAAGTAGAAACAGTAAAGGGAGGTTTGAGGGGAGTAGTAATCGGCGAAGTACTTACCTGCGAGAAGCATCCGGATGCCGACCGCCTGAGCCTTACCACCGTTGAGGTGGGGCAGGCGGAGCCACTTTCTATCGTATGCGGTGCTCCTAACGTAGCCGCCGGTCAGAAAGTACTGGTAGCCACGGTAGGTACTACGCTGTACCCAACCGGCAGTGAGCAGCCGCTGGTCATGAAAAAGTCCAAGATCCGGGGCGCGGTATCCGAAGGAATGATCTGCGCCGAGGACGAACTGGGCCTGGGTACCTCACACGCCGGTATACTGGTACTGGATACCGACCTGCCCAATGGTACACCGGCGGCCGAGTACTTCAACATTGAGTCGGAGCACGTGATCGAGATCGGCCTTACTCCCAACCGGGCCGATGCCGCTTCGCACTACGGGGTAGCCCGTGACCTGAAAGCCGTACTGGAGCGCGACATCAGGCTGCCCCAGGTAGAGGCGTTCAGGGTAGATAACCACGACCTGCCCATCGAGGTCATTGTAGAGAATACTGAGGCCTGCCCCCGGTACTGCGGCGTTACTATTACCGGACTGCAGGTAGGGGAGTCGCCGGAATGGCTCAAAGCACGACTGGAGGCCATCGGTGTGCGTCCGATCAATAACGTGGTGGATGTAACCAACTACATCCTGCACGAGCTGGGACAGCCCCTGCACGCGTTTGATGCTGCACAGATTGCGGGAAACAAAGTAGTTGTTAAAACTCTCCCGGCGGGTACTCCATTTACCACGCTGGATGAGCAGGAGCGTAAGCTGGCCGACTATGATCTGATGATCTGCAATGCCAGCGAGCCTATGTGTATTGCCGGAGTGTTTGGGGGTATCAAATCGGGAGTGACCGAAAGTACTACCTCTATCTTCCTGGAGTCGGCTTACTTTGCGCCGGCCTGGGTACGCCGTACGGCTCAGAATCACAGCCTCAAGACCGATGCCTCGTTCCGTTTCGAGCGGGGTACCGACCCTAATATGCCGCTGTACGCGCTTAAGCGGGCCGTACTGCTCCTACAGGAGGTAGCAGGAGGTCAGGTGTCTTCAGAGGTGGCAGATGTATACCCCGCACCTATTGCTGATTTCAGGGTACCGGTTAAGTACCGTAACATAGACCGGCTGATCGGTAAAGTACTGGACCGGGAGCTTATCAAAACTATCCTGCAGAGCCTGGACATCCGGCTGGAAGAAGAGCACGAGGGAGGCTTCACGGCCGTAGTACCTCCCTACCGGGTCGATGTACAGCGTGAGGCAGATGTGGTCGAGGAGATCCTGAGAATTTACGGGTTTGACAATGTGGAGTTGTCAGATCACCTCAGTTCAGACTATCTCTCCGACTTCCCCGT
This sequence comes from Telluribacter roseus, assembly GCF_017355915.2. Lineage (GTDB taxonomy): Bacteria > Bacteroidota > Bacteroidia > Cytophagales > Spirosomataceae > Telluribacter. Next base: position 305,911 of record NZ_JAFEUV020000001.1, read on the forward strand.
CAATGATCCGGACCGGCTGCGTCTGCGCCTGGCGGAGTTGCTCGCCGCCAGCGGCTTCAACGAGATGATCAACAACTCGCTGACTAAGCCCGCTCCGCAGGCTGCCATAGCCGAAAGCCTGCTGGGCGAGAGTGTACCTGTGCTCAACTACCTGAGCGAGGATCTGTCGGCCATGCGTCAGACGATGTTGTTCACCGGCCTGGAAACGGTCGCCTACAACATCAACCGCCGTCAGCGCGACCTGAAGTTGTTTGAATTTGGTAAGACGTACCACAAGGTCAACAGTAAGTACGTTGAGAGGGGCCACCTGGTGCTGTTCATGACGGGAAGCATCCAGCCCGAAACCTGGTTTGAAAAGGCCCGCGAAGTACAATTCCACGACCTGGCCGGGGTAGTAGGTAAGGTACTTACGGCCATGCGTGTCAAAAACATAGAATCTGCTGAGGCCGACAAAGCCCTATTCCAGCAGGGGATCACCTATACCATCAATCGTAAGCCCGTAGTAACGCTGGGGCTGGTACGGCCGCAACTGGCTAAGAAAGCAGATATAAAAGTACCGGTACTGTACGCCGACTTTGACTGGGACTACCTGCTCCGTCAGTATAGCTCTGCCGTGGCTTACCAGGAGGTGTCGCGCTTCCCCGAAGTACGCCGTGACCTGTCGCTGGTACTGGACCGTTCGGTAAGCTTTGATCAGCTGAAGCAGCTGGCCTACAAGACTGAGCGTCAATTACTTCGTGATGTCAATGTATTTGACGTGTACGAAGGAGAGAATCTGGGCGGTAAAAAAGCCTATGCCCTTAGCTTTATCCTGCAGGACTACCAGCAGACGCTTACTGATAAAGTGATCGATAAGACGATGCAGCGACTGATGTCGTCATTTGAAAAAGAATTTGGTGCAGTTATCAGAAAGTAGGAAAGGAACCAAGGCATGGCTACTCAACCCACAAGGAGTATAAACAGAAAACTGATTGATGTTGAAGAGAAGCTGAAAGTCCTTATTTCCACGAAGCAGCAGCTCATGTGGAAGCTTAATGAACTACAGCGGGAGAATAAAGAGTTGAAGGAAGTCAATGCCGCTTTAACAGAAGAATTAAAAGAAGTTAGGAAAAAACACATTTCTTTACAGAAGGACTTTAATAAATCCAAAAATTTTGCTAAGATTGTCACTAATAAGCTGACACCAACAGGCGGTTTGTCCGAACTGAGAGAATCGGTTGAGCGATATATAGAAGAGATAGATAAGTGTATTGAATTGCTTGAAGAAACCCTATGAAAGGTAGTATGAAGCCAAATCCGGATACGGCGGTTTTTATTAGACTGCTTGACAGAGGGTTTAATCTGAGTGTACCTGCTGACCAGGAGAAGTACTACCGGGATGGCTATGAGGTATTCATGCATAGAGTAGAGGAACATAAAACTAAAGGGAAAGGATACGACGATATTGAGGCAATAGCCCTTACTTCAATAGAATGTATGGTTGCCTTGCAGCGGAGCCAGGACCGGCTCGAAAGTCTGATTGCTGCTTTAGAAGAAAAAGTGGATGATCTGGACTCTGCCCTGACCAAAGCCCTCGAAAAATAAATCTATCTATACTAGTATCCACATCTTGATGCATAGTTCGGCGTAGCTATCGCCTGTCAGATCAGCGGGATCAACCCCAGTTGTAAACAGGAATATACTATGTCAGAGTTTTTAATCATGTTTCTATCCGATGTCATAGCGCTTGGCGTCGGTATATTCGTAGGAAAAATCATTTTCCAGCGATCATCAGAGAAGAAAGAGCAGGAGGCTCAGCAACGCGCTAATGAGATCATTAAGAATGCTGAGATCACAGCCGAAAATATCAAGAAGGACCGTATCCTTGAAGCCAAGGAGAAGTACCTGAAACTCAAATCAGAGTTTGAAGAGGAAGCGAACAAGAAGCGCAACATACTTCAGACCAACGAACAAAAACTCAAGCAGCGCGAGCAGCAGATCGCCCAGACCATCGAGCAGAACAAGCGTCGGGAAAATGAACTCGAAGCGCTTAAAACCAACCTGAACCAGCAGGTAGACCTGGCAACAAAGCGCCGTGAAGAAGCTGATAAACTGCTTCAGCAGCAGGTAACTCAGCTCGAAAAAATTGCTAATCTGACGGCTGAGCAAGCTCGTGAGCAATTGATAGACGCCCTGAAAGCCGAAGCTGACTCCAAAGCCGGCTCGTACGTGAAGCACGTCATGGAGGAGGCTCGCCTGTCGGCTACCAAGGAAGCCAAAAAGATCGTTATCGAAACCATCCAGCGCACGGCGGCCGAACATGCCATCGAGAACTGCGTTTCGGTATTCAATATCGAGAACGACGATATCAAAGGTAAGATCATCGGTCGCGAAGGTCGTAATATACGGGCACTCGAAGCGGCTACCGGTGTAGAGATCATCGTAGACGATACCCCCGAAGCCATTGTTATTTCAGGCTTTGATCCGGTTCGTCGTGAGATTGCCCGCCTGTCACTCCACCGTCTGGTGCAGGATGGTCGTATTCACCCCGCCCGTATCGAAGAGGTAGTAGGCAAAACCCGCAAGAATATCGAAGATGAGATCGTCGAGATCGGTGAGCGTACGGTGATTGACCTGGGTATCCATGGTCTGCACCCTGAGCTCGTCAAGATGATCGGACGGATGCGTTTCCGCTCGTCGTACGGTCAGAACCTGCTGCAGCACTCCCGCGAGGTAGCCAAGTTGTGTGCTACCATGGCTTCTGAGCTGGGTCTGAATGCCAAACTGGCTAAGCGTGCCGGTCTGCTCCACGATATTGGTAAAGTGTGGCCCGAAGAGTCAGAGATGCCGCACGCCATCCTGGGTATGGAGCTTGCCAAGAAGTACAAAGAGCACCCGGAGGTATGTAACGCCATCGGTGCCCACCACGACGAAATCGAAATGACCAGCATCATTTCACCTATCATTCAGGTATGTGACGCTATCTCAGGTTCACGTCCGGGAGCACGCCGCGAAATGATGGAGTCGTACATCCAGCGTCTGCGCGACCTTGAGAATATGGCTATGGCCTTTGATGGGGTAGAGAAGTGCTACGCTATCCAGGCGGGTCGTGAACTACGGGTGATCGTGGATGCCGAAAATGTAACGGATGAAAAAGCCAGCATGCTGTCATTCGATATCTCACAGAAGATCGAGAAAGAGATGCAGTACCCCGGTCAGATCAAGATTACGGTGATCCGCGAAATGCGCTCCGTAGCCTACGCACGGTAGACCATTGGATATTTCAAAATACAGAAAAAGGCCTGCGCTTGCAGGCCTTTTTGTATGTACAATGGTACCTACAACTGAAAACAAGCCACCAGGCTTTTGACCTTGTACAAGTACCTGCTTACTTTAGCGGCCTGATCTAAATGTAACTAATGTCTCCTCAATCAAAGGTTGTTCTTATTACCGGAGCTTCTTCCGGAATTGGCCGTAGTACGGCTGACTATTTGACCGGTAAAGGCTATCGTGTATTTGGCGGAAGCCGGAGCCAGCCCGACGGCGTACTTTTCGAGTGGGTCCGGATGGATGTCACAGACGAAGCCTCCGTACAGGCGGCGCTGGCTGACGTATGGCAGCGGGCTGGCGGGCTGGATGTGGTCATTAATAATGCCGGGTTGGGTATAGTAGGGCCTCTGGAAGAAACCTCCGATGAGCTGATCCAGAAAGTATTCCAGACCAATGTATTCGGGCTGCTGCGCGTATGCCGGGCTAGCCTGCCTTACCTGCGCCGACGGGGAGACGGGGTGATTATTAATGTCAGCTCTATTGCCGGTGCTATGGGGTTACCATTCCGGGGTATATACAGCGCCAGCAAATCGGCCGTAGAAGTACTGACAGAGTCCTTGAGTATGGAGGTGAAGGAGCAGAATATACGTGTGTGCAGCGTACTGCCCGGCGATATAGCGACCAGCATCAACCAGAACCGCCTGGTAGCTGCTCTACAGCCCGGCTCGGTGTACAAGACTACCTTTGACCGCATCCACCAGCAGATCAACCACGAGGTAAGCAGTGCGTCCGATCCCATCATTATTGCCAAAGCCATTGCTGAAATTATTGAGGACAACCAGCCTAACCTTCACTATAAGGTGGGACCGTTTATGCAGAAAGTATCGGTGGGCCTGAAGGCCGTTTTACCGCAGCGAATCTTTGAGCGAATATTGCTTCGCTTTTATGGAATGTAGTTCAAAACCATTTCTGAGGCTGGCTTGTTAGAGATTGGTACACTACTTTTTTGATCCGATCTTCCCTCATGAACTACACTGACCTTAGTACTAACCAACTCCTGCAGATCAAGACATTAGGCGAGCTGAAAGCGACGGGATACCGTTCCCGTACCATTAAGCAGGAGTTGCGTGATAACCTTATCAGCAAATTACAGAAAAAGGAAGAGGTGTTCCCGGGCATCTGGGGGTACGAAGATACCGTACTTCCCGATGTAGAGCGAGCTATCCTCTCCATGCATAATATTAACCTGCTGGGGCTCCGCGGTCAGGCCAAAACGCGAATAGCCCGTATGATGGTGAACCTGCTCGACGAGTACGTACCTATGGTAGCCGGTACCGACCTGAACGACGATCCCCTGCATCCGCTCTCGCGCCATGCCCGGGATATTATAGCCGAGCAGGGCGATGATACGCCTATTGAGTGGCTGCACCGCGATGACCGCTACACCGAAAAACTAGCTACCCCCGACGTATCCGTAGCTGACCTCATTGGCGACGTAGACCCTATCAAGGCTGCTACCCTGAAGTTGCCTTATTCAGACGAGCGCGTTATCCACTTTGGCCTTATTCCGCGCTCGCACCGGGGTATTTTTGTTATCAACGAGCTTCCTGACCTGCAGGCGCGTATCCAGGTAGCCCTGTTTAATATACTGCAGGAAGGCGACATCCAGATCCGGGGTTTTAAGCTCCGACTGCCCCTGGACATCCAGTTTGTATTTACGGCTAATCCCGAGGATTATACCAACCGGGGAAGCATCGTGACGCCTCTGAAAGACCGTATCGACAGCCAGATCGTAACGCACTATCCAAAGACTATCGAAGTAGGTAAGAAGATCACGCAGCAGGAAGCTGTCATCAAGACTGAGCAGAAAGGCATGGTCCTGACCAATGAATTAATCAAAGACCTGATTGAGCAGATTGCGATGGAGGCCCGTGAAAGCGAGTATGTCGACAGCAAAAGTGGCGTGTCGGCCCGTATGACCATTTCGGCCTACGAAAGCCTGATCAGCGCCGCCGAGCGGCGTTGCCTGCTCAATGGAGAGAAGTCTACCTACATCCGTATTTCGGACCTGTATGGCGTAGTACCGGCCATCTGCGGTAAAGTAGAGCTGGTGTACGAAGGTGAGGTAGAGGGGCCGGTTATTGTAGCGCAGAACCTGATCGGCAAGGCCATTCGTACGCAATTCCTGAACTACTTCCCCAATCCGGAGAAAGCTAAGAAGACTAAGCGGAACCCGTTCGGAAAGGTAATTGAGTGGTTTGGCGCGGGTCATGAGATGGACCTGATGAGCGATATGACTGACCGGGAGTACCAGGCCCGCCTGGGTACCATCGAAGGACTCGATGACTTTGTGGATGAGTATGCCTCCCGACTAGGCAAAGAAGAGAAGCTGTTTATGATGGAGTTTGCCCTGCACGGCATGGCCGAATACTCTCTGATTGGCAAGCAGGCCCTGGATCGGGGAACGCACTTCAAGGATCTGGTCAGCAGCATGTTTTCGGGACCGGGTCGCGATGATGACGATGATTTCGGCGACTTCGACGATGACGACAACGACGACAGGTACTAAGCAGTAGCTTTGTTAGTATATATCTTTGGCCACCTGAGCACCAACTGCTCAGGTGGCTTTTTTATGAGGTATCTTAAAAATACAGGAAGCTGTAAAATAGTACCCCAGCCAGGCAAAGCAGCGCCACCAGGCCGTAGGAGGACGAAAGAAGAAAGAACTTTGACAGAGTTGTCATTCTGGACTGGCCGTACACCCGCCGCATGGATTTGTACAGATAAAAGAACAGCAGGAGCGTCGTCAGTACCAGAAAGTAGTCTTTGCCAGCCAGAGAGTCGAGCAGGATTGCCAGCGTGTAGGCTATAAACACGATGGTATGAAAATGTACCGAAAAGATCAGGTGCTCGTAGTAGTAGTGTTTGCGGCCGTAAAGAGCAAGCAGAAGCAGCGCCACCACGGGCATAAGGATAAACATCACCACCGAAAGGCTCTTGAGTACCTTTCGTACAAATTCCTTGACATTGAACTCAAAAGCATACTTGGGCGACTGCTTTAGCAGCCGGCGGTAGAGGAAGTTGTCCGACGATCCATGGGCTTTGAGGTAGGCTCCCAGCTCTTCATCCGACATGGTACTGAACTTCTGTACATCCTTTGGCGTCTGGAGCGTACTGTCACCCGTAATCTCCATCAACAGATTTCCCGAATCATCACCCGATGTACTATCCAGCCGGGTAATCATGGCGTTGAGCTTCTGCCGCTGGGTACTGTCCGCTGTCGGAGCAAAGGTACTAATCAGCGAGTCCTGCTGGGCCTCACTCATGTACTGGTAGGCCAGTATGTCATTGCGGTTTACGTTATAGGTCGTGCTATCTACTTGTACAGCAACGGAGCGGAAGTCGATGGTCCTGCCGTCCTGGATGCTGCTATCAAAGACCGTATTCAGAAGCAGAAAGAACACAAAGCTGACAAAGACGTACATACGGGCAGGAGGTACATAGCGCGCCCGCTTGCCATCCAGGAAGTCTTTGGTAATCTTACCCGGTTTGGTAAAAATAGCTTTGCTTGTTTCCCAAAGTTTGGTATCGAAGTGGGTGATGCTCTCTACGAACTCATAGAGCAGGTGCCCCAGGGGGATTTTCAGGTCGTGGTTCTCCTGGCCGCAACTGGGACAGTAGTTATCCTCCGGATGGAGTAGGTGATTACAATTCGGACAGACGGAATGCTTGCGCCGATGCTTATGCGTTGCGAACATGAGGAGGTACAGAAATAGGCGTAGTAACAGGATACAAAAAAAAGGAGAAACCCGAAAGTTTCCCCTTTTTTAGCTCTGAATTTTCAGACTAGCTTCTATATTATTCAGGTGAGCCGTCATCTACCAGGTTAGGCTCGGCTGTGTCAACAAGTGCTTCCGAGTCAGTACCTACCCTTGCGCGGATCTTTTTCTCCACCTCTTCCATCAGCTCAGGATTATCTTTAATCAGCTGCTTCACGGCATCGCGACCCTGACCGAGACGGTTGCCTTCGTAGCTGAACCATGAGCCTGACTTCTTGATGATATCCAGCTCTACGGCCAGGTCAATCACTTCACCAGCCTTAGAGATACCCTCACCGTACATGATGTCGAACTCAATCACCTTAAATGGAGGCGCCAGTTTGTTCTTTACCACCTTCACGCGGGTACGGTTACCCAGGATGTTGTCGGCGCTCTCTTTGATCTGACCTACACGACGAATATCCAGACGTACCGAAGCGTAGTACTTAAGGGCGTTACCACCCGTGGTAGTTTCGGGGTTACCAAACATCACACCGATCTTCTCACGAAGTTGGTTGATGAAGATACAGCAGCAGCCGGTCTTGTTGATCACACCGGTGAGCTTACGCAGCGCCTGTGACATCAGACGTGCCTGCAGACCCATCTTGCTGTCACCCATTTCGCCTTCGAGCTCAGCACGGGGTACAAGGGCCGCCACGGAGTCAATCACGATAATATCAATTGCTCCACTGCTGATCAGGTGCTCAGCAATTTCGAGTGCCTGCTCACCGCTGTCGGGCTGTGAGATGAGGAGGTTTTTAGTATCGATACCGAGTTTCTCGGCGTAAGAACGGTCAAAAGCGTGCTCAGCATCCACGATAGCTGCGAGGCCACCGTTCTTCTGAGCTTCGGCGATGCAGTGCATAGCCAGGGTAGTTTTACCTGATGATTCAGGACCGTATACTTCTACGATACGGCCACGGGGTACTCCACCGATACCCAATGCCAGGTCCAGTCCTAATGAACCGGTAGAAATAATGGGAATATCCAGCACCTTACTGTCGCTGAGGCGCATGACGGTGCCTTTACCGAAGGTTTTGTCTAGTTTTTCGAGCGTAGTTTGCAAGGCTTTAAGCTTGCTGTCCTTATCTACGGATTGTGCCATAAAGGATGTGTGAAAAGATTTGTTTGTTGCATAAAAAAAGCGGCTACGGGTACTTCCAGAACCGCCTCTTACTCTTACTGTTTCTGATGTAAATTTACTTTTTTTTGATGAGAAAACCAACGGTTTTGCCAGTACTTCCCGCACAATTTCAGCCTTTTTTTATTGGTTGTTTATCAGCCTCTTTCAGCCCTTTACAACCCAGGCTAAACTTCCACAGGTAGCTATGTAAGTAGCTTATACACAGTGTGCTTTTTGAGGAGGCGTGTGTGGAGGAGAAACAGGTTTTCTGCCCTCTGACCAGTCCCTCACTCTATTGATTCAGGAGAGCTCCGATGGTTGGTCCGGTTACCCCTGCAGGTACCGGGCAAAGTACTCGCAGTGGCCCCTATGTACTACCAATAAAAACCAAAAAAAGTTGCAGGAACTGACATTCCTCATCTTTTGCCGAAAGGGGTACCGCTACATTTGTCGGGTATTCATTTAAATTATCTTTTTGTAAGAACCTCCTATGGAAATACTGATCTTCTTCATTGCGCACTGGTACCTGTCTCTACTCATGCAAACCTTCTTCCTGCACCGCTACGCGGCTCACAAGATCTTTACGATGAGCCCGGGCTGGGAGAAGTTTTTCTATACGCTAACTTGGATTTTCCAGGGATCGTCTTTTCTGAGCCCCTACGCCTACGGGGTCATGCACCGGCTGCACCACGCCCACGCCGACACCGAGGACGATCCGCACTCGCCTGAGTTCTCCAAAAACATCTTTGATATGATGCTGAAGACCAAAAACTACTACAACAACATCGTACACCGGCGCGACACTATTGCGGCCAAGTTTAAGAAGGGAGTACCTCACTGGGCGTTTATGGAGCGTATTGGTGACTCCTGGCTATCCCGAATCAGTTGGGGCGTGGTATACACGCAGTTTTATATCCAGTTTGCTACCGAGTGGTGGATGTTCCTGCTGCTGCCTATCCACTTCCTGATGGGGCCTGTACACGGTGTTATTATCAACTGGTACGCGCACCGCTACGGCTATGTCAACTTCAAGGTCAATGATACCGCCAAAAACCTGCTGCCTTTCGACTTCCTGATGATGGGTGAGTCGTACCACAACAACCACCACAAGTACGGTGGTAGGGCCAACTTTGGGTTTAAGTGGCATGAGTTTGACCCGACCTATCCGTTTATCCTGTTGCTGAATGCCCTGAAAATCATCAAGCTCAAACCCAACAATGACCTGAACTACATGTAGCGGGGAATAGAAGCAATCACTTTAGAGCTGGCTTCGTTACTACCAGGAGGCCAGGCAGAAGGTCCGGATTTAGAACCGGACCTTCTTTTTTTGGTTGTTAAGCTAGTATTTACAAATTTTGGGAAACGCACTCTTGATTTCTGCATGTTCAAAAAAATAGTTCTGGCCCTTGTACTGATACTTCTAGCCCTTGGAATTTACTACCGTGATCTGGTCAGCTACGGCTGGATGCAGGCCAAGGGGCAGCTCAGTATACTGGCCAATGTACGGGATGTGTCGGACGTACTCAGCGATCCAGCTTTCCCGGATTCACTCAAAGCCCGCATACGTCTTATTCAGGAGATAAAGCAGTTTGGCGTGGATTCGCTGGGGCTCAATCCTTCCAAAAACTACACTACCTTTTACGACCAGGGCGGAAAGCCTATTTTGTGGGTAATCACGGCTTCGGATCGCTATAAGCTCAACGCCCGCGAGTGGAGCTTCCCGATCATTGGTTCATTTGCCTACAAGGGCTACTTTGACTCTACCCGCGCCGCCCGCGAGGAAGCCGAGCTGATCAGGGAGGGGCTGGATACGGATATAGGAGAGGTATCGGCCTGGTCGACGCTGGGGTACCTGAAAGACCCAATTCTTTCCAGCATGCTTTACCGAACCGAAGGGAGCCTGGCCAGCCTTATTCTGCACGAGCTGACGCACGGTACCCTGTTTGTGAAAAATAATCTTGAACTGAATGAAAACCTGGCCTCCTTTGTAGGAGACGTGGGAGCCGTGCGCTTCCTGAACCACAAGTACGGCCCGGATTCGCCGCAACTAAAGCGGTACCAGTACTCCAAGCGGTACAACGATGCCTATTCGCAGCATATACTCCGGGGAGGCAACCGGCTGGATAGCCTGTACGCTACTTTTCCGGATCAGCAGCCTACTGCGCAGAAGGATACGCTCAAGTACCGGCTGATCAGAGACATTGTATATGACCTGGATACACTACTCGGAGGGCAACGTTCGTTGACTAAAAAAAGGCGTTGGGATGAAACTAAACTACCTAACAACGCGTACTTTATTGGGTTCCAGACATATAAATCCCAGCAGAATGCCTTCCAGGAGGAGTTTGAGAAGAGGTTTGGTGGAGATTTCAAAAGGTATTTAGCTTATCTGAAAGAGAAGTACCCGTCGTTGTGAACAACTGAAATGTAGCCATGAACAAACTGAAGATTATTGTACTGCTTACCATAGTTTCCCTAGCCACAGTAGCTTTTGCCCCTTTCGAAGGATACCGTACCGTCCGGAACGAGAGCTTTGTAAAAGGCGAACGGATAGAGTATCGGGTCCACTACGGCATCATCAATGCCGCCGAGGCCAGAGTAGAGGTGTCCCGTTCGTTAGTATCTGTCAATAACCGGCCCTGCTACCGCGTCAACGTAAGTGGCAAGACTGTAGGAGCCTTCGACATGATCACGCGGGTACGGGATCAGTGGCGCTCGTATATAGATACATCGGCGATCCTGCCCCATATGTTCTACCGCAATATCCAGGAGAACAACTTCCGTAAAGAGGAAACGGTCATATTCAATCACGGCGCCAATACGGCCTACGACAAAGACCTGCAAAAGACGTATAAAGTACCTAACAATATCCATGATATCATCAGTGGCTATTTCTTCCTGCGTACGCTGGATTTTGGCCGGATCGGTGTAGGTGAAGTAGTGGAGGTACCTACTTTTTTTGATGGAGAGGTATATAAGCTGCGGATACGCTACGGCGGAAAGAGTGAAATAAAGACCAAGTTTGGTAGAATAAAGGTCCTAAAGCTTACTCCCTTCATACCAGACAACAAGCTGTTCAAAGGAGAGAATCCTATGACGCTCTGGGTATCCGACGATGATAATAAGATACCCGTGAAGGCGGAGGTAGAACTGGTGATCGGCTCCCTGGACATGGATATAAAGGGCTACAGAGGCCTCCGGACCGAACCTAACTGGATAAAGTAGCCTGCCTGATACGCCATTCCTGGATCTCCCGCAGGGGAAAAGGCAGGCTGTTTTTTCGGATGCTGTAAAAAGCCTTTTTCTCCGCTCCAAAGCTCCGGTAATAGTCCACAATACTGGGAACTTCGGGACTTTCAAAATCAAATACACTATCTAGGTTGGAATGGCTCCGCAGGTACTGATCCAGCAGGTACGTACGGGCGTTTTGTTTTCTTCCCGTCTGATCCGCTGCATTGAACAGGTAGATCACCCTTTTCCCTTCTTCGACCAGCATTACTCCCGCATGGGGCTCGCTTCCTAATCCGGCATAAAGTACCTGCACCAGGCCTCTTTTACGAAGTTCTCTGTACAGGGCTTTTAGTAGTTCGTAGGCCTTTTCACTGACGCCACCCTGTATGCCCTGCGCGTGGTAGGTACGGAACATGTCAATTAAAGGTACTATATCCTCCTGCTCCCTTATTGTCCAGCCTGCCTTACTAGCGCGTTTCAGATTCTTTTTCCGATCCTGACTATATCTTCCTTCTATACCCGCGTACGGTTGGTTGAGTGGCAGCCAGTGCGTATGGAGCCTTTGGTACTGTATACTGGGGTAGGTAGGGAGTAAATCAGCTAGCAGAGGCGTATTGTCCGGATGGAAAGTATAGCTGCTGATGTAGCGGAAGTGCCGGTCAAGTACCCGCAGAAAAGCGTCAGCGATATCTTTAGTTAGAGGAATGGCTGAAAACAGTCCCAGGTACTGACAGAAGAAGGGCTGCTGAATGACGGGCAGACCCCATTTTTTACGGATGGGCAGAGGCATCACTACCTGGTATTCCTCGGCCGAAGGCCACACCAGCGCCGACCAGCCGGGCGATACCACATCGAGGTACCAGCTATACCCGTACACGACCCGTTGTTGGGATTGCTGTATGAGCTGATCCCAGCGCTGTGCATCAATCTGTGAGCGGCAAAGTAGTAGGGGAGTAGTCACCGGTTGAGGTTTCTACTTGAAGTAGCTGCGTAGTTTCTGAACGGTTTCCTCCACGTCAGGGTCGTTGCCCATGAGTTCGTGGATACTCTGGATGGAGTGGATCACGGTACTATGGTCGCGACCGCCAAAGTGGTAGCCGATAGACTTGAGGGGGAGGTCGGTGTACTCCTTGGCCAGGAACATCGCCAGCTGGCGGGGGTACACATTTTCTTTTTTGCGGCTCTTGCTCTTCAGGTCGGCGATACTGATCTCAAAGTAGTCGGCTACGATCTCCTGAATGGTGTCGATGGTTACTTCCTTCTCCTCGTCCATCACGATATTCCGGAGCGTATTCTTGGCCAGCTCTACGTCTATTTCGCGGCGGGTCAGGGAGGCCTGCGCCATCAGCGATATTATCACGCCTTCCAGCTCACGTACGTTGGAGTTAACACTATGAGCTACGTACTCAATTACATCGTAATCGATATTTATACCTTCCGACTGAAGCTTCTTCTGGATAATGGCAATACGCGTCTCGAAGTCGGGGGTCTGCAGGTCGGCGGTAAGTCCCCACTTAAACCGCGACAGCAGGCGGTCCTGTAATCCCTGCAGCTCGCGCGGCGGACGGTCACTCGTCATGACGATCTGCTTGCCCATCTGGTGCAGGTGGTTGAATATATGGAAGAACGTATCCTGCGTTTTTTCTTTACCCGACAGGAACTGCACGTCATCAATCACCAGCACGTCTACCTTCATGTAGAAGTCCGTAAAATCCTGCAGGGTGTTGTTCTTGATGGAGTTGATAAACTGGTTCGTAAACTTCTCCGACGAAACATACAGTACCAGCTTCTCGTTGAAATGATTCCGGATGTAGTTACCGATGGCCTGTACCAGGTGGGTCTTCCCCAGTCCTACGCCTCCGTACACCATCAGGGGGTTGAAGGATGTAAGGCCGGGGCGCTGGGCTACCGCGAAGCCCGCCGAACGGGCCAGACGGTTACAGTCTCCCTCGATGAAGTTATCGAAGGAGTAGTTGGCGTTGAGGTACGTATCCAGCTGGAGCGAATCCTGATCCTTGACCTGGTTGTTAGCATTGCGCAGATCGGTACCAAAGTTATCCGGACGGGCGGTCTGAGGTGTCTTGACCGTCGGGACGTTCATCGTCAGTGGCTGGTGCTTTTCGTTACCGGTATCAACGATGATAGAGTACTCAAGCATTCCATCCCGACCGATGGAGTAGTCCAGTGCTTTGCGGAGCAGGTGTACGTAATTATCTTCCAGCCATTCGTAAAAAAATTGACTGGGAACCTGTATCGTAAGTACTTTACCATGGAGACGTAGGGGACGGATAGGCTCAAACCAGGTCTTATAGCTCTGGTCCGGGATATTCTCCTGAATAACCCGTAGGCACTTATCCCATACCATATCTACATCTCTATGTGAGGTGACTTTTTCCAAAGTAAAGCTTACGTAATCAGGTGTCATATTTTTTCGGGAGGGCAAAGATAAAAAAATAGATACAGCTGGAAGTATAAAGCGAGATGAATTTACAATTAGTAAATAGCTTAAACAAGCAGCGATTTGAAACTAAAGGAATAATCCTACCCCAGGGAAGCGCGCTTTACTTCTGTGTATTAAGTTGTTAAAAAAATGTAATCTCTAAATAGTAGCTTTGCTAAACTAACATTTCGTAGGGTACATATTTTATCCCTACCCAACAGCATGAAAGAATCTTTATTTTCATCATTCAAACCAACCAGTAAAGAAGACTGGCTCAGTCAGGTAGAGAAAGACCTGGGAGGCACTCCCTACGCTGATTTGCAGTGGAAAGTGACCGGCTCTATAGCCATGGAGCCGTACTACACCGCCCCCGAGGTCGCCGATCCACGGGTTGCGGACATACAGCGTTGTCAGAAGCGTCAGCCCGGTTGGCTAACGCAGCCAGTCGTTTATTTTACTACACCCAAAGATACCAATACTCAGATCCATAAAGCCCTGTCGGCCGGGGCTGATGCCGTGTGGCTGCAGGTAAGGGGCCAGCAGCGGGTTGGTACCGATCTGCACAAGACCCTGCACAATATCCGCCTGACGGATACACCGGTTGTTTTTGAGGTAGAGGGCAACGTGGCTGACCTGACCCATGAGCTGCTGCAGGTGTCGGGCTACCACCTCAAAGGCGGTATGGCTGCGGATGCGGTGGCAAGCTGGATGCTAACGGGACAGGACTACCGGCCGGCGGTGGATCAACTGGCCGCGGTCGTAGCCCGAACCAACGATATGCCGGCCTTTCGTCCCCTCATGGTGAGCGGCCACGCCTACCACGAGGCGGGAGCCCATGTGGTGCAGGAGCTGGCCTGTACGCTGGCTTCGGCCGTATGGTACCTGGATCAACTGACGGAGGCGGGCCTATCAGCGCGGCAGGTGGTGAGCAAGCTGTATTTCTCCCTCTCGATCGGCTCCGACTACCTCACCGAAATAGCCAAGTTGCGGGCCCTACGATACCTGTACCGACGCGTCACGGATGCCTACGGGCTTCCGGCGGAGGCAGCTCCGGCTTACATCCACGCCCGTAACTCAGCCTTCTACGATGCTCCCGTAACGCCCCATACCAACATGCTGCGGGCCACTTCAGAAGCCATGAGTGCGACCGTGGGAGGATGTGATGCCCTTACCATTCATGCGTATGACGCTACCTATCGCCAATCCAGTAGTTTCTCGGAGCGGATTGCCCGCAATGTATCGCTTATTTTGAAAGAAGAGGGATATATGGATAAAGTAGCCGATCCGGCGGCAGGCGCGCATTTTATCGAAACATTGACCTTACAACTGGCTGACGAAGCCTGGACGCTGTTCCAGCGGATAGAGCAAGATGGTGGAATTGTAGCCGCCTTTGAGAAGGGGTGGATACAAAGCGAAATAGAGAAGGAGTGGAACGCTAAGACCGAGGCTTTGACAAACGGGAAGGTAATGGTAGGGGTAAACAGGTACCGGGTAGAGGAGCCGGGTGAACGAGCGGAAGTACCTGTCCCGGTGGCTAGCACCCAGACCTTAGCGGAACTTCCAGCGGGATTCCCCCTTTTAGTCAAACGTCAACTGGCTGCTGCTATCGCCTAGTGCGGATGTGACCTACTTAACAAGCTTAAGAATGAAACCTGATTTTTCGGATATACCACTTCATCAACAACAAACTACCGCCGGAAGCCAGCCGGCTGCTCCCGGTAAGCCTTTCCCTACGGCCGAAGGTATTAGGCTACAACCGGCGTATACTCCGGATGACCTGGCCGAAGCCGAACACCTGCACTTTGCGGCCGGTATTCCTCCCTTCCTGCGCGGACCGTACAGTACCATGTACGTCCAGAAACCCTGGACCATCCGGCAATATGCGGGATTCTCGACGGCGGAGGAGTCCAATGCCTTCTACCGACGTAACCTGGCGGCCGGTCAGAAAGGACTTTCCGTAGCCTTTGACCTGGCTACGCACCGGGGCTACGACTCCGATCATCCGCGGGTAGTGGGCGATGTCGGCAAAGCCGGGGTGGCTATCGATAGCGTGGAGGATATGAAGATCCTTTTCGACCAGATCCCGCTGGATCAGATGTCGGTATCCATGACCATGAACGGAGCGGTACTACCCATTATGGCCTTCTATATCGTGGCGGCCGAGGAGCAGGGCGTACCGGCGGAGAAGCTGTCGGGTACCATCCAGAATGATATCCTGAAGGAGTTCATGGTGCGTAATACCTATATCTATCCGCCCACTCCATCCATGCGTATTGTGGGAGATATATTTGCCTACTCCTCACGGCTGATGCCCCGGTTCAACTCCATTAGTATCAGTGGGTACCACATGCACGAGGCAGGCGCTCCGGCGCATATCGAGCTAGCCTATACCCTGGCCGATGGGCTCGAGTACATCCGTACGGGATTAGACGCGGGAATGGATATTGACGATTTTGCCCCGCGCCTTTCCTTCTTCTGGGGCATCGGCATGAACCACTTTATGGAAATAGCGAAGCTCCGCGCCGGACGACTCCTCTGGGCCAAGATTGTGCAGCAGTTTGCACCTAAGAAAAGCAAATCTATGGCGCTACGGACCCACTGCCAGACCAGTGGTTACAGCCTCACCGAGCAGGACCCCTTCAATAACGTCACCCGTACCTGCGTGGAGGCGATGGCGGCAGTACTGGGGCATACCCAATCGCTGCATACCAATTCACTGGACGAGGCCATTGCACTTCCTACCGATTTTTCGGCCCGTATCGCCCGTAACACCCAGCTCTTTCTGCAGCACGAGACGGACATTACCCGCGCGGTGGATCCCTGGGGAGGCTCATACTACGTAGAGTACCTGACCAAAGAACTGGCCGAGCGGGCCTGGGCCCTTATCGAAGAAGTAGAGCAACTGGGCGGTATGACGAAGGCCATCGAAACGGGACTGCCCAAAATGCGGATCGAAGAGGCAGCGGCCCGGAAGCAGGCACGTATTGACTCAGGAAAAGATGTGATCGTAGGCGTAAACAAGTACCGGCCGGAGTCGGAAGAGACTATTGATATTCTGGAAATTGACAATCAGGCGGTACGGTTATCCCAGATAGCCCGGCTGGAAAAGGTAAGAGCCGAGCGAAACCAGCAGGAGGTAGAGGTTGCTCTGTCGGCCATCACCCAGGCCTGTACGGGGCAGGGAGGTACCGATATGGGGAGTAACCTGCTGGCGCTGGCCGTTGAGGCGGCTCGCAAGCGAGCTACGCTGGGAGAGATATCAGATGCTATGGAGAAAGTATTTGGACGCTATAAAGCAGTAATCAGATCTGTGTCAGGAGTATATAAAGCGGAAGTGTCAGATGACGAAAACTTCCGCATGGCCAAAGAGATGGCCGACCGCTTTGCCAAACTGGAAGGTCGCCGTCCGCGTATTATGGTAGCCAAAATGGGTCAGGACGGGCACGACCGGGGAGCAAAGGTCATCGCGACCAGCTTTGCCGACCTGGGTTTTGACGTGGACATGGGGCCCCTATTCCAGACGCCGGAAGAGGTAGCACGTCAGGCTGCCGAAAATGACGTACACGTAGTAGGAGCCTCCAGTCTGGCGGCCGGCCATAAGACCCTCGTACCGCAGTTGATCGAAGAGCTCAGAAAGCTGGGTCGGGAGGATATCATGGTCATAGCCGGGGGCGTCATACCGGCGCAGGACTACCAGTACCTGTACGATGCCGGAGTAAAAGGCGTGTTCGGGCCGGGTACTATTATATCCATCGCTGCGCAGAAGATCCTGAAAGAACTCATGGAAGAACAGTAGCCCTGCTATACAGTAGCTTCCTGAATAAATAGAGTTAACTGGGCAGCGTAGGTATCAGCCATACGCTGCCTGGTTGCTACAGACCAGCCCAGCGCGGAAGCCATCAGGTCCGCTACTACGGGCAGACACGCCAGCGTATCCTCCCAGCTCAGGATTTCAAGGCGCATACGCCGGGCCAGTACATCACGTGGCGTCACGGCCATTTCGTACTGCGTAGCGTATACTACCTCCGCCCTGATGAACGGGTAGCGAGGTACCAGTCGTTTACCCAGGGTAGGGTTTGACTGTACCAGCTCTGTTACTTTTTCGGCGCGGCTTCCGTAGGTCTTGGACAGGTGCCGGCAAATATCCTCCGGTAGCTGAGTTTCTTTTTGCAGCTTTTTCCAGCCGTCTGGCTGATAGCCATCTCCTCCGGTCAGGACGTATTCATCCGTACGGCACGGATGCTCCTGACCCAGTAGTTTGTCTACTTCGTCGAGGGTGTCCTTCGCCATCAGCCGATAGGTAGTCCATTTGCCACCCAGCAGGCTCACCAAGTTTGATGCCGGGTCATGCTCTACCTCGTGGTCACGAGTGAGGCGCTTGGTGGCCTTACGAGGATCGGCCGCCAGAAGTGGCCGCAGCCCCCCAAACCCGGATCGGATCTGCTCGGGGCGGGGCGTAGTAGACAGGTAAGGATTTAAAGTACTTAGCAGAAAATCT
Source organism: Telluribacter roseus (assembly GCF_017355915.2). Lineage (GTDB taxonomy): Bacteria > Bacteroidota > Bacteroidia > Cytophagales > Spirosomataceae > Telluribacter. Next base: position 324,270 of record NZ_JAFEUV020000001.1, read on the forward strand.
ACTTCCCTCTTATTCAGAAGCGGCTCTTCCTCCAACTGGTTGTACTCCGTGTCCGTAGTACCTACGAGCAGCTCATCACCAAAGGGTATGGCAAATACGACCCGGCCGTCGCTGGTCTTGGGAATCAGCATGGCATCCTCACTCTGGAGTACCTCTCTGGGAAGCACGATATGTACTCCCTTGCTGGGGCGGATGCGCCTGGGCAGGTCCGGGTTGGCTAGCAGACGAATATGATCGGAGTAGGGACCCGTACAGTTGACAAATACGTTGGCTTTAACCGTATAAGTGCTACCACCAATTTCATCCTTAATGTGCGCTGCCGTAAGCCGGCCTCCTGGTTCTTTTTCAAATTCCACCACCGACGCATGATTGACTACCGTGGCTCCCGCCTCCTGTGCCGACTGCGCCAGGGCCAGGCAGTAGCGGGCGTCGTCCAGCTGACCGTCGTAGTAGAGCACCGCGCTGTGGAGTTTGTTCGGGTCCAGAGTAGGCATACGCCGAAGTACTTCCTGCTTGCTCAGCCATTTGCTTTTAGGCAGCGAGTCCTGCTGGGCAAAGAGGTCATACAGCCACAGGCCAATGCTGAAATAGACACCGTCAAACCAGGATGAGACGGGGGTAAGCAAGGCCAACGGACGGGCCAGATGGGGAGCATTTTTCAGTACGATGTGGCGCTCTTCCAGCCCGTGACGGACTTGCTTAAGCTGGGCCAGATCCAGGTTACGGAATGCCTGCTCAAGGTACCGGACCCCGCCGTGGATCAGCTTGGTAGAGCGGGATGAGGTTTCGGATGCAAAATCGGTTTTTTCGATCAAAGCTACCTTGTAGCCGCGCAACGCGGCATCCAGAGCGCAACCCGTACCGCTGGCTCCACCGCCAATTATACAAATATCGTACTGGTCTTCTTGTAAGCGGTGCAGGTTATGGGAGCGGTTCATGGGTAGGTAGTTGCTGATACTAGGGGGAATACACCCTGCACAAAACTACCATTTTTTGCCTCTTCTTAAAAGTTCTCCTCAAAGTACATAGTAGTCTCGGGTGGCAGAGGGGCCTCTGCTGTCGTTAGTCAAGTATGGAGCTGGGTATCTGGGAGCGAATCTTGACCAGGGCGCGCTGCATCAGGTTTCGTACGGTTTGCTCCCGGATGGAGAGTAATTCACCTACCTCGCGTACCGACTTGTTCTGGAAGAACCGGAGCTGAATAACCTCCAGCTCCCGCTTGGACAGCAGGCAGAGAGCGGCGGTAAGGAACTGGCTCTGTCTCTCCGAAACCTCACGACTGATAATTTCGGATTCGTGACACATCGAGAACAACGAAGGCTCGTGCTGGTCGTCCACGGTCGCCATGGCTCCCTTCTGCTGTACATGCAGCCGGCGCCGGAGCGAGCGGCACAGGTAGTAAGGTACGGCTACTTCTTCGGCCAGGTTCTTACGCATTTTCCACAGATCCACAAACAGGTCGTGGATCGCATCCTGCACAACCATGCTGTCGGCTCCGAGTCGTTTGCCGTACTGTAATAAGGTGTAGTTGTATTGATCGTAAATTAATCCAAATGCTTTTCGGTCACTGTTTTTAAACTCTTTCCACAGGTACACATCATCCAGAGTATCCTTATAGCTTATCATGTCCGAACTATATAAAATTTTTTGTGGTAGGGGTACTTTTTTAAGCTTATATAGAAGGCTCCCGCATGCACAGAAGCCTTCTGGGGATCATCAATTAACCAACCTATCAAACCGTATATGATATGATATGATAATGTACTTATAAGAGTAAAAGCTACTTTTTATAATAAGGGTCAGGTCAACTTTTTTTAATTTTTTTCTAATAAAGTTGAAATCAGGGAAGAATAAGACCCTAAAAAAGCGCCCTGCCGCTTCGGAGAGGGCAGGGCGCAGGCTACCCGATCAGTGTCGGGTATATCACCGGGACTGGCTTACAGGTAGAAGTTGTTCAGCCGGGCTGTGTACTTCTCGCTGTCGAGCTGGTAGAAGTACGCCCCCTTTTTGGAGCTGGTTTTGTCTTTTTCTTTGAGGCGTACCAGCAGACCGGTAGCGAGCATCATCCGGCGGAAGTTGCCTTTGTCCAGCTGGGTTTCGTAGATGGCATCGTACAGCTTGCGAAGCTGGGTGAATGTAAATCGCTCGGGAAGTAGCTCGAATCCGATGGGATGCAGGTTAGCCTTGTATTTTAATTGCTGCTTGGCGAATCGTACCATTTCGTTATGATCAAAGATAAGATCAGGAAGGTTGGAAGCAGGAAACCACCGGGCTTCAAACTCGTTGGTAATCTGGTGCTCGTAGTTATGAATATTGACCAGGGCCGTATACGTTACCGAAATGGTACGCTCCACGGGGTCGCGGTCACAGTGGCTGAATACTTTAAGCTCTTCCAGGTATACGTTGGTCATGCCGGTCAGGCAGTACAAAATGCGCTTAGCGGCCTGGTCCAGATTCTCATGATCGTCCAGCAAACCTCCCATTAGTGCCCATTTACCTTTTTCGGGATCGAGGTGGCGTTTCACAAGCAGTATCTGTAAACCCACTTCTTCATCATACCCAAATACAATACAGTCAATAGCAACGAGCGGACGATGGGTGTGTTTGTACTGGCTGCCGTCTGAAACTGTCGGGAGGGGAGCGTTAAGAGCCGAGATCATTCTGACTATGAATAAATTATAAAATTTTTAACATATGGGGGTGGTATTATTACAATAAAAAGTATAAATGCACATTTTACTACCCTTTGTATACTAAAAACAAACAATTCATCCAGACTATGCACAGCTATTCACAACTCTCGAGGTGGTTTTACAGGAGGGCTACACTACCTGCTATAGGCGTATTCCTGGTGCTGTTGATTGTATTTAGAGCGTGGATTTTTCCGAGTCTACAGGCGCGTATGCGACTAAGTACTCCACTCGAGCAGCTGGATGCCCGGATTGGATTTGCAGCCAACGAGGCTCATGAGTACCTGATTGCTCTGGGGGAAGGCGGAAGAGAAGTATACTGGTGGACCGAGCTGGTAGTAGACAGTCTGTTCCCGATCGTGTATACTGTGAGCTCGATCCTGCTTATCTCGTACCTGTTTGATAAGGCTTTTGCAGAGGGTAGCATCTGGCGCAGGCTGAACCTGCTACCCTTACTGGTGATGCTCGCCGACTACCTCGAAAACACCGCTATTCTTGCTTTGCTATCCAGCTTTCCGGTGCAGAATGGTGTTTTGGCTCAGCTGGCTTCGATCGCCAATGGGCTCAAATGGGGGCTTGCGCCGATGATATTCATCCTGTTGTTGATCGGGGCCGGAGGCTGGATAGCTGGCGAGCGTAGCCGTTCAAAACGGCACTAAACCCTTATCAGCGTGTTGGCATCAATGTAGGTACCCTCTTCAAAAGCCGTCAGATTAGCTATGGTAGTCTGAGCTATCTGAGTGAGCGCCTCGTCTGTAAAGAATCCCTGGTGGGAGGTAATAAGTACATTGGGGAACGTAAGCAGGCGCATGAGCAGGTCATCGTCAATAATAGAGTCGGAGAGATCGCGGAAGAAGAAGTCAGCCTCCTGCTCGTACACATCTATCCCCAGGTAGCCCAGCTGCTTGCTTTTGAGCGCATGCACCACGGCCTGTGTATCTATGAGTCCACCGCGGCTGGTGTTGATCAGCATCATGCCCGGCTTTATTAGCTTCAGTGCCTCCTCATTAATAAAATGGTGCGTCTCGGGCGTAAGCGGGCAGTGGAGCGAAATAATATCAGATTGATCTAAAAGTACTTCTTTGGATACGTACTCGATACCCTCACTAATGAGCTGCTCGTTGGGGTAGGGGTCAAACGCCAGTATCTTACAGCCAAAGCCCCGTATGATCTGTATAAATACCTGCCCGATCTTACCGGTACCTACTACTCCTACCGTCTTCTGATAGAGATCAAAACCTTCCAGTCTTTCGAGTGAAAAATTCGCTTCCCGTACCCGATTGTAGGCTTTGTGCGTTTTGCGGTTGAGGGTCAGGATCAGGGCTACGGCGTGCTCAGCTACCGCATGGGGCGAATAAGCCGGTACCCGCACCACCGCTATACCCAAACGCTGCGCCGTATCCAGATCAACGTTATTAAATCCGGCTGATCGCATCGCCACTATCCGGACTCCGTGCCCGGCGAGTATCTCGAGTACAGCACGATCCAGCGTATCATTCACAAAGGCGCATACGGCCTCTGAGCCGGCTACCAGTGAAGCCGAGCGGGCGTCCAGCTTATTGTCATAGTAGGTAAACTGGTGAGTCGTGTTGTAACGATCAAAGTACGTACGGTCGTAGTTTTTGGTACTGAATACAGCTACTTTCATAAAAAGTGATTTATATCAATACGGGTACTTGATTAGGGTCATAGGCTGGGGCAGCTGGTGTCATTACGTTTGTGGCATACCCTGTTAACCCAGCCAAACTTATGAAAAAAATACTAGTACTCACTGATTTTTCGGAAGCTTCAGCTCATGCCTTTGCCTATGTATCATCGCTCTATAGCTCTGACTTCTGCGAATTTACCCTTTTACATTGCTTCTTACCCCCACCGGACACACTTTATCATATCATTCAGGAAGATGCTTTGGAGAAGGCCCACGAGCGGATGCAGCAATTCATACTTCCATTATTGAATACCTGCCGGCGCCTTACTCATACCTATGAGCTGAGGGTACTGCCCGGACCGGTAGTAGCTATAGTAGAGCTTACCTGCGAACTCGAGCATTTCGATCTGGTAGTACTGGGTACATCCGGAGCAGGCAAAAGCAGACTAGTGGGCAGCATAGCTACGGCGCTGATCCGTAAGCTGTCCAACCATGTACTTTCGGTGCCTCTTCATGCCTCGCTGCGCCCGCTCAAAGAGATCGTCATCGCTATGGATTATAGTGAGTCCAGCCCTGGGGCAGTGTACAAGCTGGTTACGGAGCTGGCACATAGAACCCCTGCCCGCCTTACCTGCCTTACTGTAATTGATCAGGACCAGTCGCCGGCTGGTGTTGAGGTAGATAAAACCGAGGTGTATACCTGTCACTTCCGGGACGAGCAGATCCGGCAGTGCTTTACTACCAACCGTAGCAAAGCGGCAGGTATCCAGCATTACCTAAAAGAGTACCCGTCGGATATGCTGGTGATGATTTCGCACCATAAAGCCACTCTGGATATACTACTGGATCGTAGCCTCACCCGCAGGTTTGTGTATCAGGGGCAGATACCGGTACTGGCGCTGGCGGAAGATGCAATGGAGGGAGTGGATCTGGTGCAACAGGCACGACATTTTTATACATACTAACTCAGTAGTCTGTTTGCTGTTCTGAAAGCTAACCGGCTCATTCACTTAAATTTCCACTTAACTACAAAACTGTTGCTATGGGACTTTTTTCATTTCTTAAAGGAGGGGGTAAAAAAGTATTAAAAAATGAACACGTTGCCGCTCCAACACCCGAAAAGGCCAAAGAGGTAGAGCCTTTGCGCGCCACCGAACTACTTAACTACGTAAAGCAGCTTGGCCTGAACTACAATAAGCTAACTGTAAAGACGTCGGGTGATACCGTGATCCTGGAAGGTGAAGTAGCCAAGCAGGAAGATATGGAAAAAATAGCCCTGGCTCTCGGTAATGTAGAGGGAGTAGCTACCGTGGATAACCGCATGAATATTGTGGAGCCCAAAGAACAGTCAAAGTTTCATACCGTACAAAAGGGGGACACCTTATCGAAAATAGCCAAGGAGTACTACGGAGATATGATGAAGTACCCCGTGATATTCGAGGCAAACAAACCGATGCTCAAAGACCCCGATGAGATATACCCGGGACAGGTACTACGGATACCTTCCCTATAATAGTATTTGTGCCTAACTAATCAATAAAACTAGCCGGAACCACAGGTGTTCCGGCTGTTTTGTATTATAAAAATACAAGTTGAATCTACATACAGACTACATCAGTCTGTATGACCTTGTTAAACCAATCGGCAATGCGAAAGAGGGAGCATATAAATAAGTTTCTTAGTGGGATAAGATCCAGCATTGGACTTTATCCTGCCTTGATCAGTCTGGCTTATTTTATACTTGCGGTTGTACTGGTCAACTCCAGACAGTCGGCCATATCACAATGGCTGGCCGAGCGCCCCTGGTTGTCGTTTGAAACTCTGGATACCCCTACCGCTATTCTTACTACCCTGATTGGTAGTATCATATCACTTATGGTGCTCAGCTTCTCCATGGTTATGGTGGTACTAAGTCAGGCATCCAGTAGTTTCTCCCCAAAGATACTCAGAGGGTTAGTCAGTGAAAAGAGCCACCAGGTAGTACTGGGTAATTACTTGGGAGCCATCCTCTTCTGTATGGTTTGCCTGGGTAACTTCAACAAGGACGAAGATATACCTCTGCTGAGTGCCGAAGTACTAATCAGTATCATATTTGGCTTATGGTGTCTGGTGCTGTTTGTATTTTTTATTCATAATGCCTCGCTGGCCATACAGGCCAATGAAGTAATCATCCGGCTGTATAAGAAAACGCTCCACTACATGCAGGTATTTGTGGACGAGAATCGTCGGGAAGCAGGTCAGGAGAAAAAATGGCCGGATGAGGGAGAGGGGCAGATGATCCTTTCTGTTCAATCAGGCTATTTACAGCGGTTCAACAAAAAAGAGCTGATAAAACTGGCTCAGAAGGAAGATATCAAAATACGGCTTCTGGTAGAAGTGGGCGATTTTATTCCTACAGGTATTCCCATTGTAGAAATATGCGGTTCAAAAAATGGAATTTCAAAGGAGTCTGAGGAAGTACTGTTGAGCTATCTGCACTACTACCACGGCGAAAATATTGATGAGAATTATGCCTATGGTTTTACCCAGCTAATGGAAATTGCCATCAAGGCTCTAAGCCCTGGTATTAATGATCCGGGTACAGCCCGAATCTGTATTCATTACCTGACGGACTTGTTTCGCCTGCGCATGCAGTGGGATGATGTGGGGCAGGCGTGTCTGGAAAATGGAGGGGCAGTACTCAAATGGAAAGTTACTTCCTTTGAATCACTGCTTTATAAATCCTTTGAGCCGATCAAGATCTACGGAAGAGAAGACATCATGATACTACTTAGCCTTAGTCAGGCTATCAAGACTCTGGCCTACTATGATGCTGAGCGGCAGGCTCATCGTAAGATACTACAGGCTTTCTATGATCAGTTACTGGACCTTATATCCAAAAGCCATTCCTATAAGGTAGATAAAATGTTTGTAAAGCCCCGTCTGGAAAACAGCATTGATACCTACCTAACCTTAAAGGAGCAGTATTGATCGTAGCGTAGCTCTTACTTCATGTTTTTACGGCGGTTGCGCTGGAAGTCTTCCAGTACAAAGCCACCCAATCCCTGTAGGTTGCTGTAGTAAGCCCGGCCGTTGTTGACCTTGGTGAAGTCCTGCACAAACTGCTTCAGATAAGGATCAGAGGCAATCATGAACGTAGTAACGGGTATATCGAGGCGACGGCATTGGGCAGCCAGCGTCAGCGTTTTGCTGATGATCTTACGGTCCAGTCCGAAGCTGTTCTTGTAGTAGCGGATACCTTCCTTAAGGCAGGTAGGCTTTCCGTCCGTAATCATGAATATCTGCTTGTTGCGCGTCTTGCGGCGGCGCAGCAGGTCCATCGCAAGCTCCAGGCCGGCTACGGTGTTGGTATGGTAGGGGCCTACCTCGAGGTAGGGAAGATCCTTGATCTGGATCTGCCAGGCGTCGTTGCCGAATACAATAATATCCAGTGAGTCCTTGGGGTACTTGGTACGGATCAGCTCCGCCAGGGCCAGGGCTACCTTTTTGGCGGGTGTAATGCGGTCTTCCCCGTACAGGATCATGGAGTGGCTGATGTCAATCATCATGACGGTGGAGGTAGTGGTCTTCTGCTCCTTCTCGACCACTTCCAGGTCATTTTCCATCAGCCTGAAATCACCAATGCCGTGGTTGACCTGGGCGTTCTTGATCGATTCGGTCATGGAGATCTGCTCCAGCGTATCTCCAAACTGGTAGGGACGGATATCACTGCTTAGCTCGTCGCCGGTGCCGGAGTAGGGGGTATGGTGGTTCCCGCCCGACTTGGAGCGCTTCAGTTTACCAAATATCTCTTCCAGCGCGCTCCTACGGATGCTTTGCTCGCTTTTGGGCGTCATCACTACGCGTCCTTCCTCGTTTTCCTCGGTAATGTACCCCTTCTTCTTGAGGTCTTCGAAGAAGTCACCAATCCCGTACTGGTCGCTGGTAAGACCGTACTGGCGGTCCAGCTCGCTCAGCCATGACATAGCCTGTGACACATCACCGGAGGTCATGAGCAGGAGTTGCTGAAATATGTTCAGGAGCTGGTCAAACTTACTGTTGCCACCTTGTTCCTGAGGGATATATTGAGAAAAACGATGTCCGTGCATAGCAAAAGAGATTTATACCTATCACAACGTCAATAGGAACAGGATAGTTTAACGAAAAAGTCCCTGCTGAATTAACTTTTCAGCAGGGACTCTGGGAAATTACCTTAAGCTTATGAGCTATTAAGCGTTCTCGCCGCAGAATTCCTCAAACGCCATTTGCAGGTGCTGAGCAATCATTTCGGCCGAACGACCTTCGATGTGGTGACGCTCGATGAAGTGTACCAGTTCGTCATCCTTGAAGATAGCGATAGCAGGTGACGAAGGAGGATAAGGAAGCGTATACTCACGCATCTTTTCGGTAGCCTCTCTGTCAACACCAGCAAATACCGTTACCAGGTTATCAGGCTTTACTTCGCTGCGCTGAAGAGCAGCTTTCACACCCGGACGAGCAGCACCGGCGGCGCAGCCACATACGGAGTTGATCATAACCAGCGTAGTGCCTTTGGCAGTCTGCATGTAGTTGTCTACATCCTCAGCAGACAGCAATTCCTGAAATCCGACAGTAGTCAGATCGGCCTTCATGGGAGCTACTAATTGTGGGGGGTACATAGGTATATCAGTTTTTATGTTCAAAATGTATGTTTCAATCTCATCAGTACTATAAGTAGTCATCGCAGGCACAGCCTGAAGCAGTACCTGTTACTATACTTACATAAAGCCCAGCTCGAGCTTGGCTTCTTCGGACATCATCTCGGTAGTATACGGAGGGTCAAATGTAAGCTCTACGCTCACATCACTTACGCCTTCTACTTCCCGGATCCGCTGCTCGATCTCGGCGGGAATGGTACCAGCCGAGGGGCAGGAGGGGGAAGTAAGCGTCATCAGTACGTATACATTATTGACGGGGAATATTTTGAGGTCATAGATAAGCCCCAGTTCGTACACATCTACCGGTATTTCCGGGTCATATACGGTCTTAATGGCCTTTACGACTTCTTCTCTTAGTTCTGCTTCGGTCATGGTAGTAGCAATAGTATAGGTTATCCTTTCGGCTCAGATCTACTAATTATTTACAGCCTGATAGGCTATGGCGTACGCCTTCATCTGCTTCAGCATAGAGGCCAGTCCGTTAGAGCGGGTCTGGGCCAGGTGCTGGTGCAGACCAATGCGCTCCATGAAGTACAGGTCGCTCTTAGCAATCTCTTCGGGGGTATGGCCTGATAGTACTTTTACCAGCATACTCACCAGTCCACGCACAATGATGGCATCACTATCCGCCTCGAACATGAGCTTATTGTCCTGCATGTAGGCGTGCAGCCATACCTTGGACTGGCAACCTTTTATGATGTTCTCTTCGGTCTTGTACTGCTCTTCGAGCGGGGGAAACTGCTTGCCGAGGTCAATGATGTACTCGTACTTGCTCTCCCATTCGTCAAACAACTCAAAATCTTCGATGAGTTCGTCCTGTCTTTCGTTTATAGTCATACGTGTTAGCCTAGCATTTTCTTGACCTTATACAAACCCTGCACCAGGCGGTCTATTTCTTCGGTCGTATTATAAACCGCAAAAGAGGCCCGTGAGGTTCCGGGAATACCAAATCGGCGCATAAGGGGTTGAGTACAGTGGTGTCCGGTGCGGATGGCGATGCCCTGCTGATCCAGCAGTACGCCCGTATCCTGGTGATGTACTCCATCTATCACAAACGAAACTACACTGATCTTCTCTCTGGCAGTACCTATGATACGCAGGCCATCAATGCTCTGCAGGGCATCAGTGGCATAGGTAAGCAGGTCATGCTCGTACGTACCAATGGCATCCTTACCCAGTGAGGCTACGTAGTCAAGGGCATACTTGGAAGCTACTACATCAGCAATGTTAGGAGTACCTGCCTCAAACTTATAGGGAAGATCATTATAAGTACTCCTTTCAAAGGTTACCTCTTTGATCATCTCGCCACCACCGCGGAACGGAGGCATGGCTTCCAGAAGCTCCCTCTTACCATAAAGTGCCCCTATACCCGTTGGTCCGTACATCTTATGCAGGGAGAATGTAAAGAAGTCGCAGTCCAGAGCCTGAACGTCTATATGGAGGTGCGAGGTAGCCTGGGCTCCGTCGATAAGTACCCTGGCACCTACCTGATGGGCTTTTTCAATGATCTCAGCTACCGGGTTGATGGTACCCAAGGAGTTAGATACATGTACCACCGATACAAATTTAGTACGCTCCGAAAGCATCTTCTCGTACTCATCCATAAGCAGCTCACCCGCATCATTGATCGGGATGACCCTCAGGATACAACCCTTCTCCTCGCAGAGCATCTGCCAGGGGACGATGTTGGAGTGGTGCTCCATGGTACTGATGATGATCTCATCGCCTTCTTTCAGGAAGGCCCGGCCGTAGGTCTGGGCTACGAGGTTGATCCCATCGGTAGTACCGTAGGTAAAGATAATCTCTTCGTGCTGGCGGGCATTGATGTACTCCTGGATCCGGCGACGCGATGCTTCAAAAGCCGACGTAGCCTTCTCAGCCAGGTGGTGAATACCCCGGTGTATATTGGCGTTGTAGTGCTCGTAGTAGCCATTAAGGGCATCGAGTACTGCACGTGGTTTCTGGGTAGTGGCCGCATTGTCAAAATATACCAACGGCTTCCCGTTGACTACCTCACTGAGGATCGGGAAGTCACTGCGGATGGCCTCTATATTGAGATCTGTTTGAATAGTTTGCATTGTTGCGCGGATTTATAAAGAAATACCCAACCATATTCGCGGGTCGGGTAATACTAAGGAGTACCTGTCAAGGCACAGGCCAGACAGGTACCTGGATTATTTCTTCGCCAGCTTCTCGGTGATAACACCCTCGAGGTGCTCGCGGATAGCATCTATTTTGATCTGACTTACTACGTCTTCGCAGAAGGCATACATCAGTAGCGTCATAGCCTCATTCTTGGAGATACCTCTCGAACGCATGTAGAACAGAGCTTCCTCGTCCAGCTGCCCGGTAGTAGTACCGTGCGAACACTTCACGTCGTCAGCGTAGATCTCCAGCTGAGGCTTGGTGTTCATGGTAGCATCCGGTGAGAGTACCACGTTCTTACACGACTGGTAGGCGTTGGTCTTCTGTGCATCCTGACGCACGAATATTTTACCGTTGAATACACCCGTTGACCGGTCGCGCAGTATGCCTTTGTACAGCTCGTTGCTGTAGGAGTTGGGCTGGCGGTGATCAGCGAGGGTATGGTTATCGATATGCTGCTTTCCGTCGGGGAAGTACAGCCCGTACATGAAGGCTTCGCAGTGCTGGCCATCCAGTTCGATGGTCAGGTTGTTACGGATAAAGCCTCCGTTCAACGAAACAGTCGCCGAATAGAAGTGGCTGTTGTCCACGATACGTACGTGGGTAGTACCTACGTGGTAGGCCTTTTCCGCTTCGTTCTGTACTTTATAATATTCTACGTTGGCGCTTTCGGCTACGAAAATTTCGGTTACGGTATTGGTAAATGACCGCTCCTCACCAATCGTTCTGTATGATTCAGCGATCTTCACCTGTGCGTTCTGCTCTACTACGAATAGGTTGCGCGGATTAGAACCTACGTTCTCCGCACGGGCATCTGAAATAAAACGTATTACGATCGGGTGATCTACTACCTTACCCGCAGGTACGTGTATGAACACTCCATCGTGAGCAAAAGCGGTGTTAAGAGCAGTGAACGAATCTGACTCACTCTTGGCCAGCTGACCAAAATAGGTACTTACCAGCTCAGGTCTTTCTTTGATAGCCTCGTGCAGGGGCTTGATCTGAAGCTGGTCGGCTGGTGATACGATGGTAGACAGGCTGGCCTCGTAGCGACCGTTGACAATATATAGGATATTACCGGTAAGGTTAGCGATGCGAAGCGAATCAATCACTTCTTCGGTAACGGCGTGCTCGCCGGTAAACTGGTACTGGTGGCTGATCAGGTCCCGGACATTGCTGTACTTCCACTCCTCGTTGCGGGGAGTAGGGAAGCCCCTGTCCTCAAATATACCAAGCGCTTTACGCTTGGTCTGGTGAAATTCACTTTGTGCTTCCCCGTTCATCACCGCTTCACGAGCGTAAAAATCGGTGACTAGGCGGGTCTTCAGATCTATAGTTTCTGTACTCATTGCGTATGTTTGACTTTATTATGATGAAGAAAAACAGCGCTGTTACTGCGCGGTTTCAGCTTCTACTTCGGCCTTGATCCAGTCGTAACCTTTTTCTTCCAGTTCAAGAGCCAGCTCTTTCGGGCCTGACTTCACGATACGGCCTTTGTAAAGTACGTGTACGTAGTCAGGAACAATATAGTCAAGTAAGCGCTGGTAGTGAGTAACTACGATGGTAGCGCGCTCAGGAGTACGTAGCTTGTTTACACCTTCGGATACAATGCGAAGCGCATCAATGTCCAGTCCAGAGTCAGTTTCGTCCAGGATCGCCAGCTTTGGCTCCAGTACCGCCATCTGGAATATCTCATTACGCTTCTTTTCACCACCCGAGAAGCCTTCGTTCAGGGCACGCTTAAGCAGTGAGTCGTTCATGTTAACCAGTTTGGCTTTTTCACGAACCATCTTCAGGAACTGAGCAGCATCCAGTGGGTCGAGGCCCTGGTACTTACGGATCTCATTAACTGCGGTTTTCAGGAAGTTAATGGTCGTAACGCCGGGTATCTCTACCGGGTACTGAAACGCCAGGAATATACCTTCGGCAGCACGCTCTTCGGGAGCCATTTCCAGCAAATCTTTTCCACTAAATTCCACTGCTCCACCGGTAACTTCGTATTCCTCACGTCCGGCCAGAACCGAAGCTAAAGTACTTTTTCCGGAACCGTTGGGCCCCATGATAGCATGTACTTCACCGGGCTTCACTTCCAGATTTATTCCTTTTAATATCTCTTTGCCTTCAATGGAGGCTCGCAAGTCATTGATTTTGAGCATAACAGATTTACGCAGTTAATTAGTAATTATTAAATCGCAAAGGTAGTAAGCTTTGGCGTTTAAAGAAAATAGGACTAGAATGTTTCTAAACAACATCCGGTTGTATCTATAACCCCTAACGAAGCGTGCTTGTTCCTTAACGGCAGGTTTTTTAGAACCAATTGTGAATGTGCAGGTTACCTCTATTTCTTTGGGTTAAATAGGGGGCTGGAATACGCAGCTACGGACTAAAATCATATGGTGCGGAACAGGTACCTGTTAAAAAGCTGTTGTCCAGGTAAATACTCCATGACCGTTTTTTGTCTCCCGAAATGGTTGGTGCCCGGGCCCGGGCGGGTGGTGACAGCGGTAGGCTTTACGGCTGCTTTTTATTCAGAAATAATCGACTTACTTTGCGTTCAGAAGCATTTCATCAACATATGAAGAATAGTAAACCTCTCGCTACTACCATAAAAGTCTCGTCAGAAGTAGGTCGCCTGCGAAAACTGCTCATCCATAGCCCCGACAGAGGGCTGGGTAAAGTGATACCCTCCAAAGCCCAGGACTGGCTGTTTGAAGATATTGTACACCTGGATACCATGCGCCGCAACGAGTATGACTACTACGTGAAGCTGCTGCTCTACTTCCTGGACCCCGACAAGATCAAAGGCAAGATCAGTACCATTGACAGTGATCCGGAGCGGAATTTTTATAAGCCCGGCGTAGAGGGCTATTTCAATTCTGACCGGGTTATTGATCTCCAGCGGCTGCTGTGTGAGATCCTGGAAGATGAGGTAGTACGTTGCCAGCTTATCGCTTCCATTTGTGGTGTAGAGCGGTGTTCGTTCAAGACTCAGCAGGACCTGAGAGCCTACGATCCCAACGAACTGGCCAAGATATTTATATCCGGGTCACTGCCCGATGGTACTGAGCGTATGCTGTTTGCTCCGCTGCCCAACCTGATATTTACCCGGGATATTGGTATTGTCATCAACGATCACATCCTGCTCAATAAGCCCGCTAAGGCGGCTCGTACCCGCGAATCGCTGCTGGCGCAGTATATATTCTTCCACCATCCAATGTTTGAGAGGTACCGGGAGAATATCATTGAAATACCCAACAACGATCACCACTTCCTGCTGCCGGACGATGAGCAGCAAAACGACTTCAACCGCTCCACGCTGGAGGGAGGGGATGTTATGATGGTAGCCCCCCGGCACCTGCTGATTGGCTGCAGTGAGCGTACCTCCCTGTATGCGGCTCAGCAGGTTATGCGGTTGCTCTTTGACAGGAATGTAGTAGATACCATTACCATTGTGCAGATCCCCAAGAAGCGGGACTACATGCACATTGACACGGTATTTACCCAGGTAAAAAAGAACGTGTGGGTACTGCTGGGATCGCTGGCCCGGCAGGGAGACGAATCTCGAAAGAAGGATGTACTGCACTTCTTCGCCCCGAAGGACATGATCGAGAAGAAAATGAAGATCATGCAGTTCTATAAGGGACTTGAGCATAAACCCATCGAGATCGAGAACCTGGAAGACCTGCTGACGGATATCAGCCAGAACGACCTTGGTGCCAAGGAAGAGGTGAAGTTTATCTACTCGGGTAATAACGAGTTTCCGTTTGGTGAGCGGGAGCAGTGGACCGACTCCTGCAATCTGCTGGCGCTGAAAGACGGTGTGGTGATCGGTTACGACCGCAACGACAAGACGCTCGAGGCATTCAAACGGGCTGGATTTAATGTCATCAAAGCGGCTGATCTGCTTGATAAATTCGAAAATGATGAGCTCTCACCCGATACTCTCACAGATACGTATATTATGCTTCCATCGTCCGAACTTTCGCGGGCTCGTGGGGGTTCGCACTGTATGAGCATGCCTATTCTGAGAGATGAACTATAATTAGGGTTCGTGCAGCTCAGTTAGGTATTCTTCTTGCTATCAGTCCATTTCATGACTAAATTCGCAAATTCCGAATCAATGAATCAACCCCGTATGCGTACTATCCGTACATCTACACAGGTACAACCACAATCTACCTCTCACATCCTGATGGTGCGTCCGGTACAGTTTGGCTTTAACGAGCAGACTGCCGGCAGTAACGAGTTTCAGGACCGGGACTTTGCCAATGAAAGCCGTCACCTTGCTCAGGAGCAGGCCCTGCAGGAGTTTGAGCAGATGACCTCTCAGCTAACGGCGGCGGGGGTAGAACTGGTAGTCTACGATGATACGGCCAGTCCCTATACACCTGACTCCATATTCCCGAACAACTGGGTTTCCTTCCATCAGAGTGGAAAGGTAGTGCTGTACCCTATGATGGCACCTAACCGGCGGGCCGAGCGGCGCATGGAGATCATAGAAGACCTGAGTAAGTCCTTTCATGTGGAAGAAATCATAGATCTGACCCACTTTGAAAACGAAGGAAAGTATCTGGAAGGTACCGGTAGTATGGTACTGGACCGGCGCTACAAGATCGCTTACGCCTGTCTATCGCCTCGTACTCATCCCGATGTACTGGATGCCTTTGCCGAAGCTACCGGCTACGAAATTGTAAAGTTTGAAGCCTCCGATGAGAACGATGTACCTGTATACCATACCAACGTACTGATGTGTGTAGGGGATGTATTTGCGGTGATCTGTCTGGAAGCGATCAAGGATCCGGATCAGCGGCATCAGGTACGCTCCATCCTGGAAGAGACCGACAAGTACATCATCGAGATTACGCTGGAGCAGGTGCGGCAGTTTGCCGGTAATATGCTGATGGTGCGTAACAAGAAAGATGAAAAAATGCTGGTGATGTCGACCAGTGCGTACGAGTCACTGACTCCTCAGCAAATAGACGCTCTGGATGACTACGCATCGCTTGTACATGCCGACTTATCCATGATAGAAGGCAATGGTGGCGGCTCGGCCCGTTGTATGATGGCTGAGGTACATCTGCCCCTGAAGTAGCCCCTGCTTATTAAATTTTATTATAGTTATAGAGTGTCTGTGCGCCCTGCGTACAGACACTTTTTTTGTAGAAAAGCCTATACAAACACTGTTACTGCTATATAGGCTCCAGCGTCCTATTTTCCCCAGGATAGGAAGGTAGGAACAGGAGGGAAGGCTGGCAAAGTTTTTTCTCGAATGGTAGGGTATTGATTTACATATCATTAAAAACTTACACTCATGGAAAACAGCGTTGAAAAAGCTCAGAAAGAGTTGAGGAACCTTATCAAGCTACACTATGACCGGATTGAAGGTTACGAGCGGGCCAAAGACGATACCAAAGATGCAGATCTTAAATCGTTATTTACAACGTATGCTAATCAAAGCCGGGAGTTCAAAACTGAACTTAGCAGTGAAATGGTGAAATACGGCGGAGAGGTTCCCGAAGACAACAAACTACTGGGTGACTTGCACAAAGCCTGGATGGATCTGAAAGCGGCCATTACGAACAATGATCGCGAGTCGGTACTTAGCTCTTGTGAATTTGGAGAGCAGACCATCGTCGGAGCGTACGAAGATGTGCTCAAGTATGACAATGATGACGATCGCATCCCGATGTCCCTGCGTACTATACTGCAAAGACAGTATGAAACAGTGAAGTCAGCTTACTCGCGTATTCGGCAGTTGCACTCCATTGCTGACTAATAATGATATAGCTATATATAAAGGGAGGGACGGTTATGGAGACTGTCCCTCCTTTGTTTACTTCTGAATTCGGGTCTGCCCAGGGGAGCCCGGTACTTACTTCAAAATACTATCTAAAATTCTTAACAACTTACGATCATGGCTAATTACGATGAGAAGATTCAAAATGCGCTGCAGTCGCTGGTAAAACTACACATTGACCGTATCAAAGGGTATGAGCATGCCAAGGAGGATACCGAAGACCGTGACCTGATCATGCTCTTTGACAACTACGTATCACAAAGCAAGAAGTTCAAGTCAGAGCTGAACAGTGAGCTGATCAACTATGGCGGAGAGATACCTGATGACAATACCTTTGCCGGTAAGCTCCACAAGGTATGGATGGATATGAAAGCAGCCCTGACTGATCATGACCGTGAGGCGGTGCTCAACGAATGTGAGCGTGGCGACAACTCCCTGAAAGAAGGCTATGAGGCGGTGCTGAATACCCAGGAGATGGTAATTCCGAGAGAACTACAGTCCCTCCTGCAAAATCAGTACGAAGAGATTCTGGCTGCTTACGAGCGGATCAAAGTACTGCGGAATGCAGAGTCACACCTTTAGGAAGTACTGAATAGTATACACCAACAGGAGCGGGAATCATCAGATTTCCGCTTTTTTTATGCGAAAGGAGTCTAAAAAAACGCCGCCCTTAGTAAGAGCGGCGTTTTCAGTCTTAGTCAACCAGATGAGCCATTATTTTCTGTTATTTCTGTTGTTATTGTTGTTGTCGTCATCAAGTTCACGACGTATATCATCCATTGTATTGTTAACACCTTTCTTGAAATCCTGCCAGGTTTCTTTAGTTTCCTGACCTATACGGTCCAGTGTCTTGTTCAGATCACTACGCTCGTTTTCAAGTCTGCGCTTGCGCTCGCGCCATTGTGCTTTTTCGCTGGCAGTAGCTTTTTCCATATTCCGGTCGGTTTCTTCGATTTCTCTATCGATATCACCTATAGTCCGGTTGATCTCGTTCCGGGTTTCATCTCTTTCGCTTTCCCAGGTAGCGTCAGCATTATCCATGTTACGCTCCATATCGTCACCGGCTGATTCAGCGGTCTGCTCTGCGTTATTGCCCGTTTTTTCTGAACAGGCTGTAAAAGCAAATGTTCCCATAGTTAGCATTGCAGCTAACAGATATGATGTCTTTTTCATTTTTGTTGATGTTATGATTGAACAAACAGATTTCGGCCTCCTTGCAAGAAGGCTTGGATATGTGTACTACCTGAAAAACAAGTACCAGATTGCAGAAAGGCCTATGCAGCCAATGGATGGGGAATTTAGTGCCCGTAAATCAACGATGAAGAGAAAGGAAGTACTCAAATAATTAAATTTTTATTGAATATAGGCTTTACAGGGCTCCCTGCACTTGGCACAGCTTTTTTAACTTCCAAGGCAAGCAACACATTGGAGAGGCGTTAGATTACTCATGATACGATGTGGTGGTTTATGGTTAAGGAAGCAAAATAGTCGGGTCGCATGACCTGACTATTTTTTTTGCTGGTGCGGGTCAGTAGGGGTTGGGGAGTGGGATTTCCTAATGAGGAATATTGTACGCAAAAAAGAACACTTTGAAGAGATCAGGGGAGCCTAAATGGTACCGTAGCTTTCTGGCTTATGAATTGTAGGTATATAATCTATAGCCTATATAATGCTTAATTGTATAGGGCGGTTGAAGAGCTACGTTGATCGATCATACTAATGAATGTTGTAAAGCCATATCCTACAATCCTTCGAATAGCAGCTACAATGGTTGTGGTGACACTAGGTGTCTACTGGATGATATACTTGCGCGGGCTGCTTGTTCCTATCATAGTCGCTAGTTTGCTTTCAGTTCTTGTCTCACCCATTACCATACAGCTCGAAGAGAAAGGAGTACCACGCATAGGTGCTATTAGCCTCACAATTGTACTTTTCTTAGGATTGATCGCCGGGATACTTTACTTCGTTACTTTACAGATATCCGAGATGATCGCCATCTGGCCGGAGCTACTTCGTAAGGGAAGAGAATGGCTCTGGGAACTCCAGCTGATGGGGTACCGTACCTTTGGGTTTCAGCCTACCAGCCAGATGAACAAGCTGCAGGAGATGTCGGCCGCCGTGCTTAGTGATAGTGGGTCGGCCATGCTGCTTTCGACTACCGCTACGCTCGCCGATACTTTACTGGTACCTCTGTATATGTTCTTTATGCTGTACTACCGCAACTTCTTCTGTAGCTTCCTGTACAAGCTGCTGGGTAGGGAGGAGAAGCGACGCATCAACCGTATATTGCTGAGGATCTATGATGTAGTACACAACTACCTGGCTGGGCTATTCATCGTTATGGTCATCGTAGGATCTCTCAATACAATAAGCCTGCTGGTGCTGGATATTGAGTATGCTGTGTTCTTTGGCTTCTTTGCCGCTCTGCTGCTGCTCATTCCCTATATCGGTGTTATTATTGGCTCCTTACTGCCCATTACTATGGCACTCATCACCAAAGACTCCCCCATGTATGCCGTAGGAGTAGCGGGAGCCTTTATGGTTATACAGTTCATAGAAGGTAACTTCATTACACCCTGTATAGTAGGCTCCAAGATCAGCATCAACCCACTCATGGCTATTATAGCTCTGGTACTGGGGAGTATAGTCTGGGGTATCCCGGGTATGGTACTGGCGTTGCCTCTGATTGCCATTCTTAAAGTAGTATTTGACCACTCTGAGCGACTCAAGCCCTTCGGCTACATCCTGGGTGAGCCATCGGGAGCCGAAATGGCAGCCTGGACTGCTGATGATGACGATGCTCCTGCCCCAAAGAAACAGGTACGCAACAAAATAGCCACGCAGGTTATCGACGAGGTAGCCTGATCCGAAGTAGCATAAGGTAAGTAGTAGAGAGCTACTCTTATTGGAAAGAGTAGAAGGAGACAGTCGTCAATACATCAAAAGTACTTATAGCCTGGTGTAGATAGTAAAAGAGACCCTGATGGTTCGGGGTCTCTATTCGTTGGTGTGTAGTTGGTTATTGATGATCTTAGTGATCTCGACAAAGCTGATCGGCTTATCCAGAAAGTAATCGGCTCCTTTCTTCAATGCTTCTTCCCTCAGGTTGGACATGGCACTCATCATTACGATTCGAATGCCCAGCGCCTTGATATGCTCAATCTCATTAATGCCTTTACCGTCGGGTAGGTTATTGTCCAGAAACACCCATTGTGGCTTCAGCTCATTTACATAAGTCAGTCCGTCACTAATGGTAGTAGCCACTTTTACAGTAGTGTCAGGGGACTTGGCTTTTACCTGTCGAAGTAAAAATTTTTGAATCAATATGCCTAAATCTACTTCGTCTTCTATTATTACAATATTCATATGGGGCATATTAATTATCGAACTCCATTCTGCGGGTTGTTGTGTATAGGGTATCATTTGCAAATGTAACGACCAAAGTACTCAATTAAAATTGAGCATTAGAGAATGAGCTAAAATAATCTTGCCATCTGTACAGCCGGGGATTACTATAAGTGTTACACCTGTGCAGGAACATCATTCCACAACTTGTAGAAAGCTATTCTCGTAAAGATAGTGTATAATCATAAAACTATACTAAATAAGCTCTGATACCTTATGGAACGGGGTTTTTTAATGATAGTATCAGAATGAGCATCAACTAATAACACTAAACAAAAACAAAAACCATGACTAACGGCAAAGTATTTTGGGGAATTGTAGTGGCCGCTGCAGCCGGTACTGTAATCGGAATGCTGTTTGCACCTGAAGAAGGTACTAACACACGCAAAAGAATCAAACGTTCGGCTAACGACTGGGCTACCGACATGCTTGACAAGTTGGAACAGGGAAAGACTAAGGTACGTGATGCAGCATCACGCCTGAATACCCAAAGCCAGGAGTTGAGAGATCGGGCGTATAACACCGTTGAAGGCGGTCTGGATTCGGCTAGAGAGGCAGTTCATAAAACAAGAACTACTGAGACAGCAGGAACCACTGGGTCAACAGGTACTACCGGAACAACAGGAACCACTGGCTATACCGGAACTGGCACTACCGGAACAACCGGTACTGACACAGGTATCTAAGCCATTAGGATCAAAAAGAGGTAGTGCTTGTGGAAGCGCTGCATTACCTCTTATTCCTTTTACTTGTACATGGTTATACCAATACATATATCTACATCTGTACACACACTATTTAATGTACCTAAGCTGAGAATATTATGCTACTGCAAGATGCCAAAACTAAAGCTGAAGAAACCTTTGGTCATTTAATTGACTATGCAGAAGCTCGCTGGAATGTCATTGCTCTGCAGATATCTGAGAAGACCGCCAATGTGGCTTCGTCCATTATTACTGGACTTGCCCTGGCCGTAATTGGTCTTATATCTCTTGTATTTGTGAGCATTGCCCTTGCCATGTGGGTAGGAGATATGCTAAATAGTATTCCTGCTGGCTATTTGATTGTAGCTGTGATCTACGCTATCGTAGGAGGTGTGCTGTTCAGTAACCGTAAGAAGTGGATCTTTATACCACTTATGAATTCAATCCTTGAATCCCTATACCGAGAAAGAGATGACAATGATAAAAACAGTAGATGACCTGCGGGCGCAGCGAGCCTTGGCTCATAATGACCTGGAGGTAGCCAAATCCAAGCTTAAAGAAGATACAGATACCTGGCTTGGTGAAACGGAGCCCGTACGGCGAGTTACTTTCCTGATGGGTGATTTGTTTAAGAACCGTTACCAGGGAGTAATGGCTAAGGGAATTCAGGCTGGTGTAACAGCCATCATGGGTAAGACGATACTCAGAAAGCTACCGACGCCCCTGAATTACATTGTACCTCATATGGTTAACAATGCCATCGTAAACTATACAAACCGCCACGGAGAGCAGTGGCTCATTATGGGGCTGCGCTGGTTGAAAGATGTTACTGAAGAAAAACCGGAAGAGAGATATTCTACTCCGAATGCAGTAACCGATACAACCGGTACAATAGACTATGATGCTGTAGATTATAACGCTACTACTTTGCCGCCAGCGACGGAGGCTAATACACCACAAACAATAATTCCCTCATAATTTATGAGGGAATCATTGCTGTGTTTAACCAGAAATCGCTTATTTTTTGAATTACGTCTTTTAGGTGCTCGTAGCTGGATGGCTTAACAACGTAGCTGTTGGCCCCCAGAAAATAAGATGAGTTTACATCATCAGGAGCTTTGGAAGTGCTGAAAATGATGATTGGTATGGAACGAAGATGCTTATCAGATTTCAAAACCTTCAGTACTTCGCGGCCATCCCGCTTGGGCATATTCAGATCAAGTAGTATAAAAGAGGGAGCATTATCACCCGAAGTAGTACTCAGGTGATTAAGTAACTGTTCGCCATCTTCGAAGAACAGTATATGGTGTGGGATGTTATTGTCCTCAAATGCAGCCTGTACCAGAAACCGGTCATCGGCGTCATCATCAGCCATCAAAATGCTCTGATTAATCATGAGGTATATGCTTCTAGCTAATAAAAGGTTGTAACGGCAAATATATAAAAAATCTAGCACCTTTTCCTTCCTGACCTTCGGCAATTATATATCCATTATGATTGGATATAACCCGGCGGCAGATGGCAAGGCCTATACCTGTTCCTTCGAATTCATCCCGGCCGTGCAATCGTTGAAAAATAACAAAGATCTTCTCAGCGTACTCAGGGCTAAAACCAATCCCATTATCAGCAAATTCAATCCGGTGAAACTGCAAATCCTTATGGGCGGGTTTGATATCCGGTATCTCTGCCCCACCCACTAATCTATAAGAAATAGCAATACGAGGCGAAACCTCTGGTTTACTATATTTTATGGAATTAGAAATAAGGTTTTGAAAAAGCTGGGTCATCTGTACCGGGTATGCTTCCAGGCTCGGTAACTCAGCCGAGATAATAACAGCGTTTTGTTCCTTAATAGTTTCCGATAGATTATTTTTAACTTCTTCCAGTACCTCATTCAGGTCTACCTGCTGCGCTTTATAACCTGGATTTACCAATCTTGAAAAGGCAAGGAGGTCATTAATAAGGAGTTGCATCCGTTGCGCAGATTCGTTAATTTTGTCTAGCATGATCAAGGCATCGTCTTTAAGCTGATGCCTGTGTTTTAGCAGCAGACGGTCCGAGAAAGACTGTATTTTGCGCAGGGGCTCCTGCAGGTCGTGTGACGCCACGTATGCAAACTGCTCAAGCTCACTGTTGGAGCGGTTGAGGTTTTCTACTTTATTTTCAAGCTCTATCCGGTACAGGTTGTTGCGACGGAGTTCCCGGTCAAGCAGAATGAACGAAGAGGATAGAAACACCAGGGCTACCAGCATGATCACCCAGTTGTAGCGGTACACCTGCTGCTTGTAGTTGTCCCGGCTTTGCATTCGGTTATGCATCAGCTTAGTCTCTGCTTTGTTCAGGTCGTTGATGATTCGGTTGGCCTGTTCAATCAGGACGGATGCCTCTCTGAGCAGCGCTTCCTGTTCCTGCCGGTTGGTACTGTAGGTGCTGTCAGTCCAGTACACGTGTGTTCTTTCGTAAAGTTGGTCCATCGTAGCGTCCAGTTCCTTCACCCGCCTGTTCAGTGGTGGGGGAGTAATAAGTGAGTCAAGCTCGTCCATCAGGGGGTTCAGCTCACGAATGTTCTCAAGGATGGCTCGTTTATTTGCTTCATCCCGTAACAGAAGGTACGTCCGTCCGTGGTAGATGGTCTGGTAGAATTTGGAGGTAGTTTTCTCGAGGATAATCAGTGTCCGTTGTGTATGGTCGACCCGCTCAGAGTAGTGGATCAGTTCCTGATTGATAGTGTGGTAGCTATATGATAGGGCAATGATGAGCAGGATCGAAATTCCGAATAAGAAGCGGATGGTCCAGATGAGCTGACGCTCGTCCAGCGACCTGTTTAATAATTGCAGAGAGGTAAGGTTCATTAGAGAGGGTTACTGAGTAAAAAGTACACAAATTGGATAAGAATACACAAGGTGTAGAAATATTTACTCATTAAAAAAGGTTACATTTACAGTGCCAGTTAGCTGTGCTAAAGACATAAAAAAATATACTATAAGAAGGTTAGTCAAATTGACAGTTAAGAGGTTATAAATTGGTACCTATATCTAAAACGGAGCCAACCTGCTAACCTGAAGGCATGTGGAATCAGATTTTGAGATACGCTAACACAAATATTATTAAATAAGTATGCAGCGACAAACCCAAGTTCAACGCCAAACGTTGAAATACTCTCCGCTACAAATTCAAATGCTCAATCTCTTGCATTTGACCACTTTGGAATTGGAGCAGCGTATTAAGGAGGAGATGGAGGAAAATCCTGTGCTGGAAGAGGGCAAGGATGAGAATTCAACGGAAGAAGAAAAAGTAGAGGATTTGATGGATCCGGGTGAAACCGTAGGAGTGGGCGACGATGAGGTGCCTGCTATGCAGGATTACTACGATTGGGACGAATTCAGAGATGACGATATCCCGGACTACAAAACCTACGCCAACAACTACTCAGCTGATGACGAGCTATATACCCGCCCTATGGTGGAGACCATTTCATTCAGAGATGAACTGAAAGAGCAGGTTCATTTTCTCCGACTGAATGAGCGTCAGCAACTTATAGCCGATTTTATACTTGATTCATTGGATGAGGATGGCTTCCTGCGCCGCGAGAGCGACGTCATGGCCGATGATATATCCTTTGCCAACAACATATTTGTAGATCCCGATGAGGTGGAAATGATGCTGAAAATGATACAGCAGCTGGATCCGCCGGGTATTGCCGCCCGTGACCTCAAAGAGTGCCTCCTTATTCAGCTCGACCGCATGAATAACAAGGGGGACAACTGGGAGCTGGGTCGCCGTATCGTATCGGAGACCTTTGACGAATTAGGCTCCCGCAACTACGATAAGATCATGCGTGTGCTGGAGATTGACGAAGAAGGGCTTAAAAGTGCTATTCAGTTGATCACTTCGCTCAATCCCAAACCTGCCTCGAGCCTTCGCAATGATACCCTGATCAATGATAGTATCAAGCCGGACTTCCTGCTGCGCTACACAGATGACGGCGAAATAGAGGTGCAGCTAGCCTGGGGAAACAGCCCTGCCCTGCGGATGAGCAAGTTGTTTACGGAGATGGCCGAGAAGAAAAACGACCGCGCTACCAACCAGTTCCTGCGCAACAAGATCAACTCAGCCAAGTGGTTTATAGATGCCATTAAGCAGCGCGAAACAACCATGCTCAACACACTTAAGGCCATTGTCAGGCTGCAGTACGACTACTTCCAGACCGGAGATATCAAGAAGCTACGCCCTATGATCCTGAAAGATGTAGCCGAAATGATCGAAATGGACATCTCTACTATATCCCGCGTAACCACCAATAAGTACGTACAGACTCCCTTTGGCATTATTTTGTTAAAAGACTTATTTACTGAAGGAGTAGCCAGCGAGGATGGTACCGAAGTTTCAAACCGGGCTATCCAGGAGGCTATTCGTGAGATCGTCGATGCTGAAGATAAGCGTCATCCTTTGAACGACCAACAAATCACCGATATGCTTGCCGAACGCGGATACAACGTAGCGCGGCGCACCGTAGCTAAGTACCGTGAACAACTTAATATACCTACTGCCCGCTTGCGTGTAGTGATATAGGCAAACCCTACTTACCATACTTATATGAAAAAAATACTAGTGGTTGATGACGAAGCGGACATCTGTATGCTCCTCAAACGTTTTCTGACCAAGAATGACTTTCAGGTCGAAACGGCCCAAACCGGAAAACGGGGGTTGCAACTGGTGGATGAGTTTCAGCCAGACCTCGTAATGACGGATTTCCGGTTGGGAGATATTACGGGGTCCGAATTACTGATTAACATTAAGTCCAAATTACCGCATATTCCTGTGCTCATTATCACCGGCTACTCTGATATCAAAGTAGCCGTGAATGTAATGAAGCAGGGAGCTTATGATTATATCACCAAGCCACTGTTTCCGGATGAGATTTTGGTGACAGTTAATAAGGCACTTAAGGATGCCGAGTCCAACGCTGGCCAGGAGGCTCCTCAGGCCGAGACCGAAACCAAGGCAAGTACCCCAAGTACTACGTCCAGCAAGATGCCCTTCCGGCTCAAGTCGGGCTACATCATGGGCCAGAGCAAAGTAGCCGAAGAGCTATACCGCCAGATCGACCTAGTGGCTCCTACCAACTACAGCGTGATCATCTACGGTGAAAGTGGCTCCGGTAAGGAAGCCATCGCTCACGAGATCCATAACCGGTCGAGCCGAAAGAGTAAGCCCTTTGTGGCTATGGACTGCGGAGCCATCTCCAAAGAACTGGCCGGTAGTGAACTATTCGGTCACGAGAAAGGCTCCTTTACAGGTGCCCTGCAGACTAAGGTAGGTCACTTCGAAATGGCCAACGGAGGTACCCTGTTTCTGGATGAGGTAGCCAACCTTTCGTACGAAATCCAGATGGCACTGCTACGGGTAGTGCAGGAGCGTCGTATGCGTAGGATTGGAGGTAATAAGGAAATAGAACTGGATGTACGGATCATCGTGGCCAGTAACGAAGTACTGCTCGATGCGGCCAAAAAAGGAAAGTTCCGGGAAGATCTTTATTACCGCTTCAATGAGTTTACCATCAGTGTACCTTCTCTGAGAGACCGTAAGGACGACATTATGCTTTTTGCCGAGGCCTTCCTGGAATCAACCAATGATGAGCTGAACAAAAAAGTAAGAGGCTTTACGGATGAGGTTATCAATGACTTCATGAATTACGAATGGCCGGGTAACCTGCGGGAGCTGAAAAATGTGATCAAACGCGCCACGCTACTTACGGATGGCGAGTATATTGAGGAGAAGACACTACCCTTCGAAATTGTAAACTACCAGAAGCTCAAAGAGCTGGA
This sequence comes from Telluribacter roseus, assembly GCF_017355915.2. Lineage (GTDB taxonomy): Bacteria > Bacteroidota > Bacteroidia > Cytophagales > Spirosomataceae > Telluribacter. The sequence goes on from NZ_JAFEUV020000001.1 coordinate 351,163, forward strand.
CACTGAATTTGGCACTGTAAGTACTACCATTGAGCCTGCGCCTGATGTGGAGCAGAAGCCCAGTCTTAAAACGGTGGCAAATGAAGCTGAATACGATATGATTATGCAGGTACTTCGTCAGGTAAACTTCAATAAGAGTAAAGCAGCCCGCTTGCTGAATATTGATCGCAAGACGCTTTACAACAAGATGAAGCAGTTTGATATGCAATAATCCCTTTAGGTAGGTAATAATGACTGATTTGAAAGATATCTCATTCGGAGTTAATGACCTTTTGAACGCTTCAGCCAGCGGCTTGATCCTTTTCAAGATAGAAAGGTCGGGAGATGAGGGAAGGGAGCAAATTATTTGTACTGTAGATAATGCATCAGCTCAACGACTAACTGGAAAAACTCTACTTACTGGTAAAACCTGGGAAGATATTACTGGATTGAACGCTCTTACCCTACCTAAGGATATCGAACATTCTGATCTGGAAGTTTATTTTCATGATTCTGACTTGTGGTGCAAAGTAAGCAATGTACCCATCGACTCTACCTATTTTCTGTGCACGCTTTCGGACATTACCAAAAGTAAAGAGCTGGAGGTAGATTTTGAATATAATCATCGGCTTCTGAGTGATGCCGAACTAACCATGCGGTTTGGTAGCTGGACCTGGGATCTATCTCAAGGACCGGAAGGATCTCTCAACTGGACCGAAGGTACTTATCACCTGCTTGGATACAATCCCAAGACCTTTACATCATCTGTTAACTATCCTTTTTTTCTGAAGCACGTACACCCCGACGACCTGGAAACGCTGGATGCTAATATCAAGGAAGCAGTCCGTAACCGGGAATCGTTCGTCGAGGAGTACCGTGTCATTACAGCTACGGGTGAAGAGAAAAACGTGATCAGCCGGGGGCAGTTTATTAAGGATGATCTGAAGAACAAACTCATTTACATTGGAAATATCTTCGATGTAACCTCGCTGAAAGTTATTCAGAATGAGCTGGAGCGTAGGGTAGAGGACCTGAACAAGTCCAATGAAGACCTGGAACAATTTGCGTACGTAGCTTCTCATGACCTGCAGGAGCCACTGCGCAAGATAGTCTCGTTTGGGGAGCGACTTGAAAGCCGCAGTCGGGGAGCACTGAACGAAGAGCAACGTTTATACCTGGACCGTATCCTGAACGCCACCCGGCGTATGCAGGAGATGATCAGCAACCTGCTCGAATTCTCGCGGGTAGCCCGTACCAAGGATGGCTTTGTTCCGACGGATCTGAACGCCATTCTGAAAAGTACTATAAGCGATCTGGAAATTACTATTCAGCAAAAAAATGCCCTGGTAATGATCGGAGATCTACCCGAAATTGAAAGCATTCCTTCGCAGATGTCACAGCTGTTTATGAACCTGCTTTCCAATGCACTTAAATTCACGAAGCGGGAAGTAAGGCCGATCATCAAGATTGAAGCTGAATTCCTGAAGAATAATGAGGTAATCAAGCAGGGGCTGGTACCAGATAAGTCGTACGTGCGTTTAACAGTAAGCGATAACGGTATCGGCTTTGAGAATGAGCAGGCTAACCGCATATTTACGCTGTTCCAGCGCTTACGCGGACGCTCCGAATTTGAAGGAGCCGGTATTGGACTTTCGGTATGTAAAAAAGTAGTTGAAAATCATTCAGGCACTATTGAGGCAAGAGGCGTACCCGATGGAGGAGCAACGTTTACTATAGTTCTTCCTATATGTCAGTCTTGATTTCATAACCCTTCTAATAATGTTAGACAAATCTATAAATGTCTTGCTCGTAGATGACGACGAAGACGATTTTCTTCTTACAAGTGCTTGCTTTAATGACCTCGATAAGTGGAATTTCAGCCTGACCTGGTGTCCAACTTATCAGGAGGCTCTTAAGAATTTAAAAACCTGTAAGCACGATCTCTATATCTTCGACTTCCTGCTCGGTGAGCGTAATGGAATAGATCTTCTGAGTGAGGCCCTCGAGAACCAGTGTGAGGAGCCTATCATATTACTTACCGGTAAAGGTGATGAAAAGGTAGCCGTAGAGGCGCTGCGCCTTGGTGCGGCTGATTATCTCGTAAAGAGCGAACTTGAACCCCAGATACTCGAGCGTAGTATCCGCTATGCGCTGGAGCGTACCAACGTACTCAAGGCCCTGCGTCAAAGCGAAAGACGCTACCGCCGTGTATTTGAAGAGTCAAAGGATATGCTTTTTATCAGTGATCTGAATGGCAGGATCCTGGACTTTAACCAGGCCGCCGTACAGCTCACGGGCTTCGAAACGCCCGAGCTGCTGAATAACTCATTGCTCGAAATGCTGGAAGGGCAGGAGATAAAGGCGTTCTGGAATGAAGTAAAGGATGGTAATGATCTGCACGACCGCGAAGTAAGACTGCTGACTAAGGGAGGCGAAAAGAAGTACTGCCTGATGACTGCCTCGGTAGAGGTTGACTTTGATACCAGGTACATACAGGGACGCCTGCACGATATTACTTCCCGCAAACAATCGGAGCGGGAGCGTCTCTTCTCCGAGAAGCTGGCCGTAACAAGCCGTCTGATCCGGATGCTGGCCCACGAGGTACGTAATCCGCTTACAAATGTGAACCTTTCGGCTGAGCAGCTGGAGTCAGAGCTGGAAAACGAAGACCAGAAGTTCTACACCCAGATCATCAAGCGAAACTGTACCCGGATCAATGACCTGATTACGCAGCTCCTTCAGTCGGCACGCCCATCTGAAATTACTCTGGAACCCAAAGACCTGCACCAGGTACTTGATGATGCCCTGTCGGCAGCGTATGACCGTTTGCAGCTGAAGAAAATACAGGTAGCCAAAGAGTATGACTCAGCTGACCTGACCCTGGCACTGGACTCAACCTCCCTGCAGATAGCCCTGCTTAACATCATCAACAACGCCATAGAGGCGATGGAAGAAGGGAGAGGTGTCCTGAAAGTAACTACACGTCGCTACGACCAGGATATACAGGTACTGATAGCGGACAACGGATCAGGTATCAGTGAAGAAAACATGCGGAAAATATTTGAGCCGTACTTTACCGGTAAGAAGACAGGTATGGGTATCGGACTGGCTACTACCCTCAGTATTGTGGAGTCGCACCGGGGACGGATAGACGTACAATCAGAAGAAGGAGTAGGTACAGTATTTACGCTGAGCTTCTCGTTGTAGACAGGTACGATGCTGAACGTAAGTGTTTTATCTATCCACAGTGTTGACCACAGTTGCTACTCACTTGTGAATTAGATTCCACAGGTTTTACCAAAGATTCTGCTCTATTAGCCCAAATCACCTCAGGTATACTTTTAGTCTATCATTTAGTCCACAAGACAAAATGATAGACTAATGGAAATGCTGATTGTATTTGTACTGTCCATGATTATTGGTGTACTGGCCGCTTATCGCGTAGAGAAAATGTCTAAGAAACCCGGCCGGATTAACACTAGCCGTACTCCAGCGGACTTCCGCATGACTTTGCGCCAGTTTGAAAAGAAAGCCCGTCAGATTCATTTTTAATGATGAATAAGGCCCGCTCGTTCTATTGGATACTCTTACACCCCTGATAGTATTAGGTACTTGTTGCGAATAGTAGTTACTATTCAGCCCGGATCTGCTGTACCTGTTTTCTCCTCGTTACCATTCTATTCACCTTCTGATTTTTATAAAGCTGATTTGAGGGGTATCCTCTTTCAGGCTAACTTCTTGTGACTTTTAATAAGTCATTGTAGCCATACAGCAGAAATGTTGGGAAATTAGGCGTTCCTTTGCTTACTTTCCTATTTACTCATTTAACCTTATCTGCTGTTGTTCATGTCTTTTAACTGGCAAGGGGTTTTTCCGGCCCTTACTACAAAATTCACAGAGGACGATGTCCTTGATCTTTCTATGTTTCAGAAGAACCTCGATGCCCAGCTGGAAGCTGGTGTCGATGGTATCATACTGGGTGGCTCGCTGGGTGAGGCCAGTACGCTGACTAATCAGGAAAAAGAGCAACTCGTAAAGTACGCGGTTGAGTACCTGGATGGCCGGGTACCCGTGGTACTTAACATTGCCGAAGGTACTACCAAAGAAGCCATCCGTAGGGCTGAGGAAGCCGCCGCCTGGGGAGCCAAAGCGCTGATGGCACTACCCCCCATGCGCTACAAAGCCGACGACCGCGAAACGACCGAGTTTTTCAAGGCGATCGGGAAGGCCACGGATCTGCCCATTATGATCTATAACAACCCCGTAGACTACAAGATTGAAGTGACTCCGGCTATGTTTGACGAGCTACTCAAGCTGGATACCATACAGGCCGTAAAGGAGTCGACCCGTGATATATCCAATGTAACCCGCCTGCGCAACCACTTCGGTGACCGCCTCAAAATTCTCTGTGGAGTGGATACTCTGGCCATGGAAGAGCTGGTTATGGGAGCGGATGGCTGGGTAGCGGGTCTGGTGTGTGCTTTCCCCCGCGAAACCGTAGCCATCTACCGACTGGTCAAAGCCGGTAGGCTGGAAGAAGCCCGGCAGATCTACCGGTGGTTTATGCCGCTGCTGGAGCTGGATCTGCACCCCAAGCTGGTACAGTACATCAAGCTGGCCGAGACCCACACCGGCATAGGTACTGAGCATGTACGTGCCCCCCGCCTGACGCTGATCGGGGAGGAGCGGAGCCGTATCGAGAAGATTATTACGGATGGACTGGCTGCCCGTCCGGCATTACCCGATTACCTCGCGCTCTAAGCACATGGCTGATAAACATTTCTTTTGTATTGATGCCCATACCTGTGGTAATCCGGTACGGGTAGTAACGGGGGGCGCTATTCCTACACTGGAAGGTGCCACTATGAGTGAGAAGCGCCTCCACTTCATGCGGGAGTACGACTGGATCCGCAAGAGCCTGATGTTTGAGCCCCGCGGACACGACATGATGTCGGGCAGCATCCTGTATCCACCTACTGATCCCGCCAATGATGTAGGGGTACTGTTTATCGAGACCTCGGGTTGCCTGCCTATGTGCGGGCATGGTACCATTGGTACCGTAACGGTGGCGATAGAGCAGGGGCTGGTAACGCCTAAGCAGCCGGGTGTACTCCGGCTGGAAGTACCCGCCGGACTGGTAACGGCCGAATACCGCCAGGAGGGGAAGAAGGTAAAGTCTGTCAAGATTACAAATATAAAGTCGTATCTGGCGGCCGAGGGGATACGGGTGGAATGCCCTGATCTGGGTGAGCTGACCGTGGATGTAGCTTACGGGGGCAACTTCTATGCTATTGTAGATCCACAGCCTAATTTCCCCGGTCTGCAGCACTTCAAAGCGGAGCAACTGATTGCCTGGGCGCGTACCCTGCGGGAGCGCATTAATCAGGAGCACTCTTTTGTCCATCCGGAAAATCCATCTATCAAGGGCCTGAGCCATATACTCTGGACCGGGGAGCCGCTGGATGGAGCTTCTACCGCTCGGAATGCCGTTTTTTATGGAGATAAAGCCATTGACCGCTCACCCTGTGGTACAGGTACTTCGGCCCGGTTGGCGCAGTGGTACGCGCAGGGCCGGCTCAAGCCCGGGGAGGACTTTGTGCATGAAAGTATTATCGGATCAAAATTCACCGGTCGTATCGAGGCCGAAACCGAACTGGCTGGTCATAAGGCGATAGTACCCAGTATAGAAGGCTGGGCCGTTATCCATGGCTATAACCACATTATCCTGGATGAGGAAGATCCGTACGTACACGGGTTTCAGGTAATATAAGTGGGTACCTGCATTCCCTGTCAGGAAACGAAAAAGCCAGCCTCAAGTGAAGCTGGCTTTTTTGTAAACACAATTTTTCAACCCATTCCACAGGAAGTTCTGACGGAATTACTACTCTCTTGTAGCTTTATCAAAGATAGGGAATCTATTTCCGGTAACTCCCTGAGTTCAATTAGAAATACATTAGAAATGGATTAAGCGTATTCTTCTACCAGTTGGCGGGGTGGTTTTTGGGTAGTTTTCGTATGTCTGTTAAAGAAGCGGTAAATGATCGGGAAGATCAGTAACGTCAGTACCGTTGCTGTGATGAGTCCACCAATCACTACCGTAGCCAGTGGTTTTTGGGTCTCGGAGCCAATACCCGTCGAGATAGCGGCAGGTAACAGACCAATGGCGGCCATGATCGCCGTCATGACTACCGGGCGTATCCTTGACTTAACCCCTTCCCATATCGCCTCGTCCAGCTCCATGCGGGCCTGCAGGTTATTATTAAATACCGAAATCAGGATTACACCATTCTGTACGCAGAGGCCAAACAGGGCTATAAAGCCTACCCCCGCCGAGATACCAAAGTTCATACCCCGGAAGTGCAGGGCCAGGATACCACCAATGAGGGCAAAGGGTACATTGACCAGCACCAGACCGGCATCTTTGGCATTACCGAAGGTGATGAACAGCAGGATGAATATAGCCACCAGGCTGATAGGTACTACCTGTCCCAATCGCCTGGTAGCCCGTACCTGGTTTTCAAATTCACCAACCCATTCGATGGAGTACCCTTTGGGTAATTTGATACTTTGCTCTACCCGCTTCTGGGCTTCGGCAATGGTACTTCCCAGGTCGCGTCCCCGGACCGAAAACTTCACCCCGATAAAGCGTTTGTTCAGGTCGCGGTAGATGAAGGCAGGCCCCGTTGTTTTCTGAATATGAGCAATCTCTTTGAGCGGTATTTTGGAACCCTTCATTGTAGGTACCATCAGCTTCATGATATCGTCTTCGTTCTGGCGGTACTCCGGAAGGTATCGTAGCCGGATATCAAACCGGCGCTCTCCCTCGTACAGTACCGAAGCCGTTTTGCCCCCAATGGCCATTTCGATTACGGCCTGCGCGTCGGCAGTGGTAACGCCGTAGAGTGCCATTTTCTGATCATCAAACAGTACACTGACTTCGGGTTGTCCTACGTTACGAATAATACCTAAGTCTTTGATACCATCCACGTCCTGAACCGCCTGCTGCACCTGCTTTGAGTACTTCTCCAGTTCATAAATGTCCGGTCCAAAGATCTTTATACCGTTGCTGGCCTTATATCCGGCTACGGCTTCAGCCACGTTGTCGATGATCGGCTGGGAGTAATTATATAGGATACCGGAGTAGTTCTTAAGCTTTTTGTCCATCTCGTCGGTGAGGTCCTCCACCGAAATATTCCGGCTCCATTCTTCCTTAGGCAGCAGATCTACCTGAAACTGGCAGAAGTAAAACCCGTTGGGGTCGGTACCGTCATTGGAGCGCCCTACCTGCGATAGTACCTGCTTTACCTCCGGAAAAGTCTGCAGCTCCTTCCGGATTGTCTTTGACATTTCGACACTTTCCGGCAGCGACATACTCATGGGCAATTCGGCAGTTACCCAGAGAGCCCCTTCGTTAAGTTGGGGCAGGAACTCGGTTCCGAGGAATGTGGCTGAGAAAAATGTTATTCCCATAAAGAGGAGGGCCGCCACTACACTGGTACGCTTCCGGGCGTAGCACCACCTGAACCCAGTCATCACGATCCGGTTGAAAAAGTTGACGATGGGGTTGTTCTTTTCCCGCACATTCCGGTTCAGCAGCATGGAGCATAGTACCGGCACCAGGGTCAGCGTAAAGATCAGGGCTCCCAGCAGCGCGAAACCGAGCGTCCACGCCAGCGGGGAGAACATTTTACCTTCTACCTTCTGGAACGAGAAGATGGGGATCAGCGCGGTAATGATGATTAATTTGGAGAAGAAAACGGCCTTACCCAGTTCGCCTCCGGTTTTCTTGATCAGGCCCATCTTGGCCATCTTGTTGAACCGTTGCATACCTACCCGGTGAGCCAGGTGGTCGAGCGACACGAATATGCCCTCCACCATTACTACCGCACCGTCGATGATGATACCGAAGTCAATGGCACCCATCGACAGCAGGTTGGCCGACATGCCCCGTAGCCGGAGGCACATAAAGGCAAACAGCAGCGCCAGCGGGATAATAATAGAGACGATCAGCGTGGTGCGCCAGTCGGCCATAAACAGGAACACGAAGACCGTCACCAGGATGATCCCTTCGGTGAGGTTGTGCATTACCGTGCGGGTACAGAATGAGATCAGGTTGTCGCGGTCGTAGAAGGTAACCATCTTCACATCGGGCGGCAGAATGCGGGTGTTCAGCTCCTCAATCTTTTCTTTTACCCGCGTCAGGACCTCACTGGGGTTTTCGCCCTTACGCATCACCACAATTCCTTCAACCACATCATCCCGCTCGTTGAGCCCCACCTGCCCCACCCGGGGTAACTGCGACTCGGCTACCTGAGCCACGCTCTTCACCAGGATGGGATTTCCATTTAGCTCCTGAATGATGATATTCTCAATATCGGCAATCGAGTTCAGCAACCCAACCCCCCGGACCACGTACGCCTGCCCGCTCCGCTCAATTACATCGCCCCCTACGTTGATATTACTGCGGGTAACGGCCTGGTACACTTCCAGCGGAGTAATGTCGTACTTAGCCAGCTGGGTAGGGTTGACCTGGATCTCGTATATCTTCTCGCGTCCACCAAAGGCTACCACATCGGCTACACCGGGTACGCTCCGCAACTGACGGTCGATCAGCCAGTTCTGAATTGTTAACAGATCACGCGTATTCTGCGAAGAACTTTCCAGCGTGTACCGGAATATCTCACCCGTAGGGCCATATGGCGGTTGTACATCCGGATCAACCCCCTCCGGCAGGCCTACATTCCGGAGCTGGTTATTGACTTGCTGCCGAGCGAAAAAATCCTCGACATCGTCCTCAAAGATGATCTTGATCACCGACAAGCCAAACATGGTCACCGACCGTACGTTGGTTTTGCGCTGCACGGAGTTCATCGCTACCTCTATGGGTACGGTCACAAACCGCTCCACTTCCTCGGCACTCCGGCCGTTCCACTCGGTTACCACTATAATCTGGGTATTGGTAACGTCGGGAAAAGCTTCAAGGGGTGTGTTGAGATAGCTGACGATACCCGAAACCACCAGGATACCCGTCAGGAAAAAAATGAAAAAGCGGTTCTTAAGAGAGAACCCGACGATTCCCCGAATAAATTTATTCATACAGAGTGGTTGATAACGTAACTGCTATGTTAAAGCAAGAGTAGGTTTCCGATAATGAGCTATGACTAATCGTTCAGGGCGTTATAGACCAGTAGCTGGTTTTTAGAAATCACCTTTTCGCCATCTTTGAGGCCGGTACGAACGTAGGCCCGGTCAGAGAGGGTACGGTATACTTCAATGGGGCGTGTCTCGATATCAGACCGGCCTTTGAATACCATCACCCAGTTTTTGCTCCGTTCAAAGATGACCGCCTGCGAAGGGATCACCGTCATCTCACCGCCTTCTTCGAAGTTCAGGTTGACGGTAGCGTGCATCTCCGGCTTTAGTTTATAACCCGAGTTGTTGAGCCGGATACGGATCCGCATGGCTTTGGTTTCGGGATCAAGTACATTGTAGATCTTATCCACTACTCCTCTGAATACCTCATCCGAATAGCTGATGGTACGTACCTCGGCGGGCATACCCAGCTTGATACGGGGTATATCACTTTCATTGACATTAGCCATAACCCACACATCCGAGATCTGTCCTACCGTAAACAGGCTCTCCGCGTTGTCGGGCCGCAACTGCATGTCACGGTTCACGTTTTTCTGGATGACAAAGCCGTCAATGGGGGAGCGAACTACGTAATTGGAGCTTTTGCCCAGGCCATAGATCCTGAATATTTCTTTGATGCGTTCCAGCTCGGCCTGGGCTATATCTACATCCTTCTTGGCCGATATTACATCGCGCTCAGGAGCCAGTTTGCTCTCAAACAGGTCACGGGCCGTGTTGAGGTTTTTCTGAGCCACCAGCAGGTCCGACTGTGCCTGGATCATCTGCCTTTCGAAATCGGCTACTTCCCCCGACCGGATGGTCGCCAGTACCTGGCCCTTGCGAACGTAGTCACCCAGCTCAGCATTGACATCTTCCACATTACCACCCACCAGCGGGAACACCTTGATTACCCGGTTTTCGTCGGGGATGATCTTACCTACCAGCGTCAGTTCGTTTCGGACGGCTTCGGTACGTACTTCGTCCAGAGTGATGCGGCTCATCATGGTGTCAGACAGCATAAAAGCTTTGACTTCTTCGGGCTCTTTTTCTTTTGTTTCGCAACCAGCCAGTCCTGATATGAATAGAGCAGTTAGCAGCGAATGGAACAGTATGTTTTTCATTATTCTGATTAGTTGAAAAGTTCTTCGCCTACCACATAGCTGAGCTCTTCGTACACTCGTATACGATTGGCCTGCAGACGGTTAAATTCTTTTATACTTTCGTTGTAGCTTTCGATGAAGTCGATGAATTCGAGCAACGAGATATTGCGCTTCTGGAAGTTCTCGTAGATGCCTTTATTGAGAAGCTCAAACTGCTGCATGAAGCGGTTCTCTATGCTCCCGTATACCCGCTCGGCTTCCCGGACTTTCTGTAAGGCCGCGTCTACTTCATACCTGAGCGAGTTCTGCCTGGCGGTTTCGTACACCTTCTGGTATCTGATCTGGCTGCGGGCGGCCCGGATGTTACCCTGGTTTTTGTTAAATACCGGCAGATCGGCCGATACCGATAAGCCCAGGTAGTTGTTGATGTAGCTACCGGCCTGGTCGTAGGTGGCACCGATGCGTACATCGGGTACGGCCAGTGATTTCTGCAGGGAATAGTTGAGCTCCGACTGACGGGTCAGGGATTGCGCAATCTTCAGATCAGCCCGGCTCTGGGTTGCCTTGTCGTAAAGATTGGCCGCATCGATGCGGGTCAGCTGGTACCTCCGGAGGCGAACCGTATCCACGGTGGGCTCAATGGGATTATCAAGTTGCAGCAGGTTACGGAGCTGGAGCTGGTTATCCGCCAGCTCGTACTGAATATCGGCCCGGTCGTTGTTGAGCTGGAACAAGAGCGCTTTCAGGCGGAGTACCTCTTTCAGCGATATGTTGTTGCGGTTGTACTCCCGTTCAAAAGCCTCTACCGTTGACTGCAATGTAACTATCTGACTATCTATACGCCGGACCGTATTACGCAGAAAGTAGGACTCATAAAAACGCTCCCTGAGCTCGAACTTCAGCGTACGCAGCAGGTCATGAAACTCCAGCTCGGTCATGTGGGTAGCCTCCACAGCCAGGGCCAGGCGCTTGTTTCGTTTGCCGGCCGTGTACAGGAGCTGCTGCACAGCTATGATCTTCTGTCCCTGCCGACCTACGTCCAGTACCCGGCTCCGGACATTGTTGAAGGAGCTCGCTTCAATCAGAAGATTGGGGTTCTCCCAGAGTCCGGCCTGTAACTCGTAGGCTCTGGAAGCCTCAATGCGGTACCTTTCGGCCAGCAGTAGAAGATTGTTCTTAACAAAAAGACTGTCCGCCTGCCGAAGATTCAACCGAAGGGTATCCTGAGCAAGCAATGGAGAAGTAAGAAGTACGAAGAGGGTTATAAACAAATATCGCATACCAGCTATTATGTGGATGCAATACTAGATTCACCAAATTACAGGACCCTTAAAATAGAGTTAGAAAAAGATTAGAGCGTCAGATATGTTTCAACTGGATGGTAAAGGTGCTGCCTTGTCCCTTCCGGCTTTTGACGGTCAAGGTACCTCCATGGATATCTACTATACGCTGACAGATGGAGAGGCCTATCCCAAAGCCGGAATAGGTAGTAGCGTTAGAAGCCCGGTAGAAGGGGTCAAAGATGTAAGGCTGGTCAGCCGGATCAATACCTATACCGTTGTCTATTACTTTGAGGGTACAGTAGGTAGCATCAGTCGAGAACAGGACACGGGCCGTCTGATCAGGTGAGTACTTGCAGGCGTTGTCCATCAGGTTCAGGACCACGCGCTTGAGGAGCTCCTCATTGCCCTGAATGATAGTATGCGTCTCTTCGGCGGGCAGGTTTTCATAATCGATATAAATGCGGTAGGTAGGATGTACGGTCAGAAGCTCATCCTTGGCAAAGAAAGTGACATCTTCGATCCGCACCTGCGTAGTAGTCATCTGGCTGATATTCTCGAAAGAACGCGCCAGAAAAAGCAGACTGTTGGTGATACTGATCAGGCGCTCCGTATCGCTTGAGAGATTATGAAAAATCTCCTGAATTTCGGGATCATCTTTGACAAAGCGCTCCGCCAGCTGCACCTCCGACTTGAGCGCCGCCAGGGGCGTTCGGAGCTCGTGCGAGGCGTGGGACACAAAGCTGCGCTGCTGCTCAAAAGCCTGGTGAAGCCGCTCAAGTACCGTGTTGAAGTTGATAGCCAGCTGGGCAATCTCATCGCGGCGGTTTCCTTCGTCGAGCCGCTGCTTAAGGTTTCGGGCCGTGATGGTAGAAACCTGGTCGTTAATATGGGCGATCGGGCGTAGTGAATTGCCCGCAAAGTAGATACCGAGCAGTACTGTAATACCAATACCAACGAGCAGGCCCCAGAGCAGCGTATTACCCAGGTTGCTTAATTTGCTTCGGCCAAACCGGTCAAAGGCCGAGGCTATTACAATGAGTGGTTCAGAGCCCTCTTCATAGTACAGTCCAACTACTTCATTAGTACCCTCAGTAGTTTCAATATGCTTGTTGAGCCTGATTTCTTCCAGTAAGTACCGGCGATAGGTCAGTTGTTTGTCGTCTACGCTGGCATAGATCAGCTTATCATCTTCGTCAAATACCAGTACTTTTTCGTCAGCAAGGGCAGTAAGGGTGTTGCGGTCAATGATTTTCAGTAGCTTCTTATCTACTTCATCCACCTGGACCAGTAGCCGCGCAGTGGTACGGGCCTTGTTGGTAAGGCGGTCATAAAACTCCTCCTGACGGTAGTTGGATGAGATAGAATACACGACTACCGAGAAGACGATAAGTATGGATGCTACTATAAGCGAAAACTGCAGCGCTATTCGATCCTTTATTTTCATAGATTCAGCTATGCATTATTCTTCTTTAAGAATATAGCCAAGTCCCGGTCGGGTATGAATAAGTTTGGTGGTGAAGTCCTTGTCTACTTTCCGGCGAAGGTAGTTGATGTATACCTCCACCACGTTGGTACCGGGGTCGAAGTTGAGGTGCCATACGTGTTCGGCCAGGTCCATCTTGGAGATGACGCGGCCGCGGTTACGTAGCAGATACTCCATAAGGGCAAACTCCCGGGCCGTGAGTTCAATGGATTTGCCGCTTCGGGTTACCTGCTTCCTCATGGTATCCATTTCAAGGTCAGCGATACGAAGTATATCATTTTTACCGGTCGGACTAGCCATGTCGGAGCGGCGCAGGGCCGCCATGACCCGGGCGTACAACTCCCTAAAATCAAATGGCTTGATGATATAGTCGTCAGCGCCCTTTCCCAGGCCCTCTACCTTGTCTTCGATTTCACCGTAAGCGGTCAGTATGATAATGGGTAATAAAGGCTTGATCTGTCTTACCTGCTGGCACACTTCCAGGCCTTTCATTCCCGGCAGATTCAGATCCAGTAGCACGAGATCAAACGGTTTGGTAAGGGCTAACTGCTTACCTGAGATACCATCATTGGCTATTTCTACTTCAAATCCTTCTGCCTGTAATCCCCGGTAAATGTTCTGAGCTATACGCCGATCATCCTCTACGATCAGTATCTTTTTCACAATTTTATAGGATTGATAATACCTTCCACTAAATTGACCACAAATTAAAGGTAAGGTTTATTTATAACATATGAAAAAGGTTGGAATCGTGGGAGGGGGGGTAAACGGCCTGTTTACGGCCTTCTATCTGCACAAAGCAGGCTGCGAAGTGACTGTCATTGAAAGGGGACAACTGGATGATGGTTGTTCGTTTGGGAATGCCGGTATGATTGTCCCAAGTCATATAATTCCGCTGGCTCAGCCGGGTATGGTAGCCCGTGGTATCAAGTGGATGCTCAGCTCAACGAGTCCCTTCTACGTAAAGCCCCGCCTGGACTGGGATCTGGTCAAGTGGGGGACCCTCTTCTGGAAACATTCTACCGAAGCGCACGTAAAGCGTTCGATTCCGGTACTGCGGGATATCAGCCTACTAAGTAAAGACCTGTATCAGGAGCTGGCCATGCAGGCCGAAATTGACTTTGGCTGGCAGGAGAAAGGACTCTTGATGCTGTTCAAGAGCGAGCAGGCCGCGCACGAAATGCAGCATGAGGCCCAGGTAGCCAATCAGGCCGGTATAGAGGCACAGGTACTTTCGGGCAAGGAAGTACAGGCTCTGGAACCGGATGTGGAGGTCAATGTACGGGGAGCGGTATACTATCCGGGTGATGCGCACATCGTACCCAACCAACTCATGCGGGAACTGGTAAGGTACCTACGACGCCAAGGTGTAAAAATACTGGACAATCAGACCGTACAGGACTTCGAAGTACACAATGGCAGGATAGTGAGCGTTATTACCGACGGGGGGAGCTATCCGTTTGAAGAGGTAGTCATTGCCACCGGAGCCTGGGCGCCGATACTTACCCGTAAGCTGGGTATATCACTACCTATGCAGGGCGGGAAGGGGTACAGCTTTACTCTGCCCAAAATGGCTACGAATATAAAGGTACCGGCTATCATGTTGGAAGCACGGGCTACGGCTACTCCTATGGATGGCAGCCTGCGCTTTGCCGGTACCCTGGAGGTAGCCGGTACCGACATGAGCGTCAACATGAACCGGGTCAGGGGGATTGCTGAGTCCATCAACAACTACTACCCTGGTATAAAAGTACCCTTGCCTCCGGCCGACGAGGTATGGCGGGGACTACGACCCTGCTCACCGGACGGACTACCCTATATTGGCAGGGTCAATGAGTTGTCTAACGTAGTAGTAGCTACCGGTCACGGTATGATGGGGGTAAGCCTGGGACCGGGTACCGGTAAGCTGGTATCCGAACTGATACTGGGGCAACCTGCCAGTATGGATTGTCAGGCCTTTGAGCCCCGCCGTTTTGGGTAAGCGGGGCTTACTGTGGGATAAGCCTTAATGATCCTTATCCCACAGTACCTGCGTATGGTTTTTCAGGAGTTTAAGTACCAGATACAGTACCCCACTGGCGACACACATCACCAGCCAGTGCGTGTTACGGAAGCTAACATCGCCGTAGGTAAGGTATTCACCTAATGTATCAAACAGGAAGAACAGCAGGAATACGGCAAATACCCCGTTCTTTTCCTGACGCAGTACTTTCTTCAGGTTAAAGTGCAGGTCCGGGTTCCGCCACTTGGCAGGATTGGGGATAATGGCTGGCGTACGGGCAGCCCATTCATAAAATTTTGCCCCAAACTTGGACGATATAAATTTCTCCTCCGTGAACATGATCCGCTCGTAGTAGAGCCAGTAAAGCAGCACAAAGGCAACTATAAACCAGGCGTGCTGCGTAAGCATAGCCACTCCCAGCCACATAAAGAAATTACCTACATAGAGAGGGTGCCTGACGGTAGAGTACATGCCGGAGGTATTGAGGGTGTCTGCCACCTGCTGCGCTGTATTACGTCCGGAGGTATTGCGGGGCGTAAATCCAACGGTAAGAATCCGTATCACCAGCCCCAGCAGCGCAACCGCCAGACAGAAGAACTCGTATTCATTATCCTGGAAGCGGATGCGGTACGTACCGGCAGCCTCCCATACCTCATAAGCGTATACCCCCATACCTACTACCAGGATGATGAGGGGAAGAATTCCACGGTACTTGAACAGGAAGTTGCCCTGCTTATCAAGTTCTTTAACAAGTTCCATTTACTGTAAATTAGGTGTCAGACTAATCAGCAATATACAAAGTTTTAATATGATTATATGTGATTTTAAAAAAAGAAAACGACAAGCATTGCTTGTCGTTTTCAGAAGGTAGTTTGTACCTGTATTTATTACGCTTCGGCCAGCTCGAGCTGTGATTTTTCTTCCTCCGGACGGTGCTTGAAATCACGCGACATGTACGAGTACACAGCCGGAATGATATACAGAGTAAGTATAGTCGAGAATAGCATACCCCCCACTACCGCGATACCCATGGATACCCGGCTTTCGGCACCAGCACCCAGAGCCAGGGCTATCGGCAGGATACCTAGGATGGTACAAAGGCTGGTCATCAGGATAGGACGGAAGCGCGAAGCTGCTGCCTCCTGAACCGCCTGCATCTTGGGCACCCCTGCTTCCTTACGCTGGTTGGCAAATTCCACGATAAGAATACCATTTTTGGTCACCAGACCTACCAGTACGATAATACCGATCTGGCTGAAAATATTCATGGTCTGGCCGAAGTCCCACAGTGACAGCAGCGCCCCGCAAAGAGCCAGAGGTACTGTCAGCAGGATGATGATCGGATCCACGAAACTCTCGAACTGAGCCGCCAGGATCAGGAATATAAGTATCAGTGAAAGCAGGAACGCAAAAAGTAAGCTATTGGAGCTCTCCCTAAACTCACGGGAGGTACCATCCAGAGCCGTGTTGAAGGTCTCGTCCAGTACTTCATTACCAATGCGCTCCATCTCGTCGATGGCTTCACCCATACTGACTCCCTTAGCCATGTTGGCCGATACGGTGGCCGAAATGTACCGGTTAAAGCGCAGAAGTTGTGGTGGAGTACTTTGCTCAGTAAGCTTTACCAGGTTATCCAGCTGGATCAGCTCACCGGTTCTGCTCTTGACATACAGTGACTTTAGGTCCAGGATGTCGTTCCGCTCATTTCGGTCTATCTGGCCTATTACCTGATACTGCTTGCCATCCTGGATAAAATACCCAAAACGACGTCCACTCAATCCAAGCTGCAGGGTCTGGCCGATATCCTGAATGGATACTCCCAGCGTTTGCGCCTTTTCGCGATCAATTTCCAGACGGATCTCGGGCTTGGTAAACTTCAGGTTCACATCTACACCTTCCAGCTTGGGACTAGCCTGAGCTTTTTCTACAAAGACAGGCAGAGCTTCTTTCAGTTTATCGAAATTAGGAGCCTGAATTACATACTGGATAGGCTGGCCACGTGAGCGACCCGCGTTAATAGTCTGATCCTGTAAGAAAAAGGCGCGGGCACCCGAGAACTGACGAATCTTTGGCGTCAGGGTTTCTACGATTTCCTGCTGGCTACGCGTACGCTTGGCCGGTTCGGTCAGTACCACACGTACGAAACCTGAGTTGGTAGCAGAAGATCCAAAACCCGGTGAGGTGATGGTCACCACCCCGTTGCGTTCGGTGGAGTCTAGTTGATCATATACATACTGACCTACCTCGTCCATGTACTTCTGCATGTATTCGAAGGTTGCCCCTTCCTGAGCCGTAGCATTGATCCGGAAGTTACTGCGGTCTTCCATTGGCGCCAGCTCCGAAGGAATGCGGTTATTGGTCATAAGGACAAAAATGATGCCTCCAAATACCACGATCAGTACCCACGCTACCCAACGCATACCCATAAAGGATTGCAGGGAGCTTTCGTAGCCTTTGTTCATCCAGTCGAAGAACGGCTCAGTCTTCCGGTAGAGCCAGGGCTGACGCGCCCGCTTCTTGAGGAGACGGGAACTCAGCATAGGGGTAAGTGTCAGCGACACAAAAGCTGAGATAATTACGGAACCGGCTACTACGATACCAAACTCACGGAACAGACGTCCGGTAATACCTTCCATGAATATAACGGGAAGGAACACCGCTGCCAGCGTAACCGTGGTGGAAATAACGGCAAAGTAGATCTCACGCGATCCTGAGTAAGCTGCCTGGAAAGGCGTCATACCTTCTTCTATCTTGGCGTAGATATTTTCAAGTACCACGATGGCGTCATCCACTACCAGACCAATAGCCAGTACTATACCCAGTAGTGTCAATACATTGATAGAGAACCCACAGATGTACATGATAAAGAAGGCTCCGATCAGGGAGATAGGTATAGCCGTCAGGGGTATCAGGGTAGAGCGCCAGTCGCGAAGGAACACAAAAATGATCAGGGCCACCAGGATAAATGCAATGATAATGGTTTCGACCACCTCATGGATGGAGGAGCGTACAAACTGCGTATTATCGTAGCCGGGCTCAACTATGATATCATCGGGTAGGTCTCTTTTGATCTGCGCCAGGCGTGCTTCCAGTGAGGATACAATGGCAATGTGGTTGGCACCGGGTTGAGGAATCACAGCTACGGCCATCATAGGCGTACCATCTCTTTTCAGAAGTGTCCGCTCATTTTCGGGAGCCAGTTCGGCGTATCCTACATCTTTGAAGCGTACAATACGGTTAGCTTCCTCCTTGATGATCATATTATCGAAGTCCTCTACCGTTCTGAGGCGCCCCAGGGTCCTTACCGATAGTTCCATGGTCTGACCTTCGATACTACCTGAGGGTAGCTCGACGTTCTGCCGGGCCAGAGCCTGTGATATATCAATAGAAGTAAGCTGGTAGGCGGCTAGCTGAGCCGGATCTATGCGCAGACGCATGGAGTACTTTTTCTCCCCCCAGATCTGCACACTACTCACACCCGCTACCGTCTGGAACTTCTCCTTAAACTGACGGGTCACTACATCATTAAGATCAAGCAGAGAGCGCTTTTGGCTCTTTATGTTGATATACCAGATCGGAGAGGCATCGGCATCGGCCTTGGCCACGATGGGAGGGTCCACATCCGGTGGCAGGTTACGCTGGGCTGATGATACACGGTCACGCACATCGTTAGCGGCCGTTTCCATATCTATACCCAGGTCAAACTCAACGGTAATATTACTACGACCGTCCCGGCTCGAAGACGACAGGGTCTTGATACCCGCAATACCGTTGATGGATTCCTCGAGTGGTTCGGTGATCTGTGATTCTATAATCTCGGCGTTGGCTCCCGTATAGGTAGTACTAACCGTTACTACGGGCGGGTCAACGCTCGGAAACTCCCGCACACCCAGGTAGGTGTAGCCAATCACCCCGAACAGGATGATGACCAGCGACATCACTATCGCTAGTACCGGGCGTTTGATGCTTACATCTGAAAGACTTGCCATATGTTTTAGGACTAGGACTTTAAAGTTTTAGCTACTCTATTAGGGTTGTAAAGCCAGCTTCTGAGTCTCCTGGTTGATTACTTCGCGTACTTCAACCGGGCCTTCGGGCTTTACCTGCAGGATACCCGTCACAATGAGCGTATCTCCTGCGCTTATCCCACTGACAATCTCTACACTTCTTTCTCCACGCGTTCCCAGTTCTACCATGCGGGAGGCTGCTTTACCATTTTTTACCAGATACACCTTATGGCCCTGCTGCTCAGGGA
Organism: Telluribacter roseus; assembly: GCF_017355915.2. Lineage (GTDB taxonomy): Bacteria > Bacteroidota > Bacteroidia > Cytophagales > Spirosomataceae > Telluribacter. Next base: position 370,397 of record NZ_JAFEUV020000001.1, read on the forward strand.
TCAGGGCTTCGTTAGGAATGGTAATGGCAGTACCTTTATTACCTATTACCAGCTCGATGCGGGCAAAGGCTCCGGGGAGCAACGTACCTGATGGGTTAGGGCTGGTGGCCCTCATTTGTAACGTACGGGTCTGCGGATCTATTTTAGGATCAACGGCATATACACGTCCTTCGTGCTTACGCTCCGAGCTCTCTACCTGAAACTCGATACGGCTTCCGTTCCGAATGGCATCCGCGTACTTAGCCGGCACCGAAAACTCCACTTTGGCCGGATTGGTATTGGTCAGGGTGGAGATACGGGTAGTAGGGGAGATATAGCTACCCTCACTTACGTAACGCAGACCTAACTTACCCGAGAAGGGAGCCCGTACGGATGTTTTGGCGATCTGGGCTTTGATATTCTCGATGTCAGCTTCAATGGTTCGGACCGACGTAAGGCTAATCTCGTATTCCCGCTGGCTGATCGCCTCGATCTCGAGGAGCCGGCGCTGACGAGCTTCGTTATCTTCGGCCAGTTTCTTGTTGTACTCAAACTTCTTAAGCTGAGCCTGCAGGTCATCATCATTGATTCGAAGGAGCAGTGCACCCCGCTGTACAACCTGCCCTTCCTTAAAGTACAGGTTGGTGATCTTACCCGACACTTCACTTCTGATTTCTACCTCTTCGTTAGCCAACACAGTACCCGTTGTTTTCACTACATCATCCAGACTGGTAGGCTCTATTACCATAACAGAGACGATAGCCTTACCAGGACCTTTCCCACCGGCGGGGGCATTACCCGCTGCTTTTCCTTCGGTTGGAGGAGGAGTATCAAAATACTCTTTCAGGCGAGGGTAAAAAACCATTCCGAGAATAAGGAGGATAATCAGAGTTGTTAAAACTCGCTTGGTTATTGTGCTCATGGAGGGCTAAATGAAAAAAATAGATCGAGTAATATGAATGATAAGTGTAAAGACGATAGTTGCACCAACAAAGGTACACAGGATAGAAGTATCTAAAGGCTGCGTTTTAACCATCAGATACGAAAAAAGTTACCCATCCTGGATGGGTAACTCTTTCAGAACAAGTTACGGTTAAGAACAGTTTCCTATTGCTTATCCCAGAACAATCTGGTAGTGGCCTCATCTCCACCAATAGCTGCTGATGCGGCTGCTACCTGCGCTCCGTTCAGAGTCTGCTCATTTACAGGGTAGATGAGACGGGTTGGGATAGCCAGACCAGCAGGAGCACCATCACCCGTTGGCGGCATCAGCCGTGGGTAGTCAAGGCGTCTCCACTCCAGCCAGGCTTCCCATCCTCTGTTAAATAGAGAAAACCACTTCTGAGTACCAATCTTCTGCCTGAAATCACCTTCGGCAGTAGCGTAGGCTACCTCAGGCTGTGCCAGGTAAGCTTGAGCCTGTGCCTGGGTACCACCCCAGTACATGATAGAAGCAGTGACTGCTTTGTTATAGTGTTCGGCGGCGTTACCTTCAATAAAGCCTCTTTCCACCGCTTCGGCGAGCAGGAATTCTACTTCTGAATAATCCAGGAGCAGCGCTTCCAATTCAGGCTGAATCAGCCGGTCACTCAGATGTGAGAAGTTAGCATAGGTGTTCGAAAATCCATATCGGCCTCCTACATATTGACCATTTACTGTGGTAAACCAGGCCTGTCTCCGTGGATCATTCAGTTCGTTCATCGGATCGATGATCGTACTGGCAATCACAAAGTCCTGTCTGGTTGAAAAACGGGGGTTGAGGTTTGCCGAGATTGGATTATTGTTAGGTGGCGAAGAGATGTAGGGGAAGCGGGCATTTTCGGCATTGCTGGTCAATACCCCTCCGGCTACTGCTTCACTTACGATCTGCTTCGCTTTGGCCTGATCAACATCTGCTATTACCATACCCAGACGGAGCTTCAGCGAGTTTCCGAATCTTACCCACTTATTTATATCTCCGGAGTATAGCAGGTCAGCCGCACCTGCAAATCCGGCAGCGGAAGGATCAAGTGATTTAACGGCCGCATCCAGACGGTTCAACAGATCATTATAGACTGTCTGAGCATTATCGAACTTTGGTAGCGGGTTCAACGGATCAAGAGCCTCACTGTACGGAATATCACCAAATGTAAGTACCAGTACTGACCACGCATACACCTCAATGATTTCATTCTGGGCGAGCTGATTGGCCTTTACGGCAGGAGCCAGCGTCTGATCCGCTTCAATGATACGTCTCGCTTCGCGCAGATCTGACAGTACATCACGATAAATGCTCTGCCATAGAGCCTGCGGAATAGTCCGGGCGGTGAGGTTATACCGTGGCTCGTCCAGATAGGTAGTCGTAGCCCACTGTTGTACATACAACCTGAAGTTATTGTTATTAACGTTAGGTGTCGTAAGCGCATCGGACAGGTTTTTAACAGCATTTGTAAAAAATGCCGGAGCCGGTACATTCGATGCGCGCTTCTGATCAATGTTATAGTCTTCGAGACTATCAACGCATGATACCATCAGTATCATGGGTAATATAAATACGAGTATCTTTTTCATGTTCAAATTCTAGAAGTTAAATCTAACGTTAAAGCCATAGTTCCGTACGGCAGGGTAGGCCCCACTCTGGTATCCACTGGCTGCATTTCCTGAGCTCAACCCCTCTTCCGGATCTGTGTACTTGGCATTCTTGTGAATGATCCACAGGTTCCGTCCTACCAGTGATACATCGATACCCTTGAAACTACGTAGTTTTTCAACGAGTGATCTGGGCAGAGAGTAGGTCAGGGCCAGCTCTCTCAGTTTGACGAAGCTCGCATCATAGATGTACATAGAGTGAGGGGCACCAGCACCGCCTGCTACATAACCAAATGGAGTCTGGCCGTAGCCATCAAGGTTCTCGCCTCTTACTGTATTGACACTACCGTCGGCCTGTACGCCCGGGAGAAGTATACCACCACCATCAGCCACCGGTGTTCTGCTAGGGTTGCCCAGTTCATTCAGACCGGCACTTTCCGGGTACAGACCGGTAGCTTCACCGTACCATTGATCAAGGGAGAAGAAGTCGCCACCTTTGCGTACATCAATCAGGAAGCTAAGTGACAGATCCTTGTATCTGAACCGGTTGTTTAAGCCGCCTACCCAGTCAGGATTAGGATTACCAATAATGACCGCCGAGCTGGATGATCTCAGATAATATCCGTTAGGACCAACGATTCTCTGGCCATTATCATTGTACTGGTAGTCTCTTCCTCTGATCACACCATAGGGATGTCCTTCGGCAGCGTTAAGGGAAACACCCCCCTGTAAGCTGGCGATAGAGACGTTCGTAACCCGGTTATCACCCTCACCATACAGGCTGATTACCTTGTTACGGTTACGGGCAAAGTTGGCGTTGATAGTCCATGAGAAATCGTCCGTCCGTATCGGCATTATGAAAGCCGAAACTTCAATACCCTGGTTTTGTACTTCACCCGAGTTGATATAGCGAGCCGTGAAACCAGTGGCCGGAGTAACGTTAACCGGAAGGATCTGGTTGAAGGTATTGGTTTTGTAGTACGTGACATCCAACCCTACGCGGCTATCAAAAAACTCAGCCTCTATACCAACCTCCATACTTTTGGTTCTTTCCGACAGGAGTTGAGTATTGTTCTTCGTGTTCGGAAGTGAGAACAGTGGTGTTGAACCAAAGCCCGTTGGCTTATCATACACATCAAAAACACTCAGAGCCGGAGCATCATTACCTACTTCGGCGTAGTTGGCTCTGAACTTACCATGCGACAGCCAGGTAGCATCCACTACATTGGAGAATACAAAGTTGGCACCAACGGATGGATAGAAGTAGGTGTTGTTGCTTTGTGGTAGCGTAGTGGATTTATCCTGACGGGCTGCCAGTTCCAGGAATACCAGTTCCTTATAGCCAAAGTTCGCATTAGCGAATATACCATCCACTCCGATGCGCTCAAACTCTTCGGTAGGTGGATCAATGGGGCTAACAGAATTTGACAATGAATACAGCCTTGGTACTACCAGACCTCCGTTGGTACTGGCCCGGATGGAGTTGAGCCTGGTTCTGCGTATGTTACTACCAAGTAGTCCTCTGAAAGAAATATCCTCCGATATGTTCTTATCAAAGTTTAGTATCAGATCGTAGTTGGTTTCACTGTACGAGCGGTTGAATCTCGAATATGAAGCAACTCCGGCACTTCCTACAGCTACACGCTCCTCCTGAAAGTCATTAGTACCATCATACCCTAACCTTCCGATTACATTGAACCAGCTGGCTACTTTATAGGTAGCTGTTACGTAACCGAATATATGATCACGGGTATCATTGGCGAAGTTCTCGTAACGATCCCAGTAAGGGTTATCCGAGTAGATAGGGTGGGTACCCTGCAGGTTAGCCCAGTTCCAGGTTATATTCTGCCGGTTTCTGAAGTAAGCTTCCCGCTGCTCTTTGATATCCACGTTGGTCTGCCACCACTGTCGGAAGGCCTGGTTGGGGTTACGGCCGCTATAGCCGGTACCAAATCTACCCAGGCCCTGCACATTAGTATAGTTGGCAGAAGCAGATACAGTGAGTCGGTCCGATATATCATATGAAGCTGACAGGTTCAGCAGGTTCTTGTCCAGCTTACTGTTAGGTAGTACTCCTTTGTCATCATTGCGGGTATAGCCTAGTTTAAAAGTAGCTTTTTCGGCGCCACCGCTAATGAATATACTCTGGTTGGAGCTTACGGCCGTTTCGTAGAAAGAAGACGGATCGTTAGCCGCGGCTACCCAGGGTCTTGCCTTACGGTAATTGGGGGAGAAAGGATCAAGGGCATCCCACTGGTATACCAGCTGATTCGGGTCAAAACGGGGGCCATAGGAGGCATCATCCGTAAACATTACGGTTGGTCTGGGTCCATCATCAAAAGTGGCATCAAGAAAAGCGGGTTCATAGCCAGCTCCATATTCTTTCTGATAGCGGGCAAAGGTACTCTTATCAATAGTACCCCAGGTTACACCACTGTTGATCGTGATGTCCAGGCTGTTCTTTCTGCCTTTCTTGGTGGTGATCATGATCACACCGTTGGCCGCTCTCGAACCGTATAGGGCCGTTGCTGCCGCTCCCTTCAAAACGTTGATTGAAGCGATATTGTCGGGGTTGATATCAGCGGCCGCATTTCCGTAGTCAGGACCACCTCTACCTGTACGCTGGTTGGTGGTATTGGTATTGGCGTTTGAAACAGGTACACCATCGATGACAAACAGCGCCTGGTTATTTCCGGTTATTGACTTGTAGCCACGGATAACTACGTTGGTAGATCCGCCCATGTTGTTGTTAGTCTTAATATCCAGACCAGCCACCTTACCGGAAAGCGCATTGACAAAGTTGACATTTCGTGCCTGCGTGATCTGATCGGCACTTACCTGCTGGGCTGAATAGGCCAGTTCGTTTCTGTTCCTTTCAATACCCAGGGCAGTTACGACTACTTCCTGCAGCTGATTGACATCCGGATTCAGCGAGACATTGATCACTGATTGATCCGCAATCAGTACCTCTTTGTTCGTAAATCCAATAAAGCTAAATACCAGGATACTTCCGGATGGCGCTGCGATACTGAATGTACCTTCACTGTTTGTTGTGGTGCCTCGGGTAGTACCTTTTACCGCAATGTTTACCCCTGGGAGAGGTGATCCGTCATCAGCAGTGACCCTACCAGTCACCGTGCGATCCTGAGCGTAGACCTGGTTTGCCATAAGCATCAGGCCCGCAATCAAAGTGAATAAATACTTCCTCATACGATTAGGTTAAATGAAAAATGTGTTATGAAAACAGTTATTTAAGTAACTGTTAGTAAAACTAATATGTTGGCAATAGGTTTAAAGTCCAGAATAAAATTTTGATAGAGTGTATAAAGCGCAAATAATCAATACTAAAGTCTACTTACAAGTAGAGGTAGGTTACTTAATATTCTGAATTTGATTACTGTGAGCCATTTGACACACCGTGTGCTTTATACTTTGTTTGATGAAGAAGTATAGGGGAAAGATCAGATTGGGGGAAATTTGGAGTAGGTATGAAGGATAATGGGGCAAATAAGTAGAAAACGCCTTACGAGAGAACACAAAAGAAGAGGCCGCTTCCAGTACTGGAAGCGGCCTCTTCGGTAATCCGTTGCCTGGCAAGTTTAGTACCTACCAGAGCATGTATTATTGAATAACATTCACCCGTACACGTTGGGTAACGATCTGCGTGTTGTCATCCAGCGTCACCAGGAAAATGAAAGCAAGTTCCTGACCTGCTGCAACGGGTGTTGTAGCCGTACGACGCTTGGTCTGAAACTCAGCGATGGTCGTAGTGAACACAGCTTTAGTACCCTCACCCGGAATCGGAGCCGAAAGGTAGTTAGCACCTGTATTCAGTGTAGCTATGTTGATAGCATTTGCACCAGCCGCCACCTTCGTGATCTCTTTGATAGTACGTCCTGATGACTCAGGAATCGACAGTTCAAAGCGGATGGGATCATTGGCCGCCAGCGAAACCCGGATGAAGGGATCAAACCCATGCGTAGTCGCATTAGGGAACGTTACGGGTATAGGTGCAATGTTGTCGCTGTTGAACACGCCATAGTCCTTCTCGCAGGAAGTGATCGTGATCAGAGCGATCAATAGACCAAATATATTTATAAGCTTTTTCATGTTTGTTTCTATTGAAGAGTTTGAATTAGTCAACATCCCACCAAACTTTCACGTTTGAGAAAATATTTGGAGTGAAGTTAGGATTACGAGCAATTTCCTGATCGATGTACTGTGCACGCACAGGACGGGTACCATCTATACCTACAGCATTCTGGTGAGCTGGTAGGGCAGGGTAGCCAGTTCTTCTCCAATCATTCCACTGCTCCAGACCGTTTCCAAACGCAGCAATGTACTTCTGAGTAATGATCTTCTCGATTTTTTCCGCGTCAGTACCTGTCAGGGTTACTTCGGTAGGATTAGCCGTGAAGTAAGCAGTAATCTCAGCCGCAGTCAGGCCAGCTGCCTGCATTGACGCACGGATACCTTCCTGATACAGAGCCTCGGCATCACCGGCAGTACCCAGCGTAATAGCTGACTCAGCCAGGATGAACGCACGCTGAGCGTTAGTTACCAGACGAACAGGACCTTCACCCGCAGCACCGGTTACGTAAGAGCTAAAACGTGACCATGAAGACTGAGGCTGGGGCAGTGTACCACGGAAACCGTTAACGATTGTAACGTAGCTTCCAGTTGGCTTCGTCACGAACTTCTCAAGACGAGGGTCATTCTTGCCTTGCAGCAGGTTTACAAAGTTAGTACTGATCATTACTTCATTTCTGAAGGACTGACCCTCCTGAGCTGCCCACTCAAATACCGGAGCTTTACTTCCTACCGATGATCCAAAGCGAACATTCAGGTTTTCAGAGTTCTGCTTGATATAGTTATCGCTGGCAAGTACCTCATCAATAACTTGTTTGGCCAGTGCAGGCTCTTTACGAGAGATTGTGTTGGCAAACTTTAGCAGGATAGTATTACCGGCTTTCTTCCAGTTCGCGAGGTTACCTCCGTATACCAGATCATCAGCTCCGGGCTTAACAGTAGAAGGAGCATCCAGATCAGCAATACCCTCTCTTACCAGGTCAAACAGACCCTGAATCTGAGCAGTACCTTTGTAGATATCTTCCTGCTTGTCCACGCGAGGCTGCGTGTTGGCATCACCTAACAGAGCTTCTGAGTAGGGTACATCACCCCACACGTCGGTAGCAAGTGAGTACGTGTATGCCTTCATGATCTTGGCAATACCAGAGTAAGCCTTGGCACCAATGGCATCGGCTGATTCGATGGTCTTGTTGTAAGAGATCAGAGCACCGCCGTAGACCTCAAAACGCCACTGGTTCTGGAAATCTCCACCGTTGGTGTTATAGATGTCGTAAGTAGCCGGGCTACCACCAGCACCAGCCGTTACGCTCATGATGGTAGAGGCGAAGCGGTTCAGCTCGTTGTTATTAGCAAAGGCTGTACCGGTCAGGGCACTGGGCAGAAGCACTGAGGGGGGCACACTTGTAGGATTGTTCGGAGTCTGGTTGATATCCAGAAAATCATTACAAGAGGTGGCTGTGAGTAGCAAGGCCCCCGCTATGTATGTGATTACTTTTTTCATTTTAGTCAGTTGAAATTTTTAGAAGGTAAATCTTAAGTTAACCCCGTAGTTTTTGGTCTGAGGAGCACCGTTCAGATCAAGACCCTGGATATTACCTGCACCTTGTGTGTTTACTTCAGGATCGCCTGGGAAGCCAGGAGCGAAGAACCACAGGTTACGACCACTCACACCGATTGTAGCACCACCGAATGGAGTGTTACGCAGCCACTGAGCTGGCAGGTTGTAGTTAAGTGCAATCTCACGCAGACGGTATACCGTAGCATCGAATACAGCACCTTCCGAAGCAAGACCTCCAAGAGCTGCCCAGTACGTCTGAGCCGGGATCTGGATGTTGTTAGGAGTAAAAGTACCATCAGCATTGGCAATCACACCTGGCAGAACGCGGGGAAGCCCACGATCAACACCTGTGAAGTCGATGTGTCCACCTGAACGAAGGTCAACCATGCTGAATGAGTAAAGCTGGCCGCCCTGACGGGTATCGAACAGGATGCTCAAGTTCAGACCTTTGTAGTTGAAGGTGTTGGTGATACCACCTGTCCAGTTAGGCTGAACGTTGGCAATTACTTCACCGGCAGTGGCAGGCAGGTACGTACCAGTAGATGGGTTTACCAGCAGTTCACCGGCTTCGTTACGCTGGTTTTTGCTACCAATGATTACACCGTATGGGAATCCTTCTTTGATAGATGGGTTAATACCAGAGAACTGGTTACCAGTGATCGCTGAGTTATCTACACCAGGAGCAATCGAGATTACTTTGTTACGGATACGGGTAAAGTTAGCCGCTACATCCCACTTGAAAGCACCGGTTCTTACTATGGTTGAAGTAAGTACAGCCTCAATACCCTTATTGGTCATCTCACCAATGTTGGTAGTACGGGTATCAAATCCGGAAGCGTTAGAAACCGCTACGTTGAAGATCTGGTTGGTACTGCGGGTATCGAAGAGGGCCAGGTCAAGACCTAGGCGGTTTCTGAACAGACCTACGTTCAAACCTACTTCGTAAGACGTTACAAACTCAGGAGTCAGGTTGTTGCTACCAATACGGGTTGAAGGAGTAAATCCAGGAATGCTGGCACCGCCTACTGATAGAGGGAACGTAACGCTGGCTACGTTGTTACCGTAGGTACTCTGTACAAATACCGACTGCAGCAGGTAAGGATCAGCATCACGACCTACGCGGGCGGCACTGGCTCTTAGCTTGGTATATGACAGTACATCAGACTCCAGCTTGAACGCGTCGGTTGGCACAAAGCTCACAGCTACCGATGGGTAGAAGTAAGCGCTGTTTCCTTTGGGAAGAGTAGATGATTTATCTACACGTCCTGAAAGCTCAAGGAACAGGTACTGATTGTAACCCAGTGACAGCTGACCATAGTGACCTACAAGTCTTCTTCTGTTACGTGTTTCGGCCGAAGCTGTGAATACAGAACCGTTACTTACGTTGTCAAATCCAGGGATCGTTAGTGAAGCAGCACTTACAGTAGAATTCTGGAAATCACGCTGGTTCAGGTTCTGACCCAGTAGGAGGGTAGCGTCAAGTCCTTCCATCAGGAAGTTGCTCTTCTGAGCTGTGATCAACAGGTCTCCGTTCAGCTCAGAGTTGAAGATAGCATCCTCAATGATTTGTCCCTGAGTCTGACGAGCCGAGCCAATGCGGAGAGTCAGTTTACGACGGTCCATGTACGAGTCAGCCGTTACACGGTAGGTTACGTTCAACCAGTTGGTGATGTCATAACCTACTCTCAGGTTACCAAACACACGGTCAACGTTTGATCTCAGGAACTCGTTGTTCACACTCCACAGAGGGTGGTTCTGAGCAGGGTTGTAGAAAATACTTCTGCCAAGCTCATTCTGGAAAGGACGACCTGAGAAGTCAAACGAACGGGGAATACGAGTGATCTGACCGAAAGCCGAGCCACCGTTACCCATCGTTGTATTCTGCTGGGTTGACTTTACATACGTAATAGTACCACCTACGCGTACTCCGTTGGTCAGTCTCTTATTACCACCTACGGCTACACTGTGACGGTTAAATTCACTGTTAGGAATTACACCGTTCTGGAACATTGAGTTGATAGTAGCGATGTAGTTATCATCAATGGTTCCTGAAGCGATGCTCACGCCATTCTGAAGGATGTTACCAGTACGGTAGAACTCCTTGAAGTGGTTAGGGTAAGCCTGGTAAGGTACTGTTTCACCCTGAGAGTTAACTACAGTTTCGAAGCCTGGTGTGCCAAAGCGAGGTCCCCATGAGCCGGTTGTAGTAGGTACAAAGTTGTTGTTAGTACCCTGTCCATATTCATTCTGCAGTGAAGGCAGACCAGTCGCCTGCTGTACGTTGTACGAAGAGTTTACAGTAACTTCAGTTTTGCCCTTCATTGTACGACCACTCTTAGTGGTAATAACGATAGCACCAGCCGAAGCTCTTGAACCATATAGTACAGCAGCAGCAGGTCCTTTCAGGATGTTGATAGACTCGATCGTCTCAGGAGCGATATCCGAAAGACGGTTAGAAGGCTGCGAACCGAACAGTGTGTTCTGGGTATTGTCGGTGTTGTTGTTGAAGATGATACCATCTACTACGATCAGAGGCTGGTTGTTACCGTTGAATGAGGTAATACCACGGATGTTGATGTTAGTAGAGGCACCTGCAGCACCTGAAGCACTACCGATGTTAACACCGGCCAGTTTACCTTGAAGTGTGTTCAGTAGGTTAGGCTCTGAGCGCTGTGATATAAGATCACCACTCACAGACTGTACTGCATAACCCAATGAGCGTCTGTCACGCTCGATACCCTGAGCTGTTACTACTACTTCATTAAGCTCATTGATACCTGATTGTAAGGTAACATTAATAACAGTTTGGTTACCAACTTGTACTTCTCTGCTTTCAAAGCCTACAAAGCTGAATACCAATGTTGCTGATGAAGGGGCTGACAACGAGTAGGATCCATTGTTGTCAGTAGTTGTACCGGTGGTTCCCCCTTTGACGGCCACTGTGGCCCCCGGGATGGGTGAACCATCTGTATCCGTAACTCTACCAGATACAGTGTTGCTTTGAGCGTATGTCTGACCAATGGCAAGTAATACGCCCAAAAACAATAGTAGGAGTTTTCTCATACGATGAGTGTTTGGTTTGGTTAAGTTGAAAATAGTTTTTCAATGCAAATATAGTGTTAACAAAAATTTAATTTGCAATAAAACGACTACACTTCTGAAATATTTGCCCTAACAACGAAATTCCTTATGGAACATGATATACTTTAAATGCAAATACCCCCTTTTATTCTCCTAATCCCTCTAAATTGCTATTATGTAACCACTTTGTATATTTAGAAAGTGCCTCCGTAATGATGAGGTTAATGTTTTAGGAGGGGCAGAAGCAGGATAAGCAGTAGCAGGTGGAGGGAATAATCATAGAACTACAGCAACAGAAAACGGATCAACAACTCCAGAAGGTAATCAATTTTGTGTGATAGAGGCGCCTTGAGGTAACACGCTGATACTAAAAGCTATTAGGAGTATTGTGTAAAAAAAATTATATATACGTTAAAGAGGTGGGTCTGGATTGAACCGTTCTCTAAAAGCTTTTGATTCTAATGTTTTTCTAATCTTAATTGGAATATACGAAGAAAGGGTCGGGAGCAACCGGAACATACTATGTAGAAGAAGGCGGTATATTTTACGGTTGGAAGCAGGAATCTATATATCTTAGGTATTTATTAGTTATTGACATTTAGATAAAGGTATGATCAAGAGGTTCACTTATACTATTTTAACACTCATCACTACCGGATTGGTAGCTAATGCTCAGCCAGCCTTACACGCGCAGATCGATCAGAAGGCAAAGGCTCTTGAGTCCAGAGTGATTGAGTGGCGGCGGGATATCCACCAGCATCCGGAGCTGGGCAATCGTGAGTTCAGGACCGCCGAGAAGGTAGCTAACCACCTGCGACAGCTGGGGATAGAAGTAAAAACCGGCGTGGCTCATACGGGCGTAGTGGGTATCCTTAAAGGGGGTAAACCCGGACCGGTGGTAGCCCTGCGTGCCGATATGGATGGCCTGCCCGTTACGGAGCGGGTAGATGTACCTTTCAAATCCAGGGTTACTACGGAGTACAACGGCCAGCAGACGGGTGTCATGCATGCCTGTGGTCATGATACGCACGTGGCCATGCTGATGGGAGTCGCTGAGGTACTGGCTTCTATGAAGAACGAACTGAAAGGTACCATCAAGTTTATATTCCAGCCCGCCGAGGAGGGCGCACCTACCGGAGAGCAGGGGGGAGCCGAGCTGATGGTAAAAGAAGGGGTACTGGAGCACCCAAAAGTAGACGTTATTTTTGGTCTGCATATCAACTCCCAAACCGAAGTAGGTACCATACGCTACCGATCAGGAGCTACCATGGCAGCTGTTGACTGGTTGAGTATCGACGTTAAGGGTAAGCAAACGCACGGCGCGGCTCCCTGGTCAGGGGTGGACCCTATCGTAACGTCGGCTCAGATTATTACGGGCCTGCAGACCATAGTGAGTCGTAGCCTGGACATTACTAATGCCCCGGCAGTGATAACCATCGGAGCCATACACGGAGGCATCAGGCAGAATATTATTCCGGAAGAAGTAAAGATGATAGGTACCATCCGGACGCTGGATGAGGACATGCACAAACAGGTACACAAGCGCATCCGGGATGTGGCCACTAATATCGCCGAAAGTGCCGGGGCGGTCGCCGATGTAAAGATAGAAACCTTGTACCCGGTTACCTACAATGATCCGCAACTCACGGAGGAGATGGTACCCTCGCTAGAGGCGTTGGCCGGTAAAAGCGGTGTTATAGTCTCCCCGGCTCAGACCGGAGCGGAAGACTTCTCGTTCTTTCAGCAGAAGGTACCCGGGTTTTTCTTCTTCCTGGGTGGCATGCCCAAAGGCAAGCGCGGACATGAAGCAGCGCCTCACCATACTCCTGACTTCTATATTGACGAGAGCGGGATGGTACTGGGGGTACGGTCACTGAGCCGCCTGGCCGTGGACTACATGGAAAAACACGCATCCAAAAAGGTGCAGTAATAAAAAAAACAGAGAAGGGAGGGCCACCAGGCCCTCCCTTCTTTGGATCAGTATCTTCTGGAAATATATTACTGCGGAGCCTTCCTGCGTACCATCCGGTACAGAAGCGCCGGCCAGAACCTCTTCAGGTACACGGCAGCTACCTCGGTAAAGCCTCCGATATATACCTCTTCTTTCTCCTTTCTGACGGCCCCTACTATGCGTGCCGCGCACTCCTGAGCCGATAGCCCTTTCTCCTGATTCTCGTCCATCTTTCCATGCTTCTGCCCCCTTTCGTTCAGGGCATTGATGGAAACATTGGTTTTGATATAACCCGGACATACAATCGTGACTTTGATATTCTGGTCGTGGCATTCGGCCCGGAGAGAGTCATAGAAGCCATGCAGAGCGTGCTTGGCGGCATTATAGCCCGACCGCATGGGAGTACCTACTTTGCCGGCTACGCTGCTGATTACCACAAAATGCCCGCCCTGCTGGTGCAACATGTAGGGGAGTACCGCTTTGGTAAGGGCTACGGTACTAAAAAAATCCACGTCCATCAGGTGGCGGTACACCTCCAGACTAGTATCCTTTACGTAAGACCGCTGGCTTACGCCCGCATTATGAACCATATAATCAATGCGCTGGAAGTACTGGATGACCTTTCCGGCAGCCGGGGCCGCTTCATCAAACTGGGTAACATCCATGGGTAGTACCAGTACATCCCGCTCCGGAAGGCCCGTCAGCTTTTTTACCCGATCCAGTTCCTCCATTCGGCGGGCAGTTAGTACCAGCAGGGCACCTTCCTCAGCCAGTGCCAGCGCCAGTGCTTCGCCGATACCCGACGAGGCTCCCGTAATCCAGACTACCTTATCTTTAAACGTGGACATAGTACAGTACTTAAGCTTGGTGGATTAAGTGCAGATAGCGGAGCGAAGCGCCCTGCTCCTCCACAACAAGGCGAGCCGGCAGGCCTACGCCCATAGCCCGGTTGTCGGCTACGTGTCCAGTGGGGAAGTTGTAGCATATTGGGTAGCTGTACTCCTGGGTATGCTCCCGGATAATTTCGTAGGCATCCTTTCCAAAGGTAGGATCGCTGTTGTCGCGCATGTCCGTAAACTGACCCACCAGGAGCCCCGCCAGCTGATCCAGCTTTCCTCCCCGTTTCATCTGGATCATCATCCGGTCCAGGTTGTAGAAGTACTCGCCTACGTCCTCAATAAAGAGGATCTTTCCGGTGGTATCCAGTTCCGACCCGGAGCCCATCAGGTGAGCCAGCAGGCACAGGTTACCACCCACTACTTCGGCGGTAGCTTCACCGTGTTGATTGAAAGGGTGGGAGGGGATGGAGTACCCTACTTCTTCCCCAAACAACATCCGGCGTAGCGACTCCAGCGCTTCTTCGCCTCCTTCTTTGGTAAATATCTTGGCCATCTGGGCGTGCAGACTTACGTACCCCATACCATGCAGGTGCGACAGGAGAGCCGTCAGGTCGCTGAAGCCCACGATCCACTTGGGGTGCTGTCGGAAAGTAGTAAAATCCAGCTTGTCCAGCAGGCGGGAGCAGCCGTAGCCCCCTCTGGCGGCTATGATAGCCTTTACGGCCGGATCATCGAGCATGGTCTGCAGGTCGTGCAGCCGTAGGTCGTCGGTGCCGGAGTACTGGTAGTAGGACGATGTCAGGGACTGACCTTCAATAACGTTAAGGTTCCACTGGTCCCTGAGTACCGCCAGGCCCGGCTTGACGTCATCGTAGCTGACCCGGCTGGCCGGAGCCAGTACGCCAACAGTATCACCAGGCTGAAGAAAAGGAGGTACGATCAATAAAGTATCAGTTTGCGTATTGATAAATGACATAACTACACGATTAAGTATTCAGGGAGGCGGGATGGTGGTTGTCGATTTCCTCCACGTTCACCACGATCTTTCCCGGTGTGGCACTGCTAAACATAGGATCAAACTTAGCCCCCCAGATGATTTCTTCGTATCTGTAAGAGTACCGCACGTGTACCTGCTGCATAAAGGTTTCGTCGATGGCACGCAGGAGTAGCAGTATCTCTGTATCCGTTTCCATCAGACTGTCCGGCGTGGCACCACTCAGTGGACTTTGGCTGGTAATGGGGTGAACGATGGTCCAGGTGAGGGGAAAAAAGTTGACGTGATTTCGCTCCAGCTCCAGTCCATAGTACTTACGAACCCTTTCGCCGCTGGGTAGTACCTCCAGGCGGGATAGGGCTAGTTCGGCCTCCAGGTCAATGAGTTCATTATCGCGCTCGTGGATGATCCGGAACATAAAACCGTTGATGTCCAGGTAAGGAGCAATTAACGCATTTTTGCTGAACCGGATACAGGGGGTGGGTCTAGAAAAACGACCGTACAGCAGGCCCGTAGCTATTACAAATAGGAGCAGGCCCATGAGAGCTTCCAGCGAAGCCACACTATTAGCCATAAATCCCAAAGGACTTACCCGACCGTACCCTACGGTGGTGAGCGTCTGGGCACTGAAGAAGAAGGCCTCCCAGAAGTCAGCATGCACAGGATAGCTACTGAGTTCAGTACCTTTGAGATTTTCGAGACCGATAAGCAGGTAGATGCAGGCAAAGAGGGAGTTGAGTAGCAGGTAGACCAGGAAGATACTCCCGAAAAACTGCCACCAGGGAATGGTTACCAGCCGGTGGTACCAGTTGATACTGTTCAGAAAAGAAGTACCCCGGCGCTGGACATTGAAGCTGCCGTTCCGATTGATCAGCCTGCTATGATGGTCCGTTATGCGCTGGCCGAACCCCAGGTCTTTGCGGTTTTCTTCCTCATTCAGTAGCGTACTCTGGGAAGGAGCGAAAAGTTTTCTTGCCATGCGATGGATGTACTTACGCTATCAATACCCAAACATACACAAAGATTCGGGACCTTAGGACGACGGAGCCATACTATATAAGGAGAGGCTGCGAAATCGCAGCCTCTCCTTATATAGTATTAGATAAAGACAACCTCATCAACCAGGTTTGTCTTCATTTCGCGGTTGATCAGTTCTATAATCTTATGCTTGGCCCTTACCAGTTCATCGCGCAGGGGAGCTGATTCTATCTGTAAAAAAAGTGTCCGGTCTTTGACATATACCTTAGTGGTACGGGAGGCAATAGTATGGCCCATGATCTTGTCCCAGTGTGCCGTCAGGTATGTTTCATTAAAACTGGTATTGAGTTTATAGGCGCTGAGCATCTGCTCAATCGCCTCTTTGAGAGGGGTAACGCCAGGTTTGCGGGAAGATCTTTCTTTATCAAATTTGTAGTACTGTGCCATGGTGCCAGAGGATATGCAGTAGACAAATATAGCGAATCCGGTACTCAGAGCCGATACCATTGGATAACGTTTAAGGGGCTTGATAGAGGTGAGGACAGGCTACTGCAAACCGTCAGGATTCGCAACCAAATCAGTACCAGACAAGTACCTGTAGTACGGAGTGCCAGGCCGGGTACGAAAGGAGCTAATAATAATTTAAAATAATAGGTAGCAGTAGTATGAGGTGTAGTCGCTCACTACCGAAACGTAATAAAACTCATAGCGGTATTTGCATTTAAGACGACTGGCACGTAATATTGCGACATCAAGTCAATTGCTCCACTTTTTACGGCGGTTGATTTATAAAGAAGAGGCGAGAGAATGGGCTCTGCGAACCTCTGGCAACCTACCCCAAGCGCAACCGGGACAAGGTGCTAACTCCCACCTAAGTGATTAGGAAATATAAACTCAAACGCGCATGAAACCAGAAAACGTACATCCTGCATCAGGGGTGGTTCCTGTACCCACCTGTCATTTTAGTATCTCTTTCAGCGAAGCGGATTGCTGTTGTATGCGCTGCTAGGAGAGGGGCTTCGCTATGCTTATTCTCTGATTCCTTAGTTGCAGTCATCGTGTCTTTATCCTTTATAATCATACTCCAAATACACTAAACCTTTTGATTATGTCAGACCAATCGTTCCGCTTCGAAACCCTCCAGTTGCACGCTGGGCAGGAAATTGATCCAACTACCAACTCAAGGGCCGTACCCATTTACCAAACTACTTCGTACGCATTCAAAGATTCTGAGCACGGTGCCAATCTGTTTGCACTGAAAGAATTTGGTAATATCTATACCCGCATCATGAACCCCACCAACGATGTGTTTGAGAAGCGCATCGCGGCGCTGGAAGGCGGAGTGGCTGCGTTGGCCGTATCATCGGGACACGCGGCTCAGTTTTTGGCCATCAATAATATCACCAGCGTTGGGGATAACTTCGTAACTACTTCATTCCTGTACGGGGGTAGCTATAATCAGTTTAAGAATTCATTCAAGAACATAGGCGTTGAAGCCCGCTTTGCCGATGGTGACGACATTTCCAGCTTCGAAAAGCTGATTGATGACCGTACCAAGGCCATCTACCTGGAGACCATCGGAAACCCCAGCTACAGCGTACCTGACTTTGAGGCTTTTGCCAGGCTGGCCGAGCAGTACGACCTGCCCATTATCGTAGATAATACCTTCGGGGCGGGAGGAGCGATCTGCCAGCCGATCAAGTGGGGAGCCCACATAGTGGTAGAGTCAGCCACCAAGTGGATCGGTGGACATGGTACTACGATGGGAGGTGTAATCGTAGACGCCGGTACCTTCGACTGGGGCAATGGCAAGTACCCACAGTTTACGGAGCCTTCGCCCAGCTACCACGGTATGGTACTTAATGATGTATTCGGTAAGAATGGTCCGTTTGGGAATATACAGTTTATTATCCGTGCCCGCGTAGAAGGCCTCCGCGACTGGGGCCCCTGCCAGAGTCCGTTTAACTCGTTCCTGTTGATACAGGGCCTCGAGACACTGACGCTACGGGTAGAGCGGGCGTGTGAAAATGCTCTGAAGCTGGCCCAGTGGCTGGAAGGACACCCCGAAGTGGAGAGTGTAAGCTATCCGGGACTTGCCAGCAATAAGTACAACCAGCTGGCCCAGAAGTACCTGACCCGCGGAGCCGGAGCAGTGTTTTCTTTCAAACTCAAAGCCGGTAAAGAGGCAGCCGATCGGTTTGTAAACTCACTGAAGCTGCTCAGCCACCTGGCCAACGTAGGAGACTCCAAGACCCTTATTATCCATCCGGCCAGTACTACCCACTCCCAGCTTTCGGAGGTGGAGCAGTTTGCGGCGGGCGTTGCTCCCGGCCAGCTGCGCGTATCGGCGGGTATTGAGCACATTGATGATATCAAAGCTGACCTTGAGCAGGCATTTGCTCAGATCCGTCAGCTGACTGAAGCTTGATTATAAATATAGTACTTAGTGGTAGTAGGCTACCGATGGTAGGTAGCCTACTATAAAATTTAAACTTTTGGTGCTTTGGCACGTATTCAACCCGACAAGAAGGTATTCAAATACCCCTACACGTACTCCTTGGAACTGGGACGTGAACTACATGGCTTTGAGCTGAACTATACTACCTACGGAACCCGCAATGAGGACGACAGTAATGTAGTATGGGTGTGTCATGCCCTCACTGGTAGCGCCAACGCGGCCGAGTGGTGGGATGGACTGATTGGTGAAGGTAAGTACTTCGATCCTGCCCGGCATTTTATCGTATGTGCCAATGTACTGGGCTCGGCCTATGGCTCCACCGGAGCCTTATCCGTTAACCCGGATACGCAGGAGCCCTACTACCACGAGTTTCCGGTCGTTACGGTTCGGGATATTGTGGGCGCACTGGACCTGCTGCGGCAGGAGCTGGAAATACGTAGGATAGGTGTATGTATCGGCGGATCGCTGGGAGGGCAGCAGGCCCTGGAGTGGGCCATTCAGGCACCGGAGGTCTTTGATGAGCTGATCCTGATCGCCTCCAACGCGGTACATTCCCCCTGGGGCGTAGCCTTCAACGAGTCGCAGCGGATGGCTATCGAAAACGATCCCACCTGGAAGGACCGTAATCCGGAGGCAGGTGCCCACGGTATGAAGGTAGCGCGTTCGATAGCTCTGCTCTCGTACCGTAACTACGATACCTACAACTTCACCCAGGCCCGCGACAACCCCGACCAGACCGACGATTTCCGGGCTTCGTCGTACCAGCGGTACCAGGGCGATAAGTTCATGAAGCGGTTCAATGCCTTCTCGTACTGGACCCTGACCAAGGTGATGGACTCACACAACGTGGGGCGCAACCGGGGCGGAATTGTACATGCACTGGGGATGGTCAAAGCCCGTACGCTGGTGCTGGGTATCAAGTCCGATATCCTGTTTCCGGTAGCGGAGCAGCAGTTTCAGGCCCGTCATATACCCGATGCTGTCTACCAGGAAATCGACTCCCTCTACGGGCACGATGGGTTTTTGATCGAATACAAGCAACTGTCGCAGGTTATAAAGGCCTGGCAGGAAAGCAAAGGGCGGCTGGAGCCACTTTCGGTTCAGTAAGCCTGTATAAAGCACCAGGCAGAAGGTCCTGTACACGATGAGGTACAGGACCTTCTTTTGTTAGTAATCACGGGTGAGTGGCACAGGTTTTGACTTTCATGATGTACGTACCGGCAGGTGGGGTACAGTATAAATTTTGAAATTCAAACCGAGAAGCTAATGCGTACGCTTGCACGTCTATTTATGGGACTCATCATGGTGTTGGTGGCCCTATGGGGATATTTTACGAAAACGGAGGTGAATCCGGTAACGGGGGAAAAGCAACGGGTAAGTCTGACGGCTGAGGAAGAGGTAACACTTGGAGTAAAAAGTGCACCTGAAATGGCATCACAGTTTGGGGGAATGCATCCTGATGAACAGGTACAGCAAACAGTCAAACGAATTGGGCAAAGGCTGGTGCAGGAATCGGACGCCGGCCGCTCGCCTTATACCTTTAACTTTCATGTACTGGCCGACCCTACTACGGTCAATGCTTTTGCTTTGCCGGGTGGGCAGATCTTTATCACGATGGGATTGCTGAAAAGGCTAAAAACCGAAGATCAACTGGCGGGGGTACTGGGGCACGAGATCGGCCACGTCATAGGGAGGCACTCTGCCGAGCAGATGGCCAAGCAGGAGCTGATGCAGGGACTAGCGGGAGGGGCTGCCATTGCCCTGGCTGATCCATCCTCTCCGGCCACCAGTGCTTATATAGCGCAGTATGTGGCTAACATTGTAGGGCTGAAGTACGGCCGTGAAGATGAGCTGGAGTCGGACGAGTTTGGAGTGAAGTACATGATCCAGACCGGCTACGATCCCAATGCGCTGCTGGATGTAATGCGGGTGCTGGAGCAGGCATCGGGAGGTCAGCGCCAAATGGAGTTTCTGAGTACGCACCCCAGCCCGGCCAATCGAAATGAACGGATCAGAGCTGCCATCACTAAATATACTGAAGTCATCCCGGCGGGAGTCCATCCGCAGGAATAAAAACTAAAAAACATACGGCCTCACCACGCGTGGTGAGGCCGTATGCTAGTTGGAGCGTCTGAATACGGTTTCTCCACCCAGTACCGTACGTAGTACCCTGGTATCGCGAAGCTCCGGCTCGGGTACTTTCATGATATCTTTTTCCAGAATGACGAAATCGGCGGTCTTACCCGGCTCGATACTTCCCCGTTTCTTGTCTTCAAAATTGGCGTACGCTGCCCAGATGGTCATACCCCGTAAGGCTTCTTCACGGGTTAGCGCGTTTTCTTTCTGAAATCCTCCCGGTGGTACTCCTTTGGCATCTACCCGGGCTACTGCCGAGTGAAAGCCGTACAGCGGGTTGATATCCTCAACCGGAAAGTCGCTTCCTAGAGCGATCAGGCCGTTCTGCTTCATCAAGGCTTTGAAGGCGTAGGCCGTCTTGACCCGCTCGTCGCCCAGGCGCTCATCGGCCCAGTACATATCCGAGGTAGCGTGGGTAGGCTGCACCGAAGGAATGACATTGTAGGCAGCAAATTTCAGGACATCACTGGTATCTACCACCTGAGCGTGTTCGATACGCCAGCGGCGGTCGTTGGCTCCCCCCAGGTACTTGCCGTACAGGTTCAGGGCCAGCCGGTTGGCTGAGTCGCCGATGCAGTGGGTATTAGCCTGAAATCCACTTGTGGCTATTCTTGAAATAAAATCTTCCAGTTCCTTGGGCGAGGTCAGCAGAAAGCCGGAGGTAGGTGCATCGGCATAGGGCTTCAGCAGGCAGGCACCCCGCGATCCCAGAGCTCCATCGGCATAGATCTTGAACGAACGAACCGTCAGCCGGTCCGACTGGTAAGGCCCTTTGGGCAGGTAGTAGTCCAGGTTGGTAGGATTGACGCTGATCATGGCATAGTCCCTGATCCTAAGGGAGCCGTTCTTGTGCATCTGATCGATCAGTTCAATATCCGGCCGGTCGATACCCGCGTCAGATACAGAAGTAAGTCCGACGGCAAAGCAGGCTTTTTCGGCATTTTTCAGCATCGCCTGCTTCTCTTCCTGCGAAGGCCGGGGGATCACCATTCTGACCAATCCCATGGCGTTGTCTACCAGTATGCCGGTAGGTTCGCCTCCTTTCAACTCTACCAGGCCACCCTCTACCTTACTCCCGGAGGTAATGCGGGCCAGGCGCAGGGCCTTTGAGTTGACGAGAGCCGCGTGACCATCGATACGGGTCAGGAATACAGGTACATCCGGGAAGGCAGCGTCCAGCAGGGCTTTGTCCGGAAACTGCTTGTTGTCCCAGTCGTTCTGGTCCCAGCCGCGCCCGATGAGCCAAGGGCGGTCGGGATGTTGTTGCCGGAAAGCTTTTAATTTCTGGATGATCTCCTGGTAGGACGAAGTACCTACCAGATCGGCCATGTCGAGCATCTGGCCCAACCCCACAAAGTGGCTGTGCGGATCGTAGAAGCCGGGGTAAATGGCTCGGCCGGCGGCATCTACCACCGAATCAGACTCATAACGGTCCAGGATAGTGGCCGAGGTACCTACCTCCACGAATTCACCGTCTTTGACCGCGAAGGCTTCCTGAACCCTGAAGGTGGAATCGGCCGTATAAACTACCGCATTATGAACAATC
Organism: Telluribacter roseus; assembly: GCF_017355915.2. Lineage (GTDB taxonomy): Bacteria > Bacteroidota > Bacteroidia > Cytophagales > Spirosomataceae > Telluribacter. The sequence continues at coordinate 392,574 of NZ_JAFEUV020000001.1, forward strand.
AAATCAACTTTTGTACGATTCTTACATCCTATACAACATGCCAGAAAAATTATTAGTAGAGGGCGAAAAATATTGTACATACACACAAGTAGGTTGTAGCTTTGAAGTTATTTAATAGAATATGTGAATTCAACAGAAAAGAGCTAAAAGTAGTGAGCTTCCTGGTACAAATACAAATACCCTCATTCAATTAATTAATCACCAATTATGATCTACAAACGGATTGCGGCTGTGGCTTTTACTATGTTCGTGGTTGCTACGCAGGTAAAGGCGCAGGAACGGCTTACATTAGAAAAAGCCATCGCGATTGCTCTTGAAAATAACTATTCTATCAAGATTGCCGAAAGACGGATTGATATTGCTGAAAATGAAAACACCCTGGGCAATGCCGGCTTTCTACCTGTTGTTTCAGCCGTGGCCCAGAAAAACTATACATCCAGCCACCTCCGGCAGGAATTCTTTAACGAGCTACAGCCCCCTTTGAACCGCCGGGGCGTCAATAACAACAACTCCGCCATAGGCCCTACACTGTCCTGGACCATCTTTGACGGAATGGGGATGTTCGTAGCGGCAGAACGTCTGCAGCAGCTCGAAGAAGCCGGACGTACCAATGCCAAGATTACCATCGAAAATACCGTGGCTGATGTAAGCTCAGCGTATTACCAGATCGTACGGGAAATCCAGCGGGTACGGGCCCTACAGAATGCACTGGGGATATCAGCGGACCGTCTGGGGCTGGCCAAAGCTAACTATGAAGTAGGGGCAGGCTCACGCGTGGACTACATCAACGCCCAGGTAGACTACAATGGTGATACGGCCGCCTACATAGCTCAGGTGCAGGTATACAAAAATGCCAAGATCAACCTTAACACGCTTCTGGCCCGTGATCCGCTGAATGATTTCACAGTAGCGGATTCTATTTATCTGCAATCTAATATCTCTATAGATCAGCTACGGCAGTCTATGCTGAACCAGAACCCCAACCTGGTATTTGCGGCTCAGCAGCGCCGGTTGGCTCAGCTCGATATCAGGGCACTCACGGCGCAGATGTACCCACAGGTAGATCTCGTGGGAGGCTACGGCTACAATACCACCAACAACCAGGCAGGTTTTGGGGTACGTAGTGCCCGTAACGATATATGGAGCTACGGAGCCAGGGTATCCGTGAATATCTTTGATGGATTTAACCAGCGCCGCCGTATTCAGAGTGCCAAGATCAACGTACTTATCAACGAGGATCAGGAAGCCAGCCTGCGTATGGATCTTGTAGGTGCCCTGCAGCGTACCTACAACAACCATCAGAATAGCCTGCAACTGGTAGCGCTGGAAGAGGAAAACTTCCGCATAGCCCGGCAGAACGTAGATATTGCCTTTGAGCGGTACCGGGTAGGTAACGCTACGGCCTATGAGTTCAGGGAGGTTCAGCGAAATACCGTTGCCGCCGAAACCCGATTGATCGAAGCTAAATTCAACGCGAAGCTGGCAGAGATAGAGCTATTCCGACTCAGCAGTACTATTCTGCAGGACGGAACGCGCCAGTAATAACCCATGATACCAAAAAAGCGAGAAGCGCAGGCCCCGCCTGCGCTTCTCGCTTTTTTGATGATATAGTATTCACGAAGATTAACCTCTTTTCTTGAATAGGGGACGACGCGTATTTGAAAGATCTTTCAGCTTCTCCTGTTGATCGGTATTTAACACGCTAAGTAGTTCGCTGTTTTTCTGCTCCTGTAGCTCTCTTTTGGCCCGGCGCTTGTTGCCGCTCTTGTTGGCCAGTCGCCTTTCTTTCCGATCGTACTTCCGCTCAATCTGTTTCAGCCTTCTGACCTGGCGCTTGCTGAGGTCCAGTTCTTCGGCATACCGCTCCAGATTACGTTCCAGCCTCCGGTTATTGAGTTGCTCTTCGGTTTGGGTGCGGTCGTTTTGGTCGGTGGCTACGGTGGGTGAAGAGGTAGTACAGCTACTTACCATCAGTCCCACGGCCATCAGTAACATGGCTATATTCTTCATGACGTCTATGTTATCGGTTCTTTGTACTTTGGACTACAACGCCCGCAGCAGGTTTAAACGCATCGGGCTATTTTATAAAATTTAGGAGAGTGCCCGTAGGTCCTGATCTTCCTGTATGGGTTAAAGATCAAAATACAGGCTCCGGCAGGACTGTCTGCCGGAGCCTGTTTGAAAAGTCACAACTACTGCTTCTTGGGATCCAGAATGGTCTCGATCCTGACGAGGCTATCGTTAAGGTGGTACCTGGTCATGGTATCTTTGGCGAGAGGTATAGCCCTCCTGATATCTGCCTGTAACTGCTGCAGCTCACCCCGTATGACCGCCCGGATATCCGACTGACTTACCCGTACCGGGGTGTAGTTGATAAAGCTACGCGCACTGGCCGATACCGCGGCGGGCTCACGCGTCATGAGGTACTCCATGCGGTCGAGGTAGGCGCGCTGCAGGTTGCGGCGGTAGGTATCAGGTACTTTATTGGTTTTGAGTTCCGTCCAGATACCTCCGCGCAGGTCTCCCATCATGGTGAGCAAGCCGTAGGCCTTGTTGCCGTTGAGGGTCTGGTTTTCGATGAGGCGGGCCATACGACCTGGCTCCAGTACCGAGTTGAGCACCCGCTCCTGCGCGCTACGCACCCGCTCTACCATACCTACTCCCTCAAAACGGCGCAGGATATTGTCATCAATCATCCAGGAGGGAGTTACGAAGGCCTGGTTGATAATGAAGCCCAGGGCTCGTTTCTGCTTGTCCAGCGGTACGTGCTCGTACACCGCTCCTTCTTCGTCATAGGTCTTGAAGGTCTCGTAGATCCCCCCAATGTTGCTGGTGACGTGGCCAAGGTAGCGGTTCCACTGGGTCAGTACCTGGCCGTACATTTCTTCCAGATTGTCGTAAGGGGCACCCTCTTCGCGGGTCCACTCAAGCAGGTTGGGCAGTATGCGCTTCAGGTTCCTGATGCCGTACTCGCTGGCTTTCATGGCGTCGTCACCGATATCTTCGGATTGAGAGCGGGGATCTACTGGGTTCATGGTCTGACGGCCGTAGCGGTACATGGGGTCGCCGGCGTGCTCCCGGATCATCGCGTCCAGTTTTTTTCTCTCCGCCTCGGGCGTAGGGGCATCCAGGATGGGACGGTAGCCCCACTCGATGGCATACTTGTCATATAGCCCGATGTTAGGCATGAAGTTTACCCCCTGGTCTTCGGGCTGCGCTACGTAGTTGAAGCGGGCATAGTCCATGATTGAAGGCGATACATTCATCCGGCTGGTAAAGTGGGCCGAGCGTAGGGAGTCAACGGGGTAGGAGGCACTGGCGCCCATGTTGTGTGGGAGTCCCAGCGTGTGACCTACCTCGTGGGCGGCTACAAACCGGATCAGCTTACCCATCACCTCGTCTTTAAACTTAGGCGTACGGGCGTCCGGATTGATGGCCGCGGTCTGGACAAAGTACCAGTTGCGCAGCAGGTTCATGACGTTGTGGTACCAGCCGATATCACTTTCCAGGATTTCGCCGGAGCGCGGGTCGTGTACATTAGGGCCGTAGGCATTCTGTACATCCGAAGCAAAGTACCGTACTACCGAGTAGCGTACATCTTCGGGACTGAAGTCCGGATCTTCGGCTGCGGTGGGTGGCTCTTTACAGATAATGGCATTCTTGAAGCCAGCCTTTTCAAAAGCTACCTGCCAGTCTTCCACACCCTGCTTGATGAACGGGCGCCACTTAGCGGGCGTAGCGGGGTCGATGTAGTAGACGATGGGCTTGATGGGCTCCACCAGCTCACCACGCTTAAAGGCGGCGGTATCCTTTGGCTCCAGCCGCCAGCGTACGATGTACTCCCGCTTGTCGGCCTTCTGGGCATCCAGTCCGTAGTCATTGTGGCGTACCGAAAAGTACCCCACCCGCTCATCCTTCAGCCGGGGCTTCATGGGCTTGCGGGGGAGCAGGATCATGGAGTGATTCATCTCAAGCGATATGGAGCCCGTCTCGGCAATGGAAGGAGCTTCCGAAGCATTGTAGGTAAGTATGTTTCGCGCTTCGATATTAAACGGGTAGCTGCGAATGCTGTCGAGGTAGGTACGCTTGGTGTCCAGAGTAGATACCTTGTAACGCGTACGCCGGGGCTGGTCCAGTCCCAGCAGCTTTACATCGGTCGTAAACAGCTCATTGACCTCAATAACGGTACCGTTGCTCTCCGACCGCAGGGCTTTAATGTCAAAGGCCGCTACAATAGGCTCAAAGTTAGAGTTGCGAACGGCCTGGTAGATAGGTAGCTCTTCGCTGGCTACGTTGCGGTACGACACCACCCGTAGCAGCACTTTTTTATCTTTAACTTCCCACCGCACTACCGAAGTGTTCAGCTCCTCACCCCCGTACCCGATGTTGTCGGCTGTTTTGGCCACGCGCGTGACCAGCAGCATTTCCCGTCCCATCAGCGAGTCGGGTATCTCGTAGTAGTAGGCGTCCTCTACCTTATGTATTTTGAATAGCCCCTCGTCGGTTTTGGCTTTGGAGGTGATTACATCACCGTAGGGCTTAATGGTTGTACTTCTGGAAGCGGAAGCAGGCCTGGCAGGGGTTGTAGCGGTTGCAGCCGGCTTCTCCTCTTCTTTTTTCTTCTTTTTCTGAGCTATGGCACCAGGGGTAACTGTAAGCAACGCCATGGCCAGAAGCAACGAAATGGGTTTTAACATGGGGTTTGGTTAAATGAATAATTACAGTAGTAACGATAATTATAGCCGATTTCTGCTTGTAAAGTTCCTGAATCGCTACGGCAGGTACGAAATTTACCCATTGAATGAATAAAGTAGTAACTTGGAAAACTAAACCTAACCTACTCATTCCTTCACAATGTCAAACTCCCCCGCCAAAACGGCTCTTGTCGTTGGAGCCACCGGCCTCATCGGAAAGCAGGTAGTACAGTACCTGCTGGATTCGCCCGCCTATTCGGAAGTACGGGTACTGGTGCGCAACCCTTTGGGGATTTCGGATACCAAACTGAAAGAGATCAGGTACGACTTCAGTAACCCCGATCCGGCCGTGGTCAGGGGCGACGATATATTCTGCTGCCTGGGTACTACCATGAAAAAAGCCGGCTCTAAGGAAGCCTTTCGTAAGGTAGATCTGGAATATCCGCTGCAGGTAGCCCGGCTGGCCAAGCAGAACGGCGCCCGGCAGTACCTCATCGTAACGGCCATGGGAGCCGATTCGGACTCCATGTTTTTCTATAATCAGGTAAAAGGGGATGTGCAGGAAGAACTGAAAGCCCTTCAGTTTCCAACGCTGCGCATCTTCCAGCCTTCGCTGCTGCTGGGCAACCGCCAGGAAACCCGGCTGGGGGAGAAGATAGGCGAGGGACTGGCTGTGTTCTTCAAGCCCCTGATGGTGGGACCCCTGCGCAAGTACCGAGCCATTGACTCGGCCAGGGTAGCCCGGGCTATGGTAACGCTGGCCCAGAAGCCGGAAACGGGGGTATTTGTATACGACTCGGACCAACTGCAGAAGTACTAAACCTATGCTGCACATTCGTACCGCTACGGACTCCGACGAGGAAACCTTGTACCAGATGCTCTGTGACCTCGAAAACGAAGTACTGGACCGCACTGCCTTTGCGCAGGTATTCCAGCAAAATCTCTCCAATCCGGATATAGCCTACCGGGTAGCGCAGTGGGACGAAAGGGTTGTAGGTATGGGCAGTTGTCACGTGCAGCCCCTGTTACACCATGCAGCCCGGGTAGGGGAGATTCAGGAAATGTACGTAGATCCGGCCTTACGCTCGCAGGGTATTGGAAGAAAGCTACTGGAAGAGTTGGTCAGGTTTGCCGAGGGGCGCGGAGCCATCAATTTGGAAGTCGCTTCTAACCAGGTCCGGCTGGATACGCACCGTTTTTACGAGCGGGAGGGGTTTCGGTGTACGCACTACAAGCTGGTCCGCAAGCTCTGATTCTTTGTCTTACCGGGGTAGTACCCCTACATCAAAAAAGCGTACGGCAAACTGCCATACGCTTTCTGTACTACCCTAAACCTTCAACTAAACTATGATCACCAGCCGCGACGTTGGTCGTAATTGCCGGGATACGGTGAGCGGTCATATCCGGCACGCTGTCCGTCGCGGTTTTCGTAGCGAATCTTACGGATCAGATTCTCAAGGTCATTGGTCAGCTCCCGGGTCTCCCGATTGGTCAGGTTACGGTTGGAGCGGTACCGGCGCTCGCGGAGCTGAATCCGATCGTACTCATCCAGGAGCCTGATGGCTTCGGTAGGACTGAGCGATTGACTTTCGATACCCATGGCTATACGACGGCGGGCTTCGCGCTGCATGTCATTGATGACATAGCTGTCACGGCGGTCATTGTCGCCAACCGGATAGCGCTGGCCGGGGTACTCGTAACGTTGTGCAAAAGCGCCAATAAAAGTCAGGAGAAACAAAGCGGACAGGATGAGTGTTTTTTTCATGGCTAATACATATTATGGGTTTTGTGGGTTAGAGAGCCATGAAGGGAGAAGGTTTAATCCGGCATTGTTAATGAATGTTAATGGGAGAAATCTTTTATATAATAAGGCACAGGAAGAGCTGTAAGCGGGTATGCCGCCTAGAAAGTAAGGGAACAATGTAAATGGGCAGATTAACTAGTCGGCCTTCTCATCCAGTACCTGCTGAATAGCATCCTGAGCCATTTGAGCGACTTCTTCGGGCTTTTTACCCGCGGGCTCAATGCCCGGAAGTACCGTCCAGGAGAGCTTCGTAAATGACACCAGGGGAAACACTCCTTTGGTAGGATTGAAGCGGCCAGTACCCTGTATGGCAATGGGTACTACCAAAGCATTGGGAGCTTTTTTGAGCAGAGCGGCTAGTCCACCCGCGGCGAAGGGACGCATCTGACCTGAGGCCGTACGGGTACCTTCCGGGAATATAACCGCGGAGTAGTTGTTCTCCTGGATATGTTTGCCGAGTCGGGCTATTTCCATGATGGCTTGTTTGCCATCCTTGCGGTTAATCAGGGCGGCGCCACTTTTCCGGAGGTTGTAGGAGATGCCGGGTATACCTTTTGCTAGCTCTATTTTGGAAACAAAAAGGGGCCGGTACCTGCGCAGAAACCAGATGATAGCCGGAATATCGAAGGTACTCTGGTGGTTGGGGGTAAAGATAATGGGGCGGTCCGTGGGGAGCTGGGTCCTTTTTTCGAATTTAATACTGGCACCGGTCAGGTACAGCCCGTACGTAAGCATGAAGTTGAAGTGATCAACGGATTTTTTATGCGCTTTTTTACCGAAGAGGTTGTAGGCAACTACCTGATATACATGGAATATAAGAAGTTGTAGACCGAAGTACAGTAGATAAATACAACTGAGGAGGTAGTCCAGTACTTTTTTCATGCTTGATTGATTTTTGTGCGAAAATACTGGAAAAGGATTTGTATTACTAAATACTATAAATATTGCTATACTTATAAGTATAAATAGCGTTATTTGTAGGATTATTACCATATTCATAATTTGATATACTATGCAGACGGAACTATCAGCGTCACGCTTAGAGGTGATGCGGTTCATTGGCACCAGGCTGGATGAGCTCATAGAAGAATACCTCAGGCCTGTAGAAGAATACTGGCAACCTTCGGATTTTTTGCCTGATTCAACCAAAGAGGATTTCTTTAATGAAATAAAGCTGCTTCAGGAAAGTTGTCGTGAACTTCCGTACGATTATTTGGCTGTATTAATTGGCGATACCATTACCGAAGAGGCACTACCTACCTACGAATCATGGCTGATGGATGTAGTAGGGATAGATCAGATCGGTAACCCCGAAGATGGCTGGGTAAAGTGGGTACGGGCCTGGACAGCCGAGGAGAACCGCCACGGTGACCTGCTCAATAAGTACCTGTACCTGTCGGGCCGGGTAGATATGCACGCCATGGAGGTCTCGACGCAGTACCTCATATCGGATGGCTTCGACATCCAGACCGGTCGCGACCCATATCGTAACTTTGTCTATACTTCGTTCCAGGAGCTGGCTACTAATGTATCGCACCGTCGTACAGCCACCCTGGCCAAGAAGTACGGTAACCCGCACCTGTCCAAGATATGTGGAGTAATCGCTTCCGACGAAATGCGGCACGCCAAAGCGTATAAAGCGTTTGTGAGCCGGATATTTGAGGTAGATCCTTCGGAGATGATGCTGGCGCTGGAAGATATGATGAAAAAGAAGATTGTGATGCCGGCTCACTTCCTGCGCGAAAGCGGAGTAAAGATCGGACAAACCTTCTCTCACTTCTCCGATGCCGCTCAACGTCTGGGGGTTTATACTACCAACGACTATATTGATATCTTTGATTCGCTGCTCAAAGACTGGGAGATCGATAAGGTGAAGGATCTGAACGAAACGGCTGAGCGGGCTCGTGACTACCTGATGGCTCTGCCCGCCCGTCTGCGCCGCGTAGCGGATCGTACCCGGGTACCTGAGCTGGAGTACGAATTTAGCTGGATCAGCCGGTAGATAGTAACACTATAAAAAGGAGCGGCTCACCACCCTGTGAGCCGCTCCTTTTTATAATGAGTATGTACTTAGTACGCTGCTGCTGCTTTCTTCAACTTGCCGGTGGCCGCTTTGATAGCTGTAATTTCTTCTTCATCCACCGGAGTACCATCTTGTTTCAGGATCTCGTGGAACCATACCGATGGCTCCCGTCCGTTGACGTACGGATTCTGCCAGCTATCCCAGGGGATGTAGGTTTGGGTCTTGCCGGCTACAAATCCCCAGTTAATCATACCCACGTCGTACTTCTTCGCTACGGGCAGGTGAGTCTGGAACTTGCTGTCGGCACCGCGCGCCATAAATTCCGTACAGATCAGCGGACGTCCCTGCGCTTTAAGCTCCTTAATCACCCGCTCAAACGACTCCACGTCGGCGTAGTGGTGGAAGGTGGTGATATCGGAGTTGACAAACTGGACCTTCTCCATCGGAGTCCAGTTCTCTGGCTTGCTCATATCCCGGTCCTTGCTGAATATCCATACACCTGAGGTGAGTGGCTGGGTAGGGTTGACGGAGCGGGCCCACTTGAATACCTCCGGCAGCAGCCGGGTCACGATGGCTACCTTGTTGGCAGGTTCCCGGTTGAGATGGTTCTTGCCGTAGCTGTTGCCATTGGTATTATCCGGCTCGTTCCAGACATCCCACATCAGGATACGGGGATCGTTTTTGAAAGCACCTACTACACCCTTTACGTAGGCTTCCAGCCGTGGGTACTGCGATACATCCGTAAGGGCATCAGCACCCGGGCTCTGTACCCAGCCTGAGTTATGAATACCCGGCTGCGGGTCCCGTTGCTTACCCAGGGCCGGGTGTGGGTCCCAGCAGGAGTCAAACAGTACCAGCATGGGGCGAATCTTGTGCTTGGCACAGATACTCAGAAACTGATCCAGGCGTTTGGTAAAGCCGGCCGGATCCTGCCAGAGCAGGTCGTGGAGGTACACACGGGCCGTATTAACACCCAATGACTCGGCCCAGGCCAGCTCTTTGTCAATAGTAGCCGGATCAAAACTGTCGGCCTGAAACATTTCCAGCTGATTGATGGCATTGGCCGGATTGTAGTTGGATCCGAACAGCCAGGGCTGCTTCTTGTACCAGGCTGTGGCCTTATTCGTATCCCAACGTGCCGGCGCATTGGTTTGAGCCTGGGCCGCGACCGCTAAGAATAGGAATAAAAGGAGGAGATGTAGTTTTTTCATGATAATATCTTGGTGATTATTCACTATCTAAAAGCAGAGGAGGTACATTTACAACTCCATATTGTAGTATGTTTTTTTAGAATGATGACCTGGACAATCATAGAAGCAAATACCGAAGAGCACTATCTTGCAGCCATCGCACTCTTCAAAGAGTACGCGGCCTCACTGGATTTTGACCTGCAGTTTCAGAATTTTGACGGCGAACTGACCTTACTGCCTACTATGTACGGCCCTCCCGTGGGGCGCCTGTTCCTGGTAGAAGAGGGGGGAGCGTACGTAGGATGTGCGGGGCTGCGGCGGATCGAGAACGAGTGGACCTGCGAGATCAAGCGGATGTACATCAGGCCGGAGTACCGGGGCGCGGGTATTGGCAAGGCACTGATGCAGCAGTTGATCGATGCCGCCCGGACCATGAACTACAAGACCATCAAGCTGGATACCATCGGCTATAAAATGCCCAATGCGGTAGGTTTGTACAAAGCCTTTGGCTTTCGCGAAACCGTACCTTATAATTTCAATCCCTATGAAGGGGTATTGTACTTTGAGCGGGAATTATAAAGCTGCCTTATGAAAAAAGCTCTTCTGCTCGTCTTTCTGGTAATAAGTACCTATGCTGTGGCCCAGCCCTCGTCGGTAGGCAGGACACGTACTGATAAGGAACTAACCCGTAAGGTAGAGGCGGCCCTGCAGGGGTTTGAGGGAGAGGTAGGGGTGTATGTACGTCATCTTAAGTCGGGGCGTGTCGTAGAAATCAATGCTGATACCCTGTTCCCGACGGCTAGTATGGTGAAGGTACCTATCCTGTGTGGGCTGTTTGACAAGATACACCGGGGCTCGATCAGCTACCAGCAGACACTCACCTACCGGGACTCGCTGCACTACGACGATGGCGTGGTAGGCTCACTGCGTGATAGCGCCCGCATCCCGCTCAGCTACGTGATCATGCTCATGACTACCCTGAGTGACAATACCGGTAGCCTGTGGCTGCAGGCTATGGCGGGTGGGGGGGCTACTATAAACCAATGGCTCGATCAGCATGGGTTTGCCAGCACGCGGGTCAACTCCCGTACACCCGGGCGCGAGGCCGCCCGCACCCGGTACGGCTGGGGACAGACTACTCCCCGCGAAATGGCCGAGCTCATGGTCATGATCAGGCAGGGAAAGGCCATCAGCCCCGACATCAGCGACCGGATGTACCGCTACCTGGGCCGGCAGTTCTGGGATGGGGAGTCACTGTCGCAGCTACCTTCCGATGTGAAGGTAGCCTCCAAGAATGGTACCGTCAATCAGGCCAAGTCGGAGGTACTGCTGGTACACGCTCCGCATGGTGAATATATCCTGTGCGTTACTACCAAAAATCAGAAGGATGAAAGGTGGATTCGTAACAATGCCGGGTATGAACTGTTACGTACTATCTCGGCTACGGTCTGGAAGCACTTCGAACCACAAAGTACCTGGCAGCCTCCGCAGGGGTATGACAAGTGGTGGTAGCAATATAGTAGTGGCGGCGGGATGTAGTAGTAAGCTTGAATAGTATCAGCACGACTGTGTAACTATTGATTATGTTATCAAGACGTTTATACTGGAACTTCAGAAACTTTACGAACCGAACATTAAAAAGGCTACACAACCTTTTTGAGGATATTACTTTCTACATAGGCCTGTTCGTATTCCTGCTCATTATATATGACGTAGGATTTTCGCACATAGTCGGGTACATCTACTTTGCAAGTCTTTACCTGCTGTACCTGGTAAGCTTTACGATCACGTCGGCGTTACGTACCATTCGGTACCCACCCGAACGCAGATCTGTTCGCCGGGCGTTATGGTTTCTGAATTTTCTGCTGGCCTGCTTTTGCGTCTATAAGTTCAGCATCATCCAGATCAGCCCCGACCTTAACTCGTTGAGCTACTACGGGAGCCTGCTGCTCTGCTTTGTGCTGATCCTGCTGGATACCTCACGGAAGGTACTGGCCATCTATACCCTTGGCTTCAATCCGGCTCTGGCTTTTGCGCTGAGCTTTATCCTGCTATCCTTTATGGGCTGCGGGTTACTACTACTCCCTAGAGCTACGGTACACGGTATCTCATTTACGGATGCACTGTTTACGTCGGTCAGTGCGGTATGCGTAACCGGGCTCACTACTCTGGACACCGCTATGGAGTTTACCCGCCTGGGCAAGTTCTTTATCCTGTGTCTTATCCAGTTGGGGGGATTGGGGATACTATCATTTACCAGCTTTCTGGGGTACCTCTATAAGGGCGGGTTTTCGCTGCAGAACCAGCTCTTCCTGAGGGAGTACGTGACGGCGGAGCGGGTGAGCGACACGTTCCGGTCGCTGTCACAGGTTATCGTGATTACGTTGCTGGTCGAGGCACTGGGGGCGCTGGGTATCTTCCTGACCGTTGATCGTACCTTGTTTGATACGGTTGGCGAGCAGGTCAGGTTCTCCATCTTCCATTCGGTATCCGCCTTTTGTAATGCAGGATTTTCTACTACACCCAACGGGCTTTTCAACCCGGCACTCAGTACCGATTATGATTTTCAGTTGGTAATCTGTGCTCTGGTTATAGTAGGTGGTATCGGGTATCCTATTGTAGTGGATTTCTATAAATATATCCGGCACTATATTCTGCAGACCTTTGCGTGGGTGGTGTACGGGAGGTCATTCTACCATCTGCCGCGTACGGTAAGTGCCAATACCTCCATTGTCATCACGACGACGGTCATCCTGCTGGTAGTTGGATTCATTACGTTTTTTATCACGGAGTACTACGGCATCCTGTACGATCACACGACCTGGGAGGGGAAGGTCGCCACGGCCTTCTTTGGTGCAGTGACGCCCCGTACGGCCGGTTTTAATACCTTTGATCTAAGTCTGATGCAGCCCGCTACCATCCTGATCTACCTGCTTCTGATGTGGATCGGAGCGTCGCCGGCTTCTACGGGGGGCGGGGTAAAGACATCCACCTTTGCCCTGGCGGTGCTGAACGTACTGAGTCTTGCGAAGGGGAAGGATCGGGTAGAGATTCGTCGGCGCGAGATTGCCAACGAGTCGGTACGCCGGGCTTTTGCCATCATAACGCTGTCCCTGCTGGTGATAGGGCCGGCTATCCTGATCATCACGGTGCTGGAGCCCGAAAAGCTCCTGATCAACGTAGCCTTTGAATGTTTCTCGGCCTTCAGTACCGTTGGGCTTACGCTAGGCATTACGCCGCTGCTGTCGGACACGGCCAAGCTGGTACTGGTGGTGGTCATGTTTATCGGGCGGGTAGGTACCTTTACCCTGTTCGTAGCCTTCTCGAGAAGGGCTCTTGCCAAGAACTACCATTATCCCAAAGAGACCATTTTTATCAGCTAATAACAGTAGGGGGCGCGGGGACGTTTTAGTAGTACATGCAGGTCGCCTTTCGGCATAGCCTGGCTTTTACAATGACAATACATATATGAAATTTCTAGTAGTAGGCCTTGGTAACTTCGGGGCCGCCCTGTCAATGAAGCTTACTTCGATGGGGCATGAGGTAATAGGGGTCGACATCAATATGAGTAAAGTCGAGGGCCTTAAAGACAGAATTACTCATACCGTAGCGATGGACCTCACCGATCTGCAGAACCTCAACTCGCTTCCCCTGAAAGAAATGGATGTGGTAGTAGTAGCTATTGGGGAAGACTTTGCAGCTTCGGTACTGGTAACAGCTTTGCTGAAGCAGATGAAGGTAAAAAAACTAATCGGTAGAGCTATAAACGATACGCACCGTACGGTGATTGAGGCGCTGGGAGTGGATGAACTACTCCTACCCGAGCAGGACTCGGCCGAGAAGGTTGCCAAGCGACTGACCATCCCGCAGGTAGAGAACTCCTACGAAATATGCGATGAGTCGGCCATGCTGGAGCTGCGGATACCGCAGCGGTTTTACTACCAGCGCCTGTCCGAAACCGGCTTTACCCGATCCAGTAACCTAAAGGTAGTAGCCTACGTACACGTGGAGAACGAAAAGAGCCTTCTGGGGCACGCGCGTAAGGTCAAGAAACTGGAGCTAGATGTACATCCCGACATAGAGCTGAAGCCGGGCGATCACCTGATCCTGATCGGCAACGTAAAGGAGCTGAAACGGATCCTGGCCCGATAGCTACTCTTGTTCACGCCGGGTAAAGTACTCGTTCACGTCTTTGTAACCATCCCTGACCGACCTGGAGTGAGTACTGATGCCGGATAGCTCAAAAATGTCGTGGTAGGCCTTGGCGGCGTGCTGACCGGCCGGATCGTTATCAAACCAGAAGCATACCTCGAACCGCTGAAACAGCTTAGCCCACTCGCGCTTAAACATAGTAACACTACCCAGGCTAACGGCCGGATGCCCCTGCTGTACCAGTGTCATGCAGTCAAAAGCTCCCTCGGTGAGGTATATTGTATGGCCCGTCCGTACCTTACGCAGCATATCGGCATTGAATAGCGTAATAGGTACTCCATTAAGGAACTGGTAACGGGGCGTCTTGTCGGTGGGAGTACCTATAATCCGCCCCTGCAGGTACACCAGCTTTTCTTTCTGGTAGTACGGGATGATGATGCAGTGCTTGTAGAAAATCAGGTTGTCTTTCTCGTTGTATAAGCCGCACTCGCGCAGGTCGGCCATGGCGTACTGCGAGCGCAGGTAGTAGCTGGCCGCGTGATAATCTTTAATAACAAATATCCCGAACCGGCGGAGTGTATAGTCGGTGAAGCCCCGGCTGTGCAGGTAGGCGTAGGCCTGCCGGGAGATGTCGGTTTCGGGTTGTTCTTCGCAGTACTTTTTAAGCGATTCGTAAATCTCGCTGTGCAGGGGGTGGTACACATACACTTTCGTATCAGGTATGTGGTCAGCGGGTATTACGGGGCGCGGAGGAATACGCTGGGGCGGGGGAGTACCCCTTCGTACATAACCCGATACGTACTTGTAAGCCAGTTCGTGCATAGCTGCCTTGTACTCTTGCTGTGTATAGCCAGCGTAAAAGTGGATCACGTCACCGCGTTTGCCGCAGCCAAAGCAGTAGTAGGTGTTAGTCTGGGGATATAGTACCAGCGACGGCGTTTTCTCTTCGTGAAAGGGACAAACAATCTTCCGGTGCAGATGCAGGTCCAGTCCCAGGTCCTGCACTACCCGCAGCAAGTCTACTTTCCGTACTTCTTCCAGGATATTCATGAAAACTAAGGTACAAAAATTAGCCTTGACCGTGCATATAGTACCTACCAGGCTTCTCATAAAAAGGCCTGTGTCCAATAGAGAACACAGGCCTTCAATAGTAGTATGACAGGTGATGAGCCTACTGCGCAGTAGTTACCTGATAGATGATGCTTCTGGGCTGAAGCGACTTAATAGCTGTCAATAGCTCTTCGGACTTTTTGTTGTCCTGGGCTTTACCGCTCAGAGTAACAATGCTGTCCGCCACTGAAGCCTCTACTGCCGGATATTTCTTAAGTACACTGTCTACACTCGTTTTGAGGTTATGGTCGGTACCGATTGTAACAGGAGCGATGGTAATATGGCTGACAATATCTTTCACCCCATGTACTCCTTTCACCGTTTCTTCTACCTTCTTTTTCGACTTTTCGGACGGGCAAACGCCATTGATGGTAACGATTCCTTCCTCAACGACAAATGACACCCCCTGGAAGTCTTTTTCCCGTTCGGCCTTGGCAATGAAATCTGCCTTAAGATCTGCATCGGAAGGCCTGCATCCTGACAAAAAGGATAGCAGGCAGATACAGAAGGCCAGGGGTACTGATATATTAGTCTTGAATTTCATGCTATACTTGATCTCAGATTAAAAATAGTGCTAGTAGCTATCGGTCAATCGATGCCTGTACCCAATCAGCTTTGCCACAATTGGGACAGCGGGTACTACCATTCTGGGTACTATGATCTGGTTTTCGCGTACCACAATTATTACAGATGACAACATCTGTTGACTTCAGCTTCTCATTAATAAACTCCGTATCCCAATAAGGTAGCGTAACAAGACCCGGAACTGGTTTTTCCTGCTGAATAACAGAAAAGTTTCCGTCCGCCTCCAGGTACACGCGTCTCACATGACCCAGGTGAGGTATATTGCGTGATCGTAGTTCAGTAAAGAGCCGCTCACGGCTGATGAGTACTCCCTCCATATGCTTAATATTCATTACCGAATCTTCTACCAGTATGTCTATATCACCCTGAGTTAGCTGTTCAAACCGTTGGTTACGTACACTAATCATGGCGATAAGTCTGGTGATAAGTACTACAACAGCGGCACATATGAAGGCAGGTAACATACCTCTGTCCGCAACCAGAATAGGTACACCTATTGCCGAAGCAAGGGCTACCATGGCACTCATTTCAATCCGGCTGATTTGCTTAGCCATTCGTTTGCCCAGGGCACGCATACATACCATGAGCAGTATGTACACAAGAAGAGCACGAATGATAATCTCTATGTAAAATGCAGCGGGGACTTCCCCCATTATTATTCTCCCCCAATCACTGAGGCTTATATTATCCGGCATCATAGGTTTTTACTCAATTAGTCTGCAGTTCATTTTCTCTGGTATGGTAGGTATGGGTCCAGTCGGTGGCACCACAGTTGGTACACTGGATATTTTCTCTGGCCCCCTCCTGTACATGTCCGCAGTTACAGCAGGCCTTTACCGATCCATCCAATTTATTCTGGCTTTGTTTTATAGACTGATCAAACTCCGGATATATAGGAAGTCCGGGCTTGTCATCTTCTTCTACGAATACACTGAATGCACCACACCCTTCCAGATAAGCCCGTTTGACTTTACCCAGGTTGTAGATGTTCTTCTGGCGAAGCAGAGCGTACAGCTGCTGGTGAGTGATGTACGTTTTATTCAGCTCTTCGACTACGATTTTGCCATCTTTCACCAGCATGGATAATTTCCCCTGCGTAATTTCTTCAGCCCGGTGGTTTTTAACGGTCCATAGGTTAAACTGACGCTGGAAAATGAGAGCACAGATTAGGGCCAGTACCCCAAACAGAATACCTCGGTCGGGTAACTGCATCACCGGTGATACAATGGCACCAAGGGTAATCATAACAGCCATTTCGGTGAGGGTGATCTGGCCTGACATTCGCTTGCCCATCAACCGTACTATCAATAACAGGAAGATATAAATGAGTACCGTCCGTATTACAACTTCTATCATAAACTCCCACGTCGTTTGCCCGATGAGCCAACGATTAATATCTCCAAGGTGAATTTCCTCTTTCTTCATACTTCCTTTCTAAATGTATATGTTTAGAGCTTTTAAATAATTACGCCAGTACAGAGGGAAGATGAGGTGTGACTTGGCAGAATTATATTATCGCTAATAAAAATATAATATATAATGTAACTGGATATATACAAATGACTAAGGAAAGGAAATACTTATCCTGCTTATATTGTAGAAAATTAAAGGTTTACAGGCATATATGTGGAGGCGGATGCCCAAAGTGTCTTGGTTACATTTTTGAGTAGTAATAAGTTGTTGTATAATCGTTACCTAACTTATTTCCTATTAGTAGACAAGTACATATAGCCGCTATCTATGCAAAACCTCTTCTTTATTGCCCTGCTTTCTGGCTGCCTTACAACTACCAGTCGATAGCGATAATACCCCTCAGCCAGCGCTACGTGGAGTAGTCGTTAAGGTGGCTCCTGCGGAATACTTGGTCAATCTGTATACCATCACGCTGGGAACAGAGGTGCTGGTAGGTGAGCGAATTGGGTTGCATGCAGAAGCGGGTGTTGGTCATCCTGCCTCTAATCCATATGAGTCTGAAACTCCCGTATCTGGTTGTGCCGGCTGGAATGGCGCAAGTACCAGCGTCCCCACTTTGCCAGGACAGCCCGACTATATGGCGCGGTGAAGCATTATAATAAGTTCTCGACCGAATTCAGGACTACTAACCAGCCTTCGGTACTGAATGAACAGGACCATACATTACGGAGAAATATATATGACCTGCGGGTAAAGGACGGTATTCAGTGGATGGGCAAGCTATGGGTACTTGCTCTGTTTGGTGGGATAGGTACCCGGTACAGGGATGTCTGGATCGATGGAACAGACGGGCGTACCACTTTTCAGAGGTGGAGCCTATTATACGAACAACCGGGTAGATCATTTCGGCTGTACCCGGCTTTAGGATGTAAGGTAGGCTGGCTACTATTCAGGAAGTAGCTCAACAGGCAGCAAAAAAAGACCCAGCCGCAAAGCAGCAGGGTCTTTCCAAATTATACAGATAAAAAATGAAATCTTAGCCGATAAGCTGAAGCTTGAGGTTGTTAAGGCGGCTACGGAGCGAGGCATCTACCTGGCGGTCGCCTACCCGAAGCACAAAACCTCCGATCAGTTTAGAATCTACCTTTTCTTCGAGTTCAACCGTTTTGCCGGTAGCCTCAGCGACTATCTTGCTAAACTGCTGACGAAGCTCCGCTGTAAGGGGAGTAGTAGTCACTACGGTAGCTTTTTGTATTCCTTTGTAATCGTTATAGATCTTGATGTATTCGTCGGCTATGGCATCCAGAATTGATTCCCGGTTTTTCTGGGTAATAATTCTAAAGATAGCAAACGAAACCGGATCAACCTTGTCCTGAAACAAACCTTTCAGAATACCCAGTTTTTTTTCGTGACGTACCACCGGGCTACTTAGGGCAAGCATAAGACCCCTGTTTTCGACGGCGGTATTCCTGAAAAGCTGCATATCCTTATATACAGTCTCCACAACACCTTTTTCCTGGGCCAGGTCAATCAGTGATTGAGCGTATCGTGTTGCAACGGCACCTACTGACATATTCTTTTATTTTTGGATGAAGTACGGATGGTACTTCACGTAGTTTAGTTCTATAAATATCGCCTTTCAAAGGCGGAGCCAGTATTAGTTAAGATGAGCGTTGGAAGCCAGCTCAGCTACCAGTTTCTCCTGTGAAGTCTTATCACTCAGTTCACGACGCAGTACCTGCTCAGCGATCTGCAGCGACAGGGCCGCTATTTCTTTCTTCATGGTAGTGATAGCTGCCTGCTGCTCGTTACGGATGGTCTCACGGGCGCTTTCAAGTACTTTCTGACCTTCTACGGCTGCTTTATCGCGAGCTTCGGCAATCATACGGTCAGCGGCTTCTTTAGCCTCCCGGATGATGCGGTCGCGGCTGGCGTTGGCTTCGGCGAGTTGCTTGGCATTGTCAGCCTGCAGCTTAGCCATTTCGGCTTTGGTTTGTTGGGCCAGGTCCAGGGCACTCTGTATTTCGTGTTCACGGTCTTTGAGTCCGGCAATAATGGGTTTCCAGGCGTACGTACGAAGAACCACTACCAGCAACAGAAACACCACCAGCATCCAAAACAAAAGACCAATGGCGGGGGTAAGCAATGACATAGCTTTTAAGGATTTTAAAGTGTAAAGTAGTAATGTTTAGTAGGCAGGAACCCGGTAGTAACTCGAATGACTGAAAGGTACAGGTTACTCCATGCCAGCCGCAAAATATTCTTAAACCTTTTGTTTCTAAATTAAGTCCGTGGAGGCCTAATGCCCCCACGGAATGTTTTTTGCCACCTCATCGCCTAATGCAGATGAAGCTCAGGCCTCCTGATCTGTTATTACAGATTGAAAGAGATAAGCAGACAGATAACGGCTGCAAAAAGAGCCACCGCCTCAATAAGAGCCGCGATTACAAGCATAGCAGTCTGGATACGACCTGCAGCCTCAGGCTGACGGGCGATACCTTCCATAGCGCTACCACCGATGCGACCGATACCCAGACCAGCACCTAGTACAGCAAGACCAGCGCCAAGACCAGCACCCATTACTGCAAGACCTACACCGCTCTGCTCAGCAGCTTGAAGCAAAATTTGAAGCAACATAATTGTGTTCGTTTAGAGATATATTAATTAAAAAACAAAAGATTACTGATTAATGACCGATGCCGTGGTCGGCTTCGTGGTTATCTTCGATGGCACTACCGATGTACATGCATGACAGCAGCGTGAAGATGAACGCCTGGATAAAGGCTACCATGATCTCGATGAAGTTCATGAACAGGGCGAACAGCGAAACTACCGGTGCCAGCGCCAGGCTCTTGAAAATGAATATCAGACCAAAAAGGCTCAACAGGATAATGTGACCCGCGGTAATGTTCGCAAAAAGACGAACCATCAGGGAGAAGGGCTTCATAAATACACCCACGATCTCTACCGGTACCATGACAGGCAGCAGGGCTACAGGTACACCGGTTGGTTTGAAAAGGTGCATATAGTAATGCTTGTTGGCATTGATATGCACGATGATGAACGTCAGGACGGCCAGTGTCAGCGTAATGGCAATGTTACCGGTAAGGTTAGCCGCACCAGGTAGCAGACCGAGCAGGTTGTTGATCAGGATAAAGAAGAACAACGTCAGCATGTACGGGAGGTACTTCTCGTAGGTAGGGCCGATATTGGGCTTAACTACCTCATCGCGAATGAAAAGGATGATGATCTCCATTGCCGACTGGAACCCACGCGGAGCCTTGCCGGGGCGTGTCTTGTAGGCTTTGGCCACAGCTCCGAATATAAGCAGCAGCAGTACAGCGCTGATCAGCATGGAGGCTACGTTCTTGGTAATGGAAAAATCATAAACCGTACGTGACTCATCAACGGGTACGATTACCTCTTTCTCATCGTGGGTAAGACGGTAGCCGTTGTACTCGTGCTGATCGTTGTGAAACTTGCTGGACATGAATACTTCCACACCACGATCCGGCGAATAAAGAATTACCGGGAGAGGAGCCACCAGCCCATGTGCAAACTCCCACTCGTGTGAGTCAGCAATGTGGTGCATGATCATTTCACCAATGTTAAATTCCTCCTCTTCGTCGTGTCCGGGACTATGCTGCTCGGCGTGCTCTTCGTAGTTAGGCACTTCGGCGGCGGTGGTGTCAATGATTTCGTGCTGAGCCCTTAAGGGATTGGAAATCAATAGAGCTGCCGCAATGGCAATTGTAAAATATCGGCGGATATGAATTAACATAAAGCTTGTTATGACTATGCGTTATAAATCGCGGCGCAAGTTACTATACAAACCATATATTTCAAAGCTCGTATAAAATAAATAGAGTACAAGAAAGTTAATTATGAAGATCTTTTGATCAGGAACGCCTCTGTACAGAAAAAAGGCTACGAAAATCATGCACAGCAGGAGCCGGGCTACTATAGTAGAAATGTAGAAGGGAACGAAATTTTCACGCTTATTCCGAAAACCAATTTCCATAAGGCGATGAATCAGTATCGAAACTCCCAGAAAAAAAGCTAGTATATACCAGATCCATTGATGGATAAACCGGCCGAGTTCAGTTTTTTGAGCTAGAAAAAATACAATTCCCAGAAGGGCAGTAGCCAGAATGCTTCTCAGCATGGAAGAGATGAGTTAGTTAATTCTTGGGGAGACCCCGTATAAACATATATAAAGAGCCGCCGATAGACAGCAGCGACAGGATCAGCGTCCAGACCGGAACTTTATTCTGCTGCCACTCGTCAAGCTTATACCCAGCATAGGTGAATACCAGTATGGTACCGAGCATCTGAAAAGCCAGGCCTGAGTACCGGACGTAGGAGTTGGTACGATGGCGGGTCTTATCCAAATTGTCTTGTTTTGGGTCGCTCATGCTGGTTTATGTCTAAGCCCGGTGGAAATAGGGAGTAAAGTTGCCTCTAATTTCGGAATTGGCATTATCTTCGATACGTAATTATCAGAATTTACGTTCTTAATACAGCCAGATACTTTATTTAAATCTTTGAAATCACGTGTCTGTGATCCAGCATACCTTCTCGTTTCTTAGGCGCCTGGGAGCCATGACTGCACTGGTAGGTGCGCTATCAGGATGCTCGCAGTATAGCAACCGGCCCGGTAGCGTGGCTTTTCATAATCTTACCGCCAAGTACAATGCCTACTATATTTCGCGCAATAGCCTCAACGAAGCGGAGCGGGAGATCTACAAGGCCTACCGTGATGATTATAACCAGTTGCTGCCCATACTGTTACCTTTTGACTCCGTACAGGCTGTCAAAGTAAAGCCTCAGCTGGAAGACGCCATCAAGAAAGCATCTATCGTAGCTGAGCGTCACCAGAACAGCAAGTGGCTGGACAATAGCTATACTCTTATTGGAAAGTCGCGCCTGTACCTGGGGCAGTGGGACGATGGCCAGGAGGCCCTCCGGTATGTATTTGCCAATGGCCGTGACGAGGATGATAAAAATGAAGCGCTTATCTGGCTTATGCGCGCCTACATTGCCCGCAACGATTTTTCCAATGCTCTTAATGTGTCGGAATACCTGCGGCAGCAGTCGCTTACCAGGGAGGCTACCCGTGATTTTTATCTGGCCAAAGCGTACCTGCATCAGCAGCGGGGAGAACACCTGACGGCCGTAGCCATTCTGGAACAGACATTCCCGTTACTGAAAAAATCACTTTCAACGGCCCGGCTTCATTACGTAGCCGGCCAGCTCTATGACCGCATCGGGCAGTACGCCCTGGCCAATGAGCACTACCGCAGTGTCAGCCGCAACCGCCCGTCGTACGACCTGGCGTTCAATGCCAGCATGAATTCGCTGCAGAACCAGGTATTACTGAACCCCCGGACTGACCTTACGTCCGTAGGGTTTGACAGAATGCTGCGTGACCGTAAGAACAACGACCTTCGTGACCGCATCTACTATACCATGGGGCTGCTGGCAGAGCGTCGGGAGCAGTATCCTCAGGCGCTGGATTATCTGCACAGGTCCATTGCGGTAGCCGGTGCCAACACCCAACAAGTACCTTATACCTACCTCGAGCTGGCCCGTATCAACTACGACCGCCTGGACAACTACGAGGCAGCCAAAGCCTACTACGATAGTGCCCTGGTAGTGCTTCCCAAGGAGGCACGGGAGTACCGGCTGGTTTCGGATCGTAAGAAAGCACTGGATGAGTTTGTGACGCAGCTGACCATCGTCCGTACCGAAGATAGCCTGCAGCAGTTGGCCCAGATGAATCCGGTTGCGCTGGATCGTAAGATAGATGCCATTATTGAAGCTGAAGAAGAGCACAAGCAACAGCTTCTTCGTAAGGCTCAGGAGGCTCTGGTAGCTTCTAACAACTCCGCCGCTGGTGCAGGGGTACCTTTGGGCGCCGGTAATGAGCGCCGCTGGGAGCTGTATGATCCCGTACTGGTTAATCAGGGGCGCATGGAGTTCCGGAGGTTATGGGGCAATCGTCCTCTGGAGGACGACTGGCGTCGCACCACCAAGGACAACCGGTCTTTTGCCTCAGCGGGGCAGGAGGCTCTGGCCGGACCCGGACAACCCCAGGCAAACCCGCTGGCTGCCTCGGCCATGACCAAAGGCTCACCCGAGTGGCAGGCCCGCCGGGAGGAGCTACGACGTCAGGTTCCGGTTGGCGATGCGGCTATTGCTGCCTCGATGAAAAGAGAGGAAGATGCCCTCTACCGGCTGGGCAAGATATACAGGTTTGATCTGAAAGAGTCCGATAAGGCAGTGGCTTCGTTTAGTCGCTTGCTCAAAGATTATCCTAAGACGGAGTACCGCGAAGAATTGTACTACCTGTTGTACCTGTCGCTGCCGGAGCAGGACAAGACACGCTCCCAGTGGAAGGATAAACTTTTGGCAGAATATCCTGGTTCTACCTACGCTCGTTTGCTGAACCAGACCCCTAAGGCTTCCGAAGACGGAGCGGTTACTGCATCTACGGCTCCGGCCAAGTCCTACGATAAGGTGTACGAGCTGTACGTGGCAGGCAACTACTCGGAAGGATTAGCCCAGGTCGAAAATGCTCTTGCCCAGAACCAGGGCGGGCCACTCGAAGATAAGTTTGCCTTGTTACGGATATTCCTGATCGGGAAAGTACAGGGACGAGACGCGTATCTGCAGGCCATTAACGAGTTTATCCGTCTGTATCCTGACAGCTCCCTTTTACCACGGGTACAGGAAATGCTCGAGGTGACCGGTCAGGCATCCGTACGCCGGAAGTTCTGAAAATGCTATCTTTGCACTACTATATTGCTATATTGTAAAAGTAGGAGAAATAGCTTCCGGTACATTTGATAGTGTCAGGCTCAAAACCTGCCTGAAGCATAGACCCTCAATAAATATTTAAAAGTATACACATGATTGAGTTACAGCGGGGAAAGTACCAGCGAATCATTGTCAATATCTGGCGTCTGGCTGCCATCAGTCTGGCTCTATTCGCCTTCTATATTTTTGCTGTCAGCGTTAACCTCTTCTGGTTGTTCGGCGGAATGCCAGACCTGAAGACCCTCGAAAACCCCAAAAATGAATTAGCGTCCGAACTTATCTCAGAAGATGGTAAGTCATTGGGTAAATACTTCCTGGAAAACCGGGCTCCCATTGAGTTTGATCAGGTGTCGCCCCGACTTATCGAGGCGCTACTGGCTACTGAAGATGCCCGATTTATCAAGCACTCCGGTATAGATGTACGAAGCCTGGGACGCGCCGTTACGGGGGTAATGACTGGAAAGTCAAGCTCCGGGGGAGGTAGTACCTTAACCCAGCAAACGGCCAAAAACCTGTTTGAGACCCGTACCGAGAAGTACCGTGGACTACTGGGGGATGTACCTCTGGTACGTACTATCATTGCCAAAACCAAAGAATGGATCCTGTCGGTGATCCTCGAGCGGAAGTATACCAAGCGCGAGATCCTGATGATGTACCTCAATACCAACTCATTTGGTAACAATACCTATGGTATTAAGGTAGCTGCCCGGACGTACTTCAACAAAGATGCCTGGAACCTGGATGTACACGAAGCGGCCCTTCTGGTAGGTATGCTGCAGAATCCTACGTTCTGGAATCCAGTACGTTTTCCCGAGCGGGCGCTGCTACGGCGTAATACTGTACTCTCGCAGATGGTTAAGTACGACTTCCTGGGCGAAGAGCAATATCAGGCATATAAGGCCAGACCACTGGATGTAAATTTCACTCTGGAGAGCCACAATACCGGACCTGCTCCCTACTTCCGGGAGTCCCTGAAGTCTACCCTCAAGAGCTGGGTAGAGCAGTACAATGAGGACAACGATACTGATTTTGACCTGTATACCAGCGGGCTACGCATCTATACCACCATTGATTCGCGCATGCAACGTTACGCTGAGGAGGCCGTAAAGGAGCATATGAAGCAGCAGCAACAACTGTTCTTTGATCACTGGAAAGGCCGGGATCCCTGGATTGATGAGGAAGGAAAGCCGATGAAAGGCTTTATAGAGAGGGCTATCCGTAACTCGCCGCGCTATATTAGCCTCAAGAGAGAGTTAGGCGAAGAAGAAGCTATGAAGGTGATGCGGACTCCTTACAAGATGAAGGTGTTCTCGTGGGATGGGGAAAAGGAGGTAACTATGAGCCCCATTGATTCCATCAGGTACTACAAGCACTTCCTGCGTACCGGCTTTATGTCTATGGATCCCCGCAATGGCCACGTCAAGGCCTGGGTAGGGGGTATCAACTTCCGGCACTTTAAATACGACCACGTACGGCAGGGTAAGCGCCAGCCCGGTTCTACCTTTAAACCATTTGTGTACGTGTCGGCCTTGGACAAAAACTTTCTGACTCCCTGCTCCCACGTTACGGATCAGCCAATCACGTTTACGCTGGCGGATGGAGTACCCGGTAGCTGGACTCCCAAGAATTCAACGGGTAGGTATTCCTACCAGTCGTTGTCACTTCGGCAGGCGATTGGTCAGTCGGTGAATACGGTGAGTGCCTTTATCATGAAGCAGGTAAAGCCCAATACAGTAGTAGAATACGCCCATAAGTTAGGTATTACCAGTAAGCTGGACGCTAAACCAGCCCTATGCTTAGGTACCAGTGATGTGTCGGTATATGAGATGGTAGGAGCTTACTGTTCTTTCGTGAATGGCGGGTACCGTACGGAGCCCATGACCATCCTGCGTATCGAAGACAGATATGGTAATCTCCTGCAGGAGTTTTTCCCCAAGGCCAATCAGGAGCTTAGCTCTACTGTAGCTTACAACATGCTGTACATCATGCGTGGCGCGGTGGAAGATCCGGGTGGTACAGCCCAGCGTCTGCACAGCTTTGGTATTACCAAGGATAATGAGATTGCGGCCAAAACCGGTACTACCTCCAACTACTCCGACGGTTGGTTTATGGGTATGACCCATAACCTGGTATCGGGCCTGTGGGTAGGGGGTGAGGATCGTAGTATCCACTTCCGTACCATAGCCTATGGTCAGGGAGCGCGTATTGCGATGCCAGCCTGGGCCATGTACATGCAGAAGGTATACGCTGACCCTTCGCTGGTACAGTACCAGAAGGGAGCATTCAACAAACCTGCCGACTATAAGCTGGATTGTGGCGGCGTCTATTTCGATCCTAACGATACGTACGTGGCCCCATCGGTATCCGATGACGAAGGTGCCCTGTTCTAATTCAGGTTTTATAGAATTGATACGGTATGCCGGGGGAGAAATCTTCCGGCATATTCTTTAGTAGAACGCATCACCCATCCTAACCCCACTGACATGCACATACTCGTCGCTCCTGATAAATTTCGTGGCTCACTGGAAGCTGAAGAAGTCTGTCGGGCAGCCAGGGAAGGTATTCTGCTGGCTCATCCTGCGGCTGAGGTAACGACTGTTCCCCTGGCTGATGGGGGCGAAGGTACTACCACAGTACTTACACAAAATGCCGGTGGGAGGCTGGTCACCGTACAGGTGAGTGATCCCTTAGGAAGACCTATCAGCGCGGAGTATGGCCTATCAGCGGATAGCACTACGGCCTATATGGAGATGGCTGCGGCATCCGGTTTGAGACTACTGGCTCCACAGGAGTACAATCCGCTACTGACATCGACCTACGGTACCGGCGAACTTATAAAGGATGCTCTTAACAGAGGCGTTAGTACCATAATACTAGGCATTGGAGGCAGCGCTACTACCGATGGAGGTATCGGCATGGCGGCGGCTCTTGGCTATATATTCCTGAATGGGACAGGGAAAGTACTTCCACCCGTAGGCAAGTCTATGGAAGCGATTGCGTCTATCGACACTTCAAGAGTTGATCCACTACTGCGGCAGGTATCCATAGTAGTGGCCTGCGACGTTACCAATCCGCTGTATGGGGAGAAGGGCGCTGCCTGTATCTATGGTCCGCAGAAAGGAGCTAATCCTCAGATGGTACAACAGTTGGACGCAGGGCTGCGTAATCTGGCGCAGGTAGCGACAAGTACCTTCGGAAAGGATGTCAGCTCTACGCCCGGAGCAGGAGCGGCCGGTGGGGTAGGGGCCGGGGCATTATGGTTTCTGAACGCTACCTTACGCGAAGGGGTACAGATTGTAATGGAGCAGACCCGCCTGGCTGAGCAGGTAGAGAAGGCGGATCTGGTCATTACCGGCGAAGGAAAGGTAGATCATCAGACACTAAGTGGAAAGCTGGTAAAAGGGCTGGCTGACCTGTGTCAGGAGAAGGAGGTACCACTGGCCGTAGTATGTGGTACTTTGCTCATTTCGCCCGAAGAAGCACGAGAGGCAGGCATAGCCTATGCGGTATCGATTCTGAACCGCCCCCAGCGCCTTCAGGAGGCCCAATCCGAAGCATATGTGCGGGTGCGGGAAGCAACTTTTCATTTGGTACGGTTGTTTTATTTAGGCAGGAAGAGTGGCCGGAGCCTACACTAAGCAGTAGGCAGGTCACTACTAATCTTACACCTTGCTTCTACTTTTTAGAGGCTTATATTTCACCCTTCATTTGTGATTTTGATATATCTACCTCTTGGTTTTTAATTATAGATAATGGCTGATTTTGATTATAAAGCGGAGCTTGCCAGAATACCGTCAGACCCGGGGGTATATAGGTATTTTGATGATAAAGATGAAGTGATCTACGTAGGTAAGGCCAAGAACCTGAAAAACCGGGTGAGCAGCTACTTTGTAAAGTCGAATCAGCACGACCGCAAGACCAAGCGGCTCGTGAGCCAGATCCGGCGGATTGAATTTACGATAGTACCTACAGAGTGGGATGCCCTGTTGCTGGAGAATCAGCTGATCAAGCGTTTTCAGCCCAGATTTAACATACTACTGCGCGATGATAAGACCTATCCTTTCATACTGATTACGAATGAGCGTTTTCCGAGGGTAATGACCACCCGCCGGATCGACCGCACTGCCGGGACGTATTACGGCCCGTTTGCTAACCTGCGGGCTATGTACGCGCTGCTGGATATGTTCAAGTCGTTGTACAACCTCCGGTCGTGCCACCTGAACCTCTCGCGTGAAAACGTAGAGGCCGGTAAGTTTAAGGTATGTCTGGAGTACCATATAGGCAACTGCAAAGGGCCCTGTGAGGCTAAAATATCGGAGGAAGAGTACAACGTACAGATTGACCAGATCAACCACATCCTGAAAGGGAATTTGTCGCTGCCGCATCAGTACTTCAAGCAACGGATGCTGGAGTCAGCCGAGCAGATGGCCTTTGAGCAGGCGCACGAATGGAAAACCAAGATTGAACTGCTGGATGATTTTAAGAGTAAGGCTACGGTAGTGAACCCACGTATTGGCGATGTAGATGTACTCACCATTGTATCGGACGAAGATGCGGCGTACCTCAACTTCATGAAGATCACCAACGGCTATGTAGTAGCTACGCAGACCTTCGAGGTAAAGAAAAAGCTGGATGAAAGCGATGAGGATATACTCACCATGATGATTGTGGAGATGCGGGAGCAGTATGGCACCCAGGCCAAAGAACTTATCTCAAACCTAAAGCCGGATATTGACCTGAAGCTGGATATAACTATTCCGCAGATTGGTGATAAGAAAAAGCTGCTGGACATGTCCATGAAAAACGTGATGTACTTCCGACGTGAGAAGGCGGAGCGTAAGGCCGCAGAGTCGTCGGCCACTACCTCACGTAAAGACCGTGTGCTGATCAAACTCAAGGCGGATCTGCAGATCAAGACATTGCCCCGCAGGATCGAGTGCTTTGATAACTCCAATATACAAGGTACCAATCCGGTGGCGGCTATGGTATGCTTTGTGGATGGCAAGCCCTCCAAGAAAGACTACCGCCACTTCACCATCAAGACCGTAGTAGGACCCAACGACTTTGCCTCAATGCGCGAGGTAGTGGGCCGGCGGTATAGTAGGGTACTGAGCGAAGGCGACCAGCTACCGGATCTTATTGTGGTAGACGGGGGAAAGGGACAGCTTAGTGCGGCCTGTGACGCCCTGAAGGAGCTGGGCCTGTATGGGCAGGTACCGATCATAGGTATTGCCAAGCGACTGGAAGAAATCTACTACCCCGAAGATTCACTACCTCTGTACATCGATAAGAAGTCAGAGTCGCTTAAGCTCATTCAGCAGATCCGCGATGAAGCGCACCGGTTTGCGATTACCTACCACCGCGACAAGCGCAGCCGCAATAGCCTAGTGAGTGAGCTGGAGAATGTAGAGGGAATAGGTAAGGTAACGGCGGCTAAACTGCTGAAGTACTTCAAGTCCCTACGCGCTATACGGGAAAGCTCGGCGGAGCAGTTGGCCGTAGTAGTAGGAAATGACCGCGCCCAGAAGGTCAGAGCTTACTTCGATACGATCGAACAGTCGTAAGGTCGTAAGTATAGGTAGCTTACAGAAAGTCCCTATAAAGCAAAAGGAGCGGCCAAACGGCCGCTCCTTTTTATTTCAACAGAGTCACTCTTAGTATTCCCACAGACCGTGCTCAAGCTCCATAAGCTCCTGCTCGTACTGTAGAGACTTCAACAAGGCTTCTTTGTCGTTCTTGTAGATTGACAGGAAATCTTTGTTGTTAGGATTGGAGTACTTGATAATACGTCCGTAGAACAGGCGCAGATCCAGCGCATCGGCCAGGTTCTTGTGCTGAGCCTGGTTCTGGGTGTTATACCAGATGTACTTCTTGGCATCGCTTCTGAACAGACGATCTATATCCTTGTACTTGAAGTAAGCAACAGGTATCTCCATACCGGTAGCGGTGTTCTGCTCGGCAGGCAGTAGGATACCTACGCTCTGAATATCCATGTACAGGCGTGAGCGCTTCTTGTCAAACGTCCACTCTTCTTTCATTTCAAGCAGACTCAGCTGATCCGGGAAGAACTCCTCTTCGGTAGCTGCCATCATCACATCCTGCTGGAAGTCATCAGCGGGCTTAACCTCTTCAGCGGGCTTCTCTTCCTTAGCTGCTGCACCTTTTTTACCCTTTGCGGTAGTAGTAGATTTTTTTGGTGCAGGAGCTCCCCAACCGTCATCCTCCACAGCGGCAGTCTTCTTGGTCTCTTTCTTTGGAGCCCCCCAGCCGTCATCGGCAGGCTTCTCCTCTGACTTGGTAGCACCGGCAGGTTTAGCATCCCAGCCACCATCGGTAGACTGTGGCTTTCCAAAACCAGCCGCAATTTCTTCCTCCGAGAGGCCTACCGTCTGATTAGGCATCAGCAGCTTTTTGCGTAACTGGTCGGTTGTCATCTCCGTGGTGCACGAGTCCGTTGTGTAAGCAGGAATAAGTCCGGCTTTAGCGGCTTCCAACAGATAACGGGTGATCTCGTTATTAGACGAGAACATCGGTAGGTTCTGCTTTTCTTTCAGATCCACTCTACGCCACAGCGTACGCTTCATCATGATATCATTCTGATCAATGGGGCGCGCTGACAGCTGATTGTCTTTCGACTCATCTCTCTCCTGCGCGTGAGCTACCGTAGTACCCATTGCCAGGGAGAGTATTGACCATGCTATAACTTTACCATTCATTCTCATAGCCACTGATGTCTATTTTGATTTTTCTTTATAACGATATAAAACCTAAATCAGTATAACGGAATGATACGAGTTTGGTTCCCCATTTCGACATCACTGATATTACCGCGGAAGTTCCGGCGCTGCACGCCCAGAATCTCTACTACGTAACGGTCACCAGACTCGGCCTGCTGAGCCAGTGATGATATTGATCCTCCACCATTCAGTGTGATTGGTCCGGCTACGCGACGGTTACCACGAGCCAGCGAAACCTGAATCTGATTGACGCGGAACTGAGCATCTTCGGGTGAGAAGTTCTTGAAGCTCTCATCCGGAATAGCCAGTACCTGAAGGCTACGGGCACCAGAGGCCGGCGCACCACGACGCTCATCCAGCGGGGATCCGTTAACACGTAGTTCCAGAGAAGGCTTCGGTACACGCGATACGCGGAATTTCTCGGTACCTAGCATGTTACCCTGGTTGCTAATGTTCAGACTAACCTGTGCCTTGTTAGGAACGATGGTAATCCGTCCTTTCTGACCACTTGGTATAATTTCAGCACCATCAGCCGAGAAGCTTGGAGCCCACAGGGCACCCAGTGAAGGGCTCTGAACGCTGAGCTTGTTAGAACATCCCAGATACAAAGGAGGCAAAGTACCGGTCTCGATCTGGTACGTAGGCTTCGCAACAAAGTACTCATGCTCAAGGCGTACGGTAGTATCACGTCCGGATGGAGTAGGGAAGGAGATAGTACCGGTCAGTACTTTGCGAGCCAGACCTTCGGCGTTATAGGCACCACCCTGTGCCGTAAACTCGATAATACCTCTACCATTCTCAACCCGAACCGGTGATCCGTTCAGACTCATACGAGGCGTAATACCCGAGGCCGAAGCCGCGATAAACATTTCTCCACGGTACTTGGCACCCGCTGCTACTACTTTTGACTCCGAGCTGATCATAGCCAGGATACGGTCAAACTTAATATCAGCAGCTCCCACTTTGCTGGCCAGATAAGTAAGTACTTCACCTTCCATCCGACGGATGTCCGTCTGCTTCTGGCTAAGTACCGCCAGGGCCGCGGCTACGGGAGTCTGTGCAAAGTTCAGCTCAGCGAAGTCTTTGTTACGCTGGTCCGGATTGTTACTGGCAACCGGGTCCTGGCTGCCGTCCATTGCCAACGGCTGAAACTTCTGGTTGCCGTAGTTATTCAGACTGTTTACGAAGTTGTTAAGACGCTGCTTCAGAGCATAGGCCTTACCATTCTTATTAGCCCCAATCATCATTTGGGCTACTTTATCTTCTTCTTGTGGGTTAACGATACCACCCTGCTCATTAAGTCCGCCACCCGCATCCTGGATGATCTGCTGCTTCAGGGTATTGATCTCGTTGATAACATCAGCCGACGCTTTACGTACTTCATCAGCTTGTTTCATTACCGAAACGTCAGAAGCCCGGTTACCCGATTTCTCGACGGCGGCTTTTATTCTTAGTACGGTTTCTTGATTTATCTTATTAGCTGCCCCAGAAGATAATTCGAGTGAATTATTAAGTAGAATGAATTTCTCAATGATTGCCGAACTTACTTGCAACGCAAGCATCGCGGTCAGCACCAGATACATCATTCCGATCATCTTCTGACGGGGAGATTCTTTTCCACCTGCCATATGGTTCAGTGATCAGTTTTCAGTGAAAGGTTAGTTAATTAGAGGATTGTTCCAATATTAGGCGTTACCGCGCATAGCAGTCAACATGTTGCCGTAGATGTGGTTCAGCGACGAGATGTTGTTGGTCAACTTGGTCATCTCATTCTTGAATACCTGCGACTCCTTAGTAGCATCGGCCATGTTTTCCATAGCGGCTGTCAGGTTGCCATAGAACGCATTCATTGCCTTCAGGTGCTTGGTAGTATCCTGCAACTCTAATTCATATACGGCGTTCAGAGCGCCCATGTTCTTAGTGATCTGCTGGAACTGCTCACGGTACGACTGAGCGTCACGGGTAGCGTCAGCCATGGATGACATAGCGTTGATAGCTACACCATATGACTTGTTCATGTCATTGATTGCAACAGAGGCAGACTTAACGTTATGAGCGTATTCGTTGGTAGCTACGGTAGCGTCAGTCAGGTCAGACAGGCGGCTTACTGTGTCAGACAGGTTACGGAAGCCCTTGCCCAGGTTCTCGAATATTTCAGGAGAAATCTTAGCGTCAGAAAGCATTTTATCCATACCGGCGGTCAGGCCATTGCCAGTACCTACGGCTACTGTTCTGCCGGTAGTAACACCAGCGCCTGCATAGTCATCAGCGAGTTCAGGGTATACACGAGACCAATCTGGTTCTTTTTGAACCGGCTGTGCAAATGTCTGTAGAGCATACAGAGCGAAAATTACTGCTTCGGTACCCAGACCGATGGTTAGCATCTCGCTACCACCATCCCAGTGTTGAATTTTAAAGAGGGCACCTAGTACTACTACTGCGGCACCGGCACTGTACAATGTAGGTAGTACTTTATCAAAGAAAAAACTGGAACCGTTGTTCTTAGCCATACTAAATCAAGTTGTTTACAATTATTATAGGTTGTGAATAAAAAAGGTTGAAAAGAAGTAGTTACAAAAGAAGCAGCTTTGCGCTGCTTCTTTTCTTTAAAGTTTGGTTAGCGAAGCCCGCGACCGCGACCTGCGCTGGCCCCCCGGCGCCCATCCACATTATCCATGACGCAGCGGAAGCCTATGAATGCGCGACGCTCGGTTTCGAATTCGTAGCTACGGGTACCTGTCTGCAGGTAGTAGGCTACATCCTTCCAGGAACCACCCTTGATTACCTTACGAGGCTCGGCAGGGTCATCGTTTTTCGGGTTCATATCCCACATGATAGCATTGGCGTTGTCAGCGTAGGCATCCAGTGTCCATTCGGCCACGTTACCAGCCATATTATATAAGCCGTATTCGTTCGGGTTGTAAGCATTAGCCGGAGCGGTGTACGGATAGCCGTCGGCATCGTAGTTTCCACGCTGTGGCTTAAAGTTAGCCAGGAAGCATCCCTTACCGTTCATGGTATAAGGGTTACCCCATGGGTACTTGGCACTGGCGCGACCACCACGGGCTGCCCATTCCCACTCCGCCTCGGTTGGCAAGCGGAACGATGGAGAATAGAACATGCCTTCTTTACCACGGAAGTCATTGTAGATGTTGGTACGCCACTTGCTGAAATACTGAGCAGCGACCCAGTTTACACCTACTACCGGATAGGTATCAAAGGCAGGGTGCATATAGTAGTACTCCACCATCGGGTCACCGTTAGAGTAGGCAAAGTCCTTTTTCCATACAGTGGTATCAGGGTAGTACTTCGTTTTGATCTCTTCTTCACCCAGTACTGATATGGAGTCTACCATGAGTGCATCAATAAACTGACGGTACTCGTGATTGGTGATCTCGGTATCATCCATATAAAATGAACTGATCGTAACACGACGGTTCATATTTACCATAGTGGCTGCCAGATCCTCGTCGGCCTGTCCCATCACAAATGATCCCGATGGAACTGCTACCATCCCTGCCGGTGTAGTCTGACGATACCCTTTACGGGCAGTAGCAGTAATCTCACCATTCGTGACTCCACTTTCTTCACCTTTTCCTCCGCCAAAGCGCTCTTTGATAAAGCCACAACTCTGCATAAGTACGAGCGAGGCTATCACAAGCAAACTTTTGACTCCGTTCCGATAGAACATGTTTACATTCATGTGGCTTTTGCTATTTTGTATAATTAATGTCAGTTGTAAAAACGTTAACCTGTAATTGAATAGTATACTCTAATAAGTGCCTTATTTCCTCAATTAGAAACTCCAGCTTCTAATCGTCCTAACGAAACCTATACATGTTTCGTATATTAACCTTTAATTTCTTAGTAAAAGCCCCAAAGATAAATCAAGCTTCGCAAAGTGTCTAACAACAATTAGACCAAACCCTCAAAAAAGTGTCACCTTCGCACTTAATAATCTAGAAACGGAATCTGGGTGTGCGTACGATCGTTTTCTTGCCTACTTTGGGAGCCGGCAGAGCGTAGGATAGCAGCACTTCGTAAGACGTTGGAGTCTTGACGTTGGTACCACCTATTACTATATCGTAAGCACCCGAAAGCCGCAGGGACTGGTCCCGCATCAGGTTGATACCTGCCATAAGTATGACCGCATCCTGATGCCGATATGTGATTCCTCCCCAATAACGTTCATTGTACGTTGCCATTGCGCCACCCTCTACCGAAAATTCATTCAGATCCGTTTTGACGAGCAGGATGGGCTGTACCGAAAGCAGGTAGCCAAATTCCAGCAGCATGCCCGCGTTGAGGTAGTAGACAGGAACCAACGGATTGGTAGCGGTCTCTGAGCCCAGCTTATATTTAGCTCGCAGCAGGTGTGTCGCCGACAGACCCACGTAGTAGGCGCTGGTTTCGTAGCGTACACCTACGGAAGCATCCGGATGAATCTCGGAAACAACGCCCGTCTGGATAAGCGGGTCGCCCGGCTCACCGGGACGCAGGCGGTTGTAGTCAATGGCGCGGCGGTACATACCGGCCCGGGCACCTACCGCGAAGTTGCCGTTGGTAACAGGAATGCGATAAGCAGCCGATAGCTGAAAGTCCTGATTGGTAAGCGGACCCATACGGTCGTTGAGGGCATAGAAGCCAATCCCAATGTTCTTGATGGGCATGCTGAAAGAGAAAAGCTGACTGGAAGCGGCGCCGCCATCGTCAAAAGTGCCCTGGTAGCCAGCATACTGTGAGCGGTGAGTGAGCTGGAAGCGGGTAATTCCATCAGCTCCGGATGCGGCGGGGTTGTAGTAGATTTGATTTAACGAAAATAAGCTAAACTGAGGATCTTGCTGCCCAAAGGCCCAATGTGTTAGTAGCAGCAGAGCTACCGCCAGTGTGCGTGAAGTAAATGTTCGCATCATAAAGGTTAAGGTCATATCGGGACATCTTCTCTGTAAAATACTGCTCCACTGCCCAAAAGTTTAGAGAATAACGCATAATCAGGAAAAAAATTGAGAAATAAGCAAAAGGCCGGGAAAATTTTCCCGGCCTTTTGCTTATCAGATTGTTACTGGATATTATTCGCTTTTCGAATGTAAAGTTCCAGGGCTCCGGTCATGGAAGGAGCGTTGGGAAGGGGGGCCTGGATGTCCAGAAACAGACCCGCTTCTTCTACCGCCTTGGCCGTTGTAGGCCCGAAAGCTGCGATACGGGTTTTATTCTGTTTGAAGTCCGGGAAGTTCTCGAACAGCGACTTGATCCCGGATGGACTAAAAAATGCTATGATATCATAGTACACGTCTTCAAGATCCGACAGGTCTGACGACACCGTCTGGTACATGGTAGCTTCCGTAAAGTGGAGGTCCTCGGTATCAGCAAACTCCGGAATATCGTTTTTACGAACATCCGAACAAGGGTACAGAAACTTCTCGTTTTTGTGCTTACGGATCAGCTCAATGAGCTCAGCGGCGGTCTTGGTGCCTGAAAATATCTTGCGTTTGCGAATTACGATGTACTTCTGCAGGTAATTGGCTGTTTGCTCGGATATACAGAAATACTTCATGTCAGCCGGTACTTCTATTCTGCCTTCGTTACAGATGCGGAAGAAGTGATCAATGGCATTACGGCTGGTGAAGATAATCGCTGTATGGTCCAGGATGTTGACCTTTTGCTTACGGAATTCTTTGTAGGATACCCCCTCTACATGAATAAAGGGACGGAAATCTACTTTAATACCATACTTCCTTGCTAGCTCATAGTAGGGGGAATTTTCATCGGCAGGTCTCGACTGGCTTACCAGGATGCTTGTCACCCTATTGAGCCGATCCTGGTCAAATTTGATGGTCTCACTCATTTATTTTTCAGCATTAGATATCCCTTCGAAATAGCGCCTTATAATCAGAGAGCAAACTTTACGCCTATGATGAGGGGTATTATTTCGATGACGCAAAGGTACGAAAATAAATACAGATTTATAAAAGAGCCGCTAGGCTTGATAAGAATGTACAGCGAAATGAACCGCAGCAGGTAAAAGATAACAAAGGGAGCAATAACCGTTTTTTCGAAATCGACGGCCCAGACGGGGCTGTAAAGGGTATAGGAAAATACGAGAATGGCGAATAGCCCCAGGAACAGGTATGTGATCTGCAGAGCCTTAAAGTAATGGATCGGCACTACCTTATCCAGATTGAGCATGCCCCCCACCAGCGCCATGTAGATGTACTTAAGGTAAAACAGCAGGAAGGTGATACCCAGCAGCTTGAAGTAGTCGGTGGTTAGTTCGGCCAGATCGGCGCCTCCGGAGAGTATCCTTCCTGACCCAAACAGATTGACACCATTGTAGGAAAACACAACCAGCAGGTAGCTGACTACCAGGCAGTGCAGGATCGTGAACAGGATCACCTGGCTGCTGTACGGTTTGTTGAGCTTATTGATGTCGTCGCGCTCGTCGCGGTCCAGGAAGTCAAGCGGATTGATAAAGCGCCCGAAAGCCATGGGAAACGAGTTGTACGCCAGCACGTTCATGACCAGGATGATCAGCATCACCAGGGCCGAAAAATCACTGAACGGATTTTTGGGCTTGGGCTTAATATTGATCAGAGAGGAGGGAGCGGTGCGGTCCAGTACGACCGGACTAGCCGTTTTGAGATTGGCCACCAGTACCTTTCGGCCGTCGATGCCGTTGGACCCGTACAGGGTAATCAGGATTTCGTCTTTACGGTAGGTGCGGTACAGACTATCGATGTTCAGGACAAGCCACTGTCCTTCCTGTACTTTTTTTTGAAGCGCCCCTTCCACAAACAGGTAGTTCTGTTTCTGTGATTGAATCAGCAGCGTGTAGTGACGGTTTTTTAAAAGATCAACCAGCAGGCTCACCGACAGCGCTTCTTCGTGCAGGGAGCGGGTGTACGGTACGTAGTTTTGATAGCGTGTGCTATAGACCAGCCAGTCATTTTGGTAATCATATACCAGGAAGTACTTCTTATTAGGCCCCACCTCATTTACTGCCTCGGCTGAATTAGGGAGTAATAGTCCGACGGCAGTAAGAACCAACAAAAGCAGTGAATGAAAAATTTTCATTGCTAGAAAGAAAGGGCGGAGTTTCCCCAGCCCTTTTCGATAATATATAGTAGTAGTGATTATTTTCTGCCCAAAGCAACCAGCATAGTCTCACCAATAACGGCAGGAGATTCAGCTACGAATATACCACACTCACGCATAATGCGCATTTTGGCTTCGGCGGTATCGTCAGCACCTCCGATGATGGCACCGGCGTGTCCCATACGACGGCCTTTGGGAGCAGTCTGTCCGGCTATGAAACCAACTACGGGTTTTTTATTTCCATGTTCCTGTACAAAGCGGGCCGCATCTGCTTCCATACTTCCCCCAATTTCACCGATCATAACAATAGCTTCTGTTTCGGGGTCGTTCATAAGGAGTTCTACGGCCTCTTTGGTAGTAGTACCAATGATGGGGTCACCACCAATACCGATGGCGGTAGTCTGGCCAAGGCCGGCGCGTGTTAGCTGGTCTACTGCTTCGTAGGTAAGTGTACCTGATTTAGACACCAGACCGATGGTACCTTTCTTGAAGATAAAGCCGGGCATGATACCTACTTTACACTCTTCGGCGGTGATGATACCAGGACAGTTAGGACCGATCAGGCGAACGTTTTTGCCTTTGAGGTAGTTTTTGGCCATCATCATGTCCTTGGTAGGAATACCTTCGGTGATACATACGATCACACCGATGCCCGCGTCAGCGGCTTCCATGATAGCGTCGCCGGCAAATGCAGGCGGCACAAAAATAATAGATACATCAGCACCGGTCGAACGTACTGCCTGGTCTACTGTATTGAAAACCGGGCGATCGAGGTGGCTTTGGCCTCCCTTGCCAGGTGTTACTCCACCGACGAGGTTGGTACCGTATTCAATCATTTGCTGGGCATGAAATGAACCCTCTGAACCAGTAAATCCTTGTACAATAACCTTTGAATTTTTATTTACTAAAACGCTCATGTTATAGATCGGTTTTTTTGGTAAAAGTAGAACGAAAAGCCCTAAGTAGCAAAATGTGGTTATAATTTGTAAATTGCTTCAACGTATCCATGTTCAATAGAAAGTATTTCGAAGATGATTACATACATAATATCTGATTTCATTCTATGCATTACAGGCCTGGTAGTGTTTGTGGTTTTCTTTAATAAACAATCCATCTACAACCGCCTGCTGTGGGGGATATTCATCCTTAGCATAGCCATGACTTCACTGGTCGGAGTATTCCTTTTCGCAGGATTTGACTCCCTTCAACCAATATACAGCTCTCTGGACAGGCTGCAATCCACCCTTGGTGCCGTATGTATGGTGGTGGCGTCGTGGGGGCTGATTATGCTGTCCGAAACAGGCCGGCTTACCTTCTGGGGCACCATCGGGGCCGGCAGCGGTGTCTACTTTGGCCTGCAGTGGTTTAATATGATAGCCATGGTGAAGGTGGTACAGCCACTCTGCCTGGTTATTACCCTGATCATAGCGTGCTGGGGGCTGCTCCGAAAACAGAAAAGCGCCCTGTGGGTGGTATTCTCGATGATGCTGTTGGCTTTGGCCGCTAAGGCTGGCATGGCAGATATCAATCACTACCTGATCGCGCTGGGCATCTACTGTGCCGGCAAAGCCGTACAGAACGAGTACCAGATCTTATTTAAGTAGGCCTACCAGCTCCACTACCAGGGCCGCCGAGTTACGGGCGGCTACTTTTACGAAGTTGAGCATGTCTTCCCTTGCATTGCTGTCGGCCTTGTCGCTCAGGCTGCGGATCACTATGCAGGGGACCTGCTGCTGCCAGCACACCTGAGCTACCGCGGCGCCTTCCATTTCGGTAGCATCCGCTCCAAAGTCTGTACGAAGCTGCGCTACCTTTTCGGCTGATGACACAAATACATCGCCCGTTACGATACGTCCCGTGATCACCCGGGGAGCCCGGCGACTGGCCGAAGTGGGTTCCAGCGTTACCTTGCTTACCGCCGTCAGGGTCTTACTCAGCAGGCCCGAATCCGCTGGGAAAAAGTCCGGGTTAAACTCGCCCGTGATAGGGTTGCGGGTCTGGCGGGTGGCCTGTTTCTGGAAGGTGATGTAGCCAAAGTCGTGGTGGCTGGTTTCTTTGCCTATCACAATATCTCCCGGCAACAGCTCCGGATTGATACCACCGGCAATACCGGTAAATACCACTTCCGAGGGCCTGAAGGTCTGCAGAGCCAGGGTAGTGGTCATGGCGGCGTTTACCTTTCCGACTCCCGTCAGAGCTATCACTACCTGGCGGCCATTGAGCTCACCCGTCGTAAACTGGATGCCGTGGATGGTATGTTTCTTCGCTTTTTTGACGGATTGTTCCAGTAGCTTTACCTCATCATCAAAGGCACCCAGCAGGGCCGTAACGGGCCGGGTCTTATAGATCTGAGCATTGGATATAACAGGAATTCCAAAGGTGAATAAGACGAAAAATACGAGTAGGGGGCGTTTTACAAAAATATACATGGTACTTAAATTAGTGACTGACAGTAAGTAGAGAGAGTAAGGCAAAAGCGTCGATTACCAGTAGGGTAGGTGATAGTTCGCGGTATTTGCCGGTGGCGATTTTGAGGGCGGTCCAGCTCAGGAAGCCCCAGATAATCCCCTGCGTGATAGAGTAGCTAAACGGGATCAGCAGGATAGCCAGAAAGGCCGGTATGGCTTCGTCCATGGC
The DNA here is from genome assembly GCF_017355915.2 of Telluribacter roseus. Classification (GTDB taxonomy): domain Bacteria; phylum Bacteroidota; class Bacteroidia; order Cytophagales; family Spirosomataceae; genus Telluribacter. The sequence continues at coordinate 432,830 of NZ_JAFEUV020000001.1, forward strand.
CAGCCAGTTGATGCGTACCACGGGCCGGATCATGTAGGCTCCCACAATGATTAGTGCCGGAGCCGTGGCAATAGCCGGTATGACCGACAGCAGCGGGGACAAAAACATGAAAGGCAGAAAGCAAAGGGCCGCAAAAACGGCCGTCAGGCCCGTACGCCCGCCCTGCTCAATCCCCACGGCCGACTCGATGTAAGCAGTACCGGGACTACTACCCAACAGCCCGCCCAGCGTAGTAGCCACGGCATCCGTAAGCAGGGCTTCGTTGACATTAAGAGGCTCGCCGCTGGCATCTTTCAGGTTGGCCGCTTCGGCTACTCCCACAAAGGTAGACAGGCTATCGAACAGGTCCGTAAACACAAAGGCAAAGATAACCGGCCACAGCGACCACTGCAGTGACCCTGCCAGATCGAGGCGAAAGAGCAGGCTGAAATCGGGGGAGGATATCCACCCATCCCAGTTGATCAGGGGTACCGCTCCTCCCCACACTCTGCCGATCAGCGCGGCCAGCAGGGTGGTAGTGGTGATACCTATGATAATGGCTCCTTTGACTCCCCGAACTACCAGGGCGGCGGTCAGGAAAAGTCCGATGATGAAGGTGGCCGTCACGGCATTATCAACGCGGGCTATACCCGTTAGGGTTGCGGGATTGTCAACGATAAAGCCTGCATTGGTAAATCCGATAAGGGCAATAAAGAAGCCGATGCCGGCGGCAATGGCGTGGCGAAGTGGCTGAGGTATAGCCCTGAGTAATAGGGTCCTGACCTTAAAAATGGACAGAAGGAGGAAAATTATTCCCGCCCAGAACACAGTACCCAAAGCCGTTTCCCAGGCGAGTCCCATTCCTTTTACAGCCGTAAACGTAAAAAATGCGTTGAGTCCCATACCCGGTGCTACAATAAGCGGATTGCGGGCGTAGAGTCCCATCATCAGGCTACTGAAAAAAGAAAGCAGTACCGTAGCCGTAAGTACCCCGCTGAAGGGCATACCGGTCTGGCTGAGTATAGCCGGATTGACCACAATGATGTACATCGTAGCCAGAAAGGAAGAAAGGCCAGCTATGAGTTCGGTACGTACGCTGGTGCCGTTGCGCGATAGGGCAAAGTAGCGTTCAAGCATGGATCTGGGGGTTAATGAACCCCCGAAAATCGTGGATTTATTACATTATTACTAATCGATCCGAACGTATAGGACATTCCAAAGGAGGATCCAAAGCGGAAATTGGTAGGTAACTGCCGGTTGTTGAGCAGGATTTCGCTGGCGTCACCTTCGCTTTTGGCCAAAGAAATCTGATTGTTGATCAGGCTGAAATTGCTGTGGAGCCAGACCGACAGCCCCTGGATTACCCGCCAGTTGAGGTTAAGGCCCAGGCTCAGGCTATTTTTCTTTAAGTCGTGCAGGTACTGGTACCCGTTCAGTTCAGCATTAAAGGTACCCCAGGGCTCGGTAACTCCCATGATGCCGGTCAGCTGGTGGTAGGGTAGGGTCTCCTCCAGTTGATCGTAAATCGTCGTCTCAAGGTAGGTGAGCCGTCGAAAGCCAGTCTGGTAGACACACCGGAACTGGCGCCGCATGACCTCCGATACCGGGTAGTAGCTGTACTCAATGGCAGGAGCTACACTGTGGGAAAAGTCGATATTCTGGTATATGGAGTGGAAGCCCTTGTAGAAGCCTCCCGCTGACCAATGGTCCGAAAAACTTTTGACGTAGAGGGCGGATAGTCCGTAGTTGGTATTACGTGCGCTTACTTCTTCACCGTCCACCACATAGCGGTTGAAGTACTGGTTGTGGTAGCTGTAAAAAGAAAACTTGGAGGCGTCCGTCACCCGGTTAATGCTCAGTTCGGTATGGATGGAGGTGTTTTTCTTGTTACTCTCGCTGTTATACGAGCCGCTCCCTCCCAGCCTGAATACCCAGAAATTCCACTTGTCTACAGCCGGAGCATCAGTTATTGCTTCTCGTTTGGCAAAATCAATGGTTACCGACTTCATCAGTTCAGAATCTATGATGTACCTGACCAGGCCCAGCTTGATGTTTTTGACTATGGCCTTTCTGATGATATCCTGCGTGTCGGCCAGCTGGGTAGCAAACTGAATAGTATCGCCAATACTCGCGTAGTTGTTGTGTCCGATAAAAGTGAGGGTATATTCAAAACCACCCGAACCGGTGGGCATCCCATTGACCATGATCTCAACATCAGCTACGTAGCGGTCCCGTACAAAGTCAAAGAAAGTAAGCTCAGACCGCACGTAATCGCTATGGCAGTGTGCAGTACAATTGAGAAATAATTTCGGCGGAGCCGAATACTGGGCATAGGTACTCTGGAGAACTCCGGTACTAATAAGAAGCAAAAATACTAGGTAAATAAATTTCATACTGTAGTGGGTTAATACCGCTACAGTATGAAATTATTGTGCCTAAAATGATTAATTCAGAAACAAAATTAATCGAGCCTGGGGTGCTTGCGGTGGTGATCCGTGGCATCCTGGTAAGCCTTGGCTACGGCCAGAACCTTATCTTCCTTCATGAGCTGCCCCATAAATGTAATACTGGTAGGAGTACCCTTCTGGCTGAATCCGTTGGGCAGTACCACGCACGGATGCCCCGTCAGGTTGGTGATGGTGAGGTTGCCCCCGCCGTAGGTCGGTGACAGGTATACGTCTACGTTAGCCGTCTTGAGCGTCTTGTACATATCCTGAATGAGCTTCGTCCGCAGCCGGTTGGCTTGGATGTACTCTACTGCCGGTATAAAGCGGGCTGCCCGGAACACGTTAGGCCAGGCATTCTTGATCTGCCGCACCATCAGGTCGTCGCGGTTGGAGCGGGTGAGTTCGTCAAAAGCCGCCGCCCCTTCGGCCGACAGGATAATGGTCATATCACCGGCCGGATAGCCGGAGGGCAGCTCCATGGGTACCAGTTCGGCTCCCAGTTTGCGGAGTGTCTCGAGTGTTGCCTGGTCGTTGGCTTTGTTGGGGTACTCCGCGTCAAAGGCTTTCTTTAGGTAGCCAATGCGGGTACCTTTCAGACTTTGCAGAGGAGCGTAGTTAAAGGGAGCTTCTATGATCGTAGCGTCCTGTCCGTCGGGGCCGTATATGGCGTTAAATACATAGGCGCAGTCTTCTACGGAGCGGGTGATGGGGCCAATCTTGTCCATGCTCCAGCTCAGCGCCATGGCTCCGTGGCGGCTTACCCGGCCGTAGGTGGGCCGTAGCCCGGTAGTACCACATACCGTCGAAGGCGATACAATGGAGCCGAGCGTTTCGGTACCAATGGCAAAGGGTACCAGTCCGGCCGATACCGCCGAAGCCGAGCCAGCCGACGAGCCACTGGAGCCGGATTCGGGGGCCCACGGGTTTCGGGTCATGCCACCAAACCACACATCGCCCCAGGCCAGTGCTCCCAGTGTCAGCTTGGCGCACAGTACTGCGCCCGCCTCTTCCAGCCGCTTGATCACCGTCGCATCCAGGTCCAGGGTCTGGTCTTTGTACGGCATAGCGCCCCAGGTAGTCTTATAGCCTTTGGTAGCTAATAGGTCCTTGGCTCCGTAAGGGATACCGTGCAGTGGTCCGCGGTACTTCCCGGCCTTGATCTCGGCGTCGGCCTTGCGGGCCTGAGCCAGTGCCAGGTCTTCCGTAAGCGTAATCACACAATGCAGCTTGGGATCGTACTTTTTTAGTCGCGCGATGAAAAACTTAGTAAGGTCCTCGGAGCTGATCTGCTTCGTACGAATCAGTTCCGATAGCTCAGATACCGTATAGTACGCCAGCTCCTCCTGATTCTTGGGCAGCACTACCTTGCCAGCGGGACTACGACGAAATGGCTTGCGCGTTTGATCAATAGTGAAGCCAGTAGGTATTGGGTTAAACTCAAGCGCGGGCGCGACATCATTGGAGAGGTCCACCTTACGTATCTTCTCGTAGCTTTCGCGAGCCTCGGTCAGCTCGGTCAGCATAGAGTCCCGCTCGGCCTCGGTAAACTCCAATCCGAATATCTCGGAGGCCTGATTGACCAGATCGGTAGTGATGGGGCGGGGCGGGTGAATGGTTAAGAAAGAGCCCAGGGTGAAGCTGCCCAGGAATCCGGCCCCCAGCAGGAGGCCTTTGGTATATTTCTGCATGTACTTAAAGAACTGGATTGGGTTGATGAATGGGTACTTGTTCTGGTTGAAACCTACGAATATACAAATATAGGTACGACAACTACCTAAAAAAATGGGGGAGTAGTCTGGTAGGAACAGTAATTCCAGTAGCAGTAGTGATAGGCTATAAAATTCCTTAGGGTCAAAATTTTCGTTAATTTGTTGAAGTACTATATTGATCACTAAACCTTACGCCTCCTGTTGCGATTCCCTTCGTTTATATCCAGCCGCATACGGCACAACAAAGTAGGTTCTTTCTCGGCTACTGTATCCCGGATTGGCGCGGCCTGTATCGCCATAGGAGTAGCCGTGGGCTCGGTTACATTTGCGGTCCTGCTTGGCTTTAAGCAAACCATCCAGGAAAAAGTGTTTCTATTTGGTGCCCACCTGCGGGTGAGCGCGCTAACGCTAAGCAATACCTACGAAGAAGGCCCGCTGTCCCGTCAGACTCCCTTGGCGGAAGATCTGGACCGGATGCCCGAAATCCGGCACTGGCACGCGGTGGCGCATAAGCCCGGTATCCTGAAAACACCCGATGAGCTGAAAGGTATTGTCGTAAAAGGAGTGGACGAAAAGTACGACTGGACGCTTTTTGAAAAAAGCCTCGTGGAGGGGCGGCTGATCCAGCGACCCGACAGCGGTTACTCCACCGAAATTATCCTCAGTCGCAAGATCGCCAGCCAGTTACGCCTTAAATCTGGTGACGACGTGCTAATGTACTTCGTTCAGAATCCGCCTCGCGCACGAAAGCTTCAGGTCGTAGGGATCTATGAGACGGAACTGGAAGAATTTGATACTAAGCTGATTATCGGAGAAATATCACTGGTGCAGCGCCTCAACGGTTGGGGCGCTGACACGGTAGGTACTTACGAAATTTATCTAAGGGACTTTGACCAGCTGGATCAGGTAGCCGAGCAGGTATTTGACCGGATGTCGCCGGACATGGTCCTGCAGAAAGTCACCGAAAGCTTCCGCCCCCTGTTCGACTGGCTCCAGATGCTCGACCGCACCACGGCTATTTTTATTACACTTATCCTGTTTGTGGCCTGCTTCAACATGATCTCAATCCTGCTGGTCATGATCATGGAGCGCACCCCGATGGTGGGGCTGCTCAAGACGCTGGGTAGCTCAGACAGACAGATCCGGGAGATTTTTCTGCGCGTCGGGCTGCATATAGTAACACGCGGCCTGCTCATTGGCAACGCCATCGGCCTTCTTTTCTGCTGGGTACAGTCCCGGTTTCAGCTCATCCCCCTCGACCCCGTCAACTATTACATGGATACCGTTCCCATTGTCTTTGACTGGGGTACCATCCTGCTGGTCAACGCCATTACGTTATTGGTGGTTGGACTGGTATTACTAATTCCAACCTACGTCATTACCCGTATTCAACCCATCCGGGCTTTGCTGTTTAAGAAGTAAATGGTTAGGAAAATTATGAGTGGTAACAGCGTACTGCAAAATAGAAATGTATGATCAACCACTGGCGAAAGAAGAGCCATTCAACTAATTATATTAGCTGTTACTCTACCAAAGTAGTTAAGGCTTTCCGAGAGAAGTGTCAAGTCTAACAGTATGCTATGTAAGATTTAGACGCATGTAGTAAAGGAACCTTGGAATGTAGAAATATTCTGCATCACTCTACTCCCGCCAGCCCTCCGGCATAGCCGATGTTTGCTTCTCACTATCCAGGCAGATAGCTGTGTAGGGTCGACTGCGGGAAGAATTATCAATAAGTTGAACAATTGGGACAGTCGGTGGATCGGGCTCCGGGTAGGGCAGTCGACGGAAAATCGCGTAGAACAATTGATCTGTCCCCGCAATGAAATTCCCGAGCGGGTCTACACCACCGCCGTAAGGTATTCCCCGGGTATCGGTGCGGTCGAGCCAGTACCTTTGCGTAGAGACAGCCGAAGCCGTAAAGTAACCTATCACCAGTTCCTCGGCGTTACCGCTATTTTGTACATTACCGATGGAGGCAGTGGGCGGTGGGTCAGCTATGCCTCCGTTGTTCTGGGTCTGCTCCTGTAGGTCCTTGAAGAAACGGTAGGCCGAGGGCGTTAGGCTGGACTGCCTTAACTCCACCAGGCAACCGTGTTGCTGGTAGTAAGGGATCTGTGCCACCTTGCGGTTGGCAATGAAGGCTCCATCGGTGTAGCCATCAGCAAAGAGGTTAAGCTCGTTACTAAAGAAGATGGACCAGCACTTGGTGCGGCAGCGATAGTCATAGTACCAGTAGGGGACAAGTCTATTTAGAAAGTAATCTGCGGGAGGAGAAAAGCAGTCTTCATAGAGTTCGTTTCCTAACTCTAAGATAGGACGGCCATTTGGCAAATACTTTATTATCACATTATTGATGGAGTACACGCCCTGCTCGCACGTCCGGCACCAATCCTGCTTTTCCCAGAGCTTCCAGTCCCACTTGTAGTAGTTGGGCTGCCCCTCCGGGTCCTGCGTATCAATGTAGAAGTCGTGGGCTGCCCGATAGCCGTTCAGCAGTGTAGGGGAGAGGCTATTGGGGTTAAACTCCGCCCGTACCTTTCCCATAGGAGGTACATCCGGCATGACCTGCTGGGTAGACTGGTAAGTAGTGCCATCGCTGAGAGTGAAGCGCAGCTGGTAGGCGTGCCCCACCTGCCCCCGGAAGTCAGCGGGAAGGGCGTAGACGCCATCGTAGGTTTCATGAGCTTCCACTACTTGAGAGGAGTCTACCACTACCTGTACTTTGGCTTTGGTCAAAGGCATAAAGCCGGGCCTGCCGTTGATGGGGTCGCTCTTCGAGCGGTTGAGGCGTATAATCTGCGGCTCGGGCAGGTTGGTGATGGTACCATCCACAACGACTACATCCAGATTGCCCGGTAACTGCGGGTCAAACTGGTCCACGCAGCCCGAAAGGAGTAGCATAAACAGTAGTAGAGGTAGAAAGGCCCTGGAATACATAGTCGAAGAAGGCTGGTGTGGGACATTTGGAGCTAAAAAGGTAAAAAAAATCAGTAGTAAATAAAAGTTTAATTATATTTCTTCATCCTTTTGCACTACTACCTTTCTGCTCTCACTACACCGCTATGACCCGACTCTACCTGCTGCTGTCCTTTACGTTCCTGTTGACCTTCCCTACCCTGGCCCAGCTCAGCCACACCCTCTCCGGCACCGTGCGTGATTCGGCTTCTGGGCGGCCCCTGGTGCGGGCGGCGGTGATCATTGACTACGAAAAGACCACCAGCGGCACCTATACCGACGACAACGGGCACTACAGCATCAGAGTACCTGCGGGACCTCGCATTCTGGTGGTGCGCTACGTGGGCTACGTCCCCTTACGCACCACTCTGCGTGTCACGGGTGATACCCACTACGATGTACGACTGGCCAGTGTGGAAAGCCAGCTCGAAGAAGTAGTAGTGACCTCCAAAGCCTACGACCGCACCGTGCGACAGCCCCTGCTGGGCGTCACCCAGATCAACATCGCCACCCTCAAACGCATGCCCGCCGCCCTGGGGGAGGTGGACATCCTGCGGAGCCTGCAGATGCTGCCGGGAGTGACCAGTGTGGGCGAAGCCGCTAACGGCGTCAACATCCGCGGCGGAAACACCGACCAGAACCTGATCCTGCTCGACGACACGCCCATCTTCAACCCCACCCACATGTTCGGCATGTTCTCGGTCTTTCCGCCCGATGTGGTCAACAGCCTGGACCTCTACAAGGGCAGTGTCCCCGCCCGCTACGGCGGACGCGCCGCCTCGGTGCTGGACATCAATCTCAAAAACCCCGATCTGGACCAGACCCGCTTCAACGGGGGCATCAGCCTGGTAGCCAACCGGCTCACGCTCGAAACGCCCATCATCAAAGGAAAGCTGGGGCTGCTGGTATCAGGGCGCGGGGCCTTCAATGACTACCTGATGCGGATGGTATCGCCGCGCCTGGAGAACATCAGGGCTAACTTTGGGGACGGTACCACCAAGCTCTTCTGGCGGGTCAATGACCGCAACACCGTGACAGCCATGGCCTACTACAGCTACGACCTGTTCCAGACGGACCTGCTGGGGAGCCTGGCCAATGTCAATGCTGTCGCTACCAAGTACGAGCACAAGACTGCCAACGCCATGGTGCGCTGGTTCCACGCCTTCTCACCCCGGCTCAACCTGCAGACCACCGCCATGATCGCGGACTACCAGCCCAGCATCCTGTCGATAGAAGATAGCACCAACAACGCCGTGGAGCTCAGACAGGCGCTGCGGCAGCGGCAGGCCAAGACCAACCTCAACTACCAGCTGGAGAACCAGAAGATCGAGATGGGCCTGAGCGCCACCCACTACCAGTTGAACCCGGGGGAGCTGATTCCCAACCGGAGCCCGGCGGTGCAGTACCGGCGCACGCCGCCTGAGCAGGCCCTGGAGCTGGCCCTGCACCTGGAAGACGAGATCAGCCTGAACGAGCAGGTGGCCGTGTCGGCGGGCGTGCGCTACTCGCACTTCCAGAACCTGGGTCCCTCGGTGGTGCGGCAGTATGGTAGCGGTGAGATCATAGATGTGACGACCGTAGTAGATTCAGTACGCTACGGAGCCGGAGCGGTCACAGCGCAGTACGGGGGCTTCGAGCCGCGGCTGGGGCTGCGCTACGCGCTGGGCGAGAATAGTTCGGTGAAGCTGGGCTACAACCTCATGCGGCAGTACCTGCAGGTGGTGTCCAACACCACCACGCCCCTGCCCACCTCCCGCTGGAAAACCTCCGACGCGCACATCAAACCGCAGGTCAGTCAGCTGTGGTCGGCGGGCTACTTCCACAACTCTAAGAGCAATATCTTTGAGCTATCGGTGGAGGTCTACTACCGCAGCACGGCCCAGGTACTGGACTACAAGCCCGGAGCCAACTTCCTGCTGGAAGCGTATCCGGAGACGAGCCTGCTGGCGGGCCGCAGCCGGGCCTACGGGCTGGAGCTGATGCTGACCCGCAAGAAGGGGGAGCTCACCGGCTGGGTCAACTACACCTATGCGCGCACCTTCAACCAGGTGGTGACCGGAGCGGACTTCCACCAGCGGATCAACGGGGGCGACTGGTACAGGGCCAACTACGACCGGCCGCACAGCCTCAATGCCAGTCTGAACATTCGTCAGGGCAGGCACCACAGTTTTTCGTTTAACATTGTCTACAGCACCGGCAGGCCCTACACGGCGCCTGAGGGCTTCATCCGCTACCAGGACCGCACCTATCCCTTCTATAACCAGCGCAACATGCAGCGGCTGCCTGACTACCACCGGCTGGACTTTGCCTGGAACATCTACAACCCCAGTATGCGGAACAAGCGCTGGCAGGGGCACTGGACCTTCACAGTCTACAACCTCTACGGCCGCAAGAACGCCTACTCGATCTACTACCGCACCGAGGGGCAGGCGACCAACCCCTACCGGCTGGCGATCTTTGCCGCGCCTATTCCCAGTCTGACGTATAACTTGAAGTTTGAGTAAGTAGGGCTAAAAGATACTATACTCTGACTCAAAGCCAGGGGGGGCTGCCGTGGTGTACCTGGAGTGGCTGATCTTTCCTATATGTAGTTCAAAAAAGATCCATTTCAGACAGAAAAGTATGCTTTACAGGGGGCGTAACTACTGGCAGATGACCGTTGGATAAATTTTTTCAAACGCTGTAGTCCTTATTTGGGTGCTTATGGCAGAATTGTATAACTTAAAATTTAGTTATCCTTTACTTGCCTCTACTCTTCAAGGTATCTGCTGACTTATATTACTAAAAGCCGGAGTAGTAAACTTTGATAAAGTTTAGAATGGGAGTTTATATCCTGAAAGGAAAGTCTGATTTGTAGCAAAGTTTGCACGTTATAACTACCATTTCCTATGAAAACAGTTCTTACTCTACTGGCTGTCATTTCGCACTTTTATTGTACCTCCTGCACAACAGAGCAGACTGGTAGTGAAGCGAGCAACACAGAGGCGAGCGATACAAAAGACAGCACACCTGACACCATCGTAGTGCTGTTCAAGAATAAACCCGATATTGACAACTACTTCTACCACACCGAAAAAATGTGGCTGCGCAATGACCGGCTCGTTTCTCTCTATTGGGGAGTTGAGCAGGAGCAGATTGAGATGAAACCCGGCCTGCTACCCGAGCCCCTGGTACTCCCGCTCAAAGAGAAGTACCTGGTACTGCGCCACCAAACCAACTACCTGGATTACAACGATTACCTACTCCAGAAGGGCGACTCCGTCCAGATTGAGTACCGGCAGGGGCGCCCTCACCTCACCGTCCTGAACCGCCAGGTACGTTCCTATGACCTTGGTATTGAACAGTTGGTCCGCGACCACTTCCAATGCGGGCAGTATTCCTCCATGGGAAGCTACCTGGGAGCAAATCATTTTTCTGCAAAGGGACTTTTATCCAGCAAGGCGATGATAGCTGAGAACAGTCGGCTGACCTTAGAACAAATAATAGAAAGAAATAATAGGCTGCTACCTCCACTCAAAAAAGCTCTGTACCCCGACGCCTTGGCCTACCTGCAAAAGGAGGACGAGTTGCTGGATTCGCTCCGCGCGCTGGACCAGATGTCAGAGGTACCTTACCGGTATCACAAGAATAAGGTGCAGCAGCTGCGTCATTACATCAATATAGAAACCGATCAGGTACCCGAGCCGCAAGTAGGGACGTTGCTACGGAACTACCAGGTCAACGCCTATGGCTATCCCGAGCCCTACCACCGCGAGCTCATTGAGGCTGTCGCGGAGAAGTACATTGTCCAGAAGGCCGCATACAAAGAAATAGAGGATGGCACTAACCGGGATCGGAAGGAGGTGTTTGCACAGCTAAGTACCTCGTCCCTTTTTGGTGAGCAGGACCGGAACCGTTTGCTGGCGCGCGAAGTCCGCCGTATCCGGCACTACTACTCTCACGAGGATTTTTTGTCGTACCTCGCCCAATTTGAGCAGCAGGTCCGGGACACGCTGCTGACGCGGCAGCTCCGGGAAGAGTTTGCGCTGGACCTCGACAGCAGTCGGCAGGAAACCGGTTCGGTCGTGCTGGCGGACCTGAAAGGCAACCGCCTCACGCTGGATGAGCTTAAGCAACGGCACAAGGGCAAGGTCATCTACCTGGACTTCTGGGCGAGCTGGTGTGCCCCCTGCCGCGCCGCCATGCCCGCTTCGGCCAGTCTGCGAGAAGGGTTGAAGGACAAACCAGTAGTGTTTGTGTACCTGTCCATCGACGGCAGCCCTAAACCCTGGCAGGTAGCCAGCGCGAAGGAGAAGCTTGATACCTATTCAGAGAACTACCTGGTGGTGAATGCCAAGGCTTCGGATTTTCTGAAAAAGCAAAAGGTAAATACCATCCCGCGCTACATGATCTTCGATAAGACTGGCAGGCTCACTTATGCCAACGCTCCCCGGGTGGAAAGTGGAGAGACAGGCTTATTATTGACCCAATTGGCAGCTAAACCTTAGATAGGTAACAATCCGTTTGCAGGTTACAAAAAAGGTATTTACTAATCTATCTACTACCGCACCGAGGGGCAGGCCACCAACCCCTACCGGCTGGCGATCTTTGCCGCCCCCATTCCCAGTCTGACGTATAACTTGAAGTTTGAGTAGATGGATAAGCTCCTGTTACACATAAGAAAAATGGCATGGCTGGTAGTGGTGGCGGTATGCCTGGCCCTGTCCGGCTGTGTGGATGCTTTTGACCCACAAATAAAAGCTACGGTGGATGTACTGGTAGTAGATGGTATGATTACCAACCTGCCCGAGCCGCAGATCATCCGGATCAACCGCTCCCGCGCCGATCCCATCACTGGTCGCTTTGGTACCTCACCCGTCACCGATGCTACCGTGGAGGTAATTGTGGATTCGTCGCAGGTAGTACCCGCTCACGAAACCGTGGACGGCAGCTATCAGCTTCCCAGCGATTTTCGGGGGCAGACGGGGCGCACCTACCAACTACGTATCACACTCAAGGATGGTACTACCTACCTCTCCAACCAGCAGCTGATGCCACCGGTATCGCCCATTGAGCGGGTGCAGGCGGAGTTTAATCCCAGGGTACCTCGGCCAAACCACATCATCCCCACCATGGGGGCTCACGAGTTTTATCTGGATACGCAGGACCCCGAAAGTCAGCACAACTACTATAAATGGGACTGGACGCTCTACGAGAGGAAGGAGTGGTGTAAAAGTTGCTCGAATGGCATTTATGCCGTTTACAACATCCTTCCCAATCAGTACTTTCACCGGATGTTTGTATCGGGGGATGAGCTGTTTGAAGACTGTTTTTATCCCCCCACTACTCCCGCTGTTAATGGGAATGAGCCCATTGTTCCGAGTTGGTACTGGGTGTATGACTATCGCTGCCGAACTCGCTGCTGGGAAATTATCCATAACAACAATCTGAATCTTTTCAATGATGCCCTCAGTAACGGAGGCCCTATAAAGCGGCGAAAGGTAGGTGTGGTTCCCTACAACCAGCGATCACCAGCTCTGGTCGTCATCCGGCAGTCAGGTATTACTCCGGAAGCCCATTCGTTCTTTACCCTGGTCGAAACCCAGACTCAGAATTCGGGAGGCCTGGCAGATACGCCCCCCACGGCTCCCATCGGTAATATTCGAAATGCGGCCAATCCGCAGGAAATAGTAGTAGGATTCTTCTCGGCTTCTTCGGTTACGGAGCTGCGTTACTGGCTCGACCGAAGGGATGCTACTGGCTTGCCCATAGGGGCTTATGATGATAATGGTGTAATTCTGAATTGGGAGGAAGAGTTATTTTATGCTCTTACCGGCCGTCGGCCTTCTCCCGAACCGTTACCCCCTTTTTCGCCTTTAATCAGTATTTACGGAGGTCCGCCCCGGGTACCCACGGCCATCTGTGAGAACAATAATACAAGTACCCCATTTAAGCCGGAGGGGTGGCGAGACGAGTAGGTGAGTTAGTAATCCTCTGTGGGGAGCATTGGAGGTTTTATAAATAGAAAATCTTCTTCTTGATGTATTTGCCACCCCGTACAAAAGACAGCAAAGGTTGACCTGACACAGATATGTTCTTTATAAAATCATCCATCCAATTGTCCCTTATGAACAAGCAATCCACCCTTTTACTGGCTTTGTTAACTTTACTGTCTTTCTCCTCTCTCGCCCAAACCGACCAGGGTACCTGGATGGTGGGGCTCTCGGGAAATGGCTCATTTAAGCGGGCGAAGTATAGTACAACAACCAGCCTGCAGCTGGCCCCTCAACTTGGTTATTTCATAGGCAGAAATCTGGCTTTAGGTACTCAGTTCTCTTTGGATTATACCCACCATATCTTCTTTGAGGATCTTACTCATAAAGCCAAAAGAACAAGTTTTTATGGGTTGAGCCGCTACTATATTGGAAACTGGAAAGCCAGACCCTATGTGAACCTGATGGTAGGTCGAAGCTGGAACCGGGATATTATCACGTATTCGAATGGTGTAGTAAGTAGGATGAGAGAAGATGAGGCGTGGAATACATCGCTAGGGGCTGGTGTAGCCTACTTTGTAGGTCCTAAAGTAGCCATAGAAGCAGATGCCAACTACCGCTATTACTTAAGAAATGATTTTGGCAGGAGAATTACTGACGCGGTAACGCTCCGATTCGGTCTGTCGCTGTATCTAAAATAAATCAAGTTAAGCCTTTATTATTTAAATGGACTCATGAACAGAAGAACATTCTCCAAAAACATCCTTGGTGTTTCAACAGGTGCGCTATGTACACCCAAGGCATTGTGGTCCTACGAAAATAGGGACGGCCGACTAGAGAAAATACCTAAAACGGATACACACGTACATTTATTCGATTTAAACAATCTATCCTACAGTTGGCTAAAGAATTCGCCCACCATCAACCGTAATTTCGATTTACAGGATTACAAAGAGGCTACGAAAACTTCGAACATCGGAAAAATAGTGTTTATGGAAAGCGGGACGGACGCCGGTTTGGGTCTTAAGGAAGCTAACCTCGTCAGCCAGTTGGCCCTATCCGAACCAAAAATCAAGGGAATAGTGGCCAGGGCGGATCTTTCGCAAGGCTCTGATACGGAAGAAACCCTGGAACAGCTCTGTGAGCTCCCTTTGGTGAAGGGGATACGGGCCGGTTTTCCGAAAAATGCGGCCTCTTCCAGTGATTTCCTAGCAGGCTTCAGGGCCCTGGCCAACCATAAGCTGAGTTTCGACCTATTGCTCTCTCCACCATTGATGGACGAAGCGGTTGAGCTGGCCAAAAAATTTCCTGATACAACCTTTATTCTGGATCACCTGGGCAATCCGAACGTAGACGAGGCAGATACCACGCCATGGCGAAACGGTATAGCGAAATTGGCGGAACTGCCCAACATAAATTGTAAAATATCAGGGATTATCACCCGTTTTGGGCAGGATTGGTCCGTTGAGAAAATCAAACCTTACATCCTGTATGTCATCGAAAAGTTCGGGATGGATCGCCTGGTCTTTGCCGGGGATTGGCCCGTGGTACTTAAGGCTGGCTCCTACCAAAGCTGGTCCAGAGCCTTTGAAAAAATTACGGAACAATTTTCTGATGAAGAGCTACACAAAATATACCACAAAAATGCAGATCATATTTACAGGTTATGAAAAACAAATCGACCTGAATAAATGGACCTGGGATTTCGGCAATGGCGATAGCCCGACGGAACAGAGTCCAATTTATCGATTTAAGAATAAAGAGGTGCGAACAGTCATTACCCTAACGGTTGAAGGGCCCGAGGGCAGTTCCAAACGTATCCGGTATAGGGAAGTGATGATACGGTAGGGCAACACCTGATCAGCGGTAGAACTCATGAGCCGGATCAAGGCCGCGCGCTCCGTAGATCACAGCCGGACTCCCTACTTCGAGCGCCCCCAAATCCGGGGCTTTTCCGCTAAAGCCATCGTTTACGTTTGGAATGATAACGCCAGCATCTACCGCTTTCCCCCTGGGATCAAGTTTGAAATTAAGATCTACGGCGTGGTAAACAGGACCAGGAATACTACCTACCGCTGGTACGACTGGTTTTTGAAGATTTTCAAAAATGTCGTAATCGACAGTTATACCGTGTGCTTCAAGACCACTCGCTTCGTTCAAACTCTTTAATGTCTTGAAGCCAACTACCTTCCCATCAGGTGCTAACCAGCTAAATTGATTTTCAGGACTCTCAGGACCTCTATTGGGCCGGTATCCGTTGTAGTCAGCTACCGAATAGGCAGTGGTAAAGGGGAAAGCCGCCACGTTTACCGGACCATCCGTTCCAAGAATCAAGTTGTTCCGGTAGTTAGAATTCGGGTATTTGGAACCAGCATTGCTTTCCGAAATGAATGTGTTATGATAAGCGGTGAGACCCGGCACTCCCCCGTGAATTTTGAGCGCTCCTCCCTGTGGTACATTATAGAGGATATTCCTGATATAGTAGGCGGGACCACCGAATACGGGTTGGGCGCTTATTCCATTTTCGGCCGCATTCACACCTCTATTCCGCATGACGCGCACATTGTGTACACTCCCGTCTGCTTCAATAAAATCATCGACCAGGAGGTGCAGGTCGTTGTTGTAAATATCGATCGACACCGCTTTCAGTTCTTGTTCTTTTTCTGGGGTTCCGTAAGTCGATACACCAATGGCATCGTGGAAGAAGGCAATGGAATTGTGAGCGATTACGTGGCCGGAACCATACACTTTGATCCCATAGTAAGAATCCAATAGGTGCGTCCCGTAGGGAATCAGGCCCTCGCGGTGAGCGTTCCAGCCGTACAATCTGTACCGGTCATCGCGACCAAGCAGGACGTTATCCTGGATAAGGAAGTTTTTTGAACCGGCGAATTCAGTCACGACTCCCTCTCCAACATTCTCAAAACGACAGTTCCGAATAGTCAGATCACTTGCTCCCGCCAATCGTTTACGGCCGGCATCAAAAACCCGCCCCGCATTTTTAAATGTAAGCCCCTGAAAGATATGATGTTCGGTGGCCATGACATTGAATAAAATAGCAGCGCCTGCTCCATCAAAAATGACTTCACCATCCCCCGCTGCCTCGATTACAATGGGGCGTTCCGCCGTACCTTTTGCCGTGAAAAAATACGTCCCATCGAAGGGTATGTTGTGCCAATCAGGGTAGTTGAGAAGTACCCCCTGATACAGTCCTCCGTGTATCTTAATGATATCACCAGGTTGCACCATATCTTCGGTCACCACATTCCAGTCTCCCTTTGTGTTAACAGAGCCGCCATAAGCAGAAACCAGCCCCGGGTAATTCGGCTCTTCTTTCACACCCGTATAATATTGAGAATACACATGTCTTACCCTTCCTCCACGGGCAGCCACAGGCTCGGCCCGCGTGGAAACACTGACTACTTTAACCGCCTCCCCATCGACCCCATCGGGATCTTCCAGGGTAAAGCGCGCCTCATACTTAGTATCGGGATTGACGTCCAAAATACTTCCAGCGAACATGTGGGGAACGGTATAATCGATTCCTGCTCTTTCAATATGTTCGCCCCCAAGCCTAAGGAGAGGCATGCCTTTTTTCCATGCGTTGCCCGTTCCTTCGATTCGATATTCGACTTGTATGGTAGCATTCCGGTTGTCGTCACCAGCGATATACCATTCAAATCCCAAATTTTGAAGGGTTGGTGGTTCAACGATAAAATTTTGTCCCTGAACCCTATTCTGGGCTTGTAAAAGCTGTGGCAGAAGAACGAGTAGGATAGAGAATCCCACGATTATATTTTTCATTTTATCAAAAATTCTAAACATGATCGTAGTTGTGTTTAAATAATTTCTGCCCTATTATTTGCCCTTTATTTTACTCCTCACAGAAGCTACTTCCTTTTCGTGGATGGCACTTGCGCTATTATTGAAATTCATTCTGATGTAGGAGGTTACTTTTGAAATATCAGCATCGCTCAAAAAGTCATATTTAGGCATCTCGCCATGGAAGTGCTTCCCATTTACGGTAATTGGCCCTTTCAACCCATTTAGCAATACGGTTATTAGCCTATTTTTATCTCCGGTTACCCATTCCGATCCTCCCAATTGGGGATAGCGACTTCCGTCCCCCATGCCATCTTTCTGATGGCATGAAATGCAATAATTAGTATAGATTTTCTGCCCTTCGTCCGCAACACCTTTGGCAAGGTTATCTTTGATTTTATCAGGAGTCCTGAGGTGGGTTAGCAGTTTACGATCTACCATTTTTTTCAACTGATCCTTCCCAAAGCTTTTTTTACCTCCCTTGTACATGATTCGCCAAATCTTTCCTGTGACAGCATCACTTATGTATAAGGAGCCATCAGGACCCATGGCTATTCCCATTGGGCGATGAGCCGCTTCGGATGAACTCACAATTATTTCCTTCTCCGCAAATCCATCAGCAAATACTTCCCAGGAGCCTGACGGTGCACCATTTTTGAAAGGAACAAAACCAATGAAAAAACCTGATTGTGGGTACTGGGCCCGATTACTTGAACCTATAAAAGCGATAAAAGCACCATTTTTATAATGGTCTGGAAATTGGTTGCCGGTATAAAAGAAAAGATCATTCGGAGCCCAATGTCCCGGAAAGCCCATAATTGGATTGGCGGGTTTATCTACTTCCTTTGTCAAATCTACACCACGGTATTCGGGAGATACTACTTTTTTGTTCTGCAGTTGGTCGTAATAATAGTATGGCCATCCGCCGTTCATTCCCTCTTTCACTTCAAAAAATTCCTCGGAAGGCAACATGGCACTTTCCCATTCTGAATACAGGGATGGCCATGTTTGGTGCAATCCATCTCTGCCGTGTTCTACGGCGAATAGCGTGTTGGTTGCATGGTTCCAGTCCATAGCTATCCCGTCTCTAAGTCCGGTGGCATACCTGACTCCGTCTTTTTGAGTTTGATCAAGTTTATTGGCATCAAATCTCCATATGCCGGCATGTTCAGTAAGTTCAGCGCACGGATATTGACCTGGGCTTTCGGGAATTCTGTTATCAATCTGACAATTATTACTTATTGACCCAAAGTTGACATACATGTGTCCATTGTCGTCAAAAGCAAGCGATTTGCCAATATGCTCCGTTTTATAATAGTCTGTAAGTACAAGTTCTGTTTTGCTTTCGGGTACTAGTTTTCCTGGTGTTAATTTTTGCCTATATACAGCACCTTTTGTACTAAAATAAATATGGCCATTGTAAATTCTCATGCTCGTTGGGCCATAACCGCTCTCCGCTTTGTAATCTCCAAAATAGGCTATACGGTCAGCCTTACCGTCGTTGTTACTGTCGCGGATAGCTACATTTCCGGAGTCTTGCTTCGCATTAGTAAGTTTCACATAAATGTCCCCATTTTCATTCACGGCCAGATGTCTGGCCCGGCCAATATGGTCTGCCACAACCACCGCTTCGAAGCCGTCGGGGAGGAAAAGACCGCCATTGTCAACACTTCCTGCCGGGATGGTTGATTTTTGAACAGAGCCGTAGAGGAATGCACTCGCTATGAAAATGCATATCAGTCTGAAAAAGTAGGCTTTCGATATATTCATTTTACTTTCTTGGATGCTGTATAAAGCTGTTTTTCAGCTTGATTTACTATCTTAGGAATATCAAAGCAAATACCAGGTAGAAGAGCATCAAAAATTGTGACGGTCCGCTGTTGCGGGGCCATGGAAAGACCATTCCCTGTTACTATTGACAAGTGAATAGAGCAATAAAGCATACGATTAGATGTGTCAGGCTGAGCGGACAGGGCCGGAGGGGCGCCTCCCGGAGGATCGCCTCCCGGAGGATCGCCTCCCGCCTGGCGGTCGAAGCCCTACTCGTCCTCGACCACAGCGGTGGCTGCTCCGCTCGGACTGACATAAAGAAGCAGACTTTTGGATCTAATGCACTGCTCTATGAATATACCGGGCTAGCCCATTAAGCTCCTTATTTGTATGAGTATCATAGCCGTTAATTCCGAAGGAGAGGTACAATAGATAAAGATTAGACTCTAGCCCAGGCTACTGTACACCTGCTCTAGTGGAGAAACTACTAAAGCTCAAAAGATTAGCAGCATCATTTTTTGTTTACTTTTTTGTTGCAAGTCAACTAAAAACGACCCTTAGAATACATATAGAGGGCCGCTCTAACAGGTTTATAGGCCACCAAATTAATCCCAGATTGAAGAAGTAGAAGCTCAACCTAGCTAGCCTGTAAGACCGTAGGATAAAATTTAGCATTCAGTTCAAGAAATAGCGCTGGCTATCTCTTAACTTGGCCGCAGATGTGAAGGGCGCGTACCAGCAATTCGGCGATAAGAATACAGCCTCACTCATTTTCTGTAATTTATATTTATTCATAATGTATTTAAATGCGCAGAAACGCATGATGAAGACTTTGTTAGGATTGGCAATAGCAGGCTGGTTGGTTTTTCCAACAACAACCCGGGCTCAGGACATAAGCCTCACCGATGTTTTGAATAAAGTAAATCAAGCTGTCCTACAACTGGACCAATGTCAGTTTACGTTTCACAATAGGATTGCCAAACACGTCGCAGATGATGACTCATCTTATACAGAGTATACAACAAAATGCTTCTTCAAAAAGACTCCTGGTGACTCAGTAATGAATTATCAGGTAGCTTCGTTTAGAAAAGATGGCTATCATCAGCAGATATATGATGGCAATAATCTTTTCACCGTCATTGGCGAAACTCTTGAAGTAACCGGTAAGCAGACTTACTCCGGTAGGATAAAGGAACAGCTTGAGAACTCAGAGCCTACTTATCTAATCAATACCAATCGAGCTCTTCAAGACTTCAACCTGCCGTCTTCTGCTCAGTACATCCGCAATCTGCTCCTGGATCATTTCTTAGGCGAAAAATGCTATAAGTTGACTGTTGATTATCCGGGAGATTCACTGAGAACTTCTAAGGTTAGCTATTATATATCTGCCAAATCGTTTCTTCCCATAAGAACGGTCATCACCCTAACATCAATTGTTGGGAAAGTGAAAGAAACGCAGATTTTTGATCAATCGATCAGGGGTATGAAAAGTGCGCCACTTGAAGTTAACCAGTTCAGCCGGGAAAAACTATCCAACTACCGCATCGAAAAGAATTACGACCCTTCGGAAGAATACGCCAAAGATGAGTTGTTACCCATCGGTTCGCCTGCCCCCAATTGGAAGTTGCCCCTGATCAGCGGCGATACACTAGCACTGGCTGATCTTAGAGGCAAAATTGTCATAATGGACTTTTGGTTCAAAGCCTGTGCCCCCTGCCAGCAGCAAATGATTTCACTGCAGGCATTCCATGAAAAGTTCCCTTCAAATGAGGTTGCTTTTGTTGGCGTCAACACGATAGATGATCCGAAAAAGGACCGCCTGGAGATGTTTTTGAAAAACAGACTCATCAGCATGCCCAGCGTTTATAAGGGCAAATCGATACAACCGCTTTATAATGTTCATGGCTCACCTGCTTTGTTTATCATCGATAAGCAGGGAATGATTGTCTATACAGTTTCCGGCTATTTATCTAAAACAGGAAGCGAAGTTGAACAGATTATCCTGAAACACCTGAAACAATGAATCATGTTCAATGAAGTGTGTGTCATTTCTTATACTACTTGGGCGGTAGTGGTATACCAGGCCCTGACCCGGAAGGCAACTTCCCTCCCGGACATGGCCGGGTGCACGTTCAGGAAGCCCCGGAAGAACTGATTTCCATCCGCATCCTCGAGAATGTGGGCCGCACCCGGACCTTCGAGCGCTGCCGTGTGGTACCCATTGATACCACCGGCAACAAGTACCAGCACTTCGCCCGTATCATCAACACGGAGAATCAGATGGAAATTGCCAAAATCAGACACTGGTACTATTACCTCAGCGGGATCAACCAGCCCCTGGAGCGCATCTACATCCAGTTTGATTTCATAGAAGATAATCAGCGTATTGAAATAAATGCTATTAAAAGAAATGAATAGGAGGGCAGGAACACTTCACTCAGGCGGAGCAATTAAACACGCCATGCCTACTACTGGTACCGGCGGCGATGCGCCCCTTGTTCCGGGTTGGTAGCGGGACGAGTTGGTGTGTATGGTATGTAGCTCCTCAAACCTTCACCTCCGTATTTGGTTAAAAAAGTGATTTTATGTTACCATTTTATCATTTAACCAAAACCTTTACCATGAAAATTACCTACTTCGGACACTCCTGCTTCGGGATTGAGACCTCTCATTTCCGATTACTGTTTGATCCGTTCATTACGCCTAACCAGCTGGCGACAAATATTAATATAGATGATATTGAGGCCGACTATATCCTCATCTCACACGGACACGAAGACCACGTAGCTGATGCGGTGTATATAGCTAAGCGGACGGGGGCTACCGTGGTGGCGGCTTTTGAGATAACGCAGTGGCTGGGTAAGCAGGGGGTAGATAAGCTGCACCCCATGAACACGGGCGGGAAGTGGACATTTGACTTTGGTATGGTGCAGATGGTACCGGCCTTCCACTCGAGCAGCCTGCCCGACGGCAGCTACGGGGGGAGTGCGATTGGGTACGTGATCCAACTGGCCGGGTATACCTTCTACTTTGCCGGTGATTCCGCTCTGTATTCGGATATGCGGCTTATTGGGGAGCAGTATAAGGTAGACTTTGCTTTTCTGCCCATCGGTAGCAACTTTACCATGGATATACACGATGCGCTACGGGCTACCAAGCTGCTGGATACAAAGAAGGTATTCGGTATGCATTATGATACATTCCCCTACATCAAGATAAACAAAGAAGAGGCTGTAAAGCTGGCAGAGGAGAAAAGTGTGGACCTGCACCTGCTGCCGGTCGGAGGTTTCCACCTGATGCAGCAGTAGGGTAGGGGGTACTTAAATATACTATACACAAAAGCAGCGAAGGCGGATGAGCCCGCCTTCGCTGCTTTTATTACTCATCATCGTCGCTGTACCGATCGTTGCGCCAGGGGTAGGCGGTGTTGGAGTAGCCGCGCTCTTCCCAGAAGCCCGGTTTATCTTCCTTCAAAAATTGGATGCGCTTGATCCACTTGGAGCCCTTCCAGGCGTACAGTTGGGGAACAATCATTCGTGCCGGTCCGCCGTGTTCTAAGGAAAGAGGCGCGCCATCAGCCGTATGCACCAGTAGTACATCGGGTTTCAGGGCTTCTTCGAGGGAGATATTGGTCGTGTAGGTATCGTAGCCGTAGCACATGATATGCGTAGCCGTCTCCTTGGGCTGCACCAGCGCCGCCAGGTCCATAAGCCTGACACCCACCCAGGGTACATCCATACGTGACCAGGTGGTGACGCAGTGGAAGTCACTGACATCCTCCGTCTGGGGCAGAGCCATGAAGTCTTCCCATTTGAGTACTACCGGGTTTTCCACCTCGCCATTAATGGTCAGCCGCCAGCGCTCCAGCGAGACGTCGGGGTGGTAGCCAAGGTCCAGCACAGGCCACTTCTGGGTCTGGTACTGCCCCACGGGCAGCTGGGGCATCCCGTGTCGGTTGGCAGGTCCGGTACCCAGCGGACGGTCGTCGGCCACGGAGGGAGTCAATTTCATCTTCTCCTCAAACCGGGCCTTCAGCTTCATCCGGGCCTCCACTATTTTATCAAACTTATTATTTGCTTCCATATGCTATGTATTATAAGGATGACCAGCTACCTACTTATTCAGATAGGCCTTGACTTCTTTGATGATGGACTTGTACTTCGTTATATCCAGGCACTTTTTGTAGTAGCTCCGGGCCTGGGCCTTATTACCCGCCCGGTCGGCCAGACGAGCCAGACCCGCGTAGGCCATGGCGTGGTACTCACGCGTAAACTGTTCGTCGTAGGGAGTACGCAGAGCCGCCTGGTACTCGCGTTGTGCCTGGGCCATATCTCCTTCTTTTTTTTCCTCGATCAGGCCCCGAAAAGTATGCCACGCAATCGGATAAAATCCGCCGGTGTAGCGCTTCAGGTAGTTGACCTCATCGGTGGCCTCGTCGTACCGTCCGGCCAGTAGCAGCGACTCGGCGTGCAGCATTTTGTACACCGGGTTCTGGGGGTACAGGCTATTGAGCTTACCGCTGTATACCATAGCCCGGTCGGGCCGTGACTCTTGCTCTAGGTAGATACGCGCCAGGTAAAAACAGGCTTCGGCGCGGGTGATCACCCCTACGCGCGTAGCCGTATCTACCTGCTTCAGGCCCAGCGGTTTGTTGCCGCTCTTAAAGAAAAACATAATCGGCTTGACGATGGGGTGCTCATTAGGATATACCTCTATATAGTAGTTGTACATGCCGGTTGTGAGATAAAATTCGGGGTTCTGGTCCGTGAGCTTCATACCCGCCATCAGGGCATTATAGGCGCTTTTGGCTTCCGTCGCTGCCTTGATGAGCTCATTCTGGTAGTTAAACATCAGCGCGCGGTAGCCATGGGCTGCCATGGTGAAAAACACCGCCTCCGGGTTGGTACTTTCCTTACCGTACTGTTTCACTACCGCCGCCAGGCACTGGTCCAGGGTAGTGAGGTACTCCTGTGACCTGGCCTTGTTGGTCTGGATGGGGAGGTACTGCCAGTACATCTGAAAAGCCTTCAGCATATAGCTAACGGGGTGGTTGGGGTACCGGGCCTTTACCTGCTGCCCGATCCGGGTGGCTTCGTCAAACTCGTAATTGTAGATATGGTCAATTCCTTCCTGAATCAATTTCATACCGGCCGCATCATTGAGCAGTTGTGCGCGGGCAGGGGTAAGGGTAGTGAGGTAAAGGAGGAAAAATAAAATGGAGTAGAGCGATTTATTCATGGCTATGGTTAATGCTGTAGAGGGATTTGGCTGATTACGGCCGGAACATTAGCTTTGTTGATAACGTTAAAAATATGGTCTGCGTTTCTCAGACCATTTATTTCCTACTACTATACATGATCAGATACGAACATTTTGTCTTGAGTAATGGCTTGCGTGTGTATGTACACGAAGACCATTCTACACCGATGGCGGCGGTGAATATACTGTATAATGTGGGCTCCCGGGACGAAGATGAAAAGCGAACCGGCTTTGCGCACCTGTTTGAGCACCTGATGTTTGGCGGCTCACAGCACATCCCCAGCTACGACGAACCCGTGCAGAAGGTAGGGGGGGAGAATAATGCCTTTACCTCCCCGGATATAACCAACTACTACATCACCCTCCCGGCTGACAACCTCGAGACGGCTCTCTGGCTGGAGTCGGACCGGATGCTGAGTCTTTCCTTTGACCCCAAGGTACTGGAAGTACAGCGCAAGGTAGTGATAGAGGAGTTTAAGCAGAGGTACCTCAACCAGCCCTACGGCGATATATGGCTGAAGCTGCGTCCGCTCGCCTACAAGGTACATCCCTACCGCTGGGCTACCATCGGCAAAGATATTACCCATATCGAAGAGGCCGTCATGGAAGATGTGCAGGACTTCTTCTTCCGCTTTTACCGCCCCAACAATGCCATCCTGGTAGTGGCCGGTGCCGTACAACCGGAGCAGGTAAAGCAATTGGTGGAGAAATGGTTTGGTCCTATACCAGCCGGTGAGCCCTATGTGCGTCAGTTGCCCAAGGAGCCCGCCCAGAACGAGCCCCGATTCCTGGAAACATCCGCGCAGGTACCTCTAAACGGCCTTATCAAGGCCTGGCACATGCCCGGACGCTTTGAGGAAGGTTTTTTTGCGGCCGACCTGCTGAGTGATATCCTGGGCAGAGGTAAATCGTCGCGGCTGTATCGCCACCTGCTAAAAGAAAAACCCTTGTTTAACAGCGTGAGCGCCAGTATTACCTCTTCACTGGATCCGGGGCTGTTTCTGGTACGCGGATTCCTCAATCCAGGTGTTTCGCTGGAAGAGGCCGATGCGGCCGTCAATGAGCTGATCCATGACCTGGTACAGAATGGTGCAACGCCCGATGAGGTAAGTAAGGTAAAAAATCAGTCAGAGGCTACCCTGGCTTTTTCAGAAGTAGAGCTCCTGAACCGGGCTATGAACCTGGCCTTCGCGGCCAACGCCGGCAACGCTGAATGGGTCAACGAAGATGCCGACAAGATCAGAACGGTAGATGCCGAGGCCATTCACCAGGCCGCCCGTACGGTACTCCGTCCCGACAATTGCTCGACGCTGTACTACCGGGCCGAGGCTAACTAAAAGCCTACTTCTTTATAGTATACATCAGCAACTACCGGTACTTCTTAACCGGTAGTTGCTGCTTTTTATGGCCTACTGCCACACATACTGCCTCCGGCTGTTGTCTTTTCAGTTGGATCTTCCCATTTTGCAGAGTAGATTTCCTGGTTGTGCCCTTTCGGGTAAGAGCCGGTTCTACATCTTAGTCCCATTCTTTACCATTTAATTTTACAGTATGATTCCTTTCCGCGTAGGGCAAGGCTACGATGTGCACCAGTTTGAAGAAGGCCGTCCTTTCTGGCTGGGAGGTATACTTATTCCGCATACCCACGGTGCCAAAGGCCACTCCGATGCGGACGTGGTGTGCCATGTACTGTGTGATGCCCTGCTGGGAGCCGCCAATATGCGCAACATCGGGTACCATTTCTCCGACAAAGATCCGCAGTGGAAGGGGGTAGATAGTAAACTGTTACTGGCCAAAGTACTGGAGATGATCCGTGACAAGGGCTACGAAGTAGGCAATGTGGATGTAACGGTAGTACTGCAGCAACCCAAGCTGAACCCGCACATACCGGCTATGAAGGCGTGTCTGGCCGGAGTAATGGGGGTGGACGAAGAGGCCATCTCGATCAAGGCTACTACCTCGGAGCACCTGGGATTTGTTGGTAGGGAAGAGGGTATAGCTGCCCATTGTGTAGCTTTGATCTATAAGCTTTAATTAATGAAATCTTAAACCACCATAGCCTTTCCTTTATTATTGACATGAAGAAACTCTTGTTTTTGTCGCTCGCCCTGGGAGTTGTTCAGGGAGTAGTAGCGCAAACCGCAACCAGGCCCGAGCAGCCACTAGGCTTTGAAGAATACGACCCGGTCTCTACCCTGAAGGTAGAGGAGCACGTAGTCCGCCGGGCTAAGTTTCCTTTTATAGATGTACACAACCACCAGATGCGCATGGCCGATCAGGATGTGAACCACCTGGTGGCGCAGATGGATAGTATGAATATGGCTGTGATGGTAAATCTGAGCGGCCGGGGCTGGTACCAGGAGTGGAACGAAGGGACCGCTCACCTGAAGGGCTCACTGGACAACGTAAAAAAGAATAATCAGGCCAAGCGGTTGACCATCTTTACCAACCTGCAGTTCAAAGGCTTCGGTTCGTCCGACTGGACGGCTAATGCCGTGAAGCAGCTCGAAGAGGATGTAAAAATGGGAGCCAAAGGGCTTAAGATATACAAGAGTCTGGGCTTTAGTGGTATCCGGGATGACAAGGGCAACCGGGTAAAGGTCAATGACCCGCGTCTGGACCCGGTATGGGCCAAATGTGGCCAACTGGGTATACCTGTGCTAATTCATACGGCCGATGTACCTTCATTCTGGGACCCGCTGGACCGCTACAATGAGCGCTGGCTGGAGCTGAAGACGCACCCCAACCGCAAGCGTGACGCCAACGATCCGGCTCCTTTTGAAGACCTGATCGGGGAGCAGCACGATGTATTTCGCAAACATCCCAAAACTACCTTTGTCAACGCCCACATGGGCTGGTACGCTAACGACCTCCGCAAACTGGATAGCCTCATGCAGGTATTTCCCAATATGTACGTAGAGATCGGAGCGGTCATAGCTGAGCTGGGCCGTCAGCCCCGCAGCGGAAAAAAATTCTTCGATAAGTGGCAGGACCGCATTCTGTTCGGCAAGGACAGCTGGGTACCTTCGGAGTATACTACCTACTTCCGGGTACTCGAAACCGAGGATGAGTACTTCCCCTACCACAAAAAGTACCATGCCTTCTGGCGGATGTACGGGCTGGGGCTTTCGGATGATGTACTCAAGAAGGTCTACTACAAAAACGCTCTCAAGATCATCCCCGGAATAGATAAGTCCCAGTTTCCGAACTGATAGTTCGGGCTTTAGGCAGTAAGCTATATGCTTTAGGCTGACAATGGGCCAGTAGAGACGCAAGATATTGCGTCTCTACTAGTTTACAGTAGGACCATCTAATTCCGCTCAACCGGTTATTCACCACTACGGTGGCCCTTCAATTCCACTCACTCATTCACACAATCACTCAATAAATGATCATCACCCGTATCGAAATCTACAAGCTGAACATACCTCTCAAAGCTCCCGTAACCATTGCCATTGGTACCATTGAGGAGTCGCGGAATATAGTAGTGAAGATTCACACCGAAGAGGGTACCTACGGAATAGGAGAGGGCTCGCCCTTCTGGATGATTGTGGGTGAAACGCAGGAGACCTGCTTTGCCGCTGCTCAGGATTTCGCGCGCCTGCTCATCGGACGCAATGCTTCGGATATAGAGGGTTGCCTAGCCGCGCTGGACCGGTACCTGACCCGCAACTATACCTGCAAGAGCGCCTTTGACATGGCCTTGTACGATCTGGCAGCCAAGCGGGCCCGGATGCCCCTGTATCAGTACCTGGGAGGAGAGAAGCGCAGCATCACCACCGACGAGACCATATACATAGGTACTCCGGAAGCCATGGCGGCTGATGCGGTGCAGATCAAAGCCCGGGGCGCGGAGGCGATCAAGGTAAAGCTGGGTACCAATGCCGCTGACGATATCCGTCGGGTAAAGGCTATCCGCGAAGCCATCGGACCGGAACTACCGATACGGGTGGATGCGAATCAGGGCTGGGATTACGTGTCGGCCGTGAAGGTACTAAAGGCCGTAGCCAGTCTGAATGTGGAGTACTGCGAGCAGCCGGTGAAGCACTGGAACTACGAAGATATGGCGCGGGTGCGGCAGAACTCACCCGTACCTATCTGTGCTGATGAGTCGCTCTTTACCCATACCGACGCCTTTCGCCTGGCGCAGATGGGCGCCGTGGATTATTTTAACATTAAGCTTTCAAAAAGTGGAGGTATCAACAATGCCCTCAAGATAAATGCTATCGCCGAAGCGGCGGGTATACCCTGTATGATAGGCTGTATGTCCGAGAGTCGGCTGGCCATTACGGCCAACGCGCATCTGGCCTCAGCGCGTAGCAACATCCGGTTCTACGATCTGGACTCACCCTTTGAGCATGCCGTAGACCCTGTATTGGGCGGTGCCTACTACCACGATCATTACCGGCTCGAACTACCCGATAGGGCCGGTCACGGAGCGGACATGGACGAGGAGTACCTGAGCCGGATGGAGCGGGTGGAGATAAAGTAGCAGACTTTACCTGGCTGGGCTATACCTCTTCGGTCTGAAGCTGTTTTTCGTAGAGTTCGCGGTAGACGCCATTCTTCTCCATGAGCTCGGTGTGGGTACCCTGCTCTACGATCTTGCCATCGTCCAGTACAATGATCCGGTCGGCCAGCTTGGCCGAGGACACCCGGTGCGAGATGATCAGGGACGTGCGATGGTCCATGATCCGCTTCAGGTTGTTCAGGATGATATTTTCGGTATTGGTATCTACGGCGGACAGACAGTCGTCCAGGATCAGGATCTTAGGGTCGCGGGCAATGGCGCGGGCAATGGAAAGGCGTTGCTTCTGCCCGCCGGATAGCGTAATGCCCCGCTCACCCAGCCGCGTGTCAAAGCCTTTGGGAAGGTCTACGATGTTCTGGTACAGGTCAGCATCCTTCACCGCCTGCTCAATCTTATCCGTCGAAATATCCGGCGAACCAAAGCGGACGTTGTTGGTAATAGTATCCGAGAACAGGAATACATCCTGCGGTACGTAGCCCATCTGCTGACGCAGGTACTGCACGTCGTAGTCTTTGATCGGTTGGCCATCGATCAGAATAGCTCCCTCCGTCGGATCGTACAGGCGGGTAACCAGTGTAGCCAGGGTACTTTTGCCCGAGCCGGTAGTACCCAGTATGGCTACCGTTTCGCCGGCCGCGATGTCCAGATTAAAATCATGTAGTGCCCGGATACCTGAGTCGGGATATATAAAGCCCACGTTCTGGAAGGAAATTGCTCCCTGAACCGGTGTACGCAGGTTCTTCTCCGACACCAGATGATTTTTCTCTTCCATAAACTCATTGATACGAGCCTGCGAAGCCGCCGCCCGCTGGATCTGGCTGGTAGTCCAGCCCAGGGCCATCACGGGCCAGGTCAGCATGTTGACGTACAGGATAAACTCCGTGATATTGCCGGGAGTCAGGTTGCCATTGATGATCTCCTGCCCACCTACGTACACCACCAGTACGTTACTCAATCCTACGAGCAGGAGTACCAGCGGGTAGAACAACGCATCTACCATATTTAGTCGTAGTGACTTGTCCTTGAAGTCCTTGGTCTCCTTCCTGAAATTTTGGATCGAATGTTTTTCCTGCACAAACGCCTTGATAACCCGGATACCCGAGAATGCTTCCTGCACGTAGGTAGAAAGGTTGGAGAGCTGACGTTGAATCTCTTCCGACCGCTTTATGATAATGCTATTTACAATATAGATACTTACCGACAGCAGGGGCAGGGGCAGCAGTACGTAAAATGTCAGCTTGGTACTTACCGTTAGCATGTAGGTAATCACCAGTATGAACAGTACGATCAGGTTCATACCGTACATCAGCGACGGCCCCACGTACATACGTACCTTACTGACATCTTCCGAAATACGCGCCATGAGGTCACCCGTGTTGTGCCGGCGGTAGAAGCTCATCGGCAGCGACTGGTAGTGCTCGTATATATCGTTCTTGAGGTCATACTCAATATGCCGCGACATGACGATGATGGTCTGACGTACCAGGAACAGAAAGATTCCTTTAAGCAGCGCCATGAGCAGGATCAGGAGTCCGTACAGCAGAATGGCGTTCTGGAATACATCATACATCCGGCTCTGGATGGCTGCCCCGTCAAAGAGGTAGTAGATATCCAGCGTTTCGCGTACCAGGTCCAGCGCGTAGCGTACCAGCTGAGCCGGTATGATCCCAAACAGGTTGGAAATAATAGTAAATACAGTGCCTAATATCAGGTACCACTTGTATTTGATAAAGTATTTGTTGAGGTACGCCAGTGCTTTCACGTAAATAGTATTTGAGGAGCAGGGACAAAAATCCGCTTGTCCATTAACGGGTTTCTAACACAGATAAATCCTAAATCGTTGCAAAAATAACCCCCCTAGAGTGGGAGTATCTTCCGATTGTGAACAAAAAAATCTAATTTTGCAGATAATTAGAATTATCTGAAGTAGTCAGGCAATCGGGGTTCTTAAGTAACCAATCTGTCGTTGCCTGTGTTTTGTTCACAGTAAAGGTACAAGTGAAGTAAGGAATTGTGAACTACTTTTTTTAAAACATACATCGTTCTTTGCTTTACTGCCACATTCAATTACCAATAGTAGTCCGGTTAGATGCTGAATAGAAGATTATTACGAACCAAGGCTGTACAGGCCCTGTATGCCAGCCGGTTAGCGGCTGATGCCAATCGTCTGGTAGCCATTGATGATATTGCCGAAGCGTATGCGCCCGACCTCAACTCCATGGAACCTCAGAACCGTGAGAAACTGGAGGGTCTGAAGCGCCTTGCCGTTATGACCTTTGATGAGATCATCAGGAACGGCCAACCCAACGAGGACGAAGATATTCCTTATGACGTTATCCAAACGGCCCGTAAGGTGTACAATGGATACGAAAAGAAGGCTGATCCCAAGCGCGAGAAAGTAGCGGGTATCTATCCTTTCTTTAACGGATACAAGAAACAGACCGAACTGGATCGTCAGAAAATGGTACGCCGGGTACTGGACGAGACGGAGTCAATCTACGATGAATTTCTGCTTGTACTGCTTCTGATGGTTGAGTTAGGGCACTTGTCCAAAATGGACCGGGAGCGGGAATTTGTGGATCCGGAATCAGATTTTCCAATGGAGTCGGGCCTGGATAATAACGTAGTAATCCTGAAACTGCAGAATCATGAACCCCTGCAGCAGGAGGTGATCCGGCGCGGAATCAGCTGGGGGAATGATATGGCGACAGTACGTAAAACGTACCGCGAAGCACTGCGTAAAGACGAAGAGTACATAGAGTATTGCAAAAAGAACAGGCACACTGCGGAGGAAGATTACGAAATGGCCCAGCATGTGTTGCGCAAGATCATCCTTAAGCATGAGGTACCTGTTGAATTCTTCGAACAGCGGGACCTGTACTGGGTAGACCACAGTGAGCTCATTCGTAGCCTTGCTATCAAAACTTTAAAATCAACCGAGAAAAACGGAGAACTTCAGCTGGCTACTCTTACCGATGATTGGGACGGAGATCGTTTCTTCGTGGAAGAACTGTTCCGCCGGGTAATCGAGAATGATGAGCAGTATGAAGCATATCTTAATGACCAGCTGAAAAACTGGGACCTGGAGCGCATAGCCCTGGTGGACATGATCATCATGAAAACCGCTCTGGCTGAGTTGATTTACTTCCCCGGCATACCGGTGAAGGTGTCCATCAACGAGTACATCGAGATTGCCAAACGGTACAGTACACCCAAAAGCGGAAAGTTTGTAAACGGAGTACTGGATGTACTGGCCGAAAAACTTAAAGCGCAGGGAATCATTAAGAAGAGCGGACGAGGACTGATTGATAATAAGTAAGAGTACCCTTCCGAATTGGAACATTGGGAAGAGTATTGTTAATTTATAGCAGCGAACTAAAAACTGTAATCAATATAACCATGAGTTCAACTAGCCGTACCTTACTGGCATTCCTGACTGGCTGCGCTACTGGCGCCGCGCTGGGACTGCTGTATGCACCTGATAAAGGAGAAGTAATGCGTGACCGATTGTCGTACCGTCTTTCCAAATACCGGGAGGAGCTCGAACAACTGATCGCTGACCTGATAGAAGGAAAGAATCTACCGGATAGCCTGGCCAAAGCCGAAGGCGAGCGCGTAGTAAGCGATGCCCGCGAAAAGGCCGAGCGACTGCTGGAAGATGTGGATCGCCTGATGGCCCAGATCAAAAGTCAGAACCATTGATCGTACACTGATTTATGAAAAGAATACTAGTTGCCCTATTGGCATTGGGTCTGGGAGGATCAGTACTATCATGTGGGGGAAGCGATAGCAGCAAGGGAGGTAATAATGAGCTACGGGATAAAATGCCGGTTCTGGCTCTGACGGATAGTGCTGCCTATAACTTTGGTACGATCAAGGAGGGGGAAGTGGTGGAGAAGAAATTCAGCTTCCGCAATACCGGTGAGTTCCCCCTGATCATCAACAACGTAACCGCCTCCTGCGGATGTACTATTCCGGAGTGGCCACGCGAGCCCATTGCTCCTAACCAGGAATCAAGCATCATGGTACGCTTCAACAGCAAAGGCAAGCCTGGTCCTCAGGTCAAGACGGTAACCGTGTATGCTAATACCGAGCCGGCTATATCCGAGCTCCGACTCCAGGGTATTGTGGAGAGTGTGCCGGATTCGACGCTGGCTCAGCAGTAAATAAGAATTCAATTATCCGAAATAACGACTAGAGTTAATCCATCGTACTATGCAACTTTCACTTCTGGCTCAGGCACAACCCGGTGGCTCACAGGCTATGATCTATCAGATCGTCATGTGGGTAGGTATTATCGGCGTGTTTTACTTTTTCATGATTCGTCCGCAGCAGAAAAAGCAAAAAGAGCAAAAACAACTGCTGGAAAACCTGAAAAAAGGAGATAGCGTCGTGACCATAGGAGGTCTGCACGGTAAGATTTACAGTGTAGAAGCCACCACCGTAACCCTTGAACTGGACAAAGGGATCAAAATGACTTTTGAGAAATCTGCCATTGCTCGTACGGTTACGGCCTGATCGGGTTTTGGTAGAGATACTATTTATACCACCCTCTTCCAACCCCCGTTGGGACTTATCTTAAAGAGTTTTGAACAATCCTACTTCACGGGCTGGCAAGCTTAAGACCATTGTAGTGTGCCTGCTGGCCGCTACCTTTTTCTGGTTGATGAACGCGCTCAACAAGGACAACTACTCCCTGCGCCTCAGCTACCCCATCAACTTCGTCTATAACGATTCTGCCTATATTCCTGTGCAGCCTCTTCCCAATACGGTATCTGTCAATGTATCGGGAGATGGCTGGAATCTACTCCGAAAGTCGTGGTTTAACTTTAATGCGCGGCCGGTAGAGTACCGGGTGACCAATCCCCTGACGGCAAGCTTCATTAACTCTACATCCCTGACGGATCAGATCGTGGAGCAGTTTCCGGGTATGCGGGTCAACTATGTGGTAGCCGATACCTTTGAGATTGGTTTTGAGCGGAAGTTGAGCCGTACTATTCCGGTACGGGTGGATAGCTCATCCATCAGCATGAACAACGGCTATGTGATATCGAGCTTTATTAACCTGTCTCCGTCACAAGTCACAGTAACCGGACCGGCCTCTGTAATCCGGCAGTACCCGGATACTATTGTGCTGCAGGTACCGGCCCGCCGTATCCAGAACAACTACGACGAAACGCTGCCCGTGCCGCTGCCGGCGCATCCGCTGGTTTCAGTAAGTGATCGGGGAGTACTGGTGAGTTTTGAAGTAGCCCAGTTGCTCCGGCCCATACCTGCGCTCTAGCTACTATGGACAAGCCTCTGCAGATAGGTATAACAGGAGGGATCGGATCCGGCAAAAGTGTGGTTTGCCGGATCCTGGCTTGTCTGGGAGTACCTGTCTACGAGGCAGACGAGCGGGCCCGCTGGCTTACCAATCACGATCCCCAGCTGCGGCAGGAAGTGGTAGCGTTACTGGGGCCGCAGGCCTATACTACGGCCGGTGCCTACGACCGTGCCTACGTGGCCTCCCGCGTTTTTGGTGATCCGGTACTGCTCAATAAGTTGAATCATATTGTACACCCCCGCGTATTTGCTGATTCGGACCGGTGGATAGCCCGATACGCGCAGGTACCCTACGTAGTTCGTGAGGCGGCTCTTAT
Organism: Telluribacter roseus; assembly: GCF_017355915.2. Taxonomy (GTDB): domain Bacteria; phylum Bacteroidota; class Bacteroidia; order Cytophagales; family Spirosomataceae; genus Telluribacter. Next base: position 466,919 of record NZ_JAFEUV020000001.1, read on the forward strand.
GAATAAAGCCGGCGATAAAAATACCCTTGACTACGTAGTGGTGGTGAATGCGCCGGTGCAGCTTCGTTTTGAGCGCACCCGTAAACGCGATCCCCAGCGCTCGGATGAAGAGATACGGGCGATTATGCAGCGGCAGGTACCTGACGAAGAGCGCCTTCGGATTGCCGACTTCGTTATCTACAACGACGACTCCACCGCCCTGATTCCGCAGGTACTACACCTTCATCAACTGATTCTGGAAAAGCGGGGGTACTGATCAGTACCCCTTAGAAATCAACGTCCAGTCCCAGCGATTGCTGCAGCTCCCGGAGGTAGGGGTTTTTCTCGGCCATGTAGTTGAATTTCTCCTGTGGCGTGTAAGGCATACGCTTTACTTCCTGCGGAGCTACCCGCGGCTCTATGTTCAGGGATGACTCCTGAAAGCGATGACGCAGGAATGTCAGCAGGTCTCCCCTCAGTGACTGCATGGTCTCTTTCTGCAGGTCATTATCCAGCGCCATACGGATAGTAGTACCATCCAGCTCTACCTCCCGGTTCAGGGTTACTTCTTCGGTAATAGAATCACGCTCCTGCTTCCGTATTTCCGCAAATTCCTTCCAGGCAGCATTCAAATTTTCTACGGTAAGCGGAGTAGTCTTTTCCGGATGCAGGTACTGGGGGCTGCTGCTTTCTTTAACGGGTACTGTTTCCCGGATATGATCTTCGGAAAGGGTAGGTGTAAGGAGCTGCATGGTACTCCGTAGCTTACTCGTTACGGGTCGGGCAGGAGGTGCTGCCGTAGCTACTCCCTGAACGGATGGGGCGGGTACGGGCATAGCTGGAGTAGTGGCTACGGGAGCCGGGGCCACAGGGGGGGCTGGCATCGGAGGAATAGCCACAGGGGCGGGCGTACCATTACCATTGCTTTTGGCGTAAGCCGGAGGGGCCGGCTCGGTGGTTACCGGCTGGCGAGGCTCATCTTTTTTTTTTGCCGTTTCGTCAACGGCTACCAGATTGTCAAGATTCAGGACATGGCTTAGGTTCGCCAGCTTCATCAGACACAGCTCCACGTGCAGGCGCTGGTTCTTGGCCGCCTTGTAGTTGATATCGCACTGGCTCCCCACGCTCATGGCCGACAGCAGGAAGCTCATCGGTGCCTGGGCCGACTGCGACAGGTACTTCTGGTGGGCAGCCGTAGATACCTGTAAGAGCGGTATGGTAGCCGGGTCTTTGCACACCAGCAGGTTGCGGAAGTGCTCCAGCAGACCTACCACAAACAGGTGCCCGTCAAAGCCCTTACGTACTATTTCATCAAACAGTACCAGCGTCCTGGCTACGTTACCTTCCATCAGCGCATCCGTCACCCGGAAGTAGTAGTCGTAGTCGAGTATGTGCAGGTTTTCGAGTACAGCCTGGTAGCTGAGCTGGCTCCCGGTCGAGAACGTTACGTTCAGGTCAAACATCGAGAGCGCATCCCTGAGTCCGCCGTCGGCTTTCTGACCAATGAGTTCTAGGGCTTCGCGTTCGGCCTGAATGCCTTCCTTCTGGGCGATTCTGTCCAGGTGGTCGGCAATGTCGGTAGAACGGATGCGGTTGAAGTCAAAGATCTGACAGCGCGACAGGATCGTGGGCAGGATCTTGTGCTTTTCGGTAGTAGCCAGGATGAATATGGCGTAGCTAGGGGGCTCTTCCAGCGTTTTCAGGAATGCGTTGAAAGCCGCCTGCGACAGCATGTGTACCTCATCAATAATGTAGATCTTATACGTACCGGTATGGGGTGGGTACCTGACCTGGTCAATGAGGTTACGGATATCTTCTACGGAGTTGTTAGACGCCGCATCAAGTTCGTGAATATTAAAGGAAGCATTATTCTGGAAGCTCACACATGACTCACACTCACCGCACGACTCTACATCATCACCCAGGTTCTGGCAGTTGATGGTTTTGGCCAGAATACGGGCACAGGTAGTCTTACCAACCCCACGCGGACCGCAGAACAGAAAGGCCTGCGCCAGGTGATTGGTACGGATTGCGTTTTTTAAGGTAGTAGTAATATGTGATTGCCCCACCACCGAATCAAAGGTGACCGGGCGGTATTTTCGTGCCGATACGACAAAATGCTCCATGGCTGCAAGTTACTGCCGCGGCGTGGATTTTCAAAGCTTCTTCTTGTCGATCAGCTCATAAATCCGGACGTAATCCACGACCATTTTCTGGGGGAAAATACTGTCGTCCACTCCCTTTTCGCCGCCCCAGGTACCTCCGATAGCCACATTAAGAATCAGGTGAAAAGGATGGTCAAAGGGCCACTCCTGCCACCGATATGATTCTTCCCGCTTATAGGTAAGATTTGTTTTTCCATCTACCTTTAAAGTGATACGATCGGGGGTCCATTCACAGGTATAAATATGGTAGTCAGAGGAGGCACTTTTGATTACCATGCTATTACCTCTGGTAGGAAAGGCCTTTGTATGGACATTACTATACACCCGGTTCTGATCAAAACCTACGTGCGCAACCAGATCCATACCACCATTGTCGGGCCAGAACTGCTCGCCGTATGACTGCTGGCTTGCCAACGCCCAGATGGCGGGCCATGTACCCCTTCCGCTGGGGAGCTTGGCCCGTACCTCCACCTTACCATAGGTAAAGTCGCCCTTGCCCCTGTTGACCAGCCTGGCTGAACTGTAGGCGCGGTTGCCGGAGGCTTCCTTACGGGCTTCAATGGTGAGCATACCATCTTCTACCCGGGCATTTTCCAGTCTATCGGTGTAGTTCTGTAGCTCGTTGTTGCCCCAGCCGTGTCCGCCCAGGTCGTAGTCCCACTTCTCCGGATCAGGCTTACCCTGGTAGCTGAACTCGTCGCTCCACGTGGGCGTACTACTAAAGGTATAGTTGTCGGAACTGGTTATTTCTTTCTCTTTGCAGGATATAATGAGTAGTGCAAGTGAGCAGGAGTAGAGTAGAGGTAGGATCTTCATCAAATATAGTGAGTGATACAGGTGTTTTCAATGGAATGAAAGAGCTCCTTGAAGTTGCTGTACCATTAATCGTGCCATATTTTAGAAGGATACAAATGTCCCTTGGTTGTGGCCGTCCACTCTACTCCTGATGCTAGTCCTACTGCTTATTTACCAGCTCATATACCCGCACGTAGTCCACCACCATTCTCTGTGGGTAGACCGTCTCGTCCACGCCTTTCTGACCACCCCAGTTACCCCCGACGGCTATGTTCAGGAGCAGGTGAAAGGGCTGGTCGAAGGGCCACTCCTGCCAGCCGTACTGAGCTTCCTTTCGGAAAGTAAAGTAGTCTTTGCCGTCTACCAGCACCGTCACCCGATCGGGCGTCCACTCACAGCTGTACACATGAAAGTCCTCGGAGGCTCCCTCTACCATTACATTGTTACCCTTGTTGGTTTTGATGGAGTGGTTAAAGGCTTTGGTGTGGATGTTGCCGTGTACCCGGTTCTGGTCAAAGCCCACGTGCTCCATGATGTCGATCTCGCCGTTGTCGGGCCAGAACTTATCACCGTAGGTACTTTGGCTCGCCAGCGTCCAGATGGCCGGCCAGGTACCCCGGCCGGTAGGTAGCTTGGCCCGTACTTCAAACTTGCCGTATTTGAAGTCACCCTTGCCCTTGGTTACCAGCCGCGCCGAGCTGTACTGGCGGTTGGCGGAGGCTTCCTTACGGGCTTCGATGATTAGCATTCCGTCTTCTACCCGGGCATTTTCCAATCTATCGGTGTAGTTTTGTAACTCATTGTTGCCCCAGCCGTGTCCGCCCAGGTCGTAGCTCCACTTCTGCGGATCAGGTTTTCCTTTATAACTGAACTCATCACTCCACGTGGGCGTACTGCTGAAGGTATATTCTTTGGCCGGACCAGGAGTGGTCACCAGGGATGGTAAGGTATTTGTTTCGTTTCCGCGGAAGGCCAGCAATAGTGATAGTAAAGAAAAGGCGCCACTAAGTACTATTATTCGTTTCATAAGGATAAAGGGTGAATTGGTGTTATTAGTAAAGACGATTAATCAGAAATATAATGAAGTCATTACAACTTCGGACCGAAGTAGCCGTACAACCCTCAACCTGGAAACTCAGCCTCCAGTCGTCTATCCTGACCATTGGCTCCTGTTTTGCGGAGGTACTGGGTACCCAGCTGGCAAACTATAAATTCAACGTGCTCTCCAATCCTTTCGGTACTGTATTTAATCCGGTGTCGGTGGCGAAGCTGGTGCGGATGTCGCTACGGGATGAGCTGCCGCTCATGGGGCATTTTGTAACAACTGGCGACGGCGTCTGTCTTCACCATGACTTTCACTCGTCGCTCTGGGCACCTGACTCCCACACGCTGGACGTAAAGCTGCGTACCCGCATGGCCGAGGTAAAGCAGTACCTGCTCAGGGCCGATACGCTGGTACTTACGCTGGGTACTTCCTTTGTGTACCGATCCACCCGAACGGACGAATTTGTCACTAACTGTCATAAAGTACCCTCTAATCTGTTCCGGAAAGAGCTGTTATCGATGGAGATGATCCACCGGGAACTGGAAGCGCTGGTAGTCCTGCTTAAGAGCTACAACCCCGGCCTGCGCCTGATCCTGACGGTGAGCCCCGTCCGGCATACCCGTGATACCTTACCCCTGAATCAGGTGAGCAAATCGATCCTGCGGGTGGCGTGCCATATGCTGTCAGAGGCGCATGCGCACGTAAGCTACTTCCCCAGCTACGAGATCATGATCGACGACCTGCGCGACTACCGGTTCTACGAGCCGGATCTAATTCATCCCAATGAGGTGGCTCAAGACCATATCTTTCGTACTTTTGCTGAGGCATTTATGGAGGCCCCTGCGCTTGAATTCATTGAAGAGTGGGATGCCATCCGGCGCATGCGGCAGCACCGGCCCCAGCACGGCATGACCGAAGCACACCGCAAACTGCTGCTGAACCTGACCGAGCGGCTGCAAAACTTGTCCGGGCAAGTGGATGTACAGCAGGAGCTTAGGGAAGTGGAAGCGGAGCTACGCAACTTTCCGTCCTCGGAGTAAACTCATTTTGAGGAATAGGTGTTGTCAGTAGTGGACCCAACTACGTTTTTTATAATTAAATTATACCTCAACTACGCTTACCCTCAGCTTAGGCTGACTAGTTACAATGGGAGAATTTACTGTCAATAAAGAAAAAGTACTGAAGGCCCTCAGCACCGTGGAGGAGCCCGATCTGAAGAAAGATCTGGTTACGCTGGGTATGGTCAAAGATATCGAAGTAGGAGTAGATCAGGTGAGTTTTACGGTAGTATTGACTACCCCCGCCTGTCCGCTCAAGGAGCTGATCCGCCAGCGATGCGTGACGGCCATCCATACACACGTAAGTCCTGACGTGGAAGTAATTGTGAACCTGACCGCCGACGTAACGTCCAGCCGTCAGGGGGCTGTTATGATCCCAGGTGTTAAGAACTTAATCGCCGTAGCCTCCGGTAAAGGGGGAGTGGGTAAATCTACTGTAACGGCCAACCTGGCCATGGCACTGCACCGCTCGGGCGCGAAGGTAGGTATTATCGATGCCGATATTTACGGACCTTCCATTCCGGTGATGTTCGGAGCCGAAGATATGCAGCCTACTATCACACCACGTGACGGTAAGAACTACATCAACCCCATCAGCCAGTACGGCATCAAGATGATCTCCATCGGCTTCCTGACTCCACCCGACAGCGCGGTAGTATGGCGTGGTCCGATGGCTAGTCAGGCGCTGCGTCAATTCTTTGCTGATACGCACTGGGGCGAGCTGGACTACCTGCTCATAGACCTGCCACCAGGTACCAGTGATATTCACCTGACGCTCGTTCAGACAGTACCTGTAACCGGAGCGGTGATCGTTACAACGCCACAGAAGGTAGCCCTTGCGGATGCCAACAAAGGTCTGGCGATGTTTAAGCAGCCTCAGATCAACGTGCCCGTACTGGGTGTGATTGAAAACATGGCGTACTTCACTCCGGAAGAACTCCCCGATCATAAGTACTATATATTTGGTAAAGGAGGTGGACAGCAACTGGCTGAGCGTCACGACGTACCCTTCCTGGGACAGATCCCGCTGGTGCAGAGTATCCGGGAGGCTGGTGACGAAGGTCGTCCGGTAGTGATGAACGATGAGCCGGTGACAAGCGGAGCCTTCAAGGAGGTAGCGGCGGTACTGGCGCAGTATGTTTCGATCCGAAATGCCAGCGCCGATAAGACCAAAGTAGTAGAAGTGCGCGTTTAAGAATTAGCAGGCCTGTTTGATTATTTCGTAAAAATGTTGCATTTTAGCGCATATACTGATACAATGAACGCAATCGAAAAAGAAAAGACCCTGGGACTGATCGAGCAGGCACTCGATTCGGTACGTCCCTATCTGATAGCGGATGGTGGCAATGTGAAGCTGGCTGAACTAACAGATGATTTAATAGTGCGACTGGAACTGACCGGCTCGTGTCAGACGTGCCCCATGAACGCTATGACCTTCCGGGCCGGCCTCGAAGAAGCGGTTCGTAAGGCAGTGCCGCAGGTGCAGAAGGTAGAAGCCGTCAATGTACCGGCCTTAGCCTGATATTTTAATCGTAGTATACCAGGTTTACTGACGTAAAGATTTACTGTCTCATAATAGTGCCGGATGTTCACAGGCAATACGTGAACATCCGGCATTTTGTGTTTTAGGAGGGCATTGTAGCATATTTCGGGCGACTCAATTCTACGCTCCCCACGAACTTAGTAAGTAGCTTTTCAATTACCCGGCCAATCCCTATCTTGCGCCCTCCTCATAAAACATTGGTTACGTCATGCGTATTGGCATTTTCTTCGGGGGACCTTCCCGTGAGCGTGAGATTTCTTTTGCCGGTGGTAAAACCGCCTTCGAAAACCTGGATAAACAACTATTTGAGCCGGTTCCGGTATTTGTAGATAGCTTTGGGCGCTTTATTAAGTTGGACCCCAGGTGGATGTACGAGACCAGCATCCGTGACTTTTTTCCTAGTCCGGTGCAGCAGACTGACGGCTACCGCGTATATATCGAATCACTGCCTCACCTGGCGCACGTAGCCGTTTCCCCCGAAGTAGGCGAGCTCATTACTCCCGACAAATTCAGAGACCATTTTGACTTTGCCATGCTGGCCATGCACGGTCCTGACTGCGAGGATGGAGCCATTCAGGGGCTACTGGAGTGGTACCGTATCCCGTACAGCGGCCCGGGACTGATGGGTTCGGCGGTAGGTATTGACAAGGTACTTCAAAACGAAATGATTGCCCTGGCCAACGGACAGGACAAGGGCATGATGGTAGTACGCTATGATCAGTGGCAGCGCGGAGACCGTCAGCAGCTTTTTGAAGAGGTAAAAGGGAAGCTTGGCGTACCTATAGTAGTGAAGGCGCCGCATCAGGGCTCTTCCATCGGCGTAGCCATTGTGCGTCAGGACAGCTACGGCGAATTTGTGACGGCCCTCAACCAGTGCTTCTTCCAGATGGAGGTAGGGGCTGACGAGTGGCTGGCTCTGGACCAGGAGGCCAGGCAGGCCTGGGCACAACGGATCGCTAACCTGGACGAAGGGATAGGTTTTCCGGTGGTAACGGGTACTACTTTCCTGTACCACCCCAAGGAACTGATCGCTTATCTGGACAAGACTTTCCTGGCTTCTAAAGATACTATCATTCTTTCGAGTGCCCATGCTGAAGACCAGGTACTGCTCGAAGCCTATGTAAGCGGACAGGAGTTTTCGTGCGGGTGCATTCAGCACGACGATGGATCTACCCTGGTACTGCCGCCAACGGAGATCATCAAGATAGTAGAAGTATTCGACTTTAACTCCAAGTACAAGCCCGGAGCTACCCGTAAGCGTATACCTGTCAATACCACCCTGGCTAATAACCAGAAGATCCAGTACAACATCGGTCTGGTATTCCAGCGTTTAGGGATTAACGTCTGCGCCCGCATTGACGGCTTCCTGACGCCGGAAGGGGAGGTACTTCTGCACGATCCGAATACCATTCCGGGGATGTCGCCTACTTCGCTTATCTTTAAGCAGATGGCCGAGATAGGCCTGAATGTGACCCAAGCAATTACCTACTTTATACGTCAGTCGATCCGGGAGCGCATTCGTACCGGCAAGGATACCTGGCACCTGCGGCAGCTACTCCAGACACTGGATGATAAAATCAATTTGCAGAGATCGGCAGTTATACCTGCAAAAGGCATACTTTTTGAAGCTACCGACGAGCAGTACGCCAAGGCCCGTCAGTGTTTCGGGAAGCTCAACGCCGAGGGAAAATGTACACCCGTACCCGTGCTGAAATTAGATGATACGACTTACTACCAGCTGCCCGTACCGTTGATGTTCAAGGACTACGTAGAGGACCTGCTGGCACTGGTCCGTGAGGAGCGGGATCCGCTGCTGGTGGAAACTTCGGAGCGGGCGGCCCAACTCACCGCTTTCTATGCCGGTCGTGTGGAGTATGGTGTGAAAATGGGAAGCACGCCTGAAGCTATTACTCCCGTGGAAGATTGGGTTGTGCTTTGTGCCGAAAGCGTATAAGCTAACCCATTGATAAACAAATCGAGAAAAGAGCCCACAAGCTCTTTTTTTGTGAGGTTCCCATCGCTATTTTTTTATATTTGTGATAAGGGGAAAGAAAAACAGTTCAAAATTTAGTTATAACCAGAATAGGAATAACCGAGAGCAACATGGCTAATGGTGCAGAAAAAGTGAGGCTGGCTTTACAGACAGAAAATAAAGGCTGGAAAAAGTGGGGACCCTACCTATCCGAACGCCAATGGAGTACCGTACGTGAAGACTACAGTGGCAATGGCGATGCCTGGAGCTACATTACTCACGAGATGGCATGCTCCAAGGCATACCGATGGGGGGAAGAAGGCATTGGAGGCTTCTCCGATAACAAACAGCATATTTGTATGGGGTTTGCCTTCTGGAATCACCGGGATAAGTTACTCAAGGAGCGCTTATTCGGGCTAACCAATCGCGAATCCAATCATGGCGAAGATGTAAAGGAGATGTACTACTACCTGGATAGTACCCCTACGCATTCGTACATGAAAATGCTATACAAGTACCCCCAGCAGTCTTTTCCCTACGATAAACTACGTCAGGAAAATGCCCGCCGTGGTAAAGCCGATCAGGAGTACGAGATCATGGACACCGGCGTGTTTGACGATGATGAGTACTTCGACATCTTTATGGAATACGCCAAAGCCGAAGAGGAAGATATCCTGATGCGGGTGACGGTACATAACCGCGGTCCCAAGGATGCTCCCATTACGGTACTGCCTACCATATGGTTCCGGAATACCTGGTCGTGGGGCTACGAAGCCTTCAACTACAAGCCCATGATGAATGGCATCTCGAACCGGCTGATCGAGGTGACGCATCGTAAGCATGGCAAGTTCAATCTGTACCTGGAGGATGCCGATCAGCTCCTGTTCTGTGAGAACGAGACCAATTTTAAGAAGCTATACGGTACCAACAATACGACCGCCTACCCCAAGGACGGTATCAATGACTACATCGTCAGTGGCCGCAAAACAACCACTGTAAACCCGAACCAGATAGGTACCAAGGCCGCGGGCTGCTTTACCCGTCTGGTACCGGCCGGAGGTAGTGTGACTATCCGCATCCGGCTCGTTAATCAGACCAAGTTTGATCCATTCAGTGGGTTTGATGATATATTCAGCAAGCGCCTTCGCGAGGCCGATGAGTTTTATGGAGATCTGCAGAAAGGAGTAGATGATCCCGAGCTCTTCTCGATCCAGCGGCAGGCGTATGCTGGTATGCTATGGAGCAAGCAGTTCTACTACTATAATGTATACGAGTGGCTGAAAGGAGATCCCTCTCAGCCGGAGCCGCACCCGTCGCGCAAGTGGGGGCGTAACTCAGCCTGGAAGCACCTGTACGCCGCTAACCTGATATCAATGCCCGATAAATGGGAGTACCCGTGGTTTGCGGCCTGGGATCTGGCTTTCCACTGTATACCCCTGGCGCGGGTAGATGCTGGCTTTGCCAAACGCCAGCTCGAGATCCTGCTGCGGGAGTACTACATGCACCCCAACGGCCAGATACCCGCCTACGAGTGGAACTTCTCGGACGTTAACCCACCCGTACACGCCTGGGCTACCTGGAAAGTATACGAGATAGACCGGGAGCAGAACGGGGGCGTGGGCGACATCGAGTTCCTGGAAAAGATATTCCACAAGCTCCTGCTGAACTTTACCTGGTGGGTCAATCAGAAAGACGAAACAGGCAATAACATATTCAGCGGAGGCTTCCTGGGCCTTGATAACATCGGGGTGTTTGACCGCTCTACCCCCATGCCATTTGGCGGGAAGCTGGAGCAGGCCGATGCTACGGGCTGGATGGCTATGTACACCCTTAACATGCTGCGCATCGCCGTAGAGATATCGCTGCGACAACCCGTGTACCAGGATATGGCCTCGAAGTTCTTTGAGCACTTCCTGCATATAGCGGGTGCCATGGAATCGATGGGAGGCGAAAACGTCACCATCAGCCTGTGGGACGAGGAAGACCAGTTCTACCACGATGTTATTCATATTCCCAACGGACAAAGCATCCTGCTCAAAGTACGCTCTATCGTAGGACTTATTCCGTTGTTTGCCGTTGAAATCCTTGATCCGCAGATGCTGGACAAGCTACCGGTATTCAAGCGTAGGGTAGAGTGGGTGATAGCCAACCGCCCTGATCTGGCGCGACTGATTTCGCGCTGGTTTGAGTCCGGTAAGGGTGAAAACCGTCTGCTTTCGATCCTGCGCGGTCACCGTATGAAGATGATCCTGAAACGTATGCTCGACGAGCAGGAGTTCCTGTCCGACTACGGGGTAAGGGCCCTGTCGAAGCACCATAAAGACAACCCTTACAAGTTCTTTATCAACGGTGAAGTACTGGAAGTAGAATATACTCCGGCTGAGGCCCTGACCGATATCATGGGAGGTAACTCCAACTGGCGCGGGCCGATCTGGTTCCCCCTGAACTACCTGATCTTTGACTCCCTGCTGAAGTTCCACTCGTACTACGGTGATGACTTTGAGGTGGAGTACCCTACCAACTCCGGTAACCTCACGACCATTAATAAAGCGGCCATGGGTATTGCGGATCGCCTCGTTAATATCTTCAGACGGGATGAGAACGATCGCCGGGCGGTATTTGGTGATTGTGAAAAGCTTCAGAATGACCCCCATTTCCGCGATCATATTCTTTTCTATGAGTATTTCCACGGCGACAATGGCCGGGGCTGCGGGGCCAGTCACCAGACCGGCTGGACAGGGCTGGTAGCCGAACTGATTCTGCAAATGGCACGATCAGGAGCTATTTCACAGTCTAAATCTGAAATGGTATTGTACAAAGATTAAATATTAGGTTTCTTTATCCCGGTTTAATTATCCAACCCAAACTCATACACATATAACACATCTTCCAATCACATGGCAGTACAACTAGAAAGTAATGTTCTGGATAAAGTAAATGTATGGCTCAATGGTAACTATGACATTGATACCAAAGCCGAAATCCAGGATTTGATTGATAATCAAAAAAACACTGAACTCACCGACGCTTTCTATAAGGATCTGGAATTTGGTACGGGTGGTCTGCGGGGGCTGATCGGTATCGGGTCCAACCGCATGAACCGCTACACTATAGGAGCGGCTACCCAGGGCCTCGCCAACTACCTCAACAAGACATTTGCCGGAGAAACCATCAAAGTAGCCATTGCGCACGATAGCCGTATCAAGTCGGATGAGTTTGCCCGGATTACGGCTGACATCTTCTCTGCCAATGGAATCAAAGTGTACCTATTCGATGCGCTGCGGCCTACCCCCGAGCTGTCATTTGCCATCCGATTGCTGGGTTGCCACAGTGGGGTAGTAGTGACTGCTTCGCACAACCCCAAGGAGTACAATGGCTACAAAGCCTACTGGGTAGATGGCTCACAGGTAGTAGCCCCGCACGATAAAAATATTATCACCGAGGTAAATGCTATTACTTCCATTGATGACATCAAATTTGAAGGAGATGAGTCGCTGATTGAGAAGATCAGCACCGAGGTAGACGAAAAGTACCTGGATCAGATTCTTTCACTGTCTATCTCCAAAGACGCGATCAGCCGCCAGAAAGCCCTCAAAATAGTATATACGCCGCTGCACGGGACAGGTATCACCCTGGTGCCGCAGTTGCTGCAGCGTATGGGCTTTGAAAATATCACTATAATAGAGGAGCAGGCCGAGCCCAATGGGAATGGTCAGTTCCCGACTGTAGTATATCCTAATCCGGAAGAGACCGAAGCCATGAGCATAGCTCTGGAAAAGGCCCGGGAAATAGACGCGGATCTGGTGATGGGTACCGACCCCGACTCGGACCGCGTAGGTATCGGTGCCAAGAACCACCACGGCGAGCTGCAGCTGCTCAATGGTAACCAAACCGCCAGCCTGCTCATATACTACCTCCTGAATGCCTGGAAAGATGCGGGCAAGCTGACAGGTACTCAATTTGTATGTAAGACCATCGTAACTACCGACCTGATCGACCGCATGGCCGAGGCGTACGGGGTAAAGTGCTACAATACTCTGACCGGCTTTAAGTACATCGCACAGGTGATCCGCGAGAAGGAAGGGGTGGAGCAGTTTATCGGTGGAGGTGAAGAGAGCTACGGCTACCTGATCGGCGATGCCGTTCGGGATAAGGATGCCATTGCCTCCTGCGGTATGATCGCCGAGCTGACGGCTTATGCCAAGGACAAGGGTCTGAGCCTGTTCGATATGCTCATGGAGATCTACAAGCAGTTTGGATTTTACTACGAAGGCCTGATCTCCCTGACCATGAAGGGTAAGTCAGGAGCCGATGAGATACAGCAGATGATGGCTGATTTCCGGGCTAATCCTCCCAAGACTCTGGCGGGTTCGACAGTAATCCGCATGGATGACTACAAAGCCCTAACTACGACGGATCTGCGTACGGGCAACCGGGACGAAATACCTTCCGGTGAGATGGGTATTGAGCCTTCTAATGTACTGCAGTTCTTTACTGAAGATGGCACCAAGTTTACCTGCCGTCCGTCGGGTACTGAGCCCAAGATCAAGTTTTACGTAGGTGTTCGGGCTGCGCTCGAACGTAACGAGGACTTCGATGCGGTATACGATAGCCTCAAGCAGAAAGTAAAGGCTATTGGCGCAGAGCTGAAACTGCAGTAAGTAGTACGTCCAGCTTTATAATATCAATCCTCCGGGGCACGCCCCGGAGGATTTTTTATGTTATACGGGCAGGATCACCTTCTCCCGGCTGCTTTGCCAGGCCAGGTCTATAACCCGGGTGGTGAGCAGTACCTCTTCCGGCTTTACAGCCGGTGCGGCTTTATTTACAATTACCTTATATAGATTGTCGTAGAAAGGCATGTAGTTGCCGGGGAGGCTTTGGTGTACACCTGTGTAGGCTTCCGAAGAAAGGTGCCCCCAGCGGTCTTCGGGCTCTTCGCCCCAGGTAGTGGTGTCGGGTAGTACATTCTGCCGCAGTGTTTCTTCCTGTACATCCAGGCCCGTCTTGATAAATGAGCCGGTGGTACCATGCAGCGTGTAGCGCAGGCTGTTGTTGTACACCATCAGGCTGGACTTCAGCAGTACGCTCTTGTCCGGGTAGTGCAGCCGGATCGCAAAGAAATCGTCAATCAGACTCCCTTCGCGAAGTGTCTTTATCTCGGCCGATACGGCTTCGGGTTTCCCGAAGAGCGCCAGGGCCTGGTCTACCAGGTGAGGGCCCAGGTTGTAGAGGTTACCCCCTCCTTCACCCGACTGTTCTTTCCAGGTATTGGTTACCGGTACGGGACGGTAGCGGTCGTAGCGGCTTTCAAATTCTACTACCTGCCCGATGGTACCTTCATTGATGAGTTGCTTAATGGTCAGGAAGTCAGAATCCCAGCGGCGGTTCTGGTAGGCCGTGATCATCAACCCTTTCTGAGCGGCCAGTTCCACCAGTTCCCGCGCTTCCTGCTCCGTATTGGCAAACGGTTTTTCGATCACCACGTGCTTTCCTTTCTGGAGTGCAGCCTTCGCGTAATCAAAGTGCGTATCGTTGGGGGTACATATAAATACCAGATCTATGGCTTCGTCGGCCAGTAGCTCTTCGACCGACCGCACGTTTTCAATGGATGAATCAAATTCCTGAGCCTCGTTCTTACTTCGTTCCATTACTTTTTTTAGTCGAAAATGAGGATTGACGGAAAGAAAAGGAGCATGAAAATAACGGCCCGAAAGACCAAAGCCAATTAGGCCAACCTGCAGTATTTTGTCTGACATCTTAAAGTAGATTAGTATGAGTTAGAGAGTGACATATTGGAAAAGCATAGATAATGACACTTTTAATAGTACCTGGCCCGTAAAACTACTCCATTTAATGAACTAAGAAGAGCTCAGTTAGAGCAGGTAGGAGTATCGTGGCAAAAAAATCATATTTTTGCGCTATGAAAGCCCCTGACATCATGATCCGGTTCCGGGATCTGTCCGAGTTAGATTCCGTTGCTTCCCAACTCCTGGCGCTGGGTGATGAAGTGCCCGTGTGGCTGTTTGAAGGGGATATGGGAGCCGGAAAAACTACCCTGATTAAAAAACTTTGTAGTCAGTTGGGGGTTGTTTCAGTAGTACAAAGCCCGACTTTCGCTTTGGTCAATGAGTATGTGACGGATCAGGGAAGAGTAATATACCACTTCGATTTTTATCGGATCAGAAACGAAGCGGAAGCTCTTGATATGGGAGTAGAAGAATATTTCTATTCAGGTGATCATTGTTTTGTGGAGTGGCCCGGGAAGATACCTTCCTTGTGGCCTTCCAGCTACCTGCTTGTTGAAGTCACTGCTGATGAAGAGGGTGAACGTACCGTACAAGCCACTATTATTACTAACGAATTAAATGCTACGCAATGGGACAGCCTCAGGTAACAGGTTTTGAAGAATTAGCCAAACAAACGGCCCTGTACCCTCAGGAGTCTTTGGCAGCTGTCAAAACCAACAATAACTCGCTGCACATAGGCCTCCCCCGCGAAATATCTCTGCAAGAAAACCGCATTGCTCTTACTCCCGACGCGGTGTCGATCCTGGTACGGAACGGCCACGATGTATGGGTGGAAAAAGGAGCGGGTGAAGAAGCAAACTACCGTGATCATGAGTACAGTGAGGCGGGAGCCCTGATTGTACCGGGGCCCGAGGAGGTATACAAGTCCAACCTCATCCTGAAAGTGGAGCCCCTGGTCGAAGAGGAGTTTAAATACATCAAATCGGGCTCTACCGTTATATCAGCACTCAATCTGCCCAGTCTGGAAAGGGGGTACTTCGAGAAGCTGAATCAGAACAAGATTACGGCTATTGGGTACGAGCTCATTGAAGATCAGGTCGGTGGGATGCCCGTGATCCGGGCCATGAGCGAAATAGCGGGTAGTGCCGTGCTGCTCATCGCGGCCGAGTACCTGAGCAATGCCAACGGTGGGAGAGGAGTAATACTGGGGGGAATTACGGGAGTGCCACCTACCAAGGTAGTCATACTGGGGGCAGGTACGGTGGCCGAATACGCCGCCCGGGCCGCTCTGGGGCTGGGGGCTGATATCAAGGTATTTGACAAGCACATCTACCGTCTGCAGCGTCTGAAGTACGCCGTAGGCCAGAACATATATACCTCCATCATTGACTCGGATACGCTCACCGAAGCCATTAGCCGGGCCGATGTGGTCATAGGAGCCATGCGGGCGGAAGACGGATGGAGCCCCTGTGTGGTAACGGACGAGATGGTGTCACGAATGAGACCCGGCTCCGTCATTATCGATGTTAGTATTGATCAGGGGGGCTGTTTTGAATCCTCACGCATGACCACGCACCGGCAGCCCGTATTCCGTCACCACGATATTGTCCATTACTGTGTACCCAATATTCCTTCACGGGTAGCTTACACGGCCAGTGCCGCTCTGAGTAATATATTTCTGCCTTTTTTACTGCAGACAGGTACTATAGGGGGTATTGAGGAAATGATTTATGCCAATCGGTGGTTTATGAAAGGGGTGTACAGCCACAGAGGAACTCTTACCAATCCATTCATAGCACGTAAGTACAACATGCGCTATAAAGACCTGACCCTTTTGCTGGCTGCCCGCATGTAGTAGGGATGAGGTACCTGACGGTACCCAAAACAAAACACGTTATAGAATGATTAATCATAGCAACGAAAACGTACTGATGGACGATGCCAACTCGCCCGAAGTGAATAAAAAACTTCTGGGGATGGTGTCGGAGGATTTTGTGAAAGTGGCCGATCAACTCAAAGAGGCTTCCTATCAGATCAGGAAGAGAGGATTTTCGGAACATCCCGTGTTTGTAACGTCGAGGGACTATGTAGAGATAGGCGTCTTACTGCTCGGGGCAACGGAGCTAACCAACCAGTGGAATTACCGGGCTTCCTTCCTGCAGGAGTTCATTGACCGCAATCTGGTAGGGCAGGAGTCCGAAGAGTTATTTAAAGAAAACTATAAAAACGCCGATGAGTACTGTTGCCTCTTTGTCATTCATGGCGACTTTGCCGGTTTTATATTTGTACCCTATCCGGAAGACTAGCCTAACATAGTGACTCATGTACCTAGCTGATTATCAATAGACACAATATTTAGGAGCAGATACTGACCGTATCTGCTTTTTTAGTAAGTAACCCAGTAACGAGTATATCTATACTTTACATCTTACCTTTGCTCAGCCGGCTTATCGCTGCCTGAGGAGTGGTAAGCTGACTGAGCAAGACTGGACTATAACGGGTAAAGCTCCTGCCGGACCTGCCTTAATTGAAACCTTATTTACCACTTTAACGACGCTGATCGGGAATACAATGAATAGTAAACCAAAAGCTATCCTTCTCTCCATTGCCCTACTGTTTCCTGTTGTTGTTTATCTCATCTATGTTATTGCCAACGCCGTACCGGTCTTCTTTGCGGATGATTTCCATCTGCTTAAGACGATCGTATGGGGGCAGGAGGCTCCCAGTCTTTCGGAGAAGTACATGCTGCTGATCCAGCAGCACAACGAGCACCGTATCCTGATCCCCCGGCTGCTCACCTGGCTGGATTACCTCCTGGAGGGGAGTATCAACTGGGTAAGTCTCATCGTGTTTGGTAACCTGCTCTGGATCGCTACGCTTTGGTTTTTCTGGAAGGCTTTTAAGTCGTTAGAAGTACCTTACTGGTTGTTTATCCCCCTGCCCTGGATCCTGTTTCAGCCCCAGTACTACGATAATGTTACCTGGAGCATCAGTATCCTACAGCAGTCGGTCATTGTGTTCTGGTTTGGTCTGATCGCCTACCTGTGTGCACAGAACAAGTACCGCTGGGCGGTGGCAGTGGCGGTACTGGCCACTTTTACCCATGGTAACGGTATCTTCAGTTTTATCGTCATCGGAGCCATGATTGTACTGGAGCGCAAGTGGAAGGAAGCGGCCATCTGTCTGATCGTAATGGTACTGGTAGCCTTGCACTACTTCTGGGACTTCGGTAAAGGCCCCAACGCCGACTTCACGCGCAGCCTTTCCAATCCGGTACGTCTGGTAGCTTCGTTCTTCGCCTTCTTCGGTACCATGACCAAGGTCATGCTTACCAATCCGCTCTATGCCGCCGCGCTGGGGGCAGTCCTGTTTATGATACCGGCCCTGTACCTGTTGCCCAGGCTGTTTCCCGTGTTCCGAAAGCCGCTCAACCTGAGCTTTTTTGATAAGATTCTGCTGGGCAACCTGCTGTTCCTGGCTATTACCGGTGCCCTGGTGAGTGTGTCCAGGAGCTGGGGAGGCATCGAGACCATCATAGCCCCCCGCTACCAGCACTATTCCCCCTACGTATGCGCCTGGACGTATCTGGTGCTGATCAGGCTCACGGCAGGCTACCTGCGTAATGCAGTGGGTGTGGTATTCCTGGTAGGTGGTATACTGTTCAATGGGTTGGCGTACTTCGTGTACACACAGGAGATCAAGTTTCGTAGGGATTGGCTGGTGGCCGATGATACTAACTGGACCAACCATAAGCGGTTCCTGCAGTACAACGATTTCTTCAACGATAACATCAGGAAAGAGTACGGCGAAGCCGAGTCGCGGGGGATCTGTGCCACCAGGAGTCATTTCAACACACTAGCCCGGTACACGATGGGTAATGGAGTAGTACCTCTCGAATTTTCAACCAATACGTTTGTGATGGAGGCGGCGGACTGGCGCGAGGAGCATCAGAATCTGCGTATAGCTAATACCACCGTGGAGGCAGACAATATTTTCCTTTGCTTCAAAGCAGCTAATCATAAAGAGTACTGGGTACCCGTACAGAAGCACCGGAATTCGGTGCAGAGCTTCCTGAGTACCGGTAGCCACTACAAGCCCGGCTTCATTACGGATATGTTACCTGAGAACTTAGCACCGGGTGAATATCGACTCGGCGTACTGGTCAATAATACCTTCTACTGGACCGACTCAAGAGCCCTTATTCAGGAGAATAAGAGCGTGTCAATAAAAAAAGGTAATAATTAGGATCTGTAAAATAATATTTTGAAGTAGTTGTATGCAGTTACTTATAGGTACTGTGTATATACAAAAGTGGAGTATGTCGTTCGGCTGCTGATGAAGATGATGCTCCTTCATATTTAGTACTGGATAAAAAATAAATTGCATTTTTCGTAGTAGGTTTGGCCTCACTGTGTTACTATAACACGAATGATTTGTAATAAAAATTAATTTGTTGTAACTGGTTATCTAAATATTTAATTTTCAAACCAGTCAAACATTTAATTTTCAACTCAGTCCTAACAAATCCTTCGAACATCTATGGTCAAAAAATTACCTCTCAGGTTGCTCCTCTGTGTATGGGCAACCTTTTTTGTTACACACCTATTTGCGCAGGACCGGCAGGTCACGGGTCGCATTCAGGATGAAGGCGGCGCCGGTATGCCGGGTGTGAGTGTACTCGTAAAAGGTACCACGCGAGGTACTACTTCTGACGCGGAAGGTAATTTCAGTATTGGGGTAGCAGGCGGCTCTGCTACGCTGGTGTTTTCTTCGGTGGGCTTCGAAACCAAGGAAGTACCTGTAACGGCTTCGACTTCAACCCTAACTGTAAGTATGACGCCGGATGTACGGAGCCTGGGTGAAGTGGTAGTAACGGCCCTTGGTATTGAACGTAGCGCCAAGACGCTGACTTACTCAACTCAGCAGATCAGTGGAAAGCAGCTTACTGATGTACGTGATGCTAACTTTGTGAATACACTTTCCGGTAAAATCGCCGGGGTAGTGATCACACAGGGTGCTTCGGGCCCCGGTTCGGCTACCCGTGTTACGTTACGTGGTAACCGTTCGATCAGTGGTAACAATAATGCCCTGTTTGTAGTGGACGGAGTACCCATCGATAATACCGTACAGGGGCAGGTAGGTAGTGACTTCGGAGGAATCAATGGAAGTGACGGAGCGGCCAACATCAACCCGGACGACATCGAGTCAATGAACGTACTGAAGGGAGCTGCTGCTGCCGCTCTTTACGGTAGCCGGGCTGCCAATGGTGTGATCATGATCACTACCAAGAAGGGTAAGGCCGGACGAGTATCCGCCGACATCAACTCAGGAGTAGTAGTTGAATCACCTTTTCTGTTGCCGGCACTTCAGAACACCTATGGTCAGGGAAACGGGGGTGTAAACAGCGACCGGGCCAGTGGTAGCTGGGGTGCCCAAACTACTACGTACCCTAACAACATCGGCGACTTCTTCCGCAACGCTATCTCAACCAACAACTCAATAGGTGTATCGGGTGGTACCGAGAATGTACAGACCTACCTGTCGTATACCAACAATTACAACCAGGGCTTGCTGCCTAACAACGATCTGTCGCGTCATACGCTGAACCTGCGTATCAACTCACAGGTGTCGAAGCGCCTGACTACCGATGCCAAGATCACCTACACCAATCAGCAGATCAACAACAAGCCCCGTTCGGGTGAAGAGAGTGCGGTAGTGATGAACCTGTATAAGATCCCCCGCAGTGTGGATCTGAACCAGTACCGCACCTTCCAGGATGAGAATGGCATTCCTACCTACTGGACCACCTCATCCATCTACATGAACCCCTTCTGGACCATCAATAAGACCTCTGACCTGGAGCGTCGTAACCGCACCATTCTGCTGGGATCGGCCAGGTACCAGCTTACCGACTGGCTGAACATCCAGGGACGCGTCAGCTTTGACCGCTACGACGACCGCTATAACCGTAGCTGGGCCGACCGTACGCTGCTGTTTGCCGGTCCCGGTGGCTCGTACCAGGATTTTACCAACGATGTACTGGAACGGAACATGGACGTAATTGTATCCGGAAACAACCAGGTAGGTCAGGACATCAATATATCGTATAACTTCGGTGCGGGTCAGACCTACAAGAAGTTTTCGCAAGTAGGTGCTAATGCTACGGGTCTGCTGGTACCTAATAAGTTTGACCTGTCATTTGCCAGAGCACTGCGACAAATCGCTGGTTTCTCCGAAAAAGAGCTGCAGTACGTATTTGGTACGGCTACGTTCACCTACCGCGACTACCTGACGCTGGATATGTCGGCCCGTAACGACTGGTCGTCGACCTTGCCTGCTCCTCACTCGTACTTCTATCCTGCTTTTGGTGCTAACTTCATCCTGTCCGATGCGATGCAGATGCCAGATTGGGTAAGCTTTGCCAAGGTACGTGGTTCATGGGCTCAGGTAGGTAACGACACTGATCCGTATCTGATCGCTCAGACCTACTCATTCTCACAGGGTGGTACGGGTGGTTTTATCTCAAGAGACCCGACACAGCCTGCGATCAGCCTGAAGCCTGAGATTTCTTCATCCACTGAGTTTGGTGTAGACCTGCGTTTCTTTGGTGGCCGTCTGGGTATTGATGCTACCTACTACAATAGCAACACCGTAAACCAGCTGCTGACCCTGGGTCTGGCACCTGCCTCTGGATTCTCCAACCAGTTTATCAATGCCGGAAAGATCAATAACAGAGGGGTTGAGTTTACCATCACCGGTAAGCCTTTGAGAAGCTCAGATCTTAACTGGGACATGACCCTGAACTTTGCGCGTAACGTCAATACCATCGTAGAGCTGCATCCTGATATCAAGATCGCCTTCCTGGCCGGTGGATTTGGTCGTACGGCGGGTCCGGTGGTAGCCGAGGGAGGCTCGTACGGCGATCTGTACGCGCAGCGCTGGAAGCGTGATGAGCAGGGACGTTTTGTGGTGGATGCCAACGGTAAGCCCGTAGCTACTTCCAACGAGAAGATCGGAAACTTCAACCCTAAGTTTACTCTGGGCTTCAACAACCAGTTTAGCTACAAAAACTTCGTCGCCAGCTTCCTGATCGACGGTCGCTTCGGTGGGGTGATGACCTCAGGTACCCAGGCTAACCTGGCCTTTGACGGTAATGCCGACTATACCCTTGCTAACCGTGAGGGCGGCTGGGTACTGCCTGCCGTGACTGCCTCGGGCGAAACCAACACCAAAGCGATCGACGCCGAGACCTTCTGGACTACGGTATCGGGTGGTCGCTACTCGTGGGGTGAGTTCTTTACCTACTCAACTACCAACGTGCGTCTGAGAGAGCTGTCGCTAGGCTATTCGTTCAGAACACCGGCCAACTTCTTCATCAAGAATGCCCGCCTGTCGCTGGTGGCGCGTAACCTGTTCTTCCTGTACCGTGGCTACGCAACGCTGGATATTCCGGGTGTAGAGAAGCGTAAGCTGCCCTTTGATCCGGATGTTAACATCGGCGCCGGTAACTTCCAGGGCGTTGAGTACGGTAACCTGCCTTCTTCGCGTACCGTGGGTCTTAACCTGAAACTAGGCTTCTAATAATCTATCTGTGCTAAAACATTGTCAATAAAGAGTTATATGAAACTACTACATAAAAAAAGCCTCCTTAAAATAGCAGCTATGGGCTTGATGGTGGGCTCTGCCGGACTCTGGTGGGGTTGTACGGAGCATTTCGAGGAAATGAATACCAGCAAGACCAAGCTTACCTCGTTGGGTAAAGATGAACTTCCGTTCCTGTTTTCGCGGGCGGAGCAGCAGGCTTCTTACGCGGGAGGTACCTACCAGATCGCCCAGAACCTGTTTGCCGACCTGTACGCGCAGTATTTTGCTACCTCCGCTACCTACTTCCCCTCAGACCGCTACGTAATGCGGTTTGACTGGCTCACCGGCCACTGGAACCCCATCTATACGCAGGTAGTACCTCAGCTCAAAACCATCATGAGCTCCGTAGAGCCTAATTCTGCGGAGTATGCACTGGCGGATATCATGTGGGTATTTGCATTCCACCGCCTGACTGACTACTACGGACCCATCCCTTACTTTGAGGCCGGCGAGCCCGCTCGTAGCGTTAAGTACGACCCACAGGACAAGATCTACGAAGACTTCTTCAAGCGCCTGGATGCGGCTACTACCATACTGAAAGGTAAAACAGCCGAGAAGCCTTACGGTACCTTTGACCTGATCTATGGTGGCGACGTCAACAAGTGGATTAAGTTTGCCAACACACTCCGTTTGCGCCTGGCCCTACGTATTTCTAAGGTAGCGCCGGCTGAGGCCAAGAAGCAGGCCGAGGCAGCCTACGCGGGTGGCGTCATGACAGACCTGGCTGATGGAGCCTTTATGGTGAAAAACCTGGCCGGTGACGACCACAACGGTCTGGGCCGGATCGCCATCTGGAATGAGTTCCGGATGAGTGCTTCCATGGAGTCAGTACTGAAAGGCTACGACGATCCCCGGATTGGTATCTACTTCCAGCCTGCTTCGGCTACCGGTACCTATGAGGGTCTTCGCAATGGCTTGCTACCCGCCCAACTCAACCAGACTGGTAACGGCAACAACGATAACTCCAACGTAGGTACCCGCTGGGCTACCGGTAGCGGTGCTGCCTGGAACAGCGAGCTTACCGTACCTCAGGATATCATGCATACGTCAGAAGCCTACTTCCTGCGGGCCGAAGGAGCCCTGAATGGCTGGAACATGGGAGGTACAGCACAGGAACTGTACGAAGAGGGAATCGAGATATCGATGCGCCAGTGGGGTATTACCAACGATGCCACGATTCAGGCATATGTTAACAGCTCCAAGACACCCGTTGCTCCCGGCGATCCGTTGAAATCACCGGCTCTGTCGAACATCCCGGTGAAGTGGGATCCGGCATCAACGGAAGCCGTGAAGCGTGAGCAGATCGGTACCCAGAAGTGGCTGGCCCTGTACCCCGATGGTATCGAAGCCTGGGCCGAGTTCCGTCGTACCCGCTTTCCAAAGCTGTACCCCATCGTAAGTTCGGATAATGCCGACCTGCCGGCTGGTAGCTTTATTCGTCGGATCCCATTCCTGGATCTGGAGAAACAGACCAATGGTGACGCGG
This sequence comes from Telluribacter roseus, assembly GCF_017355915.2. Lineage (GTDB taxonomy): Bacteria > Bacteroidota > Bacteroidia > Cytophagales > Spirosomataceae > Telluribacter. The sequence goes on from NZ_JAFEUV020000001.1 coordinate 490,356, forward strand.
TGAAGGCAGCCGAAGGTCTGCTGAACGGACCTGACAAGGCCAGTACCCCTTTGTGGTGGGATAAGAACTAAACAAACACCCTATTCTATAAGGATTTATAGCAGGAAAGGCAGGCAATTAGTCTGCCTTTCTTTGTAAATTGCACTACTAAATACTTCCTCTTCTCAGTGGCATGAACCGAATTGCTCCCCTCTTACTCCTTGCCTTGCTTTCCACAGGCTGCCAAACCAAAGACACCCTTTTTACCCTGCTTGATCCGGGCGACACCGGTGTTGAATTCAACAACTTCATTGACGAAGATACCGAGAACAACGTACTCGAGTACGGCTACTTTTACAATGGGGGCGGGGTAGCGGCCGCCGATTTTAACAACGACGGGCGGGTAGATCTGTACTTCACCGGTAATATGGTGGCCAATAAGCTGTACCTGAATGAGGGCGAGATGAAGTTTAAAGACGTCTCTGAACAAGCGGGAGTAGCCTTAAATGAGGGATGGAAAACGGGTGTGTCGCTGGTAGATATCAATGACGATGGCTGGATCGACCTGTACGTGTGCCGGTCGGGAGCGGCCAATCCGGCGCTACGTCGTAACCTGCTCTATGTAAACAATGGCAAAACTGCCGACGGCATCCCTACCTTCACCGAAAGGGCAGCCGAGTACGGCCTGGACGATCCTTCGTACACTACGCAGGCGGTTTTCTTCGATTATGACAAAGATGGCGATACCGACTGTTTTCTGCTCAACCACTCGGTGCAGGAGTACGCCGGCTTTAGCAATCTCCTGAGCAGCTATCGGCAGCAACACAATCCGGCCTACGGTAATAAGCTCCTCCGTAACGAGGGTGGGAAGTTTGTGGACGTGACGGATCTATCGGGTATTGTATCCAACGTACTCAGCTTTGGGCTGGGTATTAACGTCAATGACTTCAACAACGACGGCTGGTCGGACCTCTATATCGCCAACGATTACAACGAAAACGACTACCTGTACCTCAACCAGAAGGATGGTACCTTTAAGGAAGTCATACGGCAGGCTACGGGGCATGTTTCGCTCTACTCCATGGGTACCGATGCCGCCGATCTGAATAACGATGGCTGGGCGGACATAATAACGCTGGATATGCTGCCCGCTACCAACGACCGGATCAAGCTAACGGCCGGAGATGATAACTACGACAAGTACCAGCAACTGCTGATGGCCGGCTTCCACGACCAGACCATGCGCAACATGCTCCAGCTCAACAACGGTACCAATGCCGAAGGAGTACCGGTATTCAGCGAAGTAGGTCAGCTGGCGGGTATCTCCAACACCGACTGGAGCTGGTCGGCGCTGATGGCCGACTTTGACAACGATGGCTTCAAAGACCTCTTCGTAACGAACGGCTACGCCCGCGACTACACCAACATGGAGTTTCTGAAGTACTCCACGGATGTTCAGCTCTCCTCACGTACCTCGGGCAAGACGCCCGAGCAGATGGACATTATAGCCGAGATGCCCCCCATCAACCAGCCCAACTATATCTTCCGAAACGAGGGGAATCTGAGCTTTACCAAAAAGATGGAAGACTGGGGCTTTGACAGGAAGAGTCAGTCCAATGGAGCTATTTACGCGGATCTGGATAATGATGGTGATCTCGATCTGGTAACCAGTAATGTGAACGAGAAGGCATTTATCTACCGGAACAACAGCAAAAAGAGTGACTCCAGCCAGTACATAGCTCTGCAGTTGCAGGCCCCCCGCTTTGCGCAGAAGGCCGGGGCCCGGGTAGTGCTCTATGGGGCTGGCGGGGCAGTACAGATGCAGGATTTTATGCCGGTGCGGGGTTTCCAGTCGGCCATGTGGGGACCACTGCATTTCGGGCTGGGAAACAACCGGATCATCGATTCCGTACGTGTTACTTGGGCGGACGGAAAGACGCAGACCTTAACGGGCATTACCGCCGGCAAACCCATTGTAGTTGATTACAAGAATGCTGCTGCTGCCGGACTGCCGGAGGCCAAAGCCGCGCCCCTTCTAGAGGAGGTAGCTGGCATCACCTTTACCCACCGTGAAGACAAACGCAATGACTTCCGGATACAAACCCTCCTCCCAACCATGCAGTCGTTTCAGGGGCCCGCTATGGCCCAGGCAGACCTGAATCAGGATGGTATACCCGATGTATATTTGGGAGGAGCCCGTGGCCAGGCCGGTGAGCTATTCCTGAGCCAGGGCGGCAACTACAAGTCGGCTTCGGTACCGGCCTTCGTGCAGGACGCCCTTTTTGAGGACTCCGATGCGGCCTTCTTTGACGCCGACGGAGACGGCGATCCCGACTTACTGGTGACCAGCGCCGGCTATGAGCTGAATCCGACGGACACGCTACTTCATCCCCGGTTCTACCTGAATGAGGGGAGCCGGTGGACCAGAGCCTCCTTTCCGGCTCTCACGATCAATGCTTCCTGTGTGGCGGTAGCCGATCTGGATGGGGATCAGGATCTGGACTTGTTTATTGGCGAGCGCGTGGCACCGGGACGATTCCCGCATAGTCGTGGAGGGTACCTGCTGCTCAACGATGGCAAAGGAAGATTCACCGACAAGACCACCCAACTCCTGCCGGCGCATGAGTCGCTGGGAATGGTGACTGGAGCTGTATTTCAGGATCTGAACAAGAACAAGGTACCTGAGTTGGTCACTGTAAGCGACTGGGGGGGCATACAGGTGTGGCAGAGGGACGGCAAAGGCGTATGGCAGAACGCCAGCGAAACATGGGGCACCTCCTCCCTTACCGGCTGCTGGACTGCCCTGGAGCCAGCTGACCTGGATGGAGATGGCGACGTGGATTTTGTGGTAGGTAACATGGGTACCAACTGGCAATGGAATCTGACAGCTCCGCAGGGCTTAAAGCTATATACAGATGAGTCATCGGAGCGTACGGTGCCGGTGGTAACGGTACGGGCCGATGGCAAAGAGTACCCTTACGCCAGCCGGGATGAACTCCTGGATCAGGTACCTGCTCTGAAGAAGAAATTTACTGATTATATAAGCTACTCCAGCGCCACCCTGGCGGATCTGTATTCTACCGATCAGCTGCAGAAAATGCCCCCTCGTGAAGTAGCCGAATTCAGGAGCGGAATATTGGAAAATACTAATGGTAAGCTCATCTTCAAACCCCTGCCCGTTCAGGCTCAGTTTTCACCTGTACATGCGGTAGCGTTGGCGGATCTGGACGGGGACGGCAGCCGGGATATTGTACTCGGCGGCAACCAGAGCAAGGTACGGGTAAGGCTGGGCCGAAACGACGCCAATCTGTTGCAGGTGTTTCTGAATAAAGGAAAGAATGGCTTCGAGTACCTGCCTCAGGCACGTAGCGGACTCTACCTGACGGGTGATGTACGGAGCCTAGTCGTTCTTGATCGGCCGCAGGATTTTGTGATAGTGGTGGGCAGGAATGATTTACCTATAAAAAGCCTTCAAATAGTGAAAAAGAGGTAGGAAAAACGGCTAAAAAATTGTATATTTACACGATTAAAAAACCCATAAGACGGGTGCTTTATATTTTAGTGTAAAATAACCTATATGGCAAACGAAGCAACGCTAGAAGTAAGTAATTATCTAGCTGATAACATTCAAGTACTGGAAGGCCTGGAGGCCGTGCGTAAGCGCCCGGCGATGTACATTGGCGATACTGGTTTCAAGGGAGTTCACCACCTTATATGGGAGGTAGTAGATAACTCCATTGACGAAGCAATGGCTGGCTATTGTGACACCATTGACGTCATCATTCGTGAAGACAACTCGGTTACAGTAAAAGATAACGGGCGGGGTATCCCTACCGGAATACATACAAAGGAAAAACGCTCCGCGCTCGAAGTGGTTATGACCGTACTTCACGCGGGGGGTAAGTTTGATAAAGATACCTACAAGGTATCAGGTGGTTTGCACGGGGTAGGGGTATCCTGTGTGAATGCGCTTTCTACTGACCTGCGCGCCGAAGTACACCGCGAAGGCAAAGTATTCGAGCAGGAGTACCAGAAAGGACAGCCTCTGTATCCGGTGCGCGTAATAGGTGAGTCGGACCGTACCGGTACCATCATCCATTTCAAGCCCGATGATACTATATTCACCGTTACGGAATACAAGTACGATACCGTAGCGACCCGTCTGCGTGAGCTTTCATTCCTGAACAAGGGGATCAAGCTTACCCTGACTGATGACCGCGAACTGGATGAAAACGGACAGCCGCGTCATGAAGAGTTCTTCTCTCAGGGTGGTCTGGTGGAGTTTGTATCCTATCTGGATGCTACCCGTCCTCCGCTGATCCCGGATCCAATCCACATGGAGAACGATAAGGGTGTAGTACCTGTGGAGGTATCCATGATCTATAACACCTCGTACAGTGAGAACGTATTCTCGTACGTAAATAACATCAATACCATCGAAGGAGGCACCCACGTATCCGGTTTCCGGGCGGCCCTGACCCGTACGCTGAAAGGCTACGCGGACAAGTCAGGTATACTGGCCAAGGAGAAGGTAGAGATCAGTGGGGATGACTTCCGGGAAGGATTGACGGCGGTAATATCGGTAAAAGTAGCCGAGCCGCAGTTTGAAGGACAGACCAAGACCAAGCTGGGTAACTCCGACGTAGCCGGTGCGGTAAGCCAGGTAGTAGCCGAAATGCTCGAGACCTATCTGGAAGAGCACCCCAAGGAAGCCCGGATCATCATTGATAAAGTAGTGCTGGCGGCCAAGGCCCGTATCGCAGCCCGTAAGGCCCGCGAAATGGTACAGCGTAAGAACGTACTGACCGGTACCGGACTACCTGGTAAGCTGGCCGACTGCTCCGAAACAGATCCTAACCTGTGTGAGCTATACCTTGTAGAGGGGGACTCGGCGGGTGGTACTGCCAAGCAGGGTCGTAACCGGGCGTTCCAGGCGATTCTGCCGTTACGTGGTAAGATCCTGAACGTAGAGAAAGCCCAGGAGTACCGTATCTACGAGAACGAAGAGATCAAGAACATGTTCACGGCGATGGGTGTCCAGATCGGTAAGGACGGTGACGAGCGGGCCCTAAACATCGACAAGCTGCGTTACCACAAGATCATCATCATGACGGATGCCGATATTGACGGTAGCCACATTCGTACGCTGATCCTGACGTTCTTCTTCCGCTACATGAAGGTTCTGATTGATAACGGGTACGTGTACATAGCACAGCCACCTCTGTACCTGATCAAGAAGGGCCGCGAGGAGCGCTACTGCTGGACCGAGCCACAACGCGAAGCTGCCGTACGTGAGTTGGGAGCCGGACGCGAAGAGTCGGTACACATACAGCGTTACAAAGGTCTTGGTGAGATGAACGCCGAACAGCTCTGGCAGACTACCATGAACCCCGAGCACCGCAGCCTTAAGCAGGTAACGGTAGAGTCGGCTGCTGAGGCCGATCACCTGTTCTCGATGCTGATGGGCGATGAAGTAGGTCCTCGTCGTGATTTTATCGAACGCAATGCCAAATATGCTCGTGTAGATGTGTAGAGCCTTTTAAGGTCTTTGCATTCATTCTGAGAAAATTATACGATACGGGTGGCTGACTGTAGTTCGGCCACCCGTTTTTTATGGTTTTACTGGAAGAGAAGAATTAACAATAGCATTATCTCCAACCCTGAAAGAGTACCTCTTTTATGGTTAGTATTGCAGTATAATCAACGAAGATAGAGACTTTCCTGTGGTAGAGCAGGAGGTAGGCAGGTGCCCTGGCAACCCTGTTTTTGGGGTAAAGCCGTACTGTTCAGGATGATCCCTTCGTTCTTTGATAAAGTACCCGATCGGCCTCACAACCAGTGGCCGCTTTTTTAGTTATATATATACATCAAGAAGATTCCCTTTAGCCTATGAATAACGATCCTGACCATATATCCAGCAGTGAAAAAAAACATACATTTTCCAATCTGCTATCCTATTTTAGTGACCGCCGCGACAGCCAGGAAGAAGGTCGGTTTATGCGCTCTGACGAGAAAGTAAATAACGTCATTGAGCAGAGCGACTTTATCAGCCGGGATCTTAGTTGGCTACGATTCAACGAACGGGTGCTGGACCAGGCCAAAAACCCGGAGCGTAATGTATTTGACCGCCTGAAGTTTCTGGCTATTACTTCATCCAACCTGGACGAGTTCTTCACCATCCGGATTGGTAGCCTGTATAATTACCTGGATTACGGAAAAGAACGGGTGGATTACTCAACCTTGCGTGAAGTACCTTTCCGTAAAACCCTGTTTAAAGCAGCCCAGCAGTTTGTCAAAGAGCAGCACGACTGTTACAACCAGCAACTGGTTCCTCTGTTTAAGGAGCATAAGTTTCGTCTGGCCAACATAGCGGATCTTGATGAAGAAGAACAGCGAAAGGTATCCGACTATTTCGATCGTACAGTATACCCCATGCTGACCCCCATGCTGTACGATTATACGCACGTATTTCCGGTACTGCTGGCTAAGGTACTTATATTCGGAGTCATAACGCAGGCCGCTGATACTACGTCTGCCGACGACCGTAAGCTATCGTTTGTGCAGTTGCCTCCCAACCTGCCCAGGTTCTACGTGATCGAGCGTGACGAGGAGATCCTCTTCCTGCCTATCGAGAACATCGTACGGCAGTTTATCACCAAGCTATACCGCAACGTAGATATTGTATCGGTTAATCTGTTCCGGATCATGCGGAATGGTGATTTTTCACTGGATGAAAGCGATGATATCGAAGCCGGATTGATTGACGAAATCAAGCAAAAGATCAAAAACCGTCGGCTCGGTAGAGTAGTGCGGGTTGAAATAGAGCCTGGTCTGGATGGAGAGCTCCTTAATCTGCTCAAGAAGCGCTGGGAGATTGATGACTACAATGTATTCAAGACGGAGGGCTTCCTGGACTATACCGCCTTCTGGCAGATCATCAAGCATCCGGAGTTCAAAGATCAGATTCCACCTATCCACCCTCCGGTACCACCACTGGGGTTAGGCAAGGAGCGTAATACGGATATATTTGAGGTAATGCGGGAGCGGGACATCATGCTGCACCATCCCTACAACAACTTCGAGCCGGTGCTACAGCTCCTCGAGCAGGCAGCCGAAGACCCTAATGTGCTGTCCATCAAGCTGACGATCTATCGCCTGGCCAAGAAGTCACGGGTGACGGAGGCCCTGCTAAGGGCTGCCGAAAACGGTAAGCACGTAGCGGTACTCTTTGAGGTGAAGGCACGGTTTGACGAAGAGAACAATATCCGGGAGGCGCAACGCCTGCAGAAGGCCGGTTGCTTTGTGATCTATGGTATCGGACTCCTGAAGACCCATACCAAGCTGTTGCTCATAGTCCGGAATGAAGGCGACCGCGTTGTGCGCTATGCCCACATGTCCAGCGGTAACTACAACGAAGAAACGTCCCGCCTGTACACGGATATAGGTATCCTGACTACCAATGAGGAGTACACTCACGATATATCCGAGTTCTTCAACGTTATTACGGGCCACTCCCTGCCGAGTGAATACCGTAACCTGATCACGGCTCCCCGCGACATGCGCAAGAAGCTCATCGAACTGATTACCCGCGAAGCAGAAAATGCCCGTCAGGGGCTCGACAGCGGCATCTGTATCAAGATCAATTCGCTGGAAGACCGGGAGGTAATTGAAGAACTATACAAAGCCTCACAGGCTGGAGTCAAGATACGGCTGATCGTACGGGGTATATGCTGCCTGCGTCCCGGTCGCAAAGGGCTGAGCGAAAACATCACAGTACGCTCCATTGTAGGGGATTTCCTGGAGCACTCACGCCTGTTCTACTTCCATAACAACGGTCATCCGCTCGTGTACGGAGGAAGCGCCGATGTCATGGTTCGTAGCTTTGATCGCCGGATCGAGTCGCTTTTTGCACTTGTGGATGAGCGTGTGAAGCAGGAGGCTATTCATATGCTGGCTTACAACCTGCGCGACAATGTCAATGCCTATGAGCTTAGAGAGGATGGCTCGTACGTGAAGTGTACAGAAAACAGCAAGAGCAATCCATTCAACATCCACAAGGAATTCTTCAAAGTAACGATGGAGGAAGTAATGGAGGCAAGGCTTTTTGATGCGGACACACTTGATCCAACCGATACGGTATGTGAACTGACTACCAACAGTGAAGAGTAGAAGGGAGTTGATCTTATTAAAATACAAAACGGACCAGTAAAGGAACAGCCCTTGCTGGTCCGTTTTGTTATATATCCTTACTTCATAAATCGTAGCGCGAGGGGGTAGTGATATACACTGCCATTGTTGGCTCTGATGCTGCCAATGATCATCAGTACAATGGCCGCCAGCATAATCAGGAAGTAGATTATCCCCACAATGATACTGGTACCTACCATCCCCATCACTCCCGATTCGGAGGCCGCCTCATCGCCCGCATTACTTCCCATCAGCATCCGCATCATAGAGCCTCCAAAAAATAGCACGGAAATAAAAAGTATAACAAATCCCGCAATAGTAAGCGTAATCTGGAAGTTAACAGACTCAATACCATTGGCTTTGGCAAAAGTACTCCTATCACGGTACATGTAGTACAAGCCTATGGCAACGATCAGACTCAGGAAAGGAATAGGTATAAAAACATTCAGCAGAATAGCCAGTAGAGGGCCCAGGTGCATCCACATTCCTAATGAATGGTCGTTGGAGCTACTTGGGTGCGGCGTAGACGACGAATACGGCTGGTTTTCCATGAGGATGAATTAGTTAACGGTGTAGAGATTATATTGAAATATACGAAAAAATTGATATAACGCAAATTCAGATAGATAGGCCAAAATTGCCTAATTTTGCGGCTTCGTGGCTTTTAATAACTAATCATTGATGGAAAGATTAACCGGGTTAATTGGTGTAGTACTTATTTTGGGGATAGCCTATGCGTTATCAAATAATCGTAAAGCAATAAATTTCAGAACAGTTGGTGTTGGATTAGGGCTTCAGTTTGGATTGGCAGTATTTATTCTAAGAACAGAAACAGGACAGGCCGTTTTTAAATGGTTGGGCGAAAAAGTACAAAAACTACTGTCTTTCTCAGATCAGGGCGCAGACTTCGTATTTGGTACATTGGTTCGCAGCGATCAGATGCGCAGAGCCTTTGGGGAGGGCAACGATTATATATTTTTCTTTAAGGTAATACCTACTATTATCTTTGTGGCAGTACTGGTCAACATGTTGTACCACATCGGTATTATGCAGCGTGTGATAGGTGTAATTGCCCGAGGTGTATACTGGCTGATGGGGGTTAGTGGTGCCGAAGCTCTGTCCAACGTAGCCAGTACATTTGTAGGTCAGGTAGAGGCTCAGATCATGATCAAGCCGTACCTCAAAGGTATGACCAACTCCGAATTGATGGCCTCCATGTCAGGTAGCTTTGCCTGTATAGCCGGTGGGGTAATGGCCGTGTATATCTCCTTAGGAGTACCTGCTCCTTACCTGATTGCGGCTAGTCTGATGGCGGCTCCGGGAGCCCTGGTAATCTCGAAGATCGTATATCCCGAAACAGAAGTATCCGAAACCAAAGGAGCTGTAAAACTGGAAATCAAAAAGACCCACGCTAACCTGCTCGACGCGATTGCCGCCGGCGCCAGTGAAGGTCTGAAAGTAGGATTCAACGTAATAGCCATGCTGATTGGTTTTATCGCGCTGGTAGCCCTATTTGATTACATATTAGGGTTAGTTGGAGGAATTTTTGCCTTCCCCGAACTGAGCATGAACTTCATCCTGGGTAAGGTATTTTCGGTATTTGCGTGGGCTATGGGCGTACCTTCTCAGGATGTAGAAGTAGCCGGAGCTCTGATGGGTACCAAGATGGTGATCAATGAATTTGTGGCGTATCTGGATCTTGTAAAGGTGAAAGAAACACTCGATCCCAAGACCCTGGTTATTACCAGCTTTGCCCTTTGTGGATTTGCCAATTTCAGCTCCATCGCCATTCAGGTAGGAGGTATCGGTGAGCTGGCTCCGTCACGTCGTTCCGATCTGGCCCGATTGGGTTTCAAAGCCCTGATCTGCGGTACGCTGGCTTCTTATATGTCGGCTACACTGGCTGGTATTCTGATGTAAATAATCCGAAACAGTACCATAAAAAGGCCTCTGGCGGATATCCGCCAGAGGCCTTTTTAGTTAGTAGTTTATCAGGTACTACTGAATCTTCAATTCGTAGGGCAGTCGGGCCTGCATACCTTCCATACGCATCACCTGCTGGTACATCTTTACATACGGTGCCAGCTCGCCCAGATGCTTAGCCAGTGCTTTCTCTTCTGAGTTGCCGGTCAGCTTGCCCAGGATATTCTCAAAAGGATTGATCTTTTCGGGGTAGAAACGAACGCGATAATCACCCTCTTTGAGTTTAGCGGCTTTGGCCGCCAGCAGGATCGCCTCATCCAGACCTCCCAGTACATCCACCAGTCCGTTGGACTTGGCCTCAACGCCTGACCATACCCGGCCCTGAGCCAATTCGCGCAGCTTCTCTACCGGCATATTACGACCTGCGGCGGCTTTACGGGTAAAGGTATTGTAGCCTTCGTTGACGCTCCGCTGGAACATATCCTTCTCAAACTCGGTCATTTCGCGCGTTACGGTAGGCCAGTCGGCGTGCTGGTTGGTCTTGACCCGGTCGAAGGTAATACCCAGCTTATTGTTCATGAAGTTTTCTACGTTGAAGAGTAGCGCGAAGATACCGATAGAGCCCGTAATGGTATTGGGCTGCGCCACGATGGTATCGCAGGCCATGGCTATGTAGTACCCACCCGAAGCCGCCATGTCGGACATAGACGCTATGACCGGCTTCTTCTTAGCCGTAAGCTGTACTTCCCGCCAGATCACATCCGAAGCCAGTGAACTACCTCCGGGGGAGTTGATCCTGAGTACCACCGCCTTTACTTTATCATTATCACGTACCTTTTTCAGCTCTTTTACCAACTTCTCCGAGCTGATTACTCCTTCGCTTCCCTCACCGGATACGATCTCACCTTCGGCTACCAATACAGCAATGCGGTTGTTGAAGTCACCTGTCTGTGCTTTGTGTTCGGCTTTGAGGTATTTATCTACGGATACGTAACTGATGTCTTTTTTGGCATCCAGCTTCAGCTCCTTCCGAAATACATTCTCAAATTCATCCTGATAGCCCAGGTGGGTCACCAGCTTATGTTCCAGCGCCGAAGTAGGATTACGGATGCTCAGGGAGTCAGCCAGATTGAGTAGCCGGGTAGCTGAGAGCTTACGGGCCGTGGCTATATTATTAATAAAATGGCCGTTAATGGCCTGAAGGAGTTCAGCCGTTTGTCTTTTGCTGGCTTCGCTCATGTCTTTGCGGGAGAACATCTCCACCGCACTCTTGAACTCACCTACCCTGAATACGACCGGCTTGATGTCCAGCTTGTCGAAGGTACCTTTGTAGAACTCATACTCCGCCGACAGACCATTCCACTCCATAGCACCGGCCGGATTGAGGTAGATCTTATCAGCCACTGAGGCCAGGTAGTAGCCTTTCTCGCTGTAGAATTCGCCGTAGGTATATACAAACTTCTTTGTTTTCTTGAATTCCAGTAGTTCATTCCGGATTTCTTCCAGGGTAGCCCAGCCGGCCGTAGGAGATTCTACTTTCAGATACACCCCCTTGATCTTATCGTCTTCACGGGCGTAGGTAAGCGCAGCGCGTATATCTTTCAGACCAATAACATCCTGTGTACTGAAGAAAGGACCGCCAATGTCAGAAAATGGATTTTCAACACCTACTTCCTGAACGGGTTTGTTCAGATCGATCTTCAGAATGGAGTTGTCATTGATGGCAACTTTTTCATCCGCCGAGAAAAGAGAACCTATACCAATCAGCAGGAAGAGGGATAGAAGTGAAAAAATAAAGATACCCACAACGGTAGCGAGTACGTATTTCAGGAATTGTAACATAACTGCGACTGTACTATGAGATAGTTAGTATTTGGTATAGTAATTGAACAAAAATAATAATTAATTCCTCCCTTAAAGGGTATAATTTAGGGCAAAGGTTTATAAGGAGTTACAAGCGGCAAAATAGGAGTACCAGTAGGCCCTTTAACGCGTGTAGATACATTATCGGATAACTTTACGTGCATAGAATTGTTGTATACTTGCCAAAAAATCATTTATGAAGAAAACGCTTTACTTAGTTCGTCACGCACAAGCTGAAGATCGTGCTCCCATGTTTAAGGACTTTGATCGTGAACTTACCGGAAGAGGAGTAATGGACGCAGCAAGAATGGGACGACACCTGGCTCAGCAGGAAATGATAGTCAATAGAATAGTAACCAGTAGCGCTGTCCGTTCTTATCAGACGGTCAAGGTTATGGCCGAGCAGTTGCATTTTGACGTGGATGCGATCGAATGCTGGGATAACCTGTACGACGGTGGCCCCCAGGCCTACCTGAAGGCCGTCAATACCACTCCCGAAGATTGTCAGTTGCTGATGCTGTGTGGTCACAATCCGGATATATCCTACTTTGCCGAGTACCTGACCCGCTCGGATGTGGGGTCGATGGAGAAGGGGAGCGTGGCGATTTTTGAATTTGAAGACCTGAACTGGGCGGAGGTATCCGGCAAAACAGGTACCTTTGTGAGGTACGAATCTCCCAAGCAATTCAGAGATAAGATTTGAGGTATGGCCGATCCCAACCGTAACCGTAAGATATTCATTGCAGTCTTTAGCGTATTTACGCTGCTGATAGCCCTGCTTACCATTGATATGGCCCGCAGGACTACGGCCCCTTGGAACAAGCCGAAGCAGCTGGAGCGGGCCCTGCCGGGAGCCCTGCCATCGTCGGATACCATCCTGCTTGACTCCATCCTGGGAGGTGATAATGTAAAGGATAGCTGATACTGCCTTACGGGTACACCTGTCACAAAAAAGCCCCACATCCAGCTGGACGTGGGGCTTTGATATTGATATGCTATAAGGTTAGCCGTTCACAACCCGTCCACCGTTGGGGTGAAGTACCTGACCGGTCATGTAGGAAGCATCTTCACTGGCCAGGAATACATAGCAGGTAGCTACCTCGCAGGGTTGGCCGGGGCGTCCCAGCGGGGTGTTCTTTCCAAAACTCGCTACTTTCTCTTCGTCAAAGGTAGCCGGAATCAGTGGTGTCCAGATCGGGCCCGGAGCTACTGCATTGATACGGATATTCTTTTCCGCCAGACTCTTTGAGAGTGATCGGGTAAAGGCCACAATAGCGCCTTTGGTAGAAGAGTAGTCGAGCAATTGAGGACTCCCTTCGTAAGAAGTAACGGACGTGGTGTTGATGACACAGTCGCCCTCGTTCATATGCTTCAGAGCAGCCTGTGTAAAGTAGAAGAACGAGAATATGTTGGTAGTAAAGGTACTCGTCAACTGCTCAGCAGTGATCTCCTGTATATCATCCTTAGGGTGCTGCTCAGCGGCATTGTTGACCAGGATATTCAGCTTGCTTAATTCCTGTACCGTTCTTTCTACCGCCTCCTTGCAGAAGCTCTCATTGCGTATATCACCCGGCAGCAGCAGGCACTTCCGGCCTTCGGACTCTACCATCTGCTTCGTCTTCTGGGCATCCTGGTCTTCGTCCAGGTATACAATGGAAACATCAGCCCCTTCACGGGCAAAATGTACCGCTACTGCCCGGCCAATTCCACTGTCACCACCCGTAATCAGGGCTACTTTTCCTTCTAGTTTTCCACTTCCCCGGTAGCTGTCCCGAATTACAACCGGTTCCGGATCCATCTGTGCTTCAATACCGGGTTGTCTGGACTGCGTTTGTCCTTTTACTTCTTCTGGTAAGTTCATGAGTAGTCTAAGGTTTAGTATTTTAAAAATATTTAACCCTGACTATCCTAAAAAACACGTACCAAGAGGGCAATGAGCAGTGACCAGTGTTCAATGACCAATTATGATTGAGTTAATGGGTGAATGAGAGAATAGATGATTAGGAGAATCACCTTCACCATGGCCTGTGTCCCCACAGGCTTTTGGAGATACAGTAGTACCATCAGAAGGATTAGCTTATAGTGCCAATATGCAGATGGGTAAAATCCGTTAGCCAGAATGAGGCACCCGTCGCTGTTGGGTGAAAGCTCCTCCCTTTACTCCGCGTGGCGGCCCTACCACCTTTCCTGCTTTTCTTCTTTCCACCTTCCTCCTTTCCTCCCTTCCTCCCTTCCTGCTTTCCTCCTTCAAGACCTATGCCCTTGGATGGAACTCGGTGATGATCTGCCGGAGGTAATCGCGGTCGAGGTGGGTATAGATTTCGGTAGTGGTGATGGACTCGTGGCCCAGCATCTCCTGCACGGCCCGAAGGCTGGCTCCGCCTTCTACCAGGTGCGTAGCAAACGAGTGGCGGAAGGTATGCGGACTGACGTTTTTGGTAATACCGGCTGCTGCGGCTACATCTTTGATGATCATGAATACCATGACCCGCGATAGCTGGCCACCGCGCTTGTTCAGGAACAGGATATCTTCGCTATCCTTCTTGACGTCCAGGTGCGAGCGTACGTGGTCGAGGTAGAGTTGGGTGTACTTGATGGCATCACGGCCAATGGGTACCAGCCGTACCTTATCGCCTTTACCCAGTATACGCAGGAAGCCCACGTCAAAGTAACAGTTGGTCAGTTGCAGGTTGACCAGTTCCGACACCCGCAGGCCGCAGCTATAGAGTACTTCCAGCATGGCGCGGTTGCGGGTACCTTCGGGCGTAGTGTGGTCAATGGCTTCCAGCATCCGCTCGATCTCCGGGTAGCTAAGTACATCGGGGAGCTTGCGGGGCAGCCGGGGTGACTCGATCAGCTCGGTAGGGTCCTGGGTGATGGCGTTTTCTAACATCAGGTACTTAAAGAATGCCTTGATGCCCGATAGTAGCCGCGCCTGTGAATGCGCCGACAGCCCCAGCTCCGTGAGGTACTTAAGGAATCCCAGCAGGTGCTCTTCTTTGATGTCCGTAGGGGAGGAGGCTACTCCCATCAGCTCGGCGTATTCATTGAGCTTCTCGGCGTCGTGTACGTAGGCCTGCACCGAATTATCCGAGAGGGAGCGCTCGAGCCGGAGGTAATCTTTAAAATGTTTGATGTAGCTTTGCCACATAGGAGCTGTTAGCTTTTAGGTGTTAGTAGTTAGCTGATTGAGGTTAGCTGATTCGTCTGCCACCAAGTCTGATGGAAAGTAGCAAAACTATTTCTTTCCTGCACCAGAATTACAAAGCTAACAGCTAAAAGCTAATACCTAACAACTACCGATGAAGCAGATTTTGATCCTGAACGGACCTAACCTCAACCTCCTGGGCAAGCGCGAACCTACCGTATACGGTAATCAGACATTTGAGGGATATTTCGAAACGCTGAAAACGCAGTTCCCGGAGGTGGAGTTGCACTACTTCCAGTCCAACCACGAAGGAGCCATGATTGACAAGATCCACGAAGTGGGCTTTACGTTTGATGGGATCGTGATCAATGCCGGTGGCTATACCCATACGTCCGTAGCCCTGGCCGATGCGCTGTCGGCCGTCACTACGCCGGCCGTAGAAGTACACATATCCAACATCCACGCCCGCGAAGCCTTCCGTCACCACAGCTACCTGACCAGCCGCTGCAAAGGGATGATCTGCGGCCTGGGATTGAAAGGCTACGAGCTGGCGGTGAGGTACTTAGTGGGTGATTGAGTGAGTGGTGATTGAGTGAGTGGGGTAATGAAGAATTGAGAGTTTAGAATGTATAGTGGGAAAGAGAACATAAAATAAACTGCTTTCCTTTCTTGCCTCATTTATTTCCCTTTTTACTTATTCAATCCCCACTGCGGTAGCCACTCATTCACTCATTCACAAATCACTCAATGAAAATTAAAACGCGTACCTTACAGTAAGCGCCAGGCCGCCTTCGTGGTAGCCGGTCCGGCCGATCAGGTTGATGGCGGGCTTCCAGTCTAGGCTACCCGTAATGGGGGCTCGGGGCAGGTGGTACTCAAGGCCCAGTATTCCGTCGATGCCAATGGCGCTGCGGCTCTCGTAATAGTAGTGACGCCGGTACCGCTGGTAACGTCCCAGGTACACGTGGCCGCCGAAGCCGTAGTAGAAGTTCAACCGTTCGGTTCGGAAAGCCTCCTTGTGCCACTCCATCAATCCGGTTACTCCTATGCCCCCCCAGCGGGCGCTTAGTATACCTTCTACCGCGTGGCGGCCATCCATGAAGTGCTTGACAGATATACCGCCGGTGTTACCCATCCGGATACCTACCCCAGTCTGGTAGGACCCTGTCTGGTAAGACTGGGCCTGGCTCGGAGTGATCCCAGTGAAAAGCAGCAGGGACAGGATGATTAGTATAGCTCTATTTTTCATAGTTGATGAATGTTATTGATCCTATATATCCATGACAACTCAGGTTGACTATTCCCCTACGGAAGCTTCTTTAACTTTACTCCGAACTCTGTATTTCTTTGCACGGGTACAGTACTTTTGTCCGTAGTACCTACCATTAATTTACCCCATACCCTATGAACCGCTACTGGGCCAACTACCACAGTCACAACTACTACTGCGATGGTGTCGAATCGCCGGAGGCACAGGTGCAGGCCGCCGTGCAGCAGGGGGTAAGTACCTTTGGATTTTCATCCCACTGTCCACTCCCTTTTCTGAATGGCTGGAGCATGAAGCAGGACCGCCTGAATGAGTACCTGTCCGAAACAGGGGCGCTTAAAGAGAAATATAAAGGTACCATTGAGCTGTATGTAGGTATGGAGGTGGACTATATTCCGGGCGTATGCGGTCCGGCCGACTTCGCCGACCAACTCGACTACACCATTGGCTCAATACACTACCTGGGCACCAACTGGAACGGCGATCCCTGGGAGATAGACGGCGCTACCGAGGGGTTTATGAAAGGGTTGGTAGAGGTACATGGTGGCGGTATAGAGGAAGTGCTCCGGCAGTACTATGCCCACTTCCGGCAGATGGTACAGCAGGACCCGCCGGATGTAGTAGGGCACCTGGACAAGATCAAGATCCACAACATCCAGGGCAGCCTGTATGATGAGGAGTCGGACTGGTACAAGGCAGAGATAGACCAGACGCTGGACGCCATAGCCGAGGCCGGATGTACAGTGGAGGTAAATACGCGGGGCGTGTACAAGAAAAAGCTGGATATGTACCCGTCGCTGTCTATCCTGAAAAAGATGCGGCTACGTGACATCCCCATCATGATCAACTCCGACAGCCACGCTCCCGGCGAGATCACCCTGGCCTTTGCCGATACCGCCGAACAGCTCCGCCAGATCGGCTATGAAACGGTGCGGGTACTGCTACAGAATGAGTGGAAAGACGTACCATTTGATAAAGACGGGTTATCTTTGGACAAATAACCATTGCCCAACTATGATCACCTTTTATCCCGGTCCGTCCAAGATTTACCCCCAGGTGGAGCAGTACCTGGCGGAGGCGTACCAGTCAGGCATCCTTAGCATGAACCACCGCAGCGACGTCTTCATGGCCATGCTGGAGAATGTATTCCGGCAGATGCACCTCAAGTTAGGCTTACCCGCTGGGTACGAGATCTACTTCACCTCTTCCGCTACTGAGTGTTGGGAAATCGTAGCTCAGTCGCTGATCAGGTGCCGAAGCCTGCACCTGTACAACGGGGCCTTCGGGAAGAAGTGGCACGAGTACACCCACCGGATATGCTCTGAGGCCCGACCTTATGAGTTTGATATGAACGAACTACCTGCTCTGGACTCCATGTCGGCTGAACTGGAGGAGGCGGAAGTCATTTGTCTTACCCATAGCGAGACCTCCAACGGTACTATAGTCCCAATGTCGTTTCTGCGGAGCCTACGCGAACGGACGGATCAGATTATAGCCATAGACGCTACCTCGTCGATGGGGGGAGTAGCAATGGACTGGGAAGCCGCCGATGTGTGGTATGCTTCGGTGCAGAAGTGCTTCGGGCTGCCGCCGGGGCTGGGGGTGATGATTGTGTCGCCACGGGCCATTCAGCGGGCCGAGGAAATCGGCTGCCGCAATCACTACAACAGCCTGCTGTACATCCGGGAAAATTTTCAGAAACACCAGAGCCCGCATACGCCCAATACCCTGGGTATATACCTGCTGGGGCGGGTCATGGAGCAAGTGGCTCCTATACAGGAGTTAAACGCCCAAACTGAGGCCCGCGCCGAAGACTGGTACCGGTTCATCGAGAAGAGCCGGTACAGCCTGCTGGTACGTGAACCAGCGGTACGCTCAACGACCGTCGTTGCGGTCGAAGGAACCAAAGAAGAAATAAAATCCTTAAAAAAGGAGGCACTGGAAGCCGGAATCATGCTCGGGAGCGGCTACGGTACCTGGAAGGAAACAACCTTCCGGATCGCTAACTTTCCGGCTATTGAGGCCGTTGAAATTGATCGTCTCAAAGATTTCCTCCGGAAGTACTCAAAAACATACTAAGAGTAGTATTGAGGCTCGAAGTGTCTTTAGTAGATTGACAAAGTAACTACTCTCTTTTATTATTTCGTGACTACCAGAATGTTAGAGCAGTACCAGGCACAAGTAAAATGCCTGGTAGCCCTCGATTCCATCATATTCGGATTCGATGGAGATGAATTGAAATTATTGCTTGTAAAAAGGGGCATTGAAGAAAATGACGTGACCTGGTCGCTCATGGGGGGGTGGCTACGCCCCGATGAAGGACTGGAGGAGTCGGCCGCCCGGATCCTGTTCCAGCTTACCGGCCTTACCAATATATACCTCGAACAGCTCTATACCTTCGGCGCCCCCTACCGCGACCCCGTAGAGCGTACCGTAGCCGTGGCCTACTTTGCCCTGATCAACGTCAACGATTACAAAGAGAAAATATCAGATAGCTACGAGGCACAGTGGTTTTCGATGCACGAGCTGCCCAACCTGCTTTTTGACCACCGCGCTATGGTGGATATGGCCATCCAGCAGCTCCGGTACAAGGCTACTCAGCACCCCATAGGTTTTGAACTGCTTCCGGAGAAGTTTACCATTCCGCAGCTACAGAAGCTCTACGAAGCCATATTTGATACTACGTTCGATAAGCGTAATTTCAGCCGGAAAATCCTTTCGACCAACCTGCTCATCAAGCTCGATGAAAAGCAAAAAGGTTTTTCCAAGAAGGGAGCCTACCTGTACATCGTGGACAACACCCGGTACAAGCAGCAGTTCAACTCCTTCCTGAACTTCATACCGGGGAGTTAGTGAAAGAGCGCATGAGCGATAGAGTAATTATGGCAGTGAATGAATGAGTGATTTGGAGAAAGAGTGATTGGGGGCATGGGAGGATAATGGGTCTATCTGGTACTTTATCAATATTCCTTGCGCCTAAAAAACTTTCCACCTTTTCCGCTTTCATCCTTACGTACCTTTCTCAAACTTTGCGGGGTAATTACACTCATCGCTCTATGTTAAGTTTTAAAGAAATCCTCTCGGTTACGCTCATTCTCTTCTCGGTTATTGATATCATTGGTTCCATTCCCCTGATCGTGGACCTGCGTAAAAAGGTCGGCCATGTCCAGTCAGAAAAGGCCACGCTGGTAGCCGGTATGATCATGATTATTTTCCTGTTTCTGGGGGAGCGTATCCTGAGCCTGTTTGGAGTAGATGTTTCTTCGTTTGCCGTGGCGGGTGCGCTGATCCTCTTCCTGCTGGGGCTGGAGATGATCCTGGGGCGCAATATCTTCCGGCACGACAACATCGACACCGGTACAGCTTCCATCGTACCCATTGCTTTCCCGCTCATAGCCGGAGCCGGTACCATGACTACCCTTATCACGCTACGGGCTGCTTATGCCATTCCGAATATTCTGATCGGAATAGTCGCCAATCTCGTCTTTGTATATATTGTACTAAAGTCATCCAACTGGCTCGAGCGGAAACTGGGACAGGCTGGTTCGGCTGTACTTCGTCGGGTGTTTGGGATTATCCTGCTGGCCATTTCCATTAAAATCTTCAAAACACACCTGATTATAGGAGGTATGTAGGCCTTAGGTACTTAGCTTATGCTCTGACTGCTTCGGTAAGAATAGGTACTTCAGGAGGCGGGAGACTACGATAAATTCAATTTACTTTGCAGAAGCAGGTGATGATAAAAGAGCCGCCAGCCTAATGGAAGTACTGCTAATCCACCAACTGATTCATAAAAAAAGATTACAACCTACAACTACCCATGCAACAACTAGATAGCCTCAACCAGGTAGCCGATTTCCACCGTACATTCAAACACCCTATACTCGACTCCCCCCAGATCCCTTCCGAAGAGCGTTGCCGACTGCGGGTAGCCCTGCTGGCTGAAGAGCTGAAAGAACTGGAAGTAGCCATTCTGGAAAAAGATATTGTAGAGGTAGCCGATGCGCTGTGCGATCTGCAGTACGTACTGTCGGGCGCGGTACTTGAGTTTGGACTAGGGGAGAAGTTCCGGGAGTTGTTTGACGAGGTACAGCGCTCCAATATGTCCAAAGCCTGTAACACCGTAGAGGAAGCCGAAGCTACCGTAGCCCACTACCAGGCGCAGGGGACCGACTGCTACTACAAGGAGGATGGGGGCAAGTACCTGGTGTACCGCACCATCGACAACAAAACCCTCAAAAACGTAAACTATTCACCCGCTAATCTGGTAGGGATACTGGATAAGAATTAATAATTAAGAATTTAGAAGGTATAATGAGGGGCTTTACAGAAGCTATATGCCATTCATTATCAGTTCTCAATTATACATTATCAATTAATACGATAAAGCCATGTCTTCCGTACTCGAACGCTTCCTGACCTACGTCCAGATAGATACCCAGTCGGATCCCCATTCGACCAGTTTTCCATCCACCGAAAAGCAGCGAAAGCTGAGTCAGTTACTTGTGGCGGAGTTGCAGGAGCTGGGTATTGAGGATGCCCATCTGGACGAGCATGGTTATGTCTATGCCACCATACCGGCTACCACCAGTAAGGACAATGTACCCGTGATCTGTTTCTGCTCGCACGTGGATACCTCACCTGACGTGACCGGTGCCGGCGTAGAGCCGATTGTGCACCGCAACTGGGACGGTAGCGATATAGTACTTCCGCTGGACAGGAACCAGGTGATCCGCCGGAGCGAGCACCCGGATCTGGAAGCGCAGATCGGTAACGATATCGTAACGGCCAGCGGCAATACTCTGCTCGGGGCTGACAACAAGGCCGGAGTAGCCGAGATCATGGCGGCAGCCGAGTACCTGATGCAGCATCCCGAGATCCGTCACGGCGAGATCAAGATCCTGTTTACGCCCGATGAAGAAGTAGGACGGGGTACCGAAAAGGTAGATCTTGAAAAATTGGGTGCCGACTACGGCTATACCATGGACGGCGAAACCGTAGGTACCCTGGAAGACGAAACCTTCACGGCCGACGGAGCGGTGATTACCATCGAAGGCGTGAGTACCCACCCGGGCTTTGCCAAAGGCAAGCTGGAGAACGCCCTGAAAATAGCGGCGGAAATACTGACGGCTCTACCCAAAGACCGCCTCTCGCCCGAAACTACCGAAGGCATGGAAGGCTTTATCCATCCGGTGCATCTGGAAGGTATTCAGGAAAAGGCTACCATTGAATTTATCATCCGGGACTTCAGTGAAGAGGGACTGAAGCAAAAAGAAGACTTTCTGCGCGGGATCATGGAGCAGGTACTTACGCGGTACCCCCACTCCAAAGCTAACCTGGAGGTGAGGGAGCAGTACCGCAACATGAAGGTAGTACTGGATCATCACCCTGAGGTAGTGGAGTATGCGCTGGAGGCTATACGCAGGGCCGGAATGGAGCCGGAGCGGCGCAGCATCCGCGGAGGTACCGATGGATCGCGTCTGTCATTCATGGGACTGCCTTGCCCCAATATCTTCGCGGGCGAGCATGCTTTTCACTCCCGACTGGAATGGGTATCGGTGCAGGATATGGAAAAGGCCGTGGAGGTGATCATCCATCTGGCGCAGGTGTGGGAAGAGAAAACGGTGTAAACTGTCTCCTAGTACTACTTCCTCCTGTGTAGAAAGGGGAGAAAGATAGAGCAGACCAATCCGGTGAAGGCATTGAATACCAGCGTCACGCTCTGGTACGTCTTCATCTGGAAGTAGTCTTCCATCATCTTGACCGATTGATTAAAATTATCTTCGGAAGGAGCCGATACCGATATCCACTCCCGGCCCTTGATCATGATGTTGTTGAAGAAGTCGGGATTGATGAGGTTGTAGAACAGCCAGCGCGACAGCAGAAGCATCGGCAGGGCCAGTACCGTAGTCAGGAAGGCCGTCCGGAAGCCGCGTCCGTAGTTCCAGAAGGTAGTGGTAGGTAGGTTTTTCTTCTCCCTGATTTCCCGGTTTAGTACCAGAGCCCACAGTGCAACGGTTAGCAGTGATGTGACCGGCAGGTAGTCGACCAGCGCATCGTGAAAACCAATCCAGAATTCCAGACACAGCCAGAGAAACAGGATCCCAGTCAAATTAGCAGCGTATTTGAATTCAGTTTTCATGAAAAGTAGAGTGGGTAAGGTTGAGGCTTCGTGAGCAAATATCTGTATAAACTACCGAAAAACCCGTAGGAGTGTTTTATTTGCGGTATTATGTCAAAAAAGCAAAAGTACTATGTGGTCTGGCAGGGGCGTCAGACGGGGGTATTCACCGATTGGAAGGAGTGCGAAGCCCAGATCAAAGGTTTTCAGGATGCGCGTTATAAGTCATTTGATTCGCTGAAAGAGGCCGAGGCGGCCATCCAGCGCAACTACTGGGAGTTTGTCAGTAAAAAAGAAACTACTCCCGCCACCAGGGAAGCCCCCGCCAGTGTAGGGCAACCCATCAAAGAAAGCATAGCCGTCGATGCGGCCTGGAATACCGCCACCGGCGACATGGAGTACCAGGGCGTGTACCTGCGTACGGGCGAGCGGATATTTCTGCAGGGGCCTTTCAAAGATGCTACCAACAACATAGGGGAGTTCCTGGCCATAGTACACGGCCTGGCCTACCTGCAGAAGCACAACTCGAACCTTCCTATTTACTCTGATTCTAAAACTGCCATTAGCTGGGTAAAGAAGAAGCACGCCAATACCAAGCTGGAGCTCACTCCCCGCAACAAGCCGGTGTTTGAAATGCTGCAGCGGGCCGAGCGGTGGCTGGCTGATAACAAGTACTCCAATCAGATACTCAAATGGGAGACGGAGTACTGGGGGGAGAATCCTGCTGATTTTGGCCGAAAGTAATATCAACCACCCGTGCCACGGTTCCAAACCGTGGCACGGGTTCCAGAATAAAGTACCTGTGGCACCGCTTTACACAGTGCCACAGATTCAAGCAGACTATGCCGCGTAACCATTCCTTTCGATTTAAGCAGTTCACCGTACAGCAGGACCAGTGCGCCATGAAGGTATGCACCGATGCCTGCGTGCTGGGCGCGTGGGCGCAGGTGGATGGGGCGAAGAAGGTATTAGACATCGGTACCGGTACCGGGCTGCTGTCCCTGATGGTGGCGCAGCGTACTACTGGTGCCAGCATAGATGCCATTGAGCTGGATGAGGCCGCTGCGCAGCAGGCCCGTGACAATGTAGCCGCCAGTCCGTTTACCGGACGGGTACAGGTTATTCATACGCCCATTCAGCAGCACAAGCCGCAGGAACTGTACGACTGCATCATTACCAATCCCCCTTTTTTTCAGGCCGATCTGCGTTCACCTGATGCGGGGGTCAACCAGGCGCACCACGCGCAGGACCTAACCTTTGCCGAACTACTGGCGGCTATAGACCGGCTCCTGAAGAAGACTGGCGTATGGAATGTACTACTACCGGTGGAGGAGAGTGATAAGTTGCAGCAACTGGCAGAGGTAGGGGGCTGGGTACCTACCCACCAGTTACTGCTTACTCACCAGCCGGGCCGGAAGCCTTTTCGGATGCTGAGTACCTACGTGCATAATGAGCGGAGGGCTGTAACTAATATGAAAAAAGAATTGTTTATTTACGAGACCGACGGCCGGACGTACTCCCCGGAGTTTCGTGAGCTGTTGAAAGAGTTTTACATTATTTTCTGAATAAAGATATTTCTGTGTCCGAAAGAGAATCCATATCGCTGCGGCAAACCAGTACCAGTATCCGCCCGTCCAAATCCGAACCGTCCGTTCAGGTATCAGTAGTGGTGCCCCTCTACAATGAGGACGAGTCATTGCCTGAGCTTCACGATTGGATCGTGCGGGTCATGAAGGAAAACGGGTACACCTACGAGATCCTGTTCATCGACGATGGCAGCCGCGACCGCTCGTGGGAAGTCATTGAAGCGCTTTCTGGCCGGAATCCGCACGTGCGTGGTATCCGTTTCTCCCGCAACTACGGCAAAACCGCCGCCCTGCAGACAGGCTTTCAGGCCATTAACGGCCGGGTAGTGATTACGATGGACGCTGACCTGCAGGACAGTCCCGACGAGATACCCGACCTGTACCGGATGATCACCGAAGAAGGGTACGACCTGGTATCGGGCTGGAAAAAGAAACGCTACGACCCGCTGAGCAAGACCATCCCGACCAAGCTGTACAATGCCGCTACACGGGCTATCTCGGATGTGTATCTGCACGACTTCAACTGCGGCCTTAAAGCCTACCGCTGTGAGGTGGTGAAGAATATGATCATCTACGGTGAAATGCACCGTTACATACCCGTTATAGCCAAGTGGAATGGTTACGACCGCATCGGCGAAAAGGTAGTGCAGCACCGTGCCCGCAAGTATGGTACCACCAAGTTTGGGCTGGAGCGCTTTATCTACGGCTTCCTGGACCTGCTGTCTATTGCCTTTGTCAATAAGTTTGGTCGCCGTCCGATGCACTTTTTTGGTAGCATGGGTATTCTGATGTTCTTCTTTGGCTCTATGATTACGCTATGGCTCATTGCCGAGAAGCTCTGGAAAATCTACATGCTCAAGCCGTATCGTAACGTCACCGACAACCCGCTGTTCTTCCTGGCGCTGGTCGTAATCATCCTGGGTACGCAGTTCTTCCTGGGAGGCTTTATTGGCGAGCTATTCGTGAAGCAATCCGTCAAGAAGACGGGGGATTACGTCATTGCCGACATCGTAGGCGATGAGCAGAATCAGTGAGCAGTATTTAATGACCAGTGATCAGTGACCAATTACCAATTCCCACTAATCATTTACCTTAGTAGTACCATCAATAAAGCGCAGCCTTCCCGGAAGGCTGCGCTTTATTATTAGTGTGGATATAGCAGAAAGTATTCTTTTAATGAAGCAAAGCTTCTAGTACCTCATTCTTTAGGCTCTCCGCCAGCCCGGCAAAGGTACTTTCGGTTACGGTACCTACATTGGTAGCCAGGAATAGGTACAGCCCGTGCTCGGGGAAGTAGAGCATGGCACAGCCGGCTCCCAGTCCGGCACCACCGTGGCCGTAGGCTACGTGTCCTCCCTGTTCGTAGTAAAACAGACCCATGCCGTAGGTAGATTTGTTAACTTGGTCGTTAACCCATGTTTTCATCAGCGCCAGGGATGAGGGCTTTAGCAGTTTTCCTTCCATCAGACCTTTGGTGAATTTGATCACATCCAGGGGTGTGGCTACCATTCCATCATCCCCAACCATAGAGCTAACATTGGCCTTCTGCATGACCGAGTTATTCTCCAGGGTACCCGTTCCAAAGCGGTCCCAGTAGGTATTGACCAGCCTGGGGTCTTGCAGATAGTCAGGTGTGTTATAGTACAGGGTATTGTCCAAATGGAGCGGGGCCAGAATGTGCTGCCGGATATACCCGGCATGGTCGCCGGTAATGGCATCAACGACCAGGGCCAGCAGCATATAGTTGGTGTTGGTGTACTGATACTTCGCCCCCGGCTCAAACCGCAGTGGTTTTCCTTTGATAAAACCAAGCAGCTCCTCGCTGGTAAACGTATGCCTAGGATGCTGCAGCAGGTACGTCACATAACCCGGATCTTCGGTGTACTCATTGACACCGGAGGTATGGTTAAGCAGCATCCTCACGGTGATCTTTTCGCTATCCGTCAGGTACCCTTTGTAGGGCAGAGGTAAGTAACTGCTGATGGATTGATCCAGGTCTATCTTGCCAGCCTCATACAGTTGCAGTACTGCGACGGCCATATACGTTTTGGTTACGCTTTGCAGGTACTGCAGTTGACATATTTGCATAGGAGTCTTATCTTCTATTTTAGCGTAGCCCGAGCTACCTGCCCAGAAACCTTCCTGAGGAGAATAAACAGCCATTGCCACGCCGGGCAAGCCCAGGCGGGTGTACTTGTTCATGAGGTTCTGCAGAGCTTCGCTGCCTGAGTACCCGCTGTTGATCGGGTCACTACTGACGCAGGTCGAATCTACTGGTTCGCTGAATGGTTCGGGAGTACAGCCTGTGATCAGCAGTATCAGCAGGCTTATAATTAAGATATATTTCATGGCTAAATAGTAGTAGGTAAATGATTAAAAATGGATTCTGGAGCCGGCCTGCAGGAGCTGGTTAGGAACCAGCGGGGCTGATGGGTTGTAGTGGCCCGCAACGAACAGCTGGTAGCTAATAAAAGGTGAGATAGGCAGACCTCTGGAAGGATTGAGGCCAACCGAAATACCTACCGGTATCAGAGGGAGCCACTTGCCGCTGTTCCTGGCCTGCACCCACTCTCCGTTGGCTGGGCGCCAGCTGTCGGTCGGGTGGTGGATGTACCAGCCACCTACACCAGCTTTCAGTTCGGTATAGAAGGCACCGACTATGCGGGGACGCCAGGCGGTTTGCGTCATGACCATCATGCCGCTGCCCACGGAACGGTTGCTTTGCCATCCCACGCTCAACTGTTGTACCAGGGTACTCTTTCTATTAAGTAGGAGCTCGGTTCCGACAAATACCCCTACGTTGGAAAAACTAGTCTTGACGTCCCGGAGTGGGAGGGCCAGGGAGTGAAACTGTACACCTACCATCAAGGGGAGGCTGCGGTTGGTGGGAGCTGTTTTTTCCTGTGCTAAAGCGTAGGTAGTTGCCCAAAGTAGGAAGGTAAGAAGAAGAAAATTTTTCATGGCTGTATTGTTTTGATGCGGCAAACTTATCTGCCACGGAGTACTCAAAACAAGCCAATAAGTGCCAAATCTGGCGAAATGCAGCATTTATACCCATGAAATGCAGCCCATCGGACTACTAAAGAGCAAACCATTCCTTGAAAGCAGGCGCTTTGAGCCGACTGGCCGTAACAGAAGTGGGGAGCGTAGGCGAGGGGAGTAGCAGTACATGAATCTTGCTGTTGTCGGCCCGCTCAAAGCCACGGATCATGCCCCGATGGATAATGTACTGCCGGTTGACCCGGAAAAAGGAGCGTTCGGGTAGTTGTTCCTCTACTTTGTCCAGCGATTGGTCCAGGAGGTACTTTTCGCCAATCTGGTTGCAGACTACCGTATATTCACCGTCTACATAAAAGCCCGAAATTTCTTCAAAGTGAAGCAGGAGGTCCTTCTTACCGAAACGTACCATCAGTCCCGTCTGGTCCGGCTTCGGCCCTTCCTCTGCAGGTACCGGGGCTTTTTGCCCTTCTGCTTGTTGCCATAGGTCATAGAAGAACAGACCAGTGTAGATGCCATTGACCACAAAGTTCCAGATCACAAAGAGAAACATGGTCTTGGTGTAGAAGTCCAGCGGGATGGGATCTCCGCCGGCCAGCCAGTTGACCAGCTCGGTAAGGAACGAAAGCACCACCACGGTAGACAGCGAGGTACCTATAAGCTGGAGCAGAATCCGTTTGAGAGGCGCTTCGGTGTAGGGGAGGGTACCGTCGAGGTAACAGATGATGCTACGAATGGCCCACCAGGCGGCGTAGCCTTCCAGCGTATCGATACAAAAGGTAGCTACTGTAAACCAGCTGAGCGAAATGGTATCATAAGTAAGGTAGTAGTTGAGGGAGTTGATGAGCGGAATCAGGATCAGGAAAAGCCTGACGTCATTGACGCTGTTCCTGTAATAAAATTTGGGGTGATCCATGGTGTACAGCGTGATTGGCTCCGTTAGGCTACTCTACTTCCGGCTGTCAGGGCAGAAGGTTGCCCATCGGAGGTACTTCCTGCAAAACTAATTCTTTCTTCTGGTACATCATCCGCTGCCGTACCTCTTTTCACCCCCCATGATTCTCCAGGCTGGGCCAGGTTTTGCGGTCGCGCAGGTAGGTGTCAAACCAGTTGATGGTTTGCTGCAGGTAGTCGGCGCGGTGTTCGATGAGCGAGTGCTGCCCGCCCTCGTACAGGATGAACCGAAATGGTTGCTTGATCTGGTAGAATTTGTTGACCAGGTCAAGTACCTGATCCGTAGGTACCCGCCAGTCGGCGGTGCCCTGAAGCATCAGGATCGGGGTAGTCTTGCTGATTTTCTCCGCTACATACACCGCGGAGCGCTCTTTCAGGACGGGCGAGTGGATGTCGGCGTAGCCGGGGATCAGCTCTTTGTATACCTCATCAAAGTCCGGGCGACTCTTCATGAGCTTGATCAGATCCGTAATACCACTACCTACCACGGCGGCTTTGATCTTCGAAGTCCGGGTAAGGGCCAGGTAGGTCATCATGCCCCCCCGGCTCCAGCCAAACATCCCGATGCGGGAGGTATCGGCCTTGGGTACCTCTGCGAGCGCCGGTATCAGGTTCAGTACATCATTCACGTCCTTTCCGCCAAACTCTTCCTTACCCTCGCCGCCATCGTTACCCCGGTACTGGCTGGCTATGATCACATACCCCTTGCTGCTCAGTTCTCCCAAGCCTCGAAGGATAAACCCTTCGTCGGTGATCTTGCTGAACTCCTGGTTGCCACCCCTATTGTAAATAATGCCGGGGTAGCTGCCCGCCTGCTTAGGCGTTGCCAGGTACCCCTTCACCTTCAGGCCATCCGAGAGGTACGTAATATGGTAGAAGTCGACCGTGGCAAGTATGGACCGGATACGGGGAGCTATTTTCGCCAGACTATCGATACTTTGAGTGGACAGGGTAATAGGTACCTGATCTAAGATCCGCCTGGTCTGTGACCGGGCTGTGAGGCAGGATAGGACAAGTAGTAGGGAGAAGATATATTTCATATAAAGATTATAGTGCACACATAGAGGTCACAAAAGTAAAGAGTCGTAGCTTACACAGAAAACTACGACCAAAAATTACGTACTGTACAGCCCATGACTACTTACGATAAATGCGCAAAGCGGTGTAGGGTTGGGTAGTCTGGTAGGTGAATTTTCCCGCTGCTGCCGTACCTTTTTTCACTACCTGCATGTTCCAGGTATCCAGTACCTCCAGGGCGTAGTCTGTGGTGCCGGGTAAATCCAGATTAATGGGCTGTCCTGCCTCTGCCACATAAGCCAGGTAGTAGGTACCCGGCTTGGCGTAGATGTGTACATTGTTTTTCAGGTTTTTTGGGTCGCCGTTGTCTCTCATCTCCGGAGTCATTTCGTGTACCGGCGCCTGCTCCATGACTGTTCTGAAGTACCTGATCCGCTCGGGACTCTGACCCATCAGGGTACCCCCTTTGGCCCACCACCGTACTTCGGTTTCGGTATCTGAGTCATTCTTATACGTATCACCGTGGGTACCATAGCCACCACTCAGCCCCGCCATCCAGAAGTAGCTGCTCATCTCCTGAGAATTCATGTTACCCCAGCCACTCTTGACGTCCCCTTCGTAGCGCATCTCATCAAAAAGCAGGGGCTTCTTGTACTGATTGCGCCATTTAATGGCATTGTAAAATTCGGCAGTCTGCGCGCTGACGTGGGTGATCCAGGGGCGGGTATGGTCGTAGAAATGGTCTTCTGAGCTATACCAGTTGTGGATGCCCCGCAGGCGCTGGTGGGGATCTTCCTTCTGCAGCAGGGTACCTATGCCCTCCCAGTCTATGGTAGTTTTGATGTCCGGTACGTCCCACTCATTAGCCAGCGACCACCACACATTCCGGTAGGCCGACAGGCGGGCCATCATGTAGCGCACGTACTTCTCGTTCATCTCTTTACCCATCTTACTATATCCCCAGGCGTCATAGGGGTGAAACAGGATTACGTCCGCCTGAATACCCATCTTCATAAGTTGCTCCACCCGCTCGTCAAAATTCCGGAAGAAAGCGTAGTTGGGCTGCGTCAGGTCATTCTCCTTTCCTTCTCTTTTGTACGGGTACGCCCAAGGTTCGGTCTTGTTGCCGTACTCGTAGGACTTCGGAAATACGCACATCCTGATTTTGTTGAAGGGAGCCTTCGCCAGTGTTTCCAGCGTCCTGGCCTGAACCGGCTGCTTGACGCTGGTCCACTGGTAGGCCGTAGTACCTACTGCGTAGTAGGGGGAGCCATCGGCATACTGCAGGTAGTAGGTATTGACCACTTTAACAGGGCCATGATTCGTACCCGTAGGGGCTACGCACTGGAAGCCTCCTTTCTTCCCGGAAAGTTGGGCTACATTGCTTTGGGTCTGGTAGGTCCAGTTGCCCCGGATGGAAGGTGAAAAACGGATCCGGTAGGTGCAGTTACCGTCGTAAAAGCCCGGTACCTGTACGCTTTGTCCACCATTCTTGAAAACGGCCGCCAGCTCCACCTCCATGTAGGGGTTTCCGGTGGCGGGGCCACTGAGTACTATTTCATGCACCCCCCATTGCTCGGTTTTTTGCTTTTTATTGGCCTGAGCAAAACCCATTAGTGAGGCGGCGCTCAGAAGTAGTGTAAGTAGGAGTTGTTTCATACTGAAAAGGCTAAGGGTGAGGTATAGGTCTGTTACTGAAGGAAGAATTTATATGGTACAAGATACTCCTACTCAATGCCATAAATTATTATATGGAAGTATTTTGCCTCATATTCAAACAGGTGTCATTATAATTAATCAGGTAGTTATCTGATTTCTCAATTCCGTTGCTGGCGAATAGCAAATAGAGGAGACAAAGCGATCTACTGTATCGCTATAGAAAAAGGGCGTAGCCTCTATTTCCTGGCTATGCCCTTTCAAATAAAAACTATACAAAGATCTCCTTGCCTTACTCTTTATAAACAGATATCACCGCAGGTGTAGATATCTTCTGCTTTTTTAAGAAGCGAAAGAAACAAGCTGCTTCACCATCTTCTCAGCAGTACTCGAATAGACTTCTGTATATTTATTCATTAGCTCTTCTCTGGTGGGCTTTTTATCTTTGGCCTGCCGCTCCCATAAAACAGAGAGGGTGGCAAAGGGCGGAAAAAGTAGGCCAATGGCGTTATAAAAATTCGAAATATTGGCAATGACGCTCTGGGCGCCATCAGAATCACCCGTAATGATCAGGCCTCCCACCTTTCCTTCCAGTCTTGAGGTTTTCCCTTCTAGAATTTCGTCGTGAAGCTCGTCCAGCCGCTCAATGACCCGCTGTATTTTGGAGGACTGGTTGTTCCACCAGATCGGAGTAGCAAAAATGATGATTTGCGAAGCCAGGAGCTGGTCCAGGATCAAAGGCCATTGGTCATTATCTCCCATATTACTACAGGTACCCGGTAGTATGGTGTAATCCACCAGTCTGATGATTGTACATTCTACATTCTGTTTTTCCAGAAACTGTACCAGGAATTCTGACAACACGGCGGTATTCGACAGTTCCGTCTTTTTTAGGGTTCCGAGTAGTATGGTTGCTTTCATCATCAATGGTTTGTTTTCTATAAAAAGGTAAGGAGAATAAAGCTATCACAATTAGGTTATACCACACTAATTCGTCACCACTGGGGCGGTCGAATCAGACTAACTGGGAGATCAGTAGGGGTACTTGCCAGAAGAGGGGAAGATATCTTATTCTTCTCAAATGTAGCAGAATAGTTTACCTATTCAACCAGTCAATAGCTCCATACTTTACAGAAACAAGTATTGGCAGAACCTGAGCAACCATAGCCACCTACCTATCAGGATAGGTGGCTATGGTGCTTTTTTAACTGATACGTTGCCGTTTGGTATTGATTTTTTTTGAGCAAATAGCCAGTCCAGTACCCCCGGTGTATCACTGACCTGCTTCCAGATGTCGTGGCCCCGGTCCGGGAACTCCGTGTAGCGGGGAGTGCCCCCTGCTTTGCGGATGGCTGCTATCACATCCCGTGAGCCGCTGACGGGTACGTTCTTGTCCAGCCGGCCGTGAAAGGCCCAGATGGGTACATGGATCAGGTTAGAAGCCAGAGCCGGATCTCCTTCACCACAGATGGGCATGGCCGCGGCAAACAGCTCCGGACGAGTACCGGCTAGGTGCCAGGTACCATAGCCCCCGAGCGACCCCCCCCCTACGTACCTCCTCGTTTCGTCTATGGAATACTCCTGTTCCAGAGCGCGAATCGTTTCGAATACCAGAGAGTCTATGGCCGGTCGGCCCAGCAGACCACCCCAGCTCGCATCGGGCGGACACTGGGGCACAAACAGAAAGGCCCGATACTTCTGGCGGTTGGCGGGTTCGGATAGCGTCTTCGCCTCCCACGACCCATCTACCTGCCTGATGTTGTCGGTACCCCAGCCACCGCCCCCGTGCAGGCACACCACCAGCGGGTACTTCCGGGCTGGGTCGTAGTCCAGCGGTTTCAGGAGGCGGTACTGTAATTTGTCGCCTTTGGAGTTGGTGTAGGTATGGGCCTCAAAGGTTTGGGCCAGTACTTTGCCAGCGGGCGAGGCGTGCATATTCTGGTAAGTGGCGGTGGCTAGTCGGAGTCCAAAAAACAGCGTAAACCCTATGGAGGCTACAGCCAGAAAGCCCAGCATACCACCTGCTGCCTGTGGAAAGGGAGGGAGTACATCCCGGGCGGGCAACTGCCGTGCTTCCTCCCGAAAGTTCAGGAGAAACAGGACGGGGACCAGGCTATTTAGTAAGGAAGCCCATTCGGCCACCCTTTGCAGGGTACCTTGCAGGGCTACATCCTTAGTGCTGATCGTCCCTATAAAGGTTATCACTAAGATCGCATCCATAAGGAGCATACCTACCCCGGCTGCCCTGAGCCAGCCTCTCTCCCTCGCCGGGAATGCAATTAGACTAGTTCCATGCAGCAGTCCCGCTCCTACGACCAGCAGCGTAGCCGGTACAAACAGGTGCCGTAGCTCACCCTGTACCCGTACCGCCAGTATCACGCCAGCCTGAAAGGTAGTAGCCAGCAGGAGAACTACCCCTGATGTAAACGGGAAGCGGTACCCCCTGGCGTGATAGTAGTTGAGCAGGAGCAGTAAGCTCACCAGCGACAGGACGAACATCCCCACCAGCCATACCGTCAGGGTAGGCAGCGACAGAAAATGCGGCCCCGCCCACAGACCAAGCAGTCCCTGCAGCAGCCCAGCCGCTACGAACAGTCCCAGAAATAGGTTGGCAAAGAGGTAGAAATCCCGGTTGAGGGGGAGTGGTCTCATGGAGTAGCAGGACAGGTACCTCTCTAAGGTAAAGCAATGGGACCAGTACCCAAACACATTCGGGATGAGTGGTCAATAGTCCGGGGCTGGTGGGGCTAAGCCCCCCCTTACATGAAAAAATCAAGTTAAGACTGGGGCTTTGGCTCCGCCTTCACCCGCTTGTACTTCTCAATGATAATACGGTCAATGCCCAGCTCCTCAATTTTTTCTACGCCTTTCTGAATCAGGGTATCTTTCTGGATTTTGACCACAAACTCGAAGGAGTGGTTTTCCCAGGCGGGGTCACTGTAATAATTCAGGTGTTCGGTATAGGTACTATCCACCAGCGTATAGGTACCCCCACCGGCCGAATAGGGGGCCACCGTGGATGCGGCGGTAGAATCTGTCCGAGCATTTATCGCGTGATTCAGAAAAGCGAAGTGCGACTTGTTCAGGATCTTGATCATGCTGCGCGAGGAGTCGAAGGTGGAGTAGGTACTATCCTTCTCGGTGGCCGTAGCCGAAATTAATTCCCAGGTACCTTCAAGAGGAAGCTGATCAGTTTTGGAATTGCATGAAAACAGCAGGCTGGCGAACAGAAATACAGTATAGGTAGGTGTACGCTTCATAGACAAGAGGGATTCAGGAGTAGGATGGTTTATGAAAATGCAAGGTAGGGAGAAAAGGAAACAATTTATAAAACAAAACACCTACCCCCAATGGAGGTAGGTGTTTTGTACGAGCAGCTAACAGGATTACTTAGCCGCAGGAGTAATGATGATGTTGCGGTACTCTACTGGACCGTGGTCGCCCTGGATATAGATGGGGCCGGGCTCGCCTTCGTTGCTGTCGAGGGCTCCGCCGGTGATACCCGGGATCTCCTGATTGGTGATAACCCGCTTGCCATTAACATCCAGCGTGATCATCCGTCCAACCAGCGTCACGTCAAATGTCTGCCATTCGCCGGGCTCTTTGGCTACCATTTCGCTGGGAGTGATAAAGCCATACACGGCACCCAACTGATCCAGGGCCGGCTCCATGCCTTTGCTATCCGTTACCTGCACCTCGTAGCGTCCGCGCAGGTACAAACCGCTGTTGCTTCCCTTCGGAATCCGGAACTCCGCGTGTAGTTTGAAGTCATCGAATTTCTGGTCGGTGATCAGGTTCGCACCAGATTTCTCGCTTTTCAGTACGCCGTTCTGGATCGTCCATTGGCTGGGGCCTTCGGTATGCCAGCCTTTAATCGTATTACCTTCGGTTAATTTTATCGGCTTTCCCCAGGTAGGTTGAGTCGTTTTACGGAGGGAAGGGGCCCGTACGCCGGTCCAGTTGTATTTTTTGCCGTCGGGGGCGGTAATGGTACCGCTGATCTTTTCACCCTGAAGGGTACCTTCCAGCGAAAAGTCCCCGTCTCCCTGTTCCCACTGTGGCGGAATGGTGAAGTTGAACTTGCCGTCCTTAAAGTGTACCTCCGAAATAGGACGGGCGCTACCCGATACGGATGTAAATTGGCCCACCAGGGTCTTGTTACCTGAGTGTCTGACTTCCAGCCACGAAGGAGCCGGCTTGCCGTTCATGTCCACCGTAATATCCCACCGGCCTTCCAGCGGAGAAGCCAGGGGTTTGGCCTGTGCATTGATAGTAAGTACGGCCAGCAGCAGGGTAAGTGCCGATAGCGAGAAGTACCGGTAAAAGGGTTGAGGTTTGGTTTGGAATAAGCTCTTCATAATGATTTGTATGATGGAAAGGCCCTAAATTACTTATAAAAATGGAATAGACGAATGGATTTGCCTGAGAGGGGCCACTCTCCGGGGTAACAGAAGCTACCTTGATTCTTTCTGACCTGCTCTAAACAGTAGGCTCGTGGTGAACCTCCTTTTAGTAAGTAGATACATGTTCAAGACCCGATTCCCATGAAGCCTTCAACACTGCTGCTGCTGTTCCTCTTTTTTGTCTCTGTTTCTCCCCTCGCTTTGGCTCAAAAAAAGTGGCAGGACCTTACTACCGTGGAGGATATATGTACCTATATGCCGGGAACTATGAAAAAGATGCTGGACCAGTTTGATCTGGATAGGCCGGGCATGGAAAAGGTGAAGCAGGCCCATGCAAAAGGGGATCTGGTGCAAGCCTGCAAAGAGCTACTGGCCTATTACCGGAACGGAAATACCGCTTCTTACCTTCGCAAAACCCAGCCAGGTACCTCCACCAAGACCATAGCGGACGCGGATACGGTTCTGAACTATGTATTCTACGTCCAGAATGTACGGGGGCAAGTACCCCTCCTGGCCGACGGGCACCGCGACTGGCACTACCAGGGGCCCAACAATGACAAGGAGTGGGCCTGGTTATCCAACCGGCATACACAACTAGGGGAAGTATACAACGCGTATATGGAAACCGGTAACCCGAAGTACGCTCAGTACATGGATGGGTTCCTGCGGGACTTCATTATCAAAAGCATGCCTTACCCTGCAGCCAAAAGCAGTACTCCGGTATGGCGCGGGCTGGAAGTAGCCGCCCGGGTAAAGACGTGGTCACGGATATTCTATGGCATGATCAATAGTCCCTATTTCTCCCCGGCTACGCAGCTGTTGGTCCTGAGCAGCATGCCCGATCATGCCCATTACAACCGGTACTTCCACGCCGGTAACAACTGGCTGACGATGGAAATATCGGCCCTGGCTACGGCCGCCACCAACTTTCCGGAATACAAACAGGCGGACGAATGGCTCACCTACGCCATCGCCACCATGACCGAAAGCATGAAAGGGCAGGTGTATCCCGATGGCATCCAGACCGAACTCACCTCGCACTACCACAACGTGTCGCTGGCTAATTTCGAATTGTTCAAAGAGATCTGTGACCGGGCCAATCGCCCCCTGCCTGACTTCTTCAACCAGACCATCGTAAGCATGTACGACTACATCGCCCGGGCGGTACGTCCCGACGGATACCGGATCCTGAACAACGACGGCGACCGGGGCAGCGACCGCGAATTGCTCCTGAAGGCGGCCCAAAAATACAACAAGCCCGAGTGGGCCTACCTGGCTTCTAACGGACAAAGCGGTACCAAACCGGCGCAGGGACCGTCGTACTTTTTCCCGTGGGCCGGTCAGCTGGTGTCCCGGTCTGGGTACGAAGCCCAGGCGCACTGGTCGTATTTTGACATCGGTCCCTGGGGGAGTGGTCACCAGCACAACGACAAGCTGCATCTGTCGGTTTCTGCCTATGGGCGTGACTTGCTGGTTGATGCCGGACGATTTGCCTATACCGGCGAGGTAGCCCAAAAATTCCGTCCCTATGCCACCGGCAGTGCCGGGCATAATCTGGTATTGATCGATGGCAACGGGCAAAATCCCGGTCCCAAACTGGCCGATGCTCCGCTGGATAGGAGCCATTTCAAAATCACCCCCGACTATGACTACGCCACCAACCGCTTTGCCAGTTTCAAAAATGTAGAAGGTACCGCCAGCCACACGCGGGCGCTGCTGTATGTACGGGGAGAGTTCTGGGTAGTAGTAGACCGTATTAGCACCGACCGCCCCCGTACCATCGAAACTCTCTGGCACTGGCACCCTGACTGCCTCGTAACCCAGGACGGTACTATCGTAAAGACCACCAATCCCAAAGGAAACCTGGCGGTAATTCCAGTGAGTAATCAGACAATGGATATTCGGTTTGTAAAAGGGCAGGAGCAGCCGGAGATTCAGGGCTGGTACAGCCCCGAGTACAATGTGTATATGCCTAATACCGCCACCATCTACCGGGCCAGCATCCCCCGCGACCAGACTATTGTGTGGCTGCTCATGCCCTCCGAAGGTGTCACGCCCACGGTGCAGGCCAAAGTACTTTCTGAAAATGAAAGAGAAGTGCAGGTAGAGGTAACGACAAAGGGCAAGACCCGGAAACTGGTGGTACCGTATGCGGAGAGTGGGGGCGTATCGGTTGGGAAGTGATGGATATCGGGGGGCTATGCCCGCGTTAAAAACGCAAGGGGTTGCAACCCCAATTGCAAATTGGGGTTAGCGGGTGTTGTAAGACAAGTTCTACATAGGATTAAAATAAAATCCACACAGATTATATAAATTTAAAGCTCGCAACTGATTATTGAACTATGAATTTTTTAGTATTTAGATACTTTTCGATATTTTTTAATATATTTCTAAGGTAAAGTACTGTTTCCTTTTTCATTATACGTAGATCACTTATTGTATAGTTTCTTCCGCACTCAGCGAATGATACTACACCATGAGCTAAATTATTACGTTGAGTCTTAACTAGATGTAACTTGTTGCCATTATTGGCATTCTTATGTACTTTATTTGAAAATCCATACTTTATAGAAAATTCTCTAATCTTTCTTCCATCGATATTTCCAGATATTGTTCTAGTATGATCAAATCTAATTTCAATTATTTCTTCTGCTAAGTTGTTAATTGTAGAGAATATATTATCTGTTCCCTTATTTTTAAAGTTGTCGTATTTCTCTATAATCCATATCTTCTTTATTTCATCGATTACTTTGTTATACTTCAAGTTATTGGCAGAGATTGAGTCGTAGATTTCTGTTAAAGATTGTTTAATTGAAGACTCTGCTAAGTTATATAAAAGTAAAAATAAATTAGCTTTAAGAACTTTTATAAGTTCTGGGTCGTGTGCGACGATCTTTCTTCTTTTTCTATGAGGGAAATATATTGATGCGCCGCTTTCTTCAATACTTTCTAAGTGGGAAAAGAAAAGCTCGATTTCTGCTACCCTTTTTTCAAAGTCAGTTAATACTGAATTCATTTATTTTTAATTAATTTGTTATACACGAACTCTATTCTTTCCTTGATGGCTGATGGAGCGTTTTGCCCACCTTTTGTTATTAGCTCGTTAAATGTTTTACTATTAATCCAGTCTGTATCAGTGATCTCTAATAGAGGGTTATCTCTTAATGCTAAGTTAACTCCTACGGCTAATGCATCAAACCTAACTCTAGGTGTTTTTTTTGAGTTAGCTGATTTGATGAAGCCGCCTGGAAAATGTTTGTCTACGAACTTTAACATGTTGTCGTATTCTTTGTATAGTATATTTTTGTTAAATGATTTGTTTTTTTCTTCAACGAAATTATTTAAAAATTCATTTACCCCTGATCTTACTTCCTTATAATTTTCAGAATATGCAAAAAATCTAATGATGAGCTCTTGTGGTTCTCCACGTTTTTCTAAATTTTCTGTAAAGCGTGTATTTCTTATAAATAGGGGATGTTTAGAGCAATCATTGTACACAAAGTCCATAAACTTTCCACCAAATATTCCTTTTCTTTTTTCCATATCTTTTAGAAGTGCACTTCCTGTATTTATTCTTTCAAACATAAGGAATCTAACATCTTCATCACTTTTGTCTGACAGGGCTATCATTCTAATTGTTGAATTTAAGAATTTTCTTTGACGTGACTTAATCAAATCTTTGTACTTAAACCCATTTAAGCTAACCAAGATGTCAAGGTTTCTTAAAGTCAATTCATTTGAGTTAAACGCTACCAACGTTCTAAGTCTCTGTGATCCGTCTACAATTTCAAGCCGTCCCTCTGTGTCAGCTGAAAAAATATAAGGTATTGGGAGGCCAAGCAAAACAGATTCTATGAATTTTGACTGTCTATCTACATCCCAAACGAAGTTTCTTTGATAAGTTGGGATAAATATATCATTGTCATCGGATTCCTTTCCTGTTAAGTATTTTGATATTAGAAGTTCAATAGTGAACTCTTTTATGTCAAAATCAACTATTCTTTGTTTTTCAACGATTTGCTCTTCAGCTTTTTGGTAAATATCCATACCTTATCAATCGATTTATATTTATTTACAAAATTTTATTTATGCTAATATAAATATTTTACTTTACTATTATGCCTTGTTCTACTTTGGTAACCGAGAATTTTAGTTCAAAGCTATTCCTCTCTCAATACTCTTGATATTATTCAATGAATACTTACTCCAACTTCTTCGCCGCCGCCCACTGGCGGTACTTCTGGGGTGATAGCTGCATGATTTCCTTGAACTGCCGGTTGAAGTAGGAGAGGCTGTTGAAGCCGGCTTCGAAGCAGGCTTCGGTGACGGTGTAGTTGGGCTTCTGCAGGAGCTTGCAGGCATAGGCGATGCGGATCTCGTTGAGGTAGCGGGTGAAGTGTTTGAGGGTGCGACTCTTGAAGTACCTGCAGAAGGCCGTTTCGCTCATGTTGGCAATGGCGGCTACATCGGCAATAGTGATGCGCTCGGTAAAGTGCCGGTACACGTACTGGTTGATCTGCCACATACGCTCCTCGTCGCGGCCGTGGTCAAAGTAGTAACCCTGGTGGGTGAGGTAGTCGTAGTCGACCGTTTCGGATAGGGTCAGGAGTACATGCAGGATACCCATCAGCTTGCGGCTGTCGGGCTGGCCGGGCATCTCATTGAGTACATCGGTTACCTTTTTGCTGGCACTCTTCCCAAACCGGATTCCCCGCCGGGCCCGCTCAAAAAGTTGCTTCATGCCCTGCAGTTCCGGGCTGTTGATAAAAGCCTCCCCCAAAAAACAGTCGGTAAACTGGATGATCAACCCGAACGGCCTGGCAGTAGGGTACTGCTGCGTATACTCGCTATGGGGTTGCAGTACGTGCGGAAAGTTAGCACCCAGCAGCACTACCTCCCCCTCATCAAACTCCCTGAATCCATCCCCCATGACGCCACTGACTTTCCCCTCGATGAAGTAGATCAGTTCCAGCTCCGGGTGGTAGTGCCAGCGCGTGGTCAGGTCAAAGGGCTCCCATTTGAATATAAAAGAACGATTCGCTTGCGGGTTGATCAGGCGGTAAGATGGCGATGCCATTGGTATACGTTGGTAATATTATGACGTGAACGTTCTCAAAAGCTCTACTCCTTGCTAAAATACTTCAACTATCAGTAAGAAAACGGGTAGCGTCTGAACCAGCAGGAGTGGATATTTGCATAAAAATAGATAGAATATTTTGGATTTAGGGCTTAGTACATATTCCTTTCCGTGGGCGGTAGGAATACCCGGTTCGGTGCCGGAGCGTCCGATTACGCCGGTGGAGCTGGTACACCAGACGGTCAAACACGGGCTGCATCATCTGCAGTTTGGTGACAACCTTCCCCTGCACCAGCTTTCGGATTCCAGCCTTGAGGAGTTGATCAGGACGGCGGCCCAGTCCGGTGTACATCTGGAAGTGGGTACGCGTCGGCTGACGAAGGAGCACATCGCGCTGTACCTGGGCTTGGCCGTGCGCTGCGGATCACCTTTTCTGCGGGTGGTCATTGATGACAACTGCTTCAAACCGGGCAAAGAAGAGGTCATCCAGATCATCCATTCCTTACTGCCTGACCTACAGGCGGCCGGGGTAGTACTGGCCATCGAAAACCACGACCGTTTCCCGGTGCGGGAGATCGAGGAGATCATACTGGCCACGAGTACCCAATGGGTAGGCGTATGCCTGGATACGGCCAACTCGCTGGGAGCCGGCGAAGGTGTGCGGGAGGTCGTGGAGGTGCTGGCCCCCTATACCGTCAATCTGCACATCAAAGACATCACGATCCGTCGGGTCAGCCACAAAATGGGCTTTGAAGTAGATGGCTGCCCCGCCGGTAAAGGCATACTACCCATTCCCTGGATCATCGAACAGCTAAGCCAGTACGGCCGTTGCCGGACCGCTACGCTCGAGCTATGGTCGCACCCCGAAAGTACACTGTACGGTACCCTGGCCAAGGAAGCCAGCTGGGTTGAAGAAAGCATCGCGTACCTGCAGTACATAATGAGACAGGCAGGCCGGTAGTAGCAGAGTGTCACAATTTGAAATTAACATTTAGAAACAGCTAACACCTAATAGCTAACAACTAACAACTAAATATGAGCAAGATAAAAGTAGCCCTGATAGGAGCCGGAGGCAAAATGGGATGCCGGCTGGTAGATAACTTTCTGAAGTACGACCAGTACCAGGTAGACTGCGTGGAGATAGGAGAGCGTGGAATACAGAACCTGGCCCAGCGGGGCGTACTGACTACAGGGGCGGAGGTAACGGTACCCGAGGCCGACGTGGTGATCCTGGCCGTACCCGACGTGACCATCGGACAGATATCACAGGAAATCATCCCCCAGATGAAAGCCAACGCGCTGGTAATGACGCTGGACCCGGCGGCTCCGCTGGATGGTGTCATCGCGCACCGCGAGGACCTGGGCTACGTGATCGCGCACCCCTGTCACCCGTCTATCTTTAACTGGGAGCCTACCGAAGAAGCCTTCCGTGACTTTTATGGCGGTATCTCGGCCAAGCAGTCCATCGTAGTAGCCCTCATGCACGGCAGCGAAGAGCACTACCAACTGGGCGAGAAGGTATCGCAGGATATGTACGCGCCCATCAAGGACACGCACCGCATCACGCTGGAGCAGATGGCGATCCTGGAGCCGGCGATGGTAGAGACCCTGGCGCAGACCTGCATGGAGGTAGTGAAGGAAGGCTACGATCGCATAGTAGCCTTGGGGGTACCCGAGGCGGCCGCCCGTGACTTTGTACTGGGTCACCTGCGCATCCAGATCGCGGTACTCTTCAAGGAAGTAAACGGTACCTTCTCCGACGCAGCCTACAAGATCAGCAAGCGCGCCAAGCCGCTGCTGTTCCGCGATGGGTGGCAGAAGATATTCGAAATGGACGATATTAAGGAGCAGGTGCGGGATATTACGAATAAGTAGTTTTCGTATGCAGATCCAGCAGTGTACGAAGAATTTATTTGTGTCAAATAGGCTATCTGCCTATAAATAGTCAATGGCCCCATAGGGGCTGTACTTTAGTAGAAGTAATGCCATTATATCTATAATAGCTCCGTAGGAGCGGCACATTTACTCTTGCGTGCACTATTGATGCAGATTTTCGGATTTAGAAAATACCCTTTGCATATCTCCACGTTTTTCAATCCTAATAGAAAGTAGTTATATCCGAATTTTTATAATATGAAAAACCTTTCTCTAATCGCACTGCTCTGTCTGGTAAGTCTGGTTGCGCAGGCCCAGCTGAAAGTGAGTGATAACAAACGGTACCTAGTTACGCAGGACGGCAAGCCTTTCTTCTGGCTGGGTGATACCGCCTGGGAGCTGTTTCACCGCCTCAACCGGGAGGAGGCTGACCGCTACCTGAAAAACCGGGTCGATAAAGGATTCACCGTAATTCAGGCGGTGGCCCTGGCCGAACTGGACGGTCTGCACTCGCCCAACCCCTACGGCGAGGTACCCCTCGAAAACGACGATCCCACCAAACCTCGCGAAGCGTACTTCCAGCACGTGGATTATATCGTAGACAAAGCGGCTTCACTGGGCCTTTACATCGCCCTGCTCCCTACCTGGGGTGACAAGCTGAACAAAAGTTCATGGGGAACGGGCCCTGAAATATTTACTACCAGCAATGCCAAGGCCTTTGGCAAGTGGATGGGCAATCGCTATAAGAACCGGAAGAACATCATCTGGATCATGGGCGGTGACCGCAATCCCCGCGACAACAGCAACGATGTGGAGGTATGGCGGGCCATGGCGGCTGGCGTGGCCGAAGGAGTGGGTAGCCAAAATGCCGCGCTGATGTCGTACCACCCCCAGCCGAACAGTCTGGAAGATGCGGGCTCCGCTAAGTGGTTCCATAATGACGCCTGGCTGGACTTCAATATGTTCCAGACCGGTCACTGCCGCGAAAACAACGTGTGGGACCGGGTGCAGGTCGCTTACAACAAGACGCCCGTCAAGCCCGTGCTGGATGGCGAAACGCTCTACGAAGACCATCCGGTTTGCTTCAATGCCAAAGACCTAGGTACCTCCAGTGCCTACGACATCCGCAAGCACGCCTACCTGGATCTTTTTGCCGGGGCTTTCGGACATACCTACGGTGCCCATCCTGTGTGGCAGATGTACGGTCCCGGCCGCCAGCCCGTCAATGGTCCGCACTTCTACTGGTACGATGCGCTGGACCTTCCGGGAGCAGCTCAGATGACCTACGTGCGTCGCCTGATGGAGTCGCGACCCATGCTGGATCGCGTACCTGACCAGAGCCTGATTACCAACGCCCGCGAAGCCCACGACCGCATCCAGGCTACCCGCGGCAAAGACTACATCTTTGTGTACACGACGCAGGGAAAAGACTTTACGGTAAACATGGGCAAGATATCGGGCCAGAACCTGAAAGCTACCTGGTATAACCCCAAGAACGGCGAAACCAAGGAGGGAGAACAGGTGGAGAACAAGGGCCAAAAGAAATTTACTCCTCCCAGCAACGGCTACGGCCACGACTGGGTGCTGGTACTGGACGATGCTTCAAAAAACTATCCTAAACTCTGACCTTACTGATCAGGGGCAGGCGGTAAACCCGATGGGTAAACCGCTTGCCCCTCCATCTTTTATCCTCACAAGACTAGTTAAAATAGGTTGACTGATTTGCTCTAATGAAGAAACTGCGCTTCGCGGTAATCGGAACCGGCTTCTGGGCCAACTACCAGATCCCTGCCTGGCAGGAGCTGGAAGGCGTAGAGCTGGTGGCTGTATACAACCGCACCCGTTCCAAAGCCGAGACCATAGCCAAACGCTTTGGGGTACCCCGGGTGTACGACGATATCAATGAACTCCTGCAGCACGAGGAGCTG
The DNA here is from genome assembly GCF_017355915.2 of Telluribacter roseus. Taxonomy (GTDB): domain Bacteria; phylum Bacteroidota; class Bacteroidia; order Cytophagales; family Spirosomataceae; genus Telluribacter. The sequence goes on from NZ_JAFEUV020000001.1 coordinate 534,337, forward strand.
GATTTCGTAGACATCATCACGGACGTAGATACCCATTCGGTATTTGTGAAGCTGGCCGCGGAGCGGGGACTGGATGTGATCTGCCAAAAGCCGATGGCCTCGTCGCTGGCTCAGGCCCAGGCGATGGTGGATGTGTGTCAACAGGCGGGAGTGAAGTTTTTTATTCACGAAAATTTCCGCTGGCAGGCACCCATCCGGGCCGTAAAGAAGGCGCTGGACTCTGGCGTGATCGGCGAGCCTTTCAAGGCTCGCGTTACCTTCTGCTCGGGCTTTCCGGTATTTGACAACCAGCCCTTCCTGGCCGAGCTGGAGCAGTTTATCCTGACGGACATCGGCTCGCACGTACTAGATGTGTGCCGCTTTCTGTTTGGCGAAGCCCGGAGCCTGTACTGCCTGGCCCGTCGGGTCAACCCAAAGATCAAAGGAGAGGACGTAGCCAATGTACTGATGGAGATGGAGAGTGGGCTGCACTGCTACGCCGAAATGTCCTACGCCTCCATTCTGGAAAAAGAAGCCTTCCCCCAGACGCTGGTACTGGTAGAAGGAGAGAAGGGCTCCATCTGGCTGACCAACGATTTTGAATTGAAAATAACAACACGCGAAGGTACTACCTCCGAGTTCATCAAACCGGACCTGTACTCCTGGGTGGACCTGGACTATGCCGTGGTACACTCCAGCATCGTAGATTGCAACCGCGATATCCTTAACGGGCTACGCGGTGGTACTTCCGAAATCACCGGCGAAGACAACTTCCGGACTATGCAGCTCGTATGGGGCAGCTACCAGTCCGCGGCGGAGGGTAGAGTACTTACGTTCTAACTTAAAAAATGTAGTTTAACCACAGAGAGGTAAGAGCGGTACGCCACCCGGTTTTTACACAGAGTAAAATGAGTTTTTCTCTGTGCTGGACTCATTTTAATTCTGTTGAAAAATAAAACTTAAAAAACTAATAGCTATCGGCTACGAATGCTCCGGCTGGAAAACATATCGAAAAGCTTTCCCGGCGTCAAGGCGCTGGATGAGGTATCGCTGGAGTTCAGGGCCGGAGAGGTACATGCCGTGTGCGGGGAGAATGGAGCCGGCAAAAGTACCCTGATGAACATCATCACCGGCAACTACCAGCCGGATCAGGGGCGACTGGTATGGAACGGCGAAGAGACTACTATTCCCAACGTACAGCACGCCCAGCGCCTAGGCATCAGTATCGTATACCAGGAACGTAGCCTCGTGGATTCGCTGAGCGTAGCCGAAAATATTTACCCCATCAACAAGCCCCGGTACCGCTGGGGCATTATTAACTACTCCGCCCTTTACCAGAATACCCAGCAGCTCCTTGACCAGCTGCAGCTTACTGAGTTCTCCCCCCGCACGCCCGTATCTCTGCTTTCGTCGGCGCAGAAGCAGATGGTAGAAATAGCCAAGGCTTTGGCAACCGGGCCCAAACTCCTGATCCTGGATGAACCTACGGCCTCCATCACCGAGCGCGAAACCAGGCTGCTCTTTGACATTATTCACCTGCTTAAAGAAGAGGGCGTAGCCATTATCTACATCTCCCACCGCATGGCCGAAATCAAGGAGATAGCCGACCGGGTGTCAGTCCTGAAAGACGGCAGATTCCAGGGAACCGTAGAAGCAAAGGATACTTCTATCGATACTATTATCCGGATGATGGTTGGACGCGATATGATCCACAAGGCTTACGCCTCTGACGTCGGTGAAGAGGTGGTACTGTCGGTACAAAACCTGTCGGGGCGGGGCTTCCGGAATGTTAGCTTTCAGCTCCACAAAGGAGAAATACTGGGCTTCGCTGGTCTGATGGGAGCGGGCCGAACTGAAGTAGCCAAGGCTGTATTCGGAGCTAATCCAGTCACGGAAGGAGAAGTAGTGGTACAGAAAGAGGCGGTACAGATCAATCACCCATCCCAGGCCATCGGGCTGGGCATTGCCTACGTACCCGAGGACCGCAAGCAGTCGGGGCTTTTTCTGGATAAAACCATCGCTGAAAATATCGCCTCGGCCCGCCTGCAGGAGGTGTTTTACGAAGAAGAAACCACGGTAAGCACAGCCCGGCAATTGCAGCAGCAGCTGGGCATACGTACGCCTTCGGTGAAGAACAAGGTCATCAAACTCAGCGGGGGGAATCAGCAAAAGGTAGTACTGGGCAAGTGGCTGAATACCCGGCCCGACATCCTGATCGTAGACGAACCTACGCACGGTGTCGATGTAGGAGCCAAGAGTGAGATCTACGACATCCTCAAAAAAATAACCGCCGAAGGTAAAAGCATCATCGTCATTTCCAGCGAGCTGCCCGAGCTCCTGACCTTGGCGGATCGTATCGCGGTCATGCACGAAGGACGGCTGGTGCGGATACTAAATAAAGACGAAGCCTCCGAAGAACTGATTATTCAAATCGCCTCCGGGCAAACCCCATAACCCGATGGAACAACTGGAACCACGTGTATCTGTCAAGAAAAGTACTGCGGGTACCACCGGTACCGGCCATAGCCTGATGGCCGAGCGCCTGCAGGACCGGGTCTTTACGCTGGGTGTGACGACCCTGCTGCTGTGCATCGGTATGTCAGTTGTATTCCCAGACCAATTCCCAAGGGTCGAAAACCTCTCGCAGCTCCTGCTCAACCTGTCCGTCGATACCATCGTGGCCGTAGGCATGATGGTACTGATGATCGCCGGCATGTTTGACCTGTCGGTGGGTTCGGTGGTGGCCTTTTCGGGTGGCATGGCTGGGTACCTCATGTACTACCACAATACCAATTTTCTGCTGGCGATACTGGCGGGATTGGTGGGGGCCGTGCTGGTGGGGGTGATCAACGGCTGGCTCATTGCTAAGGCCCGCATCAACCCCATGATCCAGACGCTGGCGATGATGGGCATCGTACGCGGCTTTGCCCTGATGCTGAGCGGTGCCGGCATCCAGAACTTCCCCTACGAGTTTATCTACATCGGGCAGTCGAAGCTACTGGGCCTGCAGGCTCCCATCTGGTACATGCTGGCGACGGTGTTACTATTTAGTTTCCTGGTCAACCGCACTACCTTCTTCCGGAAGTACTACTTCATTGGGGGCAACGAAAAAGCCGCCGAACTATCGGGTATCAACGTCCAGAAGATGAAGATATGGGCCTTCGTCATATCCGCCACGCTGGCGGGTATAGCGGGTATACTGCTTGCTTCCCGCTTAGGCGCCGCCCTTTCTACTTCGGGTCGGGGGCTGGAGCTGCGGGTAATTACGGCCGTGATCCTGGGAGGCGCCAGTCTGTCCGGTGGCTACGGAAAGATCTGGGGGGCGTTTCTGGGAGCCCTTTTTATGGCTATTGTCAATAACGCGCTGATCATCGGGCGGGTATCGGGGTACTGGCAGGAGGTGATCCTGGGCGTAATCTTGATTGCGGCCGTGGGAATTGATCAGTGGCTGATCCGGCGTTCGGAGCGGGTGAAGGGGTAGTGGATTGTTGAGTTGCGACGGTTCGCCGCCGCGATTGGAGATTGTCGAATTGTTTTTGCGCTGAGATAACTTTTAGACGGTAGTCCCAGCGGGACCTTACTTTAGTAGTAGCATCCAACGCACCCATTCCTTTGAGCCCCATAGGGGCGGCACTTTAGTAGTAGCAGAAGTAGAATAGACATCCCCATTAGCCCCAGCGGGGCGACACCTTTTGCGTCAGAATATTTGATAGCTATTTTCTTAATATAGATGAAAAATTTATTTGCCATAGCCGCAATCCTAACTACCCTCACCGGCTGTGAACCGCCACCCCGGGCAGGGTCGGTAGCTTCGTCGGATACGCTGGGGGCTGAGAAGTTTATAACGGCCGATGAGGTGATGCCCAACGAGGAGTACGTGATGGTCACGACAGCCATTAACCTGCCCCTGTTCGTCAACCACGACCAGGCGGCGTTTCTGGAATGGGGGAAGAAGATGGGCGTCCGTACTACCATCCTGGGGCCTTCGGAGTGGGATGTACCCGCTCAGATTGCCACCATCGAACAGGTCATTCCTTCCAAACCGGCCGGGCTGCTCATCAACGGTACTGATCCGGGCATTGCCCAGGCCATCAACAAGGCCGTAGAAGCGGGTATCCCTACGGTGGTGTACGATTCGGAGATTTCCAATTCCCGGCGACACTCCTTCATCGGCAGCAACTGGTACGAGATGGGGCGTCTGCAGGGGGAACGCATGGCGAAGCTCATTGGTGGTAAAGGCAAGGTAGCCGTGATGGGTATACTGGGCATGGAAAACATGGAAGCCGGTTTTAAGGGGTTTCAGGATGCCATTGCCAAGTACCCCGGTATCATATTCCTGGGTAAGTACGACGACAAGGCCAATGTAGAGACCGCCGCCAAGATAGCCGCTGACATCATCGCAGCAAATCCGGACCTGGCGGGCATGGGCGGCTTCGACTCCAACTCCGGGCCGGGCATGGCGCTGGCGGTGAAGGAGGCTAACAAAGTAGGAGCCATCAAACTCACCACCGTAGACGCCGAACCAGAGCACCTGCGGCTGGTGAAGGAAGGCGTCATCGACTACCTGGTGGGGCAGAAGCGCGAGCTATTCACCTACCTGGGGGCTCAGATGCTCTTCGACATGCGTCACAAAACGGTACAGCTCTCGGCCAATGACTCCCGGGCGGGGGTAGTACCCATTCCTTCTACCGTGACCACCGGCTCCATCGAGATTGACAAAAACAACGTCGATATATTCCTGCTAACCCAACAACAGTAGGTCTTTATTTCTTGTTGATTCTTAGAAATCCTTACTTAGGCACCCGTGGCACGGTTCAGTACCGTGCCACGGGTTTTATAACCAGCTATTATACCATGGAACATACTACCTACTTCGGTACCAGCGAGCCCCTACCACCCCATAGAACACTAAGAGCAGGACAACTGGAATGCCTGTACGAACACGGCAACCTTCGCTACATCCGGGCCGGACAGGCCGAGGTACTTCGGCTGATCTATTCGGCGGTACGAGACGCCGACTGGCAGACGGCTCCGTATACGATAGAGGATGAGGTAGTCCAGGAGCAGCCCGATAGCTTCCGGATTACCTACACCGCCCGCTATGAAATGGGGGAGGTCCGCTATAAAGGTACCTTCCTGATCGAGGGGAGGGCGGATTGCAGCATTACCTTCCGGATGGAGGGGGAGGCGCTAAGTACCTTTAAGCGAAATCGCATCGGGATATGTGTGCTTCACCCCATAGCCGAGTGCCAGGGAAAGCCCGTGCAGATTACCCATCCCGATAGCAGTACAGAAGAAGCCCGCTTCCCCGATACCATTAGCCCTCACCAGCCTTTTCTGGATATACAGCAGATGGCGTGGCCGGTGGCAGACGGGGTGGAAGCCAGGGTACTTTTTGAAGGAGACATATTCGAAACCGAAGACCAGCGCAACTGGACGGATGCCTCTTATAAGACGTACAGTACCCCTTTGACCTTACCCAAGCCGGTACAGGTCAATGCAGGAGATACCATCAGCCAGCAGGTAACGCTACAGGTTGCACGAGCAGAAGGGGCACCCTCAATTGACCTGGATGATACCCTGTATTTTGATCTGGGAGAGAGTAAAAAGCCTTTCCCCCATCTGGGTTATGCCCGATCCACTACTCAGGAAGATCTGACCGATGTGCAGGTGGAGTTGCTGCAACAGCTGCCTTTTGATCATTACCGGGTGGAGGTAAAGCTGTACGAGGAGTGGGAGAAAGATTTCCTGCAGGCGGCCAGCGAGGCGCAACGGCTGCAGGTACCCATTGAGCTGATTGCCTACTTCAATGATGAAGCCGCCGGGCAGCTCCAGCGATTCCTGACTGGTATCAGGGAGCATTATGTGATCATCTCATCCATCCTGGTACTGCATCCTGACTCTCCCTGTACACCTGAAGGGCTGTTACAGCAGGTATATGCACAGCTAAAAGAAGCATTTCCCGGAGTACTCATAGGGTATGGTACCAATGAGTTCTTTACCGAACTCAACCGCAACCGGCCTGGCACCGGTCACTTCGACTTTGTTGGTTACTCCCTCAATCCACAGGTACACGCTACGGATACCCGCTCGCTGATCGAGAATGTGAGCGCGCAGCAGTATACCATTGCCACGGCCGGTACTTTCGCGGAGGGAAAGTCCATTCATGTATCACCCGTTACGTTAAAGCTGCGGCAGTACCCGGATGAAGAAAACCATAGCGGTACCGGACTGCCCCCGTCGGCCGATGACCGGCAGTTTACCGAACTGGCGGCCGCCTGGACCTTACTGAGCCTTCGGTACCTGAGTGGGGCGGACCAGATTACGTATTATGAAACAGTAGGTATCAAAGGAGTACTTCCCTCCGAGATCGTGGAGGACTGGGCAACGGCTTCGCCCCTGTATCAGTACCTCAAAGCGCTGAAGGACTTTGATCCCCGATGTATTGTAGAGAGTCGTAGCAGTCAACCTTTGCGGGGGGATGGACTTGTTTTGGAAAATGAAGAAGGCATGCGTATGGCCTTCTTTGTGAATTTTGAAGAGAAGGCTAATAGGTTGATTATGAATGCAGGTGGGTCAGAAGTCACACTTCCGGCTGCCTCTATACAGATTATAAGCTTCTAGGTACCTAAATATTTTACAATAAAATAATGAGTTGCTGCGGGCATATTGTGTAATTTCGGCCGAAAATTCAATTTTACGTAACAATGTGAGAGATGGAGTCTCCCATTCTTGATGAGAATATGAACGCAAACGTACACAAAGCACACCCCTGGCACGGTATCCCAATCGGAGATAAAGCTCCGGATATTGTAACTACCTTCATTGAAATTGTACCCACCGACACCGTTAAGTATGAAATCGACAAGCAGACTGGTTATCTGAAAATTGACCGTCCGCAGAAGTACTCCAATATCGTTCCTGCCCTGTATGGTTTTATCCCCAAGACCTACTGCAGCGAGCTGATCGCTCAGCTGGCCAGAGAGCGTTCGGGCCGTGATATCACGGAGGGCGACGGTGACCCGCTGGATATCTGTGTACTGTGCGAAAAGATTATCTCACACGGAAATATCATCTGTGAAGCCCGCCCTATCGGTGGTATTCGCCTGATCGACGGTGGTGAAGCCGATGACAAGATCATCGCTGTACTGAAAGGTGACGAAGTATACGGATCTTATAATGACCTGCACGAAGTACCTGCCAACGTGGTAGAGCGTCTGAAGCACTACTTCCTGACCTACAAGAACCTGCCCGGTGAGGAAGCCAAAATCGAAATTACCAACGTATACGGCCGTGAGGAAGCACTGGAAGTAATCCGTACTTCGGTTGAAGATTACAAGCAGAATTTTTATTGATCCTTCAGATCAAATGACTTGCAATGGCTCTGCCCTCGGCAGAGCCATTTTTTATGCCTATCTTTGCGGAAATTTTTAGAAAGAATTAGGTGTTAGGTAACTGGTGATTAGCTGGTTGTAAATCTATAAATAACGAGTAACGCTCCGCCGCTCAATCACCAATTGCCCAATTTGTCGAAAAAGATGAGTAACATTCAGGAAATAAAAAAGCGCCGCACGTTTGCGATTATTAGCCACCCCGATGCCGGTAAGACGACCCTGACCGAAAAGCTGCTGCTTTTTGGTGGAGCCATCCAGACCGCCGGTGCTGTAAAATCCAACAAGATCAAGAAGACGGCTACCTCCGACTTCATGGAGATCGAGAAGCAGCGGGGTATATCGGTGGCTACGTCCGTGATGACGTTCGAATACAAAGACCTGCTTATTAATATTCTGGATACGCCCGGTCACAAGGACTTTGCCGAAGATACCTACCGTACCCTTACGGCGGTGGATAGTGTCATCCTGGTGATTGACTGCGTGAAAGGGGTAGAGGAGCAGACCGAGCGCCTGATGGAGGTATGCCGGATGCGCAATACGCCGGTGATCATCTTCATCAATAAGCTGGACCGCGAAGGACAGAACCCCTTCGACCTGCTGGATGAGCTTGAGACCAAGCTGAACATCCGGGTACGACCGCTGACCTGGCCGATCAATATGGGCTCTGACTTCAAAGGGGTATATAGTCTGTACGAGCAGAAGCTGTACTTCTTTAAGATCAACAAAACCAAAGTAGAAAGCGATGTAGCCGAGGTAAGCCTGGATGATGAGAACCTGGATACCCTGGTAGGAGAGCGTGATGGCAATCAGCTGCGTGAAGACGTCGAACTGGTAGAGGGCGTATACGATACCTTCTCGGAGGAAGCGTATCAGAAAGGAGAGCTGGCTCCGGTATTCTTCGGAAGTGCCATCAATAACTTTGGTGTAAAGGAGCTGCTGGATACGTTCTGTCAGATTTCGCCGACGCCCCAGCCCCGCCCGACCGATGCCCGAAAGGTAGAGCCTACCGAGCCCAAATTCAGCGGATTTATATTCAAGATACACGCCAACCTGGACCCGCGCCACCGCGACCGCATCGCGTTTCTGCGTATATGCTCGGGTAAGTTTGAGCGGAATAAGTTTTACCACCACGTCCGTCTGGACAAAGACGTTCGTTTTGCGAGCCCATTCAGCTTTATGGCTTCTGCCAAGAGCGTGATGGAAGAGGGCTTCCCCGGTGATGTGGTAGGTTTGTACGATACCGGTAACTTCAAGATAGGTGACACCCTGACCGAAGGCGAAGACCTGATGTTCTCGGGTATCCCGAGCTTCTCGCCCGAAATATTCAAGGAGCTGATCAACCTGGACCCTATGAAATCCAAGCAGCTGGAGAAAGGAATACAGCAGTTGACGGATGAGGGGGTAGCGCAACTATTTACGCTTGACCTGGGTAACCGGAAGATCGTAGGTACCGTGGGTGAACTGCAGTTTGATGTAATCCAGTACCGACTTGAGCACGAATACGGAGCCAAGTGTCGCTGGGTACCCATGAATACCGCCCGCGCCTGCTGGATCACATCCGATGATAAGCGTAAGCTGGATGAGTTTATCCGTCTGAAAGGGAACCAGATTGGCTACGACAAAGACCGTAACCCGGTGTTCCTGGCGGAGTCGGAGTGGATGATCCGGATGAACCGTGACAACAATCCAGATATCCAATTCCACTTTACTTCTGAATTCAAAACCGAAACTGCCGTCTAGTAAATCCGTTCCAGCGGGGGCAATAAAAAAATCCGGTCGGAGATCCGACCGGATTTTTGGTATTCACAACCTTCACTTATAACCACTTGATTATTACTTGCGGGCTTCTTTGCTCCTGAGTGTTTTGCCTCCCTGCTGGTCTGACTGGTGCTTTTGGTGGTCTTTCTTCTGACCATGGTAGTTACGACCACGCTGTACATTACCCCGCTTGCGCATATCCTCGCGCAGCATCTTGTACTTATCCTGCTGGGCCGGTGTCAGAATGGCCGAAAGCTCTTTCTGATAGTTCTCGTGAGCGGCTTTCATTCCTTCACGATCTTCACTCTTCCGGAGGTCCTGCATTTTCTGCATGCGACTCATGTTGAGGGCATATACCTGTTTTTGTTGTTTATCGGTAAGCTCCAGCTTCTCTGTCATAAACTTTGTCTGGTTCTCGGCGCGCTGCTCGGGGGTAGGTCGGTCACCACCACGCTGAGCAAATGATGAGGTAAGGCCGGCAAATACCAGCATCATGGCTAACATTACTTTCTTCATTATCTATGTGGGTTTATTTTGATTTACAAGGGTTAGATAATGGGAAAGCATAAAGGTTTAATAAGGTTACAAAAAAACTTTTACAGCCACCTTTTTACCAGCGCTTCCCACTCCTCCTTCAGGGACTTGTCGGGCATGCTGGCTCCGGCCCGGCGGTACCAGTAGTTGGCGTTCCAGGTATCTCCTTCTACCCGGTGCAGGTAAGCGTGCAGCAGGTCATAGTCGCGGGTACCTTCGCGGCTCTGGGCTATTTCGTGGGCAGCGGTCCAGTCTCCATTGGCATCGTGCCAGAGCGCGGCTACTACTTCGGATACCTGCGTGGGAGGGGTAGGTTGGTCAAGTGAGGCTACAAACTGATCGTAAGTCATGGGCGTATAAGTTAAATCCGTTTACTAAGTCAAAACCGTGCGGCCAAAAATAAGGAGTAACTATCTAAAACCAATTGAGGCGCAGGCTGGTTACGTTATTCCCCCGTGACAAACCGGGAGCAAAGGCAAATGGATGGAGGTGAGCAAAATACATGAGTCTGGGTAGTAACCGTGTAAAAAGTTAACACATTTTTAAAGATTTAGGTAGTATTTTTGATTTATGAGTACTATATTTACTCAACAAGAAAGGTAACTACTCTGAATCGTCTATGCATTTTGCTCAAAATATAATCTTCCTTCGTTCGCAGCATCCGGAGCGTCCATCCCAGCAGAAGCTGGCCGATGTACTGGGCTTCAAGAAGTCAACGCTGGCAGCCTGGGAGTCTGGTCGGGCCAAACCCTCTTTTGATGACCTGCTGCGACTGGCGGAGTATTTTGGCGTATCTACGGACGATCTTCTTAAGAAGAATCTGACGGAGAAGCAGGTACGTCCCTGGATGAAAGAAGAAAACCTGCGGGTACTGGTCACGACGGTAGCTCAGGACAACCGGGAAAATATTGAGTTTGTGCCGGTCAAAGCCATCGGAGGATATCCCGAGGGGTACGGTGATGTGGATTATGTGGCTCAGTTGCCCATCTTCAATCTGCCGTTCCTGTCCAACGACCGCAAGTACCGGGCCTTTCCGTACGAAGGGGACTCCATGCCACCTATGCGGGAGGGAGCTATTGTATTTGGGGAGTACGTGGAGTACTGGGAGAAAGTCAAGAGTGGTACCCTGTGCCTGGTTGTAACGAAGGACGAAGGGGTAGTACTCAAAAAGGTATTTAACTACCTGGAAGAAAAAGGGGTGCTGGTACTGAAGTCGCTGAATGAGCGCTATGCCCCGTATCCGGTACGGAAGGAGGATATCCTGGAGGTGTGGCAGTTTGCCGGCTATTTTGATCGGGAGTTTCCGGCGTCCTGAGTTATGTGTGCTTTTGATCTGACTGATTATATGGTTTATTTATACTCTTGGTTATGAAAAAAGTTGACTTAGTACTCCAGGACTTCCGGATCATTACCCCGTACTTCACCGTCAAAGAAGCGGACGAGTTTATCTGCTTTCTGAAGGAAGCTTTTGGAGCTCAGGTGGAGTTCTGTGAGCGTCGTAAGGATGGTACTATTGACAATGCGCTGGTACTCCTAACGGATATACTTATCGAAATCAGCGACGCCAGCGCCAAGCATCCTCCCAAGTCTATCTTCATGCACCTGCCCGTCGACAACGTAGAGGTATACTACGCCAACATGGTGGCAGCAGGCGCCCGGCCCGTTACGGAGCCCACCCGGCAAAGCAATGGCGCCAGTGACTCGCTGCTGCTGGACCCCTGGAATAACCACTGGCATCTCACTACCTGGGAGTAAACGGGACTATGGAGGCTGGACCTGACCGAGAATACAGCCGTAAGATCATCCATGTGGATATGGATGCTTTTTTTGCGTCGGTCGAGCAGCGCGACAATCCCGAACTACGCGGCAAGCCCGTAGCCGTAGGAGGAGGTAGTGAACGTGGGGTAGTGGCGGCCGCCAGCTACGAAGCCCGTCGCTATGGCGTACGATCAGCCATGTCGTCGCGGATTGCCAAGCGTAAGTGCCCGCACCTGATATTTGTGAAGCACCGGTTCGAGGTGTATAAGTACGTATCGGGACAGATCCGGGAAATATTTGCAGAATATACACCGCTGATCGAGCCCCTCTCGCTCGACGAAGCCTACCTGGACGTAACCGAGAACCTGAAAGGCATGCGTTCGGCTACGCATATAGCGCAGGAGATCAAGTATAAGATCAAGCAAGCTACTTCACTGACCGCCTCGGCGGGCGTATCCTACAATAAATTTCTGGCCAAGCTCGCCTCCGACTACCGTAAGCCGGACGGGTTGTTTGTGATCAAACCCGGCGAAGGGGAAGCCTTTGTGGCCAACCTGCCGGTGGAGCAGTTTCATGGGGTAGGGCGGGTGACAGCCGAGCGGATGCATCAGCTCGGGATCCGTACCGGACTGGACCTGCGGGCCCAGACGGAGGACTTCCTGCGTAAACACTTTGGCAAAGCCGGAGGACACTACTACAAGATTTCGCGCGGTCAGGACGACCGACCCGTAGAGCCCGACCGCATCCGGAAGTCAGTAGGATCGGAAAATACCTTTGAGCGTGACCTCGAGACGCTGGCCGAGATGCAGCTTGGACTGGCGCCGCTGATCGCTGATGTGTGGCAGTGGTGCGAGCGGACGCGGATCTTTGGCCGTACCGTTACGGTAAAGATCAAACTCAACGACTTCCAGAACCTGACCCGCAGCCGGTCTACACTTTTACCCATCAAAGAATACGCCCTTATAGAGCAGATGGCCTACGATCTGCTCGAAGAAAATTTCCCTACTCCCAGGCCCGTACGCCTTTTGGGTGTGTCGGTTTCCAACCTGGAAGATACCCAGCCGTACGAGGGAAAACAGCTCACACTTAATTTTTAGGTAAAAGTTTTTACTATTTTCGGGGCTTCGTGCCGGTACCAGCCATCTGGTAGCGGCTATCCATTGCATTACACAGGGTATTTGCCACAGGCGGAAACCTGTTAATAATGCAAAACAGGAGTGCCGGATAATAGGGCTGAATACATGTGCCATAAATCAAAAGACCTGACTTATACGTTTAACTACCAGTATACTTTTACCTTAGCAATCAACACTTTAAACCAGTTACTTCAATCTAATCCAATATGAAGCAAACCCTTAGAATAGTATTTCTTCTCATCCTGTCTGTGCAGTTGTACGCCCAGATACCGGATACTTTCCAGTGGCTACCCGATGGAAGTGGTTTCCGCGATGTCGACAACAACGAGATCATCGAAGTAACCCTGCCCGGACGTACTCCCAAAACACTCCTGACCCGGCAGCAGCTCACGCCGGCCGGTGCGCAGGCTCCGCTCGAGATTCGTAGTTATACCATGTCGGAGCAGGGGGATAAAATCATGATCTACACTAATACGAAACGTGTGTGGCGCTATGATACCCGCGGCGACTACTGGCTGTATAACCGTACCAACAACACCCTCAGAAAACTGGGCAAAGGACGTCCCGAATCATCCCTGATGTTTGCCAAGTTTTCACCGGATGGTACGAAGGTAGCTTACGTCAGCGAACACAACGTATACGTGGAGGACCTGGCTTCGGGTGAGGTAAAGGCCCTGACTACCGACGGAACGGACCGTGTGATCAACGGTACTTTCGACTGGGTTTATGAGGAGGAGTTTGACGACCGGGATGGTTTCCGGTGGAGCCCCGACAGCAAGTCGGTAGCGTACTGGCAGCTTGACGCCCGCCAGATCCGTAACTTTCTGATGATCAACAATACAGACTCCATCTACGCCTTCAATGTACCCGTAGAGTACCCCAAGGTAGGTGAAACCCCTTCGCCCTATAAGATTGGAGTAGTGGATATCGCATCTGCCAGTACCAAGTGGATGAATATACCCGGCGATCCCAAGAATACCTACGTACCCCGTATGGAGTGGGCCGCTAACGCGCAGGAGCTGGTGATCCAGCAACTGAACCGCAAGCAGAACGAAAGCCGCCTGATGTACCTGAATGTGAAGTCAGGTAACGCTACGCCCTTCTACACCGAAACCGACGAAGCCTGGATCGATATCAAGAGCCGCTGGGAAGATAGCCCCGAAGGCTGGACCTGGCTCAACGGTGGCAAAGAGTTTCTGTGGGTAAGCGAGAAGGACGGCTGGCGCCATGCCTACCGCGTAAGCCGCGATGGCAAGAAGGAAACGCTCATCACCACCGGTAACTACGATATCATCAATCCGGTGCGGGTGGATGAGAAGGGGGGCTACTATTACTTTACGGCTTCGCCCGCCAACGCTACCCAGGCTTACCTCTACCGGACCCGGCTGGATGGCAAGGGACAGGCTGAGCGCCTGAGCCCCGAGGACCAGAAAGGTACCCATGCGTACGATGTGTCTCCGCTGGCCCGCTACGCCCGTCACCAGTTTTCCAACGCCCAGACCCGCCCCCTCGTGGAATGGATCACCCTGCCCGACCACAAGTCCATGGATCCTAATGCGGGCGTAAGCAAATCACTGGCTAACCAGGGAGCTCCTGATATCAACATCGAGTTCTTCAAAGTGACTACTACAGACGGCGTAGAACTGGACGGATGGATGGTAAAACCCCAGAACTTCGATCCCTCTAAGAAGTACCCCATCGTGTACTTTGTGTATGGTGAGCCTGCCAGCAGCACGATCACTGACCGCTTCGGCACCGGCCGCAACCGTCTCTACGTGGGTAACATGGGCAACGATGGCTATATCTATGCTTCTATCGACAACCGGGGTACCCCATCTCCCAAGGGCAGAGCCTGGCGTAAGGCCATCTACCGGAAGATCGGGATGATCAATATCCGAGACTACGCTGAGGGAGCCAAGGCGATGTTCCAGAAGTACCAGTACATTGACACCAGCCGCGTAGCCGTACACGGTTGGAGTGGGGGAGGAGCCTCTACGCTGAACCTGATGTTCCAGTACCCCGATATCTTCAAAACGGGTATTGCTGTAGCCGCTATTACCAACCAGCTTACCTACGATAATATCTACCAGGAGCGGTACATGGGGCTGCCCCAGGAGAATCGCGAGGACTTCATTAAAGGCTCGCCCGTAACCCACGCCAAGAACCTGCGCGGTAACCTGCTGTACATCCACGGTACCGGCGACGATAACGTACACTACCAGAACGCCGAGATACTCATCAACGAACTGGTCAAGCACAACAAGCAGTTCCAGTTTATGGCGTACCCCAACCGCACCCACGGCATACGGGAAGGCGAAGGTACCAGCTTGCACCTGGCTACGCTGTTCACCAAGTTTCTGAAAGAGCACTGCCCTCCGGGAGCCAGAGACGCTGGTAGCGTTAAATAATACATTAACAGAAAAGGGGCGGTTACCGCCCCTTTTTGTTTCTAGAACTATCTCTTTACTAAGCTCCTCCCATACGACGCCACATCTCAGCGCAGGCGCGGGCATTGTGATAAGGTCCCTTCCAGAAGTGTACCTTATCACCCCTGACGGGAGCGCCCTGACCCGTAGCTTCGTCGTAGGTCACGGTGGTGTGCCACTCGCCCTTTTCCTTATCTATAAAACTGGCCTGTATGTAGTCCCAGCTCTTTTTTGCTTTTTCCAGGAAGTGATTTTCGCGGGTGAGCTGGTAGGCGTTGTAGAAACCTACCAACTGCTCGGCGGCTACCCACCAGCTCCGGTTGTACTGGGTGTGGCCGGTGGCGGGGTCGTATTCGTAGTGGAGAGCACCATCCTTACCCAGGCCCGTAGCAGCGGCTTCGGCCATCTTTATGGCCCGGTCCCGCACGCGGGCCGTCATAGCCTCGTCGTGTAGTACTTCGGCGGTTTCGTACAGGAGCCATGAAGCCTCTATGTCGTGGCCGTAGGAGATAATCTCGTCCCTGGGCTGCCAGTTGGTATCAAAAAAGAGCCGCATCCGGTGGGTCTTGTCACTCACGATGTGCGTCAGGATCTGGTCCATCATGCCCTTGATCTGCTCCTTGAGCCTGGCATCGGGCCAGGCACGGTAGAGGTTGGTATACGCCTCGATCAGGTGCAGGTGCGTGTTCATGCTCTTGTTCCAGGGGGCTTTGCTCAGGATGTAGTCGTCGGTATCGCTCCAGTCCTGCGCGAATGCCTCCCGGTACCCGCCTTGCTTGGGGTCAAAGGAGTACTTCTCCACCAGTTCGTAGAGCTTTCTGGCTTCGGCTAGGGCGGGAGCGTGGTTGCTGGCGAGGTAGTACTCACTCAGGCCGTATATGGCAAAAGCCTGGCCGTAGATCTGCTTTTTGGTATCAAGTGGTGAGCCATCGGCTTTTACTGACCAGTACACGCCACCGTTCTGTTGGTCCATGAAGTGGCGGGTCAGGTACTGGTAGGCGTTGGCGGCGTGGGTCAGGTACTTCGATTTGTGCAGGTACTGGTTAGCCATGGCGAAGGTCCACAGGATGCGGCTGGTAACTACTACTGAACGGGGAGAGTCGGCTACCGGCTGGTTGTCGTAGTTGACGCGTCCGTGAAAGCCGTTGTGGCCGTCGGGCGTGTACTTTTCCCAGTAATCCAGAATCTTGACCAGCTCCTGACGGAAGGCACGGGCACTAAAGGGGGCTAACATAGGGTAGGTTCTATTCGTAGGTTTAAGTGCTGGTATATCATCGGGGTACCGCTACCGGATGGCCATCTGGTCCATGAGGCGGGCTATTTCGTTTACATCGGCATCCGGTTTCAGTACTACGTACTCGTGCAGGCTGTCCCGATCGGTCCGCCACTGGTTGCTGCCGTCGGCATTGACGTGGCAGTATCCCTGCTTTACGGTATCAAAGTACTTATTGGACTCATCCATCAGCAGAAACACCGCCACCTGATCCCAGCTGGCCCGTCCCTGAAATCCATTGTATAGCTCATAGGCGCGGTAGACCGGGCTACTGGGGGTAAGTTGGCCTTTGAGGTAGGTACCTCCGGTCTTGATCCGGTCGCCTACTTCCCAGCCGGCAAATACCACCGGTTTTTTCCATTCCTGTAGGCAGTAGACGGTCGAACCCGGATCGGGGCGGTAGAAGTTAGCCTCTTTTCCTTCGGGATAGGTACCTCCCATGCATAGCCACTTCGCCACTTTCTTCTGCACCAGTTCCTTACCGCTCAAGGGAGAGTATTTATCACCTACTGACTGAAGGAGGTTCTGCAGGCTGGTCAGGTGGCCGACCGTAATGATGACCACCGAACCGTCGGGGCTCTGGCTCAGCAGTTGCCGGTACAGACTGGTAGCATCCGGTGCCTTATCGTGCGAGCCAAGCGCGTGCGGGTACTCCTCGCTGAGTTGCCGGGTGTATTTTGAATGGTTCTTAAGCGCAGGCTGATTTTTCAGAAAGCCTACCGGTAGGTTGGGGCGTCCGTAGTACTGGTTGATAACAGCCGTACAGGTCGCTGCGTACGGATCATCACTGGTGACTATGACCCCTTTCAAATCGATTTTCTGCTGGTCGGCCAGGGTATGCAGCATAGCCAGCGCTTCTACATCATCCACATCCGAGTCAATGTCCGTATCCAGGATTACGCTATACCGTTGCGACATGGCACTGCTACTTAGCAGCAGACTTACATAGACAAAGAGTACTTTAAGGCAGTAGTTCATGAGGGGGTTAGAGGTTTAAACAGCGGTAAGTGGCATAGAGCCTGGTTTCTTAGTTTAATAAAAAGAACTGTCCGGAAAGTTACTGAACCTACTGTGGCAGGCTACTACTTTCGGAGGTACTTACAACAAAAAGGGGCAAAATGGGTCTTTATACCTGAATTAGGAGGAAATGCTCCCCTAATTTTCTATATTCGTCATTATTCACCACCACTTATTTCTTTACAAAATCATTAGCACTTATGAAGCACGTTTTTCTTAGTCTGCTGCTGCTATCATCGGCAGCAGCTATGGCGCAAACATCCACCCAGATGTCCGAAACCACCAAAGACTGGATCAATTCCAACGGTATGCAGTTACATTCTGCGGGTATAATCTGGGCCATGTCTTCCGCTGGAAAAGCAGAAGTACTCGGGGAAACCTACCACGATACGGTGTGGGCCAAAGGCAACATCAAGTTTTACCAGAGTATCCAGCCGGTGGGAGGGCAGCCGGTCGACAGTATAATAGGGCTGGGCCTGCGCTACAACGTACACTTCAATGAGCTGGAAGTAATGCTCAGTACGTACAAGGATGTAAAGGCCATAGAGGGACCCCGAATTAAAAACTTCTCACTCGAGAAAAACGGCCGCTCGACGCTATTTGTTAATACGCAGGAGTATAAAACGGATAAGCCTCTGAAGGGCTTCTATGAGGTACTGGTACCGGGCAAGGTACAGTTGCTGCACAACCAGCGCACCACAGTACGGAAGCCTACCTACAACGCGGCCATGGACGTGGGAGATAAGCACGTACGTATAGCCATGAACAGTGATTACTACGTGTTGCGCGATGGTACCATCAGCAAATTGAGTCCGACGAAAAAAGGGCTTCTGCAGGTACTGGGAGATCAAGCTGATCAGATCAACAGTTTTTTGAAGACCAACGAGCTTGACCTCAAAAATAAGCAGGATCTGACGCGCGTTTTTGAGTACTACAACAGCAGGTTGTAAAAGTCTGATGAAGAGGAGGATTGGTACTGTGTCAACAAAAAGTGGCTACGGCCTTCTCAGACTTTTAGTATAAAAATCAAATATTATTTTGTGAACGGTATGTATATATGATTTACACGCCTTATTTTTGAAACAAATAGTGTGTGTATAGTGTCAAACACCTGGTCGAAACTTTTCGGCCAGGTGTTTTTTTGTGCCTGATCAGGGCTGGATTTTTTCTTTTATAACCGGCAGCGGCTGAGTTAGTATGTCAGCATTTCCTGATGTTCCGGAACGGACACTGATAGTCTTCTGAGCTGGCTCACAATGGTCGCGCACAGTTCGTACTCCTCCTTCTCTTCGAAGTAGCCGATTACTTCCTCCACGAAAGGTACCCCAAAGAACAGCGCCATGGTATAGTAGTCTTTCTGGTAGAGGTAAATAGCAATAGTGCCGATCTGATTATTGATAATTCTGAATTCGAGAGAGCTGGATTTTTGAGAATTGAGATATTCAACGAGCTCCTCAGCCTGGGCAAACGATTTGTTGAAGTTGTTCATCAAGTAAGATAGAGGAAATAGTGTATGCGTTGATGGTAAAGTTAGTTACAAAACGTAATCTACGGTAGACTTAACCAAAATTTAATTTTGCTTTAATCTTGGTGCTCAGTAGTATAGACAGAAAAAGTAGCGTCGACGGTGGGAGAGCGAGGTGGAACTGGTATAACTTTTTAACGTATAGGTGAAGATGAGATGGTTGGAGGAACCTCCGAGGCAAAGGAGCGGAATCGAATCAGCGAATGAGGAGATAGATTTTTAAACTAAACCTGAGTACAATGGAAATTGTCCTGAAAGACCCACGTAACGACGCAGAACTAAGACTGACCGTTGAACCCGAAGATTATAATGGAGAGCAGGGGGTTCGTATCGTATATCCAAATAAGGATTCGTTTGTAATGGTACAAAAAAATGGCGATTGGGAAGTAATGGATGAGGATTTTGTAAATCCGGAACTGGTGGATGCCATTGGCAAAGCCTTACATCCCCGTGCCAGCTACAATTCTATTTAAGGATGGTGAGCAATTAGCTACTTGAAATTAGTACTTATCAGTAGATTACAATAGACTAAAACAGAGACACCCCGCCGGAATAGCTCCGGCGGGGTGTTTCATGTATGAACGGTCACTAGTTTAACTCATCTACGTCTACAAAGAACTTACGCTCTTTCAGCGAATAGGTAACTCCTTCGGCGAGGATGTGGAGCTTGAAACTCTCTACATATACTGGCTCCATATTTTTGGCTTCCCTATAGTTGGTACGCTGGATTTCGTCGGGTTCCAGTATCACTACCACGCCGGAGCCAATGGTACGCATCAGGTTACCTTCGGTGATGATCAGGCCGGTGTCTTCACAGATACCTAAGGCTATACAGGATGGGCATTCGAGTAAGGCTGCCGCCAATCTTGAAAATCGCCCGCGGGACAGAAAGTGCGTGTCAATGACAGTTCCGGGCAGGAATGAAAAACCGGTACCCATTTCTACGATACCTTTCAGGAGCGATTCGGAATCGGATCCGCCTTTGATCATATGCGAAGCCATCGCCATGGCGCCGGCACTGGTACCAGCTATCACAAAATCATCCTTCATGTACCGTTCTGTGAGTGCGTCCAGAAAGGCGGTATCACAGATTCTATCCAGGAGCTGTACCTGATCGCCACCCGTAAAAAAAACTCCGTCTGCATCGGCCAGGCGCTCCAGTACTTTCTTGCTGTTGACGTTCCGGCCATCCAGGTGCATGATATCCACGTTATTACAGCCCAGCTTGCCAAAAGCTTCCTGGTACATTACACCCATTTCTTCAGGATAGCCCGAAGCGGAAGTAATAACCTCGATACGGCTTTCCTCCCCTTTCATCTCTTTCAGAACATCATTCAGGATTCCGGATCCAAAGAAATCAATGGTTTTTTCATCTTTTGAGTCTTGTGCATTTGACGGACTTCTTGCTTCTTTTCCTCCAATTGGTATTAATTTTCCTTTCGGTGCTTTCATAAGTACTCCTGGTTATACTTCTCCATTTACTTTAAGTTCCACCTTGCGGGTAAGTCCGTACTGCTTGTCGAGCTCCATAAACTCCCTGACCAATGACACCGACTGACTGACCTTTTCGGTCAGTAGTACAATGACATTACCGGGCTTGACGTGACGAATGGCGTAGTTGACAGCCTGTAGTTCATCCTGTATGACCCGTATCTTTCGGCTGGGATTGATAGCTCTGATCCCGCGTTTGATGAGGTTGATGATTTCCTGTGTCTTACGACCCCTGAGGTCTTCGTCCACCCGGATGATCACTTCATCAAATACCTGAGCGGCCACCATGCCTAATGCCCTGATATCCTCATCGCGGCGATCGCCTACTCCCGTTATGATACCTACCTTACTGGTAGCCGGTACCTGATGCAGGTATTGCCCCAGCGCCGATAGCCCGTGCGGGTTGTGAGCGTAGTCGATCAGTACGTCAAAATCCTTGAAGTGGAACATATTCATTCGTCCGGGTGTGTTCTCGGCGGATATTTCGAAACTACGAAGCCCCTGCGCAATCAGATCTACGGAAACACCCTGCGTATAAGCGGCTAGTACTGCTCCCAGCGCGTTCTCGATCATGAAGCGGCACTTGCCCTCAAAGGTGGCCGGAATATTCATGACCGATTCTACCCGAATCTTTTCGGAGCCTACTAGTAGTGTGATGTAATTATCTTCAAATACACACGCCATACCACCTGCTTTGGTGTGTTCAAGGATACGCTCATTGTCAGCATGCATGCTGAAAAGAGCGATCCGGCACTTCAACCGCTCGCGCATGGCATAGGTATAGTCGTTGTCGGCGTTCAGGATCGCATAGCCGTCTTTTTTGACCGTTTCGGGTATTACAGCCTTGACATAGGCCATCTCTTCCAGGGAATTGATATCCTTCAGGCCCAGGTGATCGGCGGCGACGTTGGTCACTATGCTGGCATCACACTGGTCAAAAGCCAGCCCTGAGCGGAGCAGTCCTCCGCGGGCGCACTCCAGTACCGCTACGTCTACGGCGGGGTCTTTGAGTATGGTACGGGCACTATCCGGACCGGTGCAGTCGCCCTCTTCAATCAGATGGTTGCAGATATAGATACCATCGGTAGTCGTGTAGCCTACACAGTTGCCGGTTTGCTGCATCAGGTGCGCCGTTAGTCGGGTAGTGGTGGTTTTGCCATTGGTGCCGGTTACGGATATAATGGGTATGCGGGATGTAGTACCTTCCGGAAACAGCATATCAGCCACGTAGCCTCCCACATCACGAGCTTGCCCTTCGGTGGGGTGCGTATGCATCCGGAATCCCGGAGCTGCATTGACCTCCATAATGGCCGCTCCTGATTCTTTCAGCGGTCTGGCTATGTTCAGGGCCATCATGTCGATACCACATACATCCAGACCAATAGCCCGGGCGGCACGCTCCGCCATGAATACGATTTCGGGGTGGAGCTTATCGGTTACGTCCGTAGCGGTACCACCCATACTCAGGTTAGCGGCCTTCTTGAGTAGTACTTCCTGGCCGGCTTCTACAACCGAATCCAGCGTGAGCTCCTGATCCTGCAGCAGGCTCAGGGTTGTTGCGTCTACTACAATCTTAGTGAGTACATTCTGGTGCCCCTCGCCACGCCGTGGGTCCTGATTGGCTTTATCGATCAGTTGCTGTATGGTAGAAGTACCGTCACCGACTATACAGGCGGGCGTACGTCGGGCGGCAGCCCGCAGCTTGTAGTTGATCACCAGAAGCCGGTAGTCACTACCTACTATGAAGCGCTCCACAATGACTTCTTCGGAGTGTTCTCTGGCCAGACGAAAAGCATCCAGCGCCGACTCGCCGTCCCGGATGTCGGTAGTTACGCCCCGACCGTGGTTGCCATCCAGTGGCTTGATGACCAGCGGAAATCCCACTTGCTTCACGGCGTCGCACAGCTCGCTTTCGTCTTTGATCACTACGCCCTCGGGTACAGGTATACCGGCACTGCTCAGGATCTCCTTGGTCAATGCTTTGTTGGAAGCTATCTCTACGGCCAGGCTGCTGGTCTGGCTAGTAATGGTGGCTTCTATACGTTTCTGCTTTGAGCCATACCCCAGCTGTACGTAGCTGTCATCATTGAGTCGTATGTGGGGGATACCCTTACGGACACAGGCTTCTACAATAGCCGATGTACTGGGGCCCAGCTTTTCGGATTCGTAGAGTCTTTTCAGCTCCTCCACATCGGCCTGGATGTCATAGGGCTGATCATTGATAAGTGCCTGGGCTATGGCTACCGCGCAACGGGCAGCGTGGACACCCGCTTTTTCTTCTTTAAATTCAAATACAACGTTGTAAACGCCGTGCTCGCCGGTACTGCGGGTCCTTCCGAATCCGCAATCCATTCCGGCTAAAGTTTGTATCTCAAGTGCGATATGTTCAATCACATGACCCATCCAGGTGCCATCCTTGACGCGTTCAAAAAAACCACCGGGATGTCCCTCTGAGCATTCATGGCTATGAAGGCTGGGAAGTAAGGTCTGTATTCGGTCATGAAATCCTGGGATCAGATTAGTTGGACATTCTTCCAACTCTTCGAGGTCTAACCTCATCACTATCAGCTTGTGTCGCTTAACGGACCAGTAGCTGGGGCCCCGCATGCAGCGGATATCTACTATTTTCATTGAAGGTTGCGGATTGGTGCTACGTATTTTTTTGCCTGTGCTGTTTCTGTCTCTATTCCTGGTTGCTGTCTATATTCTGTCTTGCTCACAACACTATTTAGAACCCTTAAATAGAAAATACATGCCCTGACAAGTAATAGTGGCTCCACCTGCTGATTCCACTCCTCTTATAGTTGATTTATACTACGTTTTGTTGCGGGTAGAACCAAATAAGGTTCTGTTATAGTCAATGATTTCGAAATATATAATTGTGTATTCGCTATTTTGATAAGGAAGAAGTAACTGGATGTATAACTACGCCATATAGACAAAACTTAGTTGCGATTAGATATTTCCTAGGAATAGCAAAAGCTCCACCTGAGGAAAAGCAGGTAGGTAGCTATTCTCATAATGTGAAAATTTTTACGCAGAAAGCACCTGTAAAAGGCCTGGTTTCTCAACCCGTAGATAAATATACGCAGGAGCAGGCCAAAGGGTACATCAGCAGTACAGCTGGCTGACAAACAGGAAATACCTGATGCCGTTAAAATTGAAATACATATACCTGCTGAGTGGCGGTTGGGAGGGCGTGGCAGAGGACAGGAGCAGCAACGGACCTTATTTTTTGGAAGGAGAGCAAGGTCCGGGTACCAGGCTTTTAACAGAAAGCACGTAGGTGCCCGAGGCTCACGCTGATAATCAGGCACATCATACAGTAACTACACCCAGCATTTTCTATGTTTACAATTGCTATTCACGGAGGAGCCTGTTCGGTAACCCGGTCTGAACTAACGGAAGAGAAAGAGAAGCAATATCGGGAAGGGCTTGAAGAGGCTCTTACGGCCGGGTATAACGTACTCGCCCGGGGCGGATCGGCTCTGGATGCTGTAGAGCAGGCCGTAAAGTCTATGGAAGATAACCCACTATTCAATGCCGGACGGGGAGCTAATCTTACATCGGAGGAAAAAGTAGAAATGGATGCGGCCATCATGTGCGGCAAAACGCTGAAGGCCGGAGCCGTGGCTAACGTCCGGAACATACGCAACCCCATAGCGCTGGCGCGGGCTATATTGGAAAAAACCGAGAATGTACTACTGGATAAAGACGGAGCCATGGCCTTTGCCAGGGATCACGGTATCCCCTTTGAGCCCGATGAGTACTTCGTTACCGAACACCGCTTCCAGATGCTACAGGAAGCCAAAGAAGAGGAAGAATCCAACAATGTAGGCAAAGGCACGGTAGGAGCCGTAGCGCTGGATCAGGAGGGTAACCTGGCCGTGGCAACCTCTACGGGGGGGATCGCCAATAAGAAATACGGCAGGGTAGGAGACAGCCCCATTATAGGCGGAGGTACCTACGCCAACAACCGCGCCTGTGCGATATCCTGTACCGGCGACGGCGAGTACATCATGCGGGCGGTAGCCGCTCACGATGTTTTTTGTCTGATGGACTACAAAGGCCTGTCACTGCGGGAGGCCTGTGAGATAGTCATGAAGGAGAAAGTAAAAGAGCTGGGAGGAGGTGCTGGACTCATAGCCATAGATCGTAGCGGTCAGGTGGAGCTGGTATTTAACTGCGAGAGTATGCTCAGAGCCTGGCGTAACGAACGGGGGGAAGGTGAAATAGCTATCCTTTGATGAGGCGGCTTGCTGAATACTTGGTTATTCAACAAGCCGCCTTTTTAGTTGATGCTCTGATATAGAATTATTCCGCCATTTGCGTAGTTCAGGCCATACGGACGGTACCCCCCGCGGGTACCCGATGCTTATCCACCCAGTACGCCCATAGTACCAGGATCCACTGCAGCTGGCCTGCCCAGGCTATATCAGTGGTGTTGGTAGGAGGCGGCCCGAACAGGTTACCCACATGGATAAGTACCAAAGAGCCAATCAGGGACCAGAAGCCGATGCTGCCTATCCTGTCCTGGGCGCTAGTACTCCGGGCGTACAGTACCACACCGGCTGCAAACAGGATACTTTCCACGACTACACTACCCGCCAGCGAATTCCACAGGCCCAGGCCCAGCATGGGAGAGTCGCCGGGGTACAGCGGCAGGTCGGGCCGGTGCATGATCACATCCAGCAGCCAGTGGCTTAGCACACATAGCCCCACAACCATCGCATCCAGTCGGGCCCCTTCCCGCTTTCTTCTCAAAATCCAGTACAGTACTCCTGCCAGCAGGCTCCAGCCCAGCACGAGGAGCAGACTGTGCGAGATGGGATAGTGGGTAAAGTTGAGGGGCGTTACTTCCGTAATACCGGGCTGAATGGTTACTTCTTCCAGCCCCATGAGCAGGAAGGTCGGCCACATCAGATCGAGTAGCTGCGAGGCCAGAAATAAAGTACCCAGCGAAATGGCAGGCCGGATTGACTTGGCTCCGAGGCCTACTCCAAAATGTCCAATAAACATAGCGCGTAAAGATTGTGAGGATTAATAGATTATAACTACTGCCATGACCCTATCAGGCCTTAAAAGTGATACTCAAAGGTACAGGGGTAAGGTTGGGAAAGTCCAATAAAATAGGATGAAATGGATAGAAAAAAGGATGAAATCTACAATTTGAATGATGAAGGAAACTAACTACTTGTGAAGTAGTGTCAGGTATTCTATAATTATATTCCTTTGCACCAAATTTCCGTCAGAAGCACCCTTTGGGAACAGGATTTGTAACGTGTTATTGGTACCCAGCCTGAACCTTTCGGAGGCTTATAGGTTTGAAAGTGAATGACAATTGTTAACTAATATAACAGAATGACAGCCCAAAGTAAATCCATAAAAGGTACAAATCCCGATGTGGTTTTGATCGGTGCGGGAATCATGAGTGCTACTCTTGGTATGCTGCTAAAAGAGTTACAGCCTGATCTGACCATTGAAATAATTGAGAGACTTGACGTAGCCGCCGCCGAGAGCTCTGACGCCTGGAATAACGCCGGTACCGGCCACGCGGCTTTCTGCGAACTTAACTATACACCCCAACGCGCCGATGGCTCCATTGACACCTCCAAAGCGGTGAAGATTGCGGAGTCATTTGAGGTGTCACGCCAGTTCTGGGCTTACCTGATTCAGAAGGAGCTCGTGCAGTTGCCCGATTCATTTATCCGCAGGCTGCCCCACATGAGTTTTGTATGGGGAGACGAAAACGTAGACTACCTGCGCAAGCGGTACGAAGCCATGCGCGAGTGCCACCTGTTTGAAGAGATGGAGTATTCGGAGGATCCTACTCAGCTCAAGGAGTGGATGCCCCTGGTGATGGAAGGCCGCGACCCCAACCAGAAGGTAGCCGCTACCTACATGCCCATCGGTACCGACGTAAACTTCGGAGCCCTGACCCGCAGCATGTTTGAATGCCTGCAGCAGATGGAAGGCGTAACCCTGCACTTCGACCAGGAAGTAAACGACCTGGACCGCAAGAAGACTGGCTGGGAAATAAGTGTAAAGGATAGAAAGACGGATAAGAAAAGAAAGATACGGGCCCGATTCGTATTTATTGGTGCGGGTGGTGGATCCCTGCCGCTGCTGCTCAAGTCGGGCATACCCGAGGGTAAGGGCTTTGGTGGCTTTCCCGTTAGTGGCCAGTGGCTGCGTTGCAACAATCCGGAGGTAATCAAGCGGCACCATGCCAAAGTATACGGTAAGGCCTCGGTAGGTTCGCCGCCGATGTCGGTACCTCACCTGGATACCCGTATGATCAAAGGAAAGCAGGAGCTGCTGTTTGGCCCCTACGCGGGCTTTACGACCAAGTTCCTCAAGCAGGGCTCGTACTTTGACCTGCCGCTTTCGGTAAAGCTGCAGAACATCCGCCCCATGATCTCGGCCGGTCTGCACAACATTCCGCTTACGCGTTACCTCATTGACCAGGTACGTCAGTCGCCCGAAGATAAGTTTGAGGCCCTGAAAGAGTACTTCCCCGAAGCCCGCATGGAAGACTGGGAACTGGAAGTAGCCGGAAAGCGGGTACAGGTGATCAAGAAGGATCCCAAAGGCGGTGGTGTACTGGAGTTTGGTACTGAGGTAGTAAGCGCCGCCGATGGTAGCATTGCCGCCCTGCTGGGTGCCTCACCGGGAGCCTCTACGGCCGTATCCATCATGCTGACCCTGATGGAGCGCTGCTTCCCCGATCAGGTACGCTCAGAAGCCTGGCAGCAAAAGCTCAGAGACATGATCCCGTCCTACGGAAAGTCTCTGGCCAAAGACGCCCAACTCTGCCGCGAAATCCGCAACTACACCAGCGAAGTACTCGGCCTGGAAATGGTAGGGTAGTAGGTGGTTTGATATATTTGATTATAAATAGAGCCTGTCAGCAACTGACAGGCTCTATTAGTTTTATAATGATCAAAGGCTAGTGCTTAAATTTAGCAATAAAAATATCATTGGAATGGGAAGTAAGAGTAGTGCTACCGAAAGTAGCACTACCAAGAAATGATCCAGTCACCGTCATATTACCCAGTGCATCAACAGCAATACCATGACCTTCATCAATGCCACCTGTTGCTCCCGCTTTCTCAGCCCAGATAAAAGTCCCTGAAGAAGAATATTTCATTATAAATATATCCCTATCAAAAAGTCCTCCAGTAGTTAGAGATTTGGTGCCAAAATTTGCAACATCAGAATATGTTCCAGTAACATATACATAGCCATTATTATCTACAGAAATACTAAATCCTAGATCAAAACCTGTACCTCCTCCTTGTCTTGCCCACTGAACTTCTCCATTACTACTATATTTGGCTAGGAAGACGTCTATCCCTCCTGTACCATTAAAGACAGTTGTACCAAATAGGGCAGAATCAACAAAGTACCCGGTTATATATACATCACCATTTTCATCTGTAACAATACTATTTCCTCCATCATTTTGGCTCCCTCCTGCTTTCTGGACCCACTGAAGTTGACCATGTTGATTATATTTTGCAATAAAAATGTCAGTAAAACCACTTGAAGTGAGAGTGGTCGTATTGAAGGTGGCTCTTCCACTAAATGATCCAGTTACAAATACGTTTCCGCTTTTATCTACTGCTATTCCATTACCTTGGTCAATTTCACTAAAACTTCCTACTATACTTGTGACTTTTTGAACCCACTGCCCTTCTCCATTAGTATTAAATTTGGCAATAAAAATATCGCTCACGTCACTGGAAGTAAGTGTAGTAGCGCCAACTGTTATTTTTCCATCGAAATTTCCAGTCACATATACATTTCCACTTTCATCAACTGCAATACTTCGTCCGTAATCAATGCCTGCACCTCCTATTCTCTGGACCCATTGCATCTCACCACTGCTACTGTATTTGACTATGAATGCATCAAATAAATCAAGGATTTGATTTGAACTATTAGAAACAATTGTACTAGTGCCAAATGTAGCCGAATGCTGAAAGCGTCCAATAACATATACATTGCCATGGATATCTACAGCAATATCTTGTCCGTTGTCGTGACCAGTTCCTCCTCCATGTTTAGCCCACTCCACTTCGCCGCTGCTATTGTATTTGACAACAAACATCTCATTGTATCCACTCCCAGAAAGTGTAATTGCTCCGAAATCAGCCTTATCATAAAAAAATCCGGTTACATATGTGTTCCCGCTTTTATCTACGGCTACACCCAATCCCTCGTCATGACCAGAGCCCCCCTCGCTCCAGGCCATAACGTCTTCGGGGAGAGGCTCCAGATTGTGATCCTGACAGCCTGATATGAAGGCTATGAGTAGTGAGGTCAGTAAGATTACAGTTTGTTTCATAATGTAGTTGTGTAAGTGTGCATGGATTATTGAATGAAGGATGCTTATTTAGCATGAGTAGGTATGATAGAAAAAGCCCGGCAGCTATTTGGATTAATAGTTGCCGGGCTCTTGTTATTGCTTATACTTAGCTACAAATATGTTATTACTACCACTGGAATTAAGGGTAGTGGTACCAAAGGTGGCAGGGCCTAAAAAAGTACCTATTACGTATACATTTTTATCTTCATCTACTGCAACCCCTAGACCATCTTCAAGGCCGTTTTTCGCTCCTGCTGTCTGAGCCCATTGAAAAGCTCCCATAGAATTATATTTAGCAATAAACATATCTCTATCAAAAATGCTTGCAGTGGTGAAGGTTGTCGTACCAAAGGTGGCGATATGAGAGTAGTTTCCAGATATGTAAACATCATCTTTATTATCTAAAGCTATACTAAGACCATTTGCATTTTCTATATTCTGTACCCACTGTATATCACCGCTGCTGCTATATTTTGCTAGAAAGAAGTTTGGCCCACCTTCACCAAGAAGTACCTTTGAGCCGAATGTAGCGTTATGATGAAAATAACCAGTTACATATATATTATTATTTTGATCAACTGTAATACTATTCCCTCTATCGCTTCGGGAGCCTCCAGCTCGTTGAGCCCACTGGAGATCTCCAGTGGCGTTATATTTTGCAATAAATATATCACTTGCGCCACTGGATGTAAGAGGTGTCGTTCCAAAAAAGATTGTACCGTTAAATATTCCGGTCACATATACATTGCCGCTTTTGTCTACTGTTATACCCTGGCCTTCATCTACTTCGCCAAAACTTCTAACTAAACTCGCTGCTATCTTAACCCATTGACCTTCTCCATTGGTGTTGTATTTAGCAACAAATACATCACTCACATCATTGGAATTTAGAGTTGTGGAGCCAACTGTTATTTTTTCGCCAAAATAACCAGTCACATACACATTGCCACTTTCATCAACAGTGATACTTTGCCCGAAATCATTGCCGTTCCCTCCTAATTGCTGGACCCATTGAAACTCACCATTGCTGCTGTACTTTGCTATGAAAATATCAATCACATCGAAAATGTGAATTGAACCATTGGAGACAATTGTAGTAGTACCAAAAGTTGCTGATTTCTGAAATCGGCCTATGACATAGACGTTACCATTTATATCTACACTAATATCCTGTCCAAGATCGTAACCAACTCCACCCTCATTCTTAGCCCATAGTACATCACCATTACTGTTATACTTAACAATAAATACATCATCTTCTCCTTTGGAAGTAAGTGTAGTTGTACCGAAGGTAGCTGTCCCCTTAAAATGGCCCGTTGTATATATATTGCCACTTTTATCTACAGCTATACTAGTTCCAATATCATAGCCTGGCCCGCCCGCCTGCCAGGCCATGACATCTTCGGGATGAGGTTCCAGATTGTGATCCTGACAGCCTGATATGAAGGCTATGAGTAGTGAGGTCAGTAAGATTGCAATTTTTTTCATAATGTAGTTGTGTATGGATAGATTCGATTGGAGATAACAGAAAAAAACCGGCAGCTACCTCAACCAGTAGCTGCCGGGATCATCTTGCTATTCTTTGTATCGGGCTATAAATAGACTTCCTCCACTTGCGGAGAGGGTTTGGCCGGCCAGGGTGGTAGTGGTGTTATGAAATTGACCGACTACAAATATATTTCCTTCGGGACTTAGAGTTATACCAGATGCAACTTCATAGGAAGCGGTTCCATCCCTTCTAATCCATTTGAGCGTACCATCACTAGCCAGTTTGGCTATGTAGATATCTGATCCTCCACTGGATGTAAGGGTTTGTCCCAGAATGTTTGCTGTACCACTAAAGTTACCGGTTATAAATACTTCACCCTGCGCGTTGGCTGCTATATCAACGGCAGGAATTTGATGAAACCACTGAACAGTGCCGCTGCTATTGATTTTACCTATACTATTCTCTGTGTCGACATAAACATTTCCTGCCTCATCCACTTCTACATTCTGACCCCAGCCGTTGCCTATTCCTAATGTCGTTATCCACTGTAGGGCGCCCTGGGGGTTGTACTTTGCAATATTACCGGCACCATTGGCCTCTGCTATTATCCCTGTTATGTAGAAGTTTCCCTCTTTATCTGTTGTCATATTAACGGCCACATCGATCCCGCTTTTACCAACCTGCCTGACCCATTGATACTCGCCAGAAGTATTAAGCTTGGCTATGAAAAAGTCGTGTGTGGTCATGCGCGGAATTCCACTGTCACGAGGAGTCATTCTAATTCCGTTCACCATTGTGGTATTAAATCTAAAAGATCCTGCTATATAAATATTGTCAGACTGGTCTATAGCAATCGCTAATATTTCACTATCACTATTCAATGTTTCATCGAGTTTTATCCACTGAATTTCTCCTTGACTCGAGTATTTTACAACAATAAAGCCCCGGCCATTAATTGTTGTCCCACCAATAGTGGCGGTATGGGTAATCTTACCCGCGGCGTATACGTTGCCATGGCTGTCGACGGCTATGCGATAAAAGTAATTATCCCCATTACCTCCTATCTTTTGGGCCCACAGTACTTCTCCTGATGAGCTGTATTTAACAAGAAAGGAATTAATAAAATTAGTTGATTCAGGACCAGTAAGTGTTACCCCGCCAAAGGTGGCCGTATTACTATATATACCGGCCACATATACACTTCCGTCTTTGTCTCTATAAAGGTCATGCGGATACGAAATAGGTCCTCCGCCAAGCCAGGCAGACTCTTCAAGAGGAGGATTATTTGGATTAGGCTCAAAAACATGATCTTGGCAACTCGTGATAAAAGCAAGCAATAGAGACGTCAGTAGAATAGCTATTTTTTTCATAATGTAGTTGTGTAGGTGTGAATGGATTAGTGGATGAAGGATGTCTCTTTAAGCAAGACAGGGTTTAATAGAAAAAGCCGGGCAGCTATCGGTAAAATAGCTGCCCGGCTCCTGTTACTGCTTGAACTTTGCTACGAAGATGTCACTACCACTACTGGATGTGAGGGAAGTGATGCCAAAGGTGGCGGTATGTTCGAAGCTTCCTGTGATATAGACGGTACCACTATAATCTATGGCAATGCTTTGGCCGTTGTCATTGCCAGTCCCTCCGGCAGTTTTAGTCCATAGCAAATTTCCATGGCTATCAAATTTTCCAACAAACACATCTGCATCACCATAATGAACCAGGTCGATAACACTTCCACTTGGTCCTGACCCTTGCCTAGGATAGGGAACATAAGTGAGTTGTGGAGATGAATTAAAGCTGATTAAGTATACATTTTCATCTTTATCTACGGCTATATCTTCACCTCTATATTGCATACCAATTGTACCTAAGAAATAGGACCACTGTCTTTCTCCATTCGTATTGTATTTAGCAAAATAGATCTGACTATCGAACCGATATTCAACCATTTGTCCCGTAACGTAGGCATTACCATTCTTATCTACTGCGATAGCGGTTCCAGATCCCCCAACATCACCCTGCTGAGCCCAAATCACCTCTCCGGTGTTGCTGTATTTGGCAGTAAATATTTCTTGTCTACTACCAGAGGTAAGTGTTGTGGTACCAAAATCAGCAGTTCCTCTGAAGTACCCTGTTATATATGCGTTACCACTTTCATCTACGGCAACACCACGACCACCTCCATTAAAATCAGTTCCTCCTGCCTGCTGGGCCCATAGTACATCACCATTGCTATTGTACTTGGTGATAAATACAGAAGTGTATAAATCACTGCTACCTCGGGAGGTAAGGGAGGTAGAACCAAAGGTGGCTGTACCATTGAAAGATCCGGTCACGTATACATTGCCGACCTCATCCGCCGCAATACCATTGCCAATATCGCTAGTGAAAGGGTAATCTGAGCTACTACCTTCGTTGCGGCCCCACTGTGCTTCACCGCTGCTGTTAAGTTTGACTGTGAATATATCGGCTCCTCCGCGTGAATTAAGAATTACAGTGCCAAACGTAATTCTGCCCCGGAAGCTCCCGGTGAGGTATACGTTGCCGCTGGCATCAACCGTCATGCCTCCAATGCTGGATGAACTGGTAGCTGTCGGCTGCTGGACCCACAGTATTTCGCCGGTAGGGCTGTACTTCGCTATGAAAATAGTAACACCACCGGCTGGTGAGGTGAGGGATTTGGAGCCGAAGATGGCCGACTGGGTGAAGTACCCGGCTACATATACGTTGCCACTATGATCGGTGGCAATATGCTCGCCCTGATCAGAAGCCGCTCCTCCGGCACGCCAGGCCATGACGTCTTCGGGATGCGGTTCCAGATTGTGATCCTGACAGCCTGTTACAAAGGCTATGAGTAGTGAGGTCAGTAGAATGGCTACTTTTTTCATGGGGTAGTTGTGTAAGTATGGATGGAGTATAGAATGTCCTGTGGAATGAACAAAAAGCAGGAGGGGCTTCTACCTCTGGGTAGTAGCCCCTCCTGTTACCTTACTCTTTATACGTAGCCACAAATATGTCAGTCAGGCCCGCAGAGGTCAGGCTGGTACCCGCTATGGTGGTGGTACCTTCGAAGGTACCCAAGAGGTGGATAATTCCTCCCTCACTTAATATATTTTCACGGGAAGAATCATTTTGGGGACCTCCTTCCTGTACTATCCATTTAAACGACCCATTTTTATCATATTTGACCAGGAAGATGTCATACCCTCCACGGGAGGTAAGTGTTTGTCCTTCAATAGTGATGGTGCCACTAAATGTGTCCGTTACGTAGTAGTCACCATTCCTGTTAAAAGTTACCTTAGTATAAGTCGGATGACTCCCAACAGGAATACCTTTGTGCCATTCTGCCTCGCCATTGCTGTTAAGCTTTGTAACAACAGCACCGGTTTGTACATAGCTGTTACCAGCTTCATCTACTCCAATGTTTCTTGCCTCACCAAATGTTAATGCTTGACGTACTGCTGTAACCCACTGTCGGGTTCCGTCAGGCGCGAATTTTGCAGCAAAGGAGGTTGCCCCGGTAACATTGATACCGTCAAATGTAGAACCGGAATCTGTAACGCCGGAGACAAATACGTTACCCGCCTGATCCAGGGCTAAACCTAAACCATAATCTGTCCTGTCCCCTGCTAAGTGCTTAACCCACTGCAAGGTTCCGTCCTTATTTACCTTGAGCAGAAAGCCATCCTCAAAGCCGCCAGGTTTAGCAGACTGTGGCCTTGAAGCGAATTCGATTCCCCCAAAATCCACTGTTCCCGAAAACCAGCCGGTTATATAGGTGTTTCCGGCACCATCAGTAACTAAGTCAATGGGAATCATGATACTTGTGAAGGTGCGATCGCCGGTATTAGCCGTAGTAGCAAGTATCCATCTCAGAGTGCCATCGTTGGTATAGCTGGCAAGGTATACCTCATTCTCACCGGATTGTCCAAAGTCGGCTTTACTACCCAGGCGCTGCGCGGCTACGTAGACGTTACCACTCGCATCAACGCCAACAAAATGTCCCGCTGGATCGAGAACTGGTCTTAGATTCTTCCTCCATTGTAGTACTCCACTGCTGGTGTATTTACCAATGAAAGTTCCATCAAGATTTCCTGTCAAAAACAGATTGCCCTGAGCGTCCCGGGCAATATTGTAAGATTGATCACTTCCTGTTCCTCCGGTTCGCCAGGCTCCAAGTGCCTGAATTGTACCGGATGGGGGAGGTTCAAATACGTGATCCTGGCAGCCTGATGCTAGAGCCACCGTTAACGAGGTCAGTAGAATGGCTACTTTTTTCATTGTGTAGTTGAGTAAGTGTGAATGGAGTATAGAATGTCATGTGGAATGAATAAAAAACAGGAGGGCTACTACCCTGATGTAGAAGCCCTCCTGTTACCTTACTCCTTATACGTAGCTACAAATATATCGGTCTGTCCAGCGGAGGTCAGACTGGTACCCGCTATGGTGGTGGTACCTTCGAAGTAACCCAGCAGGTGAATGACGCCTCCTTCACCCAGCACAATTTTCCTTGCCGTTTCGTTTTGAGGCCCTCCTTCCTGTACTACCCATTTTAAAGAACCATACTTATCATATTTGACCAGAAACACGTCATACCCTCCACGGGAGGTAAGTGTTTGTCCTTCAATAGTGATGGTGCCACTAAAGGTATCTGTTACATAGTAGTCGCCATCGGTATTAAAAGCTATGTCTTCGTTGGCCTCGTTGAAATAGAATGATGCAGAGGGAATTCCTTTGTGCCATTCTGCCTCTCCACCGCTGTTAAGTTTTGTAACGACAGCACCGGTTCCTACATAGCTATTACCGGATGCATCTACGCCAATATGTCTTCCATGTCCAAAGCTGGCCTGGCGAACAGCGGTTATCCATTGCCGTGTACCGTCGGGTGTGTACTTAATGGCAAAGGAGGTTGTTCCGGTAACAGTAATGCCCCCAAACGTAGAGCCTGAATTAGTAAAGCCGGAGACAAATACGTTACCTGCCTGATCCAGGGCTACATCTAAACCTGAATCTGTCCTGTTCCCTGCTAACTGCCTGACCCACTGCAAGGCACCATCCTTGTTTACCTTGAGCAGAAAGCCATCCTCAAAGCCGCCAATTTTATCAGCCTGAGCTCTTGAAGTAAGTTCGATTCCGCCAAAATCGACAGTTTCTGAAAACCAGCCGGTCATATAAGTATTGCCAGCATCATCAGCAATAAAGCCAAGGGGATGCAAAGAGCCTTTGCCCGTATTAGCGGAAGTAGAAAGTATCCACCGGAGGGTGCCATCGTTGGTGTAGCTGGCAAGATATACCTCATCCACACCGGATTGTCCAAAGTCGGCTCTACTACCCAGGCCACGTCCGGCTACGTAAATGTTTCCA
The DNA here is from genome assembly GCF_017355915.2 of Telluribacter roseus. Lineage (GTDB taxonomy): Bacteria > Bacteroidota > Bacteroidia > Cytophagales > Spirosomataceae > Telluribacter. The sequence goes on from NZ_JAFEUV020000001.1 coordinate 569,849, forward strand.
CTTGCATCAAGAGCTATAAGTTGCCCAGAGGGGTCCACAACCCTTTTTAATTCATTCCTCCACTGCTGGCTTCCACTGCTATTGTATTTGGCCACAAAGGGCACGGTCTGCCTACCGGTAAGGTAAAGGTACCCCTGTGAGTCGCGAGCCATATAGTTGGGAATATCAGACTCTGTACTTCCCGTTCTCCAGGCTCCTAGTGTCTGAAGGGTACCGGATGGGGGAGGCTCAAAAACGTGATCCTGACAACCTGTCAAAAAGGCTATGAGTAGTGAGGTTAGTAAGATTGCAGTTTTTTTCATAATGTAATTGAATAGGTATGAATAAATTATTGGACTAGGACGCCTCATCAAGTACTATTGGGCATAACAGAAAAAGCCCGGCAGCTACTGGTTGGAATAGCTGCCGGACTTTTCTGTATTACTTGAATTTAGCTACAAATACATCAATATCACCGCTGGATGTAAGGGTAGTGGTACCAAAAGTAGCGGTGCCTGGAAAGTATCCTGTTGTGTACGCCGTACCCTGCTCATCTACGGCAATGCCAAGTCCGACGTCGTCACCAGGACCTCCGGCACTTCGGGCCCAGTACAGATTTCCATTGTTGTCAAACTTTACTACAATGATATCGTCATCACCATAATGAACTATGTCTATATCAACACTTACCAATCCTGAGCTCGTTCTTTTGCCGATTCCGATTTGTGAACCATGAGTTCTACCTATCACATATACATTTCCATTTTTATCTACGGCTATATCTGCTCCATATTCTGTTCCACCCATTCTGCCTATGAACCCGGACCATTGTATTTCACCGGTAGTAGTATATTTAGCAATATGTATATCTGGAGTGAACGCACCTATGTAAATTGTTCCCGTGACATAGACATTCCCACTTCCATCTACTGCGATTCCGGACCCGAAACTACCCATACCACTTTCCTGCCGGACCCAGAGAGCCTCACCGGCGCTGTTGTATTTAACAACGAATAAATTAGAATCAGTAGCTCTGGAATGTGCTACTGCGGTAAGTGTAAATGCGCCAAAGGTAGCAGTTCCTGTGAAGGACCCTATTATATATGCGTTACCGTTTTCATCTACGGCAATATCACTTACACCATCTGAATCTGTTCCTCCTGCCTGCTGGGCCCATAGTATATCCCCATTGCTGTTGTATTTAGCTATAAATACATCGTTGCTACCTCGGGAGGTAAGGGTGGTAGTGCCAAAAGTGGCGGTACTCTGAAAGCTACCGGTGACATAGGGGTTCCCGCCTCTATCTAAGGCAATACCATATCCAGAGTCAAAGTTTGTGCCGCCAGCATTCCTTGCCCATTGTACCTCTCCGTTGGTGCTGTACTTACTAATGAATATATCCCGTTCTCCGGTAGAGGTAAGCGAAAGGGTACCAAAGGTGGCGGTACCTGAGATGTACCCTGTGATGTAGAAATTACCCTGTTCATCTAACGTAATACCATACCCCTGGTCAGCGAGAGGCCCTCCGGCTTGTTTAGCCCATAATACATCCCCTTTATTGTTGTACTTGACGATGAATATGTCTGATATGCCATTGGAGATGAGAGTAGTAGAGCCAAAGGTAGCAGTGCCGGTAAAACCTCCTGTGACATATACGTTGCCGCTCTGATCTACAGCAATATCTTGTCCTGAATCTCCGGCGGGACCTCCCGCCCGCCAAGCCATGACGTCTTCGGGATGAGGTTCGAGATTGTGATCCTGACAGCCTGATACAAAGGCCATAAGTAGTGAGGTCAGTAGAATTATGACTTTTTTCATGGGGGAATAGGTATAGATGGATAAAGAGTAGAACCTAGTATAAACCAGACATACAATTGCATCAGTAGTAGTGTGTATAAGCCGAAAAGCGATAAGGCTACTGCCAATGGATAGCGACCTTATCGCTTCTGAGTATTACTGATCATACCTGACAATGAAGATCTCAGAGTTTCCTGCCGAGCTGAGAGAGGTGCCGGCTAAGGTAGTAGTACTATTGAAAGTGCCCGTTACGTATAGCTCCCCACGGGCTCCCGGATCAACACGGATCCCGTAGTCGTTCTGACGGCCTCCTTCCCGCTTCATCCAGACCAGACCCCCACTCCGGTTGAGTTTAGCCAGAAATACATCCGTTCCTCCGCTGGAAGTCAGGGTAAGGCCTTCCACGTTCAGGGTACCTTCGAAGCTTCCTGTTATATACACACCCCCATCAGCACTGGCAGCGATATCGTAGATGGAGGCATTGCCAAGCTGCCTGTTCCACTGGACTACCCCACTGCTGTTGAGCCAGGAAATTACATTGCCCGATTTGACAAAGCTGTTACCAGCCTCATCTACCGTAATTTTATCCCCACGCGCGGGCGAGTTTCGTCGTACGCCTGTGGCCCATTGCAATGTACCATCGGTCGCAAACTTGGTGGCGTATGAATCATTTGAAAAGTAGAACTGGATATCGCCAAAGCGGGCAGGGTGGGAAGTGGAGTAGCCGGAGGCATATACATTACCGGCCTTATCTACCGCTACGCTATTGCCAACATCTATCTGAGCACCGCCTACCTTTCTAACCCACAGAAATACGCCATCGGTATTTAGCTTGGCTATAAAGGCATCTTCACGTCCGCCGATTTTGATTTCACTGGAAGTGGCCGTAAGAGGTATGTCGCCAAACAGTACTGTTCCTTCAAACAAACCCGTCAGATATACAAAGCCACTTTCATCTGCTTCAATACCAAAGGCAGGGCTTGCATTGAACACAGAATGGGGGGAGCTTACCTGCCGTACCCAAAGGACATCTCCGCTGCTAGTGTACTTTACGAGGTAGAAACCCTCACCTGTCAGTGTAGTTCCGTCAAAAGTCGCAGAGCCGTTGAACCCGCCTGTTGCATATAAGTTGCCGTTTCCATCAACTGCAACGCCAAAAATATTGGCAGACCTGTTAGATTCCACCATTCGAACCCACTGGGCTTCGCCGGTAGCGTTGTACTTAGCAATAAACGTGTGTGTTTCCTGATCAGGTTTTGTGATGGTGATGTGACCAAAGTGTGCGGTCCCACGGAAGGTCCCGCTTATAAAAGAATTTCCGTTTCTGTCTACGGCGAAATCCTGAATGGAGGAGTTAGGCCCTCCGGCTTTCCATGCCAGGCCGTTACTGGGGGGATCATTGGGGGAAGGTTCCAGATTATGGTCCTGACAAGCAATCAAAACTACTAGTAACGAAGAGACCAGTAGAATAGCGACTTTCTTCATAGAGGTGTAGTTATATTTAAAAGTTGATTATAGATCTAGTGTTTATGATTTGCTGAGCTAATTAGCAATTGAAGCAGAAAGCTCTGACACAGACTTTCTGGTACAAGTACCACCTAAGAACCAGCTCGATCATATCGAGACCTGCCTGATCGGCCTTAGAGGTAAAGGAGTAGATAGAGGAGGGGCACGTTAATAGTCTAACCGCTGTACCTGTTTTAGTCCGGCGGTTAGGCTAGTTGACTGTAAATAACCCAATTAATTCAATGAGGAACAAAAAATGCATAATAAGTTTTTACTAATTTTATCTTACGGTACTAAGGTTACATTTTATTGCCACTGACTGATAGTCAATGATTTGCTTGCGAAAAGCCTTTGGCAGTACCAGGAGTACCCGCTGTCCCTTCTTTTAGTAGTGTAGGGCTGTTGTAATTGCTAACAACGTGTATATTTGACGCATTATCTCCTGATCATAGGGGATCTTTACCTTTAAGCGATAAGTATACATATGACAAGATGCTACTCCTGCCTGATGGGCCTGGTTTTACTGCTTGCTCTGCCCTTCACCACGCTGGGGCAGCAGGCGGGTATGGAAAATGCGGTTACTCCCCGGATGCGGGTGATTATTGACAATGATTTCAGTGGTGATCCGGACGGATTGTTCCAGTTGGCGCACCTGTTGCTATCCCCGTCGGTGGAGGTAAGGGCCATCGTGGGTTCGCACCTGAGAGTAGGGGATGGATTTGACCCTTCCAAAGTCCAGGCCGACAATGCGGCCAAAAAAGCCAGAGAACTGGTACAGCTAATGGGTGGTAAAAGTAACATCCCCATTATAGCCGGATCAAATACAGCCATGCCCAACGACAGTACTCCCGTAAAAAGTGAGGCAGTCAACTTCATTATAAAAGAAGCCTTACGGACTGATACCAAACAGCCACTGTATGTACTGTGCGGAGCCGGACTTACCGAGATAGCATCGGCTCTGCTGACTTCGCCCCAGATTGCCGGCAAGCTGACGGTGGTCTGGATTGGCGGGCCGGAGTACAGCGATCTGGCCTTTCCTCCCCCTAATTATTCAAGTCCTGAGTACAATCTGAACATCGACATACCGGCGGCCCGGGCGGTATTTAACCGTTCGGCGGTGCCGGTGTGGCAGGTACCCCGCAATGCCTACCGGCAGGCTCTGCTGCCCTATTCGCAGCTCTTACTAAAGGTAAAGCCGCACGGTAAGGTAGGTAGTTACCTGACGGAAGTAATCGAAGGCCTGATGACCCGACTGTCGAAGTATGGCCTGAACATTGGCGAAACGTACGTTATGGGTGATAGCCCGCTGGTGTTGCTGACGGCGCTACAGTCATCCTTTGAGGCCGATCCGTCGTCCAGTGAGTATGTAGTCCGGATGTCCCCCCGGATCAACCAACAGGGAGCCTATGAACATAATCACCAGGGACGGCCCATCCGGGTATACACCCGTCTGGACATTAATCTCATGTTCAACGACTTTTTTGCCAAGCTGGAGCTGATGAACAGGTAGGGGGGAGACTGATACTATGGATTAAACGAAGGTTGATAGCCTAATATACAAGGATAGGGATATTGCCTTGTGCAGCTAAGCCATGTACATCTGAAACGATTTAGCCAATATCAGGTTCAAAAAGCTGGTAGGGCTTTGTTTAAATGGAGGAAGACGTATATACTTGTGGAAACATTCCACCTCTATTCCACTTCATGAAAAAGTTACTACTCCTGCTTGCCCCTGTGCTGGCTCTATTTTCCCTGTCCGGTTGTGCTACTCTTTTTTCCGGAACTACTCAGGTAGTTCGTATTGAATCCAGCCCTCCGGGAGCCCTGGTAGAGATTAACGGCGTTTCGCACGGTACTACCCCTGCTGCCGTTCCAATGAAGAAAAACCTGAGCCAACCTTCGGTGGTCCTGACCAAAGAGGGGTATCAGTCCAAAGTATTTTCCCCCTCGTCGACCTTTGATGTAGTGAGTATTCTCAACATATTTTTCTGGCCGGGATTTGCTATCGATGCAGTAACCGGGGCAATGATGAAATACGATCAACTGCTTTATAAGGTAACGCTGGAGCCTAGCCCTAAGGCGTCTGCGTCCAATTAACCTTTTGGCTGATAAGATATATCAGGAGGTACCAGCTGTTATAAGTTGGTACCTCTTTTTTGTTAGGGGCAAACAGGCAGGGGAAACACAGGTGCAACAAAAAAGCCCAAACACTTTCGTATTTGAGCTTTTCAAGTTTCTCTGGCGGTCCGGACGGGACTCGAACCCGCGACCCCATGCGTGACAGGCATGTATTCTAACCAGCTGAACTACCGGACCAGAGTATGTACTATTTACTTTTGTTTCAGGATAAAAAAACGCGTAGCTGATGGTGCTAAGCGCTTCTTTCTCTGGCGGTCCGGACGGGACTCGAACCCGCGACCCCATGCGTGACAGGCATGTATTCTAACCAGCTGAACTACCGGACCAGAGTATGTATCTTTTGATTTTGCTGTGTGTAACAGTGAAATCGTGGTGCAAAAGTATGCGGTTGAACTATACCACGCAAGCGTCTTCAGGAAAAAAAATCAAATATTTCCGAATGGGTTGATAGTCAGGTATCATTTTTTTGTGGGTTGCAGTTTTTTATTTTTGCCCCGTATCATCACCCACTTTATGACTCAACTTAAAGATTTCATCAGGGAGCTGGAGGCGCTGGCGCCGCCCATCTACCAGGAAAATTACGATAATTCGGGGCTCATCGTAGGTGATCCCGGCATGGAGGTACAGGGCGTACTGTTTGCGCTGGATTCGACGGAGGCCGTGGTGGACGAAGCCATCCAGCGGGGCTGTAACGTGGTAGTCGCGCACCACCCGATTGTATTCAAAGGCCTCAAAAGACTAACCGGCCGTACCTATATAGAGCGCACCGTAATCAAGGCCATTAAGCATGATGTGGCCATCTACGCCATCCATACCAACCTCGACAACGTAGCCAATGGTGTCAACTGGATGATCGCCAGAAGGCTCGGCCTACAGAACCTTCGGGTGCTGGCTCCCAAGCGTCAGCAGCTGATGAAGTTGACCTTCTTTGTACCCGTCGACGACACCGAAAAGGTACTGGACGCGGTATTTGCCGCCGGAGCCGGACAGATCGGCGACTACTCACGCTGCAGCTTCCGACTGACGGGGACGGGGGCCTTCCGTCCGGGCGAAGGGGCCAACCCTACCATCGGGGAGCGGGGGGAGGATGAGGAAGTACAGGAGAACCGGGTGGAGGTGATGTTGCCTATCTATCTGGAGAAGCCCGTCATACAGGCACTTCGCAAGGCGCATCCCTACGAAGAGGTATCGTTTTACATTAATACCCTCGAAAACGAAAACCAGGAGATAGGCTCCGGTGCCGTGGGTGACCTTCCCGAGCCCATTACGACGGCTGAGTTTCTGGTTATGCTCAAGAAGAACATGCATACGCCCGTGATCAAACATACGGCGCCGGTACACGATACCGTTCGCCGGATAGCGGTCTGTGGGGGAGCCGGTAGCTTTCTGTTGCCGAATGCGCTGGCGGCCGGAGCGGATGCTTTTGTAACGGCCGACTTCAAGTACCACGAATTTTTTGATGCCGATAATAAGATACTAATCTGCGATATTGGGCATTATGAAAGCGAAGTGTACACGAAAGAAGTACTTTGCCACTATTTATCAGAAAAATTTGGTAATTTTGCGCTCTGTTTGTCGGAAGTAAATACCAATCCGGTCAGGTATTTTACGTAAAATTGCCGGTTGTTCCATTTCTTCCGCCCAGAATACTACCGTAACAGTCCGTAAAGACATACATGGAAAATACAATCGCCCAAAAATTAGACGCTCTCGTACAGCTTCAGGAAATCGATTCAAAGCTGGACGAAATATTAAAGATTCGTGGTGACCTGCCCGAAGAAGTTCGTGATCTGGAAGATGAAATTATAGGTTTCGAAACCCGGATGAGTAAGTTCAAAAACGAGATTGACGCGCTTAACTCGGAGATTGATAACCTGAAAGGTGCTCAGAAAGACTCCGAAAAGCTGATTGCTAAATACAAGGATCAGCAGATGAACGTGCGTAACAACCGCGAGTACGATGCCATCACGAAGGAGATCGAGCTGCAGGAACTGGATATGCAACTGGCGGATAAGAAGATCAACGAAGCCAAGGCCCGTATTCGCCTCATCGAGGAGGATGCTGATCGTACCAGAGCTACTCTGAACGAGCGCCAGGAAGACCTGAAGGCGAAGAAGCAGGAGCTATCGGTAATTACCGGTGAGAGCCAGGAAGAGGAGAATCGTCTGATTGCGGAGCGTGAGAAGCACATAAAGAAAATTGAAGAGCGTCTGCTAAGAAGCTACGACCGTATCCGTGGCAACTCCATGAACGGACTGGCCGTAGTACCCGTATCGCGCGGAGCCTGCGGAGGCTGCTTTAATATCGTACCTCCCCAGCGCCAGGCAGATATCCGTGAGCACAAGAAGATCATCGTGTGTGAGCACTGCGGACGTATCTTTGCCGGTGTGGAGAGCAGCGGAGAGCCGGTAGGCCGCCGATAAGCCTACGCTATAAAAGACTTGTAAAAGGTTGCCTTCGGGCAGCCTTTTTGCTTTTAGGGCGGTATGTTACAAAACCTAATCAGCCGGAATAGCGTATTTAGTATACCGACACCCGGACCTACCAATGAAAACGTACTTCTTCATACTACTTACCAGTCTTTACCTGTTTGTAAGCGGGGGAGGGGAGGTGCGTGCCGAAAGTGAAGCTCCGGACGCTGCTTTTAATTTTACTCCACGTCTGCAGCTGGCTTACTTCGAGATCCAGAAGCTGCGACTGGAGGCAGGGCGCAGTCTGATCGCTCAGGAGCGTAGCCAGCATCCGGCTAATGGCGTACTCCTGTACCTGGATAACTACGCCGATATGTACTACCTGCTCATATCGGAAGATAAGGCCGCTTTCAACCGGCTGCTCCCGCAGGAAGAGGCCCGGCTGGCGGCCCTGTCGCGGCTGCCGGGTTCGTCGCCCTTTCAGCGGTTGCTTATGGCGGAAGTCAGGCTGCACTGGGCCTTTGCCAAGCTCAAGTTTGGGAGTGAGGTGAGTGCCTGCTGGGACATCATCAAAGCCTACCGCCTGCTGGACGAAAACAGTAAGAAGTTTCCCACCTTCGTGCCGACCTACAAATCGCTGGGCCTGCTGCACGTCCTGATCGGCTCGGTACCTGAGAACTACGCCTGGGTGACCCGAATCCTGGGGCTGAAAGGAAATGTACGGGAAGGACTGAAAGAGCTGCAGCTCGTCCAGCAGAAGGACGAACTCTTCCGGCAGGAAAGCCAGCTTATTGATATTCTGCTGCATGCCTTTACGCTGCAGCTGAGCCCTGCTCAGTTGCAGACCCTCCGGCAGCTACCCACCCGCCATCCTGACAACCTGCTGCTGCATTTCTTCGGGGCGTCGGTACTTATGAAGGAAGGGCGCAGTGAAGATGCCCTCGCCATCCTTAAGAAAGCCCCCACCGGTGGTGACTACACGGACTTTCCCTTCCTCCATTACATGCGGGGCGAAATCCTGTTACAGAAGGGGCAGTACCGCGAAGCCTTTGCGCTGTACAGCCGGTTTCAGCGGGAGTTTAGAGGGGCCAACTTTGTTAAGGACAGCTACTTTAAGCAGTTTCTGTGCCGGTGGCTGGCTGAGGATGAAAAAGGGGCGGAGGAGATGCTGGCCCGGGTAAAAAAAGTGGGGGCTACCATTGTGGAGTCGGATCAGTACGCTATGAAGTTTGCAGAGCGCTACGCTGCCGGTACCATCAGTGATCAGCAGAAAGTACTGCTCAGAGCCCGCTACGCTACCGACGGTGGCTACCTCAAAGAAGCGCTGGAAGGGCTAGAAACTTACCGCGAAAGTACCTTTAGAGCAGTGGGCGACCGGGCCGAGTTTAACTACCGCAAAGGACGCATCCTCCAGAAGATGGGGCAGGAGGAGCAGGCGGTGCCGTACTTTAACCGCTGCGTCGAACTTACCCGCAATACCAACCTGTATTTTGGAGCCTCATCGGCTCTGCAGCTGGGATACATATACCGGGAAAAGCGTCAGAAGGAGCAGGCCATTGCCTCGTTTCGGCTGGCCATGACCTATAAGAAGCACGAGTACAAAAACAGCATTGACAACAAAGCCCGGGCTGCCCTGACCGAACTGGGTGTATAGTCCGTAGATACAACACACACCAAAGAAAGGAGGAAGATTATGTCAAAGGATAACTACCTGCCTTCCCGCAAGATCCTGAGCTGGGCGGAGGAGGATCGTCCGCGTGAGAAGCTACTTCAGCGGGGCAAGGCCGCCCTGACCGACGCCGAACTCATCGCCATCCTGATCGGATCGGGTACCGTAGATCAGTCGGCGGTGGATGTCGCTAAGCTGATCCTGGGCTCGGCCAACAACAACCTTAACGAGCTGGCCCGGCAGGGCATCAATGAGCTGAAAAAGATCAAAGGAATAGGGGAGGCCAAGGCCATTACCATCGTGGCGGCGCTTGAGCTGGGCCGTAGGAGAAAAGAGAGCGAAGTACCCCGCCGCCGGCGTATTACCAGCTCTAACGATGCCTACGAAGAGATGAAGCCCTACCTGCTGGATAAGCCGCACGAGGAGTTCTGGATCCTGCTGCTGAACCGCGCCAACGAAGTACTCAGGCCGGTACTGATCAGTACCGGAGGGGTAGCGGGTACGGTGGCCGACCCCAAGCTGATATTTAAGCACGCGCTGGAGCACTTGGCGAGCTCGATGATCCTGTTTCACAACCATCCTTCCGGCAACCTTACCCCCAGCCAGGCCGATAAGGACCTGACCCGAAAACTAAAAGAGGCAGGCCGAGTGCTCGACCTGCCCGTTCTGGACCATTTGATATTTACGGATAGCAGCTATTACAGCTTTGCTGACGAAGGTCTCCTGTAGTACCTAGAAGATCTGTTCGCGGCGGATGATGCCTTCCACTTCGGAGTACGGAATGGTAAACTCAATAGGTCCGCGCGCGTAGGCAGCTATCTCGTAAGGATTATACAGTAGCACTACTCCCTCGTGGGTAAAGGCGATGTTGGCCGGTAGAAAAAACTGGTTGCCGGGTAAGAAATAGCCGTACTCCTGGAGGCTGGCGCGAGCCGGAAGCCGTTCGTGTTTGCGAAAGGCCACTTCGGCCTTTTGCAGGAGCTGGGTGGTATCCCGTATAAAGGTAGTCAGCTGCCGGGGGCGTCCATTCTGCCGGTCAAAAATATAGTAGCCCGTATGGGTATTGGGGTGTGCCCCACCCGTGAATGAATACTGGTCGAGCCGGTATACTACCACTTTGGGGGTAGTCATGACGGTATCACCTTCCACTTCGATAGCCCAGCATCCGGTAGACTCAGGAAAATCATTCTTGAAATCGCGGTAGGTACTCGCAAATGCCTCAAATGCCTCCTCTATATGGGTACCCGCCCGTTTTTCGGCCTCTATGTACGTACTGTCCGTAAAGGAATTCAGTAGCTTTACCACGGAGCCCCGGATGAATTTCGTCAGGTTCTGCGGCGCATCCTGCGGGTCATTATCTTCATCCGGCGTAGGTTCCAGATACTTTACCTGCGCAGTCACACCTCCTCTGCCAGTAGTGTCACATTCGCCATAACTGGTCTGATAGTAGGTGGCATCCTGAAAATTCAGCCCGTCCGTTTCCGGAGATTGCACTGTATTTTCATTGTAGGTAGTAGTACATGCTGCCAGTAATATCGCAATAAGAGAATATATACAGATTCCGTAATGTTTCATTAGACACGTTTTCCTTCACACATTCTCTGCGCATCCTATAAGCTCATCAGTTCTTTGAACCGTATGGCCTGTCGGCGAGAGATTTCAATGCGGTCCCCGCCCTGCAAAGTTACAAGGAGTCCGCCACTAAACCAGGGTTCTATCTTTTCGATCCACTGCAGGTTGATGATATGCTTCCGGTTGGCTCTGAAGTACGTATTTGGGTCCAGACGCTCTTCCAGACTGTTCAACGATTTGAGTACCAGGGGCTTTTGATCATCAAAATGCAGACGTACGTAGTTGCCCATCGACTCAAATAAACGAATTTTACTTAACTTAACAAACCAGCACTTCTCTCCGTCCTTTACAAACACCTGGTCATTCTCGCCTAATACCTTCTCTGTACGCTCGTGGGGCACATCCGACCCTTCAACCGGTGCCTGATTTTCTTCAACCCGATTAATTGCGTCGCGGAGCCGGTCAGCGTCAATGGGCTTGAGTAGGTAGTCGAGCGCGTTAAATTCAAACGCCTTGATGGCGTACTCGTCGTAGGCGGTCGTAAATATTACCTCGGGGGCCTTGCCCTCGATGGAAGAGAGGAGCTCAAAGCCATTTTTGCCGGGCATCTGTATATCCAGAAACAGCAGCTCCGGCTGCAGCTCATCAATCATGACCAGGGCTTCGTCGGCGTTGGAGGCTTCACCGACTATTTCTATTTTGGAATGGATTTCAAGTAAACGTTTCAGTTCATTGCGGGCTAGGCGTTCGTCGTCAACGATAAGCGTCTTCATGGCGGTACGATTAGGTAAGTGTATGTGTTTAGGGTGTTTACTGTTTTACTGTTTCCTGAGGAGCGGTGGTTTTTTCATCCGAGTAGCGCTGCAGGCCATCCGATAGCATAGGTATCACTACTTCAGCACAGACGGTCTTTTCGTCTTCCTGAAACAGCCGGAAACTGGCCTCTTTCCCGTACAGGATCGACAGGCGCTCCGCTGTGTTCTGCAGGCCTACTCCACCGCTCTGGTCGTCCGTATTCTTTTCGCAGAGCGTACCCGTGTTACGGATCCGGATCACCAGCATCTGATTCTCGATGGTAGTCGCTACTTCCAGCATACCGCCACCCATTACCTTGGATACTCCGTGCTTGATGCCGTTTTCGACCAGCGTCTGCAGCATCATGGGAGGTACCTGCCAGAATATGCTCTGCGGGTCAGCCTTGATAGAATGGCGGAGCCGCTCTTCGTAGCGTACCTTTTCCAGCTCGAGGTAGTCTTCAACGGTTTTCAGCTCCTCCCGTAGTTCTACGGTCTTACGGCGGTCAGCCAGCAGCGAATTTCGTAAAATATTGGATAACTGCGTAATACTATGCTGGGCTTTGGCCGGATCTTCCGAAACGAGGGCCCTGATACTGTTGAGAGCGTTGAACGTAAAGTGGGGGTTCAGCTGGGAGCGAAGTACCTTGGCCTCGGCCTCGCGCATGGATGTCTTGAGCATGATTTTCTCGAGCTCAGCCAGGCGGTTCTGCTCCACGTAGTGGTATATTGTATAAGACAGGATCCAGGCCAGCAGATTTTTGCACCAGGTAGAAAGGTACCCCCAGAATACAAAAGGCTGATTGACGAGCTGTTCGGCCAGGATCTGCCGGTCCAGAGGCAGGTTGACAATGGTCATGATAAAGCCTAAGATCAGTACCGAAAGGGCTACCCTGAATACCAGCTTGTGCACCGGCAGGGCCGTCCAGTTCCAGCGGCGGATCACCAGCCGGTAGGTATGCGTCAGGGTGATGCCCAGGAGGATATTGGCAATGGCCAGAAAGAGGGTTTTGGAGTCAAAGCCATACTCCACCGTGTAGAGCAGAAACTCGTACATGACCAGGGCTGTCCAGCCGGAAATTTGAAGTGTCCAGTAAATGCGGGTTTTGGACATTGAATTTGCCACTAGTTATTGCTTTACGTAAGCAGTAGCAAGGCCAGAGCCCGGCAGTCTGCGGGTAGTCTACATGATAAATATAGGTCCAATGTAAGTACATCCCACTACATGAGTGGGAGTAATTACACCAATGGGAGCCACCGTCCACAAACGGTTACTAGAAGTTATTAGGAATTTCGAGGGTCAGCAGATGGGTAATGTCGTTGGAAAGCTCCAGCGTGAACCGTTTTTCTACGTACGAATAGGTAAGCTTGTACAGACACAGGTTACTGTGCTCGTAGCGGTCCATTTCGCTGAGTGGCTCGTCAAACAGGGTAGTCAGCAGAATACGGATCGCGCGCCCGTGCATGGCAATCAGCACAGTACGCTCTTCCGGACGTGAAAGGATCAGATCAATCACCGGAATCTGCCGCTCCCGTACCTGTACCGGACTCTCACCTTCCTCGGCGGGCAGGTCTACATCGCCGTTGCGCCAGGCCAGCACCAGGTTGCGGTAGTAGTCGTTGTCCATGGTGTTGGGCGTACGTCCCTCGCGGTTGCCCCAGCTGATCTCGTTGAGTCCGGCGTGCGATTCGTAAGGTATACCCATATCAATAAACCCCTGCACTGACTGCTGGGTACGTTTGAGAGCTGAGGTATAAATCTTATCAAATGGTACGTGTTGGTAGGCATCAAAAAAAGCCTGAGCCTGTGCTCTTCCCCAGCTATTCAGGTCGGCATCTATGAGGCTTCCCTGTACCACTCCATTTCGGTTATAGTCGGTCTCTCCGTGGCGGATCAGATATATGGACTTATTTTTCAAAATTTTGTAATATTTATAGAGACGGGTTGTTAAAAACCTTATTCTTTGCTTACTTGGCAAATACAAATTTAGATATTTTTTAGATATGTTTAATACTTCTGTATCAATTGATTTCCTACAATCACTGGATAAAGATACCATCGCGCGGCATCTGGGTATTGAATATCTGGAGGTGGGGGAGGACTACATCGTAGCCCGTATGCCGGTAGACCACCGCACCCACCAGCCGTTCGGCATCCTGCACGGCGGGGCCTCGGTAGTACTGGCGGAGTCGCTGGGAAGTGTAGCTTCGTACCTGACACTGAAAGACCCGGAGAAGCAGCGGGCCGTCGGGCTGGAGATCAACGCCAACCACGTCAGGCCGGTCCAGTCGGGCTACGTGTACGGCAGGGTGACGCCCATACACGTAGGGCGCACGACGCATCTGTGGGAGATCCGGATCACCAATGAAGAAAACAAACTCGTTTGTATAAGTCGCCTGACGGTGGCTGTGGTAGATGCAAATCGCGGATGAAGTGAAACAAAATACTCTCCACAAAATGTTATATCTGTAAGCAGAAAGAGGATACCTTTACTGGTAAATGTACAATCTGAACCACTTAGTCAGCCCTCTTTACGTACTAGATTGACATAGTCACTGATGATTGATAGTAATCGTACAAATAGTAATACTACAACGGGGGTGTGCCTTCGGGCCGAAGCCCTCTGGGAAGCCGCTCTGAATCTGGGTTTTCCGGCTGCCATGTGGCGGCTCCCGCATCAGGAGCAGGTAAGGCTGCTGGTTGCGGTGACAGAAGGAGTGAGTCGACGCCAGCCCGACCTGGAAGCTCTTCCGGCCGGATTTATAGTCAGTCCTTTCATGGTACCGGATTCACAGGAAGTACTGTTTCTGGAAGGAGATATTCTTTTCACCGTTTTACCCGATGAGCAGGTAAAAGAGGTAGAATCAAAACTGGGGGAGGAGCATCCGTCAATAAAGCAACTACTAGATACGGCTCACGAAATCCAGTTTAAGGGAACAGATACCGCCCATTCCCCCCTAAGTACCGGACTCTATACACGGGCCTCTGCCCGGACTAACCAGCAGGAACGATTCAAAAGAGCCGTTGCACTGGCCGTTGAGGCTATCCGTCAGGAGCAGTTCGATAAGGTGGTACTTTCACGAACGAGAGAGCTGACCTATAACGAAGATTTTCGTCCGGTGAAGGCTTTTACCAAACTGGCCGCTGCTTATCCTTCCGCTTTTATTTCGCTGGTGTACTTACCCGAGCAACGGGAAACCTGGCTGGGCGCGTCACCCGAGACACTGGTATCAACCGACGCGCAGGGGATATTCCGCACGGCCTCGCTGGCGGGTACCCAGGTAGCCCGTACAGCATCCGGCGAACTACTGCCGAAGGGGGAGGTACGCTGGGGACAAAAAGAAATAGAAGAGCAGGCGCTGGTAAGCCGCTATATCGTGGAGTGCTTTAAGAAGATACGTCTGCGTGAGTACCTGGAGAAAGGCCCCAAGACTGTACAGGCCGGTAACCTGTACCACCTGCGTACCGATTTTGAGGTAGATACGCAGGCTGTAAACTTTCAGGGACTTGACAGTGTGATGCTGCGCCTGCTGCACCCAACGTCGGCGGTATGCGGTATGCCCAAAGAGCCTGCGCTACAATTCCTGACCGAAGTAGAGGGCTACGACCGTACCTATTACAGCGGGTACTTGGGGCCGGTTAATGTAGAGCAGGAGTCGCACCTGTTTGTGAACCTGCGCACCATGCGCCTGGCGGATGGTGTAGCTACGGTATACGCCGGAGCGGGTATTACCGAAGACTCCGACCCGCAGCGGGAGTGGGAAGAAACCGAACTGAAATGCCAGACGCTTCTGAGAGTACTTGCTCCCGAGGCCCAGTAAAATCATATAAAGCTTAATAGAAAAGGGTACTCTGCTGAATTAGGGTACCCTTTTCTGTTTTCAATACCGTTGCAGGAGTTCAAGCATTTTCCGGTCCAGCTTTTCGCCTTCAAAGGTTTCGTAGGCTACATCTGTACGTCCGCTGTTTATAAAGCCAAACGAGCCATCCAGGTTCCAGAGGGCCCAGCCCCAGCCGGCTTCCTTCCATAGCTGCAGGTTATCCTCCATCCATTTCAGCGCTACGTCGTGCGGTGTCCGGTTGTAGGCACCCCATTCCCCTACGTGTATGCCTACACCTTTGGCTTCCAGTTCTTTCCAGGGCTTGATGTAGCGCTCACGGAGCAGGTCTTTGTCCCAGTGCGTTTCGCCTATGTCCATGGGCCACTGCGGCGTAGGAAACTTATCGCTTCCGTTCACCCAGTTGGCGTGGTAGTGACTGATCTGCGTGGGATTATAGCCGCGGGTACTCTGTCCCACGTTCAGATCCGCAATGCTGTGTACCGGACCGGTACCCCAGCGGATCCCGTCGGCTATGATGAGTCGCTTCGGTGATACTTTGCGAATGCCTTTTACGAGCATACGTATCACATTAGCGTAGTCCTCTTCGGGTATGTTGGGGGGCTCGTTGATCAGATCAAAACTGACGTCTTTGTTGGATAGCTTGCGGTACCGGCGGGCCAGCGTCTGCCAGTGGTGAATGGCTGCTTTCTGAGCCTGTTCATCCTTCCACAGGTTGAGAGGCTCAGCCGGTGGATTGACGCAGTAGCCGGGTATGCGGTGCAGGTTGAGGTTGACGTGGATCTTGTACTTCTGTCCCCATTCTACGGCCTGGTCTATTTCGCGCAGTACTTTTTCATCCATCTGCATCCACACGGCCGGGTCGGGCTTGGACCAGCACTGGTACGACATCGGCAGCCGCACAAAGTTAAAGCCCCAGTCGCGCATCCAGCGGAAATGGCGCTCCTGATAGGGGCGGTTCTGGGTGGGATTGAATTTCTCTAACAAATTAACCCCCCGCCAGACTGGTAGTTTGGAAGGCTTGGGTTGGGCCTGAACCAGGGCCGGTAAACTGGCCGCGGCGGTGGTGAGTACTAAAAATTGTCGACGATTCATGCTACACTTTTACTGTACTTATACAAAGGTATTTCGGGTAACTTTATACTTTTTCAGGTAAAGATCAGCATTTTTCAAAACCAAACGTAGGGGACTGTAGTAATAAGAGTGACGACTGGATGTACGTGTTAGTACAGAATAGATTGGATATAAGTAGTTTATTTACCTATAACTCCAAAAAGACTCATGAAAAGATTATTCTCAACGGACATTGGCTTAGAAGCGGCGCACGTATGGCTGGCTTTCCTCAGGATAGGTGTAGCAGCACTTATGCTGACCCACGGCATACCCAAACTGATGAAGATAATTAACGGCGAAATGCAGTTTGCCGATCCTTTGGGAATCGGGCCGGAGGTTTCACTCATCCTGGTTACGTTCTCGGAGGCCATATGTTCTATATTAATATTCTTGGGCTTGGGTACCCGCCTGGCGGCAATCACGCTCATAATCAGTTGTTCTGTTGCTGCCTTTGTACAGCATAGCACTGATCCTTTTAGCGCCAAAGAAATGCTGCTGTTGTACATACTCATCTACCTGACGCTACTGGTCTTGGGTGGAGGTAAGTACTCGGTAGACTCCCTGATCAACCCACCCAGAAGGAGAAGGTAGTCGTTGCTTAATCCCCCGCTGGATGCATCTGGTAGTACCACACGACTATTTACAAGAATAGTAGGCTATCTTTGTAGCCAATCAATGTTAGATGGAATATGCTGTTTATAGGAAAATATAACACCCTTACCGTATTGCGCCGGACCAGCGTTGGGCTGTTTCTGGGTGATGTGGAGGGGGAAGAAGTACTACTGCCCAACAAGTACGTCACCGACGACATGGAGGTAGACGAAGACGTCAGGGTATTTGTATATAAAGATTCGGAAGATCGTCCGGTCGCTACCACCGAGACACCCAAGGTGGTCCGTAATGAGTTTGCCTACCTACAGGTAAAGGATGTCAATGAGTATGGGGCTTTTCTGGACTGGGGGCTTGAAAAAGACCTCTTCGTCCCTTTTCGGGAGCAGAACGGTGAGATGCGGGTAGGTGAGTGGTACCTGGTGTACCTGTACCTCGACCGCAAGACCAACCGCCTGTCGGCTTCGGCTAAGATTGGTAAGTTCCTGGACAACAGCCGCCTGATCGTAGACGAAGGGGATGAGGTAGATATTATCATCTGGGAACGTACTGACTTGGGCTACAATGTCATTGTGAACCACTTCCACAAGGGGCTCATCTATGAGAATGAGCTGTTCAGACAGGTGAACATCGGCGATCAGATGAAAGCGTACGTGAAGCGCGTCCGTGAAGAAAATAAGCTGGATATCAGCCTGGAAAAGCAGGGGTACGAGAGTGTTGAACCCAATGCCCAGCGTATCCTGGATGTACTCAAGAAGGAGGGGGGCTTTCTGAACCTGTCGGACAATAGCTCGCCGGAGGAGATAAAGCGCCGGCTGGAAATGAGCAAAAAAACATTCAAAAAAGCCATCGGAGGACTTTATAAACAGGGTATGATCCAGATCCAGGACCAGGGTATCCGCCTGATTTCGGAGGATTGATACTTTCTACAAGTATATAGTATTAAGTCAGATGGAAGACATTAAAAAGGGAGATGCACCGCAGTGCATCTCCCTTTTTGCTTATAGCATAGAGCGTACAGCTTAAAGCGCTAAGCTATTTGCCCAAATCATCCTGCCCGTACTTGTCCTTGTACTTCTGGTACAGGCGCTTGTGCTTGTCGTCCAGGTTTATCTGGGCGCCTTTGATATAGGCTAGCTCTACTACATTGGTACGCATATCCAGAATATCGCCTTTGGCAACGACCAGCGTTGCCAGTTTACCTTTTTCGAGGGAACCTACCTGCTTGTCGACCCCCATGATCTGAGCGGGTATCAGTGTGATCAGCTGCAGGGCTTCTTCTTTGTTGATCTCACCGAAGCCGGCCGCAGTACCCGCCAGGAAGGCCAGGTTACGGGTGCGCCACCATTCGTCGTTGTAGCTGAGGGCTACCTTCACGCCAGCCTTGTGCAGACGTCCGGGCTGCTCGTAAGGCAGGTATACGTCATCGTCGGCGCGGGTAGGCAAACGGTGAATTGGATCCAGTACTACCGGCACGTTGTTGTCCTTGAGGTAAGTGGCTACTTTATAGGCTTCGTCTCCGCCCACAATCACCACCTTCTTCACTCCCAGGTCCTGAGCAAACCGGATAGATTCAACGATGTCCTTGGCGTAACCGGCCCGCACGTACAGGTTGGTACTTCCGTCAAACAGGCCTTTCATGGCGGCCAGGCGCAGGTTCATGGGTGAAGGAGCCTTTTCTTCGGCGTAGGCTTTGGCTTCCACCAGGTGTCGGCGTAGCTCGTTGATTATTTCCTGACGCTTCTCGTTGCGCTTGATGGTGATAGAGAAATCTTCCTGGCTGAAGCTACGGGCCAGGAAAGCGGGCCAGTTGACCCAGATCCCATCATCCTTGCGCAGTACAGCATCCTCCCAGTTCCAGCCGTCTGTGTTGAATACTGATGACGAACCCGAAACCATACCACCCTGGGGGACGGCCTGAGCCATCAGTACCCCCGTGTTACGGATGGTGGGGATGATCTCGGAGTCGGTGTTATAGGCAATCAGCGCCCGTACGTGCGGGTTGATATCGCCTACTTCCTGATAGTCGAGGGTAGCGCGTACCGAGGCCACTTCCTGCAGACCCACGGTAGTACCCATAGCGATCAGACCGGGGAAGATGTGCTTGCCGGCTACGTTAACTACCTCGGTAGCGTTGCGGTCGAAGGTAGTGGCGGAGCCGCCTACGGCGGTAATGACACCTTTATCAAATACAATGATTCCGTTTTCGATCACCTGACCGTTGCCCACGTGGATGGTAGCGCCCGTCAGCGCAATGGGCTTCGACTGCGGATTGGCCGGTGCCGGGTTCTGGGCCTGCATGGACAGCGGAACGAGTGCCAGCAGGGCTAAAAATATCTTTTTCATAGTTGATGTTTTCATCTGGAAATTAGCTTACTCTTTTTCGCCGTGCTCCGCATGGATACCTACCACATCTTCGCAGTGCCACATACGCGTACGGCGGGTCTGCGGAGCCTGGGTGGATGCACCACCGGCTTTGGCTTCCATGGACTTCTGGATCAGGCGAGCCTTTTCCTTCGCAATGGCTTCCTGCTTCTTCTGATCTTCCTGGTAGTCAAAGTAGATAGTACCTTCGATCATGGTGAAGTCAGGACGCGCATAGATGGAAAGCGGGTGGTTGTTCCAGAGTACCAGATCTGCATCTTTACCAGCCTTGATACTACCCATCCGGTTGTCGAGGTGCAGGAGCTTAGCAGGGTTGAGAGTCACCATTTTCCAGGCTTCGATCTCAGATATACCTCCGAACTCTACGGTTTTGGCTGCTTCCTGGTTGAGGCGGCGGGCCATTTCGGCGTCGTCGGAGTTGATGGCTACCGTTACTCCTTCGCGGCTCATGAGGGCTGCGTTGTAGGGGATTGCTTCTTCCACCTCCATCTTGTACGCCCACCAGTCGGCAAAGGTAGATCCTCCCACACCGCGCTCGGCCATCTTATCGGCCAGCTTATAGCCTTCCAGAATGTGGGTCAGGGTATTCACTTTGAAGCCCAGCGAGTCGGCTACGTGCAGCAGCATGTTGATCTCTGACTGTACGTACGAGTGGCAGGTAATAAAGCGCTCGTTCTTGAGGATTTCGGCCAGCGCGTCCAGCTCCAGATCACGGCGGGGAGGTGTTACGCCCGACTTGTTCTTGAGGGCATTGTACTCCTGCCAGGCTTTGGTGTACTCTTTGGCCCGGATGAAGTGGTCATAGTACACCTGCTCTACCCCCATGCGTGTTTGCGGGAAGCGTACCCGGGCTACATCCCCCCAGTTGGCCTGTTTTACGTTTTCACCCAGCGCAAACTTGATGTACTTCGCCTCGGGCAACCACATTTCGGTAGGAGTAGCTCCCCATTTTAGCTTGATCACGGCGCTCTGTCCGCCGATGGCGTTGGCCGATCCGTGCAGGAGTTGTGAGGTAGTCACGCCACCGGCCAGCTGGCGGTAGATGTTGACATCTTCGGAGTTGATGACGTCGCTCATGCGTACTTCGGCCGAGCTGGTCTGAGAGCCTTCGTTCACGGCAAAGAGCGCTATGTGCGAGTGCTCGTCGATGATCCCGTTGGTCAGGTGCTTGCCGGTACCATCAATGGTGCGGGCACCCGCCGGAGCGGTCAGACCTTTGCCGACGCGGGCAATCTTACCATTCTGGATCAGTACATCTGCATTCTGCAGGATACCATCGGCTTCGTTGGTCCAGACGGTGGCATTCTTTACCAGGATCGTCTCCGCCTTTGGCTTTGACTCGTTCCCGAATCCGGCAAACGGATAGATTAGCTTACCCAGTTCTTTGGGCTTGCGTACGGTAGTGTCGGTCTTGGCAACCGGTTCGGTATAGGCTTCGGCCAGCGTCGCTTTCCAGTTCATAGGCATCCCGTCAGGTAGGGTACCTTCCCCCTGTAGTTCACGCGCCGACAACCAGCCCGTCAGACGCACCGTACCGGGATTTTTCTTATCGGGCTGGTACGTGACAGTCATCAGCTGGTTGGTCAGGCTTACCTTCGGCGTAATGGTCACGGAGTCGTTCAGCACCAACTGGTACTCAGGCTTCGATGGGGTACCCGTTACTTTCAGCTTCCCACCCGGCTTGCCGGCAAAGCTGAGGTCGTAGGTACCGCGCAGGTCGGGAGCGTTCATCTCCTTAATGATATACGCCTTGCCTTGTACCCAGTTTTCATAAATCTCACTGCCGTTTTTGAACAAGTCATCGGAGGTAATCAGGAAGTTGGCCAGCATGCCTTTTTTCAGAGCACCTACCTGGTTCTCGGCTTTGATGAGGCGAGCGGGTAGTGTGGTGAGGGCTTCCAAGGCTTTCTCCTTGGGTAGTCCGAACTCAACGGCGGTACGTACGCGGGTCCAGAAGTCAGCTTTGTTTCTCAGGCCGGAGGTAGTCAGCGTGAAAGGTACATTGGCCCTGGCGAGAGCCGCGGGATTGCCGGGGGCCAGTTCCCAATGCTTAAGTTCGGCCAGGGTTACGGCATCCGCATCCCAGGGGTCATTTACGTCAAACGCATCCGGGAAGGCCAGCGGTACTATAAGCGTAGCACCGGTGGCTTTGATTTCATCAATGCGCTGGTACTCGTCACCGCCGCTCCTGATGATATACTGTACTCCAAACTCATCCCCGATCTTATCGGCACGCAGTACGCCCAGCTTGTCAGTAGTTTCGAAGAAGGCGGGCAGGCCCTTGAGCTGACCAAATGCCTTCAGGGACAGGTTGTTTTCCTGATTGCTTCCGCCTTTGGCAAACCAGTCGGCATCGTAGTAGGTCTGGCGGAGCAGGGCCACAGCACCCATCAGGGAGTTGGGGTAGTTTTGGGTGGAGCTGCCTTTATCCAGCGAGTAGTGAGCGGAGGCTGCACCACGGAGTAGTGCCTGGTTGGCTGATTCGTTGGTGAGGGCTACCAGAGCACCACTTCCCCGTACAATGCCATCGTGGTGGTGGGTAAGAACGGTACCGAAGCCAATCTTACGAAGCTCGTCGGCCCTCTTGGTATCTACGGTAAACAGGGTAGCCGCTTCGCTTTCGGGCTGAATGGCCTGGTTCCAGCCGTAGGCTCCCTTCTTGTTGGATTCGAGCTGGGGCGCCGAGCGGAACGACTGACGCGCCTTCTTTACCTCGGGCATCCCGTAGTCTGACTCCAGATCCAGCAACGAGGGGTAGATGTACTTGCCTTTCAGGTCGGTAACTACCGTACCGGCGGGTACTTTTACATTGGTACCTACCTCTTTGATCAGGCCATTTTCGATCAGAAGTGTTCCTTTCTGCAGCGTAGTTTGCGGGTCTACGACAATGGTAGCGTTGGTAAAGGCATATCGCCCCGAACGCTCATCGTAGGCACCATTGCGGGGGAACGTTTGCTGCGCATAGCTAAGAGTCCCGAAAGTTAGCCATGCCGCCAACGTCCATACCAGTTTTCTCATGAAGTGCTTGGGTTTGGTTAAGATTACTTGTTAGTAGCGTAATAATTTTACTAAAATACAAACATATTGTGGAGAAAACGGAGGTGTAGCTATGCTGTGCCCAACAAACTCTAGGTAAGGAAGCTTTTTCTTGAAATATTCGTAATAGTTAGTAGGGAGCGCTCTAACAACAAAGAAGGCTACTTCCGTAGGAATAGCCTTCTTTGTGTATCTAGATCTAAACCTATTACTGGGTGCTGACGCGCCAGAGGGTATTTCCTTTGTCGTCGTTGACCAAAAGCGATCCATCCGGTAGTACCGTAACCCCGGCAGGGCGGCCATGAACCCGATCTTCCTCAAGGTCTTCTACGAATCCGGTCAGGAAGTCTTCGGGCTTACCCGATGGCTTGCCATTCTTGAAAGGCACAAACAGTACTTTGTAGCCGGACAGTTCGGAGCGGTTCCAGGAGCCATGCTGACCAATAAAGGCACCGTTGCGGTACTTAGCCGGGAACTTGTCTTTGTCATAGAAAGCAAGTCCCAGTGAAGACGTATGCGAACCCAGTGGTACCTCCGGTACTATCGCCTTCGCTACCAGGTCAGGTCGCTCGCCCTTTCGGCGGGGATCTACGTGCTTACCGAAGTAGGAGTAGGGCCAGCCGTAAAAGCCCCCCTCCTTCACGCTGGTCAGGTAGTCAGGGACCAGGTCATCGCCCAGTTCGTCGCGTTCGTTGACTGAGGTCCAGAGTACATTGGTACCGGGTGCCCAGTCCATACCGACGGGGTTGCGTAAGCCGCTGGCGTAAATCTTCTCGTTGCTGCCATCCAGATTGATCTGGAGGATACATGCCCGCCGTTTTTCTTCATCCATCCCGTACTCGCCCACATTACTGGCCGATCCTACCGATACGTAGATCTTAGTTCCATCGGGACTGGCTATGATATTGCGGGTCCAGTGGTGGTTATAGCCACCAGCCGGCAGTTCCATGATCTTTTGCCCTTTTCCTTCCAGTTTGGTCTGACCAGGCTTGTAAGGGTACCGGGTTATTCCGTCGGTGTTGGCTACGTAGAAGTAATTGTTAAGCACCAGCATGCCGAAAGGTTGGCTAAGGTCTTCTATGAACACCTGCCGCAGGTCGGGCTTGCCGTCCTTGTTCTGGTCGCGAAGCAGCGTAATGCGGTTGGCACTTTTGCCTTTGTCATCCGACTCTACCACAAAAATATCCCCGTTGGGAGCCACGTAGGACCAACGGGGATTTTTGAGATTATCAGCAAATTTGGTTACTACAAAACCAGCCGGTGCTTTAGGGGCCTCACCATCTGACCAGCCAACCAGCTTGGACTCATTTGTTACTGACTCCGTGGCGTAAGGAGCGGGCAGTGTAAGGGTGTCTACGGCTGTCTGTACCACAGTGGGACCGCTGGCAGCCGCTTCCTCTTTTTCTTTCTTCTCTTCCTTGTTACTACAACCCGCAAGGCTCAGCAGAGCGCAAAAAGAGGCAACCGTTACGTGTCTGATTTTCATGTCTTTGTGGATTAGTTTAATAATTCAATACTTATTTACTAACCCACTCCGCACAGTATTGTTCACTATTTTGTGGAAGCTTGCTTCAACGTCTGCTTCTTTACACCCTCGTTTGTAATGATTACCGGGTTGATGTGACCATTGCTGTCAAAGGTCATTACGTCCATGCAGGTAACGCGGTGATTGGCATCGGTTTCGGTAAGGGGACGGCGGTGGTAGACGATGTACCATTGGTCCTTCCCGGGTACTTGTATAACCGAGTGGTGACCCGCTCCGGTAGCAATCTTAGGATCCTGCTGCAGGATCTTATCTATACGCTGGAAGGGACCGAATGGCGAGTCCGCGATGGCGTAGGCTACCGAGTAGTTGGGGCCGGTCCAGCCGCCTTCTGACCACATGAAGTAGTACTTACCATTCCGCATGAACATAAACGGTCCCTCTACGTAGCCTTCGGGGGTAATCTCTTTGAACGTAGTACCGTCTTCAAAAGGTACGAAGCCGGTAAAGTCATTGTTCAGCTTGGCGATGTTGCAGTGGCGCCAGCCGCCGTACATCATATAGTACTGTCCGTCTTTATCTTTGAATACAAACTGATCGATGGGCTGCGCTCCGTTGTGAAACTTGTCAATTAGTGGCTTGCCCAGGTGGTCTTTGAAAGGACCCGCCGGATTATCCGCCACGGCTACGCCTATACCGCCCAGTTCGTTGTTGCTCTGGATATCATTCGCTCCGAAAAACAAGTAGTACTTTCTGTCTTTTTCGATGATGGCCGGAGCCCACATAGCCCGCTTAGCCCACTTGATGCTGGTGGTATCAATGATCCGGTTGTGCTTGGTCCAGTTGATAAGGTCGGTTGAGGAGAAGGCGTCCATATGTACCTGCTCATTGTAAGGTGCCGAGTAGGTAGGGTAGATCCAGTACCGGTTGCCAAAGATGATGCCTTCCGGGTCGGCGTACCAGCCGGGAAATATAGGATTGCCCGAAGTAGTTGCTTCGCTGCTCTTTCTGGGAGCGGATGCTTTTTTGGGCTGGGACTGGCTGTGAGCCATCGGGGCAGCAAGAGCTAAGGTAAGCAGGGTACAGGTAAGTGTTTTTTTCATTTGTTAGAAGTACAGGTTAATGCTTTATGGCTAAGTAAAATGTAGTGAGGCTATAACTTGGTATGCTGGAGTGGCTTATAGCCGCGTACTAGAAAAATGCCCAGGTAGATCCAGCCCATGCCTTCGGCTATCAGTAAAAAATTACTGGCGAGGGAAGATATCTGATTGGCAGCCAGGCCACCCCCTAATTGGTAATAGAGCAGTACCGATGCCAGGCCCGCCAGCGTGTGCAGTACCCCGATCCAGAGAAGCATAACACCCTGAGACCGTACCGGTGGTATCCTATTCAGCGCCAGTCCGGTCACTAAGGTTCCTGTCAGGAAAGCAGCCAGACCGGGGTAGCTATATAGGTCCCAGGGGGCTGATAGCTCAATAGATTCAAGCAGGCGGATCAGGCTGTCCCATACCAGACCGACGGAAGCGATAAGGAGTCCATAGCGTATAGTCCTGACGTCACGGAAGTGCCGGTACAGGCTGATCAGAACAACCAGAAAAAGCAATTGCACCAGGAAGAAGTACTGCGTAGCTGGGGTAGGGGGATAGCCCATATGCTTGACCCGGCCTTCCGACAGTTCCCAAATCCAGCGCGCGTTGTACAGTACCCCCCCAACTATGGACAGCCAACCGCTCGGGGTGGTCAATCGGGCTGGGGCTGATGATTTCTTTTCTACTTCTGTAATCATAAAAGCTAATCTTGGCGGCTTATCTAAACCATTACCTACCTATCCAAAGTGCCCGTTCGGTAGTGGATACTAAATTTCTGCCTGCCTAAACAGTAGCTTTTCTATAAGCTTGTGTTTTTATACAGCTGGCGGGCACTATGCCTTAAAGGTACTCAAACCAAACTACTAACAATACCCTTACCCCCATGAAAAGAACCTTGTATCAGGCTGTACTGATGCTGTTACTGGCAGCCAGTGTATCATTTGCACAAAAAAAACAAAAAGATGGCTGGATTTCACTATTTGACGGAAAATCCCTGAACGGGTGGAAGGTAGGTGCCAATAGCAGTACTTTCAGCGTCAAGGATGGTGCTATAGTCGTGGCTGGCCCGCGGGCACACCTGTTTTACGAAGGACCTGTCAATAACCATTCTTTCAAAAACTTTGAATTCAAGGCTCAGGTCATGACTACCCCGGGCTCCAACTCCGGTATTTTTATTCATACAGATTATCAGGAAGACGGCTGGCCAGCCAAAGGGTATGAGATACAGGTAAACAATTCCCATACCGACTGGCGTCGTACCGGCTCCCTGTATGCATTTGATGATGTAAAGGAGGTATACGTAAAAGACAATGAATGGTATACCGAACATATTATTGTTCAGGGCAAAAAGATAACTGTCAAAATCAACGATAAAACGGTTGTTGAGTATACTGAACCCGAGGGAGTGGAGCGTACTAAGGGCAATGAGAAAAAGCTACTTGATAAGGGGACATTCGCCCTGCAGGGCCACGATCCCAAGAGCGTGGTGTACTTCAAAGACATCATGGTGCGGCCTCTGCCCGAGTAGGCCCTAGCATAACCATCAAACGACAAAGCCCCGGACCTGCCGGGGCTTTGTCGTTTGATACAGTACCCAACCCTACTCCTCATCCTTGGGTGAGGCCAGTATACCAGCCGGTACAAACAGCTCGCCCGTATGGGGATCAATGAGTCCGTTGCGCTCGTCTTCGATGTTGGTAGCCTGGGTATAAATATCGCCCGCAATGGGTCGGTCCCGGAGCTCCTTCTTAAACTGACGGATACGCTCAGCCCGGTCTTCCAGGTTTTTGGGACCACCGTAGTCAACAAAGCCAAAGCCTCCCCATTCGCTGACAACAATGGGTATTTGCTTACGGTAAAAGAACGGGTCACCTACCACCAGCGGGAAGGCAGCTACGCCTTCGGTCTCACCACTGATAAGCTTATCCAGTACTTCGCGCCAGCGCTCCAGCTCAGGCGTGTAAATATGTACCGTCAGCAAGTCCGATTTCAGACGTCCCAGATACGAGATATGCTGCCAGCCATCGTTGTCCACGACCAGAAACTGCGGGTAGGCAATATGCATGTAGTGGTACATGTCAATGATGTACTTGCGGGTTTCGGGATTGGTAGCAATATCCTGGGCGCCCCAGTCCTCATTGTAAAGGCTCCATATCACTACCGACGGGTTAGTCTCGAGCAGGTCAAGCATCCGGAACAGCTCCGCCCGGTGGTTTTCCCGGCTCTTTTGGGTACTACTGTGTGGGCTGGGTACCTCTACCCATAGCAACAGGCCCAACTCATCGGCCAGGTTGTATATGCGGGGGTCTACCCCGGCTATATGTACCCGCACCAGATTACAGCCCAGCTCCTTCATGGCGTGCATGTGCAGCTTCATCTCCTCGTAGGTAGCCGTACCCGGCTGGTACAGGATGCCGTCCAGGTAAATGGGCTTGTTATTCAGGTATATATAGCGTCCCCGGGCTTCGATCTTGCGTAGGCCAAAGTGGGCTTCTATCTCGGCGGCGTATCCCTCAGAGTCGATAAGTTGTGCCACCAGCCGGTACAGCACGGGGCTTTCGGGGCTCCATAGCTTGGCATCAGGTACCTCCATTACTACACGCTGCATTTTCTGACCGGCTTCCAGCCTGAGCGGGTAGTCCGAAGTAGCAATGGGGTCTCCCGATGACTGATTACGATCGTAGACATTCAGCCGGAGGGTATACTGCCCCGGATCATGAATACGCGTGGTAAGATTAAAGCGTACCAGAGAGTCCTCTACATGACTGACTACTCCCACGCGCGAACGCAGACGATTGCGCTCCACGGCTTCCAGCCATACACTACGCACGGCGCCGGTATAGGTCTGGTACCAGATGCCACCCCGCTTATACACGTGTGATTCCTGTTTTCCCCGGGGGAGGTCGGCATCCATGGAGTCGGCGATACGCACCGTCAGGCGGTTGACCGGCTGGAGGTACTCTTCATTAAGCTCGTACGAAAAAGAGGTATATTCTCCGAAGTGGACCTCTTCGCCCTCAACGGTCGTAAGCGGTCGTCCGTTCAGCCAGACGCGGGTTTCGTACCCACAGGCACCAAATGTCAGCTGAAACATGGAGTGGCACAGGCTCTTGTCGCGCTTGGGAAGCGGAAACTCCCGCTCGTACCACACCACTACCTTGTCGTGCCAGGTGGGAGAGTCTTTCTGAAGTCCCTTCGCCTGGATCAGGTGATCTTCCACCGACCCGGGCCACTGGGCGGTATGATCGTACTGGTGTCCCAGGTGCCAGCCCTCATTCAGACCACGATCATCGTTGTCCAGAGCAAAGCGCCATTCTCCATCCAGCAGGATGTACGTGTTGGGACGTAATACAGCCCTGGGCAACGGATTGATAAACTTCTCACTAACCTGGGCCTCTTCTACTACTTCGGTAATGCCAAAATTGGGATGCTGTAAATCCATACAATCTTCTTTATTAATTGTATTTGTTGATACGTGTACTACTCGCTTTCCACTTCCAACTACGGATTAAAGCCGGGTTTTGTTTTATTTATTTTGTAAGTGAGGTCTTCTGCCAGTTACTCTACTTCAGAGTATACGTATTACCTTCACAAACCGCTCCTGGTAGTAGTCACTCATGGGAGTGATGGTGACGGAAGCCTGCTTGCCGGAGGACGAATGAATGAATTCAAGCCCGGATGCGTCATTTTTGACTATGATTCCTATATGTCCTACGGTGCGGGTAGTGGGGTCGGTGCCCGTAAAGAGGATAAGGTCACCGGGAATAGCTCTGGCTAGCTGTACGGGGGTACCTTCGTCGGTGAAATCGACTGATGAGCGGGGTACTTCAATCCCGAAATGATTATAAACATAGTTGATAAAGCCCGAGCAGTCGAAGCCCGCTTCGGGGTTGGACGAGCCAAACTTATAGGGTACTCCGTAGAATAGCTTGGCGTAATCAACTACTTCTTCCGGATCGGCTTCACCAGATCCGGGTCGCCCGGCCGTTGCATCGGGTACCAAGTCACGGCCGCTAGTACTTGTGTTCACTTCCTGTTGGGTATCTACTGTCTGCTGATTGCATCCAGTCCAAAGTCCCATTGCCACAATCCAGATTAAGTACTTCATAGCATGTATGGGTTACCTCCTCCGGGGAAGAGGTAACGGGAGGTTTTAGGGGCGACAAAAGGTCACCGGTGAAAACTCTGACTGATAAATGCCAGCGCATCAGGTAGTCCGGTACGCCAGTATTCCCAGGTATGTCCACCATTCCTAACCCTATATTCGTGCGGAACGTTCCTGTCTCTCATTAAAATGTGCAATGTAGCATTGCCTTTGTACAAGAAGTCGTCGTCGCCGCAGTCCAGATAAAACCGTACATCCTTCTTACGCTCCTCCGGCAACTGCTGCATCAGGTACAGGATACTGTTCTGATTCCAGTAGTCAGAGATGCGTTTTTCGCCCTCCTTCACCTCGCCCAATGCCGTACGGTACCTTCTCAGAAATTCCGGATGTGTAAGGGCGTTTATCTCCTCGTCGGTACGCACGGCGGCACTCATGGCCGCACAGGCCGCAAACATATCCGGGTGGTGCAGGGCGTACAGCAGCGACCCGAAGCCACCCATCGACAGGCCCGCCACCGCCCGGTATTCTTTTCGGGGCAGGCAGCGGTAGTTCTTCTCGATGTGAGGGATGAGTTCTTTGATGAAGAAGTCTTCAAACTGGTACTTGCCCTCGCGGTTGTTGAGGTAGTAGGTCATTTCGGCATCGGGCATCACAATGATCATGGGCGCAATAGTACCTTCCTGAATGCCCTTATCCACTATGCGCTGCATCTCCCCAAACTGGATCCAGCCCGTCTGGTCGTCGCCACCGCCATGCAGCAGGTATACTACCGGGTAGCGTCGGTTGGATGTTTCGTAGCCGGCCGGCAGGTACAGGCCAAATTTCTTTTCTTTTTTTAGAATAGTACTTTGCAGGCCAAGATTATCAAATACAGTGCTTTGCTGGGCAAAAAGCGGAGAGGAAACCAGGACGAAAAGCAGGAAGAGCAGGCGCAGGTTCATAAATAAAATACTAGAGTTGTATCAGGTTAGAGTATGAAATAATTAATCCACAGTTTAATTAAGTACATTGTGAGAGTAATCTAATGCTTGTACTATATGCGTATCCTTTATAAGAGCCGCAATCAGGGAAGAACTATACTTTTATAGTAAGATTTGGACCATTTGTCAGAAAATCTGTGGAAGTTCACTATAACAAAAGTAGCTTTACAATTGGTTGTTTCTTCGGTGTGCACACTGACTGAGGTGCAAAGTGACGGGAAGTAAAAGTCCAGCCGGATTTTGAGCAGGAGCTCCCGCCGGAGGGGTGATTACATAGTAGTGTACATGCATATACAGTAACAGATTTTATTATGGTTGTGGGACCCTCTTTCAATAGGTTTTATGACATATTCAGGCAAGCTCCCGCGGCGATGGCTGTCTTTAGGGCAACTGATCGTCAGGTAGAATTTGCGAATGAGAAATATAAGGAATTCTTTGAGGAACGGTCAGACTCAGGGCCGAATCCCTATCAACCCGTAAGCTCCCACATCAACAGTCTCTTTGAGCCCTATGTAACGCAGGTACTCGATTCGGGGCAGTCGCTGGTCGTGGATTACCAGTTGCCCTCCAGCCAGCGCGACGATATACCGGCCGTCAGCTTTCGGTTGACCTTCCAGCCGCTTCCGGGTGCCAACGGCGCTATCGAGGGAGTCCTGATGATGGCTACCGAAGCCCATCCCTTACCGGCTACACGTACGGAACCAACGGCCACTGCGCAGCAGGCACCCCTTGCCTGGGCTGATGCTATACCTCCGCAAAAGCTGCTGGTATTTAGAGTAGTGAGAGACGCCGAAGGTCAGCCTCAGGAATTTGAGCCTTTGGAACAGGAGTGGCACAGTACTGGCAGAAATGATGCAATTGAAGTCCGGGAAGCCGTAGCTGTCAATCCCTGGCAGCCTGTACTGGATTCAGACGTACTTCGTAACCTCTACAAAAAGGTGGCCCAAACCGGCGAATCCTACGTAGGCAATATAGAAATACCCGCCCGTGGGGGATGGCACAAGGTAAATATTTCCCGGCGTGACGAAGATACCCTCATCACCACTTTCATCGGGGTGGAGCCATTACCAAAAGCCGTGTCGGCTGATACAACAGTAGCGCAGGAGGTACTTGAAGGCTCACTAAGTGCCATGCTTGTTTGCGTACCGGTACGGACGGCGCAGGGCGAACTGGTGGATTTCCAGATTAGCCAGGCCAACGAGGCTGCTTCGGCTATCACTGGCTATACCGCCGAACACCTGACCCGATCCACGCTGCTGGGGCTCTTCCCCGACCTCCGCAAAATAGCCGTCTCATCCGTAGGAGGTACTGCCTTCGAAGTGTTGTGCGAAGTAGTACATACGGGTACACCGTTACAGGACGAGGTACTGGGCCCGCTGAACCGGCACGAAGAGAGCAGGTGGTATCAGATCCGGGCCAGTCGCCTCAACGATAGCCTGCTCCTGTCGTTTACTGACACCACCGAAACCCGGGAGGCCCTGCGTACCGTAGGAGAGCAGAATAGCTTTATCCAGAATGTACTTGACCTGATCCCGTCCGGCATTGCGCATTTGCAGCCGGTGTACGATAGCCGGGGAGCTGTTACGGACTTTGTGGTAAAGGTAGTGAATAAAGCTTCGTTGCGGCAGGCAGGTATTGCACCGGAGGAGGCCATAGGGAAACCTCTGAGTACTTTACTGCCCGGCTACCGCCAGACAGCCTTCTTCGGGGCATTCCAGCAGGTTGTTTACTTTACCCCCTTTATACAGGGAGAATTTGTATATACCTACAAAGGGAGGAACAGGGCCTGGATCAACCTGGCTGCTGCGAGGCATGAGGATGGGCTGATTGTTTCCTTCTGTAATGTTACCGATGTCAAGCAAAACGAACAGCATATAAAAGAATCGGAGGAACGACTGCAGACCATTATCGATACCGTTCAGATCTCGGTGGGCCTGCTTAGTCCTGTGTATGATAACGACGAATTGATAGATTTCCGTTTCAAGACCGCTAACCAGTCGTACGCCAGTGCGCTGGGGCAGCAACGCGCCGACATCATCGATACCCGACTGAGCCAGTGGATACCCGGGTACCTGACCAATGGGCTCTTCGATGCCTATAAGGAGGTGTATCTGACGGGGGAGGGGCGTCACTTTGAATTTCACTACCACAACGACGGCTTTGATGACTGGGTGGATGTAAAGGCTTCCCGAATCAACCGGTATCTCCTGGTTACGGGTACCAACTACACCCGGCTTAAGCAGGTACAGTTACAGGCTGAGGCGCTGGTGGAGGATCTGCGCAAGTCGAACGACAACCTCGAAAAGTTTGCCTATGTGGCCTCCCATGACCTTCAGGAGCCCCTGCGTAAGATACAGGCTTTCGGGGGAATCCTGCAGAAAAAACATGCCGCCTCGCTGGATGAAAGTGGGGTAGATCTCATCCTCAGGATGCAGAGGTCGGCCGACCGCATGCAGACACTGATCACCGACCTGCTGACCTACTCACGCATCTCGTCCAATAAATCCAGAACGCAGACGGTGGATCTGAACCGCCTGCTCAATGACCTGCTCGCCGATTTCGAGACCACTATTCAGGAAAAGAACGCCGATGTGCAGGTCGGGGAGCTGCCTGTCATAATGGGTGAACTCACGCAGCTAAGGCAGCTCTTCCAGAACCTGCTTAGCAATTCGCTCAAATTCGCCAGTCAGGAGCGTCAGCCCCGTATCCGGATTTCGTATAAGAAGGTAGTCGGACGTACCCTGGAAGGCACCATTTCGTCCACCGATGCACATAAGTCCTTCGCCCAGATCGAGATCAGAGATAATGGCATTGGCTTTGACCCCAGGTACACTGAGCGGATCTTCCAGGTATTTCAGCGGCTCCACGGGCGGTCAGAATATCCGGGAACGGGTATAGGACTGGCTATTGTACAGAAGGTCATTGAGAACCACAAAGGGTACCTGATGGCCGAAGGCCGACCCAACGAAGGAGCTACTTTCCGGCTATTGTTACCTCTATAAACCGGGATACGTACATTTTATAAGCCAGGCAGGTAAGTAAATGTTGCTCCGGTCTGGCTTTGAAAATAAGTCTGTTACTCTTTTTATTTACAAATCCTTTACATGCAAAAGTTTATACGTCCTGTCTGTATGACTGCCGCCGTGGCAGGCATCAGCTCTTTATTGGCTTTTACCGGCGAAGTACCCCAGCCCAAACGTACGGATGATACTCCCAAACTAGCTACCTCCATCAAAGTACCCCAGGGCTTTACAACCACCATCGTGGCCGAGGACCTGCTGGGAGCACGGCATATGGTAGTGTCTAAAAGCGGGGATCTGTATGTGAAACTATCAAAACTCAAGGATGGCAAGGGTATATACCGCCTGCGCGATGCCAACAAGGATGGGGTACCCGAGCAGGTAACCAGCTTTGGCGACTACAAAGGCACGGGTATCTACATCAAGGATGGGTACCTGTATGCTACCTCCAACAGTGCCATATACCGCTACAAGCTCAACGAAAAGGAAGAGATCATCAATCCGGATCAGCCCGAGACCATTGTAACGGGTATGGTAGATACCGGTCGTGATAACTCCAAGTCCATTGCGCTGGATGACAAAGGCAACATCTACGTGAACATCGGCTCCTCAAACGACGCCTGCCGCGAAGAGGGTACCGGTAAGGGTATGATGCCCTGTACCCTGCTGGATACAGTTGGTGGTATCTGGCGCTTCAAAGCGGATGTAAAGAACCAGACTCAGAAAGATGGGGTACGCTTCGCTACAGGTCTGAAGAATACCGTAGGCCTGGACTGGAACCGGAAGACCAACTCCTTGTTTGTGTTGCACCACGGCCGGGGGCAGTTCCACGATTTTTATCCGCAGTACTATACACCTAAGCATAGCGCCATCCTTCCTTCCGAAGCCATGTACGAGCTGCACGAAGGAGACGATGCGGGCTGGCCGTACATCTACTACGACCATATCCAGAAGAAGAAAATGCTGGCTCCTGAGTACGGTGGAGATGGCAAAAAGACCGGTGGTAAAAATGCCATTAACCCCGTAGTAGGCTTCCCGGCTCACCTGGGTCCTAACGGCCTCTTGTTCTACACCGGTGATATGTTCCCGGCCAAGTATAAGGATGGTGCTTTCGTAGCCTTCCACGGTCAGAACTCCGAGCTTAAGCAGGGGTACTTTGTAGCCTTTGTACCTTTCAAAAACGGAAAGCCTTCGGGCCCCTGGGAAGTATTCGCCGACAACTTCGCGGGTATAGACCTGGCAAAGCCCAGCGGTCCTGTACAGCACCGCCCCTGCGGCCTGGCTCAGGGACCCGATGGTTCACTGTATGTATCTGACGATATGAACGGTACTATCTACCGGATTGCCTATAACAAGTAGTTAAAACCATTGTAAGGTCAGGTAGTACCACTTCATAAAACTGTACAGGGTTATTTAAAAATAACTTCTAGTTCCTGGAGTACTCCTGACATAGGGCTGTCAGTTGACCGATCTAGATTTGTAGTGTTCATCTTAAACAGCTACAACATGATTGGTCAACTGACACACCTTTCCCCGCTTTGTACCTTACTCGCGCTGGCTGCCTACTTTTTGTGTAAGCCTTATTTTAGTTGCCATGAGTAGTGAACTAGTAATGCAAAGCAAGGACCTGGAAACCTTCTGCCCCGCAAGCCGGCACGACTGGAGACAGTGGCTGTATGAAAATCATAGGTCAAAGCAATCGGTTTGGCTTATTTTCTTCAAAGCGAAGTCCGGGCAGCCCACCCTCTCGTGGAGTGAGGCAGTGGACGAAGCACTGTGTTTTGGCTGGATTGACAGCACACGGAGAACTATTGACGATGAGAGGTTCTTGCAGTTTTTCTGCAGACGAAAACCGAAAAGTGGCTGGTCAAAAGTCAATAAGGAAAAGGTTCCGCGATTGATGGAGGCAGGATTGATGACCCCGGCTGGCTACGAAAGCATAGCCATTGCAAAGCAGAACGGTTCGTGGGCAATGCTGGACGAGGTAGAAGAGCTGAAGGTACCCGATGACCTGACTCAGGCATTCAGAGCATATCCAGGATCAGAAGACTACTTTCTAAGCTTGAGCAAGTCGGCCCGCAAAAGCATTCTGCAGTGGATCGCCCTGGCCAAACGACTGGAGACCCGACAAAACCGAATCAACGTAGTAGCTGAATTGGCCTGCCAGAAACAGAAGCCTAAGCAGTTTTGACCAAAGAAAGAATCTTATTACAAACGACAAAGAGTCCAGTATACCCGCTGGGCTCTTTGCTGTTTATAATAAACTCAAGTACATATTTTTTGTAAAATATCAGCCCCAACCTTATCACAAGTTTAACTGCTTCCTGATCAAACTTCCCGGCAGGCTGATGTGCGCCGTGCTATCCATAGTGAGTTGCAGAGAGGTAAAAATGTCCTTTTCTACTACTACACTACTTGAGTCCCTGATCAGAACCGACGTAGCACCAAGTTGATTGGTACCTTTGATGATCACCGTGGCTCCGGCCTGATTTTCAACAGACACGGTGTCAAACTTATTATCTGCCAGCATCATTTCCCGCCCGGTTTGCCTGATTCTAAAAGTACCTCCCGGCCATCCGGTAACTTTGCTGACAATCCCGTTTGAACTAATTCCTTCCAAAGCAGGCGCCAGTATGTAAAGATGCGGCCTTTCCGTAAAAATATCCCTTCCATTAAATGGTGATTCAAAGTCCTCCCGTTCGTAACGGACAACCAACGTATCACCCACCATGGTCCAGCTTACCTTGGCATGGTCCACTGAGTTGCTCAGGTCAATCCTCCTGATTTCAAAAGTCTTACCCGGCTGAATCTGAGCCACACCGAATTGTTTCCCATCTAGCTTTACGTACCGGAAAGGAGTAAGCGTATCATGAAGGTACCCGTAGAAAGAATCGTTCTTGTCGATTTTACTAAACTCCGCTTTAAGGGAGAAGCTGGTACCTATCAGGAACAGAATGGCAAAGGCAAGGAGGCCCAGGAGTAGTTTATTGCTGGTTTTCATAGAGTCAGAGATTAAGCTTTAACTGGAAATTCTTCGGCTATAAATAGGTTGTATCTCTTTTGCAGCTCTTCCATGCTTATATTCAATAGGTACATCGTCTTTAATAATTCGGGAAGTTCGGTCTCCAGAAAACGCTCCCGTCGGAAAGCCAGAATAAGCTCAGGAGCATTTTCAGCTGTAAAGTACCCAATGCCCCGCTTGTTCATAATGATACCTTTGGTCTGTAAAAATTCAAAGGCACGCATTACCGTATTTGGATTTACTTCCAGTGAAGCTGCCAAATCCCTGACTGACAGAATCCGTTCTCCCGGGGGCCATTGCCCCAGCACAATCTGCTCACAGATATAGTCAGCGATTTGGAGGTAAATAGATTGTTTATCTTTAAATTCCATACATCATTACAATTAAATCTCCTTCTCCGTCAGTCGGACATAGGTAGTATACCACAGCCCCAGCAGGAGGATAAATGGAAAGAGATACACCAGGTACTGAACCTCCCGGGGATACTCTACAAAATAGACTGTCCCAGCCATCCCAAACCAAATCCGCCAACTTGAAAAAGGAAAGGCAACTACCTTGGTTGGAAAGTCTGTAAATACAAACGCCATCAGCATGGAAAGAAAGGTTATCACCACAAAGCTGATAAAGAAAGCTGCGGCTGTTTTGACGTAGGAAAGCCGGGCAAAATAGAGAGAACCCAGCATGACCGTTCCCTGGATAAGCAAATATAGTATAGCGAAATACATAAGCGGGTCCCGGGGTATTCTTGAATATTTATAGGAGTCAGCGGATAAACCCTGGTTGGCGTAGTCAACAGCCCAACTGTGTAAAAATAGAAATAGCAGCAGGAAAGGCACAACAAACAGGAGGTTGATCAGCAGGGCGCAGAGGTACTTTTCGAGCCGGGATGCCGGTATCATCAGGGCCGCGATGCCGGTAGAGGGAGAACCATAATGCATAAAAGCCTGGCTGGTGTACAGGCTCCCCCCAAAAAGCAGTACCATAAACAGGGCCAGCGGATGTAGCAGATTGAGCAGGCCGCTATATCCCTTATTGATCGTCATTGGAAGCATCAACACCAGCATCAGTCCCACCAGTAAACTTCCCATCAAAACGTAGTTTCTGCCTCTCTCGGCAATTTCCAGCTTCACCAGAAGCCGAAACCGTTTAATGCTAAAATTCTGATTCATAGTATTTGGATTACCACTGTTAAGACTGTGAGCAAAAGAGTTTAAAGTAAGGGAATCAGGCAGGATTGAATACTTGGTAGAAACAGCACTTTCAGGACCAGGAGTAGCAGCCAGTATGGTTTTAAACCTGTTGCCTGAAAACGTCTTTGATACGATTGGGGTTAAGAACCGCCGCATTGAACAGTTGTTCCAGGTCCACACGGCTCTCTTCACATTGGGCGTTTTCGGCAATAACCTTGTATCCGCGCAACGAAGGTTCAGAATAAATCACTAGCTCATCGTCACCAATATCTACCTGATTACCGAAGTGTAATCGTTCCGCAACAACCGTCAAACTGTGCTGGACGACCAGTTCGCTATTTTCCAGAATCAGAATACTATCAATCAGATTATCAAGGTCCCGTACCTGGTGGGTAGATATTACGAACAACCGATCAGGTGTCAAAGCCGACGATACAATCCGGCGGAATTGGCTTTTGGAAGGAATATCCAGCCCGTTAGTCGGTTCATCCATAAGAAGTACCTTCGTATTAGTAGCCAAAGCAAAAGCCGTTAGTACTTTCTTCTTTTGTCCGTACGACATCCCGGTCAATTTATTTTTTTGGGGAATATCAAAATTGTTAATGTAGAAATGGAATTGCCGCTCGTCAAAGCCAGGGTAAAAGGGAGCGTAAGTGGCAATGTACCGGTCAATAGTTACAGCGGGCAGGTAAATCTCCTCCGGAATGAAAAATATATCCTGCAAAAAAGCCGGTTGGCGGTCTTCGGGTTTGTGACCATTTACAGAGATGTCCCCACCAAGTGGAAAAAGCAAACCGGCCATCGTTCGCAGCAGACTCGACTTGCCGGCCCCGTTTTTACCCAGCAGCCCATAGATTTGTCCGGGCAGGAGCTCCATAGATAGATTCTCAAAAAGTAGGTTTTGCTTGCTGTACCCAAACGAAACGTGGTCAAACCTGATCATAGGAAATGTATTTACAGTGTTCTAGTACAATAGTACACTGTAAATATAATGAAAGGTTTTAGATTAGCAACCCTAATCACCCAAATAGGCAGAATTATTTTTAAAATTTGTAGGGAGGAAAATGAAACAGGTAGTGTGCTACTCAATCGTAATCTTGTACTTATCCAGAAGTCCTGCCACGCTATGTAGCGCGAAGCGGGATTTGCTGATCCGGTTGGCTTCGGGGTCAATAGAGAAGTTATAAGCAGAGCGGAAGTCGGCGCCTTCCAGAATAGTACTTCTGAAAACGGCCCGGTTGAGGTCACAGTTGAGGAAGGCGGCATTGGTCAGATCAGCCTCAACAAAATCTACCTCTTCAAGCCGGCAATCGGTGAAGCGGATACTCTTGAGCTTCAGTCTGTAGAAGGAAGAGAAGTTGAGCAGGCAGCTTTCAAACCGGAAGGTAATGATAAAGCCATTGCAGTCATTGAAGTGCAGCCCCAGCAACTTACAACCTTTGAAGAGTACATCCTTGAACACCGTACCCCTTAGTTTGGCCATACTCATGTCACAATTCTCAAATACACACTCCACGAAGTGATAACCGGACAGGTCGGTATTGGCAAAGGTGCAGCCGGTAAACGTACAGTTTTCGTACTCCCCTTTGGGCAAGGCCTTTTCGGAATAATTCTCGTTTTTGAAGCTTTGACCTTCGGTATATTCTTTACTCATCAATCTAAGTATTAAGGTGAGGGAGTGACAGTATCAGTCTACTAAAAACAACTATACAAAAAGCCCCGGTAACAACCGGGGCTCCATGGTAATGATTCGCTGACATTAAGCAGGGTACTCGTGGGGGAGCTCGATATTAACGCGCTCGTGCCAGGGGAGTCCGTGCTGGTTCAGCAACTCCATGAATGGGTCGGGGTTGAGCTGCTCGCAGTTCCATACGCCGGGCTTCATCCACTCAGAGTTGGTAAGCATCAGCATGGCACCGATCATGGCGGGTACGCCGGTGGTGTAGCTCACCGCCTGTCCACGCACCTCGCGGTAGGTTTCAGCGTGGTCGCAGTTGTTCCACACGAAGTAGGTCTTTTCCTCACCATCCTTGATCCCTTTGATCTGGCAGCCAATTGACGTCTGGCCCTTGTAGTTTTCGCCCAGAGTATCCGGAGCCGGCAGCACCGCCTTCAGGAACTCCAGAGGTACGATATCTATGCCCTGGAATTTAATAGGTTGGATGCTGGTCATACCTACGTTCTGGAGTACGTTGAGGTGCGTGATGTACTGCTGTCCGAAGGTCATCCAGAAGCGGGCCCGCTTCAGAGTAGGGAAGTGCTTCACCAGCGACTCCAGTTCCTCGTGGTATAGTACGTAGCTCTCTTTCTCGCCGATACCGGGATAGTCGATGGGCTTGTGGATAGACATGGCCGGAATCTCTACCCACTCACCATTCTCCCAGTAACGACCGGGTTGGGTAATCTCGCGGATATTGATTTCGGGGTTGAAGTTGGTGGCGAAGGCTTTACCGTGGTCACCGGCGTTACAGTCTACGATGTCGAGGTAGTGCATTTCGTCGAAGTGGTGCTTGGCGGCGTAGGCCGTAAATACCTGCGTCACGCCGGGATCAAAGCCACAACCCAGCAGCGCCATCAGACCGGCCTCTTTGAACTTGTCCTGGTAAGCCCACTGCCAGCTGTACTCAAACTTGGCTACGTCTTTGGGCTCGTAGTTGGCGGTGTCGAGGTAGTGAACTCCCGTAGCCAGACAGGCATCCATAATGGCCAGGTCCTGGTAGGGCAGGGCCACGTTGATCACCATCACGGGCTGAAACTGCTTGATCAGCATCACCGTTTCGGCTACCACGTCGGCATCGACCTGAGCGGTGGCTATATCTACGCCGTGCATCTCTTTGATCTCGGCGGCTATTTTATCACATTTGGACTTAGTACGGCTGGCCAGCATGATACTGGTAAACACGTGGCTGTTCATGGCACACTTGTGTGCTACCACACTTCCAACTCCACCGGCTCCTATAATGAGTACTTTGGACATGATCTTAGTATTGAATGAGTGAAATTTTTAATGAAAACGGCTGGTTTGCTATCAGCCCGACCGAAGGCTATTCCCTATTGGCGGCGCAAAGATAGAATGACGCATGGTTTTTTTAGTACTTCAAATTCAATAAAAACCTTTACACCATGGATACTATATTACTCATTCTGGGAGTGATTTGTTTGGTAGCCGGCCTGGCCGGAGCTGTATTGCCTACTCCGGGACCATCGCTCAGTTTTGGCGGACTCCTGCTGCTGCATTTCAGTAGTTACGCCGAATTCAGTACCGGAGTGCTAATAGGATTGGGGCTGCTGACCGCTGTCATGGTAGTGTTGGACTACCTTATTCCCATATGGGGGGCCAAGAAGTTCGGGGGAACCCGCTACGGAGCCATTGGAGCTACATTAGGACTCGTGATTGGATTTTTCCTGAT
Source organism: Telluribacter roseus (assembly GCF_017355915.2). GTDB lineage: Bacteria > Bacteroidota > Bacteroidia > Cytophagales > Spirosomataceae > Telluribacter. Next base: position 610,997 of record NZ_JAFEUV020000001.1, read on the forward strand.
TCCTGGCTTAGGAATCTTTATCGGAGCCTTTGTGGGGGCACTGGTTGGGGAACTGATCGGTGGCTCTACCCGTCACGTAGCCATGAAGGCCGCTATGGGTTCGTTCCTGGGCTTTGTGACCGGAATGGTAATGGAAGTACTGCTCTGCCTGGTGATGATCGGCTATGCGGTAGTGGAGCTGGTCAGATACTTCTGACCAGCTATAGATTCAATCTTAAAACAGGTGCTTCCAGATAACATCATACACCTCCGTTGCTTCCAGTTCGGACTGGGGCAGCGGCTTATCAGTGATACAGATCGGGTAGTACTGACGAGGCACCAGGGGGCTACCATGTGAGCCCTTCACCAGCGTAGCATCCAGCGGAATCACATCCATCAGGTAGCGGAAGCCCATAAGCTTACGTCCCAGCTTATACCCGGCGCGTAGCTTGATGAGCGGGTTCTTGGGGTCCATAAACATCTCCACGGGGTCGTAGCCGGGCTTACGGTGAATATCCACCAGCTTGGCGTAGTCCGGCGCTTTAGCGTCATCGAGCCAGTAGTAGTAGGTAAACCAGCTATCGGCTTTGGCCACGACTACCAAGTCACCGGCGCGCTCATGATCGATGTGGTGTGCGCACTTTCCTTCCTCGTCGAGTACCAGGGCTATACCCGGCTCCTGTTCGAGGCGCTTCTTAACCCTTTCCTTTACCGACGAGTCGTTGATGTACACGTGGGCGATCTGGTGGTCGGCGGTAGCGAAGGCTTGGGAGGCACCACCGTCTAGTAGTTCATACCAGCGCTCGGTCCGTACTGCAATAGTACCTTCTTCGCGCAGGATGCGGTTGATATGGATAGGTCGGCTAACCGGATTAATGCCATACTCAGAAAGCAGGATAATACGGGCGTTCTTTGGTTCGTAGTGGCGTACCAGTCCAGCCACCAGTTCGTCTATCTCTCCCAGCTCTTTATGAATCTTGGAAAAATCATCACCGAACTTCTGCAGACAGTAATCCAGGTGGGGTAAGTAGATGAGTGTAAGCGTGGGGTCGTACTTCTTATCCACCCATACGGAGGCATCCGCAATCCATTTGGATGACTTGATGTTGGCGTTGGGCCCCCAGAAGTTGAACAGCGGAAACTGTCCCAACTCCTGCTGCAGCTCATCCCGCAGGCTGGCCGGGTGGGCGTAGCAGTCCGGCGCTTTGACGCCATCGGCATGGTACTGGGGGCGGGGCGTAACGGAGTAGTCGGCGGTGGAGTACATATTGTACCACCAGAACATCTTGGAGCAGGTAAAGTTTGGATCCTGCCGGCGGGCAGCATCCCAGATCTTCTCGGCCTGCACCAGCTTGTTGGACTGCTTCCAGAACTTTACTTCCGAATCCTCCCGGTCGTACCAGCCATTACCCACAATGCCGTGCTCAGAAGGCCATTTGCCCGTCACGTAGCAGCTCTGGCTGGTGGTAGTAAGGGCCGGCAGTACCGGCTTAATAGGTGTCAGGTGCCGCCCCTGCAGGTACCCCTTCAGGAAAGGAGTATGCTCTCCAATCAGATTGGCACTCAGACCAACAATATCTATTACAACTGTCTTTTGCATTCTATATTAATCCTCGTTCAACTGATTGACTACCCATGCTACTTCACGAACTATGGATTCGCCAATAGGTTTCTGAATTTCGGAGGGGAGTACGCCCCAGGTGTAGGTTTCTACTTCGAGGTGGTTGGTAAATGGGTACTGCTTCTGGATTGCCAGCGTCTTTACAATGTCGTACTGCGTCGAGTCCAGCGATCCGTAGGTATTTATAAATAAGGGTACGTGGAAGTGAATCCGCCACTCGCTGTGCTGACCGTTCCAGTCGGCCAGGGCCTCCGGTAGATCAGGATATTTCTGGAAGCTGTTGTCTCCATTGCGGGCTACTACCTGGTGCAGGTACACGGGCTCGTCGAATTGGCGGATGGCCTCTATTTTCTGGTCCGCATCCTGGCTCAGATCCATCCGTACAGCCGAGCTGATCTGAATCCGGCCTACCTGTATCCCTACGGTGTCGAGGCGGTCGAGTACGTCCTGCGGTTCTTCGTAGCCTACCGCGAAGTGACATACATCAAAGCAAAGCTGGATGTGGGTGAGCAGGGCTTCACGAGCTTCTTCCTCCCGGAATCCGTACTTCTCCTGCAGGTAGGGGATACCCTGTGGCAGGAGGTAGTCGCGGTACCAGTTGACAAACTCCTCCGAGTTTTCGAGCAGTCCGTCCGGCTCCGGCTCAATGTCCAGGTGCATGGTTTTACCCGTTTCCCTTTTCAGCTCTACGAGTGTATCCGCTACCAGAATAACATTATTGGTCGCTATCTGCATAGCTGACTTTGTCGCGGCTTCATCCTTCCACCAGAAACGGTAGGAAAGGGGAGAGGTAGATACGCCACCATCCATGCCGTCGGGCAGTAGTTGTGCCAGTATGCTGAACAGCCGCTGGGTGTACAGGGTCCGGTCGGTAGTAGTCCAGTCGGGGCTATGTACATCGTCCTTAACCCGGGTATTATGAAAGCCTCCGTACGGGAAGCCGTTCATGTTGAATACGTACATGCCCTGCTCCTGCAGCCACGCCTGAAACTCAGCCAGCCGATCCGGATTGCTCAGTTCGATAGATGCATCGTTGGCCAGCCGGAGTCCCAGGGCAAAGGCCTGACCGGGTGCCAGCTCCTTACGAATAAAGGGAATATTCTCCTGTAATGCCTGAAAATGATCATCCCATTGTTCGCCGGGATGAATATTGCTGCAATAGGTCAGGTGTCCGTGGGGCGTTTTCATACAAGCGATGAGTTGTAGGTTTCGAGGTAGTCTACCGATTCGGCTATGAGTTCGGCATCCATTTCGTGCACTTCCACTCCCTTACCAAGCTCCTGCAGAAGCATAATGGTCAGGCGGCCGCCCAGGTGCTCCTGGAACTCATGCAGACCAGCCCGCAGCAGTTCTTTATCATTTTCGGACAGAGCCGGGTGGTACAGCTCAAAACCTAGTCGGTTCATCAGGTTCAGAATACGATTGAGACCTTCTTCTGACAGCAGACCCACTTTTACCGAATATACGCTATCCAGCGCTATACCAATGGCTACGGCTTCGCCGTGACGGATGGAGAAGTTGGTGAGGTACTCGAGCTTGTGCGCCGCCCAGTGGCCAAAATCCAACGGACGCGAGGAACCAAATTCAAACGGATCGCCGCTACGGATATGCTCTACGTGCATTTCGGCGCAGCGGTGGATGAGGTAGTCCATAGTCGCCTGGTCACGCTGAGCCAGGGCATCGGCATTCTGTTCCATCCACTCAAAGAAGCTCCGGTCTTTGATCAGGGCCACTTTGATGGCTTCGGACATCCCGGCGCGCCAGTCGCGGTCGTCGAGGCTTTTGAGGAAATCGCTGTCATTGAATACCGCTACCGGAGGCGCAAAGGAGCCCAGGAAGTTCTTCTTGCCGTGGTAGTTGATGCCATTCTTTACGCCTACCCCCGAGTCGTTCTGAGAGAGTACCGTAGTTGGAATACGTATATGCTTGACACCCCGGTGGGAAACCGCCGCGGCGTAGCCTACCAGATCCAGCATGGCACCACCACCTACGGCTATAACGAACGAGTGGCGGTCAATACCAGCAGTATCGACGGCTTGGACAATCCGCTCAAAAAGGGATGGATCATTTTTACAGGCTTCGCCACCGGTAATGACCAAGATTGAAGGTACCAGCTGTACGGCATCGGCTAGAGGGGCGAAGTAGTTGGTAATATCGTCTACCAGATCCGGATAATGATCTATAAGGCCATCGTCTACTACGAAAAGAGCCTTACGTTTAAATCCGAATTCGCCATAGGCGCGCAGGAAGTCGCTCAAGGTGGTATTCTGGGGAGAGAACAGTCCCTGGGTAAAGAATATAGAGTAGTTAAATTCTACCTGAAATCGTTGATGTAGGGTTTGCATATATTAGGTATCAGACACTATGTCACAGCAAAAATACGGGCCAGTTTTATGGAAATGGGTAATAGTACTACTACAATCAGTGCCAGGTGCCAGTTCCCGAAGGCCATGCACCAAGCCGCATTCATGATAATGAGCGAAATAACGCCCGCTTTTACTGCTTTTCCTATGTTAGGCCCGATGGGATTATTAATAGCATTGAGTAGCGGGCGCCCTACCATCCAGGCGTGCGCAGCCACCAGCGGTACCGTAAGCAAGCCATTGCCTTGCATAAAGGCCACCACCAGCTGAACCACGTGGACCAGCAGGTAGAGAGCGGCCGCTATGTATAACGTGCGGCGCTTGCCCCCGTGTACTTCGTCCTGGCTAATAAGGGTAATGGCTCCGATGTAAGCCACCGGAATGAGCGCCAGATAGCCCCAGTCGTAAAGGGCCTGTGGTACCGAGCTCATACCCAGCAGCAGGTTTCCGCCCCGGCACAGCCCCATGAGCAGGGGACCAAATACCGTGTAGTGCTTGGCCCACTTGTCATATACGAGGGCGCCAAGGGCTACCAGGGCGGCTATATAGGCACTAAGGGGGCCATAGGCAGCGGCAAAAATGATACCGGCTACCAGGAGTAATAAGCCCATGGTAGTCGCCGACTGAAGGCTCACCCTACCGCTTGGAATAGGGCGTTCGGGACGCTCTACGGCATCCAGGTCGGCATCAAACACATCATTCATGACCACACCACCACCATACAGGCCAAGGGTAGCCAGCAGGAGCGTACCGGGTGCGATGTAGCTGGAGTAATAAGTAAATTGCGCAATGGCTACTCCGGCCAGTATATCGGCCAGAGCAGTTACCAGATTAGCCGGACGTGTTAGCTGTAGGTAGGCTTTTAGTTTGCTCACGTTAACGAATTACGAGTGAGTCTTTGGCAACCCGGGGTTGCTGGCCGCCCCGCAGGATGGTATTGCCGTTAAACTTCTGGCTTTGGTCTACTGCTACCCCATTCTCAAAATCCGCGACGTCAATCTGACCGCTCAGGCCGAAGGCGTCGATGGCATTCTGGTAGGTTACCATCCGGATGGCTTCGTCGGATATGCCACTCTTTTTCATCAGTGCGGCCGTTTTGGGTATAGCCAATGGATCTGAGATACCCCAGTCGGCAGCTGAGTTAACCATGATGCGCTCAGGACCGTACTGCTCTACTACCTTTACCATCCGCTCGTTGCCCATCTTGGTAAACGGATAAATGGTGAAAGCAGCCCAGAATCCCTGATCCAGTACGCTCTTTACCGTTTCCTCGTTGTTGTGGTCAATGATTACCCACGACGGGTCCAGTCCGTGCTCGAGAGCAATGGCCATGCTGCGCTCGGTACCTCTTTTTTTGTCGCGGTGGGGAGTATGCACCTGTACGGGCAGTTTGGCTTCCTTGGCCAGTTCAAGCTGAGCCCGGTAGTACTTGTCTTCGGCGGCGGTCTGGTCGTCAAATCCGATTTCGCCCACGCCTACGACGCCTTCCTTGTAGAGGAACAGGGGGAGAATCTCCATGACCTGTTCGGCCAGAGGCTCGTTGTTAGCCTCGCGGGAGTTGAGTCCGATGGTACAGTAGTGCTTGATACCAAACTGCGATGACCGGAAGCGTTCCCAACCTACCAGACTGCTGTAATAATCTTTGAATGAAGCCAGACCCGTCCGCGGTTGTCCCAGCCAGAAGGCCGGCTCTATAATGGCGACTATCCCCGCATCGGCCATGGCCTGGTAGTCGTCGGTGGTGCGGGAGGTCATGTGAATGTGCGGGTCAAAAAAGCGCATACCCCGGATCAGGTCCTGGTACTCGTTCCAGCCCATATCGCTATGTGTTGTTACTTCGTCGCTTTGTTCAAAGTGCGAAGGGTTTTGTTGTAATTCGTTATGGTTACACATACGTGTTCAGATCAGTAAATTCAAGTTGGGCCCAGGTCAAATTGCCATGCTGTACAGCTTTTTCCAGATCGGGGTAGGAGGCCAGGAGTTCATGTGCCGGCTTGTACTCGGCGTGGTAGCAGGTAAGGGCTGCCGCCTCGCGGTCGTAAGGCTGCGTGGATTCAAACAAGTGCTCCATATCTTTTAAAAGTGCATCATCCAGAAATTTACTCACCAGTCGCCATACCTGAGGGGCCACCTTCCGGCCGGCGGCCCAGCGCTCGTGAGCAAAGTCAGACAACGTGTGAGCCAGTGGCTCATTGGCTCTTTCGTCCAATCCAACTATAAAGTGGATGGGTTTGTCGTTAAAGATCACTTTGAGGACCAGCTGGTTCCATGCGGCTTCGGTAAAGTGCCGGGCGGGGTAGGGGTTGTGCAGTGCAATGGCATCCAGCACTACGCCCATGTTGGATCGTACGGCATCCGTAGCCCGGAAGAGCCACTGCTCGGGGTATTCCAGCAGGGGCAGCGCCGAGTACAGGGCCACCAGTTCGTTCATCTCTGCGGTATCAAACAGCGTCTCTATGTGCCGGATGTACTCTTCTTTATCGGTAGCCTCCAGGCAGGCCAGCAGCCACACCCTGCTCAGCCGCACCACAGTCCAGCCTTCGATCGAAAATCCGGGAAGCAACTTACTGATTTCGAGGCTATGGCTTACATCCATATCTACAACCCGTTTGGACAAGAAGCGGGGAGCGGCCACGAAAGCAGTCATCAGCTCGCGCGGTTGGGCCAGACTTTTTTCATTCAGCCATTGCTGCTCGGTGATAGTAAGGTTTTGCTGGAGAACCTCCCAGAGTAGATCATTTAATAGTAAACCAGGCATAGTAGTGGCACAAAATGTAGTACAAAAAACCGTAGGATTAGTACATTAATAGGATAACGAATTTAGAAAAATATGCGTTTCCGGGCATTGCAATTTACACCCATTTCTGTTTTTATGCCTAACCCGGAAGAATGACCTTACTCATACTAAAAGTCAAATTCCACTACATCAGAGTCATTCAATAAATATTTTGTGAGTTTTTCGTGCTGCTTTTCACTACCCTGTAAGGTCCAGTTGCCACTGATGCGATCACCGGTGCGGTTCTGCTTACCCCGCATCACATCCAGCTTATATTCCCTGAAAAGCTCCTCGTAGCGCTTGAGGGTTTTTTGCTGGTACTTGGTCACGATGCGGTAGTTCCGGATCTGGTTCCTAGTCTTCATGAAGCTCTGCAGCGGGATCAGGGCTATCAGTGACAGGATCACCAGGGCAAAGGTAAAAAAGGCCATTTCGTAGTAGCCCGCGCCAATGGCCATGCCCATGGCCGCTGTTACCCATACGGCTGCCGCCGTCGTAAGCCCTACTACCTGATTATGCTCCCTAAATATGATCCCTCCACCAATAAAGCCGATACCCGTAATGACATTGGCGGCAATCCGACCCGCGTCCAGACTTACTTTAATGGAAAGAAGCGTGAAGAGGGTAGAGCCCAGGGAAATCAGAATCATAGTCCGCAAACCAGCCGATTTGCTGCGGTATTCCCGTTCCAGGCCGACAACGGCACCAATGACAAATGCTAAGAGTAGTCTTAAAAGGTCCTCCGGTGATAAGTACATAGATAAAGTAGGCGATGAAGTGTACAAAAAGCACCGGCCAAGTTCCCAATGGTACCTGGCCGGCCTGACTAATGCATATACAAAAAATATACCTGCTGCTGCTCTAGCTGTTCATGATCTCTTCAATCTCTTCGGCCTCAATGGGTATATCTGCCATCAGGTCCTTATTGCCGTCGGCGGTGATGAGGATGTCGTTTTCCAGACGAATACCCAGGCCTTCTTCGCGGATGTAGATACCCGGCTCACAGGTAAATACCATACCCGGCTCGAAGCGACGGTACTTGTTGCCTACGTCGTGTACGTCAAGGCCCAGGAAGTGCGAGGTACCGTGGGGGAAGTACTTCTTGTAAGCGGGTAGTTCGGGGTCCTGCTTTTCGATGGCCTCTTTGGTAAGCAGTCCCAGCCCGATCAGCTCACTCTCCATCACCTTACCTACCTCTACGTGGTAGTCGTCCCAGATGTTGCCGGGTACCAGCATGGATTTAGCCGCTTTGAACACCCGCAGTACCGCGTCGTATACCTGGCGCTGCCGCTCCGTAAAACGGCCGTTGACCGGGATAGAGCGGGTCAGGTCGGCATTGTAGTTGGCGTACTCAGCGGCTACGTCGAGCAGGAGTATTTCACCGTCCTTACAGGGCTGGTTGTTCTGGAGGTAGTGGAGCACACAGGCATTAGCCCCCGAGGCGATGATTGGCTGGTAGGCAAAGCCGCGCGACCGGCTCCGTACAAACTCATGCAGCAGCTCGGCCTCTACCTCGTACTCCATCACACCGGGCTTGACAAACTTCAGCAGGCGGTGGAATCCGGCGCGGGTGATGTCGCAGGCTTCCTGCAGGAGGGCCAGTTCCTGGGGCTGCTTGATGGCCCGCAGGTAGTGCATGAGTGGCGCCAGGCGGTCCAGCTGGTGCAGGGGGTACCTTTCGCGGAACTCCCGGATGTACCGCGCCTCACGGGTCTGTACCAGGGAGTCGTTGCGGGTATGCTCGTTGGTGTTGAGGTACACACGTTCGGCTTCAAACACGATATTGCGGAATACCTGCTCAAACTCATGGGTCCAGTAGATGCGTTGAATACCCGATACCTCGCGGGCCTGCTCTTTTGTCAATTTTTCGCCTTCCCACACGGCTATGTACTCGTTGGTTTCGCGCAGGAACAGCACCTCCCGCATCCTCTCGTCCGGGTGCTCGGGAAACAGGACCAGGATCGTCTCTTCCTGATCTACCCCCGACAGGTAGAACAGGTCCGTGTTCTGGCGGAAGCCCATGGTACCGTCGGCGTTGGTGGGCATGATATCATTGGCATTCAGGATGACGAGTGACTTGGGTTTCAGGATACTGGCCAGCCGGCGACGGTTTTCTATAAACAGGGCTTTGTCAATGGATTGGTAACGCATGATAGTTTATTTATGAGGAACACTTTTGACGAATCGAATAATTAATTACGTTTAACTCCCTATAGTCTTGTCGGGTTTTGGATAGACCGCCAGCCAAATGGAGTACTACAGAAAGTCAGGCACTATAATTTTACAGCATAAAGCTATTGATTGACCAAAATTACAAAACATTACCAAACTAATTTTTTCCTGATTGTATGAAAGCCAGACTTCTCGGTATACTCTTACTTCTACCCCTATTTCTTTCTGCTCAACCCAAGTACTGGATATACCTGAAAGATAAAAACTCTGCTGACCAGCCAGCTGTATCCGAAACGACCATGCAGAACCGTAAGCTGCTGGGACTGCCCCTCTTCGACGAAACCGACCTGCCGGTGCAGGCAGCTTACGAAAAGGAGCTGACCAATGTCACCGTTACGATCATCAACCGGTCCAAGTGGCTCAATGCCGTATCGGCTACGCTGACGCCCGAGCAGGCGTACCGGGTATCGAAGCTCCCCTTCGTCACCGACGTGGTACCTATGACCTCCGGCTTCTACATAGCCCGTACCCAGCCCGTAGATAAAGCGCAGCTGGCTCCGGTGATGGCGCAGGTGCAGTCGGAGGCTTTTATGCAATCGGGTTTTACGGGTAAGGGCGTAACTATTGGGGTGATTGACGCGGGTTTTTACGGGGCGGATTCGTCCTATGCCCTGCGTGATATATTCACCAGCAAGCGGGTACTGGGCATTCGTGATTACGTCAAGCGCGACCGTCCGGCCACACTGTTGTACACTACGGCGGAGTCATTCTCCGATGTACACGGTACCGAAGTAATGGCGGCTATCTCGGGAATGGATAAGAACGATAACATCCAGTACGGCATGGCCATGGATGCCAAGTTTTACCTGGCTCGTACCGACTACTCACTACGCGAGTGGCGGGGCGAAGAAGACAACTGGATCGCGGCTATGGAGTGGATGGATAGCCTGGGGGTACGCCTGATTAATACTTCACTGGGCTACGCCCGTGGGTTCTCAGATCCCAAAGAAAACTACGAACCCAAGCAGATGGATGGCAAAACCAGCGCCATCAGCCGCGCGGCCCAAATGGCCTCGGACAAAAAAGGTATGCTGATCGTGGTATCGGCTGGTAACGAAGGCGAAGACAAAAACTGGCGCATTATCTCGACTCCCGCGGATGCCAAAGGGGTACTTTCCATCGGAGCTACCAACCAGCGGCTCTGGAACAAGATCGGGTACAGCAGTATCGGGCCGGAGTTCCTGCCGTACCTCAAGCCCAACGTGTCCTGCTTCTCGCTCTATGGTACTTCGCTGTCGGCACCGGTGATCACGGGCTTTGCGGCCTGTCTGATGCAGGCTCACCCCGAGCTGAATAACAAGGAGCTCATCGACCTGATCGAGAAGTCGGCGCACCTGTACCCGTACGGCAACAACTACGTAGGCTACGGAGTACCCCTGGCGTCCCGTGCGCTGGCACTGGCCAAGGCTCCCTATCTGCCCTCGAATGGTACCGCAGTTAAGGCCGACGGCAAGAGCATAGAGGTACCCGTGAAGACCTCGGAAAGCACAGTGGTGATCTACCGCAAGAAGAACAAAAAGGACGTGATCGCGCAGCAGGTGGCTAAGGTACAGAATGGGGTAGTATCCCTGAAGCGCCAGACCGGTGAGCAGTACACGACCATTGACCTGAAAGATCAGGTGGTAGAGGTAGCCTGGGAGTAAACTTCCATTTTACATCCAACTCAATACTATTTTCATCCTACGGGCAGGCTGGACCTGCCCTTTTTTTTACTGTAACTTTGCCCCATGGAAAATACAATAGCTGTCATTTTTGACATGGATGGCGTGATCTGCCATACCAATCCGTACCATTCGAAGGCCTTCCGGGAGTTTTTTGCCAAGCGCGACCTGTCGCCTACCGACGAGGAGTTTGCCCAGCATATGTTTGGCAAGAGCAATAGCTATATCCTGAGCCACTTTCTGCAGAGAGAGGTAGTAGGCGAGGAGTTTAAGCAGCTGGAGGACGAAAAAGAAAGCCTGTTCCGCACCATCTACGAACCCTACATCGAGCCCATTGGCGGGCTGTTGGAATTTATTGCTAGTCTCAAACAGAACGGCGTCAAAACGGGCGTGGCCACTTCGGCTCCCTGTGCCAATCTGGACCTTATTATAGATAAGCTGGACCTGCGCAAACAGATGGAGTCCATTCTGGCCAGTGAAGACGTAACCAAGCACAAGCCCGATCCGGAAGTATACCTGACTTCGGCCCAAAACCTGGGGGTCGATCCAAAGCAGTGTGTAGTGTTCGAAGATTCGTACTCGGGTGTTTCGGCGGCGCTCAATGCGGGTATGAAGGTAGTGGGGGTACTTACCTCCCACACGCGCGAAGAGCTACCTCCCTGCGACCTCTACATCGAAAACTACCACGAGATGTCGTTCGCGAAGGTAAAGGAGCTGTTCTAGGGTCTGCTCGTCCCGATTTGCAATCGGGCGCGGCCCGGCAAGGGCATCTTTTTGTAGCGTCTGCGACGCGATGTAGTTTATTACGCGTCGCAGACGCTATACAATGCAACACCCAATTATAGATTGGGGCTAGCTAAGTCAAATAGAGAAGCCCGGCCATATAGGGAGCCGGGCTTCTTCGTTATATGCTATCGGCAGACTTAAATCTAAAACTCTTCGTCAATAAGATCTTTATTGATGACAGCTCCTGCTTTATTACCCGCCGCCACGGCGGCCGCAACTGACCGCATGCCATACGAGTTATCCCCTGCTGCATAGATGCCCGGTAGAGTAGTTCGCTGGAAATCATCCACTTTGATGAAACCATGATCTGTAAGCTCGCACCCGAGTTCATTAGGAATAGAACTATGCTGCTCAAAGGGGACGCGGGCAAAAAGAGCCGAAATAAAATAGCTGGTACCGCCCTTTAAGAGCAGATTCTGGATAGTACCCGCTTCATGTTCTACCTGCTGGATCTCTTCTTCAACAATCTCCACTCCTTTACTTTGCAGTTTGAGTACCTGGTCCTCATTCAGCGTAGAGGTACCGTTGGTAAAAAGTACCAGATCCTGGCTCCAGTTGCTTATGAGTTTTACGAATTCATAGCCCATGTCCCCGTTGCCCAGTACACCAATCTTCTTGTGGCGTACTTCATAGCCGTGGCAGTAGGGGCAGTGTAGTATAGATATCCCCCAGCAGGCGGCGAATCCTTCAATATCGGGCATGATATCTCTAATACCCGTGGCGAACAGTACTTTTTTAGCAGTAAAGGATTCACCCTCCGTGGTTTCAACTACAAATGTATTGGAGTCCCGACTTACCTTATTTACAACTGAATCCCTGAAACTAGCGGTGGGGTAGCTAAGGGTCTGGCTAATAGCTTTATTTCGTATCGCTTCCGGCGTTTCGCCATCCTCAGTAAGGAAGTTGTGCGAGTGCGGGGTCTGGATGTTGCAGGGCCTACCGCTATCGATCAGCAGCACCTTTCGTAACGAACGCCCCAGGGCCATGGCGGCGGAGAGGCCGGCGAAACTGCCACCTACTACTACTACATCGAATTTTTGTGTGTCGTGCATATGGATTGATTGCTATGATCAGACAAATGTAATAATAAAATCCATAAATGCAACAATGTTGCATTTATGGATTGGGTATGACTTCAGCTACTAAGGTATGTGACAACAAGCTAGTCCGCGAGAAAAGCGGGTTGCCCACTAGTAAGGAGGGTAATTTTATAACTTTTCAAATAAGAGTGTTTTCTGGCTGCTCCGATCCTCTTCACCATAAAAGTGGTGCTGTAATTCATAGAAATTAGGAATCGAAAGCTGTCGGCCTGATAGCTTCACCGGGTACTCAAACATAGCAGGCATGCTGCTGCTGTATATGACGCGCGTAATACGGAGCGTATTATCCTTGAGTTCGTAGCCAAACAGGCCGCTGCCAGGTTTGGGTACCAGGTACCCGCTTGCGTTAGGGGCCTTACCCCGCCTTACTTCCACCCATTCGCGGTTGATGATAAGGGTGTCCTGCCGGGCCGAGCGCTCCACCCAGGTACCCCGGATAGAAGTGGGAGAGACCTTATCTGACGAACAGCTGCTGCCCAGCACCAGCCAAGTGATCAGCAGGAGCATGGTTGACGGTAATAGAGTTTTCATCGGTGTTAATAAAGGTTAAGTACATCTGATAGACCCACTTCCTCATAGGATCGTTGGAAGAGCTACGGGGGATGGCACAGCCTTAGTATGTACGGTTTATGATAAAGCTGCTCTCCTGTTTGGTGAAGCCCACCTTAGGGTAGTACTCCATGGCTGTCGGTACCGATAGTAAAAGTACCATAGATTGCTCGCCTACTTTCTCTTTGGTGATCCCGATAAGTCTACGACCTATGCCTGCTTTCTGGTACTCGTGCTGGATCGCCAGATCGGCCAGGTAGCAGCTCCATACCCAGTCGGTGATGGAGCGGGCTACTCCCACGAGCTGGTCGCCGTCCCAGGCCGTCACGACCAGGTTTGCGTTTTGGAACATGAGTCGGATGCGCTCCCGGTCGTGGGTAGGGCGGGGCAGACCCGCGTTTTCGTAGAGTTCTATGACCTGCTCCGGGGTAGGAGTGGCGTCGGTCTTATAGGTTATTTCCATGGGTGGTCTGATGGCTACTTAAAACCAAATAAAAACGGAAACAGAAAGGTAACAATAGCTGCCCACAAAAAATACAGGGGGAGATAGGCCGCTATGGTCCGACCCACTTCGGAAATGTCTTTTTTTGAAGCCACCACTCCGTATAGCTTCCCCGTGACAAGTACCAGATTCACCAGGATCAGAATATTACTACCAAGTACTACCGTGCGGTTGGGAGTAAAGCCCCACTCCGATATCCGAAACAGAATAGCCGACAGAGCAATACCATTGACAATGATGGTAACTACCGAAAGCAGAAACAGCAGCAGGTGCTCGATGCGGTAAATGCTGGAGCGGGTACTTTCGGCTACTGAGAAAAAGATGATGGCCATGACTCCCACCAGCAGCACGTTGAACAGAATCAGAAACTCCCGGTCGTTGTAGGGATCTTTCTGGTAGATGAGGATGGCAATCAGGTACGCGACCAGCGTCACCAGTACCAGCGGGCAGAAGAGGCGGGCAATGACGGGGGATACCCTGTTGACGAGTTGAGGGTTGGTCTGGGTGAGGTAGGTGCCCACCAGGGGAGCCGCGGACAGACCAAAGATCACCACGTACTGGAAATAGAACTCTTCGATCCGGAGGCCGATCAGGGTAAAAAGGCCAATGGTGATTCCGGTCAGAAGTCCGCCCGTGATCAGGATCAGGCCGGTCATGATGATTAGTTCGCCATTAAAGCTGAGGTAGTCGAGGCGTTTGCGGAGGTCGTGACGGAACCCACCCGCAAAGGCTACACACAGGAGCGACCAGAGGAACAGGGGCAGGTGCAGCATGGATAAGGCTAGCGTATCACTCTTTGGGGTATCGGGAAGCAGGTTGATAAAGATCAGGGCAGCCAGCAGTAAACCGCCCAGCAGGAGTCGGTTCTGCAAGTCAGCTTTACGCTTCCAGACAAAATAGGCAATCAGGAATGGGAATAGGATAAACCCCACATTGCGGGTATAAAAGAACTCTTCCGGGATGGATAGAATTTGGGGCAGCTTGGCAGTGGTACCCGCCAGCAGGGCCGAGACCAGTATAAACAGCAGCTCACTGGTAGAGCCCCACGACAGCCCATCATCATCGTAGTTGAGACGGGCATTCCAGACATGAGCATAAGGGCTTTCGCTCAACTGCGGGTACAAAGTATTGAACTCCCGCTTAAAAGTAGGCTTGTTATCCCGGTACAGCTTTTCCAGCTGGCGGGGGTTGTCCAGGTTGGTTAGGATCTCGCTTTTCATATCCATAATAGGTTTTGCTTGGTTATATGTACTTTAATAGCTTCCTGAATAGTACGCTCAGTTCTCCATCTCTACCTTTCTTACATTATCGTCTATTTCCAGATCAATCAGCAGATGATTGGGGTCAATCCCGGCACGGTCAGGCTTTTCAGTCATAGTAAGGACGAACGTCTGCTTACCAGAGCGGATGCGGTGCTTTTGCAGGTGGAGTATTTTAGCCGATTTTTCATCTGCTGCCTGCGGAGCATATACGCCCACTTCTATCCAGTCATGCATAGGTACTTTTGTCTCCCTGCCGATGCTGTCGACGGTCACTTTACGCGCTTCCACGTCCAGCTTTACCTGCCAGGTACCTTTGGGGGTCTGCTTTGCAGTGGCTCGTTCTGTGCGGAGCTCCCAGAAGGTATTGGCTGCAAATAGATCATGCACCAGATAATGCAGCGAATCCGGCGTCACCGCCCGCAGTTCCCGATAGAAGTCGAGCGTAGTGGGTAGTGGCGGGTTAGGCGAATAGTCCCTAAGCATCCGTCGGAGCGCATCGTTCACTTTGGATTTCCCGATGTAATGCCTCAGCGCGAATAGCGCGAAGGGGCCTTTGCGGTACAGCATAAACCGGTTGTTGGCCCGGAGCAACGGAGGTGCCGCCCGCGAGCGGGGTACTTCATACTCCTGTCGCATCTGGGACATGTACTTGAGCAGGTGCTCGTAGCCCAGCGTTTCCTCCACCACCTGCATGGCAGAGTAGGTGGCGAAGCTTTCAATGAGTAAACCTGATCCCTCCACCGCGGCGGGAGCGAGGTGGATGCCCCACCACTGGTGCGCCACTTCGTGTGCCATGATGTGGTAGGGGAGGTCAAGGCCGCCTGACTTCGGGTTCATCAGGGAGTACCCTTCCGGGTAATCAATTGTCATGGGTTCGGCGTGCATCCCCCGGCCGGGACCTGGTCGCTCCAGTACACGAAAATAGGTGTACGGGTAAGGGCCAAACTCCTGTGCGTAGTACTCCAGCGAAGCCTGTGCACTTTTCACCATGCGCTCTACGTTGGCATCGTGGGTGGGATGATAGTAGATCTGAATCGTAACCGGTCTTGCTGTGCTTTCTGATCTCTGAGCATAATTTGTTTGACCGGAGGCCAGTGGTTTGGGTACCCACCGGGCTTCCCGTACGGCGTACCTGGCTGAGAAGAGGGCGTACTCATTAAGAACTGGTGCATTGGTGGCGTAGTGAAAATATCGGCGCTCCTGTCCTGAGCCTGACAAAGGGGCTTTTGTCCACGTACGCTTGAGAGTACCTGGTGCTACCGCGATCTGATCCTTTGTGGTACCTACCACAGCTTCAAAATCCATCCGTGTGGCATGCTGAGTATCGTAGCGCGCTGACACATCGTACAGGGAGGGCCTGGCCGGACGCGGAGCCAAACTATACTTTTTTCGGTCTTCCGCATCGCTCAGGCGGCGATTTTCATCGTAACCAATAGTGGGCATCCATTCGTTGCTATCAATGTGGCTACCATTCGCAACGACTGCGTCATTCATCCCACTGTTGCTGAATCCATTGGGCTTGATATGTACCTGGAAGCTCATCTGCACGGAGTCGCCGGGCCTGAGTGGTTCTTTTAAAGAATAGATACGATATCCGAGAGCTTCATCCTGAACTATTTGGGTAGCTGCCTGACTAAAAGTAATCGCTGTTATACTAAGGTTTGGAACGCTGGAAAGATGTATGGAGTCGATAGCTACCTGGCTACGGTTCACCAGAAGGTACGTTGCCCGAATGTCAGCCGCTCCATCCTCAGGATATAGCTCAACGTGTAGCCTGGTACGTGCCAGTACGGGCTGTGGTGTAGCTTCAAACGCTCCATAGCACCGCTCATACTCCGCCCGCATCTCCATCCGCTCCTCTTGACTCAGGTACTTATTCAGCACATTGGTATTGTAGAATACAAAACCACTTGATATGAAAACAAGAACCAGGGCCATCGCAGCGATGAGTTTGTGCTGCCCGAATCGGTGCCGGGCCAGGAGAAGCCGAGTTTTGGGTCCGCCTTCTTTGCTGCGCACCCAGAACAGAATAGCTACCACCGCCAGTAAAAAGGCCCATGATGCCCAATAGAACTTGAACCACAGCCAGGGTGTGATATAAGGTCCGAAGCCGCGCATGTCACTGTACGACCAGCCCGTGTCGGAGGCATACACCAGCATGTTATGCTCCACTCCGATCATGGAAGCAAAAAGTATGTAACCATACGCGGCGATTGCCACCATGAGCCCGAGGTACTTTTGATTCACCACGACATGGATCACGAATACAAGCAGTGCAAAGAGGAGGTAGTTGGTAAGCTGAATGCCGAAGAGCGCCCTGATGTATACGTTGATCTCGAAATGGTGGTACTCCATCACAAGTTGGTTAATGATTCCGGCCAACATCAGGAAGGCCATCCACGTAGTGATGATGAGCGCGAGCCCTACGAACCTACCCAGGAACAGGACCCGTTCGGGCACGGGCGTCGTGTCCGAGAGTTCATGTACCCCTGCTTCGCGTTCGCGCCAGACGAGCTCTCCGGCGTAGAAGATGGTGAGTAGGGGAATGATGATCCACTGGGTCTGGTAGCTGCTCAGCGGTGGGGTAAGTACCCTTAGTACTTCTTCCGTACGCGCCAGCAGCGGCACTCCCAACCACTCCATGTACTCGGTCGCGAACAGCCCCGTACCGATAGCCAGTATGGCTACAAGTGTAAGTCCAGCCTGGCTACCCGCAATCGCCTTGTACGAGGCCCAGGCAATGGTGCGTGTCTGGCGCAGATAGGTAGCAAATGCAAAATCACGGGTGATGTGGGGTATACTGGTCCGGCTGCTGGAATAGCTACGAGTAGGAGTTATCTCCAATGAAGGCTGCGCAGTGGGGAGTGCCGGATCGGGACGGCGCCCGAATAGGGGTAACCTTAGTACGTTTGGCGTAACATGGGCCAATCGAAACCGGACATAAGTAAATAGGAGCGCACCCGCAGCCACTCCAAACCACGTGATGCGGTTCCAGAGCCAGGTACCTTCCGGCAGGATTAGCCGTGTATTCTTGTCGATGGGTGTCCAACCTTCCATCTCTACGATAAGGCTGGTACCGAGCAGGTCCATCAGGCTGCCGAGTACCTTCCACTCCAGCGCGTACCGAACCGTGGTACCACCAAACTGCGAAAATATAATGATAACAATGCTGGCGATATAGCTGGCAATGGCCCGACCACTCAATGTGGCGAACACAAACTGGACGGCCGTAACAACAACTACAGTAGGCAAAGCCAGGAAGCCGTAGTTGGTCAGATAAGACGCCAGACGCCATGGGGCAACAAACTGCGTCTTAGCCCCGGGGCCATAGAAGGAGAGGAGCATTCCGACGTAAAGGGCCAGCAGGATCAGGACATTGAGAGCCAGGGCTGCGAGGAAACGTGCACCCAGATAGATTAATTTGCTTACCGGCGTAGTATACGTAAGCGGATGCATCCGTGTCTGTATATCCCGGGTTGCCGAATCGCCTGCCACCACGCCGCCAATCACAACCCATATCGCGCTACCGAAGACCGTAAAGAAGGCAATGGTACCGGGAGCATTCAGATAAGTGCCGTCGGTGAGATTAACTAATCTTAGTAGTATAAATCCAAACAGAAGAAATGCCGTAAACAGGAGCCAGGTCGAGACATGACCTAGCTGATAGCGGAATTCGTAGCGAAAGATCGTATTGAACTTCATAGCTTTATCTCCTTCCTATTATCATCTGTTTTTTGTTCAATGAGTAGTTGCCGGGGGTCGAGGTCAATTAGGTCGGGCTTGTACGGTACCGTTACCAGGATGGTTTGCTTGCCGGAGCGGATGCGACGCTTCTGCCGGTAGAGCGGCTTGTCAGAGTCTTTGCCCTGCTCACTTATCCCTATCTCTACCCAGTCATTCATAGGTACTTCCTTTTCAACACCTGCGCTGTCGGCTACCACTTTACGTGCCTGCAGGGCGAGCGTCACCTCCCAGGAGCCGGTCCCTGTTTGCTTCGCCGTTGCTCCATCTGTCTTGAGCTCCCAGTACGTGTTCACCTCAAACAGGTCGTGTAGCAGGTACTGCAGAGTATCAGGCGTCACCGCTTTTAGCTCACGGTATAGATCCAGCGTTGTTGCCAGTGGAGCCTCTCCTTTTCGATGCTTCTCTACCAGGCTCCTCAGCGCTCCATTGACCCGCTCCTCGCCAAGGTACTCACTCAGTGTGTACAGCGCGAACGGCCCCTTGCGGTAGGACATGTACGGGTCAAGTCCCCGGAGCAACGGTTCACCCCGCCGGATCTCCGGACGTATCTGAGACACCCGCAGGAAGTTTAAGAGTCGCTGGAGCTCTTCACTCCCCCTGGTATGCTCCACGGCTTTTATCGCGTAGTACCAGGCAAGGCTCTCGGACATCACCGGCGCTCCTTCAACGTTGGCATAGGGGACCGTCCACTGGTGCGCCATTTCGTGCGCCACCACGGCTGAGGGGAAATCAAAACTATCCTGCGTATCATTCAGGTTCCAGAGGGCAAATCCCTCCGCGTAGGTGAGCATACCCCCTTCGGCGTGCATACCCGTGCCGTTGCCGGCCCCTTCGACTACACTCAGGTAGCCGCGCGGGTAGGGACCAAACTCTCTGCTGTAGTAGTCCAGGGAAGTCCGGATACTCCGAACCAAGCGGTCCAGGTGCGCCGTATGCTGCGGGTTGTGGAAAATCTGTATGTCTACGGTTTGGCCTGAGCTATCCGGATTTTTCCACTGCACTTTATGTACCACATAATTGGCGGAGAAGAAGCCCCATTCGCCCCCGGCTGATCCAGCTGTTGCATAGTGGAAGTACCGGCGCACCTGCCCTGGGCCTGACGATGGGCCTGTTGTCCATGTCCGGCGAAGCGCGCCCGGAGCAACGGCTACCTGATCCGAAGCAGTGCCTACCACCGTTTCAAGCGTGCCTCCCCCGGTGCCCTTATCCTCTATTGCTTTGAGGTCGTAGAGCGAGGCAATCACCGGGCGTGGGGCAAGACCGTGTTCCCGCCGGTCAGGGGCATGGAGCAGTTCGCGACTCTTTTGGTAGCCGATGGCGGGTAGCCAGCTGTTCGTGAAGTACGTGCCATTCGCAGCCACGGAGGCGTCTACACCATTCTCGTGGAAGCCATGCGGCTTGACCAGCACCTGGAATGCAAGCTGTAGGGAATCACCGGGCTGTAGAGGCTTGTCCAGCGTATAGATTCGGTGGAAAAGCTTCTCGTCGGTCAGCACATGAGCCACGGGGCGATTGAACCTCAGGGCTTGGGTTTCAACTCCGGGCACCGTGGCCACATGAATGGAGTCTATGTCTACATCACTGCGGTTCACGAGGTGGTACGTGCCGCGAATCTCTACCGTTCGCCGCTCAGGATAAATCTCTATATGCAGTTTGGTCGCCGCAAGTCGGGGTTGTGGGGTATCAGCATAACGCGCGTAGCGGAGCTCATAGGCAGCGGCCCGCTCTTTGGTTTCGGAAGCGGTGTGATAGTCGTTCAGTACATTCGTGTTATAGAAAATGTAACTGCCCAGTATCAGGATAAGCCCTGCCGCCACCCCGGCAGTCCAGGCTGTGTGACGCGTGAGACGCCGCCGCGCCAACTGTAACCGCACGCGGAAACTGCTCTCCCGGCCGCGTACCCAGAGCAGCCTCGCCGCCACCGCAAGTAGCAGGGCCCACGCTGCCCAATAGCCCTTGAACCACAACCAGGGCAAGAGGGACGACCCGAAGCCCCGCATCCCGGTATAGGACCACCCCGGGCTGGCGCCGTAGATGAGCAGGTTATGCTCCACTCCAAACAGGGAGGCGAGGGCGATGAATACGAAGGCAATGATCGCTACCAGATGACCGATGTATTTGTGGTCTACCACCACATGCACCACGAGGGCAAGCAACGTAAAGAGTAGGTAATCAGTCAGCTGAAGCCCGAACATGATTTTCAGGTACAGCCCGATCTGGAAGTCATAATAATCCATCATCACCTGAGCAAGCATCCCCGCCCCAATCTGGAGAGTTAGGAACACGACGAGCAGGAGGGCCAGGCCCATGAACTTACCCAGGAAAGAGGCCCAGTCCGATCCGGGCATCGCATCGGTGATTTCGCCCATTCTGGCTTCGCGTTCGCGCCAGACCAACTCACCGGCGAAAAAAACGATAAGGAACGGGATGATGACCCAGCGACTCAGCTCATCGGCCAGTGGGGCAGTCAGTTCGGAGATGACCCGGATGGTAGTGGGTACCAACGGAACGCCATTAGACTCCATTTGATCGAGTACCACCGGGATGGCTAGGAGCGGGATGAATGCCAGCATGAATAGTCCGGCCCAGCTCGTCACGATAGAGCCAAACGATGCCCACGCGACGGTGAGCATTTGATGAATGTTGGTAGTGAAGCCAAACCGCCTCTCCACCTTCGGGACGTAGACTGGCGTATCTGCAATAGCACCAAGGACGGCAGGTACTGGTGCGTAGGCTTTCGCTGTGGCTCCTCTAAACGGAGTGAAAAGCTGCCTCATGCGGCTCCACGAGGCGCTTCCCGTACGATGGGCAAATCCAAAGCTCAGGTAGGTGACTGCAAGCCCTGCCAGACCAATGCTGACCCACAGAAGGCGGTTTGTAAGTACAATCCCCTCCAACCCGATCAGGCGCCGGTTCTTCTCGATGGGTGTCCATAGATGCGCGATATCTTCTACTACAAAACGAATACCGATTGGATCCAGTAATGTGCCAAGGCCTTGTTTGAAAAGAAGGAAGGAGGCTACAAAGAAGCCCATGAAGATGATAAGGAAACTGCCGAAGTAAGCCCCCATGGCACGGCCGGTTCTTGCAGCCACGAAAAACTGGATAGTGGTAGCAGCAAAGGCATTCGGCAGCGCAATGTAGGCGTAGGCGGTAACAAAGGCAGCGGGCCGGAACGGACCGATCAGCTCGGCATCCACGCCGGGCAGGTAGACGCCCAGCAGGATGCCTGCCTGCACGGCAAGCAGAATCAGTAAATTGAGAACAAGAGCTGCCACGAATCGCCCTCCCAGGTACTCAGCCTTACTGACGGGGGTGGTGTAAATAAGAGGATACATGCCCGTGGTCACATCCCGAGCGGCCGCATCTCCGGCAATGGGCGCAGCCAATACCAGCCAGAGCAGACTACCAAAAACGGTGGTCTTCGCGATACCAAACGGAGAGTTGAGAAAGAATTCGGAATAGAGTACCTCCGAGACGGAGCCGTCCCTGGTCATTAGAAAATCCAGTACGAGCAGGACGATGACGAAAAGCCACGGCCAGGGGCGACGTACCTGGTAGATAAACTCAAAGCGGACTATCTCCCGGAACTTCATAGGGCGACCACAGGTTTATGAGTACCTATATGACCGGCCATGGTACTGAAGTACACATCTTCCAGGTCCGGAGCTACGGGCTCAAAACCATTTCCCGGATCTTCCTCGCTGTAGATATGGACGACGGTGCGGCCGCTGAGTAGCTTAGTGGATATGATCCTGTACTCACGCTCCAGCTGGGAGAGCGCACTCTTCTCGACGATTCTGCGCCAGATGTGGCTCTGCAATCCATCTATTGCCTTGAGCGGCTCCGCTTCGAGCAGGATCTCACCCTTATTGATGATTGCCATCCGGGTGCAGAGTTCGCTCACGTCTTCGACAATATGGGTGGAAAGGATCACCACACTGTTTTCACCCAATTCGCTGAGCAGGTTCAGGAAGCGCACCCGCTCGGCCGGATCCAGCCCCGCTGTCGGTTCATCTACAATCATTAGTTTTGGATTTCCCAGCAGGGCCACCGCCACCCCAAAGCGCTGCCGCATACCTCCCGAGAACCCTCCCAGCCTTTGCCTCCGTACATCCCACAGGTTGGTTTGCCGGAGCAGGGCTTCCACTACCTCCTTTCGCGCCTTTCGTTGGGTGATGCCCTTGAGTATGGCAAAGTAATCGAGCAGATCCTCCGCTCGGGCTTTGGGGTAGACACCAAATTCCTGCGGCAGGTAGCCGAGCGTCTGACGTACTTCGTCCTTCTGCTTCAGTACGTCTATGACAGGGCCTGCCGATGGGTCGCCGAGGCGGATGCTGCCTTCGTCCGGCTCCTGCAGGGTAGCCAGGATGCGCATCAGCGTGGACTTACCAGCTCCGTTGGGTCCCAGCAGGCCGTACATCCCATTCGGAATAGAGAGCGATACGTTTTTCAGCGCCTGCACCACCTCGGTGGACCGGCCGTTGGAATAGCTCTTGGAGATGTTGGAAATTTCGAGTGTCATAGCTTTGGGTGTTAAGTAGCTTCAGATTCAGGCGGGAGTAGGGTTGATCAGAATGAGATAGACTTTAAATTCTTATATGGATGAAGAAATCATCGGGGAGTTAATCGGGCCCGTTTAGCCCCACGATCAGCGTCGCCGCCAGCAGCAATACATAGATCAGCAGGCTCAGTACATTGGCCAGGTTCCTTCTCCAGCCGCCCTGGTACCGCATAAAGTCCATCAGGTAGTACACCAGTCCACCCAGCGCACCTCCGAAGGGGACCGTAAGGAAGGGGAGTATCATCAAAGTCCTGGGATTAGGATTGGGCTCGCCTCCAAGGAGCATGAAGACGATCAGCAGGGCAGTAGCAAAGCCCGCTCCCTGCAGCATGCGGGAACGCAGCGGTCTGGGATGAACGGGCGTGTCGGCGGTGGAGCTTCTGGTTGTCATAGTCGTTCCCGGTTTATGTAAATATGATAAAGTTTAAAAGTACTTTGAATTTCAAAGTAAGTGGGTAAAAAAATAGACTACGGATTACGGTTGTCCAGAATCAGGCGCTCGAGTGCATCCAGATGATTCCTGAAAGCTTCCTTACCGGCGGGAGTAGCCTGGTAACGGGTGTTAGGCTTGCGCCCGACAAACTGTTTTTCTACCCGCAGGTAGGCTGCCTCTTCGAGTGCACGCAGGTGACTGGCCAGATTACCATCCGTCAGCTGCAGGGTCTCTTTCAGAAAATTAAAATCTACACTTTCCTCTACCATTAGTACCGACATGATACCGAGCCGTGCCCGGCTCTCAAAATCCTTGTTGATATCTTTCAGGTATTCCTTCACATTCTCCATATAGGGCATCCGTTGGGCTTACTCTCTACTTAATGTATTCAAAGTACTCAATTAAGTACCTGCTGGGGTGACCGTTCGTACTTGTAGTACATGACTGCTCCGTACACCAGATGAAGTACGCCAAAACCCAGTGCCCAGGCCAGAAAACCATAATCAACAATGAAGCAGGCTAGCAGGCCCAGTGCCAGTTCACAAAAGCCCAGAGACCGTATGTCGCGGTAGGTATACTTGCCGCAGTTGATGAGGCCCAGGCCGTAGAACACCAGCATGGATGGCGCGATCAGGGAGTAGTACTGGTGGTACAGTAGCACCAGACAGAACACACCGCCCGCCGCCAGCGGGATGCTTAAATTCACGACTACGCGCTGAGCTTGACTGTTCCAGACCGACTGCTTTACCTTGTGGGCATTCCGGGTGGTAAAGTAAACGGCCGTACTGATAGCCAGTATCAGCACCACCACAGCCACCGCCGCCAGAAACAAGCCCGTCTCCTGCTTGACCGGATCGTTGTACAAGTTCTGGTACGTTAAGCCCCGGCTACTCAGGTGCCACTGGATGGCAGCGACTCCCACCAGTGCTGACAGACCGGCACCTATACCGGATAGTCCGCTCAGGGAGATAAAGCGGGAGGAACGATCCATTATAGTACGGATCTCACGTAGGGCGGCGAGTTGTTCGTGTTGCTCTGTCATATCAAAGTACTTTGCGATACAAAGTTAAATTAATTTTTGAAATGTCAATAGCAGCGGACGGAAAAAATTACAGTTGCTCGTCTCCCATCTCACGCAGGATCTGGATGGTACGGCCGTCTTTCTCGCCGTTGAAGTAGCAGTCCAGTACCTGCTCAAATACCCGGTTGTCGTTGCTCACCTGCCCAAACAAGGTCATAGAGGATCGTAGCTTGAGGTCGTCCGGAGTACCCATAATGTCAAGGGCCGACTTGTTCCGGACCGACAGCAGGGCCTCGGATATCTCCCGGAGGCGACTGCCCAGTACGGGGTGGGAGAGGTAGGCAGCGGCCTCTCCCGATGATTTGATGGCGTAGTATCGGGATGTTTCGGTTTGTCCTAATCCAAGGATCTGCGGAAATATAAACCACATCCAGTGGCTCTGCTTCCGGCCATTGCGTATTTCCCGCAGGGCATCGTGATATACATTCTCCTGCGCTTCCAGAAAACGATTTAGGTCATACGTATCAGTCATGGTGTAGTAGGTTGGATATACGTATCCGGATGTAAATAAGTGTTCCTGACTGTAGATCCCAAAGGTACGGTTGAGACTCTTAGCGTAAGGCTACTTCCTTCTGATGCCAGGGCCTTTCCAGTACCAGCACCAGGGCGGTACCCAGGGTATAGGCCAGCATATCCAGCCACTCAAACTGGTGCCCCAGTACCAGTAGAGCCAGCCGATGGTGCTGTATCCCCAGCAGCTCTACCAGGTTGCCATATTGCAGGGACTCTACCAGGTACGCGAATACTAAAGACCCAACGGCCGCTGGCAGCACCGGTACATTGATTAAGCCCCTGACCACACAATACACCAGGATCACCACCAGGAAGTCTCCCCCGTAGGGCCGGATGATCGGGTCCTGCAGGTACCTGGCAATTAGGACTTCAATAATAAAAAGGGCAATGGCCCATAGGACATACGTCTTCCTGAACGTAAACATACAAGGACTCTCTAAAACTGGGAGGGTGGTACTATTTCAATACAGGGAGCCCAAGTAAATATAATTTCTTTGCTTTTCCGACTATGCGGCCCTTTTCCCAATGGTAGTCGTCGGAGTACAATCCGTCGAGCAGCGTGTCCAGATCTTCCAGCGTGTAGGTGCGGGCGTTGGATACCGCACCGTCCCAGGCAAAGAAGAGAGGGATAATGGGAATCAGGTACGTAAATACAATCTGCTGCCAGGTCAGAGGCCGGACCAGCGGCGTGATGAAGAAGGGGATCAGGAAGTTGAGCGGAAGCGCGATCCACCACAGCCAGATGGGAAAGCTGTTGTCGCTGATCTCGAATATACAGATCGGCTGCTTCTGCTCTTTGGCATCCCGCAGTATGCCCCTTGCTACTTCGGGCCGCATGTGGTGCATACTACCGACCATGGTACGTACCCCTTTCATAGCCGGATTGACGTCCGTGGCATCCACGGGCGTAGTCAGATACCTGATGGGCTGGTCTGGTTTGTTATTGATCTGTTGGGCCAGTTCGAGGTTGGGGTACAGGTCGCTGAGTGTCAGGGTTAGATTCTGTATCCGGTGTTTCTGTCGGATGGTATTCACTACCTCTATCATCGGTCCGCCACTACCCGAACAAAGGTCAACAATGGCCGGTGTAGGAGTATGCTTAAGCGCCCGGTAGATCAGTCCCGCCAGTTCGTCGCCCGATCCAAGCAGCCGGTGCATGACTACGATCAGTCGCGTGAGGCTGGTCCGAAGCCAATGGGGGAACCAGGCAAAATCTTCAAATTCAAAGAGGTGAATGCGCTTCATGGAGAGCTAAGGTAGTTTGTGTTCGTACGGCAAAGCTATGTAAATAGTCACTCTACTTTAGCAGTCGGAGGCGCATGAGTATTAAATATTTGTTTAATACAAAAATAACTAATCAAAAGGTACCATTTCCCTTGTTAAGGGCGATCCAAACGCCCTGATCACCAAAGCCGATCACATCGGCGCAGCGGTCGCCGGTCAGGTCCGTTACGAAGCGGGGGTGTTTGTCTACGTGCCAGCTCCCGGCATTGATACCAAAGTTCTTGATGACCCTGCGTACAGGATGAAAGGTACCATCGCCCTTGCTCAAAGCTACGTAGACCCCATCATTGCCAAAACCCACAATGTCGGCCGTTCTATCTCCAGTCAGATCTGCCAGGAAGCGGGGATGCCGGTCCACCCGCCAGCCCTGATTATAGCCAAAGTCATTAAGTACTAAGCGGGGCGGCTGGAAGTTGCCCTGGCCGGTGTTAACACAGGTCCATACGCCGTCATTACCGAAGCCTACTATATCCGCCCGTCCTTCACCCGTCAGGTCTGCCAGAATACGGGGATGTTGATTTACCCGCCAGCCCTGATTGTAGCCGAAGTTGCCGATGACGCGGCGGGCAGGCTGGAAGCTGCCATTGCCGTTGCCCGTAGCCAGCCACACGCCATCATCAAAGAACCCTACAATATCAGCCGGAAAGTCACCGGTAACTCGGGCCACAAAACGCGGATGTTTATCTACCCGCCATCCCTGATTATAACCAAAGTTCTGAAGTACCAGGTGGTGAGGTTGGAAGGTACCATTTGGGTTGCTGATCGCAATCCAAACCCCGTGGTTGCCAAAGCCAACGAAGTCATCCCGGAAGTCGCCGTTCAGGTCCACCATCAGGCGCGGATGCTTGTCTACCCGCCACCCCTGGTTGTAGCCAAAGTCGTTAAGTACCCGTCGGGCCGGCTGAAAGGTACCATCTCCATTACCCAGAGCTGTCCAGACGCCGTCGTTGCCAAAGCCTACTAGGTCGGCTCTCAAGTCACGGGTCAGGTTAGCCAGGAGCCTGAGGTGATGGTCTACGCGCCACCCTCCGGCCTGGTACCCAAAGTTAGCCAGTACGAACCGGGGCGGCTGAAAGCTGCCATCTCCATTATTCAGGGCTGTCCATACTCCGGCATTACCAAAGCCTACTATATCGGCACGTCGGTCGCCGGTCAGATCAACCAGGAATCGCGGGTGCTGGTCTACCCGCCAGCCCTGCTCATAGCCGAAATTATTAATGATAAACCGGGACGGATCGGTTTCCGATTCCTGCGTTACAGCGCACTGGCTGTTGCCGGATAGTGCGGCTACGCCGTTGAGGTAGCTACCCGCGTAGAACTCCTGCTCGGGCGTAAGTACCAACGGGGGCGGCGTGAGGCTGTCGGGTATATGGTCGGGGAGATGCGGGGCCAGTTCCGGGGGCAGGTATTTCGCCAGAAACATCGTCACGAAGTCGGCCGTAGCTTCATCCACCAGCTTACAGGTCCCGCGTGACGGATGGCAGGGCGTAGTACCTTCGCGCAGGTAGTCCCAGTGCATCCCGTTCTCAAAAATAATTCGGTGTTTGGGCGTGCGCAGCTTCTCCCACTGGCCATGGCCGAACATAGTGGTCAGGAAATCAGAGCCACCGTGGATAAACAGCATCGGGATGTTCAGGGCCTCAATGGGCTTGGTGCCACCCGCCTGGCTATCCCAGGAGCCCCACACCCCACTCAGCGACACGTAGGCGGTTAGGTTGTTCCGTAGGGCAAAGCGCCCGGAAAGGAGGGCGCCGTAGGAGTGGCCGATGATTCCCGTAGCCGGAGGGGCCATCAGTACCTCACGGAACTCCCAGGTCTGACGCATCCAGCTGAGGGTACTTACCAGGGCTGGTAGGGCCGGATGACTGGGCGTAGCCGGATCTGTATCGCTAGAGGGTACATCCAGCACAGCTACCACATAGCCAGCCCGGGCCAGCTGAGCCGGCAGGGTCAGCCATGCCTTATACTGCTCTACCGCGCCGGGACAACTACCGTGTACGAACAGGATCAGAGGATAGCGGCCACAGCCGGCAAGTACCTGCGCTGAGAATACCGAACCATCCAGACTCGGAAAAAAGACCCGTAGGTTGACAGGCGCTCCCTGAGCAGGGGTATAGTCGCGTATGCCGTAGAAAACCGGAGTGAGGGCATTGGGTTGCCACCCGATCGGGCAGCTCGGCGGTGGAGGAATGGGCCCCTTTCTTTTACGTGGGAGGTCCTTGATGGCCGAGTGATGATCTTTGTGGGACCTGTCTTCGGGATGGAGTGATTGATCAGTCATAGCTTTCCCCTGAGTAAGTGAATACAACGATCGAATGCATGATCCAACCAGGCCCTGAGCCAATCCTGC
Organism: Telluribacter roseus; assembly: GCF_017355915.2. Lineage (GTDB taxonomy): Bacteria > Bacteroidota > Bacteroidia > Cytophagales > Spirosomataceae > Telluribacter. The sequence goes on from NZ_JAFEUV020000001.1 coordinate 639,797, forward strand.
TGCTGAATAAGGAGGTCCGCTGTTAATATGGCTGCTAGTACTAATCTGCTTTATGTCAGTGGCCTGGGCGGTTGTGATTGTCTAATAAAGATACGGAGGTTTTGGATACGGAACCTAAGATTTTAGTGACCGGTACAGGGGGATTGGCTGATGGTAAGTTGCTGTTTTTCATAACTATTTTGCCTTTTCCGGCTTTACATGTATGTAGCCAGGTATGGCTACCAGGACAACCAACCATTTTAGAGATGATGCGGAAAAGAATTATAGATCAGGACCCGGGAAAAGCATCTGCTGCGGAGGGGAAGTGGCTGGATGTAAAAGACCTGGCTCAGGTAGAAGTGACTTCGGAGGATGAAGCCTTTCCTATCGAGGATGCATTTGAGACGTACGATGGTTCATCGGGCTGGCGGGCATCCGAGCCGGGCAAGCAGACCATCCGGGTTATCTTTGATGAACCACAGCGAATACATACGATACACCTCTACTTCCAGGAGGAGCAACACGCCCGGACTCAGGAGTTTCTGCTACGGTGGTCACCGGATGAGGGGCAATCCCTGCGGGAGATTGTACGGCAGCAGTACAACTTCAGTCCTGACTCCTCCACCGAGGAGCAGGAAACCTATACCGTCAACCTGGAAGAAGTAAAAGTAGTGGAGCTAACGATAAAACCTGATGTGGGTGGAGGAAGCGCCTGTGCGTCGGTTTTGAGATTTTGTATGGCTTAAAGTAGCTGGTACTTATTTGAAAATAATAGGTTTGAAGTTATTGTCTTGAGCATAAACGGCCTGTGTCCCCACAGGCCGTGGTAAGAAGCATTGAATCTATAAACTCATGTATCTTTCCCTAAGTCTACAAGCATTATTAAGGTCAAAATGAAGATCTAGTGCTAGTTTGAAAACCTCATCAGCAGTTGTACGCTTATCTAGTACTAATTTGGGTGATATAGATGAAGTTTTTAAGAAATCGAATAACTCTTCAGCAGCATCGTTCTTATAAGTATTAGAATCAACTATTTCCTTAGATTTAACTTTAACTTCGTATGGCAGTTTTGGACCATTGATGAAATAATCTAGATATTTGAAGAAGTTAGGATCTTCAAATATTGCTTCACCCTTTTTGCCATTCCGCTCGAAGCCTTGTTGTATTGACTTTTTAATTGCACCAACTGCGCCAACGTTGTACTCGGGATCAGTAAAAAACTTTACCCGATGGTCAGGTATTGCTTTTCGAAGAAGCAAGCTTTTCATCATTTGTTTTGATGCTTGTGCAGCTTTTTTATATTCTTCATTATTATTTGGAGGAGTAAAGTTATTGAGGTCGTCTAGCAATAATTCTTCCTCGTGTGTAAGAGTGATTGGCAGCATAAAATTCAATAGTATATTCAGTATAGTGTCAAATTTGAAACTGTGAGATTAACTTTTTAACAAAACTTTACAACGTAGTTGTATCCTTCACCTTCGCATCAAACACACCTGTAATCACCTGACCATTTCGCTTGATCTGTAAGAAGATGCGGTATTGGCCATCTTTGGGGAAGGAGTAGGGGAAGGTAATGCGGTTGGTGTGTGCTTCGCCGTTGTGGGTACTGCCTTTCATCTCCATACCCATTTCCTTCATCAGGTAGGCTTCGCGCTCGGCGGAGGGTAGGGTCTTGAGGCGGGACAGGTATCGGTCTATGCTGTCACGGAATACCTTCGGGTCGGGGCGTTTGTAGATGCGGGTGGTATCGGCTATGCGTCCTTTGAGCGACTGCTCGGCGGCCATGGCGTAGGTACCTACCGGATGCAGGTGAATGTACACCGAACCGTCGGAGCGGACTATGGCCGCGTGCCCAGGCATACCCAGGTACGGTTCCAGCTGGGCCGGTGTACCATCCGGATTGAATACCTCAAAGGCAAGCTGGTAGGGCTTACCGGCTTCGTAGGTGTTACCGGCCTTGCCTTCCCACACCACATAGGAGCCATCTTTCAACCTGGTGCGGGTACCTGGTGCACCACATACCACTACATTTTCGTCCAGCGGTACCTGCTTCGGATTATTCAGCGGATCGGTCACGACGTAGGTATCTTCTTCGTCGGTCTGTTTGAGCGTGGTGACGGTGGGGGATAGGGCGGGTATCTCTACCGTATCCACGATGGTTTCGGCAAAGCCCGAATTACGCACAATATCGGCGTAGACCAAGTACTTACCCGCCGGCAGCCTGGGTACATAGGCCTGGAAGGTAGTACTGTCGCGGCGCTCGGGGTGGAGGTGCGCGAAGGCATCCAGTCCGGGTGTACGTACCAGAAAGAGGTGCATCAGCTTGCCGTGGTCAGGTACGAGGGTACTCAGCATACTCCCCCGGCGCTTGGTGGCCCAGCCGGTAGTGTCGATCTGCAGGCTGAACAGCCGCTGGCCGTCTTCGTTGATAATGGTAGAGTGGCCCTGCAGGGGCTTGTAGATCCACTGCCGGTAGTCGGCCGCCCAGCTATCCCACCAACTGCTGCCTCCGTACAGGACCAGCGCACATACCGCCGTAGCAATACCCATATTCATCCAGCGCTTGCGTTTCTGCCGGGCCGTCAGTACCTGGCCGGGCTTCATGATGCCGTCGCTGACACTGGCCCCGATGGCGGTTACCATCAGCAGCACCAGGAAAAGCCCCAGCCCCGTCAGGAGCCAGCCCAGTCCAGCGGGCATATCACGCTCGGCGGTCGAGACGGCTACGATAGGTACCACCAGGTGGCCCTTCCCCTGCTTGCCATCCAGCTCGATCTGCACGCTGGATGAGCCCCATTCCATCAGCCATACAATACCCTGGTACTGCCCCGGCTGACCGGCTACGGGTACTATGTCATCGGGGGAGGGAGCGCCTTCGTCACCCGAGTGGAAGTAGATGGGGCGCGCCTGTACCGAAGTGATGCCTTCGCTTTCGGAAAATACAGTGATCTGAGCGGTACCGGGTATCACATCGGGCGGCTGCACATTGACCATGACTTTATAAGGGCCAGCCTGCCCCTGAAACAAGACTCCCGGACTACCTACGTGGGCCTGTGCGGCTACCGCACTTAGTACCCAAACTACTATGAAGAGGAGCTTTTTCATCGTTGTATCTTGTTCATCCAGTTGCCCCAGGCCAGTCCGATCCGGGATGATACGATACTAAGTACCAGTGCTATGCCGAGGCCCTGGAGCAGGTCCGGGGTAGACTGCAGCGACCACGGCCCAAACTTGTAGCGGTACTCCCAGTTGGGATCGTTGCCAAAGTACCAGTAGTGGCTGCCAAAGAACCAGTTGCGCGCATAGGGTGACTCCATCTGGAAGGCACCAAAGTACCATTGTACCACAAAGAAGATCGCAAAGAACGTGACTCCCATAACCAGGGCCAGCAGCCAGTCATTCATCTTTGGGTAGCGCATGAGCAGCCAGTCCATCGCCAGAGCAGGTACGATCAGCAGCAACGGAAACGCGAAGCCCTGGTAGTGATCAATGTGGTACAGGATAGGGCCCAGCTTGGGCTCCGCCGGGAACAGCGGGATGATCCATAGCGTGATGCACAGCATAGCCATGTACACTCCTGTGGAGGCCGTGATGGTCCAGCGGTTAGGGATGGCCCGTCCGAAGGCCAGCAGGAAGATCGGAAAGGCCGCGCAGGCAAACTGGTAGTAGCTGGAGTGATGGGAGTTCCATTTATCCATTTGCTCGGAGAGCAGCGTAAACCACATCGACAGCAGGAAACCCGCCGACAGCGCAAACATCCAGTAGATGCGTGTATCGCGATTGGCGCGTTCGTTGGCAGTAAAATGGGTGTAAAGCTTGGTCTGGTTGCGCAGGGCGAGTACCGTTACCATGGCCCCAAACTGTACGCCAATAATACCCAGCGCCAGTACGGTATGCGGGGGCGACAGGATGGTTACGTCGAGTCCGTAGGTATTGTGCCACCAGTCGTCAAAGGGGGCGGAGGTGAGCATGGCTATGGCTCCCCAGATACAGAATATAGCGCCGAGCGAACTGTAAAAGAAGCCCCAGATCCTGACGCTCTGGGATTTCTGAGTATCGCTGCCCGCGAAGGTAGTACGCAGTACCTGAAAACCCGAAAACAGTCCGGCTACCACGGCACCCACGTACACCAGGATGTGCGGAGGCGAAAACAGCCCGTCGCGCCCGATGCTCTGGTGCCAGCAGATATCCCAGATAATGCCCGTCATGACACAGAAAGAAGAGAAGACGACGGCATATACGTACGATGGAATCCCCAGGCGGCGCGTGGTGTCGGAGGCCACGGGCTGGGCAGGCACCCAGGCAGGGTTTAGTGATTGTTCCATGAAAATAAGGTGGCGTTTAGTGGAAGTGCATATAATCCTGCTAAGGACAACCCAAACTGAGTTATCCCCTATGGATTTTTGTAAAGATAGTATGAAAAGTAGAACTTTAGAAGGGGGAGGCGGAGCTATATGTTGATGTATTACATGTGCATTTTGTAATCTATAAACGCAACATATACCAAGAAGTACCTGATCTCCTAGGTACCTCTTGGTATGTATATCTATAAGTCCAATTTTAGATAAAGTAATCTACTACTTGATTACAGCAGCCTACAGTACTTTGTCTAAAACGGCCGCATGGCCTTGACAAAGCGATTTTTGAAGTAGTTGGAGTAGAGGTTGTCTTCGCGGACACCACGCGAGGTGGAGGCATGGATAAATATCACCTCCTGCCGTCCCCTGACCTCCGTAACGATACCTGCGTGTGATACGTAGCCTTCCTTACCAGCATCGGGTACAAAAAACAGCCAGTCGCCGGGGCGGATATCTTCTACGCGTACGATCTCTTTGCCAAACTCTGACTGCTGCCACGAAACACGGGGTACCTTAAAGCCCACCTGCGAATACACCGAGCAGATCAGGCCGGAGCAGTCGATGCCCCGCTTGTCGTTGCCGCCGGAGCGGTAGGGAGTACCGGTGTAGGTACGGGCTACCTTTACTACTTCGTGGACACGCTTGTCATACGGGCCGGCGGGGCGGCTGTAAGGTGGCGTTGTGGTAGTCGGTCTGGCTGGTCTGGCGGGGGCAGGCTTACGGGCCGTTGAGGCAGTAGCCGGACGTCGGGTGGTACTCGAAGTCGGAGTTTTGCGAAGGGTTTCGCAGGAGAAAAAAAGGAAAGATGCTAGCAGAACCGAAGGTACAGCAGTAAATCTTATCATTGGCGGCTAGGGTGGTTTGTTTCAAAAATAACGAACCCGGCGCCAAAAATTGTAACCTTTTATACATAAAAAAGGCTGCTCCGCTGAGCAGCCTCCTCTATTCAGGCTAATAAAACAAACGAAAAACTGGCTTTTATCGACGGCCTCCCTGACCGGGGTAGTACTCCATGGCTTTGGGGATCAGTCGGTTCAGGTTGCGGATACGGGTGGTTTCAGCCGGGTGAGTCGACAGGAACTCCGGTGGTCGCTGACCACTGGATGCCTGCGCCATTCGTTGCCAAAAAGCCACTGACTCACGCGGATCATACCCTGCTTTGGCCATAAAAATAAGTCCCAGGTGGTCTGCCTCCGACTCCTGATTACGGCTGTTGGGTAGTATATAGCCTATGGTAGCAGCCGCCGGGGCGGCCAGTCCGAACAGATTATTATAAATCTGCTGGGTCTGCTGTGGCTTATTGGACATGGCTACGCCCAGTCCTATCTGTCCGGCGGTGAGTACCCCCTGCGACAGGAGCCCCTGGCTCATACGCTCGGCACCGTGATTGGCAATCGCGTGGGCGATTTCGTGGCCCATTACCACGGCGATCCCTTCATCATTCTGGCAAATGGGTAGTATACCGGTATAGAACGCTACCTTTCCCCCGGGCATACAGAAAGCGTTGATTTGCGGGCTGTTAATTACGTTGTATTCCCACTGAAATCCCTCCACCAGTGATAACTGATTGTTGTCTCTCAGGTAGTCTTCCACGGCCCGCTGTATTTTTTGGCCGACCCGACGTACCGACTCTACATTGGGTCCTGTTCCTACTACCTGGCTTGTATCCAGTAGTTGGCGGTAGCTCTGAAAGCTCATGGGTAATAGCTCCTTACTACCGACTAGCATGAGTTGATTACGTCCGGTCAGTGGTACACGCTGGCAGCCTACAACAAACAGCAGGGAAGCCAAAGCAGCAAAAAAGATTCTTTTCATGTTTTTGAGTGATTATCTAAAAAAATTGGAATGATAATGGCCTAAGTAATCACAGATGGCAATTCTTTGTCAAGAAATGCAAAAATAATTATGCCACTCTAATCAATCGTAAGTAGCTTTGCCCATAGGTTTGATCTGGTAATTCTTACTCCGTTTAATCTAAAATCACTGCAATGAAAATTATTTGTGTAGGACGTAACTACGCTGAGCATATACAGGAACTGAACAACGAGCAACCCGATGCTCCCGTTATATTCATGAAGCCCGATACGGCACTTCTGCGACCCGGTGAAACATTTTACTACCCGGAGTTTTCGGAGGATGTGCACCATGAGGTGGAGGTGGTCGTGAAGATTAGCAAAATGGGCAAGTTCATTGAGGAGAAATTTGCTCATAAGTACTACGACGAGATTGGCGTAGGCATTGACTTTACCGCCCGCGACGTACAGTCGAAGCTTAAGGCCAAGGGACTGCCCTGGGAGCTGGCCAAAGCCTTCAATGGCTCCGCTCCGGTATCGGATTTTGTGTCCAAGTCTGACTATGCCGACCTGCAGGACCTCAACTTTAAGCTGGAAGTAAACGGAGAGACGCGTCAGCAGGGCAATACCTCCATGATGCTATACCGGATCGACTACCTGATCTCGTTTGTGTCGCAGTACTTTACCCTCAAGACCGGCGACCTCATCTTTACGGGTACTCCCAAGGGCGTAGCTGCCGTAAAGCCCGGTGACCGTCTGGTGGCTTCGATTGAAGGTAAGACCATGCTGGAGCTGGATGTAAAGTAGCTCCCGGCGTTATGAGTACGTATAGATCAATGATGTAAATAGTAGTCAGGAAAATATAACAGACTGGTTCGTGAGGAGAATTGCTTTTTTAGTTGCGTTAGTAAGTTTAGTGCCTTTGTCGTTGTTCGCTCAGAGTCCGAAGCAGTCCTACGCTAAGGATTATTTCATTTTTCCGATCATGCCCGGACAAGCCAATAGCCTGGCGGGGGTACTCGGTGACCTGCGAACCAACCACTACCACGGCGGGCTGGACATCCGTACCCAGCAGCGGGAGGGCCTGGCCGTTCATGCGGCGGCCGAAGGGTACGTGTACCGCGTAGCGGTGCAGGGTACCGGCTACGGCAATGTCATCTACCTGCGCCACCCCAATGGCCTCACCACCGTATACGGCCACCTGCAGAAGTTCGGCGGCAAACTCGGCGACTACGTACGGCAGGAGCAGTACAAAAAGCAAAGCTTTACGATTGATCTCTATCCCGAACCGGGACAGTTTACCTATAAGAAGGGGGAAGTGATGGCGCTGTCCGGCAATACCGGCGGCTCGGGTGGCCCGCACCTGCATTTCGAAATCCGGGATTCACAGAACAACTACCTCAATCCGCTGTTCTTCGGCTTCCGCGAGATTCGCGACAATACCCCGCCTACCTTCCTGAACCTGGCTTTACGCCCCATGACCATCGAGTCCCGGGTGAACGGCCGTTTTAACCGCCAGGCCTACAAACCCGTGAGGCAGAGCAACGGCAGCTACCGCATCCCCCAGACCATCCGGGCTACGGGCCAGGTCGGGCTGGAGCTGCACGCTTACGACCTGATGTCGGGTACGGGCTTCCGGTACGGGTTGCACTGCATTGAAGTAAAGCTGGACGGCAGGGAGGTATTTGTGTACAACATGGAGAAGTTCCCGAGCCTGTCTACCCGCGACTACAACAACCTCATCGACTACCGTACCGAACAGGAAACCGGAACCCGCTTCTATAAGCTCTACAACCCCGACGGCAATATATTCGATATCTTCAAGACTGATAACTACCAGGGCAAGCTCCAGATAAACGATACCCTGACGCATGAGGTAAGTATCAAGATATTTGACTCTTTCGAGAACTGGTCCCAGCTGTCGTTTTCCATCCGGGGTGAATCTACCGGGGAGGCCGTGCAGCCCGCCACCACCGAAACCAGCCCCCAGTACATACAGGCCGATGCTCAGGACAATATCCTGAAGGTAACGGCCCAGGGGTACCGCAGCCCGGAGCCTTTTGCCAACTACTATACCGAGCGTCGTCGGGTGCAGGAAGAGCCCGCCTACTTTGACAACGGTTCGGCCGTTTTCCTGACTGACCTGCGCAACTACCTGCCCGATTCGGTACAGGTTGGCGGGCGCATAACGCCCTTGTCGTACAAGGCCAGCATCGCCCCCGGTAAGGCGGCTACCTATGACTCGGACCGCTGGACCATCAAGTTTGACACGACCAGTCTGTTCGATACGCTGCACCTGGCCATCCGTCAGAACCTCAACACCCTTACAATCAACGAGCCGGTGATCCCCCTCCGCCACTACATACAGGTAACCTACCGCCCCGACGGGCCCGTCATCAATAAGGAGCGGACGCAGGTATACCGGTACAACCGGGGCGGCTACAGCTTTCTGGGAGGTACCTGGCAGGACGACCGCGTTACTTTCAGCACCCGCGAGCTGGGTACCTTTATCCTGCAGACGGATACTACTCCTCCCAGCGTAAATCTGGTAGAGCATAGCAGGAGACAGATCCGGGCCTACATCAGTGACGGCATGTCGGGCATCGATTCGTTCCGGGCGCTGGTCAACGGGGAATGGGTACTGATGAACTACGAGTACAAGACCCGCTATATCTGGTCCGAAAAACTGGACGAGAGCCAGCCGTTTGAAGGAGAGTTGGTATTGGAAGTGAAGGACAAAGCAGGAAATAGTACTATCTTGCGCACCGAAATCGCTGAACCAGTGGTAAGAAAAGCTCCAACCCGTAAAAGAAGAAGATAGCTATGGCACTTCAACAAGGTAGTCCGGCCCCGGCTTTCGAAGCCAAAGACCAGAATGGCAACACGGTCAAACTCTCTGACTTTGCCGGCAAAAAAATAGTCCTGTATTTCTATCCCAAAGACGACACCCCCGGCTGTACGGCCCAGGCCTGCAGCCTGCGTGATAACTACGAGGCCATGCTGTCGCGTGGATACGTAGTGCTGGGTGTAAGCGTAGACGACGAGAAGTCGCACCGTAAGTTTGCCGACAAGTATGAGCTGCCTTTTCCGCTGCTGGCCGATACCGAGCACCGGATGGTGGAAGACTACGGCGTGTGGGTAGAGAAAAGCAACTACGGCCGTACCTACATGGGGATAGCCCGTACCACCTTCGTCATTGATGAAAACGGTACCATTCAAGAGATCATCCAGAAGGTAGATACCAAGAACCACGCGACCCAGATCCTGGGAGAGTAATCATACGAGAACCATTACCTACCGCACACTCATACTAATTCCTATTTATTAACTTTCTTTTTTTGACGAAATGGAAATTGAACAATTAGAAAAAATAGCCTCACAGGTTCGTCGTGACATCGTCCGGATGGTTCACGGTTGTCAGTCAGGCCATCCCGGCGGATCGCTGGGTTGTACCGATCTACTGGTAGCCCTTTATTTTGAACGCATGCAACTCAAAGAAGAAGACGGTAAGGGAGTCTTCGATATGGATGGCACGGGCGAAGACCTTTTCTTCCTTTCTAATGGACATATCTCTCCGGTATGGTATAGTGTGCTGGCGCGTAAAGGATACTTCCCCGTTGAAGAACTGGCTACCTTCCGTAAGCTGGACTCCCGCCTGCAGGGACACCCCACTACGCACGAAGACCTCCCCGGTATCCGGATAGCTTCCGGTTCATTAGGACAGGGATTGTCCGTAGCCATCGGAGCGGCCATGGCTAAGAAACTCAACGGCGAAGACCGGTTTGTATACTGTCTGATGGGTGATGGTGAGCAACAGGAAGGTCAGGTATGGGAAGCGGCTACATTTGCCCCCCACCACATGGTTGATAACCTCATTGCCTTCATTGACCTGAATGGTCAGCAAATTGACGGTCCTACCGTGAAAGTAATGAACAACCGTGACCTGGGCGCCAAGTACGAGGCCTTCGGCTGGGAAGTACTGGAAATCACAGAAGGTAACGACATGGCGTCAATCATAAAAGGATTGACTGAAGCCAAAGGTAAAGCTGGTCAGGGCAAACCCGTGATGGTACTGCTGCATACAGGTATGGGATACGGCGTAGACTTCATGATGGGAAGCCACAAGTGGCACGGGGTAGCTCCTAACGACGAGCAACTGGCGGCGGCACTGGCCCAGCTGGAAGAGACCCTGGGTGACTATTAATCTATAATCAAACAGCTACCGGGGTACCTGGCCCCGTGGTAGTTGACTATACCTTACTATCCAATAGACTGTCTGTAATGAAAAAATATACATTTACCGAAAAGAAAGATACCCGTTCGGGATTCGGAGCCGGCATGCAGGTGCTGGGTCAGCAAAACCCCAATGTAGTAGCCCTCTGTGCCGACCTCGTAGGCTCCCTGAAACTGGATGCGTTCATCAAAGAAAACCCCGAGCGCTTTATCCAGTGTGGTATTTCCGAAGCTAACATGATCGGCGTGTCGGCGGGTCTGACCATCGGCGGCAAGATTCCCTTCGCTACTACCTTCGCTAACTTCGCGACGGGCCGCGTATACGACCAGATTCGTCAGAGCGTAGCTTACTCGGGCAAGAACGTAAAGATCTGCGCTTCGCACGCGGGTCTGACCCTGGGTGAAGACGGAGCTACCCATCAGATCCTGGAAGACCTGGGAATGATGAAGATGCTGCCCGGCATGACCGTGATCAACCCTTGTGACTATAACCAGACCAAAGCCGCTACCATCGCCATTGCCGAGCACGATGGTCCGGTATACCTGCGTTTTGGACGTCCGGTAGTACCTATCTTCACCGATCCAGACCAGAAGTTCGAAATCGGGAAGGCCTGGATGGTAAGCGAAGGTACCGACGTAAGTATCTTTGCCACCGGCCACCTGGTATGGGAAGCCATACAGGCGGGTGAGCAGCTGGAAGCCGAAGGCATCAGCGCCGAGATCATTAATATACATACGATTAAACCTTTGGACGAGGAAGCGATCCTACAGTCAGTAGCCAAGACCGGTTGTGCTGTGACAGCTGAGGAGCATAACCGTATTGGTGGGTTGGGTGACAGCGTAGCGCAGGTACTTATTAAAAACCAGCTGGTACCTCAGGAGTACGTAGCCGTTGACGATAGCTTCGGTGAGAGTGGTACCCCCGCCCAACTGATGAAGAAGTACGGTCTGTCGGCAGAAGACATCGTAGCGGCCGCCAAGCGGGCTATCGCACGTAAGTAGAAAGCAATGGTAGGTGGTGCATGCGAGTAGCGCGGCAGAGACCCGTCTTTTAAACAAGAGGTATGAAAACCGAGTTGGTATAATTTATATCCGGCGGTACCTGTGTCCAGTCCCGATCAGGATTGGACACAGGTACCGGCCCGTTATAGGTACCCGTTCCGATTCACCACCTACTAGTTACTTTCAACCAGATAGCTCAGCTTGCTGATAGAATGTCCGACGAAGAGTTATTAGAATTATATAGTAATCCGGAAACGCGCCGAAACGCGTTTAACCAGCTGGTGCGGAAGTACCAGCAAAAAGTATATTGGCTGGTACGGAAGATGGTCGTAGACCACGACGACGCCAACGACATTACCCAGGAAGTATTCATCAAAGCCTGGACGGCCCTCGAAAATTTCCGGGGCGATGCCAAACTCTACACCTGGCTGTATCGCATAGCCAGTAACGAAGCCATCAACTTTCTGAATAAAAAGCGCCGCCGCTTCTTTGTACCGATCCATGACGTAGAAGGCGAGCTGACCGAAAAGCTGGAGTCCGATCCGGTGGTGAGCGGCGACGAAGTGCAGTTGAAACTGCAGAAAGCTATTCTTAAACTTCCCGAAAAGCAGCGCCTGGTATTTAACCTTAAGTACTACGAAGACCTGCCCTACGAAGAGATTTCCGAGATCACGGGTACTTCAGTAGGGGCCCTTAAAGCCTCCTACCACTGGGCCGTGAAAAAAATAGAAGACTTTTTGAACGGTACCGATTAAACTTTTGGATACCTTATACTGTCTTACCTATACAGAAAGCAATTAAAGTAAAGTCATGAATAACAATCGGATACGACTGGAAGATCTGGAACGTAAAGTACCTTTCGAAGTACCGGAAGGCTACTTCGACCGACTGCCCTCAGAAATACAGGCCCGTATACCTGTACAACGGGAGCGCGCCAAGCCCTTAATCAGCTGGTCGTGGCAGCGTTCGGTGGGACTGGCAGCCGCGCTGAGTCTGCTTTTGGTACTTGTGTGGGTAACGTACCCGGAAACACAGGGACCTCTGGGACAGGAGCCGCTCAGCCAGGTAAGTGATGAAGCCATCATTCAGTACCTTGAAGAGCAGGATATCAGCTATTATGACCTGAGCGAGCACCAGGTAGTGCAGGGAGCCTTCGCGTCGGACTCTACCATTATGAACTACCTCGACGGAGTAGATGAAGAGGTGATCCGTCAGCAACTACTAGATAACGCACCCGTATTAGAGACCATTTAACCCACAACAACTAAATCGAAACAATGAAATCATCAAGCCTAAATACGATTTGGGGTCGATTCTTTCTGATAGGATTTGTACTGCTTGCTACTGCAACGGCTTCCTGGGCACAGCGCCATGACCGGGAGGAGATGCAGCGTATTCAGGATGCCAAGATAGCCATCATTACGAATCGTCTGAATCTGACGCCCGATCAGGCCACCGGATTCTGGCCTGTTTATAACGAGTACTCCCAGAAGCGCCGCGAGGTACACCGCCAGCAGCGGAAGATTATCGTGGAGAAACGGCAGTCCGGTACTACCGATGAGGCTGTACTGGCCAACCTCAAGGAAGTACAGGACCTGAAGCAGAGAGAACTGGATCTGGAAAAAGAGTACCAGTCCCGGTTTCTGAAAGTCATATCGGCTAATCAACTGGCCGAGCTATACAAGGCGGAGCGTACGTTCAATGACATGCTGCTCCAGCGCCTTAAAAAGAACGGTGAGGACTAACCGGCAGTACGTATAGATAATCCTACCACTTTACCCGGGTAGGAGCCGTCGGGGTCCGCTGCTGCAGATTACGCATCAGCTCCGGATAGCGGTAGTTTAACTTAAAGAATTCAAGGGAATCAACGACAACACGCTGCGGCAGTGTTGTCGTTTCCTGCTTTAGGACGGGTACCAGTATCTCGTGGTGTACAGAGGCCTGGTTGTCGGCGTTGGTAGACAGGCACAGGGCATGCATGCACTCAATATCCTCCTTCTCATTGCGCCCCACAAACATCATCATATTCATAGCAATGGGGGTTTCTTCGTTCAGCATGTTTATGCTGATCTGCAGGGTAGTGTTGAGTATATAGCTCGCCATGCCCGCATAGATGTTCTTGACAGATCGGATGGTTACCTTACCATCGGGTTGAATATTGAGTACATCTTTATAAACTACATTCCGGCTGCTGTCGAGCCAGAAGCGCTCGTACTTGCCTTTGAGGTGCCGGATATCCCTTTTTTCTTCAACGGAGTAGTCAATGGCTTCACCTTCAATCAGGTCATGAATATCGACAAAGGTAGGTAGTTCGTTTTCAAATGTTTCGAGCAGACTTCTTTTACGGGCTTTTTTCTTGAGCTGTTTTATCTTGGGGTTAAAGTCGATCTTGTTCATACGCTTTCTTACAGATAGAGGGAGTAAATAGTGAGTGTAAAGAATAGAAAGCAAAAAGCGTGCATATTTCGTTTACTGATTACTATTCTATAAATAAACATCCGTTAAGATTCCTTACAAGTTAAAGAATCTTTTTATTTGGAAAAAGCATCTAATCTAATCTTGAATTATTACTACTACTGACTATGACCTCCACCCAAACCATACCCTATACACCTACCTATCCCATTCGTGTGGTTACGGCTGGTAGCCTGTTTGACGGGCACGATGCCGCTATCAACATCATGCGTCGCCTGATGCAGGCCTCGGGGGTAGAGGTGATCCACCTGGGCCATAACCGATCGGTTCAGGAGATCGTGGAGACGGCTATTCAGGAAGATGCGCAGGGGATAGCTGTGACGAGCTACCAGGGCGGCCATATGGAGTTTTTTAAGTATATGTACGACTTGCTACGGGAGCGTGGTGCCGGCCACATCCGGCTCTTTGGTGGGGGAGGAGGCACCATACTACCATCCGAAATTGATGAGTTGCATGACTACGGCATCACGCGGATCTACTCACCCGACGATGGGCGCAGCATGGGCCTGCAGGGGATGATCAATGATCTGGTGCAGCAGTGCGACTTCCCGACCCGGCTGTGGGAGCTGAACGGTCAGCTCAAGAAGTTACCCGAGACCAAAGATACAAAGCTCATCGCCCGGCTGATTTCCGAAGCCGAAAATGGTACGCCGGAGTTCAAGGCGGTCAGTGCCAGCCTGCAGGCTATCGGGCAGCTACAGGCTCCCGTTATTGGTATCACCGGTACCGGTGGAGCCGGCAAATCGTCGCTGGTGGATGAGCTGATCCGTCGTTTTTTGTTAGATCACATTGACAAAACCGTAGCTATTATTTCCGTTGATCCGACCAAGCGCCGTTCGGGCGGTGCCCTGCTGGGGGATCGCATCCGGATGAACTCGCTGAATCCGGAGTTTCACGGAGGGAGGGTGTACATGCGTTCGCTGGCAACGCGCGGGGGCAACCGGAGCCTGAGCCGGCACGTACGCGATGCGATTGACGTATGCAGGCTGGCTCACTTTGACCTGATCCTGCTCGAGTCGTCGGGTATTGGTCAGTCGGATACCGAAATCACCGAGTACGCCGATATCTGCCTGTACGTGATGACGGCCGAATACGGAGCCGCTACGCAGCTGGAGAAGATCGATATGCTGGACTTTGCGGACCTGATCGCCATCAACAAATTTGACAAGCGGGGCTCGCTCGATGCGCTCCGTGACGTACGCAAGCAGTACCGCCGCAATCATAACCTCTGGGAGGCGGACGAAGAAAGTCTGCCTGTGTACGGTACCATAGCGGCCCAGTTCAACGACAGCGGCATGAATGCCCTCTACTATAAGCTGATGGAACTGGTAGCCCGGAAGACCGGGCAGACAGGCTGGCAGGAGGGAAATCTGGCGGCCACGGCTCCCTTGCCGCTGTCTACCTATTCCCGGAGCCAGGCTTCGATCATCTCTCCGGACCGCGTCAGGTACCTGGCCGAGATCGTAGAGAACGCCCGCCATTACCAGCAGTTTGTGGAGGAACAGACTACCCTGGCCCGGCAGCTGTATCAGCTGGACGGTACCCTGAAAATCCTGGAAGCAGCGGGTAAATCAAGTATACATGAGGAGTTGAGACAGATGCGTCAGGAGCTGGAAGGTCGACTGCACCACGAATGCCGCCGGCTGCTCCACGAGTGGCCCGCTATGGTTGATAAATACAAGCAGGATACCTACCAGTACCACGTGCGGGATAAGGTAATCGAGCAGGACCTGTACGTACAGACGCTCTCGAAGCTACGGGTACCTAAGGTAGCACTGCCCCGCTACAACGACTGGGGCGACCTGCTGCGCTGGCTACTTACCGAAAACGTACCGGGCGAATTCCCCTACACGGCCGGAGTATTTCCCCTGAAGCGGGCCAGCGAAGATCCTACCCGTATGTTTGCGGGTGAGGGCGGTCCGGAGCGTACCAACCGACGCTTCCATTACGTATCTAAAGAAATGCCCGCCAAGCGCCTGTCCACGGCCTTTGATTCGGTCACGCTCTATGGCGAAGATCCCGATCACCGCCCTGATATATACGGCAAGGTAGGTAACTCGGGTGTCAGTATATGTACTCTGGATGATGCCAAGAAACTATACAGCGGATTCAACCTGTGTGATCCGGCTACGTCGGTATCCATGACCATCAACGGACCTGCCCCCATGCTGCTGGGCTTCTTCCTGAATGCCGCCATTGATCAGCAGTGTGAGCTGTATATCAACGAGCGGGGAGGGAAGGAACAGGGCATTCAGGAAGGATGGCTCCGGCCCTTTGAAGTACCTGCATCGGCGCAGTACCGGGGAAGTATACCCGAAGGAAACAACGGGCTGGGACTGATGCTGCTGGGTACTACCGGCGACAAGGTACTACCGGTTGAGGTATATCAGAAGATTAAGGCCCATACGCTCCGGCAGGTACGGGGTACGGTACAGGCCGATATCCTCAAGGAAGACCAGGCTCAGAATACCTGCATATTCTCTACCGAATTTGCCCTGCGTATGATGGGCGACATCCAGGAGTACTTTATCCAGCAGCAGGTTCGCAATTTCTACTCGGTATCTATATCGGGTTACCACATAGCCGAGGCAGGAGCCAATCCTATTTCGCAGCTCGCCTTTACCCTATCCAACGGCTTTACCTTTGTGGAGTACTACTTGTCGCGGGGCATGCACATCGACGATTTTGCGCCTAATCTTTCCTTCTTCTTCTCCAATGGCATGGACCCCGAGTACACCGTACTGGGACGCGTAGCGCGGCGTATCTGGGCCAAAGCCATGAAGCACAAGTACAAGGGCAACGACCGCAGCCAGAAGCTCAAGTACCATATCCAGACCTCCGGGCGCAGTCTGCACGCGCAGGAGATTGCCTTTAATGATATACGTACTACCCTGCAGGCCCTGCTGGCTATCTATGACAACTGCAATTCCCTGCACACCAACGCCTACGACGAAGCCATCACTACACCTACGGAGGAGAGTGTGCGCCGGGCCATGGCCATTCAACTTATCATCAACAAGGAGTTTGGGCTAACTAAAAACGAGAATCCCCTGCAGGGCTCCTTCATCGTAGAGGAACTGACCGATCTGGTAGAGGAGGCTGTCTATCAGGAGTTCCTGAGCCTCAACGAGCGGGGAGGGGTACTGGGAGCCATGGAGCGGATGTACCAGCGCGGCAAGATCCAGGACGAATCCATGTACTACGAGATGCAGAAGCATACGGGCGCTCTCCCGATCATTGGAGTCAATACCTTCCTGGATCCGGCGGGATCGCCTACCATTATCCCACGTGAAGTGATACGGGCGTCGGAGGAAGAAAAACAGTATGCCGTGTCGTCGCGTAAGGCTTTTCAGGAGCGGAATAAGGAGGAGGCAGACGCGAAGCTGAAAGAGTTGCAACGCGTAGCTCTGGCTAACGGCAATGTGTTTGAAGGGCTGATGGAGGCTACCAAGGTATCTAGCCTGGGACAACTGTCTTCGGCCCTGTACCAGGTAGGAGGCCAATACCGGCGCAATATGTAATGGAGTTGTAGGAGGGTATAAAAAAGGGGGAGCCACAGCTACTAGCTGTGGCTCCCCCTTTTTTATACTCAAACTATTAATGAGCTCCTACCTTCGTAACCTCAGGTATGGCTATGGTCTTCACCGTAATGTTCTTGAGGGGCGCGGTGTGCTTCTTGAAGTTCTCAATAATCTCAAGTACATCGTAGTCGATCGCTACCGATTTGGAACCATCGATGATAATGGTTGAGTTCTCGGAAAGATCCTCCAGCGTATGGTTGATACTACCTTTGTTCAGGAAGGTTACTTCTTCCGAAAGAATCAGCTTAACCACATTGCCGTTGGATTGCTCCTCTTTAACGTAGTGGTGCGAATGCTCGTAGTTCTTACGGAGAATGAAGTAGATGGCCACTGCCATACCAATCGCGATTCCCTTGAGCAGGTCCGTACTGAGGATAGCAATCACTGTCACGATAAAAGGAACAAACTGGTTCCAGCCTAGCTTGTACATACCCTGGTACAGACTGAACTTGGATAGTTTGTAACCTACCACCAGCAGAATTGCCGCCAGCGAAGCCAACGGAATGTAGTTTAGGAGCGAAGGGATAAACATGGCCGAAAGTAACAGGATACAGCCATGGATAATCGTAGAGGCTTTTGTTCTACCCCCCGAGCCGATATTGGCTGAGCTCCGTACAATTACCTGTGTAATAGGCAGACCACCAATCAGACCTGACACCAGATTACCGATACCCTGGGCTTTCAGCTCACGGTTGGTAGGCGTAGTACGCTTGAAGGGGTCAAGCTTATCCGTAGCTTCCACGCACAGCAGGGTCTCGATACTGGCTACTATAGCCAGCGTAAAGGCTACTGTATATACCTGTGGATTAGTAAGTGCTGAGAAATCAGGGAACTTGAAGAAGCTCAGGAACTCGCTGGGACTGCTCGCTACCGGTAGCTGTACCAGGTGCTTTCCTTTAAGCGCCCACTCAGGCATGGAAGTCATGAAAAACAGGTTGATCAGGATACCAAGAATTACCACAAACAGGGCACCCGGTACAAACTTGAACAACTGGATACGTCTCATAAATGGCTGCTCAAACAGGATCAGAAGACCCAGTGAGATAGCCGAGATGATAATAGCCCCCATGCTGTTGTATCTGAGGGCATAGTAGATCTGGGTGAAGGTATTATGACCATCCATCTGGGCAAATGCTTCGTCCCCGATGAAGTCTTCGTCATAACCTAGTGCATGCGGGATTTCTTTCAGGATCAGCGTAATACCAATAGCCGCCAGCATACCTTTGATGACAGACGAAGGGAAGTAGTACCCAAATACACCCGCTTTCAGAAATCCGGCTATTAATTGAATAATACCGGCCAGACATACTGCTGTCAGGAAGGCCTCGAAACTACCCAGGGTACTGATCGCGTTCACAACGATTACAACCAGACCGGCAGCCGGACCCGAAACTCCCAGTGGAGATCCACTCAGTGAGCCCACTACTATACCCCCGATTATACCGGCAATAACCCCGGAAAACAATAGATCAGGGCGTCCGGTTGAGGCAAGTGCAATACCCAGACACAGGGGTAACGCAACAAGATAAACTACCAGACCGGCGGGTAAATCTGATTTGATGTTGGCAAAAAAGCCCTTATTATTATCTAACATATCGCTAGTCTTTTGAAAAAATAGTCTTGATTAATTTAGTTTAACACGCCAGTGTCAAACTTATACACGTTATCAATTTCACTGTTATCCCTGACGGTCACGTCCAGGTCTTTCAGATAGCCGTTGGCGATGTCATAGACCAGCCCGTGCAGGTGCAGGAACTGCCCACGGGCCCAGGCATTTTGTACGATGGATGTTTTGGACAGGTCATATACCTGCTCCTGTACGTTCAGTTCTACCAGGCGGTCGGTTTTGGCCTTCTGGTCGTCGATGGCATCCAGTTCTTCTTTGTGCAGGCGGTACACGTCCTTGATATTGCGCAGCCAGTTGTCAATAAGACCCACCTGCTTGTTACCAAGGGCTGCGGCTACTCCACCGCAACCATAGTGTCCGCATACAATGATATGTCTTACGCCCAGTACATTTACTGAGTAGTCAAGTACGCTCAGCATGTTCATATCCGTATGTACGACCATGTTGGCGATGTTACGGTGTACAAATATATCACCGGGCATGGTACCGGTTATTTCATTGGCAGGTACCCGACTATCCGAGCAACCAATCCATAGAAACTGGGGGCTTTGACCTTTGGCCAGCGTGCTGAAGAACTCAGGATTCTGACGGTTCATTTCTTCAACCCACTGCTTGTTTTGCTCAAAAAGTTTTTCGTATGCTAAAGCCATTGCTATTTCAATTACAGAGTGAATAACGAGTGTAGTTTATGATATAAGGAGGCAGGAGCCCTCATGGGAGGACACTGCTGTTGGAAACAATAAATTAGGGTAATGAAGCATTGGCAATAACTACCAGGAGCTACTTACGGTTTTAGTGGCGCAGGCAAAAATGAGAGCTCATGCTCTTGTTTATCAGCGCACTAGGTAATAATGAAGGGAATCTACACCAGTTCAGGTGGAGGGGAAAACTGATTGGAATGGATAGAGGCAATCAGTTTGGACTTAAAGTAGTAGGCAATCTGAATGAGGGCAGGTATAGAACTCTTATGAAAAACCATTTCAAAATTACTGAAATGCTTATCGAAGTAGTTATTACCCTTGACCTCCTCTTGTCCGTTTTCACATTCACCTGTGCATTCAATGGCGGTCTCTTCACCGACAAAAAAAGTATCTATCACATTGGTAGCCTTACCAATGAAGTAGATAGTTGCCAGTATGAAGAACAGTCGCTTAAGCAAGGGTGCGTGTGTTAGGGTTGATGGTTTTTCCTTAGTGTAACGTTTATAAACCTTTTAGTGGTTCATTCCTAAGCATAACCTTAGCTGTCTGGATGTGGCAATTCCCACAATCCTTAAATCGGGCATTTGCCAAAAATACTCAAAAGTATAGTGAAAAAGTAGTATTAATGTACATATTTCCCCTAAAAAATCAAAATTAGCCAACGATAAAAGGAAAAACCGGAGCGGCTGGTGCCTAAAAAAAGGGACAATTTATTGTCCCTTTTTTTCTGAAATCTTATCGCTTGTAGCCTCTTTCGTGGTTTTCGAGCCAGCGCCCAACTATAAATGCTGCCGCTAGCAGAACAACGAAGAATAATATGGTGAGTATGTCCGTCAACATATGTCTGAATAATTTAGATTTCCGGTAAGACTGCTGCAAAAATAAAGAGGGAAATGGATCTTCCCGAATCTTATTATAAAAAATTACAAAACTCCCTTGGTAGATGGTAGTACATCCAGTGCTTTCATGTCACGGCGTACGGCCATCTTGATGGCCTTGGCAAAGGCCTTAAAGATGGATTCGATCTTGTGGTGCTCGTTCTGGCCCTCCACCTTGATGTTCAGGTTGGACAGCGACGTATCCGTAAAGCTCTTGAAGAAGTGGTGGAACATTTCGGTAGGCATGTCGCCAATCTTCTCCCGCTTGAACTCCGCTTCCCACACCAGCCAGGGGCGGCCCGAGAAGTCGATAGCCACCTGAGCCAGGGCCTCATCCATCGGCAACAGGAAGCCATAGCGGTAGATACCCCGCTTATCGCCCAGGGCCTGGCGGTACGCCTCACCCAGAGCCAGTCCGGTATCTTCGATGGTATGGTGCTCGTCGATGTGCAGGTCTCCATCCACCCTGATCGTCAGGTCCGCGCCCGAGTGACGCGCCAGTTGGTCGAGCATGTGGTCAAAGAAGCCCAGTCCGGTATGGATGTCGGAGCGGCCGCTGCCGTCCAGGTTCAGCTCCACCTTTATTTTGGTCTCTTTGGTATTGCGCTCTACCGAAGCGGTACGGGCAGGTAGCTTCAGGTGTTCAAAGATCAGGTCCCAGTCGTCCGTTACGAGCGCAGTAGCCTGCTTCTGCTCGTCGGTCAGGCCTTCGGTAGGTACCTTGGGCGCGATCAGGATCGCTTTGGCCCCCAGGTTCACCGCCAGTTGCACATCCGTAAAGCGGTCGCCAATGACGTAGCTGTTGGCCAAGTCGTACTCTTCGCTAAAGTACTGCGTCAGCAGTCCGGTAGCGGGCTTGCGGGTAGGCGCGTTTTCGTGGGGGAACGAGCGGTCGATATGAACGGCTTCAAAATGGATATTTTCCCCTTCGAGCGTCCGCATCATCTTGTTGTGAGCGGGCCAGAAGGTATCTTCAGGGAATGAATCCGTACCCAATCCGTCCTGGTTGGTTACCATTACGAGCTCGAAGTCGGTTTCTTCGGCGATGCGACGCAGGTTGGACAGCGCTTTGGGCAGGTACTCGAGTTTTTCGAGGGAGTCAACCTGAAAATCGGTAGGAGGTTCGACGATGATCGTACCGTCGCGGTCAATGAATAATACTTTTTTCATGTAGGGGAACCGGTCAATGGCAGACGCCTCTGCATCTGTACGGCAAAGTTGGGGAATCGGGAGCGAAAAGCGAAAAGTGGGGAGGTAAAAGTGACGAGTTAATAGCGAAAAGTAGTGTATACTACCCCAGAGGGAACAGAATTTTGTAAGCCCCCGGGGTAGTATACTGGATAGTATAGTACGCTGCGGTTGGCTGGTGTAGTCAGGTACCTGGCCGGCGTCAGAAGCGGAAGTAAGCTACCGTAGCCGATAGGACAAATACCACCACCAGCATGGGCAGTACCTTGTATTCTTTTTTGTTGAGGTGTACAAAGAAGGCCCCCACCATAACCAGACTAAAACCAACCGCTGCCAGGGGTGTCAGGACAGGAAAGATGCCGGTTAGCTGCGGAAGGATAATGCCGATGATTCCCAGCAGTTCCAGTACCCCTATTACCCGTATAGGTACTACGGAGTCGCCGGGTTTTAGCTGTTGCTTCTCGATGAGCTGATTTTTGGTCGAAGTAAGTTTCATCACTACGGGCATGACGAAAAATGCCGCCAGTAGTCCCTGAAGTACCCAAAGTGTCGTTTCCATATCATTACTTTTTTAGGTATAAAAAAATTGTTTTGATGATGGGACAAACTTATTTACATTAGCTATACAAAATATAGTACTATCCTTGCGGATAGCACTATACATCAGGATAGTAAAAGGAAACAGCGATGGAAACAACAATAGACGTAGAGCATACCGTGGAGGCATGTACGCAGATGATAGTCCCCGTCAGAGATGCGCTTGATGTATTGAACGGACGGTGGAAGCTGCCCATACTGGTCTCACTGACCTTTGGGAAGAAGCGTTTCAAGCAGATAGCCCGGGAGGTACACGGCATTACCGATAAGATGCTGTCCAAAGAATTAAAAGACCTGGAGGTGAACCAGCTGGTCCGGAGGGATGTCTATGATACCTTTCCTCCAACGGTGGAGTACTCCATTACAGAGCACGGGCAGACCCTGGAAAGAGTAATCAATGAACTACGTATCTGGGGGATGGAACACCGGAGAAAGATAATCGGGAAGTAGGTAGTCCGGGAAAAGTTATAGGTACCTGCTGAGGCCATAAGGGAGGAGGCAGGGGAGTATCGTCATAGGGGTACAGCGACCGTTACGCCGCTGTCGCTAATCAGTACTTACCTGTCTCACCTATGCACATACACCCCCGCGCCATCATTCTGCTGCTAACCTTTGGGATATTTCTTGGTTCTATTGGTTGTACCCGAGTCTCCAATTCTACCATGACTACCCAAGCCGATGATCCCTGGCAGGAGTTTCCGGCCCTGCTGGCCCAGATAAAGAAACCTGAATTTCGTAAAAAAGACTACCCCATTACCCAGTTCGGCGCCGTAGGCGATGGAGCTACCGATTGTACCGACGCCTTCCGAAAAGCCATCGAAGCCTGCCACCGCGAAGGCGGAGGCCGGGTAGTGGTACCCGCCGGAAACTTCTACACCGGCCCTATTCACCTGAAGAGCAACGTAAACCTGCACGTGGTCAAAGAGGCTACAATTTCTTTCTCAACCCGCCCCGAAGACTATCTGCCGCTGGTATTTACCCGGTGGGAAGGGGTGGAGATGATGGGCTACTCGCCGCTGATTTATGCCTTCGAGCAAACCAATATAGCCATTACCGGCGAAGGTACCCTCGATGGCCGTGCCGATGCGACCAACTGGTGGCCCTGGAAAGGCAATGAGCGCTACGGGTTTAAGAAAGGACAGCCCAGTCAGGTAGATCCTGACAAGCGGGCGGCCCTTTTCGGAATGGCCGAGCGCGGGGTACCCGTTAAGGACCGGAAGTTTGGCACCGGGTCGTACCTGCGTCCACAGTTTGTACAGCCCTACCGCTGCCAGAACGTCCTGATCGAGGGCGTTACCTTTATCAACTCGCCCATGTGGATCCTGAACCCGGTGCTGTGTACCAACGTGACCATCGAGCGCGTAACCGTAACCAGCGACGGCCCCAACAACGACGGCTGCGACCCGGAGTCTTGCAAGAATGTACTGATCAAAGACTGCTACTTTAACACCGGCGATGACTGCATCGCCATCAAGTCAGGGCGCAACGCCGATGGTCGTCGTATCTATGTACCCAGCGAAAATATCATTGTTCAAAATTGCACCATGGCCAGTGGCCACGGTGGTGTGGTGATCGGCAGTGAAATATCAGGTGGTGTCCGCAACGTGTACGCCGAAGGTTGTAAGATGAACAGCCCCGAACTGGACCGGGTGCTCCGGATCAAGACCAACACAGCCCGCGGAGGCATCATTGAGAACATCTATATGCGTAATATTGAAGTAGGTCAGGTGAAGGAGCAGACCATCATTGCCACCATGTACTACGAGGATACCGGCAACCACATGCCTACTATCCGAAACATTGACGTACGCAATATGACCGTCAAAAAGGGAGGGAAGACGGGAGTTCGGCTGGAAGGGTACCCGGAGTCACCCATTCAGAATGTCCGCCTCACCAACGTAACCATCGAAGGCGTCGAACAGCCTTACCTGATTAACCACGCCACCGGCCTCCACACCACTAACGTCACCATCAACGGTGAGAAAGTGCAGCTGGCTGAGCAAGAAAAAAAGGTAGGTGAGTTGAACTAATTTTATACATATATCCTAACCAAAGCCTGTGTCTCCACAGGCCTTTTGCTTTGTATGTTGGCCTGATCAGGTCTGTGGAGACACAGACCAAGGGGGAGGAGGAAGGCGTCGAGCAGCTATACTATTTCAATTGCCCCTTCTATACCTCCTGGTTTTCAATAAAGTTAGATAGCTGCTTAGCATGAGCGAACACCATCCTCACCAAGCCCCTGAGGGGATATGTCTATTGAATATAGCCCTCAACTAGTACACTTGCTTATTACGTTATTTAATCAAGGGCGCGAATTTCTCCTTGTTTTAGCACAAACCTCTCCTTCTCTATTTCAGAAAGGTTATAGCTGATATAGATGACAACATCATCAGTGAATTGGTACTTGCCGTCAGGCCAAACTTTTTTTCTACTTATTGCTAACTGTACATCCTTGTTAACTTGCATGATCCTTAATGTGGAATCTGGCTCGTAGTATTCATATTTGCCTAAATGTTTTGGTTCTTTTAATGGTTCAAAGGATAAATGATATTTGTTTTCGATAAAAGTACGTATTGAGTCAATTTTATCAGCTTTATTTTTTAAGGTAATAAGTACCCCATATGGTTGGCTTCTCGGATCATTAACAGAAAACTTAAAGCGCCATGTAACTTCCGACTCAGGACTGGTTTTTGTTAAAAAAGCAGAAAGTGATTCTTTGAGATCTGTATGACTCGCTCGCAAATCACTTACGGTAATTGGAAATTGAATGTCATACCCAGCTAACGCTATCTGAAAGGGTTGTGGTTGATGGACACAGCCCCCAATAAGAGTCAGGATAAAAAAACAATAACTAATTCTTGAAGCCATACTTAAAATGTGGGCACTAAGGTATTGTTAAACATATAACGCATATGTCCATTTTTAACTTTGCTGAATACAGTAGAATCAAAGTTATCAATAAAACTATTGGAATTTGCCTTAACCAAGGCCTGTGTCTCCACAGGCCTTTAATATGGTATGTTAGTCATGTTTAGGTCTGTGCGGACACAGACCATGGTGGAAGGATATCTTCTTCTGAGTCAGTATCTCCGTTTTTGTACTTCTCTCCCAGTACTTCGAAATGGGGGCGGTGGTCTAGCTGGTACTTAGAGGCTGGCAGCCAGGTGGTGTAGATATACTGATAAATGCGGGTGTTGGTACTCAACCCTTTGTAATGAAACACATCATAAAGGCCGACGGGAAGCGTAAAGGTATCCATATCATCAGGCACGGCAGCAAAATCTGTTACCTCTACGGCCGTCCACTTATCAAACTCCTTAGCAGGACTGAAAGTCTTGAAGTAGTCGGGTCCATACACCTGCATAGAGTATAGCTCCGAACTTACCTGGCTTCGAACTTCCTTTCGCCGGGGCAGAAAGCTCCTCCAGAGTTCACCGGTGCGGTTATCGATCAGGGACATCCGTACTCTTTTACCTACTAATTTCTTCTCGGCTAAGGTTTCGATACGGGGTTCCATGCATGTGGTGGTCTGGGGAGTGGTCACGTACTGGTAATGAGTTTGGAATATCAGCTTGAGCCATATCTGATGCATACCTAAAAGATACAACACCTGGGCTAGGTACTATTTCTGGCGATTCGGAAACCCAGGTCGTCGATCCGGAACGAAATGGGGTGGCTTCGCCTTCTGGTGGTGGCCATTACACTGCGTTCTTCGTCATACCAGCCGCCGCCTCTGAATACCCGGTACGAGCCATAGACCTCTTCGTCATATATATCCGAGCACCACTCCCATACATTGCCCAGCATGTCATAGAGGCCCCAGGCGTTGGGTTGTTTCTGGCCTACATCCTGGGTTTGCTGACGGGAGTTGGCTTTGTACCAGGCAATCTGGTCCAGTTCACCGTAAGTAATGGCTCGGGTACCTGCCTGGCACGCATACTGCCATTCGGCTTCGGTGGGAAGCCGGAATCCGTTCGCGGTTGGGTCAAAGGTGATTTTGTCCTCGTTGGGCAGTGGAGTGTAGCAGGGGCTGAGTTCGGTGAGTTTAGATATTGTATTACAAAACACCACGGCATCCATCCAGCTGACCGTCTCTACAGGGCGCTGACCGCCTTTAAAACTACTGGGATTACCGTGGGTAATCTCCTGATACAGTTCCTGAGTAACCGGATACTTCGCCAGCAAAAAAGCATCTACCTGAGCCGTCCACTTCTTTTTGGTCCGGTCGTCTCTCATTTCTACGTTTCCCCCGGGTACCTCCACCATCAGATCTCTGATGGCCTGCCAATCCTTGGGGGGTAGATTCCTGGTTTTCAATAATATCGTCTTGATTTATTGGTGGTTGCGAGCAAGTTGGTCTGTCTCTGGCCGACAGGGATAGGTTGGATGTATACCAGTAGCCTGATCTATCCCGTAGCTACTTCTGGAGAGGTACCGATGCTTTATGCAGGATAACACATCTAAAAGTTGTGGCGTCTGAGAATATATTAATTGTCAAAAACTTACCCTTACATTCTCAAATATAGGCGGTCGAAATAATACAAGGGGATAGTACCGGAGTAACGGTGACGGTGCTCCATGAGTGGTGGAACAAGGGGATTTGCGATTGTTTTATTCCATTGCATTTTCAAAGAAAATGGAACAATCTGTTCCATTGATATTTACAGTATGGTTGTCGATCCATTGTAGGGCTGGTTCGTCACTCCACCTGCCTAAATAGAGGCGCCTTTTCCACTGGACTTGCCCGCCAAAGGTACGCATAACACTTACTTCGGTACTTCCTCCGGTTGCCCCTGCGTCATGTTTTTCAATTACCAGCAGAAACTTCCCATCAGGCGAAGGTAGGTTATGAGTTATGCTGGTTGCTCCGAAGCCTGTAAAGATCAGGGTAAGCAATAGAAATAAGATGCAAGGGGCTAATGATAGAATTGAAAAGAAGCGGACAGCCACCCTTGTGTATTTATTGTCTCGGTACTTTGAAACGGCAGGGATAATAAAAAGGAGTAATACCGTTAGTAGTATCAGACTAATCGTATCCCACAGCAGAAACAGGGAGGAGAAGGCGATACCCAGGATGCTAAGAACGTCGGATTTAGTGATGGTTTTGCTTTTAGAATAGTAGTGTCCGGCCAGGAGCGAGAACAGGAGTAGGATAATAGTATGGAGCCCGATAGCTACATCGGATAGCAGCGAAAAGCCCAATTGTCGGAATAGGATAGTAACCATCAGGATGGTGAGCAACCAAAGCGGCGCCTTTTTACTATTGATATTTAACATAATGAAAAAGTATCAGCTCGGAAACTACAAGAGCATAGTGGCTTCTGAAGGAAGTTAAGGCTTGCAGCGAGGAATAGTAGGGTACTGTATGATAGTTAAATACCTTATTGTAATGAGAAATTAACCGGAAGATTAAACTTTACCTGTACAGCTTTTTGGTCCCTTGCTCCGGGTTTCCATTGGGGCATAGACTTAACTACTCTCAAGGCTTCCTTTGAAAAAGCATCATGTGGAGATTCACGTATAGCTATATCCTGTAGGGAGCCATCGGTTTCGACAACAAAGGTTACTACGACTCTGCCCATGATATTTTTCTTTCCAAGCGATTTCGGGTACTTGATATTTGCCGATAAGTAGTTGTACATTGCGGAAATACCTCCGGGAAATTCCGGC
Organism: Telluribacter roseus; assembly: GCF_017355915.2. GTDB lineage: Bacteria > Bacteroidota > Bacteroidia > Cytophagales > Spirosomataceae > Telluribacter. The sequence goes on from NZ_JAFEUV020000001.1 coordinate 667,879, forward strand.
TTTTCTACAATACTCTCACTGCCGTCCTCCTTGTAGTACCTTTCTTCTAGCAGGCTACCCATATTGTTGTACTTTCTGTAAATATCGATCTGACCATTTTCGTAGTAAACAATCGCTTCATTAATCGGTCGGCCAGCCATAAATGTCATTTTAGACTCCAATCGTCCGCTCGGATAGTACTCTTCAAAAATACCATGTGGTTTCTTAAGACCTTCTTCAAGAAATCGGCCTTCCTTGTAGACCTGCCCATTTTTGTAGTAGTCAATGACATGCCAGTATTCATTACCGTAGTTGTAAACTACTCTTTTGTACTCGGCCCTCGAACTGTCTGTTATTTGCGTCCAGTCACCGTCATAAAAGCAATAAAGAGTATCGGTTTGGCAGAGACCTTTGAATGAAATGCAAAGAAGGCAACAAAAGCATAGGGTAATGATTTGATTCATGCTACTGATCTAAGAAGGGGAGGGGTAGAAATAGAAAATTAATGTTTTTTTCTTCTCGTAAGAGGACTTCTACTCCCTGTCAGAGCAATGACTGTGCCAATAGGACTTCCGTTAGCGAATGGATAACGTAGTGGTAGTGCTATCTCTTTTTATTAGAGACTAGGGCTTTGCTGTTGTAGTCCAGCGCCAGGTTAACCCAGTATTCAAATTCCAATCTTGATCGGATGGCCTCCTCATCCACCAGGACCCACCCCTTCATAGGTCGGCCGGTAAGATCCATAGGTCGGCAGCCATTCCTTTCCAAGGCCTCTTCGTACAAGGCAGGGTCAATCCGGCACAGCAGACTATCCTGGATCACGCCGACACACATTTTCTGCTGGTACATGAAGGCAATTCCACCCATCATTTCCTTTTCCTCCAAACCTGCCAGATCGACTAGCTGTTCACGTATTCTATCGGCAATGATCTCATTGTAGGGCATGGGAGGCTAGTATAAGTATATTTAGATTTTATTTGTTGCGTCGCAGAGGCTAGTTGATTACGTCCTCGCCGGGCCGCGCCTAATTACAAATCAGGGCGAGCGGGGCTAAACTTGATTATTTTCACTAGTTTGCTGTACTTCTTTTGCTAAACCAGTTTTAACTCTTCTATTTTCAATGATATCTAATGTAAGCATAGGAGCATCCAGAACGCTTTTAATAATACTCCCACGAATATTATCTTTTTTTATAGTGCATGTAATATTTTCGCATAAAGTATTTGCTAATAAAAAACGGTTAGTTCTTTCAAGACATATATGGAAGGCAGAAAACTGACGTGCTGTTTTGTTATATAAATAGAAATTGATTGCTGAAATTACCTGTATTAGGCTACCTGATATATAGCCAAGTCTAGAGTAATTTGAAGTTGATTCTGACCTTATATCAATAAATGCTGCACAACTCCATAATATAGTTCCTACAATTGCTGCTCCCATAGCACAATAAAAGCTTTGCTGCGCTTGCTTGCGAACATCTTGATAATAATTCAGTATCATTTGTTGGAGCTTTGCACCCATCTCGTTAATACTTCCAGGTTGAATGTGAGCTACTTCCTCACAGTTCTTCTTTGCTTCCTCAAGAGGCTTTTTAGGAGTACTATCAGAAGCTTCTAAGGAACTCATTTGAGCATTTGAGTTTTGATAACCATTGATTGGCATAGATGGAGATTCCAGAGCATTCATATCAGTATTAATTAAAAGTATAAGATTTTAATAAGCCATTCTATCGTTTCTTTCATCTTTGATAACTACAATCTAGTAAAATGTAGCCATAGTAGTATGTGATTTCTATTAATTTTATCTAACGGTTACATATGAATTTCTATAATAAAGTTAAGAGTACTATTACCTTTTATCAGAGTTTGAATTGATATACAAAAAGGGTCAGCCTCACGGCTAGCCCTTCCTTCAAAATTATATAGATTAATTTACCGCAGACCCGGTACATTCCCCGGCTGCTTGGCTTTCCACTCGGTGTTGTCGAGGGCTTGCTTGCGGGGGTAGATTTCGTTGAGCGAATCTCCTTCGTAGAGGCGGCCATCCTTCATGACGTACCTGATGCTGTTGGTGTTCCGGATGTTTTCCAGTGGGTTCTTGTCCAGGATCACCAGGTCGGCCAGTTTACCACCTTCGATCGAGCCCAGGTCTTTGTCCAGGCCGAGGGCGGTGGCGCCGGTCAGGGTAGCTATCCGCAGGGCATCGTGCGCTTTCATACCACCCGATTGGATCGACCACAGCTCCCAGTGGTAGCCCAGTCCCTGTAGCTGTCCGTGGCTACCTACACCGGAGAGTCCACCGGCTTCAACGATTTTCTTCATCGACTCGGCGTGCTTCTTAAATACGTGCTCCTCATCCATAAACCAGGCGCCCCGGCGACGCGCTTTCTCGGCCAGTTCTTCGTAAGGCGTAAAGCGCTGCAGCTTGGGGTCGTTGTAGGGCTTCTCGGTAGCGTAGTAGTAGTTCTCGGCCCACGGTCCGCCGTACGATACCAGCAGGGTAGGGGTCAGCGCCATTTTGGAATCAGCAATGGACTTCACCACGTCGCTGTACAGCGGGTAGATGGGGATAGAGTGCTCGTGGCCGGGGTAGCCGTCGATGAGCTGCGTCATGTTCAGTTTGAAGTCCAGACCACCCTCGGTAGTAGGCATCAGCTTCTGCTCCTTAGCCGCCATGATGATCCACTGGCGGTGCTGACGGTTACCCACGAGGTACATCTTGATGGTCTTGGTGTTGTAGTACTTGCTGTACTGCTGCAGTACCTTGCGGGTATGGTCGAGGTCTTTGAGGTTATAGGTCCAGAAGCCTACACCCGGTCCGGTGGAGTACACGCGGGGACCTACGATCTGGCCCGACTCTACCAGGTCGCTGTACGTCAATACATCCGTGGTGGCGGTCTGCGGGTCGCGGGTGGTGGTGACGCCATAGGCCAGGTTAGCGGCATAGATCCAAACCTGGTTTTTGTGCAGACCCCAGTTGGGCCACATGTGGGCGTGGGTATCTACGAAGCCCGGCACGATGGTCTTACCGGCTACGTCTACTACCTGCGCTCCCTTAGGTACTGCCAGGCTACCGCTGGCTCCAACGGCCTTGATGCGGTTGTTCTCGATCAGGATATCGCCGTTCTCAATCACTTCATCACCCTTCATGGTAATGATGCGGGCCCCTTTGAGCAGAGCCGTTCCGGTCGGCTGGTCCTTGGGGAACTTCACCGTTACCTCAAACTCCTGCGCTACGTAATGCGGATCTTTTTCTTCCTCCTTGGTTTTTTCGGCCTTGGCGGTAGAGTCCTTGGGAGCTTTGGCTTTCTCACGCAGGGCTACCTTTAGGCTATCATCGTAGGCATCAGCCTTGGTCAGGTCGTAGATGAAGTAGTTACGGCCCAGCGAGTAGTATACCTGCTTACCATCCGCCGACCAAGCCGGGAACTCACCACCCAGCTCGGTGATCTTGCGAGCCGGAAACGACGAGTTCTTCGGATCGGATACCGATATGGTAGGTGTCTTACCGGCCTTAGGTACATTGACTACGTACACCTCGTTGGTGATCTTGGCTACTACCTTGTTGCCTTCCGGAGCCATCAGGATCACGGACGGTGTGCTGGGTTTGGTAGTCTCGGCGGCATCGTTCAGGTGGTCAGGCAACATACAGTGGGTACCTTCCTGGAACGACGTACCAAACGTAGTTATACCGGTCAGTTTGAGGTGGGCCTTCTTGTCGGTACCATCCCAGCGGATGGATATCAGTCCCTCGTCGCTGTTGAGGTAGATGCGGTCTTCGGCCTTCGTAAAGTGGGGACGGCTACGGCCGTAAGCTTTTTCAATCACAGTCACATCACCGCCGGTGGCCGGTATCCAGGCTATATCCTCGGTATCGCCGGCTGCTCCCGCTGATACGGAGTTCTTGTAGTTGTCGCTGCTGCCGCGCATGAACACGATGCGGTCCTGCTTGTACGACCAGGCCGGATGGGTATAGACGGCCGGTACTTTGGTCAGGCGCTGGGGCTGGGTGTTTTTGCCACCCACGGCTACCTTGTACAGGTGTCCGCCGTCATCGCTTTTCCAGGTGGTAAATACTATAGCGCTACCATCGGGCGACCAGGCGGGCTGCGCTTCGGTAAATGTAAAGTTAGTCAGGCGTCGGGGCGTACCTTTGGGCAGATCCATCACGTACAGGCGGTTCAGGACCGTAAAAGCCAGCTTCTTGCCATCGGGTGAAGGTACAGCGTCGCGTATCTGGGTAGCTACCAGTTCTTTTACATCTTCGATGGGGTACTTAAAGGATAGCTGTGGCCCCAGTTCCAGCTTTACATCGGCCTGGAAAGGAATCTCGGTGGCATTGCCACCATCTACCGGGATTCGGTAAATCTTACCACCGTAGGAGGCTACTACTGCTTTGCTGTCGGGCGTGAAGCACATGGCCGGGAGTACCCCCATGGGGGCGATAGACTCCTGCTCGTCGCGCTGTACGGGGTAGGCCAGCCAGCGCTCGTCGCCCGTCTGCAGGTCGCGGATCAGGAGGCCGGTTTTGTCTTCAAAGCGGGTACCGTATACCATCCACTTACCATCTTTGGAAAGGGTAGGCGTAAAGGCCGAGCCGTAGCGGGAGGTAATGGTGCGCATCTTGCCATTCTCGCGGTCGTACACACCTATCTGGTACTGAGGAAGCTGGGCGTTGTAGTTCCAGCCACCGGTCCGCTCCGAGTAGTAGATGTAGCGTCCGTCGGCACTCACTACCGGGTCAATGGTCTTAAGCTTTTCGGGTTTCTCGATCATCTCGATACCCGCGCCGCCGTTGCGGTGGTAGAGGTACAGCTTGATATTACGACGGCCGCGTGCACCTACGATGTACTCCCCGTCGGGTGTCCAGGTAGCGGCAAAGAAGTTCTGATCCTTGTCCTTGGTCACCTGTACGGTATCCTGCTTTTCGCGGTCGATCCACCAGATGTTTTCGGCGCCGCTCTTGTCTGAGGTGAACAGAATCTTCTTGCCATCGGGGCTGAAACGGGGGTGCGTATCAAAGGCCATACCCGAAGTTACTTTGGTCGCCTTTCCACCGGTGATAGGCATGGAGTAGATATCCCCCAGCAGGTCAAATACGATAGTCTTGCCGTCCGGACTCACGTCCAGCGACATCCAGGTACCTTCGCGGGCGGTAAACTCAATGGTACGTTCGGCTTTGAGGGGAAGGGGTGCTTCTTTGCCCTTCGGCTTAGCCACCGAATCGGCCTTAGCGGTATCCGCTTTGGCGGGCATAGTAAGAGGAGGTGATGTATGGCCAAAGGCCGGCGCAACCGCCAGCAGGCTATACATCAGTACGCTTCTGAACATGTTAGATTTGTTAATGAATTGAAAAGAAAGAGGTTCCGGATTATTTGCTTCATCTAGTCCTGAAGTAAAAAGCAAATATACTCCGGCGACCTGGAATAATGCAAAAGGAGAGGCTGACTTTCAGCCTGTTTTTAAGAGTGGATGTAGCTATTTTACAACATATCGACACACGGTAGTGCGGCGGGTGCCGGTAGGTCGGATGAGTGGGTCATCGAAGGTAGCTACTTCTTCAAAGCCCGTCTTCTCGAGGAGCCGCTTTGAGAAAGGATTTTCCTCGTGCCGCTTGGCGTAGATGTGCCGGATACCCTCTCCGGCCAGAATCCTGATTACTTCTTCCATAAGTTGTACGCCTATGCCACGTCCTACCAGGTCACGATGTACCACTCCTTCGGCTACGTAGCCGTGTATCGTATCGGGTGAAGGCTCGTACTCAGGATAAAAGATACCCATTTCGTACGTCATGACACCCACAACCTCTCCTGCCTCCTGCGCCACTACGCCCCGAACCGAGCTATCCGCGATAGCGGCCAGGTGGGCCTTTACTTCCTCTTCGGGCAGGTGGTTCCACTCGTTGGCACCATGGTCCAGGATCAAGCTTTGCAGTGCGGGTATATCGTCGGGAACGGCTGGCCTTAGCTGGAGCATGTACAGGTACTTACTTACGTAGGGTAGTTTTGATGACAATATTGTTGTGCAGGGTCTTATGTACCGGACACTTGTTGGCGATCTCGAGCAGGCGGGCCCGCTGCGTGTCGTCCAGATTACCTACCAGCTCTATATTTCTCGTAAACTGATCGATCTTCTGCGTCTGGTTCACTTCGGTGTGGGCCGAGTCTTCGGCGTGTACCTTTCCGTGGTCCAGATGTACCAATACTTCCTGTAGGTCCCACTTCTTGCGGTTGGCGTACATTTTCAAAGTGATGGCTGTACAGGCACCCAGTCCGGCCGAGAGCAGTTCGTAGGGGCTGGGGCCCAGGTCATTTCCGCCCAGGCTGACGGGTTCGTCGGCAATGAGGGTATGCTGCCGGGTCTGGATCTGGGTGGTGTAGTCGTCACCGGCTATCTGGGCTACTACCTGCGAATCCGAATCCGCCCGTTCAACGGGTTTGAAGTCAATGTACCGTTTGGCCCAGCTACTTAGTACATCCCCTACGTAGTGAGAGTCTTCCTCGTCGGAGAGCAGATGATCCGCCCGGTCCAGCGACAGGAAGCTCTTGGGGTGCCTGGCCGCTTTGTAGAGCTCGCCCGCGTTGCGGATGTCGACGATCCGGTCCTGTGGTGAGTGGGCGATCAGCAGCGGCTTCCTCATGTTTTTTACAATTGAAGAAAGATCCTTCAGTTCAAGCGAATCTATAAAGTGCTTCCTGATGGTAAAGGGACGCCCCCCGATGGATACCTCAGCGTAGCCTTCGGCCTCGATGGTACTCAGGTCCTCTTTGAAGAGGTGCGTCACGTGCGAAATCGTAGAAGGAGCTCCGATGGTAGCCACGGCCCGAATGGATGCCATCTTAGAGCCCGCTACGATAGCCGCCGCTCCGCCCAGCGAGTGACCGATCAGCAGGGTAGGTGCCTTGTAGTTTTTCTCAAGGTACTCTCCGACGATCATCAGGTCATCTATGTTGTGCGAAAAGTTGGTGTCTGAGAAGTCACCGCCGCTCTCGCCCAGTCCCGTGAAGTCAAACCGCACCACGGCGAAGTCCCGGTTGGTCAGAGCCAGGCAGATGTTCCGTACGGCATTGAGGTCCTTACTGCAGGTGAAGCAGTGGGCAAATATGGCGTAGCTGTGGGGGCGGCGGGAGGCAGGTAGTTCGAGCCGTGCTGATAGGGGTTCGCCCGCTTTATTCTTTATTGAGAGCTTGACTGACTTCATGACCAGATGAGTGGAGTGAAACTTTTTAGTATCAACCCTTCAGTACATGCATAGGTTATAAAATAAGCATTATTTATGGGTGGAGAGGTACGCTATGGTTAGCTGATAGTAACCGGGCAAAAGATAGCTTCAGGAGTAGCAGGAGCCTGTTTTTGAAGAAAAAACTCTAATCGTATTCTAATGCAACGGAGACTACGATTGGCACAGGTAGGCACAGACTTCTTTTGGGGAAATTTTTTCTCTAAAAAGGATAAAATTTCCTAATGGGTAATAGTACAAACGTATATAGGTCAGGCAGAGTAGCAGGTCCCGATACGTGAGTCATCCAGTACAACAGAATACAGAAGTAGGCCCGTCTTAGGGGGTGCCTGCAAGCCTCTTAGGCGCGGATTACGCTACTTTGTCTACTTCCAGTTTTTCTCTCTTCCCTCCATTAAACTTCTGTGCCTTCGGGTTAGTAGCGCTGCCTGCTGATCGGGTAGGGCAAAAAATTTTAGGGTATTCAACTGCTTCTTATCAACATAATCCAAATAATCCTACATCTATACCTTTAAGACAATGGAAGAAAACAAAAAACTCGATGCCCAGTCAGACTTCAAGGTAAACGAAAACAGCAAGAATGAGCAGCTGGAGCAATTCAGAGAAAACCCCAAAGACCAGTACCTGACCACCGACCAGGGGGTACGAATCAGCCATACCGACGATTCACTGAAGGCTGGCTCACGTGGACCTACCATCATGGAAGACTTCCATTTTCGTGAAAAAATGACTCACCTGGACCACGAGTCCATTCCGGAGCGGGTAGTACACGCCCGGGGTTCAGGGGCGCACGGGTACTTCCAGCCGTATGATGACTCGCTCAAGCAGTATACCAAAGCCAAGTTCCTGACCGATCCTAACACCAAAACACCCGTGTTCGTACGCTTTTCGACCGTAGTGGGTTCGAGGGGCTCGGCGGATACCGTACGTGACGTGCGGGGCTTCGCTACCAAGTTCTATACCGAAGAGGGCAACTACGACCTGGTGGGTAACAACATTCCGGTATTCTTTATCCAGGATGCCATCAAGTTTCCGGATCTGGTGCATGCTGTCAAGCCTGAGCCTGATAGCGAAATGCCCCAGGCCTCGGCCGCACACGATACTTTCTGGGACTTTATATCCCTGATGCCCGAAAGTATGCATATGATCATGTGGGTACTTTCGGACCGGGCCATTCCCCGTAGCTTCCGCATGATGGATGGCTTTGGCGTCCATACCTTCCGCTTTATCAATGAAGCCGGCAAGGCCAGCTTTGTCAAGTTCCACTGGCGCTCTACGTTGGGAGCCCATTCGATGGTATGGGACGAAGCCCAGAAGCTGGCCGGAAAGGACGCTGACTGGCTGCGGCGCGACCTGTGGCAGGCCATCGAAATGGGGCAGTACCCCGAGTTTGAACTGGCTGTACAGATTGTGGATGAAGAAGATGAATTCAAGTTTGACTTCGACCTGCTGGATGCGACCAAGATCATCCCCGAAGAGCTGGTACCGCTACGGCCGGTAGGAAAGATGGTACTCAACCGCAACCCGGACAACTTCTTTGCCGAGACCGAGCAGGTAGCCTTCCACCCCGGCAACCTGGTGCCCGGTATTGATGTAACCAACGACCCGCTGCTGCAGGGGCGCCTGTTCTCCTACCTGGATACCCAGCTCAACCGCTTCAATAGCTCCAACTTTACCGAAGTACCTATCAACCGTCCCGTGTGCCCCGTACACAACCACAACGGAGCGGGTTTTATGCGGCAGACCATCAATAAGGGCAAGGTCAACTACTGGCCTAACTCGCTCGGAGGGGGATGTCCGATGATGGCACCGGAGAGCGCAGGTGGTTACGTACACCATATGGAGAAAGTAGAAGGTCATAAGATCAGGGCCCGCAGCCAGAGTTTCAGCGACCACTACAGCCAGGCTACCTTGTTCTGGAATTCGATGACCGAGCCCGAGAAGAAACACATCGTGTCAGCGGCGCATTTTGAATTAGGCAAGGTAGAAACCAAGGCCATACGGGAGCGTATGCTCGGGCATTTTGCCAAAATCTCCATGGAATTTGCCGAACGGGTAGCCGAAGGAATAGGAGTAGAGATACCCAAAGGATTTGAATCCACATCTACCGGCAACTATGAGAACAACGATGCCTCCAAGCAGATGAAAAAAGGAAAGTCGGTGAAAACATCGGACTTCCTGAGCATGGAGAAAAATAAAATAGAGTCGGTGAAGTCGCGCCAGGTGGCCATACTGATCGAGGATGGCTTCAAATACGATGAGGTGATGCAGATCAAGAAGGCGCTGACGGATGCCGGAGCTATGACAAAGTTTGTGTCGAAGTTCCAGGGCAAGCGCAAGGCTACCAACGGCGAGGAGCTCGAGACGGACAAGAGCCACGTTACTACCGCATCTATTATGTTCGATGCCATCTATATACCCGATGGAAAGCAAAGCGTAGAGACCATGCTGACCCAGGGTGATTCTATCCACTTCATCAACGAGGCCTTTAAGCACGGCAAGCCCATTGCTACTTCCGGAAATGGAATTTACCTCCTTCAGAAGGCGGTGGTACTGGGGGTGGACTTTGCTGATAAGGAAGGTGACATGGTAGTGTCCAGCAAGGGAGTTGTAACCGCAGGGAGTGAGGCCCGCGCCGCAGAGTTTGCCGAAGCATTCATGGAAGCCATAAAAAAGCACCGCCACTGGGACCGCGAAGAGAAGACCATGGTACCCGCCTAAGGTACTTATATAGTTAGGAGTTCATGAACCCTCAGGAGCCTTGCCAGGTACCTGAGGGTTCTTTTTGGGCTATGAATGAGTCGATGTGCTTACATTGCAGAAAAGGTGACATAATGGTGTCAATTTGACAGGTTTTTTCTGACGTTCTAACTGATAAAGCAGAGCTGGTATTTCATTTGCTTTTAGGGGTAAATGAATAGTTAAACATGTCAAACCTTTAAAATTGGAGGTAGCTATGTCACTCACAAAGTTCAATGGAAATGGAAACCTTCCAAGTCTGCTGGACGAATTCGTTGGCAAGGACATGGAAGATATGTACAGCTGGAGCTGGCCCATGTTGAGCCGCTCGCGGGTAGGTAGTGTAGTACCCTCAGTGAATATCCGGGAGGATAACGACAACTTCTACCTGGAAGTAGCCGCACCCGGTATGAAGAAGAAAGACTTCAACGTAGTACTCGACAACGGCCGGTTGACCATCTCAACTGAGAAACGGGATCAGCACGAGGAAAAGGACGAGCAGAAGCGCTTCATGAAGCGGGAGTTCAGCTATCAGTCGTTCTCGCGTTCGTTCTGGTTGCCGGATACCTGTGAGCAGGACCGCATCGAGGCCCGCTACACCGACGGCGTACTGCACCTGACAGTACCTAAAAAAGAGGAAGCCAAACCCAAGGCTCCCAAACAGATCAAAATATCATAACCTTAGCTAAATAGAAAGAGGTGGGTCCACTAGATCCACCTCTTTCTATTTAGTACCCTTGTAGTAATCAGGGTTTCAGGTCATCCTGCTGTTGCAGGAACACCGGTATATTCTTCTCCTTTCCATATAGCTTTATCTCGCGGATATCGGCTGGCAGGCTGTAGCCATTCTGTTCGAGTGCTACCTTTACATTCCTGATTACTTCTCCTTTGGTGATCAGCGCCGCCCTTCTGAAATCAAGAGTTTCAACCCAAAAGTACACTCTTATATTGACGGTGCTGGCGGCCAGTTCGTCTTCGGCTACGAAGTTTTCGTGCACGTCGTCATGAACCACATGTTCATGCGTATCCAGTATATGCTGTATGATTTCCTTGGCACCGTTGATATCATCTTCGTAGGCGATACCCACTACAAAGTCCCAGCGAAAAAAGCCATCTTCGGTGTAGTTGGTTACCGGGTCGGTGAGTACATCTGAGTTAGGAATATATACATCCTGACCATTGAAGGTTTTGATGTGCGTGTACCTGAACTGCAGGCTTTTTACCTTACCCAGCACATCACCCACCCGGATCGTGTCATTGACATTGAAAGGGCGATTGAAGGCCAGGATAATACCGGCAATGAAGTTTTCGCCAATGTCCTTGAAGGCAAAGCCCAGTACTACGGCGGAGGCTCCGGCCGTAGCCAGAATACCACCGGCTATTCCGCTCAGACCCGCGGTCTGGAGGGCCAGCATGATGGCCGTTACAACAAGAATGGTTTTGATGGTATTGCCCACGAAGGTACTCATGAGCGGGTCCTCGGTGCGTATCTCCATGCGGCTGCGGGTAAAGCGTCCGATAACGCCGGCGATCAAAAACCCCAGCACAATGATCAGGATGGCTAGTCCGATGCGCGGAATGGCGGCAATGAATGCATCCCAGTACCCATCCAGTGCCGCATATAACTTATCCCAGTTGGTTTCAATAGCTTCTTCCATCGTCAACGCTGCTTAGTGTGTTTACACCTTTTTAAAGCAGGAGTAGTAGCAAAAGGTTTTATTTATATCCTTTTGCCACTATTCCTGCTTTCTCGCCTTTTGATATCGATAGATCAGAATCTACCCTAAGACTACCAGTAGATCAGAGTATCTAGGGGTGCAGCCGGGCCAGTTCGGTGGCCGGTACAATAAAGTTCTCCACGATCTTCTTGCTGTACCCCTTCCAGCCCCCGCGGAAGTCGCGTCCGGCTATGGTCATGTAGTCGGCCATCAGGGGGGAGTTCAGGATCCGGGCCAGCGTGGCCCCATCTCCTTCAAATTTGATATAGTAACCCGAGTACACCGTACAGTCCGGATTAGGGTACCACACGAAGTTGGGCTCCCGGTTCATGGGGGAGAAGATAATCTTGGGACCAAAGGAATGGTCCAGGCTCTGCGAACGACCAAAGGCATACCAGGCTATGGTGTTAGGCTTGCCGTTGTCGCGGCGGTCCAGGATAGGGCGGTTGCGGAGCAGGTACTGGTAGGCGTGGGGGTAGTACGCCTGTAGCTCAGCCTCGGGAATGATCTCATGCTTTCCGGAGGTATCCGCCCGGTACGGAAACAGGATGTACTCCCGGATGGGATCATCCGTACTTTTCAGGCGCGACGCCTTCACGATGGGCTTCAGAATCGCCTTCTCTACCCAAAACTGCTCACCGCTCTTGCTGGTCACTACTACCAGTTCTTCTGACTCTCTTTCCACCTTCATTAGATAGATACTATCGCAGAGGGTAGTCAGCCCCACCGAAACCCGGCACAGATCACCTAGTCGCGTACCCCTGATGTGTTTTTGGGGCACTATAGATAGTTGCCACAGATCGCGTGGCTTCAGTTCATCAAACGGAATGGACCGGCCCCGGTACTCAAAGCGTTCGTTGCTCAGTTCAAACCGGAACTGCTCCCTCTTCTGGGTGCCGAACACAGTAATGGCGGCGTAGGTACCGGCGCCTTCAAATACCCTCACGGAGCCGAAGTTGGTAATGAGGTGGAGGTTTTGGTGCTCGGCGAAGTACTGCCGGAGGGGCCGGGCTGTTTCGGAGGTAAAGTACGAGTTGGGACTAATGTAGCCACAGATGCCCTCCCGGGCCAGCAGACGCGACGCCAGCTCAAAAAAAGCCACGTAGGCATCGGTAGAGCCCGACCGGCAAAAGCTGTAGTGCTGCTGCAGCCAGGCCCGCTGCTGAGCGGGCAGGTGCTGGATACGGATGTACGGCGGATTGCCCACAATAATGTCAAAGCGCTGCCGAATGTGCAATTGGTCGAAGGCGTTGAGCTGATACAGTTTCCACTGGATGCAGAGTCCCAGTGGAGCTACCAGTTCGTCGAGGGCCTCCCGGCAGAGCGACAGAGCTTCGGCGTCAATATCCCAGCCGTATACTTTGTGGAGGTTGTCCTGTAAGGAGTGGGCGGGGGAGTACTTGATAATTCGTTGGACCACAGCTACCAGAAATCGCCCGTCGCCACAGGCCGGGTCCAGGATAGTTTTGCCGACTACGGCTTCATTTCTGAAATTGACCTCATCCAGGATTTTCTCAACAATGTGCGCAGGGGTATATATTTGACCAAGTAGTTTTTTCTTCTGGTAAGTGCGCACTAAGGATGCCATGTGGTCGGTAACTGGTAGTTAATTGGGGTAAATAAAAAATAGTCAATCTGGTTCTTTTGTTTTCAACAACATGCATTTTCGGTAGCCCGGCCACCGCCTGATCCGCTCGGTGAGCAGAGGTGAGCTTATGTCTCCGAACAGGATCTCGTAGGTATCTTCCTCAAACCGGAAGGTGGTGCCGTCGGCGCGGCGGCGCTCAGTACCAGCCGGGTACAGGGTACCTAGTTCTTTGTTCTCTACGGCTCCTTTATCTATAAATCCCAGCAGGGAGGCTACGGTGCCACGTCGTTCGGACTGATGAAACGATAAGCAAAAATAGTGCGAAGTACGCGAACCTGGCTTATGAAGCTGCGAAGAGGGGATATTTAGTACGTAATCAGCCCCCAGTCGCCCCGACCGCCGCTTCATGGATTTCACGTCCAGGCTGAAGATACTATTTTCTGTCTGAAGAACAAAATCCTGCCCCCAGTCCTGCCCGTTGACCGCGCCAAAGGCCTTCCGCGGCCGGGCTAGCTGGTAGATATCCGCAAACACTACTTCACCCAGGCTGCCGGTGTACCTCAGCAGACGGGTGTGGAGGGGCCTGTTCGAATGGGCATCCCAGATGTTGGCGACCTGGTGGTGGCGGAGCGAGTGTTCTACCAGCCTGCGGGCGTACGCCTTCTGCTCATCCGTGACCTGAATCTGTATGTAGTACTCGTTTTTCAACGGCAAAGGTAGGTGCGGTTGGTGACACGTAGTACTAACCAGCACAAGAAAGGTTAAGTTTAGGGCATGAAATCCGGCGCCGGATCTTCTTTTAGAAATAGATGTCAACTTTGAACTGGTTTATTAACTCGTAACTCACATGCTTAAATTAGGATTTGTAAGTGCTATTCTGGCTGATTTTGGTTTTGAACATGTCATTAGTTTTGCCGCCAACCACGGATTTTCGTGCGTGGAAGTAATGTGCTGGCCCAGTGGCAATGCCGACAACCGCCGCTACGCCGGAGTAACCCATATCGACGTGGAAGGTCTCACAGATCAGAAAGTCTCTGATATCCGCTACACCCTCAAAGAAGCCGGTGTGACCATATCGGGCCTGGGGTACTACCCCAATCCGCTCGACCCGGACCAGGCCAAGGCCGAGTTCTACGTGGAGCACATCAAGCAGGTAATACGGGGAGCGGCCCGTCTGGGTGTACCGGTAGTGAATACCTTCATCGGACGTAATCCTGCCCAGAACATACAGGACAACCTCAAACAGTTTGCCGATGTATGGCCGGGCATCGTAAAGGTAGCTGAGGAGAATAATATCAAGATCGGGATTGAAAACTGCCCCATGTTCTTTACCAACGACGAGTGGCCCGGTGGCAAGAACCTCGCCATCAGCCCGGCGGTATGGGATCGGATGTTCGAGATTATACCCAGTCCGGCCTTCGGCCTCAACTACGATCCTTCGCACATGATCTGGCAGATGATGGATGAGATCAAGCCCATCTATCAGTACAAGGATCGCCTGCACCACATTCACCTCAAAGACGTAAAGCTGTACCGCGACAAGCTAGATCGGGTAGGTATCATGGCTAATCCGCTGGAGTACCATTCGCCCAAGCTGCCCGGATTGGGCGATGTCAACTGGCGGGGCTTCTTTGCGGCTCTGACCGATGTGCGTTACCGTGGCCCGGTGGTCATCGAAGTGGAAGACAAAGCCTACGAGGGCCATATAGAGGATGTCAAGAGCGCGATCCTGACCAGTCGCAACTACCTGCGGCAGTTTCTGGGAGAGTAAACAAAAGCGGGAAGCCACTGGCTTCCCGCTTTTGGTAGTTATTGGTTAGGATGTGCTAGTTGCCGGTCTGGCTCTGTTTGCCAGCTTTGGGCAGATCCGCTACACTCGTATTCGAATTGGAAGGTTTGGAAGCAGGCTTGGTTTTGTAGTTGCGTGGTGAGTTCAACGGATTGATAGTCGATCCTTCTTTTTCACCACCAACGGGTACTGCCAGCGCCGCAGGGCGGTTGGCGTACTTAGGCGTATGACGTACTTTTCCGCGCTCCCTGGCTGTAGTCACCCGCTCCACCAGCCCAATGCTCGGTACTTCTACAGTATTCCGGTCGTCGTTGAGTTGTTTGGCTTTCTGGGCCTTGTTAGGATGCTTATAGTTATGCACTGAAACACCCGGATCTACCTGTACCTTGCTCTGAGCAGAGGCACTAGTAGCAATCAAGGCAAAAATTGCGGCAATGGCTACTATGAATGATGTGCTTTTCATATATTTTTATAAATATTTCGTTAAAAAATAGGCATATTTCTGCCCGTTTATATGATAAGCATAAAAGTAAAAAATTTGTTCCAACTGGTATTTCTGCAATTTTTAGCTGGATTAGTTTAATTTTTATAGTACTATCTTACAAGTATAGCCCATATTGTTGTTTTGATAATTGATTTTACGACCCTTTTTGAGAAATTCCTGCCATATAGCTAAATCTCACTATGATTTTGAACGAAAAGGCCTCTACAAACTTTTTTTTTCGCAGGTATACCCTGCGGCATAGTGGTATATGGCTACTGCTGCTGCTGTTCCTGCCGGGTATATTCAGTGGATGCAGTACCTACACGACCGGGGCTTCGTACCAGTATGGGGGGGAGAAGATTAAGGGGGTATCGCTGGTAGCTCCCCGGGAGCCGGTGACGGATAGTGTGTTTGTACCCGTGCGCCAGGTACATGCTGAGTGGGTGTCGGTGATGCCATATGGATTTGTGGAGGAAGGAAAGCCAGGGTTTCACTACGCGGGTAAGAGCGGGGAGTGGAAATGGTGGGGCGAAACACCCCAGGGAACGGCCGAAACCATCCGGATGGCGCACCGGCAGGGGCTCAAAGTCATGCTGAAGCCGCACGTCTGGATAGGCCGGGGCGGGTTTACGGGCCACCTCAACTTCACGACCGAGGCTGACTGGGCCACCTTTGAAAAAGGGTACGGCGAGTACCTGCTGGAGTTTGCCCGGGTAGCCGACTCCACCGACGCGGAGATCTACTGCATAGCTACCGAGATGCAGAACTTTGTAGCCAAGCGGCCGCAGTTCTGGCACCGGATCATCAGGGAGATCAAAGGGATCTATAAAGGCCAGCTCACCTACGCCGAAAACTGGGATACCTACCAGAACGTGCCATTCTGGGACCAGCTGGACTACATCGGGGTCGATGCGTACTTTCCGTTATCAGAAAAGCAGCACCCCTCGGTAGCCGAACTACGAAAGGGCTGGCAAACCCACCTCAAAGCTATGGGAGCTTACGCCGGCAAGCACCAGAAGCCGGTACTATTTACCGAGTATGGCTACCGCAGTGCCGACTATGCCGCCCGCAAACCCTGGGAAACCGATCAGTCGCAGCCCGAAAATGAGCAGCTACAGGTAGCTGCCTACCAAGCCCTTTTTGAGGAGGTATGGGGCCGGGAGTGGATGGCGGGGGGATTTGTGTGGAAGTGGTTTCCGGGACTGGAAAAAGGCCGAAAGGCACGGGACTGGTATTCGCCCCAGCACCGGCCCGCCGAACAGACCCTGGCTGATTTCTACGCTCAATAACGGATAGCGGGGCTACCCTTACCGCAAGTATCTAGACCGGATAGGCTACTTCGGTATTGAAAATATCTTTGACCGCTTTACGGATGTTGATACAGATCGTATCGGTAGGCAGGTCATTGGCATCCTCACCGAAAGGGTCTTCAATCTCTTCGGCAATGACTTCGAGGCTTCCCAGTATGTAGAATACGAATATCACAAAAGGTACAACCAGGTAATTCAGGTTAAAGACGTACCCCAGAGGCAGGGTGATGCAGTAGGTAAAGATGAACTTCTTCAGAAAGGAACTGTACGAAAAGGGGATGGGAGTATTTTTGATCCGCTCACAGGCCCCGCTGATGTTGGTCAGTGATTGCAGCTCATCGTTTAGGAATAGCATGTGCTCGGGGAGCAGGATGCCCCGGCGCTGCATCTCAAGTACTTTCGATATGATGAGTCCTGCTACCTGATTCGGTACGTGTTCATTCGGGCGCAGGTCGTCAATCGAAAAAAGTTGAGCTGATTCCAGCTCCTCGCCCAGGTATTTGCCCCGCAGATGATTTTTGAGAGAGAATGCAAAGTTGGGGATCATAGTCCGGAAGAACTCCCGGTACTCGGTATGTTCAGGACCAAGCAGTCCGTTGATCTTAAGGGCCAGATTCCGGCTGCTGTTGACCAGACTGCCCCACTGCTTGCGCCCTTCCCACCAGCGGTCGTAAGCGGTATTGGTGCGGAATACCAGCAGCATGGATATTACAAATCCGAGCAGAGAATGCATCAGGGAGATATTCTTCAGGTCAGAGGTGGACTCCAGCTCCCAGTAGTCTACTATCAGGTAGGCGATCAGAGTAGAGTAAGCTGCTATGGCTACCAGTAGGGGAGCCAGCTTACGAACAGTATCCGCCTTATGAAAGCCAAATATAAATCCCCACCATTCCTTCGGATTGTAGTTGATCATACCAGTTTTACTTTGTCTACCAGTTTAAAGAACTCCTTAAAGCAGCGGGCCGTTAGCTGGGCATCTTCCAGAGCGTTGTGCGTTTGGTCTTCCCGTTCAAATCCGAAGTACTTCGCTACGGCTCCCAGGCTCAGCGTACGGGGCACCGACTGTCCGTTCTTCTCCAGGATCATAAAAAACAGGTAGGACACCGTATGCAGGTCAACCATCTTGTTGGAGAAGGGCCATTTCAGTTTTTCCTGCCGATAGGCGTAGCGCAGGAAGTTGATATCATAGATGACACTCTGCCCGCAAATTACTACGTCAAACAGGCTTGGTGGATTCTGGGCGGTTCCCTTCTTCCGTCCCAGACGGGTCTGTACCCACTCCTCAAACTCGGGCAGAACATCATAGATCATGGGCGCGTCTTCGAGGTCATCGAGCGAAAGTCCGTGTACTTCTTCCGACTTGGCCGTAAAGGCTTCTTCGTTCTCCGGGTATACATTTTGCAGGTAGGTACCCAGCGAGTTCCAGTGGTCGTCGAAGAGTTCGGCACCGATTTGTATGATCTCGTTCCAGCCGGGCTCGGGGCCGGTCATTTCAATGTCAAGTACCAGGAAAGGCATGGAGGGTTGAATTTGTTGTGTGACTATTGCGTTACTTTGCAGACAAATCTAAGACATCCGATTACACATTTCTATAAATAAAGATAAAAATGCCCATTGACTATACCAAGGTACCTTCACCTTGCTACGTGCTGGATGAGCAACTCCTGCGCAACAATCTTGAACTTATTGACAGCGTGCAGAAAGCCGCAGGATGTAAGATCATCCTGGCGCTGAAAGGCTTCTCCATGTTCAGCGCATTCCCGATCGTGAAGGAGTACCTGAGCGGGGCTACGGCCAGCTCACTGAATGAAATAAAACTGATCAATGACTACTTTGGGTACCGGTCACATACCTACGCGCCGGCCTACCTGGATCATGAGTTTGAGGAGGTAATGGAGCGGAGCAGCCACATTACCTTTAACTCCATGGGGCAGTGGGAGCGGTTCCGGGAGAGGGTGGAAGCTTTTAACCAGCAGAACCCCGACCGCCGGATCTCCTGCGGCATCCGGGTCAACCCGCAGTACTCCGAAGTAGCTACCGATATGTACAACCCCTGCGTACCGGGCTCACGCCTGGGCGTCACCCGTAACCAGCTGCCCGATCAGCTACCGGAGGGAATTGAAGGGATTCACTTCCATACCCTGTGTGAGAATGATTCCACCACCTTGGAGCGTACCCTTGAGGCCCTGGAAGCACGCTTTGGCGACCTGCTCCACCAGGCTAAATGGCTCAACATGGGCGGTGGACACCTGATGACCCGCGAGGGCTACAACATCGAGCTGCTGATCGAACTGGTGAAGCGCATCCGGGGGAAGTATGACCTTGACGTAATCCTGGAACCGGGCTCCGCCATTGCCTGGCGTACCGGAGTACTGGTGAGCAATGTGCTGGATGTGCTCGATAGCCAGGGGGTGCAGGTAGCCATACTGGATACCTCCTTTGCGGCCCACATGCCCGATACGCTGGAGATGCCCTACAAGCCCTACATCCAGGGAGCGTACCACGAGCCTCAGGAAGGTAAGCCTACCTACCGACTGGGTGGTATGACCTGCCTGGCCGGTGACTTCATGGGCGACTACTCCTTCGACCAGCCGCTGCAGATCGGCGACCTGATCGTATTTGAAGATATGATCCACTATACGATGGTTAAGACCACTACCTTCAATGGGGTTAATCTGCCCTCAATTGGTATCTGGAAGAAGGACCAGAGCTTCCAGCTGGTGCGTTCGTACGGCTACGAAAGCTTCAAGGACAGATTGTCCTGACAGAGAAAAAGTTCCGCGTACAGGGACTATTTAAAATAATTTATTTTTAGGCAGAAGGGCAGGAACTCTTCTGCCTTTTCTGTACCTTTGTATCCCGTAATCATAGTAAAATAGCATAGTCTTATGGCTTCTACAGGGCAAAAGACCGCTAAGTACATTTTTGTTACGGGCGGCGTTACTTCATCACTTGGCAAAGGCATTATAGCCTCCTCACTGGCCAAGCTTTTACAATCCAGAGGACTATCAGTCACTATTCAGAAATTTGATCCATATATCAATGTGGATCCCGGTACGCTCAACCCTTACGAGCACGGCGAGTGCTACGTAACGGACGATGGTGCCGAGACCGACCTTGACCTGGGGCACTACGAGCGTTTTCTGAACGTACGTACCTCGCAGGCCAATAACATTACTACCGGACGTATCTATTACAACGTTATCATGCGGGAGCGCCGGGGCGACTTCCTGGGCAAGACCGTACAGGTAGTACCTCATATCACGGATGAGATCAAAAACAACATGCTGCTGCTGGGGCAGACGGGCGAGTACGACGTGGTGATCACCGAGATCGGTGGTTGTGTGGGTGATATTGAGTCGCTTCCCTTCATTGAAGCTGTACGTCAGATCAAATTTGAACTAGGCGAAAACGATACACTGGTCATTCACCTGACCCTGATCCCTTACCTCACCTCCGCCGGTGAGCTTAAGACCAAGCCTACCCAGCACTCGGTAAAGGAGCTGCAGGAGTCGGGCGTGCAGCCGGATATACTCGTATGCCGGACCGAACACCCGCTTCCCACTGATCTCCGTAAGAAAATCGCCCTGTTCTGTAACGTACAGACCAGCTCGGTGATCGAAGCGATGGATGCCGAAACCATCTACGATGTACCCATCTTGATGCGTAAGGAGCGGCTGGATCAGCGGGCTCTGTACATGCTGGATATCTACAACGACCAGGATGCCGACCTCGACGCCTGGAAAGGGTTCGTGTCCCGTCTGAAAAACCCATCTGATTCCGTACGTATTGGTCTGGTGGGTAAGTACGTGGAGCTGCACGATGCCTATAAGTCCATTGTGGAGTCATTCATCCATGCCGGCGCTGAGAATGAGTGTAAGGTTAATATTGAGTGGATTCATTCGGAGTCGCTTACGCCTGAGAATGCCGAGGAGAAGCTACGCGACCTCGACGGTGTGCTGGTAGCACCGGGCTTCGGAGAGCGTGGTATTGAGGGTAAGATTTCAGCCATTCGCTACGTTCGCGAAAATGGCATCCCGTTCTTCGGTATCTGTCTGGGTATGCAGATGGCTGTGATCGAGTACGCCCGCAATGTACTTGGTCTGGAAGGAGCTCACTCGGTAGAGATGAATCCTGACACGCCGCATCCGGTAATTAACCTGATGGCCGATCAGAAGGATATCACCAATAAGGGAGGTACCATGCGACTGGGCGCGTATGCCTGCCGCATCAAGAAGGATACACTGGCGCACAGGATATACGGTCGTCTGAACATCAGCGAGCGCCACCGCCACCGCTACGAGTTTAATAATGATTATCTACAGCAGTTTGAGAAGGGGGGGATGCTGGCAACCGGTATCAACCCCGAGAACAATCTGGTAGAGATGGTAGAGATACCGGGACATCCTTACTTCATGGGGGTACAGTTCCACCCCGAGTTGAAGAGTACGGTGATGAATCCGCATCCGCTTTTTGTTAATTTTGTGAAGTCAGCTCTGGCTTACTCACTCCAAAAGCGGGCGGTTATGCATTGATTTAACCATTCCTCACCTGTAAGGAACCCAATCCCGAAAATCTTCATTACCTTTGCAGTCCCGTATCGTAAACCTGATACGGGACTTACTTTTACTACTTTTTTAAGTTACGAATGGAAAGAAATCAGGTAATTGGCTTAGTACTTATCCTACTAATGCTGGTTGGCTACCAACTACTGGTTCCCAAGCCCGTTGAACCAGAGCCGGTAACCCAACAACAAACTACAAACCCCTCCACTACAGCTCCGGCAGCCACAGCTACTCAGCCCGACTCTAATCAGATCAAAGCCCAGTACGGCGACTTTGCGGTGGCAGCCCAGGGACAGGCCCAGGATGTAGTGATTGAGACTAACGACGTACGTGTGACCTTCTCCAGTCAGGGAGGTATAATAAAGGAGTTGCTACTGAAAAAGTACAAAACGTACGATCAGAAGCCGCTCTATCTTATTTCCGGCAACCATAATTCGTTCAGCCTGGAGCTGCCTACCCAGCGTGGTAATATAGACCTCACGGATCTGTATTTTACGACCAGCGCTACCAACCGTACCCTGGCCGAAAACGACTCGGCAGTAGTCTCCTACCGGATGGCTCTGGCGGGTAACCAGTTTGTGGAGCAGACCTACGTGGTACACGGTACCGGCTATGTGATTGACTACGGTATCCGCGCCAACGGTGTAGGTACTGCCGGCAAGGCCCTGCAGTTTGGCTGGCGCAATGATATGCTCCAGCTCGAAAACAACATGGAGGAAAACCGCAAAGCAGTAACGATCAACTACTATACCGACGAACTGAACAGCCTGAGCCAGGATCCCGCAGGTAATACGGAGGCCACGGCCGAGCAGCCAGTACAGTGGTTTACGCTGAAGCACAAGTACTTCCTGACGGGCCTGATCGCCAATCAGCAGCCTCTGCAGAATGTAACGATGAAAGCACTGGTCAACACGGCTGATTCCAGCGTGGTCAAGACCATGGAAGTACAGGCCAACATACCCGTAGCAGCTCTGCAGCAGGGGGCCAGCTTCAAGTACTTTATGGGACCTAACGATTATCACATCGTAAGTGATGTGGCCGCTGAGAACTTCGACGAAAACGTGTACCTGGGGTATGCTTTCCTGAAGCCTATCAACAAGTACTTCCTGGTGCCCTTGTTCAACTTCCTCGAGATGTTCATTTCCAACTACGGAATCCTGATCATCTGCCTGGTATTGATCGTGAAGCTGATCCTGACGCCACTTACCTATAAATCGTATGTAAGTATGGCCAAGATGCGGGTGCTGGCGCCGGATCTGGAAGAGATCCGCAAGCAGAACCCCGACGACATGGCCAAGCAGCAGCAGGAGCAGATGAAGCTGTACCAGCAGGTAGGTGTAAGCCCGCTGAGTGGATGTATACCCGTACTGGCTACCATGCCAATCCTGTTCTCGCTGTTCTTCCTGTTCCCCAACCTGATTGAGCTACGTCAGGAGTCATTCCTGTGGGCCAGAGACCTTTCGACCTACGACTCAGTACTGAACCTGCCGTTCCGACTGCCTTTCTACGGGGACCACGTGAGCTTGTTCACCATCCTGATGACCGGATCGAGTATCGCCTACGCCTACTACAACAACCAGATGACCCCTACTCAGCCAGGACCCGTCAACATGAAGGCGTTGAGCTACATCATGCCTCTGATGTTCATGTTTGTGCTGAATTCATTCCCCGCTGGTCTGACGTTCTACTACTTTGTATCCAACGTAGTGACAATCGGGCAGCAGCTGATCATCCGGAAATTTGTGGACGAAGCCAAGATCAAGCGGATCTTGGATGAGAACCGGATCAAGAACGCCGATAAGCCCAAGAAGCAGTCTAAGTTCCAGCAATACCTCGAAAAGTCGCTGCAACAAGCCGAGGAGGCCAAAAAGAAACAAGCCGAACTGGAGAAGCGTACAGGAAAGCGTAAGTAAAATGCTTGTTACGCCAGAATAAAAGTGTAACGTAAGGGTAGCGTTTCCTGTACTGGAGCGTTACCCTTATTTGTTGATAAGCATGATTTTTGTAATTATTGAATAGTCTCACTAATCCACAATCTTATGAAAAAAATACTCCTACTACTGATCCTGTGGGGCCTGTACGGAACGAGTATTTCCAATGCACAAATCTTTGAGCAGAGTGAAAAGAAATACAAGGAAGCAGTTGGCTACTTCAGGCAGGGAAAGTATGAGCAGGCCATGAGCCGTCTGGCTCCGCTGACCAG
Organism: Telluribacter roseus; assembly: GCF_017355915.2. Taxonomy (GTDB): domain Bacteria; phylum Bacteroidota; class Bacteroidia; order Cytophagales; family Spirosomataceae; genus Telluribacter. The sequence continues at coordinate 691,493 of NZ_JAFEUV020000001.1, forward strand.
TCAGACCAGCTCAGCCTACGGACCGTACAGTCATTACTACTACGCGCTATCTGCCTACCGTCTGAAAAAATACAACGATGGCTACCTGATGCTGCGCCAGTTGCTCAGCCGCTACCCCAACTGGGAAAAAATGGACGAGGCCTACTACCTGATGGGAGCCCTCAACATGGCGATGGGCAACTACGACAAAGGCCTGGAGAACCTGCAGCTTATCAACGATCCGGTATTGACGAAGGATGTGCAGGGACTTAAGCAGCAGTACCTGTCGCAGATCAAAGACCTGAACCTGCTGAAAAACCTCCAGAAGCGGTACCCAACGGACAAAGAGGTGGCCGGAGTACTGGTACGGCTAATTCAGAGTACTTCTACCGACCGGGCTGATCTGGAACTGTCGGACCGGCTGACCAACCGCTTCGGCGGAGATGTGGCCAACGCGGGCACTACCCCCCGTCCCCGGACTACCGGACCCAAAGCCACCCGCAACTGGGACAAGGGCTTCTACAATGTAGCCGTAATGCTTCCCTTCCGCCTGGATGAGTTCCAGTCGTCTCGCCGGTCGCGCTCCAACCAGTTTGCCTATGACTACTATCAGGGTATGCTGCTGGCCCGAAAGCAGCTCAAAGACGAAGGCATACTGGTCAACCTGCAGTCATATGATATCAATAATGATGAGGAACCGATGCGGGACCTGGTCAATAACAACCAGTTTCGGCAGTCGGATCTGCTCATAGGCCCCCTGTACCCCAAGACCTACGAAATCGCTTCGCAGTTTGCCTCGGATAATGAGGTTGTTCTGTTCAACCCTCTCTCGACGGATGGTAACCTGCTAAGCAACAGCACTACCTCGTATCTGGCGCGTCCGTCAGTAGAGTTCCAGATGAAGCAGGCGGCTCAGATGGCAAGCCGGCTGAGCCCGCGGCTCACGGCGGCTATCTACTACGGCGGCTCATCCAAGGACTCGGCCATGGCGGCGGCTTACGTAGAGGAAATAAAGAGTCGTGGTGGTAAGGTACTTGAGAAAGTCCGCATCAACGATCAGAAAGCAGATATAGATGCCAGAATATCCTTGTTTGAAGGAGAGAAGCCTTCTCACATTATCCTGGCTTCCACCGATCCTCAAACAGGTCCGGCGCTTTTTTCGGTACTGAACAGCCGCAAACTTACCGGCATTCCGGTTATTGCTACGGCCACCAGTTTTGATTTTCAGCGGTCAAGGCCTTCCAGCTATGGCGGCCGCCTGTACCTGATCGAGACCGAGTACATTGACCTGTTTAAGGAAGGGGTACGCAATTTCCGTCTGGCCTACTACGAGCAGACCGAAACCCTGCCCACGGTGTACTCGTACCTGGGGTACGATCAGATGCTGTTCCTGGGGCGTATGATGGCCCGGTATAAGGACCGCCTGGCTGAGGGGCTGAAGAGCCGCCAGCAGGAGGAAGGGTACCTGCTCTCGGGTTTTGATTTTACCAGGTCGCGCGAAAACCAGATACCACCGATCCTTCGTGCCGAAGGCTCTCGCTGGGTACCGGTAAGGCAGTAGTGAATTAGTTAGAAATAGTAAAAACAGATATATACAAGGTAATAACACCTCCTGTAATGGATCATATAGAAAGTCAACAATTATTCAAAAGAGCCCAGCAGTTTATTCCGGGCGGAGTAAATTCACCGGTCAGAGCCTTCAAAGCCGTTGGGGGATCACCCGTATTTATTAAATCGGCCAAGGGAGCCTACCTCTACGACGAGGATGGTAACCGATATCTGGAGCTGATCAACTCCTGGGGGCCGATGATCCTGGGCCACGCGCACGAGCTGGTCGAGAAAGCCGTTTCGGACGCCATACGTCAATCATTTTCCTTCGGAGCACCTACCCGCAAGGAGATCGAGATGGCTGAGTTGATAGTAAGCATGGTGCCGTCGGTAGAAAAAGTGCGGATGGTGAACTCCGGTACCGAAGCGACCATGTCGGCCATCCGGGTAGCCCGGGGCTATACCGGCCGGGACAAGATCATCAAGTTTGAGGGCTGCTACCACGGCCATGGTGATAGCTTCCTGATCGCAGCCGGAAGTGGAGCCGTTACGTTTGGTACGCCCGATAGTCCCGGAGTGACCCGCGGAGTAGCCAACGATACCCTGACGACTCCTTACAATGACCTGGCTGCCGTACAGCAGCTCGTCGATGCCAATAAGGGTACCATTGCTGCGATTATACTTGAGCCCGTAGTAGGTAATATGGGTTGTGTATTGCCCGCGGAGGGCTTCCTGAAAGGACTGCGCAGCATCTGTGACAAGGAGGGCATAGTACTTATCTTTGATGAGGTAATGACGGGCTTTCGTCTGGCCAAAGGGGGCGCTCAGGAGCGCTTCGGTATCATACCCGATATGACTACTTTGGGTAAGATCATCGGAGGCGGGATGCCCGTAGGTGCTTACGGTGGACGTAAGGAGATCATGGACTGCGTGTCTCCGGCGGGACCGGTGTACCAGGCAGGTACTTTGTCTGGTAACCCCATCGCTATGTCGGCTGGTCTGGCTATGCTGCATTACCTCAACGAAACACCTGATGTGTACACCCGTCTGGAAGCCATTGGGGCTAAGATCGTCGGTGGCTTCAATGATACGCTGAGCCGACTGGGCCTTACCTATACCATCAACCACATCGGGTCCATGTTCACGCTATTCTTTACAGATCAGACGGTAACGGACTTCCCGTCGGCTAAAAGCTCCAACCTGCCCCTGTTTGGCCGGTACTTCCACGCCATGCTGGATCGGGGGGTATATATAGCTCCTTCGCAGTTTGAGAGTCTGTTCCTATCGGTAGCGCTGGAGAATCCCCATATTGACAAGATCATTAAAGCCAACGAAGAGGCCCTGAAAGAAATCATGGCTCAGGGTTAGTATTCATAGATATTTCCTGGTACAATGCCGCCCTCTGTTTGCAGGAGGGCGGTTTTTTTTTACCTTGCCTCTCCTTTTTAAGATTTTAGAGGCTTTGTAGCCACTAGCTCGTCCCTGATCGGGTTGATGAGCCATTCCAGGACAATTCATGCGTAAGTACTCAATAATAATCCCTGTATATAACCGTCCGGATGAGCTGGAAGAGCTCCTGGATAGCCTCACCCGGCAAACCTATACCCATTTTGAGGTGATTGTGGTGGAGGATGGGTCAGTAAGAAGATCAGATCAGGTGGTGGAGCGGTACCACGACCGCCTTGACCTGAAGTACTTTGAGATAGAAAACCGGGGGCAGGGCTTTGCCCGTAACTTTGGTTTTGAAAAAGCGTGCGGTGACTACTTCATCGTATTTGATTCGGATACGATCATCCCGCCCCGGTACATGGAGGTAGTCAACACGCGCCTTAGCGACGACTTTCTGGATGCCTACGGAGGGCCGGATGCGGCCGATGAGAACTTCTCAGATCTGCAGAAAGCCATCAGCTACTCTATGACTTCGGTATTTACTACGGGAGGTATACGCGGCAAAAAAAATAACGCCGGAGGAGCGTTTCAGCCGCGAAGCTTCAACATGGGGATTTCCAGACGGGTCTACCGCGAAACCGGAGGCTTTGCCAAGCGGGATATGGGGGAGGACATTGAGCTGGGTATCCGGCTAAAGAAACACAACTACCGCATGGGACTTATCCCCGAGGCCTTTGTGTACCACAAGCGCCGGGGCAACTTCGGGGACTTCTTCCGGCAGGTCCACTCGTTTGGCCGCACGCGTTTTGTTCTGGACAAGCTACACCCGGGTCTGGAGCTGATCAAGCCGGTACACGCCTTTCCGTCGGCGTTTGTACTATTCTGCCTGCTTATTCCGGTCTGGTACTTTGTATTTGAGCCCTTTTTCTGGCTATCGCTGGCGGGACTGGCGCTATTTATAGTACTCATTTTTCTGGATGCTACCAGCCGAACCAAAAGCCTTAAAGTAGGTGCACTCAGTATCGTAGCAGCTTTTGTCCAGCTGTTTGGGTACGGGCTGGGCTTTATTCAGGAAGGGGCCAGAAGGGTACTTAGAAGATAGTACATGAGGCCGTTGGCCGGTAGCCGACTTATTTGCCGGCTACCGGTGCGTGGCCCGCTACATCCCGTTCGTAGGTAATATAATGTTCCAGAAGCGTCTGGAGCTGGTCAGCATACGTATCCGCCAGCTGAACATAGTCAGCCGCGGAGGTTTCGTCTACATGTACCGCATCCGTACGGGCTTTCAGAATCTCCACCTTGAGACGGGTGCAGGCCCGGTGCAGGCAGTAGTACTTAAACAGGATGACATCCTCCTGCGTGTGCATTACCTGAAACTGCTCGTTATAGGCCTCCATGAACGCCTTTCGGAGTTGCGGCTGCTGATACAGGTCCAGGTCGATGCAGAAGAAGGCGATCTCGTTCAGGACGTCAATACGGCGACAGGTTTCGTCGTATTCGAGGCAGTCAAAAATAACGGGGTCCTCTTCGTACATGAATATATTGCCCGAATGAAGGTCGCCGTGGCCGTCGCGCTGGAAGCCCTGCTCCATACGCTCCTTCATCCGCCAGGCAAAATGGTCAATGACCCAGTGGGTGAGCCGGGTCCATTCCTGCACCCTCGACTGCCACTCTGTGCCCAGGTGAATCGCCATCCAGTCGCTGTGTTCCAGAATTTCCATGAAGTCGTCCTTCTTCCATTCCACATTGACGGGTGTATGGGTAGGGGGCGAGGCCATATGAAAGGCCGCCAGCTTTTGGGCCAGTTTTTGAACAAAGGGTACGCTAACCTGCCCGTAGGCCAGCTGGTGGTTGAGCAGACGTTCATCGTCCAGCCGCTTCATAACGACGGCATAGTCTACTACTTCGCCATCCGTACCTATACATACGGTCCCATCCTTACTGACAATGGGTGATACGGCCAGGTATATATCCGGCGAAAGCCGCTGGTTAAGGGCCAGCTCGCGGCGGCACAGTTCATGCCGGACTTCCCGGTCGGTAAAATCAAGAAATGGGAACCGTACCGGTTTCTTTATCTTATAGGCTAGTGAGTCGGTCAGTAATACCCACGAAATATGCGTCTCCAACTGGTCTACGGGCTTCGTAGTTTCCCTGGCCAGCCAGTTTCTCAGTTGATCTATCTGATACGTTTGCATAGCTGTCGGGTTAAAAGGTTTACCTATTGTACAGGGTATCAATGGTAGAGGATCAGGCCGGCAGATCAGTACGATTATCTAGGTAGTAGCCGGCTCCTGATGCTCTGATATCTATGAGTAGAAAGTCAAAAGACCGTGCCAAATGGATTTGACACGGTCTTTTGCTAAAAACGGGAAATATGCAGCTATAAAAGAGTTATTTTTTCTCGCAGAAGTAGATAATCTCCCCGGCCGGCAGTGCATAGCGCCTCACTTCCTCTTTGGTAAGTTCATCCATCACAAAGCGATCCTCCTTTACCGTGAAGCCGCCTTTTTCGAGCTCGCGGGCGTAGTCACGGCCGAAGAGACGCAGGTGGTCATTCTGCCAGAAATGCTTCTCCCGTTCGCGCGGGTCGGTAATGGTAGGATCTTCGTAGGTAGTAGCTCTCGAGAAGTCCTGCGGTGACTGGATAATAGCCCAGCCTCCGGGGCGCAGTACCCGGTAGAGTTCGCTCATAGCCCTGACGTAGTCATCCACGTGCTCCATCACGTGGTTACAGATCGCCACATCAAAGGTATTGGCCTCAAAGGGGATGGAATGGATATCCATCTTCACCTTGGCCAGCGGTGATTCTATATCGGCCGTAATGTAGTCCAGGTTTTTCATGGACTCAAAGCGGTGGATGAAGCTGTACTCCGGAGCCACGTGCAGTACCTTCAGGTTATCGCGGAAGAAATTGGTCTTGCGCTTAAGGTACAGGTACATGAGGCGGTGACGCTCCAGCGCCAGACAGTTGGGACAAAGCGCATTGTCACGGCCGGAACGACCATAGGGCAGGAACTCACGGTACTGGTGGTCACAAACGGGACATTCGACGTTACGGCCGGTATAAAACACACCCAGTACCCGGGCCGCCCAGTGGCCTACCAGCTGAAGATAAGGACGGGGAACATGCCGAAGCACCAGGCTAAATATTGATTTCATGGAAGAAGGTCAGAGAAAAGATACTAGTGTAATCGTGATAAAAGGCATTGACTTTGCTACAAATGTACAGGATAGCCCGGAAATAGCGTTTTAATGGTCTCGAAAAGTCGCTGATTTATTAAAATAAGATTGAAAAAATAATTATTTTTGAAGATAGAATTAATTGCCTTTTACCATGATTGTTCCTAAGGCTGAAGCTAAGCCACCCGGCCGAAAGCTTCTAAAAAAAATGTCGTCGCATACTAAATGGCTCTTGCTGTCAACGTTCAGCCTGATTCTGATTAGTTATGGATTGTTTGTATTCAATGAAGCCGGAAATCTCAAGCATACGGGGGAGCCAACGGTGAAGTGGGTACTACTGAGTATATACAGCCTGGTACTCATTAATAGTGGTATTGCCTTGTTTGGGCAGGCGATCCGGATCCGGGTAATGATTGATGTTCGACAGGCTATTCGTCGTAATAATCGTAAGACGGAGAAGCAACTGGACGCTGTGAAGAAAGCGGCTAAAAAATCCAAAAGCCCTACCAAAGCTAATTGACAGGGCCTTTTTGAATACGTGTATCGCTTGGGGATAAACCCGTTCGTGCTTACTTCTTATTAGCTTCGAACTCGGCTTTGATAGCCTCTACGTCCACGTTCTTGATCTCAGGGCGACGAAGTAGATTCTTAATACGAGCCACACGATTCTTAGAGGTGGCTTTATTTCTACGTCCCTTACGTTTCAATTCCGTTACTCCCATTGTCTTAGTATAGTTTTGTTAAAGAGGCGCAAAAATAGCGTTTATTTACGAAAAAAGTAAAAAACAGACCTAAAAATTGCAATGCCTGCCCTACCTTTGTGGTAGAGTAGCAGGTCTTCCCGACGCTGCGCTCGCTGTTATACCCAATAGTTTAACGTAGTAATTCTTACACCGTAAGTACTGTCAGTTAGGGCAGATCAGTGATCTGAGGCTATAGACAGTAATATTTGGTGTACTGTGAATATTCTAATATGAGTAAACCATCCCTTGCCCGCGGAACGCGCGACTTTGGTCCCGACCAGATGGTGAAGCGCACGTTTATCTTTGATACCATCCGGCGTACGTTCCAGCGGTATGGCTTTCAGCCCCTCGAAACTCCCGCAATCGAAAACCTGTCCGTGCTGATGGGAAAGTATGGTGATGAAGGGGATCAGCTTCTTTTCAAGATACTTAACTCCGGCAACTACAACGAAAAGCTTACCGAGCAGGACTGGAAACTGGACCCTAAGCAGCTCACCACCCGGATTTCAGAAAAAGGCCTTCGCTATGACCTGACGGTACCTTTTGCCCGGTACGTAGTCATGAACCGGGGGACCCTTACCATGCCCTTCAAACGGTACCAGTTGCAGCCCGTGTGGCGGGCCGACCGTCCGCAGAAGGGCCGCTACCGTGAGTTCTACCAGTGCGATGCCGACGTAGTAGGTACCGACTCGCTGCTGTGCGAGGCCGAGATCGTGATGATGCTGCATACCATTCTGCACGAGCTGGGCATCACGGACTTTACTATCAAAATCAACAACCGCAAGATCCTGACCGGAATAGCCGAGGCCATTGGGGCCGCGGGGCAGGAAGGACCTCTGTGCGTAGCCGTCGATAAGCTGGATAAAATAGGCAAGGACAAAGTACTCACTGAACTGCACGAGCGCGGATTCAGCGAAGAGAGTACTTCCAACCTGGAGCCGATGTTTGCTCTGGCTTCCGAGACGGCTCCCTTTGCGCAGCTGCGCGAGTGGCTGGCCGGCTCCGAAACGGCCCTGAAAGGAATCGATGAGCTGGAACAGGTGTGGCACATGGTAGAAGGCTTCGGCCTGCAGAACCCCCGCACCCAGCTGGACGTAACCCTGGCGCGGGGACTATCGTACTATACCGGTGCCATCTTTGAAGTAAAGGTCAATAATGTACAGATCGGCAGCATCAGTGGTGGTGGCCGCTACGATAACCTGACGGGTACCTTCGGAGTACCGGGCCTATCGGGCGTAGGTATATCGCTGGGGGTAGACCGCATCTACGATGTGATGGAAGAGCTGGACCTGTTCCCCAAAGACCAGACCATCACGACCCGCGTCATGCTGACCAACTTTGATGCACAGGCTGCCAGCTATGGCCTGGGTGTCCTTTATAAACTACGTCAGTCGGGGCTCAACGCCGAGATGTACCCTGACTCGGTGAAGCTGAAGAAGCAGCTCGACTACGCCGACCGGAAGCAGATACCCTTCGTGATCCTGATCGGATCGGAGGAAATGGCTTCTGGACGCCTGACCCTGAAAAATATGCGCACCGGCGAGCAACAGCAAGGTACCCCCGAAGAACTTACAGCAATTATACAAGCATAGAGAGTATTATATACAGCTAACCCATGAATGAAATACTACGCATAGCGGTACAGAAGTCTGGTCGGCTCAGTGAGGATTCCCTCAAGCTGATCAAGGAGTGCGGCATCCGGTTTGACAACGGAGCCGGCAAACTAAAAACGGCTGCTACCAACTTCCCGGCAGAGTTCCTGTTTCTGCGCGACGATGATATTCCTGGTTATGTAGAGGATGGCGTGGCACATCTGGGGATAGTAGGGGAGAATGTAGCCGGTGAGACCAACCGTGATGTTGATACTGTACATAAGCTGGGCTTTTCGAAGTGCCGGTTGTCGATAGGTATACCAAGAGGCGTAGAATATAATGGGGTACAGGATCTGGATGGCAAAAGCATAGCTACTTCGTATCCGCGCCTGCTGGGCAACTACCTGGCTGAGCACGGTGTAACGGCCCAGATCCACGAGATCAGCGGCTCGGTAGAAATAGCCCCTAGTATCGGTCTGGCCGATGCCGTGTGTGATATAGTGAGCTCAGGAAGTACCCTGTTGAGCAATGGCCTGAAGGAGGTGGAGGTGATCTACCGCTCCGAGGCCGTAATGATTGCGAGTCGTACCCTGACCCCCGGGCAGAAGGACCTGCTGGACCAGCTGCTATTCCGGATCAAATCGGTACAGCAGGCCAAGAATAATAAGTATATCCTGCTCAACTGCCCCATTTCGGCCGTAGACGAGATTACCAAGTACCTGCCTGGTATGCGGGCCCCGTCGGTACTGCCTTTGGCTACGGAGGGCTGGTGCTCGCTGCACTCGGTGATCAACGAAAATGATTTTTGGGAAAATATTGAAAAAATCCGTCAGGCTGGAGCCGAAGGTATTCTGGTAATCCCGATCGAGAAAATGATCCAATGATCGTTTTTGAGCATCTGACGATTTTTAAGGATAAATGATCCATAACCATTAGTATTCCAGATTATGAAAATCGTATGCTTTCCTGAACGTAGTCAGTGGCCGGAGCTATTGGCTCGTCCCGAACACGAGTCGGGCAATATTGAAAAAGTAGTAGAGCCTATACTGCAGCAGGTTAGGGAAAAGGGCGACGCCGCCCTTCGTGATCTGGCTATGAAGTTTGATAATGTAGAGTTACAGGATCTGGCGTTCGCCCCGGAGGCGTTCGATCAGGCCGAAGCCAGGCTGGATGAAAAGCTGAAACAGGCCATACAGCAGGCCTATAACAACATTCGCCGGTTCCACGAGGCCCAGTACCAGCCCATCGAGAAGGTCGAGACCATGCCGGGTGTAACCTGCTGGCGTCGTAGTGTCGGTATTGAGAAAGTAGGTATCTATATTCCGGGAGGTACCGCTCCGCTGTTCAGCACCGTACTCATGCTGGGAATACCGGCTCAGCTGGCGGGCTGTCGTGAGATCATTCTCTGTACCCCCAGCGATCACCCGGCAATCCTGTACGCCGCCAAGCTGGTAGGTGTGACCAGAGCATTCCAGATTGGTGGTGCCCAGGCCATTGCCGCCATGGCGTACGGTACTGAGTCGGTACCTAAGGTGTTCAAGATCTTCGGTCCGGGCAATCAGTACGTAGTGGCAGCCAAAATGCTGGTTAGTAAGGAAGGCGTAGCCATCGATATGCCGGCCGGTCCGTCCGAAGTAGCCGTGTATGCCGACGAAACTGCCCAGCCCGCTTTTGTAGCCGCTGACCTCCTGTCGCAGGCCGAGCATGGTACCGATAGCCAGGTGCTGCTGGTAACTACCAGTAAGAAGCTCGTTAGCTGCGTTAACATGGCGCTGGCTAACCAGCTAGAGGAGCTGCCACGCCGGGATATAGCCCGCAAGGCCATCGAAAACAGCAAGGCCATTCTGGTAGACAATGAAGACGATGCCATTGACCTGCTGAATGAGTACGCCGCCGAGCACCTGATCCTGAGTATCAAGAATGCGGAGGAGGTGACTGAGCGGATCATCAATGCAGGTTCGATTTTTTTAGGTCATTATACACCTGAGTCCTGCGGTGACTACGCCTCCGGTACCAACCATACTCTGCCTACCAACGGGTTTGCCAGGGCGTACAGTGGCGTATCACTGGACAGCTTTGTAAAGAAAATAACGGTACAACATATTACTCAAGAAGGTATACGGGCCATTGGACCTACCGTAGAAGCCATGGCGGAGGCCGAGTCACTGCACGCGCACAAACGAGCCGTGAGTATCAGGCTGAAAGCGCTGGACGAAATGTAGTAGCCCCAATGGCCGCATTGGCAGCCTATGGAGCTATACAGAATTACGCGTGACCGTCACCGGGACGACCTGACGGGAACGGAAGCCTTTAAGAGCGGGGGACGCTGGAATACGGAGGGCAGACATGCCCTCTATACCGCTTCTAGCCGATCGCTGGCCTTGCTGGAAAAGCTGGTGCACCTGGAAGAAACCCCACCGCCAGATGACTACGTGATGGTAGTACTACACGTGCCCGACGAGGTGTCGTGTCGTCAGCTGGAAGACTTACCCGCCGACTGGCCCAGTCAGCGCTCCTGGACCGAAGATGCCGGCAACCGGTGGCTGGACGAAAATAAGACTCTTCTTCTGAAAGTACCCTCGGTTATTGTACCTTTGGAGTACAACTATATCCTTAATCCCCGGCACGAGGATATGAAACTAGTAAAAATAGTTGGCATAGAGCCCTTCACGATTGACGAACGTTTATGTACCTATGAACAATAAGTTTAGCCTCAGTACTATCATCCGACCGCACATCCTGACCCTTACGCCCTACTCGTCGGCCCGTGATGAGTACACAGGCAAAGAGGGGATATTTCTGGATGCCAACGAAAATCCGTTTGGCTCGGTAGGGCAGGAGTCCTATAACCGCTATCCTGATCCGTATCAGTCGGCCATCAAGGAAAAGCTGGCTCCTATCAAAGGAGTGCGACCTGGACAGATATTTCTGGGCAACGGAAGCGATGAGCCCATCGACCTGCTGGTACGGGCTACATGTACACCGGGTCAGGACCGCATCTTGATTATGCCGCCCACCTACGGCATGTACGAGGTAAGTGCTTCCATCAACGATGTACCCCTCACCAAAGTACCGCTGACGCCCGACTTCCAGATTGATACCGATGCGGTGCTGGCGGCCATTACCCCTGATACCAAAATCATATGGATATGCTCCCCTAATAACCCCTCCGGCAATCTGGTGCAGGCTTCGGCCATTCAGACCCTATTGGAGCAGTTTGCGGGTCTGGTTGTAGTCGATGAAGCTTATATCGATTTCGCCGAGGTTGAATCCTGGACGCAACGACTGGATGAGTACCCTAATCTGGTGGTACTACAGACCTTCTCCAAAGCGTGGGGACTGGCCTCGCTGCGACTGGGGATGTGCTTTGCCTCCGAGGACCTGATCAGGATCCTGAATAAGATCAAGCCGCCGTACAATATTAGTGGGCCAACCCAGCAATTGCTTCTGAATGCCCTGGACGGCGTAGAGGCCAAGAACCAGATGGTCATAGATATCCTGCACGAGCGGGACACGCTGCGTAACATGCTCAATGATTTGCCCCTGGTAAAGAAGGTACACCCTTCGGATGCCAACTTCCTGCTGGTGCAGTTTGAGGATGCCAAGGCCGTAATGGATTACCTGCTGAGCGAGAAGATCATTGTGCGCGACCGCTCCCGCGTTATCCTGTGCGATGGATGCCTGCGAATCACCGTGGGTACCCGCGACGAAAACGTGGCGGTAATTGATGCGCTCAAAAAATACCACCAGAATGCGGTGGAGGCGTAGTGGTGAAGCAAGGAATAGATGTCTTAGTGTATACAGTACTGAACCAGACCTACCATGAAAAAAGTATTATTTACCCTCATAGGCTTATTTGCAATGAACCTGGCGCATGCGCAGTATGACAACTGGGCCGTTGGTTTTAAGCTGGGAGAACCTACCGGGTTTAATGTACGTAAGTACTTCAACAACATCAATGCCTTTGACGTCACTATTGGTACATACGGTGGTATCGTGGGCAACAACCGCGACTATCGCCAGGGACAATATCGTAACGCCGGGCTCTCCGTACAGGCTCACTACCTGTGGCACTACCCCCTGTTCAACGCGGAGCTGGTCCATATCTACTACGGCTTTGGGGGACAGCTCAACAGTCGTCGCTACTATCCCAACCGCCTGAGTGGTGGCTACGAAAATACTATTTCGCTTGGAGGATCCGGTGTGGGTGGTATTGAGTACTACCTGCCTGATGGCCGCCTCTCGGTATTTCTGGAAGGTGGTGCCTACGCCGAAGTACTTCCCCGCCCACTATACATCAGCCCCAATATTTCCGGAGGGATACGTTTGAATCTTTGATCGTTTGATATAGAATACCAAAAAAGCACAAAGTTGAACTTTGTGCTTTTTTGGTAACTACCGTCCGGCAGCGATCAGGGCTGAGCCGTTTCCTGCCCATGGTAGGCAAGGGATATGGCTTCAATATTGATCTTCCCCATTTGCATCATAGCATGCACTGCTCTTCCCGCTTTTTCTGCCTCTTCGCTATGCAGGTACTTACCCAAGGTGGCCGGTATGATTTGCCATGACAAACCAAATTTGTCTTTGAGCCAGCCGCACCGGCCCTTTTCTCCCCCATACGACAGCTTATCCCACAGTTCATCTACTTCCTGCTGGGTGTCACAGTGTACGAAGAGCGATGTACCGTTTGAGAAGGTAAAGTAGGGGCCTCCGTTCAGCGCCATGAATTCCTGTCCTTCGAGCTGGAACATAATGGACATAACAGTACCTTTCGGCAGATGTCCACCATCGCCATAGCGAATGGTCTTGGTGATGCCGGAGTTCTTGAAGAGGGAAGTATACAGATTCACCGCTTCTTCGGCCTGGTCGTTAAAGGTCAGAAATGTCGTAATCTTTTGCATAGTAGTTAAGTCAGGATATAGGTATAAGCAAAAGTAAGGGTTACGAAGCCAATAGGCCGGGTGTGGGAGAGCCATTCTACGGGTGAATTGCGACAATGTTTTTCCAAGTCCTAAATGGCAGGTACTTAACAACTGCTTCTACACCCTACCAATACTACTACAAGCAAAAGAGCAGGACCTTTGCCTGCTCTTTTGCTATGGGTGCTTTATACCGAAGGTACGGTGCTACGGCTTAATGATGTACGATGGAATGTAGTTGAACCGGGGCTTATGTATCTGGATAGCCATATCCTCAAAAAACTCATCAACAGCCCTGGTTTCACCCTCCACGGTTCCGTAATCATCAAGCATGACCACTCCACCCTTTACAACCCGCTCCCAAAGATTCTCAAGGATGAATTTCGTAGGTTCGTACACATCCACATCAATGTGAAGCAGCGCAATCTTTAGGGCCGGGTTTTGCGCCAGGAAGTCAGGTAGGGTAAGCAGGATATCGCCCTGTACCAGCGAGAAGTTAATAAAGCCCTTGTTTGTAAGGTGCATTTCCAGTTCTTCGCTGCTGATTCCGTACCCTCCGGCACTTTCAAATTTTTCTACAAAGCTCCGGTCACTCTCCAGCTCAAGCGCATCTGGAAACTTACCAAACATATCAAATCCGTAGACTTTTCTGACGTATTCATTTTCCAGTAGGTTTCTGAATGACAGCAGCCTAACCAGCGACGTGCCCTTATATACGCCAAACTCAAGGATATCTCCGGGCAGGTCCAGAATCTTATGATAGACGTCCAGATGATTGAGCAGTTTCCCGATTCGGTTGGTTTCGCAGGTTAGATAAAAACCATTCTCATAGTCCCATTTTTTATCTGGGTTAACGGTGTAGTTTTTCATGGATTTGAATGCCTGATGTGGTTTCTTTTACATGCAAATTATGCAATGGACGATCAATATATTTCTGTTTGCTCTGATACTTTTATTTCTCCTGATACAATTGTACCTACAGCACATCCCTATATTAAGAATATTAAACCAATAAAAAACAAACGCATAGTTGCACCGACATGATGCGCGTTTGTTTTTTTATTGGTACATAAATAAAGCTGACTTACTACATTCTCCTCATATAGTTGATTTATAGTACTTGATTAGCCGGATCAGAAATTGGTGTGGCGTTAGATCAGGCTGCCTGCTTCTCCAGCTGTGCTCCTTTTCGTACATAGCTAACCGGAGTTATGTAATTATTGAGATAATGAAGCAACGCATAGATAAAGGTGGTAACACCCAGCATTTCCATAAGTTCTTCGAGGCAGTACAGGAGCTGATTGTACAAGTGGTCAATGCTGTACATCTTATAGAAATAGCCTTCAAATAGCTCAAGACCTACTGCACCTCCTACGAAAATGGTTGCGGATAAAAAAAATAAATTCCGGGTAATGGTAGGCAATGAGAGCACAAATCGGAACATATAAACAGCAACGGCCAAAAACATCAAAAAGTAAGGTACTACCCATGCCCAATGTAATAGTCCGGCATAATCATTTGTGATATAGGGCCTTACGTGGAAGGTAGTAGTTTCGTGGATCTGGAGGTTTTCGTCTAAGGCCAGAAAAAAGAACACAATGCTCAGGACGAGCCATTGCTTCTTCCCTTTGCCGGATAATTTAATTTGGGTCTGTTTATATATAAAAAATAAGATAAGACTTGCCGATAACATCAGGAGGGTAGAGAAGAACGCAGGAAAATTATTTTCTCCGTTGAAATCAAAATATTTATGCAAAATTCGTGCGTACCAGACTTCGTAGTAGGAGGAGTTCTGAGCAATGATATTAGCAATATTAGCCAGCAGAAGGAAGGTTATGGCTACTGCTACATACTTTACAATTCTTCCCGGGTTTACCGAAACAATGTAAGAGGCTGTTTTCGTAGAGCCTAAAGTTTTTTCCATAAGGTTTTGTGTTTGGGGTGGTATACAACAAAGATGCCTGGTTATTCAATCCACTTTACACGCTACTTGAGGTTTGATTTTTACGTAAGTGCAGGTGGAAAAAATAATGGAAATTTAACATGGCGCATTAGATGGGTTCTTAGGTTAACGCCCCCCAAAAACGTAATGTTTGGAAAAAATTAACAAAAAGATAAAATGAAAGGAGCTGATTATGGCCCTGTTATATAAAAATCCGGCGCTGAGTATGAGGAGATTGTATTCTCAATTTGTGTTTGATCGGTAGGTAATTTACTTGTTTACAAAAAGTTACATACCTGTTCGTTAGTTTAACTCCTGCATGAAGAATTTGTAAAATTTACAGGATCATAAAAAAGTTTTGACTAGCCTTGAACCTGGCCATTTTTTGTGGCTTATCCACCTTTGGAGAGGCTGTGCTGGTGGAGCTGAACAGCCCCCTGATTCCGTCGCTGAAGCTGCATGGTATGGTTTTATACAACCCTGTTCAATTTCTAACTTGTAATGAGGATGTATAACTAATTACTACCATGGCTAAGAGTGAGTGTACTTTGAATAATCATCTGATACAGCGTAAGGGGGCGGCTGGCGTGACTACCTATACAGGCATCCAGCGGGGTATCCAGCGGGGCTTTCAGCCGGGCCTCTTACCAGTACTTTTTATACTTCTTTGTCTTTTCCTCAGCGGTTGTGCTACTTCTGAGTTGGGAAAGGCCGGGCAGCGCAAAACCGCCGGTAAAACATTCGTCATCGTGGGAGCATCCAGTGGATTTGGTCGTGGAGTAGCGGAGCAGCTGGGAGCCTATAAGGCCAACGTGGTACTGGCCGCCCGACGAGCCGACCTGCTGGAAGAAATAGCCGGTAAAGTGCGAGCTGCCGGTGGAACCGCCCTGGTGGTACCCATGGACATCAGTAAGCCCGAAGATGTACAGCGCCTGGCAGATGAGGCCCTGAAGCAGTATGGCGATATTGACGTATGGATCAATATGGCCGGAGTAGGGGGGATCGGGCGCTTCTGGGACATCCCACTGGAAGATCAGGCCCGGATCGTCGATATCAACCTCAAGGGCGTCATCTATGGCAGCTATGCCGCCATCCGGCAGTTCAGAAGCCAGGGGTATGGTACCCTTATCAATATGGGGTCGGTAGAGAGCAATGTACCGCTTGCCTACCATGCTTCGTATGCGGCCACCAAGGGAGGAATACTTAACCTGGGACAGGCGCTCAATCAGGAACTACGGCTCAACGGAAACAGGAACATCCGGGTAGTGACCGTAGAGCCCTGGGCGGTGGATACGCCGTTCTGGCGGCACGCGGCCAACTACAGCGGAGGTACGCCGCGTATGGCAGCCATGGATCCGCCCAGTAAGGTAGTCAATGCTACCATACGGGCTTCGCTCCACCGCCGACCCGAGCGCCCGGTGGGCTGGAAAGCCAAGGGAGCCTGGATTTCGCACCACCTGTTTCCCCGCTTTACCGAAAGGCTGTCTGGTAATATCATCCATAAGTACCAGATCAGGAATGCGCCTCCGGCGCCTCCTACTTCCGGGTCGGTACATGAGCCCATGGAAGCAGGCCGCGGAGTGGATGATGGGGTGCGCCAGCGCATGAAGGAAGAAAAACGTCAGCGACGCAAAAACCAGTAATAGCTACGCATTCTCCTGCGAATATGGGGCAGTAGTGCCTGTTATTCGTGTGAGAGTGCACATTTAAGAGGTTATTTCTGAGCCGGTATAGGATGGGACCACAGTACATTACCATCGGGCTTGGCCAGCGCCAGCAGGAAGGTGCCGAATCTGTCCCGGCCTGTCAGGTTGAGGGTGCCATCGGGGAAAGGAAGTACTTCCACCCAGGCACCAACAAACGAATGTCCATATACCTGGTTACGCGCGATTTCCTGCCCCGACTGATCCGTTACCAGCAGATGGATGTTATTCCCGTTTAGGGAGTACACGGCTGTAGCGGTACTGGCAGAACTGAAGATACCCAGGGGCGTGACATTGCTTTGGCCTTCGGAAAGCGGATAATTCTTAACCCTTTGTAAATCGCCGGTTTCGCTTAGGGTGCACTGAAAAATATTTTTCTGATTATGGGTCTGAGTGGCTTGTAGTAGGTAACCACCTCCCGGCCTGGGACAGGCAAATCGAGATGCAAAAAGGCTGTACTTCCTGGACCAGAGTTGGCTGCCATTGGCATCTGTTTTCAATATGTAAGTTTGATCAATGTTTTCGTTCTGATTCCATTCGTGCCAACTTAGCAGAAATCCATTTTCCGGGGTGGGAGTCAAGCCGATAGGATCACTACTAATAATGGATTCAGGGTATGTCTTGTGCCATCGGATTTGGCCCTCCTTACTGTATCGGACTATTGCCGGAACGGGGTCACCGTCACGAGTACGCATCCTGCCGGCAACGACGAAGCCTTCGTCAGGTAGAGACAGGATACGATCAGGTGTAAAAGTCGTGGGATAGTAGGGAAGGGAGGCTTGCTGTTTTTCAAGTACCTTACCCTGCGCATCCAGACGGAGTACCAAAGCGGAGGTTTGCTCTACTCTTGGGGTGGAAACCCACTCAAACGGAATTGTGAATACCCAGAAGCTGCCATCGCTTAGCGGATGAATCAATGGACGTTGTTCCGTCATGCTTACCGACGTATAAGCCAGAGCCTCCCACAGAGTCTGCCCCGTCAGCGAGGTTTTTACCACCACTACCTGGTATTGCTCCAGCCAGGGGTAAGTAGGGGCAATGGCGCCGGGGGAGTTGTTGGAGGCTTTGCGCAGCATGACGGTAGCCAGCGTCCCGTCGGCTGCTACGCAGGTATTGCCCAGCATCAGGTACCGCTTATAGGGGAGGTCCTGGTCCTGAATGGGGAGGTCACGCTTCTGCAGGTCTATCTGAATCAGACAACTACTGAGCAGTATCGAGATGCTGATGAGTAACAGGATCTGTTTCATGACAAGTACCGTTAAAACCGTCGGCCAAAAGAAAATCCAGGGAAGAGGTTCAGCCGGGTTACCTCCTGTTTCACCAGTTCGCCAGCCGCATTGGTATCTGACTCGATATCGGTGTATACCCAGCCGGTCAGGTACAGCCGAAAGAGCCACCTTTGAGGGCCATTGTACCGCAGGCCCAGCAGACCCGCAGACAGATAGGACTGGTATTTTAAATCGTCAAAGAGAAAGTGGGTTTTGAAAAGGGAGCCAGCATAGCCCAACTCCGTCTGGAGCCTGCGCCCGTATAGCAGGAGTAACGAATGGTGGGTAGACACACTACCGCTGCATCGTTCAAACAGGCAAAGGCTCGGCATATAACCCAGACCAGTACTCAGTTCAACAGCACCTCTATATAGGTTGCCTTCGGGCCGGAAACGTACCACCTGCACGTGGTAGCTGGCTCCGATAACAGGAGTGTTACCCGCCAGATCAAGCGTAAAGGCATTCCGTAAGGCTTCGGGTTTGGGCGTAAGAGTGGAGTCCTGACCCAGTACCGGCCATCCTACCGACAGCAGCACAAGCAGCAAAACAAATCTTGGTAAGGCCATAGTGTGTATCCAATAGTGTGTACATAAAGATACGGCTGTTATCCTTTACCTGCGTCACCTCTTAATAAAGTTTCAGTGACTTGTCTGTTGCTTTTACCGATAGTACTTTTTTCTAAACTCTGCTTTCTGCTTTACGTACTCCGGATGGTTTTTGGCCCTGAACCAGTACTCCCTGAATACGTCCGCCGCCCGGGCCTTTTCGTTGGTCAGGGCATCTTCTTCCTGTTTCAGTATGGGGTTGCCTTTGTTCCTGCTCCCTGATGTATAAGGGTACTCCAGTCCTTCGGTTTTGTCGTCTTCGCCGATGCTGTACTTCCGGCCGCTCTTATGGTTGGCGTAGCGCCGGGCGCGGGTAAATCCCATCTGTAAGTACTTACGGGCCATGTCGGCCCCTACAAAGTCAGCGTCTTTGAGGTACTGCTCAAACATGTCATAGATCTTCTGTGCCGACTCCCGCGCTACCTCTTCGTTCTTAAACCTCCAGTGGGGCAGTATCTCCGACTTGTACGGCTGCACCAGCAGTACCCCCTGTTCGCCCACGCCTATACGATACAGCTCCGGATGCTGCCGGAAGTCAGTAGTTGTAAAGTCCAGGGTATAGTCAAAGGCGTTTTTGGGCATAGAGTGGGGAGTATGGAGTAATTGGTAATGATTATCGGTTTAACACAACACACGTACACCTTTTTGCAGCGGTACCTCCGCAATCAAATCTACACGTAGCTGATCAGGTCATGGATCTCCTCCATTGAAAACGACACAAAATTGTTTCTGAGTCACTGCATATAATTGCCAAAGTAGTAGCTTTACTGTAGATAAAATTGCTATTAACTCTCCAACCAGAAATGAATCAAATAGTTAGTACGGATCAGCAGCTAGTGTGCAAGAATTGTGGTGAAACCTTTACTAAAGAATTTTGTAATCATTGTGGACAGAAAGCCGCTCATCGAATTACTGTACATCATGTTCTGCACGATCTAGTCCATGTGTTTCTTCATGCCGATAAGGGAATCTTTTCGTTTTTGACTCGTGTAGTTCTTACTCCGGGCGTTCTGGCTCGCGAGTACGTCAATGGAAAAAGGAAGATTTTCAACCCGTACCAATACCTTATATTCAGCGTGGGTATAGTTATCTTTTTAATGTCCAGGTCTCATTTCTTCGAAAGTCTGGATAGTTATAGTACAGGCAGTTCAACCCGAATGCCGGAATATATGCAAAAAGGATTTGCCGGATTCAACCTGTTTCTCAGGAATTACATGAACATCATCACGTTTATGGCATTACCTATTTACGCGTTTTCGGGATGGGTGTTCAACCGCAAAAGAAAGGAAAACTATGCTGAACACTTTACAATTCTGGTTTTTGCCATGTCTCAGATCAATACCATCAATGCTCTGGTACTGCTTCTGCTCATCTTTTTGAATATTACCACTTTGGGAACCGTTTCCATTTCCATCGCTCTATCCATATTTAGCTTCTGTATAACGTATAAACAATACTACAACCTGACTTGGATGGCCGGACTTTGGAAAGGTATCATTATTTATATTGCCTCCTATATGGGCCAGATCCTGATCATGGGTATGGGGCTGCTGATTTATATACTACTACTCAAGTATCACTATCTGCATTGATACGTATCGATCTCAGTACAGAGTGAGAGTTATACTTAGTCCAACTCTACGCTATCCTTGATCTGTACTACACCTTCTTTCAGAACAACGTCATATACAGCCTAAATCAGGCGGTCTTTTTATCTATTGGTACTTTCTGGGTCTTGTCAAAGCAGCGTAAGCAAGTTTTAAAGCCCTGGTGTGCGGCGATCAATGGTAGATGCTCTAAGCCTGGAAAACTGAAACTTTTTGAAAAGTTCAATAAATTTTTAGACCGAATCAGTCTGATATACAGCCGTCTACCTCTGAGGTGCTACCTGATTAGCTATTTTGTATAGAATAGCTATTAAACCTTAGGAGAAGAAGATCCTCTAACCCACATAACACAGAACATCTATTAGCCATAACATCTATTAGCCATGAAAAAGACCCTTATTCTATTTGCTCTGTTTGTAGTTGCCAGTCTGGGAGTTTCGGCGCAAACCGTACGGTCCAACCGTACCCTGCCCAGTGATCGTCAGGCCATAAACCAGATTCAGCAACTCGACCAGGAAGTACGTACCAAAATAGCCCGCGGCCTCGAAAGGGAAATGATCAACCCCACTGATGCGATGCGGCTGCTCAACGAGTACCAGCGTATCCAGCAACGTGAGCGCCAGTACCTGACCAACGGCAGGCTCAACAACCGCGAAACCCGCGACCTTATTTACGATCTTGAAAGCCTGTCGCGCCGCATTACGCTTGACAGCTACAACGATCCATCCGGCCGGGTAGGCAGACGATAATACCATAATCTCATAAACCACAAGCTGTAAAAAAGGGACTCATTGAGTCCCTTTTTTATGGTACTTCACTGTATGATGGACATAACCTAGGGTAGCGGATCGAAAGCTTTACCCAAGCCTGATTGAGGTGATAGTTTGGGCAGCTTCCTCCATTAAGGTGGTGATGATAGTCTCAACCGGTTGTATATCCTGCACCAGACCTACACCCTGTCCGGCCAGGAGCGCCATCTCTTCCAGGTCTCCCTCGGTGGTGGGCATAGGTACAAAGCTGGAGAAGCGTTTCAGCGTCTGCTCCTGCCCGAATAGGGATGTTTTGCCAATGACGGGTTCATTCTCAGTAGTAGCAGGTACCAGATGCTCCTTGCCCTGGAACTCTGTCACTACTCCGTTTTTCAGTACACGCATCGGATTGAAGTCAACCATTTCGGGACCGAAGATGGACGTCAGGCAGGTATCGGTACCGGTGGCCTGGGTCAGGCGGCTTTTATAATCAGGATGGATAAACGCCTCCTGGCTGGCCAGCAGACGGGTACCTACCCATACGCCCACGGCACCCAGGCACAGTGCGGCCGCGACCTGCCTGCCCGTGGTGATACCGCCGGCCGCCAGTACCGGCGTGGGCTTGACGGCTTCCACCACCTCGGGTACCAGTACGAAGGTAGGCAGGGTACCGTAGTTATGACCTCCCGCTTCGGCTCCCTGCGCTATGATCAGATCAATACCGTCCGCGACCGCTGTACGGGCATCCGCTACCGAGCCTACCTGTTCCCACACCTGTATGCCTGCTTCGTGCAGCACATCGATGTATGCTTTGGGCGGGTGGCCCCAGTGAAAGGAAACAATAGGTACCTGCTCCTCTACGCACACCCTGATCTTTTCCTCATCGGTGAGGAAGGTGATGAAGTTGACGTGGAATGGCCGGTCGGTAGCTTTTTTTACTTCACGGATCAGGAACCGGACGGCCTCGGCGGGCAGCGGTCCCATGGCGATGGCGCCAATACCACCGGCCTTACATACAGCAATAGCCAGGTCGGGCGAGGTGCCGGCAAAGGCCATTCCGGCCGATACAAACGGATAGATAACGTTATAGGTTTCGGTAAGGCGGGTAGTGATAGTAGGTTTAGTCATGGCGGTTTTAGTTATTTTGATCCACAAGTATACCACTCACTACTACCCAGCCCTAGTTATTAATTAATGGAAAGTCTGAAACAGGCTACGAATGGTCATTATCCTGCTTTGGAATGAATGGGCCACTCGTCCGGTACTAGTTGTGTACTGCCTGCCTGTAATGGAGCTGCGTAAGGCCGCTTTCAAATGCTCTGGCCGAAACCAGCTCTAGCTCCTGCTCAGGACGGCCATCTTTGAATAACCGGGTACCATTACCGACTAGTGTGGGAACTACCGAAATGATCAGTTCATCAAGGAGGCCCTCCTTCAGGAGTTCGTTGACTACCTCGGCCCCTCCGTCACAGAATATATGCTTTCCATCTTCCTGTTTCAGGCGTAGTACCAGGTCTTTGAGGTTACCGGTGTAGAAGGTGGTGTTCCCGATGCGGGGACGTTCGGTGCGGGTGAGGATATAGGCGGCCTTGTCGGCGTGCGGAAATTCCGGTACCTTGTTCATGACCCAGTCGTAGGTCTTGCGGCCCATAATCACGGTATCTACGGTGGCAACGAAGTCGGCATAGCCGTAGTCTTCGCCCGGCTGTTGTACCCGCGACAGAAAGCTCAGGTCATCGTTGGGTTGGGCAATGTAGCCATCCAGACTGGTGGCGATGTAGAGAATCAACTTTTTCATTTTCTTCCTTTTGGTTCGCTGCAAAATTGCCTGATCCGGACAGGAAGAAATTGTACAAAATTTACGCGGGTACCTGCAGGCTCTTCCGATACGCGCGGGGCGACATTCCGCAGAAAGATTTGAAGACCCGGATAAAGTGGGCCTGGTCGAAGAAACCCAGCTCCAACCCGATTTCCGTGAGGCTCCTCTCCGGGTGTTGCCGGATCTGCCGGAGTGCCCGGTTTACCATCCTGAGGTGAAAGTACCTGACCGGACTGATGCCCAGGGTGGTGTTGAAGGTATCGATGACGGTCTTGGGGGAGAGATGGAGCTGGCGGGCCAGCTGACTCATAGTACCCTTCTCAAATCCGGTATAGTCCAGCTTTTCTACCTGCTCCAGGACCTGGTTTTTGATCCGTCGGGCCTGGTAGGAGCGGAGCAGGTACTGTTCCAGAGCCGCCAGAAACTCCCCCGGCGGCAGGAGTCGGGCCTGTTCCTGTACGAACTGACTAAATGAAGTACCAAGGATTACGCTCACCTCTACCGACTGATTGGACAGCTCCCGGGCGTTGATCCCGAAAGCCTGGTACAGGCCCCAGGGCTTAAACAGAATACCTACCGTCAGGTGCCTGCCCTGGGTATAGACCTGCAGGGGCTTCGTACGGATTCCGCTCACCCACGAATCCTTCTGTGTTATGGGATAGGTACCTGACGGATCACAGACTTCGAATACATCCCCCAGATTAAAAAACACCTCCTGTTGTACCATCGGCATGGCCCAGCTACGGGTCTCAAAGCTCTCCGCGCGGTTGATGTAGAAGCAATCCACGGCTTCGGCCAGTCGGGTTTTCGGCAGGTATATTTCAGAGATCATGGCTCAGGTACTAGTGTATTTAGGCAGGTAAAGATACCATGTACCCGTACTTCTCGGATCAATCTCTTGATGAAAGGTACATGTCAATTATAGACTGCTATTATAGGACCACGCACGATCATGCTCCGGTAGTACCGTCACCCAAGCCATCAGGCTAAGGAGCAGCACCGGCAGGAGTATTCATCCCTCTGCTGATTTACCTCACTTCTTGGCAGTGAGCTTGCCGGATAGCCAGAACGAAAACGATACCACGGCGGCCTGCACGGCATTCATAGAACCATCGGGCGGAGGCGATACAAAATACAGGTCCAGCTTGTCGTAGTTTTTGAGGACCCGGTCAAAGCGCGCCGGTCCGGGCTTAGTGGGTACTACGTGCGAATAGTAGGGAGTACCTAGTGCATCAAAAAAAGGCTCAAAAAGGCCCGGTGCCAGAAAGCCGATGAACCTGGTGTTGGGGCTGTCCAGCCGGTAGGTATGCTTGGTATGGGCCGGTATATGCAGAAAGTCCCGGGGGTTGAGGGCCACGGCCTGTCCTTCGTTCCACATGGTCATGCTGCCTTCCAGGCAGTAGAAGCACTCCGTATGCCGCTTGTGGTAGTGTTCGATAATGGCCTTTCCCTTTGGTCCATCCGTCATCAGGACCAGAAACTGTCCGTCCGTATTGTTCTGCCGGGCCAGAAAGCTAAACAGCTGGTCTTCTACGATAAAATGCTCGCCACCACCATTACGAATCACGTACGGCTTGGTACCGTTGGGGCGATCCATATTCTCCACTTCCTGTACGTGTCGGGCCGGCTCATATTCATCCACCAGCTGGAAATCCACTTTATCCGATACCTCATAGAGAGGTTCTTTCTGGAAAGCCTGATTCAGGGCTAACTGGGTGAACAACGAAACTACCCCGCCGGGTCCGGTCAGGCACAGCAGACGGGTGTTAGGCTCAACGGTTCTCAGGATATGCGTAACACCCCTGGGTATATGTCCGTAGTCGCCCTTCCTGAGGTGGTAGGTTTTGTTTTTGAATGAAAGCAGTACCTCGCCCGACAGCACATAGATTCCCTTATGAGTATGCTGGTGAAAATGAGCCGGAAAGTAAAAGGTACCCGATGCGAATATTTCTACTACTTCGAGTAGCTCGTTGGTTTGTTCAGGTGAAGCTATGACCGAAATCTCCGCCCCACCAAAATATAGTTTTTTTCCCTCGCCTGCTCTTAGCAAATAAGCGGGTGCCGCCTGTACATCCATAGCCTTGACAATTAATTGACCCTATAAGAACGTAATAAATAGGATTTACTTAATGGATCCTACGGGTTCAGTTAGATAGTGATGCTGGAGGGGATGGTCTTGCGGTTTGCTTCGCCTGTACCAGGGCATGAACAAGCATGAATACTCCCAGCCCTACAATAACCGCATACAGAAAATAGGGGCCTTTGACATTGATATCCGGTAGTACGGCTATATTCTGTTCCGCATCGAAGTGCACCTCAATGCTGTCTGCTTTGGCTGTACTCCTGAAGTGCCGGTTGGGGCTGAGCAGGGTATACTCTTTCCCTTCGTGCCAGACGTAAATCTTGTTAGGAGCGCGCAAAGTACCCAAGCCGTTGTACCTGCCGATGATGGGCATCTTTACCAATGGGCTGTGCTGCTGGACGTAGGCCTGTTTTTGATCATGGGTATACATGCCGTAGGTAAGAAAAATAAACAGTACCCCTCCGGCTACCAGAAAAATGGTGCGGGTCCATTTTGCAATCTTCATAGCATTATTTTTAGCGTGTTGAGGATTAGGCAGTACGGCAAGTAGGGCTGATTAGATATCAGCCCTACTGCCGTACTATATTCCATAAATATAATCAAAATCCGGATTTTTGCGCTCCCGACAGGTGGATTGTAGTCAGGTAGTTCACTACTACCGGTTTTGTTATGGCCGGGGTACCGCAGTGGACCTCTACGTTTTACCTGGTGCGCCGGGCCGACCTGGAATGCCCGTTCTGATGGAGGAGGAGGCTGTTGACGGCACTGCTGTCTTTCACAAACTCAAGCTGCGCGGGTACCTCTTTCAGGAAGAATTTGGTCGGTTCTTCGGCAAACAGGTCAAATGCCGGCTGATTCGTAGCCTGGACTTTCAGGCCGTGGCCCTCCCGCCGGATCTGTAACCTGAACTCAGGCGTCAGCTCGTATTCACCCACGTAAGTATCCAGGATTTCATCAGGTACCTGCACCACCCGTTTGATCACGGGTTTGTAAAAATCTTTCCAGCCGTACACCGTAGCGATGCTGTTGACGATCTCTTCCAGGATCTGGCCATTGTCCGAGTTGACCATCACCACCGCGCCGTTGCCCCCCTGCAGGCTACCCAGGTACAAACACCGGAAGCCCTCGTTGGCGCCGCTGTGGGTAAAGTACCGGTCAGGGCCGGCTGTCTTATTAAATACCCCCAGCCCCGCTTCCTGCATCACGGGCGTGAGCATGGTCCGGGCGGTTTCCTGCGTAAGTACCTTGTCCGAATGCCCCGCGTAGGCCCGTTGCATCTCGATGATGTAGCGGCTGAGCTCGGTCGGGTTGGTCCAGAGGGCGGCGGCTCCCTGCTCCGGATACTGGTGGTACTTCCCTACTACGGGCGTGCCGTCACCGCGGTAGCCGGTTGAGAGCAGGGGGACCCTGTCGGCAGGAGGCGGTATGGTATAAAAGCTGCTGGTCATGCCCAGCGGATCCAGTACCCGCTGCTGCGCGTAGAGGTCGTAAGGCAGGCCGGTCAGGTCCATTACCACCAGTTGTGAAATGGTAGTACCTCCGCCCGAGTACTGCACCCGGGTACCCGCCTCAAACAGCGACCGGATGGGCTGGCTGTTGGCCGGACTCTCTCCGTTTAAGATCTGAATTACGGTGGGTACCTGTTCACCGGCCGCGTAGCCTCTGAAACCGTGGACTGACGTACCGGCCGTGTGACTCAGCAGGTGCCGTAGCGTGATGGGCGTTTTGCCCTTGCTGCTGTCATACGGAAACTTCCAGCTCCGGAGGTAGGTATTGATATCCTGGTCCAGATCGGCCTTCCGGTCCTGCACCAGCCTCAGTACTCCCACCGCGTTCAACGACTTGCTGATGGAAGCGGCCTGAAACAGGGTCTGCGGGGTGACGGGCACCGTTTGTTCTTTATCGGCATAGCCGTAGCCACGCGCCCAGTCCAGTTGGTGGTCTTTGATGACAGCTATACTCACTCCCGGAATCCTGAGCTGCTTCATGCGCTCCTGCAGCACCAGTAGGTTGTCGTCAGTCCGGATGGCCTCACCCAGGCTCTGTTCTACGCGCCTGATGCGCTCCTCCACCTCCGGGCTATAGGTCGGGTTGGTCTGGGCCAGAAGAGGCAGATGGCCAATCAGGACCAGTACAAATAGTGGTACCTTACATGTTTTCATGATATAGCATAGGGATTGTTGAGCGAATGGTACAGTACTGTAAAACCATAGCAGAATACGGGGTGCCAGGTTTTACACCCGGACTTGTAAAATCACGGTTTCCCTTACCAATACTCTGTAATGGTGGGGGAAAGGCAAGCAGATAACCACCTGTTTACGAAAGAGTAACAGGGGGGAGAGTGCTGGTAAGTACCGAAATATTATTGAAGAAGTATACCAGTATGTGATGAGCGGCCTGGGATGTACTATCAGATGATACAGCCGCGGTGGCCCTCAGCGGCAACAGCGGCGCCTATTGGTGTAAGATAGAGTCTTAGAGGGGGCTATTTATGCGGCTTTTTTCCCAGCCTCACTAGCCGGTATACAAAAATCCCGATGGCCAGCAGCAATACCCCTACCTGTAGATAGATATTGCCATTCTGGTCATCGGGGAGCTTACTGGCCAGCCTGATCTCATTGGAGATATAAACAATAAATAAAAACGGGACTAGCAGATTAAAGTACCTTCTCATCGGTAGCGTATCAGGGTGGATGTACCGGGTCAAGTTAGAAAAATAGGCTGACTTTCCCAATTGCCCGGCTCCCGTCGCATACTCTGCCGGTTTAGTTAGTACTGAAAAGACTGATGGTATAGTCAAGCAGTTCGGTGCCGCCAGGTTTGCCGTGGCCGGGTATGACTTTCTTAATAGCGGGGTACTTCTGCTTCAGGCGGGTTACCGTGGCGGGCCACTCATTGGTATTGGCGTCTCCCAGGTACCCCTTCGTGGCGCCTACTTCCTTGATCAGGCAGCCGCCAAAGAGTACCTTCTCCGTCGGGAAGTACGCTACTACATTATCGCGCGTGTGTCCTTCCCCAAAGTACTCTACCACTACTTTCTGGGAGCCTACTTTGAGTTCCTGTACCCTTTCAAAGCCGTGCTGGGGTACGGGCAGGCCATTGGCCCTGGTTAGTTCGATGGTGCGCTGGCTGGCGTAGGAAGGTACCTGCTGCTTATGAAACTCATCCAGTCCGCCGAGGCAGTCATCGTGGAAATGCGTAGGTACTACAGCCTTGATCTTACAGTGGAGCCCATCCTGCACCCATTGGATCAGTTCCTGGGTGGCTTTGGGGGTGCTGGGCGTATCAAAGATCAGCGCCTCCTTTTTATTCACGACCACCATGCCGTTGCATTCCACTTTTCCAAAGCTCTGGGTCTGGAGGTACGAGATATGCTGGTATACATTATCAGCCACTTTCTGCACGACCAGGTTTTCTGTTTGGTACACTGGTCTGTCCTGAGCGGAGGTGGGGCGAGAGAGTCCAATAAAGAGAAAGGGTAGAAGGAGGTAGGCTACTAGTGGCATCGGGTTAAAAAATGTGATTAGTGTGAGGTCAATGGTTTACGTAGAAATCTTAATTCCAGTTCAGGACAAAGTTCTTCTGTTCTGTGGTTTCAGGGGACATTTTGCCCGCAATGGAGGTATTACGCTTCAGGTGGTCAATCGTATCAAATACGTTTTCTTTGGTAGCCAATCCGTGCCGTAGCAGATAGCAACCTACTACAGTGCCTGTTCTGCCGATACCTCCCCAGCAATGTACATATACCTTTTTGTTAGCAGCGTGCAGTGAATCGATCAGATCCAGAATTTCCTGCATCCGCTCCTTCGTCGGGACAGATACATCTTGGATGGAGAGCCGGTATGTTTCGACTTTATTTTGGTTCAGGAAGCCGGTGTAGTCATTGAAAGGCTGACCTTTCCAGTTGGTTTCGCCCGCTTCCATCAGGTTGATGACCGCATCAACCTTGCTCCCAATAAGGCCTGTCAATTTTAGTTGAGTAGCTTCGTCAGTAACAGCCGCCGGTATCTCACCGGCCAGTAAATTGTCAGTAACCCAGTAGGATCTTTCGAAGGGGAGAGGATTGGTAGTTTTCATTCTGTGGTAGTGTAGGTATGAGTGATGAGTACTAATTGGCTCTAAGTACCTCGAAAGGACTAAAAGCGCAAGAAAGTTAGTAAGAATTCTCTCCAAAATAGTAGACTATTTGCTCCCCGTCCAGATGATTTTTGTGTCAGGATTTTTTCTACTTTTATCGACTGTGCCTAAGCGATTTACCGGTCTGAGTAGTTGAAGTGAGAAATTGGAGATGGACTCCACTTTCAACGCAGAATAGTACAAGATTCAGCCGCAAAAGACCTGATTTTTGTAGCGGTCAGGCAGGCAGTGACACAATAACTCAACCCGTTATAATCAACCTGATGAAGAATTTTTCCTCGCACAGCCGCCGGGACTTCCTGAAGTTCTCTGCGAGTGCCTCTCTGGGCTTTGCAGGGCTCCTGTCCTGCGTGCGCGAAATAGATACCGTAGTGCCTCCAATTCCGGTCCGACCGGTTGGCTACGGCCCCCTGCTGCCCGACCCGCATGGACTGCTCAATCTGCCCAAAGGCTTTACGTACCAGATCATATCGCGGCAGGGCGAAACCATGAGCGACGGACTGCTGGTACCGGGCCTGCCGGATGGAATGGGTACCTTCCGGGGCACCAACGGCAAAACAATTCTGATCCGCAACCATGAGCTGAGCCCGGACCCCATCTGGGGGAGTCCGTATGGCCTGGATGGGAGCTTGGCCTCTAAGGTGGACCGCTCCCTGCTGTACGATCCGGGTAGTGGAGGCCGGCCGGAGCTGGGCGGCACTACTACGCTGGTCTATAATCCGGCTACGGCCCGCGTAGAAAGGCAGTTTCTGAGCCTGACCGGAACCGCCCGCAACTGCGCCGGAGGCCCCACCCCCTGGAACACCTGGCTCACCTGCGAAGAGACTATCAAGAGAGCAGGCTTCGAAGGCTGTCAGAAAGATCATGGCTTTGTATTTGAAGTACCCGCCACGGACTATCCCAGACTTCATCCGGCGGTTCCCATCAAGCCCATGGGCCGCATGAATCATGAAGCCGTGGCCGTGGACCCGCGTACGGGCATTGTGTACATGACCGAAGATATCAGCGATAGCCTGATCTACCGGTACCTGCCCACCGTACCCCGCCAACTGCACAAGGGAGGTACCCTGCAGGCGCTCATGATCAGGGACCAGAAGAGCGTCGATACCCGCAACTGGCCCACATTGACGGCGCCCGTGTTTCCGGTCGGGCAAACCTTTGACGTAATGTGGGTGGATCTGGAAGAGGTGGAGTCGCCTGATGATGACTTAAGGTACCAGGGCTTTGATAAAGGCGCCGCCCGTTTCGCCCGGACCGAAGGCATGTGGTTTGGTAATAATGAAGTGTACTTTGCCTGTACCAACGGGGGCAAGAGCCAGCTGGGGCAGGTATTCAGGTACGTACCCAGCTCGCAGGAGGGGAAGCCCCAGGAGAAAAGCTCCCCCGGCAAGCTGGAGCTGTTCATCGAGTCTAACAGTACCGAGCTGCTCCAGAATTGTGATAATCTGACCGTAGCTCCCTGGGGCGATGTGATACTCTGTGAAGACAATGATCACCCCTTTCTGGTCGGCGTTACCCCCAAGGGGGAGCTGTACCGACTGGCCGAAAATGTAGCCCACAAGACCGAGTTTGCGGGTGGCGTTTTCTCTCCCACCGGCGAGACCTACTTCGTCAACATGCAGGGAACGGGTATGACCATCGCCATCACCGGCCCCTGGCACAAATGAAAGCAGAGGAGGGTAGGTAGTAGTACTTAGGTATATGGAAAATTAATGGCAGATTATTCTCCACTTCAGGCACTATATAAATAACCAATCTCATTTCTAATTTCCCAAACTTCATCATAACTCATAGTGGAGAGAGAGTTGCGGGTGCCGCGCAGGACAAACTGGTAATCGCCCACGGTTACCATCCGGAGGCGTGAGTCAAACCTTTCGTCGCCGGTGAGGGTACGGAAGTACTCTACCGCTTCTTTGCCGTGCACGTATACGAGGGTGGGCCGGATGGTGTCCATTAAGTACCGGAATACCTCCGTACGGTGGTCGTTGGGTAGGAGCTCCCTCGCCGTTCGGGTAGGTGTGGAGCAGATGTTGGTGTCGAGGCAGGGGCGAGGCATCCGCTCCAGCATGTATTCGATGCGGCCACGGGTGCCCTTAGGCAGTATCCATCCCCTTTTCACCATGTAATCCCGTAGAAAGTAAGGCTTCGCGAATCCCTGGGTGTCGCTCCAGTACGACCAGAACGGCTCATCCATCTCTACCGGAGGATTGAACCCCACTATGAATATATCACAAGCCAGGGGCGATTCGTCACACAGGAAAGGCCGGGCCTTCGGATCGGGCACGAGCTGCTGCATCCGTTCACGGAACTGCCGGAGGGAGAGGGTAAGGTTGGGCATAAAGTATGGCAGTCAATGGCAAATGCCTGGGTGGTCTGCTGGCTTAGTTACTAGAGGCGAGCCTTTGTATTCTACGCCCCATTGCTGGTCCCTGTCCTGATGACGAAAGCCTTCAGCTCCGCCATCTTCCCGTCGCGAAACTGCCAGACGTCGCAGTAGGAGTAGTCTGCCTCTTTTCCAGCTTCGTCCTTTAATCGGATGGTACCGAGGGCCGTTACATAATCACCGCCAGCAATCAGGTTTTCGACGTTGAACTTTGGCGGCTCCTCATAAGCCGTTGCCATCCACTGCCGAACTGCCTCCTTCCCCCGTAGGGTCAGGTCGCCTACAAAGGTCCACTCCGTGTCGTCGGTGCAATAAGCCAGAAACCCCTCATGGTCGCCCTGGCTGATAGCTGCGTTGGCCTTTTCCAGTATGGCTATATTATTCTCCATCCTATGTATAGGTCTTGTTTAAGTAGATACCATAAATATAGTGAGATAAGTGATAGATGGATAAGATGCTAAGCTCAGGTATAAAAGAACTCTTGTATCTCATCTCTCACTTTCCTGACTTCCTCATAGCTCATGCGGGAGAGCGAATTGAGGGTGCCGCGCAGGGCAAACTGATAGTCACCGATGGTTCCAAGCCGGAGGCGTGAGTCAAACCCGTCCACGCCGGTGAGGGTACGGAAGTACTCTACCGCCTCTTTGCCATGCACATATACTACGGTAGGCCGGATGGTGTCCAGCAGGTACCGGAATAGTTCCGTACGGAGGTCATTGGGCGCAAGTCCCCTTGCCGTTCGGGTGGGGGTGGAGCAGATAGGGGTGTCGAGGCAGGGAAATAGGGGGAACCCTTCGGTAAGTTGTTCTATGCGGCCACGCAATCCTCTAGGCTGCATCAACCCCTGCTTGACCGAGTTGTCACGCAGGAAGTAGGGCTTATTGAACCCCGAGGCGTCGCTCCAGTACGACCAGAACGGGGAGTCCGTCTGAGCCGGGGGATTGAACCCTACAATGAACAACTCACAGTTCAGAGGCGACTCGTTACATACAAACGGCCTAGCTTTCGGATCCGGTACCAACTGCTGTACCCGTTCACGAAACTGCCGGAGGGAGAGGTTTGTGTTAGGCATGGATAGGTGTGTAGAGGTAATACCTATAATGGCTAGAAAGTTAAAAAATAAGAGGCAGTCTATTTCAGACAACCTCCTGTTTTTTAGTGAAAGGCTTCACTGCTCCATTTCCTGCATTACCATTCGGCACAGGTACTTTATTTATACATGTTAGCTGTGCGGTAGAAAACTTCCCTTTACGCCATGGCCCCGTTGGCACCAATGTTCTGGGCGGAGATCCATTTGGCCTCATCGCTGGCAAGGAATACCACTACCCGGGCGATATCCTGCGGCTCGCCGATGCGGTTGAAAGCGGAGAGCGAGGCCAGGCGGGCTACTGTTTCTTCTGATTTGCCTTCCAGGAATAGTTCGGTGCGGGTAGGACCGGGCGACACTACATTGACATTGATACCCCGGCTCCCCATCTCTTTGGCAAAGATGCGGGTAAGTTGCTCCACCGCGGCTTTGGAGGCGGCATAAGCCCCGTAGGTAGGTAGCATCAGGCGGGTGACGGAAGTGGAGAAGTTGATAATACTGCCGTGGTCGGCCAGTCGGGTAGCGGCTTCCCGCAGGGTATTGAATACCCCCTTGACGTTCACATCCAGGATCCGGGTCAGGTCCTCCTCCGTCGTGTCCTGAATGAGCTTGTAGAGGATGACACCGGCATTATTTACCAGGATGTCGACCTTACCGAAGTGGGCGATGGCCTGATCAAAAAGGTGGGCCACCTGATCCGGCTTACTCACATCGGCCTGGACGGCCAGGGCCTCACCGCCCTGCCCCCTGATTTCCTGTACGACCTGTTCGGCGGCCGCCTGGTTGCCGGCGTAGTTAACCACTACCTGCGCACCGGCCTTCGCCAGCGCTTTGGCGATCCCGGCCCCGATTCCCCGTGATGCCCCGGTGACAAGCGCTACTTTTCCGTTGAGATTATTCATGACTTTGTATCTTTTTGTTTCGATACAAAGATGGTGGATCCATACTCCCGCGAACGTACAAGGATTACAGCAAGACGTACAAATATTTAAGATGGACTAGTGGAGGAGCTGTTTCCGGTAGTCTGCCGGACTCAGGGAGGTGTGTTTTTTGAAGTAGTTGCTGAAATGCGGAGCTTCCAGAAAACCCAACCGGTTGGCGATCTCCTTCACCGAAAGTTCCTGGTCCTGCAGTAACACCCTGGCTTCGGTGACCAACTTATCCGCCATCCAGGTACTGATGCTTTTGCCGGTTTTGCTCCTGATCACCTGGGACAGGTACGTGGGGTGCAGCTGCTGCCGGTCGGCAAAGTCCTGTACCCTCATCTGCTGTTGTACTTTCCCGGTGAGCAGTTCCCGGATATGGTTTTCCAGATTGAGCCTGAATTCCTTCACGATCCGGGAGCTACGGGTGCCCTCCACGATGGGGTTGTAGTCCTGAAAGAAATACTCTTTGATCTTCAGCAGGAGCACCACCATCAGGGTACCGATGAGCCCATTTTTATACGGCGAACCTCCCAGATGCTCCCGGTGGATCTGCCGGTATAGCTGCTCCAGTACCTCAAAGGGTTCGTGGCCAAGTACACGGGGCTCTACCGTCTCGGTCAGCAGAAACGAAAACTCCCGGTATATATCCGTATGTACATACTCTTTCAGATACGATGCATGGAAAGTGATCAGGCAGGCGTCCGTAATGCTTTGCCACTCAAACATCCGGAAGTTGCCGGGGTTCGTAAAATACACGGTGCCCGGTTGTATCGTGTACTGCAAGTCGTCAATGGTGTAGTTGCCAAGTCCCTCGCGTATAAATAGAAAGCTAAAGTAGTTGGGGCGGTAAGGTACCGATCTGAAGGGCAGCTGCTTAAAGATATCCTGTAGATAGTTGACTGTAAAGCCGGAGCTGTCACCCACTACGGGCAGCCCCATGAGCTCGTACAGTTCATGCAGATCTTTTACTATAATGTCCTTTTGTTGTGCCACATATACGTTTTAAACATGAAGTTACAGATATTTAATTTAGTTTCCTTCTACTAGGAAGCAGAGGTTGTCGAATCCTTTGGTATCGCTCCGGTACAAACAAAATGAATGATCAATTTTTTTATTGAGGAATTAACCACATTATAAACCTTACATAAGACAAGGGGGCGTTGAAACAAGTAGCTGGGTTTTTCGATTGGGCATGGGGAGGAGTGGAGTCAAGTGAGTTTAATAAAGTTTCAAAATAGGTTGTTGATGATAAATTTTTAAAAGTAGAAATGGCTCAGTTTAATAAATCTGCTATTTCTTGTGGTGTTTTGCATTTACCATCTATATACGCCCGAGTTTCTACAATATCAGGGGTCTTAGAGCTATCTATTTTGACAATTTTAAGAAAATTAGATGTGTAATCATTTACTAGTTTTTGCTTAATTGTACTCCATTCAAAGCTAGTCCACTTTGTATTGATATAATTGCTAGAAAGAAAGACTATAACATTTTTAGCAGAGTGTTTGTAAACCTCATGTAAATAGTCTATCAAGTCTTCTCCAACTAAATTCTTTTCAAAGTCTTTGTCGTAAAAAATTCTTAATCCTTTTGCTTTAAGTTCTAAGGTTACTGCCTCAACGACGTGTCGGTCTAGCCCTGAGTATGAAATTGCATAATCATATATATATTTGATTTCCTTGAATTCGTAGTTGTTTCCGATTATATTTTTCTTGTTGTAAAAATCTAAATCAAATATTTTTAAAAAATAGCAATCTAGAATTGGGTGGGTGATATAGTATTCACTTTCCGGAAAATAATTTAGTTTATGGTAGAGGTAGTCTCCAGCCTTTTTAAAATATTGTACTTTTATCCTATTTCCATTCTTGTCGTTTTTTTGATTTATGACACCAACTAGTCCTGTATTATAGCAAATTCCTAAAAAATTTCTTTCTTCTACTGATAGTATTTTGTGATGGAATACATTCGATTGAATTTTTTTTAAAAATTTAATTAGGTACTCTTCATCAAAAGATGGGATTATTTCATTTAAGTAATTTCCAATAATTTCTTCTGATTTCTCATTTATAAAATACCTAATGTCAGTAATTCGTTCTTGTTCATCTATAGTTTTATAGTCTGGTTTGGAAATTTTTTCATAGAAAAGTCTGTTTCCTAAGTAAACTATTTCTCTTGGCCTACCAAGTGTGTGTCTTAATATAAAGTCCAAAGAACTTTCTTTTTCTTGATGTACAAAAGGATGAGGCATCTCAGAATAACCTAAAAATTTTTCGACAATATCCTTTGCTTCTCTATTAACAAGCTTCTTTTCGTCTGTTGCTATTATATTATTTATAAAAATAGTTTTGAGCTCATTTATGGAGTAGTTTAGGTTTGTAGCAAATCCTTCTAAGTTTAATGACATTCCACCTGGAATAAGCTTAAAGGCTTCACTTCTAAGGGTAGTATAAATTTTAATATGTGAGTTTAGTTGGCTTATGTCATAAATTGATTTTGCGACTCCAACGTGTATCTGGCTCCATACTTTGAGAGGTATGTCTGAATAAGTATCGTAGTCGTAAAAGTTTTTATCCACTAAAACGTCAACAGCTTGGTCAATCCCATCTATAAAAATAATTACACTGCTTTGTATTCTGCGAGATATACTTATGAGTTTTGGTAATTTGGTTGATATTGTCTTTACTAAATTTCTTCTATCACTCAATATAAAATTCAATGTACTTGAAACGCTGGAAAAGTCTTCGTTGTTGATTCCTAATTCTTCCTCTATGCTTATCCCATAGGTTTTGCAAGAGACTGACAATAAAGCGAATTTCCAAATATTTTCCCAGATGTCAGGTGTTTGAAACTTCACTATTTCTTCTTTTGAAAATTGGCTAAAAAATACAATCAAGTTTTCGGTCAGTTCTTTGCTAGGTGAAAACTTTACGTCTGTACTATGTAATTTTCTAAATAAATAGCTTTTGTAAGATAATAGAAAAGTTTTGCCAATTCCTTTTGGTCCTACCAGAAATAACTTTTTGTCTCTCTGGTTGATGGTTAGATACTGGTCAATTAGCTCATTTCTTAGTAAAATGTTTTCCACATTTTGGGAAAAATCAAAATTGCCTGATTCAAATGTCCATGGAGCAGTCATAGTTATTTCAATTTTTAGGATTCTATAATGTATTATTGTTCAGAGTACAGATTTCTTTAACTAATAGTTGCTACAAGGTTCTAGTACCTTATATTTTACCTTGTTTTTTTATTAAATTTATCTAACGGTACTTCTTTTTATCTTTTAATGAGCGAATAAAGCCTTCCCCACTTCCAAATCCCCCCGACAACCCTTAACTTTAACCCTCCGTACCATTCAACCCCAGATTCTCCGTGTTTAAGATATATAGTTCATCCGCCGGGTCGGGCAAGACCTACACCCTTACGAAGGAGTACCTCAAGCTGGCCCTGCACAGCAACAGCGATACCTATTTCCGTCAGATCCTGGCCGTTACCTTTACCAATGCCGCCGCCAACGAGATGAAGGACCGTATCCTGAGCATGCTGCGGCTGTTCGGGACAGAGGAAGGCAAGCGCCACCCCATGATGCGCGACATCGTGACGGAGCTGTACGGGGAGGCCATTCAGCAGGGCGAAGGTACTTTTGAGGAAGGCTGCGAGCTGATCGGGCTACGGGCGCAGCGGGTGTTCGTGAAGCTCCTGCACCGCTATTCCGACTTCTCGGTCATGACCATCGATAAGTTTACGCAGCGGCTGGTGAGCAGCTTTACGGATGAGCTGGGGATACCCTTTGGATTCGAGACCGAGGTGGACAGCGACCTGCTGGCTTCGGCCGTGGACCGGCTGCTGGCCCGCATCGGGCAGGAGGGGGAGGATACGCTGACGCGCATCGTCGAAACCTACTACCGTGAAAGCGCCGAGGACGGCAAGAGCTGGGGCTCGCTGCCCGCCCAGATCCGGGAAGCCGCCGGTGACCTGCTGAGCGAGAAGAGCTACCTGGCCATGCTGAAGGTACAGGACCTGACCATGGAAGACTGGGTAGCCATCCGTAACCAGCTCAAGGAGTCGATGGATAGCATCGTGAAGGATAGCTACTGTAAGGTCATTGCCCGCGAAGCCATTGCGCTGGTGCAGCAGAATGGGTTGGACATCAGTGACTTTGCCGGTGGGAAGAATGGCCTGATCGGGCACTTTAACAAATTCAAACCCGATGAGGAGGAGCCGGTAGAGTGGTGGAAGCTGGAGGCGACCGCTACCGTCTTGAAGAATCTGGAAGAGAAGAAATGGTATGGCAGCAAGGCTACCAAGACTACGCAGGCCAAGATAGATGAGCTGAGACATAAACTGGAAGAGCTGTACGAGTGCATACAGGCGCACCAGGTGAAGCACCGCGAGCGGTACTTCCTGTTTAAGCAATTAGAAAAGCACCTCTACAACCTGTCGCTGCTGGGCGAGATCCGGAAGGAGTTTGACTCGCTGCTCCGGCAAAACAACCAGGTCCATATTTCAGAATTTAACCGCCGCGTGCTCGAGATCGTCGCGCGCGAGCCGGTACCTTTTATATTCGAAAGGCTGGGGGAGAAGTACAACCACATCCTGGTGGATGAGTTTCAGGATACCTCCAAGCTGCAGTTTGCTAACCTGCTGCCCCTCATTGACAACGCCCTGGCCTCGGGCTACATGAATCTGGTGGTGGGCGACGCCAAGCAATCTATCTACCGCTTCCGCGGGGGCGATATGGACCTGATCCTGCACCTGTCGCAAAACCAGGCCATGGAGCTGGCCTCCCTACTGGGTGATAATCCTTTTGCCCACGAGCGGCTCCTGGGCATTGACCGCTTCCTGCACAAAAGCTCCCTGCGCGAAAACCGCCGGAGCTACCGCGAAGTCACGGAGTTTAACAACGCGTTCTTTGGCTACCTGTCGCAGACGCTGGGACAGAGCGAGCCCATGGTGAGCGCGGTATTTGACGAAGAATTTAAGCAACGGATACTACCCGAAGTAAAGAGCGGCGGGCACGTGCAGGTGGAGTTTGTGACGATGAAGGACGAGGACGATGCCTCGGCCGAAGGTGGTCAGGTGCAGGACGCCATGGTAAGCCGTACACTGGCCCTGATCGCGGAGCTGCGGGAGCAGGGCTACCACTGGCGCGACATCGCCATCCTGTGCCGCAAGAAGAAAGAAGCCGCCAACCTGGCGAGCGCCCTGAAGGAGCGGGGCTATCCGCTCATCTCCGAAGACTCGCTGTCACTGGCCTTTGCGCGTCCGGTCAACCTGCTGGTGGCCTTCATGCAGGTACTGCATACGCCCGACAACCGCCTGGCGCGTTACGAAGCGGCCTACCTGTTTCACCGCGTCATCGCCAGTGAGGTACCTTCGGCAGAGCAGCACGAGCTGATCCGCAGCATGTGCTCTGAGAAGGGACTGGCCTCCTTCCTAGACTACTTCGGTAAGCAGGGGGTGGAGCTGAATGCTTTTCGGCTGCGCCAGCTGAGCGTATACGAACTGTGCGAACAACTGATCACGGCTTTCCGCCTGTTCGAAACCCAGACCGACTCGGAGTACCTGTTCCGCTTCCTGGATGTGGTGCTGGAATTTGGTACCCGCCGCAGCAACCACCTGGCCGACTTCCTGAACTACTGGGAGGGCGCCAAAAATAAACTTTCTATTACCATACCGGCCAATGCCGACGCCCTGCGCATTACCACCATCCACCGCTCCAAGGGGCTGGAATACCCGGTGGTGATCATCCCCTACACCAACTGGAGCTACCGGTCGAACCCGTTCCTGGACCGCCTGTGGGTAGACCTGGACCGGCTGGATCACCAGGAACTCATGCTGACTCCAGTGGGTGAAGCAGAGAATCAGATACCCAAGCGACTGCTGAGCTCGGTGGTGTCGGTGGTGAGCGATCTTGAGAAAACGCCACTAAAAAAGCAGTACAAGGAAGAAGGTACCCGTACGCTGCTCGAAAACCTGAACCTGCTGTACGTGGCCTTTACGCGGCCGGTGCAGCGCATGTACATCCTGGCCCAGTACGATACCAACTGGGACAAGGGCAAGACCTCCGATCGGGTCAGCTCCTGGCTGTACAACTACCTCAATCGCCCCGATGCCGAGCCGGGCTGGCAGGAAGGGCAGTCGGTGTACGTGCTGTCGGAGGGAGCGGGCGAGTGCCGCCACGCCCACGGCAGCCAGAGCGCCATACCGCACCGCCTGGGCCACATCATCAGCACCGACCGTACCAAGTCGCTGCGCCTGCGCCGCCTGGCCGACCGGATATTTGATACCGAAACCTTTGAGAAAAAGAACGACTGGCTGCAGAAACTGAAACATGCCCTGTCGTACCTGCAGACGCCCGACGAACTCCCCGCGGTACTGCGTAAGCTAACTACGGAGGGAATCATAGAGTCGGTAGATGCCGAGTACCTGCGCCGCTCCCTGCAGGAAGTACTGGATATGGATCAACTGCGCGAGTGCTTTGACAGGGAGGCTACGGTACTGATGCGCCGCGAACTACTCCTGCCGGGTGGCCGCATGCTCTGCGCCGACCGCGCCGTCACGCTGCCCGACGGTACCTGCGTACTCGCCAACTTTGTGGCTGGTGCCGGCAATACCGATGCCCGCCGTCAGATGCGCAAGCTGGTACAGGCCTACCAGGACATGGGGCAGGCCCAGGTGAAGGGGGTAGTGGTGACGCTGGAAAATAAAGAGGTAGAGTGGGTGTAGGTACATCCATGAAAATAACTGATGTCATTGCCCGGAGGGCTATGGATAGCTATCACTCGTCGGAGCCGAGCGATGGCTATCCATAGCCTTTATGTTTACCAGTCTGAATCCTTAACCCTACTAGCCCATGAAAGCTATGTACCTTCTGATCGTCCTAAGTAGTATGCTGTGCTTTGAGCTGTATGCGCAGGGGCCTAAGCAGGACCAGGCCATCCGTACCCTGGTCGATAGCTACTCGCTGGCTCGTGAGAAGCAGGATACGGTACTGCTGAAAACGATTCTGACGGAGGATATAGATCAGCTGGTTTCGTCGGGTGAATGGAGGGAGGGCATCAAAGGGGCGACAGCGGGCATGATTCAGAGCTCCACCACCAACCCCGGCACCCGTACGTTGCGGGTGGAGAAAATCCGGTACCTGACTCCCCAAAGTGCCGTAGCCGATGCCCGCTATACCATCCAGAATCCGGATGGTACGGTACGGCAGATGTGGAGTACCTTCATCGTGGTGGCCCAGCGGGGAAAGTGGAAGATCGCCGCCATCCGTAATATGCAACCCAGTGGACAGAGGTAGTACAGTCACTTAGCTCAGTGTTTCTCTGGAGTTGATACTTCCCGGCCTCTTGACTTTCTGCTCACAGCTATTTGAGAAACTGGGAGGTGGAGTTGGTATAGGTGCAAGAGGTGACTAAACCAAAAGGGTAGTCAAATAGTAGTAGGGCAGGGTGCGCATACATCCAAAGATCCGGAAGCGGCGTAAGTCTGTCAAATTCCAAAATAACCCCACTTTTCACTTTGCCTTACTACTACATGAGAAAACTGCTACTTGCTGTTGTCCTGACGGTTTTGTACTTCCCCCTGTGGGCCCAGCAGCTAACCGGTCAGGTCCGGGACCAGGCTACTGACCAGCCACTGGCGGGAGTAAGCGTTCAGGTCAGAAGTACCCAGTCGGGTACCCTTACCGATGCCAACGGAAATTTCAGCCTGTCTAATCTGAGTCCGAACAGCGTCCTGGTGTTTTCGTTCATTGGCTACCGCAGTCAGGAATTCTCCTACACCGGACAATCCTCCCTGACGGTAACCCTCCAGGAGGGGGTATCGCTCAACGAGGTAGTCGTAACGGCACTGGGTCTGGAGCGTAGTTCCCGGAGCCTGGGTTACGCGATACAGAAGG
This sequence comes from Telluribacter roseus, assembly GCF_017355915.2. Lineage (GTDB taxonomy): Bacteria > Bacteroidota > Bacteroidia > Cytophagales > Spirosomataceae > Telluribacter. The sequence goes on from NZ_JAFEUV020000001.1 coordinate 733,046, forward strand.
TGGAGGGGCGACAGATCAACGATGTAAAGGCTCCTAACTTCCTGGACAATCTGGCGGGCAAGGTAGCGGGCGTCACCATCACCGGGGGCTCCACGGGCGTAGGCTCTTCCTCACGCATCACCATCCGGGGCGAGTCTTCCTTTACCAACAATAATCCACTCTTTGTCGTAGATGGCATTCCTATCAATAACTCCACCATCGTCAACGTGGTGAACGACGACGCCAACGGATTTCAGGAAATAGATTTCGGCAACGGAGCCATGGAGATTAATCCGGATGATATAGCCTCGGTGTCGGTGCTGAAAGGTCCCGGTGCGGCCGCTCTCTACGGAACGCGGGCCTCCAACGGGGTGATCCTGATCAATACCAAAGACGGCTCCCGTACGGAGGGATTGGGGATTAGTTTTAACAGTACCTTTTTTGCCGAACGCCCCTTTCAGCTGCCCCGCTTTCAGAACCTCTATGGGCAGGGCAACAGCGGGGCCTTCAGCTATGTCAATGGGCTGGGGGGAGGAATCAACGATAATATCTCGTACAGCTACGGACCCCGCATGGACCAGGGTACGCTCATTCCCCAGTACGACAGTCCGGTACAGCTACCCGATGGGCGCACGGTACGTGGCGGCGACATCTATGTACACGGAGGCTTGCCCATAACTCCCACGCCCTTTGTATCACATCCCGACAACCTGAAGAACTTCTACGAAACCGGCTACACGGCCATCAATAACCTGGCCATTGCGGGAGGCTACACCAGGGGGAACTACCGCCTTTCGTACACGGACCTGAACAGCGAGTCGACCATACCGGGGGTAAATCTCAAGCGGAAGACCATGGCGGCGCGGCTCCTGTTTGAGCCGGTAAAGCGCATCCGGGTGAGCTCTTCCATCAACTACATCAACTCCAACAGCGACAACCGGCCCGCTACCAAGTACGGCTCCGAAAATATCAACTACGCCATGAGCGCGTGGCTGGGCCGCCAGACCGACGTTAACCCCATGAAGCAGTACTGGCAGCCGGGGCTCGAAGGGGTACAGCATTACTCCTACAACTATACCTACTTTGATAATCCGTACTTTACCCTCTACGAAAACCGCAACTCATTCAACCGTGACCGGCTGATTGGTAACATAGCCGTAACGGCCGACCTGGCGGATCATTTGCAACTGATGGTGCGCAGCGGAATGGACTACTCCACGGAGGCGCGGCAGTTTAGGAGGGCGTACAGCAGCAACCGGTTCAAGAATGGCGCCTACGCCGAAAACTCTCTGTTCTTCCGGGAGGTCAATACCGATTTCCTGCTGAACTACACCCGGAGCTTTGGCAACCTGACGCTGGATGTATCTGCCGGAGGAAACCGCATGGATCAGCGGGCCCACTTTGACCAGTACCAGGCCCTGTCGCTGGCGCAGCCGGGGGTATTCAAGCTGAACAACGCCGCCTCGCCGGTGGAGGTGTACCAGCAGGAGGCTACCAAGCGCATCAACAGCCTCTACGGCATAGCCAAGCTGGGGTTTAAGGATGTCCTCTTTGTTGATATTACCGGCCGTAACGACTGGTCCAGTGCGCTGGCTACGCCTACTTCTACGGCCAATACATCCTTCTTTTATCCATCCCTGTCGGCCAGCTGGGTCCTTTCCAACCAGTTTAGTTTGCCGTACGTACTATCATTCGCCAAGATCAGAGGGAGTATCGCCAATGTGGGTAACGACACCAGTCCTTACCAGACCACCGGGGTATTCAATGCCCGTACGCCGGTATTTTCGCAGCCTACTTTCAGCGATCAGAACACCATTGCCAATGCCAACCTGAAACCCGAGTCTACTACGTCGGTGGAGGTAGGTGCCGACCTTCGCCTGTTCGACGACCGGCTGAGCTTTGATGTGACCTACTACGACGCGCTCACCAGCAATCAGATTCTGTCGCTGCCCATTGCGATATCTACGGGCTACGGTGAGCGGGTCATCAACGGCGGAGCGGTACGGGCACGGGGCGTAGAGGCCGTGGTCAACTATGCACCCATACGGACGCAGGAGGTGAAATGGAACATCAGCCTGAACTTCACCCGCAACCGCAGTACTGTAGTGTCGCTGCCCGACGAAGCCGGTACGCTCACCCTGGGCTACAACCGGGTCTATGACAACGTCAACCAGACGGTATGGTACCAGGTACGCGAAGGTGATCGGGTGGGAGATATGTGGGGAACAGGCTACCTGCGCAACCCGCAGGGCGAATTTGTCGTAGGAGCCAACGGGCAGTACATCGTGGATAATACCCTCAAAAAGCTGGGCAACTACAATCCTGATTTTATGATAGGGCTTTACAACCAGCTCAGCGTGAAGAACTGGAACCTGGGCTTCCTGCTCGACTGGCGGCAGGGCGGTATACTGGTATCACGTACCCTGTCCCTGGCGGCTGTAGCCGGGCAACTGATCGAAACGGCCGACCGGCCCGAAGCAGGCATCGTAGCGCCGGGCGTGGTGAATACGGGTACCGCCGAGAACCCCAGCTACCAGCCCAATACCAGAGCCATCCCGGCCGAGACCTTCTACCGCATGTACTACGACCGCAACCACGAAGAGAACAACACCTATAATGCCTCCTACGTCAAGCTGCGGGAAATGAGCATAGGCTATACCCTGCCCGAAACGGCCGGACTGTTGCGGAAGCTACGCATGCAGCGGCTGACGGTGGCGCTAGTAGGGCGTAACCTGCTGGCCTTATCACATATCCCCCACTTTGACCCGGAGCAGACTTCCTTTCAGGGGCAGCAACTGCAAAGTGGGGTAGAGGATATGACCTATCCGACCAGCCGGAATGTGGGGGTGAAGCTGAGTGTGAATTTTTAAGAAATTAACCACAGAGTTAAAAGAGGTAAGGCATAGAGTAATAAGAGTTTAAACTTACTCTATGAAACTCTGTGAAAATACTCATTTCACTCTGTGCCGGGCTGCCGGTGCAGTAAAATAACATATCAAACGATGCGGAAATTAATTCTAATAGTACTAGTTGGCCTGTTTCAAAGCTGCACGGATGGCTTTAAGGAAATTAATACCAACCCCAATGCACCCGTAGACGTGCAGCCGTCGCTGCTGTTCCGGAAGGTCTTGTTTGACTACGGAGAGCAGATGTCGTACGAGGCCTTTGTGGCGGGTAACCTGCTGGGGCAGTACTTCACGGCCATTGACTTCAACCTCTTTGACCGGCACAGCCTGACCGAGCCGCAGTACGGAGGCAATCCGTGGCCTTTTATCTATACCAACCTGCGCGACAATGAGATACTTCTGCAGAAGTCGCGTACCAATCCGGCCTTTGCGGTATACGAGGGCCCGGCACTGATCATGAAGGCATACATGGCGGCCGCCCTGACGGATCTGTACGGTGATGTACCGTATAGTGAAGCCCTTCAGGGCAAAGCCGGGGTAATCGCCCCCGCCTATGATACTCAGGAGGCCATCTATACCGGTCCCAACGGGGTACTGGATAATCTGGAAAAAGGAATTGCCTCCATCCGCAACTACAAAGGAGCTACGCCCCTGCAGGGTGATATACTCTACAACGGTAATCTGTCGAAGTGGGTACTATTTGCCAATTCGTTAAAGATCAGGTACCTGGTGCGCATATCGGGTAAGGTTGACGTAAAAGCGCAACTGCAGAAGGTGGTAGAGGAAGGAGCCTACATCAAATCAAATGCGGATAACGCGGTGTTCCGGTTTACCGCCAGCCAGCCCAATAACTTCCGGATGGCTACGGCTCGAGTGGGGGACTATAATCTTTTCATTATGTCCAAAACCATCGAGGAGGTACTTACTACATTACAGGATCCGCGGGTGAGGGTGTACTTCCGGCCTTCGGCCTCCAACCCGGCCGTATACCAGGGCTTGCTGAATGGTCCTGATGCCTCCAAGCTTTCCATCACGGTAGCTAACTACTCACTGACCGGATCTATTTTTAGAGAGAATTCCGACAGGCTACACGCCAACTACATGACGGCCGCGGAAACAAGCTTCCTGCTCGCCGAAGCGGCAGAGCGGGGTTGGATCGCAGGCGTGGCCAAGGACTGGTACGAGAGGGGAATTACTCAGGCTTTTGAGTACTGGCAGACCCCGCTGCCAGCCAACTACCTGACGAGCGAACGGGTAGCCTACGGTATGAACGGACAAAGCTCTTTGGAACAGATCCTGACCCAGAAGTGGCTGGCCAACCTGAACAACGGGTACGAGGGCTGGATCGAGTACCGCCGCACCGGATTTCCCCGGTTGAAAACCATATCCGCCAGCCTGAACAATGGCCTGATACCGATACGTATGCCGTACCCAAACAGTGAAAGTGCTCTGAACGGAGAGCAATTTAAAAAAGCCGCCGACCGCACCCAGAGCAATAGTGTCAATGTGCCGGTATGGTGGGACGTAAACTAACCCTTCGCGAATGACGATTACCGTTTTACAGTGGGTACTGGTGGTGGCTTCCAGCGTAGGATTGTACCTGATATCGCCCCTGTCCCGCACTGCCGCCGAATTTTTTAAGGGTACTCATAAAGAGCGCTCTCCCAATGTGGTGCTGCTGACCAGTAGTCTGGTCATATCCTGGCTATTTGCCAAGTCGATCACCAACGCGGCCAATCTGGGGCAGAGCTTCGGACTGGTAGGGGGAGTGGCCTATGCGGGGTACTACGTATCCTTTATCGTAGCTGGCCTGGTACTGGTGTCGTTACGGGTCCGGGGAGGCTATCGCAGCATACACCACTTTCTGGAAACGAAGTTTGGCCGGGGCGCGGTGGTGGTGTTTACCTTCCTGATCCTGATCCGGCTCTACAACGAGGTGTGGTCCAATACCATCGTTATAGGGTCGTACTTCGGCGACACGGGTACTACTGAGTACTACGCGGCCATACTGGTATTTACACTACTCACTCTGGCGTATACCCTCAAAGGTGGGATGAGCAGCTCCATCATGACGGATGTGATCCAGATGGCGCTCTTTGTCGTGCTGCTGGGTATTATCCTGGGCTTTATACTACCGGAGCAGGGAAGCATTCAGCCTTTCCTGAGTAGTGGTAGCTGGAAGCTGGGGCAGGGGCTTGACCTGCTGCTGGTGGCCCTCATCCAGTGTTTCAGCTACCCGTTTCACGATCCGGTACTCACCGACCGGGGCTTTATCTCCGATACGGGTACTACGCTGAAGTCTTACTTCGCGGCCGCGTTGGTAGGAGCCTTGTGCATCATCTTTTTCAGCTTCGTAGGCATTTTTACCCGTCTGTCTGAGTTGGAAGGAGAGGCTCCGGTGGCGGCGGCCCGGTACTTTGGGGCTCCCATGCTCCTGCTCATGAACCTGATCATGGTCACATCGGCCTCTTCTACACTGGACTCCGCCCTGGCTTCTTTTTCCAAGCTGGTCAGTATTGATCTGAGTAAAGCGGACACCCCCAAGGTATCCACCGGTCGTATCGCTATGGTGGGGCTGACCGTGCTGGGTACCATACCGGTTTTCTTCAATCCGGCCATTCTTTCGGCTACTACCATCAGTGGTACCGTGGTACTGGGGCTGGCACCCGTATTCCTGTTCTGGAACCGTCGGGTACCCCGCTCTGCTTTCTACCTCTCGGTGGTGGGAGGACTGCTGATCGGAGGAGGGCTTTCCTTTTATCCTTTACCCGATTCACTGCTTTTTACTGAGGGGAAGTACGCCCAGTTGTTAAGTGTCAATATCATTACCAGCGGGTACTGTTTTCTGGTGTACCTGGGGAGTACTATGTTTGTAAAAAAAGCTCATGAACACTAGCTCTGATATACTGGACCTGGGCGACCTGAAAGGGAGGCTGCTGGTTTTCGGCGGGCCGTATTCCAATCTTCAGGCGCTGGAAGAACTGAAACGTATTGCGGAAGAGCAGGGGATTCCACCCCGGAATATCATCTGTACGGGTGACATTATCGGGTACTGTGCCCAGCCCGAAGAGGCAGTTCAACTGGTAAAGGGGTGGGGCATTCACTCTATTCAGGGCAATGTGGAGCAGAATATTATTGCGGGCGAAGACGACTGCGGCTGTAACTTTACGGAAGGCAGCCGCTGTGACCTGTTTTCCCGTACCTGGTTTCCTTATGCGGTTCGCTCGGTATCCGACGTCTCGAGTGAGTGGCTCTCGACGCTACCCCTTCACCTGACCTTTCGCTACGCCGGAAAGTCCGTAGCTGTAGTACACGGCTCAGCCCAACATATCTCCCAGTTTGTTTTTAAATCCACTCCCTGGTCGGTGAAGGAGGAAACCTTCCGGGCCACCGGTACTGACGTGATCCTGGCCGGACATGCCGGACTACCCTTTGTGGATGTACAGGAGAATAAGTACTGGCTCAATGCCGGGGTGATCGGAATGCCTGCTAACGATGGTACGCCGCGCGTATGGTACCTGCTGCTGGACGATACGGATAGCCAATTTACCTATTCCTTTGAAGCCTTCACCTACGATAACCAATCCGCCCACCAACGTATGTTGGGAAATCAGTTACCGTCTACCTACGCCGAAACGTTAATCACGGGTATCTGGGACAACTGCGAGATCCTGCCGGAGGTGGAGAAGAGGTTGCAGGGCCTTGCGATTGAGCTGGAGAGTCTGGTGGGGAAATCTTAATTCTGAATTAGGAGTGTACGAAGGAGGTTGAGTCTAGTCCCAGAGACGGACAACCCCAGCGACGGACGGCCACTACCGGGCGGAAGCTCAGTAGAAATGGTTTGGTAAAGCAGGTACAAGCCCCGGCAGGGGTGACACCTGACTTTATAGGTGCCGCCCCTATGGGGCTAATAACACTCATAATTGTTATTCTTCTACTAAGGTGTAGCCCCTCTGGGGCTGTTTTTGTATATATTGATTCTTTTGTACACTAGTGATTCAGAATTCCTAACTCAGCATTCCCAGCACTATTCAAACTGAAAAGCAAAGTAGGTACAGGGCTCCTTTCCGGTATTACGAATGGCGTGGGGTACATTGGACTGCAGGAAGATAATGTCTCCTACACCGGCGGGTATCCACTTTCCATCGATGCTCTCTTCGGCCTGGCCTTCGATCAATAGCAGAATTTCGGCGGCCCGGTGAGTATGGGGCGGATGGCTCATCAGTCCTTCATTGAGCGTGGTAATGTGCATCTCAAACCGCGCCGAGTGTGCCGTAGCCCGGTCAAATACATCGCGGCGCCCGCCCTTGTCGTGCGTCCGGTAGTCCAGCTCCTTCCAGTGTTTTACAAATGATCCCCCGGCCCTGGTGCCGCGGTCTAATTGGGGAGTGGGCGCTTCGTACCGCATGATGTAGTAGGTAACGGGTCCCGTACTCCGGTTCTCAAAGCCGTGCCGGTCGCCGGGCATGAACAGGGCTATGCTGCCGGCTTCAAGCAATTCTGTCTTTCCATTATAGGTAGCAGTAAGCTGACCTTCTTTCACGATGACGAGTTCCTCGTCGGGGTGTGCGTGTGCATCATGGGGAGCCTGGCCGGCTTCCACGGTGGTAGCGTGGATTTTCAGGTGGGTAAAGTGCGGCGTGGCTCCTTCCAGTAGCACCCGTTGTTCGGAACCTGCTTTTCTGAAAATCGATACCCCATCCCAGCGGTAGACAGCCGATGGAATTTGGTCGTGCTGGGCACTCGCCGAGAAGGCAAGTAGCATGAGGGGGAGCAGGAGTAACTTTGAGCCGGATGGAGCGCTTAGTGTCATGGAAGGCAGTTTTATCAGTATCCTACAAAGAGACTACGCACTATGGACCTACTTACTTTAGGGGCTGATTCGTGATCTAATCTTACTTTTAAGTACCTGTGCCTTATTGTTTGACCTATATGACTTGCCTGTTTAATAGCTCGTAAAACAGGCCGGTTATTCAACTTCCAAAGTCCCTCAAGGGTATTTTCTTAAAATAACAGCCCGCTGCTGTCCCGGGCGCTGTGGTATCTGGTCAGGGTACTTCTACTATTTATAAGGTAGGTGAAATGTAAGCAGCCGGAAGCGCCGGGACTGTATTTCTATTCCTGTGGTATTATTTTTAAGTGGTAAGCTACATGGACTTCAATTAAATAAATATAGATATGGGAGAGGATAAAAATATGGTCGTCATTTCGGCACGCTGGGATTACCTGCTGTTCCTTAACTACGAGGTCGACCCCACGATCCTGCTGCCGTACCTCCCCCGGGACACCCAGATCGAAACCTGGCAGGGCAAAACACTGGTGAGTGTGGTGGGCTTCCTGTTTGATAATATCAAAGTACTGGGTATCAAGTGGCCCCTGCACGTCAACTTTGAGGAGATCAACCTCCGCTTCTATGTCCGGTACTTCGACGGCAGGCAGTGGAAACGCGGCGTGGTATTTATCTCCCAGATCGTACCCCGACCTACGGTACCCCTGGTAGCCAACACGCTTCTGCACGAAAACTACACCTACATGCCCGTCCGCCACGCTATCATTGAAGATACCGACTCGCTGGGCGTCAACTACGAGTGGGAGTCCGACGCGGGCTGGAACCGGATGGCGGTGCAGGCGGATCGGGCGGCACAGGATATCACACCCGGCAGCGAAGAAGAATTTATCCTGATCAACTACTGGGGCTACAACAAGTACACCGACCGCACGACCGTGGAGTACGAAGTGGAGCATCCGTACTGGAAGGTGTACCCCATCCGGCAGTGGGAGTTCAACTGTAAGGTAGCGGATGTATACGGAAAAGAATTTGAGCCCTATCTGCTGAAGTCGCCCCACTCGGTGATGCTGGCGCGGGGCTCCGATATCATCATGCGGAGGCCTTCTCCGATAAATTAATCCGCTTCAATTCTTTGACGCCCTGTTGGTAGCGCTCAGGTACCTGCTACGGTACTTGTTCGGTACCGTTTCTCTCCCTTTTTTTGTAGCCCATAAATAGAAAGGCGGGCAGGCGACGCTCTCTTACTACTTCTGCTTATAGCTACTCCTGCCAGGAGTCAGTAAAGTGGATGCAGAGGGAGCTAACACCTAACAACCTAATCCCTAAAAGCTACCAGAAATGAATTACCCTCTTATAGCCACCCAGACGGGCGTTTCGGAACGCCAGGTACGTAATACCATACAACTACTGGACGAAGGAGCTACGGTTCCCTTTATCTCCCGTTACCGCAAGGAAGCCACCGGCGGACTGGACGAAGTACAGATCGGCGCCATTAAAGACGCCTACCAAAAGCAGCAGGAGGTAGAGAAACGCCGCGAAGCCATCCTGAAAAGCATCGACGAACAAGGCAAACTGACCTCTCAACTACGCAAGCAGATCGAGAGTGTATTTACCCTGATTGAATTGGAAGACCTTTACCTGCCCTACAAGCAAAAGCGCAAGACGCGGGCTACCATGGCCATAGAGAGGGGGCTGGAACCCCTGGCGCAGGCGCTGTTTGGCGGTAAAGAAGCCGATGCGGAGCGCAGGGCGGCGGCCTTTCTTAACGATCAGGTAGCTAACGTGGAGGAGGCCCTGCAGGGCGCCCGCGACATCATGGCCGAGTGGATCAGTGAGAATACCGACGCCCGTAACAAGGTACGCACTACCTTCGAGCGCGGAGCCATCGTGACCTCCAGAGTCAAGAAGAAAAAGGAGGAGGAAGGAGCCAAGTACCGCGACTACTTCGATTTCTCAGAGCAGCTCTCCAAGATACCATCGCACCGTCTGCTGGCCATCCGTCGCGGCGAAGAGGAGGGAATCCTGAGCGTGGATATCTCGCCCGACGAGGACCAGGCCATCTCGCACCTCAACCGCCAGTTTGTGCGGGGGCTGTCGGGGAGTCAGGGGCAGATCGAGCTGGCCGTAAAGGATAGCTACAAACGCCTGCTGAAGCCCAGCATAGAGACAGAGTTTGCCAAGCTTTCCAAAGAGAAGGCTGATCAATATGCCATCCAGATATTTACCGATAACCTCCGTCAGCTCCTGCTGGCGTCGCCCCTGGGGCAAAAGCGGGTGCTGGCCATCGACCCCGGCTACCGTACCGGCTGTAAAGTGGTGGTACTGGACGAGCGGGGCTCGCTGGTGACCGATACGGTTATTTATCCTTTTGACAAACCCGCCGAGGCGCAGAATACCCTGCGTTCGCTGACCGAAAAGCATCAAATCGAAGCTTTTGCGGTAGGTAACGGTACGGCCGGTCGCGAAACCGAAGACTTCCTTAAGAAGGTATTTCCTGATGGTACCATCTTCATGGTTAGTGAGCAGGGGGCTTCTATCTACTCAGCTTCGGATGTAGCCCGGGAGGAGTTCCCGCAGAAGGACGTAACCGTGCGGGGGGCGGTATCCATTGGCCGCCGGCTCATGGACCCGCTGGCCGAGCTGGTAAAGATTGACCCCAAATCCATCGGGGTGGGGCAGTACCAGCACGACGTAGACCAGGGGGATCTGAAAGGAGCCCTGGATACGGTGGTGGAAAGTTGCGTAAACCAGGTAGGGGTAAATCTCAATACTGCCAGCAAGCACCTGCTTCGCTATGTATCGGGGCTGGGGCCGGCCCTGGCTCAGAACATCGTGGATTACCGCGCAGCCAATGGCAACTTCAAGACGCGGCAGCAGCTCCTGAAAGTACCTCGCCTGGGCGCTAAAGCCTTCGAACAGAGTGCCGGATTCCTCCGGATTGATAATCCCAAGAACCCACTTGACAATAGCGCGGTACACCCCGAGCGGTACGAGATTGTGGAGCAGATGGCGCGTGACCTCGGAGCTACCGTAGCCGACCTGATGCAGAAGCCCGAGCTACGCAGGCAGATAGATCTGAAGCGTTACGTGAGCGCTTCGGTAGGGTTGCCTACCCTGCAGGACATCCTGAAAGAGCTGGAAAAGCCCTCGCGTGACCCGCGCCCGCCCATGCAGCAGTTTGAGTTTGACAAGAGTGTACGGAAGGTGGAGGACCTGCGCGAGGGGATGGTACTGCCGGGCATCGTCACCAACATCACGGCCTTCGGGGCCTTTGTGGATGTGGGCGTAAAGCAGGACGGACTGGTGCACGTATCGCAGATGGCCAACCGCTTCATCAAAGACCCTAATGAGGTGGTAAAGCTACAGCAGGCCGTCACGGTGAAGGTGGTGGAGGTAGATATTGCCCGCAAGCGCATAGCGCTGAGCATGAAAATATAGGCAGGGTGAGAATCGGTAAAAGCGGAAGGAGCGGTCTCCTTCCGCTTTTTTTGTTTGGGGTGTCTTGTCCTGAAATAGCGATACAAAAAAGTATTGTTATGAAAGCAGAGAAGAAGTATGTCAAGCGGAGTCAGAAGGATTACACTACGAGCTTCAAGCTTGCGGTAGTCC
>NZ_JAFEUV020000002.1 GCF_017355915.2 Telluribacter roseus
ATGGTTTGGACATAACTAAGGTAATTTGGGTGAAACAATTTACTAAATTGTCTCTTCCCTTTTTCTTCCCTTCTGTCCATTTTTACTTGACTACGTACAGTAATCCCATGGCTTATTGTCTTAATCAATACCAAACCTTCAACTCTTCTTAACACCCTGATTAATAGTAATTGAAGAATGGTTGTTCCCTTGATTGGAGATATTATTATCCCCTTTGACATCCATCGTGTTGATTATCTGCCTATTCTCTGTTCTTTTCTCTTCATCAGATGGTCTACTGAGTTCAACAAATCCATTAGCTATTAACTTTTCTAACTGCTGTCCAAACCTTAGTTGCAGTTCTTCAACGTTTTTATAAATAGTAGGAAAATGCCCTAGTTGATCAAGCTTATCTCTAAAGGACCATAGGCTGTTCAGATCTTCTCTGTTAGCACTAACATTGCTGATCTGAGCATCCCTGAAGTAAGTGAAAATGAAAGGTTTATTTGTTGCTTTGAACTCTTTGAAGGCTATTTCAAACTCTTCTTCTGTATATTTACCAACCTTAGTACAGAAAAGCATAATGAAAATATCGCACTCCCTAATGGCTTTATTGTACTCGTCCTGCAATCTTGTTTGAGATACAGCATCTAAAAAATCCTCCCATATTTCTAATACTAGAAAGACCCCTTTTTCATGTAACACCTTATTTTCTCTATTGATAAATATCTCGAATTGCTGTCTGTCATCTTTTAGCTCAGAAGACGAGGCTAAGAATATTCTTCTCTTTTCCATCATAAATTTTCCTTTTGTGAAGCTAGCCCAACTTTAACATGTGCATAAGTATTAATAATTAGTTCTATATAAGGATGCTCCTTGGGTAGTACCTTTCTAACAATAGACAGAGCTTTCGATATAAGCTCATTTGCTTCTTCAAATTGCCCTAAATATTGAAGTGCCAGAGCTAGATTGTTATAGCTAATAGCAGTAGAAGGATGAAGAAGCCCAAAGTTCTTTTCATCTGACAACATAACCTTTTCTAGCAGCTCTCTTGCCTGTTCGTATTTACCTAGGTCTATCAATACCAGAGCTAAATTATTGTAACAATTCGTAGTAGAAGGATGATTCTGACCAAAGATCTTCTCATTAGATTGTACAGCCTTTACCAATAGATCTCTTGCCTGCTGATAATCGTCCAACTCTTGAAGTACTAGGGCAAGGTTAGAATAACTAATAGCAGTAGAAGGATGATCTGGACCAAAGTTCTTCTCATCTGATGACACTGCTCTTGCCAGCAGTTCTCTTGCTTGTTCATATTCACCCAGTTCTTTGAGTACTAGTCCAAGATTGCAATAACAAATAGCGGTGGAAGGATGATCTAGCCCTAAATTCCTGTCATACAATTGAACAGCCTTTACCAATAGTTCTCTTGCTTGTTCATACTCACCCAGATCCTTGAGCACCAAGGCAAGGTTAGAATAATTAATAGCGATAGAAGGATGATCTGGCCCAAAGTTCTTCTCATCTGATGACACTGCTCTTGCCAGCAATTCCCTTGCTTGTTCATATTCACCCAGATCCTTGAGCACTAAGGCAAGGTTTGAGTAGCTTCTTGAAGTAGAAGGATGATCTGGACCAAAGTTCTTCTCATCTGATGATACTGCTCTTGCCAGCAGTTCTCTTGCCCGTTCGCACTCGCCTAGTTCCCATAGCACCATAGCAAAGTTTGAGTAGCTTCTTGAAGTAGCAGGATGATCCTCACCATAGTTCTTCACGTTAGCATGCAAGGCTTTTTCATTGAAATATTTAGCTGCTTTATAATCTCCTAGGTCTTGAAGTATTATGCCCAAATTTGAGTAGTTTTCGGCGGTAAAAGGGTGGTTCTCACCAAAGCGTCCCTCATCTATTAGAAGAGCTCTTTCTACATAATATTTTGCCTTTTCATACTCACCTAGCTCTCGTAACACCATCGCAAGGTTAGAGTAGTCCACTGAAGTGAAAGGATGATCTATACCATAAAGTTTCTCTTCTAAGTGTACTGCATCTTCAAGTAGTTTTCGAGCTTTTCCATATTCGCCAAGGTCTTGAAGTACTAAACCTAAGTTAGAGTAGGTCCTTATTAAAATAGGATCATCTTGTTTTAAATTTTCCTCCCCTTTAAGTACAGCTACTTCTAATAGTGCTTTTGCCTCAGCATATTCGCCTAACTGTTTATGTACTAAGGCTAAATTGTTATATATTTTTAATGTGCTAGTATGATCTTCACCAAAGTTATATGTGAAAAACCATTTTGCTTTTTCCAATAGATCCTTTGCCTCCATATATTGGCCTAGCATGCGCAAAGTTATGGCAAGGCTATTCTGAAGCTCTGCTATCTTATCAGAATGAATAGAAGTAAAGTTATTTAATACAGTTTTTCCATAAACGATCCAACCAAACTTGTCAACAGGATTATCTTTGGTTCGGTCTAAATCTAACTCCTTTGTAAGAACCTCAATGAGTACTCTAACATCATCAATACTTACTGGCTGTACTTTTCTTATTGCCTCTGCTATAATTCGGTGCATCTTATAGCTGTCCGTGGTGCTGTTGTACAAGATCCATCCTTTCTGTACTAATCCATAAAGAGTCTCTGCAAACACATCTTTATAGGGACTCTGCTTGTCGATTAACAGTACTTCTAATAAGTTATATGTGTGAAAGTCTAACGGTAGGCAAGTGAACTGCTTCAACAACCAAAGTTCAGCTACGTTTAGCTTACTTAAACTAAATGCAGTGCTCAGATAGGAACCTACTTTTTCTATTTTTTCTTGTTGTCTATTATGTGCTACTTCTACGTTAGCTCTTAAATCATCTTTAATGGCCTGTTTCAGTGTTTGCAAATCATACCGCTGTACTTTGGCTATTTTAGCTAAAATCTCAATGGTAAGAGTATGATAATCAACTAGCACTACCAGTTCCTTTATATCCTGATCCGATAGCTTCGTGTATGGATAGTGTTTTTGGAATAACTTGATGGCTTGCTCTTCAGTTAGAAAGTCCAGCGGCATCAGATAGAAGCCTTCTATCTCCTCTCGGGAGGTAGCAAGTAGGTGCCAGTGAGGCTGACTTGGTAGTATTTTCAAGTACTTTCTCAAGGACTGCTCCCCATTGTCAATGATTAGAAGATTAGGACGATCATGTATAGCTTTGAGCCTTCTAATAATGTCTTCAAACAGCTCCTTTGGTTCTAAATTGGCTGTCGAAACTGAGAGGTTTTTAATCAGCCCACTATCGTTAATGAAGTCTGTTTCTATGCTCTCTGAGCTTTGGGTGACCCAGGCAATATGCTTATAGTGGTCGTAGTATTTACTTACATAGACTTGTGCTAAGGTAGTCTTACCGATGCCTCCCATGCCATTCACTACTACTATTCTTCGCTCCTGGCTTAACAGCACATGCAGATCTTCCAATTCCTTCTCCCGGCCAACTATATCTCTGGAGTCTATTTTAGGAATAGTCAGAGTAAGCTCTTTTGGGGGAGTGGTATCTCCTTTCTCCTGAGCTACTTTATCTAATATAGCTTTAAATCCATCTGCAAGTTGTTCTTTGATCTGCAGCAGACTAGCCATCTGAGCTGCATCTAAGGCCTCCAGCTTATGAGTCAGTTGAGGATCATTGATATTAAGTGTGATAGTGCTGTTGTCATTACCCTGTAAAGTAATGTTACCGTCTCCATTAATAGCTACAGCATTAACTGATTCTTCCATATTCAAATCCTAATCTGATGGTCGTAGAGTAAGATATGAGAAAGGTACCTATATTTATTTTATGTAACTGAAAGAATATAAGACAATTCTTTACTTTTTTAACACTAAATAGGTAGATCTGTAGATTCATATTCTAATATAGTATGAGTGGAGTACTATTATAGTATGAGTGGAGTACTATCGATAGGTTTTGTACATCAGAGGGAAGAGTGCAAGGTACAGTAACCAAATAACACAAACGTTATTAAGCCCGCATATGAAATTGTACTAGTTGAGGCTACAGACTGTCATAAGCATGACACTCACGTTGTGTAATATTAATGAAATGTTTCGCAATTGTTCCGCAGTGAAATGCAAAAAGCCCTATAAGTTTTTGACTTACAGGGCTTTACTTTGCTTTGGTAGTAGCGGGAGCTGGACTCGAACCAGCGACCTTTGGGTTATGAGCCCAACGAGCTACCAACTGCTCCATCCCGCGGTGTTGTTGTTGGATTGGACTGCAAACATACGAGAGAGTTTTCAAAAAAACAACTACCTTTGTAAAAATATTTTTCAGTAGCGTTCTCAGTCCTGTTTCTCTCCTTGTTCCCCAACAACCAGGCGGGTTGTTGAGTTCGTCTGATATACACCTAATTATCTTTTTGGAGTAAAATTTCTTTGGTTATGGAAAATAGTTCTGCCACGGACCAACCCGTCAACTTTCGCGCCGGGTTTGTAAGTATTATAGGTAAGCCTAACGTAGGAAAGTCGACCCTGATGAACGTACTGGTAGGGGAGCGACTCTCCATCATTACGTCCAAGGCCCAGACCACCCGCCACCGCATCATGGGTATCCTCAACGGAGAGCACCAGGGTACGCCGTTTCAGCTGATCTACTCCGATACCCCGGGTGTGGTGAAGCCCGCCTACAAACTACACGAGTCCATGATGACCTTCGTAAAGGGATCGCTCGAAGATGCCGACGTGGTCCTGTTTGTGACGGAGATGGGCGAAAAAGCCGCTGACCACGAAGTACTACCCCTGCTCAAACGGGCCGATGCACCCATACTGCTGGTCCTGAACAAGATTGACCTCTCGAACGAGGAGGAGGTAAAGCTGAAAATGGAAGAGTGGCGACAGGTAGTAGATGCGGCGGAGATTATTCCGATATCAGCGCTACATAGTGCCAACATCCAGTCGCTCTTTGAGGTGGTTGTGACGCGGCTACCGATGCACCCGCCTTATTTTGATACCGAAGAACTTACTGACAAGCCTGAACGTTTTTTTGCTTCGGAGATTATCCGCGAGAAGATATTCCTGAACTACCGCCAGGAGATTCCGTACAGCAGTGAGGTAGTAATCACGGAGTTTAAGGAGCGCGATGATATGATCGTGATCCGGGCGGAGATCATCGTGGAGCGCCCGACGCAGAAAGGTATCCTGATCGGGGAGAAGGGCTCGATGCTCAAAAAAGTAGGCGTACAGGCCCGGAAGGATCTGGAAGCTTTCTTTGACAAGAAGGTGTTTCTGGAGCAGTACGTACGGGTGGAGCCCGACTGGCGCAGCAAGGAAAACAAACTGCGGCAGTACGGCTACAACAACAATGATTAAAGAGATACTTACTCTTCCGAAAGAAACAGTAAGTTAGTTACACCCTCCTTGTAGTAGGAGGAATATAATTTTGATAACGAGTGCCGTGAGGGGGAATAGGAGTACTCTTCACTTTTACAACTAATAAAGATGGCAAACATAATTAGTATAGTCGGACGCCCAAACGTGGGCAAGTCGACCCTGTTCAACCGCCTGATCGAGGAACGAAAGGCGATCATGGACAACCAAAGCGGGGTTACCCGCGACCGCCACTACGGCTACGGCGAGTGGATAGGTAAGTATTTTACGGTCATAGATACAGGAGGATATGTAGTAGGTTCGGAGGATATATTCGAAGGAGCTATCCGGGAGCAGGTAGAGCTGGCGATTGAAGAATCGACGGTAATACTGTTTGTGGTAGATACCATGACGGGCCTGACCGAACTGGATAAAGAATTTGCAAATGTATTGCGACGCTACGACAAGCCGGTGTTCCTGGTGGCCAATAAGGTCGAAACGGTGGAACGTCAGCAGTCGGCCGCGGAGTTTTACGAGCTGGGATTGGGCGAAGAGATCTACCCGATATCGGCTCAAAACGGCCATGGCACGGGTGAGTTGCTGGATGACGTAGTGAAGCATTTTGAGGATCCGGGGGTGGAAGATCCCGAAGCGGGTATTCCCCGAATAGCTATTCTGGGACGTCCTAACGTAGGTAAGTCGTCGTTCCTGAACGTACTGACGGGCACCGACCGCAGTATTGTGACCAACATAGCCGGTACCACCCGCGACGCCATTCATACCCACTACAAGGCTTTCGGCCGGGAGTTTATCCTGACTGATACGGCCGGTATCCGTCGCAAGTCCCGCGTGAAGGAAAATATCGAGTTTTACTCCACGCTGCGCTCCGTAAAAGCCATGGAGGACTCGGATGTATGTATTGTGCTGCTTGACGCTACGCTGGGGCTGGAAGGCCAGGATATTACCATCATAGCGCAGGCTATTAAAGCCAAGAAGGGCGTTGTGATCATGGTGAATAAGTGGGACCTGGTAGAGAAAGATTCCAAAACGGCCGATAAGTACAAGAAAGACATCTACGAAAGGCTCGCTACCATGAGCTACATACCGATCATCTTTACGTCGGTACTGGAGAAGCAGCGGATATTCCAGGTGATGGAAAAGGCCATGGAGGTGTACGAGAATAAGACCAAGAAAATCTCTACGTCCAAGCTGAACGAGGTAATGCAGGCGGAGATTGCGAAGTACCCGCCACCGGCCTACCGGGGTAAGTACATCAACATCAAGTACATGATCCAGCTGCCAACGCCTTCACCTACCTTCGTATTTTTCAGCAGCAATCCCAAGCACGTGAAGGAGCCTTACATGCGCTACCTGGAAAACCGGATGCGTGAGCACTTTGACTTTTCGGGAGTACCTATCACGATGTTCTTCCGGGAGAAGTAATAGGGCAGGTGTGTGAGTGGAAGTCACGAATATAATACCGGAGTTGTTCCCCGTTCCTACTATTGGCTGGGGGCGGCTCTGGTACTGGTAGCTGCCTTCTGCTTTGCCTGTAAAGGGGTACTGGTCAAGCTGGCCTACCAGTACCGGATCGATGCCATCTCGCTGGTGGCGTTGCGTATGTTGTTCTCGCTGCCGTTCTACGTAGGAGCCGCCTGGCGGCTATCGCGGCAGCAGACCAATGTCCGGCTTACCCTGCGGCAGTGGGGCTACCTGAGTGGGATGGGTATAGTCGGCTACTACTTTGCCAGCTACTTCAATTTCCTGGGGCTGGTGTACATTACAGCCAGCCTAGAGCGGGTGCTCCTATTTATCTATCCTACCTTCGTGCTGTTGATGGGGGCGTTCTTCTTCGGACGCCGCATCACCCGGCTGCAGTACGGCGCGCTGGCGCTAACGTACCTGGGTATAGTACTGGCTTTTGTGCCCAATATAGAGGCTGGTGAGCAGAAGGATCTTTTCTGGGGTGCGTTCTGGGTGATTGTGAGTGGCATCGTATACGCGGTGTACCTGGTAGGTAGTGATCGCATTATACCGGTGGTAGGCTCGCAGAAGTTTACCTGCTACGCTATGATCGCGGCTACGGTACCTACGGTTGTGCACGCGGTAGTGGAGAATGGTTTTACCCTATTCAGTTTTCCGGCCCCGGTGTACTACATCAGCCTGATCATGGCACTCTTCGTGACGGTACTTCCCACCTTTATGCTGGCCGAAGGAATCAAACGCGTAGGGTCGGGCAATACCTCTATTATTGCCAGCATTGGCCCTATATTCACCATTATACTGGCGACACTAGTGCTGGACGAACAGATTGACCTGCTGCAGATGACAGGTACCTTGCTGGTACTGGCCGGGGTGGTACTGGTTGGGTGGAAGGGGAAGAAATAGCAGAGTTACTGATTCTGCTTCTGGCTTTCCAGGTAAGCAAGGTAGTTTTCGATGATGGCGTAGTCGGCCTCTGCCCAGTCGAGGTCGTACATCTGGTCAGGAGTCAGCCAGCGAATCTCTTCGTGATCGATAAGCTGAATATCGAAGGTCAGTAGCTGACACACAAACGGCACTAGCTGGATTTCGCGCCAGCCGTCGTCGCGTATACTCAGGGGCAGACGAACGCCTATCTCAACCTCCACGTTCAGCTCTTCCAGAATCTCACGATTAAGAGCCTCTTCTTCAGTTTCGTCCTCTTCCAGCTTGCCACCCGGAAACTCCCATTTCAGCGGTAGTGACAGGGTAGCGCTACGCTGGGCAGCCAATACTTTCCCTTCGTGCTCGATTACGGCACAGGGTACTTTTACAACTAACTTTACCGGCATTTCTGAACCTACCATTCCCTTGATTTTCAAGCCGCAAAAGTACGGGTAATATATTTTACTCGTACATTAACTTTTGATAATACCTGAAAAAACCCGTGCCTCGCAGGTATTACCTATAAACAGAGAACGGCAATTTTTATTGTATAAGTGGCTGACGGCAAGGTTACAGCAGGTCTTTTGAGCCGTTATTACGTATTCTGATCGGAATGGATACCTGCTAAAACAGCTCACCATTACGGTACTTAGGCACAACGCCCAGGTGCCGGTAGGCTTTTTCGGTAGCTTCTCGTCCCCGTGCGGTACGCTTCAGGTAACCTTCCTGAATCAGAAACGGCTCGTATACCTCTTCGATGGTCTCGGCTTCTTCGCCGCAGGCCGTAGCAATGGTGGAAAGTCCCACGGGACCGCCCTTGAACTTCTCAATGATGGTGAGCAGGATGCGGTTGTCCATCTCGTCCAGGCCATTCTGATCTACGTCCAGCGCCGACAGGGCCATCTCGGCGATGGCTACGGTAATATGCCCCTTGCCTTTGACCTGGGCGAAGTCGCGGGTGCGGCGCAGCAGGTTGTTGGCAATACGCGGGGTACCGCGGCTCCGGCGGGCTATTTCATAAGAAGCTTCCTCATCGATGGGAGTACCCAGAATGGAAGCCGAGCGGCGCACGATAGAAGCCAGCAGTTTGGCGTCGTAATACTCCAGGCGGGCGTTGATCCCGAAACGCGCCCGCAGGGGCGACGTAAGCAGGCCAGCCCGGGTAGTAGCGCCTACCAGTGTAAAAGGGTTGAGGCCGATCTGAACGCTGCGGGCGTTGGGGCCGCTGTCCAGCAGGATATCAATCTTATAGTCCTCCATGGCCGAGTAGAGGTACTCTTCTACGATCGGGTTGAGGCGGTGAATCTCGTCAATAAACAGCACGTCGTACTGCTGCAGGTTGGTCAGGAGGCCGGCCAGGTCGCTGGGCTTGTCCAGTACGGGGCCCGACGTAATTTTAAGATTAGCGCCCAGCTCGTTGGCCACGATATGCGAGAGGGTGGTCTTACCCAGTCCCGGAGGTCCGTGCAGCAGCACGTGGTCAAGTGCCTCACCCCGCTGGCGCGCCGCCTGAACGAATATCTTCAGGTTGGCCAATACTTTATCCTGTCCCGTAAAGTCCTCGAACGAAAGCGGCCGTAAGGCCCGTTCGATTTCTTTTTCAGTATTGGAAAGCTGTTCTTTATCTCCGGTCAAGTAATCTTTGCGCATGGGGTGTCGGTAACTAAGTACCCTTTCCGGCCGTGGCCGGAAAGGGTATATATGATAGGGTCAAAAATACGGATTTTTAAACGGAAAACCGCACCTTAGCGAATGACCATGACCGAACCACGTACCACCGTAGGTCGGCGGTCGGGGTAGTCCTCACTGCCATAGCTCACTACGTAGGCGTAGCTGCCCGGCTGTACTTTGGTACCCCGGTAGGTACCGTCCCACTTCTGCTCTATGCTATCCGTAGCAAAGATTACTTCGCCCCAGCGGTTGTAGATCTTGAGGTTGAAGTCCCGGAAGTACAGGCCAAATACATCCAGGTAGTCATTGGAGCCGTCGCCATTGGGGGTGAAGGCATCCGGAATGTACAGACGCGGTTCGCACCGGTCCACTACCACAGTTGTTTTCTCCGTCGCACAGCCCTCCGGATTAGTCACTACTACCAGGTACTGGCCGATCTGGCTCACCGTAACGCTTGAGGTAGTATCTGATGAATGTGGCCACAGGTACGAGAGATTGTTCCGGCCGTTGGCCTGTAGCTTCACTACACCTCCCTGATCCACGCAGAGCGGGAACTCCGGTGCCAGATCAACGGTAGGAGGAGCCGTCGAACGAATCACGATCTCATCGCTACCTTCACAGCCATTTTCGGCATTGCGAACGGTGAGGGTATAGGTACCATCCTGCTCTACAACGATACCTGGGGTAGTAGCTCCGGTGCTCCATAGATACTGGTTGCCGGGGAAGTTAACCGCCAGCGGAATCAGCTGTACCGTATCACCAATGCACCGGCCCCGGTCCGGACCCAGGCGGGCCAGGTTGTCCTTGTCAAGCCCTACTACAATACCCGTGAGGGTAAAGGTACAACCACCGGCGTCGGATGTCTCGAGGCTGTACGTGCCGGGTACTAGGTTGGTAGCCGTAGCATTGCTACTTACTACCTGCCCGGTGCTGCTGAGCCAGCGATAGGTAGTAGGTTGGCCTCCGGTTATGTTGAGGGCAATGGAGCCCGAATCCGGCTGGGTACAGGCGGCATTGTCTACCACTGCGGACATACGCAGCGGATTAGCCGCCGACCTGAGGGCAAAGGTTGTATCAGTCGTGCAGGCCTCTAAGCTACCACTTACGCGCAGCATATAGGAGCCTTCGCGTAGGCCGGTTAGTACAGGATCGCTACCCAGTGGCGTTTTGTCCGGCCGGGTCCAGGTGTAGATGTACGTACCTCCCGGACTAATGGATGTGACTTCTATGGCTCCGTCGGCGGAGGTACAGGTCGTGGGTGGTAGCAGGTCTGCCGCGATGCGGGCCCGGGGGCGGGCCACTACCTGCAGCGTGTCCTCGTTGTAGCAGTCGTTGCCATTCTTTACCTCTACGAAGTAGATGCCGGGCTGACGAACGGTAATGTCACGGGTAGTTGCGCCGGTATTCCACTTGAACTCGCGCCAGGTCTGGCCGGGAGCCGTAATGACAATAGAGCTATCATTACACATGGTGGTATCAGGACCCAGTGAGAAAGCCGGAGGACGACGGATGGTCATCTCCAGCGTATCGGCCTGGAAACATACCCCCTGCGGGCCATTGGCCGCGATAGCTACGTACTGACCGGTAGCGGTGGCCTTCAGTACTTTCTCGCGGCTGATGGGGCGACCGTTGTACAGCCATACAAACAGTTCTGCATTTACATTGGAGTTCAGTTCCACGCTGTTGCGGCATACATCCTGGTCTGGTCCCAGATCAATCGGGTCGGGAGTAGCATAGATCTCTACCTGCTGCGTAAAGGTGGTGTCCTTACAGCGGTTGATGGCGCGTAGCGTTACGGTATAGATACCCGGGTTCTGGTAGGTATGCTGTACCTGGGTTTGCTTGCCTGCCACGGGCGCGCTGCCGTCTCCAAAGTTCCAGGTGTACATATCCTCAATGGGCTGACAGAGCGGGCTGGCCTGGAACATCGTAGGGGCGCCCGTACAAAAGCCATCAGCCTGGAAGCCGGGGCCATCCTGCTGCTGCGTGAAGTTCTGCACGAGGCTCGGCAGACCCAACTGGCTCTTTTTACCTCCCAGACTAACGCCTTCTGGATCAAAGTCTACGGCATTAGCCGAGTTCTGATCCGGATTATTGATAACCCCCAGGTATTCGCTTCCCTCAATGGCCAAATAGATTCGGCCATCGGGCCCCGCCTGTAAGGCCCCGTACTTCTGCGTTTGTGAACTGTCTATCGTGATTCGGGACTCGGCTATAAGGGCGGAGTCCCCCAGACTTATATCGTACTGGACCAGTACCGAAGCTGTATCCTTTCCATTCCCGCTGAACGAGACGTACAGCTTCTCCCCGTCGGGCGAAAACTCCACCCCGTAGGCTTTGGGAGGGGCAGGCCCCAGGTTAATCGTTCGTTCGTATTCAAGTTGCCCCGTGGAGTCCGAGAAGGTAAATAGCTCGACGTAGTTCTGGGGCGGACCGGGTACTACTACGGCCAGCCGTCGCTTGCCCGAGGTACTATCCACAGGCGAAAACTTCATATACCCTTCCCCCTTTTCCGGCGTATCGTGCGCCATACCCAGCGGGTAGGTACCGGTTTCGGTAAGGCCGCCGGTAGTAGCGTGGAATACACGGAAGATGTTGTTGCCGTAGTCGTGGGTAATGACCCAGTAGGTACTGTCGGCATCGTTACGCACCGAAGCCAGGCGTTCCGTAGTAGTCTGTTGAAGCACACTATTCTGCTCTACCACGGCTCCATTGCCATTATTGCGGCGCATATCTACCACGCTGGTGGTAAGTAGCTTGGTGGTATCGTTGATATCCGTAGTTGTAAATACCGTGTAGAGGTAGTCACAGCCCCGGCAGGTTGGCTGCGGTACGATCAGGGCCGATTGGGTCGACTGTTTACTTCCCTTCAACGTCTGGCAACTATCCGCCAGACACGGCATCTCGTTCCCTTCCTTATCAAAGATTTTTATACCATCCGTATAAAAGAGGAGCTGCCCCTTGGAGTTGGCAATAGATGAAGTACCCTCGGGTGTATTAAGCTTACCGTCCGTAATGGCCTGGGGGGCTCCGTTGGAAAAATCAAGACCCGCGTTAGAACCAAAGAACCACTTGGCCCCCTCCTGCCCCGACTGCTCAAGACAGACCTTCACATTGACCCGGTCCTGTATCTTACATCCATTGGGCAGGATTACTTCTACCGAATAACAACCTGAACTGTCTATTTCCAGCGTCTGCGTAGTGTCTCCCTTGGGGTACCAGATAAACTTGGCTCCGGCGGGGGCACCACCGTTTGGATAAGGATCCAACGTGATGGTCTCACCGGGACAGATGGTTGTATCGGGCTTCCAGTTCTGGAATGAAGGAGGAAGTTCACCGATTTGTACCTGCATGCTTACACTATCCTTGCTGCCATTCTGCAAGGTTCTTACCAGGCTTACCTGATAGGTGCTTGGCATCGAATAAGAGTGCTGTGGGTTGCGACGGGTAGAGGTGTTATTATCCCCGCTATTAGGATCAC
Organism: Telluribacter roseus; assembly: GCF_017355915.2. Taxonomy (GTDB): domain Bacteria; phylum Bacteroidota; class Bacteroidia; order Cytophagales; family Spirosomataceae; genus Telluribacter. Next base: position 12,874 of record NZ_JAFEUV020000002.1, read on the forward strand.
CAAAGTTCCACTGCCACGCTACCGCCGTTTTCAACGTATCGCTGAACGAGGTAGAGTCGTCGGCGCAATTGGGGTTAGCCATACACTGGCCTTTGACCACAAAAGGAGTTTGAGCCTTTGCGAGGTTACCACACAAGAGCAGTCCAAAACATACAATCCAAAAAAAGTTGCTGTAAAAATTATGTATCCACTTCATGTTTTCGTTACATACTCAAAACCACCTACCTATGAAACTGCTCTTAACTGAACTTCTGTTAATTTTAACGAAAATAAATTTCTAAAATTTTGTGAGGTGTTTGCACTATTAGTTCTCCTTCTGAATCTTTAGTACGTAAAGTCAACCTAATTTGTGAATATTTTTTATAATTTTTGTCTTGATTGAAATTGCGGCAGATTAATTGTGGTGTTTATTGATTTTAAGCTTTATGATAAAGAGATTACTACTTCTTATAACATTGACCCTAAGTGTGCTGGAAGGTTGGAGTCAGGATCCGCAATTTTCTCAGTTTTACGCTAATCCGCTCTACCTGAACCCCGCTATGGCAGGTAGTGCACTGGCGCCCAGAGCTACGGTTAATTATCGGAATCAGTGGCCGGCCCTATCGGCCAACTTTGTGACCAGCTCGTTCGGAGCCGATATGCATTTGTCAAGTATCAATAGTGGAGTAGGGGTGCTGGTAACCATGGATAGCCAGGGTATGGGCAACCTGAAATCAACTGAGGTGGCGGCTCAGTACTCGTATCAGCTCCGGCTCAACGAAGCTACCTATGTGCGTATGGGCTTACAGGGGGCTTATGCTACCCGTACGCTTGACTACTTTGGACTTACCTTCGGCGACCAGTACTCCAACCAGGGCTATACCGGCAATCCTACCGGCGAGCCCCTGGTGCAGAACGGTATTCCGCAGGTATCCTATGCCGACTTCTCGTCCGGTGCCATTATGTACTCTGACTGGTACTGGGCAGGACTATCGGTACACCACATGAACCGGCCCAACCAGGCATTCTCCAATCTGGAAATCGCGCGTCTGCCGATGAAAACCAGCTTCCACGCCGGACTTCGTATTCCGTTTGCCGGCTATACCTACCTGGGTAACGAAATAGACCGCGAGAAGACGATTTCTCCTGCTATTATGTACAAGTCCCAAGGCAAGTTTGACCAGTTTGACGCCGGTCTCTACGTTACCTATGCTCCGCTGGTAGTCGGTGCCTGGTACCGGGGGATTCCGGTAAAGAAGTACGCCGAGAATATCAACAACCACGAATCTTTCATTGTTTTGGCCGGATTCCGTCAGGACAAGTTTTCGATCGGCTATAGCTACGATGCTACCATTTCGACGCTGGGATTCGGAAGCGGCGGCGCCCACGAAATATCACTGTCTTACCTGTTTGACGAGATAACACCCAAGAATAAGCGCTTCCGCCGAAAGGACAAGCAGCTATCCTGTCCTAAGTTTTAATGAGTGGACGGCTTTGCCTTGCTTGAGGGAATTCTAAAAAGTAGCCTATTTTTGTATGAGTAAATAGAGGTGCCGCTGTGACTTCTATTTACTCTTTTTTATTTTATCATTTATCTCATCGTTATGTTGAAGTACATTAGTTTATTCGCTGTATTGTTTGCACTTTTCCAACTAAGTGCGCCTGCCAGCGCTAGTGCCCCGAAGCGTGAGTTTTACGAGATCCGGATTTACCACGTCACCGGAAAGGCACAGGAAGAGCGTATGGAAAACTACCTTAAGAACGCGTATCTGCCCGCTCTGCACCGCGCCGGTATCAAGAGTGTAGGTGTATTCAAACCCGTCGAATCCGATACCACTTTTGGTAAGCGCATCTACGTGTTAACGCCCCTGAAGTCGCTGGACCAGCTGGCTAAGCTCCCGCAAACGCTCAATAAGGACAAAGCGTATCAGACGGCCGGCAAAGACTACATTGACTCTGAGTTTAAAGATCCGGCCTACGCACGCTACGAGACTATCATCATGCAGGCCTTTGCGGGTATGCCTCAGCATCAGAAGCCAGCGCTCGACGGCCCACGCAGCGAGCGCGTGTACGAGTTGCGCAGCTACGAGAGCCCTTCGGAGAAGCGCTACCTCAACAAAGTAAAGATGTTCAACACCGGTGGTGAGATCGGCATTTTCAACAAGCTGGGCTTCAACGCGGTATTCTACGGTGAGGTGCTGTCGGGCCGTCGTATGCCTAACCTGATGTATATGACTACCTTTGCCAACAAAGCTTCTCGCGATGAGCATTGGAAGGCTTTCAGCAACGATCCTGATTGGGGTAAGCTGAAAGACGTAGCCGAATACAAGGATAATATGAACAAGCTGGAGATGTTCTTTCTGCGCCCAACGGAGTATTCAGATATTTAATATTGGGCTTAGGCAGCTACTACCATAAAGAGCGGGCTCTGGTACTATACCGGAGCCCGCTCTTTTACTTTTAATTCTTATCTGCCCTTATACTACATCAAGTACGTAGGGAGCACGGTACTTGCGGGTAAGCATGGCGTTGGCTTCCTTATCGCCTACAAATTTCTCCGTCTTGGGGTCGAAGGTAAGGGCTCGGCCGGTACGGTAGGCGATGTTACCCAGGTGTGCCAGCCCCGACGACAGGTGAGCCGTTTCGACCGGACCGTTCAATATAGACGAGTCACGGGCTACTACAGCGTCAATAAAGTTTTTGTAGTGATCGCCGCCGGCTTTGCGGGTAGGTCCGAGCTTGCGTTCGCGGCCCAGGAAGGTTTCGTAGAAGTCATAGCCTTTTACGATCATGTACCCCTCGCTGCCGTAGAATATATTACCGATATCTACGCCGTCTTCCTTGTTGGTCATCCAGGGGCGTACCTCAAACTCAATGATCTTTTTTTCCTTAGGATAAATATAGGTAGATGATAGTACCTCCGGGGTCTCCTGGCAGTCATCCCACAGGAACTTACCACCCGCCGAAGTAATCTTCTCGGGGAAGGTATCTACGCCCAGTCCCCACATACATAGGTCCGTTTCGTGAATGCCCTGGTTACCAATGTCGCCGTTGCCGTAGTTCCAGTTCCAGTGCCAGTTGTAATGTACATAGTTGCGGGAGAAGGGCTTCATCTCGGCCGGCCCGGTCCACAGATCGTAGTTCAGGCCTTCGGGTACAGGCTCGGTACCTTTATTGCCGATGTCCGGACGCCACTTGTACACCAGGCCGCGCGCCATATACACGTTGCCGATCAGGCCGTCGCGCAGGTGCTTTACGGCCTCTTTCATCGCCTCCGAACTGCGTAGCTGCACGCCGTGCTGTACAATACGATTGTATTTTCTGGCGGCATCTATCATCTTACGGCCTTCGGCGAAGTTATGCGAGCCGGGCTTCTCCACGTACACATCCTTGCCAGCCTGGCAGGCCCATATGGTAGCCAGCGCGTGCCAGTGGTTGGGGGTGGCAATACTCACGACATCGATGGATTTATCTTCCATGACCCGGCGCAGGTCCTGTTCGGTCTTGACCTTCTTGCCCGACTTAGCCTCAAAGTCCTGTGCAACCTTCTGCAGTACATTGTTGTCAGGATCACAGAAGGTAGCCAGTTCAACGTTACTCAGATTTGAGTAGCCACTGATGTGATTCTTTCCACGGCCATTGAGGCCCAGTACCGCTACCCGTACTTTGTCATTGGCTCCAAAGGCACTGGACGGGATAATGGTAGGAATGGTAAGAGCGGCAGCCGCTCCGGCGGAATTTTTGATAAAGTCCCTCCGGGATAAGTGGTCAAGATGTTTCATAAGGCAAGGGGTATAGGATAAAATGGTGAAGTTTTGCGCTATTTCTTATAAGACGACAACCCCGAGATAACTACCTTATTTATAAGGAAAAATAAAACTACCTGTATAAAAAAAGCGGGGCCTGGATGTCCAGGCCCCGCTTTTAGCACAATATATTTATCTACACGCTGATGCCATGTCCTACCATAGCACGTACGGCGTTGGCAATACCCTCGGGATCAAAGCCACACTCGTGGTGCAGCTCGATCTGCTCACCGTGCTCTACAAGACGATCCGGGATACCCAGGCGCTTGATTCGGGAAGTATAGTCGTGATCGGTCATAAACTCCACTACCGCACTACCAAAGCCACCCTGTAAGCAACCGTCTTCTACCGTAATCACGCGGTCAAACTTATTGAATACCTCGTGAAGCATCGCTTCGTCCAGCGGCTTTACAAAGCGCATATCGTAGTGAGCTACGCTGAGGCCTTCTTTGGCGAGTGTATCACACACTTCTACGGCATAGTTACCAATGTGGCCGATGGTCAGAATGGCGATGTCCTCACCGTCCCGAACCTTACGTCCCTGACCAATCTGAATTTCTTCCAGCGAGGTACGCCACTGCGGCATCACACCCTGTCCCCGTGGGTAGCGGATGGTGAAGGCCTGCGTTCCCTGCTGAATCTTGTCCAGTTGGGCTGTATACATTAGGTTGCGTAGTTCCTGCTCGTTCATTGGAGCCGCTACAATCATGTTCGGAATGCAACGCATATAAGCTATGTCGTAAGCTCCGTGGTGCGTAGCACCGTCAGCTCCCGCAAAACCGGCCCGGTCGAGGCAGAAGATAACGGGTAGCTCCTGTATACATACATCGTGGATCACCTGGTCGTAAGCACGCTGCATGAAGGTAGAGTAGATGTTGCAATACACTACCTCGCCGCGCGTGGCCATACCTGCCGAGAACGTCACCGCGTGCTGCTCAGCAATACCTACATCGAAGGCGCGCTCGGGCATAGCCTTCATCATGATATTCATGGATGAGCCTGACGGCATGGCGGGAGTTACCCCTACGATGCGCGGGTTCTGCTCGGCCAGCTCCACCAGCGTGTGTCCAAATACATCCTGGTACTTAGGAGCCTGTGGCGTGTCGTATACTTTCTTCTGGATTTCGCCGGTTACTTTATCAAACAGACCCGGAGCGTGCCACTTGGTCTGATCCTTCTCGGCGGGGCCGTAGCCTTTGCCTTTGACGGTAACACAATGCAGGATCTTAGGGCCGGGTATATCTTTCAGATCATTCAGTACAGCAGTCAGGTGGTCAATATCGTGGCCGTCAATAGGGCCAAAATAGCGTAGTCCCAATGACTCAAACAGGTTGCTTTGTCGCAGCAGGGCGCTTTTCATAGCGGTCTCTACCTTGGATACGATCTCCTGCGCACTCTTACCGAAGGTACTCATCTTACCCAGCAGGTTCCATACCTCATCGCGTACTTTGTTGTAGGTATGCGAAGTGGTAATATCCGTCAGGTACTCCTTCAGGGCTCCTACGTTGGGGTCAATGGCCATGCAGTTATCGTTGAGGATAATCAGCAGGTTGGAGTCCGTAGAGCCGGCGTGGTTCATGCCCTCAAAGGCGAGTCCGGCGGTCATGGAGCCGTCCCCTATTACGGCTATGTGCTGGCGCTGAGGGTTCTTTTCGAGTGAGGAAGCTACGGCCATACCCAGTGCGGCCGAGATAGACGTAGACGAATGACCTACGCCAAAGGTATCGTAGGGGCTCTCCTTACGCTTAGGAAAGCCCGACAGGCCCCCGTAAATACGGTTGGTCTTGAAGTTATCTCTCCGGCCGGTCAGGATCTTATGGCCATAGGCCTGGTGTCCCACGTCCCATACCAGCTGGTCGTCGGGAGTATTGAATATATAGTGTAAGGCAACGGTAAGTTCTACTACTCCCAGACTGGCTCCAAAATGCCCACCGTAGACCGAAACATTGTCAATGATATATTGTCGAAGTTCATTACAAACCTGGGGTAGTTGGGTACGGTCCAGCTTACGTAAATCTTCGGGGGAGTCAATACCTGCCAGTAATTTTCCAGGCGTAATGAGCATACCTCTTATATAATTGGTTATCAACTGTGTGATTTAACTATTGCTAGTTAAAAAGTGTTCAAAGTTAAAAAGAAAGAAGGAGGCGTAGTAGCCTCCTGTTACTTTTGTTGACTGGCTCTGAATAATTTCTGCTTTTCTTCCTTGGTCAGACTCTCGTAGCCAGACTTCGAAATCTTATCCAGAATCGCGTCTATTTCGTCCTGATCGGGCATATCCACGGCTGAGGGCGTAGGAGCCGAGGAGTATAGGGTGGTACTGCGGTACACCTGCTTTTCCCGGTACGTTACGCGCATCGGGGCCCGCCTTCTGAATAGTCGTTGCCAGGCGCCCATCACCGTGTACACCGGCTGTCCCAGGTCAGTACCATTCTGCAGGAGCTTGATGAAGGCATAGCCCAGCAGAGCTCCTCCCAGGTGAGCCAGATTACCACCCGCATTGGGGCCGATCGACTGCGCCAGAGAAAGAATAATATAGAAGAAAGCAATGTACTTGATCCGAATCGGTCCGATGAACAGCAGGTTGAAGGTGTAGTTGGGCAGCAGGGTAGAGGCACCCACGGCCACCGAAAAGGCCGCCGCCGATGCTCCCAGCATACGTGAGCCTACCACCTGGGCCTGAAAGTAGGGCAGCAGATTATAGATAGCCATGTAAATAAGGCCACCGGTGATGCCGCCCAGTATATACAGAGCGACCAGCCGCCGGGCCCCCAGGTATTCGTCTACCAGCCGACCAAACCAGTAGAGGAAAAGCATATTAAAAAGAATGTGAAAAAAGTCTTCGTGGGTGAAGAAATACGTAATGATGGTCCAGGGCTTATAGATAAACTCGGCGGGCGACGCAGGGAGCCGGAGCATATCAATCAGCCACAGGTACACATTAGATGACTGCCCCAGCGTAAAGATTACTTTCACCAGCAGCAATGACAAAAAGACTATCCCGTTGATGAGGATAATCTTGATCAGGGCATTGTCTGATTTGGCAAATTCTCTTTTGAAATCGTCAAAAACACTCATCGCTCAATAAAAGTTTTTACTTTGGGTACCCCAGTACCTCAACAGGATATAGGCGAACAGCATACCCCCGATGTGGGCAAAGTGAGCAACATTATCCGATTGAACGTTCTGTATACCTGCATATAACTCATAAAGTCCATAAAAAGCTACAAAATACTTCGCTTTGATTGGGAACGGGAAAAACAGGAGGAAAATTTCGGTATTTGGGAATAATAATCCAAATGCCATCAAAATTCCGAATATGGCTCCCGATGCCCCAACCATTGGAATGTTAACCTGCTGCTGATAGAGGCTCTGTACAAAGTTGACACTATCCTGAATATAACTCCGGTTAGCAGGGCTTTCTTCAAACTTGTTCAGAAAGTCGAGATTCGCCTGGTACAGCTCCTTAGCATGCCGGCTCATAAAGTCCACCAGCCCTTCGGGAGAAGGGTACTCTACATACGTCTGAACGGCCTCCCTTAGTTGCGTCATCTCATACAAACCTATGAGTGAAAACAGCAGACCAGCTCCAATACCGGTAAAAAAGTAAAAGAAAATAAAACGCTTGGGCCCCCACATTCGCTCCAGCAGCGGACCGAACATGAACAATCCGAACATATTCCCGAACAGGTGCCCCAGGCCGCCGTGCAGAAACATGTACGACACAAACTGGTACGGCAGGAACGAGGCCGACAGGAATGAGTACAAGGCGAACCCCGGCGTCAGGTTGATAATATAAGCATCTATTATAAAAAATACAATATTCAGTATCAGTAAATTACGGACAACCGGGGTGAGCGCTAACATGAATTTCTAAAACAATAGTAAGTACTTTATTAGTAACTGTTTCTGGCCGGATTTCGTTTGACCTACCCCTTAAACAATGCATTGAGCTTGTCCAGAGTCAGCATGACAATAATGGGGTCGCCACCCGGTGTCCGGTTAGGGTCAGAGGAGGCAAAAAGCTGGTCAATCAGGGTGTTGATCTCAAGCAGGGATAGCTTTACCGCGTAGCGGGCCGAAAAACGCCTGGCCAGCGAGCGGGACAAGCTATCGGGCTTGTCGAGCTTCAGGTCCGAGTAGCTTTGCTTAAGCTGCTCGATGAGCTCTTCAAAAAGATCCTGCTCACTTTCGTCGGGCAGGTCGGCCGGAATACCCCGCACAATCAGTTCATTGGGTCCGATTTCATCAAATTCAAATCCGAGGCTACGGATTTCATTCCGGGTATCGGCTACCAGCTGCATATCCGAAGGGCTAAGCCGTACCGTTTTGGGAAACAGCAGTTGCTGGCAGGCGCCGTTGCGCTTGGTCAGCATCTGGCGGTACCGCTCGTACAGAATGCGCTCGTAGGCAGCTTTCTGGTCAATAAGCATAATACCCTCCTTGACCTGCGACAGGATGTACCGGTTGTGCAACTGAAACAGAACGGCATCTCCATCGGGAGCCGAGATGGCCTCTGAGGCAAGGCGGTTGACCTTACTGGCTACGGTCATGGCCTGCTGCTTGTAAGAGGGCCGCGAAGATACCGGCGAATCCAGCTCAATGGCTGCCTGTTGCTCTTCCTCCGGCGTTGACTTCAGCCCCTCAAACAGCTTGTTCCAGTTGGTCAGGTTGTTGCGCTGGCGCTCTGCTCCCTGTTCTTTGGGCTGAGCGGCCCAGTCGGGTTGTACGGGCCGGGGGGCCGGGGGGGGAGCCGGAGCATTCTTTGACGGGATGCGCGGTACCAGAAAGTTCACATTATCCTCGAAGTCGATGGGCGGAGTCATGTTGTACACTCCTACCGCTTTCTTGACGGCAGCCATGATAATGGCGTAGACAGAGCGCTCATCGTCAAACTTGATCTCCGTTTTGGTAGGATGAATGTTAATATCTATATGCGAGGGATCTATCTCGATAAAAAGCACGTAGAAAGGATGGCTTCCCTCGGGAATGGTACCATCATAGGCGCTGATAATAGCATGATGCAGGTAGCTATGCTTAATGTAGCGCTCGTTGACGAAGAAGAACTGCTCCCCGCGGGTCTTGCGCGCGAACTCCGGCTTGCCGATGTAGCCCCGTACGCTTATGTACGAAGTCTCTTCCTGACAGAAAGCCAGTTGCTCACGGTAGTTTTTGCCGAACATATCCACGATGCGGCGTACCAGCTTACCGGGGTAGAGGTTAAAGATCTCAACGTCGTTATGGTACAGCGAAAAGCCCACCTCCGGATGAGCCAGCGCTACCCGCTGAAACTCGTCGAGGATGTGACGCATCTCCACCGAGTTAGACTTAAGGAAGTTGCGGCGGGCAGGTACATTAAAAAACAGATTTTTGACCAGCAGGTTGGTACCAGGCAGCGTAGCCACCGACTCCTGAAGCTTTACATCCGAGCCTTCAATCCGTATCAGGGTACCTATTTCGTCGTCGGCGCGGCGGGTGCGGATTTCCACCTGAGCTACCGCCGCAATGGAGGCTAGCGCTTCGCCCCGGAAGCCCATGGTCCGGATACGAAACAGGTCGTCAGAAGTTTTTATTTTGGAAGTAGCGTGGCGTTCGAAGCACATGCGGGCGTCGGTCTCCGACATACCATCACCGTCGTCTATGATCTGAATGAGGGTCTTGCCCGCATCCCTGATAATGACCTGAATATTGTGGGCGTTGGCATCTACTGCGTTCTCCAGTAGCTCTTTAACCACAGAGGCCGGCCGCTGTACTACCTCTCCCGCCGCGATCTGATTAGCGATCGAATCGGGTAGTAATTGTATGACATTTGAGGTAGTCATGATGCAGATGATCAAAGAGGTTGGTTAGGTTAACAAATTAACAACAATATTTTGTAAGGTGATAGTATCTTTTTTCGAGCGGGCAGCATCAAACGCAAGAAAGATTTGCTATATAATAAATCGTGTTTTATTTTTGATTAAATGAAGAACAATGTGGCCTCTTAGTATAACATTGTGTGAGTGTTTAGGCGTTAATGAATAAAATGTTAGTACTGTAACCCGCTAGTTTGATGAAGACACCCAGTCCAAAGAAATTCAACCATTCCAGGGCTTTGCAGTGGTTTGTTTTTCTGCCGATTATCCTGCCACTCTGTATTGTTTTCGGCGCTGTACAGGGCATAGTGGCTACGGTGGAGAAAATGGCACAGCGCATGTGGTTGGACATGGAATTATGATTCCTCCCCTATCCTACGCAGGCTTATAAGAGAAAAGACTACGGATGAGGAGGAGGGCCTGCTATGCTCAGAGAGCTCACTGGAAGAAATTAACTGCTACTAAGGTAGATTGCTACCGCCTGAATAGCCCGCCCATGCGGGCTATCATTCTTTTCTCGAACTGCCAGAAAAACTCAAACTTGCCAAACAGCCATCCCCAGGCCAGCAGTACTACCTGGTAGAGGGGCAGGATCACCAGGATATTAGCCGTCCAGCGTAGCCAGGCAGCCGCCTGGTCCAGTCCGACCCAGTCAAACAGGGCCCGCTTGATGTACATAATCGAAAAGCCGGTGCAGGCGAATACCAGCAGGATGATGGCTACGTCCCACCCGCTCTGGACATTCCAGCGTTGTTTGAGTTTTTCCCACATACCGCTGCTATTCGTATAGAAAGTCCATATTATCGTCCTTGATCACTTCGTCGTCCAGTAAAAGAAATTCCTCCCAGAACGGATTGGCCGGAACACCGGCCCGGCAGATTATGGGCTCCTTCTTGACCGGGTGGATAAAGTACAGGCGGCGTGCGTGCAGGTTGATACTTCCGTCCGGATTGGGCTTAGGATAGCCGTACTTGATATCACCCCGGATCGGGCAGTTCATACTGGCCAGCTGCACCCTGATCTGGTGCGGACGCCCCGTAATGGGTGTTACTTCCAGCAGATGGTACTTATTTATTTCGCCCAGTACGCGGTACGAGAGCTCGGCACGCTGAGTACCGGGGGCTTCGTAGTCGTAGGCGGTAGTTACGTTTTTTGCTTCATCTTTGCTGAGCCAGTGTACCAGCTTACCCTTCGGCTGGGGCGGCCGGTTACGTACTACGGCCCAGTAGATCTTCTGCACATCGCGCTTGCGGAACAGCTCGTTCATGCGTTCCAGCGATTTGGAGGTACGGGCAAATACCACCAGTCCACTTACGGGGCGGTCCAGCCGATGTACTGTACCCAGAAACACCGCTCCGGGCTTGTTGTATTTCTCGGCTATGTACTCCTTCACCATGTCCAGCAGGCACTTGTCGCCGGTGGCATCGCCCTGCACCAGTATACCCGGCTCCTTATTGACGATGATGAGGTGGTTGTCTTCGTATATAACCTGAAAAGGATATTTTGCCATATCAGTAAGATTCTTTTTCGTTGGGGAATGATCTTCCTTTTACATCACCCACGTAGTTAGAGATAGCGTCGTGCACAATGCTATTGAGATCCGCGTAGCGACGCAGGAAGCGCGGCTTGAATTCTTTGGTAATGCCCAGCAGGTCGTGCAGTACCAGGATTTGCCCATCGGCATGCGGACCTGCCCCAATACCAATGGTCGGAATGGTCAGTTTCTCGGAAACCTGCTTCGTCAGCGTCGAGGGAATTTTTTCCAGTACTACGGAGAAGCAACCGGTTTCCTCGAGCATCTGGGCATCTTCGATAAGCTTATGGGCTTCGGCCTCGGCCTTAGCCCGTACGGTATAGGTACCAAACTTATAGATAGACTGAGGCGTGAGCCCCAGGTGGCCCATTACGGGTACTCCAGCACTCAGAATACGAACAATAGAGTCTCTGATCTCCAGGCCGCCCTCCAGCTTCACGGCGTGTGCTCCTGATTCCTTCATGATCCGGATGGCCGAACGCAGGGCTTCTTCTGAGTTGCCCTGGTAGGAGCCAAAAGGCAAATCTACTACCACCAGAGCCCGCTTCACGGCCCGTACTACCGAAGCCGCGTGGTAGATCATCTGATCCAGGGTAATGGGGAGCGTAGTTTCGTGCCCCGCCATGACGTTGGAGGCAGAGTCACCTACCAGAATCAGTTCGACACCGGCAGCGTCCACAATACCGGCCAGTGAGTAGTCGTAGGCGGTCAGACACGATATCTTTTCGCCCCGGTTTTTCATCTCCTGGATGATATGGGTCGTTACGCGTTTTATATCAGGAGTATGTACAGACATGAGTAGCTGTTAGGAATTAGTTAGTAGCTAAAAGCTATTTGATTAGATGATTTGCAGGTACCTACTTTACAGGTACCCGATATACGGACGACTACCGCCTCAGGAGCCATAGCTCGGGGTTGAGGCGCGTCGTGTTTTTCCAGATCTGAAACTGTAGCTCCGAGGTGCCATCACTATCGCTGGCAACGGTACCGATGGGCTCCCGGGCTTTTACCTTCTGCCCCGTCCGGACGGACACGTTCTGCATTTTAGCGTACACGGTCATGTAGTCACCATGCTGAATGGCTACTACGTTACCCATGCCGGGCATATCCGTTACGTCCAGTACCACACCATCATATACCGCTCTTACTGATTCGCCGCTGCTGGTCTGGATATCAATCCCCAGGTTATCTACCATCACTCCCTTCAGAACCGGATGCGCTTTTCGTCCGAAGTGGTCCGATACGAAGCCTTTGACCGGCCAGGGCAGGCGTGCCCGCGAGGCTGTGAAAGATGACGCCAGCGCTACTTCCTCGTTGGTCATACCTCCAGTGTTAGCGGGTTCTTTCTCGGCGGGAGGGGCTTCGGCTACTACTGCCGGTGTTTCACCAGCTTTGGCAGCGCGTTCGCGCTCCGCCTTTTCACGGGCCAGGCGTTCCCGCTCGGCTCTCTCCCGCGCCTCCCGCTCCCGGCGCTCCCGCTCAGCGCGCTCGCGCATCTCGCGCTCTACCAGGCGGCGGATGGTGGACTCCAGTTGGTTGGCCGCACGGCGACTGGCCGCCAGTTCGGTTCTTAGCTGTGATTCCTTCTGTGATAGTTCTTTTACTACGACGTCCTGCTGTACCTTCAGGTTTTCGAGCTTTTTCGCTTCGTCGACGCGGGTCGTCAGTACTTTTTGCTGTTGCTGTTTTTTAACGGTAATGCGTTCGCGCTTCTGGGCCAGTTGCTGCTGTACTTCTTCCATCTGCTTTACCTGCTCCTGCCGGGAGTCGGTGTACTGCTTCAGGTACTTGTAGCGTAGTACAAACTGGTTGAAGGTAGAAGCCGAGAAAAGAAAGACCAGCTGGTTGAGGTACGCGTTGCGCTTGGATGCCTCATAGATCATGTGGCCGTACTCTTTCTTCAGCTTACCCAGATCGTTGTTGAGCTCCTGCCGGGCTTTTTCCAGATTACGGAGTTCCTTATCCAGAATCTGCAGGTCGTCCGATAGCAGGTCTATCTGTTTCTTCTGGGTAGTTATCTGTTGATTCAAGGCACGCAGCTGCCCCACGCTTACTTTTTTCTGAGAAGATGTTTCCTGCAGAATCCCCTGTATCTCTTTCATCTTGTCCTGGTTCTCACGCTTTTCACGCTCGAGTTGCTGACGGCTTTTCTGAGCAAACGCCTCAATGCTGCTGATGGCTGTCAGGAGCAGGAGTAAGAGTAAACCACGATGTAAAGTACTTTGAAAACGCATGATAATGTTTTTAAGGAGCGTGCATGACCTCCTTCCTTCCCGCAAAGGTAAGCAGACTTAGGAGTTTAGCCCTAACCCATGCCTTATCAATCCCCGTATTTACTGTTTTCTTTTATAGCTGGATGGTATATTAAACGGGAATCCGGGACTCGAGTCGGTCAGTTCTACCTTATTATGTTTGATACGAATGACCGTCTGGTAATATTGCTGGTCCTGCGGTGACTTGACGTCCAGGGTGATCAGGCTGGTGTACGGAAACAGGTAGTTGCTCAACTGCTGAAAGTCTTCGTAATCCAGCGTCAGGGAGTTACGGGAAGGCTGCTCAACGGCCTGGAGGCGTTTGAGCTTGCGGGTGTTCTCGCCGATGTAGTTGTCTATCATGATGCGGCCTTCCTTCTGGCGAAGCAGCAGGTAGTCTTTCTCCCGGCGTACCTTCTGGTCCGGCTCGCGCGGGAGGGGCAGGTTGCCTACAATGAGAGACTGAATAAGCGGGAAGCTCAGCTCGAAGTTAAACTGCCGGCTGATCTGCGGGTAGGTAAAGACAAAGTACTCTTTGTGGAATTTATCGATGAATACGATAGAGTCAGGCGTAATAATGCCACGGGCTACCTCAAACCCGGCTCCGGTTACTGACAGCCAGATCAGGCTGTCTTTCTTGACCCGGAGGTTGACGTTGGCGTTGTCAATATTCTGGGTGCGGCTTTTGAAAGAAAACTTGGAGCGGGCCAGCAGGTAGCTGAAGTTGATCTCTTCTACGTTGATATTGATCTTGCTGCCTTCCTCTTCCGGCTGTCTGGCCGCTACGGTGTCAGCACGGATCGTGTCCGCAGTTACTACTTTGGCTGAGTCTTTTTTACTAAGTACTTCACTGGATTGGGTGCTTTGGGTACGGGGCTTATGACAGGCCGTAAATAACAGGCAGCCCACTATCCCAAACCACCAGATAATCTTACTGTTCATGCAGTGTTCCGGTTGTGATTTTCTTATCGATCTGATCACTTACTTCGCCCTTGGATTTGGCTTTTTTCCACTGTTCCACTGCTTTGTCCCGCTCACCCAGCTGGAAAAGTACATCACCATAATGTTCCAGGATGGTACCACTCACGTTCTCGCTGCTCTGAACGGCTTTTTCCAGATACTGCTTGGCCTTCTTATACTCTTTACGGGTATACAGTACCCAGGCGTAGGTATCCAGGAAGGTAACGTTGTTCTGATGGCGCTGCACCAGCCGCTCGGACATCTGCAGAGCCAGGTCAAGCTTTTCTTTTCTCAGGGATAAGAAATAGCTGTAATTATTCAGGACATGATCGTTGTTGGGGTCCTCTTTCAGGGCCAGATCGTACGAAGAGTCAGATTTGGAATGGTCGCCCAGTCCATTGTAAGCATCACCCAGCTGCGCATTAATGATCGGGATCATCTGTGGGTTGTTATTAATCAGCTTACGGCTTTCTTCCAGAGCAGATACGGCTTTCTTGTAGTTACGCTTGACCAGGTGAGCCGACCCGTTGGAGTACCAGAACATACCCTGGTTGGGGAACATCTCGAGGGCCTGCTCTGAGTGCACCAGCAGGCTATCCACCTGGTTGAGCTCACCGTCGAGCTGCAGCACAGCACCCCACACCTCAAACACGGAGCCATCGATCCGGGCCGCGCGGCTGTACATATCGCGGGCATCAGCCTTGCGGCCCTGCTGCACGAGCAAGTCAGCATACAGTACCAGGGCACGGGCCTCACCGGAGTGCGTTTCTACCAGCTGTTTGGCCAGCTGGAGGGCATCCTGGCGGTCTTTGTCGGTTTTGAGCATAGTCAGGTACCCCGACAAGACTCTTACCTTGGGTTCTGCATCCAGATTGGGGTTTGAGAATACAATACGGAGCTCTCTGTTACACTTCTCTACATCTCCTTTCCGGCGGTAGATGTCGGCCAGCAGTACGTGGGCCTGGGCTTCGTCGGGGTTGAGGCGCAGGGCTTCTTCGAGTGGAGCTACCGCGTCATCGATGCGCTCATTGGCAATCAGCAGCTCCGCCAGCTCGATCCGGTACGATACTTCGTTGGCTTCGGCGTTGATGAGCTTACGCGCTTCTTCAATGGCCTTAGTGAGCTTGTTCTGGCGCAGGTACAGCTGCTGCTTCTGGTGGATAATCTCTTCCGTTACTCCAAGCGTTTTTTCCAGCTGATCATACGTAGCGATAGCCTTATCAAACTGATCGCTGAATACATATACCGCCGCCAGCTCTATACCATACTGGATATTGCCCGGGTCTTTCTTGAGAAGAATTTCATAGACAGCCGCCGCCTCGTGGTACTTGCGCTGCTTGCCGTAAATTTCGGCCAGTTGCTGTCCGTAGAACTTATTGGTGTTGTCGAGCTCGTAGGCCTTAAGGGAGTGCTGTACCGCATCATTGAGCCGGTCCAGCTTCATAAGGGCTGTGGCAGCCATATAGTAGCCAGCGGGGTCGCTGGGGCTTTGCTTGATAAGTTTCTCGAAGATAGGAAGAGCGCGGGCCGGTTCATCCATCATCATGTACTTCATGCCGTCGGCCGTGAGGCTTTCCTCTTCCAGACGGAAGCCCGACACACCACCACTCTTTTCCTTATCGCCGCGCGCTTTGGTACGACGCTGTGCGAAGGCTTCATCGGCGCCGGATGCTACCAGGAGGCCCATCAGCAGGGCTATTTTAAAATACTGTGTTCTCATGTCTGCTAATTATCATACCCGGCTACCCATGCTGAGCCTTCTGTACCAAACAAATATACTATATTAGGCGGCTTACGTAGAAGAACTACTCGTGGTATTGATTGATTTAACTACAAAAGTATCTGAATATTGTTTAACGGCAGCTACGAAACCGTAGCCTCCTGGTTTTGAGTATCAGATACTACTAATAGTATGAACGCTGGAGGCCTTATTGTAGTGTATCAGACTGCCCGATAGGAGGTGTCAAAAAAAGCCCGATAGCTCTTTGGGGCTGTCGGGCAGGTTAACCTAAGTATATTAAAGCATAGCCATTGTAAAGCGATCTACCACTTCATCGGGGTGTACTTCCAGGACGTTGGCCAGTACAAGTAGCACCAGCGTACGGGAAGCCATATTGCGGGGTATACCGGCCGTAGAGGCAAAGGAGTCTACCGTTACGCTCTTCTGTTTATCAAGAAGCTGCATAAGCTTTTGCTCCTTTTCGCCGTATTGAAAGCGGACATCACGTTCCTGGCGGGCCCGACGCATGATTTCCCGCATTTCCTTGCTTGCCTGTACCGAGCGGTCGGCTACACGTACATAGGCGCGGCGATTTCCCTCTTCATCAATGACGTAGTGGGGCTTGTCGGGGCTATGGAGTATATGGAACACAAGTACTTCGCGTTCGTCAGGGAGCTGTACCCGCTCCATGCGGTACCTGATCTCCGGGGTACAGTACTTCTCAATCGCCCGCACCAGTATGTACTCGTCCTCATCGGCGTATTTTAACCCTTTGATAGTTTTATCATCCCCCACTCCAATGAGCAGTTTACCTCCTCCGGAGTTGGCAAAGGCTACGATTTCACGGACAATTCGCTCAGGATGGTTGGACTTAAGCTTGAATTCCAAACGGTCCCCCTCGCCTTGCCTGACTAACTCTTTTAGAGATCGTAAATCCATGACTGTTCGGAATTAAAATGAAGACTGAGCTTTTTAAAGATAGGCAATTCCTTATTTCCTAAAAAGCGCTTATTGAAATATATTTTATTAACAATATTCGTATGAAAATCGTTTTTTCAATAGCTTTTTGTCCCTTCTGGAACCACTATTTTTTGATCCTAAACAGCTATCAACACCCTCTTACCAATCACTATGGAGCTACTACTGAATATACTGCTTATGCTGGGCACTTTCCTGCTGATGGAGGGCTTTGCGTGGTTTACGCATAAATATATCATGCACGGATTTATGTGGAGCTGGCACCAGTCGCACCACGCTCCCCACAAGAGCTGGTGGGAGAAGAATGACCTGTTCAGTGTGATTTTCGGATGTATAGCTACGGCTATCATTATAATAGGAGCGGAGGTGCCTTCGCTGCGTCCTTTGCTGTGGATAGGATTTGGGATTACCTTGTACGGCCTGTCGTATTTTATTTTTCATGATATACTGGTACACCGCCGGATCAGGACCAGGTACAAGCCCAGGAGCCGCTACATGAAACGAATCATAAAAGCACACTACATCCATCATAAGGTACACGTGCGTGAAGGTGCGGAGGCCTTTGGGTTTTTGTACGCGCCGCCCAAGTATGAGCACCAGAAGCTCCATAAACAGGCAACCGACCCGGAGTAGACGACACTACTTATCCGGATACAAAAAGAGCGGCACCGTACAGGTGCCGCTCTTTTTTAGTATTCGTCTTCGTTAAAGAAGAAATCTTCCTTGGTTGGATAGTCAGGCCAGATTTCCTCGATGCTTTCATAAGGCTGCCCATCGTCTTCCAGTTCCTGTAGGTTTTCTACTACCTCCAATGGTGCTCCGGTGCGAATGGCGAAGTCAATTAGCTCATCTTTGGTAGCTGGCCATGGTGCATCCTCAAGATACGATGCTAGTTCAAGTGTCCAGTACATAGTAAAGTCTTTTCGATTAAATGATACGAAAAATTTTTGGAGTGCAAAAGTAAAAAAAAATGCTACTCTCGGTAATCTTAAACAAGAATTTATTAAAAAAATTTTTGCTTGTGAAAAAAAATTTTCTATACCTGTGTAATATATTGAAAGCTAATATATTACGCAAGAGGAAGAAAGTATATGTATACTAGATTTTGATGGCGTTTGTATAGGATCTATCCTGTTTAGGACGGCATCCTTTGGGTATTTACCTACTAGAAGAGTATCCTGACGAAATTGTTTGCTAATTTTCCAATTTTATTGAATAAACCTTTTACTGACCAGAAAATGACTATTGAAGTATGTGCCTATTCGCTGGAGTCCTGCCTTAATGCCCAACTGGCGGGAGCCGGACGCGTAGAACTCTGTGGAGGACTGGGTGAAGGAGGAACCACGCCCAGTGCCGGTCTGATAGCCCTGGTGCGGGAGCACCTGCAGATCCCGGTGTACGTAATGATTCGCCCGCGCGGGGGAGACTTTGTATACGACGAGCAGGAGCTGGAAGTGATGCGGCGGGACATAGATATAGCCCGTAGGCTGGGAGCAGACGGAGTGGTGCTGGGCGTGCTGAAGCCGGATGGGCGGGTGGATGTAGCGACTACCCGGGAGCTGGTAGAACTGGCTGCCCCGATGGGAGTGACTTTCCACCGGGCTTTTGATCTGACTCCTGATCCGTCGGAAGCCCTGGAAATGGTCATTGAAGCCGGAGCAGAGCGTATCCTTACCTCGGGCCAGAAGCCGGCAGCCCCTCAGGGACGGAAGCTCCTGGAAAGCCTGGCCGAACAGGCCGATGGCCGGATCGAGATTATGGCCGGTGGGGGAGTAAATGCAGAGAATGCCCCTGTACTGGTAGCAGCCGGAGTACATGCCCTGCACCTGACTGGTAAGGCATTCCGCCCGGGACGCCAAACCTATTTTCCGGATGACATATCCATGGCCGGTGAGGTACCCGATGAGCGGAGTGTAATGTACAGTGACTCCCTGCGTATCAAAGCCATTGTGGAAGCCGCCCGGCGGATAGAATTGGAGTAGAAATAGCTTTTAGTTCTTTTATCTTTAACCCTCTATATGAAAATAGTAAAAGCCTTCCTGAGTCTAATCATTGCGGCCGGCTTAGTATATGCGCTAAGTCGCCCGTGGGGACCGGTACCTGCTTTAGGGCCATTTATTAGTCCGTATACTGGTTTCTGGCAAAATGGCGAAGTCCTGCACTCAGATGACACAACCCTGGTGGAGCTCAGCCTGGATAGCCTGCGGGAAGAAGTAGCGATCCGCTACGACGACATCGGAGTTCCCCACATCTTTGCCAAAAACAACTACGACCTGTACTACGCTCAGGGGTACGTAACAGCCCGTGATCGCCTGTGGCAGATGGACCTGCAAACTCGTGCTGCCGCGGGGCGCTTGTCGGAGGTACTGGGTCCGGCTACGCTGGAGATGGACCGCCGCAACCGACGCCTGGGTCTGGGCTACGGAGCAGAAGCTAACCTAAAGGTCATCATGAGCCATCCGCAATCGCGGGAGGCTATGGTGGCTTATGCCGCGGGTGTCAATGAGTACATCCGTCAACTGGCGCCAAAGGATTACCCCGTGGAGTTTAAGCTACTGGGGTATGCACCTGAGCCCTGGGGACCCATCAAGAGTATGCTGATGCTGGAGCAAATGACCCAGACCCTCGCGGGCGGAGCCGATGACCTCCGTATGACCAACATCCTGAAGCGCTACGGCCAGGCAGTAGTTGATGATTTGTTTCCTAACTACCCTGTATTTCAGGAGAGCCCTATTATACCCGAAGGTACTCCCTGGGACTTCAAACCCCTTCCTTTGCCAGCTGCACCCAAGCCGGATGCCCCCATTGATTCGTCCATTATTGTAGACAAGTCCCTTGTATCGGAGCCTCCGGTAGAGGGGCTGGGCAGTAACAACTGGGCCATCGGAGCCGAGAAATCGGTTACGGGCTATCCCATCCTGGCCAATGACCCGCACCTGGAGCTGACACTGCCTTCGATCTGGTACCAGGTACAGCTATCCGGGCCGGATGTGAACGTATATGGCGTATCACTACCGGGCATACCTAGTGTAATCATCGGCTTCAATAAGAATGTGGCCTGGGGAGTTACCAACGTAGATGCTGACGTGATGGACCTTTATG
Source organism: Telluribacter roseus (assembly GCF_017355915.2). Classification (GTDB taxonomy): domain Bacteria; phylum Bacteroidota; class Bacteroidia; order Cytophagales; family Spirosomataceae; genus Telluribacter. The sequence goes on from NZ_JAFEUV020000002.1 coordinate 33,060, forward strand.
AGGTAAAGTTCAGGGATACGACCCGCGCCGCCTACTGGCACGACAACCAGTGGAAGGAGACCCGTAAGCGGGAGGAGGTAATACGGGTAAAAGGACAGGCCGATGTGCGTGAAGAGGTAGTGTACACCCACCATGGACCGGTTGCCTTTTATAAAGGAGAATACCACAAAGGACCTACCATGGCCGTGAAGTGGATCGGCCACGAGCCCGGTAACAGCTTCCTGACTTTTCACTCCCTCAACCGGGCGTCCAATTATGATGACTACCGGCAGGCGCTCACCCACTACGTAGGCCCGGCTCAAAATTTCGTTTTTGCGGATAACAGCAAAAACATCGCGATCACAGTCAACGGTAAGTTTCCTTTAAAGTGGAAGCAACAGGGCAAGTTCCTACTGGACGGCAGCAACCCCGCCCATGACTGGAAAGGCTGGATACCGATGGAGCAGAATCCGCACGTCAAGAACCCACCCAGAGGATTTGTCAGTTCGGCCAATCAGTCATCCGTGGATCCTACCTATCCGTACTACATCAACTGGCGCCAGGCCCCTTCGGAACGTGGGGTCCGGATCAATGAGCGCCTGCAGACTATGACTCAGGCCACGGGAGATAGCCTGCGGTTGCTGCAGAATGACAACTTCAACGTACTGGCGCGTAATATACTGCCCACGCTCCTGACCTATGTAAAAGCGGTGTCCCTGAATTCGGCGCAAAAGGCGGCCGTAAAATTACTGGAGCAGTGGGACTATCAGAACGAGCCTACGTCCGTGGCGGCTTCTATTTTTGAAGAGTGGCACCCTACACTAGCTGATGCCATCTGGAAAGACGAATTTACGTCCGACACGCTGTTTATGCGCTATCCTACCCGCGACCGCACCCTGTACATGCTCCTGAATCAGCCGGACGCACCGTGGTTTGACAACGTCAAGACACCTGCCCGCGAGACTATCCGTGATGTAGTAGCGGGTAGCTTCAAAGCAGCTATGGATACGCTCACCATTCACCACGGTCCCATGGGAACCAAATGGCAGTGGGCGCTGGTGAAGGATACTGAGATTCGTCACCTGACCCGTATGCTGAAGCCCTTCAATACCCTGCCGATTCGCAACGGGGGCGGGGGCAGCATCGTCAATGCGACCAGCAAGCACCACGGTCCCTCGTGGCGGATGGTCGTAGAGCTGGGGCCTGAGCCCAAGGCCTACGGTATCTATCCGGGTGGTCAGTCGGGTAACCCTGGTAGCCCTTACTACCTCAACCTGCTCGATACGTGGGAAAAAGGTGAGCTCAAAGAACTGGTGTACCTGCAGTCGCCGGATCAGAGCCACCCGCGTCTTACATCTAAGGTAGTAATGAAGAAAAACTAAAACAGCAGACTCATGGAATTTCTAATCATACTTGTCGTAGCGGCTATAGCGCAGTTTTTCCTGCCCTGGTGGACCATCGCCCTGGTACCTTTTATCGTATGTATGTGGCTGTCGAGGAGCGGGTGGAAGGCCTTCTTCCTGAGCTTTGCGGCCCTGTGTATCGTGTGGGCGGCCTTTGCCTGGTACCTGCATGATCAGACGAACGGAGCTATGTCGGACCGCATCTCCCAGATCTTCTTCCTGCCCAATGGCCTGGCTATGGTTGGAGTAGCCGGACTGGTAGGAGGACTAGTGGCAGGCTTTGCCGGAGTGGCGGGCTATCATCTTCGCGCTATGTTTGTCAGAAAAGATGAGCTGGTGTACCGCCGGTAGCTTCAGTATAGGCTGTAAGTAGCACAAAACCAAATTAATGCCGCATGTATAGCCGGTGCTACACAAATCATTATATTTGCGGCTCTTAAAAAAAAGCAACCTTTTACCCCAAAACAATTTAAGTATCGTGAACAATAACACTTCTCTCATCTGGAACATTGTGCTGACTGTGGCGTTGGCAGTGTTGTATTTTTTGCATTTTTCCGGAAGTAAGTCAGGATCAGCGTCTTCTAGTGACTCATCCGCAGTGGGCGGACGTCGTATCGTATACGTGCAGGTAGATTCGCTTCTGACTAACTACGATTTCTTTAAGGAGACAAAAAAAGAACTGGAAAATAAGCGTTTCCAACTGGAAAACGATCTGACTACCAGAGGACGCTCACTTGAGAATGAAATTGCTTTCTTCCAGCAGAGAGCTCAGACCATGACGCTGGACCAGGCTCGTGCTACCGAGCAACAGCTGATGAAGAAGCAGCAGGATCTGGTTCAGTACCGTGATCGTTCAGCTCAGCAACTGGCTCAGCAGGAGGCCGACAAAAACGAAATGCTCTACAAGCAGATCCAGGAGTACATCAAAAAGTACAACGACGAAAACCAGTATGAGTTTGTACTGGGCTACTCACAGGGCGGTGGCATCCTTTATGCCGACACCACACTGGACGTGACTCAAAAGATGATCGCAGGCTTGAATAAAGAGTATAAGGATAAAGCCAGCAAGGGTGGAGCAGCCAAGGCAGACTCAACTAGCAAGAAATAAATAGTATTGTACTGAAGAATAATTCGTCAGTACTATCAAAAGAAGAGGGCGGCTGAATAAATCAGCCGCCCTCTCTTTATTTAAGCTTTATCTACTACTATTATACGACGCTGGAAGTAAGCTTGGCACCCAAGTACTCGCGGTTGGTACGCGCTATGGTATCCAGAGATATCTCTTTAGGGCACTCCGCTGAGCAGGCACCGGTATTGCTGCAGGCACCAAAGCCTTCGGCATCCATCTGAGCTACCATTTTCTCAGCTCTGATCTTACGCTCAGCCTGTCCCTGTGGCAGTAAAGCCAGCTGCGAAATCTTAGCCGATACGAATAGCATAGCTGAGGAATTCTTACAAGCCGCTACACAGGCTCCACATCCGATACACGAAGCTGCCATGAAGGCATCATCGGCGTTTTCTTTGGCAACAGGAAGACTGTTGGCGTCACGGGCATTTCCCGTATTCACCGAAACGAAACCTCCCGATGCTATAATGCGGTCAAACGCGGAGCGATCAGTAACGAGGTCTTTAAGAACCGGGAAAGCAACCGCACGCCAGGGTTCAATCGCAATGGTATCACCGCTCTTGAACGTGCGCATGTGCAGCTGGCAGGTAGCTACCCCTTTAAGAGGGCCGTGGGGACGGCCATTTATATACATTGAGCAACTTCCACAGATACCTTCGCGACAATCATGATCAAAGGCAATGGGCTCTTTTCCTTCGTGAACGAGGCGTTCGTTGAGTACATCAAGCATTTCAAGGAACGACATATCCGGTGAAACGTCACTTACTTCGTATGTTTCAAATCCACCTTCTGTACTATTATTTTTTTGTCTCCATACATTCAGAGTCAGATGCATGTTAGCATTAGCGTCCATAAGCTATTTTTTTACTGTCAGTTTGATTTTTCTTGTATACTAAAAATTGACTGTCGTATCTGAGGTACCCTCTCCCGTAGATAGACAGGTTTTCGATAGTGGGTTTACGGTCGTACGATCTGACCAGTGTGTAAGTATGCGCAAATTGATCTGAATGTTCTTGTTTACTGGTCCTGAGTTCGCCAGGACGAACAACCACCCAATCAGGCTGGATGTGGTTGATTATTTCAATATAGGACTCAGATCCGAGGGTTTTACGTGCATTGATGATGGTCTTGTTGCCCAGGCCGGGGTAGTCATACATAGTAAGCCCGGAGTAGTACCCAATGTAGCCCAGCGGTTCCAGAAAAACGGTTTCGTTGTTGCTTTCGGCTTCTTCTTTCAGATAGAGGCCTATTTCTTTCCGGAGTCCGTTCTCTATGAGCTGCTGCTGCATCTTCATCTGCGAAAGGCCACCTGTATATACCCACACCTGCACGATTACCGCCAGGCCCACCATAGCTGCCGGCGCCCATTTGCGCACCTGAACAGTAGCAGCACTGGATGTGGCGATCTGGGTAAGTACACTACCGAAGGCAATCATGCACAAGATAGTTACAGCCGGGATATACCAGGGATATATAAATGGCGAAAATACAATCAGATATGAAGCTATGCAAAAGGCCGCAAACGAGAGGAAGCGGGCATTGGCATTGACCTTAGGCACCGCCCATAGGAAAACTACCACGTAGCATAGCCACTTCAGTACAAACATAAGTACATCAGGCCAGCCACCTGTCTGGTAGTAGGTGGGGGCAAAAATCCATATGAAAGGACCGTCACCCGAAACCATCCCGGTAAAGATGTACTGGGCATAGTTAAGGCCGCGATCTATTATATTACTAAAGGTAAGTGAACCCTTGGCCAGAACAGTATTAGGGATAGGATTGCCGTAGTAAGCCCAGGCAAAGATCACCCAGGGTATATAACAGATGACTCCGATAACACCAGCTCTGAAAAATGTAGTGATATAAGGCAAAGACCGGTTCCGGAACAGGAGGTACCCTACGAGAATAGACCCGATGTGTATAAAGGCATCAGGACGGCTCCACATCAGGAAGGCCCAGATCAGGCCTATACGTACCGGGTTGAGCTTTTCATCACTGAGCAACTCCCGCACGAATAAGCTAACTCCGAGTAGCATAAAGGCGGTTTCCATACCATTGATGCTGAAGTCCATGCTCTTTTCGTCAAAGACGAACATGATGGTAATCAGAAATGCCAGCCAGACAGGAGCCTTCAGCTTGTCAACGAACAGGCTGAACAAGATTTTGGCAGTAAAACCTATCAGAATAACATTAACAATACGGAAAAGCCAGATAACTGCCTCGTCGTTCCAGGTGATATAGTACAACAAAGCGGGGATTAAAGTCCCCAGTGGGGAAGTAAAAGAGTGGATTCTTTCACCCAGGTTATAAGTAAAGCCGACCCCCTCTGCCAGATTTTTTGAAGCCCTAAAAGTAATGTACCAATCTTCCCAACGGTGATCGGTGTAAATGGCAAAAAGCAGAGCAGAGGCCATACCGAGGCCTAATGCTATCCAGGAAATGGTTCTGTAAATGGACGGCGACATACTTATAAAATTAAAGTTAGTGTTGTACTTTACCTATAAATATGGGGAGTAAGTCTTTTAGGAACTGTGGGACTTACTCCCCGGCTATCGCTGCTAGAAAAAGCTATGCCAGCACTACTTGTAGCTCCGCTGTGCGATCTTGATATTTTCGTATACCAGATCCTCTTTGTGGAGCTCCCACTGGCTTTCGCCCAGGTACTGCCATGCAGCTACGTACATGTAGTTTTCGTCATCGCGCAGAGCTTCTCCGTCCTCAGTCTGGAACTCTTCCCGGAAGTGGCCCCCGCAGGACTCATTACGGTTGAGCGCATCAAGACACATCAGCTCGCCCAGCTCAATAAAGTCAGCCACACGGCCTGCTCTATCCAGCTCAGGGTTGAGTTCATTGGCGGTACCTACTACGCGCAGGTCGCTCCAGAACTCCTTACGCAGCGCTCTGATCTCCTGAATGGCCTCTTTCAGACCCTCAGCGTTACGAGCCATACCGCACTTATCCCACATGATCTTACCCAGACGGCGGTGGAACTGCTCAGGAGATGTTTTACCGTTGATCGAAAGAAGCTTCTCGATACGCTCCTTTACTTCCTGCTCAGTTCTTACGAAAGCCTCGTGGTTAGTAGAGATATCGCCCGAGCGAATCTCGTTGGCCAGGTAAGCTCCAATAGTATAGGGGATTACAAAGTATCCGTCAGCAAGTCCCTGCATAAGGGCCGAAGCTCCCAGACGGTTAGCACCGTGATCTGAGAAGTTAGCCTCACCCAGTGCGTACAGACCAGGTACAGTAGTCATGAGGTTGTAGTCAACCCAGATACCACCCATGGTATAGTGCACGGCCGGATAGATACGCATTGGTACTTCGTACGGATCCTCGCCGGTAATCTGCTTGTACATGTCAAACAGGTTACCGTACTTCTCCTTCACAACCGCCTTACCCATCTGAATGATCTGCTCAGGAGTAGCGTTGAAAAGGTTGTTTTTATTGGCTTCTGCTCTACCATAACGCTCAATAGCGGATGTGTAGTCCAGATAAACGGCCATTTTGGAAGGGCCTACTCCGTAACCAGCATCACAACGCTCTTTGGCCGCCCGTGAGGCGATATCGCGTGGTACCAGGTTTCCGAAGGCAGGGTAACGGCGCTCCAGGTAGTAGTCGCGCTCATCCTCAGGTATAGCGTTAGGGTTCCGGTTGTCGTTCTGCTTCTTGGGTACCCAGATACGTCCGTCGTTACGCAGCGACTCCGACATCAGAGTCAGCTTGGACTGGTGCTCACCCGACACCGGAATACAGGTAGGGTGAATCTGAGTAAAGCAAGGGTTACCGAAGAACGCTCCACGCTTGTGAGCTTTCCAGGCAGCCGTTGCGTTGCTACCCATGGCGTTGGTAGAGAGGTAGAATACGTTGCCGTATCCACCCGAGCAGATCAGGACGGCGTGTCCGGCGTGGCGCTCGAGCTCACCTGTCACCATGTTGCGGGCAATGATACCACGGCATTTTCCATCTATCATTACGATGTCCAGCATCTCGTGGCGGCTGTACATCTTGACAGCACCGATCCCTACCTGACGCTCCAGAGCGGAGTAGGCACCTAATAGTAGCTGCTGGCCCGTCTGACCGGCGGCATAGAATGTACGCTGTACCTGCACACCACCAAAAGAGCGGTTGGACAGGAGTCCGCCGTACTCACGGGCAAAAGGTACTCCCTGCGCTACGCACTGGTCAATGATGCTGCCCGATACTTCGGCCAGGCGGTATACATTGGATTCGCGTGAGCGGTAGTCGCCCCCTTTTACTGTATCATAAAACAGACGGTACACCGAGTCACCGTCGTTCTGGTAGTTTTTAGCGGCATTGATACCTCCCTGAGCGGCAATAGAGTGAGCCCGGCGTGGAGAGTCCTGAAAACAGAATGCTTTTACTTTATAGCCAAGCTCAGCCAGAGTGGCGGCAGCGGAAGCTCCTGCCAGTCCGGTACCTACTACTATTATCTCGAGCCTGCGCTTATTGGCAGGGTTAACTAGCGGCACTGAAGAACGATATCTGTTCCACTTCTCTTCAAGTGGTCCAGCGGGTATTTTGGCATCCAAAAGCGGTGAAGTTGCCATATATAATCTGTTTAATTAACTGATTGTGAATTAAAACATTACATTACGTTCCGGATGAATATGTACACAGGCATAGCTGCAAATACTACCGGAATAATAATTCCAAATATCCAGAAGCCAATACCCTGAATCAGAGGCGTGTACTTTGGATGGTTAAGACCTACGGTCTGGAAGGCACTCCAGAAACCGTGGGCAAGGTGGTAAGCCAGTGCTGCTACTCCCAGCAGGTAGAACAGTACCACCAGCGGGTTAGAGAAAGTGGCATCTACGCGGGAGTAGAGGTCTTTTACGATGACCGTTTTGGTAGTACCATCCTCACTGAGGCTTTGCTCCATCTTGGTACTGAGTCGGTAGTCTTCGGGCATTACCTCGGTATTCAGAAGCCGGCCTTCGGTCAGATCTACGTTGTACCTTTTGAAAGGAACTTCGCCAAAGTTGTAGGAGTACCAGAAATTGCCCATGTGCACGACGATGAACAGAAAGAGCACGCTTCCGAGAATAGCCATGTTACGGCTGGCCCAGCTACTTTGGTTGTCAAACCGCTTGTAGCCGACTCTACCGCGAGCTTTACGATTCACGTAAGCCAGGTAAATGCCATCGATGGCGTGCAGCAAGATCATAGCGTACAGACCCCACGAGATGGTCTTGATAAATGGGTTTGTAGTCATGAATACTGTATAGGAATTGAATGCCAATCCCTCATCTGACTTAAACACCTGTAGATTTCCGACCAGATGGACGATCAGGAAAACAGAAAGAAAAAGGCCTGTAAGGGCCATAACGAGCTTCTTTCCAATAGAACTCGATAACGTTTGTGTTAGCCACGACATAGCAAACAACTAGGTTTATTTAGTGCGAAAAATGGTAGAATTATAACCTTTCAAAGGTACGCGACAAACGAATCCGATACAATAAATACCGTTCAAATTTGCTCAATTAGTGTTTATTTATAATAGTTTTAAGGATTGCTCAGTCTAACAGTTTGTATAAAATGATTGTTTGGTTTGTACACAATCAAGAATGGAGAGAGCCGGGAATGGTGCAGACTTACTTTTAGCTTTTGAAAACACATATATTTTACCTTATTTTTCGTTCAAGGTATATCCATAAAAACCTGTTACAAGCATTAATTCCTAATATATGCGCCAATCACTACAGTGTATATTCCTTTTCCTTTTACTTGCTGTATTTGCTCACGACGCCGCGGCTACCCACGTTCGGGCGGGTGAGATTACGGCTCGGAGGATCTCTTCCAACTCCCTTACCTACGAAATTACCCTGACTGCCTACTTTGATATGCAGAACGGTAGGCCTGCGGCTGATGCTCAGGTAGATGTAACCTTTTATGTGGGGGATGGAGGACAACCTATAGTAGTGCCGCGTAAGCTGCCTATTGTGGATATTGGTAATAATACGACCCGTAACGAATATACCTTTGTTTATACGTTTCCGGCACCGGGCCGCTTCGTTATTTCTACGGCACTACAAAACCGGAACAATAACGTACTAAACATATCGCCGCCACCTACTCAGGAGATTGATTTCTTTATTCGTTCTACCCTGGTTATTAACGCATCACTGGGGCTCAATCGTACACCCGTACTGCTGAATCCGCCGATTGATCTGGCGGCCGTTGGACAGCGTTACATCCACAACCCCGGAGCTTTCGATGCTGATGGCGATAGTCTGTCTTACCGCCTGGTGACGCCTCAGCGTAGCGCTGCTGCCGGCCGTGGACGCGACGTACAGTACGTTGATCCTAACCGGGTACAGCCCGAAGGCCCTACCGAAAACGGTACTTTCCCTTCTACCTTCAGTATCAACGCCATTACGGGAGACCTGATCTGGGATGCCCCCTCCATACCGGGCTACTACAACGTAGCTTTTGTGGTGGAGGAATGGCGCAACGGGGTCAAGATCGGTGAGATAGTCCGCGAGATGCAGATCATTGTGATTGAGGTACGTAACGACCGGCCGCGACTCGACTCCATACCAGATATATGCGTAGAAGCAGGTATGATGATCAGGCAATCTATCACCGCCAGGGACAAGAACGGAGACCGCTTAACGCTTACCTCCATCAGTGGGGTATATCAGAACACGCTGGTACCCGCACAGAATGCAACCTTTACAGTAGGTCAGCAGAATGCCCTGGGGCAGGTAAGCGGACTGTTTAACTGGCAGACGGGCTGTAACCATATCCGACTGGAACCCTACGATGTACTATTCAAAGTAGAGGATAATGCCGGCCCCAACTTCCCCAACCCGTCGCTGTTCAGGAAGCTGGTAGATATCATCAACGTCAAGATACGGGTATATGGCCCCAAGCCACAGAACCTGCGAGCAGAGCCGGCGACAGATCCGTCGGGGCAGGCTTTCCGGATCACGTGGAGCTCGTACCAGTGCCAGATACCGGGTGCTCAGATCGTGGTGTATCGTCGGGAGGGTTGTACCAACTACGAAGCCGACCTGTGTCAGCCGGGCTTGCCGGTAGGGCTTGGGTACCAGGAAGTAGGCCGCGTAGCCGTGGGTGAAACCTCCTTTGTGGATAATAACGGCGGTCAGGGACTACGGCGGGGTGTCAACTACAGCTACCGCATCGTAGTAGAGTTCCCACGTCCGGGCGCTCTGCCTACCGAGCCTAACCGTCTGAACGGTGGTGGTACCAGCTTGCCTTCATCGGAGTTCTGTCTGGACCTGCCTCAGATGATGCCGGTTATTACCAACGTAACTGTAGACTCAACCAGCCAGACCCGCGGTCAGATCACCGTACGCTGGACTCGTCCTTTGGGAGTGGCGCCAGGTGCCGGTGATGGGCCTTCGCAGTACCGCCTGTTCCGGGCTACGGGCCTTAACGGTACCGACTTTACCCAGATTGCTACCATCAACACGAATCTGCAGCCAGGCGTAGCCGATACCCTATTTGTAGACAGAGGCCTGAACACTACCGCGAATGCGTATCGCTACCGCATCGACTACTACTTTACCAGCAACGGAAGTCTGGTAAAATTTGATGAAACCGAACCGGCCAGCAGCGTGCGACTGGAGCAGGAGGGAGGAGCCTCGCGTCAGGTACGTCTGGTATGGACGGCCAATGTACCCTGGGATAACAGCAATCAGCGCCACCGGGTATACCGCGAGAGCCGCACGCAGCGGGGCGTATTCAACCAGATCGCTGAGGTACAGGTACAGGGGCCGGAGACATTCACTTACACCGACGACGGTACCGATCGCTTCGCTGCCGACGGTACTCAGTCCATCACCTTATCCGCCGACTCCACCTACTGTTACCGGGTGGAGACGGTAGGCTCGTACAACAGTGCCCGCATCAGGCCTTCGCTGTTGTACAACTTTTCACAGATTATCTGTGTAACCCCGATCGATACGATCCGGCCGTGTCCGCCGGTACTGTCGCTGGATACACTGGACTGCGCTACACTGACGGCGGATGCCTTCTGTAACCAGACCACCTTTACCAACAATCTGTCGTGGACATATCCGGCTCAGAATGCCGTGGGTGGAGAGTGTGATCCTAACATAGTAGAGTACAAGATTTACTATGCGCGTTTTGATGGTGAAGAGCCTAAGTACCTGGCTTCGGTACTGCCTCCTCCAACGCCACCGGCCATGACCTATGCTCATACCGACCTCAGTTCGTTTGCCGGCTGCTACTACGTGACCGCCGTAAACCGGTACGGTAACGAGAGTGCGCCCAGCAACATCGTATGTAAGGATAACTGTCCGCAGTTTTCGCTGCCTAACGTATTCACGCCTAACAACGACGGCAAGAACGATACCTTCAAGCCGCTCAGCTGTCCGAGCTTTGTGGAGACGGTGGAATTCAGGGTATTTAACCGCTGGGGTACCAAGGTATTCGAAACCACGGACGTAGGTATCAACTGGAACGGTAAAAACAACGCCGGACAGGATCTGCCTTCGGGCCAGTACTACTACGAGGCTTCGGTACGCTTCCAGTCGGTACGCCCTAATAGCGAGCCGCTGATCCTGAAAGGGTGGGTACAACTGCTGCGCTAATGAATATTGTATTCTTTGACGGGGTGTGCAATCTGTGCAACGGAGCAGTCAACTTCCTGATCGACCATGACGCAAAGCAGCGGCTACGATTTGCCTCCCTGCAATCAGAAGCAGGGCAGGCCGTACTGCAGAAGTACGGCCTGCCCCAGCACCAATACGAGAGTTTTCTGCTCCTCAAAGGCGACCGGCTGTACCAGAAGTCCGACGCGGCGCTGGAGGTAGCGCGCCTGCTGGGCGGGATGTGGACTGGCTTCTATGTATTCAAGCTGGTGCCCCGCTTCCTAAGAGACGCCGTGTATAGCTGGGTGGCCCGTAACCGCTATCGGTGGTTTGGTAAAAATAGCTCGTGCCGTATGCCTACACCCGAACTTCGGGGGCGGTTCGTCTGAGCCATTTCCTACTTTGACCAGTAATCCTTTATTTTGTAGCCCGGTTTAGTAGAGCCGGGCTATTTTGTTGAAAGCAATCTGTTTAACTATTGATAGAAATCTATGAAAAAGGCGTACGTATTTCCGGGTCAGGGATCACAGTTTAAAGGTATGGGAGCTGACCTGTACCAGTCGTCTGAGCAGGCAAAGGCTCTGTTTGATCAGGCCAACCAGATCCTGGGCTTCGAGATTACCAAAACCATGTTTGAAGGAACGGACGAGGAGCTCAAGCAGACCAACGTAACCCAACCGGCCATATTTATTCACTCGGTAGCACTAGCCATGGTAGCACCTGACTTTGCACCTGATATGGTAGCAGGCCATTCGCTGGGTGAGTTTTCGGCGCTGGTAGCGGCCGGAGGACTTTCTTTTGAAGATGGACTCCGCCTGGTAGCGCAGCGTGCCGATGCTATGCAGAAGGCCTGTGAGGTACGTCCCTCTACGATGGCGGCTATCCTCGGCCTTGATGATAAAACCATTGAAGATATCTGTGCCTCCATCGAAGGCGAAGTAGTGGTACCTGCCAACTACAACTGCCCCGGCCAGGTAGTCATATCGGGTACGGTAGAAGGAGTAAACCTGGCGTGCGAGAAGCTCAAAGCCGCCGGAGCCAAGCGAGCCCTGCTGCTGCAGGTAGGTGGAGCCTTTCACTCGCCTCTGATGCAACCTGCGCGTGAGGAACTGGCTCAGGCGATCGAGAATACTACCTTCAGCTCGCCCCGCTGCCCCATCTATCAAAACGTCAACGCTATGCCTTCTACCGATGTAAATGCCATTAAGGCTAATCTGATTGCTCAGCTGACCGCTCCGGTACGCTGGACCCAATCGGTAGAGCAGATGGTGGCTGACGGCGCTACCGTATTTGTGGAATGTGGACCCGGTAAAGTACTGCAGGGACTAGTGAAAAAGATCGCCGGCGGAGTAGAAGTTGCAAGTATTTAAATTTTTTTTCGAGTAGGACTTGACAGCAATTAATTTGAGCTGTACTTTTGCATCACAATTTCGGTTCTGGCCGATGGTGTAATGGTAACACAGGACATTTTGGTTGTCTTATTCAGGGTTCGAGTCCTTGTCGGCCAACAGAACAAACAAGAAAATCCGCTTACAGCAATGTGAGCGGATTTTTGCTTTTTCAGGCCTCCCCTTCGCTGTTCTTCACAGCTATTGATTTAGTGCTAGTTATTTTCTATCATTACATTAGGTTTAATAGTACTTATCTGATTATCCAGGTTTCCTGTCATACGTTTGCTGCTATGCTTTTGAGGTAGTGCGGCTGGATAATCGGTTCATACTAGCGAAATACAGTAAGCGACTTCTGCTCATTGTACCTCCCTCTGATACATCTGTGACTCTGGTCCCTCCATTGATCTATGGCTACTAGTCAGGAATACGGTTACTTACCTGTTAATTTTCACCAGGCCCGGCTACTACTGATCGCCGCGGATGATGGACAGGCGTGGACTGGTATCAAAGCAGCCTTACGGCAAAGCCTGCCCGAAGTAGAGCTGGTGATAGCAGAGGACCTGCCGCAGGCGTACGTTCTACTGGCCGAGTGGCAAAGCAACCGAAAGGCCCTCCCCAAACTGATTCTGCTGGACTTTTTTCAAAGGCGGGATCTTCAACGGAAACAGTGGCTGCAGGAGTTGAAAGAGGATGAGGCTCCCTACCGAAATATACCCGTAGTAGTACTGAGCGATTCGGCCGATCAGGCCGATGTGCGGGAGGCGTACGGGCTCGGGTGCTCGGCTTATATGGTCAGATCAGGTGGTGCAGGCTGCTGGCTCCAGATCTTCCACGCGGTGCGGCGTTACTGGTGGGACACGGTGCTCCTTCCTCTATCCTGATTGGACGCATTAGGCAATAACTACAACTTATTCTATATTATATAGTTATTGTACTAGTAGTAACTCCTAAAGCTCCGAAGCCATGGTCAAATTCCTACTAGTACTGGTGGTATGGACAAGTACCCTATCGTTTAGCTCGGCGCAGGAGCAACTCCCACGACGTGTACCTACGTCCCCCTTTACCGTAGGTACCGATGCTCCAAGTCTTACTTTCAACACCATTGATGGCCGCACGATCAGCCTGGATCATATGAAGGGCGAGGTGATTGTACTCAACTTCTGGAACATAGGCAGCAAAGGCCGGGAGATGGAGCGGGAGACTATGAACAAAATGAGCGAAAGGCTCAAAAGCAAGGGAGTCCGGTTTGTGGCCATAACCATGAACGGCGGTGAGCAGCTTAAAACCTGGCTAACCAAGTACCCGGTCAAGTACGAGGTACTCGAAAAAGTAGACTTTATGAACTATACCGGCCCCAACCTGTTCGGCTTCAGCTGCATGCCTACCACCATAGTTATAGACCGCGACGGCCGGGTCCGATACAACCGCTGTGGAGCTATCGCTACCCCGGAAGAGGCGGCCCAATTCATAGCGCTACTCTCTGCAAAGTAGCGTTTGCAAGTCCAGAAGCTCCTGCTTTGGGGGTAAAGCAGGCAAAATAGACCCAACGTGCCTGTAAATAGCTTGTATATTACTCACCTACTACTACATTTGGAAAACGAACTGACCTGTTCAATGCCAGGTGCTACGTAATTTTACGTATTTGCTAGATTATTAAACAGTTATTTATTAATTTGCAGACTAAATTCTTTGACTCCTTTTTAGAAGCCATATTAAACCTCCTCTTCTGTTTCAGAAAATAAGCTTTTAGTAAATCTTCAGGATTAACAGAGGTTTTTTTATGGAAAACAGCAAAGCAGGTTAACACCTATACCCGGATAGCCAAGGAAGGTATATAATCTTAGAAAGCTATCTGTCTACACCCAAGCAGCGCCACTGGTCAAACAACTGGCAAGTACATAGTGAAATCAATCTGAAGACGGTAATGCCCTCATGGTGGAAGGCCTCGATGCGCTCCCCCAATGAGGTAGAATGAGAGTGGGATGTACCCTTAAGGGCACATCCACCCTGGCTTTGGTAGTCTCCTCAGGAAGAAGAGTAGCTCCAGAGAAAAGTTCGCATTATTATAGTTCAACCCTGACTAAATGAACTTATGAATAGTTCACATTAAAGATTATTAATGCCAAATAAGTATAGGTTTGAGGCCGCTTCGGATACCCGGGCGGCCTTTATTATTTGCGAGTATAACCCACGGCTCACTGCCCTGATCAAAGAATTCCGTACACACGCTGAAATGGATGCGTACACGTCGGAGTACTTGACCGTGCAGGTCCGTAGGCAGCTCCCAATACTATTGGAGGTAGTGTATTCGGAAAGTGATGATCAGGAACTCGTTAAGAAGAACCTCGTGCGTATGGCTGAGTGGTACTACTATACCCATCTGACCAAGCAGCGGTAGGAGGGGCTGAGGCACATCAGCAGGCTGCCATGAAGTCCCTGGTAGTTCCGGTGTACGCTAACAGAAGCGCTACCTAAGAATGCATACAACGGTTTTCAGGATGAAATTCCTTGAAAGCAACAGGAGATAGCGATATGAGGAGAAAGGTATGTTGTAAACAAAAGGATTACGTACTTACTGAAAATCTGCTACTGCCAGTGACGCTCCTGTAGCTGGTAGTAGTAATTTTTTAAAAACATATTACTTACCCTTTGGGTAGTTATGTACTAATCAAAAACTAAAAATAACTCACACACGATTTAGGTACCATTGCATGAATACAATTACTACTCAGGAGCAAAGGCAGTTTGAGGAGCTTCTTCAGGATATACTTTCTACCTACAACTGTACCTTTACGGTAGAGATTGATCAGAAGAGCGATTGGCTGGCGTGTCTAATCAAAAATGAAGTAGGTACCGTAACGGATATGCACCTGACCGCCCCGGCCCTCAGAGAGATACTGACTACCTACGAAGGAAGGAACGAGTTCGAGAAGGCAATCGAAGAGCGCTTCCGACCCGACTGCTAGTCTCTCCTGCTTTGGCTCTTACTCAAAAAGGGCCTGCTTAGTAACAAACACCCACTCTGGTTACCTCCGGGCTACTACTACATGACTCCCGTCGTATTTTGCTTTTATTATTGCTTTATTATTCTCATCTTGTGTCGTGATTAGTAGACCCTACCATGAGAATACCCCGTTTCCTCATTACACAGAACCGATCGGCCCGCAATACCGTACCCTACGTTATACATGCCCGGAATCCGGCTTGTACAGCCCGCGTCGTTTTATTGAATGAAGAGCCGACGGCCCGATCGAAAAAGCTTCGTATTCAGATCGGGGAGCTCCCTGCCTTTGTGGAACTAGTAGAAGTATACCAGGATGCCCCTCAGGAAGAGGTACGGGAAATACTCAAGCAAATGGCTAAGTGGCTGTACCATCCTTACCTTAAGTCCAGGAAGTAGTTTGTTGTGCCTGTTAGCAGGCCTGAGTTGCGCTCATACTCAGAGGTAAGCGTTAAAACACATATATAAAGTAGAAGGTATAGAAGCAAGCTGGCAGTGCCTGAGGGACGCTCTTTGGCTGGCCCTTTTTTTCTAAGAAAGAGGTAATATCTTATCTGCACCATTCAAAATCAGACAAGGTTGCTCACTGGGAGCCTCATAAAATTTATTCGACAGAATAAAGTTTGTGAATACTGCTGCCATAGCAGCAGTTTGGTGTCATTTTTGTGTCTTATTTTTCTTAAATATTGACATAGTAAGATTTACCGCTAACATTACAAAAATCGTTATATTAAAAAAGTAGCCATTACTCACCCGACTCTGTCTTTTTATCGTATATAATAACCATACCCCCCCGACTATCTATGAGTATCTCTTCTATCTTAAATCATACACGCTTAATAACCCACTAAAAATGGCTACACAATTGAAAGTAAAAAAGCGCGACCGCGAGCGTACCAAAAACAAAATTCTGAAGGCTGTCGGAGAAGTAGTAGAGCAATATGGCACCGAGAAAGTAGGTGTTAACCTCATTGCTCGTACGGCAGGTGTGAATAAAGTCCTTATCTACCGGTATTTTGGTGGTGTGGACGGGTTGATGGAACAATACGTGAAAGCCGGGCAGTATGCCTCTACCATGGGCACCGAGTTTATTGAAAACTTCCCTACACCCGCTCCCGAAGATCGTGGTAAGGCATGGGCCAAAGCATTCACCATAATGATGCGTGACCTGCGTGCCCGAAAAGCTACCCGCGACCTGCTCAGATGGGAAATAGGTGCCGGCAAATCATCTCTGACGGACGCGCGCGACGAAGTAGCAGCGAAATGGATGGAGAAGATCGGACCCATTCCCGGCGTTGAGGATACCAATGCTCTGCTGGCATTGATGATCGGAGCAGTATACTACTCTACATTAGCCGCAGACTACCGGGAAAGATTAGCGGATATAGACATACAGTCAGAAGAAGGATGGGAGCGTATTGAAAGAGCACTGGAATCTATTCTTGTAGGAAGCAGCAAGTAGTCTGCTTACAGACAATTACTTTGATAGCTCCTCCTCCTGATCGGGGGGAGGATTTTTTGTGTACAAGCGGATAGGATATTTAGGAGCAGGTAGGCGTATATTTGCAACCTTCAATAGAGAGGTAATACGGTGATATGAGTGTTCTTAAAAAATTAGCGGGCGAAACGGCAACCTACGGAGTAAGTACCATGCTGGGCAGGCTACTCAACTACCTGCTGGTAATCCTGCATACGCAGTTGTTCAGGCCTGATCAGTTGAGTGTGCAGGTACAGCTGTATGCCTACGCCGGCCTGTCGCTGGTGATATACACATTTGGTATGGAAACGGCTTATTTCCGCTTTGCCCGTAAAGAAAACGACCAGCAGAAGTACTATAATCTAATTCTGAGCGCCGTTATCCTGGTCAGTGTTTTCTTCTCGGGGCTGATGTTCGTGTTTGCGGAGCAGGCAGCGGAGTTTATACAATACCCTGACGATGTACTACTGGTGCGCTGGATGGCCATTATTATGGCTACGGATGGAATTGTCTCTATTCCTTTTGCGCGCCTGCGTCTGGAAAAGAAGGGCAAGAAATTTGTTATGGCCCGCGTAGCCAATATCCTGATCAACATCGGGCTTAATATATTCTTTCTGGTCGTTTGCCGGGATATTTATCAGGGACAGTACCTCACCATGCTGAAACCCGCTGTTGACCTTTTTTATGATCCGGCCATAGCTCCCGGCTATATCATACTGGCCAATCTTATCGCCAACCTGATGTTCTTCTGGCTGCTGCGCCGGGAGTTTATGGACTTCCGCTTTGTGTTCAGTATGGAGCTGTTTAAGCCGGTGTGGGTATATGCCTTTCCGATCCTGATCATGAACCTGGCAGCCGTAACCAACTATCTCTTCGACCGGATGGCCCTGCAGTACCTCCTGCCGGATGGCTTTTATGCCGGGCGCACTACCAAAGAGGCCATTGGTATATACGGGCAGTGCTTTAAGCTGTCTATCTTTATGAACCTGGCCATTCAGGCCTTCAAGTATGCCGCCGAGCCCTTCTTCTTCTCCAAGGCCGAAGACAAGAACGCTCCTCCGGTATTTGCAGAGGTCATGAAGTGGTTTATCATTATTTGCGTAGTGATGTGGGTAGGTATATGCCTGAATCTGGACCTGCTGGCCGAGCTATTCCTCCGCAAGAAGATCTATCACGAAGGGCTCGCCATAGTACCCTGGCTGTTGCTGGGCTTCCTGTTTCTGGGTATATACTATAACCTGGCGGCCTGGTTTAAGCTTACCGACAAGACCCAGTACGGTACGTATATTACTATAACGGGAGCAGCTACTACCGCTGCCCTAAACTTCTTCCTGGTGCCTCAACTGGGGTATTTGGGATGTGCGCTGGCCTTTGCCGGGTCGGGCCTTCTGATGATGAGCCTTTGCTACTACTTCGGCCAGAAGTACTACCCGGTGCCCTACCAGGTGGGCTCGGCAATCGGGTACATGGTGGCTGGCGGATTGCTGATTTACGGTAGTTCTCTGTTCACCATCAGTAACCTATGGATAGCTGTACCCTACCACATGCTCCTGTTTACCGTATTTCTGGTAGGAACCTTACTGGTAGAGAAAGACTCCCTGCCCCTGCGCTTTCGCCGGATGCTGGGGAGCCGGGCTGAATAAGGTACCTGTTAAGGCGCCTGGTCGCGCAGGAGCTTATTGGCAAAGATAAACTCATTGAGCTCGAGTACATTGGAGTTGGTTAGGGTCGTGTTGTCGCCTTCCCATAGCTTGAGGCCCTTGTACAGGAATATGACGTTCTGGCCTATCTCCATTACGGAGTTCATATCATGCGTGATCACCAGCGTAGTGATCTGGTACTCTTCCGTTATCTCCTGAATCAGCTCGTCTATCTTTACCGCCGTCAGTGGGTCCAGGCCCGAGTTGGGCTCGTCACAAAACAGGTACTTGGGATTCATCACTATGGCGCGGGCTATCGCTACGCGCTTTTTCATACCCCCACTGATCTCCGAAGGCATACGGTCGCCGGCTTTTTCCAGCCCTACGCGCTGCAGACAAAACTGCACCCGCTCCCGCTTTTCATCCTCATTTTGATTGGTAAGCATATCCAGCGGGAAGCGTACATTCTGCTCCACCGTCTTGGAATCAAACAGGGCCCCTCCCTGGAAAAGTACCCCCATCTCACGTCGGATGGCCTGCTTTTCTTCGTCGTCACAGCGGTAAAAGTCACGCCCATCGTACAGGATTTGTCCCCGGTCGGGCTTGATAAGCCCGATAATGCACTTCAGCAATACACTCTTGCCAGTACCACTCCCTCCGATGATCAGGTTGGTCTCTCCTTTTTTTAGCGTAGCACTTACTCCTTTCAGTACCTCGTTGCCGTTAAAAGCCTTGGCTACATCTCTTAATTCTATCATAATACAGCTAAGTCAGTAAGTAGTTAGCTTCAGCTTTTTATAGAAAAAGTTGAGCCAGTAAATAGTCGGCTACCAGTATGGCTATACAGCTATTGGTCACAGCTTGTGTACTTGACTGCCCTACTTCAAGGGCTCCTCCTTTGGTATAATACCCCTTATACGAAGAAATCGTTGAGATCAGAAAGCCGAATACAAAGGGCTTTACACACATGAAAAAGATATTGTAAGGGACAAACGCATTGCGGATTCCCGATACATAATCTTTGGGTGAGATGACACCGGTAAGTGTGCCGGCCAGGTACCCGCCCAGTATACCCAGAAACGCCGACAGAATGACCAGCATCGGAAAGGTGACCATGGCGGCTAGTACCTTGGGAAGTACCAGGTAGGAGGCCGAGTTGATACCCATTACTTCCAGCGCATCCACCTGCTCGGTAATACGCATGGTACCCAGCTCACCGGCGATATTGGAGCCTACCTTACCGGCCAGTACTACACACGTAATGGTAGGAGCCAGCTCCAGAATCTCCATATCCCGTACGATCAGGGCCACTGTAGACACAGGTATGAAAGGGCTCACCAGGTTGTAGGCTGTCTGGATACAGGATACGGCCCCGATAAAAGTGGAAACAATGGATACGATGAAGACAGAGTTAACACCAATATTGACAGCCTCTTCCATGAAGCGCCGCCAGTACACGGATAGCTTTTCACGACGTGTAAAAAGGTATCCTAAGAAAACGAAATATTTACCTATGGTAACCATCGGACCCGTAGATCAATTTTTAATTAAGTATATAAACAGATAGATGAGGTATTATCAACAATGAGAACTAGTAATCCTGCGCCGGGCAGATCTTTACATCTAAAAATTGAAGATTCTCGGATATTCTGACTCAATAACCACGCTAGTTCAAACTATATCCCATATTTTCGGGAAAATTAGAAAAAAAATAGATCTAAACAGTACAATGAACCCATTAGCAGTAGTTACGGGGGGCACGAAAGGTATAGGCAGGGCATTAGTGGAACGGTTTGTGAGGGGCGGCTTCGACGTAGTTACCTGCGCCAGAAATGAGCAGGATCTGGCGGTGTTGCAGCAGGAGGTCTCCCAACTTGCCGGTGGACGTATACTATGTCAGCAGGCCGACCTGTCGGTCCGGAGCGACCTTGATAATTTTATTACCTTTGTGCATTCGCTGGAAAGGCCGGTAGATGTACTCGTCAATAATACGGGCGTATTCATGCCGGGGCAGATTCATAACGAGGAGGAAGGAGTGCTGGAGAAAACCATTGAAACCAATGTGTACAGCGCGTACCACCTTACCCGCGGCCTCATCCCGACCATGATGGAGCGAAGGAAAGGGCACGTGTTCAATATGTGCTCGACGGCCAGTATCACCGCTTATCCCAACGGGGGGTCGTACTGCATCTCCAAGTTTGCTCTGCACGGAATGACTAAGGTGCTGCGCGAAGAAATGAAGCCTTTTGGTGTCAAAGTCACAGCTATACTGCCCGGTGCTACCCTGACCAGCAGCTGGGAAGGTACTGACCTGCCGGAGGAGCGATTTATGAAGGCAGAAGACGTGGCAGAGACAGTCTGGGCCGTTTATCATCTGTCGCCGGGTGCGGTGGTAGAGGATATATTAATGCGTCCTCAGCTAGGCGACATTGGCTGAAATAGTGGTGAATGTAGCAGAAATAACTAACTTTCGGTCTGAAAATAATAAACTTCCCTACCATACTCTTTTTCTAAATGGAACAATACCTCGGCATAGATGTAGGCGGAACCAACGTAAAAATGGGAATCGTGGACGCTACAAATGGACGAATTTCAAATTTTTACAGCCACGATACAGCCAGCTGGCGTAAGTCAGGTCACTTTATAGAGCGTCTTGGTGACGCTATCTCACTCCAGCTTAATGAATACCCCAGCGTAAGGCGTGTAGGAATTGGCGTACCTGGTTTGATTACCCGCGATCGTACCACTCTGCTCGAAATTACTGCCATTCCCGAAATAGACGGAATTACTATAGTACCCGATCTAAAGAAACGCTTCCCCAACCACGAGTTTTACCTGGAGAACGATGCTAATGCTGCGGCTCTGGGCGAATACTACTTTGGTGAAGAAAAGCTGCCCGAAGACTACATATTCGTAACGCTGGGAACAGGTGTAGGCGGTGCTGCCATCATAGACAAAAAAGTATTCAAAGGAGGAGGTGGTAACGCGATGGAGCCGGGCCACATTCCTTCAAAGAATAGCCGGGTACTGGAGCGTAATATAGGTAAGAAAGAGCTGCTGGATATGGCTAACGAAATGCGTAGCAAGTACACCGGGCAGACTCAACTACCTGCCGATGGTACTATCTCTACTACCGGGCTGGTAGCAGCCGCGGGCGAAGGTGACGAGCTGGCCAAGCAGATATTTGATGAGATGGGTTATATGCTGGGTGATGGTCTGGTAGCCATGATACGGATTCTGGATATCACTACCGTTCTGATCGGCGGTGGAATATCAGCCTCTTTTGAGTATATTATGCCTGCGGTTAATGAGCGCCTGCACTACTGGCTGACCCCTTACTATGAGAAGACCTTGGTTGTAAAGAGAGCTACCCTGGCCAATGACGCTGGTCTGCTGGGAGCTGCTTCTCTTTGCTTTGACTAAGAAAAGTATATACGCTATATAAAAAGCGGCGACAGATACTTATGTATTCCTGTCGCCGCTCTTTTGTTAGAACTTATGTAAAAGAAGGCGGATACCTAACCTCCTGATTTCCCAGTAGCTAGATAAAATTTACCTCTGGTGTAAGCTTAATACCAAACTTGGCTTCTACCGAGGCCTGTACCCGCTCAGCCAGGGCTTTGATCTGCTCGCCGGTACCACCGCCGTAGTTGACCAGTACCAGGGCCTGACGGGCATGTACACCCACCTGCCCCTCCCGAAAGCCCTTCCAGCCGGCCTGTTCGATAAGCCAGCCAGCCGGTACTTTGATCTTATCCGGAGCCGTAACGTAGCCCGGAAGTTCAGGGTACTCTTGCTTGAGCTGGTCGTACTGGGCTTTGGGTATCTCAGGATTCTTAAAGAAGCTGCCCGCATTACCAATCTGGGTGGGGTCGGGGAGTTTGCTCTGGCGTATCCGGATAACGGCTTCGCTGATCGCGCGGGTACTCAGCTCCTGTACATTCATCTCGGCCAGGGTCTTCTGAATATCCCCGTAGGATACCTGAAAAGCCGGTACCTTGTTGACACGGAAGGTCACGGCCGTAATAATATACTGCCCGCGCAGGTCGCGCTTAAATACGCTCTCCCGGTAGCCAAAGTTACACTCATCAGCTTTAAAGCGTCGAGCCTGCGCCGTTTCGATATGTACGGCTTCCAGCTCTTCAAATACCTCTTTGATCTCCACGCCATAGGCACCGATGTTCTGCATGGGAGCTGCCCCTACCGTACCCGGTATCAGCGACAGGTTCTCCAGGCCGGAGTAGCCGGCCTCCACCGTATGCAGAACCAGCTCGTGCCATACTTCACCCGCCCCTACCCGAAGGTACACATGCTCATCGTCCTCTTTGACTACCTCCATACCTTTAATGGCAATCCGGATTACCAGGGCATCCACATCCTGGGTCAGCAATACATTACTACCACCGCCCAGAATCCACTTGGGTACCTGCTGCCAGCGGGGGTTCTGCAGGAGCTGACGTAGCTCGTCGGCTGTGGTTACTTCTACAAAATACCGGGCTTTGGCTTCCAGACCGAATGTATTGTAAGGACGTAGGGAAACGTTTTCTAATAACTGCATACACTATGAATACTTTGACGGGGCAAAGGTAAGAATAGGAGCACAACAATATGCCAGCTGGGAATGTTAATCCATTTTTGGTTATGTTTGTACATTAATCTTGAATATGACTGTGGTATGATACGCATTAGATTAATAGCCTTGCTTATTCTGGGAGTCGGAGTAGTAGGGATGTCTGGCTGTAGCCGCCGGGGAGTAGCCGCTGCCTCAGGCAGTACGTATAAGGAAGATCTGTCGAACGTACGTCCCAGGTACTCGTACGTAGAGCCTGCCATAGAGAAAGAAAAGGCTGCTGAGCGTAAAGAACCGGTGCGTAAGCCATCGGCCAAAGACGACAAGCCGCTGTACATCAACAAGCGGCTGGAGGCAGTACTGGATACCATGTACAGTCAGAACAAAGCCATCAAGTATATCAATGGGTATCGTATACAGCTGTATGTTGGAAATACCCGTGGGGAGGCCGAGGCTGCCAAAGCCTACATATACCAGATGTTCCCGGACCTGATTCCTTACGTATCGTACTCGCAGCCTACCTATCGGGTCAAAGCCGGGGATTTTATGTACCGGGCCGATGCCGAGCAGTACCTGGACCAGATACGCCAGCAGTATCCTTCGTCAGTTATTCTGGCTGATCGGGTAGAAATTAAGAAAGGGCTGCAGATTGGAGCTACCGCTGAGGCTACTAAGGAGTAACAGCCCAATGACCACTCACTAATTTAAGGCCATGATTGTCGGCCGGATGTTTATTTTTGTGATACTATAAAGGAAGATCACCCACCACTTCTTAATTTACAATGAAGAAAGCGCTTATTACAGGTATTACAGGGCAGGATGGAGCCTACCTGGCTGAGTTACTATTGAGTAAAGGCTATGAGGTACACGGTATCAAGCGCCGTACCTCCCTTTTCAATACTCAGCGTATTGATCATATGTACGAAGATCCGCACGAGAAAGACGTACGCTTTCATCTCCACTACGGTGATCTGAGTGACTCTACCAACATCATCCGGATTATTCAGGAGGTACAGCCCGACGAAATCTATAACCTGGGAGCCATGTCGCATGTGCGGGTGAGCTTCGAAGAACCGGAGTATACAGCCAATGTAGATGGTATAGGTACACTGCGTATCCTGGAGGCGGTGCGCCTGCTGGGACTTACGCAGAAGACAAAGATATACCAGGCTTCTACCTCGGAACTGTACGGTCTGGTACAGGAAGTACCCCAGTCCGAGAATACGCCCTTTTACCCTCGTTCGCCCTATGCAGTAGCCAAGCTATACGGCTACTGGATTACGGTCAACTACCGCGAAGCCTACAATATGTTCGCGGTCAATGGAATCCTCTTTAATCACGAGTCACCGCTACGTGGCGAAACTTTCGTGACCCGCAAGATTACCCGTGCCGTAGCGCGTATTGCGCTGGGCCTGCAGGATAAGATCTACCTGGGTAACCTGGATGCCCGCCGCGACTGGGGACACGCCAAGGACTTTGTGGAGGCTATGTGGCTGATCTTACAGCAGGATGTACCCGAAGACTATGTGATCGCTACCGGCCAGACTACCAGTATCCGTGACTTTGTAAAGATGGCTTTTGCTGAGGTAGGTATCGAGCTTACTTTTGAAGGTGAGGGCGCCAAAGAAAGAGCGGTGGTAGCCAAGTGCAACGATCCACTCTATCAGTTGCCGATTGGGAAAGAGATATTGTGTATAGATGAGCGGTACTTCCGCCCTACGGAGGTAGAGCTGCTGATCGGTGATCCTACCAAGGCTATGACCAAGCTGGGCTGGAAGCCTAAGTATGACCTGCCTGCACTGGTGAAGGACATGGTAAGCGCAGATCTTGATCTGTTCAAGAAAGACCAACTACTGGAAAGCAGCGGGCACCGCGTCATGAATTATTTTGAATAACAGCTTTTAACAGCTACTAATAAAAAAGCAGCGGCCCCGATCGTATGATCGGGGCCGCTGCTTTTTATCTATATTAACCTATTACAGTCGGAAACCGAAGGTAAATACATCACGTGGCGCGTCGATATAGAATCCTTCGAACTGCACCATAGTGTCAGTCTTACCAGCCAAAGCCTGATCCAGCTCTTTCACCGAACGTACCGCTTTACCATTCACCTTGGTGATAATGAAGCCTTCCTCTACACCGGCACGGGCTAGTTTACCGCCTTCAATGCCTGTTACTTTCACACCGCCAGGTACACTATAACGTGACAGACGCTGCTTTTCCTGATCGTTCAGGTTGCCAAAGCGAGCTCCTAAAGAACTCAGTGTACTGGCTGACTCTTCACGACGGATAACATCTGATCCACCGGTACGGTTTCTGAGTGTTACAGTCAGATCTCTCTCCTGTCCGTTACGGTTAACAGTTACAGCTACCTTGTCACCAGGACGGTGCAGACCGATCGCCTGCTGCAGTTGAGGAATAGAACCGATAGGCAGACCATCTACCTTAACGATTACGTCTCCTTTGGCAATACCAGCCGCCTTGGCAGCGCTATTGTCAGTGAATTCGCGTACATATACACCTTCACTAACTTTTACGCCATACTCTTCGGCTTTACGGCTATCCAGATCGTCAAGGGCGATACCGAGGTAACCACGCTGAACAGCACCATACTTGATAATATCGCTGGATACCTTCTTTACAATGCCCGCAGGTACCGCAAAGGCATAACCAGCAAAGCTACCAGTAGGGCTGGCAATGGCAGTATTGATACCTACCAGTTCACCTCTGAGGTTTACGAGTGCTCCACCACTATTACCGGGGTTTACTACCGCGTCAGTCTGGATAAAAGCTTCCAGGGGAGAATCACCTTCGAAATCACCACTTGCACCAAACTTACGAGCGTACTCCTGGCTAATGATACCCAGACCACGTCCTTTGGCACTTACAATACCCGCTGTTACTGTAGACTCAAGGTTGAAAGGGTTACCTACGGCTACTACCCATTCACCTACCTTTAAGGCGTCAGAGTTACCAAACACTACAGCTGGTAGGTCTTTACGCTCTACCTTGATCACGGCAATATCCGTTGAAGGATCAGTACCGACTACCTTCGCCGTAATTTTGCTTTTATTGTAGAGCGTTACTTCCAGTTGGTCGGCACCTTCAACTACGTGGTTGTTAGTAACGATATATCCATCTGCACTGATAATTACTCCAGACCCGGAAGCTTCCTGACCTCGCTGTGGCCCACGGGGCTGAGCTCTCATGTCATCACCAAAGAAGTCACGGAAGAAATCTGGTAATTGCTGCTGACCGCCACGTGCAGTCTGACGCGTCATACTTGATTTAATATGTACTACTGTGGGAGTTGCTACTTCTGCTGCATATGTAAAATCGCCAGGGGTGCCGGCAGGTAGGCCGGTTGAGGTAAAGCGAGGCAAAGTCTCGGTAGAAGACTCTTTTAAAATTACGTCACGCTCACCGTCAGAATCTAATAATTTGAAGCCGGCTATAGTTGTGGCACTTGATAGTACCCCAACCAGCGCTATTGCTTTCCAGTTTGTTTTCATAGCCATCTCAATGGGTTTAATAATGTATTTACGAAACGCACTTAGGATAGTAATCTATTCCCCTGTACGAGGTATTTAACAAATTTTAACAAAGATAAATTCTTAGAAAAAGAATCGTACCAAATGATGATGAGAGGTTTAACATGACAACAAACAGAGGTGGTATCTGTTTGCTTTGACACCACCCCCGTTTGTACAACCTCATCTCTGTGGATGAACTGCTTACTTTATTTCAATTTGGCGTACAGGCTTTACCTTTGCTTCCTCACGCTTTGGTAGCTCTATGGATAGGATACCATCGGTGTAGGTCGCTTCGATTCTTTCACTATCAATGGTGGCAGGTAAAGTAAATGTACGCTGAAATGAAGCATACTTAAATTCACGACGGGTATACTTCATATTTTCCTTCTCTTCCTTCTGCTCCCTCTGGGCCGAAATAGTCAGCTTATTGTTATTCAGGTCCAGCTTGAAGTCTTCTTTCTGCATACCGGGCGCTGCTACTTCTATACGGTAGCCTTCGGTATGCTCGATAACATTGACCGCGGGA
Organism: Telluribacter roseus; assembly: GCF_017355915.2. GTDB lineage: Bacteria > Bacteroidota > Bacteroidia > Cytophagales > Spirosomataceae > Telluribacter. The sequence continues at coordinate 60,309 of NZ_JAFEUV020000002.1, forward strand.
GAGGTACCGTTGTAGGCAGGAGCAAACAGCTCATTCATAGAGTCTTTTCCAAAGAAGCCTTCAAATAAAGTAGGATAAGCATATCCATTTTTTACTACTGAGTTCATAGCTATTTATGCTTTTAAGTTAATCTATATCTGTTTACTTTTTTACATTTTCAATTGTACTAACAGATTTAAAAGAGGTATACCAAACCAAAAAATAGCTGTTTTTATGACATTATGGCGTTAATAGTTTAGAAAAAGTTATATAAGGTGCCATTATGGCCGAGAAAAAAAAGTGTCAAATTGAATGAAGTGTATCAGTATAATTAATGGTAGGGAGATTGCGAAAAAAAGAGGATATAGAAGAAGTAGTCCCTAAGCAAGCGGGATAGAAAGGCATACTAGTAGTGGGTCATGGGGAATAAATCCCTCAGCCTCTAAGGAAGCTTAGTAGAGGATCAGCTACGTATTGTAGGAATGGGAACTGGTGTGTAGTAACTATTTCAGTTCCAGTTGCTCACAGGCTTTTTCGGCAGCCGACTGTTCGGCTTTCTTCTTGGTATAGCCATTGCCTACGGCAAACGGTTCTTCATCTACCAAAAGTCGTGATATAAACTCGCGGTGGTGGCGGTTGCCGCGTTCTTCGACAATCTCAAATCTCACCTCCTTTCCCTCACGCTGTGCCCATTCGATAACCAGGCTCTTGAAGTTAACATTATTCTGGATAATGTTTTCGAGGTCATAGTGGGCCAGGAGCTTCTTGATAATGAACTTGCGGGTGAAGTTAAAGCCCTTGTCCAGATAGATAGCCCCGACAAAAGCTTCCAGAGCATCGCCGTACATAGAGGAGCGGGGCGACATACCGCGGCGGTTGCCATCGTATTCGATCAGGTGGTCCAGGCCCAGCTTACGCGAAATCTGGTTAAGCGTTTCACGGTTGACGATACGGGAGCGTATCTCAGTCAGGAAGCCTTCGTCCTTGTAGGGGTACTTGGTAAACAGAAACTCCGCTACGACCATACCCAGTACCGAGTCGCCCAGGTACTCAAGACGTTCGTTAGACTCCCGGAACCCCTGGATCGCTGTTTCCTTGGAGGCCGACGTATGGCGAAAAGCAAGCTGGTATACACTTAGGTTGGATGGACGCTCGCCAAGTATATGGGCGATAGCCTTCCTGAATTTCTTCTCTTCAGCGTCGTTAATAGTAGATTTGAAGAGGGAAATAATCGGTTGCAGGACTCGCTTCGCCAAGGAAACAGTACGTTAGACGTCTAACTTTTTGAAGATGACAGACGCATTGTGGCCGCCAAAACCAAAGGTATTGCTGAGTGCGATATTAACGGTACGTTGCTGAGCCTTATTAAAGGTAAGATTCAGGCGAGGATTAATCTCGGGGTCGTCCGTAAAGTGATTGATGGTAGGAGGTACCACCTGATCTTGGATAGCCAGGATACAAGCGGCGGCTTCGATAGCACCGGCTCCACCGAGCAGGTGTCCGGTCATCGATTTGGTAGAGCTTATATTGAGGTTATAAGCAGCATCACCAAACATCCGCTCAATGGCTTTTATTTCCTGAGGATCTCCAATGGGAGTAGAAGTACCATGCGTATTGATGTAATCTACATCTTCGGGCTTGATACCTGCATCCGCTAGGGCATTTTTCATTACCATGTAGGCGCCATGTCCTTCAGGATGAGGAGCCGTGATATGGTAGGCATCAGAGGTCATGCCGGCACCGATCATTTCGGCGTAGATCTTAGCACCGCGGGCTTTGGCGTGCTCGTATTCTTCCAGAATCAGGGCAGCTCCTCCTTCGCCTAATACAAACCCATCACGATCTTTGTCGTAGGGGCGTGAGGCTGTTTCGGGAGAATCATTACGCTCCGAAAGGGCTTTCAGTGCGTTGAATCCACCTACACCCGCATTGGTAACGGCTGCTTCGGATCCACCGCTGATGCACACATCCATCATACCCAGCCTGATGTAGTTGTAGGCATCAATAAGGGCATTGGTAGAAGATGCACAGGCCGAAACGGTAATAAAGGTTGGCCCACGGAAGCCGTAGCGGATCGAGATAACCCCGGAGGCACTATCTGCGATCATTTTGGGGATAAAGAAAGGATTGAAGCGTGGGGTACGGTTGCCTTCGCTGAAGTTCATTACTTCATCTTCAAAGGTTTTCAGACCGCCTATACCCGAGCCCCATATAACACCCGCCTTGTCCAGATCAAGTTTTTCCAGATCAAAGCCGGCATCTTTCATGGCCTCTTCGGCCGCGATAACTGCGTATTGGGTAAAGGGGTCCATTTTACGAGCCTCCTGCCGGGGAATGTAGTCATTCAGATCCAGACCCTTTACCTCACAGGCAAAGCGGGTCCGAAACTTTTCGGCATCGAATCGGGTAATAGGTGCCGCGCCACTGACGCCGGCCACCAAATTCTTCCAAAAAGTTTGAACATCATTTCCTACTGGCGTAAGGGCGCCTAATCCGGTAACTACAACTCGCTTGAAACTCATAAAATGGACTAAAAGGGGAAGATAATACGGTTAGTGTAAGCTTTGACTACTTAACGTTTTCTTCCAGATAGGTGATAGCCTGACCTACCGTACCGATATTTTCAGCCTGGTCGTCAGGAATAGAGATGTTGAATTCTTTCTCGAACTCCATGATCAACTCAACGGTATCCAGAGAGTCTGCTCCCAAGTCGTTTGTGAAGCTGGCCTCGGGCGTTACCTCCGACTCTTCTACGCCGAGTTTCTCGACGATAATCTGCTTAACTCTTTCTGCGATTTCTGACATTTTGTAAACGCTTTTTGGTTAAAAACGCCACAAAGAAAGATATTTCAAATCATTTTGTCAAACAATTTTTAATACGCCCGGATGAAGCTCACAGCCAGCCATGCAAAAAAAATAGCAGTATATCAGCTGCTTACAAAATATTGATTGGCTATAAAAGTAGATTTGGTCCAGATCAGCTTAGAGAACCGTACCTTTGAGGAAATTTTCAATTATTACCGATTTCAGAAGCCTATGCTGCATATTTCGAAACTTCAACATACCGATTCCTCCAACTTTTTCCTGATGGCGGGCCCCTGCGCTGTAGAGGGGCGGGACATGGCGCTACGCATTGCAGAACAGATTGTAACCATCACAAACCGACTGCGGATCCCTTATATATTTAAAGGCTCTTACCGTAAAGCCAATCGTACTAAGGTGGACTCCTTTACGGGTATTGGTGACGAAAAGGCACTCAGTATACTCAAAGAAGTAAGCGATACTTTCGGAGTACCTACTGTTACCGACATCCACGAAGCGCACGAAGCCGCCATGGCTGCCGAGTATGTGGATGTACTGCAGATACCGGCGTTCCTGTGCCGCCAGACCGATCTGCTTGTAGCTGCCGCCCAGACGGGAAAAGTGGTGAATGTGAAGAAGGGGCAGTTTTTGTCGGGGGCTTCTATGAAATTCGCGGTAGAAAAAATCGGAGCTACCAATCCTGAGGCGCAGGTGGTACTTACCGACCGGGGCAATATGTTTGGCTACGGCGACCTGGTAGTTGACTACCGCAACCTGCCCGAGATGCAGTCGTTTGGGGTACCGGTGGTAATGGATTGTACACACTCGCTGCAGCAGCCCAACCAGAGCAGTGGTGTAACGGGTGGTAAGCCCAGACTCATCGAAACCATTGCCAAAGCAGCCATAGCCGTAGGAGCTGACGGGCTCTTTATGGAAACGCACTACAATCCTTCCGAGGCTAAGTCGGACGCAGCCAACATGCTTCCGCTGGACCAGCTAGAAGGTCTGCTGGAGCGACTACTACGCGTGAGAGAAGCCGTTATATCTTAAGTATATCGAATTGATACAAGCGGGCCTCAAAAGCTCCCTGTCCTTTTGATACGATTAGTCCCATATCCACAATTATAGAGTAGCTTACGCATGAATTTATTTTATCGTTTTCTTTTCCTACTTCTGATTTTCCTCCACGGAGCTTCCGGACTGCAGGCCCAGTACGCTATTGATACGACAGGTACCGGGGTTCGGCCTCGTGAGTTTATTCTACCGGCTGCTTTGATGACATCGGGGTTGATCGTGCAGGGTAATATCAGCCGTCAGCTGCAGCGTCAGATCATAAACAGATACCCAAGCTACGCTACCAGAGCCGACGACTTTCTGGCGGTGACGCCCGCTGCGGTGAGCCTGGGCCTGGGAGCTATAGGTGTCAAAGGAAGGCATCCCTTTGGCGAGCAGATACTACTGGCCGTTGTGTCTACCTTAGTAGCACAGGGTATAACTACTACCTTTAAGGTACTATCCAAGTACCCCCGTCCCGACCTGAATGGCTTTGATTCTTTCGCATCGGGGCATACCACGGCGGCTTTTACCGGGGCTACGCTGCTACACCAGGAGTACGGCCACCGCAGTGTGTGGTACAGTGTAGGGGGATACGGAGTAGCTACATCCGTGGCGACGTTGCGCATGCTCAACAACCGCCACTGGCTGTCGGATGTACTATTCGGAGCCGGAGTAGGGATAGGTACTACCAAAGCCATGTACTTGCTATACCCAAATGTGAAAAGAAAGGTACGCAGCCGTCCGAGGAGATAAATACCTGGTTGTATAGAGACGGTAACCAATAAGCTAACTATACTCCCAATGAGCTACTGCAACTACATCATTCAAAGCATATCGGATAGTACCGATTACCTTCTGAATAAGCACTACCACGACCAGCAGTACGGCTTCCCGATTGAGGATGACGATGAGCTGTTTGGAAGGCTGTTGCTAGAGATTAATCAGGCTGGCCTGAGCTGGACGCTTATGCTGCGGAAGCAGGACCACTTTCGTAAGGCTTATAGCGATTTCAGTATAAACAGAGTAGCCATGTACGGTGAAGAGGATATAGCGCGCCTGCTGGCCGACCCGGGTGTTATTCGTAACCGCCTGAAGGTATTGGCGGCTATCCATAATGCGCGGGTTATCCAGGAGATGCAGCAGGAGTACGGATCGTTCAAAGCCTGGCTGGACCACCACCACCCGGCTACGAAGGAGCAGTGGATCAAGCTGTTCAAGAAGAAGTTCCGATTTGTGGGAGGTGAGATTGTCAACGAGTTTCTGATGAGTACGGGGTACCTGCCCGGCGCTCATAGTCCCGACTGCCCCATATACGAGGAGGTCCTGAACACTAAGCCCCGCTGGCTGGAGAACATAACCTTATAAAAAGAGCGGGCTCATGTACTTTGTGCATGAGCCCGCTCTTTTTATCTACAAAGCTATCAGCTAAGACCTAACTACCTGATCTCAAAGCTGGCCAGGTTCACAAATTCAAGTACACGATTATTTACATCCTGCTCGGTCAGGTTGACGATACGCTCAGTACCGAACTTCTCGACGCAGAACGATGCCATGGCCGAGCCATAGATGATGGCGCGCTTCATGTTGTCAAACGAGATGTCGTCGGTGCTGGCCAGGTACCCGATAAATCCACCCGCGAACGTGTCACCGGCACCGGTTGGATCGAATACTTCTTCCAGTGGCAGAGCAGGAGCAAAGAAGATGCGGTCGCCCTGGAAAAGCAGAGCACCGTGCTCACCCTTCTTGATGATCAGTGTCTTGGGACCCATTTCCATGATCTTCTTAGCTGCTTTACGTAATGAGTATTCCTTCGAGAGCAGGCGGGCCTCCTCATCATTGATGGTCAGTACATCTACCATACCCAATACCTGCACCAGATCGTCCCAGGCTACATCCATCCAGAAGTTCATGGTATCCAGCATGATGAGCTTGGGGCGCTTGTGCATACGCTCTATCACCATACGCTGAATAGCCGGTGCCGTATTGCCCAGCATCAGGTACTCGCAGTCCTGATAGGTATCCGGAATGGTAGGATCGAAATGCTCCATTACGTTGAGCTGAATATCCATGGTATCACGGGTATTCATATCGGTATGGTACTTGCCCGACCAGAAGAACGTCTTCTCATCCTGCTTGATCTGCAGTCCTTCGGTATTGACACCGTGTGTCTGCAGCAGGTCTATCATATCCTGAGGGAAGTCGCCTCCCACTACAGCTACCAGGTTGTTTTTCTTGGTAAAGTAGGAAGCCGCCAGTGTGATATAGGTGGCAGCACCTCCAATGATTTTATCAGTTTTTCCAAATGGTGTTTCAAGGGCGTCAAACGCCACGGATCCTATGGTAAGAAGACTCATTGTATATTTTTAAATTAGAATAAAAGCTAAGATTAGTATGGACTAGATGACAGGATGACGCTTAAACTCTTTGGTACGGTCAAACAGGTAGCGGTAGGTAAGATGGGTCTTGTGAGGTACTCCTCCCAGCAACTTGGCAAAGTTGATCATCTTGGGGTTAAAGTCGCCAATCCAGTTCAGTTCGAGGTCTTTGTACTGGTAGTCGGTGTTCCAGGCTATTTTGGAGTAGGCCAGTGCGATGGCTGATTCAATACCCTTCTTCTGAAACTCCGGTACCACGCCAAAAATAACTCCAAAGGCTTTGTGGTTGGTCTTCATCAGCTTGTGGTACATAAACTTGAGCTTCCCGATCCAGTCGAGCTTCCCGTTGACATGCTTGAAGATCTGGTTCAGCTCCGGCAGCATGATAAAGAAAGCTACGGGCTCATCTTCGTAGTACCCAAACCACATCAGATCTTCTTCCAGGATCGGTTTCATCCGGTTGATGAGCTGCCTGGCTTTATCGGATGTCATCTCACCTACACCCAGATGTTTGGCCCAGGCTTTGTTGTAAATGGTTCTGAAATCTTCGGCGTACTTCTCCATCTCATTTTTCCGGATATGCCGGAAGTCGTAGCCGGGGGTATTGAATATTTTCTCGGCACGGGCAAATACCGCCGGATGCAGCAGGGGGCGCACCCGTTCTTCCTCCATCGGTAAGTAGTAGGTATACTGCTCAAAGTAGGTTTGAAAGCCGTAGCTTTCAAAGAACGGGCGGTAGTAGGGCATATGGTACCCCATCCCATAGGTAGGTTCCTTGTCGTAACCATCTACCAGTAGTCCCCAGTGGCGGTCCCGGTCGCCGAAGTTGATGGGACCATCCATGGCTTCCATACCCCGTGCCTCCAGCCAGTCGCGGCAGGTGTTAAAGAGCAGGTAGGCTACATCCAGGTTGTTGGCGCACTCAAAGAATCCCATGCCGCCGGTAGGCTGGTCGTTGCCTTTCTCCGCCAGCTTGCGATTATAGAAAGCAGCTACGCGCCCGACGGTCTGGCCACTGCTGTCTACTGCCAGCCAGCGCGCGCACTCTCCATCCTGAAACAACTTATTTTTGTTGGGATCAAATACTTCCTCAATGTCCTTGTCGAGCGGACGTATCCAGTAGGGATTGTTGCGGTAAATCCGTACTGGAAGCTGAAGAAACTCGCTGCGGAGGTAAGCATCATTTCCTACTTCTACGATTTCCATAGTGGTATATACAGGCAAGGACGGGCGTCCAGTAGCGGTTCGTTTTCAGAATAATAGGCGCGAATATAGCGAAAACTGCCGAATCGGGTGGCAGGTAGGCGGGTTAGCCACTATTTTTAGAGGTCAATCCTCAACAAATGATTAGTTTTGCAAAATAGAACCAGTTAGAACTACGCATGAGTGAACAGCCTCTGAAGCTATATAATACGCTTACCCGTCAGAAAGAATTATTTGAACCTCTGTCTCCTCCCTATGTAGGCATGTATGTATGCGGACCCACCGTATATAATAATGTACACCTGGGCAATGTACGTACCTTCCTGACCTTTGATACCCTGTTCAGGTACCTTACCCATATTGGCTATAAAGTACGCTACGTCCGCAACATTACTGACGTAGGGCACCTGGTAGGTGATGGAGATGAGGGCGAAGACAAAATCGGCCGGATGGCCAAGCTGGAGAAGGTAGAGCCCATGGAGATCGTGCAGCGATATACTAACGATTTCCATCAGGTAACGGCTACTTTCAACTTGCTGCCACCCAGTATTGAGCCTACCGCTACCGGCCACCTCATCGAGCAGATTGAGGCAGTGAAAAAACTGATTGACTCCGGTCTGGCCTACGAGTCCAACGGGTCGGTGTACTTTGATATTATGAAGTACAACGAGGGCGGGCACAATTACGGCAAGCTCTCGGGCCGGGTACTCGAAGACCTCCTCAACGAAACCCGCGAGCTGGACGGACAGGCCGAAAAGCGCAACCCGCTCGACTTCGCCATCTGGAAAAACGCTTCGCCCGAACATATTATGCAGTGGAACTCGCCCTGGGGGCGTGGCTTTCCGGGCTGGCACCTCGAGTGTACCTGTATGAGTACCAAGTACCTGGGCAAGCAGTTTGATATTCACGGGGGCGGTATGGACCTCAAGTTTCCCCACCACGAGTGCGAGATCGCGCAGGGTACCGGCCTCACGGGCCACGATCCCGTACGGTACTGGATGCACTCCAACATGCTGACCGTAAACGGCCAGAAAATGTCTAAGTCGCTGGGTAACTCGTTCCTGCCGCACGAGCTGTTTACGGGAAGCCATCCGCTGCTGGCGCAGGCATTTAGTCCCATGACGGTACGTTTCTTCATGCTGCAGAGCCAGTACCGCAGTACGCTGGACTTCTCCAACGATGCGCTCAAAGCCGCGCAGAAAGGCTATAAGCGACTGGTGAATGGGTACCGGGTACTCAAGCTGCAGGAGTTTGTAGAGGAGGAAGGCGTAGCCATCGACGAAAAGAAGAAGGCCGATGTGGAGAATTCGATCCGGGGTTTCTACGAGGCCATGAACGACGATATTAATACCGCCGTGGCCATTGCGCACCTGTTCAACCTGCTCAAGTACGCCAACATGCTTTACCTCAACCAGCTGAAATCAGCGGCTTTGGGTAAGGAAACCTTTGATCTGCTGAAAGAGAAGTTTGTGGTTTTCTTCGAGGATGTACTGGGTCTGCAGGAAGAGAATACGGCCGGCGATGCCGTGATAACCGGAATGCTGAGCCTGTACCGCGAGTATAAAGCCGCTCAGGAGTACGAGAAAGTAGATGAAATCCGTCACTATTTTAAAAACCAGGGCCTGGTGATCCGCGATATGAAGCACCGCATCGACTGGGCCTACGAAGAATAAACCTATGCGCCGTAACCGCCAATCCCTCTTTGCGCTGATCCTGCTGGCCGTCTTTGTGCTCGCCGGTATTGGCTATGTAGTAGTACCCTTTCTTAACGACCGCAAGACCAGCACTGAGGCTACCTCAGAAGGCTCGGCCGGGGCCGGAAGTAGTACACCTACTTTTACCAAAGAGGGAGAAGTGGTATTTATAAGTGGTGGGGCAGCCATCAAGAAAATAGATGTAGAGGTGGCGGAGAATGAGGCAGAGCGGAATCAGGGATTGATGTACCGCTCGTACATGCCCGATTCGGTAGGGATGCTGTTTATCTTTGAGCAGTCAGAGCCGCAGTCGTTCTGGATGAAGAATACCATTATACCGCTGGACATCCTCTATGTGAATGAAAACAAAGAGATCGTCTATATTCATAAGAATACAACTCCCTACTCCGAGCAAAGCCTTCCGTCGTACGAGAATGCGCAGTACGTGGTAGAGGTCAATGCCGGCTTTACCGACCGCTACGGGATCAAAGTAGGCGATTCTATTTCTTTTTAGGAATTATATGAAGTGTAACACTATTGCAGGCTTACTGTTGATTGCAACACTTGGTACTCATTGGGGCTGTACCAAAAAAGAATCTTCTGAACAGACCACCGAACAGCAAACTACCGCACTTGTGCAGGCTCCTGCTTTCAATGCTGATTCTGCCTATGCTTTTGTTGAGAAGCAGGTAGCTTTTGGGCCGCGTGTACCCAATACACCGGCTCACCGGCAGACGGGTGACTACCTGGTGGCAACGCTGAAGCAGTACGGCTGGCAGGTGACGGAGCAGCCTTTTACCGCCACCACCTACGACGGCAAAAAACTCAACGCCCGTAACATCATCGGTACCTTTAATCCGCAGGCGGCTAAGCGGATCATGCTGGCTGCACACTGGGACTCGCGTCCTTTTGCGGATGAAGACTCTACCGCTCGTACCAAACCGGTACCGGCCGCCAACGACGGAGCTAGTGGAGTAGGGGTACTGCTGGAAGTAGCCCGGGTACTTAGCCAGAGCCCCAATAAGGCTGATGTAGGCGTGGATATTGTATTCTTTGATGCCGAAGATTGGGGCAATTCGCAGGAGGCCAAAGACAAGTACGGTGGATTTTGCCTCGGCTCACAGTACTGGGCGGCCAACCGTCATATACCTGGTTATACGGCTTACTTCGGAGTACTACTGGATATGGTAGGAGCCAAGGGCGCTACTTTTCCGAAGGAAGGGTACTCAATGCAGTACGGAGCTGAGATCGTCAACAACGTGTGGCGCACCGCCAGTCAACTGGGGTATAACCAGTATTTTATTGACCAGCGTGGACCGGCCATTACGGACGATCATGTACCGGTCAACGAAATAGCTCGTTTTCCGATGATCGATATTATCCATCTGCGGGTAAACAGCCTGAGCCGGACCTTCTTCGACGAATGGCACACCGCCCAGGATGATATGGATACCATTGACCGCAATACCCTGAAGGCCGTCGGTCAGACGCTGGTACAGGTAATTTATCAGGAGGCACAGCCTATTCAGTAAACCTTGCTGTAGTGATGAAACAAGCTTTGAAAATAGTATCCTTCGGCCTGATGGCACTTATGGTAGCCTGTACCTCGGCACCTGAGAAGCTGGGTCAGCTGGATCTGGTTAAGTGGCGACAGGATAGGGGAGGATGCAAAGGAGATCGTGCTACGCAGGTAGATAACTTCAAGGCGGAGCAGAAAGTACTCATTGGTAAGTTTGCCAATGAAGTAGGTGAGCTACTGGGGCGCCCCGATATTCATCAGCTTGGAGGTCGTAATCAAAAGGTGTACGTATACTTCCTGGAGAAAGGTACCCACTGTGAGGACATAACAAAGAAATCCTATTCTCCCAAAGCAATCCTGCGCTTCAATGCTGTAGGCCTGCTTACCGAGATTACCTACCAGAGTCAGCCTCTGGAGTAGCTCTTTAGGCCTTATACGTAAAACTTCTTTCGGGTTATCATTTCCTCTACTACATCAGGTACCATGTAGCGTATAGAGTGGCCCTGTCGGATAGAATCCCGAATGTACGTAGCTGAGATGTCCAGCAGAGGAGCCGGAACAAAACGCACCGCCGGATGATTAGCAAAGGCATGTGGAGCTGCTTGCGGTCGTGGATATACGTACAGCCCTACATACTCCAGTATTTTATCGTGGTTTTTCCAGTTAGGAAACTGAGCCAGGTTATCTTCCCCCATAATAAGGCGGAAGGTATGCTGGGGGTATTTTTCGAGCAGGCGCACCAGCGTGTCAATGGTATAGCTGGGGCGCGGCATATGGAATTCGGCGTCGGTTGCTTTCAAAAGAGCATTGTCCGAAATAGCCCGCTCAACCATATCAAGGCGGTCAAATTCGTGCAGGAGGCTCTTATTCTTCTTAAAAGGATTCTGTGGGCTTACTACAAACCATACCTGATCCAGGTCGGTGGCCGTAGCCATGGTATTGGCTATAATCAGGTGCCCTACGTGGATAGGGTTAAAAGACCCAAAGAATAAGCCTATTTTCATGATAAGGCTCCGCCCGTAGGGGCTATAAAGTCTTCTACTATATTTTCTGCCTTCCGAAGCGCTTCTTCCAGGTCATCGTTGACAAGTACCTGGTCAAATTCATGCTCAAAGCTTTGTTCATACCGGACCTTGGCCAGGCGTGTAGCCATAGTTTGCTCCGTTTCGGTACCACGGCTGTTGAGGCGTCGCCGGATCTCATCCTCTGAGCTTACTTTAACAAATACGGCCAGTGCCTGGTCTCCGTAGGCTTCCTTGAGCTTTAGACCACCTTTTACATCCACATCAAACAGGACATGCTTGCCCTCGCTCCACAGGCGCTCTATTTCGGACTTAAGCGTACCGTAGTAGTTGCCGGCATATACCTCCTCCCATTCTGCAAAGTCGTTGTCTGCAATATGCTTTCTGAACTCCTGCGGAGTAAGGAAGTAATAGTCCCGCCCGTGTACTTCGTAATCACGGCGAGGCCGGGTACAGGCAGATACAGAAAAAGCGAGTTTTGAAGAGTACTTAGCCAGAAGGTGCCTGACTATTGTCGTTTTACCTGAACCAGAAGGTGCAGAAAATATGATAAGCTTTCCTTCCACCTTTATTCATTAACTGTTTACTTTAGCCTTAATTACGGCTAGCAGGTCATCTGGGCAAGGCTTACGTAGTACTTTGTTATGTAAGGCTTCCTTAATACATTTCTCTAGGTGATAAGACTGGATGCATGGCATGCACTTGTCCATATTTAACCTGAAATGTTCTTTCTCGCTTTCGGTTGCTTCGCCATCAAGAATAGCTTGAATCTTCTTAATACATTCAGCATGATGCTCACAATGTTGCTTCATTGGCTGTTCTTGCTTTTCTCCCTCAGCAGAAGGCCTGTTAGATGGTGCATTCATCACAAAATCGTTCTCGTGAAATTAGTTATAAGTGGTATGGTTGTACCCTGATAACCACAGTGGTCCATGAAAAAGTTTCATGAGTTAAGCGTCATAACCCATTGAACTCGCATAATTTTTTAATTTTTCCTTCAAAAGGTTACGAGCCCGGTGCAGACGCGACCGTACTGTACCTATAGGGATGTCAAGTATCTTGGCCATCTCTTCATACGTGAAGCCTTCGATATCGCAAAGTATAATGACCGTACGGAAATCTACCGGTAAAGCATTAAGAGCCGTGGCTACCTCATCACCTATCAGATCCTGCACGGCATCGGCCCGCAAATCGACGGTATAGTTGGTATCAGCCGCTTCTTCGGAGTTATAGGTAGTCTCCACCTCCTGGTAATCTACCTTGGATGGCTCCTTGCTCTTCTTACGGTAATCGTTGATAAAGCTATTTTTCAGGATTCGAAACAACCAGGCCTTAGCGTTGGTACCCTGCTCAAACGAAGAGATAAACCGAAATGCCTTTAAGTAGGTATCCTGCACCAGGTCATTGGCATCGTCCTCATCGGTTGTAAGGCGAAAGGCGAAGTTGTACATTGAATCTATATGTGGCATGAACTCGCGATTGAATATCTCATATCGCTGATCGTCCGTGTATCCTTCTTTTATGATTGCTTCTGACATAACAACTGACATAGGTATGCTGACTACTACAAATTTTAGCACAGTCCCAGACACCGACAAGTAGTACTTGATGAACGGCATCTGGATAAAATCAGTAGTGATTTATCATAAGACTGTATCTGGAGGGTTTTTATGAACAAACCAATTACTAACTAAATGGTTTGTGGTATGTACGAATACTTATTCTGATAACTAGCTAAAATTTCGCTCCAGTATGCAGGCATACGGTCAATTTGTCAGGCAAGAGTCTTTTGACGGCGGGAAAATAGCTGAATAAGCAGAATAACTAAAGTGGTAAAGAGGCTACTGGCGATTATTCGTAACAAAGTGTAGAGTACCATGCCGAAGTGGCTCATTTCGATAAAAAACAAAGCACTGTGGTGAATAAGAACCAGCAGGAAGATATAAGAGATGTAAGAGCCTACTCCTAACGACTGGATGCTGATGTCGGTGCGTTCGGTACCTTTTGATTCAAACATCAGCTTGATCAGTAAGGGGCGCAGGTACACGGCCAGCAGCGTAGCCGCTGCGTGCAGTCCCAGAGTATTGTAAAAAACATCGACGATAATACCGGTGGCAAAGCCCAATAGCAGCAGTAGGGTACGGTTGGCTTCGGTAGGAAGCAGGATAACTCCGGCTATGTACACAAAGCAAAACGCATAATCAAAAAGCACCAGATTGCGCATGACCAGTATCTGCAGGGCCATGTACAGCAAAAACCATAAAGTATATTGAATTATTTCGCGTAAGCTCATCGGCGCTCGTCTTCTATGCGTTTTTGAAGAATGTCCTGCTCGGGGCGCAGGCGGTTCTGTACCACGTATACATACGATAGATTCCGGAAGTCGGTGGACAGCTGCAGGTCAATATCAAAGAAAGTCTGGTCCTGGCGGACTCTCAAATCCTGGACCTTTCCTACCATTATACCCGGAGGAAATACCGAGTTGAAGTTGGATGTAACGGCGGTGTCGCCCTTCTGTACCGGCCGGTAGCGCGATATATCGTGCAGTTCAATGATCTCCGGATTCTGACCGCTCCATTTGGCAGTACCTATCTCATTGCTACGGATCAGGCGAGTCGACACCATGAACTGCGAGTGAAGGATAGACGTAACTACCGAGTAGTGCTCCGAGCAGAAACGTACCTTCCCTACTACACCCGTAGCTGAAATAACTCCCATTCCGGGACGTATCCCCTCGGCAGTACCCTTGTCGATGGTGATGTAGTTGTTGGCCCGGCTGGTTTCGTTATTGACTACCTTGGCCACTCTGAATGTAAAGCGGCTGGCAAAGACGGAGTCAGGCTGGTACCCGGCAGGGGCATCGGAAGATCGCTGTTGCTGCAACTGAGCTACCAGGGCGTTAAGGCGAACGTTTTCCTCGGCCAAATGCGTATTTACATCCTTCAGATTGGCAAAGTCGCGAACCGAATTGGATAGCGTAAGTACCTGGGCTACGTAGTAGTTGGATGTATTAAAGTACGTAGCTCCCCAATACGAGTTATTCTGGACGATCAGCCAAAAGCTGAATACTTCCAGTAACACGAATAGTATAAAATTCCGGTTCCGGGAGAGGAACTCAACAAGTTGAAACATGGGCGAAAGGAGCTCACAAGAAGCAGCAACCCAGATAGCGGTACTATCTGGGTTGCTGTGAACAATCCGTTACTAGGTAATCAATACAGGCTTGTACAGTTCAAGGTTTTTCAGGACCTCACCAGTACCGCGTACTACTGCCTTCAGGGGCTCTTCGGCCACGTGGATAGGCAGCTTGGTCTTGGCAGCCAGACGCTTGTCCAGACCGTGTATCATGGCGCCCCCACCCGTCAGGTGAATACCATTCTTATAAATATCAGCAGATAACTCCGGAGGTGATATCTCCAGCGCTTTCATAACAGCCTCCTCGATCTTGGAAATAGACTTATCCAGGGCGTAGGCAATCTCGCTGTATGTTACTTTGATTTCTTTGGGAATACCTGTCATCAGGTCACGGCCCCGGATTTCGTAATCATCTGGTGGTGACTCAAGCTCAGGCAGTGATGAGCCGATGGCTATCTTGATCATTTCGGCTGAGCGTTCTCCAATCAGCAAGTTGTGCTCGCGGCGCATGTAGTCAACAATATCACGCGTAAACACGTCACCAGCGATGCGTACCGACTGCTCACAAACAATACCTGAGAGCGCAATCACGGCAATTTCGGTAGTACCTCCACCAATGTCAACAATCATCACCCCGTTGGGCTGGGTAATGTCGATACCGATACCGATCGCCGCTGCGATAGGCTCGTGTACCATGTATACTTCCTTGGCCCCGGCGTGCTCGGCTGAGTCCTTAACGGCCCGCTTTTCTACTTCCGTAATGCCTGAAGGAATACAGATTACCATCCGGTGTGAAGCTGAGAAGAACCGGTTGCCTGAATCGATCATTTTGATCATCCCCCGGATCATCATTTCAGCAGCTGTAAAGTCGGCAATTACGCCGTCTTTGAGCGGACGAATGGTTTTTATATTTTCATTGGTCTTTTCGTGCATTTGCATCGCCGTGTGGCCAATCGCCAATACCTTTCCACTTGTCTTGTCAATTGCGATGATGGAGGGTTCATCTACCACCACGGTGTCTTTGTGAATAATCAGGGTGTTGGCAGTACCCAGATCAATGGCGATATCGCTGGTCAAAAAATCAAACAATCCCATGTTTACGCTTATAAAAAATACACTTGCTTGGATTTCAGGATTGCAAAATTAAAGATTATTAACCACAAACAAAGGTATTTCAATAATTTCCATAAAGGGATGTAAATCAGGTGCTATCGGATAGAGTAAAAGGGAGTATGCACCAGATTTTCCAAATACTATTTACCTTTGCCCAACTATGGGAATAAGATCACTTTTAAGCCGACCACTGGCTCAGTATATAGTACAGCAACAACAGGAATGGATTGCCCGGAGTATAGAGGTACAGGACCAATGGCGCCGGACGCTGGTACAGAAGGCCGCTAACACGCGTTTTGGGAGGGATCACTTCTTCCGGGACATCCACAGCTACGAAGATTATAAGCAGGCCGTACCGGTACGGGATTATGAAGATCTGAAGCCGTACATCGAGTACATCCTGGCGGGAGAGTCGGATATACTATGGCCGGATAAGCCTCTGTACTTTGCCAAAACCTCAGGTACTACCTCGGGTACCAAGTACATTCCTATCTCGCACGATTCGATCTCTAACCATATCAATTCAGCCCGTAATGCACTGCTGAATTACATTAACGAAACGGGCAAATCGGAGTTCCTGGACAAAAAGCTGATCTTCCTGTCGGGGAGTCCGGTGCTAGACAAGAAGGCGGGTATCCATACCGGCCGGTTGTCGGGTATTTCCAATCATCATGTACCGGGCTACCTGCGTACCAACCAGATGCCCAGCTACGAAACCAACTGCATCGAAGACTGGGAGACCAAGCTGGATCGGATCATCGACGAGACCATCGACCAGCCCATGTCGCTCATCTCGGGTATACCGCCCTGGGTACAGATGTACTTCGACCGCATCATGGCCCGCACCGGCAAAAAGATCAAGGACGTATTCCCGGACTTCTCGTTGTTTGTGTATGGTGGAGTAAACTTTGAGCCTTACCGGGCCAAGTTGTTTGACTCCATCGGCAAGCCTATCGACTCCATCGAACTGTATCCGGCCTCGGAAGGCTTCCTGGCGTATCAGGACTCCCAGCACGAGGAAGGAATGCTGCTGCTGCTGAACACGGGTATTTTCTTTGAGTTTATTCCTGCCGAAAATTATTTCGACGAAAACCCGAAGCGGCTATCCATTGGTGAAGTAGAAGTCGGCAAGAACTACGCCGTAGTGATCAATAGCAATGCTGGTCTGTGGGGGTACTCGATCGGAGATACCGTTAAATTCGTATCTACCAATCCGTACCGGGTGATCGTGTCGGGGCGGATCAAGCATTTTATATCGGCCTTTGGCGAACACGTCATTGGCGAAGAGGTGGAGAAAGCCCTGCGCTATGCCATGGAACGCCATCCCGGAACCGAAGTAGTGGAATTTACCGTGGCTCCAATGGTAACGCCCCCCGAAGGCGGGCTTCCCTACCACGAGTGGCTTATCGAGTTTGCGACACCTCCTCAGGACCCTGAGGCCTTTGCCAATGACCTGGACCGAAGGTTGATGGAGCTGAACGTGTACTACGACGACCTGATCTCGGGCAATATTCTGCGACGGCTGGTGATTACGCCGCTGCCTAAGAACGCCTTTATTGATCATATGCGCTCGCAGGGAAAACTGGGTGGACAGAACAAAGTACCTCGTCTCTCCAATGATCGTAAGATTGCGGATAGCCTGCGATCGCTACTAAAATAAAAAAGCTACCTCCAGGGGCGCAACAACAAGATAGCCAGACGAATGACTCCCAAAAGAATAGCCTTGCTAGGCTCTACCGGCTCGATAGGTACTCAGGCACTGGAAGTAGTGGATGCCAATCCGGATGCTTTTTCAGTAGAGGTACTTACCGCGCAAAACAACGCCGATCTGTTGATTGAGCAGGCGGTACGTTTCCGCCCGCGTGAAGTGGTGATCTGTAATGAAGAGCTATACCAGCAGGTGGCTTCGGCGCTTGCCCCGCTTGGTATTCAGGTACATGCCGGAGTGGATGCATTGGCATCAGTGGTAGAAGCCGATTATATTGATACAGTACTAACCGCTCTGGTGGGTTATTCAGGCCTGCTACCTACCATTCAGGCCATCAAAGCGGGTAAGCACATAGCCCTGGCCAACAAAGAAACACTGGTAGTAGCCGGTGAGATGATCACGGGGCTGGCGCGTGAGCACCAGGTCAATATTTATCCTGTTGACTCGGAGCATTCGGCTATATTCCAGTGTCTGACGGGCGAGGAGCAGAATCCCATTGAGAAAATAATACTGACCGCGTCGGGAGGACCTTTCCGCGGCAAGACGCGTGATTTTCTGGCTACGGTAACCAAAGCTCAGGCCCTCAAGCACCCCAACTGGAGCATGGGTGCCAAGATTACCATTGACTCAGCTACACTGATGAATAAGGGGCTGGAAGTAATAGAGGCCAAGTGGCTGTTTGACCTGCGTCCCGATCAGATTGATGTAGTGGTACATCCGCAGAGTATCATCCACTCCATGGTGCAGTTTGAGGATGGCAGCATCAAAGCTCAGATGGGACTGCCCGACATGCGGCTTCCGATCCAGTACGCACTTAGCTACCCCGACCGCCTGAAGGCTGATTTCCCCCGATTTAGTTTTGCTAAGTACCCTTCGCTCACCTTTGAGCAGCCCGATATGGATACTTTCCGTAATCTGGGGCTGGCTTATGAGGCGCTGGAGCGGGGAGGTAATGCGGCCTGCGTTATCAATGCGGCCAATGAAGTAGCGGTAGCGGCCTTCCTGAACGATGAGATTGGCTTCCTGAACATATCAGCTATCATTGAGGCCTGCGCTGACAGAGTCTCATTTGTAGCTAAGCCGTCGTATGATGATTACGTACAGACGGACGAGGAGACCCGTCGGATAGCTACCGAACTGGTGCGGGAAAACTATGAATTCAATTGATTTGTTAAAGTACCTGCCAGTAGTACTGGCCAGTGCAGTTAAGTTTGTAGGTGGGCCGCTTACGGGCTTTGCGCTGAAGCTTCACTGGCTCGAAACTGCCCTCTGTACGGTAGTAGGAATGATGCTGGGGGTTATGGTTGTAACTTATGTAGGCAAAGGGCTGCAGCTACTGCTAAAGCGCTGGAGTAAAAAGCCCAAGCGTCGGTTTACTTCTTTTAACCGGATGGCCGTACGCACCTGGAAGCGCTTTGGAATCATTGGCATAGCCTTCATGACGCCCCTCCTGTTTACCCCCATTGGCGGAACTGCCATTGCAGTAGCTTTCAGGGTACCACGGCACAGCATATTTCTGTGGATGCTGATTAGTGGTACCGCCTGGTCGCTTATCTTTTCCTTTCTGATTTACCGTCTGACCTTTATCCAGGAGTGGTTCAAGTAGTTGGCCTACCGGCTTACTACTTGCTTGGGTGCACTGGCCTTCTTCATGTAATCACCGCGTGAGAAGTACTTCTCAATGAGGCAGTACATGAGTATAAAGAAGTAGCGACTTCCCATTTCCTTGATCTTCAGCTTCGACTCCCCGTACTTGCGATTGGTCCAACTATTGGGAACTACGGCATAGTTATACCCGCGCACCATGGCTTTGAGAGGAAGCTCAATGGTGAGGTTGAAGTGGGGGGAAAGGAAAGGCTTGAGACCCTCCATAGTTTCGCGCTTGTACAGCTTGAAGGCGTTGGTCGTATCGTTGTAAGGGATACCCATTACCATCCGCACGATGAAGTTGGCAACGCGGTTGATTATCTTCTTGGTCTTGGGGTAGTCTATCACTTTTCCACCCTTCTCCCAGCGGCTTCCAAAGACACAGTCATAGTCGCCGTCCAGCATTTTGAAGTAGAATTTTACCAGGTCTTCCGGGTCATCGGACATATCGGCCATGAATACCGCCACACAGTCACCTGTAAAGCGCTCCAGACCGTAACGCACCGCATACCCAAAGCCGTTGGGACCCATGTTGGTGTAGTACACGAGGGTTGGGATTTCGATGCTGAGCTCGTCCAGTACCCGTAGCGTACCATCCTTAGAGTTGTCGTTGGTGACGCATATCTCATGGGGTATGTTGTACTTTTTTAGGGTACTATACAGGGTCCGAATGGTATCCGGTAGGGACTCCTCTTCGTTGTAGGCCGGAATTACAACACTAAGTTTCATTGGATTGTAGACTATGTTGGTACAGGATGGATATATTTCCTACTAATATTAGATACAATATATTTATTATCAACGTAAACTTCCTAATTTACTTATTGTTCGAGCGCCTTAAGCTGCTGCTCATAACGCTGTACGGTGGTAGCTACGGTTTGGTGGTAGCGTCCGCCGAGCCAGTTGTTTACGTTCAGAAACATCTGTTTCCGGTTCTTCAGGAAGTAAGGGTTGGTGGGAGCTTGTACATTACTAAGCCCGCCGCGGTGCTTGCGGTATACGCCCATTACTTCCGGCAGGTACCCTATCTTACCACGAGCGGCCAGTTGTATCACTAAGGCCCAGTCACCGGCGGCAGCCTGGTGGTGCCAGTCCGCAAAGTCATCGGTCTGGAAGTAGTTGCGGTACAGGAGGCTGGCCGTCGCCACAAACCACCGGTCCTCCAGCAAGTCTTCCACCGTGGAGGTAAGCTTCTGGTCCGGGGAGTTGAACAAGTGCTCCGGTGAACCATCTTCGTACATAACCCGAACGTTATGATGACAAAGGGCGTATTCAGGATGCTGCTCCAGAAAATCTACCTGCTTCTGAAGCTTGTAGGGGTCGGTCCAGTAGTCATCTCCTTCACAGAGGGCTACGTACTCTCCCCGGCAGGCTTTGAGCAGAAACAGGACATTGTTACGGCCTCCAAATTCCCTGGGCTCTTTGGGGCCCAGATTCTCCGGGTGTATATAAGCCCGAATGCGATCAGGGTAACGGTCTGCGTACTCCTGAATAATGGCAGGAGCGCCATCTGTAGAGCCATCGTCGCCTACTACTATTTCAAACGGAAATGTCGTCTGTTGCATCAAAGCACCGTCCAGCATCTGGCCGATGAACTTTTCGTGGTTATAGGTAGGTACACAAACGGATACTTTCATAGCGGAGCATTAGAGCCGATTAAACAGGGCTAGCGGGTACTTTCACTTTCGCGCATACGGTGCGGCAGCAAAGCAAAAAAGCTGTACGTACTCATCACCCATTTAGGCAGTATATAGTCACGGAATACCTCTCGGTACTCCACCGAATCCGGATTCTTCAGGTACAGATAGTACAGCGCCAGTCCGGCGCGGCGGAAGTAGGTCTTGCCATACTGGCGCGAGTCGAGTAGCATGCGGTAATAGCGCGCAATGTTGCGACGGAGTGCACGATCGTACTTGTGGTCGGTTTCCTTGTTGATGCCGCTATACATCATGATACGGTTGCGCAGAAAGCGGGCATCGCGGTAATGGTCCTTGAAGCTGGCTCCGGCGCGGTTCTTCCGGTACACCGACATGATCTCCGGGAGGTAACCGATGGGCCCCTGCTTGGTCAGGATCACGTAGCGGGGGATATCACCGCTGGTAGATTTCATGAACCACTCGGGGTAGTACATCAGGCCGTTCCGGAACATTACGGCTGAGGTAGCCATAAACCATATTTCCTCTTCTCCGATCAGATCATCCACTCCGATCACAGCTTTCTGATCAGGCGGATTCAGCTCTTCGGTAGGGGAGCCATCTTCATACGTAACAAAGGCATTATGGAAGCAAGCCGAGAAATCAGGATGAGCTTCCATGAAATCTACCTGCTTCTGTAGCTTGTGCGGGTTGATCCAGTAGTCGTCACCGTCCATGTGGGCGATGTACTTTCCCTTGGCCAGCTTGAGCGTTTCGATGGTGTTGAACAAGCCGTTCTGTCCCAGGTTTTTGGCGTGGAATACAGGCTTTACTTTATCAGGATACTGCTTTTGATACTGCAGAATGATATCGCGGGTACCATCATTGGAGTAGTCGTCGCCCACCAGGATCTCGTATTCGAAATCGGTTATCTGATTGACAGCGCTCTCTATGGCTTCTCCGATAAAAGCGGCCTGATTATAGGTTAATATAGTAACGCTGACTTTGAGCATACTTTGATTCGAGCCTTACATTCAAAGGTTTTACAAGAAATACCGTATCCATCACTGAAAGAGCACTAGCAGGTACTATGGCTACTTGATCAGCAAACAGACTTTCTGGGATATAAAAAGGAAGGCTGGATTAGTGGTTTAGATCACACTTCACAATCCTTCCTCAGTCTTCCCACACTGCATAGGCAAATCCGGATGCTCCGAACCCATTACCATTATAGAGCAGGTACTTTTTGCCATTATGCTCGTAGAGGTGGGCGTAGTTGATCATCTGGTAGTCAAAGTCTTCTGGATTATCCGACTTGCCTATCCCTACCAGGTGGTCCTTACGGTCCCAGTGCTCACCATCCATTGACTCAGCATAACCCAGGCGGTAGCTCTGGTTACGATCGGTGCGGTAGTCGAGGGTGTGGCGGTAGGAGTAGTACATTTTGTACAGACCATCCTCCTTGAACACACTCGGCCGACCCACGGCGTGCAGAAAATCATCAAAATCAAGCGTAGGAACATCGCTTATGTTCCAGTGAATACCATCCTTAGAGGTAGCGGACTGGCCGCGGTAGAAGGGCTCGGGGTACCCGTGTATGTACTCACACTTGTGGCCCGAAATATACCACATCCGCCAGGTACCATCCTCCTCACGCATCACCGAAGGCTGCGCCGCCCAGATCGGGTTCTGGATGCTACGATCCATGATCGGGCCCTTGAACATCTTCTGGAAGGTAAGGCCACCATCATGGCTTACTGCCAGGCCCATCGACAGACGGTAGGAGTTCCAGGTACGGTTCCAGCCGGTGTAGTACAGCCATATATCTCCGTTGGGCATATCCACAAACCAGGCGGGCATAGCGCCGGTTTCGTCGTATTCGCCCGGACCGCCTAATTCCAGTACCGACCGGTCATGGGTGTACAGGATTTTGGTCGGGTCCTCATAATCTACGTCAATAAAGGTAGGTCTGGATTGACCCTGATCGTCACGTGACGAAAAATATACTCTTAAAAAATCTTTATGTTTATAAGCAAAGGGCACTTGTGCGTGTGAACGGCTGTGTGCCAGACTTCCATCGGGTTTATAAACTACTCCTTTTTTAATCCAGGGCATTGTTACTTGCTAATTGCGTGGTTGGTAGTGGATGAGTATTATTAAGTCAGACTATATTACTGAGCAGAAGATGTTTGTTCGGCTTCTGCTTTCTCAGCCCGCAACCTCCAGTTATCTACAAAGTCTTTGCCAGGAATTGGCAGTTCAATGTCTATCTCGGGTGCCTTGGCACTAACGACATATTCCATTACATAGAAAGCATTGCCAAATATCCAGTGTAGTTTGAAGTTCTCAACATTAGCCGGAACATCTTCCAGAGGTACTTCGGCGCGGAAAAGAGGATTGGCTTTCAGAAGTGTCTGGTAGGTAGGCTGATTGCGCATCCACGGAGCTATACTTTCATCTCCTACTACTACTTTACCACCTGGACGTACTACCCGGGTCAGTTCTTCAAAGGCGCGCTTGCGCTCAGAGAAGGTATTGATACCACCAAAGTGGAATACTGCGTCAAATGTGTCATCGGCAAAAGGCAGGTACGATCCATTACCAAGGAAGTAGTGTACATTAACCTCATCAGTAGGCAGCTTGTCCTGCGCCAGCTTCAGCATATTGGGCGAAAGGTCCGAAAGTACAGCGGTACCTCCGGGCTTGATCTGGTCGATGATCAGAGCGGAGTCTTTACCTGTTCCGGCTCCTACTTCCAGTACAGTCATACCGGGCTTCAGGTCCATCAGGCTAATCATGAACTTCCGGGTAGCCGCCTCATCCGAATGGTTCAGGGTCTGGAAAACCCACGACACGCCACGGTCGTAGCGCTGAAACGCCTGGTCGTACAGGTACTGCTCCCGGGCATCTTCTTCCAGCAGTTCTTTAGGATAAAGCATATTAACGATACCTGTATCGCCTACTTCGTACACTGTACCTTCCTGGCTGGTGAGGGTTCTGCCATCCGCAGAGACTTCGAGGGGAGTAGTGGTTAAGGGGCAAACCAGGGCGTGCAGAAATTCGTGATGAGTCATTCCTCCGTTTTAGTTAGTATTAGACGAGCCAAAATTAAGCTTTTTATTTTATGCAACCTGCAAAGGGGAGTGTTCTTCGTATTTGGCAGGCAAACATTATGCTAAACTAAATATGGCACTTTTGGTTTTGTGTATCCAAATATAACTATCATATTTCAACGTCATGCCTCCCAAACTCTTAAAGTACAAGAATTACGAGGTGCATTCGGTTACAACGGCAACTGCCGATGGCCGTCGCAATGCCAACATTGTGATCTGGGCGATGCCGGTAGCTATGGGCGGTAAGATGCTGTGCGTGGCCCTGTACAAGGTGGACTATACGCTGGAGTTGGTACGCAGTAGCGGCCTCTTTAACCTGAACCTGCTGGCGGAGGATCAAACGGCCCTTATTACCAAACTGGGACGCAAGAGCGGCAGGGAGGTAGATAAATACAAACGGCTGGCCTACGCGCTGGACGAGCAGGGCTGCCCCTACCTTACCGAGGCCGTGGGCTATGCTCAGTGCCGGGTAGTCAGCTATACCGATGGCGGCGACCATGAGGTAGTCATCTGCAAAGTACTGAAGCAGGTGGTCCTCCATCCGGATAAAAAAGTAATGACTCACCACTTCCTGCGGGAAAAGGGACTGGTCAGAGGGTAGAGCCTACCCGCTACATGGCCTATTTACGGGCAATAGCCTGGGTCAGGGGGCTGATCCTCTTGTAAATCTTAATGCCGTTGATCGTACTGATCAGCCGGTAGTGCTTCCGGACGTAGTTTCTCACATCCCGTATGTAGTAGTGTGGCTTCATGAGAAAATCCTTGGTCGAGTACTCACGTACCTCTGAGTTCAGTACATCTACAAACAGGAGCGGCTTATTCTTGTCTATATCTTCCAGGAACGTCTTTTTTCGGAAGGTAAATAAGCTCGACTTCAGGAACAGATGCACCGACTGGGGATAGCGGTACCCCGCCGGCCGGTGCGATCTGACATAGAGGCGGTCGGCCCAGCCCCATATTACTACCCGGTCGGTAGGCTGGCTGTTTTTTCGAATGAAGGCGATTACTTCACGGTCGGTACGCTCCGTCCTGGTGTCAGATAGAGGTTGGCGGGTCAGGATGTTATAACTGGCCTGTACCAATGAACCCGTTAGCAGTACTCCGAGCAGAATCGGACGAGCCGGGGCCTTCACGTGGGACACCAGCCACACGATCAGGTAGGTAGAGGGTATGAGCAAATACAGTAAATAGTGGTAGAAGAAATTACCGGACTGGACGGTAGCGTATAAACTGGCTAGTATGAAAAGAAAGGCAAAGGCACCATTGGTCCGCAGAGAGGGAGTGAGCTTAGGGCGGGCACGGAGATAGAGAAAAGTGCCTGCGAGCGCAACGGCAAGCAACGACAGGAAGTAGAAGCCCTGAGATTTATTTACAAATATAAACGTCCCGATCCGAAGCGGATTGAATCGCTCTGAAAGGGGAGTGGACGAAAACTCGTTGGTGTAGGAGTAGTAGAAGTAGTTCCAGAAGTAGTTGTTCCAGAAGGTAGGCAGCTCATTATGCCAGGCGTAGTACCCGTTGACAAGTACCGTAGGCAGCACACTGCCTGTAACAAGCAGAAGGACGCGGTTCCAGCTTTTCTGCGCTACGAATGAAATAAGGCAAAACCCGCCTATTACGAAGCCCATCGGGATGTTCTGAAACTTGGCAAACAGCAGACTGCCCAGCACTAGCCCCAGCACAAGCGTTTTCAGGTTGCTGATGGGAGCTTCTTTTTCATTCTGAAAGTACCAGTAGGAGGCTAAGGTGAGCATGAATATACTGATATGCTCGGAGTTGTAGCAGATGAACTCAAAGAAGCCGGTTGTACCTATAAAAAGACAGAGTATCCAGGTGTAGAGTAACGCATGAGTTTTGGGCTGGAAGAGTGAAACTGCAAAGTAAAAAAAAGACAGACTAGCCAGCCAGAGCAGAATACTGACCACCTGAGAGCCAGCGTAGTTGATCTCCAGGCCCAGCTTTGAAGCCACCACTAAGGGCAGTACCGTCAGAGGACGGGAATCTGTGTAGTTAAAGACAGTCCAGAGCGGGTCGGGGTAGTGGAGTATGGAGATGGCACTGGTAAGCCAGGTACTGGTGTCCACATTTCCTTCGGCGTTACTGACGTTAATAAGCCGCAGCAGAAAAGTAATGAGTAGTATCCCTGCCAGCACCCACCGGGTTCGGGTGGCACTTTTGTTTTTCCAAAGGAGATAGCTGAGGATGATGAGCAGTACAACAAGGAGACTCTTCTGAAATAAACTTAAGATCATAAGCTATACAATTTATCTCTTAGGTGATTAATTCTCAGTACGCTACGAGATAAATATATATAGTAAGTTTTTATTTATGCTATGTTTACTTCAAAATTTCCAAAATAGCTTCCACATAGGTACGATCATTGCTTAAGCGAGGTACTTTGTTCTGGCCTCCCAGTTTGTTGCGTTGCCCCATCCAGGTATAGAACGTACCTGGAGCTACGAAGTGAATGAGTGGTGGGAGCAGGGCCATGTCCTGGTAGCGCTTGGCATCGTAGTCGGAGTTGACGTGGCGGAGCGTTTCGTCCAGGACCTGAGAGAACAGCTCCCGGCTGGAAGGCTCTTTCGAGAACTCAATGATCCATTCGTGACGTCCGCGCGAACCGTCACCCATGTACACCGGTCCGGCCGTAAAATCACTCACTACAGCTCCGGTGCGGTTGCAGGCTGCGGTAATGGCGGCTTCGGCATTCTCTACGATAATCTCTTCGCCAAAGGCATTGATAAAGTGCTTGGTGCGGCCGCTCACCTTAATCCGGAAGGGGTACTTTGAGGTAAACTTCACCGTATCGCCAATGATATACCGCCAGAGCCCCGCGTTGGTAGAGATCACCAGTGCGTAGTTTTTATCCAGTTCCACCTCATCCAGCGTTAGGGTACGAGGGTATTGGTTACCCAACTCTTCCATCGGCATAAACTCGTAGAAAATACCGTAGTCCAGCATCAGGAGCATTTCTCCGATGCGGCTCAAATCGTCCTGTATGGCTATAAATCCTTCGGAGGCATTGTAGGTTTCGAGGTAGGTGACCTGATCAGATGGGAAGTATTTGGTCATAAACAGCTCGCGGTAGGGATGAAAAGCCACGGCTCCGTGTACAAATACTTCAAAGTTGGGCCATACATCGAGCATCGAACGGGCTCCCTTAAGCTCCATGATACGGTCCAGCAGCACGATGGTCCAGGTAGGTACTCCCAGGATACTGGTCACATTCTCTTCGGCGCAGATCTCTGACATCTTCTCGAGCTTCTCCTCCCATTTATCCATCAGTGCCACTTCCAGCGGCGGGGTACGCAGAAACTGCGCCCAGGCAGGTAGGTTCTGCATGATCACCGCCGATACGTCACCGGCCTGCGTATTAGGGTTGTAGGGGTTGGGGTGTAGCGTACCTCCTATTGATAGTCCCTTTCCCTCATATACCTGTGTATTGGGGCGGTTGTGGATCAGCAGGGTCATCATATCCTTTCCCCCCATGTAATGGCAGTCTTCCAGCGCCTCGGGCGTGACGGGCAGGTACTTGCTACGGGCATTGGTAGTACCGGAAGATTTGGAAAACCAATCGGTATGGGTAGGCCACAGGATGTTGGGTTCGCCTTTGAGTACGCGCTCTATGTAGGGAAAAATATCTTCATACGTAGAAACAGGTACCTGCTCACGGTACTCACTGATGCTCTTTATCTGGGCATACTGGTAGCGCTGGCCCCATTCGGTATAGCGGGCGGTGTGCAGCAAATCAGAAAAAATAGCCTGCTGCGTCTCGATGGGATTAGCCATGAAATGCTCAATGCGTTCTATTCGGCGCTTCAAAAACCAAACCGTCACGTCATTTACCAGTTTCATAGCTAAGGGTTAAGTAGGATTAAGATAATACTTTGTGGTACAAAGGTAGTAATTTCATTTGAGGAGAGCGAAGCGACTAGAGTAGGCGGGTCTTAATGCCTGTATGTATCAGGCTGACACCAAGCCTATTCACAACCCAAAATACATTGAGCTGGAAGTGTGAAGAACAGTATTTGTTTGCTTTGCTCTTAATCTCTACACTATAAACTACTGAAACAGCCCTTTTTGTTGAAAAAATACCTCCCTGGTCAGCAGTACTGCGCTGGTAATGACCTGAAAATGAATGTTTTTCTTTGCTTGTCAAACAGAAGAGCCATCAGGCTAAGTAAGATGTACAGGGTAAAAGTAGGGGAGTGAGAAACTATTACTACCGGCTGGTCTTTTATAGTGAATAGTGCTTTCCAGGATAGTTACTGCTCAATCAGTAGCTCTTATAGACATAGGTATCGGCAACTATACCGGACCAGGCTCGGATATCACTAAGATTATAGTAATGGTAAACCATAAAAAAAGCCTTTGAGCAAAAAGACCCGAAAGCTGTAGTTTGGTAGAGGAGGTAGTTTACGTAAATAACGATATACTACCTGTGCTTATCCCAAATGTACGTCTGTTCTTATCTTTTGCTCAAAGGCAATGGGGATGGGCCTTGGCCCTAAACTCTTCGGGTACTAAACCGTCGGTAAACCCACAGGAGAATAACTGCTCCCAGGATGGCAATTACCAGGCTACCAAAGTTGAAGCCATCTACAGTACCAAATCCAAAAAGTGATGAAACAAATCCACCGATAATGGCACCACCGATACCGATCAGAATTGTAACAATAAATCCTCCCGGATCTTTGCCCGGGTGTATGGCCTTAGCTATAAATCCAGCCACAAGACCTACTAATATCCAAGTCAGAATACCCATAATAGTTAATGTGTTTTAGTGTCTAAATTAAGTTTTGCAGTAGGAATTAAAAAAAGCATGCCACTCAGTAAACGCTGAGTGGCATGCTCTAAAAAATCAGGTATGTACCTACCTTTAATGCACCGGCAATTCCTCAAACATATTACCTCCACCGGCTTTTTCGTCAATGGTGGAGTATACATCCGCACCCGCTTTAATAGCAAGGGTAGTTACATCTACTCCCTGACGCGCTACGCGGCTTCCCAGGATCTGTGCGAGCGCCTCACCCAGCAGCGGGTCACGAGCATCGCCGTAGGGATACAGAAACACGCCCTCTGACTTTTCGAAGTTAGGCTTGAAGCCATTGGTATACTCCGACTGCCGCAGGCTGTTGAATGACTTGGATACAATGGGCTGGATTCCCCACTTGATCTTTTTCTTATCATCGCTGATGGTAATAGAGCCTACATTTTTACCGGTAGTACGCAATCCTACCACTACAACATCCATATAGGGCTTAAGACCATTGATCAGAAGCTCGCTGGCTGAGGCGGTATTGCCCGAGGTCAATACAAAAATCCGGTTCAGGTTGCTGCCTACGTTCTGAGTCTTGCTCAGAAAGCGGTCCGAAAAGAAGTTTTTACCGTACTCTTTTTCCAGTTCGGGGGTGATGACCTTATTGTATTCCTTAATAGCAAATACTTCGGTGGAGTTGACACCTCTGCCAATCAGGCTGGCGAGGTTGGTAGCCGAGCTTACATAACCTCCGCGGTTATAGCGCAGGTCGATGATCAGCTCGTTGATGCCCTGTGTCTTAAAGTTGTTGAAAATATTATCCAGCTGCAGGTCGTAGGTTTTGGTACTGGAGCCATTAGGGCCCGGTATAAATTGGTGGTACACTACGTAGCCAATGCGCTTGGCACCCTGTGTAAAGAGGGTATCAAAGTAGACAGGGTTGGCCTGTATAACAGTAGGAGTTACCTCACGGGTTGTGGTACCATCCACTACCCGATTGGATCCATCCAGTGTACCTACGGTAAATGTCTTTTTGCCGTCACCGGTATAAAGCAGGCTGTAGTAGTTAGAAGTTGTAAGCTTCTGGTCGTTGATCTTGGTGAAAAAGTCACCCCGCTTAAAGCCTGCATTAGCCGCTGGTGAATTAGGATGTGTGTAGGTAACTACCCCAAACACATCATCACTTCCACTGGCGTACCGCACGATCCGGAACTCCATCCCCGTAGATTTGGACTCACCGCTCAGGGATGCTCTTAATTCATCAGCGCTTTCCTGAATCCAT
Source organism: Telluribacter roseus (assembly GCF_017355915.2). Lineage (GTDB taxonomy): Bacteria > Bacteroidota > Bacteroidia > Cytophagales > Spirosomataceae > Telluribacter. Next base: position 90,350 of record NZ_JAFEUV020000002.1, read on the forward strand.
GAGAAACGGTCGCCATCGGGGCGGGCAGTAGCATCAAATCGGTAGATGAGGGATTCAAAGAAAGATTTGGTACCCTGCTCGTAGTTGGGGGAAGCCGGTAGTTTGTCGTTCCAGTAGTACCAGGTCTTCATGTTGTCGTACACCCACTTGTTTACCTCCTGATCGGTAGTGGTACCTACGGGATCTATGGTTTTTTCCCGGCAGGATACAAGCAGGCTGACACTGGCGAGCAATACCAATAAGCTCTTAATTCTCATTATAGTTGCGGTTGTTGATAAGGTTAGACTCACGTGCTTACAGCTAACGACAGTAACCTTGTTTTAGTACAAATCGTTCCGGTTCGTATAGTAGCTTGCGGCAGGGCTTGTAAAGGCTCGTCAGGAGGCAATACTACCATCAGCAACAATAGCCAATCTGGTGTTTTTCTGACCGGAACAGGGGGTGAAAACTAACAATTTATGCTACCCTGAACTTTTCCTTTTCGTCTACACAAGACAATCCTACCTCTCGCCGTTGTACTTACGAATATAAGCAATTTTCGGTTCACTAAAAGCAAGGTGTTTGGGATGAAGAATTTTGTATGGTTGGGTTGCATGTGCCTGATCGGTAGCTCTATGTCTTTAGATGTAGCGGCTCAGCACAGCAACGGCCCTCAGGAAACTTTTGTGTGTAACTATGTAGATGGAGGGGGACGGCTGCGAAGTCCACAGGAAATCTGCAACTATCTGTCATTTACTTCAAACCGCCACGCCGAACGGGTGGTAGAGCGTATTCTGCAGCCCGTAGGCCTCACCCGTAACTTTGTGGTGGTAGAGTGCCCCGAGAGCGACAACTGCTTTGCTACCGTGGTAGATGGTAAGCGATTTATTATCTACGACGGTAAGTTTATGAAGCAAATCGAAAACATCACCAACACCGACTGGTCGGCTATCAGTATAGTAGCGCACGAGATCGGGCACCACCTGCAGGGACATACCATCGACGGTATGGGAAGCCGCCCCAGCAAAGAACTGGAAGCTGATCGCTTCTCCGGATTTGTGCTACATCAGCTGGGAGCCTCGCTGGATGAATCGCTGATAGCCATTCGTACCCTGTCAGGTCATGAAAACACGGATACCCATCCGGGACGTCAGGTACGGGTAGACGCCATCCGTCAGGGCTGGGGAGAAGCTGAAAAAATGTATCCCCGCTGGAATAAGTCAAACGGAGGCGTAGCCTCTACCCCTGCCCCTTCCCGTCCGGCTCCTCCGGTGTATCAGCCTTCGTCTCGTCCGACTCGGGAGAGAGAGGAAGTAGTAGAAACAGACATTACCCTTAGAGCACCGGTAGCCCGCGTTAAAGGATGCGCTTCGGGCGACTGTACCAACGGAATGGGTATCCTGGTTCGGGAGAATCAGGAGCGCTACGAAGGTGAGTTCATGAACGGCAAAAAACATGGCGTGGGTGTGCAGTACTACCCTGATGGAATGGTCAGGTACAAAGGGGAGTTTATAAGCGATGCCCGCTCCGGACGTGGTACGTACTACTTCTCCAACGGCGATAAGTACGTAGGGTACTTTCAGAATAACGTCCCCCACGGCAAGGGCAGCTACTACTATAGTGACGGGGAGCGGTTCTCCGGTACCTTTAAGGCGGGCGTCAGGGATGGATATGGCGTACTGTACCGAGCTAATGGTACCCGCGAGAGTGGATACTACCAGAATGATAAACGAGTCAGGTAGGAAGGAAGAGAAGGTAAAAGGATAAAAGTAAAGAAGCCGGAGGCAGGGATTAATTTTCCTGTCTCCGGCTTTTTCTATTCAGGTAGTTGCTTTATACCGGTGGTACTTATTTATCTTTCCACCTCAAAAGTTGATTAGTACTACTTGATTACTATTTTTCAAATTTTATAAAAGCTTCTTCAATGATACTGCAGGCCTGATCCATTTGCGCTTCGTTAATAACGAGGGGCGGAGCAAAGCGTATCTTGTTGCCGTGGGTAGGCTTGCAGAGCAGGCCTTTCTCCATCATGTTGAGGCAAAGCTGCATGGCCGTAGGGCTCTCTTCGGTGTCGTTAATGACAATGGCGTTGAGTAGTCCCTTACCCCGTACCTGCTCGATCAGGCTGCATTGCTGCTGAAGCGCCTCCATCCGGCTACGGAATATCTGCCCCATCTGCTGGGCATTATCAGCCAGGCGCTCGTCTTCCACTACCCGCAGGGCTTCAATGGTCACGGCACAGGCCAGTGGGTTGCCGCCGTAGGTAGATCCATGCTCCCCCGGCCGGATCGTCAGCATGATCTCGTCGTCGGCCAGCGCGGCTGATACGGGCATGGTACCTCCCGAAAGCGCCTTACCCAGTACCAGTATGTCGGGCTTTACTCCCTCCCAGTCGCAGGCGAGGCGCTTACCTGTACGCCCAATACCCGTCTGTACCTCATCGGCAATAAATAGTACATTGTACCTGGTACATAGTTCCCGCACTCCTTTCAGGTATCCCTCGTCCGGTACCCGTACGCCCGCTTCACCCTGTATGGGCTCTACCATGTAGCCCGCGATGTGTGGATCTTTTCTGAACAGATCTTCCAGGGCATTCAAGTCATTGTAGGGTACTATCTCATAGCCCGGCATGAAAGGGCCGTAGTCATTGGTACTGGAGGGGTCCGTTGAAGAGGAAATCGCCGCCAGGGTACGTCCCCAGAAGTTACCCTCCGCGTATACCGTCTTGGCCTGATCCTGCGGGATACCTTTTACTTTGTAGGCCCACTTGCGGGTCAGTTTCAGGGCCGTTTCGCCGCCTTCTACGCCGGAGTTCATCATCAGTACCTTATCGTAGCCGAAGTACTCGCACAGGTATTTTTCGCATTCTCCTAAACGATCGTTATAGAAGGCCCGGGAGGTAAGGGTAAGACGCTGGGCCTGCTCGATCATCGCCTGTACAATGCGTGGGTGGCAGTGCCCCTGGCTTACTGCACTGTACGCCGACAGGAAGTCCAGGTATTGCTTGCCTTCTACATCCCAGACGTACACACCTTCCCCCCTGCTCAGCACTACAGGCATGGGTTTGTAATTATGGGCGCCATATCGGTACTCTGTCTCAATAACCCGCTGGGTTGCAGATCCTGATGTAGTTTCGGTAGAATGTATCATAGGTATAGCTAATAATCAGTTGGAGCGTAGTAAACAATGGTAGTAAACACAGGGTTGGAGGGTTAAAATTAAGAAAAACCCATATTCTGACCTAATGCCAGATAAGAGTAGCAAGTCCGGTAAAACCTCAATGCTCCAGCGCAGGGGACTCCTGAAGGAGGATTATTACCTTAATGAGAAGGGGCTGATGGTATTTACAGAACACTACCATCTAAAGCGGGGCTACTGCTGCAAGAGTGGGTGTCTGCACTGCCCCTATGGCTTTACCCGAAAGCCGGTAGAGCCTGAAAGTGAATAATAATCAGGTATTTTTTAAGAGATCTGTTTGTTGATTTGGGAAGTTTTGTAGATATTTGCACCCTCATTTGCAAAAGTTGAAAGATCATGGCTAAGGTTTGTCAAATTACCGGAAAAAGAACACGTGTAGGTAACAACGTATCGCACGCTAATAATAAGACGAAGCGTAAGTTTTACCCTAACTTGCAGAAGAAGCGTTTTTTCATTCCTTCTACAGGGGAGTGGGTAACTCTGAAAGTATCTACATCGGCACTTCGCACTATCAACAAGAATGGTGTTGAGGCCGTAATTAAGAAAGCATACGAAAAAGGTACGCTTACTTTCTAAGATACCGGATATCGTATTCCGATACAACGAATTTGTTAACGTGTTGCTAAAGGCTTCTCCTGCTCGGTGAAGCCTTTTCGTTTTGCCCCTGCCCCTGATTCACATCTCCCTTTCCTCCGTTCGGCCCCCTTTTTAGTTGATTCATCATTTTTTTATACCAAACCATTCTTTGTGGGTGTTGTTTTGCCTTATATACTAATGGGAAAAATTCAATTTTATGAGGTGCTGTCTGCGTATATTCTTCTCTGCTTTTTTCTTCTTATGTGTAGCGGCGGCCGGTTATGCACAGGACAAGCCAACGATTAGCGGCTACGTCAAGGATGCTTCCAACGGTGAAGGTCTGATCGGGGTGTCGGTATATGTACGTGAAGCGGGTACCGGCCTGGTTACCAACCCCTACGGCTTTTATTCGCTCACGCTCCCCAGCGGCTCCTATACTTTGGTGTTTAGTTACATCGGGTACAATAAGGTAGAACGGACTGTTACGCTCTCCGCTGATCAGCGACTGGATGTAGAGATGACGGAAGAAAGTAAGCAGCTGCAGGAGGTAGTAGTATCGACCCGGAAGGAGGACGAAAACGTGCGAAGTATCGAGATGTCTGTAAACCGGGTGGAGATGAAAACCATCCGTCAGATGCCCGCCCTGTTGGGGGAGGTGGACCTGATTCGCAGTATTCAGCTACTACCCGGTGTGACTACCGTTGGCGAAGGGGCCTCAGGCTTTAATGTGCGAGGCGGAGATATTTCGCAAAACCTGGTTCTGCTCGATGAGGCTCCCGTTTATAACTCCTCCCACCTGTTCGGCTTCTTCTCGGTCTTCAATCCGGATGCGGTCAAAGATGTCAAGCTGATCAAAGGCGGGATACCTGCGCAATACGGAGGTCGTATCTCATCTATTCTGGATGTGCGGATGAAGGAGGGAAACTCCAAGAAACGCGAGATCAACGGTGGCATAGGTAGTATATTTTCTAGGCTTACCTACGAGCAGCCCTTCCTGGAGGGGCGTGGTTCGTTTATTGTGGCTGCGCGTCGCTCCTATATCGATGTACTGGCCAAGCCTTTCCTAAACAAAGATCTGCGGGGCTCGCGCTTCAACTACTACGATCTTACGGCCAAGGTCAACTACCGCATCAACGACAAGAATACCTTCTATGCCTCAGGGTACTTCGGACGCGATGTGTTCGGGGCCGACTTTGGCTTTAGCTGGGGCAATGGTACCGCCACCGCCCGCTGGAACCACATATTCTCGAACAAGCTGTTCATGAACCTGACCGGCTACTACAGCAACTACGACTACGCGCTGGAATCGAGCCGGGATGAAAACGACCCGGACCGGTTTACCTGGAACTCCAAGATCATCAGCAAGAGCATTAAACCTGACTTTACCTACTACTTGACGCCCAACAACCAGATTACCTTCGGAGGGCAGTACATCCACTACGATTCGCGTCCAGGGGCGGCGGTAGCCGTTTCGGCCGGTGAGCGGCGTGATATCAGCCTTGAGCCTCGCTACGGCGACGAGTCAGCCCTGTACATTGGCAATGAGCAGAAGGTATCCGAGCGGCTGTCGCTGCAGTATGGAATACGCTACTCCCTCTATCGCTACCTGGGGCCGGGACTGGTATATGACTACCAGGAAATCGTGAAAGGCGAGCGGAAGTTTCCGGTACTACCGGGTGAGCAGTTTGAGAAAGGTGAAGTTATACAGCAATTCGGCAACTGGGAGCCCCGTTTTGCGCTGAACATTGGACTATCATCTACGGCTTCGCTTAAGGCCAGCTATAACCGCACGGCCCAGTACCTGCACCTGCTCTCTAATACTGCCGCGAGCTCACCGCTGGACGTATGGACGCTAAGTACCCGCACCATCCGCCCCGAACTGGCCGACCAGGTGGCGCTGGGCTGGTTCCAGAACTTCCGCGACAATACCTTCGAGGCATCCGTAGAAGTATACTACAAAACCCTGCAAAACCAGATCGATTACGTACGTAACTCTGACCTGCTGCTCAACCGCTACGTGGAGGGGGATCTGCTCTTTGGCGAGGGACGGGCCTACGGAGCCGAGTTTTACGTCAAAAAGAACAAGGGCCGACTGACCGGCTGGCTCAGCTATACGCTGGCGCGTACAGAACGACTGGTAGAGGGAGTTAACAACGACGACTGGTTTCCGGCCCGCTTTGACAAGCCCCACAACTTTACCGCCGTAGGTATATTTGGGCTGAACGACCGCTGGACCCTCTCCTCAAACTTTACCTTTACGTCCGGCACGCCGGCTACCTTCCCGACCAACCGCTTCGTCTGGAATGGATGGGCGCTACCCTACAATACCTACAATGCCCGTAACAACAACCGTATTCCGTCCTACCACCGACTCGACCTGGCCGCCACGCTGAAAGCACGCCGGAAGCTGTTCGGCAGGGGCGAAGGCGAGTGGGTATTTTCGGTGTACAACGTGTACAACCGTCGCAATCCTTTCTCGGTGTATGTACGTCAGAAAGAAGATATGCCTCAAATTACGGAAGCGGTACGCTACTCGGTGATAGGTACCGTAGTACCTGCTGTGACCTATAACTTCAAGTTTTAAGCCTCTGTCTGAACTCTAACCCATGTCAACTCCTCTAACCATAGCAGTCATAGGTGCCACGGGCCGTACCGGCCTCTGGATTGTAAAGGAAGCACTGGCAGGAGGCCACCGGGTACGTGCCATCGTGCGTAACCCGGCAGGCTGGTCGCTCCGACACGAGAATCTAACAGTAGTTGAAGGATCACCGAATGACGAACAGGTACTGCGCAACGCGTTCATTGGCTGCGAAGCCGTACTAAGTGCATTGAATATATCCCGCACCAGTGAGTTCCCGTGGTCGCCGCTGCGATCGCCGTCAGATCTACTTTCATCTACCATGAAGAAGGTAGTCGCGTTATGTGAAGAGTTGCAGATACGACGGTTGCTGGTGATTACGGCCTGGGGAGTACATGAGACTAAAAAGGATCTGCCCGGCTGGTTCCGGTTCTTTATTGATAACAGCAAACTAAAAATAGCCTACAAAGACCACGAGCGGCAGGAGGAGGTTATCGACAAGTCGGGTCTTGACTGGACAATTATCCGCCCTGTTGGGTTGAGCAACTCCGAAAAAGATCAGGAGGTGAAAGTGGTACTGGATTCGGCTTCCAAGCCTAATCTGATGATCAGCCGCCGGGCGGTAGCGCAATTTATGCTGGAGTGCCTGACGGCGGGCCAATACGTAAAGCAGAAGCCGGTAATTTCTTCAAATTAGTAGTGATGAATAGCATGAAAAAGAGATATAGCCTTAATACCTATTTGTACCTGCTACTGCTCCTGGTGGTGAGCCCCTGGCTGGTCAGTTGTGAAGATGTAATAGATCTGAATGTAGAGGAAGGACCCGAGCTACTGGTAGTGGATGGGTGGATTACCAACCAGCCCGGCCCCCAGCGCATACGTCTGACTCTCTCATCCGGCTACTTTAATAATAGCGAGCCTCAACCCGCTCTGAACGCCGATGTGACCGTGACCGATGATCAGGGCAAGGTATATGTCTTTGAAGACACCAATAGCAACGGTGTGTACGAATGGACCCCTCAGAAGGCTGATTCTCTCAATACCTCCGATGCCCTGGGCCATATAGGCCGCAGCTATACCCTGCTAGTCAGGTATGCGGGCGAAGAATATACCGCTACCAGTGCCATCAAACGTGTACCGGTTATTGATTCGCTGGTATACCAGTTTGAGACATTGCCCTTCACTCCACCCAATGGACCCAAGGAAGGGTATATAGCCGAATTTTACGCCCGTGACTTTTCAGGGATAGGTGATACCTACTGGATCAAAGCCCTCCGAGGCGGTGGCCTGTATGCCAATGATCCCGAAAATATCACGCTGGCTTTTGACGCGGCTTTTTCGCCCGGCTCCGTATCAGACGGACTGGTGTTTATACAGCCACTCCGGCGCTCGATCAACGTCAATCAGCTCTTTTCGGCAGGCGATACCGTGGGGGTGGAGCTGCATAGTATTACGCCCGAAACCTACTACTTCCTGCAGCAGGTACGGCAGGAGTCGTCCAACGGAGGCATATTTGCTACGCCACCCGCTAATATCTTTACCAACATCCGTAACAGTAATCCCAACGGGCGGAAGGCGCTGGGGTACTTTGGTACATCGGCCATCAGCCGTGCCGAAACCATCATAGATCCGGCGAAAGCCCGACCGGATAGAGATTGAGTAGGTTAGTTAGTGAATGAGTGATTGAGAGAATGAGTGAGGGTTGTGTGGCAAAAGGACAAAATGGAATTTTGATTAATGTGGGGTACGCCGCAACGAATGCGGAATGCTAATAAATCACGGCTAAGTCTGAAATCAGATTATAATAGTACCTCAGCCCTGAACCTCTACTCTCTGCATTTGAAACTACTAAATTGATAATCCACAATAGCTGCGACGAACCGTCGAAATCCGACATTCACTCATTCACTCAATCACTAAATAATCAAAACTGGTACATCACCTGGGCCTTTATTTCGCTGCGGGTACTGCCCTGGATCTCGTTGAGGCCGGAGCTGATGACATCTACGTTGGAATAACGGGTCTGGGACCAGCGAAGCCACATCCGCAGCTGCTTACTGAGCGCGTACCGCGCCATGAGGTAGTGCCGGGTGCCCTGGTTGTAATAGGCAGGTAGCGAGAACGCATACAGTACATCCTTCTCATACACATACTGGCGGCTGTCGTAGCTGTCGGTGGAGAATACGGCCACGCGACCGCTCAGTTCGAGTTGTTGCCACCGCCAGGTCACGTCCTGAAGTACCGTAACCCCTCGTGAGCGCGAAGTGCCCTGGTAGGCAAAGTCCCCGCCCTGCACCCGCGTACGTACACTGTATTTCAAGGGTACTTCGTATTCAAAGTTAATCAGGGCCGTACGGCGAATGGTGGTAGCGAGCGGACGCATAGGCTCGTCGCTGCTTCCGGGCAGGTTGCGCTGCTTGTGCTCCTCGTGCAGGAGCGCGTACGTTCGCAGCCGGCGGTTGGGCATCCACTGCGCGTGCAGGAAGTAATCGTAGCCATCGGAAGGAGCATTGACCAGGTACCGGAGCCACGGAAAGCGGAAACGATCGTAGAATCCGCTGAACTGCCAGCGACGGCTGGGCGAGTACCGAAGCCCCCAGTAGGTACCTGTTTCGTTGATGGGGCGCGTCGCCTCCCCGAATGAATTGCCGTAGAAGGTATGGAAGTGGCGGTCGTAGTGGCGGAGCAGGAGCGTAAAATCCAGTGTCTTGCCCAGGGCTGCTATCAATCCTCCAATACCCCCTACACCTCCGCTTGAGGATCTTGCCCCTTCACCGAACAGATGAATATTCTGCCAGCGGTAGTCGCCGTGTACACCCACTACCAGATTTTCCTTTCCCCTGAATTCAAACTGGTTATAGGGGGCGTTCCGGCGCTGGAGGTCGGCTCCGAAAGTGGTATGTAGTGCGGTGATGCCCACCTGTCCCCGTTGAGTAGGGGAACGGTAGAGCGCGTGGAAGCCCAGGTTCTGCTCCGGGATAATCCCCTGCCGGGCCTGCTCGGCGGGTGTACGGTGGAGCCCAGCGGTCTGGAGGGAGGAGACCAGTAGCTGCCCGGGAGCGGCATCGGCCGTGTTGAGGCTGGCGTCCCGGCGCACACCGGAGTAGAAGGTAGTAATGTCAACAGTGGGCGTGAGGGCGTAGGTAGCAGCCACACCCCGGAAAAAGCCCGCTTCCAGCACCGAGGTATAGGGACGGAGCCCGAGGGTACTGCGGTAGGTAGTTCGGATTACTTCCGCGCCCTTTCCCAGCGAGAATCCTGCCGCCATCACCATACCCTGCCCCGCCTGCATCTGAAAGTCACCTACTATGAGGTTCCTGAGTCGCCCTCGGTTCATGATCTGGGCGTGAAAAGAAGTAAAGTCAGGACCAAAGATGTGGCGGTCGGGCTGCCAGCGAACTACCTCACCGGCGTCTTTCTCCATGGTAAAGCCAAGGCTATAAGCACCCGTACGGGCATAGCGGTAGCGGGCGTACCATTGCATAGGACCGCCCACGTAGCGGGTCAGGGAGCGCGAGGTAGTATCAACAGGAGCAAAGCCGCGCTGGGTCTCCAGGAGCCGCTCCGTCCGCAGCATCAGGAAGTGCTGCGTAGGGTTGCGCAGGCTTTGGGACAGAGGTAGAGCCGTTTCCTGGACAATGACGAATGGCAGCAGACGTCGGATGGTAACCAGGTCAAAGCCCGGTATGGCCTGCAGCTCATACAGAGACAGGAGAGGGCCCAGCCTGGCGCGGTAGTCAAGGAAGGCGTTCAACTGTTCCTGCGAGAGCAGGTAGGTAGCCGCCAGTTCATCGCGGGTGACGGTGTTGAGATTACGCGGGTTGGTATACAGCTGGAAAAGAGCTTCGAACAGGTCTTCGTAGTTGGCCTCTTCGGTCGGGACAGGAAAAAGCTCCTGTATAAAAGCATTGATATCGATTTCGGGACGGGGCGGCTCCTGAGCATAGGCACGACCCGCTATCAAAACAACGAGCCATACTGTCTGGCGTAGGGAATAAACTATCGCAGACGGTATGGCTCTTTTTCTATCCATAGCTATTCAGCCAGCGTTCAAAAAGCCTTCAGACTTAGGTCCAGGCTCTTGATCTGGTGCGTAAGGGCACCGCTCGATATTCCATCGACCCCCGTTTCGGCTACGGCCCGTAAGGTCGTTTCTTTGATATTGCCCGAGGCTTCGGTCTCGAACCGCCCGCCGATGCGGCGCACCGCTTCGCGCATGTCGTCCAGCGAGAAGTTGTCCAGCATGACTATATCAACGCCACCTATTCGCAGTATTTGGTCTACTTCATCCAGGTTACGCGCTTCAATCTCTATTTTCAGACTTCGGCCGGTCTGCTGTAAGTAAGTACGGGCATTGGTGATAGCGGCTTCGATACCTCCGGCGTAGTCGACGTGGTTATCTTTAATCATGATCATGTCGTACAGGCCCATACGGTGATTGACAGCCCCTCCTATACGCGTTGCCATCTTTTCAAAAGCTCTAAAGTTAGGTGTGGTCTTCCGGGTATCCAGCAGCTTCACCGGCAGATCAGCGATCAGGTCTACCATGTGTCGGGTGTAAGTAGCTATGCCACTCATGCGCTGCATAATGTTGAGTACCAGCCGCTCGGCCTGTAGTATCGAACGCGCACTGCCTTCTACGGTCAGTACTACGTCTCCTACTTTGATGGAGGCACCATCCTGCAGGTGTACATCTATCTGAAGATTAGCATCTACTTCTTTAAAAATAGTCAGCGCCACTTCTACTCCCGCCAGTATACCATCCTGCTTTACCAGCAGGCGAGCCTGCTTGGAGGCATCGGCAGGTACACACGACAACGAACTATGGTCACCGTCTCCGATGTCTTCCAGCAGCGCCAGTTTGATAAGATCTTGTAAATTATGAGGATTTGTTTCCATATCGCCGAAAATACTGTCTACTAATGAAACGACCAAACCCCTATTTTCGTTAGAGGGTACATAGAAGGTGCTCATTTGTAGAAGATAACAATATAATCTATACTACGGTGGATTTAGATTGTTTCAATATTTTCTTCTTTTAGTACCACTATTATCTGCTAAATATTTGGTTATCTGATTTTTTGGAATGAACTTTGCGCCCTCGATCGTAAACCTACTGCCTGACAGTGCCTAAGAAGCAAGGACATATCACCCAATTGATGAGCTGGCTGTTAGCCACAATACTGCTTATGGTAGCAGTGGGAGGTAAGTCATGTTCAGTACCGCAGGAGGGAAAGCACAAGGTAGCCCTGGAACACAGTGCTACCGCTGCGGATGAGAGTCGTCCTGACGCGGCCAAGGTAAGCGAACTGTCGCTGGATGCGGTAGTGATACCGGCGGCCTCTTTTGATTTTGCGCAAGCGGTTTACTTACTTCCCCCGCCTACCTGGCGTTTTGTGGAAGTAGCTACGTCTATACCGGCTTCTTTCAGTGAGCCGTTTCATCTATTCTCCTATTTTCGAAAGGTCTTTGGGCATCATATTGCCATCAATGCCCCCTAGACCCACAGCTCCTGCGGTTTCCCTTCGTGGAATTTTACTTGTATTGATACCTGCTCTGTACCCTTGTCTGTAGCGACTGGTGGAAGGAGACGGGAGTATCACTTCTATTCTTTCAGTGTAATTTCATTTAATCTATCTGTATAATTAACAATGCGTAACAAAACCGGAATAATCGGATTGACGATAGTAGTGGCTTTGATTTGCCTTTACTACCTGTCATTTACCTTTGTCGCTCGTAACTACAAGCAGAACGCGGAAGCGTATGCTACCGATGCGCAGGGTAAAGTAGATTTTACTAAGAAACAGCGGTACATCGACTCGCTATGGCGGGAGGAAGTGTACCTGGGACACACGCTTCAGGAAGTAATGGAGCGCGAACTGGGCCTGGGGCTTGACCTGCAGGGAGGTATGCACGTGGTACTCGAAGTATCCCCTACGGATATCGTAAGAGGACTGGCTGGTGGTAATGCCCGTAGTGCTCAGTTCCAGCAGGCTCTCAAGAAAGCTGAAGAAGCTCAAAAGACCAGCCAGAGCAGCTATGTAGACCTGTTTGTGGATGCGTATAAGGAGGTAGCTCCTAATTCCCGTCTGGCGAGTGTATTCGCCAACAGCGCCAACCGCAGTAAGATCAACAGCAACTCATCAGATGCCGAAGTAATCAATATGCTCAATACCGAAGTAGAGGGAGCTATTGGCCGTGCATTTGAAATCATTCAGGCTCGTGTGGATAAATTCGGGGTAGCTAACCCTAACCTGCAGCGTCTGCCTGGTACCAACCGTATCCTGGTAGAGCTACCAGGCGTTGACAACCCTGAGCGTGTTCGTCGTCTGCTTTCGGGAGCTGCCAAGCTGGAGTTTGCCGAAGTATATACTATTCAGGAGATAGCTCCTGCTATCGATCAGCTGGCCGTGTACCTGGCACGTGAAGATGCTGCTAACAAAGTATCTCCTAGCAAAGCAACAACATCTGCTGCCGATACTACCAGGTCGGCTACCGGAAGCAGCCTTGAGGCACAGCTGGCTCAGAAGAGTGACACTGCTCAGGCCGATACCTCTGCTCTGGCCAGCCAGACTGCCGCTCTGACCAACCTGTTCGTACCCCTTCCACAGGGACTGGGTGTGTACCTGAAAGACACCGCCCGTGCTAGTGAGATTCTTAACCGCCCTGAGGTACGTTCTATGTTCCCTAATGATATCGTATTTGCGTGGGAGCGTAAAGGAATGCAGGCTACTAACGGCCAGGAAATCCTGCCTCTGTACTTTGTGAAGAAGTCTAACGGGAAGGCTCCCATGGAAGGTGATGTAATCGTAGACGCTACCAGCGACTATGACGACCGTGGCCGTCCTGAAGTAACTATGCGTATGAACGGTGAAGGTGCCCGTAAATGGCGTACCCTTACTGCCAATAACATCGGTCGTCCGGTAGCTATCCTGCTTGACAACCTGGTATACACTGCTCCTACTGTACAGGGTGAAATCCCTAACGGTAACTCGAGCATTACGGGTAGCTTTACCGTAGAAGAGACCAAGGACATGGCCAACGTACTGAAAGCCGGTAAGCTGCCTGCTCCTACCCATATCGTAGAAGAAGCCGTAGTAGGTTCTACGTTGGGATCAGAAGCGGTTACGGCCGGGGTACTTTCTTCGCTGGTAGGTCTGCTGGTAGTACTGGTATTCATGGTGGTTTACTACAGCCGTGCCGGTTGGATCGCTGATATCGCTCTGTTCGTCAACCTGTTCTTCCTGTTGGGAGTAATGGCCTCAATGGGTGCCGTACTTACTCTGTCAGGTATCGCGGGTATTGTACTGACCATTGGTATGGCGGTGGATGCCAACGTACTTATCTATGAAGGTATCAAAGCAGAGATGGAAGCCGGCAAGCCGTTTGCTCAAGCGGTTACGGATGGTTTTAAAGGATCTCTTTCAGCTATCATTGACTCCAACGTTACTACCCTGCTTACAGGTGTGATCCTGTTCGTATTTGGTACAGGTCTGGTACTTGGCTTTGCGACTACGCTGGTGATTGGTTTGATTACCTCTCTGTTTGCGGCTATCTTCATTACCCGCCTGCTGCTTGAGTACCAGGTGAAAAAAGGCAAGACCTTCGCATTTACTTCGCCTCTGACCAAGAACTGGTTTAAGGATACCAAGTTTGACTTTGTGTCGCAGCGTCGTAAGTTCTACATTATATCTTCGGCTATTATAGCGATTGGTATTGCTTCGTTCATTTTCAAAGGCTTTGGTCTGGGTATTGACTTCAAAGGTGGTCGCTCCTACGTGGTACGTTTTGATCAGAATGTAAGTACTGACGCTGTACGTCAAAGCATGGCTGCTACACTGGGTGAAGCACCGGAAGTAAAAACATTCGGTGGATTTAACCAGGTTAAGATTACTACTGACTACCTGATCGAGCAGACAACTCCCGAAGCGGATGATCAGGCAAAAGCTAAGATAGTAGCAGGTATCGCAGGAGTACAGGGTAATAAAGGAGAAATCGTGAGCTCGGCCAAAGTAGGGCCTACCATCGCATACGATACCATGATATCAGCTATCTGGGCTGTATTACTGGCCGTAGCCGTTAACTTTGGTTATATCTTCCTGCGCTTCCGCCGACTGGCGTTTAGCTACGGAGCCGTAGCGGCCCTTGCACATGACGTAATTGTCCTGTTGGCGATATTCTCGCTGTTCAACGGTCTGCTGCCTTTCTCGCTGGATATCGACCAGGCGTTCATTGGTTCGGTTCTGACGATCATGGGTTACTCGATGAACGATACCGTGGTAATCTTTGACCGTATCCGTGACTACCTCAATGACAAAGGTGGTAAGCGTGAGAGCATCCCGACGATCATCAACAACGCGTTGAACAGTACCCTGAGCCGTACGGCCGTAACGGGTATCTCTACAATGCTCGTGTTGGTAGTGCTCCTGATCTTTGGTGGTGAAGTAATCCGCGGATTTACCTTCTCTATGCTGATCGGGGTTATCGTAGGTACGTATTCTTCACTGTTCATTGCAGCGCCTATCGTGGTAGATACCCTGCAGCGTGAGCAACTACGAGAAGCTTCCGCTGCACCAGCGGTAGTACCTGTCGAGCCAGCGCCGGCTGCTAAAAAAACAAAGACCGCTAAGGCTTAATCCATTATAGTTTGAAAAAGGGAAAAGTATGTGCTTTTCCCTTTTTCTATTTTTACCAATCCTGTATTGACAAATTTTACGTTAGTTTTAAGGTTCATTGACACTAAAAATTAAGTACCTCTCTTCTTTTTACTATGGCAAATCAACTTTGGATAAGAAAACCTCTGGCGAGACTACAGGAGGAATCATCCGATGAAGGGAATCAACTGAAACGCTCGCTTGGGGCATCCAGTCTGGTTGCACTTGGGATCGGCGCTATTATTGGAGCCGGTCTTTTTTCACTCACAGGTATTGCGGCCGCTGAACACGCGGGACCGGCCGTAACTATTTCCTTTATACTGGCGGCTGTTGGTTGTGCTTTTGCCGGGCTCTGCTACGCCGAATTTGCTTCCATGATCCCCATCGCCGGAAGCGCCTATACCTATTCTTATACTACCATGGGCGAGTTCGTAGCCTGGATCATCGGCTGGGACCTGGTACTTGAGTACGCCCTGGGCGCAGCTACAGTAGCCGTGAGCTGGTCGAGGTACCTGCTGGAGTTTCTGAACGGCTTTGGAATACAGCTACCGGTTGAGCTGGTATGTTCGCCATTAGAAACAGTAAAGTTGAGTGATGGTACCATCATTGAGGGAGGGATGATCAACCTGCCCGCTATCCTGATCGTATGGTTGCTGTCATTGCTGCTCATCAGAGGTACCCAAGGTTCTGCCTTTATGAATAACCTGCTGGTGGTGGTAAAAGTAGCCGTAGTACTTATATTTATAGCACTAGGCTGGAGCCACATTGATCCTGCTAACTATACGCCTTATATACCGGCTAATACCGGTGAATACGAGCACTTCGGTTGGTCGGGTATTGCTACCGGAGCCGCGGTGGTATTCTTTGCTTTTATTGGATTTGATGCGGTGTCTACAGCGGCTCAGGAGGCTAAAAATCCTCAACGCGATATGCCTATTGGTATCCTGGGGTCACTGGCCGTTTGTACCATACTGTACGTGTTGTTTGCGCACGTAATGACGGGTCTTGTTAACTACAAGCTGTTTGCGAACGATGCCAAGCCAGCAGCCACGGCTTTTGCCCAAACGGGCTATGACTTCCTGCAGAATGGTCTAATTGTGGCTATTCTGGCGGGATATACTTCCGTAATGCTGGTGATGCTACTGGGACAGAGCCGGGTATTCTATACTATGAGCAAGGATGGATTACTTCCGAAGTTCTTCAGCGAAGTACACCACAAGTTCAGCACTCCCTGGAAAACCAACATCTTCTTCATGCTGTTCGTAAGTGTGTTTGCAGGATTTGTACCCGTAAGCGATCTGGGACATATGGTAAGTATAGGTACCTTGTTTGCCTTCTGCCTGGTGTGCGCGGGTGTATGGATGCTGCGCCGTAAGATGCCTGATGCGCCCCGTTCGTTCAAAGCGCCTCTGGTGCCTTTTGTGCCTCTAATGGGTATTATTGTCTGTTTATACCTGATGTACTCTCTTCCGATAGAAAGCTGGTACCGTCTGGCGATCTGGCTGGGACTTGGTCTGGCCATTTACTTTGGCTACGGTAAGAAGAACAGCATTTTGGGGAAAGAATATAAAAACAGCTGATAAAGTACTTTCCTTCACATACTAAAAAGCCCGTAAGTGGAAACGCTTACGGGCTTTTTATTGCTTCTGATTAAAATTTTATATTAGTTTATGCCTTTATGAGCCAAATATTATTCTACGATTCTACCCTACTACTATTCCACTTTTAGATCCTTTATGAGAAAAAAGCCTCTACTGTTGACTCTTACTGGCTGCCTGGGCAGCATCACTCCTCTCTTCGCACAAGCCTCTGAAGGCCTTGACAAAAAAATTAACAATGTAGTACAGCCCGCCACTGACTTTGTAAGTAGTATAGTCTTTTATCCGATACAGTTAGGGGATACAGCGGCTACCAACATGCCACTGGTGATTATCTTCCTGCTGCTGTCGGCTATCCTGTTCACGGTGTATTTCAAATTCATCAATGTCCGTGGGCTGCGTACTTCCATCGAAACGGTGCAGGGTAAGTACAGTGACTCGAGTAATGCTGCTGGAGAGGTCTCCCACTTCCAGGCTCTGACCGCCGCGGTGTCTGGTACCGTAGGGCTGGGTAATATTGCCGGCGTAGCCATCGCCATATCACTGGGTGGACCGGGAGCTACCTTCTGGATGATTCTGGCCGGTTTTCTGGGAATGTCTTCCAAGTTTGTGGAATGTACCCTGGGGGTAAAGTACCGTGAAATAGGTCCAGACGGGAAAGTATATGGTGGCCCTATGTACTACCTGACTAAGGGGCTAAAGGAGCGGGGACAGGAAAAGCTGGGTAAAGTACTGGCCGTGTTTTTTGCAATCATGTGCGTGGGTGGGTCGTTTGGCGGAGGCAACATGTTCCAGGCCAACCAGGCCGCCAGCCAGTTTTTGAGTATGGTGGGTAGTACATCCACTTCGGCAGGTACCGTATTTGGGGTACTAATGGCGGCAATGGTGGCACTGGTGATCATCGGGGGTATTAAACGCATTGGCTCCATCACCGAGAAGATCGTACCTTTTATGTGCGGGATTTATATTCTGGCGGGGCTGGTGGTAATCGGGGTGAATATTGCCAATCTACCTGCAACGATCAGTATGATATTCACTCAGGCTTTTAGTCCGGTGGCGGTGTCGGGGGGCCTGGTGGGAGTACTGGTGCAGGGATTCCGGAGAGCTGCCTTCTCCAATGAGGCAGGGGTAGGCTCAGCGGCCATTGCACACTCGGCTGTTAAGACGGACTATGCGGCCAGTGAAGGTCTGGTAGCGCTGCTGGAGCCCTTTATTGATACAGTTATCATCTGTACCATGACCGCCCTGGTAGTAATCATTACCGGCGACTACGACAACGCGGGCAATATGGGTGGAGTAGAAATGACCTCTGAGTCTTTTGCCACGGTACTTCCCTGGTTTCCGTATGTACTTACATTCACTGTAGTACTCTTTGCTTTCTCCACCATGATATCCTGGTCTTACTACGGTCTGCAGGCCTGGCTCTTCCTGTTTGGTAGAAGTCGTTTCAACGATATTCTCTACAAGGTTATCTTCTGCTTATTCGTGATCGTTGGCGCGGCAGCCAGCTTAAGTGCCGTTACTGACTTCTCGGATGCCATGATCTTTGCTATGTCCGTTCCAAACCTGATCGGTTTGTTCTTCCTGCTGCCGGTTGTAAAGGCCGAAGTCACCAGATACATGGCCTTCATCAAAGGGTGGCCCCAGAAGAAGTAGCCGTATTATTTTTTGGTACGGGGTCTGGGCATTTCGTCAATGCCCAGGGTAGTCAGGTGTGGGTTAATAATTCGCTTGGAAATAGTGAGCTGAAAGTACCGCACGCCCTCGGCACTGAAGGTCTGGGAATATACATTGCGTAGCTTCAGGTCGCGGTATACGGAGGAGTAACTCACCAGAGCAGGCCAACCTTGAGCTCCAAGTACGATACGTATGGTATCTATGGCCCGCTTAAGGTTAGAGAAGTAGGTATAGGTAGGCTCAGTGGAGTGGAAAGGATTAGCCAGAATGGTAGTTTCTACTTTTACTTCATATATGGGTTGCTGACGTGCTGCCATGTGGTACTAGTGATTTGAACTTTATGACGAAATTCTAGGCTGATTCCGTAATAGCCTCTTTTTCTGATAAGTTATGTATTTAATTTGAAAAACTACGTTACTATTTTTCTGCGGCGCAACTTTTTGTGCAGGTGCCGCGTTTTATAGATGTTACGATTTAACAAGAAGATCCGGCCCTGTACAAGGAGCCGGATCTTTTGTTTTTCGCGTCAGCTAGTTTTTACTAAACTACCTTCCCCTGCTGCAGGCGGAGGGTATGCGTCACACAGCCGGGTATCTCGTGCGGATAGTGGGATACATAGATCAAAGTACGCTCCGCTCCGCCTGCAACGGCATCTACCACTTCCTTAAACTTCTCGATAGCGGCTATGTCCAGTCCCTGGCAGGGCTCATCCAGGATGAGCAGGGGAGGATTTTTGACCAGAGCGCGAGCCAGCAGCGTGAGGCGCTGTTCTCCCTTGGATAATTTGCTGAAGGTACGGTCCAGCAGGTCTTCGACTCCCAGTAGCTGAGCTGTACGGTGTACCTGCTGCGTTTGTTCAGGAGTCAACTGACGGAAGTAGACACCCGTGGCATCAAAAAATCCGGACGCGATGGTCTTGGAGACCAGGGTATCCGTAGGAAAATACAGATGCAGCTCCGGTGATACATGGCCTATCTGCTGCTTAATATCCCAGATGGACTTCCCCTGCCCGCCCCGTTTCTGATCAAAAAGATCGTAGTCGTTGGCGAAGCGCTGGGGATGATCGGCTGTAAGAATACTCAATAAAGTAGACTTGCCTGATCCGTTTGGACCGCTGAGCGCCCACTTCTCACCTTTTCTGACGTCCCAGTTTACTCCATCCAGTACAGCCTGACCATTGTACACCACCCGGATATTCCTGAGGCGGAAGGCATACGAAAAATCCGTGAAGCCCGGAGGACCAAAAGCGGCAAGGGGTGAACGGGTAGGTGTAGTTGCCGTTGCTGTCGGGGCTGGTTGGCTGGTAAGCCAGTCGGAGAGCGAAAGGGCCCGGCTGATTCGCCCGTTATCTAACTCCAGTACATGAGTAATGTAGTCGGGAAGCTCAGAGGGAGGAGTAGCCAGTACGATGCAGACACCCTCGGTAGCCAAACTGGCTAAGGCCTCTCTAAGTACCTGCCGCGAATGGACATCAAGCCCTACGAAGGGGTGGTCGAGCAGGAGGATGTTGGGCCTCTTGAGCAGCGACCGGGCCAGCAGCATCCGGCGGGTTTCGCCGTTGGAAAGGGTAATGAACGGATGGTCCAGAAGGGGCGTCAGGTGCAGGAGCTGCGAGACCTGCTCAAAGCGTTCAGTATCAATAGTTACCTCAGGCAACTTTACCGACTGCTCATTGACGGTACCTATGGGCTTAAGCCGGCCCGTCAGTACCTCGCGTACGGTGGGGGCTACCTCGGCCTCGTACGCCTGAAATCGCTGCTGGTAGTACTGGGCCGCTGCTCGTACAATGCGATTGAATGAATAGTCATTGGCTACAAACTCCACGGCTCCCTGCCGGTGCATAGTACCCCGGGCGGTAGCCCAGCGACCGGCGAGGGCTTCGAGCAGGGTAGTTTTGCCGGACCCGTTGCTACCTACCACTGCCCACTGCTCACCCGGCCTAACCTGCCACCGCAGGTCGTGCAGTACCGGAGTATCGTACTTCCGAACTGAAACATCAGTAAGAGAAAGAATGTCCATCAGATATAAAAAGTAAAAAAGTGAGGCCGCGCTCTGATCAGAGGCGGCCTCACTGGTTAAATCATTACTAGTACTATATAATTAACGGTACATTACCGTATTTACAGCATCAATGGTACGCTTCACGTTCGGAAGGATTTCTTCAATCAGTGTAGGAGCGTATGGTAGCGGTACATCGCGGTTGGTTACTCTCAGGACAGGCGCATCCATAAAATCAAAGGCGTAACGCTGAATCCAGTAAGCCAGCTCAGACGAGATCGACGCCAGTGGCCATGCTTCTTCTACAATTACGCAGCGGTTGGTCTTCTTGATAGACTGGATAACGGTGTCATAGTCGATAGGACGAACAGTACGCAGGTCAACTACTTCGGCTTCAATACCCTGCTTGGCCAGTTCCTGAACCGCTGGCATTACCACGCGGGGAACCATTTTACCAAACGACACGATCGTTACATCTTTTCCGGGCTTCTTGATGTCGGCCTTACCGATAGGAATCAGGTACTCTTCGTCAGGAATAACCATCTTATCACCGTACATCAGCTCCGACTCCATGAAAATAACCGGGTCATTATCACGGATCGATGACTTAAGGAGTCCTTTGGCATCGTAGGGGTTAGAAGGAACTACTACCTTCAGACCAGGAGTGTTGGCGTACCAGTTTTCAAAGTTCTGAGAGTGCTGCGCACCCAGCTGACCCGCGTTACCGGTAGGTCCTCTGAATACCATAGGTACTGAATATTGGCCACCTGACATGGAAAGCATCTTCGCGGCACTGTTGATGATCTGATCAATGGCTACCAGCGAGAAGTTGAATGTCATGAACTCTACAATGGGGCGCAGGCCGTTGACAGCGGCACCTACACCAATACCAGCAAAGCCAAGCTCAGCGATGGGGGTATCAATCACGCGCTCAGGCCCAAACTCATCAAGCATGCCCTGGCTGGCTTTATAAGCACCATTATATTCGGCTACTTCTTCACCCATCAGGAGTACCCGCTCATCGCGGCGCATTTCTTCTGACATGGCGTCCCGAATGGCGTCTCTGAATGCTATTTCTTTCATCAGAATTGGTTTCTGTGTAATGATTACGTAAAAAACAGGGTAAAATTAGAGAAACACGGCCAATTCTCAAATTGTTAACTGAGCATTATGTAGATAGACAGCTAGTATTGCTCAACTTTTTGGGAGGTGAAAGAGGGATGTAGCGCAGGAATGAGCAATAATACCGCTGTTTCTGAGCCTGAATATTTACAGAATATTCAGGCGGTTCATAAGTTCTGCCTTGTTGGCGCGGCTGATCGGGATGACTTTATCAGCAATAACCAGCGTATTTTCTTCGATATCAATAATCCGGCTCAGGTTGGCGATAAAAGTCCGGTGTACCCGCATAAACCGGCGCGTATCCAGCTTCTCTTCCAGGTTCTTCATGGTAGTATGGACGATGTGAGTCTGTGCAGTGGTACGTATCTTGACGTAATCGCCGGTGTTTTCTATATACAGAATATCGTCAAAAGGCAGCCGCACAAACCGGCCATCGATACGCACGTAGATATCGTTGGTGGCGGGCGGAGAGGCAGCCGCAGACCGTAATGTTTCAATGATCTTATCAACCGCTTGGTTGAAGCGGGGTAAGGTAATGGGCTTCTTTATATAATCAGCCACTTGGTATTGAAAAGCATCAAAGGCATATTCGGTCTTGGAGGTAGTCAGGATCACCTGTGGCGTATACGGGAGCAGGTCCAGCAGCTGCAGGCCGGTTAGCCCCGGCATCTCTACATCCAGAAATAACAGATCAATGGTTTGGGATTCCAGCATGGGCAACGCCTCCTGAGCACTGGCACATACGTGGACAATGTGCAGCTCTGGTCTTTTTGAACATAGGCGCTCCAGCGACTGACGGGCCATTGATTCATCATCCACAATCAAACAATTAATTTTCATCCTGAAGACTTTTTAGATGAGTATGGGCTGAGTGTATAACCGGCAAAACCTGAGCCAATTTAGTATGAACTACATCAATTATTTCAGTAGCACTCTGTAAGTCCTGGGCTGCTTCCAGCTTGTCGAACCAATGCTCCATCTGAGTGATACCTACCATTCCAAAGGTAGGCTTGATCTTATGACTTATCTGACGGAAAAGAGGCCAGTTCTGCTGCTCCGCAACCTGTTTAAGCTCATATACTTGGGGGACTATTTCCGACAGGAAAAGCTCAAACATCAATGTAGCATAGTTGACATCGTCGGCGTATAATTCTTGCAGAATGGTATTATCAAGGGCATCAGGAAACTGTATTGGGACCATATCGTGAAACTTTTCGGAAGCAAAGTACAAAAATGATTTATGAAAGAGCAACGTCCACCGGGTGATATATTACTCAGGGGCAAAATTGGCAGCATTATTGCTCTACCACGTAGGTATGCTGGGCTGTAGCAGGTACCCTGGCAGAAATAATAGGATATAACCAGGAGTGACTAGCAAAAAAGGCTCTTTGGGGGGTGGATAGTAAGTCAGTGCTCAACGGGAATACTACTAGCGGCCTACAGAGAAAGAGTACTAGTACGCGTATTGGGTAACTCCTCACCATGCCATAAGACAGCAGGGTATCTATTTATGCCAACTTAGTCGAAAACAACTATGGTTCTTGGCTTGCGTCATGTATTTCATGGTTTACTGATGCTGGTGCTGGTGTTGGCACTAGCGGCAGTTATTGCTAAAGGGCAACTATTGGCAGTGGTGGCTTTACTGGGCTTACCGATTGCCACAGGATATACGGTGTGGGTGTTCAGGCAGCCGGTAGTAGGGCTGTATTCGGTACTGGTGATCTCTTTTATTGCTATCGGACTGACACGCTACGTATCAGCACCGATAGGACTCTCTGTAGATGCCCTGCTGGTACTGACGCTGGTTGCGGAGTTTTTCCGCCGGTTCGAAACGCGGCAGTGGCCATCGCTACGCCGCAATCCGGTGTTGGCGGTGATCCTGGTATGGGGGGCGTACTGTATACTTGAAATAGCCAATCCCGAGGCCCGTAGTATGGCTGCCTGGTTTTATGCTATGCGTGGGGTGGCCCTGTACCTGATCCTGACGGTGTGGCTGGTTATGGAGCTGATGGATAATGAAGGGCATTTTAATTGGTTCATAACGATCTGGTTTGGGTGGTCATGCGTGGCCGCCATATATGGTATGAAGCAATTCTTTTTTGGAGTAGATGCGGCAGAGCAGGCCTGGCTCAATGCCGGCAACGCCTCCACCCATGTGCTGCATGGGCGGCTGCGGGTGTTCTCGTTCTACTCAGATGCGGGGCAGTATGGAGCCGCTATGGCTCACGCGGGGCTGGCAAGCCTTGTTATGGTTATTGGGGACTTTCCGGTCCGAAAGCGCCTGTTCTACCTGGTAACGTGCCTGCTGTGCTTTTATGGTATGCTGATATCCGGTACCCGGGGCGCCCTGTTTGTGCCATTGGCTGGCTTCACCGCGTATCTGTTCCTGGCGCGCAACTTCAAGCTGCTGATCGTGGGAGGACTTGCCGCCGCCCTGGTATTTGGAATGCTGAAGTTTACCCATATCGGTCAGAGCAACCATCAGATACAGCGTATGCGGAGCGCCCTTGATCCTAATGATCCGTCGCTGCTGGTCAGGCTTGAAAATCAGAAGAAACTAGGTACTTACCTGGCCTCTCGTCCCTTAGGGGGAGGAATTGGCTCTGCCGGTTACTGGGGGTTGCGGTTTAGTCCCAATACCCTGCTGGCGCAGACTCCCACTGACAGCTGGTACGTCAAGATCTGGGCCGAAACAGGCATCATAGGGCTGATACTGCACCTGGGCATGCTCTTGTTTTTCCTCGGCTATTTCTTTATCAAAATCTGGAATATGCCCCATATACCTACCCGTCAGCAGTTAATGGCGCTATACGCCGGTGTAACGGGTATTGTTGTGGCCAGCTACGGAAACCAGGTACTGGGCCAGATCCCGACGGGTACCGTAATGTACATGAGTATTGCCTTCCTGTATTTGCTTACACAGAGTAGTACTCCAACCCATACGCGTGTGCAGGAGCCACCCCTGCTTTTACAGCAACTGAAGCATTAATCAAAGAATAACACTATTTCCCTACTATACTTTATGAACTCCCCCAAAAGCCTATTAATCATAGATGATGAGCCCAGTACCAGCAAAGTACTGGAGCATTTTCTGCGGAAAGATTTTCAGGTTGTTACCAAAAGCGATGGAATGGAAGGTATGGCCTGGCTGGAAGAGGGATATAAAGTAGATATGATCATTGCCGACCTGAACATGCCCAACCTGAACGGGAAGGAATTTGTAAGAGTGGTAAGGGCCAGCAACCTGTACAACGACATTCCTATCATTATCCTGTCAGGAACAGATGAGAGCAGTGAGCGGATTCAGTGTCTCAACCTGGGAGCTGATGACTTTATGCTTAAGCCATTTAACCCCATGGAAGTAGTGGCGAAGGTCAATGCTATACTAAGACGTATCAATCGCTATTCATACTAACGCTTATGGAGACAGCTACTACCCTTTCGGCATCTAAAGGTGTTTCGGTTATGCCAGCTTTATTAAGAGTAGTGTATCTTAATAAAGATTATGAGCAAAGCATCAAGTTTATCGAGCGCTTTGGTGATCAGCTCCAGATCGAGTATTTCGATAATATGGTGGATGCGCTCAAGATGCTTGAAGACCACTACCCCG
Organism: Telluribacter roseus; assembly: GCF_017355915.2. Classification (GTDB taxonomy): domain Bacteria; phylum Bacteroidota; class Bacteroidia; order Cytophagales; family Spirosomataceae; genus Telluribacter. The sequence goes on from NZ_JAFEUV020000002.1 coordinate 115,340, forward strand.
CCGACGCAGTAATTGCCAGCCTGGATGCAGGCGGTAAACCCCTGCTGGAGGCCATCCATAACAGTCCCTGGCTGCGCAAGATCCCTACCATCCTGACCGTAAATAAAATTACGCCAGAGATGTTAAGAGAAGCCAGGAGGATGAAGGTGGACGATGTGTTTCCGAGCAATTTTGACCGCGGTGACCTGATGATCCGCCTGCACTACTTTGTGAAGCGGCAGCACTATGCCGCCATGAAGGCTTCGGAGAAAGTATCGGTACTGCACGTTCAGACTCCCCTCTGGAAGCGGGCGCTGGATATGACGGTAACGGGCGCCGCCCTGCTGGCTCTGTCGCCTTTGCTACTGATTATTGCCGCGCTGATCAAGCTGGATTCGCGGGGACCGGTGGTATATAAGTCGAAGCGGGTAGGAGCTGGCTATAAGATATTTGAATTATACAAGTTCCGGACCATGCGTACCGATGCGGATCAGCTCATCAAGAAGATGGCTTCCCTGAACATGTACAACAAAGAGGAGCTTAAAACGGACCAGAAGCAAATATCCCTCTGCGACCAGTGTATGGATAGAGGTACCTGCAGCCACCTGTTGTTTCTGGACGGTGAGCAGGTATGCGAAAAACAGTACCACCAGGAGAAGGAAGCGAAGGCGGCTTTCATGAAGTTTCAGAATGACCCCCGTATTACCCGCATCGGCCGGTTCCTGCGCAATACCAGCCTGGATGAACTGCCCCAGCTGTACAATATCTTCCGTGGTGATATGTCGTTGGTGGGCAACCGGCCACTGCCCCTCTACGAGGCCGAAAAGCTTACTACCGATGAGCATATCCTCCGATTTGCAGGACCGGCAGGCCTTACCGGTCTCTGGCAGGTAACCAAGCGCGGTAAGGGCAAGCAGGAGATGTCCGAAGAGGAGCGTATCAAACTAGATATAACCTATGTGCAGAACTTCTCCTTCCGGATGGATCTGAGTATAATCCTGAAAACCATTCCGGCTCTACTACAATCCGAAAATGTATGAGAGGCAGGGGTATTATCGTATGGGCAGTAGCCTTGATTGGGAGTCTGATGGGAACCGGTGCGTGGGCACAGGCTGGTGCCGATGATGCCGCGGGCCAGTTCATTACGCTTCCACCACTTAAGAAAGTAGTGGATATGGCCATCAGGCATGCGCCCTCGGTACGTATGCAGGATGCACATATGAATAAAAGCCTGTACAATGTACAAAGCAAAAAGCGGCAATGGATGGATGGCCTGGGCGTAGATATGCAACTGGGGCTGGGCAACCAGGCCTTGATCATGCTTCAGCCTACGGGTACTATCGATGCCTATCGTAACTTCAACAACGGGTACCGGGCGGCTTTCAACGTACGGGTGTCGGCCTATGATCTGCTGGGCCGCAAGAGTGAAATCAAAATGGCGGAATACGAGAGCCAGGAGGCGCTCGAAAAAAAGGAGGCTTCGGAGCAGGAGGTGGAAATGGTAGTGATTACGAGGTACTATGCTGTACAGGCAGCCCAGGGCCTGCTCAGGATCAAGAGCGAAGCCAAGCAAACTACTCAGCTCCACCGCCAGATGGCCGAGAAAGAGTTTGCCGAAGGGAGTATTGCCATTGCGGAGCTTTCGCGTGTCATAGAGATATCCTCCAAAGCCGCAGCCGAATATGAAGTAGCCAAGCAGTATTTATATGAAAATATAAAAGTCCTAGAAACGCTGACCGGCCAGAAGCTATACTAACAATACGCTATGTCTTTACTCAGGTTTATACGACTCCTTCTGGATCATAAGTGGCTGTTGGTACTATTCCCGGCGTCGCTGGCCATAGCGGTTTTCTTTTTGACCCGCCATACCAAGCGCGAATATGCCGCCAATAGCCTGGTGTATACGGGTCTGGCGTCAGGGTATACGCTGGAGTCAGGTGCCGACCAGCGGATCGACTATTTTGCTGTTAACAATGCCTTTGATAATCTGATCAATACCATCAAGGCACGTACCAACCTGGAAGAGGTAGGCATCAGGCTACTGGCCTCCCACCTGATGATGAGAGCGCCGGATAGGGGCGTAGCCAATGACGAAACCATCAACCACCTTCACCAGGTACTGCCCGAACGGGTCATCAAGGAAGTAGTAGACTATAATTCGCTGAATCAGACCGTAGAGAATATCTACCGCTACTCCCAGATCCCCAAGAATATCATTGCCGAACAGCTGCTTAACAAGAACAATGGGCCTTACAGCGTACGGGGCATCATGTCCAATCTGACCGTGGCCCGTGAGGGAACGAGCGACATGGTGAAGATCACCTATACAGCCAATGACCCCGCCGTAGTAAAGCATACGGTAGAGCTGATCACTTCGGTATTTATGCGCAGGTACCGCGACATGAAAGTAAGCGAAACCAGTAATGTAGTCACGTACTTTGAAGAGCAGCTACGGAAGGCCACTGAGAAGCTGGCCGGATCGGAAAATAAGCTGAAGGAATTTTCCAGCCAGAATAACATCATCAACTACGATGAGCAAACCCGCAGCATATCGGCGCAGGACCGCGAAATAGAACTGGAAATACAGAAGGTGACCTCGGAGCTGCAGGCGTCAAAGGCGGCTCTGAAAGATCTGGAAGGAAAGCTCAGTATCCGGCAGGATATCGCGCTCAAAAACCAGGCGATGCACTCGCTGCGCGATACGCTGGCCATCCTGAACTCACGATTGGCCATGCTGGAGGTGCAGCCCGAAAGCAGCCAGGCCGATATCCAAAAGCTCAGGACTCAGATCGGGCAGTATGAGCATCGCGCTCGCTCGAGTATTACCGATCTGTACGATGCCAATAACTCCAAGAATGGTGTACCCAGTAAGCTGCTGTTCGCTGACTGGATCGACGCCTTTGTTGGTGTGGATAAGAATGAAGCTCGTCTGCTGGTTCTGAGCGACATCAAGCGCAACCACGGCCGGCACTACAAGCAGATGGCCCCGCTGGGATCAGGGCTGAGCCGTCTGGAGCGGGAAATCAATGTGGCCGAGAAAGAATACCTCGAGATACTCCACGGCCTGAACGTAAGTAAGCTCCGGGAACAAAACCTGCTGCTGTCGACCAACCTGAAAGTTATAGATCCGCCTAAGTTTCCGGCGCAGCCCGAGCCTTCCAAGCGTCTTATACTGGTCATCGCTGCATTTGTGGTTGGCTTTATGCTGATTATTAGCTATATTATCGGGAAAGAGTACTTTGACTGGTCACTTAAGCGGCCTACCCGCGCCGAAAAGCAGATTGGTGTTCCCTTTGTGGGAGGATTGCCTTTGGTAGATACCTCCAAGAGCTATGTCCACTACGGAACCATCGAAGACCGCACCCTCAACCAGTGTGTCGCCCGGATCAGGCGCATGGCTATGGCTGTTAAGCAGCAGCCGGTGTGGATTCTGGTTTTTAGTGTAAAAGAGGGCACGGGCAAAAGTCATTTTGCGCGGAAGCTGCAACGAAAACTGACACAGGAGGGGAGCCTTAGCCTCTGGCTGAACCCGGATGGAGAGTCCAATGGGGCGACTGGCGAGTATACCTATCAGTGGCAGCCTGATCTGGGCGATCTGGAGACGCTGCAGAGCCAAGTGTACGTTGCTAATTGGGAGCAGGTGAAGTTTGTGTTTGTAGAGTTGCCAGCTTTGCTTAATTTTCCTCTGCTAACGCGATGGGTACAGCAGGCTGGTTTTTCACTACTGGTAGCCGATGCCACCGCCGTTTGGAATACATCGGACCGGTACGCGCTGCAGAACTACCTGGATACTTCTGTTGCGCCAGTAGGGCTATTGCTCAACCAGGTCAGGCACGACCAGTTGGAGGAGCTGATCGGCGAGGTACCTCGTGATCGTTCGTCCTTGCGGCAGTGGCTGAAGCATCTGCTGGTTCCGACGTCAGTCATTCATCAACACCCCGAGAAAAGTAGCAGCACGCAATTATTATATGCAAGTACCTCCGGTATGTTAACATCACAACCAAACGACTTTGAGGCTCCCAGGCCGAATAATTCAGATCAGGCCACTCCGGACGATGAGGCGTCGGTAGCCAGGAAAAGACGTAACCGACGTCGCAAATCATCGCCGCAGAACTGGCTGCTAAGGGGAGCCATGTTTATAGGAATCATCGCAGGGGTTGCCCTGGTATGGTGGATGATCTCACCTAACGCCAAGGGACAGAACTTCTGGCTGTACTGGTTCAATAACTCTTCACAAACTACCGAAGAGACTACGAGCAACATGCCCGCGGGCGATGATTCGTTGTCCGTAAATGGCATAGCACCCATTGATAGCGCTCAGCCATTGGTAGAAGCCGATGCCGGTACAGCTATCCAGGATGACTGGGATGCGGCTCCGGTCCCGGCTCCGGCACCTGTTGAAAGTAAGCCCCTGGAGGTAAAGCCAGCGGAGCCTGTGGCTAGTGAGGCGGCACCGCCCAAAGCGGCACCGACTAAGGTGGCACCAGCTAGGGAGGCACCGGCCAAGGTAGCGCCCGTAGCGGAGAAGCCTGTGGCCGAAAAAGCACCGGCGGCAGAGGGAAAAACAGTATACTATATACAGGCAGGAAGCTTCAAAGACCGCAACAATGCGGCTTTGCGTCAGCGCGACCTTATGGGCGGCGGATACCGTGCCAAAATTCACGACCCACAGCAGCCGGGAGGATATTATACCGTAACGGCTGGTCCTTACCAAAATTTTAAGGTAGCTCAGGACGAGGCTGAATCAATTGGCTTCATTCTTGAGATAAAAACTTCTGTAATCAAGAAACAGGAGTAGTACCTATGGCCGCCTATGACATTGTGTGTGTAGCTTTCCCTTCCTGGGAGGGCAACTATGTCAAGAGTACCGTTAAGTTAATGGAGGAGCTGGCGCAGCGGCACCGGATACTATATATTGATTACCAGTATACCTGGAAAGACGCCCTCATGGGGCTGTTCAAAACCACATCAGTACCCGTTTCCCGGATGCTTGGGCTCACCAGCCGGCTTCGGGAGGTACAGGTAGGTGATGCCACCGTGCATGTGCTGACACCTCCCCCGGTGTTGCCGGTCAATTTTCTGAAAAGCACAAAGCTCTATGATGCTATACAGAGGCTCAATGCAGGTATAGTACTACGCTCCATCCGGAAGGCCTACAGTACCTTACATATAGAAGCACCGGTGGTGATCAATGCTTTCAATCCCTCTCTGGGCGTACCACTCGCGGGGAAGCTGAGCGAGAAGTCGCTGATCTACTACTGCTACGACGAAATAAGTGCCTGCGCCTGGGCCAAAGACCACGGTGCGCGGTCTGAGGTCCAATATTCGGAGCTGGTAGATGCCATCATAGTTTCGTCGGATGGGTTGTTCAGGAGTAAGCAGAGGTACGGCAAACCAGCTTTCGTAGTCAACAATGGAGTTGATTTCAACGAATTCCAGAAAGGATATATACCCATTGCTGATAAGCCTGCTGCCAGTGTAATCGGCTACGTGGGAAGCATCGATAGCCGGCTGGACTACGATCTGCTGATCAAGCTGGCTCAAAAGCTGCTGGGGCAAAAGCTGATTATGGTGGGGCGCATCGTATATGACAAGCCCCACGTAGAGGAAGCGGTCAAGGTACTTAGTGCCATGCCCAATGTTCACTTCACCGGAGCGAAGGCCCCGCATGAGCTTCCGTACCTGCTGGCGCAGTTCAACGTAGGATTGATCCCTTTCGTAAAGAATGAGCAGACCGAGGCCATATACCCGATGAAGATCAATGAGTACCTGGCGGCCGGTCTGCCCGTGGTTAGTACTGATTTTGCTCCACTGGCGGCCTTTCAGGAGGTAGTGGCTGTTACTACTACGCAGGAAGGCTTCATAACCGCCGTGCAGGAAGCCCTTCAGGATAAATCTGAAAAGGAGGAGCAAAGGCGTGTGGCGCTGGCCCGGCAGCATTCGTGGCAGGAGCGTGCGCATGAGCTGGAGGCCATCATCGAAAAAGTAATCCATACCCCTGGCAGGCATTCATCACCTGCGCTTGGCTCAGCAGCTCAAGCGTAATATACCCTCGTACTGGCATCAACCCTTAACTCTATCCGTATTCTTGACATTAAAAGTTCTGCTCCATAACCCCCGCCTGCTTTCCCTGGTCGGAGTGGGTGTCAGTGCGGCCTCCGGTTTTCTGGGGGTGATGGTGCTGGCCCGAATCCTTACACCAGGCGAACTGGGTACCTGGATCCTGTACCTGGCGGTATGGACCTTCCTGGATATGCTCAGGTCGGGGCTTGTACATACGGCCCTGGTGCGTTACTACGCCGCCTCCCACGATAGCCGCTACACCGGTGCTGCCTGGGCCATCAGCGGTGCTTTTACCATACTAGTGAGCGTACTATTGGGGGGAGCAGGACTGATGGGGCTAGAGCTTTCGGATGAATGGCGACTGGTGCTACCACAACTACCCTGGCTGCTGCTGGCTACCTGGCCCTACAGCGTGGCACTCTGGCAGCGGCAGGCCGAGAATCGCTTCGATCATATTCTGCGGCTGCGGCTGGGTTTTACCTTGCCGTTCCTGGCATTTGTAGCGCTGGGATTCTGGTACAACTGGTCGCTCGAAAGCATTGCCTGGGTACAGACCCTACTATACCTGCTGGTTTCGCTGGGTGCCGTTGCGGCCGGGTGGACGCACTGGCAGGCACTGAGGACTTTCAAGATGCAGCAGGTACGTGAGCTCTGGAGCTTTGGGCGGTACACCATCGGCACGCTGCTATGTACCAATCTTCTCAAAAGCTCCGATACCTTCCTGATTGGCTATTACCTTTCTTCGGCCGTGGTGGCTGCCTATAATCTGCCTTACAAGCTGATCGAGATCGTTGAGATCCCGCTCCGCAGCGTCATGGCTACCTTACTCCCACAGCTTTCGCAACTGCAGTACGGTGATAGGAAGAGCATGGAACAGGCCAAAGCTTTATTCTTCAAAGAACTCAAGCTACTGACGCTGGTACTGGTGCCGGTGAGTGTCCTGTGCTTTTTCCTGGCCGAACCCCTGGTGGTACTATTGGGAGGTGAAGCCTACCGTGAGTCAGCTATTCTGCTGCAGGTATTTGCGGTGTACAGCCTCCTTCTGCCGGCCGACCGGCTCATCGGCGTCACGCTCGACAGCCTGGGGCGGCCCCGCTTCAATACCATTAAGGTGGTACTGATGGCCGTATTCAACATCATTGGAGATATAGTAGTCCTGCACGTCTGGGCTGATCCCGTACCGGTGGCTGTCGTAACGATCGGTACGGTGGTACTTGGGGTGGTGTTTGGTGGAGTGGTTCTGAGAAGTGTATTTGATAGTGAAGTGTCCGGGGCAGAGGCCGAAAGTAAAGTACTGTCGGCTGCCTCGTAGTTAAATTGCCCATTACGTATATATGCACCCTCTGGTATCTGTTATTACCGTCAACTATAATCAGCCGCAGGTCACGGCGGAGCTGCTCCGTAGCCTGTGCCACATTACCTACCCCAACGTGGAGGTATGGGTAGTGGACAACGCCAGCCCCCGGCAGGGGGTGGATGAGCTGATCCCTATCTTCCCAGAAGTACACTTTCTGAAGAGTAGTACCAACCTGGGCTTTGCCGGCGGCAATAACCTGGCCGTGCGCCAGGCCCGGGGTAAGTACCTGCTTTTTCTGAACAACGACACCGAGGTACCTCCGGGCTTTCTGGAGCCACTGGTTGAGCGGATGGAGGCCGATCCGCAGATTGGTATGGTCAGTCCCAAGATTAAGTACTACTACGAAGATAACCTGATCCAGTATGCCGGCAGTACGGAGATCAATCCGCTGACCGGGCGGGGGCATTTTATCGGGCACAGGCAGCCGGATGACGGGAGCTTTTCCAGGAGCGGTCAGACGGCCTACGTACACGGAGCGGCCATGCTTGTGTCAAGGGCGGTCCTGGAGAAGACGGGTCTCATGGATGATACCTACTTCCTGTACTACGAGGAGCTGGACTGGTGTGCCCGGGCCCGTCGCGATGGTTTTGGCGTATGGTACGTAGCCGAGTCGGAGATCTTACATAAGGAGTCAGTTTCGACCGGAAAGCAAAGCACTCTGAAAGTATACTACCAGACCCGTAACCGTATATTGTTTATACGCCGCAATTACCGAAGCTGGCAGCGTATGGCCGGTTTGATGTTCTTTTCCTGTATTTCAATTCCTAAAAATAGTCTTACCTACCTCCTCAAAAAACGCTGGGACTACCTGTCTGCCTTCTGGCGGGGCGTAACCTGGCACCTTACCCACTGATCTTATGGAATTTATCACTGCTTTGGCTTACCTGCTCTTTAGCGCTACTGCATTCGTAACGCTCTATCTGTTTGTATTTGCCGTTGCCGGCTTATTCAGAAAACCTGCTGCCTACCATCCCAGAAATAGCCGGAGACTACGCAAAACGGCTGTTTTTCTGCCTTCTTATAAGGAAGATGCAGTAATCGTAGACTCCGCAATGCGTGCCCTTGAACAGTGTTATCCCAAGTCTCTTTTTGAAGTAGTAGTTATTGCGGATTCGCTTCAGCCTGCCACGCTGGCTAAGCTACGGGCTCTGCCCATCAAGCTGGTAGAGGTAGTATTTGAAACTTCTACCAAATCTAAGGCACTCAATGCGGCTTTGCAGCAACTGGATGATCAGTTTGAGATAGCGGTTATACTGGATGCCGACAATGTAATGGCCCCTGACTTTCTGAATCGGGTAAATCAGGCTATGGAGCAGGGGTGGAAGGTCGTGCAGGGGCATCGAACCGCTAAAAATACCAATACCGGTACGGCTATACTGGATGCAGTCAGTGAGGAGATCAACAACCATATATTCCGTAGAGGACACCGGGTACTGGGGCTTTCGTCGGCCCTGATCGGATCCGGAATGGCCTTTGACTTCAGTCTCTTCAAAGGACTGATGAGCGAGATCCAGGCCATTGGCGGATTTGATAAGGAGCTGGAGATGCGTCTGCTCAAGCAACGTATCCGGATTGAATATCTGGACGAAGCACTCTGCTATGATGAAAAGGTACAGAATGCTGCCGTATTTGAAAAGCAGCGAACCCGCTGGATCGCGGCCCAGATCAAGTACCTGCGGCTCAACTTTGTGCCTGGTCTACTGCACCTGCTTAAGGGTAATATTGATTATTTTGACAAGGTTCTGCAAACGATGCTCCCGCCACGCGTAATGTTATTAGGTGGCCTGGTAGGAGCCACCTTGCTGGTTTGGCTTATGTGGGGATTCAGTGTACTGTCGTGGTTTGTGACGGCTCAGCTGGCCATGCTTGTGGCTACTTTTTATATAGCTACTCCCGCTGAACTCCGGCAGAAGCTGGGTTGGCGGGAGGTCAGCCAGGTACCGGCTCTTTTCATCCGTTTCTTCAAATCCATTCTTAAAATAGGCGAAGCACAGAAGAAGTTTATCCATACTCCGCATGGTACCGAATAAGGTTATTCGGCTCTTCTTACTTTCTCCCAGATACCCGATGTAGTACCCTTCCGGTAGCGTATATACCCAAGGATGGCACACCAGTTCATAAAGGAGAAGTAGTAGGGGACGAACAGCAGCTTGACGCGGATTTTACGGTTTTCGAGTGTATTGCCTGCCAGGGCCGCGGCATAAAAACAGGTCTGAGCCATGAGTATCAACTGATAGGCTGAGTCAGGGAGCCACCCCGACTTAGGCAATACGGCCAAAGGTATATTCAGCAGGAAAATAAGGGGTAGGCAAAAAGGGGCCACTGCCCAGCGCATAGCCCGGTGCGACACGTATTGAAAAGTAAGCCAGCCGTGCCGGAATATGTTGAGTAGGTACTTGAGCCGGCTGATGGCCTGAAAACCTCCCGCTGCAATACGTACCTTGCGCTTCTGCTCATCCGCAATCGAGAACGATGGGCGCTCTATGGCATAAGCCTCGGGTTCATAGATGACGCGATAACCATGCCCGGCTATACGCAGAGAAATTACGAAGTCGTCCAGTAATGTGTCTTTTTCGACATGGCCGTACAGGCTGGTACGGACGGCAAATAGTTCTCCGGCGGCACCTACTACGCTGTAGAGTTCTGTATCAAGCTTCTTTAAGAATGACTCATACTTCCAGTAAAGTCCTTCGCCGGCTCCGGCGGCTGCCTCACTACTCTGTACCTCAATACGTTTTTCACCGGCTACGGCGCCTACCTGCGGGTCTTTGAAGTGCCGCACCAGGTTGCGGATAGCCTGTGGGTTCAGCGTAGTATTGGCATCGGTAAATATGACCAGCGGTGTAGCGACCTGCGGCATAGCCATGTTCATGGCTTCAATTTTACCCCGTCGCTCACTACCTCCGATTATAGCTAGGTTGGGGTACTTACTTCGCTGCGCTTCCAGCCACTCGGTAGTACCATCAGTGGAGCCTTCAGTGACGAATAGCAGCTGGAGGCAGTCGGCAGGGTAGTCAAGCGCCAGCGAGTTTTGTAGCTTGGCCTCCATATAGGCTTGCTCATTATAGGCTGGTACTACCAGGGTTACTTCCGGGAGGTAGTCGGGGTCGTTCATTTGGGGCTGGCTGATACCGAGTGCTTTACGAATCTTTACCAGCAGCCACACGACTATACCATAGCCAATATACGTGTAGCCGACCAGGAAGATTCCTAGCCAGAAGAGGGTTTCGAGGAGGGGTTTCATATTAGGGAGTGAGTTTCTTGATTACTTTGGCGGGTACACCACCCACCATGGTGTAGGGAGGTACATCTTTGGTCACCACGGCTCCGGCTGCTACCACGGCTCCTTCACCAATCCGGACGCCTTTCAGTACCATACAGCGCGTAGCCAGCCACACGTTATCTTCCAGTATAACGGCTTCGGGAGTAGGCTCCACATGGCGGTTGGCTGTACCATGGAAGTCATTGTCCATGATTATGACCTGATTGGCAATCTGGCAATTGCGGCCGATCTGGATCAGGTGTCGGGCCGAGAGTATACTACCGGTATTGATAAAGGTACCTTCTCCTATCACAATGCGAGCCCCCTTGCCCGCTGATAGTTGGGTGGTACCTATATGAGACCATATCTTGGCACCGTTCCGGATAATGATTTCGCCTTTACCATCTATTCGGGGAAAGCCTCGTACGGTAACGTACTTTCCCACCTGGCTGCACTTGCGCAGAGCAAAGCGAGCATTGAGAAGCCGGGTAGCGCCCGAGCTAAGTCGTCTGGCAAACGCACCTGGTAACCAGGCTTCAGGATTTTCCTGTCGAACACGGTCCAGTTCCAACCGTAGAAGATTAAGCATGGGAGGGTTTTATTTGTTCGTAGATGTTGAGCATGGTGCGAGCGGTTTGCTCCCAGGTAAATAACGCCGGCCGTTTCAGTCCCTCGCCAATCATCTTTTGCCGGAGCGGGAGATCCAGCAGGGCTTTCTTCATAGCGGCAGTGATGTCATCGGCGTCGGTAGGATCAACCAGAAAAGCGGCATCACCGGCTACTTCGGGCATAGCGGCAGTAGTAGACGTAATAACGGGCACCCCGCAGGTCATAGCCTCCAGAATGGGTAAGCCAAAGCTTTCGCGCAGTGATGGATACAGGAATACCTCGCACTGGTGGTATACAGCAGGCAGATGTTTGCCAGGAATATAGCCAGTAAACACAAAATGAGAGATGAGATCTGCTTTGCCCAGGTTACTCAGAATGGCCTCAACTATTTCAGGAGCAATATCAGCAATGACCAGTTTGATATCAGGTACTGACTCTACCAACTGGGCAAAAGCCTTTATAACAGTAGGCATGTTCTTCTTCGGATCGGTATTACCAAGAAAAAAGAAGAAGCGATCCGGAAGCCGGAACTGTTCCTTTACCCATAGTTGCTCATCCATATTGGGTGGAGCTGAGAAGCGGTTGCTTACCCCGTTGTATGCAACTTCCACGGCACTATCAGGTAGATTTAACGTTTTAATGATCCGCTCCTTCTCGTAATGGGATACCGTTACGATCTTCTGGCATTTCTTTATGATCTTAGGTACCACCCACCGACGGTACATATTACCAAAGCGCTGGTATGAGGTCTGGGTGTTGGGCCCGGTCATCTTTTCCATGAAGATAACGTCGTGCAGGGTAAGCACAAGTGGCACCCCCGGCCATACCGGAGCCGTGTTGGCAGTACAGTGCAGGACATCTATGCCATACTTGCGGGCATAGATCGGAAGCTGTACCTGCTCCCAGGTAGCGTAGTTACTGGCTGAGATTGGGACAATCCGGCAGTTGGGAGAGTCGGTAAGGCATACGTCCTCATCTGGCTTCACAAAAACAAAGTACTCATGAGGGGTATCAAGGCGTTGCAAGGCCTTTATCAATTCCAACGCCACTACATCCATTCCGTGCTTCTTAGGCCTGAACAACCTCTGTGCTTCAATACCGATTTTCATTAAAACTAGTAATGTGTTTAGTGATAGGTACTCTCGGCACTTTAGCAAAAACTGGGCCTTGCCTTATTATCTCTGCTATAATATCGAGATAAGTTTTTTTATAAATTATCTGGCATGAGCTTCGGCTACTTACATATCGTTAGCCAGGCGGGCCACTTCTTCTTCCAGAATGGGTTTCATGCGATGCAGCTCGGCTGTGATTTCCTGATAGAGCGTCGGCAGCGAAGAGCGATCTGCCTCAAAGCGGGCTACGCGTTCAAACACCTCTACTTTGGGGTGAAGCCAGGTAAGGCCTACCATCGAGAAAGAGGGCTTCAGCCGGTGGGCAATTTCGCCTACCTCACCGTATTGTCCGGTGGCAAGCAGGTGGCTTATATCCTCCCAGCGCGGAACGGAGTCCGTCAGGAAGGTTTCCAGCATGATGTTAACAATAACGGCATCGTCACCATAAATCTGCTGTAGATAATCGACATCAAGAGATGGATGGAGGTTGAGCATGGTATAAAATGGAAATAAAAGTTGTGTGTAGTTAATTAGATAGACGTGGGTACGACATACATAAATCTGGTTCTACTAATCATATAGTATGAATGATTAGTAAATCCGTAATTGAAGATTAGTATTTATATAAACTAGTAATTAATGTTCTTAACTATTGGTACTTACATCAGATTGGGGCGCTGGTGAGCCCAGGGCTGAGCCTGCTCAAGCTGGGCGGCCAGGCGAAACATCAGACTTTCTTCTCCCATACGTCCCGTAAACATCACCCCTATGGGCAGGTTGTTCTGCGTCCAGTGCATGGGGATGGACATAGACGGCTGCCCGGTCATGTTGGCCAGGGTAGTATACGGTATGTAGCTGAACGTACGCTCGGCTACCTGCTCTACTACCTTGGATCCTTTCAGGAAGCTATACCCACCGGTGGTCTGGAGCAGCTTCAGCATCATGTTTTCCTGGGCGTTGTTTTGCAGCTCACCTATACGAATAGGCGGGCGTGCCATAACAGGCGTCAGCAGCAGGTCGTACTGCTGATGGAAGGTCGCCATGGTGCGCGAAAGCTCATTCCATCGGTATTGCGCATGAGCGTAGTCGGCGGCGGTATACACTTCGCCCAGCTTTGCTATCAACCAGGTATTCATCTCAACATCCCCCTTCTGGATAGGCCGTCCCAGCCATTTACTCAGGTGGCGAAGGGCAGCGGAGGTTTCACCTACGAATACAGGCAAAAATGCTTCCAAAAACATCTCCGGATTGAAAGGAATTGAAACTTCTTCTACTTCGTGGCCCAATGACATCAGCAAGCGGGCTGCTTTTTCGACGGCCCGCACACAATCGGCATCTACTTTGTGCCACGACAGAGGGTGCTGGGTGCTGAAACCAATGCGGAGTTTTTCGGGTGCGGCATCTACCTCCTGCAGGTAAGGGCGCTCCGGAGCCTGAATAACGTACGGGTCGCCGGGGGCGTAGCCACTCAGCAGGTCGAGGAGCAGGGCGCTGTCGCGCACGGTACGGGTCACGCTGCCACTTACTACGGCCCCGCCCCAGGCCTCGCCTACGTGCGGCCCCAGTGATACGCGTCCGCGGGTGGGCTTCAGCCCGAACAGGCCACAGCAGGAAGCCGGGATACGGATGGAGCCGCCTCCGTCCGAGGCAGTGGCGGCGGGTACTATACCGGCGGCCACGGCGGCGGCCGATCCTCCACTCGATCCACCCGTAGAGTAGTCGAGGTTCCAGGGGTTATGGGAGGGACCAAAGGCGGTAGGTTCGGTAAAGGGGTTCAGGCCGAACTCTGGAGTATTGGTCTTGCCAAAGAAAACCAGCCCCGCAGCTCGGCAGCGCTCTACGTAGTAGCTGTCTACGCTGGATACGTACTTATAGTAAGCTTTGTTGCCGGAGCGCATGGGAGTACCCGCCCATTCCAGCGCCAGGTCTTTGAGCAGGAAGGGTACCCCGCGTAGTGGAGCCTCGGCCGGTAGCTCTTCTACCATCTTGTACCCCTCCTCATACAGCGGGTGAATAATGGCATTGATCCTGGGATTGACTTTTTCGGCAATGGCCAGCGCCGTATTAAGTAGCTCGCGCGGTGTTACGTCTCCCTGCCGGACCAGTTGGGCCAGACCGATGGCGTCGTAGTTCAGGTACTCGGCTGTTGTCATAGTAGTGTTGATGAAGTAGGGGTATTAGGGTGAGGCGGCTGTTACCGCAGCGGAGCCGAAGCTACCGCTATCTTGGAATCGGCCGTACCGTAGTACAGCCACCAGCGCCCTTTATAAGGTACCAGTCCTTCCAGGAATGCAACGTTATTGACCTGACCGGTGATCTCGTAGGGCTTGTCGGGCTTCATAAAGTAGCTCCTGGTACGGTCTATCAGCTTATCTGGTTCTTCCGCGTTGAAAAGAAACTGCCCGGCGGCGTAGGTACCTTCGGGTAGGTTAGCACGGCCTTTGCTGGCATCGTACATGCTGTTATAGATGAGTACAATGCCCTTTGGAGTCAGCAGAGCGGGTGGACCGGGTTCGAGCAGGCGGTTGTCAAATTGATCCGGCCGTACTTCGGCTACGGCTTTGAGTGACTGGCCGCCCCGGGTGAGTGGGTACCAGTTGATGAGGTCGTCGGATATGGCTACGTACAGCTGCGGCTGATCGCCCCAGTACATCCAGTACTTACCGTTAATGGGCGTAGCGACCAACCGGCTACCCACGCGCCGGCATACGATGGAGCCTGACTTGGACCAGTAGTCTTCCCCACCGCCTTTGATGTGGTTTTTGAAAACGGGACCATACTTATGCCAGGTAAGCAGGTCGCGGGAGGTAGCTACGCAGAGGCGGGCCTTGTCGCCATCGTAGGCGGTGTAGGTCATGACGTAAGTACCATCGGGGGCTTCTACCACGCGCGGATCTTCTACGCCACCTTCCCATTCGTACTTCTTATAGGCATCGTTATCCGGGTAAAAGACGGGCTTGGGCAGGCGGGTGAAGTGGATGCCGTCGGTACTGGTAGCCAGGCCGATGCGGGAGGTGCCGTGGTGCTTGCCTACGGTATCTTCGGCGCGGTACAGCATGTATATCTTGCCATTCCGGACTACCGCTGCCGGATTAAATACATCCTTCTGTTCCCAGTGCACGGTTTCACCCCGGACGGGGCAGTCGAACGTAGTAGAGGCGCGGGGCGTAAGTACCGGATTGGCCCTGTCGTGCTTGCGGAAGGTACCAATGGTCCATGACTGGGCGTAGGAGCAAATGGTACTAAAACACACAAAAATCAACCCGAGCGAACAGATGTAGCGTATTCTCATAGCGGCGATCTTAGGTATGTATTAAGAATAAGTAGAAGTGATGTATAGCTTACTAGTTCTTCTTAAGATGGGTTATGAATACTTTGCGTATATCGCTACGCGGATCTTCTTTGGCAGGAGTAACCATTGCCTGTACTCCCGGATGAGTAGGTAGCAGAAAGCTCATCCCAAACTCCCGACCTGTCATCAGGAAGTCCGGCAGAACTACCTTATAGGTGCGCCGGGTATCAAGAGCAGCACCGGCATTCTGCCAGGTACTCGTGCGCTCGTCGTAGCTGGCGTTGTGGTGGTGCAGAAAACCGCCTTTGCCGCGGCTGAGCCGCCCTGCCTCCAGTACCTGCTGGAGTAGTTCGCCCGTCATGGTTACCTGTGAGATACCTCCTCCAAAAGGTAGTATACGTACTATGTCGTACTGGGTGATGGTACCTTCCAGCACATCGTCTACCCGTACCGAGCCCCCGTTGAACAGGGCCAGGTCACTCCCTGGAAAGGCTTCGTACATGCTGCTGGCAATCGTACTGGTGAGGGCAGTGTGTACCGTTCGGACGGTGGCTTCTCGCCCATCCCAGGGTACCTTGGTAGTATATACGACTTCGTCGGGAGCAAAGCCCAGCTCCTGAAAGCTCTGGGCGGCTATCTGCTGCCACTTGGCTACCAGGGCCGCCGTATGGGGTTCTTCAGGTACAGAATGGTCAATGGTTTTCAGGGTAGACTTAACCCGGGCGCGCTTTTGCTTCCGATTGACACGTAACCGGTGGATGTACACGGTTCTGGCGTTGGCGTCGGCTTTGGCAATCGTGACTGGTCCTATCTGTTCCTTTATATGATCGTGGTCGTGGCCGCCCATGATGAGGGTAAGGCCGGGGAGCTGCTCGGCCAGGCGGCGGTCATCGGCCATTTCAAGGTGGGTGAGCGCTACTACCACGTCGCAGCGATTTTTCAGGTCTTCGTACTCACGGCGGGCTACTTCAAAGGGATCACTTACCGCCAGGAAGTCTTTCTGAACCGGCAGACACAGCGCAAACATACCTACGCGCACTTTGCCGTTGTCCAGAATGACCGAGGTAGGAAAAGCGGCGCCATCCTTAGAGAAAGGGACCGACTGCTCCCCCTGCCGGAGTTGCATATTGGCGATGACCCACCTGAACCTCGACTCTTCGATGCGCTTGTTGAGTACAGTGGGGGCTTCTTCATCATAGTCAAACTCGTGGTTGCCTAAGGTGACGTACTCTACACCCGCGCTGTTCATGACCTCCACCATCTGCTTGCCACGGATGCGATCGCCCTCATGGCGCAGGGTACCTATAACCGAAGGGCTCAGAAAGTCGCCAGCGTGGACAAAGTAGGTACTCTCCGGGTTTTTCTTCCTGAGTTGCTGGTTGACATGGGCCACGCGGGCCATTCCTCCGGATGTACCATGATCCAGCGGAGCGATCTCGTAGACATCATTGATGTGAAGAAATGTAACAGTACGTCCGGAATGGCAGGAGCTAAGTAGTACAAAGAGAACCGCTGTGGTCAGCAGACTCCACCTGGTCATGTGGTGGCGGCAGAGAAGGGGGGTGGTATAGGTTAGCTTCATAGTTATTCCTCCTCTTCGGATAGTATGTACACGGGAGCCAGCCAGCGCTCGCGCTGGCGTGCCGCGCGGGCATCATCCAGTACGTTAAGCTGGACATTGCCATTACTGAAGGTAGTCATCTGCAGTCCGACAAAAGCCAGGGCTTCGTTAAGGCGCGTCTCCAGCGGCGTATTCGTGAATATGCACTCCTGCCAGTACCAGTCGAGGGGTTGTTCGGCTACCTCCTCTACTATGGCCTTATAGTCTTCCAGGGTATAACCCACGTAGGGCTTGCCGAAGCGTTGCCACAGCAGGCGCATTACATCGTCCAGCGAGCGCTCGTGGTTGTGCTTTTTGCGCAGGTAGAGGTCCAGGATCAGGGCTGCCAGCGCTCCTTTGTGGTATACCGATACCTTACGTTTGGGAATCCCTTTCTCATAGCCATCCAGCCACAGGTCCAGCGATGACTCGATCAGCGACTGCGAGGCTCCGGCGCTGTGTTCGAAGTGGCGCTTCATGTATACCTGCAGCTCTTTGAAGTACGCCTCATCCTCAAACACCCCCGAGCGGCGCAGAAACAGGTCGCCGTAGTAGGTAGTACAGCCTTCGGCTACAAAGCAGGTCGGAAAATAGTTTTCTTTGGTAAAGTCGTAAGGTAGTAGCTCAGCCGGACGGATCCGGATGATATTCCAGGTGTGGAAAAGCTCGTGCGAACTCACTCCCAGCAGGTCGGTGTACAAGCCTTCGCCCTCATCGTCGGGCCCCAGTACGATCATGGTAGAGTTGTGGTGCTCTACACCGTGGTAGAAGGCCGTCGGTAGTACCAGGTTCAGGAAGTGAAACTCCTGCTCCGGAAACTCGCCCATGGTAGCGATCTGCTCGCGGGAGAAGCGGGCAAAGTCGGTACGGATACGTCGCCAGTTAGGACGCAGGTTGCCGTACATCCATACATGGAATCTGACGCCGCCCTCCTCGTATATTTCGTGCTGCAGGGAGTCCGAAGCCAGCAGAGGACTATCTACCAGCTGGTAGTAGTCTGCGGCCTCTAACGTATGCTTCTGTACTTCCGGCATGCCACAGGCTATCTCGTAGTTGGCTGGGAGCGCCAGCTCTACCCGGCAGGGCTCGTTGATGCGCCCCTCGGTGTACATACAGAAGTTGATAAAGTTGAGGTACCAGAGGTCTTCGTCGACGTAACTGCTACCGGCGTTCTGGATATTGGCGTAAAAATTGTATCGGATTACAACCTCCCGCTCGCCGGTGGTATCTATCAGCCAGCGATCTTTGGTAACTTTGTGGAAGGGCCGCGGCTGACCTGATTGGCCCTGTACTTCCAGGCGTTGTATATATTTGGCAAAATTTTGAATCTCGTAGCGACCGGGACGCCAGGCGGGAAGTTGTACTTCAATAGACTCGCTTTGTATGCCAGAGACAGTGTAACTTATCTCTACAAAACGAGAGGCCGGGTCGGCTACGGAAATTTGATATAGCATGGGCAGGTGTGCTAAAAAGTGGCCGGCGTAACTAACTACGGTGCGGCTTACAAATCAAAATGTTTAATTAAATCGTTATTACTAATCAGTAAAAATAGCAATCCTATTTAAAATGAAAAGAAATATCCTCTTATTAATAGTATTCTTAGCTTTTGGAGTCACTACTGGAGAAGTACTTGCTCAAAATGATGAGTACTACAAAGTAGACAGTACCCGCAACGAGCGCCCGCGCCGCCCTACCGATACGTCATTGCCTCCAGCCAGAGATAACGATCAGGTACAGAGTGACGTAGTGCCTATTAGCGAGCGCATCCGTCTGGGCGGAAGCTTCGGTCTGGGCTTTGGTACTGTCACCAATATCAACCTTTCGCCCATGGCTGGTCTACAGCTCACCGAAAAGCTCATAGGAGGTGTCGGGGCTACCTATATGTGGCTGTACTCACGCCGCCTGGGCGTCAACAACAGCTACTACGGGGGGCGTACCTTCCTGATGTACTCCATCCTGCCTATGGTAACCCTGCAGGCCGAGTACGAAGGCATGAACGTTCAGTACTATAACCCGGCCGAGCGGCGAAACCAGCGGATGTGGATCGGATCGCCGCTGCTGGGCGGTGCCTATACCCAGCCTCTGGGAGGACGCTATACCAAAGCAGTACACATGACGCTGCTGTACAACCTCAACTACCAGAATCAGCTCAACCCGTATACCGGACGGAACATTTCCCCCTATAACAGTCCTTTTGTATTCAGAATTACGTTCCTGTAAGGGACAGCCGGCACCCGGTACCTTATTCATTTCTATGAATTAGCCTTGCCGGTTCTGTACCTTTGGGCCTTATTATATATAAGTACTACTACTATAACTATGGAGAATCCGGTTTTGATTTTTGGGGCAGGAAGCACAGGCAACCAGGTCTACGATATTTTTCGTCGCAATGGCGTACTGATCTATGGCTTCCTGGATGATAATAAAGAAATGCACGGAAAAGAAATTGGGGAAGCGAGCGTGCTGGGCGATACCGACGATGGCGGTTTCCTGAAAGTAATTGGCTCCAAGTGCGAAGCCTTCGTGGCAATAGGCGAGCGTACCGTACGTGAGCAGCTGGTAGGAATGCTCAACGAGCGCCGCAAGACCATGCCCGTCAATGCCATTCATGACCACGCTCTTGTGTCGGAGCTGGCGTCGCTGGGGCACGGTAACCTTATCGCGGCACAGGTATCAGTATCCGCCAGGGTACATATAGGACATCACTGCCAGATCCAGACGGGATCCATCCTGGAAGCCTTTGTGGAAGTAGGCGACTTTGTCAATATAGGCGCGGGAGCCGTTATCAATGACCGCGTGACGATCGGCGACGGAGCTTTCATTGGCTCAGGCGCAATTATTGTAGCAGGTATTCAGATCGGGAAGAATGCCCGCATTGGTGCCGGATCGGTCGTGATCGAAAACGTACCTGCTGGTGCTACGGTATTCGGCAACCCGGCTAAAAAATTGTAGAACAAAAGATTTAGGGTACAGTAAGACAATAAATTAGCGTCAAGCTTTTTAATTATTCTGAAAGCCCTTATCTTTGCAGTCCTTTTTGCGGAAAGTAGTGAAAGAGCTAGCAAAATATAACATAGACATATTTGGTCTGGAAGACAAAAGGTATGTCTACGACTTTGAATCCGGTGATGCATTCTTTGAAGAACTGCAGCAGGATGTCATCCAGCACGGTAGCTTTCGGGCTCAGGTGACACTGGATAAGTCGTCAACAATGGTGCAGCTACTGTTTGATATTACCGGAAGTGTAGTATTAACCTGTGACCGCACCCTGGATCCGTTCGATGAACCCATCGACACAGAGGGACGCATGATTCTTAAATTTGGGGACCATGACGAGGAGCTTACGGAGGAGATAGAGATTATTCACCGTAATACCAACCGAATCAACGTAGCCCGGTATATTTTTGATTTCATTGTGTTGTCTCTGCCTATGAAGCGCCTCCATCCGAGCATTCGCAACGAGGAGACCGGCGAAGAGGACGATGAG
Source organism: Telluribacter roseus (assembly GCF_017355915.2). GTDB lineage: Bacteria > Bacteroidota > Bacteroidia > Cytophagales > Spirosomataceae > Telluribacter. The sequence goes on from NZ_JAFEUV020000002.1 coordinate 136,101, forward strand.
TTCGAAACACTGGTGTACAGTTCACACAGTGATAACGAGCCTGACGAAGAGGAGGCCACTCCCAATGATGATACAGAAGGAGAGGTAGACCCACGTTGGGAAGCATTGAAGAAATTAAGAGGAAAGTAATTATAAACGAACAATCATAAATTAGAGTATAGATCATGGCACATCCGAAACGGAGACATTCGAAGACCCGCCGCAATACCCGCAGAGCGCATGACTCACTGAGTGGTAAGCAGCTAGGTGTGGATTCTACAACAGGAGAAATCCACCAGCTACACCGCGCTCACGTACACGAGGGTAACCTTTACTACCGTGGCAAAATGGTAGTAGAAAATTACGCTAAGACGGTCTAATCCCGTTTGTTAGCACCTATGAATTTCGCAACAGCCTTATAAAAGTTGTTGCGAAATTCTTTTTTACTCCAACGCAACTGCTAATTTTACACCCACGATTTCCTTTTTTTAGCTTATTAAAAGAGTGTAAATGAAAATTGCAGTAGATGCTATGGGTGGCGATTTTGCCCCACAAGCAATAGTAGAAGGGGTAATAATGGCTACTTCCGAACTGCCTTCCGACGCACGTATCGTGCTGGTCGGTCGGGAAGGAATTATCCGCGAGATTTTCCAGAAGCATAATTTTGAGTCACCAGTGGTGGAGATTGTTCACGCTGAAGACGTAATAGAAATGGGCGAGCACCCCACGAAGGCGCTCTCACAGAAACCCAATTCCAGCATTGGAGTTGGGTTTAAGCTTTTAAAGGAAAAAGCCGTCGATATATTCTGTAGTGCCGGTAACACCGGAGCTATGACGGTAGGTGCTTTGTTCAGCATCCGGGCCATCGAGGGCATTATTCGTCCGGCCATTGCAGGCTATGTGCCTCAGATCAGTGGCAATCATACTATTATGCTGGATATTGGAGCCAATGCTGACTGTAAGCCCGAAACCCTGGCTCAGTTTGGTGAGATCGGATCCCTATACGCGCAGTATACCCTGAAGCTGGATCGCCCCCGTGTAGCCCTGATGAACATCGGTGAAGAGGAGCAGAAGGGCTCTCTGGTAGCCCAGGCAGCTTACCAGTTGCTGAAAGACAACAAACGCATCAACTTTATTGGCAACATTGAAGGGAAAGATCTCTTTGTAGACAAAGCTGACGTTATCGTGACGGATGGCTTTACGGGTAATGCTTTGTATAAGTTGGGAGAGTCGCTGTATGATCTTTCCAAAAAGCGGGGCTTCCAGGATGATTTTATTGATAAGACCAACTACGAAGCCATTGGTGGTAGCCCCATCATTGGTGTCAATGGAAACGTCATGATCGCTCATGGAATATCATCACCCATAGCCATCAAGAATATGATATCATGGGCCTACAAACAGGTGAAGGCCAACGCGTACGTACATATTACCCAGGCGCTGGCCTGAAAGTTGCCCAGTTGAAAGAGGGCTGTTTCGTCTACTGCGGTACAAGTCCCACCACACCCAAGATACATACGTTATTATTGTAATAAGTAGTGATTCCGGTCGCTGTCTGCTTTGTTGTAAGACAAGCCGATAAATTATTTGGATCAGGTACCTGAGTACCTGATCATATTCTCAGAGCCCGATATGGGTTTTGTAAAAGAATGTTAAATACCATGACCCACGTAAAAGCCTCTATTACAGGCGTACACGGATACGTTCCTGACTACATCCTGACTAATGCCGAGTTAGAACAAATGGTTGAGACCAACGATGAGTGGATCGTCAGCAGGACGGGCATCAAAGAAAGACGTATTCTGAAAGGGGAAGGTTTGGGAAGTTCTCACATGGGGGCTGAGGCAGTCAAAGGACTACTGGCCAAAACCAATACCCGTCCGGACGAAGTTGATCTGCTCATCTGTGCTACCACTACCCCCGACTATGTGTTTCCGTGTACCGCTAATCTGATATGCGATATGGTCGGAATACGCCAGACCGGAAGCTTTGATATTCAGGCCGCCTGCTCAGGATTTCTGTACGCCCTGACCATTGGCTCGCAGTTTGTCGAAACAGGTAAGTACAAAAAGATAGTGGTAGTGGGCGCGGATAAAATGTCGGCCATCACCGACTATACCGACCGCACTACCTGTATACTATTTGGCGATGGGGCCGGAGCTGTACTGCTTGAGCCTGGCGAGGATGGATTCGGGATACTGGACACCATCATCAGGTCGGATGGAGTGGGGCAGCCCTACCTGCATCAGAAAGCCGGAGGGAGCCGCTACCCACCCACCCACGAAACCATTGATAACCGCTGGCACTATGCCTACCAGGATGGTCCGCAGGTATTCAAATTTGCCGTGAAAAACATGGCCGATGTATCTGCTGAGATCATGGAGCGCAACCAGCTGCAGGGGGATGATGTAGCATGGCTGGTACCTCACCAGGCCAACCGCCGGATTATTGAGGCTACGGCTAACCGTATGGGAGTTGGTATGGATAAGGTCATGATGAACATCCACAAGTACGGCAACACCACCGCGGCTACCATTCCGTTGTGTCTGTGGGATTATGAATCACAGCTGAATAAGGGAGATAATCTGGTACTGGCAGCCTTTGGAGGCGGTTTTACCTGGGGATCCGCTTATGTGAAGTGGGCCTACGAAGGAGCCGCTCAGGACGGAGCTTCTGAAAATAATTGAACAATTACAGGGAAGAAAGCATTTGAATAGGGATAGTACGCTTACTATCAGCCCATTCAAACATTTTACAAACTATATTACTTATTAACTACTAGCATGGCAACGACTGCAGATATCCGTAATGGATTGGTGATTGAGTTCAATAACGATCTATATCAGATTATTGATTTTCAACACGTAAAGCCTGGTAAAGGCAACGCGTTCGTACGTACAAAGATCAAGAGCCTTACTTCCGGTAAAGTGTTGGATAATACCTTCTCATCGGGAGCTACTATCAACCCGGTGCGGGTAGAGCGTCATAAGTTTCAGTTTCTGTACAAGGATGAAGTAGGCTATAACTTCATGAATTCAGAAACATTCGAGCAGATACTGCTGGATGAGAAGCTTGTGGATGGAGCTAATCTGATGAAGGAAGGCCAGGAGGTAGAGATCCTGATGAATACCGAAAACGAAACCCCACTTACCTGCGAACTGCCTGCTTTTGTGGAGCTGGAGGTGACCTACGCCGAACCAGGTGTACGTGGCGATACCGCCAACTCTCCCAAAAAGCCAGTAGAAGTAGAAACCGGTGCTACTATCATGGTGCCTCTGTTTATTGAGCAGGGCCAGCGGATCAAAGTAGACACTCGTACCCTCGAATACGTAGAAAGGGTTAAATAATGATACAGTAGCATAAGGGAGGCTGTATAATGCGTATAGGCCTGAAATCTCTCTTGTTCTTGTCACTAAGGGTTTAAAATAACATTACATGGAAACCAACGAAATTCAGAAACTCATTGACTTCATTGCTCAGTCAGGGCTTGATGAGGTAAACATCGAAACAGCCGATCTTAAAATAAAAGTAAAGCGCTACGGTACGCCGGTAGTTGCAGCAGCACCGGCTCCGGTAGCCGCGGCTCCCGCTGCCATGGCCCCTGCTGCTCCTGCCCCCGCTGCTGCCTCTGCCCCCGTTGCTGCTGCGCCTGCCGCGTCAGACGAGTCCAGATATATTACGATCAAGTCGCCCATGATCGGTACCTTCTACCGTGCCTCCAGCCCCGAAGCTCCTGCTTTGGTCAGCGTAGGAGACGAGATCAAGCCCGGAAAGCCGGTATGCATCATCGAGGCAATGAAGCTGTTCAATGAGATTGAATCTGAAGTAGGTGGCCGTATCGTGAAGGTACTGGTTGAGAATGCTACTCCGGTGGAGTTTGATCAGCCGCTGTTCCTGGTAGAGCCAGTCTGACGGGCCCAGGCACCATCAGAAGCTGACTGCCTTAAAAGGCCCGGAACGGGAACAGGAGTAAGTAAAACAATTGGTCACTGATCAATGGCAACTGTTAATTGAAATAATCGTGTTTAAAAAAATACTTATAGCCAACCGAGGCGAAATAGCCCTGCGTATTATCCGGACGTGCCGCGAGATGGGCATCAAAACGGTAGCGGTTTATTCTACCGCCGACCGCGACAGCCTGCACGTTCGTTTTGCTGATGAGGCGGTATGTATCGGTCCGCCCGTAAGCCGACAGTCTTACCTGAATATTCCCAATATCATTTCAGCGGCCGAAGTGACTGGTGCCGACGCCATTCACCCCGGCTACGGATTCCTGTCCGAAAACGCTGAGTTCTCCCAGATATGCGCTGACTACGGCATCAAATTTATCGGTGCTACCGCTGCTCAGATCAACAGCATGGGTGATAAGGCTACGGCCAAGGCTACCATGCGTGCCGCCGGAGTACCCGTAGTACCCGGTTCGGAAGGCCTGCTCGACTCGATAGAGCAGGGTAAAGTGCTGGCAGCGGAAATGGGCTACCCCGTGATCCTGAAAGCAACTGCCGGTGGTGGTGGACGCGGTATGCGTATTGTTAACAAGCCCGACGAATTTGAGAAAGCTTGGAACGATGCCCGTACCGAGTCAGGAGCAGCATTCGGTAACGATGCGCTGTACCTGGAGAAGTTCGTGGAAGAGCCCCGCCACATCGAGATTCAGATCGTAGGAGACCAGTACGGCAAAGTGTGCCACCTGTCGGAGCGCGACTGTTCAATCCAGCGCCGTCACCAGAAACTGGTGGAAGAAACTCCCTCACCGATCATTACACCCGAGCTTCGGGAGCAAATGGGTGAAGCGGCCGTTAAGGGAGCCCAGTTTATCGGCTACGAAGGAGCCGGTACCATCGAGTTCCTGGTAGACAAGCACGGCAAGTTCTACTTCATGGAGATGAACACCCGTATTCAGGTAGAGCACCCCATTACCGAAGAGGTAACGGATTTTGACCTGATTAAGGAGCAGATCAAAGTAGCGGCCGGTGAGCCTATCTCAGGTCGTAACTATACGCCAAAGTTATTCTCGATGGAGTGCCGTATCAATGCCGAAGATCCGGCGAATGGTTTCCGTCCCAGCCCTGGTAAGATCACCAACCTGCACTTCCCCGGAGGTCACGGTGTACGGATCGACAGCCACGTATACAGCGGCTATACCATTCCACCTAACTACGACTCTATGATTGCCAAGCTGATCGTAACGGGTCAGTCGCGGGAGGAAGTAGTGACCCGTATGAAGCGCGCCCTGCAGGAATTTGTGATTGAAGGAATCAAAACTACCATTCCTTTCCATATCAAGCTCATGGACGACCCGGGCTTCCGCTCGGGTAACTTCACCACCAAGTACCTCGAAAGCTTCGATTTCAGCGGTTTATAATTAGTACTGCTGTCATACTCTCATACCAGCCGGACCTCCCAGGTCCGGCTTTTTTTGTATCGTTGTAGGTACCTCCGGCATGCAGGCGCTGAAAGACTAATAGCACCGGACGGTACCTAAACTTGCCTGCCGCTCCACGGGTAAATCGTCCCGGATTTCCTCTTTACTACTCTACACGAAGCGCTCCTGCTTCTCTACCTAAACCTTACTATCTGGATGAATGTACTGCACTGGACAGACTACCTTGTCTTCTTTCTATATTTCATAGGAGTAAGTACCTACGGCTATTGGGTGTATCAGCGGAAAAAGAGTAAGGAGGTCAATACCAAAGACTTCTTTCTGGCCGAGGGTTCGCTGACCTGGTGGGCTATCGGTGCTTCGCTCATTGCTTCCAACATTTCGGCCGAGCATTTTATAGGTATGTCGGGTTCTGGCTTTGCGATGGGGCTGGCCATATCGTCGTACGAGTGGATGTCGGCGGCGGCGCTGGTCGTGGTGGCGGTGTTTTTTATACCAGTGTACCTCCGCAACAAGATATACACCATGCCTCAGCTGCTTTCGCAGCGCTACAATAATACCGTAAGTACCATCATGGCGGTATTCTGGCTGTTGCTCTACATCTTCGTTAACCTTACCTCTATCCTGTACCTGGGAGCGCTGGCCGTCGAGACCATCTCGGGCATCCCGTTTCTGTACTGCATGGTAGGGCTGGCGCTGTTTGCCATCTTTATTACCCTGGGAGGGATGAAGGTAATCGGCTATACCGATGTGGTGCAGGTAGTGGTGCTGACACTAGGCGGACTGGTAGTTACGTACCTGGCTCTGAATATGGTGTCGGATGAATTTGGCGGACAGGGGGCATGGGACGGCCTGGGCATACTCCGTCAGGAGGCCGATACGCATTTTCACATGATCTTTGACGAACGACATAAGTACTACTACGAGCTGCCCGGCCTGTCTATCCTGATCGGAGGTATGTGGATCAATAACCTGAACTACTGGGGCTGCAATCAGTATATTATCCAGCGGGCACTGGGCGCCGACCTGCACACGGCCCGGACGGGTATCCTGTTTGCGGCTTTTCTGAAGCTCCTGATCCCGATCATCGTAGTGATACCGGGTATCGCGGCCTATGTACTGTACCAGAACGGGTACTTTCAGCAGGAGATGCTCGATGCGGCCGGTATTGTCAAGCCTGATCACGCGTACCCTACGCTCATGAACCTGCTGCCACAGGGGCTGAAAGGCCTGGCCTTCGCGGCACTGACGGCCGCTATTGTGGCCTCACTGGCCGGAAAATGTAATAGTATCTCCACCATCTTCAGTCTGGATATTTACCAGAAGTTCTTTGACAAAGACGCCTCCGAGCGTAAAATCGTGTGGGTCGGTAGGCTGGCCGTGTGGGGAGCTTTTGCGATTGCGCTGGCTATCACTCCGCAGCTCCGGCGTCTCGAGCAAGCCTACCAGTTTATTCAGGAGTACTCCAACTACATCACGCCGGGTGCCTTTGCCCTGTTTTTCCTGGGGATGTTCTGGAAGCGGACTACTTCGCTGGCGGCCATGTGGGCGGCTTTCCTGACGCTACCTTTGTCTATTTTGTTCAAATCTATGCCCACGGTACTTAATGCCCTGTTCGGCGTGCAGATTAATCCCATCCCCTTCCTGGACCGTACGCTGTGGGTGTTTTGTATCCTGGTCGTGCTTATGGTAGGCATATCATTGGCTAAGCGGGAGGATCAGCCGGAAGACAAGGTACTTGTGGTGAAGCCCAGTATGTTCCGGGTGTCGCCCTCATTCGTAGTACTGTCCATCCTGATCGGAGGGGTACTTACGGCGTTGTATACGGTATTCTGGTAGGGAGTACCTCTACCCCGGCTGGACTGGTTGAGTGAACGGCAATATCAGTTTATGGCTATTTTTTCGTTAGTAGTTTATAGAGTAGGGGTAAAGCCTCCTTCGATTGTCTTAGAACCATAACTAACGTAACCTGCCATGAAAAACCTGCGATCTATATCCTTGTGGGCTATTCTGCTACTGCTGGGAAGCTTTGCCACTTCCTGCGTATATCATAATCACCCGCCCCGCCGCTACGACTACGGCTATCGTATGCCGCCGCCACCGCCACGGGTTATCGTGGTGCATCCGGGACCACCGCCCGCACGGGTAATATACCGGGATCATCCTGGAAATAATGGTCGTAGATACGGTCATTACAAGAAGGGACGCTATGACAACGGACGCCGTAACTATGAGTACGACGACAGACAGCTCCGCAGCAACCGTAACTACGATCAGAACCGGCGCTATAATGAGAGTGCCCGCCGTGACCGCTCACGTGGCCCACGCTGATAGAGCAGAATGTAATCTTAGAGTTCAATTTCAGATACTACCAGGAATGGCTGCCTACCGGGCAGCCATTTTTGCTGATTATATAGGGGAAAAGGTAGTTACTAACCGCAGTGGAACATTTTCTGCCTCACTTAGTTAATTATAATCAGTAATTTGTCTGTGATCCAGGCTTTTGCCTATATTTACAGAATCACCAGTATCGGCTTATTCCTATGAAAACTTCTGAATTGAACGAAAACGAACCGCTGCAAAGCCTTGACCAGTGGGAGGATGATCTTCTGGAACGCTATCCGGAGCCTTTCACCAAAGCCAAAGAAGAGTACCGTAACTACGATACGCCGGAGCGGGACACGGTGCGGGAGTTTTACAGACTTAACCACCGCTACCAGACCTACGATTTTGTGCTGGAAAAGGAGCGGGAGTTTCTGAAGTTTGACAAGAAGGAAATGCCGGTATGGGCGGCTTTTGACTTCCTGAATACGCTGGTGGATGATTCGGACCCGGATACCGATCTGGATCAGCTTCAGCACCTGCTGCAAACATCCGAAGCCATCCGGGCCGACGGCCATCCCGACTGGTTTGTACTGGTGGGTCTGGTACATGACCTGGGCAAGGTACTGTGTCTGTTTGGTGAGCCGCAGTGGGCCGTGGTGGGTGATACCTTCCCGGTAGGTTGCGCGCACTCGGATAAGATCGTGTACCCCGAGTACTTCAAGGATAACCCGGATACCTACGACGAGCGCTACAACACCAAGTACGGCGTGTACGAGCCGAACTGCGGCCTGCGCAATGTACATATGTCGTGGGGGCACGATGAGTATATCTACCAGATGATGAAGGATTATATTCCCGAAGAGGGATTGTACATGCTGCGCTACCACTCGTTCTACTCACAGCACCGTGAGCACGCCTATGAGCACCTGATGGATGAGCACGATCATGAGATGTTCAAATGGGTAGATAAATTTAACCCGTACGACCTGTACTCCAAATCGCCCGTTGCCCCCAACTGGCAGGAACTGCGCTCTTACTACGAGAATCTGGTAGCCAAGTACCTGCCTACTACACTGCGTTTCTAGGTAGTTAGATATCAGGCGTTAGCTACTAGCTTATTGAGATCTAATTTATGAAGTATACACATTTTAAGAGCGGCCGCTGGTACCATTCAGCGGCCGCTCTTGTTTTGCTGTACTATTCAGATAGAAGTACCTTCGCGGCTTGCAAATAAGGTACTTAGCCTTTTTGTTTGCAGGTAATTAGCACTATCCTCTTCTTCCTGGCCTATGCTTGCTGTTTCCATTGTATTATATCTCCTGCTCAACCTGGGTATAGGTATGTGGGCGTCGCGCCGGGTATCTACCACTAAAGACTTTATCCTGGCGGGGCGTAGCCTGCCGCTGGTACTGGCGGCATCCGCGACCTTTGCTACCTGGTTTGGCTCGGAGACCATCATGGGAGCACCCGGTGAATTCATCAAGAATGGAGTACTGGGCATTATTGAAGATCCTTTCGGGGCAGCACTGTGTCTGTTTCTGGTGGGTATCTTCTTTGCGCGCCGCTTCTATCAGATGAACATCATCACCTTCTGCGATTTTTTCAGGCTTCGCTTCGGTCGCTCGGCCGAGCTGCTTTCGGCGCTACTGATCATACCTTCTTATTTTAGCTGGATAGCCGCGCAATTGATAGCCATGGGTATTGTACTGAAGATAGTACTGGGTTGGTCGCTGACGGACTGTATCCTGCTAAGCTCAGTAATTGTAATTCTGTATACGCTGATGGGTGGTATGTGGTCCATTTCCATTACAGACTTCGTGCAGACCATGATGATCATTGCCGGGCTCGTATTTGTATCGGTCGTACTGTACCAGAAGGCGGGCGGCTTTGGTCCCATCATCAATCAGATGCCCGATGGCTTCTTCCGCTTTTACCCCGATTGGACCTTTAAGAGTGGGGTAGAGTACTTTGCCGCCTGGATTACAATCGGATTGGGCTCCATTCCGCAGCAGGATGTATTTCAGCGGGTGATGGCAGCCAAGTCAGCGGATGTATCGGTGAAGGCGTCGCTGCTATCTTCATTCATGTACCTTACTATTGCTCTTCTTCCCCTGTTCATTGGCTTGTGCGGACACCTGCTGTACCCCGAGCTGGAGAAGGACTCGCAGATGATCATTCCGAATATGGTGCTGCTACACACCGGGCTGCCCTTACAGATTCTGTTCTTTGGTGCCCTGGTATCAGCCATCCTGAGTACTACCAGCAGCGCTATACTGGCTCCGGCGGCCGTACTAGGTGAGAATATCGTCAAGTTCTTCCGTCCCGACCTGTCTGACCGTCAGTTGCTACTCGTCATAAGGGTAGGTATTCTGGCGATCACAGTAGTCTGTATCGTCATGGCTACCACGCGGGAAAGTATATTTGAGCTGGTCAGTGAATCATCGGCTTTCAGCCTGGTATCGCTGTTTGTGCCTCTGGCGGCAGGGCTGTACTGGCAGCGGGCTAATCAGCTGGGATGCCTCCTTTCCATGAGTGTGGGGCTGGTGGTGTGGCTGGCGTGTATGTGGCTGGAAACGGAGTACCCGCCTATGATCTACGGGCTGCTGGCCAGTATAGCGGGTATGGTCGTGGGGATTGCTTTCGGTGATCCGGCGGTGAAGCAGGATCCGCTTGTGAAGAATAAAGAGGCATTACATTAGCTTTTTGTATACGGGTTCTTTTACTAAAAATTCACATGGAAAAAGAACCTCACTCTTTGTGGTCTATATCCCGTCGTGGCTTCATGAAGTCATCGGTAGGTCTGGCCGTGGCTCCGCTCTTTGGGGCCGATTCCAATCCATTTGAGGCGCCCCCTCTTGTATCCCCAACCCCAACTTCTATGCTGGCTCCAGACCCTTCACAAAGTATTATTGGTAACTACGGAAGTTGGGCCGCAAGCTTACGGCCTAACCCGCCCTCGCTGTCCCTGCGGGCTACACCCAAGAAGAAGCTGAGCGTCTGGAAAAAAGAGGCGGTAGCTAAGGTGAAAGAGCTGGTAGCGAGTCCGCCGATCAGCCAGGTACCTGCGGTGACTGTGGTGAAGAAGTATGTATACGATGGCCTGGAAATAGAAGAACTAGCGTGGCAGCTACCCTATGGCCGACCTACCAAAGCCTTACTCCTGAAACCCGAAGGTACTCAGAAGCCCCTGCCTGCCATTCTGGCTCTGCACGACCATAGCGGAGAAAAGTACTACGGCTACGCCAAAATCACCCGCACCTCCGACCAGCAGGATCCCCACATGCGCGAGCATCAGGCGGGCTACTACCAGGGTCGGGCCTGGGCCAATGAAGTAGCCAAGCGCGGCTACGTGGTGCTGGTCCCCGATGCTTTTCTGTTTGGTAGCCGCCGGGCTTACTACGAAGATGTGGCAGGAATCGGTTGGGGAATGCCTAAGACCGGGGCAAAAAGTGACGCGGAGATTACTACGCAGGAAGAAATAGATGCCTACAACGCCTGGTCGTCCAGTCACGAACACATCGTGTCCAAGTCGTTGTTTTGTGCCGGAACTACCTGGCCGGGCGTAGTACTAGCCGAGGACCAGGTGGCGCTATCCGTCCTGAGCCAACGGGCCGATGTAGACCCTAAGCGCCTGGGCTGTGCCGGGCTATCGGGCGGCGGGCTGCGGACGGTGTACCTGGCGGGACTTGACGGGCGGATCAAATGCGCGGTGAGTGTGGGATTTATGTCGACCTGGAATGATTTCCTGCTCCACAAAGCCTATACCCATACCTGGATGACGTACACACCGCTACTGCCCAACTACCTGGAGTTCCCTGAGGTGCTCGGACTGCGCGCACCCCTGCCCGTGATGGTACAAAGCAACAACCAGGACCGGCTGTTTACAGGGGCCGAAATGCAGAAAGCCGACGCTATTCTGCGCGAAGTATATACGCTGGCCGGCGCGGGCGATGCCTATCAGGGCCGGTTCTACGACGGCGACCATAAGTTTGACATCGCCATGCAGGCTGATGCCTTCGCGTGGTTTGACAGATGGCTATCTTAATGGAGCGATATAGCAGATGATTTACCCACCAACCAGCACGACCTTACTGGTACCATCGGTACCTTTCTCTACCTGAATCTGTACCGGAATCCGGTCTTTCATCTCGTGGCGGTGTGAGATCACGCCTACAATCTTCTGACTATCGCTTTGGAGTCTTTCCAGCGTACCCAGTGCTATCTCAAGCGAGTCAGGGTCGAGTGTACCAAACCCCTCATCAATGAACAGGCTCTCAATGCGGACGTTGCGGGAAGCCAGGTCAGATAGCGCCAGCGCCAGGGCTAGACTAATCGTAAAGGTTTCACCTCCGGATAGGGTAGTGACGGCCCGGGGCGTATTGCCCTGGTAGGTATCCAGCACGAAGAGGCTGTCGGCGTCGTTGTGCGGCTTGTCCAGAATGTACCGGTCCGACAGCAGGCGGAGGCGCAGGTTGGCCAGGCCAATCAGGTTGCTGAGAGTAAGGCTCTGGGCGTAGTTGCTGAAAGCATTTCCGGTGGCATCGCCGATGTACTTTTTGAGCAGTTCCCATTTACGACGCTGACGACGCAGGACGTCCAGTTCGCTTTGCAGGTGAGCAAAGCGCTGGATGTTATGTTCGTTGTTGCGGAGCTGCTCCGCGTAGGTAGCCGCCTCGCCCAGGTACTGGTCGCGGAGCTTGCGGTACTTTTCTACATTGGTTACCAGGTCTTCGGCCGCTACGTCCGATACTTTGCGCAACTTATTTTTAGCGATCAGATCTTCATGGAGCGTTTTCTCCTGCGTATCCAGCTGCTTTCGACGGTCATTAAGTCCATCGTACTGCTGCTTCAGTCGCTGGTACTCCTGGGGCGGTAGCAGGCGTGAACTGGCCTCCTCCACGGTAGCGATACCTACCTCCTGCAGATTGCTCAGTAGGGTACCCTGTAGTACCTGTACAGCCTGTTCCGTTTCAGTAGTTTGTTTCTGATTGGTGAGGGCGGCTTCTTCGGTAGTACGGGTGGCGTTGTCCCAGGTCATCCAGCGGTGCCGGAGGCGGTTGGCGTCGGCCTGTACGTCTTCACCCGCGTATCGCTTGCGGAGTACTTCCTGCTGCTTGCTGACCTGCTCGCGGTAATGGACGAGCTGCGTGAAGTGCTGCCGCAAGCGGAGGATGGTTTCGGCGGTTTCGCGGGCCTGTACCCATGCCCGTATTTTGGACTTTTTGATATCGGCTTGCTCTCTTTGCTCTTTGATCTGTACTTCTATTGTTTCCGGATCAGCTTTGGCCGCTAGATTTAGGCGGGTCAGGTACTCATTGACCTTGGCATCCGCCTCTTTGTATTGTTCCCGTAAGGCGAGTAGTTCCGGCGTCAGGGTGGCTACCTGGGCCTGGGCTGCCTTGAGGGTTGCAGCCAGCTCTCTTTCCCGCTTTTGCAGGTCCTTTTGTTCCTGCTCGGTGGCTTTGATGCTCTCTTGCAGGTGGAGCAGGTTATTGACGTACTCATGAACAAAGGGATGGTGAGTGGAGCCACACAGCGGACACTCTTCGCCTGCTTTGAGCTGCTTACGTTGTTCATCCAGCCGGTCACGGGTGAGTTCGCGGTCGCGTTGTTCGCGGAGCTGCGTGATCTTTTGCGATATTTTTTCCAGCTCTTCCCCTAGCTGCGCCAATTGCGGAGTAGCTTCCTGCACTATCTGCTGCGCCTGCGCCAGTTTGGTTTTCCGGCTGCTGCCTTCTTCACCTACTGACCGGCGCCGCACCAGCGCATTAGTAAGCTCAATCATTTCTTTCTCCTGCTCATTGAGCGCATGGAGTTCGGTATCCGCATCGAAGCCGGTGGGAAAGTAAGAAAGTACGGCCTGCTGTTTACTTTCTTCGGCGGCCAGTATACTCTGTGACTCCTCGATGTTGCGGAAGGGGAGCTTCTGGATAAAGGGGAAACGCGATCCAGCTACCTCGTTCTGCAGGGTAGTCATGAGCGGCGACGCCTGCGCCCGTAGTTCTTTTATCTTAGTGGTGAGAGCCTGAATCTGGTTCTCAAAACTATCTACTTCTTTCAAGAAAGCGTCCTGTACTACGGCTACGCCCACCATACCGGCCGCTTCCTCCAGCAACTTTATACGCTCGGCGGCTAGTTGTTCACGCCGCACTGCCAGCTCCCGGGCCTGTTGTTGTAGTTTCTCGAGTGTCTGCTGCTTTTCCCGTAGCAGGCTCAGGTCACCCGCAAAGGTACTTACAGACTCGTGCTGACGCAGGCGCTCCACCGTGGGAGCAAAGGCCTCAATCTGCTGCTGTAGGGCTACTTTATCCTGACCGAGCCTTTCCAGCCGGTTTTGCAGGTTCTGACACTCCTCCCATAGGCGCTTTTCGGTATCCCAGTAGGTAAACTGGCCTTCGGCTACCGTTTTCTCCTGCTCGGCCAGCTTACGCTTTTGTTCCAGTTCCCCGATCTGCTCCTTCGAGAGTAGCTGCACCCCGTTCATCTCGGCCTCTTTGAGGCGGAGCTTCTCTCCCCACGTTTTGTCCTTTTCGAAGGCGGCAGCGCCCAGTGAGCGGTAAATGTGAGTACCCGTAATATCTTCCAGCAGCTTTCCGCGGGTATTCCTGTCCGCTTTCAGAAACTCCGCAAAGCTACCCTGCGCCAGAATGATGGACTTCACAAACTGCTCGTACTTGAGGCCGATGATCTGGGCATTGACCTCCGGGTAGTCCGTGAGTTTCTTTACGTCCAGGAGCTTGCCCTCCGGCAGCTCCGCGATCTCCATCTGGTAGTTGTTCCAGTTGCCGTTGCGGTTTTTGGCAATAGACCAGCGGGAGCGGTACTGCTTGCCCCGGGCCTCGTACTCTACCTCGGCGTAGGCTTCGCTTTTGGGCTCATCGGCGGCTTTCATATTCACCACCGAGCCCTGCTTGTCTATTTCTGTTTTGGAGATAGTGCGACCCAGTCGGGGTACTTCATTGTACAACGCCAGCGTAATGACATCCAGCAGGGTAGACTTACCCGCACCCGTCGGACCGGATATAATAAACAGGCCCGTCGATGACAGGGGAGAGCCCGAAAAATCAATGGCCGGATGCTCGCCGTAAAAGCTATTTATATTTTTAAATCGTATGCGGAGGATTTTCATGCTCGGTGGATTATGCCTGTTTACAGTTCGCCCCGTACGTCTTCCAGCAGCTCGTCAAATGCTTCGAGCAGGAGAGAGCGGGTTTCGTCATCAAGGTCTTCGCTTTCGAGACGGCGGGTAAATACGTCGCGCGGAGTCAGGTCTTCGATATCAGTACCTACGGTAAACAGTTCGTCGGCTTCCTTGATGCGGTTCTCAAACGTCAGACGTGGCTTGATGATCCGGAAGGGGGCTTTTTCAAATTCCCGCACCAGCATATCAAACCGGACGCTCTTCTGCGGGTCAAAAGCAGGCTCTACGACATTCAGCTCCAGCAGAGACTCAAGATTAGTAGATGGAATGTAAGCATCCAGTGCCGCCCAAACCTCATCTACCGTACCCGTAAAGGTGCGTAGTTCGCGGTGTCTGGGCGTAGGTAGAGCCTCTACATTGGTAAGCTTTCCGTCCGTAAGCGTAAGCTCGAGTACATACTTATTATCACTGCGCTCACTGAAGCTAAGCGGAATCGGTGAGCCTGAGTAGCGTACGGTATCGGTCAGCTTCTGGGGCTTATGGATGTGGCCTAGGGCCATGTAGCTGTACCCCTCCGGGAAATGCTCGCAGCCAAAAGCGGCTAGTCCGCCGATGGCGTGTATCTCACGTTCGCTGTCGGACATGGTGGCGCCACTCACGTACAGGTGGCCCATACCCAGGAGCGTGAGGTCGCGGCACTGAGCCTGGTGCAGGTCTATGAATTGCTGGTAATGGGTCCGGATGCCCTGCCGGATGGCCTCAGAGCGGTCGTCGTAGCTCTGACCCGACACCGAGCGGCGCAGGTCTATATCGCGTAGGTAAGGTACCGCGGCGATGGCTACGTTCATGTCCGGGAAGAGGAGCAATGCATCGGAACAGTCGTCGGTGGCGCAGCCCACGACACTAATGTCCATCTGGCGAAGGATTTCGCGTGGAGCATTTAGTACTCCCGGCGAATCATGGTTTCCACCCGTAATGACTACCTTGCACTTGCAGCCGATCAGACGCTGCAGAAAGCTGTAATAGAGACTCAGAGCAGCATTGGACGGAAAGGCCGTGTCAAACACATCTCCCGATACCAGTAGCATCTCAATACCCCGCTCCTCGATGAGGTCGCCGAGCCAGTTCAGAAACAGCCGGTGATCTTCATCCAGCGCATATTTATGTAGCTGCTTGCCAATGTGCCAGTCAGCCGTATGTAGTATTTTCATTTTTCTCTTACTTATAATCCCCTCTCCCGTACCAGAAGAAAGTACCGCTACCCTCTTTTCTCATCAATTCTCACCTTCGCAGTACATAGTGCCTTTTATCAATAGGAATTGATACTCACTTCTCACCGCCCGGCGGCCGCTCCTTGCTTTTCACTAAAAGGTTTACTCCCTCGTGCCTTCGCCGTGTCTTACAATCCACGAGAGCCATTTGCCCTGCGCTTTCATGACCTGCTCGATAAGATCACGAACGGCGCCGCAGCCACCATTACGGGGTGATACATAATCGGAGATAGCGATGATCTCGTCCACGGCATCGGCCGGGCAGGCACTAAGTACCCCCTGTTCCATCACTTCCATATCTGGAATGTCATCGCCCATGTATACGATTTCGTCTTCGGACAGGTTATTGTCCTCGAGGTATTTCTGGTAGATAGCCAGCTTACCATCCGGCGAAGCACCGATGAATATATCCTTCACCCCCAGGTACTCAAGCCGGCGGCGTACGCCGATCTGGTTCTGAGCGGAGATAATGGCCACCCGGTAGCCTAGCTTGACGGCCCGGTTGACGCCGTAGCCATCCCGTACGTTGAAGGTACGTGGCTGTTCGCCACTTTCCAGAGCCAGGATACTTCCGTCCGTAAATACGCCGTCAATATCAAAAATAAAGGTGGTTATACGCTGAAAACGGTCTGTCAGGGGAGGAATCATATATAATGGCCGGGAATGGTATTCGATAGTTAATTCTGAAAGCTGTAAAACAGTATCTGTAATTTTTTCGGTTACACACGAAATTAACGCTATTTTTGGTTTTTACCGTACCATGCTCCGAATGATTATCTGCCGCTTTGTATGGATATAAAGAAACTAGCCGACCAGTATCAGGCCGAGGTGCCGCAAAACATCCTTCCCTTCTGGGAGAAGTATGCCTTTGACAGCCTGTACGGAGGTGTGTATGAAGCGGTGGCTGAAAATGGTGAGGTTATCTCTATGGATAAACCCGTCATAGCCCAGGCTCAGGCTATATGGGCTTTTGCCTGGGCGTATCAGACCATAGAGCCACGCCCCGAGTGGCTGGAGCTGGCTGGTGCAACGGCCGAGTTCCTGCTGAATAACGGGCGGGACAAGAAAGGTACCTGGTACCATACGCTGGACCGGCGGGGGAGTCTCATTTCCGAAAGTACCGATAGTACAGTGTCGCTGTATGTGGTACTGGCGCTGGGGCAGCTATTTAAGGCTACGGGTGAGGCTTACTTTGTGGAGGTAGCTCAGAAAACGCTGGTCCAGACGCTGAAGCGGCGGGATGCTTCTCTGAAAAAGCTGCTTAATGATCCCAACAAGCAGCGGTACCTGAAGCCCCTGGCGGAGCCTGCCCTCATTGGACAAGTACTCCTGGAAGCCGAAGGCTACATGGACCGCAAGTGGTACAAAAATGCTCTCAGTAACCTAATCAGAGAACTTACGGATGATTTTTACGAAAAACGTACCGATGTACTACTGGATCGGGTAACGCCCGAAGGACATTTCTGGGACTGTCCCGAGGGGAGGATTATTGTACCCGGTCATGTATTTGAAACAGCCGGAATACTTATGGAACTGGCCGACCGGGCCCGGAATCGTAAGCTACTCAATCAGATGCTGGATCTGGTAGAACTGACGATACAGGCCGCGTGGGACGAGGTGTACGGGGGGATCTACAATAAAATGGACCTGAAAAGTTTGCCTTCTGTCTACCCCGACTGGCACTACAAGCGGGCGGGGGTACACCTGGAAGCGCTGCAAACCCTGCTAAAGGCCCACCTGCTGTCGGCACGAAAAGGGTACTTGGAAAACTTTGAAAAAGTACACGAGTATGTGTGGGCGCATTTTCCTGATGCAACCAACGGCGAGTGGTACGATGAGCTCGATCGCACCGGACAGCCTATACTCCGGCACAAGATCACCCCACAGAAGGGTTGCCTATCAACCATCAGAAACCTCTACGGCATAGGTCAGCTACTGGGTCTGGCAGCGGATGCCAAGCCTGCCCGACGCCGGGTCTACTCCGAGTCAAAGTGACGCTGGCGGATACTTTCGGTCAACTGGCGGTACAGGCTGGCCCAAGCCGGGTTGAGCTCCTGCAGGTACTCCAGATGCCGCCCTGTAACCGCCCAATCGCCGCGGCGGGCGGGGCCGGTCTGTACCAGCGCCGGGTCTGACGTACGAAGAGCTTTATGGATAGTCTCACTGATCAGCGGCTTAATTATGTCAAAGTCCAGCTGCTCGCGGCCTAGTATGTCATGAGCCACACTAAGCAGGTGATTGGTGAAATTGCAGGCAAACACTGCCGCTATGTGCAGTATGCGACGCTCGTAAGAGTCGATATGGTATACATGCGGACTAACGCTACTGGCCAGCTTCACAAGCTGATCTTCTACATCGGGCTCGGTGGCTTCTATGCAGAAGGTCACCTGGGTATAGTCCAGTTCAACTTCTTTAGTGAACGTCTGTAAAGGATACAGTACCCCCGTGCGAACGGGTACATCACTGTATATATTTACCAATCGCTGCAGCTCAGCCAGTGACTGTGTACCTGAGGTATGCACAATCGTGGCCTGCTCCGGAAATACAATCCGCTCGATTATCTCAGCAAGGGCGTCATCCGAAGCAGCAATAACGAGCAAATCCGCGTCACTATCAGCAAAATTCAGATCCGGCTGTATATCGGCATCGTATAGTACCGAAGTAAGCTTGCGGGCATTCTGTGGGTCACGGCTGTACACTTCGCAGATGACATGTCCGGCATTTTCGAAAGCCTGCGCCAGATGCCAGGCTACATTACCGGCGCCCACAAAGGAAATATTCATACAAGGTAAAGGTTTGTCCAGATATGGCTATGGATGATAGTTCCGGGGCAAGTTAGGACAACTCAGTGGATGTAGCTTATTTCACAGAAATATTTTTGCGGAGCAGCGAATAGGTAAGGTTACTGAAGATGACTTGGCGACAGATATAATCTATGTTATATAGAATAAATAATTTGAATAGTTAATAATCAGCATGTATATGTGACCGTATTGAAGAATTATTGCATAGTTTTCCGCCTTTGTTTACTTATTAACACTCCTGCTGAGTTTTGCACATAAAAGTACTATATGAGATGTGTAAATTAGGTAGTTTTGGTTAATAATCCCATAGTTTTTCAAAACGCTACCGTTTAATCAACTTATAGACACTTTGAGGTATCCAGTTATTGATGTAATCATCCCTGCTTTTAATGAAGAAAATGCAGTGGGTAGTGTAGTGAAAGACCTGCCCCAGAGTTGGGTACGTGAAGTAGTAGTAGTAGATAACAACTCCCGCGATGCAACCCGTCGTTCCGCCGAGGAAGCCGGGGCTACCGTGCTGGATGAATCCCGACAAGGCTACGGCTATGCCTGCCTCAAAGGGATTGAGTACATTAAAGCCAAACCCACTCCACCGGATATTATCGTCTTTATCGACGCCGACTACTCCGACTATCCTGAGGAGCTGCCCCAGCTGGTAACCCATCTGACCGAACATAATCTGGATCTGGTGATTGGTTCGCGGGCGCTGGGTAAGCGGGAGGCAGGCTCCATGACGCCCCAGCAGGTATTTGGCAACTGGCTCGCCACTACCCTGATCCGCCGGTTGTACGGAGTACATTACACGGATCTGGGACCTTTCCGGGCGGTACGTTTTCAGAAATTACTGGACATGGACATGCAGGATACCACCTACGGCTGGACTGTAGAGATGCAACTCAAAGCCGCCAAAATGGGCTTTCGCACGGGTGAGGTACCCGTTACATACCGCCGGCGCATTGGTCACTCCAAAATATCCGGTACCTTTAAAGGTACCCTTCTCGCCGGTTATAAAATATTGAGCTGGATCTTTAAGTATAGGTGATAAGGTCACTCGTAGTTTGTGTATAATAAGTAAATCTGGTTACTTTACTTAACCAGTGCCTTTATTATATCCACACACTATGCTGAAACTTGTACACCTATGCCTGCTGGGAGGTTTAACCGTCCCTTTTTATGCTTCTTTAGCGCAGGACTGTAAACCTGCTGTAAGTATCAATGGAGCCTCTGCTATCTGCGAAGGCGAAAGTACCGTACTTCATACCCGTTCACATCCCGGAGTAACTCTGCGCTGGCTTCACAATGGACAACCCATCGAAAAAAGTACAGATACACTACTACACGTAAAACAAGCGGGTGAATACAGAGTAGAAGCTACCCGGCGGGAGGAAAAATGGGAGTGGAGTCTGTCAGGAGCGCAGGGGAATTCTTTTAATGATGTACAGTTTGTTGGTAATAACTACGGGTGGATTGTGGGTGACAATGGCACCATCATGCGCACTACCGACGGCAGTACCTGGAGTACTACCCCGATAGGATTATCTAACCATTTCTTATCCGTATCCTTCGTAAACTCACTGACCGGATGGGTCGCCGGTGAAAAGGGACTCATGATGAAGACTACCGACGGAGGTACTACCTGGGTCAGGCAGAGTATATCCATTCAGAATGCTATACAAAAGATAAAGTTCATCAACGAAAACGTAGGCTTTGCCTTAGGCGACGGGCGACTCTTTAAGACTACCGACGGAGGTGGTTCGTGGGTGACTCTCAATGTACCTAATGCTGGTTCGCTCCATGATTTTTCGTTTGTTGATGAGAGTGTGGGTTGGGTAGTATCAGAGAATACAATCTACAAAACCCTCGATAGAGGTAGTTCCTGGACATCGCGGAGAAGCAATTATCGGGGTAAAATATATGCGTATGACCGGAATAACTGCTGGTTTGTCTTCTATGACTTGAGCAATACAAGAATTCAAAAAACCACAGATGGAGGCACTACCTGGTCTGATCACTTCATTACTGATAACTATCTATCTCAGTTCATGGTAGAGCAGGTGTTTTTTCAGGACTCTCAGAAAGGATATATCATTGGTAATTACATCAATAAAAGTAGTCCTAATGTATCATTAAGTAGTGGGGCTGTATGGATGACTACTAATGGGGGACAAGCATGGACTAGGCCATACATTAATGAATTTTCTGCCTTGCCCAAGGCATTAGCCTTTAAGAATTCAACCAATGGCTTAGTGGTAGGTAGAGGCGGATTGCTAGTAGATCTTCATAGTTCCGGTAGTGCCTCTGATACATATCGTAATCGTACGTATCAGGATCTGAAATCAATTGCTTTTTCTTCTAACGCTAATGGAGAGGCTGTTGGCGGGCGTCTTTTGTTAGCGCCAAACTCCAGTAATACTCTGCATGATGATTCTAAAAGCGTTTCAATCAGGTCAACTATCGCAGGAGCGGAGTGGTCAAAAGTAGAAAATACTCGAGGTAGTACCCTATTTCAGATTAGATATAAAAAAGAGGGCGAAATAGGCTGGAAAGTAGGGTTCCGTACCCTAAACGTTACCAAAGATGGAGGTAGTAGCTGGAAAAACATCTATGATGATTTTGGACTACCTTTCAACGAAGGGTACACAATTGCAAAAGCCTATCTACAGATTGAATCATCAGGCTTCTTTCTTACAGCTGACCCTTATGGTACTGGTAGTACTTCGCTGTTCAAATTCAGTAGTAACACACTTACGCGTATAGCTATTCCTTACAAAGATTCTGGTGATCCTCATAATACCTCCTTGCTTGATCTGTTCTTTGTAAATGATCAGATTGGTTTTATCACTACCAGCAATGGCAAGCTGATCAAAACTACCGATGCCGGAGCTAGCTGGTCTGTACAGGTGGCAAAGTCAGGGAGCAGGTTACAGAGGTGCTTCTTTGTGAATGAGCAAGTTGGTTGGGTTATTGATAGTGAAGGGCTTATATTAAAAACAACAGATGGTGGCCAAACCTGGACCAGTCAGCTATCTGGTACGAATGTTTCTTTAAATGCCCTACACTTTGTTTCTGAGCAGATAGGCTACATAGCAGGCGCAGACGGTATAGTATTAAAAACTACAAATGGAGGCGCCACCTGGATACGCCAAAGTACCGGTACCCGAAACACCCTGAATGATATAAATTTTTCGGATCCTGAACACGGCTGGATCGTAGGGAACGACGGTACTATTTTGAAGCTAGTAGTCTCTGAGTGTAAATCACTTTCAGATCCTGTAACTATACAGATGAGTACTTCACCTGAGGCTACGATTACAGCGAGTGGTACCACCGCATTTTGTGAAGGAGGTACGGTGGACTTGATTGCCACCGCAGGCAGCGGATATACTTACCAGTGGTTTAAGAATAATACTGCACTACCTAATGCTACCGGGAGGCAAATAAAGGTGGGCGAAAGTGGTAATTATACCGTGCAGGTAAAAAATGCAGCTGGTTGTGAGAAAGTGTCAGAAGAAATAAAGGTTATAATTAATCCCCTGCCTGTACTTATACTGAACGTGCCATACCAGAGGACATTATGTAAAGGAAGAACTATAGAGATAAAAGTACAGAGTTCTAACTCTGTAGACCGCTACGAGTGGTACAGAAATGGACAGGTCATTACAAATGCAGGAGCGGCTAATCTGGTTATATCAGAAAGCGGTACTTACGAGGCAAAGGTTACAAACAGTGCAGGTTGTACCAGAACCTCGGAGAAAGTAGTCATAAACCCTCCGTACCAGATAAGTCTGGTGGCTGAGGGTAATACCACTTTCTGTGAAGGAGAAAATGTGAAGCTGTCTGTACAGAGTAGTAGTTCCACCCTATCCAGTTACCAATGGTATCGCAATGGTACGACTATTCCCGGAGCCAATGTAAGCTCTTACATAGCGGTAGCCAGTGGAGACTATACTGTCGAAACGGTAGATACATCGCGATGTAATGTTATCTCAGAACCCAAACAAGTCGTATCCAGGCCTCTGCCTGCCAAGCCTGCTATTACAACGGGTAGTAATTTGAAGCTGGTCTCGAGTGCTGCCACAGGTAATCAGTGGTACCTTGATGGAATTGCCATAACCGGTGCTACCTCGGTCGAATATTCACCTGTTCAGTCAGGGCGATATACTGTGCAGGTTACGCAGGAAGGCTGTAGTAGTACCATGTCAGAGGCCTATGAGTTCATTATTACGGCCAATAATCCTATTCTGCGTACATCCGTAGTGATCTATCCTAATCCTGTGAGCGAGCAGTTATTCATATCTATACAAGATGTAGCCGGCTCTATCCTGGTGGAACTGATTAATTCGGCCGGGCAGAAGGTAGCTCAAAAACATACCTATATTGCCAATCAGCAGACCACTATTTTACCTTTTGAGGTGGGAGGATTGGCCGCAGGTACGTATGTGGTGAGGGTACAAAGTTCTGCCTTCACGAAAACTACACAAGTAATCCTGATCCAGTAGCTAATTTTGTAGAATACCTTCTCTTAGAATCATTTTAGCATTTATAGCTGTTATCGAAAAACCTCTTTGCTATAAGTTCTCGTAAATAAGGTGTATGATAATTATTGGGGGGTGATATAAGTATAGGTGATAATTTTCAGTACTTTAGTACTACATCATCCACCCGGTTCTACTCATGAAACACCATCTACGCTATACCTTTTTGGGGGCACTTGTACTGCAGCTCACCGCTGCTCACTCCTATGCCCAGGACTGCAAACCTGCCTTACGGGTGGAGGGAGCTACTACCTTCTGCGAGGGCGATAGTATGCGATTGCTTACTTCCGGTAAGCCCAATACTACCTTTCGCTGGCTGCATAACGGTACGCCTCTGGCGCTACAAAACGATACAGTACTAAGCGTGAAACAGGCGGGCGAGTACAAGCTCGAATCATCCACCCGTCAGGGATCGTGGAAGGTAGTGCAGGAGAAACTTACGAACTTTAATCTGTTCTCAGCGGCTTTTGATGGGGAAGAGCTATGGATGACCGGAGGTGAAAACGTCCTGAGCTTATATACCTATCCGGCTACGTCTACCCATGTGGCACTTGGCGTAAAGTCAGATGGCTCGGTCTATAAGCGGGAGGAGACGCATCCTAAGGCTCCTTACTATAAGATACACTTTGCAGAGGCAAGGAGCCAGGACAGCCGCAAGCTTCCCTTTGGATGGCGACTGGGAGACCGCGTAGGTGAGGTAACCAACGATGGAGGAGCTACCTGGCAACCCATCTCTTTCAACGGGACTATCAACACAAGTCTGATTGATTTCTCGGATGGCTATTTGAGGGATCCCGCTAATGGTGTTTTGGTGGGTAAATTATACAGTCATAAAATTGCCGGATCGTCACAATTGGTCATGCGCTTTCAGAATAATCAGGCATATCCGATTGAAATCTTTTCGAACGGCGTCAGAGGAGGCTACGGCAACGTACCTTATGAGGAGCACATCAGTGGTCTGTCCTTTGGGAATGATAACATTGGCTACGTGGTATCCGGCAGGGGAGGCATCGCCCGCACTACCGATGGTGGCCTTACCTGGACTATCGTGAGGGATAGAAAAACGGATAACAAACCATTGCTCGATGTGTATTTCGCTAGTCCATCGGTGGGCTGGGTAGTGGGGCACAACGGACTCATCTACAAAACTACCGATGCCGGAGAAACCTGGGAGGACCAGTCGGTAACGGAGCCATATAGCTTAACTAAAATCAAGTTTCTTGATCATAACCGGGGCTATGCCATCGGGTACGAGGGTGCTGATTATCTGTCGTTGAAAGGAGTACTGCTGGAGACAAGCAACGGCGGTAAGACCTGGACACGGGTAGCCCTGCCGGAGCAGCTTCCATTCAACGACATCCTCTTCACCGATCCGGATCATGGCTGGATCATTGGTAATAATGGTACTGTTATCCAGTATACTGCCTCGTACTGCACTTCGGAGTCCGATCCTGTTACTATTAAAGTAAATCCCCTGCCTGCCAAACCTACCATCACCGCCAACGCGGATATGAAGCTGGTCTCTAGTGCCTCTGCGGGTAATCAGTGGTACTTCAATGGCACCGCTATCGCCGGAGCTACGGCTGCTGAATACTCGCCTATTCAGTCGGGCCGCTATGCCGTACAGACTACCCAGACCGGCTGCAGCAGCGCCATGTCCGAAGCTTTTGAGTTTGTCGTGACGGCTACCGATCCGGCCCTGACGGGCTCGGTTATGCTTTATCCCAATCCTACCAGTGATCAGTTGCATGTATCGCTGAAAGACCTGAACGGGGCGGTGCATATCGAGCTGATCAGTGCGGACGGGCGACTGGTCAGGCAGGAGCAGGTAGCTTCTACAAATCAGCAAAGTGTTATACCTTTGGAGCTGAAAGGACTGGCTCCGGGAGCTTATGTGGTTAGAGTTCGGAGTGCAGCCTTTACTAAAACCAGTAAGGTGATTCTGAACCAGTAGTTATTTTGTCCGAAACCCTATCCTACATCGTCCTTGTCCTGTACCTGCTACCCATGCTGTTTATCTTCGGGTATAGCCTGACGCAGCTGAGTCTGGTTATTTTGTACTGGAAGGAGAAGGGAGGAAGGCAGGAAGGGATAAAAGGAGGAAAGGCGGCCACCGCTGCCACGGTGGCCGCTGCGGAGGAGAGTACTTCCGGCTTAGTACCCTGGCCGAAGGTAACGGTACAGTTGCCGGTGTACAATGAGCGATACGTGGTAGAGCGGCTAATTGATACCATCGTAGCCTTTGACTACCCGCGTGGGCAGCTGGAAGTACAGATCCTGGACGACTCCACTGACGATACGACCGAGATTATAGCCCGCAAGATAGCCAAGTACCAGGCCGCTGGATACACCATTGAACACATTCGCCGATCCGACCGGACCGGCTTCAAAGCGGGGGCGCTGGCTTATGGTCTGGATAGAGCACAGGGCGAATTTATAGCCATCTTTGACGCTGATTTTCTGCCACCCGCTGATTTCCTGAAAAGAACAGTACCTTACTTCCAGAACTCTAAGGTAGGGGTAGTGCAGACGCGCTGGGGACACCTCAACGAAGACTACTCGCTCATTACCCGCATGCAATCCTTCGGGCTGGACGCTCACTTCACCATTGAACAGGTAGGTAGGAGCGCCGGAGGTCATTTTATCAACTTCAACGGTACTGGCGGTATATGGCGTAAGGCTACGATCGAAGATGCCGGGGGCTGGTCAGCCGATACCCTCACCGAAGACCTGGACCTGAGCTACCGTGCCCAGCAGCGGGGCTGGCGATTTGTGTACCTGGAAGACCTGGTGTCGCCGGCCGAACTACCCGTGACCATGCCCGCCGTGAAGTCGCAGCAATACCGCTGGACCAAAGGGGCCGCCGAGTGTGCCCGTAAAAATCTGCTCCACGTGTGGCGCGACCGCTCGCTCCCGCTCACTACCAAACTGCACGCTTCCTTCCACCTGCTCAACAGTGCCATTTTTATCTGTACGCTGCTGATCGCTTTGCTGAGCGTACCTATGCTGTGGCTGGGAGTACCGTGGGGCTGGCTGGCATTCTTTCAGGTAACTATGGTCATCCTGGCCCTATTTTACTGGACGGCCTTTCAAAAGAAATCGGGCATCGGGAGTTTTATTATCCTGTTCCCCACGTTCCTGGCTATTATGCTTGGCCTTTCGCTACACAATGCCGTAGCCGTGATAGAGGGCTTCCTGGGCCGCAAATCACCCTTTGTCCGTACCCCCAAATTCAACGTGCGTACCCGTACTGACCGCTGGCAAAGTAATGCGTACAACGCCCGGCGCATCCCGCCCCTAACGTGGATAGAGATGCTGCTGGTACTTTACTTTGCTACGGGGCTGGTGTACGGGCTGGCGACGGGGCAATTCGGTGCGGTGGGATTTCATCTGTTGCTGATGCTGGGGTACAGCTTTGTTGCTTTTTATTCCGTACGCCATTCCCTCGTGAGGCCATGAACCGTTACGGGCAGTGGAGTTGGCTTGCGGTTTCTCTGGTAGGTCATGCGTGGCTGGCCTATGCTACCCCCCGCACCGATACCGCGCAGCTACTGCTCCTCTGGTGCGGACTGTTCCTGCTGTACGGTCTCTTGTGGATAAAGCAGGTAGAAAAAGACTTCCTGCTTTTTGTGGGCGCGGCAGTCCTGTTTCGGCTGCTATGGCTGTTTGCTATGCCAGCGCTTTCGGACGATGTATATCGCTTTATCTGGGACGGGCGGCTCCTGTCGCACGGCTACAATCCCTTTCTGCACCTACCATCCGATATTATAGACAAAGGCTGGGCGCAGGAGATAGGACTGGGGCAGGAGCTTTTTCAAAAGCTAAATTCTCCCGACTACTATACCGTATATCCGCCGCTGCTGCAGGGTTGGTTTGCGGTAGCTACGGTAGTAGGGGGGAGTACTTATTCGGCGGCGATCTGGCTAAAGGTCCCTCTATTACTGGCGGAAGTAGGTTCGCTGTGGCTAGTGTATCAACTGGTCAAAGACAGTGCGGGAGGTGAACTGAAAGCTCGCCGGTCGGTACTGCTGTACGGACTGAATCCATTAGTGATTGCGGAGCTAACAGGTAATATCCACTACGAGGGGCTGACTATTTTCTTCCTGCTGGCTTGCTTTTACTTCTGGAAAAATCAGCGACTCCATCTTTCGGCTCTGATGCTGGCGCTGGCAGTGGGAGTAAAGCTACTGCCGCTCATCTTCCTTCCCCTGCTGATCAGTCGGCTGAGACTTAGAGAACAGATAAGGTACGTAGTGATTGTAGGTATCGGTGTACTGCTTCCGTTCCTGCCTTTTCTGGATTGGACTATCTGGTACAACATGTCCGATAGCCTTGGGCTGTACTTCCAGCGCTTCGAGTTCAACGCTGGCCTGTACTACCTGCTACGGGCGGTAGGTACCTGGCTGGTGGGCTATAATCCCATTGGTACCCTGGGGCCGGTGCTATCGCTGATCAGCTTTACAACTATTCTTTTTCTTTCCTTTTACCGGAAGCTCCCCTTCTCCCTGTACGAGCGGGCCCTGTTGATCCTGACGGTATACCTGCTGTGTGCAACTACTGTCCACCCGTGGTACGTAGTACCCCTGGTGGCGCTGGGAGCCCTCACCCGATTCAGGTACCCAGTGGTGTGGTCGGCGTTGCTTCCTTTCACCTACCTGGCCTACGGACAGGTACCTTTCGCCGAAAGCCTATGGGTAGTAGCGGTGGAGTACCTGGTTGTAGGGGGATGGCTGGTGGCGGAGGTCTCTACATTGAGTGAATGAGTGATTGTATGAATGAGTGAAGGGGTATCCATTTACATGGTTCGCTGTATTGTTGGCATCTTTCATTCAAGTACAATGCACTTTCATTCTTTCCTCCTTTCCTCCCTTTCTCCTTTATACTCCGTATTCGGTTTCATCATCTGGGCGTTTACATCTTTTCTCCAGCTATGAAGCTTGGCGGTAAGTGCAGTGGCTACCTTAGGATTTTCTTTCAGGAGATTATGCTGCTCTCCCGGATCGGCTTTCAGGTTGTACAGCTCTTGGGATCCATCCTCAAAAAATTCAATCAGCTTGTAATCTCCCTCACGGATAGCCCATCCGGGCCGACCGCCTTGGTTGCTGTAGTGCGGGTAGTGCCAGTAGAGGGGCCGCTGCGGGAAGGAGCGTTGCTGCAGCAGAGGTACCAAGCTTTTTCCGTCGGTAGTACTGGTACTTTTGGTTCCAGCCATATCCATGAGGGTAGGGTAGAGGTCAGTAAGGGTGACAGGTACCTGAGACTCGTAAGGTTTTTGCCGGCTTTTTGGTAATAATACTAACAGGGGTACTCGTATACCTCCTTCGTAAAGGTACCCCTTGCCATCCCGTAGCGGGTAGTTGGACGTAGCGGGAGTATTGGGTCCCTCCTCCACCGACAATCCTCCATTATCCGACGTAAATATCACCACCGTATTCTGGTCTAGCCCCAGTTCTTCCAGTTTGCGCAGAATACGCCCTACGCTCTGGTCCATGCTTTCGATCATGGCGGCGTAGTAAGGGTTCCGCTGGGTACCTGCGGTAGGTACTTTTTGCTGGTACTTGGTGAGCAGGTCCTGTTTCGCCCGCATCGGAATGTGTACCGCGTAGTGGGCCAGGTACAGCAGGAAAGGGCCACCTTTCTGCTGGGTCAGGAAACGCTCCGCCTCGTCCGTAAGCCGGTCGGTCAGGTACTCGCCGTCGGTGCCTTGCTCCAGTCCGACCATTTGCTCCTTTCCGGTCTGGCGGTTGCGGTAGGGGTAGAAGTAGTTGATAGGAGTACCGCTGTGGTCACCGGCAATATTGGTGTCGAAGCCTTGTTGCAAAGGCCCATATCCTTCGCCGCCCAGGTGCCACTTCCCAATGTGAGCCGTCGTATAGCCGGCCCGCTTAAGGGCTTCGGGTAAGGTAGTGGCGGACAAAGGTAGCTCAGGCAGTAGCTGCGCCCGCAGTAGCTTCTGCGAAGGCCGGTCGGTGCGGCCGGGCAGCCAGTCGGTGATCTGCATGCGAGCCGGGTGCTGCCCCGTAAGCAGCGAAGCCCGGGTAGGGGAGCATACCGGTGAAGGAGCATAGGCTTGTTTAAACTGCACGCTACGCGCCGCCATCCGGTCTAAGTTAGGAGTCTGGTAGTAGGTACTACCATTGAATCCTACGTCCGCCCAGCCCAGATCATCCATCAGGATAATGACGAAGTTAGGTTGGTCAGCCTTTGAGGTAGCAGATGTTGATCCCCCACCGGCGCCCGAACGGCTACAGCCTGATCCTAAGAAGAGGAATGCTCCTGAGAGTACCAGCGGGAGGAAAAACGAGAGAGATCTGCTATTCATAATCTAAAAGATTCAGTACCTGAGTAGAAGGGTATGCCCTTCGAGCTACCCCTTTCAAAAGAGATTTTTGTAAAAGATTTACCCGCTCCCCCTTCGGCCCGGGAGGTAGCTGATCTACTTCGGTATTACTCAAACAGGTTGTAGTTGGGGGAGTATCTGTTTCTGAAAAACAGTATTATTCCGCCAGAAGCCACTTTTGTTCCTAAATCCTCATCCATGACTCAACCACTTGATCCTCCCCAAACCATACCCGGTCAACTCCGCTACCTGGGTCCCGGCTTTATTATGTCAGCGGCCATTGTGGGTTCCGGCGAACTAATAGCTACTACTACGCTGGGGGCCAAGGCAGGATTCGTGACGTTCTGGGTGATTATCGTGAGTTGTCTGGTGAAGGTGGCGCTGCAGCTGGAATTTGGCAAGAATGCTATCTATACGGGTACTTTCACGATGTACAACTTCAATAGGCTGCCCGGTGCCCGCTGGCGGGGTACCCACTGGAGCCTGTGGCTATGGCTGTCGTTGCAGGGATTGAAGCTGCTGCAGGTAGGTGGTATCGTTGGAGGCGTGGCCATTGTACTGAACATGGCTTTCCCGGCAATATCCGTGAATATATGGGCGCTGCTTTCGGCACTGATCACGGCGCTGCTGGTGTACCGGGGCTACTATAAACCCATTGAGAAAGGCTCGCTGGTTATGATTGTCCTTTTTTCGTCGGTAGTACTTATCTCACTGGGGCTGCTTCAGGGTACTGCCTTTGCCATACGGTGGGAGGATATCAAGGAAGGGATTAGCTTTAATCTTCCCCCCGAAGCCGTGGCGGTAGCCTTCGGTGCTTTTGGCATCACGGGGGTAGGCGGCGATGAGATTATGTACTACAACTACTGGTGCATCGAAAAAGGCTATGCGGCCTACACCGGCCCCAACGACGGCAGCGAAGCCTGGGCCCGGCGCGCCAAAGGCTGGATCAACGTCATGTACCTGGATGCTATCCTGTCGATGATCGTATATACGGTAGTAACTGCGGCTTTTTACCTGCTGGGGGCGGCGGTACTGCACCGCAGTGGCGAAGTACCCGAGGGCTACCGGATGATCGAAGTACTTTCACGAATCTTTACCGAAACACTGGGTCCCTGGGCTGAAACTCTGTTTCTGGTCGGAGCCTTTACGGCCCTCTACTCCACGCTGTTTACGGCTACGGCCAGTTGGGCGCGGGTGTACGGCGATGCTTTCGGGCAGTTGGGCTGGCTCCCATTCGGTACCGTGGAGGAGCGCCGCCGCTCCATCGCTATCTTCTCCTGGATATTCCCTTTTGCGTGGTGCGTTTTCTTCCTGTTCTTCCAGTCGCCTGTCATGATGGTCATTCTGGGCGGTATTGCTACCTCCGTCCTCCTGATCCTGATTGTGTGGGTCGCTTGGGTGTACCGCTACCGCGAGTTACCCAAGGCTCTCATTCCTTCCCGGCTGTACGATGTGTTTTTCTGGATCAGCGTGGCATCCATTCTGCTGGTAAGTGGCTATGGGGTGTGGCAGGTGCTGGGGTAGGTTTTGGTACTTTTGAGTGCTTAATGCAGTTGCAGAAATATAGACATGTCCTTTGTACTTAAAAGACACTTGGAAATCCAGGAAAGGTATCAAACAATCAATTTGACGGAGTTCTCCTTTACTTTTCTCAGTAATATTTCTGATGATAATATTATTGATCTGTTTATCCATTCAAGCCATTTTACAAATGAGTCACTATTGGATATAGTTAGGAATAACCCGGGTGGTCTATTTCTAAAACAGGCGTTTGATATGGAGCATACCAAAGTAGCTGATTTTAAAAAGTATAGTAAAGGAGAGACAACAAAGTTTTTAGTTGATTTTGTAAACGAACCAAACTGGGGGGGTGATAGGGGTGATTTTGTTAAGCTACTTGATAGGTACTTTCTTATTCATAGTCAACTTAACGACGCAGTCTTTTATGTAATCAGCAAAGATTGGTTCGTTGAAGGAGATAGTAGAGTTCTACACGCTGAATATATGGTTTATATATATTATTTTCTAATCATCCATATAGATAGGAGTTCAGCCACCTTACTAGTGACGGAATGGACTTATGATTAATAAGGTCCTATTAGGCTGGCTGTCTTTTTCTCACTAGAATACTTACTTCACCCGCCCGTACTGCTTCATCAGCTCCAGTACCTTTTGCTTAGGGAGCGCCTCTACAGTATGCCCCTGGCTGCCCGTCATGGTTTCGGCCCCAAAAAGGGAGTTGATGATAGCCTCTTCGGTAGCCTCAATGGCCGCCAGGAACAGGGGCGACACGTAGTCATTGTGCAGGAGCGTTACGCTGGAGGTAGGTTGAGTAGTGTCGTGGGGGATGCGGTAGGCCGTGGAGAAAGCGATGACGTAGTCGCCGCTGCCGTTAGAAGCAATACCACCCGTACGGGCCAGACCCATAAATACCCGCTTCGCCAGTCGCTTCAGATTGCGGGCATCCAGCGGTGCGTCGGTGGCTACCACCATCATGCAGGAGCCATCGGATGATTTGTCTAGTGATTCTTTGAAAGAATATTTACCCAGCTCTTCCCCCACGGGTACGCCATCAATCTGGAGTACGCCTCCGAAGTTGGTCTGCACCAGTACCCCTACGGTGTAGCCACCCAGCTTTTGGGGGAGCTTGCGCGAAGAAGTACCTATGCCGCCTTTCCACCCAAAGCACACCGTGCCCGTACCGGCTCCGACGTTACCTTCGGCTACGGCACCACCCTGAGCTTTTTGTAGGGCTTCCAGTACATGCTCTTTCTTAATGTGGCGCCCGCGTATGTCGTTGAGGTAACCATCGTTGGTTTCACCCACTACCGCATTGACAGAGCGTACCTGCTCGTTACCGGCTCCATTGAGTGTCCAGTCGATGAGGGCACCCGCAGCGGTAGGTACGCTGAGGGTATTGGTTAGTACAATGGGCGTTTCGAGGGTACCCAGTTCTTCCACCTGTGTGTAGCCGGCCAGCTTACCGAAGCCATTCCCGATGTAGATGGCGGCAGGTACTTTCTGCTGAAACAGGTTGCCCTCGTGCGGGAGGATGGTCGTGACGCCGGTGCGTACATCCGCACCCTGTACCAGCGTAACCTGCCCGACTTTGACCCCTGCTACATCCGTAATGGCATTATGCGTACCTACGGGTAGTACCCCAATCTTGATACCCAGTTCACGGGGGCGTTTCTGACTGAAAGTATAGTGGGCAGATAACAGGCAGACGGAAAGGGTGAGTAGTACTACTTTCATGAAAGGCTGGTTTAGGTTTATGACCTTTCAAACTACATAATTTTCAGGAAGAAACTGGCTGGCACTGTTCACAAAAGTAGGTGGTGCGCCCTCCAACCTTGCTCTGAGCAACTGGCTTATGGCAACGGGGGCACTGCCGGTGCTGCTCGGCATCCTCGTAGGGAGAGGTGTCCCACGCCCGGGCGTGGATGATGTACGAAGGTGGGAAATCGGCGTAGCGAGCCTCCCTTTCGATAGCAGTGCGAAGTACTTCCTGAATGGCCCTGTGCAGAGCCTCTACCTCCTGTTGGGATAGTTGGTTCGCTTGTTTTTCGGGATGGATGCCCGCCTGGAAGAGTAGCTCGTCCGCTATCCAGTTGCCCACGCCCGCCGCCACTTGCTGGTCGAGCAGAGCAGATTTAACTGCCGTTTTGCGAGCTGCAAGCACAATGGCCAAATCCTCCACGGTCAACTCCAGAGCGTCTTTGCCAATTTTCTTATCCCGCAGGTAGGTTTCGATATCATTGACCAGCCCCATGCGCTCAAACTTGCGCGGACAGATAAAGCCCAGGTTGTACCCGCCCCTGAAGTAGATTACAATACGGGCGTGGCGCGGACGGTCCAATGACTGGTGGTAGTACTCCAGATCGCCCGTCATACCGAAGTGCATGTGCAGGATTACACCCGGTCGGTCTGTAAATACAAACAGGTTCTTACCTACCCGTCGGGTACCCGTAAATGAAGCACCGCGTAGGGCTTCGAGGAGCAGCGCGTGTTCAGTGGTGAGCAGTTTGGTGTCTTCCACCTCAATATCTTCAATGGGCTGGTGGAGCGAGGTAGCTTCCAGGTAGCGGCGGTATCCTTCTACTTCGGGTAATTCGGGCATAGGAGTTAATGGTCAATCAGTCGATGGTGTAACCCCCGGTTGGTCCAAATAGTTTGTCAGATAAAGGCCAGTGGATAGAGTCGCTGCTGCTCGCGTAGGAGCCCCTGATAAGCCAGCACTCCGGCCGCCAAAACTAACCAGCCCAGCCAGCAAAGCAACGGGATGAGTAGCAGCCAGCCTCCCGATAGCGTAGGCAGTAGCAGTGTATAACTTATGAAGAAGCTCTGGTAGGGATTGAAAACAATAGCTGCCTGGAGCAGACGGTAGTATTGGATCATAGAGAGCTTATACCCCTTCTTAGGTTGACTTTTGTAAAAATAGAAAGTAGCCGCCATACCCGCCGCACCGGCCAAAGAGCCGTTAAGTATCAGAAAAATAGTAGCATCAAAGTAGTCAAAAGCAACGCACAGGAGTAGCGCCGCCAGGCCCGAGCTAAGCAGGAGCGGCAACCGGAACAACGCTTTCAGCTGATTCCACCACACTCGGGCATCGCGGCGAACCAAGGCTCTGTGTTTTTGTTCCAGTACTTCGGTAAACCCAAAGATCCCGAAACGGGCGTATACCTTCTGTAAGGCTGCCTCGAACGATACACTGGGCTCAGCGGCCATCTGTTGCTCCACCTCGCTTGCCAAGTGGTCTACCAGTTCTAGCTGCAGATCGTAGTAGTCAACGTTTTTCTTCTTAACAAAGCTGTACAGCGCATCGATCTGCGCGTCGGTTAGGGGAGTAGGAGTATGCATGGTAGTATCTGTTAATACACGAGACTCTTATAAATAGTACCTATTCAAAATTAGTCTGTTAGCCCAGCGATAGCTTCGCTCCTAATAGTAGCTGCATGTGCTTCACGAATTCTTCCAGCTCGGCGAGTCTGCTTTCAGTTTCGGTTTGTCCTTTGGGAGTAATGGCGTAGTACTTTCTCATACGGTTTCCTACGGGTACTACTTCGGCCGTCAGCAGACCCTCTGCTTCCAGCTTATGCAGAGCCGGATACAACGCGCCCTCGTTAAGGACTACTTCATTAGCGGTAAGTTCCTTTACTTTCTGAGTCATTTCGTAGCCATACATGCGGCCATTCTCTTTCAGCAGCTTCAGCAGTACAGTACTGAGGCTGCCTTTATAGAGTTGGGAATTGTTCATGGTACTTCTTTCGGATGTCCTGCAAGGGTAAATATATACCTAAATAGATTATGCATCAATAGCTGAGGTAAAAGATATAGTGTAGCCTTCTCTCTTACAGTACATGGCTCTACCAGTCGAAATTTTTGCTAATTTTGCACACCAATTTGCCTATCAAAGAGTTATCTTTTTCATAACTATCTAATAACTAAAATGCTACTTAGCGAACAGGAGATACTTCGCCGCCAAAAACGTGAAGAACTAATGAAGCTGGGGATTGATCCCTACCCCGCCGAGGAATTTGAAGTCAACGTTACGGCTGCCGATATTCATAAAAACTACGAGAATAATAAGTTAGACTATAAAAGTGTAACTATAGCCGGGCGTCTCATGGGCTTCCGGATTATGGGTAGCGCTTCGTTTGCTGAGCTGCAGGACAACACGGGTCGTATTCAGCTGTACTTCCGGCGCGACGACCTTTGCCCCGACGAAGACAAGACCCTGTATAATACTGTGTTCAAAAAACTGCTCGATATCGGTGATATCATCGGAGCGAAAGGTTTTGTGTTCACTACCCAGACCGGTGAGGTATCGATCCACGTACAGGAGTTCAAGATCCTGACCAAGTCGCTGCGTCCGCTACCGGTAGTGAAGCGCGACGACGAAGGAAACGTATACGATGGCTTCACCGACCCTGAGCTGCGCTACCGCCAGCGCTACGTGGACCTGATCGTAAACCCCGAGGTGCGGGATATATTCGTAAAGCGGTCGCGGATCATAACTACCATGCGCCACTACTTTGACTCCAAAGGCTGGCTGGAGGTAGAAACACCCGTACTGCAGTCGATCCACGGAGGAGCGGCGGCCCGTCCGTTCAAGACCCACCACAACGCCCTGGACGAAGACCTGTACCTGCGTATTGCTACGGAGCTTCACCTCAAGCGCCTGATCGTAGGTGGTTTTGATGGCGTGTACGAGTTTGGTAAGCTGTTCCGGAACGAAGGAATGGACCGTACTCACAACCCGGAGTTTACGACCGTAGAGCTATATGTAGCCTATAAGGACTACCACTGGATGATGGCCATGACCGAGCAGGTACTGGAGCAGGTAGCTCGTGCCGTAAATGGTACTACTAAGGCTACTTTCGGAGATAAGGAACTGGACTTCGCCGGTCCGTATCCGCGCCTGAGCATTACAGAAGCGATAGAGAAGTTTACCGGTGTCAACGTGGAAGAGCAGGATCTGGCGTCGCTGCAGGCGCAGTGCCGCCAATGGGGCATGGAGATCGACGATACCATGGGCAAAGGTAAGCTCATCGACGAGATATTCGGAGAGAAGGTAGAGGAGCACATCATCCAGCCTACCTTCATCATCGACCACCCCGTGGAGATGTCGCCGCTGACCAAGAAGCACCGCAGCAAGGCGGGACGGGTTGAGCGTTTTGAGCTGTTTGTCAACGGAAGGGAGATTGCCAATGCCTATTCGGAGTTGAACGACCCCATTGACCAGCGCGAGCGATTTGAGGACCAGCTACGCCTGAAAGAGCGCGGTGACGATGAGGCCATGGAAATGGACGACGACTTCCTGCGGGCGCTTGAATACGGAATGCCTCCTACCGCCGGTATCGGTATTGGAATCGACCGCCTGACCATGCTTCTGACCAACAACTCCAGCATTCAGGAAGTACTTTTCTTCCCGCAGATGCGGGCCGAGAAGAAGCCCGAAATGGCTACGGATGCTGACTATGAAGCTGCCGGAGTACCTAAGGTATGGATACCCGCTCTGCAGAAAATGGGCTTGATGACCATAGAGCAGTTGAAAGGTGCTAATCCGAATAAGGTATTCAATGACCTCGGAGGGCTACGCAAGAAGCTGAAGATCGACGCTCCTATGCCTAAGAAAGAGGAAGTAGAAGGCTGGATCGGCTAATACATGTTAAAATGATACAAACAAAAAAACCGCAGCAGAGCCGCGGTTTTTTTGTTTTCACTGCCAGAAAAAGAAAAGTTATATTTTTCTTACTTGAACGGCATTAAGTCCTTTCTTACCTTCAACGACCTCGAATTCAACGCGGTCTTTTTCACGGATAGTGAGGCCTCCCAGGCCAGTCACGTGAACGAAGATGTCCCTGTTTGTGTCGTCTTCAACGATGAAACCGTACCCTTTGGCTTCGTTGAAAAATTTTACAGTACCTGTCTGCATGATAATAAAAATGAAAAATTAAATAAATAAAAAAAGGTTAAGAATTGTAAATGCCGGCTCCAAGGGTAGAAGCAAACACAATTATCCAGGTATTGAAATGGATTTGAGAATGCTCCCAATACAAATCAATAAGATTGTTTGATACTTTTTTGTCAGCCAAAGAAGTAAACATTTTACAGATTCTTCAGTCGCAAAGAAACAAAAATTGTTTGGATTCCAACTATTTCGTCAAAACAATTTGATTTAACGGAAGTTATAGCCCGTATAATTAATAAGTTTTTACTACATAAAGCATACAAATTGGATTTGCTACCATTGTCAAAACTTATTAATTTGGAACGTTAATCAGAGCTATAAGGGTATGAACCGGATTCGCTATTACGTAGAAGACCAAATTTTTGGTGTGTGCGCCAGACTCGGAGAGAAGCTTAGCATTTCGGCCAGCAGCATCAGACTGTACTTCATCTATACTACCTTTCTTACCTTTGGCTCGCCTATCATCATCTACCTGGTGCTGGCCTTCTGGATGGAGCTGCGCAAGCACTGGCGCCGCCACAACAGCCCTACGATTTGGGAGCTATAGGGAAGCCCTTCTTGTATAGTTGCGGAAGCTCCGGAAAAGTATATCTCTTATTCACAAAGTACTCCCACACTACACTACGGTAGTACAGAGGTGCCCGGTAGGTAGTTCGCTTCAACCCTTTGGATAAGTCGTGCACCATGCCATAGAAGGCGAAGTGCGCCCGTACTATAGCCCATACATCCGGCCAGGCTCCGGTAGCCATAAAGCGCACACTCGATATCCCGTCCAGTACCAGACGCATAAAGATGGTCTTCCAGCGCCGGCCTATGGGCAGGTTCTTGTACAGCATGATCAGGTTGTTGCGGTAGTTGAGGAAGGTCTTGCGGGGATTTGATTTGTGCAGCGTACCACCGCCTACGTGATATACCTTGGAATAGC
Organism: Telluribacter roseus; assembly: GCF_017355915.2. GTDB lineage: Bacteria > Bacteroidota > Bacteroidia > Cytophagales > Spirosomataceae > Telluribacter. The sequence continues at coordinate 174,278 of NZ_JAFEUV020000002.1, forward strand.
CGCAGTAGGTGATGCGGTAGCCCATGTTCAGCAGACGCCAGCAGAGGTCTATTTCTTCCATGTGGGCAAAGAAGCGCTCATCAAAGCCGCCCGCCTGGTGGAAAGCATCGGCCCGCATAAACAGGCACGCGCCTGTAGCCCAGAAAATATCCGAGGTATCGTTGTACTGGCCGTTGTCTTCCTCACGGGTGTCGAAGATACGGCCGCGGCAGAAAGGGTACCCCAGGTAATCCATGTAGCCACCCGCGGCACCCGCGTATTCAAAGTGGGAGCGCAGGTCGTGGGCCCGGATCTTGGGCTGGCAGGCAGCAATCTGCGGGTCCGACTTCATGTACGCGATCACGGGCTCAATCCAGCCGGGGGTAACCTCCACGTCCGAGTTGAGCAAAACGTAGTACGAGGCTTCAATAGCCTTAAGAGCATAGTTATAGCCTCCGGCGTACCCTTTGTTGTCTGTAATTTGAAGTAGGTGTACCTCCGGATGGTGCGCACGCAACCACTCCAGTGACCCATCGGTGGAGGCATTATCGGCTACCCACACCTCATGGCCTGAGGAGTGGGTAAGCACGGTGGGAAGAAATTGTTCTAAGTAATGTTTCCCGTTGTAATTCAGGATAACAATGGCAACCTGTGACATTCAAACGGCATTTATTTCATAAAGCCGCCCAGATCCAACCCCGGTATGTTGGGAAGGACACCTTCGGTAGCTTTCTGCAAATGCTCTTTCACTTTAGGTTCTATATTCTCCAGTGCTTTATTAACGGCTGCTACTACCAGATCCTGAAGCATTTCTTTGTCATCCGGCTTGATCAGGTCGTTATCTATTTCCAGGGATACTACTTTTTTATGGCCGTTTACGGTCACACGTACCATACCAGCGCCTGACTCGGCCGATTCGGTAATGGTACCGAGTTGTTCCTGAGCTTCCTTCATCCGAGCCTGCAGGTCCTTCATTTTACCCATCAGGCCCATCATATCACCCATATTTCCGAACATCGTACTTCCAGTTTAAAATTTTAACTAATGCTACCAGAATAAAGTACAAAGATAAGGCATTTAGCGCAGAAGCAGAAAGCTTCCTGACTTTACGAAGGGTTTGGAGGTGCTGTCTTTTATCTCAACGCGATAAATATAGTTTCCTTCCGGGGCTTTTTCACCGTTAATCGTACCATCCCAGCCCTGCGAAGAGTCTGTGGATCGGTATACTACCTCGCCCCAGCGGTTATAGATCAGCATCTGGAAGGATTCAAATAATATACCTTTGGCTGCGAAGACATCATTTAATCCGTCTCCGTTGGGAGAGAAGGCGTCGGGCAAGAACAGGGAGGCTTCCTGCCGGAAGAAGACCTGGTTGGAGTAGCTGATGAAGCTTCCGTTTTGTGAGTGAACCCGTATCTGGTAGTTGTACTCCTGCTCCTCAGGGCTGTCGAGTTGAGGGTTATAGCTGGTATTGGTACCTACGTCAATTCCCTGTGCCGGCCCCGAGTTACTAATTTTGACTACATAATAGTTGCCAACCTGGTTCGTGAACGGTTTGTCGCCGGTCCAGCGGATCAGTGTGCCGGTATGCTGCAGCCATACCGTACAGATGGGTTCAGTAGGAGTGGATCGGTTGCCGCAGGCATTCTCGTAGGTGATGCGGTAGCAGTAGGAGCGTTCGGAGGTCTTGGCGGTGGCGTCGGTATAGCGGTTGCTATTGGTCAGTTCAGCTATTTGCTGAAAGGCACCGCTGCCGCTTTCGGCCCGCTCAATGATTAGCTTAAAGGTAGTAGTAGCCCCGGTAGTTGGTGGAAGTGCCAGTACAGAAACACTTCCATTCTGTTCGACACTCACAAAGGCATTGGTGATAGTTGCTGGATTTTCGTTGGATATGGCCGTAACCTCAACCGGCGCCGAAATAGATACTATCTGGGCGGTGCGGGTGATGATCTGGTAGCGGTAGGTTTCGCCGCATTGTACATTGGTATCGACGAAGGAGAGGCTGTCGACACTAGTATATTGCTTTATAATATTTCCATTCCGAAGTACTTGGTACTCTGTAAATCCAGCAGTTACTGGATATTTGGACCAGTTTAATATGTTACGTTTGTTTTCAGCTCTGGTGTCCAGGCTGGTACTCCAGGCCTCATTAGATTGCTTACTATTTCCGCAGACATCCGATGTTTTAATATGAAAACTGTGTACCTGATTAGGAGCCAGGGAAGGAACCACAATTTGCTGATTGGCGTCTGAGCTACTCTTGAACCCCGTACCGGTGTAAGCTCCGCCGCCGGACTTAACCATCACCTCCGACTCGGCTCCTCTTACTCCTATATAGGTAACGGCTATACCACCGTCAGGGCGGCTCTCCACCTGGCTTATCGTAGCTCTGTCAAGTTGTACATCATTCAGAGTGACCGGATAGTTATTAGTTCTTCCGCCTCCGCAACCACCTGATTTGTAAAGACCACGTATACTAATCTGGCGTTGACCAGTACCAGTGTAGGTATGTTGTATCTCAAGCAACTGCCCTTTGGTTAGCGTGTCGTTTCTCGATCTATCATTCCAGTTTATCTCGATCTGGTCATACTGCTGGGCTATGGTATCATTGACTATAGTAAGCTTTACCTTACCGTCTGTACAGGTAATCACCTCTACATTAGGGGGAGTCGTATCAAGTACCTTTACCTGCTTACAAGCTGTGAATCCTGCATTTACTGTACTACTTCCAGCCTGTAAAATAGTATACGTTCCTGGTCTTGTGTAGGTATGTGTCAGTGATCGAGTAGAGGCAGGCATATTTCCTCCCTGATAATTATAGGCCCATTGTAGTAGTAAAGGATTAGATCCTTTAACTGTATCCTCAACTACTACGGTAAGCGGTGCACAGCCCTCTTGAGGTCTAACTATAAAGCCTCCTCCTCCAAGTTCACATAACTGTGCCTTCCCCTCATGGGCTATTAGTAGTCCGGTCACTAAAAAGAGACTGAACAATAAATACCGCCCCAATACGTGTGTTTTTTGTAGAATTTGCCTCACAATCCAGAGAAAAACAGTTGATTTTCTGACAGAAAGAGCGGGCAAGAAACGGATTGCCCTAAAGCTTTGTTTATTAACTAATCAAAATTAAGAGTTTCGGAGCTAACCCTGTACCTTTACCGCTTAAACGTGATTATTTGCTTAACTATTTTCCATCAGCCTGACTAATGAGCAACAATAGTACCAAAATTCCCCTTGATTCCATAGAGGATGCCATCAAAGATGTGCAAGCGGGAAAGATCATCATTGTTGTTGATGATGAAGATCGTGAAAACGAAGGAGATATGATATGCGCTGCCGAGATGGTAACGCCTGAAATTATAAATTTTATGGCGCGCGAAGCGCGAGGGCTTATCTGTGTGGCGCTTACTGAGGAGCGCTGTGATGCTCTGGAGCTGGAAATGATGGTAGGGAAGAATACAGCGACGCACGAAACGGCCTTTACAGTATCCGTAGACCTGCTGGGTAACGGCTGTACCACGGGTATATCGGCCGGTGACCGCTCCAAAACAATACAAGCTCTGGTCAATCCGAATACCCGACCCGAAGATCTGGGACGTCCCGGACATATATTCCCTCTCAAAGCCAAGCAGGGCGGAGTACTTCGTCGTACGGGGCATACCGAAGCCGCCGTGGACTTTGCCCGTCTGGCCGGACTGGCGCCGGCGGGGGCTCTGATCGAGGTTCTGAATGAGGATGGCTCTATGGCCCGCCTGCCCGAGCTGCGTCAGATCGCCGACCGGCTAGGGATGAAGCTCGTTAGTATTAAAGACCTGATCGAGTACCGTCTGCAGAAGGAAAGCCTTATCAAGCGTGAGATAGGAGTTGATATGCCTACCGACTGGGGGCACTTTGACCTGATCGCTTACCGCCAGCTCAATACCGGCGACCTGCACCTGGCTCTTGTCAAGGGTACCTGGGAGAAAGACGAACCTGTACTGGTACGGGTACACTCCTCCTGCGTAACGGGTGATATATTCGGCTCGTGCCGGTGCGACTGCGGAGGTCAGCTACACGCTGCCATGGAGCTGGTGGATAAAGCTGGCAAAGGAGTAGTACTGTACATGAATCAGGAAGGTCGTGGAATAGGTCTAATCAATAAACTTAAAGCATACAAGCTACAGGAAATGGGCCGGGATACCGTAGAGGCCAATCTGGAGCTGGGCTTTCAGATGGATGAGCGTGACTACGGAGTAGGAGCACAAATCCTGCGTGACCTGGGCGTGACCAAGATCAAGCTGATCTCTAATAACCCTAAGAAACGTGTTGGTCTGATGGGCTACGGACTGGAAATAGTAGATTCTATCGCCATTGAAATAGCCGCAAACCCCCACAACGAGCGCTACCTGCGGACGAAGCGCGATAAAATGGGACACGTACTGAAAAACCTGACTATACTCAAAGGATGATTCCCGTACTGGTGGCTACCACTGACGAAGATCTGCTCAAATGCCGACGGGCGGTGCAGGCGCTTCGTCCCAAACTTTCAGATAGAGCCTATGATAAGGCTATTCGACGTACGCTGGCTGATAACCGGCAGATGATATTTGTGGAAGAGGGGAAGGAGGCTGGCTCTACGGAGGCAGCGGCGGTGGCCGTATTCGAGACAGGCTATAACCTGTTCAGAGGGAAGTATATTTATATTGATGATCTGTCGACGCTACCGGAGTACCGGGGCAAAGGCTACGCCGGCACCCTGCTGGACTGGATACTGGACTACGCACAGCGTGAAGGATTTGACGAAGTACATCTGGACTCCGGAGTAAGCGAAGCCCGTACCGACGCGCACCGCCTCTACCTCAATAAGCGGTTTCAGGTCACGAGCCTGCACTTTGCTTTGAAGTCTTGATAGGGTTTACAGTAAGCTATATAAAAAGCCTGTAGGAGTAGTTACTCTTACAGGCTTTTTTGTGTCTGCATAAATTTACTAGTCGTCGTAGTACCACTTAACGCAACCCTTCCTTACATTCGGTCGTATATCTTCCTAAAAGCATTAAAACATGCCCGAGTACAACTCCGCTGTTCTTCTTGAACTGCTCGACGGCTGTTTGCACGGTAACCGTCGTAGTCAGGAATTGCTCTATCGGCAGTTCTACGGCTATGCTATGGGGATTTGCCTGCGGTATACCCACAATCGTGAAGAGGCCCGGGAGGTCCTGAACGATGGATTCCTGAAGGTATTCACGAAGCTGGAAAAGTTTGACTCAGAGCGTTCCTTCAAAGCCTGGTTAAGCCGGATCATGATCAACACCGCCCTCGACAACTACCGCCGGGAAGCACGGCAGCAGACTGTGCATGATGATGTACAACTGGCGGAGGTTTCCATTGACGAGACGGCGGTTAGTCAGCTAGCGCACGAAGAGCTGATCGGCATGATCCAGCAGTTGCCGCCAGCCTACCGGGTGACCTTCAGCATGGCTGTCATTGATGGCTATACACACGAGGAAATTGCTGAGAAGCTGGGCATTACGGTTGGAGGTTCCAAATCGAACCTTTCTAGAGCCCGTGAAAAGTTAAAGGTGATGTTATCAAAAAAAAATGCAGATGACTATGAACGAGTGGCCAGATGACCGCCTGGATGAGCTCTTCAGAATATCTGCTGAAGAGCATAATCCTTCCTTTGAACCCGCCGATTGGGACAACCTGCGCGAGCGACTGGATGCAGGTACCAAACCAGCTACGTCAGGGTGGCTCCGGAAATGGTGGCCCTGGGGAGCGGTAGTACTACTGTTATTGGTAGGTGGAGGACTCGGTTTCTACTACTGGGGAGGTACTTCTGTAGACTCAAAGGAAAAGCTAGCGACTACCCCTTCTAATCCCGCAGAAGCTGTGCCGACAGGAGGTGATAAGGCGGGCAAAGAAATGAATACCGAGGAAGTGCATCAAAAGCCGGAGGATGTGCGTAATGCAATGCATGATACAAAAGGGGGCGAACCTAAAATACCTGAAGAAGCCCGGGGTACTCCAGGAAAGGAAAAGGCAACATCCCGGAAGATATTGCCCCGGAGTCAGCCGGACGCAGGCGGAGTGCGTCTACGATCCAGCCTGGCTGGTAGGAAGGAGGGCGACGGGGCACCCCATTGGAACAGGAAGGAAACGGTGGCTGGGGCAACTCCTCCGGCCAGCGGACCTTCTTTACCAGTCAGAAGTAGAGAGGTAGTACGTAAAGAAACAGGTACAGTCGCAGGCACATTCAGGGAAGGGGTTGTTGAGGCAGCCCCGGCGGAGCAGGTCACAGCCGTCCATGCAAACGCCCTATTACCCCGCCAGACGTTCCGGATGACTACACCTCTGTCGCTGCCATCTATTAGCTACACTGACTCGGGGCAAGTGGCTGAGCCGTCGGTTGTGAGGCCGGCCTCTGCTCCGAAGTTAGCTGTAAGGCTGGGCGTATCGCCAGATATGAGTTCAGTGGGACTGACAGGTTTTACCAATCCCGGTCCGGCTACCTCCTTACTGATTGAGTATGCCGTGATGGATCGGCTGTACGTACAGTCGGGTGTAATCCGGAGCCTGAAAGCCTACCGGGCGCTTCCGGGGCAGTACGAGTGGCCAGCTTACTGGACGCAGTACATCAAGCCGATTAGCATCGACGGTGACTGCAAGGTACTGGAAGTACCCCTGAACCTACGATACGATCTGGCACGGAGTACACGCGCTACCTGGTTTGCAGGAGCAGGCGTATCGTCGTATCACATGCAGAAAGAAGTATACAAGTACAATTACGAGCGCCCGGACCCCAGCATCAAGCGGTGGCGCTGGGAAGGCCAGACGGGATGGTACTGGCTGAGCCACCTCAATGCCTCGGCCGGCTATGAGTACCGCTTCTCCAACCGGCTGTCGCTGCTGGCAGAGCCGTACGTACGGGTGCCGTTGCGTCGGGTCGGATACGGTAAGGTCAACTTATTTACAGCGGGCGTATGGATGTCGGTACGGTATGTACCCGCCTTCAAAAAGTAGAGGCCCCTGTACTTTTGAGTGTAGTTTCAACATAACTAGCAGCTATAAACATGGAAATTAACGAAAAAGAAACCCTGAAAAGGGGCGAGTTTCTGCGGAGCCTGGGGCTAAGTACGTCGGCACTGATGGCCTTTTACTGCATGGGTACGCTCACCGCATGTAGCTCCGGAGATGATGACCCCCAGCCTGGAGGGAACAACAACGGTGGGACGGGTAGTACCGCCGGCCTTACGGGCAAGGCTACCGGCAGTAGTATCGACTTCACCCTCGACCTCACCAACAGCAACTATAATAAGCTGAAGACAGAGGGGCAGTTCGTCATAGCCGGGGATGTCATAGTAGCGCTGGCCTCGGGTAATAAGTACGTGGCCCTATCAAAAAGGTGTACGCATGAGGGTACTAACGTACAGTACCGTCTGGCTCAGAACGACATGTATTGCAGCAACCACATGTCGGCCTTCAATTTGGATGGTACTGTCAAGCAAAGCCCGGCAGCGTCGCCGCTGAAGGTGTACAAAACCGAACTCAGCCAGAATGGTAACTCGCTCCGGGTATACGAATAATTGCAGCTTCTATGAAACTACTCCGCATTATACCTTTTTTGTTGATACCCTTGCTGGGCGCAGCTCAAGATGACCTGCTGGGGGAACTTGAAAAACAGGCTGTACCGCCGACCGTTCCGGTAGTGGCTACCTTCAAGTCCACCCGGATTATCAACGGGCATTCGGTAGAAACCGTCAAGCGCAACCACATGGATTTCCGGATCTCGCACCGCTTCGGGCGGCTCAACTCCGGCGCCTACGAGCTGTTTGGGCTGGATCAGGCTACCATACGCCTGGGGCTGGAATACGGCGTCACCGATAACCTGATGATTGGCATCGGGCGTAGCTCCGAGCAGAAAGCCTATGACTTTTTTGGAAAGTACCGCGTCCTCCGCCAGACTACCGGCGCCCGTACCGTACCCGTATCCGTTACCTTGTTTGGGAGTACTGTTATCCGTACGGTGCGATCATTCATACCCGGCGAGCAGGAGCGTTCTTTTCAGGATAAGCTCTCCTATACCGGACAGGTACTGATAGCCCGTAAGTTCAGCGAGCGGCTCTCCCTACAACTTACGCCTACCTACCTGTACCGTAACCAACCCGAGCTGGCAGCGGACGATCAGCTACTGTTGGCGGTAGGCATTGGTGGCCGCTACAAGATCAGTAAGCGGGTGTCGCTCAATGGCGAGTACTTCTGGGCCCTGCGCGATAAGAGTAGTGCGGCTTTGCCCTATTACAACTCCCTGGCTGTTGGCTTTGATATCGAAACGGGCGGGCACGTATTCCAGCTGCACTTTACCAATTCGCTGGGCATGATCGAGAAGCAGTTTATCGGCGAAACAGTAGGTACATGGGGCAAGGGAGATATACACTACGGATTTAATATATCGCGAACGTTCAGCCTGGATAAGAAAAGCAAACGAGCGGCCACGGACTGGTAGAGACCATTACTATGATCAGGTACTTATTCACATACATACTTCTACTACTGATTGGCCTTACCGCTTCCGGACCTGTACGGGCTCAAAGCAATCTGTACGCTACCGCTACGGGCCAGACCAGCTTCTTCTCCGAAACGCCCGCTGAGAATATCACCGCCGTCAATAAGAAGACGCAGGCGATCCTGAATACCTCCACGGGTGAACTGGCTATCCGGATGAACATGCGGGATTTTGACTTTCCTAATGAGCTGATGGAGGAGCACTTCAACGAAAACTACCTGGAGTCGGAGAAGTACCCCACGGCCACTTTTCGGGGTAAGGTTGACCAGACGGTGGACTATACTCAGAATGGTACCTACGAAGTGAGCACAACGGGAGCATTCACCATCCATGGCGTTACCCAGAACCGGACCCTGAAAGGACAACTTATTGTGAAAGACAAAACCATCAGCATCAGCTCGGATTTTGAAGTAGCCTTGGCCGACCATAAAATAGAAGTACCTAAAATCGTATTCATGAAAATAGCGCAGGTAATCAAGGTGAAGGCCCGGTACCAGCTTACTCCATACAACCGGTAGCAGGCGCGATATAATCCAATAAAAAAGCAGCTACTCCTGAAAAGAGTAGTTGCTTTTTTTATCAATGGAAACGTAAGCCTTGGTAAGTATCAATGAGGGTAAAAGTTCTGGGTTGTGGCTATAAGCTGGTATGCGCATCGTACAGCACCGGTGTTACCGGCCCTTTAGCTACCTTCCTGACCACAGGTAACCCTACATACGACAAGGAAGCAGGATACTAGCCAGCCAGGACATTGCCGCTGCTAACAAGCCAGCGCACTCCCACTAGCCTTACTCAGAAAGAACAGGCAGATAGAAGTGCGCTGGCGTTAACTCCGCGATGAAAGGCTTAATTGACTTTCAGCAGTCGTACGGTTTGAGTCTGACTAGCCGTGCTCACCCGCAGCAGGTACACACCTGGGCTAGCACCTACAGACAACACCACCCGCTGCTGGGGCTCGGCCTGCTCTACCTGCTGCTGATCCACTACATGCCCCTGCAGGCTCACCAGTACTACTCGCAGGGCTTGCCCGGTGGCTCCGCTGATCAGGACTTCTACCTGGCGGCCACTAACCGGGTTGCCCAGCACCTGCACCTGCAGCTCATCCTGACCGGGCTCGGCGCTCAGTCGAGCGTTGGCAGGCGAGGGGCTACAGGTGCCGAGCTGATCACCATGCGCCAGGTGATCCTGCATGCCTCGCTCATCCACACACAACATTTTTCCCTTGTGACACACCAGGTATTTAGCTTTTTTGCCATTCAGCGGTTCGCAGTCGTAGGCATCCGTAACGCCGTCATTATCATCATCCTCATCACAAGTGTCGCCTTGTCCATCTTTGTCAAAGTCGGCCTGGGTGGCATTGGCCAGCAGGGAGCAGTTGTCCTGGGCATCGGCTACGCCATCGTTATCATCATCCGTATCGCACACGTTGCCTTGGCCATCACTATCCGTGTCGAGTTGATCGGCATTGGCGACTAGAGGACAGTTATCTTGAGAGTCGGGCACACCATCACCGTCGCTGTCCGGCACACAAATATTTAGTAAAACACCCAAATTGTTGTTGGAATTTGCCACCACCAGATCAGGCTTACCATCGCCGTTGAAGTCGCCGGTTGATATACCCAGTGGCTGGTTGCCACCGGAGGGGAACGTGGTAGCAATTGAAAAGGTGCCATCACCATTGCCCAGTAGCACACCCACATTGTCAAAGGATAGATTTGTCACTGCCAGATCTAGTTTACCATCGCCGTTGAAGTCGCCGGTTGATATACCATATGGCTGACCACCACCGGTGGGGTAGGTGACGGCAGATGCAAAGGTGCCATCGCCATTGCCCAGGAAGATGCCAACTCTGTCAGAGGACAGATTTGCCACCACCAGATCTAGTTTACCATCGCTATTGAAGTCGCCGGTTGTTACGTCCCTGGGAGCACCACCACCGGTGGGATAGGTGACGGCAGATGCAAAGGTGCCATCGCCATTGCCGGGCAGGATGCTAACATCATTAGAGACTCCATTTGTCACCACCAGATCAGGCTTACCATCGCCGTTAAAGTCGTCGGTGGCGATGCCAAATGGCACGTCGCCACCGGTGGGGTAAGTGGTGGCAGCCGCGAAGGTGCCATTGCCATTGCCCAGAAGCACACCCACATTGTCGGAGGCTAGATTTGTCACCGCCAGATCCAGCTTTCCATCGCCGTTGAAGTCGCCGGTTGATATACCAAGTGGCTCGTTTCCACCGGAGAGGAAGGTGGTGGCAGCCGTAAAGGTGCCATTGCCATTGCCCAGCAGCAAACCCACATTGTCGGAGTTAAAATTTGCCACCACCAGATCCAGTTTTCCATCACCGTTGAAGTCGCCGGTTGTGATATCAAATGGCGCACCTCCACCAGAAGGGAAAGTGTTAGCAACCGCGAAGGTTCCATTACCACTGCCCAGCAGTACACCAACATTGTTGGAGCCAGCGTTCGTTACTGCTAAATCGGGTTTGCCATCGCTGTTGAAGTCCCCCGTGATTACATAATTAAGGTTATCACCGCCGGAGCTATAAGGTACTGCCGGGGCAAAGCTGGGGGTTGAGCAGCCGCTGCTCTGGGCACTCACATTCAGCACATTGGCTACAAGCATTGGCAGTATACATACGGCACGGGAGCAGGATACTAGCCAGCCAGGACATTGCCGCTGCGAATTTAGGCGGATGAACGAGCTGGGGGAGAGCTCGAGGGTTCGCTGAGCGAATGAAGTAAAAAGTAGATACATAGGCAGTTTGCTGAGTGGTTTAAGAGACGATACAACAGCAGCACAAGAGTACGGCTTTCAGCGTCAAACAAGGTGGAGAAATGTTCCGTAAAGGTGGAGAATTGTTCAGCCCCTGGCCGAATAGCGAAAATTATCGAGAGGCGTACCAAATTCTTCTGAAAATACCCAGTTGAAATATTTAGGATCATCGAAGCCCACGGCATAAGCTACTTCGGAAACATGGAGGGCAGTAGTAGATAACAGCTCCTGAGCTTTGCGTATACGTAACGGGCGGAGGTACCGGTTCATAGGTACTAAGGTAGATCAGGCGGTAGATTATACCCAGAACGGTACCTACGAGGTCAGCACAACGGGAGCATTCACCATCCATGGCGTTACCCAGAACCGGACCCTGAAAGGACAACTTATTGTGAAAGACAAAGCCATCAGCATCAGTTCGGATTTTGAAGTAGCCCTGACCGACCATAAAATAGAAGTACCTAAGATTGTATTCATGAAAATAGCTCAGGTAATCAAGGTAAAAGCCCGGTACCAGCTCACACCCTACAACCGATAGCTGATTTTAGAAACCGGCGATGTAACTACAAAAAAGAGCAGCTACCTGATAAGAGTAGCTGCTCTTTGGCAATCAGTACTAATGTCTGTGCCTGGTATGAATTAGCGGATGGATATGTAGTCGTTGGAATTAGTCTAGCGACTGGTGTACATCGTACAGCACTGGTGCTACCGGTCCTTTGGCTAACTTACTTACCACAGGCAGTAGTTGTGGGCCAATAATGCTTAAGGCGGCATCGGCATGTTCCCTGCTTGTCCAGAAACCCAGCAGACCAAACTTTTGATCCTCATGGGTCAGGAGCATGATCTTCTCACATCCGTCTATTGATTTAATTTTGGGCAATATAGTACCTACTGCATCCAATACCTCCGCCTTTTGCTGGGGATCGACTTCAAAGTTGAGCATCCGTATGACCATAACTGTGTGTTGTTTATTAGTAAAAGGGGATAAATTGTAGTGAAGGGGTCTAAACTATCCCTTATCAGCTTCTTTGCTTAGGGAGCAGATTAAACTCCATAGGGGTTTCTTTAGAAAGCACAAAAATCTCAATGGCATGTTTCAGGAAGGACTCCACGGGCGTAATACCGGCGAGCATCAGGTCAATATGAAAATACACCCACTGCTGAAGCCAGCAGGTATTGTGTGCCCAGATGAAGGAGTGGAGGAGACTATTCCTGCTTAGTTGCCGGCTGGCTACCCTTTCCATCTGCTTCTGGGTACGTTCCTTCCGCACACAAAGGTGGTGAATAGTCAGATCGGCGGAGTTAGTGGCCCGCATCGGACCAAAACTTGTCCATAAGGCCGTAGAAGAGGCCATCACCGGTAATTGGGGTACAATGAAGTGGTTATACAGCTTGGCGTTGGTATCCAGCTTGAACGGTTCGCCATCCCTGGCCAGTTTCAGGGTATCAATGCCGCTTTTATTGCCGGTGGCCCATATGACTACATCGCAATCCTGTTCGCTGCCATCTTTGAGTAGTACGCTGTCTTCTCTGAACTCAACGATCTCCCCTTTGCTATAAGGTACATCTTTAAGGTCCTTACGCTGGGTGGGGCATAAGACTCCGCCGTGAAAATGGTTGAAATCAGTATGTGGGTCGCCATAGGCATACAGGTACCCCGATGACCAGTGGAGTATAGCGCCCAGCCTGGAAGAAACACCCGTCCAGAGTACAGTAGCCAGGTAACTCATACCCCTCACTTTATTCATGAAGGAAGTATCATGGAACAACGTTTCGTATTTATAAAACAAATAAGGCTTACGCATTAGCCAGGTAAAGTTTTTATACCCGGCCCTGCGAAAGCCTAGTACCACGTCGCAGGCCGCCTTGCCCCCGCCTACTATGATTACCTTTTTGTTGTTGTCTATAATGTCATTGAAGTCGGCGGTCTTATACTGGATGGTATGCAACTGCTTGCCCATGAACTTTTCAGCTCCCTTGATAGTCGGTACATCACCAAATGCAGCCATGGAGGCCCATATGACCATGTCATAAGGTCCTGATTCCCGTTGCTCCCCGGTTAAGGTATCGGTTATCCTGATCGTGCCTTTCTTGTTAGCTGAGTTATAATCAACCGAATCTACATTTGAATTGAACTGAACGTACGATCGTAAGCGATTCGCGTCGGCAAAACGATGGATGTACCGTTCCACTTCTTCGGCCATTACCTTTCCCCCCTGTATATCACGATCGGTACTATATGGAAGCCCATCAAACGAGGTTACCGTCATGTTTCCGTGGATCTGCAAGCCATGATAGCGCAGATTTTTGTTCCAGGTACCGCCTATATCATCGTATCGCTCAAATACGTCAACGTTTGACACGCCTCGCTTCTTAAACCGCTCAAGGCATTGTAAGCCGCTCCAGCCTCCACCGATAATGGCGACCCGGAGGTCCTCGGGTTTACGATGATACGTGTACCTGCTCTTTATTAGCCCACGTTGAATGGCTATTACCAGCAGCATCACCGGTATGAGCGCAACGAACAGCGCAAAAAATATCAATGAGAAAAAGGCTACCAGCAGCCAGCCCAAGGGGGCCCACCACTTTGTTTTCTCAGTGGGCTGTCCCAGGCTCGAGTAGGGAGTGATCATTGCCGGAACGCCTGGGTTCTCGCTCACAAGCGGTGGTGCTGTCGTTACCATAGTATAGTACGGAATAGTTAATTGTAGGATATTAGCTTACGCAAATTGTTTCTCAAACCAGTACTGTACATTCATTTCCAGCTCTTCTACTGAGCTCCTGTCTTTATGCTTAATGACCGAGTCCTTATAGTTGATGTCGTAATCTTTTTCCCATTCGCGGAAATGCAGCGCAAGCTGTTTTATAGCATTCACCATATATCTTACTTCATGGTCGGTGTGGGTCGGGTGAATGGATAGTCGTATCCAGCCAGGCTTAGTTGATAAGTCTCCCGTGTCAATCATATCGCATATTCCCTTAGATACTGTTTTTGATACGTTTAGCAGGTGATGTCCGTATGTACCAGCGCACGAACAACCGCCCCGCGTTTGGATGCCAAATCTGTCGTTCAGCAATTTGACCCCTATGTTATAGTGTAGATCATCTATATAGAATGATACAATACCTAATCGTTTCTTCTGATTTTTAGCCAGTATGTGGATGTTAGGTATGGCTGACAATTCGTCCCAGATCAGGTCTATTATTTCCTCTTCTCTTCTCCGTATTTTTTCCACGCTCATTTCCTTCTTGAGCTGCATACACAGAGCTGCACGTATCGTTTGCAGAAAAGCGGGCGTACCACCATCCTCGCGGGCTTCTATATCGCTTACATAGCTACGTTCCCCCCAGGGGTTCGTCCAGTTTACAGTTCCTCCACCCGGATGATCAGGGACAGAATTGGTGTATAGCTTTTTGTTAAAGACCAGAATTCCGGTAGAGCCCGGCCCGCCCAGAAATTTATGGGGAGAGAAATAAATCGCATCCAAGTATTTTCCTGAGCGATCATTAAGGTGCATATCGATATCTACATAAGGTGCACTGCAGGCAAAGTCCACAAAACATACGCCTCCTGCCTGATGTATTACCTGGGCTATCTCGTAGTAGGGAGTCATGATGCCGGTTACATTGGAGCAGGCGGTAATCGCAGCGATCTTTACCTTTCTGTCTTTGTACCGGTCAATGGTTGCTTTGAAGTTCTCAACGGATACCAGGCAGTCCTCATCCGGCTCTACAACTACTACTTCCGCTATTGTTTCCAGCCATGATGTCTGGTTGGAGTGATGCTCCATGTGCGTAGTAAATACAACCGGGCGGTCTTCCGGGGCTATCTGTATATGGTCCTGAAAACGTTCATGAATCTTTAAGCCAAGTATTCTTTGCAGCTTATTGATTACGCCGGTCATTCCGGAGCCCGAGTTGATCAGTATATCGTTTCCATTGGCGCCCACATGTTCTTTTATGATATGTTGTGCTTCGTGGTACGCATAGGTCATGGCCGATCCGGTATGGTTCGTATCCGTATGCGTATTGGCCACCAGCGGGAGGAATTTTTTCAGAAGCCGCTGCTCGATCGGATAGTACATTCTGCCGCTGGCAGTCCAGTCAGCATAGATCATTCTGACACCACTATGATAGGGTGTCTTTATGAAAAGGTCTCCGCCTATAATCTCATCGCGGTACTTGGAAAAATATCTTTCCATAGCAGACTCAGTAGTGGCAGGCTTCAACAGGCTAGGTTCGCGACGGCGAAATGTATGAGTGAGAACGTCTCCTCCGGTAGTAATTGGTAGATTCATAGGGCAAGTGCTGCCTGGTTTAGGGAGTAATAAAACAGCAGCACAAGTCTACAAGTATAGGCCCAGAAGGAGGTGGAGAATTGTCCTGAATAGGTGGAGAATTGTTCAGCCCTTGGCTGATTGGCGAAAATTGGCAGGAGGAGTGCCAAATTCCTCCGAAAATACCCGGCTGAAGTACTTCGGATCATCAAAGCCAACGGCATACGCTACTTCTGAAACGTTCAGGGTAGTAGTAGCTAGCAGCTCCTGGGCTTTTCGTAAACGCAATGCGCGAAGGTACCGGTTCATGGATAGGCCTGTCAGGGCTGTCATCTTCTTATAGAGGGTAGTTCGGCTCATGCCCATTAGCTGGCATACATCATCTATCGAAAACTGGGCATTATCCAGGTGGGCTTCTACAGTAGTACGTAGCTTAACCACAAACTCATCTTCCAGTGGCTCGTCTGGTCCGGCAGGGGCCACATTATCCTGAATAGTACCCAGAGCTAGCTGGCTGTAGTAGATCTGCAGCAGGCGCCGGGTCTGGATCAGGTTACCCAATACCAGCAGCAACTCTTCCCGTAGAAAGGGTTTGACCAGGTAGGCATCGGCTCCGCGCCGTAATCCGGCGATGCGGTCGTTCGCGGCTGCCTTGGCGGTTAGCAAAACAATGGGGATATGGCTGGTTTGTTCGTTGTTTTTGAGTGTATCACACAGCTCAAACCCATCCTTGAGTGGCATCATGACATCACTTAAGATCAGGTCCGGCATTTTATCCAGCGCCAGGTCAATGCCCACCTGGCCGTTTTCGGCCCGTATTACCTGGTAGTAGGCTCCGATGCAGGCTTGAATGTAGGCGGCCACATCGTCATTATCCTCTACCAGCAGCAGTACTGGCCGGATTACCGAAGCGGGCTGTTCCGACTCGCTCCACTGAGAGCCATTCAGGTCGGACCTATCCAGGCCGGACCCATCCAGGCCGGACCCATCCAGACTGGATAGCTCTGGGCTGACTAGTACCGGAGCCACCAATTGCTCCTGGGTCAGTTGCGCCTGACAGGTAAATGGTAAGCTGACCACAAATTCGGCTCCCTGGCCCTGCAGATTTCTGACGGCTAGCCCACCGTGCATGAGCAACACCAGTTCACGTACCAGCGACAGTCCTATACCGGTGCCGTTGAGCTGCGAAGCTGATTGATTGTCCGTCTGGCGAGGCCCGGCCTGGCGAGGCCCGGCCTGAAAGAATCGGTCAAAGACCTTAGGCTGATTGGCCGGTTCAATACCAGGTCCGGTATCGCTCACGCTGAACTGAATCCAGGGTTTGTTCAAACAGGTGGTTGGGGAAAGTTCCTCATGGTATCCTAGTGGATTTAAGGGCTGCCAGCTGTCCCGAAGCTTTAACTGATAGGAGACGTGCCCGCCCCCGGGGGTAAACTTCAGCGCATTGGTCAGCAGATTAGAAAGAATGTCCTGCAGCTTGTCACGATCAAAATCAGCTACGCAGGTCTCTACCTCCAGAACACAATGCAGTTGAATATCCCTGGCCTTAGCCATCGACTGAAAGGATTCAACAAGATAGCGGGTAAAGCACACCAGATCGGCGCGCACCAGGTTCAGATGCATCTCCCCGGCTTCAATTTTGGAGAGGTCCAGTATCTGGTTGATCAGCCTTAGCAGATTAGCGCCGTTGCGCTCGATCAGTCCGGCTGCATTCTGAAGCAGTGGCAATTGTACCTCTGGCTTATAGCCTTTGAGCTCGGCAGCCATGCCCAGTATAACCGTGAGAGGTGTACGAAACTCATGCGAAATATTAGCAAAAAAGTGTGAGCGGGCCTCGTTGAGCCGCATCAGATCCTGAGCCTGCTGCTCAATAATCTCTTTATCCTGTTCAATGCGGGTAGTGGCGTGCCTGACCTGAGCTTCCAGTCGTATTTGTTCTACCTGATGTTGCCAGATACGCCACCGTAGCCATGCCCATATACTGGCTCCTACCAAGAGGGCCAACCCAATCAGAAACCAGGTACGCAGGTAGACCGGCCGCACTACCACCAGCTTTATGTCCAGCGTGTTGCCCGACCATTGCCCGTCGGCCGCCTGTGCTTTTATCAATAACTGATGGTCGCCGTAGGGTAGGTTGTTCAGCCGTAGTGTAGGTTCCGTCTGGTAGGTCCACTCTTTGCCAATGCCCTTGAATTGGTAGGCATACACGTTCTTTTCGGCATTAACGTAATTAAGCAGGGCAAAATCCAGTTCACTGGAACGGTCATCGGGTTCTATGGTAATGGTACCCGTAGTTATCACATCATCTGTCTTATCGACGATTCGATCCTCTACATGATTGTACTGCCGTAATGATGTGATGCGCAGGGGCAACTCAGCTTCCGGTTTCTGCTTTTGAAAATCACGGGGATCGAATGCCGTAATCCCGTTCAGCCCCCCAAAGTAGATGCGCCTGTTCTCCTCCTGATAATGCGCAATCCGGTTGAACTCGTTATGGGTAATACCATCCTCCACAAAATAGGCCCGGGTAGTAAACCGGGTAGGGTCAAACTGCATGATGCCGTAGTCGCTGCTCATCCAGAGGTGTCCCCGCTCATCGGGGTACACGGCGTAGATATTGTCATTGGACAAGCCTTCGCTGCGCCGGAACTGACGGTACTGGTTTTGCCGTCGGTTCCACCGGATCAGTCCGGCGTTGGCGGTAGCCAGCCAGTATATTCCTTGAGTATCTTGGTAGAAATGCTGGTAACTTTCGGCTGGCAGATAGAAATCGCTCCCTCCCCCGCTCCAGTAACGCGCCGTTATGCCTTTTTGAGGATGGATGGTATATAGGCCGGTATTGGCACAAATCCAGAAGGTACCTTGCCGGTCAGGAGCAATATGAAGTATATGGGCCTCGGCCAGTTCAGTAAATTGGTTGTATTGTATAAAAGGTTTTAGCTGTCCCTGCTTGGCCTCATACAGCAAAAGCCCTCTTCGGCCTCCCAGTAGCCATTGTTCATGACCAAACGGGTGAAGGGTCCAGGCGCCCGAGCCCTTGGGTAAGTCTGTAGTGGTATGGGAAGCAGTAGACGGTTTGTAACGAACAAGCTGGTCACTAATGCCGCCATAGAGCGTACCCTGCCCATCATGCATTAGCGCATACGCGGAAGCAAAAGCATCACTATTCGTTTGGAATATCTTGGGTATATACAACCTCCTGGGTACTCCGCCCAGTCGGTGGGAGGTATACAGGCCAATGTTTTCCAGATTGGCGAAGACTTGATCGCCTTGTACGGTAATGCCCCGAATGGCCGCTACATTTTTCTCCTTCGTATTTTCCTGATAGAATAATCTCTGAAAATGGTTTTCGGCCAGCTTTACCTGATACACACCAAAACCGGTACCTAACCAGAACAGACCGTTCCGGTCACGGAAAAAACTTCTGTTCTCAATCGGGTCACCCGACGTCTGACCGTCGATAGTCAGTACAACTCCTTTGGTTGAATCCCGCAGGCTAATTCCATCCCAGATCAGGCCGGTGCGGTCAAATGCGTAACAAACCGGAAAAATGTACTGATTCAACGATTTTAGCAACGAATACGGCCACTGACGACGCTGCCCGGACTCGTCTACGCTATAAAATAACTTAGGAGTTTGCCCGGACGGATCATCGGCAGAATAGAAAAATTCTATACCGGCATTACGCTGTCCAAAGCAGATGATTATGGATGCCTCGGGATGGAAAAACTGATGCAGGATACGCCCATCCGGGGTCAGTTCAACCAGGTACTTGTCATCCGCAATGGCCCAGACCGTATTGCGGGCTGTGACCTGAAACACTGCCAGCCTCTTAAACTGTGACAAGGATACATACTGCAATCCAGATTTGGGATGGTACGAAATAAGAACAGCCGGCTGGTAGTCTGTAAAGAATATGGTTCCGTTGGCACTACCGAGCAGGCGCTGAGGAGTATCAAATAAGGCGGAGGGACGCCGTTTTTTAAACTTTTCTTCAAACGAAACAGCCTCATTGGTTACGGGATTAAACAGCGTAATATGTGACTGGCCATACGGCCCCAGGAGCCACAAGTACCCGTCGGCATCCTGCGCGATAGACTGTATATCGTCAAAGCCAAGTCCGTTCCGCTCTTTGGTATAGCTCGTAAACTTTAGACCATCGAAACGGTTGAGACCAAACTTGGTGCCGAACCACATGAAGCCCTGCTTATCCTGAAAAATAGCGTTCACCTCCCGGTGGGACATTCCATCTTCCGGGCCATAGCGTTTTACTGAAGCGGTATACTGCTGGGCTTTTGCAAGCAGGCCTAGGCAGAGGAGTATGCTCAGTGTCAGAGGTAGACTTCTCACGGATTTCTATAGTGTGTGGACACAGCTAAAAGCGAGTAGAAGCTGGCGTTGAGGCTGCAGTTCTAAATTGCTTTTACTGAATAGTTTAAATAAGTACATTTATAGATACTTATATCCATGTACCGGGAGATATTTAGTAAAAGGCAACGATCCACTAAGGTACCTGTAGCCCTCCCTCTGCCGGAGATTAGAGCTTATGGGCCGGAGGTCTGCTTTATTTACGGCAGAAATACGCTATTTTACCTAACAAAGTAGTTTACTTTTATCTTAATGGAACATCCCGAACTACCTATGTATGGACATTTTACAGGAGCTCATCAAGAACGAAAATCTGGCGACGGTACCGGAGCCACAGTTGCAGTGGCTGGTGGATCAAGGCGAGATTATACATCTGCAGGATGGGGACTATGTTTTCAAGAAAGATGACCCCGTAGACTACCTCTGGATTGTACTGGAGGGGCGAATGCGGCTTTACCATGTCCAGAACAACGAACAGCGCCTGCTCGAAGACAATGGAAAAGGGTATATCGGAGGACTACTTCCCTATTCGCGTTTGAAGACAGCTACCGGCAACGCCATGGCCGTAGGCGATACAACGCTGCTGCGACTACACCGGAGCCAATTCAGAGAAATGATCGAAACGCAGGATGAACTGGTAGAGGTACTGGTGCACCTGATGCTCAATCGGGTCCGTAACTTCACCAAAGTGCAGCAGCAGAACGAAAAAATGATTTCGCTCGGAAAGCTTTCGGCGGGGCTGGCGCATGAGCTCAACAACCCGGCCTCGGCAGTGGTACGCAGTGCTACGGCGCTCAAAAAGCAGCTGGGCATAGTACCCGAAAAGCTGAAAGCTCTGATGTCAATCCAGATGACCAGTGAACAGGTAGATCAGCTAAGTACGGTACTGCTGGACAAGCTGAATGGGGCAGACCAGCGCCAGCTTTCACTGATGGAGAAGTCTGCGCGGGAGGATGAACTGGCCGATTGGCTGGAGGAGCACAACGTGAACAATAGCTTTGAGATAGCCGAAACCCTGGTGGACTATAACTTCACTACCGACGACTTGGACGTGATTGGTACTAGCGTACCGGAGCAGAGCCTGACCCCGGTACTGGACTGGGTCACCAACGTACTGGCCTCCACACGGCTGGTAGGTGAGATAGCGGAAGCCTCCGAACGAATTGCCAACCTCGTCGGATCTATCAAAGAGTACTCCCATATGGACGGCGGGGGAGATAAGAAAAAAGTATCCCTGCGCGATGGGCTGGAAAGTACCCTGCGTATACTGCGGCACAAGCTTAAGAGTAAGAATATATCGGTACAGCTGGATCTGCCTCCGGAGCTGCCGGAACTGTGCGTACGACCGGGGGAGCTGAACCAGGTATGGACCAACCTGATCGACAATGCCATTGATGCCTTACCGGAAGGCGGGAAGATCAACGTGGAGGCGGTTCAGGATCGGGAGTTTGTAACAGTACATGTCATCGACAATGGCAGCGGTATTCCCGAGGATATTACCAGTATGATATTCGATCCGTTTTTTACGACCAAAGAAATAGGCAAAGGCAGCGGACTGGGCCTGGAAATTGTACAGACCATTGTGCAGCAGCACAAAGGGCAGGTGAAGGTACACTCGCAGCCTGGCCGTACCGAGTTCAGCGTGTGTTTGCCTATTGAGTAATGTGCCAGGGGATCATGTACGCTCCCTAAAATCTATACTACCTGAAATTGATTCATGAAGAAACCTATCATACTGGCCGTAGATGACGATGAGCAGGTACTGCGGGCACTCACCCGGGACCTACAGGGCAAATACCGGAAAGACTATAAAATACTAAGTACTGCATCAGCCAACGAAGCCTTAACCACGCTTAAGGAACTGGAAGAGGCTAATGAAGCCGTGGCTCTGCTGATATCGGATCAGCGAATGCCCGAAATGCTGGGAGTGGACTACCTGGTGGAAGCCAGAAAGTACTACCCGGAGGCCAAGCGGGTCCTGCTGACGGCGTATTCGGATACGGACGCAGCCATCAAGGCCATCAACAATGTACGGCTTGACTACTACCTGATGAAGCCGTGGGACCCGCCCGAAGAAAAGATGTTTCCGGTACTGGACGGCATGCTGGAAGATTGGAAGCTTACGTATGTACCCGAGTTTGAAGGTATACGTGTAGCCGGGTACCAGTTTTCGCCCAAGTCACACGAGGTAAAGGATTTCCTGTCGGCTAATCTGTACCCCTACCAGTGGCTAGATCTGGAAACAAACGAAAAGAGCAAGGCGCTGCTGGACAAACACGGGCTGGATGCCAAGGATGCTCCCTATGTATTTCTGGAAGATGGGAGTTACCTGGTACAACCGGACCGACGCCAGATTGCCGAAAAACTGGGTATAAGTCAGGAAACACCTCGTGAACTGTACGATGTGGTCATTATCGGAGCCGGACCGGCGGGCCTCTCGGCGGCTGTCTACGGAGGGTCGGAAGGGCTCAAGACCCTGCTCATCGAAAGAAGGGCGCCGGGGGGACAAGCAGGTACCAGCTCCCGCATTGAAAACTACCTGGGCTTTCCGTCGGGGCTTAGCGGAGCCGAATTGTCACAACGGGCTATCACGCAGGCTACTCGTTTTGGGGTGGATTTCCTGTCACCGGAGGAGGTAGTTGACATCCAGGCCAAAGGCAACTACAAGATACTGACCTTAAGCAGCGGCAACCATATCAACGCCAAAAGCGTGATTATATCTACCGGCGTAGATTACCGTAAGCTTGAGGCTAAAGGGGTGGATAGTTTTACCGGAGCGGGTGTGTATTATGGGGCCGCTACGACCGAAGCCCGGGGCTGTAGTGATCGTCAGGTGTTTGTGGTAGGTGGAGGCAATTCCGCCGGGCAGGGAGCTATGTACCTTTCGCAGTTTGCCACTAAGGTGTACATCGTGATCCATAAGCCGGATCTGACTGCCTCCATGTCCCACTACCTGATCGACCAGATCCATTCTACACCCAATATCGAAATCATCGCGGAATCTGATGTAATAGAGGCCAGAGGAGGTGAGCATCTGGAAGAGCTGGTCATTAAGAATTCCAAAACCGGGGAAGTCCAGACGTACCAGGCCAATGCCCTGTTTATATTTATTGGTGCCCGCCCCTATACTGACTGGATTACATCGGATATGCAGAAAACGGACGATGGCTTTATCATTACGGGCCGTGACCTGGTCAACCGGCCCGACTTCAACCGGATCTGGAAAAAGAAGCGGGAGCCCTACCCACTCGAAACCTGTATTACGGGCATATTTGCAGCGGGCGACGTGCGGGCTGACGCCATGAACCGCGTAGCCTCGGCCGTAGGCGAGGGAGCTATGGCTATCAGCTTTATACATAAGTACCTGGAAGAGGTATAGAGCCAGCAGGTACACCTCATTCCAAACATCCACCTGCGCCTCTGATGGAGGTTGGTGGATGTTTTTGTTTGGATCTATCACTGCGCAGACGTATGGTACTGCCACCCGTACAGTCAGTAATCCGTTCCACGGGAGGCGCAACTGCAGTCCTGGTTTTCTTATTTACTAATTTACTTCTAACTTTCTGCCATTGTACCACATCAGGTTATAAACAGGCTGCTCTACTGCCATGATTGTCTACGAATCCAACAAGAACTTTCTGCGTGACATTACCCACCTTACCCGCAGCTGGACCATGCAGCGGGTCTTACGGGCAGCTCTGGGGGTAGGAGCCGTAACGGCTATGATTACCGTGGCCTTTGAAGAGATCTGGCCCATGGAGATCAATGTACCTTCGAGTATATTCTCTCTGTTGGGTATCGTGCTGAGTATCCTGCTGGTGTTCCGGACCAATACCGCCTACGACCGCTGGTGGGAGGGACGCAAACAGTGGGGAGCCTTGGTCAACAACAGTCGTAACCTGGCCGTATCGGTACAGGCTACTCTGCCCCCGGAAGAGGTCAAAGGCCGTTTTGAGATAGCGGTACTGATCTCCAACTTTAGCATTGTGCTCAAGGAACACCTCAGGAAGGGCGCTCAGGTGGAGGAACTGATTTTTGTGAGTAAGGAAGAGATTGAAAAGTATAAGCAGCGTACCCATGTACCCAGCTACATCGCCAGCCAGATCCACCAGAAGATGCAGGAGTACTACCGCAACGGAACCATTACCGGCACGGACATCCGTAATATGAAGCCTCACCTGCAGGCCCTGCTGGATATCGCCGGAGCGTGCGAGCGTATCAAAAAAACACCCATTCCCTTCTCGTACAGCGTGTACATCAAGCTGTTGATACTGGGGTACTCCCTGATGCTGCCCTTCGGACTGATCCGTGACTTTGGGTACTTTACCATTCCACTGGTCACCTTTATATTCTTTACCTTTATAGGTATCGAAATGATGGCCGCCGAGATCGAAGATCCCTTTGGGTTGGACTGTAATGACCTACCTACGGGGGATATCGCGCATACCATCAGAAACAACGTATTCGAGATTCTGGAAGTAACGCACGTACACCAGCCCGAGCGGGAGGAAAAGCTGTATCAGAAAGTATTCTAATCTGGTCACTAGCCGCTGGGAGAGGAGCTATACTAACAGGCAAACGGGAAGGCCTCAGGCCTTCCCGTTTGTACTTTGTTTATAACTACAATAGTCTTCTTTGTTGCTGCTGAAACAGCCTGACTGTACCAACAAACCAGGCTCCGCTTTCCTGGAAGGGACAGTGGCCTCCTTCGTACAAAGCCGTAGTAGCGTTAGGGAATCGGAATGAGGTATAGTGCTCAGGCCCTACTGCGTAGTCCTTCAGTCCGGCAATGACCAGTACGGGTACTTTGATTTTGGCTGAGAGCGATGTAAAGTCCTGATCGTATTCGGCGTAGTCCCATACCTTGTTGCCGTAGTCAAAGTTGAAAGGGCGGCCGATGTCCAGCGTGATGGAGTCGCTGTGTACCTTGGCTTCGGGCGTGGCAAACATTAGTTTATACCATACCCCCTTCTCACGTAGCTTCCCGTGTACCTTTCCCAGCCGTTCCATCCTGTTAATGGAGGTGTCGGTGTACATTGTATCCGTGAGTCCCAGTTCCTGGATGCCGAAGCTGATGTGGCTGTTGATGGAGTAGGGCAGGTTGAGGGTGCAATTGATATAGATGGATGAGCTAACCCGCTGTGGATAATGGAGCGTGTAGCTGGTCATTAGTATACCGGCAAACGAGTGACCCATCAACGACCATTTTGAATAACCCAGGTAGCGACGTAGTTCTTCCAGGTCTTTCTCAAGCCGCGCCAGTGAGTAGTCACCGTTTCGGGCGCTTTCTGACCGCCCGCTTCCCCGCTGGTCAAAGTAGATCATCTGCATGAATTGCTCTACCTGGCTACCTGCTGATTTTTCGAAGTAGTTGCTGGTGGAGCCGGGGCCTCCGTGGACAAATACACACGGCTTGCCCTGCCCGGCCACCCGGACGTACAACTTTATACTGTCAGAAGTAGTGAAGTAGAACCCTTCGGAGTAGGGACGTGCAAGTACCTGCGATGCAAAGGCCACTAGGGCTACTATACAAGCACCGATGATTTTTTTCATGGCTATTATCTGTTGAAGAATGATGGTTCAAAGATGATAGCCCTTGGTAGCTTACAAAAAAAAGAGTTGCCGGGGTAGCCATTCCGGCTGATGAAGGCACTAAAAAAGGTGACGAAAAGTGGGGCTGTGAAGGATGTATTCATCTCATCACGACCTCCCTTATCGTCACCTCGTTATATTAATTGCTAATTAAGCCGAATGGTGAAACAGAAGAAACAGGAATAGATAGATCCACAGAACATCTACAAAATGCCAATAGGTAGTAATCAGCTTCAGCTTGAGCCGGTTAGGCGGATTGACACTGTACACAAAGGCGTCTATATAAGTCATGTTCTTCATCGACTCCCAGAACGCGATTCCCAGGAAAGCAAGTCCGCCTACTATATGCAGGATATGAAGTCCGGAAAGAAGGTATACAAAAGCACCGGGTGCACTTTCCTGCATTCCTATGCCCTGCTCGATCATCTGAAACCATCCCCAGACCTGCATCAACACAAAGGCAACGCCCAGCGTTAGGGTAGATCCAAGACAGGCCCGATAAATTGGAAATTTTTCGCGTTGAAAAGCACGGTGCGCTTCGTGCATGGTAACACTACTCAGCAGGATGGCAAAGGTACTGATCCAGAATACTCCCGGCAACGTTACCTGCTGCCAGTCAGGCCCTACTTTACGTATGATATACATAGCCAGTAGGGTAGTGAATATTAAAACACTTCCTCCTATACCCAGCCACAGCATGAATTGAAGTGGTTCGCGTCGCTTGGTGAAAGGATTCTCCGGGCTTCGGGTCGTTGGTTTTATAGGCATGATTCGTAAAAGCTTTCGATGGTCGGCATACAGTTAAAAACGAAAAAATAATTTTTTCTAATGTAAAAAAGCATGCCTACCTTTTCCTTATAACTACAATTCAACTCAATTTATACTTCTTTCAGAATCAGGATAGTTCTCCTTGCCAAACGGCGTAGTGGTTAAAATTGTTCGAGAAATCGGGCTCATTCCCAAAAATTCCATAGACTGTGGAGCCGGAACCACTCATGCTGGCATATAATGCCCCCAACTCGTATAGCTGATCTTTAAGGGCAGGCAATTCGGGATATTTTAGGAACAGCGACGCTTCAAAATCATTTACTACAGTAGTACGCCATTCGTGGATGGGCTGTTGCAGGAGCTGCCGCAGGTCAGTAGCCGGCTGGGCTGGTCTGACGCCTGCGTAAGCCTCGGCGGTAGAAATGTGCAGCCCCGGATTGACCAGCACGATCCACTTACCCGCAAGCCGCAGGTCTATCTCCTCAAACTGATCGCCCTTGCCGTAGCAGTACCTGGGCTGGTTCTCGATAAAAAAGGCACAGTCGCTGCCGAGGGTACGGGCGTAGTCCTGCTGCTGGGTGGTAGTGAGCTGCAGACCGAAAAGCTCGTTCAGGGCCCGGATAGTGAAAGCGGCATCTGCCGATCCGCCGCCGAGCCCGGCTCCGATGGGAATGGCCTTGAGCAGGTGTATATCTACGGGAGGTAGTGAATAATCACGTGCTAGCAGATGATAGGCTTTTACGCATAAGTTGCTGAAGGCGGTCTCCGGAGTGGTAGCTCCCGGAATGGGCAGCCCCGATGACTGGAAAGAAAGGCGCTCTGCCGGACGGATCTCGAGGGCATCAGACCAGCCGACGGGGTAGAAGCACGATTCGATATTGTGAAATCCGTCGGAGCGTTTTTCGGTGATGTGGAGGCCAATGTTGATTTTGGCATTGGGAAATACAACCATTCGTACGATATATGTTTCTGCACAAATATCGAAAAATATACGAAAGCCCTTCTCACTAGTGAGAAGGGCTTTCCTGAAACGGTAGTCTGAAAGGTTCTAACGGATAAAAAGTACTTTGAACTCCGTTCGTCGGTTGCGCTGGTGCTCCTCTTGGGTACATAGTACACCGTCCTTACACTGATTGATCAGGCTTGATTCACCGTAGCCTTTGGAGGTCATGCGGTTGCGCGCTATGCCTTTCGAGGCCATGTAGTTAAGAGCGGCCCGCGCGCGTCGCTCCGACAGGTACTGGTTAAACTGAGCGTTGCCCTGGCTGTCGGTGTGCGAGCCTATCTCTATGCGTAGCGAGGGGTACTTACGCATGGTAGCTACCATTTTGTCGAGTTCGCGGGCGGCATCGGGTCTGATTTCCCATTTGCCCGAGTCATAGTAGATATTATCCAGCGTCACTACATCCCCTACCTTCAGCATTTTCAGGTCAGCCGCCACCAACTTCGACTCCGACTTCTCCGTGATCTTCCTGATAGAGCTCCTGTTGGTACCATAGCTGGGCTTGGAGGCTTCCATCTGGTACTCGCATCCTTCTTTCAATCCAAACTCAAAACGTCCGTCAGGGCCCGTCACTGTTTGCTTGGTAGTACCATCACACTTGTTGCGTAGTATGATCTTGACGCCCTCAATGGGTTTCTTATCCGTTTCGCCGGTAACCGTTCCGCGCAGAGTAGGAGTAGTTACTTTGTCATTGGTATAGCCCCCCGACATACTGGCGGGCAGTGCTTCGACCGCATCAGACTGGTACGGCAGGAGGGAGTACTCCAGCCGGGTAGACTTATCATCCGTAAATCCTGTAGTAGTAAAGCCTATAGTACCCGCCAGGTAGCCTTCGTGTGTTACCTCAAACATAAAGTTGCTATTGGCATTGAGGCAGACGTTGACTTCACCATTGGCATTTGTAAATAACTCCTGCTGGTCGTGCCCCTCACCTTTGGCATTAATCACTACCATGGCACTGTCGAGCGGTGCGAAGGTACTTTCATCTATAATCCGTATGGTAAGGTTACGACAACCGTTGAGGGTGCTTTCCTGCACAAACCGGAAGATGTCGTCGTCGCCGCGCAGGCGGTTGCTGCTCAGGTAGCCCGTACTGCGGTTGCCATCCGTAATTAGGCCAAAGTCGTCCGCGGGAGAGTTGAGAGGAGCTTCCAGATGAACAACCGGTCCTGCCACGTTGCCATTCAGCATGGGTACATAGTAGATGTCAAGGCCGCCCAGTCCGGGTTTGCGACCATTGGAAGCAAAGTACAGGTTTCCGTTTTCATCCACAAACGGAAACATTTCATCCCGGCCGGTATTAATCTGCTTACCCAGGCTCTGCGGCTTCGACCAAGCGTTCTTCTCCCAACGTGATACATAGAGGTCAGTACCTCCCAGTCCTCCGGGGCGGTCAGAGGCAAAAAATAAGAGTTTTCCATCCCGGCTAAGAGCAGGATGGCCGGTAGAGTACTCATCGTGGTTAAACGGAAGCTCCTGTACATCCGACCAGCCCCCGTCTTTGAGGGTAGCGGAATACAGCTTGAGCTTGGTTACGTTATCGCTGCTCTTTCGGGACCGGCCATTGCTGTAGTTATTCCGGGTAAAGATAATCTGGCTGCCATCTGCCGAGAAGGTCACCGGGCCCTCATGGTACTTGGAGTTTAAGTCTTTACTGAATTGCTCCACCGTAGCGCCGGTGCTGGCTACGGGTTTTTTGAGGTCTAAGCCTTCCGAAAACTCAATGGGTGCATAAGTACCTACTGTGCGGGAGTCGTTGGAAGTGGAACGGGTGTAGTTGTCACGGCCCAGCAAGCGCCCGCTGGTACCGGTTGAGGCCCCGCTAATGGTCAGAGGCTTTTCTTTTCCATCGGCCCCCAGCAGGCTCACCGCCTGCAGGTCGGTCCGGCGGGGCATGTAGTATAGGTCCAGGTAGCCCTTATTGTTGGTAGAGGCTCCTCCGGCTCCGCGACCTGCTATATAGACCAGTCCGTCCCGGAAATAAGCCGGACTAAACTCCGAGCCGGTGGAGTTGATATTGAGATTCTCGAGCCGGTAGGTAGCTTTTTGGGCTCCACCCGCTACACGGGTCCCGGTACCGCTGCTTGTAGTTAGTTTATCCTTTTGTTCCTGATATACCGTATATACCTTCTGGGCCTCGTCGAGCTTTCCGTTGTAGCCCAGTACCTGCGCATAGTACAGGTAAGCCTGCTGGTACTTAGGGCCGGGCTCACCTGACTCCAGAAACTGCCGGAACACCGTCTCCGCTTTGGGCATATCTCCCACTTCCTTGTAAGCATAGCCCAGGTTGTACAGGACCTCCCTGCGATCTTCAGTAGCTAATGAATCATTACGCAGGAGTTGTACATAGTCGTTGATAGCGCGACCATATAACTGTGAAAAAAAACTCCGGTCAGCCTGCTGTTTCTGACGGTTGATCTGTGCGTGTACTTCCCCTCCTCCTAACAGCATACAAACCAGCAACACCCAGCACAGGGGCTTTCTCAGGCAATAATATGCATAGTAATATAGAGGCATAAATTAGTAAGGTGTCGAATATATTTATTCTGATAGATTTTAGATCGGACTTGTAAAGGGGCTATCTTTAAGATGCACCGGGGAGCTGTACGATCTGTCGGAACAAGGTTCGCTGCGAATATAGGCGAATCAGCCAATTAGTGGTGAATGAGAACGAAGAAGTGTATAAGGACCAGGAGGATGAACTGCTTCGGCTAACCATCATCAACGGGAGGAATAAGCTCCTGATGCAGCCGGTGAGTACCTCATGGGCTGTCAGAAAAGGTAATCTATGGGTTGATTGCGAATGTGTGTTCATAAGGTTACGGTACTGGGAGTTACTCCTGATCAGCGACGTATTTCTGTATAGTGGTATGCATGCCGAACGAAATCCATGCCAATACCACCCGGGTTACTGCTTAGTGGATATAGTTATACGCAATATTTGATTTTTTATAAATGGTAACAGGAGGGCTTCATGTTAACCATAGCAGAGGTAGTCATCTTTATAGCCGCACAAATCATGCCACCCTGTAGCAAAGGGCCTCTTTAAGGGATAGTAGTTAGTAATGAGTAGTATAAGCCATTCATATACAAAGGGCAGCTACCGGTTGGATCACCCAGCAGTAGCTGCCCTTTCTGAGTAGATGCTAGTACTCAATGATGAGCGGCTCTACTACCAGCGCCACTCCTGACCCAGCACGAGCTCCTGCTTGAGCCCCTGGGCAATCAGGTAATCGCGGGTTTCCTGGGGGTTGAGGCGCTTAGCCGGAAGAGTATTGGCTGTAGCCAGTGCGTACAGGTACATGGAAGCGATGCGTACTGTATTTTCCAGTTGCTGTTTGTCCACCAGATCAAAGCTATCGCAGTCGGCGTGGTAGCATTGTAGTACCGACGGCGACAGTGAACCTGACAGTCCGGCTACTGGTATACCTTCGAGCATGAAGGGCTGGTGGTCGCTGTGCAGTCCGGCGCGGTTGAGGTACTGATTGGGGTAGCTTTCGTGAACTTTGGTGATAGCGGTACCTACACGCTGGAAAAACTCGCCCATGTCATCGCGGCCAAAGGCATTGATCCCTTTAGGATCGTTGGTCATATCCAGGTTCATCATGTAGCGTACCTTGGCCGTTTCGCCGGTACGATTCAGCTCGCGCACAAAGTGCTTGGAGCCCAGCAGGCCCTGCTCTTCGCCCATAAACATCACAAATTGGATGGTACGATCAGGTTTTACTTTGAGGGCTCTAAAGGTACGGGCTATATCCAGTACCGCGAAAGAACCAATTCCGTTATCAATAGCTCCGGTCGACAGGTCCCATGAGTCGAGGTGACCGCCAATAACTACTTTCTCGCTGGACTTACCTTTCAGCGTAGCTATCACGTTACGGGCCTTGATGGTCTTGGAGAAGTTGCGCATGTCGATGTGGGCTTCCAGAGGGCCTTCTTCCTGCATCCAGGCGCGGAGTTCGCGGCCGCTGTCGTTAGAGATAGACACCGCAGGTATGGGTATGAGTTCGCCCGTTACGGAGGCAGTACCCGTCAGCAAGATCTTGCCCGGGGCCTGATTGACCATGATAATACCGTTGGCACCGTACTTGATCGCCAATGCGGTTTTCTCGGAGCGGTGCAGGTTTTTCTTGTCCGTTACACCTACCAGGCCTATGTTAGCCAGGGCTACCTTACCTTTTACTTTATCTTTAAGTGCTTCAAAATCTTCCTCCAGACCATTACCTACGTCTATGATCTGGCCCTTGAGTGAGGCCTCTACGGGTGAATGCGCCAGAGCCACTACGGCTACATCACGAAAATTGTCGCTGCTTTTGGGTACTACGCTCAGGGTGACGGTGTCACGCATCCAGGTAACCACCTCAAACGGCTGGTACTTTACATCGCTGAATCCGTAGCTCTTCAGGAGGTTATAGGCGTATTCCTCAGCCTTGCGACCATTGTTACTCCCCGTCAGACGGTGCCCGATGCGTTGAGTGGCCTCACCCAAAGTGTGGTATGCTTTGCTGTTTTTTCGTACTTCCGTATCAATCCGGGTGAAAGCTCTTTCCCATTCGTTGTCTTCGGTACGGAAGGCGACTAGCACAACGCATAAGCTACCGGCAACGGCAGCTAACAATCGTTTTTTCATGATTAGTAAATCAATCGACAAGTTCAGGTAACTTACTATGGTATAGACTGGTTGTTAAACAAAGAAAAGTAGCTAAGAGTGCCTTATTCAACGTGGGTCGGGGCTGGAAAGTACAATTGCGAAACTAAATTAGGTAAGATTTTTATTTATTGTATATCCCAACGAACCAAAACTGACAGAAACCCCGGAAAAATTATACCATGACTTACTTCAACACTAGCCCTGCACCTCCACAAGCTTCTAAGATAGAAAAGGTTATGACCCTTCACGACGATACGCGCACCGATGCCTACTATTGGCTGCGCGAGCGTGAGAATCCGGAGGTAGTGGCCCATCTCGAGGCCGAAAACCGGTATACCGAGGAGGTACTGGCTCCACTGAAAACCTTTCGGGAGAATTTATTTCAGGAGATGAAAGGGCGCATCAAAGAAAAAGATGAGTCAGTGCCCGTTCGGGATGGCAACTACTGGTACTACTCACGCTTCGAAGAAGGAGCCGAGTACCCCTACTACTGCCGCAAGTACCAGAGCCTTGACGCTCCCGAAGAGATTATGCTGGACCTCAACCAGCAGGCCGCCGGGCAAGGGTACTACCAGGCTACGTTCCCCGAGATCAGTGACGACGAGACCATCGCAGCCATTGGTGAAGATACCGTTAGTCGCCGATTATTTACGCTGCGCTTTCGCAACCTCACTACCGGTGAGTGGTACCCGGATGTGATACCCAACACCGAAGGCGGCCACTACGCCTGGGCGGCTGATAACAGAACCCTATTTTATATCCGTAAAGACGTAGATACCCTGCTGGGCTACCAGATATGGCGGCACGAGTTGGGTACCGATGTGCGCGACGACGTATTGCTGTACGAAGAGGCCGACGACCAGTACTACCTGGGCCTGTACCGGATGAAGTCCAAGAAGTACATAGCCCTGGTGGCTGACCATAATGGCGTGGCTACCGAGTACCACCTGCTACGGGCCGACCAGCCAACGGGTGCCTTCGAGGTAGCTATACCGCGTCGGCGCGGACACGAGTACTCTCTGGAGCACTACCAGGATACTTTTTATATCGTAACGAACTATAACGAATCCGAAAACTTCAAGCTCGTCAAAGCCCCTGAGGACAAGATCAGCGATACGGAGCAGTGGCAGGAGGTACTCCCGCACCGGCCCGACGTATACCTGGAAGGCATAGAGGTGTTCCGCAAGTACCTGGTGGTACAGGAGCGCAAGGAAGGGTTGCTGCATATCCGTATAATGGACCAGCAGTTGGGTGAAGAGCATTACCTCGACTTCGGCGAGTCGGCCTACACGGCCTACGTAGCCGGTAATCCGGATTTTGATACAGAGGTACTGCGCTACGGCTATACCTCCCTCACTACTCCCAACTCTACCTACGACTATGACATGGAGAGCCGGACCAAGACCCTGCTCAAAGAGCAGGAGGTAGTAGGAGACTTTGATAAGAGCAACTACGTGACCGAGCGCCTGTATGCTACCGCCCGCGATGGCGCCCGGGTACCCATCTCCATCGTATACCGCAAAGACTTTGTACGTGACGGGCAGGGACCTATCCTTCAGTACGCCTACGGCTCTTACGGCTCCTCCATGGACCCTATGTTCAGTTCGGCCCGTCTGAGTCTGCTCGACAGGGGCTTTGCCTTTGCCATCTGCCACATCCGGGGCGGGCAGGAAATGGGCCG
The DNA here is from genome assembly GCF_017355915.2 of Telluribacter roseus. GTDB lineage: Bacteria > Bacteroidota > Bacteroidia > Cytophagales > Spirosomataceae > Telluribacter. The sequence goes on from NZ_JAFEUV020000002.1 coordinate 207,914, forward strand.
CGCCTGGTACGAAAATGGTCGCCTGCTGCGTAAGATGAATACCTTCTACGACTTTATCGACTGCTCACAGTACCTGATCAGCGAAGGGTGGACCTCGCCCGAAGGCCTCTTTGCCATGGGCGGCAGCGCCGGAGGCTTGCTGATGGGTGCCGTGGCTAACCTAGCCCCCGAGTTGTACAAAGGCATGGTAGCGCAGGTACCCTTCGTGGATGTAGTTACTACCATGCTCGACGAAACCATCCCGCTCACCACCGGCGAGTACGAAGAGTGGGGCAACCCCAATGAGAAGCCCTTCTATGATATCATGAAGTCGTACTCACCCTACGACAATGTAACGGCACAAGTGTACCCGCACATGCTGGTCACGACGGGCTTTCATGATTCGCAGGTACAGTACTGGGAGCCGGCCAAATGGGTAGCCAAGCTACGAGAGCTAAAAACGGACGACCACCTGATCCTGATGCACTGTGATATGGAAACGGGCCACGGTGGCGCGTCGGGACGCTTCAAGCGCCTGCACGACATCGCTCTGGAGTATGCGTTTGTTCTGGCTATGGCCGGAAAGGCAGAGTAGTGGTTAGTGAAAACGATCTGTTAGAAGCAGGTATGTAATTTTATAACAAAGGGGGATGATCCTTGGAAATCTTCTGAGTATAACTTTTTTGATGGAAGAATTAATCAATGCAATCAATGGAATAATCTGGAGCAATGCCCTGATTATTTTGTGTCTGGGAACAGGGATCTACTTTTCGGTACTTACGCGTTTTTTACAGCTTCGCTATGTGCGACAAATGGTGAAGCTCTTATTCGGAGGGAAGTCTTCACAGAAAGGAGTAAGCTCTTTTCAGGCCTTTTCGCTGGCCGTGGCGGGTCGGGTAGGTACCGGTAATATAGCCGGCGTGGCTACGGCCATTGCCATGGGTGGACCTGGGTCTATATTCTGGATGTGGATCGTGGCTTTCCTGGGTAGTGCCTCTGCTTTTGTGGAGTCCGTACTGGCTCAGATCTACAAAGAAGTTAAGGATGGACAGTACCGGGGCGGCCCAGCTTTCTACATCGACAAGGGGTTGGGCATCAAGTGGTACGCTACCCTATTTGCCGTCGTGACGGCGGTTAGCTCAACGGCCTTCTTTCCCGGAGTCCAGAGCAATACCATTGCTTCCAGTATAGAAAATGCCTTTAATATACCCGCTCTCTATACGGGAATAGCGGTTACTCTCCTGATCGCGCTGATTATCTTCGGGGGGGTAAAGCGGATCAGCAAAACGGCGGAGATCATAGTACCCTTTATGGCCATTGCTTACATCCTGATGGCAGTAGCTATCATCCTGATGAATATTAGTGAGGTACCCGACGTATTCGGTCTGATTTTTCGTTCTGCTTTTGATGTGGAGCCTGCCTTTGCGGGCGTGTTTGGTATGGCCATTTCGTGGGGCGTCAAGCGGGGCATCTACTCCAATGAGGCAGGTTTGGGCACGGCCCCACACGCCGCTGCCGCTGCAGAGGCCTCTCATCCGGTCAAGCAGGGGCTGATCCAGGCCTTTTCGGTGTACATTGATACCTTATTTGTATGTACCGCTACCGCTCTTATGATCCTCTTCACGGGTCAGTACAATGTGGTAAATCCCGAAGGAGGCTTTCTGGTAGAGAACATGGCCGGAGTACCCGCCGGAACCGGCTATACACAAAATGCCGTCAGTATTCACTTCCCCAGCCTGGGGCCGGGCTTTATTGCGGTATCACTATTTCTCTTTGCGCTAACTACCATCGTAGCCTACTACTACATTGCCGAAACCAACCTGAGCTTTCTGGTAAAGGAGGGAAATATGGGGTGGAAGCTGTTGGTACTGCGCCTGCTGCTGCTGGTAGCGGTGTTCTACGGCTCTATCAAGACCGCCGAGGCGGCCTGGGCGCTGGGTGATATGGGGGTAGGTCTGGTAGCCTGGTTGAATATCATTGCTATCATCCTGCTGCGCAAACCCGCTTTGCTCGCTCTTAAAGATTACCAGAACCAGCTGAAAGCAGGCGTAGAGCCCGTGTTCGATCCGGAGCGGCTGGGCATTAAGGGCTCGGTAGAGTGGACTACCATAGAGAAAGAAGAACGTACCATATAGCTTTGCGCCAATACAGCAGATAGCTTCATGATCCTCCCGTAAACATATGCGGGTAAGTCTTGTTTAATGGCAGATGTGATCTTACATCTGCCATTTTTTATTAATTAGATCAGGATGAAAACATTTCACTGTACGTGCGGCAATAAGCTATTTTATGAGAATTCGGTATGCCTGTCCTGTAAGCGGGAGGTAGGCTGGTGCCCGGTTTGTAAAGGTATGCACGCCATGGAACCCGACGGAACGGGCGGCTACCGATGCACCAACCCCGAGTGCGAGTCCAGAGTAGTGAAATGCTTCAACTACGCTACCCAATACGTCTGCAACCGCATGGTCGAAAACCCCGGTCAGCTACCAACGCAGCTACCCTTGTGTGATTACTGCCAGCTCACGGAGACCATCCCCGACCTGTCGGTGGAGGGGAACCGGGCCAAATGGTACGAACTGGAAGTAGCCAAGAGGCGCCTTTTGTACCAGCTGGACCAGTTAGGTCTGCCTTATAGCCAGCCTATCGAACTGCCCCTGTCCTTTGACTTTAAGGAGGATATTGAGCCCGTTAAGCAGGGAAAGGTCATCGTCAGAAAAGGCGAAAGGGTATTTACCGGACACGCCGATGGCAAGATCACCATCAATCTCCGGGAAGCCGATCCGGTGGAGCGTGAAAAGCAGCGCGTATCCTTTGGCGAAACCCAGCGTACTCTTATCGGGCATTTCCGGCACGAAATCGGCCACTACTACTGGCAGCTACTGGTGCAGGATAAAGATGAAAAAGCCTATAAAGCCATCTTCGGCGATCATGAATCACCTACCTACAGCGAAGCGTTGGACCAGTACTACAAAAACGGACCTAAGCCCAACTGGCAGGAAAGCTACATCAGTGCCTATGCCACCATGCACTCCTGGGAGGACTTTGCCGAAACCTGGGGGGCCTACCTGGATATGATTGCCGTGCTGGATACGGCCGATAATACCGAACTGCTGGAGCTACCCGGTGAGGACCTGCAGAGTACGCAACTGGACGAATTACTAGCCCGCTGTGTAGACCTGAGCATCAGGGTCAATGAGGTAAACCGCTCCATGGGCCTCCCCGACCTACTCCCCGAAACATTCACGCCCCCGGTGGTAGAGAAGCTGCAGTACATCCACCGGTTGATCAAGAAAGGGCGAAAGAAGAGCAAGTGATAGCTATGACTCCGCTGTCTGAAGCGGGGAGTGTTCTGGATGGGCTCTTTCTGCTAAAAGGTCTTTTCTCAGGACTACCATGTCATAGACTACTTTTACCCATACCATAATACAGGGGAAGCCTTTGAGAGCGTAAGGTATTACAAACTCTTCACGCAGGTATCTGGGAAAAATGTCGGTAGGAGACAGCGTAGTCAGTACAAAGGCACAAGCGAATAGTATACTAGTCAGCGTGTCCTTTTTAGCAGCAACAAACCACAAGGCCACCCCCGTCATAGCGATAATGAACGTGGGCGATTCTGCTTTGTGATTAAATATCACGATCCAGATCAGAACAGAGCAGAGAGCCAGGTACCTGAAAGTATAGTTCTGGTATTCACGGTACCGGATCAGGGGAAGCAGGAACAGGAGTACCCCCGCTAAAACGACAAGATTCTTGTTTACCTCCAGCGTAAACCAGCTATTCAGCCAGCCCATTACCGAGTATCCGTGCGAGCTGGAGTGGTCGTGGGATAGCATATTCCAATAGCTCTGGAAGAGCCTGGTGTACTGCTCGTAGCTTACAAAGAGCAGCGGAATCAGGAAGAGAATAAAGGTCCATAGTGCTGTGTACAGAGCCAGCTTACCCTTTTTGGGATAGAAGAGGAACAGCGCAAATCCGACTATTCCGAAGAGTTTGATGAAGGCCGAAAAAAGGATGCACAAGGTAGCCCACAGGTACTTTTTGTCTTCTAGTAGGGCGAAGGACATAACCAGTAGCCCCGCTATCAATCCATTTGACTGCGCATTCTGAATGGATGTCAGTAACTCAACCAAGACAATCACTAGTACCAGCCCCTTTTCAACGTCACGTAAGTGAGGTAAGCGATAGACAGCAAAGAGCAGAACCAGAGCATTCACCAGATTCCACAGGCTCAGGCCCACCCAATCCGGAAACAGGGCAAATAGGCCAAACAGGGCGGAGAAGGTAGGAGTGTACTTATATAGGTCCCATTGTTCTTCGGGGTACAAGATATATAAGTCCTGATTGTTTAGTAGGTGGTAAAACGACCGCTCAAAGATCCTGTAATTGTTGTACTGGGTATATTGAATGCCACTATCATCAAATGTTTTAGTCCCGGACAGCAGGCCTTGTATACTTGCGGCCAGGGCAATAATAATGTACAGTATGAGAAGATTGCGTCGGTTTGATAAAGCTTTTGTAGCCCGTTCTTTCATTCTACCTTTTTATAATCCTCTTCGTTAGTACTACATTGAAGTACCAGGAAGAGCATGTGGATAGTGCTCTTTTTCTGCTCAAAGCTATCCAGGTAGGGCGTAATGTCTTAGTTAAATGGTTGAATTTTATCTACCGGTAGTTACTGTTCGATCAATGTTGAAAGCTAAAGAGGGCGTGGTAGTACCAGTATTACGTAGATACTAGGTAAGGAGCACACTGGATATGGCTGGAAAAAACGGCTCCTAGTACAGGCGTTTCTCATAGCTTTCCTTCAAGCCCATAGCGATTTGTGCTTCTGTAAGTTTTGGATCTTTTATGTGGGCTGCAAGAATAGAGGCCGGTTTGGGAAGAAGATCTTTTTCGAGCCAGTTGAAAGGGTCCCAAAGCAGGGAGCGTTTAAACGACTTGGCACAATGGATATAACATTCTTCTACGTCTATACCTATACCAACGGTGGGAATATTACCATTGGATTCGAGCAGCTCCATGATCCCCTTATCCTTGATAACTTTTGCTCTTCCATTGATTCTTAAGGTCTCTTCGAGTCCCGGGATTATAAATATCAAACCTACTTGTGGGTTATCTATGATATTTCCCAATGTATCAAATCTCTTATTTCCGGGCCGCTCAGGTATGACCAGCCTTTTTTCGTCCAGTACCAATACAAACCCCGCTTTATCTCCGCGTGGAGAAACATCACAATGTCCAGATGAGTCACTCGTTGCAACGAATAGCATAGGAGACTTCGAGATAAATTCCTGACAGTGCTTATCAATGAAGTGTATCACCTTATTCCTGACGGTCTCACTAGGTACTCCGAGTAAGGAATGTAGTTCCTCTCTGGAAGCTATCACATCTTCAAACTTATCTGCTTTCATGTCCTTCTCCATTAATTCGAGGTTGTCCTGACTTATCTTCTTCAAAAATAAAGTAATAACTACTAAATCCAAGATGGTAAGAGAGCCTGCTACCTTATGACTGTTATTCCACTTACTCCCATTCTCTGTTTGCATTATCTCCCGCCAGGTTTGTACATTTGCTCTCCATGTTCCTATAATCCCCATTACTATGTACTTTATTGGTTTTGACGTTGGTAGCTCGTCCGTAAAAGCCTGCCTCCTCGATGCTGACACGGGAACAACCGTGGCTTCGGCTTTCTTTCCTGAGACCGAAATGGCTCTGTCGTCACCCCAGCCCGGATTTGCCGAGCAGCACCCCGATCAGTGGTGGAAAAATGCCTGCCTGGCTTCGCAGGCCGTGATGCAGAAGGCCCTGGTGCCGGCCGATGAGGTAAAAGCCATTGGTATATCGTACCAGATGCACGGTCTGGTGGTAGTGGATAAGGATATGAACGTACTGCGCCCCTCCATTATCTGGTGTGACAGCCGGGCGGTGGGTATAGGCAATAAGGCGTTTCAGGAGCTGGGCGCGGATGTAGTACTACCGCATCTGCTCAATTCCCCCGGTAACTTTACGGCTTCCAAGCTGGCCTGGGTGAAAGAAAACGAGCCGGACGTCTTCGCCAAAGTCTATAAGTTTATGCTACCCGGCGACTACCTGGCGGCCCGCATGACCGGTGAGGTCGTGACTACACCATCCGGTCTGTCGGAGGGAGTACTCTGGGATTTTCTGGATGAGCAACCCGCTGGCTTCCTGCTGGACTACTTCGGGTTCAGTACCGATATGATTCCTACCGTAGTACCTACCTTCAGCAACCAGGGAGAGCTTACTGCCGAGGCAGCCGAAGCGCTGGGTCTGGCAGCGGGTACTCCCGTTTCATACCGGGCCGGTGATCAGCCTAACAATGCCTTCTCGCTCAATGTACTCGAGCCCGGTGAGGTGGCCGCTACGGCGGGTACTTCGGGCGTGGTGTACGGAGTAAGCGACCAGACCAAATATGACGCCAAGTCACGGGTGAATACCTTCCTGCACGTCAACCACATGCTGGGTAGCCCGCGCTACGGGGTACTTCTGTGCGTCAATGGTACCGGTATCCTCAATAGCTGGCTCCGCAATACGTTGCTGCAGGGTACTATCTCGTACTCTAAGATGAACGAACTGGCCGCTCAGGCACCCATCGGAGCGGACGGACTGGTATGTCTGCCTTTTGGGAACGGAGCTGAGCGTGAGCTGGAAAATCAGGATCTTGGCGCTGCCTTCCGCGGGCTGCAGTTCAACCGTCACGGCATGAACCACTGGATCCGGGCGTCGCAGGAAGGCATCGTATTTGCGCTGTACTACGGTATGCGTGTGATGGAAACCCTGGGCGTGTCGCTGAAGCGGGTACGGGCCGGTGAGGCCAATATGTTCCTGAGCCCGATCTTCCGCGACACCTTTGCCAATGTATCGGGAGCTACCATAGAACTATACAATACCGACGGAGCCCAGGGCGCTGCCCGGGCGGCTGGTCTGGGTGTAGGCTACTACAAGAGCCGCGAAGATGCCTTCACCGGACTTACCGCTGTACAGACCATTGAGCCTGATGCGGCCCGGCAGGCAGCTACCCAGGAGGCATACGCCCGCTGGACAGCCGCTCTGGAAGAAGGTAAGAAATAAAAAAGAGAGGCAGCTCCCGGGCTGCCTCTCTTGCTATATAGTCTTTCTACTTCTGCTAGTCCAGCTTCTTGACGTCGATCTTACGGATCACGTCTTTCTTATTGAAAAGGATCCGCCATACCGCAAAAGGTACATTCTGCTGATTGAAGCAGCTCTTGCTGATGATGTTATCGGCCGGAACGGGTGAGTTGTACACAAATAGCGTGTCGTTGAGGCGCTGTACGTTAGCCGACTGAGGTAGATTCTTTTCGGCGTTGTAGAGGTAGGCGTCGAGCAGCTCACGCTCCTTGGCACTGAAGGCCGGATTCTGCACATCGGCCGAGCCCAGTAGCTGTACCTGTACGCCATACTCTTTGTTCAGAGCGGCCAGGGCAGGTAGCTGCTGGAAGTTGCTGCCACACAGTTCAGCGGCTTTTTCGGGGTTCTTGGTAATTGACTCCGTCAGCGTTTTCTGTGAAATAGCAGCAATCTGACGCCCCCACTGGTCAATGGTAGATATCAGCTGCACGTCGGTCACCCGCTTGATTTTGGAGTTCCGGATTTCGTCAGACAATTCTTTGGTGCCACCCACGCGGTTCTCAACGTTGCAGCTCAGGGTGCCTAGTAGCAGTAGTAGTATATAGATGTAACGGGTCATAGAGGTACATGTAAGAAGTAAAGCCGGTGTAAATCTCGTAAACGAAACGATATATATCCTAATGGAGTTCATATAGTATATCGGTACCAGCACAGGTACATCACTCTAAATTACGTATCTTTGCGGTGCCGCCGAGGTAGTCCCACTAAGGCAGGGCACCTGGGTGACCCACCTGATAAACAGGAAAATGATAGTTAAGGAATATGCAGGATAAATTAGAAGCAATAAAAGAGCGGTTTGAGGAAGTAGCGCAGCAAATCATACAGCCCGAAGTAGTTTCGGACGCTAAGCGCTTTTCAAAGCTCAGTAAGGAATACAAGGATCTGGAGCGGATTGTAGAGCAGTACAAGGCGTACCAGAAACTACTCAAGGATATAGCAGGAGCCAAGGAGCTGATCTCTACCGAGAAGGACGAGGATCTGCGCGAGATGGCCAAGGAAGAGCTGAGTGAGCTGGTGCCCCAGAAGGAAACGATGGAGACGGCACTGAAAGAAATGCTGATCCCCAAAGACCCCAACGACAGCCGCAATATCATTCTCGAAATCCGGGGAGGAACCGGTGGAGACGAAGCGGCCATCTTTGCGGGTGACCTGTTCCGGATGTACCAGCGCTTCTGCGAGCGCATGGGCTGGCGTATGTCCGTCATGGACTACACCGAAGGTACCAATGGCGGCTACAAGGAGATCGTGGTGAAGGTGGAAGGTGAGGATGTGTACGGTAAGCTCAAGTTTGAGTCGGGCGTACACCGCGTACAGCGGGTACCTGCCACCGAGTCGCAGGGACGTATCCATACCTCGGCAGCCACCGTGGCCGTACTGCCCGAAGCCGAAGAGGTAGACGTGGAACTCAACATGAATGACATCCGGGTAGATACCTTCAACTCATCCGGAGCGGGTGGACAGTCCGTAAACACCACGTACTCGGCGGTGCGTCTGACGCACATTCCTTCGGGACTGGTAGTAAGCTGTCAGGATGAGCGCTCGCAGCTCAAGAACAAGGATAAAGCGATGGGCGTACTTCGTTCGCGTCTGTACGAGATTGAGCTACGTAAGCAGCAGGAAGCTATCAGTTCACAGCGTAAGTCCATGGTAGGTAGTGGTGACCGTTCGGACAAGATTCGTACTTACAACTACCCCCAGAGCCGCGTGACCGATCACCGCATCGGCTATACCGTGCATAACCTGCCTGCCGTTATGGAAGGTGATATTGAAGATTTTATCGAGCAGCTGCGTATGGCCGAAAACGCCGAGCGCATGCAGGAGGGAGAGGCTGTATAATCCACAGCATGACTTCCCTTATACAAGAAGGCCCTGCCGCACATGCGGCAGGGCCTTCTTTATTTCTTATAGCTTTATTACTACTTATACATTTTTGGATAAGTCTCCGCTTTGTACTTGTCAAAAGGTACCTTCTGGTAGTGGTTATCGCCAATGAACGTAATTACTTCGTGAAACTCCTTAGCCTTCAGGTAGCCGGGTAGCGGCTGGATCATCTGCATTTTTTCGTCCAGAAATACTGTATTGGGGTAGCTGGGCTGGTTGTTGGTCAGGGCGAGGGCGAGCTGGTGTACCCCATTTTTGCCCTGTGCTACGTATACAAACTTCTGCTCTCCCAGCGTAACGGGCTCACGCTGTTCGGCATTGAACTTCACCGGGTAGTAGTTCTTATTGATATACTCAGCCACTTTGGCATTGGCGTAGGTTTCGCGGTCCATTACCTTGCACCAGCCGCACCAGTCGGTATACACATCCACCAGCAACTTGCGGGGAGCCTTCTGCATGCGGGCGTAAGCCTGCTCTATGGTCAGCCACTGCACCTTGTTGGCTTTGGGCGAAGGGGTATTCGGGCGCAGAGCCAGCAGCGAGGTAAGTAGTATACTGGCCAGTACAGCCAGGGTAGCTTGTCGTTTCATAGCGGATGGGTGATAATCTGGTATTAGTTAGAAAACTCTTTTCTCTCAGTAAACGTGCCAAAGTTTTAACTACTGGTTGGCGAGCGTCTTGAGCTTCTTGCTGATGGAGAAGAAGAAGGTCGTCCCACCCGGCCCTGATTCCAGCCATATCTTTCCCCGGTGCCGCTCTACGATGCGCTTACAGATAGCGAGTCCAATGCCCGTACCCGAAAACTCGTCCTTCTTGTGGAGGCGCTGGAAAATGACGAATATTTTCTCAAAGTACGTTTCCTCAATACCTATGCCGTTGTCCTTTACAAAAAATACCCAGTTGTTAACTTCGTCGCGGCAGCCAACTTCCACCACCGGCTTTTCGCTGGCATTGTATTTCAGTCCGTTTCCGATCAGGTTCTGAAACAGAACGAACATCATCGAGTCTTCGCCTTTGATCGTAGGCAGGTCGTGTACAACGATCTGGGCTCCTTTTTCACTGATTGCCTTCTGAAAAGCCTCCACCACGCTGGAGACGAGGGTATTGCAGTTGATAGTCCGTACTTCTGTATTGATATTCCCGATGCGGGCGTACTGGAGCAGGTCCTGAATCAGGTTTTTCATGCGGTCGGCGGCCCGCTTCACCGTCGTAATGTACCGTCGGCCGTTGTCATCGAGGCGGTCGCTGTACTTACGTTCCAGCAGTTCCAGAAACATGTTGACGGTGCGCAGAGGTTCCTGCAGGTCGTGCGAAGCCACGTAGGCAAAGCGCTCCAGCTCGGCGTTGGATACGGCCAGGGCTTCGGCCCGTTTGGCCAGTTTTTCGTTTGCCTCCTGGAGTAGCTGCTCGGTTTGCTTCAGGCTGGTAATATCCCTTCCTTCGGGTATAAGCAGGATAACTTTTCCCTTATCATCCCATACAGGTTTTAGAGAGAAATCTATGATCATTCGCTGATCATCTTTTCCTGATATCTCTATTTCACGACGTACAAATTCGCCCAGCGCTGCTTTCTGAACATCTTCCCGTATCTCTTGCTGCAGTTCGGGCGAATGATCAAACCAGGGAGCCTGCCAAAAGGGCTTGCCAATGGTCTCTTCGGCAGTAGCTCCTACAAATGCCAGGGCTGTTTCGTTTGACTCTATGAGTGTACCGTTGGGTTCGAGCAGCCCGATGAACTGGTACATAGAGTTGAATATGGCGACAAATCGCTGGGATATCTTCTTCTCAGCCTTCTCGATGCGTTTACGCTCCGATATGTCGGTGGTAGTACCTACCATCCGGATGGCCTGCCCGCTGGCATCTCGCTCTACCACGCTGCCCCGGTTTAGTACCCATCGGTAGCTACCATCCTTTTTGCGGATGCGGTGCTCGGTCCGGTAGTTCTGGGTCTGCCCGGACATATGTTTTTCCAGAGCCTCACCGACGGACTGCCTATCATCCGGGTGAATCAGGTCGTTCCAGAAGCTAAAATCGGAGTAGGTTTCCTGGCCGTCCAGTTCCAGCAGTTGCCGGTGCTGCGGCGACATGTATATCTCAGGTACCCGGGGCTTCCAGTCCCATACGCCTATGCCCGAGCCCTCCAGGGCCAGATGCCAGCGCTGTTCGGTATCTTTAATGGCCTGTTCTGCCTTTTTGAGCTCTGTAATATCGCTAAATGACACTACTACGGCGGAGGGAACGCCGCCCTCCTGTTCGAAGATAGGCTCCGAATTGATACTGATCCAGGTAAGGCTGCCGTCTCCTTTATAAACGCCCATCACAACTCCCCGCAGTACTTTCCCAGTATAGAGAGTAATAGCAGAGGGGTGAGTTTCGAAGGGAAAAGGAGAGCCATCTTCATGAATACATCGCCAATTGGGATGAATGGGTTCACGGCCCATGAGCTGGTCGGTTGTAATACCCAGAATGCGCTCGACGGCCGGATTACTCATAATGATATCCGTATGAGTATGAACAATCATGCCTTCGGCCAGGGTACTCAGAAAGGTGTTGTACTGCTCTTGCTGAAGCAGCAGAGATTCACCGATGATCTTGGGGTCAGCGAGTACGCTGAAGTGAAAGTTATAGCCGTGTACTTCCTGGTCCTGCCGTTTCAGGTTATAAAACTTCCCTCCCAGCAGCATAAGGCTGCCATCGCGCAGGTGGTAGCTTACGCGGCCTTCCCAGCGGCCACTTTGCTGCAGCAGGTGAAAGATCTCCAGTACGCTGTATTCAACGCTATGGAGCTCGATGGTGTGCTGGATGTTTTTACCTATAATTTCTTCTTCCTGGTTGAGCTGTAATATGCGGATAGCAGCCGGGTTAAGGCTGCTTATAGTAAAGTTGGCGTCCGTAGAGATAATTCCTTCCGAGGCGTTGAGGTAGAAGCACTCGTAAACATCGTTCATGCAAAACGAGGATAAATTGTAAATGTAAGATGTACAACTAAGTTAGCTGACACATAGTTTGAGGGAGCAGGGCCGGCTACCTCCGTTCTCTATACAGTACCTGTGTCAGCAAAGCCAGTGTCCGGACAGCAGTGGGTGCACGGACTGGCCTGGTCGAGGCCTAGCGCGACTCCTCCACGACTGACTGCCCCGATGACCCATCACCACTGGTCCATTGCCAGGTTTCGTGCAGACGAATACGTCCGTCGGGCAGCAGCTCCGGCACCGAGCGGCAGATGCCGGTCATCAGCTCTCCGCTGTTGTTGAGATGGTGGTAGCGCATATCCAGAATACCCTGCTCATCGGCTTTGGCTATGAGTGAGCCCTTTACTACACTACCTCCCGCGTATTCGGCCCATACGATATCTCCCTGCTGATGGTAGTAAAAGATGGTTTCGGCGTCAACGTCGCCATTGTCGGTGTTAGAGCTGGAACGAAAAACTTTCTGGTCGTAATGGATCATGGTGGGGCATGAGGGTTTACTACGTAATTTAGGAAAAAAAATGTTCATACTACACTATGAAAGCCAAACATACAATTCCTCTAATCAGAATTTATGATGAAGCTAAAGCCCGTGCATTCTATATAGACTGGTTGGGGTTCCGGGTAGACTGGGAGCATCGCTTTGAAGAAGGGGCTCCGCTGTACATGCAAGTAACTCATCCTGGCGGTATTGTACTCCACCTGACCGAGCACCACGGCGACTGCACCCCGGGTACCAAGGTATTTGTCGATTGTGAAGGGCTGGCCGAGTATCACCAGCAGCTCATGAGCAAAGACTACCGGTATAACAGGCCGGCTCTGGAGCAGGCTTTCTGGAATGCGCTCACCATGGAAGTTGTAGACCCCTTCGGCAATAAGCTCCTGTTCAGTCAGTCGATGGAGTAGCTTTTTTCTTCCGGATTGACACCATAACTCCTCCGCTGATGATAAGTACTATACCTATGATGGTAGAGGGGGCGGGGAAGGGGTCGCCCAGCCACAGACCCAGTATGGATGAGAATACGATGCTGGAGTAGCCAATGGCGGCCACCCGTCCGGCCTTGTCGTAGGTAAAGGCCTCAGTCAGGAATACCTGACCACCTACCGCTACGAGCCCAAGGGCGAACAGAGCTACCCACTGTACCAGAGTAGTAGGCCAATGAAAGGTACCCAGCAGGAAATCGACCGGAGAGTTGGGGTAGTAGGCGCCAATCAGCATGGAGATAATAGGCATCACGATCCCGGATAGCATAAAGGAGAGAATGATGGCGCGGGTATCGTAGTACTGGCTCAACTGACGGATGGCCAGGTAAGCAATGGAGGTGAGCAGGGCATTGCTCAGGCCGATGGCGTGGTTGCGGAGCGGCATGTCCAGGTCGGGCCGGAACACGAATAGTACTCCACCCAGCCCCACCGCAATGGCGGCCCACTCGCGGGAGGTAAGAGTTTCCCCCACGATCAGCCACGACAGCAGGGCCAGAAAAATCGGATACGTATATTGATACGTTGTAGCCGCGCCCAAGCCCAGTGTATGGATGGCGTAGAAAAACAGGTACAATGACAAAGTACCTATAACACCCCTGAATACCAGCAGGCCCAGCCGTCCGCCTTTCTGCCGGAGCGGGCGTTTGAGGACACTACCTCCGACAAATACGGCTCCCACAATATTCCGAAACAGCACAAGCTGCACTGAATGAAAGTCCGGGCTCAGCCACTTGGCAATGGCGCCCACTACCCCAAAGCACACCACCGCTCCCAGCATGTACAGAATGCCTTTCCGGGAAACGCCAGAGGCCGGAATGTCAGAACGTAAAGTAGACAATAGAATAGATTTTCGGCAAAGGTAATGGATTTCGGGCGAAAGCGGATTTGGTACTTCCGGCTGCGCTACGTACCTTTGGGCCAGATTTTGGTGCCTGATGCCTCTTCGGAGGGGCTTTCAAGGCTTAAAAGGGAATACCCGTGCAAAACGGGAGCTGTCCCCGCAACTGTAAGTCTCACACTATTACCACAGCTGGTTCTATACCCTCATAGCCACTGTCCCTTTCAACGGGGACGGGAAGGCCGGAGCCAGCGAGACAAGCCAGGAGACCTGCCAAAATCAATCCGCAATCACGGTTTTCGGAGGAAAGACCACGATGGCGTACAATTAGCTAACTATTTATTTATTCACCACCGCTGGTAGCCTGTTGCTGCCACGGAGTAGATTTGTTTAGCGTGTTCAACGTACGACTGGTTCGGGTATGTTCAGTGCTGTGGGTAGTACCTCTACTACTGATGGCTCCCCAAGGCTATGCCCAGCGTGGTAGCGCTCTGGCAGATTCGGTTTCGCTGGAAGCGGTCACGGTACATGGCTTTGCGCCCGAGCGTTTCATGGCTGGCCTGAAGGTACAGCGGCTGGACTCCATTACCATTCAGCAGTTCAGGTTTCAGCCACTGACGGACTTACTGGCCTTCAATACGCCGCTGGCTTTCAGGAGCTATGGGCCGGGGCAGCTGACGACGGTATCATTCAGAGGGACCTCTTCCAACCATACCGCCCTGCTCTGGAATGGGATCAATATCAACCAGCCTACCCTGGGACAAACCGATTTTTCCACCATTCCGGTAGCGGGTTTTGATCGCCTGTCGGTGCAGTACGGTTCGTCGGCCAGTGTGGTAGGTACCGATGCCGTAGGAGGGAGTATCCTTCTGGGGAGCGCTCCTCAGGCTGAGCCGGGACTATCGCTGATGGTAGGACGGCAGCAGGGAAGCTTTGCCAATCAGCAGACACAGCTGGGAGCCCGCTACGGCGTTCGCCTCAATAGTTCCTGGTCTTTCTCAGGTAAAACGCTCTTCTACGACGGGAAGATGAATAACGACTACCCTGATCGGCAACGACGGGGATACGCTCTCGAGTCTACAACCACCGCCCAGCAGGGGCTGGTACAGGACCTTTTCTTTCAGAATACCAGGGGGCACCGGCTATCGGCGCACCTGTGGGTGACGGATAACGCCTTTACCCTTACTCCCGAAAACCTCAGCTCGCGCGAACTGACCCGCACCCAGTCCCGACGTACCATGGTACAGTACGAAGCCGGTGACTGGACCCTTCGCTCCGCCTGGATCCGCGATATCATTGACTTCGGCCGGGGTGACTTCACTGACATGAGTCATTCCGAGACCGATCGCTTCACCAATCGCCTGGAGCGGGAGTTTCAATGGAAGCTGGGGCAGCCTGCTACTTCTCTGACGGTACGGGTAGGAGGGGAATGGTCGCACTACCGCACCCGGGTGGATGGCTACGTACTGCCCATAATTACGGAAGACCGGGGCGACCTGTTTGCACTGATGCGCTGGCAGGCTTCGCGTCGCTTGCTTGTTTCAGCTAATCTGCGGCAGGCTTATGTAACTCGCTTCGACCCACCGTTTACACCTTCGGTGGGAGCCGAGTACGTCGTATCGGAGAGTGCTAAGCATCTGCTGACAGCGAGAGGCTCCGTGGGGCGCAGCTATCGGGTACCTACGCTCAATGAGCGCTACTGGAGAGAGTTGGGTAATCCGGATATCCGCCCGGAGAGCGGCCTGAACAAAGAAGCTGGTGCTGAGCTGAGACTTACCCCCAACACTACCCATACCTTTACTACCTCCCTTACCGCCTACCACAACCGAGTAGACGACTGGACCTACTGGAATCCAGACCGGAACTACCGCGTCGAGAACCTGCAGCTGGTAGTAGCGCGGGGGCTGGAAGCGCAGGCGGGCTGGCAGGGTGGCTGGGACCGCTGGGCCGCGGGAGGCCGGGCTATCTACGCCCTGACGCGTACTTCGCAGGAGCGGGTATATGATGCTTACGCAGTCGATATAATTGGCAAGCAACTTGTATATGTACCTATCCATAGTGGTACCCTCACTACCTACCTGCAGCGGGGACGTAGCCGGCTTACGGGACAGCTACAGGCGGGTAGCAGGCGCTACTACACCTTTGATAACACCAAGTACCTGCAGGGGTATGTACTGGCCAACCTATTGGCTGAGACTACTCTGAAGTGGGGGGCGTGGCAGGGGCGCCTGCAGGGGCAGGTACACAATGTATTGGATACTTTTTATCTCAACGTCAAACGCAACGCTATGCCGGGGCGACATTTTTCTATTAATCTTTTATTAACGTACAACACAAAGTAACATGAACAAGCTAGTACTAAGGGTATTGGGAGTGGGGTTATTGGCCGGAATAAGCTGGTCCTGTCAGGAAAGAGATCCTGAGCCGCAGCAGGCCTATGATAACGGGGTATTTGTCCTGAATGCCGGTAACTTTATGGATAACAACGGGAGTGTCTCCTTCTTTGCCCGTGAGAAGTCAACGGCCGAAGGAGATATATTCTTCAAGGAGAATGGTGCCGCACTTACCGGTGGTGTACAGGGCTACGCCGAAGGAGGAGGTTACGGGCTCATCCTGGTGGATAACAGTACCGCCGGACAGGACAAGGTAGAGATCGTGAACAGCGGTACCTTCAAGCGTGAAGCTACCCTGACGGCTCCTGATATCGAGAACCCCCGCTCAGTGGTGGTAGTAAACGCTAACAAGGCGTATGTAGCGTGCTGGGATGCTACCGGTGATTTCTCCAACTTCTACAAAAATCCCGGATACATAGCGGTGGTGGATCTGGCTACGAAGAAGGTAACCAAAAAGATTGCGGTAAACAAGGGTGCCGAGCGTATGGTACAGGTAGGCAATGAGGTGTACGTTGGCTACGTGGGTGATGCCAATAGCGTGACAGTAATAGATGCGGGCTCTGACGTCATTAAGCGGAGTATACAGGTAGGGACTGCTCCTAACCCCATCGCGGTAGATGCCAATGGTAAAGTATGGGTATCGTCAGGAAAAGAGGTGGTACGTATCAATCCTCAGTCAAGTACCATCGAAGCCACTCTGAAAGTAGGAAACGACCCGGTGCGATCAGCCAGCAACTTTGCTATGAGCCCTGATCGTCAGAACATCTACTTCGTATACTCCTTCTACGATGCAGCCGATGGGTATAAGCAGAAAGGTGAAACATACCGCTTCAACATCAACGATACCAGCATCAGCGCTACCCAGCCTTTTGTGAATCGTCTGTTCAGCGGATTATCTGTTGATCCTATGCAGGGACTTGTTTACGGAGGAGTAACGCCTTCGTTCAAGCAGTCAGGATATGTACTGAGGTACCGTACGGATGGATCGGTAGTAGATTCGATCAAAGTAGAGATAGCTCCGTCAGGATTCTATTTCAAGCAGAAGTAATGTAGATTCAAGATATTGCGCCCGGTTGGGCTGGTCGTTCCTTAGATGAATTACACCAGCCGGGCGCCCACACCAGCCGGTACTTACTTAAAGAAGCCCTGTGGATCGGCAAGCTTTTCGCGGAGCAGGTCTACAAACTGTAAGTTAATGAGCGAGAAGTTGAGCTTGCGGCCGTTGTGCAGGTACTCCCACGACTTTTCGAAGTTGCCCCGGTAGTACTCGATCAGTGCCAGGTTATAGTGAGTCTGGGCGTAGGTAGAATCAAGTACCACCGCATGCTTCAGTACCCGGTCAGCCTCATTCAGGTCTTCCACCTCACTGACCAGGGCATAGTGCTTTAACTCCACCGTCGAGAGGTCAACCAGCAGCGCTACGTTATCCGGCGATAGATCCACTCCTCTCCGAAGCATCCGCTCGGCATCGGGCAGTTTATCCTTCTGATAACATACTACTCCCAGCCCCCAGTACGCGTCAATATTCTTATCGTTTAGGAGGTAAGCCAGGTTAAAGCGGTAGGTAGCGGTATCGAGCTGGCCTTCCTGCAGGTACTCCCAACCCCGCGTGGCAAAAAAGTTGCTGGCTTCGTCGCGACTGGTAAACATCTTGTCACACTCGCTGAGGAAGCGTATTTCTTCGTCGATCTGAGCTGATGTCTTGCTCATTTCTCCGAACAAGGGCAGCACGTGCCGTTCAGCCAGGGTCAGGGAACGGGACTGTGACACGTTGGTGTCGGGGGTATGTCCGTTCCTGGCTAACTGAACCGTCTGCGCTACTACTCCCAGAGGTAGTAAACAAGCCAGTATAATACTAATGTGGATCTTCATCGAGAGTTATGCAACAGAACAATGCCTTTCCGATGAAAACGCTGCCCTGCAAGCTATTATTGTGTATAGTCTACGGCCGTGGCTGATCAGTAACTTATTGCCTGATCAGCCACCCAAGCTAAACATAATTAGGTAATTAGCGGCTACATGTACCACTAATCTTTTCTAGCGGCGCGATCCTCTCCTGGAGCCGCTCCTCTTCGGGCCACCTTTTCCCCCGCTTTTCTTAGTGGGAGTAGTATGGTACTGCTTTTTCTTTTCGTGAAAAGCTCCTTTAAAGGTCGGGTCCTCACGTTTTCGCTGATTGTCAATCTCACGGAGCATGGCCTGGCGCTCTTCTACGGGGGTAGAGGCTAGTTCTACCTCATCGGGGAGCGGTTCGCGGGGAATCTCCATTCGTATTAAGTTCTCTATTTTCCGGATGTGGTACTCATCAGCCATGGTCATGAAGGTAATGGCCTCCCCGGCATGGTTGGCGCGTCCCGTACGTCCGATCCGGTGCACGTAGTCTTCGTAAATCAGGGGTACGTCAAAGTTGATCACATGGCTCACCTCCGTCACATCTATTCCCCTTGAGGCTACGTCGGTAGCTACTAGTACCCGTACGTTACCTTCTTTGAAGGCCTCCATGGCGTTGATGCGCGTATTCTGCCCCTTGTTGGCATGGATGACCCGTATAGCCCCTTCGGCTACTACTTTGCGTTCCAGGAATTTGAATATATTATCGGCTATTTCCTTACTGCGGGTAAAGATCAGAACCCGGCTAAATCGCTCCTCATCCTGCAGCAGGTGGGTCAGCAGGTTGATCTTGGTCCGGCTGTTAGGTACTTCGTAGAGGCGCTGCGTGACCATTTCGGCCGTGGTAGCGGAGGGAGTTACCTCCACCCGCATCGGAAACTCCAGAAACTCATGGGACAGGCGTTCGACTCGTTCTGAAAAAGTGGCCGAAAAAAGCAGGTTCTGGCGCTTGGTGGGTATCACTTCCAGGATGCTCCGGATCTGTGGCATAAAGCCCATGTCCATCATCTTGTCGGCTTCGTCAAGTATCATGGTATTGATGTGCTTAAGCACGATCTCCCCCTTGAGGTAAATGTCCAGAAAGCGGCGCGGCGTACTTACCAGTATATCTACCCCCTGCTGCACCCCCTCAATCTGCGACTTGGGGCCCAGGCCTCCGTATAGAGATACAGTACGGATATCGGTATAGCGGCTTAATTGGGTAATTGTCTCGGCTATCTGCATCACCAGCTCACGGGTAGGAGCCAGTATGAGTGCCCGGGGGTGCTGCCCCTGGGCGTATTTGATCTTCATGAGCAGCGGCAGTACAAAGGCTGCCGTCTTGCCGGTACCGGTTTGAGCAATACCTAATACATCATGACCCGCCAGGGCAAGCGGCATGGCCTGCTCCTGAATAGGAGTAGGCTGCGTATAGCCGGCTTCTTCAATAGCATTGAGTAGCTGACGGTTGAGTTTGAACTGCTCAAAGGGGTTTGTTGATTCTTCCATACCACAAAGGTACGAAAACTAAACGAGGTCTGGGGCTTATGTGGTCCCGGAGGTCTCTACCCGATCAGGTACATACTCCAGTATATCTCCCGGCTGACAATCCAGGGCGGCACAGATGGCCTCCAGCGTCGAGAAACGAATGGCTTTAGCCTTGCCGGTTTTAAGGATGGACAGGTTCGCCATGGTGATATCTACCTTCTCGGCCAGCTCGGTCAGGGACATTTTGCGCCGGGCCATCATTACATCTACGTTTACTACTATGGCCATCGCTATATCGTCAGTTCGTTTTCCTGCTGCAGTTCCACGCCCCGCCTGAATACCTGCGCAATGATGTATACGATACCGGCAGCTAGTAGGTATACGCCGCTAGCATCAAAGCCGGTCAGGTCGGGATCAAGTGATCTTACCACGCTTCCGATCTCAGGCACTCGCTTGTGGAGGTAGTGGGAGTAGTTTTTTCCTATAAAGCTTATAATCCAGATAGAAAGTAGTACATAGCTTGTATTCAGTAGCTGACTGGCTACTTGCATCGTGAATGGATTGTTGAGATTGATCTCTGTTAGCAGGTTCTTTACCTTTTCCCATAGCTGAATATAAAGTACCATGATGGAAAATGACAAGCTGACTACCAGCAGGACCATACCCGACTGATTTATAGGCAGGGAATCCATAGTAGCAGCATTCTCATTTAGAAAATTAAATTTCTCGGGCAGGAAGAAGCTTCTAACGATGACTACTGTCATCAGTACTGCACGGATAATGGCACCAATGTACACTACCCATGCCACGATTCGTAAAAGACTCAGTACTCGTTCCGTTTTCATAATCGCTAAGATTTAGTAACAGTACAAATATACTAGATTTATTGAATAACGATAAAAATATATTGCTATACGGTACTTGTAGCTTATGAACGGTAAAACCTGCCCCGGAGGAGCAGGTTCTATTAAATATAGTACCTTAACAAATTTACAACTCCGCCGTCAGCCCCTCCACCATCCGGGCCGAACCTACATAAAAGGGTGAACGCTGGTGCATTGATTCCGGCTCTACGTCCAGGATGTCCCGGTAGCCGTCGGTGGCTTTGGCTCCTGCCTGTTCGGCAATGAAGGCCAGCGGGTAGCATTCATAGAGCAGGCGAAGCTTACCCTGTGGGTCTTTGCGGGTAGAAGGGTACAGGTAGATACCGCCTTTGAGCATGTTGCGGTGGAAGTCGGCCACCAGTGAACCGATGTACCGGGCTGAGTAGCCTTCGCGGCGGCTGTCGGTTATGAACTGCTGGACGGCGCTGTCGTAGCTGTTGTAGTAGGCATCGTTGATGGAGTAGATATTACCCTGTACGGGGCAGCAGATATCTTTGTGGGAAAGTATGTACTCTCCCAGCGACTGATCGTAGGTAAAGCCATTGACGCCGCAACCCGTCGAGTATACCAGCATGGTCGAGGAGCCGTACAGGATATAACCGGCCGCTACCTGCTTGCGTCCTCCCTGTCTGAAGTCCTCAGCCGTAGCCGCGCTACCTACCGGTGTCACACGCCGGTAGATGGAGAATATGGTACCTATCGACACATTTACATCAATGTTAGAGGAACCATCCAGCGGGTCCATAGCTACCACGTATTTGCCTTGATCGTTGCCGGTGTAGATAATATCCTCATCCTCCTCAGATATGATAGCGCATACTTCCCCACCATTCTTAAGCGCCCTGATAAACCGAACATTGGCCACGACATCCAGCTTTTGCTGGTGTTCTCCCTGGATATTGGCGGTACCGTTGGCTCCCGTTACGTCCACCAGTCCGGCTTTGTTGACTTCACGGTTAATAATCTTCCCGGCCAGGGCTATATCGCGCAGGAGCTGCGACAGTTCGCCGGTGGCATAGGGGAAGGCGCTCTGGCTGCGCATAATAAAGCGGTCAAGGGTAACTCCTACCGGAAGTACCAGGTCTTGGGTGGATTGAACGGCCATGTGGATCGGGATTAGATATAGGTATGGAGTAAAGACGCCAGGAAACTATTTACCACCTCACAGGAAGTATACAATATTTAGCAAACGGTAGAGTATGTGCCGATTGTCAAGGATCAAAAACGGTCCAGAACGCGCTCCACGGCACTTAAGTAGCTCCTGCCGAACAGGTTGACATGCACCAGCAGGGGGTAAAGATTGTAGATAGGGATACGCTCTTCGAAGCCTTCCTCCATCGGAAACACATCGTAGTAGGATTCATAAAAAGCAGGATCGAAGCCGCCGAAGAGGAAGGTGAAGGCAATTTCGGCTTCGCGAAGACCGTAATGTGTCGCCGGATCTACCAGGCATACGTACCCATGCTGATCTACGATGACATTACCCGACCACAGATCGCCATGTACCAGGGCCGGTCGCTCGCGCGGTAGTATGCCGGGCAGGGCTTCGTACAGCGCCTGAAACTTGTCGTACTGCTTTCGTGAGATCAGGTTGTTGTAGAGGGCCAGTCCGGCCTGCGGCTTGAGTCGTTGTTCTATGAAGAAGGAGACGCTGTCGCTGTGGGGGGTATTGCTCTGGTGCAGCGAGCCTATGTAGTTGTCGAAGTGCAGCCCGAACTCCCGCTGGGTGTGGGAGTGCAGCAGCGCCAGCGACTGCCCAAAGCCCTCCCAGTAGTTGTGCTGGATATAACCCGACTGGATAAATTCAAGAATCAGATAGGATTTGTCGCCCCGGTGTCCGTGCCCAATTACCCGCGGTAGGGTAAGTACATCCGCATTAAGCAGGAGATCAAGCCCCCTGGCTTCGGCCTCAAACATGTCTTCTTTCTCCGCCGTATTCCACTTTACAAAGTACGACCCTTCGGAGGTCATGAGTTGCACCGACATATTGATACTACCCCCTGATACCAGGCGCACATCCAGCAGTTCGAGAGCGCTGCCAAAGGTCTCATAGAGTATACCTTCCAGAAATTGTACTTCTTCGTCACCGGTATGCATGGGTTTATGCCAGTTCAGAAAGTTTGTTTATGATCTAAGAATCCTATGGAACAGCTATAACTTTGATAAGTGATAAATCTACAAGATTAACTTTAATTTCCAATAGCCTACTACTACTATTACTGAAAGTGGTAGGGAAGTGTATATTTGACCCGAACCGGCTTACCACTTTGATAACCGGGCGTCCATTTTGGCATGTTGCCAAACAAGTTATTTATCTCTATGGCTACCTCCTCCTTTGCTTTCAGTTTCAGAGTTTCATCAGTAACTTTTTTATGAAAACCTATCTTTTCAAAATTCAGGGAGTCAACAGTTGTACTGCCATCATGATCTATAATGATCGTTACGAGTACGGCTCCCTGAATATGAGCCTTTATGGCTGAGGCAGGATATTTGAGGTTCCTACTTATATATTTATAGAATGCTTTTGTTCCGCCTGGGAATTCAGGTAAGCGCTCATGAAGAGCTGAATCAGGTTCTGATTTCTGAGCCTGAACAGAAGTAGAAAAGCTCATTACGCTAATGAGTGTACAGATGAGTAGTAGTAACTTTTTCAAAGAGGTAGAGAGTATATAATCGCTAGATTGTAGTCCTGAAATTATACTAAAAAGCGTTGGTAGCACGAATTCGGCTACCAACGCTTTTAAAGAGTTATAATAAATATCGCCTACCCCAGCCTCACCAGTGCTTCCTTGATGGTAGCGATCTTGGCTTCGGCGTCGGCTTGTTTCTGACGTTCTTTCTCTACGACGTCACCTTTGGCATTTTGTACGAAGCGCTCATTTGACAGCTTCTTTACTACGGAGGCCAGGAAGCCTTCGGTATATTCCAGCTCCTTGATCAGGTTTTCGCGCTCAGCCTCTACGTCTATTTCACCGGCCAGGTTGATGAAGAACTCATCCGAACGTACCAGGAACGACATCCCTTCGGCCTGTTCGCTGACGTAGTCAATGGCGGCTACGTTGGCCAGCTTGCGCAGCAGTCCTTCTAGTGATTGGTACAGCTCCGGCGTTTCGGTCTTGATGGCCAGCGGCAGCTCTACTTTGGGGCTGATGCCTTTATTATTACGCAGGTTCCGGATGGCCGAAACTACTTCGGACAATATTTCAAACTGGCTGAGTAGCGCAGTGTCAATAGAACCCGGCTGCGGAAACTCCGCTACGCAGATGGACTCATTCTCGCCGCGCTCGCGGATGTTCTGCCAGATTTCCTCCGTAATGAACGGCATGAACGGATGCGTCAGGCGCATCAGGCGATCAAAGAAGTCGAGCGTAGCCTCATACGTAGCCGGATCAATGGGTTGCTCATAATCGGGCTTGATCATCTCGAGGTACTGCGAGCAGAAATCATCCCAGATCAGCTTGTACACGGCGTTGAGCGCGTCCGACATCCGGAACTTCGTAAACAGGTCATGTACTTCGGCGAGGGTCTGGTTCAGCTTGGACTCAAACCACTGCGTAGCCAGCTGTGAAGCCGGGTTCTGCGCCTCTTCGGATACTGTCCATCCTTTTACCAGACGGAAAGCGTTCCATACCTTGTTACAGAAGTTACGGCCCTGCTCCACCAGTTTCTCATCGTACAGCAGATCGTTACCGGCCGGTGAACTGAACAGCATACCCGTCCGGACGCCGTCGGCACCGTACTGGGTTATCAGGTCCAGCGGATCAGGCGAGTTGCCCAGCGACTTGGACATCTTGCGGCCCTGCTTGTCGCGTACGATACCCGTCAGGTACACATTCTTGAACGGATAGGTATTGCGGTACTCGTAGCCGGCGATGATCATACGCGCTACCCAGAAGAACAGGATCTCGGGCGCCGTCACCAGGTCGTTGGTGGGGTAGTAGTAGTTGACCTCTTCGTTGTCGGGGTTATTGATCCCGTCAAATACTGAGATAGGCCACAGCCACGACGAGAACCAGGTATCCAGTACGTCGGGGTCCTGCTCGAGGTCGGCTTCCGTGAGAGCAAATAGCAGCAGCTCGTGCTGTGCCTTACGCAGAGCTTCGCGCTTGCTGCGCGCCACTATCACGGTACCGTCTTTGAGGTAGTAAGCGGGTATGCGGTGGCCCCACCACAACTGGCGGCTGATGTTCCAGTCGCGGACGTTTTCCATCCAGTGGCGGTAGGTATTCTTGAACTTCGGCGGCAGGAGCTGTATCGTGTCGTTCATGACGTTCTCGAAAGCCGGCTGCGACACCCGCTTCATCTTCAGGAACCACTGCTCCGACAGGCGAGGCTCAATCACGGCGTTGGTACGCTCCGAGTGGCCTACGTTCGACTTATATTCTTCTACCTTCTCTATGTTTCCGGCTTCTTCCAGCAGTTTAAGGATCTTCTTGCGGGCTACAAAGCGGTCTTCCCCTACCAGTATCTGCGCTTTTTCGTTCAGGGTACCATCTTCATTGAGCAGGTCTATGATGGGCAGGTTGTGCTTCTTACCCAGTTCATAGTCGTTCTGGTCGTGGGCGGGCGTCACTTTCAGACAGCCGGTACCAAACTCTACCTCTACGTACTCGTCGGCAATGATAGGAATAGCCCGGTTGATCAGCGGGATAAGCGCCTTCTTTCCCACCAGATGCTGGTAGCGCTCGTCGGTGGGATTGACGCAGATCGCTACGTCGGCCATAATGGTCTCGGGACGAACCGTAGCGATGGTTACGTACTGGCCTTCCTCGCCCTCAATGGCGTAGCGGATGTACACCAGCTTCTGCATCACCTCTTTGGCAATCACCTCCTCGTCCGACACGGTAGTCTTGGCTTGTGGATCCCAGTTGACCATGCGGTGGCCGCGGTAGATATCGCCCTTGTTATAGAGGTCAATGAAAACGTCAATAACGGCATCGTACAGGCTGGGCTCCATGGTGAAGCGGGTACGATCCCAATCACAGGAAGCGCCGAGCTTGCGCAACTGCTTCAGGATAATACCGCCATACTTGTGGGTCCACTCCCAGCAGTACTCCAGAAACTCCTCCCGGCTCAGGTCATTCTTATTGATTCCTTTTTCGCGCAGCATAGCTACCACCTTGGCCTCCGTTGCAATGGAAGCGTGGTCAGTACCAGGTACCCAGCAAGCCTCCTTGCCCTCCATCCGGGCCTTACGAGTCAGGATATCCTGAATGGTATTGTTGAGCATGTGTCCCATGTGGAGTACTCCCGTTACGTTCGGCGGCGGGATCACAATGGTGTAAGGCTCCTTGTCGGGATTGGGCTTGGAGTTGAAGTACCGGTTTTCGATCCAGTAGCTGTACCACTTATCTTCTATCTCCTGGGGAGAGTACGTTTTGGAAATCATATCTGTTTGCTATATCCTGAAACTACCTATACAGAGCCCTCCGCAGAGCGGCCCTCGCCGGGCGAACCGGCTTGTTTTAAGGCGCAAAGATAGAGAAAAGAGAGATGTAGTGGGGAAGTTTGTGGGGGAAGTTGGGGAGTGTGGTGACACAGCTTTCTGAAATTTTATGCTTCGGGGAAACAGTAGGGGCATCACGTCAATGGTGCAATGAAACAGCTAAAGAATTCTATGTGATAGCTGACCTGCCTTGGCAATGGCAATCTTCTTTGTCCGAACGGCCAGGATGATATAGACAGCAGCCAATAAAGCCAGATAGCCAAACCAGTCGCCGAAGGTCGTATAAAGAGTAGTTGTTCTCCGATGAAGAGGTACGATACCGAACAAGGCAGTTTGTCGGCCATGGGAAGAATTGGCTTCGTATAAAACCCTGCCGGTGGCATCGCTGATGGTCAGTCGCCCTGCCAGGGCAGTTCTAACTATAGGTACGCCAATTTCTACACCCCGCAACAGGGCCATTCGGGAGTGGAGCCAATCGTCAACAATAAAATCAAGGGCCGGCACAAAAAGCACATCAGCCTCCTGCCTACCATAGGTGCGGATGTAGGTCGGAAAATCAAGGTCTTTACAGATGGCTATACCTCCCTTTTTCAAAAAAAGCTGAAAAATACCGATTTCTTTACCGGTCGTAAATGCCCGCTCATGGCCTCGGACCAAATGATTTTTTACATAATCGGTAGCTATATTACCTTCCGGGTCAAATATCAGCGCTTTATTATAGGCATCGGCAGAGCCAAAATAGGCTACCCCAGCGATGAGATAAATTTTGTATTTCTGCGCGACGGTGCGCAATCGAGCTAGAACCGGCTCATAACTTTCCTGTCCAGTCTGAAACGCTCCTTCGGGAAGAACCACCACCTGGGTACCTTGCAGAGCCAGCGCAGAAATTGCCTTGCTGTAACGATCGACATGGGACTCAGCCTGCTCTACCGTTGCCTGCTGAGAACGGCGGTGAAGCTTTTTGTCCAGCACCACCAATCCAACCTTAATCTGACGCCCCGGAACCTGTTCAGCGATCTGGAAAAGGCCAAAGGCAACCGTAACGCCAACCAGCATAAGAGAGGTACCTAAAAGAAACGGAATACTATGTTTGGCGCGCTCACGTAAACACCAGCTTACGGCAATGGTCGAAGGTATCAAACTCACCAGAAAAGTAATGCCGGTAATTCCCGTTACGGAGGCCATTTGAATCAGCGGAAGCACGTTTGCCTGCGTGTAAGCAATACTCGTTGCCGAACCATCGGGCGAAAAATTGATTAACAAGCATTCAAATGCTGTCTGCAGGACCGGGTAAGTCAAAACCGCCAGGATGACATGCAGCTTTCTGGCCGCTCTCCATGAATAGACAACAATTTGGGCGAATACATAGGACAGCGCCAGGGTAAATACAATAGCAAGGGGTAACGAGGTGGCCGCCTTCAGGTACCAAAACCAGCTTAAACGCCCAAGCAGGGAGGCCATAAATGCCATGCGGAAAGTAGTTTTCTCTGACTCAGTCCAGGATTTAATGAGAACTGGAATGGGCGCAATCCAAACCAAATACCAGAAATCGCCGGATAGGCCGTTCCCCAGAAAGAAACATAGACCCGAAAAGAGCGCGGCCAAAACAATCCCGACTCTATCATCAGGACCTTTTAAGTTTTCCTTTGGCGTCAATACACCTTTTTCAGGTACCATGAATGAATGATTAGATTGTCTTTTCCCCTGCCTGCTCACAGCCTTGCCGGAGTAGCTTACCAATAAGTTGTTTTTAATTCTCGTAGTCAGTGTGGAAAGGAAATTGCTCATGGAGCTGAGGTAGAATTAGCTTGAACAAGGATAAAAAGTTAGAAAGAAAAACTTACCGCTCCGTTCGGCTCTCCAAGCTACCAAACTTCCCCTTGCCCCACAACCCCCAAAGCTGTAACTTTCGGACGTAAGCACTTGAATTCCCTTCATCTATGAAAAAGATACTCCTCTGGACGGGTGGCCTGGTGGCTATTCTGGCAGTAGGTTATGCTGCCGGTCCTGATGCGTCCGACGCTACCCTTAACCCTACTTTGCTACTTACTCATCATCCTGAATACTCAACAGTTTTTCTAATTCCCCGGCCAGCCTCTGCTTATCTGGTAGATATAGCTGGTACTTGCTCACAAATAATTGATTACTGATGTTTTCGGTGGCGTACTCTACCAAAATCTGATCTTTATAAGCTCCTAATACAATACCAATGGGTTCGTTATCGCCTTCGGTATTTTCTTCTTTACGAAAGTAGTTGAGATAAAGGTTCATTTGACCAATGTCATTGTGCTCAATTTCGCCCCGCTTCAGGTCAATGAGAACAAAGCACTTCAGGATGCGGTGGTAAAACACCAAGTCTACGAAGAAATGTCGACTACCGATTTGGATTTTGTACTGTCTGCCAATGAAGGCAAAGCCCTTACCTAGTTCAAGTAGGAAAGCCTGCAGGTTTTGGATGAGCTTATCTTCCAATTCTCCTTCTAGGTACCTGATAGTCCTGCGGTATATCCAGAAACTCGAGTATGTAAGGGTCTTTGATAATATCGGTGGCTTTCTGAATGTCTATGCCTCGCTGCGAAAGATTCAGTACTCCCTGTTTGTCTTTACTTAAAGCTATGCGGTGAAATAGCATACTTTTCATCTGCCGTTTTAGTTCTCTTACGCTCTAGTTTTCCTTTTCGCACTGCCTGGCGTAGAAGCTTATTTCTAAGGGATTGTCGGCTTTTAAAATTTCATAGTAATGGCCCCAGCTTAATTTGTGGGACAGTGTCCCACTATTTTGAAAAGCTAAGTACAGCTTACGCATATAGAAGAGGTTAGACCTTCCAAAGCCTTTACCGTAGGTGAGAGTCAAGTCTTTGGAGAGGTTGTTGAGCAAATCTGTCCCATACCCGGCTTTCTCACGTCCTTCCTGCTCAAACTCCACGATATGACGGCCTATGTGCCAGTAGGTTTGAACAAGTATAGTATTAACCGCCCGCCCTGCCTGCTCACGCCCCTGCCGGAGTAGTTCGCCAATAAGTTGTTTTAGATTTTCGTAATCTGATGTGGAAAGGGAATTACTCATAAAGCTGAGGTAGAGTTTGCTCGAATAAGAATTAGAGAGTATAGTACAAAGCTAAAAAGTTACAAAGAAAAACCTACCGCTCCGTTCATTGCTCCCCTTGCCCCACAACCCCCAAAGCTGTAACTTTCGGATGTAAGCACTTGAATTCCCTTCATCTATGAAAAAGATATTCCTCTGGACGGGTGGCCTGGTGGCTATCCTGGCGGTGGGCTACGCGGCTGGCCCCGACCTACCCGACGCTACCCTTCACCCCACCCTACCGGCAGTTACGCAGGACCTGCCCCGGCTGGAAGCCGAGATAGCCAGGGCCGAAGCGGCCATCCCTGACCTCAAAGCCGATAACGAAGCCCGTATTATCTGGGCCGACAGTACCAAAAAAGAAAAGACGCCGTATAGCCTAGTGTACATACATGGCTTCGGGGCCAGTTGGGCCGAGGGCGACCCGGTGCATAAGGAGCTTTCCAAACGCTACGGTGCCAACCTGTACCTGGCCCGTCTGCACGGAGCCGGTAGTAGTGATCCAGATGCCTTCAATGACCTGACGCCCGAGAACTTCGTAGCCGGAGCCAGGCACGCTCTGGCCGTAGGCAAGGCACTGGGCGATAGCGTCATCGTAATAGGTACTTCGGCGGGTGGCCTGCTGACGGTGTACCTGGCGGCCAACCACCCGGAGCTGAAAGGGGTGGTACTCTACTCACCCTGCATGGCGGTGTATAATAAGGCTCTGGCCCTGACAACCCGACCCTGGGGCCGACAGATCATGCACAATGTGCTGGGCGAACGGCGCGAGAACTCCTACGAGCCCGACCGGGCAGCTTACTGGCTCACCAGCTACCATACCAATGGGTTGCTTACCCTGCAGCAGGTGATAGAGGCAGTAGCGCGGCCGGAGGTGTATGCTCAGGTGAAGGTACCTACCCTGCTGGCCTACTACTACAAAAACGACGATGAGCAAGACAAGGTAGTATCGGTGGCGGCTATGCGCGAGATGTTTCCGTTGCTGGGGACGCCCGATCACCTGAAGGTGGAGAAGGCGCTACCTACAACCAGTAATCATGTCATTGCCTCGCACTTTACGTCCAAAGACCTGGACGCCGTGCGGCAGGTAACACAGCAGTTTTTTGAAGAGGTACTACACCTGAAACCTGTCGTCAAACCATGAAGAGTACTTTACAGGAGGCCCTTTCGAGGCTGACGCCTGAGCAGCGGTTCGCCCAGGTGATGCAGCACGGTACTATGTCCGTTGAGCTGTACGCGCCGGACCAGGTAGACCCACAGCAGCCTCACGCTCAGGACGAACTGTACGTGGTTGTAAGCGGAACGGGGCAGTTCCTGAACGGGGAGGAGGTCTATCTGTTCGGGCCGGGCGATGTCATTTTCGTGCCGGCGGGGCGGGTACACCGCTTCTTTGATTTTACGGATGATTTTCAAACGTGGGTAATTTTCTACGGACCCGAAGGAGGAGAGAAGCCTAAATCGTAGCATTACCTCCCAAAATTACTTTACTTTGCAGCCGCTTACAGTACCGGAGATACTCTGGCGCGTTGGCAGACAAACATTGAAAATCAATCAAAACTATGGCTTACGGTTTACTGAAAGGAAAAAGAGGTATTATATCGGGTGCTTTGGACGAAAACTCCATAGCCTGGAAAGTAGCGCTGAAAGCGAAAGAAGAAGGAGCTACCTTTACCCTTACCAACGCTCCTATCGCTATGCGTATGGGCGCTATCAACAAGCTGGCTGAGACGTGCGAAGCACAAATCATCCCGGCTGATGCTACCTCGGTTGAAGACCTCGAAAAACTATATAATGGCTCTATCGAAGCTCTGGGGGGAAAGATCGACTTCGTTCTGCACTCCATCGGGATGAGCCCCAATATCCGCAAAGGAAAAGAGTACGGTGACCTCAACTACGACTGGTACATGAAGAGTATCGATGTATCGGCGCTGTCGCTGCACAAGTTCCTGCAGGTAGCCGAGAAGCTCGATGCGATCAACGAATGGGGATCGGTAGTAGGTCTTTCGTACATCGCCGCACAGCGTACCTATCCTTTCTATACCGATATGGCTGAGGCGAAGGCTATGCTCGAAAGCATTGCCCGCAGCTACGGCTACCGCTACGGCAAGGCGAAGAAAGTACGGGTGAATACTATTTCGCAGTCACCTACCAAAACTACTGCCGGCTCGGGTATCGGTGGATTCAGCTCGTTCTACGATTTTGCGGATAAAATGAGCCCGCTCGGAAACGCCTCCGCCGAAGACTGCGCCAACTACGTCATCTCGCTGTTCTCGGACCTGACCCGCATGGTGACCATGCAGAACCTGTTCCACGACGGAGGCTACTCTACCACAGGTATTTCCGAAGAACTGATGCACATGATCCAGCAGCAACAACAGCAGTAAACGCTTTATAACATAATCTTTGCTCCGAATCCCTCCTGTGACCGCTGGTCTGGAGGGATTTTTTTATGCACCACATTTTGCCGTATCTATATGTAGGGCGTTTTATAACTTTTTGATAAATAGCCAGATAGTACAGCGTGCGTGAGCCGGAGCGTATGGCTGCTTACAGGAGGTACGGCAATAATTAAGGGTACGGCCCGTTTGGGCGTTGTATGTTGTACCGAAACTACTTAGTTTCGTTGAGCCTTTGAAAAATAAAACATTAAAACCGCTTATTTCAACCCAATGCATTCTTCAATCAGTCTGAAGCATATTGTTTTAGGAGGGATGTTGCTCCTGCTGGCCGCCTGTGGAGGCGAAACAGATCAACCCAAAGTAGATCAGCCTGACGTACCTACCCACACGCTGGTATTTCTGGATAAAACCCAGAGTGTGAACGTGAATAAGGACTACGTAAATGAGAAGTACCGGCAGGCCCTGGCGCAGATCGTAGAGGAGAATATGCAGAACAAGGGCGATAAGTTGGAAGTGTACTTTATCCACGAAAATACTTCGAAGGCACGTGCCCTGTCGCTGACGGTACGGGCGGAGCGGGAAAATCTTGAAAATACCAATGCCACCGACCGCGAGGCCATTGAAACAACTTTCAATATGGCGCTGCAGCGTGAAAAAGGCATCTACCTGCGCCAGGCTCTGTCTAAGCTCAACCAGCAGAATGGTGGCGGCTCCAACCAGTGGACTGATATCTGGGCCAGCCTGCCTATTATAGCCAAAGCCAGCGAGGGCGGCTCCGAAGTGAAGGTATACTACTTCAGCGATATGATTGAAAGCGTACGGGGTACCGACCGCCGCGATTTCCATACTACTCCACCGGCTTCGGAGGCTCAGGCTGAGGAGTGGGCCAAGGCGGATGTAAAGCAACTGGAGCAGCACGCTATTGGCAGCCCGCAGGTAACGGTCGTATCACCTTTCGAACCCACGGCTTCTACCCGTGAGAACAATCCCCACGTCACGCACTACTGGCAGACCCTATTCCAAGAGCTGGGAGGCGTATCTATTGAGGAGCAGTAGGCATTAGGGCTTTAGGCTGTATGCTTTAGGCAATAGGCTTTCGTTTTACCACAGAGTTTACAGAGTTATAGCACGGAGTAGTTTTACAGAGGCTATACTTTGCTTACCTCTGTACCTACCTCCTGATCCTCTGTGCCGGGCCGCCGTGGCGGTTTAAAAAAATCACCGCAGCGGCGGCCGCTCATTCTCTAAATCACTCATTCACTCACTACCCTTTCTTCCCCACCACCTGGTATCTGCCCGGGATGGCGCGGTAGCCAATTATCTTGTAGGGCGTGAGTCCGGCGGAGCGGTACCAGCTGTGGATTTCGTCAACAGACCAATTGCCGGAGGCACTGGTGAGGCCAAAGAACAGGTCGGTGCTGCTGCCTACCAGCTCGGGCTTGGCCGAGGGATCAGGACGGATGAATTCATTGATGATAAAGATACCGCCCGGCCGTAAGGCCTGATGTACCTTAGCAGCCACGATCCTATTTTGTTCCGCCGTCAGGTGGTGCGCCACACTGGACATCAGTACTATATCGTAGGTGTCCTTTTCTAGTTCATCCGTAGTAATGTTCCCTACCCGGTGTACAACCCGCTCGCCCATGCCTTGCTTGGCCAGTAGGGGAGCGGCTTTCTCGACGGCTCCCGGCAGGTCCAGTATGGTAGAGCTGAGCTTGGGGTACTTACGACAGGCGGCGGCGGAGTGCAGTCCGTGTGAGCCGCCAATATCCAGCATACGGATAGCGCCTTTGGGCATAGGTACCCTTCTGGCAAACTCTTCCGCTTCCGATATAGCGCCACTCCACATCGCCGACTGGTACAGCTCCCACTGCTCGGGACCAAAGCTGCTATGGAAGTCGATGCCCTTGCCGGTTTCGAGATAGTCGCCCAGCCCTTCCAGCCACTGCCACACGATCCGGTTGTTGAAGAGCATAAAGCCGTGAAGCGAGCTGGTACTTTCTTCCAGGATCCACTTCTCGGTAATGCGGGTCAGGGTATAGTGGCCTTCTTTGAATTCAAAGTACCCCACCGACGTAAGTACCCCCATAATCTGTTGGGTGGCTACGGGGTGTAGGTTACAAGCCTGGGCTACGGCTTCGGCGGTGTTATGGCCATCTGCTACGGCTTTGAATATACCTCTATCGGTAGCTTCCAGTACGGCCTTACTCACCACCGGGAAGATCTGCGCGTGCAGCAGCGGCACAGGTACCAGATTGGCCTGCAGGGCTATCCATTCCAGTATATTGTCAGGAGAAACTTTTAGTTGCATCAGCCAGCCCAGTTTTCACGGTCGAGGCTGCGGTACTGAATCGCTTCGGCCAGGTGTTCTATTTTGATATCGTCACTGCCGGCAAGGTCGGCGATGGTGCGGGATACTTTCAGAATGCGGTCGTAAGCCCGCGCCGAGAGGCCCAGCCGGTCCATGGCAGTACGCAGCAAGGCTTTGCCTACTTCACCCACATCACATATTTCCTTGACCATTTCGGGGGGCATCATAGCGTTAGAGTATATCTCCTTGTAGTTTTTAAAACGTTCCGTCTGCCGTTCCCGCGCCTTGATGACCCGCTCCCGGATCTGTTCGCTGCTTTCGGAGCGGCGGGTGGAGGCAATCTGATCAAACGACACGGGCGTAACCTCCACGTGCAGGTCGATACGGTCCAGCAGTGGTCCGCTGATCTTGTTGAGGTACTTCTGTACTACCCCCGGACCGCATACGCACTCCTTATCGGGATGGTTGTAGTAGCCGCAGGGACAGGGGTTCATGCTGGCAATGAGCATGAAGTTGGCCGGAAACTCGACCGCCATCTTGGCCCGTGATATACTTACCCTACGCTCTTCCAGCGGTTGCCGCATTACTTCGAGTACAGTACGCTTAAACTCAGGCAGCTCGTCCAGAAAAAGTACCCCGTTGTGCGCCAGCGATATTTCACCGGGTTGCGGAAAGCTACCGCCACCCACCAGAGCAGCGTCGCTAATAGAGTGGTGCGGCGCCCGGAAAGGGCGGCGTGATACCAGCGTAGCCCGGCTACCCAGCTTACCAGCTACGGAATGGATCTTGGTTGTTTCGAGCGCTTCTACCAGCGTCAGTGGGGGGAGGATGGAGGGCAGCCGTTTGGCCAGCATGGTCTTGCCCGCACCGGGCGGGCCGATCATGATTGCGTTGTGGCCTCCTGCGGCGGCTATTTCCAGAGCACGTTTGATATTCTCCTGACCCTGTACATGGGAAAAGTCGGCGTCGTAGTCGTTCTGACTGTTAAAGAACATGTCGCGGGTATCTACTACCAGGGGAGTGATATCTCGTTTGCCTTCAAAAAACTCCACTGCCTCCTGCATGGTCTCGACGGGCAGGACGTCCAGGTTGTTGACAATGGCGGCTTCCTGAGCATTTTCGGCGGGTAACATAAAGCCTTTGAGCCCCTGCCGGCGGGCTTCAATGGCAATGGGCAGTACCCCTTTGATAGGCCGTAGCTTGCCATCCAGCGACAGTTCGCCCATGATGACGTAGTCCTCGAGGTTGCGCTTCGTTACGATCTGCTCCGACGACTGCAGTACACATAGGGCTATGGGTAGGTCGTAGGCGGAGCCTTCCTTGCGAATATCGGCCGGTGCCAGGTTGACCACCACCTTCTGCCGGGGCATGCGGTAGTCAAAGAATTTCAGGGAGGCCTCTACGCGCTGTTCACTTTCCTTCACGGCGCTGTCGGGCAGTCCCACCATAAAAAATCGCAGTCCCTGTGTCACCGTCACTTCGATGGTGATCATGGTGGCATTTACTCCGTATACGGCACTACCAAAGGTTTTGGCTAGCATGCAGTTACATTTTAAGGTAAAGCACCGGCTGTTCAGAGCATGATAAGCAGTGGTTATCGGTCAGCCAGAAAATACTATACTACCATTACAAACACCGGATGCGCGGTGTTGTTTGGTACTCAGATATAAAACGATAAGCGGCGCTACGCCTGCTACTAGTCAGCAGGTAGTATCACATAAAACGTAGATCCAAGGTTAGGAATGGAGCTGACGTAGATCTCACCCCCGTGGTTATGGGCTACTTTTTTGCATAGGGCCAGTCCGATACCCGTCCCCGAATAGGTGTCGCGGGAGTGCAGACGCTTGAAGATGGTAAACACCTTATCGGTATATCGGGGGTCGAAGCCGATGCCGTTGTCCTCAATACTGATCGTGTGGTACGAGTGCCTGGGGTTCAGGTAGGGATATTCTCCTATACTCTTGGTACAGGTGTTGGACACCGTAATAGTGATCCTCGGAGCTATATCACTCTTGCTGTACTTGAGAGCATTGTTGAGCAAGTTATAGAATAGCTGCCGCATCTGCAGAGGAATGGCCTTGATGGTAGGCAGCTCCTCGTAGGTGATGGTTGCGTTTTTCTCGGTAATTACCAGTTCCAGATCTTCCTTGACTGCCTCCAGCACTTTATTCAGATCTACCTTCCTGAATGAGTTTTCTGCCTTTCTGGCGCTGGAGTAATCCAGCAGATCATCAATGAGCGATCTCATCCGACTGGTTGCTTCCTGAATCTTCTTGAGGTAGGTGTCAGAATCTTTAGTATTCGGATTCTGCAGCATATCGCTGAAGAACTGAATCTTCCGGATAGGTTCCTTGAGATCATGGCTGGCTATATAGGCAAACTGTTCCAACTCATCATTGGATCGCTTGAGGTCTATGTTAGCTTTGGTAAGCTCGCGGGTTCGCTCCTGTACTTTTTTTTCCAGCTGTTGAGACAGTGTTTTCTGATCATGTATATCCGTAGAGGTACCCAGCCAGTACAGCACCTCATCTTTTTCATTCTTGATGGGGACTGCCCGGGCTATGTGCCAGCGGTATTCACCATCGTGCCGGCGGTACATGGCCTCCACTTCATAAAGTACCTTATGCTCCAGGCTGTAATTCCATTTTCTGAAAACATCCTCTTCGGTATCTGGCGGCATCGTACTAGCCCAACCGTTTCCTACGGATTCCTCCACGGTTTGTCCTGTGTATTCGAACCAACGGCTATTGAAGTAGTTCAACTCACCCGCTGGAGTGGCCGTCCAAGCAATCAGAGGGAGTGCCTCCAGCATGCTCTTAACCCGCTGCTCTTCCTGCTTGCGCTCGGTGATGTCTACTACCGAGCCGGCAAAGCCTCCAAACTCTCCGCTGGGTAAGTACCAGGGATTGCTGGAAGAGTAGCACCACCTCAGGGTACCATCGTGGAATATTACCCTGAACTCATGACTGAATGACTCCCTCCTTTCAAAGAAGTGTCTGAAGGTTTGAAAGGCTTTTAACCGATCTGCTTCTACTATGTTGTTGCCCCAGTTCAGTCCCAGGTGTTCTTCTACGGGCTTACCCGTCCACCTGACCCAGGTTTCGTTGACAAAGATTGTTTCTGCGTGATGGTCAGCGATCCAAAGACCCACCGGAGCTTCTCTGGATAGAGTATTAAAATACGTCTGACTTTTCTCAAAGTTTTGTCTGGCCAGTACCTGTGCTGTTACCTCAAATCCAAAAATAATGACCCCGGTAGTCTGCTCTCTTTCCTTGTAGGGGGAAAAAATAAAGTTGAAGTACTTGATTGACTTTTGGCCATTGTTGTCCCAATCAGCCACTCCGGGAAATTCTCTGGATTGAGTCGGCTTCCCGGTACGATATACTTGCTCCAGCATATCAAAGTATCCCTGGCTTTCCAGTTCAGGAATCACTTCACGGGGAGTGTGGCCGATGAGTTCTCTGCCTCCCAAAAGTTTAGAGAACAAAGGATTGCTTAAGGTACATCTTAATTGCGGCCCCTCCAGAATGCAAATCATTGCCGGAGCCTGCATGAAGAGGTTACTTATATTGGAATCGACAGTAGAAGTGTAGGATAGCGGTAAATCCTTATTATTAAGCATTACTATACTGGTAGTATGGTACTAAGAATAAGGCAATTTAACGAAGTTTAGTGATAGTATTGGTGACTAGGAGAAGTAACAGTTGCAGATTTATTAAATGGTCTGAAACAGTGGTTACAGGGGAGGAGACTAAAAGCCAGCACCCCTTCATAAGAGATGCTGGCTAACCCATTGTAAATGATAACCTTGCTAGTATATACGCAATTGTAAGATCACTACTACATTACTTTGGGAGTAGTCTGATTTTCTATACGTTAGAAGTCTGATCAGGCGATTAGTGGCTTCACTACCTTGCCATGTACATCAGTAAGGCGGTAACGACGTCCCTGGTGCTTAAATACCAGCCGCTCGTGATCCACGCCCAGCAGGTGCATCACCGTAGCCTGGAAGTCATGAACGTGTACTGGATCTTTAACTACGTTATAGCCAAAGTCATCCGTTTCGCCGTATACAAAGCCTTTCTTAATACCCGCACCGGCCATCCATACAGTAAAGCTTCGGGGGTGGTGATCACGGCCATAGTTGTCTTTGGTGAGCTTGCCCTGAGAGTAAGAACCCCGGCCAAATTCGCCTCCCCAGATCACCAGCGTTTCGTCGAGCAGTCCACGCTGTTTCAGGTCCATAATAAGGGCTGCCGAGGCCTGGTCCACGCTCTTAGCCATGACCTTGATATCATTGGGTAGGTTGCCGTGTTGGTCCCATCCCTGGTGGTAGAGCTGTACAAACTTTACATCCTTCTCAATCAGCTTACGCGCCAGCAGACAGTTGGCGGCGAAGGTACCCGGCTTACGTGACTCCTCACCGTACATGTCAAATATATAGTCGGGCTCCTGCGAAATATCCATGGTCTCGGGTACGGCCGTCTGCATGCGATAAGCCATTTCGTACTGCTGCACGCGGTAGTTAATCTCGGGATCAAGGATGTGTTCGTACTGGTCCTGGTGGAGTTTGGCCAGGTAGTCGAGCATACGCCGACGGCTTGTTTTGTCAATACCCTCCGGGTTGCTGAGGTAAAATACCGGATCAGGTCCCGACCGAAATACTACCCCCTGGTGTACCGACGGCAGAAAGCCGTTGCTCCACAGCTTGGCGTACAGAGGCTGGTCACCACCGCGACCCTTGGAGAGCAGTACCACGAAGGAAGGCATATTCTGGTTGTCGGAGCCCAGGCCGTAGCTGATCCAGGAGCCCCAGGAGGGGCGGCCTCCCTGCTGACTACCCGTCTGGAAGAAGGTAACGGCGGGGTCATGGTTAATGGCTTCGGTATGCAACGAGCGTACAAAAGTGGCTTCGTCAGCAATGGTAGAGATATGCGGTAGCAGCTCGCTGATCCACATCCGGCTCTGGCCGTACTGCTCAAACTTGTACTTGGAAGCGGCCAGCGGAAAAGAGCTTTGCCCGGCGGTCATACCCGTCAATCGCTGCCCTTGTCGTATGGACTCGGGTAGGTCTTGTCCCCACATTTGCTCCAGCTTGGGCTTGTAGTCAAACAGCTCGAGCTGCGAAGGCGCTCCACTCTGAAACAGGTAGATGACCCGCTTGGCTTTGGGGGCAAAGTGAGGCTGCCCCAAAGGTGAATTCTCATCAGTAGGTATCACGCCCTTTTTGGCAAACGAGCTATCAGCACTCAGGAGCGACGACATGGCAGCCGCCCCCAGCCCCAGACTGGTACGCGAGAGGAAGTTGCGGCGGCTGAGCTGCTCGTGTACGTGGTTTTCAAGTTCTTTATAAAAGCTCATTGGTTGGTAGCTGTTAGGTATTAGCTCTTAGCCTTTTATATCACTTGCTTTTTAGCTATGAACTACTTTTCTGTTGGTAAGTACTACACCTGATTTGTCAGGTCAGTCCCCATTATCTTTTAATCACAAATTCATCAAAGTTCATAATGGTACTGGCTACAATGGCGTTGGTAGCCAGTTCGACCGGATTCAGCTTCCGGTCCCACGCGTATTCTCCTACTCCCAATAGTTTTTGTGCACGGCCTTTATTCTGCTGAAAGTCCTGATACTCTTCAACATATAGTTGTTTCAGGAGGTTCAGTTCGCTGGGGCGGGGCGGGCGGCTGGTCAGGGCTTTGTAGGCGTAGGTAATGCGTTCATCGGGTGTTTGCCCATGGCGCACCATCTGCTCGGCCAATACTCGTGAGGCCTCCACAAACTGCGGATCATTCATCGTGACCAGGGCCTGCAAAGGGGTACTGGTCTTCTGCCGCTTTACCACGCAGAAGTGCCGCTCGGCCGCATCGAAGTTGAGCATCATGGGGGGAGGGGAGCTACGCTTCCAGATGGTGTAAAGGCTACGCCGGTAGATGCTATCACCGTGTTGCTGTTTGTACTGTACGGCATTGCGCGTAGCCAGCGCCTCCCATAGGCCAGCGGGCTGATAGGGGTACGCGCTTTCACCACCTACCTTAGGCGTCAGCAGTCCTGAAGCCGCTAAGGCATTGTCACGGATCTGCTCGGCGCTCATGCGGTAGCTGGGGCCACGGGCGTAGAGGCGGTTATCGGGATCAAGATCGCGCAGCCTTTGGTCTGTCTTCGACGACTGCCGGTAGGTAGCCGACATGACGATCATCTTCTGGAACTTCTTTTGATCCCAACCCATCTCGCGGAAGCTGACCGCGAGCCAGTCCAGCAGTTGGGGGTGGGTAGGCAGATCGCCCTGGTTGCCGAAGTCATCGGTGGATATGACCAGCCCCTGACCGAAGTACTGTTGCCAGAAGCGGTTGACGGTGACGCGGGCAAAGAGCGGGTGATCTTCGTGCAGCAGCCAGCGCGCCAGTCCCAGCCGGTTGCGCGGGTACTCCTTCGGTATCTTGAAAAATTGATCTGGTGTGTCGGCGGTCACTTCCTTATCAGGCGCGTCGTAGGCGCCACGCTTCAGGATAAAGGTCTTGCGGGGGTACTTACGCTCCTTCATCACCATCACGTCCAGCTGCGTATTCAGTAGCTCGGTTTCTTCCCCGATCAGTTGCCGGCTCTTTGCCAGTTTGTCCTGGTAGGGTTTGTCAAAGTGGGTAAGGTAGTAGCTAAGCAGAGCCGATTGCTGCGCGGAGGTACGCTTGGCAGCGGGCGTTCTGAGTGTTGTCAGTACCTCGTTGCGTTGGGTGTATAGTCCCTGCATTTCCAGCAGGGTGAGGGAGCGGGAGTATATTTTCAGCTCATCCACCTCAAAGTTCTTGGTAAACTGGTCCGACAACCTACCAATCATCAGGTTATCTACGTACCAGTTAGACTTGTTCTTGCCGAACAGGATGCTTTGGGTCAGACCATCGTTGTGCACCGTTACCCGCACCGGACTGCCGTTGATGTACAATTTGACGCCCCGGGCTTTGCTAAGCCCATCGTAGGTAAAGGCAAGCTGGGTCCATTTATTGAGGGGAAACTTCTCTGTTGTTTGTAGTTCAATGGCATTCTCGGGCCAGACGTGGCTGATCAGGAGCCGCAGACGTCCGTCCGGTAGCCGGAACACATTCCAGCCCCGGTAGCCATTAAATACCCCGTTAGATTTATGAATAAGGGAGCCATGAACGGAGGCATCGTGCAGGTTGAGCCAGACGCTGACGCTGAACGGCTGGTGGCGCTCAAAGAAGGCAAAGTCGCGGCCAAAGTTGACAGAGTTTTCCCCGTAGATGTACCGGGCCTTGCCGAAGCGGCCGGGGCGGGAGGCTTTGGCGGAAATAGTAGTATCCCCCTCGGCCCGGGCAGTATGTTTGGCATTAACCCTATTCTGAAACTGGCTGCCCGTAGGCTCGTCGAACGTAAAGTGGCCGATGAGCCCTAGTGTATCCGGCACCAGAGTTGCCTGGGGCTGTGCTTCTGCCTGGCGTAGCCACGCCTGGTAGCGCTGCTGGTAGGCAGGCTGTGTATTTTCCAGCGCTTTTTTCTCGGTTGAGAGAGAAGTACGGATGAATTTTAGTTTGGCTTCCGCTTCGGGCGTAGGGAGTGTGATGCTTGGGCTAGCCTCGCCGTTGTAGGGAATCTGACCGTTCTCGTTGTTCTGGTTGAAGAAAGCGTAGAGCGAGAAGAAGTCTTTCTGGCTGATGGGGTCGTACTTGTGGTCATGGCAGCGGGCGCACTCTACGGTCATACCCAGAAACACCTTCCCGAATGTACCTACCCGGTCGGCTACGTACTCCGTCCGGTACTCTTCAGGTACTATACCGCCTTCCTGACTCTGCTGGTGCATGCGGTTGAAGGCGGTCGCCAGCACTTGTTCGCGGGTAGGATTGGGAAGCATATCACCAGCCAGCTGCCAGGTCACAAACTGGTCGTAGGTCAGGTTCTGGTTGTAGGCCCGGATGACCCAGTCGCGGTAGGGCCAGGCCGTACGCATACCGTCGTCCTGGTAGCCGTGGGTGTCGGCGTAGCGGGCGGCATCCAGCCAGGGAGCGGCCATGTGCTCACCATAGTGGGGCGAAGCCAGCAGCCGGTCTACCACCTTCTCATACGCGTTGGGGGACTGGTCTTTCAGAAACTCATCCACCTGCTGAGGTGTGGGCGGTAGCCCCGTCAGGTCCATGTGTACCCGCCGGAGCAGGGTTGTCTTGTCAGCTTCGGGACTTGGTGCTAGCCTCTGCTCTTCCAGTTTGTGCAGAATAAAGCGGTCGATCTCATTCTTGACCCAACTCTGATTCTTTACCTTGGGTAGTTCCGGTTTCTCTATTTTGGTAAAAGCCCAGTGCGGCTTGTACTCGGCTCCTTGTTCGATCCAGCGGATGAGCGTGGCCTTCTCCTGCGGTGAGAGCGACAGGTGCGAGTCGGGTGTAGGCATCATTATCTCCGGGTCAGAAGAGAGGATGCGGTGGACCAGTTCGCTGCTGCCGGGACTGCCGGGCTTAATGGCACGGCGTCCGCTCTCGCACTCCTTGTCCAGCGCGGCTTCTTCTACATCCAGCCGTAAGTCTGCTTTCTGCTTGCTCTGGTCGGGGCCGTGGCAGGCGAAGCAGCGGTCGGAGAGAATGGGCTTAACGTGGTAGGTGTAGTCTACTTGTTCGGGTACATCCTGCATGGCCAGTGCTACCTCTTCGGGTAAGTCTACCTTCTCCCCACAGGAAGCCAGCAACCAGCTACACAAACTTAATCCAGTCAATATTTTAGCCCAGGTACTATACATTAGGAATTAGTTACAGTCACATCTTCAATACCTTAAAAGAGTAGTGACTTGAAATCTTAATCTAAAAAAGTAGAAAAAGAATATTCGGCGCGGACGTTAGCGCTTTGTTACGGCTTCATCCATATTCATGATGGTACTGCACACTACCGTCAGGGCGGCCAGCTGGGAAGGATTCTTGGTAAAGGGAGCGGGGTATTCACCTACCTTGACTAAGGATAGAGCGCGGGCAGGAGCGGTTTGAAAGTTCCTGTATTCTTCGGTATAGAGCTCTTTGAGTAATGCCAGCTCACGGGTACGGGGAGGGCGGCTCAGTACAGATTTATAAGCATGTGTGATTTGAGCAGAGATATCGCCTGGTAGTTTCACCAGGTGTTGCGCCAGTAC
The DNA here is from genome assembly GCF_017355915.2 of Telluribacter roseus. Taxonomy (GTDB): domain Bacteria; phylum Bacteroidota; class Bacteroidia; order Cytophagales; family Spirosomataceae; genus Telluribacter. Next base: position 250,728 of record NZ_JAFEUV020000002.1, read on the forward strand.
CCGTGCCGCTTCTACGTACTGTGGATCATTAAGCGTAACCAGAGCCTGCAAAGGAGTACTGGTATTTTGTCGCTTCACAATACAGGCGTGCCGCTCGGGTACGTCAAAAATCACCATGGACGGATGCGGGGCGGTGCGCTTCCAGATGGTATACAGACTGCGCCGGTACAACTTGCTACCGCTATCCTGCGGGTACGGAGGCGAAGAAACCGAAGCGGCCAGGGCTTCCCATACTCCTTTGGGCTGGTAAGGGTGTACGCTCTGTCCGCCTATAGTAGGTACCAGTAGCCCCGAGGCAGCTAGGGCATTGTCACGAATCTGTTCGGCGCTCATGCGGTAGCTGGGGCCACGGGCGTAGAGGCGGTTATCGGGGTCGAGCTCACGGATCTTCTGATCTGTCCTGGACGACTGCCGGTAGGTAGCTGACATGACGATCATCTTCTGAAACCTCTTCTGGTCCCAACCCATCTCGCGGAATTGTACAGCGAGCCAGTCCAGCAGCTGGGGGTGGGTAGGCAGACTGCCCTGGTTGCCAAAGTCGTCGGTGGATATGACCAGCCCCTGTCCGAAGTACTGCTGCCAGAAGCGGTTGACGGTCACGCGGGCAAAGAGGGGGTGATCTTCGTGCAGCAGCCAGCGCGCCAGTCCCAGACGGTTGCGCGGGTACTCCTTCGGTATCTTAAAGAATTGATCCGGTGTGTCACGTTCTACTTTGGCTCCGGGTGCATCGTAGACTCCCCGATTGAGGATGAAAGCAGGCTTGGGCGTAGCCATTTCTTTCATAATCATGACTTCATCACAAGCATTGTACAGCTCGGTTTCTTCTTTGCGTAGTTGCTGCACCTTCTTTCGTACCTGAGTAGCCACCGGATCGGCCGTAGCCAGGAAGTACTCTACCAGACCAGGCTCAGACGGAGTAGCTGTCACCCTGGTACCTACAGACTGGTTAGTAGTCAGACTTTCTACTTCAAGGGGAGTAAGAGAGCGGTCATACAGCCAGAGCTCATCCACCCAGAAATCTGACATCGAGTCGCGGAACTTCGCCCCAATCATAAAGGGTAGCGTGATGCCAAAGCCGTTGGTGTGTCCGGGGCCATAGATCATGCTCTTTTTCAGGCCATCCGCCTTTACTTGCACAGGAGCCCGCTTGCCATTCAGGTAGATATGGGTGCGATGAGCCGAGCCGGAGCCGTCGTAGGTAACGGTGAGGTGGACCCACTGGTTGAGGGGGAGTTTCTGGATGGTTTGCAGGTCGATGGCGTTGTCGGGGTAGTTGTGCGTCAGGTGGAGGCTCAGCGTACCATCCGGGTTCATCAGGCATTCGTAACCCCGGTCACCGTTGTCCAAGCCATTGGAGCGGGCAAAGATCGGCCCCCGTATTCCCTGCTTCCTGAGGTTGATCCACAGGCTCACCGAGAAAGGATCGTACCTTTCGAAGTAGGCAAAGTCTTTTCCTAAGTCGATGTTCCCTTCTCCATTTACCGCGCGCCCCTTGCCAAACCGGCCGGAGATGATCTGCGGTAGTTTTTCTTTATCACCCGTTACGGCAGCGGGGCGCTTAGGGTTGGCTTTATTGTAGAAAGTACTTAGGCTGTCTTCGTCGAAGGAGTAGCTACCAATCAGACCAACGGGTCGGGCGACAGGTTGAGGATTGGACCGCGAGCGCTGTACCCAGGCTTTGAAACGCTTCTGTGCTGCAGGGTGGGTAGGAGCGATCTCCTGCTCCAGAGCCTCTATCTGTTTTTTCAGGGTAGCGAGCTTCTGTTCGGTAGCCGGAGTGGTCAGTATCACCGTAGGGCTGGATTCGCCCAGGTAGGGTACTTGTCCGGCTTCGTTGATATTATTAAAGTAGGCAAAGAGGGAGTAGTAGTCTTTCTGGCTGATGGGGTCGTACTTGTGGTCGTGGCAGCGGGCGCACTCAACGGTCATACCCAGAAACACTTTCCCAAAGGTACCTACGCGGTCGGCCACGTATTCCGTCCGGTATTCTTCCTCCACAATACCTCCTTCCTGGTTCTGGGGATGTAGTCGATTAAAAGCCGTAGCGATGAGTTGCTCCTGCGTGGGCTTGGGAAGCAGGTCACCCGCCAGTTGCCAGGTCACGAACTGGTCGTAGGGCAGGTTCTGGTTGTAGGCCCTGATGACCCAGTCGCGGTAGGGCCAGGCCGTGCGCATCACATCCAGCTGGTAGCCGTGGGTATCAGCATAGCGGGCGGCATCCAGCCAGGGCGCGGCCATGTGCTCGCCGTAGTGAGGTGAAGCCAGCAGCCGGTCCACCACCTTCTCGTAGGCATTGGGAGAATGGTCTTTCAGAAACTCATCCACCTGCTGCGGCGTAGGCGGTAGTCCCGTCAGATCCATGTGCACCCGCCGGAGCAGAGTAGTCTTGTCGGCTTCGGGGCTTGGTGCTAGCTTCTGCTCTTCGAGCTTGTGCAGGATAAAGCGGTCAACACCATTCCTGACCCACTTCTCATTCTTTGCCTTAGGCAGCTGGGGCTTTTCTATTTTGGTGAAAGCCCAGTGCGGCTTGTACTCGGCTCCCTGCTCGATCCAGCGGATGAGCGTGGCCTTCTCCTGCGGTGAGAGCGACAGGTGCGAGTCGGGCGTAGGCATCATTACCTCCGGATCATCCGAAAGGATGCGGTGGACCAGCTCGCTGCTGCCGGGGCTGCCGGGCCTGATGGCGCGACGCCCGCTCTCGCACTCCTTGTCCAGCGCGGCCTCTTCTACATCCAGTCGTAGGTCCGCTTTCTGCTTGCTCTGGTCGGGGCCGTGGCAGGCAAAGCAGCGGTCGGAGAGGATGGGCTTGACGTGGTAAGTATAGTCGACCTGCTCGGGTACCTCCTGCATGGCCAGTGCTACCTCTTCGGGCAGATCCACCTTCTCCCCGCAGGAAGCCAGCAGCCAGCTACACATGCTTAATCCGATAAGTACCTTGTACCAGCAAGCCATACCCGAATGGTTAGGGAGAAATACTATGAAAAGAGGTCGGTGTCAGTTATTTAATGAGTGGGTGTATGTGATTCGTAAGAAAATATGAAAGGCTCCCCAACCGGAGAGCCTTAAAGTGTACTACACTACATCGGGATTTGCCCTTTAACAGCAGCCGCCTCCGTCGTAGAAGTAGGTAGAATTGGAAATAAAGATATCATCACGTCCCAGCGCGGCCAGGTTATGGGCGGTCTTGTCGCATACGGCCAGCGGCTGGTTGGGTAGCAGGACGTGTCCTTTGTGGTCATCGAAATACTCTTCGTTGCCGAAGTAGATAGCGGTTCTGCCGGTAAAGACACAGGGGCCGTCGGCAGGCATGGGATCTTTGATGGCGCATACCTCTACCGACTCTATATAGATCAGCTCCTGGGTAGAGTAGTGGTTAGGCGACAGGATCCGGTAGGGGCGCTTAGCCCGTATCTCTACCGTTCCGAAGCCGATATCGGTAATCATCTGGATGTACTCCCGGAGCGGGATGGAACCCGTGAGGCAGAGCGCGCGAAGGCGGTCGTCATTACGGAGTTCATCCGACATATACTGCTCACACACCGGGTCCGACATTACCAGCTTGCCGTGGGGCTTAAGTACCCGGTACATTTCCTGCAGGGCCTGCTTCAGATCGTCCGCTTTGAAGATGTTGAAGAGGCAGTTCTGGGCGGCTACGTCAATGCTTTCGTCCTCGACGGGCAGATCCAGCGCGCTGCCCTTCCGGATGTCAACGTACTCACGGCTGAACCACTCATTCTGCTGCTCGGCCTCGAGCAGGTTGGTCCGGCAGGCTTCAATCATTTCATCCACTACGTCCACCCCGATCACACCACTGGGCTTACGGGTGAAGTACGAAAACTGAAACACCTCCATACCTCCTCCTACACCTACGTACAGAACAGTAGGATCATTGACCAGATCGCGCGGATTTACGGTACTTCCGCAGCCGTAGTTCATGTCCAGCATGATCCTGGGCATGGATAGACCCGGTAGTTGCCAAACGGGAGTAGTGGTACAGCAAAGGCCTACATCCGGTTTTTCGGCGGCCTGCTTGTATACATCAATAGTGGTATCTAAATAAGACATAGTGATAAGTTAGAATAGATCAGGCGGTGGTGCCTCCGCAGCTGGAGCCCGATCCGGCGGTACAGCCGTAGCAGTGCTGATGCAGGACAATATCCCGGTTGTTAAGCGCCTCGGCGTTAAACAGGCTAATGTGCTGCGGTACCCGGCTTTCGACCGGCAGGTCCAGCATCTGGTTAAAGTCGCAGTCAAATAGGTAGCCATCCCAGCTCACCGATATGGTGTTACGGCACATGACACCACGGGCCGCCGTCGGGTTAAACGCATTGACCAGCTTCTCCATGTAGCTGTCGAAGTTACCGGACGAGAATAGGTAGTCGAGGTAGCGACTCACAGGCATGTTGGTAATAGCATACAGGTCGTTGAACTCGATACCAAATTCATCTTTGAGTACCCGCTTAAACTGCCGCTTCAGCCCCTCCTGCGAGCCCGGCATAAACGCCCCGGCCGGGTTATACACCAGATTAAGCTTAAGTCCGGTGCCTTCCTGTCCGTAGCCAACGGCGTTGAGCATCTGCAGGGCACGTATGGAGTCTTTGAATACCCCGGTACCCCGCTGACGATCGGTTTTGTCGGCATTGTAGAAAGGCAATGAACTTACTACTTCCACCCCGTGGTCGCGGTAGAACTCGGGTAGGTCGTGGTACTTGGGATTGGCTACTATAATAGTAAGGTTACAGCGTACGATCACGTGCCGGCCCAGCTTATGGCATTCTTCCACAAACCAGCGGAAGTGCGGGTTCATCTCGGGAGCACCGCCCGTGAGGTCTACGGTAGGTATGTCGGAAGCTGCCAGGGCCGCCAGACACTGTTCCATGGTTTCGCGGGTCATGATCTCTTTACGGTCAGGACCGGCATCTACATGGCAGTGCTTGCACACCTGGTTGCACATCTTTCCTACGTTGATCTGTAAAATCTCAACACCGGTAGCCAGGAGCGGATATAGATCAGCCTGCTGCATTTTCTGCTGGAAGAGTGGAAGGCTGAGTCGGTCACGAACGCCCTCTTCCAACAGATCAAGCTGGGTAGAAGCGTTGGCTAATTCGTGTTTTGTCGCATGTAAGCTTTTCATAAAAGTAGGTTGAAGAGAAGTAATCCAGGGGCAACAACGTGTAGCTGCCTGATTACATGGATAGCTCCTTGGCTTTATTCATCATTTGCACGCCGTGTACCAGCGAAGCGCCTCCCCGAATGGCGGCGGCTACGTGTACGGCTTCCATCATCTCCTGCTCCGAGCAGCCTTTTTCCATCGTATCTACGGTATAAGCATCTATACAATAGGGGCACTGTACGGTATGGGCTACGGCCAGGGCTATAAGCGATTTCTCACGGGCGGTCAGGGCGCCTTCGGCAAATACTTCGCCGTAGTAGTCAAAGAACTTCTTGGCTAGGGTTTCCTGAAACTCGCCGATCTTCCCAAACTTCTTAAGATCTTCGGCGTTATAATATGGATTCATACGTGGGGTTTTGGATGGTTACAGATTTATACTCAATTATTTATTGAGTACTGCTTTTAAACATACGTTAAATCCATTTGTTTTGATCAACAGTTTCTGAAAAATCTTCCACTACTTGTTTTACCTCTTTACCCGATTCCTTGTCAGGCTGGCTCTCCCCATTTTTCTACGGCGACTATGCGTAGTGGGGCAATGGGCTGTTCCTCAGAGAAGTCCGGTACTGCTGGCTTCCAATCATCCCGATTCTTTTTTTGACGCCGTAGTCGTTGGCTCTATTTTGCCACAGCCTATTCATACATTGACAAGAGGAGATGTTTTTCGTAAGCCTAAAGTAGCCTTCTGGCTCCGGCAGATCCACCTGATCCCCGTATTCAGAGGGTCGGAAGGCAGGCAGTATGTACAGAACAACCGGGATACATTCGACGAAAGCCTACAGGTCATGCAGTCGGGGGAAGCGGTACTGGTATTCCCCGAAGGACTTTGTATCAATGAATGGCGGCTGCGACCACTCGGAAAAGGTACGGCGCGTATGGCGTATCAATCCTGGTACGGAGCCGGAGGCCTGACCAGTCTGGCGGTGGTACCGGTAGGGCTAACCTATGAGCACTACCGGGGAGCAGGTAAGCGGGTGAAGGTCTGCTTTGGTGAATCCATTCTCCCCCATCACCTGACTACCGCCCCGGCTGACTATGAAAAATGGCTTCGGGAGTTTAATGGAGTACTGGCAGAACGAATCAGTGCGTGTATGCTGGAGTTACCGGCGGGGCTTACGACAGATGAACAGGCCCAACAAATAGACACCTACTTTGCCGACTGCCCCAAACCTGCTGTTAACGCCTTGACCCGACTGGTAGGTAGTATGGGCCGTGCTATTCACCGGCCCCTGTACAGGTACTTCAGCCAACGGGTCGCTGTACGTACTGCCGGTACCGTCTTTTATGACTCGGTCCTGTTTGGATTGCTACTGTATTTGTACCCATTGTTGGTGCTACTATTAGCTTTTTTCGTGGGACTGGTAGCAGGGGGTGTGTGGGGGATTGCAGTATTCATCGGCCTCCCGCTGTTAGCCTGGGCGGGTAATCGCTATCGCTAAGGCCAATAAAGTACTAGTCACGGACCCGGCTCAGGCTCATCATGCGGAGCATCCAGTTGGGCAGCGGCTTTTGGTGCTTACGTTTCTGCAGGTCCAGGTACCAGCCCACTTTTTTCAGAATAGGTAGCTTGTGCGTTTCTACTAGTTCAATAAGCGTACCGTCCGGATCCTCTACATAGGCAAACCGACCCGCCGCTGATTCCATACCGAAGGAGTTCTCACTATCCACCGTAAACTGGTTGCCTCTGCTGGTGAGCATCTTTTTGAGCGAATCCATATTCAGCGTATCAAAGCATACGTGGATGTAGCCACAGTCGCCCCAGTAGCGGTCCGCAAAAAGACGGCTCGGCTCCCGGTCCAGGGCCTGTATGAGCTCTACCTGTACATTACCCAGCAATTGGCTGAAGGCTCCGTGTCTGGTTACGTTCTTACGAAGCAGTACCCGCCTGAAACGCTGACCGCTTATCGAGGCGGGCAGATCAGGGAATACGCCCACCTGATCATAGACTACTTCGCACGGGGCCAGCAGTGCTTTGTAGAAGTGGAGAGATGCTTCCATCTCCGATACTCCGATCACCACGCCCGCTACACCTCCGGTAGGTTGGCCATTCTTGTGAAACCAGGAAGAGTCTTCGGTGACCTGAAATACATTCCCGTACGGGTCCTGTCCCCAAAAACCCTCCCCTTCGGGTAGAGTACCATAAGCCGACACCAGGGCATGGGGCTGCTGACTTACCCAGTCGTAGGCACGCCGGGCAGAAGGGGCTTTGAACCGGATCGCATAAATGCCCAGATCGCCGGGCTGAGGCTGAAAAGCGCAGTGCTGAGGAGAACGGCTCGTATACTGCCATATCTCCAGTCCACCGCCTCCGGCCATATTGAGTGCCATCAGCGCGCGGCGGCTCTGTACCTGTCCTCCCGTGTACCGGGTCATCAGCCGGGCTTCGGAGTAGTCGTCAAATACGGGTACATCAAAGCCCAGTACCCGTCGGTACCATTGCCAGGCCTGCGCGACATCCGTAACGCCGAGGCCCACCTGCTGTATTCCGGATATATATGGTGTAGTCATAGTAGCGTCGATAGGGGGAATAATGCTTCTTTGGTTGTGGATACGTGAATGGTTGCTTTTTACCTCTCTAATTGTACGCCATACTTCTCCGTCTGGATGATAGACTTGTAAATCCGGACTAATTTTTCTGTTTTTACTCCGGAGAAGTACCCCAGAAAAACCACCGTATTAGCTAGGTTGACACGAAAGTAGCTGTTGTGGTCGTACTTCCGGGCCGATACTATCACATCCTTCGGAATTATTTTGAACTTGTACCGGCGCCGCGCCCGCAGGATAAATTCATAATCCTCCATGACGCAGTGATCTTCGCGGTATCCTCCCAGTTCTTCAAAGGTAGCCTTAGGTATAAATAGGGTCTGGTCGCCGCCCCGGCACCAGATGCGGTCGAAGCGGGTACAGTACGCATTAAATTTAAGAATAGGAGGCTTGTCGGCATCAAACTGGTAGCGGTAGCAGCCCAGCTGGTACCCCTCGGCCAGGGCTTGCCGGATATCCTGTACATAGTCGGGGTGGACCCGTACATCGGCGTGGACAAAGTACAGTACATCGCCCGTAGCTGCTCTGGCTCCTGCATTCATCTGGCAGGCACGTCCGGGCCTGGGTGATACGACCACCCTGGCTCCCGCCTGCTTTGCTACATCCTGGGTACGATCTTTACTGGGGGCATCGGCCACGATGATCTCGGCCAGGCTATTACCACCGTACCGAAGGAGATCAGCCACCAGGCGTTCTATATTCTCCTCTTCATTATAAGTAGGAATTATAATGCTTATTCGCATAGCAGAATGTAAGGTATAGGCTAGTAAAGGATATACGAATTAGGCACACCTAAGGATGATTGTACCAGTTTAAAAGCAGGAATGTTTAGAAAAATCATTATGTGTTACCAGCGCAGGTAATCTATTTCTTAGCGGGCCTCGTATCTTTGATACTCCTTATGTTTCATGGTTTTGTCTATTAAGTACGTATGAATAACCAAGTACAAATCGCTCCTATCACAGAAAGTCTGCCCCAGTTATTAAGCCAATCGGATTACTCGAAGGTGGTTGTCATAGCCGATACCCAAACCCGGCGCCACTGCTACCCGCTGGTAAAGCCCCTCCTGCCCGCTCATACACTAGTGACGGTACCCAGCGGAGAGGCGCATAAAAACCTAACCACTTGTGAGCAGATCTGGAATACTATGACTAAAGCTGAGCTGGACCGGCACGCACTCGTTCTGAACATAGGAGGTGGAGTAATTGGTGATATGGGAGGCTTTTGTGCGGCTGTGTACAAGCGGGGTATTGACTTTGTGCAGATCCCTACTACCCTGCTGTCGCAGGTAGATGCCAGTGTCGGTGGAAAACTGGGTATTGATTTTCAGGGGCTTAAAAACCACCTGGGTGTGTTCAATCTGCCTCGTGTTGTGCTTATTGACCCCACTTTTCTACAAACGCTTCCTCCTCAGGAGCTGCGGTCGGGCTTTGCCGAAATAATAAAACATTGCCTTATTGCTGATGCCGCCAAATGGGAAGAGATACGGTATAAGGACCTGGATGAGCAAAACTGGACCGATCTAATTGCGCATTCAGTAGAAGTAAAGAAGAAGGTGGTAGAGCAGGATCCTACGGAAAAAGGATTACGTAAGATCCTGAACTTTGGACATACACTCGGCCACGCCGTTGAAACGCACTTTTTGACCAAACCAAAAGGCGAGAGGCTGCTGCACGGAGAAGCCATCGCTGTAGGAATGATCATGGAGAGTTACATCGCCTACAGGAAGAAGATGATTGATCGTCAGGTGCTTGAGCAGGTGGAAGAGTTTATTTTTTCCATATTTGGCAAGATTTTTATACAATCAGAGGACGTGGAAACGATCATTAACCTGACCCGACAGGACAAAAAGAACCGGGGGCGGGAAATCAGATTCTCGTTGCTAAACGGAGTCGGCAGCTGTGCGTATGACATACCAGTGAGTTCAGCCGAGATGCGTCAAGCCCTTGCGTATTATGCAGGGTAGCATCTATGCACAATCAGGGTGGTAAGATATTGATTATTAAGATTTAATATTCTATATTTCCTTTTTCTATGTTCTATCCCTAAACTCAATTGAATAGTATGATAAAGTATATTTCTCTGCTTACTGTTGCTTTGTTTGCTTTAGTCATAGCAGGTTGCTCGCTAAACCGTAAAGTATTTGTGGAACATGACTACAGCTACGAAACAAATTTCAAGGATTACTCTACGTATACCTTTCTCGAGTGTGAACGGGACACGAACAACCTATGTACTGAAATATACGAGGCCATTCGCCGCCAGATGCAGGCGCGGGGGTACAAGTTGACCGCCGATAAGCCGACACTACTGGTAAACTACGGTATCTTCTACGACAACCTGCGGTACCAGGGGTACATGCAGCCGGTGATCAAGAACTGGGTAGATACCGAAAACGATGGCTTCCGTTATGAGCCTATTAAATATGCCCTGGATAAAGGTACCCTGATCATTTCACTCATTGATGCTGAGTCTGATCAGGTAGTATGGAGGGGCTATGCCTCAGGCATCCTGAAAGGAGGCGAAAGTAATCCTAACAACTACTACCGGCACGTGGTGCGGCGCATATTCGATCAATATCCCCTATTTGCCAAAGGATACGATCCCCGCCGGTACGCTGAAGATATTGGAAGATGATATAGACGTTCTACTACAGTATAAAAGCCTGCTTCAAAGCAGGCTTTTTTTTATGATTGCGAAGAGGTAAGTACCCTGAATATTTCCTCCAGTGATTCGCCCCGTTGTCTCAGTTCAGCCAATGGGCTGTCTGCCACTATACGGCCCCGGTTGATGATAATGACCCGGTCGCAGAGGGCTTCTACCTCCTGCATAATATGCGTAGAGAAAAGCACGGTTTTATTCCGGCCGGCGGTACGAATCAAATTACGTATCTCTAGGATCTGATTTGGATCCAGACCGGTGGTAGGCTCATCTAGGATCAGTACCGATGGGTCGTGCAGCAGCGCCTGCGCCAGACCTACCCGCTGGCGGTATCCCTTGGAGAGTTGTCCGATCTTCTTATGTTTTTCAACATCCAGCCCACACAGCTGTATCACTTCATCCACCCGCACCGGGAGTGAACTGGCCGGCATTCCGTAGAGATTCCCTACAAAGATCAGAAACTCCCGTACGTACATATCCAGATAGAGCGGGTTATGCTCGGGCAGGTACCCCAGCGTACGCCGGGCGGGCATAGGGTTAGCGACTACATCGTGCCCTGCCACTTCGGCTCGTCCGTCAGTAGGAGTCAGGTAGCCGGTAAGGATCTTCATGGTAGTGGACTTTCCGGCACCGTTAGGGCCCAGAAATCCTACGATTTCACCCGGACGAAGTTCAAAACTGATGCCATCAATAGCCCGTTGCACCCCATACTGCTTAGTAAGCTTGGAAACCAGAATAGACATTCGCTCTTTCTATAATTTAGGTACGTATACTATAACGGCGATCAGGTGAGCAGAGTTATAGGGGTACTGATTAAAGTAGATTTTCCAGCCAGGCTTCTACCGTAGGTCCTGATATAGTAAAGATGAGCCCCGGCAGGATACCCAGCAGGAACGCCAGTATAGCCAGAGGTAGCAGCAAGCCGATTTCCCATGGTGTAAGGTCTGACAGTAGGGAAGGCTGCTGTTCGTGCCGGTACCAAAGCTGACCAAAATACATACGCTGATAGGTCCAGAGGAAATAAGCAGCCGCCAGCACGATACCCAGCGTGGACAGCGCAGGAATCCATATTGGTAAGTAGTCGGCCCGGAAGGCGCCCATCAGGGTGAACAGCTCTCCGATAAACCCGGAAAAGCCGGGAAGACCCAGTGAGGCAAAGAAGGCAACGCCGGTCAGGACGGTATAGCGGGGCATAGGACCGATAAGGCCACGGTAGTGGTCAATACGTCGGTCGTGGGTGCGGTCGTAGATAACGCCTACCAGCAGGAACAGCATGGCCGAAAGTACCCCGTGGCTCACCATCTGGTAGATAGCACCATTGATGCCTTCGGGAGTCAGTGAAGCGATACCCAGTAGCACAAAGCCCATATGTGATACCGAGGAGAAGGCTATCATCTTCTTGTAGTCGTACTGCGCCAGGGCATTGAAGCCTCCGTATACAATGGATATCATACCCAGTACAGCCAGCGGTACGGCACTATGCAGTGCCTCTGCGGGGAAGAATCCATCCACAATCCGTATAAATCCGTAGCCTCCGATTTTGAGCAGGATACCGGCCAGTACTACCGATACGGGAGTAGGGGCTTCTACGTGCGCATCGGGAAGCCAGGTATGCACGGGTACTACGGGCAGCTTTACCGCAAAGCCGATAAACAAGAGCCAGAAAGCCAGGAGGCGTATGGGTACTCCCATCAGGTGCAGACTGGAATCAGGGCTGAGCATGGACTGAGGGAGGTAGTTGGCGGCATCAGCCAGGTACTCAAACCGGAACGTGTGCACCGCATTGGAGGGGGCTACACGACCTGATGACAGGAACTCGCGGAGCATAAACAGGTGATCGGAGGTAACTGCGCTTACATCGGCAGCCAGTCCGGCAGCTACCGCCGTTTCGACCGGATCAATGGCCGATAAGTACAGCCCAATCATCACCACCAGGATCAGCAGTGAACCCAGAAAGGTATAGATGAAAAACTTGATAGCTGCGTACTCGCGCCTCGGCCCCCCCCACAGACCGATCAGGAAGTACATCGGCAGCAGCATGAATTCGAAGAACAGGTAAAACAGGAAGAGATCCTGCGCCAGGAAGCAGCCCACCACACTACTACTCAGCAGCAGGTACAGGGGGAAGTAGGCGCGTGGCCGCTTGTCAATATTCCACGAGCTGATGGCTCCTATCAGGAGTACTACCAGAGCCAGTAGGACCAGCGGCATACTGATACCATCTACGCCCAGCGCGTAGTCTATCGATACAGTACCTAAGGTACCCAGCGGGAGAGTTATCCAGTCGACCGACTCGGTGAGCTGCAGGCCGGGCAGAGATGGGTTAAAAGATGTATATAGTAGTACACCCACCAGTAGCTCCAGTACCAGTGTACCTGCTGTAATAGCACGTAGGTCACGGAGGCGATGAGAGGGCCATACTACGGCCACTAAGGCTCCGATCAGTGGTATGACTACTAGTAAGGTGAGCAGATATTCACTCATAGAATATTAAAATCAACAGTTGTTTTTAGGGTAGTAGAATTCAGCATCTGCTCCTACACTACCAGTATCCAGAGTAACAGCAGAAAAACGCCTACTACTGTTACTACAAAGTAAGATTGTATTTTACCACTCTGGAGCATCCGTACCAGTTGTCCGGCTGATCGCGTAGTATAGACAGTCAGGTGTACGCCACCGTCGGCTATGTACCGGTCTATCCAGTTAATGATATGGGCCAACACTACAGAAGCCCTGGCTATAAAGTCTACCAGAGCATCCAGAAGCCGCACTTCAACCCTATACAGAAACTGCCCGAATCGTAGCAGAGGTATCAGGAAAAACTCGTGCTGCGAAGTCTCTTCATTATAGTCAGCCAGTAATTTACTATTCTGGGTTATGTTCCAACGATACGACTGCCTGGCAGACGTGTCGCCGACAAAGCCACCTCCGGAGGTAGCCTGCCGATAAGCCAGGAGGATACCTGCAGCAGTTACCGCAACGGACAGTATGGGAATGCTGAGAGAGTGGTGCTCTGCAAAGGCATTAAGACTGGAGATAAACCAACCGGAGTCGGCGTCGAGCGGATTCAACGAAAACCATATGAACAGGGATAGCACCGCCAGCAGAGCCATAGGTACCCACATCACGGCAGGTGACTCGTGCGGGTGAACTGCGGGATTACCTTCGTAACGGGATTTGCCCATAAATACCAGCCACACCTGGCGCGTCATGTAATAAGCCGTCATTCCGGCTGCCACTACGGCCATCACTGGTATGATATGGGCAAGGGTACCATGGTGACTGGCCCAGTCAAAGGCCCGGATAAATATGGCGTCTTTAGAAAGAAAGCCTGAGAAAAACGGTAAGCCTGCCAGAGCCGCGGCACATACCACAAAGCAGACGAAGGTAATAGGAAGTACTTTCTGCAGGCCACCCATGTTCCGCATATCCTGCGGGTCGAAATCTGAGGTACTTCCATCGGCCGGAGTCATGGCATGAATTACCGATCCTGACGATAGAAACAGGCCGGCCTTAAAGAAAGCATGGGTAGTCAGGTGAAACAGGGCGATCTGCCAGCTACCTACACCTACGGCCAGTACCATGAGTCCAAGCTGCGAAATGGTAGAGTAGGCCAGTACCCGCTTGATGTCCCACGCTCCGGTAGCCCTAATGGCTCCATGCAGCATAGTAATAGTACCGATGATAGCAATGACAAGCTGGGCGGTGGGGGTAAGCAGGAAAGCAATACGGGCCAGCAGGAATATACCCGCCGCCACCATGGTAGCCGCGTGAATAAGCGCCGAGACCGGCGTTGGACCCTCCATGGCATCCGGTAGCCAGGCCGACAGCGGAAACTGGGCCGACTTACCTACGCATCCTCCAAACAGGCAGAGTCCAATACCCGTCAGCAGTCCTGCGGGAAGGTCTTTGATGGCTAGTGCCAAGACATCAAAGTCGGTGGAACCCGTATAGTACATCAGCAGTAGTATGCCCGTCAGGAAAGCCGCGTCACCGATGCGGTTGAGGACGAAGGCCTTCTTGGCGGCCCATACTGCCCGGGGGCGATGGTACCAGAATCCGATGAGCAGGTACGAAGCAAGCCCCACCAGCTCCCAGAATATATACATGACCAGCAGGCTACCCGACAGGATAATCCCGATCATGGTAAATATAAACAGCTGCAGAAAAGCAAAGTAGCGGTACAGGCTACGTTCGTGACTTAGATAAGCAGTGGAGTAGATCTGTACCAGCAGGGCCACAAAATGGACCAGCAGTAGCATCAGCCACGTCAGGGAGTCATACCGGATGGACAACTGTAGCGTTAAGCTACCCATTTGGATCCAGTTGAATTTCAGAATAGATGCGCTGTATAAGTTAGCGTACATGTGCATAATACATACCACCAGGCCTAGAGCGGTGATGACGATAGCCAGCGCGCCCGCTACGCGGTTGACACGACGCCCACCGGCCCATAATCCCACAAAAGAGAGGAAGGGCAGTCCCAGAAGCAGTAGTGTACTTATAATATAGGAGGATGGAGGCATGAAGCGGACTAAAATTTGGCTCGGCAAATATCCTTAATTCAGCGCCTATTTCAAACCCGCCTAGATGTCTTTCTCAACATCATCCGACTGCACCTCTTCGTGCAGTACATCTAGCAGGCCCTTTACTTCATATACGGTACGGTTGTAGGAGTTGCTGAGTATAATAATGACAAAGTCATCCTCCTTGTTCATCCACATGATGGTATTGTAGCCTTTCCACCATCCGGTATGGTACATATAGCGGGTTTTTTGCTGCTCATCCAGGTGCAGACGAAAGCCATAGCCGTAGTTTCTCATACCGTATCTTTCAAAGCTACGCGGAGTAAAAGCTTCATCGAGCGTTTTCTTGTTGATCAGGCAGCCGCCCATTAACCCCTTATAAAAACGGTACAGGTCTTCGGTGGTGGAGTAGATTCCCTTATCGCCTACCACATCATCATAGTAATCTTTAGGAATAACCCTGCCGTACTGGTGGCCGACGGTGCGTAACTGAGTGGGATCGGCGGGCGAAGTGATCAGGAAGGTACGGTTCATCTCCAGAGGCCCAAATACATGCTTCTGGAGATAAGCATGAAATGGCATCCCCGAAACCTTCTCTACGATGGCTGCCAGCACCAGGTAGTTGGTATTGCTATAGCTAAATGAGCGCTCCGGAATATTGTAACGCTGGGGAGTAGGCTTTACCGTAGCAAACCACCGCATAACTTCGGCATTGGCCGGAAACTTGCGCCCGTGTCGTACGCTATCCATAAAAGAGTAGGCGTAGTTGGGAAGGCCGCTGCGGTGGCACAGCAGTGAGCTGATCTTGATTCCTTTGTAAGGGAAGTCAGGGAAAAAGCGCTGAATCGTATCCTCCAGGCTTATTTTACCCGCTTCTTTTAGCTTAAGTACAGCTATGGCTGTAAAAGGCTTGGATAACGAAGCCAGCTGAAAGGTATGCTTGCTGTTGAGGGAGTCCTTGTCGCGCAGATGAGCATAGCCAAAAGAGTTCTTGTACAGGACAACCCCCTTCTGGGCAATCAATACGTTTCCGTTAAAGCCAGCCAGCCGTTTCCTCCTGAAGATTTCTTCAATCTTTGCAGTTTTTTCCTCTGCATTGATCTGCTTACGTATATCAGCTTCCTGCTCAGGCGTAAGTGGACTACCAATACACTCAGTAAGCCAGTCTTTGGATTCTTTAACTTTACTATGCTGTATTTTCTGTTCGCAGCAAAGGGTTACTATTGACAATGCAACCCATACTACCCATTGCAATTTCTTCATCACATTTTTAACACTGGCCACTCAGCCTTCCGGAGTTCACAAAAGTAGGCGTACAGTTACTTTTTTCCTAACGTACGAGTACTTTGGTATGTTGCCTGTGACCATCCTGCTCTAGTGAAAGTAAGTACAAACCCGTCGGCAGGGGGTGCTGGGGGAGCAGCTCCACCACGTCGCCGCCCGGCGTGTGGGCCCGGAAAGAAATTTCCTGTCCCAGCAGGTTGGTCAGCCTTAGTGATGATACATCCATGCCATGCGTACGTAGCCGTATCAGCTGCGATGAAGCCGGATTAGGACTTACCAGCATCAGCGGTACATCGGGTCGTACAATGGCATCAACTACCTTAGAGTACTCGTACGTGCCGTCGTGATCTACCTGCCGCAGTCGGTAGTAGTTAACGCCAGGTAGCGGGCTATTATCTATAAAGGAGTACTGGTTGCGGCTTTGGGCATCACCGGCCGCCGCTATACGTCCAATATCATCAAATTCTTTCAGATCAGTACTTCGCTGTACGATAAACTCCTTGCTGTTGCGCTCCCAGGCGGTCTCCCAGGCCAGCTCCA
The DNA here is from genome assembly GCF_017355915.2 of Telluribacter roseus. Taxonomy (GTDB): domain Bacteria; phylum Bacteroidota; class Bacteroidia; order Cytophagales; family Spirosomataceae; genus Telluribacter. The sequence goes on from NZ_JAFEUV020000002.1 coordinate 267,456, forward strand.
CCTGATCCCCCGTTGGCTGTGCCCGGAATGAGATCAGATGGACGGGAAGTACTCCGCTTACATCACGGATCAGGAAGTCCGAAAGACGAATTGTGCCTGCTGCTGTACCAGTAGTTGAACTGCCTCCATCATATCGGAAAGAAAAGTCTGTAAGTGGTACCTCTGTGCCACCAGAGACTCGAGGGGAGTTTTTCAAAAACGGAATATCATTTAACCATACATCGTAAGATTTTGACGAGACGATTTCTCTCCTGCCTCCAGGACTCACGTAGGGTAGGTCCTGTGTTGTATTATTCAAAACTAAAGTAACTAAGATGGAAGAATTAGGACCGACACTAAATGGACCGCTGGTCTGACTGGATGGAACAAGCCTGCGAAAAAGAATATGATTAGGCTGACCCATTGTGCCTAATACAAAATTTATATAGATTCTTGCGAAAACGTCATTATTAGGAGCTGCTGTTCCCGAAGTATTTGATAGGTTAGTGCCTATTGCAAGCGCAGCGGCATTAGTAGTATTAGTTCTAATCTCAGGAACAGTAACTCTTACTTGATAGTACATAGTGTTTGATACCGGAGATAAATCTGTTGATCGAACAACCCTGCCACTTCCCACTCCATTACGTTCAAACTCTACGAACCCCTGTCTGGGTGCAAGTCTCAGAATAGCACCATTCTGAACGTAGATGGTATCAAACTGAGTAGTATTGGGTGTTCTGGATGTATACGGTCCTGGTCCGGTAAAGTTCTGCTGAAAGAGGATGTTTTGCGCAAAGGCAGCGGGTACAACAAGTAGCAGCCCGGCAATACCTGCCAGAAAAAGAACTCGGAAGTAGGTGTGGTATAGGTGTTGCATTGTACTGGTCGCTTTGGCGGTTTACAATATAAGCTATTCGTATAACTCAACTCTATAAAGATAGTTATCAGAAACTTACTCTTTCTGCAACTACTCCGACGCGCCAAAAAAACCAGTCCAGCCTCTATCCTTTACCTACTATTTTTTTTGCAAAACCTACTGTATTAATCAGTAGCAGCCATGATTTTCTTTTTAGGGTATCCAGTGTATTAGCCACTGGTACATAGGCGCTGAAGTTCAGCGGGCCGAAGGTTTTCTCTATATACTCCTTGGCCCTTTGCTCCGCCTGCCAGTAGGTGTCAGATTTAAAGTAAGCACTGGTACCGCTTCCTGAGCTCTCAAAAGGAGCATGGCGTGCGTAGTTCTCCAGAGTCATGTGTTTGAACTTATACCCTCGCTTAACCATATCGTGTGACCATATAGTACCTGTATCGCTACCATGCCACACGCCGCCAAAGCAACCTATAGGACCATTAGGCAGTGTTTCCTTCCGGTACTTTTCTACGTCTATCATAGCACAGAACTCGTTGAGGCGGCACTCAGGTAGTATGTGTACTCTGCCGTTGCGTATGACATTCAGCTGGATATCCTTACGAGGAGTACTATGGCTCTCAGTAAGGGCTATGGCTTCTTCCATAGACGGTACGTACTGATCATACCGCTCTGGACCACATTTATTAGCCCAACTTGGTCCGGCTGGGCAGCTCCAGCACTGGCCTACCGGCCCTACTCCCACAAGCTCCCTAGGACCCTCACTAAACGTCTTCAGCATATCACCGATCATGTCGCCATGAAACAGAAGATCATTGTGCATCAGGCACAGGTACTTCTTGTCAGTAACCTCAAGAGCATACTGGTACATGATGCTTTGTCTGAACCTGGTGTCGTTTTTAGCTCGTTCATAATCCATGACTCCAGCCCCAATGGCATGGTAAGGATAGTGAACTACCAGATTGACGTCATCATTCTTGAAGTAATCTATTACCTTGAATATACCGATGTAGTCATCATGGGGTTGCTGCCGCTGACGGGAGAGGTAAATTTTATCAATATGCTGTCGGCTGTGCTTTAATAAGGACTTTATCGTAACTATTGCCTGATAGGGTTTACCATAAAATGCAATACTTACATCTACTTTGACACTCATCTGGGGGGCTTAATAGATAAAGGATAAAACTGCATTCAGTATAACTAAATACATCCTGGTTGGTTGAAACTTAACTTTAATATTTTAGTATACGTCTATCTGAGTCAATAGGTAAAACCATTGGTTCAAAGATAATTAAATACTGTTAGTGACCGCCGTTCTACTACAAAAATAGAAAGCTTTCTTATAAATTTGGAATAATAGCTAATAGGTACTGCCGGTGTCTTTCGGGCTTCCACTGACTTTGGGTTAGACCCGCCTCCATGTATGCTCCTGACGGGTACGCTATACTACCGAACCGAAAAAGTACCTTCTCCAATTCTGAACCCCTCCGAATATAGCTCAACAGTATAAGTACCCGAGGGGAATGGGCTGTTCCGGTCGTACAGGATACTTACATCCTGGTTGCTATTCGTATAGTTGACCTGCTTGCTGATCGTAAAGGCTTCTTCACCACCATTGATCTCAAAGGTACCGGAGCCCATAGCAACATCTGAAATGGTAGCTCCCTGTGGTGTAAGAATACGCATATAAATAGTTTTGGGTTCCTGCAGAGTGAGAGGATTCTTTTCCAGTATAAAGTCCACCCGTACCTTATCGATTCGGCGCGAACGTACATTCTCGCCTTCGCGTACTTTTCCTTTGGATGAGATAGCGTATACCTTCACACTTCGGGCTCGCAGAGCCGAAGCAATGGTTACTTTCTCTTCCAGTTCTTTGTTTTTAACTACCACATCCTGTAGCGAATCGCTTAGTACCTGCCTCTCCTGTCTGAGGGTAGTAGTATGGGTGACCAGGGAGTCATTACGGCTAATAAGTTGTTGATTTTCTTCCCTAAGTTGTGCAAGTTCCTGGTCTTTTCTTGTCAAAAATGCCTCATATTCCTTTATTTTAAGCGACATGGAAGCATTGCCCTTACGAAGAGCCGCCCGATCCGATTCCAGCTGGGCTTTCATTTTCTGTAGTTCTTCCACATCACCTCCCAGGCCTTCCACTTCGGCAATACGCACATCCAGTTGTTTGGAGATAGAATCCAGTTTGATCTCGGCAGAAGCCAGCTCAGTCACACGGGTCTCAAGGTCCTGTTCCTGTTTGGTAGTGATGTTGCGCTCATGATAGTACAGGTACCCAAATACGGCGGCGAGTACAGTCATCAAGATCAAACCCACCAGCAGACTGGCGTTCCCTCTGTTCTCCATGTATTATGCGTTTTGTAAAAGAAACTGTTAAACTACCCCGACTAACGAAGAAATTACTGTACCTATTCTATACAGCGATCACCAATTAGTAAAAGGCTTTTGTAATCATAGAATCAAGCCCATGAAGAGATTTGGTGGTAGAAGGGCCTAGAAGTACCCTGGAACCTAGCATTGGCCTAATAATCGCCTCCGGCGCCACCTCCTCCGAAGCTACCACCTCCAAAGCCCCCGAATCCGCCTCCACTGCCTCCCCCCCAGTTGCCTGAGTGACTGCCTCCGCCTGAGTACGTCGTATAGGGAAAGAAAATAGGTCCGCCGCCACCGCCGCTGCGATAGCCCCGGCCCCCGCCACCCCGGCCTCCCTTGCTTCGGGAGATGATAATAAGGATAACTATAAAGACCACTATAAATATAAGAAATCCGGAGGGAGCCTCTTCGCTGTTGCGGTCTGAGGGATTAGCTTTGTACTCGCCACTGGCGTACCTGATGATGTTATCAATGCCCTGGTCAAGTCCCTGATAGTACTGCCCGTTCCGGAATTGCGGTAAGATTACATCGGATACGATGCGCTTGGCAATGGCGTCGGGAATAGCTCCCTCCAATCCATAGCCCGTAGCTATAAATACTTTTCGGTCCTGGGGCGCCCATAGTACTACTACACCGTTGTTTTTGCCCTGCTTGCCTACACCCCATTCGCGGCCCAGTTTAAAAGCATATTCGGAAATATCATAGGGTTGTACCGAAGGTACTATAACAAGGGCGATCTGCGAGGAGGTGGAGTCATCGTAGGCTACCAGCTTACGTTCCAGAGCTGCTCTTTGATCCGCGCTGAGTGCATTGGCGAAGTCATTGACCAGGCGGGGAGGATTGGGTTTGGCTGGGATGTCCTGAGCAAGTGCCCCGAGAGCAATGGCCAGCGTTACTATAAAAGAAAGAAGTAGTTTTTTCATAACGTAGTATTACCCAAACGATATATCGTCGGGTAGTTCGTTGATGTCATCGGAATGGGTCGGAAAGTAGGTCTTGAGCTGTACACCAGCTTCCCGAATCCCATTGCAGAGACCTTCCTTAAATTCACCGTGCGAAAAGTGGTGGCGGAGCAACTCTTTGGTACTATCCCAGAAATCGTGCGGTACTTTCTTATAGATGCCTACGTCGCCGATTACCGCAAACTTGTGGTCTTCGTAGGCGAGGTAAAAAAGTACTCCGTTCTTCAGGGCGGTGTTCTGCATGCCTAGTTGTTCAAATACCACCTTGGCTCTCTCAATAGGCGTACCATCAGGACAGTATTTTTCAATATGAACTTTTATCTCTCCCGAAGTCTTGCTTTCGGCCTGCTTAATGGCGGCCACAATCTGTTGCTGGTCTTCCGGTCCTAAGAAATCCTGTTCGCTGGACATACCTTTTGCGGATATAGTGAGTAGTACAAAACGCCACCTACCCCTGATTGAAGTAGTGTGGCGTTTTGAAGAAATCAGTTAAAACTGAACCGTAGGGGCGGTCTGAGCGGCTTGTGAGGCTTCGAAGTAGCCTTTTTGCTGAAAGCCAAGCATACCCGCAAACATGGCCGCCGGGAAGGTACGTACCGACTGATTGTAGTCCCGGACTACGGTATTGAAGTCGTTACGGGCTACGGTGATACGGTTTTCGGTGCCTTCCAGCTGAGCCTGCAGGTCACGGAAGTTCTGGTTGGCTTTCAGATCCGGATAGCGCTCTACCGTCACCAGCAGTCGTGATAACGAACCGCTTAGCTGCTCCTGCGCCTGCTGGAATTTCTGCACGTTCTCCGGAGTCAGTTGATCCGCAGTAAGGTTAATAGAAGTAGCCTTGGCACGGGCTTCTATTACCCCCTGAAGCGTACTTTTCTCAAATTCAGCGGCTCCTTTTACGGTATTTACCAGATTCGGAATCAGGTCGGCCCGGCGCTGGTACTGGCTTTGTACCCTGGCCCAGGCTTCATTTACATTTTCATCTTTATTGACCAAACCGTTATACGTACTACAGCCAAAGAACCCGAAAACAAGTACCAGGGCTATAACGATAATAAGTGCTCTTGACATAGTTAGTTAGTAATAGTAAAGTGTATGATTTGATTCAAAATTAGCTACTAGCAAATTAGTGCCACAGTGATTCTACATCATCGGTCTTCGGATGGCTTCAACCACTTATCGGCATGGATGATTGGTAGTGGATACTGAGAACCTAACGTGACCCCGTATTGTTGCTGCTCTTCGCTGGTAAGCTGCCATACGCTCTGCACCTTGGCGGCAGGTACCTGGGCCAGCTCGGGCAGCCAGTGCTTCACGTACTGCCCCTCCGGATCATAGTAGGTTGCCTGCGAAACGATGTTGAAGTAGCGGTTGAGGCGCGGGTCATTGCCTACACCGGCTACGTAGTTCCAGTTGCACCAGTTGCTGCACACATCATAATCTACCAGCTGGCTTTCGAAGTACTGGGCACCCCAGGTCCAGTCTATGTTCAGATCTTTGGCCAGGAAGCTGGCTACATTCTGCCGACCCCGGTTGGACATATACCCCGTAGCCTGTAGCTCACGCATATTAGCATCTATAAAAGGTATACCTGTCTGCCCGTTTTTCCACTTCTCAAACAACTCGCGGTTGTGGCTCCACTTGATAGATACATCGTGCTTGATACCCGATGGCTTAAAAATACGGGTGCCGTGCCTTAGCGATACATAGTGGAAATAGTCACGCCAGATCAGCTCAAAAATGAGCCAGTAAGTCGACTCATTAGCTACGCGCTCAGCTTCGTACCGCCGCACCTCTTCGTGTATATAGCGCGGAGAGAGGCATCCCAGTGACAACCAGACCGAAAACTTCGACGAGTAGTCAAGGCCAAGCATACTGTTACGGGTTTCCTTGTAGGTACGCAGGCGGTTCTCATCCCACATATAATGCCGCAGCCGCTGTAATCCGGCATCTTCACCTCCCTCAAAGAGCGGAGGCTGCTGGGAGGCTGTGCTATGTACTTCGGCTTCCGTAAATCCAAGTTCGGTCAGTCCGGGTAGTGTACCCGCGTCATAGTCAGCCGGTAGCCTTACTTCCGCAGGTGTCGGAAAGGTAGGCCGTACCTGGCATTGCTCTTCAACCGCTTTGCGGAAATCAGTAAATATCTCCGGAAGCCGCGAAATCCAGAAAGGGAGGTCGCGCGGGTGGTACAATGTGGCTGTCCAGATTAGCTCAAAATCAACGTTGATGACTTTGAGCCGCTTGCTGAGTGACGATTCCACGTTTGTTTCCTCCAGGGCTACTTCCTTACTGGTAAATACCTCCTGAGCATTGTACTCTTTGGCCAGCTCAAATACAATTTTCTCTGGTTCGCCCATCCGTATAAGTAGCTCTCCTCCTTTTTGCCGCAGGTTCTTACGCAGATTCTCCACGGACTCAATAAGGAAGCGTACCCTGAACAAGCCTGTTTTTCGAAAGCCTAAGTCTGTATTCTCAAAAGTTCTGGGATCGAATACGTACACCGGCACCACTTCGTCGGCTTCTTGAGTAGCACGCAGAAAGGCCTCATTGTCGTGGAGACGCAGGTCATTTCGAAACCAGTAAATAATTCGTTTAGCCATTGGACTCAATTAGTTCTTTATGATAATATAACTCCCAATACAGAGTTTTGTGCACAAAAAAAACGGGGTGAAACCATTCACCCCGCAAAAGTATCTAAATCAGGAAAGACTAGTAGCTTAATATCTTAAACTCCGTACGGCGGTTGCGCTGATGCTCCTCTTCCGTCCTGGCGTTCTGGACTATAAGTTGCCGCTCTCCATAGCCCCGGGCGGTTAGTCTACCGGCATCTATACCTCGGGATACGATATAGTTAACCGCCGACTCGGCCCGCTGCTGCGATAGTGTCATGTTGTAGGCATCCGTAGCACGGGCATCGGTATGGGAGCTAAGCTCGATCTTCATAGTCGGGTTGTCCCTCAGCACTTCCACGAGCTTATCCAACTCCTGTGCCGCGTCCGGGCGGATGTTATACTTGTTCAGGTCGTAGTAGATATTCTCCAGTACGAAGGTTTTGTTCAGCTCCAGGCTATCCAGTCGTACCGTCACCCGGTAGGTAGTATCCGTCACAACTTTGTTGAGGAAGATCGGTGGAATAGAACGTCCATCCATGGAGAATGGCGTCCGCCGGCTGATGTAGCCTCTGCGCTCTACCAGTAGTACGTAGTCTTTCCCTTCTTCCAGACGATATGTACCAAATGTACCTCTTTCATTCGTCACCAGGCGGCCCAGCTCTACATCGGCACTATCGGCCAGTATACGGACCGTAGCCGAGTCGATGGGGTTGGCTCTGGGAGTATTACTTAGTACATCGCCCGCCAGGAAGTAGCGTACTACCTTCAGCTGGCCGTTGATACGGGTCGGATCATTCTGGGCTATAACCGTGGTATCAGGCTGGTCTTCGGTAGGGGCTGAGAAGAAGTAGATATCATCGTCACCCTTACCGCCCTCCCGGTTGGAGGTAAAAAAGCCGCTATCGGTTCCCTCGTGGAATACCAGCCCAAAATCATCCTGCGGCGTATTGAAGGGTACCCCCAGGTTCTCGACCGAGATAACACCCTGCGAGCGGGTCGCTACAAAGAGATCCAGCTTACCCAAGCCCGGGTGTCCATCTGAGGCGAAGTAGAGCTTACCGTCGGGTGCAACGTAGGGGAACATGTCATCACCGGCGGTATTGATATCCTTACCCATATTTACGGGCTTGCTGAAGCGGCCGGAGGCGTCCATATTGGTCCGGTAGATATCGGCTCCACCGGCTCCACCCGCGCGGTCAGAAGCAAAGTAGAGGGTCTTGCCGTCGCGTGAGAAGGCCGGAGAGCCATCCCAGGCCAGCGAGTCGTTGATCGGCAGGTAGCGGGGCTCGCTCCATTGGCCATCCACCAGTCGGCTCAGGTACAGGTCCACATTCATAGTGCCCTTGCGCTTGCCGCTGTTGCCCCGGGCAAATACCATGGTCTTGCCGTCGGGAGTAAAGGTCGGAGAGCTCTCGTTGGCGTCTTCGGCAAATATATTGCTGCTAAACAGGGTAGGGCTACCGCCTGATTCGCTGGGGGCTTCGCCAATCTTGATCTTATACAGGCCCAGCATGGGCTGGCCGTTGTTCTTGTATACCTTCTCTTTTTTGGAAGCAGATACCAGTAGCTCGTTTCCAAGTATGGCCGACGAAAACTCCGAGCCAGGTGTATTAACGGGGAGGTTTTCCAGCTTTACCTCCATATTTTTCTGACCGATCCGATCTGTGATCTTCAGCGTTTCGATTTCACGTAGAGCACGATCCTGGAGAGGCTTTTTGGCGGTAGCATTCTGTGCAAACTGCGCAAACTGCTCGCGGGCTTCGTTGTACTGGCCGGCGGCCTTCAGGGCATAGCCATAGTGAAACCGGGCTTCCGGCTCAGTGAGTCCTGCCTGTATAGCCTTCTGATAGAAAGGAATAGCCTCGCGGCTTCGGTTGGAAAGCCGATATGACTCCGCAATCAGGTAATTGGTCTGGATAGGTTCGTAATTGGCAGAAGCAGCCCGCTGAAAATCTTTGATGGCCAGGTCATACTCGCCATTCTCGAATTTCTTAACGCCCTGCTTATACGCTTGCATGGTGGGGTTGCAAGCCACCACAAAAACACTCAGTGCTAGGACCATGGTCCAGGGAGTGTAGAGGCACCGCAATATATTCATAGTGGTAGGTAAAATAGCGTCTTCTAGTTATGCTGTAAAGGTGAATGCTGATTGACAATACTACTAAAACAACCTCTGTAATGAAAATTCTACGATTGACTAACGTTAATTTTTAGAATTTATTGATTACACAGATAGCCTAACTACTGAAAAATGCAGGAGCCGACCTGTAAAAGATCGGCTCTCCTCCGCACATACCTCCCTACGTATTAGTTGATTACTCTCCCTGTCCCAGTGAATAGCCGGGCTGGCCGTCAAAGGTGTAGAGGTTTTCGGTCTTGATAAAGTCAAACCCCCGCTCGTGCAATTGGGCGAGCAGCTTCAGGGTTGCTTCGGTGGATAGTCCGCCGTTATCACTCACAAAGCGGCACCGCCAGTGGTCGGTACAGAATGTCTCAGGCATTCCCTCCGGGTATACTTTTACCCCACGATTGGTAATCATCTTGAGCCGTAGTGACGAGTCAGAAAGGGAAGATAGCGTGTCGCCAAGTTCATTCGCGGTACCTTCTTTCCAATCCAGAAATACATCAATGCCTACCAGCTCTTTCTTCTGTGCCGGAGGTACTCCCGGTGTAATATGAATAGGACGGGGGGCTGAGGCATAGCTGACAGCCTTGAAATGCTGCGGCTGCTGGCCCAGTCGCTCGATAACGGCATCCGCGAAGTCCTTGGTACCTACCCGTTGCTTGCTTACGCCCTCCTGATAGATGTCGCCGGTATGGATACCTTCTTCAATGGTACGAAGCCAGGCGTTATGTACCTTAGCGGCTACTTCACCCTGTCCAATGTGTACCAGCATCATAATGGCGCCGTTGATCAGTCCGGATGGATTAGCAATACCCCGTCCGGCTATGTCCGGCGCTGATCCATGTATGGCCTCAAACATGGCACACTGATCGCCGACATTGGCTGAGCCACCCATACCTACCGAGCCCGCTATCTGAGCGGCAATATCCGAAATAATGTCCCCATAGAGGTTCAGCGTAACAATGACACCAAAGCGCTCCGGTTCGTCGGCCAGTAGTGCCGACCCGATGTCAATGATCCAGTGCTCACTCTGGATGTCTGGGTACTCCTTGGCAATTTCATCAAATACCTTCCGGAACAGTCCGTCGGTCATTTTCATGATATTGTCTTTGGTAAAGCAGGTAACCTTCTTGCGGTTATAAGCCCGGGCGTATTCAAACGCGTAACGGATGATCTTTTCGCAACCAGGGCGGGAGATCAGCTTTAGACACTGGAATACTTGGTCGGTCTGTCGGTGCTCGATACCCGTGTAGAGGTCTTCCTCATTCTCACGGATGATGACGAGGTCCAGAGCAGGGTGCTTGGTATCTACGTAGGGATAATACGCCTGGCAGGGGCGCACATTGGCAAAAAGCCCCAGCGTGGTACGGGCTGTTACATTGAGGCTCTTGAAGCCACCGCCCTGGGGGGTAGTGATAGGCGCCTTCAGGAATACTTTGGTCCGGCGCAATGACTCCCAGTCGCTGGGTTGTATGCCGGTTTTGGTACCGCTTTTATATACTTTCTCACCAATTTCAATGATTTCGGGTTCTATCTGAGCGCCTGCTGCCTCTAATATGCGCAGCGTAGCATCCATGATTTCCGGTCCGATTCCGTCGCCATAAGCCACGGTAATAGGGGTTTTGGTGGTCGACATAAGTAGTTATAGTAGGTTTTAATAGGAGTGATGAATACTTGTATGCACCGTAAAAAACTACCGTGCTACTAGTATAACTACCAAAACGGGCAGAGCGTTATGAAAAAAATCAAAACTAACCATTTGTAAATCAGTAGTTGTTTTTCTAATTTTGCAGTCCGATTTTTTCGGAAAAACTATATAAATGATAAACGATTAGTTGATTAACTATTCAAAATCAAGCTATTAAATGCCTACTATTTCACAATTAGTCCGTAAAGGGAGAGAGAAAATGACATGGAAATCCAAGTCTCCGGCTTTGGATTCCTGCCCTCAGCGTCGTGGAGTATGTACTCGTGTGTACACCACAACGCCCAAGAAGCCAAACTCGGCTCTTCGTAAAGTAGCCCGTGTGCGTCTTACTAACCAGAAAGAAGTAAACGCTTACATTCCGGGTGAAGGTCACAACCTGCAGGAGCACTCTATCGTGCTGATCCGTGGTGGTCGTGTAAAAGATCTACCAGGGGTACGTTACCACATCGTACGTGGTGCGCTTGATACTGCCGGTGTAAATGGTCGTAAGCAGCGTCGTTCTAAGTACGGTGCTAAGCGTCCTAAGCCAGGTCAACCAGCAGCAGCGCCAGCAAAAGGCAAGAAAAAGTAATCAAAAAGTAACTCTCTCTACTTTTTAGAAATTAAATTCTGATAAAAGGGAAGTAATGCCGAAGCTGAGTAGGCATGAATGAGTTGCAAAACGAAACCTCGTGCAAACAATCTTATTACAATGAGAAAGGCAAAACCAAAGAAAAGATACATCCTTCCTGACCCAAAGTTTCGGGAAGTACAGGTTACTAAGTTTGTGAACAACCTGATGCTGCAGGGAAAGAAGAGCATCGCCTTCACTATCTTCTATGATGCTCTTGAGATCGTAGAAAGAAAGACCAGCGAAAACGGTCTGGAGATCTGGCGTAAAGCGCTTAACAACGTAACTCCTTCGGTAGAGGTAAAGAGCCGTCGTGTAGGTGGTGCTACTTTCCAGGTACCTACTGAAGTACGTCCTGAGCGTAAGCAGGCTCTGGGTATGAAGTGGTTGATCGGTTACGCTCGTAAGCGTGGTGAGAAGACCATGGTAGACCGTCTGGCTGCTGAGATCATCGCCGCTTCTAAGGGTGAAGGTGCTGCTGTAAAGAAGAAAGACGATACGCACCGTATGGCTGAAGCCAACAAGGCGTTCTCGCACTTCCGTTTCTAAGCATAAGCATTATCGCTATATGGAGAGGGCCTGCACTACGTGCGGGCTCTCTCCATTTTATAGGACTAGTCCAGTATCTGGTACAGAGAGCGCATCTATTAATGCCTTCTTTGTTACTGGAAATTGCGCATGATCTACCTCTCCATAACAGCTCCTGCGTCAGTTAAGGCACAGTAGTAACATTTACTGCCGGATGTGAAACTCATCAGGTCGTAAATGCCGTTATATAATGAATGGGTGAAGCAGAGAGCTTACCTATAAAGTGTTTTTGTTTAGGTAGTTATAGTAGGGGTAGTGAAAGTAACCTATGCCACCAACGGCTGCTATTATATAAACCAGGCGGGTACTTGTAGAACATCAGGTGGATTTAAGTAATCTCTACTGAGAAAATACAGCTTCACAAAAATATCTTCAAAAATAACTGAGGCTAAGTTGTTTTTACATAATTACTTCACTACTTTTGCGGTCTGTTTTTGAGTGGCATGAACCGTCAAATCAATAGGGGGCGTCGCCCGCACATCAAAATAGAAAATCAGCTTAAATATATAGTCACATTATCATGGCACGTGATTTAAAGTTCACAAGAAATATTGGGATTGCCGCACACATTGATGCCGGTAAGACAACAACAACCGAGCGTATCCTTTACTACGCAGGGGTAAGCCATAAAATCGGAGAAGTACACGATGGGGCTGCCACTATGGACTGGATGGAGCAGGAGCAGGAGCGTGGTATCACGATCACTTCGGCGGCTACTACTGTTAGCTGGCCTTACCGTGACAATACCTACCACATCAACATCATTGATACTCCGGGTCACGTGGACTTTACCGTAGAGGTAAACCGTTCGCTTCGCGTTCTGGATGGTCTTGTGTTCCTGTTTAGCGCAGTAGATGGTGTAGAGCCTCAGTCTGAGACTAACTGGCGTCTGGCCAACAACTATAACGTAGCTCGTATCGGTTTCGTTAACAAGATGGACCGTGCGGGTGCCGACTTCCTGAACGTGTGTAAGCAGGTAAAGGAAATGCTTGGTAGCTACGCAGTACCCCTACAGTTGCCAATCGGCGCCGAAGAAAACTTCAAAGGAGTAGTTGACCTGGTAAACTTCCGTGGTATCCAGTGGAACGAAGAAGATAAGGGAATGACCTTTACCGAGGTACCTATCCCTGACGATATGCTTGAAGAAGCTACTGAGTGGCGTGAGAAACTGCTCGAAGCCGTAGCCGAATTCGACGAAACTCTGATGGAGAAGTACTTCGAAGATCCAGCGTCTATCTCAGAAGACGAAATTCTGGCAGCTCTTCGTCAGGCTACTATCAGCATGAAGATCGTTCCTATGCTTTGCGGTTCTTCTTTCAAAAACAAAGGAGTTCAGACTATGCTGGACTATGTGATGGCCATTCTGCCTTCACCTTTGGATAGAGAGAGCATCAAAGGAACGGATCCCCGTACAGGTAACGAAGTAGTTCGTAAGCCTTCTGAAACAGAACCGTTTGCGGCTCTTGCGTTCAAGATCGCTACTGATCCTTACGTAGGTCGTCTTTGCTTTATCCGTTCATACTCAGGAGTACTTGAGTCAGGCTCATATGTACTGAACAACCGTTCGGGTAACAAAGAGCGTATCTCACGTATCTTCCAGATGCACGCTAACAAGCAGAATCAGATTGATCGTCTGGAAGCAGGTGATATTGGTGCGGTAGTAGGTTTCAAAGATATCAAGACCGGAGATACTCTGTCAGATGAGAAGAATCCTATCGTACTTGAATCAATGGTATTCCCTGAGCCTGTAATCGGTTACGCTATCGAGCCTAAGAAAACAGCTGATCAGGACAAATTTGGTAATGCTATCGCTAAGCTTATCGAAGAGGATCCAACGCTTCAGGTTAATACAGATGAAGAAACAGGTCAGACCATCATCCGTGGTATGGGTGAGCTTCACCTGGAAATCATCATCGACCGTATGCGTCGTGAATTCAAAGTAGAAGTAAATCAGGGTGCTCCTCAGGTGGCTTACAAAGAAGCTCTTACCAGGAACTTTGAGCACCGTGAAGTATATAAGAAGCAGACAGGTGGTCGTGGTAAATTTGCCGATATCGTATTCGAAATCGGACCACGTGATGACCAGGAGGAAGATGGTAAGGAGAAGCCAGGCTTACAGTTCGATAACAAGATTGTAGGTGGTGTTATTCCTCGTGAATTTATTCCTTCTATCCAGAAAGGCTTTGATGAGGCTATGAAGAATGGTCCTCTGGCTGGTTACCCAATCGACTCAATGAAGGTTCGTCTCTTCCACGGATCTTTCCACGATGTTGACTCGGATGCCTTCTCTTTTGAAATGGCTGCCCGTATTGGTTTCAAAGAAGCTGCTCGTAACGCTGGTCCTAAACTGCTTGAGCCTATCATGGCAGTAGACGTTGTTACGCCAGAAGAATATACCGGTCCTATCACAGGTGACCTCAACCGTCGTCGTGGTGTAATGAAGGGTATGGATACCAAAGCTGGTTCACAGGTTATCAAAGCTGATGTACCTCTGTCAGAGCTGTTCGGTTATGTGACTGATCTGCGTACCATTACTTCCGGTCGTGCAACAGCTTCATTGACTTTCTCTCACTATGACTTTGTACCACAGAACATCGCTGATGCAGTTATCGCTAAGGTGAAAGGTACAGCTAAAGCATAATTTTAATTAATAGGAGTAGGTAGCGATGAGTTGCCTACTCTTTATATAAACCTACTGCACTAGCGGAGTAAATGGTTCTTTCGTTAGTGAAGGCATGTCGAGAACACAGGCCAGCAGAGTGTCAAGAACCAGCAAAAACAAAAAGTAATGAATCAAAAAATTCGCATTAAGCTTAAATCTTTCGACCATAACCTGGTTGATAAGTCAGCCGAGAAAATCGTTAAGGCTGTGAAAGCTACAGGAGCTGTAGTAAGTGGTCCTATTCCTCTTCCAACTGAGAAGGAGATCTTCACTGTACTGCGTTCTCCCCACGTTAACAAGAAGTCACGTGAGCAGTTCCAGCTGTGCACGTACAAGCGTCTGGTAGATATCTTCTCTACTAGTGCTAAAACAGTAGATGCCCTGATGAAGCTTGAGCTTCCCAGTGGTGTTGATGTAGAGATCAAAGTATAATTTTTCGGCGTTAACGCCGAGTACATATGGGTATTATCGGGTGAAGGTCCGGATTCCACTGGAAACCACATCTGAGTTCATTTCCGCTAAAAGCAGCTGCCAGTCAGAAAAAATTAAGCTTTTACGGTACAAAATGAGGTCAGGTGTGTCATACGCCTGACCTTTTTTGCTGATACTCAAAATAATAAACGGAATGGGTTTGGATGCTAAATTGCAAATTTCTAACTTTGCACTCCGTTTTTAAAAATAGGTTAATTCCTGCTATTCTAAAACACAATAAAATGTCTGGTTTAATAGGTAAAAAAATCGGAATGACCAGTTTGTACAATGCTGACGGGCAGGCTCTGGCATGTACTGTTATTCAAGCTGGTCCTTGTGTAGTAACACAAGTAAGATCCGAAGAAAAAGATGGCTATTCTGCGCTGCAGCTTGCCTTTGGTGAGAAGAAAGAAAAGAACACCACCAAACCAATGCTCGGTCACTTCAAGAAGGCCAACACAACTCCCAAGCAAAAGCTGGTTGAGTTCAAGTATTTTGAGGAAGAGCACGAACTGGGCAAAGCCTTAACTATTGACGACATATTCACTGAAGGTGAGTTTGTTGACGTAGTAGGTACTGCTAAGGGCCGCGGATTCCAGGGCGTTGTTAAGCGTCATGGTTTCGGTGGGGTAGGTGGCCAGACTCACGGTCAGCATAACCGTGCGCGTCACCCAGGTTCAATTGGTGCTTGTTCGTTCCCTTCACGAGTTTTTAAAGGCATGAAAATGGCCGGTCGTATGGGTAACAATCGTGTAAAGATTCAGAACCTGCGTATTCTGAAACTTATTCCGGAGCAAAACCTCCTAGTAGTAAGCGGCTCCGTGCCAGGTTCAAAGAATTCATTTGTAATCATTGAGAAATAATACTGATGGAACTGTCTGTATTAAATATAAAAGGAGAGGATAGCGGTAAAAAAGTGACGTTGTCGGAGGATATCTTTGGTATCGAGCCCAACGAGCATGCTATCTACCTAGATGTAAAGCAGTATCTGGCTAACCAGCGTCAGGGTACTCACAAAGCCAAAGAGCGTGCTGAAGTAAGCTACTCAACACGTAAGATCAAGCGTCAGAAGGGTACGGGTGGAGCTCGTGCCGGTAGCATAAAGTCACCTGTGTTCGTAGGTGGTGGACGTATATTTGGTCCCCGTCCTCGCAATTACGGTTTCAAAGTAAATAAGAAAGTAAAGACACTGGCTCGTATTTCAGCTCTGGCTGCTAAGGCAAAAGGTGACTCTATCTCAGTAGTTGAGGCTTTCTCATTTGATGCTCCTAAGACAAAATCTTTCCTGAATGTTCTGAATGCGTTGTCTCTGACAAACACCAAGACACTATGGATTTTGCCTGATGTTGATAACAACGTGTATCTGTCTAGCCGTAACATTCCTAAGACGAAGGTTGCCACAGTGGATACAGTCAATACATACGACCTCATGAACGCTGATCGCCTGCTCATAAGCGAGCCAGCACTGTCTAAATTGGAAACCCTTTTGAACAAATAAGCAATGAGTGTACTGAAGCGTCCGATCATCACCGAGAAGGTAACCGCTCAGGGTGGTCAAGGAAAATACGCCTTCGAGGTAGCCAAAGATGCCAATAAAGTAGAAATCAAAAAGGCTATCGAGAAACTGTACGGGGTTTCCGTAGAAAGTGTACGCACCATGCGTTGCATTGGAAAAACTAAATCTCGTATGTCGGGAGGCAAGTTTATCAGCGGAAAAACGTCAACCTACAAGAAAGCTATCGTAACGGTAGCCGAAGGCGAGCTGATAGATATCTATGGCGAAGCCTAAAAACAAAGTTGACTGATTCACAACATTGATGAGCAAGTAAAGCAATGGCAGTTAAAAAATTAAAACCAACAAGCCCAGGTCAGCGCTTCCGCGTAGCTCCTTCGTTTGAAGAGATTACCGCGGTTAAGCCTGAAAGGAGCCTACTAGAACCACTTAAGAAATCAGGTGGCCGTAATAACCAGGGCCGTCGTACCATGCGGTACATTGGTGGTGGTCATAAGCAGAAGTATCGTGTAATTGATTTCAAAAGAAATCGTCTGGATGCTCCTGCAACAGTAGTAACAGTAGAATACGATCCTAACCGTTCAGCACGTATTGCCCTGGTGCAGTACGAAGATGGCGAGAAGCGTTATATCATCGCTCCTAACGGTCTGAACGTAGGACAAGTGATTGTAGCAGGTACGGCAGTAGCTCCCGAAGTAGGTAATGCTCTTCCTCTAGCTTCTATGCCTATCGGTACAATCGTACACAACATAGAACTTACGCCTGGTAGAGGTGCTCAGTTTGCTCGTAGTGCAGGTACTTACGCACAGCTGGTAGCCCGCGAAGGAAAATACGCTGTTTTGAAAATGCCTTCTGGCGAAATGCGTATGATCCTTTCAGCGTGTATGGCTACCGTTGGAACAGTTTCTAACGCTAACCACATGAACGTTAGCATTGGTAAAGCTGGTCGTAAGCGCTGGTTAGGACGTCGTCCTCGTGTAAGAGGTGTAGCTATGAACCCTGTCGATCACCCGATGGGTGGTGGTGAAGGACGTGCATCAGGTGGACACCCACGTTCTAGAAACGGTCTCTTGGCTAAGGGTAAGAAGACTCGTAACAAGAATAAGCACTCTGAGAAACTGATTATTAGCAGACGTAAAAAATAAGATAGGTAAATGGCACGCTCATTAAAAAAAGGTCCCTATATAGATTTTCGTCTGGAAAATAAGATTCAGACGATGAACGATTCGAACAAGAAGTCTGTAATCAAGACATGGTCTCGTCGTTCAATGATCTCTCCTGACTTTATAGGTCATACATTCGCCGTTCATAATGGCAATAAGTTCATCCCTGTTTATGTAACTGAAAACATGGTTGGACATAAACTGGGTGAATTTGCACCTACACGTAACTTCCGTGGTCACACGGCAAAAAAGGATAAAGGTAAGAGATAATAATTGTAGACCGTTGGCTTAGGATCTTTTAGATACAGAGGCTGACGAATACCTGAAAAGAACATGGAAGCAAGAGCAATACTACGAAATGTACCTACCTCACCTCGTAAAATGAGATTGGTAGCTGACATGATTCGCGGTCAGAAGGTCAGCAAAGCTCTGGCCATCTTAAAGTTTCAGCCCCAGGCGGCTTCTTCAACACTGCACAAAGTGCTGCTCTCTGCAGTAGCTAACTGGCAGCAGGGAAATGAAGGCTCCAGAATTGAGGATGCTGATCTGTACGTAAAAACTGTATTTGTAGACGGTGGACGTATGCTAAAGCGCCTACGCCCTGCTCCCCAGGGAAGAGCCCATCGCATTCGTAAGCGTTCTAATCATATCACTATCGTGATTGATGATGCATCTGCTTTTACGATCACTGCAGGTACTGAAGAAAATAATACCGAATCATAAGTAAACGATCTATATACGAATGGGACAGAAGGTTAACCCGGTAGGTCTAAGACTTGGCATTGTTAGAGGTTGGGAATCGAGCTGGTACGGTGGAAAAGATTTCTCTGACAAACTTGTTGAAGACGAAAAAATCCGCAAATATATCCAGGCTCGTATTCCGAAAGGAGCTATCTCACGGGTAGTTATCGAGCGTACCCTGAAGCGTATCACACTGACTATTCACACGGCTCGTCCGGGTATCGTGATTGGTAAAGGTGGCGCCGAAGTGGATAAAATCAAAGAAGAGCTTAAGAAGATCACAGGTAAAGATGTTCAGATCAATATTTATGAGATCAAACGTCCTGAGATCGATGCCAAACTGATCGGCGAGACAATCGCTCAGCAGCTGGAAGCTCGTATCTCTTACCGTCGTGCTATGAAGCAGTCTATCGCTTCAGCGATGCGTGTAGGAGCACAAGGTATCAAGCTACGTCTTTCTGGTCGTCTGGGTGGTGCTGAAATGGCACGTACCGAAGAGTACAAAGAAGGTCGTATTCCTCTGCACACTCTTCGTGCTGATATTGACTACGCTATCTCAGAAGCTCAGACTGTATACGGTAAAATCGGTATCAAGGTATGGGTATTCAAAGGTGAGCTTTACGGCAAGCGTGATCTGACTCCAAGTGCAGCTGCTCCTGCTAACAGTGAGCGTAGCGAGCGTGGTGGCGAAAGAAGAGGCGGCCGTGGCGGTGACAACGAAAGAGGTGGTGACCGTGGTGGTGATCGTCGGAAGAGAAGCCGCTCCAACAACAATAACAACAAGAAGAAGTAATCAGCAAGGATTATCTGGCGCTTGAGCGTCGGTATAAATAAATAGAACCATGTTACAGCCGAAAAGAACCAAGTTTCGCAAGCAGCAAAAGGACAAGGGAGCGTTCCGGGGTGTCGCATCACGTGGACACGAGATCGCTTTCGGCTCGTTTGCTATCAAGGCACTCGAACCGGGTTGGCTTACTGCTCGTCAAATTGAGGCAGCTCGTATTTCAGTAACTCGCGCTATGAAGCGTGAAGGTCAGGTTTGGATCCGGGTATTCCCTGATAAGCCTATCACCAAGAAGCCTGCCGAAGTTCGTATGGGTAAAGGTAAAGGTGCACCCGAATATTGGGTAGCCATGGTAAAGCCAGGCACCATTCTATTCGAAGCAACTGGAGTTAGCCTTGATACTGCTAATGAGGCACTACGTCTGGCAGCTCAGAAACTGCCACTCAAGACTAAGTTCATTGTGCGCCGCGATTATCAGGAATAGGCCCAGTGCAACTGCGTTTTCTGAACCATACATAATAGAAAAAAGCAATGACTAATAAGGAAATACAAGCTCTTTCAGCTGATCAGCTGAAAGAGCAGATAGCCCAGGAAAAAGAGCGCTTGCTGCGGTTGAAGTTCGCTCATGCGATTTCTCCGGTTGAGAATCCAATCCGGATTCGGTCTTCGCGTAAGCAGATTGCGAGGCTCATGACGGAGCTGTCGGCCAAGTCAAACCAACAGCAACAATAGTAAAGTAGCTAAGAAATCATGGAGGCATCAAACAGAAATTTGCGTAAAGAAAGAGTTGGCCGCGTAGTGAGCAACAAGATGGAGAAATCTTGTGTGATCACCGTAGAGCGTAAGGTCAAACACCCCATGTACGGTAAGTTTATGAGCAAGACTAGCAAGCTTATGGTACATGATGAAAACAATCAGGCCGGTATCGGTGATACGATCCGTGTTATGGAAACCCGTCCGCTTAGCAAGAATAAGCGTTGGAGATTAGTAGAAATCCTTGAAAGAGCGAAGTAATCATGGTACAGCAAGAATCTAGACTGTCCGTAGCTGACAATAGCGGCGCCAAAGAAGTACTGGTAATCCGGGTACTTGGCGGAACTGGCAAGCGTTATGCTTCGGTAGGCGATAAGATCGTCGTAACAGTAAAATCAGCACTTTCTTCCAGCAACATGAAGAAAGGTACAGTATCCAAAGCCGTAGTCGTACGTACTAAGAAAGAAGTACGTCGCAAGGATGGCACTTACATCCGCTTCGAGGATAATGCTGCCGTTCTTCTGAATAATAATGACGAACCTCGCGGTACCCGTATCTTTGGGCCGGTAGCTCGTGAGCTGCGTGAGAAGCAGTTCATGAAGATCGTGTCACTGGCGCCTGAAGTACTTTAATCTGCCGGTGAACCGTAGTTCTTTGAACCGATAAAGAATTCAACAATGGAAAAGAAGAATACCAAGAAGCCCAAATTGCATATCCGTACGGGCGATACTGTGAAGGTAATTTCCGGAAACGAGAAAGGCAAAACGGGTCGTGTTACGTCTGTGCTGATCGAAAAGCAGCGTGCCCTGGTGGAAGGTGTGAATATGATCACCAAACACAAGAAGCCCAACGCACAGAACCCACAGGGTAGCATTGAGAAAGTAGAAGGTGCTATCCACATCAGTAACCTGATGGTAGTAGATCCAGCTACTGGCGAAGCTAGCCGCACAGGCCGTAAACTAAACGATAAAGGAAAACTTCAGCGCTTCGCTAAGAAGTCAGGAAACCTTATCTAGTAGTACCGCTGTTATACCAGCATTTGAATTATAACTATATAAAGTAAGGTGGGTCGGAAATCCACTCTAACTTAAGCTTCTAATGGCAACTCCAAGATTAAAAGAAAAATACCACAATGAAGTGGTAACTGAACTGAGAGATAAATTTCAGTACAAGTCAGTAATGCAGGTGCCCCGCCTGACAAAGATTGTCATCAACAAGGGTATCGGTGCCGCAGTAGCTGATAAGAAACTGGTTGATACAGGAGTAGAAGAGCTTTCACTGATCACTGGTCAGAAAGCCATCGCTACAATCTCCAAGAAAGCTGTATCAAACTTTAAACTTCGCGAGAACATGCCCATCGGTGCAAAAGTAACTCTTCGCGGAGACCGTATGTACGAATTCCTTGATCGCTTGACTACTATTGCCATGCCTCGCGTGCGTGACTTCCGTGGAGTTAGCGACAAAGGGTTTGATGGACGTGGTAACTATACATTTGGTGTAAAAGAACAGATCATCTTCCCTGAGATCAGCATTGAGAAAGTCAACAAGATCTCTGGTATGGATATCACCTTTGTTACCTCTACTAATTCTGATGAAGAAAGCTACGAGCTGCTGAAAGCACTTGGTATGCCCTTCACCAATGCGAACAATAAGAATCAGTCGTAAGAAAAGATATTCACTGACAAATGGCAAAAGAATCAGTAAAAGCACGGGAAAGAAAGAGACAAAGACTAGTGGCTAGGTACGCCGAAAAGCGTGCAAAATTAAAAGAAGCCGGAGACTGGGTTGGTCTTGATAAATTGCCCCGCAACGCTTCGCCCGTACGCCTACACAACCGTTGTAAGCTTACAGGCCGCCCTCGTGGTTATATGCGTAGATTTGGAATCTCACGTGTAACCTTCCGCGAGATGGCTTCGGATGGTAAAATTCCGGGTGTAACTAAGGCAAGTTGGTAAGACCCTTTCAAATCTGATTTCAATTACTTAACTTTGCACGCCTTTTTTGAGGAGTGCTTAAACAAGTCACTAAAATGGTAACGGATCCCATAGCAGACTATCTGACTAGAATCAGAAACGCCATAAAGGCGAAGCACCGGGTTGTTGAGATACCTGCTTCCAACATAAAGAAAGAAATTACAAAAGTACTGTTTGACAAAGGATACATTCAGAGCTACAAATTTGATGAAGTTGGCCCACAGGGTACCATCAAGATAGCGCTGAAGTACAACCCGGTAACTAAGCAGTCAGCTATAGTAAAGCTTCAGCGTGTGAGTAAGCCAGGTCTTCGCAAGTACTCTGGAGCTACCTCTGTCCCTCGTGTATTGAGTGGCTTAGGTACAGTAATCCTTTCTACTTCGAAAGGTGTAATGACCGATAAAGAGGCACGCTCACTGAACGTAGGTGGTGAGGTACTGTGCTTTGTATACTAAAATAATAAAGCCCTAAGGCAATGTCACGAATAGGAAAGAAAATCATAGAACTACCCGCAGGTGTATCAGTAACAGTTGCTGATGACAATGTGGTGTCGGTGAAAGGCCCAAAAGGTACACTCACTCAGGCAGTAGATCCTGATATGTCAGTGGAAATTGAGGGTAATGTGGTAAGAGTACAGCGTCCAAGTGAGCAGAAGCGTCATAAAGCTCTGCACGGACTGTACCGTTCACTAATCAACAACATGGTGATTGGTGTAAGCACCGGATATAAGAGAGAGCTTGAGATCATAGGGGTAGGTTATAAGGCCAGCGTTGCTAACAATGTCCTTGAGCTTAACCTGGGTTACTCTCACAACATATTTATGGCTGTGCCTGACGAGATCAAAGTGGCAGCTGTTACCGAGAAAGGCCAGAACCCAAAAGTAATTCTGGAAGGTATCGATAAAGAGCTGATAGGGGTGATCGCTGCTAAAATAAAGTCACTGCGTAAAGTAGAGCCTTACAAAGGTAAAGGTATACGTTTCACAGGTGAAGTGGTACGCCGTAAAGCTGGTAAGTCAGCCTCTAAGAAGTAAGTTAGACTTACAGTGTAAATTATTTTTAATATTATTAGATAGAAAAATAAAATGGCGACTGCAAAAACAGACAGAAGACAACGCCTCAAATATCATATTCGTAAGAAGGTGGAGGGTACCACTGAGCGTCCGCGCTTGTCGGTATTCCGCTCTAACACGGGCATCTATGCTCAGGTTATTGATGATGTGAAAGGCGTTACTTTAGCAAGCGCTTCTTCGCTGGAACTTGGCGAGAAGAAATACAACACAAACGTTGAAACTGCGCAGGAAGTTGGTAAGAGAATTGCCGAGAAAGCCCAGGCCGCAGGAGTATCAGCAGTAGTGTTTGACCGTAACGGTTACCTGTACCACGGAAAAGTTAAAGCATTGGCCGATGGAGCCCGTGAGGGTGGTCTCAAATTCTAAGAGAGAAGAAAAATGTCTAATCATACAAGACCTTCTAAGGTTAACGAATCAGATCTAAAAGAGCGTGTGGTTGCTATCAACCGCGTTGCCAAGGTTGTAAAGGGTGGCCGCCGGTTTAGTTTCTCTGCCATTGTGGTGGTAGGTGACGGAAAAGGTGTAGTAGGCTACGGACTTGGCAAAGCCAATGAAGTAACAGACGCTATTGCTAAGGGTATCGAGGACGCTAAGAAAAACTTGGTACAAGTACCTTTGCTTAAAACAACTGTACCTCACGAAATGGAAGGTAAGTTCAGCGGAGGCTACGTACTGATCAAGCCTGCTGCGCCTGGTACAGGTGTAATCGCTGGTGGTGCGATGCGTGCTGTATTGGAAGCTGCTGGTATCCATGACGTACTAGCAAAATCAAAAGGCTCTTCTAACCCTCACAACGTGGTGAAGGCTACTGTAGATGCTCTTTTGAAGATGCGTGCACCTCATCAGATAGCATTCCAACGCGGAGTGAAGTTGGAGAAAGTGTTTAACGGGTAAAACCAGGTCTGACACAAAAGGTTCGGCCTCTAATCGCACAAAACCATGTCTAAAGTACGTATAACCCAGATCAAGAGTACTATTGATCGTCCTGAAACACAAAAGCGGACTATTAAAGCACTTGGCTTGGGAAAGATCAACCGCTCGGTTGAAAAAGAAAATTCTGAAGCCATTGCGGGTATGATCCGTAAGGTAATTCACTTGGTCAAAGTAGAAGAAATTTAAAAAAGCATTACAGCTATGAATCTTAGTTCATTAAAGCCGGCAGCTGGTTCTGTTCGTGAGAGAAAGCGGGTAGGTCGCGGAACGGGTTCTGGAAGAGGGGGTACCTCAACGCGTGGACACAAAGGTGCTCAGTCGCGTTCAGGATATAGCCAGAAGCGCGCTTTTGAAGGTGGACAGATGCCCATCCAGCGCCGTCTTCCAAAGTTCGGTTTCAATAATATCAATCGTGTTGAGTACAAAGCAATTAATCTTGATGCTATTCAGGCCCTGGTTGAAAAAACGGGTGCATCTGTAGTAGATATCGAATTGTTGCGTAACAACGGTCTGGTAAGCAAGAAAGACCTTGTTAAAGTTCTTAATCGTGGAGAGATCAGTGCAGCCGTAGAAGTACAGGCTCACGGATTTTCAGGCTCTGCTGTTGAGGCGATCGAAAAGGCTGGAGGAAAAGCAATTAAATTGTAATCCTGTTAGTAACTCACTAACTTTATAGTTTGATTAACTACAGGTAATACAAGCCTCGCAACATGAAACGATTTATCGATACGATTAAAAATATCTTTTCAATAGAGGAGTTGAGAACACGTATTCTCAACACTCTTTTGTTTATAACGATATTCCGTCTGGGGTCACACATCGTGCTTCCTGGTGTTGAACCAGATCGCATGAACTTTGCTTCCCAGGGACTATTGGGACTACTTGACACCTTCCTGGGAGGAGCGTTCAGTAAGGCATCTATATTCGCATTGGGTATTATGCCTTATATTTCTGCGTCGATTGCTATTCAGCTGTTGACAATGGCGCTGCCTTACTTCCAGAAGATGCAGAAAGAAGGAGAATCCGGGCGTAAGAAGCTGAATCAGATTACGCGGGTGCTGACCATCGTAGTAACGCTGGCGCAAGGATTAACCTATCTTAAAACTACAGTACCAGACGAGGCGCTTCTTGTATCACGAGGCATGTTTACTGTATCCTCTATCTTTATCCTTATCGCTGGAACTATGTTCTGCGTATGGTTAGGGGAGCGTATCACTGATAAGGGAGTAGGTAATGGTATTTCAATGCTGATCATGATTGGTATTGTATCACGCTTCCCCGGTGCTATCATACAAGAGTTCTCATCAAGAGGAAGTGGCCAGATCCTGATCTTTGTGTTGGAGATCGTAGCACTTTACTTTGTGATTATGGGAGCTGTTATGCTTACGCAGGCGGTACGTCGTGTACCTATCCAGTATGCAAAGCAAGTTGTAGGTAATCGTGTAATGGGCGGACAACGCCAGTACTTGCCACTAAAGGTTAATGCAGCGGGCGTTATGCCTATCATCTTTGCTCAGGCTTTGATGTTCATACCTTCTCTGGTAGCTAATCTCTTTGCCGAGCGCAGCGACTTTGCCAGTAACGTGGCTACCATATTTGCCAATTATACAACCTGGCAATACAACCTGTTGTTTGCTTCACTGATCATTATTTTCACATTCTTCTATACTGCTATCTCGGTTAATCCCCAGCAGATAGCTGACGATATGAAGCGTGGAGGAGGATTTATTCCAGGTGTTAAACCCGGACAGCAGACTTCAGATTACATCAGCTCAATCCTGGACCGTATCACTTTCCCTGGGGCTATCATGCTGGCAATTGTAGCTATTCTGCCTGCCGTAGCAAGCCTACTGGGTATGACTACTGAGTTTGCCCAGTTCTTTGGAGGTACTTCTCTTCTAATCATGGTGGGTGTTGTACTGGATACTCTTCAGCAGATTGAAAGTTACCTATTGATGCGTCGTTACGAAGGCTTGATGAAGTCAGGTCGGGTGAAAGGCAGAACTGAAAGTGTAGCAGTATAATTAAGATGGTCTACCTGAAAACTGATCAGGAAATAGATTTAATAAAGAAGAGCGCTCAGGTGCTGGGGAAAGCCCACGCCGAGGTTGCAAAATGGATTAAGCCAGGTGTTACCACCAGACAGCTTGATAAAGTTGCGGAAGAATTTATCCGAGATAATGCAGGTATTCCTTCCTTCAAAGGATACAATAAGTTTCCAGCCTCCTTGTGCATATCTGTTAATGAAACGGTAGTACATGGAATTCCGAGCGGGTACGAACTACGAGATGGAGATATAATATCCATCGACTGTGGAGTTAAGCTCAATGGCTTTCATAGTGACAGCGCCTACACCTATCCGGTTGGAGAAGTTTCTCAGGAAGTGATGGATCTGCTGGTAAGAACGAAGAAGTCATTGTACCTGGGAATCGAGAAAGCCATTGATGGATTACGTATAGGCGATGTAGGCTTTGCGATCCAGAGCTACGTGGAAGGCCACGGATATTCGGTAGTAAGAGAGCTGGTAGGGCATGGTGTAGGTAAGAATCTGCATGAGAGTCCCGAGGTACCTAACTACGGAAAGCAGGGAAAGGGAACAAAATTGAAGGAGGGAATGGTTATAGCTATTGAGCCAATGATCAACCTGGGCCATAAAGCGGTTGTTCAGGAGCGGGATGGCTGGACTATCCGGACTTCTGACCGGAAGCCGTCAGCGCATTTTGAACATACGGTAGCTGTACGGAAAGGCAAAGCAGAAATACTGACTACGTTTGAGTACATAGAAGAAGTTACCGCCAATACCAGTTTAATGGTGAACGCATAAGATCGATAGATTTATAAAACACGAATGGCAAAACAAGCATCCATAGAGCAAGACGGAGTTATAGTTGAAGCATTGTCTAACGCAATGTTTCGTGTACAGTTAGAGAACAAGCATGAAGTAATCGCGCATATCTCAGGAAAGATGAGAATGCACTACATTAAAATTCTGCCTGGTGACCGCGTGAAGTTGGAAATGTCACCTTATGACTTATCCAAAGCTCGTATAGTTTACCGCTACAAGTAGGTTTGCCTGCGAGAAATCGCACAACGTTTTACTCGATAATTCAATATATACAATGAAAGTTAAAGCATCTGTAAAAAAGCGCAGCGCAGACTGCAAAGTGATCCGCCGGAAAGGCAAGGTCTATGTAATTAACAAAAAGAATCCTCGGTACAAACAAAGACAAGGATAATTTATTATGGCACGTATTGCAGGAGTTGATATTCCCGATCGGAAAAGGGGTGAAATAGCCCTCACGTACATTTATGGCATTGGCCGTAGCGCTGCTCGTAAAATCTTAGATAAAGCTGGCATCGACGCTGACAAGAAAGTGTTGGAGTGGTCAGATGATGAGTCAGGAGCAGTTCGTTCAATCATCGCTACTGAATATAAAGTAGAAGGTGCACTGAAATCAGAAGTTCAGCTGAGCATTAAGCGCTTGATGGATATTGCTTCTTATCGTGGGCTTCGTCACCGTAAAGGACTTCCACTACGCGGACAGAGAACTAAAAACAACTCACGTACTCGTAAGGGTAAGCGTAAGACTGTTGCGAACAAGAAGAAGGCTTCTAAATAAAAACTAAGTTGCGGATGATGTCCGCAGCTTGACATAGAGCAATAGCAAAATGGCACAAAATAATAAAAGAAAAGACAAAGCTAAGAAAAGAGTAGTGGTGGTTGAGCCAACTGGCCAGGTACACATAAAAGCTACTTTTAACAACATCATCATCTCGGTGACTAACAGCACCGGCCAGGTTATCTCCTGGGCATCTGCGGGTAAAATGGGCTTCCGTGGCTCAAAGAAAAATACCCCCTATGCTGCACAAACCGCTGCTCAAAACTGCGCACAGGTAGCTTTTGACCTGGGTATGCGTAAGGCTGAGGTGTTTGTAAAAGGTCCGGGTTCAGGACGTGAGTCGGCTATCCGTACGATCCAGAATACAGGTATCGAAGTAACATCTATCAGAGATATTACTCCACTACCTCACAACGGATGTCGTCCTCCCAAACGTAGAAGAGTATAATTTTAAATTTTTTAGTTGATGTTCAATTCGTAATTTGGGAACTGGGGTTATGGAATTGACATCAGCAGTACAATCAAATCAATAATAATGGCACGTTATACAGGTCCCAAGGCAAAGATCTCAAGACGCTACGGTGAGCCCATCATGGGGCCCAGCAAGGCTCTTTCAAAAAAGAATTATCCTCCAGGCATGCATGGTCGCGGACGTCGCGCTAAGAAGTCCGAATATGCACTGCAGTTGATGGAGAAGCAAAAAGTTAAATACATTTACGGTATCCTCGAAAGACAGTTCCGTAACTTGTTCCAGCGCGCTACTGTTAAGGAAGGCATTACTGGTGAGAACTTACTCAAGTACTGCGAAGCCCGCCTTGACAACACAGTATACCGCCTGGGTATAGCTCCTACTCGTCGTGCGGCTCGTCAGCTAGTTACCCATAAGCACGTTATGGTAGATGGCGAGATTGTGAACATTCCTTCATATTCCCTACGTCCTGGTCAGACAGTATCAGTACGTGAGAAGTCCAAGTCTCTGGAAGCCGTGTCAGACAGCCTTGCTGGACATAGCTCAAAAAGATACACCTGGCTGGAGTGGGATGGACAGCAAATGACAGGTAAGTTCGTAACTTATCCTGAGCGCGACCAGATCCCTGAGAACATCAGCGAGCAGCTCATCGTCGAGTTGTACTCGAAGTAATAACCTTCATCTACATACGCCCCGGCTCGTCCGGGGCATCCTTATACCCATACTTTGGGGAAACGTTTGCGATCGCAAAGGTAACGATGGCCTGATCAACCATCATTTACTACAAATAAAGGAGCAAAGACTATGTCAATATTAGCTTTCCAAATGCCTGATAAAGTCGTGATGGAAAAAGCCGACGACTTTCACGGGTTGTTTGAGTTTAAGCCATTGGAGAAGGGCTATGGCGTGACCATTGGAAATGCGTTGCGTCGTATTCTACTTTCTTCACTGGAAGGATACGCCATTACGAGCGTGAAGTTCCCCGGTGTACTTCACGAGTTTTCGACCATCGAAGGTATTGTTGAGGATGTTACTGAAATCATCCTGAACCTGAAAATGGTGCGATTCAAAAAAGTATCCGACTTAGTAGAAAACCGGATCGTAGTTAACCTGAAGAATGTTTCAGTTATAACTGCCGGCGATATCGGTAAATTTACCAGTTCATTCGAAGTACTTAACCCTGATCTTGTGATCTGTCACATTGATGATCAGAAGGAGTTCGAAATGGAACTGATTCTTGATAAAGGTAGAGGATATGTACCTGCTGATGAGCCTCGCGCTACCGAACTTCCCTTCGGTCATATCGCGATGGACTCCATCTATACCCCAATCAAAAATGTAAAGTACAGCGTCGAAAATACGCGTGTTGAACAGCGTACTGACTACGAACGCTTGCTGATAGATATTCAGACAGACGGATCTATTCACCCTGAGGACGCTTTGAAAGGAGCTGCCAATATCCTGATTCAGCACTTTATGCTATTCTCAGATCAGACTATGACCTTTGAGAAGCAGAAAGCTGAAGAAGATAACCAGGTGGATGAAGAAATGCTGCGCATGCGCAAGCTTCTTAAGACGTCCCTGTCGGAGCTTGACCTCTCAGTACGTGCTTACAACTGTCTCAAGTCAGCTGATGTGAAAACATTGGGTGATCTGGTGAAGCTGGAAATCTCTGATATGATGAAGTTCCGTAATTTTGGTAAGAAGTCTCTTACTGAGCTGGAGCAACTGGTATCTGAGAAAGGCCTCACGTTCGGCATGGATGTAGCGAAGTACCGTCTGGAAGAGGATTGATAAAATAAATTAGTTTAAAGAGTTACCATTCTTGAGCGCGGTCGAACGCTGCTCGAATCGGACCGCCGAAGAGGCCAAACAAACAAAACAATGAGACACGGAAAAAAAGACAACCATCTGGGGAGGACTGCATCGCACAAACGTGCTATGATGGCAAACATGGCTTCTTCATTGATTTTGCACAAGCGCATCGAAACTACGCTGGCTAAAGCAAAAGAACTAAGAAAATATGTTGAGCCATTGCTGACTCGTTCAAAAGATGATTCAACGCACAACCGTCGGGTAGTATTCTCTTATCTGAATGATAAGGAGTCAGTGAAAGAGCTATTCAGTGTAGTTTCTGACAAGATTGCTGATCGTCCAGGTGGTTATACTCGTATCATCAAACTGGGTACTCGTCAGGGTGATGCCGCTGAGGTATGTATGATGGAGCTGGTTGATTTCAACGAGGCTCTTCTGCAGACTGAAACTGAGAAGGCAGCCAAGACGCGTCGTAGCCGTCGCGGTGGTAAGAAAGCAGGAGCTGCTGAGGGTACTGCACCAGTTGCGGCTGCACCTGCGGCGCCAGCAGCAGAGGCACCAGCTGCTTCTGAAGATGCTCCGGCTGATGATGTGACACCCGCTTCTGATGAAACAACAGAAGAAACCGGGAAATAAAGAATGAACGATTAGTAGATATAAGGGGTTAGACGTTTAACGTTTAACCCCTTTTTTTGGACATAATTCATTAATTTTGAGCCTGAATCAGAAGGCAAGTCATTACATTCCTTCTTTAAACTTTAAAGCATAAACATGAATCAATCAAAAGAAGCTCTGCTACTTCTCGAAGATGGAACGGCATATCGTGGTCTGGCTCTTGGTAAAAGAGGCACAACCGGAGGCGAAATTTGCTTTAACACGGGTATGACCGGCTATCAGGAGATTTATACGGATCCTTCCTACTATGGACAAATTATTGTGAACACTACCTCCCATATCGGAAACTATGGGGTACAACTGGAGTCGGAAGAAGAGTCGGATAATGTCAAAATTAGTGGGATGGTATGTAATACCTTCTCGAATGTCTATTCGCGGTACACAGCAGATTTTTCTTTGCAGGAATATTTTGAAAGAGCAAACGTAGTTGGCATCAGCAATGTAGATACCCGCCACCTGGTACGTCACGTTCGTGAGAAGGGGGTAATGAATGCCATCATCTCATCTGAGATCCTTGATGAAAAGGAGCTGATGGCTGAGCTGCATAAAATACCTTCTATGGAAGGTCTGGAGTTATCCTCAGAGATCAGTACCAGCGAGCCGTACTATGTAGGTGATGAAGCTTCCAGCCAATGGCGTATTGCGGTTATGGACTACGGGATCAAAAGGAGCATCCTGAAAAACCTGACGCAGCGTGGTTGTTACTGCAAGGTATTTCCCGCTCAGACTCCTTTTTCAGAAGTAATGGCCTGGAACCCGGATGGATTCTTCATCTCCAATGGCCCTGGTGATCCGGCGGCTATGGTATACGCAGTGGATACTGTCCGTCAGATGGTAGATACGCACAAGCCACTGTTCGGTATCTGTTTAGGACATCAGTTGCTGGCTCAGGCGAGTGGAATATCTACCTACAAGATGCACAACGGACACCGTGGACTAAACCACCCGGTTAAGAACCTGATCACGGGTCTGTGTGAGATCACTTCCCAGAACCATGGTTTTGCGGTAAATCCGGATGAGATCAAAGAGCACCCGGATGTAGAGGTAACGCACATGAACCTCAATGACAATACCATTGAGGGTATTCGTCGGAAAGATCGGCCTGCCTTTTCGGTACAGTACCACCCCGAGGCAGCCCCCGGTCCGCATGATTCCAGATATCTATTTGATGAATTCGCCAGATTATTGGCCGAAAATGCATAAATGATCCAAAGCAAAAAGCCCTTACTGATTCAGTAAGGGCTTTTTGTTATTGGGCTTTATTGAGATCTACAGATTACTTTCAATCACTTGTCTGAACTCAGCTTCAGGCATCAGGCCCATTCCCCGCCAGAGTAGCTTACCATTCTTGTAGAGCAGGAATACCGGTATTTCGTCTACCCCTAATTGGTGGGCCAGTGCTTTATTCTGATCGTAGTTGATGGTTTCGATCACCGCTTTGCCCTCGTACTCCTTGGTAAGTTTCTTAATCGAAGGCATCATTTTCTGACAGGGAGCGCACCAAGGGGCAAAGAAATCAATAAGTACAGGTTTATCCGAAGAGATCAATTTTGTGAAAGCTTCCTGACTCATGGCGTCTTTAGATGATGAACCCGCGGAAGCAGCCGTGACAGCCTTACCGGCCGCTGACCATTTCAGGTACCCTCCCTGCATATCATACACCTCCTTAAAGCCCTGCTCTACCAGCTTCTGAGCGGCCGCTGCGCTG
Source organism: Telluribacter roseus (assembly GCF_017355915.2). GTDB lineage: Bacteria > Bacteroidota > Bacteroidia > Cytophagales > Spirosomataceae > Telluribacter. The sequence goes on from NZ_JAFEUV020000002.1 coordinate 299,642, forward strand.
CGCCCGCCCGACAGGCAGTACACGTACACCGGCTTCGACTTATCCAGATTATTGATCTCCTTCGCAAAAGCTTCGTTGCGGTAGTCCATGTTGATGGCCTGGGGCAGGTGTCCCTGCTGGTATTCGGCCGGAGTGCGTACATCTACCAACTGCGCCTGTGGTACAGCGCTAAGCTTCTGGCTAAACTGCTCTACTTCCAGTTTGGTCTGAGCGGAGGCGACCGAAGTAACAGAAAGGAACAAGGCAAAAAAGATTATTCTATTATTCATAAAAAAGGCGATATATAAACCTACATTTTTTTCAGAGTGGCATAGACTGGGCGGTTCCCGAAATTTTGCGTTATTTTGTGACGTTAAATTAACCATTAATTCAATCAAACCCAACGCTGCACATGAGTACTATCCAGTCAGTACATGCAAGACAAATCCTGGATTCAAGAGGAAATCCTACCGTAGAAGTGGATGTTCGTACCGAGAATGGCTTTGTGGGCCGGGCTGCTGTACCTTCGGGTGCTTCTACCGGAAAACACGAGGCTGTCGAACTACGTGATGATGACGCTAACGTATACGTAGGTAAAGGGGTTTTGAAGGCCGTAGAAAATGTAAATGAAATCATATATCCTGAGCTTATAGGTATTTCGGTATACGAGCAAAATCTGGTTGACAAGATCATGCTCGAGCTGGACGGTACACCTAACAAAGGTAAGCTGGGAGCTAACGCTATCCTGGGTGTGTCAATGGCCGTAGCCAAAGCTGCTGCTCAGGAAGCTGGCATGTCGCTTTTCCGTTACGTAGGAGGTACTAACGCCAACACGCTGCCCGTACCTATGATGAACATCCTGAACGGAGGTAGCCACGCGGACAACTCGATCGACTTCCAGGAGTTCATGATCATGCCTGCTAAGGCTGATACGTTCTCACAGGCACTTCGTATGGGTGTGGAGGTATTCCATAACCTTAAGAAAGTACTGAAGAGCAAGGGGTATTCAACCAACGTAGGTGACGAAGGTGGATTTGCTCCTAACATCAAGTCCAACGAAGAAGCAATTGAGATCGTAATCCAGTCGATCGAAAAGGCAGGTTACAAGCCAGGCGAAGAAATTTTCATCGCTATGGATGCCGCTACTTCGGAGTTCTACGAGGATGGTATGTACCACTTCAAAAAATCAGATGGTCGTAAGCTAAGCTCTGCCGAGATGGCTGGCTACTGGGCGGAGTGGGTGAACAAGTACCCCATCATCTCGATCGAAGACGGTATGGATGAGGACGACTGGGCTGGCTGGAAGTCACTGACAGAGCAGGTAGGTAACAAGTGCCAGCTGGTAGGTGATGACCTGTTCGTAACGAACGTAACTCGTCTGCAGCAGGGTATCGACCAGGATATTGCCAACGCGATCCTGATCAAGGTGAACCAGATTGGTTCACTGACCGAAACCATCAATGCTGTAAACCTGGCAAAGCGCAATAGCTACAAGAGTGTAATGTCGCACCGCTCGGGCGAAACTGAGGACGCTACCATCGCTGACCTGGCCGTAGCTCTGAACACCGGCCAGATCAAGACTGGTTCGGCTTCGCGCTCAGACCGGATGGCTAAGTACAACCAGCTACTTCGTATCGAGGAAGAACTAGGCGAAACCGCTTACTTCCCCGGCCTGAAGTTCTAATCAGTTTAGATGTATTTTCACGAACCGGAGCCTGGTGCTCCGGTTTTTGTCCATTATAGCTATGAATAATACGCCACCACCTAACAAATGGTACAACTGGTTGCTTAGACTGCGCCAGTTCTACACGGGTAGCTTTGTGATCTGGCTGATCTGGATCGTATTCATAGACGATAATAACGTGCGGGTAGTGTGGTCAAACTATTGGAAGATGAAAGAACTCGAGCACGAAAAGGAGTACTATCAGGAAAAGATCACGGAAGTAAAGAAGGAGAGAGATGAGGTATTTGGCAATCGGAAGCTACTTGAAAAGTGGGCCCGCGAGAAGTACCTGATGCGCAAGCCTACCGAAGATGTATATGTGATCGTGGATGAGAAAAATCAGCCCGTCGAGAGCCGTAAAAGTGAGTAGTTTAGAGTACTTTTGGCGGCGCAAGCCCGGTAGCCTCTTCATACTTAATCATAACGATTCGTGATAAACATACTTTTTGTCTGTTTAGGGAATATCTGCCGCTCTCCCGTTGCGGAAGGCGTATTCAGAGATCTGGTCGGGAAGCGGGGACTACAGGAGAAGATCAAGTGTGACTCGGCCGGGACTTCATCCTATCATATTGGTGACCAGCCCGACCGCCGCATGTGCCAGATTGCCCGGCAGCGGGGCCTGCAACTTACCCACTGCGCCCGCAAGCTGAGCGGTGACGACTTCTACCAGTTTGACTACATACTGGCAATGGATGAAGCCAATTTTGAGGACATCCGCAATATAAGCTACCGCAGCAGCGGGTTTTATTTCCCCGAAGGACAGCTATACCTGTACCGGGAGTTTGATCACTTGGCCAACGGTGATCTTACGGTACCGGACCCTTACTACGAAGACATTGCAGCTTTTGACGAAGTATACGATATAGTGGAGCGCTGCGGCCATAACTTCCTCGATTTTTTAGTAGAAAAGCATCAATTACATACATGAGCAGAAAAGTAATATTGATCATAATGGATGGGTGGGGAATCGCCACCCAAACCGAACGTTCGGCTGTTGATGCCGCTAACGTACCGTTTTACCGGAGTATTCTGGAGAAGTACCCCCACAGCCGGCTGGCTGCCAGCGGACTGGCCGTAGGGCTACCCGATGGACAAATGGGTAACTCCGAAGTTGGACATACCAACCTTGGTGCAGGCCGGGTAGTATACCAGGACCTGGTAAAGGTGAATAAAGCCGTAGAAGAAGGTACACTGGCGCAGGAGCCCGTACTGAAAGAGGCGCTGGAATACGCTAAAACAAACAATAAGAAGGTACACTTTATAGGTCTGGTATCGGATGGTGGGGTACACTCGCACATCGATCATGTTAAGGGCCTGTGTAGCATCGCGCACCAGGCAGGACTGTCGCAGGTATATGTACATGCCTTTACCGATGGCCGTGATACCGATCCCCGCAGTGGCCTGGGCTTCCTGTCGGAACTGGAGCAACACCTTGCTCATACTACCGGACAGATCGCCAGCATTACGGGCCGCTACTACGCCATGGACCGCGATAGGCGCTGGGAGCGTGTAAAACTAGCCTACGATGCCATGGTACGTGGTGTAGGCCACCCTGTACCCGGTAATGAACTACTGGAAGCTGTGAAGGAGTCGTATGACAGGGGTGTAACGGACGAGTTTATCGATCCTATCATAGCTGTGAAGGAAGATGGCTCACCCGTAGCGCTTATTGAAGAAGGTGACGTAGTACTTTGCTTCAACTTCCGTACTGACCGCGGTCGTGAGATTACGCAGGCACTTACGCAGCAGGACTTCCTGGAGCAGAACATGCACAAGTTAGACCTGCACTACATCACCATGACCAACTACGACGATACCTTCGTGGGTGTTAAAGTGATTTTTGATAAGGATAATCTAAACAATACCCTGGGCGAAGTACTCGAGCGGGCTGGTAAGAAGCAGATTCGTATCGCCGAGACTGAGAAGTACCCCCACGTGACGTTCTTCTTCTCAGGTGGCCGTGAGCAACCTTTTGAGGGTGAAAGCCGTCTGCTGTGTCCTTCTCCCAAAGTAGCGACGTATGATCTGCAGCCTGAGATGTCAGCGTATGACATTCGCGACTCCATTATACCCGAACTTGAGAAGGAAGAGGTAGACTTCGTGTGTCTGAACTTTGCCAATCCGGATATGGTAGGCCACACGGGGGTATTTGAGGCAGCCATCAAGGCTTGCGAAACGGTAGATGCCTGTACCCAGGCCGTAGTGACTACCGGACTTGAGCATGGCTATACCTCTATCATCATAGCTGACCACGGCAACTCCGACTACATGATCAACGATGACGGTAGCCCCAACACGGCCCACTCCCTCAACCTGGTGCCCTGCATCCTGGTAGATCGGGAGTACAGTAAACCTATCAAAGATGGTAAGCTGGCTGATATAGCGCCCACTATAATCGACCTGATGGGACTTGAGAAACCTGCCGAAATGACGGGCGAAAGTCTGCTATAAACTATAGTTACCTAACACGTGTTAGCCTTGTCAGAGAGCCTGCTATGGCTCTCTGACTTTTTTATTTTACCATGAAAAAAAAGATCACTCTCTCCCTACTTTGTAGCCTGGCTACCGTCTTTGGGTGTCAGTCACCCGGTACTACCCAGCAGCAGCAACCCAATCTGTACTACGACGTAGCCGGATTCATAAACGGGCAGGTGCAGTTGCTTGCCCAGCAGGACCCGTCGGTAACAAAAGCCATGCAGGTAGACGGTGAAGAGGAGGTACGCACTACCAAAGAGGTAGATTGGGCGCAGGAACTGGAATTGTTCATTCAGGCTGATATTAATAAGCCCGCCTATCGTCTTAGCTATATTACCTCCCGTCCCGACTCGCTTACGTATGAGTACAGGGTACGCCCCGATGAAGACCTCCCTGTCAGGTACCTGCGTATCAGGCTGAATACCGCGGGGGGGCAGCCGGAAGAGATAGAGGCCAAGCTACTTACTGAAAATAAACTATATCAGTCCGAGAAAAATCTGCTACTACGTAGTGGGGCAGTGGGAGGTGCGTGGCGCGTCCAGTCTTACCAGATCCGGGGCTACCAGGAGCTCGTTGTCAGCGATCGCAAGCCTTTTTCCATCAGCGGCCAGATTAACTAAATACCCGTTCATAAACCTACTATAACCTTACCTTTCATACTATGCGTAGAACTTTTCTATCAACAACACTAGGTATGCTGGTGGCTGCCACTTCCCTGGCTCAGCAAACCAGAGACCTGCCCGTATCTAATCTGAAACAAGAAGTAGCCGAAGCGCATCTGCGCTTTCTGGCGTCAGACGAGCTTATGGGCCGCCGCACGGGCGAGATGGGCAACCGGGTTGCCGCCCGGTACCTGGCCGAGCAGTTCCGGAAGTACGGAGCTACTCCCGTACCCGGACAAAGTACCTACTACCAGCCCGTACCACTAGACCGGGTAGGTGCCAGCGGGAAAGGTGAGCTGGTGGTCAATAATGAACCCATGCGTAATAATGATGATTGGTTGCTGATTGCAGGCGATGCCGCTAATCTGTCGGCACCTGTAGTATATGCCGCCTACGGACTTGAAGATGCTGCCAAAGGGTGGGATGACTACAAGGGGCTGGATGTAAAAGGAAAGATAGTACTGGTACAAAGCGGCTCGCCCGAAAATCAAACTCCGGCTGAGATCGTTGCCAGCTCTAACCAGAAGCGCCAACTGGCTGCTGCGAAGGGAGCCGCGGCAGTCATAGAGCTTTTTACCGCACCTATACCCTGGAACATTGTTACCCGCAATTTTACCCGCGAACAGATTACCTTAGCTCAGACTACGGATGCCGCCCCCCAGTCTACCCTGCCCCACGTGTGGGTAAATGGCAAAGAAGCCAAACTGACACGCGCACTGCGTGCGGCCAATACCGTTGTTAGGCTGACTACCGAAGGGCGTAAGAGTGAGCGGATCATTAGCCATAATGTAGCAGCTTATATACAAGGAAGCGATCCAAAGCTGAGGGATGAGTACATCATACTTTCGGCGCATTATGACCACGTAGGAGTAGGTAAGCAGGGAGGGCAGCCCTATACTGCCGAGGACAGTATATTCAACGGTGCCCGCGACAATGCCTTTGGCTGCGTAGCCTTGTTATCATCGGCCGAGGCATTGGCCAAAAATCCGCCCAAACGCTCGGTTTTGTTACTTGCAGTAACCGGTGAGGAACTCGGATTGCTCGGAAGTCGTTATTATGCAAGCAATTCATTATTAGCACTTAACAAATGTATATTTAACCTGAACTCTGATGGGGCCGGCTACAATGATACCAGTATAGTATCTATAATAGGACTAGATCGTACCGGAGCCAAAGCTGAAATAGAAGCCGCTGCCAAAGCCTTTGGATTGGATGTAGTGGCAGATCCATCACCGGAGCAAGGGTTATTTGACCGCTCAGACAACGTCAATTTTGCCATTAAAGGCATTCCTGCCCCAACATTCACACCGGGCTTCCGCAAGTTTGACCAGGATATCATGAAACATTACCACCAGGTGTCAGACAATCCGGAAACCGTAGATTTTGGGTATTTACTGAAATTTTCGCAGGCATATACCTATGCTGCACGGCTCATAGCTGATCGTGCGACAGCTCCCCAGTGGACGGCGGGAGATAAGTACGAGGAAGCAGCCCGAAAATTATACGTTAAATAAATGAGAAAGTTTTTTTACAATAATGTACAATAAAGGGCCGTTCCTTCACCGTAACCAACCAATAAAGGCTTGTGAGATAAACATGTACGCTTTTTCAATTCTTTATTTTCAACCTAAACAATTTGTAGTATGCAAAACGAACAAAAGAAAAAGCAGAGTGCGGCTTGGGCGGTGGTAGCTATTCTGGCTATTGCTACAAGTATATTTGGCTATTTGTTTGTACAACAAAAGCAGGAGTTAACACAACAAGAAACGGAAATCGTATCAAGAGCCAAAGAACTGGCATCCACTCAAACCAAACTTGACTCCGTATCAAGAGCGCTCGACGCTAAAATTGCCGAAGTAGAAAGACTCGGTGGTGATGTGGAAGAATTGACCAGAATGAGAGCTCAACTGGAAGCTGACAAAGCCTCATTCCAGAAAAGCAACCGGAACGAAACCAGAAAGTACCTGGCTAAGATCAAAGAGTACGAGAAGTACCTGAACGAAAAAGACGTAGAGATCGCTCAACTACGTGAAGAGAACCAGATGCTGATGGCATCAAACGACTCTCTGAATACACAGGTAGGTTCACTGCGCACTGAGCGTGAGCGTCTGGTACAGCGTCAGACCGAGCTGGCTGATACAGTGAATATCTTTACTGCTCAGAACCGTGATCTGACCGAGAAAGTAAACAGAGCAGCGGCTCTGAAGGCTCAGAACCTGAAGGTACTGGCTGTAACGTCTAAGGGCAAAACCAAAGATAATGATGCCTACAAAGCTAAGCGTGTAGACAAAATTAAACTGGTGTTTGACCTGCCTGAGAACTCACTTACTCGTCAGGAGCCTAAGGATATCTATGTACGGGTACTGGATCCAGAAGGAGCTGTACTGTCTGACGATGCTACTGGCTCAGGCGAAATAAACGTAGACGGTCAGGATACTAAGTTTACTGCTCGCCAGACTGTACCTTTCACTAACAACAACCAGCGCGTTGAGATGATCTATGACTATAGCTCACAGTTCCGTCCTGGTAAATATAGCGTAGAGCTATATGCTGAAGGATACCGTATCGGTGGTGGTAATTTTGTAATCCGCTAATATATTTGGTTAACTAACTCCTGAAAAAAGCAGGCCCGGTGAGGCCTGCTTTTTTTTATGCTCATAGTTTATACCAGATTACTATCTCTTGGAGGTCTGTCCCTGTATGACGTCTACAAGCTGCTGAAGATGCTGCCGCTGCTCTTCAGTGATGGCAGGGTAGTTCATATCCAGCTTCTTCATCTCTTCTACAATAATCTTCCCGACCAGCAGGCGCATATTCTTCTTATCATCAGCGGGTATGACGTACCAGGGAGCCAGCTCCGTAGCCGTAGCATTGATACAATCCTCATAAGCCTGCTGATAATCGTCCCAGTGCTCACGTTCGTCTACGTCGCCTACCTCAAACTTCCAGTTTTTGGCGGAGGTATCAATACGGCTTATCAACCGCTTGGCCTGCTCCTGAAACGAAACGTTCAGGAAGAACTTTATCGTCCGGATTCCATTGTGGTAGAGGTAGGTCTCGAGGTTGACCATGTCCTGGTAGCGGTGCTGCCACACTTGGTCCAGGTCTTTGGTTAGCTCAGCCGGAATACGCTGGTGCCGGGTAACTATTTCGGGACGTACCTTCGCTACCAGTACCTCTTCGTAGTAGCTGCGGTTGAACACCGCAATGGTACCGCGCTGGGGAAGGAGCAGGTTGGACCTCCACATGTAGTCATGATCCAGTTCCTGATCGTTGGGGCGCTTGAACGAATGTACTTTAATACCCATTGGGTTTACACCGGTCAGTACGTGCCTGATGGTACTGTCTTTACCGGCGGCATCCATCGCCTGAAAGATCAGCAACAGTCCGTACCGGTCGTGGGCGTACATGACGCTTTGCAGCTCGTCGAGTTGCTCCACGTATGATTTCAGAAGCTGCTGATACTCCTGTTTATCCTCGTATATGTCTTTAATGCGTGTCTGGGTATCATAAATAGCAAAAGATCGGGTGCCATCGTACCTGAATGAGTCAGAGCTGGGTATGTTCATAGTTTGGTGTGGATTTTATTGTTACTAATTACACTACTGGAATGACAGCTTCGTCACGCCTGAGATTGCTCGCGCAGGAAGGCTGCTAACTGGGCAAAGGCTCTGGCCCGGTGGCTTAGTTTTCCTTTTTCTTCCAGAGTCATCTCAGCAAACGTGCGATCATGCCCTTCAGGAACAAATACCGGGTCGTAGCCAAAGCCATTGGTCCCTCGCTTCTCCGAAATAATGGTACCTTCCACGGCTCCCTCAAACTGGTAAAACTGTCCATCCAGTGTCAGCGTAATTACTGTAACAAATCGTGCCCGACGATCTGGCTTTTCGGCTAGGCGCTCAAGCAGGAGCTGTATGTTGTCATCGGCATTGCGCTGCGGGCCTGCGTAGCGGGCTGAGTACACACCCGGCTCCCGGTTTAGCGCGTATACTTCCAGTCCGGTATCATCAGCAAAGTTGTTGGTCTGGTAGCGCTGCCAGATGTACTCTGCTTTTTCGCGTGAGTTTTCGGCAATGGTTTCGTGTGTTTCCGGAATTTCGTCGTAGCAGCCTATATCCTGTAGCGTAAGCAGCCGGAAGTTGTCTCCGAGCAGGGCCTGTATTTCGATAAGTTTGTGGGAATTGTTGGTTGCAAAGCAGAGCTCCATATAAATAATGGGGTATTGAAGGTATAAAAAAACGGCCGTTCCACCATTGGAACAGCCGTTACAGGTAATGTGTTTACGTCTATTTTTTCTTCAGTACTTCTACCTCAAAGTGAAGCGGAGCATAAGGCGGAATCGTAGTTCCCTGGCCCTGACGGCCATACCCGAGCGAAGAAGGGAACAGCAGGTTAGCTTTTTCGCCTACCCGTAGTTTCTTCAGACCTTCGGTGAATCCCTGAACGGTCTTGTTGCTGCTAAGGGTAACATCCATTGTATCTGACTGAAAAATGGTATTGTCCATAAGACGACCGGTATACTTAACGGAGTAGGTAGCTGTTTCAGCGAGTAGGGCTGAGTCAGGTCGGGCAGTGAGTAGTCCAAACCGGAGGCCGCTCTCGGTAGGTGCCGCAGCCTGTACTCCATACTTGGTCATGTAGTCATTTAGCTGCTCTGTCTCCGTACGGATATTCACTACCTTCATATCCAGCCGATAAGGCGTATAGGCAGGCAGCGTAAGCGAGCCTGCGGAACCTATACCCAGGTTGAAAGGCACCAGGAGGGTAACAGAGTCACCTTCTTTAACAAGTCGGCTAAACAGGATTACCATGGCCTGATCGTTCAGCAGCGGAAGGTTAGGAGTCGAGCCGATGGTGGTGGACAGTCTGGAAGCACCGTAAATAGCTGTTTTAGGGCTGTTGCGTTCGCTGCTATCTACTACCATGCCATCCAGCCGCGAGAGCACATAGTGTACCTGTATCTGGTCGCCTTCGGCGGCTTTCTGACCACTTGCACCCGTAGATACTATGCGGTAGTACAGCCCTTCATCCGTACGCTGAGCCGTAATGCCATTCTGTGACAGGTACGCCCTTATCTCACGGTCATTCTGCTCCCTTTTCTCATTATTGAAAATCGTGGTTTGCTCCTGACACGCAAATAGGGTAGCGCCAAAGATTGCTCCCAGCGCTACTACCCATCCTATTTTACTTCTGAATTTTTTCATCCTTACGGAATATTATTACCAGGTGTTGCTTTTGAGAAATCAACAAGTTCAACATCGAATACCAGTACTGAGTTAGGTGGAATAGCTCCGGGAGCACCTTCCTGACCATAAGCCAGACCTGATGGGATGATCAGGGTGCGCTTGCCGCCCTTCTTCATGGACATGATACCTTCTTCCCAGCCCGGAATAACCATACCAACTCCTACGCGGAAGTCGATAGGCTGGCCACCCGTTTGAGGGTTTTCGCGCGAGCTGTCAAATACTTTGCCATCCAGGAGTTTGCCCGTGTAGTGTACCTTCACTACATCACCCTGGCTTGGAGTAGCACCTGAGCCCTCTTGCTGTACTATATAACGTAGTCCTGACTCGGTCTTTTGTGCTTTACCCTGCAGATTATTTTTGGCCAGATAGTCCTCAATTACTTTTTCATCTACGCCTTTCTGCTTGGCACCCTGTGCGGCCTGCTCTTTCTGAAATTCTTCCGAAGTCTGAACCTCCATAACCTTAACGGTAAAGCCCAGATCAGAGCCCTTCTTGATCATAGGAGGCATAGGCTGCTGCATCTTTGAGAAGAGTGAGTCAGCATTGACATAGAAAGTAGCGCTATCACCTTTAGCCAGCATAGCCAGTCCTTCTTCAAAGCTACCTTTGAAAGGAGCCTGCTGAAGTACTAGTTTAACGGGGGCTGACTCCTTGTACGTATCACGCAGTACTGAATCTTCGCTGTTTTTCAGTACAAGATGAAACGTCATTATATCACCTAGTTTGGCTTGGCGGGCATCGTCGTTATGCTCGTGGAGCTGGTACTTAAGGCCGTTTTCTGTTACCTGCGTGCGGTATTGGTTGCAGGAGGCGGCCAGGATACCTATACCCAGCGCAAAACCGATTGTTCTCAAATTCATTGGTTTATAATTTATAAAAAAAGGTATTGTTGAATGTTTATTAATACTCTCGATCAGATAATAACTTCTATAACGTTAAGAATCCTGTTTTTGTGTCCTTGTTCCGGATTTAGCGTACGCTTTGAAGCTGGGCCTGGTACTCAGGCAGCACCGCCAGAAAACTCTGTACCGTTTCGGCCAGTGACAGGGTCGTGCGCCCTCCGGAGGCGTTCTTATGGCCACCTCCATTAAAATAAGCATGCGCCAGATCACGTACCGAAAAGTCTCCCGCCGAGCGGAAGGATATTTTTACTTCGTCTTTACGCTCTATAAACAGCGCCGACATAACCACATCTTCAACCTGTAGGCCGTAGTTGACGATGCCGTCGGTATCACCCACGCTGGAAGAGTACAGCTCCAGATCGGCAGCCGTAAGAGTCATGTACGAGGTACGGTATTCGGGCAGGACATGGATCTTGGATAGCGCATGGCCCAGCAGCTGGAGCCGCGATAAGGGAGAACTATCAAAAATAAGACGATGTACCCGATTAAGCTCAAAGCCGGTATGCATCATGTCGGCTACGGCCAGATGTACCTCAGGCGTAGTACTAGCGTGTCTGAACGAGCCGGTGTCGGTCATGATACCCGCGTACAGGCACTCCGCCAGGGGAATATCCTGCTCGTTCTGGAACAGGTTTGGGTCCAGCGCTTTTATGATCTGGTAAATAAGCTGGGCCGTAGCAGCCGCGTTGGTATCCCACACCATCAGGTCGGCAAACTGCTCCGGTTCGAGGTGGTGGTCTACCAGTAGCTTGGTAGCAGTGGCCTCCTGCACTACCTTACCCAGATCTTTAAGCCGCGATAGCGCCGAAAAGTCAAGGCAGCAGATAAGGGTAGCCTGCTCTATATGTTGCTGGCAGATCTTTCGTGAAGCCCCGCTTTCTTCGTAGACCATTACTGTTTCGATCCCGGGCAGCCAGCGGAGATTGTTAGGATAGTCGGTAGGGCTGATGACAGTAACCTGGTGCCCCTGTCGCCGCAGAAAGAGCGCCCATCCCAGTGAGGAACCGAGCGCATCAGCGTCAGGATCGCGGTGCATTGTAATGATAATGCGCTGGGGCTGGGATAAAAGATCGCGTAACGCGTCTATCGCTTGATTCACTGTAATAGTATTAGAAATAAAGAAAAGCTATATAAAGCGCACAAAATTAACAAAAGTGTTGATATTTAGATATGATCGCACCTCAATCCCTGATAGTCAACTCTTTATTTTAGGAGGCTTATTTGGCGTCAAACGGGATACTGGTGAGGGTATTATAATAGATTTGGCTTATTTTTACGATCAAATAAAATTATACATTTACTATGTCAGGTAACAAAACCTTCACAATGATCAAGCCCGATGCCGTAACTGACGGACATACCGGAGCTATTATCAAAATGATTGAAGAGGCAGGATTCAGAATTGTAGCCATGAAGAAAACCCGGCTAACCAGTGAGCAGGCTGGCCAGTTTTACGAAGTACACAAGGAGCGTCCTTTCTACGCTGGCCTGTGCAGCTACATGTCGTCCGGAGCCATTGTACCCATGATTCTTGAAAAGTCCAACGCTGTGGCCGACTTCCGGACCCTGATCGGCGCTACTGATCCGGCCAAGGCAGAAGAAGGTACCGTGCGTAAGCTATATGCCAGGTCTCTTGAGTCCAACGCTATCCACGGATCCGATTCGGACGAAAATGCCGCCATCGAAGGAAGCTTTTTCTTCGCGGCTACCGAACTGTATTAATTCAGCCCTCAGGAGCCTATTATAGCACAAAGCCCCGGCCAGCAGGTCGGGGCTTTGTGCTGCTTTGGAAATATCTCTACTTAGTTTCGGGCCAATTCGCTGAGCTTCTCAGGAGTAATAAGCTCCAGCAAACTCTCGCGGATGAGGTCGGGCCGGTCCCACAGGATCGTGTGGCCGATGCCTTCCAGAGGAACCAGCTTCAGGGAAGTAGCATTGATAAGCCGCTTTTGAGCGTACTCGGCATTGGAGTAGTAAATCAACCCATCGGCCTTGCCGTGTAGCAGGATAATTTTGGATTGAATGCGCTCCCAGCCATCCTGAATATCCTCGAGGGCTTTCTGGTGGCTGAGTTTTTCGTCATTGGCTACCAGCACTAGCGTCGGGAAAAACCACCTGAACCAGGGGGAGGCGATCGCGTAGCTAATGGGGTAGGTATACTCCTGACCCGGTGCCAGTGACGACGACACAAACAGTATTCCGGATACCTTGTCTGGATTATTCATGGCCAGCTTGGCCACTACCGCCCCACCGTACGATGAGGCTGCCAGTACTACCTTACGTCCCTGAGCCGCGTAGCGGTTGATGATGGGCTGCAGGTAGCGGGCCTGATCCGAAACAGATATGACTGATTTGCCAAAATCAGAGTACCCATAGCCCGGGCGATCTACCCCCACGAGCATAGTACGCCGCAGCAGGGCGGTATCTTCATAAAATCGGGTAAAAAAACTTAGTGAACTGGGGGCGCCATGTACCATGATGGTAACGGGTAAGCTATCTGCCCCGAACTCTACATACCGAACCGTCCGGTCCTCAATCTTATAACGGTGTATCTGTGGATCAATGGACAAAGTCGAAAAATGATTCTTAATGTCTTCGTCACTGTACCTGTACTCAACCCGCTGAGCTAACCACCACAATACCACCAGCAACACCAACAGAGTTGCCATGGACCACCGCACCCAAAGGGCCTGAAATCGTATAGATGTCATGTAAATTGTTTTACTACCGTAACACTTATCTTTTGCTTAGTTGGTAACAAAAAAAACGAAGCACAGGTTGCTGTGCTTCGTATGAAAAGTAGGAATATTTATATTATGGTAACAGTAGGCGGTCAATCACGTGTATAACGCCATTCTGGGCCAGTATATCGGCCTTGGTTACGTTGGCAGGCTGCCCCATATTGCCTGGCCCTGAAATTCTTAGACCATTGGTTGTTTCTACGCGTATCTGTTTGTTAGAAGCAGTGGTGAGTGAGCCCGTGGCCAGATTGGTAGAGAACAGGCGCCCCGGTACAATATGGTACATAATGACTGAAGACAGTGCCGTGGGGCCTGCCGCTTCCAGAGCCGCCGCCGTAGGGAAGCCGGCGTCCATAAATGCCCGGTTGGTAGGCAGAAAGAGTGTATACGACGAAGCTTCCGATGTGAGTGTAGTCAGGATAGCCGGATTGGAGGTAGCCGCCCGGGTAACTGCCGCTACCAGAAAGCTATACTCTTCATTGCCCTGTAAAATATTCATCAGGCTCCGGTTGGCTGGCACGATCACGCGGTCGATGACATGGATAATACCATTATCGGCCTTCAAATCCCTGTTTATTACCCTGGCTCCGTTGATGGATGTACCGGAGCCGGTTTTGGTGATAAAGGCTTTGTTATTAGCCATGGTAGGTAATTCCTGGTTGGTACCCGTGCCCAGTTCTTCTGATTTGATCCGTGTAGGCATGATATGGTACTCCAGTATCTGCCTTACGGCTGCCGCCGGCAGGGCTTTTATAGCAGCGGCATCCGCGTAGCCCGACGCATGGAAGGCACTATCGTTAGGAGCGAAAACGGTGAGATTGCTGGTGCGGAGAGCATCACCTAAACCGGCATATTTTATCGATTCGTAAAGAATACTAAACTCCTGGTTTTCATGGAAAACATCAGTTACTGTCTTGGGCTTCACATCCTGGTCGGCCTCTTTACATCCTGCTATACTGATCAGAAAAACCATGGCTACCAGTTTAGCGGTATGCAGCAGTAAGTAGTTTAATTTTTGCATAGTCGATACATGTGGTTTTGTGTTAGATGGCTCTCATTTCTCCAATCAAAAACGAACGTAGCTGCTTTATTGGTAGATTTAAGCTGCATTTATTATTATATGTGGTATGCGAAGGTATAAGATTTTGATGAGTCTTCTGAATCAAATGGTACAGACCAGTTATATCCGGAAGAGTAGTGTAATAAAAAAGCGGAGCCCTCATCAGAGCTCCGCTTAAGCTGAATACATTCAGTAACCTATTGAGCAGGTGTAGTAGGCGTAGTCGGTGCGGGCATCAGTACCCGGTCTATGATGTGTACAATACCATTTGTAGCCATCATGTTGGCCTGAGTAACCGTAGCCGCCTGTGAATTGTTACCACCGCCGGTGATACGTACCCCGTTGCTTACATCTACTGCAAACGGAGAATTGGCCGCCGTAGTAACATTACCATTGGCCAGGTTGGTCGAGAACATCCGACCCGGCACTACGTGATACAGAATAACAGAAGCCAGTGCCGCCGGACTAGCCGCCTGTATGTCGGCTGGGGTAGCGTAGCCCGCATTGATAAAGGCCTGGTTGGTAGGCGCGAATACAGTATATGCATCGCTGCTGGAAGCCAGTGCCGTCATAACCGCCGGATTGGCCGAAGCAGCGCGGGTAGCGGCTGCCACCAGGTAACTAAGGTTAGTATTGCCCTGAACCAGCTGCATCAGATTCTGACTAGCAGGCATCAGTACCCGGTCAATGACGTGGATAATTCCGTTATCAGCCTGAATGTCGGCTCTTACTACACGGGCTCCGTTCACGGATACGCCGCCGGTGTTCTTGGTAACATAGGCAGTACCGTTACCAAGCATTACAAATGCCTGATTATTCTCGGTTTTAAGGTCGGTAGAAGTATTGCGGGTATTGATAACATGGTACTGCAGCATATCTCTTACCGTATTGGCAGGTAGAGCTCTGACAGCAGCGGCATCAGCATAGCCAGATGCGCGGAAAGCATCATCGTTAGGTGCAAATAACGTAATAGTACCAGTACGTAGGGTTTCCATCATACCGGCATGTTGCAGGGCCGCTTCCAGAATAGTAAAGTCATTGTCTTGCTGAATGACGTCAGATACGGTGTTTGGTGTTACATCGTCATCGTTATTCTTGCATCCTGCTGTGCTGAATAGTAGAGCCACCGCTACCAGAGAGGTAGCCCATCTCATCCAAAAATTCGCCTTTTTCATACCTTGAAATGGATTTGAGTTGTTATGTGTATATTAACAACTCATAAACTGGTTAGGAAGAGGAATGTTCTACCTTTGACTACAGGTGTATTTAATAACTAACAATAATCCGTACTTATGAAAGATTACAAATGGTTGTATGTTTGTGTCATGTTGCTCATTGCTGGTAATATTTTTGCTGCAGCAGATGGTAGGAACGATCAGTCGAAGCAGGGCCCGGACAAAAAACGCGTAAAGCTTTTTAATGGTAAAAACCTGTCGGGCTGGAAGGTTGTCGGCACCGAAAAGTGGTACGTAGATAAGGGTGAACTGGTGTGTGAAAGCGGTCCTGACAAGGGGTATGGGTACCTGGCTACCGACAAGTACTACAAGAATTTTGACATGACGGCGCAGTTTAAACAGGAGGCCGAAGGCAATAGCGGCATCTTTTTTCGTTCTACCTTTGAAGGAACCAAAGTAACGGGCTGGCAGGTAGAGGTAGCTCCTCCCAACCATGATACCGGCGGGATCTATGAGTCGTATGGCCGCGAATGGCTGGTGAAGATTCCGGAAGAGAAGGAGAAGATACTTAAATATGGTGACTGGAACACCATGCGCATCCGGGTAGAAGGTGACCGCGTACAAACCTGGCTGAACGGTCAGCCCATGGTAGACCTGACGGATGAGAAGATCGGACGCGGCGAAGGCTCCATCGCCCTGCAGATTCACGACGGAGGAGGTATCAAGGTACGGTGGAAAAATCTGGTATTAGAAGAACTATAAGTGCTTTAACTAATTGTTTTGCCACATAAGATAAACATAAGACTCTTATTGATAGGGTGGTGCTGGCTGTATGCTCTGGTAGCATACAGCCAGTCTATGCAGGTACAGCGTATTACCGTAAAGGATGGTCTGTCGCAGAGTTCCCCGTATCATATTTTCAAGGATTCAAGAGGTTTCTTATGGTTGGGTACCCTGGATGGTGTCAATCGCTTTGATGGCCACCGCTTCCGGGTCTATAAGCCCGACGCCGGCAACAAGTTTTCCTTCCACGGAGTAAATGTGGCGGGTATCGTTGAAGATAAAAACGGCGATATCTGGATAGGCTCCGAAGAGGGCCTCAACCGCTACGACCGCAAGACCGACCGCTTCTTCCTGGTCCGGACGTCCCGACAGAAAAGACGTACTTCCCCTTTTTATGCGGATGAAAAGGAACTCTGGTTTTCTTCGGAAGGCGAAGGAATCATGGCCTACGAGTTCAAGACCAACCGTCTGCGGCGCATAGGTACTTACGCTCACCTCAGCCGCGACTTCGACTACGTCGACTGGACCACCCGTACGCCTTTTGGCGATGTATGGATGCTGGGACCCAAAGGCGTAGTACGATTTGATATCAGCAGCCAGACCTACCATTACTACTTCAACAATACCTCCCGCAATGAGTACGGCTCCCCGCTCAATGTCTACTCCCTTATGGTGGATAAGCAAAATGTAGTCTGGCTGGGTACCGATCATGGCTTGGTCCGTTTTGACCACCAGCGGAAGAGGCACGAGTCGTTTGAGTGGGCGTCGGAAGAGGAAGAGCTGGGGGTAGTATTCAGCCTCGCGGAAGACCACAACGGGCAGCTTTGGCTCGGTACTCAGCGTAATGGCCTGTGGATACACGACAAAGCTACCAAGCGTTTCCGTGAGTTTCAGTACCGGCCTAACCTCCCCGAGAGCCTCAAGAAGTACGAGTTCTACCGGGTGTACGTCGACAATACTGGGATTATCTGGGCCAACTCTGATCCGGACGGATTACTTAAGGTAGTACCCAATGCTTCTATGTTTGGGTACCTGGGCCAGGCTCATCCCGGGCAGCCCCAGCGAAACCTCAGCGATCCGTCGGTACGCTGTATTGGTGAAGACGGGCAGGGGCGAATCTGGATTGGTACCGAAGGCGGCCTGGATATATTTGACCGAAAGAGCGGGCTCATCCGGGAGCGGTACTTTACCGACGGGCACAACGTCCTGAAATATATATATCGAGACAGCAGGAATCGCATGTGGGTAGGTACCTACGGCGGTATTATGCAGTTTGATGAAGAGACCCGGCAATTCAAAAAACACCTGTTCGACTCCGACAGCGGCAGCCGTACCTATGTACGTAATATCCTGGAGCTACCCAACCGGAAGTTGCTGATAGGTACTCCTATGGGGATGTGGCTGTTTGATCCGGTAACGGAGGCGTACGAGCGGGTGCCGCTGCTAAAAGACCGCAATATATTCGCTACCTACCTGGACAAGCAGGGTATTCTGTGGCTGAGCTCCTATTTCGAAGGCCTCTATGGCTATCGGATCAGCAAGGGTAAATGGCAGAAGGTCTACGAGGGATTAGATGATTTCAATATCAATACCATCCGCGAAGATGCCAAAAGTAATGTACTCTGGATCGCGACCGAAAAAGGTCTCCTGGCCTTTGACAAAACCAAAAAAGACTACCGCCTCTACAACGAAAAGGACGGGCTCGCCAACACCTATATCTACGGACTACTGGTGTGTGAGGATGATCAGATATTCCTAAGTACCAACCACGGTATCTCCAGCCTTGACATCCCTACGGGCGTTTTCTGCAACTACAATCTGTCGGATGGTCTGCAGGGATATGAGTACAATGGCAACGCCTTTATGATGTCATCCCGCAACGAGTGCTATTTTGGAGGAGTCAACGGTGTCAACTATTTCTTTCCGAGTCAGTTCAGGAAGCTGTCGTACCGGCCCCACGTATACTTCCATAATTTCAGGGTCAACGAAGAACCCTTTGAAGTCAGCGGCTACATCAACGAAAAAAACATCATCTACCTCCAGCACGACCAGAATACCTTCTCGCTGGAATTTGCCTCGATAGACTACTACAGCAATGGCCGTAATTTTTATCAATACTACCTCGAAGGGCAGGACGAGGGCTGGGTCAATGCCAGTGATCGTACGTACGTGCGCTACGCCAATCTGTCGCCGGGGAAGTACCTGTTCAGGGTCAAGGCCGCTAACCGCGACCGGGTCTGGAACGGGCAGGAGCGGCAGCTACTCATCGTCATCAAGCCCCCCTTCTGGCGTACCTGGTGGTTCTCGGCTTTTTATCTGATCGTGGTAGCGGGAGGTACTTACCTGATCGTACAAGGGCGCCTGCGGCGCCTGAACCGCCAGCAGCAGGAGCGCCTTAAGATTGTACTGGAAGCTCAGGAACAGGAGCGTAAAAACATAGCTCAGGACCTGCACGATGAGGTAGGATCGCGCCTGGCTACCCTGAAACTCTACCTTTCGTCACTGACCAACTTCCTGAAAGACAATACCGAGGCACAGCGTATCAAGCAGGAGGCCTTCGATATTATTACGATCTCGATGATTGACATCCGGCGACTGCTGCGCGAGCTAAACCCCAAAACCCTCGAGCAGTACGGCTACGCGGCGGCCGTAGAAGAGCTGATTGGTAAGATCAATGCATCGGATCAGGTACGGGTTTCGTTCGAATGCCGCAACCTACCCGATGACCTCCCCAAGGATATGCAGATGGGGCTGTACCGGATCACGCAGGAGCTTCTCAACAATACGCTCAAGCATGCCAATGCCACGGAGGTCACTATTTCGGTGGTACCTTCCGGCAATACCATCTCGTTCTTCTACGGTGATAACGGCAAAGGCTTTGACTACGCAAAAGCCAGCAAAGGGCTCGGGCTAGGCAATATCGAATCGCGGGTTACTGTACTAAGTGGTAAGATAGCATGGTTCTCCTCACCCGGAAACGGGTTGGAAGTAACCATCGAGATCCCCTACGTACGGAGTCAGTCCATGGCTTCATCTGAATAGACAGGCTCGTTTTGTTGCTACGTAAAATCCTTATTTAAGTACAGTATGCTATTGGATGGTTGTACTTTTAAAGGAGGAAATAGCTTTATACAAGAACTTTTAGAGGAGATTGATCTGCTAAGATATTGTTCTTGTATAGACAGGTTAGCAATACTTACAACGCCACCCGGATGGAATTAACACACTACCAGCGGTTGTACACTCAACTGAAAAGTCAGATACAGACCGGACATTACAAAGAGGGAGATCTGCTACCATCTGAAAACGAGCTCGGTGGCCAGCATAAAATAGCCCGTATGACTGTCCGAAGGGCGCTTACTGAACTGGCCAGAGAGGGGTACATTCGTAAGGTAAAGGGGAAAGGCAGTATTGTCAGTGCTACCCGCAAGTCGCTGGGGCTGCTTTCGTTCAAGGGCTTTTCGGAAGTGGTAGGAGCCGAGCACCAGGTCAAGACGATGATGCTGCGCATCCCCGCTTGTACCCCCTGGCCCGATCGCTTCTTTTATAGTCTGAATGATGATGAGGCAAAGACCGGCTGTATCTATTTCGAACGGGTCCGCTTCGTAAACGAAGAGCCCATTATGATCGAGTACACGTATCTGCCGCACTCGGGCCTGCACGACTTCTGCGAAAAACCGTTCGTAGATGGTTCGCTGTTCAAGACGCTCAGCGTGAATCACCAGATTGAAATTACTAATATAGAGCAGGATATTCGGGCTGTTTCGGCTGACGAAGTCACGGCTTTTCTGCTTAAGGTCAAACCGCTTACGCCACTGGTACAGATTTATCGCCGCTACCATACCAGCCGCCCTGACTACTACATTTATAGCCATCTGTACTGCAACACCGAGCAGTACACGATCAGCAATTTTCAGTAATACACCTTCATCATTTTTTGTACATCTTTTTAAAAAATAGCCTCCCGGGGCTACTACTATTATGAGCATAATTAACGAACTAGCCAAGATGATCGACCACTCGCTGCTTCATCCTACCATGACTGACGCCGACCTTAAGCAAGGTTGTGACATTGCGCGTCAGTACGAGGTGGCATCCGTGTGTATAAAACCCTACGCAGTAGCCGCCGCGGCTCAATGGCTCGCCGGATCGGATGTACTCGTGGGTACGGTCATTGGCTTTCCCCACGGCAATAGCCTCGTGAGCATCAAAGTAGCGGAGGCACTCCAGGCCTGTCGGGACGGCGCTACCGAGATAGATATGGTAGTGAACATAGGCAAGGTACTGCAGGAAGATTGGGACTACGTGAGGCAGGAGATCAAAGCCGTGACGGATGCCTGTCACGCGGAGGGAGCTATCGTGAAAGTTATTTTTGAAAACGACTACTTACCCAACGATACCTACAAGATCAGGTTATGCGAGATATGTAGTGAAGTAGGAGCCGACTTCGTCAAGACCTCCACCGGCTACGGATTTATGAAGGGGGGCGACGGCAAGTACTCCTACGAAGGAGCCACTGAGCACGACCTGAAGCTGATGCGCCAGCATAGTGCATCGCAGGTACAGGTAAAAGCCGCCGGAGGAGTACGTACACTGGATGACCTCCTGAAAGTACGGGAGTGGGGCGTCACCCGGATCGGTGCCACCGCTACCATCGCTATTATCGAAGAAGCCAAGAGTCGCTTCGGTGACGGAAGTACCGTAGCCCGCCCGGTAATATCCGATGATACAATTGGGTACTAGATAGTTAGGTAGAGAAAAGGGCGGCAGGTAGAAGAGATGAGTTTTAATAGCTTAAAGCTTTATAAACTTGCCGCCGTGCCTAAATTCAAAAGCATAAGGCCTTTGGTTTTGCCGATGCAGTTGTTTAAGTTCAGGCCATCGATTGACCAAAAGCTGTACCATTTCCCAGTACGTATAACCTCTCTTAGATGGAGGTTTTAGAAAAAATAAGCCTACGCCACATTGCTCAAACAGTTCTCTTTGCTGCCTTTTTCTAAAAATATTTACATCCTGCGTGATCACAGTTCCCCCTTGTTGTCCTACCTGTGGGATCCACTCTTCATCTTTGACTCCTCGTCCGAACACTTCTGGGATAGACAGTATTTCAATACTACTGCCGGTACCTTGTTCAAGGATATGTAGACCCCGAGCCAGATGTGGGGGTAAGTTTTCATCAATAAAAAATTTCATCAGGCGGCGCTTCTGCGGTGAAATTCAAGAGCATCCTGTACCTGGTCCACCGATAGGTCGTAAAGTTTGGCGATGGTTTCGACAGATTCTCCGGCTCTATATAAATTATATATTGTTTCGGTCAATATGGTGGTGCCTTCAATAACAGGCTGTCCAAATTTTCTTTCTGGATCTATTACTACCTGATGGTCTTTCCCAAGTGGGAAGAAGCGCCGGGCTAGCTGATTTTCATCAAACTCTATTCGTTGACAAAATGGCCGAATAACGTCAGTGATATACATTTGGAGGCTCGCATCTGCATCTATTATCTCTCCTACTTTATCGGTAAAAAGAATTTTACGGCCATCGGTCAATATGGGAAGAGTAGCAAAGGGATAAGCAGTTTTGAACCGGCTAGCTAAAACATCATGTGCTTTAATGATTTGTTGAGGGCTAATACCCTTCTCCCTTAATTGATAAAAAACGAAAAACTCTATGAGCGTGTGAAAGTTTGTTACTTGCTCTGAACCGACACCTTCGGAGTAGTACATACGAGTACTTTTGGTAAAATAGTTTTCCCAATACTCTTGCATCCATCGCTTTACTTTTCGGGCTGGTAAACGCAGTATCTTCGCTACCTCAGGAGTAGTGTAGATGCCGGTTCCAAAACCAAGTGTATGGGGAGTAATTGAGGTCATTATTTTAGTACGCCACAGTTTTATTACAAAGGTACTAATTCTATGCCAAGAACGGCCTTAAATAGTGTCGTTAAGTTCTGTTTCACCTACCATTTCACCTCTAACGGTAATAAGATATATTTTCTCTTCAATGATGGCAATTGTGTATCCAGGTCTGCAGTTACTCACTCTAAACAATAATGCCTTCAACGCCGCTCGAAAGCCTATTTTCTGGGATATTCTAAAAACGTGTCTTGAGCAGCTCTCTTTGAAAATACATCTAGGTTTAAGCTTCTGAGGCACGACAAGCCAGTAAAGGCGAATTAGAATCTGTAACAGCAAATTCATTTTAGGTTAATCTTTTAAAGATGAGCATATGATTAAATGATTGGGTGCTTTTTGCACCTATTCCAAAGCAACCGCTATCATTATAGACTGTTGGTACAGATTCGAGTTGTAGGTACTCCCAGCCATCAGCAACGTACACATCAATAAGTGATTGTAGTTGTTCTGATACGGTTTTCTCTCCTTTTTTAAAGTTGATAACTGCAGTGAAAGGAACAACTTTGTAAACTGGTTTCATAGGTAGTGGTATGATTTAGTTCTTCTGGTAAAGTACATCTTCTAAACTATGATATCCCACATAAAGGCTTTGATTTTATCTAACGGTTCATTTACTTCATTCTCAAAATCCTGAAATTCACTCTGCCGTTCGCGGCGGTTCGTCTGAATTGATTACCCGAGGGGCTTCGTAGCTGATAGTTTTGTGTCAACAACATAAAGCTGTTAGCCATGAAGCCTCTTTACATTTTACTCTTCCTGTTCACCACTACCGCCCAGGCCCAGACGCTCCTCAGCGGCAGGGTCACCGACCGGAAGGGGCATGCGCTGCCCGGCGCTAATGTATTTCTGAAAGGTACCTACGACGGAGCCACTACGGATACCCTCGGTAGATTCAGCTTCCGGACTTTTGAGAAAGATACGGCTACGCTGGCTGTCAGCTACATGGGCTATGAGCCGTTCGAGAAAAAGCTCCTGCTGAACCAGAAAGAGGTAGTACTGACCGTAAAGCTGGAAGAGCTCGCTACCGAGTTAAATACCGTAGTCATCACGGCGGGAGCCTTCGAAGCCTCAGATGAGAAGCGGATGGCCATGCTCAAGCCGCTGGACATCGTAACCACGGCCGGCGCCGCCGCCGACATCACAGGAGCCATGCAGCTACTGCCGGGGGCCCAGCGGGTAGGGGAGCAGGAGGGGCTGTTTGTAAGGGGAGGTTCGGGTCTGGAGTCCAAGGTAGTCATTGATGGCATGATCGTGCAGAACCCTTTCTTCAGCTCAGTACCCGACGTGCAGCAGCGGGGGCGGTTCAATCCCTTCATGTTTAAAGGTACTTCGTTTAGTACTGGTGGGTACTCAGCCCAGTACGGTCAGGCATTGTCGTCGGTACTGCTGCTGAATACGACCGACAAAACCAGCAACAACGGCCTGGGCGTAAGCCTCAACCTGGCCAGTGCAGGCCTCAACTACGACCACGCTACCGAGAAGCAGTCGGTGTCGGTGGTGGGATACTACGGCAACCTGAAGCCGCTCTTCGCGCTGGTGAGGCAGAACATCGAGTGGCTGCACGAGCCAGAGTTTGTAGGGTCGTCGCTGACCTACCGCCTCAATACATCCCAGACGGGCCTGCTGAAAGTGTACGGTATGTACTCCGACAGCCGTATGAGCATGAACTCAGTAGTACCCGGTACGGCAGGACCTGGTACTGCCGTACCGGGTGGCGAAGGTATCAAGAACCGCCTCGACCTGCACAACCGCAACGCCTTCACCACCAGTACCTACACCGATAGCTGGGGCGATGGTAAGTGGCTGCTCAACTCGGGCTTCTCGTACAGCCGCAATAGCGACGACATGGCATTTGACGGCCAGGGCATGGACCGGCTCGATGAGCGGACCCAGGCGCGGGTGGTACTTACACGGCTGCTGTCAGGAAATAATTCACTCTTGTTCGGAGGGGAGGTACATGGCATCAACCTGCAGAATGGCTTTGGTGGTATTAGCTATTCCTTGCGTGATCAATACGCGGCGGCTTTTGCCGAAACCGAAATCTACCTGAGTCGTCAGCTGGCCGGACGCGTAGGTGTCAGGACCGAGTACTCCTCTCTCCTCAACCGCTTCAACCTGGCGCCCCGGCTGTCATTGGCCTACAAGACAGGTGCCTACAGCCAGGTGTCGCTGGCGGCGGGGCAATTTTTTCAGAATCCTGACTACCGCTACCTATACCTAAACTCTAACCTGAACTTTGAGCGCGCCGACCACCTCATCCTGAACTACCAGGTGATGCGGAGCAGCCGTACCTTCCGGGTAGAGACTTTCTACAAGAACTACGCGCAGCTGGTGCGGGAGTACACGGGTCAGCCCGGATCGCCGGACCGCTTCGACACCAACCCCTACCGCTTCCCCTGGGGGCGCACCGACAATAGGGGCTACGGCTACGCTCAGGGCTTCGACCTGTTCTGGCGCGACCAGAAGACCGTCAAGGGGCTCGACTACTGGGTTACGTACAGCTACGTGGATACCCGGCGGCTGTTTCAGCAGTACCAGGTACTGGCTACGCCCACCTTTGCCTCCAATCATAACGTGAGCCTGGTGGCGAAGCGGTGGTTCGACAAGCTCAAAACCAGCGCGGGCCTCACCTACGCCTACACCAGCGGTCGCCCGTACTACAACCCCAACCACGAGCGATTCATGACCGACCGCACTCCGGCGGTACATAATGTGAGCTTCACGGCCAGCAAACTTACCAGCATCCGGGGCAACTTTGCAGTACTGTATATGGCCGTTGATAACCTGCTCAATACCCGTAACGTATTTACCTACCGCTACACCGCCGACGGACAAACCCGGTACGCCGTGGGACCGCAGAGTTACCGCAGCTTCTTTGTCGGGATGCAGATATTTCTGTCCCGCAAGGCAGTGGTAAAGCAGGAGGACTTATGATAATTATGAATGCTGAATGCGTGAATTATGAATGATTTTTTAAGATACATACCTGAAAAGAGCTAACAACTAACCGCTAACACCTAACTACCATGAAGACAACTCTTATTTCTGCCCTTGCCCTGGTACTATCCCTAACGCAGCTATTCGCCCAGAGTGACAAGTACAATCAAGCCATGACTACCACCGTGGACGCCCTTAACCAGCAGGAGGGCAAGCAGCCTGATGTGGCGGCTTTTCAGGAGCTAGCCAATCGCTTTGAACGTATTGCCGCGGCAGAGCCCAAAGAGTGGCTGCCCCGCTACCACGCCGCCTACTGCTACACCATGCTGGGCGTTATGGGAGATGACGCCAGTCAGAAAGAGCAACGGCTGGATAAAGCCGAAGCAATGCTGAAAGAAATGGAAACGCTGGCCGGGAAACCGAACGATGAAGTAGAGGTACTCAAAGCGTTTGTAACTCAGGCGCGGCTGGCTATTGATCCTATGTCACGCTGGCAGACCTACGGGGCCCAATTTGGAGAACACCTGGCGGCGGCTAAGGCGGCAAATGCCGACAATCCCCGCATCTATGTACTGGAAGGTACCAGCCTGTTCTATACGCCGGAGCAGTTTGGCGGTGGAAAGAAAGTGGCTAAGCCGGTACTTGAAAAAGCCTTGGAAAAATTCGTTACCTTTAAATCACCGGGCGCTATCTACCCGCAGTGGGGGAAGGGGCAGGCTGAGTGGATGGCAGCGCAGTGTAAGCAGTAATAGCAGAAGAACAGGCAGGTAGTGACCGTCCGATGGCAGATGTACATCGGACGGTCCTAAACATAAGTATATATGAACCGCGAAGAGCTGCTTGATAAGCAGAAATCAACCAAAGGACCTCTACGGGTACGTGGCACCTCCATGAACGATCAGGACTTCAGCCACATGGACCTGCCCGGGTCTGACTTTAGCTTTGCCAGCCTCAACCGGGCCAATTTTGAAGGGACTAACTTACAAAATGCCAACTTTAAGTTTTCTTCTCTGAAAGGGGCCAACTTCCGGAATGCCGATCTGACCGGTGCGGATCTGAGCTTCAGTAACCTGGTAGGAGCGGATCTGACCGGAGCCCGAATCAGTGGAGCCAACTTTAGCTTTTCGGCCAAGAGCAGTAGTTGCTCCAACTGGCGCGAGCTGAGCCTGACGGGGCTACTGCAGAGCCAGAGCTGGATGGCTACGGTACTGGCTATCCTGATGGGGGCGGTTATTGTCTATGGCGTGAGTGGTATTGTTTACTTTACCAATCAGATGTTGACGGCGTCGGACCCGCTGGTGATGCGGCTTAATCAGTGGGTAGTCATGAACAACATCCTGGCCGGTGTTATGACGGTAGTAGTTACCCAGATGGTTTCGTCCTGGCTGGAGACTGCCTTCAAAAACTCGTATGTACAGCATACCATTCTGTCGTTGATCATACTCATTTCCTACCTTACGCTGACGAGCGCCTTTTACTTCTGGCAGGGGCGGGCCATATTCACCAGGGCCGAAATTCAGTCAGTAGGCCAGTTTCGCAACGCTCCCTGGTATGTCTATACATTTGGTCCCTTACTGGTGTCAAACATCTTTTACTACCTGGGCCGGCAGGGACGGCAGCTCACCCGCAAGATCTCTGAGCAGGAGTATCAGCTCCTCAACCTCGAAAAGCTCAAGACCCGAGCGGAGCTGGATGCGCTGCAGGCGCGTATCAGTCCGCACTTTCTGTACAATTCACTCAATAGCATCGCCAGTCTGGTACACGAAGACCCGGATAAGGCCGAAGAGATGACCCTGCTGCTCTCGCGGTTATTCAGGTACACTACAGGGCGCAAAAACAACGACTACTTTGATACCGTCACGCAGGAGCTTGAGATGGTCAGGACGTACCTGCAGGTGGAGCAGGTACGCTTTGGTGACCGGCTTCAGTACAAGGTAGAAGTGGCCAACCCGGACCTGAATGAACTGAGTATTCCCAAGTTTATACTACAACCCCTGGTCGAAAATGCTATTAAGCACGGTATTTCCCGGCTGGCCGATCAGGGATGTATTGTGGTACGTATCTATGAGGCCAGTGACTGGCTGCACCTGTGTGTGCAGGACAATGGTCCCCAGTTTTCCGAAGGCATGGGCGGCGGCTATGGGATCCGGAGCATTCAGGACAAACTAAAGCTGCTCTACGGCGGCGATGCTCGGCTCGAGCTGCATAACCAGCCCGTTAAGTACGTTGACATTGCCATCCGGTTGTCGCGTTTACACCAGGAGCCAGCTCCTGTTGCTTAACCCAGATTATCAGTACTATTACTTCACTTACTATGCAATTTCCTCTACGAACCATACTTATTGATGACGAGCAGCTAGCCCTGAACCGCCTGCGGCGATTGCTGGAAAAACATCCGGACGTATTTCAGATTGTAGCCGAGGCCCGTAACGGGGCAGAAGGGCTTCTCGTGCTGGAAGAGTACCGGCCCGACCTTATTTTTCTGGATATCGAAATGCCGCTCCTGAACGGGTTCGAGATGCTGGCCCGGGTAACTACCATGCCTATGGTGATATTTTCTACCGCCTATGACCAGTACGCCATCCGGGCCTTCGAGGAAAATTCTGTTGACTACCTGCTGAAGCCCATCGAGAACGAACGCCTCCTGAAAACCATTGATAAGCTACGTACCCTGGTGCACAACGGTCAGCAGAATCAGGAGCTGAATCCCTACGCCGATAACCTCCTGCGCCTGCTCGAGCAGATGAAGCCTAAGAAGGAGCTGTTTTCACTGTCGGTCAAGACGGGCGACAAGATCCTGCTGGTACCCCTGACCGAAATCACCCATTTTGAGGCGGAGGACAAATATGTGTTCCTGAATACCCTGACCGGACAGAAATATTTATTGAACTATACCCTGACTACCTTGGAAGAAAAGCTGCCTAACCATTTTGTACGGGTAAGCCGGTCAGGTATTGTTAATACGCATCATATCGGCGAAATTCAAAAGTATTTCAATGGCAAATATCTGATACTGATGCGTGACCGTAAGTCCTCCCAGCTGCAGACAGGTAGTACCTACAGCGATAGTATCCGCCATCTTATTGATTTATAATACAATTGATAGTATCTATTCCGCAGGAGATGCTTTGAAGAGGGCTTACTTATTCCTAAATTGCGCCCCTGTTTTTAGTTGGCTGCTCCTCCTCTTTTGATAACCGCTGGCTCACATGCTTTCGGGCAATGGCATAATTGGAAAGGTCCGGAAGAGTCAACTATGGGCAGATGCAACTATGTCTATACTATTAATTGTTAAAAAAAGTTAAAAGAGGCCTGCGGAATGAAAGAACTGATTGACCAGAGCAATCTACCAAAGCACATAGCCGTTATCATGGACGGTAACGGACGGTGGGCGCAGAAGCAGGGCGCGGCGCGTATATTCGGGCATCGCAACGCGATCAAGGCGGTGCGTGAAGTATCAGAAGGATGTGCCGAACTGGGAGTGGGATATCTGACACTCTACGCATTTTCAACCGAAAACTGGGCACGTCCCCGAATAGAAGTACAAGCCCTCATGGAGCTTCTGGTGCATACCATCCGAGATGAACTTCCCACATTGCAAAAGAATAACATACGTCTGGACTCAATAGGTGACCTGAACAGTCTGCCTGACGGCTGTCGTCGCGAACTTGCTGAAGCAATCGAAAAGACCCGTACCAATACTGGCCTTAATCTGATACTTGCCCTGGGATACAGTGGCAAATGGGATATCGTACAGGCTGTTCAGCAGCTGGCTCAAGAAGTTAAATCGGGTCAGTTACAACCCGAAGACATCTCTGAGGGTCTTGTAAATGAGCGGCTTGCTACGCAGGGACGTCCCGACGTGGACCTCATGCTACGTACCGGCGGCGATCATCGCATTAGTAACTTTCTGTTGTGGCAGCTGGCTTATGCTGAGCTGTATATCTACGAAGACGTATTCTGGCCCGATTTCCGCAAGAAGCACCTGTACGAGGCTATTTTGTCCTACCAGCAGAGGGAGCGGCGCTTCGGCAAAACCAGCGAACAGGTAAAAGTGGGTGGCGTTAAATAAATGAATATGAACCTCTTCAGATCTATTAGTAAAAATTTTGATCGCTTCGGCATCCGCACCGGCTCGGCTCTGGTGGCACTGCTGCTGGGTCTGTCCCTTTCAACTGAGGCGCAGCGCATCGGATTGGGTAGTGGTAACGCCAACGCCCCTCGGTCTACTTCCGAACTGGATTATGCCAACCCCAAGGAGTACGAAATCGCAGAGGTAACGGTATCGGGAACCCAGTTCCTGGACCCCAACTCCATGATTTCCATCTCGGGCCTCAAAGCAGGTGATAAGATACGGGTACCGGGTCCGGCCGTTACATCTTCCATCCGTCGTATGATGGACTTTGGTACACTGGATGATGTCGAAATCATGTACACCAAGATCGAGGGCGACAAGATATGGCTGAACATAGACATTAAGGAGCGTCCCCGTCTGTACAAGGTAACTTTCTCGGGAATCCGGAAAGGGGAGCAGACTACGCTGAACGATAAGGTAAAGCTGATAAAAGGTCGGGTAATCACACCGACCATCATCAAGAACACGCAGCTGGTGATCAAGAAGTTCTTTATGGACAAAGGCTTCTATAATACTACTGTTAAAGTAGTACAGATCCCTGACTCTTCACGCGGACAGGCTACCCTAAACTTCATTGTCGATAAGGGCAAGAAGGTAAAAATTGAAGAAATTAATATTGAAGGCAACGAGGCCATAGCCGACTCCAAACTTAAGCGCAAGCTAAAGGGTACCAAGGAGAAGAAACTGTGGCACGTATTTACGCCTTCCAAGTTTATACCTAAAAAGTACGACGAAGACAAGGATAAGCTCATTGCCTACTACCGTAAGAACGGGTACCGCGATGCTACCATCGAGTATGATACCGTAAAGCACGCCGGCGAAAACCTGCGTATTGTAATGCGGATTGACGAAGGTCCTAAGTACTACTACCGCAATATCACCTGGGAGGGCAACTACCTGCATACCGACCAGCGCCTGAGTACGATACTGGGACTCAAAAAAGGAGACGTGTACAACCCCGAGGAACTTGATAAGAAGGTAAACGGGATACCAGGAGCCGATGTTAGCTCACTGTACATGGATGATGGTTACCTGTACTTCAGCGCCCGCCCTATCGAAAAAGCCGTTGAAGGTGACTCTATCGATATTGAGATGCGCATTTTTGAAGGCAAGCAGGCTACCATCAATCGAATCATCCTGAACGGAAATACCAAGACCAGCGACCGCGTAGTACTTCGCGAATTATTCACCCTGCCGGGACAGAAGTTTAGCAAGACCGAGCTGATCAATACCCAGCGTCAGCTGTCGCAGATGGGGTACTTTGATCCTGAAAAGATCCAGATCAACCCTGTGCCCAACCAGGCTGATGGTACCGTAGATATCGAGTACACTGTGGAAGAAAAACCCTCTGATCAGATCGAGCTCTCCGGTGGATGGGGAGGTTATATCGGATTTGTAGGTACCCTGGGACTAGTATTTAACAACTTCTCTCTGCGCAATATACCCAACCGCTCTACCTGGCGGCCGCTGCCTTCGGGTGATGGGCAGAAGCTGGCGGTACGCTTCCAGGCCAACGGACGTCAGTTCCAGACGTACTCGCTCTCGTTCAGCGAGCCTTGGTTTGGTGGTCGTAAGCCTATCAACTTAGGAGTAGCTCTGACTCGTACCGTATACCGCATCAGCGACTACTCACAGATGTGGAGCAGAGTGTCAGCTAGAGATCGTAACTTCATAGGATCGTACTACAACAATGGTATTACTTTCTCGCTGGGGCGTCGTCTGAAGGAGCCGGATCGCTTCATGGTATTGAGTCACTCCCTGTCGTTGCAGCGTTACCGCCTGGACAGCCTTGACTTCTTCAACATTGGCTACCGCAATGGTATCTCTAATAATATTACGTTCAATACTACCCTATCGCGTAATACATTGAGTGACTTCCAGTACCCACGCAGTGGATCGTCGTTCTCACTGAGCTCTACCCTTACACCACCTTACTCGTTGTTCCGTCAGAAGGAGTTCAGCGATGAGCAGGATCGCTTCCGCTGGGTAGAGTATCACAAATGGATGCTTGACGCCAGCTGGTATGCAACCATCACTGGTAAGCTCGTCGTAAGTGCCCGGGCCCACATGGGTTTCCTGGGTAGCTACGGAGATAAAGTCGGACTCAGTCCCTTCGGTCGGTTTATCGTAGGGGGATCGGGTCTGGCCGGACAGGGATCCTTCGCTCTGGCTGACCAGGATATCATCGGTCTGCGCGGATATGAAGACCGTAAAGTAGGTCCATTGAACCCCAGCGGAACTTTGGCCGGCGGTGGTGGTGTTGTATATAACAAATACGTGATGGAATTGCGTTATCCCGTTTCGCTCAACCCACAGGCTACCATCTTTGTACTGAGCTTCCTCGAAGGAGGTAATAACTGGGGTAACTACCGTGACTACAATCCTTTTGATGTCAAGCGTTCGGCCGGGGTAGGAGCACGTATATTCATGCCAGCCTTTGGTTTGTTAGGTATCGACTGGGGATATGGTTTCGACCGGATTCAGGGCTCGCAGACCCGCAGTGGTGGACAATTCCACTTCACAATTGGTCAGCAAATACGATAATATTGGGCAAGAGTGTTCGTTATAGTGTGCAAAAAATAAGCCCCTTCGCATGAACAAGTTCCTAATTTTAGTAGTTTTGTCGTCCATTTTGTCGGTAACGGCTCAGGCTCAGAAGATTGGCTATGTGGACATGGAGTTTGTGACCAGCAAAATGCCCGAATACCAGAAAGCCCAAGCCGAAATCAATCAGTTTTCGGAAAAGTGGGCGAAGGATATTCAGGAAAAGTTCAGGGAGGTAGATCGTCTGCAGCGGGCTTATATGGCTGAGGAAGTACTACTAACCGATGAGCTTAAACGGAAGCGGCAGAACGAAATCAAAGAGAAAGAGCTCGAAGCCCGCGAGTACAACAACAAGGTTTTTGGCATGAATGGCATGCTGTTTGAGAAAAAAAAGGATCTCATGAAACCGGTTATGGAAAAAGTGCAGCGGGCAGTAGACAAAGTAAGTGCCCAGCGGCGTCTTGACTTCCTGTTCGACAAGTCCAGCGACTTTGTGATGATCTATACTAATCCCAAGCATGATTATACAGATTACATCATGGAGGAATTGGGAATTGAATTAAAGCCTGCCGCCGCCGCATCGACAGCCAGTCAGACGGTAGCGCAACCCACTAAAAAATAGTACTTTAACCAGAAAACCAAAATAGTTACATACCAATGAAAAACAAATTGTTTGCTTTGTTGGCGGTATTTGCCCTAGCTAGCGCCCCCCTCCTGGCTCAGACTACCGCATCGACAACCCCTACTAAGATAGGATACACTAACGTGGATTTTGTACTTGGTAAGTTGCCTGATAGCAAGAAGATCCAAAACGAACTAGAAGTAACCAAAGCTCAGTTAGACAAAGCTCTTTCTGATAAATATAAGGAGTTCCAGGATAAACTTGACGTTTATAACAAGACTGCCGGTAACATGACTGATGTGATCCGTGCGGATAAAGAGAAAGAACTGCAGAATCTGCAGGGTTCTATCCAGGACTTCCAGCGTAACTCAGAGCAGTCTCTTCAGAACAAGTATCAGCAGCTGCTAGAGCCTGTACTGGCCAAGATCAATACGGCTATTCAGGACGTAGGTAAAGAGAACGGTTACCTGTACATCCTGAACTCTGATGCAGGTGCTAACACAACTCCTATCCTGCTGTACGTTGGTTCAGAAGATAACAATGTAACTGACATGGTACTGAGAAAGCTTGGTGTTGATCCCAAAGCGGTTGAGCAGCCTGCTGCTGCTAAGCCAGCTGCTGCACCAGCCACCAATGCGAATAAGGCTAACACACCGGCTCCTAAGAAGTAATCAGGACTGGTCATAGTTATAAGCAGAGAGCGGGGCTGTTAAGCCTCGCTCTTTCTATTTTTAACGCAGCTGCGAAAGCTTTGTGATAATAGATTAGTGATAGGGTTGGTCTGCTGCCGGGGAGGGTTATCCGATGTTTTGAGGAGCTTTCAAGGCACTCTGAGCGACAGAAGGTGTACTGACTATATTCCTACCAGGAGCTTTTCTTATTGTATAGTATACAAGTTGCTTCGTGGAAAATTGCAATTCAGAGTGCGTAGGATTAGCACGTAGCCATTTGAAAATTAAAATAGCACAAAACTAGCCTTGGTAGATACGCTATTCATTAATTTTGCGTTACAACAAGGTATCCCCGCGTATAGACACATATTGAAATATACATGTATTTACTTAGGAGATTTAGCGGCTGGCTATTTGCATTACTTGCTACACTACCCGCTATTGCACAGGACCAATCAAATAATGCCACCAATTCGGAAGCCCTACAACTGATACTTCCTGCCAGACCCGAATGGAGTACGGTGGAAGAGGGGCAGGAGGTGACTTTTCAGCTAGCCAGCCGGGGCGGAAAAGCCGATACTGTCTATTATAGTATAGTAAAGGGACGCCAGGAAGGGATGATCTTTGACACCCTTGGCAAATTTTCATGGAAGCCTTCCTACGATATCGCCGATCGTATCAATACGGTAAAGACCATACCGGTGGTATTTGAAGCGCATACTACCTCTGGCGAAAGTGCTACTCAACAGGTCAATTTTAAGGTGGTGCATGTAAACCGTCCTCCTGAGGTAGATGAGCTACGCCCGTTCTATGTAAAGTATAGCAATCAGAATACGTACCAGATTGATATGAATGCGGTACGTGATGCTGATAATGATCCTATCGTAATCATACCCGTTGCGGAGCAAATGCCCGAAGGTATGCGTGTATCGGCCTCTGGTGAGGTAGTCTGGACTCCTTCTCTTAGGCAGTTTAACATTTTAAAGGATGGAGGACCTCGTTATATAGAGTTTTACGTTGAAGACCAGCCCGCAAAGGCTCGTACGAAAGGGCGGTTGAAGCTGGAGATCACACAGATGGACCTTGAGCCGGAGATTACTGCCGTGCCGAAGGACCTGGTCATAAAGAGCAAGGAGAATAGTACGATCAATATCAAGTTCTTCCTGTCGGATCCTAACGGGGATGATGATATTGTGGCTTTTGACTTTATCTCAGAAAACCGCAGCGTTCCCTCTAAAGCCCTGGTTAAGAATACACCTACCAACTATGAGTTTATCTGGGAACCGGGATATGACTTTGTTAAAGATCCATTCGATTCGCTTGCTTTTAATATTACATTTTATGTGCTGGACAAGGCCAAGAACCGGAAGGAGCGAAAGTACCGGTTTGTGATCCAGAATACCGTAAACGAAAACCAGCGCGATAAATACCTGTATACGCTGTATCGTCAGTCTTTGGTAAATGCATGGGGACTTCTGGAGCAGATGAAAGAGAAAGAAGAAGAGCTCAAAAGAGGCTACCGCCGCGCCAAGAAGGGTAAACAGAACCGCTCGGTAGTGAATGCTTCGCTAGGGGCTGCTACGGGTCTGGCACCGGTTATAGTGAACACGAATAATCCGGAGTCCCAGATGGTGCAACGACGAATATCTACCATAGGTGGTACTACCGTAATGACCATAGGTACCCTGGAGGCTACCGAGGTAATCGGGAAGTCAACCAAAGACCTGCTGGATCGCTTCAACTACGTGATGGAGAAGAAAAGTGACCTGCAATATAAAGGTGATATATTTGCCCGTGAGTATGCTCTTAAGTCAGCGCGACGTAATCCTGACTTTATCCGTAAGCTTGATGAATTCAGGGCTGTAATGAACCTGAAAGGGCTGGTGGCTCTGGAACTGGACGCCAACTGGGAGAATAAGAAGGAAGCTACTGATAAGGCCATAAAGAGAGCCTTCAAGGATTTTTCTCCTCTGGAGGATGATACGCAGTAGATAACTCTGATCAACATATAGACAAAGAAAAAGGAAGCGTGTTACACGCTTCCTTTTTCTTTGTCTTCCGTGGTAGGATCCGGATCTCCTGAACTGGCGGTAGGATATTCAGTATCAGGAGTAATGGTATTAGTAGTAGTAATGGTGTTATCTTCTTCTGGTTCGGTAGTGGCTACTACTGCATCATCATCGTGCTTAGGTTCTTCGCTATGCTCATCCTCTTCGTTCATTGGAGAGGTAAAGAAATGACTCTGGAAAATCAGGATAAAACATACTCCTACGAATATACAGGCATCGGCTATGTTGAAGATGGGCGTCGAGTAGTACTGCCCTCCCCATAAAGGTACCCAGTCGGGAATAAAGCCCTCCCAGAAGTCAACAAAGATCATATCTACTACCTGCCCGTGGAACCAGGGGGTAGGTGATCCGTAGGGAGCATTGCCCAGAAACACACCGTAGAATGTACTATCAATAACATTACCCACGGCTCCGGCCAGGATCATGGATAGGGCCCATAACAGGCCCGAAGCAGCGCCCCGGTAGGCCAGGTGAACCAGGTACCAGCCAATGGCACCCATAGCTACCAGGCGAAACAGCGTCAGGAATAACTTGCCGTACTCATGCCCCAGCTGCATTCCAAAAGCCATACCCGGATTAAGTACGTAGTGAAGCTTAAGCCAATCGCCAATCAGACTGATCTGTCCCGAGAAGCCGGGCTCCATATTGAAGTGTACCAGTAACTTGGAAGCTTGATCTATGCCAATCAGCAATAGGCTGAAAAGTAAGTACTTAATAGGGTTTTTGGGCTGGTTCATCCTGCACGGGTTAAAAAAATTTCTTCCTTAGCATACCTCGAAAGTAAGCTAAGGAAGTCAGTAAGATGCAAAAATAAGCTTTTTTCCAGGCTTACATAGTACTTATGCCGCGGCGTTTGATTTCGCTCTTTACCAACAGGTACTCACGGCTACTCTGTCCGGCTATGGATTTGTTCTCCTGAGCCCGTCGGAACAGGTAAGGCATCACGGCGTCGATAGGTCCGTAGGGTACGTATTTAGCTACATTATACCCAGCTTTGGCCATATTGTACGATATATTATCACTCATCCCCAGCAGCTGAGCAAACCACACCCGCTGGTCATTCTGTGCGATCCCTCTTTTCTTCATTTTGTGGGCGCAGCACAGCGAGCTGTACTCATTATGGGTACCCAGGCATATAGCCACATGTTCAATGTGCTCCAGGCAGAAGTCAATGGCAGCATTGAAGTCATTATCAGTAGCTGCTTTGGTCTTATGAATGGGATCACAACACTCATTTTCGCGGGCACGCACGCGCTCCTTTTCAATGTAAGCACCACGTACCAGCTTAGCTCCCAGATAATATCCCTTTTCGCGGGCAGTCAGGTAGGCGTTCTTGAGCTGTCCCAGAGTTTCGTGACGGTACAGCTGGTACGTATTATAAACGATGGGCTGCTTACGGTTGTACTTGTTCATCATCTCATAAGCAAGCTGATCAATTACATCCTGAATCCAGCTCTCTTCCGCATCAATAAAGATACGCACGCCCTTGGTATGGGCGCGGGAGCAAAGGCTGTTGACGCGCGAACGAATCCGCTCGTAGGCTTCCCGTTCTTCGGTGGTAAGCTCCGTCTTATGTTGTACTTTTTCCAGAAGCTCCATAGCACCGATACCAGTTACCTTGAATACAGTAAAGGGAATATGCTCGGACACAGCTGCTTTATCGATAGTACGTAGTATCTCGGCGGTAGTAGCTTCAAAAGACTCCTCACTACCTTCCCCTTCTACCGAGTAGTCCAGAATGGTGCCTATACCCGACTGACCCAGAGCCGATATGGTTTTTTCGCAGTCGGTAATGGTCTCACCACCACAGAATTGTTCAAAAATGGTGTTCCGAATAAGATTTTTTACAGGTAAGCGTAACTCTAGAGCTAACTTTATAAAAAAAGTACCTAAATTTACAAGCCATGCCTGATTCATCATGGCAAAGAGCCAGTAGGTTTTACGAAGTTTTGAATCAGACTGGGAGGCGAAGGCTACCGAAGTGTCTTCAAATAATACAGGTGATATGTCTTGTTGCGCTATAGAAGCCATTTTTATACTTTAGCAGGTTTTCTAAGTCAATGTTACAACGTCATTTTACCTCTATAACATACTCAAAAACAAAACAGTTTATCAATCACAGAGGTGGTTTAGTTGTTGGGGCAACAAAATTAGTGAAACCGTTGAATACCCTTAACACCCTCCTGAACATTTATAGTAGTTTTTATTTTTATAATAGGTTAAGTTGTTGATTATGAATGCTTCGTTAGACATCCTACCGCTCAGTAGCTGGATCAATACCGACGGTAAGCCCTTGGTGATTGCCGGACCGTGCAGTGCCGAAACCGAGGAACAAGTTTTAGAAACCGCAGCCCAGATCAAAGAAGAAGGTTTTGCGCATGTAATCCGGGCCGGTGTCTGGAAACCACGTACGCGTCCGGGAAGCTTTGAAGGTATGGGTGAAGCCGCTCTGCCCTGGCTGCAGTCGGTTAAGAAGGAGACAGGTTTGCCTGTTGCCGTAGAGGTGGCTACTCCGCAGCACGTGGAGCTGGCGCTGAAATATGGCGTTGATATACTATGGATCGGAGCCCGTACTACGGTAAACCCCTTCAATGTACAGGAGCTGGCTGATGCTCTGAAAGGTGTGGATGTACCTGTGCTGATCAAAAACCCCGTAAACCCTGATCTTCAGCTATGGGTAGGTGCATTTGAGCGCCTCAACCAGGCTGGTGTACGGAAGCTGGGAGCTATCCACCGTGGTTTCTCTAACGCTCAGGAGACGAAGTTCCGTAACTCGCCTATGTGGCAGATCGCCATTGAGCTGAAGACGCTCTTCCCACAACTGCCCGTTATTGGTGACCCTAGCCACATGGCCGGTAAGCGTGCTTACCTGTTTGAGCTGGCTCAGCGTGCACTTGACCTGAACTATGACGGTCTGATCATCGAGTCACACCGTGACCCTGATAAAGCGTGGTCGGATGCAGCACAGCAGCTGACTCCTGCCGCCCTAGGCGAAATGCTCCACGAACTACACGTACGTCGTGAGTCGTACG
Organism: Telluribacter roseus; assembly: GCF_017355915.2. Taxonomy (GTDB): domain Bacteria; phylum Bacteroidota; class Bacteroidia; order Cytophagales; family Spirosomataceae; genus Telluribacter. The sequence goes on from NZ_JAFEUV020000002.1 coordinate 338,310, forward strand.
GTAGCGAGTACCAGAGCCAGCTTGAGATCATCCGTGGCAAAATTGATCACCTGGATCGTGAGCTACTGGAGAATCTGGCTGCTCGTATGTCTTTGATTGAAAAACTAGCCGAATACAAGCGTGACAACAACGTAGCGGCTTACCAGGTAGATCGTTTCCGGGAGGTACTGAAAACTCGTGAAGAGTGGGGCAAGAGCCTTAACCTGTACCCAACCCTGGTAGACGAGCTGTTCAAACTGGTACATATGGAATCAATTCGGAAACAAACCGAAGTAATGAACCAAGTTAGCGCGTAATATACGCTGATGTAGTATAAAAAAGCTGCTTTCGAAAGAAGGCAGCTTTTTTTGTTTGATACGTTAGCCAAGCAGCAACTCTGCTACTTTCTCCGTAAAAATAGAAGCCTGCCATCAGTAGGAGACTAAGGTTTGTCCTGTTTTAAGAGTAACTAGTCACTCTCTACTCTTATTACTCTTATGAAGCGCCTTATTTTCTTACTGCTGCTGATATGTGGTGAAGTGGCGGGACAGGATACCTTTACCAATCCGCTGCTGCCTTCCGGCCCTGACCCGTGGAGTATCTACAAAGATGGGTACTACTACTATATGCATACCGTAGGCAACCGGCTTGTGCTCTGGAAAACCGACAACCTGGCCCGACTCCCCCAGGCGGAGCAGAAGACGGTCTGGACTCCGCCCGCCGAAGGTCCCTACTCACGTAATATCTGGGCACCTGAGATCCATTACCTCCGGGGCAAGTGGTACATCTACTTTGCAGCTGATAACGGTAAGAACGAAAACCACCGGCTGTGGGTACTTGAGAATGCATCTGCTGACCCCCTGCAGGGTGAATGGGTACTTAAAGGAAAACTCGCCGACCCCGGCGATCACTGGGCTATTGATGGCTCCGTATTTGAGCATCAGGGACAGCTCTACCTGGTATGGTCGGGCTGGGAGGGGTACCAGAATGGCCAGCAGGATATCTACATCAGCAAGATGAAGAACCCCTGGAGCCTTGAGGGAGAGCGGGTGAGGATAGCTACGCCCACCTACGACTGGGAGCGGCACGGTACCATCAATGACTGGCAGAAAAAGGGGGAGCCACCCGTGGTACTGGTCAACGAAGGACCGCAGGTACTGATTCGCGGCAGCAAGGTACACATCATCTATTCGGCCAGTGGCTGCTGGACCGATCACTACGCCCTCGGCCGGATCACCGCCCCGGCTACCGCCAACCTACTGGATCAAGCATCCTGGAAGAAGCACCCCCTGCCCGTGTTTGAGCAGTCGCCTGAGAATGGCGTATACGGTACGGGTCACAACTCCTTTTTTACCTCGCCCGACGGCCGGGAAGACTGGATCCTGTACCACGCCAACTCCGAACCCGGGCAAGGCTGCGGACGACTACGCTCACCCCGAACCCAGAAGTTCGTATGGGATGCGGACGATAATCCGGTATTCGGCAAGCCTGTTCCGGCCGGCACCCTTCTGACCGTGCCATCAGTAGGGGTCAGGTAGGTCTCTTACTCTTCTGGTCCTAGAATTCAAAGAAAGGAGGCTCAATACCATTAAGGCGGAGGTACACCAGTGCCTGCGCCCGGTGGTGGGCCGTATGCGTCAGGGCTCTTAGCAGAAAGTCCCGCCCGGTATGTTTTTGCCAGTACTCGTGGGTACCGTAGCCGGTTTGGTCTAGCTGGTGGTCGCTGAGCTTTTCGATAGTGGCAGTACATTGGTCATGGCAGGTAAGGTAGTAGTCCCTTAGTGCGGCTTTGCTGGTAGCCTCAGGCTCCTTGACGGGAGGTTGATTGACAATAGAGCCGATAAAGAAGGTATTCCAGTGGGCGGCGTGGCTAAACAACTTTCCAAACGACATCTGATCAGGAGTAGGCTTATAGCCAAGTTGAGCCTCCGGCATCTTATCAAGTACCTTTAGGCTATAATCCCGGGCAGTTTTCCACCGGTGAAGAAAATCATCCCGAAAGGTACTGTTGGCGGAGGGAGATGTAAAGCCCAAAGCCGGTAGCGAAGTCAGCAAGGTACTACCCGCTAGTTTATGCAATGCTTCTTTCCGATTCATCAGTGTAGTGAATTAACGACCCGTTGCGTGTTTAAGAGAATTTGTAATGAAAGATACGACAAGCCAGTATCTACCAGCAGTGGCTTCGGCACTGGGGAAAGATGTGGAATATGTTCTCGAGAGGTAATAGGTAAAAGTAAGCGTACCCGATGGCCATGCACCTGTAAATAGAGGGAGCACTACGAGCTACCGGTATCTGTTTTAAGCTAGTACATAACCATTAGGGCCCCAAGTGAGTTTGTAATGAAATACAGGGCAAAGTCAGCTGGCCCACTATTTTCTATACTCATAGCACTACATTAATCATTAACACCTATGGACCAAACCGAACGCAAACGCCAGGTAGTAGAAGCCTGCAAAGCCAGCATTAATGATAAGATAGCCGTGATCAGTGAGGACCTGAACAGGTTGCGGGATTCGGCCAACAATAGTTATGACAATGAAGCTAACAACCAATGGGAGGGTAATGAGGATGAAATGATGAATGATGTGGGCGATCTTCAGGGACATCTGGATTACCTGGTAGAAGCCGCAGGCCTCTTCAACCGCATAGATTTTGGTCAGAGATATGAAACAGTAGAGCCCGGAGCTGTTGTGATCACCGATCAGCGAAACTTCCTGATTGGAGCGACCAATGAGTTCAAATGCGAGGGCGAAGATTACATAGGAATAGTTGCCTCCGCGCCCATTTATGCCGAAATGAAAGACAGAAAGGCCGGTGATACCTTCACGATGAACCAGGTCACCTATACCATCAAAGAGATTTTCTAATTTCCTGATATCTTAAAGCAAAGCTATACATGCTTTGCTTTTTCACCCAGGTTAAAACAACGGCGGCAGCGTGCTTCGTAATGGTCAGTTTCGCCCAGGAGTACCCGTTGCTGAGAGGGAGAAAGCCGGTAGGAATGGGACGCTACATCGCCACAGATTACACAGATAGCGTGTACCTTGGTTACGTATTCGGCTATAGCCATGAGGTTAGGCATACAGCCAAACGGGCGTCCCTGAAAGTCCATGTCAAGTCCGGCTATGATGACACGTTTACCACTATCAGCCAGTTTAGTGCAGATGTCTACAATGGAATTGTCGAAGAATTGGGCCTCATCCAGCCCTACTACATCGCAGTTGCCCGCCAGCAACAGTACCTCCGAGGCAATCTGTACCGGCGTGGAAGGGATGGAATTTTCGTTGTGGGAGACGATGTCCTCGTCGTGGTAACGTGTATCAACGGCCGGTTTGAATATCTCCACTTTCTGCCGCGCGATTTTTGCCCGGTTGAGCCTGCGTATAAGCTCTTCAGTCTTCCCCGAGAACATAGATCCACATATCACTTCTATCCAGCCTGTACGAGGGTGCAGAATTTCTTTTTTACGCGAAGGTTCAATGAACATTTTAGTATATTGGTGCGTCGGTCGGTGCCGGTTGATTTTCGTTATATTTACACTTACAAAACAAATACATTTTCTTTACATCATCCCCCTTAACAGCCTTTAAATCGTTATGTCAAATACACTGAACCAAGCGGCTTTGAAGCAGTACGTAAGTCAGTTTACGTCAAAAGTCCTTACTGACTTTTATTCCCGCAAGAGTGTCATCAGTGGCCCGGAGCTGTTGAAACTCACACCATTAAAGCAGGTAAATCTGGGTATTGTAAGCCGCCTGTTCGACCAGTGGAAAGCCGATGCCGGTGCCTTCCGCAGCCCCTACTTTGATTTTGAAAATGAAGAAGTAAAAAAAGCGCTGGATGACTTCATGAATACCGTATCGCAGCATATAGCTGTGAACCGTGAGGGGCTGGAGCCGCTGTTGACTGAATCGGTACAGGAGGCCCTTTTGCTCTTACTGGACCCGGAGGCGTACTTTGATGGCAAGCTAAGAGCCATGCCTGATTTTGTTTTTACGCAGGAGCAGGCCCAGCGAATGGTAAAGTATACCCATATTCACAGCGGTATAGCCAAGTCCCTGGCCTTGCGTCTGACTGATAATGGCTCGAATTTCGTGTATTCCAACATCGCACTGCGCTGGCTAACGGATATCCTGAGCAACGGATCAGCCCTTGATGCCAAAGAGCCTTACATTCAGCAGTTCTCGGAAGTAGTAGAGCTGGATACCAAGAGTATAATCAAAACTACGGCGCCGGCTGAGGTGCCTGCGGCGGCTCCCCGTGTACCCGAGGAAAAACGAGAGCGGTCGTTTTTTGACTCCATCCTGACGACAGATACAAGTAGTACCCCGGCTCCGCGCGCTGCTACACCGGTGGCAAGTGCCAATGCGGGAACAGTAGCGTCGCCTCAGATCCTGCGTGACCGTAGTGAATCGATACCTGCTCCCAGCGGACCTATGCGTACTACCACGGCCGCGGATGACTCCCTGAACAACCGCTTCAAGGTAGAGGTACCTAAGGCCAGCGATGAGAATACCTATGGCAACGTACCCATCAAAGTGGAAAGCATAGCTAAGAGCATCCCTCTGGGGCAGCGGTTTATGTTCGTGAGCCAGTTGTTCAAGGGAAGTACTGATGCTTTTGAAGATGCCATCCGTGAACTGGATCAGGCTTCCAGCTTTGACGAGGCCCACGATATGATCGTGTACAAATTTGCGTCGATCTACCGGTGGAATACCGACAGCGAAGCCATCAATGACCTGCTTACTATCGTAAAAAGGAAATTCAGCTAAAATGAATTAAGCTACTAATTCATTGCCCTTGATATACAGTAGCAACTTATACAAAGTAAGCAGAAGAATTGTACTCCTGCTGATACTATGCGCACCGCCGGCCCTCGCCGGCGGTGATGCTTTTCCTATTGGTGCGCGCTCGTGGGGTATGGCCAATGCCGTAGTGGCTCAGTCGGACCGCTACTCCGTCGTGAATAATATAGCCGGACTGGCTGGTGTCCGTGACGCTTCACTTTTCTCCTCCTACCATACGTACTATGGCTTTGACGGACTAGGTACCGTAGCCTTTGGAGCTGTTATGCCCGTTAACAATAGTCTTACTACCGGACTATCCATCCAACGGTTTGGGGATAAGTTGTACAATGAATTAGCGTTTGGAGTAGGAGCGGGCCACCGCATCAATCGGATCAGCCTGGGGATGAAGATAAATTATGTACAGATAGCCGTCAATGCTCCCTCCTTAGCACTAAGCCGCAAAGCCTTGGCAGTAGAGATGGGAGGTATAGCTCAGCTCAGCTCCAGACTATACTTTGGGGCACATATGTACAATGTAACGCAGGGAGGATTCTCGGGTGAGTCGGGAGTACGCCTGCCTACCATACTGCGGGCAGGTCTTACGTACCGGCCCATTTCAGGGCTGCACCTGAATGGTGAATTGATGAAGAATACGGCTTTCCCTACGTCTTTTCGGGCGGGGCTGGAGTACGCGCCGGTACCGAGCCTCTTCTTACGCACCGGCATAGCTACCCATCCGGGTACCAACCATTTCGGACTGGGGTACGCCGCCAATGCCTTCAATGTAGACTACGCCGTACATACCCACTCCCAACTAGGCTGGTCACACCACTTTACGGTAGCTTATAGCTTCGCCAGGAAAACCAAAACTGAGTAGGCTGTCTCTTCTATTCCTGAGGGGCGACTACGGCCTCCACCATCGCTATATACTGAGCTATTCCTTCTTCGATCTCGTGCAGGTAAATAAACTCATCCGCCGTATGGGAGCGCTCCGAGTGGCCGGGACCCATCTTGAGCGAAGGGCAGTCGAGCAGGGCCTGGTCGGAGGTAGTAGGTGAGCCATAGGTAGTACGACCCAGCGCTATACCGGCCTGTACTATGGCATGCTCAACCGGTATGCTCGACGGACGCAGCCGGATCGAGCGGGGCTGTATCTCGGACTGGATATTCTCCTTGATGGTTGCAATGATTTCTTCCAGCGTGTACTGCTCCGTTACCCGTATGTCTACCGTGAAGGTACAGGCATCGGGTACTACGTTGTGCTGAGTACCGGCGTTAATAATGGTCACCGACATCTTGATAGGACCGAGCGTAGGAGATACCTTCGGGAAGCGGTAGCTGGTCAGCCAGTTGATGTCTTTGATGGCTTTGTAGATGGCATTGTCGCCCTCTTCGCGGGCAGCGTGGCCTGACTTACCACGAGCTATGCAGTCAATTACCAGCAGGCCCTTCTCGGCCACGGCCAGATGCATCTGGGTAGGCTCACCTACAATGGCAAACTCAATGGGAGGCAGCTCAGGTACTACGATCTCCAGGCCTTCTTTACCGGATATCTCTTCTTCGGCGGTAGCCGCCAGCGCTATGTTATACGTCAGGTCGGAGCGGTCGTAGAAATGACAGAAGGTAGCGATCAGCGATACCAGACAGCCGCCGGCATCGTTGCTGCCCAGGCCGTACAACTTGCCGTCTTTTTCAACGGGTTCAAACGGATCAAGCGTCCAGGATTTATTGGGCTTGACAGTATCGTGATGGGAGTTGAGCAGCAGGGTAGGCTTAGCCGGATCGAAGTGCTGGTTCAGCGCCCAGATATTATTCTTCTTACGCTGGTAAGGTATCTGCTTCTTTTGTAAAAACTCCTCAATGACCAGCGCGGTGTTATCTTCTTCGCGGCTGAAAGAGGGAGTTGCAATCAGGTTTCTTAGTAGTTCGGTCGCCTCCTGGGCGATGCTCTGCACGTATTCTGTATCTGTTGATAAAGCCATAGGGGCATTCTTTTTCCACACGCTATGCCTCAAAGGTACGAAAAATGTGCAAAACGACCGTGCCCCCTGCTACTTAGCCGGTGTTGAGGTAGTGGTACTTGTACAATTCTTTTTATATTCACCTACCTGAATACCATCCTAGAAACACCATGGAAAAGTCATCCCTGCTACTATACGGCGCCAACGGCTACACAGGACAACTCATCGTTGATATTTGCCATGAGTATGGAGTAGTACCCATTCTGGCGGCGCGGCGTGAGGAGGCCATCCGCCCTCTGGCTGATCGTATAGGTACTCAGTATCGGGTTGTGGACTTGTCGGATCAGGAGGGGCTGCGGAGGGCATTGGCTGATGTGAAGGTAGTACTGCACGCGGCGGGGCCTTTCAAATTTACCGCCCGGCCTATGATCGAAGCCTGCCTGGCTACTCATACGCACTACCTGGACATTACGGGTGAGATAGAGGTATTTGAGCTGGCTAAGCAGTACGATGCAGCGGCCCGTAAAGCGGGAGTTATGTTATTGCCGGGAGCTGGCTTCGACGTAGTACCTACCGATTGCCTGGCGTTGTACCTGAAAAAACAACTGCCGGACGCCACGCACCTCAAGCTGGCCTTCGAAACAGTTGGTGGAGGCTTGTCGCACGGGACGGCCAGTACCATGGTAGAAGGATTGGGTAAAGGCGGAGCCGTGCGGGAAAATGGAAAGATAGTTACTAAGAATCTAGGGCATAAAAGCCTGTGGATTGAGATCAATGGCCGGAGGCGCTTCTTCATGACGATTCCCTGGGGCGACGTATCTACCGCCTGCCATACCACAGGTATTCCCAATATCGAAACCTACACCGGTATCTCACCCAGGGTACATAGCCTGCTGCGGTTTCAGGGGCTGTACAACTGGCTGCTAGGGTCAGATCTTGTAAAAAAGATAGCGAAGAACAGAGTAGACAAGATTAGCGGGCCCACCGAAGCCATGCGTCAGCTGGCCAGCAGCACCGTATGGGGGGAGGTAACCAATGCTTCCGCCGACCGTCGAACCGCACATCTCACCTGTCCCGAAGGCTATACGCTCACGGCTCATAGTAGCCTTATCATTGCCAAGAAGGTACTAGCGGGCAATTTCAAAGTAGGGTACCAAACCCCTGCCTCGGCCTACGGCGAAGATCTGGTGCTGGAAGTACCGGGTGTGGAGCGGGTAGGGGAGTGCAGAGGATGGTTGTAGAACTTTAAAAACTTATATATGAGAGTGACGACTCTGATCATAATGCTAGTACTGGTAAGTACTGCCGCCAAATCCCATGAAGATGGTTTAGCGATAAACTATCGGGTATTCATAAAGAAAAAGTCTGATGGTGAGTATGACAGATTTCTGAGGGTGTACCTCACTAACCCTATGGATAGGGATATATATGTATTAGCTCCGTCTTTTCAGGCTAAGGAACAAAAGCTAAATAAAAGCAGTACAATTGAGGATCTGTGGAGTGACTATGTATTAAGTTATGAAAAATATAACCGCATGAACTTCAGTGGGGGATCCTCGAATGATGGTTTATTATTGGCTCCTGCTGGAGTACGAGTTTTTCCTTTTAGTTATTGTTCTTACAAACCAATCAGGTACTATGAATACATAGATGAGTGGTTTAAGAAAAATAAGGTCGATTGTCATTTAACCGATTTTATTTTCCATAATTATTTTACACCAATTCTTCTTTTTGTCCCTGCCAAGAAAACAGCCTATTTACAATACGCGATACATAATAATACCCCCAAAGGTACCTACGCCTTCTTTACCAAACCTTATCCAAAGGACAACTGCCTGTTTCAGAAACTGAAAAAGGGGAATGTAAAGGCATATAGCTATGAGCTGTATGAAGGTGGTATAAAGGATAATCCGGTGAAGGTTAGGCTTTGAGTGGTACTTCCCCTCACCCCGCCGCAATAATCAGCCCCAGCCCTATCAGGTAGCAGATCAGTGTGAGGTTGAGGAGTGTACTGGTACCTTTTGGGGCGTTTCGGAATTCTTTCCAGATGTAGATACCCCAGAGTGCAGCCACTACCGTAGCACCCTGTCCCAAACCATACGAGATAGCGGGTCCTGCTTCGCCCGATGCGATAATATTGAACGACATCCCAATACACCAGACTACACCACCGGCTATACCCGTAAGGTGGCTGCGGGCGTTTCCGTGGAAGTAGTCGGCGTAAGACACCGGCTCTCCCACAAAGGGGCGGTACATAAGCAGGGTATTGAACAGAAAGTTGCTCAGCAAAATACCCACGGCAAAGAACACAACCGCTGTGTAGGGACTCAGCTTGCCCGGCAGGGGTTGGTCAAAGTCCGGGAACATAGCCTGCGCCACGTACTTATAAAAGAAGCCCATCAGCAAGCCTGCCACCACCGCCAGTACCAAGCCTTTGGTAGAGACTCCTTCTGTATTACTCGCCAGTTTACGATAGGCGCTGGCATTAAGCAGAATGGCTGCAACTACCAAAGCCACGCCACCAAATAATAGCGTAGCATTACCGACGGGCTGGTCGAGGTAGTTTACGATTACGCCTATGACCAGTGCTAGTCCGATACCCACGGGAAAAGCTACGGACATACCAGCAATGGAGATGGCCGCTCCCAGCAGGATATTAGCTGCATTGAATAGTATACCTCCCCATATCGCTGAGCCTATACTGGCACCATCCGCCTGTTGTACGTCAGGAATAAAGCTACGGCCGCCGTCGCCGGTACTTCCAAATGTAAATGCAAACAGGAGGGACAGCAGCAGGATGCCCAGCACGTAGTCCCAGTAGAAAAGCTCGAAACGCCAGTGCCCGGCAGCCAGTTTCTGGGTGTTGGCCCAGGAGCCCCAGCAGAGCATAGTCACAAAACAGAAAATGATGGCGGTAGTGTAAGTTTCGACGATGAACATAAGGAGAGTTTGGAGGAGCTAAGGGATAGTTTTATCGGAAAGAAGAATAGACTAGTTACGAAACTTCATGGCGATGGGGCATAGAGCTCTGTGCCCCCAGTCGTGTGACCGAGATAGCGGCGGCCTTGCAGGCAAAACCAACGGCTTCCGGTAAGGATAATCCTTCGGCCATACCTACGGCCAGAGCACCGTTAAAGCAGTCGCCGGCGGCGGTAGAGTCGACGGCCTGTACGGCTACTCCCCCTACTGTACCTTCAAATTCACTACTCAGTATATAGGCTCCCTTCGCCCCCAGCGTGATCACTACATTAGTCACACCCATATCCTGTAAGGCACGAGCTACTCTGCCTACATTGTCTTCGGTAACGGGGATACCCGTCAGTAGCTCGGCTTCGGTTTCGTTGGGGGTAATCAGGTGGAGGTGCGAGAGCAGGTCAAGGGGTAACCTCTGAGCGGGAGCGGGGTTCAGAATAACCCGTAGCCCGCGCTGCGCGCTCTTTCGGATGGCATGCTCTACGGTAGCCAGGGGTATTTCCAGCTGGAGAAGTACTATGTCGCCCGGCAAGCAGGCATCAATAGCGGCTTCCACTTCGTCGGGTTGAAGATTACTGTTGGCACCGGGGGCTACTACGATGCAGTTTTCACCCTTATCGTCTACGGTGATGAGTGCTACACCCGACGGTCCATCATCTTTGACAATGGCCGTAGTGTCTATGCCTTCTTTTTGAAATCCTTCCACGGCTTGTTCGCCAAAGAGGTCATTCCCTACCTTAGCCACCAGCCGGACATGGGCACCAAGTCGGGCAGCGGCTACGGCCTGATTGGCTCCCTTTCCACCGGGATTCATCAGAAAGGTGCCACCAATAACAGTTTCACCGGGAGCAGGAAGCTTTTGGGTCTTTACGACCATGTCCGTGTTGGAGCTTCCTATCAGTAAGATGTTCATTAATTTATAGATTACAACCAGTATAGTATACTACTAGTGGTAAGTACGATCGGGGGCTAATCTAATGCAACAGGTACAAAAAAAGCCCTTCACCACCAGGACGAAAGGCTTCTAACTAGTAATACTATTTTTAACGGGGTACTAACACGGCCGATTGCTTCAGGTAGTTTTCCCAGCTTTCTACCTCTTCCAATGCCTCGGGACCGGGCATACTCCCGTTGTACATCAACTCCTGGATCGCCGCTATATCGGCATCATGCCCCAGGCCCAGCACCGCCTTGATCTGATTGTACTTTATATAATAAGCCAAAAATTTATCTTCCTGAAGGCTACCGCTGATCAGGACATCATCGTAATCCTCCACGTAGCCTACATACCGCAGGCTACGTCCCTGCTGATTGGTCCAGAAGAAGGGTACCGTATCGTACAATTGGCCGGCTCCGGCCATATTCTTACCCGCTATACGGCCTTGTTGTCCGGCTACTTTCCAGTGCTCGATGCGGCAGTGGCCCGGTCCAAAAGGTACATAGGCAATATCACCGGCTGCGTACAGGGTATTAGTAATGCGCAGGAATGAATCTACCTTGACACCACCATCCTTTTCGCGCTCTACACCTCTTAAAAAGTCCAGAGCTGGCTTCACACCGATGCCTACCAGTACCAGGTCGGCCGGTAGCGTATCGCCGTTATCAAGTACCACTTCATTTACTTTATCGTCACCGTGCAGCTTCATTACTTTTCGTTCCAGCCGGAACTTCACCCCCGCCTCTTCGTGCCACTGCTGTATGCGCTTGCCTACTTCCTGTCCCCATATTTTCTGAAAAGGAGTAATATCCGGAGTAACGACCGTTACATCACAGCCCCTTTTTCTCAGGCTCATAGCTCCTTCCAATCCAATAAAAGAGCCTCCTACTATAACTACCCGGGTACCCTCGGTAGCGGCGTCCCGCAGTTGTCGGCTATCGCTCAGCGAGCGCAGCAGAAACACATTGGGTTTATCAATACCTTCTAACCTCAGGTTGCAGGCCTCGCCGCCAGTACAGAGCAGGGCTTTATCGTAGGTAAGCTGTCCGCCATTGTCAAAGTCAATGCGTCGGGCAAATGGGTCCAGGCTCTTGACACAATGATTCTTCAGAAGCTCTATCCCATACTTTTCGTAGAAGTCAGCTTTACGCAGGTACATCTGCTCTTCGGGAGCTTCGCCCTGCAGGTACATCTTACTAACGTTGGTACGATCATAAGGAGCTTCACTCTCAGCTGTAATCATGATGATACGTCCCCGGTAACCGGCTTCGCGCATACCTTCGGCGGCATACTGGGCAGCCACACCACCACCTACTATAGCATAGACATCTTTACTATTCGGATCGCGCAGGGTAAGTGGATTGGGCTTACGGTCCGGCAACTCGCCTTCGGGAATATACACATGTACATCGTCGTCGCGTACCACTACCTTATAGGTAGGCAAACCATCCAGGCCGGGGGCTTCCAGGTTTATTCCGGAATGGACATCAAAGCAGGCATGGTGCCAGGGGCAAACCAGTCGGTTGCCGTTGAGAGCTCCTTTGACCAGAGGGGCACCATAGTGAGTACATTTGGGATACAAAGCGTAGAACACGCCCTCATGACGAATGAGCAGGACTGTAGTATCGCCAGCTTTTACTTCCTCCTTATGCTCATCAGGCCATTCACTGGCTTTAGCCACCCAATATTCTCTTTTTTCCATATGAATAGATGGGATTAGATACTGCTACGCTTATAACATAAGTCAAATACCGTACTTCAAAAAGAGGAGGAGGAGAAACAGCGGTGGTTACAAAAAGTCAAATTTAGTAATTATTTAATACACTTGCTGACTTCTGGTAAATTAGTATATGTAATACTATGATTTGATAATGAACGAGATATATTTGATGAAGTAGGTTGTGTAGTAGGAGTGTCTGTGTAACTAGTGGTGGATTTGTAGAAATCGCGCCCATGCAATAATAGCCCCAGTTACACCTGCACAGGCTGGTACTTGATAAAAACGGAGAGTATAGATATAGTAGGCAGCTCTCCCCATCGAAGATACACTAACCCGATGGGGAGAGCTCTTAAGTACTTACCAGCGGGTCTGGCCGGAGCCAACTACTACCCATTTCTCGGTAACCAGTTTTTCGAGAGCAAAGGGACCGCGTGCGTGTAGTTTCTGAGTAGAAATACCGATTTCGGCACCCAGGCCAAATTCACCGCCATCGGTAAAGCGTGTAGAGGCATTGGCATAGACCGCGGCAGCATCCACCTCATTGAGGAATTGCTCAATTGCCGCTGCATCACGGGATATAATAGCCTCCGAGTGGCGTGACGAATACTGCTGTATGTGCGAAAGCGCCTCCGAAAGGCCGTCCACTACTTTGATAGAGCACTTATAGTCTAGAAACTCCCGACCAAAATCATCCGATGTAGCCTTCTGTAGCAGAGGATATTCAGCCGCTTTGAATATGGGATACGACTCGTCGTCGGCAAATACCTCTACGTTCCACTTGATGAACTCTTCTTTCAGCGTAGGTAAGAAGGCTTCGGCTACGGCTCGGTCTACTACTACGGTGTCCAGCGAATTGCATACCGACGGGCGCGATACCTTGGCGTTGACCACAATATCACGGGCCATGTCCAGATCGGCAGTACTTTCTACGTACGTATGGCATACGCCGGCGCCGGTTTCGATAGTAGGTACCAGGGAGTTCTGGCGTACGTACTGGATCAGACCTTCGGAGCCTCGTGGGATGATAATATCCACGTAGCGGGTGGCCGATAGTAGTTCGGCTACAAACTTACGATCGGTAGGGAGCAGGGCTACGGCTGCGGCGTCAACCCCAAACTCAGCGAGTACTTCATGAATTATACCAACCAGGCACTCATTGGAGTACTGAGCTTCCTTACCTCCTTTGAGTACACAGGCGTTGCCGGAGCGCAGGCATAGGGAAGCCACGTCAATGGTCACGTTGGGGCGCGACTCATAGATTACTCCTACCACTCCCAGCGGTACGGCTATCTTCTTCAGCTGAATACCCTGGGGCAGGGTACGCTCCAGTAAGAGCTGGCCGGTAGGATCGGGCAGGGCCGCTACGTCACGCAGGCTCTGCGCCAGTCCCTGAATACGCTTATCGTTCAGGAGCAGGCGGTCCTTCTTTGGATCGCTGTCGTCCATGCGCTCCAGATCCTTCTGATTTTCGGCAATGATACGTGCCTGACTGGCCAGTATCCGGTCCGCTAAGGTGGTGAGCAGCTCTGCCCGTTGGGCGTCCGAAAGGTTACGAACAGCGGCCGAAGCCTGTTTGGTAGCCTGTAATAGAGATATGATTGATTCCATCAGAGTAGTACGATATCGCTGGCGTTAGCCACTTCAAAATTCTGAGTTTTCAGGTTGTTTATGATAGCCTGGGAGGTTTCGCGGGCACGGGCTACGGCTATCATCTCATTTTCGGGGGTAAATAGCTCTATGATTTCCCCAGCCTCAAATTCACCTACTACTTCCAGTACTCCTACGGCCAGCAGGCTTTTCCGCTTTTCCAGTGCTTTAGCAGCTCCTTCGTCGATGCGTAGCTTACCGGCTACCAGACCACCGCTACCCAGCCACCGCTTGCGTGCCGACAGGGTACTTTTCTGCGGGACGAACACAGTACCGGTCTCTCCCCGCAGGGCCCGGAGTATACCATCTTTTTCGCTCATGCCGAATATCACCACCCTGATGCCCATGCGGGTAGCCAGTTTGGCAAAGGTGAGCTTGGAAGCCATTCCTCCCAGTCCCAGAGCTGATTTTTCGGTCCTGACAAAGCGGAATACATCGTTTACATCAGGTACCTCGCGAACCATCTGTCCGGCTTCGTCCAGCAGGCCACCTACGGAGGTACATAGCATCAGGGCTTCGGCCCCGAAGCCCGCGGCTATAAGCGTAGCCAACTCGTCATTATCCGAAAACTTCAACTCGCGGTCGCTTACCACATCATTCTCATTCACAATAGGTATAATACCGTTGTTCCAGAGTTCGTCGTAGGTCTCCTTAAGCTGCAGGAACTGGTGGCGGTTGGCGAAGTGCTGGCGCTCGCAGAGGCTCTGGGCGATGGCAATGCCGTAGGGGGTGAACTGGCTGGCGTAGATACCCACCAGTAGCGGATTACCTACCGAGGCGGCGGCTTTGCGCTGGGTGATGGTTCCCTTATAATCCTGTATATAGGCTTTGCCTGCCCCAACGGCCCCCGACGATACGATGATCAGGCGGTAGTTCTTATGAAGCAGGGATACCTGGCGGGCTACGTCCGCAATGATGGCCAGATCGGGCTCACCGGAGGGACGGGTGATAGAAGCAGTACCAAACTTAATAACGAGGATAGGCTTTGCCACAACTATATGAGCATTAGACTGAAAAATTCCCCAAAATTAGGCTATTTCAGCAGCAAACTATACAAAGTGGCTATTTTTCATAGGATTGTTGACGGAGGAACAGATGCTCCACATCCGGCTCAATGAAGCGGGCTTTGGTGGAGACCGCCTTCCGCAATCGGCTCATGTAGTCGGCCTTGGGTATCTCGATAGCGCCAAACCGGCGTACATTGTCGTTAATAAACTGGGTATCCAGCAGTTGGAAGCGCTGCTGGCGCAGGATCTCGATCAGGTAATGGAAAGCTACCTTAGAGGCATTACTGACTGTATAAAACATAGATTCGCCAAAGAAAGCAGCCCCTATAGCTACTCCGTACAAGCCTCCTACCAACTCCCCATCCTGATAAGTTTCGATACTATGGGCAAAACCCATCTTGTGCAGATCGGTATACGCCTCTATGATGTCCTCCGATATCCAGGTACCTTCTTCGTTGGTTCGGGGGGCGGCACAGTGCGTCATTACCCCTTTGAAGTCGGTGTTGATTCGAACTTCAAATACCCGCTTGTTCAGGACGGGACGCAGTGATTTAGGCGAATGATAGGTATCAATAGGTATAATGGCTCTCGGGTCCGGCGAATACCAGTAAATGGTACCGTCGGTATCTGCCATGGGAAAGATCCCATTGATATACCCGTATATAAGATCGTCAGCTGATAGTTGATTCATTAATAGATTATGACACCTCCATTACTGTTACTTTCCCTCTTTAATACTACGTCTCAGGGGCTAATCCGGGTCGGTAACATCTTAAACAAAGTTAGGTGATTTAGTCGAAATTTGTGCGTTGTTAGTTACTTATTTGATATTCAGAATGTTATATGTAACAAGTAGCTTTTTGTCTTAAATTAGGGCCATTACCAGGAGCGTGGACAGGTATAAATGTTTTTATATGGTTTTGTAATACCCACTGAACCAGAAAAATATATTTGCTGTTTCTTTGGGTGTATATCTATTTTTTATAAAATTTGCACTGTTTTTCAGCAGAAGCTATCAATGAACAACCACGGCGCATATACTTTCTTTCATACTACGCCCTTCAGGTTTAGGTCCGAGAGGACCGCATAATTCTGTTTTACCTACGTGGTAAAATTCTCTCTGCCCCCATTCTTAGTTTAGTGTATTAATTTCAAAAACCTCATCAGGTATTTGATGTGATGGCCCGGTCGCGTTGCGTATGGAGGGTATCATTTTTTCAGAACTAACAACCATGAAGAATAAGGAACAGTCCGGCAGCCAATTCGTTGTTCAGGTTGCTAATGAAAATCATCTTCATTTCGCCGAAACCATCTGCGCCGAAATGGAGGAGAGTGCTAAAAAGCGCGGTACAGGTATAGCCAAGCGCTCTCCGGTGTATCTGATGGAAAAAATGATTGAAGGGAAGGCCATTATCGCTACTACTACCAGTGGTATATGGGTAGGCTTTTGTTACATCGAGACCTGGGAGCACGGCAAGTTTGTGGCCAACTCCGGTCTGATCGTGCATCCGGACTACCGTAATAGTGGTATAGCCAAATCTATCAAGGCCAAGGCCTTTGAACTGTCGCGTAAGAAATACCCCAACGCGAAGATCATCGGTATTACCACTAGTCTGGCGGTAATGAAGATCAACTCTGACCTGGGCTATGAGCCTGTTACATTCAGTGAACTACCCGCCGATGATGCGTTCTGGAAAGGCTGCGCCAGCTGTGTTAACTATGACGTGCTGACTCGTACGGATCGTAAGCACTGCCTGTGTACCGGTATGATGTTCAATCCTGAAGAGGCTAAAAAGGCTGAGAAGGATCAAAGCTGGAACTTCCTGAAGGAGTCAAAGCTGTATGAGCGCTGGATGCGTATCAAGCAGCTTGTGCTGTTGCGAAGGGAGGAGAGGGCCAAAAAGAAAAATACCGACGCGATGCTGGTACCGTAGGGTACCATTGTACATAAAGATTTATTCCAGTACATAAAAAACCTCGCTCGGCAGTTATGAACAAGTCCGTAGCGAGGTTTTTTCATTCAGGACCCATCTTAATAAATCAAGTTAACCATACATTACCATCGAAGTAAAATGTCACAACCAAAAGTAGTATTAGCATTCAGTGGAGGTTTGGATACCTCGTTTTGTGTGAAGTACCTCGCCGAAGACAAAGGCTATGAAGTACACTCTGTACTGGTAGATACCGGTGGATTTTCGGACGAAGAACTCAGGACCATTGAAGCTAATGCCTATGCGCTGGGTGTAAAGCAGCACGCTACGATCGATAAGACGAAAGACTACTACGAGCAGTGCATCCGCTACCTGATCTTTGGTAATGTTCTCAAGAACAACACCTACCCGCTCTCGGTGAGTGCCGAACGGATTTTTCAGGCGGTAGCCGTAGCTGAGTATGCTAAGGAGATCGGAGCCAAAGCTATCGCTCATGGTAGTACGGGGGCCGGTAACGATCAGGTTCGTTTTGATATGGCATTCCGCATTATTACTCCTGATGCCGAGATCATCACGCCTATCCGTGATCTGAAACTGTCACGCGAGGCGGAGATCGAGTACCTGACCAACAAGGGTGTAAACCGTGAGTGGCACAAAGCAGCGTATAGCATCAACAAAGGACTTTGGGGTACATCGGTAGGTGGTAAAGAAACACTGACTTCGGAGAAGTACCTGCCCGAAGAGGCATGGCCTACGCAGGTTACGAAAACTGAGCCGGAGACCATCACCCTTGAATTTGAGAAAGGTGAACTGGTAGGTGTAGCCGGAGAAAGATTCGAAAATCCGGTACAGGCTATTCAGAAACTGTCGGCCCTGGCCCAGCCTTACGGCATCGGTCGTGATATACACGTGGGTGATACCATTATCGGGATCAAAGGCCGCGTAGGATTCGAAGCAGCGGCTCCTCTGATCATCATTAGAGCCCATCATACCCTCGAGAAACATGTCCTGACCGAACAGCAACTCTACTGGAAAGAGCAACTATCCAACTGGTACGGCGGATTGCTCCACAAAGGGCAATTCGTAGAGCCGGTGATGCGCAACATCGAAACCTTCCTGACCGATACCCAGAGCCACGTTACTGGTAAAGTACACGTTCACCTGGCTCCTTACCGCTTCCACGTCGAAGGTATCGAATCAGCTTACGACCTGATGTCATCAGTATTTGGTAGCTACGGCGAAATGAACAACGCCTGGACCGGCGACGACGTACGTGGCTTCTCAAAGGTAGCTTCCAACCAGGCTATGATCTACCAGAAAGTTACTGAATTAGCTGAGAAGAAATAATGGCACAGGTACATATAGGTATAATAGGCGCAGCCGGTTATACAGGAGGGGAGCTGCTCCGCATCCTGATCAACCATCCCCAAGCTACCATCGCTTTTGCGCATAGTAAAAGCCAGGCCGGAAAGCCTGTTCATGCTACGCATACAGACCTGATCGGAGATACAGATCTGGTTTTCTCGGGAGAAGAAATTTCGGCCCTGTTGGGTCAGGAAGGGCTGGATGTGATCTTTCTGTGCTCAGGGCATGGTGAGTCGAAAAAGTTTCTGGCGGAGTACACAGTACCTGATTCGGTCAGGATCATCGACCTGAGTACAGACTTCCGTGACGAATCCGAAGGCTTTGTATATGGTTTGCCTGAGCTGCAGCGTGATACCATCCAGCAGGCTACCCGTATCGCCAACCCTGGCTGCTTTGCTACCAGTATAGAACTGGCACTGTTACCGCTGGCCCATGCAGGTTTGTTGAAAGAGGCGGTACACGTAAGTGCCATCACGGGTAGTACCGGAGCCGGTCAGGCCCTGAGTACTACTACGCACTTCAGCTGGCGCAACAACAATATGTCCATCTATAAGGCTTTTACGCATCAGCACCTGAAGGAGATCCGGATGAGTCTGACCAAGCTGCAGGAAGGATTTGGTGAAGCCATCAACTTCATCCCTTACCGTGGCGACTTCACCCGGGGTATCATGGCTAATGTGTATATGCCCTATGAAGGTAGTCTGGAAGAGGCACTTGAGCTGTATCGCAGCTACTACGCTTCGCATCCGTTTACACACGTAAGTGTGGCGGCCATAGACCTGAAGCAGGTAGTCAATACTAACAAGGGACTACTACACGTAGAGAAGCACGACGGACAGCTCCTGATCACCAGCGCCATTGATAACCTTACCAAAGGGGCGTCGGGACAAGCCGTTCAGAACATGAATCTGCTCTTCGGCCTACCCGAAGATGCAGGCCTAAGACTGAAGGCGCCAGCGTTTTAGGGGAGTGTATGAGTACAAAGTTTATGAGTCGATGAGCGGCCGCCGCCACGGTAAAAAATAAAATTTATTGCTAAAAGCTCATCGACTCATTCGCTACCGCCGCAGGCACTCATAAACTCTTAATCTCATAGACTCATAAACTCCAAGAAAATGTCACAGCTATTCAATGTATACCCCCTTTACGATATAGAGCCGGTGAAGGCTCAGGGCAGCTACCTGTGGGACACCCATGGTACCCAGTACCTTGACCTGTACGGTGGTCACGCGGTTATTTCTGTCGGGCACTGTCATCCCTACTATGTAGAGATGCTGACGAAGCAGCTCAATTCGATTAGTTTCTACTCCAACTCGGTAAAGATATCCCTGCAGGAAGAGCTGGCGGAGAAGCTGGGAGCCCTTTCCGGCTACCCTGACTATCAGCTTTTTTTGTGTAATTCCGGAGCGGAAGCCAATGAGAACGCGCTGAAACTGGCCTCTTTCCACAACGGCCGGACGAAGATCGTAGCTTTCAAAAAAGGTTTTCATGGACGTACCTCCGGTGCCGTTGCGGTAACGGATAATCCTTCTATCGTAGCGCCTATCAACTTCAATGAGCACGTTTCGTTCCTGCCCTTCAATGATGTGGAGTCAGCCGAAGCGAGTATCACCGACGAGACCTGTGCGGTAATCGTAGAAGGTATTCAGGGCATAGGAGGTATTCATGTTTGTACCGACGAGTTCCTGCAGACACTCCGTCGCAAGTGTGACGAAACCGGCGCCATCCTGATCCTGGACAGTGTGCAGTGTGGCTACGGACGTACAGGCAAGTTCTTCTCGCACCAGTTCAGCGGTATCCATCCTGACCTGATGACGATGGCTAAGGGTATGGGTAACGGCTTCCCGATCGGAGGGGTACTTATCTCTCCCAAATTCAAAGCCAGCTACGGCTTGCTAGGTACTACCTTTGGCGGTAATCATCTGGCTTGCGCCGCGGGAGTAGCGGTACTGGATATTATGAAAGAGGAAGGACTGCTCGAGAATGCCGCCCAGATGGGAGAGTACCTGTTCAATGGCATACGTGAGGTAGGAGGGTATAAGGAGCTACGCGGACGCGGCCTGATGATCGGTATTGAGTATGGCTTCCCGATCAAAGCCCTGCGTGACAAACTGCTCTTCGAGCATAAGATGTTCACCGGTGTAGCCGGAGCCAATACCATTCGTCTGCTGCCTTCATTGGCTATTGGTAAAGAAGAGGCCGACGCTTTTCTGGAAGCACTGGCGGCGGAGGTGAAGCAAGTATCGAATGTCGGCTAGTAAGCAGTACATTCATTATATACTTGTTTAGGAAGAGGAGAGAAGCTGATAAAAATGAAAGCGAGGTACTGGTAGCCTGCTTCTGATTATTAGAGCTATTTCTCCTCTTCGGCTAAAACAGCGGAAGCAAATCCTGGTTCAAAAAGTAAATAATTCGACAATACGAAATCGCAAATACCAATGAAACACTTTCTCTCTATCCACGATGTACAGGACCTGAACAACCTTATTACCGGGGGTATCATTGCCAAGCGTAATCCGTTTGCGGACCAGCTACTGGGCAAGAACAAAACCATCGGTCTGTTGTTCTTTAACTCGAGTCTGCGTACCCGGCTAAGTACCCAAAAGGCCGCGCAGAACCTGGGACTGAACGTGATGATGATGAACGTAGGCCAGGATAGCTGGGGCCTGGAACTGGAAGAGGGAGTGGTCATGAATGGCGATAAGGCTGAGCATGTCAAGGAGGCTGCTGCCGTAATAGGTCGCTACTGCGATATCATTGCGATACGTTCTTTTGCAGAATTGAAGGATCGGCAGAAAGATTACGCCGAGCATATATTTCAGCAGTTTAAGAAGTACTCTGGGAGACCTATTGTCAATCTGGAGTCGGCTACGCGCCATCCTCTGCAGTCACTGGCCGATTGCATCACTATAGAGGAGCACAAAACGAAGCAGCGCCCCAAGGTGGTACTGACGTGGCTGCCTCATTTCAAGCCGCTCCCGCAAGCCGTGGCCAACTCATTCTGTGAGTGGATGAACCACATGGATGTGGAGCTGGTCGTGACGCACCCGGAAGGCTATGACCTGGCACCGGAGTTTGTAGGCAGGGCACAGGTAGTCTATGATCAGAACAAAGCCCTGGAAGGCGCGGATTTTGTATATGGTAAAAATTGGTCATCGTATCAGCAGTACGGACAGGTACTCACGCAGGACCACTCCTGGATGATCAATGAGGCCAAGATGGCGCTGACGGACAGCGGCAAGTTTATGCACTGTCTGCCCGTACGTCGCAACATGAAAGTAGCCGATGAAGTACTGGATGGTCCTCGTTCACTAGTCATCGACCAGGCGGCTAACCGTGAGTGGTCGGCGCAGGCTGTACTGAAAGAAATACTAATAGGACAACTGGAAGAGTAGCAACGTAAACATACGCGTATGGGTATACACATCGGAACATCAGGCTGGAGTTATGATCATTGGCAAGGTGTGTTATACCCTGAAAATACGCCCGTAGCGAAGCGTCTTCACTACTACATTCAGCATTTTCAGACGGTCGAGCTCAACAGCAGCTACTACCACTGGCCCCGCGAGCAGACCTTTGCCGGCTGGCGGGAGCGGCTGCCCGAGGGGTTTCAGCTCACGGTCAAGGCACCGCGTGGACTTACCCACGCCAAGAAGCTGTATAGTCCTGAGCCCTGGATTGAGCGCATCAAGAACTGTTGGCATACTCTGGGTGAGAGACGCGCTATCTTTCTGGTGCAGCTATCCCCGCACTTTGGCTGTGACTACGACCGGCTGGCTTACTTTCTGGAGAAGATGCCCAAATGGATCAAACTGACGGTGGAGTTCAGGCATCCGAGCTGGCACCAGGAGTCTATCTTTAATCTGCTGGAACAGCACCAGGTAGCCTACTGTATCATGAGCGGAGCCAAACTACCGTGTATACTGCGCGCTACGGCTCCTTTTGTGTATATCCGTATGCACGGACCGGATACCGAGTGGCTGTACGGAGGCTCGTACTCTGATAATGACCTGCGCTGGTGGGCGGATCGCTGCCAGGAGTGGGAGGCCAGCGGAAAAGATGTATATGTCTACTTCAATAATGACGGTGGAGGCAATGCCGTCCGCAATGCCTTTACCCTGCGGTCCTTTGTAGGAAGGTAGGATAGTTTACCCCTGCCTTCGGGTGTCCCTGGCCCGGGATGCCTGCTGTACCATCAGGAATTCTACTACGTTTTCCGGATCAATGGCTCCGACAATCTGCCCGCTTCTCCTAATAAGAGCGAAGCCCTTCTTCTGGCTTTGCATCATCTGCCATGCTTCTTCCAGCGGCATTTTATCCTCCAGGTACAGAATGTCCGAATCCATCACTTCTGATAAAAAAGCGCCATTACCCTTCTGAGCCAGACCTCTGATAATGGCCTCACGGGTAAGAGTACCTACCGGTTCCTTAAAAGCATCAAGTACCAGAAAGTTACGGTTCTGACTGTCGAGGAGCAGCCGGACCGCATCCTCTACCAGGTCGCTCTGGTGCATGGTGGGGTACTCAGTCATACTGACCTCACCTACCGTATGCCCCTGAAACATAGTAGTAGTCTGGACATGCGTTGATTCCTGCTGAGCACCCAGAAAGATAAAAAGTCCGATAAAAATCAGGAATGGATTGCCAAAAAAGCCCAGAATCACAAAGCCAATAGCCAGTAGTTGCCCAATCGAAGCGGCGATGCGGGTAGCTTTGCTACGTTCCATCCGGAAGGAGAGGAGTGCCCGAAGTACCCGGCCCCCATCCATCGGAAAAGCAGGAATCAGGTTAAACAGAGCCAGCCAGCCGTTAATAGCCAATAGGTTGATCAGGAAGTTGGACTCATTGATCGTAACCATTCTGGTCAATTCATCGGTATTTTCCGGAAAGCGTACGAAAGGAACCAGAACCAGCATAATCAGCAGGTTTACCGCAGGTCCCGCCAGGGCAACGGCCAACTCCTCCGAAGGTTTCTCCGGAATCCGTTCCAGACTGGCTACTCCCCCTATGGGGAGCAGGATAATATCACTGGTAGGTATACCATACCGGCGGGCCGTGAGGGCGTGACCCAACTCGTGGAGGATCACACAAACAAAGATGGCCAGAGTGAAAGCTACAATCCAGAAGGTCTCGGTGGTGCCCCGGCTGATGTTGGAAAATATGATCCACAGCAACAGTATAGCAAAGGTCCAGTGGATGGAGAGGCGTATGCCGGCAATACGACCCAGCTGAAGTGAATATTTCATAGTGGAAAATCTAGCGTCTTACAAATAGCTTTTAGAGTTGTGTATAGTACTGTATATAACTGAAAGCGGGAAGATTAGTTAGATCTTCCAACTTTCAGTTAAGGGCTTAGCAGCTGTATATTCACTGACTAAAATCTGATAGGGCTATAAAAAAATATGCCCCACCTGACCAGGTGGGGCATATTTGTAATTAATTCTTTATTAGAATTTTATCTGTATCAGGTACCTGGAGCTTACATGGTATCCGCTACTTCGGCGTTCTCCAGGATGTAGTTCATCTGATAAATATCATCGGCGTTGAGCTTGAGAGTACCCTTGAAGGTCAGACGCTCGTCCGTTTTGAACTTGCGGGTATTCTTCTTGAACTTCAGGGACATCACTGATTCAGGGCCGGCTCCACCGCAGAAGAAACAGGCACTGTACGGGAAGGCCGACAATACATACAGGTTAGCATCCAGATCTACCGGAAGTACATAACCGGTGATGGATACCTCTTTGCCACTGAGCTTCTGTACACCCGGCCCGAAAGTAGGGTACAGCATATATACCTGCTCGGCTTCGTACCACTTTTTCTTGAAGGTTACATCACGTAGCGTTTCCCACGAGAGCTTGACAGGCGCGCTAGATGGCGTGAAGGCCATGAGTGATACTACGAGTAGGGGGAATACGATCCAGCGAAGTAGTTTCATTTTAATTATATTTTAGGTTGAAGTCTATTACTCTGAGCGTGACTCTGTTGGTTAGTAAAGGACTTTTATCAATTGTAACAAATTTATAACGAATACAGTACAAGAAGCAAGATAGTTCATCCAATATACCTCTTAGTCCTGCGCCAGCGTACGCGAAATACTCAGGCGGTACACGCCCAGCGAAGGTAAGGCTGCCGCCAGTACTCCAATGGCCAGAGCGCCCGCCAGAAGCAGTAGTTCTTCGGGAAGTAGAGCCATACTGCTGAAAGAATAATGGAAGTCCTGCTCCGCGGCCTGGCTAAACAGCCACAGTCCCAGGTGACTCAGCAGTACCCCTGCTACGTATCCCAGCAGCGCCAGGATCAGCCCCTCCAGCAGCAGCATTCCGAAGAGCCGGGTACGGGTAGCGCCCATAGACAGCATCAGGGCCATTTCGTACTTTCGCTCCTTGAGCGAATTGTACAGGGAGATAAATACACTGGCTCCGGCAATAAGTATAATGACAAAGGCCAGCGCTCGTAGTGTATCAATACCAACGCCCAGCAGCGAAAACAGCCGGTTGATCTCAATACTGGGTAGGGCTGCCTGCATGGGCGTATTGGCATTGACCTGGCGGGGCAGCGCCAGCAGGCCCATCGGGTTTCGGAACTGGATCAGTGCACTGGTTACTTCCCTTTCCTGTGGCTGGGGCATGGTTTCTTCGTGGTCGTGCTCACCCTCTTCAGCATCGTGTGCGGGCGCATCGGCATGGTCATGAATAGCCCACACACTGCTCAGGTCGGTCAGGATGAGCTGGTCTATGACGGAGCCGCTGGATTCAAATACGCCTACTACCAGGTACTTGCTGTCGCCGTGCTCGTCACCTTCTCCATCCAATCCGTGCGCGCTGGCAAAGGTATCACCTACTTTCAGGCCGGTAGCACCGGCTACCTTACTTCCCAGTGTTACTTCCAGAGGTTTCTCAAACAGTTTACCCGTGCCGACAGCGGCTTCGAAATGCTTTACGTACGTGGGCGTAGTACCTACAATGCGGTACCCCTGGTAGTTGTCGCCCATCGAGAGCGGTATGACCGTCTTGACGAAGGGATTCATCTTGAGCTTATTCACCTCCGACAGCGGTACGTTGCCCGTAGGGGCGTCAATCTGGTAGATACTCGAAAGAATGAGCTGGAGCGGGCTACCCTTGGCCCCTACCACCATATCTATGCCCTTGATATTTCGCCGGAACTGCTCGTCGAGCTGCTTGTTGAGCAGCAGCAGCAGCGATATCATGCCAATCCCCAGCGTAAGCAGCAGTACACTCAGAAAGCTGTTGAGTTTTTTATCTTTTATATTAGCCCAGCTAATCTTGATGAGGTTCATGGTTATAGGGAAATCTGATTGGAAAATTCATCTTTCAGGCGCTGGTCGTGCGTCACCACTATGAGGCTGGCGCCGATCTGGGCCGACTGCGCTTTCAGTAAGTTCACTACCTTCTGGCAGTTTTCGTCGTCCAGGTTAGAGGTAGGCTCATCGGCCAGGATAACCGCCGGATTGTTCATCAGGGCCCGGGCTATACTGACCCGCTGCTGCTCTCCCTGGCTTAGTTCGTGTGTTTTCTTTGAGAGGTGCTCCCCAAACCCAAGCTGGTCGGCCAGGTAGGCAGCCTTGTTTCTGTCCTGACTGCGCCCGGCCAGATAGTTCGATAGCAGGAGGTTTTCGAGTACCGTTAGTGAGCTGACAAAGTGGGCACGCTGGTAGATGATACCAATCTTGTTGGCGCGTACAGTAGCCGTTTGCCCGGGCGACAGGCTACGTATTGAATGAC
Source organism: Telluribacter roseus (assembly GCF_017355915.2). GTDB lineage: Bacteria > Bacteroidota > Bacteroidia > Cytophagales > Spirosomataceae > Telluribacter. Next base: position 364,360 of record NZ_JAFEUV020000002.1, read on the forward strand.
CATCTATGATGATATCACCGGATTCAGGAGTAAGCAGCAGGGCCAGGATGTGCAGGAGGGTGGTCTTGCCCCGTCCCGATTGACCCAAAATAAGTAAAGCTTCCCCGTCGTTGCAGAGAATATCCGGAAAGCTGAATTTTTTGTGGGGGGAGTATGAAAAAGAAAGGTCTTTGCTGGTGATCATACGTTGGCTAGGGCTGCTTTTTCACAAAGTAAATAACTTTTGCTTGCTAATAGCCCCACCTACCGCATTGGTACCCTAACTTTACCTGTCTCTAACTAGTGGCATATGAAATCTATCCTATTACTTTGCCTGCTTATGGGCTTGACCGGATTGGCCCTGGCTCAAAGCAATACATCTATGCAAGATATAATTGACGAAGTACGTCAGCAGTACGCCCCGGACCGCCGGGTGGCGGTGTTTCAGATAGAAGCTGACGATAAGGGGGTACTTACCGGCAAAACCAACCTGCCCGAAGCGAAGCAGGCATTACTGGCCCGCCTTCAGAAAGCAAAGCTCACAGCGGAGGACAGGATAGAGATGCTTCCGGCCGAGGTACTGGGTGAGGAGATATACGGCGTAGTTCGCGTTTCGGTAGCTAACATACGCTCACAGCCACGCAATGCGGCCGAGCTGGCCACGCAGGCCCTGTTGGGAATGCCTCTCAAAGTGCTGGACAAGGATCAGGGCTGGTACCTGGTGCAGACCCCCGACCAGTACATAGCCTGGATAGACTGGGGAGGACTGCAACGGATGAACAAGGCAGCGTTTGATGCCTGGACCCAATCCGAAAAAGTAATCTACCTGCGTCCCTACGGCTTCTCTTACGAAGCCGCCGATGCAGATGGTCAGACGGTATCGGACCTGGTGGCTGGTGATGTACTCAAGCTCAAAGCCGAAGCCGGAGAATACTTCCAGGTGGAGTACCCGGATGGGCGTACTGCCTACATACTCAGAAGTGAAGCCAAACGCTATCATGACTGGGTTGCCTCCTTATCTATCTCAGAAGATAAACTAGTCAATACCGCTAAGCGGATGATGGGTATTCCTTATCTGTGGGGAGGTACTTCGTACAAAGGTATGGACTGCAGCGGCTTTACCAAGACTATCTACTACCTCAACGGCTGGGTACTACCACGCGATGCTTCCCAGCAGGTACACTCGGGAGAATTGGTAGATACCGCGGCTGGATTTAGTAATCTGCGGCCGGGGGATCTGCTTTTTTTCGGAACCAGGGCGGGCGAAGGTACTTCCGAGAAAGTAACGCACGTAGGGATGTGGATCGGCAATAATGAATTTATACATGCGTCCGGTCAGATCCGTATCAGTAGCCTGAATCCCAACGCACCTAACTATGATGAGTTTGAACTGAATCGCTTTTTACGGGCCAAGCGGCTACTGGGGAATCAAAAAGGAGTAACTAACCTGAAAGAAGGACAGTAACCGAACGAACCAATCGCCTTCTTTTGAGTTATCAACAGGGACTGAGAGGAATGGTATACTAATTGCACTATTTTAATTTTGCCGATCACACAATAAATGTGGGGCCAGCAAATAAAGTATAGTGAAATACGTTGAGAAGGTGAGATAGCAACGCTAAACCAATTAACTAATCTATTTTTGCCGAAAATAGCTTTATCGTATGAATAACATTTTCGCTAAAGGCCAGCTTTCTGGCTTAAAAGGGATGATCGGCATAGCACTTTTGGGGCTACTGACGATTACGGACGCGCAGGCGCAGTTTAGAAGGAGCAATTTTATGCCTTACTCAAGTGTAGGGCTGGGTATAGGTACCTCAAGCTACTACGGAGATTTGGCTCCTTACGGTCGCCCCCTGGTCTCTACTTTTGAGCTCATGCGCTGGCACGTAACGGGTAACTACACCCGCCACTTCACACCCCGTTTTGCCGGGCGGGCTTCTTTTACATGGGCACGCATAGTAGGTGATGATTTTACGCTGAACAACTCGGGTCCTCAGTTCGGAAATGCTTCCTTTGCCCGTAACCTGCACTTCCGAAATGACCTGAAGGAGTTTGCCGTTATGGGTATTTACAAGATTATACCCGATGGCCGTAGTGCAGATCGTCGTCCTTTGATAAGCCCTTACTTATTTGCAGGTCTGGCGGCCGTGGCACACAACCCGATGGCCCGTACGCCTGAGTTGGATGGGCGTCAGTGGGTGCGTCTGCAGCCACTAGGTACCGAAGGGCAGGGAAACCCTAACTACCCAAAGCCATACTCACTGGTACAACTGGCTATCCCGGTGGGGTTCGGGATACGTTACAAGATTCACCCCAAGTGGGATGTATCGGCCGAAGTGGGCTTCCGCTTTACCACAACCGACTACCTGGATGACGTAGCCGGAAACTACGCCGATCCGGCTGTACTTAAGGATGAGCGGGCACGCGCCATGGCTAACCGTTCCGCTGAGCCTATCGCGGCCCGTAAAGGTGGCGACCGTACCGAAGGACTACGCCGGTTCCTAGAGGGGCCGCCATACAACATCGAAACAAACGATCCTTTTGGAGCCATCCAGGGTACTAACTATGGCGCTCCGGGTTCACCCCGTGGCAATAGTCCTAGTCTGAATGATACCTATATGCTGGGTACTATTCATATCAATTACATCCTGGGAAGTACTATCAAGTGTCCACCGTTGAAATAAAAATCTGACCATTTTGCAAGCAATACATAAGTCAAAGGGCACTCGATACCTACAGCTATTAACGGTGGCTGTAGGTATCGGACTATTGTGCCTATGGGGAGAGCGCGCTTCCGCTCAAAAGATTGAGATAGGAGCCAGTGTAGGAGGACTTAATTATAAAGGTGATATTGCTCCTAACTTCAACTTTCGATTTTTCAGGCCCGGCGGCAGCCTCTTCTTCCGCTATAATGTCAGCCGCTCGGTTACGTTTCGGGCTGAGGGGCTCTACGGCGGTATTAAGGCAGATGACCAGTATGCTAAGGACCCTTTCCAGCAGGCACGTAACCTGTCCTTTCGTACCCGCATTACCGAAGCCAATCTGGTTACGGAGTATAATTTTCTGGACTACGTTAACCGCCGCTCAGCCCTTAACTGGACGCCCTACGTTTTCGGGGGGATCGGCTATATGGGCTTCAGACCTACACCCAAGACGGCCGATTACAGTACCAAAGGATGGGTACTTCCTTTTGGGGTTGGCGTAAAGTACCAGATCCGCCGTCCGTGGAATGTAGGACTGGAAATAGGTACCCGTAAGACATTTACCGATTATCTTGACAACTTAGGAGGTGAGATCGTGTCAACGAATAAGTTGGATCAGGGTGATCCGTCCCGTAAGGATATGTACTACTACGTTGGTTTCTCAGTAAGTTATACCTTTTACCGTATAGTTTGCCCCGAATAAAAATACATGAACAGACCTCTATTAATTAGTGCTATAGTGGTCGTGGGTTTGGTGGTTGCGTTTATAGCCTTTCGAAGTTATACCAAGTCATTGAGTCCGGAGGCGGTGGCTGAATACAGTCAGGATGGACTTAAAATAACAGTCAGTTACAGCCGTCCTTCCAAGAAACGGCGGTTGATATTCGGGCTTGAAAAGGATAATGCCCTGGTTCCTTATGATAAAGTATGGCGTACCGGAGCCAACGAAGCTACGGTCATCCAGTTCAATAGGGATGTAAGTGTAGCGGGTAAACCGGTCAAAGCCGGTACCTATTCGCTTTGGACCATACCCGGACCTGCCAAATGGAAAGTGATCCTGAACAAGGAAACCGGACAATGGGGAACCAGCTACAACGACGGGCAGGATGTGCTGAGGCAGGAGGTTGATATACGCATACGTCCCCAGGTAGCCGAACTATTTACTATTTATTTTGAGGGCCAGCCCAACGGAGCTAATATGGTACTACGGTGGGATCAGACCGAAGCCATCGTGCCTGTTCGGACGCTCTGAAGCAGTACTACATCATACGGCCCCGACTGACCGATTTGGAACATTGATTTCGAATCGGTTTTTTTGTTGGCTATTTTACCAGAAAATCCAGCCCATGTTTGTAACGGCTATTGAAAAAGTCGATCAGTTTACGCGTCCTATTCATTTTATTGCCCGCTACTACGGTGGCGCTGATATCATCCCGGCTACTGCTACTTTGTTTTTTGTGAATGAAGAAGGTTGTGCTGTTACCTGTCGGCACGTGGCGGAGCAGCTGTTGCAGGCTGATGCTATGTATGCCAACTACCTGAAATTTAAATCAGAGCTACGTAAGTATGAGCGCGACCGGGCGGTAGATGTGCACCGGAAACGGCTGGAAGAACAGTACCGCATTACTTCAGACACCCCCATCCGGCTCCGCTCCAACTTTGTCAATGGCGTTTCGGGTTTCAAGAGCTTCACCATCCATCTGCACCCTACGCAGGACCTGGCTATTATTCAGTTCAGGGAATACGACACCCGGCATTATCAGGGCTACGCCCATTTCCTGCGCGATGGCCGGCAGGTAAAGCAGGGGAAGTACCTATGTCGCCTGGGGTACCCGTTTCCGGAGTTTACCAACTACCGCTTCAACCAGGCCCTTGATGATATAGAGTGGACCCACGAGGGACGTATCAATACCCCCAGTTTTCCGGTGGATGGTATTGTGACCCGCCACATCGGCGAAGCCAGCGGCATTACCGGCATCGAGATGAGTACCCCCGGGCTGCGCGGGCAGAGCGGTGGCCCCCTCTTTGATAGAGCCGGGGTCATCTACGGCATGCAGAGCGCCACCCGGCACCTGCACCTGGGCTTTGACCAGATCAACCGGGAAGTGATCACCGACGGGGTGCGGCGGCGCGTGTCCAACTACCCATTCATGAACGTAGGGCAGTGCGTACACGTGGATGTGATCAAGAGTTTCCTTCGCGAAAAAGATATCAAGTTTTACGAGGCGGATGGTGAGGTCTTAGCGCCCAACTGGTAGATCTGGCGGTATCGCAGCGGGCTGTAGCCCGTAAACCTACGGAACAGCCGGTGGAAGTGGGATAGGTTTTGGAAGCCCGAGTCCAGAGCTATTTGTCCTACGCTCATGGAGCTGGCAATCAGCAGCTGGCGGGCATGACCTACCCGAAGTTCGTTGAGGTAGGATAGGTAGGGCTTCTGGGTACGCTGGCGGAAGTACCTGCAGAAAGCGGCTTCACTCAGATGCGCCTCCTTCGCTATGTCGGGTAGTCCAATGGGCTCCCGGAAGTGCTGCAATGTATAGTCCAGGATACGGCGCATGCGCTCAGTTTCGGCTTCGTTCAGACGAGGTACATATCCCTCGCTGGCCAGCATACGTGTTTCTGGAAATGTGGCCAGTTCGGTAAGGAGGCGCAGGAATAGCAGGATCTGTTCGGCGGGGCGGGTAGTGGTAGAAAGAGAAAGCAGCAACTCCCTGATGGTACCAAAGGCCTCGTTGTCGGAGGCAAAAGCTACTCCCTGCGGAGCCCTCCTCCATAGTGACTGGATGACCGAAAACTCCGGAATCATACCCAGCACCGGGTCAACCAGCTTCTCCGAAAAATGAATGACAATGGCTTCGCTGCCAGACGGGTCTGGGGCCTGATAGTAGCTGGCATCGCTTCGCCAGAAATGCGCCAGATTAGAGCCCAGCAGGACCAGGTCGCCCTCCTTGAAATCTTCAACGCTATCTCCTACAAATCTTTGGCCGTGTCCTCTGACGATATACGTAAGCTCGTACTCAGGATGAAAGTGGTATAACGCATCAAAATAAGAACACGTAAACTTCTTCACCAGTAACGATCGCTCTTCTCCAATTGAAATTTTTTCGAATGAGGGCTTCATTATATCAATAATTGATGCGAATCAAAGGTAATACTAATTACCGTATGTTAAAATTGTATACAAACATGAAAAGTATCAAACTGTTCTATAAATATTTATATAAGATATTTGTGGAGCAGTGGATAGTCAGGCTAAGACGTGGTCTGGCGACTGGAAACTGACCATTCCTAAACCCTTTAATAATTCTTTTCATGTTTACCCAAGTCAGCAAAGAGGTTCTGCTCAAGGAGCTGGATACTCCTTATGAACTGCCTCCTGATGCCGTAGCCTTCTATCGTGAGTATGGGTATGTAAAGCTAAAAAACGTTCTGAGCGCGGAAGTTATTGAATGCTACGGAACCCTGATTTCGGATCTGGTCTTCCGGCTCAATACTCTTACGAAGCCAATGGAAGAACGTACTACTTACGAGCGTGCTTTTCTTCAGATCATGAATCTGTGGCGGGAGGATGAGGAGGCCAGAGAGTTTGTGTTTTCAAAACGCCTGGCCCGGATCGCGGCTGACCTGATGGAGGTAGAAGGCGTGCGGCTTTACCACGACCAGGCCCTGTACAAGGAGCCTTCGGGGGGAATCACCCCCTGGCATGCCGACCAGTTTTACTGGCCGCTGGCTTCTCCTAAAACTACTACGGTATGGATACCCTTACAGGCAACGCCTCTACCCATGGGACCACTGGCCTTTGCTGAAAAGAGCCAAAGTGTGGAGATAGGCCGCGATCTGGAAATCAGTGATGAAAGCGAGGCCCTTATGGCTTCGCAACTAAACCAGTTTACGCTGCACGAAACGCCCTTTGACCTGGGCGAGGTAAGCTTCCACGCCGGATGGCTTTTCCACCGGGCGGGAGCCAACGTGTCGGACAGCCCGCGAAAGGTGATGACCATGATCTACATGGATAAAAATCAGATAATTACTAAACCCAGGAATAGCTACCAGGACGCTGACTGGCGAACCTGGCTGGATGCCAGACCGATCGGTACAGTACCCGATAGCGCGCTCAACCCGGTACTATTTAGCTACTAATACGACTATTTCTTAGCCCTTAACTCCTTTGCCTTTCGCCCCTCCCACAGAGGGGCGAATTTTTTTTGTAAAAAAACGTTTCAAGAATATATAGATTTATCTTTCCCTCCCTCGCTCAGAAATCAGTGTTACGTCTATTGCGATAACTTTGCGTTCTTTGCGCTTGAATAACATTAGGTAGTATGAATAATATAAAATACGCTCTGCTGCTAATCAGCGTACTGATGGCACACCTGACGATGGGCCAGGTGCAGAAGCATGCCAAGTGGAGCTACAGCCTGTCTAAATCAGAGGTAAAGGCGGGCGAAACCATCGATCTTATCTTTACGGCTACCATTGATCCCGAATGGTACCTCTACTCATCTGACCTGGACCCTAATCTGGGGCCCATTCCGGCTACTTTCAATCTTAAGGCCCATCCCTCCTACGAACTGGTGGGTAAGGTAAAGCCCATCAAGGCAAAGAAGAAGTTTGACGAGATATGGCAGGGTGATATTACCTACTTTGAAGGCAAGGGGGAGTTCAGACAGACGATACGCGTCCTGCAGGAAGCTCCGGTCATCAAAGGAGACCTCGAATATCTCACCTGTTCGTCTAAGAATGGCCTGTGTGTAAATGGAAATGAAGATTTTACTTTTACGGCCCCTAAGGTACTGGCTGCCGCTGCGACCACTACCCGGGATGCCATCGATAAAGCTACAGGATCGGCGGTGGCTGTTCGTGGTCCTGCCAATACTACGGCGGCTGGTGCCGCAGTGGAGGCTTCCAAAGAGGCCGGTACCACAATGCTCTCTGACAGTGCCTCTCTACGGGATGTGGCTAAGGATCCGTCTCTTCCGGCGGCTGTATCTACCTCTGCTACCCGCGATTCGAGCCTAGATGTATCATCGGAGCCTACATTGACCATGGAGCCAGGTACTGATGGTACTTCGGGAGCCGACAACTCGCTGTGGGCTTTTGCACTGGCGGCTTTCCTGGCCGGCCTGGTGGCCCTGCTGACTCCCTGCGTGTTCCCGATCATACCTATGACGGTCAGCTTCTTTACCAAGCAGGCCGGAGGTAAGGCCAAAGCATTCCTCTATGGTATCTCAATCGTACTGATCTACACCCTAATAGGTACCATTGTATCACGGATCAACGGCCCGGCCTTTGCCAATTTTCTAAGCACCCACTGGATACCCAACGTACTCTTCTTTGCGGTGTTCTTCATCTTCGCCTTGTCTTTTCTGGGGCTGTTCGAGATCGTACTGCCCAGCTCATTTGTTAACAAAATAGATGCGCAGTCGGACCGGGGAGGATTGACGGGTATCTTCTTCATGGCTTTTACGCTGGTACTGGTATCTTTCTCCTGCACGGGTCCCATTGTAGGTAGCCTGCTGGTAGCCTCCGCAGGTGGCGAAGTAGTGAAGCCCATAGTAGGTATGGTGGCGTTTTCGTCGGCCTTTGCTATACCTTTTACCCTTTTTGCCCTGTTTCCGCAGTGGCTCAAGAGCCTGCCCAAGTCGGGTGGCTGGCTAAATACCGTGAAAGTAGTATTGGGTTTTCTGGAGCTGGCACTGGCGCTTAAGTTTCTGAGCATCGCTGACCAGGTATACCACTGGCGTCTGCTCGACCGCGAAGTGTTCCTGGCCTTCTGGATCGTGATCTTCGCGATGCTGGGCTTCTATCTGCTGGGCAAAATCCGCACTCCGCACGACTCGGCGGTAGAGCGGGTAAGTGTGCCGCGTATCCTGCTGGCCATTATTACATTCGCCTTTGTGATCTATATGCTGCCGGGTATGTGGGGCGCTCCGCTCAAAGCCCTGGCGGGCTATCTGCCGCCGCAGTCTACCCACGACTTTGATCTGAACCGACGTGGTGGCGGAGCATTTGTCAAAACCTCATCCATGGAAACGCCCAAGTACGGTGATCTTTTTGAGTTGCCGCATGAGCTGGAGGGCTTCTTCGACTACAACCAGGCTCTGGCCTACGCCAAAAAGGTAAACAAGCCCATCTTTATTGATTTCACGGGCCATGGCTGTGTCAACTGCCGCGAAATGGAGGCCCGGGTATGGTCAGACCCGGCGGTACTGCAGCGCCTGCGGGATGACTACGTAGTGGTAGCGCTGTACGTAGATGATAAAACCGAGCTGCCCGAGTCGGAATGGTACACATCAACCTACGATGGTAAGGTTAAAAAGACCATCGGTGCTCAGAACGCCGACCTCCAGATTGTGAAGTATAACAACAACGCCCAGCCACACTACACGCTGGTAGACCACGAAGGCAATCTGCTGGTTCCGCCTATAAACTACGATCTGAGTATAGAAAACTTTACGAAGTTTCTGGACAGTGGGAAGAAGGCCTTTGCACAACCCATTTGATAGAATCTAATACATACAAAGAGAGGGCTGCCGGATACCGGCAGCCCTCTCTTTGTATAGACTATTTACTCAGTGTTTTTATCAAGGTACCTCGGGTTACCCGATCTTTAAGAGCCATTCCGTTCAGGACGGCCAGATCATTCATGTGGTTAGCGGGCATCTGCAGGCTCTGTAGTACCTCCTGTAAAGTACCATCGCGCGGAGCGGATTTGATACGGATACGATCCGGTTTACGGTTCAGTTTGTCAGGGTCACTCAGGCTTCTGAAGTTTTCGGCTACCGACTGGAACGTCCTGAAATTGGAAGTAAACTGGTTCAGGTACGACATCCCGTGCATGGCGTAGATATTCCCCCCGTACTGGATGAGCCAAGTAGCAATCTGTACGGTGTTGTCAGCGTTCTGTGCCTGCTGTTGTCCCTGCTGACCTTGCTGTGGAGCCTGACGGGATATCAGTACCATAGCGCGGTTACCGTTGATGGTAGTAGCCTGGTTTTCTACCACCTGCAGGTTATACTGCTTTACTACATTCTGAGCGGCTTCTTCTACCGTGTTACCCTGCGCCAGCGTGAGCAGCATCATAGATTTACCATCCTTGGGTGCCATCTGAAACTGGCTGGGGCTATTCTCATAAATCCAGTTGCGGGGGATCGGGAACTGAAACTTGAGCTCAGGATGATAGAACACAAAATCTTCTACGAATCCCTGTTTGGGATCATTTCCGTATACCATTCCATCAATGAGACGTAAGTAATCTTCCCGTTCGGCAGAATAATTTCCCGGATTAGCTTTCTGGTATTCGGTTGCCCATTGGCTTACTTTCTTTTCACGGTTAGCCGGGTCCGGGTGAGTTGACTGAAAGGTAGGAAGACTCTGGCCGCTCCGGTCACTGAGTGTTTTCAGCGTTCCGAAGAAGTCAGCCATCTCACGGGCGTCGTAGCCTATCTTGCTGGAATACTCTACCCCCAGCTGATCAGACTCCGTTTCGTGTGCACGGCTGTAGCTAAGCATCAATAGGCCCAGCCCCTGTTGAGCGGCTTCGGCAAGACCTCCCAGTTGTGGGGCTATTACCAGTCCCGCAATGAGGCCGATCTGGCTTAGAAGCTGCCCACTCTGCTGGCGGGCCGAGTGACGAGCCGTAATATGCCCGATTTCGTGCCCAAGTACTCCCGCAAACTCAGCCTCGTTGTTGAAGTGGGCCATGATACCCCGTGTAAAGTACACGTAGCCACCGGGCACCGCAAAGGCATTCACTACGGGGGAGTCAACTACATGAAACTGGTAGGGAAGGTCGGGGCGGTGTGAAATTTTTGCCATAGCCGTTCCCTTTGTTTTTATAAAATTCTGAAGCTTTTGATCTTCATAAAGACCAAACGTAGCTACTACCGATGGGTGGCTCTGTTGACCAATGGCTATTTCCTGCTCAGTGGACATGAGCGAGATTTCTCTTTTACCCGTTACGGGATTGCGTGCGCAGCCCTGCGCCAGCACCAGTGCCACGGCCAGCACCAGATATCTTGGTTTGAAGTAGTATTTCATATACTTAATCAGTTGAAGTGGATGAGTGAAACAAACAGGCAGCCTGGCTAAGGCAGCTTCTCTCAAAGTTTAAAAAAGTATGCCACTATATTGCCTGCCGCGCTTGCTGCACCAGAAGAAGATCCTGGGGTAAAACTATTGGTACTGACTGGGGAAAATGGAGGTTATTGGTGATCTAAATCCTACTAAACAGAACAGGCTGCACTCATAGGAGCAGCCTGTCTGAGAGGAGAGGGTACGAGTATTGGATCAGAATGGTATCTTATAACCTAAGGAAACACTTACACCCTGGTTGCGGGCATTGGCACGAACAATGGGTGCGTCTACCAGGCGGGTAAAACCGTGCTGATAACGGGCCTCGGCTATGATATCACCGGCACCGGCTTTTACGCTCAGGCCAGCTCCGGCTACGGCGCTGAATTCAAAACGCTGGTAGTTGATGGCATCCAGGTTTACATTGGTCCGAATTGGGCGCAGATCAAGTATTGCCTGTGGGTGCGTAACCAGCTTCGCATTAGTGGCGTAGCCTACACTGGGGCCCGCAATGGCATACAGCTGAGCACCTTCACCACCAGTGGATAGCTTCAGAAGTACCGGTGTTTCTACGTAGTTGACCCGGTAGGCCGAGCGTACCCCTATAGGTACCGGAAAACCACCCATGCTTACACTGGTTCCTTCCCGCATCTGAAAGCCTTTCTGCTGGAACAGGATTTCGGGGCGTATGGCTACGTTGTCAGACAGGGAGTATTCGGCAAATACGGCTGAACTTACGCCGGGTGACCATTTGAATTCGGGAGTTATCGTAGTAAGTAGCTCTGGCTTGGTAACGGTACCCATGTACGCCCCACCTCGCACACCTACCGCCCACTGAGCGGAGGCAAAACCTACTGATAAAAATAAAGCAAGTGAAGTGAGCAAAAACCAACGTGACATTTTCATAGTAATAGTATTAAATAGTTGTAGGGAAATTTTTAAAAGTTGAAAACGTACACGTGGGCATAGGCAAATCGTTTCGGTATATAGTAGTTTTTTGTTTAGTTTAATCAGAGACAAACCAAAAGCAGGTAGCCCCTATACCGCATTGGAGAATTAATCTTCGGCGGCTGAATTTGACATTTGGACACCAATTGGCGGAAGGAGTTTAATAGGCATCAGAAATATTTTTTTTAAATTAAATTTGAGAGGTGCCTGACTCTGTAGAAGCTGAGACTTTCATTTAAAATCCTAGTATTATTGCGTCGGAACTACTTGCCTTAAGATTATCGTAAGAAAAAATAAATATGCTTCCAGAAAAAACCACATACAGTGCCCTTCCTCGCTGGTTAGCCAGGCTTGATTTCCTGGGTATCTTTGAGAAAGATCCCTTTGGCAACTGGATGATCGTGAAGCGTATTCTGATTATGCTGATTGGCTGGTTTACCTACTACCGCTATACGGCAATCAACAAGATTCAGATTCAGGGTACGGAGCACCTGCACAACCTGCCCGATCACGATGTACTGTTCCTGGCCAACCACCAGACGTACTTCGCCGATGTCATCGCCTTCTACCATATCTTCTGTGCCGTGAAGTGGGGTTATAAGGATACTATTTCGCCGCCTTTCTATCTGTTTTCGCCGCGGGCCCGTAGCTACTACGTGGCCGCTTCCGAAACCATGAAAGAAGGCGGTATCCTGCCTCGTCTGTTTAGTATGGGAGGGGCTATTACCGTCAATCGTTCATGGCGGGCCAACGGTGAGAATGTAAAACGGGAACTAGATAACTCAGCCCAGGACAAGATAGGGATGGGGCTGGATCATGGCTGGGTAGTAAGTTTTCCGCAGGGAACTACCAAGCCCTATGCCCCTGTTCGTAAAGGAACTGCTCACCTGATCAAAGAGCATCAGCCCATCGTAGTACCGATAGTAATTAATGGCTTCAGAAGGGCCTTCGATAAGAAAGGGCTCCGATTTAAAAAAAGGAATACAACCCTGACGGTTCATTTCAAGCCGCCTATGTATTTTTCTCCCGATGAAGATGTAGAGAGCATGGTTGCCCGTATTACGGCGGCTATCGAGCAGGAGGTACCCAAGGAAAAGTTGACGTGGCTGCGAGAGGGTGATGAGTAACAGGTATTTTTTGGACTAAGCCACCAGCCCCGTGGGTAGACCGGGCCAGCATCTGCTTTTTATATAAGTACTTACACAAGCTGTCTGCCAGCCAGCAGTAAATTCTTTTATTTCAATGAATTATGGGTAAAGTACTTAATTCTCATTAATTTAGCTTCTAAAACTAAAATACGTATAACCAATGGCTCTTTACAAGCTGCAAATTAACGGTCGGAGCTATCAGGCTGATGTTGAGCCCGATACCCCACTGCTATGGGTCCTGCGTGACAATCTGGGATTAGTCGGTACCAAGTACGGCTGCGGAATAGCCCAGTGTGGAGCGTGTACCGTACATATCAATGGAGAAGCAACTCGCTCCTGCGTAATGCCCGTCTCGGCAATCGGCACTTCCAAAGTAGTTACCATCGAAGGTCTCTCTGCCGAAGGTACCCATCCGGTACAGCAAGCCTGGGACGAAGTGGATGTAGCCCAGTGTGGCTATTGCCAGGCTGGTCAGATCATGACCGCGGCTGCTTTCCTTAAGAAGAACCCCAAGCCCAATAACGACGAAATCGACGCTGCCATGTCCGGTAATATCTGCCGTTGCGGAACCTACCACCGCATTCGTGAAGCCGTAAAAGTAGCCTCCACCAAACCTGCTAAATAGCCATGTCTATACTCCCCAATACGAACAGACGCGATTTTATGAAGCTGGCCGCCTCGGCCGGCGGTGGCCTGTTGCTGGGTTTTAACTGGCTCAGCGCTAATGCTACCCCTGCAGTTGTGGATGAAGCCGCCGCTGCGGCCGGTAACCTGGACTTCAACAGCTACCTTTCGATAGCCACTGATGGTACCATTACCATTCTTTCGCCCAACCCCGAAGTAGGTCAGGGTATCAAGACGGCCTTCCCCATCATCGTAGCCGAAGAACTGGATGTAGACTGGACCAAGGTAAAGGTAGTACAGGCTCCCTTGGATACGCAGAAATTTGAGCGGCAGGTGGCCGGAGGTAGTGGATCTATCCCTCACTCGTGGGACCGCCTGCGCCAGGCCGGAGCTACTGCCCGTCTGATGCTCGTCGAAGCTGCTGCCAACCGCTGGAAGGTACCAGCCAGTGAGATCACTACCGACAAAGGAGTGGTCATGCACAAGGGCTCAAACCGTAAGCTCAGCTACGGAGAGCTGGCGCAGGATGCCGCTAAGCTCACGGCTCCTAAAGACGTAAAGCTCAAGGACACCAAAGATTACAAGCTCATTGGGCAGTCCATCAAGAACGTGGACAACAAGCCAATCCTGACCGGGCAGCCGCTATTTGGCATTGACTTCCACCGCGAAGGTATGCTATACGCTATGGTGCAGCATCCCAGCGCATTTGGTATGAAGATAAAGTCCGTAGATGCTTCGGCGGCCAAAGCCATGCCGGGGATCGTGGATGTAGTGCAGTTCAAAAATAATGTAGCCGTAGTGGGTAAGTCGACCTGGCAGGTCAAGAAGGCCCGCGAAGCCCTTAAGATTGAGTACGAGAAAGACGGCGATCTGGAAAGTACCTCTGACCACAACCGTATCTTCTCGCAGCTGATGGATAGCCCCAACGCTACCGTTCGTCGTAAGGATGGTGATGTGGAGGCTGCCTTCAAAAAAGCGGCTAAGGTAGTGAAGAGCGAGTACCAATGCCCATTCCTGCCGCACAGCCCGATGGAGCCGATGAACTTCTTTGCGCACGTGCGTCCGGATGGTGTGGAGCTGGTAGGACCTACCCAGACTCCCGAGCGTGCCCGTAACGAAACCGCCAAGCTACTGGGTATATCACCAGACAAGGTAACCGTAGAAATGACCCGTATGGGTGGTGGCTTTGGCCGTCGTCTGGCTGCTGACTACGTACTGGATGCCGTAGAGGTATCTAATCTGGTAAAAGCGCCGGTGAAGATGATCTGGACCCGCGAAGACGATATGACCGGGGGGAACTACCGTCCGGCGGTTCGCTACCGCTTTGAGGCGGCACTGGATGCTCAGGGCAACATGATCGGCTACAAGCTGCGTGGCGTGGGTATCAACGCCGGTAACCCTACCCGCGAGGACAACTTCCCCTCGGGAGCCGTGGATAACCTGCTGATCGACTCGTTTGATCATAAGTCTCCTATCACGACGGGTCCGTGGCGGGCACCTATCACCAACTTCCTGGCCTTCGCGGAGCAGTCATTCCTGGATGAGGTAGCTATGGCAGCCGGTAAAGACCCCGTGCAGTTCCGCCTTGACCTGTTGGAAAAGGCGAAGAAGTCGCCCGCCGGTGAAGTAAAATACGATGTTGACCGCATGATAGCCGTTACCAAACTGGCTGCTGAAAAAGCGGGCTGGGGCAAGAAAAAAGGCGTACATCAGGGCTTCAGCCTGTACTTCTCGCACCGCTCCTACGTAGCCCAGATCGGTGAAGTAGCGATGCTGAAAGGCAAGCCGGTCATCAAGAAGATTTATGCTGCCGCTGACTGCGGCGTGGTGATCAACCAGAGCGGTGCCCGCCAGCAGATCATGGGTGGTATCGTAGATGGTATGGGCCACGCTATGTACGGCAACATGACCTTCAAGAACGGAGCGCCCGAGCAGGCAAACTTCAACACCTATAAGTTGATTAAGCTAAACGAGATACCTGAAATAGAGGTCTTCTTTGTAGATAATGGCATAGCTCCGACGGGGCTCGGTGAGCCGGCTCTGCCGCCGACCGGTGCTGCTATCGCCAATGCCCTGTTTAAGGCCACCAACAAGCGTCTGCGTAATCAGCCGTTTGTGGAGGAGGACGCCTACAAGAGTATAATCTAGTACAGAACTAGAATCTTATAAACACCATCGCCCGGTACCAGCACTGCCTGTACCGGGCGATTTGTTTTTATTATGCTGCCATCTCGGGGGCCTCATACGGAAGTACTTTTTTCTTTACTCCTGTCCAGGATGCTTCTTACACGATCCTGCAGTACCGGTACTACCTCTTCCTCAAACCAGGGATTACGGCGGAGCCAGAAGTCATTGCGGGGCGACGGGTGGGGCAGGGGAATGTACTCTGGTAAATAATCAGCGTAGTGGCTTACGGTATCCGTAAGGGTAGGTTGTGCGCGCTTGCCGAGGTAGTAGCGCTGCGCGTACTGACCGATGAGCAACGTGAGTTGTACCTGCTGCATCTTTTGCCACAGCGGAGCGTGCCAGCGGGGAGCGCACTCCGGGCGCGGCGGCAGATCACCGGACTTTCCCTTACCGGGGTAGCAGAAGCCCATGGGTACTATCGCAAATTTCTTCTCATCATAAAAAGTAGAATCATCTACCCCCAGCCATCCGCGTAGCCGCTTTCCGCTGGCGTCATTCCAGGGGATACTCGTACGGTGTACCCTTGTACCCGGAGCCTGCCCAATAATGACGATCCGAGCCTGCGGATGAGCCACTACCACCGGATTCGGCCCCAGCTGCAGGACCGGCTGGCAGAGTGTACAGCCCCTGATTTCCTGTAAGAGTTCTTCCATAGTACCTAACAACGCCACACCAGGCCTTTTTATTCATTTTGAAAACAGCTAACCTTGTTGTAGTGTATAATAAAGAATATACGCTTAGTACTCAAAATGCTAACGCCTAACCACCTAATCCCTAATTACCTACTATGCAGGCTATACTACTGAAAGAACCCGGCTCCGCCGACCAGCTTTACCTGGGTGAGTGGCCTACTCCCGAGCCGGCATCCCATGAGATACTGGTCCGGGTGCAGGCCACGGCGCTCAACCGGGCGGATCTGTTGCAGCGTGAAGGCAAGTATCCGCCCCCCGAAGGGGCTAGCCCTATCCTGGGGCTGGAAGTATCCGGTGTGGTTGAGGAAGTAGGTGAAGGCGTTACGTGCTGGCAAGTGGGCGACCGGGTGTTTGGGCTCCTGCCGGGCGGGGGCTACGCGCAGTACGCGGTCATGCACGAAGATATGGCCATGCCTATACCAGGTACCTGGAACTTTGTGGATGCGGCTGCCGTACCCGAGGTATTTCTGACGGCCTTCCAGGCCCTCAACTGGATCGCCTACGTACAGCCGGGTGAGAGGGTACTACTACACGCCGGAGCCAGTGGTGTAGGTACGGCAGCCATCCAGCTGGCCCATGCCATGGGAGCCGAGGTACTGGTAACCAGCTCGGCAAGCAAACACGACCTATGCCGACAACTGGGAGCTACCCATACCATAGACTACCGCAAGGGGCCTTTCTTGGAAGAACTGCTGTCAGTAACTGACGGCCAGGGCGTTGATGTCATCGTGGATCCGGTGGGTGGCGACTACTTCAACCAAAATATCAAAGCCCTGAAGATGGACGGGCGCCTGGTCATGCTGGCCGTGATGGGGGGCGCCAAAGTACCGGAGGTAAACCTGGGACCTATCCTGTTCAAAAGGTTACAGATAACAGGCTCCACGCTACGCTCCCGTTCGCGGGAGTACCAGATCCAGCTTACGCAGGATTTTATGGACTTTGCCTATGATCGCTTTCAAAGTGGGATGTTGAAGCCCGTGATTGATACGGTTTTTGACTGGCAGGACGTGGCTGAGGCACATCGCTACATGGAGGCTAACCAGAACACCGGCAAGATCGTACTGAGGGTAGGGTAGGTGCGAGTCCTGCGGCCAACGGATTTCTTTATATATTTACCCTTATTAAATATCTGATACTAACTTATGTCTGATCTTCACCAGAAAATAAAACTACTTGCTAAGGATTACGTAGCTGATGTAACGGCCAACCGTCACCACCTGCATATGAATCCGGAGCTATCCTTTAACGAACATAAAACGGCCCGCTTTGTAGCCGAACAGCTCCGGGCGCTGGGCCTAGAGCCGCAGGAAGGCGTAGCGGGTACCGGTGTAGTAGCTCTCATCGAAGGCCGTAACCCAACGAGCCGAGTAGTAGGTCTGCGGGCCGATATGGATGCCCTACCTATTCACGAAGCCAATGATGTACCCTATAAGTCCCAGGTACCGGGCGTGATGCACGCGTGTGGGCACGATGTACATACCTCGTCCCTGCTGGGAACGGCGCGTATCCTGCAGCAACTGCGTGGGGAGTTTGAGGGAACGGTGAAGCTGGTATTTCAGCCAGCCGAGGAGAAAGCTCCCGGAGGTGCCTCACTCATGATCAAAGAGGGTGTACTGGACAATCCCAAACCTGCCAGTATGGTAGGGCAACACGTAGCGCCTAACGTACCCGTAGGTAAGATCGGCTTCCGCGAAGGCATGTACATGGCCAGCACCGACGAGCTGTACCTGACCGTAAAGGGCAAAGGTGGACACGGTGCCATGCCCGATCAGCTAATTGATCCGGTACTGATGGCGTCACATATCATAGTAGCCCTGCAGCAGATCATCAGCCGCCACCGCAAGCCCGCCAATCCATCGGTACTGTCGTTTGGCCGTTTTATTGCCGATGGGGTGACCAATGTTATTCCTAATGAGGTAACCATCCAGGGTACCTGGCGGTGTATGGATGAGGAATGGCGGGAAGAAGGGCTGCGTAAGATGAAAAAAATGGCCGAAGGCATGGCCGATGCCATGGGTGGTAGCTGTGAGTTTGAGGTAGTACGCGGGTACCCTTTCCTCAAGAACCACCCCGAACTGACCCGCCGGATGAAAGCCGCCGCTGTGGAGTACATGGGAGCCGATAACGTAGTAGACCTTGATCTCTGGATGGCGGGCGAAGATTTTGCCTTTTACTCGCAGGTAGTGGATGCGTGCTTCTACCGGTTGGGTACCCGCAACGAAGCCAGAGGCATTGTATCAGGGGTACATACCCCTACTTTTGATATTGACGAAGAGGCGCTGGAAATAGGGCCCGGGCTGATGAGCTGGTTGGCTATCCGTGAACTCAACCAACGCTAAGCATGGGTAGTCGCTGGATATTCACCTGGCTTTGCTGTTTGGTAGTCGGGACAACCCTTGGTCAGTCGGTACAGGGGCGCGTGGTGAATTATATAACAGGTTCCCCCGTAGCCTACGCCCTGGTGACCAATACTACCCGTACAACCGGCCTCTACACCGACACCAGCGGCCTGTTTCGCTGGTCAGGTACCCTGGAGGGGCTATTGGTCTCCGCCCCCGGCTATCAGACCCTGCGCATTGATAACTACAATCCTGATTCCGTACTGAAGGTATCGCTGGTAGAGAAACCCCTTGTGCTGGAGCAGATGCCATCAACTGCCAACAAAAGGCCGCAGATGGTACAGAAAGGCGCCTGGCGAAAACGACCCAGTGGGTACTTTAGCTCCTGCCAGGCCGAGCAGCCCCGGGAGGTGGCCCTGTACATTCCTAATGAGAAGAATGAAGAAGGGGTACTACGGAAGGTTTCTTTCTACGTTTCTTCCAAAGGGAAGCAGCGGGCGCCTGTTCGGGTAAGAGTTTATAAAAATGCTGGCGGAATACCGGGCGACGATCTGCTGGACGAAAGCGTAGTACTCACGCCTGGCCGTCCCTGGTATCGCTGGAAAGATGTAATCATTGGGCGGTACAATATACCGGTACCCAAAGAAGGCTTGTTTGTAGGGCTGGAGTGGCTGCACTCCGCCGATAGTACCTATGAGAGTCTGAATGGTACCGGAACGAGATGCTTCGGACAGATACTGGGGGTTACCGATGAATTTGACAGGTGCCGTGGCTGGTACCGCACCAATGGAGGTAGCTGGGGCCAGGAACCTTGTAAAGCCGGTGAAACGAGTAAGACAGCCAGCCCGATGATACGGGTGGAGTGGCTAAGCTACCGGTAGCAGCCACTACCTAGTGGGGAAACGGGAGCTCGATCCGCTCGGCTCCCGCTTTTTCTAAAGTATCAGGGCTTACGCCGGATAGGGTGGAGGTACCTATTTTCAAGCCGGTAACCTGGGGGAGTAGCTCTCTGAGGCGAGTAGTTGCCGATAGTAAAGTACCTGCATCATTGAGCAACACCTTCACGTAGTCAGCACCGGCATCAGATAAGGTTTTTAGTAGCTTAGGAAGTGTGGGTTCGGCAATCTGGTGTAGCTCAAGTCTTACCGTCAGGGGTTTTTCCTGGTCGTGAAGGTATTTGGCCAGCTTCACCGTCTCAATCTTGATCCATCCCGCTGAGGCCGACTGCCAGGCCGACACATTCAGTGTAAGCTCAATGGCACTAGCTCCATCTTTCAGAGCCAGCTCAGCTTCCAGTTGCTTGGCCTCGGTGCGCTGGTAGCCGTAGGGGGACCCAACCACCGCCACCAGCTCTGCTGCATGCGCTTGTCCCATGTCTCTTCGTAACTTTTTGGTCCAGAAGGGAGGCACCGCCAGAGCCGCCAGCTTGTGCTCTTCCACCGCATGGAGTGCCTGGTACATAGCATCCACCGTAGCGGTAGGGCTCAGTACGGCCAGCTCAGTAATGGACGGATAGTAGCTCGACATGCGGTAGCAGAGATGTGGTATTCTGATGACTCAATTAGCCAGTAAAATGTTTGTGGAGGGAAGACAGGTACTAAAATAAAAAAAGCCACAATAAAGGCAGTGCTCATCGTGGCTTATGGTCAGTATGGTTAGCTCCTACTCCGCGACAGGATTCTGTGCGACAGGCGTTGTTTCTCTCTTTTCAGGAATGTAGCTTCTGAAGAAGCTCCCGATCTTTAAGCTAATCACTCCCCAAATGGCTTCCTTAAAAATACCGGCTGACATCTTGGAAGCCCCTTTGGTACGATCCGTGAAAATAATAGGTACCTCGGTGAGGCTGAATCCGTACTTCCAGGCATTAAACTTCATCTCGATCTGGAAGGCATACCCGATAAAGCGGATGCGTTCCAGCTGGATGGTCTGTAGTACGCGGCTTCGGTAGCAGATAAAGCCGGCGGTAGGGTCCATAATAGGCATGCCCGTTACCATGCGCACGTAATAACCGGCAAAGTAGGACATCAGTACGCGTCCGATCGGCCAGTTGACTACATTAACCCCTTTGATGTAGCGCGATCCGATGGCTATGTCGTGCCCCTCTTCGTGGCAGGCCCGGTACAGACGCACCAGATCCTCGGGATTATGGGAGAAGTCGGCGTCCATCTCGAACAGATATTCGTATCCTCTGGCCAGCGCCCACTGAAACCCATTGATATACGCTGTGCCTAACCCTAACTTGCCCTTACGTTCGAGCATATGCAGTTGAGCCGGGTACTCATGCTGGAGTTCTTTTACCTTCAGGGCTGTACCATCCGGTGAGCCATCATCTACAATGAGTATATGAAAGGGGTGAGATAGCGTGAAGACCTTCCTGATGATGGCTTCAATATTTTCAATCTCGTTGTAGGTAGGTATAATGACAATAGAGTTGCTCAAGACTTTCTCGAATGTTTTTTAGATTAATAATGGAAAGCGTGGTGATTCCACCGCCATCTTGTCTATTGGAAAAACAGTAGTCGTATGAACCCCAAAAATCTCAAATATTAACAACAATTACAGCTTGATGTTGTTTTTCTTTTCACGTGCTTCTATGTTTTTTAATACTTTTTCATAAATCCGTGTCATATACTGAGGATGAGTGGTATAAAACGCATAGCTTTCCTTGTAGCGAAGCGTATCTACCTTGTGCTTGGCCCATATCTGCTTCTGGAGTTGATTGAATACCAGGGCCGACGAATCCAGCGACTGTAGCTGCAGGCGGGACACCCGCGATTCGGCCAGGTGAATATCAGCCAGTATCGCCGCCATTTTATCTTCCTCAATGATATCCTTAGGAGGTTGCTCTTCCGAATCGCACGCCATAAGCATCAGTAACAGGCTCAGACAAGCCAGTACCTGACGCGGTAAAAAAAGGAATCGACGCATGATCTTCTTAAATTAGCTATCTTTGTTTAGTACGCTCAACGCTGCAAAGTTGGTAATTCTTTTGCAGAACCTGTATTTATTATGTTTGAACAGTTTTTGACAAAGCTCCGTAAGTACGAGATCCGGATGCGCAAAGCGGTTAACAGCGAGCGTCATGGTAACTTCCACTCGGTGTTTAAGGGGTCGGGTCTTGAGTTTGATGATCTGCGGCTCTACCAGTATGGCGACGACGTGCGGACGATCGACTGGAACACCTCGGCCAAGGGGCACGGTACCTATATCAAGATATTCAAGGAAGAAAAGGAGCAGACGGTATTCTTCATGGTAGATGTAAGCGCCTCTCAGGAAGTAGGCGATGCGGTACGCCAGAAGATTGACGCTGCCAAGGAGATATGCGGGGTACTTACGCTGGCGGCCATACGGGAAGCCAGCCGGGTAGGTATGATGTGCTTTACCGACCGTAAGGAGAAGTACATCCGTCCGTCGGATGGTATGAAGCACGGGTACAGCCTGATATCGGAGCTGTTTAAGCTGCAGCCCGAGTCAACCAAGACCAACCTTTCGGAGGCTATTCTGCTGGCTTTGAATGTACTGAAGCGGCGGAGTCTGATATTCCTGATCTCTGATTTTATTGATAAGGATTACGAGCATAACCTGAAAGCCCTGGCCCGCAAGCACGACCTGATCGTAATCCATGTGCATGACCAGCGGGAGACTAATCTACCCAAGCTGGGCATAATACCGGTGTATGATGCGGAGCGGCAGAGTATGGTGTGGATCAATACCTCCTCATCGCGCTACCGGACCGGTATGCGGGAGCAGTACGTGAAGCGTCGTCAGGAGCTGGAGCGGCTTTGCCGGCAGAATAAGGCCGACTACCTTTCGTTAAATACGCAGGAAGACTACGTACCCGCTCTGATACGATTGTTCAGGGTAAGACGTTACGTGAAAGGTACCTCCGAGCGTGTATAGTAAAGTACCCTCCGATTTTAAATTAAGATTTGGGTTTGTCCTTTTTAGATTACATACATTCCTGGTTTCGCTCCCTCCATTTACCTGTGGTAGTGAGCCTGTTGCTGGGCGTACTACCGGCTCAGGTGGCGTCGGCACAGTCTGCGAAGCCTAAGGGGCAGTTCATGACCGATACGATTCGGGTAGGGAAGCCCTTCCTCTACTCGCTTAGCTACCGGCACGATCCGGCGCAGGAGGTATTCTTCCCGGATACTACGTTCGATTTTTCTCCTTTTCAGGTACTTAATCAGGAGTACTTTATCACCCAGACCGACGAGCGCGGTAGCCTCGACAGCACCGTATACCGGCTGGTATCGTTTGAAGTAACACCCACCCAACCCCTGTCTTTGCCGGTATTCGTCCTGAACAACAACGACTGTACAGCCGTGTATGCTGCTCCCGATACTGTATTTATCCGTTTTTTGCCGGAAGTGGTACAAAACGACAGCCTGGCCCTGCAGGCCGATACCAAAGTAGTACCTTTGCGCAGGCAGTTCAACTATGCGGTATTTCTGGGCGTGGTGGCTGCGGTGGCGGGGCTTAGCCTGCTTATCTACTGGCTGTTTGGGCGTAGTATCAATAGGCAGTGGCAGATGTTTCAGCTACAGCGCCGGCACCGGGAGTTTGTCCGCACCTTCAACCGCCTTAACCGCAACGCCCGGGAGCGCAATAGCGTGTCTGACGCCGAAAAGGCCGTGATCGTATGGAAGAAGTACCTGGAGCGTGTAGAAGAGAAGCCCTTCGCGACCTATACCACCCGGGAAATCTTGGATAATATTCCGGATGAGCCCCTAGCCGATGCCCTGAAAGATATTGATGGTACCATCTACGGTCAGGTACGGTCCAAGAACATGGATGTATCCCTGCAGGTACTACGAACGGTGGCCCTGCGGTCGTATCGCCGCCGCCGCCGCGAGATAGCTCAGGTGGGCAAAGAACCAGTGACAGAATAAACAGTACTATGGAGCAGCAATGGTTTTCGCTTGAATGGTTTGGATGGAATACCCTGCGGTCGTTTCACTGGGTACATCCTTACTTTCTGTACGCTATCCCGGCCATCCCTCTGCTGCTATGGCTACGTTACCTGTTTCACCGGAGCGCCAAGCAGCACCTGGCTATGCCCTACGAGGCTACGGCTACTCCCGAAGACTGGATGACGCGGCTACGATACGTGCAGCCGGTAGCCGTGGTACTGGCCCTGATGCTGGTGCTGGTGTCGCTGGCGCGCCCCCAGATGATTACCGAACGCACCGACCGCTACTCGGAAGGGATAGACATTACACTGCTCCTGGATATATCGGACTCCATGCTGGAAAAAGACCTGGAACCAAACCGCTTGGCAGCGGCCAAGCGGGTAGCCCGAAGCTTCATTGAAGGACGGTTGCACGACCGGATCGGACTCATCATTTTTGCGGGGGAGGCTTTCTCCCTGTGTCCGCTTACTACGGATTACCAGCTCCTGTACTCTTTTCTGGATGATATTAATTCGGATATGATCCGGACCACGGGTACGGCTATTGGTAGTGCCCTGGCCGTAGCCGTAAACCGCATGCGCGAATCAAAAAGTGAAAGTAAGGTAGCCATTCTTATTAGCGACGGGGACAACACCTCCGGTAACCTCGACCCGCTGACGGCGGCACGTCTGGCCAAGGCCTTTGGGGTACGTATCTACACGATTGCGGTAGGTAAAGCGGTCGTACGTACCGCCCGGGCCGATACGCTACGAACTACCTCTAATGACTTTGTGGATGAGAGCGAGATGCAACGAATAGCGGCTGCCGCCGATGGTAAGTTTTTCAGAGCCGCGGACACCAATGCGCTCCGGAATGTGTTTGCTCAGATAAATCAGCTCGAAAAGGTGAAGTACCGCGATGTGATGTACCGCGAGGTAAAGGACCACTACCGGGTGTACCTGTACTGGGCAGTACTGCTGCTGTTGATTGCACTGGCTACCAAGAGTACCTTTATGGCCAATATACTGGAAGATTAATGTTACGTTCTTACTATAATCAGAATACCCTGGAAGCAGGGCTGGATGAGGTAGGGCGCGGATGCCTGGCCGGACCGGTAGTAGCGGCCGCCGTCATTCTCCCCGCTGACTACACGCATCCCCTCCTGAACGATTCGAAGCAGCTTACCAAAGTACAGCGGGATGCCCTGCAGAAAGAGATCATGCAGGACGCCGTGGCCTGGGCGGTAGCGGAGGTTTGTAATAATCAGATTGACGAGATCAATATCCTGAAGGCTAGCTTTCTGGCCATGCACCGGGCGGTAGATCAACTGGGGGTACGTCCGGAACACCTGCTGGTGGATGGGAACCGATTTATACCGTACCCTATGATCCCACATACCTGTATCATCAAAGGTGACTCGCACTACCTGTCTATAGCGGCAGCCTCGGTTCTGGCCAAGACCTATCGTGACGAGCTTATGGAGCGCCTGGCGGTAGAGTACCCGCACTACGGATGGGAGCAGAACGTAGGCTACCCGACGCCGCGGCATCGTCGGGCTATTCAGGAGCATGGGCCCTGCCCTTACCACCGAATGAGCTTCCGCCTGGTAAAGTAAGCCGGAGCTTACTTCACTGCACCTTTAGGCTTTTTGTACAGCGGAACCGTACTGCAGGGTTCACCGAACATCAGGCTTTGTACCACGGGCTTTAAGAGTCGTGAGATCTCGACATAGGCCGAGATGGGTACAGGATGTTTGCTGCAGCCTTTCACCACCACGCGCTTATCCCGAAATACCTCGATATCTACTCTGGCAATGGCATCGTAAAATAGCTTGTCTTCCAGTGCCTGCAGATCCCCGTACACAATGGTATGGGCATACGGCTCCAGATGCAGGGCCAGCAGCATATACGCCCAGGTAGGTACTATGGCATCCTCGGTACAGGTAACGGCTACATTTTTACCCTGGTACTGGCTCCAGTCGTGGTTTTTCAGGAATTCGCGAAAGTCCTTCTCGCGCAGGATCAGTCCCTGGAAAAGGTTGTCTTTCAGGTCATATACTACCCGCTCCCCCGGATGGTAGTACTCTTCCAGATCAAACGATATAAGGCCGCTACTGGCTACCCGGTTTACTATTTCTTCGGTTTCCATCTTCTTTGAAAGTTACTTATTCAGGTAGTACTATTCACAGGATGTACTACAGGTACTACCTGTTTTCTAACGCAGAGTTGCTCTGAAATGTTCGCTACTCCTGTGTAGAGGGGGTAATTACCTTCTTGCGCGGCTGCGTAGTCACGAAATCCTTGAGGTAGTAGGGTTCAAAGGTAGCTACGTCTTCAAACTGTCCCTGCTGAAAGGCACCGGTAGCCAGTTGCCCAATGGTGCGGGCCGAGGGCTCAACTAGCTCAGCTATAAAGCGTGCGTTGGGATGAGTACCCAGAACCGGCTTACACTTGGCAGCTCCATCCCCAAAGAAAACAATCGGATGGGCCTGAAGTAGCTCGGCAAATGAGTCCGGCTGAATAATGAGCGCCTGCGTAGGCTGCACGGCCGTAAGCGTATGAACATACACTGCACAGTATACCTCCATCCGCCGGGCGTCGATCATAGGGCATAATAGTACCTCTTCTGTATAAAAGGCCCGTAGCTGGGCCGCCATGGCTTCCAGAGTATTGATCGCGATCAGAGGCTTGTCCAGCGCGTAGCATAGCCCCTTGGCGGTAGATACACCCACCCGCAAGCCCGTGTACGAGCCGGGACCTTTGGCTACGGCTACAGCATCCAGATCATGCAGGGTGAAACCGGCATGTTCTACGGCGCTATGCATGAGTGTAGTCAGCATGGATGAAGAGGAGCGGTCGGTATTGAGCTCGTAGGACAGCAGAGCTTCTCCATTCTGGTGAAGGGCCACTGAACAGCCGCGCGTGGAAGTATCTATACTAAGTATAAGCATGGTAATCGGGGGTAGTAATAAAAAGTTCACAACATGACAGCTCTAAGTGGGGGCTGGCATGTTGTGAACCGGGTGTCTGATCGCTGCAAAAGTACTACTTCTTTCCTTTCAGAATGCTTTGGTAGCGGTTCATATCTTTGAAAAGATCGAGAGCAGCCTTCATTTCGGCGTCTTTAGCGAAAGAAGCTTCTTTTATTCCTTTTTCGAGGTAGTAGTGCTTCACGATCTCTTCTTCCAGCAGATTCTTGATCTCTGCCTTACGAAGCTGCAGGTCATTATCTTTATTATGGCTGAGCTTGGTTCTCAACGACTTTAACTGCTCCTGAATGCCGTCAATCGATTTCTCTTTCTTGGCCGATGCTTCCAGCTCGTTCAGTTCTTTTTCTACCTGCGTAGTGTAGTCGTAGTCTTTGTCTTTGAGCCACTTGGTAAACTCCTGGTACTCGGCATCCGTCAGGCTGAACTCACGAGCAGGCTTGATGGTAGCATGCTCCGCGTGGTACTTCACCGCATAGTCAAACAGCAGACGCTTCCGAAGCAGCGAACCAGCCAGGGGTGAGTAGCTTTCTTTTTCTACAACAATGTCTGGCAGAATACCACCCCCATCGTACACCGCACGTCCGTTACGGGTCGTGAAGGCTGTCATCAGCGAATCGGGTACTTTGCCTACGCTGCCATCCTCGTTGCGGTGGCTGTAATCAATAGCCTGAATACACCGTCCGCTGGGGATATAGTACTTGGCGGTGGTGATCTTCATCTTGGTATTGTACGATAGGTCACGGGTAGTCTGTACCAGACCTTTGCCATAGGTACGCTGACCGATCAGTACCCCCCGGTCGTAATCCTGGATTACACCGGCTACGATTTCGGCGGCTGAGGCACTGCGGTTGTTGGTCAATACTACAATGGGTATCTCGGTGTCCAGAGCCGGGTTGTAGGCTGAGTAGGTCTTATTCCACTCAGTTACCTTTCCTTTGGTTGATACTACCTCTTCACCTTTTGGAATAAATACATTGGAGATTTCGATGGCCATGTTCAAGAGTCCACCCGGATTTTCGCGCAGGTCAAGTACCACCTTCTTCATACCTTTTCCTTTCAGATCCTGAAAAGCATTGCGTACCTCGCGGGAAGCCGTAGCGGTAAAGTCTTTCAAGTCGATATAGCCCACTTCGTCATTGATCATACCGTAGTAGGGTACATTGGTCATCTTGACGATGTCGCGGGTTACCGTTAGTTCAACGGGGTTTTTCTGTCCGTAACGCTTTACGAGCAGCTTGGCGCTGCTGCCGGTCTGGCCGCGCAGGAGCTTGCTTGGGTCCGAGTCGCTACGGGTTGAAAGATCAACGCCATCAATCTTGATGATTTCATCACCCAGCATCAGGCCGGCCTTCTGGGCGGGAGTATCTTCGTATACCATCATGACCACGTGCTTACCATCGGCCGTATTGACCAGAGCACCTATGCCATTGTACTTGCCGGTAGTCATGGTCATGTAATCCTCAATATCATCCTCCGCGTAGTACACGGTATACGGGTCGAGCTGCCGCAGCATGGCATCTATACTTGACTTGATCAGGCGGTTGGGGTTGATGTCATCTACGTAGTAGGCATTCAGTTCCTTGAACAGCGTAGCGTAGATATCCAGATTACGAGCTATTTCGAAGAGACGGTCGTCCTGACGAAACGAAAAAAAGGCCAGCCCCGCAGCCACAGGAGCAGCAAGCCATAAGGAACGGAAGTATTTCTTCATGATACAGTAAATTTCAACTACTACAGGTGTGACTCACTAGCTACTATTTCGACGCTGCCGACGACTTGCTCATGCGTGTAAGTATTTGCCGCATAGCTTTCTCAATAACGTCATAATTTGCTTTTTCTTTTGCAAGATACAAAAAAGCAACGTAAGCTGGACGAGCTGAGGGGGTTAACTCCAGCAAAATAGATTTGTTGAGGCGATAGGCTTCGCGGCAGCGGCGGCGGACCAGATTTCGGTCGACGGCCTTCTTGAACTGGCGGCGCGAAATAGAGAAGAGGACCTGAGGGAGGGCAGGGGGAGAATCGGGCTCGTAGATATAAAGCACCCGAAAAGGAAAGAGGTAGAACGTGTGCACCTCCGTACTACCTCTTTGAAAGAGCCTACCAATGGTATGGTGGCTACTTAATCGTTCGTCTTTGCTAAACGTTTGGCTCAAGCCTATAAACGCTTATTACTGCTTATGACGCTTCTCGTCAGATACTGTCAGTTTCCAACGACCTTTCTTACGACGAGCGGCTACTACTTTACGACCGTTAGCCGTTGACATCCGCTCACGGAAGCCGTGCTTGTTTCTTCTCTTACGATTCGAAGGTTGATACGTACGTTTCATCTCAATTCCTAAATTATAGCGCTATAAAATCTACTGTTCTTAATTTGGGCTTGCAAAGGTAAGAAAAGTTATATCGGTAGGCAAGGAACACTCTAATTTTTATATGTATTCTTTTGATTTGCAACCAGCAAGGGCAAAAGAAGGGGTACTTAACTACTTGAAAACAGCATTAGGAATCACAAACTAAAGCGGCGAATTTTGGGTTTACAATTAGTTAAGGGCTTCTCTAACCATGCCCTCAGTTACTCATTGGTCCGTGTATGATGAATCAACCCGAACTTCGCCTTGAAGGTGTTCCGTTTGAAGAACTTGATCCTAAGAAATATATTCTGATAAAGGGAGCTCGCGTCAATAACCTCAAAAATATTGATGTAGCCATCCCCCGCAATAAGTTGGTCGTGATCACCGGCTTGTCCGGCTCCGGCAAGTCATCCCTGGCGTTTGATACCCTGTTTGCCGAAGGGCAGCGCATGTACGTAGAGAGCCTTAGCAGCTACGCCCGTCAGTTTCTGGGGCGTATGGAAAAGCCCGAGGTGGAATACATTAAAGGCATTTCGCCGGCCATTGCCATCGAGCAGAAGGTCAGTACCCGCAATCCCCGCTCTACGGTAGGTACCTCTACCGAGATCTACGATTATCTAAAACTACTCTTTGCCCGTATTGGTATTACCTACTCACCCGTATCGGGACAGGTGGTGCGTAAAGATACCGTGACCGATGTAGTAGACTATATTCTGAGCCACGAGGAAGGTACCCGCGTCATGGTACTGGCACCCCTGCTGGTGCGCGATGGGCGTACGCTGGAGAGCGAGCTGAATATTCTTCTCTCTAAGGGCTACAACCGTATCGTTTCCAACGGCGAAACGCACTTTATCGAGGAGGTACTTGAGAACTTCGCCTCCCTTGATACCTCGGGCAGGCTGGAGATACTCATAGACCGTGCCGCCGTACAGCATGATGATGAGGATACCCAGTACCGTTTGTCCGACTCAGTACAGACTGCCTTCTTTGAAGGAGAGGGAGTTTGCTATGTAGAAGTACGGGGTGGCGAGCGTAAGGAGTTTTCGGATAAGTTTGAACTGGATGGTATCCGCTTTGAGGAGCCGACGGTCAACCTGTTTAGCTTTAATAATCCTTACGGAGCCTGTAAGCGTTGCGAAGGCTTTGGTAAGGTGCTGGGTATTGATCCTGATCTGGTCATACCTGATAAAAATCTTTCCGTATTTGAAGGAGCGGTGGCTCCCTGGCGCACCGAGAAAATGAGTGAGTGGCTGCGTCCGCTGCTTCGCAACGGTATCCGCTTTGATTTCCCCATTCACCGGGCTTATAAGGACCTGTCTCCCGAATATCAGGAGCTGCTCTGGACGGGCAATGAATACTTCCGCGGGCTCAATGCTTTTTTTGAAGATATTGAGGGGCAGACGCACAAGATCCAGTACCGTGTTATGCTTTCGCGCTACCGGGGGCGTACGACCTGTCCCGAGTGCCGGGGCTCACGTCTGCGTAAGGATGCAGCCTATGTAAAGGTAGGTGGTGCTTCTATCACCGATCTGGTACTGATGCCCATCAGTCAGGTATCTATATTCTTTAAAAGTCTCGAACTGAATGAGCACGACTACCAGGTAGCCCGCCGTATCCTGATCGAGATACAGAACCGCCTCGAGTACATGGAGCGCGTAGGCCTTGGGTACCTTACCCTCAACCGCCTTACCAATACCTTATCGGGTGGAGAGTTCCAGCGCATCAAGCTGGCTACCTCTCTGGGTAGTGCGCTGGTGGGTTCTATGTATATCCTGGATGAGCCAAGTATCGGTCTCCACCCACGCGATACCCGCAAACTGGTAGGCGTACTGGAGTCGCTGCGTGATCTTGGTAATACGGTAATCGTAGTAGAGCACGAGGAAGAGGTAATGCATGCCGCCGACCAGATTATCGACATTGGCCCCGAAGCGGGTTCGGGTGGAGGTCATGTGGTATTTGAAGGCAACTGGGATGATATAAACGGCCTGAAAGAGCTACCAGCTTCGGACGAGCCTAAATCCTACACCATCGACTTCCTGCTGGAGCGTGATGCCATATCCGTTCCTACGTTCAGACGCAAAACTACCCACTTCATCGAACTGAAGGGAGCGCGTGAGAATAACCTGAAGGATGTGGATGTGAAGTTTCCGCTGGGGGTACTAAGCGTCGTGACCGGAGTGAGTGGTTCGGGTAAGTCTACCCTGATCCGTAAGATTCTCTACCCGGCCCTGATGCGCGCCAAAGGCGAGTACAGTGAGGACATTGGTAAGTTTAATGAACTGGCCGGTAGTCTGGAGCGGATAGAGGCGGTGGAAATGATTGACCAGAATCCTATCGGTAAATCATCACGTTCGAACCCCGTTACCTATATCAAGGCCTACGATCATATGCGGCAGATGATGGCTGAACAGCCCGTTGCCAAAGCCCGTGCCTACAAGCCTTCACACTTCTCCTTTAACATTGAGGGAGGACGTTGTGAGGTATGTCAGGGTGAAGGTCAGGTCAAGATCGAGATGCAGTTTATGGCGGATATCTACCTGACCTGCGAAGGCTGCGGTGGAAAACGCTTCAAGCAGGAGATCCTCGAGGTGCAGTACAACGGCAAGGATATAGCTGATATCCTGGATATGACGGTGGATGATTCTATCGAGTTCTTCCGGCAGTCGGAGCCTAAGCTGGTCGAAAAGCTCCAGCCGCTGCAAGACGTAGGACTGGGGTACGTACGCTTAGGGCAATCTTCCAATACTTTATCAGGAGGAGAGGCGCAGCGGGTGAAGCTGGCTTCGTTCCTGGGTAAAGGCAACGCCAACAAAGGCAAGACCTTGTTTATCTTCGACGAGCCTACCACAGGTCTGCACTTCCACGACATCAAAAAGCTGCTCAAGGCCATTAATGCCCTGGTGGATCAGGGAGATAGTGTGATCATCATTGAGCATAACATGGAGGTAATCAAGAGCGCCGACTGGATCGTGGATATGGGTCCTGAAGGAGGCGATGCGGGAGGCTACGTGACCTTTACGGGTACTCCTGAAGAGATGATAAAGCTCGAAGATAACTATACGGCTACCTTCCTGAAGGAGAAGATCTGAGGGAGCTGATGCGGGAGAGCAGGGAGTAAAAGGGTAGTGGGGGATACTTTTGATAAAAAAAGATTTAATACTATCATACATGAAACTTTACCGCACTCACCACGGAATACTATTAGAAAAAGAGGACCAGTTCTATCGTCTGCACGAAACCAACTGGGATGTAGTTGTCAACCGGGATAACCTTTACGACTGGCTCATTACCCAGACGGAGAGTCTATTACTACTGCCTTTTACCGATGCTTCACCCATGCCCGAGCTGCTGCCGCCTATTGGAACGCAGGAAGTGTGGGCTTCGGGAGTCACCTACTACCGGAGCCGCGAGGCACGGATGGAAGAGTCGGAGAAAGCCGGCGGAGGTAGCTTCTACGACCGGGTGTACGATGCGGATCGGCCGGAGCTGTTCTTCAAGTCTACGGCAGCCCGGGTTGTGGGTGACTATGGTACCGTACGTATTCGACGCGATTCTACCTGGAACGTACCCGAGCCGGAGCTGACGCTGTTCGCTACCTCGTCGGGTACACTGGTAGGCTACACCATCGGGAATGACATGAGCTCACGCAGTATAGAAGGCGAAAACCCGCTGTACCTGCCTCAGGCCAAGACCTACGACGGAAGCGCGGCGCTAGGACCTTGTCTGTACGTGACGAAGGAGCCCCTTGCAACGGATACGCTGATCGAGCTCACTATTCTCCGGGGAGGAGAAGAGGCCTTTCGGGGTGAGGTAACGCTGGAACAGATGAAGCGTAAGCCAACTGAATTACTCGGCTTCCTGTTCCGCGAAACTACCTTCCCGCAGGGGGCCTACCTCATGACCGGAACGGGTATTATTCCTCCATCCGACTTTACGCTGGAGCAGGGCGATAAGATTCATATTACCATTGAGCCCATCGGTACCCTTACCAATACAGTAGGGTAGGTAGCCTATTAGGGATTAGGTGCTTAGGCGTTAGCTAATTGGCGCAGCCTAATGCTTTTATAGATCTATACGAGAAAGGCCCGTGGAAACTTTCACGGGCCTTTCTCATATATTTATTAAATCAATCTTTCTTATTACACATGCCAGCGTACAAAAGCTTCCATCGCTTCGTACTCAGCTAGTCCCAGATCATCATAGAGCTTGGCAGTACCTTGGTTACGCTCTTCGGCACGCTGCCAGAACTCGCGTGAATCTTCTCCCTGGAATACAACGCCGTCTTTCTGCGACTGGTGTTTGAAGATACCCATCCGCTTTCTGAGTACCTGGTCGGGGCTCATAGGTACAGCCATTTCGATCTCATCGATATCCCACTCAGCCCAGGCACCGCGGTACAGCCATATCCAGCAGTCTTTCATGTAGTCCTTATGCTTGGACCGCTTAAGGGCTGCCTCAATACCATCCCAGCATACCTTATGCGTTCCGTGGGGGTCAGCAAAGTCGCCGGCTGCGTAGATCTGATGAGGTTGTACTTCGTCGATCAGAGCTTCGATAATCTGAATATCTTCTTCTCCGAGCGGCTTCTTCTGTACCGTACCTGTTTCGTAGAAAGGCAGGTCGAGGAAGTGAACCTGCTCCATCGGGATACCTACAAAGCGGCAGGTAGCCTTAGCCTCCCCACGACGGATCAGTCCTTTTACGTGACGTACTTCGGGGGTGTCGATCTGGCTGTCTTTCTTATGCTTCAGGAACTCCTTGGCGTCCTGGAACAACTGGGTTACCTCATTGCTTTCGATATCAAAGCGGTCGTTGAAGTCTACTACGAAGTCAATAAAACGTAGTGCTTCGTCGTCGGCTACCGCGATGTTACCCGAAGTCTGGTACGCTACGTGTACCTCGTGTCCCTGGTCTACCAGACGCTGAAAGGTACCTCCCATCGAGATGATATCATCATCAGGATGGGGGCTGAATATAAGTACCCGCTTTCTGGCTGGTTCGGCCCGCTCCGGACGATTGGTGTCGTCGGCATTGGGCTTACCACCCGGCCAGCCGGTGATGGTATGCTGTAGTTGATTAAATACATTAATATTGATCTCATAGCCGGCACCGTACTGGGCGAGCAGGTCACTCATACCGTTGTCGTTGTAGTCTTTGTCTATGAGTTTAAGGATAGGCTTGTTCAGGATCTTCGACAGGTGCGTCACGGCCTTTTTGATCATCCGGTTGTCCCATACTACGGTATCTACCGCCCATGGTGTTTTGACACGGGTAAGCTCAGAAGCGGCCCGGTCGTCCAGAACGAACGTTACATTCGGATGTGCCTGCAGATAGGAGGCGGGGTTATGCTCCGTAACGGCGCCTTCTACTGCCCCTTTGATCACCTGAGCTTTGCGCTCACCCCAGGCCAGCAGTACAATACGGCGAGCACTCATGATAGGAGCTACTCCCATTGTAACCGCTTTACGAGGTACCTGAGGTAGTCCACCGAACTCCATAGCCGCAGCGGCACGGGTCGAGTGATC
Source organism: Telluribacter roseus (assembly GCF_017355915.2). Lineage (GTDB taxonomy): Bacteria > Bacteroidota > Bacteroidia > Cytophagales > Spirosomataceae > Telluribacter. The sequence continues at coordinate 398,809 of NZ_JAFEUV020000002.1, forward strand.
GAGTGTAATAAGGCGGGTGCGGGAGTTGATAAGTGAACCAGGCTCATTGAAACCAATGTGGCCATTGCCCCCGATACCGAGTAGCTGGAAGTCAAGTCCACCTACCGAATTGATTTTATTTTCGTATGAGCGGCAGTACTCCTGCAGCTGCTCTACCGGAACGGTACCATCCGGTACGAAGAAATTTTCAGGATCGATATCTACGTGGTCAAACAACTGCTCCTTCATAAAGCGATGGTAGCTATAGATAGAGTCCGGCTGCATAGGGTAGTACTCATCCAGGTTGAACGACATTACGTTCCGGAAGCTAAGTCCTTCCTCACGGTGCATACGCACCAGTTCAGCGTATACGGTCTTGGGAGATGAACCTGTTGCCAGACCCAGTACGCAGGGCTTACCCTCGCGTTGCTTCTGGCGGATCAGTTCGGCTATTTCCCGGGCTACCGCGCTGGAGGCATCCTTCGAGCTGGCATAGATGTGCGTCGGGATTTTCTCGTAGGTAATAGGCTGACCAATGCGGCCGCTCGATTGGGCAGGGGCATTGTTTGCCGTTGGAATTAGGATTGATTCCGGATTTAAGGTTTGTGGCTCCATGAAGATGTTATTTATGAAAGGGTATAGGTGTAATTTGTAGATGTACAAGTCAATTGCGCAAAGGTACTACTGAATTTGAGTAATATTTAAAATTTTTTAAAAATAACTTTTTCTTTAAATAGAAGTCAATTACAACTACAATAAGATCAATTTTCCGGATCAAAATAGGTGACGCAGGAAAGATTTATTCAGGTATTTCTTTCCTACTAAATTAGACTGTATTTTTGTGCCTTTATTGCTTACTATCACATTTTTACAGAAATCTCATGTCTACTCTCACGACCGTCGCCCGCGATACGCAGGTATTTGACTTGATCAACCGAGAACTACACCGCCAGGAATCGGGTATAGAACTGATCGCTTCCGAGAACTTTACCTCGAAGCAGGTCATGGAAGCTGCGGGCAGTGTCCTGACTAACAAATATGCCGAAGGTCTTCCCGGCAAGCGCTACTACGGTGGTTGTGAAGTTGTCGATGAAATTGAGCAACTGGCGATTGATCGTATCAAAGAACTCTTCGGTGCTACCTGGGCTAACGTACAGCCTCACTCAGGTGCTCAGGCCAATACAGCGGTGTTCCTGGCGTGCCTCAACCCGGGTGATAAAATCATGGGCTTCAATCTGGCGCACGGCGGTCACCTGACGCACGGTTCACCCGTTAACATCTCAGGAAAGTACTTCCAGCCTATTTTCTACGGTGTAGAGCCTGAGACAGGTCTGATCGACTGGGATAAAGTAGAAGAAACCGCTCTGCGCGAGCGTCCGAAGCTTCTGATCTGTGGTGCGTCGGCGTACAGCCGCGACTGGGACTACGTACGTCTGCGTGCTATCGCTGATCAGATTGGAGCCCTGCTGATGGCTGATATCTCACACCCGGCGGGTCTGATTGCCAAAGGACTCCTGAACGATCCGCTTGAGCACTGTCATATCGTAACTACTACTACGCACAAGACCCTACGCGGACCTCGCGGTGGTCTGATCATGATGCGTAACGATTTTGAGAACCCTTACGGAATCACCACTCCCAAAGGGCAGCTACGTACTATGTCGTCACTGCTCGACTCGGGTGTATTCCCCGGTACACAGGGCGGCCCTCTGGAGCACATTATCGCGGCCAAAGCGGTAGCCTTCGGCGAAGCACTCAGCGACGAGTACTACAACTACGCCGTGCAGGTGAAGAAGAACGCCCAGGCTATGGCTAAGGCATTTGTAGACAGAGGGTACAAGATCATCTCCGGCGGTACTGACAACCACCTGATGCTGATCGACCTGCGCTCAAAGGATCTGACGGGTAAGCTAGCCGAGAATACACTGATCAAAGCGGACATCACGATCAACAAGAATATGGTACCTTTCGACGACAAATCGCCTATGGTAACCTCAGGTATGCGCGTAGGTACTGCCGCTATGACTTCCCGCGGATTGCTGGAGACGGACATGGAGCGTATCGTGGATCTGATTGACGTGGTACTGATGAACCACGACAACGATACCAGACTGGCTCAGGTGAAGCAGGAGGTAAATGAGTGGATGAAGCAATTCCCGCTTTACATCTAGTACCAGTAGATACTATACATTTAAGATAATGTACAAAAGGGCGAAGCGGTCAGTTTCGCCCTTTTTTGGTCCTGGCCGCGTATTTGTTTATTTTACAGAAAAATAGCTCCGCAATTCGATCGTTAGAGAAAGATCAATCGTAGGTAGCATGGTTGATGCAGAGGTGTTACCTAGCTATTTCACCGTGTATTCGTCTACCTATTGGATTTTTTAATTAATTTCGGCGGTTATTACTACCTGTATATTAGAAATTTTGGAATTAACCGTTTAGCGGTATTATATATTGAAATATGGCTCTTGATCAGGAATTTGAAAAAGAATTGGAAGAAGGTGAAGGTACTGAAATGACCTTCCTGGAGCACCTGGAGGAACTGCGTTGGCACGTGATCCGTGCTGTTGGTTCCATACTTGTCTTCGCGATTATTGCTTATATATTCATTAAAGAAATATATCGCTATGTCATTCTGGCTCCTGGTAAGGCCGACTTCTGGACGTATCGGATGCTTTGCAAGCTAGGCGATGCCGTAGGGGTTGAGGGGTTATGTATCAAGGCGCTTAATTTCAAGATTCAGAGTATTGGCGTAGGCGATCAGTTTACAATGGGTCTTACCTCGGCCATCATCACCGGTTTGATCTTTGCCTTCCCCTATGCCTTCTGGGAAATATGGCGCTTCATTAAGCCAGGTCTTAAGCCATCCGAAGTCAGGGCATCCCGGGGAGCGGTGTTCTACGTTACCTTCCTGTTCTTCTCGGGCGTGTTCTTTGGGTATTTTATTGTAACACCGCTTGCCATCAACTTCCTGGCCAACTACCAGCTCGACGAGTCTATCATTAACGAGTTCAGTATTAGTTCTTACATAGGAACTGTAGCTACGCTGACACTGGCGTGTGGGGTTGCTTTCCAGCTGCCGGTAGTGGTGTTCGTACTGTCAAAAGTAGGTATACTTACCCCGAGCTTTATGAGGGAGTACCGTCGTCACTCCTGGATCGTTATCCTGATCGTAGCCGCTATTATTACCCCTTCACCGGATATTTACAGCCAGATTCTGGTAGCGCTGCCACTGATGTTCCTGTACGAAGTGAGTATAGTAGTATCAGGACGGGTAGAAAGGGCCAAGCTGGAGGAGGAGAAAAATCTGACTAAGCTATAAGATCAGGTAGTTGAGATTTAACTACTGAAAGTCCTACAGACCTCGGCCAACCGGTCGAGGTCTTCTTTTTGATGAAAAGCGCTGATCACCACCCGCACGACCGGCTCATCGGTGGGACGGGGATAGGGGAAGCAGGCTGATAAGATATCATGATTGAGCAGATGTTCGTACAGCTTCACGTCACGACTGCAATAAACCGGATAATCATCATACTGAACAAATAGACCTTCTGAACGGACTCTTCCAGAGAAGTACCGGGCATTTGCCAGCAGTTGCTGGTGAGCTTTGGGATACTCGTCGCTGCGCAGCAAGCAGGTAAGAGCGTGCATATAAGCCGGAGCGCTGGGCGAACTTCCCGAAAACCACGGTAGGCTGCGTATCTCCTGAATAATAGCTCCTTCTGCCAGAATCACTCCCGCCGGTATCCCCATCGCTTTATTAAGCGAGGCAACTACTACGGTATGTACATTAGGAAGCTGGGGTAGTTGGGTAAATATACCTCGTCCCTGCTGGCCTAGTACCCCCAGCCCGTGTGAGTCGTCCACCACTAGCCACACCGGCCGATCGGTCGGCAGATGCTGAAAGATGGAGAAATCATACGTCTCCACCCAGGGGGAGCCGATGGAGTCGGTACAGATAACATGTACCCAGTCGGCGGCACTTCTTTGTATGGCTTGTACAGTACTTTGGGCCCATTCGGTCCAGGAGGATGACGTAGAGGATTGGTAGCGGGCTCCCCAGAGGGCCGGATGCACACAAGGGGCAAAGTAGTACCTGGCTGAGGAGCCGGAGGTGGTCCCGCTGTTTTCAAGGTACTTCATCACCAGTTGCCCTGCCCACATACCCGATGATACAGTCAAAGCTGAGGACGCTCCGGTAAACTGGGCCAGTGCCAACTCGGCTTCTTCGTAGGCCGCCAGGCGAAGGGTGTTGTTGCGAGAGCTACCAAAGTGCGTTCCGTAGAGGTCCATACCCTCCTGCAGGTACTGCTTCAAAATGGGATTATGTCCCATACCAAGGTAGTCGGTACCACTGAACCACAGGTAGCGTTTGCCGTCCTCTAAGGGTACGGTGCGGCCGGGTAATTCATGGATAGTAAAGATCTTGTTCATAGTACCTGGGTGGTTAGTCTGGCTCCGGTCCCATTTTCACTGGCGTAGATGATCCGCCCGTAGTCAAACGTTACGCCCCGGGCCGGATCATTGGCGATGAGTAAGGTACCGTCCATATCAACGTAGTCGAGCAGGGGGAGCAGGTGCGCGATGGCTGATATCCCTACACTGGATTCGTTCATACAACCTACCATGGTTTGCATACTCAACTCTCGCGCCTGAGCGATCATGCGGCGGGCAGGGGTAAGGCCACCGCATTTGGTGAGTTTAACGTTTACTCCGTGAAACAGGCCGTGGCACCGGGCTACGTCACTTTCTACGATACAACTCTCGTCTGCTATAATGGGCAACGCGCTTTCGGCATATACCTGCTTCATCCCTTCGTGGTCAGCGGCCGGGAGAGGCTGTTCAATGAATTCAACGCCCAGTTCTTTCAGATCGTGCGAGTACCGGATGGTCTGTTCGGCGGTCCAGGCGCAGTTGACATCAACCCGGAAGGTAGCCGTAGTATGGCGGCGTAGCTCGCGCACGATGCGCAGGTCGTCGTCGGTACCCAGCTTGATCTTATACAGGGGCCAGGGCATCTCCTGCATTTTGGCTACCATTTTATCTACGGAGTCAATACCAATGGTGTAGTCGGTTATGGGATTATGGTCTGGCTGCAGTCCCCACAACTCGTACAGCTTCTTACCTTGCTGCCTGGCAAACAGATCGTGGGCCGCTTCGTCCAGAGCACACTGGGCAAAGGGGTTATCCCGCAGGTGGGGATGTACCGCTGTCCATAGCTCTTCGGGCGTACCCCAGGCGTAGCTTTCGACCAGAGGGCGTACGCACTCCAGCGCGTCTGTCATGCTCTGGATGGTGATCCCGTAGTACTTGTTGGAAGTTGCTTCACCCAGTCCGCTTAACTCACCCTCCCGTAGTTCGACGATCAGGGTGGGTTGTACATCCCGGGAGTCGTGGGCAATGGTAAAGGTGTGCTTGAGGTGTAAGTCAAAAGTATGAAAGAGTAGCTGCATGATCCGTATGGGTAATAGAGTCAGCTCCGCGGAGCGACCCCGGCCAGGGTAAAGCAAATATAGTCATCCTGCCAACGGATGTTTGCCCTCAGTACAAAAACATACGGATCAATTACGCATATCCAGTCCCCAGGATAGCTTGTTTCGGAGCGTATTAAAAAAGCTGTCGTCGGTCATCTTTACGAGCCGGGCCACGAAGTCGGCTTTCCGGACCTTGATGCGGGTACCTTCGTTAACGACCTGCGAGCGGGCATCCAGCGAGATCAGGAAGCTGCCACTCCGGCTTTTGACATCGAAGCTCAGCACAGCCGAATCCTCTACTACCATAGGGCGTACGTTGAGGTTATGCGGACTTACCGGCGTAACAATGAAACTCTGGGTCTGGGGTACCAGCACGGGGCCTCCGCAACTGAGCGAGTAGCCGGTAGAGCCGGTAGGGGTAGAGATAATAAGGCCATCGGCCCAGTACGAGTTCAGGAACTCACCGTTCATGTAGGCATGCACGGTGATCATGGAAGAGGTATCAGTTTTGGTAATAGTAAAGTCGTTCAGGCCAAAGTTGATACTCCCAAACAGATTTTCGTCGGTTTCCACGCACACCAGCGAGCGGTGGTCCAGCCGGAAGAGTCCGGCCTCGATGGTAGCAATGAGGGAGGGGAGTTCCGGTGGAGAAATAGTCGCCAGAAAACCCAGACGCCCTACATTGATCCCAACAATGGGAATCTGACGGGCACCTACATGAGTAACGGCATCGAGCAGGGTACCATCCCCGCCCAGGCTGAAAATAAAATCAGCGTCGAAAAGGGCTTCGGGAGACTCGTATACCTGCGATACTTTATGCGCTATACCAATGTTGTCCAGGATGATCCGGTAATCAGCGGAGAGCTGCACGTCGATTTGCCTTGCCGATAAGTCGTCAAACAGAGACTGAATAAAAGGGCGAGCCGATTCGGTGAAGTTACGTCCGTGAATAGCTATTTTCATACAACGGAAGGAAGATGACTCCTTAAACCAACCGAAAGATAAGGCACAATAAACCTAATTGAAAAACTTTGTGGTACTTTCGTTGGAACTACTACGTGGCCAAGTACCGCAGAAGCATATCAAGCCGCTCCTGATCTACATTTTCTATGGGGTCATTGGCGTGCGCTTCACGGATATCATAACCAAAGCGCTCAAGCGTCGCTACAATAGGGGTAATATTGGTACGATTGAGCTTAAGGGTCAGGCGCGAATCTTCCGGGGAGTTATAAGTGGTAGACGTTGTATAGTAGCTGCTGATAACTTTAGTACCGTTGGATTCGATCAGTCGGCTTATTTCGGACAGGGAGTAATCACGCTCGTTTACTTTCAGAACCAGTACTGCTCCCTTCTCCTGCACACCCAGCACATCCGCAAAGCGACCCAGTAGCTCACCTACCAGGATGGTGCCGGCCAGCGTATTATCCTCGTGAAGGACAGGAATCACTTTCAGTCTGAACTGATTGGCCAGGCGGAGTAACTCATATATATGCTGATCTTCGGTAGCGAATACCTCCTGATGCTGCCTGATTACCTCAGATATAAGCTGAGAGTCGTCAAGTACATCCTGCAAAATTTCCTCTGATACAATTCCCCGGTACTCATCTGCTTCGGCTACTATAAGCTGCCTTGTCTCATACTCCTCCATCCAATCCAGCGCCGTGCTCACTGCGTCAGTGAGTTTAAGCGTGGGTATCATCGGATTGATAAGAGTAGCTGCGAGCATAAGAGTCTATGAGTGTCTTTTTCGAAAACTAAAAAAAAATGGGTTACTATCAAATTTACTTCTAAAAAAGTTTGCCACAAAAAAAAGGGCCGCATGCGGCCCTTCCTATATGGTAGCAGCATTATTATGCTACTTCTACTAACGTATGATTCTTCAGAAATTGTTCCAGTATGCGATTAAACTTCTCGGGGTGCTCCATCATGGGGGCGTGGCAGCACTTGTCTATAAAGTGAAGTTCCGAGTCCTTGATGAGCCGATTGAACTCGTGTCCTACGTAAGGAGGCGTAATGGTATCATTGAGGCCCCATACAAGTAGCGTAGGTATCCTGATCTTGTCCAGCTCCTTGGCCAGGTTGTGGCGCTGGGCCGACTTGGCAATGCCTACTATACTCATACACTTGGCGATACTGGACGTTACCTCAAACACCTCATCAATCAGTTCCCTGGTAGCCACCTGCGGATCATAAAAGGTATACGAGACGCGCTCAGCGATGTAGTCGTAGCTGCCACGCTTGGGGAAAGATCCCCCCATTGAGTTCTCAAATAGCCCGGAACTGCCCGTCAGTACCAGACGCTGGACATTCTCAGGGTTCTTAAGTGTGTATAGCAGAGCTACGTGCCCTCCCAGTGAGTTACCCAGCAGAGTCAGATTTTTTAGATTCTTGGCCGCCAGAAAATTCTCCAGAAACTCCAGCAGTGCCTCAAGCCCGGCTTTGCGGGGAGGAAGCTCATAGATAGGGAGTACCGGTATAATAACGCGGTAGCGACTCGAGAAGTTGTCAATTACGCCGTCCCAGTTACTCAGGGCGCCGAACAAACCGTGTAGCAGCAGGAGATTTTCGCCCTGGCCTTCGTCAATATATCTAAAATCACCTTCTACGTGTACTTTGTATTTCATTCCTACTGATTGGTAAAAAGTTTATCGACTTACCGCTTGATAGCTACCAGGCTATTCTGTACGATAGTCTCTCTAAAAATGTTGGCTCTGACTCAGATAACTCCCAACAAGAAGCTTACACCATAAGTTACTGAAAAGATGTCTTTCTGAACGTAATAAAGACCTGAAGATAGGTTTTTTTACCTATATACCCTATTATACAATTATATATATCCAGGGGCAGGACTTATGTTCTAAGGCATTCCGGGGGGATACAAAGCTACTTATTTTTTTATGAAAATGACTCTACGTTCCCCAACTCTTCATTAGAATTTTCTTATAAATATTATATTATAGTAAGCTTATCACCGTCTGTAACATGGAAACGTCCTATCCTGTAGTCATAATAGGGGCCGGTATGGCCGGCCTGACCTGTGCCCACTATCTCAACCAGGCGGGAATAGCCTGCCTGGTACTGGAGGCAGCGGATGCCGTAGGCGGCCGGATAAGGACCGATCTGGTGGATGGATTTCGTCTGGATCGGGGCTTTCAGATACTGATCACTGCCTACCCCGAGACCCGGCGGCTGCTCGATTATCCTGCTCTGCAGCTGGGGAAGTTTCGTTCGGGAGCGGCTATCCGTTATGACAATGACTTCATGGAAGTAGCCGACCCGCGGCGGGATCCGGAATTTATCTGGGAGAGTATCAAAGCCCCGATAGGATCACTGGCCGATAAGCTACGGCTTGTCAAATTAGTAAAGGATATAGTAGGTACGGACACTACTACGCAGGATTTCTTTCGGGAGGAGGGACCGAGTACGCTGGACTATCTGAAAGAACAGGGATTGAGCGACCAGATGATTGATACGTTTTTCCGGCCTTTTTTTGGTGGAATCTTCCTGGAAGACGGGCTCGTTACATCCAGTAATTTTTTCAGGTTTGTATTCCGGCAGTTCTACGACGGCGAGGCGGCGCTACCGGCGACGGGTATGCAGGCGATCCCGGAGCAGGTAGCGGCCCGATTACCCACCGGCTCCGTACGGTTGAACACGCGCGTCAGAGGAATCGATGGGCAGATGGTTTACCTTGATAATGGTGATGCTATCCGGGCTGAGCAGGTAGTATTGGCTACCGATGCCCGCTCGGCTGACCATCTGCTCGGGCAGCCTACAGACCGTCAGTTCAACACGACTACCTGTACGTACTTTGCCGCTGACCGCTCCCCCCATTCCCAGCGGCTGCTGCTCCTTAATCCGGCCGTTGACTCAGCGGTCCATCATGTGGCGGTATTAAGTGATGTAGTACCTTCCTACGCACCAGCGGGGAAGGCACTTATATCGGTAAGTACTCAGGTACCCGGACGACCCGATCAGGAAGTATCCGAAGCGGCCATACGGCAGGTACTACGGGGGTGGTTTGGGGATGAGGTACTTCAGTGGCAGTACTTAAAAACGTACTATGTGAAAGATGCGCTGGTCCGCTACGGAGCCGGAAGCCAGCCCGTAGAGCTACGTGTGAGAGAAGGACTATACCGTTGTGGAGACTATACGGCTTATCCTTCTCTGAATGCCGCCATGCTGACGGGGCGGCAGGTAGCCGAGATGATCGTTACGGGATAGAGTTGCGGTATTGTTTCTCCACCAGATCTCTGAACTGGGGCCAGCGCCTGCGGGCTATGCTCATGGCGCTTCCGTCTGCCAGCTGAGCCAGGCGCTCAGTGATGCAGAGCTTCTCGAGGTAGGCAATGTTGATAATGCACCCTTTGTGGATCCTCACAAAGCTGCTTGGGAGCATCTCCTCGTAGAATCGTAGCGTACGGGATGTGATATATTGTTTTCCACCGATGAGTGTAAAGGCGGTATAATTACCTTCTCCCTCCAGACGCACTATGTCCTCAAAGAGAAAAGGTAAGCGGTGATGCTTACCAGGATAGTTGGAAATAGTGTGTGTATAGGTGTTCATAAGCGGGTGGGGATAATGCGTGGAAAAGATTAGAGTTTGATCATGGTGCGGTATATATGACGTAAGGCTTGATACAAAGGTAGACGTATACTAGTCGGTGTGTCAATACCGTGTTTACGGTATTTTGAGGAGCAAGTCCCAGATTTATGTACGCTTTTTGGCGGTAGAGGTTCTGCGTACAAACAGAAAGTCGTCACTTTTGGGGGCAGTGACGACTTTCATAAGGTTAGTGCTCTAAGTAAATTTCAGGCTGTGGCAGTTCAGGATGGCTGGAGGAACCTCTCGTTACTGCTGGCTGCCTGCCGGAGCTTTTCGGTGGGGCGGAAGCGCTCGCCGTAGGTATCCGCCAGGCGGTCACATTCCTCCACAAAGGTGCGCGTGCCTATGTAGTCTACGAAAGAAAGGGCTCCTCCGGTATAGGCCGGAAAGCCCCAGGCCAGTATAGATCCCAGGTCGGCATCCAGTCGGGTACGTATTACTCCTTCTTCGTAGCAGCGTACGGCTTCGAGGGCCTGACGGTACAGCAGCCGTTTCTTTACTTCATCCAGCGTGGGCTGCTCTGCTGACACCGGGAAGTACTCTGAAAGGTCGGACCATAGGTACTTGGTACCTCCTTCGGGGTATTCGTAGAATCCGGCCCTGGCTTTCTTGCCCGTACGTCCTAGTTCTACAAATTTGCGGCTGATCTGGTAGGCGGTGTCATCCTCGGTAAGTACGCCATCCCTGACCGCCTGGCCCGAGATCTTGTAAACCAGGTCCAGGGCTACTTCATCCGTAACAGCCAGGGGACCAACCGGCATACCGGCCAGCTTGCCCGCATTCTCAATCAGTATCGGATTGACTCCCTCTTTCAGCAGCTCCATGCCTTCGGACGTGTAGGTACTGAAGCAGCGTGAGGTATAGAAGCCCCGCGAATCATTGACCACAATGGGTGTCTTACGGATCTTACGGGTATAGTCAATGGCCACGGTCAGCGCATAGTCGGACGTCTGCTTGCCCACGATCAGCTCTACCAGCATCATTTTATCTACCGGTGAAAAGAAGTGGATGCCGGTAAAGTGGGCCGGATGGGCCGAGGCTTCGGCTAGTCCGGTAATAGGCAGGGTGGAGGTATTGGAGCCAAATACGCCTCTTTCGGCCAGCATAGGTTCGGCTTCCCGCGTCACCTGTGCCTTGAGCTCCCGATTTTCGAATACCGCTTCTATAATTAGTTCACAGCCCTGCAGGTCGTTGTAGTCTGCCGTAGGGGTGATCAGGCTCAGAATGCCTTCGGCTTTTGCCGGGTCCATTTTGCCCCGGCTGATGGCTTTTTCCAGGAGTTGCCGTGAGTAGGCTTTGCCTTTTTCGGCGGCTTCGGTACTTACATCTTTGAGTACTACCTCAATACCCGCCATGGCCGACACGTAGGCAATGCCCGCCCCCATCATACCCGCACCCAGGATACCGAGTTTCTTGACCTCCGTTTTATCAATATTCTTAGGACGGCTCGCTCCCTTATTGGCTTCGTTAAGTCCCAGGAACATGGTCCGGATCAGGTTACCCGCCTCTTTGGAAGTAGCCACTTTGACAAAGTACCGGGCCTCAATCATCAGGGCACGGTCTATATTGACCTGCAGGCCTTCGTACACGCAGGACATGATGGCTTGGGTAGCCGGATAGTTGCCTTTGGACTTATCCATCATCATGGCGGTACCTACCATGAAGGTCTGCATCCCTACCGGGCTCTGTACATTGCCACCGGGTACTTTATAGTTGTCTTTGCCTACTATGCGTCCGGTTTTCTTATCCACCTGGTCCCACGGCTTTACCGGCTGTGGATTCGCAGCTATCCATTCGTGGGCTTTCTCTAACATTTCGTCGCTGGTAGCCGCGATGGCGTCTACCAGCCCCATACCTACGGCCTCCTGGGGAGTTACGTCTTTGCCTTCGAGCATGAGGGGCAGGGCAGCCTGCATCCCGATCATGCGGGGAAGGCGCTGGGTACCCCCTCCGCCGGGCAGCAGCCCCAGCTTTACTTCGGGTAGCCCGATCTTGGTTTTGGGGTTGTTGAGAGCGATGCGGTAGTGGCAGGCCAGGCAGGCCTCGTAGCCTCCACCCAGGGCTGTACCGTTGATAGCCGCAACTATGGGTTTGCCGCAGGTTTCCATCCGGCGGTAGAGGCGGTTGAGGCCGGCCGAGACTTCCAGCATCTCTTTGGGATCCTTATCCTGATTACGCAGGATCATTTTCAGATCGGCCCCGGCGATAAATTCGGGTTTGGAGGAAGTAACAATGATACCCTTTACTTCGGTGTCGTCGTACGCTTTTTGGAGAGCCGCCTCAAACTCCGGAATGGACTCGTCGTTCAGTACATTCATGGGGGAGGAGGTCATATTCCAGGAGATGATTGCTACACCTCGGTCTATAGCATAATCAATTGCCATGGTTTGTATTTTTTGAAGCTGAAAGGATTAGTTTACCCGTTCAAAGATGGTAGCGATACCCATACCGCCTCCGATGCACAGTGAGGCCAGGCCGACGGCTTTGTCGGTACGTTCCATTTCGTCAAGCAGGGTAGCTGATATAATGGCCCCCGTAGCGCCCAGCGGGTGCCCCAGTGCGATGGCTCCGCCGTTGGGATTGATCTTGCCGTGGTCTATGCCGAGCTGCTCCATGAAGTACATGGGTATGGCCGCAAAGGCTTCGTTGACTTCAAACACCTCAATGTCGCTGATGGACATACCCGCCCGCTTAAGTACCTTGCGGGTAGCGGGTACCGGACCGGTGAGCATAATGGTGGGCTCGGAGCCTACTACGGCAAAGGCCCTGATACGTGCCCGGGGCTTCAGGCCCAGTTGCTCACCAATCTCCCGGCTGCCGATAAGCATACCGGCCGCGCCGTCGACAATCTGGGACGAGTTGCCGGCATGGTGTACGTGGTTGATATGGTTCATGTCGGGGTACTTCATGAGCGCCAGCGCATCGAGCCCCATTTGCCCCTGCGCTTCAAAGGCCGGCTTCAGTTTTGCCAGCGACTCTACGGTAGTATCCGGGCGTACGCCCTCGTCATGGTCGAGTAGTGTAATGCCCAGGTCGTCCTTCAGGGGGATCATCGTGCGGGCAAAGCGGCTGGCTTTTTGGGCTTCCGTTGCCCGGCGGTACGACTCGGCGGCGTAGGTATCTACATCCGTTCGGGAGTAGCCGCAGCGGGTGGCGATAATGTCAGCCGATATACCTTGGGGGACAATCCTGTTACGGGCTATGATCTGGGGATTTATAAAAATGGCTCCTCCGTCGGCCCCCATAGGTACCCGTGACATAGACTCTACCCCGCCGGCAATGATCAGGTCCGTCTGCCCGGACATGATATAGGCGGCGGCCATGTTGATGGCCTCCAGCCCCGAGGAGCAGAAGCGGTTGATCTGTACTCCGGCTACGGTACCGGCGTAATCGGCTTCGATGGCGGCGGTGCGGGCTATGTCAGCGCCCTGCTCTCCGATGGGAGTTACGCAGCCCATGATGATGTCATCGACGTAACTGGTATCGAGCTGGTTGCGGTCCCGGATCTCCTTAAGTACGGTAGTAAGTAGCTGTACGGGCTGCACGTCGTGCAGCGAGCCGTCGGATTTGCCCCGGCCCCGGGGCGTACGGACGGCATCGTAGATATAGGCTTCGGCCATATTCCTGAAAGGGTATGTAGGATTATGAATAGTTTCTCTGTCAGTATGCAAGCATACTATTTACAAAAATAACTTTTCCTCATAAAGTCGCAACAGCTTTTGCGTATAAGGAAAAGGTAATGGGTTGTAAGACCTAGCGGTTAAATAGGATCCGTAAGCTTTTGCTCCACCTGATCCAGCTTTTCGAATTCGGAGTTGTTGCTGATGTATTCAGGAATAACCGATTTGAGCAGGCTGACCATTCCTTCACGGTCGGCTCGTTTGAGAGCATCGCGAAGATCTGTAAACGTTTCGTTGACCTCCTGAAAAGAAACCGGGGGCATACGTGCAATGAGTATCTTGGGGTGATGGGTGGGCAGGTTTTGCTCACTTTGGCACAGGAGCTCTTCGTATAGCTTCTCACCGGGCCGCAGGCCGGTGTACTTGATCCTGATATCCTTGTCAACTTCCAGGCCCGACAGCTTGATCATGCGCCGGGCCAGGTCCTGGATACGTACAGGCTCGCCCATATCGAATACAAACACTTCGCCGCGTATGCCCATGGTACCGGCTTCCAGTACCAGCTGGCAGGCTTCGGGGATGGTCATGAAGTAGCGGATTACATCCGGATGCGTAACGGTAATGGGACCTCCGGCCTGAATCTGCTTTTTGAACAAGGGTACTACCGAGCCGTTGGAGCCCAGTACATTACCGAAGCGGGTGATGACAAAGCGGGTACCGTCCTTGAAACGCTCGTTCAGGCTCTGCAGGTACATCTCGGCCAGACGCTTGGTAGCCCCCATGACATTGGTAGGATTGACGGCCTTGTCGGTAGATACAAACACAAACTTTTCTACATCGTAGGTAGCCGACAGGTCCGCGATCAGCTTGGTACCCAGCGCGTTGGTCTTTACCGCTTCATATGGGAACCGCTCCATCAGGGGCACGTGCTTATAGGCAGCGGCGTGGAATACCACCTGCGGACGGTGCAACTCAAACATGCGCTGCATGCGTACCTCATCGGTAATATCGGCAATGATAGTGATAAGCTCCGTAACAGCAGGACAGGCCTGATTGATTTCAAATTCCAGATCATACAACCCCGACTCAGACTGGTCCATCAGGAGCAACCGGGCCGGGCAGTAGTGCAGGATCTGACGGGTGAGTTCGCTGCCGATGGAGCCGGCCGCTCCGGTGATCAGGATACTTTTACCGGCAATCTGATCCTGAATATTCTCATTGTCCAGCCGGATCGGCTCCCGTTCCAGCAGGTCTTCGATACGGATTTTGCGGATTTGCCCGCTACTCAGGGTACCATTGAGCCATTCATCTACCGACGGCACTACCTTTACTACAATGTCCCGCTGCAGAAAGTACTCCATGATGGCTTTGCGGCGGGAAGGGGCAATGCGCTGGATCGCCATCACTACTTCTACATCGTTGTGCAGCCCCGACAGAAACTGCTCGCAGGCCGTCTTCAGATCATAGACGCGAACGCCCTCCACTGACATATTGCTCAGTGTAGGGTTATCGTCAATAAAGCCCAGGAGGTTGTAGACTTTCTCCGTTTCGCGCAGGAGGGCGTCTTTAGTCAGTAGTCCGAGCATACCAGCTCCGTAGATCATAACATCCTGAGTGGTCTTCTGACGATGCTTGCTGACAATATCCGTATACATGGACTTGACAAAGAAACGGCTGGCGATCATCAGGAAGAGGCAGATGAAGTACTCGATCAGGAGTACCGAAACGGGTATGTAAAGTAGATGGATGCCCGAGAAAAAGGCCGCCGTCGTAGAAAATGAAGTAGTGATAAGGCTACTGGCCGTCACCGTCCTGAATATCAGGTTCATGTCTTCCAGGCTTGTGTGCCTGACTATACCGTGGTAGGACCGGAAGGTGGTAAAACAAACGTAGCGGACAAAAAGGAGAATAAGCAGGTAGTACTGGTATACGGGCCAATCGATATCAGCAATATCAAAGTTGAAACGAAGTATACAGGCCGTAATAAAGGAAAAGGCGACTATGGCCAGATCAATAGCCAATATCAGTCGACGTGATACAAACCGATGGTGGTAACTATCCAGTACACGCTTGAAAAACTTCTCTACCATAGGATCAATAAAAAGAACTATTGAATGCCTTCATGATCTTTTTATCACAGACTAGCAGGAGAGGGAGGTTCTGAAATTTCGGGCTTGAATGTATACTACCCGTTTGAACCCAGAAAAGTTATAGATTACTGCTCCGGTTGCTCATTTATTTTCTGAATGAGCCACTCGGGCAGGGGCGCTTTTCGCAACGTAGCGTAGTCATAACTTACAACTCCTGAGTATCCTTCTGCCACGATCCTCTGCTTCTGGTGGCTTATCATCAGGTGTTGTAACTCAAATCCGTATTCGTGTATACTACCGTGTGCCACCCTCGTAGCTACCCTGATTGTATCCGGAAATGTAACGGGAGCTTTATACCAGCAACGTACTTCGGATAGTATAGGACCAATGCTGGAATCAAAACCCATAAAGTCCCATTCACTGAAAAGTGCAACCCGGCCACTCTCCATATACCGGATATAGACTACGTTGTTGAGGTGCTGGGCCGCGTCCATTTCACCCCAGGCTACCGTGATATCAATAACTGAGGAGTACCCCTTATGTAGCTCAGACAGCGTATCCATATTTTGATCTCAAGTATGCGACTTCTTGTGTAGCAGGTTGATCAGGGCATCCTCCGGATTGGTGAATATGTACCTGAAGTCTGTTTGACTAATGCGCTGATTCTCTACATAGCTGCTGCCCAGTACTACGGCGGCCATTTCACCAAATACCAGCTTCAGGGCAAACGCCGGAACGGCCGGAGCCCACTGCGGCTTGTTCATTATTTCGCAGATCAGCTGGGTGAGCTGCCGGTTGGTAACGGGCGCGGGAGCTACTCCGTTATACACGCCTTCCCAGTCGCTGTTCTCCATGGCTTCAATGAACATACGGCATATATCATCTATATGTATCCATGACATCCACTGCTCACCCGACCCCAGCGGCGCCCCGAAGCCCCAGCGGGCAGGCGCGGCAATCTGTGGTAGCGCTCCTCCTTGATTACTTAGTACTACGCCTGTACGTATCTTGACCGTACGCACCCCCAGGTCTCTGACGGCATCGGCGGCGGCTTCCCACTGTACCGTCACTTCGGCCATAAAATCCTGACCGGCTGGTGAGGCCTCGGTCTGATGGGCATTACCCGTATCGGCGCCATAGTAGCCGATGGCTGAGGAAGGAACAAACGCTTTGGGCTTTACACCCAGCTGCGCCATGTGCCGGGCCAGTAGCCGGATGCTGTCAGTACGGCTGCTGATTATGACCTTCTTGCGGCTTTCGGTCCAGCGCTGGTCGGCTATGCCGGCTCCGGCCAGGTGGATAAGGTAGTCCATCCGGAGCAGTGCTTCCTTGTCTACCTCCCCCTTCTGGATGTCCCATTGGTACACTTTCACGTTCGGATAGGTGGCCGCCCCCCGGCTGAGGTAAGCAACCTTATATCCCCGTTCCAGTAGTAAGTCAGTGAGACGGCGGCCAATCAGGCCCGTGCCGCCGGTAATAAGTACAGTTTCTGCCATGTAAGGTATTGATACAAACAGATAATAAACGGCATTTTAATCTAAAGGTTATGATTGCTTTTTTCATAGTCCGGCGCCCTGGCTGAGCAGCCCTGAGCGGTCACGCGTAAGTACTTTGCCAGTAGGTGTTTTAGAAATAAGTGCGGATTAGTAAGTATATTATAGTATCTTTAACTTCTATTCTTATTGTATACATCTAATCTGCTTTTTTCTATGGCACCCGACATCCTTCGTCGCAACAATGTAAAAGTGTCTGGAAAGGGGGAACAGCCGATTATGTTCGCCCACGGCTTTGGTTGTGATCAGCACATGTGGCGCTTTATTACGCCTGCCTTTGAGCAGGACTACAAATTAATCTTGTTTGACTTCGTGGGCAACGGTAAATCCGATATCAATGCCTATAATCCCGAAAGATACGCCACCCTCCATGGCTATGCACAGGACGTCCTAGATATATGTGAGGCGCTGGACCTGCGGGATACTATCTTTGTAGGGCATTCGGTAAGCAGCATGACCGGTATGCTGGCTGCAGTATCTGAGCCCAGGTACTTTTCACGTATTGTCATGGTAGGGCCCTCGCCCTGCTATATCAACGATGAAGAGTACGTAGGTGGCTTTGAGAGACAGGACATTGAGGGGCTACTGGAAACCATGGAGAAAAACTACATTGGCTGGTCCAACTTCCTGGCACCCCAGATCATGGGTCATCCCGACCGGCCCGAGCTGGGTCAGGAGCTGACCGATAGCTTCTGCTCGACGGATCCCGTTATCGCACGTCAGTTTGCCGAAGCTACCTTCTTCTCGGATTATCGTAGTGATCTGTCCAAGCTGAAGCTGCCTTCGCTCATTATGCAATGCTCCGAAGATATCATAGCCCCGTTGGAAGTAGGCGAATACCTGCACCAGCAGCTTCCCAATAGTACGCTTAAAGTGATGAAAGCCACGGGTCACTGCCCCCACGTAAGTGCCCCCGACGAAACAATTGATATCATTAAAGAGTACTTGTCCCGTACGTGTTAACTTCACAAGGACATAAGCAGCAGATGGATAGTTTACTGGATCAGGCACCGGGCGGTATTTTTTCTTTCACCGATGATAACCTCCTTCAGGATGTAAACGAAGCCTTCTGTGATATGCTGGGTTACAGCAGGGAAGAACTGCACGCCCATACCATTGAGAAAGTACTCTCTCTCTCCGCCCGCATCTTTTACCAGACGCATTTCTTCCTGATGCTGAAAATGCACGGCAAGACCGAGGAAATATTTCTTAACCTGAAAACCAAGTCGGGGGCTCAGGTACCCGTACTGCTAAACGCCCGGCGTATAGAGCAAAACGGTACACCCCTCAACGTGTGTGTATGCATATGTGTACCTAACCGCGGAAAGTACGAGGCTGAGATTCTGGAAGCCAAGCGGCTGGCCGAAAAAGCGCTGAATGAGAATACAGAGCTGGCTAAGGCCAAAGCGGAGCTTCAGAAGCAGACCGAAGAGCTGGACAAAATAGTACAGGAGCTGCAGGCCCGCAACGACGAGCTCATGCAGTTTAGCCACATTATCTCGCACGACCTTCAGGAGCCGTTACGCAAGATGATGGTTTTTGCGGAGGTACTCAACAACGAGCACAGTGCTTCTGATTCACCTCGCATAACTGTAGCCGCCGAACGTATTACCCAGGTAGCGAGCTCTATGAAAGAGGTACTGTATAGCCTGCAGCAGTACGTATGGCTCAATGAGTCTGCCAATATCCGGAAACGGGTAAATCTGGAAAGGCTGATCCAGGTGGCTTACTACAAAGCAGGCGGCATACTGGAAGACAACGCTTTTGAGTGCACCTTTGAATTAGATGGGTTGCCTGTTATCCACGGTGATCCGGGGCAGCTTGAGATGCTGTTTGACCATCTATTTGACAATGCGGTGAAGTTCCGGTCGGAAGATCGGCCTCTGCACGTAACCGTGGCGGGAAGTGTAGTCAGCCGCAACCGCTTCAAAACCGTTCAGGGCAAGTACAAGTACATTGATTTTGTCAGAGTACAGTTTACTGATAATGGCATTGGTTTCGAGAAAGATTTTGAGACGTATGTATTTCAGCTCTTCAAAAAGCTGGATGCGCACACAAGCGGACTAGGGATCGGGCTGTCTCTCTGTAAGAAAATCGTTCAGAACCACCATGGGTCTATCACGGCTTCATCCGAACCCGGGCTGGGTACTACCTTCACGATCATGCTCCCTGTACTTCCGGCCGAAGAGTAGCCCCTGACGGTTACTACTTTAATTCAGGCATCAAGCTGACTGCCGCATTTCTTGCAGTAGACAGCATCCTGGTCATTTTGAGGATTACCACAGGTCGAACAGGGTTTAGTTGTACCTTTCTGAAGGTGCAGGAGCTCGTTGGTCACTATACCCGTAGGTACTGCTATGATAGAGTAGCCAATGAGCATGATCAGAGAGGCTATAAACTTACCCGGTACTGTTGCGGGTACAATGTCCCCAAACCCCACTGTAGTGAGGGTGACGATGGCCCAGTAGATACTCAGCGGAATGCTGCTGAAAGCGCTTTCCCGATTATTGCCGTTTTCAACCAGATACATTACAGTACCCAGTATGATCACGATGGAAAGTACCATACCCAGAAACACCAGGATTTTCTGATAACTGTTGCCCAGTGCTCTGGTGATGGTTTGTGTGGCCGATATGTAGCGGGCCAGCTTCAGGATACGGAACACCCGCAGTACCCGCAGAATACGAATAGCCAGCAGAAACTGGGTACCCGATACGAACAGGCTCAGAAAAGCCGGAAGAATAGCCAGTAAGTCAATAATGCCCCAGACACCAAGGGTATACTCACGGGTATTCCTGGACACCCATACCCGCAGGAGGTACTCAACGGTAAACAAAATAGTAATGAGCCAGTCAATCACAAAAAACTGCTCCCGGTACAAGGCTCGCAGCGAAGCCACGCTCTCCAGCATGACCGACAGCACACTGATAATAATGGATATGATCAGAGCTACATCGAAGGCTTTGCCCGCTGGAGTATCGGACTCAAATATGATGGTGTACAGCTTATCCCGAATGTTTTTCATACCGGTTTGAGTATGGACGAATGGTCAATAATACCGCTTGCTAATAACTCTGAACAAATAGCTGATAAATGAGGAAGTACAGCTTGTAGTACCGAACTATTGGTACCCTATCCAATGTTTTAATATACTGGATTAAATGGTACTTTTCGGAACAATGGCTACTGCCGTAGCAGCGTTTGCCTAAAGTACCGGATCATAAGCTTAACCTTTGAAAGGCTATTTATGAATTTTGAACTTGTCTCTGATTATCAACCTACGGGCGATCAGCCCCAGGCTATACAACAACTGCTGGAAGGAATCAAAAGCGGTGACCGTGCTCAGACGCTACTTGGGGTAACGGGCTCCGGTAAGACCTTTACCGTGGCCAACGTAGTAGCGCAGCTCAACCGCCCTACGCTGGTACTGAGTCATAACAAGACACTGGCCGCTCAGCTGTACGGTGAGTTTAAGCAGTTCTTTCCTAACAATGCTGTTGAGTACTTTATCAGCTACTACGACTACTACCAGCCCGAGGCTTTTATAGCTACTACTAATACCTATATCGAAAAAGACCTCGCCATCAACGAAGAAATCGACAAGCTCCGGCTTTCGACGGTATCGTCGCTGATGAGCGGGCGGCGCGATGTACTGGTGGTAGCGTCGGTATCGTGTATCTACGGTGCCGGTAACCCGCAGGAATACAAAAAGAGCATCGTGCGCGTGAGTGTGGGCGATGTCATCAGCCGCAATCAGTTTCTGTTCCGGCTGGTGGAGATCCTGTACAGCCGTACCGAAGCAGAGTTTACGCGTGGTACCTTCCGTGTAAAGGGCGACACGGTGGATATATACCCCGGATATGCCGATTTTGCCTACCGCTTTATTTTCTTCGGTGACGAAATAGAAGAAATCCAGCGCATTGACCCTTCTAACGGCAAAAAACTATCTAGCGAGCGCATGATTGCGATCTTCCCCGCCAACCTGTTCGTAACGGGCCGGGATGTGCTTACGCAGTCGATGAAGGAGATTCAGGATGACCTGGTGGCTCAGATTCGGTACTTCACCAAGGAAGGACGCCTGCTGGAAGCGGAGCGCATCAAGGAGCGTACAGAGTTTGACCTCGAAATGATGCGGGAACTGGGCTACTGCTCCGGTATCGAGAACTACTCCCGGTACTTTGACCGGCGTCTGCCGGGGCAGCGGCCTTTCTGTCTGCTCGACTACTTCCCCGAGGATTACCTCCTGGTGGTGGACGAGAGCCACGTAACCATGCCGCAGATCCGGGCGATGTGGGGCGGTGACCGCTCCCGTAAAGAAGCCTTGGTAGACTACGGTTTCCGGCTACCTTCCGCCATGGACAACCGGCCCCTGACGTTCCAGGAGTTTGAGGAGATGTCCAGCCAGACCATCTTCGTCAGTGCTACCCCTTCTGACTATGAGCTACGCCGTACCGATGGGGTAGTGGTAGAGCAGATTATTCGTCCGACGGGGCTGCTGGATCCGGAGATTGAAGTACGTCCAAGCCTGAACCAGATTGATGACCTGCTGGATGAGATTAATACGCGCATCAACCGCGAGGAGCGGGTGCTGGTAACGACACTGACCAAGCGTATGGCCGAAGAACTCAGCAAGTACCTTGATCGTGTAGGTGTTCGCTGCCGCTATATCCACTCCGAAGTAAAGGCCCTTGATCGGGTAGAGATCCTGCGTGAGCTGCGCCTGGGCGTATTTGACGTACTGGTAGGAGTGAACCTCCTGCGTGAGGGACTTGACCTGCCCGAAGTATCGCTGGTGGCGATCATGGATGCCGACAAGGAAGGCTTCCTGCGCGATATTCGTTCGCTGATCCAGACCATCGGTCGTGCCGCCCGTAACGAGCGGGGCAAGGTACTTATGTACGCCGACAAGATCACGGGCTCTATGCAGAAGGCCATTGATGAAACCAACCGTCGTCGCAGCATCCAGATGGCCTACAACGAAGAGCACGGCATTACCCCACGCACGGTACTGAAGTCGAGAGAGGCCATTATGGAGCAGACCAAAGTAGCCGATTCTAAGGTACGTAAGATGTACGTCGAGCCCGAGGAGATCCGTATCGCGGCCGATCCGGTGGTGCAGTACATGGGTAAAAATGACCTGCAGCTTATCATTGCCGAGACGCAGCGTAAAATGGAGGCTGCCGCCAAGGATCTGGACTTCCTGCAGGCTGCCCGCTTCCGCGACGAACTGCAGCAGCTCAAAGATCGCCTGAAACAAAAGGTATAATATAAAGAGTCATAAGAGCGTGGAGGAGCTACTAATCCTCCACGCTCTTCCCAAACCTTACCGCCAGGGAGGTTACGATAAAGATATTATCAGCTACAAAGCTACTCCCCCTTTCAAATAGTCTGTCCCGGCTGTTCAGCCAGCGTCCCTCTATACGCCAGGCCATGTTAGGTACAGGTGTATAATCCAGATTCATAGACACTCCCGCGGTCTTAAAGCTATTGGGAGTACCGGTACGAATGATGATGCCCGTCGGGTCCTGGTAGTACTCAGCACGTAAGGCCGCCGCCCAGTTATCAGTAAAGGTGTAGCGGGCTATAAGTACCGGGCTCAGCCAGGCATCGTAGCTACTGCTATGTTGGGTTCGCTGCTGTACACCCACATCAAAGCCGGCAATGAGCCCTACTCGGGGTGAAAGCTGAAACTGCCCGTAGAAGTTATTGAAGTACCTCATCCGCCGGGTTGTATCGGGATCGTCGGTGCCGATAAAGGTACTCCAGTTCAGTACTACCGCTTCCGCCGGGCTGTAATTGACCTGCGTCCCGAATGAGGGCAGGGAGTTGCCCGGGAGCCGCTGGATGCGCTGCCAGCCATTCAGTACCAGGACCTGTAGCTGCCACGCCTCATGCGGCTGGTAGCTAAGTTTGGCCCCGGTCAGGAAGTAGGGAGAGTTTTCGGCCAGCAGCGAGCGGGTAAGGGTCCAGTTGTCGAGGGAGATGGCGCTTTCGAACCCGATGTGGGAAGCAAACACTCCCGCGTCCAGCCATAGATTTCCGGTTCGGCTCAGGGCGATACCCACATTGGCCTCAAATATATTTTTCAGAGTACCGGGCTCAGCGGCGTAGTTGTCGTTGGGGTAGGTACCTGTCTGCAAAGCCAGGTTGGCCCGGTACCGGCTGTGCTCGATCCCCACTTTTACTAACCCCAGATTAAGGTTAAATTCGTTGTGTCGGTTGTGGTTGTAGAGAAACGGCTGCCGGTAGCTGGTCGCCGGTTTGTTAAAATCGTACGCATAGTAGGCATCCACAAAACCTGCTACCGTAACCTCAGCTGTCTGCTGCCGGGTACTATCCGTTTGGGCGAACGTAAGTGAAGAGGAAAGAGTATAGACACCTAGTATTGCTGATAGAAACTGCTTCATTCCCGGCTGCATTTATACAGTACTTGTATTTGTAAACAGCCGCAAGTAATCAACAGTTATTGGTCTCTGTTCGTAGAAGCAATGAAGAAGACGAAGATTAGTTGCTGTTGCTCCTATGTAGGGCCTGATTAAGCTTCTCCACAAACGCCTGCTTATCGTCGATATGTAGCAGTACTATGTCACATCGCGTGCTGATTCCGTACGCTTTTTCAATGGTCTGTTTCTCCCGGAAGTAGATGGCTACATTATGACTTTCCACGTCTTTAAGCAAAGCTAGTTTCTCCACCTTTTTGTCTTCTACTTCAACGGTGTTAGGGGTGATTTCGGCTCGTAATACGTCCTTGAGGTCTACTACCATATCCCCGAACAGCCCATACTTCAGGAACAACTGGCTGCCCGTTATCTCTGAGTACCTACGCCGGATGGCCTTGATGTGTCCCAAAAGCTGAAAAGTAGCGTAGAAGCTACCTGCTGTCAGCACCCAGGCTACCATCTCATTCCACCTTACCAGAAGCAGGTGAGCTACGAATAGTTCTATGATAGCGATAAAGACAACGGTACCCAGGAGAGCCGTAACGCCGTTTTCCTTGTAGCTGGTAAATCCATTCGCTGACTCTTTCTTCCAGTTCCATAGTGCGTAGTAAACCATAGCGATCTCAGAGGCAAAGACTTTGGCAATCTGAGGGTAGCCGATGGTCCTGATCGTGGCCTCCTTTATAACCATGTAGAAGTCCTGGCTACCATGGGTACTTGCGCGGAAAGCTTTTGCTGTGTTATACGCATGGTACCCAATAACGGCAAGCATAGTCACTTCTACCAGGGGTAATATATAGGTCGTAATCAGGCCAAGGTGGTACTTTTGATGCTCGGGCAGGAGCAGACTGGCCAGCACTACCCCCAGCACAAAAACGGGCACTGCCGTTATCTTCGGGATTCTCCTGGTCCGCATGAGGAACAGGTACAGTAGTGGCGCCGTCAGGGTCAGGTCGTAGGTTATGCCCATGGCCAGGGCTGGCTGCTGACTCAGCAACGGACTCAGTGTAAGCCCCACCGAGAAGAGCATAATCAGGAGGGGCAGCCCGTAAATCGGGAGGAGTGAGCGCTGGATGTGCCTATTCATCTATATTCTACTCAGATGTGTGACTTCAATGGGAATTTAGGCATTATTTACATTCGCTGCATATTTTTCGGTAGATCACTACCACATCTCCCGATAATTCTTTTACATTGCATCGGCTTTAGGGGTGTTCCGTCAAGGAGCTGAGATTATACCCTTTGAACCTGATCCGGGTAATGCTGGCGAAGGGAAAAGTAGTGAAACATCTTCTCGTATTGTCTTCCTCCTCCAGGAAGCTCCTTGGCCATTCAATCTTTTTTTACCTAAAAAGTAAGATATGAAGGAGCAACTATGGAGCCATGTTCTCGCCGTTCGGGAACAGTCCCCCCTTGTACACAGCACCACCAACTACCTAGTGATGAACAATAGGGCCAATGCCCTGCTGGCCGCCGGTGCTTTGCCATGAAAAGCTATCACTATCACACCGTACTGAGCATAGCCGGCTCGGATAGTGGCGGCGGGGCAGGCATTCAGGCAGATCTGAAAACCGTCTCGGCCCTGGGCTGTTTTGGTACCACGGCTATCACGGCCATTACCGTGCAGAATACGCTGGGGGTACAGGATGTCCATTGTATACCCGCCGCTATAGTGAGCGGACAGATCAGGGCCGTAATGGATGATCTCCAACCCGCGGCCGTCAAGATCGGAATGGTACCTGATCAGGAAGTAGCGGAGGCCGTTGTCGAAGCGCTGCGAGGGTATGCTGTTCCGGTTGTTTTTGATCCGGTGCTGATATCCAGCAGTGGTCGCAGGCTCGTAACCGATGAGACCATTAAGGTATTCCGATCAAAGCTTCTGCCCCTCTGCACGCTCATTACCCCCAACATCAGCGAAGCCGTTGCCCTGGCGGGTACCTCTATCAATGGTCTGGATGATATGAAGGTGGCGGCGCATCGGCTGGTCGGAATGGGCTGCAAGGCAGTACTGATCACCGGGGGCCACCTTGCAGGCCCCCACCTGCACGATGTGTTCGTGGACCATCAGGGCCTCGAACAGGTATTAACCTCTCACTTTATTCAAAGTACCAATCTGCACGGTACGGGCTGCACGCTGTCTTCGGCGGTGGCTGCTTTGCTGGCACGGGGCCTCTCTCTTATGGAAGCTATCTGGGAAGGCATCCAGTACGTGCAGGCGGCCATTGAGCAGGGCAAGGATGTGCAAATAGGTGCAGGAACCGGCCCATTAAATCATTTCTACAATCCCCAACAACTGATCAAATCATGAAACAAGATACCATTCCATCGACTAATGTCCTATCCTGTGACCCGTTTCCGGGTTCTGAGAAAATATATGTACAGGGCAAGCTGCATGACATACAGGTAGCCATGCGTAAAATACAGGTAGGAGATACGCTCCACAAGTTCAGCGGTAAGGTAGAAAAGAATAGCCCCGTCTATGTGTACGATACCAGCGGCCCCTACACCGACCCCCATACTACCATCGATGTACGAAAAGGCCTGCCCAAGCTGCGGGAGTCCTGGATACTGGACCGTAATGACGTAGAGCGTATGGAGCAGATTTCGTCTGACTACGGCCGGCAAAGACTGAATGACCCCACTCTGGACCACCTGCGCTTTGAGCACCGGCACCAGCCGCTAAGGGCCAAAGCCGGAGCTAATGTAACGCAGCTGCATTACGCTAAGAAAGGAATCATAACCCCCGAGATGGAGTACATTGCTATTCGTGAGAACCAGGGACTGGAGCAGCTGTACAGCCAGGACAACGAGCTCTGGAAGCAGCACCAGGGCCATAGCTTTGGCGCCAATACACCTAAGGGCCTCATCACGCCCGAATTTGTGAGACAGGAAGTGGCCGCGGGCCGGGCCATTATTCCCAGCAACATCAACCACCCCGAGAGCGAGCCCATGATCATTGGCCGTAACTTCCTGGTCAAGATCAACGCCAACATTGGTAACTCCGCCGTTACTTCCAGCATTGAAGAAGAGGTGGAGAAAGCCGTATGGGCCTGCCGCTGGGGCGCCGATACCATCATGGACCTCTCTACCGGTAAGAACATTCACGAAACCCGGGAGTGGATCATCCGCAACTCACCCGTTCCCATTGGTACAGTACCTATCTACCAGGCACTCGAAAAAGTAGGCGGCAAGGCCGAGGAGCTAAACTGGGAGATATTCAGAGATACATTGATTGAACAGGCCGAACAGGGGGTAGACTACTTTACCATACATGCCGGGGTATTGCTGCGTTACATCCCACTTACCGCTAAGCGTGTAACGGGTATCGTTTCGCGCGGAGGCTCTATTATGGCGAAGTGGTGTCTGGCGCATCATAAAGAAAACTTCCTCTACACCCACTTCGAGGAGATCTGTCAGATCATGAAAGACTATGATGTAGCCTTCTCGCTGGGCGATGGGCTGCGTCCGGGTTCTATTGCCGACGCCAACGACGAGGCGCAGTTTGCCGAGCTGAAGACACAGGGCGAGCTCAACCGCATGGCCTGGAAGTACGACGTGCAGGTGATGAACGAAGGCCCCGGCCACGTACCCATGCACCTGATCAAGGAGAACATGGAGAAGCAGCTGGAGTACTGTCAGGAAGCGCCCTTCTACACGCTGGGCCCCTTAACGACCGACATCGCCCCCGGCTACGACCATATTACCTCGGCCATCGGGGCGGCCATGATCGGCTGGTACGGTACCGCCATGCTGTGCTACGTAACACCCAAGGAGCACCTGGGACTACCAAACAAGAAGGACGTAAAGGACGGGGTAATCACCTACAAGATCGCTGCCCACGCAGCTGACCTGGCCAAGGGGCATCCGGGAGCGCAGTACCGCGACAACGCCCTGAGCAAGGCCCGCTTTGAGTTCCGCTGGGACGACCAGTTTAACCTGTCGCTGGACCCGGATACAGCCCGCGAGTTCCATGACGAGACACTACCGGCCGAAGGTGCCAAAGTCGCCCACTTCTGCTCCATGTGCGGTCCCCACTTCTGCTCCATGAAGATCACGCAGGAGGTAAGGGCCTATGCCGACGCCCAGGGTACCGCCGAAGAGGAAGCTCTTCAGCAGGGCATGGCTGATAAAAGCAGCGAGTTTCTGGCGAAGGGAAGTGAATTGTATTTGTAAGTAGTGGTACTAAGTTGCTGATTGGTAGGCCGCCTCACTAGTTGAGGCGGCTTATTTCTTTGTATATACCTATCCACAGAATCAGCCTCAGGAGTACCCACGAGCTACAATGGATACAAAGGGAAAAGAGGGCGTATACAGGAATGGGTACTAAGCAGGCACAGGAGGCTTAAAATGAGTGGGGCTGGTACTTTATCTTTGCCAAAACCTCTCTTTCTTTGTATAAATAAATAGTACATCCATGTTTTTACTGCAGATATTACTGGCCGCGGGTGCTGTACAGGGAGCGCTTGTATCTTTTCTGCTGGTCAGGCAGAAAAAAAACCAATTAGCCAATAGGCTACTGGCTGTCCTTATACTAGCCATATCTGCCCAATCGGTCCTGGTAGGGTTTGATACCCGCGACTTTTTCCTGAGGTTTCCCCATCTGAGCAAGGTAGGCTGGTTGCTGCCGACTCTGTTCGGCCCGCTGATCTACCTGTTTACGGTAAAAGTATCCAGCGAAAAGCCCCGGTTCAGGCCGAAAGACCTGCTGCACTTTATCCCGTTCTTCACGTATTTCTTGTTGCTGTTACCTTACTACCTAAAATCTGCCGCTGAAAAAAGACTGTACCTTACTAATTTTGAAAAAGCTTCGCTGGATGATTTTGGTATCCTGAATCAGGTGACTAATTTTATTCATATTACCTACGCAATTCTGGCCCTGGTGCATATTCATAATCACAAGAAGAATATTCTCGATAATTTTTCCGAGTTAAAAGAGAAAAAGCTTAATTGGTTACAGCAGTTAATTACATTCATCTTTGCCTTACTACTGTTTTCTGTTGCGGTATTTTATAGTAAGAAATTCAATATACCTTTTGTTGAAGATGCGTATCATTTTCATTATCTGGGCGTAATTGTTTGTATTTACTGGATAGGGTACAAAGCACTTTCGCAGCCCGAGATATTTAATAAAGAAATTATTCGGCAGAATAAATCAGTCGCTCCGGTTACTCCGGTTACCGCACCAGAGCCAGCCGAAAATGCGGAGCCCGTGAAATATGAAAAGTCAGGTATACCCGATGAACAGGCTACTGGCTATGCCGAAAGGCTACTGCTGTACATGAGTACCAACAAACCTTACCTCAACAATGACTACACCCTTCAGAACCTGTCGAATGATACCGGCATCCCGAAGCACCACCTGTCTCAGGTGATCAATGACAAGCTCGGCAAGAACTTCTTCACCTTTATCAATGAGTACCGGGTACAGGCTGCGCAGGAGCTATTGCTCAATGAGCAATATAAGCACTACACCATTCTGGCCGTAGCTATGGAGGCTGGGTTCAGTTCTAAGGCTACTTTTAACTCCGTATTCAAGAAAATTACCGGAATTACGCCCTCACAGTTCGCAGCGGGACAAAAAGTAGTGGTCTGAACTTATCGGCTCGGACGATTGGGACGTCTGGACTCCCCAAATTTGCAGCAGAATCAAAACAATTATAGCCATGAAAACACTAGTGAAATTGTATCTGCTGCTTATGCACTGTCTGACCCTGCCTTCGTGCATGGGACAGACTACCGAGCCTCCCGCCCTGATCCAGACCCAGTATCTGAAGGAGGATTTACGACTGTTTCGTACGGCGCTGGAGGAGGCGCACCCCGGGTTGTACACCCACTCGTCAAAGGCCAGAATGGATAGTGCCTTTAATCAGGTTTCGCAGTCCATTACCCGACCTCTCAGCCAACAGGAATTTTATAAGTTACTGACTCCGGTAGTAACCATGATCGGTTGTGGGCACGTGAAGTTTATGGTGAAGAATAAAGAGGATATTAAATTTCCTTTTCACCAGAATAAACTATTTCCGGTTAAACTTTACTTTTCTAAAAACGGAGTATTTGCCTGGAAAAGCTATACGGGGGATGATGTAATTCCCGCTGGTGCCGAGATTATTTCTATCAATAAAAAGCCAATACAGGAAGTAGTTGATCAGTTAATGGCTTACAATAGCTTTGCGGACGGAGCCACCGAAACAGGAAAGTACCTCGAGCTGAATAATTATTTTAGTGGCTACTATTCTACCTTTATTGAAGAGACAGATTCTTACGTGGTCGAATATAAAAATGCGGCCGGAAATAGAGAAAGTACGAAAGTAGATGGTGTGCCGTATACAGTCGTAAATGAAAGTATCAAAAAAGATCTGAAACACCTGCAGGAGAATCAGCTGGCGCTTAAATTCCTGAAAAATGGTACCGCGCTGCTCACGCTGAAAACATTCTGGTTTGAAAGTAAAGAATCCAGTTTCGAAAAGTTTCTGGAAGAGTCGTTCAGAGAAATCAACAAAAGAGGTGTAAGCTCCCTGATCATTGACATCCGGAACAACGAAGGCGGAAAGGATAGCTACGGGTCGCTGCTGTACTCGTACCTGACCGACAAGCCATACGAGTACTACACCAAGGTCACGACCAACACCAACAAGAAGTTTAGCTTCTCGGAACACGCCTATACGCCCTGGTTCTTCGGTATCTACCGACAGGTACTGTCTAAAAAGGATGGTGAGTACCACTGGAAGTACCACAGCAATCTGAAGCGTCAGAAGCCGCAGAAAGATAACTACAAGGGCAAAGTATACATCCTGACCAATGGACACAGCTTTTCGGTAACCTCTGAGTTTGCTTCTATTGCCCACCATCATAAGCGGGCCACCTTCATTGGGGAGGAAACCGGCGGTGGATACACTACAAACAACAGTGGGTTCTTCGCCATTGTAGACCTACCGCACTCTAATCTGGTACTGGGTATTCCGTTGTGGAAGTACCATCAGGCGGTTAATAATCCTGCCCGGCAGCACCGGGGCGTAGTACCCGACCATGAGGTAGTACCTACCATCGCGGACCTGCTGGCCGGAAAAGATCCTGTTCTTGAAACGGCTCTTCAACTTACCAATCAAGCCCCCGTTAAAATTTCTTCAAACCACTAATTTAATTACGTATTTAGCCATGAAAAAGTTAGCAATTTCTGCTATCCTGGTACTACTATGCCTGATAGCCACCCATGTTCTTGCCCAGGATTCTACCGTTTACAAACTCCGCTTACAGGTACCCGTCATTGACATGCCTCAGAATAAGGACATCGTCCGGTCGTACCCTTCCATGAACCAGGCCCTCGAGCTGAGCAATAGCTTTTATGACCTCGGATTCTACGGACTTAGTAAAGTAGGCAATGCCATCGTGAAGCCGGTAAAGTGGCAGTCCCGATTCAGCCGGCGAAATGTGTCCAACCAGGCCCTGAACTACGCGCTTGGGTTGGGCTTTGCCAAGTACGGCAGCGAACTGCCTATCCCGCTGGGGATATGGGCGCACGAAGAGTTTCATAGATCGGTGCTGGGAGTGAATGGAGTATCTTCCAAAAACGGTAACTGGATCGGGAGCCGCTGGGATGGTACGGTGTACGGTGTAACGGACGAAGCGCTGGCCAGCTTAAAGACCAATAACGTGTCAGGCTTGTTGCACTCATATGTAGCAGGGGCACATGCTCAAAACCTTACTACCCTTACCAACGTTCAGCAGGACTTCTTCTACCGCCGGTCCGCGTACAAAAACGCCCTGTACCTGTATAGCGCGCACTATGTGTATAACTACCTCAAGTTTTCCACCAGCGAAGTGTCGGATAGGGTGAAGGACGGAGCCCCGAATTTTGAAGATCCTACGGCTGAGCAGCGGGACTACGCGGGCTCTGACTTTACGGCCTGGGCGTACGATATGTTCAATCCCGACAAGCCTTATACGGATCGCGACAAATTTCCCGGTGGGGAAGGTGTCAATCGCCGGGTAGGCTTTAGTGATCTTTCGCCCGAAGCGCAGGACTTCCTGTTAGAGCAGAAGAAGCTATCGCTGATCAACTTTATCAACCCGGCCATATTCTTTATCAACCGGATCAACCTGGGCTCTCATTTCTCATTCAACTTCATGGGGCAGTACTATCCTACGCACTTTGGAAATGATGTGGCACTGGTGGTACCTATTCAGCTGTACTATGGAAAATATGTGGTGGGTTTCCACCGGTACTCCAACCGTAACATGACCCTACCGGGTGTAGAACTGGGCCTCATAGACGGAGCCCTGACGAACAGATGGCTGGTATCGGTCCATCTAAAGGGATGGATGCAGCCCAAAGACCAGAGCTACTTCGCGACTGAAAGCACGGCCGGTGGTTCGCTGGACCTTACTACCAAGTACAGAATCTCCAGGTCAGTGCTGCTGAATGGTGCCGTTACTGCCAAAACAGCCGGATGGGCCGCCGGCAACCCCTACCTGGACCAGAATTTCTCGTTCCGGGCTGGGTTAAGTGTGAATGTATTTTAAAAATAAATCCCTGCCAAGATAATGCTTTTGGCAGGGATTTATTTGATTATGAGATTGAATGTCAATTTATTGAGTTAGTGATATTGATGTTATTATTCCCGCTTTTGCTATTGACAAGCCGTCAAGTATTGGCTCCCCTTCCGATTCGTATCTTTTTAAGTTTAGGCCACTAGGCAACTTCCACTCTGTAAGTCCATTGGCACTGCGCCCCATCACAAGTGCAGCAGCAGTAGAAGGGCTTCCAAAAATGTAGTCATCTATAAGCTCTAAATATTCTCCATTAGGGATTATAATTTTTTTGTCTAAAAGCTCTTGTCTGAGCTTTTGCATATAAGGAGGAAAAGAAGAGACGGTTGAAGTAGCAATTTTTGAGCCTTTAAATACGACAAATCCCTCAGAGGTCGGTTCACCTTGTGCATATGCCCCACGGGGTGCTTCGATGTAAAATGACTCTTGTTTCTTTGCTTTTGTTTTAACCTCTCGCTTTTCTTCGAATACCTTATGCCCAAGTGTATTTACAAGTAGCTTTATATTCTCTAAGAACTCTTCCATCTCTGCCCTGTCAGATTCGGAAATAGAAGACTGTGTTGGTGTAACAGTATTATCAATCTTATATCTATTTGAAGTATGAGCTAGTTCATATAGCCTGTTTTCCAGATATTTAACGTGTGCCTTATTCAGATTTTCATCCTTGCTAATAAAGACAACTACTTCATTCCAGAAATCTTTTTGAGTAAGATGCTGCGTTAGCCGTTTCAGAATGGATTCAGCTTCACCGATATATACCTGATCTTGTCCCTCTTCATTCTTTCCAAGTAGCAGATAGATTCCTGTATTGTTTAAGTCTATTCTATCAGCACAATCCTTTACTTGAATACGAGGTACTTTATAGGCTTTGCCTGTCCAATTAGACAGTTCGCAGGCCATTCGCCCATTAGGATCTCCGTCAATAAGAAATATCTTTATTGTCTTACCGAATTTCATGATAGTAGATGCTTTTAGATCGCACCTAAACTTACTCAATCTATCATAATCCTCAAAGTGGAGCATTCTCAAGAACTACCTTATAATTGATTTGTATACAAGTACTCCCCCAGCAAATCCTTCCCTTCCATAGTACCCTGTGTGGCTATTGGCACAAAGCGGGCGAAGAGTTCCTCGCGGTACCAGTTGCGCTCGCGGGTCAGGCGTACGATGTCCTTGTGGGAGGTCTTTTGGTAGGCAAACTGGCGGACGGCGGTACTGCTCTTCCAGATACTGACGGTAGCCTGCTGCGTCAATGGATTTTCACCAATACCCTGCGCATAGAGCAGATCCGGTGAGCCTTTCAGCCCTGACCGCGCCTGGGGTACATGCCGCCAGAAATCAAGTAGCTTACGGGTGTGGATAGTAGCGCGGGTAAGTACCACCAGCGGATCTTCGAGAGAGGTTACCACAGGCGTAGTAGTAGCAAAGGGATTTAGCCCGTCCCACTGGCCATGCGACTGGACAGGAGCCATCAGTACGGTATAGTGTTCGGTGGTATGGGAGGTGTAGGGGGCAAAATGGTCGGACTCAAAAAACCGGAGGGCTGCTTCGGTACTTTCCCAGGAAGCTACCAACGCGTAGCGGCGCAAGTCGGGTAGGGGACTAAACCCGTTGCGGCCACAACCCATCATCCGGCTGAATAGCGCCCCCGGAGGTGGGGATAGCGTTAAACGGCGCTCACCCATGCGGGCCAGAGCCCAGCGTGCATGACGCAGGGGGAAGTGGAGCAAGGTATAGGAGGCAACCGGGCCGCCCGAACTGGGCTTTCTTAAAAAGCGAAACGCCATGGTATAGCAAATTAATAGCAACTATACCTCTCCAACTCCTTGTTAAGGTCGAATGTTGCTTTTTCGTCCCGGACCACCATGTCAGAATTGCTGTTTCTCACCACTTAGGGAATTTTTTCAGGATTGTAAAGAAGCGTTTGGGCAAAAGGCTTTACAATGCGGCCTTAAACGCTGTATTTTGCGGAGATAGACCCTTTACCCATGAGTACCCAACCCTCACGATCTGATTTTATGATCCGGCGCGCTACCGTACTGGACGTAGAGGCGCTGAGCCGGCACCGCAGCCAGATGTGGCTCGCCATGAAAGATATCCTCCCCGAAAGTTACGACGAAATGTACCGGCTGGGTATAGACTACTTCCGGGAAGCCGTTCCGGCCGGAAGCTACCTGGGCTGGGTAGTCGCCCCCGTTTCTGATCCGGCTACCATCGTTGGGGGAGGAGGCTTGCTGCTCCGGCGCGTAGCACCTTATCCGGATGGCAGGGGCGGAGTGAGTAAGTCGGACCAGCAGGCTCATATTCTGAATGTATTCGTGGAGCCCCAGTACCGCCGACTGGGACTGGCGCGGTTCATCATGGAAACCATCCTGGACTGGTGTCGGCAGGAGGAGATAGGCTCCGTCACCCTCAACGCATCCAGTGCCGGTAAGCCTCTGTACGAACAACTGAACTTTACGGAGGTACGAAATTTTATGAAGTGGAAGATAGAGTAGTATTGCTCTAACTTAGATACCTTTTGGTGAATAAACAGGGATTACCATGGAGCAGGAAGTAAAGGAAAAAATCGTAGGCTATTTGCGGGCTACATCTGTACAAAGAGCGTACATTTTCGGATCATATGCTCGTGATGAACAAACTACTGACAGTGACGTGGATCTTCTGCTTGATTTCGATCCTGAGACAATGGTGAGTCTATTTGATTTAGGGCGAATCCTGGAAGATCTGAAAGAACTATTAGGTAAAGATGTAGACGTAGTAACCGAAGATGGCCTGTCGCCTTACCTGCGCCCTTTTATTGAGAAGGACAAAAAGTTAATTTATGAGAAACCTGCTTGATGATTGTCAGCGAGCCAGCATATTCTGGAGTCCATACAAGAGATTGAGGTCTACGTGGCAGACCTTGATTTTGAAAAATTCAAATTCAATTCATTGGTCAGAAGCGCAACCGAAAGGCAGCTTACTATTATTGGTGAGGCGGTAAATGCACTGTCGGTTGAAACTAAGGCAAAGTATACCTCCATCGACTGGCGAGGCATCAAGGGGTTCAGAAATATTATAGTTCACGAGTATTTCGGAGTTTCTGTGCGGATGGTATGGGTAGTTGTAGTCAAAGAACTCCCCGTTTTAAAAGAAGTAGTACAACAAATTATTGCTGATTGTAATGATCAATCCAGAACAGCTACATTCTGAACTCCAGTTCCAGACCGCCCGCAGCGGTGGAAAAGGGGGGCAGAATGTGAATAAAGTAGAAACGAAGGTAGAGCTGCGATTTGATGTACCTAGCTCGGCCGTGCTGAGCGAGGAGCAGAAGGCGACGCTGCTGGAAAAGCTGGCTAATAAGCTCACGCAGGAGGGGGTACTGGTGCTATATCACCAAACGGAGCGCTCGCAGCTGGCCAATAAGGACAAGGTAGTACAAAAGTTTGACCGCCTCATCCGCGAAGCCTTCATTGTACAAAAGAAACGAAAAGCCACCCGCCCCACCCAGGCTTCGGTAGTGGAGCGCTTGCAGAAAAAGCAGCGAAAGTCTGCCGTGAAAAGCATGAGAAGGAAGCCGCCGATCGAGTAAGATCCAGCGGTTTTTTCTAGCTGTTAGCTCATAGGTGTTAGCGATTAGCTAAAATAGATGCAACAACTACTATTTTTACCGCACCGGCGGCCCGGCACGAAGTAGAAATGAGGAAAGCTCACAGGTATTCGAAGTCTCCCTACTCTTTTTGTTTCTGTAAAAATTCTCCATACCTCGGTAATTAAAAAGCTAATTACTAACAGCTATCAGCTAATACCTCACTATGATTACTTCCTCCTCCTCTCAACCTAGTACCCTACGCACCGTATTGAGCCTTCCCGTGATTGTAGCGGCACTTGGCTACTTTGTGGATGTTTATGATCTGTTGCTATTTAATATCGTCCGGGTGCCCAGCCTGCGGGACATGGGCCTCTCGGAAGAGGAGGTGTCAACTGTGGGGGCGCGGGTGTATAACTGGCAGCAGGCCGGTCTGCTGCTGGGAGGCTTCGCCTGGGGTGTGTGGGGGGATAAGATGGGACGGCGGTCCGTTCTCTTTGGCTCTATCCTGATGTATTCCATCGCTAATATTCTCTGTGGCTTTGTTAAGGATCCCGAAGTATACGCGTTGCTGCGCTTTGTGGCGGGGCTGGGCCTGGCCGGTGAACTGGGAGCAGGCATCACTCTTATCGCTGAAATACTCCCCAAAGAGCTACGCGGCTACGGAGCCTCCGTGGTGGCGGGAGTAGGCCTGCTCGGAGCTATCGCAGCTTTCTTTACTGTATCTCTGTCCGACTGGCGGACCGCCTACTGGATCGGTGGCGGGATGGGACTGGTACTGCTGGCCATGCGGGTGAATGTACTGGAGTCCATCCTATTCGACCGGGTGGAGCAGGGCGTAAAGCGGGGGCAGTGGTGGACGATATTTTCCAAGCGCTCGCGCCTGATCCGGTACCTGCGCTGCATGGGAATGGCTCTGCCTACCTACCTGGTCATTGGGATATACGCCACTTTTGGGAATGAATTTGCCAAGGCCCTGGGGCTTACTGAAGAGGTACAGGCCGGGCGTACGGTACTCTATACCTACATAGGGGTGGTATTGGGAGACTTCTTCAGTGGCCTGCTGAGCCAGTGGCTGCGCTCGCGCCGGAAGGCCATTGGCATTATGATCGCCATGACCTTTGTGGGCTGCGTGTGGCTACTGTACGGCGGTATTCGCTCAGCCAGTACGCTCTATGCCTGTTATGCCTGGCTGGGCTTTTCGATCGGCTACATAGCCATGTTCTTGACCACTACGGCCGAGCAGTTTGGTACCAATCTGCGGGCTACCGTTACCACTTCCGTTGCTAACAATGTACGTGCAACGGTGCTGCTTACCTTACCCCTGTACCAGTACCTCAAGCCAGACTGGGGCGTGATAGAAGCCGGAGCCATGGTAGGTGTTTTATGCTTTGCCATAGCCTTGTTCTCGCTTTGGTACATGGAGGAAACCTACGGCAAAGAGCTGGACTACGTAGAGTAGAAATCAAAAAGGGACGCCGATGGGCGTCCCTTTTTAGTGATATATCTTAGGCCAGTGCCTCCCACAGGATCTCAGCCGGGTGCATGGCGCGGCGGCCGGTACCATCGTGTATCTGGTGTCGGCAACTGGTACCCGGTGCAGCGATGATGACCTCTTCGGGCTGCTGACGTACCGTCGGGAACAGCACCAGTTCTCCAATCTTCATGGATACATCGTAATGCTCTTCCTCGTAGCCGAACGAGCCCGCCATCCCGCAGCATCCACTTGGAATGAGTTGTACGGTGTAGTTCTCGGGCAGCGAGAGCATCTTCTTGGTAGGTACCAGACTGGATATAGCTTTCTGCTGGCAGTGACCGTGTAGCTTGATCAGCTTCTTCTCCTGCTTGAACAGGCTCTTCGAAATGCGCTTGGCGTCAATCTCACGGGCGATAAATTCATCCAGCTGCAGCGTATTTTTGGCAAGGGCTTTGGCGTCTTCGATTAGCTCTTCGCTCACCAGGTCGGGGTACTCATCGCGGAACGTCAGGATGGCCGAAGGCTCGATACCAATCAGCGGGCTTTCAAATGACACAACGTCTTTGAGCATCCGCACGTTCTTATCGGCAATCTTCTTTGCATCCCGCAGCATTCCTTTCGACAGCTGGGGGCGCCCCGATGGACCATGGTCAGGAATGACTACCTCGTAGCCCAGTTTTTCCAGCAGCATAATGGACTTCTGGCCTATCTCTACGTCATTAAAGTTCGTAAACTCATCGCAGAACAGGTACACCTGCCGATCCGCTTTAGCCGTTTGCTTACGCATAGTATGCCAGCTCTTCAGCGTAGTGCTGTGCAGCAGGGGCATGGTGCGGTCGGGGTGGAAGCCAACTATCTTATTAGCTACCCGACGCAGCGGTGCATTCTTGAAGATCAGGTTATAGCCCCAGGGTACGTAGCTGGCCAGTCCGGTCATCCTGGAAAAGTTACCCACCAGCCACGAGCGCATCGGCAGACCGTTGGCATCGTGGTACTGCTGTAGAAACTCCATCTTGAGCTTAGCCGCGTCGACGTTGGAGGGACATTCGCCTTTACAGCCCTTACAGGCGAGGCACAGGTCGTACACCTCCTTGATCTCGTGGTGGTCGAAGCGGTTGGGCTTATCGGAGCGGGTCAGCATCTCGCGCAGGATGTTGGCCCGGGCGCGGGTGGTGTCCTTCTCGTTACGGGTGGCCATGTAGCTGGGGCACATGGTACCTCCGCTCAGTTGGGTTTTGCGGCAGTCACCGGAGCCGTTGCACTGCTCGGCGTGCTGCAGTACGTCCTGATCAGGGTAGCGGAAGTACGTCTTGAACTCGGGCGTCTGCTGGTCGGCCTCGTACCTGAGGAAGGTATCCATGGGCGGCGTGTCCACAATCTTACCGGGGTTGAAGACCGTCTGCGGATCCCAGGTCTTTTTGAGCTCTTTGAAGAGCCCGTAATTATGCTCACCCACCATTTTGGGGATGAATTCTCCCCGCAGGCGCCCGTCGCCGTGCTCACCCGACAGCGAGCCATCGTACTTTTTCACCAGGGCCGCAATCTCTTCCGCAATGAGGCGGAACTGCCGGTGACCTTCCTGGGTCTTCAGGTTGATGATGGGGCGCAGGTGCAGCTCACCCGAGCCGGCGTGGGCGTAGTGCACCGCCGACATATTATGCTTTTTAAGAATCTCGTTGAAGTCGCGGATGTAGTCCGGCTGATCGTACACGTCCACGGCGGTATCCTCGATTACAGCTACGGCCTTTTCGTCGCCGGGCAGGTTGGCCAGCAGACCCAGTCCCGCCTTGCGCAGGGTCCAGATCTTCTTGGTATCTTCACCAAAGAGCAGCGGGAAGTGGAATCCCAGCCCAGCGGCCCGCATTTCGGCTTCCATATCGGCCGCCAGCTTCTCTACCTCCTCGGGTGTCTCACGCGACAGGTCTACTACCAGAATGGCCGGGTACTCGCCCGCATCCGTATTTTTTACGAAGAAGGCATTTTTGCGCTGCTCCGGGTTGGCAGCCGCACATTCCAGTACGTAGCTATCGATCAGCTCTACGGCCTGTGGCTTGTAGTTGAGGGCGATGATGGTAGCCCGTAGTGTCTCATCAATGGTATTGAAGTGGGCGCACACCAGTCCCTGCGTCTTGGGAGGCAGAGGTACTATATTAACCTTTATCTCAGTCAGGAAGCAGAGAGTACCTTCCGAACCGGCTATGAGCCGACACATATTGAACTCGGGTCCGTCGGCGGTAAAAGGTTGACAGTCGAGCAGCATATCCAGCGCGTAGCCGGTATTACGCCGCTCGATGGACCGCTTCGGAAAGTTCTTACGAATCTCGGCCTGGTTCACCGGATTGTCCAGTATATCTACGGTTTTCTGGTAGATCTGTGCTTCCAGTTTATTCGGACTTTTTGTCTTAGCGCGTAGCTCATTGGCCGACATGGGGCCAAAAGTAGCTTCGGAACCATCAGCCAGGATGGCCTTGACCTCCAGCAGGTGCTCACGGGTACTGCCGTATACGACCGAGTTGGAGCCGCAGGAGTTATTACCTACCATTCCCCCAATCATGGCGCGGTTGGCCGTAGAGGTTTCGGGGCCGAAGTACAGGCCGTAGGGCTTCAGTGCCATGTTGAGCTCATCCCGTACGACGCCCGGCTCTACCCGTACCCAACGCTCCTCGGCGTTGATCTCGAGGATGCGGTTGAACTTGCGCGAAACATCTACTACTATTCCAGCTCCTACTACCTGTCCGGCCAGCGATGTACCCGCTGTGCGCGGGATCAGCGATATGCCTTTCTGGCTGGCGTAAGCAATGAGACGCTTCAGATCCTCGTGCGTGGAAGGCATAGCCACGGCCAGTGGCATTTCGCGGTAGGCGGAGGCGTCGGTGGCGTACACCGTACGCATGGTATTATCAAAGTGGAGTTCACCGTCAAGCTGACCGGCCAGTTGTTCCAGGTCAGCATTTGTAACAGGGGGAAGAGGTGTCATACTTAGTAACTAAGAACCAAAATATCCCCAAAGTTACGCATGTATCAACTACCTTACATAGTAAATTTTACAGAATTTGCACATTCTGGTGCGGCCATTTATTGGATTCCAGCACTGTGTCAGAACTACCGGTAATAAGGGTCCCGACGTCCCTGAGCTGGCATACCTGATAGGTCTCCACTTTATTGACTTTTTCGGTGGTGGCACACACGATGGTATGCGCCGCTACAGTCATCATCTGCCGCTTGAGCTGCGACTCTTCGTAGTGCCGGATGGTGATACCCTCTTTGGGGTGTATACCCGATACTCCCATAAAATAAAGGTCAGCCTTGAAGTGGCGAAGCTGCAGTGACGTTTCGCTGCCGAGGGTGATCTGGTGATTTTTGTGGTAGGCGCCACCAAGTATAATCGCCTCTACGCTAGGATGATTAGTCAGTGAAATAGCCAGCCGGGGACTGTTGGTGATCACGGTTGCCTCCAGATAGAGCGGTATCTGCTCCGCTATATGCAGATTGGTGATGCCGCCATCCATCAGGATGGTCTGGCCATTCCTGAAAAGTCGCTGAGCCTTGCTGGCTATGGACGATAGCTCTGTGTTGGGACTGGGAATGACCTTACCCGCCTGGGTCGGTAGGTAGCAATTAGCAATGGCCCAGCCATGTACTTTTTTTAGAAGGCCACGTTCCTCTAGTTCTATGATGTCACGCCGGATGCTGTCGTACGATACGGCCAACTCCCGACTGATGGCTACAAGAGATACCTTTTTGCACTTATCCAGCTTATTTAAAATCCAGTGCTGACGTTCGTCCTTTAGCATGAGAAAGGAAGTAAGAGGTCATAGTAAACAAATGCAAACATTTCTTGTTTTCTGCGTATGAATTTGCATATATTTGCATGTATATATCAATATTCTGACATAGTATAGGACTTATTGATGTAGGGTATATCGTAAAGCAGATGGAAGGTGCCTTCTACTGCGTTTGATGGAATAATGGATTCAACATTTTGTCTCTAAGTAGCATTGCCTATGACTGATTCTACTTTCTTCAAGTACTGTTCTACATCTGATTACAAAGTGCTCGCTTATTCCCCGGCACACCCGAATGCTATTCCGGCGGCTGCCTTGCATTGTTACAAACCGGAAATCGTCCTCTCGCCTCTTCGCTCGGAGAAATAAAGACCTGCAGTAGTACTTTTAATTTAACCAACAATCAATCAACCTATGAGGAACCAATCCTACTCAACTAGTCGTAAACGGGACTATGTGGGCCTAAACCGTCTCTGGCTGACAGCAGTGGCTCTGTTAGTTTCAGTTGGCCTGGTGATGGCCCAGGATATAACCGTTACAGGAAAAGTAACAGATATCAGCGGCATGGGAATGCCCGGGGTGGCTGTTACGATACAAGGTACAACCCGCGGTGCCAACACGGATGTGGACGGTGGGTACACTATTTCGGCTCCGGCAACGGCTACCCTCGTATTCAGCTTTGTGGGATATAAAAATGAGGTAGTACCGATCAATAGCCGTACTACCATCAACATAACCTTAGCCGAAGATACCAAGGCGCTGGAAGAGGTGGTAGTAGTAGGATATGGTACTCAGAAGCGCAGAGAGATATCGGGTACCGTTTCCAGCATCAGCAGCCGGGAGTTCAACGCCGGGGTAGTTACCAACCCACTCGAGGCCGTACAGGGTAAAGTGGCTGGTCTTAATATTACCCAGACTGGTAGTGACCCCAACGCCCGTCCTACGGTACGTCTGCGCGGGGTAGGATCACTGACCGCCGGTTCGGAACCCTTGTACGTAGTAGACGGAGTACCCGGGGTACCCATTCAGAACATCTCCCCCAACGACATCGAAAGTGTAGATGTACTTCGTGATGCATCTTCGGCTGCTATTTACGGGTCACGCGCTTCTAACGGGGTAATTATCATCACTACCAAGCGTGGTAGAAGCGGAGCAGCCAGTGTTGATTACAATGCGTACACGGGTTTCAGCCGGGTAGCTAAGGCTCCTGACTATATGAGTGCCGAGGAGTACCGTGCGGCTTCCCGCCAGCTGGGCTTTACCCTGGACGACAGAGGTGCCAACACCAACTGGTTCAATGAAATTACTCGCACGGCTCCGGTCAATCAGCAGGATCTGGCTTTCTCGGGTGGTACCGAAAACTTCAGCTACCGGGCTTCACTGGGTTATCTGAACCAGAAGGGGGTAGTACAGAAGTCGGGTTATGAGCGGGTAAGTGCCCGTATCAACCTGGACCAGACCGCTCTGAACGGAAAGCTAAGAATCGGGACCAGCCTGTCGGCTATTACTGGCAAGCGTGACTTTGTGAACTACGCGGCTTTTGCCTATGCGATCACCAACCTGCCTACCGACCCGGTGTATACGACCGATCCCAACGAGCAGACTCCCTCAATGGCTGGCTACTTCGAGCGTCTGGGAGCGTTCTCGATCTTCAACCCTGTGGCCGAACTCAACGAAACTACGCAGTACTCCAAGTCATTTGAGTACCTGGGTAACCTCAACCTGCGCTACAGCATTACCAACGACCTGACCTTTGGCGTAAACGGAGCCCTCAAAGGATACAACCAGAATGTAAACTTCTATAGAAGCCGCGTGCCCAAGTCGGGTATTGCTGCCCAGGGTCTGGCGGTTAGAGGTACCAACGTAGGTCCGGTTAATGATGCTTTTGGATTTATGCCTCCTACCGATGACAAGCTGCTGGAACTTACTCTTAACTACAGCAAGCAGATCAGCGGCCTCAACCTGGGCGTACTGGGTGGTTATTCGTACCAGGATGTGACTACCGAAGGTTTTGCGGCCCGTAACAACAACTTTATCACCGACGACATCCTGTTTGATAACCTGGGTGCGGGTGCCGGTCTGGCCCTGGGACAGCGTGCCAGCGATGCCGTAAACTCGTACCGCAGCAACTACAAGCTGATCTCTTTCTTCGGTCGTGCTACGGCTGCTCTTAATGAGAAGTACTTCGCTACCGTAAGCCTTCGCCAGGATGGGTCGACCAAGTTTGGAGCTAACAACAAGTGGGGA
Organism: Telluribacter roseus; assembly: GCF_017355915.2. Taxonomy (GTDB): domain Bacteria; phylum Bacteroidota; class Bacteroidia; order Cytophagales; family Spirosomataceae; genus Telluribacter. The sequence continues at coordinate 442,198 of NZ_JAFEUV020000002.1, forward strand.
CTTTTCCCGGCGGCTTCATTGGGCTGGACCCTGAGTGAGGAAGACTTCCTGAAAGGCAACGAAACCATCAATAACCTGAAGCTGCGTGTTAACTACGGTCAGACGGGTAACTCCGAGGGTATCAGACCTTATACTACCCTGGCGCTGCTGGGACCTGGCGACCGGTACTACGACAATGGTAACTGGCTGCCTTCGTACCGCCCCGTACAGAACCCCAACCCTGACCTGAAGTGGGAGGTAAACGAAAACTACGGAGCCGGTATCGACTTTGTACTCTGGAACTTCCGACTGACCGGTTCACTTGACTACTACGTCCGTAATACCCGTGATCTGCTGTACGAAGTAACAGCTCCCCTCTCCATCCGACCTCTGTACCCGACCATTCTGGCTAACGTAGGTTCGATGCGCAACAGCGGGGTGGAGCTATCACTGAACGGTCTGATCATTGATAAGCCTGGCTTTAAGTGGGAGGCTGTATTTGCAGGAGCTACCCTGAAGAACGAGGTAGTAGGCCTGTCGAGCGGTATCTTCAATGCCCCTGAGCAGATCTTCATTGGTACGGATCTGGGAGCGGCTACCCGCGGTACTTCCAACGTTAACTTCAACGTAATTCAGGCCGGATCACCTATCGGTGCTATTTACGGCTACGAAGTAGTTGAGATCAACTCAGAAGGACAGTACGTAATCCGGGCGGCCGACGGAAGCACCTACTCGGCGGTGGATGAGTCGGGTACTTCGCAGCTCAACCAGGCTGACCGACGGGTACTTGGAAGTCCGCTACCTAAGGTGACTGCTTCGTTGACCAACAACTTCACCTACGGCAACTTCAACCTGAGCTTCCTGTTGAACAGTGCGTTTGGTAATAAGATATTCAACGCCGAGCGGATGCAGTACTTCCGTACTACGGGTCGTATCCCTGACGAAAACACGCTGCGTGGTGCGGCTGATTCGCCCATCCGCTCTGAGCTTACCGACGCCTTCGGTTATTTTGTGGAGGATGGTAGCTTCGTTCGTCTGTCTAACTTCCGACTAGGCTACAACATCCCTGTCAAAGGTGTGCTCAGAAACGCGCAGGTGTATGTATCCGGAAACAACCTGTTTGTGCTGACGAAGTTCAAGGGCGTAGATCCCGAACTCACTGCTGGTACTATCAACTCTGGTATCTATACCAAGCAGCAGTTCCCCCGCTCACGTTCGTTCCAGTTAGGTGTTAACCTTTCATTCTAATGATCTGTAGGTATTAGTTAACTGATATACAGAGTACTGATACTAAACGGCCGAAAAAAACGTAAAGAAGATTCTAACAATAGTAGCAACTATGAGAAAATCATTAATCTATCTGGCATTGGCGGGCGCTATTACGATGGCTTCCTGTACCAATCTGGAAGAGTCAGTGTATGGGATCATTCCCAAAGAAGGCTTCGGAGGAACTCCCGAGCAGCTGGCGGCTCTTCTTGGTCCTGCCTATTCGGGCATACGTGGCTATGCCGAACATATTCATAATACCGAAGTAACCACCGACGTGATGCTGGTACCTACCCGCGGTCGGGACTGGTACGATGGTGGTGAGTGGCTCAACTACAACCGCCACACCTGGGCTACCACCCACAGCCGTATCAACAATATCTGGGGCTGGTTGTACGAGACAGGTATCAACACCATCAACAACCTGATCCCGCAGGTAGGAAATAACACCAACGCGGTTGCGGAGCTGCGGGCCGTACGTGCCTTCTACTACCTCATAGCGTTGGATACTTTTGGTAACGTACCTATCATTACCGAAGGATCGGGTGCTACGCAGGTAACCAACAGCCCCAGAGCGGAGGTATATGCCTTTGTAGAGAAAGAGCTCAGAGAGGCGCTGCCCAACCTGATCGAGGGAGAGTCCTACGGACGCATCAACCAGATGACGGCTCACGCCCTGCTGGCCAAGCTGTACCTGAACGCACAGGTATACAAAGGAGCACCCGAATGGCAGAAAGTGATCGATGAGACTACGCTGATCATCAACTCAGGCGAGTACTCGCTGTCGTCTAACTTCTTCGAGAACTTTGCTGTACGCAATGAGAATTCTAACGAAAACGTCTGGGCTATTCCGTTTGATCGTTTTCAGGCGGGGGGTATGAACATCCCGTACCGTACCCTACACTATGGTAACAAGCTCACCTACGGTCTGGCTGATACTCCGTGGAATGGTTTCTGCTCCCTGGCTGAGTTCTATAACTCGTTCGAAAACAATGACGTCCGCAAGCGTATGTTTATCGTCGGCCCTCAGTATGCGGCCGATGGTACTCAGCTGCTGACAGACGCGGGTCTTCCGCTGGTATTTACTCCTGAGGTACGTACAGATGAGTTTACCTCGTCGGATCCTGAGTACCAGGGAGCGGGCGCCCGTCTGGGTAAGTACGAGATCCAGCGTAACAACACAGTAACTGATCAGGACAATGACTGGGCTATGATCCGTCTGTCAGATCTATATCTGATGCGCGCCGAAGCTAACCTGCGCCTGGGCAAAACTGCTGAGGCTATGACGGATGTGAATCTGGTGCGGACCCGCGCGGGAGTAACCCCGCTGACCGCGCTGACACTGGACGAACTACTGGCTGAGCGTGGCCGCGAGCTGGCCTGGGAAGGCTGGCGCCGCAGTGACCTGATCCGCTTTGGTAAGTTCAACGATGTAGGAGGTCGTTTTACCAGCAAGTTTATGCGTAACCCCGCTCCGCATACAGTATTGTTCCCGATTCCGCAGCAGCGTCTGGATGCCAACCCAGGGCTGAAGCAAAATCCGGGATACAACTAATCCGGAAGCGTACTTCGATATAGGAAAAGGGAGTCTTTGGACTCCCTTTTCTGTTTGTACGGAGCAACTTCTTCCATCTACCGGGCTGCTTCAGGGATGTATGCTGCCGGTGGTATTCTATATCGTATCTGCTAACTCCAAACTGTTGGTTTTAAATTAATGAGAATGAGTACAAGAATCGTTAATTTTGTATTCTTTCTATTTAAAATAAGAATATGCGTACTATCCTCTGGTGTGTTGCTGTCGTAGGGCTAGTCCTGACCGGATGTAAACGATCGACTGACGACCAACTTTTTGAATCCCTCTCTTCGTCTGTGACTGGTATTGACTTTGAAAACCGGCTACTGGATAAAAAAGAGCTTAACATATTCAACTACCGTAACTTCTACAACGGAGGCGGCGTAGCCATCGGAGACGTGAATGGCGACGGCCTGGCCGATATATTTGTTACTTCCAATTTTGAGAAAAACCGCCTTTACCTGAATCAGGGCAATACCCCCGGTGAGGAGTGGAAGTTTGAAGATGCTACCGAACTGGCCGGTGTAGGAGGTACCAAGGCCTGGTCTACGGGCGCTACCTTTGCCGACATTAACGGCGACGGCCGCATGGACATCTACGTATGTAACGCGGGTAATGTGCAGGGCGACAGCCGGGGCAACGAGCTCTTTATCAACAAGGGTAATAATGCTGACGGAGTACCGGTATTTGAAGAAAAAGCGGCTCAGTACGGCCTCATGGACGGTGGGTTTTCTACGCATGCCGCCTTCTTCGACTTCGACCGGGATGGCGACCTCGACATGTACCTGCTCAACAACAGCTTCACGCCTGTGGATAAGCTGGGCTACCAGAACTTCCGGAACATGCGCGACAAGCTGGGGGGCGACAAGCTCTTCCGTAATGATGGAGCTCGTTTTACCGATATAAGCGAAGAGGCCGGTATTTACGGGAGCCTGATCGGCTTTGGCCTGGGCATTACCATCGGGGATGTTAATCACGACAACTGGCTCGACATCTACATCTCCAACGACTTCTACGAGCGCGACTACCTGTACATCAACCAGCAGGATGGTACTTTTAAGGAATCCCTCGAAAGCCACATGCCCCACATTAGTCTCTCGTCCATGGGGGCGGATATTGCGGATATCAACAACGACGGCAATCTGGACATATTCGTCACGGATATGCTGCCGGAAGACGATGTGCGCCTGAAAACCACTTCGGTATTTGAAGGCCATGAGGTAACCGCGCTGAAGCGCGAGCGCGACTACTGGCACCAGTACATGCGTAACATGCTGCACCTCAACAACGGCGACGGTACCTTTACGGAAGTGGGACAACTGGCCGGGGTACATGCTACCGACTGGAGCTGGGGGGCGCTCATCTTTGACATGGACAGCGACGGGCAGAAAGACCTGTTCGTGGCCAATGGCATCGTCAAGAACCTCACCGATCAGGATTATGTGGCTTTTCTGGCCGATCAGAATAACATTCAGGCCATGATTGAAGGCCGGATGAAGTTTGACTACCGCGAGTTTGTGAACATGATCAGCACTACCCCGATCCCTAACTACGCGTACCGGAACGGGGGAGGGCTCAAATTTGACAATAAAGCCAAAGAGTGGGGGCTGGGCAAGGCCAGCTTCTCTAATGGGGCGGCCTACGGCGACCTGGACAACGACGGGGACCTGGACCTGGTGGTGAATAACAACAACGAGCCTCTGGGGGTATTCCGTAACCACTCGGTGGAGCGGTATAAGAAACACTACCTGCGGGTCAAACTGCAGGGGACAGGAGGTAATCCCAACGCCATCGGAGCCAAGGTATATGTGCACCAGCCTCAGGGAACGCAGTTCCTGCAGCAGATGCCCAACCGGGGCTTTCAGTCGTCCAGCGACCTTACCCTTATTTTCGGACTAAACACTACACCTGCCATTGATTCACTAACGGTGATCTGGCCCGACGACCGTATGCAGGTACTCCATAAGCCCGCCGCCGATACTACCCTGGTACTGCGTCATAGAGATGCCAAAGCGAGCTGGAAGACTCCCGCTCCGGCACCCAACAGGGTACTTCCCTTTGCCGACGTGACCTCAGCCAGCCGGCTGGACTTTGTACATACCGAAAACGACTTCATTGACTACAACCGGGACGGCCTCCTGAAGCAAAAGTACTCTACCCAGGGACCTGCCCTGGCCGTAGGCGACGTCAATGGCGATGGGCTGGATGATGTGTACTTTGGAGGAGCGGCCGGTCAGCTGAGTCAGCTGTACCTGCAGGGCGCTAATGGTACCTTTACGAAAGCCTCACCGGGAGCCTTCCAGGCGGCCCAAGCTTCGGAGGAGGTCGCGGCCCTATTCTTCGATGCCGATGGAGACAAGGACCTGGACCTGTACGTGGTTATGGGCGGCAACGAGTTTCTGACCGACAATCCGCTGCTGCTGGATCGCTTCTACCGCAACGACGGCAAGGGTGGCTTTACCTATGAGGCCGATGCGCTGCCTAGCGTTACGGCCAGCGGAGCCTGCGTAAGAGCAGCCGACTTTGACCGGGATGGCGATCTCGACTTGTTTGTAGGTTCGCGCCTGGTACCCGGGCAGTATGGCTATGACCCCATGAGTCAGCTCCTGGTCAACGATGGCAAGGGTAAATTTACAGATCGTTCACAGGCTATGGCTCAGCTAAGTGACCTCGGTATGGTGACCGACGCCCGATGGGAAGACCTGGACAAAGACTCCTACCCCGACCTGATCATCGTGGGGGACTGGATGCCGGTTACGATTTATAAAAATGAAAAAGGGAAGAAGCTGACCCGCCTCGACGTACCTTCGCTAATGAAGAGCAACGGCTGGTGGAACTGCATTTACCCCGAAGATATAGACGGCGACGGCGATATGGACTTTGTATTGGGCAACCTGGGCCGTAATTCCAGACTGGTAGCCTCACCCGATCGCCCCGCCCAGCTCTATACCAATGACTACGACCGGAATGGTTCGGTGGAGCAGATCATCACCTGCTATAACCGTGACGGCAACAGCTACCCGATGGTACTTAAGCCCGATCTGCAGAAAGTACTGCCAGTGATCAAGAAAAAATTTGTGAAGCACGCCGACTACGCCGGTAAGACCATCGAAGAGCTGTTTACACCCGAGCAGATGCGGGGGGTGGTCAAAAAAGCAGTTTATAACCCCAATACATCACTGCTGATCAACAACGGCGGTTTTAACTTTGAGATGAAAGCCTTACCGCTGGAAGCCCAGCTCTCACCAATATTCGGCATCAGCACCGTGGACTACAACGGTGATGGCAGCAAGGACATACTACTGGCGGGCAACTTCTTCGATGTACTGCCGGAGCTGGGTCGCTACGACTCCAACTACGGCCTGGTACTACGATCCAAAGGCAACCATGAGTATGAGGCCGTCAAGCCCAGTGAGACGGGCTTTAGGCTGAGTGGACAGATCCGCAGGATGCAGATGGTACGTGGTAATGGCGCACAGCGCTGGCTGGTACTGGCCAAGAACAACGACAAAGCGCAGGTAATAGCCATGACGCCACCCTCTGCTGCACTGGCAGCCAAGAATTAAGATTCTTTCATCTGTGTGATAGATATAGATAATGATAGTAAGTATAGTAGTAAGCAGTGGTTTACGTTTTCTTAAAGGAGCAGCTCTCATTGCGTTGATAGGTCTGTACTCCTGCCAGAAAGCCGACGATCAGGAGTACAGTAGCGAGCCTCTGTTTGTACGGATGGACCCGAAGCAAAGTGGGATCACCTTCGTTAATGAGATCGTCGATACGCGGGAGTTCAGTATTCTGGATTACCTGTACTTTTACAATGGCGGGGGCGTGTCGGCCGGTGATATCAATAACGATGGGCTGACGGACCTGTACTTTGTCTCGAACCGGGGCAAAAACAAGCTGTACCTCAATAAGGGAGACTGGAAGTTTGAAGAAGTAGCCGAAAAGGCCGGGGTAGCCGGCAAAGCCGACTGGCAAACGGGCGTTACCATGGCCGATATCAATGGCGACGGCTACCTGGACATCTACGTGTGCGCCGTCAGCAACTACAAGGGGCTCACAGGCAGTAACGAACTGTACATCAACAACGGCGATGGTACCTTTACCGAGCGGGCCAAAGAGTACGGACTGGACTTTCAGGGCTTTGCCACGCAGGTTGCTTTTTTTGATTACGACCACGACGGCGACCTCGACGCTTACCTGCTGACACACGCGGTACATACTTCGCTTTCCTACGGAAGGGTATCAACCCGGGGGCTGGAGCGGGACAAGGAAGCGGGCGACTACCTGTTTCGGAATGAAGGCGGAAAGCGATTTACCGACGTCAGCGAGCAGGCGGGTATCTACGCCGCTCCTATGGGCTATGGCCTGGGTATATCGGTAGGTGACCTCAACAACGACGGCTGGGAGGATATCTACGTAGCTAACGATTTTCACGAAGACGACTACTACTACATCAACAACAAGAACGGAACCTTTACCGAAGCCCTGCGCGAGCACTTTACCCACACCAGTAAGTTTTCGATGGGTAACGACATGGCCGATATAAACAACGACGGCCTGCTGGACGTGGTGACGATGGATATGTACCCCGAAGATCCGGCCGTGGAGAAAGCCTCGGCTGGCGAGGACCCGCTGGATGTGTACCTGTACAAGCTGCAGTTTGGTTTCTACAACCAGTATACCCGCAATACCTTACAGCTCAACCAGGGAGGGGAGAAGTTCAGCGACATAGGAGCTATGGCCGGAATTGCCGCTACGGACTGGAGCTGGTCGCCACTCCTGGCCGACTACGACAACGACGGCATCAAGGACCTGTTCATTACCAATGGTATCGTGCGTCGTCCCAATGACCTGGAGTACCTGAAATTTGTATCAAGTCCGGAAGTATCGGCTAAGCTGATGCAGGGCAAGGCGCTGGATCTGGAAGCCATTAAGCGCATGCCCGATGGCCTCACCCACAACTACCTCTATAAAGGAACCGATAGCCTGCAGTTTGTGGATCAGTCACTGAGCTGGGGCTTCCACGAAGACAGTTACTCCAACGGAGCTGCCTATGCTGATCTGGACGGGGATGGCGATCTGGACCTGATCACCAACAATATCAACGGCGTAGCCGGTGTGTACCAGAACCGCCAGGAGGCCGTAGCGAAGAACCATTACCTGAAAGTAAAGCTGAAAGGCGATGGGTTTAATAGCTTCGGAGTAGGCGCGAAAGTTTACGTAAAAACCGACAAGGGCTGGCAGTACCAGCACAATATGCCCACGCGCGGCTTTATGTCATCCGTAGAGCCCGGTCTGGTGTTTGGCGTAGCCAAGAGTACGACTATTGACTCGGTGGCGGTGGTATGGCCCAATCAGAAGGCTCAGGTACTGACGGGGGTAAAGCCCAACCAGACCCTTACCCTGAACCAGTCGGAGGCTGCCGGTAGCTTTACACCGCCAGCTGCCAGACAGCCACTTTTTCAGGAGGTAACCCAGCAGGTAGCCTTGCCCTACACCCACAAGGAGAATACCTACTACGACTTTACCCGCGAACCCCTGATGCCCTTTAAAATCTCTACCGAAGGTCCGGCTCTGGCCGTGGGGGATGTTAATGGGGATGGTCTGGATGATATGTACCTGGGCTCGGCGAAGTTTGAGAAATCAGCCTTGTACCTGCAGACGCCCGAAGGGGGGTGGGTACCCACCAGCCAGCAGGTTTTTACGGCTGATTCTACCTTTGAAGATATAAGGGCTATATTCTTTGACGCCGATGGCGACAAGGACCTGGACCTGTACGTAGTGAGCGGAGGCAACGAGTTCTTTGGGCAGAGTCCCGAACTGCTTGACCGGCTGTACCGCAACGACGGCAAGGGTAATTTCACCCGCGATAGAGCCGCTCTGCCCGCTATGTACACCAACAAAGGTACCGTGGTAGCCGCCGATGTAGACAAGGATGGTGATCTGGACCTGTTTGTAGGTGGTAGGGTAGTGGCCTACAGCTACGGCCGCATCCCTGAGTCCTACCTGCTGATCAACGACGGCAAAGGTAAGTTTACCGATCAGACGGCCGCCCTGGCACCTACCCTGCGCAAGGTAGGCATGGTCACCGACGCTACCTGGAGCGACTACGACGGTGATGGGGACCCGGATCTGCTGGTAGTGGGCGACTGGATGCCGGTGCGGGTATTTGAGAATGTTAAAGGACAGCTAAGCCTGGCGGAGTCGGGGCTGGAAGGGATATACGGTTTCTGGCAAACCATTCAGAAGGCCGACCTCGATGGTGACGGCGACGAAGACTACGTGGTAGGTAACCTGGGCACCAATACCAAGTTCCGGCGCGGGTGGGATGGCCGCATTCGTATGTACGCGGGCGATTTCCTGAATGTGAACAAGACGGATCAGATCCTGGCTTACGGAGTAGGGCCGAATTTCTATCCCGTACCACTCAAAGATGAGATTGGGAAGGTCATCCCGTACGTCAACCAGCGATTCCCCAACTACCGCGACTTCTCCGGAAAGACCATCGAAAAAATATTCAAATCCAATGAGTTGAATGCCGCCGAACTTCGGGAAGTCAATACTTTCGAGAGCGTCTGGATCGAGAACCGGGGCAAGGGTACATTTGCAGTACACCACCTGCCGTACATGGCGCAGGTGTCCAAGATATTTGCGGTACAGGTGGCCGATGTCAACGATGACAATCGCCCGGACCTGCTGCTGGGAGGGAATTTCTATAACGTAAGTACCTACCAAGGACGCTACGATGCCAGCTACGGACTGGTACTGCTGAACGAGGGCAAAGGCCAGTGGAAAACGGTACTACCCACCGAAGCCGGCTTTGTGCTGGATGGTGAGGTACGGCACATCCGATCTGTACGTACGCCCTCCGGCCCTATGTATACTGTAGTACGTAACAACGCCAGTCCGTTGTTTTTCAGAACCATCAGCAGCAAGTACTATGCGCACAAGTAGCTACCTGGTAGTGGCCTTAGCCACACTGCTGAGCGCCTGCTCGCAGAAGGCTCCGACGCTGTTTGAACGGCTGGATGCCTCCGATACGGGCGTTACGTTCGAAAACCGCCTGCAGGAGAGCGAGCAGTGGAATATCCTGGCCTACGAGTACTACTACAACGGCGGTGGCGTGGCCGTGGGCGACTTCAATAATGACAGCCTGCCCGATATCTACTTTACCGGCAACCAGGTACCTAATAAGCTTTACCTCAACAAAGGAGATTTTATATTTGAAGACGTCACCGAGAAGGCCGGTGTAGCGGGACGCACTGACGGATGGGCTACGGGCGTGACCGTAGCGGATGTCAACGCCGATGGTTATCTGGACCTGTACGTGTGCTACTCGGGGCCACTCGCGGCGGATAAGCGCAAGAATCAGCTCTTTATCAACAACGGCAACCTGACCTTCACGGAGCGGGCTGAAGAATACGGCGTAGCTGAATCCGGGTACTCCACGCAGGCAGCCTTTCTGGATTACGACCGGGACGGCGACCTCGACCTGTACGTGATGAACCACAACCTTCGCAACTACGGGCGCAAGGAGGCCGCTTTTCTAAAAGCCAGCCGTGACCCCAATGCGGGGGACAAGCTGTACCGTAATGAAGGAGGAAAGTTTATAGAAGTAGGTGAACAGGCGGGTATCAGCAGCAATCCGTTGGGATTCGGACTGGGACTGGCCGTAGCCGATCTGAATCAGGATGGCTGGCCGGACCTGTACGTGGGCAACGACTACGTAGAGGAAGACTACGTGTACCTCAACAACCGCAACGGCAAGTTTGAGGAGAGAGGCAAGCAGATGATGGGCCACTACTCCTTCTCTACCATGGGTTGCGATATTGCCGATGTCAACAACGACGCCCGTCCGGATGTATTCACCATGGATATGCTCCCGGCCGACAACGCCCGGCAGAAGCTCCTGGCCTGGCCCGACAGCTGGAGCGTACAGCTCTCCATGCTGGAGAATGGCTTCCACTGGCAGAATATGCGCAACATGCTGCACGTCAATGTAGGTACTGATGCCAATGGCCTACCCAAGTTCAGCGAAGTAGGCCAGCTGGCTGGGGTGTCCAACACCGACTGGAGCTGGGGAAGCCTCTTTGCGGATTTTGATAATGATGGCTACAAAGATATGTTCGTATCCAACGGCTACGTCCGCGACTACACCAACCAGGATTTTATAAAGTACTACGCCGACGAGAAGATGAGGGCGGACGGTAATGGCTCACTACTGAAGCACCTGGAAAAGATGCCGTCTACACCCACCCATAACTACATCTTCCGCAACGAAGGCAATTTATCATTTGCCGACAAGGTAACCGACTGGGGCTTTGACCGTACCACCATAGCCAGCGGCTCCGCCTACGCCGATCTGGACGGTGACGGTGACCTGGACCTGATCACTAACAACACCAACGAGTCGGCGGGTATATTTCGTAATCACCAGCAGGAGCGGGAGCCGCGGGCTTTTCTGAAAGTAGCTTTTAAGTCGGCCCCGCCATTGGGAGCCACCGCTCTGGGAGTTACCACTCTGGGAGTCAAAGCACTGGTATATACCGGCGGATCGGTACAGATGCAGGAGTACTACACCACGCGCGGCTTCCAATCCAGTTCGGCCGGTCCGTTGCATTTTGGGTTGGGCAAGGCTACGGGAGTGGATTCGGTCCGGGTAGTCTGGCCGGACGGACAGAGCCAGCTACTCAAAGAGGTGAAGGTAAATCAGACCCTGTACCTGGATAAAGCGAATGCTGCGCCGTATACTAATGGCCCTGCTCCCTATTCAGCTCCGCTGCTGGAAGAGGTAGCCGCCCCTGCCTTTACGCACCGTGAAAACTTTGTCATTGACTTCAACCGGCAACTACTGCTGCCCCGGCAGTACTCGTACGAAGGCCCCCGACTGACTAAGGCGGATGTAAACGGCGATGGACTGGAAGATTTCTTTGTGGGAGGGGCTATGGGGCAAAGCGGAGCCATTTTTCTGAAAAGAACTGATAACTCTTTCCAACTCTTACGACAGCCCGATTTACAGTCTGATTCTACCTACGAAGACCGCGCGGCTGTATTCCTGGATGCGGATGGCGACGGGGATCAGGACCTGTACGTAGTAAGCGGAGCCTACGAAATGCAGCCATCGGATGCTGCTCAGGAGGACCGCCTCTACCTGAATGATGGCCGCGGTAATTTTACGAAAGCCCCAATAGGGTACCTGCCGGGCATCCGTCGCAGCGGTAGCTGCGTAGCCGCGCTGGACGCTGATAAGGACGGCGACGTGGATCTGTTTATAGGAGGAGGCGTGAGTCCCGGTGAGTTTCCCTACGCCGCCGAAAGCTTCCTGCTGGTCAACGACGGAAGGGGCCATTTTACCGTAGCCTCCGATCCGCTTCCGGTGCTGGGTATGCTCACCGATGTAGGCGTGGCCGATATCAACCGGGATGGCTGGCCCGATCTGGTGGTAGTAGGGGAGTGGATGCCCATTACCTACTTCCTCAATCAGAAAGGAAAGTTTGATTTTAAGCAGAAGCAGGTCGTGGAGGGCTCCGAAGGCCTGTGGCTGCGCCTGGCGGGTGCCGATCTGGATAAGGACGGAGACATCGATTTTGTGGTCGGCAACTGGGGGCTTAATAATCCTTTCAAGCCCTCCGCCGCCGAGCCGGTTACCCTCTATGCCAACGACTTCGACCGTAACGGTACCCTTGATCCTTTTATCTCTTACTATATTCAGGGGAAGGAGTACCCGCTGGCTAGTCGTGACGAGGCCCTTGAACAGCTATTGCCCCTGCGGAAGCGATTTACCGACTATGCTACCTACGCGAAGGCTACTTTGGGAGAAGTACTTTCAGAAGTGGAACTGAAATCAGCCGAAATACGTAAAGTGGTTGAATTACAGACTAGTTTGTTGATGAACGAGAGCGGTAAGCTAGTACTGAAGCCACTGCCTCGACTGGTGCAGCAGGCTCCCGTAAGCGCTATCGCGATTGATGATTTCAATCAGGATGGGCACCTGGACCTGTTACTAGCTGGTAATCTTTCCAAAACCCGTATTCGGATCGGAAAGATGGACGCCTCCTACGGAAAGGTACTTCTGGGTGACGGAAAGCAGGGATTTATTTCCGCGGGTATGGATGAGGCTGGTATCAGTATACCTGGTGATACTAAAGATATCCTAAGGGTAGGGGATCAGTGGCTAGTAGCGCGTAATGATGCCCCTTTGCTGCTATTGCGCAAGAAAAAGCGTACGTTGCCGGATATGCCGCTGACTGTGAATAAGTAGAGTGCAATATAGCCTGACTTATTGCAATGTATCAGAAGTGCACCTGGTACTTGTGTACCGATAATTAATCATTTACCTTTGTAAAAGAATATTTTATCCTTGTACCGTACTACTTGAAAAAGTTGCTGGCCATCGGTCTATTGCTCTTGCTACTGCTCAATATTTTGGGGCAGTCGGTGGCGGTATTATGTATCGAGCAAATGTACAGAACGTCGGACAAGGGAACGATGGGTGATGAATGGGTAGTACTTAAAGTACCTCTGTCTATCCCCTATGGTACTACCTGGCAGAACGATGCCCCCTCAGGACTGATCCAGTACAACGGTAACTTCTATAACATCGTAGAGCAGCGGTATGAGAATGACTCCCTTTATACCGTCCTGCGCTCCAACCTGAGTGCCCGGGAGCAGTTCTTCGCCATTGCCGATCAGCTTCAGCAGCAATTGGGGCAGGATACTGACAAAAGCAGCCCCGTAGAAAGGACGGCGAAATTGCTGGCCGGAGCCTTAAAACATTACTTACCTACGCATTACTACGTTAGGCTGTTCTGGTGGGAACTCCTGCCCGAACACTCCCCCGTACCTGCCTATCAATCATTGGTGGCTTCGTCCGACGCTACCCCTGCATCTCCGCCACCGGAGCTGGTCTAGCCTATCCCTGTAGACACAAATAGTCGCTGGTGCTGAGGAGCTACACGTGCTCTGGTACCTGATGCTACGTCGTACTATTTGTGAAGTTATTCGGCAACCCACCATCCCGGCAGCCGTATGCGACTCTGCTATTTCAGGTAGTACTATCGTATGCTCTAGCCGCCTCCTGATGGGACTGACCTGCGTCAGTGCATAGCCGACATGAATTGAGTAGGTTTCCAGACTTTTTATATTTACGTAAACCAATGAAAAAGATCTTCCTCCTGGCAGTGGCTTTTAGCTTCGCTGCCGTACTGAATGGATGTAAAAAATCATCTCCCCCGGAGGTATATAATAAGTTAGCTTCCGATCCGCAGTTGTTTCATAATACTACTGTGCAGCTAACCAACGTGATCATCCACGATATCTTTAAGCCACCGGTTGCCAGCCGTATCTATTCGTACTCGTTTCTGGCGGCTTACGAGGCACTGGCTCCCAGTGATCCTGAGTACCAGAGCCTGGGCGGGCAGCTCAATCAGTTTGAGGTACCTCCCCGTCCTGAAGATGGAAAGGAGTACTGCTATCCGCTGGCCAGTGCCAAGGCGTTTACCGTAGTAGGTCGGGCATTGACCTTCTCGGGCGATATGTGGGATAAGTACGAGAAAGATTTCTTTAAGAAATACGAAGAAATGGGTATTCCAGAGGATGTGTACGAGCGCTCCATCACCTATGGTGAACTCGTAGCCAAGCACGTACTCGACTATGCCGCCAAGGATCACTACAAGGAGATCCGGGGCTTCCGCTATACGGTGACCAACGCCCCCGGTACCTGGGTACCTACCCCACCGGCCTACGCCGATGCCTGCGAACCCATGTGGAATACCGTACGTACTTTCACACTTGATTCGGCTGGGATGTTTAAGTGTCCTCCTCCGGCCAAGTATGATCTTAACGAGAAGAGTGAGTTTGTAAAGCTGGCGCGCGAGGTATACGACATCGGTAAGAACCTCACCGAAGACCAGCGTACTACGGCCTACTTCTGGGATGATAATCCATTTGTAACCAATGTAGTGGGCCACGTGATGTTTGCGAACAAGAAGATGACCCCTCCGGGCCACTGGCTGGCTATTACCCGTATCGTATCCCAGGACAAAAACCTCAGCCTGATAGAGGCGGTAGAGGCTTATACACTGGCCGCTATATCCATGTTTGATGGGTTTGTGTCGTGCTGGGACGAAAAGTACAAGAGTGTACGCGTACGCCCCGAAACGGTGATCAACGGCAACTGGGACCCCAACTGGAGACCTTATCTGGAAACGCCCGCTTTCCCCGAGTACGTAAGTGGTCACAGTACCATTTCGGCTTCCTGCGGAACCATCCTTACCAACCTGATCGGGGATAATGTAGCCTTTACCGATACGACCGAGAAGAAGTACGGCCACGGGCAGAAGTCTTTCAAGTCATTCAAGGAGGCCTACTGGGATGCTTCGTACAGCCGTATGTACGGGGGCATCCACTACCGTGATGGCGTAGAGGAAGGAACCAACCTGGGTGAGAAAGTAGGTCAGTGGGTGTGGAATACTGCTGTTACCCGCAAAAGCCGCACTGTGATCGCTAAGCGTTAAGTAAGTAAAAGTAATTTCTTGAAACCTCCTGGAGCGTAGAGTTATCCGGGAGGTTTTTTTATGTCTTACTTTAATCCGGTAGCTGCATACTCAGATGCTTCCTGACGGACATTGTCCAGGTTGTAGTGCAGGCCAATGTTTTCGCGCCGGGCCATAGCCATTTTGAGCACCAGGTACGACACCGTGATCATATTGCGCAGCTCACAGATTGCAACCGACACCTTCGACTCCCGGTAGAGTTGCTCATGCTCCTGATGCAGCAGCTCCAGACGGTCGTAGGCGCGCTTCATACGTCGGTTGGTACGTACGATGCCCACGTAGTTGGACATGATGCTGTTGAGTTCGCGGGTCATCTCTGTAACGAGGATATTCTCTTCCGGATGGGTAGTGCCGGAGTCGTCCCACTCAGGGATGTTGTCAGGAATGCGGGCCTGGGCAAAGTGCTCTAGCGTACTGAGGTAGGCGCGATGGCCAAATACTACCGCTTCCAGCAGCGAGTTGGAAGCAAGGCGGTTGCTCCCGTGCAGGCCGGTACAGGCACACTCCCCCACGGCATACAGGAAGTTGATATTGGTCTGCCCCCACTCATTGACCCTTACGCCTCCACACAGATAGTGCTGGGCCGGTACCACCGGAATCATATCCTTACGTACATCGATACCGATGCTAAGGCAGTACTGCGTTATGTTGGGGAAGTGTTCAAAGAATTTTTCGTAATCCAGATGGCGCACATCCAGGTACACGTGCTGGACCCCGTTCTTCTTCATTTCGGAGTCAATGGCCCGGGCCACGATGTCGCGCGGGGCCAGCGAGAGGCGATCATCGTAGTACTCCATGAAGGTACTGCCGTCGGCATTCTTCAGAATACCACCAAAGCCGCGTACGGCTTCCGAGATCAGGAAAGAAGGCTTCTTGCCCGGCTGGTAGAGGCTGGTCGGGTGAAACTGCACAAACTCCATGTTGTCGCAGATTCCCTTGGCGCGGTAAGCCATAGCGATACCATCACCGGTAGCAATGGTAGGGTTGGTAGTACTCTGGTAGATATTGCCGATACCGCCGGTAGCCAGTACCGTAGTACGGGCCAGAAACTTCTCTACCCGGCCTGTCTCACGGTTAAGTACATAGGCACCGTAGCACTCGATATCTTCGCGGTAGCGGTACACCGTCTGGCCCAGATGGTGCTGTGTGATTAGCTCTACGGCGTAGTAGTGGGTAAATATCTGTATGGACCGGTGACGTTTTACTTCTTCCAGCAGGGCCCGCTCTATTTCGGCCCCGGTAATATCCTTAAAGTGCAGGATGCGATGGTCCGAATGTCCTCCTTCGCGGGCCAGGTCATAATCGCCGTCAGGTACCTTATCAAAGCGGGTACCGTAGTCGATCAGTTCCTGTATACGATCCGGAGCCTCCGTCACCACGATCTCTACGATATTCCGTTTGTTCATGCCATCGCCGGCATCCATCGTGTCCAGGATATGCTTCTCAAACGAATCAGACTCGGCCCAAACGGCTGCTATGCCTCCCTGTGCGTACTTCGTGTTGGTTTCGTCGGCCTGTACCTTGGTGATGATACCAATGGAGATGGGTTCACCCTGGGCTTCAAAATGGCGCGCCAGTTTGGCAGCGTAGCTAAGTCCGGCGATACCGGAGCCGATGATTAGGAAATCGAACTGAGGCATAAACAGGGGTATTTATTCTGCTGGTGTCTTTGTTAGAAGTAGTTCAGAAACGTTAGTCAGGTTGCTTACTTACAAACTTCAGGGACAATTTAGTCACACGCGGTGGATCGTATATCGTACTCCGGGTTTCCATTACAAAATAATCCTCATACACATTGCGTGGGTAGATGTTCCACCCGCCCGTCTTGGTGACTGAATCACGCAGGGCAATCACATTCTGCACCGGATAGGCCTTCCACTGAAAGTGCTGCGTATTGCCCGGTCCCTGAAAGTGTCCCTCAAAGGAGCCATCGGGTCGGAAACTCAGCCAATCCATATACGTATCAAACCTCACGCCGCTGATATGCGGAATGTGTCTGCCTTCTTTAAACACAGGTACCTCATCCATTGCTATTTCCTGAATATACCACCTGGGCACTGCCATCAGCCGCTTTTGTGCTTCCTGCACGTCTTTGGCTGATTTCTGGCAGGCCGCCGTAGTTAATATGATAAGCAATAAGAAAAGGCGCTTCATCCCTATTTATATCCCTTTGCTCAGCTCCAGCATGCGGGCTACTGATTCATAGGCTTTCTGACGGGTCGCTTCGGGTACGTGTATCTCCGGTTGCTCATACAGTAGCGCCTTGTATACCTTCTCGAGGGTATTCATCTTCATATAGGGGCACTCCGAGCAGGCGCAGGTATTGTTTTCGGTAGCCGGAGCCGGGATCAGCCTCTTGTGCGGCACGGCCTCTTTCATCTTATGCAGGATACCCGCTTCGGTAGCTACGATAAAGGTATCATGCGGAGACTCCTGTACAAATTTCAGCAGTCCAGTAGTGGAGCTGACAAAGTCGGCCTGAAGCAGTACATCTTCCTTGCATTCCGGGTGTGCAATGAGCACGGCTTCCGGGTGTTCTTCGCGTAGCTTTTGCAGCTTCTCACGCGATATATCAATGTGTACGATACAGGCACCATCCCACAGTACCATATCACGGCCTGTCTTCTTGGAGACGTACCGGCCCAGGTTGGCATCCGGGGCGAATATAATCTTCTGGTCCTCGGGGAGGCTACCTACGATCTGCAGAGCGTTGGACGAGGTACATACAATATCCGTCAGTGCCTTGATCTCGGCTGAGCAGTTGATGTAGCTGATCACAAGGTGGTCGGGGTACTGCGCCTTGAAGGCGGCAAACTTATCCGCCGGAGCGGAGTCGGCCAGTGAGCAGCCCGCATTCAGGTCAGGAATAACTACTTTTTTGTTGGGGCTCAGGATCTTGGCGGTTTCACCCATGAAATGCACCCCGCAGAACACGATCATGTCCGCATCAGTAGCGGCAGCCTGCTGCGATAGCCCCAGACTATCACCCAAGTAGTCTGCTATATCCTGAATCTCGGCATCTACGTAGTAGTGCGCCAGAATTATAGCGTTTTTTTCTTTTTTGAGGCGGTTTATCTCCTCTACCAGATCAATGTTTTTCGCTACCGCTTCGTTCACGTATCCGTAACGAGCCACCTGCTCCGCTATCTGATTGGTCATTTGATGTTGTGGTTTTGCTTTATGTCTAACTACCGGAATTTGCAAAGCTTTAAACAAACGTGTAGTAGGTACCTACTTACCTTAACTACTAAATGGCGCTGGTACAACTAGTTAAAAGGGAGTAGTCAGCGCTGTTTGTCAAACGTATACATAACGTAAGGACGCATTTCCTCGTTCAAATCAGCCACTTCAAAGTTGCACGTTTGGTTGTATGCAACCCAACCCTCCGAGGAAGAGGCGTAAAAATAACAGCAATTTTGAATGTTAGCTCATTTAGTAGCACGTAGAAGAAGGATAAAAGTAAAGCCCGATACGTGTACCGGGCTTTACTTTTACTATATATGGAGTCTTGAGTTACAGGATCCAGCGGAAGAAGAAGTAGAGCGTAGCCGACAGGAACATCGTCACCGGCAGGGTCAGTATCCAGGCGATAAGGATATTCCGCACAGTACCGGCCTGCAGGTTCTTGATACCCTTGCTGGCCACCATGGTACCGGCAATACCGGACGAAAGTACGTGGGTAGTACTTACCGGCAGACCCAGACCCGACGATACCCCAATGGTACTGGCAGCTACCAGCTCGGCTGAGGCACCCTGCGCGTACGTAAGATGCTGCTTACCGATCTTTTCACCAATCGTGATTACAATACGCTTCCAGCCTACCATGGTACCAAGGCCCAGCGACAGTGAGATCATCAGAATCACCCAGTCGGGGGCATAGTCGGTAAAGCGGCGCAGACCTGCCTTATTATCAGTCTGTTCTTTGAGCATATCCACTTCAGCGCTAGTCAGGTTGGCATCACCGCTGTCAGTGATGTTCTTTACGTTACGGCTGATCAGGAGAAGCGAGCGACGTACTTCCAAACGCTCATTTTCCTTAAACTTATGGTCTTGAATAGGTTGGTTCAGATGGCCCTGCAGGCGATCTATTTCCTGCTTGGCCTGAGCCCATTCTGTTCTGTTTTTAGCTGAGAGCCGGGTCGTATCTACCTTGTTAAGGGTGGTTTCGATGCTAGTCAGGTTTCCCTGCATCAGGCGGGGGTCTTTTTCATTATCGAGCGCAAAGTAAGCGGGGGTAATACCAATCAGGATCAGCATGACCAGACCTACACCCTTCTGTCCGTCGTTAGAGCCGTGGAAAAAGCTTACCATAGTACAGGTCAAGATCAGGATACCACGGATCCAGGTTGGAGGAGGCTGATTTTTCTGAGGCTCGCTGAATACCACGTTACGCAGCGGCTTATCAAGCATACGACGGAGGATAAACATCAGTACTACGGCCAGGGAAAATCCAAAAAGAGGCGAAGCCAGCAGGGATATGAATATCTCCTGTGCCTTGGACCAGTTAACACCTACGCCGGAGGTATTTTCGGGCATAAAGGTAAAGGCCAGACCTACCCCCAGAATAGACCCGATCAGGGTATGTGAGCTCGAGCTGGGCAGTCCAAAGTACCAGGTACCCAGGTTCCAGACGATAGCACTAAACAGGAGCGATAGTACCATGGCTATGCTGTGGTACACATTCTGATCAATGAGCAGCTCTACGGGAAGCAGGTTTATAATACCCATGGCTACGGCGATACCGCCAAAGAATACGCCAAGGAAGTTACAGAAGCCCGACCAGACTACTGCCACGTTAGGTTTGAGCGAATTAGTGTAAATTACAGTAGCAACGGCGTTGGCTGTGTCATGAAATCCATTCACAAACTCAAAAGCACAAGCAGCAAAAAGACTAAACGCCAGGAGGAGGAAAATGTCGGTCTCTAAGCCAAACATATAAATTGGGTTAAATATAAAAATTGTGCAAAAGTACTTAAACTTCCTGAGGCCAATGTTAAGAAATTGTTAAGTGATATAAACAGGAAAGGGCCGCCCCTGGCGACCCTCCGTCTTAACTTTTATTGGCAAGCTGCCCACAGGCGGCATCTATATCCTTACCGCGGCTACGTCGGACACTCACAGTCACGCCTTTATTCTCCAAAAAGGCCGCAAACTGATCCAGACGGTCAGCTTCGGTGTTACGGAAAGCAGCCTCCGCAATGGGGTTATACTCGATGATATTGACCCGTGCAGGTACCTTTTTCGTAAATTCCCAAAGCTCCTTGGCATCCTGTAAAGTATCATTGAAGTTGTTGAATACAATGTACTCGAAGGTGATGCGGTTGCCGGTTTTTTTATAAAAATAATTCAGCGCCTCCGCCAGGTTTTCCAGCGAGTTGGACTCATTGATGGGCATGATCTGGTTACGCTTGGCGTCGTTGGCCGCGTGCAGCGACAGCGCCAGCCGGAAGCGTACTTCGTCATCCCCCAGTTTCTTGATCATTTTGGCAATACCCGCCGTCGATACCGTGATCCGCTTGGGCGACATACCCAGGCCCTGCGGCGAGGTAATGTGCTCAATGGACTGCAGTACATTGGCGTAGTTGAGCAGGGGCTCACCCATACCCATATATACAATATTGGTAAGCGGAGCGCCAAAGCTGGCATCAGCCTGCCGGGCTATCTCTACCACCTGATCGTATATTTCGCCGGCTTCGAGGTTGCGCTTGCGCTCCATGTACCCCGTTGCACAAAACTTACACGTCAGCGAACATCCTACCTGGCTGCTGACGCAGGCGGTCATACGGTCGTCGGCCGGTATCAGTACCCCCTCTACCAGGTGCGTATCGTGCAGCCGGAAGGCCGACTTGATGGTACCGTCGTTGCTCTGCTGCTGCTTAGCTGTGGTGAGGGAGTAGATGGCAAAGTGCTCGTCCAGCAGCTCGCGGGTACGCAGCGACAGGTTGGTCATCTCACTAAAAGAGCGCACCGATTTCTTCCACAACCACTCATGGATTTGCTTGGCTCTGAAGCCCTGCTCACCCTGTTCTGACAGCCACTTTTTCATCTGCTCTACCGAGAGCTTCCGAATATCGGCCTTTTCATTTACCTCCGTTATCATCTATCTGTTAGAATTCAATGCTAATATATAATGGGTGAGGCGATCCTGAGGTTAAGTAATGTTTAAATCCACCTGCTGGGGCTCCAACACCTGAATCTGCTTAACTGTTCCCTTCGCGGTCTCCTTCCAGGTACTCCCTTTTCCAGTCCCGGATCAGCTGGCTTCCGGTGGGCCACCATTCGACGGCCGAGGTGATGACTTTGGGGGCTACTGGGGTAATAAGCGGAAAAATATGGGTGCCTTCGGTACGATGTTCGGGAATCCTCACTCCGATAGTACTTAACAACCAGAAGAATACACTCGTTCCGAATATCCATGTAAATATACCTACCGAAGCACCGGCCAGGCTGTCAAAAGTACCAAGCATGGTATAGCGGAGGGTACGGCGGATGGAATAGCCGAATTGGTTCAGTAGCATGATCGTAGGAAAAAACACCACCGAGAAGCCAATGTAGGGTAGTATGCGCCGGGCGGCGGTCGCACTGATATAGGGGGCCAGTATCTCCATACCCAGCCCCAGAAATTTAAAACCAACTATCATGGCTACCACCAGCCCTGCCACCCCGATAATCTCGATGAGCAGTCCTTTGCGGTAGCCATTGACAGCCCCCCACAGCAGGGGGATCAGGATGAGAACATCCAGAAGCATCATGCCAGCATGCTCTTCACTAAGGTGGAGATAACACGGCCGTCGGCCTGTCCGGCCAGTTCTTTGGTAGCTACTCCCATGACCTTTCCCATGTCAGAGGGGGCTTTCGCGCCTACGCGATCTATAATATCCTGCAGACGGGCTCTTACTTCTTCTTCGGTAAGTTGCTTGGGCAGGAACTGCTCTATAATGGCCAGTTCGGCCTCTTCTTTGCTCCATAGGTCTTCGCGGCCCTGGGTCTGGTATACTTCGGCGGCTTCTTTGCGCTGCTTGGCGGCTTTGGTCAGGAGTTTGATCTCCTCTTCGGCCGATAGCTCCCCGCCGGTGCTGCCTTCCTTGGTTTCTTCCAGCATGATCAGCGACTTGATAGCACGCAGGGTGCGCAGCTTGTCCTGATCTTTGGCCCGCATGGCATCCTTGATACCTGCTTCTACTTGACTTTTGAGTGACATGAGTACTTGTGTATTTTGGAATGATGGTGGCCGCAGAGGCTTATTTTCCGGCTACTCCGGTGACAAGGGAGTAAAGAAAAATATTTCTTTGGCAACATCTGTTCGTAAAAGATAACTTTGGGGCAAAGTTACGAAACCCGGCTTTCGGTTCCATCATCTAAAACAGCAATCACCGAATTACTAACACATTCCACCTTATGACCCGGCTTAGTGTAAATATCAACAAAATAGCAACGCTTCGCAACTCGCGCGGTGGGGATAATCCTAACGTAGTAAAAGCGGCTATCGACTGCGAGTCCTTTGGAGCACAGGGTATTACTGTACACCCCCGACCCGACGAGCGGCACATTCGCTACCAGGATGTCTATGACCTGAAGGAGGTGGTGACGACGGAGTTTAACATTGAGGGAAATCCGTCCGAAAGGAAGTTTGTGGATCTGGTACTGGCCGTAAAGCCGGAACAGGTAACCCTGGTACCTGATGCGCTGGGTGCTATCACGTCCAATGCGGGCTGGGATACCGTAAATAATAAGGCGTTGCTGACCGAGCTGGTGGCGGAGTTTAAGCAGGCGGGTATCCGGGTGTCGGTGTTTGTGGATGCCGATGAGCGCATGGTAGAAGGAGCCAAACTATGCGGAGCCGATCGCGTAGAACTCTATACGGAGCCTTATGCTCACCTGTACCCCGACAACCGTGAAGCGGCGGTGGCTCCCTTTGTCAGGGCAGCCGAAATGGCGCGCCAGGTAGGCCTGGGCCTTAACGCCGGCCACGACCTGAGCCTGGAAAACCTTCGCTACCTCAAGAAGTGCATACCCTGGCTGGACGAAGTTTCGATTGGACACGCGCTCATATCCGATGCTCTGTATTTTGGCCTCGAAAATACAATACAGATGTACCTGCGGGAGTTAGAAGAGGAGGGTTAGATGATAGCTTGTTAGCTTTTAGGTAGTAGCCGTTAGTTTTCTGCTTATATAGTATATGTGGATGGAAGCACAGCAATGCCCTGGTAATAGACCTGGCACGAGCACAAGTTACTACCGAGGCGACACATACCTATCCTATAACTAATCCCTAACAACCTAATAGCTGATACCTACTTATGCCCCAGGCCCTGTCCCCCCAAGAGTTTCTGAAGAAAGCCGCTACCTTACCCGTAGTGGATGTGCGTTCGCCGGGAGAATTTGCTCAGGCGCATATTCCGGGAGCGGTCAATATCCCCCTGTTTACCAACGAAGAGCGGGCGGTAGTAGGTACTGCTTACAAGCAGATCAGTAAAGACGATGCCCTGCTGAGGGGACTGGAGTACGTAGGCCCCAAGATGGCGGACTTTGTGCGCCAGTCCAGAGCGCTGGCTCCCGACGGAGAGATACTCGTTCACTGCTGGCGCGGGGGCATGCGCAGCGGTTCCTTCGCGTGGCTGCTCGAGACGGCCGGCATGAGAGTGTCTACCCTGGTGGGTGGCTATAAGGCCTACCGCAACTTGGTACTGGATGGCTTTACGCAGCCCCGCCAACTGGTCATACTGGGTGGCAAAACGGGCAGCGGCAAAACCGAAATTCTGAAAGAACTCCATAAGCTGGGCGAGCAGGTACTGGACCTGGAAGCACTGGCACACCATAAGGGCTCCTCCTACGGGGCCATCGGGCAGGCTCCTCAGCCTACGTCCGAACAGTACGAAAACGACATCGCTGTACAGTGGCAGCAGCTCGATCCCGAGCGCCGGATCTGGGTAGAGGACGAGAGCCGTACTGTGGGGCGCTGCTTTGTGCCTCTTTCGCTGTGGGAGCAGATGTGTCAGGCACCCGTAGCTTTTGTCGATGTTCCTAAGGAGGTGCGTATTCAGCGACTGGTACGTGAGTACGCCTGCTATGATCATAGCCTGCTTTATGAAGCTACTGACCGTATCCGCAAGCGGCTGGGTGGTCAGCACCACCAGGCAGCCCTGGCGGCCCTGGAGCAGCACGATTACGCTACCGTAGCCGATATCACCCTTACCTACTACGATAAGGCTTACCTTCACGGCCTTTCCTTCCGCACGGCCGATACTATATTCAAAATTGACATTTCTGAAGACAATCCGGTGCAGACTGCCCAACAGTTGGTTGCCTGGGCCGAGAAGCTACATACTACCGTAGCCTGATAGTTACCTGTGGCACCCCTTAGAGGTGTGCCACAGGTACTAAACATAAGCTTAATAACCGGCACCCCCTTCTTTCTCGATCAGTACCGCCCGGTACAGGGAGGCAAATGAAGCCTTGATCCAGATCAGGGCCGGGAATATCCCTACAATAAAGCAGACCAGCCCGATTAAGAATATAAAGATAGAGGTGAAGCCCAGGCCGAAAATCCGCCAGCCGTGTCCGCTCGTCAGCTTCCAGCTGGCTTCTACGGCCGCGATGGGGTCCAGCTTCTTGTCCATGATGAGGTAGGAAACAAACGCCAGCCTGCAGGCTACAATAATACCCGGAATGATCAGGGCGATCAGACTAATGCCAATCAGAGCAGTGACCAGCAGGTGGGCCAGCACGATGTTGAGGTAGTTGTTGAAGCCGATCACAATATCCCTCAGATTTATCTTCTGATTGCGTACGGCCTGTACAAACATCAGGTCCGCGCTGTATTCAAATATAGGTAGGAGCAACAGCCAGTAGGCAACCCCTATGATCTCGAGCATGATCCGGGTGGAGGTGTACTCTTGCTCTTCGTTCTTCTTGATCAGGTCAACGGGCGCGTTGGCTATGGCTATCACCAGTATGATCAGCAGCAGAGGCAGAAAGTACTGCTTCGTTTTCTCCCAGCCAAACGACAGGCTACCGTTCCAGCTGGGTGGTACCAGGGGTGTTACATTTTCCATACCTTTAAGTAGTTTTCTGATGATTAATTAACTGCTCAAAAGTAGGGAGCGCGCCTATCCGAAAACAGCTACTTAAGTAGTGATTTGCACCCATTTTTAAGAACACTACTTTAGTAGGATGTAATTTGGAGGCCGTATGGATAGTTTTGGCTCAATCATTACTTTTTGCTCAGTATGGAGATAGGCCGCATATACATCTGGATTTGTTTTATCTTCTGTATGGCTCTGGCCGCCGGAGGTGTACTCGTTATGTTCCGCCACCGCCACTACCGGCAGCACGCGGCGTTCCGGTACATGCAGTACTACCTGATCCTGATGTATACCTTTGGCTTTTACGCCATGTGGAGCCAGTTGTGGTTCCGGGTCCTGTTTTTTACTTCTGAAAGCTACAGTACCCTTGCCCCCGTTGTTAATTTCCTGGTCTCCATCAGTACTCCCTTCCTGATCACCGGCAAGCTGATGCTGGTGCTGTGGGCGGTGTCTCTGCTGGAAAATAAACGCAATGCGTTTTTCTATCCGGTGGGTAGTAGTGTAGTACTTCTCCCGGTATTACTTTACTGGTTCTCTCATTCCCCCGAAAGCCAGCCGGGCGTCTATCAGCTCTATGTGATGCTTGTATGGATAGTGGTGGCTTTTGTAGGTTCGCTGCTGCTTTTCTCTTCAATCAAGTACTTCGATAGGTCATCAAAGCTTGTTATGGCGGCTTTGGTGTGGGTGATAGGAGCTATACATATTCCCTTGTTTCTGAATGGAGTAGGGGAGCCGGTATACGAGCTGCTATTCATTTTCCTGTATTTCCTGAGCCACACCGCCCTGGGCGTCTGTTTCGGCTACGGCGCTACGCTACCGCCGGTGCAGGAGGTGGTAGTGGTGTCGGCAGAAGTACCTTCGGTGCCGGCCACCTTTGAGGTGTTTATGGAGCGGTACGGTATTACTGCCCGGGAGGCGGAGGTAGTGCGGGAGATATGCCGGGGCAAAGCCAATAAGGAAATAGCCGATGAACTATTCGTAACGGTACAGACCGTCAAAGACCATACGCACCGTATCTATCAGAAAACCAATGTAAAAAGCCGTACACAACTGGCTTCGCTACTGCGGGAGTTTGAGAAATAGGGCAAACATTTCGGGCTGATTTTCGCTTATCACTCTTACACCAGGTACTACCACTCCCCGCCTTTTTTACGTCTCCTCTTGTATACCCTAATATGCCGCTTATAAAGATATAGGAGCATTTTGATAAGTATTTATGTTTTATTTACGTTATGACTGCCTATATACAGGCAGCGTAGCCTTAGTTATTTTACTACTAATTTTCTTTTACCTAAATGAAAAAAGCCAATAATCTAATACTGTTGGTACTGCTTTCGGCTAGTCAGTATGTGTTTGCCCAAAAGCAGTATCAGTTTTCGGTGGATTTGACGCAGCCGCAGAATGATGAGCTGACGGTGAACCTGCTTACGCCCGCCATAAAACAGAAAGAAGCGGTATATCATCTGCCCAAAATAGTACCCGGTACCTACTCCATCAATAACTACGGCTCCTACGCCAGTAACTTTCAGGCTTTCGACAAAAAAGGTAAGGCCCTAAAAGTAGAACAGACCGACAAGAACAGCTGGAGAATCGCGAATGCTAATAAACTGCACCGGATTACCTATCAGGTAGATGATACCTGGGATTCGCCCGAGATTCAGGAGGATGTGTTTGAGCCCAGTGGTACCAACATCCAGCAGGACACCAACTTCGTGCTGAACCCATTTGGTTTCTTTGGGTACTTTCAGGGGATGGAGAGGCTGCCGTATCAGGTAACTATTACCAAACCCAGCGGTTTTTATGGCTCTACCTCACTAGTCAATCAGACTAAAGATGCTGCTTCCAATAAGGATGTATTTGTTACGCAGGACTACCACGAGCTGGCCGACGCCCCTATCATGTACAACCGGCCGGATACCGTGTGGCTGAAGGTAGGCAATGCGGATATCCTGGTATCGGTATTTTCACCAAACAACAAGGTATCTACCAAGGACCTGGCGGCGGATATAAAGCCCGTGCTGGAAGCGCAGAAAGATTACCTTGGAGGTACTCTGCCCATTGACAAGTACGCCTTTATTATCTATATGTCGGACCGGAAGGACCTGACCCGCTACGGGGCGCTGGAGCACTCGCTGTCGTCGTTCTACTACCTGCCCGAGAGTATGTCGGCGGAGCAGCTTTCCGAAACGATGAAGAACGTAGCCGCCCACGAGTTTTTCCATATCCTGACGCCGCTCAACATCCACAGCGAGGAGATTGGCGACTTTGACTATATCAACCCCAAGATGTCGCGC
This sequence comes from Telluribacter roseus, assembly GCF_017355915.2. GTDB lineage: Bacteria > Bacteroidota > Bacteroidia > Cytophagales > Spirosomataceae > Telluribacter. Next base: position 469,952 of record NZ_JAFEUV020000002.1, read on the forward strand.
CACCTGTGGCTGTACGAAGGACTTACCGAGTACGCTGCTCACCACGCTCAGCTGCAGGCGGGTATCATAGATTTGACTACCTACCTGGACCGTCAGGAAGAGAAGATCGAGAACTCGCGTACCCGCTACAACGACGCCCTTTCGTTTACCGAAATGTCACGTAATGTACTGGAGACCTACAAGGATGAGTACCAGAATGTGTACGAGAAAGGCGCCCTGATCGGTCTGGCGCTGGACCTGAGGCTGCGCCAGCTTACTAACGGTACGTACGGTACCAAGGACCTGATGCGTGATCTGGCGAAGACCTACGGAAAGAATAAGTCTTTCAAAGACGAAGAACTTTTTGATAAGATCACTGAGCTGACCAAACCCGAGATCCGTGACTTCTTCCGTAAGTACGTAGAGGGAGGCGAACCACTACCGCTGGAAGAATTGTTCGGAGCCATCGGTATTCAGTTTAATCCGGCGGGTGAGAAGAGGGAGGTAGAGAAAGCCTTTGGTGTCAACTTTGCCCTGGCACCCGGTACTAAGACCATCATGATCGCCAATATCAGCAACGCTACGGATCTGGGGCAGCGACTGGGTCTGAAATCAATGGATCAGATTGTGTCGATCAACGGTCAGCCGTTCAACCTGGACACCTACGCTTCGGTACTGCAGAGCTATGATGAGGAGTACAAGGTGGGTGATAAGGTGACGTTCGTGGTGAAGCGGAAAGTAGCGGAGGACGAAGTGAAAGAGGTAACTCTATCGGCCGATCTGCGCGAAGCTACCATCACGTACCCTACCCTGGAGCCTGAAGCGAATGCTACGGCACAACAGCTACAGCTTCGTAAAGCCTGGATGGGACAAGCGGGTAGGTAGTGAGTAGTTGTTAGGTAGTAGCTGTTAGCTATTAGCTTTTAAAACTGTATCAATAAAGGAGAAGCGCGTGGAGGTACCTCTACGCGCTTCTCCTTTATTGGTAGTATTCACTAATTCGAAATTCTGCACTCGCTGCGGCGCACCGTCGAAATTCGAAATTCTAATTTATGGCTTCAGGTACTTGCCGAACCAGTCAATGTACCTCTCGAAGCGATCTTTCTGGTAGCTGGGTACAGTGAGTCCGTGGAATTGGTTGGGGTATATAACCAGTTGGGTAGGGACTCCCAGCGATTTCAGAGCCTGGTACATTTGCTCGGTACCAACGGCTGGTACGTTGAAGTCTTTTTCACCCACCATATACAAGGTAGGCGTCTTGATGCGGTCGGCGTGCAGAAGCGGGAAGCCTATCTTAAGGTACTTGTCAATGCTCTCCCACGGACGGCCCAGTTCATTTTCATTCTGCAGGATGTACTGGTCCACGCCATACATAGACAGCTGGAACGATACGCCGGCTCCGCTGGCGGCAGCTTTGAAGCGAGTGGTAGTAGCTATAACAGCGTTGGTCAGGATACCTCCGTAGCTCCATCCACCTACACCCAGACGCTCCGGATCAGCAATGCCTTTCTCCACCAGATAGTCCACCGCTCCCAGCAGGTCCATTACTTCCAGGTTACCCCAGTCGGCGCTGATGGCGCCGGTATAGGCCTGGCCGCGTCCGTTGCTCCCCCGGTAGTTGACAGCCGCTACAGCGTAGCCGGCGGCAGCCAGCATCTGACGGCTAAGATCAAAACCGTAGTCGTCCTGCGCTACGGGACCCCCGTGGATGAACAGGATCAGGGGGAGTTTTTTACCAGCCGGAGCATCGTTGGGCAGGAACAGGAGGCTCGATACCTGGGTGCCATCCTTGCTCTTTGAGGTGAAAGCTTCCACCTTAGACAGCTGCAGCGGCGCCAGGAACTCATCATGGTGGTGAGTCAGGCGGCGGGTCTTGCCTCCTTCCAGCGCAAACAACTCAGCCGGGAGGTGCGGCTCACTCATAGCCGTCAACCAGTTGCCGTTGGAGTGCTTTTCCAGATTATTGAAGGCACGCTCACCGCTGGCCAGCTTAGTCATTTTACCCGATTTAATATCAAACTGCGCTACGTAGCTCTGGCGGTCGTCATCTACCAGTGCCACCAGGGCCTGCCCATCGGCGGTCCAGCGGTGATTAGCTACGTCGCGGTCCAGCGTCTGCGAAAGTACCTTAGGTGTACCTCCTGCGGCAGGTACTATAGCCAGGTGCGGCTGTCCGTACATGGTATAGGCTTCGGACGAAGAGCGGATGTAGGCAATCTGCTTGCCGTCGGGGCTCCAGCGGGGCTGGCTATCCGAGCCAGTCCAGGTGGTTAGCTTCCGGGGAGTCGCGCCGGGCTTTGCATCCATCACCCAGATGTCGCTGTTCACATTGCGGTCGGGGTCCTCGGTGCGGTTGCTTACAAAGGCGATCTGTGAGCCATCCGGCGACCATACGGCTCCGGTTTCGCTGTAAGGGCCGGTGGTCAGAGAGTCCATCTTTTTGGTAGCGATGTCGAACAGGTACAGGTGGATGGGCTCGCGCCGTAGGTAGCCCTCCACATCCTGCTTAAACTTGAAGCGATCCGTCACTATAGGGTCGGGTACTTTCTTATTGGTAGTAGTATCCACCAGTTGTTTTACTTCCAGGAGCAGCTTCTTGCCATCCGGCGACCAGGTATAGGCCTGCAGCTCGTGCTTGAAGTCAGTAATCTTTCTGGCTTCACCACCCCGGCGGTCCATCAGCCAGATCTGGCTCTGGTCCAGGTCGCCGCGTGACGATACAAACGACAGGTACTTGCCGTCGGGGCTCCAGCGGGGCTGCGACTCACCATCGGGACTGTGGGTGAGCTGAATAGTTTCTTTGCCATCCCAGCTTACCATCCACAGATCGGCGTTGCGTTTGTTTTTGGCGGTGTCCACCGATGATACCACGTAGGCCACCCATTTTCCTTCGGGTGATACCTGTGGGTTCGATAGACTTTTGAGCCGGTACACATCCGAAGGCTGGAGTTTTCGCTTGGTAGTTTGTTGAGCTGTTAGCTGGGTTGACAAGCCCAGAAACAGAGAAAGAGAGAGGAACAATGATAAATTTCTCATAGAGATGTACCCTGATACTTTTTAGATCAAAACAAACTTCGAATTTGGAGAAAAGAAGGATATAAAGCAAAAAGAGGTACCCGAAAGGTACCTCCAGTAGTAATGACTATACGTTGGTGCTACTACCAGCCCGTCCGGTACTCGCGCCTGACAAACTGATTGGCCGGGGTAAAGTTGGTGATCTTCATATTCTTTCCATCCCATAGCAGCTTCTGGCGGCCCGGGAAGTTGACCCCTTTGCCGTCGGCCTTAGGCTCGCGGTACAGGAATGACCGCACCGCTAGGTTGCCCATCAGTACTGTTTCGGTAAGTGGACCGGCCTGATCAAACGATGAGCTGGTGTAGGCGCCGAAGCCCTGCTTACAGGCCTTGACCCACTGCTGCTGGTGACCCGGCCAGCCGCCCTCTACCAGCGGGCGGGTAGGCTTGGGCAGGGTAGTCCCTTTGAACTTGGCCTCCGGCCACAGCCGTGGGTTATCGCCGAATAGCTCCGCACTCACGATTCCTTTAGTACCTATGAATAGTATACCTCCATCTGGGTCGCCAAAGACGGTCTGGTAGTCGCAGCCGTCGGGCAGCTGCGGGCGGATGCCTCCATCGTACCAGTTGAGCCGTAGCTCCTCCCCATTCTTCACCTGTGACGGAAACCGGAGGTGAATGGACGAAGAAGGAGGACATACATCATCAAAGAACGCTTCCTGGAAGAAGTCGGCGTAGACGGAGCCCACGCTACACTCTACGGAGGTAGGGTACCCGAGCTTCAAGGCCCGGAAAGGTACATCTATAAAGTGACAGCCCATGTCGCCCAGAGCACCGGTACCGAAGTCCCAGTAGCCGCGCCAGCGGAAAGGCATATAGGCTTCGTGGTAGGGGCGCTCGGGAGCGGTACCCAGCCACAGGTTCCAGTCTACTTCTTTGGGTACCGTTTGGGATTCGCCCCGGTCTTTGGGCGATTTGACCCCCTGCGGCCATACCGGTCGGTTGGTCCATACCTCTACGGTATGTACGTCACCGACCATACCCGACTGCACGATGGCTTCGGTATGGCGGGTGCCGTCGCCGCTGCTGCCCTGGTTGCCCATCTGGGTTACTACCTTGTGTTTGCGGGCGGCTTCCGTGAGCATACGGGCCTCCCAAATATCTTTGGTAAGGGGTTTCTCTACGTATACGTGCTTTCCTAGCTGCATAGCCGCCATAGCCACCGGGTAGTGCATGTGGTCGGGAGTGGTAATGATAACGGCATCTATGTTTTTTGCCTCCTTCTCGAGCATCTGGCGAAAGTCCCGGTAGTAGGGCGCCTTCTGGAACTGCGCCCGGTACTTCTGCGCCTGGCGGTCGTCCACATCACACAGCGCCACTACGTTATCACTGCCACCATTGTAAGCCTGTTGTATGTTGTAGTCGGCTTTGCCTCCGCAGCCTACGGCCGCTATGTTGAGCTTATCGCTGGGCGCTACGTACCCCCTGCCCAGTACATGGCGGGGTACGATCATGAAGCCCGCCGCGGCCAGGGTACCAGCCTGTAAAAACCGGCGCCGCGTTGGCGCCTTTACTTTATCATTTTCCATGATGGTTTCTGATTATCTCTACAACCAGACAAAGTACCGGCGGCTCCTAAGTTACTTGCAACGGAAAGCAAAACGGCCCCTGAGAGGGGCCGTTGCAGGAGAAGTAGTATAAGGTAGTATTAGCTGCCAAACGTCTGGGCTATTTTCATGGCTATACCCATATCACCCTTTATCTTAAGCTTACCCATCATCAGAGCTGTCATCGGGTTCAGCTCTCCGTCCATAAGCTGGAGGGCATTCTTGGTAGATACTTCCAGGACGCAGTCAGCCTCACGGTCTTCGTTCGATACCACATTAGGTATCTGAGTAGTATCCACAAATACGGAGCCTTCTTCGGTTTTGAACTTTACGGTTGCGTCCATGCCGCTATCGTTTCCTACGAGGTTACGTATGCGGTCAGTAAGGATTTGTAAACTCATTCCAGCACGGTTTTTAGTTAATTATTGTTAATAACGCATAAAAGTACCGGCGTAGTAATAAAAATCAAATGCTTTTGGTGTTTTCGTTGAAAAGGGCAATTTTTGACCTCTTTTTAATAATGTATTACTTATAGTTCATGCAAAATAAGACGGAGGCACCGGTTCAGAGGCCCATATTTCTGACGGTGTTGTGTGTACTTACCTTTATCAGTGCTGTGGCGGGCTTATTTACGCAGTCTGAGCGTCTGTGGACCCCTGGTGTGGTAGCCGATCAGATGCTGCAGATGTTTGAGCAGTTTCGGGACAATATGGAGGCGCGGGGCCAGGATGCCAATGCCGACATGGTTAATAGCCTGTTTGACTCGGTGCTCACTCGGCTGGATGCCGAAACCATTCGCACCAGCGCTATCATCCTGCTGATTTACGAGTCACTGACGTTGTACGGAGCGTACCTCATGTGGGGCCTGCAGAAGCGGGGCTACCATTTTTATATAGGCGGAGTGGCAGTAGCATTGGTAGCTCCTATGCTTCTTATTGGAGGCTGGCTGGGAGTTATTGTTACGTTGGGCGAAGTATTCTTCAGTATTATCTTCAGCGGACTCTACGCATTGAATTTAAAATACATGCATTAGGTTATAGTCTTTTAGCTGCCGCGAGCGTTGTAGTAACCAACTAATCAGCAAAAAGTTTCAAAAAATAGGGTACTTTATTGACATCCATTCGGATTAGCTTCCGGACTGGCTTGGATAGTAAGGATAAAAGATTTTATTTTGCGGGTCAAATTTTTGAAATAGTACAATGGCATTAATTAACAAAATCAGAGAGAAATCAGGAGTTGCCGTTACGGTTATCGCGGTCAGCTTAATCCTGTTTATCGTGGGTGGAGACCTGTTGGGCCCCAACACCCTGTTTGGTGGGGGAAACAACCAGACGGTAGGAGAGATTGCTGGTCAGGACATCGACATCAAGGATTTTCAGAATCGTGTGGATGTACTGCGCCAAAATTACGAAGGGCAGACAGGTCGTGCTGCCAATGAGCAGGAACTGGTAGCGCTGAGAGAGCAGGCCTGGAACCAGATGATCATCGACATTGCTTACAGAGAGCAGTACGAGAAGCTGGGATTGGCAGTGACCGATGAAGAACTGGTAGACATGGTGCAGGGTACCCACATCAGCCCCGCTATTCAGCAGGCTTTTGCCGATCCTACCACCGGCCGATTTGATAAGAATGCGGTCATCAACTATCTCAAAAATCTGAAGAACCTTCCCGTACCTCAGCAGCAGTCATGGGCTGCTTTTGAGAAAAGCCTACGCGAAGATCGTCTGCGTCAGAAATATGAGAACCTGATGCGTCTGTCGTCGTACGTAACCAAGGCCGAAGCCGAGAAAGAGTACGTGGCTCAGAACGCCAAGGCTTCTATCCGTTACCTGTACGTGCCATTCTACTCAATTGCTGATACAACCGTCAAGGTAACTGATTCGCAACTGGAAGCGTACCTGAACAACCACCGTGATGAGTACAAAGGTGCTGATACCCGTACTGTCCAGTACGTGACGTTCCCGGTACTGCCTGCTAAGGATGACAGCTCTGCACTCTATACAGAGATCAAGGATCTGGCACGTGGCCTGGCGGCGGCTCAGAATGATTCGGCCTTCGCCCGTATGAACTCGGATATACCTATCCCTACTACTCTGTCGTACGCTAACATGTCGGACCAGCTGAAAGAGGCGGTGAAGACCATGGTACCAGGTGGTGTATACGGTCCTTATCGTGAAGGCAACACCTACTTTATCTACAAGTACGGTGGTACTACCAAAGATTCAGTATATACAGCTCGTGCCAGCCATATCCTGATTCGTCCTGAGAATCCTTCGGATTCAGCGAAGGCAGCAGCTCGTCAGCGGGCTGAGGCTCTGCTCAACCAGATCCGTGGTGGTGCCAGCTTTGAAGCTCTGGCCGCTACATCAAGCGCTGATCCGGGTTCGGCTCAGCGTGGCGGTGATCTGGGATACTTCCAGAACAACGGCTCTATGGTGAAGCCATTTGAAGACGCTGTTTTCTCTATGTCAGGAACCGGCCTGGTCGGCAGAGTAGTGGAAAGCCAGTTTGGCTTCCATATCATCAAAGTAACCGACGCTAAGAACAATACACTGTACCGTGTAGCCGCCATTGGTAAGACCATCGCTCCAAGCCAGGCTACCCGTGACGAAGCATACCGCAGAGCCGATGAGTTTGCTAACTCGGTAGATACCAAGGCTGAGTTTGACGAAGCTGTTAAAAAAGATAAGTCGCTGGTAGTAGCTACGGCTAACCGTGTACCGGAGACCGCTACCAATGTCAATGCCATTCAGAATGCCCGTGAGATTGTACGCTGGGCCTTTGATGACAAAACAGATATTGGCGATGTATCGCAGGTGTTTGAGACCGATGAGCAGTATGTAGTTGCCGTAGTAACGGGTAAGACTGACGCCGAGAAAGTAAAGGTGGATGACTTCCGTGACGAACTGACTGCCAAAGTACGTAACCAGCTCAAAGCGGAGCAGATCACTGCTAAGCTAAAAGGTGCGAGTGGCGACCTGAACGCCATGGCTGCTAAGTACGGTGCCGGTGCACTCGTTGAATCAGCCGAAGACCTGACACTGGCTACTGGCTTCCTTTCAAGCGCAGGATTCGATCCTATCGCACTGGGTAAAGCTTTCGGATTGAAAGCCGGTCAGAAGACAGGTGTATTTACCGGTGAGAATGGAGTATTCGTGATTGAAGTGACAGGTCGTACCGAAGCACCTCAGATCGCAGACTATACACCTTACAAGACGCAGCTTCTGCAGGCCCTCGAAAGCCGCACCAGCTTCCTGCTGAACGAGGCTATCCGCGATAAAGCTAACATTGTTGACCGTCGCGCTCGTTTCTTCTAATAGACTGTATTAGAGACTAATTATATAAAGAGAAGGCCAGGATGAATAGTCCTGGCCTTCTCTTTTTTTATTTTATTTTTATTTGTTGAGTAAAAATTGTCAAATTTACACTTATAAGCTAAAATGACATTTTTTAACCACTACTATCAAATACAGATATGAGTATCTTACTTGGTGATCGCGAGTATTTTAAAGGAGTAGGGAAGATAGCCTACGAAGGACCTGAATCGGACAACCCGCTGGCATTCCGCTGGTACGACGAAAACCGTATCATAGCCGGAAAGAGCATGAAAGAGCACCTGAAGTTTGCTATTGCTTACTGGCATACGTTCGTAGGCTCAGGCCTGGACCCTTTCGGTGGCCCTACCCATTTCTATCCCTGGGACGAGAAGAGTGATGTGATAGATCGGGCTAAGGATAAAGCAGATGCCGCTTTTGAATTCATTACCAAAATAGGCGCTCCTTACTACTGCTTCCATGATGTAGACGTAATAGACTATGCCGATGAAGTACGTACCAACGAGAAGCGTATCCAGACCATGACTGACTACCTGGCTGCCAAGCAGAAGGAGTCGGGCGTGAAGCTGCTGTGGGGGACTGCCAACCTGTTCAGCCACCACCGCTACATGAATGGTGCCTCTACCAATCCTGACTTCCAGGTGGTGACGCACGCTGGTGCTCAGGTGAAGATGGCCCTGGATGCTACCATAGCACTGGGTGGTGAAAACTACGTGTTCTGGGGTGGCCGCGAGGGGTATATGACCCTGCTCAATACTGATATGAAGCGTGAGCAGGAGCACTTCGCTCAGATGCTGAAAATGGCCGTTGCTTACGCCCGTAAGAATGGCTTCACCGGCAAGTTCTTCATCGAGCCCAAGCCTATGGAGCCAACCAAACACCAGTACGACTATGATGTAGCTACTGTTGTGGGCTTCCTGCGTCAGTTTGACCTGCTGGACGATTTCGCTATCAACATTGAAGTAAACCACGCTACGCTGGCCGGTCATACATTCGACCATGAGCTACAGGCAGCGGCTGATGCCGGTGTACTGGGCTCTATCGACGCCAACCGTGGTGACTACCAGAACGGCTGGGATACTGATCAGTTCCCGAATGACCTGATGGAGTGGACGCAGGCAATGATGGTGATCCTGAAAGCCGGTGGACTGGCCGGTGGTGGTATCAACTTCGACGCCAAGCGCCGTCGTAACTCTACCGATATGGAGGATATATTCTATGCGCACATCGGTGGTATGGATACCGTAGCCCGCGCTCTGATCATTGCGGATAAAGTAATCCAGCATGGCGAGTTTGACCGCATCCGTAAAGATCGCTATGCGAGCTTTGACAGCGGCAAAGGTGCAGACTACGAAGCTGGCAAGCTGCAGCTCGAAGACCTTTTCAACTTGGCTATCGATGGTGGTGAGCCTAAGATGATCTCCGGCCGTCAGGAATACCTTGAGAACCTGCTGGCTCGGTTTATTTAGTAGCTGTTAGGGGTTAGGTATAAGGTATTAGCCTTTTTTAAAGTACTAGTTCCAAAGCAGCATGTATGCAAAAAGGAAGCCCCGCCAGCGATGGCGGGGCTTCCTTTTTGCAAGTCCCTCAGGTACTACCGCATACCGGGGCGGGGTAGTACCGGAAGGCTTTCGTTGCCATCTTCACTCACCGCTTGTACCGCAAAGAAGTAGTTATCTTTGGAGTAGGGCAGGGTCATACCCAATTTGTCGGTAAAGAATTTCTTCTGCCAGAAAGGCCAGTGCGTCTCGCGCATAAGCACGTAGTAGCCCTTTACTTTTCCGCTCTTGGGAGCCTGCCAGAACAGACTTGTCGCGTTAGTCAGGTTGCGGGCTTCCATCGTTACATTTTGGGGCTGTGCCGGAGCCTTTGCCAGATTGGCCAGGTTAGCCAGGTTCATAGCGGTGTTCTTACGCAGGTACTCAAAGTCCATGAACTTTGCGTGGTCACCATACTCAATGCCATTTTCAGTGCGCAGGTCCTGGTGCTGGTGCTCGAAGTTTTCGTTCATTTCGGTAAAGCGTACCGCCGCAAAATCACGATTAACAAAAGGCGTATGGTCACCGCCGCGCAGGTAGCGGTCGTTGCGGTAGATGAGGCGTACTTCCAGGTTATCTACGTAGCGCTCACCTACCTCCTTTACATAGCGCGCCAGGGTACGTGCCTTACCGTCGTTCTCCAAGCCGTACTGACGTATGTTAGCGGCTCGTTTGTCGGTCTCAAAGCCGGGAAGGCCTTCGCTGAATACCCGTACAATGGTATTGTTGATGATGCGCGTGTCGTGGCTGTTGTTGGAGCCCATGATATCATTGTTAAGCAGGGCTTCCAGGTTCCACTTTTCGTCCACCGCCCGCTGAGCCAGGTGCTCGGCCCCGAGCAGGCCTTGTTCTTCACCACTTACGGCCACAAACACAATAGTAGCCGGAAAAGAGGACTTGCTCATAACGCGGGCCAATTCGATCACGGCTGCGGTACCGGAGCCGTCGTCGTTAGCACCGGGAGCCTTACTCGTACGGTTCATGACGTCAGTCACGCGGCTATCGATATGTCCAGTCACAATAAATACACGGTCATCATTGGGGTCGGTACCTTTTAGCGTAGCCATTACATTACCCATCTCTACGGGCTTGTCGATGCGGCGGCCATCGGGCTGTAAGGTCCAGGTATCAATGGTAGCGGTCATACGGCCGCCCGATTGCTTAGCGTACTGCTGAAACTTACCTAGTACCCACCGACGAGCTGCTCCAATGCCCTGCGGACCGGTCGTAGCGCTTAGGGTATGACGGGTACCAAAGCTCACCAGCCCGTCAACGTGCGCCCTCAGGCTATCTTCCGACACCTCCGTGACCATCTGCATAATGGCCGGATCGCGCTGTACTACGGTTTGGGAGAAGGTATAGGCGAATGGTGAAAATAAAAGCGAACAGAGAAAAAAGACTTTTTTCATATCAAAAGGTGCCTGTTTTTAAATCTAACAAACCATAAAAATACAAAACTACGGGTAACTTCTGTGGGAAAAGTTAGGCAACAGGCGAAAGCCTAAACTTCAAATGAAATAGTGCAAATAGATCTAACAGGAAGGCAGGGACAAGCAGGTGGAAACAGCAGGTAGATGTAGACCTTAGGAGTAAAAAGAAATTTTTGATTGAATGCTGTGTGTGTTCAGGTACTTAGGGTACTTCTGAGAAGGAAGGGGTAAAAGTGATGAGTGTCAGTATAATATCGGGTGTAGGTCATGGTAATAGTGCGTGGTAGCTACCACTTTTATTAAGGATTAGATGGGGGAGCTGGTGGAAAATTATTTCAGTGCTGGAAACCTATAAAAGCATACACGTATGAATCAGAGAAAGACAGTTACCACGCTTGCCATCTGCATAGCAATCGCAGCGGCCATTGCCGCTACTACGGGTATATTTTCCAACCAGGGGCCGGGACCTTACCAGTACTCTTCGATCCACGGGGAGAGCGTGACCCTCTACGGGCGGGGCATCTATAAGCACATGTCGGCTGAGGTAGCTATTCAAGGTATAGCTCAGGACTATGTGACACTCTTTATGGCGGTTCCGTTATTGCTTCTGTCCCTATATTGGGTAAGGAAAGAATCTTTAAAAGGACGCTTCCTGCTGGCAGGTACTTTGGGGTATTTTTTTGTAACGTACCTGTTTTACCTGACCATGGGTAGCTATAATCAGTTGTTCCTGCTGTATGCCTTTCTGCTGGGTACTTCCTTTTTTGCTCTGACCCTTACACTCCTTTCCTTTGACATTTCCAGACTCCCCGAGCAGTTCACGGAAAGTACGCCTGTAAAGTTCACAGGGAGCTTCCTGATCTTCAGTGCTTTTTCAATTACAATGCTGTGGCTGAGTGTAGTAGTGCCGCCCCTGCTGGATGGCAGCATCTATCCCACATCGCTGGAGCACTATACCACGCTTATCGTACAGGGGCTAGACCTGGGGCTACTGTTACCGCTGGCTTTTGTATCGGGTATCCTGTTGCTGCGCAAGCGCCCCTGGGGGTACCTGCTGGTTCCGGTCTATTTTGTTTTTCTGTCGATACTAATGACGGCTCTCACGGCCAAGATCATTGCCATGGGCCTAAGTGGCTACAATATTATTCCGGTGGTATTTATTATTCCCACCTTTGCCGCTACCTCCGTGTGGTGTACCCTTCTGCTGCTTAACAATACCACTACCGCCATCCGGACCAGCCAGATCAAACAGCTGCACATGACTCAGCCAGCATAGCCCTTCGAGCCATGAAACAACTTCTATCCTACTTTGGCCTGGCGTACGCTATCTCCTGGCTAGTCTGGCTACCCCTTTACGGACCAGCTTTGGGGCTGACTAGCCTGCCCACAGTACCCTTTCACCATGCCCTGGGCGGATTAGGGCCCTTACTGGCAGCTTTGCTGATAACCTTCTGGTACGCCCGAAAGAGAGGGGTAGCCCAGCTACTGGCTCAGTGTACGCAGTTGCGGCCTGTCGGGTACCTGGCTGTAGCCCTTCTTAGTCCGTTTGTACTGGCTATTATCGCGGCTGTGATGGCCTACTTCTTAAATGGTACTGCTATACAGCTGGATGGACTGCTCCGCACCAGGGAGTTCCCGGAGTTTAACTTGCTGTCCTTCTTTGTGTACAACCTCATCTTTTTTGGTTTTGGTGAAGAGGTTGGCTGGCGGGGCTTTGCCTTGCCCCGGCTACAGAGCCGCATGAACGCCCTTACAGCCAGTATTGTGCTCACAGTTTTTTGGGCTTTGTGGCACCTGCCGTTGTTTCTGTACCGCCCGGGCTATACCTCTATGGATGTGGTGGGGGCAGTTGGCTGGGGGGTGAGTCTGTTGACAGGTAGTATACTGCTGACGTGGCTGTACAACTCGTCCAGAGGAAGTGTGCTGGTGTGTGCCGTTTTTCATTCAACCGTCGATATTGCCTTTACGGCCGATATGGCTGATCAGCATATAGTCGGCTACATGGGCTTTCTGATCACCCTTTGGGGCATCATGACAGTAGGCTTACTTACCTCCAGGAGCAGAGCCAGGGTACCGGCTATGGCTGCGGATAAGTAAGTAGTAATTACCTCAATACAGGTAGAAACTCAGACTTACGCACAACTACAATGTAACACGGGTGTACTGGTACTGCTGCCCGTGGAGCTGTACAGTACCAAAATTTTGATATTTTAGCGGCCAGATAATACCAGAAGGCTGTTTCTGCCAACCTCTATCCTGAACACTCATACCTATGAAAGACCTCATCACTGAGCGATTCGCCCTGAATGGCTTACTTACCATTATCTCGCTGACTATTGTATTTCATGTACTGGTCGTACTGGGCGTAATTCCGTTTGAAATAGTCTGGGGCGGGAGACTACAGGATCGCTCGCAGATGCTGGCTTTTGAAATCGTTTCTCTGGGTATCAACCTGTTTATGCTTGCGATAATCTGCGTCAGGGCAGGTATTGTCAGGATCAACGTGCACCCTATGCTTACCAGGGTAATCTTTTGGGCGATGTTTGGGCTCTTTCTGCTCAATACCGTTGGTAACATTTTCTCGAATAATAGTCTCGAAAGACTCATATTTACACCACTAACACTGATTCTGTCCATTTTCTGTTTTCGGGTAGCTGTGGGTAAACCTGGTAACGTATAGGCTGCTCGGCAGGATGAACGTCTCCTATGAATACTAAAAAAATACAACTGTTTCTGAGTTTCGCTTTTGGGATTAGCTGGACCGTCGGGCTAATCATGTACCTGCTGGGTGTTGAGTATGGCACTATGCAGTCTACCGTACTGATAGCTCTTTTTTATATGACCGCGCCCGCACTGGCCACTGTCATTACCCAGAAGTACTTCTATAAGCAATCACTAAAAGAGTATGGCCTGACGCTGAAAAACACAGTACCCAAAAATATCCTGATCGCCATTGGGTTCTACCTGGCGTATGTCCTGCTGACGATGGGAATCATTTTCGTATTGGGTAATATAATGGAGGTAGATGGGATGGGGCAGGTGACGTTTGCGCAGGATGAGATACTCAGGAAGGTGGAGGAATCCATGAAAGGAAGTGGTGATACAGCAGAAGTGAAACTACCGCCTCCGGTGGTACTGTTCCTGGCGGGGCTTATGGGAGGAGTACTGGCCGGCTTTACGTTCAACCTGCCGTTTACCCTGGGGGAAGAGTTGGGCTGGCGTGGCTTGTTACTGAAAGAGACTCAGAGCCTGGGCTTCTGGAAGTCGAACCTGCTCATTGGCACCATCTGGGGAGTCTGGCACTTGCCTATAATCATTATGGGACATAACTACCCTGACCAACCCATAGCAGGTAGCCTGATGATGATCCTGTTCTGTATAGCTCTTTCATTTTTGCATGCCATTGTACGGCTGAAAGTCAGGACTGTCTACGCTCCGGCCGCCTTTCACGGTATGATCAATGCCGGCGGCCCCTTAGCTCTGCTGTTTATTATCAACAATAATGTACTCGTTGGTAGCATCGTGGGCCTGGCTGGCGTCATAGCCGCTTTGATCATTACCCTCGTCTACCTGAGCATCGACAGGCGGTTTGTCGCGGAATACAGAAATCTTTAAAGTATGAAAAATACTTTGCATCATCAGATCGAAAAGGCTAACTCTACTGATTACGATGAGATCGTGGAGGTATGGGAGGCGTCGGTACGGGCTACCCACGATTTCCTTTCAGAAAAGGACATCCAGTACTTCCGGCCGTTGATTCGGAGCGAGTACCTGAAGACCGTCGACTTATTTTGCATCAGGAGCGAGCAGGGCAGGATCGAGGGCTTCCTGGGTACTTCCGAAGATAAAATCGAGATGCTATTTCTGAGGCCGGAGGCCAGAGGGAAAGGTATAGGCAAGGCTTTGCTCCAGTATGCTATTCATAATCTAACTATTACCAAGGTAGATGTCAATGAGCAAAACGGGCAGGCCGTAGGATTTTATGAGCACTTGGGGTTTAGAGTAGTAAGCCGGTCAGAGCTGGATGGTACCGGCAAGCCGTATCCTATACTGGGTATGCAGTTAGCAGGTTACTAATAACCGCAGTCTTCTACTACTTCACAAGCTCAGTTACTACCGGCTGAGCTTTTTGTTTTTTCACCTGCATTAGATCATACTTCTATACTTAGCAGGTAGTCTCAGCCTATTTCATCGGCAATAGTAGCAGCAGGAGGAACATATTTCACTTTATTTTGATTAGAGAGAAGCTAAGTAGTGTATGCCGTTCAGAATAGCAGGTTGAGATGATTCAACGTCTGGCGTTGTCGGATGAGGTGGCTGGTCTGATGGTAGAGGTACAGCTAGTTTATTTATACTAAAATACCCGTGTATGGAATCATTAAAAGGAAAAGTAGCTCTGGTGACAGGAGCAGGTAAAGGCATAGGTAAGGCCATCGCCGTAGCACTGGCTCAGGAAGGTGTACATGTAGGACTGATGGCGCGCAGCGAGGGAGCTTTGCAGGCTGTGGCTGAGGAAATAAAGGCACTGGGTGTAAATGCGGCTACGGCCGTAGCGGATGTGAGCAACAGAGAGGCCGTAGAAGCGGCTGTTGCCCAGTTACAGAGTAGTCTGGGGCCTATCGACATTCTGATCAATAACGCCGGTACGGCGGCTTTTGGGAAGTTTCTGGAGCTGGAGCCCGAGCAGTGGGAAGAGCAGGTCAGAGTAAACCTGTTTGGAGTGTACTACACCACCCGTGCCGTACTGCCCCAGATGATCGAGCGCCAGACCGGTGATATCATTAATATATCTTCTACGGCCGGTAGAGCCGGTAGCCCCGTGACCAGCGCCTACAGTGCCTCCAAGTTTGGGGTGTTTGGCCTGAGTGAGAGTCTGATGCAGGAAGTGCGTAAGCACAACATACGCGTAACGGCCATGGCGCCCAGTACTATCGTAACCGATCTAGCCAATAGCAATAAACTGATTACGGGCGATCCGGAGCGGGTGATGCATCCCGAAGACTTTGCTGAACTCCTTATGGCTCAGCTGAAGCTGAACCGTAGGGTATTTGTAAAAGAAGCGAGCGTCTTCTCCACAAATCCATAAGTTTACCCAATTACATCTATTTCTTATTTTTCACCTGACCTAAAAAAGTAAAAAGATGAGAATAGTGGTATTAGGTGCTACGGGCACCATCGGAGGAGCCATTGTACAGCTCCTGAAGGAGAAAGGACATGAAGTAATCGAAGCGTCGCGTACTACCCAGCCTGGTATTGATATCGCGGAGCCTTCCACCATTGACCAATTTTTTGATCAGGTGGGGGAGGTTGACGCCATTATCAGTGCTGCGGGTAGCGCAGCCTTTGCGGCTCTGGGCCAGCTGACCGATGATGACATGCAACTTAGTGTAAATAACAAACTGCTTGGGCAGGTCAATATGGTACGTCGGGGGCTGCCTAAGTTACGCCCCAACGGCGTCGCTATCATTACAGGAGGCTTTCTGGCTTATACTCCCTCGCCACAGACATCCATGATTGCTATGGTCAATGCGGGTCTGGAAGGATTCGCAAGAGCAGCCGCGCTGGAAATGACCGAAGGACGGAGAGTGGTGGTAGTACATCCTCCTTGGGTGGCCGAAACTGCCATCAAACTGGGTATGGACGCCTCGCCCTGGCCAGATGCGACCAAAACCGCCGAAGCCTACGTCACGGCTCTGGAAGGAACCCAAAATGGTGTACCCATATTTGTGAAAGGATACGAGCCATCAGCATCCTGATACAGACAATCAAAAATGCCCGGTCATACGGGCATTTTTGATTATAAGGTGTACGCAGTACTACTAAACTGTCAGTAAGTACGGGGTACTTAATTTAGTTCTTGCACAGGTACCCTCCGCTTCTTCTGTTGTTTGCGGGCCTGGCGTATGATCAGTACTAGGATGAGGAGCGTACAGAAAGCGCTAGGCAGGATCTGGCTGTATGGCTTATAGTCGGGTAGTACCGTACCCGTAAAGGCGGCAAGCGTGGCGCTAAAGGCAGAGACTAACTTATAAATATGCTCGTAGATCCACCACTTCCTGAGGCGGTGATGCAGCCAGAAGTACTTTACCAGATCATAGACAGTCACGACTCCCAAAGCGCCTAAGGTTGAGTAGATCACTACAGGGTTCCAGCTACCATCCTGTTTCCTGATCTCCAGCATGAACAGCACGCCCAACGTTAGGGCCAAGATAGCTACCAGGGCGTCCCCGGCTGAAGCCTTTTTCTCCTTTAACCGGACGCATCTCCACCCGGCGTAGCCTACGTAGCCCGATAGCAGAGTAAGCATCAGAAGGAAGTTGTTGGAGCGAAAAAAGAGCCAGCCCACAAAGCCCGTCGCAACTACTACGCTTAGCAGGTACAGAAAGATGCGGCCCAGCCGGGCGTGTCGGGGTAGGTACTTGGGGGTAAGGAGGGCGGCACCGCCTACCAGCAGGGCCGTGGTTCCGGCCAGCACGTGAATAAGAATGTTTACCTGATGGATCATACACGAGGGCACACTGGTTTGGTTTTTTGGAGTGTGGATGCAATAATTGGAGGTTATTTGCCGGCAGCCAAGCTATTGTTGACTAGCTGCCTTTGTCTGTGACCAAGTGATTTCGTCACAGCAGCGTCCCATGTACCTTAGTTATAAAACGGAGTAGCCCATGAGAATCAGAGCCTGGTTTGAGAATCCCGTCGTCCTGCACCTGGCTGGTATAGGGGCGCTGTGGGCTGTACACTTTGTGGACGACTACTACCATTTCCAGCAGCGAACCGGCTTCCAGCAGACCTCCCCCTACCTTTTTCTGGTGATGCTGTACGGCTGGATCGTCTTTCACAACCGGGTACTTTTTAGCGGACTGTACCTGGCCGGCCGCAAACGTCCCTACTTCCTCTACACCTCGCTGGCACTTGCCGTGTGCTCACTCAACATGTACTTTATCCTGCGCTACGGATTCGGGGTAATGAACCCGCTTCCGCAGATTATTAACCTCTGGCTGTATACCCTGCTTGGGCTGGGAGTATATGTCATAGTCAGGTACCTGAGGGAAGTACCCAGGCCAGAGCAGCCACGACCGGTACAGGAGCCGGTACCACCGGTGGATGCAGAGTACCTTAGCTGTACTGTCGATGGCGAAAGACAACATATACCGCATCACGAGATCCGGTACCTCGAGAGCCTCGAGAACTATGTCAAGATTTATACACTGCACAAGACTCACCTGGTACGTATGTCCATGAAAGAGGCGGAGGACCGGCTGCCCCGGCCCCGGTTTCTGCGCATTAGTCGTTCGCATATCATTAACAGCTCGTACGTCACAGCTCTGGCACAGGACAGCCTTCAGCTTGGCTCCCATACTTTCCGGATCGGCAAAGTATATAAGAAGTACGTCGAAGACCAGTTGGGGCTCGCCGAGGGGGGAAGAGGTGCAGAGTAGAGTAGTGCCCCTGCATGCCAGTCTTTTAGTAGCGTAAGGATCGGGGCTTTGGTACAATACTTCGAAGCTTTTTTGGTTAAATAGTAGTAACCTTATTATACTTTTTTCGTTAGATAGGCATGGCAGGCACGGCGACAATCAAGGTCACACGAAACGATGAATCTATCAACCGGTTCATGGCGTATGGTATCTACGTAGATGATAAAAAAATAGGGGCTATTCCCAACGAAGAAACGCTCCAGTTAAAGGTAGCGCCGGGGCGGCATACGATCTACGCCAGACTGGACTGGTGCTACAGCCCGGTCCTGACGTTCGACGTCAAAGAAGGTGAAGTCAGGACATTCAACGTCAATAGCCTGAAGAATACCAACCTGCTGATGATTGCCCTGTTCCTGGTTGTGCTGTACAATACACTACGTTTTCTGTTCGATGTAGATAATCCCCGCCTGATCGTACTGACTTTCCCGGCTATCCTGGTGCTGCTGTATTTTCTGACCCTAGGGCGTAAAAAGTACTTGTCGCTGTCAGAAGATAAAAGGAAGCCCGCTAGTAAAGCTGTTGGGACTGATATTAGGCTGTAGTCGTAGTAGGGGCCATTAAACCGTATAGATTACTATCATAGTACCAATTTATTGAATCTCAGTCAGGCCTCTGTGACCGGTTTTGAATTACCTCTAGCAGGCATTTAAGGTCAGACTACCTGTACGTAGTTCAGAACCCGATTGAATCGATTTTGATAGGGCGCTCTCAAGGCGAAGGGTAGCCTCCTCCAGCGTCCAGTTTAGTAGTACATTGTCATAAGCCATCTGTCCCATCCTTTCTCTTTCAAAAGGATTATTCATTAAGAATAGGATCTTGTCGGCTATTTCTTGTTCTGTCAGGCATAGGAAACCATTCTTCCCGTCAATAACTGTCTCCCTGATTCCTCCCTGCTTGAGTCCTACTACTGGAGTCATACAGGCGTTGGCTTCAAGTGGAGCAAACCCAAACGGCTCAAGTCTGGAGGTATACACCATGCAGATGGCGTTATTGAGCAAGCGTACCAACTCCCTGTCATCAATCATCTCCCTGACCTGAAAATCTACTTCCAAACTTTGGGCGAGTGAAAGAACATAGTTATAGTATTCGGGATTCTTGTAGTTACTCACCCATACCAATTGAGGACGGTTCTCTTTAATTTGGGCGACGGCCTTAATGGCTAGTTCCGCATTTTTGTGGAACAGCAGGCTCCCTAGTCCTACTACGTAATTATTGGTTTGCCGGTCAGGTAGTGGTTTGAAAGTTGACGTATCGACGCCCAGGTAGCAGACTTCACCCATCCGGTTATAAGCCCGGGCACAGCTATCGCTGGAGAAATAAGAATTTACAAGTAGTGTGTCTACGGATTCAATATTAATTCGCTCTTCGTGTAGTTGCACTCGCGCTGCTCTGATCTTCCACAAATCTTTAAACCACTCCCACCAATATTTCTTGTTTAAGATGCTGTACTGATTGACAACTTCAGGCGCTTCCCAAAAACTATATGGATGGGCCTCGAAAAAATAACGATAAGGTTCGCCTAGATAGAGTACGCGAGGAATATGTACATAACGGCTTATGAAAGGTGCAGCGTAGAAGAAGCAACTATTAGCAAATAATACATCAAAGTTTCCGCTATTTATTTCATCAGCACACTGCTGACAATGCAGTTCCATTTCTTTTAGATTCACATCTTTTTCAAAAAATACAGATTTTACTCTATCCTTTAATGGGATGCGTTGCGTTCTTTTTAATGGTACCTGATGTATTTTTACATGCTCCGGGAGTTTAAAGAATCCGTCAATAGTGGGGTTAGGGGACCATATTTCTATGTGGTGCCCCTTTTCTAAAAGGCCTTTCAGGTGATAGTACAGAGCTCTTGCTCCACCACCAAAAGGTAAGTTATGCCAAACAGCTATTCTCAAAGGATGTGTATAGTTAATTTTATAGATATAAAGTTTTGTTGTTACTTCTTAATTGCTGCCCTCCTGGTTCAGGTTCAATCTATATTTATTATGATAGTTAGAGTTGGATATACCAATCTATTACGAGATTATTATTCATTTAAAGACAAAATAGAAAATGTGCCCGTTATTTATTTTAAGTATACTAATAAATGGCTTTGAAATTACTACTACATAAGTAATGCATGTGCAGATTAAAAATCGAATCAATTCAAAATTAATACTGATGGGCTACCATTTTTTTATCTAACGGTATGTCATCTCATTATAATTTTAGAATCTTATTAGTATATCTTAGTATACTTCTTGTTCTAGTTGCCTTGTTTTTATTCACCTTATAATCTAAATTGATAGCGACTAATTACGTAAATTATCTCGATGGAAGTACACGTACTAAAAGTACCTTTTAGTTTCAACGGCCGGGAGGACAGCCTCTATCCGGTTATCCTGCGGAGCAGTAGTGAAACCATCCTGGTCGACTGTGGATACCCTGGATTTATGCCGCTTATTGAGGTTGCCGCTCAGGTACATGGTCTTTCCCTGCGGGACATTACGGGTGTGCTCATTACCCACCACGATTTGGACCATATGGGCGGACTGGCTGAGATCAAAGCCGCGTATCCCTCCCTGAAGGTGTATGCAGCAGAATTGGATGAGCCTTATATTAGTGGAAAGGAGAAATCGTTGCGGTTGGTACAGGCCGAATATCTATATGATTCACTACCCGAAGAGCAGAAGCCGGGAGCACTGTATTTTCAGGAGATGCTCATGAGTATGATACCCGTAGCGGTAGACCATACGTTTACAGCTGATGAAGAACCGGCTGTTCTGAGTGGCGCACGAATCATTCATACCCCCGGTCACATGCCGGGTCATATATCCATCTTCCTGCCTGATAACCGGACGCTCATTGCAGCCGATGCGGTAGTAGTGGAAGATGGAGAACTGGAAATTGCCAATCCGCACTTCACCCTTGACCTGCCCGAAGCAGTAGCCTCAGTTGATAAGCTCAGGATGCTGGCTATTGACAAACTGGTGTGCTACCACGGAGGAGTGGTTGAAGGTAATATTCAGCATAGGCTAAACAAATTGGTTGGCAGATACACATAAATTTCCTCCATCTGATATTAAGTGGAGTAGCATCTGTATAAAAGTATTAATCTACCCAAGCCTTACATGGCTTTTAGCTGGGGCTTGTCCTTCTTCCAGATGTCGGAGTATTGATCTTCCTGCTTCCTGAACTGCCCCTGTACAAAGGGACAGTAGGTAGTGACCATCAGGTTATTGTCCCGGGCGTACTCAGCCATGGTATCCAGGAGCTGCTTGGCCAGCCCCTGGCCCTGTAGTCTTTCCAATACAGCAGTATGGTAGACTGACATTTCCTCACCTACTATGCCTATTACCATTTCGGCTACTCGTTCGCCATCTTCCAGGATAACAAATGATCCTTTATCATTAGGTACAAATTCTGCTTTGCTCATTGTTGGTTTTTTTATTGTTTATCTACTCCCCCAAAACACAGGTACTTGATTTCCATGAAGTAGTCCATGCCGTACTTGGAGCCTTCGCGTCCAAAGCCCGACTCTTTGATACCACCAAAAGGAGCTACTTCGGTAGAGATCAACCCTTCGTTAATACCTACCATACCGTACTCCAGGGCTTCGGCTACGCGCCAGCAGCGGTTAACGTCTTTGCTATAAAAGTATGATGCCAGGCCGTATTCGGTATCATTGGCCATTTGTATAGCTTCTTCTTCGGTACTGAAGCGGAAGATAGGGGCAACGGGGCCAAATACTTCTTCCTTAGCAATAATCATATCCACGGTGGCGTTGGCCAGTACCGTAGGTTTATAGAACAGTCCTTCCAGCTGTTCACCTCCGTAGGCTACCGTGGCTCCTTTCGCAACGGCGTCTTCTACGTGTTCTACTACTTTGCTGACGGCTTTCTCGCTGATCAGGGGGCCGAGCTGTACGCTCTTATCCAGGCCATTGCCGATTTTTAGCTCCGCCACCGCTTTCGAGAATTTCTCCACAAACTCATCGTATACCTGGTCCTGCACCAGTATGCGGTTGACGCACACGCAGGTCTGGCCGTTGTGTCGGAACTTGGAAACTATGGCTCCCCTCACGGCGGCATCCACATCCGCATCGTCAAATACTATGAAAGGGGCGTTCCCTCCCAGCTCTAGTGATAGCTTTTTAAGGGTAGAGGCGCACTGGCTCATGAGTATCTTGCCGACGGGGGTGGAGCCGGTGAATGATAGCTTGCGGATCTTGGGATTCTCGCAGAACTCTTTTCCAACGCCCTTACTGTCCGTGGAAGTGATAGTATTGTATACACCGGGTGGAAATCCGGCCTGTTCGGCTAGGGCTGCGATAGCGAGTCCGGTCAGGGGAGTCTCTGATGGGGGTTTGATAATGACCGGACTGCCCGCGGCCAGGGCGGGGCCTACCTTGCGGGTAATCATTGCCAGCGGGAAGTTCCAGGGCGTAATGGCTGCTACTACTCCGATAGACTGTTTGATCACTACCAGCCGGCGGTCTTTGGTATGGGGGGGGATGACATCGCCGTAAGCACGCTTGGCTTCTTCGGCAAACCATTCGATAAACGAAGCTCCGTAGTTGACTTCTCCGAGGCTCTCCGTCATTACTTTACCAGACTCAATGGTCATGATGCGAGCCAGCTCCTCCTTGTGCTCGATCATCAGATCAAACCACCTCCGCATAATGGCGGACCGCTCTTTGGCGGTCATATCGCGATAGGCGGGCCAGGCCCTATCGGCGGCGTCGATGGCCTGGCGGACCTCTTCGACGCTCATATCGGGCACAGCCGCTATGACTTCACCAGTAGCCGGATTGGTTACCTCGAAGGTTTTTCTACCGGAGGCACTAACCCACTGGCCGTTTACATACGCTTCTGTTTTTATCAGTGTACTTTGTTCCATGTAGTAAGTAGAAAAGGCTCGCCGAAAGTTAATCAATTACCCTTATCTGCCGGATAGAAGTACCTGGGTACTGTACCCGGATAATACAAGTGTGTCGTACCGGAAGGGGTACGACACGTATAGAGGCTACCATTGAGAAGGTGTTACCACCAAAGTTGCCTAGCCTTATAATGTATGCAAAGGAGTGTGAGGAGCGTTCTGCTCCTGTACGCTATTGGGGTCTACTCCCCGGTGCTTGGCAGTAGGGTCAGGCATAACAAATTCTTCACCTGTTTCCATCAGGTGCTTAAAGCGGCGCATGTCCTGCTTGACCATTTTCTTGAACGCGGGATTAAAGAGCTTACTCAGCATATCACCTACATATCCAGCTGGTGGCTGGTAACGAATAACTGAATGTACTTCGGTGCCCTTGCCATCTACAGAATCTTTGAACCGTACTTCACCCGCGTTATCCACAGCGGCTCCCGGTACAGAGCGCCATACGATACACTCATTTTCACGGTCTTCTACTATCTCAGCATCCCACTCCAGCTTAGTGATACCTCCGGGTACCGGAGCACACCAGTGAGAGCGCTTGGAGTCAATCTGGGTAACCTTATCCAGGTGGTGCATAAACTTAGGCAGGTTTTCCAGCTGGCGCCAGTAGCGATACACTTCTGCACGTGGCTTATTGATGGTAACACTGCTAGAAAGCCCAATCGAGTCCAGAGTAGCACCTTCGGATGTATCACGCCCGATCACATTATTTACATGGCAGTAGCCGGAAGTACCGCGGTAGATAAGCCATCCACCAAGCGTTGCAGCCAGGAGGCGTCCGAGACTAGGTTTGCGCAAACCATAATAAGTAAGCAGAGCCCCCGCAGTAGTAGACACGATACGTTCATTACCGCCTACATTAACACGGGATGAACCACTGGCGACAGGTTCAATCGTAGTCTGGTTTTGAGTACCAGGCATACCCATTTCTGATGTGACCATAATTTCTGTGATGAGTTGGTTTAGTGAAACAACTCACACCAGGGCAAAAAAATCAGACCATGAGTAGGAGAATGAAAAGGGGGGAGCTCGTAAAAAACAGGCTAGAGCTGATAGGGCTTAAATATCGTCCAAAATGTAAAAGAAGTTACAAGGGCGATGTGTAGCAGACTGACAAATAGGAGGTTGTGGGGCAGGTGCAGAGAGTTAGTTCTACTCTACCTGTGGTGCTAGTTGCTCACACCGCAGGTAGAGTAGAAGCAGGCATACTTATTTTACAACTTTGAGCTTGCCCTGCATCACGATATAGTGGCCCGGGAAGGTACACACGTAGGTGTAGTCGCCGGGTTGCTTGGGAGCTACAAAGTAGATAGCCTCACTGGTTTCGGGCTGCAGAATGTTGGTATGGAACAGGACATTATCCGATACCGGTACGTACTGCATTTCGGGACCTTTCAGTCCCAGGTTTAGCGCCGCTTCGCCTACTTGGTTGGCGGTACCGGGCTTCGTGATCACGCAGTTGTGCAGCATGTCATCGTCATTGTTGAATACCCACTTCACCCGGCTTCCGGCTTTGATCCGTACTTCCTGCACTTCAAATTTCAGACCGGGCTTGGTACCTAGCGTAATTACCTGATCGGGGCCGTTGGTCCAGTCAGCAGGCATCTCGGTCAGGTGCTTAGCCGCGGTGGTGGCAGGAGCCGCCGCCGTGGTTGACGCTGAAGCTGTTTTTGCTGGAGTTGCTTTGCCGGTTTTGGCAGCAGTAGCAGGCATGGTATGTCCGGCGTGGGCATTGGCGGTAGTGCTAGTGCTGGCGCTTGCAGTCATAACGGGCAGTACAGCTTTTTCACCCGAGGCGATTTCGTTCAGCGTATAGTAGCCAAAAGTGTGGAGAAGCGAAAGACCATCCGCTGACTTTACGCCTTCGGCTTTCAGTTCGTGGATGTAGCCCTTACGAAGGCTGTCGCTATCTACCACCAAGCGGGCCCGCAGACCATCGTCCGAAAGCAGAATACCTTTGATCGTCATCTCTTTGGCATTGATGATTGGACTACCGTACGTATGATGGTACTTGTAGTTGAAGCTGTTGAGCTGGTACGAAGCCGGATCAGTAGCGGAGGCTTTGTCTACCGGCATGGTAAAGGTTACCTCAAATCCATCGGGCGTAGAGCGGATCGACTTCATTTCGAAGGGAGTCTGACCGGTCCATACCAGGCGCTGGATACCAAAGGGAGCCGGACCCGTAGCGGACCAGCCCCGGCTGGTTTGCCCTACAAACATAGATCCGTCCAGACCCCAAACCATACGGATAATACCGGACATAAAGCCTTCGCGGAAGGGGAAGCAGGCTCCCTGCCATACACCGTTGACCTTTTCCATATCCACACGCATGATCTTACTGTGGCCCTGATCTCCTACGAACATTTGTCCTTCAAACGGACCAAAAGCACCGCGGGTAGTATCTTCCTTGAAGTCGGAGGTAGAGATACCCATCAGTGTGTGTGGGAACCATACCGCCGGAGCCTTCAGGCCCGGTACTTTCTTGGCTACTTCGTAAAGAGGTTCACCCGTATCGGGTATGTCTTTAGGTTTCAGCTTCACGGGCGATCCGGGTAGGTCGCTCCAGCGCAAACCCGCCGGGTTACCCACAAAATCACCTTTATCCACGTGGGTCATACGGCCTGAGCCTACCCAGTCACCCTGGTTTTCGGTATAGAAGATATCGCCTTTGAAGGATCCGAATCCGGCCGGAGAGCGCATACCCGTAGCCCAGGGAGTAAGACTCCCGTCTTCACCCAGCTTGAGCATCCAGCCCCGCCACTTCGACTGGCTGGCACCGTGCCCGATCCAGTCGAGATTGAGGGTGACGAGCATATCGCCGTTAGGCATGGGCACGGGACCGTACGAGTACTGGTGGTAGTTGCCCGACAGGGGCCATTTGGCAAAGCTGTCGTAGATGTCGGCAATTCCGTCATTGTTGGTGTCGACCAGCTTGGTTACCTCACCCCGCTGCGTCACCAGAAAGTGGTCACCGCGGTAGTGGAGTCCCAGGGGCTCGTGGAGGCCATGGGCAAAGCGACTGAACAAAGGACGTCCGTTGCCCTTCATGTACGGGTTGCTGATCATCCATACTTCACCCCGACGGGTAGAGGTAGCCAGGCGACCATCCGGTAGCACCGACATCCCACCTATCTCCAGTTCAACGTTCTCGGGTATGGGCATGGTAATTATGCGGTAGTAGTCGTCCTCGGTGACAGGACGGGCTTTTTGCGCCTGCACGGCGGCAACACTACCTACGGCCAGAATGGCTGATAAAATTATATTTTTCATTTTCACTAGTAGTATGACGTAATCCCAAAGGTGGAGTAATTAGAGGATAGGTTACCAGAACATCGTGTAGCTGGTGGAACCCGTCACCGAGAGCAGCAACTCCTGCTGCCCGCCCGAGGTACGAAGTACCGCTTTGGCCCGCTTATCGAGACGAATGTAGTAGCGATTTTCTACCTTGTAGAGGCCTTTTTCAACCATTTCGATCTGCTTGCCAGCACCAGCCAATGTATAGAGGGTACCTCCGCTAGGAGTGCCGTCTACGTTGATAGTACGAACCAGTCCGTCGGTGCCCGGTACCAGGTAATCATGTACCGTAGCCGAGCCTGCCGCGTAGCGCATCATCGGGAAGCCCTGGGCGTCCAGCCGGTAACCCAGGAAGTTGATATCAGCCGAGTCGGGCCAGGCGGTGTTGTCTTTCTTCAGAATCGCTATGCTGCTTTTGCCCGATACGGGTACGGTAAGTCCGGCACTGAATAGGAGTTGGGGCTCACCCCGCTCGTACCACATCTCGGTGACGTTGGCAAACTGCCCGCGCCAGGCTTGTAGCAGCGCGCCGCGGTTCAGATCCATGGTGTAGTGCCACCCGGCGGGGCTACCTACCGATACGCAGTGCGTACGCTTGTACTTTTCGTCGTTGAGCTGTACGAACGAGCGAATCATCTCTGGGCGTCCGGTTGGGGCTACACCCATATAAGGCTTAGGTGCAGGCACCGGAAGTGACGACAGAGGGTGCAGGTCGTAGGGACGAACGCCGGCCGTTTCGACGCGCAGACCCAGAGCCGCCGGGCGCCAGGGGAAGCGGGAATAATGCAGGCGGAACTTGTGTGCGCCCTTGTTAAGCTGGACGGAGCCTGTATGCAGATCCTGCGAGGTACTTTCACCTGGAGCGATCACCTGCTTGCCATCAATATCCAGCGTCAGGATAGGGCCGGTATAGGCTACCGTGAATATATAGATACCCGATTCCTCCACGTTCATTTCGCCATCGTATACAGCGTGGAACTCACGCATGCCTGTGCCGATCTCCTGGGTTAGGGTATTGGTTTTCTCTTCGCGTACTACCTTCACCGGCTTGGGGTTATTCCAGGAGTCGTTGTACAGCTTGTATGACATGTTCTGCAAAGCCAGGGGCTTGCGGTCGCCCAGGAGCTGGTACCCGATGTTACGGAAGGCAATGGTACCTTTGGTCACTTCCAGGCTCAGCGCCTGCGGTTCATCTATGGACTTGGCCAGGGGCAGGTACACGCTTTGCTGTACCGTCACGCCATTAAGTACCAGGTCATTCAGCAAAGCAGAGCCAGCCTGAGTAGGTACGGAGGCGTCATAGGCCAGTTCGAGCGTTTGCCACAGACCCGGTGCTTTAGCCGCGTTCTGAGCGGGAAACTGGCTGATAAATCCGGCAGACTGTGCGTTGGGGACAGGCTGCTGACGGCTGTCGGCCAGGCGTACACGCTGACCACCCGGAAGCTGTACATATCCCTCGGCTCCCGGAGATAGCATAAATTCCAGTCGGAGCCGCAGGTCCTGGGCTTTTACCTGGGTAGTAAGTGGCGAACCGGGTGTCCCAACCAGTACCCCACTACCGGCCTGGGTTTTGACAGAAGATGCATTTTCGGGATGAATAGTAACTCCTCCCTTCACCGACCAGTTGGAACTGGCCTGGCCAAAAGCACTCAGATCACTCAGGGAAACGGCGGTGTAGTTGCCTTGTTCTGACTGCGCTGAAACCAACAGGGGACACGTGATCAGCAGCAGGTAAATAATTCTGGTTAAAGAACGCATTTGCAAAATAAGTGTACAGTTTACATTTAAACGCAAGTTAGCAATAATCCCTGACTGAAACAGCAGTCAGGGATTATTGCTAACGAAAACAGAACTAGTAAAGTATCTTAAAACGCTTAGCGTATTGTAGAGAAATCAGTAGGTATCATGTATACCGATTCTACCTTCTCCGTCAGCTTGCCATTGCGCTCCGAATTGTCGCGGGCTTTAACCCAGGTAGGGTCGTTGCGGAAGTTGTCAAACGCTTTTTTCCCAGCCTCTTCGCTGGGGTGCGCCAGGATGTAGATCAGCGTGTTTTCCTGGCCTTCGGGTATCCAGTAACCCACGTTGGTCATGCCGTGCTTGGTGAATAGTTTCAGGGTATGATCACGGAAGCGGCTCAGCAGGTCCTGCATCTTACCGGGGTTGGCTGTATAGGTACGCATCTCGAATACCCGTCCCTTCGGATCTATGGAGGTAGTTTTGAAGGCTGGTGAGAAGTCAGCCGCTTTCATGAAGATCTGGTCTACCTTCTTCACGATCTTACCGTCTTTCTCCGACTCGCTGGCTACGCGCTTCCACTCCGGATCAGCGCCGAAGGCTTTCCAGGAAGCATTGCGGGCTTCCATAGTAGGGTACGACAGGATATAGATCAGTTTGTTATCCGAGTTATCAACAGGTACCCAGTAGCCGGCATTGGTCATACCGTGTTTTTCAAAAATCTTGGTAGTATGGTTGCGGAAGCGATTCATCAAGGCATCCAGGCGGCCGGGCTCGCAGTAGTAGACGCGTATCTCGTACAAACGCGAGTCATCGTTTTTGGCTGAGTTCTGGGCGTAGGTAGGGGTGGTAGTAAGGGCCAGCAGGCACAGGACTGGCAGTAGTAAAGAAGTCAGTACTTTCATAAAACTGATGGAATGATGGTAATTGTTTTTTGAGTTAAAGCTTTTGTAATGGTTAGAAGCGGCTGTTCCAGATGCTCCACTTTCACCTACAAAGAAACGGATCGGGTAGATTTTCTACTCAAAGAAACAGGGCAAACAGCTCCAGTTTTTGTAAAAAGGCAGTATGACAGGTACCTTTTGCTCATGTTCGGGTCATGGATGTATCCGTTGGCTATTTCTTCTGTACCTGTATTTACTGTTTATCCTCTTTTTTGGAGTATTCATACCGAATTCCTGCCGCCTGAGCTACTTTACCTTTATTTTTTGTAAAAATCGTAGTTGTTTTGGGATGTTAAAATTGTCGTTTTTTAATATTTAATATTGATAAAGTATTGAAGTGTAGCCGATTGAAAAATAGTTCGGGGAGCTGAAACATTTTGTACTTTTTTGTCGTACTATGTGTAAAATAGTTCCATCACGAACAGTGATCTGGTTCCTTTGCTCATCTTCAAAAAACACAAAGCCCATGAAACAACGCATTATTACCATCCTTAAAAATTTTGGTGTTGAAGAATCTGCCATTACCGAAGACGCACACTTTATTAAAGACCTGGGTTTTGACAGCCTCGATACAGTAGATCTGATGATGCAACTGGAGCAGGAGTTTGTAATAAGCATTCCGGATGAGGATTATGCCAAGATTACAAATATCCGTAGCCTGATGACCTATCTGGAAGAGCAGCAGGCTATCACCGCATAAAAATAGTACTTAAGAAATGGTACTGAGGAAATAGAAGGGTACGACTTGAGTCGCTACCCTTATTTTTTGCGTCTCTGAGCAGGAACAGCGGCTATAACGGCTATCTCGATACTGGCTCCTGCCGGTAGGTCGGCTACACCTACGGTAGTACGGGCAGGGTACTGGCCCGTAAAGTACCTGCCATAGATCTCATTGACCTTTCCAAACTGACTGATATCCTTTATATAAATAGTGGTATTGACTACGTGCGTCAGGTCAAGTCCGGCGGTAGCCAGTAGCGTCTTGATATTTTCCATGGTCTGGACCGCCTCGGCCTCTAAGCCTCCTTCTACCAGTTTTCGGGTGTCGGGTTTGAGGCCTACTTGTCCGGCCAGAAACAGCATACCATTGGCCTCCACACCCTGGCTGTATGGGCCTATGGGCACGGGAGCTTTGTCCGTCCTGATTATTTTATGCTGAGCCAGCACCTGGCCGGATACCATAAGAAGGCCCATCACTACCGGAAGTATCATTTTTTTCATAAGGTTGGGAGAGGATGTTGGTTTGGGTAAATGCACGAAAGCAAGATACTGACTTTTTCAGAAACAACTATTTCTGCCCTTATTAGCTGAATTGTCGCCGCCAAACTACCCGTCTTTTACAGGCATTTCCTACTTTTGCACTCGCAATAAATTACAATTTGATGAAAACCATCCCACTTCACGACTTACACGTTCAGCTAGGAGCCAAAATGGTACCTTTTGCGGGTTTTGAAATGCCCGTTCGCTACAGTTCGGACCTTGATGAGCATCATGCTGTCCGTAATGGTGTAGGCGTGTTTGACGTATCACATATGGGGGAGTTTGTGCTGCGCGGCCCCAAAGCATTAGACCTGATCCAGAGAGTATCGGCCAACGATGCCTCAGTACTCTATGACGGAAAAGTACAGTATAGCTACCTGCCCAATGCGGACGGTGGAGTGGTGGATGACCTGCTCGTGTACCGCCACCATGCCAATGAGTACATGCTGGTGGTCAATGCGTCCAACATAGAGAAAGACTGGAACTGGATCATGAGCCACAATACCGAAGAGGTGGAGATGGAGAATGTATCGGACCAGCTGTGTCTGTTTGCGGTGCAGGGGCCCAAAGCCATCGCTACACTTCAGAAACTGACTGATATAGACGTGGCAGCCATGGAGTACTATACCTTCCAGACGGGTACATTAGCCGGTGTTGAGGGAGTGATCCTGTCAGCTACGGGCTATACCGGAGCGGGTGGATTTGAGGTATATGTAGTGAAGGAAAACGCTCAGAAAATATGGGAGGCCCTATTCGAAGCGGGTGCTGAGTTTGGGATCAAGCCCATCGGTCTGGGAGCACGGGACACGCTACGCCTCGAGAAAGGCTTCTGCCTGTACGGCAATGATATAAGCGATACCACGTCACCCCTGGAAGCCGGACTGGGCTGGGTAACGAAGTTTACAAAGCCCTTTATCAACTCCGACACGCTTAAAGCCCAGAAGGAGCAGGGCATAGCCCGTAAGCTGGTAGGCTTTGAGATGATAGACCGCGGTATCCCCCGCAGCCACTATGAACTGTGTGATGCCGAAGGGAACGTCATTGGTGAAGTAACGTCAGGTACCCAGTCGCCTACGCTTCAGAAAGGCATCGGTATGGGGTATGTACAAAAAGAGTACAGCCAGCCGGGCTCGGAACTGTTCGTAAAGGTGCGGGAGCGCCTCCTGAAAGCACAGGTCGTAAAAATGCCGTTTGTAAAGTAGCGCTTAGGTTTTAGTAGTTAGGTTGTTAGGGATTAGCTTATACTATACTCTAATTACTGTCTGGCGCCAAAGTATATCACTAACTAATTTATAACAAAGTTTTTATTTTAAAAGTAAAAGGCCTGTGATGCTGAGCAAGTAGCTATACCTACCTGACGCCTAAGGCCTACCCATCCTCATGAAACAACTTGATGTTTGCCTGACACCTGACTTGCTGCACCTTCATAAGTTAGATAATTGTATAGTAGTGGTGGCTGATATATTCAGAGCTACCTCCTGCATGGTAACCGGCCTGGCTTACGGGGTAAAGAGTATTACGCCGGTAGCTACCATAGAAGAGTGTAAGCTACTACAGGACAAAGGGTATATAGCCGCCGCGGAGCGCAATGCACAGATGGTAGAAGGTTTTGACCTGGGCAACTCCCCGTTCAGCTTCATGAACGAGCGATTCATCGGAGCCAACATAGCCATGACTACCACCAACGGTACCCTGTCCATTGCCAAAGCCAGACCCGTGGCCGTAAAGGTACTGGTCGGAGCTTTCCTGAATCTGGGAGCTCTGGCTAATCATCTCCGCTCGGAGCCCTATGATATACTGGTGCTATGTGCCGGCTGGAAGGGGCGCCCTAATCTGGAAGATACGCTGTTTGCGGGAGCGCTGGCCGAGGCTCTTAAAGAGGAGTACATGATTATGGAGGATAGCACCATTATGGCTCAGCGGATGTACCAGCAGGGCAGAGATAACCTGCTCTCGTGCGTGTCTAACTCCTCGCACGTGCGGCGTTTGCACCGGTTGGGTATCCACAAGGATATCGCTTACTCGCTACAGACCGATCTGTACGATGTGGTACCGGTACTGAGAGGGAACTCTCTGGTAGCAATGCATTAAGAGAGTTGTGTCTGCCGTCCAGCATAAATAAGGTAGTAAGAGTTGACAGGTTGTCGTCTTTTATTCGTTTCAGTGGTTAGTGTTTGTTGTTACCTGGTGTTATGTCAAAAGCTTTTACAAAGGTCATTTTAGGAATATTACTCAGTACGGCTCTGCGGGTACAGGCACAGGAGGTGCCCACTACTCCACAGACCGATACCACTCTCTCCCGGACTCCCGGCCGTAATGTAGTTACGCCACTTAATACAACTACACTTCCTATTCTGAATGATACGGTAGCGCCACAGGGGCGGAATGTTGTAACGCCGATCCTCTCCAACGGACTGCCCATACTCGATCCGGATTCTACCCGAGCCACTACTACCCAGGGAGATAGTATTCAAAGCGCCGCCCGTATCTTGACGGGGGATGTGTCGTATCTGTCGGTATGCGCGGGTACTACCATACAGGTACCTTTTACGCCTACGGGCACTTTCAATGCGGATAACTCCTTTCTGGTGCAGCTCATTGACGCCAGTAATAACTTTATAGTCATATCGGCTCCTACTAAGTCAGGGCCGATCAGTGCGGTCATACCAGCTGATAAAAGGGGCGGGCATCAGTATCGCCTCAGGGTAGTATCTACCAGTCCGGCCATACTGGGTAATGAGGTGTCTATACGCCTGCTTTCAGCTCCTACGGCCAGACTGGAAACCGGTGACGGTTCTGCGTCCTCGCGTATCATGCCCGGGCAGGAGGCGCAACTGCGGGTCAACCTGACCGGAAGTGGCCCCTGGTCGTTTCGGGTATCGGATGGCACTGTAGTTCGCGAGACGCTTAGCAACCCCTACTATTACTCCATCAGGCCGGAGCAAATTCAGGCGTACCGGCTGACGGGCGTCGCCAATGCCTGCGGTAGTGGTACCGTCAATGGAGAAGTAATCGTGAATGTGGATCCCAATCCGGAGCCACGGCTCGCGCTGAAAGATGCCGAAAAAGGCTTCCGTGTGTGTTCGGATACCCCCTTCCAGGTATCATTTAGTGCTACCGGAAAATACAAAGCCGGTAATAATTTCGTAGTGCAGATGGCCGATGCCGATGGTGTATTCAAAAATATCTCTCAGGTTGATACCATGGGACCCATCATAGCCCAGCTGCCAGCGGGCTTTAAGGCCGGACAGTACCGCCTGCGGGTGGCCGCGTCCGCTCCTCAGCTATTCAGTGATACAGCTACCATCATGGTGGCAGCCCCTACACATACTGTGTTACAAAGTGACTCCCTATCGGTCAAAGAAGGAGAGAGCGCTGACCTGACGCTACGCTTCACGGGAGGAGGTCCCTGGTTTGTACTGCTGTCGGATGGTACTTATGAGAATAACATTCTTACATCGCCCCATACTTTAAAGGTAAATCCTGCCAACCCCACCAACTACCAGATCACCTCAGCGGGTGGCTTATGTGGAGTCGGAAGCTTCTCCGGTAAGGCGCATGTATTCGTGAAGGTACCTCCTTCGACCATCAGTATGGGTAGCCCCTCGCAGAGTATCATCTGCTCGGGAGGTGAGGTGGAAGTACCCTTTACGTACACGGGACGATTCTACGCGGCCAATAAGTACATCGTTCAGATCGCCGACGAAAACGGAAACTGGGTGAACCTGCCAACGACTGGCAAAGAGAGCCCGCTAAAAGTAAAAGTGACGCCTTCCTTCATGAGTGATACGATCAGTGCTCAGCGCCTGCGCATCATGGCTACGGCACCTTCGGTAGTGAGCGAGCCGCGTGAGATCAAAGTTATTGCACCCGATGCGGCCATTGGTGAAGTATCAGGTCGTGGAGTCATAGCAGGTGGGGGCTCTACCCGCATCCGGCTCAGGTTTAAGAATGGCTTACCTCCCTGGTCATTTACCCTATCGGATGGCACTACTGTACAGGGGACATTCCTGAATCCGTACCTGATCACGGTTTCGCCCACGGCTACGTCCGAGTTTACAATCAGCTCGTTGAAAAGTGCCTGCGGGAGTGGAACCAGTATGGGAAGTGCCCTGATTACGGTTGAGAAATAGGACTGTCAGGAATAGCCAAATAAATACCTGAATCTGTACAACATCTGGACATTTAAGTGAGTTTGTACAAAGTATGGAACCACTAAAAGCGTACCTGTTAAGGTACATGTCGTTATCGGATGCCCAGATTGAGCTGCTTGTTTCTTATCTTAAAGAAGTAAAGCTAGAGGCAGGGGACTATTTCCTCCGTGAAGGAAATGTCTGTCGGCACATTGGATTTGTGACGGAGGGAGTTCTCCGGGTATTGCATTTTGATCGGGATGATGAAGTAACCCGTTACTTTATTTCCAACGGAAATCTGGCCGTGCTGCCGGATAGCTTCCGGCACCAGGCTCCGGCTACCGAAAATATACAGGCTGTTACGGATACTCGTCTCTGGATACTGAAGTACGAGGATATGGTAAGTTTATTTGGAGAGATCCCGGCCTGGGGGCGCCTGGTACAAAGGCTGGTAGAGGAGGTGCAGCGGCAGCGGGCGCTGGGTCGTGTGCTGGCCAGCCAGAGTGTACAGACCCGCCTGAATAACTTTCATGAAGAGTATCCGGGACTAATGGAAGTGATACCTGAAAAAGTCCTGGCCTCGTACCTTAGAATGAGCCCGCTGGAATTAAAGAAAAGCAGACTGAGTATGATCGGCAACCAACCTTCCAAGACGGTCTGACTGATTATGTCTCGAGCTGAGCAAAAGTACTTTCTTACTATAACGCATGCTCGTATTTCAGAACGAATGCTCATTGCCGCCGTTTCCCCGCGGCTTTCACCTTATCTCTGACCGCGTACTCAGGGCTTTGCCCGAGATCCGGCAGATCAAAGCCGGACTTCTCCACGTATTTATCCAGCATACCTCAGCCAGCCTGACGATCAACGAAAACGCTGACCCAACGGTACGCCATGACTTTGAGAGCCATTTCAATGTGATGGTACCCGAAAATGCTCCCTACTACCGCCACAACTACGAGGGACCGGACGACATGCCGGCGCATATCAAGGCTTCGCTGCTGGATAGCTCCGTCACCATACCCATTACCAATGGTCGTCTGAACCTGGGTACCTGGCAGGGTATCTACCTGTGCGAGCACCGTGACCACGCCTCCGGCCGCCGACTGGTACTGACTGCGTATGGCGTATGAGGAGGCTCTTCCTTATACTAGTACTACTATTAACTCTATATAGGAGCTATGCACAGGATGTCCCACTTGGCGCCTGGCGAACCCACTTTAGCTACCTGTCCGCCCATAGTGTAGAGCTGGTGGAGGGACGGGTCTTCTGCGCTACCTACAACGGCCTTTTCAGTGTCAATCCTTCCGACGATAGTACTGTCGAATATTCCAAAGCCACCGGGCTGAGTGATGTGGGAGTGAGTGCCATGGCGTATGATCCTGCCATACGGCTCCTGCTGCTGGGGTACCGCAGTGGTAACCTGGACCTGTTATACCTGGATGAAAAGGCGGAACCTACCCAGATCCTGAACTGGCCCCTGCTGCGTAATGCGGCTGATCTGCCCGAAAACCGTCGGGTACGGGATATCCAATTCCACGAGGGGTTGGCGTATTTATCTACTAGTTTTGGCGTCATAGTACTGGACCCGCAGCGTCGGGAAGTACGTGAGACGTACCGGTACATTGGACCGGCCGGGGCCGAAGTGGCGGTAAATAGCCTGGCTTTTACCACCGATAGCCTCTACGCCGTTACCTCACAGGGACTATTGACTACTAGCTTAGACCCTACTATAAACCGGCAGTTCTTTGGCAACTGGAAAGCAGTACCTATCCCGTTCTCCACGCCACGCTCAGTCGCGGTAGCGAATGGCACCCTCTATGCCGGCTTTTCGGGCAGGGGCGTGTACAGGAGGGAGGGTATTAACTGGAACTTAGCTTATCCTGGTACTGGATCAACGGTTAGTCTGCGTTCGGCTAGTGGGAAACTTCTAGCTATGCTGGATAATCAGGTAGTAGTACTGGCTCCACCGGCTCCGCCTACGGTGTATCAGCACCCTTTGATCGTAAGTCCGCAGGACGCTGCTGTAGAGGCTGTCGGTACCCTGTGGATAGCTGACCTCAGAAATGGATTACTGGGTAACGCAGGAGAAGCCTTTCGCTCGTACAGCCCCCCCACGGCCGATACGACCATAGCGGTACGGGCTGACTCCACAATGCTGGACCGCAACGGACTGCAGTGGACGCGCCTACCTACCTACCTGGGTGGAGG
The DNA here is from genome assembly GCF_017355915.2 of Telluribacter roseus. GTDB lineage: Bacteria > Bacteroidota > Bacteroidia > Cytophagales > Spirosomataceae > Telluribacter. The sequence goes on from NZ_JAFEUV020000002.1 coordinate 506,833, forward strand.
CATCGTGGTCAGTGACCACAGTACTGGTCGGCAACGCTACCTCTCTACCTCACTGGGTAATGGTGGTCTGCCCTCGGCTACGGTCAATAGTATAGTAGTGGACCGCGATGGTTTAGTCTGGTTTGCGAGCGACCGGGGCGTGGGGTACTTTGTGCCGGACGGAGTACTAGCGGGAGGGCGCATAGATGCGGTACTTCCTATCTACGGCCAGCGTCGCCTCCTCTCCAGCGAGCGGGCCACCGCACTGGCCGTGGAGCCCGGCAACCGCAAGTGGATCGGTACCCGCAGCGGCCTGTACCTATTCTCCCCTGATGGTATCGAGCTAATTCAGCAGTTTACCGCTCAGAATAGCCCCTTACCGACGGATCACATACGTGCCTTACGCTTTGCTGATAGTACCGGCTACCTCTACGTTGATACCCCCAATGGCATGGTTTCGTACCGCAGCGGCGCTACTTCGCCCGAGCCAACCTTGGTCACAAATACAGTTGCCCTCTTCCCGAATCCGGTCAGGCCGGGCTATGACGGAGTAGTGGGGGTAAAGGGACTGGTGGAGAATACCGTAGTAAAAATTACGGACCTGTCGGGACGACTGGTACACGAAACCCGCTCTCAGGGCGGAACGGCTTCTTGGGATTTACGGGATTATACAGGCCGCAGAGCGCGCGGTGGCATATATCTTGTACTTCTTATAGCCCCCGATGGAACGGAAAGTGTGGCCGGAAAGTTGGCTGTAGTGGAATAGGTTTTGTCCTAATTCAGAATAATATTCGGTTGAGTATCCAGTACTTTGTAATTTTGCAATTAATCGCGCTCAACATAGAGGTAGAGTAACCCACTACCGTTTTTCATTGCAAACTAAAAACATGACAAGTCAGCAAAAGCCCCCTTTTATTATCGGTATTACAGGAGGTAGTGCGTCGGGAAAGACGTACTTTATGAAGAAGCTCATTGAATCATTCAGCGAACAGCACATCTGCCGACTCTCGCAGGATAACTACTATCGCCCGATCAATGAGATTCCGAGGGATGAGAATGGAGTGGCTAATTTCGATTTGCCGGAGGCTATTGATCACCAGTTGTTTGCGAGGCATATAGCGGAGCTGCGGCAGGGAAATGTAGTTCAGCAAAAGGAGTATACCTTCAATAATCCTCTGCTTGAACCCAAGGTACTGACTTTTAACCCCCTCCCTATCATTATTGTTGAAGGTATCTTTGTGTACTACTATCCCGAGGTAGCCCGGCTCATCGACCTCAAAATATTCGTAGATACTAAAGAGTACGTGAAGATCAAACGGCGCATTATCCGGGACAACAACGAGCGTGGCTACGATCTCGACGATGTACTGTACCGCTGGGAACACCACGTAGCGCCTACCTACGAAAAGTACATTAAGCCCCTGCGCTCCGAAGCCGACATCGTCATCAACAACAACCACCGCTTCGACACTGGTCTGGAAGTACTGGTAGCGTACCTGAAGACGAAGGTTGAGGCAGTTTAGGTCCTAACGTAATAGCCTGGCTCTCTTAGGATCCAGGCTATTGTTGTTTTCACCCGTTATAGAGCAGTGCATTAAAATGTAAAGTCTGCTTAATTGTGTCAGTCCGAGCGGAGCGGCCTCCGCTGTGGTCGAGGACGAGTAGGGCTTCGACCGCCAGGCGGCCCTGTTCGCTCAGCCTGACAGTAGTTTACAAACTAATTCATCTATTAATAACTAGTAGCACTTGTGTACTAACCTTATATTTAGGAACTGGTAGCGCTAATTACTAGAAATTGTCATAGTAGGTATAATCCTTTGTGATCAGCCCATCTTCTATCGTAAAGATCGTGCATATAGGTAGTTCGAATTTGGAACCGTCGGGTGCAGTTCCAGTTGATATAAACTCTACAATGACTTCCTTGCCATTAGTAGGATAAACACTCACTACTTTATCCGCAATGTCCGGAAACATCTTGCTCATTTCGCTGTACTTCTGAATGGTTTGCTCACGGGTCTGCTTTACGGTTCCTGTCCCTAGTGAGGGATCTTTGAACTCAGCAGTTTCAGCATACAAGCTAGCCATTCTATCCCATTCGTGCCGGTTGAAGTATTCATAGAGCTTATTTACTACTTCACTATTTTTGGCTCCAGCCCCCGTCCCGACGGCTTCTGATTGTATATCCTGTTGTTTCTCCTGATTGCAGGAAACCAAACTCATGAATGCCAACAAGCTGAGAAGTACTATTTTGTTCATAGATAGATTGGGGTTTAGGTTTGTCATTAGTTGTGACTCCTCAAAAGAATACCCGTACTTCTTACGGCAATTCATAAATTACCGATTCGTAGGGCTGCAGCTTTCCATCTCTGGAAGGTTGGGGGTAGTTACCTAGTACCACCCTGGCCTTGCTTACATCAAGACCGGTGTTGGTAGAGGCAGGGGTACTTGTGAAATTCAGCAGGATCAGAAATTTCTTGCCATCCAACTCGCGGGTGTAGGAGTAGGTGTTGGGATTGGCCTCGTCCAGGAGGGTATAGTCGCCGTAGACAAGTGCCAGGTTATTCTTACGCAGCTTCACCAGTTCGCGGAAGTAGTTGAGGCAACTGTTGGGGTCTTTTTCCTGGGCGGCAGCGTTGATGGTTTTGTAGTTGGGGGCTACTTTTATCCAAGGGGTACCGGTGGTAAAGCCAGCATGTCGGGAGTCATCCCATTGGAAAGGAGTGCGGCCATTATCCCTTGATTCAAACTTTTTGCGTTCCAGAAACCTGGCCATATCCGCTCCCTGGTTTTTCTGGTACTGGTACTCATTAAGCGTTTGTACATCCCTGAACTCCTCAATACGCTGAAAGTCACCATTGGTCATACCCAGCTCGTCGCCGTAGTAGTAGTAGGGGGTGCCGCGCATAGTCATGATAAAGGTAGAGAGCATCTTGGACGACGGTGCCCGAAACTCCGGACTGTCATTGCCAAACCGGCTGACCATCCGGGCCTGGTCGTGGTTGGCCAGGAAGATAGACAGCCACCCTTTTTCGGCAAAGGAGCTGTCCCAGCGGCTGAAAACCTCCTTGAATGTGAGCAGGCTGTATCCTTCGGGCTTCGCGATATCTACGCCTTCGAAGGCATAAGCCATATTAAGCTCCTGGCGGTCGGCATCTACCAGATTATGGGCGTCTTCAAAGGTATTACCCGCTCCTTCGGCTACACTCATAACATCATACTTGCTGAATACCTCGCGGTTCATCTCCTTTAGGTACTCGTGCAGATTGCCCTGCATGGCGTAGTATAGCGTGAAGTTTTTCTCGTATCCTTTGGGGAACTCCGGAAAAGTGGTGTCTTTGGCGGCAAACTGAAAGGCATCCAGCCGGAAGCCATCCACCCCTTTATCAGCCCAGAACTTCATGATATCGTACACCTCCTGCCTCACCTTCGGGTTTTCCCAGTTAAGATCGGGCTGCTTGCGGGAGAAGTAATGCAGATAGTAGGCATTGGTGAGCGAGTCATAGGCCCAGGCGTCGTGGTTGACGTCGAAGAGGCTGTACCGGTAGGGAGGAGTGCCTTTCTCCGCGGGCCACCAGTGGTAGTAGTTGCGGTAGGGGTTGGTGCGGGAACTACGGCTTTGCTGGAACCACTCGTGCTCGTCGCTGCTGTGGTTGACAACCAGGTCCATGATCAGTTTGATACCGCGGTCGTGCATCCCTTTTAGCAGGGCATCAAAGTCTTCCATCGTCCCGAACTCCCGCATAATACCCCGGTAGTCGCTGATGTCGTAGCCATTGTCGTCGTTGGGGGAGGAGTAAATGGGGTTGAGCCAGACAGCCGTAATACCCAGGCTCTTGATATAGTCCAGCCTGGATAGTATGCCCTTAAGATCACCAACGCCATCCCCGTCGCTGTCCTGGAAGCTACGGGGATATATCTGGTATACAATGGCTTCTTTCCACCATTTACGGTCAGTTGCGGGCATATCGGTTGGGGTATTTGAGGTTTGGCAGGCCAAGGTCGCCACCAGTAAAGTGGCTGTTACGCTGGCGGCTAGTATAGCTCCTTTCATAAGTCTACATCCATTTAAAAGGGTCTTTGGAAGCTACATGTGTAATTTTCAGGTCGGGGAGCTTAGGCTTTAGCCAGTCTACAAAGTACTCCATACCCGGCTCTTCGCTGACGGCATGGCCCAGCACGATCAGGGATATGGTACGCCCCTGCAGGCGGGCGTCGCGGATGTACTCCACCGTTTCCCACTCCGGTGCTTCGCCCACGATCAGCACATCGGGTTTTTCGCGCTCAGCCAGGGCCACTTGTCGTTGACCGCCAATGGCACCCGGCAGCAGGCCAATGCGCTGGCAAGCCTGATCAGGATCGCCCACCACCCGCAGTTGTGTAATACCGAGGGATGACTTGAGATGCTGTACCAGTTGTTTCAGCGGTACCGATGGGATGGTGAGTATGGGCTGGCCGGTCTTGTAGTAAGGCAGCCAGTTGGCTTTTTTGACAACGCCGTAGCTGATGGCGTCAGGAGTGAGGCGGTGAATGTAGTCATGAAAGCGCCAGACTACTATTTTATGCTTATCCAGCAGTTGCTGCTTCTGTTTTACCACGCTATTGTTTTCTACCCAGTCAGGCTTGTCGAGGTGGTTGTAGAAGGTGGGCTCGTGGGCCATGATAAAATTGGCTCCCAGCCGCGCCGCCTCTTCGATAACAGCGGTGGTCGGAAACATGGTAGTTACGATGCCGCTTACGACCTGGCTGCTCTGGCCGGATTTGAGCGTATCGACGGTTTCTTTCAGAGGGGATAGTCCGCCCTCTTTCAGGATCAGGTCAATCACTTCCTGTACCGTTACAGACTTTTTAGTTTGAAAGTCGGGAAAGGTTGGAAGCCATGGCTTCAGGTCAGCCAAAGCCAGCAGACCAGCGGACTGGGCCGTACGGGCGATGAACTTCCGGCGGTTGAGGGAATGAGGTTGCTTCATGGGTATGTGATTAGAATCCTTAGGCTAATCTACTACTTTTATTGCAATGGTTTCTACCAGTAGTAAGGCCAATAAAAGACCAGCACCTACCTGATTAGGTAAAATAGTTTTCTTCTCCTGCCCTATCCGTAGTAGCTTTGTGGAAGGAAGTGACAATTATAGGATGAATATGATGTACTGGAGGTAACAACCTGTCCATTTTCTGTATTTTCTATTTACCACTAATACAGAATTCGTCGTTGCTCTTAATGGGTTTGTGTTGTACGTGATTGCTGAATTTATACATGCAGAAGTTTATTCTCTCAACTTTACTTTTTCTTACCTCTTTGGGCCTGCTTGCGCAAACGGTCCCTGTGCATATTAAACTGACCGAACCCTCCAAGGATCCCATCGTGGGGGCTACGGTACGGGTGCTGAATGCAGACTCATCCGTGGCTCAGGCGGGCATTACGGATACACTGGGTACTGTCAGCTTTGTTTTGACTCCGGCCCGGCCCTACCTGCTGATAGCTACCTCCATAGGGTACCGGGAGCTACGACGGTCGCTGGCTGTATCAGAGCAGCAAAGAAGTTTTACGTTTACCCTCACCGAAGAAAGCCAGTTCCTGCAGGAAGTGCAGGTAACGGCGGCCCGCCCCCTGATGCGGCAGGAAGAGGATAAACTGATCGTAGACCCGGAGCCGATCGTAAGTACCAGTACCAGCACCCTGGAGGTACTTGAGAAGACACCAGGGCTGTTTGTGGACCCGGACGGCAACGTGTACCTGAGCAGCACCACGCCCGCTACTATCTACATCAACGGTCGGGAGCAGCGCATGAGTACGGCCGACATTGCCTCCATGCTCAAAAGCCTGCCGCCTAACAGTATAGCGCATATAGAGGTACTGCGTACTCCCTCGGCCCGCTACGACGCCAGCGGCAGCGGTGGGGTAGTGAATATAGTACTTAAGAAAGGAGTGAAAATAGGGCTAACTGGCTCGGTGAACGCGTCCTTTAACCAGGGGAGCTACGGCAACCAGATGCTGGGCCTGAACCTGAACAACCAGGTAGGTAAGCGGCATTCGTACCTCAACCTCAACTACTCCCGCCGCAATACCTACGAGCGGGTAGAGACAGAGCGCCTGCTCGCCAACGGCAACCGCATCGCTCAGCAGGCTTTTACAATCTTTCCGTCGGATGTTGCCTACGCGGGCTTTGGTTTCGGGTACGAGCTATCTCCGAAATGGGAGGTCAACTACGACAGCCGGATCAACTACAACGGCACTAATTCCTCCTCCACGAACGAGAGCATTATCAGTACACCTGATGTAAGTACCCTGCTGAGCTATAATACCAACTACCTGCAGAACCACTCCAATGTGTTTTCGGTAAGCCAGGGTGTTACGTCTAAGTACAAGATCAACGAGGAAGGCTCCGAGATCACCACTGACTTCTCGTACGGGTACTTCGAAAACCGGGGCCGCCAGGACTACCAGACCCTCTTCCGGCTGCCACAGGTAACGGAGCTGGCAGGCGACGGAGAGTGGACCAATCGCCGGCACCTGTGGTCGGGGCAGGTGGATGCCCGCTACAAGCTACCCAGGCAGATAGCGCTGGAAGCGGGGCTGAAATCAACCTTCCAGGGTTTCAACAGCGGTACCGACTACTTTATAGGGGTAGGTGACCAGCGGGAGCAGGATAATTTCCGTACTAATACCTTTACCTACCGCGACAACATCAACGCCGCCTACCTGCAGGGCTCCAAGACCTTCGGTGCCTTCCTGCTAAAAGTAGGAGCCCGGCTAGAGAATACCATCATGAACGGGCGGCAGCACATTCCGTCCGATACTTCCTTCCGCATCAACCGCACTGACCTCTTCCCTTACCTCTATTTTAGCCGTAGGGTAGGTAAGATCGCAGGCTACGAGCTGCGGAGCTACCTGGTGATGCGCCGCTCCATCACGCGTCCCACCTACGAATACCTCAACCCCTTCGCGCGCTTCGTGGATCAGTACCTCTACGAGACCGGTAACCCGGCTCTGCGGCCTCAGTTCACCCAAAACTACGAAGTGAACATCAGCGTAGATGAGCGGCCCATCTTTGCCATCGGGCGCAACTATACGGAGGATATTTTTACAAATGTACTTTACCAGGACCCGCGTAATCCAGCCGTAGCCTACCGCTCGTACGACAATCTGGGGCGCAACGCTGAAACCTATTTCCGTCTGCTGGGAGCCATTCCGCCCGGTGGGAAGTACTTCTTTGTGGTAGGGCTGCAGTACAACTACAACGACTACCGGGGCGAGTACGAAAACAGCCCGCTGGAGTTTCAGCGCGGCAGCACCACGCTCTTTACCTACCACCAGCTGAAAATGGGAGCGCTGACTACCCTAAGCCTCAACGGCTTTTACCGGATGAAGGGGCAGCTACAGTTCTACGAGCTCAGTAACTTCGGCAATGTCAACCTGAACCTCAACCGGCAGCTCATGAACAAAAAGATGCTGTTGAGCCTGAGCGTCAGTGATGTGTTCTTTACCAATAAGTACCAGTTCACGCTCAACCAGGGCTCCATCGCTGCCTCGGGTGCACGTATCAACGATACCCGCCGCGTAGGCCTCAGCCTGCGGTACAACTTCGGAGTCCGTAAGCGGGAGGAGCGCTCCGGCATGCCCGACTTCGACTCACTGGAGCGGAATAGTCGGTAGGGGGGAAAGTATTAGGTAATGTTTTGAATACGTAGGTACTGCGTTACTTCTGCCATGAAGGATGTGGCATCCTCTATGGCCTGAGCAGCCTCTTCTTTGGAAGAGTGGGAGTCTAAATCATAATCAGCGGCCTCTCGTAGTTCCTCTGTTCTACTCAATTTCTTAGAAAGTTCAATGGGAAGAAGGCCACTTTTAACGTACAATTCATTGAATTTGCTGATAGCGCCCTGATGTGTTTTGGCATGTACCCCTTTCAGGTGCAACAGTGTACGAGTAAGATTGAACATGGCATAGTAAGCTCGATTGATGCTGGCACCGTAAAAGCCAGCGGATATCAGTACTTGAGCTGCGGCCAGGTCTTCATGTGCCTGCGCTATCCCTTTTTGGACCAGTTCTTTCAAAGCTCAATGCCCTCCTTTTGAACGAAATGATATAGGAAGTTGGCTTTATCAATATAAGCGCGTAGAGATACCGGATGGAGCGAGAACTTAATAGATTTTGAGAAGAAGACTTCAAACCAAAGGTCAAACAAAGCTTTTCGTTCGGCGGCTGCATCAACCTCTATATCATTAAGCACAACTAGGAGGTCTACATCAGATTCAGAATGATAATCACCACGGGCATAGGAACCGTATAGGATAACTTTTTCTAATCGCTCTCCGTAGTGCTCTCGAAGCGCCGCCTTCATAGAGTTAGCTAATGACCAGATAGGCTCTGGAATAGTAACGCCTGTATGTGGAGTAAGAGTTGTCTTCATAGTTCATTACTTTGGAACCTATAAGCTCAGCATGTAATTCTACAGGACAGGTACTTGTATCTACCCCCCAATCGCGATCATACGGCGGTTCTGCTCGTACTCGGTCTTAGCATCCTTGTTGGTGAACTCGGTATGGCCCCCGTGGGCGAAGTGTTTCTGCTGGAAGTGGTCATAGATAATCGCCCGCACATCCTCTCCCCGGCGCAGGGGCTTCAGCAGGTCTACTTCCGAGGTGTCGAAGAGGCAGTTCTTGAGCTTGCCGTCGGCGGTGAGGCGGATGCGGTTGCAGCTATCGCAGAAATGGTTAGTTATAGTACTAATGATGCCAAAGGTACCCTGACCACCTTCTACCCGGAAAGTACGGGCAGTATCATTGGGCTCGCCGGGTAGCGGCGCAAAAAGGAACTCCTCACTAACCCGACTCAGCAAATCATTATAGGTAACAATACGAGAGAAGTCCCACTGGTTGCCGTTGAAAGGCATAAACTCAATAAACCGTACGTGCAGATTAGGCTCGGTCAGCGTCATGCGCACAAAGTCGTTGACCTCTTCCACGTTCACATCCCGCATTACCACCATGTTCAGCTTTACGCTGAATCCTTCGGTTAGCAGCATGCGAATGTTGGCGAGTGTCTTGGTGAAGTGGTCGCGTTTGGTAATACTGCGGAAGCGCTCTTCGTCCAGTGTATCCAGACTAATATTTAGCGAGCGTACGCCGGCATTCTTCAATGTGTCAATGTACTGCTCAATGAAGACGGCATTGGTAGTCAGGGTAAGCGAAGTCGGCAGTTGGCCCAGTGACTCGATGATCTGACCAACGTCCTTCCGTACCAGTGGCTCACCGCCCGTCAGACGTATCTTCTGTACTCCCATCTCCACAAAGATTCCTGCCAGCGTCTGAATCTCCTCCGCTGACATCAGCCAGGACGACGGCATAAACTGCATATCCTCCTGCGGCATGCAGTAGTTGCAGCGCAGGTTGCACTTGTCCGTCAGGGAGATGCGGAGGTAGTTATGGACGCGTCCGAATTTATCTACAATGGGTGGGTTCATTCGCTTAACAATTTGTCTATTTCACCTTTTAGAACGGGTAGATGCCTCACAATAGTACCCCATACTATCTCATCATCAATTTTATCATAACCGTGAATCACTCTGTTTCGCATACTGATAATCTGCTTCTTTCTGGAGATAGAGACAGATGGATCAAGCTTTTCAATTCGAGTCATGGCCTCTCCAATTATCTCGAACTCTCTTTCTACTGCTCTGCGTAGCATTTTATTAGATTTATAGCTACTAAAATCACGTATATCGCCAAGATAATTTTTTATTGAAGTTATGGCCTCCTGTATATCATACAGGTACTTTTTGACTTCTGGATTCATAGAGAAGTACTTTGGTCTTATTAACAGAATCTATGAAATAAGGATTGGCCAAAGATTTATCAGTAACAAGGTCCACCGGACGATGCAAAAGTTCTTCTAAATTATCTGCCAATTCAAAATAAGCATCTGCATAGTCGCCATAGTCCATCGGGTGAAACGTAACCAGCAGGTCAATATCGCTATTTTCTGAAAAGCGGTCGGCACATACGGAGCCAAAGGCAAAAAGAAACTTTACATTGTACCTCTTGCACAAATCCTGAATCCTATCCATATTTTCAGAAAGTACTTGATGCATATAAAAAAGGTTATTATTCCTAGCCTGTGTCTCTACATGCTACGGAACAACTTTTTGCCTAAAACTCAAAAAAACTAACTCCTAATACCTAAAGGCTAACAGCTCTCTAGTGCCTGGCTCCTTCCATAACGCTGAACACATGCAATACGTGCGGGAATAAAGCATCCATGTTTTCGGTCACTCCGCCCGTACTACCAGGCATGGTAATGACAAGGGTATTACCAACCAAGCCAGCCACCGCACGCGAGAGCATGGCCGTCGGGATGCGTTGCTGACCGTATTGGCGAGCAGTCTCGACAATGCCGTCAATGGGTCTATCTATCAGTTCACCCACGGCTTCGGGCGTAACGTCACGGGGCGAAAGACCGGTACCGCCTGTGATCAGTACAAGGCGGTAGCCCAGAGCACAAAGGCCTTTGATCTTTTCCTGAATGGCAGCCTTTTCGTCGGGTACTATGCTGTAATCGCTCACTTTAATCTGATACGGTTCCAGCTTTTCGATAATGCGTCGGCCGGATTTATCTTCACCAATACCCTGCGCGATACTGTCTGAGCATACTACTACGGCGGTTTTGAGGTCAGGCATCTGGGCCTTGCGATCACTTTTACCGCCTTTCTTTTCCAGTAGTTTGATATGCCGGATCTCTACGCCCTTGTCAATGGGCTTCAGCATGTCGTACATGGTCAGCGCTACTACCGACACCCCGTGCATAGCCTCCACCTCGACTCCAGTTTTATAAATGGTCTTCACCGTCATCTCCACCACTACCGTCAGGTCCTCCACCCGGTAGGTCACCGTAGTGGATTCAATGGGCAGCGGATGGCAGTCGGGCAGCATGTAGGGCGTTTTCTTCACGGCCAGCAGTCCGGCGGCTTTGGCCATTTCGTACACATCCCCCTTAGGTACCGTACGATTCAGAATGGCTTCGATGGTTTCCGGCTTGCTCACCTGCACAATAGCCTGTGCCGTAGCAATACGTAGGGTATTCGTCTTATGGGTAATATCAACCATGTTACTTGTTCTCTTTCCAGGTATATTCGCCTGTTTCGCCGACGAGCTCTTTTCCAAAGATAGGTACCTTGGCTTTAATTTCTTCTACTACGTACTCCAGCGCTTCAAAACTAGCCCTACGATGGGCGGAGGAAACAAAGACAAAGAGACTGACCTCACCCGTAGGTACCAGGCCGAGGCTGTGGTAGATATGCATACACACCAGGTCGAACTTAGCAAAAGCGGCTTCACGAATCTCGTGGAATACCTTCTCGGCCATGTCGGTATAGGCAGTATACTCGATGCCCGTCACAACGCCACCTTCTTTTTGGTCGGCCCGAATCTGCCCTAAAAAGATGGAATGTGCTCCGATGTTAGTCTTGGACTGGTGCTTGGCTATAGAATCGCTAACGAACTGGGGGCTGATAGGCCCATCCACGAATACCTTTTTTGGTGTATGAGTTTTTTCCATTGTCTACGAATGAAGGAATACTGTATCTGCGTGACTATTAAGGCTGGTACTATCCGCCTGCAAAGGGAGGAAGCAGGGCTACCTCAGCGTTGGTGTTAATAGACATGGCCGAATCAGCGATCTGCTGGTTGACTGCCACCTGAAACTTGCGGTCGCGCAGGACAGGGTACTTTTGTAAAAGCTGTTCGCGGAGCTGCCCTACTGAAAGCGGATCGGTGGCCTCCCAGGTTTCGGAGGGGTGACCGGTGGCTTCGGCAAGCATTCCGAAGTATAGAATACTAATGGTCATTTTGTTGGCTTTAGGCTGTAAGCTGTAGGCAATAGGCTTTTTTTATTTTTTACCACAGAGTTTTAAGAGGTTAGCACCTGGTTTCACAGAGTCTACTCTAAGTACCTCTGTGGTAAAATCAATTAATAATTCCATAACGCAAAGTAAGGTGCTACAGTTGCCTTCGCGGTGATTATCAACTCTCTCTAACAGAAAAATGGCAATAAATGCACCTCTACCAGCTCGCCCGGCTGTACCGACTGCTGGGTAGAAGGCAGGTGGATCAAGGCGTTGGCTACCGCGAAGGAGCGTAGTGCAAAGGATTCCTGTCCTTCCAGGGGCGTTACACCAGTAGTAGTAGCGGAGGCTTTCAGCAGCTCATCCCGCTCACCTTTGAATGAGTACGGGTGGGTGATGGGCAGGCGTACCGTCGGCAGAAAGGCATCTGTCTTACCCGACAGGCGGCGAAGCGCTGGCAGTACATACTCGTAGTAGCATACCAGTGAGGAGGCCGGATTGCCAGGCAGGGCAAAGAACAACGTACTCTCCCGCTTGCCAAACAGCAGTGGTTTGCCGGGGCGCTGGCGTACCTTGTAGAAAATGGTTTCTACGCCTATTTCCTCCAATGATTTTCCTACATAATCGTATTCACCTACGGATATACCTCCCGTTGCCAGTACCACGTCATTCTGCTCAGTCAGCTCGCGGAGCGCCTGGGTAGTAGCTTCGGGATTGTCCTCTACGTACTTAATACTTATTTGGGTAATGCCCTCCTGACGCAAGGTAGCCGCCAGCATGGTAGAGTTGGACTCGTATACCTGTCCGAATCGTAGTTCATTCCCCGGCTGCACCAGCTCGTCGCCCGTAACCAGTATGCCTACCTTAGGCTTACGGTATACCTCCACACGCCGTACGTTCATACCCAGCAGGAAGCCTACGGAGCCGGGCGTCAGGTAGGTGCCAGTGGGAAGGGCTACGGCGCCTTCTCTGATCTGCTGCCCGATGGCGCGTACATTCTGCTTTTCGTATACCGGATATTCGTTAATAAGTACCGTGTCGGCATCCCGTTCCGTTTTTTCCTGCATCACTACGGCCGTGGCTCCGTCCGGCACGGGAGCCCCCGTAAATATCCTGACGGCCGTACCGCGTTCCAGATGGAGCAGTTCGGACGCTCCCGCCTGCGACTCCGCTACTACGGGTAGTGCCACACCGGACTGACCGATATCTTCGTGGTGAATGGCGTAGCCATCCATCGACGACTGCCGGAAAAGGGGAAGTGACAGTGGCGCCCGTACGTCGGTGGCTATTACATAGCTGACGGCTTCGATGACATCGCGCTCCTCCACCGACAGCGGGAACGTATTTTCAATGACCTTTTGTTTTGCTTCCTGAACGGTAACCATTTTCTTGCAAGAAATTAGTGTACTTGGGAGCGGTATCCACTACCGGCTACCCCAGCTCATCCGAAATTTACGGTTCCCGGTCTTTAAAGCCTACGAACGATTCTATCATTTTTCGATATCAGCTATGTTTTCACCTCAGGAACAGCAATTTTACGCCCGTCAGTTATCGCTTCCGGAATTTGGTCATGAAGGTCAACAGCGCCTTAAGCAGGCCCGCGTGCTGGTCATCGGGGCGGGCGGTCTGGGCTGTCCTATCCTGACGTATCTGGCGGCGGCGGGAGTAGGTACCCTGGGTGTAATTGATTTTGATAAGGTCGAAGCCAGCAATCTGCACCGGCAGGTACTGTTTGGCGTGGATGATATAGGTAAGTCCAAGGCACTGGCCGCGGCTGAGCGTCTGAAGGCGTTGAATCCGTACATCAGCATCCAGCCTTATAACGAACAGCTAACCAGCAATAACGTCCTGCGCCTGATGGCGGACTACGATATTGTAGTAGATGGATCGGATAACTTTCCTACCCGCTACCTCGTCAACGATGCCTGCCTGCTGCTGGACAAGCCCCTGGTGTTTGGCTCGATCTTTAAGTTTGAAGGACAGGTGACGGTATTCAATTACCAGGGTGGTCCTACCTACCGCTGCCTGTATCCGGTGCCTCCCGCCGATAACGAAGTACCTAATTGTGCTGAGGTGGGCGTACTGGGTATCCTTCCGGGAGTCATTGGTACCCTGCAGGCTACGGAGGTGATCAAGCTCATTACGGGGGCGGGTGAGGTGCTGAGCGGCAGGTTGCTGCTGTACGATGCCCTCAGATCCACTTTCCAGACGTACCGCTTCGAAGCTGATCCGGCTTCCCGGGAGCGGCGGGGCCTGCAGGCTGACTATGGACTGGCCTGTGCGGTACCTGATCGGGAGATAGAAGAGCTAACGTACCCAGAACTACTGGAGCTACTGGAAAGCCCCCAGCCTCCCTTATTGATTGATGTCCGCGAGCCGCACGAGCGCGAGCGGTTCGATATCGGTGGAGTCAACTGGCCGCTTAATACCCTGACGCAGTACCTGCCGGACATTCAGCCACACCAGGATATTGTCCTGTACTGCCAGTCGGGTATGCGCAGCCGTAGGGCCGCCGAGCAGCTCCGCAAAGCTTTACCCAACCACACCATTCGTCACTTGCAGGGCGGGGTGGGAGCCGTTGGAGCGTGGGGGTAAGGTGGTTTTTAAGAGGCTTGGAGGTACTTGATCCGGTGAGTTGGTAGTACCTTGTTATTGTATTTATATGTTGTAGCTTTGCATTATATATAGGTACTTGAGCTATGGAGTCGCACCTTTGTATATAACCATCTGATAAGTTTTATACCTACTCTTCTTGCATTTTAATTTATTGTTATATATTCGCTCCTTAAAGAGGGGTATTTGACCCCTCCTTTGGCAGCCCTCCCGTTACTTTCGTTAGGATTTTTTTAGGATTTTTTCCTCCTGGTATCTTACTATTAGCTTTTGCTTCGTTATACCCTGCTCCAAGGGTATTTATTGCTTTTATCCGTCAATTTCGATGAAAATCGAATTGCATAAAAAGCATACCTGCGTTTTTGCTCTACTCGTTTTAGTGCAATGGTGATAAACTATTACCCCTTGTAAATCAGATTTTTACTTTCTGTGAAACATTTTTATGTACTATGCCGTTATAAAGCCTGAGTATTAAATTATGTAGAACCAAACAAACAATGCATGCTACGAATCCTGTTTTTTATGCTTGCTGTTGCGTCTTTTGGAGTATTTAAGTTTAGTAATCAGAGTGTAGAGAAAGTTGTAGAGGGAAAGAAAGAGGTTGTATTTGTGGAGGATGTGGATATTGATACTGAGCTTATTGATATCGATTTTTGCGGCGATACCATTCCTCTTAAGCAAGCGTACGTAGCCAAGCGCTATCAGCGAACTATCAAAGACTACGACAATCCCACCTTCCGAAGAATGAGAAAACGGGTGCAAGGTAACATGAAGGTTATCGAGCCCATTCTTCAACGTTACGGTATTCCTACCGATCTGAAGTACATCCCTATAGTAGAAAGCACTATGACGGCCTCGGCCGTGTCGCCTAAAGGAGCTGTTGGCTACTGGCAATTTATGCCCGAAACGGCCCGCGAATTTGGTTTGAAAGTGGATGATACTGTTGATGAACGAAAAAATCTGATTAAGTCTACGCATGCTGCCTGCAAATACCTGCTGAGACTACACCGTCAGTTAGGTTCCTGGACGCTGGTAGCGGCGGCTTATAATGCAGGCCCCACCCGTATCCGGCGGCATGTAAACCAACAGCAGAACGAAGATTACTTCAGACTGCGAATGAACCAAGAGACCTCACAGTACGTGTTCAGATTAGTAGCTGCTAAAGAATGGTTCACCAACCCTGATCGATGCAAAGAGTGGGGAGCGGATGATGTATTTATTCGAGTGGCCAAAATCAATGAAACAAAGAAATTATTAGAAGAAGGTGCTATACCTCGTAAGGCCTTGGCCACTGCGGGTTCATAATACCAGCCTTCATTCTACATGTAAGACGCAGTAGTAAAATTAAGAGCCTCCCTACCCGGGGAGGCTCTTAATTTTTAGGGCTATTACAGCGCCTTTGTGAGTTCTTCAATGGCTTTGTCCAGCTGGGGGTCCAGGTCATTGAGGCGGTCTGTAAAGGTTTGCTTTACGTAAATATCGGGTGTGACTCCCTCTTTTTCCAGGTTTTTGCCATCAAGGGTAAAGCAGCCCCAGGAGGGAAGCCTATAAAAAGAGCCATCTACCAGTCCCTTACCCGAGGTAAAGATGATCCAGCGGTAGGTCTCGGTTCCGATGACCTTACCCAGCTTCAGTTGCTTGAATCCGGCGGCCGTCATCTCCGCATCCGAGAGCGACTGTTCGTTGATCAGTAGCACAATGGGCTTGGCCGCTACCCCGAAGTTAGGCTGAGGAGTGAGGGCACCCTCGCGGTACTTCCACTGCAGGTAGGGGCGCTGCGACAGGAAGTTGAGTACCAGGTCGTGTACGTTGCCTCCGGTATTGTAGCGCAGGTCCAGGATCAGGGCGTCTTTCTTGTACCAGTCACGGGTCATATCTACGACAAAACGCTCATACTCCTGCTGTCCCATGTTCTTCATGTGTACGTAGGCAATGCGCTTCTTACTTTTATCATCTACGTACTTCTGATTCCAGTCGATCCACTCGTCGTACAGGTTGCTGCCCAGTGATGCCTGCGGATGAATACGAACTGTGTATGATGTATCGGCTCCTTTTCTGCGTAAGGTTAGCTCTACCTCCTGCTCGAGGGAGGGCTTGGTAAAGTACAAGTCACGGTTTTGCTGGGACTCAACAGCTACACCATTGACGTGAGTGAGCTGGTCACCGGGCAGGATCTTTTTGCCAGCCTTGTCGGCGGCGCTTCGCTTTATGATACGGTGTACCGTGTACGGATGCTCCTCCTCGAACAGAATCCCCGTTTCAAGCGTGCTGTTTTTGTAGTATACCTTCTCTTCGGGGCCATTGGAGTACAAGCCCAAGTGCGAGGCATTCAGCTCGCCCAGCATGTCATTGAAGAGCGTACGGAAATCATCGCGGTTGGTCAGGTGGGGCAGGAACGTAGCATAGCGGTCGCGGATGGCTTTCCAGTTGGTGCCGTGGAAGGTCTCACTGTAAAAGTTTTCCTCCACGCCGGCCCATGCCTCATGGAACATCTGGTTAAACTCACCCGCCAGGTTGCGCTGAAATGTGTAGTTAATATAAATAGGCTCTGCCCGGCAGCCCTCGTAGTTAAACTTCCGGATAGTCCCGTTGATCAGCAGGTAGTACTTATCATCAGCCTGCGCTACCTCAAAGCCGCCTACACCATCCTCTACTTTTTCGGTTTTGGGAGATTCGAAAGGCTCGTAGGTAGTGCGCCACAGGCCTTCTCTGCCCTTATCATGATCCGAAATATAGAATACGAACGTCTTGTTGTCCCTCTGAATTACCAGTGGTGACCCCTGGGCTCCAAACGAGGGACTTACCTGCTCCATGCGGTCCAGGATATCTTCCAGGTCCAGCGCTATGGGCTTGATAGGAGCTTCTTCCGGCTTCTTTTCCTCGATCTTTGTGCTTTTGCCTTTCTTCTTACCGTCTTCCTTTTTGTCTTTGTCGTTAGTGGTACCCTCTGCAATCGGGCTTTCCTTCTTGAACAGCTCCTCAAACTTTTCGCTTCGGTAGGCATCATCCAACTTAGTGAGGGCCATGCGGTATACTTTGGGGCTCTGCATCCCAAAGGGGTACGAAGGGTTCATACGGTCACAGGCAAAGAACAGGTACTTGCCATCCGGTGACCACGTGGGCTCTACCTCGGATATACCCGTCTGGGTAAGGTTCAGGGTGGTGTTGTTCTTGATGTGGTGAATAAAAATATCCCGCTCGAAATCGCGATAGGCCGTAAACAAGAGGTACTCACCGTTGGGAGAAAAGCTGGGTACATCGTTCTGGATGCCCCAAAGCTCCTCTTTCAGTACGGTTTTGCTCTGGAGTGTTTTGAGATCGATGATCCTGACTTCGTTGCGCCCGCTCAGGTACACCCCCAGGGTACGTTTCTTATTCAGGCTGAGGTTGCGGTTGCTCTGAGCGTCGGTGGTCAGTTGTTTTTCGCCGCCTTTGCCATCTGCCCGGATCGTAAACCAGTTGGGGTACCCGCCTACGGTCTGGCTGTAGATGAGCGATATGCTGTCGGCCAGCCACTTTACTTCCAGCACGCGGGCGTCGGTACGGGTAGGTAGCTGCTTCACGTACTTGCCTTCGTGGTCTGAAACAAACAGCTCACCCCGCGATACAAAGGCGAGTTTCTTATTGTCCGGAGCTACGTCAAAGGCCGTGATTTTATCTCTGGTAGTAAATTCCTGCGCTTTGGGAAGGGTGCTATTCTGTACCAGGCTGAGCCGTAGCGGCTGGGCCGCGCGGCTCGCTACGTCATACTGCCATAGCTGATAGTCTTTCTCAAATACTACTTTGCTGCCGTCGGCACTTACCTGCGGGCGCTTGATCGACTCCTTAAAGCTGGTCAGCGGGGTCTTCTTCCCATCTTCAAACGTATACAGGTTGTACTGGCCGTTGGTCTCATCAGACACGAAGTAGATCTTTCCATTCCGGTCTACGGTGGCCCACATATCTTTACCACGGTAGTCGGTATAGCGCTTGTGTTCTTTGGTCTTCAGGTTGTACGATTGAATGTCTGGGTTGTATTCGCCCTGGTAGCCCTTACGCATGGCCTGGCTGCCGCTTTCCCAGGTATCGTTGAAGAATAGTTCTCCGTTGGGAGCCTCGGCTACGTTGTGAATACGGTTGAAGTAGTGCCTGAACAGACGCCGGGGCGTACCGCCTTTCAGGTCTATGGCATAGGTAGTACCCGAGTTCTGCACACCGGATTCAAAGTAGATGCTCTGAGAGTCCCATGACCATCCCTCTACCAGATCGTACGAGCTGTGGTAGGTAAGCTGCCGTACGGGACCTCCCGCTACGGGCATTACGTATACGTCGGTGTTACCGTTTTCGTTGCTGGAGAAGGCAATCCACTTTCCGTCGGGCGATACGCGCGGGCGGGTTTCGGTGCCTTGCATGGCCGTAAGGCGCATAGCCGATCCAGTACTCAGATCTGCTTTCCACAGGTCGGATTCGTAGCTGAAAATAACGGTTCGGGCATCTGGGGTAAGGGTGGGGTAAGAGGTAAAATAGGCATCTGAGCTTTGGGCCATACCATTGGCTGCAAGCAGCAGAGCCGCGAACAGTACAAGTTTCTTCATCACAAACAGAAAGGGTAATTATTTTTTAATAGAGGCAATGGGTTACTTATCAGATAATTTGCTAGTTATCAAAGTCTAAATTAATTGATAGCTTTCAAATCCCAAGCGGGAGTCTTTAACTTTGTAAAGTATTTGTTCCGACTGATCGTAAACAGTCCGGGGGCTTATACGTTTTTATCCCTAATCACATAAAATATTTGCTATGTTGAAAGCTGAAATGGTCACCGAAAAGGGGACGATGTGGATCGAGTTCTATGAGAAGGACGCACCCAATACCGTTAAGAACTTTGTAGATCTGTCTAAGAAGGGCTTCTACGACGGCCTCACGTTTCACCGGGTTATTCCTGATTTCGTAATCCAGGGTGGTTGCCCCCAGGGTACCGGCCGTGGCGGTCCGGGGTACCATATCCCTTGTGAACTGGAAGGTGAGAACCAATACCACGACCGCGGCGTACTGTCGATGGCTCACGCCGGACGTAACACGGGTGGATCGCAGTTCTTTATCTGCCACAGCCGCCGCCACACGGCCCACCTCGACCGTAACCATACCTGCTTCGGTAAAGTGGTGGAGGGCGTAGATGTAATCGATGATATCCGTCAGGGAGATAAGATCACGAAGATCACCATCCATGAGGATGAGGCGTAAAGAGCTGTAAAGCTTTAAAAAACAACAGCAGGGCCGAATGGATACAACTCTATTCGGCCCTGCTGTTGTTCTACCTATTATGGAGCATCATCAACGTTTCTATCAGTAATGCTATATATTTACCTTGAACCGACTAATAGTTATGAACCCTATAGAAAAAGCTCTGGTACTTAAGGAAGAACTAGATTCGTTGAGGCCTCTTAGTAAGGAGCAGGAGATGCGAATTATGCAAAAGTTTCGGTTAGATTGGAACTACCATTCCAATCACTTAGAAGGGAATTCCCTTACCTATGGCGAGACGAAAGCACTGCTTCTTTTTGGTATTACAGCTCAGGGGAAGCCTCTAAAAGACCATTTGGAGATAGAAGGGCATAATGAGGCTATTGAATGGGTAATGGAGAGGGTGAAAGGTGAGTACCCTCTGACTGAGAGCTTCATCCGAGAATTACACCAGTTGTTGCTCAAGGAATCATATTGGGTTGAAGCCATTACATCCGAAGGAAGACCTACCAAAAAGAAGGTGGAGGTAGGAAAATACAAAAGTTCACCAAATCATGTACAGACGTCGACGGGGGAGATATTTTATTTTGCCACGCCCGAAGAGACGCCCGCTCAAATGGACGATTTGATGAAGTGGTATCGGGAAAAAACTACTTCTGACGAAGTAAATGCTGTTCTGCTGGCAGCCGAGTTTCATTATAGGTTCATCAGAATCCACCCCTTCGACGACGGCAATGGCCGAACAGCCCGGATTCTGATGAATTTTATACTGATGAAGGACGGCTTTCCGCCCGTTGTCATTAAAACCGAAGATAAAAGTAATTATCTGTCAGCGCTACGTCAAGCAGATGCCGGTATTATTGAACCATTTATCAATTATATAGCTACGAACTTAATTAGGTCGATGGGGCTAATGATTCGGGGTGCCAAAGGAGAAAGTATTGAAGAGCCGGATGACTTTGATAAAGAGCTGGCACTGCTGGAGCGTCGTTTAAAGCAGGGAAATCAGGAGGTGGAAAAAACGGTGGAGGTAGTACAGGAGCTGTACCACCAGTCTATTGTTCCTTTATTTCAGAAGTTTGTGGAAGAAGGGAAGAAGTTTGAGAGGTTTTATACTGGATCTAAGGTTACTTTTGAATTATTGAATACTGCAGGAGCTAGTAGCTCTACTACATTTGTAAAGTATAATTTTTCTTCATTACCAGTAGATAAGAATGCTATCATAGCTGATACGGCTCAATTCAGAATGTGTTATTCTTACGAAACATTCAACCATGTTGAATATGGCAGCTTTAGCTTTTATACTGAAATATATATTATGCTTGGTAGCAATACCTATGTAGTTAAGAGGAACTCTGAAAATAAGTTGGAAAAAAAATATGACGAGCAGCTAACAGATGAAGAGATCAGGGAGCTGGTTAGAGAAAAAATGAAGTGGCATAAAGAGTTTCTTGAGATGAAGATGGCAAATAAATAGCAAAGCCGGGCGGAAAACATTCCGCCCGGCTTTGCTATTTTTCAATAAGCCTCTCCTCTACCAGAAGTAGATATACAGGAAGGTAATCATAGCGATCACCACGGCCGCTCCGATGGTAAAGGAACGGTGGGTCCTAAACATAGAAGCATCAATAGCCAGTCCTTTGTTCTCGGTAGGCAGGGCATATCCCAGGATCACCATCACCGTCACACAGATCAGGTACACCCAGCCCATACGATCAAGGAAAGGTACCTCAGACCAGTCGGCAAATGGGAGCCAGTTGTTGTGCATGCTCAGTGCGATCAGGAATCCACCCACGATGGCGAACATAGCGCCGGCTGAGTTGGTACGCTTCCAGAAGAAGCCCATACTGAAAGCAGCGAAGATACCTGGAGAAAGCAGACCGGTCATTTCCTGAATAAACTGGAAACCCCCTTTCTTATCGATACCCATGTACGGTGAAGCCACAATAGCGATCACCATGGCTGCTACTACCACCACACGACCTACCATTACCAACTGTTTTTCGCTGGCATTCTTGCCAAAGTAGTCTTTGAAGATATCCAGTGTAAAGATGGTCGAGATACTATTGGCCTTCCCAGCCAGCGAAGCTACTACAGCAGCCGTCAGGGCAGCAAACGAAAGTCCTTTCAAACCAACCGGTAGCAGGTTGAGGAGTACCGGATAGGCTTTGTCGGCATTGATGAGTCCATCCTCCCCTAACATATCCTGCTGAAACATACCCTTGCTGTACAGTGAATAGGCCGCGATACCGGGTAGTACCACGATGATGGGCATCAGTAGTTTCAGGAAAGCTGCGAAAAGAATACCGTTACGAGCCGTTTTGAGGTCAGCGCCCAGGGCACGTTGTGTGATGTACTGGTTACAGCCCCAGTAGTTCAGGTTCACGATCCACATACCTCCGATGAGTACCGTCAGGCCCGGTAGCTGCATGTAGTAAGGATTACCGCGGGGCAGGATCATATGGAAGTGGTCGTCGTGGTTTTGCATCATCAGGCTGAATCCTTCCATCATACCGGCCCGTCCGGCGTCATCAGATACCAGGTTGAGTGCCAGGTAAGTAGTAGCCAGACCACCGATTACGAGGAAGAATACCTGAATTACGTCCGTATAACCAATTACCTTCATACCACCCAGTGTAATGATGATAGCGAATACAGCCAGACCGATCATACAGGTATAGAAATCAATGCCCGAAATACCCGATACTGCCAGAGCTCCCAGGTACAGGATGGAGGTCAGGTTGACCAGGATGTACAGCGCCAGCCAGAAAATCGCCATGATCAGGCTCACTGACTTGTTGTAGCGCTGGTTCAGGAACTGAGGCATGGTATATATCTTATTCTTCAGGTAGATAGGCATGAAGAAGATCGCTACAATGATCAGGGTAGCGGCGGCCATCCACTCGTAGGTAGAGATAGCCAGACCCATGGTAAAGCCATTGCCCGACATACCGATAAACTGCTCGGCTGATATGTTGGAGGCGATAAGAGAGGCACCAATAGCCCACCAGGTAAGGGAACCTTCGGCCAGGAAGAAGTCGGTAGTAGAGGCTTCGGCTGATTTTTTCTTGTGATAAACCCAGTAGCCATATACGGCTACCACGAGAAAGTAAACTAGGAATACAAGGTAATCGAGGAGCTGTAATTGTTGCATGAGGCTAAAAAATAAGTCAACAGGTTTTAAGGTTCTACGGATATGGATTCGAAAGGTACTTTTTTTTAGAAAAAAGTGCACTATGCATATAGGGCTATTACTCTAAAAAAATACTCTATTCTACTGCTAAATAGCGAAATGGTTCCTGTTCATTGAGGGTGAAGCGGCGTTTCGGGCAATTTTATCCGGCTACTTGATTCACCTGCCTCTTCCATTTGCTTATATACCTTTTCAAACGATTCACCATCCTCCACCCTGACCGCCAGTTTTTTTATCCCGGAGGCACCCACCAGAGCCATCCATCTGGATACTTCCATACCGGCGGTCATGTAGGCCAGCATCACGTGACGCTGGTTGCCGCCAAAAAAGCCCCGCATAGTACTGATCTCTTCCAGTTCCAGAAACTCCTGAGCACCGTTGGTCAGGTACAGCCACTCATCCATGTAGTCGAGGTACCGCTGGATGGAGTCGGTGCTGTTGACAAAGCGGCGGTCGAGCATAAGGGCCAGACCCTCATTGAACCACTGAGGTACCTCGGTGGTGGTAGTCCACCAGCCCAGACGCGTGAACAGCTCGTCGTGACACATTTCGTGACTTACCACGTCTTCGTTCAGGCCGAAAGGGTTCAGGATAATGTAGGAGTCGCCCCAGGGAGTACCCAGGCTGCAGCCAGCCCCCTCGTTGCTGTGGCAGTACTTTTCGTACTGAGCCGGGCTGCTGCAAAGTATAAAGGTAGCCTCGCCGCGGGCCGCACCCCAGAAACGGGCCACCCGGGTTTGGGCGCGCTGGATAGTTTGGAACATCTGGCGTCGCTGCGGTTGAGTAATGTCCGGACTGACGTACAGCTTATTATTGACCTTTTCGAAGTCTGAGTACCGGACCGTCTGACAATGAAACACGTGCGGATAGATGATGTAGTACCCTACCACCACCGCCAGCAGCCCTATACCGATCAGTCGTCCAACTCGGATAAACCAACTTTTTGAAAAGGGGGAGGTCTTCAACAAATCCCGGGTTTTGTAGTTTGTAGTTCAGAGTAAAAGTAGTCTAAGTTTTAAAAATAGAAAGTTAACTTTTAGTATACCCACCTCTAACTAACAATTTTTTCAATGCCAAGCTGCATTATCATTGGCGCCGGCCTCGCCGGCCTTACCGCTGCCCGCGAACTCACCCGCCACCAGTGGCAGGTCACCCTCCTGGATAAAGGCCGGGGCGTAGGGGGCCGCATGGCTACCCGCCGCATCCACAACACCCGCGCCGACCACGGCGCCCAGTACTTCTCAGCCCGCACACCGGAGTTTCAGGCGCAGGTGCAAGCGATGAAGGAAGCAGGCGTAGTGAAGGAGTGGTACCTGCCGGGTATTGATCATCACCCACGCTACGTAGGCAGTAGTGGCATGAGCGCCATACCCAAGTACCTGGCCGAAGGACTTGACATACATACAGGGGAAAAAGTAGTACACGTAGCGGGCGACGCTACCGGCTGTACCGTACGTACCGAGGCAGGCACTGTATATACAGCGGAGAAATTGATCGTTACCATACCCGCCCCGCAGGTCAAGGCGCTGCTTACGGATAGCGGGATTCAGCTAAGTACTACCGAACAAGTGGCCTTAGATACTATTAATTACCAGCCCTGCCTGGCCGTCATTGCCGAGCTGAACCAGCCAAGCCGGATTCCCGCACCCGGTGGTATACGGTATGAGGAGGGACCTATTTCATGGGTAGCGGACAACTTCCAGAAAGGTATTACCTACGATTCAACTACCGTTACCATCCACGCCAGTCCGCAGTACAGCCGGGAGCACCTGGAAGGCGACCTGAACAAGGTAGGGGAGATGTTGATCGCTGAGCTGCACGAATGGATACCTGCCGAAGCCGTCGAGAGTTTTCAGGTACACCGCTGGCGGTACAGCCTCTGCGACCAGCGCCATCCTGAGCCTTACCTGCAGTGTAACACTCCATTCCCTCTGCTGCTGGGCGGTGATGGCTTCGGGATGGGGAATGTTGAGGGAGCTTACCAGTCAGGCCTGCAAATGGCGCGAGCGCTGGTGGGGGAGGCGTGAGCTTATAACAGCTACTCTCCTTTTTTGGGCAGTAGCTCGATCAGCTCCTTCTCGCCGTTTAGCAGGTAATACGCCACGAACTTCATGGGTTGGTTGGCCGAGTAATTGTCAAAATGGAGAATAGGAGTATCGGCGGGTTCAAAGAAAGCCTCACCGGCCTGTAGTACCTGAGCCGGTTGCCCTTCTACCTGCAGTAAGCAAGTACCTTCCACAATGTACCCCACTACCGGGCACGGGTGCTTATGGTAGGCTCCTTTTTGTCCACCCCTAAATTCTACTTCGACTACCTTGACCGAAGAAACTGTACGTTCGATGATGTTGGCGTGTAACAGGTCCTTTCGTTGCATCCCATTCTGGGCGGCTGCGTTCATGGCTATGCCTACGGAAAAAATAATGGTGTATGTAAGGTGGTTCATCTTCAACTTTGTCATTAGGTTTCATGACGCAAAGTTGAGGAGCCGCCCGCCACTATCCATTGATGTAGGTTAAGGATTTGATCCGGCTCAGTGACTCGGGTTTTATACCTAGATAAGAAGCGATATGGTACTGGGCCACCAGCTGCTCGATGTTCGGGTAGGTCTGTAGCAATGACTGGTACCGCTCAGGGGCTGAATCCATCAGTAGCGAAGCTTCCCTTCTACATTTCCGGATAAAGAGTTGATCCGATATAGACTTGCCCAGCCTGTGCCAGCTGTCACTGCTTTTGAGCAGGCGGTGGTAATCGGCGTACGAAATCAGATAAACAGTGGTATCAGATAAAGCCTGAATAGAGCCGTGGGTAGGGGTTTGGGTCAGGAAGCTGGTGTAGGCGCTCACAAAGGAGCCCTCCAGATAGAAGTCCAGGTTCATTTCATCGCCTTCCTTCTGAATGAATGAGCGCAAGGTACCCTCTTCTACCCACCCAATAAATGAGCAGGTAGTACCTGCCCGGATCAGGTACTCCTTTTTCTTTAGGTGAATCCTTCTGATAAACCCGGTCAGCTGCACGCAGTGCTCATCGGTAAGGCCCGCTTTGTCTATGATTACATCTCGTAGTTTTTCCATCAAAGCCGCTTCTGGATTTATATAAACACTAACTATATGCCGTTGATAGATGATTTTCTTAAATAGAAATCAACTGTACAGAACATAAATAACTATCGACTATACACTTCAGCGCGAAGCATCAGCCGTGGACCTAGGATTGAGCGTAAATTCGGTAAGGCGGTATACCTCCTGCCGCACTATATCGAAGGTTCGTATTTGCTGTGTCTTGAGCTTGGCTACTTCTGCCGCCGGCACAGCCCCCGTAGCTCCATCGGATTGAACGGCTGCGCTCAGACTGGCCGCGCACCGAACTACCGCCAGGCTGTAGCCTTTCTCGCTACCATGGGGGACCATCAGTGTTGAAATGTTCCATCCGGCTAGCTGGCTATTTTTTACCCGCTCGGAGGCCATTCGCTTCATCGGGCCGGTCAGGCTCCGCCAGTCGGCCGCCGGGTCGCGGAGTCGGATCAGGTCAAGTACCAGGATGGGTGTTTTGTCCGGGGCAAAGCCAGGGCTGATGATAGCATCGGCTGTTTCCCATATTTCCATTTTTACGACGGGGGCTATGGTGCGGTCACGTTTCTGCAGATCGGCCATGCGGGCTTGTACGCTATCGCCATAGATCTTGGTCCGGGCGGCCGGAGAGGCTCCTTTGATCGTCATCTCCGAGGAGATAATCATAGTTACGTAATCATATTCGGCTGCGTCCGGGTTAGAAGTCAGCTGTTTGGCCATCATGTACCAGCCAATGAGGTTGCCTTCATCCACCGCCGCCTGATTGAGTGCTTTCCACTCCCGTTCGATGGGGAGCGCATCCTGAAGGGTATAGCCGGGAGCCAGTTTGTGGTAGATCAGGTACGTGTAAGCTTTGGCTTTCGGGCTGGCCTGCTGACCAAGGCTGGGTACTACCAGCAGCAGATTAAAAATCAGGAGAATGGATGCTAGTTGTAGTGGTTGTTTCATCGTAGTAAGGTTTAGAAGTTAATGGGCCGCTGATCAGCGGCCCATCGAGTAGCAACTTAAAGATATTTCCGCACATTCAGACCAAGTTGTCCCATACCGGCTGCCCAGGTGTCTTCATCAACACCGGCTGATGCCACCCAATCTTCATCCGTGAGCGATGCCCGATAACCCAGTAAGGGAAGCGAGTCCGGCCCGACCGGATAGCGCATCCGGGCGTTATTAGCATTATCAATAATATCCCGAATGACATCACCAACGATAAAGGGTTGTACGTGATTATCTTTCGAAGCAGAGAAAAAAGCGCGTTGGCGAATCAGGTTCGTGTAATTAGTATGGGCAGGGGCGACATTCAGTTTATCAACAATAGGTGTCTCAATAACTCCAGGCTGCACTACAGCAACCCGAATACCGAAGGGCTGTACTTCACAAGCCAGCGATTCGCTTAGTGATTCAACAGCAGCCTTCGACGCACAATAAGCACCCATAAAGTTGGTATGAAGCTTACCAGCTACGGACGATACATTGATGATTAGGCCACTCCGGCGCTCCCGCATTGTGGGCAGTACCGCCTGAATACAGCGTACAGTACCAAAGTAGTTCGTTTCCATAGTTCTTCGGAAATCCTCGGCCGGTGTTTCTTCAATTGGTTTCAGCGGAGGGGCAATACCAGCATTGTTAATCAGCACATCGATGTGCCCAGCCTGCATCAGTACCTGATTAGTAGCTTCTAATACAGATTCGTCGGAGTCAACGTCCATTCGTAATACTATTAGTGGTAGGCTATCACGTTTGGCAAGTTCGGCCAGTTGAGGGGCACTCTGTGGATTACGCATCGTAGCGTATATGGTGTGGCCGCTGCGGGCTAAGGTTTCGGCGGTAGAGAAACCAATACCGGTGCTGCAGCCGGTGATCAGTACAATAGACATAAGTGTAGGGGTTTAAAGTGGGTTGAAGTACTAGTATCCAGAAGCCGGAGTTGTGCTTCCGGATCATCCTATCCGTACGTATAGCGGGAGAAAGTCCAGCCCAATGGGGCTGGTAGTAAGGCAGACCAATTCAATTACTTTACCCTTGCCCATCTAAGGCAGTATCGGGCGTTCTGTACGTTCTGGTAGTTCGCTGTTCAGAAAGTCACAAATCCTGATCTACAAACCCAAAGCTCTGGTACGTGGGCTAGTAGTGCCACTCCAGACCCTATTATAAGTGCGCGCCTGTAAGAATTTTACAAAAGGATAATATGTAAGCGAGAGAGGCTGTAGATAGTATCAATACTACCAAGATTCCGGCTCCTTTACAAATAAAGTTATCTAACGGAAACTTAGTAGTACACAGGTCAATGATTCGCAAGTGAGGGGGTATAACACCTATTTATCAATGCGTATCCCTCTATTCAACAACTATTGAAACCTTCGGGTGAACAACCAGTTAAGTGGTGGTAAAAAGCTAATGAGATGAATAAGAGAAAACTACTAGTAGGTGGAGCGTTGCTGGGTGTAGTGGCCCTTGCAATGTTAAACTCCTGCCGCACTATTCCGAAGGGAGTTACGGCGGTCCAGCCGTTTGATGTGAACAGGTACCTGGGCAAATGGTACGAGGTAGCGCGGTTTGACTATCGCTTTGAGCGGAACCTGAACAACGTGACAGCCCAGTACTCACTGAATCCGGATGGTACAATCAAGGTCGAAAACCGGGGGTATAACTTTAAGGAGCAGGAGTGGAAGGGAACTACCGGCAAGGCTAAATTTGTGGAAGATGAGAGTACCGGTAAGCTGAAGGTATCTTTCTTTGGCCCTTTTTACTCAGGATATAACGTCGTCGAAATTGATCCGGAGTACCGGTATGCGCTGGTAGCGGGCAAGGATCTAGACTACCTCTGGCTGCTCTCCCGGGAAACTACCATGCCTGAGGCTATAAAACAAAGGTACCTCGAGAAAGCCCGCAGTATTGGCTACGATACTTCCAAACTGATCTGGGTGGAGCATCCCCAGTAATACTAGCTCTGTGAGGGGTTGTCGCCCTTACACCCGATTGGCTTCACCAAACAGTGTCCCCTCTACCACATGTAGCCACCTTTCCATCAGCGCGGGTAGGTCGTCCTGGGTCATTCCGGTGGTGTGAATGGGCTCGTGTACGATGGCGCGTACCGTACCGGGGTGCAGCCGCAGGGGCGCTTCGTCGGGCAGGAGCAGGTGGTTGGTCAGGAGGGTAATGGGCACAATAGGTACCTGCTGCTGAATGGCCATAATAAAGGCTCCCTTTTGAATGGGCAGGTGTAGCCTGGGCGGGTGCTTGGATACAATACCGCCCTCCGGGAATATCATCACACTACGTCCCTGAGCCAGCGTACGAATAGACTTATTGAGTGAGTAGGCGCGGCTGTGGCTCTTGTCGCGGTCTACCTGGATGTGCAGCTTCGCAAACATGTAGCCAAACAGGGGGACCTTCTTCACCCCGTGCTTACCCACAAAGGCGTAGTAATTATTCAGGATCACCCCCATGGTGGCGATGTCGAGGTAGGAGAAGTGGTTGGCGCAGAATACGTAGGTACCCCGAGGCTCGGGCCGGAAGCGGTACTCAACCCTAAACCGGATGCCCGCCAGCGGAAAGAACAGCTTACCCCACAGGCGGTTGATGTAGTGCGCGTAGGGCTTCCACTCCTCCCTTTGCAGAAAAATATAGGTAAAGGGAAACAGCAGCAGAAATATCGTCACGAACCAGAACGCGCACCAGATCGTATAAAGCAGCGAAAACAAACGCATGTACTTGTAGCCAGGGATAAAGGAAAGAAAGCGCTAATGTAAGCAGATTCAAAAATAAAAATCTCCTCCCGGTAAGAGAGGAGATTTTTATTCGCTTTCTACCCGAAGGAGTCGTGGGGACACGGCCTCCGGAAAAAGCTTAAAGCCTAAAGCATACAGCCTATAGCCATTATTAGTGCTTAAAGTGACGAACGCCGGTAGTTACCATGGCTACGCCGTTGGCGTTGCAGTAGTCGATGGAATCCTTGTCACGGATAGAGCCACCGGGCTGTACTACGGCCGTGATACCAGCTTCCTTGGCTATCTCCACACAGTCGGGGAAGGGGAAGAAGGCATCCGACGCCATCACCGATCCATTCAGGTCAAAGCCAAACGCCTTCGCCTTTTCGATAGCCTGACGCAGGGCATCCACGCGGGA
Organism: Telluribacter roseus; assembly: GCF_017355915.2. Taxonomy (GTDB): domain Bacteria; phylum Bacteroidota; class Bacteroidia; order Cytophagales; family Spirosomataceae; genus Telluribacter. Next base: position 536,868 of record NZ_JAFEUV020000002.1, read on the forward strand.
GGTCTGGCCGGTACCGCTGGCCAGGAGCTGGTCTTCCTTAGCGAGTACAATGGTGTTAGACTTCGTATGTTTACACACTTTCAATGCAAACTCCAGAGCACGCAGTTCGTCTTCAGAAGGAGCCTTCTCGGTAACGGTCGTCATCTGAGCGGCGGTTTCGGTAGCGAGATCTTTGTCCTGTACCAGTACCCCGTTCAGGATGGTCTTGAACATTTCGCCGGGTAGGGCTGTGGGTTTGCGTTGTAAGAGTATACGGTTCTTCTTTGATTGGAGTACCTCAAGAGCTCCATCTTCGTAGCCCGGCGCGATCAGGATCTCCATGAAAAGCTTGTTCAGCTCCTCAGCCGTGGCCACATCTACTTTAGTATTAGTAATTACTACGCCACCAAAGGCCGAAACCGGGTCACAGGCCAGGGCGTTGAGGTAAGCCTGCTGAGCTGTGGCTGCCGTAGCGATACCACAGGCGTTGGTATGCTTAATGATCGCAAACGTAGGACCCGCTTCTGTAAATTCGTCGATCAGTCCCACGCAGGCGTCTACGTCTACCAGGTTGTTGTACGAGAGCTCCTTGCCGTGCAACTTGTCAAACATGGCATCCAGGTCACCGTAGTAGGTAGCTTTCTGGTGCGGGTTCTCACCGTAGCGGAGCGTCTGCGACGGCAGGCTACGGAAGTTATAGATATCCTCACCGGTACCCAGGAAGTAGTTGTTGATGGCCGTATCGTAGTGTGACGACGTACCAAACGCCTGCTGGGCGTAGGTGCGGCGGTCTTCCAGGTCAGTAGCGCAGCCTTTCTCCGTAAGCAGGGCCAGTACATCCGCATACTGGTTGCGGGTAGATACGATCAGGGTATCCTTAAAGTTCTTGGCGGCCGCCCGGATCAGCGAAATACCTCCAATGTCAATCTTCTCGATGATATCTTCCTCACTGGCTCCGGAAGCAACGGTTTCCTCGAAGGGGTACAGGTCTACCACTACCATGTCCAGCGCCGGGATGTTGTACTCGGCAGCCTGGGCTATATCACCTTCGTGGTCGCGGCGGTACAGGATACCACCGAATACAGCCGGGTGCAGGGTCTTGACGCGGCCTCCGAATATGGAAGGATAGCCCGTCAGCGATTCAACGGCCGTTACCGGAATGCCCATTTCTTCAATGAACGTTTGAGTACCACCGGTAGAGTAGAGATTCACGCCATTTTCGTGCAGGAGACGAACAATGGGCTCGAGGCCATCTTTGTAATAAACAGAAATGAGCGCGGATTGAATTTTTTTAGACATTGCGACGCTTCGTTCGTATTTTAGTGAAATAGATTCAGATGTTATGATTCAGAGGAGATTGCGTGTGGAAAAGAGCCATTGCGGCTACTCTCTTTTTAAAATAAGCCGCAAAGATAGTGTAATCCTGAACTAATAGTAATTATTATGCAAACTCTACCTCATACTTCTCAGGTGGCACCCAGCCACAAAGGGCTGCCACTGGTCGGTAATACCTGGCATTTTGTGCGTGATCCGCTGGGTTTCCTGCTCGACCTGCAGGGGCAGTACGAGCGACTGGTCAGGGTCAATGTACTGGGCCGCGACATAACGGTACTGCTGACGGCTGAGGATGCCAAGTACGTTCTACAGGAAAATAACCGCAACTACCACAAAAGCGAAGCCTACAAGATACTGGCTATCTTTCTGGGCAACGGCCTGCTCAACAGCGAAGGAGACTTTTGGCGGCGACAACGCAAACTGGCCCAGCCGGCCTTTTACAAGCAGCGCCTGGCCCTGATGACCGACATGATGGTACACGAAACGCAGGTACTGTTGGCCGAATGGAAAAAGCATGACCATAACCTGGCCAGGGATATTACGGCCGATATGCTGAGCCTGACGCTCAATATCGTAACCAAGGCCCTGTTTAGTACCGATGTGGGAGACCGGGTGGCAGGTATATCGGGTGCCCTCAATGACATCATGCACTACTCTGATAATGCGCTCAAAAGCTTTATCAATATACCTTTGAAGTACCCTACACCCGGCAACCTGCGGTATCTGAATGCTGTAAAAAAGGTGGAGGGGCTGATCTATGACATTATCAACACCCGCAGGAGCGAAAGCGCCCGTAACCCCGATGCCCGCTACGACGATCTGCTGGATATGCTCCTGCATGCCCGCGACGAGGAAACCGGTGAAGGTATGTCGGATAAGCAGGTGCGCGATGAGGTGACTACCATATTCATGGCCGGACACGAAACTACCGCCAACGCCCTGTCGTGGGCCCTGTATGTACTGGCTCAGCACCCAAAAGTCCAGAAGCGGCTCAGGGAGGAGGTCGTGCGGGTAGTGGGTAATGAGGGAGTACCTACCTTCGAGTCGGCCCGGCAACTAGGCTATACCCTGCAGGTAGTACAGGAAGTAATGCGGCTGTATCCGCCCGCCTGGATGGTGGGGCGGCGTACGCTGACCCCCGACTACATAGGAGGCTATGTTATTAAGCCCGACTCTTACGTGCTGGTAAGCCCCTATGTGCTGCACCGCCACCCCGACTACTGGCAGGAGCCGGAGGTATTTAACCCTGATCGTTTCGCGCCGGAGGCCGTCAAAGAGCGTCCTACCTACGCCTACATACCTTTTGGTGGCGGGCCCAGGATGTGCATTGGCAACAACTTCGCTCTGCTTGAGATGCAGGTGGTACTGGCCTTATTGGTACGCGATTTTGATATACAGCTCCTTTATCCCGGCCAGCGGGTGGAATCGGAGCCTATGGTGACTCTGCGTCCTAAGGCTAGTTTGCGGCTAAAAGTAAGAGGGGTACGGTAGAGGGGAGTAGTTATTTGTTGTCGTTGTTTGGTTACAAAGGTTTGAATTTCAATAATATATTTTGTAGATTAGTCTTCTTTCCCAGACACTCTCCTCGTACCAGCCAGTAATAGTGTTTATCAACATAACTCATAGGCTTATGTGTACGGTAGAAAAATTAGTAAAGGACAAGAGAGACCAGCGTGTGTGGTACGTTACTCCGCAGCATATGGTTATTGATGCACTTCACCTCATGGCCGAGAAAGGGATAGGAGCTGTCCCGGTCATGGATGGTCAGACGCTCGTCGGAATCTTTTCCGAGCGGGACTATGCCCGAAAGGGAATTATACAGGGACGGAAAGCCAAGAGTACACCGATCATGGAGGTGATGACCTCTAAGGTGTACACCGTAACGCCCGAAATGGATATAACGGATTGTATGGAGCTCATGACCCAGAAGAAAATCCGGCACCTGCCCGTCATGGAGCAGGGACGTGTCGTAGGGTTATTGAGTATTGGAGATATCGTGATGGCGATGATTCGCGAACAGGGCGAGCATATCAATTATCTGGAGCACTATATTATAGGTATATAGAAGGTTCATCGGAGAAATACATAGTATTGTAGATCATCAGGCCGGGATAGTGTACTATCCCGGCTTAATTTTTATATACTTGCTCTGATAGTCTAGTTGTATCATATACTAATATAGCAAATCACACATGAATCTGGATCTTAGCGGCAAAACAGCCCTTGTTTGTGGCAGTACCCAGGGCATAGGCTACGCTTCGGCCGTAGAACTGGCCCTGCTTGGTGCCAACGTTACACTTATAGCCCGAAACGAACAGAAACTAGCGGAGGCCGTCGACTCCCTGGATATTTCGCGGGGGCAGCTTCATCGTTATTTTGTGGCAGATTTTGCCGATAGCGGGAATGTAAAAGAAGCTATTCATGGGTACCTGAGGCTGGTACCGGATGTACATATACTTATTAATAATACAGGTGGTCCGTCAGGCGGCGCTATCATTGATGAAGACCCGGATAAATTCCTGAAAACCTTCGAGATGCATCTGATCAACAGTCAGATCCTGACCCAGGCCGTAGTACCCAGTATGAAGCAGGCAGGCTTTGGGCGCATTGTCAATATCATCAGTACATCGGTGAAGCAACCCATAGTGGGGCTGGGGGTGTCCAATACCATACGCGGAGCCGTGGCCAACTGGGCCAAGACCCTCTCGCTGGAGCTGGGCAGGTTTGGTATTACAGTCAACAATGTGTTGCCGGGATACACACGTACCAGCCGACTGGATGCGGTACTGGGCATGCGGGCCGAAGCGCAGGGCAAAACGGTAGATGAAGTAGCCACCCAGATGGAGTCGGAGATACCGGTGGGCCGATTTGCGGAGCCTGAGGAGGTAGCGGCCGCGGTGGCTTTCCTGTGTAGTCCGGCGGCAGCCAGCATCAGCGGGATCAACATACCCGTAGATGGTGGCAAAACGGGAAATCTATAAAGTGCCTATCAGTACCTACAGTACTGATAGACTACGGGCACTGGCGGTATCGCCAGTGCCCGTAGCTTTTATTTAGTAGCTTCTTTCTCTACATGCTCCAGGAAAGTGTCAGGCTCTTCGGTAGGGGCCTGCTCGTAGCTTGGCTTGGTCTTGGTCATGAGCGCCAGACCTATACCAATTACTCCCAGCGCTATCATGGGGTACTTTATCCGATTATCCAGTTTGGCTATATAAGGTACCGCCATCATGAGAGCACTTACACCCAGGTCCATTGCCATGTGGGTTTTCATATCAATGGCCTTTACTGCTCCTGTCTCGTGGTTGGTCATGAGTCCCTGAGCCAGAATACCCGCACCAATCGTTGGCAGCAGCTTATTGGCAGTTCCCTGATTTTTCAATCGACCATCGGTCACAGCCTTTAGCACCACTGGTGCCGCCATAAGAGCAGCACTGTATACCATATCCATGATACCATGTGCACGTGTCGGAATACGAATCATAAGATTGATCTGTTTAAAAGGTTAATGGTGTTTATTACAATAGCATGTATTTGACCTGTTTCAGGTAATGTTCAGAAAGCGGTCAGTGAAGTATAGAAAAAGATAATGCCAGGAGTGCCTGCAGGGATTAAGCCACCGGTATAGTGAGCCGTTCAATCACTGCTACGGTAGTTGGTTAGGGCCCACACCACCAGAACTACTATCCCAAAACCCAAATAAAAGTTTTTCGCCAGGCTTTCCTCAAAGTAGAACAGCGAAGCCAGTAGTGCCAATACACCTACGATCAGCTCTATATATCCATGAATGGGAAAAGGCACCAGTTTGAACATGCCACCCGGAAAGCGGGTCACGAGCGTAAGAATCAGGTGTATTCCTCCCAGTACAAATGTAAAGGCTGACAGCGAAGAGTCCCAGTCGTACATACCGGCCACTGCCCAGAGCGAAACAACCAGCAGGTAATCAAGAATAGCGTGGAAACGTGGAGATATAACCTTCATATGTTATTTAAATAGTGTGAGTTATGCCTTTCATAACTCGCGGATGAAGGTTTTAGTTATTTGAGAGTAGGGCGGGAGGGGGAGTTGCAGAAAGTATATATAAAAAGACACCCGTAGATTCTTGTATCCACGGGTGTCTTTCTTAAAAGCTGTTCATTATTTATTCATCTTCACCAGCGAGGCATCGTACAGCTTCTGGTGCGTCTGGCGGAGCTTATCCACGGGTACCTTCTGTACCTTCCGGTCGTAGGTCATCAGGCCGTTTACCTCCACTTCCACATCGGTAGTCTGGGTGTAGATAGCGGCCGAAAGACCATTCCGGATCAGGCCGGTGATATTATCTATGAATCCTTTGTAGCGATCATACATCTCGTCGGCATTCTTGAAGGTCTGGTAGCCCCAGTTGTCTTTCTGCTGCCAGGTGTGCCCTTCAACGGGTAGGCCCAAACCACCGTATTCGCCCAATACCAGTACCTGCTTGGTGCCAAACAACTCTGGATCGGGCATGGCGGGTGAGGGGTAGTTGTGCAGGTCTATCATATGACCTACCGGGAAGAAGTTACCCCCGCTGGCGCTGTTGACCAGCCGCGTAGGATCATATTTCATGGTCCATTCCGTAATCTCTTTGGTCTTGAATTGTCCCCAGGCTTCGTTGAAAGGTACCCATACTACTATGGAAGGGAAGTTGTAGTTAGCATCCATGATGGCCTTCCACTCCGTACGGAAAATCTGCTCCGACTCCGGCGTACGCTCCTTCTCGGTACCCAGTCCGGCTACCCCCGGGCGTGACTCCCAGCGGTTGCCCATGTCGCCGCTCGGCATATCCTGCCACACCAGCATCCCCATCTTGTCGCAGTAGTAGTACCAGCGCGCGGGTTCTACCTTCACGTGCTTCCGGATCATGTTGAAGCCCATGTCTCTGGTTTTTTCGATGTCAAAGCGGAGCGCCTCGTCGGTAGGAGCCGTGTACAGGCCATCGGGCCACCAGCCCTGGTCCAATGGACCAAACTGGAATACAAACTGATCGTTGAGAAGCATACGCTGGATACCCTGCCCATCGGGCTTCACGGATATCTTACGCATGCCGAAGTAGCTCTTAACTTCATCTACTACCTTACCGTTACGCACCAGCGACACCGTCAGGTCGTACAGGAAAGGGTTACTGGGCGACCACAGCTTAGGTGAGCTGAGCTGCAGCACGGCATCCGAGCCGGGAGCTATTTCCTGCTGGGCCACCTGGGTGGTACCGTCCAGGGCCGTCACTCTGATTCGGTCATTGGGCTGAACATTTTGCCCCTGCACGGCTACAGTCAGGGTTTTGTTGTCTATGTTGGGGGTATTGCGGAGGCCGGAAATATGGCTGGTAGGTACTGTTTCCAGCCATACCGTCTGCCAGATACCCGTTACTGGCGTGTACCAGATGCCATGCGGGTTCTTGATCTGCTTGCCGCGCGGCTGCGGGCCGTCGCTGCTGGGGTCCCATACCCGCACGGCGATCTGCTGCTGATCACCCTTGACCAGATGAGGCGTGATGTCAATAGAGAACGGATCGTAGCCACCCTGGTGGGAGCCGGCCTTCTTGCCGTTGACAAATACATCGCACTGCCAGTCTACCGCTCCGAAGTGCAGCAGTACATTCTGGTTTTTGAGCTTGTTTGGAAATTTCACTGTCCGCTGGTACCACAGCACGCTGTCTTTGCCTACGGTACGGCCCACGCCCGACAGCGCCGACTCCACCGCATAGGGTACAAGTATTTTCCCTTCAAAAGTAGCCGGCTTGGTCTGGTCCTGAGCACCGGCTTTGATGGCGTAGTCCCAGAGGCCGTTCAGGTTTTGCCAGTTGCCACGTACCATTTGCGGACGCGGGTATTCAGGAAGGGGAGCCGTCGGATTGACCTGAGTAGCCCAGGTGGTGGTTATTTTTCCCTCTACCGGTTTCCAGTCCTGCGACTGGGCGGTGGCCAGTTGTATACTGCCAAACAGGATGAGGGCCAAAAAGGATCTTTTCATACAGGATACGCAAAGTGTTTAGGATGAGGTAAGCCGGGCCTAAGTCCCGTACTCTAAAAAGAAGATTTACCTCATTCCTAACTACAACCTTCGCGAGATTTATGTGTAGGGTACCGCTGGCTACCCCCTCAGATCATCCGCGTCGAACTTCACCGGAAGCAGGTTGGATATAGATTCTGACACGATCACTCCCCCATCGGGCTGCATCATCAGGAGGCGGATCGGCTGTCTCTGCCGGTGTTCGTATTCGAGCAGTGACTGTCGGCAGGCCCCGCAGGGGGATACCGGCTTATACTCTTCCTGCTGACCGGGTCCTCCCAGACCGGGTCCATCCCGACCTGGTCCTCCCAGACCAGGTCGGGCTACCACTGCGATGGACTTGATCAGTTTGTCGGGGTAGTTGGCGCCTACCCAGTAGATCACCGACTGCTCCGCACAGGAGCCGGAGGGGAAAGCGGCATTTTCCTGATTGCCGGCCGTAAATACGGTACCGTCTTCGAGCAGGACTGCCGCCCCGACGTGGAAGTTGGAGTAGGGCGCGTAGGACTTTCGGGTGGCCCGACGGGCCGCTTCCATTAATTCTTGTTCAGCCTCGGGGAGTTCTGATTCAGTAGGGTAAGAAGTCAGGCAAATATTCAGTTGGACTTTATTCACGTAAATGCGGATTAGTAGTACATATAAAAGGGATACTTTAACGCTAGACCCTCATTGAATGTTTTGAGAGGCCCGGTTTTGAGAAGGAATGCGGCCCACTTTATGACAATTGCTAACTCGTTGATATATTTAGGTTTGTAAACCCAGACTACTTATGGAAAAAGAAATTACAAAGAAGTACAGTAATGATGAGGTGACGGTAGTATGGCAGCCGCACAAATGTATTCATTCAGAGCGCTGCTTCACGGGCCTTCCAGCCGTCTTTGACCGCATGAAGCGTCCGTGGATCTCTATAGAAGGGGCCGATTCGGAGCAGATCATGGCGCAGATAGATAAATGTCCCTCCGGTGCCCTTTCCTACTACATGAATATTCCCTCGGTAGAGCCCGCAGCAATCGTGAACCACACGGTGGTGGAGGTACTTCCCAAAGGACCGCTACTGGTATACGGAAACCTGAAGGTAAAGGATGCAGCAGGTAAGGAAGTAGAAAGGAGCAAAGTAACTGCCTTTTGCCGTTGCGGCCATTCCCACAATAAGCCTTATTGCGATGGCAGCCACTTGAAAGTTGATTTTGAAGGCTAACTGCTGGACAGTGAAAAAGTACATACTCTGGTGTCTGGGACTCTTGATGGCTTGCTCGGGCGATGCCCCCATTGAACCAACGGTATATGATGTACCGAAGGCGGTAGAAAAGTATGTTCAAAGCTTTGTGGAGGAGGGGCAGAAGAGAGGCGTCACCATAAAGCTGGAAAACCTGATCATAGAGTTCAGATCTACCGGCGCTGGCTCGGGGGATGAATGCGGAAGCTGTACGCGGGCGGTCAACAACGGGCAGCGAAAGATCACGCTGGTTGAGAGTAGTCTGTGCTGGGGAAGCAGCATTGAGCAAAACCGCGAAGCGCTGGTCTTCCATGAACTTGGGCACTGCCTGCTCGGACGCGACCACCGTGATGACTTACTATCCGGTGGCGCCCCGGTCAGTATCATGAACTCCCGGGCCGTTGGCTTCTACGAAGCCTGCGCCTACCCCATAGGCAACGAGGATGAGTGCGATAAACGCTACCGCCGCGCCTACTACCTCGACGAACTCTTCAACGCCAAAACTCCCGCCCCGGACTGGGGTAAGTAACAGGTACAGGGTACCAGCCGACCTGCTCCCCAAGGGATTCTATCCGAATACTGTAATATAAAACCCCATATCAGCTGGGTTTTCTGTCATGAAATACCGCGGGTACTGTGGATGAGTGGATTGCGATTTAGTGCGGAAAAATCAAGGAAAAAGTTGCGGGAAGTATTCTCCTTTTGACTTACATTGACACAGGTACAACCAGCAAATCGGCCGCAGTAGGATCTCAGACTATATTTGGGGCAGGTCAGCAACCGAAGGCCAGCTTTTGAAATTTTCTTTGCAGTTGATCCAACCTGGCGGTACCCAAAGTAACTCTTGTATATACCATTCAACAAACTAACCGTTTCAGCGACCATGAAAACCGTACACTTCTCTATCGACCTCAAATCATTTTTTATCGGTGCTCTTACCCTGGGAGGTATTCTGCTACTCGCCAACTTCACACCGGCCGAGAAAGCCAAACCCGAGTCTGATATAATCGATACCCGCCGTTTCCAGGTTGTAGCTGGTGAAAGGGAGGCTATAATCCTGGATACCCAAACCGGACGGTTTATTGTTTCGCCGGCCTATATCGGGCAACCCCGCTGGGTCAACGGTGATTTTGAAGAACTAGCGAATCGGTCAAAGAAGTAGAGTAACAGTCTATCCGCGGGCTGTGGTGACACAGCCCGCGGAAGGGAAATCCCATTATTTATACTCCTAGCATCAGCGTTTTCCAAAGTTGCATCGATAGTATTAGTGCAGCGGCCACCCCTACAATCATAGCCCCAGTGCCCCTACTTCAGCATCGGAAACAACCGCTTCAGGTCAGCTTCGGTAGGGCGGGCGCCATATTCGCATACTTCGAAGGCTTCGGCGTGCTGTACCTGGGCGGCCTTGTCCTTGCCGTACCATTTTTCCAACGACGCGCGTACCTCAGGAGTGATCTTGACGGCGCGGGTTTCGGCCAGCCATTTTTCCTGATCGGCCTTGTTGGTAGGTACCTGATCCAGAAAGCCAGCGATCCAGGGGAGCCACTCGTAAAACTGTGACTGGTGCGCGTCCATGGCGTGAATTTTCTGCGCGTATACGGGTGTGATATCAACGGCCACATCAGGACGGAACGGGTTAGGCCGCTGGAAGTGGTCCTGGAAGTACAGGAAGATCGGGTTTTTCTTCAACGGAGGCGTTTCGGGGGCTACGTTAGGTACGGCTACCATGTAGGCTGCGTCTTGGACAAGGACGCCCGTGTAGCGGTGGTCGGGGTGATAGTCGTTGGGGCGCGGGGCTATCACTACGTCGGCATTCCACTCACGGATCTTTTTGATGATCTGCAGGCGGGTATTCAGGTCCGGCAGGAGCTGACCGTCGTGGTTATCCAGTACATCGTAGGTCACACCGAAGCGCTTACCGGCTTCTTTGGCTTCGGCCAGCCGGCGTTTGGCCAGAGAGGCTCCCTTGTCGGTCTGGTGGCCGGCGTCGCCGTTGGTAACGGATACGAACTTGACCGCATGTCCCATCGAAGACAGGAGCGCGGCCGTACCACCGCCTTTGATATCACAGTCGTCGGGGTGAGCGCCGATCATGATAATGCGGAGCTTTTCAGAGGCGTTCTGAGCCCATGAAGTTGCTCCGGAACAGAGCGACAGGAAGAGTACGAAAAAGATTGATTTTACTAGATTCATAAAGGTAGTCATTGTAGGGTTAGGTTATTAATATTATATCGTTGCCAACTTAATGCTATAAGCTATTTGATGAGAGTATTAGATAACGGGTTGTTTAGTTATGGCTGTTAGCTTAGATTATCCACATCAATATTTTATTTTTAACATACCACTTGTTGTTGATCTGTTCAACGAAATACAATGAGCCAGAGGATGATTTATTGACGTATAGTATAGCTTTATCGTAATTTTTATTAAATACTATTTTTGAGAAATATATTGAAAAGTGATCTTCTTCCTGACTGACAGCGCTTCTTGGGAGGACTTTGAAGTTAGAGCTCGGCCTAATCTTTTCAGCCTTCAATAATTCCTTTTTGATATTTATTCCTTTAATTCCAAGTATGAAGTCTTTAAAACTACTGTCTCCTTCACAACATTCCTCGAAAAATTTATCATTCTTTTGTACCGAGTAAATCAATATACCTAAGTCAGATTTAAAATCTGAAAGAGTATCATTGACTACTATGTAAGAGGGATATTTCTCTGCCAGATGTCCAAAATTGGAGTCTATTACGCTTTTATAAACATCATATTTTATGCTTTCTAAGCTATCTCCAGAACATGCAAAAGTTAAAAGGATAACAGATAGTAGTAATATTCTTTTCATATTAGTTCTACTGAAATATTTGAAATAAGCAGTAGCTAGCTATTGGAAACGCAGCAATAGTGAACTTCAATCCTCCTCCCTGGCCATAAACCTCCGGGCCTTCGCCTTGATTTTATCCGCTTCGCAGCCATTGGCCAGGTGGCCGCAGTTGCCGGTTAGTTCCAGAACTTCGGCGTTGAGGTCGCGGGCCAGCTGTAGGGCCGAAAGAGGATTAACCATGTGATCCTGTAAGGCTACAATGACAAGTGCCTTGGCTTTGGTATCCCGGATAGCCTGCGTCCGGTTGCGGTCCCGGAATACATCGTGTCCCAGCATGGCCCGTAGCTGAGATGCCCAGTTGAAGGGGTCATTATTTTTGACATATTCGGCTTCTTTGGCCTGCAGGTACTTCTTGTACTCCTGCTCGGTGGGGAGCTTGGTGTGATAGTACTCAGGTGATGTCAGGTGCATTTCGTGCAGAGCTCCGACGGTCTTCATGGCGTCGGTGCTGTACTTGCCGCGTTCCAGTACGGCCAGTTGGGTACCCCACAGAAAGCGGTCATGAGCCGACTGGTCGGGAGTACCTACGATGCTTACTACCTTATCCATCATGGTAGGGTAGGTAAATAGCCACTCGAAGGCTTGCATACCTCCCATAGAAATACCGGCTACGGCGTAGAGGTGGGGGAGTCCCAGGTGCTTCGTGACCAGCTCGTACTCGGCCCGCACCATATCCCGGATCGAGAACTGGGGGAACAGAGCTCCCGGCTGAGCCTTGCTGTTGGAAGGTGAAGAGGAAACGCCGTTGCCGAGTGCATCTACCACAATCGTGAAGAAGCGGGTACTGTCGGCCACCTGATCGGGAGCCGCCATAAATAGCTTGTTTTCGCTTTTCCCCGTAAACCAGGTAGGTACCAGAATGGCGTTGGAGCGGTTGGCGTTGAGCTTTCCGGCGGTGCGGTAGCCGAGGCGGCAGTTTTTGATCACCTGCCCATTTTCGAGCCTGAAGTCCCCGAGGTTATAGTACCGTTGTTGCGGCAGCCGTTGCTGCGGCAGTCGCTGCTGCTGGGCCGGGCTGAGGTGAGTAACTAGTAATGTAATAAGTAGTAGGCAATAGTACTTCAGATGCATGCTCTCTGATGATTATTCTTTCTCTAAAAGAAGTAAGATCCGGTAATACTACTGCCACTATCTAAAATCCGGGTGCAGTAACTAACAAAACAGGAGGCCCATCATGGGCCTCCTGTAGGATTATCAACTACTATCAATCATTATTTTCCCAATACCACTACATTTTCTGCCAGGTAGGTACCCGTTTCGGTAATAAGGTTATAGCCGGTACTCAGCTTGCCGGCATTAACCTGTATCAGGCCTACTTTCCAGGCCGATACGCTCCCCGTAGCCGATTCGTAGCAATACAGTACATCTCCCTTGACCAGTTCCTCTACTCGTTTACGGCCCGCTGTAGTCTGTACCGGGTGACAGGGCGTGGCCTCCAGCAGCAGGGCCGGTACCATTGGCCAGCTGCTGCGACTGGCGGCAAGCTCATCTACCGGGCGCAGGTACAGTTGCGTGAGGGCGGTACCTATATTTTCCAGTTTATCAACCTGCTGCACCAGCGTCGTCGTGATCTGATCATTGGCATAGGTTATCACGGTATCACCGGCTTGTACGGCCGAGATTGACTTCGTCCTTCCGTTCGCCATCTTGACCGACACGTGCTCCGGCAGGCAGTGTAACTCCAGCTGATCCGGTGCTTTCGAAGCCGTATCTGCGGACATGAACCGAGGCTGCTCTGCCTGAGCCCATGCGCCCAGATAAAGCAGAGCCGCCAGCAAGGTAAGGGTGAAGGTACGCATGGCGCTAGTCACGATTAGTTTAGGTTAATTAATATATTATGCTTTTGAAAGCCTTAGGTAGGCCTTGCTCACCATACCTGGTACTGCGGCTGCCGCTATCAGAGCCAGTCCGCTGAACAGCAGGATGACCGGGTTGGCAAAGAACGTACCGGTAGAAAGGATTCCCAAAATAAGCAGGGTAGAGAAAGGTAGCGAGAAAGCCAGCATCAGTACGGCTAGTTCCATGTCAAAGGTACGCTTCTCCTTGGGCAGTGCCTTGGCTTCTTCCTTAGCATGAAAAGCTGAGATGTGTGCCAGCGGCCAGAAACTGGCCGAGCTGAGCGGCACTACTATGGCCAGCAGCATCATAGAAGGCTCCGTAATATGGAACACGTAGATCATACCCGAGCTGATGATCATGGTAATACCGGCGCGGAAAAGCAGGATTGAAGACACCAGGCCTTTTTTGCCATCCTTGAGTTGTACAGCCAGTCCGATAAATATCAGTACCAAAGGTGTCATCAGGGCGCTGGTCTTATCAAAGATGTCGGTTATTACGGCCGGCAGGGTACCATAGTTGATATTTACGCTCAATAGTATAATAGCTATGATGATCAGGAGGTTGATAGGTTCCTGAACCATGCTCAGTAGCAGGCTCTTGATCTTTCCTCCCGTGTTGGTTTCTTCGTCCGTACTGTTCTTGAGGAACATGTTCATGGCCAGCAGGTACAGGGTAATCAGCACAAAAAACTTGTTACCTACGTCGGCCAGGGCAGCAATAGCAAGGCTCTTTTCTCCCAAAAATTCGGCAATAAACGGAAAGCAGGACAGTCCGGGTGCCAGGGAGGGAATGAGCATCATCAGGGTGCGGCCTGTTGAACTGTTTTTTTCAATACCGAAAAGAGAAAACGCAAGAGGTCCGGAAAAGTACATCAGGAAGTTAAATACCAACGTAACCAGCGGTATGATGAAAAGGGTGGAGTCCATTTCAATCTTCATCAGCGAGATAAAGATCGTAGAGGGCAGCGCCACCGAAAGTACAATCTCCTTGATACCATTGGTTTGTTCTTTATTCTTAAACTTTGATCTAAGTACCAGACCCAAAGTAATCAGCAGCAATAAAGTTATGGTTTTTTGTAAGGCATCGCTCATAGTTGAAATGAGTTAAAGGGGTACTGGAGTATTGAATAAGCAGAGTTTGTTATTCAATAGAATAGGTTAGCAGAAGTAGTAAGCGAAGCCAGCAGGCCAGTGACCTCTGGCTTCGCTTGTGAAAGAGCCTGCGTGCAGGCTCCGCAGGTTAGCTCAGTTGGCCCAGGGCGCCAACAAACATCTTCATTTCGTCCATCGTACCGATACTCACACGACACCAGGTCTTGCCCACGATGTCGAACGCCCGTACGCCTACTCCTTTGCTTGCCATCCTGGTCAGGAGGTCTTTACCGGTTATGCTTACCGGGAAGATCACGAAGTTGGTATAGGACGGGATGTACTTGTAGCCCATCTTGTCGAGGTTGTCGTACAGGTACAGCTTGGCTTCGTGGTTGAGCTTACGGCTCTTGGTCTGGAACTCCGCGTCGTCCAGGCTGGCGTTGGCTGCCGCGATAGAGGTATAGGCGATACCCATACCGCCACGGGTGATTTTCTGGATCTGATCCAGGGTAGAAGGCAGGGCAGCAATGTATCCTACCCGCAAGCCGGCCATACCCATGATCTTAGAGAAGGTACGGGCTACGATTACGTTCTTCTTCTTAGCCAGCAGCGATACCATACTTTCGGTGTTGGCACCTACGGCCAGCTCCAGGTACGCCTCATCTACGAATACAGGTACCTTCTCCGATACGCGTGAGCAGAAGTCGAGCAGGTCCTTACCGGCGGTGATGCTACCTACGGGGTTGTTGGGGTTACACACGTACACCAGCTTGGTATCTTTATCAATGGCCGCTTCCATGGCCTTCAGGTCGTGTGACCAGTCCTCTTTACAGGGGATAGCCTTCCAGGTAGCACCGGTTGATTTGGCTACGTTGATCAGCGACATGTAGGTAGGGTCAGCCGATACTACGTTTCCTCCGTTGGCAAACAGTACCAGGGCTACTTTCTCCAGCAGGTCCGATGAGCCGGGGCCCATCATGATATGGTCAGGAGTTACGCCTTCTTTCTTGGCTATCTTGGCCATCAGGTCCGTCAGTTCTTTCCAGGCGTAGCGGTTACCACCCTCCACCGACTCAGCCACGGCCTTACGTGCCGACATCGGAGGGCCGTAGGGGTTTTCGTTGGCATTAAGCTTCGCCAGGATCTTGGGTGCTACCTTCTCGTCCAGGAAGTACTCCCGTACCATAGGACTGCGGAAGATACGGTTCTCAGGGTCCAGGCTGAGGGGCATATTGGAGAAGGCGCCCATGCTCAGGTGTGGTGCTGCCACCAAGCCACCCAGTGTCATAAGGCCTGACTTTAACAGATTACGGCGATCGATTTTCTGATCCATAGTAATGAAGATTTGTTAGGTTTTACAATAGTTAGTAGTGAATAGCACTCGGGTACGTACTCAGGTATGCGTATGTGGAACGGGTTGAAAGAAGGTGTCATACCGGCAGCAGGGCTATCTCAATGGGCTGAAAGCAGAGTAGAGATATTTGAGTGCCGGTATGACAGGATTTAGATATTACTTGGCCTGAATCTGTGACAGGCGGGTAAAGGCGATGCCCTTATGGGTGCCCGACCAGGAGATCTTCACCGTGTTGCCAGCTTTGGGGGCGGTTAAGCCCAGTTCAGCCCAGGTTTTTTCCAGGGTTACTTCACCGTTGGCATTGGAGGTAACCTCGCCCAGTGCAGCGCCGGTACGCAGCGTAATCTTCATTGGTATGTTGGCTACGGGAATGGAATCAATGCCTTTGGTATGGTCAAGAATGTTGGTCTTATCCAGTTCGAGCAGGCGGGCTTTCAGGACTACTTTGGCATCGGCAGCCGGATAGGTTACCGTAGGCTCAGCCGCCAGGGGAGCACCGAAGGGAGCTCCTACGATATCTACCAGTACCGGGGCTACCACCCGATCCACGAAGGGGTCTTCTACCTTACAGGAAGTAGCAACCAATGCGATGGCGAAGGCACAACCCAGAGTTGAAAGGTATGATATAGTCTTTTTCATAATCTTGATCATTAACTGTGAATTAGATACTGTTTACTACCTGCCTTACTCAGCCCACCAGAGCTTAGTCTTCATGTCGTTGGCACCACCGTTGATCTTCAAAGCCGCCTCTACATTGGCCTGGTTCAGCGAGAACTCCGAGTTGGGGTACACAAAGCGGGTAGGTAGTACGCCATCGTTGGCGAATACGGCGCGGCTGTCAGCCGCGGGGAATACCGGGAATCCAGTACGGCGCTTTTCGGTCCAGGCTTCGATGCCTTGTCCGAACAGGGCGATCCACTTCTGCTCCAGCACCTTCTCTTTGGTCACCGCTCCTACTTTGGTCAGGTAGTCGGCCGGTACCGTGAGGCTGTACTGGTTGAAGGAAGCTTCGATGCCTTTTTCGAAGTACCCTTTGGCATCGCCGGTGATATCACCATCCAGAGCGGCTTCGGCCAGGATGAAGTTCAGTTCCGCAAAGGTCATGATCACCTCCGGAGCGTCGGCCCGTACGAAGTAGTTACCGATGGTGGAGCTGGTAGCTAGGTAAGCCGTGGCAACCGCGTCGGGTAGTCCGTTGGGGTGTCCCTGGTACTTACCGTCCTTGTTGGGGTTGGCAAATACCGTGATACGGGTATCACCCAGGGCGTTCAGCTTGTCGGCCAGCGTTGAGCTGATGTTCCAGTCGGTACGACCATCCTGTACCATTACCTGGTGCCACTCGTTGTTGCTTGGCAGTACGGTAGTACACTTTAGCAGGGCATTATCCGCGTTGCTGGAAAAGATGGGGTACTTGGTCGGGTCACCCAAGATCTCTGCCATGATCGCCCGTGACTCGGTAGGCTTCTTGGCGGCCTGGCGGTTGGCCAGACGCAGGCGCAGAGAGTTGGCAAACTTTTTCCACTTCATGATATCGCCGCCGTACAGGATGTCACCCGAGATGGACGGCCCCGAAGTACTTAGTTTTTCGTTCGCCAGTTTCAGGTCGTTGAGCATACCCGCATACACCTGCTCCATAGAGTCATACTTAGGTGTGTAGATGGGCGATTCGCTGGTACCCGACAGCGCCTCCGAGTAGGGGATAGCCCCGTACATGTCGGTCAGCAGCGAGAATACCCACGTACGCATCACCAGCGCTACGCCTTCGTAGTTGGCGTTGGGGCTTTTACCATTGGGCCCCGACTGTACAATGATCCGCTGGAAGTTGAGCAGGCCGTCGTTAAAGAAGCCTTTCCAGTTGTTGGATACCAGACCCGGCGACACTTCGTAGTTATCTCCCTCGTTGGAGTAGATGTTGCGGGTGAAGTGCTGCACGTACAGCTCAGCGGCATCGATGTTGATCCGCTCAAAGCGGGTGCGGTGTCCCCAGTAGCGATCCACGGAAGCTTCAATACCGGTAGGAAGCAGGTACTGCGATCCGATGGAGGTAGGGCTGTTGGGGTCAGTATTCATGGCGTCGAAGCTATCAGTACAGCTGCTGATCGTCAGCAGGCTGGCCAGCGCCATGGCCCAGAGGGTTTTATAGTTGGTTATGCTTTTCATCGGTAAAGTCTTTAAATGCTGGCGATACATCAGTCTTTCAATTAGAAGGAGAAGGAGAGGTTCATACCCAGGCTGCGTGAGCTGGGGAGTTCGCCGTATCCAAATCCCTGCGCGTTGCCACCCTTGGAGTCAAACTCGGGGTCCACATGGGGCGTATTCTTGAAGATCATCAGGACATTGCGGCCGACCAGAGATACCTTGGCTGACTGCAGGTGGATCTTCTTGAGTAGAGCAGACGGAATGTTATAGCCTAGTGAAAGCTCACGCAGTTTTACGTAGCTGGCGTCAAAGATGCCCGCTTCGTGGTAGTTGCGTGGGTTATTGAAGCCGTACAGCTGGTTGGCTGTTACGATGATGTCGTTAGATACATAGCTCACATTTCCGTCAGCACCGGTGATCGCACGTACACCTTGTCCGATTACCCCTTCCTCACGACCCAGGGCTGTTTCGGCGTACTGGCCGGTCCAGCGACCGGTACCGGTACCTTCGTCATAGATATCACCACCCATACGTACGTCTACCAGTGCGGTCAGGGTAAGTCCTTTGTAGCTGAATGTGTTCAGCAGACCGCCGGTCCAGTCGGGCTGGATGTTACCCAGGATCTGCTGGGTGGCCTGGCGTATAGGCAGACCATTGTCACCGTACACAACCTGTCCGTCCGGACTACGCTGGAATGCCACTCCGTAGAAGGTACCGTAGGGCTGTCCTACGCGGGCTTCCATAGTCATACCGCGCTGCGAAGCCAGGATGTAGGTAGTGAGGCCTTCGGCCAGCTCTTCCACCTTATTGCGGTTGCGGGCAAAGTTCATCGATACATCCCAGGTGAAGCCGTTATCGAGCTTCAGAGGAGTACCCGACAGGCTGATCTCTAGCCCTTTGTTGGTGATCTGTCCGGCGTTCAGGATACGACGGTCGTAGCCACTGGCTTTCGAGATCTCAACACCCAGGATCTGGTTGCGGGTAGTCTGCTCATAGTAGGTTACATCCAGACCCACTTTGCCACGCAGGAAGCGCAGGTCGGCTCCGAATTCAAGTCCGGTTGTGATCTCAGGCTTCAGACCTGAGTTGGCGATGGAGATGCTCTCGGCAAATTTGGGAAGTGAACCATTCCATGATCCCGAAGAGGTAAAGGTTTGGGCCAACTGGTACGGATCGGCATCATTACCTACCTGAGCGTAGCTGGCGCGAACCTTACCGAAGGTCAGGATGTCGCTCTGTACGTTGAGCAGGTCAGTGACTACGGCGCTGAGTGAGGCCGATGGGTAGAAGTACGAGCGGGCATTGCTGGGCAGGGTACTTGACCAGTCGTTACGGGCAGTCAGGTCCAGGAACACCATGTTGCGCCAGCCAAAGTTAGCCGCAGCGAACAAGCTCTGTACTTTTGACTTTTGGATCATGCTTTCGATCGTATTCCGGCTGGGTACTGAGTTACCCGCGTTGTAAATACCATCTACCACCATTTCACCTACGTTGAAGTAGTTACGCTTGTAGTAGTTGGTCCGGTCGATACCACCTACCTGAATGTTCGTGCTGATATCCGGGATGAGCTCCTTATTGAAGGTCAGGATAAAGTCGTGGTTGGTCTCCTGACGGCGCAGTACTTCTTCGTTGAAGCTACCGGGTGTACGGTTACCGTTTCTGACCCGGTCAAAGTTGGTTACGTTGATGCGGGTATCGCTCCACACGTCGGTACCTGAGCGTACCATCAGGCTGAGCGAAGGCAGGATCTTGTAGTTAAGGGCGATGTTACCCAGCAGACGGTCCTTGTCGTTACCGTACGGCAACTTGCGGGCCGTGTAGTACGGGTTGGTAAAGAAGGTGTGCTGCCAGTTTGGTGGACTGTTATCGGCGGGTTTACCAGCCAGGGCGCGCTGAATGTGTACGTCCTGGTAGTCTTCGTAGTTGCGGATCTGCTCCCACGACGTGTGGCGATGGGCCCAGATAAACTGCTGACCCGAGGTAAAGCTACGGTTGGTAGCACCCGACTTAATATATTCACCAGCTACGGTTACGCTCAGATTCTTGGTCAGGTTGTAGCCCGAGTTGAGGCGGAAGTTGGTACGGTGGAAGTCGTTGTAGTACATGATACCCTTCTGATCCACGCGGGCCAGCGACATCCGGAAGAAGCCTTTGTCATTGCCACCTGACAAGGCCAGGCTATTGTTGATCGTCTGACCGGTAGCCCAGTACTCTTCCCAGTTATTAGGCTGAGGCGTAAGTGGAGCTACTTCGGTACCCGACCACCAGTGGCGCACCAGACGTCCGTCCATAGGGGCTCCCCAGCTTTCGTCGGTACCTTCTGAGCCAGCCAGTGGGTACTTGGAGTCATATACCGCGCGGTACTGCTGCGCTTCGAGAGGATCAGTGATAGAGCCACTCCATCCGTCGGTATACCAGGTGCGGTAGCCATTACCACCGCCGTAGGTGTTCTGGAAGTTGGGCTTGATCCAGGGGCGCTCAAAGGTTACGTTGGAGTTGAAGTCAACCCCCAGGCCTTTGGTACCCTGTCCGGTTTTGGTAGTAATCAGGATTACCCCGTTAGCTGCACGCGATCCGTAAAGAGCCGCCGCGTTGGGTCCTTTCAGTACCGACATCTCTTTGATGTCATCGGGATTTATTTCGGAGATACCACCACCCATCTGGTTGCTGCCGCTCTGCTGCATGGGTACTCCATCTATAACTACCAGGGGCTGGTTATTGCCTGAAACCGACGACGCACCGCGGATTTGAATGGTAGAGCCACTACCCGGACCCCCGTTGGACTGAATACGCAGACCGGCGATTTTGCCCGAAAGTCCGTTGGCTACGTTGGTAGAGCGTGATTCGGTGAGGCTGCTTCCTTTTATTTCCTGTACGGTATAACCCAGTGCTTTTTTCTCGCGCTCAATACCAAAGGCCGTTACTACTACCTCAGCCAGCTGACGGGTATCGGCGTTCAGTTTTATATCAAAATTTGTTTTACCACCAATAGGTACTTCCTGCGACAGGTACCCTACAAATGAAAAAACGAGTATGCCGTCATCAGGGACGGTAATTTTGAAGTTTCCATCAGCGTCAGTGTTGGTACCGACATTGGTGCCCTTGAAAATAACAGAAGCACCCGGAAGGCCGAGTCCATCCTCGGCGGCTGTAATTTTACCAGTCAGCTGGCGCACCTGGGCCATGCTCAATGTAGAACAAAGACAGCCCCATATCAAAACGAGTAGAGTTTTTCTCATGGGAAGTTTCCGGTTAATGAATGATTAGGTTAGTAGATCGAGAACAGGCATTCAAAAAGGTTATGGCTGCGACAGATTGACACGTTCATGGGCCGCACACACTGGCGTGCAACCGCCACAGCCATAATCCTACTAGTTTGCTTTTCCGGAAAGCAATACCCTCTTGCGAGGACGATCAGCGCGGTAGAGCAGACCTTTGGGACAAAGAATCCCCTGCGTCAACGAAAGCTGTTCGTCCACGTTTTCAGGCTCTGGATGTTTGAGTTATTAATGTTTTTCTAAATAAGATTCGGATACGCTGGTAGGGTGATTTTCCCATTCATTCTGCCTTGCAAAATGATACTCACGTTCCGACTCTTTTTTATCTGCGAATGCTTCAAGTGCGGCTGGAAACATCCGTTGGTCTAGGAGTCGATTATCTTAAATGACATATCAAAGATATTGTTAAAATGATATGATGCAAAATTATAGAGCGGAAATTTTCAATTTTTTGCAATAAAAAGTGGTAGTTAAATAATTAGCCGAAATTAAATTGTATTTAATCTATAATAACTTTTGTAAAACCCACTGATAGGGCAAATTATTGTAAGCTGCTTTGCTTGAGAGATCTGAGCGCAGGCGTTCGTTATTTCTTTAGTTATTACTATAAAAGGTTTGATAAGTCATGAAAAAGGCTGTTACAGAGCCTGTTATGGTCACTCTATCAATAGTTGGTTAGGACGGGGTGTCATCTATGGGCAGGTTCTTATGGAGATGGAGCTACTAAGAGTAGTACAGGTGTGAATTTTTGGAGTAATGGCCTATAAAATTGCAGACAGGTCGAAAGTAAGTTTATCTTTTAATGTATATAGATGAAATAATGAGCGAAAAGATGAAAATAGGTTTATTTCAAAACAGGTACGTAGGTAATGTTTAACTATAAATAGTACAATTATCGTGGAGTGATAGTAGAAACTAACTATAAGCTATATACGCATAATGAAAAGTAGCTATGCGTATGTCAATAACTGGGAAAGCACTATCCGGTAAGGGTAATTACAGGCTCTAGAACGACCACTGGTACCTTCACAACAGCTGGTGCCTGGCGGTGATTCATCGGCGGGAGTAACAGGTATGTACCTTTGATCTTTCCTCTGCTTTTATGATTAAGAAAAGGTTAAGCTGTACTTTATGTATAGTAGGGGCAAGGTAGCTTCTACCACGTCCTGATTAGAGTACTTTCTACTACCTATTGCTGCATGGCAAAGCTGATAGCAACGAATAAATGGATATTCCTTCTGGGAGTAGCAGTAGTCATACTGCTATCGTCCTTTTCGTGGCTGAGCCTTTTTGAAGAGCAGGTAGATTATAACAAGGACGTAAAACCCATCCTGAACAAGCACTGCATGGGCTGCCATGGTGGGGTAAAGAAGGCGGGCAATGTGAGCTTCCTGTTTGAGGAAGAGATTATCCAGCCGGGCAAGTCAGGCAAACGCCCCGTGGTACCCGGTGATGCCGAGGGTAGTGAGATGATCCGCCGTATCCTGAGCGATGATCCCGACGAGCGTATGCCTAAGGATGGCCCGCCACTAACTGAGCAGGAGGTAGAGGTACTCCGTAAATGGATAGACCAGGGAGCCCAATGGGGCAACCACTGGGCCTATGAGCGGGTTAAGCGCCCCGAAGTACCTGGGAGCGGCGGTCTGTTGGCTAGCCTGAATCTATTTGGAGATAAAGATTGGGTTAAAAATGAAATAGACCATTTTGTCCGGCAAAAGCTAGACGAAAAGGGGCTGGAACCGGCCACGGAAGCCGACCGGGCCACCCTCATCCGTCGGGTGAGTCTGGACCTGACGGGGCTACCGCCTACAGAAGAAGAAGTAACAGCCTTTATAAATGACCCTTCACCTGATGCGTACGAAAAGGTAGTGGACCGGCTGCTGGCTTCACCGGCCTTCGGCGAACGCTGGGCAGCTATGTGGATGGATCTGGCCCGCTACGCCGATACCAAAGGCTACGAGCGCGACCCCGGCCGGACCATCTGGCGCTATCGCGATTATGTCATCAAGTCGTTCAATGCCGACAAGCCCTTTGATCAGTTTACGATAGAGCAGTTAGCGGGTGATCAGCTGTCGGGGCCCAACGGGGCGCCGTCCGAAGGAGTACCTACCGACGAACAACTGGTAGCTACGGGCTTCCACCGCAATACCATGAACAATGACGAAGGTGGTACGCAGGACGAGGAGTTCAGGGTAGCGGCCCTTATCGACCGCGTCAATACGACCTGGGAGGTATGGCAGGGAACTACCTTCGCCTGCGTGCAGTGCCACAGCCACCCGTACGATCCCATCCAGCACGAGGACTACTACAAGTACATGGCGTTCTTCAATAACACCCGCGACGAAGACGTCACCTCTGATACTCCCACGCTCCGCTTCTATAAAGGTGAAGACTCCCTCCGGGTGGAGCGGGTCAAGGCCTGGATCAACCAGCACAATCCGAAGCAAACCCCGCAGTTCGCCCAGTTTATGCGGGTAATGGAGCCCAAGATCAACTCCCACGACTTTGACGAGTATGTTAACTCCTCCCTGCGTGACGCCAAGTACTACGGCGCGCAGCACCAGGGATCGGCACGTATCAAAGGCGTGACGCTGACGGGAAAGGACCGGATGCTGATAGCCATAGGTACCCGGGCCGAAGGAGCTACCATGACCGTCACGCTGGATTCGTTAAGGGGCCAAAAGCTGACACAGATCAAGGTACCTCTAATAGATACCGTACTGGCGTTGCCCATTCCCAAAGTACAGGGTAAGCATAACCTCTACCTGTATTTCAATAGTCCCAAAGCTCCCAAAGACTGGATCAATATCAAGTGGGTGGCTTTCCAGGAGGCGCTGCCGGGAGAAGGCCAGCCCGCCTATACTTCTATCCTGGAAGATTACGCTAATGTACTAACCGGCTGGGCTGATAACACGCCTATCTTTTGGGAGGCGGAGGGAGATCTGGTGCGGAAGACGCACGTATTCGAGCGGGGCAACTGGCTGGTCAAAGGGCCGGAAGTACAGCCCGATGTACCCCAGTCGCTGCTGGCTATGCCTAAAGACCTGCCGCGCAACCGGCTGGGCCTGGCCCGCTGGATGGTCAGCCGGGATAATCCGCTGACGGCGCGTGTGGTGGTAAACCGGTTCTGGGAGCAGCTGTTCGGAACGGGTATCGTCGAAACCGTGGAAGACTTCGGCTCACAGGGCAATGAACCCACCCACCGCGAACTGCTGGACTGGCTGGCGGTATACTTTATGGAAGACGCTGGCTGGAGTACAAAGAAACTATTGCGGCAGATGGTACTGTCCGCTACCTACCGGCAGAGCTCGGTAGCCGATAAAGAAAAATTAGAAAAAGACCCCTTCAATACCTGGCTGTCGCGCGGGCCACGCGTGCGGCTGAGTGCCGAGCAGGTGCGGGATCAGGCCCTGGCGGCTAGTGGCTTGTTGTCACCTAAGATGTATGGCCCCGGTGTGATGCCCCCGCAGCCGGAAGGGATCTGGCTGTCGCCTTACAATGGGGATAAGTGGAAGCTCAGCGAGGGCGAAGACCGCCACCGTAGGGCCCTTTATACCTACTGGAAACGTACCGCTCCCTATCCGTCTATGGTCACCTTTGATGCACCCAGCCGGGAGTTTTGCCAGTCGCGACGCATCCGGACCAATACGCCCCTGCAGGCCCTGGTCACGCTCAACGACCCGGTGTACCTGGAGGCCGCCCAGAAGATGGCCGAAGCCATGCAGCAGCGCGGCCAGACACCCGAGCAGCAGCTTAAAGAAGGCTACCGGATGCTTACCTACCAGCCCATCGAACCCAGGAGCCTGAACGTACTCCTGAAGGTATATCAGAATTCGCTGGAAGGATACAGGAAGAACCCGGCGGAAGTAGATAGCCTGCTTAAATACGGAGATAAGAAGTCGCCGGAGATGGCAGCCCTGGCGGTGTCGGCCAACGTACTTTTGAACTTGGATAGAGTGGTGACGAAGGAGTAGTAACCAGATAGAATAAACTTACCCAATAATACCCCTTAACGAAACAGGACAATGAAAGAAGAAAAGAATGACTCACTTTCCCGCCGGGACTTTGTCGGAAAAGCAGCGGCTGCGGCAGCCGGATTTATGATCGTGCCCCGATTTGTACTGGGGGGCAAAAAGCCGGATGGCTCATCGTACCTGCCTCCCAGCGACATGATCTCCCTGGGCTTTATCGGAACCGGTAAGCAGGGGCGGGGGCTGACTACTTCCTTCCTGTCTACCGGCGAAGCCCGAATCGTAGCCATTAGCGAAGTATATAAGGATAAAGCGCAGCTGACGATTGATAAAATTAAGGAATATCACACGAAGAATCCTCAGGCAGGTATCTATTCAGAAATACCAGTATATAATGATTTCCGGGAGCTGCTGGCTCGTAAGGATGTAGATGCCGTCGTAATCGCCACTCCCGACCACTGGCACGCGGCCATGGCCGTACGGGCTGCCCAGGCTGGTAAAGATATTTACTGCGAAAAGCCCCTCTCTCTGACGGTACGCGAAGGCCGGGCTATGGTGGATGCCGCCCGTAAATACAATCGCGTATTCCAGACGGGTAGTATGCAACGCTCCTGGCCGGAGTTCCGGCAGACGGCCGAGCTGATCCGCAACGGCTACATCGGGGATATTAAGAGTATCAAAGTAAACGTAGGAACTCCTCCGGTACCCTATACGCTTTCGGCCGAGCCCATACCACAAGGGCTGGACTGGGCGGCCTGGCTGGGACCGAATCAGCCGGTACCTTTTAATTCCGAGCTGGCTCCCCCGCTATCTAAAGATGTATTTCCTAACTGGCGCCTCTACAAAGAATTTGGAGGAGGTATGGTGACCGACTGGGGAGCCCATATGTTCGACATTGTGCAGTGGGCGCTGGATAAAGACAACAGCGGTCCCGTGGAGATATTACCACCCAACGGTAAGGATGTACAGAACCTGACCTTCCGCTACGACAACGGCATCACCATGACACACGAAAAATGGGATTGGAACAACGCCATCCATTTTATAGGAAGCGAAGGAGATCTGAAAGTACAGCGCCGTAAGCTGGAAACCACTCCGGCTTCCCTGAAGGACAAGGTAATTGGCGAAAACGAAAAGCACGTCTATAAGAGCGAGAACCACTACAAGGATTTCTTCCAGGCTATGCGCAACCGTTCCAAGCCTGTTTGTGATGTAGAGGTTGGCCACCGTACAGCCTCGGTATGTAACATTGCCAATATCGCGTATCAGCTGCAGCGACCCCTGCAGTGGAACCCCAAAAAGGAAACATTCAAGAATGATAAGGAAGCCAATGCGCTGCTGGGACGTCCCATGAACAGCGAGTGGGGCATTGTAATATAGCATATTTATAGGAGTGAGATATTGAGGTGTCGCCCCTAGCGAGGCTTTTATTTCTGAGGAAACGTATTGCTACTAAGGTATAGCCCCGCTGGGGCCGTGCCCGCCCAAGCAAGTTAGAAAGAAATAGACACTGCCGTCCGCAAGCCCCGTTAGGGGTGACACTTCAGTAGCAGCAGCAGGAGATACAAAACTTGGATAGCAAGTAAGCCCCGTAGGGGCGGCACCTAAGTAGAAAATTCTAGATATCTGAAAGTACAAGCTCCGCTAGGAGCGACACAATTAAGGGATAGTAAATGGCCAATACTTACAGTCAGCTATACATACAGATCGTGTTTGCCGTCAAGGGAAGGGAAAGTATGGTGCAGGCCGTGGTGAGGGAGTCTCTGGAAAAATACATATGTGGAATAGTGGAAGGAGTAGGTCAAAAGGTAGTGGCTATCTATTGTATGCCTGACCACACGCACCTGTTCCTAAGCATCAAGCCTGATGTTCGTCTTTCGGATTTAGTGCGTGATGTAAAAGCAAATTCCAGCAAATGGTTGAATGAAAATAAAAAGACAGTAGGACGATTTGCGTGGCAGGAAGGCTACGGAGCATTTAGCTATGCCAAATCCCAAAAGGAGGCGGTTATCCACTACATCCTGAATCAACCCGAGCACCACAGAGGCAAATCGTTTCGCGAAGAGTACCTCGACTTTCTGAACAAGTTTGAAATCGATTACAATGAGAAGTACCTGTTTGATTGGATAGAGGAGCAGTAGTTAAATCAATGATTTGCTTATTACGAAAAGAATAATTGTAGGTGCCGCCCCTAGCGGGGCTTTTATTTCTTAGGAAACGTATTGCTACTAAGGTATAGCCCCGCTGGGGCCGCCAGCATGGATGGAGGTTTGGTGGCCAAAAACGCTTTTATCCCTAACCCGCAAGCCCCGTAGGGACGATACTTCAGTAGCAGAAGAGTTATAAACAATATGAAGCCCCGTTAGGGGCGGTACCTGCCAAGCAACCTTCAGAATAGGACAGAGCAGGCACTAGCAAAGCATCAAGTGAATCATGGAAAAGCTACTCAAAGAACTTCAGCATACTCACCTGGCCCGACAGACGCGTCGGCACTTTCTGCAATCCTGCGGATTCGGGTTGGGTGCTATCGGTTTGGGCTCTCTGGTAGGGAGTAGTTGTAGTTCTGGAGGTACTGATTTGGGGCAGGCACCTACTGACCCCATGGCCGCTCGCATTCCACAATTTGCGCCCAAAGCCAAGCGGGTGATCTATATACATA
The DNA here is from genome assembly GCF_017355915.2 of Telluribacter roseus. Taxonomy (GTDB): domain Bacteria; phylum Bacteroidota; class Bacteroidia; order Cytophagales; family Spirosomataceae; genus Telluribacter. Next base: position 564,634 of record NZ_JAFEUV020000002.1, read on the forward strand.
TGGCCGGGGCACCCTCGCAGCTGGAGCTCTTTGACTACAAGCCCGAGCTGGCGAAGTACCACGGCGTAGACTGCCCGGCTGAGTTTCTGGAAGGAAAGAAGTTCGCCTTCATTCAGGGAGTACCCAAGATGCTCGGTCCGCAGGGACACTTCCGCCAGTGTGGTCAGTCCGGCGCTCTTGTCTCCGATTACCTGCCTTACCTACAGACCGTGGCCGATGAGGTAACCTTTCTTAAAGCCATGCATACCGACCAGTTCAACCACGCCCCCGCCCAGCTACTCATGCATACGGGCAGCGCCCGCCTGGGGCGCCCCAGCCTGGGCTCGTGGGCCGTGTATGGGTTAGGGTCTGAAAACCAGAACCTGCCGGGCTTTATAGTACTGGCCTCCGGTGGTAAGCAGCCCGATGCCGGCAAGAGCGTGTGGGGGAGCGGATTTCTGCCGACGGTATATCAGGGCGTTCAGTGCCGTACCGGTGGCGATCCGGTTCTGTACGTATCGGACCCGAGCGGCATGAACCGTGATATCCGCAAGCAAACCATTGAGGCCATCAACGAGATCAACCGCCAGACTTATGAGGAGGTACAGGATCCTGAGATCCTGACTCGCATCAGTCAGTACGAAATGGCTTTCCGGATGCAAATGTCGGTACCGGAGGTAATGGATGTATCCAAAGAGCCGGACTATATATTAAATATGTATGGTGTGAAACCCGGCGAGGGCTCATTTGCCATGAACTGTCTGCTGGCCCGTAAGCTGGTCGAAAGCGGCGTACGCTTCGTGCAACTATTTGACTGGGGCTGGGATACCCACGGGACTAGTGCCGACGGAGCCATTGACGTAGGGCTACATCAGAAATGCAGGCAATCGGACCAGGCGGTAACGGCTCTGCTCCAGGACCTGAAAATGCGGGGGCTACTGGACGAGACGCTGGTCGTATGGGGCGGCGAATTTGGCCGCACACCCATGCAGGAAAACCGCGATGGACAGGTACTGCCTTTCATGGGGCGTGACCACCACCTCGAAGCCTTCACCATGTGGATGGCGGGCGGTGGCGTCAAAAGGGGATTCAGCTTTGGCGAAACCGACGAGCTGGGCTACTACGGCGTCAAAGACAGGGTACACGTCCACGACCTGCAGGCTACTATCCTCTACTTAATGGGCTTTGACCACGAAAAATTTACCTACCCTTTCCAGGGGCGTAACTTCCGCCTTACTGACACAGCCGGCAAGGTAGTACGGCCTGTTTTAGCTTGATTTTGCTATTATTAGACTATGCCTTTAAAAAATTGGTCAAAATTGAGTCATAAGTAGTCAATAATAGAAAAGTCGCTGGTACTTTTTTGCCGTAAAATTGTACTTTGCTTTATATGGTATAAGTAGAGTAGTCAGTCACACAGGCTTATAATACAAACTTGTTTGTCATTATACAGAAGTTATGCTTTCCCTAATCCTCCTTCAGGCATCCGACTGGGCTCTCTTTTTTGGGCGTTTCCATCCCGTATTGGTACACCTGCCCATTGGCTTTCTGTTAGTAGCGGCACTACTTGAAGTAGGACACCGCATGGGCAAAGTAAGCGTCAGTGACTCTACTATTACATTTATACTGTTCTGGTCAGCCATTGGAGCTACTCTGGCCTGTATAGCCGGTTACCTGCTCTCACAGGGCGGCGGTTACGAGCAGGAGCTCCTGGACGTGCATATGTGGCAGGGGATCGGGGTAGCTGTCCTGGCCTGGATTGCCTGGGCGGTTAAGTCAGATCTTTTGGGCGAGCGTATACCAATGGCTCCACTGTTCTATATGCCTGCCCTGTTTATCGGCTCGCTGCTGACGATGGTGGCTGGGCATCATGGAGGCTCACTCACCCACGGTGACGGCTATCTGACCCAGTATACACCCGAGCCTTTCCGGTCATTGGCAGGTATACCCGCCCGTGAGGAACAGATAACCGAGATCAAACCCATCGCCGATATCAATCAGGCTATAGTATATAAGGATATAGTACAGCCCATTCTGACTACCCGCTGCGTGCAGTGCCACAGTGCTACCAAGCAGAAAGGGGACCTGCGGATGGATAGCTTTGACCGCCTCCTGAAAGGAGGAGAGAACGGCCCCGCTCTGGTCGTGGGTAAAAGTGCCGATAGTGAAATGCTGAAGCGCTGTCTGCTGCCGCTTGAAGATGATAATCACATGCCTCCCAAAGGCAAGACCCAGCTGACCGAACAGCAGATCGCCCTGCTGACCTGGTGGATCGATCAGGGAGCGCCTACTGATAAGAAAGTAGCCGAGCTACAGGTAACCGATAATCTTAAACCGGCCCTTGCCTCATTGACTACGGGTGGAGCGGGAACAGCAGTAGCCTCTGCGGAGCCTAGCCAGTCACCCGTGCTGAGTCTGAAGGTACCCGCTCCGAATGCCGGAGCCGTAGCTTCCCTGAAGAAGACAAACCTGTTGGTGATGCCGCTGGCGCAGGATCAGCATCTGGTAGAGGTTAGCGCTGTCAATGCTCCTGCCTTTGCTGATGCACAGGCAGCTATGCTTACGCCGCTGGCTGAGCAGATCGTATGGCTGAAGCTGGGAAACACTAAGGTGTCTGATGCTGCTATGAGCGAAGTAGCCAAGCTTAAGAATCTGAATAAACTACATCTGGAGCACACAGGCGTAACTGATGCCGGCCTGGCTAAGCTGAAAGATATGCAATACCTGGAGTACCTGAACCTCATAGGTACTAAAGTAACGGATAGCGGACTGAAGGCACTAGCCGGACTGAAAGGACTGAAGAGCATTTATGTATGGCAGTCGCAGGTAACTGAGGGCGGCATTGCCGAGCTACGTAAGGCACGCCCTGACCTGGTAGTTGTGAATGGCCTTACGGAGTCGGCGGTAGCGGAGTTTCTGAAAGCGGGTGAGGTAGCCAAGACGGCCGACCTGGCTGAAAATGCTAAGAAATAGATAGACAGAGGAGGCAATGGGTAGAAGGCAATATATTCTGCAATTTTTTGTGGTTAAAATTCAGAATATCCCCTTCATAATGTACAGCTAACAGAAAGTAGTACATAGTATAGGCCACTTATGTGGCTGGCAATTTATATAAATAAAAGTTTTTATGACTTTTTTAATAATAAGTATTACTTAATTAAATTCTTTTAATTTAACAGGTAGTTACATCAGCTGAACATTCTTTTAAGTCCAATAACCAATAAACTAGTTTTAATAACCTGCATGACAGTAAACAAAATTCAACTAAAAGTACTCAGACCCTCATAAGCATCTTACAGGAACAGCAGAGCATAAAAGTCTGACTGGTCCGATCACGTGTTTTTTAGCCTCCACAAATGAGGCGAACGTCAGGTAAGAGCAGAAGGTACAGGTCCATCTGAGGCTTACTTAATCTTTAATCAGCTAGTTACTTTTTACCTAATCAATTAATCATCTATGAAAATTTCTACGCCATGGACTGGCCTCAAAGTCGGGAGGTGTCTATTTGTGCTGTATCTCATGATGGCTTCCGTTGTCGGAGCCTTTGCCCAAAGCGTTTCCGTAAAAGGAAAGGTAACAGACGACCAGGGAAATGGTCTGCCCGGTGTGAGTGTAGTTGTTAAGACTACCACGGCTGGTACGGTTACGGACTCTGACGGAAATTTTACTGTCAATGTGCCTAACAACAATGCTACGCTGGTTTTCTCATTCATTGGGTATTTGACCCAGGAGATTCCTGTTAACAACCAGAGCACCATCAACGTAAGCATGGCTACCGATGTAAAGTCACTGAGTGAAGTGGTGGTAGTAGGTTACGGTGTACAGAAAAAAGAAACCGTAACAGGTTCGGTAGTATCTGTAAATGGTGATGAACTCGTAAAGTCACCCGCTGTTAACCTTTCTAACTCACTGGCAGGTCGTCTGCCGGGTGTTACGGCCGTTAACCGTTCAGGTGAGCCTGGTTATGACGGATCTAACATCCGTATTCGTGGTTCAAACACCCTCGGTAACAACAGTGCTCTGATCGTGATTGATGGTATTCCTAACCGTGCTGGTGGTCTGGATCGTCTGAATCCTAACGACATTGAGAGTATCTCTATCCTTAAGGATGCTGCGGCTGCTATCTACGGTTCGCGGGCTGCTAACGGGGTTATCCTTATTACTACTAAGCGTGGTAAAACCGGTAAGCCTGAGCTGTCTTACTCCCTGAACCAGGGATGGGCCAACCCAACCCGTATACCTCAGGTAGCTAACGCTGCTCAGTATACCAGCATGCTGAATGACCTGAGCATCTATGAGTTGCCAGTGTCAGAGTGGGCGGCAGCTAACGAAGCGTACAGAACTACGGGTTCATTTACACGTCCTAATGGTACTGTTCGTAAGGCACCTTTCTCACCTGAGGATATCGCTAAGTACCAGGATGGTTCTGATCCGTGGGGACATCCTAACACTGACTGGTTTGGAGCAACTCTGAAAAGAAACTCTCCGCAGGTACGTCACAACATCCAGCTGAACGGAGGTACCGAGGCTATCAAATACCTGGCTTCATTGGGCTACCAGAATCAGGATGCTTACTATATTAACTCAGCAACCGGTTATAAGCAGTATGACCTGCGTATCAACCTGGATGCGAATATCAACAAGTACGTAAAAGTAAACCTGGGTATCGCAGGTCGTCAGGAAGCCAGAAGATTCCCTACAAAGGGTGCTGGTACTATCTTCCGTATGCTGATGCGTGGTAAGCCACAGGAGCCTGCTTACTGGCCTGATGGTCGTCCTGGTCCGGATATCGAGAACGGTGAAAACCCAGTGGTTATCACTACCAACCTGAGTGGATACGATCGTGATACCCGTAACTACGTTCAGACGAACGGATCACTGGAAATTAAGATACCTGGTGTGGAAGGTCTGAAAGTAACGGGTACAGCTGCTATCGATAACATGGCTCGTAACCTGAAGCGCTGGGAGACACCCTGGACCTTGTACCAGCGTGGAAGCGGCTTCGAAGCGGATGGCGTAACACCTAAGCTGGTTGCCAGCTTGCGTGGACCTGCTGATCCTAACCTGAGACTTGAGAACATCAACCAGCTCAATATCCTGTTGGGTGGACTTGTATCGTACGATAAATCAATCGGTAACCACAACCTGACGTTGCTGGCTGGTACTAACCGCGAAACCATCGAAGGCGATAACTTCAACGCGTACCGTCGCTTCTTCCTGTCAACAGCTCTGGATCAGATGTTTGCTGGTGGTGACCTGCAGAGAAACAACGGTGGTGGAGCGTTCGAAACTGCTCGTATCAACTACTTTGGTCGTGTAGGCTACAACTACAAAGAGAAGTACCTGGCTGAGTTCCTGTGGCGCTACGATGGTTCGGATATGTTCCCTAAAGAAACTCGTTACGGTTTCTTCCCGGGTATCATGCTGGGTTGGGTAGTTTCAGAAGAAGATTTCTGGAAAAACTCAATACCTGCCATGAACTTCTTCAAAGTACGTGGATCAATCGGACAGCTGGGTAATGACCAGGTGTATCTGCCAGGTACCGAAACACTGGCTACCTACCAGTACCTCTCTACCTACGGATTCCGCAGCTACATCCTTGGCAATCAGGAAGTAAAAACCCTGTTCGAAGCCCGTATTCCTAACAACAGCATCACCTGGGAGGTCGCTACTAACTCTAACGTAGGTATTGAAGGACAGCTATTCGATGGTAAGATGTTCTTCGAAGCAGATGCGTTCTATAACAAGCGTACCAACATCCTGTACTACAAGAATGCCTCTGTACCTCAGAGCACGGGTCTGACACTACCTGCCGAGAATATTGGAGAAGTAGCTAACCGTGGTTTTGAATTCAACGTAGGTTACCGTAGCCAGGTTGGTGACCTGAAGTATAACTTCAGCGTGAATGGTGGCTATGCCAAGAACAAGATTCTGTTCTGGGATGAAGCTCCCGGTGCACCTGAGTGGCAGCGCTCTACCGGTAAGCCTATGAATACCTACGTGGTATACAACTATGCCGGTGTGTTCAAAGATCAGGCCGAGATTGATGCTAACACCATCGACTACAGTGCTATCGTTAAAACACTGCGTCCTGGTGATATGAAGTACGAAGACTACAACGGAGATGGTAAAATCACTCCTGATGACCGTGTTCGTCTGGATAACACCAACATTCCTCTGTTCCAGGGTGGTATCAACATGGGTGCCAACTACAAAAACTTTGACCTGACTGTCCTGTTCCAGGGAGCAGCCGGTGCCAGACAGTACGTTAGTGCTGGCGAATCGGGTAACATTGGTAACTACCTGTTGGATATCTACGAAAACCGCTGGACCATCGACAATCCTAGCAGCGTACATCCTCGTATTGCCAACCGTAGCGACCAGTACTACTCTAACGGTAACACCTACTGGCTGAGAAGCTCTGACTACATCCGTCTGAAGAACCTTGAAGTAGGTTACACAGTACCTGCAAACCTGGTTACTAAGGCAGGTCTTAGCCACGTAAGACTTTACTTCAACGGTCTGAACCTGTTAACTATCGACAAGCTGAAAGTATTTGATCCTGAGTCAGATAACTCTACCGGCTACTACTATCCACAGCAGAAAGTAGTTAACGTGGGGCTAACAGCAACATTCTAATTCTGTAAACTGTAACAAAGAAATGAATAAATTAAAAGTTATATCCATGGCGTTTGTCGCAGCTCTGGTGGTTAATACCAGCTGTAACGACGACTTTGTAAACACTCAGCCTCTCAGTGAATTATCTGAAAACGCAGTATGGGCTGATGCCGCTTTGACCGAGGCTTTCGTTTCTGAAATCTATGCAGGTTTCGTCCTGGGGGGATTCAGTGAGCAGATGCTTGCTTCACTCACCGACGAAGCGATCTTTACCCACCCCGGTCGTAATATTACTACCATCACCGAGGGACGTTCGAACCCCGCTGATCCGGGTTGGATAAACAACACGCATAACTGGACAGATATGTACCGGCGTATCAGAGCTACTAACCTGGCTCTGAAAAATCTGGAAACACCTAAGTTCGACAACCCTGCTCTGGCTGATCGTCTGAGGGGTGAGGCTAAGTTCCTGCGGGCGTATTACTATCATCAGTTAGCTCGTTTCTACGGTGGCGTTCCTCTGATCGATCGTCCTTACGAACTGGGCGAGGCTGATTATGATGCTCCTCGTAATACCTGGGCCGAAACAGTAGATTTCATTGTGAAGGATCTGGATGATGCAGCTGCTCTACTGAAAGGAAGAAACATGGCAGCAGGCCGTGCCACTGAGGCATCCGCTTTGGCTCTGAAGTCACGAATCCTGACGTACGCAGCCAGTGACTTACACGACATTCCTACTGCTAAGACTAAGTCAACTGTAATTGCCAACTTTGCAAAGCCTGAATTGCTAGGCTACGTAAGTGGCAGCCGCACTGAGCGCTGGCAGAAAGCAAAGGATGCGTCTAAGGCAGTACTGGATATGACCAGCTACGGCTTCATGACTAACCTGACTGCTCCTGTAAGCAAAGAAGAAGGTACTGCTAACTACATGAACATGTCTCTTGCCAGAAATGGTGGACAGAGAGACCTGATCCTGGGCAGATACTTTATCAATGCCAAGCAGGAAGATGGTGGTCGTCAGGGTCTGTTCAACGGACCTAACGGATACAACAACTGGGCTGGTAACACTCCTGTACAGTTGCTGATCGATGATTACGAAATGATGGATGGTACTAAGTTCAATTGGACCAATCCTCAGCATGCCAGCATGCCTTACCAGAACCGTGACCCACGTTTTTACGCTTCGGTACTGTATGATGGTTCTCAGTGGAAGCCACGTAGTGCGGCCAACCAGCCACGTGATCCACTAGGACAGATCCAGACAGGTCGCTACGAAGTTGTAAACGCAGCCGGAGAAAAAGTAACTCACTTTGGTCTGGATACCCGTAGCAGCCCCATCGAGGACTGGAACGGTAGCTACACAGGCTATTACTTCCGTAAGTTCATTGATCCAAACCCAGCTATCGTAGATCAGAATACCTGGCAGGAGGTGCCCTGGCCGATCCTGCGCTACACTGAGGCCATCTTCAACTATGCCGAAGCTTGTATAGCACTGGGTCTGGAAGAAGAAGCTCGTACCTGGCTCAACAAGATTCGCTTCCGTGCCGGTATGCCTGCTATCACCGAATCAGGTCAGGCTCTGGTAGAGCGCTTCCGTAACGAAAAGCGCATTGAGATGGCCTATGAAGAGCAGCGCTTCCACGATACCCGCCGCTGGATGATCGCTCCCTCTACACTGGGACGCAAAGCCAACGGTATTGCTATCACGGGTACACTTAAGCCTGGTAAGACAGTGAGTGTATACCGCTACGATCCTACCAGCTATGACTATACTTACCGCGTATTCGAAATCGATCCGGGTAAGGAAAACCGTAACTGGGATGATAAACTGTATTTCTTCCCTGTCCATCGTGATGAAATGAACCGTAACGCCAATCTGGTTCAGAATCCGGGATATGTAACGAACTAACCAATAATAGGTTACACTAGTACGTTAGAAACTATGCCGGTAAAATTCCTACCGGCATAGTTTCTTTTTTTGTTATTTCGCCCCCTGGAAGTTTACCCTTTTACTATCTTTATGACATTGATCAAGTTTAGCCTCCACAGGTTGTTGCTGCTGGTTGTAGCAGGAGGTTTATTTGCTTGCCAGCGATCATCCTCATCAGAGGGTGATACCGCTGCTGCTGCTCCCGCCGGAGATCCCCTCTTTGTACTATTACCCACCGAACAGACCCGCGTAGATTTCAGTAATAACCTGACCGAGGGCCTCAATGCCAATGTGCTCATGTATGAGTACTTCTACAATGGCGGAGGCGTAGCAGTGGGTGATCTGAACGGGGATGGGCTGGATGATCTGTATTTTACGGGCAACATGGTGCCTAACAAACTGTACCTGAACAAGGGCAAGATGCAGTTTGAGGATGTGACGGCTGCGGCCGGTGTGGCAGGTCGTGAAGAGGGCTGGAAAACGGGCGTGACCATGACCGATGTAAATGGCGATGGAAAGCTTGACCTGTATGTATGCTACTCCGGCAATTACCCCCCAGAGAAGCGCCGGAACCAGCTATTCATTAATCAGGGGCTTAATCCGCAGGGAGTACCCCAGTTTGCCGAGCAGGCTGAGCAATACGGACTGGCCAGTGAAGGTACCAGTACGCAGGCTTCTTTCTTTGACTACGACAAGGATGGAGACCTGGACATGTTCCTGCTTAACCACAACCCTAAGTCGCTGCCAATCCTGAACGAACTGGGCACGGCCGAAATGCTGCGCCAGGACGATCCCAACCATGGCGTACGGCTCTTCCGAAACGACAACATGAAGTTTAAGGATGTTACGCGTTCGGCCGGCCTACAGGGCTCGGCCCTTTCGTACGGTCTGGGAGCGGGTATTGCCGATATGAATAACGACGGATGGCCTGATCTGTATGTTTCCAATGACTATACTATACCTGACTACCTCTACATCAATAACCGAAACGGGACTTTTACAGATCAGGTAAAGACCAGCATGGGGCACACCTCGCACTTCTCGATGGGGAATGATGTAGCCGATATCAACAATGATGCCCGTCCGGATATAATAACCCTCGACATGCTGCCGGAGGATAACCGCCGCCAGAAGCTCCTGATGGCTCCGGACAACTACGAGAAGTTTGACCTGAACCTCCGGCTGGGCTTCAACCACCAGTACATGCGTAACATGCTGCACATCAACGATGGCAATGGCGCTTTCCGCGAAGTTGGGCAGCTGGCGGGTATCTCCAATACAGACTGGAGCTGGGCACCCCTGTTTGCTGACTTTGACAACAACGGCTGGAAAGACCTGTACGTGACCAATGGCTACCTCCGCGACTATACCAACATGGACTTCCTGAAGTACATGAGTGACTATATCCAGAACAAGCAGCAGGGGATCCAGCGGCGTGATATACTGGAACTGGTGTACCAGATTCCTTCCTCTAACCTGACCAACTACGCCTTCCAAAATGGACGTGACCTTACGTTCCAAAACGTAACCCGGCAGTGGGGATTGGATAAGGTGTCTAACAGCAACGGCGCGGCCTATTCGGATCTGGATGGGGACGGAGACCTGGATCTGGTGGTGAACAATGTCAATGCGGCCGCCTTCGTATACGAAAACCAGGCTAACAAGCAGCTTAAGCACCATTACCTGAAGGTAAAGACGCAGGGAAATGGTGCCAATACCCTCGGGGTAGGAGCGCAGGTAACCCTGTACAGCCAGGGCAATCAGCAGTACCTGGAACAAATGCCTACCCGTGGTTATCAGTCCCATGTATCACCCGTCCTGCATTTTGGACTAGGTGAAGTAGCGGTGGTGGACTCCCTTCGGGTGGTATGGCCCAATGGTAAGCAGCAACTGCTGCCCAACGTAAAGGCGGATCAGCTACTGACGCTGTCAGAAAAGGATGCTACTCAACCCTACCGCCGCGCAAATGCTGGCCCGGCTTTATTTCAGGAAGTAAAGGCTCCGATCAGCTACACCGACGCAACGTTACCTGTCAATGATTTCTACCGGCAGCCCCTGCTGGTCAATCCTATTTCATTTGCCGGTCCGGTACTGGCCAAAGCCGATGTGAATGGCGATGGTCTGGAGGACCTATTTGTGGGAGGAGGCAAGGGCAAAGCCAACGCCCTGTTTATACAGCAAAAGGGTGGAAGTTTTAGCCAGAAGCCTACACCGGCCTTTGATGCCGATCAGCAGCAGCACGCTACCGATGCGGCCTTCCTGGATGTTAACGGAGATGGAGCTCCTGACCTATACGTAGGCAATGGTGGCTACGCTGACTTTGAGCCGGAAGACCAGCGCCTGCAGGACCGCCTGTACCTTAACGACGGAAAGGGCGGCTTTACCCTTAGTGCTAATGCCCTGCCCGCTATGCGTACCAGTACGGGAGCCGTCACAGTAGGAGACTTCTCGGGTGATGGCAAGCCCGATGTAGTGGCAGGCGGACGGGTAGTACCCGGACAGTATCCTACGGTACCTCGCAGCTATCTGCTGGTAAACGATGGCAAGGGCAACTTCCGCGATATGACCGCTAATCTGGCCCCCCAGCTGCAGAAGATCGGTATGGTAACGGATGCGGCTGCAACCGACCTGAACGGTGACCGTAAGCCGGACCTGGTGCTGGTTGGAGAATGGATGCCCGTAACGGTACTCATCAACAGCGGTGGAAAGCTTACCGACAAAACCACTGACTACTTCGACAAAACGTACAGTGGCTGGTGGAACTCGCTGCTCGTGGAGGACCTGAATGGGGATGGGAAGATGGATCTGGTGGTTGGTAACCAGGGACTCAACTCTCAGGTACGGGCCAGCGATCAGGAGCCGGCTTCGCTATACGCCAAAGATTTTGACAAAAACGGCAGGATTGACCCGATTCTGAGCTTCTATGTGCAGGGCAAGAACTACCCCTATATTACCCGGGATGAACTGGTCGGCCAGATCAGTGGCATGGGAGGGCGCTACCCCGACTACAAGAGTTATGCGGATGTGACGCTGGACGATCTGTTCTCACAGAGCGAACTGCAGGATGCCCTGCATATGCAGGCCAACTACCTGAAGACGGCCTGCTTCCTGAGTACGGCCAGCGGTAAGTACCAACTGGCGGAGCTTCCGCTGGAGGCACAGGTATCCCCTGTATTTGCGATTACCACCCTTGATTATGATCAGGATGGTCAGAAAGACCTGCTGTTGGGTGGAAACATCAGCCAGGGGCGTCTGCGTCTGGGCAAGTTCGATGCGAACCACGGAGTACTACTCAAAGGCAACGGCAAGGGGCAGTTTAGCTATATTCCGCAGTTGCAGTCGGGCTTCCGGCTGACGGGTGATGTGCGTAGTATACTCCAGGTAGGGGATAAGCTGCTGTTTGGTATCAATCAGCAGGGAGTAAAAGCCTACCAAGGAAAGAAGTCAAACAAGACGGACATACTGCAGTGAACTTACCTAGTACTTGTACAAAAGTGAAGAGCACACCTATTCGGGTGTGCTCTTCACTTTTATGTCTTATTAGTACTCCTATTACTTCCAGCTAAAACCTAATTAGCTAAAACCTAATGGCTATTTCAGAACTACCTTCGCTACTACCGGCTGGTGATCCGACGGGTAGCGTTGCTCCTTTGCATCGGTGAGTACGCCGTACTTCAGTACATCAAACTGGTTGCTCACGAATATATAATCAATGCGCTTATCCATGGGAGCGTCAAATTTAAAGGCATTGAAGGTACCCTCGGGACCGTACGGAGGCTGGGCTGACACTTTATACGTATCGCGCAGGATAGTCTGCATGGCCTGGATCTGCTCCGTCTCCGGTGTAGAGTTGAAGTCGCCGGTACAGATGGTAGGGGTATTCTTAGCGATCTCTTTGATCTTCTTTACCATCAGCTTACCCGATTCCTGACGGGCCTTGACGCCCTGGTGGTCGAAGTGGACGTTAAAGAAGTAGAACTGCTTCTTAGTAGTCAGATCCTGAAAAAGGGCCCACGAACAGATACGGTTGCAGCAGGTAGCGTCCCAGCCTTTACCGGGTACATCAGGCGTTTCGCTCAGCCAGAAGTCGCCGGACTCAAGTACCTTGAAGCGATCTTTTTTGTAAAAAATGGCCGAATGCTCGCCACCCTGCTTGCCATCATCACGGCCTTTGCCCAGAAAGGCAAACTCTTTCAGCTCAGCTACATCTTCCAACTGCCCTCTCAGTACCTCCTGCGTACCAAATATATCAAACTCATGAAAGCGGATCAGGGCCTTTACGTTCTCCTTACGATGGGGCCAGGCATTGACGCCATCATTAGGGGTATCGTAGCGGAGGTTGTAGGTTGCGATCACCAGGGGAGTATTAGCTTGACTAAAAGCATTTTGCATCACAAGGGCACACAGTAACAAAATCAGAAAACTCTTCTTCATGCTTTATCAGGTTAAGGGCAGGAATAGTATAAATGTTCAAAAGTGTAAATAAAACGTATTGGAGTACAGGGGCCAAGTTAACTTTTTGTTACGCTCCTACTTCATCTTTTCCGGCTTTTCCCACTCTTTACTCATGGTATAGGGGAGCTTCCATACATTGCCCTTACTATCACCGTAGTACAGGTGGGACGGACTTAGCTTACCTGGATCCCCATCGGCCCAGAAGTAGTAGAAGGGATCCTGCCCGTTGACTACCTTTCTGATATAATTATGGTTGCGGGGACTGTTGTGGGTGAGCTGTCGGGTGCGGGCCCAGGTCCGGCCTTTGTCGGTACTCTTCCACATCACTACCTCACCGCCCCCTCCCCAAGGTTGAGGCGTATTCTCAAAAGGAGCTACTACCATCCATTCGTTCCCCTTCACAAACAGACTCCCCGTATCATAGTTGTGGTCGGAGGTGGTGATGGGGTGGTTTTCCCACGCGGAGCCGTTCCAGTAGATCACCGCCCACTGCCGCAGGCCGTTCTTAGGGCCGGGCTGGTGGCCGGAGCCGGAGAGGTACAGTGCGATGGGGTTCCCCTTCTCATCAAAGTTGACGTCCTTGATGTACACGTTAAGCCCCTGGCTGAAAAACTCTTTGAGCAGGATGGGTGAGGCTACATCCGTAACCGGAATGGCTACGGGCTTACCGTCTATGGTCGTCCAGGTTTTGCCCATGTCGGTAGTCTGGAGATAGTAGATGTTGGTGCGCCGGTCTACGTCGCCGTTGGGGTGCCAGTTGAAGAAGAAGACTACCCTATCGCCGTGCTGACCACTGATCTGGTAGTGACCGCTGTTTTTATCTTCCGGGCGCTTCATACCTGCCAGCTTTTGGTCAGCGGTCCAGGTAATGCCATCGGGGCTGGTTTCGAAGTACAGCTCCCTTACGCCCGTGTACTTGGTAAACAGGTTCAGGAAGCCCTTGCCCGGGATGTACTTGGGCTGGGGGTAGGTCATTTCTTCTTCCGTCATCTGATCGAAGCCCTCTATACTGTAAGGCTGCCGGCTCCGGTACTTGAAGCCGGGGCGGTTAGTATTGCGCCCGCTTACAAATACCCACAGGTACCCCGCATCGTCCATCGCCAGGGTGGGGTTGTCGTGCGGGTCGTCTACGCCTTTCTTGTCGTATACGACGGTCGGCTGGGATACCCGGCCGGTCCTGTGGTCGTAGCTGCCGATCATGCAGAGCAGGTAGCGGTCCTGCTCACCGGTGGTACCTCCATAGACAAAGAAAGTCTTATTGACCTTCGGGGCATAGATGGCCAGAGGAATATGCTTGGCGGTGTAGGTACCCAGGCCGCCGGAGTACTTGTCGCCGTACTCCGAGAACTGCCCCAGCGTAAACCAGATGCCCTTATAACCGTCAGCCTTCTGATTGTTACGTACAGGCCCCTCCTGCCCCTGAGCCATAGTGATATACCCCGATAGGAGTAGCAGCGAACCGAGCAAAAATAGTTTCATGCGTACAGGCATTGATCCGGATGGGGTTATACCTGTGCCTGCTGCCACAGCTCCTTCACTTTAGCCAGGTCCCGCTTCATGGCATCATATACTACTTTTCTGTCTACTTTGAGCGTTTTGGCACCGTGCTCCGCTCCTCCCAGTTCGTACTCATAGTGCATCGAGATAGGTACCTGTACATTGTACTGTTTCAGCAAGCGGAAGTAGGTTTTGAAGTCTACCATGCCTTCGCCCAGCGGTACATTCCTGACCCCCCATTTTCCGTTCTGGTTGGCCCACAGGAAATCTTTTATGGCAAGTACCTTGATGTGTGGGTGCAGGAGCCGCAGGCCGTTTTCCCACGACAAGCCACCCTCTACGGTAGCGTGGCGGATGTCGTACTGTACGCCCATGTGCGCCGGATTGGCGCCCTGCAGGAGCTGAAATATCTCCCAGGCCGAAGCCCCCACCAGCTTACCCGCGTGGTTCTGGTAGCTACCTATGAGGCCCAGCTTGCTGTTGAGCTGGCTCAGCGACCTGACCTGCTTCTGGTACTTCTGGAGCATATCCGGCATGGACTGGCTGTCATTGTAGCGGTACCAGTTCATCCGGTAGTACTTGATACCCTGCTGAGCCGCCGTTCTTAGTACCGTTTCATCCGTACCGGTGGCATCTTCCACGGTGGTGGTCATCATCAGGGGCTGCAGGCCAGCCTGCTTAATGGCCGCAACGGCTTTGGGCAGGTCGGTCTGTACGTTTTCGGGTAGTACGTGACCCGCAGGCCGTACGGTAAGGTCCACGCCGTCAAAGCCTATTTCCGCAGCTTTCTCTGCCATTTCCTTATAATCCAGGAAATGCAGGTGCTTCGAGAAAACGATAATGGGCGGCATGGCCGCCTGGCTTTGCGAAGGAGTAGGCAGGGAGTCTACAGTAAGAAAGGGCAAAGCGCTGGTTGTTACCGCGGCAGTACGGATAAAGTCGCGCCGGGAGAATTGATCTTGCATTCTGATAAGGGTTTAGAATGATATAAAAGTAAAGCCGAAAATTGGGGATCTATAACTACTCTGTCTTCCCCGACGACTTTTGTTAAGGTTATGAATAAAGTAGAATGGTCCTGATACCTATGACGACAGGATCAGGACCATTCACTGAATAACTACTCTAATTTAGGATCAATAGCCGGGATTCTGAGGAGCCAGATTGGGATTTACCTGAAGCTCAATGCGCGGCAGCGGCATCAGGTAGTCACGGTTAGGGTCAAAGTTGGGGTGTGGCTCCAGTGAGTTTGGCCCTTTAAATACTTCTTCACCCAATCGGCGACGCTTGATATCGTACCAGCGCTTGTATTCGAAAGCCAGCTCGAGACGTCTTTCTTCCAGTACCAGATTCACAAAGGCATCTTTGCTCATACCGGAGGCAGTCACATCTTCTGGAAAGCTGGTTTGCTTACCAGCCCAGTTTCTGGCCCGGGCGCGTATCTGGTTTACATAGCCAATGGCTTCGGCGTTAGCTCCTCCGTTTACCTCAGCCAGGGCCTCAGCCGCGATCAGAAGAACCTCAGCGTAGCGCATAGCGGCGTAGTTGTGATCCGAGTAACGGCCTTCGGAGTTAGAGTTGCCCGGAAAGCGCGCGTACTTGGCAATATGGGGCCTTTTAGTATTGGCAAATACCGTATACGGCTGCATTACGCCGTTGATCCGGATGGAATCATCAAAGCTAACTTCCTTGCGGTAGTCACGAGGATCCCAGGTGTTATAGACCGCCATCGAAGGTACGGCTACGCTCCATCCGCTCTTAGGAGCGTCGGCACCACGGATACCAGTCATAGGGGCCATAATATCATCGTTCGCACCTCCTGAGCCATTCTGCAGACCCAGGAAATCAATAGCAAAGATGTGCTCCCGGAGGTTGCCGGGCTGAGGCGCTCTGAACAGGTCTTGGAAATCAGCTACCAGGCCGTACCCGAACTGATCCTTGTTATCAATCACCCACTTTGCTTCAGTATAGGCTTTCTGATAATCGGCCAGCGTCAGGTACACAGAAGCCAGGTAAGAGGCAGCGGTGCCCTTGGTAGGCCGGCTCCGTACGTCATTGGGCTGTTTGTCAGGGAGCCACTGCTTGCCAAACTGCAGGTCAGCTATGATGTTCTGATAAATAGTGGCAGCGGGAGTTTTGGAGATATCCTTTACGGCGTTTGGATCAGAGATAAAGCGATCCAGGTAAGGTACATCACCAAATGTCTGTACCATGTGGAAGTAAGCAAAGGCGCGTACAAAACGTGCTTCAGCAATGAGTGGATTGATCTCATTCTCGGAAAGCTTGAGGGACTCGGCACCGGATATGGCCGCGTTGGCCGCACTGATCACCTGGTACCACATCGGCCAGAACTGGATGACCATGTTGTTGTTGTCATCCATGTTGAAGTCATTGACCTGCTGGCGCTCGGCGGGAGTACCCCGGTCGCCGATATCCACCATGTCGCTGCGCAGCATCAGGGCCGTCACAAACTGGCGGCCATACAGGCGCTCGGAGGCTATCCAGCCGTAGGCACCAAATATGGCGGTTCTGACATCCTGAGGAGTTCTGAATAGAGCCTCGGGGGCTAAGATACCCACGGGCCTTTCTTCAAGATCCACGCAGCTCAGAGTGAGGCCGGTCAGGGTCAGGAGAAGAAATTTAGATATGAAACGCTTCATGTTTTGTCAGATACTTTTTGTTTTCTAGACTATTAAAAACCGACGTTTAGACCAATCGTGTAGGATTTGGCATTGGGGTAGCTGCCGTAATCCAGACCCAGGTTCCGGTTGCTGTTGGTAGCTCCTTCTGATGCATAGTTTACCTCTGGATCGTAGCCTTCGTACTTCGTAAATGTCAGGATGTTCTGAGCACTGGCATAAATACGTAGCTTGGTCATTCCCAGTTTACGGGTAACCGATGCAGGGAAGTTGTAGCCTACGGCCAGGTTTTTCAGACGGGCGTAGCTACCGTCGTGAACCCAGCGGGTTGACACGCGACGGGTACGGCCGGCAAAACCCCGTGGAATGTTGGTATTGGTGTTGGTAGGTGTCCAGCGGTTCAGCGCGGCGGTAGTAGCATTGTTGATACCCGACAGCAGGTTGAGCTCCATCAGCGTGTAACTCAGGATGTCGTTGCCCTGTGATCCCTGGAAGAACAGGTTCAGATCGAAGTTCCGGTAGCTGAAGTCGTTATTCAGCCCCCAGATAAAGTCAGGATGCGGATTACCAATGATGGTGCGGTCATTACTGTTGAGGGTACCATCTTCGTTGAGGTCTCTGAACTTCTCGCCACCGGCTACCTGCTCAAAACCACCACCTGGTATAAATCCGTCCCCTTCCTGGTACACGCCGTCGTAGATCCAGCCAAAGAAACTACCTACCGGATACCCTTCCCGCAGCACGTGGGTATTACCCAGACCTACGAGGTGACCGGGAGCAGCGCTGTACTGCAGCTCAGTACCGCCGGGCAGCTTGAGTACCTTGTTGCGGTTTGTGGAGAAGTTGATATCCATGTTCCACTTAAACTCGCCCACCAGGTTGCGGGAGTTTAGCGTAAACTCAAATCCTTTGTTCTCTACCGAGCCTACGTTCTGCAGCTGCGTGGCGTAGCCCGAGTACTGGGGCAGCTGCACGCTGAACAGCAGGTCGCGGGTCACCATGCGGTAGTAGTCCATCACGATGTTGATCCGGTCTTTGAACAGGCTTATGTCGGTACCAATGTCAAATTGAGCGGTGCTTTCCCAGGTAAGGTCGTCGTTGGCCACAGTAGTAGGTCGTACGGCATTGACAGCTACCCCATCGATAATTGTAAATACGTTGGAGAAGCGGGCCAGAGTCTGGTAAGGCTCGATGGCCTGGTTACCCGTGATACCGTAGCTGAAGCGCCACTTCCACTGGCTGATGGTATTGCTGTTTTGCATGAATGGCTCGTTGGACATCTTCCACGCAAAGGCTCCCGATGGGAACGTAGCCCACTTGTGGTTGCGGCTGAAGTTGGACGAACCATCGCGGCGGATATTGGCCGTAAACAGGTAGCGGTCCATCAGGGAGTAGTTGATCCGGCCGTAGTATGAGCCAAGCTGCCACTCGGTAAGGCCCGAAGTAGGGCTCTGCCATACCGATGATCCGCCCAGGTTCCAGTACGATACAGCATCCGTAATGAACGACTGTCCGGTACCGCTCCATCCTTCGCTGGATGATGTCTGGTACGAATATCCCGCCATTGCCGAGAAGCTGTGCATATCACCAAAGTTCCGGTTGTAGGTCAGGTAGTTTTCGTTCAGGAGCTGCGTGCTTCTGGATCCGCTTACGGTAGCCCGGCCACCTACGTTACGTCCGTCATTCAGCGTAGTAGGTGTAAACTGACCTCCACGACCACTGTTGGTAGTGGCTCCCAGCGTCGTGCGGAATTTTAGATTTTCCATGATGTCGTACTCAGCAAACAGGTTGGCCTGGATGCGGTCGTTTACCGACTGGTTCTGCAGCTGGGTAGCTACGGCGTACGGGTTGTCGTGCGGATCGTTGAGGCGCGCTACGGTAAAGCGTCCTGTCTGGGGGTCACGGATTGGCTGATCCGGCTCAAACTTAAACGCGGCACTCACTACACCCGGCGTCAAGCCACCGGAGCCTTCCTGCGTGTAAGCCTGGTCCTTCTCGTTGCGCTGGGCAAATAGGTTCAGACCAATCTTGATCTTGTTGCTGGCTTTAACTTCCGTGTTGCTGGTAATAGAGAAACGACGGAAGCCTGAGTTCAGGATGATACCCTTCTGGTCGTAGAGCGCGCCGGACAGGTAGTAGTTGACAGCGTCACTACCACCCGAAATAGAGAGCTGATGGTTTTGGATACCCCCTCTTCTGAAAATCTCGTCCTGCCAGTCGGTATTGGCTCCGGCAGGTACGTAGTTGGGTCGTATCTCCTTGATGTACGTACCAAACTGCTCAGCGTTCAGCAGATCCAGACGGTTGATTTCAGTCTGAGATGAAAAAGAAGTATTAAAATCAATGCGGGGCTTACCGGACTTACCCCGCTTGGTGGTGATCATGATCACCCCGTTGGCACCCCGCGAACCGTAAATAGCCGTTGCCGAAGCATCTTTGAGTACTTCCAGCGACTCAATATCTTCCGGAGGCGGTATGGCACCACCTACAAAGCCATCTACTACGTAAATAGGGTCACTACTGGCGTTGACCGAGGTACCTCCCCGAATACGTACTTTGAAGGAGGCGCCGGGTTCCCCGTTGTTAGCCTGGATCTGTACCCCGGCCGCGCGGCCCTGCATAGCCTGCACGGTTCCCAAAGCCGGATAGGCCGTTAGTTCTTCTGATCCAACGGATGATACCGAGCCCGTCAGGTCACTTTTCTTTACAGTACCGTAACCTACTACGACTACCTCGTTCAGTGACTTCACGTCTGCCTCGAGCTTTACATTGATCTGCTGTCGGTTGCCTACTGTAACTTCCTGCGACAGGTAGCCAACAAAGCTGAATACCAGCACGGCGTTACCACCAGGGGCATTTACCTGATAGGTACCGGAAGCGTCGGTGGTAGTACCCTGCGTGCTGCCTTTTACCACAACACTTACACCAGGGAGCGGTTCGTTGTTATCGGCACCGGTTACGGTACCTCTGATACTCACCCCCTGTGCGAACGACCGGGCCGGCACTAGGGCCATGCACAGTAGCATGCAGAGTGAGAATAGGATTCCAGATTTGGAATGCAAATGTTTCATCATGCTCTAGCAAATAATGGGTTAAGATTTAAAATGGTTTTTTAGAAATCATGGCGCCGGTTAGGGAAGCGCGCTACAGCTAAGACGATGGTCACGGGTGCGTACACGTACAGACCTGTGGCAAGATTGGGATGAGGCTTTGTGATAGATAAAGCCAGGTGTTTTATCGCTGTAAATAATCAAGTAGACAGCCCCCATAAATCTCGAAAAGACCCTCATCGCCTGCTCCCACCACACCATAAGCTTAACTACAGGCTCTTGTAATAACCGGACTCCTGATTAGCGCTGTTAGCACCCATAGAAGTCACTACTGGTACTGTTTTACTTACCAATTTTTATTACTTCCCTACAATTTATTTATTCGGAGGTCCGCTGTACTGATTAGGGTAGCGGAGGGAAAAGGTAACAATCAATTTTGGTATTATCTTGTTAGATAATACATGTTGCATTCCAATACAGACTCTCTAATGCAGGAAAATATAATCCTATTACGGGTAAAGGAAGTTAGTACAGAAACCTATGATGCCAAAACCATCGTACTGGAACCGGTAGACGGGAGCCCCGTAACGTACCGGGCCGGCCAGTTCCTGACGCTCCTGCTCGACTACCACGGGCAGGAAGTACGGCGCTCGTATTCCATGCATACTGCACCGGGGGTAGATCCGCTTCCGGCTATTACGGTGAAGCGGATGGTTAATGGTACCATTTCACGCTACTGGCTGGATCAGGTGAAGGAGGGAGATGTGCTGAAAGCGCTGCCTCCCGCGGGTCGCTTCACACTCGACGAGTCGGA
The DNA here is from genome assembly GCF_017355915.2 of Telluribacter roseus. Lineage (GTDB taxonomy): Bacteria > Bacteroidota > Bacteroidia > Cytophagales > Spirosomataceae > Telluribacter. The sequence continues at coordinate 585,613 of NZ_JAFEUV020000002.1, forward strand.
TGGGGAGCCACGCGATATAGTACTGATTGCGGCCGGGAGTGGTATTACGCCTCTGTTTTCTATACTGAAACAAACCCTGACCGACGAACCCGGTAGTACCGTAACCCTGCTGTACGCCAACCGACGCGAACGCGAAGTTATTTTCTATGATCAACTCCATAAATGGCAGCAGCGGTTTCCGGAGCGGTTGCGGGTAGTGCATATACTAAGCCAGCCCTCCGATGACTGGACCGGGCAGCAGGGGCGGCTCAATAATAAACGGATCGAAAAGTTGGTGAACGAAGCCCTTTGCCATGCGCCCGGGCGGGCGCGCTTTTTTCTGTGCGGCCCTTTTGAGCTGATGCGGACGGTAGAAATTACGCTGCTGTTTATGGGGTTTGACAAGGATCAGATCCGTAAGGAAAATTTTGTCATTGACGCGCCGCCGCGGCCTCCCCGTGAGTCTGCACCGCACGATATAAAGCTGCACTTTATGGGGCAGGAGCATCTGCTGCATGTACCGGCCTATACCACGGTGCTACAAGCTGCCCTCAACGCGGGTATACCCCTGCCTTACAGCTGCAAAGGGGGACGATGTTCCGTGTGTGCGGGCCTGTGCCGGAGCGGCTCGCTGTACATGAGTATCAACGACGTACTGACCGAGCGTGATATAGAGCAGGGCTGGGTACTTACCTGCACCGCCTACCCCGAAGATGATCAGGTCAGGATTGAGATGGTGTAGAATTTTGAGTTATGAATTCTGAATTATGAATTATGAATGGGTTGAGAAGCAGAGTCAGATAGTACGCTCCTAAAAATAAGAGCCCCGACAGCATTTGCTCCCGGGGCTCTTTTAAATGAACTGATTTTATTGAGAATTCATCATTCAGAATTCATAATTCTTATTGCTCACTCCACTGAACCAGCTTGGAAGGGTAGTAGTTGATACCCATGGCTTTCAAACGGGCACCGTGCTTGCCCAGCCTTACTTTGTAGGTATTCCAGTCGCGTACGGTGCTGGGCGACCAGGCTACTTCGGCAATGCCCGGCAGACGGGGGAAAGCCATGTACTCCAGCTGCTCCATGTTGGTAAGGGTTTCGGTCCAGATAGGGGCCTCTACTCCCAGTATATGGGCTTTGGTCACGCCGGGTACCATGGTAGCGGGGTCCCAGATATAGGCGCTGTCCAATTCGATATAGGCAGCCCAGTGCAGCCCCAGCTTGGTAGTAGAGTCATATTGCATATCCAGGTAAGCTTTGGTAGCTGGCGACATAATAACCTTAGCTCCCTGTTGGGCGGCCGACTTGGCATAGTCGGCTTTGGCCCAAAACTGCGCTACTGTGCTAGGTTTCAACTTGGCGTTGGTAACCTCGTCCCAGCCAATCATCCGCTTGCCATGCTTCTCCACGATGTCCTGTACCCGGTTGATAAAGGGAATGTAATCCTTCATGGGCGTTACGTGCGACTCATCCCCACCCATATGAAGGAAGGGACCGGGAGTCATGGCTGCTAGTTCACGCACCACGTCGTCTATAAACTTGTAGGTAATCTCCTTTTCGGTACAAAGCGTACTAAATCCTACTTCTATACCCGTATACAGCTCGCGGGCCTTATTGTCGCAGTTGAGTTCGGGATAGGAGGCCAGGGCGGCGTTGGTGTGGCCGGGCATATCTATTTCCGGGATAATGGTGATGTAGCGCTCCTGCGCGTACCTGACCAGATCCTTGTACTGCTCCTGGGTGTAGAAGCCGCCTTTGCCGCCACCTACCTGCGTACTACCCCCGTGGGTAGTCAGGCGGGGCCACGATTTGATCTCGATGCGCCAGCCCTGGTCATCGGCCAGGTGCAGGTGAAGGGCATTCATCTTGTATGCTGCAATGAGGTCAATATAACGCTTCACATCTTCCACACCGAAGAAGTGACGGGCAACATCCAGCATGGCGCCCCGGTACTCGTAGGTAGGGTAGTCGCGGATAGTACCCGTCGGGATCTGCCAGGGGCCAGCCTGCTGGCTGGTCATCTCCACGCGGGCCGGCAGGCTCTGGCGGAGGGTCTGGATACCGCGGAATACGCCGGCTGGCTTGTTAGCTACCAGTTGTACGCCGTCACGCGTAATGGTTAGTTCATATCCCTCATCACCCAGAGCGGCATCATTGCGCAGGGCCAGGTAGATGTTTCCCTGCTTGGGAGCCCGTTGGGTAGTTTGTACGCCTATACCCAGTCCGGTGGAGGGGTTGAGCAGATTGGCCAGGTACTGGCCAATGTTCCTCAGCTCCGGTGAGCCGTCCTGTACATAGATGTCGGTGTTACTAGTCAGTTCAAAAAGGTTATTCGTAGCGGTTACCGATACCGGCATAGGTATCAGGCTTTGCTCCGTCAGCCGCTCATTCGTGAGCCGCTCAGAAGCACTAGTAGTACTGGTGGAAGTACCGGTACTACTGGCCGGAGCCTGCGTACGGCACGAAACCGCCGCTGAGGCCATGGCTACGATGGCTACTGCTTTCAGGACCTGCGTCCGTAAGGTAGATTGCATAGGGGTTTAGAAAAATGGTGTCTGTTAATGAATATACTACATGGCTTCTTTGTAAATCCCTACTTCGCTCATAGCCATCCCTACGGGCGACTTTGTGATACGGATACGTACCTTCTGAGCCGTAACGGGAGCAGGTAACTTTACAATACGCTTGGCACCCACGCTGGTACCTGTATGGATTTCTTTCCAGCCATCCCCCTCCTGTACATCCACCGCAAAGGCCTCTATGCGCTGTCCCAGCTTGATATGCTCGCCCAGTGTAATTATATCAAACGTTTTGGGCTGGTTCATATCTATAACCAGATCAGGCGTCTTATAGTCGTCGTCGGTGGCCCAGTAGGTATTCTTGTTGCCATCTACCAGGTTTTTGGTGCCGTATCTGGAATTAAACCCACGTACGTTGGAGGCACGGATAAAGGCACTTTGGGCCAGGTTTGTAGCAAAGGTTTTCTGTAGCTTCTCACCAAATGTTTTCAGGGAAGCTACGTCATCTTCGTGCAGCTTACCTCGTGTATCAGGGGCTAGTCCCAGGTCAAGACCTGCTCCGCGTCCGACGCTTTTGAGGTACAGGTCAAATAGCTCCTCGGGTGAGCGGGGCTTTTCGTTGGGGTGGTAAAACCAACCTTTACGGAGAGGAACATCGCACTCCGCAGGCATCCAGTACTTACCATCGCGGTGCCCTATGGGGCTATCGGGATAGTTGGCCTGGCCGGGTACGGCCACATTTTTGCCGGCCGGAGGTTGGGGCGTAAAGGTAGCCCAGTGAGTTTCGCCGGCTATGCCTTTCTCATTACCTACCCAGCGTACATCCCATCCTATATCACTGAAAATATTAGCCGTAGGCTGCAGCTTACGCGTCAGGTTAGTCCAGGTCGAGTCCCAGCCGTAGTAGGTAGTGTTGTCGATGGAGCGCTTTTCGCGGGCACCGCCGTAGTAGCCATCGCCACCATTGGCGCCATCGTGCCACGACATGATCAAAGGACCGTAGTTGGTATAGAGTTCTTTAAGCTGATCGCGGTAGATCTTGATATACTCGGGGCTGCCGTAGGCGGCGCTGTTGCGGTCCCAGGGCGAGCAGTACACCCCAAACTGCATACCGTGCTTACGAGCCGCCTGCTCAAACTCCCGTACCATATCGCCCTTTCCATTGCGGAAGGGGCTCTTAGAGATATTGTAGTCGGTGGTTTTGGTAGGCCACAGGGCAAAGCCGTCGTGGTGCTTGGCTACCAGTACCAGGCCCCGCAGTCCGCCCGCCTTGGCTGCCAGCACGATCTGCTCGGCATCAAAGTCTGTGGGGTTAAATACCTTCGGATCGGCGTCGCCGTAGCCCCATTCCTTATCTTCGTAGGTAGTAGGAGTAAAATGAATCAGACCATAGACCTCCATGTCGTGCCAAGTGAGCTGCCGCTCGGAAGGCAGCGCACCGTACGGCTTGGGAGGTACCTGCGCGAGCAGGCGCTGTGCCAGCAGGCTATACGAGATTAATGCAAAAAGTACTACAAGTTTTTTCATTTCAAAGAGTCAAGAGTGCTTCACAATCAGTAAATAAAAGCCTAACGGCCGGGATTTCCTAATGAGAAATCTGCAAAGAATATTAGTTGATCACAAATCCATAGACGGGCTGGGTGGCCGTACCGGCGGGTACTTCCATGGTACCATTCTTCACCCGCAGGGGCTTCTTAGCGCCCAGCATCGTGATGCGTGCGTTGGCGGGAAGCGTGATGCCCGTGAGCTGCAGGCGGCTGGGCAGCTTTTCACCCGGCTCTGCCATGTAGAAGGCATACCTGGTGTTGCCTTTCTGGGTAAAGGCCCACTTGCCCTGGCGGTAAGGAGCTACGGGCGTAGTACCGTAGATACCCTCGCCGTTGGTCTTGATCCAGCTACCGATTTCTTCCAGACGCTGGTACGCTTCCTCGTGCCACTCGCCATCGGGACCGGGGGCAATGTTGAGGAGCAGGTTACCTCCCTTGGCTACGATGTCAACCAGGGTGTGTACCAGCTGGTGCGTCGACTTGAAGTTCTCCTTGGGTACGTACGACCAGGAGCTGCCCATGGTCATGCACGACTCCCAGGGAATAGCCAGGTACTCATCCGGGATCTGCTGCTCGGGGGTTACGTAGTTCTCAAACTCGCCGGTTACGGTGCGGTCTACGACCAGCAGACCGGGCTGGTGGCTACGGGCCATACGGGCAATGTTAGCCATGTTGATATCCTGGTCAAAAGGGATGGTTTTCTGCCAGCTAACGGTAGTATCGATGGTACTTTCAGGACGTACCCATCCGCCATCCAGCCACAGGATATCCATCTTGCCGTAGCCGGTCATGAGCTCCTCGATCTGGTTGTAGGTAAATTTCTTGAAGTTCTCCCACTTCTCGGGGTACTTCTCCGGGTGGTAGCTGGGGTTACGGTCCTTGGGAGGGAAGTACGACCACCAGTAGTCGTTGGAGTGCCAGTCGGGCTTGGAGAAGTACGCTCCGGTCATAAAGCCTTCGTTCCGGAAGGCCGTAAATACTTCCTTGGCTACGTTGCTGCGCGGGTTGCTGCCAAAGGGCGTATTGGTGATCTTATAGTCACTCTGCTTGGTGTCGAACATTGCGAAGCCGTCGTGGTGCTTGGTGGTGAATACCACGTACTTCATACCGGCGTTCTTCGCGGCTTTGGCCCACTTGTCCGGATTGAATTTAACCGGGTTGAAGCTCTTGGGCAGGTCCTCGTACGCTTTTTTGTATTCGTACCAGCTGTGTGAATGGGGGCCGCGGCGTTCGCACCAGCCTTCATCCTCCGGGCACAGTGACCACGATTCTACGATACCCCACTGGCTGTAAGTACCCCAGTGCATCATAAGGCCGAACTTTACATCCTGCCACTGGCTGAGCTTCTGCTGTACCAGCGGGTCTTTGGGAGGCATGTAGTTGATGTGGTGCTGCTCCGAATGCTGCTGGGCCGCGGCGGGCAGCGCAAGGGCAGAGGCCAGGAGGTAGGGAAGTAGTCTTTTCATTGATATACGATAAGGACAGAGTGCTCAGGAGGTGCCATCACTGAACAGACTCTGATATTTTGTTAAAGATTTTAATTTGTATGACAATATTATTAAAAATAATGAAGAAATCTTCTGATTTTGACGCTAAGAAGTTAATTCTGTTCGGCAAAAGTGAGTATTGAGGAGTTATATTAGCAAAATAGAAACCTGTACGCCTTATTTGTAAAGGTTTCAAGGCCGTACCACACCTTACATGACATTACAGAATTACCTGACTTCTGAAGATACCGAGTCTGCTTTCCGATTTACTATCGGAGCTTCTATTCCGTTAGTGATTGCTACCCTGATGGGCTTTCCGGAAGAAGGCATCTTCCTGCTACTGGGGGCTCTCTTTGTGCAAGGAATAGATATTGCCATTGCGCTTCCCAAAAAGGTAGCGCTCATGGCGCTGACGGGCGTACTGTCCGCGCTCATTTTTGTCATTTTTACGCAGGTAGAGCCTTATCCTTTTCTGACCTCCCTGCTGATATTCCTGTTTGTTTTCTCGCTGAGCCTGGTAGCTCCGATTAGCGCTAGCTTCAGCATTGTGTCCCTGCTCATCAGCCTGTCGATCATGATTGGCCTGAGTATGGCTGAAAGTATAGAAAGTACCTCCGAAGCCCTGGAAAGAGCAGGGTACATACTGGCGGGGGTAGGCTGGTACATCCTGTATGCCGTAGTTATGCACTTGCTGCAGCGCCCCCGGCAACTCCGGCGTCGTATCCAGGAGTGTCTGAACCTGACGGCTGACTACTTTGCCTTACAGGCCAAACTTTTTGAACCCAACATTGACCTGCAGGAGGTACTCCTCAACCTTTCTCAGAAGCAGGGGGAAGTTGTGGAAGCGCATCAGCAGATCCGGGAGGTACTCTTGCGTGAGCCTATCAACCTTACCAATCCGGCTACTTACATGGGCCGGGCTACCTTTTTCTTCGCCAACCTGGTTGATATCTTCGAGCTGGCTACGGCGTCCTCGTGGTCTATACATGCCGTGGCGGATCAGCTGCCCGGCACGGATACACTGCCTCTGCTCCGTTCGCTGAATAAGTACGCCGTTAACCGCCTCAGGTACCTAGCCGACCAGTGGCAACGACCTACCAAAGAGGAGAGTAGTACCTCCACGGATAGCGAGGCCAGTCAGGCACTGGCCCGGCTCACGGGCTACTTGGATACCATGAAGGTACAGGCGGCTTCGCATCCCGCCTCGTCGGGTATCTACCGGACCCTGCGGCGGGTGCAGGTGTACAGCGAGCACCAGCTTACCCTGCTGACCCGCATGCAGGAGATCATGGGACGGCAGGTGTCGCCTATTGATATAGAACGAAAACAGCTCCGGCAGTTTGCTGACCGAGAGAATCTGAGTCTGTCGTATCTGAGGGACCATATCAGCCTGAAGTCCGGCTTTTTTCGCTTTGCCCTCCGAACGGCTCTGACGGCGGTAGTGGCCTACTATCTGGCTACTGTATTCCATCTGAGTCACCCTAGCTGGGCCTTGCTGACGGTGCTCGTCATCATGAAGCCAGGGTTCAGCCTGTCCAGACAGAGGCTGTATCAGCGGGTAATAGGTACTTTTTTGGGGGCAGTAGCAGGGCTTGTTCTGTTCTATGTCTTTAAGCCCGGGTACCAGATCAGTATGCTGATCTTTCTGACCTCCATGTTTTTTGCTTTTTCCTTTATCAAGAAGCAATACTGGATCTCTTCCTTATTCTTTACCGTATTTCTCCTGTTCTTTTACCGTTATCTGCACCGAGAGCTCCTGGAAGCGGCCTGGTACCGGCTGCTGGATACCCTGCTGGCGGCAGCTTTGTGCTGGCTGTCTATCCGGTATGTGCTGCCTTACTGGGAGAAGCAGAAGCTCCCTCAGGCCATCAGTAATGCCATCAGGGCCAACAGTGACTTCTTCTCTACTATATTGGCCCAGCTGCATACGGATGGTTTTGACACTACCGGCTATAAGCTGAGTCGTAAGGAAGCCTACGTACAGATGGACAACCTGACCAATATCTACCGGCTCACCAAAACTGAATCCGCCGCGCAAAAAGATTTCCTGAACAACAGCCAGCAGGTAGTACTTTCGGTATACCATCAGTTGTCGGTGCTGGTCAATCTGGGGCTATTCTGCAAGAGGCACCCCACGTACCAGCTGCGCGACCCGGACCTGCAGGAGCACCTTGAGGAGGTCCGGCAGGGCATGAGACGCATAGTTCAGGGACTCATTGGTACGCCACCACCGGCTACAGACAAAAACCTCAGCACCCGGCAGGACGAACTGGTTGACTGGCTGGCCCGGCAGCGCCGGGAGGTAGATCAACTCATGAGTCAGGAAGCGCCTACGGCGCTGTACGCCAGTAAGGTGCATGATCTGTTCTGGGGAGAAGGAGCTTTTGAACTGATGGAGCTACACCGAAAGCTGGAGCGGCTGCTGCGATCGGATACCTTCCGCTGATCATAAATCGGATGGAGGTACTATGTACTTTATTATTTTTAGGAAAAGAAGTATAATGACTGCTTTCCCGGAATGTAACAGTCAAATAGTTTTCACCGTTAACTACACTACTACACAAAACCTAACCTGGATGAATCTTATGAAACGTCTACAATACGGCTGGCTCTGGCTACTGCTGCTGATGCTGGCGGTGCCGGCTCTGGCCCAGGACCTATCCAAACAACCCATTCCCTTTGATCCGCAGGTCAAAGTCGGGAAACTGAAAAATGGCCTTACGTACTATATCCGTAAAAATGCCGAGCCACAGAACCGCGCCGAGCTCCGGCTGGTGATCAAGGCGGGCTCCATTCTGGAAACGGACGCCCAGCAGGGACTGGCGCACTTCATGGAGCACATGAACTTTAACGGTACCAAAAACTTCCCCAAGAATCAGCTCGTAGACTTCCTGCAGAAGACGGGGGTACGCTTCGGGGCTGACCTCAACGCCTACACCAGCTTTGACGAAACCGTATACATGCTTCCCATCCCCACCGACTCGGCCGGACTCCTGGAGCGGGGCCTGCAGGTACTCGAAGACTGGGCGCACAATGCCTTGCTGGAAGCTGACGATATCGATAAGGAGCGCGGGGTGGTACTGGAAGAGTCGCGCCTGGGGCGCGGTGCCCAGCAGCGCATGCGTGACGAGTACTTTCCCATGATCCTGGGTAATTCCCGTTACGCGCAGCGGCTCCCCATCGGGAAAGACAGCATCCTGCAGAACTTCAAGCCCGAAACACTACGGCAATTCTATAAGGACTGGTACCGCCCTGACCTGATGGCTGTGGTGGCCGTGGGTGATTTTGACGCGGCTAAGGTGGAGGCTATGATCAGGGAAAAATTCAGCCGTATTCAAGCTCCCAAGACTCCCAAGAAGCGTAGTGAATATACCATTCCACTGGATGGCTCTACCAAGGTAGCCATCGTAACCGACCCCGAGTACCCACAGAACGTGGTGCAGGTGATCTATAAGCAGCCCGAAATCAAGGACAGGACCCTGCTGGATATGCGTAGCGCTATGGGCCGGTCCCTGTTTAACTCCATGATGGGCGACCGTATGCAGGAACTGACCCAGAACGCCAACCCGCCCTTCCTGGTGGGGTACAGCAGCTACGGCGACTTCCTGAGCAACCTGGATGCTTTCTCGTCCATTGCCCTGGCCAAAGACCCCGGTGGCGTAGAGCGGGCCCTGACGACGCTGCTGGAAGAAAACGCCCGGGTGCAGAAGTTTGGCTTTACGGCTTCGGAGCTGGAGCGGGCCAAGCGCTCGTATCTGAATGAAATTGAGCGCGCCTACCGGGAACGGGATAAGACCAAGTCGGCTAACTACACGCAGGAGTACGTACAGCACTTCCTGGACGGAGAGCCTTCGGTAAGCATCGACTACTACTTTGATTTCGTGAAAAAGCACCTGGAAGGGGTGAAGCTGGAAGAGGTAAATGCGCTCTCCAAGCGGTTTATCACGGACAAAGATCGCGCCGTAGTGATCATGGCACCTACCACCGCCCGGGAAAAGCTCCCGACGGAAGAGCAGGTGAAGCAGATCCTGGCTAGTGCCGGTCAGAATGTAACGGCCTACGTGGATGATGCCGTAGACCAGCCGCTGCTGCCCACCGAGCCCAAGGGATCGAAGGTAGTGAGTGAGAAGAAGCACGCGAAACTAGGCATTACCGAACTAACCCTGGGCAATGGCGTGAAAGTGATGCTGAAGCCTACAGACTTCAAGAACGACCAGATCCTGTTCGATGCTACGGCCAAGGGAGGTACTTCGCTGTACCCCAATGATATCGAAACCGGCCTGTTCGCGGCTTCGCTGATAGGAGCAGGCGGCGTAGGTACGTATAGCCAGACGCAGCTGCAGAAGTACCTGGCGGGTAAGACGGTAAGCGTACGCCCCTACATCAACGAACTCACCGAAGGTATATCCGGCAGCGCCAGCCCCAAGGATCTGGAGTCGGCTCTGCAGCTGGTGTATGCCTACTTTACAGCGCCGCGTAAGGATACGGAGGTAGTTCAGGGTATACTGGCCAATCAGAAGGCTTACCTCGAGAACATGCTCAAGACACCCACGCCCGAGAAGGTATACTCCGATACCCTGACCAGTGTTCTGTCTAACAATCACCCGCGCCGCCGTCCGCTGACCCCCGAGCGTATTGATAAGGTGAATCTGGACCGGGCCATGGAGATCTACCAGGATCGCTTTGCCGATGCTTCTGACTTTGTATTTACCTTTGTAGGAGCCTTCAAGGAGGATGAGATCAGGCCTCTGCTGGAAAAGTACATCGGTGGCCTGCCCGCTACCAACCGCGACGATACCTTTAAGCACCCGGGCATATTCCCTCCCAAGGGCCGTATCGAAAGAACGGTATATAAAGGGTTGGAGCCGAAGAGCCGCGTGACCATGATATTCAGCGGCGAGTACGAGTACAACCCCGAGAATAACGTACAGATCGAGGCTCTGCAGGAGGTACTGCAGATCAAACTCATCGAGGCCCTGCGCGAAGAGGAAGGTGGCGTGTACGGCGTAAGTGTATCCGAAGGTACCGACAAGTTCCCCAGCGGCCGCTATCGCTTCCAGGTCAGCTTTGGCTGCGGTCCCGAAAACGTGGATAAACTGGTAAACCGTACCCTGGAAGAGATCAATAAGATCAAGCAGAAGGGAGCCGATCCGCAGGACATTCAGAAGTTCGTAGCCGAAACCAACCGCAAGACCGAATTAGACCTGCGTACTAACGAGTTCTGGCGGGGCTATATATCCGGCAATCTGTTCTACGGAGATGATCTGGATGAGGTATTTAAGCAACCGGAGCTCCTCAGACAGGTAACTACGGCCAGTACCAAAGCTGCGGCCCAGAAGTACCTCGACGAGTCCAACTACATCAAGGTAGTACTGATGCCGGAGAAGAAGCAGTAGAGAAAGTGCATCAACAAAAAGCCCTGTGACATCTTTGGTCACAGGGCTTTTATATTTCAGGACGGTGCAACATTTCATCTCTATATGAATACCTTATAGAAAATATCAGGCTAGGTATTGCTTCGTACGAAATATTTCCTACCTTTGGTTGAGTGATCAATAGAACAGGTATGGAACCCACAAAATCAGAACTGGAAATACTACAGGTACTATGGAAGCACGGCCCTTCCACGGTACGCTTCGTGAATGATACCCTGAATGAGGAGAAGCGCCAGGTACAGTACTCCTCTACGCTGAAGCTCATGCAGATTATGGCGGAGAAGGGCCTCGTGACCCGCGACGAAAGCAGCATGAAGCACGTATACAGCCCGGCGGAGGAGGAGGACAAAACCAAAAAGAAACTGCTGGACCGCTTTGTGGACTCCATGTACGAGGGCTCCGCCACCAGCCTGGTGATGCAGCTCTTCGGCAACAAGAATACTTCGAAGAAGGAGCTGGACGAAATAAAGGAATTTCTGAAAAAGCTCGATCAGTAAGTAGCCATATCCTATTCCTATTAGCCATGAAAATACACATCATTGATCTGCCTCTTTCCCAGAAACTCATCCAGGCCCTGAGCTGGACGCTGCTCCACTCGCTCTGGCAGGGTCTGGTGCTGGCGGTCCTGACGGGCCTTGTGTTGCTCACGTTGCGGAAGGCCCGGCCCGCGCTACGGTACAATGCGCTGGCGACCCTGCTGGTAGGCTTTATGGTGGTCAGTGCGGGTACCTTCTGGCTGGAATATCGCCAGACCTCCAGTACCATTATCTTTCATTCGCATCAGGAGACGGAGGTAGGCAGCACCGAGATGGTTCAACCCGCTGGTGCAGGAGGTATAAACTGGCTGGATGCTGAGCTGTTGCTGAGTAGGTTGATGGACTTTTGTACCCGGCATGCCTCCCTTATTGTAGCCCTGTGGTTTCTGGTGTTCCTGCTCAAGTCAGTGAAGGCAGCCACCGGACTCTACTACATCCACAGGCTCCGCCACCACGGTATCCATGAAGTACCCGCCGCCTGGGCCGAACGGGTAAGCCTGCTGGCCCAAAAATTAAAAATTAACACAGCCATTAATCTGGTGGAGTCAGAACTGGTCACGGTACCTCAGGTAGCGGGCTTTCTGCGGCCCATCATCCTGGTACCTGCTGGCTTTCTGACCAACTTGCCCTACCAGCAGGTAGAGGTCATTCTGCTGCACGAGCTGGCGCACATCCGCCGCAAGGACTACCTCGTCAACCTGTTCCAGAGCCTGGCCGAGAATATCTACTTCTTCAACCCGGCCGTTCTGTGGCTGTCGTACCTGCTCCGCGAAGAGCGGGAGCACTGCTGCGACGACCTGGCCATAGCCGTAACGCAGAACCGAAAGGGGTTTGTGGAGGCGCTGGTCCAGTTTCAGGAGTACAATCTGACGCAGTCGGCCCACGCGCTGGCCTTTGCGGGCCGTCGCAACCACCTGCTGGACCGGATCAAGCGAATCATTTACAATAACAATAAACCTTTAGAAGCCATGGAAAAAGTATTTGTAACAGCCAGTTTGCTCACCATCGCCGTGCTGTCGGTGGCCTTTTCACCCACTCCTCCGGCCGAGGTACCCCAGCCGGAGATTCCTAAGCCGGTAGTCCGGCCAGTAGTAGCGCCTTCTCCTGCGCTGGCACCATCACCTTCACCTATCCCTGCTCCACCTCCGGCCCCCGCAGCAGTGCCTGTCGTAGTACCCCCGGCCGCACCAGATACTATTACGCCCAGAAAAACAGGTATAAGCACGGGCAAGGTTCTGTCGACCTACCACATGTCATTCAATGGTAAGCGGTACGAGATTGTGGAGCAGAATGGAAAGATAACCGGGTTAAAAATAGATGGTGTTGTCATTCCGGAAGACCAGATTGCGTCGTATAGCTCTGAACTGGCACCTGTAATGGCGGAGGTTCGGGAGCATCAGAAAGAGGCTGAAATACACCGGGCACAGGCCGAAGTCTATCGGCGGGAAGCTGAGGTACACCGCAAGCAAGCGGAAGAGCATCGGGCACAGGCCGATTTGATGCGCCAGGAAGCAGCGGCTATGCGGGAACAGGCACAAAAGCATCGCAGAGAGGCGGAAAGTATGCAGGCTTCACAGGCCGAAGCCCGACGCCACGCCGATGAAGCTCGTCGGGAAGCGGAGGTACATCGTCAGCAGGCGGAGGTACACCGCAGAGAAGCTGAGGAGCACCGGAAAAAAGCCGAGGCGCAGCGGGCTGAATACGAGAAGTTGCAGGGGGAATTTATCAATGACCTGATTCAGGAGGGAGTAATCCAGAGCAAAAAAGACCTTTCGTACCGGTTAAACCAGGACGAACTGGTAGTAAACGGCAAGAAGCAGCCCGAGGCCCTGCACCAGAAAATGAGGGCAAAGTACCTCAAAGAGCTAGGCGTGGAGATGTTCTATCACTGGCAGGGAAAGAGCGGCATTATGTATAGCAAGTAAATAGCAGATTGATTCTTCTATGACTTAGTCCCCGCTTGTCTAGATCAAGTGGGGACTATTGGCTTTAGGGCATGGACTGTGGGGACACAGTCCATGGAGGAAGGTTACCTCTAATAATTCCCGCAGTCGCTCGGCTCCGACGAGCGACCTTTATCCGAAAGTGCCTCCGGCACGTGTTCTAATGATCTACTTATACAGTACAGGCTGGAAGCCTGTTGTATAGTACTCACCCGGTAGAACCGAGCGGGGACCAAGAGTTTATACGTACCTAATGCTCCGTATCATTAACCTAAATGTATTGTGTAACAGTACGAAAATGGAAGATTTTAACTGTCTTTTTATACAGCAAAGAGTAGCAACTCCTCATTTTCCCCACAATCCGTACCTTTGTCAGTTACTCAATAAACTACTTGGTAGCTATACAACATGGCGCGAAAAAAGGCATTCGGACAAACGTGGTGGGGGCAGCAGTGGATTAGTGTGCTGGAAAAGATAGACGAGAGCGGGCGGCTGGCGCGGGGGCGAACCTATGCCAGCGGCGGGGCGGTACTTTCGCTCGAATTTGACAAGAATACTTTTAAAGCTAAGGTACAGGGCACCCGGCCTATTCCCTATAAAACTACATTTAAGATAAAGCCGTTGTCGGCCGCGGATAAAGCCCGGCTGGTCAGCCTTATTACCGAGAACCCACTTTTCCTGACCCAACTGCTCAACCGCCAGCTCCCGGCTGAACTGTACGAAGAAGGGCGCAGCAAAGGGATTTCGCTTTTTCCGGATAGTTGGAGTACCATTGAGTCTTCCTGCACCTGCCCCGACTGGGGCGACCCTTGCAAGCACCGGGCGGCGGTGCTGTACCTGGTCGCCAACGAGATCGACAAGAACCCCTTTCTGGTGTTTGAGCTCCGCAACTTTGACCTGTTCAAGGCGCTGGAAGGACTGGGGGTAGCCTCGGCCGAGCAGAAAGACGTGGAGGTGCCCGACGTAGCCGACCTGCGCCGCCCCTACGAGGGAGGCGAGGAGGTGGAGTTCCGGCCGGAGGAGAGCCTGTACGAGGCGCTGGACTTCTCGGTGCTGCCCGACTGCCGTGAGGGGCTGCTGTCGCTGCTCTCGGAGAATCCGCTCTTTTACAAAGCCGGTGATTTTAAGAAGGTACTAAGTACCTTCTATGTCGACGCTCGGAAGCAGGCCCAGGCCCTGGCGGTGGCCAGCGAGCTGCGCGAGCACGATTACGACAAGGACCTCGACGCCATCGAGAGCGGCGAAATCATCCTGGACGAGGCCATGCTATTCCTGCAGGCCAACTTCCGCGATACTAACGAGCGCCTGGTGTTTCAGTTCAACGAACTTCCGAAGTTCCTGGACTGGCTGCAGCAGGTACCGCCCAGCCAGCTGCCGCAGCTGTCGCCCCTGCTGCGCGGCCTGTACCTCACCAACCGCTTTGCCAGCAAGCTCCTGGAAGTAGGCGGCCTGCTGCCACAGCTTCTGCGGGTACAGCTCAAAAAGGAAAATTATTTTGTACGCTGGATACCGGCCCTCATCAACGAGCAGGTCGCGCAGGTTGCCCGCCAGCTAGAGGTACTGTTGCCAAAGGAGTTTCTCTTTTACAAAATAGGTCGCCACGACATCTACGAGCCCCTGACGAGCGACTGGTTCACCATGCTGTGCTCGCTCTTCCTGACCGAGCGCGTGCGGCAGTTTAACGACCGCTATCACTACAGGGATACCGACATTGACGACCTGTTTTTCCGGCGCGAGTACGCCCGCTTCAGCGGCTTCGACAGCCGCGAGATTCCGGTCACGATTCAGCTCTGGCTCAATAAATTCTTCATCGCCCAGCGCGACTACGTACCGCTCATTCAGGTAGAAGAGCGGGAAGAAAGCGCGGACTTCAGGGTGCAGGTACTGGTCGAGAACAAGGCCGACCCGCTGAAAGCGCCGGTGCCCTTCGCGCTGTTCATGCAGGAGTCCGAATACGCCCCCGTCCGCATGGGCGTACTGCGCGACTTGTCCATGATGGCGGAGCACTTCCCCCAGCTCAACCGCCTCATTGCCTCCCGGGGGGAGGAGGAGCTGGTGTTCAGCGCTGGAGATTTTCCCGAAATCTTACTCAAAATTCTGCCTACGCTCCGGCTGTTTGGCATCCGGATCCTGCTGCCGCGTGCCCTGCAGAAGCTCGTGCGTCCGCAGCTCTCCATGACGCTCGACGGCGAGGAGTCGGGCCGGGTAGCGGCCAGCTCGGTCATTGACCTGGAATCTATGCTGGCGTTTCGATGGGAAGTAGCCATCGGGGAGCAGCACGTGGATACGCGGGAGTTTGTGGACCTGATTGAAAACTACCGCGGCCTGGTCAAAATCAAGGACCAGTACGTGTACCTCGACGAGAAGGAGGTGCGGTCGCTGCTGGACAAGCTCAAAAACCCGCCCAGTGTGGATGCCCAGACGCTGCTGCAGACCGCCCTGACCGAAGAGTACGAGGGGGCGGGCATCCAACTTACTGCCAAAGCCCGCAGGCTCATCCAGCAGCTCACGGCCCCGGAGGCGGTAGGGCTGCCCGAGGGGCTGGACGCCCGCCTGCGCCCTTACCAGCAGCGCGGTTACGAGTGGCTGTACAAGAACGCCCGCGTAGGCTTCGGCAGCCTCATCGCCGACGACATGGGCCTGGGCAAGACGCTGCAGGTCATCGCTACCCTGCTGAAATTTAAGGAAGAAGGCGCTTTCAAAAAGTACAAAGGGTTGGTGGTGGTACCTACCACGCTGCTCACCAACTGGAGCCGCGAGATAGCCCGCTTTGCACCGGGCCTGCGCGCCAGCGTGTACCACGGCCCCGGCCGCAGCCAGGCGGGCTTTATGGAAGCCGATCTGGTGCTGACTACCTACGGCGTGGTACGCAGCGAGCTGGATACCTTTACCAAATCGCCCTGGCCGGTGGTAGTCATTGACGAAGCCCAGAACATCAAGAACCCCACCACCGCCCAGACCAAAGCCATCAAGAAGATAAAGGCGGGTGTGCGCATTGCTATGAGCGGGACGCCCGTCGAAAACCGCCTGAGTGAGTACTGGAGCATCCTGGATTTCGCTAACAAGGGGTACCTGGGCTCGCTGAAGCAGTTTGTCAGTGACTTTGCCATTCCCATCGAAATAGACCGTGACCAGCACCGGCTGGACGTGTTTCGGCGCATGACGGAGCCGTTTATCCTGCGCCGCGTCAAGACGGATAAAAAAATAATTCAGGACCTGCCGGATAAGATAGAGATGGACCAGACCTGTACTCTCACGTCGGAGCAGGCGGCCCTATACCAGAGCGTAGTGGATACAGCCCTGCGGGGCATTGAGGGAGCTAAGGATGGCTTTAACCGCAGCGGGCTGATATTTAAGATGATGACAGCCCTAAAGCAGATTTGCAACCACCCCACGCACTACCTCAAGAAGGGCGAAGTGCACCCGGAGGCCTCGGGCAAGGCCCTGCTCCTGCTGGACCTGGTGCAGCGGCTCCTCGAAAACGGGGAGAAGGCGCTGATCTTTACGCAGTACGAGGAGATGGGTACCCTGCTGCAAACCATGCTGCTCCAGCGGCTGGGGGTGGAGGTACCTTTCCTGCACGGCGGCGTCAGCCGCCCGCAGCGCGACGCCATGGTGGAGGACTTCCAGCAGAACCGCGCCACGCGCCTGCTTCTGCTCTCGCTCAAAGCAGGCGGCACCGGCCTCAACCTGACCGCCGCTAACAACGTCATCCACTACGACCTGTGGTGGAACCCCGCCGTGGAAGCCCAGGCCACCGACCGCGCCTTCCGCATCGGCCAGACCCGCAACGTACTGGTTCACCGCCTGCTGACGGAAGGTACTTTTGAAGAAAAAATCAACCAGCTGATCCAGAGCAAAAAGGAGCTGGCCGACCTGACCGTCGCCAATGGCGAAACCTGGATTGGGGATTTTTCGAATAAAGAACTGAAAGAGCTGGTGCGGCTGGGATGAGTTGTTTCTTCATGAAGATTCAAAAACTTTACCGTCGCCGCGGCTTCTTACCAAACTTCAGAACAAAATCTACGTACGGAATGGCGATGAAGGCATCCATATCAGCGACGGCGGGTATCCAGAGGCCCAGGTCGATGGACGTCTTTTCGCCGAAGAAGCGTACCCCACCCGACAGCAGCGCCAGCGGGTCATTGTCTATACCATTAAGCACAAGCCAGTTTTCGGTCACGAAGCCTACTCTTCGGCCCACCCGTGACATATAAGCCAGATTGACAACCGGAGTGGAAGCTATATCATCATTAGAAAATCCCCAGCCAAGCCCCAGTGTGAAGTTCTTTTCGGTGTTGCCGAAAGTTACGTTGCCGTAGCCAATGCCGAACAGATCAGTGCCAAGCCGGTGGCCGGTGACGTAGCCTCGGTTGTCATAGGTGTTCCGATTGGAGAAGACGCCTACGCCGATCATGCCCGCTCCGAAGGTGACGTTGGAGGTAGAGGGAAAGCTGACCTTGGGCGTAATGAAGAATACCTGCCAGTCGCGGAACGTCGGGTTAAGGACCCATCCGGCACCCATGCTAAACTGATCCGTAACACCTATGGCTACGGAGTTGATAAAGATATAGGCATTCTGGTAGTAGCCTTCGCCTTTGCGGAGTGGCAGGGCCGACGGCGCCCAGAAGTACCGGGTACTGTGCGGATTCTGGAACCAGAACTGCCCGTTGCGGTAGTAGCCCGCTACCTCCCTTTCGATCTTATCGATTTTATCGCGCGTAATGAATAGCTCCCCCAGGTTATCCGTCCTGATCCGGACACCCTCCTCCGTCTCCGACAGGATTACCCCCCGCAGTACCGTACCATCTTTCATGTGCAGCAGGGAGGGCGTAGGCGTTTCCGCCGACTTGACTTGAGTACTATCCTGTGCCTGTACAGTACTACCTGCCAACAGCAGGCTCAGTAAAAGAAACAGGGTAGTAAGGCCGGAGATAAATCGCTTATACATAGGGATGTAGTTTGCAGTAAATGTAGCGAACAACCCATACTTACCCAACCTTCACCCGTAGCTTTTTAGGGAGTGGTAGATCCTCGCTCTATGGCCTATTTCAGGTACTTCTTCAGACTACATTTTTTCAACGTTTTGATGCCCCGGGCTACCAGCTCCGCGTTCAGTTCACCGCCCTGGCGGGAGGTGTGCGTGTCGTCGGCCGGGGTGAAGTACTGCTGCTTGACCAAGGTGGGCGGGGTACGGTCATATTCGGTAGCGACCAGCTCGTACAGGTCTATGAAGTAGGCACCCTTGGACTTTGCTACGGCCTGCGCCCACTGCGGATAGCTGTCTGTGGGGCGCACAATGCGGCCGTTCTCCCACTGGTTACGGGGGATAGGCGAACACACAATCGGGATGGCTCCTTTGGCTTTGGCCTCATCAATGTACTTGCGCAGGTACCAGCCGTACGAGTGTACTACCTCGTGCTTTTTGGTAATAAGGTTGTCGATTTCCTCGGTTTCTTCGCCGATGCCCTTAATGGTACCCCGGGCGCGAAGGGTATCGTTGACGGGACTGGAGTCATTATGCCCAAACTGGATCAGCAGGTAGTCACCCTTCCTGAGCTCAGACAGTACTTTGTCCCAGCGGCCTTCGCTGACAAACGTCCGGCTGGACCGCCCTCCGATGGCGTGGTTGTGGATCTTGATGCGGGTGGTGTCAAAGTGCTCCGGCAGGAAGCTGCCCCAGCCCCACTGGCCGTTTTCGCCCTTGCCCGAGCCGGTCTTGACGGTAGAGTCGCCAATCAGGTACAGGTTTACGGGAGCGGGTTTGGTCAGGGCCAGCGCCAGCAGGGTAAAGATTAGAAGGAGTGATGATAGTTTGAGCTTCATGGTACTAAATAAACTAAAGGGATTGCTCTATATCTAGACGGAAGAAATAGGTACAGTCCTGTACAAGCGGGTAGCATTTACTTGTCTGGTGGGTGTTTCTTGCCATTTTTTAGAAAGATCTATGTACAGGATTGACTCATCTTCTAACTATTAGTACATTGGGCTACGGTCTGATTCACAGGCTTTTTTCTTCATCAAATACACACTCACGCCATGCATGCCACACACCTCAACCTGCCTGGTAATGTACTAAGGCTATCAAGCTTCTTACTGCTAATTTGTCTTTGCGCCTGTTCCGCTCTCGCTCAGTCTCCCCAAGCCTTCACCATTCAGGGGCAACTGGCTCAGCCCCGGAACGGTCAGGTGTATCTGCTTGACAAGGCAGAAAATCAGGTTAGTTCGGCTCCCATTACCGGAAGTACTTTCACCTTGAAAGGGACACAGATGGAGCCTGGTCTGTACAATCTGAAGATTGATGGCGTACCTGATCCATATTCGGTCTTTGTAGAGCCTTCATCCATGCAGGTTAGTATCAAAGATGATGGTAGCTATAAGATAGCTGGCTCTAAGCTACATTCGCAGTGGGAGCAGTATCAGACGGAGATCCTTAATCCGGCCAGGAATCAATTGATAAAGCTTTATCAGGAGCGGGCTGTTGCTCAACAAAAAGGCGATACGGTACTGTTTAATCAATTGATGAAGCAGAATGACTCCGTCAGTATCTCTGTTGGAAGGCGTATGAGAGAAGCGGTAGCGCAGAAACCTTTTACCTTCTTCAACCTATCCCTCCTGAGTAGCGGTGGCTGGGAGGATGACTATGTCAAAACTATGCTTGATGAATTCAGAGGCCAGTTTGCTTCATACCCTACATTCCAGAAAATGGAAAATGGGCTGAAAGAAAAAGCTTTACAACTACAAAAAGTGGCCGTAGGTAATCAGGCCTATAATTTTACGCTACCCGATAGTAGTGGTGCTTTCAAAAGTCTGGAAGAAGTAAGGAAAGCCAAAAAGCTGGTGCTGCTGGACTTCTGGGCGAGCTGGTGTGGGCCTTGTATTGTGGAAATGCCGTCTATAAAAAAGCTATATAGTACCTACGCCAGCCAGGGGCTTGAGATCATCAGCATATCTGTAGATGAAAATCATAAGCAGTGGCTGCAAGGTATTAAAAAGCATACACCGCCGGGACTTCAGGTGGTAGTAGATAAGGAGAATAAAGCCGTACAAGAGTGGTACGTAATGCAGGGGATACCTCAGACGTATCTTATTGATCAGCAGGGGGTAATCAGGGCGCACAGTTTAAGAGGGGAGGAGTTGGCTAACAAGGTAGCAGAGCTGTTAAACAATTAATCTTCAAATCTCTAAACAGGCTACCCCTACTCCTCCTAGGACGTACTTTCGGGATGAGTAGGGGTAGGTTGTAATTATAGTACCTCCATCTCCTGCAACTGCTGCCGAAGCTGCTCCGGCGACTGAAAATGGATAGAAGGTATGCCTAGGGCCTCCGCGGCTTTGATGTTACGGAAATTATCATCTATAAAGACGGCTTCGTTGGGTAGTAGGCTGTACCGGTCCAGCAGAACCTGGTAAAACTGCGGGAAAGGCTTGCGCATCTTTTCTTCACCGCTCACGACCCGGCCATCAAACCAGTGCAGGAAATCGTACCGCTCCAGCGCAATCGGAAATAGCTCGGCACTCCAGTTGGTAAGGGCGTAAAACTTGTACTTGCCGGTATCTTTTAATTCGCGGAATATATCAACCGATCCGTGGATCGGTCCGCCCAGCATTTCGGTCCAGCGGCCATAGTAGGCTTCAATGTGCTCCTTCCACTCGGGGTGTCGGTTTACGAGGTCTTCTGTGGCTTCTTTGATCAGGCGTCCGCCATCCTGTTCCTCATTCCAGTCGGAGGTACATACGTTGTCAAAGAAGTACTTCTTCTTCACCGGATCCACAATGATCTGATCAAATAAATAATTCGGATTCCAGTCGATCAGTACGTTTCCTAAATCAAAAATAATGGCTTTGTAATGGGTCATGCTATAGTAAATCAATGTTCAAAATGGGCAGGCTGGATTTGAGTAGTCTCTCTACTGATGGCTTTCGTACCCAGGCTTGGATTGGCGTTTCAAACGCTAGTATGACAGCGTCCCGATTTGTAATCGGGACGAGCGCAGGGTAGTTTCTCTACTGATCGCTTTCGTCCCCCTTAGGCCGGTATTTCAGCTGCAACCCTACCAGAAAGTTGCGAAGTATCTGGTCCTTACAAGGCTGGTAGTGCGGATTGTTGGGATTGCGAAAAAAAGCGCTGAGTTCATGCTTACTGATCCGAAAGCCCACCAGATCAAATACCTCCAGCATATCCGTATCATTCATGCTCAGGGCAATTTTTAGCTTTCGGAGTACCAGGTTATTATTGGTCTTTTTCTCGGCCTGGGGTTCTTCACCATCTTTCTTGCCGCGCTTATCCACGATAAATCCGTTCAGGAAGTTAGCCAGCCTTACATCCACCAGGCCTTTGTGTTCAGGGTCTTCCTCCTTTTTGAGCCAGTCACTCACCTCAGCCCGGCTGGCATCGTAGCCGCCCAGTTTGAATAGCCGCATCATCTCTTCATCCTTCAGGTCAAAGGCAAAGCGCAGGCGGCGTAGTATGTCGTTGTTATTCATTGCAATGTTATTTTCAGAAACTGATTAGCGCTAAGGTAAAAGGAATTGAACATTTTCTTACCCTTCCAGAGGCTGAACTTGTCTAACCCTGTCAACCCTGCTAACCCCGATTTGCAATCGGGAGTTGGTTCTGTTAGCGTTTTAAACGCGAGTACGACAGCGCCCCGATTGCAAATCGGGGCGAGCGATAGAATTGCAAAGATATATACAAAGAGCCGGCACAAACGCGCCGGCTCTTTGTTATTCACAACACATACCAATTCAATTCAGCCAGGTTAATCAGGCATTACTACGGTATCAACTACATGTATTACACCATTGCTCTGGTACACATCCTTAATGGTTACGGTAGAGGTTCCCCCTTTTTCATCCGTCAGGACCAGCTTCTTACCATTCATCATGGCCGTAAGGGTACCCCCTTCTACGGTCTTGAAAGTAGTTTTGCCATTTCCTTTCTTAATGGCTTCGGCAATGGCTTCTGAGTCCATACGGCCGGGTACTACGTGGTAGGTCAGGATGGTGGTGAGTGTACCTTTGTTCTCAGGCTTTACCAGCGTCTCCACGGTGCCAGCGGGTAGTTTGCCAAAGGCATCGTTCGTTGGAGCAAATACGGTGAAAGGACCAGCTCCCTGCAGCGTCTCCACCAGTCCGGCGGCCTTGACGGCTGCTACCAGGGTAGTGTGGTCTTTGGAGTTAAGAGCGTTCTCAACAATGTTCTTGTTAGGGTACATAGCGGCGCCACCCACTTTAACTGTCCGCATATTGCCCTGGGCAAAGGAAGCCTGTGCGGCAAATAATGCCACCACAAAAAATGCAATTTTTTTCATGTGTAAAAGAGATTAAGTGTTAGATCCTATTAGTAGTTATAATGTTTATGTCTGAACTTACGCCTGAGGGTTTCGGAAGGATTGAATTACTGTGGAAATATTTTCTATATTTTTATAATTATTTCTAATTCAGTTTGTTAGTAGTCTATATTTTATTTAATAACAAAAGTGTTGACCCCCTTGCTTTGAAAAATGGCCATCAGCGCAAGAGTCCTTCTGAAAGGAGAGTCAGCTTTTCGAATATTTTGGAAAGGCTTCGCTCGGGTATTTGTTTTATTCTATTTATTTATAGTGCTAATAAGTTGCTTCTGCCGTATTTCTGTACCTACTCCAGGATGGTGAGTTCAGTAGCAGTGAACGGAATGTCTGAGAATATGGTCTTGCTAATAAGTGGGTTGATTGCGACCTGATCCGATAGTACATTTGTAATTCCCTTCATCTCAAACCCTTTTGATAGAAGCATGAAACAAAACCTTTTAGGAATGACCTTGATCGCTGCCATGATTGTCAACGCCGACGGAACGGCGCAGAAACTGGAGTATCCCAAAACCAATAAAGTAGATCATGTAGACGAGTACCACGGTGCCAAAGTACCCGATCCGTACCGCTGGCTCGAAGACGACCGCTCGGCCGAAACGGCCGCCTGGGTGAAAGCGCAGAACGAGGTGACATTTGGCTACCTGAACAAGATCCCGTTTAAGCAGGAGATCTACAACGATCTGGAAAAAGCCTACAACTACCCCAAGTACTCGGCTCCCCGCAAGAAGGGCGACTACTTCTATTTCTATAAGAATGACGGTCTGCAGAACCAGGCGGTGCTTTATAGACAGAAAGGCCTGAATGGTACGCCTGAGGTAGTACTGGATCCCAATAAGCTCTCGGCCGATGGTACCACGCGCCTGACGGTATTCAGCCTGTCCAAAGATGGTGCCTACGCGGTACTGGGCTTCTCGAAGGGCGGCTCCGACTGGCAGGACTACCAGGTGATGGATATGAAAACCCTCAAGATGCTATCCGATAAGGTGGAGTGGGTGAAGGTATCCGGTGCGGCCTGGCAGGGCGATGGCTTCTACTATAGTCGCTACCCCAAGCCCGAAGGAAGTGCCCTGGCCGCCAAAAACGAAAACCACCAGGTATTCTACCACAAGGTAGGTACTCCCCAGTCGGCCGATAAGCTGGTGTACGAAGATCCCGCCAATCCGCAGCGCTTCCATACGGTAGGTACTACCGAAGATGGCCGCTACGCGGTACTCAGCGTAAGTGACCGAGGTAAAGGCAAGGATGGGAACGGACTATGGGTTATGGAGCGGGGACAGACCCAATTTACCCCCATCGTGAGCGAAATCACTGACTTTAAGTACGGTGTGGTGGACAACGTAGAAGGCGGCTTCCTGATCGAAACCAACGCCGACGCGCCCAATGGCAAAGTGGTACTGTACGAGACGAAGACCAAAAGCTGGAAGCCCTTCCTGCCCGAAAAGCCCGAGCCCTTGCAGGACGCTGGTACAGCCGGAGGTAAGGTATTTGCCCTGTACTCCAAAGACGTAACTACCCGCGTGTACGTGTACGATATGAAAGGTAAGCAGGAAAACGAAGTGACCCTGCCCGGACTGGGTACCGCCAGCGGCTTTGGTGGTGAGAAGGAGGACAAATTCGTGTTCTATACCTACACCTCATTCAACTACCCACCGACTATATTCCGCTATGATATTGCTTCGAAGAAGAGCTCCGTATTCCGGGAGCCGGAGGTAAGCTTCAAACCTACCGATTACGAAACCAAGCAGGTGTTCTATACTTCAAAGGATGGTACCAAAGTACCCGCGTTCATCGTGTACAAGAAAGGTCTGAAGCTGGATGGTACTAACCCAACCTTACTATATGGCTACGGGGGCTTTAACGTAAGCCTGCCGCCTTCGTTCAGCCCGACGCGCATTCCGTTCCTGGATCAGGGTGGGGTGTACGTGCAGGCTAACCTCCGCGGCGGTAGTGAGTATGGCGAGAAGTGGCACGAGCAGGGTATGAAGCTTAAAAAGCAGAATGTATTCGACGACTTTATCACGGCGGCCGAATACCTGATCAAAGAGAAGTATACTTCACCGGAGCGTCTGGCTATTCAGGGAGGTTCCAACGGTGGTCTGTTGGTAGGTGCCGTGATGAACCAACGTCCGGAGCTGTTTAAGGTGGCTTTCCCGGCGGTAGGGGTAATGGATATGCTGCGTTTCCACAAATTCACCATCGGCTGGAACTGGATCGCCGACTACGGCAGCAGCGACAACGCGGAGGAGTTTAAATACCTGTACGGCTACTCGCCCGTACATAATATCAAAGAGGGCGGCAAGTACCCCGCTACCCTCATCACCACCGCCGACCACGACGACCGCGTAGTACCGGCGCACTCGTTTAAGTACGCGGCTACGCTGCAGGAGAAGGCGGGAGCGTCATCTACCAATCCGCTCCTGATCCGGATCGATACCAACTCCGGCCACGGCGCCAGTAACACGAAGAAAGCGCTCGAAACCGCGGCTGATATTTACGCCTTCATGTTCCACAACATGGGGCTGACGTGGGGAGCCGAGTAAGGCTGATACTAGTAGTTATAATAAAGAAGCGCGGGCAGCTCTGCCCGCGCTTCTTTGTTTAAGTTTATCTATGGTGCTATACGACTACTTTATTCTTCTGTGGCGCGTGGGCGGCGATAACCCGCAGGAGTTCATTCGGATTGAAAGGCTTTACTACAATATCCGTGAAACCAATGCTGTATATGCGCCCCTCTACTTCCTGAGCTATGCTGGCCGTAAGGGCTATGATCGGTATGGATTCACCCCGTTCGCGCAGGAGTCGGGTGGCTTCGTAGCCATCCATCACGGGCATGTGCAGATCCATCAGTACCAGGTCATGCCGGCTGGGATCCAGCTTGGCCAAGGCCTCTTTGCCGTTAGTGGCTACTTCGGAGGTAGCTCCCCAGCGCTTCAGGAAGTTCTGGGCTACCAGTACATTCATTTTATTATCTTCTACAATCAGGATACGTACGTCTTCCAGCGGTTTTTCGGTCGTAGGAACCGTAGATACGACCGGTTTGGTAACTTCCACTACGGGGGCCAGCGGGAAGGTCTGGGTAAAGTAGAAGGTGGATCCCACGCCTGGTTCGCTGTCCAGGTGCAGATCTACCTGCTGCAGTTCCAGTATCCGCTTGCTAATGGCCAGGCCTAGTCCGGTACCACTGAAGCCACGTGTGGCCGACGAATCAACCTGGGTAAAGCGTTCAAAAATTTCCTGCTGTTTTTCTGGAGCAATACCAATACCGGTATCCTCTACCGATAACGTCACGGTCACGTCCTTGTCCGTCTGGTCTTCTACCCCCAGGCGCAGCGTCACGGACCCTTTGGGCGTAAACTTGATGGCGTTCTGTACCAGGTTACTGATCACCTGCGAGGTACGTGTGTGATCTCCGATGACCCTGAAGGTAAGCGATGGGTCAATCACGGCCCTTATCTCTATCCCCAGATCAGCCGCTGACTTACTATAACCCGACACAATATTACGGGCGATGGTAGCCAGATCAATGGGCCCCATGGCAAAGGTGATCTTACCGGCTTCAATCTTGTTGAAGTCCAGGATGTCGTTAACAATCGTCAGCAGGTTATTGGCCGAGAACAGCAGTACATCCAGTTGCTCTTTCTGGTCAGGACGCGGGGCGTCTCTGAGCATGAGGTGGGTCATCCCGATCACCGAGTTCAGCGGCGTACGTATCTCGTGGCTCATCGTACTCAGGAACTCGCTTTTGGCTTTCAGGCCTAGTTCGGCCGCTTCTTTAGCTTTCTTAAGGGTGGAGGCAAACCGGAACGACAAGATCAGCGACTGCAGAAAGAAGAAGCCAATGTACCCTACAAACAGGATGAGCTTGCCAGGGGTGGCTATCCTGAAGTATTCCAGCATAATGACCACAAATATGAACAGGAGTGCCCACGTACTCATTAGCGCGTACCGGGCACCGGGGCGGTGGTTACGGGCAGCTACCCAATACACATAGAATGTATAAGGAATACCAACGGCCATCAATACCAGGAATGGAATGATGAGCTGGGTAAACAGTGTCGTAGGGAGCAGGAGAGTAGCCAGCGCAAAGCTTATGCAGCTTCCTGCCATAAATCGAACAATGTACTTATTGATGTCTTTCGGGTAGAGCTTATACGTATACAGCGTAAACATCAGTATGCTCAGGAAGAGAGACAGGTACTCAAAGTGCAGCGTCAGACTCCAGTCAAGGTGCGGAAAAAACGTGTGAAGAGCATACTGCTTGGTACCTACTACCCGGTAGCTGTAAAGGATAGAGAACAGCGAGAAGTAAAGGTTGGATTTTTCGTGGTGCCCAAACAGATAGAGCCCCAGAAAGAACAGCCCACCCATAAAAAGGCACCCCGCCAGGAATATATCCAGGGCGTAATTGACCTGCTGAGCAGCCTGTAGCGCGCTCAAGTAGCCAATCCGGATATGCTTGTAGGGGCCTCCCTTGGCATGGTGAAAGTTAGCTACTTGTAGCGTAAGCCGCAGGGTATCAGTGCTGGGCGTAACAGGTACTACCTGCTGCGACCAGTAAGGGGTGGTAGTTTCGGCTGAGATGCCCGGTTCGCCGTTCTGGGCTATAAGGTTGCCATTGGCGTACAGCGCATAGGCCGAGTACGCCTCGGGTAGGTAGAGCGCCAGTGGTTCGCTGGTAGTGGGCAACAGGATGTCAAGTGCATAGGTAGCGTATCCTTTGGTAGGCACAGGCTGTTGTTTCCACGTAGTGTGAGCCCAGAGCTTCGGAAACGGGACGTACTCGTGGTACTCGGTCGGGCTAGCAGAAGTAAGCAGACGGTTCCAGTACAGCTTCCACTCGCCTCCCAGCTGGAGGCCCTTATCGTCCAGCTCCGAATTGCGTAAATCCAGTACTCCCTGCTCCGCCCTGGGGGTACTGGCCCAGGCCGGGGTTATGTACAGTGGGAGGAAAATAGCCAGCAGGATCAGGCCGAACAAGGGCTTGAGTCGCAGGCTTTTATACGTATGATACAGGAGACGGAGGGTCATAAGTAAATAGCTCCCGATCAAAAATCAGGCCGATTTCTTATCGTCGGATACAAGTGTACTAAAAATATGTCATGGACTCTATTTTTATTGACGAAGATATTCTGACAATCCCATAAGCAAGCCTCAGTGGAGAGGGCAGCAGGTGTTGGAAGATACACCCTAATAAAAGCCTCAGGCCCTTTCGGTAACTATACCGGAAGGGCCTGAGGCTGAAAAAATTTCTGTTCAGTAAGGGAGCCGAAGGCAGTCCTGAGAGCTACTACTCAACTCCCCGGCTGCGGCTCGAGCGTGGAGACGCCTGTCGGCCAGACGCCTGTCGGCCATTGTCACCTCCGTACGATGGTGAGCTCTGACGCTGCGGCTGCGACTGGTAGCTGCCCTGGCTGCTCTGGTTGCTGCGGCTACGGGGTGCTGACATTTCGGCCCCGGAGGAGCGCGGCGAGTAGTTTGGCTGCGTGCGGGTAGCCGGTGCACTGCTCCGATTGCTTTCACCATAGCTGCTACGGGCCCGGCCTGACTCCGAAGTACCATAGCTACGGTCACCGTAACTCCGGCTGGACGGAGCCGTTCTGTCCGTATCGTAGGTGCCCGATGATCGGTTGGTGCCATAAGGAGTGCGATCCGCTTCTACTCCGCTCTGGCGGCTCCGGCTGGAGTTGCTCCGCTCGGTATAGTCAGGGGTAGGGGTACTACGGGTAGCATCAGACCAGTCGGCACTGCTACGGCTGCGGGTAGAGCGCTCGGCTTGATTGTCGGTATCAGTGCCATAGCGTCCGGGAGCGGCCTCTTCGTAGCTCCTTCTGGCGCGGCCTGGTTCGGTAGTACTACCGTAGTTGCGGTCAGTGGAGTTTCTCTCTATAATACCTGATGTACTCTCCCGGTTGGAGCGACTGGGAGTGCGGTCGTTGCTATACACCTCATCCTGACGGGCTCCGGTACGTGCGCGGTTGCTGTTGACATCAGCACTGTACGTACGGTTGTTGTCCCGGTCATTCTCGTAGCGCGAACGCGCTGGGCGAACTACTTCATCAGCCCGGTACACAGGTACCGTATTGCGCGTTACCCGCTCTATTTCATTCCGGCGGGGACCATACACATACGTACGGTTGTCGTTGTTGTAGTAGTTGTTGATGATGGTCGTCTGGTTGTACACATTTACTACCCGCGTACGTGGCAGGCAGTAGTTATACAGCCTCGGGCTGGTAATATATACCTGTGGTACAAACACCCAGTAGTTCATGGGGATGTTTACCTGCACATTGATATGAATACCCGGACTCAGTGGAGCCCATCCGTAGTAGCCACCACCCGAGCGCCAGTTTACCCAGGCAGGACCCCACTCGTAGTCGGGTACCCAGGCCCATCCGTAGAAGTCGTCGTGAAACCAGCGACCGTAGTGAAAGGGAGCCCAGCCCCAGTCATAGTCGGACACCCAGGTATTGCCGTACTCAGTCACCACCCAACGACCATTGGTTGCATAGGGTTGAAAGTCGCCAACTACACTCGGAATCCAGATCGAGCCATATTGTGGATGTGAGGTCCAGCGGCCATAGGGCGACAGGTCACTGTAGAATGTTTGAAAGGAGACGCTCATACCCGGCTGGGCCACGGCCCTGTCTCCCACGGCTGAGCCTGCTGTTATAATAGCCAGCAGGCCTAGTACCCGTACTATATAAGGTATTTTCATGACTAGAAGTAGATTAAAGTGCTGAGGAAAGACTTCCTGATTATTAGATCTATATAACGGTAAAAGGTTTAAAGCGGACATAGAAAAAGTTGAGCCTCCAGCCAATTATTTTTCGGCACAACCCACCGGGGAGAAGAAGTGTGTTTTCAGACGCATTGAAGGAGCAGTCGAAACCCCACAGCGAGCTGTATAACAGGTAGTAAGAGGGTGTAGGTATAATTTTTAAGATAAGAAACATATTCCTGCTACGGCGTCTTTACACCCTGTCACTATTACATTCTATGAATACCTATATCATTGTTATCACGGTCATCGGACTGGCGGCGATGGGCATGGCCTGGATGCCTCTGTTCTCTAAAAAGATAGGAGTCTCGTATGCCATTCCTTACGTTCTGTTTGGGGTATTGCTCTACCTGTTCCTGGATGTACTACCTCTGCCCAACCCCATTCGGAAGCTGGAGTACACGGTGCGTCTGACCGAACTGGTAGTTATTATTTCCCTGATGGGTACCGGTCTTAAGATTGACCGACCCTTTTCTTATAAAGCCTGGCAGGCCCCCCTGCGGCTGATCAGCGTTACTATGCTACTAAGTATAGCGCTGATTGCTTTTCTGGGATGGTGGGGGCTACATATGGATGCCGCCTCGGCCATACTGCTGGGCGCGGTACTGGCCCCTACCGATCCGGTGCTGGCCTCAGATGTGCAGGTAGGTCCGCCCAACGAGGGGCAGAGGGATGATGTACGGTTTGCACTGACTGCCGAAGCTGGCCTGAACGATGGCATGGCTTTCCCTTTTACCTGGCTGGCCGTAGCGGTAGCACTCATGACCTCCTCGGGCGAAGGAGGGCTGATGGAGTGGTTTACGGTGGACCTGCTGTACCGGATTATCGCCGGAGTGATCAGTGGCTATGTACTGGGGCGATTGCTGGCTTATCTGATATTTAACGAGTGGAAATGGACCCAGGGCAAGAAGATCTACGAGGGAGATAATGCCTTCATGGCTCTGGCCGCTACCTTACTGATCTACGGCCTCACCGAGATAATTCACGGATACGGGTTCATAGCCGTTTTTGTAGGAGCCGTGGCGCTCAGGAGCCGGGAGCTGGAGCACGAGTTTCATACGGAGTTACACTCTTTTACGGATCAGATCGAGCGCATACTGGTAGCCATTGTGTTGATCCTCTTCGGGGGAAGCCTCATCAATGGTATTCTGGAAGAGCTTACCTGGGAGATGGCTCTGTATGGTTTGGCCTTTGTCTTTTTGGTGCGCCCGCTTACGGGATATCTGGGGCTCATCGGGACTGGTCTGCATAAGAAGCAAAAATGGGCTATTGCCTTCTTCGGTATCAAAGGGATCGGCTCCTTTTTCTATTTATCGTTTGCCCTGGAGAAGGCAGATTTTCCGTCTGGAGATGACGTCTGGGCGCTGGTAGCCTTTACGGTTCTGGTATCGCTGGTTGTTCATGGCGTTACAGCGAGCTTCAGTATGAAAAATCTGGAAAAAGAATTTGTCCGGGACATCCCCAAGGATCATAATTGGGATTCTTCTGTAAAATAGCTCAGAAATGGCTATTTTAGGGGGATTCTATGCTTATGATTCCGGTACTATGAAAAAAATACAAGGCTTTACTCTTACCATGTTTTTGTTTGCCACCTCCCTCTTTTTGGTACTTGCGTGTAGCCGAAAGTCTACTCCTGTGAGTACCCTGCCTGCCGTGGAGGAGGGCGTTTTGGAGGAGCTGGCGAAGCATCGCAAGCAGGTACTCAGCCAGATTGCCTACCGGATCAGCCTGGAAATACCGGCTCAGAAAGAAGAGCCCATCGACGCCAGCGAGACCATCTCCTTTACCTGGAAAAAGAATTCGGCTCCCCTGCAGATTGATTTCCGTGAAGAACGGGACCATATAAAACGGGTGGTAGTCAATCAGAAGGAAGTACCCATTCAATTTGAGAAAGAGCACATCCTGATCCGGCCGGAGTACCTGAAAGCCGGGGAAAACAAGGTGGATATAGCGTTCATAGCCGGTAACCTCTCCCTCAATCGCAATCCCGAGTACCTGTATACCCTGCTGGTACCTGACCGGGCGCGTACGGTATTCCCCTGCTTTGACCAGCCCAGCCTGAAGGCAACTTACGAGCTCTCTCTGACCGTCCCCCACGACTGGCAGGCCGTAGCCAACGCACCCCTGCGTGACACACTACTCACTGAGCAGCGCAAAACCTACCACTTCCAGCCATCTGACCTCATCAGTACCTACCTGTTCTCCTTTGTGGCGGGTAAATTTGAACGGGTAACGCGAAATATAGGAGGGAGAGAGATGAATTTTTACCACCGCGAAACCGATACCTCCAAGATCAACTACAGCCTCGACTCCATCTTTGCCATTCATGCCGGAGCGCTCCAATTTCTGGAAGAGTATACGCAGATCCCGTACCCCTTCCAGAAGTTCGATTTTGTGGCTATTCCTGACTTTCAGTACGGAGGTATGGAGCACGTTGGGGCCATTCAGTACAAGGCTTCGGCCTTGTTCCTGGATAAGGGAGCTACCAAAGATCAGATGATAAGCCGCGCCAACCTCATTGCGCACGAAACGGCCCACATGTGGTTTGGCGACCTGGTGACGATGGAGTGGTTTAATGACGTGTGGATGAAGGAGGTATTTGCCAACTTTATGGCCGATAAGGTGGGGGAGGTGACCCTGCAGGATAACAACTATGACCTGCAGTTTTTGGTCAATCACTTCCCGGCGGCCTACGCGGTGGACCGTACGGCGGGAGCTAATCCTATCGGTCAGCCGCTGCGTAACCTCAAGGAAGCAGGTACCCTATACGGAGGTATTATTTACCACAAAGCCCCCATAATGATGCGCCAGCTGGAGCGGCTCATGGGGGAGGAGGCGCTACGGGCCGGGCTGCGGGAGTACCTGAAAGAGTACTCGTACGCCAACGCCACTTGGCCCGACCTGATCCGGATCCTGGATAAGCGTACCCCGGCCGACCTAGCCAAGTGGAACCACGTATGGGTGAATGAGACCAGCCGCCCTCGAATTGACTACAAGCTAGAATCAAATAATGGTACTATTACCCGCTTTACCGTCAGTCAAAAGGCCGAAGATGGCTCCGACCGGCTGTGGCCGCAACTCTTTGAAGTAGCCCTGATGTACCCCGACCGGGTGGAGGAACTAACGGTGGACATGAACCAGCGGCAGGTAGTAGTCCGGGAGGCTGAGAGAAAGAAAGCACCGCTGTACGTGGTATTCAACTCCACGGGGCAGGGCTACGGCCTGTTTCCGGTAGATACGCTGATGCTGCAACAGTTAGCGGAGATACGGGAGCCGGTAGCGAGGGCTTCGGCCTACATCAACCTCTACGAAAATATGCTCAGCGGCCAGGCTGTTACCCCGACGAGACTAGCCGACCTGTACCGGGGCCTGCTGGACAACGAGCCGGAAGAGCAAAACCTGCGGCTACTGACGGGACAGTTGTCGGAGATAGTCTGGCAGTTTATTCGCCCCGAGCAACGAGCCGGGCTAGCCGGAGCGCTGGAAGGGGAGGCCTGGCAGGCCATGCAGCAGGAAACTAGTGCCAATAAAAAGAAGGTACTGTTCAAACTGTACCAGAATATCGCCCTGAGCCAGCCGGCTCAGCAGCGGCTGTACGAAATATGGAAAGCGCAGCAGGCCCCTACGGGCGTGACCCTCACCGAGGATGACTACACCTCCCTGGCGCTGGCCCTGGCGGTACGCGATTATCCGGCCGCAGGGATACTTGAGCAGCAGCTGGGGCGCATCAAGAACCCGGACCGACAGAAAAGGCTGCAGTTCATCATGCCGGCTCTGTCGTCAAAGGCCGCTGAGCGCGATGCGTTTTTTGCTTCGCTTAGTAAAGAGGAGAACCGGGAGCGGGAGGCCAATGTAGTCACGGCGCTGGAGTACCTGCACCATCCCCTGCGGGCGGCTACCTCAGTCAACTACCTGCCGCAGAGCCTGGAGCTACTGGCCGAAATCCAGCGCACGGGTGATATTTTCTTCCCCGAACGGTGGCTGAGGGCTACCTTGGGTGCCTATCAGTCGCCCGAAGCGGCGCAGGTAGTACGAGCTTTTCTGGACAAGAACCCCACCTACAACGCTCGCCTGAAAGCAAAGCTACAGCAGGCGGCGGATGGGCTGCTCAGAGCGGAGAAGCTGGTGTATGGGGAGGAGTAACATTACTCCTCATCGTGGATTTCCTTCACGCGGCCTACCTCGCCCGTTTCCAGGCGTACCTTGATGCCGTGCGGGTGGTGGGGCGACTTGGTCAGGATGTCCTTTACTACGCCTTCGGTGAGCTTGCCGGTGCGCTGATCCTGCTTGAGTACAATAGACACCGCTAAGCCGGGTGCTATATTCTTTCGTTCGGTTCCGGCGAGTCCGGGCATACGCTTGCTGAGTTAAATCAGGTTTTGGGTAGTGCGGTGGGTGGTCCGGGCTCCTTGCTGCTGTCGCTGCCGGTAACTTCCACCACGATATCCACCTTATCGTCCAGGATGAGACTGGATCCTCCTACGCCAAAATCCCGGCGGTTAATAGAAAATTTACCCTTACAGGTAACCAGATTACCCTGCTGAACAAAACTGAAAGGTACTTCCACGACTTTGGTGACTCCGCGGAGGGTCAGGTCAAACTGGCCTACGTAGCTGTTCTTCCCAACGGCCCTGATCTGCTTTGACTGCATCAGCAGCCGTGGGTACTTGTCGGCGTAGAGGTAGTTGCGGCTCCGGAGTTGGTAGTCGCGCAGACTTACACCCGTCTTGATGGTATTGGCTCCCAGCGATGCGGTAAGGGTACTTTCGGTGGGGCGGCTGGGATCGAAGCGTAGGTTGGCCTGCAGGTCAGTGAAAGTAGCTGTGACAGGGATGCCCGCGTTGCGAATCTTGCATTTGACCGAGTAGGACTTGACAGACCAGGTAGTAACGGTCACGGGGGTAAACGCACAGAGCAGGCATAGTAGCCCAAGCGGGAGTAGTCTTATCATGAGGTAGTGAGAGGTGAGAATCAGTACTTACGCGTAACGGACTTTCCTGGGTGTGGTACCTTATAAGGCTACTGCTA
Source organism: Telluribacter roseus (assembly GCF_017355915.2). Taxonomy (GTDB): domain Bacteria; phylum Bacteroidota; class Bacteroidia; order Cytophagales; family Spirosomataceae; genus Telluribacter. The sequence continues at coordinate 620,218 of NZ_JAFEUV020000002.1, forward strand.
CTGGCTAATAGGGATTAATAAGAAAAGGGATAAAGTGGTCAGGGGATGTAAAAGAGAACCTGGCAAAAAGGGTTTCCACCTGACCTATTGGCTACCTTATCCCTACTACTTATACAATGGGAGTATGAATCTAAACTAAAAAAATAAAAAAAGCAAATAGCTGCGGCATAGCTATTTGCTTACTAATGAGTTATAGGTGCAGACTGCCTCTTTTTGCTACTTGGGGGCCATCCGGATGGCTCCGTCCAGCCGAATTACCTCGCCATTGAGCATAGGGTTTTCAACGATGGATCTGGCCAGCAGAGCGTATTCAGAAGGCCGGCCCAAGCGTGACGGAAAGGGTACCTGCTGGCCCAGCGAGATACGAGCCTCCTCGGGAAGACTGGCCAGCAGCGGCGTTTCGAAAAGTCCCGGTGCAATGGTCATGACCCGGATACCCGTCCGCGACAGGTCGCGGGCTATGGGCAGGGTCATACCTACGATACCTCCCTTACTGGCTGAGTAGGCAGCCTGACCAATCTGTCCGTCAAAAGCGGCTACCGAAGCTGTATTGATAATCACCCCGCGCTCTCCTTCGCCATTGGGTTCGTTGGTGCTCATCGCGAAAGCCGCCAGCCTGATGACGTTGAAGGTACCCACCAAATTGATATTGATGACTTTCTGGAATACATCCAGCGCGTGAGGACCTACGGTGTCGCCCACTTTACCGATGGTCTTGCGGGCTTCGGCCACTCCTGCGCAGTTGACCACGATCCGAAGCGGTCCCAGCTCCCGGGCGGTATCAATGGCGTTTTGTACGGCGGCCTCATCGGTGACGCTGGCTTTTACGTAGCGTACCTTGCCGCTGAGTTCATTTTCGAGCGCCAGTCCGCGCTCTTCGTTCAGGTCCAGGATCACTACCTGTGCGCCCTGGTCCACAAACAGGCGGGTAGTGGCTTCACCCAGGCCCGAAGCGCCACCCGTGACCAGCGCCACTGCATTGGTAAGTTGCATATCGTTCTAAGGAAATTAGTCCTATACCTTCTTATTGATTAGGTATGTAGAGTTGTTGAAATGCTATAAAATCAATTAGGTTTGTCAGGCTGAGCGGAGTCGAAGCCCGGGCTTCGACCGCCAGGCGGCTCTGTCCGCTCAGCCTGACAGAATTTTACAAGTTAATTCATTTATCAATAACCGGTGCTGTACGTAAATGTTAGCTGATTAATACCCAACGGCTCTGAAAAAGGCTTCCAGTTTAGCTCCGTCCAGCTTTCCATCTGTACGGACACTGCTGCATAGGTCCAGGCCGAACGGCTGCACCGTATCCAATGCCTCCTGTACATTCTCGGCTCTCAGTCCACCCGCCAGGAATACCGGCACTGCCGACTGCTCAACGATCCGGCGGCTCAGCGACCAGTTATGGACGCGCCCGGTACCACCAAGTTCCTTCACGGCCAGCTTGGGGTTGCCTGAGTCCAGCAGCAGCGCATCTACCTCCTGGGCCGCCATCAGGGCCTCTTCGACGGAGCTTTCGTCAATGACATGGATGACCTGCACGATCTTGACCGAAGGCAGCGACTGCCGGATGAGTTGGTAAGTACCTTCGGATACGGCATCGACCAGCTGGAGGGTATTGGTATGGACCCGGCGCTGGTGCGCTATGATATCGACGGCCGTGGTTTCGGAGGTGAGCAGGAAGGTAGCGATGGGCGGTGGTACGGTGGGGACAATCTGAGCGATAAGCTCGTCGGTCACTACACCCGGTCCGCTGGGCATACGACCCACCAGACCCAGTGCCGAAGCGCCGTACTGTACGGCCAGGCGTGCCTCTTCGATACTGCTGATGCAGCAGATTTTTACTTTGGGTAACATGGAAATGGTATGAATTGGTGAAAGTGTGTTTTTGAAGAATGAGGATGAAATTACAATCAGCAGGCAAGTAACGATAAATACAAAACATAGGAAAGCGTGCAGTACCTTAAAATTCAAAGTACTGGATGGTGAACTAAGGTGATAATTTGTTGTTTCTCTGAAGTGCAGCAGCAGGTACATCTTGTGTACTAAGCCCGAATTGTTCTCACTTGTAGCATTAGCATTGAAACCAACCCGATCCAACGACGCCTACGCGGCCTTACGCTATCCCGACTTCCGCTTTTTTATTGCGAATAGTACCTTGTTTACGGCTACCATTCTGATCCAGGAGGTAATCGTAGGCTATGAGCTATACAAGATGACCCACGACCCGCTGTCGCTGGGATTGATCGGTCTGGCCGAGGTCATACCCTTTATCTGTACCTCGCTCTTCGGGGGCCACATTGCCGACCAGTACAACAAGACCACCATCATGCGTATCAGTCTGTCGGTTATTATTATGAGCTCAGTAGTACTGTACCTCATCTTTCAACCGGGATTTATGGATGACCTTACGTTTCGGGAGCAAATGGTACTGATCTATTCGGCGTTTTTCCTGATTGGCTTTTCCAAGGGGTTTTACTCACCGGCGTCCTCTTCCCTTAAGCCGTTTCTGGTACCGCGGGAGATCTATCACAACTCCTCTACCTGGAGTAGCTCTTTCTGGCAGGCCGGGGCCATACTTGGGCCCGCCATCGCCGGCTTCCTGTACGCCTACATCGGCCTTACCCATACCCTACTGGTGGTAATAGGCAGCTTTGTGGTATGTCTGGTGTTGCTTTCGTTTATCAAAACACTCCCTGCTTTTGTCAAAACCACTACGCCGCTGTTTGAAAGCCTGAAAGAGGGCTTCCGCTTTGTATTCCGTACCCGTATCGTATTGTACGCTATCTCGCTGGACTTGTTTTCGGTCTTGTTTGGAGGCGTGGTAGCTATTCTGCCTGTTTTTGCGGAGGATATCCTGCGTGTAGGTCCTGAGGGGCTGGGGGTACTGCGGGCGGCGCCGTCGGTGGGGGCACTGCTGACCATGTTTACCATGGCGTACTTCCCGCCCACGCACAATGCCTGGCGTAATATGCTGATAGCCGTAGGTGGATTTGGCGTATTTACTATTGTCTTTGCTTTATCTACTGACTTCTGGCTGTCGTGCCTGGCCCTGTTTATGACCGGTGCCTGCGATAGCGTCAGTGTCATAGTCCGGCAGACCATCCTGCAACTGTTTCCGCCCGACGAGATGCGGGGCCGGGTAGCGGCCGTGAATGGTATGTTCGTAAGCTCCTCCAACGAGTTGGGGGCCTTTGAGTCAGGACTGGCGGCCAAGCTGATGGGGACTGTTCCCTCGGTAGTGCTGGGAGGCGTCTTTACCATCGGGGTGGTTTCATGGATCTACTACCGCTCAAGGGACCTGTTCTCGGTGAAGCTGACCTGATATACATAGTTGCTCAGGACTAGCGCTATTTTGTACTATATTGTGGTTTACGGAGGATTACTTGTATTGTTTGGTTACTATCCAACCATTTATGTGGCAGTGGGTCTTAGAGATACTATAACTATTACCATAAGCCATGAAAGATTACATATCACGTAGTACTGCGCTGGCGGCCTTCCTGCTAGCCATTCTGTTAACATCCTGCCGCACTCAGGATGACCCCCAACCGCAACCTCAGCCCCAGCCCAGCTCAGTTCTTATTGACGGGAAAGCCTACCCGACGGTTACGATTGGAGATCTGACCTGGACGGCTGCCAACTATACGGGCAAGGGGGGAGTCGCCTACAATACCAACAACGAAAAGCCCGAATACGGGCGCTACTACACATATGAAGAAGCAAAAGCGGTGCCCCTGCCCGCCGGCTGGCGAATGCCCACAATAGAAGATTACAAGAAGCTGGCTCAATCGCAGGGGGTAACATTTACCGGTGACCGGGCTACCAACCAGGATGCTCTCAAAAAACTGGTTTCTGTTATCAATTGGCGGAAAGTGGCGGGTACCAATGCCTCCGGCTTCAACGCCTACCCCGGTGGGTACTGCTTTAGGGAGGCGGCTCCGCAGGACGGGGACATCAGCGAGTACTGGACCGTCGGTGGACAAACCATGAGTATCATGGAAAGTGCCAATGGGCTTAACCACAATATGTCATTTTATGATAACAGCGATAGTCCCGAGTACCGCTTTAACCTCCGGTTTGTAAAGAACAAGTAGCCATCTGCTATTGCCCTACATACAGAGTAGTACACAGCTGCAGGTACCTGACTAATCAAGTACCTGCAGCTGCCGCAGTATCGCTTTGGTGATTTCAATGCGGCAAGTGCCAAACCTCCGGTTAGGTGTGCTGCGGGGTTTGATCAATCGGGTAGCAAAGAAGTACACATTATCCTTCCGCTCCACGTAGCCTACCCACCAGCCTGTATCCTTGCCGCCGTAGCGGGTCCAGCCGGTCTTGGCGCGGAGGGTGTAGTTGTCCGTGCGTTCCGATACCATGATCTGTTTGACTATCTCAAAGGTACGTTTGGAGAAAGGGAGCTTCTCTTCGTAAAAGTCGCGCAGGAATGAGACCTGATTAGCGGGTGAAATAGCAAAATTTCCGAAGTTCCAGAAGTCAGCCCCTTCGCTGCCCGACAGGTCCTGATTGCCGTAGCCGCACCGTTTGAGGTAGTCGAGGTAGCGGTCTTTTCCTACTTTTTTCGCCAGTTCCACGTACACCCATCCCGCTGATTTCTCAAAAGCTTCCTTGATTGTCATGTCGTGGTAGATGTCCGGGCGGTAGCCGTACAGGACGGTATCGGTTTTGCCCACCCAGGGTACTACCTCATTCTCATCCCTGACTACCCCCGTTTCCAGCACGATCAGTGAGTTGATGATCTTGAACGTAGAGGCGGGCAGGGTAGGTATCTGGCTATCGGCTTCGTTACTATAGATCCACTTCCGGTTTTTGTAGTCGTAGATCGTAGTGCTGCCCTCCATACCGCACTCCCGGAAAGGCTTCTGGAGGTCAATCTGTCCGTAAACCGTCGTTGACAGAAGCAGGATTATAGCGAGTAGTCGTGAGTACATACCCCTTACTTTCTCAGATAGTCTGCCAGCTCCACTACCTTATCGGTATTGATAAAGTCGGCGTTCAGGCTTTTAAGAGTGGCCCAGGCTTCGTGGGTATCGGGCGTAGCCCAGAGGCGAAACTTCTTACCCTGCGCGTGTGCCTGCTGTATCACCTGCTGAAGCTTTGCCCGGTCCGGCTCCGGCAGGGTACCCGTACCGTTCCAGCGGGAGTAGTTGCGGAACGACTGGCTGATGAGACCAACGCGCTCGAGCTGCTGAGGGGTGTAGGTGATGTTGGGCCTGCCGTCGAAAGAGATGTAGTCCGGGTACCGTCCAAAATGTTCGGGAGCGGGCGTATTACCGCTGATGACGATCCGGACCGAGCCCTTCGGCGCCAGAAGGTCTGCGTGGGGGGCCAGTTCCCTGATCAGAACTGTCATAGTGGGCTCAGCGGGAGTCTTGAAGTCGATCAGTAGCTGGAGCTGCGTGTTTTTATCTGTATAAATGCTGCCACCATTCTTCTTTATTTGAGCCAGTATCGGGTTGAGGTACAGCGAAGCGAAGGTGCGGCTGGGGGAGATGTCTTTAAGATCGTGGGCGGTATAAAGGGTATCATTCCGCAGGATCAGATCCGCTTCAATGGAGCCGTACTGCTGGTTATAGGCTTTCCAGAAGGGCTCGGCCTGCTCGTAGTCGTTATGGGAGTGGGCCTGGGCGGTGGTATATTTAATAGTACTTTGTGCCAGCACCGGATAAACGTAAAGCAGCGTGGCGGTCAGCAGGCTCAATAATGGTAGTTTCATGGGAAAGGCAATGGCTTAAGGATTGAGGTTATGCAAATGTACTAAGAACGGCTTATTCCTGTACATGAGGCCACTATGGCATTTAAAAGTATGTTTTCGGGAGCAATTTCTATCTACAAACAGGATTATAGTTAATTTAGCCAATCGATTCTGACAAGACAGATAAAATTTAAATCACTTCATGGCAAATAATTCCTCTCTCTTTCGTAAAAAATCAGTAGCTAAAATTCTTAGTGATACCCAAAAGGCCGATACAGGGGCCGGTCTGGAAAAAGTGCTCGGGGTGCGTGATCTGGTATCGCTAGGTATTGCGGCCATAGTAGGAGCGGGGATATTCAGTACCATTGGTCTGGCCAGCTTCAACGGCGGACCGGCCGTGTCACTCCTGTTCGTATTTACCGCCATTGCCTGCGTATTTACGGCTCTTTCCTACGCGCAGTTTGCCAGTACTGTACCCGTATCGGGTAGTGCCTATACCTACGCCTACGTAACCTTTGGCGAGTTGTTTGCCTGGATTATCGGCTGGGCGCTTATCCTGGAATACGCCGTTTCCAACATGGTAGTGGCTATTTCGTGGTCGGAGTACTTCGTGAGTATGCTGGCCGGGTTCGGGCTGCACCTGCCCGCCTACCTGACCATTGATCCCGGATCGGCCGCCGATGCTTTCGCCAGGCTACAGACGGTAGGAGCAGATGCACTGACCATAGCAGAGCGTGAGGCGGCCCGGGCCTACGAGACCGCTCCCCAACTCGGGGGTATGCGTATGATCCTGGACCTGCCGGCCGGGCTGATCACGGTACTCGTGACGGCGCTGGTGTACATTGGTATCAAGGAGTCACGGACGGCCAGTAATATTATGGTGGTGCTCAAGATAGGGGTAGTACTGCTGGTGATTTTTGCCGGGGCTTTCTACGTCAAGCCGGAGAACTGGCTGCCTTTCGCGCCCAATGGAATGAAGGGAGTACTGAGTGGTGTAGCCGCCGTATTCTTCGCTTTTATTGGATTTGACTCCATCTCCACCACGGCCGAAGAGTGTAAAAACCCACAGCGTGATTTGCCCCGGGCTATGCTCTACTGCCTGCTGATCTGTACGGTGCTCTACGTACTGATTACGCTGGTACTAACGGGAATGGTCAATTACAAAGAGCTTAATGTCGACGATCCTTTGGCGTTTGTATTTCAGTACATTGGTCTGGACTTTATGGCGGGTGTCATATCCGTCAGTGCGGTGGTGGCCATTACCAGTGCCCTGCTGGTGTACCAGTTGGGACAGCCCCGGATCTGGATGACCATGAGCCGTGATGGCCTGCTTTGGAAGCCTTTTTCCCGGATTCACCCGAAGTACAAAACACCCTCCTTCGCCACCATCGTAACGGGTATTGTCGTGGCGGTGCCCGCTCTTTTCTTCAAGATGGACTTTTTCGTAGACCTTACCAGTGTAGGTACTTTCTTCGCTTTTATACTGGTATGTGCCGGAGTACTGTATATGGATCATTCGGGTATCTCGCGGCAGTCGCAGTTTAAAGTACCTTATGTTAATGGACAATTCATCGTAGGGGTACTCTTCGTGATTGCCTTTGGGTTTACTTTATCATCTGGTACATTGGGCGAATCTGTGGCTGATAAGCCACTGCTGGGCTTCTTCTGGATTACCTGGCTGGTACTTTCGGTACTGGCTTTCCGCCATAAGTTCTCGCTTCTGCCGGTACTGGGCATCCTGACTAACCTGTACCTGATGACGGAGCTGGGTACTTCCAACTGGCTGATCTTTGTGATCTGGCTGGTGATCGGGCTGGTGATCTATTTCAGCTACGGCTATAAGAAGAGCAAACTGGCTGAGGGGAACGAATAATCTCTTAAGTACCCGAAGTACCCGTGGCACGGTTTCAAACCGTGCCACGGGTGTTTATGGAGGTAGTTAGCTTTACTTCGGACTCTTCCGGAGCTTCACCTTAATGCTGTACTCTTCTTTGGGAGTAAGACTCTTGGAAAAATTGGGATAAGGTGCCACCTCCAGTAGCGTGAGTTTATAACGGGTGCCGTTTATATTGATATAAGTGGTATCTGGCGCATCAGACGAGCATGCCCCCACACATAACTCTACCTCCTGAGGACTGGCAGACGAAGAACCTATGGGCTTTATCTCCAGGGTAACAACTGCGTTACCTGTTTGTAAGCAGTAAGCATTGAGTGGGCATCTGCTGTCAACTACTTCCCGGAAGGTCAAGGTAATAGAGGGAGGAAGCTGAGCTGTTTCTTTGTATTTGATTTTCAAGTCTTCATTCCTGTAAATAGAGACTTCCTGACAGGCGGCTATACCTACGACGAGCATCCAGACAAGTACTTTATTCTTCATGGGGAAAGACTATACTGTTAGTTACGGCCTAAATATAAGTAGTTAAGGCATGATTCTGACACAAGACTGAACCGGCTCCTGACCCGTGCCACGGTTTGAAACCGTGGCACGGATAACCGGGTAATAAAGCACATTGCAGTATAAACAAGAAAGCCGCTTCAAAGCGGCTTTTCTGCTAGTGTGGCTCTATAAAAGTGTGGAAATACAGGTGTGATTATGTATGGTATCGTTACTACATCTTCTCAATTCCCAACGTGATCGTGTAGTCCTCTTTTTTTACTTCCTTATCGGCCTTGGGTGACGGATTTACTGCTTTCAGTATAAAGCGATACGACTGTCCCGCCAGGGTATAGTTGAGAGTATCGGCGGTGCGGTAGGGGTTCTTGGGGTATAGCGTACGGCAATCCCCCAGACACATCTTGACCAGTTCCGGCTCATTGCTGGCCGAGATACTTGAGGTAAGCGTCAGATCAACTGTAGCATTTCCTGCCCATACACACTGTACACCCTCTGGACACCGGCTATCCTCCACTTCCGAAAACGTCAGCGTAGCTTTGGGAGATTCATTCAGCGTAACGGTCTCCTTGTACCTGATTCCCTGATCCCCCTGTTTATTTATGGATCCTTCCTGACAGGCTATGGTACTTGCTCCTATCAGAAGTAGTATGGCTAATTTTTTCATATATGTACTCAGTTTTTATCTATGATCTCATTACTGCCAACATGGTTGGAATGTGGCAGAGAAAGATTCTAGAGTACCATTGAAAAAACCGTTCCTTCCCCTACTTCCGAATGGGCAGTAAGCTGTCCGCCGTGCTGCTGCAGGATCTGCCGTGACAGACTCAGCCCAATACCCGAGCCGGTCTTTTTGGTCGTGTAGAAGGGGATGAATATCTTCTCGAGGGCCTCGGGTTCAATGCCGTCGCCGTTGTCCCTGACCTCAATAATCACCGATTGGTTATCGGGTGAATACGCTATGAGCTCGATGAGCGGATGGGACTGTTTGCTGAAAGCCTCGAGAGCATTCTTGACCAGGTTGATGAGTACCTGCTGCAACTGGTCATAATCGGCCCGAATGGATAGGTTTTCCGGTTTTACGTCTACCTGCCATAGTACCCCGGCGGAAGTAAGGTTGGCCTGTAGTAGCTGGATGACATCGCGCAGCAGATCACGCACCTCTACCTGAGCTAGGTTAGGCTTAGGCAGGGTAGTAAAGTCACGGTAGGCATTTACAAACTGCATCATACCCTGACTGCGTTTTTCCAGGGTGTACAAGGCTTCCTTAAGATCACTTACGGCTTCCTGATCAGTAGTGCTTTTCTCAATATCTTCATTCACGATCAGGCGCATGGTACCTACCAGCGACAGAATAGGCGTAAGGGAGTTCATGATCTCGTGGCGCAGTACCCGGGTCAGGTTCTGCCAGGCTTCTACCTCCTTCTGGTTGAGCTCCGTCCGGATGTTCTGCAGAGCCACGATGCGTACCCAGTTGCCCTGTAGCTGGATGGCGGTACCCTGTACGGCCAGGGGCTGGTCATTGGGGGTATTATATAGCTCCCTAACGCCCGTCTCCAGATCAGAGAGGAGCTCGTAAAGTCGGGGGTGGGTGTCCTGTAGCTCGCTCAGCTGCCGCAGGCGGTAGATGCCCAACATACGTAGCGCGGCGTTGTTGATCAGGTTGACCTGCCCGTTGGCGTCAAAAGAGATCAAGCCCGTACCGATGTGTTGTACGATGGCGTTGAGGTACTGCAGGTTGGCCTCCTTCTCAGCCCGCGCCTGCCGGAAGGCTCCCAGTACTTCGTTGAACTGCTGATTCAATTCCCGGAAGGTGGGCCCCATCTCATTATCAGAGCGGAACTTAATGGCAAAGTCGGAGTACCGTACCGACTCCAGAAAGTGGACAAACTTACGGTTGAATGAGGTGACGTATAGATAAACACTGCGCCCCACCTGCAGGGTAATCAGCCCCAGTATCCAGATGAGTAGCCAGGAGCGGGGCTCCTGTACAAGCAGGTAACCCAGTCCCATACCACAGAGGATCAGGAGACCTACCCGCCAAAAGATGCCAATAGAAAAATGACGCATAAAAGGGTGCGCAGAGTTAGAGGCTTAGAGTCCGTATTTTTCCATCCTACGGTACAGGGCAGCCCGGCTCAGGCCCAGCTCGCGGGCCGTGTCAGTGATGTTGCCGTTATAGCGTTTGAGGGCTTTAACAATCATGTTCTTTTCCATTTCTTCCAGATCAAATCCGGTGGCAGCGGCTGGCTCCGGACCTGTGTTCTTGAGGAACAGGTCCTCCGGCTGGAGCGCATTGGACTGCGACAGAATCACCGCCCGCTCGATGGCGTGCTGCAGCTCACGGATATTGCCGGGCCAGTTGTACTGCTCCATTTTTTTAACCAGCGCGGCACTCAGTGACGATACCGGACGGCTGTACTTCTTGCGGAACTGCTTGAGGTAGTGCTCGGCCAGCGGGGCTATATCCTGCGGACGCTCGCGCAGGGGTGGTAGTTCCAGTTCGATGGTATTGATGCGGTAGAGCAAGTCCTGCCGGAACTGCCGGTCGGCTACCATCTTATCCACATTTTGATTGGTAGCGCAGATGAGCCGGACATCTACCGGTATGGGTTTGTTGGAGCCTACGCGCGTAATACGCCGCTCCTGAATCACCGTCAGCATCTTGGCCTGCAGGGGTAGGGGCAGGTTGCCAATCTCATCCAGGAATATGGTACCTCCCTGCGCTTCTTCAAATCGTCCGGGGCGGTCTTCCTTGGCGTCGGTAAAGGCTCCTTTGACGTGACCAAAGAGTTCGCTCTCGAACAAAGACTCGCTCAGGGCACCCAGGTCTACGGTCACGAAGGGCTTATCGGCACGCCTGGAGAGCTGGTGAATGTGGCGGGCCAGCTGGCTCTTACCGGTACCGTTCTCCCCTAGTACCAGTATGTTGGCATCGGTAGGCGCTACACGCTCTACGGTATCCAGTACCTGCTGCATGGCCACACTACTACCTATGATAGACGTATCCGATGCTTTCTTTTCGGGTTTCCTGTCTTCACCGTTACCTGACTTATCCTTGCGGCTCTGCAGCGCATTCTCGATCGTAGCCAGTAGCTTGTCGTTCTCCCAGGGCTTAAGTACAAAGTCAGCCGCGCCGGCTTTGATAGCCCGGACCGCCATTTCTACATCCCCATAGGCTGTGATCATAATGACGGTTGTTTCGGGAGCTATGTCCAGGATGCGATCCAGCCACTGAAAGCCCTCGCGCCCACTGCTGACGTCACGGGTAAAGTTCATGTCCAGAAGGACAAGGTCGTAGGCTCCGTTGGTAACCAGGAAGGGAAGGCGTTCGGGGTTCTTCTCGATATCGGCCTGTTTGACGTGACGTTTCAGTAATAACTTGGCCGCACTGAGTACGTCCACGTCATCGTCCATGATAAGGATTTTGGATTGGGAGAGTTGCATGAATGATAGCATGAGTATGGGTCCGGATCAGTACGAGCCGCTTTTGGTGCAAGCAGGAGAGTGCAAAAACTATTCCTTATACTTGCCACAGAGCTTAAGCGACTAGCACTAAACAATTTACACAAATGTAGTAAAAAAGGCTTTGTTCGGCAGCGAACAAAAGTGTCCGATAATGAACAATCCAGTAGGGGGTAAAAATTAAGATATGGCTGAAATACAGCAAATTAGGCGGTTTCTGTTGTTCTGGCACGGGGATTGGGTATAGAGACCTAACAGATTGACAAACCTATTTAGCCATACATAAAGACATTCATAATACAATGGAAATTAAAACACCCCCTTTTGGTACTCCCAAAAACGGCTTCGTCGAGAATAATTCTAGCTCTATGGATCGCATCAAGCCCAAGAAGTTTTGGAACAGCCGTCGTATTGGTGGTACAGTCATAGGTGTGCTGCTCGCAAGCTTTATTATATACCAGTTCTTATTTGCCGACAAACGCAGTAAGCTGAACGTAGAGGTAGATAAGCTCACGGTATCTACGGTAAAGCAGGGCGAGTTTGATGAATTTATCGCCGTGACCGGTGTGGTACAGCCCCTGAAGACCATCCAGCTGGATGCGATCGTAGGAGGGTACGTAACCCAGAAGCTCGTTGAGGGCGGTAATATGGTCAAGCAGGGTGATGTACTGCTCCGCCTCGAAAACCAGAGTCTGAAGCTCAACTTCCTACAGTCCGAAACCGAAGCCAGCCGCCTCGTCAACGACCTGCAGAATACCCGTCAGCGCCTGAGAGTAGAACGCTTTAACCTGCAAAAGACTCTGAGCGAACTGGACTTTCAGATCGACCAGGCCCGTGATGCCCACCGTCGTAATGAGCAGCTGTTCCGTGACAAAGTAATTCCTGAAGCTGACTACCTGAAAACCAAGCGGGAGTTTGAGCGCCTGACCAAGCAGCGCGAAATTGAGGTAGAATCGCAGAGGTATCAGGAGGAAAACGCCAGGATGCAGATCACCCAGCTGGAAGGTACCCTGGCCAATACCCAGAAAAACGTAAGCCTGTGGCGCCAGACGCTCGATAACCTGGTGGTGAAGGCGCCGGTATCCGGTCTGCTGTCTTCTATGAACGTAGAGGTAGGTTCAAACATCAACCAGGGCCAGAACATCGGTCAGATCGATGACCTGGATGGCTTCAAAATGCGTGTCGGTATTGACGAACACTACATCTCCCGTATCTTCGTTGGCCTCCGCGCCTCCATGGACTTTGATGGCAAGACCTTTCCACTCGAAATCGTAAAGATCTATCCTGAAGTACGCAGCGGACGCTTTGAAGTAGATATGAGCTTTGTGCAGGGAGCCCCCGAGCGCATCAAGCGTGGCCAGTCTACCCCGATTCGCCTGCAGCTGGGCCAGCCTTCCAAGGCTACTCTGCTACCCGTGGGCGGCTTCTTCTCCGACACCGGTGGCAACTGGGTATACGTTGTCAACGGAGATGGTAGCAAGGCCTCACGCCGTAAGATCACCCTGGGCCGTAAAAATCCTGAGTACTTTGAAGTACTGGAAGGCCTCGAGCCCGGCGAAAAAGTCATCACCTCATCTTACGAGAATTTCGGGGATAATGAGGTGTTGGAATTCTAAGGGAGGTTGTTAGGTGTTAGAATTCTAAAAGGAGGAGGGGAGGAAAGAAATAAGGGAGAAAAGTATTATCTTTTTTCCGGCTAGGACGTGAAGTTTTCAGTTCGGGTCTTGATCAGAGAGTGTAGCATAGAAGAGATGAGGCGTGTTTTGTTAATCAACTCTTCTCCTGATTCCTGGCTAAGTACCCCAATGCGTATAGCAATCTGAATCTGTGTCCTGAGTTCCCCGGTAGACCCTTTGGCAATACGTAAGAACCGAATAAAATCCTTATTAGAATATCGTTCAAAACCTTCGGCTATGTTGGATGGAATAGACACAGCAGCCCGCTGCATCTGGTCCCTTAAACCAAAGTCTTTACAACCGGAGAGTAATTCGTACAAGCGTGTGGCAAGGGAGAAGCCTTCCTGCCATACTACCAGGTCCTCAAATTTTTCGATTTTAGCCATGTATAACTAATTCAATAAGTAACGGAATCGGCGGCAGGTAACTAAAACCTTTCCTCCTTTCCTCCCTTCGTACCTTTTATCCTTCTAAAAAAGCCATGCTCAGAACTACTAATTTGCAGAAAGTATTCACCACCGAAGAGGTGGAAACCACCGCCCTCAACGGCATTGATATGGAGATCAAGGACGGTGAATTTGTGGCCATTATGGGTCCTTCGGGATGTGGTAAATCCACCCTCCTGAATATCCTGGGGCTACTGGACAACCCTTCCGAAGGTACCTACGAGTTTTATGGTACGGATGTATCAAGAATGTCGGAGCGGCAGCGGGCGCAGATTCGTAAGGGCAACATTGGCTTCGTGTTCCAGAGCTTTAACCTGATTGACGAACTTACTGTGTATGAGAACGTCGAGCTACCCCTGCTGTACCTGAAGACGCCTCCCAATGAGCGCAAGGATCGCGTAGAAGCAGCCCTGACCCGCATGAACATGATGCACCGCCGCAACCACTTTCCGCAGCAGCTATCGGGTGGTCAGCAGCAGCGTACGGCTATCGCCCGGGCGGTAGTAGCTACTCCCAAAACCATCCTGGCGGATGAGCCTACGGGTAACCTCGATTCCAAGAACGGTGAAGAGGTAATGAACCTGCTCCGTCAGCTCAACGAAGGTGGTACTACCATCATCATGGTAACGCACTCCCCCTACGACGCCGGCTTCGCCCACCGCATCGTCAACCTCTTCGACGGTAAAATCGTGACCGAAAAGGTACATGTATAGTAGCTGTTAGGAGTTAGCGGTTAGTTGTTAGTTTTCTTTTTACAGGAAATTTTCCAGGATTTATTCAGGTGGATTCACCCTAATAAAACCAAGACATCTTATAAAGATCTGGCTTACAACTAATAGCTAACAGCTAATCCCTAAAATAGCCATGATAAAGAACTACTTTCGTATCGCTTTCCGGAATCTGTGGCGGAACAAGATGTTCTCGCTGATCACGGTGCTGGGGCTGGCCGTCGGACTGGCGAGCTGCCTGTTGCTGTTTATGTACGTATCGCACGAGCTGAGCTACGACGATTTTCAGCAGAAGGCCGACCGGACGGTGCGCGTGACGATGGAGTATAGCATGGATGGGAACGTAGGCAAGGTTCCCGTAACCGGTACTAAAGTAGCTCCTGAATTTGTCAGGGCTTTTCCCGAAGTAGAGGCGGGTGTACGGCTGCTGAACAGCTCAGCCATTGTACGCAACAACGAACAGAAGTTTAGTGAGAAGCGCTTCGTATATGCTGACTCCGCGCTATTCCACATATTTTCATTTCGGCTACTGAAAGGCAATCCGCAGACTGCCCTGGCCGGACCCAACCAACTGGTACTTTCGGAGTCAACGGCCCGGAAGTACTTTGGCGCTGAAGACCCTGTTGGCAAGGTACTGCGGGTAGATGCCCGCCGGGGCGAAACCGACTATACCGTAACGGGTGTGGTGGAAGACGCTCCGCTTAATTCGCAGATCAAGTACGACGTGCTGGCTTCCTTCTCGACGCTTGATGCTTCCAAAAAGGAGGAGTGGTGGTCGGCCAACTACGCTACCTACCTGCTGCTCCGTACGCCGGAGGCACTGGCCGGTCTGCAGGCCAAAGTACCCGGCTACATGAAGTCCAGGTCGGCCGAGACCGAAATGACTGGTAAGAACTACCTGTCCTATACCCTCGAACCCCTTCGCCGGGTGCACCTGCATTCGGAGGTAGAGGGTAACTTCGAGCCGAACGGTGACCTGCTTTACATCTATATCTTTGGCTCCATTGCGGTACTTATTCTGATTATAGCCTGCGTCAACTATGTCAACCTGGCTACGGCCCGGGCGGTGGAGCGGGCCCAGGAGGTAGGTGTACGTAAGGTAATGGGAGCGCTTCCTATGCAACTGTTTGGACAGTTTATCGGTGAGTCAGTCATTGTTACCTTCATCGCCCTGCTGATCGGGCTGCTGTTTGCGTACCTGGCTTTGCCGCTATTCAATCAGCTGTCGGACCGGCAGTTTTCCATTGAAGTGTGGCTCCAGCCAGCCAACCTGCTGATCATCGCCGGTATTGGCGTGGGGGTGAGTTTTGTGGCAGGTAGCTATCCAGCTCTGGTACTAACCAATTATCAGCCGATCCGGGTCCTGAAAGGCCACCTCAAATCCACCGGCGCTGGTAACTTCCGCCGTACGCTCATCGTGTTTCAGTTTGCGATCACGGCCTTTCTGATCATCAGTACCTTTATCGTACAGAACCAACTCTCCTACATTCAGAACAAGAAGCTGGGTTATGACAAGGATCACGTACTAGTGCTACCAGCCGACCGGCAGGTGGGGGAGAAAATACAAACGCTTAAAAACGAATTGAAGCAGCACCCCGGCGTACAGCAGGCTTCGCTGGCGTACGAGTCGCCGGTGTTTGTCAAGGGCGGGTACGGGATGCGGCGCTCCGATAGATCCGAAGACCAGTACAAGATGGTATCGGGCCTGCCGGTGGATGAAGATTTCGTAAAAACCATGGGGCTGCGCATCCTGGCAGGCAGCGACCTGACCCGGCAGGACATGGAGCTGGCGCCCGTTATGTACGGTGATACGGCCAACTACTACCATTTTATCCTTAATGAAGCTGCTGCCAAAGAGCTGGGCTGGACCCCGCAGCAGGCCATTGGTCAGAAGATAGATATGGGCCAGAATCGTAAGGGTGAAGTAAAGGCCGTAGTGGAGAACTTTCATTTTGCCTCCATGCGCGAGACGATCCGTCCGCTGGTCATCTTCCCCGAGGGGTATGGTAATGTACTACTGGTAAAGCTGTCGGGAAATCAGCTGCCGGGTACTTTGCAGTTTCTGGAAAGCAAATGGAACGCACTGATCACCAGCCGTCCCTTTGAGTACCAGTTTCTGGATGAGGAGTTCAATAAACTCTACGCTACCGAAACCCGCACCGGCCGTATTTTCAGTGTGTTTGCGTTTCTGTCCATTTTTCTGGCGTGTCTGGGGCTGTTTGGCCTGTCGGCCTATACGACGGCACTCCGTACCAAGGAGATCGGTATCCGTAAAGTACTTGGCGCCTCCGTGGGTAGTATCGTAGCCCTGCTCTCGCAGGATTTTCTCAAACTTGTCCTGATCGCCATTGTCATTGCTTCGCCACTCGCCTGGTACGCCATGGATCGTTGGTTACAGGATTTTGTCTACCGCATCAACATCCCCTGGTGGGTATTCGTAGTAGCCGGACTGCTTGCCGTAGGTGTAGCGCTGGTAACGGTAAGTTTCCAATCGGTCAAAGCCGCTCTCATGA
Source organism: Telluribacter roseus (assembly GCF_017355915.2). GTDB lineage: Bacteria > Bacteroidota > Bacteroidia > Cytophagales > Spirosomataceae > Telluribacter. Next base: position 637,145 of record NZ_JAFEUV020000002.1, read on the forward strand.
ATCCGGTGAAATCTTTAAAAACGGAGTAAAGCAGGAAAGGAGGAAAGTCCCAAAAGTGCTATTCAGTATAGTTACTTTTCTCCTTTCCTCCTTTTATCCTTATAAGTCCATGATCAAAAACTACTTCAAAATAGCCTGGCGAAATCTGACGAAGCATAAGGCGTTCAGCTTCATCAATATTACGGGGTTAGCCGTAGGGCTAGCCACCACCATGCTGATCCTCCTGTGGGTAAAGGATGAGGTAAGTATGGACCGGTTTCATGCCAACTACGAGCGCATCTATAATGTCATGGAGCACCAGGCCAACGGCGCTGAGGTGGCTACCTTTTCATCCATTCCCATGCCGGCTGCGGCTACCATAAAGCGGGATGTCCCGGAGGTAGAGGCGGCCTCGCGCATCTCCTGGGGCGATGAGAGGCTTTTTAACTATAAAGAAAAAACGTTTGTAGAGCGGGGGCTCTACGTAGATCCGGACTTCCTGACGGTTTTCACGTTCCCACTCTTGTCCGGCGATAGAAAGACCGCTCTCACCGAACCCAATACCGTACTCATCTCCGAAAAATTAGCTGCCAAGTACTTTGGTAGCGACGATCCTATCAACAAAACCATCCGGATCAGCCAGAAGCTGGACTACAAGGTAGTAGGAGTACTCAAGGATGTACCCGCCAACTCCACCTACAAGTTTGACTGGCTGATGCCTATAACGGACTACATCCGGGAGCAGCAGATGAACCCGGATTCATGGGGAAACAACAACATCCGCACAGCCCTACTACTAAAACCCGGTACAGAGGCAGAAAAAGTAAATCAGAAAATCAAAGATATGGTCGGCCAGCATGAAGCGGGCAGCAAAAACATTACGCTGTTTCTGCACGCGGCTCAGGACTGGTACCTGCGTTATGACTTCAAGAATGGACAGTACAACGGAGGAGGACGCATTACCTATGTCCGCCTATTTACTATTGTAGCCATTTTTGTACTGCTGATCGCCTGTATCAATTTCATGAATCTATCCACGGCCCGTGCTACTCAGCGCGCCAAAGAGGTGGGGGTACGTAAGGTGGCGGGCGCTGACAAGCATGCGTTGGTCTGGCAGTTCCTGGGCGAATCTATGTTACTCACCGCTTTTGCTGGTGTGCTGGCCATACTTATCGTATCTCTGGTACTCCCCATGTTTAATGACCTGCTGTCGCGACAGATTCAGGTTGAATGGCAGAATGAAACGTATCTGGCTACTTACCTGGGTATATTGCTTGTTACCAGCCTGCTGGCGGGGCTGTATCCGGCTTTTGTTCTCTCGGCCTACCAGCCGGTCAAGGTACTAAAAGCGGGGCGGATGCAACCCGGTGGCGGCGCAGTCCGGATCCGGCAGTCGTTGGTGGTGATGCAGTTTACGCTGTCTATCCTGCTGATCATCGGTACGCTGGTAGTATACCAGCAGGTCAACTACATCCGGAATATGAACCTCGGGTACAGCAGAGACAATGTACTGTTGTTTTCGACCGAAGACCTTAACTACAAACGGTACGAACTAGCGCATGCTGAATTTAGCAAAGTACCGGGTGTAGAATCGGTAACGGTGGCTAATACGGTATTCAACGGACCCACCAACCGTGAGAACGGCCTCCGCTGGCCGGGTAAGACCGAGGATGATAAAACCCTTTTTGCGGTAATCAACGGGGATCAGGATATGATACCTACTATGGGGCTGCAGCTTAAAGATGGCCGGAACTTTTCAGAAGACTTTGGTGCTGATTCCACTCATATTATCATCAATGAAGAGGCCGCCCGGCGCATGGGATTGAAAGATCCCGTGGGAACGCCGGTTGAGTTTGGTGATACCTGGAAGGGCACGATCATTGGCGTAGTCAAAGACTTTCATCTCTCGTCGATCCATTCACCCATTGAGCCTACTGTTATCACCTATCAGCCCCAGTATACCTGGATTACCTTGGTAAGGCTGGATGGACAGAACGTGCCCCAGTCGCTGGCGAAGCTGGAAGAAGTCTATAAATCTCTGCTGCCAGGCTATCCCTTCAAGTACCAGTTCCTGGATCAGGAGTATGATAAAATGTACAAGAGCGAAATGCAGATCGGACAACTGGCCAGCTGGTTTTCGGGATTAGCCATTTTTATCTCCTGTCTGGGGTTGTTTGGGCTGGCTTCGTTTACGGTGGAGCGGCGCACCCGCGAAATTGGAGTGCGCAAAGTACTGGGCGCTTCGGTGGTGAGTGTACTTACCCTTATTTCCCGGGAGTTTGTCGCACTAGTACTTATAGCCCTGCTGCTGGCCGCTTATCCCGCCTGGTACCTCATGAATGACTGGCTGGGTAAGTTTGCTTACCACGTCGAAATAAGTTGGTGGGTTTTTGTACTGGGGGGGCTGCTGGTAGTGGGGGTGGCGCTACTAACTGTAAGTTTTCAGTCTATCAAAGCAGCGTTAATGAATCCGGTGAAGTCTTTACGAACAGAATAAGAGGAGGAGTAAAGGTAGAAATGGAGGAAAGGAGGAAAGTAATTTCTCCCTTCCTCCTTTTATCCTTTCCTGCTTTTCTCCTTACCAAGCAACCTTAACCAAAATGCCATGATCAGAAATTACCTCAAAGTAGCCCTGCGGAACCTGTTGAAAAACAAGGTCTACACCTTCATTAACATTTTTGGCCTGGCCGTGGGTATGGCGGTCGCTATCCTGATTGGACTGTGGATATGGGATGAGCTATCCTTTAACAAGTACCACAAGAACTACGACCGGGTAGCTCAGGTGATGCTCAACCAGACCTTCAATGGGAGTACCGGCAGTAGTCGGGCGGTATCGCTACCAATACGGGGGGAAATTCAGAATAAGTATGCAGCTGATTTCAAGCACATAGCCCAGGCTTCCTGGAACTTTGATCACGTACTGGCCAACGGGCAAACCAAGATTATCAAGAGCGGCATGTACTCAGAGCCGGATCTGCCCGAGATGCTCTCGCTCCGCATGATTAAAGGCTCGTACCAGACGGCCCTTCGGGAGCCTTCGTCCATTATCTTGTCTGAGTCGGTTGCTAAGGCCCTGTTTGGTAAGGAAGAAGCGCTGAACAAGATCATTAAGATCGATAATAAGACCGACCTCAAAGTAACGGGTATCTTTGAAGACCTACCCTTCAACAACGATTTCCACGAAACCTACTTCTATATACCCTGGGCCGCTTACGAGGCCGACCAGGAGTGGGTCAAAAACTCAAAGGATCAATGGGGCAACCACTCCTTCCAGCTTTACGTCCAGATCAGTGATAAGGCTGACTTTGATAAAGTAACGGCTAAAATCAAAGACGTGGAGAAACCGCACTCTACGCCGCAGGAGAATCCAGAGTACTTCCTGCACCCCATGAGCAAGTGGCACCTGCACTCTGAGTTTAAGGATGGCAAAAATATTGGAGGCCGCATCACGTTTGTGTGGCTCTTTGGCATTATTGGCATCTTTGTGCTGGCGCTGGCCTGTATCAATTTTATGAACCTGAGCACCGCCCGTTCTGAGAAGCGAGCCAAGGAGGTAGGGGTCCGTAAAGCCATTGGTTCGCTGCGGGAGCAGCTAATCTTCCAGTTTTATAGCGAGTCGTTTCTGGTTGTTTCCTTCGCTTTCCTGCTGTCTATTATTATGGTGCTGCTGTCGCTGGGCTGGTTCAACGAGGTAGCCGGCAAGGAAGTACGTATCCCCTATGCAAATCCTGTATTCTGGCTCCTGATCCTGCTTTTTACGGCTATGACCGGCTTCCTGTCCGGAAGTTATCCTGCCTTGTACTTGTCTTCTTTCAACCCGCTCAGCGTACTGAAAGGTACCTTCCGGGTGGGGCGTTGGGCAGCGGTTCCCCGCAAGGTACTGGTAGTGGTACAGTTTACCGTTTCCATTGTGCTCATTATCGGTACCATTGTCGTTTTCAATCAGATCCAGCACGCCAAGAACCGTCCGGTGGGGTACTCGAGGGAGGGACTCATTCAGACCAATATTAATAATGAGTTGAATGGCAAGTACGATGTGTTGCGGGACGGCCTGCTGAAGTCAGGAGCCGTGGCTGAGATGAGTGTGTCATCAAGCCCCGCTACCGGAGTATGGTCCAACCAGATCGGGTTCGAATGGGAAGGCAAAGACCCTAACTCGCTCCCGCTCTTTGGTACCGTGGCCTGTACACACGACTTTGGCAAAACCATCGGCTGGAATATTATTGAAGGACGGGACTTCTCCCGCGCGTACTCGACCGATACATCCGCCCTGATCCTGAACGAAGCAGCCGTAGAACTCACGGGATTGAAAGATATAGTAGGCAAAACCATTCGGTGGAACGATACGCCGTATCAGGTAGTGGGGGTGGTAAAGAATATGGTGATGGAGTCGCCCTATACACCCATTAAGCCTACCATATTTACCATGAACTACGACTGGGCCAACATTATCAATATTAAGCTCCAGCCAGGTATACCCGTAAAAGAAGCCATATCTAAGGTAGAAGCAGTCTTTAAAGTACATAGTCCCAATAGCCCGTTCGACTATAAATTTACGGATGAGGAGTACGATGCCAAGTTCCGGGCCGAAGAGCGTATCGGTAAGCTGGCGGGAGCCTTTGCCGGACTTGCCGTATTCATTAGCTGTCTGGGTCTATTTGGTCTGGCTTCCTTTACCGCCGAGCAACGTACCAAGGAGATTGGCGTACGTAAGGTACTGGGGGCTTCGGTATTTACGCTGTGGCGACTCCTTTCTAAGGACTTTACCATGCTGGTGATTATTTCCTTTTTCATCGCCGCACCCATTACCTACTACTTCATGTACGGGTGGCTGGAAACCTACGAGTATCGTACCGGTATTTCGTGGTGGGTATTTATCTTGTCGGGCCTGGGTGCTATGGCTATTACCTTACTTACCGTATCGTACCAGAGTATCAAAGCCGCTATGATCAATCCGGTGAAGAGTCTTAAATCAGGCGAATAACGGTACTTGCCTATCCGATTTCGAGAGAAATCTTTCTATCTGAAACTGTCGTGGAGACGCAGCTTATGGCGTCTCCACGACAGTTTTATGCTATAGCGCGGCGACAGTTGACCGCTGCTCCCATGTGCCTGCTGAATTAAGCCGCCGCTTCGTCCCATTTTTGCGGCTTTCCATCCCATCTAATCTAGGTTATCCCATGTACTCACTAATCTTGTTGCTACCAACCCGGAAAGGGAGAGGGGAGCAACAATGACATTGGTAACAGAGGCTAACTCTGCTTTTCGTTTACCACTTGCCCTACCCAGTAACCGCTTATCATTTAAACCATAAATTCCAACAAGGTACCTTGTTACGCAAAGTACCTTTTTATATATTCGTTCATTATAATAGTTAAAGAAGAACAGAAGCCGGCCAAAAGAAACAGCATTCGCTTAGAAGAGTAACCCCACTCTAATTCGAAGTACCAATCAGCAATACCCTGAAAAACACAATGGTTTTCAGCGGAATCCCTATGCCTAACATAATCTATTAGCCATGAAAATTACTACCATGAAAAACAGAACGAGTACGATCCTGATGTCCTGGCTGGTGGCCTGTGGACTCCTGCTTTTCGCTCCGGCTGCTCTGGCCCAAAGTACCTCCGGTACAGCTTCCATCACCGGTACCCTGGCCGACTCTGCCAGCCAGAAGAAACTGGATTTTATCACGGTTCACCTGATGACCAACCCTGGTACCCTCCTGAAAGTAGACTACACCCGGACGGACGGTACTTTTGCCTTTAAAGGCCTGCGCCCGGGCAAGTACCTGGTAAGCCTGGTAGGTGTAGGGTACCTGCCCAAAACCGTAGCCGCGGACCTTACGGATAGTACCCGGCAGCACCTGGATCTGGGCCCGCTCTACCTCAGCCAGGGTACCGTCGGGCTAAAAGAGGTAACGGTGAAGGCAGCCAAACCCATCGTGGTCCAGGAGGTAGACCGCATTGCCTATGACCTGCAGGCGGATCCGGAAAGCAAAGTTTTCAGCGTACTGGAAATGATGCGCAAGGTACCTCTGCTTTCGCTGGATGCCGATGACAACATCCTGCTCAAGGGCAACACCGACTTCAGGATCCTGATCAACGGCAAGCCGTCCAGCATGGTTGAGCGGAACTACAAGGATATCCTGCGGTCTATGCCGGCTTCCTCCATTCAGCGCATTGAGGTTATTACCACGCCACCGGCCAAGTACGATGCCGAGGGGCTGGCGGGGATCATCAACATCATTACCAACAAAAAGGTCGACAATGGGTATAATGGTACCTTGAATATAAGTGAGCGCTTCCCGATTGGCGGTCCCGGTGTGGGAGGCTCTTTTTCAGCCAAAGTAGGCAAGTTTGGTATGTCGGTCATTGGCGGGGCCAATACCTTTACTTCTCCGCGTATTTCGATTGCCACTCAGCGCACTACCACCGGCATGCAGCCAACGAGCCTTTTTCAGAACGGCAGCCAGCAGTCACGTAATAATAGTGCTTATTTGGGATATGAACTAAGCTACGAACTGGACAGCCTGAACCTGTTTTCGGGACAATTTAATATTAACGGCAGCCGCTCCAACGGGCGGATGGGGCAGGACAGCCGGCTCCTGCGCGATGACCTTCTTTTGCAAGGGTATAACCTGAACAATTTTACCCAGGGCCGGGGCACGGGTATGGATGCAGCACTGAACTACCAGAAAGGGTTCAGGGCGGATAAAAACCGGATGCTCACCTTTTCGTACCGCTATTTCTCGTACCGCAATGAGCAAAGAAACACGATTGACATCACGGATGAGGTAGCCTACTTCCAGCCTGATTACCGCCAGCTAAACGATCAGGGCTTCGCCGAACAAACCTACCAGATGGACTACGTGTACCCGGTGAAAAAACTAACGGTTGAAGCCGGGGCCAAAGCCATTCTCCGGATCAACGAGAGTGATTTCCGGCACCACAGCCAGAACACCGAAACGGGGGAGTTTGAGATACAGCCCGGCCTGAGCAATCAGTTCCGGAACGAGCAGAATGTCTACGGCGCCTACAATACGTACCAGTACAACTTCAAAAACTGGGGCCTCAAAGGGGGCGTCCGTATAGAGCAGACGATCATTAACGCGGATTTTCAGTTTACCGAACTGAAGGTACGACAGAACTACTTCAACGTGATACCATCCCTATCTGCCAATCGGAAGTTCAAAGGTGGTAAGGCGCTGAATCTTGGTTATTCACAGCGTATACAGCGGCCGGGTATTTACCAGCTGAATCCCTTTGTGGACAGATCAAATCCAAACTTTGAGCGGACGGGAAACCCTAACCTGCGGCCCGCCCTGGTCAATGATATCCAATTGGGCTATAACTGGTCCAAAAAAGGATCGGTTAATATTGGACTGGGCTTTACGTATTTCCGGGATCTGATCTTTCCGGTGTCGATATATGACTCTACTACCCGGATTACCCGCACCACGTTTGGCAATACCGGCCGGGCCAAGCTACCTAGCGCAAGCCTGAACGTGAACTATCCGATTACCAAACGATGGAATATGAGCCTAAACAGCCGGGCGGCCTACGGTATGGTACAAGGACTGGTAAACGGGGTGCTGATCAAAAACCAGGGACTCATGTACAATATGGCCTTGTCGACGGGCTACCGACTGGAGAAGGGGTGGCGCGTCAATGCGAATCTGAATGTCAACGGTCCTAACCTGAGCCTGCAGGGTACCTCCAACCGTATGATCAGCTCAGCGTTCAGCGTCAACAAAGATGTAGTTAAAGACAAGCTGTCCTTTTCGGCCGCAGTGAATAATCCTTTTACCAAATTCAGACGCGACTACCGGGAGTCCTTCGGGCCTGACTTTGTGCAGTCCAACGAGCGGCTGGATTATTTCCGCTCCTACCAGTTCAGCCTGAACTACAAGTTTGGAAAGCTGAAGGAAGCCATCAAGAAAAACAAGCGAGGCATCCGTAATGACGATGTCCAGACCGGGAACTAACCCGGTACCTGATCCTAATCCAAAATCTTACAACAAAGCCGCGTCCGCACCTGAACAAAACTGTCCGATATCGGACAGTTTTGTTCAGGTGTCTGTTTATAATATACTGATATACAGCGAGGTGTCGGTCTTGGTATAGCTTTTGATTAAACCAAAATACCAACTCCAAAGCCATGATCAAAAACTACCTCAAAATCGCCTGGCGTAACCTTTTGAAGAACAAGGTGTACTCCTTTATTAACATCATGGGACTGACCGTCGGTATGTCGGCCTGCTTCCTGATCTTCATCTATGTCAATTTTGAGTTGAGCTATGATGCCTTCCACTCCAAAGCCGACCGAATCTACCGGTTGGTAACAGACATAAAAACGCCTTCCGAAACCATTAATACCTCGGCTACCTCCTGGGCCTTTGCTCCGGCTATCAAGGCTGATCTGCCCGAGGTGGAAGCCTTTACCCGGGTGAGTGGCGAAAGCCTGCTGGTCAGGAAGGGAGACATCAAGTTCCAGGAAGAAAATTCGGCTTATGCCGACTCCTCTCTTTTTCAGGTATTCGACTTTGAGCTGATCAAGGGAAATCCCAAAACGGCTCTGAAAGAGCAGTTAAGTATCGTACTTTCCGAAAAAGCCGCCGAAAAGTACTTTGGCAAAGAGGACCCCATAGGCCAGAACCTACTGCTAACTGGCGAAGGGCTGGTAGCGACGGTAACGGGCGTAATGAAAAATATACCTGAGAACTCGCAGGTAAAAGCGGATGTCTTTGTTTCCATGTCAACCTTTACCCAGCGGTTTGCCAAGGGTATTGATGATCAGTGGGGCAACTTTGGGGCTTCGACTTACCTGTTGCTGAAGCCCGGTACTACCGGAAGTACGCTGGAGAAAAAGCTTCCGGCTTTTCTGGAAACCCGGGCCGGTAAGCTGATGAAGGATAACAAGATGCACTACACGCTGTTTCTGGAACCGCTCAGAGACATATACCTGCACTCCACCCGTGAGAGCCAGGGCAATGCCAACAACGTGTACATCTTCTCCATAGTGGCGGTCTTTATTCTGCTGATTGCCTGTATCAACTTCGTAAACCTGACCACCGCCCGCTCGGCCGAACGGGCCAAGGAGGTAGGGGTACGTAAGGTAGTAGGCGCCCCCCGGGCGCTGCTGGCGCGGCAGTTTATCGCGGAGTCCATCCTGCTGTGTATGATTGCCTTTGTACTTTCTATACTACTTTCTGCCCTGCTGATCCCGCTGTTCAACGATCTGGCGGGTAAGACCATCAGTACCGGCATTCTTGATAATGGACTGTATGTACTGGGCATGTTCATTGCCTCTATTCTCATTGGTATACTGGCAGGTTTCTATCCGGCTCTGGTCCTATCTTCCTTTGAGCCAATAGTCGTCCTGAAAGGTCGTTTTGCCACCAGTGTTCGTGGTATCTTGCTACGTAAGGGGCTGGTAGCGGCTCAGTTCGCTATTTCCATTGCCCTGATCATTGCTACTATTATTGTCTTTACCCAGATGAACTACATGCGGGATCGTGATCTGGGTTTCAGTAAAGACCAGATGCTGATTGTGAACACGCAGGGTGACCCGGCCAAGGTTAATTTTAAGGAGTCGCTGGCTTCAATACCGGGTGTTATGTCTACCGCTCTTTCGTCCAGCGTACCGGGTGGTGGTAATCCCGGAGCTTACTCCGAAATAGAAAACAAGAGCGGCGATCTGCAGATCGCTAACCTGGACCTGTACTTCGTTGACTTTGATTATATTCCTCACTATAAATTAAAAATGGCCGCCGGACGGCCCTTCTCACGGGAGTTTGGGACGGATACTACCCAGGCCATGGTCATGAACGAAGCGGCCACCAAGTTATTCGGGTACAGTACGCCGGAGGAAGCCATCGGCCGCCGATTTAAACAGTGGGGACGTGAGGGTAAAATTGTCGGAGTAATTAAGGATTTTCATTTCCGGTCCTTGCAGGAAAAAATCAAGCCCCTCACCATGCGCATAGAGCCCGGGGGAAGCAGCCTGGTATCGGTAAAACTGGCAGGTGGTAACATTCCCGAAACCATCAAGGCCGTAGAAGCCAAATGGAACCAGCTGGTACCTAACCGGCCGTTCAGCTACTACTTCATGGACGAGTTCTTTGACCGGCAGTACCGCAGCGAAGAGCGTTTTGAGAAGCTATTCCTAAACTTTGCTATCCTGGCTATTTTTATCTCTTGTCTGGGGCTGCTGGGGCTGGCATCATACAGTACCCTGCAGCGCACTAAGGAAATTGGAGTACGCAAAGTAATGGGCGCTTCGATCGGCAGCATCGTAGGGCTGCTTTCTAAAGATTTCCTGAAGCTGGTACTGATTGCCTTCCTCATTGCCTCACCCATTGCCTGGTACTTCATGTCCGAGTGGCTGCAAAACTTTGAGTACAGGACCGATATCCACTGGTGGGTATTCCTGGTAGCTGCGGTTATGGCCGTGACCATTGCCTTTGCCACCGTCAGTTTCCAGAGTATCAAAGCCGCGCTGATGAACCCGGTGAAATCGCTGCGGAGTGAGTAATGTAGGAGGAAAGTGCCGAAAGTACATGTACGATCGGTGACTACATTATCCCTTCCTCCGCACGGCGGCCACCGCTTGGAGGAAGGGATAATGTAGAGATACTATGATACGAAGTCAGATTGATACCGTTGCTCAAATTCTTCGTAGCGAAGTACCTGAATGGGAGGGAAGTCGATGGTTTTGATCTGGTGAATATGGCGGTCGTTGCTTACGATATAGTCAGACTGGCTGGCAAGGAAGCAATCAATAAACTTATTGTCATCTTTGTCACTTTCAATGAGCTGCCACAGATACGATGGATTAAATAGGTGGATATTTGGAAGCATTAGCAAGAAGTCCAGTGTTGTATCGGTTCGCTGAAGACCATAGCGTAAGGCTATCTGTTCCTGGTACTCTATTAGAATTTCGTTTGATACGGCCAATTCATATTTCCCCTGAATTAGGGACTGATATAACCAGTGGTACTTATAGTGGGGAGCCAGAGATACCAAAAAGACGTTGGTGTCCAGAACAACGCGAAGTTTATTCATTGAGCCAGCGGTCGAGGTCCTCTTCGGTAATGTTTTTTTCGGAGACTGCCTGTTCTACTTTACCGATAAGCTTATCTGAGAAGTAGTCAGCAAGCAATTTTCTGATGGCAAGAAGGTCCTTTTCGTCTGGCTGAAAAGAATATACATTCAGTAATTCGAGTTGCAGAGAGCTTAATTTCTGATTTTCCATACCATTCCATTTGATATATAACAAAAATACTAAAAAATCGGGCGAGACGTAGAGACGCAAGATATTGCGTCTCTACAATCTATTTTAAGCTAAAACTACCAGCTAATAGCCAATGTCTACCAGCTAGCAAAGCTCATGATTAAAAACTACTTCAAAATAGCCTGGCGGAACTTATGGGGCCAGAAAGTGCTCTCCTTTATCAACATTATTGGTCTGACGGTGGGGCTGACCTGCTGCTTTCTGATTGGTATCTTCGTACGGCACGAATTGAGCTACGACCAGTTCCAGGAGCGCTTTGACCGTATATACCGCATTACCTACCTGCCCCGCTTCGCGGGTCTGGAGCAGCCGCTGGCCCTGACGCCCCCACCGGTATCACCACTGCTGGCCGAGACATTCTCGGAAGTAGAAACTTCTGCCCGGATGTTCCGGAGTCCGGCTACGGTGGAGGTGAAGCAGTCGGGAGCTAATGCCGCCGCCAAGTACGACGAAGAACAACTTTACTTTACTGACCCGGCTATTCTGGATATTTTCTCCTTTGAGTTTGTAAAAGGAAATCCGCGGGAGGCGCTGCGGGATAAATTCTCCATAGTACTTACCGAGAAAACCGCACATAGGTACTTTGGCGAAGGAGACCCCATGGGGCAGACTCTCATCTACGAAGGCAAGTACCCTATGAAGGTGAGTGGTGTAGTCAAAGACTTCCCCGACAACTCCCACATTCACCCGGAGCTACTGGCCAACTACGAAACCATGTACGCCACCGAAACTGAGCGGGCGCGAGAGAACCTGCCCTATAACTGGGTGATTTCGCACTCCTATACCTACGTACTGCTGCGTCCAGGCCGCTCGCCCGACGGGGTCAATGCCCGTTTTCCGCAGTTCATCAAAGCCCATGCTGATGCCCAGGTGGCCGATGGCATTGATTACATGCTGGAGCCTATGCGTGACTTCTACCTACGCACCCGGACAGACAATACCCCCGAGCCTGTAGGTAGTATGTCGCGGCTGTACGTGTTCCTGGGGATTGCCGGGCTTACGCTCCTGATCGCCTGCATCAACTTCATCAACCTCTCGACGGCCCGCTCCCTGAAGCGTGCCAAAGAGGTTGGTATCCGTAAGGTACTGGGCAGCCAGAAGCAGCAGCTGGTGTTGCAGTTTCTGGGAGAGTCGCTGCTGCTGAGTGGGATGGCGCTGGTGCTGGCACTGGTGCTGATTGGTGGGTTGCTACCGGTCCTGAATCAGCTGACCGACAAACAGCTGACCATGGAGTACTTCCTGAACGATGCCCTGCTGATGCTCCTGTTTGTAGGCATAGCCCTGGGCGCGGGTGTACTGTCGGGTATCTATCCGGCTTTTGTGGTGTCCGGTTTCCAGCCGGTCACGACCTTGAAAGGCAACTTCCTGAGCGGCAAGGCGCGTGGTGGTATGTTGCGTCAGGTACTACTGGGGGTACAGTTTGTGACGTCGGTGGCGCTGATCATTGGTACCCTGGTGATGTGGCGACAATTAGACTACTTACAGAATCAGCCGCTGGGCTTCAACAAAGACTTTATCATTACTGCTAATATCCGCAACCCTAAGATTACCAATGTATTCGCCACCGCTTCCGACAGCAGCTACCAGCGATTAAGTACCTTCCGCGAAGTACTGACGCAGAATCCGCAGGTTGAGGCGGTGACGCTATCAAGCCAGCCGTTGGGCAATGGTAGCGTACGGCGCAACGTAGTACCCGAAGGCCGCACTGCCGAGGACAACCTGTTCGTGTCGGTGCTGGCCGTGGACTATAACTTTGCTGATACCTACGGTTTGCAACTGGTAGCCGGGCGGGATTTTTCGGAGCAGTACGGCACCGATAAAACCGAAGGGTACCTGATCAATGAAACCGCCGTGAAGGAATTTGGCTGGCCCTCGCCCGAAGCGGCAGTCGGAAAATCGCTCAATGTGGAAGGCCGGTCCGGTCGGGTAGTGGGTGTACTGAAGGACTTTCATAACCAGTCGCTGTACGGGCCTATCACCAGCCAGGTAATGAGCATCGTGCAGCCCCAGTTGACGCTGGTGTCCATAAAGCTCCGCCCCAACCAGGTGGAGACGACCCTGAAGCAGGTACAGGCCGAGTGGGATAAGTACTTCCCCGAAAAGAGCTTCGACTACGAATTTGTAGATCAGAACCTGGCGCAGCTCTACGACCGCGAGCAGCGCCGCAGTACCCTCATCGGCTACTTCGCCGGACTGGCTATCCTTATTTCTTGTCTGGGTCTATACGGCCTTATATCGCTGGTGACGCAGCAGAAAACGCGCGAAATAGGTATCCGTAAAGTACTGGGGGCGAGTGTGGGAAGCGTGGTGCTTATGCTTTCCAGAGACTTTGTACTACTGGTGCTGGTGGCGATGGTCATTGCCTCGCCCATTGCCTGGTACTTCATGGATAAGTGGCTGGCCGACTTTGCCTACAAGATTAACATGGAGTGGTGGATGTTCGTAGTGGCCGGCCTGCTGGTGACGGTAATTGCGTTGGTGACGGTTTCATTTCAGTCTGTCAAGGCAGCTTTGATGAATCCGGTAAAAAGCTTGCGAAGTGATTAATGGAGAATTAAGGATTTTTAATTCATTATGAAGGAATAGAAGAGGTGTCGCACCTACGGATCTTTTGTTGGCAGGCTACTTTTATTTCTACTAAAGTACCGTCCCTTCGAGGCTGGCTAGCAGTATTTAGCCCCGGAGTGGCACAACTTAAGTAGAAACATTAAAAAAGTCATAGTAAAAGCTCCATAGGAGCGGTACCATTCAACTTTTTCATACACTATTCATAAATAATAAAAGGTAATAAGATAATGAATTGGTAATGGTAACTTATTGGTATTAAAGGTGTTAGCTACTTTTACATTTCCTTAACACTCTTTTACGCGCGTTATTGAGCCTTTGAAATAGCAGCCGTTACATTTGTCCGGTACACTAAATTTTTACCAAAATGAAAATCAAGACCGGACTTATGTTTCTGGTGGCTTACGCACTGCTGAACAGCCTGACCTACGCCCAGGACCCATTCAAACACTGCACCGCCGCTTTTCTGGGTACTCAACTGGTGGTAGACGAGTACAGCCCTAAAGGCAAATGCGTACTGCTCGCTACTTCGGTAGGTGTCCTCACCGTTCAGACCGTTGATTTGTCTGCTGATAAGGTTAGCCGGGTGGCTGAGATCTTCTTCAAGGTTGCGATCAGGGATAAGGAAACCAATACACTGGCGATGTACTCGAAAGAGGATTTTAAGCAGGTCGATATTCAAAAGGTACTGACCCGGTGCAAGCGGGGCGACTCCATTGTCCTGCTTTCCGTGAATAACCAGTACGCATTACCTCACAACGAAATCCTGATCCAATGAAAAAGCACCTGATTGTAAAGATAGCTATACTGGCGGCGCTGGTGGCCGGTACCTGTGGGTTTGGTCGGACGGAGGTAGAGGGTCTTAACGAAACTTCTGTTCTGCTAAACGGTAAGCCGCTGTATGCTGCCAGCCTGTCGGTCGGGAGTCGGGGTACTCTGGCTGTAGTAGTGGCCGATCCTGAAACGGATGAAGCCGTTAAAATTCCCTTCCGAATATACGTGAAACGGGGTACAGCGGTAGTGAGTCTAACGGGCTCCGATTTTGGCCAGCCGCTGCGGGAGGTGGAACTGGGCAAGATACTGGCGCATGCCCAGGCGGGGGATGAACTGGTGATTGAGCCAACGGAGAAAAGTCAGATAGAGGCAAGGCGGGTAATCCGGGTAAATGGTTTTCCGTTTTGTAACTGGCTGCTTTTGCGGAACAAAACCGGCGACGGTTGCTAGATCAGGTACTTAATGGTTTGAATTGATGTATTAAAAAATCTATGGGAAAGGTCGTAGTGGGCACCGTACTGTTGCTGTCGATGCTGTTGTTTGCGCAATTTGTCAGACTGGCTCCCGAAGATAATCGGCGGGAGGATAGACGTCAGTTTGCGCAGAAGGCAGACCTGGCCCTGCGGCGTACAGCCCACCACCTGCTGCTGGAACGGGGCGACTCCACTACTCTGATCCCGCCAGTGCGCCACGTCAGCGCTACGACTTACAGCATTCAACTGGAAGAGTCCTTTGATTATGACCGAATCCCGGCCCTGCTGCAGGAGTCGCTCACCCTTCACCGCCTCAGTGTCGGGTACAACGTGGCCGTGCTGGATTGTGAAAAGGGTGAAGTGCAACTGGGCTATAATATTCTTGATTTTACCGAGGCAGGCAAAGTACCCTGTACCGGCCGGCAACAGGCAGGTGGTTGTCACCTGCTGCAGGTAACCTTCGCTGCGCCCGAGGCCGCTCCCGCACCAACGCCCGCACCGGTAGGCATGTGGTGGGCGGGGACACTGGGCTTTTTGCTGGCGTCGGTTGGTGGACTGGTATGGTACCGAAGTACGCGCACAAAGAGCCCGGCTACCGCTCCTGCTCTCCCGGATAAGGAGCGCCCGGCTGGCATACCGATCGGGCAAATACTTTTTCACCCTGCCGACCAGTCAATGGAAGTGGCAGGTACCCGCCAGTCGCTCACCTACCGTGAGGCCAAGCTGCTGCACCTTTTCGCCATCCATCCCAACCAACTGCTCGAACGTGACTTTATCCTAAAATCAGTCTGGGAGGATGAGGGAGTCATTGTAGGCAGGAGTGTGGATGTGTTTGTATCGCGGCTTCGTAAGCTTTTACAACCCGACTCCAGTGTCCGTCTCGTGGCAGTACACGGGGTGGGCTACAGGCTGGAGGTACGCGCGGAAGGAGAGGTGTGAGTACTTTAAAGAGCAACTTTTACATTAACCTATATACTCCTTAGCCATGAAACATCTCCTGACAGTAGTAGTGCTCTGCACGCTGGTTCAATGGGTGGCGGTTCCGACTGCCAGCGCGCAAAAAAGAACGGAACTGGATTTAACGCAGGTACTTAACTCTAACAAATACAAGGCTCAGAACCGGCAGGCAACTGTCCTGACCGGTGAATCAAGAAAAGCCATTCACATGGACGCCAAGCCCGGCGCGGGGATCATCTGGCTAAACGATGTAGAGTTTGGCAACGGCGAAATAGAATTTGACGTACGGGGTAAGGATGTGCTACAGCAGAGTTTTCTGGGGATAGCCTTTCACGGCAAAGATCTGGGGACCTACGATGCCATCTACTTCCGCCCCTTCAACTTCCGGTCCGATGACCCCGTCCGCCGCAGCCACAGCGTACAGTACATATCCATGCCCGGCTACGACTGGCCCAAGCTCCGCAGCGAATTTCCCGATAAGTATGAGCAACCCTTGGCCAACGCGCCCGACCCCAACGGCTGGTTTCATGTAAAAGTAGTGGTCGCGTCGCCCAAGGTAAGTGTATTCGTCAACGGGGCTGAGCAGCCCAGCCTGGTGGTGGACAAGTTAAGTACTCAGCAGACGGGTTCGGTGGGGCTGTGGGTCGGGAATAATTCAGAAGGTGATTTTGCAAACCTGACCATTACACCGGCCGCTGGCCAATAATTATCCCCTTTGGGAGCGGGTAAAGACTCGCTCCCAAAGGGGATTCTCAGACTACAACTGCCTTAATCAAAAATATATAAGGGGTAGCACAGAACTACTTATTGTGTAGTACTTCATCCAGAAAGTTCTTTCGGGAGCCGCTGCCGTAGTTGGTCAGAATGACGAAGGTGGACTGCTGATCCGGGAAGTAGAAGACGTTGGCCTCGGCTCCGATCAGGCTACCATTGTGGCCGTAGCCGGTACCCAGTGTCGTGGAGGGCCATTGGTCAATGCCCAGCCCATAGATAGACTCCCCCTGACGGACGGGGAAGGGCGTCATCATTTCTTTCAGAGTGGCTGCACTCACGAGCTTTCCTCCAAACAAGGCTTCGCTGAATCTGAACAAATCAGATGCCGTAGATACCAGACCACCGTAGGCTCCGTCCCCATCGGCGTGGTCCAGCGCCGTTACGTCCATCAGTTGGCCGTTGGCGTAGAAGTCGGCGTAGCCGCGGGCTACGTTATGATCTTCCCGTTTATCTATAAAGGTATTCTTCAGGCCCAGCGGTTGGTTGATCCGTTTGTCCAGTACGGCCTGTAGCGGTTTATTTTCTGTTTTCTCAATGATTTGTCCGAGCAGCAGGTAGTTGGTGTTGCTGTAGCTGTACCGTTCGCCCGGATTAAAGGCCAGGGCCCGGCCATACACATACCGCTGCAGTACTTCATCGGCGCTCATAGCGGTTCTGCGAGCGGGGTTATTTACCATATTCAACTGGTAGTGTATATCATCATTGACCGGGTCAAACAGGCCGCTGGTATTGCTAAGCAGGTGTCGCAGGGTGATCTGGTCGGCCTGCGGTATCTTTCCTTTTACCTTGGGCAGCAGATCAGCTAGTGTATCATCCAGCCCCAGTTTGCCCTGTTCTTTCAGGAGCATCACCAGAGTGGCAACAAATGTCTTGGAAATACTCCCGGCTCTAACGGGTGTATTGGTTTGCATAGGAGTCTGGTGCTCCAGGTTAGAGTACCCCTGCGCTCCCGCCCATACGGGCTCATTAGGTTTCTTTAGAAGCAGCACCGCACCGGGCAGGCGATTGGACTGTACGTAGTCGTCCAGGTACTGCTGATACCGTAGGTGGTTGGGGTGATTGGTATAGGTGTCGGTAGGGGTGAGATTGGGCTGCGGGATGGAGTCCTGCTCACAGGCGCTAAGGCTGATACATGCGACGGCCAGGGTCGCCCAAAAATATGTTGTTTTCATGGCTGGTATATTGATACTAATGGGTACTATTTACTTATTAAAATTCAAACGGGCACCCAGGTGCAGCGCCTGGTGCGGCAGGAGTATCTGGCTGAACGGCATTTCACCAAAGACTTCATAGCGGGTGAAGATGGCGCTGTGGTTGCGGAAGCGATAGCCCGCTCCCAGGCCCAGTGTAGGCATGAACTTAATCTGATGGGAGGAGGCTTTCTGATACCCTCCCGTCTCGTTGCGGACGTAGGAGGGAGCCATGGGCTGGAGTAGCATGGCTCCACCCCCGATGGTGGCGTCAGCATAGAGCCCGCCAAAGTACTTACGGTAGCCCAGTTCGGAGTTTATGAATAATCCGTTTTGTACGCGGGGATGGTGGTAGTACCCTACGCTTACGGCCTGAAAAACCTGCGAGCCGCTTCGGTTGCGGTAGTAGAGTTCAGTGCCGATCTTGATGCCCACGCCTCCTTTCTGCATCTTAGCCAACGTAGGCAGACTAATGGACTCCGAGAAGACCGAAACGGTCAGTGGGAGGCCTGGGCGGTTGTGCCGCGGGTGGATGGCATCCTGTGCTCGTACGAGCGGCGTACTAAGGCACCCGGCCAGAAGTACGCATTTGAAAAGTAGTTTCATAAAACCTTGTTTTTAAGTAGACTGATGGGGCAAAGGTAGCATCAGCAACAAGGCGCGTGGGGGCGGCGAACCCCTACCGGTCAGCCCTAACCGGTGAGCGGCGGGTTAGCGGGAGTGAGCGGTAGGAGGAAAAGGGCATTTTGGATGGGAAAATGGCCGCAGCGGTACTTTCAGGATGCACCCAGCCACTGGCGGAACTCAGGTACCCGCCGCCGGCTGACGGCAATCTCTTCGGCTGGGCGGGGGTGCAGGTGCAGCAGGAGCCGGCCGGAGCCGTCGTTCTCAACCTTCCGGATGGCGACACGGCTGGCGATAAACTGCCGGTTGGTCCGAAAAAACTCACTGGAAGGAAGTCGCTCGCTGAGCTGCTCGAGGGTAGCATCCACCGTAAACGACTGGTTGTCGACGGTCTTGACGATGCTGGTTTCGTTCGCTACAAATATGTACGCGACCTGCTCGGTTGCCAGCGGTACAAATCCTTTCCCCTGATTGACGAGCAACGTTTTCATTTCGTTGCTCCGGCTCTCCGGAGCAGGAGCAGGTAACGGTCCGGGAGCATTGGCTTCCAGTTCAGCGATCCGTAGCTGCAGGTCAGCTACTACCTGACGGTGGTAGGCCAGCAGCCAGTACATGGTATAGCCCATGTGCAGTAGTGTCGTAAAAAGCAGGCCGATGGGTACGTCGTTCGCAATAAGTATACTGAGGGTAGCCTGTGGTGGGCGCTCAATTACAATATCATTATAGATAAAGCTAAATAAGGCTATGACCAGTGCGGTACAGCCCATGGCTACTCCTCCCTGGATAAAAAGCCGCTGTGTAGATTGGGTGGCCCAGGAGTACTGCCGGTCAAGGTACCGGATGAGAAACCGATTGCCTTCCCAGAGGATTCCGGTAACTCCGGTTATAACTAAGATGTCCAGGTAAAATTGAGAGCTTTTCAGCAGGTCGCCAACGGGTGTGATATCTCCGATAAGTCGGAAAAAGAAAGCCCATACCGGTATGCCTATCAGGCGGGGCCACTTGTCGGGGTAGTTCATGGCAGGAGATACATAGTAGTTTGGGGGAAAGAGCCCATACCAGGGCAAAGATAAAGGAATAGGAACCTAAATCCGCCTCAGTACCGCGTAAAGCCATTTTTTATCTATGATACTTCACCCTCCAATTCGGGAACTTCGGGTCCGGATCCAGTTCTTTCACCCTTCTTCGGCCAGCGCGGTACCATTTTCAGGGCCAACTTTGCATCGTTAATCACAAAAACAACAGCCATGAAAAAAATCAAGTACTTCACCTGGGCCATCGCTTTGTTGGCTCTGGTCTCTGCGGCCAAAGCGCAGGATGCTCCTCTTTCCCGCCGTGCGCCGGGGGTACCCCTCAACGTGTCCGTATTCTCTGAGTCCATTAGCCTGCCCGACTTCAAGGGCTTCTTCCGTAATCCTAATCTGGGGGTACGGGTAGGTACTGAGTTTTACTACCGCAATCGCTCCAACGCCCAGGTGTTCCAGACCATCAACGTCGGCTTCTACCAGCAGAAGAGTCTGCACAACGCTTGGTTTGTCAGCAGTGAGGTAGGGTACCGGAAGTATATCGGCAACTTCTACGCCGATGCCACGATCGGGGGCGGCTACCTGCACCTGCGCTCTACCCGCTCCACCTACGAGCCAACGGGTCCGGGTGAGTATACCAAAGCTTCGCCCGTTCGTCACAAGTTTATGCCTACGCTGGGCCTCGGAGCGGGCTACCGCTTCCGCAACCACAGCGCCATCTTTACCCGCTACGAGGTATTTGGTATCATGCCCATCCAGCAGGATGTGCCCGTGCTGCCCCACAAAGCGCTGCACGTAGGAGCTCGTCTGAATCTTAATAAGTAGTACCCAATTGCAATTTTATTATTCAACAATAGCCATGAAAAAGATAACGCATCAACTACTACTGGCCGCGCTATGCCTCGGCTTCACCGCCTGCGAACCCGAACTGACCGTACCTCAAACCTCCGCTCCGGCCCAGGTTGATTACAGCCAAAACCCGCGTCACCAGTTTTTCCAGACTGAGATCGAAAACTACCGCAAGGCTGCCGGTGCTCCTGGTGCCATCATGCTGGTCAAGACCCCGGCCAGTGGCTTGTGGGTAGGAGCCTCGGGTAAGTCCAACCTCGAGCACGGCACCGCTATGCAGGGCACGGAGCGTATCCGTATTGGCAGCATTACTAAGCCCATGACTTCTACCATCATCCTGAAACTGAAAGAGCAGGGCAAGCTCAGCCTGGATGATAAGCTGGCCGACTGGCTCCCGCAGACCCAGGGCAACATCCCGAAAGCCGACCAGATCACCCTGCGCCAGCTGCTCAGCCATACCAGTGGCATTCGCAACCTCGGCGATGATAATATTCCTTTCAAGCTGGCACTCGTCAACCGACCAGCCAACGTAGACATGACCCGTCCCGATGAAATACTGAAGCGGTACGTGTACGGAAAACCGCTGGCCTATGAGCCGGGCACCCACTTCCTTTACAGCAATACCGGTTTTATGTTGTTGGGAATGATTGCTGAGAAAGCTGGGCAGAAAACCTTGAAGACGCTATATCAGGAATATATCTTCACTCCCGCCGGTATGAGCGACTCTTACCTGGAAAAGCGCGATGATCCGCGGGTAGCCCGCTCGTACCTTGACCTCTACGGGGATGGCAAGCTGATTGATGTGGGGGACTGGGAGAAAAGCTACGATGACGGTGGTGCCGCCGGGGGAGTAATCACAACAGTTACAGACCTGCTGAAGTTTTCGGAGGCCCTATTTGGAGGAAAGCTCCTGAATGAGCAATCGCTCAGTGAAATGAAAGGCTCGGTGAAGCTACCTACCTGCCCCAACGGCGACTGTGAGTATGGATTAGCCCTTTCGACCTGGAATTTGGATATGGGTACTGGCTATGGGCACGACGGAGGAGTGGTAGGTATAGATGCCCTATGGCTCTACTTCCCTGAGAGAAAAGCTACCATCATACTCTTTATTAACCGTAGTATCCCTACCGAAAAGCGGATCATTGAGCGGGTGCTCCAGTAAGCAACTCCGGTAAGCATAAACTACTACCGCTCCATCCAGGCCTTAAACTCGGCGGCTTTCTTCTTGCTGACTGTGACCTCCTCGGTATAGGGGGGGAGCAGTTGCAGGACGAAGCCGCCCTGTTCTTTTTGTTGCACCTGCTTAATGGCCTCTATGTTGGCAATCATCTGCCGGTTGATCCGGTAGAACTCCGTATCGGACAGCATCTGAGTGAGCTGGTCCAGCGTATGCTCCACCAGGTACTCCTGATTATCGAAGGCCTTTACAAAGCTGTAATCATTCACCTTATAGATGTAGGCAATTTCTTCCGTAGATAAGGGTACCATGGCGCTTCCCTTGCTGACTACCAGGTTTTTCTTACCCACCCGCTCCGGCTCCGGAAACACAATCGGCCGTACCTGCGCGTCGGCCAGCTGCACCCTCAGGTCACGGAGCTGGGCTTCGTAGTGGCTGATCTGGGTTTGGTAGGTCCTGACAATGTTGATGATGGCGTAGATCAGGTTGATAAAGGTAATGAACACCAGCCCCATGGGTACATCTATGACAAACAGGTAGTGGATGTTATAGGAGGGGCCACGCTGCATGATCAGGTTGTTATACAGCATGATCGTACTGATCAGGATCAGGGTCGTCAATCCTAAATTAACGACCGCCTGCAACGTAAAGCGCTGAAAGGTGTCATTGATCCAGGAGTACCGCTCGTCGAAGTACCGGATCCAGTAGCGGTTGACTTCCCACGTAAGGGCTGTGATCACCAGGCCAGCCAGTATATCATAGTAGTAATCAGACTTTTGGAGCAGATCATACAGGGGAGTTGGGTCCCCGATATGACGGGTCAGTATGGCCAGAAACGGAATGCCCAGTAAGCGCAGCCATTTGTCGGGGTAGTTCATGGGCAAAAGAGGTGGTGTGAGCTGATGCGTTCAGAAAATATTTACAAAAAAAACTAAAATTCTCTGTAACCTCCTCGGGTTACCCCGGTTTTCACGTCAAATTCCTAAACCACCAGCCAAACGATTGAATTCACTAGCTGACAATGCCCTGATGCTAAAGGTCAAGGCGGGCGACCTGGACAAGATGGGACTGCTCTTTGAGCGGTACCACCGGGAGTTGTTCGGCTACCTGTACCACATGAGCGGCCGCCCCGATGTGAGTGAAGATATCGTCCAGACGGTGTTTTACCGGATGCTAAAGTACCGCCATAGCTTCACCGGCGAGGGCTCGTTTCGCTCCTGGATGTACCACCTGGCGCGCAACGTCCTGGTCGACACGGCCCAGAAGAACAAGCGGATGGCGTACCACCACGATATGGTCGAATACGATGAAAAGATTGGCGGTGACCTGGCGGCTGACGAGCCGCTGCAAAAGGAACAGGAACTGGCCATGCTGCAGGAAGCCCTGGCGGGCCTGAGCCCGGAGTACCGCGAAGTACTGGTACTTAGCCGCTTTCAGGAGCTGAAGTACGAAGAGATAGCCCGCATCCTGGATACTACCGAAGGCGCCATAAAGGTACGGGTGCACCGGGCTATGAATGAGTTAAAGAAGATTTACCTACGAATTGAACAGTAAGAGATACAGCATGAACTGCGATAATGTAAAGGAACAACTGCCTGAATGGCTGAACGAACAGCTCCCGGCTGCTGAAAAGGCCGTGCTGGACGATCACCTGGCCCAGTGCCCTGACTGTCAGCAGGAGCTAAGCGCGACGCGGCAGCTGTGGCAACAGATGGGGAAGATCCGGGTACCGGAGCCTCGCCCCGAGCTGCGGATGCAGTTTTACGTCATGCTGGATGAGTTCAAGGAGGAAGAGAAGGCGCAGCAGCGCAGTACCTGGGCCGAGTGGGTACATCAGCTGAAGCAGTGGTGGGAGCCCCGGCAGGCCCTGCGCCTGGCGTACAGCTTTCTGCTGCTGGGGGTAGGCGTGTTGGCAGGCTACTGGCTGCAGCTCCAGCGTACGCCCACGGTAGCCTACCAGCAACAGATTGACACCCTCTCCACGCAGGTAGAGGAAATGCGCCAGATGATGATGCTCTCCCTGCTCGAAAACCCTTCGGCTACGGAGCGGCTGCGGGCGGTCAGCTACACCAAAGAGATCAGCGATGTGGACGGCCGCGTGATTGACGCCCTGCTCACGACCCTCAACAACGACCCGAACGTAAACGTACGCCTGGTGACGCTGGAAGCCCTGGCCGAGCTGGCCACCGACGCCCGCGTACGCGAAGGACTGGTCCACTCCCTCACGCAACAGGAGTCGCCCCTGGTACAGGTGGCCCTGGCGGACGTGATGGTCAAGCTGCAGATGAAGAAGTCCATCAAGCCCCTGCGGCAACTGCTCCACCGGGACGACATCAACGACCTGGTCAAGAGCAAAATCGAACAATCTATTAAGGATCTATCCTGACGACTAACTAAACCAACATCCATTAGCTATGAAACTATTCTTTTTACTCCCCCTGCTGGGGGGGCTGGTGCTCTCTTGTGCTCCATCGATAGCGCAGAAACAGGAGTTCAAGGAAAAAGTGGTGCGGGAATTTGCCCTCACCGGCAGCGCCGGAGCCAGTACGCTGATTATCTACAACATCAACGGCTCCATCCACGTAGAAGGTACTTCGTCCAACAAGGTCAGTATAGAGGTAGACCAGCAGCTCACGGCGAAGACGCCGCAGGGGCTGGAAGAAGGCAGGCAGGAATTTAAGCTGGGTTTTGAACAGGTAGGTGATACCCTCTATGCCTACATCGCTGAGCCATTCGACACCCGTCCCGGCCTGGATAGGTCAAGCCGGGAAAAGCGCAACTGGAACCATAAAGAACTGGGCTACGACTTCACCCTGGACTTTACCGTAAAGGTACCCCGCCAGATGAACCTGAACGTCTCGACCATTAACCGGGGAGACGTGGTGGTGAAGGATGTGGCGGGAGCCCTGCGGGTGCGGAATATCAATGGCGCCATCGGACTCACCAATGCCTCGGGCCTGACGGATGCGCATACCATCAACGGCAACCTGGAAGCCACCTACACGACCGCACCCGCCGACGCCTCAACCTACTACACCCTCAACGGCGATATTAAGGTAGTCTACCCCGCTAACCTATCGGCTGATCTGGAGTTCAAGAGCTTCCAGGGAGAGTTGTATACCGATTTTCCGCAGGCCGAGGCCCTACCGGCGCGGGTAGTAAAGAACCAGACGCAGCGCGGCGACAAGACGGTGTACAAGCTGGATAAAACCACTTCGGTACGTATCGGAAGTGGTGGAAAGAACCTGCGCTTCGAGACCTTCAATGGCAATGTATATATCAGAAAGCAATCATAAATTACTTAATTATTCCAAAATGAAGACTCTATTAACATACATAGTACTGCTTATAACTCCTGTTGCTACGCTACTCGCTCAGAACCCCATCACCGAAGAACTGGTCATTCCGCTGTCTGATCCCGCTAAGCCGGGGGCCCTGGAAGTAGGGCTGGTCAACGGCTCCATCAAGGTCATGACCCATACCGGCAAGGATGTGGTCATTGAGGCTACCTCAGGTGCCCGGGGCATGGCCAAAGGAGAGGGAAGTAAGGAGAAGATCAAAGAGAAAGTAAAGGGAGACAACACCGCCGCCAGCGAGGCCCAATCCAGCGGCATGCGCCGCATCACGCCCAACAACGGACTGGAACTAACGGCGGAGGAACGTAGCAACCGGGTGAAGGTAAGTACCAACAGCCACGCCAAAGCTGTGGACCTGACAATAAAAGTACCGGAGCGCTTTTCGCTCAAACTAAGCAGTGTCAACGGAGGTACTATTTCGGTGGAGAATGTTAAAGGCGAGCTGGAAGTGGACAACGTGAACGGGCCCATTGAGTTGACCAACGTAGGCGGCTCGGCGGTGGCTAATACCATCAACGGAAGCATCAAAGCTACCTTTACCAACGTCAACGCCAACACACCCATGGCCTTTTCGACCCTCAACGGCCGCATTGACGTTACCTTCCCGCCCAACATGAAAGCCAACGTAAAAATGAAGTCAGACCGGGGTGATATCTACAGTGACTTCGACATGGATATTGACAAAAGCCAGCCGCAGGCTACGCGGTCCAGTCAGTCGGGCGTATACCGCGTGACGGTAGAGAACTGGGTCAACGGCAAGATCAACGGCGGCGGCCCGGAAATCATGATGAAGAGCATGCAGGGCAACATCTACGTGAGGAAGGCGGGGGGTAAGTAAAGTAGGTAAGGTACTTGCCCGCAATAATTTACAAAAGGATATGCAACAGCAGCCCTCTTCCGGTGTCTTTGTGCATATCCTTTTGCTCTTACTTGCATCCTAACCAAGCTCATTAACTGAGTAGCCATGATAAAAAATGTACGCTTCCAGTCAGGACAACAACGCCTTCTGTTCCTCCTATATTCTGCCTTTTCCCAACCTGACAACCCAAACCTGTGAGACACCGATCTGGGTTTTAGGTCTGTTTACTGCTCCTTTAGTTACTGTATTGCCCTGTCTTTCATTGAGCTTAAGGCGTAAGAGAAGAGGTTAGTTTAGGTTAAAAATAAAAAACTAATAAATTATTAGTATTCCTAATTGATTAGTAGTATAATTGTATACTAATTCATTAGTAGACCGCCTAATCTATTAGTACTTTAACCTTTAACTTATTAGTGATATGAAACTGGCTAACCGAGAAGAACAGATTATGCACGCCTTTTGGACCCTGGGAAAGGCTTTCATCCGGGATGTGATTCCCCTCCTTCCTGACCCCAAGCCCCACTATAACAGTGTAGCAACTATGGTAAAAATTCTGGAAGGAAAGGGGTACCTAGCCCATGAAACGGTAGGAAATATGAACTGCTATCATCCGATCATTGCCCGCGAAGAATACCAGAATCACACCATTAAGGATATTGTCAATCAGTACTTTGATAATTCGTACCCGCGCATGCTAGCTTATTTTGCCAAAGAGCAGAATCTGACCGAAGAGGAGTTGAAGGAGGTCCTGGAAATCATTAAAGCCCAGAAGAAATGATACCTTACATTCTGCATACGGCCCTGCTTGTTGGCTGCTGCTATGTATTTTATAGGATTCTGCTGCAGAAAGAGACTTTCTACCAGCTGAACCGTTTCCTGTTACTGGCTTGCCTGTTGCTGTCGTTCCTGCTTCCACTGGCTCCTGTTCCTCATCAATGGGCGATTAGCCTACAGGGTACTCCCCCGACTGCCCAGCAGTCGGAACCGTCCGTATCTGGTAGAATTCAATCGGCCTCCGGGTTATCTCAGGGTGATCACCTGGTATCCGGCAACCTGACAACTGTACTACCAGAAAGTTCTTTTTATGTTGAACAGCTTGGTACTCTGGTTACGTGGATTTATTGGATTGGGGTAGCCGCCTTCAGCCTCAATTTCCTGGTACAGCTCAGTATGTTAGGCTACCGGGCGTACTCGGGTCCGGTCATACGGGACGGGAGGTACCGTATTGTGGAATTAAGCGGCGATCAGGCCCCCTGCTCCTTTGGAAATACTATTTTTATCAATCCCGAAAAATACGACTGGGAGACCTACGAACAAATCCTGATACATGAGAAGGTTCATGTGCAGCAGGGGCATACCCTGGACCTCGTGCTCGCAGAGGTAATGCTGGTTTTTCAGTGGTTCAATCCTCTGGCGTGGCTGTACCGCAGAGAGATGGAAACCAACCTGGAGTTTCTGACTGATGATCAGGTGCTTCAACAGGGTGACTGCGAGAAAACCGCCTATCAGATGAGTCTTTTGAAAGTAGCGGCTCCCCATTTTCCGCTCAGTCTTACGACCAATTACAATCAATCACTTCTAAAAAGAAGAATAGCCATGATGAACGCGAAAAAATCAAATCTGAATTCAGCCTGGAAGTACTTCTTCCTGCTTCCAGTCCTGGTACTTACGGTATGCCTGCTCAATGAACCCATGGCAAGGGGGGAATCCATCAATGTGAATTTTGAACCGGTGGCCCAATCAAAGCCTGAAAAAGCAGAGGGTACCTGGTTGGCTACCCTGGAAGGAGACCGGGTGACGGTGCAGTTCTTTGACCGCTACGGCGATCGGAGCAGCCAGTTCCGACTTAGTGAATTAGAGGGATACTCAGCGAAGGGCTCTGATACTTTCTCATTGACACGTGAAGCAGGTACTTTACAGTTAACAGGAAGCTTCAAAGAGAATAAAGGCTCAGGCCACTATGAGTTCATAGGCAACAAGAGTTATCGCGACTTAATGAGCAAGGAAGGAATTCGTATCAAAGAAGATGAAGAACTGATGACATTCTTCTTGCTGGACATATCCAACGCCTATGTACAAACGCTGAAAAAGCACGGATATACCCAACTGAAGAAGCAGGATCTTACTTCACTGGCCACTTTTGGAGTAGGTAAAGCGGACAAGCAGGATACACTTGATGTGCCGGAGCCCGGACCGGAAGATACTGATCCGCTGGGTGTAATGATCAACTCTAAAATGGTCGGGATTACCGATGAATTTATCAAGGGCTTTCATGACAAAGGTTACAAGAACATCCCGCCGGGTACCATGATCAATTTCAAATCAGTAGGGGTGACTCCGGACTATATCCAGAGTTTCGAAAAGGCGGGGTATCGGGATATACCCTACGGTACCATCATCAATTTTAAGTCAGTGGGAGTGACTCCTGAGTTTATCAGGAGCTTTGAAGACGCGGGATTCAAGAATGTTCCTTACGGTACCTATGTCAATCTAAAATCAACGGGTGTAACGCCACCAAAGGGCTAGTAGATCAGCCTGGCGCCCCATTAACTAAAGCCTCAGGTTATGGCAGAAGGGGTGGGGGTATAGCCTCCGCCCGCTGTCAACACCTCTAATTAAGATACTATTCAACACCTTTTACTATTCTGCTAGCCATGAAAAAAAGTCTACTTGTTTGGTTGGGCAAACTATGCCTTTTCCTGCTGTTCTCAACTGTGTTGAAGGCCCAAACTACCCCTCCGGGAGTTATCTCGGGCCTCCTGCTCGACTCTACTACCACCAAACCCATTGAGTACGCTACCGTGGCGCTGCTACCCAAAGGCCAGACCCAGTCCACCGCCGGTACCCTTACAGACGGACAGGGCAGGTTCACCTTTACAGGAGTAGCGTTGGGTGAATATGAACTGGTAGTGAGCTTCCTGGGCTACGAGACCAAAACCATCCGTGGTATAGCGCTAACGGAGCAGCGGCCCCGCGCTAATGTGGGGCCCATTCAGCTACCGGTTGTGGCTACTAATCTGAAAGAAGTAAACGTGCAGGCCATGCGGCCTACCATTACGCAGGAAGCCGACCGGATGGTGGTGAGCGTAGAAGGTACCGCCATGGCGGCGGGCAACACGGCTTTTACGGTACTGGCCCGCTCACCGGGGGTATTCGTCGACGCCGAAGGCAATATTCAGCTCAACGGCCGCAGTGGTGTCACCGTGATGATCGACGGGCGGCTCACTTACCTCTCGGCGCGGGATCTGCGGGCGATGCTGGAAGGGATGTCGGCGGAGAATATCAAGAACATCGAGATTATCACTAATCCATCCGCTAAGTACGACGCTGAAGGTACCTCGGGTATCCTCAATATCAATCTGAAAAAGAATACGCAGCGGGGCATCAATGGTAGCGTGTATGCGGGCTATACCAATAACTTCCAGCAGTACGGCTATACCTACGGCGGAAACATCAACCACAAGAGCGGCCGCTGGAACTCCTTCCTGAACCTCGACGCGGCCCGTCGGGTAGGAGGCCGCGAAGCTACCTTCACCCGTATCTTCTACGGCCAGGACCGCACCACCTACTTCGACCAGGTCGCTACCGGCAACTTTACAGCCGAAGGGCCGCCGTCGGTGCGGCTGGGCACGGACTACAGCCTCAACGACCGGCACAGCGTCGGGTTTACGTCCTACTACGTTACCAATCGCGCCGTGTCGGACTTCCTGACAGATACCTACATTGGTTACGCACCGGCTACGCCTTCGCAGTACATCGATGCCGATAATATCAGTAGCAACACGTTCACCAGCTTTACTTCTAATCTGCACTATACCGGCAAGTTGGATACGCTGGGTACCACGCTCTCGACGGACCTGGATTATGCCCGCATCGGCAACCGGGGCGAGGCCAACTTCTACAACTACTTTACCGACCTGGCTACCGGACAGCAGACCCGGGATTTCTTGTATACCAATACTCCCAACGGCTACAATATATACTCGGCTAAGGTAGACTTCACGCGTCCGCTGGCACCTGGACACAAGATGGAGGCGGGGATAAAGGGCAGTCGAGTTGTCTCGGATAATGATTTTCGCTTCTACTTCAACAACGAAAGATTGGTACTAGACCCGCAGCGGACCAACCACTTCAACTACCGCGAGAGCATTCTGGCCGCTTACGTCAACTGGAACGGCAAGCTCAGCAAGCGCTTTACCCTACAGGCGGGGCTACGGGCGGAGAATACCAGTTCGCTGGGTACCTCCTATACGACCGGGCAGGTGACCGAGCGCGACTACCTCAACTTCTTCCCCAGCCTGTTTTTGCAGCAAAAGGTACGTGAGGACTACCAGGTCAGCTACAGCTACAGCCGCCGCCTGACGCGCCCCAACTACGGCAACCTCAACCCCTTCCGATCGTACCGTGACCCGTATACCTATACGGAGGGCAATCCGTACCTGCGGCCGCAGTACACCCAGTCGTTTGGGATTAACCAAACGTTTAAAAAGGTATATAATCTGAATGCCTTTTATAACTACAACCGCGATGTCATGGCCGAGATTCCTATACTGGACGTTGCCAATGCCACCACTATTTATACCACAGGCAATGTCAACGACGGGTATAACATCGGCTTCACGGGCGTAGCCCCGCTCAAAATTGCGAAGTGGTGGGACACCCAGAACACGACGGTACTTTCGTACAGCAAGTTCACGATGGTATCCAATGAAGGACCACTCGTAAATGACCAGGTGTTCTTCATGCTGCAGTCCAACCACACCATACAGCTGCCGCTGGAGGTACGCATGGAGCTGAACCTGCTGTACCGTGGTCCGGCTGCCTCGGGCCTGTACCACATGGCACCCATGCATAGAGTAGATGTAGCCTTCAAGCGGAGCTTCAAGAAGAAAAAGCTGGACCTGACCGTCAACGCCAATGACCTGTTCAAGGGCTTCCGCTACTACTGGACCACCGACATCGGCGGCAACGTCAACGAGTTTGACCAGTACTTCCGCTGGCGTAGTGTGGGCGCTACCCTCCGCTACAATTTCAGTAAAGGGCAGAAGGTAGACGTGAAGCGGAGAAACAACAGTCTGGAAGAAATGAATCGTACCTAGGAGCCTGTTCGCAGGCGCGCAAAAACTGTCCGATATCGGACAGTTTTTGGCTTATATGGGTCTGTAACATATTGATATACAGAAGGTGTGGCGGACTGGCATAGTGTTGGTGCAGAGACAGGTGTGTATTACGTCTGGAAGGTACAAAGGGAGAAAAAGAGGAATGTGCCGAAGGTAACGTCTTTACAGGCCTGTGGAAACACAGGCCATGGATAAAGAGACCCAGGCATGCACCGGGCAAGGTACCTAAGGCCTGTGAGACACTGGCCCTGGATAAGGGACTATAAAACGTAAAAAAGCCTATAGCCTAAAGCATACAGCCTATCGCTTATGATTGTCAACTACCTCAAAATAGCCTGGCGGTACTTATGGAAAAACCAGTGGCTGACGCTGATTAACCTGATGAGTCTGGCCGTTGGCTTGACGAGCTGTTTGCTGATCGGGCTGTACATTAGCCACGAACTGGCCTACGACCAACACCACGTCCGGCAGCAGGAGGTGTACCGGCTGGTGGCTGATCGCAACTACACTAACGGTGAGCAGAAGAAGTATGCTACCGCTCCGGTACCCCTGGCGCAGCTGGTTCAGCAGGAGCTACCCGAAGTAGTACAAACTACGCAGGTATTCAGCCCGCAGTGGACTACGCAGAAGACCCTGGTGGCTTCCGGTCCTGACCGTACTTTTTACGAATCAGACCTCATATTTGCTGACTCCACTTTCTTTCAGGTATTAGGTGGCTATGCATTCATAGCGGGTCAGCCGGCCACGGCTCTGCTGCGCCCTAGTTCGGTGGTACTGACCGAGCGCGCCGCGCAGAAGTACTTTGGTAACCAGGACCCACTGGGGCAGAAGCTGACTCTGGATGGAAAATACGAGGTTGAAGTAACGGGAGTACTACGTGATAGCTATTCGCCTTCACACCTGGAGGCGGACATCATCGCTTCGTTTGATATTGTAAAGGAGAAGTACAGCGATATGCTCTCACTCTGGGGCTGGGACCTGACTTATACCTACTTGGTAGTTAGTCCGGGCAGCCGCCCGGAAGTACTTTCTCAGAAGGTGGCCGGGCTGGTCAGTAAGCACCTGCCGGACTTTAAAGAAATGCGCGGGTACGAGTATGGGTTTGAGCTACAGCTGTTGACGGACATTCATCTCTACTCCGACCGGCAGTGGGAAGTACAGCCCAACGGCAAGGCTCTCTATGTGAAAGTACTTGGCGTGGTGGCGGTATTGGTCCTACTGGTATCGTGTATCAACTCTATTAACCTGCAACTGACCCGCCTGTCGCGCCGGCTCGTGGAGATGAGCGTCAGGAAGGTACTTGGCGCGGGTCGTACCCAGCTCCCCCTGCAACTGCTGATGGAGGCCGCATTGCTCACCACCATAGCTCTGGTACTGACGGCTCTGTTTAGCTGGCTGGCCCTGCCCTGGCTCGAGCGGCTAACCGGAGAGTCATATAGCGAGGCGCTCCTGATAAGTACCGAATACAACGGGTTGGTAGTAGCGGGCATTGGAGTAATCATTGTGGCGGTAGGGCTACTGCCCGCGCGCTTCATTGCCCGGTTGAACCTGGCTGCGACCTTGAAAAATGGCTTGACCACCACCCGCTCACTCACCTGGCTGCACAAGGGCCTGCTGGTTGGGCAGTTTTCGGTTTCGGTATTTCTGCTGATCGCCTCGCTGGTATTGTACCGCCAGCTGGACCACTGGCAGAGCCAGCCGCTGGGCTTTGAGAAGGAATCCGTCCTGATTGTGAAAGGGTACGGTAGCAATGAACAGTTACCGGTCCTGAAAGAGGCATTTCGCTCCATCAAAGGTGTCGGAAAGGTAGCGGCGGCTTCCGGTGTGCCGGGTAGCACCATTGAGAAAATGCGGGTGATCTGGGAGGGGCAGTCGGAGCCGCGACCGGTGGATATGCTGTGGGTAGATGAGGACTTCGTAAGTACCCTCGGCATCGGTCTGGCCGCCGGACGCGATTTCTCTACCCGCTTTGGTACCGATACGACCGACGCCTACCTCATCAACGAAACCGCCGCCCGCACCCTGGGCTGGCAGCAGCCCCTGGGTAAGCAGGTACAGGTAGGAGGGCGCTTCGCCCCCAAAGGCAAGGTAGTAGGCGTCATCAAAGATATTCACCATGCCTCACTGCACCAGACCGTGGAGCCCCTGGTGATGCTGGTACGGCCCAGCGGCTATAGCCAGCTGGTGGTACGGGTACAGGGGCCGGTAGGTACCGTTATTACCGATCTCGAGAAAGCCTGGAAGCGGGTGGTACCTAACCAGCCCTTTGAATATGATTTTCTGGACCAGCAGCTCGCCCGGCAGTACCGGCGTGAGCTGGTATTCGGCGAGGTCGTAGTGGTATTTACCCTGCTGGCGGTACTCATTGCCTGCATGGGCCTGTTTGGCTTGTCGGCGCTGATGGCCGAGCAGCGTACGAAGGAGATTGGTGTCCGCAAGGTACTGGGAGCCAGTGTGGCCGGTATCGTGGCGCTGCTTTCCAGAGACTTTCTGGTGCTGGTACTCGTCGCTATCGCAGTAGCCTCGCCGCTGGCCTGGTGGGCCATGGACCAGTGGCTGCAGAACTTCGCCTACCACATCACGGTGGAGTGGTGGCTGCTACTCGTAGCCGGACTGGTAGCTATTGCGGTCGCGTTATTGACAATAGGCCTACAAGGAGTCAAAGCCGCCCTGATGAATCCGGTGCGCACGCTCAGGAGCGAGTAATGTATAATGGAAAATGTATAATGTATAATGGGTGAAAGCGCCTTATTTGCAGGTGCGATTCTTTGCATTTTTGAAAAACATTGAAAGCTAATACCGCGCGGCGGACCGTCTAAAAGCTAACAGCTGATAGCTAACACAGCCATGCTCACCAACTACTTCAAAATTGCCTGGCGGAATATAGTCCGCAACAAAACCTTCTCTGCAATTAATGTATTGGGGCTGGCCTTGGGTATGGCCTGCTGTATGTTGCTGCTGCTTTACATTCGCAGTGAGCTTTCGTTCGACCGGCACCACACCTTCGCTAAGGATATTTATTTACTACGAAGCGAAATATGGCGCAACGGTGATAAGATGGATAACCCGCGCGCGCCCTCGCCCTACGCCCAGGCCATCAAGGCGGAGTACCCCGAGGTAGTGCAGGTGACGCGTCTGTGGCCAAACTTTATCGAAAGCCAGGCTTTGCTGAAAATAGAGGAGCCGGGCCAGGCCGTAAAGTCCTTCTACGAAACCAACGGCTACCAGGTCGACTCTACTTTTTTCGACGTGTTTACGTATGACTTCCTGGAAGGCGATGCCCGCACGGCGCTGGCCGATCCTAAGTCGGTGGTGCTGTCGGATGACGTGGCCCGGAAGCTATTTGGCGGAGTACCCGCCCTGGGTCGGACGATCCGCATTGGCGGGGCGAGTGGGTACGGCGAAAGCTATAACGTTACGGGCGTCTACCGAAACGAAAGTACTCGCTCGCACATTGACGCCCGCTATTTTCTTCCCATGACGGCCGGTTGGGTGGGTGGCTTCCTGCGCGACCAGCCGCAGGACTTCACCAACAACAGTATGTTTTTTACGTACGTCCGGCTGAGGGAAGGTACTAACGCGACGCAGTTTGCCCAGAAACTACCCGCTTTTGTAGACAAGTACGCCCGGCAGGATTTAAAAGCCACCGGTGTGGAAAAATACCTCTTCCTGCTGCCGGTGCCGGATATTCACCTATTTAGCAGGATCAATGCCATCGTGACACCTACCACCAGTACTACCTACCTGTACGTGCTGGCTTCCATTGCCTTGTTTACGCTGCTCATTGCCTGTATCAACTTCATGAACCTGGCCACGGCACGTTCGGCCAAGCGGGCTGCGGAGGTAGGGGTACGCAAAGTAATGGGAGCTGGTAAAGGCAACCTGATCGGACAGTTTCTGGGCGAGTCGATGGTACTTACCTTCCTGGCGCTGATAGTAGCGGTAGCCGGGGTGTTACTTTTCCTGCCAGCGTTCAACCAAATGGCCGACAAAGCACTGGATATTCAGGACTTGCTTCGGCCCGAAATCATGTTGGCTTTAGTTGGGTTGGCTTTCCTGACCGGCCTGCTGGCGGGTAGTTATCCGGCGTTTTACCTGTCAGTCTTCAATCCCCTGGATGTGATCAAGGGTAGGTTTGTCAATTCGGTTTCGGCTACGGCTTTGCGACGCGGATTGGTGGTGTTCCAATTTGTGATTTCGATCGGCTTGGTAGTGGCTACGCTGGTGATCCAAAGGCAGATCCAGTTCATGCGCGACCAGCCGCTGGGTTTTACCAAAGAGCAGCAATTGGTCATTCCGCTGCGGAGTGATAAATCCCGGCAGGCATACCACGCGCTGCGCCAGGAGATTTTACAGAATAATCAGATCACTGCGGCTTCAGGTACCTCTTACTACCCAGGCATCATCAATCCCAGCGACATATCGGTGTACCGTCCCGACCAAAGTGTGAACGAAGCATCGTTGGTCAAAACCAACTGGGTAGCACCAGATTTCATGCAAACAATGGGCTTTACGATGGTCGCGGGCCGCATGTTGTCGGAGAAATTTCCGGGTGATACCAACTCCCGAATGGTGGTCAACGAAGCAACCCTGCGCAAGTTTGGCATCCCGCTGCATAAGGCCGTAGGTGCCCGGCTCCACTTCCGCGAAGGCGACGACTCGATCTATCCCCTCGAGATTGTGGGCGTTGTCAAAGATTTTCACTTTGCGGATCTGCACCAGGCTATCGAGCCGTACGCTTTTTTTCTGCACCTGGGCAACGACTTCCGGTATATCATTGCCCACGTAAACACCAGCGACGTCAGCAAGGCACTTTCCGCTCTGGAATCCAAATGGAACGCTTTGATGCCGGGCGAGCCCTTTACATACAGTTTTCTGGATGAAGATTTCCAGCGCAACTACGCCGCTGACGCCCGTACGGCCCGGATTGTTAATTCTTTTACACTTATTTCTATTCTGATCTCCTGCCTGGGGCTGTTTGGCCTGGCGGCCTTTGCGGCTCAGCAGCGCACCAAAGAAATAGGCGTACGTAAGGTACTTGGCGCGGATATTTTGAGTATCGTGTCGCTATTGTCCGGAGATTTTATCAAGCTAGTGCTGATCGCCCTGGTCCTGGCCACCCCCCTGACCTGGTACATTATGGAGCAATGGCTGCAGGATTTTGCGTATAAGATTAGTATTCAGTGGTGGATGTTTGTGCTGGCAGGTACCCTGGCCGTCCTGATCGCCCTGCTGACGGTAATCAGTCAGAGCATCAGGGCCGCCCTGATGAACCCGGTGAAGAGTTTACGGGCTGAGTAACCGGGAGCCTTTCCGTCTAACGAATAAACTAGCGCCCAGCAGCGTCCGTACTTGAACAAAACTGTCCGATTTCGGACAGTTTTGTTTTATTAAATTACCTTAATTGGTTGGTAATCAGTTGTTATACTAGACTGGCATAGGGTTGGTATATCGGGAGGTGAACAGTATAAGGAATAAAAGGTACAAAAGCGGCCGCCGCGCGGGAGAAAATTGCCGGAAGTAATCACTCTGCCTCCTTCTCCTTTCCTCCGTTCCTGCTTTTCTCCTTCAAAAAAACAGCCATGATACAAAATTACCTCAAAATAGCCTGGCGTAACCTGCAGAAGCACCGGTTCTACTCGTTCCTGAACATTTTTGGACTGTCGCTGGGGCTGGCGAGCTGCCTGCTCATCACGCTGTACGTGATAGATGAGTTGAGTTACGACCGGTTCTTTGATAAGGCCGACCGGATTTACCGCGTAGATGCGGACATCAAATTTGGTGGGCCGGAGATGAAGCTGGCCGTAGCCCCCGATCCCATGGCTTTTACCATCAAGATAGACTACCCGCAGGTAGAGGCGGCTACGCGCCTGCGTGAGAATGGAAGCTATTTGGTCAGACGAACCGGGCAAACCGGAAATATCAGGGAAGATAAAGTAACGTTTGCGGACTCTACCTTCTTTGATGTATTCTCGATACCCATGGTGGCCGGTGACCCCAAAACGGCCCTGACCGAACCGAATACACTGGTGCTTTCGGAGCGGGCTGCCAGGAAGTACTTTGGCAACGAAAGCCCCCTTGGTAAGACACTCCTGCTGGATAATGAGCATACTTACCGCGTGACGGGCGTCATGACTACCATACCGTCCAACTCGCATCTGGCGGACCTGAATATGCTGCTCTCCATGGCCTCACGGGCCGAAAGTCGCCAGAACAACTGGGGCGCCCATAATTTTTCGACCTACCTGGTACTGCAGGAGGGGGTAAAGGGGGCACAGTTTGCCAGGAACCTCGAAACTATACTCGAAAAATACACAGGTCCTTGGGTAAAGGGGTTTATGGGGTCTTCGCTGGATGATTTAAAAAAAGCCGGCAACTACATCCGCTACTCACTTATACCCATTACTGATATTCACCTGCACTCCGACCGGATGGCGGAGTTGAGCGTCAACGGTAACATCCAGTACGTCTACATATTCTCGGTGATCGCGGTATTCCTGCTGCTGATTGCCTGCGTCAACTTTATGAACCTGGCCACGGCCCGCTCGTCCAACCGGGCGCGTGAGGTAGGTGTACGTAAGGCCCTGGGGTCGGAGCGCTCGTCACTGGTAGCTCAGTTTCTGACGGAGGCCATGCTGCTGAGCTTTATTTCTTTAGCGCTGGCGCTGGTACTGGCTTACCTGGCGATGCCGTTTTTTAATCAGCTGGCCAGCAAACAGCTGGAAGTACCAACCGTGAGTCCGTACTTCTGGGCCATACTGCTGATGACCGGGGCCGGGGTAGGGCTGCTGGCGGGTAGTTATCCGGCTTTCTTCCTGTCGGGTTTTCAGGCCATCAAGGTACTCAAAGGAAAGCTGGTCCTGGAGGGTCGGGGCGGACAGCTACGTAATACGCTGGTGGTGTTCCAGTTCATGATTTCGGTGATGCTGATTATCGGTACCATCGTTATCTTCCGGCAGCTCAACTACATCCAGACCAAAACACTGGGATTCAATAAAGAACAGGTACTGCTGATTGACAACGCCTACGCCCTCGGTACCCAGACGGATGCCTTCAAGCAGGAAACCCTTAACCTGCCGCAGGTAGAGAGTAGCACCATTTCGTACTACATGCCTACGCCCTCCTCCCGCAGCGACAATACCTTCTATCCGGAAGGGCAGCAGCAGGACAAAGGCATGAGCATGCAGAACTGGCCCGTAGACCACGACTACGTCAGGACCCTGAATCTTGAGATTGTGGCAGGGCGGGATTTCAGCCGTGACTTTCCATCCGATTCGCTCGGAATGCTGGTCAATGAGTCGGCGGTAAAGCTGCTTGGCTTTACAGGCAACCCCATCGGAAAGAAAGTAATGACTCTCTTTGGCCCAAATCCTGAAGACCAGATAGCCTATACCATCATTGGCGTGGTGAAGAACTTCCACTACGAGTCGCTGCGCAAAAACATAGGTCCGGTGAGTATGGTACTGGGCCGCAGTCCGGGTATTATCGCTCTGAAACTAAAAACAGACGACATGATGGCCAGCGTAGCCAGCGTCGAGCAACTCTGGAAGCGAATGGCTCCGGGGCAGCCGTTTGAGTACCGCTTCATGAACGATGATTTTGATAAGGAGTACCGCGCCGAGCAGCGCGTGGGCCAGATCTTCGTCACCTTCGCTCTGTTATCTATCCTGATCGGATGCCTGGGCCTGTTCGGTCTGGCGGCCTATACGGCCGAGCGCCGTACCAAGGAGATCGGGGTGCGCAAGGTACTCGGTGCTTCTATTGGAGATATCGTAACCATGCTCTCGCGCGACTTCATGAAGCTGGTACTGATCGCTATTGTCATAGCCTCACCCATAGCCTGGTACGCCATGAACCGCTGGCTCAGTGACTTCGCCTTCAAGGTTGATATCCAGTGGTGGATATTCGTAGCGGCCGGTCTGCTGGCCGTAGGTATTGCTCTGCTGACGGTAAGTTTCCAAAGTATCAAAGCCGCCCTGATGAATCCGGTAAAGTCATTGAAATCGGAGTAAAGGAGGAGAGGAGGAATGTAATTTTCCTTTCCTCCCTTCCTCCTTTTTACCCTTTTTCCTTAAAATAAACAGCCATGTTCAGAAACTACTTTAAAATAGCTTTTCGAAGCCTTTGGAACAACAAAGGGTATACTACTCTGAATGTGGCTGGGCTGGCTTTGGGGATGGCCTGTAGCTTTCTGGCAGCGTTGTGGGCGTATGATGAATTGACTTACGATCAGTTTCATGAAAATATTGGATCTATCTATCAGGTCAACCGGAACTCGGAGCGGGACGGGCAGATCTTTGTAAGTCAGAATACGCCGTATCCGCTAGCGAATGGATTAAGACAAAACTTTCCGGATGTTAAATACGCCTGTCGGGTAGATCAGGACGATGCCCGTCTGTTAGCCGCCGGAGAGAAGAAGGTATACCGGAAAGCAGTTTTTGCCGACCCTGACTTCCTGAATATATTCACCTTCACCTTAACCGAAGGGGCAGCCAATTCGGCCTTATCCGATCCGCGGTCCGTTGTGCTAAGTCAGCAAACGGCGGAAGCCCTTTTCGGAGAAGAGAACGCCGTGGGAAGAATCATCCGGTTCAATAACGAAGTGGATGTAAAAGTAACGGGTGTACTGGCCGGGATACCGACAAATTCGACCTTCCAGTTTGATTGCCTGTTTCCGTACAGCCTCAAGGCGGTGATGGATCCCTGGTTTCTTAAGCTGGATGATGTATGGGATAATAACGTAGTCAGAACGTACATCCAGCTCCAGCCCAATGTAACGGCCGCGAAAGCGGAGGCCAAAATAGTTAATTTCCTGACTACCCGTGACGAAACGGTCAAACAGACCCTGATGCTGCACGCCATGCCCGACTGGCATTTGCGTAATACCTTTGAAAATGGAAAAATAGCCGGAGGACTGATTGATTACATCCGCATATTTTTGTGGATAGCCGGATTTGTACTGCTCATTGCCTGCATCAATTTTATGAATCTGGCGACGGCACGGTCCGAGAAGCGGGCCAAAGAAGTAGGTATCCGCAAAACGATCGGCTCCTCCCGAACCAGGCTGATCCTGCATTTTCTGGGGGAGTCCAATCTGCTGGCATTTATGGCCTTTGCACTCGCAGTACTACTTATCCATGTACTGCTTCCGTGGTTCAACGGGCTCACCGACAAAAGCATTCAGGTACCCTTTGCCAATCCCGTGTACTGGCTCATTGGGCTGGGCATCGCCTTAGCAACGGGGATGGCGGCTGGCCTCTATCCGGCTTTTTATCTGTCGTCTTTCCAGCCGGTCAGGGTACTTAAAGGTACGGTCAGATTGGGTAAAAACGCCGGTATACCCCGCAAGCTGCTGGTCGGGCTGCAGTTTACCATTTCAATACTGCTGATCATTAGCGTAGTCGTCATTAGTAAGCAGCTGGACTACACCAAAGATCGCTCTGTGGGGTATGATCGGAATAACCTGATCATGGCAGACTTTACGGAAGAACTAAAACAGAACGAAGAGGTACTTCGAAATGAATTATTGAACTCCGGCTACGTACATGCGGTATCGGCTACCCAGGCTCCCATGACCGAAATCAGGAATACGAACGGAGTAGGCTACGGTGGTGATAAAGAGATTGGGTTGGTCACGGTTTGCTCGGATTATAAGTACCTGAAAACCTTTGGCATCCGGCTGAAAGCGGGACGGGACTTTTCGCGGGAGTTTATTACTGATAGCTCCGCTGCCCTGCTGAATGAGTCGGCGGTAAAGGAAATGAATCTTACGGATCCCATAGGCGAGCAAATTGAGTATGGCGGGAAAACCTACCACGTAGTCGGGGTGATCGAGGATGTACTGATGGATTCACCCTACGCTCAGGTACGCCCTACCGGAGTATTCTTAAAAAAGGAAAGCCGCAACATTATTAACATACGCTTCCGGGACGGTGTAAACAGACAGGAGGCTTTGGCCAGTACCAAAGCAATAGTGGAAGGCCTGGCCCCGGCTTATCCGTTTGCCTATCAGTTTGTGGATGAAGAATACGCCAAAAAATTTGCCACCGAAGAGCGGATCGGTAGCCTCATCAATGCGTTTGCTCTGCTTACTATTTTTATTTCCTGCCTCGGACTGTTCGGCCTGGCGGCCTATACGGCCGAGCGGCGCACCAAAGAAATCGGAGTACGCAAGGTGTTGGGTGCTAACCTGTCCAGCATTGTTATCATGCTTTCCAGAGAATATGTATACCTGATTGGAATAGCCTCCCTCGTTGCTTCGCCTATTGCCTGGTACTTTCTGCACAACTGGCTACAGAACTACATCTATCGCATCGAAATACCCGGCTGGGCCTTTTTCTTTTCCGGCCTGCTGGCCATCACGATCGCGCTACTCACGGTAAGTTTCCAAAGCCTTAAAGCCGCCCTCATGAACCCGGTAAAATCGCTGCGCTCGGAGTAAACCAGGGAGGAAGGGTAAGAAAGCAGGAAAGTGCCGAAAGTAAAAAATCCGCATCCACCTCCTTTTCTCCCTTCCTCCTTTCGAACCTTTTTCCTTTAAAAAATGCCATGATCAAAAACTACTTCAAAATAGCCTTCAGAAACCTGTCCCGGCACCGGGGATTTACAGTCCTCAATGTACTGGGGCTGAGTGTAGGCGTGGCGGCTTCGCTCCTGCTGTTTATGGTGGTGCGGTACGAGCTGAGCTTTGACAAATTCCATACCGACCACGACCGGATCTATCGGGTTGTGCGGAAGCAGGTGTACCCCAGTGGGCAGGAAGACCTTTCGCCAGGGAATCCGCTGCCGGTAGTGGCTGCTCTGAAAGCGGATATACCCCAATTTGAAAAAGTAGTACCCGTGTTTGGTACCTTCGATCCGCAGGTGACCGTACTGGGCAGCGATCCCAACTCGACGGATGTAAGCACCAAATTTATTGAAGATGATGAGGGCCTGCTGGTTGGACCGGAATTCTTTGGCCTGTTTAATTACAGCTGGCTGGTAGGTAACCCTAAAGTACTTGCCGAGCCCAATGTGGTGGTGCTTTCGCGGAAGTATGCCGAGAAGTACTTCAAGGACCATCAAAAAGCGGTGGGACAGTACCTGAAGATTAACAATATCACTACCATGCGCGTAGCCGGGGTACTGGAAGATGCTCCCGCCACGACGGACTTCCCGCTCAACCTGGTCATCTCGTACGAGTCCAAGCGGGCCCGGCCGGATCTGTTTGGGTTTGGGCAGTTCGATAGCTGGGGAAGCACCAGCAGCAACGATCAGGTATATGTACTCCTGCCCAAAAACTTCACGGTAGCCACCGCGAATACCCTGCTCGAAAAATTCTCACGCAAGCACTATGATAAGCGAAAGGAGAACGATATCAAAACCCACCTCCTGAGCCCGCTGGCGGATGTACACCACGACGAGCGCCTTGATAACTACAAGGGTAAGGTGGTGCCCCTGCAGCGCATCCGGAATATAGCCATTGTGGGGGCATTGCTGCTGCTGATGGCCTGCATCAACTTCATCAATATCTACTCTGCACTGGCTGCCAAACGCGCCAAAGAAGTAGGGGTACGTAAAGTACTGGGAAGCCAGAAAAGTCAGCTGGTCGCGCAGTTTCTGACGGAGACCTTCCTGGTGGTAGCCTTCTCGATGTTTGTAGGTATTATGGCAGCGTATCTGGCTTTGCCGCTTCTTGAAAAAATATTCAGTGTACCGGCCGATGCTACCTTGTATTTCACTCCGGAGCTTGGCATGTACCTGGTAGGATTTTTAGTAGTCATCACCCTGCTTTCGGGCGTATATCCATCCCTGATCCTTTCCTCGTTTTCGCCCCTGGATATTTTTCGGAAGCGGATGCCCAAAAGCTGGATGGGCGGCCTATCGGTGCGCCAGAGTCTTATTGTCTTCCAGTTTGCCACGGCTCTGGTACTTATCATTGGTACGGTGATTAACCTGCGGCAAATGGAGTACCTCAGCAAGCTGGACCTGGGTTTTGTGAAGGAAGGCGTGTACAATTTTCCGGTAGATACGGAGTACCGCCAGCGGTACCAGTCGTTGCGCAACGAGCTGCTGCAGATACCGGATGTCGGTTCGGTGTCCTTTTCGTCCGATCAGCCTTCTTCGGGCAATAACTGGCAGAGCAACTTCTCCTTCACAAAAACATCGGAGGACGAGGATTTCAGTGTTTCCATGAAAATGGCCGACGGCGATTACTTTACCACCTACGGTCTGCAGTTCCTGGCGGGTGGTCCCTACGCGGCCAGCGATACCCTGACAAAGTATGTAGTGAACGAAACGCTCCTTAAGAAGCTGGGTATCCAGGATCCCAATTCGGTCATTGGAAAAGAAATGCGGGTAGGTAGAGGGAAACCGGCCCCTATTGTGGGAGTAGTGAAGAATTTTCATACCCATTCGGCCAAGGAAGACATCGATCCGATTGTGATTACGACGAATGAACAATTCTACTGGGCAGGCGGAGTTAAGATTCAGTCTCAGAACCTGCCTCAGACGGTAGAAAAGGTGAAAGCGGTCTATGAGCGGGTTTTTCCGGAAGTACCCTTCAACGGTACTTTTTATGAGGAAAGCATTGAAAACTACTACCAGGCCGAGCGGCAGATGGGACTGCTGTACCGCACCTTTGCGGGACTTACCGTATTCATCGCCTGCCTGGGTCTGTTTGGACTGGCCGCTTTTACCGCCGAGCAACGTACCAAAGAGATAGGTGTTCGCAAGGTACTAGGCGCTTCAGTGCCCAGCCTGGTGACGCTGCTATCCAATGATTTTCTGAAACTGGTGGTCATCGCCATTGTCATTGCCACGCCCGTAGCCTGGTACCTGATGCAGGCCTGGATGGAAGACTTCAAGTACCAGGTCGGTATCGAGTGGTGGGTGTTTGTAGTAGCAGCCCTGCTGGCCCTGACGGTAGCCTTCCTGACGGTCAGTTTTCAGGCAGTTAAGGCCGCCCTGGTTAATCCGGTGAAGTCTTTAAAAACGGAGTAATGTAGAATGAAGAATTAGTAGTGTACGAAGGAGTTACCAGCCGTTCAAAGGCGGCCCCATAGGGGTCTAACCTTAGTAGCAGAT
This sequence comes from Telluribacter roseus, assembly GCF_017355915.2. Lineage (GTDB taxonomy): Bacteria > Bacteroidota > Bacteroidia > Cytophagales > Spirosomataceae > Telluribacter. Next base: position 681,224 of record NZ_JAFEUV020000002.1, read on the forward strand.
TAGCGAATTGGAGAGATTTGAGCCCCGGTAGTCGGACGGCCGATGCCGGGCGACACCAAGCCTCTTATGTGCCGCTCCGCGCGGCGGCCGCCTACGGAGCTTGGTTTACCCTTGTAATGCTATTTCTACTAAAGTACCGCCCCGATGGGGCTGAAATAAAATTGGTTCGTACACTTCTGATGAAGAACGTAAAAGATAGAATGAATAATGAAGGGAGTTGACTAACGTAGAGACGCAAGATTTTGCGTCTCTACAAGCCACAAAAAGCTAATACCTAATTCCTAACAGCTAACGCCTAGCCTAGCCATGATCAAGAACTACTTCAAAATCGCGCTCAGAAACCTGATAAAGCACAAAGCATTCAGCTTTATCAACATCATAGGCGTAGCCATCGGGCTGGCCTGTTTTCTGCTTCTGGCTTTGTACGTGAAGGACGAACTGAGTTACGACCGTCACCACCAGCACGCCGATCGGATCTACCGCCTGTCGCGGACCTTCCTGTCCAAGGATGGTACCGAGTCGCTCCGGCTGGGGCACGCCGCGCCTCCCTTCGGGCCGCTGGTCAAGCAGGACTTTCCCGAGGTGGAAGAGGTAGTACGGATGCTGGAGACGAGTTGGCTGATCCGGCATAATGATAAAGTCTTCAACGAAGAGAATGCCTTCATGGCGGAGGCTAATGTGTTCAAGGTATTTAGCTTTAATGTACTGAATGGTAATCCGGATAAGGCGCTGGAGAATCCTTTCTCCATCATGTTCTCCCGGCCCATGGCGGAGAAGTACTTTGGCAATGAGAATCCGGTGGGTAAGACCGTCCGGCTGGACAGCCAGTTTGACTTTACCGTCACGGGCGTGTTTGAGCCGCTGCCCGCCCAGTCGCACTTCCACCCCGACTTCCTGCTGTCGTTCTCGACCCTGAACGACGACCGGCTTTATGGAGCCGAAGGCCTTCGCACCAACTGGGGCAACAACTCTTTCTCGACCTTCCTGCTGCTGCCCGAGGGCTACGACCCGCAGAAGCTGGAGCGGGCCTTTCCGGCTTTTCAGGACCGGCACATTCCGCAGGACGGAGGCACCAAGGCTTCGTCGTACTCAGTACTGAATCTGATGAAGCTCACGGACATTCACCTGCGCTCCCACCTCGACTCCGAGATCGAGGCAAACGGCGATATACAGTACGTGTACCTGTTTTCGGCCATTGCCATCTTCATCCTGCTCATTGCCTGCATCAACTACATGAACCTGGCTACGGCCCGCTCGGCTTCGCGCGCCAAGGAGGTAGGGATGCGCAAAGTAGTAGGTGCTGTGCGTAATCAACTGGTAGGGCAGTTTCTGAGTGAGTCGGTGCTGCTGGTATCGGTGTCGGTACTGATTGCACTGGTACTGGTGGTGCTGTTCCTGCCGGTGCTGAATGAGTTTACGCAGAAGCAGTTGTCATTCGGCGTACTGCTCGACCCGCAGTTTCTGGCTATTATTCTCGCCATTACTCTTCTGACTGGCCTGGCCGCGGGTAGTTACCCCGCTTTCTTCCTGACGTCCTTCCAGCCTACCAGCGTATTGAAGGGCAAGATTGCCTCGGCCATGCGCAACGGTAAGCTGCGGCAGACGCTGGTCGTAGCGCAGTTCGCCATTGCGGTGGCGCTCATCATCAGTACCGTGGTGGTGTACAACCAGATGCGGTACATCCAGAACTACAAGCTGGGGTACTCCAAAGACCAGATGGTACTACTGCGCATGGTAGGAGATACCAGTACCAACTACGAAACCATCAAGCAGGAGCTGAAGCAGAACAGCGGCGTGGTGGAGGTAGGAAGTTCGTCGCGTATTCCGTCGGGGCGCCTGCTCGACTCGTACGGGGCACTGGTAATGAAAGGCGACTCCATGGCTCCGGCTGAGGTAGGTATCAAAGCCCTGACCGTTGACCATGATTTTATACCGGCCTATCAGATCGAGATGGCCGCGGGACGCAACTTTTCCCGCCAGCACACCACCGACGACTCTGCCGGTTTCATCCTGAATGAAACGGCGGTGAAAATGCTCGGTTGGAAAGATCCCCGCGAGGCTATCGGCAAAGGCTTCGGCTACGGCAATGACCGCGGACAGATCATCGGCGTTACCAAAGATTACCATTTCGAATCACTGCACCAGACGGTGGCGCCCATTGCCCTATTTCTGGAGCCCCGGCGACTCAACTGGATGTCCGTACACGTAGCAGGTGGTAACCTGCAGCAGGCCCTGGGGCATATTGAGGCTACTTGGAAGAAGCACTTCCCCGACCGGCCGTACAGCTACGAGTTTCTGGACCAGCGTTTTGGCCGTCTCTACGCCCGCGAGCAGACCCAGCAGGTACTCTTCGGGGTATTCGCTGGCATCGCCATCTTCATCTCCTGCCTTGGCCTGCTGGGACTGTCCATGTTTATGGCCGAGCAGCGTACCAAGGAGATTGGCGTCCGCAAGGTACTGGGTGCTTCGGTGGGCAACCTGGTAGCCTTACTTTCCAAAGACTTCATGAAGCTGGTACTCATAGCGATAGTCATAGCCAGCCCCATTGCCTGGTACGCCATGGACCGCTGGCTGCAGGACTTTGCCTACCGCACCGACATCCAATGGTGGGTATTTGCGTTGGCGGGTATCGTAGCCATCCTTATTGCGCTCTTCACCATCAGCTTCCAGAGTATCAAAGCGGCGCTGATGAACCCCATAAAATCCTTACGAACCGAATAAACAACCTAACGCTATGAAAACTCTTGCAACCCTATTCCTATTGGCTATTAGCTTCACGGCAGTAGCGCAGCAGTACTTATTTCATGAAGAAGTTCATGACGACGGTAAGCGCCTCAAGATCAAGGTGGATATTGAAGAAAAAGGACGGTCCATTCATTACTCCAATACCTTCAACGTGAGTGGTATGAGCAAGGAAGAAAAGGAGGACCTCGTAGCTCGTACCCTTGAATCAGTAAAGGGCCGGAAGACGCAGGAAGAATTGAGTACCGCGTATGCGCCCCGCCCCGCCAGATCTGCCACCCGGATTGCATCAGCTACTTGCCCGGAGGCCCGGAGTACCGTAGCTCATAGGGACGCGCCTGCTACCTGGACCACCGCGTCGGCTGAGGCGACGGCTTCTGCTAATCCGGTCATGGAAAAACACTCTCCTTTTCAGAAATCCATCGAAGAAGACATCGAGGCCAAACGTATCAAGGTACGCTATGAGTACTTCGAAAACGGCGAGGAGCACATCTTCGAGCGCACCATCAACACTGAAGGCCGCACCGAACGGGAAATCAAAAAGCTCCTGGAAGAAACGGAAAAGAGCTTGGGCCTGACCCAAAAGAGCATGTAGAGGCCCTGTGGGAATGTATAGCGGTCCGCCGCCGCGGTGAATAATTATGAATGTATAATGTAGAATGAAAGCCTAAAGCTTACAGCCTACTGCTTAAAGCCCTAACAGCCATGTTCAGAAATTATCTCAAGATAGCGCTGCGCAACTTTGCGAAGCATAAAGTGTACTCCTTCATTAACCTGGGGGGGCTGACGCTGGCCATTACCTGCTGTCTCCTGCTGGGGATGTACGTCCGGCACGAGTGGAGCTTTGATCGCTTCCACTCCAAGACCGACCGCTTGTACCGCTCCTGGACGAAGGAGGTATATAAAGGAGAAGTATTTACCAATACGGTTACCCCTTACGTACTGGGACCTACGCTGAAAGAAACCTACCCGGAGGTAGAAGCCATGACCCGTGTCCGGACGAGTACTCTCAACGTCCGGAAGGGCAGCGAGGTACTGAGCGAACGCGTACATGAGGTAGATAAGGACTTCTTCCGGATGTTCGATTTTGAATTAGTGAGCTCAGCGGGCAGCAATCCGGTGCAGGACCTGTATTCGGTGGTACTGACGGAGGAGATCGCCAGGAAGTACTTCGGGGATGAGAACCCTATCGGTAAGCAGCTATTCATGCAGCTCGACAGCGCCATGGAGGCCTATACCGTAACGGCCGTCGCCAAAACGCCTCCGACGCACTCGAGCATCCGCTTTGGGATCATCATCCCCATGGCCAATGTACTACCGTACGTCTCGGACAAGATGCAGAAAAGCTGGTTCATGATTGACCCCGAAACCTACGTACTACTGCGCGAGGGGTCGGATGCGGAGAAGCTAAAAGCGAAGTTTCCATCCCTGCTCAAGACCGCCCTCGGCGATAAATACCAGGATAACAACTATGTGATCAACCTGCAGCCCATCCCGGACATTCACCTCAACACCGAGCTGACGGGTGGTATCGAACCTACCAGTAACCCGGCTTATTCCTATATTCTGGGAGCGATTGCTGTCTTCATCCTGCTGATTGCCTGCATCAACTTCATGACCCTGTCGCTGGGGCGCTCTATCAGCCGGGCGCAGGAGGTAGGCGTACGCAAAGCCATGGGAGCGCTGAGAGGCCAGCTCATGAACCAGTTCTGGAGCGAAGCCCTGCTAATGACGCTATTTGCGGTAGTGCTGGGTGTAGCGCTGGCCTTTGTACTCACACCTACGTTTAGTAAGCTGTCTAATCAGGAGCTGACCTTCCGCTTCGATGCGGTAACGGCGCTATTCCTGCTGGGGCTGGTAGGGGTAGTAGGGCTGGTGGCCGGTAGTTACCCCGCGCTGGTACTGTCCGGCTTCCGTCCGGTGGAGGTACTTAAAGGAAAGATCAGCCTGAAAGGCGACGTGAGTCTGTTTCGTAGGTCGCTGGTGGTAGTACAGTTTAGCCTGTCGATCTTCCTGATTGCGGGTACCATCCTGCTCAACCAGCAGTTGAACTTCCTGCAAGGTACCTCGCTCGGGTACCAATCAGACCAGACCGTGATTATACCCGTAGGAGTAGGAGGTCCGGAAGGACGACAACTGGCCGAACGGTACAAAAATGCCCTGGCCAATCATAAAGAGGTACGGAATGTTGCGGCATCCGCCTTTCCCTTCGCCGAAGAGGACCGCGGTAGCTGGGGCACGCTGGGCTTTACTGACAACAGGAAGGTATATCGTGAGTTTCAGTTCAACGCGGTGGATCCGCAGTTTGTACCTACATACGGTATAAAGCTGGTACAGGGCCGCAATTTTGACCCGGCCAATACCGCCGACACATACGGGGGCATCATCGTCAACCAGGCTTTTGTGAAGCAGTTTGGCCTGAAGGACCCGCTGAACGAAAAGATCCCCGGCCGCTTCCACGACCACCGCATCATTGGCGTCACCGAAGACTTCCACTACGCCTCACTGCACTCCAAAGTACAGCCGTTGGTGCTGACCATGCGTCCTGACTCATTATTCAAGTACTCCGAAAACGTTAATATCGGAAGCTCTACCGCACTGGACATGTCGGTACGGCTGGCGCCGGGACAGCTCTCGGAGCAGGTGGCCCTGCTCGAGCAGACCTGGAAGACAGTTGCACTCAACGAGCCTTTCAACTTTACGTTCCTGGATGATAACCTGCATCGGCAGTACGAAGCGGAGCAGCGCCTGAGCCGTATCGTCACCATCGCCTCCATCATCTCCATCCTCATTGCCTGTCTGGGACTGTTCGGTCTGGCTACCCTGGCGGTGGCACGTCGTACCAAAGAGATTGGTGTGCGCAAGGTACTGGGAGCTTCGGTGTCGGGTATCGTAGGCCTACTCTCAAAGGATTTTCTGCAACTAGTACTGGTCGCCATCGTAGTAGCCTCGCCGCTGGCCTGGTATGCCATGGAGCAGTGGCTGCAGGACTTCGCCTACCGCATCGATATCCAGTGGTGGGTATTCGCGCTGGCGGGGGTAGTAGCCGTACTGGTAGCCTTCCTGACGGTAAGCTTTCAAAGCCTCAAAGCCGCCCTCATGGACCCGGTGCGCTCATTAAAAACGGAGTAAAGCAGGAAAGGCGGCCGCCGCGCGGAGGAAAGTGCCGAAAGTAAATTCAACTAAGGCAAATACCTTCCTCCTTTTATCCTATAATAAAAAGCCTATTGCATACAGCCTAAAGCCTAAAACGCAATGCTTACCAACTACTTCAAAATAGCCTGGCGGAATCTGGTTCGCAACAAGGTGTATAGCTTTATCAATGTGGTAGGGCTGGCGCTGGGAATTGCGGCTTTCCTGCTCATACTGGAATACATTAGTTTCGAGCGGAGCTACGACCGATTTCATACGCAGCTGCCCCACATGGTGCGACTGCTGAATGAGGACGTAAAAGGGCAAAGCTGGCCGGAGATAGAGCCGGGCTGGGCACCGCGCATCAAGGAGCGCTTCCCGGAGGTAAAGGACTACTGCCGCTTTGAGTTCGGCGTATCGCAGGGTGTCATCAAGACCGCTGCGGGTAATGAGGAGCCATTCCGGGAGAAGGGCATCGGGTTTGTAGAGGAGAACTTCTTCCAGTTTTTTTGCTTTCCGCTTCGGGCAGGACAGCCCCGGGCGCTGGCAAAGCCGAACGTGGTGTTTATGTCCGAGTCGGCGGCCCGGAAGTACTTCGGTACGCAGGACCCGATGGGAGAGGTACTTACGCTGTCTAACCAGTTTGGCTCGGCACCCTTTACGGTGGAGGGCATTTACGAAGACATCCCCCTCAACTCCGACATCCGGTACGACATGGTGTTTTCGCTGGCAACGATGAAAAGCAAGGGCTACATTGATGGCAACGGCTGGGCTTCGCTGGATAACCTGGACTCGCAGTACATCAATACCTTTTTTCTGCTGAATGAAGGCGTGGATCCCAGCGATTTTGAAAAGAAGCTCACGGCCTTCCGGGATGAGCTGGGGCAGGAGAATGACGGCGTGAAGTTCCGGCTGCAGCCCTTTGCCTATACCCACTTGGCGGAGTCGCTCTCGGATACGCTGCAAACTACCGGTAACCTGAAGTACGTGTACATGCTGGGGGTGATTGCGCTCCTCATCATCCTGATTGCCTGGTTCAACTATGTCAATCTCTCCACCGCCCATGCCCTGAAACGCGCCGGCGAAGTAGGAGTACGTAAGGCGATCGGCGCTACGCAGCGGATGCTGATGGGGCAGTTCCTGGGCGAGTCGCTGCTGGTGACGGCACTGGCGCTGGGGGGCGCTATCCTGCTGGTACAACTCCTACAGCCCCTTTTCAATAGATTGATCGGGAGAGAGCTGTCGCTGGGTATGCTCGGTTATACTTCGACCTGGGCCGTAGGGCTGGGGGTGTTGCTGCTGGGCTCACTGGGGGCCGGTGCCTTTACCGCCTCCCGGCTGTCGGGCTTCAATCCAGTAGATACTCTGAAAGGTAAGCTGACCCGCTCCACGAGTGGTATCCTGTTGAGGAAGTCGCTGGTGGTGGTACAGTTTACTATCTCTATTGTATTGGTACTGGCGACGCTGGTTATCTACAGCCAGCTCCGGTACATGAAAAACAAGAACCTGGGTATCGATACGGAGCGGTTGCTGGTAGTGAAGGGGCCGGATGTGGGCAAAGACAGTAGCTTTGCCAACCGCAAAACAGGCTTTATCAGTGACATTACGCAGCAGAGCTTTATCAGCGACTACTGCGTGTCGGGCAGTGTACCCAGCAACTGGTTCAACTTTGCTACGTCGGGCTTCGTCAAGCCTAGTCCCCGCCCCGGCGATGAACACAAGACCTACTCCTTCGCCATCATTGATAGCCGCTACCTGGCTACCTACGGCATGACGCTGAAAGCGGGCCGTAACTTTACGCCCGAGGAGTGCCGCGTGTCCTGGAACGAGAACAGCAAGGTACTGATGAACGAGCGGGCCATCTGGCAACTGGGCTTCGAAACGCCCGAGGAGGCCGTCCGCACCCGCATCAGGTGGGACGAGCGTGAGTTGGAAATCGTCGGGGTGGTGCAGGACTACCACCATACAGGGGTGCAGCGGGCCATCGAACCCATTATCTTCTATCCACAGGACAACAACACCTTCTACACGCTCCGTCTCACCGCCGGCGAACTGCCCGAAAAGATCGCGGCCGTGGAGCAGATGTACAGGGCTACCTTTCCGGGTAATCCGTTTGAGTACTTCTTCGTAGACGATAATTTCAATAAGCAATATGCCTCCGAGCAGCAGTATGGCAACCTGTTTTCCACGGCTTCGCTCTGGGCCATTCTGATTGGGTGCATGGGCCTGTTTGGTCTGGTGGCCTTTACGGTGGAGCAGCGCACCCGGGAGATTGGTATCCGCAAAGTACTTGGCGCCAGTGTGGGCGGCATCGTGGCTTTGCTCTCGAAAGACTTTCTGGTGCTGGTGCTGATTGCCATTGGGGTAGCTTCGCCTATCGCCTGGTACCTGATGGAGCAGTGGCTGCAGAACTTCGCCAATCGGATCGACATCGAATGGTGGATTTTCGCGCTGGCGGCTCTACTCGCCATCCTCATTGCCTTGCTAACGGTCTGCTACCAGTCAGTCCGGGCGGCGCTGATGAATCCGGTGAGGTCGCTACGCTCGGAGTAATGGAGGAAGGGAGGAAAGCAGGAAGGGAGGAATGGAGGAAAGGTAAGTTGTTAGCTGTTGGAAGAGCACTTTGCGGAAATTAATATTGATATGAGGAAAATGAATAATAGAAAAAATAGACAAGATAGAGAAGAGAAAATCACATAACGGAGAAGTGTCCACTTTCCTCCTTTCGTACCCTTAATCCTTTAACGAAGCCATGATAAAGAACTATCTTAAAATAGCCTGGCGGAATATTATCCGTAACAAGACCTTCTCCGCTATTAATATTCTGGGGCTGTCGGTGGGGCTGACCTGCTGTATGCTCCTGCTGCTGTACATCCGCAACGAACTATCGTACGACAAGCACCACGAGCACGCCGACAACCTGTACATGCTGAGCCTCAAAGCGGTGATCGGGCAGAGCGCGGGTAGGGAGTTCGCTACTTCGCCAGCCCCGTACGCCCCGACGCTGAAGTCGGAGTACCCCGAAATAGAGGAAACGAGCCGCCTTTTTGCCCCCGAGAACAAAGCCTTGCTCCAGGTACGCGAGCAGGGAAAACAGGTGCTGTCATTTTATGAGAGCAAAGGCTATCAGGTGGATTCCAATTTCTTTACTATGTTCTCCTATGAGTTTGTGGAGGGAAATGCTGCTAACGCGTTGGCTGACCGCAACTCGCTGGTGTTGTCGGAGGAGGTGGCTCGGAAACTATTCGGGAACAGCCCGGCGCTCGACCGGACCATCCGGGTCAGTGGTGACCAGGGGGGCGGTGAAGACTTCAAGGTTACGGGCGTGTACCGCGATGCCAGCGCTCACTCCCACATCGACGCCCGTTTCTTTGTACCCATCTACGCCGGTAGCATTGGTAATTTTCTGAAGGAGGGGCAGCTGGACTTCGCCAATAACAACATGTTCTATACCTACCTGCGGTTGCGGCCGGGTACCGAGTCAGCCCAACTGATGCAGAAGCTACCGGCTTTCGTGGAGAAGTACGCCCGGGCTGATCTGAAGCAGTATGGCTTTGATGTAGACCTGCAACTGATATCGGTAAAAGACCTGCACCTGTACGACCAGTTTCAGAGCGTTGTTACCCCTACCAATACGACTACCTACCTGTACATATTGGCTTCCATTGCCATTTTTACCCTACTGATTGCTTGTATCAACTTCATGAACCTGTCCACGGCGCGCTCGGCTCGTCGGGCGGCGGAAGTAGGAGTACGTAAAGTAATGGGAGCGGAGAAATTCGCGCTGGTGCGGCAGTTCCTGGGTGAGTCGATGGTACTGACGCTGCTGGCGCTGGTGATCGCGTTGTTGCTCGTGGTACTGCTGCTGCCTGTATTTAACCAACTGACCAGCAAGCAACTTCATTTTAATGAGCTGCTCGAGCCGTCCATCCTCCTGACGTTCCTGGGGCTGGCCCTGCTGACGGGATTTGTAGCGGGTAGCTATCCGGCTTTTTACCTGTCACTGTTCAACCCGGCGCTGGTCCTGAAGGGGAAGTTTACCAATACTCTTTCGGCGGTTGCGTTGCGCCGTAGTCTGGTGGTGTTCCAGTTTGTGGTCTCGGTGGGGCTGGTGCTGGCTACGTTCGTGATTCAGGAGCAGATGAAGTACCTGCGCAACAAGTCGCTGGGCTTTACCCAGGACCAGCAGATAGCCATTCCTTTCCGGTCACAGGAGTCACGTGAGGCTTACACAGCACTACGAAACGAAATACTCTCCAACAACCAGGTCGTAGCGGCAGGAGGTGCCCAGTACTACCCCGGTATCTTCAACGCCTCCGACCTGGTGATGCACCGCCCCGACCAGTCCAAAGACCAGGGGCACGACATCAAGATCAACCGCGTCGACTACGAGTACATGCAGACGATGGGCTTTGAGCTGAAGCAGGGGCGGCTATTCTCCCGCGAGTTTCCGGGCGATACCAACGACCGGATGGTCGTCAACGAAGCGCTGCTAAAGGAGTTCCAGATTCCGGCGGATAAAGCAATTGGCCAACGGTTGAGCTTCGACTGGAATGGCGTCAGCTATCCGTTTGAGATAGTGGGGGTGGTGAAAGATTTCCATTACGAAAACCTGCACCAGACCATCGAACCCTACGCGTTTCTGCTGAATAATGGGGATAGCTTTAACTATCTCATTGTACACGTCAATACTGATAACATGCAGAATGTGCTCGGTTTTATTGAGCAGAAATGGAAAGCCCTGCGGCCCGACGAGCCGTTTGAGTATACCTTCCTGAACGAGGATTTTCAGAAGAACTACCAGGCCGAGGCCCGTACGTCGCGGATCGTCAGCTACTTTACCCTTATCTCTATCCTGATTTCTTGTCTGGGACTATTCGGGTTGGCAGCTTTTGCGGCGCAACAACGTACTAAGGAGATTGGTGTACGGAAGGTCATGGGAGCCTCGGTGAGCAGTATCGTACTACTGCTTTCCAAAGACTTCCTCAGGCTGGTACTCATTGCCATCGTCATTGCTTCGCCTATAGCCTGGTACGCCATGAACCAGTGGCTGGCCGACTTTGCCTACAAGATTACTATTCCGTGGTGGGTATTTGTGGTATCGGGAGCGCTGGCGGTAGTCATTGCCTTTATCACTATCAGCTTCCAAAGCATCAAAGCGGCTCTCATGAACCCGGTGAAGTCGCTTCGGAGCGAGTAATGTATAATGTAAAGCGGGCCGCCGCCGCGGTGAAGAATGTATAATGGAGGCGGGAGGAGCAAGCCCTACCAGGGTGGGACGGCCGCCACTGAAGATGTTCTGCTTAAGAGGCGCAAGGATTGTGTCTCTACAAGCCATAAAAAGCTAACTACTAAAAGTTAATTGCTAACCACCTAAAACAGCCATGATTAAAAATTACTTCAAAATCGCCATTCGTACCCTCTGGAAAGGCCGGGGCTTTGCCGCTATTAATGTGGTGGGGCTGTCGGTGGCCTTCTGTATCTGTGTTTTTCTGTTCCTGACGGCCTACCGTCAGTTAACGTTTGACTCCTTCCATGAAGATAGGGAGCGTATTTTTCAAACCTACTTCTTCTCCAACGATCCCGAAGGAGCCAAACGAACGGGAAGTATGCCCATGCCCCTTACGCCAGCCCTGAAAGAAGAGTTTCCCGAAGTAGAAGCCGCTACCCGGATCCTAACTGGCAAATCCACCCTGATTACCTACCAGGGAAGGTACTTTGATAAACTGGTGAGTAAGACAGACGCGGACTTCTTAAAGATATTTTCGTTTCCGCTGCTCAAGGGCAACCGGGAGAGCGCCCTGCTGAATATGAGCAGTATGGTGATCAGTAAGAGTCTGGCGGAGGCAGTGTTCGGTAAGGAAGATCCCATAGGCAAGCAGCTACAGGTAGGCAACGAAGGCAGCCAGCAGACCTACATAGTTAGTGCCGTGATGGACGAGATACCCGATAATTCGTCCATTCGGTGCGACGCGCTGATCCGGATTGAAAGTATTGCCGAGTACCAGGATCAGAAAGATGATTGGGAGGCCTATTCTCATCCTGTATTTATCAAAGTGGCCCCGGGCATTGAGCAAGGTGCCCTGGAAGCCAAATTGAAACCCTTTGCCACCAAGTACTTCCCGGCCGCTATCGAGACCCTCACCAAAAAAGGCGCTACACCTGATGAGCGTGGTGACCGGTTTGCCATCCGGCTGCAGCCACTGGCCGATGTACATTTTGATACCCAGATATCGGGTGGCAAGGGAGCTCCGATTGCCGTTGTGTATGCCATTATTGGTATCGCGCTGTTTATCCTGCTGATCGCCTCCATTAACTTTATCAATCTCAGCATTGCCCGTTTGTTTACCCGCATGCGGGAGATGGGCGTCCGCAAGTCCATGGGCGCTGTGAAGGCGCAGCTATTCGTCCAGATCTGGGGGGAATCCCTGCTGGTGTGTACCCTTGCTTTTACCACGGGATTTATGTTGGCGCTCAACCTGGTACCTACTTTCAACGCGACCTTTGATGCCCGCATCCAGGTAACTCAGCTCTTCCAGCCGGGCTTCCTGGCGGTCATGCTGGGCATTTTTGTACTGGTATCGCTGGTGGCAGGCGGGTACCCGGCTTGGAAGATGGCCCGCTTTAATCCGATAGAGGTACTGAAAGGAAAGATCACTACCGAACGTCCGGGCATACTGCGCAATTCGCTGATCGTAACCCAATTTGCTATTTCGTGCCTGCTTATCTGCTTCACCATTGTGGCCCGGCAGCAGATCAACCACCTGCGACAAAAGCCACTGGGCTTCCAGAAAGAGCAGGTAGTGAGCATACCGGTAGGGAACCGGGCCAATGGCCGACAAGTACTCCAGCGCCTGCGCAACCAGTTTGCCAATGATCCGGCGGTGCTGTCGGTAACGGGTAGCGGGGTCAATCTGGGGCGGGGCAAAGACCGGGTTTCTTCAAGGGCTACGCTTGGATTTGACTATAAAGACAAAGAGGTGGTAACTGACTGGCTGCTGGTGGACTATGACTACCTCAAGACCCTCGATATAAAGCTGCTGCAGGGTCGGGAGTTTGATCCGGCCTTCCCAACCGATTCGGTCAACCGGGTCATTATCACCGAAAGCATGGCCAAGGCCATCGGGAACAGCCAGCCGGTAGGTAGCTATTTTGAAACCGACACGGCCGGGACCCGCTACCAGATCATCGGTCTGGTGCCGGACTTCCAGCTCTACTCCGTGGCTGAGGAGGCAAGGCCGATTACAATGCACCTGTCAGCTTCCGAGCCGATCAACTACGTGTTTGTCAGGGTGTCGCCTAACCACCTGGCCGGTACCATGGATAAGCTGAAAGCGGTGTGGCGTGAGGTAGCTCCGGCCTCTGAGTTCATGGGATCTTTTCTGGATGAGAACATTGATAACTGGTACCGCAACGAGCAGGCGCTGACGCAGATTTTCAGTCTGGCTGCCACCATTACTATTCTGCTGTCCTGCTTGGGGTTGTTTGCCATCGCTCTGCTGGTGATTGAGCAGCGAACCAAGGAAATAGGTATCCGTAAAGTGATGGGCGCCAGCGTAAGCAGTGTGGTGTACCTGCTCAGCCGCGACTTTGTGAAACTGGTCGTGATCGCGCTGGCTATTGCCCTGCCGCTGGCGTGGTTTGGTCTTCAGCAGTGGCTGAAGCAGTACTCCTACCGGATCGAAATAAGCGCCTGGGTATTTGCAGGCGTGGCGGCGGCGGCTATCTGTATAGCGCTGGCCACGGTGAGCTACCAGAGTATCAAGGCGGCTCTGATGAATCCGGTGAGGTCGCTGCGCTCCGAATAATGTAAAATGTAGAATTGATAACGTATAATGGATTAGCTATGAAGAAGTTATTTGTGATTATTCTGTTTTTGACGGCGCTTACCCGGACTTACGCCCAGAACAGCCAAACCGAAGATCTGGCGGCTGTCAAGCAAGCCTGCTTCAACTACATTGATGCCTTCTATAAAGTAGATACTACACTGGCATACCAGAGCATCCACCCGAGCCTGCAGAAGCGCGGCTTCTCGTATAGCACGAAGGATAACAACTACTCCCGGCAGCTGGAGATGCCTTTCCCGGCTCTGATCAGCCTGGCCAAAGTATGGAACAAGGACGGCAACCGCACCAATGCGCAGTCGCCGCGGGAGGTAGAGGTATTTGAAATAGCCGACAAGACGGCTTCGGCCAAGGTAAAGGCTGTATGGGGTATTGACTACATCCACCTGATGAAGGAAAATGGTACCTGGTACATCGTGAATGTGCTGTGGCAGTCGCCGCCTAAGTATACGCAGCAGACCCGGCAGTAGATACGCAAAATCTTACTTTTCTTCACCGTGACCCGTGAGGACACACAGGTTACGGTGAAGAAACATAGGCCCAGTGAAGCCAGTCAAGATTTCAGAAAAAAGAACTAACAGCTACTAGCTAGCGCCGCGCGGCGGACCGTCTAACCACCTAACGAGCCATGATAAAGAACAATCTAAAAATCGCTATCCGGATACTCTGGAAAAACAAACTTTTTTCATTAGTCAATATACTGAGCCTGTCACTGAGTATGGCGGTTGGTGTTATTCTTTTTACAGGACTAAAAGCCACTTTTGATACAGACCATTTTCATCCGGAATTAAACCAAATAGTGCGGGTACTCACGCAGGAAATAAAGGAGGGGGGACAAACCAAATGGGCAACAGCTCCATTGCCGTTAGCGACTCAGATGGAAAGCGTCTCCTTTATTGAAAAAACGGTTAAAGTACGTCTGGCAGGAAAACATAACCTGCAAACCGACAAGGGTGATGTACCTGTTGACATAAAATTTTCAGAGCCTTCTTTTTTTGATGTTTTTGGCTTTAAATTATTGTCAGGTAATGCGAAAAGCCTTGCCAATAATTCCACCACCCTTTTTTTAACAGAAAAAACAGCAGAGAAAATATTTGGCAGTACCAATGTCTTAGGACATACGCTTCAATTTGAAAGCTTAGGTTCTTATACCGTTGGGGGAATAATCCAGGACCCGCCTTTAGAAACACATCTGCCCATTGAGGCAATGCTGTCTATTAATTCTGCTGAAATGCTCGAAAAAAAAGGAGCAATCAGTAGTATTTCACAAGATTGGGGAGGCTTCAAGAGTTCAGCAATTTATGCCCGTTTAAAATCAGAAGATGATATAAAGCAACTTAATGCTACGCTCCAGAACTATAATCGAAAATTGGATAAGAGCAATCTTCAATTTTTGGCACAACCCATAGAAGATATTACCCCTAGAAAAATCGATCTTAAAAATAACCCCAATGCGGGCACTAGTTGGGAAGACGTAAAAACGCAGCTATTCATAATTCTATCTTTAACCCTTTTAGCTGCTTTCAATTATATCAGTTTGGCATTGGCGCGTGCTTTCTCCCGGGCGCAGGAAGTAGGTGTTCGCAAAACCATAGGCGCAACAAGAGGACAAGTTATCGGTCAATTTTTACTGGAATCGACCATTGTTGCCCTGCTAGCTTTGTTGTTTACAGTGCCCTGTGTTACTACGTTAGCCCACTATATACCCGATATGGATGATGTGACATTCTCCTGGGATATATCCTTAATAGTAGGCTTGATAACCTACGCAGTTATCACGGGCTTAGTCGCCGGGGCATTTCCGTCATGGCTATTGTCAGCGTTTCAGCCCATACAGATTTTGCGTAAAATGAAGAATATAAAGCTGTTCCGGGGTGTTGCTATTTACAAAGCTTTACTAGTCGTTCAATTTTCAGTGACTATCCTATTTATGATATTGGTTGTCATAGTAGCCGATTATGATAGAAAAAATAGGGCAATCATCAGCTCAACTGTGCCATCCAATGTTCTGACACTGGATTTAAAAGGTGAAAAATATCAAAACCTGCAAAACGAAATAAGTCAGTTAAGTCAGGTAGAAACGATTTTGGCGACGAACTGGTACTATGAACCGATTAAAATGGGCAAAGATTCTGTCACATTTAACGATAAGATTCTGGAAATGAAGTACGTAAGTATTGACCCGAAAGCCATTGAAACAGAAGGTATCAGCTTACTAGCTGGGCAGAATTTTCCTTCAACTATGCCCCAAAGTACGGAGCAATATGTGTTGGTGAATGAAGCTGCCGCAAAATTATTGGAATCTAAATCGGAGACCCTGGTGGGGCAAAATCTCTTGCTGGACTCTGCCTCTGTACAAGTCATTGGTATCATACCCAATGAGATTATTGGCCAACAACTCCCTTTAATCTATCGGTATTTGCCAAATGAAATAACCACCTTGACCATAAAAATAAAGCCAAATACAGAATTGGAAGCGACCAAGGCCATTCAATCGGTATGGAAAAACCATTTTCCTGAGAAAACAGCAAATCTTTATAACTTAAAAGAGTATCGTTATTCAGGAGAAGTTAATGGAGAAATCAGTGGAGAAATGGAAATGTTTGGAGGCTCTGCCCTGATTGTCATGATAATCGCTGCTTTGGGCATTTTAGGTATAGCCAGTTACTCCGTAGAAACGCGCACCAAAGAACTGGGTATACGGAAAATATTGGGAGCAAACAATATAAAATTGGTGTGGATAGTTACCAAGAATTTTGGTGTTCTTATCCTGAATGCCGGGCTTATTGGTGTGCCAGCGGGTTTGTTTGGCGGTAAATTATTAAGAGAAGAAATGGGCAGTCATCTTGATTTAGGTCTTATAAATTTAAGCATAGGCTTTGGTTTGGTTGCCTTGGTCGGACTACTGACTGTCCTATCCCAAACCATTCGAGCGGGGCAGATCGAACCTGTTAAAGTGTTGAAAGCAGAGTAAAAAGGTAAAACATTCATTGGCACGTTATATGGTACCTGGTACATCGTGAATGTGCTGTGGCAGTCGCCGCCCAGGTTTACGCAGCAGTCCCGGCAGTAGTTACTTTGCAGGCTTTATTAATCATAATGAGTTGAGTGATAGGAAAGGGAAGCTCAATAATAGGTGACAGTACTCTTTTCCTGCTTTTATCCCGCGCGGGAGGCGCTCCTCCGGCGGCCGCTTTCGTACCTTTTACTAATAAATTACTTAACCTTTAAATAAATTAACACGTATGAGTCACATAGCAATTCCGATTCCTCCGCTTCCGGGCAAGCAGGAAATTGAGGTGGAAGTTACCATCAACGGACAGAAGCAGCAGCTGCACTACCGCGTAGAACTATTCTACTGGGACGACTGTAGCAATCCACAGGGACACCGCGCCGACTGCATCAGCGAGATGCT
Source organism: Telluribacter roseus (assembly GCF_017355915.2). Taxonomy (GTDB): domain Bacteria; phylum Bacteroidota; class Bacteroidia; order Cytophagales; family Spirosomataceae; genus Telluribacter. The sequence goes on from NZ_JAFEUV020000002.1 coordinate 698,357, forward strand.
CGCGCACCACGACCCCGACTGGACCGTGTACTACATCGGGGCACCTACCGATGAGTTTGTACCCATCACCTTCGTGAAGAAGGAGAGCCGCCGGTTCTTACAGGGAGCCACGGCTTAGCAAAACTACAAGGGTAAACGAACAGGAGCAGTTGCCTGGGGACAGAGCCTCAGCAACTGCTCCTGTTTATTTATGACTCTTTGACTATCAGTAGTAACAGCTTCCGTTAGTTGGGTTTCAGTAGTAGGTAGTTGCGCTCATGTCAGGAACAGATTTTGTAGAGATTCTGACAGAAGCAAGGATTCACTTGCTTTACCAGGAGGCGCCTGTAACGAATCAAACCCATGAGAAGATATGTATTCATACTATTGCTGTTTGGGGTATTTGTGGGCTGTCAGGACAAAGAAGTAGATCCGGATGGTACCATAGAAACCAACGCCCGGCTGGTAAATAACCTGCCGGTAGATGGGTGTGAGTGGCACTTTATGATAACCCACGACCATCACACCAGTTTTTATCTGCCCAGTAAGAGCACGGCGTATAAAGTCGAAACCATTATAGCTACTTTGCCTAGATCGGGTGGAGCTATTACCACCAGGGTCAGGATCAGGTACCGTCCCACTAGTCAGAAGGGTCATGTGCAGTGTGGTTTCGGACGTATAGCCGAATACGATGAGATTGATATTATTGAAATACGAAAAAGATAACTAGCAGAGGTAGTCATGTACAAGGCAAAGGTACTCCGGGAGGGGTACCTTTTTTGTATGTATACCATTAGGTGAATATGGTATAGTAAGGTTGCCGGGTCGGCTACAATGGTACTTTGCGAAGATGCGTGGAACTGCCTGAGTATTAGCAGCAAGAGCAGCAGGATGTGTGCCGGAAAATGCTTTTAAATTTTCTGAAAAAATGTTTGAAACAGATAGTAGGAAATAGGCTACAAAAGCTTATTATTGAACTATTAAAAGATTTTGTAGCATTATGGGTAAAGCAATCAAACTTCGCAGAGGCTACGATATTAATCTTGTCGGAAAGGCCGGATACGTCCTCACTTCACTTCCCGTATCAGATGTGATAGCTGTCAAACCAGCTGATTTTAAGCTGGTTGTTCCTAAGCTACTGGTAGAAGTGGGGCAGGAGGTGCTGGCAGGCCAGCCTGTGTTTTATGACAAGAGCAACCAAGCTATAAAAGTGGCCTCGCCCGTGAGTGGGGAGGTGGCCGAGGTAGTGCGGGGAGAGAAGCGACGCATCCTCGAAATACGCATCATCCCCGACCGTGCTGGTCTGCGCTATGTGTCTTATCCACAGGTAGATCCGGTTGGACTTTCCCGTGAGGCTATCGTAGAGCGCCTGCTGGAAGGTGGCTGCTGGAACTACATCCGGCAGCGCCCTTACACGCTGATAGCCACTCCCGAGGATACGCCCAAGGGGATATTTATTTCCTGCTTTGACACCGCTCCCCTGGCTCCGGATATAGAGTACATCCTGGATCAGGAAAAAGAAAACTTTCAGGCCGGTCTGGATGCCCTGCACAAGCTGGCTCCCGGGCGGCTGCATGTAAGCCTGAGGGGAGGGGCTGATAGCAGGATCAATGAAGCGGATCTGGCAGATATTCCTTCCGAAAACATCCACTACTTCCAGGGGCCGCACCCGGCCGGCAACGTAGGCGTACAGATTCACCACCTGTCGCCCATCCGGAAGGACGAGGTAGTCTGGTACGTACAACCGCAGGATGTCGTCATCATGGGCCGACTGTTCCGGGAGGGACGGTATCGGGCCGAGCGCATAGTGGCCCTGACAGGCAGCTGCGTGAAGGAGCCGCAGTATTATCGGGTACTTACCGGACAAAAGCTGGGTACTCTACTGGACGGACGTTTGGCAGAAGGAAAGTTACGTATAGTACAAGGAAACATTCTTACTGGTGTCACTTCCTCTAGCGAAGACTTTCTATCCCACTATTGCAATCAATTGACGGTCGTGCCCGAAGGGGACGAGCCGGAATTTCTGGGCTGGCTGCTACCCGGCGTTAATAAGCTCAGCCTGTCCCGTACCTATTTCTCCTGGTTGTTTCCCAAGCGTAGTTACCAGCTCGATACCAACATGCACGGCGAAGAGCGGGCTTTTGTCATGACGGGCCAGTACGATCAGGTACTCCCTATGGACATCATGCCCGTCGTACTGCTGAAGGCCATCCTGGCCCGGGACATCGAGCGGATGGAACAGCTGGGTATCTATGAAGTTGCGGAGGAAGACTTCGCTCTATGTGAATTTGTGTGTACTTCCAAGATTGAAGTACAGCGTATTATTTCGGAGGGGCTGGAATACGTCCGTACCGAAGGGTAGCTTACTCCCCATACAGTAGCGTACAGTAGTTTGTAGGATTGCTTTGAATCGGTAACTCAGGGTCGTGGTCCCGGCTGGGACAGCGCCCCGAGGATATAGCTTATCAGTTTGCCAGTATTCAAAGGCCCGTCAGGAGAGCGTCATGCTCACCCGCCGGACCCATTACCTATACCTGAACCCTTAACACTACTTGTGCCGTGAGACCAATCCGTATGCTTGTTGATACTGCCAAGCCGCACTTCCATAAAGGCGGGCGCTTTGAGAAGTTCCATCCGGCTTTTGACGCGCTGGAGACCTTCCTGTTTGTGCCCGGACACACTACCCACAACGGAGTACACATCCGCGATGCCATGGATCTCAAGCGGGCCATGTTTACGGTTATAGTAGCCCTGACGCCCACCTTGTTCTTCGGTATGTGGAACGTAGGGTACCAGCACTACCAGGCCTACGGTATGCAGGTGTCCTTTGTCGATAATTTCCTGTTCGGCGCTCAGCGGGTACTTCCCATTGTCATTGTGTCTTACGCGGTAGGGTTGGGGGTGGAGTTCATTTTTGCCATCCTGCGGGGGCATCAGGTGAGTGAAGGGTACCTCGTAACAGGCATGCTCATCCCGCTCATTCTGCCCGTGACCATACCGCTCTGGATGGTGGGGCTGGCAGCAATTTTCTGTACGGTACTGGGCAAGGAAATATTCGGAGGTACCGGTATGAACTTCATGAACCCGGCGCTGCTGGCGCGGGCCTTCCTGTTTTTTGCTTTTCCGTCCTACATGACCGGCGACGTATGGGTGGACCTTACGCCCGAGCCGGGGCATACGCTGGTGGATGCTTATTCGGGAGCCACCAGTCTGGTCGCTTTTGATACCAACTGGGAAGCTATGCCTTCGGCCTGGCGCCAGTTCTGGGGCTTTGAAGCAGGCTCCATCGGCGAAACCAGCACCTTTGCCTGCCTGCTTGGGGCCCTGCTTCTGATTGGTACCGGAGTAGGTAGCTGGAAAATTATCGTGGCCTGCTGTCTGGGTGCTCTGGGTATGGGACTGCTTATGAATGGGCTGGCGCCGGCGGATGTTACCACCCACGCCATGCACACACCAGCCTACTACCACCTGCTGATGGGAGGCTTTGCATTCGGAGCCGTGTACATGGCTACTGATCCGGTGAGTGCGGCCCAGACCGAACGGGGCAAGTGGATCTACGGAATCCTGATCGGCGTCTTTACGGTGGTGCTGCGGGTATTTAATCCGGCTTATCCGGAGGGCGTGATGCTGGCCATTCTGCTGATGAATGTCTTTGCACCACTCATTGATCATGTCGTAGTAGAGCAACACATCAAAAACCGGGCAAAGCGTGCATAGCAACCAATACACACTCATCTACGCGGCGGTGCTGTCGGTACTGACAGCGGTGATACTGGCCGTGACCGCCGAGGGGCTGAAGCCCGCTCAGCAGGCCAACGTTATACTGGATACCAAAGCCAATATTCTAAAAGCAGTCCGCCTCGACCTGACGGAGCGACAGCAGATCGAGCAGACCTACAGGAGTCGTATCAAAGAGGTAGTACTCAATGTCTCCGGAGAGGAACTGGAGGGAGTGGATGCCAAGGATATTGATATGAAAGAAGAAACGGATAAGGATTGGCAAGAGCGTCGGCTGCCCCTCTACGTGTACACAGCACCGGAAGGAGGCAAAAGCTATATCATACCCGTGCGGGGGGTAGGGCTGTGGGGACCGATATGGGGGTACATCTCGCTCGAAGGGGACTTCAATACCATCTATGGTGCCTACTTCGACCACAAGGGCGAGACTCCCGGCCTGGGCGCTGAAATAGCCGAAAAGCCTTTTCAGGACCAGTTCCGGGGCAAGAAGATCATGTCGGATGACGGTCAGTTTGTGTCGGTGAACGTGATCAAGAAGACGGATAAGCTTGAGTACGGCGATATGTACCGGGTCGATGCCATCTCGGGAGGGACTATTACCTCGCAGGGTACCCACAATATGATCAAAGAAGGGCTGGAACCGTACCTGACCTATTTCAAAAAGCACAAGAGTAATAACCTGTTGAGTGAGTACCGTAAGTAGAGTCAGTAGTGTAAACCATTTTTCACCAGACCATCGCATGTGTTATGAATGAAGAAGAACAACTGATGAGTGAGGAAGAACAGCTCACCACCGTACGTGAAGAGGCTACCACCGTAACTCCGTCCGTAGTACCGGTTAAGAAAAGAGAAGCTTTATTTTCAAAGAAGAATGTACAAACCCTGCGGGATCCGCTCGATGACTCCAATCCCGTCACCGTGCAGGTACTGGGTATCTGCTCGGCGCTGGCCGTAACGGTGCAGATGAAGCCCGCCCTGATCATGGCGCTAGGGGTTACGTTTGTGGTAGCTTTCTCCAACCTGATCGTATCCATGCTGCGGCGCACCATTCCCACCCGCATCCGGATCATCGTGCAGCTGATCATTGTAGCTATGCTGGTTACCATCGTAGACCAGCTCCTGAAAGCCTACATGTTTGACATCAGCAAAAAGCTGTCGGTATTTGTAGGTCTCATCATTACCAACTGTATCGTGATGGGGCGACTGGAAGCCTTTGCGCTGGCCCAACGGCCCTGGCCGGCTTTTCTGGATGGTATTGGCAATGGCCTCGGCTACGGATTGATACTGCTAGTGGTGGCCTTTTTCCGGGAGCTGTTCGGGGCAGGTACCTTATTCGGCTTTAAGGTAGTACCTCAGTGGGCGTACGACATGGGCTACGTCAACAACGGTCTGATGGTACTGCCTCCGGCGGCTCTGTTCGTGATCGGGATCTACATCTGGTGGCAGCGCAGCCGCAACCGCAAGCTTATCAACGCGTCCTGAGTAAAAGATATGAATAAATGGCCTGTGGGGACACAGGCCATGGTGTTGTGACGCTAAAAAGCTACTACCTAACACCTAACTACCTAACAGCTATGTACGAGCTAATCAATATATTCATCAGAGCCATTTTTATCGAGAATGTGATCTTCGCCTTCTTCCTGGGGATGTGCTCATTCCTGGCCGTATCTAAGAAGATCAAGACGGCCTCTGGCCTGGGGCTGGCCGTTATATTCGTAATGGTGCTGACTACCCCCCTCAACTACTTTATCCTGAACTACATGCTGGGCGAAGGGGCCCTGGCCTGGATACATCCGTCACTGGCCTCGGTGGATCTGACTTTCCTGGCCTTCATACTCTTTATCTCCACCATCGCCGGTGCCGTGCAGCTGGTCGAGATGAGCGTAGAGAAGTTTATGCCAGCGCTCTATGCTTCGCTGGGTATCTTTCTGCCGCTCATTACCGTCAACTGCTCCATCCTGGGTACTTCGCTGTTCATGCAGGAGCGCCAGTATACCTTTGCCGAAACGGCCGTTTTCTCTTTGGGGGCAGGTGTTGGTTTCTTCCTGGCTATTGTGCTGTTGGCGGCCATTCGGGAGCGGCTTCGCTACTCCAACGTCCCTCAGCCCCTGCAGGGCCTGGGTATCGCAATGATCATTACGGCTCTGATGGGCCTGGCTTTTCTGAGCTTTTCCGGAATCAAACTTTGACCGCCCATGCTACCCGTACTCACCACCAGTGTCGTAGTTTTTATAGTCATCATCCTGCTGCTGGCCTTCCTGATCCTGCTGGCCAAGGAGCGTCTGCTGCCCCAGCGCGACGTTGCCATCATCATCAATGACAACAGGGATACACCCCTGGTCGTGAAGCCGGGATCGTCGCTGCTGTCTACGCTGGCGGCGCGTAATATCTTCCTGTCGTCGGCCTGTGGGGGTGGAGGTACCTGTGCCATGTGCAAGTGCCAGATTTACGAAGGGGGAGGCGAAGTACTACCCACCGAAACCAACCACCTCAACCGCCGTCAGGTCAAGGAGCACATCCGGCTGGCGTGTCAGGTCAAGGTCAAGGAGGATATGCGCATAGAGGTACCCGCGGAGGTATTTGGGGTGAAGAAGTGGGAGTGTACGGTGGAGTCCAACTACAATGTAGCTACGTTTATCAAGGAGTTTATGGTAAAGCTGCCGGAGGGGGAGCATCTGGAATTCAAAGCGGGTGGGTACATTCAAATCGACATTCCCGAGACGGTAGTGGACTACAAAGACATAGACATCACGGCGCACCCACTTTACCACAACTCGCCCTATAAGTTTCAGGAGGACTGGGATAAATTTGACTTGTGGTCGCTCAAAATGGTCAATGACGAGCCCCTGTTCCGGGCCTACTCCATGGCCAACCATCCCGCCGAGGGCAACATCATCAAGCTGACCGTCCGGATCGCCACGCCTCCCTTCGACCGTGCCCGTAACGGGTGGATGGATGTCAATCCGGGCGTAGCTTCTTCCTATATATTCAGTCGGAAACCCGGTGATAAGGTAACCATATCAGGCCCCTACGGGGAGTTCTTTATTAAAGATACTGACCGCGAGATGCTCTACGTAGGCGGGGGAGCCGGTATGGCCCCCATGCGCTCGCACCTGTTCCACCTGTTCCATACCCTGAAGACTGAGCGCAAGGTAACCTTCTTCTACGGGGGCCGTACCCGCAAGGAGTTGTTTTATATTGATGAGTTCAGGCAGATCGAGAAAGAATTCCCTAACTTTAAATTCGTCGTAGCCCTGGATGGTCCCCTGCCCGAAGACAACTGGACGGTAAAGAAAGACATTAACGATCCCGAGGGCGACGGATTCATTGGTTTTGTTCATAACGTAGTAATCAAAGAATTCTTGAGTAAACATCCCGCTCCCGAAGACCTGGAAGTATACTTCTGCGGTCCACCCATGATGAACCAGTCGGTGCTCAAAATGGCCGATGACTGGGGCATCCCATCCGAAAACGTATCCTTCGACGACTTCGGTAGCTAATGCGGTTAAAGTTCATCTGTGTATGTATAGTTTGGGCGGGTTGGCTGGCAGGATGCCAGTCCACCCGGAAGAGCTATACCCACCTCGAAGGGCAGGCCCAGGGTACTACCTTCCGGATTGTCTACAACGACTCATTAGCCAGGGATTTCTCGCAGTCGGTGGACAGCATCTTCCGGGTGATTGACCGCAGCATGTCCCTCTGGGATAGTACTTCCGTGATCAGTGGGCTCAATGCCAACCGCTCCTACGTACGGGCCGATGCGCACTTTACTACCGTGTTCCGGCGATCTCAGGAGGTAGCAGCGGATACCAAAGGGTACTTTGACCCCACCGTAGGCCCGCTGGTAAAGGCCTGGGGATTTAGCTATAAGAAAGGCCTGCCGCAGCCCGACAGGGTCCGGGTGGATAGCTTGTTGCGGCTGGTGGGGTACCAGAAGGTACGGCTGGAAGGGGGACAACTGGTAAAGGAAACTCCCGCCATGGAGATTGACTTTAATGCCATTGCGCAGGGCTATACGGTGGATGTCATTGCCGGATTTCTTAAAAGCCGAGGTGTACGCAACTACCTGGTAGAGATAGGAGGGGAGGTACGGGCCGAAGGACAGAATGAACGTAGCGAAGCCTGGCACATAGGCATCGATAAGCCCGTAGATAACCAGGAGGCGGGGCGGCCCCTGCAGACGGTCGTCCCTCTGAGCGGGCGGGCATTGGCTACCTCGGGTAGTTATCGAAAGTTTGTCGAGCGCGACGGGCGCCGGTACAGCCACGCCATTGACCCGCATACGGGTGTTCCCATTACACATAACCTGCTTAGTATCTCAGTCATCGCCGACGACTGCATGACCGCCGACGCCTACGCTACTGCTTTTCTGGTAATGGGGCTGGATAAGGCGCTGCCGATCGCCAAAGCCCATAGGATGGAGCTATACGGAATATACGAAGGGGAGGACGGCGCTCTGCAGGTATACAGTACGCCGGGATTCGGTCAGAAGGAGTAAGTTTTAGATCATTATCATCCTTTCTCACTCTTCACTACCTCCTCCTCCTGCTTCTCGCAGGCTTCGCCCGCTTTGCGGCCGCATACCCCACAGGTAGCGCCCTCATTGCGTAGGAGTGGATTGTTATTGGCGCAGGTACCTCTGAACTCTCCCCCCTTCACAAAAAGCAGGCGCAGGCTGAACAGGAAAAATCCGAACAGCACCAGTAGGATCGACACTATCAGAACAGGTACCATACGTCTCTTTTTCAGTGAATATACAAAGAATCAGCTTCAATAGAAATTTAATAATAAATTTCTTATAAGTATTTGTATTTTATATAGCCGGTGCTTATATTCGATACGTTGTACTTTTCTCTTTACTATCTCAAAATGAAAAAGTTATGATCTCAGTCAAAAAACTGCTGTATGACAAGCCTACGTCAGGCGTATGGAGTGTAACACCTGCAACTACCGTTATTGACACCCTGTATTTTATGTCCGACAAAAATATCGGAGCCGTAGTGGTGCTGGATGGAGAAGAACTGGTAGGTATTTTCTCCGAAAGGGACTACGCCCGCAAGGGGATTGTCCAGGGACGCAAAGCCAGCAGTACCCCCATTAGTGAGGTTATGACGAGTCCTGTATTCACGGTTTCGTCGGATATGGGTATTCAGGAGTGTATGAAGCTGTTCAGCGAAAAGAAGATCCGACACCTGCCCGTGGTGGATCAGGGACGGGTCGTAGGGGTACTTAGTATTGGAGATATTGTTAACTCTATCATGAGTGAGCAGCGGCAGCACATTCAGTTTCTGGAACACTATATTACCAACGCCTGACGCCTATCCACCTACCTTTACGCTTTCCTTAGTAGCTTGCTGATTTCCCCGTTGTTTTACTGCCACCGGCTAGCCCGGATGGTCTCACTCCCCTTGTGCCCGTACCGTTGGGCCTGATCTTTCATCTTTACAAAAAAATATTTGTATAGTTTACAACCCCTTTGGTTTATACCGACTCTATGTAGGTGTAAACCAAAGGGAACAGAAGAGCTATGCAACTGATTTCGAAAACCACCCTGCTGGTACTGCTGCTTTGGGGGAGCCTACCCGGATGCCAGGATCAGGATGCAGTAAAAGACTGCCAGGAGCGTCCCCGCGACGACCGGGCCTGTTACGAGATATATGCTCCTGTGTGCGGGTGTAATGGCAAGACCTACCCCAACGACTGTGAAGCTCTGGCGGCGGGCATTACCCGCTTTACGGAGGGGCCTTGTGCCAAAGCGGACTAAGACGCTAGCCGGTATAGTTTTAATAAGTTATCACCTTAAACAAAAAATTGATTAGCCATTATGAAACTAGTAATCACACTATTTGGGCTGCTGGCGTGGGTAAGTTGCCAGGATAATGAAGTACCTCTCGAGAATGTCGTTGATACGGAGGCTACCGTAGTGAGCAATCTGGCCGCCGATGGCTGTGACTGGCACATCGAGGTAGCGTCGGGCGAGCAGACCTACTACTATGTACCTACCAAAGCGACCGAAAATAAATTGAAGGCAGCTGTGGCCGAATGGAGAACCGAAAATAGCTACAGCTTTACCCCTATTACCGTTAAGTATCGTGCTACCAGCGGAAAGCAGCAGGTAGAGTGCGGCTGGGGTAAGAAGGGCGAGTTTACGGAGATTGAGATCATGGAAGTAAAGAAGAAATAGCAGACAGTAACTGTTCGGCTGCGTACGTGAAGTGTCCGGTATCGGGCACTTTTTGTTTTATATAAATAGTTAACTATCAGGTTATCAGTACGTTGTTTTTTTGGGTATAGTTATTGGATGAGTAATGACAGTAAAATTATTAATGGAGGGACGCAACCTCAGCGAGTTATTAATCATCCTTAAAAAAATAACTAACCAATAACCATGAAAAATAAAAGTATACTCCTGCTCATCTGGGTACTGGTAGCCTCCGCCGCCGCCTATGCTCAGTCCAACGACGAGACGCCTTACTCGACCAAAACATTTTCCGGCTCGCTCAGCGCCCTGCGCGTCGAAACTTCCGGGGGCTCCATCAGTGTAGAGGGAAACAACAGCAGCGGCGTCAAGGTAGAGATGTACGTGCGCCCCAACAACTGGAACGGCCGTGACAACCTGAGCAGCAAGGAGATCGAAGAGCGCCTGCAGGACTACGACATAGACATCCGGACCGAGGGCAGCACGGTCATAGCGACCGCCAAGCGCCGCAACCGTGACAACGACTGGAAGCGGAGCCTTTCTATCGGTTTTAAAGTGTATACTCCCCGTAACATGCAGACCAACCTCCGCACCAGCGGCGGCAGCATCCGGATCGCCTCCCTGACGGGCGAGCAGAATTTTACCACCAGTGGCGGTAGCATCAAGGTACGTGACCTGGATGGCGTAGTGCGTGGACGTACCTCCGGCGGTAGCATCGAGGTAGACAAGTGCTCGAAGGATGTAGAGCTCGTAACGAGCGGGGGGAGTATCAAAGCCAATGACCTGAATGGTAAGATTATGCTGAGAACTTCCGGGGGCAGTATAGCCCTTAATAACCTGGATGGCGACATCGAGGCTAAGACCAGCGGGGGCAGTATCAAAGGCGAAGGGATCAAAGGAGCCCTGAACACGGGTACTTCCGGGGGCTCCATTCGTTTGGCCGGAGTGGCCGCCAGCCTGCGGGCCAGCACCAGCGCCGGAGCTATTGAAGTAGACTTTGATAAACTAGGCGATTACGTAACCCTGGCTACCTCGGCGGGTAGTGTGCGGGTACACATGCCGCTGGACAAAGGGTTGGACCTGGACCTGCGTGGCAACAAGGTAAATGTACCTCTGAAGAACTTCAGCGGCCACGCCGGTAATGACCGCGTAGAAGGCCGCCTGAATGGGGGTGGTATACCGGTGAAGCTGTCAGCGAGCAGCGGTAGCGTTTACATCAACCAGTAGCAACTACTTATAGCGTGTTTTTGAGGCTTGTTCGCCTATGAACAAAAGTGTCCGATATCGGACACTTTTGTTTTTTATGGGTATGCTAAATGCTTGATTTACAGCTAGAATTGCATATTGGCATAGCTTTTAGTACTAGTAAGGTACCTGTCAGGTGGAACAGTGTACGTAATTTCCATCTATTAGCCATGAATTTTTGATGAACAGGAGAAGCTAAAAGTAAGTACCTACCAGCTAACTACCTAAACCGCCATGATCCTTAACTACTTCAAAATCGCCTGGAGAAATCTGCTTAGAAATCAGACGTACGCGCTGCTTAATATAGGAGGTCTTTCGCTGGGCTTAGCCTGTGCTCTGCTGGTGTTCTGGTTTATCCGGTTCCAGACAACCCACGACGACTACCATACCAACATCGACCGTATCTATCAGGTCACGACTGAGTTCAGGTTTGATGGTAGCAGCTACTCACGGGGAGTACCTACTCCTATGTGGAAGGCCATGCGTACCGAACTGCCCAAACTGACTACCGGTATGTGCCTGGGCGCTTATGACCTGCTGCTGGCTACGCTGGATGCGAATGGAAAACCCCAGAAGAAGTTCAAAGAGGAAGGGCCGAAGTCGGCCTATGTACAGCCTGAGTACTTCTCTATTTTTGATTATACCTGGCAGGTAGGCAACGCCAAGCAGGCGCTGAGCAAGCCCAATACCATTGTACTGAGTGAGCGGATGGCGGAGAAGTACTTTGGTAAGGAAAATCCCATCGGAAAAATCATTCGTCTGGAAAACCAGCTGGACCTGGAAGTAACAGGTATTGTCGGTAATCCACGTGAAAATACAAACCTGCCCTACGAGTTTTTTGTGTCCTTTGAGACCCTTCCGGCCAACCCTAAGTTCAGACACGGAGGCTCCGATCTGGAACACTGGGGAGGCGTTAACTCCAATACCTTTTGTTTTACCCTGCTTCCTGAAAACGTAAGTGCGGCGTACGTTCAGAAGCAGCTGGAAATGATCAACAAGAAGTACCACGGCGAAAACGACTATAAGTCATACTTTCACCACCTGGTCCCTTTCCGCGAAATACACCACTCCGAGACCTACTACGGCTCTATGCCCATGAAGTGGATCTGGATCATGGGGGCTATCGGTCTGTTTCTGATTGTGACCGCCTGCTTCAACTTCATCAATATGGCTACGGCGCAGGCGATGCGGCGCTCCAAAGAAGTAGGGGTACGCAAGTCCATCGGTGGTACCAAGAGCCAGGTATTTGTTCAGTTCCTGATCGAAACTACCCTCATCACCCTGGCTGCTATGGTTGTGGGATTGGGTATAGCGGCCAGTATCCTGCCCAATGCCAGCGAATGGCTCGAACAACCCGGCGCCTGGCCTACCAGCGTGGCCTGGTCCGATGCTATGCTGTGGCTGTTTCTGGCCGGGTTGCTGGTCGTAGTAGTGCTGCTGGCGGGCTCCTATCCGGGGCTGATCCTGGCGGGCTTCCGTCCGGTACTTGCCCTGAAAGGCTCCGTCACTACCCGTCATATCGGCGGTATGTCGGTACGCCGGGGCCTGATCGTATTTCAGTTTGTGCTGATCCAGTTGCTGGTAATCTGTACGCTGGTGGTCAATAACCAGGTGGACTTCATGCTGAATAAATCCGTCGGATACGAGACCAAAGGCATTGTACAGGTACCAATACCCGCTCCTGACAAGATCAACCAGGCTACCTTCCGCGAAAGACTACTGACCATACCCGGTGTCGCCGACGCTTCGTTCTGCCTGTTTATGCCAACTGATCAGTCCGCCAATACAACGAATTTCCGGTACGATACCCGCCAGAAGGACGAAGTATGGCAGATCAGTACCAAAAACGCAGATCACAACTACATCAAAACATTTGGTCTGCAGCTCGTAGCCGGCCAGAACATACCTCAGAGTGACACCACCCGGGGGTACCTGATCAACGAAAAGGCCGTAGAGCGTCTGGGGCTGAAAAGTCCGAACGAAGCCCTCGGCAAGACCCTGCGTGTCTGGGGCAAGCCCGCACCCATCTATGGTGTACTCAAAAACTGGAACAATACCTCTTTCCAGAACGATATCGATCCCATAGCGATATTTACCTGGAAGGATATTCATCATAGCTGCGGCATAAAGCTCAAGGCCGCTAACCTGCAGCAGACCATGAAGGACGTAGAGAAGCTGTGGAACGAGTACTTTCCCGACCACCTCTACGAGCAGCACTTCCTGGACGACCGAATTGCCGAAAGCTACCAACTGGAAAAGATCATGCTGAAGCTCATCCGGGTGTTTTCGCTGATCGCTATCTTTATCGGCTGCCTGGGCTTGTACGGTCTGGTGAAGTTTATGGCCTCTCAGAAGACCAAGGAGATTGGTGTCCGGAAGGTACTAGGCGCCAGCCTGACGAGTATACTTTCTCTTTTTGGTAAAGAAATCGCGCTCCTTATCGTCGTTGCTTTTGTGATAGCCGCACCGGCGGGGTGGTACATGATGCAGTCCTGGCTGGAAGACTATTCCTACAAGATACCCATTGGAGCCGGCATTATGCTGCTGGCCATCGCACTGACGTTCCTGGTTGCCGTAGTCACTGCCAGCTATGAATCCATGAAAGCCGCCCTGGCCAACCCGGTAAAGTCACTACGATCTGAATAATAGGGAAGAGGAGGAAAGGAGGAAAGTGTCGAAAGTGTTTTTCTCCCTTCTTTTTTCCACAAAGCGGCCTCCCTTCCTCCTTTTCTCCATTCGAACCTTTTATCCTTTAGCAATAGCCATGATCAAGAATTACTTAAAAATCGCCTTTCGGAACCTGAAGCGACACAAGGCCTACGCCATCATCAACGTAGCGGGCCTGGCTATGGGTATTACCTGTGCCATCCTGATCTTTACGCTGGTCAGGTACCACCTGAGCTACGATACCTTTCATGCCCAGAGCGACCGGATCTACCGGGTTATTTCGGAGTTTCATAGCGAAGAGATCAGCTACTCCAGCGGCGTACCGCAGCCCCTGGGCAAGGCCTTCCGCAATGACTACACCTTTGCCGAGAAAGTAGCCCGCGTCGCTGTCTACCAGAATCAGCTGCTGTCGCTGCCGCAGTCACGCGACAATAAGAAGTTTCAGGAAGAGCAGGGGGTAGCGTACGCCGAACCTGAGTTTCTCGATGTCATGAGCTTCCCCCTGGTGCAGGGAGATAAGAAAACTGCTCTTGCCGAACCCAATACAGCGGTAGTTACCCAAAAAATAGCCAATAAGTACTTTGGCAATGAGAATCCCATCGGCCAGACCATCCGTCTGGACAACCGCTTCGACTTCAAGGTAACGGGCGTACTGCAGGACCTGCCCGCTACGACGGACCGCCGCCAGGAGATATACCTTTCGTACGCCAATCTGAAAGACCAGAACGCCTGGCTGGCCGGTGATGAAAGCTGGGGCGGTGTATTCAGCGGGTTGAACTGCTTTGTGCTCCTGAAGCCGGGTGTCACCCAGGCTATGGTGGAGAAGGCACTGCCGTCGATGTCCAGGAAGTACTACGATGCCGAGGGCGCCAAGGTGTTCCGGTTTAAGCTGCAGCCCATTGCCGATATGCACTTCAACCCCGACCTGGACGGCTACGTAGAGAAGAAAAACCTGTGGGCTCTGTCGCTGGTAGGACTGTTCCTGATTATTACGGCCTGCGTTAATTTTATCAATCTGGCTACGGCTCAGGCACTCACCCGGGCCAAAGAGATTGGGGTGCGTAAGGTACTGGGTAGCCTGCGGGCGCAGCTATTCTGGCAATTTATCTCCGAAACGGCTCTGATCACCGCTTTTGCGACCGGTATTGCTTTCGGACTGGCGCATCTGGCGTTGCCCTTTGCCAACCAGCTCTTCGAATCCCAGATGACCATCAACCTCCTTCAGGACTACTACCTGCTGGGCTTTCTGGTGGTACTGCTGGTGATGGTGGTATTCTTCTCGGGCTCGTATCCGGGGCTGATTCTGGCCGGCTTCCAGCCGATGCAGGCGCTGAAAGGCAAGCTGGCTCAGAAACACGTGGGAGGCTTCACGCTGCGCCGCGGACTGGTGATCACGCAGTTTGCCATCTCACAGATCCTGATCATTGGGACCATTGTCATAGCCGACCAGATGCGGTACTCGCAGGAGTCGGATCTGGGCTTCAATAAGGATGCGGTAGTGATGCTGCCCGTACCGGTACGGGATCAGGCCAAGCTGAGTACGCTGCGCAGTCGGGTGGAGCAGGTAGCAGGCGTGAACGAAAGTGCCTTTTGCTTCCAGGCACCCGCAGCGGGTGCCAACCTGAATACCGGCCTGCGCTACGATACCCGTACCGAAGACGAAGTGTTTTCAATCAACATGAAAGTAGCCGATAGCAAGTACCTGTCCACCTTTGATCT
Organism: Telluribacter roseus; assembly: GCF_017355915.2. Taxonomy (GTDB): domain Bacteria; phylum Bacteroidota; class Bacteroidia; order Cytophagales; family Spirosomataceae; genus Telluribacter. The sequence goes on from NZ_JAFEUV020000002.1 coordinate 713,904, forward strand.
GCAACTCGTAGCGGGCCGTAATATAGTGCCATCAGATACCGTGCGTGAGTTTGTGGTGAACGAAACACTCGTAAAGAAACTGGGGGTGAAGTCGCCGGAGGAGGTGATCGGCAAGCAGCTCAGCGTCAACGGTGGTACCATGACGGCTCCGATCGTAGGGGTAGTGAAGGACTTTTATAACTACTCCTTCCGTACCGACATCAGCCCCGTATGCATCATGTCCGATATCAGCCGGTATCAGAACTATGCTGTGAAGGTGAACACCAGTAACCTGCAGCCTACCCTGGCGGCCATCGAAAAGGTATGGAGCGAGACGTTCCCGGAGTATGTCTATCAGCACGAGTTTCTGGATGAGCGCATTGCCGAGTTCTATGCTATTGACTCCATCATGCTCCAGCTGATCCAGTTCTTCGCCGGAGTAGCCATCTTTATCGGTTGTCTGGGCTTGTACGGTTTGATTTCGTTCATGGCGGTACAGAAGACCAAGGAGATCGGGGTACGCAAAGTACTGGGTGCCAGTGTGGAGAATATTCTGTGGCTATTCGGAAAAGAGTTTGCACGGCTGGTCATCATCGCCTTTGTGCTGGCGGCTCCGATGGCCTGGTGGGTCATGAACAAGTGGCTCTCGGAGTTCAAGTACAAGATTGAAGTAGGCGTTGGCATATTTGCTCTGGCTATTGCGGCTACGCTCCTTATTGCCGCGCTTACGGTAGGGTACCGTTCACTACGCGCCGCCCTGATGAACCCCGTACGCTCGCTCAGGAGTGAGTAAAGGAGGAAAGGTAATAAGGGAGGAAAGTGCCGAACGTGTTTTTCTTTTCTCCCTTCCTGCTTTCCTCCCTTCATACCTTTTATTCTTATCAACAAAGCTCATGCTCCAGAACTACCTCAAAATCGCCTGGCGGAACCTGTTGAAAAACAAGGTGAACACCGCTATCAATATCATCGGATTATCCATCGGCATGGTCTGCTGCATCCTGATTGTGATGTATGTGTCTGATGAATTGAGCTATGACCGTTACTGGCCCCAAGGGGAGCGCATCTACCGGATGGCACTGGAGCGCAAGTACCCCGACCGCGTCACGAAGTACGCCATTATTCCTGCATCGTACGCGCAGGATGTCAAGCGCGAGCTTCCGGAGGTAGAGGAGGTAGTACGTATGGTACCCTTCGGCGGGGACGGGGTAGGTACCCTCATGAAGTACCAGGGGCAGGTGCTGGAAGAGAAGAATGTATTGGCGGCTGATTCTACCTTTTTTAACGTATTCAAGGTGCCACTGCTGCAGGGACAAGCGGCTCAGGTCCTGAGTCGGCCCAATACCGTAGTACTCAGCAGAAGTACCGCCGAGCGTCTTTTTGGAAAAGTGGATCCGGTGGGCAAAACCCTGGAAATAGTAGACGGCCCCCAACTGGAGGTAACGGGAGTAGCCGAAGATCTGCCCGACAATGTTCACTTTGACTTCGACTTTGTGATAAGCCTGAAAGGCTTTCCCTTTGCGGAGCAGGAAAACCACACCAGCTTTTCGGTACTTACGTACCTGTTGCTGAAGCCTAATACTGACGCTCAGGTAGTAGAAAGCAAGCTGCCGGCGCTGGTGGAGAAGTACGCCGCCGGTGAGGTACAGCGTAGTTTTGGGGTATCGTACCAGGAGTACGTCAGGGCAGGCAACGGCTACTACTACTTCCTGCAGCCCGTACGGAATATTCACCTGGATTCCAACCTGGAAGCCGAGCTGAAACCCAACGGCAATCGTACGCTGGTGTACATCTTCTCGGTGATTGCCGTATTTGTACTGCTGATCGCCTGTATCAATTTCATGAATCTGGCTACGGCGCGTTCGTCGGAGCGGGCGCGTGAGGTAGGTATCCGCAAAGCCCTGGGCTCCAACAAGAGCCAGCTGGCTACGCAGTTCCTGACCGAGTCGGTGCTGCTGAGCTTTTTCAGTTTCCTGCTGTCGCTTTTGCTGGTAGGTATACTACTGCCTTTCTTCAACAATCTGGCGGGTAAGCAGCTCTCAACCCTGTTTCTGCTACGGTGGGATACCGCGCCCTTCATGCTGTTGCTGGCCCTGCTGATCGGCCTGGTGGCAGGCAGCTATCCGGCGGGGGTACTTTCGTCGTTTGAACCCATCAAAGTACTTAAGGGAAGATTCATGTCGACCCGGCAGGGGCATCTGCTCCGCAACGGACTGGTGGTGTTTCAGTTTTCAATATCTATTATCCTGATCATTTGTACGCTGGTCGTACTGACGCAGCTACGCTATATCCAGAACAAAGAGCTGGGCTTCACCAAAGAAGCCGTGGTTAATCTGCAGGGAGCGGGCTCTCTGGGACCTAAGACGGAGGCTTTTAAGCAGGAGTTGGGGCGGATAGCGGGTGTGCAGGCCGTAGGAGGTACCAACGCTACCCCCGGTACTCAGGGGGGATTCTTCGGTATTATTTTCCGGAAAGAGGCCGAAACTGAAACTGTGACGGGTAGGGGTACTGTAGTGGACGATAACTACCTGCAGGCTATGAATATAAAGCTGGTAGCCGGGCGCGGTTTCTCTAAGTCTTTCAATGATTCTTTATCAGTCCTCATTAACGAGGAGGCGGTTAGGGAACTGGGCCTGACCGATCCCGTTGGCAAAAAGCTGATTAGTCCGGGGAATTTTGGTCAGGCCAATGGTGCCGATGTGACGTATACTATCGTGGGAGTCATCAAGAACTTCCACTACCAGTCACTGCACCAGCGCATAGCACCGCTGTTTGTGCTCAACGATCGCTGGTTTAACCGCAGCAACAGTCAGATCGTTATGCGTATTCAGGCTGATGATCCGCAGGCCATCGTGGCCCAGGCCGGCAAGGTCTGGAAGAAGTACCTGCCCGAGCAACCCTTCCACTACTCCTTCCTGGATTCGGACTGGGGTGCCCTGTACCGGGCCGAGCAGGTATCGCAGCGTATATTTAGCCTGTTTTCGTTCCTGGCTATTCTGATTGCCTGCATGGGGCTGCTGGGACTGGCGATCTATATCATACAGCAGCGAACCAAAGAGATCGGTATCCGGAAGGTATTGGGCGCGTCAGTAGCCAGTATCGTAGCTATGCTCTCTCAGGACTTTATGAAGCTGGTACTACTAGCTCTGGTCATTGCGGCACCCGTGGCGTGGTACGCTATGGATCGCTGGCTGCAGGACTTCGCCTACCGCATCGATATACCCTGGTGGGCCTTTGTACTGGCAGGTGTACTGGCCGTGCTCATAGCCTTTCTGACGGTAAGCTACCAGTCCATTAGAGCCGCCCTCATGAATCCGGTGCGCTCGCTAAGGAGCGAGTAATGAAGAATGTATAATTAAAAATGTATAATTGCTACTATGTGTAGGTACCTGCTTTAGCGACGAACTCCTTGTAGCGCACGTTCAACAAAGAGCTAATAGCTAACACCTAACAGCTAACCACCTAACCTAGCCATGATCCAAAACTATATCAAAATAGCCTGGCGGAACCTGATCCGCAACCGTGCCTTCACCGCCATCAATATCGTGGGGCTGGCCCTGGGACTGGCGACCTGCCTGCTGATCGGCTTGTTTGTGTTTAACGAATTGAGCTATGACCGCTACCACGAGAAAGCCGATCGTATCGTACGGGTGGTATTCAGAGGTACCATGAACGGAGAAAAAATGCGGGAAGCCAACGTGATGGCACTCGTGGCCCAAGTCCTGCGCAACGACTACCCGGAGGTACTGGACGCTACCCGCCTCAGAACCGGCGGGGTACCACGCATTACCTACGGCGACCGGACTTTCAAGGAAGAAGCCTTTGCCTTTGTGGACTCTAACTTCTTTCAGGTATTTACGCTGCCTCTGCTCAAAGGGGATGCCCGTACGGCGCTGGTACAGCCCAATACTGTAGTCATATCGGAGAAGGTAGCTCGCAAGTACTTCGGCGATGCTGACCCCATCGGCAAGGTACTAACCATCAAAGATTCCCAGGCCTCCTATACCGTTACCGGCGTTTTTGACAAGGTACCGGCCAACTCACACTTTCACATGGACCTGTTTGCCTCCATGGCAAGCGTGCCGGAGTCCCGCCAGCCCAACTGGCTTGTGTCGGGATACTTCACCTATCTGGTACTGCCCGAGGGCTATAACTACCGCCAGCTCGAAGCCAAGCTGACGCGTGTGGTGGAAACACACATGGGACCGGCCCTGGAGAAGCTGATCGGGATTGGCCTGACGGAGTTCCGTAAGAAGGGCAATGACATTGGCCTGTATCTCCAGCCCCTGACCGACATCCACCTCCGCTCCGACTTCAAAGCCGAAACCGAAATAGAACCCGGCGGTGATATCCGGTACGTATACCTGTTTGCGGCTATTGCGTTGTTTATGTTGCTGCTGGCCTGTATCAACTTCATGAATCTCTCCACGGCCGGTGCCTCCAGGCGGGCCAAGGAAGTAGGTATCCGTAAAGTAATGGGCTCCGAGAAGAGCCGGCTGATAGGTCAGTTTCTGGTGGAGTCTATTCTGCTCACGGGGCTGTCACTCGTGCTGGCGATTGCAATCGTATACCTGGCTCTGCCTTTCTTCAATGATCTGTCGGGCAAGGAACTGGATCTTGACCTGCTGCGTACCCCCTGGACCCTGGTGGGGCTGGTCTTGTTCGGCCTGCTGGTGGGGGCGCTGGCGGGGAGCTATCCGGCCTTTTTCCTCTCGTCGTACAAACCCATTTCTATTCTTAAAGGAGGTACTACCGGCCGTGTAGTAAGTCGCGGTAGCATCGGTTTGCGGAGTAGCCTGGTGGTCTTTCAGTTTTTTGTTTCCATTACCCTCATCATCGGTACTACGGTAGTATACCGGCAGCTCCGCTACATCCAGAATATAAAGCTGGGCTACGACAAGGAGCAGGTACTGGTAATCAACGAAACCTGGACGCTGGGCCGTAACGAAGAGGTACTACGCCGCCAGCTTCTGCAGGATACCCGGGTCACCAGCGCCAGTATTTCGGGCTTTTTGCCGGCCGGGTCGCCTAATAACGGCATCCTGTCGCTGTACCCGGATGGTAACGATGCGCAGCTCTTCCGGATGGGCTACTTTGGGGTAGATTACAACTACATCCCGACTCTGGGCATAAAGCTGGTGGCTGGCCGTAACTTCTCACCGGAGTTTCTGACTGATTCGTCGGCAGTGATCATCAACGAAGCGGCGGTAAGGACGTTTGGCTGGCACAAAGGGGCCCTAGGCAAGACCCTGACGAATCCGGGCGTACTGCTCAGTTCGGGTCAGAACAAGGTATACCGGGTAGTTGGGGTAGTGAAAGATTTCCATTACCGTTCGCTGCACGAGGAAATAGCCCCTATGGTGATGGCACTGGGTGACAACTCTGGCTCAATTATCGTCAAAGCCAGGACGCAGGATATGGCCGATCTGCTGGCTTCGATCAAAGAGAAGTGGGAGGGATTCGGAACCGGCGAACCCTTTCGATATTCGTTCCTGGACGAAAGTTACCAGGCTACCTACCAGGCTGAGCTCAGAACCGGCCGCATCCTAGCCCTTTTTGCCGGACTGACGATCTTCGTAGCCTGTCTGGGGCTGTTCGGGCTGGTGAAGTTCGCAACCGAGCAGCGTGTCAAGGAGATTGGCGTTCGCAAGGTATTGGGCGCCAGTGTGGCCAGTATCGTGACCCTGCTTTCCCTGGATTTCCTTAAGCTGGTAGTAATCGCCATTGTCATTGCAACGCCCGTGGCCTGGTACGCCATGGACCTCTGGCTGCAGGACTTCGCCTACAAGATCACTATGAGCTGGTGGATGGTGGTGGTAGCGGTCGTAGTGACAGTAGCCATTGCACTACTGACTATCAGCTTCCAAAGCATCAGGGCCGCCCTGGTCAATCCGGTGAAGAGCCTGAAGAGCGAATGATTATTAATGTATAATTAAAAATGGATAATGAATAACGCATTAGTAGTGTACGAAGGAATTTCCATTCAGCCCCGGAGGCGGACGGCCGCTGCCGGGCGGTACTTTAGGAGAAATAGCATCAAATGTGTACAAAGAGCTCCGTAGGAGCGGCCACCGTGGCAGCGGCACATATGAGGCTGGTATCGCCCCTACCGGGGCTCAAATCCCTCCAACTCGCTAATCTGCTACTAAGGTTTGGCCCCTCTGGGGCTGCATTTAAGGCGCCTTTTTATACACTATTATTCCTTCGTACACTTCTAATGTATAATGGGAAGGAAGACAGCAAGCTTACAGCCTATTGCATATAGCTTACAGCTTTTTTCAGACCCATGCAACCTTTGCCCTGTATCCACCATCTGTTGAGTAAATCACATCAGATACTTAAAACTCGTAACGCCATGAAAACCACATTTTCCTACTTCTTTTCGCTTGCGCTGGTAGCCCTGCTGGCCGTGTCGGCCACGGCCCAGTCTACGCTTTCGGCCAAAGAAATCATTCAGAACATTGACCGGAAGTTCGCGGTCGAGGTTAACAACAAAACCATCGAAGGGGACCTGGACCTGACGGAGCTGTCGAATAAGGAGCTGAAAAAACGCGGAAACATGGATACCCGCGAGTACAAGAGCCGCGTGGAGGTACCTATCACTTTTCGTAACTGTACCTTCAGGGGTGATGTAGTGGCCTACAAGGTGGTAGGCAAAGACGGAAAAAGACGCGGCCTGCTGGGAAGTGTCATGAACAACGATGGCGATGACCAGACACTCTACACGGCTGACTTCAAGGAAGCCGTTGTATTTGAGAACTGTACCTTTGAGGGACTGGCCGAATTTAAGTACTCTGACTTTGCCGAAAAGGTATCCTTTGCGGACAGTAAGTTCCGGCACCAGGCCAACTTCAAGTATGCTAAGTTTAACGAAGGTGCCCGATTTGCCAATGTGGATTTTACGGATTCGGCCAACTTCAAGTATGCCAAGTTCAGCGATGAGGCTAATTTTGCCAATACCCGTATCAGCCAGGTAGCTGACTTCAAGTACGCCAATTTTCAGGATGGCGTTACCTTTAAGGGTACCCACTTCCAGGGCTACGCCGACTTCAAGTACACCGACTTCAAGCGCGAGGGCGACCTGAGCCAGGTAACATTCAGCCGGGGCAGTGACTTCAAATACGCCAAAGGCAGCCGTTATATATCTACCAATTGATAGGCGATTCCATTGTAAATACTCCTGATATTTGTGCCGTCCGAATTCGTACAAAAGTGTGCGATTTCGGACGGTTTTTTGTGTCTAAATAGGCATAAATGGCTGTATATCAGCAAAGGCAAGTTCTGGTATGCAATTTGAAAATAATCAACTATAACCCCCAATACAGACCCTGATGTTACAGTTTCAGAAAATCTCCAAGCACTATCCCGCCGGTTTCGGTAAAGCATACGTACTACGCAACATCAATTTAGACATCAACGAAGGTGAGTTTGTGTCCATTATGGGTCCATCCGGTTCGGGTAAGTCTACGTTGCTGCATATCATGGGACTGCTCGAAGAACCCTCCGAAGGCGAGTACCTCTTCCTGGGCGAGCCCGTTCAGAGCCTGTCCGAGAAGAAGCGTACGGATCTGCACCGCAACCACATCGGCTTCGTGTTTCAGGCGTACCACCTCATTGACGAGCTGACTGTATACGAAAATATCGAAACGCCGCTGCTGTACAAGGGCGTGGCCTCGTCGGAGCGCAAGAGCCGGGTTGCTGAGCTGCTCGACCGCTTCAATATAGTAGCCAAGAAAGACCTGTTTCCGCATCAGCTATCGGGCGGACAGCAGCAGTTGGTAGGCGTGGCGCGGGCCATTGTACACCGTCCCAAAGTCATATTCGCGGATGAGCCAACCGGCAACCTCCACTCGGAGCAGGCCGTCGAAATCATGGAGCTGTTCAAGAAGCTGAATCAGGAGGATGGCGTCACCATTGTACAGGTGACGCACTCGGAGTCCAATGCTACCTACGGCGACCGGGTCGTACGCCTCAAAGACGGCTGGCTGGCGTGAGTTAGCCTGTTAGGTATTAGGTTCTTAGGAATAAGGCTGCGGAAGCTGAACTCATAGATACAATTCATTTACTACTGTCTTAGAAAATTCAATTTGTTATAAAACAGGAGAAAGGCTAACACCTAACAACCTACCTCCTAACTACCTAAAATAGCCATGAAATATTTACTACTCTTACTTGGTTTTATTCCCGGATTTCTGGTGCCTGAGCTTGCTAAAGCACAGGGCGCATCCACGCCGGACGCTATGCTCAGCCTGAGCGAGTGCGTCGATATCCTGGCTAAGAATAACCTGACCTACCGCGATGCGCAGCTGCAGGCTGAGGCGGCGGATGCACTGTGGCGGCAGGTAAAATCGCAGCAGCTACCTTCGCTGGCACTGGGTGCGAGCCAGAGCGTCAACCTGGGCCGGAGCATCGACCGCTTCACCAACGCCTACATTGACCAGCTCTACAACTCCAACTACGTAGGAGCGGGGCTTGATCTGACCCTATTCCGGGGCTTCCAGATCCAGAACCAGGTCCGTCAGAACCAGCTGCTGCGGGAGTCGGCCATCGAAAGCCGTACGGCCATCCTGAACGCCCAGACCATCCTGCTGGTACAGGCTTACGTACAGGTACTGGCTACCCGGGCTCTGAACGAAGCGGCTCTACAGCAGGTAGAAGCTTCACAGCAGCAGGTAGATCGTGTGCAGAAGCAGGTTAGCGCCGGCGTAGTGGGCGAGAGTGGCCTGTACGAGATCAAGGCGCAGCTGGCCAATGACCGCTTCGACCAGGTGACGGCCCTTAACAACTACCGGGCGGCGCGTCTGGCGCTCTTCCAGCTCCTGAACCTGCCCCCCAGCGATAACGTAGAACTGGAACCGCTGGCCCCGGCTGACCAGCCCAATGGAACTATGAATGCCGAGGATATCTATGAAGATGCCCAGAAAGTATTTCCTGAACTACGCGGAGCCGAACTACGTCGGCAGAGCTTTACGTACCTGGTGAAGTCCATCAAGGCGGGTAATTTCCCGTCTCTGACTCTGTCTTCTAATTTCGGGGCGTTTTATGCCTCTACCAATGCCAATCTGGATTACTTCCAGCAGCTCAACGCTACCCGTAACGGAGGTTTGAGTGTGGGCCTGAACATCCCTCTCATGGGCCGCTGGGTAACCCGCCCCAGGGTTGCTACCGCCCAAGTACAGGAGCGCATCGCCCAGAACCAACTGGATATAACGCGTCAGCAGCTGCGCCAGGCCATCGAGCAGGCGGTGCTGGATGCCAATGCCGCCTCCGACCGCTTCGCCGCTGCCCAGAGCCAGCTCGAATCACTTACGATGAGCTTTGCGATGGTAGAAAGCCGACTCAACGCCGGTACGGCCAACATATTTGAGTACTCACTGGCTAAGGCCAATCTGGCCCGTGCCCAGGCCAACGCCATCCGCTCACGCTACGAGCACCAGATGCGTCAGCGCCTGCTGCAGTTCTACCGCCAGGGTGGCTGGAATGGCGTGCTGTAAAAGAGAAAATAAGTAGGTAGCCTGCTGTGCAACGCTCAGGCTTTACCCGTGTCTTTAATTTAGAGTATTAGGTTGTGGAAATGTAAATCCCGAAATAGGGCGGCTTCTGGCCGCCCTATTTTTTTGTGGACATACACTCCTTATAGAGCAGTGTATTGAATTATAAAGTCTGCTTCATTGTGTCAGTCCGATTTCTATGACAAATGCAAGTTGTTCTGGTAGGTTGTCTGATTTTTTATCAGGGCGAATATCAGGTGAATGATCTTGTTTCTGACCGCATTCAGGACT
>NZ_JAFEUV020000003.1:0-194757 GCF_017355915.2 Telluribacter roseus
TCACCTCTTCCCATCCCGAACAGAGAAGTTAAGCCCCGCACCGCCGATGATACTGGGTCTTCGCCCGGTAAAGTAGGTAGCCGCCACACCCTATCAAGCTACAAGGAGCCGCAGCACACGCTGCGGCTCCTTTGCTGTTTATATATACCTACAACCATTACACTTCGTCAACGATAACAAGAGCTCCGCCGATAGGTGGAGTACTTTACTATATCACAAAGAGTACACATTTCTTCTTGACCTGCTAAGCAAGAGCGGTACGGCAACTGCCGTACTGCTCATTTTTTATGAGAAGCTATACTAGTGTTAGGCTCTCATTCTGCTTACTTCCTCAACCTTACTGGCTACAATTTCTATCACCTTTACTGTCTGATCTTCTTTGTTCTGATACTGGCGGTAGTTCAGGCGACCTTCTACGGCTATTAGTTTACCTTTGGCCAGTAGTTGTTCACACGACTGTGCCAGCTTACCCCAGGCGACGATCGTGTGCCAGGAGGTATTCGTAACTTCTTCCTTATGCCGGTTCAGGTAGGTTTCGCTGGTAGCCAGGCTAAAAGTAGCCAGCTTGCCTCCTTCGAATTCTTTTACGGTAATCTCTCTTCCTACGTTACCGATCAATTTCACTGCGTTCATAGTACCTATTGTTTTAGTGTTTTTAAATAATCATTAGTCGTTCAGGCTGTTGCAAACCCGCAGTACAAAGGTGGCTGATCGGACGAAATGGATTCGGTTAGTAAGTGTTTATAGTCGTATAAAAATGCTTGTAGTCGTTTGCAAATGGGTATTATTTTTTGTATCTTGTAGAGAGACAAGAGAATAGAAACTATATAAATGAAATACTGCTTAGAATGTGAAACACCTATTGCGGGAAGGGCAGATAAGAAATTTTGCTCGGATATGTGCCGCAACAGCTACAACAACAGGCTCAACTCCGACTCGTATAATGTGGTGCGGAACATCAATAACCAGCTACGCCGCAACCGGAGGATACTGGAAGAAATCTGTCAGGATGACAAGGCTAAGACAACCAAAAGTAATCTAATCACCAGAGGGTTTGACTTTAGCTTTATTACCAGCCTTCGCACTACTCAAAAGGGCAACATCTATCACTTCGTGTACGACTATGGGTATCTCGAGCTAGAGAATGATATTTACCTGATTGTAAAGGATAGCCGTAGTGAAAAGTAATAAGTAGCCGTGTTTGGCGGCAGCTTGTTGTCCTTTCAGAATAGAGGGTTAGTTCAAAGCCTTGAACTCCTCCCATAGAGCCATATCCGGATCAGGGCTAGTCCGCAGATGTTGCACCCTTATTTTTGGATCTTTGATCCAGCGGTACATCCATGAAAACCCCTCCTTTCCGGTATAGTAGCTGGTAGATTTGTAGACAGGATCTTCCATAGCCTTATCCAGGCTTACAAATTCATAGCCTTCACGCTTAAGTACATCAACCAGTTGTTCGAAGTAATCTGCAGCTAACGGGTTGCCGTGGCAGAGGAATATCTGGCTGATATTTCTGCCATGGATTTGTTGCGACAGTTTCTCGAAGTATCTGAATGACTCTACCGTAAACTGGAGGTACGCGTTAGCTACAGCTTTGGCTTTTTCGGCGTTCCCCTCCTTCTGTGCCTTCACGTAAAGCGCATTATACATATAGTCGGTACTCTCTACGGTGAAGGGGGCCGCAATATACCCTTTTTGTTCAAGGTAATCCTGTATCTGTTTGTGCTGAATGCTGTCGGCACCGAGCCCGTTGTAGGGAAATCGGAAGTACTTTATAGCCTTGCTTTCATTGAGCTGCTTTATCAGGAATTCGTTGGTTATAATCTCTTCCTTAAATACTTCAGAGGGAGTAGTAACGTAGTTGGGATGACTGTACGTATGGTTGCCAACTGTTACGTAAGGATTGTCGATCCACTGCTTCATGATGCGTAGCCTTTTATCAACTTCATTGTTCATAAAGCTCCCCTGCCCGCACAGGAAGGCGGCTACGGGTACCTTGGTAGCGGTTATCCTGGAGAGTAACCGGCCATTGGTCTGCTCGCACTGCTCGCTGGTATAATGCGCAGGCATGGTCAGGAAAGGGTTGTCGTCCATGGTGATAGCCACGTATTTTTTCTGAGCCAGGGCCGGAACTGCTAGTAAGAGAATCAGTAGGAGACGGAGTAGCATAAGAAAGAAGTAGGTTTAGGGGTTATGGATCAGCTTTGTATGGGGTATTCCTGCCTTATTTTGTTTTTGTAAAGTAGTCGTATCCTGTTTGTTTTGCAGATAAGGGTACGGAGAGTAGAGCCTTATCCTTGTGGGGGTAAAGGAAAAATGTAATTTTGACAAATAGACCGGCTTTACCAATACTTTTCATACAAATGCAGGATAGCAAGTACAACGATTTTACGCTGGGAAGCAAAAAGAAGAAAATCTTGCTCATAGAAGATGACGCGCACGTATGTTCGTTTGTCAACAAAGGATTGAGTGAGGAAGGCTACGAGGTAAGTATAGCGATGGATGGAAACGTAGGGCTGCAGATGGCGCTGTCGCTCAGCTATGACCTGATCATTCTGGATATTATGCTGCCATCGATAAGTGGTATAGATGTATGCAAGCACATTCGCGAAAACGACGGGCAGATACCTATATTACTACTTTCGGCATTGGGAAGTACCGAGAACGTCGTGATGGGACTGGACATAGGTGCCGATGACTACCTTACCAAGCCGTTTAAATTTATTGAGCTGGTGGCCAGGGTCAAAGCGCTGCTAAGACGCAAGGAAAATAAAAAGACCGAGGAGGCCAATGGGCACGATACTATGCACTTTGCGGATCTGGAGCTTAATAACTATACCAAAGAAGTCAGACGAAACAACCACGAAATATCACTGACTTCAACTGAGTACCGCCTCCTGCTGATGTTTATGAGTAATCCCCGGCGGGTACTGTCGCGGGTGGAGATACTGGAAGAAGTATGGGGTGTTAATTTTGATATGGGTACTAATGTAGTAGACGTATATGTCAACTACCTCCGGAAGAAACTGGAAAAGGCAGGCGAGCCAAGACTTATACATACCGTAATCGGGATGGGCTATGTGATGAAGGAAAGCCACGAAAACTGAGAGGATGACTTATGAAAATCACGACCAGAATCTTACTGTTACTTACCGGAGTTTTCTTATCCCTGATTTTACTCCTGAGTGGTTTTATCTACTACGCCTCAGCCAACTACTCCTTTGAGGATTTCTACAAGCGACTGGAGATCAGAGCGGCTACTACTGCCAAGATCTACCTAGAAGACAATCAGGATATCAATGCGATCAAGGAGGTCAGGCAAAGCTATCTGGAACAACTCCCTAAAGAGGAGATTCAGATCATGTCTACTCCATCGGGTGACTCAGTGCGTATCAAGGCAAGTACCTTAAATGTACCGGTCTACTTTCTGGAAGAGATCAAGAAGGAAGGGAGTGCCAACTACCGGAAGCAAAACCTGTTCTATACCGGCATTCGGTACCGGTCCTCGGATGCCGATAAGGATTACCTGGTCATTGTTTCGGCCGAAAACTACTACTATACCCACCATATCAGGTATCTGCGCAATCTGCTGGTATCGACGCTGGTCATATCACTGGTACTGGTACTGCTGATTTCATTCTGGATTTCCCGGAAGATCGTCCAGCCCCTGCAGGATATTACTACCCGCGTTAAGGATATAAGCTCCGAAAACCTGAACCTACGACTCAAATCTTCTGATCATAACGATGAGCTAAGTACCCTAGCCAAGACCTTCAATGACATGCTCGACCGTCTGGAAGCAGCTTTCGAAACGCAGAAGAACTTTGTAAGTAACGCTTCCCACGAGCTGAATACTCCCCTGACCTCCATTATCGGTGAAGCAGACGTGATCCTTTCAAAGCCCAGGCAGCCCCATGAGTACCAGGAGGCCATCGCGGCTATACTGGAAGAGGCCGAAAAGCTGAATAAGAAAACCCAGGCGCTCTTGTTCCTGGCTCAGACAGGGTACAATGGAAAAGTGCTGAAGTTTGACAAGGTGCGTATTGATCAGCTCATACTGGATGTAAAAGAAACCGTTGATAAGATTTACCCTGCCAATAAAGTACTTATTGACTTCAGCTTCCTGCCCGAGAGTCCCGAAAAGCTCAAAGTAAAAGGTAACGAACAGTTGCTGCACCTGGCCCTTTCGAATGTAATCATGAATGCCTGTAAGTACTCCAACAACGACATAGTACGGGTGTCGCTGGGGGCATCGTCGCAGCAAATCATCATAGTAGTAAAGGATCAGGGAATAGGCATTCCCGAAGATGAGATCAAGTACATATATGATCCTTTTTTCAGGGCCAGCAACACCAAGCGGTTTGAGGGGTACGGCATTGGTCTGCCCATTACCCGTAATGTAGTGAAGATGCACGAAGGGGAGATACTGGTTAGCTCAGTTATTAATGAGGGAGTCACGGTGGAGATCAGAATACCCATCGGTGGCTACAAATTATAACTTAACAAAGATATTTTTTAAACGTATAGCGGTTTCTAATCCGGCTTTAATCCTGCTCTTAATTCGCTCTAATTTTGTTCTTACAACATTCTAATTTTGCTCTTACTGCATTCTAATTCCGCTCTTAAGCCCCTCTAATACCCCCCGCGTAACTTTGTAAGTATAAAATCAACTTATGAAGCTATGGCGAAGACTATTCTTATTCCTACCGATTTTACAATTGAATCACTGAATGTCGTGAAGGGGGCTCTCAGACAGTTGGAGGAGGAAGAGGTTAATCTCATTCTTGTATATTCTGCTCACCTCTCGGACTGTATCACCGATCTACTTTTTTTCTCTAAAAAGAAGTATCTGGATGACCTGCAGAACGCTAAGTTCAAAGAAGCCTGCGAGATACTGCAGAACAAGTACGCTTCTCAAATCAATGCTTTCAACTTTGATTTGTTTACAGGAGGTACTCAAGGTACCTTCCAGAACTTCCTGCTGGGCAATAAGATCGATACCATTTTTATTCCTAAGACGTACCGGTTAAAGAGCAGCGATAAGTGGGGCTTTGATCTGCTGCCTTATTGTAAAAAGAGTGGTCGGCAGTGTGTGGAGATCTCCTGGAAGGAAACGCGCAATGTGCCTGAGAAAGATAAAGTAGCAGAATTATTCATGATGTCTGATCCTATATAAATGGCGGATCGGGGTATAAAATAAAGAACAAGATATGAGAGGTAGAATTGGCACATACTACGCAGGCTTCTTCTTGACAGCAGGTTTGATCTTTCTGCTTCTCGTTACCAGTGCGTCCAGTCCGAATCAAATGCTGGCTGGTACGTGGGAAGAAGTGGCCTGGGAGTACGAAAAAGTAGACAGATCCCGGGACGGAGATTCGCTTTCAAGCAAAGTGATTTCAGAAGATGTAAAACACTTGATAGCTCAGGATCTGATTGTTCACAGGGCCGAGAAGTGGCAGTTCTGGCCCGACGGTACTCTAAGTCTCATGGCGGAGGGTAATAAACCTATAAAGCGGCTAAACTGGCGGCTCAAAGGTCGGGGACATATACTCTTACTGCATTATAACAATGAGATAGAAGAGAGCTATAATATAGTAAAATTAACTCAGGACGAACTGACGCTGCACTTCTATACCGAAATGCAGGCCCGCGGAATAGCAAAAATTACCTTTAAAAAAGTTCGTTAAGCCATGCTTAGAAAATACAGTAATAGCAGAAGCCTGAGAGATAACATACAGTTAGGGATACTGACGGCATTTTCGGCAGGTATGGTAAACGTAGCATCGCTTATCATATTTTTTGCTTTTTCATCAAACGTAACCGGACACTATGCCATTCTTGCGGAAGAAATCGCCAAGGGGCACTGGTACCAGGTAGCGGTGGTATTTGCCTGGATATTGCTCTTCTTTACGGGGAGCTTTACCGCTAACTTTATCATTATCAACCTCAATAAGAAAAATGCCTACGTAGCTCATGCACTTCCGCTGCTGCTGGAAATGGTGTGTCTGATAACGGTAGGTATATATGGGCAGTACTACTACCGCGAGACGCTCACCGAGACCGAAACCCTGGTTGCCTTTCTGCTGTTTGCGATGGGATTGCAGAATGGCCTTACGGCCAGTATATCCAACTTCGTAGTAAAGACCACCCACCTCACCGGCCTTACTACTGACCTGGGTATCCTGTTCTCTATGTTTACCCAAAAGGAGTTCAGGGATAACCCGACGCTGGTAGGGCGGGCCAAGCTGCTGGTGTCCATTGCTGTTTCGTACGTGGGGGCAGGAGTACTGTCGGCCTTGATCTACCACCGGCTTCAGTTCAGGGTATTCTTTGTCGTAGCCTTTGTGATTGTGATCATTATCTGCTACGACTACTCAAGATTACGATTCCTGCAGCTGATCAAGAGAAGGAACGTTGGCAAGGAGCTCGAAAACAAGATGGAGGCCATACATGAGGATCATGAAACCGTCTAGTGGAACTTACATGAGAAGGATAAGAGTCCTTAAATCAGAAGAGCCTATCTCCGCTAAGTCGGGGATAGGCTCTTCTGATTTACTGGTAGTTGGCTTTTGCTAATCTACTTCGCTTTCGGCCTGTATCCGCTGATAGACCTGCCGCGCGTGCTCATACGCCTTCTGGGCGGCTTCGCGCTCCCGGGCGGCTATCTGCGGCGCTTTCTGACTCCAGCACTGATCTACGGCCCGGGCACACCAGTCGGCGCTCTTGCGGGAGGCACGGATGGGCTTGTTATTGATTTCAATAAAAATCGGATTGGTATGCGACGAAGGCAGGATACGCAGAGCTACCCAGCTACTACGCTCAATGGGTACTTCAAAGGTGAGATTACGGACGGTGCCATCAGCGAGTAGGGCCTTAGTGGCTACTACCTTGCCATTGACTACCACCTCTACGGGTACCTCCCGGCTGGTACCCGTACGGGCGCGTTCCAAATCCCAGTACGGTTGCTTGTCGTAGCTGCGTTTGCGGATCTCCTCGTTAGGTACCTCGTCCAACCGAGCGGCTACCTGGGCCGTTACCTGTACCTTAGCCGGTTGTCGTAGCTTGAGTTCGCTCCCTTTAATGCCGACGGGGAGGCCGTTGACCTGGAAGTCCATCAGGTGACTCTTGCCATCCGACACGTAGGCCCGTCCCTGCCGGATACCTTCCACCCAGTCCTCATAGGTGAGTTTGTCGCTCAGTTGTACATAGCTGCGTCCCAGTCCGACCCGCTCTCCGTATATACAGGGGAAGTCCGTCTCGCCGCTGATGCGGGTCCGGAAACCGCAGTTGAGGGTATGGTACCAGATGTTGAGCTCCCATACCGAGGGAGTATCTACGGTAGAGATAAAGTCCACGGCGTCGTGCGTAACATCTACGATGTACTCATTGGCCCCAATACCGTCAAACTTCGGCATCTCGAAGTGGGGGAGCTGGCTTGTCTTTACTTCCAGTCCCCAGCCCGAGTGCGCGAAGCCCACTACGGCCCCCTGCTTCCTGGCCCACTGCAGTACCGGCAGGTCCCAGGTCGGCCAGTCTTCCAGTACCTTGGTGCCTGGGTAGTCCTGATCCTTGAGGCGTAGCAGTACCAGATGACCACTGTGGCTGGACGGAAAGCCCGATACCTCCAGATCGTAGCGCATGAGGTTGTTGGCGGTGGAAAGGGCGTTGTCCTTGGCTTCAAAAAACTGCTTCTGGTAGTAGTAGCCCGGCCCCCAGGTCAGGACACTACCTACGTGCAGCGCTTCACCCAGTATATGGCGCATCATATCCTGCGGCAGTACCCCCTCCGTAGGTGACTCGTAGTGCATACAGCCCGCCGCGTGGATGTGGTGATCGCCCGAGTACCACCCCTGACGTGCTTGGCCCTTCCGGGCTTGACCCATGCGGGCAGGATCAATCCACCGTTCCAGCCGAACCTTCAGCGTCTGAGACTGTCCGGGCAGTACCGTCAGGGTTTGTTGTTTCTCAAGGTACTCAGGGCCGCGCGTGTACCTGACGCTGTACTCTCCGGCCGGAAGCCGGATGGTTTCGCCGTGCGCGCGGTAGATCTGCGGGTGAAAGTTAAAGTCAGGTGCCAGACGCTTGGCGCGGGAAGGGTAGATGCGCCCCTGCGGGTCCTGGATCAGAAAGGAGGCCGTCGTGGGCTGACCGTGCTCGTCGAGCACCTGAAATTGGACCTCCTGCGAGGGCTGACAGGTAAAGAGGATATCCACGTCGTTGCGAAATCCAATGTCCTGGGTACCCTGTCCTACGTTAAAGCTGATTTTGGCTTCGCGCTTTCCCCTATCGCGGCTGTAGAGCTGGATAATACGGTACTCAAGCTCAAGCCCCGATAGCTGGGGGCGTAGCGGAGGCTTGTCGTACATGCTCATATCCAGCCAGCGATTAGCCACATCAAAGGCAGTAATAGTCTGCTGGGGGCGCGAATCAAAGCTAAACTTAATGTCATTATTGCCCCGGGCGTACACGGGTAGGGCGTGGGGGCTTTCGGCTTTGAGTTGAGCCGTTACACCTGCCTCATTCCGTACCTTAACGAGGTATGTGCGCCACCCTTGCTCGGACAGTACGGGTTTGGCTGCGCCCTGATCTACCTTTACCCGGCTCTCGGGATTAATGTGTACTTCCAGCAGGCAGTACTTGTCCAGTACTTCCTGTATCTGCGTACGGGCTTTGGCTGCATCCATAGTGTGGGAGGCGTGCTCCAGTACCTGTCGGTCGGCGGCAGAGAGCGGCTCTCCCAGGTACTCCATAGCTTCCAGCAGACGCTTTACCTGGGCATTGAGGGGTTGCAGTTCTACGGATTCGACTGTATGCCTATGCTGTGCCGTAGTCACGTATGGCAGCATATCTAGTAAGAATAGAAGTAAAGGTACCTTCCGGTAAATCCGGTACCTGGACAAAAACTGGCGGACTAATGAAAAGACGCTCCTGTGGGTGTGCATATGTACGTGCTTTAGAAAAGGGCAGCAGTAGTGTTGCCTGCTGTATCGCTTGTGAGGGCACAAGTCAAAGCAAGATATAAAGACTTATAGTAAAGCCCAATAAGTTATAGCAGGAAGCTTTTGGGAATGGCAGAGGTTACTAAAAAAGCAGCAGGATTAGGATGTAACCTCTAGTCGATATAATTATTTCGACTATTTAACAATTAGGTAACAAACCGTCAGAAAACAGAGCGCGGTGGTGGGAAAGCGAAGGGCAAAAGTGTAGAACTAAGGCAACAAGTAACTGCTTGCCTCATTTAAGGTTTTTCTGTAAAAATCTATGCCTTACCATCAGGCTGCAAGAGTTGATGTATTGCCTCTTGCTGTTCCCAGACCAATAACATCCTGTATTACGCCACAGATTTCACTCATTTTTTGCTCTTCAAAAAAGGTCAAAAGCGCAGGGAGACAAGCCGGGTTGATGGTCCCAAACATCTCACGAAAGCTGTTTAGATCATCATTAGTATAGTCTACCTCATAACCGCGCTCAACTACTTGCATAGCTTTGATCACTTGAATAATGGAGCCATGGAAATCTCTAACCATTTACACAGAATTTTGCTTTACAACATTTTATTGTAACCATAAGGGTTCACTGGTAGCTAATAGCAAAAGAACTGTACCAGCAGTTACTATACGTTTGGGTTCTGACGGGCTGGGAGTTGTGAGAAAGAGGAGTCTTCCGGCGAAGCTAAGAAGAGATGTAACCTGTCACTGGGAGGGCAGAAGTGGCTACCAGGGGTTAGTTGTACGGGAGTATGCAGGTGTACGCTGAGGTAAATCGGATAGAACATGAGTAGGTCAGCTGACGTAGGAGGTTTAGTACTAGAAGCTTACCAACACCTTGCATACCTATGAAGCAGACCATATGGTGTAGCGCCGCCCTGGCTATCTTCTCACTGGTGACCATTGCTGCTTACCAGAGTACACCATCTGATGAGCAGGAAGACCCTTTTACTACGCCTCGTACCGTCAGCCAGGTACCTACTACACGTCCTCTGCCACCGGAAGAAGCCCTGAAGACATTTCGGCTACCCAGGGGGTATAAGCTGGAAGTAGTAGCCAGCGAACCCATGATCGCGGAGCCGGCTTCGCTGGCCTGGGACGGTAACGGCCGCCTGTACGTAGCCCAGCTGGAGACCTACATGCAGACGATCGATGCCAGGGAGCAGGACGAATCCCGAAGCCGCGTAATGCTGCTGGAGGATACCGACAACGACGGTAAGATGGACAAGAGCTCCGTATTTATTGACGGGCTGCTGTCGCCCCGCATGATCCTGTGCGTAGGGCGCGAGCTACTGGTCAATGAAACCAACTCCTATGATATAATTGCCTATAAAGATACCAACGGGGACGGCCGGGCCGATCAGAAACGGGTAGTGTATAAGCATCCGAAGAAAGCCTTTGGTAACGTAGAGCACCAGCGCAGCGGGCTCGACTGGAACCTGGACAACTGGATATACGTCACTACTGATCCGGTCAGGTTTCGGTACAAGAAGGGGCGATTAGAGGCAGATACACTCGTCAGTGGCTCCAACGGACAGTGGGGGCTTACGCATGATAACTACGGTCGCCTGTTTTTTAGTCGGGCGGCGTCGGGCATTGCAGCCTCCGGCTTTCAGATCAATCCTGTGTACGGGCAGCTTGACCTGGCTGATGCCACCGATAAGGAATTTAGTCAGGTGTGGCCCATCATCAAGACGCCGGATGTCAACGGCGGCCCCCGTACCCTGCGGCCCGACAGTACTATGTTTGGCTTTACGTCGGTGTGTGGGCAGTCGGTTTTCCGGGGCGACAGGCTGCCACGCAGTATGCAGGGGGATTATATAGCGGCTGAGCCGGTGGGACGATTTATCCGCCGCGCCAACATCATCGATAGCGACGGCAAGATCACGCTGAGCAATGTCTACAAGCAGGATGAGTTTATTGCCTCCACGGATATGAACTTCCGCCCGGTCAATACCTATACCGGGCCCGATGGCTGTCTGTACATTGTTGACATGTACCGGGGCATCATTCAGGAGTCGACCTGGGCGCAGCCGGGCAGCTTCCTGTACGATCAGATCATGAGCAAAGGCCTTCACAAAAACGTAAGGAACGGCCGCATCTATCGGCTGGTGTACGAGGGGATGGAGCGGGGACCCAGGCCCCGTATGCTGGATGAGCCGGCCAGCCAGCTGGTCACCTACCTGGACCATCCCAATGGCTGGTGGCGCGATAATGCACAGAAGGAGCTAGTAGTACGGGGAGATAAATCAGTAGTACCCGCCCTGCGCAGAAAGGCAACCGGCCAGACCCGTACCTCAACACTGGGCCGGTTGCACGCCTTATGGACACTGGAAGGACTGGAGTCGCTGGATAAACCAACGCTGCTGGCGGCCCTCAAAGCTACCGATGTACAGATCCGAAAGGCGGCCGTTCGGATGAGTGAGCCTTACCTTCATAAAGCGGACGCCACTGTACTGACTGCGCTGCAAACCATGGCCCACGATGCCAGCCGGGATGTGCAAAGCCAGTTGGTGCTGTCACTAAGTACTTCCTACTCACCGCAGGCGAAACTACTTGCCGAAAAAATAATGGCCCAGAAGCCAGATGACGAACTGCTGGCGGGTATACAGAAAAGCCTTAAGAAGAACGAGGAGGCTCAGCGGTACGGCTACAAACTCCTGGCGCTGGAAGAGCCGGTGCGCAGGTCTATAGTAGAAGGGGCTACTATCTTCAACTCCCTCTGCGCCTCCTGCCACGGTCCGGAAGGGCAGGGGCTGGCTACCCGCATTGCCCCGCCGCTCATCAGCAAATTCAAACTCATCGAGAACAAGGATGAGGTAATCAAGATCATGCTGCACGGCCTGAAGGGCCCCGTAGATGGTCATGTATACAACGACCAGATGCCCCCGATGGGCAGCAACAGCGACGAGTGGATAGCCGCGGTGCTTAACTACGTACGCTACGACCTCTGCATGCGCAGCTTCCCCCAGATGAACGCCGGGTACATCAACTGGGTTATCGTAAAGCCGGAGCAGGTACAAGCCGTCCGGCAGCAAACGGCCGGACGTACCACCGCCTGGACCTGGCAAGAGCTACTGGCCGAGCGGGAAAAGCTGCGTGGAGCCCAGAAGTAGTAGCGGTAGCGGAGTTATGGCTGGGTAGAAAGGTTCATTTCCAGTGCCGATCTATCCCACTGCGCCAGATCAGCGGCCGCCTCGTAGGTACTTCGCAGAAAGCCCAGTAGCATGGCCGAAGGGTTTTCGGCCCGTTGTATGACCTCGTAGGGTAGTATGAATTCTCCCAATTGTGGATGGTAGTACGCTTGTTCGGGTTGTACGGTAGCCTGTTTGTATCCATCCGGCTCGGGGTAGATATAGCTGTAAAAGGCGGCTTGCGGAAATGCCCCACTACCTGGCCAGAAACCACAACTACTTACTTCCTGCGAATACGCTTCCTGAGCTACCCAGTCGGGCAGGTTGGGTACACCGCCCGGGTGCTTCGGCGCCTCGCGGCCCGAGAAGCGCGTAACGGCCAGGTCAAAGCTACCCCAGAAGAAATGCACCGGACTGCACTTCCCCCTAAACTCCGAACGGAAGCGGGTAAATACCTCCTGCGCCCGAAGCAGTGCCTGATGAAGTGCCGCCGCCTGCTGGGGATCGTAGGTAGCGTGTGCATGATCCTCGTGGAAAGGAATAGGATCTACCAACTCGTTGGGTACGGGATGAATATCTACCTCAATACCCAGTTGTCTCAGGGCACTGAGTACCTTCTCATAACAGCCAGCCACCGACAGCTCCTGTAAATCAAAAAAGCGTTCTTCTCCTGCACTGGTCTTAATGAGCAGCTGGTGCTTATGAAAATCAAAGTCAATCTGAAAGGGTTTGTTTACATCCGGGATGGTAGAGGTAGTCAGGCCGGTGGGGGTAACGTACAGCGTTACGTGCCAGGAGTGGTTAATCCAAGGCGTTTTAGTCAGCCGGATCTTCCCTACGATCTGCGTCCACAGATGCAGTGTTTCGTAAGTCGCCCGGGCTTTTTCAAAGGAGAGTTCAGGCCATACTGATTTCATAGTCTTCCAGACTTGGGATTTATATTTCAGGTACTTGCGATTGAGTCTCTTTACAGAAACTACCAGCCAGAGGTTCTGTTTTAAGTCATTATGAAAAGCAGCGTTAGGAGTTTTTATAGTAAGATTTAATAAGGAAATGAAGAGTCGGCGGGAAGGGAAGTAGCCATCTTCAATAAGCCTATATAAACCAAATAGCCCGACTCACAGGAGTCGGGCTATTTGCTAGATACTAGCATTGATTAATCATCTTTGTCGCGGCTCAGGAAGGCGTACAGAGCTGTTACTACCAGTGCCCCGATAGCTACCTTTTTAGCCAGCCCCATTGGATTGTGCTTCAGCTCAGCTTTCATGCCCCGCTCGGCAAATATATTAGGGAAATGCCCCTTCTTGATATCATCAATAATACCTTCCACTACGTTGACGCGGTCGGCCAGGAGTAGCGGGAGCCAGTGGCCATAGCTGGACTCGCTGTACTGAAAGGCATAGCGCCGGAGCTGGCCACTGAGGCCCTGAGGCGGCACTGTGGCTCCAAAGACGGCCGTTACATTCGGGCGCTCGTTGGAGTGCATTACCTCCGTAATGATAGGCTGCTGTGCCGGACGCTCCCAATTATACCCCTTATGCTCATCGTTGTTACGCTGCTTCATGGGGTAAGTCGGATCATTTTTAGGGTCCGCATCTATACCCCAGCCTTTGATGTGTGAGTGGTCACCGCCTCTGTTATTTTCAAAAGGCATGTCTTCAATCTTCTTTTCCATAACGTCCTTTTTTACATTCTGGCTGATGGTGGAATAAGTACTGGCTTAATGCAGTTATCCAGCTTATCGGCAAATATGCGATAGGCATCGGACACCTCTTCCAGAGGTATGCGGTGGGTGATGAGAGCCTTAGGGTCCAAGATACCATTCTGCACGTGCTCAATCAATCTTGGCAGCAGGCGTTTTACCGAGGCCTGGTTGGCCCGGATGGTAATACCCTTGTTCACTACGTTGCCGATAGGTACCAGGTTATCTGTAGGTCCGTATACCCCTACAATGGACACAATACCTCCCTTCTTTACAGAGTTTATGGCCCAGTGCAGTGCCGTAGCTGATCCGGCCTGTAACAATAGCTTCCGACCGGTTATAGTCTGCAGAGTACTGCCCGCGGCTTCGGCTCCTACGGCATCAATACATACATCGGCTCCCAGTGAGTCGGTTGTGCGTTTGATAAATACCACCGGGTCTTCCAGTGACTTAAAGTTGTATGCCTCGCACTGAGCGTAGTTCTTGGCAAATTCCAGCCGGTAGTCTATATGATCAATAATGATCACGCGCCCGGCTCCAAACAGCCACGAGCAGCGGGCTGCCATAATCCCCACCGGACCGGCTCCGAACACAACCACCGTATCACCGGGCTGAATACCGCCCATTTCGGCAGCCTGATAGCCGGTGGGTACCACGTCAGTAAGCATTACGGCATCGTCGGGGTCCATACCCTCCGGTATAATCGTAGGTCCTACGTTGGCATAGGGGACCCGTACGTATTCGGCCTGGCCACCGGCAAAGCCCCCGGTGGTGTGGGAGTAGCCAAATATCCCTCCGGCAGCCGTAGCCATCGGATTAGCCTCATGGCAGTTACCAAACAGTCCCTGCTTACAGAAGGCGCACCGCCCACAGGCAATATTGAAAGGTACCAGTACGGTGTCACCCACTTTGATCTTGTGTACATCCGAGCCTATTTCCTCCACCACTCCGACAAACTCGTGTCCAAATGTTTCGCCGACCCGGGTATCAGGCACGTTGCCATTATACAAGTGCAGGTCAGATCCACAAATACAGGAGCGGGTTACCCGCACAATGGCATCTTCGGGATGCTGTATCTGGGGTAGGGGTTTGTGGTCGATGCGGACCCGTTGCGGTCCTCGGTAGTTCATTGCCAGCATAGTCTGTTCCTTTCCGTTTTATCGTTTCCAAATCAATTAAGCAATCTTACCTCGTAGTTTGGGAAGGGCTACCGGACTAGTACCAGAGTAGATAGACGTACATCCGGTAAAACGTATAAACCGGGATGGGGTAGTATTGTTTGGCCTGGACACCAGTGACAACCAAACTTGTAATTAGGCGTGACTCTGGAAAATCCTGTAAATGGGGAGGTATATCCTACCAGGTATGGCGAACGGCCACCGGGCTGAATCAGGGAGAAGAAGGCTCTCCGGAGTCTAAAAAAGCCGGGGCTTTGGAGAAAATTGGCGCAGATATTGCTT
The DNA here is from genome assembly GCF_017355915.2 of Telluribacter roseus. Taxonomy (GTDB): domain Bacteria; phylum Bacteroidota; class Bacteroidia; order Cytophagales; family Spirosomataceae; genus Telluribacter. The sequence continues at coordinate 15,284 of NZ_JAFEUV020000003.1, forward strand.
GCTGGGTAAATCAACTTGATAAGAGTAATTTTACACCAAGAATAGACTTGATTATCAATGGAAAATGTCCCTCCCGCTGAAAAAAAACTACTCCTTTGGCAAATGCTCGGAATCTGTGTATTGGTGCTACTTGCACTGGTTCAGATGAGGCGAGCCATACCAGATCCTTCCCCCGTTACTGAACTGATCCCTGAGGCCAATGTGACTGTCGCCCATGACTCCCGAAGGTACAACGCTACCAAGGCCCTCAAGGAAGGCCTGAAAGATCCCGCAAGCTATCAGGAAATCGACTACCGCGAATTTTTTGCTAACAGTTCTGATCCTAACCGGTACTATCAGGCTTCCATTCGATTTAAAGCCAAAGATGCCTCAGGAGCCTATGCTGTGCAGAGGCTTTGCTTCCACTTCACCAGAGAGGGCATCGTAACCGAAACCTTCCTGTGCGACTTCAGGTAGCGCAGGAAGGTTTAGAAATCAGCCGCAGGTACTTGCATCGAAGTACCTGTCTGATTCTCTCTGTAAAGCGGGGATGGAGTGAGGCAACTGGTGCCCGGGTAGTTCGTACTGTGGACTCAGGCAGCTGTTGCCTTGTGTCTTTCGCGTGTCTTTAGCATTGATTTGCTTCGCCGGGTAGTGTTGTTAAACTTGTAGGAACAGATAGCTCCCCAAATACCCACAGACCACATCAGACAGATGATGATTTCGAAGATTCTCATTATGTAGTAGTGTATAGAAAAGTGTGTGTTGTTGTTATCTCCCTTTATTATGGGAGTAATTTTCCCGCAAATTAAAGACATCTCTCGCTACAACCAAAAAAGTTTACTAGATTGTTGTCTGACAGTCTATTGATGGTACTTCGCCTTGTCTTACAAAAGGTACTTAATTTGAAGAAACTGATACAGTAGAGCTGTTATTGATCTTATCGGGCACTGCTTTGGTCGAGGTAGTAGGAACTTGAAAAGCTTTGGAGTAGGCGCGATAAAAGAGACTTACAATAAAGTAAGTTAAATTAAAAAAGCCGCTAAATCGTGAGATTTAGCGGCTTTTGTGGTCTCGTAGGGATTCGGGTTTCTTAACTTAATCGCCAGTAAATGAGTGCCTTAGTACTGTTGTTAAGGTAACTTAATACATGATTGTAACAACAAATTATAGCATATATTTCAATGTGTAGCTTCATGTTACTGAAATACAGCACGGTATACTGACAATGTGTTGTCTCGTTGGTCGATTGTACTGTTTATCATATAGATGTCTGGCGCTTAAGTAGTGGCTTTTACATTTACGAAAAGTCTAGTATATTATGCCCAACTTGATAGATGTACACTTAATGAGTTTTCTAATATGGAAAAAGCCTTTCTTTGCCACAGTAGCGTACAGAAGCCACTTGTTCGATCAGTGATAAGGTATCTTGATGAAGGAAGTTACGAATATGATGAGATAACTTTTGAAGCAGGTAATGATGTGAATTTAGAGATTGAGAGAACATTGACTCAGGCGGAGATTATTGTCCTTTTTATATCTAATGAGTCATTACAATCTGTATGGGTAAAAAAGGAAATGCGGCTGGCTGAAGAAAAGTATAACCAGAAGGGAAGGCATACAACCCTTACATTTCTAGTTGATGAAAATATAGAATACACAGATGATCGTATACCTGAATGGCTTAGAAAGAATCTAATTTTAAGGCATCTAAAAAACCCTAAGATAATTGCGGCAAAAATAAAACATGCCATTAGAGAAAGCATGTACAATAAAAGTGATAAGTTTAGAAGGTTAAGCTCTTCTTTTCTTGGAAGAAACACTGAGATAGGTAAGTTTGAATCTTTTCACTATCAAAATATAAGATCTAAAAATTTAAGTTTTATCATATCTGGACTGGAGGGTGTTGGGCGGAGAAGCTTTTTACTTGCCTCGTTAAAGCATGTTAATGTTGTTCCTTCATCTATATCTGAGATGATACTTTTTTCATTAACATCTAAAAATAGTATAGAAGATTTACTTGCTCAACTTGAGAATGTTCAAGAGGAATTTAACCCTGACGACTTTATGACCTTGTTAAGTTTGGGCTTGGAGGATAAAGTTAATTATGCTATCGATAGAATAAATGAATATCTTGACTTTAATGAAATAGTTTGTATAGTAGATGATGGTTGTATTATCAAACCTAGTCATAGAGTTGCTGAATGGTTTATAAAATTTGTTGAATCTAATAAAATCAAAAGGAAGTATGGATTGAATATAGTAAGTAGATACCGGCCTAATAACTTATCTGAATGGCCTAACTCTCTTATTCATATTCATTTAGAGGAGATGAATAAGTCTGATCAAGTTAAGTTATTTAACTCTTTTATAGGTGATACGGATATAGGGTTAGATGCTGAGCAAAGTAATTATATTTATCAAATTTTGAATGGCTTTCCAGATCAGATAAAGTATGTAGCTCAAACTTTACTGCAACATGGATATCATACTCTTAAAAATAATCCTAAATCTATACAGGATTATTCGGATAAGAGGATTAACGTCGTTGTTAAAGCTTTTTTAGATGATTTGGAAACGAGAGATATATTAATTTTGTTAAGCCAACTAGACTGTGTTTCTGAAAAGATGCTGTTCAAGATAGCGTCAGATCATAAAGCTCTGAATGATGGTTTAATAAAGTTACATGTTGGTGGCGCAATCGAGAGAACAGGTGTAAGTGGGGAATTGATTAAAGTAAGTGAGTCTATTGGAGACTACGTTAAGAGGAGCAAAGTACAGCTTAATCCTAGTTTTCAACAAAAGTTAAGAAAGAGAATAAAGGAGTCTTTAACGATGGATGGCACCATTACAGCGGCTGACTCGTCAGAGTTACTAATAAATATTAAAGCTCTCATTAAATCTGGAAATAAAATTAATTCTAAATATTATATTCCTTCATTTGTACTACAAGCTATATCTGACTTGTATAATAATCAGAATTACAGGTCAGTTGTGGAGCTTGCTGAAATTGTTTTGGAACGGAATAGCCATGATTTAGATATCATTTATCAAGTTAGATATAACTTATGTATGGCACTGGCTCATCTTTCAAGAAAGTCGCAAGAATATAAAGATAGTTTTTTTAGGCACTTGCAATATTTAGAAGGGGCAGATTATAACTTTGTAAAAGGCTTTTTTCATAGAGTTGTAAAACAAGATAACTTTGCACAGAAAGAATTTGAAGAAGCAATCAAGAGGAGACCAACTTTTTCGAGAGCGAAAAGAGAGTTAGTTACTGTTTTATTAGGCCAAGATAAGCCAGTAGAGGCTCTTAAGTGGGCGAAAGCTAATTACGAAGAGGGGTCAAGTAACCCTTATCATATACATGCATACTTTCAGTGTCTGATTAGAGATGCTAAACCAGTGCAGCACAAAGCGTTACTTCAGAAACTTTTAGCTGAAATTCAAAATGTCGTAATCATCAAAGGACAGACTTTTTATTCATCAATGCTTGGGCAGTATACTTGGATTATAGAAAATGATTATGCAGAAGCTATAAGAATTTTTAATAACGCTATCATAAAAGGAGATAAAGTATATGCGCCTAAGGCTTTACATAGACTTGCAACCAAATATGGTATGATTCCATTAGCTAATTCAGTTGCAAAGTATTTTGAGCAGGAAGAGTTAGAAGAATAGTACAATGCTATTTGCTTTTAATAATTGAGCTCGAAGCCTAAAGTATAATGCCTAAAAACATTATATTTTAGGCTTTTCTTTAGTTTGATGCGTCGTAAAGTTTTATATAATCTATATTTTTACTTTTAGTAGTTTGTTAAAATCTTAAATTTTTGGCTTTTTTATACTGTTTAGTTTTTCATCATTAGATACGTCTTCTGCAATATCTTGAATTAAGTTTAGAAAGCCACTGTTTCCTTTCAAGGAGCCTTCTAACTCAGCTTCTTTACCCTTCATTGCTCCTGCAATAATTTCAAACATTCTATTTATGGTGTTAAGACTTTGTTCAACTTTGGCTTTCTCAGCCTGTAACTGAACTATTTCCTTCTCTAACTCTGCAACTCTCTCATTACCTCCTGTCTCTTCACCTAGTAAAGTAGTAACACTCACTCCCAATATATCAGCAATTTCATAGAGCCTCTTCACGGTAAGCTCTATATGACCGTTCTCTACCTTGCCATAGTTGTTTTTGGCCATGCCAATCTTCTCTGACATATCCATTTGGGTAAGTCCTTTGGCTTTTCTCAATTCCCTTATATTCTCTAAATATCTCATCATACAAATATAATTTTCCTAAAAGATTGTTAAAACCATCCAAATGGAAAAATAAGTAGCTCATAATATTGACTTATATTCCTTTTGAATATACTTTTGGCAAAAAGTAAATATATAAGGAATATGCAGACGATCCAACAGAGTGTACAGAACCGATTACAGGAAGTAATTCGGCAAAAGGAAAGAGAAGGTTTTCCTTTCAAACCGTCAAATGAGTTCTACCGTGGAATAAAAATCCATAAACGGCGTTTCGGGCAATTTCTTAGAAACGAGAAACAGCCAACACTAGACGAGCTAGTAAGAATAGCTTCAGTTCTGGCAGTCAGTCCAACAGATCTTTTCAAAAACGAAAGCCCGGCTACTACTGCGAATAGTACCGGGCCAAGTCAAATCATCTAACCTTTTCACAATTAAACTCTTATGACTATGGTAAAATTAGCCAATTCCCATTTAAGTCCTACAATCAACCAGGCAAGCAGGTATATAAGTGATGGTAACAGTACCTCACGTATAGCTTTTTCCGTATCATTTGGCATCCGACAGCCAGACAAGCTACCACGAAACACAGAAGGCTACATCTACATGTGGCTTAACTATGGCCGTAAGCGTTTGGCCTTTAGTACTGGTATTAAGGCTATTCCTAAACGATTTAATTCAAAAACAGGTGAAGTAGAAGGAGAGCCCGAAAAAACTATGGCACTGGCTACTATGAAGCACAATGCCGAAAAGTATGCTTATGAATTAAAAGTCACGGAGCGTACTATTGACCTACCTCTTATCAAAGCCGTTGTACTTAACACTTTCATTGAATCAATACCACTTCTGGTAGAGTGTGTAAGGCTGTTCAATTTGAGGGTAATAAATCAGCTCTATGAAACGGGAGACCTTGAAAAGGGGTCTTACGATAAATTGCAGGGCTGGAACAAGCACATAGAAAGTTGGGTGAGTAAGAAGCTAAGTAGCAAAGCCCGTATAGATGAGTTAGTTCCGGCTGATGCCAACCATTTCTTTTTCTGGCTCAGGAATAAGTGCTTTCTATCTCATAATGTAGCCGTTCGGATAGTAGCCCACCTGAAAAGGATTCTAAATTATGCCGTAGAGAATGAATGGATTATGCGTAATCCATTTATGAACTATCGAAAAAAGCTGGAAAAGAAGAAGCTGGATTATCTGACAGAACAGGAAATGGAAGTGCTTGAAACGGCCAAATTTGCTAGCCAGGCATTAGACCAGCTAAGGGACGTTTTCTTGTTTCAGTGCTATACCTCTCTGAGTTATAATGAGCTTAGGGATTTAACACCCTCCCATATTGCCTATGTGGATGGCTATGCTTACATCAGAATTGCCCGTAAAAAGACCTCTGGTAAAACGGGTATAGATCAGATCATACCGCTTGTACCACAAGCCATATTATTACTTCAACAATACCAAGAACACGAGATTTGCAAAAGGTACGATAGGTGCTTTCCTGTCCAATCAAATCAGAAGTTTAATGCCCTCCTGAAGCAGATTGCTATGGTAACAGGTATCAAGAAACGCCTAACCTCCCACGTAGGCCGGAGAACAGCAGCTACTCACTACCTGAAGCAAGGCGTTCCCCTGGTGTCAGTCTCGGCTATGCTTGGTCATAGCAATACCCAGGTAACACAAAACCACTACACCCATGTACAGCCAGAAATGGTAGTACGTGACTTTAAGCCCTTTCTCAAAGTAGGTTCCTAACTATTTCAGAACCTTTATCAACAAAAAATCCCCTTTCCGGCCAGAAAGGGGACAAATTCAAATTTTTAACACCCGAAATATTATGTCTAAAAATACAAAAAGATTTTCAGATTCTGAAAAGAACAATCAATCCAACGGCAATAAAGTTTCGCAAATCTCAAGCTATTTAAAAGCTAAGTATGATTTCAGGTATAATGAAGTGACGAAAGAAACGGAGTACAAACCTAAAAATTTAGAGGATTATAGCCCTATTGATGAAATGGCTATTGCTGATTTGCGCTTGGATCTGTCAGAACAAGGCTATACGGCTTTCAAAGGATTGCTAGATGATCTCCTGAAGTCGTCACGGTTCCCACAGCGGTTTAACCCTTTCAAAGCGTACTTCGAGACTCTTCCGGAGTGGGATGGCAAAAATGACTTTATCAGCGAACTTACTGACCATGTACGGCTAGAAGATGAAGGTCAAAGGGAATGGTTCAGACTGATGTTTAGAAAGCACTTGATGAGAACGGTTGCTTGTGCCTTACGTAAGCTGTCATTTAATAAGCATTGCTTAGTTTTCTTGGGGAAGCAAAATGATGGTAAAACCTCTTTTATAAGGTTTTTAGCTCCTGTAGAATTAAAGGACTATTATAAAGAAAACCCACCATTAGATCATAAAGATAGTATCACAGCTTTGGGAGATAACCTAATTATCAACCTTGACGAGTTAAACGACCTGAATAAGACAGATGCGAATAAGATCAAGTCTTTACTTTCTCAGGCAGATACTAAGGTCAGGCGGCATTATGCAGTAAAGGACTCTGTACAGGTACGGTATGCTAGTTTTTTTGGGTCTACGAATGAACGTGAGTTTTTGAATGATCCTACCGGAAGTGTTAGGTGGATTGTATTTGAAATTGATGGTATTCAACACGACTACGGCGGGGAAAGGGGGTATTCTAAGCGTGTGAGCATAGACAACATTTGGGCACAGGCTTATACGATGGTAATGGAGGGAGAAGCCTTTGATTTAACAGCAAGCGAAGTAAATAGGGTAGAAGAAATAAACCAGAAGTATCAGCGAAGTACATCGGAAATGGACTATGTAGAGAAATTTATCAAACCCTCTGAGAAGGGAGTCCCTCATACTTTTGCCGTAACCCCTACAATGATTCTGGATGCTATCCATGCAGTTACAAAAACCACAAGCAAGCTAAATATCGTACAGCTCGGTAAAGCCCTGGTTAAGCACAAGTGTAAGAAGGTCTCAATACGGCTGATTCCAGATTCTAACCCTGTAAACAGGTACCTCATAACAAGTGACAATCCCGATTTTTTGAATTTTCTGGCCGCTCATGCTGACTACATAACTACATAGCTTCAATCCTACTCATTGTGCTCTGCTAGACAGCTATTTAGCCTGTATATAACTTCTATATTTCTTCTTAGCTACAAAGGTAAATACTACTATACTACAAACTAGCCAGATTTTGATTTTGAAAGCATAGATGTAGATAAGTTTTACCGCTAAAAGAAAAAGGATAACTAGCTGATAAGAAGATAAGTAGCGCAGTTTGTAGCCATGTATTGAAGTGTAGTAGAGTATTTTAAAAACTAAAAAATAATTCAAGATCCATGACAAATACATTTTATAACAACGCTGAGCTAGTTCAGAAAGCGAAGGAAGTTTCAATAGTAAAGCTTCTCCAGTCAGTAGGAGTGGAGCCAGTAAAAGAGATAGGTAAGGAGCTACTCTATTACTCACCTTTAAGGACTGAGAAAACTCCTTCCTTCTTCGTAAACCCTTCCAAGAATCGCTTCAATGATTTTGGCGGATCAGATGACATGAAGGGCGATTGCATAAGACTTGCTCAATTGCTTCATGAATGTAGCTTTCTAGAGGCCGTAGACAGACTTCTGGCGTTGGAACGGGTAGAACTCCCATCTTTTTCTTTTAGCGGTCTCAGAGCGAAAGAAACGGCCAATAAAAACTTTGAAGTCGTACATACTTGTAAGCTCAGAAATCCAGCTCTTATTGAATATGTAGAGAGTAGGGGTATTACTCTGGATATAGCCGATATATACATTAGGGAAGTCACCTATCGCTATAAGGGAAGAACCTTCTTTGCTGTTGGCTTTGAGAATGACAACGGAGGGTATGAACTAAGAAACGGCTTAGGCTTCAAAGGTGGAAAGACAGCTAATGGTATCACCACCTTTGAACGTGGCTCCCAATCTGCAGCTTTGTTTGAAGGATTCTTTGATTTTCTCTCGGCCTTAAAGTACTACGGCAGATTAAGCCCTACTATCACTACAATAGTACTGAATAGCTGTAACAATCTGAAAAGGGCTTTACCGCTATTGACTAACCGTTTAGTGGTTAACTGCTTTCTTGATAATGACAAAACAGGCGATACTACGCTAGAAAGGCTGGAAAAAGAGGGTATAGAGTGCAAGAACTGGTCTAAAGAGCTGTATCCTACCTGTAAAGATTTCAATGATTTCCTGATACAGAGCCATAACAAAGTAGTAACAAACGGCCCATTACTGAAAAAGTGATTTTACCACCGATTAGACCCCATTTATAAACGATGTTAATCCCATAATCAATTATGAAAAAATGTAAAATATGCTCAAATCGATTTGAGCCAACCCGGTCAGATGCTCGCTACTGCTCCAATGCCTGTAAACAGAAAGCACATAATCTAAGGAAGAATGAGGTACAACAGGCTGACGCTCCGAAGCTGGTGTTTTACCACGATGAGTACCAGGAAGTATGTAATATGTTTGGGTTAGATTATGAAAGCTTGCCTTTCATGTTTTACTGTTTCCTCAGAAAGGGTATTCCCTTGAAGGCTACCGTACAAAATGTCTATGACTACATAAACTCAGTATGGCATCATAATAACTATGACCAGATTCTAAAGACTAATGCGTATCGTAACTTCATTGAAGATTTCTTGGGTGGCGAATTTATTATCCTTTCAAATAAAAGCTGATAATATCTAATGCACAAGTACTCCATTTATATCTAAAAGGAGTACTTGTGTTTTACTTAGCATCTATTTTTATATTTGGAATAGTTCAAGTTGTTGAGATAGGAGCCTGTCTTTTTCAGGCTTTTTATTAGGGTCGGTTATATACTCTGCTATACAGTCAGCTACATACTTACCTAGATTAACAGGTACCGCATTTCCAATCATTTGCTCCCTATGAGTTTTACTTCCAAGCCATACAAAATTTTCAGGAAAAGTTTGTATAAAGCTTCTTTCAAGAGTAGTTAGTGGCCTAACATTATCACTTGGATCACATGGATCACCAGAGTGTTTAGGATATCCTTTTGGAATTGGTCGATTAACACCACGTATGGTAGGACTGGGTTCATGAACACTGAATATGCCCCTCCTTGCGTAGCTTCTTGGATGTCTGTAGTAATATTCTATATCTAATTTGCCTTCGAAATATTCATAAACGGTCAATGGTTTTTTTGATTGGTTCTTTGACAGGTAATAATCTAAGAACCCATCTTTGGAGTTTAGGTGACCAACCATTATAAAACGTTTCCTAGCCTGCGGAACACCACAATAGCTAGCATCAAGTACGGTATAGCTAATGCCGTATCCGCTGTTTTTAAATATTTCTATCGCTTTTCTTAGAACATTACTTTTTAGAATGCGCTCCACATTCTCCATTACAAACCATTCTGGTCTAACATTGGATATAATGTTAGCATATGAAATAGTTAAGTCAGCACGGCCTAAAGATTCATCTCTTTTACCTGCACTTGAGAAGTCTTGGCAAGGAGGGCCACCAATAATAATATCAGGTTCCCACTTTTTGAATATATCATAGTCTTCAATACATGATAAATCCACCTGATGTATAGGATGATTAAAGTTAGCCGCATACACATCACAGGACTCTTTCCAATAATCAAATGCGGCTACAACTTCAAATCCAGATTTCTCAAATCCTAGTGAAAGGCCTCCACAACCAGCAAATAAATCTACTACTTTCATTTCTTATGTTATGCGAATAGTTCAGGGGAATTAAAAATGATTGCATCAAAGCGTCTTTCAGGGCTTAACAAGTTCTGCCCGCCCCCTAAAATAATATCTTTGATCTGATTCTTTGTAATACGTGGTCTAGTTAATACATCACCTTTCATGTAGGTATGGGTAATCTGGCCACTGACAGCAAAGGCCTTGTCATTCTTTGTATCATACGATAATCCATCGATAACTTTTCTATGATCAATTTGCCCTGTAATACTGAAATCATATAACATCTTAAAAAGCCATACAGCGGTTCTTACTTGTCGTGTTATAGTCCTTTGCGTATGTATCTCTTTACGAGCAACATCTAAGAATAGTTGCGCAAAAGCTAAGTTGCTCCAAACGAAAACATCAAGGCAATTCTCACAGAGCCTAGGGCTTTTTCCCTCCGTCTTCCAAATTGGCTGCATAACTAAAGGCTCTTGACGGTCTAATATTGTGGTTGCAATTCTATCTATTGCCGCAGCCATCTTTGAAACTGATGCAAGAATATTAATTCCCTCTTGCCAATCTTCTATTGCATCAAAACCATCTCCGATCAAAGTTCTGAGATTGACCAAGTCATTTTTAAAATGAGCCGCTATGCTACATGCTAGATATACTATTGTATCAGGTCTAATAACAAGTTCGCACCCGAATTGATCTTCATTCAAACTGCAAGTTGTATTATCAGGTAACGCGGTTAGCTTTACCTCAATTCCTCTGAAACATTGTCCACTGGTTCTGCTCATTGTTACTAAATCTACTCTTGGAAAGTGACCTATAACTAATTGTTGGAAAGGAGTGAAAGGGCTCTCAAAGGAATAAAATATCTCATCCGAAAGTGGATTTACGCCATAGAGGTCTGTTGTACTTATTAAATCGTGGTATACTCTATGCCTATCATTAAGTTTTAAATAAACGTTCTTATGGCCAGAACTTTCAAGAAATGCAGCTAATGCGGCAGGGAATGACGAGTTGAACTGATTTTTTCCCCAATTATCTTTATTTGTAAAATCTCTATTGGAGTACCTTAAGCCGAATAGACCAGGTGTGTGTGATAGTGATGGCATTTTTGTTTAAGATGGTTAAGGAGGTGTTAATATACTATTTTATAACTTATGCATAAGATGATTTTTGTTGTATACAAAACTGTAACGACAAAAAAGCCGCTTTACAGGCTGTAAAGCGGCTTTTGCAGGTAATAAGTGGTCTCGTAGGGATTCGAACCCCAAACCTTCTGATCCGTAGTCAGATGCTCTATCCAATTGAGCTACGAAACCGTTGTCGTTGTATTGGATTGCAAAAGTAGGGCATTGGTCGATACGACGCAAGTACTATGGCAAAAAAACTTGTAAAAAATTAGATCGCCAGCTCATATACCCTGATAGTCAGGGGCTCGTTTTTGTAAAAAAGCCTGGATACCTTCAAGCGCGTCCTGCGTTTGGCCAAGCTGGTTCTGTAATTGGGCCTCCAGTTCGAGCATGGCGGGTAGGTCAGACTGGAATGAGCGGTAGAAAGCCTGCTTCATAGCACCAATGGCCTGGGTAGGGGCGGAGCGGTAGTAGGTGATTACCTCCTGTACGGCCTCGTCTAGCTGCGCAGCCGGTACGGCACGGGCGATAAGCCCTATCTGAGCGGCCTCCGGCGCATAGATTCGTCTACCGGTAGAAGCCAGCTCAAAAGCGCGGGCCATACCCACCAGGCGCGGGAGCATGTACGTAGCGCCAGCGTCGGGCATAAGGCCTATACCTACAAAGAGCAGTGACAGATAGGCCTCCTCAGAAGCAATGACCATATCGCAGTCCAGGGCCAGTGAACAACCAGCCCCGGCAGCGAGGCCATTGAGGCGGCATACTACGGGCTTGGGAATAGTACGCAATGCCATGATCATGGGGTTGTAGCGGGTGCGTAGGGCTTCGCCAAAGCTGGCGGCTTCCCCGATGCCTATCTTAAGGTCAGCACCCGAGCAGAAGGCCCTATCGCCGGTGGCGGTAAGCAGTACTACCCTGACACTACTGTCAGCGGCGGCGGCCTGCACGGCGGAGGTAATTTCCAGAATCAGATCAGGACTGAGAGCGTTATAGACTTCGGGGCGATTGAGGGTAATACGGGCTACGCCCTCTATTACTTCATAGAGCAGGTGCTGATACATGTAAAACAGGGACTAGTGGTTATACAGCGGTAGCAGCTCCGCCATCCGCCTAGAAAAATACAAATATGGATACTGAGCTCACCACGATACCCAGCGCCAGACCGGCACCTACCTGGGCGGGGGTGTGGGCATTGAGGTGAAGGCGGGCGCTCATGAGCCAGCCGGTGATCAAGATACCCATAATAAGCGGATAAAACAATGTGGAGTCGCCGTAGCGCAGGAAGAGGCAGGCGATCGCTCCCAGGCAGCCACCCATACCGGTAGCATGGGCGCTGATCTTCCAGCGCAGGCTGATCAGGGCTACTACTGCCATAGAAAACGTAATACTGCCCAGCACTACCGCTATACTGGGAGCCAGATCGCTGATGGGCTCAAACTGCCAGCCAAACAGGTAGGTAGCGAAGGTATAGATAATGACAGTAGTAATATAGGGCAGACGCCGATCGGGCAGGGTGTCGAGGTGCAGGCTCCTGATGTAGCCCAGTTTATAAAAGTAGAAAATGACCAGAGCCGGGGCCAGAAAGGTATTCATAAACAGCAGGAGCAGTAAGCTTCCCTGCGCAGACAGGCTCAGTGTGTTGATACCCAGCACCTCGGGAACAAACAGGAAAAGTAACCCAAACAGGTAAGTGGGCATCAATAGTGGATGCAGTACTATCGATAGAAAAAGCGCGATTCGCGTATTCAACGTATTCGTAACAGCTTGGTTCATGTAACAAACAACAAAATTAGTGTTAAAAGATACACGAACAAGCTGACTAGCACCGAAAACGCCTGATGGAACCTCTATATCTGCTTACGCAGGCGGGCTACCGGTATATTTAGCTGTTCACGGTATTTGGCAACGGTACGGCGGGCAATGTTGTAGCCCCTTTCGTTAAGCAGCTTTTCCAGCTTATCGTCGGAGAAAGGCTTCCGTTTGGGTTCGCTCTCTATCAGCTCGCGCAGTATGTTTTTCACCTCGCGGCTACTTACATCCTCACCTGACTCGGTAGAGATTCCTTCGGAGAAAAAGTACTTAAGCGGATAAAGTCCGAACTCCGTCTGGATGGACTTGCTGCTGGCTACCCGCGATACCGTCGATACGTCCATTTCGATGATGTTGGCAATATCTTTCAGGATCATGGGTTTGAGCTTTGTCTCGTCGCCATCTTCAAAGAAATCATACTGGTACTTCAGGATGGCGTTCATGGTACGCATCAGAGTAGCCTGGCGCTGCTTGATGGCATCTATAAACCACTTGGCCGAGTCGAGTTTCTGCTTTACAAACGTAACCGTCTCGCGGATGTGGCGGTTGGTCTTGTCGCTCTTGTGGTAGGTATCCAGCATTTCGGCAAAGGTACGGTTGACCCGCAGCTCAGGCGCGTTACGTGAGTTGAGGGAGACTACCAGTTTGCCGTTGTGGCTGCTGAGTATAAAATCCGGTGTCAGGTACTGCGCTCCGTTGTCGTCGCCTTCGACGGATCCTGGCTTGGGATTCAGCCGGATGATCATGTTAAGTACCTGGCGGGCTTCCTCCTGGCTCATATTGAGCCGCTTCTGGATCTTCTCGTAGTGCTTCTTGGAGAACTCTTCGAAATAGTGCTCAATGATTTGCAGAGCTAGCTGTACGATCAGGTCGCGCTGGTCTTTGCGGCGGAGCTGAAGCAGGAGGCACTCCTGCAGGTCGCGGGCTCCGATACCGGCGGGCTCTAGGCTCTGAACTTTCTTTAGTACACTTTCCAGCTCCTGCTCGCTGGTATAGATACCTTGTGTAAACACCAGGTCGCTGGCGATGGCCTTGAGCGGGCGGCGCAGGTATCCATCGCCTTCCAGGCTACCCAATAGGTGCAGACCCAGATAGCGCTGCTGGTCGGTAAGGTTCAGAAAGCCAAACTGTTGATACAGGCTGTCAACAAGTGTAAGGCGGGTCGCTACCGGATACTCCCGGTCTTCGTCGTCATTGCCGAAGGAGCCGTCGCCATACATTTTATAGCCACTGAGTTCATCCTGATTAAGATAGCTTTCAATATCAATATCATCATTGGACGCATGGCGCTCATCGTAATCAGCGTCATCTTCCATGTCTGACTCATATTCACTCTTCTGAATCTCCTCTGCTCCTTCCTCCAGAGCAGGATTCATTTCTAACTCTTCCTTAATACGAGCATCAAGTTCGGCAGTGGGTATTTGCAATAACTTAATAAACTGAATTTGCTGCGGAGACAGCTTCTGCAGTAATGTTTGGTTTAAACTCAGTTTTTGCATGTATTAGTAGAGGTTTTCATACGCGGTTTTTTACTCAAATCACTTCACACGAACCTTGAACACCAAACAATCATGATTCGTTTTCAGGGGTATCAATTGTTGTACCAAATTAGTGCAATTTGAGAAATTAGTTAAAAATTTTTTGTAACCATTTCTGACCTAGTTGATTATTAGCCCATTAGCCCGCAAAATACTTTGAAGGGTCTGTAAGGGTAAGATGCTGGGAAACATAGACAAGCACGTATTATTACTATATGATACGTAGGTTTTCGCTATTGCTATTTATAAATTTGCAGCCTTATTTTGCTAAGTCACAACATTTAAGAAGTACATATCAATGGGTCCAGTACAGATCAAGCAGTTAATCCAAGAAGCTCCCGTAGGTGAGTCGGTCGTAGTAAAAGGGTGGGTACGTACCAAGCGTGAAAGTAAGAATGCCATATTTATTGCCCTTAATGATGGCTCTACGATTCATACTATTCAGGCGGTTGCCGAACCGGGACAAATAGCCGAAGAAACACTGCGCCTGATCACTACGGGAGCCTGCCTTAAAGTAACCGGTCAACTGGTGGAGTCGATGGGTTCGGGGCAGTCGGTTGAGGTAAAGATAGAAGAGGTACACGTATACGGCACGGCCGATCCGGAAGTATATCCCCTGCAGCCCAAGAAGCACTCGCTGGAGTTTCTGCGCGAGATAGCTCACCTGCGTCCACGCACCAATACCTTTAGTGCTGTCCTGCGCCTGCGTCATACACTGGCCTACGCAGTACATAAGTACTACAACGATAACGGGTTCTTTTACCTGCATACGCCTATTATCACGGCGTCCGATGCCGAAGGAGCCGGGGAGATGTTCCGGGTAACTACCTTAGATATGTACAATCCTCCTAAGGATGAGGCGGGCAAGATCGACTTCAAAGAAGACTTCTTTGGACGTGAGACCAACCTGACGGTATCTGGTCAGCTGGAAGGTGAGCTGGGAGCACTAGCCCTTTCTAAAATATATACGTTCGGACCTACCTTCCGGGCCGAAAACTCCAATACTACCCGCCACCTGGCTGAGTTTTGGATGATCGAGCCGGAAATGGCGTTCTTTGAGCTGGAAGACAATATGAATCTGGCCGAAGACTTTGTGAAGTACGTGATTGGCTACGCCCTTGAGCACTGTGCCGATGATCTGGCCTTCCTGGAAAAACGTCAGGCCGAAGAGGAAAAGAACAAGCCGCAGAACGAGCGTTCCATGCCGCTGCTGGAAAAGCTGCGCTTCGTGGTAGATAATCCGTTTGAGCGGCTGACGTATACAGAGGCCATTGATATCCTGCTGAAGTCAAAGGCGCATAAGGAGAAGAAGTTCCAGTACCCGGTAGAGTGGGGCATAGACCTGCAGAGCGAGCATGAGCGTTACCTGGTAGAGAAGCACTTCAAGAAGCCCGTGATCCTGACCAACTACCCCCGCGAGATCAAAGCCTTCTACATGAAGCAGGATGAGGAGTCGTCGGCGGCCCCCGGGCCAACCGTTCGGGCTATGGACGTACTATTCCCCGGTATCGGTGAGATCATCGGTGGTAGCCAGCGGGAGGATAACTACGAGAAGCTCCTCCAGCGTGTACACGAAGTAGGTATTGAGCCTGAGAACGTGTGGTGGTACCTCGAAACCCGTAAGTTCGGTTCGGCTCCTCACTCCGGTTTCGGATTGGGCTTTGAGCGTCTGGTGCTGTTCGTGTCGGGTATGGGTAATATCCGCGATGTGATCCCGTTCCCCCGCTATCCCAAGAGCGCCGAGTTCTGATAGTCATTTATATATTTGGAAAGAGCCGTATAGCCAGTAAGCTGTACGGCTCTTTTTGTTTTGCTTCAGCTACTCCCTCTCAAATCCGCCCGTTATCTCCTTTACCTTATTGAAGAAGCCCCGCTTCCGGTCAGAATTGATGCCCCAGTCAGCGGGCATGCTCTGGTAGCCTTCGTGGAAGCCCTCCCCCTCTTTGCGGTAGTCGAAGTACCCCCAGGAGGCGTAGGCCCTGGTGGCATTGATAAAGTTATTGTCCGGCTGGTCAAACGCGAAATGGTCGTCCTCGTTGAAGACGATAGGCTGGTTGCGGTAACTTTCTACCTGCCGGGTTTGCTCCACCATCTTCGTGATCCGGGCCGGGTCCTCCACGCCGTTGCCGTGCAGAAGTATATAGTCGGAGGTACCTACTACATTAGGTTTGGGTATGGCACCCCCTCCGTAGCTGGTACTGACCAGCAGGCGGTAGCCGTTTTCCTCTTTCTGCTTTACCCACTCTATAAGCTCATGTACCCGCTCGGGTTGCAGGATAGCGTGGTCGTACCGGATGTTGCACTCGTTGTTGATCTCGATCAGGACGTTGCGGTAGCCTTTGCGGAACAGCCAGCCCGTAGCGTTGTCGACGGCGTTGATGACCGCCCTTTCGTCTTCCAGGTACTCATCCTGCCCGAAGTAGAAGAGGCCCAGCATCACTACCATTCCCAGCTCGTCGGCTCTCTTCAGGATGCGGTCCAGGCGGGTCATGTAGTCGGGGCGCAGGTTACCTTTGGCATCAAAAGCCGAGTTGAGCCAGCCCTTGTTGCCGTAGCCGGTAGGGCTGCCGCCCTGCAGGTTGAGCGTAAAGCCCAGCAGGCCGTGCCGGTACCATTCATCCATGGCCTTCACAAACTCATTGGTATTACGGTCGGGGTCCCAGGTGCGGGTATCGGGGTAGCCAAACAACTTCCGGGTCTCCGGGTTCAGATCATCAAAGATCCCCTGTACCATTCTTGAATTCATCAGCAGGCCTTCGATTTTGTGTCCGTTCCAGTAGCGGCCTGCGTAGGTAGGCTTCCCATTGATGTAGAATTGTTCCCCCCTTATTTCCACAATCGTCTGGGGACGGCTCTGGGAGTAGCCCGTGTAGCTGGTGAGTATACCTATGATACCAGCTACTATCCATGTACTGATCCTGCTTCGCATATGCCTAAGAGTGAAAGGTTTCTGTAATAATTCCTACTTAATGAAAGCTTATTTGCAAACATGACTACTTAGATATAGTTATGATAGTAAAATAGGTACGGTAGCTACATTACATCTCTTCACTGCTACTGCTAACGCTATTTAATCCTCTGTCTATATACGTAATCTTTCAGAATGCCTTACCCCATGCGGTTGGTACGGATACCGCAATTATAGGGCATACAGTACTTAAAACATGATCTACTCCAGTGCAGCCGGCACTCTCGCTGAGGTGGGTGGCACGTTAATTATGTAGGTATAATTTGAAAAATTAAGAGAAACTATGGCAAAAAGTAAAACCGTATTAGACGATAACCTCCACTGGTATAAGGACGCCATTATATACGAGCTGCACATCAAGGCATTCAGAGACGGCAACGGAGACGGTATAGGCGACTTCCAGGGTATTATGGAAAAGCTGGACTACCTGGAAGATCTGGGCGTTACGGCCATATGGGTACTTCCCTTCTATCCTTCTCCACTCCGCGACGATGGTTATGATATAGCCGACTATTACAGTATTAATCCGTCATACGGAGATATAAAACAATTTAAGGCCTTTCTGGACGAGGCCCATAACCGTAACCTGAAGGTTATTACAGAGCTGGTGATCAACCACACCTCTGACTCGCACCCGTGGTTTCAGCGGGCGCGCAAAGCTCCCAAGGGCTCACCCGAGCGGGACTACTACGTATGGTCAGATGATCCTACCCAGTATAAGGATGTCCGTATTATTTTCCAGGACTATGAAGTCTCCAACTGGACGTGGGATGCTGTGGCGCAGCAGTACTACTGGCACCGTTTTTTTCACCACCAGCCCGACCTTAACTACGATAGTCCGCTGGTACAGGAGGAGGTGTTCAAAATTATAGACTACTGGTGCGAAATGGGCGTGGATGGCTTCCGTCTGGATGCCGTACCTTACCTGTATGAGCGAGAAGGTACCAACGGTGAAAACCTGCCCGAAACACACGCGTTCCTGAAAAAGCTGCGGGCACACATAGATGAAAAATATCCGGGTACCGTGTTCCTGGCCGAGGCTAATATGTGGCCCGAGGACTCAGCATCATACTTTGGAGATGGTGACGAGTGCCACATGAACTACCACTTCCCGGTGATGCCGCGGATGTTTATGGCGCTGCAGATGGAGGACCGGTACCCCATCACCGATATATTTGACCAGACACCCGATATTCCCGAAACCTGCCAGTGGGCGATGTTCCTCCGCAACCACGATGAGCTGACCCTGGAAATGGTAACGGACGAGGAGCGTGACTACATGTATAAGGTATACGCCAAGGACCCCAAGGCCAAGATCAACCTCGGGATCCGGCATCGCCTGGCTCCGCTGATGGAGAACAACCGCCGCAAGATCGAGCTGATGAACTGTCTGCTGTTCTCGCTCAACGGTACGCCGGTGATCTACTATGGCGACGAGATCGGCATGGGGGATAATTACTACCTGGGCGACCGGGATGGCGTACGTACGCCTATGCAATGGACGCCTGATCGTAATGCTGGATTTTCCAATGCGAATCCACAGAAATTATATCTGCCTACTATTCTTGATCCGGAGTACCACTACGAGTCGGTCAACGTAGAGACCCAGCGCCGCAACCCATCGTCGCTGCTCTGGTTCATGAAGCGCATGATCAACATGCGTAAGCGCTACAAGGCGTTCGGCCGCGGTGACATGAAGTTTATCAATGTGGATAATCCGAAGGTATTGGCTTTTGTACGTACCTATGAGGAGGAGACCGTGCTGGTAATGGTGAATCTCTCGCGGTATTCGCAGCCTGCCGAACTGGATCTGAGCGAATACAAGGGTTTCCAGCCGGTGGAAGTATTCAGCAAGAACCGCTTCCCAGCCATCAAGGAAGATAGCCCTTACTTCTTTACACTAGGGTCGTATGGCTACCAGTGGTTTGTACTGGAGAGGGTACACCCCGAAGTAGATGAGGCCGCTCCGCTACCAAGGCTGAATGTAAACCGCTGGGAGGGACTGTTCCTGAAAAGTGGCCTGAAGCAGCTGGAGAGTAAAGTACTGCCCAATTACCTGTCAATGGTGAGCTGGTTCAATGGCAAAGAGCGCACCATGCTGAATGTAGAGGTAGTGAAGCATACGCCTCTGCCATTCGGAGAAAATACCATGCAGCTACTGCTCTTAGAAGTACATTACGAGAGTGGCTTGCCCGAGACCTATCAGATAGCCGTTACCATGGTGACGGGAGATGCGGCCAAGCGCATGAGCGATAGCTGTCCGCATGCGATCCTGGCTGAGGTACAGATAGGTGAGGAGGAAGGACTGCTGTGTGATGCCCTATTTACCACCGAACTGCAGCAGGAGCTATTTAACCTAATGGTAGCCGGTAATCAGCTATCGATGGATAGCGGTGAGTTGGTAGTACACGGAAGTTCTAATCTGTCCGAGCAGATACAGGGACAGGAGGAAATAAAGCCCAAACTGCAATCCACCGAGCAGGACGCTTACATTGCCTACGGTAATAACTATGTACTGAAAGTATACCGTCGGGTGGATCGGGCCCTTAACCCCGACGTCGAAATCACACGATTCCTGTGCGAGCATGCTAATCTTGCCAATATTCCTGCCTACGTAGGTACTATCGACTGGAAGATAGATAAGGATTTTATTGAGCTGGCTATGATGCAGAAGATGGTCGAGAGCCACGGCGACGGCTGGAGCTACATGCAGGAGAGACTCTATAACTACTACGAACGGATTCTGGCGCTGGATCAGGATAAGTTGCCTCAGTTTGAATTAGGAGGAACGCTTGTCGATCCGATTCCTTTTGATGATGTACCCGAGGAGCTCAAAGAGCTACTAGGCGGGCCTATTACAGAAGGTACCCGTCTGCTGGGGGTACGCACCGGCGAGATGCACCTGGCTCTGGCTTCGGATAGTAGTAAGAAAGATTTCGCTCCGGAAGACTTCTCCCTGCACTACCAGCGCTCGTTGTATTCGTCGATGCAGTCACTCGTTCGCGAAGCCTTCCAGAATCATTCGCGTACACTCAAGATGCTCCCGGATGATGTGAAGCAGGAAGCACAGGAAGTACTCAAAAATAAAGAGGATATCTTAAAGCTGCTGAAGAGGATCTACGCCAAGAAACTGGATGTCGTTAAGATCCGTATACATGGTAACTATCACCTCGGCCAGGTGCAGTTTACCGGAAAAGATATGGCGGTATTTGACTTCGGAGGCGACCCTAGCCGCAGTTACAGTGAGCGCAGACTTAAGCGTTCGCCCCTGCGCGACGTTACAGGTATGATTCACTCGTTCTACTATGCTGCTTATTCGGCGCTGCTGCTCAATGATCAGATCCGGGATGAGGACATACCTAAGCTGACACCCTATGCTGAGCTATGGGTACACTATGTGTCTGGTTTCTTCATGGAGTCTTATCTGCAGACGGTGGAAGGCAGTCAGTTTATTCCTAAGGAAAAAGAGGATTTGAACATGATGATTCAGACTTATATGCTTGAGAAGGCCATTTATGATCTGAATCGGGAGCTACGCTACCGTCCTGACTGGGCTATGGTTCCGCTCCGCATTATCAAGACCATCCTGAGTCAGGTGACGGTGCCGAAAGGTGAAGCCGTAGCCGGTGCCTGATCCATTACAGGTGTTACTATTTTTGCATACCTTTGCAGGTAATTGAGTACAACTACTGCAGGGGCAGGTCCACAGCCTGCCCCTGTGTAGTATATATGCTAACCAGTTACCTGACAATGCCCCTTACATTAGTTATTTTCCTGCTCATGGTACCCGGCTTTGTAGTCGTAGGGGTGTACCTTGAGCGTAAGGTATCCGCTTTCATTCAGGATCGTTTGGGGCCCATGGAAGTAGGAAAGTGGGGACTGCTGCAGCTGTTTGCTGATCTGCTCAAACTTCTCCAGAAGGAAGATATCGTTCCCAAAGCCGCCGACCGTTGGCTGTTCCTGCTGGCTCCCATCGTCATTTTTACAGCTATTTTTGCCGGTTACGCCGTATTGCCACTAGCCCCCGATCTGTCCGGGTCAGGTGCTGCCGTGGGAGTATTTTATCTGCTGACTATCGTATCCATTGATGTTATCGGTCTGCTGATGGCCGGCTGGGGCTCTAACAACAAGTACTCCCTCTTCGGAGCCATGCGGGCCGTGTCCCAGATTATATCTTACGAGGTACCGCTGGGGCTTTCGGTGCTGTGCGTGGTCATGATCTCCCAGACGCTGGACCTCCAGGTGATCAGCTATCAGCAGGGAATCTATTCGCCCGATACCAACTACCTCTTTGGTCTGAAAGGGCTGGGGCTGGACGTGACCCAGGTAGGGGGCTTCCTGACCTGGAACATCTTCCGCAATCCGTTTCTGCTTATAGCCTACGTCGTATTCTTTATCGCTTCACTGGCCGAGTGTAACCGTGCCCCCTTTGACCTGCCCGAAGGAGAATCGGAGATTGTAGCCGGATTTCATACTGAGTACTCGGGTATGCGCTGGGCGCTGCTGATGCTGTCGGAGTATGGGATGATGCTGCTCGTTTCGCTGCTGGGAGCTATCCTGTTCCTCGGTGGCTGGAACACTCCTTTCCCGAACATTGGTCCCGTACGCCTCGCCGACTGGACCAGCGGTGAGCCGGGTACTATCTTTGGGTACCTGTCGGGCGCTTTCTGGCTCTTGTCTAAGGCGGTGCTGGCCGTGCTGGTACAGATGTGGGTACGCTGGACGCTGCCCCGCCTGCGCGTAGACCAGCTCATGTACCTGGGGTGGAAGGTACTAACGCCCGTAGGGCTGGTCCTGTTTTTCTTCTCCGGCGTGTGGCGCCTGCTGGGGGTGTAAGGAGCAATTTATTAATTCATACTTATTAAAGTCTTTAACTTTTGACGCCATCGTTGGGGTTTTTCACCAGCGATATGTCAGAGGGTTTACTTAGGCTTCATTTTGCTGTAGAGGGCAAGGCCGTTATGGACAACTCCAGCAACAGTAAGTTAACAAATTGGTAATAAGGTACTAGTAGGTACTGTCCGTGACATATTCATTCTTTGCAGGATAGATTAATTTAGCCTGCACTATGTACACAAAAAAACTAATTTCCGCCTTAGGGTTAGCCGGTTTGGTCGTTGCCAGCTTTTCTTGTCAGGATCACAGCCTTGACATTCCTTTCAATCCGCCTACCATAAGTAATCAGGGTGTGGCTCTTCCCTTCACGGTACTTGGCAATGAACTGGGGGTGGAAATCCGCAATGGAGGGTTTGGCTCTGCCGCTACCGCGCACCCTCATAATCCGGGCGAATTTTATGCCATGACCGACCGTGGTCCCAACACCGACGCCACCGGCGGTAAGTACTTTCCTGTTCCTGACTATACTCCCCGGATAGGTCATTTCAGAATGACTGCGGATGGGAAAATCGAGAAAATTGGCGAAATCCTAGTCAAGAATCCGTCGGGTCAGCCTATTAGCGGTCGGCCTAATCCGGCCGGAAAAGGAGCTACCGGTGAGATTGCTTATGACCTGAAGGACCAAGTTCTTGCTCCGGACGAGTACGGCCTGGACTCGGAAGGCCTGGTTGCCATGAAAGATGGTACTTTTTGGGTGTCGGACGAGTACGGTCCGCACATCGTGCATCTGAAAGCCGACGGAACCCAAATAGAGCGGCTCAGTCCGGTTAATATAAACACCGGTGGCCGTAAACTGCCGGCGGTGCTGGAACGACGCTGGGCAAACCGTGGTATGGAAGGACTCGCGGTAACACCCGATGAAAAAACGCTGGTCGGGATTATGCAATCGCGCTTGTATAATCCTACTAATGCCGCAGCCATTAATCGCACCCTTACCCGTATTGTGACCTTTGACATTGCGACAGGAACTACCAAGCAATATTTGTACCGGCAGGAGATTGACAACAATTCCAACTCGGAAATTACGGCCCTAAGCGCCACCGAGTTTCTGGTCGTTGAGCGTGACGGTAATTTCAGTGCCGATGGCAGTGTGATGAAGCACATCTACAAAATCGATATTTCCAAGGCCACTGATGTTACCGGCGATTTTAATTCAATGGATGGGATGCTGGTAAATGGCAAAACTCTGGAAGCCAACACCTGGGATCAGCTGGCTACGGCGGGCATTGTACCCGTCCAGAAAACCCGGGTAGTAGATCTGATGCAGGCGTTAGGCAACTATCCGCACGATAAGCTGGAAGGAGTGTGGCTGATTAATAGCAATACACTTGGGATAATCAATGACGACGACTTTGCTATCTGGAGCGACCCTGTAAAAAAACTCAGACAAAAGACACTTTCGCCTACCAATGGTACAGTGGTCGATGGAAATCGCCTGTACCTGGTCAAGTTCTAAACCAACCCGGTGGTTTCGTACCATCGCAGGTGTTTTTCACCAACGATCCGACGGAGGTGCCGGATGGGTAAAAGAACAAGCCCATTGTACAAAACACCCGGGCCGGAAGCCGGCCCGGGTGTCAAAAAACAACCCATTCACGTTAGCAGGCCGCTAAGCCTGCACGTACTGATTATGCGTCTTCATCCAGGTGGCACACCAGCAGCGGAGTCTGGCTATCGAGTACCATCGCCTTGGACAAGCTCGGATTTAGTATATTAGACAGCCAATCGCGTTTCTGGTTAGCCAGTACCAGCAAGTCGGCTTTTTCTTTACTTACGTATTCGTTCAGCCCTTCCCGCACCGAGTGAGCCTCCACCTGCTTCAGCATGAAAGTCTCATTAGGGAATAGCTTCTTTATATTCTCAATAAAGTACTCATCATTGTAGATATTCAACTGGTCGGGTGAGTTGATCTTGAGTAGGGTCACCGTGGCCTTGCAGTGTCGGGCCAGTTCAAATACAAAGCGTAGCGCTTCGTTCTCAATGTACTCAAGCTGCGTAGCATACACGATGGTTTCTATCCGGGGGGCATCCAGCGTACCCGGAACTACCAGTACCGGGCAGAGGGATTTGATGGCAATGCGGCTGGCGACACTTCCTAGCAGTTTGTCCAGTACCCGTCCCTGGCCAGTACGTCCCAGTACTACCAGGTCAGGCTTGATCTGTTGAATGGCCTCCATGATACCGTCGGTAGCCACACCATAGCGGAAGTCTATTTCTACCTTGAGACCATCTGTTTCTACCTCTCTCCGTAGCCTGACCAACTGATCGAAGGCCCGCTTCTCTGACTCGTCCATCAGGCTTAGCGTCTGGTCTGAGGGCAGGTTGCTGTCCAGGAGCATCGGACGGAACACGTGTGTCAGGTATATAGTGGCTCCATTCAGCAAGGCTATCCGTTTGGCCAGGGTAAGAGCTACATCGGCGTTGTCGGAGAAGTCGGTAGCAACTAGTATCTTTTTCATGAATCCTGTGTCTGTTTTTTACGATGTAAAATTCATAGAAAAAAATCCCTGCATCCCTGACCTGAGGCAGGATCCAAACATGACAGTTATCAGGTATTTACATTATGTTTACAGACAAATCAGATCCAGAACAGTTGTTTCTGCCAGAGACTCATCTATTTACTCAAAACGCCCCAGATTTTATGAAGCTTCGTAGCCTGTACCTTCCCCTGCTGCTTATTGCCCTAGTGAGCAGTGCGGGCATTGCTCAAAAGTCAGCCAATCCCGCCGCTGATGGATTTAATATGTCCGGCTCTGATCCCAGGGCTGTGGCTCTGGCCGACCAGGTGATGGAAGCCATGGGGGGGCGTAAAAACTGGGACAAGACGCGTTACCTGACCTGGAATTTCTTCGGGAACCGCCGGTTGTTCTGGGATAAGTGGACAGGCGATGTACGGGTAGAGAACCTGAAGAATGACCAGACGGTACTCCTGAATATCAATACCGATAAGGGGCGTGTCTTCAGAAATGGTCAGGAACTGACCCACGCCGACTCTATTGCTAAGTACGTCAAGCAGGCCAAGAGCTCCTGGATCAACGACTCGTACTGGCTGGTAATGCCTTACAAGCTCAAGGATTCGGGCGTGACCCTTAAGTACATAGGAGAAGAGCAGACCGAAGCTGGCGAAAAGGCCGAAAAAATACAGCTCACCTTTGAAGAGGTAGGCGATACACCTCAGAATAAGTACCACGTCTGGATCAGTCCGGAGACGCATCTGGTCAATCAATGGGCATATTTTTCGAAGGCTGACAACGAAAAACCGAACTTTGTACTACCCTGGAAGAGTTATAAGAAGTATGGAAAGGTCATGCTTTCGGGCGACCGGGGGCAGCGGCAGATTACAGATATACAGGTATATGATAAGTTGCCGCCCAGCGTGTTTCAGTTATTTGACAAGCCGAAGCTACAGTAGCTGAGGTACCAAAACATTTGATTTGTACACTTTGTAGTGAGTGTATGTATAGCAGTTAAGAATAGCTTTTTTATGACACCCCAAACTTTATCGGCCCCTTCATCAACCACTAACAAGGCCATCGGCAGGACGGGCGTACTCATCGTAAACTTAGGTACTCCCGATAGTCCTAATGTGCCGGATGTACGGAAGTACCTGCGCGAGTTCCTGATGGACGGCCGGGTGATCGACATCCCCTTCTTCCAGCGCTGGATGCTCGTCAACCTCATTATTGCTCCGTTTCGTGCCCCCAAGTCAGCCAAAGTATACCAGGAAGTATGGACGCCGGAGGGCTCGCCGCTGAAAGTCTATGGCTTTGCCGTCGAAGAAATGCTGCAGAAAGCGCTGGGCGATGAGTATGTTGTAAAGCTGGCTATGCGCTACCAGAGCCCTGGTATCGAGTCGGTACTCAGTGAGATGCAGCGGCAGGGACTTTCGAGGATCGTGGTGATTCCTTTCTTCCCGCAGTATGCGTCGGCTACGACCGGCTCGGTGTACGAGGAGGTGATGCGGGTACTGAAAGGCTGGCAGGTAATGCCCGAGCTGCGGTTTGTCAATAGCTTCCTGGATCATCCCAAGTTTATTGAGGGCTTTGTGCAGCTCGGTAAGAAGTACATAGCCGAGCATCAGTACGACCACTATGTATTCAGCTACCACGGGGTACCGGAGCGCCAGATCTACAAGGGTGATGTGACCAAGCAGTACTGCAAGATCGGAAGTTGTTGTGATACCCTGACGCCCATGAACCAGCATTGCTACCGGGCTCAGTGCTTTGAAACTACCCGTCTGCTGGTGAAAGAGCTGGGCATACCCGAAGGAAAATATACTACCTGCTTCCAATCACGCCTGGGCAAAGATCCTTGGATACAGCCCTATACTGAGGACCTGGTACGGGAATTGCCTAAGAAAGGAATGAAGAGCGTACTGGCTTTCTCGCCCGCATTCGTCGCTGACTGTCTGGAGACTACCATTGAGGTAGGGGAGGAGTACAAGGAGATGTTTGAAGAAGAAGGAGGGGAGCACTGGCAACTGGTAGAAAGCCTTAACGATAGCGAGATCTGGGTCGAAGCATTAGTAGACATGGTCAAAAGAGCTTAGTATTTTTTTATTTAATAATATACCTAACTAATTGTGAAAGTAGCAGTAATATCCACTTCGCCGAGGAAGAATAGCAACTCGTTGAAAGTAGCCAACTACATCAAAGACGTGTTGGCTGAGCAGGGAGCGAAGGAAGTAGAAGTGTTTAGTTTTGAAGAGGTAGATATACCTATGTTGGGACGCGCTAGCCTGAATAAGGCTAACCTCACGCCGTTCCAGAAGGAGCTGTATACTACCTGGAATGAGGCCGACCTCATTATATTTACGCTGCCCGAGTACAACTGGACACTGAGCGGTGAGCTAGTGAATACCATGCACCAGCTTGGCAGCAAGGACTTTGCCCATCTGTTCGATGGGAAGGTATTTGCGATGGTGGGTGTTTCGGCCGGTCGGGGAGGACGTACTCCATGTCTGGATATGATTACCCTGACCAACAAACTCATCAGCTTCCTGAATCAGTACTCAATTGTATCACCTAAGATTTTTGAATCGCACGATACAGGGATCAACCTGGATCAGGACGGCCGCTCAACCGGTAACCCGGTATATGAGAAAGGTGTAAAAGACTTTGTCGATTATACGCTGAAGGTCGCCTGGAAATGGCACGGAGAACCTTGCTTAGCATAAAACAAGAGAGGCGGTGTTAGCACCGCCTCTTCTGTTTTATTAAAGTACCGATTCCTTCTTATACAGCTCGGCCAGCTTTTCTACGGCGTAGTCTACTTCTTCTACGGTGTTGTACTTGCCAAACGAAAATCGGACGTTACCACGATCGGGATCTACATTAAGAGCCGTGAGTACATGCGAGCCTACGTTGGTACCGCTGGCGCAGGCGCTACCGCCCGACACCGATATACCGGCAATATCCAGGTTGAACAGCAGCATATCGCTCATATCCGACGACGGCAGGCTTACACTTAATACCGTATACAGACTCTGATCCAGATCAGCCGAAAGGCCGTTGAAGGTAATGCCTTCAATCTTTTGCAGAAGTTGCTCCATCACCCGTTGCTTTAGCCCTTCTATGTGTCTACGGTGGCTGTCCATGTCGCGGTAGGCTATTTCGAGGGCTTTAGCCAGGCCTACTATTCCGTAGACGTTCTCGGTACCTCCGCGCATATTACGCTCCTGCGCTCCCCCGTGTACAAATGGATGTATCTTGGAGCCGGGGCGGATGTACAGGAAACCCACCCCCTTGGGACCGTGAAACTTGTGCGCGGAGCCTACTATAAAGTCTGTCTTTAGCTTCTGCAGGTCATGTACATAGTGCCCTATAGTCTGCACGGTATCACTGTGGAAGATGGCTTTGTACTGTTCACAAAGTTGCCCCACCGCGTCAAGATCCAGCAGATTACCGATCTCGTTGTTGCCGTGCATGAGCGACACCAGCGAGCGGGGGTTGGTCTGTAGCAGCTCTTCCAGGTGTGCCAGATCTATCCGGCCCTGCGCATCTACCTGCACCAGGCTCAGCTTGATCTTGCCCTGCTTTTCCAGGTGCTCGAGGGTGTGCAGTACCGCGTGGTGTTCGAGGGGGGAGGTGATGGCGTGCTGCAGGCCAAAGGTATCGATGCTAGAGCGGATGGCGGTATTGTCAGCTTCGGTACCCCCCGAAGTAAAGAATATCTCGGCAGGGGCGGCATTAAGCAGCTCGGCTACCATTTTGCGGGATCGCTCGATGGCTGAGCGAACTACCCGTCCGTGCGAGTGTATGGATGATGGATTGCCAAACTGCTCCGTCATCAGCGGGAGCATCACTTCCAGCACCTCCGGATCGAGGCGGGTAGTAGCGGCGTTATCAAAGTATACTTTCATGGTCGAATCAACAATCTGTACACAAAGATACGGCGCTTCGCTGACGATTGCTAAAACAAGGGATGGTTAGGCGGGGGAGGTAGAGGATTCAGGTGTAGTATGGCCGATTGTAAAGTTACCTATCTACCTGGTAGTAGGGGAGGCACAAAAACAACAAGGTACTCCTTACATAAAAGGAGTACCTTGTCAAAAATGATAGTATGAGGACTAGCGACTACTTGCGATCCGAGATTACTTCTCTGATATCTGATATGATTTTATTCGCCAGGTTATCAGCGGTAGTGCGGGTTTCCGACTCGGAGTAGATCCGGATGATCGGCTCCGTGTTGGACTTACGCAGGTGTACCCACTCTTTATCAAACTCTATCCGGACACCATCTATAGTATTGATAGGTTGCTTGGAGTAGCGGGTCTGAATACGATCCAGTATAGTATCTACGTCTATATCAGGTGTAAGCTCGATCTTGTTCTTGGAGATGTAGTAGTTCGGGTAGCTTTTGCGCAGGACAGAAGCTGACTTGCCAAACTTAGCCAGGTGGCTCAGGAATAAGGCTATGCCCACCAGCGCGTCACGGCCGTAGTGTGATTCGGGATAGATAACGCCACCGTTACCTTCGCCGCCGATGATGGCGTTGTGCTCTTTCATCATGTTCACGACGTTGACCTCGCCTACCGCTGAGGCGAAGTAGCTTCCGCCGGCTTTGACGGTTACGTCGCGCAGGGCAGCAGTCGATGACAAGTTCGACACGGTATTGCCCGGCTGGTGCTTCAGTACGTAGTCGGCTACGGCTACCAGGGTATACTCCTCACCAAACGGAGTACCATCCTCGCAGATCAGGGCCAGGCGGTCTACGTCAGGGTCTACTACTATACCCAGGTTGTAAGAGCCATTTTTTAGTTCGTTACGGATCTCACGCAGGTGCTCTGGGAGTGGCTCCGGGTTATGCGCAAAGTGGCCGGTCGGGTCACAGTTTACTTTAAGGATATTTTCCATCCTGACTCCCAGTGCTTCGAGCAGCATAGGTACAGCTATACCACCCGTGGAGTTGACGGCATCGACGACTATCCGGAAGTTGGCAGCCTCAATGGCAGCTCTATCCACCAGCGACAGCGACAGGATGTGGTTGATGTGTTTGGCCAGGTAGGTTTCGTCCTGCTGGTAAGTACCCAGTTTTCGGACTTCCACAAAGTCGAAGTCTTCCTCTTCGGCTATGCGCAGTATTTCACTACCCTCTTCGCCCGATATAAACTCACCGGAGGCATTGAGTAATTTCAGCGCATTCCACTGAATGGGATTATGGCTGGCCGTGAGGATAATGCCGCCGGCAGCCTCTTCAGCAGGTACGGCCAGCTCGACGGTAGGAGTAGTAGAAAGGCCCAGGTCCATGACGTTAAGTCCAACCCCCTGGAGGGCACCCGCTACCAGACGACTTACCATACCACCCGAAAGGCGGGCATCGCGCCCGATCACTACCAGGTTATTGGAGGTGTTGGTTCGACGCAGCCAGGTACCGTAGGCGGCTGCAAATTTTACGACATCAACAGGGGTAAGGGCTTCACCGGTTTTGCCACCAACAATTCCCCTAATCCCGGAAATAGATTTTATCAGCGTCACAGCTCAATTGTACTTATTAGTTCGGGTACAAAAGTAGCGAATTTCCTATGCCGTAACAGGATTAATATATGAAATCGGTGAGGCTCTTACTGAGTGGTACAGGAGGAGCCGTCAGGCCGGATCTATATCTACTTCCGTAGTGAGGGTAGAGGTAGCCTCGCCATGAAAGGTACCCATAACGGGGGCCAGCTGATCAAAGTCAGCGGATGCGCCCAGACTGATATGATTATTGGCGATGGCCTTGCCTTCGGTAGGGTCAAATCCACGCCAGCCGGCTCCGGGCAGGTACACTTCTACCCAGGCGTGAAGTTCGTGCTCCTGCTGCGGGTTGCCATACAGGTAGCCACTCACAAAGCGGGCGGCAATACCCAAGCTACGGCAGGCAGCAATGAATAATCTGGAGTAGTCACGGCACGATCCGTAGCGGTCGCGGAGGGTGTTGTCGGGTGGAAAGGCATCACCTTCTACCCGCAGCTGATAGGCGAAGTTTTCGTAGATGTACCGGCTGAGCTCTACCAGAAACGGTACCGTCTCCCATTTGGCGGTAGCGGCTATCTGGCGGGCAAACTGCTCAATGTAGGGTGTAATCTCGTTGCGGCTCAGGTACGGGATCAGGTACTTGTAGAGGCGCTCCGGGTACTGAAAGGGCATGTTACGGGTACCAAACGGAAACAGTACAAAGTCGAAGACATTGAACTCATCGGAGCTAAGTACCATAGTAGCCTCTACCACCAGACGACTGGTAGGCGCCGCGAAGTACACGATCTGCTGAACATTGTCCTCCGCATCCACATTCCGGACTACCTTAGAGGGCTCCGGCTGAACGTTCAGCGTATACTCGATAAGTTGCTGGTGCGGGTACGAGCGTGGATAAAGGTACAGCGTATGCGGGTTCAGTCCGATGGGTTTATCATATTCATAAACCAGGGAGTGTCTTACTTTAAGATTCATGATGCTGTTCCGTCATTTTAGCACTAATCGGTGTCATCCATTCTACCGGAAGCTTCTGTACCGCATTCTTTAACAAAGCGCTCCACTGATTGGCTATATGATCCAGATCATCCTTCTCGAAGCGGTGCTCAATGATATGGAAAGAGTCTTTCTCGTACATCACTACATCCACGGGGTAGTCGACATCATTGGAACTAACCCGGGTAGAGTCGAAGGACAGTACCCCCATCTTGAGGGCATCCTGCATAGAGGTTTCGTAGCGCAGACTGCGGTAGAGCAGCGGCTTACCGTAGCCGGAGTTACCAATGATAAAGAAAGGAGACCCCGGCCCTACTTCAATCCAGTTGCCCTCGGGGTACAGCAGAAAGAGCTTATGCTCCTCGTCGTCCTCGAGCTGGCCGCCTACAATGGCAAACAGGTTAAACGAAAGACCCGCTTCGTGCAGGGCGGTCTTGTCTTCTTCGGCTACGCGCCTTACCTGTGCTCCAAAGGCATTGACTGCCTTGTATAGCTTGTTAAAAGTATCGTCCTGCTCTTCGAGCACCTCTTTGAAGTAGGTGATCGCCTTATCGCGCACCGAGCGTAGCCCCGAAGTCATGATGAATAAGGAGTGATTTTCGAGCTGATGGACAGATACCTTTTTGTTGCTGGATACTTCCGACCCGGAAGTGAGTCGGGTATCAGCAAGGGCCACGAGACCTGAGGCTACTTTTATGCCGAGGCAATAGGTCATGAGTACAAATACTTTAAAAAATATGGATGCAAAGGATGCGGAGTATAGGTTTCTCTACATTCTTCTAACCGCTAAATTATGAAAAAAAGTCTTGTCATTCCATCCGCTGACTCTGGAATTGTCCGTTGAAGGTTTGGCTTTGTGACTGCACTGGTTTCAGACCAAAGTACACGTCAAAAATGGCGTTGTCGATCTCGTTGTTGCGGGTCTGGAACTGATCGAGGTACTGGTGAAGGCCCGTACGGAAAATATCCTCTATCTCGGTATATTCAATTTCGCTGCGCAGCTTACTCAACGCTTTTTCGGCCGGATTGGTATAGCCTCTTTCGGGGGTAGAGCCGGCAATACAATAGAGCGATAGCTCGGCCTGACGCATGCAGTACGCAATGGAGCGGGGGAATAGCTTGTCCAGGATCAGAAACGCCACAATGTTCATCGGAGTCAGGGCAAGGTGGGTTTGACGGTACATATTGTACGCACTCACCGATTTGAGCACCGCCGTCCACATCATCAGGTCCAGTGTAGAGCCTACGGTATTGGTATCCTGCAGCAGGGTAAAGTACTTTACATCCAGAAAGCGGGAGCTTTTGTCGGCCCGTTCGAGGTGGCGCCCCATGCGGCCGAAGTGCCAGGCTTCGTTGCGGGTAATGGTAGAGTCTACTATGCCATGAAAAAGCTGGCAACGCCTTTTGACCTCGTTAAAGAAGCCTTGCATGTGGTCCATGTTCCGGAGGTCGTCCGGAGAAACATCGCGCAGCCACAGGTAAAACGTGTTGATCGTTTCCCACATTTCCTTCGAGATAGTCTCGCGGATAGTACGGGCGTTTTCGCGGGCCTCGGACAGGCAACTGACGATGGAGTTAGGGTTGCGCTTGTCGAAGGTCATAAACTGAATGACATCCTCCCGGGTGGCCTTCTCGTAGTATTGATGAAACAGGTAGTTGTCGGCTGTAGCAATCAGAAGAGGCTCCCACTGCTCATCCACATTGGGGGGCAGATCCAGAGCCAGATTAAAGTTTACCCCCACAAAGCGGGCGTAGTTCTCGATCCGCTCCATGTAACGGTTCATCCAGTAAATTGAATTAGCAACGCGGCTCAGCATCTTATAGTTGGTGATTAGTCTATAACTTATTCTAGTGTTGTCCTGCTGGTCAGATTACACCATAGGTGATCTGAGGAATTACCAAAAAAGGACTGGTATATGCAAGTAAAGCGCAGATGATCAGGAAAAAGTATAACAAAGACCTTGATCCTTTCAAAATCATTGCTGCTAAGTAACTTGGATCCTCATTTTAAGTAATACCTACTACGGCACGATAGGCACTGCTGACTACTTCTGTCATCTTCCCGAAGTCCAGCGTATCAATGGTATCTGACCTTTTGTGGTAGTTAGGGTTTCGGATAAAAGAGGTATCGTTGATCATAAGGGCCGGATAGCCAAACCGCCAGTAGCTACGCTGATCGGAGAGTCCGGCCAGGCCGTCGCCCGACGGAAAGTGTATCACCTGCACATCAATGGCTGAGCCCTTTGCCATCAGACTATGTACCTTGCTGGTAAAGTCAGAGTAGGGCTGAATACCTACCACAATGATGAAATTGGCGGTATGGGGGTAAATCTTAGCCAGCTCAGGTGAAGGAAAGCCCTGTGAGTTGGGCGCATCCGAGAAGTACCCGATCATTTCGTAGCAGATCATACCAAGTACCTGCACGTTTTGATCGTGCAACGATTTGGCATGAATGTAGCTCCCCATCAGTTCGGTGCTAAAGAAGGGAGGCTCCTCGAGGCAGTAGGCCACGAAGTCGATCTGGTAGTCGAGTTGGGGCTGCTGTTCAAACACCAGCCGTGCCGTCTCCAGCAGGCCGGCCACGGCGCTGGCGTTATCATCCGCGCCGGGCTGGTCACCGCATACGTCGTAATGCGCTCCTACGATCAGCCTTCTGGTGTGGCCGGGGTTATAGGTAGCGATGATATTCTTGTACTCATTACCGGCCGCCCGCCAGGTTTGTAGGCTGGTAGGGGCACCGGCCTTGCCGAATTCACTTTCTATATACTGTACTACCCGTTCCAGGGATTCTAGGTTCTGATAATTTCTGGATGGTGTAATGGATGTTAGGTATTCGACATCTTTATATAATCTTTCGGT
The DNA here is from genome assembly GCF_017355915.2 of Telluribacter roseus. Taxonomy (GTDB): domain Bacteria; phylum Bacteroidota; class Bacteroidia; order Cytophagales; family Spirosomataceae; genus Telluribacter. Next base: position 49,385 of record NZ_JAFEUV020000003.1, read on the forward strand.
GTGTGCTCCCATATCTGGACCCTCTTAGTCAGGTAATCATTCTGTGATAGTCCCTTCTAAACCGATTTAGTGCCAGACTGTTTAGGGCTATTCCAATCCCAGCTCCTTCCTGACCTGCCGGGCACCGGCGCACATGTTAGTCAGTTTCTGCCGGGAGGCCCAGCGGGCGGTCTGGCTGAGGCCACAGTCGGGAGCGATAGCCAGCTTTTCGGCGGGTAAATGTTTCAGGCACTGGCGGATGCGCTCCGCTACGTCAGCTACGCTTTCGACGTAGTAGTTCTTGACGTCAATAATCCCTACGGCCACATCCATCCTCTGCCCAAACTCCGCAATCAGCGCCAGCTCGTCAAACTCGCGATTGGCCATTTCTACGTGTACTTCATCCACGCTCAGGTCCAGGAAGTCGGGCAGCATGGGGTGAATCTTACGATAGCCTACGGGCCGTCCCTTGAAGTTGCCGAAGCACAGGTGCGTGGACAGGCGGCACTTGCCCACGATAGGCGCTACCGTACGGTTAAAGATGTCGACAAAGCGGCGGGTGTCTTCCTTATAGGCGTAGCAGCTCATGGAGGGCTCGTCTACGGTGATCTCGGTGCAGCCTGCGGCTACCAGGTCTTCCAGCTCCTTGCGTACAATGGGCAGGAGTGCTTCGGTCAGGTCGTAGCGGTCTTTGTATAGATCACCGTCCGGGATCATCCGGCCGCTGAGGGTATAGGGGCCGGGTACGGAGGCCTTTAGGGTAGGTCCCTGCGGGGCGAGGCGGCGGAGGCGTCTGTATTCGGCCACAGCTCCCAGTCCGCCCGGAGCGGTGAGAGGCTCCACCACGCTGTGCTTGCCGCGCTGGTCGTGGGCCGGTGGTCCGAATTTCCGCGTTTCGGCGTGGTTGGGTACTATCCCTTTCAGAAATCCGTAGAAGGAGAGGTTGAAGTCCAAGCGGGTCTGCTCCCCGTCGGAGATTACATCCAGTCCCGCCGCGACCTGGTCATGAACAGCGGCTACGACGGCATCTTCAATCATTTCTTCCACGTCGGCCAGTCCAAAGCGGTCCAGGTTCTGCGAAGCGAACTCCAGCCAGCCCGGAAACGGGTAGCTGCCGATCACGGTGGTACGTATGGGTATAGGTTGCATGGGGTATAGGTAGTAAGGGGTTAGGTTTTCAGGTGTTAGGAATTAGGTACTTATAATCTGTTTATCAGGTAGGTAATAGTGTTTTGTAGAGGTAGGTGTGGCTCGTTCTGGATTGCTGCTTTATCGCTATCGTAACTACAAAAAGATAGTAACTTTTCCCTGGCCTGTGTCTCCACAGGCCAGGTTTTCAGATAGTAGCTTTTTCCTGCGGTTGAAAAAGCTAATACCTAAAAGCTAATAGCTCTTAGCTAACAGCTACTTCCCTACGTTGGCGTACAGCCGGGCCAGGCGGTGGGCGTGTTCGTCGTAAGCCGCTTCGAACAGTTCTACGGCGCGCTCAGCTCCTACGACGGCTCCGGCGCTGAGTACTTTGGGCGGCTGCCCTGCCTCGGTCAGCAGGCGCGCTACTTCGGCCTTGAGGCAGTTGACCAGTACGGCACCTCCGAGGGTACTTCCGGGCGCTACGGGCGTGTCCAGCCCCGGTATCTGTACCATAGCATCACCTACGGGTGCGCCGGTATCTAGTACCAGGTCCGCAAAGTCACTCAGTTTGCGGCCATCGGCTCGTTTGGAGGTACTCTGGTCGGAATGTTCTTTGGTGATGAGGGCTACTACTTTTACTCCGCGCTGCTGGAATAGTTCGGCCATCTCGATGGGTACTACATTGCAGCCGCTGGAAGAGATCACCAGAGCCGTGTCCTGATCCGACAAGTCGAAGTTGCGCAGGATGCGGTCGGCCAGTCCGGGTACATTCTCCAGAAACATCGCCTGCCGCTGGCCGTTGGCCCCTACTACCAGGTTATGGAAAGTAAGCGATAGCTCTACGATAGGGTTGAAGCCGGGAAAAGAGCCGTAGCGGGGCCACATCTCTTCTACCATGATGCGGCTGTGGCCACTTCCAAACACATGTACCATGCGTCCGGCCAGGATGGAGTCGGCAAACCAGCGGGCCGCGAGCTCAATAGCCTGCTGCTGTTGTTCTATGGTATCGAGTAGGGAACGGCTCTTAGATAGGTACTGTTGAATAACGTTCATTATGAAAGGTAAGGTTATAGGACTTGTAATTAGATGATGTTCAGCTCCTGCAGGATCTGACGGGTGATTGTCTTGCGCTTTGGACCAAAGTCTTCCATCTTCTGGTCAAGGGGCTTATAGATGCGGGTGGCGAAAAAGTAGACATTCCCCTTCGACTCTACGTAGCCCACGTACCAGCCAATGTCGGATGGGTCTACTTCGGCCCAGCCGGTCTTGGCGCGCAGGGTATAGGCGTCAGTGCGTTCTTCCACCATGATTTCTTTGCCGATCCGGTAGGTACGCTCGCTGAACGGGAGCGACTGGGCGTGTATCTTCTGCAGGAACTTGAGTTGTTCCTCGGGCGAAATCTTCAGACTCGTTCCCAGCCAGAACTGCGTCAGGCCGCCACTTATATCCTGATTGCCGTAGTCCAGCTTCTTGAGGTAGCTCTTGTACTTATCTGCTCCGATGCGCCGGGCCAGCTCCTGATAAAACCACACCGTCGAGTTCTTGTAGGCCATCTTCAGGTCGTTGTCCTGGTTCCAGGCGGGTACCATGCGTTGGGTACCGTCCCACTTCAGTACTTCATTTTCGTCTTTCACGGCCTTTTCTTCCAGCGCAATAAAGGTGTTTGGTACCTTGAAAGTCGAGGCGGGAGAGGTACCTTTTCTGAATTCAGCTTTGTCAGTAGTGAAGTACTGCTTTTTGCCCAGGTCGTACAGGCTGAAGCTACCGGTTACGCCCGCTTCCTGAAAGTACTTGTCGTAGGGGAGTTGAGTCTGGGCGGAGGCTACCAGGCTAACCAGCGACAAGCCTGCTATGACTAGTAAATATTTAATGGCTACGTACATTTTTCTATTATAGTTTTATTCCGAGTTCTGCGAGTTGAACCTCGAAGCTAGATCTCTTTAAGCCAGTGGGCATATCTTTTTCGTACAGTAGTTGTAGGGCCCTTGTATCAGCGGCAGGTATAACTGCCGGACTACTATCTAATAACTCAGCGCTCTCGAGGCTTGGAATGTTAAGTCTACCTAGTAGGTGCTCTTCATGGTAGTACCTCCTTGAGTGCCCTCCTAGCCCTAGGGCATGGCAGAACTCATGCCTGAGTATAGCGTTTCTAAGTCTGTCTTTCAAGAGTGGACTTAGATGGATCTCCACCTGCTTTATCTTGTTTGTTACTGAAAAAGTAGGGCTAGCGAAGCCATCTACATCTACTCCAAGGTCTTTTGCAGCCTTGCTAGCCTCAAATTCACGTTCTGAATCGGGAAAGTGGACCTGCACATTCCCCTCCTCCCTGGTAAGTACTATCTTTGGGAAAGCTATGATCTTCGATAGTTCATCTACGACTTTGGCTACCTCTGCACTGTCTTGACGGCTACAGGAACCAGCTATGCTTACCCTTATTGTCTGGTCCCACCTTTTTACCTTATCCGGGTACCCAAATCCCACATCTGCAAAGTATAAAAGGTCCTCCTTAGAGTACTTCTGTAAGAACAGGAGTGAGTCAATTCTGGTCTGACCATCAATAAAAAGGTAAAGTAGCATGGATAGCACACCTATGCGTAGTATCCAAAGTAGTGGTTTTAGCTTAGCTCTCACCGTAGTAAGATCGTTAGATTTATATCCATACACCTGATTGATTAGCAACTCCGGGACTTACTTCTCACTACGCTTTCTAAGGGCAAAACTGGCCGCCCCGATGGCACCCGCCATATCGCCAAACTGGGCCTGCACCACGGGCGTCTGCTTACCGCCAGGTCGCCACTCATAGATATCCAGAAAGGAGCGGAGCGGCTCAAACAGCGCGTCGTCGGCCAGGGTAATGCCTCCGGCCAGTACAATGCGCTCCGGGGAGAAGGCATTGATCAGTGAGCTGAGGGCTATGGCCAGAGAGCGTACCGACTGGAGCCAGACGTAGGTAGCAAAGTGGTCGCCCTTGCGGTAGGCTTCTACCAGTTCCCAGGTAGAGGTACAGCGATTGCGGGAGCGCTTGGCTACAGAGTAGTTGCCGATGGCGTACTCAAGGCTACCGGGCGTGCCTACGATGCTGCATTCATCGTCGCTGGTATTGAGACACAGGTGTCCCAGGTGGCCAGCCATCTGCGACAGGCCCTGGTGGAGCTCGCCATTGAGCAGAATACCACCCCCTACACCCGTTCCCAGGGTCAGCAGTACTACGTTGCGGTTGTCTCGTGCGGCGCCAAAGGCGGCTTCGGCCATCAGGGCGGCATGTGCGTCGTTGAGAATGTAGGTAGGGAGGCCAAAGTAGTCGCCCCATACATAATTTTCGAGGCCGTTGAGCCGGTTGGGCAGGAAGGCAATACAGCTGTTGGACGCGTTGGGGAGGCCGGGAGCCGACAGACCCACGGTACTGATCGGCTCCTGCCAGTAACTTTGCAGGTACCTGACCATGTCCTTCACGTTTTCCCGCCACAGGCCCTGGGGATCATCGTGGGTAGGTATGTAGTGCTGCTTGAGTACTTCTCCAGCCTCGTTGATCAGGATACCCTTGATGTTGGTACCTCCCAGGTCTATTCCGATGGCGACGCGCATGCTTACGGCCCGTTAGTGGTATTGACCTTCGGTGATTGTCCAGCCGCCATCTACGGTGAGTACCTGACCGGTGGCAAACTTTGAATAATCGGACATAAAATAGATAGCCGCGCCGTCGAGGTCTGAAGGTACCCCGTTGCGTCCGCCGTCCAGGGGTTGTTTCTGCTGGATAAATTTCAGGATCTGATCGTCCTTGGAGGCCCGCTGCGACATGGGCGTATCCACCAGGGCCGGCGCCAGTACGTTGATGCGGATGTTGTACTTGGCGTAGTAGGCAGCCGTGGACTTCGTAAACCCGATTACGGCTGACTTGGAAGCAGCGTAGGCGTGGGTAGAGAAGTAGTGCGGCGAAGGCGACTGCCCCAGTACCGAGCCTATATTCAGGATGGTACCTCCCCGGCTCATGCCCATAAACGCCTGCACGGCGGCCTGGTTGGATAGCATCAGCGAGGTCATATTCATCTCGAACGTACGGTTCCAGCCCTCCAGCGTAAGCTCATGCAGAGGGCCGTCGCCGTACTTGCGGCCGCTGCCACCGGCTACATGGTACAGTCCATCAAAACTACCAAACTCACGTACGCACAACTGAATGGCCTCCAGGGCTGTCTGGGGTTGGGTGGCATCGCCCTGTTTGGCCCGGGCCTGACGTCCCAGCTCTACTTCGGCCATGAGGCAGGTTTCGGGATTACGACCCACTACTACTACGTTGGCTCCATGCTGTACAAAGGCCCGGGCTGCTGAAAGTCCCAGACCGGTAGTACCTCCGATAATAACAATAGATTTATTGATTAGCCAGTTTTCCACGTTGTACTGTATTTTGAAATGATCGTCCAAAATAAGGAAAGTTTATTAAAAAAATACCCCTGCCCTTAATACAAAGGCAGGGGTACTTAGTAAGATAGTAAGTGGATTAAGCCACTGAGCGCAGCAGCGACAGGGACGATTTCTCAAACTTGGCGCGGGCGTAATCCAGCGAAACAGTAAACTCTTTTACTTCATTCATGGATGGCAGCTCAAACATGGCGTCGGTCATGATGGACTCACAGATAGCCCGCAGACCACGAGCGCCCAGCTTGTAGGCATCGGCCTGGTCTACGATAAAGTCCAGTACATCTTCCTCAAAGTGCAGGTCGATGTCCTCCATCTTGAACAGCTTCTTATACTGCTTGACCAGCGCATTTTTGGGCTCCGTCAGGATGCGCTTCAGGGTGTCGCGGTCGAGTGGGTTGAGGTGAGTCAACACCGGCAGACGACCGATCAGCTCGGGGATCAGTCCGAACGATTTCAGGTCCTGAGCCGTTACGTACCGCATCAGATTACCCTTATCAAAAATCTCGATGATACGGTTGTCACCCGAGAAGCCGATCGGGCGGGTGTTGATCCGCTTGGCGATGTGGCGCTCGATTCCGTCAAATGCTCCACCGCATATAAAGAGGATGTTCTCTGTGTTCAGCTGGATCATCTTCTGGTCGGGGTGCTTACGGCCTCCCTGGGGCGGCACGTTCACAACAGAGCCTTCGAGGAGTTTCAGCATGGCCTGCTGTACGCCCTCACCGCTTACATCACGGGTGATAGACGGGTTGTCGGACTTACGCGACACCTTATCAATCTCATCAATGTACACGATACCCCGCTCGGCAGCTTCTACGTTGTAGTCAGCGGCCTGCAGCAGTCGGGTCAGGATGGTTTCGACATCTTCACCCACGTAGCCGGCTTCGGTTACGGTAGTCGCGTCGGCAATACAGAATGGCACCTGGAGGATGCGGGCTATAGAACGGGCCAGATAGGTCTTACCGGTACCGGTTTCGCCCACCATGATGATGTTGGACTTTTCGATCACGACATCATCGTCCGATACAGGCTGGTTGAGACGCTTGTAGTGGTTATATACCGCGACGGCCAGGGTACGTTTGGCTTCGTCCTGCCCGATTACGTATTGTTCCAGAAACTGCTTCATCTCTACCGGTGTCACCAGGTTGAGCTTTGGCAACTTCGGTTTCTTTTCTTTCTTCTCTTTTGGATTAAGCTCATCCATCACCACCTGATGCCCCTGCAGAATACAATGATTGCAGATATGAGCATCTATACCCGAAAGTAACAGTTCGACTTCGTTTTTTCGGCGTCCGCAGAACGAACAACTTACTTGTGCCATTTTATCAGTTTATATAATAGAATAATTAGAGTCAGGTAGTACAATTTCCAGTGTGAGCTTGGGCTCTATTCAGCACGTAGTCGTACAAGTATTTGTCCTGTCTGCTGTTTTGTATTTCAGAAACAGAAGCCCCCGGGAAAATATCTTTTCTTTATATGATTGGAGTATTACCCCAGCAGCTTTGGAAAAGTTTCGTAAAGTTCCGGTTTTTTGAGCGGCTAACCAAGCTTGCCAGGTACCGTAGAATAAAAAAACCTGTAAGGCTCCGACCGGATACCTTACAGGTTAGATACAGATGGGCCCGGGCCCAAAACTCTTTTATTATTTTACGCGGGTAAGGATTTCGTCGATCAGGCCGTACTCTTTGGCCTCGCTGGCCCGGAACCACTTATCGCGGTCAGAGTCTTTCTCGATCGTTTCTTTAGTTTGTCCGGTATGGTTAGCCAGGATTTCGTATAGCTCATCGCGTAGTTTGATGATCTCGCGGGCCGTGATCTCAATATCGGTCGACTGTCCCTGTGCTCCACCCGAAGGCTGGTGGATCATCACGCGGGCGTGTGGCAGGGCTGCGCGCTTACCAGCGGCTCCACCGGCCAGCAGTACCGCACCCATCGAAGCCGCAAGGCTGGTACACACCGTAGCTACGTCAGGACGTACGTACTGCATGGTATCATAAATACCCAGACCGGCATATACCGATCCACCGGGGCTGTTGATGTACATCAGGATGTCCTTCTTGGCGTCGGCCGACTCCAGGAACAGCAGCTGAGCCACTATGATATTGGCGATGTTATCGTCTACGCCGGTACCCATAAAGATAATACGATCAGCCATCAGACGGGAGAATACATCCACCTCGCGGAAGTTCATAGGACGCTCTTCTATGACGGCGCGGGTCATGTTTTCGACAGTGTGTTTTACATAACCGTCCACGGTAAGGCCATTCAGGCCCATGTGGTGTACGGCGTATTTTCTAAATTCGTCTCCGTGGTTCATTAGTATTGAATTAATAATTTGAAAATGACAAGTTGAAAATAAGTGCTAATAAAAACAACTAAAACCGGGAAGAGTTAGTTTGGCTGAATGTTCTGCGGCCCGGCGTTGTTCTGTACAAAAATGCTCATTAATACAGATTATCCTTGTCGGCCAGGCTGATAATTAATCGCAAAAACCGATAAGGCAGGATCACTACTTAACCATTTAAAGAAGTACACGGCTATGAAAACAGTTGAAAATCTACCCGAACGACTGCGCCAGCTACGCTTACAGCAGGAATTATCACAGGAAAATATGGCCGATATGCTGGGCATATCTACCACGGCCTACGGAGATATCGAACGGGGGCGCACCGAACTGACCATCTCCCGGCTGGAGAAGATCGCTCAGGTACTAGGAGTATCCCTGCCGGACCTGCTGGGCCTGTCGGCTACTACCCTCACCGAAACGGAGTGGCTCCGGCGCGAAAACCAGCGCCTGAATCTGGAAAACTCCCGGCTCCGCCAGGCGCTGGACCAGTGGCAGCGTAAGTTTCAGGAGTGGGTGGCCGCGGCGTTGGTCCGCAATGCCCAGGAGAGCCGCGAACGGATTGGATTTAAATAGGTACCCACAGGTAAGTGTTCGGGTGTGGTCAGAGCCTTAGGTACATATAGCATAAAAGGGAAAGGCCGAAGCATTGCTCCGGCCTTTCCCTTTTTATAATTGAAGTAGTTGTTCAGAATCAGGAGAAAGCTAAAAGATAATCCCTGACAACCTAACTCCTGCTTACTCTGCTTTATCTTCTCCGCGGGCGATACGCTCAAACTCGCTTACTTCGATGGTCTTCTCTTCGGTAGCTACCTGACCACGAACTACGTCAAGTACCTTGTTGTCGAATACCTGGTTGAATACGTTCGAGTAGTTGTCGCGCTCTTTGTCGGCCAGGTAACCAGCCGCGATGCGGTCGATGGTCTCGTTCATGCTATCGTCATCACCGTACATACCAAACTGGCTGCGTACCATGTTGCGGGTATACTCGAGCAGCTCAGGGTACTCCACTTTGATACCATGGGCTTCGGCAACCTTGTTTTTGATCAGGCTCAGCTTCAGTGACTTCTCGAAATCATCAAACTGCTCTTCGATCTGCTCACGGGTAAACTTACCTTCGTTGGTGCGCTCGAGCCAGTCTTTCAGGAAGTCGGCAGGAAGCTCAATAGCCACGCTGTTCAGCAGGGCCTGCTCCATGTCGCGACGCAGCAGCGCCTCTGACTCACGCTCGTAGTTGCCCTTGATGATTTCAAGTACTTTCTCACGGAACTGCTCCTCACTCTCTGCCTGACCAGGACCCAGTACCTTATCGAAAAACTCCTGGTTCAGTTCGGCAGGAGCTGAACGGGTAATATCTTCAATCACAAACGTAAACTCGCCCGCCAGTTGGTCGATGTCTTCCTTCTTCTTGCCGGTTACGTGGGCAATGGCCGAAGCATCGTTGAATGTGTTCTGAATATCGAAAGTAACCGTATCGCCTTTCTTCACACCTACAAACTTAGACAGGCTCTCTGCATTAAGCTGCTTGGTAGGGATGGCCGTCTTGGTCGAAAACTCCGACGACTCCTGCTTCAGCTCACCGTACAGCATATCACCTTCTTCGGAAGTCTCCGGGTGGGTGCTGTCCGCAAAGCGCTCACGCAGGTTGGTCAGGGTGCTTTCCAGCTCCTTCTCATCGGCGTTGATGGTGTAGTGAGGTACGGCTGCAATGTTGGTGAAGTCTACCTCAAAGTCAGTAGCCAGACCCAGCTCATACACAAACTCAAAGTCAGTTTGGGTATCCCAGTCAATAGCGGCCGCCTGATCACGGTTGGGTAGGGGATCACCTACTACCTGAAGCTTATTATCACGAATATAGTCGCTCACGGCATGGCTGAGCATGTGGTTTACCTCATCCACCAGGATGCTCTTACCGTACATACGGTTGATGACATGCGTAGGTACCTTACCTGGACGGAAACCTTTCAGATTGACGCGCTTGGAGTAATCTTTGATGGTTTTATCAACCTTGGGCTGGTAGTCTTCCTTGGTAAGCTTCACTCTGAGCGAAGCCGTGGTCGGCGAGCTCTTCTCTAACAGAACTTCCATTGGTTATTTATGCAGTTATATTAAAATAATAATCCTATAATTCAGTTCTAAACCGACGGACTGGTAGCGACAGTCCTTGTACTCGTCCTCCCGGTACTAGTTTTGTACATGTTTTATAGAAGGAGGTGCTTTTGTAAAACATGAAAAATGAAAAAGCCCTCAAAACAAATGGTCCTGAGGGCTTTTGACGGGTGTGCTACGGAGCTATTCGGTTCTAATAACAACTTAATAGTAGGGAATTAAAGCCCCGTCTACCCCATTTTTGAGTACGGGCGGAGGGAATCGAACCCCCACGCCTTGCGGCACTAGATCCTAAGTCTAGCACGTCTACCAGTTCCGCCACGCCCGCGTTTTTCAATCATTTCCTGACAGCAGGATGACTGATTTGGGAGTGCAAAGGTAAAGACATATTTAGAAATGATCCTAATTTTTTTGAAAAATTTAGTGTTAAAAAAAATGCTATTGTAATCCGTAAGGTAATTCGTTATTTTGGTAGAGAGTTTTTAGAAACAAAATGAAGACGTGGAAGCTATTGTGATTGATCTCGAGCAGGAGCGTAAAGAGATACTGAAAAGATATCGTAAGCTGTTACGTACAGCGAAGCCATTTCTTAAAGATAACGATGCTAAGCTAATCAAGAAAGCCTTTAATACCTCTGTAGAAGCCCACAAAGAAATGCGTAGGCGGTCAGGAGAGCCTTATATATATCATCCGCTGGCCGTAGCGCAGATCGTGGTGGAGGAGATTGGCCTGGGTACTACAGGAATTGTGTCGGCTCTGCTGCATGACGTGGTAGAGGACACAGATATGACCATCGATGATATCGAGCGGTTGTTTAGCAAGAAAGTAGCGCAGATTATTGACGGTCTGACCAAGATATCCGGGAAGTTTGAGTACGGCTCCTCACAGCAGGCCGAAAACTTCCGGAAAATGCTGCTCACCCTGTCGGATGATGTACGGGTAATACTTATCAAGCTGGCGGACCGTCTGCACAACATGCGGACGCTGGATAGCATGCCGCGTGACAAGCAGCTGAAGATTGCCTCGGAAACCATATTTATATATGCGCCCCTGGCACACCGTCTGGGGTTGTATGCCATTAAGTCGGAGCTGGAAGACCTGTACCTTAAGTACGCCGAGCCGGATGCCTACCGGGCTGTAGCCCGCAAGTTACGCGAGACCAAGAGCGCCCGGGACCGGTTTATTGCCCGCTTTACGGAACCAATAGAGCACGACCTGAATGAAGCCGGCTTTAAGTACGTGATCAAGGGGCGCCCCAAGTCCATCTATTCCATCTGGAACAAGATGCGCAAGCAGAACAAGCCCTTTGAGGAAATTTACGACTTGTTCGCTATCCGTATTATTCTGGATTCACCCTCCGAGTTTGAGCGCGAAAAGGCCTTGTGCTGGCAGGCCTATTCTATCGTTACGGACCACTACAAGCCCAACCCTGACCGTCTCAAGGACTGGATCAGTACGCCCCGCGCCAACGGGTACCAGTCGCTGCATTCAACGGTCATGAGCAAGACGGGGCAGTGGGTGGAGGTACAGGTGAGGACCGTGCGCATGGACGAGATCGCCGAGAAAGGATACGCTGCCCACTGGAAGTACAAGGGCAACAGTACCACTGTACGCGGCAATATTGAGATGTGGATCAACCAGGTACGTGAAACGCTCGAAAACGGACTGGGTGATAAAACGGCGGCCATCGAGTTCCTGGATGAGTTCCGGAGCAACCTGTTTACCGAAGAGGTATTTGTATTTACGCCAAAGGGAGAGTTGAAAGTACTGCAGCGTGGTGCCACGGCCCTTGACTTTGCCTTTGATATTCACTCCGAGGTAGGAGCCCGCTGTATGGCCGCCAAGGTAGGGGGGACGCTGGTACCTATCAGCTACGTCCTGAACAATGGCGATCAGGTAGAGATCATTACTTCCAATAAGCAGAAGCCCAACGAGGACTGGCTCCGGATTGTGGTTACCTCCAAGGCGAGGGGCCGCATCAAGGAGTACCTTAAGGAGGAAAGTCGCCGGTATGAAACAGACGGGCGGCAGATGGCTGAGAAAAAGCTGAAGACCCTGGGTATAGAGGTCAACTATGAGGTAATCAACCAGCTTCGGGCTTTCTTTGAGTGTAAGACTCCTACGGATTTCTTCTACCGGATCGGAAAAGGGTACATCCAGCTGGATGAGCTCAAGAAATTCAAGAAATACAAGGAAGCCAAAGACCGGAAGACCAAAATCAGTACCGATGAGGTAACCGACGGAAAGGCTTTTACCAAGCTGCTCAAGAAAATCCACGGCGATCAGGCAGATAGCGATACGCTGCTGATCGGGGAGGATATGGATAAGATAGATTACAAACTGGCTGCCTGTTGTAACCCTATTGCCGGCGATGACGTATTTGGCTTTGTGACCATCAACGAAGGCATCAAGATCCACCGTACTACCTGCCCCAATGCCGTGGAACTAATGTCCAAGCATGGCAATCGGGTTATCAAGGCCAAGTGGAAGTCACAGAAGGAAGAGGCGTTTCTGGCGGGACTGCGTATTACGGGTACGGACCGGATGGGTCTGGTCAACGACGTAACCCGGATTATTTCCAATGAATTGCACATAAACATGCGGGGAATCACCATTGACACCAAAGATGGTGTCTTTGAGGGAGATATCAGACTGTACGTTCAGGACACCAAGCACCTGGATATGCTCATCAACAAGCTGGACCGGGTGGATGGCGTTTTTAAGGTACAGCGCTTTGATGCCAACCTGAACATCATATCCTGATATTGAACCCCTACTGAGCAAAAGACGTTATGGATTATTAGACTTTCTGTGATTTGCGTCTAAAAACCACGTAATTTGCACCTGATTTTTGAAGCTATGCCACAAGCACGTACAGCCAACCTGGAAGCCGCCAAGAAAATACTGACGGCACACCTTGAAAATAAGGGGCTCCGCAAGACTCCGGAGCGCTTCGCGATACTGGAAGAAATCTATACGCGCGAAGACCACTTTGACGTGGACGAGCTATATATCAGTATGAAGAATAAGAAGTATCGCGTAAGCCGCGCTACTGTATACAATACACTGGATGTACTGGTGGACTGTGATCTGGTAACCAAGCATCAGTTTGGTAAAAACCTGGCGCAGTACGAAAAGTCCTATGGATTCAAGCAACATGATCACCTGATCTGCACCGAATGCCATAAGGTAATGGAATTCTGCGACCCGCGTATCCAGTCGATTCAGAACATGGTAGGGGAGATGCTGCACTTCAACGTAGTACATCATTCCCTTATATTTTATGGAAGCTGCACCCGTTCCAACTGCGAAAACAAGAAGGATGTTCCCGAAGAAGAAGCAATGGGACAGAGTACGGAAGAGTAAGGCACTAATACACTCATCAACGCTATTCTACAGTAATTCTCCAACATAACTTATATCTATGCGATGCAGATAGGCACTGTTATGTGCCATAGAGCCGCGTGCTCCTGTCAGCGTCCTGTACTTAAATCTCGATAGTAAATGAAAGTTGATGTATTACTTGGTCTTCAATGGGGAGACGAGGGAAAAGGTAAAATAGTGGATGTGCTGGCTCCCCAGTACCAGGTGGTGGCCCGTTTTCAGGGAGGACCCAACGCCGGCCATACTCTGGAATTTGATGGTTTCAAGCACGTGCTGCACCAGATTCCCTCGGGTATTTTCCGGAGTGATATCCAGAATATTATAGGTAATGGTGTCGTGCTGGATCCTATTATATTCCGTAAGGAAATCGAAGGATTAGCGAAATTCAATCTGGAATTGAAGAAGAATCTGTACGTATCCAAGAAAGCCGCGCTTATACTACCAACGCACCGCCTGCTCGATGCCGCTTACGAAAGTGCCAAGGGAGAATCCAAGATTGGATCTACGCTGAAAGGCATCGGACCCACCTATTCAGATAAAGTATCCCGTCAGGGACTTCGGGTAGGTGATATCCTGTCGGCCCGCTTCCGGGAGAAGTACCAGAAGCTGGTGGATGCCCACAAGGTAATACTGGACTTCCATAACTTTGATTACAGCTCGCTACTGCCTCAGGCTGAGGAGGACTTTTTTACGGCGGTTGAGTTCATGAAGGAGTTTTCTCTGGTAGAGAGCGAATACGTAGTGAATGAAGCCCTGCAGAAAGGCCGTCATATTCTGGCCGAAGGAGCACAGGGATCACTACTGGACATTGATTTTGGCTCGTATCCCTTTGTAACCAGCTCCAACACCATGACGGCCGGTGCCTGCACCGGATTGGGTGTATCCCCACGTCAGATCGGAGAAGTATACGGTATATTTAAGGCCTACTGTACCCGCGTAGGGAGCGGACCTTTCCCCACCGAGCTACTGGAGGAAACCGGTGAGCGTATGCGTCAGGAAGGTCGTGAGTTTGGCTCTACGACTGGTCGCCCGCGCCGGTGCGGCTGGCTCGATCTGCCCTCGCTTAAGTATGCTATCATGATCAATGGCGTTACGCAGCTAGTCATGATGAAGGTAGATGTATTGAATATCTTTGACACCATCCGGATATGTACGCACTACCGTCTGGCTGACGGTACTGTGACCGAACAACTGCCCCATGATCTGTGTGATGAGGTTATTGAGCCTATCTACCGTGACTTTGAGGGTTGGCAGCAGTCGCTGGAAAATATCCATAGCTTTGATGAGCTCCCCGCCGCGCTTGCCGCCTATGTGGAGTTCCTGGAAAATGAACTGAAACTTCCTATCCGCTTTATATCTACGGGTCCTGACCGGGAGGCACTTATTCACCGCGAAGCGGCCAAACTGGTAGGGTAGTCCTCTTTTTTACTCTGGGTTTATGAAGATTTCATAAACCCAGAGCTTTTTTTTTTGTTTATGTCCACAGGGCCTCCACGGGTATCATACCCTAGTTAATGCACTGGTATGGCTGAACGCAGCAGCATGAAATTACTGATATTCGATACCATACTGAATGGGCATCATTCTGACTATATTACCTATCTAATTGATTACTGGTATAGCAATCAGCTACCCGGACAGCTCTTTGTAGTAACTCCCCGGGGGCTCGCGGCCTCTCTGCCCGCCGAATATTCGGCTTCTTCCCGACTCCATTTTGTTGAAATTACCGAACAGGAACTGCATCTGGCCCAAAATGCCTCCCGGCTCAGCCGCGCCTTTGCGGAGTGGAACCTGTACATCAAATACGCTGAGCAGATTCGCCCCGCCCACGCCATGCTCATGTACTTCGACCTCTTCCAGTTGGGTATATGGCTGGGTAAGAAGTCGCCCTGTCCGGTGTCGGGTATTTACTTCCGGCCCAGCTTTCATTATGGCATGACTGCTTCGCTGAAGGAGAAAGCGGTGGTACTTCGTAAGAAGTGGCTGCTCAAAGGGGTACTTACCAGCAGTGCTCTGGAAAATCTGTTCTGCCTGGATAAATCCTCCGTACCACTCATTCAGGAGATGGCCCCGAGGGTAAAAGTACTGCCACTCAGCGACCCGGTCAGAAGATATGACGTATCAGACCGCGACGTAGCAGCCCTACGAACCACGCTGGGGGTGGAGGAGCAGCGCAAGGTACTGCTGCTATTTGGGTACCTGGATGACCGCAAAGGCATAGAACCCGTACTGGATGCGATTAGTCTATTGTCTCCTGAGGAAAGCTCCCGACTGGCTCTCATTCTGGCGGGGCCCATTACGGATGAATACCGTAAGGTAGTTGACGCCCGCATTGCATCCATTCAGAATAACGCGCAGATCATCTGCCACTACAAAGAGATCAAGGGTGCTCCCATACAGGCTCTTTTTGATGGGTCGGATTATGTACTGACGCTCTACCAGAGGCACGTAGGCATGAGCTCGATCGTCATCCGGGCCGCTCTGTCCGAAAAACCACTCATCTCTTCTGACTTTGGCTACATGGGAGCTCTGGTCAAAAAAGAGGCCCTGGGTATAGCCGTAAACTCCGAGTCCGCAGTAGCCATCAGTGAGGCGTTTCGTCAGGCCCT
Source organism: Telluribacter roseus (assembly GCF_017355915.2). GTDB lineage: Bacteria > Bacteroidota > Bacteroidia > Cytophagales > Spirosomataceae > Telluribacter. Next base: position 65,357 of record NZ_JAFEUV020000003.1, read on the forward strand.
CCGCGGCAACATTACCTTCTCACTACCTGCCATGCGTAAGCTGGCCGAGCAGAATACTTCCCAGATGTTTGCCCAGCAGATTCTGGAAGTTATTGCCGAAAATACCGCTACGGCTGCCCATTGATCAAGTACCCCTTCCGGAACAGTACCTTGTCACAGGCCTAAGCTGCCGTAGGGTATCGTTTTGGCAGCCATTTACGTTTATCAATTAGGTAATAATTCCTAACTTTGAGTAGTGACCATCCAAACTCTTCCTGACAGTGTCTTCTAATTCGTACTTCGATCGTCGTGGTTTTCTAAAGAAAAGTACCCTGGTTGCTATGACGGCTGCCCTGGGTACTGAGATTGCTTTTGCCGATAAGCTTCCCAAAGGCTATGTACCCCTGGTATTTGATGAAAAGGATGCCCTGAAAGGCAAGCACAAGGACCTGACCGTGCTTAGCGACCGGCCCTGGAACGTAGAAACGCCAATACATCTGCTGGACGACAAGGTGACGCCGATTGATAAGATGTTTATCCGGAACAACGGTCTGGTACCTGAGAGCATAGATGTTTCCAAATGGACGTTGACCATCGATGGTGAGTCGGTCAAAAAGGCCAGGAGCTATACCCTCGATGAACTGAAAAAGAAGTTCAAACACCATACCTACCAGCTTACCCTCGAATGTGGGGGCAACGGGCGTTCTGGCTTTACACCTACTGCCTCCGGTAACCAATGGGGTGATGGCGCTGTGCACTGTGCCCAGTGGACCGGTGTACGGCTGAAGGATATACTGGCGGAGGTAGGGGTCAAGGAGGATGCTGTGTACATTGGGTACTATGGCAAAGACCTGCACCCGAGCCGTGACCCCGGCAAGTCACCTATCTCAAGAGGAGTACCTATCAAAAAAGCCCTGGAAGACGAAACCCTGATTGCCTGGGCGGTAAATGGACAGCCGCTTCCGGAATTTCATGGCTATCCTTTGCGTTTGGTAATAGGTGGATGGCCGGCGTCTGTATCAGGTAAGTGGCTGCATCGGATTTCTATTCGCAACAAAGTACACGACGGTGCCAAAATGGAAGGCCATAGTTATAAAGTACCTCGCTTCCCAGTACAGCCGGGGGAGAAGCTGGCCGAGACCGACGAGAACTTCCGGATCATAGAGTCGATGCCGGTCAAGTCAATGATTACCTTTCCCAAATCAGGCGCTATGATCCCCGAAGGGCAGAAGCTACCCCTGCGTGGCCATGCCTGGGCGGGTGATCAGCAGGTGAAGAGTATGCAGGTATCCATCGACTATGGCGCTACCTGGCAACCCTGCAAGCTGGAGGCTCCGGCCAACCGCTTGGCCTGGCAGCACTGGTCGGCAGACGTACAGTTTCCTTCCAAGGGCTACTACGAGGTATGGGCTCGTGCCACCGACGATAAAGGAGTAACGCAACCCATGGTGATACCCGCATGGAACCCGGGGGGCTACCTCAATAATGCCTGCCAGCGAATAGCGGTCAAGGTAGGGTGAGGAGATAGAGAAGGTTGCTTAAATTAAAGATGTAAGCTATGAAATTACGAGGAACTACGCTGCTGGGAGTACTTATACTAGGTATATTCCTGCTGAGCGCTTTTCACCAGACTCTATATACACCCCCAACTACCCCGGCCACGGAATTGGCAGTAGCCAGTGATACGTTGAAGAAAGATCCGGATACGGGACTGGTTATAGATGATAACCTGATGATGGTGAAGGCTCAGTGTACCAGTTGCCATTCACCCAAACTGATTAGTCAGAACCGCTTTACCCGGGATGGCTGGCGGCAGAAGATACGCTGGATGCAGGCCAATCATAACCTGTGGGACCTGGGCGACACGGAGAAGGTAGTGCTTGACTACCTTGAAAAGTACTATGCTCCCTCGCAAAGCTACTCGCGCCGTGCTCCGCTGACTAATATAGAGTGGTATCCGCTAAAACTGAAGTAATGAGTACTAACTCCGCATTCTATAAAACCTTATTTCAATACGACACGCTTTTCAGAGTAGAGGAAGATCTTTCTATGCTGAAATTCCCTTCTGTGCCTGCTGAACCTGAAAAGGATTCAACACCTGCTCCCCGAGTGGATACTCAGCAAGCAGATACTGCCGTAGCGGCTGCTCCCGCGGTACACACTCCTAAAGAGGAAACTCCACAAGTAGTGGTTCCTCAGGTAGTAGCGCCGGTTGAGAAGAAAGAGCCTGTTGCTGCACCACCACGACCCGTCGCTCCCCCTCCTCCCGTAGTGCCGGCTGTACCTTTCCCGGCGCTCAAGCATAAGGTGCTGGTACTGGTGGATGAGCCTACCCAGCCTGATCTGCTGCCTTCGGAGTACATATTGCTTTCTAACATTCTTAAAGCGGTAGGCCACTCCATCGACGAGGCCGATATTGTTAATCTTAGCTATGTTCCTGCTACAGATGCCCGTAGCGTATTTGCCGATAAGCTTACCAACCATTTTATCACGTTCGGGGTGCCGCTGATCAAGCTGCAGCTCGACTTGCTACTGCCGCCCTATACCCCCAAGCAGGTCGAAGGTATCTGGTTCCTGCTGGCTGATCCGCTGGCCGTAATTGAAGCGGATAGAAACCTGAAAAAACAGCTTTGGCTTGCCCTTCAGAAAATATTTGCAGTAGGTTGAGCGCGAAGCAAATATTCACCGGCTATCACAATATTTTTGTTTCTTTGGAAGTTTTGGAAGATAATCGTATAGTGATTATTGTCTCTGGTCTATGTATTGTCCAAACGTGCTAGTATTCAGGGTGATAAGTGCGGTTGAAGTAATCATTTAGTCATACACAGTACTACTATATCTATGGCCACTATTTGGAAGCGTATCACAAACCTATTCGGCTCGTCAAAGCCCGGCGATCTGGATTACTATGATGAGGAGGCCGGACCAGAAGGAGAACCCGCTACGCCAGTGGCTGCCGGAGGTACTACTACACCAGAGGCGGTAGTGAGGCCCCAATCACCTATTCCGTCGCGGGTGCAGGCCGATAACGTAACACCCGAGCCCCAACCAGATCTGACACTGCATAAGGTAGAGACACCTATAGTAGAGATACCCTACTGGCTTGAGGACGAAGATACACTCCGTGATGAGGGGGTGCTGTTTGGACTATCGGAGTCGGAGCCTACCGAAAAGACGGAGATCATCAATAACTACTTTGCCCACTTGGCTGCTGACTACGAACGTGCCATCGAGCAGCAGAATGAGCGGGTGCAGGAGCTGAACTTGTTTATAGGTCAGAAAGAAAACCGGATAGAAGAACTACAGGCCAAGCTGAAACAGCTGGAGGAAAGCAAGCCGAGTGGCGAGCATAACCTGCCCCGTACGCTGGTGGGCCTGGCTCTGTCAATAGCCATGTGCGTGGGTAACTACTACCTGATTGAAGAAACGCTGCGCCCCAACTTTGCTACCAGTTCTTTTATAGCGCTTGGCGTATTCCTGGCGGGTATGTTCAACCTGTTCGGAGGTATATCACTGTTTCACGATGCCGACTCCAGCGTAACACGCCGGCGACTACTTGAGGAAGTAGGTATGCCCTTTGCGGCGGCCTTGTTTGTATTGGCTCAGGCCTGGCAGCACCAGGTCTGGTGGCAGGCGGTATCGTTGTTCATCTTTGTGTTCTTCCTGTTCCTGTTTGCTGGTAAGCTGTTCCTGAGCAACATTACCGTACTACGCAATGATCTGCGGGTGTGGCTCGGAGTGAAGCGCGAGCGTATAGAAGCTACCGACCACTCCGGATCCTGGGAAGATGAGATTACCCGCCTGCGGGGTGAAATAGACGAGTTGCGTGTACAAAAATGGCAGGTACTTAAGCAGCAGGGCGAAGCCGAAACGGAATGTGACCGCCTGTACGCCCGTCGTGACATGCTCGTGAAGCTCTTCGAAAGTGAGTTTTATCTGGCCCGCCGCATGAAAGGTCGCCTGACTGAGCGCCAACTGCGGGAGATACGGGGGCAGTAGCCACAGCCTGAGAGCCAGGCGGAATTTCAAGGTATAATTTGATGTTAGTCAGTAAATAACATAAAGAATTTAGATGGAGGATCAACATCCAAATCAACAGCCCGACTACCAGCACGGCTATACGAGTGGTATTGAGGGGATAGATCGTCAGGTGTACGAAGCGTACCTGTCGAGCAAAGTAAGTCATGAGTGGGTAACGGAGCGTCTGGAGGAGAAGCGGGGCGAACTGGGAAAGCTAGAGGGTCGGAAGCAGGATACCATTGCTCAGCGGAAAGCTGCCTTTGATCGCCTGCAGGACCAGCTCATGGGGCTGAACCAGACGGCACGGCGGGTAAAAGAACTGGAGGATACCATCAGCGAAGGCGACCAGCGGACCGAAACCTTACGTGAAAAGCGAGAAAAAGCTGCTGGCGACTACTCGCTCATTGCAGGTATTATATTCCTGGCGGCCGGCATATCCTTTATCCTGGGTGACCTGATTATTTCACACGAAATTGTAGCCTACGCGCTCAACATCCGTAACTCTACTGAGGCCTGGGCGTTTGCGATCGGTCTGGCGATGGTATCTGTACTGCTGAAGCCCGCCTATGATCGTTTGATTGAAGGGCCCTATCAGAAGGAAGATTCGCCTAAGGCCAAAAAGCGCTATGGTCGCTTCAAAGTGATACTGGCGGTATTTGCGGTAATTACCCTAACGGTACTGGGATGGTTCCGCTACGAAGCCTACCGGACTGATAAGCTGAAGGAAGCTATTAACAAGTCGATCAAGAACCTGCAGCTCAATGCCGTAGATCCGCTGACCGGTGCGCCTATCAACAGTCCCGAGCTGACCAATAAAATAGAGCAGGCGCTGCGTGACTCGGATAACCTGAACCTGGATCTGGTCAATAGCCCTTGGGCCCTTCTATCCTTTGTATTAAGTGGAGTCCTGTTTGCCATAGCCGGTGCCGTATCACTCGGAATGGCCCTGCCGGTACTGCAGAGTTTCTGGTACCGCTGGCTACAGATCGACCCGAATCTATGGCGACTCAAGCGCCGCCGGAAGCGGGTACTTAAAGAGCTGGCTGCTCAGGAAAAAATCCTGGCACAGCAGATGGTACAGAAGAACATCATGGAAAACGACCTGGCTACACTGCCTACGCTGGACCAGCTGAAAGAGGAGGAGCAACAGCTCCGCGCTGAGATCGAAAGGTTGGAAGAAGAGCGTAAACTGGCCTTTACCGACAGCCGCATCCAGTCATACAGCGATGGGTACCTGCGTGGTGAAGTAGCCCGTGACATCATGACGGAGGAGGAATACGAGCAGTGGCGCAACAGCCACCTGACGGTGTCGAATCTGGCGCTGCGGGCCCGCTCCAACGCTACCGACCGGGCCGTCCCCCGTACGCGCAGCACCGGCATGCGTCCGCACCAGGCCATCCGCAAAGCCATCACCGATCGTTTTGATCAGGATAATCAGTAGTGCTGATCAACAGGTAATTAGAAAGTACTACAAGCGTATACTCCCCGTGCTAAAGGACTCGGTAGTCCGTCGGCACGGGGATTTTTTATATATTGACCCTAAATATTCAAGTAGTAAAGCAATGATAGAGACTCCCCACTTACGCCTGATTCCTTGTGATGATACTATTTTCGAGGCTATCCAGATGGGTAACAATGTACTGGGCCGTGTGCTGGGTGCTAATGTACCTAAGAAGTGGACCAGCTACCGGGAAGTGTTCACTCCCTCGTTTCACCGGTGGCAGGCACATCCTCCCCTGCGCGACTGGTGGACGCATCTGGTTCTGTACGTACCAGACAATATGCTGATAGGCTCGTGTGGATACAAAGGGGAGCCTGATGCGGAAGGAGTGGTGGAGATTGGCTATGAGATCCGGCCCTCTCACCGGGAGCGAGGATTAGCAACCGAAGCCGCCAGGGGGCTGATAGATCATGCCTTTGCCCATGACTCTGTACGTAAAGTCATCGCTCATACACTCTCCGAAGAGAGCCCCTCCACGAGTATCCTGAAGAAGCTGGGCTTTGAGCGTACTGGCGATATACAGGATCCCGACGACGGTATTATCTGGCGCTGGGAGCTGGCCAAACAGGGTTAGAATCAGACGTTACTGCGCTTTTTCTGATAAATGTCCTCTGTATTCTGACCTCTACCAATGATGACCCTGATCCCGGCTTACCAGAAAGACGACGTACTACTGGCGGATATTGAGCGAACCCGGTCCGAGGAGACGGGCTTTCGGGTGTGGTGGCTAGGGCAGAGTGGTTTCCTGCTGCAATGGCGGGGGCGGCATCTGCTGTTTGACCCCTATCTCTCCGATTCGCTCACCAGGAAGTACGCGACTACCGACAACCCCCATGTACGTATGAGCGAGCGGGCTGTAGATCCGGCCCGGCTGGATTTTCTGGACGTCGTCACGAGTAGCCACAACCATACCGACCATCTGGACGCCGAAACTTTACAGCCTATATTAGCCCATAATACGGAAATACAGTTAGTGATACCCGAGGCTAACCGCTCGTTTGTAGCTGAGCGATTGGGCTGTGATGAGGCGCTTCCGGTGGGTATGAATGACACCCAGGTGAAGGAGGTGGGGGGATTCCGGTTCTATGGCCTGCCTGCCGCCCACAATGAGCTAGAGCGTGACCCGGCGGGGCAGTGCAGGTATATGGGCTATGTAGTGGAGTTCGGGCCTTACAAGGTGTACCATAGCGGCGATACCCTCTGGTACGATGGACTGGCGGAGTCACTGGCTCCTTTTCAGGTAGATGTGGCTTTCCTGCCGATCAATGGTAATAGACCCGAGCGGCGTGTAGCCGGTAATCTCAGCGCGGAAGAGGCGGCCCAGCTGGGACGAGTGATCGGAGCCCGTTGCGTGGTACCTCACCATTACCACCTGTTTACATTCAACACTGAAGATCCCGAACGCTTTGCCGAGGCTGCGGAGCGGCATCAGACCCCCTACCGTATACTTCGGATCGGAGAGGGGATGCAGGTACTTTAGCAAGAGCAGAGCAGGACCTGTGACGTGCGGGGAAAGGTTCTTTTGGAGCAAAACCGTAGGTAAATCCAGTAATGAGGTAGTAATATTGCACATAAGAAATAGCATATATCCAATATTTTTTTAACTTGAAGCATCATTAAGCGTTCTAAAAGAAAATCAGTAACTCATATATCAGAAGAGACCTATGTCAAATCTAACCTCTGAAACCTATCCCTGGCTGAAGTACTACCCCAAAGGGGTGCCCTATGAGATAAATCCGGATGCATATCCTTCACTTATAGAAATGATGGAGGAGGGCTTCTCGAAGTTTACCAATAATCCGGCTTACTCTAATATGGGGAAGGAGATGACCTTCGCCGAAGTAGATCGTCTGTCGCGTGATTTTGCGGCATATCTTCAGAGCCTCGGCCTGAAGAAAGGAGACCGGATCGCGATCCAGATGCCTAATCTGCTGCAGTACCCCATCGCTATGTTTGGTGCCATTCGGGCGGGGCTCACGGTGGTCAATACCAATCCGCTCTATACTCCCCGCGAGATGCAGCATCAGTTTAAGGATTCCGGGGCAAAAGCCATTGTGATCCTGGCCAACTTTGGTAGTAACCTGGAAAAGATCCTAGCCAATACCGACATCAAGCACATCATCATTACCGAGATCGGTGACCGGCTGGGCTTCCCCAAGAAGCTGATCGTAAATGCCGTAGTGAAGTACGTCAAGAAGATGGTACCTGCCTATAGTTTGCCAGGTGCGGTACCTTTCAATGAAGCCCTGGCCAAAGGAGCCGGCGCTACCTATACCCGTCCGCAGGTTTCTAACAAGGATCTGGCCTTTATCCAGTATACCGGCGGTACCACAGGTGTATCCAAGGGGGCTATGCTTACCCACCGCAACCTGATCGCCAATGTAGAGGCCAATAACGCCTGGCTTAAGCCTCTGATTGATGTGGAGGCCGGAGATTTTCATCCGATTATCGTAGCGGCTTTACCCCTGTACCACGTGTATGCCCTCACGGTCAACGCTTTGTTTGCGCTGAAGAGTGGCGCTATGAACCTGCTCATTACCAATCCACGGGATCTGAATGCCTTTATCAACGACCTGAAGAAGTACAAGGTCACGATGTTCACGGGCGTAAACACGTTGTACAACGGCCTGCTCAACCATCCGCGATTCAATGAGATTGACTTCTCTAACCTGAAAGTGACCTCAGCCGGAGGTATGGCTCTGCAAAAGGTAGTAGCGGAGCGCTGGCGGGATGCTACGGGCTGTCTGCCTGCCGAAGGGTACGGTCTGTCAGAAACATCGCCGGTACTATCGTCCAACCCACTGGTTGGTGAAAACCGCGTAGGTACCATAGGAGTACCCTGGCCAAGTACCGAAATGCGCATACTGCGTGAGGATGGTACCTGGGCGGATGTAGGTGAGCCGGGTGAAGTATGCGCTAAAGGTCCTCAGGTCATGCAGGGGTACTACAACCGTTCCGATGAGACAGCGGCTGTGATCTTTGAGGAAGAGAGCGGACGCTGGTTTAAGACCGGAGACATCGGTGTGCGTGATGCAGATGGCTACTTCCGGATTGTGGACCGCAAAAAGGACATGATTCTGGTATCAGGCTTCAACGTGTACCCCAATGAGGTAGAAGATGTACTGGCCCAGTGCCCTGGTGTGCTGGAGGTAGCCTGTGTGGGTGTACCGGACGAAAAAACCGGAGAGGGAGTAAAGGTATACGTGGTAAAGAAAGATCCTGAGCTAACCGCTGAGAAGATCAAGAGCTACTGCCGCGAAAACCTCACCGCCTATAAGTGTCCCAAGCAGATAGAATTCCGGAATGAGTTACCAAAGACCAACGTAGGTAAGATTCTGCGTCGGGCGCTGCGTGATGAGGATGTAGTAAAGGCAAAGTAGAGTACCGCTTTTATTATCTAATATTACTATATATCGTGGAGGATTAGAAAGAGATAGGTTTGAGTTAGTGGATAAGGGTAGTTCTCGTCTTTCCGGAAGCGCATAATCCAGTTCTGTGGATTATGCGCTTCTGAATTTATGGCCTGAGTTTTTTTAACTTGCACGAATAGTAGTAGAAGTTACTTTTAATCTACAAATGATACGTACCATGAGACTTCATAGACAGAATGTTGTGCTGTTGCACGGACACGGTGTAGACGATGCTATTTGGGAGGATCTGGATGCACAGATAAATGATGTTTGTACTGTCATCAGACCTAATGTATCCCTCCTGACCTCGTGCCATAGCATGGAAGACTACGCCGATGAACTGAACAGATTTTTGACTAGTTCGGCCGTAGAGAAATGTATACTTATAGGACATTCGATGGGAGGCTACATAGCTCTTGAATTTGCCCGCAAGTACCCTCATATGCTGGAAGGCTTTGGCTTGTTCCATTCTACAGCTTTTCCTGATGATGAGGCAAAAAAAGAACAGCGGGATAAGATGGCCGAACTACTGCGTAATCAGGGAGCCGCAAACTTCCTGCGCCATACCGGAGCCAATATGTACGGAGAGCGTTATAAAGAGCTATATCCGCATAAGGTGCAGGACCATATAAGCCGCTATGGCAAATTACCAGCCGAAGCACTGGTCGCCGGTATCAATGCGATGCGGAACCGGCTGGACGGTACGGATGTACTGGCGAGTATGCCCTTTCCGGTACTTTTTATTATAGGTATGCAGGATGCCATAGTGCCTTTCGAGCGTAGTATGGAAATGGTGCGGTACCCCAGGCAAAGCTATCCCATCGTTCTGGCCGAAGCCGGACACATGGGCATGGTAGAACGCCCGGACGCTTCTGCCCGCATTATCCGCTGGTATGCCGATCAGCTATGAGTGATAAGTACAGCTGATATTTAAGTCCACTGGGTGAGCATCCGGTGGACTTTTTTCATTTTATTTGTAAATAGTGGAAATAAATTAAGCCATTAACCCAGCGACTATGTCAACTTCTTCTCCCAATAATTTATTAGTGTATGCCATTACGGCGGTGGCGGCTACGGGCGGGCTCCTGTTTGGGTTTGATACCGGTGTCATCAACGTGGCGCTGCCATCGCTCAAGGCTCATTTTCAGTTGCAGGATTCGCCTAGTACAGTAGGCTGGATCGTGAGTGCCGTACTGATTGGGGGGATGGTTGGCCCCTTTATTAGCGGGCCGCTGACGGATATGCTGGGCCGGAAGAAGATCAACATCATCGCAGCCCTGGTATTTGTGGTAGGTTCCATTCTTACCGCCGTAGCCCCTTCGGTAGCCTTCCTGATCATTGGGCGGTTGATGCTCGGTCTTGCTATTGGTATTGTAGCGGCTACTATTCCCCTATACATAGCCGAGATCGCCCCCGCTGATAAGCGTGGGCAGATGGTTACCTTTTTTCAGCTAGCTATTACCCTGGGTATTCTGCTTTCGTACGTAGTAGGCTTTATGTACGGCGAGCTGGCCGATGGCTGGCGTAGTATGTTCTGGGCGGGTTTTATACCGGCGGCTATCCTGCTGATCGGTATGCTGCTGGTACCTGAAAGTCCCCGCTGGCTCATCAATAAGGGCAGGGGCGAAGAGGCCATGGCGGTACTTACCCGGCTGCGTGGCGAAGCGAACGCCCGTCATGAATTCCAGCAGACCATGGAACTGATCGAGCGGGAGCGTATGAGCCGGGCCGACTGGCGTGAGCTGTTTGGCAAGCGACTCCGTATTCCGCTGCTGATCGGGATCGGGATCTTTGCTATCCAGCAGTTTTCGGGTATCAATGCTATTATCTACTATTCAACCGATATTTTCAACTCGGTCTTTCCCTCAACGCGGGAGGCTACCCTGGCTACGGTAGGGGTAGGTGTTGTCAATGCTGCTTCTACACTGATCGCGGTATTCTTCCTGGATCGCTGGGGCCGTAAGCCCCTGCTCTATACTGGTCTGGTAGGTACGGCCGTATCACTGGCTACGGTAGGTTGCGCTTTTCTGTTTCGGGACTCCATCAGTGCTGATGTGCAGCAGATCATGCTGGTAGGAGGTGTGTACGTCTATCTGTTTTTCTTTGCCATCAGCCTGGGGCCCATGGGCTGGCTGCTGATCGCGGAGGTGTACCCGCTGCGTATCCGTGGCTTTGCTACCAGTATGGGTAGTTTCAATCACTGGTTTTTTGATTTCTGGGTAGGCTTTACTTTTCCGCTTATGCAAGCATCGGCGCTGGGAGTCAACGGAGGTATCTTCTTTATATACATGGGTGTAGTACTACTGGGACTGATATTTACCAAGTACATCGTACCCGAAACCAAAGGGCTGAGTCTGGAGCAAATAGAAGGCTTGTGGAAGAAGTAAATAAGCCGTGCGGGAAGGTTATTTCCCTTGCCGCATTCCAAACGAAAAAAGGTTAGGTTACGTTATACTAACTGTGACTTAACTTTTTGGAGATATATATTCATGAAAAAACAACCCAACCAAGTACTACCGGGGAGATTGTGGGGAGTCGTATTGTGGTGCATGCTATTGCTGTCAGGCTGCGATCGGGATGGTTCCAACACTACTCCTCAGAATAAATATTTAGTAGAAAGCAAACAGGTAATCGAACTCTCCCGTGAGCAACTTAGTCAGCAGCTGTCAGCCCTGAGTCCTCTGCTGGCGGGGCTGGTACGGAACGGAGTGAAGGTTCACCGCATTACTTATAAAACCAAGAATACTGACGGAACGGACATTACGGCTTCGGGGGCTATTATACTTCCCTCTACTACGGAGCCGGCTCCCATGATTAGTGTACAGCATGGTACCATCCGGAGCGAGTCAGAGGCTCCCTCTAACTTCAGCCCCGGAACCGAAGCTTACTATGCCGGATCGCTTTTCAGCGCGCTGGGGTACATCATTGTATACCCTGACTACATCGGCTACGGGGCTTCCAAAGACCTGCCGCATCCGTACGAGCACCGGGAGAGCCTGGGCTCGGCTTCGCTGGATATGCTGCGGGCCGCTAAGGAGTTTCTGAGAGAGCAGAAAGATGTAAAGTGGGATGAGCGCCTGTTTATTACGGGCTATTCCGAGGGAGGCTACGCAACCATGGCCTTACAGCAGAAGCTGGAACAGGAAGCCGCCGGGGAGTTTAACCTGCGGGCCTCAAGTGTAGGAGCGGGCGCTTACGACAAGACCTCTACCATGAAGTACCTGGTCAATAACCGGACCAGTGGCGTTGCCAGCCGCAACTCGCTGTACCTATGGGTACTGCTTACGTACGATCGCGTGTATGGGCTCAACCGTCCGGCTTCGTACTACTTCAAGGAGCCTTATGCCACTCAGATCCAGCAGCGGGGTAAGGATGCTATGATAAGTGTGTCCTTCAATGAGATCATGTCGGATGAGTTCAAGCAGAGCCTTGAGAACGGTACTGACAAAGGCTTTCTGGATGCAGTGGCTGATAATAACGTCTATGACTGGAAGCCCGTAACACCTACCCGCCTGTACCACGGCGAATCGGACCGGCTGGTATTTTACTTCAACTCGCAGAATGCCTACGACGCCATGATCAAGCGCGGCGCTACTAACGTAAGTTTAGTGCCAATCAAGGGAGGCGACCACGATACATCCATTGATAAGTTCCTGCTGGGTACGCTGGAGTTTTTTACATCTACTCAGTAGAGTAGCTGCTAAGTAGTGATACGAATATTTCTTTTTTGCCCATAGTTTGTAACAAAAACTATGGGCAAGTTTTTTATGTAGGTAAGAAGGCGCTACTATTCTATACCGGTTGTTTGTATAATCGGTGTCAGCTATTTAACCCAGTGTTGCAGATTCTATGATACCACTGCTTATTCTACTTCAGGCTCATACACCGGCTATCGCCAAAGGGGCAGATAGGATTAGTCAGGGGTTACCGCGTGAGGTGCGGCAATTTCTGGAGTTCAATCTCTTCAAGGTCAAAAACTTTGAGATTACTGTATTTGATATTATTCTGATCCTGGCTATCATTTCGCTGGGGCGGCTCCTGATCATAGTAGTAGCGGGAGTACTCAGGCGTGGATTCTTCCGGCGTAACCAGGTAGATCAGGGACGGCAGGAGGCGGTTATACAGCTTGTCAGGTATTTTATCTATACCATTGTAGTGATAATAGGGCTTGAAGTAGCCGGTGTACAGCTTTCAATCCTACTGGCGGGTTCGGCAGCTCTGCTGGTGGGTGTGGGGCTGGGATTACAGCAGACTTTTAATGATCTGGTTTCTGGATTAATTTTGCTGTTCGAGGGCAGTATCAATGTCGGAGATATTGTAGAGCTGGATAATGGACTGGTGGGGCGCGTGACGGATGTGGGGCTGCGTACCTCAAAGCTCGAAACCCGTGACTCCATTGGAATTATTGTGCCTAACTCTAAGTTTATCAATAACAACATCATCAACTGGTCGCACAATCGCTCGCTGACACGCTTCATTATCAATGTACGTGTGTCTTATCGAAATGATCCCCAGAAGGTGGAGAATATATTGCTGTTGAGTGCCCGCGAACATTCGGAAGTAGCTCAGAATCCGCCGCCTACTGTACGTCTGATGGATTTTGGCGAATCGGGGCTCATGTACGAGCTCTTGTTTTGGACCTACAGCGCGTGGCGTATCGAATACATCAAGAGCGAAATACGCATTGCTGTTTTTGATAGGTTCAGGCATGAAAAAATTGATATACCCTATCCGCAGCGTGATATCAATCTGCACTTTGGGTGGGAAGAGCTGGTCGAGAGAATGATAAATAAAAATAAAGGGAATAGTAACGAACCTGGTACATAAATAGCTTAGATTCTGCTGTCAGAGCGGATAGTATAAAAACAGAATGGCAACACTCCTTGACTTAGTAGGTAACACCCCTTTGGTCGAACTGACCCACCTCAATCCCAATCGTAACGTACGCATATTTGGTAAGCTGGAAGGTAACAACCCGGGCGGTAGCGTCAAAGACCGCGCCGCGCACAGCATGATCAGCGGAGCCATCGAGCGGGGAGAGCTGAAGCCCGGCATGAAACTCATCGAAGCTACCAGCGGTAATACGGGTATCGCGCTGGCTATGATTGCCCGCCTCTATGATATAGACATAGAGCTAGTGATGCCTCAGAACTCTACCCGGGAGCGGGTACTTACCATGGAGGCCTTTGGCGCTACCGTAACCCTCACCGAAACCATTGAAAGCGCCCGTGACTACGCCGAGCAAAAGGTACAGGAGGGCGGCTTCCTGATGCTGAACCAGTTTGCCAACCCTGATAACTGGCTGGCCCACTACCGCACCACCGGTCCCGAGCTATGGCATGCGACCAATGGACGTATCACCCATTTTGTATCGTCTATGGGTACTACGGGTACTATCATGGGGGTTTCCCGATTCCTAAAGGAGAAGAGCCAGGATGTTCAGATTGTGGGCTGCCAGCCTACCGATGGCTCCAGCATACCCGGCATTCGCAAATGGCCCCAGGAGTACCTTCCCAAGATATTTGAAGCGGATCGGGTGGACCGCGTAATAGAGGTATCACAGGAAGATGCTACCCTCATGGCTCGTCGCCTGGCCCGCGAGGAAGGGATCTTTGCCGGAATGAGTAGCGGTGGAGCAGCCTGGTCGGCCATACAGCTGGCTCAGGAGCTGGAAGAAGGGGTAGTCGTATTCATCATCTGCGACCGCGGCGACCGGTACCTGTCGAGTGAACTGTTTGGGTAAAGAGTAGGAGCTGAGGGAGACTGTTTTAAGATAATAATCTGGATTGTAAAGTAACAGAAAGGGTAAAGGGGTAGTTAAAACCTAATCAACCCACTGTAAATATGAACTTTAAATCAGATTGATTATGAAAACAGTACGCAGCTTATCCCTAACACTCCTGTTGGCTGGCTCGGCCCTGGTGTTTACTTCCTGTTTCAGCCAGAATACCCTGCGCAATAACAATGTCAATATCGGCAGGTACGATATCGCGGTTATTGATGGGTGTCAGTATATAGTAGTAGGACGTAACAACAGAGCAGAAACAATGAGTATTACCCACAAGGGAGACTGTAACAACCCTATTCATCGTAGGTAAATCGTATATCGTATAAAGCCGGAAGCCCCGCTGATCCCAACAGACGGCGGGGCTTCCGGCTTTTTTATTCTGTAAAATAATAGTAAAGTTTGGTTTGTTGGTGTAAGGCTTACGGAGCAACTAGCTTATCTTGCTCTTATAGCCCCAAGGGGCTGTCGTATTCACACTTACTCCATTCAAACTACTTCCGAACCATGAGAAATCGTAATGTTCTTTTCGGCACTCTCTTCCTGTTAGGCTCAGCCTTGGGGGCTACTTCCTGCGTTGGCCCCAACACACTGCGCAACAATGACCGAAACATTGGTAAATACGACATCACTACCATTGATAGCTGTCAGTATATTGTGATAGACCGTGGTAGGGATGGAGTAGCTCTGGCTCATAAGGGAGACTGTACTAATCCCATTCATCCACGAGTTAGATAGAGAAAGAAAAGGAGCCGGGCTATGTAGTCCGGCTCTCGATGCTTGGCCTATGGCAGCGCAAACGCTACATAGCTGTCACCCTTAGGAGTACCCAGCTTGGTACCTCCGCAGGCAATCACTACATACTGCTTCCCCTTTGCCTCGTATACAGCCGGTGTGGCAAAGCCCGCAGCGGGTAGCTTCGTTTCAAACAGTACCTTACCCGTCTTCTTATCAAAAGCCCTGAACATACCGTCTTTGGTAGCGGCGATGAAGAGTACTCCTCCGGCGGTCACTACGGGGCCACCGTAGTTTTCGGTGCCGGTAGGCGGTATGCCTTTTGCGGTAAGCTCTTTGAATTCACCCAGTACAGTCTTCCATACGTACTCGCCGGTATTAAGGTTGATAGCGCTTAGCTGCCCCCAGGGAGGTGTGATAGCCGGATAGCCGTTCTTATCCAGAAACTTGTTGTAGCCATCCATCTTGTAGGGCAGAGGGAACGTACTGGTAGGTACATCGCCACCTACTTCTTTCTTTTCCTGTTCAAACAGGAAGTCAATCAGCGCCTGTCGCTCCTCCGCTTTCAGGTGCGAAAATCCTGGCATCATTCCTTTGCCACTGCTCACAATGGCATGGGCGGTGGCCTGGTCGCGGCGTTTGTTGATGCCTTTGAGTGAGGGATACCCACTGGCCGGATTGCCCTGAAGCTCGGGACCGTGGCAGTTGGAGCAGTTGAGGGTATATACTTTATGACCCGGAGATAGACCCACCAACTGATCGGCCTTAGGTACTTCCTCCATACGCATAACCCAAGCCATTTCGTTGGAGTTGACGTAGAGTATGCCCGTTTCGGTATCGTAGGCTGGGCCTCCCCACTCACCGCCGCCGTCAAAGCCGGGGAATATGAGGGTACCTTCCTCGCTGGGCAGCTCAAACTGATTCTTGTGACGGATCTTTTTGAGCCGGGCTAGCAGTTCCTCCCGGTTCTCTGCGAAAGGGCTGATGTCATTGTCGCCGATGGTCTGGCGGGAGAAAGGAGCGGGCTTCTGAGGAACGGGCTGCGAAGGCCACGGATGTTCGCCCGGAAGCCCATTGGTAGGTACCGGTACCTCTTTGATCGGGAACAGCGACTGACCCGTCACCCGATCAAATACAAATACAAAGCCCGACTTGGTGATCTGGGCTACGGCGTCAATGGTTTTGTTTTTGCGACGGACCTGTACCAGCGTAGGGGCCGACGGCAGGTCACGGTCCCATACATCGTGGTGGATAAATTGGTAGTGCCACTTGTGCTTACCGGTAGCGGCATCCAGCGCCAGGAGGCAGTTGGCGTACAGGTTTTTGCCGGGGCGGTTGCCGCCGTAGAAGTCATAGCCAGCCGAACCGGTAGGTACATATACAATACCCCGCTCACGATCAATGGCCATGCCCGCCCAGTTGTTGGCCGCTCCCACGTCCGTATTCTTCCAGTTATCCTTGCCCCAGGTCTCGTAACCCGGCTCACCCGGATGCGGAATGGTCCGGAAGGTCCAGGCCAGTTGGCCGGTTTTGACATTGAAAGCTCGTACATGGCCCGGTGCGGCATCAGGTCCTTCAGACAGCCGTACGGGCATTACGATAAGATCCTTATAGATAGTACCTGGCGTGTTGGAACAGATAAATTTGTTCTGAGCTATGTCGGGTAGGCCCAGGCGCAGGCTGGTGCGGCCTCCTTCACCAAACGACTCAATCATCTTACCCGTGCGAGCGTCCAGGGCGTAGAGCCACGGACCCGCCGTGAAGAGTATGCGTTTGTCGTCGCCCTCGGCCCAGTAGGTTACGCCACGGCTGGTATTGTACCACTGCGGATCGCGCGAGTCAGCAAAGCGCCACAGCTCCTTACCCGTAGCGGCATCCAGTGCAAATACCTGCACCGAAGCCGTGGTAGCAAAGAGCACGCCATCCACCATGATGGGGTTACACTGCATCTGGCCGGAGGTGTCGCGGGTATGGTACTCCCAGGCTACCTTCAGACCTTTTACGTTTTCGGGTGTAATCTGTTTAAGGGTAGAGTAGTGGGTGCGTTCAGGGCCACCCAGGTACTCGGGCCACTCAGCCGTAGAGGTATTTATATCAGTGAAGTTAAACAGGAGAGCACTTCCTGCCAGACCCACTCCGAGCGCCAGTATTGTTACTAATTTTTTCATGTAAAAAAGAAGAAGCCACTTTCGTCATAAAAGTGGCTTCAGAATCATAATTACTCAAATGTCTTATCAGAACCAGCCTGCTCCCAGATCGCGGAAAGGCCAGGGAATAGCTACTAGCATAATGATCAGTGCCATGGCGTAGAAATACAGGACTGTGCGGTGTCTCAGAGCACCCTCTGCCTTGCGTGAACGAACACGACCTACGGTGATCAGCGTGACAGCCAGCAGCATCATGATAGAATGCTCTACCGTAAAGAAGCGGTACAGACGGTCGGCCATCATATCAAAATCTACCTTAGGGCTTATAACATACAGGATTATGCCTATCAGTAGCTGAATATGGGTAGCAATCAGGGCAAACGAATAGAGTTTGTTATCGTTGGTGTCGCCTTTCTGCCAGTTAGAGTAGGCCGAGCCAATTGCAGCCAGCAGGAGGATCAGCACTACGTAGCGTAGCCCTGAGTGAGCATGTAGTAAACCGTTATACATATAGTAAGGTGATTACTGTTAGGATGAGTAGTTAGTAGATTAGATTTACAAATAAAAAGAAAATTACGGAACCGTACGCAATTTATCCCCTCTGACAACCGCCTTGAAACGAATTTTGTTCGGGTACCGTTGAACTCAAATAAAGAAGTACTTATACACCAATTGCCCTACATGATACTTTATAATATAACAATAAGTGTTCTGCTCGAAGCCGAACAGGAGTGGCTTCAGTGGATGAAGGAGGTACATATACCGGAAGTAATGGCTACCGGGCTCCCCGTCGAAAACCGTATGCTACGCTTGCTGATGGAAATGGACAACGGTGGTGCTACCTACACCTGCCAATACTACTTTAAGTCCATGGCCGACTACGATATTTACCAGGCTGTGTACCAGCCCAGGCTTATGCAGAAGCACCATGAGCGTTACAAAGAGCGCTATGTGTCCTTCCGGACACTACTGGAAGAGGTATAATACCCCCCTACAACTCCTGAGGCGGCATTTGCGAAAAAAGCCATCAAACTGGCTTGACATATACCTGCTTTTTCACTAGATTTATTCTACCGATTTCGTCATCCGGCGGTTGTGCACGGGACGCGTAGCGGTTCGGCACCCTGTTTATCGGAGCGCCGAACCGCTATTTTATCCCCGGCCTTCCGCATAGGCTGAGAGGCGGTGCAATTCATGTTTCACCTTAAATTTAGTGTGCTTATGAGACTGCAGATGCGTGCTGTTCACTTTGATGCTGATCAGAAACTATTATCGTTCATTCAGCAGAAGATGAATAAACTGGATACGTTCTATGACCGTATCACTAGTGGTGAAGTTATCTTAAAGCTGGATAAAAGTGAAAACACTAAGATACAAACCAAGCTTCTGGAAGTGAAGCTTTATGTACCCGGTGGTAGGGTGTTTGTGAAAGAGCAGGGAACTACGTTTGAGGAGGCTACCGATCTGGCTCTGGATGCGCTAAAAATGCAGGTAAAGAAATATAAGAATAAACGCAAAGATGGTAGGGCACCTAAGTTGAACCAGGTAGCCCCTACTGAAAGTGAAGAATCAGAATTGGAAGAATTATAATCACGAATAGATCAGATAGTCGCGGGGCGATTCACATAGGTGGGTCGCCCCGTAATGCTTCGGAAGGCCGTTACTTCGTACTATGTTGACTTCCGCTCAATAAATAACTAGAACAAATACTCAGAGGAGCAGTTATTACTAATTCAGAAGAAATTTGATATCTTTATTTGCAGGCTAAGGCTTGCTGATGATGCGATAAGAATGGTTAAAACTGTAAGGGAATGGCCTTCCTTTACTTAAAGCAATACTATATGTCGCTGTATATATCCCGTCCATCAACCTTTAGTAGCCGCTTTTACGCCAGTGTCGAGAGCTTCACGCATACCCGCTACTGGCAGCTTAAGCTGTCAGTAGTCTTGTTTGGGTTTGTACTGCTGACTACCTATCCCAACTATCTGGATATCCTGGTAGATCCTGCTCCCCGCACTACCTTTTCTTACTTTTATGATAAAGTAGCCTCGCCGCTGTCGCCGGTTACATTTGATGAAAAAACACATGGTTCTAAAATAGCCTTCCGGCTTACGGTACCTCTGCTGGCCAAGCTGATCAATGTAGGCCATACGGTTACCGGTAAAGATATACTGCTGATCTACCTGATTCAGTCCCTGCTGCTTATACCATTCCTGCTGATGTTGATCCGGCTGCTGAACCGTTACATGGACTCAGTCAGTACGGTATTTCTGGTGGGTGCGTGCTCGGCTACCTACCTCGCCAAAGCTTTCTTCTGGGACTATGAGTGCTGGTTTGACGGCTACGCCTACTTCTTCCTGTTAGCGGGTATGTGCTTTAGGCGGCGGTGGCTCGTGTTCGCTACTTTATTGCTGGCCTGTTGGACCGACGAACGGGCCGTTATAGCCCTGGGCTCCGTTTACCTGTTTCACCGGTTGCGTGAGAACGACTTTACGCTGCAATCATTGAAAGATCTGCTGCCCCAGCGTCGCTATCTGGATGCTTCCGCGGTAGTGCTGCTGGTAATAGCAACCTACGGCCTGATCAGATGGTGGCTGACTACTACTTTTGGATTGTCAACGCCTTCGGGCCTAAAGGCGGGAGTAAGCCTGTCGTTTCTGCCCTTTCAGCTTAAGCACCGGCTTATAGGTATTCCATTTACTTTCGAAGGGCTCTGGATTCCTTTTGCGCTGGCTATGTGGGCGCTGATAGACCAGCGACTCCGCCTACTGGCGGGCCTGCTGCTGGGGGGTATGCTCATTCACACGATCATTGCCTACTGCGTATTTGATATTACCCGAAGCCTTGCCTACGCTTTTCCTTTGATCATTATTGCGGCTATCCTGATGGCCAGGGACTACGCCCACAACCGGAAGCAGATTCTGATGCTGGTCATGCTTATCTGTGTCCTGATCCCTACGCACTACATAGTGATGTATATCATACAGATCCCCTGGTCGCTATCTTCATTCCAGGAGTTCAGTATGGCATTGCGGGCTTTATAAGTAAAAATAGTGTTGGCCGAGGGGTTAGAATAGTCTATTGTACCTATTATCAGGTAGTAATAGCAGACGTATGTATGTAGCCTGGCAGGTAGTTTGAATCATAAGAGATAAAGAGGTTATACGAAGTACTGGTATGAAGCTGCAAAAAGAAA
The DNA here is from genome assembly GCF_017355915.2 of Telluribacter roseus. Taxonomy (GTDB): domain Bacteria; phylum Bacteroidota; class Bacteroidia; order Cytophagales; family Spirosomataceae; genus Telluribacter. Next base: position 86,130 of record NZ_JAFEUV020000003.1, read on the forward strand.
TATTTAGCGGAAAAAGGCCGGGACGTATTGCTCAGTTTGAGCTACTTAGGGTACGTCCTGCCACACATAATATAGTAGTATATGACGTTTAAGGAATTCTACCAGTTAGCCCATTTTGATTACCTGTACCTTTACATTGAACGATTTACCCAATCCCGCTTCTGGCAAGTTAAGCTATCCCTCGTCTTATTTGGCTTTGTCTTTCTTACTACCTATCCCAACTACCTGGATATACTGGCCGATCCCGCGCCACGAACAACGTTTGACTACTTCTATCAAAAGGTCGAGTCACCCTTATCTCCGGCGGTAGTAGGGCACACCGGATCACATGGCGCCAAGATAGCATTCAGACTCACGATCCCCCTGCTGGCCAAGGTACTTCGTATAGGATGGACGGTAACCGGTAAAGACGTAGTGCTGGTCTTCCTCCTTCAATCCCTGCTGCTGTTCCCTTTTCTGCTGCTCCTTACCCGGATAGTGAACCGCCATCTCGACGCCGTAAGTACTGTATTATTTACGGTTGCCTGTTCGGCGACTTATCTGGCCAGCGCATTCTTCTGGGACTATCACTTCTGGTTTGACGCCTACGCGTTCTTTTTTCTGCTGATGGGCATGTACCTCCGCAACCGTATAGGTATTTTCATCTTCTTACTGATGGCCTGCTTTACCGACGAACGCGCTGTTATAGCGCTACTCTCGGTCTATCTGTTTCACCTACTGGAAGAAAGCAACTTCACCATTTCTGGTTTTCGAGACCTCTTTCCCCGCAGTAGTATCCGTAGCAGATCCAGTATTGTACTCCTGGTGGTAGTTTCGTATGTACTCATAAGGCTTTGGCTCACTACCGCCTATAACCTGCGTACACCATCCGGCGAGAATGTAGGCGTAAGCCTGTCTATCATACCCTTTCAGCTCAAGCACCGGCTTATTGGTATACTCTTTACATTTGAGGGGTTATGGATTCCTTTTCTTCTTTCCATTATAGTGTTGATCCTGAGAAAGCAGAAACTACTGGCGGGGATTCTGCTGGCTACACTATTGCTGCATATAGTGGTGGCCTATAGCGTCTATGATATTACCCGTAGCCTGACCTATGGCTTTCCAATTTTTTTCATTGCCTTATTGATAGCGGGCAAAAGCTTTGAAAGGGACAGAAGACACATCTTGCTCATAGTGCTCCTGTGCTGCCTGGTAGTGCCTACGCACTATGTGATCTATAATATCATCCAGATTCCCTGGACTATTACTGCCTACGACGAGCTGAAATTGGTTATGAAAAGCCTTTGACAAGGGCGACGTTATACGTGAAGGGCGGCCTGAGATACGGGTCGCCCTTCACGTATATATACCTCCCTAAGTTCGGCTTTTGTCCATGCAAATAAATTAGAGATAGTGATAGATAGATACCTACTTCCTGTGTCTTCTACATTTATGCATTTAGTATAGCTCGCTGAAGTGCAGGATTGGAGATATCAAAGAGACCAAGCTATTCTGAAACACGGAAGGATGACAGGTGAAATAAATTATTAAAAGCAGTGGATCTGAAATTATTGATTGTTTTTCATAGGTTTGACTTACGATTTGCGTGGTAGGTAAGCCCAATGTTAGAATAAAATTTTAAATATATAATATTAGATTAAAATAAGGTAAAACTTGTATGCGTACAATTATACTAGTAGGTGGAGTCATTGCGCTACTGGCTCTGGGTAAAGTCTTCTATTTTACCAAACCTGATATGGAAAAAGGAGCGGCTGGCGGTCCAGTGGCCGGCGGACCGGCGCCCGGCGGGAGTGCATCGGCTGGTGGTAAAGGAGGTGGAGGTAAGGCCGGAGGGGCAGTGCCGGTGAATGTGTATCTGACAAAACTGGAGACGGTCGAGAATGCTCTGTTTGCTTCGGGTACGGTAGTACCCAACGAAGAGGTAGATATGAAAGCTGAAATATCGGGACGATTGATAAAGCTTAATATCCGGGAAGGAAGCTACGTGCAAAAGGGGCAGCTGATCGCCAAAATCAATGATAAGGACCTGAAAGCGCAACTGTCCAAGATTGAGTACAACGAAGAGCTGGCCAAGCGCATAGAGGCTCGCCAGAAAAAGCTGCTGGATATCGAGGCTATAAGCCGCGAGGAGTACGAGATCACCGCCAATAATATCCGGACCATTGGTGCTGACAAGGAGGTGATCCTGGCGCAGCTCGAAAAGACCGAAATCAGAGCTCCGTTCAGCGGTACCATTGGCCTTAAGAATATCAGCGAGGGGGCTTATCTGTCGCCCGGTACTTCGGTAGCTACCCTGGTACAGACCAATCCGGTAAAGGTTGATTTTACAGTACCTGAAAAATACTCCCGCTACATCCGGCTGGGCAGCCTGGTGAGGCTGAACCTGGACGGTGATAATACTGATTACTCGGCTCGTGTGGTAGCCGTAGACCCCAAGGTAGATGCTGAGCTCCGGACGCTGCGGGTAAGGGCGGTAGCAGCCAACCCCGGCAACCGCTATGTACCGGGTATGTTCGTAAAAGTACAGGCCAACCTGGAAGGCAACAATAACGCCATCATGATCCCGACGGAGGCTATTGTACCGGTACTGAAAGGTAAAAAGGTATACATCGTGAAGAATGGAAAAGCGCAGGAGGCCATGGTGACGACAGGCATGCGTACCGATCAGAAGATCCAGATTACGGATGGGCTCAAAGCGGGTGACTCCCTGATCGTGACGGGAATCATGGCTCTTAAACCAGATGCTCCCGTAAAAGTTGTTAAGCTTTAATCCAACAGGTACTGTAACGATCAACAAAGTATGAGTATCTCTACGCTTTCTATCAAGCGCCCGGTACTAGCCATCGTGATGAACCTGCTCATCATTCTGTTTGGCTTTCTGGGTTTTAAGTACCTGGGTATGCGGGAGTTCCCGTCTATTGATCCGCCGGTGGTATCCATCCGGACCAGCTATACGGGAGCTAATGCTGACATTATCGAGTCACAGATTACGGAGCCCCTCGAGAAGCAGCTCAACAGTATCGAAGGGATCAAGTCCATTAGCTCTACGAGTAGCCAGGGCGTCAGCCAGATCACCGTGGAGTTTGACATTGGCGCCAACATGGAGCGTGCCGCTAACGATGTACGCGATAAGGTGGCATCAGCAGCCCGTACGCTGCCCCTGGACATTGATGGTCCGCCTATCGTTAGCAAGGCCGACGCCAACTCCGAACCCATCATAGTACTTACCTTTCAGAGCAATACCCGATCGCATCTGGAAGTGAGCGACTACGCCGAAAACGTGATAGCGCAGCGCCTCCAGACCATCAACGGGGTGAGTGATATCCGCATATTCGGGCAGAAGAAGTACGCCATGCGGGTATGGATGGACCCCAGTAAAATGGCGGCGCTAGGTATTACAACCCAGGATGTAAAACGAGCGCTGGACCGGGAGAATGTGGAACTACCCAGCGGTAAGATAGCGGGTAACACTACCGAGCTTACCGTAAAGACGCTGGGCCGGTTTAAGACGGAGGAGGATTTTAACGAGATGATCGTGAAGAATACCTCCACGCAAACCATACATCTGAAAGATATCGGCCACGCTGAGCTGGGACCTGAGGTAGAGGAAACCATTCTGCGGCTGAACAACGTGCCCATGATTGGTCTGGCCATTACCCCGATGCCGGGCTCCAACTACCTCGAGATATCGGATGAGGTCAACAAGCGTCTGGCTGATATCAAGAAAGAGCTCCCCGCTGACTACGAACTGGAAACGCTCCTGGACAACACCATATTTGTGCGCCGCTCTATCGAAGAGGTAGGCGAAACGCTCCTGATCGCTATAGTACTGGTAGTACTTATTATCTACCTGTTCTTCCGCGACTGGTTGGTGGCTTTCCGCCCACTGATTGATATTCCGGTATCTCTGATCGGTACCTTCTTTATCATGTACCTGATGGGCTTCTCGGTTAATGTACTTACGCTGCTGGCTATAGTACTGGCTACGGGACTGGTGGTGGATGACGGTATTGTGGTGACGGAGAATATCTTCAAAAAGATTGAGGAGGGTATGAGCCCGATTGAGGCGGCCATCAAGGGGTCCAACGAAATTATCTTTGCCGTTATCTCAACTTCCATTACGCTTTCGTCGGTGTTCCTGCCCGTGATATTCATGCAGGGATTTGTGGGTAAGCTGTTCCGTGAGTTTGGTATAGTTATATCGGCGGCGGTACTGATATCGGCTTTCGTGTCACTGACGCTGACGCCCATGCTCAATGCCTACCTGAACCGGAAGACGCACAAGCGTAGCTGGTTCTACGAAAAGACGGAGCCCTTCTTCGAGCGCCTCACCACCAATTACAGCAATGCCCTTTCCAGCTTCCTGCGGGTGCGGTGGGTGGCCCTGCCGCTGATTGCCCTGACGCTGGGTATGATCTGGTTTTTTGGGAAAGGCCTGCAATCCGAACTGGCCCCTCTCGACGACCGTAACTGGTTCCGTATCTCCATGACGGCTCCGGAAGGCTCTTCCTTTGAGTTCATGGACAGGTACGTGCAGAGCGTCAGCCAGGTACTGATGGACTCTATGCCCGGTAAGAAGGGTATTATGCTGGTTACCTCGCCCAATGGCTTTGGGTTGGGGGCCTCCAATACCGGTAACGGTCGTATAGCGTTGATGGACCGGAAAGAACGGGAGATGACACAGCAGGAGATCGCTGACTGGGTAACCAGGCAACTCAAAAGACTACCCGATGCCAAGTCCTTTGTGGTGCAGCAGCAGACCATTGCCGTAGACTCACGCGGTGGACTACCCGTACAGTACGTCATACAGGCGCCCAACTTTGATAAGTTGCGTGAGTACCTGCCCCGATTTATGGAGGAGATATCCAATGATCCTACGTTTGCGGTAACGGACGTAAACCTCAAGTTCAGCAAGCCTGAGCTACAGGTGGTGATTGACCGCGAAAAGGCCAAGTCGGTAGGGGTGTCGGTGGCCGATGTAGCACAGACCATGCAGTTGGGCTTCGCCGGACAGCGCTTCGGGTACTTCACCATGAACGGCCGTCAGTATCAGGTAATAGGCCAGTACGACCGGGCCAACCGCGATGATCCTTTGGATCTGAAGAGCATGTTTGTCAAGAACGCACAGGGAACACTGGTACAACTGGATAATATCGTGAGAGTGGAAGAGGAGAGCAGTCCTCCGCAGTTATTCCACTACAACCGGTACATGAGTGCTACCGTACAGGCAGCTCTGGCGCCTGGCAAGACCATCGGTGATGGTATTGAGGCTATGGATAGGGTTCGGGATAAGTTGAACGACGAAAGCATTCAGACTGCCCTCAGCGGCGCTTCCCGTGATTACGCCGAAAGCTCATCCAATACCATGTTTTCGTTCTTCCTGGCTCTGGTTCTGATCTACTTCATCCTGGCCGCCCAGTTCGAAAGCTTTGTGGATCCGTTCATCATTATGCTTACGGTACCCCTGGCTATTGGTGGAGCCGTGTTCTCGCTCTGGTACTTTAATCAAACCCTGAATATTTTCAGCCAGATCGGGATGATTATGCTCATTGGTCTGGTTACCAAGAACGGTATCCTGATCGTGGAGTTTGCGAATCAGCTGCGCGAGCAGGGGAGAGGGATCAAAGAAGCCGCTCTGGAGGCCGCTACCTTACGATTCCGGCCTATCCTGATGACCAGCCTTGCTACGATCCTGGGGGCCACGCCTATTGCTATGGCGCTGGGCTCAGCGGGCAAAAGCCGGATGTCTATGGGTATCGTGATCATGGGTGGGCTGGCCTTCTCGCTGGTGCTGACGCTCTACGTCATACCGGCTATGTATACTTTCCTGTCGCGTCAGAAGAACTTCGAGCGGATGCGTGAAATAGAGCGTCTATCGCAGGAGACGCAGACCGAGGAGATGGAGGTAATATAAGGAACGAGACAAGTACCTGTAAGAAGGGCTAGCGATCTGCCAGCCCTTCTTATTTTTTAAGCTTTTGAAAGTTCATCGTAGGCCGCTCCCAAGCTACGCTCAATGCCCTGTCCCTGCATATAGGTTACTCCCGGCACACTGGTCGCTTTAATAATCTCATCCTTCGACTTACCCGCTTTGATCTCACTACCTACGTAGGTGATTAGCTTCTCGAGGTAGTCTCTAAACTGCCTGATCTCCTCTTTGCCCCCCGTGATCTTCTCCGGATCAAAGGCATGGCCGAATACGAACAGCGTCTTGTTGTCGAAGGTTTTGAGCGTCTTGTCTAACACTTTTATCCAGCTGGTAACGCTGGCTCCGGCGGTCATATCCACAAATGGGTAGCGACCGTTGAAGAGCAGATCACCCATGTGAGCTATGTTGGCATTCTCGAAGTGGATAATGCTGTCGCCATTGGTATGGCCGGCTCCGAAGTAGTACATCCTGATGCTCTCATTGCCTACCTTTTGCTTCCAGGTGTCGGTATAGGTAATATCGGGGAGGAGCTGCTTGTCCAGGGCATTCTGCTTCTGGGCTACTTCCTTTTGGTTCTGAAGGGAGTTCTGATGCGCCACTACGTGCTCCGCCAGCCCTTTGAAGGCAATATTACCTCCCGAGTGGTCGCCGTGGTGATGGGTGTTGATGAGGTACCGGATGGGCTTGTCTGACTTCTCTTTCAGCGCGGTAATCAGGTGCTGCGACTGCTCCGGAAACTGGGTATCTACCACGGCCATGCCCTGCTTATTGATGAGGTAGGCAATAGTACCTCCACGTTCGGTAAAGACGCCTACGCCCTCGCGCAGGTCTTTCATCTTGAAAGGATCTTCGGCCAGTATACCTGCCAGTAGTTCTTTACTGGTAAGCATAGCGCCCAGGCTTAGGGCTGTGGTCTGGAAAAAATGTCGTCGGTGCATAGGGAACAGGTGAAAAGTGAGAAACGAATAGAAGTAGACTATGAACTAAAAGTACGTATAGGCAAGGTACTTAACTAGGAAGGCCGCTCTAAATTGAGCGGCCTTCCAGTATTATGTCAAGCTAATAGCTAAAACCTACTAGCTACCAGCTACTACAGTTCGAATGCTTCTTTGATTTGGTCAACGAAGTCAAGCTTCTCCCAAGTAAACAGTTCTACTTCCACCTGCTTTTCAGAGCCATCCGCACCCTTGAAGGTTTTCTGCACTACTTCGTTCTTACGTCCCATGTGGCCATAGGCAGCCGTTTCGGAGTAGATAGGGTTACGGAGCTTGAGGCGCTGCTCGATTGCGTAAGGGCGCATATCGAAGATCTCACCGATCTTCTGAGCGATTTCACCATCGGTCAGTGATACCTTGGCAGTACCTTTAGTATCGATAAACAGACCACAGGGCTTGGCTACCCCGATGGCGTACGATACCTGTACCAGTACTTCGTCGCACAGGCCGGCGGCTACCATGTTCTTGGCCACGTGGCGGGTGGCGTAGGCGGCAGAGCGGTCTACCTTTGAGGGATCCTTACCGGAGAAAGCACCACCACCGTGGGCTCCTTTACCACCGTAGGTATCTACGATGATCTTACGGCCGGTGAGGCCGGTATCACCGTGAGGACCACCGATCACGAACTTGCCGGTAGGGTTGATATAGTAGGTAATTCCATCGGTGAAGAGTTGCTGTAGCTCAGGTCTCAGCTGATCTTTAACCCGTGGAATAACGATATTGATGATATCTTCTTTGATCTTGGCCAGCATAGCCTCTTCGCTGTCAAAGTCATCGTGCTGAGTCGATACTACGATGGTATCAATACGCTGAGGTACGTGGTTGTCGCTGTACTCGATGGTCACCTGTGACTTGGCGTCGGGGCGCAGGTAAGGCATTAGTTCAGGCTCGTTGTTACGAATGTTCGAAAGCGCCTTCAGGATCTTATGAGCCAGATCCAGCGCCAGCGGCATGTAGTTTTCGGTTTCGCGGGTAGCGTATCCAAACATCATACCCTGGTCACCAGCCCCCTGAGCGTTGGCTTTTGCTTCAAAGTCCTCGTTCTCCACCTTACGATCTACCCCCTGGTTAATGTCGGCGCTCTGGTCGTGAATAGCCGAAAGTACACCGCACGAATTGGCCTCGAACATGTATTCGCTCTTGGTGTAGCCAATCTTACGAATTACATCGCGGGTAATCTTCTGTACATCCAGGTAGGTGTTGGTTTTTACTTCACCGGCCAGTACCACTTGTCCGGTCGTAACGAGGGTTTCGCAGGCTACTTTACTGTTGGTATCCCAAGCCAGAAAGTTATCAATGAGGGCATCCGAGATCTGATCGGCTACTTTGTCCGGGTGTCCTTCCGAAACGGACTCCGACGTAAATAGGTAAGGCATAAGTATTCGTTAATGTAGTGATTTATAAAGTACTGGTTTGAATATATTACTAATTACAATAACCAGATAGAGGGCGGGAGACGTGAACGTTGTTTGACCTGACCGCTTTCCGGATGAGGCCCGCATCGTTCATAACCACCGTGGCGCTCTGACTCGGTTGGCGCTTCCGCCGAAGCTTCTGGATGCAATGTGCAAAATTGAATTTTTTCGGGAATATAACCAAAAGATAAACAGTAAATCAAAGATGTTTCTCTTTGATTTAAATCCGCTTTACCAGCGCATGGATCATACCGCGGGTAAAAGCCCCCAGCGGGACGGTCGACATAATACGCAGATCATCCATAAAAGGAGTGTCTTCGTCCAGAAACGCCAGCAGCCGGGGCGTGGGATTACGCTTGTATAACCGCGTAAATACGGTCTTACCCGGATACCGGTTGTACAGGAGTACATTAAGTAAAGTACTATCCATGAGCCCCTTAAAAAATTGCCGGAGACTTTTCTTAGGCCGCACCGGAGCCCCTACCGTAAGCAGTTGCCCCACCAGCTGCTGTGTGAAGCGCTGGGTACGGCTGAAGGCATAGCCGGTAGATGCCTTGACATAACCACCCGAGGTACCAATACGTACTACGTACTTCAGATCTTTGGTATCAGCGGGCTCGTCGGTCATGGGTATTACTCCGAATTCTTCGTGTTCGATGCTGAAATCTTCTATTCTCAGGTAGTCGCGGATGTAGGTATGCAGTTCCGCATCGTACTCGGCCGGCGGTAGTAGCTTATCTGAAAACAGCGTATACTCCACCAGAGCCCGGTGAGAGTCGATGGGTAGTACATAGCCAAAGCGTACCCCTACGCCGTTCTGCTCCACGCGGTAGTCCATCATGATCGGGCAACCCGGGTCGAAAGCCGCCTGTGGTGTGGTGATTTCCCAGCCCTTGAAGTGCTGGAGCATATTGTGGCGCTCGGGTTTGTCGAGTTTGAGGGGGGTGACGCTGTCAAAGACGTAGTCGGCCATGTACTGTCCCTGGTCAGTGATGACAAACCCGCCATTGGCGGTATCACGTATCCGCTCAATGGTAGCCGTAAGAAACGTGATGTTTGGATTGGTGCGGAGATCAGTCAGGACAAAGTCGTAGAAGTCAATGCCCCGTATCCACTTGTAGGTATAGTCGCCCAGGTCAAGCGTTTTGGCAAAGCCCCGGGCTCCGTAAAAGTACACTTGATTCCAGCTTCGGAATACGATCGGGTCGAAGGGGTGGTCGCTGCCTTTCTCCCAGAAACACCAGGTGCGGTCATTCTTAGCCTTGGCTTCTTTATCAATAATCAGAATAGACTTGTTGCGTAGGATCGATTGATTGATATGATAAGCTAAGCTAAGCCCGGCCAGTCCGCTACCTGCTATTATATAGTCGTATCGTTTCATGAAGCCTCGGAGGTCTCCGGGGAGGAGTAGTTTGTGATGAATTCCAAAAGAGAGAGCCTTGCCATGGATTGACAAGGCTCTTCTACGATACAACCTTTAAAATTCTATGTATGTTTCGAAATAAGGAGTACTGGCCTTAGATCGGAACGTTGACGTGGCGCTCGGCGTGGTAGCTTGACCTTACCAGCGGGCCCGACTCTACGTACTTCAGGCCACGCTTCAGACCTTCCTCGCGGTACAGGTCAAACAGCTCCGGTGTGATCCACTCGATCACCTCGTGGTGCATCTTGGTGGGCTGCAGGTACTGGCCCAGCGTCAGGATATCCAGGCCGTGCTCTACCAGGTCATCCATTGCCTTGAAAACTTCTTCTTTAGTTTCACCCAGCCCCAGCATGATACCTGACTTGGTACGCTGACCGAAGTCTTTGGTGCGACGGATCTGCTCGAGGCTGCGGGCGTACTTGGCCTGCGGGCGTACCCCACGGTACAGCCTTTCGACGGTCTCCATATTATGGGATACTACCTCCTGACCGGCTTCGATCATACGGGTAAGGGCCTCCCAGTTACCTTTTACATCGGGTATCAGCGTTTCGATGGTAGTCTCAGGACTCATCTCCTTCACCATCTTCACGGTCTGGTACCATATTTCAGCTCCACGGTCTTTCAGCTCATCACGGTTGACCGAGGTAATAACGGCATGCTTCACGCCCATCAACTTGATAGCCTCCGCTACACGACGAGGTTCGTCTGCATCGTACTCATTAGGACGGCCCGTAGCTACGGCACAGAAGGTACAGCTGCGGGTACAGACATTACCCAGAATCATAAAGGTAGCCGTACCGGCTCCCCAGCACTCGCCCATGTTGGGGCAGTTACCGCTTTCACATATGGTATGTAGCTTATAGTTATCTACAAGTTGGCGTACACGCAGGTAATCAGGCCCGGACGGTAGCTTTACACGTAGCCAGTCGGGACGTTTCTTGCGTTCAGAGGGTATTACAGGTAGTTCAATCATATCAGCGATCACTAATTAGTAAGGGGTAGCCTACGGGTCATGTTCTACACCCTTTTATTGTTTTTATATAAAAACCCTACGGGCTACAAAGGTAGTGATACTTCCTATTTTTTGTTGCCAAAATAGAGTGTTACATAGCCCGAAGTAAAGAAGCTGCGGTTCTGAGCAAAAGGCATAATCATGATCTGACGGGAGAACGCTTCCGCCAAAAATCCAATTTCTAGCCCTGTCATATTATCACGAAAGGCGCTTAGCTCGAAGCTAAGGGCTGTTTTCAGGTGCAGGCCGGGTACTATCTTGGTCTTGTCAAAGCCCTGGAAAAAGCTCCCTGAGCCTACGATAAGCTCAGTCTGAGCGTGTCGGACCGGATCATAAGGCTCCGAAACAATCACACCGGGACGGCTCTGGAACTGGATGACGTAGGGCTTCTCGAGGCCTATGGAGGGGCCGGCCGCTACGATACCACTGATAGAGATGCCTTCGTCGGAGTGGCGGTTAAAAAACATCACCTCCCGGCCGTATTCGGGACGGAGTACAAAGAGGTAGTTCTGCTTGCCGTAGGTGAAGCGGGAGCCCGTGATAAAGTTTTGCGAGGCTAGCTCCTTTGGGTGCTTTACGTTCACTAGCTCCAGAGCAAGGTACCTGAACTGGTGCTTGCCTTTGAGTAGAGTAGGGAGCGCTTTAGAGTGGCGATACACAAATCCGCCCAGGATACCGGAGTTGGTATTGGTGGTGATTCCTATCGACGAAACGGAGTTATAAACTTCTTCTTCGGCATCGGGATCGGTGCGTCGCTGCTGGGCCCATGATTCAGTAAAGAGTAGCAGAGTCAGGGCACCTGCCAGAATATATTTGAAGCGATTCATAAGTAAAGATTTGTAGTCATACATCAAGCACTGGTACTACATGTTGTGGTAAGTGAAAATAGGAACTTTTATCCTAATTTCTACTCGTAAGGTACCTCTTTAACTGTTTTTTGTAAATTTATGTTCTTATAACGAAAAAACTTGCCAAATGCCTACAATCAAGACCGAATACTTGGGTGAACTACGTACTGAAGCGACTCATCTTCAGTCAGGAACGGTAATCATTACGGATGCTCCCACCGACAATCAGGGCAAAGGAGAGGCCTTCTCACCGACTGATCTGGTAGCCGGAGCGCTGGGTAGTTGTATGATTACCATCATGGGCATTGCCGCCCGTCGTGATGGCATAGACCTCAAAGGTTCGGAGATGGAAATAACCAAGGGTATGTCGGCCGATGCCCCCCGGCGGATCGCCCGGGTAGAGGTAAGGCTGAATATGCTGACCGACCGGGAGCTGTCGGCTGAGGAGCAGGCCCGGCTGGAGCGTGCGGCCCATACGTGCCCCGTGGCACTGAGCCTGCATCCGGATATTGAGCAGGCCGTAGAGTTTGTCTGGAATGTAGCTGAAAAAGCCTGATACGAGAAAAGGCCGGATATGTATCCGGCCTTTTCTAATTTAATAAGCTATATAGTCAATATCTATATTTAGGCTGCTTCAAGGGCACTCACTTGTTCTTTTATGGCATCAAAGCTGATGTCAAAATGAGAAGCGTTATAAACGCACTCTCCCCGGCTGATCAGAAGTACCTGAGGTGATTCGTGATCGACGGCAAACTCCTGCGCAATCTTATTGGATACCGAACGGAAAGTCAGCAGATCCAGGTAATATGGATGCAGACTACCTACTTCGTCCTTCTTCCAGTTGCGCTCAAGCCGGGCCCAGGCCGTAGCACTTATCGAGCAGCGGGTGCTGTGTTTAAATATCAGTACCGGGCGCTCGTGCGATTCCTGCTTTATAGCTTCCAGCTGGGCTTCGCTGTCAAGTGGTGTCCAGTTATTCATAACTTAATTTAATATAGGTTGTAGTACTTAGTTTGAAGAGTAGTTTATACTCTCTTACAAACCCTAATACCTTACCATAAAGTTTCATTTGCTTTGATCGTTGCGCACTGATAGATGACGGGTATCCAGCTTCTTGATCATCTCATGCGACAGACTATCAGCATATACACCATAGGCATCAACCAAAGTACCCTTCAGTCCGGTTTTTGATTCGATGGCGTACAGGATGGCCATATCAGATGGATTGGTAGGACCCTCAAACCGGTAAACATCTACGATCTCAAACTCCTCAGGAGAAAGAGTGAGCGGCTTACCATCCTCAAAAAACTCAATGGCATGCGATGTCAGGTTGAAATCGTACTTGTAGCCTCTCTCTTTAAGCTCTTCAAGTACCTCTGTCATGGTATCCAGTTTATTGAATGACTCCATGCCATCCTCATTGGACTGGTCTATTGCTCGGTTGTCCATAGCTGTGTTTGTTTATATAGGTTTAGAGATTAGAAATATTAAATCTGCGTAGCTTTGCAGCGAGATCTAACATTGTAATTCATTGAGTGCTTTCTTATATCAGTTATCCATTCGAATCTATTCGTTTCTCATGCATATAGTGGCCTGGTTTCATCCTAAAGCCAGGCTATGGGTACAGGGGCGAAAGGGATTAGTACAACGACTGGCCGATGAACTACCTGGCCGCATCGGACAACGCCCGGTGGCCTGGTTCCATGCTGCCTCACTGGGCGAATTTGAGCAGGGAAGGCCAGTCATCGAAGCGTTTCGCACGCGCTATCCCCAGTACTTTATCCTGGTTACTTTTTTCTCCCCTTCCGGCTATGAAGTTCGAAAAAACTATGCCCTTGCCGATTATATATGCTATTTACCTGTAGATACACCCCAAAACGCCCGCCGGTTTGTAGAAATCACCAGGCCCGAGTTTGCCTTTTTTATTAAATATGAGTTCTGGTACAACTATCTGCGCGAACTGCGGCAGAAGCAAGCCCGGATTCTTTCCTTCTCGGCTATTTTCCGGCCCCAGCAGCTGTTCTTTCAGGCCTACGGCGGTTTTTACCGTAGCATACTGAGGTACTTCGACCACATATTGGTGCAAAATGGGGAATCGCAGGAGCTGTTGCGGTCGATAGAGATCAGGGAGGTAACCTTGGCGGGAGATACCCGATTTGACCGGGTGAAGCAGATTGCCGAAGCAGCGCGTGAGCTGCCTGACATAGCCGCCTTTGTGAACGACTCGCTTTGTATGGTGGTTGGGTCGGCCTGGGAAGCCGACATGCAGGTACTGGTCCCGTTCCTTAACTCGGTACAGGTACCTCTCAAAGTCATCATCGCTCCCCACGAAATCCATGATGCCGAAATAGAGCGGTGGCGCCAGCAACTGACCCGGCCCTCACTACGCTACTCGGACTATGCCTCGGGTAAGGTAGAAACCGCTGATGTGGATACCACGCAGTACTTATTCATTGATAATGTAGGGATGCTGTCGTCGCTGTACCGCTATGGGCACATAGCCTACGTAGGGGGAGCCTTCGGCGCCGGACTACACAATATACTCGAAGCCGCTACCTTCGGCTTACCCGTGTTTTTTGGAAACCGGAAGTACCAGAAGTTTCAGGAAGCGGTAGACCTGATCAGGCTGGGAGGTGCGCAACCCGTGGCAAATACAGAGGAGCTCCGGCAGTATGTACAGCCGCTCCTGCTGGACAGCGCCCTGCGGCAGCAGAAAGGAGAGAGTTGCCGGCAGTACGTACTGACCCGTACCGGCGCTACAGATAAGGTGATGAGTATTGTGGAGCAGTACATGCTGACTTAGCTACTGCTCCACGGATGTTGTTTAGACGAACTCCTTATTGATCAGATGCTCGAACAGGTGCGCCTGGGTACCCAGCAGACGGGCCTTGGTACCAAGCTGTGATATACGAATGGTTAGGCTGCTCTTGAAGTCGGAGAGACAGTACTTATTGATAGCCTGCTCGATGGGGTTGGAGATAAAAGGTCCCGCATCGGCCAGTACTCCACTTACAATAATGATCTCGGGGTTGAACAGGTGTACCGCGGTAGCGAGTCCCTTGCCAAGCTCAGTACCTACATTGCTGAGCAGGTCAATCGAGAACTCATCTCCGGCGTGGGCCGCCTCTATGACATGATGCGTATCAAGCGTGTCTATATTGCCCTGCACCATTTGCGGAAGTATACTTACCCGTCCGGCTTTGATACCGTCCTGTGCCTGACGGATCAGGGCCATGGCTGATACTACCGTATCCAGGCAGCCGATCTTGCCGCAGTGGCAGAGCATGCCATCCGGCCTTACCTGTATGTGTCCCAGCTCACCGGCATAGCCCGAAGCTCCGTTGAATACTTCTCCATTCAGCAGTATTCCCAACCCTATCCCCCAGTCACTGTTGATGGTCAGCACGTGTGACTTTTCTTTGGCCAGACCAAAGCGGTGCTCGCCGATAGTAGTAGCACGGGTATCGTTGATGAGGCAGATGGGGCGCTGGAAGTGCTCCTGAATACGGTTGGCCAGAGGCTCCCCGGGCTTGGTCAGGCTCAGGTAGGTTTGGTTGATTCCGTACTGGGTATTGATCAGCCCCGGCATGGATATGCCTATTCCCCAGAGCCTGTCCCGACGGATATCGTGGTCATCCAGGAAGTTATCAGTTTCAGTTAGGAGGTTATCCAGAAAGGTAGAGGTATCGTCAAGTTTGATATCAATTTGGCGTCTTACAATAAGCTGATTTTTCAGATCAAATATTACCAGCTGGGTTTGGTGCCGGTTGATGTCCATGATCAGGGTCAGGTACTTCTGAGGATTGAGGCCGTACAGTACGGGAGGGCGTCCAGCCCGCGCCGGACCCGTGCCGGTCTCGATCATCCATCCTTCGCGGATGAGTTCATTAACAATGGCCGTTGCCGAAGGAATACTGGCATGAAACAGGCGGGCCATCTTATTAATGGATGTATCTCCTGACTGAAATAGCTCTAGTAGTAGGTTGCTTCTGAGTCGGTTTTTGCGGATATCAATGACGGAACTAGGCTCCTCTGAAATAGAAGTCATGGGGTTTAGTGGCTAGCGGTGTTAAACCATGGAAATATAAACAGTAAAGCAGTTCAAGCTACTATTTATAATCAAACAATATATGTAAATAAGACATTTAAAATGTATATCTACTTTATCTGACCCTAAATTAATTAATTTAATTTATAAAAGGTTTCTACTTTATTAATAAATTTAATTTAAGGGGTGGTTATTAGCACGTTCTGTGCAGGATCAAGTGCCGTGGCAGAGGTAGTGCAAAGGAGGTGCCATATTTAAAGAGGTATGATTTTGATAGGAACTTCTCTATCTTCGTTCGTTGAGGATTGATACAAGAGTATAACTATATAATCACATCATATAGGTTTGAAAGAAGGATTAGTAATGCGCTCCACGGGCTCGTGGTACGACGTACGTGATCAGCAGGATGGCCATATATGGCAGTGCCGGCTGAAGGGGAAGTTTAAGATCAAAGACCTGAAGGTAACCAACCCTATAGCCGTTGGGGACCGTGTGCAGTTCGATATTGAAGACGAGGTAGAAAATACCGGTATCATACTGGATATACTACCACGTGACAACTACATCATTCGCCAGTCGGTGCACAAGACAGCCCACGCTCACCTGCTGGCTGCCAATGTAGACCAGGCTGTACTTATCGCTACACTGGTTTTTCCGCGTACTTCCCTTGGGTTTATAGACCGTTTTCTGGTGACGGCGGAGTCATTCCGGATACCGGCTGTACTGATATTTAACAAGCAGGATCTGCTCAACGAAGCAGCCATCGAATTTCAGCAGGAGCTGATAGATCTGTATGAGAGCCTGGGGTACCGCTGCCTTACTACTACGGCAACCGAAAGGGAAGGCCTGGATGAATTTGCGCAGCTGCTGGATGGTAAGATCTCCCTGCTGTCGGGCCACTCAGGGGTAGGGAAGTCGTCGCTGGTCAATGCCATAGCACCCGAACTGGACCTGCGTACCCAAAGCGTCTCCACCTTTGCTAATAAAGGCGTACATACTACAACCTTCGCGGAGATGTTTGAATTAGGCCCGGGTACCTTCCTGATCGATTCACCCGGTATCAAGGAACTAGGTCTGGCCGATATGCAGCCGTCCGAAATCAGCCACTATTTTCCGGAGATGCGGGAGCGGCTCAATGAATGCCGCTTTCACAACTGCCTGCACATTAATGAGCCGGGCTGCGCGGTCAAAGATGCGGTAGAAGGCGGGGAGATAGCCATGAGCCGCTTTGAGAGTTACCTGAGTATGCTGGGCAATCAGGACAATCGGAAGTAAAGCTGATGATGAATCGCCATGGCTCCCTTCCGCCACTTTAACCCTATTTTGTAGTACACATCATGCTGACCAACGTTGAACATATCGGTATTGCCGTAAGAAGTCTTGCGGCGTCGAATGAGCTTTTTACGAAGCTTCTTAATGCAACTCCGTACAAGCAGGAGGCCGTAGAGTCAGAGGGGGTAAGTACTTCTTTTTTTAAAGTCAATCAGACCAAGATCGAGCTGCTGGAAGCTACCCGCGAGGATAGTGCCATCGCTAAATTTATTGAGAAAAAGGGGGAGGGAATCCACCACATAGCCTTTGAAGTGGAGGACATACAGGCCGAGATGGAGCGTCTGAAAAACGAAGGCTTTGTATTACTCAACGAAACTCCCAGGCAAGGCGCCGATAATAAGCTGGTGTGCTTTCTCCATCCTAAAGGTACCAACGGGGTACTGGTAGAGTTGTGCCAGGAAATCCGATAAAAAAGTAGCTGGTTACCTTAACCTTATCCATTACCCATACTGCTTCTTAGAACGGGTAGCCAATGGCTATGTTCAGTACCAGGTTTTCCTGCCGCCAGGCTTTGCTTCGCACATTAAACTCATCAAATACCCACGGACTTCGTTGTTCTTCCCGGTTAGGGTTGGTATACCAGGGCTTCCTGAAGGGAGTAGCTACGTCAAGCCGGAGTACCAGGTAGGAGAAGTCAAGTCGTATACCCAGTCCGCCTCCCACTGCCAACTGTTTGTAGAAGTCTCTGGAGAAGGTTGTTTCGGGTGGATAAAAGCCATTGACATCGTAGCGATAGTTCCAGATATTACCGGCGTCTACGAAGGCTGCTCCCTCGATGATGGAGGTAATGTCAAACCGTAGTTCCGTATTTACTTCCAGCCGTATATCGCCAAAAGAGTTATTGCCAAATATAGCTTGAGTGATGGAGTCGGCATGGTAGGTGCCGGGGCCCAGGGTGCGGGCGCGGAAAGCACGAATGCCTGTACTACCACCGGCAAAGTACTGCTTAAACTGGGGTAGTACCAGGGAGTTGCCATATGGAATACCCAGTCCCCCGATAAAGCGGTTAGCCAGGCGCATCTTCGGCGACAGGTCCAGGTAGTACCTGGCCTCCCCGTCAAACCGGGCAAATTGTTCATAAGGAATACCCAGGATCTGTCCCCTTACATCGGAGTCTCTGTTTCCGTTGCGTACCAGCAGGCCGGCCAGGTTACCCGCCAGGTTGATGCCCCC
Source organism: Telluribacter roseus (assembly GCF_017355915.2). Lineage (GTDB taxonomy): Bacteria > Bacteroidota > Bacteroidia > Cytophagales > Spirosomataceae > Telluribacter. Next base: position 104,305 of record NZ_JAFEUV020000003.1, read on the forward strand.
ATTGAGCACGAACCGGTGCCTGGTGTAAGGCTTGGGCACAGGGTGGTACGTAATATTATACAGCGATTCCAGAATAAGTCGGTTCTCCAAGATGCGCAGGTAGCGCAGGACATCCTGTGGGTTCTCGCTTAAAAAAATACTTTCAACAAAAGCCTCGGTAATATTGGTAGGACGAATCAGGTTAATGGAGAAGGGCGTCAGTGAGTGCTCCACCTCCTTATTACGCTGCCACAGGTACCCCCACTGCGTACGGGAGGAGGTCTGGGTATACAGGCCTTTCTGCCGGAGTGTTTCGTAGGTAGCCGTCAGGAGGGTCTTGGGAAGGGCCTGATTCGCCACGGGATCATACCTGAAAAAAGGGATAAGAAACCGCGGGAAAGACAGCTCCCCCTGATTAGTAAATCGTATAAAGTCATTGCCGAGGTTCCTGTTGCTTCCGCCTCCTACCTGCACATCCATACCGAAGTTGCTGCTCAGACGCAGTTGCTCAGCTCCCCTGAAGGCATTGCGGTTGCTCCACGTCAGGCTTAGCTGGCTACCCGCCAGGTTATTCGATTTGGTAACGCCACTCAGTTCGCCTCGCAGTGATTTCTTGGGCAGAGGTGTTAGGTAGTAGTACACATTCAGCAGGGCTGAGTCGGAGCCAGGTACCAGCTCGAAACGGTTCTTGACAAACTTAAAGTTACGTAGGTTGATGAGGCGGGAGAGCGATACGTCGTGCATCTCGCTGTTGTATTGCATACCACTCTGGAAGCCAATGGCATCATCAAATATGCGGGACCGGAAGCTACGGTGCTGGTCTACAATGTACAGACCGCGGCGCTTTTGAGCCTGGCTGGGCAGGGTATCCGGTGAGAGGGCATCGTAGTCGGTATACACATAAATATCATTAATGTAGTACTGTTTCAGGGCCGTCTGGGGAGTAGTAAGCTTAGGCTGCAGATACAGGTTTACCTTATGATCACCAATGGTAGAGTCTACCTCCATAATTAGGTAGTCGGGGCTGAAGTAGTAGTACCCGTGGGTTTTGAGGTACCGGTCAACGCGCTGGCGCTCGGTTTCGATAATATCAAAACGGTACGGATCATTAACCCGCAGCAGGGTTTTATCTTTGGCGTCCAGCAGGTGTTTGCTGAACTCGCTGCTGTCGTGTACTACAAAGTTGATCTCATTGATGAAGTAGCGCGGTTTGACATAGGCGGTGTAGTGGGCTTCTACGGTTCTGTTTTTTTTCGGCACCAACTGACCTCTGGCGGTAGACCTAAAGTAGCCGTTGTTGCTCAGATAAGCCTCCATAACCTGGGCATTGGTGGCTACTACCCGCTGGCTGGCATACACCGGTGGCTCCCCAAGCTTTCGTCGAAACCAGCTACGAAAGCCTTTTTCGCGCTTGGGCTCTCCAATAACATAGTACAGCCACACCTTGTACGGAAACCCGAACAGCGTCTTGTTGGGATTGGGCCGCAGCATATCTTCCAGCTGGCCTTCCAGTCCGGATATCTGTGCACGGGCGGATGAGTCGGGTTCTACCTTTACACTTCCTCCTACGTACAGGCTTTCGTTGGGGGGGATGTAGCGACTAATGGAGCAGCTACCCAGCAAGAGACCTGTCAGAACAAGGAATATATAGCGTATACCTGGTTTCATTTCTTATTCTTTTGAAACAATTCGAGGAACTGGTTGTAGTCCAGATTCACAATAAAGCTGACGCCCGTTTCGATGATAAATCCTTCCAGAACCGCCTGGTACTGATTTTTCCGGTAGGCTCGTACCAGATATTGACCATCTTTAGTCAGCGCATAATTCACCGCCAGGTTGTCGATTACTTCATTGGATGAGGGACCATGGGCAGCATTTTCTATTTCGAAGTTCCGGCCCACTGATACCGTCAGGCGATCATCCAGAAAGCTTCTGCTAAGACCTACGTTAAGATCGGTACGGGCACCGGAGGTACCTGAAGTAGAGTTCAGGTCAAAGTTTAGATTAACCCCTTGAACAAAGTTGGTGGCCAGCATATTGAGCTGCTCGCTCAGGAGCTGGCTCACGCTCTGGCGGGCAATGGCCTCGGCATTGAAGCCCGAGCTACTACTGGCGGCCTGCTCACCCATGAACCGGTTTAGTACCAGCAGCGCAAACACCTGCTTGTTCATTTCGGCGGGGTTGTTTTCCAACTGCGCCAGCAGGTTCTCGTTCCGGATTCTGGTAGCTGTTTCCTCGGGTACCTGCGACGAGACATCGATACCAAAGCTGATAATAGGGTTGGTCAGGTTTCCCTGCATTTTCAGGAGTACATCCAGTGGTACCTTTCCGTAGTTCTGGCTGGTGGGGCCGAGGGGAGTCAGATCAGCATTGACAGTATATATTGCCGTAATATCAACCTCAGCTTTCATAGGATCGCCTGTCCAGAGCAACTGGCTGCCTTTCCGGATGGTAAACTGTCTCTTTAGTACCTGGAAGGTAAGATCGTAAGAGCCCTCGCTAAGCTCATACAGCCCCAGCAGGTATAGCTGTCCGTTGGGGGCTATACCCGTATTGAGCTGGGCGTTGCCACGTACCTGCAGGTTGTCTCCGTTCAGCTCATCCACAACAATGGTCAGCTGTGACTCGTCCGTCGCCTCAATGTTGAGTGATAGCTCAGAGGCAAAGTCAACCTGTACGCCTTCGTCGGCCACGGTAGAATCCTCTTCCATCTGGACGGATGCACTCTTATCTACAAACCGGACTACGCCTTCGGTAGACCCAGCTCCCGCAGCGTCATCAGGCAGGATAAGGGTAATGTTGCTACCGGGCTGGAGCCTTACGGTACCGTCAATAACCGACTCGGTACCCACGCCTTTCACATTGATACGAGCGTCAATGGCACCGTTTCCAAACGCCATATCGTTATCGGTTCGCTTCGCGTTCAGGACAACAAAGTTGGTAGCGTTGATGGTCAGGTTGTAGCCTACATTGGGGATATTCTTAATATCGACATTGCCGTTGATCTGCAGGTTCTGGTTAAGCGAATCCTTAATCGCAAAGTTGTTAAAGACGACCTGCTGACCCCGTAGCTGGATCTGCTGCTGATTGATGCTGTAGCGCGTTCCCAATTGGGCGATCTCGAAGGCCAGGCTATCAAACCCGATCTGTCCATTCAGGACAGGGCTTTCAGTACTACCTCGAATGGCTACCTGCCCTGTCAGCGCTCCGCTGGACCGCCGGAGCTGCTCAAAGCTAAACGCTTCGATGGTCTTGGCACCCAGTCGCTGGATGTTGAGGTCGAAGTTAAGTGGGGTATTAGACTCCAGCAGGTAGTATCCGGTCAGCTTTACGTCGTTCTGCTGGCTTTGCAGACTAGCATCAACTGTGATCCGGTTGGCGGTCTGGTTGGTGGCATGAACATCCAGCGCACCAATGGGTATCTGCATGAAGGAAAGATTATTGATCAGGAAGTCTCCCGTAAATGATGGTGACTCCATGTAATTGCTAAGCAGAATATCACCATTAAGAGTACCTGATGCCAGGGTAGTATCCTGAGTGACGAGCGCTACAAACTGGCCGATCTGCAGGCTGTCCGCTACGATACGGAGAGGGCCGTTGGGCTGGTCGGTGCTGGAGTTGATAACCAGTTGCTGATCCGTACGGCGGATAGTGAAGTTCTGAACCAGCAAACCATTGGGGCCATACTGTATAAATCCGGAAGAGTCGGTCTGCCAGGGGCGGTAGTCCAGCAGCAGCCCTTCGCGCAGATGAAAGCGGTACTGGTCATTGGCATAGGCAAGCCTGCCCGATATGGCGTGCCGGTTGTCATCGGTAGAGTCCCTTACGGCAAAGTCAAAGAGCAGATTGTTGTTAGCCGCCGTACCCTCCAGGAAGGCACGACGTACTCTGAACTGATCGTAAAGTACCTGACCTACCTGCCCCGTAAAGCTGGCTTCTCCTCCCACTCCGGATATGTCCATGGATACGTTTTCGATCCGGATGGTATCGTATTCTATCAGTGGAGCCACCATGCTTACCCTTAGGGTAGTGTCGGCCTGGTTGCTAAGCCGGGCAGCCAGCTGTACGGTTTCCATAGTGGTGAGCTCCGGAACGAACGTCTGTATGGCGGGGTGGTTGGCTACACTCGCCTGCACCTGGATGTTGTAAGGGGTTGTGATAGCGGTATAAGCCGTATCGGATACCGTGAAGTACTTGTTGACTTCGGTCATGACGATATCTCCCAGCTGCGGATAGCTGAATTCCCCGCTCATGCGGGCTTTCATGAAGGGAGCGTATAGCACCGCCTCTCGTACACCTTCGTTGTTCTGCAGGAGCAGGTTCAGGCTGTCGATGCTGATGGGGACGCCATCATTGTTGATGACAAACTGGTTGGCACTGACAACTCCCAGCGGATTTTCGGGATTAGTAGATGTGAAGTCAACATTGATGCGACCGGCCAGGCTCACGTTCTCGGAGTACAGATTCAGCGGCTGCAGGTTCAGGCGCTCAACCACGGCATTGGCCTGCACCGTAGGGTACTCCTGCGAGATGTCGGCGTTGGCGGTAATCTGCAGCGCAATGTTCTGGTCCTGGATGCTGGCTTCAAAGTCAGCCTTTCCCCGGTTGATGCCACCCGTCAGGGTAAGGTTATTGTACTCATAGCCCTTGATGCTGGCACTCTGTATGGTACCATCTACCCGCGTCTGCATGGTAGCCGGATCAAATCCCTGTCCCTGTACCTGGGTACTCAGCGTTAGTTTGCCCAGCTCCTCGGGGGGCTGCTTCAGCAAGCGGCCCATGTCAAACTCATCAAAGCTGAGCCGTCCGTTGTAGCGGGCCTGCTCGGGAGTAGTAGCGTTTTTGATATTTCCGTCAAAGGAGCCGGTACCCAGTGAGGTGGTAAGGGTGGCGTCCATGGTAAGGTCACCCATTGTGCCCCGTATCTGCCCCGTGAGTCCGACCCGCTCCGGTAGTTCGATGGAGGTAGGCACTGAGCCTTTGGGAACTATCTGCAGCAGGTCCGACCGGGTCGATGACAACTCCCGGATGTTGACGTCCACTGAAAGCCGATCAGCATTGGGGAGGCCTCTTATGCGTCCCTGCAGGGCCAGTCGGGTACCTTCCAGGGTGCGGAAGTCAGCGTTGGAGATGAGCAGGTTGTCAACCGTGCCCGTGACTAGTCCGGTACCAGAGAGGTAGGAGTTGGGGCTATTGCTGAAAGGCGGCGTTCCGGCCAGGTCAGGTAACAGGGCTATGATATCGCTGTACGCCAGCTGGCTGTTGTTGAGCCGGAGCCGTACCTGTACATTGCCCGGGTTCTCGGATAGCTGTTCCTGGTTCTGATACCGGAGTACCAGCTCATCGCGCAGGACAGATTTGGGTGTCTTGAGATACAGGTTGCGCAGGTAGGTCTCTTTGGCGGTATAGCCAAAGTTAGTACGTAGCTCCTGCAGAGTAAAACCACTTTTTTCCTGAAAGGACATCTGCTGCAGGCGACCCGAAATATTATCCGGGGCAAATACAAAATTGGTAAGGTTGGTGTTGAAGTTGCGGACTTCCAGATGCGCAAAGTCTATCCCTTGGGGTTGCCGGGGCTGGTTAAAGTCGTCGTACATCAGCGCGTTGTTGACCAGTCTGATCTGGCCTACCCGTACGTTCCAGCCCCCCGCCGAACTGGTATCAGCAGCAGCGGACGAGGTCGGCTCCGAAGTCGTTTTACGCGCTGGCTGTGCGGCAAATTCTACAAAGGCTGTGGTGTTCTCGAGTAGGACATTTCTAAGATCAGCGTGCTGGCTACCCATGTAGATCTTGTTGACGCGCCCTTCCAGCCGACCTAGGCTTACCCCGTTTTTCATGCCCGTAGTTTCGTCGGTAAAGTCCCATTTGAAATTACGGATACTCACATCACCCACTCTGATATTGAGCGTATCGGCGGGGTCGGAAGGAGTGGTTGCGGGCTGGGCTACAGTAGGAGTGACCAGGGCTTCATAGAGGCGCAGGTTCGCGCGGGCACCGTTCAGGGACAGGCGGGTGGGGTGATACAGCGAGCGGGTCGGATTGAATGCCTCAAAAAGAATCTGAGCTGAGTTGATTTCGGCTTCGGCATCCGTACCAATGACAGCATCCCGGTAGGTTAGATAGACGCGCCGGAGGTTAAGTTCATCCAGACGCATCTCGAGGGGAGTCGCAACTGTATCGGCCGGAGTAGGAGGCTCATTGGTCACAAAGGCATCCACCACGAACTGATAGTTGAATGTAGTGTCGGGCAGAGTACGATTGATTTTGGCCCTGATTCCCTCCAGTTCCACCTGGTTGATGCCTATGCGCCCCCTGATGAGGCCCATCATGTCCAGATTGACATAAAGCCGGTCACCGGCTATAAGCGTATCTCCCTGTTTATCTTCAATATACACGCCCTCCAGCGTAAGCCAATCGGGAATATCGAAGCGTATTTTGTCTATCTCGACGCGGGTCTGAAGCTTTTTACGCAGGTATGAGTTAGCTTGCTTGGTAAGGAAGTTCTGTCCTGCCGGGGTCTGTAAACCCCAGAACAGCGCCCCCACCAGCACAATGAGAACCATAAAGATAATAGCCAATACGGTTACAGCTTTTCTCATATATTATACTAGCCCCCGTACCTCGTGCGGTGACGGATAGTACGGGGGAAACAGGTCAATAGGTGGTGTTTTTAACGTTTGAAATATTCCTGGTCAATGGCCTCGTTGACATTCAGCGAAGTAGTGACCGTTACTGCTTTTTTGTCTTTTGTATTGGTTTCTATCGAAGTAGCCGGGTACATGATCCCGTAGGCGCACTTCTTGTAATTGGAATAATCTATGACTACTTCCTCACCGGGAAGGATTCTTTTCTGTCGTACCAGCAGGCCGGTAGCGTCGTCAAAGTACAGGTTATACCTGGCTCCTTTTCCCTGTAGTTCCACCTGATTTACCTGCTTGCCGTTGAGGGTTTCCTTGCCGACATAGGTACCTACAAAGCCCCTTGTTCTGTAATCAATGAAGGGGATCAGCAGGTCGTACATTTCCAGGCGCATGGTATTCTGCTCATTCTGACTCAGGTCTTTTACCTGGTAGTTGGCCACCTTATCGTAGCTACCCATGGGCAGTTTCATCCATCCTTCGTTGCCTTTGACGCCGTAGATAAAGTTACGCTTCAGGATTACCTTGCCCTTATACATAGCCTTGTCCGGCAGCGAAACATATATGTCGGCATCGTAGTCAGCAGAGGAGTTGGAACGGTATGTACGCTTCATCGAATACGATTTCAGGTCATTCCATAGCGTCTCCCCGCCCGTAGCCTGGTAGAACTTTGCAAACACTGAGTCAACCGGAACCTTGGTGGCTTGCCCGAATGATAGAGTGGTGGCCATCAATAAGGCCATTAAGGTTACTAATACATTTTTCATGGTTTTTGTTTTAGCTAAATGAATGCATCGTCATCAGATCATAGCGTCGCTTAAAGCAGGTATGATCTGCCTTTAAAACGCATGCAAAAGTAGCTATCGTTCACTGGGAGGGTGTACTTCTTTTATAATACTACTATTAGTGGCAAAAATTGTTCCAGCAAATAGTTGGAAGCCCTCTGGTAGTTTGCTGAGGACGAGCCTCCTACCAAAAAGTACCTGTGGCCCGTCACTGTCAGGAATAAAAGCGGAGGCCAGGGCTAACAAGATGTACTTTACAAAAGTTAGGAAAGCTAGAAGAGTACAACCATAACTCAACTGCTCTATGCACTACTACAATTCAATCATAGATACCATTGGCGATACCCCTCTGGTCAGGCTGCACAAAGTGACCAAGGGGATCAAGGGTACAGTACTGGCCAAAGTAGAGTATTTCAACCCGGGCAATTCGATCAAAGATCGCATGGCGATCAAGATGATTGAAGATGCCGAAAAGGACGGAGTACTCAAACCCGGTGGTACCATCATAGAAGGTACCAGTGGAAATACGGGTATGGGCTTGGCACTGGCGGCCATATCCAAAGGCTATAAGTGTATTTTTACTATGGCTGACAAGCAGTCGCAGGAGAAGATTAACATCCTGCGCGCGGTGGGAGCCGAAGTGGTAGTATGCCCTACCAACGTCGAGCCCGACGATCCGCGTAGTTACTACTCCGTGGCCCGTAAGCTAAATCAGGATATTCCCAACTCGTTCTACCCGAATCAGTACGATAATCCGTCCAATACCCAGGCTCACTACGAAACCACCGGGCCGGAAATCTGGCAGCAGACCGAGGGACGCATTACCCATTTTGTAACGGGAGTAGGTACCGGTGGTACCATCAGCGGCATCAGCAAGTACCTCAAGGAGCAGAAGAAGGATGTATTTACCATCGGGATAGATACCTACGGCTCGGTGTTCAAGAAGTATAAAGAAACCGGGATATTCGATGAGAAAGAAATATTCCCTTACCTGGTGGAAGGTATCGGAGAAGACATCCTGCCCAAGAACGTAGACTTTGACGTCATAGATCATGTCATCAAGGTGACCGATAAGGACTCCGCCATTATGGCCCGCCGACTGGCGCGTGAAGAGGGGCTCTTTGTGGGATGGAGCAGTGGTACGGCCGTACATGGAGCGCTGGAGTACGCCCGCGAGCACCTCACCGATGATGATGTCATGGTCATTATCCTGCCCGACCATGGTACCCGCTACCTCAACAAAGTGTACAACGATACCTGGATGAAGGATCACGGATTCCTGGAGCGCAGCTTTGCGACGGCCCGTGATATCGTACACCGCAAGAAGGGCCAGGCCCAGCTGCTGACGGTTTCGACGGGTACCAAGGTAGGAGAGGCCATCAGCCTGCTCAATCGCGAAGGTATCTCGCAGATACCAGTCCTGGATGGAAACGAAGAGGTAGTGGGTAGCCTGACCGATTCAGTGATCCTGCACCGCCTCATTGAGAACCCCGATGTACGCCAGCAGAATGTAGAGGAGGTGATGGATAAGCCCTTTAAGTTCGTGGCTCTGGACAGCACCGTAGATACCCTGTCGTCCCTGATCGACCGCGAAAATAAAGCGCTGCTGGTACGTGATGAAGCCAATCGGGTGCACATCATTACCCAGGCAGACCTGCTGGCGGCCATGACACAGTAGTTGGTTCCGGCTAATAAAAGGAGCGGCCTTAGCACTCGTATTGGTGCTAAGGCCGCTCCTTTTTGTACTGCTATCAGTGCGTATTACGCGTCGTCACCATCACTGCTGGCGGATATCTTACCAAACTTGTACTGGAAGGTCAGGCCTACGTAGCGGTTGGTGCGTTGCCACAGGGAGTTCTGGGCGTAGGTTTCGGTCCGGAGTTCATTCTTGTAAATCCGCGACAGAAGTATATCCTGCATGTTGAACGACAGGGTAGCCTTACGGTCCAGCAGGTCTTTACGAATACCCATATTGGCTACAAATACTCCCTGACGGGTACCCTGGGCAATGGCGCGGGGACCGTCGTAGTTGAGGTAAGCCGAGGCACGAACGTCGTAGGGCAGCTGCAGGAAGGCATTGAGGTTGCCCGAGTAGCTCCAGGTGCGGTTGTCGATACTGGCCGCGGCCGATACGACCTCAGACCGGAATACCCGGCCACTGGCATTGACTTTCAGTTTCGTTCCCAACTGATGCGATACATCCGTCTCAAAGCCGTAGGCAAGCTCCCGACCCACGTTAGCAAACTGAGTATAGGAGATACCTTCTTCGTCAATAGTACGAAGGCGGGTAATAGCATTATTGGAATAATCTACGAAGACCGAGGGCCCCCAGCCGCCTTTCTGTTCGTAGTCGGAGTAGCCTACTTCCGCCTTATGCGTAAACTCAGGGCGCAGGTTAGGATTACCGGTCTGGATATTACGAGGGTCCGATATATCGGTGAAAGGGTTCAGCCAGTCGGCCTGTGGGCGCTGTACCCGGCGACTGTAGTTGAGCTTGAGCTGTCGTTCGTCGTCCAGTTTGCGGGTGAGCGCCAGCGAAGGTACCAGGTTGAGGAAGTGCACCGAAAAGTCCTGCCCGCGGCTGATCTGGTCGATGTGCTGCGTAGCATCGATGAGGCGAAGGCCCCCGCGTATGCCCCACAGGTCGCTCTTCTGGGTAAAGGTCATGTAGCCGGTATGGATGGCATCGGAGTACCCAAATTCATTACTGATGTTGTTATCCAGTGCATACCGATCCAGAAGTACATCGTAGGTATAGAAGGCGTTGTTATTCTGGCGGCTGTTGAGGCGGGTGCGTAAGCCTACCTCCAGGGTAGCCTTGGTCGTTACCGGCCAGGTGTAGTCCGTATTCAGAAACAGGGACTGGCGGTTGTTGTCGCGCAGGTTCTGCTGGCGACGGACCAGTTCTTCGGCGGCGCTGCGCTGGTCAAACTCTGAGTACCCATCGGAGCCTCCCTCGGAGTAGTTGGCTGTAAAGGTAAGTACATGGTCATTATCGCTGAACACGCGGCGGTAATCAATGTTGGCGCTAAGGTTATTGCCGATGGTGTTGCCGTTGGCCGTACGGTCAAACTGCTGAATAAGCTCTCCGCCAGGCAGGCGCGTTTCGTTGTTGTTGAAGCTGTTGGTGGAGTTGTTGTCCTTCGAGTAGTTGATTGCGGCTGAGATGCTGTTCTTTTCGTTGATATCGTAGCTGACGCCCAGGCGGCCAAAGAGGTTCTGGTTACGATCCCTGCCGTTACCCGTTTGTTGCAGCAGAGTAGTAGTTTCGCCCAGGAAGTTTTCCCGATCGAGTGAGCGGCGGTACATCCACACACGCTGCTGCGCATTGCCCGAAGCCCGCAGGCCCCACTTGCCGCTCTTGTAGCTGATATAGCCCGAGGCGTTGTTGTTCCAGTCGTTGGCGACGCTGGCCCGCATGCTGCCGTTGATACCCCGTATGCGTGTTTTCTTGGTAATGATATCAATCACCCCCGACGCGCCTTCGCCTTCGTACTTGGCTGAGGGAGTAGTCATGACATCAATGCGTTCAATCAGCTCAGCCGGGAACGACTGCAGTACCGTAGGCAGGTCGTTGCCATACAGGGTAGAGGGCTTACCGTCTATCAGTACGATCACGTTGCCCTTGCCACGCAGCATCGGTGTTCCGTTCTCATCCAGCGATACCGAAGGTATTTTTTCCAGAATTTCGCTGGCGTTGTTGCTGGTAGCGAGCAGGTCTTTGCCTATGTTGATGATCTTCTTGTCAATATCGTTGACGATCATCGTCTTTTCGCCCCGTACTACTACTTCGTTCAGGCTTTGTACCGCCGAGGCCAGTCTGATTATCCCCAGGTCGGTGGTGCCGGCTTCGGTGGCTATATTTACGTTAGGAACAAACTGCGTGTCGTAGCCCATCAGGGTAATTCGGATCAGGTAATGGCCGGGAGGAGTATTGGGAATGATAAACACCCCATTTTCATCGGCGGTAGTACCGGTCACGACGGTCGAGTCGGTGCGGAGCAGAGCCACGGTGGCAAAGCTGGCCGGTGTGTTGGTACTGTTTCCTTCTACTACTTTTCCAATAATTTTTCCCTGATCCTTACGGTTTTCTTTGGTTGGTTTGCGGTTAATTCCCGCCACTGCATCCATAGTTGGGGAGGCCAATACCAGCGCACCCACCAATCCAAAGCATCTTAGTCCCTTTTTCACAAGTATTGTATTTTTAAAGTTGGTTACATAGTAGCTCCTGGGTTACTTCCTTCTTCCCCTCTTGCCCGTTTCTCCTGATGTATACCCCGCTTCGTATTAAATAGTTTTGAATATATAAGGTACCCTCCTTCGGATATATACCTGCTTCGGAGGGAAAAAATATAAAAAAAGAAAGATAGGTGGTATTTTTAAGGAAAGTAGCCTTTATTTGAATTTATTTTAAATTATTTTAATAATATCTCCCTAATCTAATCCATGAAACACATTATTACTACAGTGCTCCTGTGTCTGAGCCTGACGGCAGCCTGGGCGCAGTACAACATCCTGCCCCGGCCTTCGCAGCTGACACCGGGTAAAGGTGAGCTGGTGATTACCTCCCGAACTACGGTAGGAGCCCCGACCGATGAGCGCTGGAGCCACGTAGCCCGCCTGTTTGCTGATCAGCTTGCAACAGCCAGTGGTCTGAAAGTAAAGATGACAAACGGGAAGGGTACCATTACTTTTCAGCCCTCTAAAGATGCCTCTCTGGGGCCGGAAGGGTACAAGCTGAACGTGACGCCGAAGCAGATACTCATTGAGGCTACTACGGCTAAGGGAGCCTTCTACGGTATGCAGTCGTTGCTGCAGTTGCTGCCCGTGGAGGTATTCAGCCCCCAGGCGGTGAGCGGTGTGAAGTGGGCCGTTCCGGCGGTAAGTGTTAGAGATGTACCCCGCTACGAGTACCGCGGCATGCACCTGGACGTGGCTCGTCACTTCATGCCCGTTGACTTTATCAAGAAGTACATCGACCTGATGGCCCTCCACAAGCAGAACCAGTTTCACTGGCACCTGACCGAAGACCAGGGCTGGCGCATCGAGATCAAGAAGTACCCCAAGCTGACCGAAATTGGCTCAAAGCGTAAGGAGACTATGATGGGCCACTACGGTGATAAGAAGTGGGACGGACAGCCCTACGGCGGGTTCTATACTCAGGATGAAGTGCGCGAAGTAGTTAAGTACGCGCAGGACCGTTTTGTAAACGTAATTCCTGAGATCGAGATGCCCGGCCACTCCGTGGCGGCACTGGCCGCGTACCCGCAGTATGGTAATAATCCCGACAAGATCTACGAAGTAAGTACTACCTGGGGCGTGATGGATGATATATACATGCCCCACGAGGAGACATTCCTGTTCCTGCAGGATATCCTGACGGAGGTGATCGACCTGTTCCCCAGCGAGTACATCCACATCGGAGGCGACGAAGCACCTAAGAAGCAGTGGAAGGAAAGCCGCTTTGCGCAGGAACTGATCAAAAAGCATGACCTGAAAGACGAGCACGGGCTGCAGAGTTACTTCATCCAGCGCATTGACAAGTTTATCACGTCCAAAGGCCGCAAGATGATCGGCTGGGATGAGATTCTGGAAGGAGGGCTTTCACCTAATGCCATCGTCATGAGCTGGCGGGGTACCGAAGGAGGTATTGCCGCGGCTAAGGAGCGGCACCAGGCCATCATGACACCCGGCGGTTTCTGCTACCTCGACCACTACCAGGCCGATCCCAAGACCCAGCCCGTAGCGTTCGGTGGCTTCACTGACCTGGCCAAGTCGTACTCGTATGAGCCTACACCCACGGAGCTGTCGGCCGAGGAGGCGAAGTACATACTGGGTGTACAGGGTAACGTATGGACGGAGTACATGAAAACACCTGCCTACGTAGAGTACATGGTGTGGCCACGCGCCATTGCCCTGGCCGAGGTGGGCTGGACGCCCAAGGACAAGAAAGACTTTGAGGATTTCAGCAAGCGCTGGGATGTACACAAGAAGCGCCTCGACCTCCTGAAGGTTAACTACTTCGGTGCTCCGATCAACGATCAGTTTCAGTACCAGTGGCCGCTAAAGAAGGCTGCTAAGAAATAGGATCAGATACTACTGGTAATACGGGAGAAGGGGAGCTGCTGAGCGGCTCCCCTCTCTGTTTCAAACCAGAGTGGACGATCGGTTGTTGTGACTTAATATACAATGTGACTTAATATACAATAGGATATCAAACGTACTGTTAATACTATGAACTGGAATGATGTGCTGGACTATGCCAGCAAAGGAAGTCCCGAGCCACCGCGCCGGGTAGAAAAAACCGAAGAAGAGTGGAAGGGATTGCTATCGCCGGAAGAGTACTTCGTGACCCGGCAGAAGGGTACTGAGCGGGCCTTCGTGGGGGAGTACTGTCATCGCCACGATCCCGGCCTGTATGCGTGCCGCTGCTGCGGCACCCCCTTGTTCGACTCTACCGTAAAGTTTGAGTCGGGTACGGGCTGGCCGAGCTTTACGGAGCCGGTGTCGCAGGATGCAATCAAGTACGAGATGGATACCAGCTACGGCATGCGGCGCGTGGAGGTTATGTGCAACGTGTGCGACTGCCACCTGGGGCACGTGTTTCCGGACGGGCCGCCGCCCTCAGGGCTACGCTTCTGTGTTAATTCTATCTCTATTCTGAAACAGGATTAGGGTATAGAAACAGGTACTTTTAATCCTAAAGCTGCTTTCTCTCTGGTGGAGGAGGCAGCTTTTCTTCTTTAGCCCTGGCTTCGAACCAGCGCATCCGGTAGGCATTGATCGCGGTAGTACCCAGGCTATCGATGAGCCGGTAGTTAACTACCAGCCCTACCGCAGCCCCCACACCCGGTATCAGCTGCGCCATCTTCGCCAGATCTATATAGTCACGGTACTCGAGCTGGAAGGTGAGCCAGTCAAACTGGTTGATGTCCTGGGGGAGTTGTTTGCAATGCTCATCCCAGTTTACTATTTGCTGATATACCTCCCGCCGTCGCTCCTGACTCGAAAAAGCCAGTTGAAAAATGTGCAGGATAAAGAGCCGCTCGCGGTAGTCATCCACGGAGTGTCCGTACAGGGCTGCTATCTCGAAGAGCATCTTCATCTTGATACCCAGCAGGAGCGGAAAGTCCGCTACGGCCAGCCAGAAACCCCCGGCCCCCGTTACGGCCCCTTCGGTAGCTCCCGCTTTCTTATAAAAATCAATGCGCTGCCGGACTGTAGCTTCACAAGATTGCAGCCGGCATTCTGTAGCCGGAGCGCGGGTAGTAAAGCCAGCTCCGTACAGCACCGCCCGGGTCATCTGCTTGATGGCAGCCGTCACGGCCTGATGTACCTTATCGGGTATGATGCGGTTGATCCGGCGCTGCATGGCCTTGGCCAGGCGGTTGGCTGTTGAAGGCGGTTTCTGCATTTTGTGTTGCCACTGCTGCAACTCCTGCTGGATTACCTGCTCGTAAAGGGGCATGGCTAAAGGAATTATAGGTTACTATTTGAATACGAATAAACTTATAATATATTAGTAGGCAAATACCTAAGTGCCTGTTGTTGCCGGAGTTCCGGCCTTAGGCTTAGCTGTACAGTAGCGCGAATGAGTACGGTGGCAAGGCTACTCTTCCTGTAGAAAAGTAGTATTGCATGAGTTTGGTTCGAGATTCAGCTCTGCATTACATAGTTAGTACCCCGATCAGTTAGATCAATACCTACCTCCCATTTCCACTCCTTACTCCACTTCTGATGCGATCCGCCTAATGACGGACCGGCAGGGCCGTTTGTCTATGGCTGCATCAGCAAGGGCTGAGCACATTGCTAATACTATATTTTATATCTAAATCCTGTACCTATGTCAACACTATTCAGAACAGGTGTGTGTATTGCCACTTTGGCAGCCTGCGTAGTAACGGTCCCGCTTACCGGTGCTCATGCACAAGCACGTAAGGAGAAGAAGAAAGAGGAGAAAGAGGCAGCACCGGCGGCCACCGCCGACAAAAAAGAGGCCCCTCCCAAGAAACTCGCCGATGTAATCAAGAAATGCAAGGAGTACCCGGGCCTATTTACCATGTACCAGGATACCACCAACGGAACGGCCTACCTGCTGGTGCGCAACGATCAGGTAGATAAGGAGTACATCTACTTCAATCATGTGACGGATGGGGTACTCGACGCGGGCTACTTCAGGGGCGCGTACGGCGACAACGGGGTCTTCTCGATCCGGCGCTACTTTGACCGCATGGAGCTGATCGGGGAGAATACCTCCTTCTACTTTGATAAGGACAATGCGCTCAAGCGGGCCGAGGGAGCCAATATCAACCGTCCGATCATAGCCAGTCAGAAAATCGAAGCACAAAATGATGAGAAGACGGCCTTCCTCATTAAGGCTGACGATATTTTCCTGGGAGAAGTACTGGGGCAGATCAAGCCATCTCCCAACCCCAACAGCAAGCCCGGGCAGTCGTTTGATCTGGGAAAATTAAGTAAAGAGAAAACCAAGACCTCGGCCATCCGGAACTACCCGGAGAATACGGATATCGTGGTAGAGTATGCGTTTGAGAACCCGTACCCCGTCAAGTATGGCTCCAGCGCCGTAACCGACAGCCGTAACGTAGTGGTAAAGGTACAGCACAGCCTGATCCAGATGCCGCAGAACGACTACCAGCCGCGCCGCGACGACCCACGGATAGGGTACTTCAGCGACAAGGTTACCGACATGACCAGTCCGGAGGTAACGCCCTACCGCGATCTGATCCACCGCTGGCACCTGGTCAAGAAAGACCCTACCGCTGCTCTGTCGGAGCCCGTGGAGCCCATTGTCTGGTGGATAGAGAATACTACGCCACTTGAACTGCGTCCTACGATCAAGGCCGCCACCCTCCAGTGGAACAAAGCCTTTGAAAAAGCCGGATTTAAAAATGCCGTGGTGGTCAAAGAGCAGCCGGATGATGCCACCTGGGACGCCGGTGATATGCGTTACAATGTACTGCGCTGGACCTCCTCGCCCATACCTCCTTTTGGTGGCTACGGTCCCAGCTTCGTCAACCCCCGTACCGGCCAGATCCTAGGCGCCGACATCATGCTGGAGTACGTATTTGTTACCAACCGCCTGCAGTCGGGTAAGGTATTCAATAGCGCAGCGCTGGGGCTGGAAGAAGCCGAGGTACAGCAAATGGGCAACCGACATTTCTGTACGCTGGGTAGTACCCTGCATCAGAACAACCTCTTTGGTATGCAGATGATGGATGCCCTGGGCGGCTCGGGTATTGAAGTAGAAAAGGATGAGATGCTCAAGCAGTCGCTGTACTTCCTGGTATTGCATGAGGTAGGGCATACCCTGGGGCTGAACCACAACATGAAGGCCAGTCAGATGATCCACCACAAGGACATCCACGACCGTACCCGGGCGGAGCAGGCAGGGCTCACCGGTTCGGTAATGGACTACCCGGCGGTTAACTACAGCCTGGACCGGACTAAACAAGGGTACTACTACACTACCCAGCCCGGCCCTTACGACCTGTGGGTAATTGAGTACGGCTATGCTCCCGTGGATGAGGCGCAGCTACGCCGGATACTGGCCCGCTCCACCGAGCCGGCCCTTATGTTTGGCAACGACGCCGATGATATGCGCGCCCCCGGCAAAGGTATCGATCCCCGGGTCATGATCAACGATATGTCGGGTGATGCCATCGGCTACGCAGTAGATCGGGTAGAGCTGGTGAAGAAAGCCTATCCTACCCTCCGCAAGAAGCTCATCACCAGCGACCAGTCGTTCCATGAGCTACGCAATGCCTACCTGGTACTTACCGGCGAGCAGGCCAACAGCCTGCGCATCATCAGCCGGTACATCGGCGGTATCTACGTAGATCGTGCCTATAACAACCAGACCGGAGCTACCCAACCCTTTACCCCCGTACCGGCCTCTGAGCAGAAGCGGGCCATGAAGGCACTGGCCCAGCTGGGCTTTGCTCCCGATGCTTTTAACGTACCGGACGGTATCTATGCCTATCTGCAGACGCAGCGCCGGGGATTTGATCATTTTGGCAGCAACGAAGATCCGCAGATACACGGCCGCGTCCTGATGATTCACCAGGACCTGCTGAATCAGCTGATGCACAAAAACGTGTGGGAGCGCATTACCAACACCCAGCTCTACGGCAACGGCTACAACCTGAATAGCTTCGCCAGCGACCTCACCGAGGCTATCTTTAAAGCTGATATGAATAAATCGGTCAATACCATGCGCCAGAATCTGCAGCAGGAGTACGTAGACCGGCTGGCAGGTATCATGCAGGGTAAGGAGTACGATCACGTAGCCCGCACCACCGCTTTTGGTCAGCTAAAAGCCATACAGACGATGCTCGCTACCGCTAAAACGGACGATGCGGCTACCCGCACCCACCGTGATTATCTGAAATACAAAATTGAGACGGCCCTCGAGACAAAGAAAAGCTGACCTGGGTAGTAACAAGCCGGAGCGCCACTTAGTGATAGGTGGCGCTTTGGTGCTTAAGTACAATTCCGGGTGCAGGTCAATTCGGATACTGATAGGGGAGTAAAGGGTGTTAATTCAAAGGGGTCGTGCTTGGTAAGGCGTGGCATATGCGTATAAAAGGCTGCTTTTATAAGAAATGTCGTTTAACCATAGTTAGGGCAGGCTGTTTTATAAAAAATATACTATCCGGAATGAAAAAATAAATCCCCTAACAATCGTTTTCACATCCCCCGAACCTTCTATTTTTGCGGTATGTACAAACGTCTTTTGCTTCCCCTCCTCTTTCTGCTTGACCCCGAGCAGGTACATCATTTTGTGTGTGATGCCCTCCGGTTTTTTTATCGTTTGCCGCTGGTGCCCGGCCTGATGCGGAAGCTCTTTGTATATGAGCATCCATCCCTGGTACAGGAAGTAGCCGGTTTGCGGTTCCGTAATCCGGTAGGACTGGCCGCGGGCTTTGATAAAAATGCTGAGCTGGTGGATGAAATGGCGGCGCTGGGATTTGGGTACGTAGAGATAGGTACCGTTACGCCCCGCCCGCAGTCCGGCAACGACCGGCCGCGCCTGTTCCGTCTGAAGGCTGACCGCGCCCTCATCAACCGCATGGGGTTCAACAATAAGGGAGCTTCGGTAGCGGCCGCTAAGCTTAAGGCACGGAAATCGGACATATTGGTAGGGGGAAATATCGGTAAGAACAAGGTCACCCCCAACGAGCAGGCGCTGGACGACTACATCGCCTGCTTTCATGAGTTGTACGAGGTGGTGGATTACTTTGTAGTCAACGTAAGCTCACCCAATACACCGGGGCTACGTGACCTGCAGGAAAAAGAACCACTCATGCACCTGCTTCGGGAGCTGCAGACCCTGAACCTGACCAAACCCAAAGCCAAGCCTATCTTTCTGAAGATAGCGCCCGATCTGAATCAGAGCCAACTGGATGATATCATTGATATAGTAAAAGAAACAAAGATTGCGGGAGTGATTGCCACCAATACGACTATAGTACGTAAAGGACTGACTACACCGGCCGAAGAAGTGGACAACATAGGGGCGGGTGGCCTGAGCGGGGAGCCGCTCCGATACCGTTCCACTGAGGTTATTCGTTATCTTTGTAGTAAATCGGAGAATGCTTTCCCTGTCATTGGCGTGGGAGGAATAGCATCTCCTGCCGATGCACTCGAAAAAATAAAGGCCGGAGCCTCCCTGGTGCAGGTATATACCGGTTTTATATACGAAGGTCCGGGCCTGGCCCGCCGTATCTGCAAAGCATTAGTCTCGGCAAATGAGCCTCGCGCCTGATGTGACGTTTCGATTAGAGAGAAATTTGTAAATCATTATTGCTACAATGCCCGAGAAAACACCCCGAGGAAATTCAATTCGCCCGAAGGAAAAGAAGGAGGAGACTTCATCCGGATTTCAGCTCTCGCTGAACTGGAGAGGTATCATCTCCAATCCTAAAAGTTCGCTCGCCTGGGGCATGTTCTTTATGCTGATCGGGCTTCTGCTCGAAATCTCTTTCTTATCCTATATTTTCACCGGTACCGCCGACCAGAGCGTGGTGGACGGACTGGGGCAGGAACCCGTACGGGAGGCTGGCCGCCAGACCCGCAATGCCCTGGGGTTATTCGGCGCTACGGCCTCGCATATCTTTGTGTACCGTTGGTTTGGGGTAGCGGCCCTGGCTTTACCGCTGGTACCTTTTCTGTCGGGCTGGAAGCTGGTATTCAGGAGCGAACTGCTTCCCCTGGCGCGCACTACCAAGGAGGTAATCTTCTACACCCTCTGGATCAGCATGCTCATGGGCTACGTGGTACTCATGAGTGGTACCGAGCAAAGCCTGAGTTTCCTGTGCGGGGGCTTTGGCTACGAGGCCAACCTCCTGCTGTTCGGATTGCTGCGCTGGGGTAGTATACTGGCTATCGCCTTCGTCCTCTTCCTCTACGTGGTGTACTTCTACGAGGTTACATCCATTAATCTGAAAAAGAAAGGAGCCACATCTGCCCAGGCTGACTCGTACGCTCCGGCCGACTACCCGTCGGCAGATACGGATGGTGTGGAAACAGGGGAAATGGCCGAAGCACAGCCCGAGCCGGTTAGTACCTACCGGCCGCTGGAGGAGTATACCTACGAAGAAGAAGTACCGCCTCAGCATGTACCACCTGTACATGCTTTGCCCGACGAAGTTTTACCCGAGAGTACCCCAACGGATACGGATCGTACTCCGCTACCAGAGCCGCTACCCAAGCCGGTAGAGCCACTAATGGAGGTGCCGGAAAACTACGAAGAGGTGGAGCGGCGCAACGAATTCTTCCTGGATGAGTCGGTGCTGGCCGCCGCGGAGCCTCCCCTTATTCTGGAGGTAGAAGATGGCCCCGATCTGACGTTGCCGGTGGAGGACGATGAAGAGGACATCAGCGAAAAGATCCTTCGGGAGGCGGGCTACTACGATCCTACGATTGATCTACCCTCGTACCAGTTCCCTACCGCGGATCTCCTGAATGAAATCAACGAGAGCCAGCAGGAGAAGGTATCACAGGAAGAACTGGAGAGCAACAAAAACCGCATTGTCGAAACACTCGGCAGCTATGGTATCAACATCTCCAAGATCAAGGCTACCATTGGCCCTACCGTAACGCTGTACGAAATCATACCGGAAGCGGGCGTGCGTATCTCCAAGATCAAGAACCTAGAAGGAGATATCGCGCTGAGCCTGGCGGCTCTGGGTATTCGTATCATTGCGCCCATGCCGGGTCGGGGTACGATCGGTATTGAAGTACCTAACAAGAATCGCGAGACGGTATTTATCCGTTCGGTACTGGGGAGCGAACGCTTTCAGAAAGCCAACTACGACCTGCCGGTAGTACTGGGTAAAAACATTTCTAACGAAATACACATTGCTGACCTCGCCAAGATGCCCCACCTGCTGATGGCCGGAGCCACCGGACAGGGTAAATCAGTAGGTCTGAACGTGATCCTGGCCTCGCTGATCTATAAGAAGCACCCTTCGCAGCTCAAGTTCGTACTGGTAGATCCCAAGAAGGTGGAGCTTACTCTGTTCAACAAGCTGGAGCGTCACTTCCTGGCTAAGCTGCCTAATAGCGAAGAGGCGATCATTACCGATACCAAGAAGGTAATCTATACCCTTAACTCCCTCTGTATCGAGATGGACGCGCGCTATGACCTGCTGAAGGAAGGCGCTGTACGTAACATCAAGGAGTACAACGCCAAGTTTGTACAGCGTCGCCTGAATCCGGAAAAAGGACATAAGTACCTGCCCTATATCGTCCTGGTCATAGATGAGCTGGCCGACCTGATGATGACAGCCGGTAAAGAGGTAGAGACCCCCATTGCCCGCCTGGCTCAGCTGGCGCGTGCGGTAGGTATTCACCTGGTACTGGCTACGCAGCGGCCTTCGGTCAAAGTTATTACCGGTTTGATCAAGGCCAACTTCCCGGCCCGTCTGTCGTTCCGGGTAACGTCCAGCATCGACTCCCGCACCATCCTGGATACGGGTGGAGCCGAACAACTGGTAGGGCAGGGGGACATGCTCCTGGCGATCAACTCCGACATCGTGCGTCTGCAGTGTCCGTTCATTGATACCCGCGAAGTAGAGGATATATGTGAATTTATCGGTAGTCAGCGTGGCTATGAAGAGGCCTATGCACTGCCGGAGTACGAGGGTGAAGACGGTGGAGAAGGACGCGCCGAACTGAACGTGGAGGACTTCGACCAGTTGCTGGGTGAGGCGGCCCGTCTGATCGTCACGCACCAGCAGGGTAGTACCTCTCTGATTCAGCGCAAGATGAAGCTGGGGTACAACCGGGCCGGACGCATTATGGACCAGCTGGAGGTCATTGGTGTGGTAGGTCCCTTTACCGGAAGCAAAGCCCGTGATGTACTTTTCCACGATCTAGAAAGTCTGGAGCAGCACATGAAGAGCATGGCCATTGCCTAGTAGCTCCCGCTCCCCTAACATCGGGAACAAGGAATCATGCTGCTACGTTAAACCTCATGTAAGTTGGCTTGTCAAATGTATTGAACGCCTGTACGATCAGGTGGAGAGATATTTATCTAAATATAAGTATAGTAACCAATATAAATCATGAAAAGAACAATAGTAGTAGTAGTGTTGGTGATGGCTGGCTTTCTGACTGCTTTAGTCAACCCCACACTGGCTCAGAACGACAAGAAAGCCGCGGCTATACTGGACGCTATGAGCGATAAGTACAAGAACATGAAGTCGTTCAAGGCGGCTTTTACCTATACTCCCGAAGGTGGTAAACCTCTGAAAGGGGATGCTACAGTAAAGGGTACCAAGTTCCGTCTGAAGATGGCCGGGCAGGAGATCTTTAACGATGGTACTACCATGGCTACCTATATCAAGGAAACCAACGAGGTGAATATCCAGGATTTTGATCCGAATGAAGCCGGTGGCCTGGACCCCACCAAGATCTATACGGCCTATAAGAATGGCTTTAAGTATAACTTCCTGAAAGAGACCAAGGAAGGTGGACAAACCTACGAAGTAGTAGAGCTGACTCCAACTACCAATAAGAATGGTCAGGTGGCAAAGGTAGAGATCCAGGTAAATAAGGCAGACAAGTCGATCAGGAGCTGGAGGATCTTCCAGAAGAATGGTCAGCGTGTAACGTACAAGGTGGACAACTTCCAGCCTAATGTAAATGTAGCCGATACCTTCTTTGCCTTCAACGCCAAGCAGTATCCTGGTGTAGAGGTAGTGGATCTGAGATAGGTAGGTGTTAGCTGATAGCTTTTAGTTATTAGCCTTTAGGTATTAGCTAATAATTTTTTACTTTAAATAACAGAAGAGGGTGAAACGGTTAGCGTTTCACCCTCTTCTGTTATTATCTGCTATTATATAAGTGTAGTTAAAAGTAAAGCTAACAGCTAATACCTAATCACTAACACCTAAACAAGTACATTCAGGACCTGCTCCAGGATAATCTTTCCGTCGGTGTTACCCAGGGCGCAGTCAGCGGCGCGCTCAGGGTGAGGCATCATCCCAAATACATTACGGCCTTCGTTGCAGATGCCGGCTATGTTTTCCAGGCTACCGTTGGGGTTAGCTGCGTCGGTGATGTTACCATTCTCATCGCAGTAGCGGAACAGTACCTGATCGTTGTCGTTGAGGCGCTTCAGGGAGTCAGCATCCGTAAAGTAGCGTCCTTCGGCATGGGCGATAGGTATTTTGAAAGCTCTATCCATATCCAAACCGCTGGTCAGCAGGGAATTGTTGGTCTGAGCCTTTAGATGCACATTACGGCAGATAAACTTCTGTCCGTTGTTACGCAGCAGAACGCCGGGGGTTAGTTCAGCTTCGCATAGGATCTGGAAACCATTGCAGATACCCAGTACATAGCCTCCGCGCTTGGCGTGCTGAATCACCTCGTTCATGATAGGTGAAAAGCGGGAAATAGCTCCCGAACGCAGGTAATCACCATATGAAAAACCACCAGGTAATACGATCATATCGCAGCCCTGCAGGTCGTGGTCTTTGTGCCAGAGCTTTACTACCTCCTGGCCCAGGTTATGCTGTAAAGCGTATACGGCGTCATCGTCACAGTTAGAGCCCGGGAATACTACTACTCCAAATTTCATATCTTACTTATATAAAGTATGTTCGGTTAATGATACAAAGATAACGCTTTGACGCAATGATTCATTCATCAAGTACCAATATTAGATTCAGGCCGGTAGAGTAATAGTCAAGGACAGGGTGCTGGCGGCCCCGAAGCTAAGAGTAAATGCTACCTCCTGAAGTACTTTTGCAGGTGAAATTCTTATGTAGCTCACTATCTCCCTTGCTCCCTATGAAATACTGCCTGCTACTTATTGCACTGGCTGTTGGACTGGCCTTTAAAGTACCCCAGCCACCGGCTGATACGCGTCCGAATATAGTATGGATCACCTGCGAGGATATGAGCCCGGAGCACCTGGCCAGCTACGGCAGTAAGCTCACCCGTACCCCCCACACCGACCGGCTGGCGGCGGAGGGCATCAAGTATACCAATATATTCTCTACATCGGGAGTATGTGCGCCGAGCCGCTCGTCCCTGATTACGGGCATGTACCAGACCTCCATTGGTACCCATAACATGCGTACGCTGGCGCTCTCAGCCAATGCCAAAGATGATTATCCGGCTGGCTTTGTACCCTATTCAGCGGTGCTGCCCCAGGGGGTAAAGTGCTTCTCGGAGTACCTGCGGGAGGCGGGCTACTACTGTACCAACAATGTAAAGCAGGACTACCAGTTTGAGGCACCCGTCACGGCCTGGGATGAGAGTAGCCCCCGTGCGCACTGGCGGAATAGTACAAAGACTAAAGAGGGCAGAAAGCCTTTCTTCGCTATCTTCAACTTCATAACCACGCACGAGTCGCAGGTGTGGTCGCGGGAAAAGGAGCCGCTGCTGGTGCGGCCGGAGGATGTAGTAGTACCACCTTACTACCCCGATACCCCGAAGGTACGCCACGACATAGCCCGCCACCAATCCAACGTGATGCGGATGGATGCCCAGGTAGGGGAGGTACTGAAGCAACTGGAAGAGGATGGCCTGCTTGATAATACTATTGTATTCTTTTACAGTGATCACGGCGACGGTCTGCCTTTTGTAAAGCGCGAACTATACGACCGGGGGCTGAAGGCGCCTCTGATCGTGCGCTTTCCGGATAAACGTGCTGCCGGTACTTCTGACAATCAATTAATTAGTTTTGTAGATTTTGCCCCTACGGCCCTGTCGCTGGCCGGACTACCCATCCCGAAGCACATGCAGGGGCAGGCATTCCTGGGTGAGCACAAGGGCAAGGCTCCTCGCCGGTACATCTACGCCGCCCGCGACCGGATGGATTCGGAGATAGATCGGGTAAGGGCGGTACGCGACCAGCGCTACAAGTACATTCGCAACTACCAGCCCGAGAAACCCTTCTATCAGGACATCAAGTACCGGTTGCAACAGCCGGGCATGCAGGACATCATCCGGCTGCGGGACGAGGGCAAGTTGAATAGGACGCAGATGCGGTGGTTCCAGACCAAGCCTCGGGAAGAGCTGTACGACTGCCAGGCAGATCCGATGGAGCTTACGAACCTGGCGGACCAACCGGATATGCAGACCAAGCTGAATGAGCTACGGAAAAAGATGGACGAATGGCAGCAGCGCTACGGCGACTACGGCGCTATGCCCGAAATGGACATGGTCCGGAAATGGTGGGGAACCTCTGATCTGAGCAAAGGAGCTCCCGTTACGGCTACTCCGGTTGTGCAGCAGAAAGAGGGGCGTGTGGCTATACAATCGGCTACTCCGGGCGCATCTATTGGCTACCGCTTTACCAACAGTGGTCCCTGGTCAGTATACAATAAGCCCTTTGGTATGGAGGGGGATTCTTTATACATCATAGCACACCGGATTGGGTATTCACCTTCAGGAATAAAAGCAGAAAAACTGGCACGATGAATGCACGGGGAGTATAGAGTTGACATTGAAACAAATACCCACTCTATATATAGTATCCTCTCTGTGAATGTATGATTAAAAAACTACTCTTAGTAGCCTGCCTCGTCGGAGGTAGTCAGGTGTATGCACAACAAACGTATTTCAGGTCCCGCATGGGCAATTCAGATTTTCAGATTGATTATCGCAACGGTCGCTATCTGATGACGGAGCTGCCCGTAAAGGAATGTCAGGACTCAATGGCCCGGCAGGGCGAATTTATCGTGACGGAGGTGGAAGAGAAAAAAGATAGCTTCTTTCACTTCGGCTATACCATTATGCGGGGTATATGGGTGGAGGGCGTATATGTTCATCATCTGACGCTGGTTTGTAACAGCAGGAAAGATCCTGAGCAGACTTTCGTGCTCTACTACGACAACCGCTTCTTTGCCGGCAACCGCTATCTGGTCAGACGCTGATTTCTGTAGAAAAGCTCAACAAAAAATCCCCGACCAACTGGCCGGGGATTTTTACTATATAAGTACTTGCAAACCTATTAATAACGATATGTATCCGGCTTGAACGGCCCCTGAGGCGTTACACCGATATACTCAGCCTGATCAGACTCAAGAGTCTCCAGACGGGCACCTACGTGAGCCAGGTGCAGAGCTGCTACCTTCTCATCCAGTACCTTAGGAAGTACATATACTTTGTTTTCGTAGTTCTGTGAGTTGTTCCACAGCTCGATCTGCGCCAGGGTCTGGTTAGAGAATGAGCATGACATCACGAATGATGGGTGACCCATGGCACAGCCCAGGTTCACCAGACGGCCTTCGGCCAGTACAATGATGTCCTTACCGTCGATGTTGTACATATCCACCTGAGGCTTGATCTGCGACTTGGTATGACCGTACGCCTGGTTCAGCCACGCCATGTCGATCTCGTTGTCGAAGTGACCGATGTTACATACTACGGCCTTATCACGCATTTTGCGGAAGTGACGATCCGTAATGATACGAACGTTACCGGTAGCCGTAACAAAGATGTTAGCACGCTCAGCAGCTTCGTCCATAGGGATTACTTCGTAGCCATCCATTGCAGCCTGCAGGGCACAGATAGGATCGATCTCGGTTACCAGTACGCGGCAGCCAGCTCCACGAAGTGACTCAGCCGATCCTTTTCCTACGTCACCATAACCCGCTACTACGGCTACTTTACCAGCCAGCATCAGGTCAGTGGCACGACGGATCGCGTCAACCAGTGACTCGCGGCAACCGTACTTGTTATCAAACTTCGACTTGGTTACTGAGTCGTTTACGTTGATAGCAGGCAGGTGCAGCGTACCTTTCTTCTGACGCTCGTACAGACGGTGAACACCGGTAGTAGTCTCTTCTGAAAGACCCTTGATGTTAGGGATCAGCTCAGGATAGACATCAAATACCATGTTGGTCAGGTCACCACCGTCGTCAAGGATCATGTTCAGAGGCTGGCGCTCTTCACCGAAGAACAGCGTCTGCTCGATACACCAGTTGAATTCCTCTTCGTTCATGCCTTTCCAGGCGTACACGGGGATACCGGCAGCAGCGATAGCGGCAGCGGCGTGATCCTGCGTAGAGAAAATATTACAGGAAGACCAGGTAACTTCGGCACCCAGAGCAGTCAGGGTTTCGATCAGTACCGCGGTCTGAATAGTCATGTGCAGACAGCCGGCGATGCGGGCGCCTTTCAGGGGCTGCTGAGGTCCGTACTCAGCACGGATTGACATTAGACCGGGCATTTCGGCCTCAGCCAGGGTGATTTCTTTACGACCCCACTCGGCCAGTGTAATGTCTTTTACTTTGTACGGAATGTACGTTTGTGTTGAAGTTGACATATCAGTATGTTGATTTTAGTCAGAATAATGACAAAGGTACCAGCTAAGACTAACTTTTAGAAGAAAAGTAGATGAATATTGTCCAATGAAGCTTAAAATTGGATATATTATCTAATATGCCTCTACTGCAGCAGAAAGATCTAGAAAGATCATCAGCTATATAACTGCTTTTCAGATATTTTGTCTACGATCATCATAAGCTTAAAGGACAGCCTTCACCAGGCTGTCCTTTAAGCTTATAGCAGGTACTATACCCCTAGCTGCCGCCAGTTTGCAACTGGTGGCTTAGGCTATTAATAAAGTCTATGACTGGCGCATCAATTCATTTTCTTTATGCCTGACTTCCAGATAGGTAGTAGTAGGGTAGTTACCGTTGGGCATACAAGTCAAAGACTTGCAAAATATATCCCAGCAGTTGGAAACTGGCGGGAGCCTCGGGCATCCCATCATACCGGGATCAGTACGGTATAAGTACCATCAGGATAGAAAGTAATCTGTTTTTCATTGTATACATTTCCACCTCGTATACGGAATTGTTTTATTCTTAGCGGTTCGCCGGTTTTGGCATGGCGGACAGGTACTCCGGGTTTTTCCTCTACATTAAACCATCTTTCCTGCTTGGGAGGGCGAATGTACAGTCGGTCCTGAATGACCTCCTGCAGGCAACTAATCAACTCTTTTTTCTGACTTTCAGTCAAGGGGCCCGGTAGATGATCCTGGTTGTAAATAAGGACTACGTACCCATTGAAGGAGGCCCACTGCGTTGGAGGATTGTCCCGGTATCGGTCATCAACGATTGCTTCTAAGTACCACGTCTCTCTCCCCATAAGGTCCTTAGACTTCGTTAAGTGTACCACTCCTTTATCCCCCAAGAAATACCGTTTCTGATAAGATTCTTGTATATATTCCATCAATAAGTTTCGCTGTTGATCGTTATGCAGCTTCACTTCCTGGCATATTTGACCTATACTGGTTGCTGGCTTAAGGAGTAGTAACAGCAAAGGCAATAAGAGATAGAATCTTGGTTTCATACGTGCGTAGCTTTATGGCAGGAATAAGTCGGGCTAGAAGTGGATGTTACATTTGTAAAAATAGAAGCTTGTTTTGCCTGGCAGGAATCTCTTGACGAATAACAAGATAAGAACAAAAACAAATTGACGCCATTTTCATCAAAAAAGCGCAACCTGAATGAGGGTTGCGCTTTTTTAGGCTGAGAAATACTACCTACTACAACAATACGCAGAAGCTCTTGAAGATAGCTCCCAGGCGTACGGCGTCGAAGATACGGGCCTGGGTACCCCCGTGGCCAAGTACCGACTGCTCGTGTGAAGTTACGCACAGTTCGCAGCCATTCAGGGCTGATACCACCAGGCTCAGCAGTTCGAAGAACTCCTTACCCAGTACCGGATTCATCATGATGCTCATCTTGATACCCGCCTGAGTAGTTTCGTAGTACTCTTTCTTCACGAAGTGACGGAAGCGGTAGAATACATTATTGGCATTAAGCAGCGATACGCACGAAGCTACCTCAGCCAGTTCCTTCTCATCAGCTCCTTCTTTGGCGGCCAGTTCTTCCAGCGCGGCGATAAGGGCAGTGCTTTTCTCGTTGATAGCTACACCCAGGGCCAGCAGGAGAGCTTCCTTACGGTTCAGGTTTTGCGATTTAAGTACGTTGCCTACGTTGATCTTGAGGTCCTTGAGGTAACGGTGGTCCTGCTTGGCTAGTTTGTCAAGCAATACGCTTTCAAAATCAGTTGGAAGGTTTACTTCCTTATATAGCGACTCCTTCGGGTTGGTCGCGGCGGCAAATGGATACATGGTAATTGATCTGGTTAAATAAGAATTAAAAAAGAGGGG
Organism: Telluribacter roseus; assembly: GCF_017355915.2. Lineage (GTDB taxonomy): Bacteria > Bacteroidota > Bacteroidia > Cytophagales > Spirosomataceae > Telluribacter. Next base: position 133,368 of record NZ_JAFEUV020000003.1, read on the forward strand.
GAGGCTTTAGGCCACCCCCGGTATAGTTTCTGCCTTTACGAAAGATTAAGCTTCGATAGTAGCCTCACCTTTTGTCCAGTTGCAGGGGCACAGCTCGTCAGTCTGCAGAGCATCCAGTACCCGGATCACTTCGTTTACGTTACGGCCTACCGACAGGTCATTTACACATACCCAACGGATGATACCCTGTGGATCTACGATGTACGTTACACGGTATGCTACTTTCTCGTTGGCTTCAAGGATACCCAGTTCTTCGGCCAGTGACTTCGACGTATCAGCCAGCATAGGGAACTGCAGGCCACGCAGGTCATCGTGGTTTTTGCGCCATGCCAAGTGAACGAATTCAGTGTCAGTAGAAGCACCAATCAGGATCGTGTCACGATCAGCGAAGTCTTCCACGTGCTTGTTGAATTCAGCGATTTCGGTAGGGCACACGAATGTGAAATCTTTAGGCCACCAAAACATCACCATCCACTTGCCAGCATTCTTGTGGTCTTCTGAAGTAATGTCATAAAACTCCTGACCTTTTTCGAGGGATACAACGGCAGTTTTCTTGAACTCAGGGAAAACCGAACCTACAGATATAATTGAGTTTCTCATGATTAGTAGTATATAAGAGTTGCACTTTTTAACGAATGCAAAGTTACAGGCCACCGAAGAGACTCCCAAGTCAGGGCGTAGTATGATTCGTGGAAAATGTTAAACGGAAAGCAGGAGCTGATAAATATCAGTTCGGGGAGGATGTGGATGATAGGGGAGGTGGTAGAAGAGTATTTAGGAATAATAGTATGCATCTAAGTAGGTAAAGGAATAGGCTGCTATTCTTAATCTGGATAAGAACAGCAGCCTATTAAGTACTGGTATAGTATCTGCCTGATTATGAAGAGAAGCTCCTGATGTACTCCAGGGTACTGACTTCTGCCCTCAAAGCAAGTACTTTATAGAAACTGCACCACACTCTCAAGGCCTATCCCCCGTGAGCCTTTGATCAGGATATGGGTATCCTGCTGGGGGTTATCCATGATCCAGTTGTGCAGCGAGAATTTGTCCGGGAAGTAGTACGCCTTGGGTAGGGGAGGTAAGGCGTGCGCTATGAGCTTGCCGGATAGAATAACCAGGTCAAACCCACCCTGTGCGACCAACTGCCCTAGTGCCAGGTGCTCCGCTTCGGTTTCGTCGCCCAGCTCGAGCATATCACCCAGGATCACCATCTTACGGTTGGCTTTGAGTTGGGTAAAGTTGCCAATGGCCGCCGCCATAGACGAAGGATTAGCATTATAAGCGTCCAGTATAATAGTATTGGAGCCTTTCTGGAGTACCTGCGAGCGGTTGTTGTCGGGCTGGTAGTTAGCTATGGCCTCATGAGCATCCACTTCCTCTACACCCAGATGGATACCTACGGCCAGGGCTGCACACATGTTATCAAAGTTATAGCTACCCGGCAGGTGGGTAGTCACGGTTTTGCCGTTATTGCCACGGTATACTACCCGTGGAGTATCTTCAAGTAGGGTAGGATTAACAGCGCCATTTTCCGAGCGATAAAAAACGATTTCTTTAAAAGCATGGCGCTTGCTGATCATTTCCATCAGGGCGTCGTTCTGTGCATTCACAAATACAGTCCGCTTCTTTTTAGACAGGAAGTCATATAACTCGCCTTTCCCCTTACGAACACCTTCAATTCCTCCGAAGCCTTCCAGGTGTGCTTTACCTACATTAGTGATCAGGCCGTGCGAAGGCTCCGCGATGCGGCTGAGCAGGGCTATCTCCTGCTGGTGGTTGGCTCCCATTTCTACCACAGCCATTTCATATTTATCGGGATCAATAGCCAGTAGGGTAAGCGGTACTCCTATGTGATTATTAAGGTTGCCGCGCGTGGCGTAGGTCCGGTACTTCATGGCAAGTACGGCGGCTATCAGTTCTTTAGTGGTCGTTTTGCCGTTGGAGCCGGTCAGGCCAATCACCGGAAAATCGAACGTACGGCGGTGGTGACGGGCCAGGTCCTGCAGGGCCAGTAGTACATCCTCTACCAGCAGGTAGCGATCGTCCTGCACTACCTCCGGGTTGTCTACTACTACGTAGGCGGCACCCTTGGCGAGGGCTTCGGCGGCAAAGAGGTTTCCATCAAATTTGTCACCCTTAAGGGCAAAGAACAGGCAGCCGGGCTCAATCTTGCGCGTATCGGTGGATACCGTCCGGTGGCTGAGGTAGATCTGGTATAGTTCGGCAGTGGTAGTCGACATGTTATAGAATAGTAGCTAAGACCAAATAGCGGTAATTTTCGTTTATTTTAGAGCAGGTCATCCAAAACCTGATTTTATTCGTAGGTCCAAAAATACATGAATATTCTTCAACGATGAGAATACCTCTCCTGTATCTATTTATACTTCTTCAGATACCATTCGGGCTGCGGGCTCAGACGCCCTGGTTCAGGACGGACACCCTGACGCCGGTTACCTATCAGGGCAAGCCTATGCTGAACCCGTGGGCGGGCGGACTCAACGCCGGACAATTCTCCAAAATGCACCTGAACGACGACGGCGTAGAGGATCTGGTGGTATTTGATCGTACCAATAGTAAAGTTACTACCTTCCTGGCCGACCCGGCTGCCAAAGCTTACCGGTATGCCCCCGCCTACGAGGCACGCTTCCCCGCCATGCAAAACTGGATGCTGCTCGTTGACTATGATCGGGACGGACATAAGGATCTTTTTACCTACACTCCGCAGGGTGTACAGGTATACCGGCAGGAGGTGGCGGGTACTACCTGGAGCTGGCAGCTGGTGAAGCCCTTGCTGTACTCGTGGGGGTACTCGGGCCGTATCAACCTGTTGGTAGCTGCTACCGACATACCGGCACTGACCGACATTGACGATGATGGCGATCTGGATGTACTTACGTTTGAGTTGCTGGGCAATTACGTGGAGATGCACCAGAATATGAGCATGGAAAAATACGGTGTTCCCGATAGTCTAGAGTTTGTACGCAACGGGGTATGCTGGGGTAACTTTGTGAAGGAGCACTGCAATGATTTCCAGTTTGGTATTGACTGCGGTTCGGTGGAGAATCTTGCTAGCCGTACGGCTCCCAATGCCCGGCCTATGCATGCGGGAAATACCCTGCTGGTTCAGGATCTTGATGGGGACGGGAAGAAGGATATGCTGATGGGGCATGTGTCCTGCAATAACATAGCCCGCCTGGTCAATACCGGAGGCAACCGCGTGGCGAACTACAGCAGCTTCGACGTGGATTTTCCGGCCAAAGACCCGATCAACTTTACCATTTTTCCGGCTGTATTCTACGAAGATGTAGATTTTGACGGCGTAAAGGACCTGCTGGCAGCGCCCAATGTCTATGCCAACGAAGGTAACCTCATGGACTTCCGCGCTTCGGGCTGGTACTACCACAACAACGGTACAGACACGCAACCGGACTTCGTACTGCGCCAAAAAGGGTTCCTGCAGGACCAGATGATAGACGTAGGAGAGAATGCCGCTCCGGCCTTTTTTGATATAGACGGCGACGGTGACCTGGACCTCCTCATTGGTACGGGAGGCATGCGTAAGACCAATGGGTACCGGGCCAGTATGTGGTATCTGCGCAATGTAGGTACCAGCCGTGAGCCGCGGTACGAAGTAGCCTCCGAAGACTACCTCTCGCTGTCGGAACTGCAGCTGGTTACTAACATGCGTCCCCAGTGGGCTGATTTTAACGGCGATGGGGTGCCGGATCTGGGATGGTCGGGCGTTACCTTCCGGGGGCTGGAGTACCGCTACATTCCCAATCGGGCGACTCGTGGTGAGGCTGCCCGGCTCAATGTTGCGGAGGCAGTAGAGCTGATACTACCTGCCGAGCTGCAGCCCGGCGACGCTCCCTATTTTTATGATGTAGACCGCGATGGCGATCTGGACCTGGTCGTGGGCAAAACGCAGGGAAACATCGCTTACTACCTCAATACCGGCACTGCCCGGCAGCCGGTATTCCAGCACCAGACCGATGAACTGGCTGGTGTTGCCTTCAACTACCGGGGGCGTTTTGTAAGCATCGCCGTTGATGATATAAATATGGACGGCCAGCCCGACCTGCTTACCACCGACCAGAGCGGCATCATGAGGTTATTCCATACCGGTGAGTGGGGCAAGTGGAGCAAGCGGGACAGCCTGCTGGTGGAGAATCCGGTACTTGGTCAATCAGGCCAGCCTTACCTGGGTACTTACCTCCAGCCCACCGTGGCCGACTATAACGGTGACGGAAAGCCCGATGTGGCCATAGGTACCAATGCCGGAGGCCTCCACCTGCTAACCAATATCCTGCCCGTGACCATTACGGCTCCCGAGCCAGCACTTAGCAGGCGTATTGAGGTATTTCCCATCCCGGCCGATGACTACGTATATATAAGGACCGACAGCGATGCCGACATTGAAGTACTTAATACACAGGGCGTATCAGTACTGGCAAAACCAGTGTCAGCTAAAGCCGGGCAGGAGACTGTTCTGAATACTCAGTACTGGGCACCAGGCCTTTATCTATTTCGGATTAGCAACTCCAGAGGTGTAGTAGTAAAGAAAGTGCTGGTGCGGTAGCCAGGCCGGCCTTAGTAGTTTGTTTTTCTTACGCTAAATGAAATAGTTATTGTATTAAACAACTCTTTACTTTTAATTGTTGACGTTGTGTCAGCGATGCTATTCTTATCTTTTCTGACTACAGTCTAATAATTTGCAAAAGTATATTTGCTTGGAAATCGCTTATTTTTTATATGTTTATTGCAAATAATAAACGGGCAACTATTCTATGAGAAAGTCAAATATTTATCTTCTTGTTGAATTAGAGAAGTTTCTGAAAGCACTTGCCTCACATCACCATGATTTGCAAAAAGCCTTTTTAGTTAACGCAGCTTATTTCCAGATTCTGGAGCCTGATTATTTTTCTGATAATCTTCTTATTACATGGAAGGATATAGTCAGACAGGCCAGTGGGTTAAAAGATCCTTTTGCTGTATCAGCTGGAGTCCTGAAAAATCAGATCATGTGTAATATAAGTCAGATGTCGGAGCAGGAATGCTATGAGCTGGCTATGAAAATCAATAACCTGTCGGTAGCGGTAAATGCTGAGTTGAAAGAAGCAGAATCCTATAGTCGTACAGTTTCTTCTGCTAGTAACCTATCTTCTTTTTCAACTTACTACCGGTAAGTAGCCGCCTGCAATTACGTCTGATACGGAAGGTTTTTGCGCAGTAAATGGCGGAGACAAATATAGTGTCTCTGTTGCCATGGTTGTGCATGTCCTTTCATGGGTTATAATTTACCGTTAAAAAATATTTTTTGGGACATATAGTATATATCGGTATACTTGAAGAATATTTTATAAGCATTTCAGAACATATAACGAGGTAGATAGTTGTATGGGAGGCAACTTAAAGACTACATGCTTAGAGTCTTTTTTACATTTATAATGACAGTCTGAGTACTGAATTGACATATATCCATCTTAACCGTTCTCATGAATCAAAAAATACCAAACCCAAAGGTCGCTACCATGGAGCTGACCTTGTTGTTTTGTGCCATCGTTGCTCTTACTGCTACCTACCTGAATGCCAAAAAGAGCCATTTCTCTCCCATATCAATAACGTCCCCCTATATTGTTGCTGCCCAGACTGATAGTGAGGAAATCTTTGATAATACGTATGGGGAATTTCGCGGGGCAATACTGGCCTCGTATGACGATCAGTTTCCCCTGCTATTTAAGCATATCAAAGAGTACGAAGTAGAAAAAGGATTGCGGGATGGAATTATTGTACTGTTACGAAAGAAGACAAAAGTAGTAGTAGTGAAAAGGGATGAATTAGTATCGCTGGTGGAGGTGCAGGCCGGAGAGTATTACAAGAAAAAACTATACGTACTTACGGGCTGTCTGAAAGAGAGCGGAATGGTTATACCGGATAAAAATAATTTCGGTGAACTGGCTACCACCGATCTATGATAAAAAATGAGATAAAAGTGCAATCAAAAATCTTGCCATTTTAGATTTATTTACAGATATTGCTGGTATATTTTATAATCCACCCTACCAATAACTGTGATCATCTAAATGAATAACACTTCCTCGTGTGAAATCTATGAAAAGCTCTACTCAATCATTAATTGCCTGATAGTCGGAAAGGGAGATGTTAAGTCCCGCCTGCTACATAAGGACCGCTATTTTGTCGAGCTTGATGAAGAGAATTTTTCGGAAGCCCTGTTGCCCCTGTGGCTTTCGATCCGAATCCGACTGATGGGATATGGGAAGTATGCGACCCGTAACCAGAAGTTGGCCGCCGTAAAGCAAAACGGAGTGCAGCTGAGTCTGGAAGAATGTTCAAGCATAGCATCTGATTTACATGAACTTTATATAAAGCTGCAGAATGAGTATTATGCTCGTTAGGCTGTAGTTTTAGATCAAAGTCCCCAAAGACTTTTTTACTATACACACACTTAACTTATTCTTCAGGAAAGCCTTACGTTGGTGCCTGATATTAGTATGTTGCTCTTGCCGCTCAAAAAGGAGAAAGGCAAGAGCATTTTTTTTATATCTCCTGAATGCGTGGATGTTCCGTATAGGAATACCGGCTCTACCACTTCTTAAATATAAAGTACACCGCCAGTACGATCAATCCAAAGCCTACCAGGTAGTTCCAGCGTATGGGTTCTTTCAGATAAATGAAAGCAAAGGCTACAAACACCGTCAGACTTACCACTTCCTGAATAGTCTTCAACTCAAAGGCATTGAAACTGTACGACCCGATGCGGTTGGCGGGTACGGCTACGCAGTATTCTACAAAGGCAATCAGCCAGCTGATCAGGATCACCTTCCACAGGTCGGTCTCCCGAAACTTAAGGTGCCAGTACCAGGCGGTAGTCATGAACAGGTTGGACAGAAACAGCAACAATATGGTGCGCATGGATGGGGTAATTTAGAGGTAGTGATGTTTTCAAAGCAAATATCAGCAATGGCCGCCATAAAATCAGAAGCCTGGCGCGTAGCTGTCTTACATGACACCACAGGAAAGTTATTAGTAAAAAGAAATAGTACTTCGGGAGGAAATAGTTAGACTGGTTGACTTTATGTAGGTAGTACAGTACATACAGAAGGCTACCTGGTACTCACGCACGATGCGACTAATAAATTGATATACTCAACTCTTAACCTCCCTGATTGCCCATGAACCTGACCCAGCTTACTGATAAGTTGAACGCCGTCGAAGAATACGAGCGCGAGCGTGTACCGGAGCGAAAGCTACGGAGTAGTAAAAGTTTTCTGGGATTGTACGCGGGAGAGCATACGGCTGGTACAGAGTTCGTAATCGGACCGTTGTTCGTAGCGCATGGGGTAAGTGCAGGGGATCTGGTTCTGGGGCTATTGGTAGGTAACGTTCTGGCGGTACTAAGCTGGGCTTTCCTTTGTGCCCCTATTGCTGTAAAGGAGCGTATCACACTGTACTACAAGCTTGAAAAGATATGCGGGCCGCGCCTGACCAAAGTATACAACCTGGTCAATGCATTGATGTTCTGCTTCCTGGCGGGCTCCATGATCGCGGTATCCGCTACGGCGGTGGGTATACCCTTCAACCTGCCACTGCCTACACTACAGGATATTCTGCCCAATAGCGCCCTGTGGATAGGTATAGTACTGGTGGTGGGGCTGGTGACTACCATTATCGCCATGCTTGGTTATGATCTGGTCTCTTATGTAGCCAATCTGGCGGCTCCCTGGCTGTTCCTGGTGTTTGTGGCGGCGGCCGTGGCGGTGCTGCCCGAGGCAGGAGTTACTTCCATTGGCGACTTCTGGAGTGTGGCCAACGACAAGATCTGGACCGGAGTACCTCTGGAAGGGCAGTCGAAGTTTACCTTCTGGCACGTCATGTTTTTCTCGTGGTTCTGCAACATGGCTATGCATATCGGTATGGCCGATATGTCGGTGCTGCGCTACGCCCGCAGCTGGAAAGCCGGTTTTACGTCAGGAGCCGGGATGCTCCTGGGGCACTACATAGCCTGGGGTGCATCGGGTATCCTGTATGCCATATTTCTGCAGCAGGCGGCTAACAAGCTTGAGTTTTCACCCGGACCGGTAGCCTACTACGCCGCCGGACTGGCGGGAGTGATCTGTGTGGTCATCGCGGGCTGGACTACGGCCAATCCTACCATCTATCGGGCGGGGCTGGCCCTGCAGTCGTGGTACCCCAAGTGGAAGACCTGGAAAATCACCCTGCTGGTAGGGTTGATCACTACCTCGGCGGCCATGTTTCCGGCGCTGGTAATGCGCTTGCTGGACTTTGTCGCCCTGTATGGGCTGCTGCTGATGCCGATGGGTGCTATCATCTTCTCGGATGTATATCTGCTGCCTCGCCTGGGTTTGAGTGAAGAATATGCCCGTAAGAAGGGATTATATATCAACTGGGCCGCCGGACTCACCTGGGTACTGACGCTGGCATTCTGTCTGGTTCTGAACTGGGTGTTCGGTATCGAAATATTCTTTCTGGGGCTGCCAGGCTGGTTTGTGGCGGTTGGGTTGTACCTGGTCATGAGCAAGGTTTTCCAATCATCCAAAGCCAAAGTATCTCACACCGTTGATGTTATATAAGACTCAGCTAGTAAGCTCTTTCAAAACTACGTAGTATGACTTTATCTAAAACACTAGCCTATGTAATCGGTGCCATTGGTTTGGGACTGACCATCGTACCCTCCATGCTGGCTTTTTCGGGTACAATTTCACAGGATCAGAACAAAACGCTTATGGCGGTGGGTATGGTACTCTGGTTTCTGGCCGCATTTCGTATCATGAAAAGAAACGGTTGAAGTGCATCTGCTACGGGAGCCTCTACCATGGAGTAGGGGCTCTCTGTATACCTTTGTCAGAGTTGTACCCATTTTGATATTCTCATTAGGTACCACAGGATCCTCAGGCTACGCCTTTCGGCAGACCAGATCTTAGGAGGTACTGTGTCCTGCCGGCCCGTGGCTGTACTACATGAGCACCACGAGTCGGTACCTTCTTCCCTTTGTGCTAGTGGGCTTCCCATTCGTACATTTCTTAACTCTTTACTACCTTTACCCTACATCATCTCCTCAGTATGTAATGAGATATTTGTCAGGGTACACAAATCAGGTAATACTCTTGCTGATCGTATTTGTAGGATTAGCGGGCTGCTCCGAACCTAATAAAAAAGTAGTAGTAGCTACCGCTGCTAACGTGCAGTACGTAATGCAGGAGCTGAAAGAAGAGTTTGAGCGGGAATCAGATACCGAGATAGAAATGGTAGTAAGCTCATCGGGCAAGCTCACCACCCAGATCCGTGAAGGGGCTCCCTTTGATGTATTCGTATCAGCCGATACCCAGTACCCCGCCGAAATCCATAAGCACGGAGGGAGTGATATGGCTCCCCGCGTATACGCGCGAGGCACCCTGGTACTCTGGACACTGGACTCCACAGCCACCGACCTCTCTGTCAACTCACTGGCAGCAAACTCCATCCGCAAAATAGCAATGGCTAATCCGCGTACGGCTCCCTATGGTGAAGCCGCCGTACAGGCTATGCAGAAAGCAGGTATCTACGAGCTCGTAAAGGGAAAGCTGGTATACGGCGAAAGCATCGCCCAGACCTCTCAGTACATCGCTTCGGGAGCGGCCGATGTGGGCTTTACGGCTATGTCGGTAGTACTGTCACCCGAAATGCGGGGAAAGGGACGCTGGGTAAAAGTGGACAGCTCAGCCTACCAGCCCATCGAGCAGGCGGCTGTACTGCTCCGCCACAGCGAAGATTCCTTCAAGGCCAAGCCCAGCCGCGAGTTTTTTGAGTTTTTGTATTCCGAAAGAGCCAAAGCAATTTTCCGCCGGTACGGCTACTCCGTAGAGTAGCGGCTAATTAAGTACCTGAATCGGCTAATCTTAAACCCCTACCCGCAGCTTACATGGATCCCGAACCTCTCTGGCTTACGTTACGACTGGCTACTCTTACTACCCTGATCCTGTTTGTGATTGCGTTGCCGTTGGCGTACTGGCTGGCGTTTACGCGGTTTAGGGGACGATCTATTATAGAGGCTATCATAGGTATGCCGCTGGTACTGCCGCCTTCGGTGCTGGGTTTTTACCTGCTGCTGGCTTTCAGTCCTTCCCGGGCCTTTGGACAGTGGCTGGAGTCAGCCCTGGGACTGCGGCTGGTATTTTCGTTTCAGGGGTTGGTAGTAGCATCGGTTATTTATAGTCTGCCCTTTATGATCTACCCGTTGCAGGCAGGTCTGCAGTCGCTGCCGCCATCCCTGCGCGAGGCCTCCTATACGCTGGGTAAGAGCGCCTGGACTACCTTTTTCAGGGTGCTGCTTCCCAATAGCAAGTCCGCCATCCTGACGGCGCTGGTACTTACCTTTGCCCATACGGTGGGGGAGTTCGGGGTAGTACTGATGATCGGTGGTAACATACCCGGCGTGACCAAGGTAGCCTCCGTTGCCATTTACAACGAGGTAGAGGCGCTTAACTATGATGCGGCCAACCAGTATGCACTAGTGCTTTTTGTGGTAACATTCTTAATTTTATCCATCATTTATACCATCAATAACCGTCTGCTGCGTGTCCGATACCCCGCTTGACATATCGATCCGGCATAATCTGAATACGGCTCAGGGGGTGATATCCCTGGAGGTAGCGCTGGCGGTTCAGCCCGGGACAATACTGGCGCTGACGGGGCCTTCGGGGGCCGGCAAAACTACCCTGCTCCGGATCGTGGCGGGGCTGATTCAGCCGCAGGCAGGGCTAGTCCGGCACGGCAGCGAAGTATGGACGGATACGACGGGGCGTGTTTTCAGGGCGCCGCAGCGGCGGCCGGTGGGTTTTGTCTTTCAGGACTATGCACTGTTTCCCCACCTGACGGTGCGCCAAAACCTGACTTTTGCGCTGGATAAGGGGCAGGAGGAGGCCATAGTAGACGAACTGCTGCGTGCCGTAGAGCTCACCGAACTGGCCGGCCAGAAGCCGGCTCAGCTATCGGGCGGGCAGCAGCAGCGAGTTGCGCTGGCCAGGGCGCTGGTACGTAAGCCCCAGGTACTGCTGCTGGACGAGCCTCTGGCCGCTCTGGACCGCGACATGCGGTACCGGATGCAGGACTTACTACTGGACCTACACCGCCGGTACCGGTTCACGATGATCCTGGTTACGCACGATCTGGCGGAGATATTCCGGCTGGCCGACCGCGTAGCCCGGATCGAAGGAGGGCGTGTAGCGCAGGAGGGAAGCCCCGGCGAAGTCTATACCCATAGGCAGGAACTGAGTCAGGAGCCCTTGCTGTACGGAGAGGTACTATCGGTAGAGGCCAACGGTGGCGGACTGGTGGTGCTGGCCCTGATACAGCAGCAGGTACGTCGGCTGAGAGTACCGCAGGCGCTGGCCACACAACTAACGCCGGGGCGCTCATTTCTGCTCCGCTACTCTCTTGAAACACCCATGATTGAGCTGATCGACTAGTAGTAAGTGTCCAGGTATGCAGGCTTATAGTATATAAACTAATATGCATTAACTAATGAAGCACTTCGGTATTATAGTAAGTATAGTACTATTGTCAGTACAGGCTCTCCTCGCTCAGCAGCGTCCCAACGTGGTCATTTTTATTGCGGATGATGTAAGCTGGAATGATTTCGGCTGCTATGGCAACCAAGAAGTCAAAACTCCTAATATAGATCGTATAGCCAGGGAAGGGCTACGCTTTACTAATGTATATCTGACAGCCAGCTCGTGCAGCCCCAGCCGCAACAGCATTCTGTCAGGACGGTACCCGCACAACACCGGTGCGGCCGAACTGCATACACCATTACCCGCCGAAGTACCTACCTTTCCGGGGGCTCTCAAAGAGGCCGGATACCACTGCGTATCTGCTGGCAAATGGCACTCGGGACCCCATGCCGTCAAAGATTTTAGTCTGCTACAATCCAAAGGGAATGGAGATGGGGGAGAGGAGCAGTGGGTAAACGTGCTGCGCGACCGGCCGCGGGAGAAGCCTTTCTTTATGTGGTTTGCGGCTCTGGATGCGCATCGGGAGTGGGGCGAAAACCAGTACGCTGGCAGTAACCCTCCTGATGCCATATCGCCTCCTCCCTACCTGGCCAATACTCCCGCTACCCGCAGGGACCTGGCGCAGTACTACGACGAAATAACCCGCTTTGATACCTATATAGGTGAAGTGGAGGAAGAACTTAAAAGGCAGGGCGTACTCGATAATACACTGATCATAATAATGGCTGATAATGGGCGCCCTTTTCCCCGAAATAAAACGCGCCTCTATGACGAAGGAATCAGGACACCTTTTATTGTCAAATGGAAGAATGGGATAAAGGTACAAGAACCTCAGGTGTCGGAGAGCCTGATCAGTGTAATAGACATAGCCCCAACTATACTCGAGCTGGCGGGGCTTCCGGCACTCCCGGGCTTTCAGGGGAAAAGTTTTTCGAAAGTACTCAAAGAGCCCGGCAGGAGCTTCCGCAACTATGTGTTTGCGGAGCACAACTGGCACAACTACGAAGCTTACGAGCGTATGGTACGGACCAAAGACTGGCTCTATATCTACAATGGCCGCCCACAGTTTGCCAGTTCTTCGGCTTCGGACATTCATCGTTCGCCAGCGTTTCAGGATTTAGTGAAGGGCTATCAGACTGGGGAGCTTACCAAAGCACAGCAGGATAATTTTATCCAACCCAGACCCGTCGAAGAGCTGTATAATTGTGCTAAAGATCCTTATCAACTGACTAACCTGGCTGAACAGGCTGCTCACCAAAAAGAACGGCAGAAGTTGAAACAGGTACTTAAGAACTGGATAGACCAGACCGGCGATACCCAACCCGACCATCTTACGCCTGCGGATTCAGATTGGTTTAGTGGCAAAAAGCTGGATACACCACTGGTACGTGGTGAAATGCCGGGTGCCGGAAGCGGGGCCGTCAGCACTACAAACAAAGGACCCTTCTGATGATTTACTTACCCCCGTATTTCCTCTATGCATATACTTATCATTGAAGATGAACCGCTTGTTGCCCGTAACCTACAAAATACCGTACGGCAACTCGAACCCGAGGCTCGACTGGACGGCCCGCTCGAAAGCGTAGAAGCCGCCATCAGCTGGTTCAGAAATAATCAGCACCCCGACCTGATCTTATCGGATATTCAGCTGTCGGATGGGGTAAGCTTCGAGATATTTCGCCAGGTCGACACCGATTGCCCTATTATATTTACTACGGCCTACGACGACTACGCCATCCGGGCTTTCCGCCTCAATAGCATTGACTACCTACTGAAGCCTATCCACGAAGAGGATCTGAAGCGGGCCTTTGACAAGTACCACCGCTGGCGGGGTACCGATAGGCCTGCCCACTTTCCGGCGCAGCTGAGTAGTCTGCTCGAGCAGTTGGATTCGCGTCCCACCAAAGCCTACAAGCAACGCTTCCTGGCGCATCACCAGCGCACGGTGGTGGCTGTACCGGCCGAGCGGGTAGCTTTCTTTGTGCGTGATGAGGTCATCTGGCTGGTCACGTCGGAGGGGCAGCGGCTCATTACTGACTACGCTTCACTCGACGAACTGGACGAACTACTGGATCCGGCTCATTTCTTCCGGGCCAGTCGCCAGTATACGGTCAGGAAGGAGGCGCTGGAAGGCTACCGTACTCACTATACGGGAAAGCTGGAACTGGTCATGCTGGCGGCGCCTGATGAGACTATTTCGGTCAGTAAGGAGAAGGCATCGCAGTTCAGGCGGTGGTTTGAGGAGGGATAGGTAGGTACGGCAGCAGGCATTCTTTCTATTTCAAAACCATTTTCAACCTTTATATGCAAACTTTTTATAAGCTATTACGAATTGCACTTATGACTTTACCCCTGCTGGCCATGCAGCAGGCCAAGCCTACCCGAATCGTATTTTTTGGCGACTCCATCACCCAGGCGGGCGTAGGTCCTAAGGGGTACATTACCCAAATGAAAGAACTCCTGCAGGCGCGTGGCCAGAGTGATCAGTATGAGCTGATGGGAGCAGGTATAGGCGGAAATAAAGTATATGACCTGTACCTGCGTATGGATGAGGATGTACTGGCCAAAAATCCTGATGTAGTGGTGGTATACGTAGGTATTAACGATGTATGGCACAAGCGCACCCACGGCACCGGTACCGATCCGGATAAGTATGTGAAGTTCTACGAAGCCATCATCAAAAAACTACAGGCCAATAATATCCGGGTAGTACTGTGTACTCCGTCGGTGATCGGAGAAAAGACCGACTACTCCAACGAGCAGGATGGGGACCTCAACCGCTACGCCGGATTTATCCGTGACCTGGCTACAAAGCATAATCTGACGCTGATAGATCTGCGGAAAGACTTCCAGGAGTACCTCGTGAAGAATAACCCCGAAAACAAAGAATCGGGCGTACTTACTACCGACCGGGTTCACCTTACTGAGAGTGGTAATAAGTTCTTAGCTGAGCGCATGATCAATGCCCTGGTGAAGAAATAGGAACAACTACTATTTACGTATCAAAAAGGAGAGCCAGTAGGCTCTCCTTTTTGATTATGAAGCTTTGGTAGCTGCTTTTAAATTTTCCTGTCCGAGCTCCTTGATGGGTACGGGCTTCTTCTTCCCGTTGATAACTTCTTTGGCCTTTGCTACATCAATCGGATCACCGAAGAGGTAGAACAGCTTCATCTTGAAGCCTTTGGCGTTCTTCATGTCCTCCCAGATATCCATGTACTCGTGGAAGTTGATGTAGATCGGATTGGCCTTATGCTCTAAGCTGGTGGTAATACCATAAATAGCCTGCTCCTCCTCTTCCTGATAGGTACCAAACATCCGGTCCCAGAATATAAAGGTAGCGCCATAGTTCTTGTTGATGTACTTCTCCTGTGAGCCGTGGTGTACCCGGTGATTGGATGGAGTCGCAAAGATGTACTCGATAGCAGGGTGCAACTTACGGATGTACTCCGTATGTACCCAGAACTGGAACAGTACCGCTATCTGGTTAACAATAAAGAATATGACCGGGTGAAAGCCCATAATAGCAATGGGGAAGAAAAAGATCAGCTTCAGGTGCTGTACCCAGCTCAGGCGGAACGAGACCGTTAGGTTGTAGTTTTCGCTGCTGTGGTGTACCACGTGCGTAGCCCACCAGAACCGCTGTTCGTGTGAAATGCGGTGCGCCCAGTAGCTACACAGGTCAAAGAAAACATAGCAGGGTATAAATGTCCACCAGGCAAAGTGCATACGCCAGGGCACCAGGTTATACATCCAGACTATAATGGAAAACAGCGAGAATTTTAGGAGAAAGGCAACTATCACATTCCCGATTCCGACCAGTACTGAGCCTATGGTCTCATTTTTGTCATACAGGTGCCTGTCGTGCCGGTAGGAGATATACCACTCGATTAGCACAAAGAAAAACATGACTGGTGCGGCCCATACTATAATCTCGGGGGCACTTTTTGTAAGTCCGTCAATTTGGGTGAAGTTAATTTGTGGAGCACCAAAAAGAGTAGATAAATTGAGTAATACTGCCATTCCTTTGTTGAATTGTGTTTAATAAATTATAAGTCAGCTTTAAAAGAAATGTTTTAAAGATCCTCCAATCTATTGTTCAGTAGTTAGGGTTGAAAGATTTATAAGTAGTAAATAACTCATTTTTACCATAGTATCCCAGCCCTATCTGCTTAAATCTGCCAAATCAACTGTAAAAAAATTGTTAAGGGGCCGTTGAGGGCAGATCAGGCTTGCTCAGCGTACGCCAGAGGTAAAAGGTAAGATAGGCTTCCCAGCCACAGAATTTGCTGAAAATGGCGTCCAGTTCGGCCCGCTCAGGTCGCCTTGCCAGGCCTTTTACCTTATGCAATGCATTATACAAGCCTACATCACCGTAAGGAATACAGGTAGCTACTTTCAGGGATTTCATAAGGGCGTAGTTGGCGGTCCACTCACCGATGCCTTTGTACGAAGTCAACTGCCGGATCATGGCTTCGGGCGTAGGCAGGGCAGTGAGCAGCTCTTTAGAAACTTCACCCGTGCTGAAAGCCCTGGCAATTGTAATGAGGTACTCGGCTTTCCGTTCCGAAAACTGATGAGCTCGTAGCGCTGCGGGCGACACCAGAGCTACCTGCTCCGGCTCCGGAAACAGATAGTACGTTTGGTCCTGCCAGTCTATCCGTTCACCAAAGGTCTCTACCAGCCGCCGTTTGAGCTTATAGGCAAAGGACAGGTTGATCTGCTGGCCAATGATGCTCCAGCAAAGGGCTTCGAACAAATCAGGAATACCGATCAGGCGCAGGCCACGGTACTCGTCAGCCATGAAGGCAAGCTCCGGATCAGACCTGAGTAGCTCGTAAAATGGTGCAAGGTCCGTATCCAGATCAAATAGATCGCGTACGTACCTCACCAGAGCTGCTTCGTCTGTCACCTCTCCCCGAAGTACTTCACTGATCAGGCAGCCCTCACCTTCATATATTTTTACCAGTACAGGCTTTCCGGCTATTCTGGCGGGCTTGATGACCGCATCGGGGAGTATCCGGTGCATGATGTCGTCATAGTTGCGGTCCAGAAACCACAGACACTCCTGAAAGTTGAACAGGGGAGGAGTAGGCGTCTGAAAAAGATCCGGTGAGTGTGCTTGCAAAGTGGCCATAGCAGGGTAGGAAATAAAAGAGCCCGACGGAGCCGGGCTTTTATTATATGTAGTAAGGTATATCAAAGGCTTACCACAGGCTGGCAGGGTACTTGCCCGAAGTATGTAACTCAGCAAGGGCTGCCTGTACAGTGGGCTTATCTTCGGGGTAGGTAACGCCAAACCAATCCGACTGGCTCGTAAATACCCTGCACTTGCTCTGATCATTGTAAATCATGTTGGTGACGATGTAGGGAATATAAAACTCGGCCTTAGGGGTGGTGAAGTTAGCCCGGGCATATGATTCGAACAGCTTCCTGGTAATGGGGAAAATAGATGGCTTAAATCCCCAGAAGTTCATGGATACAATGGTCTCGGGAGCAAGTTCGGTCAGCATCTCATCTTCCTCGTAGTAGATCTTGTCCATATCCTGGGATATTTTGGTGCGTTCTACTACTGATGACAAGTTACCGTTCTCATCTACTACACACACACCACGCGACACGGTACCATTTTCGGATAGGGTACGCTTCAGTTCGTAACCGATCATGGCGTGCTGGCTATCATCAGTATCGCTCTGAAGAAACTCAGCCATGGTTGCGAAAGCTTCACGTCCGTAGAAGTCATCGGCATTGATTACCGCAAAAGGGGTAGATGTTTGCTCCCAGGCACACAGCATGGCGTGTCCGGTTCCCCACGGTTTAGTGCGTTCCACAGTTCCCAGGTCTTCAGGAACGTACGACTGTATGCCCTGTATGGCAAAGTCATACTCGATCTTTCCCTGAAGCTTGGGGGCAAAAATGGCCTCTACATCATCCTTTATTTCTTCCCGCACGATAAATACCACTTTGCCAAAGCCACCCCGAATGGCGTCAAAAAGGGAGTAATCTATGATGGTCTCACCATTGGGACCAAACTGGTCGAGCTGTTTGATGCCACCGTAGCGGCTGCCAATGCCGGCGGCCAGTATTAAGAGAGTAGGTTTCATTCGTATGTGTGATTTTGGGTGTATATCTAAAAGGAGCGGCAAGTTAAAAACTTATGCCTAAGCTTTGAGAGGGTTGGCCTGAGTTTTAGAACCAGTACATAAAAAAAGCGCCGCGTGGAAGCTCGCGACGCTTTAAACTACACTTAATCAAAAATAAAACTCTTTGACAACGCCTTCAGCGAGTGTCTCTAAATATCTTATACAGCGAAGCTTTCCCCGCATCCGCAGGTACGCGACGCATTGGGGTTGACAAACTGAAAGCCTTTGCCATTCAGGCCGTCGCTAAAATCTAACGTGGTACCAGCCAGGTACAGAATACTCTTTTTGTCTACCACGATCTTGATGCCTTTATCTTCAAATACCATGTCGGTAGGCTTATACTCCGAATCAAATTCGAGATTGTACATAAGGCCCGAACAGCCACCGCCTACTACACCAACACGGATATGATGTTCGTCCGCACGGTTCTCCTCGTTACGGAGTTCCAGTATTTTATCTTTAGCCTTTTCAGTTACTGTTACCATCGTCTGAGCAAATATTCGTCTTACCTTCAGTACTAATAACTTTTTCTAAAAAAGGAAAGTTCAGCATTTGGGGTGAAGAATGTATATAATGATTGATCAAGTAGGGTAGGTTAATGTCCTAATTAATTCTTATCCAATAGTTTCGGGCCTTCTTTGTTGATGCCAGAGACATGCATTTTGCTGCCGATGCCAGCCTGCTCAAAGGCGTTCTGCATGGCGAGGCCTATACGTTCAGCGTCGCTGCGGCTGCGGCTTAGCGCAAACATGGAGGGACCCGCTCCTGAAATGCTGCATCCAAGGGCTCCGTTGTCAATAGCGGCCTGCTTTACCTCATTGAACTCCGGGATCAGGATGGCCCGTACGGGCTCGATGATAACATCCACCATCGACCGGCTTATCAGATCAAAGTCTTCCTTCATAAGACCCGTGATCAATCCGGCTACGTTACCCATTTGTGAGATGGTATTCTTAAGCGACACCTCATTGCGAAGGATGTACCGGGCATCTTTGGTGTTGACCTCAATGTCCGGGTGTACAAGCGTACAGTGCAGGCTAGCGGGCACCGGAACGGTAAAGACATCCAGGGGATTGTAGCTCCTGATCACTACGAAGCCACCCAGCAGGGAGGGCCCTACGTTATCAGCATGGGCCGATCCGCAGGCGATGCGCTCACCTTCGATGGCAAACGGTAGTAGTTGCTCACGCGTAAAAGGCTTATCAAGCAGCTCGTTGATGGCAAATACACCGGCTACAGCACTGGCCGCACTGGAGCCCATACCGCTGCCTAATGGCATATTCTTATGAAGCGTTACCTCACAGCCTACGTCCAGCCGGTTCAGCTTATTCAGGAAGTGCTGCATCACTACCGTCACCGCGTTACGCGAGGCATCGCGGGGGAGTCGGCCTTCGTCACCCGTTATGTCAGTAATGACAATACCGGGCTCATCGCGCCGACGTACCTCTACGATATCACCGGGCTCGTCCACGGCAAAGCCAAATATGTCAAATCCGCAGGCTACATTGGCAACCGTAGCGGGGGCGAAGGCTTTTATATAGTTCATAGGTTAGAATAGTTCTGCCTGTTACCCCAGGTAGCTACTGATACTCATAATGTCGGCAAATACGCCGGAGGCCGTTACTTCGGCACCCGCGCCGGGGCCTTTTACGACCAGCGGACGGTCCTTATACCGCTCCGTGGTGAATGATACTATGTTATCACTGCCCGATAAGGTATAGAAGGGGTGCTGTGGTCCCACGGTACGCAGCTCTACTTTAGCCACGCCCTCTTCAAGGGTAGCTATGTACCTGAGTACTTCTCCTTTGGCCTGCGCATTGGCCAGCAGCTCCTCAAAGTACTCATTGGAGGCTTCCAGTTCGGCAAAGAAAGCCTCTACACTGGGAGCCCTGAGGCAACTATCGGGAAGTAGCTGGGCTACGGTCACATCTTCCGGCTCCAGGGGTACCCCTACCTCACGCGACAGGATCAGGATCTTACGCGCCACATCGACCCCACTCAGGTCGTCGCGCGGATCGGGCTCGGTATAACCTTTGGCTTTGGCATCACGTACCACGTCCACAAACTGAACGCCGGGCCTGAAGTTGTTGAAGATGTAGGAAAGGGTACCGGATACAATAGCCTCTATTTTCAGAAACTTATCACCGCTGGCCATCAGTCCCTGTATGGTATTGATGATAGGTAGTCCGGCTCCTACGTTGGTCTCGTACAGGAACTTCACCCCGCGCTGCAGGGCGGTGCGCTGCAGGCGCTGGTACTCTTCGTAGCGGCCGGAGTTGGCTACTTTATTAGGCGTAACAACCGAGATGCTGGCGTCAAGCAGCGTCTCGTAGTAGCGTACGATGTCCTTGTCGGAGGTACAGTCTACAAATACGCTGTTTGGTAAGTTGAGCTCCTTGATCCGCTGCACAAAAGCGGGCAGGCTGGTCTTGACACCCTGGTCAGTCAGCTGGTCATGCCAGTCTTTCAGCGATACCCCCACGGGGTCGAGCAGCATTTTCTTGGTGTTGGATAGCCCGATGACATTTACAATCAGCAGCTTTTCGGTGCGCAGGTACTTTTCCTGAACGCAGAGCTGATTGAGCAAAGTACTACCTATTAATCCGACACCCACGATAAACAGGTTAAGCGACCGGGTTTCGGACTGGAAAAATACACCGTGGATGGCATTGAGGGCCTTCGACAGGTCATTCCTGGAAATAACGACGGATATATTCAGCTCCGATGATCCCTGAGCGGTGGCTATAACATTAATACCGTTCTTGCCAAGTACCGAGAAGAGCTTACCGGATACACCGGTACTCTTTTTCATGCCTTCACCCACAATAGCCAGGATAGAGACATTCTTCTCGATGCTGATGCTATCAATATCCCCGATGGCTATTTCGACTTCGAACTCTTTCTCCAGTACCTCACGCGCCCGCTCAGAATTGCGGGGGTCAATCGTGAAGCAGATGGAGTGCTCCGAAGAAGCCTGTGAGATAAGGATTACGCTGATATTATTAACAGACAGAGCCGTGAACAAGCGGGCTGATATACCCGCTACACCGATCATACCACTACCCTGCACGTTCACCAGGGCGGTATCATCAATGGACGAGATACCCGTAATGGCGTAGTCCTTGCCATTGGCGATACGACTTACCAGGGTACCTTCAAACTCTGTATTGAAAGTATTAAGTACTTTTAGGGGTATGTTCTTGGCAAAAGCCGGCTGTAAGCTGGGCGGGTAAATAACCTTTGCCCCGAAGTGCGACAGCTCCATGGCTTCGGCGTACGAAATCGATGGGATGGTGAAGGCATTGGGTACTTTACGCGGATCGGCCGTCATCATACCGTCTACGTCAGTCCAGATTTCGATGACTTCAGCATCAAGGGCCGCTCCAAATATAGAGGCTGTATAGTCTGATCCCCCGCGTCCAAGGGTAGTAGTAATACCGTCGGCCGATGAAGCTACGAAGCCGGTAATACACTGCAGTGCACTACTCTTGGCAAAGTGCTCCAGAATGAGCCGATCCGTAGTGGCAAAGTCTACCTCAGCCATGCCGAAGTTGGCGTTGGTCTTGATCAGCAGACGAGCGTCACAGTACTCAGCGGCTACGCCTCTGTTCTTGAGGGCTTCGGTAATGATGGTCGTAGACAGCCTCTCCCCAAAGCTCATGATCAGGTCGAGGGTACGTGGGGTCAGTTCGCGAATAAGGTACACGCCGCGAAGCAGGTCTTCCAGTTCATTCACCAGTCCCTTTACGGCGGCAAAGGTACTGCTCTGGCTTTTGACACCAATAAGTCCCCGGATGGTCGTAAAGTGACGTTCTTCGACTGCTTTCAGTAAGTCAAGGTACTCTCCATTCCCGGCGGCGGCCATTCGGCCAATCTCGATGAGGCGGTTCGTGACACCTCCCATCGCTGAGAATACCACCGCTATGCGCGTACCCTGCGCCAGATTATCTTCCAGAATACTGATTACCTGCTTGATGCTGTCAACCGTACCGACCGACGTACCGCCAAATTTGAGAACTTTCATTAATTACTGATAGCGAGTTGAAAAAATAGCTACGGAATAGGCCCGGAGGTGGCCAATCCGGCTGCAAATATAGTAATTCGTAGGCTGTCAGGACGAAGCATACCAAAAAGTATAGGGATTCTGCGTCTTTTGTTGGGGGAAAGGCTGAGGTTGGGGAAGACAGGTACTTCCTGTTTCTCTTTACCCGGATGAATTCAGCTTCGGAGCTACGCCGTGAGCTGGAATCAGACAGGACAGTGGATGAGGTAATTCGGGGACAGTCTTTACTAATCAAAGAGGACAATGCTCTTGCTGCCGAGTAAAGGTAAAAGCCCGCGTCTCCACGGGCCTTTCCATAAACAAGTACCTGACTCTTGCTGCGGCCAGGTGTAACAACCTGGTAGTAGTATACTCTACTACTAAAAGTTAAAGGCTAGTCCTGCTCCGGCGTTGAGTACCCCTATGTAGCGTCTCCGACTTTGCAGTGATTCGATGGGTCCTACATCACCTACAAAAGCGTAAGTCGGAACATCTTTGAAGTACATGTTAGAGCCAATCCAGCTACCCGTGATCTGGAAATGGAGTCGCTCCGTAATGGGTACCCGGATGCTGCCACCGGCTCCCAGGCCCAGGGCTTTAGAATTGGCTTGCGCTACCCGTGCCTCCACCGGAAAATTGCCGGTAGAAGAGGTACCAATCACTGATAAACTGGGTGATCTGGCAAAGGCTACTCCTACCTGTACATGCCCCTCCAGTATAATAGGACCCATGCGTAGAAACACGGCCGGGCCCGCCAGTACCGATCCAAATTTCCACTGCGTTACATCCTTCTGCCACGTGTAGGTGTCCCTGTTAGGGAGCAAGATACTGTATTGCTCTATGATGGGGTCCGGATTGGTTTCATTAATATTCAGGCTTCCCGACAGGCGTGCACCCAGCCAGGAGTTGAAGCGTTGTTCGTAGCTAAGCTGGCCAAAGTAGCCCGAGCCCGCCAGTCCCGCGTTGGGGTCATTGAATTGCTTGCTGGCAAACTTCCCGATGGGGATGCTGTATCCGGCGGAGAAGGTAATGGCGTGAGGGGCGGTACTTTGTCCCCAACCGGTAGAAGCCAGGCCGAGGAGTAAAAATAACGCGTACAGAAGTCGAACAGATGAATGCATACTAGGTAGGTTTTTGATAAATGTGTACGAATGCCTCTCGGGGGACCTGGTCATACTCTTTCCGGGTCAGGAAAGGGTTGATCTCGTACAGGTAGGGCTCGTTAGGATGAGGTATTTCCTCGCCAAAAAGCTCCCGTTCGGGCAGGCTGGTACGACGCACCAGTTGTTCATTAAACGATTTTCCCCACCGGGTGTTATCGCCAAGCACAAGTTGAATCTTTTCCCAGTCATCGTAAAAGTACTCCCGTAGCAGGGGTATAATCTTCATCCTGAATACTTCACACAGCTCACTATACGACCGCACCGGCAGCAAATAAGCGTGACCTAAAGTATGATCCCGATCGTAAAGAACTTCGATGCGCTGGTTGATGGTAGCTAGAAGCTGCCGCAGGTCAACGCCCTCTATGATACGCCCGGCCAGTAGCTCGGGTTCGGGGGCGTACTCTTCAAAATCAAATCGTCGGCGGAGGGCCGTATCCAGCAGGGCAATGGAGCGGTCGGCCGTATTCATACTACCAGCTATGTACAGGTTAGCGGGTATACCAAAGCGGCTACGGGAGTAGGGGAGCTGTACGCTCTGCTCATGCACGCTCCCCAGCCTTTTGTCCAGCTCAACAAGGGTAATGAGTTCTCCGAGTACGGCCGATACATTGGCCCGGTTGATCTCGTCAATTACCAGCAGTACCGGCTCGGCTTCGGCAAAGCGTTGGCGCCGGTTGTCGGGTGTATCGCTCAGGCAGCCTTCAAAAGAGCTGTAGTTGGCCTTCCGGAGAGCTTCGAGGCACGCTTCGTAGAAGATCCCCTTCTTTACCTGATAGCTTACCTGACCGCCTACTACCTCGGGACGGATGCCTTCTATGAATTCTTCGTAGCTAAATGAGGGATGGAACGTGACGGAGTAGTGGCTTTTTACCTCCTGCATCAGCTGCTGCAGCCGGTAGGTCTTGCCGGTGCCCGGCGGGCCAAACAGGATGTAGTTGAGCGGAATGCCGGGCCGGGCCGGACTCTTGGGAGAAACATAGCTTTCGCTGCTTTCTGCCACCTGGCTGGGCGCTGGACCGTCATCGGCACTGGCCGGGTTGCTGACTCGCATGAGCAGTTCGCCCCGGAAGGCTTCGTCCGTGGCGGCCCGGTAGGCCGAGTTGTTGTGGTGGTCCCGCTTGGGACTCTGGCCCATCTTTTCGGCTATTTCGTTGATGCAGTCCTGCCAGGCCTTCTGGACCAGTGGGTTTTCGATCCAGTGCTTTTGCTCGTAGGGAATCTGCAGGTGTACGTACCGGCTGCTTCGGGTGAAGTTGACGAACGAGAATTGATTGATCTCCGAAAGCTGCTCACTACCGTCCTGCTTGATCAGCAGCAGCAGGTGGACTCCCTTGTCGCGCCGGATAGCCAGAGCAATGTTGGTGTTGACATTGGCCGAGATCATCTTGTCCTTACGGACTACGATGGCCAGCCGGTTGTCGTTTTCGGAAAGACTATGGTACTCAATCAGGTCGTGGAGAAGTTTGAAAAAAATACGGCAGGCCTCGGGCTGATTGATTTCCCGCAGTTTTTTTATCAGTTGTTCTCTTTGTTCGTCTTTAGGCATAGTCTCTCCTCCAATTGGTGGCCAATATACATAAAAACCCAAAGCTCTGGCCAAGTGGCTTTAAAGGCCATCCAGTGGATAAAATTCTACATTAGCAGGAAAAACAAAAGGGCTTACTACCTGGGTACCTATTGGTACGAAATTATTGCATACTTATTGAAAAACACAGACTATTGTTATGGACAGAAAAGAAATGAATGAAGAAACCCATGCGACCAAAAACACGGCGAATAGCAGAAGAATCTGGCTTTTCGTACTTGGCGTGGGTATTATATTATCGCTTATTGCTCACTTTGGCGGATGGTTTAACCACGGAGAAATGACGCCGAATATGAGACCTAAACAGGATGTGGTACCTTCGGATACTACCAGAGGTGATGTTATTGTAAATCCGGATACTTCGGCAACAGACATACGACGGTAGCACCCATCAGGTGCTACCTTAGCGCTTCCCAGAGAATCTCTACCGGATGCAAGGCAGTGCGTCCGGTTCCGTCTTTGATCTGGTGGCGGCAGCTGGTGCCCGGGGCCGCTATAATGACCTCGTCGGGTTGCTGGCGTACCGTCGGGAACAGTACCAGTTCTCCGATTTTCATCGAAACATCATAGTGCTCGGCTTCGTAACCAAAGGAGCCGGCCATACCGCAGCAGCCCGAGGGAATTAGCTGTACTTCGTAGTTGGCGGGTAGCGAAAGAGCTTTCTTGGCGGGTACCAGCGAGGACAGGGCTTTCTGGTGACAATGCCCGTGTAGTTTGACAAGTCGCTTTTCGGTAGTGAAAGCGTCTTTTTTTATGCGTTTACCATCTATCTCGCGAGCGATAAATTCTTCAAATAAGAGGCTATGCTCCGCAATGCGGCGGGCATCCTCCACCAGGTGCTCAGGAACCAGGTCCAGGTACTCATCCCGGAACGTCAGAATAGCCGAGGGCTCTATACCAATCAGTGGCGTATCGGCTGTGATCAGCTCTTTGAGCAGCTCTACATTCTTTATAGCGATCTGCTGGGCTTCCTTTACAAAGCCCTTGGATAGGTACGTGCGCCCTGACTCTATGTGCTGGGGAATGATTACCTCGTAGCCTAGCTTTTCCAGCAGGAGTACGGCCTTTTGTCCTATTTTAGCATCATTATAATCCGTAAACTCATCGCAGAACAGATATACCTTTCGCTCAAAAGTACCTGCTGACTTCTTGCGGTGCTGCTTGTACCAGTTACGCAGGGTAGTAGAAGACAATTGAGGCATGGTACGGTCGGGGTGGAAGCCGACGGAGCGATTAGCCACGCGCCGCAGGGCCGGATTACCAAACACGGCGTTATACGCCCAGGGGGCCAGTGAGGCCAGCTTCATCTGTTTGGTAAAGTTGGCGATGAGCCTGGACCGGGCCGGAGCGCCTTGCTTGTCGTACTGCTGCTGGGTAAATTCGGCCTTCATCTTACCGACATCCACCGTAGAAGGACACTCAGCCTTGCAGCCCTTGCACGATAGGCACAGGTCCAGGGCCTCTTTCACCATGTCAGCGCTGGTGGCATCCTCCTTAGGGCCCGGCCCCGCCGTATAGTACTGCCGCAGCATGTTGGCACGGGCGCGGGTAGTGTCCTTTTCGCTGCGGGTAGCCATAAAACTAGGGCACATGGTACCTCCGCTCAGCTGTGACTTGCGGCAGTCGCCGGAGCCGCTGCACTTTTCGGCCAGCCGCAGTATACTTTCGTCTTTGGAGAAGTCAAAGGTAGTTTTGGGTGTGGGGGCGGCGTAGTCGGGCAGGTACCGGAGCGACTCGTTCATGGGCGGCGTGTCCACGATCTTATTGGCGTTGAACACCCCATTGGGGTCCCAGATGCGCTTGACCTGCCGGAACATCTCGTATACCTCTTCGCCCATCATAAAAGGGATAAACTCCCCGCGCAGGCGGCCGTCGCCGTGCTCGCCCGAGAGGGCACCGTTGTACTTTTTGACCAGCACCGCCGTATCCGCCAGTACCTGCCTGAACTGTTGCTTGCCTTCGCTGGTCTTGAGATTAATCATGGGCTCTACGTGCAGTTCGCCCGCTCCCGCGTGGGCGTAGTAGGAGGCGTGCAGGCCGTGCCGGGTCAGTAGTTGTTCTACATCGGCTATGTAGTCAGGCAGGTCTTCGACGGCCACGGCGCAGTCCTCGATGAGGTTGACGGGCTGCGTGTCGCCGGGGAGGTTACGGATCAACCCGAGGCCCGCTTTACGGATATCCCAGGCTTTGTTGGCGTCGGCCCCGAACAGGAGCGGATGAGCATAGCCCAGCCCTTCCTGCTGCAGGTCGGCAATAAGGGATACGGCTTTCTGCTTGACTTCCTCTTCGGTATCACCCCAGAACTCTACCATCAGCAGAGCCGCCGGGTCGCCTTCCAGAAAAAAACGGTTCTTGGAGTACTCATGGTGGTCTTTGGTGAAGTCCATGATGTACTTATCCACGAGCTCCGAGGCCTTGGGCTGGTGCTGCATGGCCACGCGGTTGACGTGCAGGGCTTCGGCCAGGGTAGTCGTATGCACGCACAGTACCCCCACGAAAGCCGGTGGAACATCTACCAAACCTATTTTTACTTCGGTTATAAAACAAAGGGTACCTTCCGACCCGGCAATGAGGTGGCACAGGTTGATGTTCTGGTTTTCGAAGCCTCTCACCAGTGCATCCAGGGCGTAGCCGGAGTTGCGGCGCGTAACACTGGGCTTCGGGAATTGCTGCTTGATGAGCTCCTGATCTACCGGGTTGGACAGCATGCCCCACATACCGGCGTAGATAGCCTGCTCGCGCTTGCTGTTGGCCTCTTTATCGGCTAGTCTTTTTACAAAATCTCCCGTACTGAGGTTATGAAAGGTGGCCTCACTACCGTCCGACAGCAGGGCTTTTACTTCCAGCAGATGGTCGCGGGTGGTGCCCCAGGTGATGGAGTGCAGTCCGCAGGAGTTGTTCCCGACCATTCCCCCGATCATAGCGCGGTTGGCCGTAGAGGTTTCCGGTCCGAACAGCAGCCCGTAGGGAGCCAGGTGCTTGTTGAGGTCGTCGCGGATCACACCCGGTTGCACGCGTACCCACTTCTCCTCCGCGTTGATTTCCAGGATCTGGCCGAAGTACTTTGATATATCTACCACGATGCCTTTTCCTACTACCTGTCCGGCCAGCGAGGTACCGGCCGCCCGTGGAATGAGCGTTACCTTCTGCTTATTGGCAAAGTCAATAAGCCGACGAATATCTTCCACCGTGCGGGGCAGAGCCACGGCCAGCGGGAGCTCCTGGTATACAGAGGCGTCCGTCGCGTACAGGTGGCGTTGTGCCTGGTGCAGGGTAGAGTCGTCGTAGTAGAGCTCACCTTCAAAAGCAGACCGGAGGGTATTAAACTGGAACAGGGATACGCGGTTCATAATTAGCTCAAAGCAATTAGCTCCTTAGATATTAGCTTTCTTAGAAGCTATATAATGGTAGGGAGTATGTTCTTTAAATAGATGTAGTAACAAAAGTAGCGTACAAAAGAGGTATACTGTACACGCGGCAGCAAGGATTTCGTGGTGAAGCAAGCTGTAGCTGGCAAAGTTTTTTTATCACTGCACCTACTAATCAACAACCTTACGTACAGGACCTGATATGAAAATCTACAAAGTAGTTCTGGCTCTGCTGAGCCTGCTGATTGCGCCTATGACCTGGGCTCAGAACACAGCGCGCGTAACTATTATAGCGCCGGAAGGTATGAATCAGAAAGTATCCCTGACGGCAGAGCGGGTCAGATTTCACGAGACATTGGGCATGGGCCTGGCTGATACCGAGTTTGATAACCTGGGAGTAGTGGATCTGAGTACACAGAAAAGCGGAGTGTTTGACGTCGAACTGGATAAGCCAACGCTGGTACGGATGACCCTGCCTCCGTCGGGTGCCGGGGGCTCCAGCGAAGGAAGAACCCACATTCTGTACCTGAAGCCGGGCGACAACCTCACGGTGAAGCTCAACAATGACCGGGGGCTTGAGTTTTCGGGGAGTAGCGCAGCTTACCAGCAGTTTCTGCGGGATTACTACCGCGAAAACCACTACCAGTACCTACCGGCCTTCAGCTACAAACCTACGCAGGTAGATAATCAGGCTATTCTGAAGCAGAGTGATAGCCTGCAGCAACTACGCCGGACCCGCTACAACGAGTTTAAATCATCGGCCAGTGTAGACAAAGAATTTGATGCGTACGTACAAGCTACCTCCATGACGGAGCCTTACCTGCTGCAGGCGCTGGTCATGGACCGCGACATGCGCAAAAATCGTCCCGTGAAGCTAACGCCCGACCAGCAGAAGAAACTAACGGAGCTTACTCTGCAGAACTTCAAACCCCTGCCCGACGAAGCTTTGATGAACCAGACCTACCGCAATGAACTGCGCAACTGGATCCAGCTACAGGCGGCTCAGGGTGGACAGGCAAGTACCGAAGGACAAAACACTATGAGTGCGCAGGCGATCGAGAAGGCGTATCAGCTAACGCAGGAAAAACTCAAAGACTACCCCCGTCAGCGGGAGTACCTCTCGACTTACTGGCTCAACCAGGCCACCACTGTTTTCCCGACCACTCAAACTGCCCGTACGCTCCTGGCTGAGTATAAAAAGAGCTATCCGCAGTCGCAGCAGATTGCCTACTTCGAGAAGTGGCTCAACACCAAAGACCAGCTCAAAAACGGTACTATGGCTCCGGATGTAACGCTGATGGGCGTAGATAGTACCCCAATATCCATAAGCAGCCTGCGCGGAAACCCGATGATCCTGGCTTTTGCCTTCAACCTGAAGCAGCATGAGCCCTCGCTGAAAGCGTTGGAAGAGAGCCATAAGGATAAAGTGAACTTTGTATATGTGAGTGTGGCACCGGGTATACCCTTTACTACCTGGAAACAATACGCCGAAGCGCGGCCGGGGGTAATGCACCTGTGGGCGTCGGAAAAGGCAGTGCAGGAGCTGAAAGAAAAATATGCTATTACGCACGGTCATCCGTTTGTACTGATTGATGCGCAGGGACGCATCGCAAACCGCTGGATACCTATGGGCTTTCCTGAAAGCAAAACACTACAAGCCGAACTGGATAGAGTAGCGGGTAGGTAGATTGATACTACGGCTGACATTTGTTTAGGTAGAGGATTTAGCGAATTTTGCAGCGTCTGATACCAACTATGGAAAACATATACTAATGAAGCTTAGTATTTTAAAGTACTTAGGCAGGATAGTTGCGCTGGGCTTTCTGGGAAGTAGTTTACTGATCCAGAATAGCTCAGCGCAGTTTATTATGGATGACTTTACGGATACTACCAAGCATCAGTCTGCTCTTTTTGCTATCTATAAACAAAGCGACCGGCTGCGGTTTAGTGGCTATATTCAGCCGCAATTCCAGATAGCTCAGTCCAAAGGAGCCCCTAGTTATAACGGAGGTGACTTTCCGGAAGGGGTCAACAACCGGTTCATGATCCGGCGGGGGCGGATACGTTTTGACTACTCACACTTCAACAAGAAGGGACAGCAGACCGTTTTTTTTGTTTTTCAGTTTGACGGTACGGAGCGGGGCGTCTTTATCAGAGACTTTTTTGGGCAGTTCTACGAGAACAAGTGGGGGCTCCTTAATTTCACCACGGGTATATTTCCGCGTCCCTTTGGCTATGAAGTCAATCTGAGTTCGGCCAGCCGCGAGTCGCCGGAGCGGGGGCGCATGTCACAGATCCTGATGCGGACCGAGCGTGACCTGGGAGCCAGAGTCTCCTTCGAAGCTCAGGAGGATGATCATCCGCTGGATTTCCTGCGGGTGGATCTGGGGGTATTTAACGGACAGGGACTGACGGCTACGACCGACTTCGACAGCCACAAGGACCTGATCGGGAGAGTGATGCTGAAACCAAGGCTGGTATGGCCTAAAGTGGTGGTATCGGCGGGTACTTCAGTTTTATACGGAGGTATGGAGCAGTTTACCAACGAAATCTACCGGATGGAGAGGGGCGGCTACCGGCTTGATACTTCCCCGGCCAACATTGGTAAGATTGCCCCCCGCCATTACTACGGAGGCGATATACAGATCAAATTTCTGTCCGAAAGAGCCGGTACCGAGTTCCGGGCTGAATACATATCAGGCACCCAGACATCCACCCGAACTACCTCCGAAACCCCCGGTGAAATTCCGGAACTTAACAACGGCCAACGGGCTCCGCTGTTTATTCGGCCCTTTAATGGTGCTTATTTTTACTTCCTGCAGACTTTGTTTAGACCCGAGCACCAGTTGGTACTTAAGTACGACTGGTACGACCCCAACACCGGTGTAGCGGGCAGTGGGATTGGAGAGGGGTATACGGGGGCCGATGTGGCCTTTCGTACATTAGGCATGGGATACAACTACTACGCTACAGACAACCTTCGCTTTCTGCTATACTATGATATAGTAAAAAATGAAAAGACTGCACTGGAAGGCTACCGTCAGGACCTGAGGGACAACATATTTACAATGCGGGTACAGTATAGCTTCTGACAGGAGGCAGTA
Source organism: Telluribacter roseus (assembly GCF_017355915.2). Classification (GTDB taxonomy): domain Bacteria; phylum Bacteroidota; class Bacteroidia; order Cytophagales; family Spirosomataceae; genus Telluribacter. The sequence goes on from NZ_JAFEUV020000003.1 coordinate 164,301, forward strand.
CATAAAAAAAGCGCCCTGACAGCAATATTGCTATCAGGGCGCATATCTGTTTTATCAGCAACTGGATCTACCTACCTAATTATCGGGTAGTGTAAGTATCAGCGGTAGCTCCCGGGAACGGACGAAGAATATCTATGATGATATCTTTGACCATAGCCTGACGGTCATCACGCTTATTTGCAGGCTTTACTCGTCCGGATGCCCATCCCTGCCAAATCATTTTATCCTTGGCCTGATTCTGATAAATGTTCAGAATAAAGCGACCTTCCTGATAGTTGTAGGTAGAGATGTTGTTGTTCATAGGACCATACCACCACCAGTAAGGGCCCATGTTATTGTTGGATCTAACCTGCTGACGATCTTTTACGTCAGTTAGGTACCGCAGTACGATATCCGGATTGTTCTGGTCCAGTACATACCCTTTGCTTTGCATTACTTCAGTAATGGCATCGCTTAGGCGTCTTCTGTTGAGTTCGCTACCTAGTAGAGGGTCCTGCTGAATATCTTTCTCAGCTTCTACCCGGAAGGTCTTGAACTGACGCAGATTTACCGCGGTATCATAATCATGCTGTACCTGAAAAGAGGGACTACAGGCTACTGTTACCGCCCCCACCATCGCTACCATTAAGTAGGCTGCTATTTTACTTATCATTTTCATGGATCTTATTTTTAGTTTGTAAACAGTCTGGCTAGTGTGTATTAAGACACACATAGTATTAACTCAAAAAACCATTCCATTAGTATACTAACCATTTCTTAACTGCAATTTTGTCAGCTCTTTACAAGCTGCTATGGCCATTTTCGGAAAGTTTTTCAGTATCTAATCTGTAGATGTATTCAGGAGCTGACTTTGGGTCTTATAGTTGGAATTACTTACAGATGAGAGCCTTTCTTTTCACACTAGCAGATTAGGGTCTTCTACTTATACCAGATGGTGATACAGTTCTCCCTCAGGTTCTAACGAATGGCTATTTTGAGTTGCCTTCAAGCGTGGACAGATCCACGCCCAGTACCTTAGTGGCTATATCAGCGAGTAGTTTTTTGTCTCCTTCAAAATGAAAGGTGCGGTGGCGGTGGACCAGGCTTTCTCCTTTCTTCAAAGCCTTCACGGAGGAGTTAGATTCGAGTTCATAGAAGGGGCCCATCTGCGAGCCATCTTCCAGTGGCCCGTCGTTGTAAGCATTGAGGGCATCACCCTGGTAAGGCTCCTGATGAATCTCCCAACTCGACTTCAGGTAGTCTCCCTCCGGATTGAGATCATACTGTACCACGGTCAGTATACCTTTTTCGGCATCGTAGCTGCCGGCTACCGGCCGGGCCGACTGGGGTGCCAGCCCTATTTTGCTGCGGTACTTTCCATCGGCGTTCAGTAATACCGCGGTATCGGTCACGCGAAGGCGTTCGCCGGGTATCTTGCCGAAGTAGTTGTCGGTCAGGAGTAGTTGGACTGAGCGCTGCTTGTCAATGGGAGCGATAATGGTTGTTTTCTCCGTGGGTTTGAACATCCCCATTATCCAGATACCCAGTACCCCTTTTTCCTTAGTCCAGTCGTCGCCCCGGTTGATGAGCGTGTTCCTGGATTCATACGCCACGGACTTAACCTGATCGGGCAGCGTAATACCCAGTCTGTCCTGGATAGTACCTTTGTCCAGCATACTTATTTGACGTTCGATGTCAAACGTAAAACGGGTCCCGCTGTAGTTATCCAGCTGCGCGCTCTTTCTGAATAGAGCAGAGGAAGCATTGGATTGAACTACCTCAAAGGGTTCGCTATCGATCAGGGGTGGGGTCTGCCAGTTATCAAAGGTGAAGGCTTTCCCTTTTTCAAAGTATACCGAATACTGCCCTCCCTCCGGCGACAGCCAGAATCGCTCTTCACCCCCGTAGGCATTCATGTGCGGGGTATGCTTGCCGCTGCTGATGTGGGCGTAGTTGAGCCAGCCGTAGCTGCCTCCGTCGGTACCACCGGCCGTGCTGGTCATAACGCGCCCCTGGTAGTCGGGTACCAGTACAGCCTGTGCCATCGGATTGTCCGGGGCTTGTAAGAGTATCACTTCTTTCTGCTTTTTCAGAAAATCTACATCGTAGCCAAAGGTACCTTCCATGGTGGTTGTGTCCTGTTTCGTGGAGGAGTTTGCGGTGTTGTTCTGGTGTTGGCAGGCAAGTGTACTTATAAGTACCGCTACCGCCATAGTAGGGAGGAAAGCTTTTATCATACATTCCTGTTAGTATAGAGCTATACTACTAAAAGCAGCACAAAGGCTATATATAATAGCAGGGATGATGTAAGGCCTTTTTAAGTAGGTAGGCGGAGTACCGGAGGCTCATTTTCAAACATTATTTCGCTAACTTGCCGACTATTTTAAAGCACGCGCTGAATAGGCAAAAAGGCAGATACATACTTCCTCTTTTTCAGCTATTTTAGCGGGTTATAATCCTTTGATTTTTAAGTAATGATAGTAGAAACTGCGCAACGTACGCGTCAGACCTCCGAGTACTACTTTTCTGTGAAACTGGCCGAGGTACGGAAACTGGTGGCCGAAGGACATGACGTAATTAATCTTGGCATCGGTAATCCAGATATGATGCCTTCGGATGAGACCATTGAGGCCCTGACCGAAGCCTCGCATAAGCCACAGGCGCACGGGTATCAGCCTTATACCGGTACCCCCACCTTTCGTAAAGCCGTTGCCGACTACTACCAGCGTACCTATACTGTGACGCTGGACCCTAACTCTGAAGTACTACCTCTTATTGGTTCCAAAGAGGGCATAACACATATATCACTTACTTTCCTTGATCCGGACGATGAGGTGCTGGTACCCGAGCTGGGATACCCGGCCTACCGCGCCGTGAGCCAGATGGTAGGTGCCAAAGTCAAAGAATACCCCTTGCGCGAAGAGGAGGGATGGCAACCCGACTGGAAAGCCATGGGTGAACTGGTGACACCACGTACCAAGCTTCTCTGGCTCAACTACCCCCACATGCCCACAGGTGCTCCCGCTACCCGGGAGCTGTTTGAGGAGGCGGTCGCCTTTGCGAAGGAGCATCGTGTACTACTGTGCCACGACAACCCCTACAGCCTGGTGCTGAATAAGAAATCACCCATCAGCCTGCTATCAATAGAGGGAGCCAAAGAGGTAGCTATCGAGCTGAACTCCATGAGCAAGTCGCACAACATGGCCGGCTGGCGCCTGGGCTGGTTATCAGGAGCGAAGCCTTACTTGGACGCCATACTTAAGATCAAGAGTAACGTAGACTCCGGCATGTTCTGGGCGCTGCAGGAAGCTGCCGCTACTGCGTTAGCGAATACCGACGAGTGGCACCGTGAGCGAAATGCGGTGTACCAGGGACGACTGGAAGCGGCCGAGGCCTTTCTGGCGGCTCTGGGTTGTACCTGGGATCCGAAGCAGGAGGGAATGTTTTTCTGGGGTAAGCTACCTGAGTCCGTCAAATCGGCCGAAAAGCTGGTAGATGAGCTGCTGTACCAAAAGCATGTCTTCATTGCCCCGGGCTTTATCTTCGGCCCTAAAGGCCAGCGCTACATCCGCCTGTCTCTCTGTACCCCCAAAGAGCGCCTCTGGGAAGCGGTGGAGAGGATTAGAATCAATGAGTGATTGAGCGGCCGCCGCTGCGGAGATTTGTGATTGAGTGAATAAAAACAGGGCTAGTTCTTGGCGTCGTGCCGCTTAGGCGCTGAATATCTTTTGGATTAGCGTACCATATGGTCCTCTCTGCCAAAAGGATGTAAAAGGGTAGCTTGAAATCGCAACCTAATTCTGACATAAAAGCATATAGCTTATAGCATACTGCATAAAGCCTTAAAAATGATAGTAAGTATAATAGGAGTAGGGTTATTGGGTGGTTCGTTTGCGCTGGCCCTTCGTGAGAAGTATCCCAACATGAAGTTTGTGGGGGTGGACAAGTCGGAGGTGAACCAGAAGATCGCTCTCGCCAAAGGTATTGTGGACGAGATAATGCCTCTTGAGGAGGCCCTGCAGGTGTCTGACCTCAATGTGCTGGCTACGCCCGTCGATACCATCATGCACCTGCTGCCCGTACTCCTCGACCGCCTGCCCGATGGTAGTACGGTGATGGATCTGGGCTCAACCAAGGAACTGATATGCAACGTAGCTGATGTGCACCCGCGCCGGGCGCAGTTTGTAGCGGTACATCCCATGGCCGGTACCGAAAACTCTGGTCCGGGAGCGGCCTTCCGGGAGTTGCTGCCGGGTAAGAACGTCATTGTCTGCGACCGTGAGAAAAGTAATCCTGACGCGGTAGCACTGGTAGAAGCCCTGCTGCGCGATGTAGGCATGAAGATCCATTACATGACCCCTACCGAACACGACCTGCACTTGGCCTACGTATCGCACCTGAGCCACATCAGTTCTTTTGCGCTGGGGTTGACGGTGCTCGAGAAAGAAGAAGATGAAAAAGCCATTTTTGATATGGCGAGTACCGGTTTTTCCTCTACGGTACGCCTGGCTAAGAGTTCACCCCAGATGTGGGCACCCATCTTCGATCAGAACAAAGCCAATGTATCCAAAGCTCTGGGCGACTACATTGAATTCCTGAAACGCTTCAAGGAAGCTATCGACAGTAAAGACCTGGAAGCCAGTCTCCGCTTTATGGCCCGTGCCAACGACATAGGGCGGGTGCTGGGGGGAATTGAGAAGAAGTAGCAAACAGCAGGTACCGTTTTTTTCGTTACATTTAGTAGATAATCATAAGGCTGCTATGGAAAATGGATTCAGGATTAAAACGGTGGAAGGGCTGACGGACGAGCTGTTTTTTGATCTATGCCAGGCCAATTCAGAGCTACGCATGGAGCGCGATCGACATGGAAATATAATCGTTATGGCGCCTACCGGAGCAGATACAGGACATTTTAATGCTGATATAAACGGACAACTCTGGTATTGGAACCGCCAGACGGGCCTGGGCTATGTATTCGATTCCTCCGCAGGCTTTACGCTACCTGATGGCGCGGTACGTTCACCGGATGTGTCCTGGATTGCCAAAGATCGTTGGGAAAGCCTGACGGAAAAAGAACGTCAGAAATTTGCTCCACTCTGTCCTGACTTTATAGTTGAAGTACGCTCTCTTAGTGATAGTTTGGCCGATCTGCAGGCTAAGATGGAGGCGTATCAGGCAAATGGCTGCCGACTCGGCTGGCTTATTGACCGGCCCGGCAATGCTGTCTACATCTACCGCAGGCACAACTCCCCTGAAATAGTGCGTAATGAGCCGGTAAGGCTGTCAGGTGAAGATGTACTGCCGGGCTTAGAGATAGAGATACGATATTGATTCTGCTTCGCGGTAATTTTCTTCCGCTTCGTGTATATAAGTTTTCCGGTTTCGTAGCTTCCCCTGACCTTTGAAGCACGAAACCGGAATTTTTATATACTCATGAAAAAGTACCTGCTTATTGGATGCCTGCTGATAGGGGGAAGTGCCGCTCACGCCCAGACCATTTTGCACAACGTAGAGGAGGCCCTAACGCTGGCCCGTCGGCACAACCCGGACCTGCAGGCGGCCCGCCAGACTGCCCAATGGCAAGCCGGAGCGGTAGATGTAGCCAAGGCGGGACGCTTGCCTACGCTACGTGCTACCAGTTCACTGGATTATAACTATGCCTTGCCAGTACAACTGGTTCCCGCCGAGTTTCTGGGAGGAAGGCCGGGGGAGTACCAGCGGCTGCAGTTTGGAGTACCCTATAACCTGACCGCCGGACTGGAGGCCAACTATGGGTTGCTCAACCCGACGCTTTCGCACGACATCCGCCTAGCGGACCTGAACCAGCAGGTGGCCGAAGCCCAGGTAGCCGCCCAGCAGGATCAGCTGGCTACGCAGGTGGTACGGGCTTACTACCTGACGGCCCTGGCACGGGAGGCCATGCAGATCTCGGAGGTGAATCTGCGTAATGCCGATACGTTGCTGATACTGGCGCGCGAGCGTTACAACGCAGGTGTTACCGAGCAGCTCGACCTGAACCGTACCCAAAGTACCCGCCTGTCGCTGGCCGACCAACTGGAACAGAACCGGCTGGCCTATACCAATAACCTCCGACAACTAAACCTGCTGGTAGGGCAGGAGGTACTAGTACCGGCTGATGCCGCCAAAGGCTGGGCCGTAAACGAGGAACTACCCGCAGCCACTACCCCTGACGACTACCCCCAGATCCGTCTGAAGGCCAGCCAGCTCAACTATTTTCAGGCAGCTATTCAGCGGGAACAGGCAACCCGGCTTCCGCAGCTATCCTTATATGGCCGCTACTCAGCTCAGGCCCAGCGCCGGGAATTTAATTTTCTGGATTTTGAAAAGCCCTGGTTCAGCATCGGAGTAGTAGGCATCCGGCTGGATGTACCCATTTACAACGGGGGGATTAGGTTGCTCAATATAGCCCGCGCTAAAATACGAGCCGACATAGCCCGGACCGAGATGGAGGCCGAACGCCGCCGGCAACTGGCCCAGGATGAGGAGTGGCAAACTTCCTTTGCGCAGGCTCGTCGGTCGCTGGCCCTGAGCCGCGAAAATCTGGACCTGTCAACTCAGAACCTGGACTTGGCCCTGCTCAAGTACCAGGCTGGTACCTACACCTACGATCAGTACCTGACGGTATTCAACGAGTCGCTGCAGACCCAGAACCGCTACCTCCGTACCCTGGCCGATGCCATGATCTACGGCGGACTTCTGCGCACCCGGCCCTAGCAGCAGGATACTTTTCGATGGAAGATTGAATATTAATGAACATTACTTTAACCAATGTGAAGCTAACGGCTAATCCCTTATAGCTAACACCTACTTACCATGAAATCTACATACATCCCGGCCCTGCTTGCGCTCACCTTTATGAGCTGCAAATCAAGCGAAGAAGGCACTACTCCTACTTACAAAGAGCTAACCGAGGCGGTGTATGCTTCGGGCAACGTATACCCGCAGAATGAGTACAAGCTCTTTGCCGAGGCCGATGGGGTACTTACCCAGCAGCTGGTCAACGAAGGCGACAGCGTAAGTAACAACCAGCTCCTGTTCGTGCTGGCAAGTGCGGCTACCGATGCCCGCTCACAGGCAGCGGCAAACATCTATCGTCAGACGGAGGCGAACCTGGCGCAGAACTCTCCCGTACTTAGTGAGCTGGAAGCGCAGCTACGTACCACCCGTACTCGGTTGGAGAATGACTCGGTCAACTACTTTCGTCTGAGGGGCCTTTACGAACGGAACGCCACTTCACGGGCCGAGTTTGAACGCGCCGAGCTGGCCTACCGCACCAGCCGGAACGAACTGGCGGCACGCCAGCAGTCTCTACAGCGCACCCGCAACCAACTGTACGTTGACCTGCAGAATGCCCGCAGCCAGTACCGTGTTTCCTCCGTTGATGCCAGCAACTACCGTCTGCGTAGCTACGGTAGCGGTAAAGTATATGAAGTGTACAAAAAGCCGGGCGAGCTGGTACGCCGAACCGAAGCCGTGGCTCTGATCGGGAGCGGCAACAGTACCTACGTACAAATGGCGGTGGATGAGAGTGACTTTACGAAGGTGAAAGTAGGGCAGGAGGTACTCATCAAAGTCGATGCCTTCAATCAGAAGGTATATAAAGCCCGCGTCTCCAAGATCTACCCCAAGCTCAACCGCGTGGACCAGTCGTTCCGGGTAGATGCGGAGTTTGAAGGTGAGGCACCTGAAGGGTACTATGGGCTAACCGTAGAGGTCAACATCATTATCAGCCAGAATCCCCGCGCTCTGACAGTACCCAAATCATACATAGTAGGCGGTGATAGCCTATGGGTACAGGAGAGTGGTGAAAAGAAAAAGATCCAAATCAGCAAAGGCGCCGAAAACCTGGACCTGGTGGAGGTGAAGAGTGGCTTGACGGAAACGAGTGTTATTCTTAAGCCTATTTAAGTTTTACCACAGAGTTAAAAGAGTAAAAGAATTGATGTAAATGAAGTGACGCATAAGGTACTAAACTGTGCCTTTGAGGTACATACTGCATTAGGTCCCGGATTGCTGGAGAGTGCTTATAAAAAATGTCTCTTTTATGAACTTACTCTGCGAGGTATTTATGTAGAGAAGGAAAAACCAATGCCCCTAGTGTTCAAAGAGGTAAAGCTCGACTGCGGATATAGGATTGACCTGTTTGTTGAAAACCAGCTGGTAGTAGAGCTTAAAGCGATTGATGCAATCCATGATGTACATATTGCTCAGGTACTTACCTATATGCGATTGAGTAATTCAAAGGTAGGGCTGCTACTCAACTTCAATGTGACAAGCCTGAAAAACGGCATCAAAAGATTAGCCCTCTAAAAACTCCTGTAACTCTGTGCCATAACTCTTTTGACCTCTGTGGTAGAAAAAACTTCCTTAAATATGAATTTAAAAATCGCCTATAACATCGCGCAGACGCACTTGCTGACCAAGAAGAAGCAGACCATGGTGGCCATGTTAGGCGTCACCTTCGGGATCGCCATGTTCATCGTCATGATCAGCTTTATGCAGGGCGTCAATCAGTTCCTGGAAGACTCCGCTCTGGATGCTTCGCCGCACGTACGCATCTACAAGCAGATTACCTCCGACCGTCCCAGCATTATCCAGACCATCAACCCCGACGGCTTCAACGTAGTACACCACCAGAAGCCCAAGCAGGAGCTGGCCCGCATCAAGAATGGCCTGGTCATAGCGCGGCATATCGAGCAGCAACCGGAGGTACTGGGCGTATCGCCGCAGGTAAGTACGCAGGTGTTTTTCAACGTAGGTTCGGTACCCGTGCCGGGCACGCTGGCCGGGGTAGACGTCCAGCGCGAGGAGAAACTCTACCGCCTCAGCAAGCGGATGAAGTCAGGTACCATTGAAGATCTGCAGTCCAATTCCAATGGCGTGATCCTGGGTCGGCTCCTGGCCCGCAAGCTCAACCTCAAAGTAGGTGATAAGGTCAATGTGACCTCCTCGACGGGCGGTACCGCGCTGTTGCGGGTAGTGGGTGTGTTCAGCTTCGGTATCCAAACCGTGGACGACGCCCGGGGCTACGTCAACCAGGCCAAGGTACAGGAACTAATCCAGAAAGATGCCAACTACATCACCGACCTGCACATCAAGATGAAAGACCCCATGCAGGCCATTCCGTTCGGGCAGCAACTGGCCCGGCAGTACGACTATAAGGTGGAGGACTGGGCTACGGCCAACCAAGCCATTCTGGCTGGCGAAAAAATTCGGGGCGTTATGACCTTCGTAGTGTCATTTACGCTGCTGGTAGTGGCGGGTTTCGGAATCTACAACATCATGAACATGAACGTCATGAACAAGATCAAAGACATTGCCATCCTGAAAGCAACCGGCTTTGGTGGCAAAGACGTGATCGCCATCTTCATGATTCAGTCCATCATCATTGGCTTTCTGGGAGCGGTGCTGGGCGTAATGATTGGCTTCAGCCTTAGTTATCTGCTCTCCATTACGCCTTTCAATGCCGGCGACTTTCTGGCCATTGATACCTTCCCGGTCAAGTTTGACCTGAAGTACTACGTCATGGGTGTCCTGTTCGGCGTCATCACCACGCTGCTGGCGGGCTACTTCCCTTCCAAACGAGCCGCCAAAATTGATCCGGTAGAAATACTGAGAGGGTAACAAAACGCGCTGATAAACTCATATACTCTTAACTCATGAACTCTCAAAGAACGGCTGTCCTTAAAGCCACTCATATAAATAAGTACTTTACCGAGCCGGTCAGGTTTCAGGTCCTGAAAGACATCAGCTTCGAAGTACAGAAGGGCGAGTTCCTGTCCATCATCGGGAAGTCCGGCTGTGGTAAGTCTACGCTGCTCTATATTCTCTCCACCATGGATACCAGCTATGAGGGTACTCTGGAAGTAAACGGGCAACCGCTCACCGGCCGGAGTCAAGACCAACTGGCGGCCTTTCGCAACGAGCATCTGGGCTTTGTTTTCCAGTTTCACTTTCTGCTGCCGGAGTTTTCGGTATTACAGAACGTCATGCTACCGGGGCTGAAGCTGGGGAAGTTTCCGGCCCGCGAAGTGGAGGAGCGGGCTTACCAGAAGCTGCGCCTGGTAGATATGCACGAGCACGCTCTGAAGCCCTCGTCCAAGCTATCGGGCGGGCAGCAGCAGCGGGTAGCCATAGCCCGGGCGCTGATCAACGAGCCTACTATCATTATGGGCGATGAGCCTACCGGCAACCTGGACAAGGCTAATTCGGAGATGGTATTTGATATATTCAGGGAAATATCCCGTACCAACGGTCAGACCATTATCACCGTTACGCACGATCCTGACTTTGCCGCGGGTGGTGACCGGATCATGGAGATGTCGGACGGAAAAATAATCTCACACGGCTATGAAGCTAAAATTTAACCTTTACGTTGAGCTGATATTTGGCTTCTTCACCCTTTTGGGCTTTGCTGCTCGTTTTTGGGCAATTCCCGAAGTGGGCGTAGGTACCCATATCATTTTTGCCATTATCCAGTTCATTTCCATGAATCTGATCTGGATCTTTTACTACTGGCTGGACTATAAGCTCAACCAGGTCATGCCTTTTGATCAGGGCATAGGCCGGCGGGTAGTAGTACAGCTGCTGATAGGCTGGGGAGCTCTAAAGCTTTTCCTGATCCCGGTGGGAGCCTTCTTTTTAGTGTTAGCAATACCTTCCATTGTTGCCTACGTTAATAAGCTCAATGTCGTATTCATCGGATTGACTGCATTTTTCGGAAGTACGGTCATGAATTCGGGATTCATTGCCATGCATTTTCTCAAGCGCTGGAAGGAGAATGCCGTCCGGGCGGCCAATCTGGAAAAGGAAAAGGCACAGGTACAGTTCAACAACCTCCGCAACCAGGTCAATCCGCACTTCCTGTTCAACAGCCTGGCCTCGCTGGATACCCTCATTCAGGAAAACCCTGCTCTGGCGCGGCAGTTTGTTCACCAGCTTTCCAAGGTGTACCGCTACGTACTTCAGAGCCAGGAGAAAGGACTGGTCTCGCTGGAAACTGAGGTAGAGTTTGTGAATAATTACATCTCGCTACTGAAGGCCCGCTTCAACGGCTCCCTGCGGGTAGATATACATATCCCCGATGAACTCTACGAACGACCCATCGTACCCGTGACGTTGCAGGTACTGATTGAGAATGCCATCAAGCACAACGTGATCAATCAGGAACATCCGTTGCAGATTGAGGTCGGTGCCAACGAAGATCAGCTGGTCGTGACGAATACCGTCTGGAAAAAGCGGCAGATAGATACTTCCAATGGGTATGGTCTTAAGAATCTGCAGGCTCTGTACCACTACCTCAGCAAGGAGGAGGTACAGATCGAAGAGTCGGCCGATCGGTTTACGGTACGGGTTCCCTGGGCGGTGGAGGGGTAGTTGAGTACCATCTTTGCTGCCAGGTTTTTCTGAACCTAATCCTAATAATGGTTACCTTCGCGGCTGAATTTTAACGGATAAATTGTGGCCTGGTATCATACATTTTTTGAAGGCTTGCCCCAGCAGGCCTGGAAGCTCAATCAGAACGAAGAGTACACGCAGTGGGAGGTAGACTTCCTGGCGGATGTACTCGAACTGGAACCTGAAAGTAGGGTACTGGATGTATTTGGAGGCTACGGCCGCCACGCGCTGCCTTTGGCTGAGCGGGGCTATCATATCACCAGTGTGGATATCGCAAAGGGCTACTCCGAAGAGCTAAGCCAGGCGGCTACGGCCGAAGGCCTGCCGGTAGAAGTGGTGTGCGGCGATTTCCTGACCGTACCGTTGGAAGGGAAGATGTTTCAGGCGGCCTACTGCATGGGCAACAGCTTTAGCTTCTTTCCCTACGAGCAGATGGTACCCTTTATACAGCGCATCGCCGATCTGATGGAGCCGGGCGCCCGCTTTGTATCCCATACCGAACTTGTTGCCGAAAGTGTACTGCCGCATTTTGTAAATCGGAGCTGGATGCCGGTAGGAGAAGGCGAAGAGGAGATGGTCTTTCTGATGAACAGTACCTACGATCCCCTGCAGGGTTGCATCGAAGCCGAGCTTACGTACGTGAAGGGTACCGAGCGCCTGACTCACGTAGTGCAACAGTATATCTACTCCCTGGCTGAGCTGAAGCGCATATTCAGCCAAGCCGGCCTCACCATTACCGAAACCTTTACCGATCTCGACGGCGAACCTTTCCGCCTGGGCGACGAACAGCTATACCTGCTGGCGGTGAAGGATCATTGAGTGATTGGTGATTGAGTGATAGAGCGGGAGGAGGAGAAAGGAGGAAAGAAGAAAAGTGTCGAAGGGAGAAAGGAATTAAGATCAAATCAAAATGATATTTTATTTTCTCCCTTCCTTCGCACGGCGGTCGCCTTTAAGTCTTTTACCAAATCACTCATTCGCTCACTCACTCATTCACCCTTTGCATAGACGGTACGGGGAATGTCTGTTTTGGCCAGGGCACCAAAGCCTCCCTGTATATCCAATACCTTATCAAAGCCCCTTGACTTCAGGATGGAGGCCGCTACCATGGAGCGGTAGCCACCGGCGCAGTGCAGGTATAAGGTTTTGTCTTTGGGATACTCCGCCATTTGCTCGCTAATAGAGTCGAGGGGCAGGTTTAGGGCACCTTCTACGTGTTCGACCTCGTACTCGGTAGGTTTGCGTACATCCACTACCGTCAGATTCCCTTCCTTAATTTGCTCGGCCAGTTGCTCCGCTGAGATGGAATCTATGGTATCTACTTCTTTACCTGCCTTTTCCCAGGCTTCAAAACTACCCTCCAGGTACCCTAGCGTATAGTCATAGCCGACGCGGGCCAGCCGTGTTACGACTTCCTCTTCCCGACCGGGTTGGGTAATGATCAGCAGCGGTTGTTTCAGATCCGGGATAAGAGCGCCCACCCAGGGAGCAAAGCTGCCATCAATACCAATATTGATAGAATTAGGGACAAATCCTTTGGCAAACTCCTGCGCCGGACGGGTATCCAGTACCAGGGCTCCGGTTTCGTTGGCCGCCGCTTCAAATGCCTCTGGACTCAGCGCCTGTACGCCCCGTTCCAGTACCTCGTCTATACTGTCGTAGCCTTCCCGGTTCATCCTGACATTCTGCGGAAAGTACTGCGGCGGGGCCAGCAGTCCATCTGTTACTTCGCTGATGAACTCTTCCCGGGTCATGTCGGCTCGCAGGGCATAGTTGGTCTGCTTCTGGTTGCCCAGCGTGTCGGAGGTTTCCTTGCTCATGTTCTTCCCGCAGGCCGATCCCGCTCCGTGGGCTGGGTATACCACTACGTCGTCGGGCAGGGGCATGATCTTGCTGCGGAGGCTGTCGTACAGGTAGCCCGCCAGGTCGTGCATGGTCAGGTCGCTCTTCTGAGCCAGGTCGGGGCGGCCTACATCGCCGATAAACAGGGTGTCCCCGCTAAACAGCGCAGTAGGTTTGCCTCCTTCATCCAGAAGCAGGTAGCAGGTCGACTCCATCGTATGGCCGGGGGTATGAATAGCCTTTATGGTCACCTTACCTATCTTGAACTCCTCTCCGTTGTGGGCTATATGCGCTTCAAAACTAGGATTAGCCTGGGGACCGTACACAATGGGAGCGCCGGTTTTCTGCGACAGGTCCAGGTGGCCCGACACGAAATCGGCGTGGAAGTGTGTCTCGAATACGTACTTGATGGTAGCCCCTTCGCGGCTGGCTTTGTCGAGGTAAGGAGCTACTTCGCGCAGAGGGTCAATGACCGCCGCTTCTCCTTCTGACTGGATAAAGTAGGCGCCCTGCGCCAGGCAGCCGGTATAGATCTGTTCAATTTTCATGACGTGATGAGTGTAAGGTAGCTTGTTGAGAACAACAGGTCTAAGGTATAGCTATTAAACCGTTTTTTGACAGGTATACAACAAAAAGGGAGGTACCTGCTGGTTCCCTCCCCTTCCATTTGATATAAATACTCTCTCTGTGCGGACCAGTACTTTGTCCTGATTTACACCTGTACCAGTTTCCACTTACCCCGCCGGAATACCCATATCCCCAGCAGGGCCAGCAGCGACTCCGCAATGGGTACTGACATAAATACGCCCAGCGGCCCCATATCCAGCCCAATCGCCAATATATACGCCAGCGGTATCTCCACCAGCCAGAAGCAGACCAGGTTCAGCAGGGTAGGGGTGCGGGTGTCGCCGGCGCCGTTGAGCGCCTGGATGATCACCATCCCAAAGGCATAGAAGCCGTAGCCCATACACAGCACCCGTAGCGCCCGTACGCCCGTATCCACTACTGCCGGGGTGGAGTTGAACCAGCCAATAATGGTACTGGCCTCTATATAGAACAGGAGCGCCACCAGCACCAGGAATACCATGTTGATATAGGCCGAGCGCCAGACCGACGTTTCGGCCCGCTCGGGCTGGTTGGCGCCCAGGTTCTGACCTACCAGGGTAGAGGCGGCATTGGCCATTCCCCAGGAAGGTAACAGGGTAAATATGATCACCCGTATGGCTATCGTATAGCCAGCTACGACATCACTACCAAACTCCGCCAGGATGCGCGTCAGGAATATCCAGCTCGCCGACGATACCAGAAACTGGCCCGTTCCTCCGGCCGCGATACTGAGTATACTCGCTATGACCGGGCGATCAGGCGTAAAGTCGGCCCGGCTGATAGCAATACCCCGGGTAGTTTTGTAGAGGTAGTACAGCTGATAGCCCACCCCGACGGTACGGCCGATGGTGGTAGCGATGGCGGCTCCCGTTACGCCCATTTCGGGGAAGAAGCCCCAGCCGAATATAAAGAGCGGATCCAGTACGATGTTGAGGCCGTTGGCGATCCAGAGTGAGCGCATGGCTGCCGAGGCCGCTCCGGCTCCGCGCAGGGCGCCACTCAGCGAATACAGCAGTACGATCACCGGACTACTCAAAAACTCAATCCGGGCGAAGGTGGTACCTACCGCAATGACCTCTTCCGAAGCGCCCATTAGCCGCAGGATATGCTCCGCCGACAGTACGCCTACCAGCCCCATCACAACCGATACTACCAGCGAGATCAGGATCACCTGCCCGATGGCCCTACCAGCCTGCTCGGGATTGCCCTCACCCACCCGGCGCGATACCATGGCCGATGCAGCCATACTCAGTCCGATGGCTACTGAGTACACCAGCGTAATCACCGACTCCGTAAGGCCTACGGTAGCGACAGCCTCAATACTTACTTTGGATACAAAGAATACGTCCACCACCGCAAAGAGCGACTCCATGACCATCTCCAGGATCATGGGGACCGATAACAGAAATATAGCGCGGTTGATACTCCCGCTGGTATAGGTTTGCTCCGACCCGTCCAGGGCCATACGAAGCAGCTTAAACCACTTTTTCATAGATAATAGGTGCAAATAGGAATAGGAAAGTGGGACACCGGAGCGTAACGGGGACGCAGCGATTCCTTATAAAAATAAACCTGTAAAGGGAGAGAGTTGGCCTGAATTAAGCCAGGGCTGGAACAATCATGGGCGTAGACGTTTTCACAAAAGTAAAAAAGAGTTTTTGACTGTGGCTGATTATCAGGAATAAAATTTTGGTAAAATAGGAGGAGAGGTAGCAGGCAGGTATGAATGGTAGTACCTGCTGGCTGCCTCCGCTGGTATGGGTAAAAGCAAGTATAGTCAGACTACCGGAACAGGGACTGATAAAGGCTGGGAATCCACTAAAATATAGGCCTGGATAACCTGAACTTTTGGCCCCTCTGGCTGGTTATATTTAGCCGACCCAATTAACTTTTTTTTACGGCAACCTTTGCTAGAAAACACATACTGAATGATAGATAAAGATAAAATGATATCAACTGCCAAGCGGCAGGAAACCGCCGTACTCGTGGCGGTAAGCAGCCAGCGGCAGTCTGCGGAAAAAACGCAGGAGTATCTGGATGAACTGGCGTTCCTGGCTACTACGCTGGGCGTTAACACCATCCAGTCCTTTACCCAGAACCTCGACCGTCCTGATATCCGTACCTACGTAGGAAAAGGAAAGCTGGAAGAGATTCAGACCTTTATCGCGGCTAACCCCGTGGACATGATCATCTTTGACGATGATCTGACACCCTCGCAGGTGCGTAACCTCGAAGGTACCTTCAAAGAGATCAAAGTACTGGACCGGGGCCTCCTGATCCTGAATATATTCGCGATGCGTGCTCAGACCGCCCAGGCCAAAACCCAGGTCGAGCTGGCGCAGTATCAGTACATGTACCCGCGTCTGACCCGTATGTGGACGCACCTGAGCCGCCAGAAAGGGGGCGTAGGGATGCGCGGACCTGGTGAAAAGGAACTTGAAACGGACCGCCGTATCGTGCAGGACCGGATTGCTTTCCTGAAGGACAAGCTCGAGAAGTTTGACCGGCAGAGCATCACGCGCCGCAAGGAGCGTAACCGCCTGGTGCGCGTAGCGCTGGTAGGGTATACCAACGTGGGTAAGTCCACGCTGATGCGCCGCCTGGCCAAGGCCGACGTATTTGCCGAGAACAAGCTCTTCGCTACGGTGGACTCTACGGTACGGAAAGTTACGTTGGAAAATATTCCTTTTCTGCTCACCGACACAGTAGGGTTTATCCGGAAGCTGCCTACTACCCTGATCGAGTCGTTCAAATCGACGCTGGACGAGGTACGCGAGGCCGATGTACTGCTGCACGTAGTGGATATCTCGCACCCGTCCTTTGAGGAGCACATCGAAGTAGTTAACAGTACCCTGGCCGATATTGGTGCCGCCGACAAGCCTACCATCCTGGTCTTTAACAAGATTGATCTGTACCAGCAACCTGCCGAAGACGAGTATTGGCACGACGAGGAGGAGGGAGCAGGTGAGCCGCTGGTAGAGCAGGTACCCGCCGAAACGCTCATCGAACGCCTCAAGAAGAGCTACATTGCCCGCAAGGCCGACCACGTAGTGTTTATATCGGCTGAGCAGAAGGAGAATATGGAAGAACTCCGCGACCTGATTTTCAAGCTCGTGAAGGAAAAACACTTCACCATCTACCCCAACTGGGAGAACGTCAGCCTCTCCGACTTCGATTGGGAAGAATAAGGGTTTGGTATAAATAGGAAAATTTCAGAAATTCGCACACGGTTTCCGGGCAATGCTCTGGAAACCGTTTCTTTCTGACCCCGTAGTTCAACGGATAGAATAGAAGTTTCCTAAACTTTAGATATGGGTTCGATTCCCGTCGGGGTCACAGTACAACTTGATAGATGCCTGTAAGCCAGTGGCTTATGGGCATTTTTGGTATTAACGGGGCCATTATGGGGCCATTTTGTGCAGGAAAGTTTAGATAAGGGCTATTTATCAGAAGTAAGACCAACAAGTAGACACCGAGAAGCGAACACATGAGCAGTGTATTAAACAGAAGTTGTTACTTAGGTTGTTTATGGTCTAGCGGTTCTCGAATACATGAAGCAGGTTTCGTTAAAATCAGCGTATATCTACACCATGTAGGTTAGGTCAGAAGCCCAGGAGGGATAGCTGTAGATCATACTTTGTAGCGTCTTTGCCGGAATACCAATAGCGACAGTCAATCAGATAAGAACGGAAGGGTTCAGGCCAAGCAAAAGTCATGGTTTTCCAGACTTGTTTGATTTCGGCTTCTAGAGCCTTAATCTCCTTTTGAGATTGAGTCTATTCCTTGGTGCCGCCCTGTAGACTTCCATGGGCTTTTTTTGCATCCGCAAGCTTTTGTTCCAGCAGACCCAGCTCATTGATGGCCGGCTTGCCGTCTATCTTCAGACGCCAGGTTGATTCTTCTACAAGTTGCATGGCTAATACAGAAAAAGGTACTTTACGAAATTGTAGGGTGCCTTTTTCTGGGAGTAGGACAGTATTTGAGAAGGATGTTAAGCCTTTAAGAAGGTATAGAAGTCTTTATTAGAATAATCAAAACATAAAAATAGCTTTATTTACTATTTCTATACAACAGTATTATGCAACTAGCTAAACTAAGGTATCATGACTTTTATAATGATTACGAATATGTAGATCCAAAGGGCCTGATAAATGATATTCCTTCTATATTTATTCTAAAAAAGGTTGCTTTAACAATCATGAAGCTGTTTTATGGTAGAAATAATAATTTGACTCAAATAGGATTGTTTAAAGAATGGACACATAGGCTTCCAAGTCATTATGTTTATTGTCTTGATTATGTAGTTAGTAGGGTAAATACAGATATACGAAGTATTTCATTTATTGATAATCATGCTGCACTTTCTCTTGTTGATCTTGTTTTAGCTAACTATAACGATTTGCCGAATGTAGATTCTATTTCTGTCGATCAAGAAGAGAGGCTTTTCAAAGCTTATATGTACTGTGTACAGAGGTGGAATGATAAGCAGGAAGATGGTATCAAAGAAATTTCAAAGGAGGAAAGTCCAGCAGAATATATGCTTTGTTCCCAGTTCTTTCTAAAAGAGGGTCTTGCTTTTAGAGACTCTAGTTTGCAGATTGTAAAATCAATTTATTTTTTTGAATTCTGTGAGAAAGAAGAGGTGTTCGCTGAGTATCTCAGGTTATTTTTAAATGAAGTAAATGTTGATTCATGGCGAAGCTACCTCAAAGGGATATTAAGTTTGTACGGTATCCACTTATTTAGTACATATCTTGATAGAGGAGTATTATTAAATGTTGATGAACAATGGGGAGATAATATTGATTTTATTGATAGTCTGACTCTTGATGTTGATAATTATAGAAGTACCGAAGATCTTTTAATGTTACGAGAATTTCCGCTTATCAAAGTAGATCCAGGAGTATATCTAATACTCAGTATGATCTACTTTGTTGATAAACTTTACCAAGGTATTCAATTTGATTTTGCCCGAGTGCTCGTTAAAAATAAAGCAGAGTTCAAAGGGAATGTTATCAAAAGTAAACCTGCATTTTTTGAAATATTTGGTAGGGAGGCAGAGCAATTTCTTTTCTACAAAGCATTGGAGAGATGCTTTGAGAGTACTAACTGTGTAAAAATTAGAGGTGATCGTTTTTCGCAACAAGGAGTGGATGGTGGTCCTGATTATTATATCAGAAGGCATAAGACAATATTTATTTTTGAGTTCAAGAATACTTATGTTGCTTCTCAGTATAAACTCTCTACTGACATTAACACGATTAAAGATTCGATTCTCTCAAAGTTTTGCTATGATGATGGGAAGAAAAAAGTTGGTGTTCCGCAGATCGTTAGGGTGGTCAAGAAGTTAAGTAATAGTGAATTTAATCGTGAAGATTTAGATACTTATAATTTGGAGGGAATTAATGTATATCCGATTCTAGTATACGTTGACCCTTCATTAGATACCCCAGGTGTTAATCATTTATTAAACTATGAGTTTAACAAGAGGGTGCAGTCTGAAAATATAGGTCCAAGTATTATGATAAAGGATTTGACTTTAATAAACATTAATTCTTTTATTGAGTTTCAGGATTTGTTTTATAGAAAGGTTGTTCGGCTAGATGAAAATATAGATAATTATATAAAAATGGGTCGTAAATCTATCAATATCTATACTAAATATGCTTCATTTAGTGATCATTTACCTGTTTCTGTGTCAAATAAGAAGTTCAATACATATGCTGTGAGAGATTTTATTGTTAAGCATTTGTATAAGGATGTTAATTAATGAATGCTCTAGTCATTTCTTTCGTAGTATTCTTTTGGTAGTGGTAATTTAAGGGATGACTTGTTATGTTTGATTTATAATAAGTGAAACAACCCATTGTAAGTGCCAGTGCTGTGGTAGTCTGAACTTACGGAAGAATGGCCATTCCACTTCCGGTAAGCCGAAATATCACTGCAAGAACTGTGATAAGTATGGTACCATCAGCAACGTAGCTCAACAGCGAGCCAAACGCTACGAGCAAGTGGAAAAGCTCTTGGTAGTACGGACCTCCCTACGTGGTATTCAACGCGTGACGGGTGTAAGTACCCCTTCAATCATAAAGCTAGTGTAAAAAAGCAGTGGTGACCACAGTGAGTACTGTGGGCAGTTGCTCTGAATAGCTTACCATTTTATTACCAACAATATGCAATCTTCTACAGATCTGTATCCTGTTTACAAAAGAGTTATTCCTGTTCAGAGGCATCACCAGAAAGCAGGTGGTACTTCCGCTTCGGCGACCCGCAATACTCTCAGGCAACGCCAGCCGCATCTGACTCCGAATACATTAGCCTTTGCCAAAACGGATGACAGTCACTTTGCCCGAGTTCTTAACTTCATCAACTACTACAACAAATCTAGATCACCTTAGTATTTACCACTACCCATAGAAGAGGAGCTGTCTTTTACCCCACTGGTGTCTATAATATTGTTTATCTGCTCCTATAAAGTTACCAGAGAGATCAAAGCAGCTCCCGGTGCCTGGCTAGGTACTTCTTGTTGCCTTCAGTAAGGCTATAAATCCTCATGCTCCAGTTTATACCCAACTGGACTAGATCCTTATCACTTAATTTACGCGAGATGATTATTTTTCCCTCATCATCAAAACTTATCAGGTGTCTGTCAAATAAGGCATCCAGGGTGGGGCTGAGCAGAATACCGTTTTCAGGGTCCAGACGCTCTTGATCGGAGGATTCAGCCCACGGGATAATGTGGGACGCTATCAATACTTCCTTTACAGAGCACCCTGTGATAGCACATTTACCTTCCCATCGTTGAAGCAGTTGCTCTCTGTACCAGCCTTGACCTACACGGGAGGTAATAAGTCCGCTCCGCTCAGTTTCATTGGGGAAATTAGAATTGTATGTTACAGTTGTTTCGCCTACTGCTGAAGCTGTTCTTAATAAATGTCCGGAGAACAGCTCTGGTACTGGGGTGATTTTATCTTTATTTATAGCTCTAATGAATTTATAGCGGTTAAAACCATACACCGGGTGCTGTGAATCAATCTTTAACGGTGTTTTATATATTTTAGCATCACCAAGCTTGAACCGAATATTGAAGATATCTTCACCGACATAGCCTGAAAAGCCCTTTTGACTTGGTCTTAAAGTGTAGATCTGTTCTATCATTTCATCTAGCCATCCCTTCTGTTTATACGTATTGAAGGCCATGTTAATTTCTTCTTCTTCTAGGACATAAACATTTTGGATATGGCCTACCCAATACCTCGTCCTTGTAGAGCCATCTATTGTATATAGCCAGACATCAAAGATCTTACCACGGTAGCAGTTAGACTCTTCTCGTATGGGCTCTAAAAATGCATAATGGTAGCCATCTATTTGTTTATCAAAGTTTAGTAGCCATTCTTCATAGCCATAGCCATACTTATGTTCATGAGAGTCGGCATATGTACTCTTACCAGCTGGACCAGATGGATATTTCCAGCCATTTGTGTTATAAGCAAGTCGTGCAAGTCGAACCTCATTCGGCTTTACGCTATTTTTAGAGGATTCTGTCTTAGGAACCATTGGTCATATATATTATCCAGAACGTTACTTTTTTGGCTCTAAGCCTGACCCCTGCTACTGCTTTTTCTTTCGCAGTAAGAAGTGGTACACGTTCTGGTTGCTTATAGACAGCGCATAGGCATTTACAAATTCATAGCCGTTACTGCTCATGAAGTTTAAGGCATCGATCATAGAGTTGAAGTTCAGTAGCTTCCCGTTGGTGTCCTTGACCTGTGTATCTTTTGACTTAAAAACCTTATTCTCCTGTCCAAAGTCTATTTCAATAGTGACCTTGTTGCTAAGTAGCTTTGAAGTGCCAACAATTTGTACATATTCTACATCAATGTCTCTAATAGGAACATCATTGACAGTTTGTGAAAAAGCGGCGGTAAGAGTAAATACAAAGAGGGCAATCGTTAGTAAAATAGACTTCATTGGGAATGACGTTTAAGTAAATCCTACTCGTGAGGCTTTTCGGTTTCGCCCTGTTTTTATAGTGGTTGCTGTCTCCACTTTTGCTGTTAATATCTGTACGTGGCAGTACTACTTTATAGACTTCTACAATTCTGTTATTTCTTCTACCGGATTGTTTACTACCTCCTCTGCCTGAAATGCCCCATGTAGGAGGGCTTTGAAAAGCTCAACAGTGGCCTCACGTTCGGTACTTAGCTCCGCCCGTAGCTGCTATACCTTTGATATTGTCCGCTCTACTGCTTCTACGCTAGTTTCCTGCTCAGAAAAGGGAGGGAGAGCAATGTGTTCAGTAGTTTTGATCCATTAAAGTTAACTTAGCTATTCTGTTGGATGATGTAAGGCTCCAATTGAGTTTCACGATAGACTATGCAGTTAATCCATATGTTAGCATATTTGGAAACTACCTCCAGGGGTCTTACTCTGATTATGATAAATATGATGCGTAAGTGAATCTAAAATCTTATTCTTGGAGTCAAATGTCTCGTTATTAGAGATTTTCCTTTGATATTACTATAGAGCGTGTATACATAGCATAGTGGGGCTCAAGTTAATAATTTAGAGATACATTGTTGACTTTTGTTAACTTCATATATACATGCTCCTATTGTGGGCATATGTATGCAGAGCTAGAGGCTGTTGGTGCTTGCTATTGATTACTGTGTAGTAAATAGTAAGCATAAGGTTTTTTCCAGCTTTCAACGTTGTTTACAGCTTCTACTCAAAAGAGCAAAAACGTTGGAAATTAGGAAACCCTTATATAGGCAATTTCCAACTTCCAACGTTCCGGTGTTCCTGTGGCCACCAGGTCAAGGCCCTCCGACGGAGTGCCCGCCTGGCGCTTCACACCCATGGCATCCGTCACCCGCACGATCCACTTGTGCCACTGCATCGCTTTCAGCATCTGGCGGATGGGGGCCGTATCCCCCGGCACAAATGTTGTCGCATTGACCGCGTACAGCGAGCCGTGCTCCGTCAGCTGCTCGTCTTCTTCGTAACTTTTCGTATTCACCGACCCGTAGATCCGCAGCCAGGGCGCTGCCGTGGTCAGTACGACCGGGCCGAGTGGCAGGCTGGTAAGCCCGCCGTGGAGCAATAGCTGGGGGCTGCATTCCAGCAGCAGTACCCCCGCCGGGTTATTATCTTGGATCCTGGCTATCTCATTCATGTCCCGAACCTACTGTCCCCCAACAAAAAACCCTTCGACACTACCGGCCGAAGGGTTTCAAATATATATCCACACCATTAAAATAAGTCAGCTCAAAAGTACCTAACCCGAACAGAGTCAGGTTAGACAGTCAGTCTATCACTCGAATATTTTTTTGAAAAATGATGTTATATGTAGACTGTCCTTACAACAAAGACAATCAATAATACCTATGGAAGAAAAATCAAGCGAAACTAATAAACATGGTCTGCCCAGATATATAAGTGCAGATGTTATGCGGAAGGTCAGACAAAATTCAAAGTTTGGATGTGTGGTGCCAAATTGTAGAAATGCCTTTTATGAGTATGAGCATATCATTCCTGAATGGAATGATGCAAAAGAACATGATCCTGATAAAATTTGCTTAGTGTGCAATAATCACAATCCAAGAAGAGAGGGAAAAACCGGGAGAGCCAACTATAACAAAGAGCAAATCCAGAAGTATTATGAAAGAATAAGGGCAAGTGACAAAGCTCATAGACCTAAAAACCATGATTTTTTTAATGGTTTTGAAAGTGAACCTAATATATACCTTGGCAATAGTAGATTTTATAATACCCCATCCATAATCAATGTAAATGGAGAGGATATCTTCTCATTTAAGAAAAATACAGATGAAGATGAGTTCGCGCCCCAATTCTTATTTTCAGGAATGTTTAAAGACTCAATGGGTAACCTATTGTTTCAGATTGAAAACAACACTTGGAGCTCTCCAACAGATCATTGGGATATAGTCACAAAAAACGGAGAAATTGCTATCTGGGATAGAAGCAAAAAACTTGTTTTCAAAGCCATTAAGGTGCCCTCAAACAACTCCATAGTTGTAACTCACTTAAACATGTGGTTCCACCCCTATCATATTTTGGTGAAAAAGAACTACTTCGGCATAGGCTGTTTTTCGCAGGATTTAAAAAGATATATATATATATACTTTGATTGCGATATCAATTATGGTGAACATGGTATTTTTCTCAACTCAGATGAGCTGTTGGAGGCCCCACCAGTAACGGTTAAACCTACTGATATTGTACCTGCAAATCTCCTAATCGAAGGGGGAAAAGGACTCATTGTCCCAGGATATGGCATTTGGGTTGGTAAAGAATCTGGCCAAATGTATTACCGCTATATTGGGACCAGCAGTAAATAGAAGATTCTCCCCGTGCTACGGTTTGAAGCATGGCACGGATCATCCCAGATGATCATTCAGCTAGTCATCCACTGGTGCCCGGTAGTGCTGAGGTATCACATCCTGTTGGCTTTCTCAATTGTTTAGGTGACCATTAGATAAATATTTATGGTATAAAGAAGCGTAAAGCCATTTATAGTATCACCACTTTACTCTTTCCTATCATGCCAATTACACATAGATTCAACCCCGAGCTCAATGCTCTCGAAAACAACCATACATTTTTTGGGCATCCTGTACATCCCCAAAGCCGTTTTTTATTCATTGGTACCTTCAATCCTAGTGATGATAGTTGTTTAGAACCCAATACTTCAGAGTGGTTCTACGGACGGGTAAAAAATAAGTTTTGGAAATACATGCCAACTGCTTTAACGGGTGTATCCTTACATCCGGCCGATGGTCACCTAGGCTATCCCCAAACATGGAAAGATTATTGTGTTGATCAAAGAATTGTGATCATAGACTTGATAAAGACAATAGAAACTGACGATGTATTACCTAATTTTAGTGACCGTGTGGTTGATTCCAAGATCGCTGACGACCTAGGTAATACTGTTTATTTCGATATTAGAGCAGCTTTTGCCGGTATAACCTTTGAAAAGGTTATTTATTCTCTAAGATGGACAGACAACATGCTTCAAAGATTACCGCAAGTACGTGGGATTGTAAATGAGGCACTTCTTGATACTGGTTGTATTCATAATATTAACCAAATCCGTTATTGTACCACTCCTTCTCGTAATGATGCCTTTAATTCTTGGGACCTAGCAATCAATCACTAAGTCTATACCTTCATGCCTATCATTAATACACTATCCGGAACTGGCTCTCCCATTGATTACCGAAAGACTTCAAGTGGATACCAGGTTAAATGGGGAAGTACATCATTCTCATTTACTAACACGCAAGTAGAACAGTTACTTACTGATTACTTTCAGGATCCGAAAGTATTATATCCACTTGGAGCAGACATGGTTAACCCTACTCCTGGTGGTATGGGAGAATACCTTAAAAACAGAATTAGAAGATTTACCCCTAGACATGCTTCGGCAATAGCGGCAATATTAGTTAATGACGAGAACCAATTATCTTTTAAGACGATTGGTAATGCTATATATCTCCGGAAGACTCTGAGTAACGTATAGAGATCCCGTAACTCTGTACCTGATCCATAACAAAACCCTTCACCCCTATCGGCCGAAGGGTTTTTCTTGTATACTACATTTTGCAAACCCTTTCACAAATATCTAACCATCTTAATGCCTAACATCACATTAACCACGAATATGAAATACCTCAGGTCTTTAAGTCCTTACTACATCCTGATCATCTTTTCTGTGAGCATCATTATCATTCCTTTACTCTTATATTTTAGTCAGTTTCCTAATAATCTATTGAGCAGGCTTGCCTTCTCCGACGACCCAGAACGATGGGCTCATTTCAGCGACTTCTTAAACGTATGGGTAAGCATAGCAAACCTAGTACTCTTGGGAATGCTTACCTTCCTGATCCATCGGTATGAGGTAAAGAAGGAGGAAGAAAGGGATGAAGATGAAAAAAGAAAAAACCGGCCAATCCTGGTATTTACCTTTAATCGTCATAGTGGATTATGGTCTATTAAAAATGCAGGAGTTCAGGTTGCTCTGAATATAGTTGTTGACTTCAAAAATCCAGACGGTAACAATTGGGTTAATGCACATAAGATATATTCTCTTATACCAGGTGAAGCAAAAGAACTAGATCATGTCCACAGAGCCAATACCCTATGTGCAATCTATGAAGACATCTTTGAAAACAATATTGTATCCATTGGTAAAAACCACGAAACAAAAGTTTACACTAATCAGCAGGATCTACTCGTCCTTAAAGATAAGCTAAAACATCTGTTCAACTATCGGGATGAAGATAGGGGCTGGATGGATATCTAACCCAACAAAAAACCCTTCGACACTACCAGCCGAAGGGTTTCACATATATATCCATGTCTTAGCCCCCTAAATGGTTGGACAAAATTGTTGAACAGTTTAGTTTATTTAATTTAGGAATCATGAGTAAACAAAGACGAACATTCAACGCAGAGGATTGCTATTCGATTGTACAAGAGTCACTTCGTGACGGGCATGCCGATGTTAGCAGGAAGTACAATTTGTCGCCTTCTCTTTTGCGGAGATGGAAGCAAAAGTATCTGGATAGTGGTAAGATGGCCTTCGCGATTCATATGTGCGCGTTGATCCTCAATTACGTGCCTTAGAGGAAGAATATACCTATTCTCCGGTTGCGCCAGCGACCTTACCGGACACCTTTTCCTGCGGTCCGCCGCTGCGGGATGAACTCTACTTTTCCTAGATTTTTCTCGTTAGCCAGGTGCAGGATGTCCGCCTTGTTCTTTTCTAGGTCCTGATCTATGGTAGACACACGTAAATAGGCAATAGTACGAGGCATTTTATAGAGATTAGATGAAAACCTAATTAAATGATTAATTCTATAAGAATAGAGACGTAATATTAAAAGCTTTTTATCTAATTATCTATATCGTTTATAAGACCGTTTATTTCATAATTTTCTGATAGTTTAAGTACATCTTACTAGATCCTGCTGACCCTTCTTTCTGCCATTGATTATTTTGCTATATAAATTAGCTAAGTGTAGTATATTCTCTTGTTGAGTAATGTAAACAATATGATCAAGATAGAAAATACGCCCGTGTTTAAACGGAGCGGCTGACCGTCTGTGAATCAGTGAACATCATCCGCGAGCGAACTAGTGCAGGATTGGCGGCCGCGAGCCAGAGTACGTCAGTGCGATAGGCCAAAGAGACTCAGCGAGCGGCACCAGAAGATTGCTCCGGAGGTGAAGACGATCTATGAACGTAATAGCCATAGCACGGAAGCTACTAAGGAAAGGTTTTAGATAAAAATCAGCCAACGCTCTTCATGTTTCCGCAGTACATCGATCTAATGGTTATAAGCAATCTTCAATGACAGAATAAGAGTTAAAGCTTTTTACAAAGAATAGATTACTCTGGCAGATGTAAAAGATGCTTTTGTATAAGGAGATGACTGCCATTCACCAGATAGGAAAGAGAGGGGCAACAAAAATAGTACCAGAGTTTATGATTTAGTATAAACTACCTAAAAATACCATAAATAGGGTATTGACATACAGGGTATTAGTATTATACTTTGCGTCTGCATTAGGTCTGCTTTCCACAGGATTTTTAAATTCCCTTATTCTACTGTGAGCCTGTCGGCTGATCCTGGTAGATTTGATAGTAGGAAGAAACAGAGAATGGAGTGATTGGTGCCAGATAAGAAGTAGTCCTGATAGAAAGTAAAGTTTATACCCACAACTAAATACCCTCTCTTATGCCAAAACTCTACATGTCTTCATTGCTGCTCTAATCCGCTACTAGTCTCCTGATGTCGTCTATTTCCAGGTATATCTCCGTGAGATTGCCGGATCGGTATGCTCTACCTAGCCTAAGCAGGCAAATAATCAGGTTGTTTGGCTGCCTATGCTAAAGTAGTTCAGCATATTCTATGTCCTTGATCTGAGAAATTCATTATGCACTTACTCTAACCTCTATAAACACACCATTTCATATGCTTCTATCTGTACTCCCTTTTTATCCAAAGCAATGGCTATGCCTACTAGTTATGTTTTGGTGCTTTACTTTTAGTAGTAGAGCCCAAATAATAAATACTTATGCAGGTGGTGGGGACGGCGGACCAGCCACTAACATCAATCTATTTGGCCCTTATGGAATAGCCGTGGATGCGGCCGGCAATTTTTACATAGTTGAAAGAGATAACCACCGCATCCGCCGGGTGAGCGCCAGTGATGGGACGATCAGTACCGTAGCAGGTAATGGTATATTTGGATATGGTGGGGACGGCGGCCTTGCCACCAGTGCCAGTCTTAGAAGCCCAAGTGGAGTAGCCGTGGATGCGGCCGGAAATCTTTACATAGTTGATAGGGGTAACCACCGCATCCGCCGGGTGAGCGCCAGTGATGGGACGATCAGTACCGTGGCAGGTAATGGTACACCTAGATATAGTGGGGACGGCGGCCTTGCCACTAGCGCCAGTCTTTGGAGTCCAAGTGGAGTAGCCGTAGATGCGGCCGGTAATCTTTACATAGCTGATCAGACCAACCACCGCATCCGCCGGGTGAGCGCCAGTGATGGGACGATCAGTACCGTAGCAGGTAATGGTACAGCTAGATATAGTGGGGACGGCGGCCTTGCCACCAGTGCCAGTCTTTGGAGCCCAATTGGAGTAGCCGTAGATGCGGCCGGAAATCTTTACATAGCTGATCTAAACAACTACCGCATCCGCCGGGTGAGCGCCAGTGATGGGACGATCAGTACCGTAGCGGGGAATGGCACAGTTGGATATGGTGGGGACGGCGGCCTTGCCACCAGCGCTAGTTTTAGAGATCTTAGTGGTGTAGCCGTGGATGCTATTGGTAATATATACATAGCAGATATACTAAACCATCGCATCCGCCGGGTGAGCGCCAGTGATGGGACGATCAGTACTGTAGCAGGTACTGGTACACAGGGGTATAGTGGGGATGGCGGCCTTGCCACTAGCGCCAGTCTTTGGAGTCCTCGTAATGTAGCCGTGGATGCGGCGGGTAATCTTTACATAGCAGATCAGAGCAACCAGCGCATCCGCCGGGTGAGCGCCAGTGATGGGACGATCAGTACCGTAGCGGGGAATGGCACAGCTAGCTATGGTGGGGACGGCGGCCTTGCCACCAGTGCCAGTCTATACTATCCTAGTGATGTAGCCGTGGATGCTATTGGTAATATATACATAGCAGATCAGAGCAACCAGCGCATCCGCCGGGTGAGCGCCAGTGATGGGACAATCAGCACCGTAGCAGGTAATGGCACCTATGGATATAGTGGGGACGGCGGACCTGCCACCAGTGCCAGCCTTGCAACTCCTCGTTATATAGCCGTGGATGCGGCCGGTAATCTTTACATAGCTGATCTAAACAACTACCGCATCCGCCGGGTGAGCGCCAGTGATGGGACAATCAGTACCGTAGCGGGGAATGGCACAGCTGGATATGGTGGGGATGGCGGCCTTGCCACCAGCGCTACTTTAGGAAATCCAGGTGGAGTAGCCGTGGATGCGGCCGGTAATCTTTACATAGCAGATCAGAGCAATCAGCGCATCCGCCGGGTGAGCGCCAGTGATGGGACGATCAGTACCGTAGCAGGTAATGGTGCCTATGGATATGGTGGGGACGGCGGCCTTGCCACAAGCGCTAGTTTTAGAGATCCTAGTGATGTAGCCGTGGATGCGGCCGGTAACCTATACATAGCTGATCAACACAACCAGCGCATCCGCCGGGTGAGCGCCAGTAATGGGACAATCAGTACCGTAGCAGGTACTGGTGTTTTTGAATATAGTGGGGACGGCGGCCCTGCCACCAGCGCCAGAATAAATAATCCAAGCGGAGTAGCCGTGGATGCGGCCGGTAACCTATACATAGCTGATTTTGGAAACCAGCGCATCCGCCGGGTGAGCGCCAGTGATGGGACAATCAGTACTGTAGCAGGTACTGGTACACAGGGGTATAGTGGAGACGGCGGCCCTGCCACCAGCGCCAGTTTTAGGTATCCTTATGGAGTAGCCGTGGATGCGGCCGGTAACCTATACATAGCTGATAGAGATAACTACCGCATTCGCTGGGTGAGCGCCCCTGCAGCACCTACCATTACTTTAGGTCCTGTTGAAGCTATTTGCCAGGGAGCTACTACTTTTAAGATTACCTATACGGCTACCACCCACGATCCTGATCAGTACACTGTCACCGGTGCCGGTGTCAGTGCTAACCAAACCGGACCCTTGACAGGCACCTCTGGTACAATCACTGTAAATATAGATCCTGCCACCTTTACCGGCAGCTTTATCCTTATAGTAACCAACTCCAGTACAGGTGCTTCTTCTAGTCCTGTTCAAGAGTCTGTTCCCATTAATGAACCTATTACTTATTATCTTGATGCTGATAATGATGGCTTTGGTGTCACTGCCGCAACACGATCTTGTTCCCCACTAGCTGGCTATGTCACCCAGGCTGGTGACTGCAACGACCAAGACAACACTATCTACCCAGGTGCTCCTGAAATCTGCGACGGCAAGGACAACGACTGTGACGGTGATACTGACGAAGAAGGAACTACCACCTACTATGCT
>NZ_JAFEUV020000003.1:194857-706713 GCF_017355915.2 Telluribacter roseus
GGGGACGGCTTTGGTGATGCGACCAAAACTGTGATAGCTTGTGCTGCTCCGGCTGGTCATGTCACCCAGGCTGGTGACTGCAACGACAGCGACAACACTGTCTATCCAGGTGCTCCTGAACTACCTGATGGAAAGGATAATGATTGTGACGGCAACACCGATGAAGATACCCCTGCTACCCAGCAGCTGGTGAGCTTCACGCTGATCAATGCCGATAATGAGCAGCCCATCCGGGATATAGCCCCTAATGATGTGCTGGATCTGAACAGCCTGCCTACGCGTAACCTGAACATCCGGGCCAACACGGCTCCTTCTTTGGTGGGTAGCGTCAAGTTTGTCCTGAGCGGTAAGCAGAGCAGGACTCAGACCGAGACAGGCTTCCCTTACGCCCTTTTTGGAGATCAGAACGGCAACTACCGCAACTGGACACCGGCTCTGGGTACGTATACCTTACTGGCTACTCCTTATTCGGAAGCGAATGCCGCAGGCTTAGCAGGGACTGCTCTTACACTTAGCTTTACCGTAGTAGAGCAGGCTGCTCCTGCCAATCAGAATCCTACGGCTGATGCGGGCGCAGACCAGACCATCACCCTGCCTGTTAACACAGTAACGCTGGCTGGTTCCGGTAATGATCCTGACGGCAGCATCGCCTCACACCAGTGGACCCAGCGGAGCGGACCTGGCACCGCTACTCTAACCAATGCAGGTACTGCTGCCCTGACTGCTAGTAATCTGGTGGCGGGCACCTATGTCTTCCGCCTGACGGTCACCGATAACCAGGGAGCCACTGCCTACGATGAAGCTTCCGTCTTAGTGAGTCCGGCTCCTTCAACTACTCAACAGGTGGTAAGCTTCACTCTCATTAACGCTGATAACGAACAGCCTATCCGGGATATAGCCCCCAATGATGTGCTGGATCTGAACAGCCTGCCCACGCGCAACCTAAGCATCCGGGCTAACACGGCTCCTGACCGGGTGGGTAGCGTGAAGTTTGTTCTGAGTGGCAAGCGGAGCCATACTCAAACTGAAACAGGCTTCCCCTACGCCTTGTTCGGCGATAACAGCGGCAACTATAATGGCTGGACACCGGCTGTGGGTGACTATACGCTGGCAGGTACTCCTTATACTCAGGCAGGCGCGAAAGGGACGGCCGGTACTACGTTGACCATCAACTTCTCCGTTGTGGAGCAGGATGCTCCTGCCAATCAGGATCCTACGGCTGATGCGGGCGCAGACCAGACCATCACGCTGCCTACTAACAGCGTTTCTCTGTCTGGCTCGGCCAACGATCCGGATGGCAGCATCGCCTCCCACCAGTGGACCCAGCGGAGCGGACCCGGTACGGCCTCTTTGGTTAATACCAGCACCCCTACATTGACAGCGAATAATCTGGTAGCCGGTACCTATGTCTTCCGATTAACAGTAACGGACAATCAAGGGGCTACCGCATTTGATGAAGCTTCTGTCACAGTCAATCCCGCACCCTCAACTACTCAACAGGTGGTGAGCTTCACGCTGATAAATGCGGATAATGAGCAACCCATCCGGGATATAGCCCCCAATGAAGTCATTGATCTGGCTGCATTACCGACTCGTAACCTGAACATCCGGGCTAACACCAATCCTTCTCCGGTGGGCAGCGTGAAGTTTGTCCTGAGTGGCAAGCAGAACCGTACCCAGACGGAGACCGGCTTCCCCTACGCTCTCTTTGGAGATGACAATGGCAACTACCGCAACTGGACACCCGCTTTGGGAAGTTACACCTTAAAGGCTACTCCCTATACTCAAGCAGGGGCCACGGGTACTGCCGGAACCATGCTAAGTATTAACTTCACGGTAGTGGATCAGTCCATGGCTCGCTTGGCTGTGGAAGAAAAAGTGGAAACAGAAGCCTTACAGGTCCTGTACTTTCCTAATCCGTTCACTGAATCCTTCGCTCTTAAGGTACAGGGAAAAGGGCAGGGGAAGCTACCTGTTGTAGTGTATGATGTTCAGGGACGACCCGTATTACAGCTGGAAGATATACAGCCTGAGCAGACTCTTAGTCTGGGCTGGGAAGCAAAGCCGGGAGTTTACTTCCTGCAGGTCGGCACGGGACGTAAAGCTAAACACTACAAGTTGATCAAAGTACAGTAGCTAGAAGTTTACAGAAAATAGAGGATCACAAAAAGAGCCTGCTGCACCAGCAGGCTCTTTTTGTGATCTATGTAGCTGATTTAAGTTCTTTGTACCTCTTGTTGGTTCTACTTCCGATGAATTCCTTCTATGTAAACTAAGCAGCAATTGCCTTACGGGTGGGTATAACTGTATCTTAATGAGCTTATAATATTCTGTATTTAAGTAGCTTATACAGCAAAAGGTCACAAGCATAGTAGCATAGATGAAAAAAGGTTTAGCCACACGAACCGTGCCCCTATGGAAAGCAGCGGCCCTCATGCTTCTGGTCCTGCACCTTCTTACTCAGATGAAATCTAGCATTCCTGAGTCAGGTACTCCCTCTCTATCATCTATCAGAGAAAGTACTATCAACAGGAGTACATCCTTTATGCTCAGAATGAGTAGTTCGATAGCCAGGAACTATATCTATCGGCAGCTACAGGCCTCCCACCACTACCGGGAGCTCTCTCATAATTCATACTACGTGATCGGTACAGACAATAAGCGATACTACCACATCAGTATCCGGTATAGGATCAAGCATTCGAGTGGGGAAGATGTGATTAATACCCACTGTTTTAACTTCACTGAATCAGGAACGCTTATAGAAACCTTTTCCTGTGACTGATGGCAAGTTTTGAAAGCATACCACCTCTCTGCTTTTATCAATTGCTAGTAGCGTAGCGATCCAGCCGGAGTACAATTTCCATAAGTTGGTGGTGAGTCATCTCAAACAGTAGTCAGGTAGCTTTATTCTTCTATTGTAAAAGAATAGATAATGGCTGTTCAACAGCATACGAGCTGTCGTCGAAAGTCCTGGAGTCAACACATGTATACTTTCAAAAGTAGCAGGTAGTTTACTTCACAGATCCGAATCAGTAGCGATAGAGAGTTTACTGTTTTTCAGATTGGTGCTGATTTGCTATTCTTTATAACCACCTACTAGCATAGAGATAAAAATACCCTAAAACAGGTATTGACAAGAGCTGCCCTATTCCTATATTTTTACTGATGGTTAAGGATATTGGATTGACATCCATACGCTTACTACCATCTGTCTCAGAGAAGTTCCTTAACTATATTGTCCACACATTTATATCTTCTAGCTGAACTATGGAGCAATACTACCTCCCTACTCTGCTGATCTAATCAGCCACTTTCTCATCTTTTGTTCTACTACTTCTAGTTGCGCCGCACAGTTTATATAGTAGTAGTGCTCTGCTTCGTCCCCAGCTACCAGGCTAAATCCATTAAGCTGCTTTTCTTTAATCTTAGCATGGTTGTAAAAGGGAGTTTGTTTGTATTCGTACAGGTATAAAATGTCTATGCCCATTTTGCGGAGACTTTACATCATATATAGTTCACTTATACATTTCAGTTTTATTTACCACAACCGCACCCTATTTTATGTCTGAACATTTATTCTCCCTCGTTATCAAGCACTGCCTATGTTTGCTGGTCATGCTCGCAAGTTTTTCCTTTAATACCAGCGCTCAGTACACTATCAACACTTACACCGGTACTGGAATTAATGGATACAGCGGTGATGGGGAAGCTGCTACGGCAGCTATGATAAATAACGTTCATGGAGTAGCCATAGATGGAGCCGGTAATCTCTACCTTGCTGATCAAGGGAACCACCGCATCCGCAAAGTGAGTACCAGTGGCATCATCACCACAGTAGCCGGTACTGGAACTTCAGGCTACAGTGGTGATGGGGGACCTGCTACCGAAGCTATGATAAGTCAGCCTGGGGGAATAGCGGTAGATGGAGCCGGTAACCTCTACTTTGCTGATGGTGCTACTCGCATCCGTAAGGTAAGTACCAGTGGCATCATCACCACGGTAGCCGGTAATGGATTTAATGGCTGCAGCGTTGATGGAACAAATCCTACGGAAGCCATGCTGAACCCTAATAGTGTAGCGGTAGATGGAGCCGGTAACCTTTACATTGCTAGTTATGGTTGTAGTCGAATTAGTAAGATAAGTACGAGTGGCATCATCACAACAGTAGCAGGTACAGGAACTCGTGGCTACAGCGGTGATGGGGGACCTGCTACGGAAGCTATGATTGGTATTGTTCAACATTTAGCTGTAGATGGAGCCGGTAACCTCTATATTACTGATTATAGTAATGCTCGCATCCGCAAGGTAAGTACGAGTGGCATCATCACCACAGTAGCCGGTACTGGAACTTCGGGCTACAGCGGTGATGGGGGACCTGCTACGGAAGCTATGATTGGTTATGCTTTGGGAGTAGCGGTTGATGGAGCGGGTAACCTTTACATTTCTGATCAAGGTGTTTATCG
Organism: Telluribacter roseus; assembly: GCF_017355915.2. Classification (GTDB taxonomy): domain Bacteria; phylum Bacteroidota; class Bacteroidia; order Cytophagales; family Spirosomataceae; genus Telluribacter. The sequence continues at coordinate 199,324 of NZ_JAFEUV020000003.1, forward strand.
CATCCGCAAGGTAAGTACGAGTGGCATCATCACCACAGTAGCCGGTACAGGAACTCAAGGCTACAGCGGTGATGGGGGACCTGCTAAGGAAGCTATGATTGGTGAGTCTGAGGGAATAGCGGTAGATGGAGCCGGTAACCTCTACATTTCTGATGCTAGTAATCGGCGAATTCGCAAACTAATTCCTACCACCCAGCAAGTAGTAAGCTTTACGTTGATGAATGCCGATACTGAGCAGCCCATACGTGATATAGCCCCTAATGAGGTACTGGATCTGGCAAGCCTGCCCACGCGCAACCTGAACATCCGCGCCAACACCAACCCTTCACGCGTAGGCAGCGTCAGGTTCGTCATGAGTGGCACGCTCAGCCGCACGCAGACGGAGACGGGCTTCCCCTACGCCTTGTTCGGAGACAATGCAGGTAACTACAACGCGTGGATACCTGCTGTGGGCAGTTACAGCCTGACGTGTACGCCTTACACAGGCTCCGGAGCAACGGGGACGGCGGGTGCACCTCTGACTGTTAGCTTTACCGTAGTAGAGCAGACCGCTCCTACTAACCAGCCGCCCACGGTCAATGCAGGAGAAGATAAGACCATCACGCTGCCTACCAACAGCGTTACCCTTACCGGTTCAGCCCATGATCCGGATGGCAGCATCAGCAGCTATGGCTGGACCCAGCAGAGCGGACCTGGCACCGCTACTCTAACCAATGCAGGTACTGCTGCCCTGACTGCTAGCGGACTGGTAGCAGGTACCTATGTCTTTCGCCTGACGGTGACGGATAATCAGGGAGCTACTGCCTATGATGAAGCTTCCGTCTTAGTGAATCCAGCACCTTCTACTACTCAGCAGGTAGTGAGCTTTACGCTGATGAATGCGGATACGGAGCAGCCCATACGTGATATAGCCCCCAATGATGTATTGAATCTGGCTACACTACCCACCCGCAACCTGAACATCCGGGCCAACACCAACCCGGGCCGGGTGGGCAGCGTCAAGTTCGTTATGAGTGGTAAGCTCAGCCGCACGCAGACGGAGACGGGCTTCCCCTATGCCTTGTTCGGAGACAATGGGGGAAACTACAACGCCTGGACACCTGCTGTGGGTAGTTACAGCCTGACGTGTACGCCTTACACAGGATCCGGAGCAACGGGTACGGCAGGTGCACCTCTGACTGTTAGCTTTACCGTTGTAGAGCAGACTGCTCCTGCTAATCAACCTCCTACGGTCAATGCAGGAGAAGATAAGACTATCACGCTGCCTACCAACAGCGTTACCCTTACCAGTTCAGCCAATGATCCGGATGGTAGCATCAGCTCCCATGGCTGGACCCAGCAGAGTGGTCCTAATACAGCTACACTGGTCAATGCTAACGGCGCTACCCTGACTGCTAGCGGACTGGTGGCGGGTACCTACGTCTTCCGCCTGACGGTGACGGATAACCAGGGAGCTACTGCCTATGATGAAGCTTCTGTTATTGTCAATCCGGCTCCTTCAACTACCCAGCAGGTGGTGAGCTTCACGCTGATGAATGCGGATACAGAGCAACCTATACGGAATCTGACAGCTGGTGATGTACTGGATCTGAACAGCCTGCCGACGCGTAACCTGAACATCCGGGCCAACACCAACCCTTCACGTGTAGGCAGCGTCAAGTTTGTCATGAGTGGTAAGCTCAGCCGGACGCAGACGGAGACGGGCTTCCCCTATGCCTTGTTCGGAGATAACGGAGGCAACTACAACGCCTGGACACCTGCTGTGGGCAGTTACAGCCTGACGTGTACACCCTATACCGGCTCTGGAGCAACGGGGACGGCAGGTACACCTCTGACGGTTAGCTTTACCGTAGTGGATAATTCCATGGCTCGTCTAGCGGTGGAAGAAAAGGTAGAAAGGGAAGACATGCAGGTGCAGTACTTTCCTAATCCGTTTGTTGACTCATTTACGATACAGGTGGGGGATAGAGGGCAGGGTAAGCTACCTGTTGCAGTCTTCGATATTCTAGGTCGCCCAGTACTCCAGCTGGAAGATGTACAGCCCGAGCAGAGCATCAGCCTGGGTAAGGAAGCAAATCCCGGAATGTACTTCCTGCAGGTCGGCACGGGACGTAAAGCCAAACACTATAAGTTGATCAAAGTACAATAAGTAGAAGTTTACAGAAAATAGAGGATCACAAAAAGAGCCTGCTGGTGCAGCAGGCTCTTTTTGTGACCTATCTGGCTGGTTTATGTTTTTTGTACCTATTGTTGGTTCTACTTCCGATCAAATGGTCCTATCAGTAGCAATTAGCATCATATAGCGGTGTTTCATCAGTAGCCTGTTGCGTCAATTAAGCTGTGTACTGAAGGAGTAGGTTTTCTGCACATTTTTAAACTGCGGATCAGTAGGAATTATGGCTTTAAGCTTGAAGGAAAGGTCCACCTACAACTACTCTTAGCGTTGGAAGACCCAGATTACTTGACGCGTGTAGAATAAGTGGTGCTTGTCCCTGTAAAAAAGGACTAATGATTAAGTTAGACTTAACCAGAGCCAGGCTGTACTCTGGCTAGCTGCTTAGTAGTACACAAAATATACTGTAAATCTGGTATTGCTCCTTGATACACCTTTCTCTACATTTGACTGCTGAATTCCAGCATATTATCCACACCATGAATAAGGATATTAGGCAAAAGCCTGGTATCCTTTCTTTTTAGAGAGTCCATTATCTCTAATTGGCAAAAGAGTCTTGTCCTATTATTGATTTATATCTTTTATAAAAAGAAATTTACTTCTAGCTTCTTTATACCTCTTATTGGTTCTACTTCCGATAAATCCATTTTATCAGCATCAACTCTTCTGAAAGAGCCGACGTAGGGATAGCTGTCAAAGGTGGCTTTCCGAAGTGATATTGGCCCGATCTTGCGAACATCTTTAAGGCTATATAGTGGTAAGAATCCTTCCAGCGGTTTCGAACTGATAAGGGTTTTTAACAGGTGCTACTATTCATATTTGATGATAGGCTATTAACGTAGCATCTAAAGAATGTGCAATCCAAACAAGGTTAGTAAAACTAATTTTTTACGTATAAACCACCTACTTCTCGAGCTTTACTTTAATACTATAGTACTTTAATATTTATGTATAGAATCAAAAACTCTATTAATCTATGTTAAGTACAAAATGGCTCTTGTCTGGATATGTTTTCAGAATAGTATCATTGAAGTTGATAACATGAAAGGCGTAGGCCGAGAGTGCCTCATTAAGCCTTCACTGAATCCTTTACTTTAAAAACTCACTCACTTCGTACTCCCTACTGAACCCCAGGCATGGGTAATGTTCAAGAATACCAAAATGGGTGTAACCTCCTTTTCTGAACCGCTCCCGGATGAAGTCTCGCCTTTCCGCGGCTGATAGCATGCCTAAATAGGTATGGCCCAGTCTATGGAAGTACTCTTTCAATGTATCGGCCGTAACAGTGGCGGGAAGCGTATCTTTATTGTGGAGCAGAATCAACTCCCAGCTTTTGCCTCTGTCAAGGTCTGCTATCAGACTATCAAGTATGGCTTGCTCCTGGGTAGGAGTATCAAACATGGATGGTTCACCTACATCTAACTCCCCATCAGTGATAGTAGATTTCTCGTCTGAAATAGGTCTTGTGCCCTCTGGAAGGGAGGCAGGTGAGTGAGCCGTTTCCTGACGACTTCCCGCATGGCTGGAAGTAAGACAAGCCGAAGAGCCCTGTATCCGCTTGTGCCGGTACTTTCTGTAATCTACCCTCAGAAGATAATCGGCCAGATCAAGGCCCTGTTCCCTTTCTGGCTGAGTAGCTTTTTGCTCCAGAAAGTCCGACACCACAAAGCTGGCCAAATCAGCATTTCTTTTGGTCTTTTCTACCCAGTCCCTGAAAGCTTTGCCATCTTTGGACAGATCAGGAAATAAGATCACCTTTCGGCCCCTTAGGGCTTGCAGTCGTTCATCGTTGAAGCCTTTCCCTCCGGTAGCCAGCCAGAGGTATCCGGGGAGGTAGATACTGGCGATGATGGCTGTTTTTTCACTCTCCACCAGGGCCACCACTTTTTCAGGTTCCTGCTCAAGCAGGTGCTCCCCATACAGGCATTGGCTGAGGTGATACTCCCTGCTGTCTTGTAGTCTGCTGTGAGCAAAGGTGATATGATCATAGGGTTCTTTCACTCTTTTGCCAGTGAGCCGGTTGTACAGCATGATCTTGCCTGTTCTAATCCTCCCTGCCTTGTCTTGCTGCCAGAAAATAGTAGCTCCCGGCCAGACATCAGAGGTGCCTATACCATAGAGCTCCTTCACTCCTTTGACTGCTTCCTCATCAAATCGGGCGAGGAGGAACTGGATGAACTGGTTGTCTTGCTCGCATTCGAGGCTCTTCTGGAAGACTTCGGAAGGGATATAGGAAACGGGTCTGGGCGGTGTTAGGGTTGGCTGGTGGGCTCGGCATCCGAAGCCCCACTCCTTATCCTTTTCATAGATCAGCCGGGAGTACCCAACTTTGTACGGGCTCAGGTGATAGCCACAACTGACTTCGCGGTCGCAGCGGCCGTACTGTTCAGGCAGAAGCTCTTCGGTATGGGTATCGATGTATCTCACGAATTTACGCCTGGCTCCACAACTGGGGCAGGTTTCTTTATCACCTGGTATCTTATAAGGTTTAAGAATAAATCTGTACTGATTACTTGACATACCTAGGAACATTTATGAGTAAATGCTCTACAGAATTGGACATTAAGTGGTGAAGTAAACGTTGGAACGTTGGAAAAAACGTTGGAAAAAGTAGATTTCCAACGTAATGGAAGGGCTGGAAGAACGTTGGAAGTTGGAAATTGCCTATATAGGGCTTTTCCAGTTTCCAACGTTATTAGGGGCTATGAACCTGCCGGCCTGTAAGGATTGATTGCCTGGAGCCGATACACAACTTCTTTGCCCGCCTTCGCCTTGATCAAGCTGCAGGCCTGGCCATGCTCATTGTGCAAGGTGGTCTCTTCTTCTATGATCGTACTAAGGCGCTCACTAATGGTTCTTGCGGAGGACTGGAAATCCTCGCAAAGCTTTTTCATCAGTTCAGACTTAGGTAGGGGCTGTCCATCCCCCAGGTAAGCTTCCAGGAGCTCTACCAGGTCTTCCACCTCAGCCTTATGCCTGCGCTTGTTTACTAGTTCGGACATGTCGGATGCATCTGCCAGTACAAGTCCCTTTGCCTCCTGGGAATATTTGATGTGGAAGGGATCCAGACGCTTTGTGCTGCGGCACTTCAGAAACTTTACCCGGATCAGGTCCGTATCGTTCTGACTAGCATCCTTTTCAAAACCTACCTGAATAACCGTAGAGGCCTTGTTCATGATCTCGGTTCCCAGGTGCCCCCGGGCCTTTTCACCTCCCGGATTTTCATGAATGAGAGCCAGGAAAGTAACATCATACTGGTTGATGTAGAGATTCATCAGGTCTAGCAGCTGCATGCTGTCTTCGGTACGGTTGAAATCCCGGATGCAGTCCGTAATGACATCCAGTACTATGAAGATGTGCCTGTCGGGATGCTGCTCACGTGTAAAGTCCAGATACTCCTGCAAAGCATAAAAGCGCTGTCTCCGTTCAATATCCAGCAAGGAGATAAAGTCGAACTGTTCGGGCTGTTCTTCGATACTATACCCGGCTTTAAGCTGGATAGACTGCAAAGCATAGGGTAATTGTTCTTTCAGGTTACGCTCGGTATCCACGTACAGCACCCGGAAGTCTCTGGTGAAGTTCTTGGCAAAGCCCAGTAATTGGGTCTCATCCCCGGTCAGAGGATCTCTCAGCAGGAAGCAGGAACTGAGTACCTCAGCGAGCCGTGACTTATGAACACCCGCCTTGCCCTGGATGACATTAATCGTGTTGGGGAAGATCACTGGATCCGCACCACGCCTTATGATCGGCTTGGTAAACTCGATCCTGCGGGTTTTTGCCACTTTCAGCAGCAGCTGACTGTCCAGGATCTTTTGCAGGTTCTTACTGATCTTAGACTCTGCGGAGTTCTCATCCCTTATGGCCGGATCACTGAGAGTAGCTGTCCTTTCTTCTATATGGCTTTCTAATTCATTAAGTACAGTTAAATCAGCTTCCGAGCCAGAGTCGGTGTTTAGATTTTTATGTATATTTATCATTAGAAAAAAAATTAAGCATTACATCATTCCTGTTGTAAAGAGCGGCTTCCTATGGTCGCTCTTTATTGTTTATAGGCCCTCACTACCTATCTGCTCTACGATTTGCCTATTGATAGGTATACTGCCATTCCTGCCTACTGATGCGTCTGAACTAGTTGAGCCTTTCCGGGCCTTGTCCTGTTGAGAGAAAGGCCTCACTCTTACCTTCTCCATGGAGCTGGTAGATGTTAGGACTTCTGATCTCATGGTACTGACTGGTTTTGGAATAGTTTAGAAAAAGAAAAGGCCCGCATAGGTGGGATGAACTATACGGGCGTGGCTGCCATCGAGGGCAACCAGTATCTTCGGCAATACATCGCGCTACATCCCATGACTGCGATGTATTGCTATTCTCAATGATCGAATAAGTGGCTTCTCTTTCGATAGAGGCAAATATAAGTGCACTTATCAGAAATTAACATACATGTAGGCAAAAATTATGTATTTTCCATGATAGGAGTATATTACTGTCTGCTGCTGTCAGTGTTATATTATGGTAACATTTGCTGTATTAATAGCCAGTAATACGCCTCAGATTTGACTATTTTGTTATCTTTCGTTAACATTGTAGCAGTATTTGTACTCCATGTTGTTACAATTTAGCAGGGACAAAAGGTGACAGATAAAAGCATTGCTGATAGCAGACTGATCAGGGCTACTAAGATTAAAGTGTACATAGAGCAGTACACGGAAGGAAAACATAAAGCCTTCGCGGAACTGGTGGGTATCCTGCCTTCTAATTTATCGCAGATGATCTCCGGCAGGCGTCCCATCTCCGATCGTATATGGCACCGGATCCACAGCCGCCTGGGGATAAAAGAAGTAGCAGCGCCCAGGGATGTACAGGGGGGGGGCAGCAGTCAATCAGCCGCTACGAATCACGAGGGAGAGCAGCTCAGAAAGTGGCTTATTGAACAGGGCATTGCTCAGAAGGAGCTGGCTGAAAAGCTTGGCGTTAGTACAGTAGCTGTCCACAACTACCTGAAGACAGAACACTTTCGGGCTGATACACTCAGAAGTATAACGGATGTCTTCGGTGTTTCTGAAAACGAGATTTTGGGACAAAGGAAAGATCAGCGGATACGGGAGGGCTATTTGCCGTTAGTAAAGGTTGGGCAGCGTAGAAATACGAAGTGGAAAGAACTAAGCTACTTATATGTAGGGGATAATTATAAAGAGGGGGGAGTGGTATTTGAACTTGGGCACGATGGATTGCAGTCCCCCTTTGCTCCGGGCTGGCAAGTCATAGGTGTAGAGGTTGCTTCTGAACGCTACAAGTTCACAACGGGATTGGTAGCGGTGCAGTTTGATGATACGATCCAGATCCGCCGGATTCGTAGGAATGACATTGTATCACATGGCTACCTGGTGCTGGAGTCTGATGATCCCAAAGGAGATATAATCACCGTATTGAAAGAGGATATTCAAAAACTGTGGACAATTAATAGTATAATCAAAGGTACTTTGCAATAGTAATGGTAGGAGGTTCATTCAAGTTTATTCTACGGGATAGACCCAATGAAGACGGTACACATACAGTTCGGCTGCGCTACGCTTACAACCAGAAGGATTACAAAAGAAATACGAACGTACGTGTAAAACCTAGAGAGTTCTATCCCAAAGGGACGCTGAGTAAGGCTAACTGGATAAGGCCCAGCAACTCGAATTATGCTATTCATAACGCTACATTGAAGGCCATTTTTGAAAGTGCATTAAAGGCATATAATAAGCTTCTGGAGCTAGAAATAGAGCCTACAGTAGAGAATGTAAAGAATGCGCTGAAGGGATCATTGGATGCACTTGAGCCAGAAGAGGTACAGGAAGGGTGTTACCTGGAGTATTTTCAAAATGCTATTGAGCTGATGCGCCAGGAGCCGCAGCATCGGCGTACGGCCATGAACTATGAGGCGATCTACAATAAGTTTAAGGAGTTTGTCGGTAAAGATCGACTACCTTTCTCCCAGCTCACTCCAAAGCTGATAAGAGACTATGAACTGTGGGAGTTACAGCGCAATGGACGTACCACCGTTAGTAAATCGCTGCAACGTATGAACAAGATTTTTAAGGATGCTGCCAAAGAAGAATTACCCGGTACCGAAAAGAATCCATTCCGCAACATCAAGCTGTCCTTTGAATCAAGGGAGAAGGAAAAGCTCGAGCTGGAAGACTTTTACAAGCTGGGGGAATTGGAGCTTGATCCAGGTAAGAAGGAGTACCACGTCAGAAATCTATTCATGTTCCTCTTCTATGCACATGGAATGCGGATTGGAGATGCCTTGACGTTGAAGGGGCAGGACATTAGGGAAAGTAACGGTATATATACTATTTACTACAAGATGGAGAAGACTAATAATAGGGTAGAAGTAGAAATACCCTTTCCAGCTTTAAGTTTCATAGGGGAATACTTACAGTCGAAGAAGTATAACAAGTTCCTGTTTCCATTTCTCAATAATAGCCTCGATTTTTCCGATCACTGTTTCCGATCCCGGCAGATAGAAGCGAAAACAGCCTATATAAATAAAGTTTTAAAGCAATTAGCTAAGAAGGCAGGGTTAATCAAGGGATATAACGATGCAGGTGAGCCTGAATTTAAAAATCTTAGCTGTCACGTAGCCAGGCATAGTTTTGCAGACCTGGCAAGGAGGAAGGGAATTGACCTCTATGTGATCAGCAAGGCCCTGCGACATAGCAGCGTTAAGATTACGGAGCAATACCTCTCATCGTTTGATGCAAAGGCCGTCAATTCAATCAATCATATCTATGAAGATGGTCCTAAAAAGGCTTGAAAAGTGGGGCCATAAATGGGGCCATAAATTTTTATCTTCCTGTTATAGATATTGTAACATGAAAGGCCCTAAATGAGCTAAAAACGAGGATTTGTGAAATAAGCCTTTACACAAGTTATCACAGTTATAACTCCGTCGGGGTCACATTTTGAACATGAGGTACTATGAGGTACCACAGAAAAACCGCCTGATTTTTACAGTCAGGCGGTTTTTTGTTTACTATAAGTGTCAGTAATAGGAGGAAATATTCAGCAAAGTTCCGTAAGCCTGTATTGCTTAGAGGCTACTGTATGGTGCCTTTGAAATATTATTATGTATCTGGTGATCAGTTTTGTATAGTATGTGATGGGTGTTTACAACTATCTATATAGCCCGAGGGTCTATTTAGATAATTAATAGTTTAGTATACATCCCTATTCTGTCTGTGATGAAAGATAAATCAATGGCTGACCTGTTGGACATGGCATTCTCTATGAAAGCCTTAAAACTTTGCGGCAAGATCGTCGCTGTTACTATTATTACGCTCTGTACGGTAGGAGCTTTGCCAGCTATCCTTGCCGGTATGGTAGGTCTGGGCATAGCAGCTCTGGCGGTTCAGGTCTGCCTGATCTGGCTGATTATGGGGGCTCCCAGGTTTTGGCAAAAGCATCAGTTCAATAGCCTTCCAGCATCTGCCACTCTGGAACAACAACTGGAACAACAAATTGTATAGTAACCCTTCCTTGATGTTTATTTGGCTGAGCCAGGCTATAGTAGGCCTGGCTTTTTTTGTCCTCAGCCTTAGGGCCAGGGTTACCCCATCGGGCGTACCTGGGGTACTACAGGATTGTCGCTGCTTCACAATAGAAAAACAGGGCCCGAAGGACCGAAAGGGTGGGGAGCTGGATTAGAGAGATACCTACTACTTAAACAAAAAGGCCGCCTATGCACGGGCGACCTTTTTACTTTATATCAATCCAGACTATTAATGCGCGGTCTTTGCTTCTGAACGCTTGAATAGTTTGCTGCCCAGGGTTACAAATTGTGCTATCACCGCTCCCAGTAGTACACCGCCCAGCGCTAGTACCAGTACCTTTACCAGCCACGCTACCACGGGCACACTAGCCAGGGAGTGCTCTAGTGCCTCCAGCGGGTGGTGCAGAAATGGCAGACCGTGCGCAATGATTTCGGCTCCTACCCACAGCATGGCCGCCGTACCTACATAACCCAATATGGTCAGGAACTTTGGCATCGACTTCACCAGGCCGCGCCCGATCTTCTGGGTGGTCGGGCTGAATCTTTCCTGCGCCATGTGCACGCCAATGTCATCTGCTTTGACGATCAGGGCCACAAACCCATATACCGCAACGGTAATAAAGATGGCAACCGTCAGCAGCACCACGATCTGGGTGACCAGGGGGCTATCGGTAACCGTGGCATAGGCAATGGCCATGATCTCGGCCGAAAGGATCAAGTCGGTTCGTACGGCGCTGGTGACCCGCTCTTTCTCCAGCTCCTGCGGAGTTATTACTTTCATATCTTCGGTGGGCTCATCATCCGGTGCGTGGTGAGATTTGCTGAAAATGGAATGCACCTTTTCGTAGCCCTCAAAGCACAGAAACGCACCACCTATCATAAGTATGTAAGGTATAATGGCCGGAGCAAAGTACCCGAGCAGCAGGGCTGCCGGCCCTAGTATAAGCACCTTGTTGATGAGCGACTTTTTAGCGATCTGGTAAATGATGGAGAGCTCGCGCTTTGGATCGAGACCCACCACATACTTAGGCGTTACGGCTGTATCGTCGATCACGATGCCGGAAACTTTGCCCGTTGTTTTAGCCACCTGCGTCGGAACGTCATCGAGGCTTGCCGCACTGACTTTGACCAGTGCCGCCACATCATCTAAAAGTGCGAGAAGACCTGTCGCCATTATATAGAGTTTAGTTTAAGTTTGAATTAGGCTCATGCTGACTCATACTACTGAATAACTGTGCCAGCACTTTTTTCCACGATCCGAATGTAAGCGAAAGACGTGGGATTGCAATTGCAGGGGAATCGTAATGTAGAAAAATTTAGATGAGGTGGTGTGGGCGGAGGGGCTTTTACCCGAAAGTAGACCTGTATCTTCGGGTTGTATACGTGCAGGAAACGCTACGTCATTGTACTAAGCAATCACCAAAAATGCAGCCAGCAGGGGATGATCCTGTGGCTGCATTCAGTGGTAGGAGAAATGTCCCTACTGTGGTATCTCCAGCCGGGTACTTACCGCTATTCTGTTCCAGGCATTGATAATAACTACTGCCATGATTACCTGGGCTATGTACCCTTCGTCAAAGATGGCCCTGGCCCTGCTATACGTCTCCTCCGACAACCCATGCTGGTGGATCAGCGTGACTTCTTCTGTGATGGCCAAAAGTACCTTCTCTTCCGGCGAAAACAGGTTGGTTTCCCGCCAGGCGTTCAGAAGAAAAATGCGCTGACTGGATTCCCCGTTCCTGAGGGCATCTTTGGTGTGCATATCAAGGCAGAAGGCACACCCGTTTATCTGAGAGGCCCTGATCTTGATCAGCTCCTTGTGTGCTTTGGGTAGTTGCGTAGAGGCCAGGTACCCTTCCAGTCCATACATGGCTTTGGCTGCCTGCGCCTGTGTTTCCATTATGTTTATGCGCTTTTCCATTTGCTGTGTTATTTGTTTAATGATCAATGACACAACAAAGGTGGGGGGGGGAGCGACCAATCTTCTTAAACTGGTTTAAGAACGTCTTTTGCTCCTGATCTCACTGAGGTATTCCGGCGTGAACCCCAGGAAGGAGGCAAGCAGGTACTGCGGTATGCGCTGCACAAACTCCGGGTAGTGATCGTGGAAGTGGTAGTAGAGGTCTTCGCGGGAGTAATCGTACAGGTACTTTATGCGCATCTGCGAAGCAGCATAGGCCCGTTGGTATACAAACCTGAAATACCGCTCCATCGCAGGTACATTCCGGAGCAGGGCTTCCTGGGCATCATGGCTGATCACCAGTACCTCGGAAGGCTCCACCGCCTGTATAAAGAACCCGGTGGACTGCTGTCTCTCGTAGGCCATGTTATCGGTGATCCACCAGTTCTCAATGGCGAACTCGGTGGTCTGCTCCACGCCTTTATCATTGATAAAGAATTTTCTCAGGCACCCGCTCAACACAAAGAAATGCGATCGGCAGATCTGGCCCTCCTCTAACAGGTTCTCTTTCTTCCGCACCGAAGCCTGCGTAAAGTAGGTACTTATCTCTGCGTATTCGTCGTCATTAATCTCGATAAACTTCTCCAGATGGTTTCTGAATGTTGCTGGCATAGGTACTTAGGGTAGTAGTGATTGATTATGAAAGATAGTTAATTACTGCTCAGAGTAGAGGAAGGTATTATATCAGATGCAAGGCAGTACTTCAGGAGAGTATTAAAGTACATAAGCCTACTCTTACAGGTACGCTCTGCAAAAAACAGCAATATGAACTTACTTTATCTGCTTATTCCACTGCTACTTCTCAGTTTTTCCAATGATCGCAAGGAAGGTGATTTCCGTGAAAAACAGGTACAGGATAGCACCCAGCGCAAAGAAAACCCCGTGATTCCCGGCGACTTTGCCGATCCCTCGGTGATTCGGGTGGGCAACACCTACTATGCCGTAGGCACATCATCTGAGTGGGCGCCGCATTTCCCCATCTTTCAGTCCACCGATCTGCTGCACTGGCAGCCCATGGGTTATGTATTCCCAAAGACACCCTCCTGGGCGGCAGCCTCGTTCTGGGCGCCTGAGCTCTTCTACCGCAATGGTACCTACTATGCCTACTACGTGGCCCGTAAAAGGAGTGACGGTATATCCTGCATCGGAGTAGCCACGTCCAGTGATCCGGCCAAAGGTTTTACTGATCGGGGGATCCTTCTGGAATATGGCAAAGAAGCCATTGATCCGTTTGTGGTGGAAGATGAGGGGCAGTTGTATATGACCTGGAAAGCGTACGGCCTGGACCAGCGGCCGATTGAAATTCTGGGTGCCCGGTTGTCGGATGACGGCCTGAAGGTAGTAGGAGAGCCATTTATGCTGCTGCGTGATGACGCGAAGGTGGGGCTGGAAGGGCAATGCCTGGTGAAGCGGGGTGGCTACTACTACCTGTTTTATTCGCCGGGTAACTGTTGCGGCCGGGGGTGCAGTTACAAGGTGGAGGTAGCCCGGTCGGCCACGTTGCAGGGCCCTTATACCCGGTACCCGGGCAACCCTATCCTCTCTGAAACCAGGGACTGGAAATGTACCGGCCACGGTACCCTTGTCACCTCTGCCGATGGGAAGGACTACTACCTCTACCATGCCTATAGCAAAGAGGCGGATGTCTATACTGGCCGGCAGGCCCTGCTCGGTGAGGTAGTCTGGAATAGTCCGGACGGGTGGCCTGATCTAAAACCGCTGGGAGAGAAAGCCGGTGTTATCAATAATTTTCGGGACGATTTTGCCAGGGCTCCCTTAGCCGGTGCCTGGCAGTGGGACTTCCGACATGCCCAGCCGGAATGGAAGGTAGAGAAGGGGGCTTTGTATCTGACCGGACAACCGACCGCCGACAACCTGACCGGCACCGTCCTGACCGTTCGTCCCCTGGCCGGTGAATATGAAATGACAACGGAAGTCGTCAACCCTAATGCTTCTCTCAAAGGATTGGTACTATACGGCGATGCGGGACAATCGGTAGGTATAGGAGTTGCCGAAAATACAGTACAGGTATGGGAGGTCAGGAAAGCTAAGCGGTCTGTCCTGAAGGAAGAAAAGCTAAGCGGCAAGGGGCCGGTACAGCTAAAAATGAAGGCGAAAGAAGGGTACCAACTTCGGTTTTACTGGAGCCAGGATGGAAAAGACTGGAAAGAACTGGAAACGGGCAGTACGTATTACAACGGCGATTTCCTGCCGCCCTGGGATCGTAGCCCCCGTCCCGGCCTGATGCAGAGCGGAACACTACCAGCGGCATTTAACTACTTCGAGATCAGGTACCAGTAAGGTATCAAGTTATAAAGTGCACAGCCCGTTGGAGGCTGTGCACAGAAGTATCGGTTGGCCTACGCATACAGGCTCTGGATGATTGACTGGTATCTTTCCAGCAGTACTTTGCGCTTTAGCTTCAGGGTAGGGGTCAGTTCCCCGCTTTCAACGGTCCATTCTTTGGGTAGTAAAGCAAAGTTCTTGATTTGCTCTACATGGTTGAAGTACTCGTTGTACTGCTTTATGGCTTCTGAAATAAGAGCCCGGACCCGTTCATCCGTAGCGGCTGCCAGATGCCCCGGATACGTCAGACTCTGACCGTCGTACCATTCTTTAACGGCCTGAAAGGCCGGTACAATGAGTGCTCCTACATACTTCTGCGACTCACCTACTACCATGATCTGCTCGATCCAGCGGCTCTCCACCATTTTGTTCTCAATGGGTTGCGGTGCCACGTATTTGCCGCCGCTGGTCTTGAAGAGTTCCTTTTTCCGATCCGTGATCTTCAGGAACTTCCCGTTTATCATAGTACCTATATCGCCGGTGTGTAGCCAGCCATCCCTGATGACTTCCGCGGTGAGGTCCGGACGTTTGTAGTAGCCCATCATCACGTTGGGGCCTTTGCAGAGGATCTCTCCGTCTTCAGCAATTTTTACTTCCACCCCTTTCAGCAGGGGGCCGACAGTACCAAACATCCGGTTGGTTTCGGGATAGCGGTTGCCGCTGATTATGGGAGAGGCTTCCGTCAGTCCGTATCCTTCCTGTATGATGATATTGGCGGCAGTGAATACTTTCAGGAGTCGTACCTGGCAGGCCGCCGCACCGGTAATAATGGACTTTACTTCACCTCCCAGGGCCTCACGCCACTTGCTAAATATCAGCTTATTGGCAAGCGCCAGCTGTACTTTATAACCCAGCGGAAGGGGCGTGTTGATCTCATAGCGCTCGGCTAGTCGCAGGGCCCAGTCAAAGAGGCTCTTCTTGATGCCGGTTAGCTCGCTTCCTTTCCTGATAATGGCTTCGTATACCTTTTCCAGGAGCCGGGGAACCGTAGTAAAAATAGTAGGCTTGACCTCCCGCAGGTTTTCACTGATCTTCTCCATGCTTTCGGCGTAGTAGATTGCAACGCCCGAGTAGATAAAGCAATAAGTAGCCATCCGCTCAAAGGCGTGATTGAGCGGCAGAAAACTAATGGCTCTTTTGCCCCGTACCCCCACCTTAGCTATGATCAGGCTACTGCTATACATGTTGCTCATGATGTTCCGGTGCGAAAGCATTACTCCTTTGGGGGTACCCGTAGTGCCCGATGTATAGAGAATTGAGGCTAAATCCTCCGGATGTACCCTAGCTTTGCTTTGGGCCAGTCTCCTTTCCAGCTCCGGCGAGACATCAAAAAGCAGTTCTTTCCAGTGGCGTACATTGGTGATCGGGTTGAAAGAGAAAATAATATCCAGCTCAGGCAACTCGTTGCTGATACCGCTCACTTTGTCGTAGAGGTTCTGGTCTTCTACAAATACTGCTTTTACAGAGGCATTCTGCAGAATAAATTTCAACTCATGTACATTGATGGTAGGGTAGATCGGAACAGAAATAGCCCCTATCTGCTGGATAGCCAAGTCTACCATGATCCACTCCGGGCGGTTGGCACTGATGATGGCTATTTTATCACGTCCTTCGATGGAGCCGTTGCCGGAGGAGAGCCCCTGAGCGAGTAAACCGACACTCAATTGATTAACCATGTCGGTCACCTCCCGGGTAGAGTACTTACGCCACTGGTTGTTTTCCTTGGCGCAGAGCATGTCCTCCAAAGGCGTATGCTCTAACTGATACGCCACACAATCAAATAGTCGGGTTGGCTCTGAAGAGCCTTTTGTGTTATGCAACACGTCTGCCTGCAATCTCATTTTCAGTAATTGCTTCTTCTCTTATCAGAATAAATAAAAGTACTGCTATGTACGGGTGTAAGATAAGAGGGGAGTAAACGGGATACAGCTATGGTCGTAGGCTGTGTTTGAATAACGGGAATAGGTAGCTTAATGTTGGTACCGGTATGCATTTATGCCGCTGGCCCGCAGCGAGCAGGCAGGTAGACTACCATCAGGAATAGCCAGTGTACCTCGGTGTGAGATGCAGGTGTTGTGGGTAGTATAGATTTAAGGGAAAAAACTGAAAAATAATACGTTTATTTTTCAAGGAATACAACAAAATTACAAGAAGGCCGTTATATAGCTGTTACGCTTCTTCAACCCTGGTACATCCCACCAGGGTATTTTTTTGTCCGTACTGGCTGCTAATCTATCTTCTACTTATCCTTAGTTAAAGAATCACTCGGTAGTACACTGGACCTCTACTTTACAAATGGCGCCCTGGCTACGTACTCGTAGGACTTCCTGACGGCCTCTATCTGGGGAAGCGAGGTACTGGTAGCGGGGTTAGGATATTCAAGCTCGACATAGTACCTCTCCAGGCCGCCGGTCGAGTAGCCGACGGTAAAGATGTTTTCAAAATTCATAAATCCGGTCGAGCCCAGGATGTCGCGGTCCTTGATGTGCAGGAGGGGGAACCGTCCGGGGTAGCGTCGGAAGTAGGTAACCGGGTCGCACTGGCCCATGACCGCCCAGTACACATCCATCTCGAAGAACACCAGGCCGGGGTCGGTGTTCTTGATAAGAAAATCATAGAAGATTTCGCTGGGGTAGGTATCCTTGGTAACCTCCATCTCCGGCGACCAGTCCTCCCCCCGTTTTACTCCAATCCGTTTGAACTCCTGGCTGTGGTTGTGGTAGCCCCAGCGGATGTTGGCCTGCTTGGCCAGTTCTCCCGTCTGGTTAAATACCTCACATACCAGCTTAGCATCATCCAGGGTATTGACCACGGGCATAATAGGCTGTACCATCACGGGTACCCCCATCTCCTGATGGTCCGCGACGGCCCGCTTCCAGTATTCAAGAACTGTCTTGGTATTCTCTTTGGTATACGATTCGATCTGGATGCTACGCTCGCCCTTGCCGGTTCCGCCGCCATCCCCAAACTTATAGATGCTCTGCAGGGGAGGCTCCAGGTGCGCACTGGTCGGTTCTAGGCCGATGTCATCCAGCATTTTGCGATAGTCCTTTATCGTGTACCCTAGTATGGAGCCTTTCTTGTCCTGCTGCTCATACCCGTGGAGCTCCACGTGCGAAAAGCCAATGTTCTTCAGAGCTTTCAGCGAACCCACCATGTCCTGCTTTAATTGCCGGCGGATCGAGTAGGTCTGGATGCCTATTTTTTTGGATGGGGCAGCGGCCTCTACTTCCCGGGTCTGGGCGGTAGAAAGCATTCCGGTGGCCGCAAGGGCCGAGGCTTTTTTGAGGAAAGATCGTCTTTGGTTCATACTGGGTAGTGATTAAGGGCCTTTGGGGCTACGATATAAAGCGAGGGGAGGAGGATCATATACTAATGAGATGATCAGAAAAATGGGGTGTTATATAGAAGCCCATCCACTCAAAGCAGGCTTCTCCTCCTTTCCATCAGACCGTTAGATAAAATAAATTGAATACTGCGGGTGTACCCTGTACCTTCTGCATTCATCCTACCGTTGATCTGTCATAAAGACAGAGATCTTAACTCAACTATACACTGCTTATGAAAATGCTCCCCCTGTTTCAGCTCTTGGCTTTACTCGTTGTAGTTTTAGCCTGTAGTAAACACCGCTCCGAAGTGGTGATCCGAGGCGATATAAAAGATCTTCCGGCCGGTGAACTGCTCCTCAGGGACTTGGGTACCTGGCGAACTATTGATTCCGTGCAGGTGGTAGATGGCACCTTTACCTTCTCCATCCCGGCCGATAGCGTTCCGCAGCCCCGGCTGGTCATGCTGAGTCATAGAGACTCGTTGGGTATTATTACATTACTTACATTCAAGACCGGTAAGATACATAAGGGGAAGCCTACGACAGTTGATGTCTTCATGCTGGAAGATGGCCTGCAGATCAGTGGGAGTTATGCAGGTAGCTATAAGATACATGATAATGTGCATGGTATGAAGCAATATCTAACCGTTACATCGGGTAGGCAGACGATGGTAATGTATAATGACACGGCGAACTTTCCGATGGTCAAAAAGATAAGTCAGCTCAAAGAGCTGGTCAGCAGGCATCCCTACTCCTACTACTACCTCTATGAATTGGAGAGGCGGGTGGGCCGGCTGGACAATGATCAGTTCTTCACCGTTTTTAATCGTTTTGAAGAAGAGGTAAAGGAGAGTCCGACGGGGCGGGAGCTCCGGCAGTACGTAGAAAGCAGGAATAGCAAAAAGCTGGATTTCGCGACGGTGCTACCGGATATACACCAGCAACCCAAAGCAGTACTTGATAAAGACGCGGCTATCCATGTGGTGGTGCTCTGGGCCTCCTGGTGTGGGCCCTGTCGGAGAGAGATCCCTCAGCTAAAAAGGGTATATCAGGCCTACTCGGGTAATAAAGCCTTTCGGATGGTGTCTATTTCGATAGATGAAAGTACCCAGGCCTGGGAAAAGGCCGTGGCACAGGAGCAGATGCCCTGGGACCAGTTGCTGATGACGGCGGAGGCAAAGACCTACGCGAGAGAGCTATTCAGCTTTGATAGGGCCGTTCCCGTCACCCTGTTTATTGACGGGAAGGGAAAGCTGATCAGGAAAATGGTAGGGTATGATGAGGGGAGCCAGGCCGTATACGATAGTATCATCACCAGGAGTCTTATACAACAGCCCGTTGTGAGCCTGAGGTAGCAGTAAGGCTCAGCAGCTACTTAGTACCAGTCGATTTGAATCCTTTCAGGGAGAGTAAGGCTGACGCAATGCTGGCAGGAGATGTATGACCAAGCTCAGGGAATGGACTGACCGTAGTCACAATTCAGGATAAGGGAGTGAGGTACCTTTACAGAAATTTGGAGAGTATCTCTTACTTAAACATTCATAGCCTTACTATATATGGAGACCATACTGGATTTTGACGCAACTGCTATTACAGTTGGTGAGTTAGTAACGGCTGATATCCGATCAGCCGAAGTATTTAAGCGCCTGGGGATTGATTTCTGCTGCAACGGCAAACGTACTCTGGCGGAAGCCTGTGACCGGGCAGGTATTGAACTGCCGGTAGTACTGGAAAAACTGGAACGGCTTCCCGCCAGAGAGCGGCTGGCTTCCGAGCAGTTTGACCAGTGGGAGCCGGATTTTCTGGCGGACTATATCTTGAATGTACACCACCGCTACCTGTACCAGAACCTGCCGTTCATCCAGCCGCTGGTACAAAAAGTAGCTACTAAACACGGAGATCGGTATCCGGCTATGCGGGAAGTACTGCAGACCTTTGAAGAACTGAGTGAGGAGCTAGTCTCACATCTGCAGAAGGAGGAGGAAGTACTGTTCCCGACCATCAAGAGCCTGGTGGCCGCTAAGCAGGAGTACGGTGACCCTACCCGCCGGGCTTTTCTGAATGCTCCCATTACCGTGATGGAGCATGAGCACGACAATGCGGGTACGTTGTTGTTCCGGTTGAGGGAGTTGACCAATAACTATACCCCCGCGGAGGATGCCTGCAACTCGCACCGCCTCATGCTGGCTAAGCTGGCTGAGCTGGAAGCAGACCTGATGCAGCATATCCACCTGGAAAATAATATCTTATTCCCCAAGGCACTAGAGCTGGAGCAGGAGGTGGTGCTTAGCTAGTAAAGTGGTACGCAGGTGGTACTGGGTACTTGGGTCTGGTACTACCTGTATTCCTGGTCATGGCCGGGCTCCCTTTCATGTCCTACTTTTACGAGAGTCATTTAGTACTATCAGCAGGCATGTGGGCGGGTGTTCTGTTTATGTGGCTCGCTCAATTTACTGGCAGGTAGTGGTACGGGTAATTAATTGTACTACTGCCACCTGACCGGAAAAGCCAGGATCAGCTTTACTTCATAGAGCGCTAGCAGCAGGAGGAGTACCGCGTATGGGGTACCCATCAGCAGGAGAATGCAAAGGCCTGCTACCAGTAAAAAGGCGGCGAGTACCCGCTGCTTTGCATCAACCCTGAGCCAATTAACCAGCACCATGGCCGCGATGGTATAGATGGCCACAACCGCGATGGCCACCCACGCAGCCGGAAATATCCACCCTAGCAGGCAGGGCTGAATAACGTGCAGCATAATGAAAGCAGACCGTTTGGCCGGGCTTCCGGCGTAGTACTTAGTGGTGGGTTGGGTGAAGTTGGAGACTACTCCCCCGGCAAGGTCCAGCGATAGGATACCCAGCAGAATAACCCTGAGGTTGCTCAATGGGTAGTACCGGGCTTCCCAAAGTACAAGTACTGTCACCAGTAGGGCTGCCCCATAGGTGAGGAGCAACTCAAACGCCGAAGTCTCTACCCCATGTAGTTCCTGTAAAACCTTCGGTACCTTGATGGATCTGTCTAGTGCATTCATAGTCTTGTTTTATAGCATCCATACAAAGATCCGTTTCAGCGGTGGCGATTCCTTTTACATTTGTTAAAAGCCGCCGAGACTCACTGCTTTTTCTGGGTACCTGCCCGGATGCGGCTCAGACTAACCTGACTAATGCCCAGGTACGAAGCGATGTGCCCCAGGGGAATTCGCTGTAGAATGTCCGGACGCGCCTCCACCAGTTCCCAGTACCGCTGGGTAGCATCCTTATTTCGCAAAGCCTCGTAGTAGTGGGTAATGCGAAGCAGCTCCCTTTGCTGAAAGCGGAGTGCCCACAGCGCCCACCGGTGCGAATGCGCATAAAGCGCCTCCAGATCTTTATGATGGATACAGATCAATCGGGTATCGGCCTCCGCTACTTTGATGATAGTCTGGCTGGGCGTCTGGCGGTAGAAGCTGTCCAGTTCCGTAAAAGACTCTCCTTCCGCTTCGTACCAAAGTATCTGTCCGTCCGGGCGCTGTGCATACACCAGGCCCTCCTGAATAAAATACAGCCTCTGACATACCTGCCCCTGGTTCACCAGAATATCCTCACGGCTACCTACCAGCTGCTGAAACTGGCCCTCGGCCAGCGCCCAGTCATCAGGATGCAACTGCTCCGAAAAGGGGATATGCTGAGCGACATTCATCTTCATACATTAGCTAACACGTTTGGATCACTCTTCCTGCTCACACTGATTACAGATACTACTATATTAATCAATAATGGGATTACACCTACTATACGGACGTATCATGCCGGGCCTCTACAGGTGCTTAAGTATAGCTAAAAGCATTTTTTTGCTATTTATGCAAAGTATATGTAATCTTATGGTTACTTTGGCTTCATGTACTTCTGATATATAGAATGATAGATAGAAGGAACGGCATCTGCCTACTGATAGACGATGATGTGGAGGATCACGAGATCTTCACCATAGCTATGATTCAGGTAAATCCTTACGTGGATTGTGTGACGCTGAGTAGTACCGCAGCGATCCGGGAGCTACGTACTAAGCCTGAGTTTGTACCTGATGTTATCTTTCTGGACCTGAATATGCCGGATATGGACGGCAAGCAGACAATCGCTGAGTTGAAGCGTATAGATCGGCTTCAACAAACTCCCATCATTATTTTCTCGACCCTGGAGACTATGGAAGATGTGAATGAAATGAAGGAGCTAGGGTCATTCGGCTATGTGGTCAAGCCAAGCTCCATTGAGGAACTGGTCAAAACGCTCGGGAAGGTATTTAATCATTATTCCCTCGGCGAAGGGCAGTTCTTCTACCCCAGGAATCCCTTCAGAAATTTCTGATCCTTGCTTCATCAAGCGGGAAGGACTAATCCAGGCTCTCATCCCAAACTTCTATTCAGAAGCTACCGCTTCAGGTGCGACCGCTACTATCAAAGTCACCGTTACAAACAAATAGTATCACTATCGGTTACTACTGTTAGTACGGTCCTAATTCCCATACAATGATGTTCATAGTTAAATACCCCGTTGCATAGAGACAATGGGGTATTTTGTCTGCTCCACGTGACACCAAACCCTTTACTCACTTCTACTCTAGTAGAATATCCATACGGCGGAAGCTTTATGTAGAGAATATACTTTTCTTTACATACTTGTACTCAAACAACGGCTACTACCTGAAAGGCTATGATCCATCCGCTGGAAACCGAAAGGCTGATTCTCCGAAACTACACGAAAGAGGATCTACCCTATGTACATAGTCTGCGAGCAGAGCCCCTGGTATGGAAGTACTCTACCATTACTACTACCAGTAGCCTCGCGGATGCCAGGGTATACCTGGAGGATGTGCTGGATAAGTATGCTCACCATGCGTGTGGATTTCAGGCCCTGTTTGATAAAAGTACCGGTCAGTACATAGGCGAAGCAGGTGTCATGGCTTTTAACACGGCTGGTAGAAAAGCCGTAATTGGCTATAACCTGCTACCTGACTTTTGGCATAAAGGATACGCTACCGAAATAGTCAACGCCCTGGTTGTTTACCTTTTCGGGAAGATCCATGTGGAGAGAGTAGAAGCTCTGGCCGTGGAGAGTAATGTGGCATCAAGAAAAGTACTGACAAAATCGGGGTTCGTACTGGAAGGAGTACTACGAAACTACGCCTGTATTGATAGCCGGTTTGTCAACGTCTGTATGTATTCGATGATTAGAGCAGACTATGAATATGCCCTGACCAGGCAAAGCTAGGCCATAAAGTATTTAAGGTAAAATGGCTATTATTACCTGTCAATTCAACCTTGCTTTTTCACATTGTACCCGCGCTTTTCTCTTTTCGAAGTACTGGTACTTATTGGCATCAGTCAGGGACTGGTTACGACTGTACTTATCTGGCTCAGAAAGAGGAGTACCAGCCAGTGGCTGCTGTCGCTGGTGTTGATGGTATTTAACCTGCTATGCTTCAAGATACTCCTGCATACTACGGGGCTCTGGCACACCCGGACCTTCAGGTACTTTCCACTGGCGTTTGAGCTGGCCATCCAACCGCTCCTCTGGCTGTACATCCATTCCCTTATCCGCCCCCGCTACCGGCTATCCACAAGGCACTTGCTGCACTTTGTACCTTTTGCACTTTCGTTTATCTACTCCCTGTTTGTGTATATCGCCGTGTATCCACATACTGACCTGGGTGCCAAGGACGCTATTGCCAATGGGTACCACTTCAACCAGGTAAAGGCCCTGGAAGATTACCTCTCCATACTTTCGGGTTTAGTATACTGGTTTTTGGGGTTACGGCTTATCTTACGCTATAGGCGGTGGCTGTACAACACCATTTCTAACACCGACTACCCCACCTACGCCTGGCTCCGCAATGTCCTGCTCCTGATGGGGCTTCTCGTGGCCGGATTGGCCTCGGCCATCCTTCTCGATTCCGTGTTCCGGTTTGGTTCCTCCTATTTTATTCACTGGCAGGTGTTCTTCGTGTACCTGGCCCTTCTGGTGTACTATCTTGGGTACAGAGGTACTCAGGTACCCGACCGAACGCTTGCGGTTGCAGCTGATGAGTCTGGTGTACCGGTTGATTCTGATCGGGATGACTACCCGGAGCTACCGTAGGAAAGGAACCCGGTACCCACTGCCCCGGCAGATAATGTCAATTCAGCGGATAGGGACTCCAGGGTACCCCCTGAACTAACCCAGAAGGTCCGCGAAGCTATCGTGCAGGCCCTCGAGGAGGATGAGCTATACCTTGACCCGGAGCTGAATCTCCAGAAGCTGGCCGAGAGGGTAGGTTTCAGTCCGGCAGTTGTTTCGGCGGTTATCAATAGTGCCTTTCAGAAAAGCTTTCGGAACCTCATTAATGAGTACAGGGTGGCGAAAGTAAAGCAACGGTTGCAGGACCCTGCCACCAGCTACCTTTCCATCGGTGGGATCGCCTATGAATGTGGGTTCAATTCGGAAGCGAGCTTTTACCGGATCTTCAAGGCAGCGGAGGGCGTCACTCCCAAAGAGTACCTGAAGCAGCTCCAGTCCACCCCATAGCGGCATTTTTTACTCTCAAAACAGGTTTTGAGAGCGCCCGAGGGTCCCGTTTCTCTTGCTTTGCCCAAAAACAATCAAGAGAAACATGAGACGAATCAGCTACGTAGCGGGCTTTGTACTACTGGCCTGCTTACTTATTTCGGCCTTGCCCAGAGTCTGGTACCGAGAGAGCCCCTACGGCTCTGAGCTTCCCCGGCGAGCGCTACTGCCCGCCCAGGTACAGGACCAACTCAAAGCGTACGTGCGGGATACCTCACACTATGCGGAATCCCAGCAGGTGGTAGCTATCCATAACGAGGAAATAGTTTTTGAAGAAGGGGACGTGAAGAGGCTGATCAACTGCCACTCGGCCCGCAAGAGCATCATGAGCCTGCTGATTGGCATCGCCAGGGAGAAAGGCTTTCTGAGGCTGGATGAATCCCTCGGACAACTGGGAATTGATGAAAGTAAAACGCCCCTGACACCTCAGGAGAAATCGGCTACCATACGCGATCTGTTGATGGCCCGCTCGGGGGTGTACCTGCCTGCCGAGGCCGAGACAGATTTTGCCAAAGCCAACCGCCCCAGGCGGGAGCAGTATAAACCGGGCGAATTCTTTTTTTACAACAACTTTGACTTTAATGTACTCGGAGCCATTCTTGAGCAGAAGACGGGTAGGTCCATCGGGGAATTCATGGAAGAGTACCTGGCCAGGCCGCTGGAGATGCAGGATTTCTCGGCCTCCCATGTTGTGTACGGCAATCCGTGGCCGGTTCGGGATGATAAGTCGGATTACCGGGTATACTGGATGTACCTAAGCGCCCGGGACTTAGCCAGAGTGGGTGCCATGGTAGCCCAAAGGGGCCTGTGGAAAGGCAAACAGGTAGTATCGGCCGAATGGATCCGGGAAAGTACAGGAGCCTACACCACCACGCTGGACGAAAGCATGTGGCCATTTGACGGCTATGGCTACCTGTGGTGGATGGATAAAGACAACAACACCATCTGGGCCGACGGGTACGGAGGGCAGTTTCTGCTCATTGACACCACCCGAAATCTGGCCATCGCACAGCGAAACTTTACCGGCAACTCGCTTCTCACCTCCGGCCTGTTCATGATCCGGAAAAGAAAGAGGCACGGGGGTAGGGTGCACCTGATGCATATCTATGACCTTATTAAGGGGTATGTTGATGAGGATAAGTAGGCGTGTTTGCCCCTTTTTCTGAGCGGTTCACCCCATTTTCCATTATGCCTCTTTAAAAGGGAATAGCTTTGAGAAATTTATCAGCTATGCAAGACAGGATCCGAACCAGACAAATTCAGCTACTCATACTGACCGGTGCTGCCGTGGTGTATGTACTCCGGCGACTGCTGCAGGAGGCCAACACCTTCAATGGCATGATCCGGCGAGCCCAGTCCGTGGGAGTAACGAATAGCAGAATACTGGATGATCTGGCGGAATATGATCATGTACTTAATACGAATGTGCCGGTCATCGCGGGGGCTGCTCTGGTCCTGCTTGCCCTGTATATGTACTACCGCTTTGCCCTTCCCGCATGGAAGCTCCACACAGCCGGGAGCAGGTGGGGGTATGGCCTGGTGGTACTGTTACTCCTGCTGGCGGCGGTGTTCGTCTATCACTATTTTAAGCTATACGTACGCTACCGCTTCGATAGTCAGGAGCAGATTCTGGGCTTCAGGGTGTACTCCCTGTACAGGAAGCGTACCGTACTGGCCGATGCGCTTGGGGTAGCTATTATCCTGTACTCCTTCGACAGGCTTACTCAGCTGTATTTTTATCTGATAAAACTACTCCAAAAGGACAATGAGCGGCAGGCCCGGGTGATCAGTTACCTGATTGTGGGTAGCGTAGGTGTAGGGCTCCTGAGCCTGGCTCTGCTGGTCCCTGTGCCCCGGGTGCTCTGGAGCAGGCCACTGAATGACCTGTTGCTGTTCCTGGCTTTGATCCTGCTGATCTATCATTTGCAGAACTTCTGCCTGGCCTACATTCTTCCTTTATTAAGGCGTCCCCAATCCTCCCTCTTATTCAACCATATCGTCACGTTTCTGCTGATCGGGTTACTGGGCGCTATCGTGGTGCTTGGAGCCTATGGGTATCCGGCCTTCACCTTTTATTCCCTCAATTTAACCCTTCTATTCTTATCTATTTCCTCCTTTGTCATTGCCTACCTCCGGCAGTCAAACACATCCGAGAAAATTGGTTTGCAGACGGAGGTAACCAGCAAATCGGCTGAGCTTGATAGCTTACGGGCTCAGATCAATCCGCACTTTCTGTTCAATGCGCTCAACAGCCTGTATGCTACGGCTCTGAAGGAGAACAGCGATAAAACGGCTGACGGGATCCAGAGGCTGGGTGACATGATGCGCTTCCTGCTGGAGGAGAACAACCGCGAGCAGATCCCCCTGGCCAAAGAAGTGGAGTACCTGGAGAATTACATCGACATTCAGCGGCTACGGATTGATGAGTCGCAGGGGGTAGATATTAAGGTAAATATCCATGCGCCCGATCGGGAGCTTTACCTGGCTCCCATGCTGCTGGTACCCTTCGTAGAGAATGCCTTCAAGCACGGCGTCAGCCTGCAGCATCCGTCCTGGATCTATATCACCCTGACTACCACGTCTACCCAGCTGTTTTTCAAAGTACATAATTCGCTGCACGTGCGTCCTGTTTTGGAGGCGGAGGAGGTGCGGTCGGGGGTAGGGCTGGATAATGTACGGAAGCGCTTGGGGCTACTCTACCCGGATCGGCACGAGCTCACTATCCAGCAGTCTGAACATGATTACTTCGTGGCCCTGGCACTTGTACTGTAACGCATTATTGCCCGCTTTTCAGCCTAAGATACACTCTATGTCATACCTATAAATCCAATCCCATGAAACTCTCTAACGCATTCACATTGATTGCCTTTCTGGCAGCCAGGGCCACCCTGGCCCAGACGTTCTCTCCCGAAGTAGAACAAAAGATCCGGCAGGTAGAGACCCACTTGCAGCCGCCTATACAGCTGGCGGGGCAGCCCACGGAGTACTATACCATCCAGGACCGGATGGAGCACTACCAGGTACCGTCGGTCAGTATAGCGGTGGTAAACAACGGACGGATTGAATGGGCCAAAGCCTACGGGTACCTGGAGAGTGACAGCCTCCGGAAGGCCGATACCTCAACCCTGTTTCAGGCAGCCTCGATCAGCAAGCCTGTCACCGCCCTAGCAGCCCTCAGGTGGGTGGAGGAGGGGAGATGGCAGTTGGAAGAGGACATCAATAGTTACCTGAAGAGTTGGAAGCTGAAAAGTAATCGTTTTGCAAACCCAAAGCCTATTACCCTGCGGCAGCTCCTGTCACACACGGCGGGGGTGACTGTACACGGCTTCCGCGGGTACATACCAGGCGAGGCTGTTCCCTCCCTGACTCAGATCCTGAACGGCGAAAAGCCAGCCATTTCTCCTCCCATACTTTCGAATATAGAGCCCGGCACCCGATGGAGGTACTCGGGAGGTGGGTATACGGTGGTGCAGCAGGCCCTTCAGGATGGGGCGGGGGTGGATTTCCCTGCGCTGATGCAGCGTACCGTACTGGCACCGCTGGGCATGTCGCGCAGTACATTCATCCAGCCCTTGCCGGATGCCTACCAGGGCAATGCCAGCCGGGGACATTCTGAGGAAGGGAAGCCGGTTCCGGGCGGCTGGTTTATCTACCCCGAGGGGGCGGCTGCCGGCCTGTGGACCACCCCGAGCGATCTGGCCCGTTACCTGATAGAGGTACAGAAATCCTTCCGGGGTGAATCCAACCGCCTCTTATCTGCGGAGATGACGAAGGCCATGCTCACCAGGCAGCAGGGCATCCACGGGCTAGGACCAGAGGTACTGACTGCTGAGGAGGATGTAGTATTTGCCCACGGCGGTAGTAACGTAGGCTACAAGTGCTACTTCTACGGGATGGCCAAAGCCGGGAAGGGCGTCGTCATCATGACCAACGCGGACAACGGGATGAAACTGGTATTTGAACTTATGCGGAGCCTCGCCCAGACCTACGGCTGGCCTCACTACAAGCCTTTTACCCGGACATTAGCTAATGTGTCGAATCAGCAGCTCAGTAAGCTGGCGGGTCACTACCAGCTTAAGGATAATCCGAAACTAACCCTGGAAGTGGCTGCCGGGGAAGGGCATCTGCTGGTGAAGGAACTTTGGAATGGGCGCAAATTTAGTTTACTTCCGGAGTCCGAGCTGGCCTTTTTTGTAAAAGGAGAGGGAGGAAGTTTTAAATTTGCTACCTCCGCCGACGGAACTACCACGGGGCTACTGGCCTTTGGGGAGGATCAATGGGTAAAGGTTAAGTAAGTTATTAATTCGTATCGTATGATGTTGACGGCCATAGCCATTGATGATGAGCCCCAGGCACTGGATGTAGTAAAGCTGCTGGCTCAAAAGGTGCCTTACCTGGACCTCAAGGCTACCTTCACCAATGCCATGGAAGCCCTGGTATACCTGCAGAACAACCGGGTAGACCTGCTCTATATCGACATCAATATGCCGGACATATCGGGTATCGACGTAGTGAAGTCCCTGCCCAGGGCACCGATGGTTGTTTTTACGACCGCCTACTCTGAGTATGCGGTGCAGGGATTTGAGCTGGATGCAATAGATTACCTGCTGAAGCCATTCTCTCTCCCCCGGTTTGTGAAGGCTTGTAACAAGGCGCTGGAGAAGAAACTTTCCCAACAGACCGATGCCGTTGATTCTATTTTTGTCAAGACCGGCTACGAGGAGGAAAAGGTACTACTGAGGGACATCCTGTACATTGAGGCAGATGGAAATTATATCACCTGGGTGCTAACCAACAAGAAGCTTCTCTCACGCCAGACACTCAATGATATCCAGACTATCCTGCCATCCAGCCAGTTTGTACGGGTACATCGCTCTTTTATCATCGCCCTTGATAAAGTAGCCAGGATAGCACGTCATGAATTAACGGTGGGGGATATACAGGTACCCGTGGGGGCTTCCTACGAGCATGTCATGAAAACCATCCGCGAAAAACTTATTTAACCGACGATGTAGGCCCAGGGTACTGACTCAATCCTGTTCACCCACCCTCAGACTTCCTGACGTATACACCAGATAGTAGGTACTTGATCATTGCCTTTCCCCATCTATATACCTGCTACTTGTATATACAGATCTGCCGTTGCGTGATTGGCTTTGCTTAGAGGGTAGTGTACCGGGCTGTTCATCCGTACAAGGATGGCAGCCCGGTTTCTTTTTATGAGCCACTATCCAGGAAATGTACAACCTGCTTTCTGTTCACCAGGTACCACGCTATTCAAAAGATATTTAATAAAATGACTGACAGTCAAAACAATTTTCACAAAAGATGCTTCTTTATCTAGCTATATCACTTGTAGTTACATGATAATTTGGCTCATCATGATAAAAAGTTTACTCATTATTGATGATGAACATACCACAGCGAAGCTCCTGAAACTAACGGTTATCAGACATGGATTCGCCGAAAACATCATCACGTTGAATAATGGTCAGGAGGGAGTGGATTATTTTGAACAGCTGGCTTCCGGAGAAGAAGACGTAGTGCCAGACCTGGTCTTTCTGGATATCAATATGCCTATCATGAATGGCTGGGACTTCCTGGATGAGTTTTCGGCTCGGTTTGAGGAGCTATTTCCGGAAACGAAAATTTGTATGCTGACGTCCTCAGTCGATCCTCAGGATAAGCTACAGGCCTACTACTATTCGAGCGTCATTACCTTTATCAGTAAGCCACTGTTTCTGGAGGAGATCCGACAACTCAGGCATCACACCTGTCTGAAGCATTTTTTCGGGTAGAGGAAGCATAAGAGTCAGGAGTCACTGACTCTTATGCCTGTGCAATCCCTGTTTATTACAGGAGTAATGACTACTTATTCTCGTATGTAGTCCAGCCTGGCCCCGTAGCTCTGGCACCGCCAAACTCCTGGCTTACTACCAGATGTCTTTTCTTATTTAAGTACCACGTCTATTGCGCCTGCCGGGATAGAAGTACATTACACTCCTGCCTGGGGCTTACTACGGGATAGAGTAAGTAACTGCATACTGGCTAAGGAGTAACCAGTGGTAATTTTTTTTGAGCAGGGGCTGAATTGGCAGGAAATATGTATGACTTGTACATAACGTATATACATAGGCCGTAGTGCCTGTATATATATAAAGCATGATAATTAGTCCTCTTCTCTAGTGATGAAAGGCAAAGGCCGTGCTGTTCCCGCATATATCTCAATAAATACTAGTGCCTGACGTAAGGGGTTGTTGTATTAATCGCCTCGTTACGAGCGTGGTAAGCTCTGGTTTGATACTCATAACCGGTAGGGCCGGCATAGGTGTTGGAGCGCTTATAGTGCAGGTATTCCTGATTTGCAAGATCAGGAGCAGACCACGCTTCTGGAATAAGGGCAGGTTAGGGTTTACAGCCAGATCATCTGCCCCGGAGGCAGGTTTTTATAAAACAGGTGGCTCAGTACTAAGTAAAGTCCAGTGGGTGAGCAAGTTGCTTTTTTAGGCTAAAATCGCAGATTTATTAGGCTAATAATGGTTGAAGTGGTACAAAAATTGCATAGTAACTACGTATAATTACGCATAAAACACGTAGTATTACCTGTCTGTCCCTTACTCAACGATTATGAAAAACAAAATTACTGCTGGTCTTTTAGCCCTCTTTTTAGGAGGTATTGGTATTCATCGATTTTACCTGGGCCAGAACGGCCTGGGTATTCTTTGTATCCTTTTTAGCTGGACACTCATTCCATTCGTTTTAGGAGTCATTGATGCCTGCGTATTCTTTATCCAATCCGACAAAGCCTTTGGAATGAAGTATAACTACGGGGCCTTCATCGCTGGTGCATGTCCAAACAGGATATCCATTCATGAGGTGACCCGATATCAGCATGAGTACAACGCCATCAAAAACGCAACGCCCAGAAGATCAAGAATGGGTACCTGGAACTATACCCACACATTGGGATAAGAGTAGCTCAGTCTAATATCAAAAAAGGTAGATCAAGTAGCTATAAGCCGCTAATGCATTAGCGGCTTATACTTTCATTATAACTGCTACATGCTTTAACCTTTGGGTATAAACGAATGCATCATAGTGTCAAAAGCCGCCTGACGAGTACTCGTCAGGCGGCTTTTGCTTGTAAGGAGTTATCCAGGTTGTACAATCAAGCCAGGCGGCGTTCCCTATGCCGACTACTTCACGGATACCTCCATGAAGTACCGCCTGAGTAGTTCGTGGTCTTTCAGCCCTTCCAGGACGTGCAGGCTAAGCGGCTTGTTGATGAAATTAATGACGCAGGGGTGTACGATGGCTTTTACCTCTTCACTGGGATTCAGAAACGAGGTGATGCAGATTTTGGTGCTGGGGAACAGGGGCAGAAAGTGCTTGGTGAATAGCTTTACAAACTCCCAGCCATTCATCACGGGCATACTCAGATCCAGAAATATAAGCTCCGGTATTATCCCTTCCGGGTTGGAGGATACATATTCGAAATAATCCAGTGCCTTGGTGGACTTGCTCATCGAGATGATATTTTTGGCAAATCCGGTTTTGATAATCTTGTGTTTTGTAATAAACATGGAGATCTCATCGTGATCTACCACCATTACATGATTTATCATTTTTTAGTCTATGTTGAGTAAAGCAAGTGAACGATGCTTGTTAGTCAACAATAATTAGGCCGAGAGTCGTTGGGAGGCGGCACCGCTTACTAAATAAATATATAACGGGCTAATAAGCCACGGAGTCTACCCGTGCGATCCGGAAGCAGCAGCGTCCTCATAAGATCAGTAGTAGCTGCACAGGATGTTAACTACTTTGACGAGATATGCTACGGATTGTAGATTCTCTTTGTATCAGGCGGCTTTCCAATATTACTTCCTGAGCTTCAAAGTGGCTCTTTCGTATATGTTTAAGTAGCAACTCACAGCTTTTTAAGCCGATTTCATAGGCAGGTTCAGCGATAGTTGACAGTGTAGGTGATACAATCTCTGATATAGGATCATTAGTAAAGCCAATCACCCCAATCTCTTCGCCAACTTTTATAGCATTTCTTTTTAAAGCCAGTATGGCGCCTACGGCTTTTCTGTCGTTTACTGCAAAAATAGCATCAGGTACACGTTCTCCTCCCAGAAGTTTAAGGGCGTCCTCCTCTCCATCTTTTTGGGAAAAGCCTGAGTGGATAACCCATTCCGGATAGCTTGCTATACCATATTGATCTAACGCGGCATAATAACCGAGCAGCCGGTTGTCAGTTAGCTGTAATCCCTTCGGACCCGTTATATGCGCTATCTTATTGTAGCCACTTTTGATTAAGGTCTCCACAGCCATAAAAGCGCCGTTAAAATCATCCTGCATAACTTTAGAGGTGTGAATGGTAGGTACGACTCTATCAAAAAAAACTACTGGCAGACCATCATCTATCAGATCCTGGAAGTGGGTGTAGAAATTAGTTTGGGAAGATACGCAGGCCAGCAAGCCATCCAGACTACTCAAGGATAGGTTTTTTACAATCCTGATCTCATTCTCAGGAGAGTCATTGGTAATATACAGGATTATGTTGAAGTCGTTTCTTTGCGCAACTTCCTGTATACCCGTTATAACAGTTGAAAAGTAGTAGTTGGTTATGGTAGGGATAATCACACCAATATTATGAGTGCTTTGTCGTACCAGTCCCGTTGCATTAAAGTTTGGCTTGTAATTCAGCTCAGTTGCTACATCCAAGACTTTTTTACGCGTTTCCGGCCTTACATCATAGCTGTCACGCAACGCCCTTGACACAGTTGCTACCGAAATGCCTAGTACCCGGGCGATATCTTTTATAGTCGTGTATCTTTTACGCACGGTGAAATGGTTAGTCCTGCT
Organism: Telluribacter roseus; assembly: GCF_017355915.2. Lineage (GTDB taxonomy): Bacteria > Bacteroidota > Bacteroidia > Cytophagales > Spirosomataceae > Telluribacter. Next base: position 232,114 of record NZ_JAFEUV020000003.1, read on the forward strand.
CGATAAACAATAAGCGTTTTAGCTCTTTGGCTTACTCCTTTACTCTTCCGGTACCCAAGCTGCTTCCTTTTGATCTACATGTAAACGTTCTCGTAACTATTTTGCGGGGTTTAGGAGCAAGCCAATAAGAACAGTTGTAAATTACTGAAAAGAGCAATTAAAGTATTGCTAAACAGCCTAACCCTAAATGATTATTTGCTTATGAAGGATAATCTACCTTTTTACATGAAATCACTGCTGCTGTTTCTGGCGGTTCTACTTTCCGGGCAGGCCCAAGCTCAGGGAGGAAGAGAAGTAAAGGGAACAGTCATTGATGCTGTTACTAGTACGGCTTTACCAGGAGTTAGTATTGTCGTGAAAGGTACAACCCGCGGTACCCAAACGGACGCAGAAGGAAAGTACAGTATCCGGGTTGAATCCAACGAGGTGCTGGGGTTCTCCTTCATTGGGTATGAAATGCAGGAATTCAACGTTCAGAATCAGAGTACACTTGACATCCAGCTGAAGCCTTCACAGACTAATCTGGATGAATTGGTAGTAGTAGGTTATGGTACTATGAAGAAAAGTGATCTGACGGGTGCCGTAGCCCGGGTAGACGCAAAAACATTTCAGAACCAACCCATGACCCAGCTAACGGATATGTTAACGGGTACGGTTGCAGGTTTTAATGCTAATCAAAGTACTTCAGCCTCCGGCGGAAGCTCAATGCAGATCAGGGGCCCCAAATCACTGAATGCATCCACGAGTCCTATGATCGTTATGGATGGGGTTATTTTCAATGGAAGCATTTTGGATATAAATCCTGCCGATATAGAAACCGTTGACATCTTAAAAGATGCCAGCTCAGCAGCAGTGTTCGGTGCCAGAGCGGCAGCAGGGGTAATTCTGATCACTACCAAAAAAGGGAAAACGGGTAAGCCTACTATAAATGTCACATCCAATGTAGGTATAACGGAGGTAACCAACGATTTTAAGCCTTTTGATGCGCAGGGGTATCTGACGTATAGAAGGGATGTGCTAAGGGCTATCAACCCTAATATGCCGGGTTTTTACTATGATAACCCTGCTATGTTACCCAGTGGAGTCACCCTGGAGGAGTGGCGAAATGCGAGCAAGAACCCTCAGGCTGATAACACGCAGGAATGGTTAGGCCGACTCCGGTTTTTCCCAATCGAGACTGAGAACTACCTGGCCGGCAAGACCGTCGACTGGTATAACGAAGTGATTCAAAAGGGACTCCGTCAGAACTATGATGTTAGTATTGGCGGTGGATCTAAGGACGTCACCTACTATTGGTCAATCGGGTATCAGAATAATGAAGGCGTCATTCGTGGTGACAAGTTTTCGACGATTCGGTCAAGGTTAAACGTCGACTTCAGGGTGACAGACTGGCTTAATGTCGGGGTGAATACTCAATTTGCTGATCGGGACGAAAGTTCTGTTCAGGCAAACCTGTCACAAATGTTTGTAATGAGCCCCTACGGGTCCATGTTCGAGCAGAATGGTGATGTCTCTTGGTTTCCTAACGGCTTTGCTACGGCCAATCCAATGATAGACTACTACGGGCAGGACAGGATGCGAAAGGTACATACGCTCTTCTCATCTCTTTTTGCCAAAGTTAACCTGCCATTGGGCTTTAGCTACAAGATTTCATTTCAGCCACGTTACCGGTTTTTGAAGGATTACAATTTCTGGTCCTCCAAAACCATTATGGGAGGTGCAACCCGTTCCAACGGATATGGTATGCGTGATGAATCTTCACAGTACGAATGGATACTCGATAATTTGGTTCACTGGAACAAGGAGATAGGCATTCACAGATTTGATCTGACTCTTCTGTATAGTTCAGAGCAAAATAGAAGCTGGGCTTCAACCCTGGCTAATCAGACATTTGTCCCGAATCAGAATCTAGGCTTTCATGGATTGCAGTACGGTACCAATCCTGCCCTGACCACCACTGATACCTTAATCACGGGTGATGCGGCCATGGCTAGAATCAATTATAGTCTGCTGGATAAGTACCTGTTTACTGCCTCGGTAAGAAGGGATGGTTATTCGGCCTTTGGAGTGAAAAATCCGAGAGCTACATTTCCCGCCGCTGCTTTTGCTTGGAAGATATCTGATGAGAAATTCTTCAATATTGATATGATAAGTCAGATGAAGTTTCGGGTGTCATGGGGGGTGAACGGAAACCGGGATATTGGCGCTTATTCTGCACTTGCTCAACTGATATCTAATCAATATTACGATGGGTCTAATGTCCAGGTGGGGGTATTCAATAACTCTCTAGCTAATCCAAATCTGGTTTGGGAGAAAACAGAGTCGATAAATCTGGGTCTGGACCTGAGCTTGTTGCGTAACCGCGTTGATATCAGTGCTGAGTACTATGACATGACCACTACTGATCTGCTCATGAACCGGCTCCTACCCGAGATTACTGGCTTCAAGAATATTACCTCCAATCTTGGAAAACTTGGTAATAGGGGGTTCGAGTTGACCATGAATACGGTCAATCTGGAAAGAAATAACTTCAGCTGGCGGTCTAATCTGGTGTTTTCATTTAACAGGAATAAGATTAAAAACTTATTTGGAGACTATGTAGAAGAAGAAGTAGATGGTAAGATCATAAGAAAGGAGCTACCTGATTATACAAACGAATGGTTTCCTGGACAGGCTCTGGATGCCATCTGGAACTACAATGTAACAGGAGTGTGGCAAATGAATGAGAAAGATGCAGCTGCCGTTTACAGGCAACAGCCAGGTGACTACAAAGCCATAGATGTGGATGGAAATGGCAAGTACGAAGCCCTGATAGATAAGATGTTCATAGGTTACCTGCAGCCAAGATATCGATTCGGACTAAGGAATGAATTCACCTTCCTGAAAAACTTTACAGCATCCATATTCATCAGGAGTGAACTTGGGCACCTGGGGCAATTCCAGGAAGGCCTACGCTTTGGTGGTTCAGATACCTATGACAGGCGGAACACCCATGCCTTCCCCTACTGGACTCCTGATAATCCGATCAATGACTTTGCTAGCCTGACTAATAATTCCTACGTTTTTGGGGGCGGTATCAGGATTTATAAACCTCGCTCCTTTGTCAGAATTCAGGATGTCTCCCTAGCTTATGGGTTGCCAAGTTCTCTGGCTGAACGTTTGAAGCTTAACAGTATGCGGATTTTCGCATCAGTCCGTAACCTCTACAGTTTCGATAAGTGGCCCGGTTGGGACCCTGAGACAGGAAATACGCCTCTGCCCCGAAATTTCACCGTTGGATTCAATTTGTCATTGTAATCAAGAAAAGGACTATGAAACGCCTGAAATATATATCAATAGTAGTGGTGCTGCTGACCTTAGCATCATGTGATACCGAATGGTTAAAGCCGGAACCCCTTTCTTTTTTCAGTCCTGAAAATGTCTTTGTGGATAAAGCAGGATTTGAATCATTGCTGATCACCATGAGAAAGGACCTGAAAAACGAAAATACGGGTACCATGCCCAACCTGGTAATGGAGTTTGCCGCTTCAGATCTGGCCTCTCCCTGGTCGCAACTAGATTTCTATAACCTGACACCTAATACAGATCAGTATTATAGATTCTTATCCATGTTTACTCAAATCTATGCATCCATCAAGAATGCTAATGTTCTGATATCGCGGATCGATAATATCCAATGGGCTTCTCAACAGGAACGGAATGCCATATTAGCAGAAGCTTACTGGCACCGGGCGTACTGGTATTATCGACTTGTCAACTCCTATGGAGACGTTCCTTTTATAAATAATGAGATTCAGGGGGCAAAGCTTGATTTTCAGTCCCATAGCCGATGGGCCGTTCTAAAAAAAATCCAGTCCGACGTGGAGTTTGCGGTAGAGTGGCTTCCGGTAGCAGCCAGGGCTGGGGCCATTTCGAAAGGTGCAGCCAACCACTTACTAACAAAAATATACCTGGCTAATACCGAATTTGATAAAGCAATTGAAGCTGCGACACGAGTCATCAATGGGCCGTATGCACTTATGCAGCAAAGGTTTGGTATTGATGCAAATAACAAGACGCGGAATCTTATCTGGGACTTACATCGTGCCAAAAACTTCAACACAGCCCAGAATACTGAAACCATACTGGCGACTGTTGATCGCTTTGAGGCTCCTCCGGGTGCAAGATCAGCAGGGCTCTATACCATGCGTATGTATAACCCTCAGTGGTTCCAGCCTCAGGTGCTTGACAGTAAAGGTAAGCCCGGAATGGTTGCGAGCGGCCCTATGTATGACTCTCTGGGAAGAGGAAATGCTAACGTCCGCCTCACCTGGTTTTATCAGTATGGCCTCTGGAGTTACGGTGGGCACGACTGGCGTACTACACCTGACCTCCGCAGAAGTGATATAAATTGGGTAGATATACATGAGTTTAAATACAATAACCCCGCCTCTGCAGACTTCGGTAAACCTATAAATGTGGCCTACCTGGCTAATCCGGTAGATACTTTCAAACATGTGTATGCTATCCCGCACTACATCATGTACAATCCTCAGGACGATCCAAAGGCGCAGCCAATGGGGGGGAATGGCGACTGGTACGTGTACCGACTGGCTGAGACGTATCTGCTAAGAGCGGAGGCTTACTACTGGAAGAACCAGTTAGCCCAGGCCGCGGAGGATATCAATAAAGTCAGGGAGCGTGCCAAAGCCTTACCTACAACAGCCGGTGAAGTCACTATTGACTTCATCATGAATGAGCGGGCCCGTGAGCTGTTTGCCGAAGAGCCCCGACATTCCGAGTTGGTCAGGGTTTCGTACATCATGGCAAAATCAAACCTTGGTGGTTATAGCCTGAACAATTTCAGCCAGAAGAACTACTACTATGATCGGGTAATGAGGCACAACAAGACGTATGAAAAGAAAGTGCAGCTATTAGGAAATACCGCCAATATGGCGCCATTTCATGTACTCTGGCCTATTCCCTCCAATGTTATAACGGCTAATACCAAAGGTGTTATTAACCAGAATGCGGGATATGATGGAGCCGAGAAAAACATACCTGCGCTGACTACTGTCGAGTAACACCATCTGTCGGGTTTTCAGAAGGTTTGCCGACCAGCATTAGGGTACTACCAGCTTTAGAGTAATCACTTTCACCGAAGGAGGTAAGCTCTTATAACTATTTACTGAAGTCAATCAAAAACAGGAACAATGAATAAAAGAGACTTTCTTAAACTGGCAGGATTAGGTGGGGTAGGACTGGCCGGAAGTACATTAGGTCAAGGCTGTGCCTCTACTAAATCCACTACGAACTTATCCCATATCAAAAAGCAGGCTGACGGAGGGCATCGACAGACTTTTAATATGTCTGGTTTTGCCGCGCCCAAAATAGATACCGTCCGCATCGGGTACATTGGTATGGGTAGTAGAGGGAACGGGGCCATAAAACGAATTATTCACCTTGATAATGTGGATGTAAAGGCCTTATGCGACATCCGTACCGCGAATGTTAACACGGCAAAAAAGATATTCGAAGGTACCTCCCATAATCCAGCCCTTTATTCGGGACAGGAAGATGAATGGAAAAAGGTGTGTGAGAGGGATGATGTAGATCTGATCTATATCTGTACACCCTGGAATCTGCATACGCCCATGGCTCTATACGCGATGGAGCAGGGAAAACATGTCGCCTGCGAAATTCCAATTGCCACTACGGTTGAAGACTGCTGGAAGCTGGTAGAAACTTCGGAACGGACCAAGAAGCATTGTATGATGCTGGAGAACTGCTGTTATGATTTCTTCGAGTTACTGACGCTCAACATGGCCCGCCAAGGCTTCTTCGGGGATATTGTGCACGTGGAGGGGGGATATATCCATGATATTTACGACTCATTTTTTGATAAATCCAAGCGCTATAATATGTGGCGTTTAAGAGAAAATCAGCGAAATGGAAATCTTTATCCCACACACGGGCTAGGTCCGGTATGTCAGGTACTTAATATTAACCGAGGAGATAGAATGGACTACCTGGTTTCAACCGCAAGTGATGATTTTATGCTTGCCGAAAGAGCCCACAAGCTGGCTCAGGAGGACCCTGCTTTCAAAGAATTCGCCGGTAAGACATTTCGTGGTAACATGAATACCACTACCATTCGTACCCACAATGGTAAAACCATCATGCTGCAGCATGATGTTACCTCACCAAGACCCTATTCGCGTATTCATCTGATCAGCGGTACCAAGGCTACTGCACTTAAATATCCGTTACCCGGACGTATCTCAAAAGGACACGAATGGATGTCAGAAGAAGAGTTTAAGACACTAGAGAAAAAGTACGAGCCTGTAATTATTAAGAGAATAGGAGAGCTAGCCAAAAAAGTTGGTGGGCACGGAGGTATGGACTTCCTGATGGATTGGCGGCTGATAGACTGTCTGCGCAACGGCTTGCCACTGGACCAGGATGTGTACGATGCAGCATCATGGAGTGTGATTTCACCACTAAGTGAATGGTCGGTAGCTAACCGTTCCAACTCAATTGACATTCCTGATTTTACATCAGGTTCGTGGAAAACTAACAAGCCGGTGGATATCTCGCTGCTTGAAGGGGGAAACACCAAGGTAAAAGCCTAAAACCTATGGGTCGCCTGTAGACAACATACAATGTATGTCTTGCTGGTGGACTGACCTCTACGCCATTTCTATCTATTAATCCATACGTTGATGAAAGTTACTATTACAAAAACAAACAAGGAGCTGGGCAAGGCTGCCGGCAAAGAATCAGCAAGAATAATTCGAAAGGCTATTGATGATAAAGGCTATGCTAACATCATATTAGCAACCGGTACCAGCCAGTTCGAGACAATCGACCAGCTTTTAATTGAAGACATTGATTGGAGCAAAGTTACCATGTTTCATCTGGATGAGTACATAGGTTTGCCCATCTCACATCCTGCGAGTTTTCGTAAGTACCTGAGAGAACGTTTTCTGGAGAAAGTGGCACCCTTAAAGGCAATCTACCTCATAAATGGAGAGAATAATCCTGAAACGGAGTGTAACCAATTAAACGATATTATAAGTCAGCACCCTATCGATTTAGCTCTTGTGGGAGTTGGTGAAAATGGTCATCTGGCCTTTAATGATCCCCCAGCTGATTTTGACATAGAGAGTCCCTATCTGATTGTCAATTTAGACGAAGCCTGCCGGAGACAACAGCTAAATGAGGGATGGTTCAACTCTATTGAAGAAGTACCTACCCAGGCCATAAGTATGTCTGTGAAACAAATAATGAAGTCGGAGTACATTATTTGTTCGGTACCTGATGCCCGCAAAGCGCAAGCCGTTAAAAACAGCCTGGAACTGGAGGTAAGTAATCTGTTCCCCGCTAGTATATTACAACTACATCCTAATTGTACTTTTTATCTGGATGAACTTTCGGCTATTTTGCTTTCCGAAGAGGTAAATTTCTAGGAGTAGATAATTCCTGTTACAGCTACTAGTGAAGATAGAGTTAAGTTCTGAATAGTAATTAAACCTGGTCCAGGATAGACTGATAAGCCCTGTGTGCTGCTGATACTATCAGGTTACAATAAATAGGGAGCCTTTAAGAGGCTCCCTATTTATTAAGGGGCATTAGGATGAGTAAACAGTTAGCTTTTATACATGTAGCGTACATAGCTGATGGATTGGTAGTAGTGTGAATCCTACTATTGAACCAAGTTAATACCTTACCCTGGCAGTGACTTGCCTGGAGCAGATCCGTACTGCCGGTATCACCCCTGACCACTTCCTACACTTCCTAACCCGAAAGAGCATGTCAAAAGACCAGTTTTCAAGACGTGAATTTATCCGGCGCAACTCCCTGACCGGCCTGGGCGCCGTGCTGACCCCGGCCCTGCTGGCCGAGGGGGCTAAGGCTGCCCTTCCCGTAGTAGATGGGCCAGCCGTGCCAACCATAGTCAACACATCAGGGCCGGCCGCCCTGCTGGGCGGCCAGCCGGTACGTACCCGCGAGTGGCCCCAGTGGCCGCTGTGGAAACCCGAAGCCGACGAGAAAAAGCTGCTGGAGGTAATCCGGAGTGGCGTATGGTCGCGGGGCGCTACGGTGACCGAATTTGAGAAAGAATGGGCCAAAGCCGTGGGAGCCAAGCGTAGCCTGGCGGTGGTGAATGGTACCAACGCCCTGATCGTGGCGCTGACCCAGCTGGACATCCGCGGCGGCGACGAGGTAATTGTACCTCCCTATACCTTCATCGCTACCGTGTCGGCGGTACTGGCTACGGGGGCTATGCCCGTGTTCGTAGATGTGGACCCGGAAACCTTCCAGATCGATCCGGCGAAGATCGAGGCCAAAATCACGCCGCGTACCAAAGCCATCATACCGGTACATATCCTGGGCCTACCCGCCCATATGAAGCAGATCCTACCCATCGCCAAAAAGCATAACCTAGCGGTGATTGAGGATGCCTGTCAGGCCCACCTGGCTGAGATCAACCACCAGAAGGTAGGTACCTTTGGTCATGCGGGCTGTTTCAGTTTCCAGAACTCCAAAAACCTGCCCATTGGGGAGGGGGGAGCCATTGTCAGCAACGACGACGTATTTATGGACCGCTGCTTCTCCTTCCAGAACTTCGGCAACCCCTACGGAGCCACCATCGGGGCGGTGAGTATGGGCAGTATTATGCAGGGTACCAAACTTCGATTCACGGAGTACCAGGCCGCTATCGGGCTGGCCCAGTTGAAGCGACTGGAAGAGCAGACCGAGCGGCGCAGCCAGAATGCCGCCTACCTGAAGTCCCAGATCAAGGACATACCCGGTATAGTACCCTACCGGCTATACGATGATGTGACACGGGCCGTGTTCCACCTGTTCCCGTTCCGGTACCGGCAGGAGGAGTTCAAGGGGCTGCCGCGGGAGGCTTTCCTGCAGGCGCTCAAAGCCGAAGGCGTACCCTGCCAGAGCGGCTACGCAACGCTGTACAACCAGCAGTTCCTGAACGACGCGTTCCAGTCCAAGAACTACCGGAAGATGTACCCGAAGGAAATGCTGGACTTCAAAACCTATGTGGAGAAGAACCGCTGCCCCCAGAACGACCGGCTGTGCAACGAGGAGGCCGTGTGGCTGACGCAGAATATGCTGCTCGGCCCCCAATCGGACATGGATGAAATAGCCGGCGCCATCCAGAAGGTGTACAACAACGCGGATCAGCTCAAAAAGCTGACGAAGAAAAGCTGACACATACATGAAGAAAATCGTACTATTCCTGGCCTCTCTATGCCTGCTGGCTACCCTGGGGACCGAAGCTGGCGCCTTGGCGGCCAAGGGTTGGAAGGCGGGCGTGGCCCGCAGGGTGATTACGCCGAAGCAGCCGATGTGGATGGCCGGCTTTGCCGTGCGCAACCACCCCTCCGAAGGTACCCTGCACGACCTGTGGGCCAAAGCGCTGGTGCTGGAAGACGAGGAGGGAAAGCAGGCCGTACTGGTAACCACCGATCTGTTAGGGATTCCGAAGGGCATTTCCGACCGTATCCGTACCCGCCTGTACACCGACCATAAGCTGAGCAAGGCGCAGATCATCCTCAACAGCTCCCATACCCACTCGGGGCCGGTGTTGTCGGATGCACTTTTTGATATCTATCCGCTGGATGCCGAGCAGATCACCCGGGTCAACCAGTACTCCCGCTTTCTGGAAGATCAGATCGTGGCGCTGGTAGGGGAGGCCCTGCGCAAAACGGAGCCCGCCCGCATCTACGCCGAGAACGGCGTAACCCGCTTTCAGGTCAACCGGCGCAATAACAACGCCGCCGTGCTGCCCCGCCTGACGGAGCTACAGGGGCCCAACGACTACGCGGTACCGGTACTGAAAGTAGAGAATGAGCGGGGGGAGCTGAAAGCCGTAGCCTTTGGGTACGCCTGTCACCCTACAGTGCTTAATGGCTATCAGTGGTCCGGTGACTACGTCGGATTTGCGCAGATTGAGCTGGAAAAAGCTCATCCGGGTGCTACGGCCTTGTTCTTCCAGGGTACCGGAGCCGATCAGAACCCGCTGCCGCGCAATACCATACCCCTGGCGCAGCAGTACGGCCGGGAACTGGCCGCGGCGGTGGATCGGGTACTCCAGGAAGAGATGCATGCCCTACCGGCCCGACTATCCACGGCTTACTCCGAGATAGAGCTACCGCTCACGGCGCACCCGGATAAGGAAGGCTACGCCAAAATAGCGAAAGAAGTTACCACCGACTACCAGAAGCGCTGGGCCAACCGCATGGCCAGCAAGCTGCAGCAGGGCGAAGCCATGCCCAAAACCTACCCGTACCCCGTACAGGTGTGGCACCTGGGCGACCTGCCCCTGGTAACGCTGGGCGGAGAGGTGGTGGTGGAGTACGCCATCAAGCTCAAGCAGATCTTTGGCCCCAGTACCTTTGTCATGGGCTACTCCAACGATGTCATGGCCTATATCCCCTCGAGTACCATCCTGCGCGAAGGCGGCTACGAGGGCGAGTCGTCCCAGATGGTGTACGGGCTGCCCAGTACCTGGGAGTCCACCATCGAAACCATGATCCTGTACGAAGCGGTCAGGCTGGCCCGGCAGGCCGGTGTGCCCACTCCCTAACCCTTACTTATTACCTACCTGATGAATACCACTACCTACGACCCTGCTATCCATACTACACACACCACTCATGCGCTGACTGCGCAGCCCTACTACTCCGGCTTTGAGCTGGCCCATGATACCTACAATGCCATCACGGTAGCCAGCGACGGCAAGGTATACTACGTACTGTCGTCGGAGGCTCACGACCGGGGAGGGCAGCTGTACGTGTACGATCCGGCTACGGACCAGATCCGCCACCTGGCCGACCTGACCGAGCTATGCGGCGAAGCTAACGCGAAGGCCATTGTGCAGGGCAAAAGCCACGTTCGCTTCTACGAGCGGGCGGGCAAGCTCTACTTTGCTACCCACGTCGGCTACTACGAGATGATCGACGGCATGGAGCGCCTGCCCCATCATGCGCCCGAAGGGTACAGTCTCTATCCCGGCGGGCATCTGCTGTCGTATGACCTGGTTACCGGGGAGTTTGAAGACCTGGCCCTGGCTCCCGACGGCGAAGGCATCCTGACCATGACGCTCGACAAGGACCGGGGGCATATTTATGCGCTTACCTGGCCGTTGGGGTACTTCCTGCACTACGATCCGGCTACCGGCGAGCTCAGGAACCTGGGACTGACCTGCGCCCGCGGCGAGGCCGGTACGCCCGGCGACGACTACCGCGTCATCTGTCGGTCTATGTTCGTGGACCCGCGCGAGGGAGCGGTGTACTTCTCCACCGCCGAGGGGCATGTACTTACCTACCAGCCCGGCGCTGCTGAGCTGCGCACGCTGGAAGACTTTGACCTCCGGCTCGACTACTTTGGCCGGTACGACGCCACCCGCCCCGGTAGCATGGGGTACAACTGGCGCAAGATATTCTGGTACGCCCCCGAGGAGGTAGCCTACGGCGTCCACGGCAACTCGGGGTACCTGTTCCGCTTTGATCCGCGCGAGCCGAAGATTGAGATCGTGGAGCGCATTACCTCCGAGCCCTCCCGGCGGAGCGGTATGTTTGACCAGTTTAGCTACGGGTACCTGGGCTTCCAGCCGGGGCCGGACGGCGACACCATCTACTACCTCACCGGTGGCCCCATCTACCTCAATGGCAAGCGCGTCAAGGGGGCGGAGGAGATAGCCAAGGGAGCCGCCAGAGGGCTAGAAAACCTGCACCTGGTGACCTTCCACATCCCCAGCCGGACCTATACCGACCACGGGCCCATCTTCTACGCCGATGGGCAGCGGCCTACTTACGTCAACTCTATTGCCATCGGGCACGATGGTACCGTATATACGCTGGCGCGTTTTGAGCACGAAGGAAAGGAAATTCAGGACCTGGTAAAGATTCCGGGGCCCTATGCCACTATATAGCCAAAATGCAGCTGATGCGGGTGATACACCCGCATCAGCTGCATTGTATAAAAAATAAGGAGTGCCGGCAACGTAGCCTGCGCTTGTGCGATTGTGGATCAGGAGAGGTACATGAGCTGGCTATTCGAGCCGTATCAGGTACCCGATCTCTTCCAGCTGGGTCAACAAATGACCCATACCGCGTATGCTTACCCGTTTTCCGTAGTATACCTGAATACGAAGGGCCAGTACTTCCAGAAATTCCCACAAAGTCAGTTTAGAATCGTACGAAGAATCGTTTTTCAGATTTTCAAACACCTCTACTGGTGAGTCACCCTCAATAACTTTCCCCGTAGCGGTCAAAAACTTCATCTTCGAGTAACGTTCTTCTGGAAATGTGTACGATTTAGATTGAACAGGTACTACCTGGCTGCCGGAGAGGCAGCTACTTTCATGCCATAATGCACATAGTTTACCTGCCACTACCAGGTATAGTACTTATTCTTCACGAAAGCTTCGGTCAGGTTTTCAATAAAGCCCTGGAGACAAAATAACGTTTTTCCCCAAAGAAGTACTGTATAATATCTTACTTAGTAACTGGATCCATTTACTGATTGTATCGGGCTTTACCATAAAGACTGTTGCGCCTAACCCTAACCCTTCCTTCACATCCTCTTCATCCTCCGTAGCAGACATGACAATCACCGGTACCTGGCGCAGCCGCTCTATCCGCCTTAGCTCGACCAGTGTCTGTCGGGCATCCCGCCCCGGCAAATTAAGATTTAAAAAGATATAATCAGGTGTAAAGCCCGGATCGTTCCGTAGCTTTTCGAGGGCGGCCGTACCACTCGGTACGGCTACACAGTCTACATAAGCGTCTACCTGGACCATCGCAATGGTTAAAAAACGCTGATCCTCCTCCTCATGGTCTATAATCAGACTTGTCCGGCTTCTCATGCTTAGGTAATTTGACTATATAAATAAATGATAAACTAGTAAATAAAAAGTCCGGGAGGAGTAAGTGCCTGCCCCCGGTGTGACCAGTCGTCTACACTTCCACAGGCCGCCAGGTACAGGAGAGGGAGCGGTAGCAGCCTCATTCCTTCTCCTGTACAGTACTTCGTCCTGTGGTGGTACACGTAGTACATGGTAAACTTATATATACGTAAAAAGGTATGCCAATAGCAGCAAATAGTAGTACTATTCGCTGACAGGCTGGGGAGTGACAGGTGCAGGTACAACCGGACTTTCTTAAATCTCCTGACAGCAAGCGGGATTTATTTACAGCGGGTACTAATCAATTAGGGCTGTTCGCTGGTTACTAGGTAAATGCCTGTCTGACGGACAGGTACTGCTACCCAATTAGTTGCTTCCATTACCGGGCGCAATTCGTGTAGACTACTTCAACAGATCTTACTTAAGAAACAGAGTATGGTTAGACGGGACATCGTAGTAATAGGTGCTTCAGCGGGCGGCGTGACGGCCCTGAGATATCTTGTGAAGGGGTTGCCGGAAGATTTTCCGGGGTCGATTTTTATTGTGCTGCACATCCCTTCCTATACGGAGTCGCAGCTGCCCGGAATACTTACCAGCGCCGGGCTGCTGAATGCCGTGCATCCCGAAGATGGTGAAGCCATAGAGCCGGGCAAGATCTACGTCGCGCGCAGCGATCATCACCTGCTGCTGGATGACGGTAAGGTACTGGTCCGGAAGGGCCCCAAGGAAAACCGCTTTCGCCCTTCTATTGATGCCCTGTTCCGCTCGGCGGCCTACGTATACGGGCCACGGGTGGTGGGCATTATCCTGTCGGGGGTCCTCAACGACGGCGCCTCGGGTATGTGGACCATCAAGCAGCACGGGGGCGTGGTCATGATCCAGACGCCGGCGGACGCGGAGCAGTCGCAGCTACCCATCAATGTGATGGAGTGTGTGGAGGCCGACTACATCCTGAATGCCGCCGATATGGGACCCATCGTATCGGGGCTGGTAAAGGAGCCCGCGCCGGATAAGTACAAGTTTACGCAGGAGGCCCTGAAGTTGCTCAAAATGGAGGTAATCATAGCTACCCGCGACAATGCCTTCGAAATGGGTATTATGAACATGGGAGAGCTGTCACCCTTTGTGTGCCCTGAGTGCTACGGGGCGCTCGTACGGCTGGTAGAAGGCAACATACTGCGGTTCAGGTGCCACACGGGCCACGCCTATACCGCCAGTTCGCTGCTGGCCGAAATATCCGAAAAGGTCGAGAACCAGCTATGGCAGGCCATGCGCGGCCTGGAAGAAATGAACATGCTGCTGAGAAAGATCGCTGACCAGTACGACAGGATGAGCAACGAGCGCTCGGCGGAGCTGTTCAGGGCCAAGGCGGACGAAAGCGCCCGGCGCGCCCGCGTCATCCACGACTCGGTATTTCACCAGAGCCAGTACAGCGAAGATATACGCCTGCACCAGGGCAAAGCTACTTTTGATAAGTAGGCAGTACTTACCCCTGTACACAGTCCGGGACGCAGATATACTGGGTCGTACTGAACAGTATGAAGTAGATCAGGTTTAGTAGTTAAATACCCGTAGTAAGCATGGATGACCAACCCCAGTATGTTATTGTAGTAGGTGCCTCGGCCGGTGGGCTCAAAGCCCTGCAGGAGCTGGTAGTACAGATCCAGGAAGGTACCGAAGCGGCCATCTTTGTGGTACTGCATCTTTCCAAGAGAGGCATCGGTGAGTTGCTGACGTATCGCCTGCAGCAGCACACCCAGCTTCCCTGTCAGGTGGCCGCCGATGGGATGCCCATCCGGAAGGGGCACGTGTACGTAGCTCCCCCGGACCATCACCTGATCGTCAAGCAGGGCATCATCCGGATCGTCAATGGCGCCGCCGAAAACCGCTGGCGGCCCTCCATCGATGTGATGTTCCGGTCAGCGGCGGTAGCCTACGGCGAGCGGGCCATTGGTATTATCCTGACGGGTATGCTTGATGACGGCACGGCCGGTATGCTGGCCATCAGCAGGTGCGGAGGTACCTGTATCGTGCAGGACCCCAACGAAGCCGAGTACCCCGATATGCCCCTTTCGGTAGTCACTAATATGGAGGTAGACTACTGCGTACCCCTGACGCAGATTGGCTTTGTGCTGTACAACGTCATGAAGACCAAAGAGATAAAAGGCATACCCATACCCCCCGACCTACGAAAAGAAGCGGAGATAGCCGAAAAGGTAGTCACGAAGATAGAGGATACAACACAACTGGGTACCCAGTCTACCTACGTATGTCCGGACTGCGGAGGGGTATTGTCCGAGTTAAAGGACGATGGATTCAGCCGGTACCGCTGCCATACGGGCCATGTTTTCACGGAGGGCGATCTGCTGACCCTGAAAACCGAAGAGATAGAGTCGACGCTGTGGGTAGCCCTGCGAATCATGGAAGAAAAACGCAACCTGCTCGCCAAGCTGGCGGAAGAGGAAATCCGTAAAGGCCTTAATATAATCGCCATCGAACACCGCCGCAGGGCCGATGAGTTGGGCGTACACATCAGCAAGATCAAGGAAGTAATCTTCAGATCAGCGACCGACGACGAGTGAGCTGCCCGGCAGGCATTATTTGGTAATATGCCTGGCGATAACATCCAGAAGTTCGCGCGATTTGAAGGGCTTCTCCAGAAAGTCGTCCGCCCCGGCTTCGCGCGCCAGCTGGGCTATACCGGGCGTGGCTGATATCATGATCACGGGTATAGAGCGGGTCATCTCGCGGCTCTTGAGGTACCGGCATATCTCCAGCCCGTCCGATCCGGACAGGTACCGGTCGAGTACGTAGATATCGGGGTACTCGTAGTTATCTTCAAGGAGCGGCTTTCCGTCCGTAAAGATCAGGGTGGAGTATCCGGCCCTTTCGAATATGATCTTGTACACATCCTGAATGCCGGCATCATCATCTGTGATAAGTACTTTTTTCTTCATGGTGTAGTGTGGTTGCAGAGAAGGCTTTCAAACGCTTTTCGACCCCTTCTTCCTGTGATACTGATCATCTACTTCTGCGACAAGTATACTACCTGTTTGTAACCTTTGTGTCTAAAGCAGAAGCATAGAGCGTACTACTTGCTACTCAATGAAAAAGCAGTTCCCTATGCTTTTGCTCCTACTAGGGTACCTATACGGCCCCGTCGGGGACATTCCTGTCCGGGACACCAATCGGGATGGTAAAGTAAAATCTGGATCCTTTGTGCGGCTCGCTGTCTACCCAGGTAGTACCTCCGTGCCGCTTCACGATTTCGGAGGCAATGAATAGCCCCAGCCCGATACCGGGGAACGTCCTGTTGGCGGCTTCCTTTACGCGGTAGAACCGGTCAAACACCTTCTGCTGCGCTTCGTCCGACATACCTATACCGAAGTCCTGCACGCATACCGTTACTCTGTCCGGCTCGGCCTGGGTAGAGATGACTACCTCATTGGCGTCGGGTGAGTACTTGATCGCATTCGATATGAAGTTGATCAGTACCTGGCCTATGCGGTCGCGGTCGGCCTGCAGGAGCGGTACCGGCTGCAGCTTACTGACCAGCGTATGCTTGTCCGTGGTCCGCTGCAGGTCTTCTGCCACTTCCTGGACCAGCTCGTTAAGATCAATGGCTTCCTTCTGCAGCTGCAGCTGTCCCTCCGTAATACGGGTTACGTCCAGCAGGTCCTTGATCAGCTTGGTCAGGCGGTCGATCTGGGAGTCCATCTTCTGCACCAGGGCCGCCGTCGCCACATCATCCGCGTCCATCAGCATCTGGTACAGCAGCTCGGCGTAGGCTTTGATGCTGGTTACGGGGGTTTTGAGCTCGTGGCTGGCTATGCCTATAAACTCATCCTTCTGCCTTTCCAGCATTTTGCGATCGCTGATATCCATGTTCACGCCCATCATCTGCTCGGGCTGTTCCTGCTGGTCGTAGCTGGTGTGGGTCTGGAACAGGATCCACCGGACGGAGTTGTCGGGGAGCAGCAGCCTGAACTCGAGCTTGAGGTCCTGCCGGTTGGTTACGGCCTTTCGGATGCTTTGCTGTACCTGAGCGCGATCATCGGGGTGTACAAAGGCCAGCCAGTCCTCGAAGGTGCCGCTGAAAGCGCCCTCGCCCAGGTCGTAGTCGGCATGGGCATCTTTGGCCCATCTGACTTCGTTGCTCTTGATATTCCAGAGCCACACGCCTACGTTACCGGCCATCAGGGCCAGCTTGAGCTTGGCCTGGGTACCCTGCAGGGCTATTTCGGCCAGCTTCTGTCGGGTAATGTCGCGCTGGGTACCCCATATGCGTTTGAGGGTGCCATCCTCCACAAAGCCCACTATATTGTGCAGCGAGTACCTGGGCTGTCCGTAGCGGTCTATTTCGCGGGTTTCGGCGTCGCTCAGGCAGTAACCCGACCGCACAAAAGCCTCCATAAAGGCCAGGTGGCCACTGGTACGCGGGAGCAGGGTCTCCATCCGCAGGCCGATAACCTCACTGGCGCCGGCATAGCCGTGCATGGTGGCTATGGCGTCGTTGCACTCTTCCAGCGTAGCGTGTCTGAAGAGCGCATCTACCTGCTCAGGCACCGGCAGTTCCGTATCAATGGGCTTCAGGATCTCAAACCGCCAGATGCCTTCGGTACTGCGGGATATGAAGTTCTGGTACCGCTCCTGACTCTTTTTAATTTGTTCAAGAGAATGTTTCTTCTCGGTGATATTAGTAGAGTAGATCGACAGGGTCTCCTCCGAAGGGTAGATGCGGTAGAGCAGCCACTCATTGAGCCGTTCATCGAAGTATTCAAACTCGACGGACGTTTTGGTCTGCATGGCTTCCAGAAGCCGGTCATGAAACTCCGTACCCAGGTAGTCGGGTAAGGCTTCCCATAGGTTTTTGCCCAGCAGGTTCGGGCTGCCCTTGCCCAAAAACTCCTCCGCCCGCTTATTGATGTACATGAGGTTCCAGTGGTTATCCACCGAAACAAATATATCATGGATGCTATTCAGAATGGTGGTATTAAGCCGGTGCGACCTCAGCAGGGCTTCTTCGGCTCTTTTGCGGTCGGTGATGTCTTCGATCACCAGCAGAATCTTGTTCTTGCGGTCACCCTCCTGGCCCATACGCATGGCGCTGATCAGCAGGGTCTTTTCGCCAATGTGTGAAAATACGTGCGTCACTTCGAAGTCATCGAAGGATTTGTTGCGGGCTATGATCTCGGTAAGCTGCTTTCGCAGGCCGGGTATATCCCACTGCCTGTTGCCAATCTCGAAGAAGAAGTTGCCTTCTGTTTCTTTGGCACTTACCCTGAAGTCGGCGTAGAAAGCCCGGTTGGCGGTTTTGATGCGCAGATCGGACGTCAGCACCACCAGGGGCTCCCGGATGGTCTCGACGATGGCCTCGCGGTACTCACCGGCCTCTTTCAGTTCTATATTGCGCTGGTACAGCTCCTCGTTGATCGTGATCAGCTCTTCGTTGGTCGACTGCATCTCTTCCTTCGAGGTCTCGATCTCTTCGTTGATGCTCTGCAGCTCCTCGTTGGACGACAGTACCTCCTCGTTGGCCGACTGCAGCTCTTCGCGGGTCGCCTCAAACTCCTCACTCATGGACTTCATCTGCTCACGGGCCTCCCGCAGCTCCAGTTCCAGTATTTCGATGCGGCGGTCTTTGGCATCCTTGCGGGTTTTTTGCCGCGCCGTGGCCGGTACCTGCACCGGCTTTATATCGTAGGTCTCCCTGAACAGGACCAGGAAGCAAGGCTCTTTGGCCGGGGCCTTGATGGGGACCACCTCCAGATTAACCTCGTGGACCTGATCATAAACGATAAACGGAATACCCTCTTTTTTGACGGTCTGTCCGTCTTTACGGGCCCGCTGGATCAGCCCCCTCAACTCCAGGATCAGCTCGTCGCGCACCATTTTCATCAGATGAAAACTGGCCTTGCCCGCTGCCGGATGGAGGTACTTATGCGTATCGCCGTGGAAGCGTATGATATGCAGGTCTTTGTTGACCAGCACACTGCCCGGTACGTAGCGTGCCAGCAGCAGCTTGTCGGCCTCTTTCTCTACATCTACCTCAGGCGGTTCCAGCGCGGGCCGGCCCCTGTCGAAGTCGATGTCAATAATACCCGGTACCGGACGTGCCGTGAAGTCGAAGTTGAGGGTGGTCTCAGCCTCCTTCTTTTTATAGATCTTCAGGTCCTGTTCTACCTGGGCAAACAAGTCAGTGGAGCTGCCAATGGTTTCGGACCGGCCCAGCAGCAGGAAGCCCGAAGGCTTGAGCGCGTAGTGAAACGCCTGCAGGATTTTCTTCTGAGGGTTCTGCTCAATGTAGATCAGCACGTTCTGGCAACTGATCAGGTCGATCCGCGAGAAGGGAGGGTCCTTGAGCAGGTTATGCGTGGCAAATATGCAGGTATCGCGCAGGGCTTTAATGACCTGATAGCCTCCGGCGGTGGGGGTAAAGAAGCGCTTAAGGCGCTGGGGCGATATCGACTGCAGGACATTCTTGGGGTAGATACCCGCCCGGGCCTTGTCGATGGCCTCGGCGTCCAGGTCGGTCGCAAAGATCTGAAACGGCGTAGTGATGGACTTGCTGCTCAGGTACTCAAACAGGCATATCGCAAACGAGTAGGCTTCCTCGCCGGTGGAGCAGGCCGGTATCCATATCCGGATCGGGTCCAGGGTTTTGCGGTCCTTCATAATAGCTAGGAATACCTTCTTCCCGAGGGCCTGAAATACATCGGGCTCCCGAAAAAAGCTCGTCACGTTGATCAGCAGGTCCTGGTACAGCAGTTCTACTTCAGCACTTTTTTCGAGCAGCAGCCTGGTGTAGTCGCCCAGGTGCTCAAAGCGGTTGAGCGCCATGCGGCGCAGGATACGCCGCTGGATAGTGGTCTGCTTGTAGAGCGAGAAGTCCACCCCGTATTTATTGAACAGCAGCAGCTGTATTTTCCTGAGTTCACTTTCGTGGCCCCGCAGCAGCTCCTCGGGCTTTTTGACCGCGTATGGTATCTTGATCAGGGCGGCCAGCTCCCGGGCTATCTGCCGGGGCGGCAGGATGTAGTCGACATGGCCGGAGTCGATGGCGCTCTGGGGCATACCCTGAAACCGGGCCGTGCCGTCCTGCGCGAAGGTAATACCGCCTTCGGCCTTGATGGCCCTCAGTCCGGCGGTGCCGTCGGAGGCCGTCCCGGACAGTACTATACCGATGGCTTTGTTCTGGTAGACGGGGGCCAGCGCCGAAAAGAAAAAGTCGATGGAATGATAGCCCCCCTGTGAGGTCTTTTCGCGCTCCGAAAGCGTCAGATGCCCATCCATAATACTCATAAAAGTATTGGGCGGAATCACGTAGACATGGTTAGGCTCTACGCGCATCCGGTTGGTGACCTTATGCACGGGCATGGTCGTCTTGTTGGCGAGCAGCTCGGGCAGAACACTCTCGTGCGTAGGCGAGAGGTGCTGAATAATGACAAACGCGATACCGGTATCCGGGGGAAGGTGTTCCAGTAGTTCAGAGATAGCCTCCAGCCCGCCGGCCGAAGCACCGATGGCTGCCACCGGAAATGGCCTGGGAGGAGCCACTTCTCTGTTTTGTTTTCCTTGGGCGGTACCTGCTTCCTCCGCCGATTCTTTATGTTCTTCTGACATTCAAATCTATCTAAAGGTAACAGGCGCTTAGAGAGTAGGTCACTTAGTAATCACTGCGTGCAGGAGTGCCCTGCCGGAGAGATATTGACTAAGAGTGTAGCAGGGCCGGACAGCTTCCGGTTGGTTTCCTAAGGTCTAAGCGTATCTAATCTATATACTAAGCGCACAAAAAGAGTATAAGAGCAGATCAACTCTGCTATATACCTGAATACTGCAATCGGAGAGAGGAGGAGGAACCTGTAAATATACTATAAAAACCAGACCTGTCAACAGAAAAAGACAGCGATTATCCGGGCGAGACCAGGGCAGAGATGTGGTAACAGGAATAGGAATAGGAATAGGAATAGGAAGTGGTAACAGGAATAGGAATAGGAATAGGAATAGGGCGCTCCCGGTCCCCCGCTGTGGTGGTACATACAGGTAATCCCGGTGTGGGGCTGTGGCAAATTGGGTATATCTGGCATCGGGTATATAAGCCTCATGTACAGGTCCAAAACCTCCGTGTGGCGAATAGAGTTAAGGGAGAGGTCAATTAACTTAAAACTAGTACTCCAATGGCAACGATGGTTCACTTAGACGGTACTGATTTCATGATCAACCTGGATCATGTGGTGGGTATCAAACGGATTCACAAGGACGGTAAATACGGTATACAGTTCATAACCATTGATTCCAGAAAGGACGTCTGGGAGTTCAGAACCCAGGATCTGAGGGACGAAACCTTTATCTCGCTGATCCATACTGATCAGGGACGGGTATTCAAGTCAGGCGATGAGGAGGTAGAGCCGGGCCAGCCGGTCGTGGGGCTCTCCTGACCCCGCCATGACTGACCCATACGGGCCGGTACCGGTACTGCCCGGAGGCTTAGGCACTATTTTTTGGTATATACTAACAGATACTTAATGGGTTAGCAGCAGCGGGGCTTAATCAAGGAGAAATCCACCATACCGGCTGCATGCAGGAACACCTGAAAATAAATGTTAGACAAAAAATGAAAGATCATGAATAGGCCAGAAAAAAGTGTGTTGAGAGTGGTTGTGAACGGACTTTGCCTTTTTGGGCTGATGGGAATGTTTGCGTGTTCAAATAATAAAGGAAGCGAAGAAAGCGAGATGGCCTCGGAGGGCGCTGCTACCGCCGAATCCTGGGACAACGAACGGTTTTACAATGATTTTTCTTCGAACAACTACTTTAAGGTATGGGACCAAAACGGGGACACCTTCCTGGATGATAATGAGTACCTTCAGGGGGAATACCGAAACTACGATACCAACCGGGACAACCAGGTAGACCAGGAGGAATGGCGTACCGCCCACGGTGTATACGGACGTGATACAGTAGGCTGGGCCGACTGGGATATTGATGCCAGCAAATTCCTGGATGACCAGGAGTACGGTGCCGGCTTCAACCGGGCCGGTTGGGTTCGGGCCTGGGACAGCGATGGTGACGGCCGGTTGAGTGACCGGGAGTTCAGCGCTGGTATGTTCAAGCAGTTTGACCGGAATGGTGATGGTCAACTCGATGCCGAGGAGCGTCGGGCCTTCCAGAACTACCAGCAAAGATGGGGTGGATCTGCTAACGGAGGCGGTACTACTACCACACCCAGCAAGTAATACCTTATACGTACCTGATTAAATACACTTCAGACGCCCAGGCTCCACCGGAGTCCGGGCGTTTGGCTTTGTACAGGAGTAAGACTACTACTAAAGGTCTCCGCCTCACCTGAGACTACGTGATTAGATAGCTGCTACAAAGTATAGTTGGGTAAAATCTGCTTTTCTTAAAAAAGTCGCCTGCCCGGTAGCAGGTACCTGGTAGCTAGTCTTGTACGTATGAAAAAAATATTAGTAGGTTGTCTGTTATTGGTTTCATTTGGCCTTTTTGCCCAGAGTTATACGCTTCCCACCGCCGCCCGTACCATTCCCTTTAATAACGGCTGGCTGTTTATAAAGGACAGTACCGCGCGGGCCGAGCAGCCGGGCCACAACGACGCCCACTGGCGCCGGGTAGACCTGCCCCACGACTGGAGCATCGAAGACCTGCCCAACCAGCGGCCCGGTCAGGTCTTCGGCCCCTTTGACCGCTCTAGTATTGGCGCGCACAACACGGGATTCACCGTGGGCGGCACGGGCTGGTACCGCAAGCGATTCAGGACCGGGCCGGCCCAGCAGAACAAGCGGATTACCATCCATTTTGACGGAGTACACATGAACTCCGACGTATGGCTCAACGGCCACCACCTGGGTTTTCACCCCTATGGCTATACGCCCTTCCACTACGACCTGACTCCCTACCTCCGGCCCGCCGGCCAGGACAATGTACTGGCGGTACGGGTACGCAATTGGGGCAAAAACTCCCGCTGGTACAGCGGCTCGGGTATCTACCGGCACGTGTGGCTTACGGCTACCGATCCGGTACACGTGGCTCCGGGGGGCGTATTCGTCACCACGCCTGAGGTATCGGAGCAGCAGGCTACGGTACAGGTGCAGGCCCAGATTACCAATCAGCAAACTACTACAAGTACCATTACCCTTACGACCACGCTGGTAGCTCCGGATGGTAAAACCGTAGGGCGGAGCCAGCGCAGCCTGACCCTTGACGCGAATGCCTCCGCTACCGATACCCAGCGCCTCACGCTCACCAACCCGGTCCTGTGGTCGGTGGATAGTCCCCGGCTGGATAGTCCCGGGCTGGATGGCCCCGGGCTGTACAAGGCCATTACCGAAGTCAGATCCGGTAGCCGCGTACTCGACCGCGTCGAGACCCCTTTCGGCGTCCGGAGCATCCGGTTCAGTAGTACGGAGGGCTTCCTGCTCAACGGCAAACGGCTCCTGCTCAAGGGCGGCTGTATCCACCACGACAACGGCCCGCTGGGCGCGGTAGCCATTGACCGGGCCGAGGAGCGCAAGATTGAAATCCTGAAAAAGAACGGCTTCAATGCCATCCGCTCCAGCCATAATCCGCCCTCGCAGGCTCTGCTCGACGCCTGCGACCGCCTGGGCATGCTGGTGATCAACGAGGCCTTTGATATGTGGCAGGTCCCCAAAAATCCGCAGGACTACCACCTGTATTTTAAAGAGTGGTGGCAGAAAGACCTCGAGGCCCTTATCCTGCGTGACCGCAACCATCCTTCGGTCATCCTATGGAGCATCGGCAACGAGATACCCGAGCGGGTAGATAGTACCGGCCTGCGCATCACCCGCCAATTGATCGACCTGGCCCACCGGCTGGACCCGACGCGCCCGACTACCGAAGCCATCTGCGGGTTCTGGGAACCCATGAACAAGGGCAGGCAGTGGCGTGACACCGCTCCGGCCTTTGCCCTGCTGGATGTGGGAGGCTACAACTACATGTGGCAGCACTACGAGTCTGACCACCAGCAACACCCCGACCGGATCATGCTCGGGACGGAGTCATTTGCTAAGGAAGCACTCGAAAACTGGAATAAGGTAGAGAAGCACCCGTATGTGATCGGCGATTTTGTGTGGACGGCCATGGACTACCTGGGCGAAGCCTCCATCGGGCATACCGTCCTGAGCAACCAGAAGGACAGCCCCATCCTGGGGTGGCCGTGGTTTAACGGCTGGTGCGGGGACATTGACCTCATTGGCCACAAAAAGCCGCAGTCGTACTACCGTGATGTGGTATGGCGGCAGAGTCCCATTGCCCTGGCGGTACACCAGCCCATCCCGGAGGGCCTGACGGAAGTAGTCAGCAAGTGGGGTTGGCCCGAGGAGCTACCCAGCTGGACCTGGCCCGGCGCCGAAGGCAAACCCCTGCAGGTGCGGGTATTTTCGAGGGCACCCCGGGTACGCCTGACCCTCAACGGCAAGCCTATCGGAGAGCAGGCCATCGCCGACACCAGCATTACGGCCCTCTTTGAGGTACCCTACCAGCCGGGCGTCCTGAAAGCCGTGAATGTAGTGGATGGAAAAGAAACCGAATCGGTAGTACTGACCACGGTGGGTGCCCCAAAGCAGCTGCGGCTCACGGCCGACCGCCCCACCATCCGGGCCAGCCGCAACGACCTGTCGTACGTGACGGTGGAGGTAGTGGATGAGCAGGGGCAGGTAGTACCCGGCGCCGAGGTACCCGTGCAGTTTGCGCTGAGCGGAGCCGGTGAACTGGCCGCCGTCGGCAACGCCAATCCTACCGACGTCTCGAGCTTCCAGAAGCCGCAGAAGAATACCTTCCGGGGCAGAGCGCTGGCCATTATCCGTCCTGTCGAAAAGCCGGGCACCATTACCCTCAAAGCCACGGCACCCGGACTGGCACCAGCCACCCTTACGGTCACTACGAAGTAAGGAGCCTCCGGTGATAACACTTTGGGCCGCAAACGGATTGTATAGGTATATAGCCACCTTTAAATACATATAGCGATGCAGGACCAGGATAAGCCTAAGGATAAAGAGGAGGAGCGCGTAGAGTCCACCAAAGGTCAGGAAGCCGACTCTGCCGGTACTCCTGCGAACGCCGATCAGGGAAGTAGTGTGGAGAGTGCCGATATACTACTGTCCAGCCGCATCCAGCGCGGCATATTCGGCGCTAACGATGTGGATTACGAGGACCTGAAGCGTGAAGAAGAGGAGAACCCCGAGAAGGACGCTTAGTGGCGGTACTTTATTACAACTAAGGTACTTAGGTAGCCGCCGGATTTTACCGTACGGTAGCTACCTACCAACAGGTTTTGCTTTACTTGCCGGTACTCATCCACCATAACACCAACTACCCATGAAGCGATTGTACTATCTGCTTTGGCTGGGGCTGTTCTTCGCGGCCTCCTGTACCCGACAAGATAAAGACGTCTTTCCCCGGGACTCTACCTACTTCCTGGGCGCCTGGGAAGTAAGTAACAAAGTCAATGTAGAGAGTAGTGGCTCTTTCAGAGCAATACTTACCTTTTTAGAGAACGAAACCTTCACGACCAATCTCAATACAGATACAGGTCCCTTAACTTACAAGTGGTCGTATGACGAGTCCAACCAGGAGCTAACTCTTAAAGATGAAGCCTATCAGGTGGTCCTGATGGAGAAGAACCAATTTTCTATCAGATCCTCTTATTCGGGAAACGTTCTTAGCTATATCCGAAAGTAGCGCCTGATGCAAATGGTGGTGTTGTCACCGCCAGAAGGTGTTTACTCCTGAGTATGGTACGGTACCAGCTCTTCAAAAAGGTACTGCGGATCGTACTGTACCCCAAATTTTTCCAATAGCCCAATGTACTCCTCCCGGAAGGTCTCCTTGCGGTGGTGTGCCTCCTGATTCTGTATGTAGCGGTACACCCGGTCGATGTGGGAGCGGCTGTACGAGAAAGCCCCGTAGCCCACCTGCCACTCGAAGCGGCTGGGGAGCAGTCTGCTTTCATTCACCCACTTGGACGACTTCGCTTTAGCCTGCTGCATTACCTCCGAAAGCGCTACGGTAGGTTTGAGGCCAAAGAAGCAGTGGACGTGGTCTTCAACGCCGTTGACGATGATGGTTTTGCAGCCCGTTTCATTGATGAGGTTGCCAATGACCGCCATCAACTGCTCCTTCCATTCCTTATGAATGATTGCCTCGCGGTACTTCACCGCAAACACCGCCTGTATGTAGAGTTGTGTGTAGCTGTTCGGCATAGTGCATAGTGGTGGGTAATCAATGTAGAACCTCAGAATCTACCATGAGGTTTATGCATTGGCCCCTGAATGTCCCAGCCTACCCCTGACTAAACTCAGGGTGTACCACATCGGACGTTTCTACAAGATTGGTCGTGCCTCTGGCACAAGAGCGTCCAGCCTACCCCCTGACTCAACTCAGGGGGTACCACATCGCTCGTGCCTCTGGCACTACCCGTTACCCTACATCATCCGTTTCTACAAGATTGGGCGTGCCTCTGGCACTCTGACGTGATCCACAGTGCCAGAGGCACGAGCGATACAGCAAGCCGGGAGTTCAGTCCCGGCACGTGGCGGGGTATAGCATTACCTACCACTATCCACAGTGCCGTAGGCACGAGCGATACAGCAAGCCGGGAGTTTAGTCCCGGCACGTGGCGGAGCACGGCACGAACGATATACGCCAGACCCGGACTTCAGTCCGGGCTACCTTAAATCGTCGGGTCCTGAACCGGGGCCGGGGCTAACGCCTCGAAGAAAGCCCTGGCTTCGGCAAATCCTCGCTGGCGCATCAGCTCCATGGCAGCCGGGTCAAACAGGAGGCCACCCGGTCCGCCGCCCTCCAGCATGCGTTGCGGACGGATCTCGTGGATCGTCGTGACCGCTGTATTCGTAAAGGGATTACCGGCCTGGGCCAGGGCGTTGTCCACTACCCCGGCCGGTACACCACTGGCCAGTAGCCGGTTGCGGATAGCCTGCAGGTACTGGTTGCCCCGCTGGTAGAGGCGGGCCAGACGGTAGTCATTCTGCCCCACATCCTCGCTG
The DNA here is from genome assembly GCF_017355915.2 of Telluribacter roseus. Taxonomy (GTDB): domain Bacteria; phylum Bacteroidota; class Bacteroidia; order Cytophagales; family Spirosomataceae; genus Telluribacter. The sequence continues at coordinate 259,069 of NZ_JAFEUV020000003.1, forward strand.
AACATATCTATCGTGCGTTCCAGGATCTGGGACGCTTTGGTAAGTGGGGCCGGCTGGGGAGGTAGGGTTTCGGGCGTGAGAGTGATGGAGATAATGGTATCGGCTCCCGCGTCGATGGCGGCCTGCAGGGGAGTCACTTCGCGTACCCCGCCATCCACGTACTGCTGGCCCCGGATCTCCACCGGCTGCATAAATACCGGCTGGCAGCTCGACGCCAGCATGGCCCCCCGCAGAAGGTTGGCGCTGCTGATTGACTCCACATCGTAGTCGCCGCCCACCCGCAGGGGCTGCGTAGCCCAGTATACCAGGCGCTCCGTCTGCAGACTTACCGTCGTGATAAATACAGACACGCCCCGGCGCTGAATCTGCGCAAAATGAGCATCCGTGACAGTTCGGTCGATCAGCCTCTTCAGGGGCTGGGCGTCGTGCAGCGATATACTCCGGGCCAGGTTGGTAATCCCTCCCAGTATAAGTACATCGTTCTGGCGCGTGGTGGTATACAGCCGGCGCAGCAACTGCAACTCACCACAGGCAGCCAGCGGAACAATGAGCGAGCCCGTACTGGTACCGCAGTAGATATCAAACTGGTCGACGGGGCGCACATGGTTCTGGATGTATTCCAGCGCCCCCACCGCGAAGGCCCCGCGCGAGCCGCCTCCGCTGACTACTAGTGCCGTTTTTGCCATGGTTATAGGATGTTAAAAATCATAGAGTACTTATTCAGTCACGGGAGTAAATGGTTGGATTCGGGGCTTGGTCGGGTTAAACGATACGCCGAACTGGAAGTAGGTAACCGGCTGCCGCTGATCCCGGTGTAGTTTGAGTGATATACCAAAGAGGTCATCCAGCTCCAGTCCCACGCCGCCCCCCAGCCATTGGCGGCTGCTTTCGGCTCCGCTGCGCGTACCAAACAGGTACTCTCCCAGCAGGTGGATGTTGTACGACGAGGCCGTCAGTACCCGGGGGCCCTCCAGTACCTTCAGCGTCACCCGGGGGCCACCCAGCCACCCAAACTGGCTCCCCTGGTAGAAGCCCCCACCGGTCGCCCCGGCCCGCAGCAACCCTGGTACCACCGTATACTGCGGAGCGATCTGAAGGGTAGCCAGGTACAGCTTGGGGCTGCCCTGAGGCTGATTAAATCCGCTGCCCGCTTCAACCCATACCCAGGGGGAGCCGTTGCTCTTCGGGAAGCTCTGCGCCGTAGCCCGCCGGGGAGCAGCCAGCCACAGGCTCAGTACCGTTACGTAAATAAGTGCTTTCATACAGTCAGGAGATATGATACCAGTACGTGTTTCAAAACCTATAAGCGGGAAGTGCCGGGCCTGATCTTGCATCAGTACAGTAAAATCAACCAGAAAGCTTTCAGAGTGTTACCAGCCCAGTACAGGTACATCGTGTAATGGCTGGTACAGATAAAGGTAGTATCCGTTTTGGTGGTAGTAAGTTACACAGATAGTCTGAGTATCCGAAGGAGTTTTTAGTGAGTGGTAGGGGAGAGGCTCGCCCTGTTTTAGTACTCATAAGGGCAGGGAGGAGGTACATATCAGCTACCGCGCTCCTGCCCAACCCTAAAAATTCTGGATCAGCGTAGGAGTGCCCTGTGGTTACTGCGTATATTGGCGGCGTTTTAACCGGGGGCGGGCTTACAGGCAGTCCCCATCCCTCCATCAAACCTGCTATCTATGCTCAAGACTACGACGCTGCTATTCGTATTACTACTCCTGTTAAGTGGCTCCCGCTGTACATCCCATAAAGAAGAGGTAGAGCCGGTCAAAGAATCCAGTTGTTTTGAGGGCAAGTGGGGCAATGACTATCTGCTGTGTGGCCCCGAGAACAGCGGCCGACCGGGAAGAGGCAGCCTCGCTAAACGGAAGGAAGAAGAACTGTGGCTCACCTTCTCCGCCGATAATAAGGGCGTATTTCACTTCTATGATTGCCAGAATAAGACCCGCTTCCGCGACGGCATCCCCTTCGTCTACACCCTCAACGGCAACCAGATTACCTTTCAATGGCAGGGTGACACTGAGGAGGTACATACGTACGGGGCCATCTTTCACTTCCGCGATACCTTTCAGTACGAGTGCCGCAACGATACGCTCTTCTTTACCGATGGGCTCATGAAAAACACCATGTACAACGGCGCTTCCTACTTTGTCCGCCGCGAATAACCCGGACGTGTGCATCCAACCCAGGAGCCTCCCTAGAGGAGGAACTGAGGCGGCCGCCGCGTGGGAGGTCTAAACTATACAAATACAAATTCCCTATAAATCCCTAAACCCAATTCTCCTAATCAAAGTACCTTGTATGAATTTCAGAAGTCAATCCATTGCTTTGGCACTGGCCGCCTGGGTCAGCCTCTTCACCGGACTCACCACCGCCCAATCCTCCGCTGCCAAAGCGCAGCCTCCGGTGCTGAAAGTAATGACCTACAACATCCGCATCGCCAGTCCGCCTGCCAAGGGGTGGGGCGTGCAGGACCTACCCGCCACGGCGGCGGTCATCAACCGGACCCAGCCCGATCTGGTGGCCCTGCAGGAAGTGGATGTATTTACCGACCGCTCCGGCAAAAACTCCCACCAGGCGCGGGAACTGGCCGAACTTACCGGCATGCACTACCACTTTGCCAAAGCCGTCGACCGCAGCAACGGCGACTACGGCGTAGCCATTCTTTCCCGCTATCCGATCCGGAAGGCCGAGAGCTACCGGTTGACGTACCTGACCAACCACCCCGAGGCGGAGATCCGGGCGGCGGCAGTGGTCACCGTCAAAACGCCCCTGGGTAAGGTAGTATTCATCTCCGCGCACCTGGACCACATCAGCGACCAGGACCGCGCCCACCAGATCCAGCAGCTCAACGACATCATCCGGAAGTACCGCAAGTACCCCGTGATCCTGGGAGCGGACCTGAATGCCCGTCCCGCCAATCCGGTACTCAAAGGGCTGGAGGCGAACTTTGAACTACCCTGCACCGACTGCCCCCTGACCTTCCCGGCCGACCAGCCCGACCGTACCCTCGACTACCTGATGCTAAGCCGGAAGGCCACCCAGAAGTTTAAAAGGCTGTCCTACCAGGTCGTCCCTGAACCCTACGCGTCGGATCACCTGCCGCTGATGATGGAGATTAGTAGGAAGTGAGGTAAAATATGTTGATTAAGTTTGATGCCTTTACTGCTGTTAATAGCAGTAAAGGCTAAGCTCCATTCCCCGTATTGATGCCTAAGATACCGTTTGATAAAATTATGAAGTATAGAGGCAGTGCTGGAGGGCAACTGCGTATATTCGGGGATGTCATAGTAGGTCTTGGCCCCTTTGGCTTTTTCTAATACATCATTAAATAACATAACTTAAAAGCAAAATTATCGAGTTGTTCTACCACTCTACATAAGCTATGGAAAGTAAGAAAATTACTAAAAACCACAGGAAAGAGTATTCCTCACGAGGAAATGTAAAGCATTATCTTGAAGTTTGGCATCATGGCCTTAATGAATATCGTGAGTTTAGCTCATCAGACTACGATGTTCTGATGAATAAGGTAGATGCCTACGTATTGAAGCTAGAAGAAAAGTGGAAGAATCTTAAAGAAAAGCAGAACCTATTGCTTTCTAAGGAATCTAGTTTACGAGAGGCGGAGAAGAGAACCAAATCAGCCCAAGCTGATTTACGTGCAATGGATGAGCTTCTGCTATCTACCTTGGATATAGACGATGCTATTAATTGGGACTCATTAAAAGATAAAACAATATTTAATGAGCCTAATCCACAATACTCACTAGACAAGCAGATCAATAAAGTTGATAAGCCAAGAGCTTATGTTGAGAAAGAGCTTCCAGTAAAGCCAGATTTAGAATTTATAAAATATAAGCCAAAGTTTTCCCTAGTGGATATGATATTCCCTTTTTTGAAAAAGAAGAAGGTGGAAAGGGTAGATGCTTTATATAAAAATGATTTATCAAGTTGGGAGCAAAAGGTGCATGAGATAAGTCAAGAAAACGAAGAGGGTAGGAGGCAATATGAAATAGATGTAAAGAAGTATGAAAAAGAGGTTGAGCGAGTGAAGCAAAAAAATAAGTTGGAGTGTAAGGACTGGATGGAACGGGAACAGAAGTTTTATGAAAAGCAGAATTTATATAATTTGAAAGTTGATAAGCTAAAAGCAGATTATCACAATCAAGTACCTGCTGCAATAATAGAGGCTTGTGAAATAGTCCTATCTAACTCTCTTTATCCTGACTTTATCAATAAGAACTTTGAGATTGATTACAATCCGGAAAATAAAATTCTAATTGTTGAATACTCTTTGCCTGCTCCTGAACTTCTACCGACTATTCAAGAAGTAAAGTTTATGAAGAATGAGCTCAAAGAGTATCACGTATCAGAAAGTCAAAAAACGAAAAATTATGATTCTGTTATTTACAAATTGACTTTACGTACTATACATGAACTCTTTGAGGCAGATGAGGTCGATGCTTTGAATGCAGTTACTTTTAATGGATGGGTTAATTCTATTGATAAGTCGACAGGTCGGCGTGTCAATAATTGTATCGTTTCAATACAAGTAAAAAAAGATGAATTTGAGAAAGTTGACCTTCAACATGTTGATCCAAAGGCTTGCTTTAAAAGCTTAAAGGGGGTAGGTAGTAGTAAGCTCACTGGATTATCTGCTGTTCAGCCTATATTAAAGATTGATAAAAGTGATAAGAGATTTGTGCCTCATTATGATGTAGCAGATAGCCTTGATGATACTACTAATATTGCAAGTATGGGATGGGAAGACTTCGAACATTTGATTAGAGAGGTTTTTGAAAAAGAATTTAATCAAAGTGGTGGAGAGGTTAAAGTAACACAGGCTAGCAAAGATGGTGGTGTAGATGTTATTGCTTTCGACCCAGATCCGATAAGAGGAGGGAAAATTGTTATTCAAGCAAAAAGATATACAAATACGGTTGGGGTCTCAGCAGTTAGAGACTTGTACGGAACGGTAATGAATGAAGGAGCAACAAAAGGTATTCTTGTGACTACTGCAGATTATGGACCTGATGCTTATGAGTTTTCAAAGGGTAAGCCAATTACCTTAATGAACGGCGCTAATTTGCTTTACCTGCTGGAAAAGCATGGTCATAAGGCGAAAATTGACATTAGGGAGGCTAAGCTTCTTATGAAAGGGCAATAATTTTGTTTAGAAAGATGCCTCTTAAGGCATCTTTCTAGCTTTTAACTTATTCTATAAAGAGTATATATTTAATTAATATTTTGATTCGTTTTTGTTGATTATACCATTGGAATGTCTAATTTATTGATATTACAGATTGCATTTATTTATTAAGCTTACACTTCGTTCCGCCCATTCTTTCTTCCCCTAATTATCTTCTCCTACCTATTGCTTCCCCTTTACCTTTGTAGTACTATTGCGCTGAGAGTAAGGAAGTAGCGCATTTTTAGCCATCAATAACCATGAACCACATGAAAAGTATCGCCCGCCGGAGCCATAGGCCCGGCCGCGCCCGTCTGGCATCCCTGAGGCTGCTGCGGGCGTTTTCTGTTTTTGCCCTGTGTGGCCTGCTTAGTCAGGCACAAGCCTTTGCGCAAGGAACGCGGCTGCTCCAGCAGCCTACCCTGAGTAGTACCCACATAGCCTTCGTGTACGGCGGCGACCTGTGGGTGACGGACCTGAACGGGCAGGGACTACGCCGCCTCACGAGTACCCCCGCCGTGGAGCGTGACCCCTCTTTTTCGCCTGATGGCAAGCTGGTGGCCTTTACCTCCAACCGCTCGGGCAGCAACGCAGTCTATACCGTACCCGTAGAAGGTGGTGACGCCACCCGCCTCACCTGGCACCCCAGCGGCTCCTCCGTCCGCGGCTGGACGCCCGACGGCAGGCAGGTACTGTATGCCTCGTCGCGCGATGCCGCCCCCACCGCCTACGAGCGCCTGTGGACGGTACCGACTACGGGTGGACCCTCGACGATGCTGACGCAGCAGTGGGGCTTCGATGCCTCCTACGCCCCCGACGGACAGCGGCTGGTCCTCGACCGCATGGACCGCTGGGATGCGGAGTGGCGCGGGTACCGGGGCGGCCAGAATACCCCCCTGATCATCCTGAACCTCAAGGACCGCTCGGAGGAGCTGCTCCCCAACGCCTCGACGGTAGACGTACAGCCGCTGTGGCTGGGCGAAACCATCTACTTCCTGTCGGACCGCGACGGTACCACTAACATCTGGTCGTACGCTCCGGCCACCAAAGCCATTAAACAAATAACCTCCCTGAAAGGCAGCGATATCAAGTCACTGGCCGGAACGGCCCAGCAACTGGCCTACGAGCGGGACGGCTACCTGTACCTGCTCAATCCCGCGACGGGTGCCAGCCGCCAGCTTCCTATCACCATTCAGGGGGATTTTCCCTGGGCGGCTACGAAGTGGGAGGATGTGACGAAGTCGGCCCGCTCGGCTTCGCTGTCACCCGCGGGTAAGCGGGCTATCATGGAGGCCAGGGGAGAGATATTTACGGTACCGGTCGAGAACGGCGATGCCCGCAACATTACCCAAAGCTCCGGCACCGCCGATCGCGCCCCCATCTGGTCGCCCAGCGGCAACGAGATCGCCTGGTTTTCGGATCAGGGTCGCAAGGGCTATAGCCTGATGATTGCCGCTCAGGATGGTATGTCGAAGCCCCGTTCTATCTCCATCGGTGAGTCGAAGATGGCCTGGGAGCCGTGCTGGTCGCCCGATGGCAAGTACATAGCCTTTGTGGATGATGATGTACGGGTACGGGTCGTGGACCTGAAAGCCGGTACGGTACGCACGGTGGATGTGGGCGGTACCAACCTCGAGCGCGGCGACATGGGGCTGACCTGGTCGCCCGACTCGCAGTGGCTGGCGTACAGCAAGAGCGGGAAGAACAATTTCAGAGGTATCCACCTGTGGTCGCAGAAAAGTGCCAAAACGCAGCCCATCACCAACCCTATGGCCGATGCCTTTGCCCCGATCTGGGACCTGGACAAAAAGCACCTGTACTTCCTGGCCAGTACCGATAGGGCCCTGGGTTCCGGCTGGGCCAACACCAGCTCCATGACCGCCCGCCCCGAGTACGCGGTCTACGTGGTGAACCTGCGCAAGGAAGACCCGTCGCCCTTCAAGCCTAAAAGTGATGAGGAAGAGGTAAAAGAAGAAAAGCCCGCCGTAGCCATGCAGAAGCCGGAGGATAAGCCCAAAGGCAAGGCGGCTAAAGGCAAAGGCTCCAAAGAAACCGCCGCCAAAGACTCCACCGCTCAAAAGCTGGACGTAGTACAGGTGGACTTTGATGGCATCGAGCGCCGGACCATGGCGCTGCCCCTGCCCAGGCGCAACTACCCGCTGCTGATCAATGGCCCGGCCGGTACGGTATTTATCGGGGAGCAGAAGCCCAATACTCCGGGCCTCACGCTGCAGAAGTTTAAGCTGGACGACCGCGAGGCCAAGGAGTACGTAGGAGGAGCCAGCCAGATATCGGTCACCGCCGACGGTACCAAGATGCTCGCCAAGGTAGGTAACAGCTGGAAGATGATGGATACCAACAAGCCCAGCGGCTCGGACGGCAAGGAAGTAAAAGTAAACCTGCAGATGAAGCTGGACCGGAGCGAAGAGTGGCAGCAGATGTTTGAGGAGGCCTGGCGCTACGAGCGGGACTACTTCTACGACCCCAACATGCACGGCCGCAACTGGCAGGAGGTATACGAGCGCTACGCGCCGCTGGTACCCTACATCAAGCACCGCGCCGACCTTACCACCATCCTCGACCAGGTCAACGGTGAGCTGTCGGTAGGGCACAGCTTTGTATTTGGCGGCGACTACCCCGAGGTGGATAAGCATTCGGTAGGGCTGCTGGGGGCAGATCTGGTAGCGGACAACAAGCGCTGGAAGATCAAACGCATCTACACCACCGAAAGCTGGAATCCCGAACTATCCAGTCCGCTTGACCGTCCAGGTATCAATGTGCAGGAGGGCTACTACCTCGTGGGCATCAACGGGCAGGAAATGACCGCTGCCGACGATCCGTACCGCATGCTGGATGGTACCGTAGACCGGCAGACGGTGTTGCATATCAACAAGACACCCCAGTTTGAAGGAGCGTGGAAAGAGATCGTGAAGCCTATCGGCAATGAGAATGCCCTGCGCCAACGGGCCTGGGTGGAGGACAACCGCCGCCTGGTCGACAAGCTCTCCAACGGTAAGCTGGCCTATATATGGGTACCCAATACGGGCGGCAATGGCTTTGTGTCCTTCAACCGCTACTACTTTGCGCAGCAGGACAAGGAAGGCGCTGTGATCGACGAGCGCTACAACGGAGGTGGTCTGCTGGACGACTACATGGTAGACCTGATGACGCGCAGCCTGCGGGCTTCCCTCACCAACGAGGTACCCAACGGCGCACCCATTCGCCTGCCGGCCGGTATCATCGGGCCCAAGGTACTACTCATCAACGAGCTGGCCGGCTCGGGCGGGGACTTCTTCCCGTGGGTGTTCCGGCAGCAGAAGGTAGGTCCGCTCATCGGTGCCCGCACCTGGGGAGGCCTGGTGAAGTCGTCGGTACACTACCCGCTGGTGGATGGAGGAGCTCTCACCGCCCCGGACAACGCCGTATTTGATCCGATCAACAAAAAGTGGGTGGCTGAAAACGAAGGCGTAGCGCCCGACATTGAGGTACGCCAGGATACGAAGTCGCTGGACAGTGGCCGCGATCCGCAGCTGGAACGGGCCGTGCAGGAAGCCCTGCGCCTGCTGGAGCAGAAGGGTACCCTCAATGTCACGGTACCGGCCTACTCCACCCCGGCGGTGCATAAGTGAGGGGCTTATCCCGGACCTGTGTGGACACAGGCCCAGATACGTAATGTAGGCCCGTGGGGACACGGGCCACGGACGCTCCGTAAAAAATGTAACAGCCTACTTAACTATTTCAATCACTCATCATATAATCAAAAGCACCCCTGCCGGCATAGGGCTGGCAGGGGTGCTTTGTTTGTGCGAAGTACTAGACCAGCTCTTTGTGGGTCTCCACGTAGGTACGGAAGCTGGTGAGCTGCGGGTAGATCTGCCGGGTTTCGTCTAGCCCGAACTGCCAGGGGCGGGTCCTGTTCCACTGCATCTGCCTATAAAATTCGCGACCAGCCAGCCAGAGCATCCAGGGGTGTACCTTGAAGCGGGACTTGTTTTTGCCGGTCACCTCCTGCACAATGGCTTTCATTTCTTCACCGGACAGGATATCGCTGGATACATGAATGGCTCGGTTTCGGTATTGGTCGGGATGGGCAATGACCTCCGCGGCTACGGCGCCCAGGTCGTCCATGGCTATGAAGTGGTGCCCCGGCACGTGGTCGTCCAGGACGCCCCGCAGCATGGAGATGAAGCCATCGTACTTGGGATCAAACACACTGTCCATAAAAAACACCGTACGCAGGAACGTGTAGGGGAGGCCACTGGCCCGTATCTTCTCTTCGATGTGCCACTTGGACTCGATGTGGGGTACCCCTTTGGCGCTATCGGCCCCGGCAATGGAGCTTTGGACAAAATGCCTGACTCCGACCTGGCGGGCGGCGTCGATCATGTGCAGGGCCTGGCGTTGCTCGCCTTCCAGCCCTACACCTTTCTCCCAGTAGTTCTGCATCGAGAACACCGCGTCGCAGCCCCGCAGGGCCTGCACCAGGCTGTCGGGTTGTTCGAGATCGCCCTTTACAATAATGGCTCCCATCCGGCCCAGAGCCTCAGCCTTGGGATTTTCAGGATTACGGGTGAGGGCGCGGACGATAAAGCCCCGCTTCAGCAGGTGGCGCGCTACGGCATTGCCCTGTGAGCCGGTGGCTCCGGTTACTAGTACTGTCTTTGTCATGGCTTTCGTATTTTATGAGTTAATTAAAATTTTGAGGTGCCGGTCTATTCCGTCTTGTTTTTACTAATTATCTTGATACAAATTTCAGCATAACTCCGAGCCCGGTAATAGACAGTACACGCCAATCTTACCCCATTTGATGCCATGAAGGTGCAGAACTCCATCCTGCGGTTGATCATATACGGAGCTGTTAAGCACGGTGCCAACTTTCAGCAGTTGTGTCAGCGTGTGGGCATTGATCCCACGGAGCTGAATGACGCCGAAAAACTCACCCACTGGGAGATTTCGGCCGGTGCCTGGGACCATGCGCTGGACATGACGGGTGATCCGCTGCTGGCCCTGCACATGGGCGAAGATCCTAATTTTGCGGGTCTGGGGATGCTGGGCTACCTGATGCAAAGCTGCTCCACGCTGGAGGAAGCCCTCACCGTGCTGGTAAAGTACAACAATACGGTATCTACCATCTTTACGTTTTCCACCGAAAGCCACGGGACAGAATACTACTTTTACTACGAGCCGGTACCTACCTACCGCAACAAGTACCCCGAGAGCTGTCGGCAGGCGGTAGAGCTGATGATGGCCTCGATCACCACGGGATTTCGAGTCTTTGCGGATAAGAAGGTCTCTCCCCTGCGCGCGGAGCTGGCCTACCCCAGGCGGTCGCCGCAGGAGTACGAACGGGTACTGCAGACCCGGGTGGTATTCGGAGCTGACCGCAATAGCCTGGTGTACCGGCAGGAAGATATAGCTGCTCCCACCATTACCTACGACAAGTCGCTGTATTCGTTCTTTAACCTGCTGCTGACCGAAAAGCAGAACGCACTGGCGGTACAAAAATCCCTGGCGGATGAGATCAAAGAGGTACTTCTGAGTCAGTTTGGCGGGCAGGTACCTCCCATCGAGGTAGTAGCGGCCCACCTGAATATGAGCCTGCGGACGTTTCAGCGAAGGCTGTCCGAGGAGAAGGTCACCTACCGCCAGGTAAGCAGCGAGCTCCGCAAAGAGCTGGCGCTGTCGCTGATGAGCAACCGCCAGTCCCGAAAGGCCGAGGTAGCCCAGCTACTCGGCTACGCTGACCTGAGCAGCTTCCAGCGGGCCTACCGCAACTGGACGCAACCTTCCGCCTAGTCTGTTCCTGCTTCCAGCTATTTTTACTTTCATACGTATAAGGGGCTGTGTTCTGTAACTTCCTGTTCGTTAGATAAATATATAACGTGCTGTGCTCCACAACGCTGGGCAACCGTTGTACCATAAGGTGACATTTTGAGGCTTTTCGACCACAATATTCTGCCGGATCAGTGTCAGCGGCGGGCACCAATCAGGGTGGGTGCTAAGGGGGCGGGAGCCTGCTTTTCTGGTGCTGAGGAGGGGATGGAGCCCAATTAGCAGCTTTTCGTGCACTTGCTGCTGTAGGTTCGTAGTCGTGGCACTACTGGCTATGGCCGGATCCTGGTACGCAGGTACTATTTTTTATCATTTTTCTACTGTGTTGCTGTCAGTACAAAGCAGTAACCGGGTGAAAGCCAATAATTAACTTTTGGTTCGCCTGATTAAAGGTAGTGGTAGCGAGCAGTTATAATCTGTCAGGGCGGAAAAGGATCAGTGAGGCGGATGCATGCATCTAAGTGTGCAACGGTGTATTGGACCACCACTACCAATAGTAATGTAAAACCATAAAAAATGAAAAGTATGAACAAGCAGGAAAAGAGTGTTCGGAAAATGATCATTAATGGGATTTGTCTTTTCTTTTTGGTGGGGGCCGTTGCCTGTAACTCTTCAGAAAAGCAGGGAGATACCGCATCAGAACAAATGTCTCAGGAAGGTAGTGATGCGGCAGCCGGAAATACTGCTGGCGGTACCTGGGATAGTAACCGCTTTAACACCACTTTTGCTTCTAACAACCGATATGGGGAGTGGGACGCAAACCGTGATAGCTACCTGGATGAGAATGAGTATACCCGGGGCTTCTACCGTACCTGGGACACCAACCGGGATAACAAAGTAGATCAGAACGAGTGGAATACTGCCTCCAGGGACTTTGGAATGCAGAACCAGACCTGGGACAAATGGGACTCCAACCGGGATGGATCTCTGGACGAGAAAGAGTACCGAACAGGCTTTAACCAGAGTGGCTGGTACCGTGAGTGGGACGGCGATGGAGATAAGCGTCTGAGCCAGCAGGAATATAGTACGGGTCTGTTTGGCCGCTGGGACCGAAACGGTGACAGTATGCTGGATGAAAACGAATACACCCCATATAATACCTACTATGGTAACGGTGGAACTGGTAATGGTATGAATAACGGTACTGGAACCGGCACCGGGACAGGTACGGGTACTGATAGAACCGGCACCGGCAATAATGGTACGGGTAATACAGGAACCGGAACTGGTAATGGAAATGGAACTGGTACCGGAACGGGTACTGGCAACGGAACCGGAACTGGTAATGGTACCGGAACGGGTACTGGCACCGGTAACAGACCTGGTAGTGGAAGCTAAGCCGGATTTCCGGCCGACGCACGGGACAATTTATAATCTATACTAGTGTATCCAATATAGATTATAACAACCCAATCCATTTATAGAAGAGGGAGGCCCGAACTTTAACCGGTTCGGGTCTCCCTCTTTATTTTGTTACTACATACATCAGAAGCCTTTGCGCTACTCTGTACCGGAGTTTGTCTGGTGTGCATCTCCAAAGTATTGTTTCAGAGCAGTATGATTTTTTAATCTATTAATCTTGATGTTTGTCAGAGGCTTTGTGATGTAGGAAATGCAGGCAGAATAGCTTTTGGCCTTTATGGCGTCTTCTATGAACAACGAGTTGGAAAGCACACAGATACGGGTAGCGGGGAATCGGGGCTGAAAACGTTGGGAATACTCATCCAGAAACTCCCAGCCCGTCATAATGGGCATGTTGATGTCCATGATAATAAGCTCCGGCGCGTCACCGTCACCGGCACTAAGCTTTTCGAAGTAATCAATCGCTTCCTGACCATTCGTAATACTGATGATATTTTCGACAAACTGGTGCTTGAGCATAAACCGGTTAATGATGAACAGGGTAAGTTCATCATCGTCAATGATGAGTAAATTCTTAATCACAGGGCAGGTGGGTTAGGTACTATTTTAACCATAGGCATAGAAACCGCTATACCGGCAGGCAGGCAAAAGTAGCGACAAAGCAGTAGGATAAAAGTGATATTGGTCACTGTTCCTAACAAATAGAGGATAGGGATATCTCTCCTCACAATCACGGAAAGTGCTACTTCCGGGCTGCCCTTAGCGGGTACGCCCTGCTCTCCTGCATCTGCGTAGTACCTTTGGAAACTAGCTCTACTTTGGTATAATCTTCGTTCGGGAAGAAGATACCCGTCATGACGGCTTTGCCCCCATTGGCGAATACCTCCACCGAGGCTACATCCAGCAGGAGGTGGAGCTTAAGCTTACTATCCTGTATGATGAGCGGGGCCTTGTGTACACCGGCAAAGGTATTCTTGAAGTCCAGCTTGCCCGATTGGGTGCGGTCGATGTACAGCTCTTTATTAGCTACTGAGTACCCCAGGTCAAGGTGCTCGCCTTTGGAATTGGAGAACCTGAGTACCACCTCCTGAGCCCGGGCCACATCCAGGTCCAGATCCAGTTCCAGCAGGGAGGGGTTCAGGCCGTACTGGCCGCTGAGGTCGAGGGTTCCGCTTACCTCCTGGGCCTTCAGGCGGGTGGTGCCGGTACGTAGCTTCTGCATCTCCCTGACGGGTACGTTGGCCAGTCGTACACCCGCTTCGGTCTGGATCAGGCTGAGTTCGCGGGGTACCGTCATGGCGCTGCGCCAGGTAGAGGTAGGTACCTCGTTAGCATAGAGCCAATTGCTCATCCAGCCCAGGAACAGCCTGCGGCCGTCGGAAGCCGGTACATGGGCCCAGGTAACGCCGGCGTAGTTGTCGGTCCCGTAGTCGAGCCAGAGGGTCGTCTGGGGCGGGTTGTCGCTGGTAAAGGTCCGGCCGTCGAAATGGCCGATAAAGTACTGCGTAGCCGAGCCACCATTAGGGCCACCCGGATTAATACTCACCAGCAGAACCCACTTCTGCTGTCCGTTGATGGTCAGCGGAAACAGATCTGGGCACTCCCACACGCCGCCGTGGCCGCCGGCGTTCTTGCCGAACTCGCTCAGCTTGGTCCAGTCTTTCAGGTTGTCGGAGCTGTAAAACTCGATATGATCCAGCACCGCCAGCGTCATGATCCATTTATTAGCCTTTTCGTTCCAAGCTACCTTCGGGTCGCGGAAGTCTTTTATACCCGGATTTTTCAGCACCGGATTTCGCTCGTATTTTTTCCAGGTGCGGCCCTTGTCCAGGCTGTACGCAAGGCCCTGGGTCTGGTAGTCGTTACGTCCGGTTTTCTCCATAGCGGCATTGTGGTAGGTATAGATGGCTACCATAGGCGGGTTGTCGCGGGTACCCAGGCCGGAGGTATTGTTTGCATCCACTACCGCGCTCCCCGAGAAGATGGTACCTAGTGAGTCGGGATAGAGGGCGATGGGCAGGTGCTCCCAGTGTACCATGTCGCGGCTCACGGCGTGGCCCCAGTGCATCGGCCCCCAGACGGTACTTTCAGGGTGGTGCTGGTAAAACAGGTGGTACTCTTCATCGTGGTACACCATACCATTGGGGTCGTTCATCCATTGGGCGGGCGGTGTAAAATGGAACAACGGGCGGTGCTGCTCCCGGGCTGTGGTGGAGCTGGTCGTGTTTCGGGTGGTAGCGCAGCCAGCCACCAGCAGAGCCGCCACCACGTACGACAACAGGGTATATCTATGCATTGAGATTGAGAGGTAATGGTTTCGGGTCCTGTGGGTAGGACCTGTACAAGAATGTAAAGCCGGAAACAGGATGTAAGGTTTTGGGAAGAGGAGCCGAACGAGGGCCGGAGGGGGGTGAGGGCGCTGGCAAAGTAAATGAATAAAACTGTACGGGCCTGTTAGCTGTTAACCAGGTACCCTATCTTTGGGTACATATACAGATGGTGCTAAACTACTTTTTATGTTCAGATTACTACAATGGATGGTCTGCCTGCTACTGATCAGTACCTGCGCGTATGGTCAGACGGTGGATGAGCGGCTGGCGGAAGTCCAGGGGCTGTGGCAGACCAACAAGGATGGCTTTCTTCAGTACAAGAGGACTATACCCCTTACGGGACTTTCTAAAGAGATCATTCACCAGCGCGCCAAAGAGTACTACCTGGATAACCAGTACGATAAACTGGATGAACGGGCAGCCGGTCCGGTGGTAGTGCTGGGAGCTGCAGGTCTCTTCAAAAATGTGCAGGTAACGGAAAACGGAGGTGTCAGGTCTACGGTGGACGCAACGCACTTCCTGCACGTATGGGTAGAAGAGGGCAAAGCGGAAGTTGTCATTACCTGTCTTCAGTATATCTTTCAGATTGGCTCGGGGAGCGACGCTGGCCATGATGAGGTACTGATCTCTACGCTGTTTCCGGTCAATCCGCAGGCGCCCCGGAGTGACAAAATCATCGGGGCCTTCTTAGGTACCACCCGAAGTGCCACCGCCCGGCTGGAGGAGATAGAGAAAAAAATGAAGGCCCCTCTGCGCTCAATACCGCAGGAATAGGGGGTAGCCGTATAGCCCGAATACGCGCGGGACAAGTAGACTATACGAAGCATAGCTTCACATAGAATCACTACTTGTTATGAAACACCTGCTTTTGACTTTCCTATACCTGGCGCTGTTGGGTACTACGGCTTATGCCCAGACCCACGCTTCCGGGACCGTATTCAATGATATAAACAAAAACAGGGTACTTGATCGAGGCGAGCCACCCCTGGCGGGTGTATGTGTATCCAATGGGCGGGAGGTAGTCCGAACCGGAAAAGATGGCCGTTGGACCCTGCCTTCTGGAGACGACACCGGATTTTTTGTGATCAAGCCGGCCGGTTATATGACTCCGGTCAACGCCGACATGATTCCGCAGCACTACTACATGCACAAGCCAGCGGGATCACCCCCGCTAGAGGTAGCTGGAGTTGCCCCCACCGGCAAACTACCCACCTCCATTGACTTCCCGCTCTGGCCGCAGCAGGAAGAGAATAAGTTTACAGCGCTGGTATTCGGGGATACGCAGGCTCGGGGTATGAAGGAGGTCAACTACATAACCCATGATGTAGTAGAAGAGTGTATCGGTACCGAGGCTACGCTGGGAATCAGTTTGGGCGATATTGTAGCCGATGATCCTAATCTCTTTCAGGAAATCAACCAAAGCATAGCGCAGATCGGGATTCCGTGGTACAATGTATTCGGCAACCATGACTTCAACCGCGGAGCCCGGGATGACCGCCATACCGACGAGACGTTTGAGCGTTACTATGGCCCCAGTACCTATGCCTTCGAGTACGGACAGGTGGTATTCATCTCACTGAAGAATGTCTACTTCAATCCCGAAGGCAAATACAGAGCCCACTTTACGGAGCAGCAGCTGGACTTTGTCCGGAACTACCTGGCTCTTGTACCCAACGACAGGCTGGTGGTACTGGTTATGCATGCTCCCATTGTTTCCTGCGACAACCGGAAGGAGCTGTTTGACATCCTGAAAGCCCGCCCGTATACCTTATCCATAGCCGGCCATACGCACACCATGGCGCATGTATTCGCCGACGAAAAGCTGGACTGGCACGGGCCAAGGCCTCACCATCATTTTATCAATGCCACGGTATGCGGGAGCTGGTGGTGCGGGATCAGGGATGAAACCGGTATTCCGCACGCTACTATGAACGATGGCGCACCCAATGGCTATTCGCTGCTCACTTTTGACGGCAACAGCTACTCCATCCGGTTCAAGGCAGCCCGCCGACTACCAGATGAACATCTACCTGCCGGATGATGTACCTCAGGCCGGGCTGGACACCACTTCGCTGGTTGTCAATGTATTTGCAGGCTCCTCCCGTTCCAGGGTAGAGATGAAAGTAAAAGGGCGTTCGGACTGGCACGAGCTGGCCTATACCCCCATGCACGATCCGGGCGTAGCGGCCATGCAGGTTTACAACCCTTTTCTGGAAACCAAAATCAACGGTACCGCACTGGACACCGTTTTTGGCTGGCAGATGGACCGACCGGAGATGTCATACCACATGTGGAAAGGAAAGCTGCCGGGAGGTCTCCCGGCAGGTACCCATCTGCTCCTAATCCGAACTACGGATATGTTCGGGCAGGTCTATACCGGGCAACGGATTTTCCGCGTCAGGTAGGGACACAGCCCCCGGCATGAAAGCGTATATGTACACTGTACTTACTGAAACGCTTACCCTACGCTACCACCGCCTCTTCTGATTTTTTAACAGAAGTTGTAAAGCTCAGCCGCAGGAACAGCAGGATGTACAGCAGGTCAATGAACACCGGTACTACCGAGCCGGGGCCCTGGTAGAGGGCGCTGCCGAAGGGGTTGTCAGAGGTGCGTACATCCAGCGTGAAGTACACGCAGTGCATCAGCACCAGTACCCGGGCTACCCACACCTGCTTCACCGGATTTTCGGCCAGGATGCCGATCATAGTGATCAGTACTCCGATCATAAACATGTGCAGAAACACCCAGAACATGGCGTCGTGGTAGTGGGGAGAGGCGAGGGTTTGGGCGGGTACATTGAACTCCGCCATCTTTTCCATGACGCCTCCGATCAGCATGGTACTGGCGAGGAACATGTCCAGGATACCTACAGTCAAACAGGTGGCTTTGAATCCGGGCAGAAATTTTCTAAGTGTAGTCATAGTAGTGGTATAGAGTGAGGTGAGAAACAGGGGACCTTCTCCGAAAGGGAGGAGGGGCTAAAGTACAAGAGCAGCCGATTTAAAAAGTCGGCTGCTCTTATTTTTTAACTGATACTCCTTATTGCTTTTTCTTCCTGTGGTCCGGAGGTACTTTGGATAGCCACAAAATAGCTCACAACAGGCCGGTAAGTAGTAGGAGGGGCCTCATGCCGAAGGAGTGGTTCAGAGGGAGTAGTAAAAGCGTAATCAGAGAATAACAGGAGTACCTAACAAAAAGAGGCAGTGCGATGACTGCCTCTTCTGTTAGATGTGGATATAGAATAGCTATTAATTGTATCCTGGGTTCTGGCTCAGTACCGAATTACCTCCCGAGCGGCTCAGGTCCAGCTGACGCTGAGGGATGGGGAAGTATTCGTTCTTACCTCTGATGAAGCGTCCGCCGCGTACATCGGTGGTAAGGGTACCCTCGTAGTTGAAGTACGCATTGAGGGTAGGCTCTGCGATATCCCAACGCACCAGGTCAAAGAAACGGTGGCCTTCCATAGCCAGCTCAAGCTTGCGCTCGAAGTAGATGGCTCTGAGAGCGCCTTCTTTACCCATCTGAGAGAACGCACCCGCCGGGTACACGCTGATCTTGTAGTTAGCAGCCGGCGTATTGGTGTAGCCCGCCAGCGGATTAGCCGGGTTAGCATAGGTGTATACGTAGTTGACAGGGTTGGCAGCGCGGGCACGTACCTGGTTAACGTAGGTCTGTGCCTGCTCCAGGTTACCCAGTTGGGCCTCTACTTCGGCAGCCATCAGCAGTACATCAGCAAAGCGGATCACGTTCCAGTTGATAGCGGTACCAGGTGCCCATGAGTGCTGATCAGCGTACAGATCCTGAGTAGCCTGCATGTAGATGTTCTTCTTGGGTGAGTAAGGACCCGCGTAGGTCTGGCCAGGGCTACGAACCCAGTCAGCGCCAGGGTGGTTACCCCAGTCCAGATAAGGAATACCACGACGGCCAATGGTCCAGTCGATACGGGGATCCAGCGGACCGGCATCCGTAGTGAAAGGCTGGTTAGAAGCTACACCCTGGTCATTCTTGACAGGCTGGTTGTTGTAACTCTCAACAATAGGTAGTCCGGTCTCGTCAGTACGGTAGGAGTTAGCCAGGTCGTGCGAAGGCTGGAAGAAGCCGCAGCAGCGGAAGGGGCTGTTTCCGTAGGGGAAGTTCAGCATATCACCCTGGTTAGCGTTGGCGATGGTGTTGGTACCATCGTTAGCTACCATCTGAATCTGGAATACCGACTCCGAGTTGTTCTCGGTAGCGGCGTTGAAATTATCATGGAATTTCGTTACCAGCGCGTACTTCAGGCCGTTGCTGGTCACACCCTGGTTGATCACCTGATCGAACAGAGGCTTGGCTTCTGCGTATTCCTTCTGGTACAGGTGGGTCTTGGCCAGGTAGGTAGCCGCCGCCCATTTGTTTACGCGTCCTACGTCCTGCTGCGTAGCGGGCAGGTTGTCCATCGCAAATTTGAAATCAGCTTCGATTTTAGGCCAGATGTCCTCGGTGTTGGACACGTAGCTGGCAGCCGCTGTTTCGACGGTTTCGTCGATCCAGGGTACATTGTTCCACATTTTCTTCAGCTCGAAGTAGTAGTGTCCGCGCAGGAAGCGAGCCTGGGCCGCAAAGCTGGCACGCTCGGCTTCGGTAACCTCGGTAGTCTGAGCGAGTACACGCAGTACCGAGTTGGTACGGTTTACACCTTCGTACAGTACGCGCCACTTGCTGTTGAAGAATCCGTTGCTGGCATCAGACGTAAACTTGGCAATCGCATCAATGGCAGGCTGGTCACTACCGTCGCTACCCTTGTGGGCATCACCACCGGCTATGCTGCCGTACACCCAGTTGCTGGGGGAGGCTTCCCAGGCGTTGGTACCCGCCAGGTTCAGAGCGCCTCCGTTGTTGAACTGACCGTCCAGCGCGGCATAGGCTCCGTTGAGCAGGGCATCCACTCCACTGCGGGTGGCAAGTACCTGGTCGCTCAGGGCACCCTGAGCAGGTATATCAAGACTTTCTTTGCAGGAGTCGAGGGTTAGACTTATGGTCGTAACCGCCAGGACTGCTATATATTTCTGAAATCTCATAATTAGATTAAGTAGGATAAAAAATTAGAACGTTACATTCAGACCGAACAGGAACTGACGCTGGTTGGGATACACCCCTTCGTCGATACCAAATGAGGTAGTTGACGAGAAAGACTGGTTGAGGCTACCACCGGCGCTGTTGTTGGTGTTGGCAGTTGTACCGATTTCGGGATCCAGACCTGAGTACTTGGTGATAGTAAACAGGTTGGCTGCCTGTAGGTATACCCGCAGACGCTCTACACCCAGTTTCTTGAGTGAACCAGCGGGCAGTGTATAACCAAGCTGTGCATTCTTGGCACGCAGGTAGGAGCCATTCTCTACGAAGTACGAGTTAGGTACACTGGCCGAGCTGAATGAACCGACTGTTTCCTGGATAGGAGCCTTGGCATTGGGGTTCTCAGGAGTCCATGAGTCGTACAGCGCCGTGCGGCTCTTGGCACCCTGGAAGTTGGCGTTGAAGTCAGTCCACCATCTTACGTTGTTCCAGATATCGTTACCCTGCGTACCGTAGAAGAAGATGCTGAAATCAAACTGCTTGTAGGTAGCACCCAGGTTCAGACCGTAGCTGAAGTCAGGGTTAGGGTTACCGATAAAGGTACGGTCTTCGTCGGTGATCTGTCCGTCGCCGTTGATGTCGGCGTAGCGGAAACGACCTACGGCTACGTCATTCTGGTATACGGCATTGGCATTACCGGAAGCCTGCTGAGCCTGTGCATTGGCTGTGTTGATCTCTTCCTGCGAGTTCCAGAAACCATCTACTTTGTAGCCGTAGAACTGACCAATCGAGTGGCCTACCGCGTTGCGCACAATGTAGCTACCGTTGAAACGACGTCCTTCCTGATCGAAGTAGTCGATACCTTCGGCCAGTGAAACAATCTTGTTGTTGTAAGTAGTGAACGTAAGGGTAGCGTTCAGTTTCAGATCGCTGGTGATGTCGAAGCTGCTGGAAGCGGCCAGGTCCACCCCGGTGTTACGCATACGGGCTACGTTTACAGAAGGAGGTGTTCCCTGTCCGGCCGTACCGGCGAGTTCGAGCGTGTACAGCAGGTCACGTACTTCTTTGTGGTAGTAATCGGCAGTGATATCCAGTTTACCTTTCCACAGGCTGGCGTCAAAACCAATGTTCGAGTTGATGTTCTTTTCCCAGCGGGCATTGGGGTTACCGATGCGGTTGCGCTGGAAGCCCAGCTGCGTCAGTGAGTTAGAGCCGGTGATGGCGTAGTACGACGAGGTACGGTTACCACCGTAGGTAGTGTAGGCGTTAGCCGGGTCTACGTTGAGCTGGTTACCCATGATACCATAACCCCCGCGGATTTTCAGGTCGCTCAGCCAGTTGATGTCCTGCATGAAGTCCTCTTCCGACAGACGCCATCCCGCACTGATTGCCGGGAACCATCCGTACTGGTAGTTCATGAAGCGTGACGAACCATCGCGACGGATCGTAGCGCCGAGCAGGTACTTGTCTTTCAGGGTATAGTCCAGACGACCGATCAGCGAGAACAGTGCGTCAGCGTAGCGGTTGCTGTAGTTGGTAGGCGTACCGGCACCGGTCGACAGGTTAGTAAAGTTAGGGTCAAACGAGAAGTAGTTCTGCGTAGTACCCCCTACGTTACGGCCCTGGTTCTGGTAGGCTTCGGTACCTACTACCACCCGTACATCGTGGATGTCGTTGAACAGGTGCTGGTACTGTACGGTGTTGGTCCAGGTCCAGTTGTAGCCACTGAAGGTATTCTCGGTATAGGAGTTGGTAGTTGTATTCTCCTGGTTTTCGTAAGCAGGATAAGCAAACGAGTTGAAGTTACCCATGAATACCTCTCCCCCGAAGCTGGTACGGGCGGTGAAGTCTTTCAGGAAGTCAATCTCGGCGTACATGTTACCGAACAGACGGTTGTTCATACCACGGTTGTTAGCCGTACGCTCCTGAATAGCCACCGGGTTAAGTGCGTTACCCAATCCCTGACCGAAACCACCGGCGTAGTTGCCCATGATGTCACGTACCGGGATGATCGGCTGCTGACGGAACGCGTGACCAATGGAGCTACCTTCCTGCAGAGCGTTGATACGTGGGTTGTCTGTTACCGAGAACGCCAGGTTTTCACCTATACGGATGTTTTCGCGAACGTTGTACTGGCTGTTTGAGCGGATGGTATAACGCTTCAGATAGGTGTTGCTGAGTGTACCCTGCTGGTTGAAGTAGTTGAACGAGAACAGGTAGTTACCCTGCGGGGTACCACCACTCACGGCGATGTTGTGGCTGGTCATAGGAGCCGGCTTGAAGATCTCGTGGAACCAGTCAGTACCTTCCTTGTTGGCCCGTGTAATACGGTAGAACTGGTTGTACTGATCAACGCTGGTATAGAACGGGTTCAGGTTGTAACGGGAAGGATCCACCGAAGGATCGCCTTCTTTAGCGCCCTGAGGAGCGATATAGTCGGGCAGAACAGGCGTAGGTCCGCTGCCGTACAGAGGGTCGTTGATTACCGCGTTGGGGTTGGAGTTACGGATCGCGTTGAATTTGAGCTGAGCCGTTTCCTGAGGATTCAGCAGGTCCCATACGTTGCCGCTCTTGGGGAACTGCATACCGGTATAGGTATCGTACTGTACCTTCACCTTACCTGTACCACGACGGGTAGTGATGATGATTACCCCGTTAGCCGCGCGTGAACCGTAGATAGACGCCGCACCGGCATCTTTCAGTACCTGCATAGAGGCTACGTCGTTCGGGTTGATGTCGTTGATGTTCTGGGTAGGTACACCATCCACTACGTAGAGAGGCTGGTTGTTACCGAATGTATTCAGACCACGGATACGTACCTGAGGAGCTTCACCGGGCTGACCCGATCCCAGTACGGTAACCCCGGAAGCACGTCCCTGCAGCTGGTTGGTAACCTGCGCAGTAGGCTGCGACTGGAGTTCCTGTACGTCTACTACGGCTACGGCACCGGTCAGGTCTTTCTTACGCTGGGTACCATACCCCACTACTACCACTTCGTTCAGTGACTTTACGTCCGAACCCAGTTTGATATCGGGTATAGTAGTACGGTTGTTGATTTCGATTTCCTGCGTTGAATAGCCAATTGACGAAACGATCAGGGTACCATTACCATCAGGAACGTTCAGGGAGAAGTTTCCTTCGATATCGGTAGCGGTACCAATGCTCGTGCCTTTCAGCAGTACGGTAGCGCCGGGTAGTCCTTCGCCTTTCTCGTCAGTTACGCGGCCCTTTACGGTAATGGGGGCGTTGGCTTTGCTGACGTTTGGGCTTGTCACCTGCTCGCCGGGCTTCGCGTTATCAGCGGCCCGCTTCAGGATGATGGTGTTGCCGCCCAGCTCGTACGTGATCGCCGCCGGACTCAGTACCTTATTCAGTACATCCGAAAGCTTCTCGTTGGCCACTTTGAGTGTGCCTATGCGTTGTTGGGTGAAGATGCGCGGGTTGTACATAAACTTCACGTCTGCTTCTTCACCGATGCGTTTGATTGCCTCCTCTATCGTCGGGTTAGCCAGTTGTATACTCACTCTCTGGTTGAGTAACTCCTGCCCGTATGAGTCTTTTGCCTGTGTAATCGTCGCAAACGCTGTTACTACGAAAAACAGGTAGAAACTGACTTTCATAATTTTGAGCAGCCGTTGCTGCATTTGTATTCGAATTTTCATAAATTTGGTTTGGTTGTCGGTTTTCATCGGCAATAAAATTCCCTTACCCCCACCGGGGTGCTTTTGGAAGAGAGCATGTAGGGGATTGATCACGAGTCAGTGATGTTGCAGCATTGCTGACTCATTTTTTTGTAGGTCTTTTTACATTGATTGGTTTTTAGGCATAGGCAACAACAGGTGTTTAGGTTTTATCTACATCCTTTACTACTTATTATTATTTTTCCATCCATTTGCTCATACTGAGCGTCCAGCGTTCTGCATATCATGGAGAGCTTTTCGAACAGCGGCTCGTCGTCCAGTGAGGCCGTCAGGTAGCAGTTCTTCATGACCTCCTCGTCAAATACTATCTCCACGCCGTAGGCCTTTTCCAGCGAGGCGAATACCCGGCTGATGGGCGTTCCGCTGAACTCGAACATTGCCCGCTGTATGGGCATGTCCAGGATCGTGGGTGTATCCACCAGCGACCTCAGGAGACGCCCTTCGTCCTGGTCAAATACTACCCGCTGATTGGGCGTCAGCACCAGGCCGGCTAGCTGCTTCGACTGCTGCTTTTCAACCCTTTCCTTATCTGAGCGGGTGAATACCGATACTTTACCGGTTTTGACAATAACATTGACCTGATCGTTGCCGCTGGCCTTCACCGTAAAGCTCGTGCCCAGTACCTTCGTGATCAGGTTATTGGCGTATACAAAAAACGGCTTCTCCGGATTTTTGGCTACTTCAAAGAAAGCCTCCCCCGTTAGGTACACTTCCCGCTGCGCGTGCTGGTTGAAGTTGCGGGGAAAGCTGATCCGGCTGTTAGGCAGCAGCAGTACCGAACTTCCATCCGTAAGCATGACCAGCTGGTTGTCCGACGAGGTATTGGTGATCTCTTCCAGGGGAGTAGCCGCCTGGCTTACCAGCTCCTGGTAGATACGGGCCGACGGATTGGTCGTACGCTGGTACTGGTCCCAACCCAGCCAGGCCATTCCGATCAGCACCATGGCTGCCGCCCACCACCAGACGGGGTAGGTTAGTCGGCGCACCGGCGGGGTAGCTGCGGCAGGTGGGGAGGCTACGGCAGGCCGGGTGGCCTGGGTAATCTGCCGGATGTTCTGCCGGACTCTGGCCGGAGGTAAGGTAAAAGTGTCTCCCTGTAGGGCCAGCAGGGCTTCTCTGGCTTTGTGATAGACAGGCGCTTTGTCAGGATACAGCAGCGGAAACTGCTCCCACCATTGAGCTACTTCGGGAGTAGCCCCTCCGAATACCCACATCCGGAAAGAGTCATCCTCAAGAAAATCCCGTAGCTCCGAATGGTTAAATGTTTTCATTGAAAAACGCTATTTATCTGCCTCTCTATACAGACAATTAGCCAGGTCGATTTACATACCCTCCATTTTAGACTTTTTTTTAATTTTTTTTGAAGCTTTTAGAGAAAGGGCCCAAATACGTATAATAATAGCACGGGAATAGTGGAATCTTCCCAGTGCTCCCTCAGAAACGTAAGGGCCTTATGGAGGTGATTAGAGACCGACTGGCGGTTAATAGTCATGATATGGGCGATCTGGTCCACGTCCAGGCCTTCGAAGTAGCGTAGGTACAGGGCTTCCTGCTGCCGGATGGGCAGCTGGTTAACGACATGCTTAATCTTATGAACAGTGAGCTGCTCTTTTTCCAGCAGAAACAGCACATCCTGGAAGTTCTGCTCGGAGGGTAGTTCCGAGGCCTCATCTTCCGAAACCCAGCCGCGACGATGCACGCGCTGCAGCTCCAGAAGCATCTTGTGCCGGAACGACTTGAACAGGTACTTACGGATGGAATCAGTAGCACTCAGCGACAGGCGCTTCTCCCACAGGTATACAAACAGATCGTGCAGGCAGTCCTCAATCAGGCCTACGTCTTTGGTAAACCGGGTACCAAAGCGGAATAAAATGTCGTAATGACGCTCGATGATCTGCTCAAATGCTTCATGATTTCCTTCCTTAAACTGTTGCCATAATTGCTGATCAAAAGGACTATCGTTAAGAGGAGCAGTTTCAATCATATTAAATCCTACAATATCGCTTTCAGTGTGCCTAATAAAATGCCAAGTTAACAAATCCTTAAACTCCTAAGATACTCCCAAACGAGGTTAATGGCCTATTTTGGGGATTATGCGGCGCTTTAGGCATATGTTACAAAAAGTTACAAACAAAGTACAAAACGTAGTTGGACCGTACGGTCCTTTTAGGACTGACGTAGGTGCCGCATTGTACTTTACCAGTTATGTGTACATACCCAACGGCTATGTAACCACCGGTATTGTATCATTAGTTCTTTTTACGACCCCTCATTTAGCTATTAATCAGCGGCCTCTTCACCCCGGTCGGGTACCCGTATTTCGTAGCCCTTGGCACTGGCGGGCAGATAGTAGTTGGAGGTGTTACTGAACCACGGATTAAGTTCCCGCAGTTCCTTATAGGTAGAGTTGTGCTGCTTGGCGAAGTCGATAAGGTTGATGCCCTTTTCTACCCGCACGGTCTTGAACCGGTAAGGCTTGTACTGGTCTTCGGGACGTATAAAGTACCCGTAGGCCTGCGGGTTTTCCATGATGAGCTTGAAGGCAATGAGCCGGTATACGTAGCGGGCGGTTTCGGGGTTGAGGTACAGGTCCCAGAAGTTGTTGGTCTTCTGTACGTCCAGTACCCCCTTTACGCCACTTACGCCCCGGTTGTACGAAGCGGCCACCAGCGACCAGCTGTTGAGGTTGCGGTAGGCCCACTTCAGGTAGCGGCTGGCCGCCTCGGTAGCCAGCTTGGGGTCCTTGCGCATATCCACGTCGCTGTTGATGGTCAGGCCGTAGTCGCGGGCGGTAGCCGGCATAAACTGCCACATGCCTACGGCGCCGGCGTAGGAGCGGGCCGTATTCTGAAACTCACTTTCGGCTACGGCCAGGTAGATAAAGTCGGTAGGTACGCCATTTTCCTGCAGGGTCTTCTCGATCAGGGGGCGCCAGCGCTCGATGCGTTTAAGGATAAATATAGTGTTGGAGTGGCGAAAGGTATTGATGATCAGTTCCTGCTCCAGCCCTTCGCGCACGTCATCCCGTTCCAGGGGGACTCTTTCGCCGGCAAAGGTCAGGTCCTTCGGAATGGGAGGCATGCTTACGTACTGGGGGCGGTCCGGAGCGTCAGTACCAAAGTTGGCCTTTGTAACTACAGAGTCTTTTTGTTCCGACCCGGAAGACTTATCCCTGGAGCTGCAGCTGATACAGAAAAGTAACCCAAAAAAGAATATATAACGCATCGTATACAAGAAGAGTAAGTGGTAAAAATTAACTAAGGCCGGAGGCTTTTGTTCATGGCGTTTACTCTATAGTCGCGGAAAGACGGAAGCGGCCGGACGAAAACAGGAGCCTGCCGGGAAAGCCTACCGGAGCTAAAACAGCTCAGATTTCGGCCGCGGGAGTGTATTAGAAAAACCTTAAAGTTGCTCAGGAGGGGTAACCATTGAAAATGGGCCGAGTTACTTAATGAACAATGAGCGCATAGGAGCAGGGACGGCCGATGAACGGAGCTGCCTAAAGGTTTGTGAGGGATTCAGTAATGATAGAATTATGAAGTGGAGTATACTTACCATTTTCCTAACGGTACTTTACCAGGTTGCGGCAGGTCAGGACACAACCCATACTTTTTCCTACGCTTCCGGTACCTTCCTCGCTTCGGCTGATGATCGCCTGCCTGATACCTATACCCGTATTCTGAACCGGGAGTGGCAGCAATGGCGTCAGGAGAACCTTGAACCCCAGGTACGTCCCTTCATCACCGACGACGCCCGCGTGGTAGGAGCCCGGCTGGCCCAGCTGGAAACCTGGTTCAGGGGGGATCGTGAAGCGAGCCAGCAATGGGTAATGGCGGCCTACGGACCTAACAACAGGCTTGAGGTATCCATCGGGGGCGTGTTTGGGATAGAGCGGCACGAGGAGAATCGGGGAGGTACATTTGCCTACGCGCTGCCTCTGCTGCAGGCCAAGTACCTGATCCGGCCGTACGCCCCCGGCCGAGGCCCCGGCTTCGGTATCGTGGCGGGTAGTTTTCTGCCAGCCGGCAAGGGCTCGTTCCGACCCACGGGCTACGGTACCTTTAGCTTCGCGACCATCTCGCAGTGCTTCGGTGAAGAAGAAAATGTGCTCCTGCACCTGAACACCGGATTCAACTACCTGCACGTGGATGGAGCCAACGAGGTACTGCCCACCTGGGGATTCGGTACCCAGATCAAAACCATCGGAGGCTTTCATCTGGTGGGGGAGATCTTCTCCGGTGACCCCTATGTACCCGGAGCCGGTATGTCGTACCAGGCGGGCTACCGGCACTTCTTTAGCGATTTATTTCAGATAGATATGACATTCGGCAAGGGACTGGCGGGGGCTAATCCGCTACCGCTATGGTTCAGTGCCGGTGCAAGAATAGTGTTCACTCATTTTCAAAAGAAGGCGTACTAGCTGGGGTGGCCTTGTGCCGCATAGGCTAGTGAGTCCGCAGCGCCAGCGCTGCGGACTTTTATTTTGTAGTAGTGTAAGTACAATGATAAGTACCTCTTGTGGTGAGGCCGGGGCTACTGAACCAACTGGCTGTACAGTCGGTCAAGTGTATCGGGGGCACTGTCACACAGGCCCGGATGCACCGCCGAGGTCTGTACGATGGTACTGCGCGCAGCCGTTAGCCAGCGGAAGCGCCCGGCTATGGGTAGCTGACCGATGGGACCGCCCTCGCGGCGTCCGGCACAGATGCGCTCGAAAGCCCGCAGGCGTTCTTTCAGCTCGGGCAGGTCTATCTCCGGCGAAAAGGCCCGCAGCCGCTGCTCGTTCAGTTCGTAGCGCGTTTGCAGAAATCCCTGCGAAGAACAGTAGAGGATGACGCCAACATTCATAAACTCCTCGCGTTCGACCCGCGGTACTACTCGTATGACGGCGTATTCAAATAATTGCTTTTCTGGCATCCTTTGCTCCGTTGACAAAAATTTCTGAATGGGCGAGGCGGGTGGTCAGAAACTGCACGTACACCTGCCGTTGTTCCTCGGGCTCACCTTCCAGTAGCCACTGATCGGGCACCAAAGATACAATAGATCTGATTTTCTCTTCGGTAAGTACCTGCCTAAACTCCGCGTCGACCGCGTCGAGCTCCGTAGCCAGGGGCAGCAGTACGTGGTCTTTGATCTGGGGGAAGGGGCGTCGGGCCTGCTCTTCCCACGGCTGACCTGTATGGTGAAAGTACAGCGCAGCACCGTGGTCGATCAGCCAGAGCTCCCGGTGCCACATCAGCATATTGGTATTGCGGGCGGTGCGGTCTACATTGGTTGCCAGGCAGTCCAGCCACACGATCTGCGAGGCCAGCCGCGCATCTACCGTAGTGACCAGTGGGTCAAACGTGATGGCGCCCGACAGGTAGTGGAGCGCCAGGTTGAGTCCCTCGCTGGCCCGCAGCAGGTCCTGGATCTCCTCGTCGGGCTCAGTACGGCCAAAAGCCTCATTGAGCTCAGCGAATACTATCTCGGGTATGCGGAAGCCCAGCAGGCGGGCGATCTCGCCGACGATTAGCTCGGCGACCAGTACCTTGGGGCCTTGCCCGGCCCCTCTGAACTTGAGGACGTACAGAAAGTCGTCGTCGGCCTCGGCAATGGCCGGCAGGGAACCACCTTCGCGCAACGGCGTGACGTAGCGGGTCACCTGCACGGTTCGGAGTTCGGGTTGGTAACTACTCACAGGGGTATCATTCATCTTGTACAACTCCGGATGCTACCGGCAGTAACTTACTAACCAGTTCCGGCGGGAGTTGTCCTGAAAGGTAGGGCAATTTTCTGATAAAACCGGACGTCGCCTCACCCTCGGCCTAATACTTAGTCGCCGGAAGAGCCGTCCTGTCTTCCCGAAATGTGCAATTATTTACCAGCCTTCTTCTTCATGACACCTTTAAAAATGCCAGGAACGTATGGCGCGCTTTTTTCTCTGTACAAAATGAAAAGGGCCTTAACAGGCTTGAATGGGTGCTTCCGGAGAGAGAGCATGCAGGGTGAGGACTAAATGCAATGAGCCATGAAAATCAATCACAAAGTAAAAAATACAATAAAGATCTTATTCGTCGCGGTACTGGCGGTAGTAGCTGTCAGCTACAGGAGCAACCAGAGTCAGCAGGTTGTTTCGCCGATGTATGCGCTTAGTGGTAACGATATGTCCAGTGAGGCTGATACGTTTAGTACAACTGATACATTGGGTACCGATAGCCTGACAGGTAGTCTGGTGGATAGTATACCGGCAGAGCCCGCCTGGATGGCGGTGGAGCCGACGGATATCCGCTACCGTTGGATAAAGAACAGTGACTCATTGAGAAAGAACCTGAGCGGAACCGCCCGTAAGCTGGTACTGGCCCTGAACCGGATCAGTGAAAACCGCCTCCGACGGGTGGACTCGCTGATCGTACCGGATACCGTAGCTTATGACTACATGGCTTACTCGCCTTTTCCCTGGCGGCTGGAACGGGCAGCAGAAATAGACAAGATTATCTTCTTTGACTACCGCATACAGGCTTTTGGCGCCTACGAGCAAGGAAGACTGGTGCACTGGGGACCCGTTAGTATGGGAGGCAAGAAAAGCCTGACGCCAACGGGGCAATACCATACCAACTACCGGACCCGCCAAAAGGTAAGTACTGTAGACAGTGAGTGGGTATTGGACTGGTACTTCAACATTATCAACTCCGAGGGTATAGCCATCCATGAGTACAGTCTGCCGGGCTACCCGGCCAGCCACGGTTGTTTACGTTTGATTGAGCGCGACGCCCGCTGGGTCTACGATTGGGCCAGTCAGTGGAGACTTTCGGCAGATAGAAACCGGGTGATTGCCCACGGTACGCCGGTAGTGATCTATGGGGAGTACCCTTTCGGAAGCCCTCGCCCCTGGTTTGAGGTAGTACAGGACCCGAAGGCCATTGATGTACCGGTCGCTACCCTGGATAGCCTTTTGGATAAGTACCTGCCTAAGGTACTGGAGCGGCAGACGGTGCGTGACTCAGTACTGGTAGCCCGAAGGGATACTGTACAGGGGCTGATGAGTCTATAAAATTAGATTTAGCCCAAAGCAGAAAAGCAGCCCTATAAGGTTGCTTTTCTTGTATAGTATGCAATTGGGTACTACTAGTTGGCAGTCGCCTGTAGTGAATTGATATTTTTCAGGGCGCCCATGTTAGACGGATTCAGGTACAGCAGCATGGCGTAGCACTTGCGGGCATTGGCCTTGTCGTTCTGCAGAGTGTATACGTGTCCTAGTACATCCCAGGCAACTTCGTAGTTCGGATATTTTTCGGTAGTATAGGTAAGGATCTGCGTAGCCAGTTTCAGTTCAGCTTTATCGGCAAGGGCGCGGCTTAGCAGTACCAGGTCACGCTGGCGCAGGGTGTAGTTATTCTGGGTAAGTACCTCTTCCATACGTGGCTTCAGCGACTCCCAGCCCTGCGCCTGTATCTGCTGATAGATGAAGTTGCTGGTGGGCATCCGGATAGGTTCCACCTTCTGGCCATACAGGCAGTTGATCAGATTATCCGTTATAAGGGAGGCGGCAGGTCCCTGATTGGAGGCGAGCACGAGCGTATAACCGTCAGGAAGCATGTTCAGTCCTGCGGAGAATCCCCATACATTCCCTCCTTTACCCACTACCTTCCGGCCGGCAGTTTCGGATATTTCCCAACCCAGTCCCATTTTGCATTGAAGCATATCCAATTGTCCATACTCTTTTAGCATCAAAGCCTCCATGCGAGTGCTCAGAATCTTGTGCGTACGGATGGCTTCGCTGAATTTGAAAAGATCCAATGGAGTAGAGAAAAGTCCACCATCCGGATAGGGCATAGGGTCAGTAGCACTAACGTCCTGGTACTCGCCCATGGGGGTATAGAAATACCCTGAGGCTTTATTGGCAGAGGCTTCGCCGGGAAGCAGACGTTTGGTGCTGGTCATGCCGGCGGGACTGAAAATATGTTTTTGGAAATAGTCTAGCCAGTACATTCCGCTCTGCTTTTCAATGATCCGCCCCAGTACTACAAAGGCTGAGTTGGAGTAGGCATTGCCCTTGCCCGGTGTTTCAAAGTCCAGCGGTAGCGTAGCAATCAGCTTTACCAGCGCGTCCAGCGAATGGTCCTTGCTGCCGTCAAAGCCGGGAGCCCGCATGTACAACCCCAATCCGGACTGGTGGGTTAGTAAGTGCGTAATTGTGATCTTATCAGCATTAGGCAGATTATACTCCGGTAAGTAAGTCTGTATGGGTTCATTCAGCGACAGTTCGCCCCGGTCCACGAGTTGCATGATAGCTACGGAGGTGAACATCTTACCAATGGAGCCTACATTGTGCAGATCGGTAGGGGCGGCGGGTACCTTATTGGCTACGTTGGCCATGCCAAAAGCTTTGTTATACAAGACTTCTCCATTGTGGGCTAGTAGTACGGTACCCATGTATTGCTGGGCCTTTTCGTAGGCTTTCAGGAGGGAGTCCAGGCGCTGGACCATTCGGGTGTCCTGAGCCAATACAGTTTGCAGGGACAAAAGGAGTGCGGCGGCAAGTAATTTAATTTTCATGGCTAATAGATGTTTACGTTGATTGGCGGCTACTTACTGACAGTTGTTTATGATTTTGGCTAACAGATGCTTGGCGGCTTTGATATCTGATTCATTGATCCCTTCCAGAGCCTGAGACCGGTTCCGTTCACTTACTTTCTGGACCGCCTCCAGTACCTGTTTTCCCTCTTCAGTAAGCGTGACTACAAAGCGGCGGCGGTCCGTGGTGGAGAGCTCACGGTGCAGAATCCCCTTGCTGACCAACAGATCAATAATACGGGTAAGGGAAGCGGTGTCCTTGAAGACAGCCTCGGCTATTTCGTGCTGGGTCGCTTCTGGATGCTGCGCCAGGGCATTCAGTACCAGCCACTGATCAATGGTGATGTTCAGACCAGCCTCGTTGATGTTGCGTTGCGCAAACTGGCGGTACGTCTTGATGCTTTTGTCCAGAAAATAAAAGATCGTCTGATCTATCTGTACGGATGTATCTACCATGGCTTACTATTTCAGTTGTTATTGTTGATACAAATGTAATTGATATTTATAATATTGATGTATCAACTAAATATTTTTAAAATAAATTTCTGTAATAACCAGAGTGTAGCTATGCTGTGAATAGTTAAAGTATTGATATGTAGATAACTTAATATAAAAATTGCTTTCTCCTTAACCCGCTACCTCCTCCGGCCGGACGGGCAGGTGCCGGATGCGTTTGCCGCTGGCGCGGTAGATAGCGTTGACAAGGGCCGCTGCTGTAGGGCCCTGCGCGGCTTCGCCGGCACCAAGGGGCTCGTCGTGGGGGCGGGGGATTAGGGTTATCTCTACGGTAGGTACGTCGCTGTACCGGAAGATGGGGTAGGAGGTCCAGTCGCGGCTGCTGACGTGCTGCTGGTTAAAGAGTACCTCTTCTTTGAGCGTCCAGCTCGCCGCCTGCACCATACCGCCCTCCGTCTGGTTGATGATGCCGTCGGGGTTAATAACTTCGCCCGCGTCGATGACGGCCCACATCCTCTCTACCTGTACCTGACCGCTGGCCTTGTCCACGGCTACCTGAGCGGCTACGGCGCAGTAGGTAGCGGTGTTCTTATAGCGGGAGAACGCTACCCCTATTCCTTCGTTAGGTCCGGTTTTGACAGATCGTACTATTTCTTTCAGTTTCTGCATCACGGCTACGGCCCGCTCGTCGGTAGAGTGCATGATGCGGAAGTCCAGCGGGTCTTTCTTCGCCTTTACCGACAGCTCATCCATGAATGACTCGATAGCGAATACATTGCCATAGGCCCCCAGGCTCCGCAGCGCCGACACCCGCAGCGGCCCCTCGAAGGTATGGACGTCTATCTTGTAGTTGGGAATGGCGTAGTAGGGCTCGGAGTTGCGGAAGGCACCTCCGGCGTAGCCCGAGCCGGGCGGGTTGAAAGGCTTCGCCAGGTACCGCGCCGCCAGCAGATTACCCGGATTACCACCGGGGCGGGAACTGTGCGAGTCGGACCAGAGGGCGTAGCGCCAGTGGGTGATCCGGCCCGCGTCGTCCAGGCGTGCTTCGGCTTCCAGGCGCATGGCGCTGCCGTAGGGCTCCCAGGCGTGCTCGTCCTCCCGCATCCACTGCATCCTGACGGGCTTGCCGGGGTAGGCCACGGCGACCAGCGCCGCATCGGCGGCTACATCATCGGCCCCGTTGTGGCCGTAGCAACCCGATCCGGGTACGCCCTTGAGGTGTACCTTGTCCGGGTCCATGTTGAGCATTTTGGCAATGGCGTCGCGCAGCGGGTACACACCCTGCGTGTGGGTCCATACGTGCAGGGTATCCCCCTCGTACAGCGCCACGGCGCAGGAGGGGCCAATGGAGCCGTGCATCTGGTACGGCTTGAAGTAGCTGGCCCGCAGCGTGCGGCCGTCCGGCTGGTCCAGCGGGCTAACAGTACCCTGGCTCTTGACGTTCTGGCTCCGGGTGGGGAGCGTTTTGATATAGGCTTCCAGGTCCTGCCCCGTGGGGAGTGGCTCGGTACGCGACCAGCGGGCGTGCTCGCGTGCCTGTTGCTGAGCCTGTACCGCCTGGTACTCCTGCTCCGTGACTACTGCCACAAAGCTTCCGTTGACCACCGTCTTCAGCAGACCGGGTACTTTAAAGGTACTCTGATCAAAGCTTTCCAGCCGGGCGCGGTAAGCAGGGGGCCGCACTACCCGCGCGTGTACCATGCCCGGCAGCCGGAGGTCGTGTACGTACACCGATTCACCCCGTACCATCTGCTCTATGTCGGTGCGGTGGATGGGCTTGCCCACGTAGCGGTACTCATTTTTGGGTTTCAGCTTTACCGAGGGCTTTACTTCTTCTTCCAGCTGTTTTCCATTCAGGAGCTCAGCAAAAGTCAGTACCTGACCGGTACCTCTCCGGCTGATCTTTCCCTGAGTTATCTGTAATTGCTCCGGCTGGGTACTCCAGTGTCGGTCGGCCAGTTCCAGCAGGCGCTGGCGGGCGGCGGCCGCCGCGTGGCGTACGGCCATGGCGCTGTGCTCGATGGAGCCGCTACCGGCGGTGTAGCCTTCATTAGGCGTGCGGCCGGTTTCGGCCAGGTGTACTTCTACCTGCCCCAGGTCCAGATCCAGCTCCTCGGCCGCTACCTGCGCGATAGCCGTCCGGATGCCCTGTCCCAGCTCCATCTTACCCGTCAATACCCGGACACGACCATCGGCCAGTACTTCCAGCCAGGCATTGATCCGGTCTTCCAGAGCCAGACTACCGGGTAGGGCCGGGGTAGAGGGAGTAGCTTCCGCCCAGCGGGTACCCGTCAGCGAGAAGCCGATGGTGAGGCAGCCGAGGCTGTTGATGAACTTCCGGCGCGACTGTTGCGGATTATAAGCTGATTCTTTCATAGCAGGTGGAGTGGGGGGACAGGCTTAGGATTCCTTCGCGGCTCTTCGGATGGCTTTCATGATGCGCGTCTGGGTACCGCAGCGGCAGAGGTTACGCTCCATACCCGCCCGTATGGCCGCATCGTCGGGTTGCTTGTTGGCTTCCAGCAGGGCTACAGCGGCCATGACCATACCGTTGAGGCAGTAGCCGCATTGCGCAGCCTGCTCCTCCACAAAGGCCCGCTGTACCGGATGCAACGTACCGTCGGGGCGGGTGAGGCCCTCGAGGGTGGTAATCTTCCGGCCTTCCATGGACTCGACGGGTATCTTACAACTGGGCATAGCCACACCGTCCAGCAGTACCATGCAGGCCCCGCATACCTCATGTCCGCAGCCGTACTTGGGGCCGTTCAGCTCCAGCTGGTTGCGCAGTACGTACAGCAGGG
The DNA here is from genome assembly GCF_017355915.2 of Telluribacter roseus. Lineage (GTDB taxonomy): Bacteria > Bacteroidota > Bacteroidia > Cytophagales > Spirosomataceae > Telluribacter. The sequence continues at coordinate 294,348 of NZ_JAFEUV020000003.1, forward strand.
GTGTAACTGGGTCTATCCGCACGGTATGCTGCTTTCCGTTGACGTGTAGCGTGAGGTCTTTTTCCATGGGCGGGGGATTTAGGAAGTACTATACAGATAACAACCTGTGCCTCTGTTTATTGTTGAAAAGCCAGCGTGAGCGTGGATTTACCTCCTGTTTAGCCCCATCCTGACCGTACAATAAATGTTTACCATGCTTTTAGGTAGTAGTTAGTGAAATGCAACTAGGGTTGGATTAAAAGCGATAATTTGCCTCCGCGGAGATAGCCTAAAATCCGATACAGACAGAGTAGGCATAGCTATACCCCCTTATCCAATGCTATTTAAAAGAAAGCCCCTTCTGCTGAGAAAACAACTCCGACCCCTCTTCCTATTTCTAATCACCACTGGTACCAGCCTTACTCACTGGGCCTGCGATCCCTGTTCAATGAATAGCGGGGGAATTTTTTATCAGAGCTCAGAGGGTACCTGGCAACTGGTACGTGTGGAGTCACCAACCAGAATACAGACACAGTTTCCAGAACCGCAGACGCTGATGATTGCTCTTGAAGCAGATCGTAGAGGTAACTCTGTGACCCGTGAAACGCTCCGCAGCGATACCACTACCGTAGAAAGGCTGGAATGGGATGTGTTGGATGCGAATTGTCGTAAGCAAAGCTTCGTTGTTATCTATGATAACCAGCTACGACGGAAGTACTGGTTGAGCAAGGGGTCGCAGACGCTACGGGCAACGGGTTACGTAGACGAGTTAGGTGGTAAGGCCGATACGCTCATGTACTTCTATGAGCGGGTACCGTGAAGGGGGGAGGAGATAATATTTGTGTGACTAACCGCTGATTAAAACGTCAGCCATGGGGCAAAACCATGACGATTGGAAATGGTTACTACAAGGAGTCGTCCAGAGCAGTAAGGCAGAAGTATCAGCTAGTAGGCAAACGGTCGATCGAATAGCTATTTTAAAAAGTCTGCGATGCGACTCCATCCACTCCTTGTATTGATCGGCATCAATGCTTTGTTAAGCGGTTGTTCCCGTGTTAACACAGGTTCTGAAATCATGGAGCTTGACAGGATCTACCGGGTGCGAGCCGGACAAACCCTGTATGTCAGCAATAGCGAGGGCCAGGTGACGGCCAAACGCCTGAATCGGGCTGCTGATGCCGCACTCTACCAGCGGGAGGATACCCTATACGCGGCTTTTGTTCCTCAAACATTACCACCTGCCGACGCTGATCCGCATACACTCGACCAGGCTGATTCGGCACTGGTCATGTTTGTAAGCTATAATCTTAAGCAGCAGAATGCCGAGGAGATCAGTCCCTGGTTTTACTATCAGATGACCTCCTTTGATATTGACCTGTTTACTACTCCCTTCAAGTACCGGTTTAGTACAGCCGGAATGCCGGGATCTCTTTCAACTAGTGCAAATATCGGGGTATATACGGGTATACGCTATGACCTGGGCCGCTACCGCAACCTCTACTTCAGAGGACAGCAACGGTCAGACATGGAGTCGTTCAGCTTTGGGATGGGTACTATAGCCAGCATCAGCTCGGTACCTATTAATGAATATACTACCTCGGGCCTTGTACCCTACGAATACGACGCCCTGGGCCTTAACTATGGATTGGCTGGTATTGTAGGCTATAAAAACGTAACAACCGGCCTCGCCCTAGGCTTTGAGAATCTGGCGGATCGTAACAACAAACATTGGATATACCGGCAAAAGCCCTGGTTAGGTATTTTCGTAGGTATCAATATCAATTAAGTGGGGGATGCTAAACAGCCCATCTGACTACGTGTACTGATAGTGAATAAGACCAACTACCCCGCCAACGCCTGCCGGATCTGCTCCAGGTGGTGGGCATTGTGCCAGGCTATCTTCTCGAACTCATCTTTCAGGGTACGCAGGCCCGTTTCGCTGTGGACGAAGGTCTTACTGGCGGAGGTGTCGTAATGGTACTTAGCCAGGTGGATGACGCCCTCCCGTACTGAGGCGTAGATGCTTTTGTTGACCGCCAGCGGAAAGGTAGCGTAGTCCAGGTGCTGGCTCCACCTGTCCTGATCAAAGGCCCAGACTACCGGCTTCGGCTCCGCAATCACGCGCCGGACCCGCTCGTAAAGCACCGTTTCGGCATCGGCCAGGTGGTTGAGGAGCTGCCGGACGTTCCACTTACCGGGGGCGTAGGATCTGACAAGGTCCTCCTCGGGCAGGTCAAAAAGGGGCAATGTCTGCTGGCGGGTAGCTTCCAGTTGTTCGAGCAGAGGCATAGTTGTGGTAGGTTTGAGATGGCAGGCAATTCCATAAATATACATAAAATTGTGTCGAAATGGCTGTTCCCACTTTGGTGACTTGTAGAGATAAAGTACCAGGCGGCTAATGTAATATGTGGTGTAACTACTTGTTGTACAACGGTATATAAGTAGCCGGTAGGGGTGGTGTAATGTAAAATTTATGTTCTGGCATTAAACTTTTATATAAGGGTTATGTCCAACTGATGAATTACCTGAAAAGGACATTCTGGTACTTAACCAAACTTTTAGAACATGAAACGAATCGCAAGCATATTCATACTGGTAGGTGGGTTGTTGACCATGCCCGAGACCTACGCGCAGAACGGTGCCGCCCACGCCGCACAGGCCGGAGTTGATGCCATTACTTCCTTTACTCTGACTAATGCCCAGGTGGCGCAGTACTCACGGCAGGCGGTCCAGCAGATGGACGCCCAGAATCCGGTAGCCGGTCCCAACGATCCTTATACCAAGCGACTGAACCGTATAGTAGGCCGTCACCGTACCGTAAGTGGTATACCCATCAACTATAAAGTATATCTGGTGCCCGAAGTGAACGCCTTTGCCACCGCCGATGGTAGTGTGCGGGTATTCAAAGGACTAATGGACATTATGACTGACCAGGAGATTCTGGCGATCATTGGCCACGAGATTGGCCACGTAGTCAACAAAGACTCTCATGACGCCATGAAGAGCGCACTTCGTCGCTCGGCAGTACGCCACGCGGTGGCTTCGCAGGGAGGTACTTTGGGTGAGTTATCAAGATCGCAGATCGGTGGAGTAGCTGATTACATGCTCGGAGCATCATTCAGCCGTAAACAGGAAACCGAGGCGGATGATTACAGCTATGAGTTCCTGAAGAAAAACGGGTATAGTGTACTGCCCCTGGCTACCTCTTTCGAGAAGCTTTCCAAGGCCGGGGGAGGAAAAGGAGTGCCCCAGTTCCTCTCTACCCACCCCGACAGCAAGACCCGCGCCGCCCGTATCCGGGATCGCGCCCGCAAAGAGGGAAGAAGGTAAGTAGTTGTTAGGTATTAGTAGTTAGGTTTTAGCTATTAGTTTATTCATAAAGAAGCCGGTACTACCCAGGCAGGTAGTACCGGCTTTTTGTCATTTAGAACCGATAATTTTATATAAAAGGTCTTAAAATGATACTCCGGTCACTACCTGCAGCGTACTCGTCTGTACTTCTTTGAAAGGGGAGTGGCTTGTGCCGGAGTTATCCAGGCGGTAACTGCTAACGCTCTGATTGACCCGAACCGTGATGGGGATGCGTACCGAGCCCAACGGGAGTTCGGCACCGACGCCAGCCAGCAGTGCTACGCTGCCCCGGGGGGAAGCAGACACAAGATCCGTTTCGTAGGGAAGGTTACGGCAGGGTGTTGCAAAGGGACAGATAATTGTATAGCCTTTGTACTGATGTTTTATTGCGACTCTGTACCCGGCACCCACTTCTACAAAGGGGCGAAAGCGGGAGTGGCTGGATAGCTGAAAGCGAAGCAGGATAGGTAGGTTGATGGACTGATGGATCAGTTCGTTACTCAACTCTCCGCTACGATTGTGGTAGTGGGCCTTCTCCCAATGGGGCTGGAAGTGCAGGGATAGTCTGGGCGCGTTTTTGAAAAGCGGGTAGTTGAGGTCTACACCAACCAGTCCTCCGCCTACACCGCGCCAGGGCGCCTCAGATTGGTAGGTACCCAGGAGGCTTTTCCCTACTACTACGCCTACTTTTACATCACGTTCCTGGGGAGTTTGAGAAAATGCCGGATAGCCAGCCAGCGCCGCCATCCATACGAAAAGCAGAATTTTGTTCATAGAGTGGGTTTTGTGTGAGGTGGGGGATCAAACGTAGCAGGTACTTTACCAGAAGGCCTGTTCCACTCCTTGAGGGTAGAACAGGCCTTTGCGATATCTTATGATTGTTCTTTCTACACTTCCTGCGCAGCCAGCAGCTCTTCCAGGAACTTCCGGAACGGCGCGGCAAACTCCTTACGCTTAAGGGCAAACTCAACGGTAGTCTTCAGGAAGTCGAGCTTGTTGCCAATGTCGTGGCGCTTACCCTCGATCAGGTGCGAGTAGATGTTCTCACGCTTGAGCAACAGGAGCAGCGAGTCGGTAAGCTGGATCTCGTTGTTCTTGCCCTTGGGCGTCTGCTCGATGGCCTGGAATATCTCGGGCGACAGCACATAACGTCCGGCAATGGCGAGGCTGGAAGGCGCTGACTCTACAGCAGGCTTCTCTACCAGTGTATTCAGCTCCATGATGGTGTCGCTCAGAGAGGCTCCGCCTACGATGCCGTAGCGATTGACCTTATCGGCCGGTACCTGCTCTACGGCTATCACTGATCCACCGTACTGCTCGTAGGTATCCACCAGCTGCTGCGTCACGGGTATCACCGAGTCCATGATGGTATCGCCCAGCAGTACCGCGAAAGGTTCGTTACCTACGTGGTGGCGGGCGTAGTAGATGGCATCACCGAGGCCATTGGCTTCCTTCTGACGCACGAAATGTACATTGGCCATGTCGGCCAGGCGGCGCATTTCGTTGTACCAGGCCTGGTCTTCCTTCTCTTCCAGGCGGGCTTCCAGCTCGAAGTTGCGGTCGAAGTGGTCTTCGATGGCACGCTTGCCTTTGCCCGATATAATCAGAATATCTTCAATACCCGAGTCTACCGCTTCCTGCACGACGTACTGAATAGTAGGAATATCTATAATAGGAAGCATCTCTTTGGGCATGGACTTCGTCGCGGGCAGAAAGCGGGTACCGAGTCCGGCGGCGGGTATAACGGCTTTGCGAATCATTTTTTAAGGTGTGTTAGTTAGTTTGAGGTAATAAAGGAGGAAAGCAGGAAGGGAGAAAAGTAAATGCTTTGTATTTCTCTTCCTTGCATCCGCCGTTTTTTAACTTAATTACTATTTAAGGTTTCTAGATTGAATTATCCTTTACAAAAGTTTCTATTATCCCTTTTGTCCTTCCAACTTTTCGTTCTTCGGTTTGTGCTATTCACTACTACATTTCCTTTCGTACCTTTCCTCCTTTCTCACCCTTTCTCCTGCATTAAACTATATACGGCCGGATGACGCGGGCGTTGTATCTCTTCAGCTCCACGAAGAGGCGGTTGAGCATTTCATCGTCGCGGTAGGTACCTATGATGGTACCCCCCGAGCCGGCAAACTTGGCGGATGCGCCGCAGGCGCGGGCAGCCCGGATGAGCTGCTTATTGGTATCTGATACGTTGTAGATCGTGCAGCGCAGGTCGAAGTTCCTGTTCATCAGGTCGTGCAGGTCGTCGGGGCGGCCGTCCAGCAGGGCGGTACGGGCCTGTTCGGCCAGGTTAGCTATCTGCCCCATGGTCTGTACTACATCGGTGTCGCCCCGGTCGAAGCGCGCCCGAACATCGCTGTGTACCTTACCCGATACCTTGCTGAGCTGGGTGTTGTAGGCCACGTACAGCTTGGGCAACAGGGCCGGGTCAATACGCTCGTACTCACCGTATCCGCGCTGGGTCAGTAGTTCCTTATCGAAGTTCATGTACACGCAGCCCTCGTAGCACTGGATCACCCGGTCCTGCAGACCGGCCGCAATACCCAGCTCCTCCGACTCGCACGACAGCACCAGGCAGGGGAGTATCTCGAGGGGGATGTCTACCCGATAAAACTGCATCAGCCCCCGGAACAGCGCCACCAGAATAGCACTGGATCCCGACATACCTACCTGGCGGGGAATGGACGAGCGGTAGCGAACGGTGAAGTTGCGGTTGGGCAGGCGAATGCCCTGCTCTTCGCAGTAGTCGCCAAATCGCTTGATACCCGCTTTGATGAGTGGAATGCCTCCGTTGTACCCCAGCATGCTGACTGAGTCGCGCAGGTGGTAGATACTCTTGAAGGTACTGCCATCCTGAGGCTCTGGCTCTATGTGGAGCTCAGGGGACTCATACAGGGAGATGGATGCGCCAAAATTGCGTACTGAAATGGATAGGGTTTTGCCAAAAAAACCATCAGATGGGTTGCCCAACAGACCGGCCCGGGCGTAGGCTCGCTTCTCTATAATCAATGGTAAATCAGTTTTTTTGCCAATAATACTACTAAATGACGATAGATGCTTTCCCTTCCCTTATACCGTAGGATAAAAAGCCGTTGTACTTTTGCCGTAAGTTTAAGCAAAAAAAGGAGGAATAGCGCTCAGTGGAGGGATGGAAGGTAACATTTTACTTTTTATTCCATAATTTTGCCCTGCATAGATCAAAGTTATGTACCACACACTACTCCTGCTGATACCTGGAAGTTATTGTAAGCCAGGAAGGAGTAGGAGCACATACAGTGCTTTTTTTCTTAAACTATGTCTGAATTATTTCTCTATCTCGACAAGTCCCCCCTGCGGAGTGGATGCTCACGGAGAAATACCCACCCCTACAAAGAGACGATTGTCATTGCTTCGGAACGTATCCTTTGCTCTGGATTTCTCTTTGCTGTACCCCCAGTTACTCTCTTTTCTTTACCTGATATTTCTGGCCTTAGTGTAACGTATCCGGGATAGGTATGTCCTGCTGATAAGGACTGCGTTGTGTAGGTGGTAAGGTAGAGTTGAGGTTGCTGGAATACTAAATGATGTTTCCAATATATCTGTGTATGAATACTATTAAGAAGCTGTCCATAATTATTCCCGCTTATAATGAAGGTAAAACGATTACTACGGTTCTGGATAAAGTAAGGTATGTGCAATTGATCCACTCCATTGCTAAGGAAATCATCATTGTGAATGACTGCTCACAGGATAATACCGAAGAGCAGGTGCTGGCCTATCAAAGACTGCACCAGGAAACGCTGGACATCAGGTATTTCAAACACGACGTAAACAGAGGCAAGGGAGCGGCTTTGCGCACAGGTTTTCAGCAGGCTACCGGTGATGTATGCATCGTGCAGGATGCGGACCTGGAGTATGACCCTCATGAGTTTAACCTGTTGCTGAAGCCCATGATCGATGGATTTGCGGATGTAGTGTACGGCTCACGTTTTATGGGCGGACGCCCGCACCGGATCCTGTTTTTCTGGCACACCATCGGTAACAAGTTCCTGACGTTTGTGTCCAATATGGCTACCAATCTGAACTTGACGGACATGGAGACCTGCTACAAGATGTTTGATACCAAGCTGCTGCAAGGAATTAAACTGGAGGAAAACCGCTTTGGATTTGAGCCGGAGGTAACCGCCAAGATCGCCCGCGTTAAGGGGATCCGTATCTACGAAATAGGCGTGTCGTACTATGGACGTACCTACGCCGAGGGCAAGAAAATAAACTGGAAGGACGGGTTCCGTGCCCTGTACTGTATCTTGAAGTACGGCTTCCTCAGAATGTAAAAACCGTATAGTAGCAATAAAGCCCCTCCAGCTTCTTTTGTAAGCTGGAGGGGCTTTATTGTAGGGGAGAGATGGCTACTTCATTGCTACGGGATCAAGGATAGAGAACTTCTCTACTTTGTTGTTTACCGGCTTCACGGTACGCAGGTACGCATAGATAGCTTTCAGATCCTCCTCCTTCATGTTTGCATACATGATCCAGGGCATGTTGGTCTGGAAGTCTTTCTCACCCACTGTCGCTGGTTTAAAAGAGCTGTCGGCGTAGGCCTTAAACCGGGCTACAAACGCTTCTTCGCTCCAGTTGCCTAGGCCGGTTGCCTTGTCGGGGGTCAGGTTGGCAGTGCGTACTACGCGTCCGTTGCCCATGCCCATTTCCCAGCCACCGGCCAGGTCCATGCCCTCGATCTTGTTGCCCTGGGCATCGGGCTTGGTATGGCACTCAAAGCAGCCTGCTATGTTGATCAGATAACGACCATACGCTACTTTGTCACTTGGGTCGGGACGCTTGCCTCCGGGGGCATTCTGAGGAATGGTATTCAGGATGAAGTTGAAGGGGAACGAAGGATTGGACTCGGGTACCTCGCTGTCGATGGGCTGGAGACTTCTCAGGTACGCTATAACATCTTTGATATCTTCGGGGTCAGCCTCGGCGTAGTACTTATAGGGCATAACCGGAAATATGGTCTTGCCGTGCTTGTTGACACCGGTGGTAATGGTGCGGTATATTTCACCGTCGGTCCAGTCTTTCAGGCGGGCTGGAGTAATATTGCGTGAATAAAACGTACCGGGGAAGCCCAGAGTCTCATCGAACACTTCACCACCGGCGCCATAGGTATTCATTTTGAGCGGACCAGCAAACTTCGTAAAATCTCTCTGGCTATGGCAGTCCATACATACCATTACGTTGTTGGCCAGGTACCGTCCGTGTTCGATGCGTTCGGGAGTTGCCTGGACGGTTAGCACGGGAGCATCATCTACGTCGGGCAGGACGTAAGTAGTGTAAGCCGCCGCTCCCGCGACAACTATTACCACAAGGGCCAGAAACCAGCCGGCGATTTTTAAAAGTGTTTTCATTCAGAATGATGGTTAAGGTGGTAAAGAGGCAGGAATAATGGTATTATTCAGCAGTATCGTATTGATTAATAAAGATATAGATACTAATAAACAAAAAAAAGCACGGCCCTCAGAGCCGTGCTTTTTTTTATTAAGCGGTAGATTATTATGTAGGTATGGTTACTGCTTTGCTACCTGTACGTTGATTACCAGCTTCACTTCGTCAGCTACTACCACGCCACCTGCTTCGGTTACGGCGTGCCAGGTCAGCCCAAAGTCCTTGCGGTTAATCTTGCCATTGATCTCAAATCCTGCCTTGTTGTTGCCGTAGAAGTCGACCATGCTGCCACCGTACTCAGCAGTAAGTACTACTGGCTTAGTGACACCCTTAATGGTCATATCTCCCGTGATCTTGTAGGTATCACCACCGGTTTTTTCAACGGCAGTTGATACGAAAGTAAGTTTTGGGTGGTTTTCGGCATCAAAGAAATCCGCCGAGCGCAGGTGCTGGTCGCGCTGCTCCTGGTTGGTATCAATGCTGGCTACATCCGCCGAGAACTGGATCTGGGCCGTAGTGAAATCTTCACCTTCGGTTTCGACGGTACCTTCGAACTGCTTGAAAGATCCGGTTACGGTAGAGATAACCAGGTGCTTTACCTTAAACTGAATTTCGGAGTGGGTGGGATCAATAGCCCAGGTAGTTTTTACTGCAGCTTCCATAGTAGTGTTAAGTAAATTTTTTAGAAAATTGCGTATGTTTTTACATTTAATGTATATACATATAATGTTGCTATTATAGTTCCGCTTGATCAAAAAAAAACCGCACCGTGTAAGTGCGGGATTATATGGAATTGAAAATGAGAAAGAAAACTATTCTTTTTCATCAGTGGTATTTTCTTCGTCATTATCCTCATTGTCCCTACTACTGTGGTTGATACTAGGATCCTCCGCTGGAGGAGTAGTAGGGACAGTATTAGTAGGATAGGAAGTAAAAACAGGTGCCTCAAAGGCTTCCTTCTCAACACCTGGTATGGCTGGTTCTCCTCTTCTGCGTACCATAATCGTATTTTTTTTAGTTTAACAACTATTTGCCTTGTATAGCTAAACAATCATTCCACGCATACGGGGCCTGCCTATGCCTGCCAAATGGGGAATTACTTCTATCCCTGTGGATTAGGGGCACAACAGGCCTATTCAAACAGAAAGCACCGGCTCTCTGAGCCGGTGCTTGTACTACTGTTGAATACGATAAGAGCTAGTATCAGTTCTTAGGCATTGCAAAGATGCTTTCGTCTATCTTGGGGTTCACCTGCACGGATTTCACTACCATGGTAATGGCACCAGGCATAGCGGGCGACTCGATTTCGGCCGAGAAAGGATAAGTAATGCCATCCACCTTCTTGAAGTTAGACTGGGACATCTTGGTTTCTACATCCTGGCCATTTACGTTTGCTTTGACCAGCGTGCGAACGATGTAGTACGTATCTTTAGAGATGTAGTTGGTGAGGGTAACACCATTGGCGTTGGTAACTTTTACCAGATACACCGGAGCGCCTTCCAGCGTCTCCTGCCCTATGAGCTCGGCCTTATATCCCTTAGCCTTGTAGTTGTAGAGGCCGGTCAGATCAACCTGTCCTGACATAGCTTTGACCATCTCATCGGGTAGGGGCGTAGCAGTACTCTGTCCCGTCATAGGGTTGATGGTCCAGCCGGTAGTACCATCCAGCGCCTGGATGACCTTCGTACCCTGGATATCGGTTTCGCTACGGAAGCCGCGCTGCTGTACAATGGTTGTAGTGGTAGGTATTTCCATGCCCATCACCTGCATGGCCGCGTCTATTTTCATACTCTTCAAATTGGATAATTTGGCGGCTCCTCCCATAGCCTCCACGTGTTTATTGATGATTTCGTCCACATTCTGAGCCGAAGCGCCAGTGAAAACCAGGGCGATAAGAGCCACTACAAGCGCCCGGAAAATCTTTTGATTAGCCATAAAGTAATTAGGTATAGTAAAAGTTAGGTTGACAGAGCTCCAAGGCTCTGCTGCTTAGGTAAAACGCTTTTATAAAGGTAGCATTATACAGGAGTCAGAATAACATTGCCTGATGTTAAATTATTCAACTAGTTTGTTTGAAAGCTAAGGGGGCCAGAGCCAGGATGTGCGGAAACAAAAACGGGACGGATCTGTAAGACCCGCCCCGTTATAAGATATACTCTTCTGAGCTATTAAGCTGATAGTGCTTCGGCACCCCCTACGATTTCGAGGATTTCCTTCGTAATTGCCGCCTGACGGGTACGGTTGTACACGAGGCGCAGCTCCTTCAGTAGCTCCTGAGCGTTATCGGTAGCTTTATCCATCGCTGTCATGCGAGCTCCGTGTTCCGAAGCATTGGACTCAAGTACCGCCCGATACAGCTGAATTTTCAGTGTCTTGGGGATCAGTTCACTCACTATCTGGGCCTCCGAAGGCTCGAATATATAGCTGACATTGGATGCCTGCGTGCTGGTAGTATCTTCCTGAGCCGAAGCAATCGGCAGGAAAGGCTCCGTGCGGATAATCTGAGTAGCTACGTTTTTGAACTCGTTGTACACCAGTTCGACCGCATCATAACGTCCCTGCGAGAAGGAGTTCATGATATCCTCGGCAACTTCCTTTACGGCTACGAAGCTAAGGCGGGTGAAGACATCCGCGTAGCGGGTATCAACCTTGAAGCCACGACGTGCCATGGCTTCTCCTCCTTTTTTACCGATAGCCAGGATCTCGACATTGCCCCGGCCTGCCTGCTCGGCATACTGGGTTCTGATACGTTCAATAGTCGCCTTGATAATATTGCTATTAAAGGCACCGGCTAGTCCGCGGTCGGAAGTAACTACTACAAACAGTACATTCTCAACCGGACGTACTCTGGAAAAGGGGCTTTCGGTGGCGGTTTCGGTACCGGCCGATACCGTAGCCAGCATCTCACCTAATTTTTGCGCGTAAGGGCGCATCTGAAATATACTATCCTGAGCTCGCCGCAGTTTGGCCGCTGACACCATCTTCATTGCTTTGGTGATCTGCTGCGTAGAATTGACCGAGACGATCCGGTTACGTACTTCTTTTAAGCTTGCCATACGTAGACTAAAAGTGGAAGGCTAAAGCAGAAGAGAGCGAAATGCAGGATTGCACGTACCACTCTCTTCTGGCTATTGTCTTATATATTAGGTTTTTCTAATTAGGCTGCGTACTTGGTCGCAACGTCCTTTGCTACTCTCTCAAGAACCCCGGTGATGGTATCGTCAAACTTACCAGCACGCAGTGCAGACAGCGTATCGCTATGCTGAGCAGCCAGTACAGCCAGGAAGTCTTTTTCGAACTCACGAACCTGAGCTACGGGTACTCTATCCATCAGACCTTTGGTAGAAGCGTAGATGATAGCCACCTGCTGCTCAACGGTTACTGGTGAGTACTGAGGCTGCTTCAGAACCTCGAGGTTACGGCGTCCCCGGTCGATTGCCAGCTTGGTAGCGGCATCAAGATCCGAACCGAACTTAGCGAAAGCTTCCAGCTCACGGAACTGAGCCTGATCCAGCTTCAGCGTACCGGCCACCTTCTTCATTGACTTGATCTGAGCGTTACCACCCACGCGTGATACCGAAATACCTACGTTGATAGCGGGACGGATACCTGCGTTAAACAGGTTGGACTCAAGGAAGATCTGACCGTCCGTAATCGAGATTACGTTGGTAGGGATATAGGCAGATACGTCACCAGCCTGGGTTTCAATGATCGGAAGAGCCGTCAGTGAACCACCTCCTCTAACCTTACCAGCCAGTGAAGGTGGCAGGTCGTTCATTTCGCGAGCGATGGAGTCATCAGCAACGATCTTAGCGGCACGCTCCAGCAGGCGGCTGTGCAGGTAGAATACGTCACCAGGGTACGCCTCACGTCCGGGAGGACGACGCAGCAGCAGAGATACCTCACGGTAAGCTACCGCCTGCTTGGAAAGGTCATCATATACAACCAGGGCAGGGCGTCCGGTATCGCGGAAGTACTCACCGATGGCAGCACCCGTAAACGGAGCAAAGAACTGCATAGGTGAAGGATCAGAAGCCGCAGCAGCTACGATTACAGTGTAATCCATAGCTCCGTAACGACGAAGTGTAGCTTCGATCTGCTTGATCGTAGAAGCTTTCTGACCACAGGCTACGTAGATACAGAATACAGGCTGTCCTTTATCGTAGAATTCTTTCTGGTTGATGATCGCGTCAATCGCAACGGCAGTCTTACCAGTCTGGCGGTCACCGATGATCAATTCGCGCTGGCCGCGGCCGATAGGAATCATAGCATCGATCGCCTTGATACCTGTCTGCAGGGGCTCATTTACGGGCTGACGGTAGATAACACCCGGTGCCTTACGCTCCAGAGGCATCTCGTACAGCTCTCCCTGGAGAGGACCCATACCATCGATAGGCTCAGCCAGAGTATTTACTACACGACCCACGATCTGATCACCTACTCTTACGGAAGCAATCTCGTTGGTACGCTTTACAGTGTCACCTTCTTTAATCTCACTATAGTCGCCCAATAGTACGGCTCCTACGTTATCCTCTTCGAGGTTTAGGGCCAGGGCTTTCAGTCCATTTTCGAATACAAGCAGCTCACCGGCTTGTACTTTTGAAAGGCCATAGATACGCGCAACCCCGTCACCGACCTGGAGTACCGTACCTACCTCTTCGAGTTCGGCCTCTGTTTTAGCGCCCGCAAGCTGCTCGCGCAAGATAGCCGAAACTTCGTCTGGTCTTACAGATATCATAGTATAATTGACTTATTTTAAGTGTAGAAGAAACTTACCCAAAAGTGCCGCAAATTTACGGCATTATTTTCTTATAATAGACATTAACTACAAAAAACATTGGTGTTAAAAATTAGATTTTTCTTAGTTAATCTCCGGACCCCCGCTTATCCGTCCCAAAAACCGCCAATCAACACTAATTATCACTTAACCAAACTTTTTTAGGTACAAACTGTGTTTTTTAAGTAATTGATTTCGTTTTTTACCAATCAATTACAAATCTATTTTTTATCGATTTAAAAAATCCGAATGTACATCAATTTGAAAGCAATGCTTGCCACAGTAGCCTGCGCTACCTTGCTGGCTACAAATGGGATAGCACAGACTACCAAGAAAACAACCAAACCTGCACCCACCAAACCTGCAACTACTGCTCCCAAGGCTGCAACAGCCAGTGCTACTCCGACTCTCAAGACCAACGTTGATTCTGTGGCGTACGCGATAGGCGTCAGTGTAGCCGGATCAATCAAATCACAGGGACTTTCGGATATTAATACGGAGCACCTGGTAAGGGCTATCAATGAAACACTGAAAGGTGGTACTACCGCCATGACGCCTGAGCAGGCTAACCAGGTCATTGGTGAGTACTTCCAGAAGCAGTCTTCCGTGAAAGGACAGGCTAATAAGCAGGCAGGTGAGAAGTTCCTGGCCGAGAATAAGAAAAGACCTCAAGTAAAGACAACTGAAAGTGGGCTACAGTACGAGGTGATCAAAATGGGGGACGGTCCTAAGCCGGCGGCAACGGATCGCGTAAAGACTCATTATCACGGTACTTTAACCGATGGAACAGTATTTGATAGTTCAGTAGAACGGGGCGAACCAGTAGAGTTCCCGGTCAATGGTGTAATACAAGGCTGGCAGGAAGCTCTACAGCTGATGCCGGTTGGCTCCAAGTGGAAACTGTACCTTCCATCCGAGCTGGCGTACGGTGAACGTGCCGCCGGACCAACGATCGGACCAAATTCTGCTCTCGTCTTCGAAGTGGAATTGTTAGAAATCCTTAAATAGTATTTTTGAATATGAGAAAGTACCTGATCACCCTGATACCTGTGGTGTTGCTGGGATGGCAACAGCGGCCGGTGCTTGAGCACGGCGTAGAACTGTCGCCATCGTCAAGTACTGCTATGGAGGAGGAGTTGCAACCCACCGCGTCTCAGTTTCGCGCGGAGGCATTGGTAACCCGTATTTTAACCAATTATCATTACCGCAAAACGAAGCTGAATGACTCCCTCTCTTCAGTAGTCTTTGACAAGTATCTGGGCGATATTGACCACAACCGGTTGTACTTTCTGGCGTCGGATGTGGCCCAATTTGAAAAACACAGGTACTCATTTGATGATTTTCTGACCAAAGGTGAGCTGCAGGTACCTTACGATATGTACAACCTGTTCCGGAAGCGGTACAAGGAGCGCAGCGAGTATATTCAGAAGCTTCTGAGCCAGCCTAAGCCATTTGACTTCAGTGTCGACGAAACGCTGAATACAGATCGTGAGAAGGTGGCCTGGGCCAAAACGAACGATGAGCTCAACGATATCTGGCGCAAGTACATCAAGAGCGAGGCTCTGGATCTGAAACTGACCGGTAAGGCCGACTCCGCGGTGGTAACTACCCTGCGTGACCGCTACAAGAACCGTGATCGCGGTCTGGAGCGTATCCGCACCGAGCAGGTATTCCAGATGTACATGAATTCCTTTGCCGAGTCGCTTGATCCGCACACCAATTATATGTCGCCTACCTCGGCCGATCGTTTCAAGCAGGACATGAGCCTGTCGCTGGAAGGTATTGGGGCGTTGTTGAGAGAAGAGGACAACTATATCAAAATTGTGGATGTTATTCCCGGCGGTCCCGCTTTTAAGGGCAAGCAGCTGAAGAAGGAAGATCGCATTATTGGTGTGGCTCAGGGAGATGAAGGAAAAATGACTGATATTGTGGGTTGGTTTGTGGATGATGCTGTCAAACTGATCAAGGGACCCAAAGGAACTGTAGTACGTCTGCAGGTACTTCCGGTCAACGCACTGCCTAATACTCCTCCCAAGGAGATTCGTCTGGTGCGTGAAAAAGTAAAACTGGAAGAGCAGGGTGCCAAGAAAGAGGTAGTGACCATCAACCAGGGCAACCACAACTATAAGATTGGAGTAATCGATATCCCTACCTTCTACCGTGACTTTGAAGGAGCGCAGCAGCGCGAGAAGGAGTTCTCGAGTACTACCCGTGACGTACAGAAGCTGATCGACGAGCTGAAGGCTGAGAAAGTAGACGGTATCGTGATAGACTTGCGTAACAACGGAGGTGGATCGCTGACCGAAGCTATTTCATTGACCGGCTTGTTTATCAACAAAGGCCCTGTGGTACAGGTGAAGGAGTCGATGGGAGATATCGAAGTACAGGCTGATACCGATCCGTCGGTAGCTTATACAGGTCCGCTGGCGGTAATTGTAAACCGTTTTAGCGCCTCGGCTTCTGAGATTTTTGCGGCGGCTATCCAGGATTACAAGCGTGGATTGATCGTAGGCGAGCAGACGTATGGTAAAGGTACCGTTCAGACGCTGATCGACCTGAACCAGTGGATGCCGAAGGAAAGCGAGCAGCTGGGACAGGTTAAAATGACCGTGGCTAAGTTCTACCGGATTAATGGTAGCAGTACCCAGCTTCGTGGTGTAATGCCGGATGTAGAGCTACCTACTGCCTTTAAGATAAATGAGTACGGGGAAGGCTCACAGAAGAGTGCACTACCCTGGGATCAGATAGCTTCTACCCGCTTTGAGATCACAGACAACATCAGCGATAAGCTGGTGAGCCAGGTCAAAGACAAGTATAATCAGCGTCTGCGTAGCGACGAGGAGCTGAAAAAACTAGCCGAAGATCTAGAGTCGTTCCGTAAGGCCCGTGAAGATAAGACGGTATCGCTGCAGGAGTCGAAGCGTAAAAAAGAACGCGAAGAAGCCGAGAAGAAGCGGGCTGCTCTTACCAAACTGGGTGAAACTGATTTGGACGCCGAGGAGGAAGACACAACCGCGAAAGCTGATACCAAGAAGAAGGATGTGTATATCACCGAAACCGGACGTATTCTGGCTGACCTGATTACTTTTTCGAAGGAGCCTAGCCTGGCAGGCACCAAGAAGAAATAATACAATAAACTAATGCAAAAGCGACCGCTCCGGATCTTGCCGGGGTGGTCGCTTTTGTAATTTATCAGCTCATAGCTACTGTATGCGCCCCGGCTTTATAGTTAAAGATTTCCTCCATTTTCTTCGCAATCCTACCTATTCGCTGGCTGACGTGCCCGTGCGGCTGCGGGTAGTTTTGGGACTTTTTGTAGCTCTGACCATTTTCAGAGCCGCCGCCATTGTGGCCGATGTGTGGCTGATTAGGCCGATAGCCAAGCTGCTCAGCCATCAGGACCTGGCCCGGCAGACGGTTTATTCGACGAGTCTGCTGGAACTGGTGGTGGGTTCTCTGGTAATGGCGCCACTGGTTGAAGAACTGGCCTATCGCTGGGGGCTTCACTACTCACCGGCGCGTATTGCCCTGTCGCTGGGACTGATCGTGTTTTACTGGCTGCCGTTTGGAGGGACCTATTCGACCAACATTATTCAGGTACTTAATCAGCCGGGCTTCTATCTGATGGTCGTTATGGCTGCCGTAGCGGGGCTTACTGCCTTTGCTTTGCTAAGCGTCCCGCTCCTGGAGGCTTCTTTTCGCCGGCGCTGGCAGCAGCAGTTTGGTCTTATTTTCTACCTGTCGTCGCTGCTCTTCGGCCTGATGCATATCTTCAATGTAGCCGAACTGACGTGGAGTGTATGGCTGCTGGCCCCCTTTATTACGGTACAGCAGATTGTATTTGGCTTGTTCAATGGCTATGTACGTATGCGCTTTGGCTTTATGCATGCGGTAGTGCAGCACGCTCTATTCAACCTGATCCCCCTTTTACTACTGTATGTATAGTAGCATCAGTGGCCAGTCACTGCCTCAGGCTTTACCTCGTCCAGCCTGACCCGTCGGAGTTTCCGGAAGAATCGGATGGTGAGCAGCAGCGCTGATACCGTCAGACCTACCGATAAGCCGATCCACACGCCCGTCACATCCATGCCCAGCGGGAAAGCAAATACATAGCTCATGGGTAGTGCCAGTCCCCAGTAGGCAAACAGCGTAATAACCGTAGGAATATTGACATCGGCGATACCTCGCAAGGTACCCAGCCCTACTACCTGTATACCATCCGAAAGCTGAAAGAAGCCGGCAATGATGACCAGACCTGCGGCAATGGTAGCTACTTCTGGAGAGTCCCGTATGTAGAGGCTCACCAGCCAGTCGTTGGCTGTAAGGAAGAGGATGCAGCAGAGCCCCATAAATGCCGCTACCAGCAGGAAGGCAGCCGTACCTGCTCTACGTACAGCCTGTATACTGCGTTGCCCCACGGCCATACCCACCCGGATACTCCCCGCGGCGGCAATACCCGTAGCCATCATATAGGTAGTAGAGGCCATGTTGATGGCTATCTGGTGAGCGGCCAGTTGGGGCTCGCCCAGCCAGCCAATCATGATCACGGCCAGTGAGAAGGCGGCAATTTCAAAGAAAAACTGAAATCCACCCGGGAGCCCCAGCTTCAGGATTTTGGTCCGGAGGGCCTGTAACGATGATCCAGGGGCGAAAGCCGTGAAGTAAGGCCGAAAGAAGACGTCCCGCTTCACGTAGAACCAGATGGCTACGGCCATATAGATCCGGGAAAGCAAAGTACCCACGGCGGCACCCAGGAATCCCATGCTCAGGATGAGAGCGTAGTTGAGGATAGCGTTCAGTGCAAGGGCCGACATGGTAATATACATCGCTACCCGCGGGCGCGAGAGGCCATCGCAAAGCTGCCGCACGGCCACGAATAGCAACAGAGGTATATTGGAAATGGTAATAATAATCATGAACGGACGGGCCAGTTCGGTTATATCAGCCGTCTGGCGGAAGATTTCGAACTGCCAGGCAAGCAGCAGGCCGATTACCCCCAGTACTATCCCCAGTAGCCACGCCACCTGGGTACCTGCTTTGTACAGGCGGCTTATTTCGGCTTTTTCGCCCTGTCCGTTGGCTCTAGACACCAGTGCTGATACGATGGAAAGCCCGCCTACTCCGATGCTACCGATCAGGAAGGTGACCGAGTTGGCAATACCGGCGGCCCCCAGCGGCACCGCGCCCAGCAGCCGCCCGATCATGAGGTTGTCGGTTACGCCCATAAGTACCACTCCCAACTGAGCCACCACGATGGGAATGCTTAACTCAAAGGTCTTTTTTATATCACGTTGGTATAGTCGCACTAAAGGATGCATACACTCTTTCTAATCTGCTGATTTTGATTTGGGCCTGCAAAAGTACAAAAACAAACCCGGACCAGCTGCTTCTGGGTTACATCAACTTTTTTCTCAGAAAAAACTTCTTAATTTTGTCTCTCTAAAAATCTTCACGCTCTTGAAAGAATACGGTAGCAACGTACAGAAACTCGCGGATCACATCACTGCCATGCAGGATCGCGACAAGCGCAATCTCTACGCGCATATTTTGGTGGAGCTTATGCGTCAGATTCATCCTAACATGAAGGATAATCAGGACTACTACAATAAGCTTTGGGATGATCTTTATATTATGTCGGGTTTTGAACTGGATGTTGATAGTCCCTATCCACCGCCGTCCAAAGAAGTACTGGGCCGCAAACCATTAAGAGTGGATTACAATCAGCAGAACCTTAACTTCCGCCACTACGGCCGGAACGTGGAGCTACTGGTAGAGAAAGCCATCCAGACCGAAGACAAGGATGACCGTCTGGCTTTTGTATCGTACCTGTTCAGGCTGATGCGCTCATTCTATAATACCTGGAATAAGGATAATCCGGAAGATGTCGTGCTCCTGGAGCATCTGGAGATCCTGGCGGATGGGCAGCTAAATGATGAGATTGCCTATATTCGTCAGAATGGACCGATAGAATCTTCGCCCAAAGATCGGAACAGCAATCCGGAGCGTGGCCGCAATACCCAACCTACCGGCTACCAGGCTCAGACGAATAACTACAATGCCGGAAATGACCGGTCTCAGAATAACTCCAATACTAATCGTAACCGGCACAACAACAACAACAACAACAATAAGTACTCAAACCGGCATAATAACAACAACAATAACAATAATAACCGAAACCGCAGGAAGTAACGATCACATCCGATTTAAGTTACTTTTTACACACTACTGGTCCGGATCTCCCAACCAAAGCGGGTTTAGGTAGTTTGGTACTTAGGTTACAATACATTCACCATCGAGAGCTTTTGCAGTCAGCAAATGTAAAACCATACGCTGACTGAGCCGGTTATTTCGATAGCCAAGACTTTTACGGCATTTTCTAAGACTTTACAATTACATATGGCTTCATTCAAAATAGCAGGCGACTGCCGCCTTAAAGGAGAACTAATACCCCAGGGGGCTAAAAACGAGGCGCTGCAGATCCTGTGCGCAGTACTACTCACCAAAGAACCCGTTACTATTCATAATATCCCTAATATCCGCGATGTAAATCAGCTTATCGATCTATTGAGGGATCTGGGGGTCCGGCAGACCCGCCTGAGCGAATCATCCATCCAATTTGAAGCCAGTGATGTAAACGTGGAGCATCTGGAGTCAGACTCCTATCGTCAGAAAGGATCCGCACTACGTGGTTCGGTAATGCTGCTGGGGCCCATGCTGGCCCGCTTCCGGAAGGGGCGTATACCCCGCCCGGGTGGAGACAAGATTGGCCGCCGCCGCATGGATACCCACTTTATCGGGTTCGAGAAGCTGGGAGCTAAGTTCTCTTTTTCGAGCGATGACGACGGGTTCTATAAAGTAGATGCTACCAACCTCAAAGGTACCTATATACTACTGGACGAAGCCTCTGTGACGGGTACGGCCAACGTACTGATGGCTGCTGTCATGGCCGAAGGTACTACTACGATCTACAATGCCGCCTGCGAACCTTACCTGCAGCAACTGTGCCGGATGCTCAACCGCATGGGAGCTAAGATATCCGGTATAGGCTCTAACATGCTGATCATTGAAGGTGTAGCCGAACTGCACGGAACGGAGCATACGATGCTTCCCGATATGATCGAGATTGGTAGCTTCATCGGCCTGGCTGCCATGACCCAGTCGGAGATCACCATCAAAAACTGCCAGATCCCGATGCTCGGAATCATCCCTGATATATTCAAAAGACTGGGTATCCAGATGGAGTTCCGGGGCGACGATATATTCATCCCGGCGCAGGAGCGCTACCGCATCGAGACCTTCCTCGATGGCTCTACCATGACCGTTGCCGATGCTCCCTGGCCGGGCTTCACGCCTGACCTGCTCAGCATTGTACTGGTGACGGCCGTACAGGCCGAGGGAACAGTGCTGATTCACCAGAAAATGTTCGAGAGCCGCCTGTTCTTTGTAGATAAGCTGATCGAGATGGGAGCGCAGATTGTACTTTGCGATCCGCACCGTGCCATCGTAGTAGGTCTTAACCGGGCCACGCAGCTACGGGGTATCCGGATGACTTCGCCTGATATCAGAGCCGGTGTAGCCCTGCTGATCGCTGCCATGTCAGCCAAGGGCGTAAGTATCATTGATAACATTGAGCAGATAGACCGTGGTTATCAGAATATCGATACACGTCTGAACGCCATCGGTGCCGAGATCGTACGGTTATAATTTAGTCTTTATATCATAAATAAAGGCGAGCTCCGGAAGGTAGCTCGCCTTTGTCTTTTAAAAGGGTAGCCGGTGAAGCAAATCAGGTGCTGGTCGGGTACTCCATCCGGTAGTTCTAAGGCCCAGGTACATGCCCAACGCCGTTGGGTATAAGTCTCCGCGATCATACGCCACCTGACCTATCAGTCGGGTATTGCCCCAGGTGAAGGCAGGAAGCTCAAAGCCCAGGAACGAAGACAGCTGACTCACTTCCGGATTGAAGGCGACATTATGGTTACCAAAGTTCTGGCTGTAGGAAACCTTCGCTCGCAGCAGCACCTGGTTGGCGACAAGCGCTTCGGCCCCCACGTGGTACACAATCATGCTGTTGTTCGGGAAAAATTCACCGTTGCCACCCACTTCCGGGCGGATCTCAGCCCGTGGCGCGATGAAGGGAGTACCCAGTCCTCGTCCGAAGTACGACCATCCCTCGCGGTATTGTCCGTGGTTAAAGTAGTTGTCGTTGCCCATAAAGCGCGAGCCGGGTACTACAAACGTCGCTCCTGACTGACTTCGGGTATAGAGCCACTCCAGGAGGGCTCCCCGAAGCTGGAAGAATGGCTTGTAATCGGGAGTAGCTCTGGACCTCCACCTTAGTCCGTATAGCCCGTCCGGGAAGTTACGGAATACCAGTCCCGAGGCATCTTCAAACGGGTGCTGATGGTACAGGAGCAGGGTACCTCCCGAAAAGCGGTAGTCCATCGCCATGTCGTAGTGGCCTACGTGGTTGCCGACGCGGTTGGTCCCGTCAAATACGGTGTAGCGGTCATTCTTAGCCTGCTTGGGCAACTTGCCCAGCAATATTCCCCACACAAAATCTTCGAAAGTTCGGGTGAGCTTACCGTTGACGGCCACCGGGTTGTTGAGCAGGTACTCGGCTTCTCCTCCCCAGGTAGCATGGTGATTTAGTCCTACAAAGATGTGAAACCGTCCACGGTCCGGCCCGAAGCGGGCAGCTATGTTCTTTTGATGCAGCAGGGCCTTCTGAATATAGGGCGTGTTGAACCAGCCGTGCGAAAAAGTACCCTTGATGCCAACAAAGTCGTGCAGAAAAGGCAGGGATACGTAGTCCGGTATCCGGATTTGTACCTTGGGTATCGGTAAGGCATTACCAGCCCAAGAGTAGGAGCCGGAGGTAAGGGTAGTATCCATCACCCCGAATACCTCGCGGCGACGTCCGGCCATAACTTCAATAAACCGCCAGCCCACCTTGGCGTAGGCTTCGGGTAGAAGTACCTGCGGATCGGCACCGATATTCAACACCCCCTCGACGCCCGCGCCCCAGCTCAGCGAGCGGGTACTGGTACGGGTAATAGTATCCGTGGTGGCCAGTCGGGAGTCATAGTGAAGGCCCAGTAGAGCCGACGCAGTAGGAGTAGACCGTGGTACGCGTCCCCACTGGTTGGCTCTAAGCCAGAAAGGAGTCGCAACATCTGACGAGACGTACCCTCCGGCCTGGCCGTAGGTATACAGGCCCGCGGGTTGTGCCGCAGCAAAAGCCTGCACCAGCAGCACCAGCATAACTGAACTAATCCAGCGATATCGGTAGGGGAGGCGGGGCAATCTGTTGGCGGAGGGAAAAAGTGGAGCGTAGAGACATGCCATAGGCATCGGTGATTCAGGGTTAAGGATTATTTTCCGGATACATGCAGGGGAAGTGCAGTATGTAAAAAGCAATTCAGAGCCGTTTTGTTTAGACTTCTTCCCGACTCCCTATACGCAGGAGCAGGGGGAACTCAACGCTACGGACTCCTTCAATCCAGTAAGGAACTAGCATCTCTTCCAATCCGGCTACCGGATCGTACTGTTTAACTCGCTGAAAATGACGCACTGCTGACCAGGTACGCAGGTAGTTGGTAAAGGTAGGGAGCGACCAATCATACTGTATTTTATAGGCTCCCATCAGATTTATTTCTTTGTATGGGAAAGGAATGGTAACGTATTCTTCATCCAGGTAGCGGCGCTCGGCATCCCAGTAGGGGCCTACGGTATGGGTATAAAAGTAGTCGATGATCGGATCTATATCGGGTGCAACGCGGCACAGGCCGTACCCTATCACCGCCAGCAGGCCGCCCGGCCGCAGTACACGGTTAACTTCTCCGTAGAACTTCTCAAAACTAAACCAGTGAATGGCCTGTGCTACGGTAACCAGGTCGAAGGTGCTATCGGGGGCAGAAGTACGCTCCGCGGGCTCAACAAGGTAGGTAATGTTGTGTTTTTGGGGCGCTTCCAACAGTTGCTGCGCACTGATATCGGTAGCAATTACTTTGTCGAAATTCTCCGACAGGAGTACGGCCAGTTGTCCATTGCCGGTGCCGCAGTCCCAGGCGGTGTGCCGGGCGGGAGCCAGTGAAGCGAGTTCCTCTACAAGGGCAGTCGGGTAGGTGGGTCTGTATTGTGCATAGTGTGCGGCCTGTTCTGAAAAAAGGTCCTTCATAGGCTCAATAATTAGTGTGTGGCTATGAAAGATAAATAATTTTTGCACATCTTGTTGCAACTCTCCTCCTTAACTAAATAATATCATCTACGAGATGATCAAACCCTCTATCCAGGATCTGTACGAGTCGGATCGGTACCGGCTTGTCGAATCGTTTTCAATTGATGAGATGGCTGAGTTCTTAGCTCGTGAAGCTCATACCAGCCGACTCAGTCGTACTCAGTCACGCCGCTCCAAAGGCTACGGGCTGGTATTGATTCTTATGGCTTCTATTGGGGTAGGGGGAGTGATCGGATGGCTGGTAGGTACCATGCTGAAAGCCGGCGAATTTATAATGTCCCCGTTGTGGCAGGTAGCCCTGGCTTTTGTACTGTTTTTTGCGGTGGTGTTGCCGGTGCATGAAGCTATCCACGCCCTGGTGTTCAAGTACCTGGGGGCCCGGAAGGTAGGCTTTGGGCATTCGCTGAAAAGCCTGATGGTGTACTCCTACGCGCAGCGCTTCGTCATGACGCTCCGCGAAAACGCCCTGGTAGCCGCTATGCCATTTATAGTCATCTCATCCCTGCTCATTATCCTGCTTGCCGCCGTACCCGGGCTCCGGATACTCTGGTTTTTGCTACTCATTCTGCACTCGGTGGGCTGCTTAGGCGATTTTATGCTGATCAGGTACTCCTACCGCAACCAGGACCGCCTCATGTATACCTACGACGATCTAGACGAAAGACGAACGTACTTTTTTGAAGAAATCCCTGCCGAACCTACCCGAATGGCAGTCGACAGGGATAAAGAGAAAGGAGCCGTACTCCTTCAGAAACAGGTCTGAGAGCTTACTTCTTCTTGTTCTTACCGTAGGTACAAAGGGTATTATCAGCCTTTACGTAGTATGACTTAAAGTTGGTAGCCTTAGGGTCCATGCAGCCTTTCAGGTCCAGTAGCTCTACCTTCCGGAATTCAACCGGATGGCTTTCGCTTTGCAGGGAGATGGAGCCCTCCGCCAGCAGCTTACCGTCGGTCTTGAACTGCGGGTCAAATCCGCTTACTACGCCTCCACCAATTTGTGGCTTCTGGTATTCGAGTACCTGCTCGCCATTGATAAAGTGCCGGATCAGCGAGTCGCCCAGTACAAGTACTTCGGCACGTACCCACTGGTCGCCGTTGTAGGTTTTGGAGGTAGAGTTGATACAGTGGCGGGTATCGAGCTTGCCTTCGTATACGACGTGCGTACCGGGCGTACACAGGTTACAGGTAGTACGTTCGCCTTTATCCAGTCCACCCAGCAGTTGCACTTCGATGGAGATCGGGAAATCCTGATCCTTGCCCATGGTAGCGGCGGGTTGTCCGTGTACCATGATACCGCTGTTGCGCTGGGCCCAGCCTTCGCCTCCTTTGGGCTGCTCACCCACAAAGCGGTACTCTACCGCAACGCGGTAGTACGAGAAGGGCTGCTTGTAGAAGATATGTCCGTACTTGAACTTGAAGTCGTCGTACTGATCGTAGCTGACTACCATCTTACCATCCTCGACCCGGAAGGTATTGCCAAAATTTTCGTTGAGTTCATGGCCCCGGATCTTAATGTCCCAGCCACTCAGGTCTTTGCCGTTGAATAGTTGCTTCCACTCTTCTTTGCTTTTAATCTGCTTTTTCTGCGCGGAGGCTGCAAGGGCTATCAAACTAAACAGGATGCTGAACGCTAATTTCATAAGTAGGTAAGGTATAGTAGTAATTGTTGGGATAGCAAAGATGAACGATATTTTAAAGGTAGAGAAGGATAATTCCGAATTTAACCACGCGAGTACCCGAAAAGGTGCAGGAGCCGCGGATTAGCCCGGGGCTATGATACTCCAGAGGCGGCTGACCATCTCGGCAGGTGCAACAGACAGGTCAACGGGTATCAGGTACAGCGGCAGTTGAGCATCGTAATAAAATGGAGCTGGAGCTTCCTGAAATGTAGCGGTACGAGGATACAGCAGCACCAGCGTTACCTGATCGGCCTCACTGAGGTAGCGCTGCCCGTAGGCGTACAGTTGATACAGATCCCCCTGGTCAATGCCATGCTGACGGAAGGATGATAGCTGTTTCCACTTGGTATCCAGTACCCACAGTGCATTGCCCCGACGTATGACTACATCGGGTTTTAGTTTGAACTGAGGCGTACCGCGGGGGTCGCTCAGTAAGTGGTGCAGGGCTTCCTGCGTTTGTACGGCATAGTCGGCAGACATATGGCGCTTCAGGCTAGCGGCTACGTACATTTCAAAGAGGCGCGCCGTCGGGAAAAGCATGCCGGGCAACTGACTGCTACCGGCCGATGTACCCGGAGCCTGGCCTCCCAGCAGCCACTGTACCCACGGCCACAGCCAGCTGTAGATCGCAAACGTGCGGTTGGTTTTCTGGGCCAGTACCAGATCCGCCTGCCAGTCGGACGAAGCAGGTATGTCATCCATCGCAAACAGGTACTGTCGCACCCGGCCCGACACGTAGCCCCGCTGAAGCTGCTGCAGGCACGCTTTCAGCAGGCGGTTTGGCGCATTGTCACGGGTGCGCTCATCGTGCACGACTGGTAGCCGCTCCGGATAGAGTACCCGTCGGTGCGGTTGCCGGTGCAGTTGTAATCTGCCCTTTACAAACGATTGCTCACGATCTACCGAGATATAGTCCGTCTGCAGGCCCTGGTGCAGGAGCTTTTCGGCCTGCTGCAGGAAAAGCGTAGCAAGTAGCTCGGGGAGGGGCCGCGAAGTAAACTGGTGGAGGTGTGCCTCCGGCAACAGCCGGAACGGTACCTGTGGTACCGCCCGAAGCATTCGTAGCAGCGAAGCCCTCGCCTGCACCAGCTGATCGGTAGTACCGGTATCTGATGTGATTTTGGGTAGTACTTCAATGGAGGTACTGGCCGTCTGCAGCAGTCCTACCCATGCACCTACCCGCAGGTACTCCCGGCCCCGCTGTACAAAGTATCGTAGTACCGGCTCCGCGTCTTCCTGTAAGGCGTAGGCCTTAAGGGCATCGAAGTCGGCATCGGCCAGGTTAATGGCGGCCTCACTGCCGGAAAGGTTGTGCCTGCCAATGAGGCTATTTTCGGTAATGGCGTAGGTCAAGTAGGTAGTTGCTCCTGGTTAGGGTGAGGTACATATTGCGGGCATGGCCGGTACTTGTTTTCAAGGATTAGGCAGTACAAATTTGCATAGTATATATTATAAACGGAGGATTCCTGCTTTATTACTAGTACGATAGTGCTATTCATCTATATACACTAGGCAAAACACTCATATTCCTATGAAAACACTACACAACCTTTCCTTGATTGTATGGGGGGTACTAGCTTCGGCGGGCCCTGTACTGGCCCAGGAGTGGAAGGCCGCCGAACCCCAAAGCCTCCCCGAAAAAAGACATGAAAACTCTATGACCGCCGCCAACGGCAAGCTGTTTCTGGTCGGTGGCCGGGGCATGCGGCCAGTTGACGTGTACGATCCGAAGAAAGATACCTGGACCAGCAAGAGCCAGACTCCCATGGAGATGCACCACTTCCAGGCGGTGTCTTACGGGGGGGAGGTATACGTACTGGGAGCCTTTACCGGAGGGTACCCCCACGAAACACCCATTCCCAATATTTACATCTACAACCCCGATAAAGACGAATGGCGCAAGGGGCCTGAGATACCCGAAGCACGTCGGCGTGGGGCGGCGGGTGCCTTTGTGCATAATGACAAGATCTACCTGGTCAACGGTATTCAGGACGGGCACTGGGACGGTCACGTAGCGTGGTTTGATGAGTACGATCCCAAGACCCAGACCTGGCGGCAGCTGCCCGACGCGCCCCGCCCCCGTGACCACGTATCGGTAGCGGTACTGGATGGAAAATTGTACGTAGCCGGCGGCCGCCTCTCTACCGCCAAGATCAACCAGGTACTCAACCGGACCATACCCGAGGTAGATGTGTATGACTTCAAGTCCAACAAATGGACGACTCTCGATGCTTCGCAAAACCTGCCTACCCTTCGCGCGGGTAACTCTACAGTGGCCTTTGGCCCCCGAATACTGGTGATGGGCGGCGAAAGCGATAAGCAGGTACCGGCGCACAGCGAGGTAGAAAGCTACAATCCCAAAACCAAGCGCTGGGAGCGACTGCCTTCGCTGCATCAGGGACGTCACGGTACCGGGGCCGCTGTGCTCAACGGTAAAGTGTACATTGTAGCGGGCTCGGCCAACCGCGGTGGTGGTCCCGAACTCGATTCAATGGAGATACTCGAGAAGTAGTATTCTGGTATTTTCTCTATATTCGAAGCGGACTACTACCTGGTCCGCTTCTTTCGTTATATACCCGTACCGTTGGATCAACAGACATGCTGAAAAAATACATTGCCACCGCTCTCCTCTTGCTGCCGTTCATGGCCTCCGCTCAGCGCACTCCGCAGTTTACGCGTCAGGACACGCTCCGCGGTTCCATTACCCCCGAGCGCGCCTGGTGGGACCTAACCTACTACCACCTGGACGTACGGGCTACTCCGGCAGATAGCAGTCTGCGCGGCAGTACTACCATCCACTACAAAGTACTTAAACCCCACCAGACCATGCAGGTAGACTTGCAGTCACCGATGCAGGTAGATCGGGTGGTGCAGGGAGGTGAGGAACTGGCGTTTCGGCGCGAGGGCAACGTGTACTTTATCACGCTGAAAAAGGCCCAGCAGGAGGGAAAACAGGAGGCGGTACAGGTATTTTACTCAGGCGAACCCAAAGTTGCTACGCGTCCGCCCTGGGAAGGGGGCGTACAGTGGGAGCGCGATGGCCAGGGGCAGCCGTTTGTGGCTACGTCCTGCCAGGGGCTGGGCGCCAGCGTATGGTGGCCCTGCAAAGACCACATGTACGACGAGCCCGACAGCATGCTCATAAGCATCACTACCCCAAGGGATTTAATGGATGTCTCCAACGGACGTCTACGAAGCACTACTGAAAACAGCGACGGTACCCGTACCTTCCACTGGTACGTGAATAACCCCATCAACAACTACGGGGTCAATATGAACATCGGGAACTACGTGAGCTGGAACGAAACCTACCAGGGCGAAAAGGGAAAGCTGGACTTGAGCTACTACGTACTGCCCCAGGACCTCGCCCGGGCCAAAGAACAGTTCAAACAAGTACCCCTAATGCTGAAAGCCTTTGAGCACTGGTTTGGGCCGTACCCCTTCTACGAGGATGGCTTCAAGCTGGTGCAGGTACCTTACCTGGGTATGGAGCACCAGAGCTCAGTCACCTACGGCAACGGCTTCCAGAACGGCTACCTGGGCAAAGACCTGTCGGGTACAGGCTGGGGGCTGAAATGGGACTTTATCATTATCCACGAAAGCGGCCATGAGTGGTTTGCCAACAACATTACCTACAAGGATGCAGCCGATATGTGGGTACACGAGAGCTTTACCAACTACTCCGAAAACCTCTTCACGGAGTACTACTATGGCAAAGAAGCCGGCTCCGACTACGTGATAGGTACCCGCCGCCTCATCCAGAACCAGAAGCCCATCGTAGGCATCTACGGCGTCAACCAGGAAGGCTCAGGCGATATGTACTACAAGGGTGGCAACATGTTGCACACCATCCGGCAGATTGTGAACGACGATACCAAGTGGCGTCAGATCCTGCGGGGTATGAACAAGACCTTCTATCACCAGACTGTTGACGGCTCCCAGATCGAAAACTACCTCAGCAAGCAATCGGGCAAGGACCTGAGCAAGGTATTCGACCAGTACCTACGTGATGTACGTATACCGATGTTGGAGTACGCCCTGGAAGGCAATGAACTCCGCTACCGCTGGACCAACGCCATCGAGGGATTTGATATGCCCGTGAAGGTGGCGCTGGATGGAGGTACCTATCAATTTATCCAACCCACTACTTCCTGGAAAACGATGAAGACTAAAGGCACCAAATCATTAACGGTGGATCGGAATTTCTATGTGGGGGCGAAGGGGGTGTAGGGGGAGATTAGGTTTGTTTGTTTATACAGATGTTAGAGGCAATAGATAATCATGCGAGAAGAATCAGAAGAATATACAAAAGTTTACTTTGAGTTCTTCAACGACATTCTCGACGAGGATTATGTTGAGAGTGTTTGGGCGACTGTATTGGAAGAAAAAGAAGGTACTTATAAATTGAAAAACATTCCTTTATTCGTGACAGGCTATTCTAGCGAGGACACAGTTTACGCTGAACTGGAAGAAGATAGATTAGTCGTAAAAGGACTTGTTAAAGAATCAGGAAACAGTACCTTACAGATTATCTGCTTCAAAGAAGAAAACGCTGGACAAGTACAGAAACGACTGGAAGAATTCGGATGCGAATGGGAAGGAAGTTACCTGCCTGGATACTTTTCGGTTGACGTTTCGGCAGACTTAGATTATGAACCGATAAAAGAGTATTTAGCTGACCAAGAAGAAAGGGAAACATTAAGCTACAGAGAGGCCTGTTTGGCTCATTAAAAATAATTACCTCGCTCACCCCGATTTGCAATCGGGCGTGGCATCTTCCAGCGTTTGCAACGCGATAAGTGCGAAATCTACTTATTAATGAGCCGGAGCATTTCCTGTTTAGCTCACGGCGTAACTATGCTGGAATGAGAGAACTATTGGATGTGAAAGCGTTTTAGATAATTCGCGGCTACGCGCCCCGTTTGAAAACGCTATTCGACTCAACACCGATTGCAAATCGGTGTTAGCGGTGGTGGTGTGTGGAGTGGATAGATAGCAGAATCTTTTTAGAAACGCAGGTGTTATAGTAGTCGGTTGGGAGGCTACAACACCTGCGTTTCTTCTTCTTTTGAATAAATTAAAATAGAGTACATAACTCGCTCGTTATTATACACATTTGCTAAAACAAGCAACCTATTTGCAAAACCCTCTACGCTAATTTTCTAAAATAGATATCTCCTCGAAGAATGACTGTGAAAATGATGAAGTGGTGGAGCGTAATGGGCCTGCTCCTGTTTGTTTTTTCCTGCGAACCAAAAGAAGTCGGACCTGTCGAGGATTGCCTGGTACAGGCGGCCGCCGGTCATGGTGAAATTATTGAAGGTACTTATATCGTAACCCTGAAGCCCGGTACGGCCGGTGGTGCTGCCAATGCCCGTATGGCTGCGGGCCGGATTGGGGTGGAAGAGAGCAGCATTGAGCGGTACATTGAGGGAGAGCAGTCGACCCTGGTGGCGCACCTGACCCAGGCCGAGGTGAAAGAAATAAGTACTGACCCGGATGTGGAGCACGTAGAGCCCGATCGGCGGATTTCACTGTGTTCCTGCATTACTGTCCTGGCCCCCCGCCTTACTACCTGGAACATTGTCAAGACTGGCTACGGCGGCCTCAACAACGAGAACCGTACCGCCTGGATCGTGGATACCGGCATAGACCTGGATCATCCTGACCTGAATGTGGATGCAACCCGGGGCAAGTCATTTGTGGATGGACGAACCTCCGCCGATGATCAGAACGGACACGGTACGCACGTAGCGGGTATCATCGGGGCTAAGAACAATAACGTAGGTATGCTGGGCGTAGCTCCCGGCGCCAAGGTAGTACCCATCAAGATCCTGGACAAGGAAGGGGATGGTACCTTGTCAGGACTGGTGGCGGCTCTATCCTACATCAGTCAGCAAGCTAAATCAGGGGATGTGGTCAATATAAGTCTGGGTGGAGAGTTTACCTCCTACCGCCTGGATCAGGAGATACGTGCCGCGGCTGATAAGGGTATCCTGTTCGCGATTGCCGCCGGTAACAAGGGGATCAATGTAGATAGCTATTCACCGGCACGGGTCAATCACCAGAACGTCGTAACGGTATCAGCCATTGATAGTACCGAGACCTTCGCCAGCTTCTCCAACTTCGGCACGGCCGTAGATGTAAGTGCTTTTGGAGTACGCATTCCTTCTACCTATGCTAATGGGCGCTATGCCATCG
The DNA here is from genome assembly GCF_017355915.2 of Telluribacter roseus. Lineage (GTDB taxonomy): Bacteria > Bacteroidota > Bacteroidia > Cytophagales > Spirosomataceae > Telluribacter. Next base: position 326,005 of record NZ_JAFEUV020000003.1, read on the forward strand.
CCAGCGGTACCTCCATGGCCGCTCCGCACGTGGCAGGACTTATGCTCATCCGGGGCAGGAATATTCCGATGCGGGGCTACGCCAAGAACGATCCGGACGGAAAGCCTGATCCTATTGCCCGGCAGTAGGAGGGGTTAGAGCCACTTCCCGAGTGCTTTCAGGCTCTCCACGTTATGGGCGGAGGCAAATACATCTACGTACGGCAGGGCCGCCTGCATGGCAGCCGTGCGGGGCTGGTAGCTGGGATTGCCAGCCAGCGGATTCAGCCAGATTACCTTGCGGCACTTCTGCTGGATGCGCTGCATGGCTTCGGTCAGTACATCCGGGTCACCCGTATCCCAGCCGTCGCTCAGGACAATGACGATGGTTTCTTTGTTAAGCAACTTTGAATAGTCGTGGGTAAAAGTCCAGAGGCTGGCGCCGATGCGGGTACCGCCCGACCAGCCCGCTGTCCGCTCCGATAGCTCCCGCAGGGCCTCCTGAAAACTCTGCTGCTTAAGGTCAGCCGTGACGTGGTGGAGCTGGGTACTGAACACGAAAGTTTCGATTCGGCGGAATACCGACTGAAACGCGTACAGAAACTGGATCAGGAAGATACTATACAGGTCCATGGACTTGCTGATGTCGGCCAGTACCACGAGCCGGATGCGCTTCCGGCGGGGGCGCTTGTAGGCCAGCTCCACCAGTTCGCCGCCCCGGCGGAGGTTGCGGCGGAGGGTGTTCTTGAAGTCAAATTTCCGGATACTATGCGCCCGCTCCTGTCGGCGGTTCAGCTTACGAGCCAGTGCCTGCGATATTTCCTGTATAATCCTGACCAGGTCGGCCAGCTGATCGGCAGGTATCAGCGAAAAATCTTTCTGACTGAGAGTTTCGGTGACCGAGTGACTGGCTGTTTCGGTCTCCTCTTGATTCTTGTTGCCATTCAGCCACGATTTCAGCGCGTTAAAGGAGGGCTGCTGCGTACCATTCTGCTTGCTCTGTTTCTTTTTATCCTCCTTTACCTTACTATCCAGTGCTCCTTCCAGCTCCTTCCAGTACTCATTAAATAGTTTCGGGAATTGCTGTACCTGCTGCGCATTGCGCGTAAGCGCTACCTGTAGGGCCAGCGCAAAGTGGGTGCGGTCGTCGGGCGTAACGAGTGATAAGGCCCGCAGAGCCGTTGCTTCCTCCTCCGGCCCAATCCGGAACTCGTGCGCCCGCAGGTACCTGCAGAAATCCACTACGTTGCTGGTCAGGTCGGTGCGGCGGGTTATCATAGGCTTTGCGCTGTATGCTTTAGACTTTTTTTACGTAATGCTACCACCGATTTGCAATCGGTGGTATGTCGAATAGCGTTTTCAACGCGAATTTTAGTCAGTGTCACTATATTTAGTTTTTGCTGCTCTTGCGCGTTACAAACGCTAGTAGATAGCGCACTGATTGCAAATCAGGACGAGCGCATGGAGCGTATAGCAAAAAAGCTTACTGCCTATAAGCATACAGCCTACTGCTTAAAGATTATCCAGCTTCGACACTACGCCCGTTTTCTCGTATAGTTCTGACAGCGATAGCTGAGCAGTACGGGTATCTTTCCAGTCTTTCAGGATCACACCCAGTGTTTGCTCAATAATCTCTTTTGGCAGGTAGTCAAAGTGCAGGACAGACAGCGCCTTGGCCCAGTCCAGCGTTTCGGCGATACCGGGTGTTTTTTCGAGGCGGAGTTGTCGTAGCTCCTGCATGAACCGGCAAATTTGCTCAGCCAGTTGCTCGTTGATCTGAGGTACTTTGCTCCTTACAATAGCCAGTTCCTTATCATAATCAGGGTAATCGATCCAGAGGTAGAGGCAGCGCCTGCGCAGCGCCTCCGACAGCTCCCGGATGCGGTTGCCGGTCACGATCACTTGTGGGATGTGTGTAGCCCGGATGGTACCTACCTCGGGTATGGTAATCTGCCAGTCGGAAAGTACCTCGAGCAGAAAACTCTCAAACTCTTCGTCGGCCCGGTCTACTTCGTCAATGAGCAGTACTGGTTTTTTAGGGTAGGTGATAGCCTCCAGCAGGGGCCGCCTCATCAGGAACTTCTCGCTGAATATCTCTTCTTCCAGGTCCTGAGTCGGAGCGGTACCCTGAGCTTCTACCATTTTCAGGTGCAGGAGTTGCCGCTGGTAGTTCCACTCGTAGAGGGCATGGGTGGCGTCGAGGCCTTCGTAACACTGCAGGCGGATGAGGTCAGTATCCAGCGCCCTCGCCATCACTTTGGCTATTTCGGTTTTGCCTACTCCGGCTGGCCCTTCGATGAGCAGGGGCTTCTGCAGCTGCATGGAGAGGTATACGGCCATGGTTACGCTGGGGTCGGTGATATAGCCCTGGGAGTGGAGGAGACTAGCTATTCTATCTAATTCCTGATTTTGCATGCTGTACGTTAAAAAAGTATAGTTAACCATAGAGCTGCTCAGAACCATGCAGAGTAAACTCTAGGGTAGAAAAATTACTCAAAACTATAAAACCTTGAAGCCGGTCCGGGGTTTGACGGCCCAACTCCAAGGTTTTAATGAACAGCCGGGATGTAGTTACGCCACCGCATTAAGCGCCCGTTTGCAGTACACACGGGCCAGGTGCTGGCGGTACTCCTCCGAGGCGAAGTGGTCGCTGTTGAGGGATACGCCTTCGGCGGCTTTGGCTGCTGCTGCCTCAATGACATCATCCGTAAGCTGCTGACCCGAGAGGGCTTCCTCTACGCCTGTATCGCGAAAAGGCGCATCGGATACTCCAGTGAAGGCAACCCGTACGGAGCCATCCGGATGACGTACTACCGCGCAACCTACAATGGCGAAGCGGGAGGCCGGCTGGGCAAATTTCTGGTAGTTCATACGAGTACCCTCGGCCGGAACAGGAAGGCGTATCTCGGTAATGATCTCGCCTTCTTCCAGAGCGGTTGAGTAGAAGCCAATGAAGAAATCAGCCGCCGCTACCGAGCGTGAGCCATTCCTGCCCCGAAGTACAACCTCGCCATCAGCGGCAATGACCATAGCGGGCCAGTCGGCCGAAGGGTCGGCATGGGCCAGGCTACCTCCGATGGTACCCTTATGGCGCACCATAGGGTCGCCAATAAGGGCGGCACCCTCGGCAAACATAGGCAGGTGCTGTTTGAGCAAATCTGACTTCATGATCTCGGCGTGGGTAGTACCCGCTCCGATCACAATCTCACCGTTTTCCTCACGTATGCCTTTGAGCGAGGGGATACGGGCTATATCAATGAGTCGTCCGGGGGCGCTCAGCCGTAGCTTGAGGGCCGGAACCAAACTATGGCCTCCGGCCAGTAGTTTGGCGTCATCGTCGAGCAGATCCAGTGCCTCCTCGACCGACTCGGGCCGTGTGTAATCAAATGCGTATGGTATCATAAGATAGATGTCGATTTAGGAATGAAGGATTTGTGTATTCTGCTCCTGCATGGCGCGCCAGACACGCTCCGAAGTAAGCGGCATCCGGATGTCCTTGACCTTATGCCCGCCGCTCCATAGTGCATCAATTACCGCGTTGACCACGGCAGGCGTAGAGCCGATACAGCCGGCCTCTCCGGCTCCTTTTACCCCCAGCGGGTTGTGTGGGCAAGGGGTTACCTGGCGGTCTAGTTCAAACGACGGCAGATCGTCGGCACGGGGCATAGCGTAGTCCATGTAGGAGCCATTGGTCAGCTGTCCGTTCTCATCATAGATAGCCTCTTCCAGCAGCGCCTGTCCGATACCCTGAGCCAGTCCACCGTGGATTTGCCCGTCCACGATCATGGGATTTATCACGTTTCCGACATCATCCACCGCTATGAATCGTTTTAGTTTTACCCTGCCGGTTTCCTTATCTACTTCCACGATAGCAATGTGGCAGCCGAAGGGATAGGTGAAGTTGGCGGGATCGTAGAAGCTCGAAAAGTCGAGTCCCGGCTCGAGGCCCTGCGGGTACACATGGGGTACGTAGGCCGTAAGAGCCACATCACCAAAGCTGATAGACTTATCAGTACCTTTCACGGTCCATTTACCTTCGGCGTACTCGAGGTCATCCACCGAGCACTCCAGCTTGTGAGCGGCTATTTTGGCTCCTTTTTCAAGTACCTTATCAATGCTCTTGACAATGGCTGAGCCACCCACAGCGAGGCTTCGCGATCCGTAGGTACCCATACCAAAGGCTACGGCATCGGAGTCTCCGTGAATGATATCAATATCTTCCATAGCGATACCCAGCTTATCGGCTACTACCTGCGCAAAGGTGGTAACGTGGCCCTGGCCATGTGAGTGGGCTCCTGTGAATACGCTCACCTTGCCGGTGGGCTGCACCCGTACCTGAGCTGACTCATATAAACCCGCCCGGGCCCCCAGCGCACCCACTACCGCCGAAGGCGCGATACCGCAGGCCTCGATGTAGGTCGAAAAGCCCACACCCAGGAGCTTGCCATTCTGATTAGCCTCCTGCTGCATCTGCCGGAACTCGTCGTAGCCCAGCATCTCCACAGCCCGGTCGAGTACGCCATGGTAGTTGCCGGAGTCGTACTGCAGTGCCACCTGCGTCTGGTAGCCCGGTTGCTCTACACCGTCAAAAGACGGGATGAAGTTCTGCTTGCGGAGCTGTACAGGATTTTTACCCATTTCCAGTGCTGCCAGGTCCAGCATCCGCTCGAGCAGGTAGGTCGCCTCCGGACGACCAGCGCCCCGGTAGGCATCCACCGCTACGGTATGGGTGAATACTCCGTAGAGGTCCAGGTGAATCTTGGGCGTCGTGTAAAGGCCCTGCAGCAGGGTACCGTGCAGGTAGGTAGGTACCGCCGGAGCGAAGGTCGAGAGGTAGGCACCCAGGTTGGCGTAGGTCTTGATGCGCAGGGCCTTGATATTTCCCTCGGCGTCAAAGCCCATTTCGGCTTTGGTGATATGGTCGCGACCGTGGGCATCCAGCATGAAGGCCTCCGAGCGGGTCTCCGTCCACTTGATGGGACGACGGATCTGCTTCGAGGCCCAGGTCACCAGCGCCTCCTCGGTATAATGGTAAATTTTTGACCCAAAACCACCTCCTACGTCCGGCCCCAGTACCCGTACCTTGTGCTCAGGTATGCCCAACACAAACGCGCACATGAGCAGGCGGATCAGGTGGGGGTTTTGGGTAGAGGTGTACAGCGTATACTTGTCGCTGACCTCGTCGTAGTGGCCGATGTAGGCCCTTGGCTCAATGGCGTTAGGTACCAGTCGCTGGTTTACAAACTCAAGCGTGGTTACGTGGGCCGACTGCTCAATGGCCTCATTCACCTCATCAATCGGATTGCCTATCTCCCAGTCAAAGGCCAGGTTGCCGGGGGCGTCGGGATGTACCTGCGGAGCGCCCTCCTGCGTAGCCTTATAGGCACTGACTACGGCGGGTAGTTCTTCCCAATCTACCTCTACGGCCTCCGACGCATCAAAAGCGGCTTCTCGTGAATCGGCGATAATGACGGCTACCGGATCACCAATGTGCTTTACGGTGCTACCGGTAGGTACCAGCAGAGGGTGCGGGGGCTCCTTCATGGTATCCCCGTTCCTGAAGTTGACCTGCCAGCCGGTAGGTACTCCCACAATACCAGCGCTGGCAATATCATCACCGGTAAAGATGGCTACCACGCCCGGCATATCCTTAGCGGCGGAGGTATCTATGCGGTTGACACGGGCGTGGGCGTAGGGGCTCCGTACAAACGAAGCGTAGGTCATACCCGGCAGTTTTATATCGTCGGTATAGCGGCCCTTGCCGGTAATGAAGCGCTTGTCTTCGAGTCGTTTGACCGACTGGCCTATATATTTATTGCTCATAGCTGTTGTTGCTGTTGCTGGTTGAGATTTACGGATGCGTAAACAGGGGAGGGGCTTACAGATGCTCCGTCCAGTACCTTAGCACTGGTTTTCATCTTTTCGGCAGCCCATTGTACCGAGCGGACAATGTTGTGATAGCCCGTGCAGCGACAGATGTTCCCTTCCAGCGCGTGCCGTATATCTTCTTCGGTCGGGTCAGGATTATTCTGGAGCATGTCAACCGTGGCCATGATCATACCCGGCGTACAGAATCCGCACTGCAGACCGTGGCACTCCTTGAAGCCCTCCTGCACCGGATGCAGCTGGTCTCCCTGGGCCAGTCCTTCGATGGTAGTAATCTCACAGCCATCGGCCTGAACGGCCAGTATAGAGCAGGATTTAACGGCCATGCCGTCCATATGTACGGTACAGGCTCCGCAGCTGCTGGTGTCGCAGCCGATGTGGGTACCCGTAAGGCCCAGTTTATCCCGCAGGTAGTACACCAGCAGCTGGCGTGGCTCTACCTCGTGGGTCTGGGAGGTACCGTTTACAGTGACAGTTATTTGAGTCATAGGTATTGGGTAAGGGTTAAAGGTGATGATGCAACAGGTACTAGTCGGAATTAAGCCTCTTTAGGCGTTTTAAGCTCCTTTTCAAAGTTTTCGAAGAACTGCTTGGTAAGGGTATTGGCTACGCCGCTCAGTACGCGGTTGCCGGTGCGGGCCAGCAGACCGGATAGTTTGGCTCCTCCGTCAAAGGTGAGCTGGGTCTGATCCGGCCCTACGGGAGTTAGGTCAATGCGGATGGTCGCGTCGGCGTTACCGATTTTGCTGCTTTGCTTGACATGGATGGTGTACCCTTCATTTTCCCGGATATCCGATAGGGTAAGCCCCCCCGAGAAAGAACCGCTGACTGGGCCCATCTTAATCTCGGCCAGGGCCTTATATTCATTGTCTCCGGTTTTTTCAAGACGTGAGATACCTGGTACGATCCGGGCCAGTACGTCAGTATCCATGAGCATCTCCCATACCTGCTCCGGCGGAGCATTCAATACATGCGAACCTTGTAGTTCCATAGCTGTTAGGTTGTTAGGCTTTAGGTTGTTAGCTAGTAGCTTTCTTTGGTGATAGCTGGTAACGGAGCCTGGTATTATAGTTCTACCGTTGAGCCAATCACTTTCGTCAGAGATGAAATAGCTACTATCCAAAATTATGGTGGAATAATCTTGTTTTTTAAGAACTATTGTATCAATCTGCTACACTATCCTATCAGAACATAGGGTTTATACTGCAAGTACCTGACGTGGGCTCTGAGTACTGGTGAAGGAGACGGATTAACTATAAGCTAATAGCTAATAACCTAATTCCTAGTATGCTCCGTTACTGAAGTAGTCGGTAGTGGCCAGCAGTATCTGCTGGGCCTGCGTACGGGAGCGGTGGCGCTGCCGGTAGTGCGACGGCGGCATACCTACCTGCCTTCGGAACACCTTCAGGAAGTAGTTGACGTTGTTATAGCCGCAGGCGTAGGAGATATCCGTAACGGTGCGGTCGGTAGTACTGAGCAGCTCCGTAGCCAGCCGGATGCGCTCGCGGTTAATGAATTCAATAGGAGTCAGGCCAAACTCCTGCTTGAAGCAGCGGTAGAAGTGGGGCTCACTCATGCAGGCTTTCTGGGCCAGGGTACCTACAGTGAGGTCTTCGTGCAGGTGTTCGCGGAGGTACTGTACAGCGTAAGCAAGGCGGTTCTGGTTGGCGTACTGGGCGGAGTTGGATAGGAGCAGGTGCCGGGCCTGGGTCTGCATGAGACGGATGGTCAGCTCGCGCAGGACCAGCTCCGCAAAAAGGTCCCGTGCCTGGTTACCCTCAGTACAGATGTACACCAGCCGGTTCAGGAGCTGGTTGACCGCCGTATCGTTAGTGAAGTAGAAGTTCTCGCCTCGCATGCGCCACCCCTCGGGTCGGTCTACCAGCGGGTGCTGCTCGTTCAGGATGTCCGTCAGGCTTTGTATCTTTTCTTCCGATAGCGCCAGGGCCAGACACTGTGTAGGGTTGGTCTCGGTGGCTTCAGGGAAGTCGATGCACATCAGCTCGTGACTGGGCAGCATCACCGACTCACCCGGCAGGAAATCAAACGAAGGAGTACCATTCAGGTGCATGACCTTCTTGCCACGTACCATGGTAGCCAGTACCGGATGGCCGAAGCGGAGCTCGACACGCTCGGCCCGGGCGTGGGTTTCGTAGACATTCAGTTCGGCAGCCTGTAGGGAGTAGGCAGTACGATTCTCCACGATATCATTCAGCTGTCGCGTCTGTAGATGTTTGCTGATATTGATACTCTCCCTTGATTTCATGCCCCGGATGCATTTGTGGTTGAACAGAAAGACCTTACTACTAGACTCAATTGATCTGCGTAGATCAAATATATGTAATTTAAAACGGAAAGATTTAGATATAAGTTATTTTTAGGTTAAGGATTGAGGGAATGGCTGTATTAAGCCCTGGAGGAGAGAGGTACTACAGTGGTATAAGAGGCAGATCGGCCCCATTTACTCTAAAAGTCTACTAATGAGCTGAGTACCTGTGCGGCGGTAAATTAGGGTTGGACGCTCCTTTGCTTTATTATAATTTAGCCTGGAGTACACTCCCGGAGCCTCCGGATGAGCGACGGCATCAGGATTTGTTAGCATTGAATTTCAAAATTGGTAAGGCTACTGGCTAACTACCTAACCCCTTATAGCTACCTATGAAAGAGATCAGGAATATCTGGAACGCCTATCAGAACATAGACTTTACCCAGCAACAGGCCGCCCTGGCTACCGTGGTGCGGGTGGAAGGATCGTCGTACCGGCGTACGGGCGCCCGTATGCTCGTTATGGAAAACGGCGACTGGATCGGGGGCATCAGCGGAGGATGCCTGGAAGGTGATGCGCTGAAAAAGTCCCGGCTGGCGATGGCGCAAAAGAAAGCCACCATTATTACCTACGATACTACCGACGACGACCCCTACCAGATAGGCGTAGGATTGGGGTGCAACGGCATTATTGATGTACTGCTCACACCCCTGGACCCAAATGATGTACAGAATCCCGTCCGGCTCCTGAGCCACTACCTCGACCAGCGCCGCCCCGACGTACTGGTGACGGTGGTAGAGGCACCCGGTGGTTCCGAAGCCTTTACGCTTGGTAAGGCGTACCGTTACTACAACGATGCCTACTTCCGGAGCACCTTTCCGGCGGAGGCCGTCGCCGAGCACGATCTGGTGCGGGATATTGAGGAATGTCTGAAAGAGGAGAAATCAGCCACGAAGACCTATGTATTACGCGATGGCGAACGGGTAAGCTTCTTCTTTGAAGTAATTCTGCCGCCCGTACATCTGGTGGCGATGGGGGGCAACTACGATATCTACCCGATGGTGCGGTTGGCGAAGGAAACGGGCTGGAAAGTATCGGTAGTGTGTAATATGGCCAAAGTACACCGTTCGCTGTTTGATATGGCCGACGCAGTGATTCCCAAAGATGGAGGCGAGATACCCGTAGATCCCTACACGGCCGTAATCCTGATGGCGCACGATTACGAAACGGACTACCGCCATCTGCGCCGGATGCTGGGCACGGTGGTACCTTACATCGGGATGCTGGGCCCCCGCAAGCGCACCAATAAAATGCTGACGCGGGCGCAGGAAGAGGGGAGTCCAATCACCGATGAAGAAATGGAGCGGGTGTACAGTCCGGTGGGGCTGGATATCGGAGCCACTACGCCCGAAGAGATTGCCATTTCGGTCATTGCCGAAATCAGGGCGCACTTTGCGGGGCGTAGCGGCGCTTCGCTACGACTACGTGAGAAGCCGATTTATGAAGAGTAGGGGCGTTAACAAAGCCTATTTCACCTGTACTCCCTGCCGCATACGGCTAACTACTTCCTGCACGTGGGCTACGGCGGTAGCTATATCCTCTTCGGTCGTGAACCGACCAAGACTAAAGCGGATGGAGGCATAGGCCAGGTCGTCGGGAACGCCCAGAGCTTTGAGTACGTACGAGGGCTCCACCGAAGCTGAGGTACAGGCCGAGCCGCTGGACACGGCTACGCGGTTGAGGTTCATGAGGAGTTGCTCGCCGTCTACGTCGCCAAAGGAGATGTTGGTCACGTTTGGGAGGCGGTACTCCCGGTTGCCGTTGACGCGGGTGTTGGGGACGGTACCCAAGATACTGCTTTCTAACTGGTCGCGTAGCTGGGCCAGTCGGATAGCCTCGGTACTCATGTCGGTGCTAGCCACTTCACAGGCCTTACCCAGACCTACGATGCCCGGTACATTTAGCGTCCCCGAGCGTAGGCCCCGCTCGTGGCGGCCACCGTCCTGCTGGGCCGTCAGCTTCACTCCCCTTCGTACGTACAGCGCTCCCACACCCTTAGGACCGTATAGCTTGTGCGCAGATAGGCTCAGTAGGTCTATATAGTCCTGATCGACGTCTATGGGTAGCTTACCTACCGCCTGGGTAGCGTCCGTATGAAATAGTACCCCCCGCTCCCGGCATAGCTTACCTATTTCTCTTATTGGCTGTATGGTTCCAATCTCGTTGTTGGCATACATCACCGATACCAATACCGTATCGGGCCGTAGTACTTCAGTTACCTGCTCAACTGTAATGAGACCATCGGCGGCGGGCTGAAGATAGGTCACTTCGGCACCCCAACCTTCCAGGTGTTGGAAGGTATCCAGGACAGCTTTGTGCTCCGTAGCTACGGTTATGAAGTGGCTGCCCCGGTGGCTGTGGGCTTCGTAGGCACCCTTGATAGCTAGGTTATTGGACTCGGTAGCGCCGCTGGTAAAGAGGATTTCTTTTTCACTAGCCCCCAGTAGACCAGCTACCTGCCGACGGGCTTTGGCTACGGCTTCCTCGGCTTCCCAGCCATATAGGTGGGTGCGGCTGGCGGCGTTGCCGAATTGCTCCGTAAACCACGGCAGCATCTGGTCCAGCACGCGCGGGTCCACGGGAGTAGTAGCGTTGTAGTCGAGGTAGATGGGGCGCATTGGAGTAGTCATGCGAATCTTTTAAAAATTTATTTTTTACCACAGAGTGACATAGAGTGGATGCGCAGAGTTGATAAGAGTTTTAAAACTCAATTTTCTCTGTGCCAGACCTCCCTTAACTCTGTGGTAAAGGCTAATTTAGTTATCCAGCAAAATTAAGAATTAACTCTTTATCCCAGCAATTCTGAAAATACCTCCCGAGCATAGGCAAGGCTGCGCTGGTGGGCTTCTATGGCCTGCATGGTATGGGGTGAAGGTTTTTCAATGCACTGCTCCAGTACTATATGTGGTCGTACGCCCAGTGTTTTGAGCTCCCGGGCCAGGCGTCGGTAGTCAATATCGCCTTCGCCCATTGCCTCCGACCACACGCCCCCGACCGACTGCCTTAGGTGCAGCTCTGTGATGCGCTTGCCGTAGAGCTTCAGTACATCAAATACTGCTATCTGCGAGTTGCCGGAGCCGCGGTACACCCAGTGTACATCCATACAGAAGGTTACGTTGCTCGGGTCGGTTGCCAGCAGCATGTGGTGAAATTCCCGCGCCCCCGCCCGTAGCTCTACGTCGTGGGTATGGTAGGAGAGGGTAACGCTCCGCTTTCTGAGTTCGGCTCCCAACTTGTCCAGATTTCTGGCCTGCTCAGTCAGCTCCTGATCGTTTTTGTTCTCGACACCACCCCAACTGATCGGACTCGGATTAGTGACCAGGATGCGGGTACCTAATGGTTTGGTAGCTTCGGCAATCGCCAGTACGGAATCAATGGAGTTCTGAGCTTCGTCCGCCTTGTGCAGCATGCTGTTTACGTAAGCGGAAGGTACAGTCAGGTTGTGCTTTTTTACCAGAGGTATCAGTTTCTTAACTTCATCCGCGTTGTTGAAGCTGGGCTCGTAGGCAGTCAGTCCTGACTTTCTGAACTCGGCCAGCGAAGCATCCAGGTCAGCCGACCAGTTGCGGCCTTCGCGGTTATAAAATGTAAACCAGGTGTACTGATTGCAGGCAATGGGTCGCGGAGCGGCCGAATTACTTTCAACTTGTAGCAGATGTGGGGCCAACATAGCGGCTCCGGTAAGGGTACCTAGAAAATGGCGGCGGTCAGTAGTCATGGTCAAAAAGTAGTACAATACGTAGCTGGTAAACTCTATCTCAGGCTGTTTCTACTGACTTCCACGGGCTAAGAAAGCCATAGACGGAAAAGTAACGGGCTTTCGTTAGCTTTGGGGAGCCGCTGGCTTTTATACCTTGTACCATTACTCCTGACAACCCATGCGTCAAAAACTTGTTCTTGTACTTTCTCTTTTTTTGCTGGCTCCCCTGTTGGGAAATAGCCAGGACAATACCCTCGTAAAACCCGGAGCTACCCTGCAGAAGCTGGCCGGTGGCTTTGCCTTCACCGAAGGCCCCTCCTCCGATAAGCAGGGCAACGTGTACTTCACCGATCAGCCCAATAACCGTATTCACAAGTGGAGCACCGACGGACAACTAAGTACCTATATGGAGCCGGCGGGCCGGGCCAACGGTCTTTTTATAGACAGCAAAGGCAATTTGTGGGCCTGTGCTGACGCCAATACTGAGCTCTGGAAAATCGACAAAAACAAGAATATAGTCGTAGCTCTCAAGGACTATACCGGGCAGAAGTTCAACGGACCCAATGACCTGTGGGTAGCTCGCAACGGCAACATCTACTTTACGGATCCGTTCTACGCGCGTCCCTGGTGGGAGCACAAGACGCCCCCGCAGGATGTACAGGCCGTGTACTACCTGAGCAAGGACCGCAAAACGCTGAACCGTGTAGCTGCTGACCTGAAGCAACCTAACGGGATCATTGGTACTCCCGACGGTAAAATGCTGTACATCGCTGATATCGGCGCCAGCAAAACCTACTCCTACCAAATCGAAAAAGATGGTTCGCTAAGCAATAAGAAGCTATTCTGCGAAATGGGCTCCGACGGCATGACCATCGACAACCGGGGCAACGTGTACCTGACCAACCGCGCCGGTGTGACCGTATTTAGCCCGCAGGGTGAGAAACTGCTGAATATTCCGGTGGATGAGGGCTGGACGGCTAACGTATGCTTCGGAGGCAAAGACCACCAGACCCTGTTCGTAACCGCCAGCAAAGGGCTTTATGCTATTGATATGAATGTAAAGGGAGTGCGGCCTTAGATAATAGCCGGATTAGAGAGCGGAGCGGGAAACATTTTCTTCCCGCTCCGCTTTTTTTTAATACCCCAGCGTTACAAAGGCCGGATGTTCTGATTTAGTACGGGCCGCGTCGAGTAACTGCTCCATCTGACGCAGGCGATCGGGTTGGGTAGCTGCCAGATCTTTTTGCTCACTCAGGTCATTTTTTAGGTTGTATAGTTCCGTTTTTACGCTACCATCTTTCTTTTTCAGTCGTACTATTTTCCAGTCACCTTTGCGGAGCGCCTGCGAGAAACCTCCTTCGTGAAACTCCCAGTAGAGCTGGCGTTCGCCAACGCTAGGTGCTTTGTTAGCCGTAAATAGCGAAGCCATGGATACACCATCGGTTTCGGGCCTTGCCTTACTACCGGCCAGGTCCAGGAGGGTAGGTAGCCAGTCCCAGCTGGCGGCGTAGAAGTCGGTGGTCTGGCCGGGGTTGATCTTTCCTTTCCAGTACGCAATACCCGGTACCCGGATACCTCCTTCGTACATATCGCGCTTGACGCCCCGCAGCGGTCCGCTGCTCCGGAAGAATTCGACATCCTTCGCCGTACGTCCGCCCTCTACGTGCGTGCCGTTGTCACTGGTGAAGAAGATGAGCGTATTCTCCTCCAGCCCCAGTTCACGCAGCTTGGCCCGTACATTCCCCACGTAATCATCCACCCGACTCACCATAGCCGCGTAAGCAGCGCGGGGCTGGCGCTGACCGCCGTAGTGCAGGCCCGGGTAAGGCACTTCAGGGCCAAACACGCTGTTGCCGCTGGAGTCCTGGTAGCGGCTGAGCAGCTTGTCAGGCATCACCAGTTCGGCGTGCGGGATCGTTAGTGACAGGTAGAGGAAAAAGGGCTTTTTCTGATTTTCTTCAATAAATTCAACGGCTTTCTCGGCGATGAAATCATTAGCGAAGCCCTGATGGGCCGTGCCAATGCGCTCCCGAATGGGAGTCTGGCCCTGCCGGAAGTGCCACAGGATGCCCGGTAGCTGAAAGTGAGCCTCTACGTGGTGCAGGAAGCCTACGAAGCTAGTCCAGCCCTTGAGGTCAGGCATGCCGGTGGTGTTCATATCGCCCAGGCCCCACTTGCCAAACATGCCGGTGGTGTAGCCTTCCTGCTGCAGGTACTGAGGCAGGATGGTGTCTTCGGGCCGGAGGGGTATCTCGCCATTGCCCCGGATGTAGTTATGGCCCGTATGCTTACCCGTCATGAGGGCACAACGGGAGGGGGCACACACAGTACTACCCGCGTAGAATTGGTTAAATTTCAAACCGTCGGCGGCCAACTGGTCCAGGTGGGGCGTTTTGATCTTCTCCTGACCGTAGCAGCCCAGGTCGCCGTAGCCCATATCGTCAGCCATAATGTAGATGATGTTGGGTCTGGCGGCTACTGGTGTTTTCTGTGGCGACAGAGCTACCAGCCCGAGTACGGCGCCGAGAGCCAGTAGGGCCATAAGAGCTAAGAAGGTGGATCTCATAGTAGGTAGGGAATAGAGAGTAGTAGGTGGGGAGCTTTATGTCAGATAAAAATGAACATAGCCTTTCTATTTCTGTTTTCTTTGAAGAAAAACCATTAGACCCCCAATACTACTCATGCCCCGTATTGCCCTAATCACCGGGGCCTCTTCCGGTATCGGAAAGGCCACCGCCGAAGCCTTTGCCGTGGCAGGCTATGATCTGATCCTCTGCGGTCGACGCGAAGATCGTCTGAAAGAGCTGGTAGATAGTCTCTCCACCCGCGTACGCGCCATCGCGCTGGCGTTCGATGTACGCAGCCGTAAGGCTATGGCCTATGCGCTGGACTCTTTGCCTAACGACTGGCGCGCCATTGATATACTGGTCAACAACGCCGGTAATGCACATGGATTTTCATCAATCAACGAAGGAGATCCGGACGACTGGGACGCCATGATGGACAGTAATGTCAAGGGACTGCTGTACATGACCAGAGCCCTCACCCCCGGCATGATAGAGCGGGGCAGAGGGCATATCGTCAATGTCAGCTCCATTGCGGGTAAAGAAACCTACGCCAACGGAGCTGTATACTGCGCTTCCAAGGCAGCGGTAGAAGCCCTGAGCCAGGGCATGCGTCTGGACCTTATCAGGCACGGAATAAAGGTGACGAATATCGCCCCGGGAGCGGTGGAAACCGAGTTTTCGGTGATCCGCTTCAAGGGCGACAAAGATCGTGCTGATAAGGTATACGAAGGCTTTGAGCCGCTACGGGCCGAGGATATTGCCAAAACCATCCTGTTCGCCGTGAGTGCGCCCGACCATGTTACCATAGCGGATATCACGATACTGGCTGCGGCTCAGGCCTCGGCCACTACCATTCACAGAAAGTGAGTCTTAAGGACATGCTCGTTGATGGCGTGTCCTCCCTGGTAGCGAATGATCTGTAGGTCAGGGGCCTCCACATTGAGCCGGACCATGTACTCCTGAACGTTTATTTTAGAGAGGAACTGGTCCTGCTCCCCATACACAAAGTACGAGTTGGTCTTAGGCAGTTTGTCAAGACTCACCAGATCAGTCAGGCCATTGGCAAAGTGGCCGGCCCAGAGGATCAGCCGGTCGCAGCTGATCATGCCCCGGTCGAGCCAGCGGCAGGCCGTAGCGCTACCCTGCGAAAAACCCAGCAGCGTTATTTCAATATTCTCCATGTTACCTCCCGACATGATGGTCTGGTAGAGCTGATCCAGGTAGGATACATAATCATCAATCTCCAGTTCACGCTCTTCGCGGGTCATCCAGGAGGCCCCTATATGCTCGAAGCCATTTTCCAGATAAAAGCGCGATAGGGCCTCCGGAGCTACAACCAGGGTCTGCCCGTCGTCGAGTACCCCGAATTTCTTTATGAATTGCTGAGCCAGCTGGCCGTACCCGTGCAGGACAAACCACACGCGGCGGGTATTTTCTCCTAATTTTCCTAAGGTGTAGTACGTAGCCGTGCGTGAAACGGGCAAATGATGTTTGTTTGCATCCATAGCAGGAAATGAGTGTCTATATAATAGGTACTTCGTGATTGTCAGAAGTTATCCTCTATAAAAACTATACCTACTCCTCAGTCATAACGGCCAGTACTCCCTCTTTTAGTGAATACGTAGATACCTGTATCTCACGAATGCCGTAGGTACGCAACAGGTAATCTATCAGACAGACAGCCACAACGATCATATCCACCCGTAGCTCAATCATGCCCGGCAGTGCCATGCGCTCGTCGTGATTGCGGGTAAGCAGTAGTTCGTAGCTTCGGTAGAATTCCGCAAGTGGGAGGTCACAGCCCTTGAGGTTCTGGGGAGGCCACTGCCCGGTTCGGTGCTGGTAGTCCATATCCACCAGCGTATCAAAAGTACCCGACGACCCTACCAGTACCGACGGAGCGTACTGATGTACGGCATTGGCCAGGGGAATGAGCTGTTCGTCAAAATAGTTGTAAAGCCGCTTGCGGTCGCTTTCGTGCAATGGGTCCGTATGCATAAATCGCTCCAGGAGGCGTTGTCCGCCTATTTCAAAGCTTTGCTTCCAGAATATCTGCCGGCTGTTGCAGATGATGAATTCGACGCTGCCGCCACCGATATCAACAATGAGGGAAGTCGCAGAGCCAAGATCAACGGCCGATCGCACACCGTGGTAGATGTAGCGGGCTTCTTCGTCGCCGTTGATGACGGTGATCCTGATACCGGTTTCGCGCAGGATGGTGTTGCAGAAGTCGGCGCTGTTATCGGCATTACGGATGGCGCTGGTGCCAAAGGCAAAGGTATGGTCGGTCGAAACCTGATATTCGTCCAGTTTTTCGCGAAAGGAGTGGAGCACCCCTAACGCCCGCTGCGTAGCCTCCTCCGTAATGACCCGCTGATTGATTCCACCCTTACCGATTCGGGCAGGACGGCTGATCCGGAAAAGGGGCGTAGTACCGTCGGCGGTCTTTTCGACGATCAGCAGATGGAAGGTATTGGTACCTAAGTCAATGATACCCAAACGAGAGGCCATAGGGATTAAATTTAGTAAGACCTTCAAAAATAGGTAAAATTAGATGACTTAGTCCTTGATTTTCTGTTCAATCTATGTTTTCTTTGCAATCCGATTTTCTAGAAACTAACAAAACATCTATAATTTTTAGGTATGCTCATTATTAACGTAAAAGACAACGAATCAATCGACCGCGCACTGAAGCGTTACAAGAAGAAATTTGAGAGAACAGGTACTATGCGTCAGCTTCGTGCACGTACGGCTTTCGAAAAGCCATCAGTAAAGCGTCGTTTTGAGGTTCTGCGTGCCGTTTACAAAGAGAGAATGTACGGTAACCACAACGAGCAATAGTACGTTGAGAATCTACGACGTGTAGCGTTCTACAGGATTACTGTAACCATATAAAAAGGGGCTGTCTTGTCAAAGACGGCCTTTTTTTGTAGCTTGGCTCTATGATAGAGCCTTTTTTAGATCATCTGCGCTACGAAAAGCGCGCCAGCGGGCACACCATTACGGCCTACGCCAATGACCTCGACCAGTTCGGGAAGTACCTGCTGTTTCAGTACGAGCTGGATAAGCCCGAGCAGGCTACTCCGCCCATGCTGCGGTCGTGGGTGGTGAGTCTGGTGGAGGAGGGTATGAACCCTACCTCCGTCAACCGGAAGATGGCCACCATTCGCTCGTACTACAAGTATCTACGCAAAAAGAATCATATCCTCAAAGATCCCACTACCAATCTTACCTCTCTTAAAACCCGCAAGAAGCTGCCGGCTTTTGTCGAAGAGAAGGCCATGGACCTGCTCTTTGATAACGTGGAGTTCCCCGATGGTTTTGAAGGTCTGCGTGACCGCATCCTGCTTGAGCTACTGTACGGTACCGGTATGCGTCTGTCTGAGTTGATTGGCCTGGAAGTAGACCAGGTAGATACCAGCAGCCGGGTGGTGCGGGTATTTGGTAAGCGCTCCAAAGAGCGGCTGATACCCATTACGGCTAGTCTGGCGCACCTGCTTACCGACTACATAGGCCAGCGGGCTCCTGAGGAAGATACCCGTGTGCTACTGCTCACTGATTCAGGAAAAGCCGTGTACCCGGTATTTGTGCAGCGGCTGGTTAAGAAGTACTTATCCGCCGTCACGACTCTGCAGCAGAAAAGCCCGCACGTACTACGCCACACCTACGCGACACACCTGCTCAACCGCGGCGCTGATCTGAATGCCATTAAGGAATTGCTGGGTCACGCTAATCTGGCTGCTACGCAAATATATACCCATAACTCCATCGAGAAACTTAAAAAAACGCATCAACAGGCGCACCCAAAGGCCTGAAACCGATTTTTTAGGATATATTTGCCCTGTACTAGAGAATTCAAGATATAATTTTGTCCCTATTCTATGAGTCACGTATTTCAGGACGCAGTCGTTACCAAATACAATATTTTTAACAGCCTTTTTCTGAGTTTGCCCTACCCGGGTATATTTCAGACGGGCTCACTGCTGCCACTTCTTACCCAGCAGAGTGAGGAGGGGTTTCAGGCCGGTAAATCGCCGCGTCAGATCATAGAAGACTTCTTCAGTGAGCTACTGGAAGACGCTTCGCCCAAAGAGCGGATAGATCTGCTGTTTGCTTTTATTCAATATATAGAGCGACAGGTAGTACTCTTTGACTCCGTAGAGGACGCCGCTTTTGATCAGACCCACGATCTGAGCGGAAAAGGCTCGGTACCTTTTCTGGTGGAGCGCCTGGAGACTCCAGAGCTGCGTCAGAAGATGCTGGATAAGCTGCAGGATTTCTCTGTACGCATTGTACTGACAGCTCATCCCACGCAATTTTATCCGGGCAAGGTGCTGGGTATTATCCATGACCTGGAAGATGCCATCCGGATCAATGATTTTGCGGAAGTCAACCGTTTACTGCTGCAGTTGGGCAAAACTGGTTTTACGAATGATACCAAGCCAAGCCCCTATGACGAAGCGGTAAGCTTAACCTGGTTTCTGGAGAATGTATACTACGAAGCCATACCGGCTATCCTGCTCAAGCTCATCGATAGCCTGGATATGTCGGTGCACGAGTGGTCTTATCCGCAGCTGTTCCGGCTGGGCTTCTGGCCCGGCGGCGACCGCGATGGTAATCCCTTTGTCAATGCCGAAACTACTTTACAGGTAGCCGATCGCCTCCGCGAAACGCTGCTGCGGGCCTACTACCGGGATATTCGTAACCTGAAACGCCGGCTCACGTTCCGCGGCGTAGAGGATGCCATATCGCTGGCAGAGCTCAAGATGAACAGTACCATATTCGGTCCCGAAGAGGAAGGATATGCCAGCGTGACAGAGCTCATCAATGAGCTACTCGAAGCACGGGAAGTACTTATTGATAAGCACCAGGGGCTGTTTGTGGAGATGCTGGATGTATTTGTGCTCAAACTGCGTCTCTTCGGCTTTTTCTTTGCCAGCCTGGATGTACGTCAGGATAGCCGCAAGCATACCAAAGCCTGGAAAGACATTCTGACCCGCCTGGAACAGAAGATACCCCTGATCAAGTACAGTGACTACCAGAGCTGGGACGAAGACCGTAAAATAGACCTGCTGCTTTCGCTGAATATCCCACTGCGCGAAGATGACTACGAAGACCCGCTAACCAAAGATATACTGGGGGCTATCAAGTCCATACGTACCATACAGCAGCGCAACGGTGAAGAGGGGGCTCACCGCTACGTGATCAGTAACTCCCAGAGTGCGCTGAATATCATGGAAGTACTGGCCATCGCCAAAAACCTGATCGCGGATGAGGAAGGAAAGCTGGCGCTGGATATAGTACCGCTGTTCGAAACAGTAGATGACCTGGCCAATGCGTCGGGTATCATGCGCAAACTATACGAAAATGAGTACTACCGCAATCACCTGACCAACCGGGGCAACCACCAGACCATCATGGTGGGCTTCTCGGATGGTACCAAGGATGGAGGGTATCTGCGGGCCAACTGGTCGATCTACCGCGCTAAGGAAGAGCTCACCAAGATATCGCGCGAGTACGGTATCAAGGTAACCTTCTTCGACGGTCGGGGAGGACCTCCGGGTCGTGGGGGTGGAAATAACCACAACTTCTACGCCTCGCTGGGTAAGGATATAGAGGATAAAGAAATACAACTGACCGTACAGGGACAGACCATCAGCTCCAACTACGGTACCGTTTCGACGGCTATGTATAACCTCGAGCGCCTCTTTACGGCGGGCCTCGAAAATCACCTGTTCAGTTCCAGCCGTCAGGAAGAGCAGCTCACCGAAGCAGACAAAGCACTTCTGGAAGAACTGGCCCAGGCGGCTTACCACTCGTACCTCGAGCTGAAGAACGACCCGGTATTTGTAAAGTACCTGGAAAAGAAGACGCCGCTCCGCTTCTACGGCCAGACCAACATCGGAAGCCGCCCTACCAAGCGCGGCAACGATGGCGAAGGCCTCAAGTTTGAGGATCTGCGGGCTATTCCGTTTGTAGGTTCGTGGGCTCAGATGAAGCAGAACGTACCCGGCTTCTACGGATTCGGCTCGGCTATTGAGAAACTGATGGCTGAAGGAAAAGGAGATGCCATCAAGGCCCTGTACAAAAAGTCGCTCTTCTTCCGTACCCTGATCGAGAACTCCATGCAGTCTCTGTCGAAGGCATTTTTCCCGGCTACGGAGTACCTGCGCCGTGAAGAAGAGTACCGGGCGTTCTGGGATACTATGTACGCGGAGTTTGAACTGACCTATAAGCTGCTCCTGGAGATATCGGGCCAGAAAGAGCTGCTGGACAGCAACCAGGTAACCAAAGAATCCATCAAGGTACGTGAGCGTATCGTTATGCCGCTTATCACCATACAGCAGTACGCCCTGCAGATGCTGGCTGAGGATCCCAAGACGCTGCCGGTAGATGTAGAAAGATACCATAAACTGGTAGTACGGGCTATGTTCGGGATCATCAATGCGGCCCGTAACTCGGCGTAGCCATACATAACAGCTACCTTACAAAATATATCCCCCTCGGAACGACCGGCTGGTTATCCGAGGGGGATTTTTGTAGGTGTGGATATAGTAGTCAGGAATGGTGTGGTGGCAATGGGTTGGGAAGCTGTGGATGGATATAGTGTAACAGAAATGACAAAGACAGACTTATGTACTTGTATGGTTGTACAGGGTATAGGTAGTAATCAGCCGGTTAGGCTTGGATAACGGCAGGTTTGGTGGTATAACTCTACTACGGATCTACTACTGCTACGACCTTCCTGAAAGGTACTCTGGGGACAGAGCTTGTGAGGCGACTTAATCTTTTTGATGGTGTAGCCAAACACTTTGCTGACTACTGCTGTTTATAAAATCCAGATAAAGTTATTACTATTTTTAAATTTAAAAATAAAATAATGCAAAAATATTTGCGTTAAATTTTTATTGTTACTATAATTGTTGCCAAGGCAATTAGATATCAAATTACACTTCGTCATGCAGGGGTGGACGAAGGTCCACCCCAATTTTTTAGAATACAGATGTAGACGCTAAACCGACTAGAGCCATGCCGATCTATCACCGACTCGGAAAGATTCCACACAAGCGCCACACGCAGTTTGAGAAGCCCGACGGTGGCCTGTACTACGAGCAGGTATTCGGTACCATCGGCTTTGACGGGATGTCATCCCTGATGTACCACGTGCACCGCCCCACGCAGGTGCAGGCCATTGCTCCGGCCCTGGATGTGTCGCCCCGGCTCGCCGTTGCTAACAACCTCACCATGCGGAAGCTGATCGGATTTGCGCTGCCTCCCATGGACGACTACATCGAAAGTCGTATACCTCTGATGGTGAATAAGGACGTCACCATAGGCCTGGCGGCTCCGCGTACTTCCCAGACGGAGTATTTTTACAAAAATGCCGACGCCGATGAGCTACTGTTTATCCACCGGGGCAGTGGGCGGTTGCGGACGTTGTTGGGTACTTTACCCTTTGAGTACGGCGACTACCTGGTGATACCGCGGGGCATGATCTACCAGATCGAGTTCGATACAGCAGACAACCGTCTCTTTTACCTCGAGTCGCACTCGCCAATCTACACACCCAAGCGGTACCGCAACCACTTCGGACAACTGATGGAGCACTCGCCCATGCACGAGCGCGACTACAAGCTCCCAACCGACCTGGAGACGCACGACGAGCGGGGGGAGTTTCTGATGAAAATCAAAAAGGGCAACGCCATGCACCATCTGGTGTACGCCTACCACCCGTTCGATGTAGTAGGCTGGGACGGCTACAACTTCCCGTGGGGCTTTTCTATTCACGATTTTGAGCCTATCACGGGGCGCGTTCATCAGCCACCGCCGGTGCACCAGACCTTCCAGACCGACGCCTTCGTGGTGTGTTCGTTCTGTCCGCGGTTGTACGACTACCACCCCAAGGCCATACCGGCTCCCTACAACCACAGCAATATCGACTCCGACGAAGTACTTTACTACGTAGATGGCGACTTCATGAGCCGCAACGATATAGCGCAGGGGCACATCACGCTGCACCCCGGAGGTATTCCGCACGGGCCGCACCCGGGAGCCTATGAGCGGAGTATCGGCAAGAAAGAAACGCAGGAGCTGGCCGTGATGGTAGATACCTTCCGCCCCCTGATGCTCACCGAAGCCGCCCTAGCCATTGACGACGGTAAGTACTTCCAAAGCTGGCTGGAACCGGAGCGGGAGGAGAAAAGGTAAGAAAGAATAAAAGGCGGAAGGGCGGCCGCCGTGCGGTAAGAAAGCAGGAAAGTAGGAATGGCGGCCGCCGCGCGGAAATAAAGGTACAAGAAAAACTATTTTTCTCCTTTCCTCCCTTCTTCCTTAAAAAAGACATCTTCATCAACAAGACTATGGAAACGCTGGAATTAAAACATAAACAACAAGCCGGAACGGAGCAGGAGGTGGACTTCCTGCCCATCAACGGTACGGATTATATAGAGATGTACGTAGGCAATGCCCGCCAGGCGGCGCACTACTTCCAGACGGCCTTTGGCTTTCAGCCGCTGGCTCATGCGGGACTGGAAACCGGGCTGCGCGATCGGGAGTCGTATGTACTGGTACAGGATAAGATCCGGCTGGTATTGACTTCACCTCTGGTGGGCGGAACCGCTATTGGTTCGCACATCGACCTCCACGGCGATGGGGTGAAAGTAGTAGCGCTATGGGTGGATGACGCCACCTACTCCTACGAAGAAACCCTGCGCCGGGGAGCTACCTCTTGCCTGGAGCCTACTACCGAAGAGGACGAACACGGGCGTGTCGTACGCTCCGGCATCTGCACCTATGGCGATACCGTACACGTATTTGTGGAGCGTAAGGAGTACCAGGGGGTGTTTCTGCCGGGCTATAAGAAATGGGAGCCTGCCTACCGCCCTGAGTCCGTCGGACTCCGCTACGTCGACCACATAGTAGGCAACGTAGGCTGGAACGAGATGAACAAGTGGGTCAAGTTTTACGCCGATGTGATGGGCTTCCGGCAGCTGGTGTCGTTTGACGACAAGGACATCTCTACTGACTACACGGCTCTGATGAGCAAGGTCATGAGCAACGGCAACGGACGGATCAAGTTTCCGATCAATGAGCCCGCCGAGGGTAAAAAGAAATCGCAGGTAGAGGAGTACCTGGATTTTTACGGAGGGCCGGGCGTACAGCACATTGCGGTAGCTACCGACAATATCATCGAAACTGTTACGGCGCTTCGGGATCGTGGGGTGGAGTTTCTACAGGTACCCACTACCTACTACGACGACCTGCAGGAACGGGTAGGAACCATTGACGAAGAAATCAATGAGCTGCGCCAGCTGGGTATACTCGTAGACCGCGACGATGAAGGGTACCTGCTACAGATTTTTACGAAGCCTATCATGCCCCGGCCTACGTTGTTTTTCGAAATTATCCAGCGCAAGGGAGCCAGGTCCTTTGGCAAAGGCAACTTCAAAGCCTTGTTTGAAGCCATCGAACGCGAACAGCAACTACGAGGAACCTTATGATGGAGTACCGGTAGTCATGGAGGGGCAGGCACAGCTATTTAACTACCCATGACAGCTAGTCTATATTTAACTAATTGAGCCATGGATCAAGCATATGATAAATATACCGCCGAAGACCATGCGGTGTGGAAGCGGCTTTTTGAGCGGCAGATGGAGCAGTTACCTGCCATTGCCAGCCGGGCCTACCTGGAAGGAATTGAGAAGGTAGGTTTTGTAGCGGATCACATTCCCAACTTCGTGGAGGAGACCAACCCGCGCCTGCGGGCCCATACCGGTTGGGAGGTATGGGTAGTACCCGGCCTCATTCCCCATAAGGAGTTTTTCGGCTTGATGGCCGACAAGAAGTTTCCGGCCTCTACCTGGCTGCGTACCCTTGAGCAGCTGGATTACCTGGAAGAGCCAGACATGTTTCATGATACATTTGGACACGTGCCGTTATTGACCAATCCGTCTTTTTGCCATTTTCTAACCGATCTGAGTGAAGTAGCGCTCCGGTTTATCGACAGCGAAGAAGCCATCCAGCGCATATCGCGGCTCTACTGGTACACGGTGGAGTTTGGACTTATCCACGAGGAGGGGAAATTGAAAATCTACGGAGGGGGGATCCTGTCTTCACCCGGCGAAAGTGTGTACTGCCTGAGCGATGAAGTACCCAAAATCGCCTTTGATGTGATTACGCTGCTGGACACGCCGTACCATATCGATCGGTACCAGGACCACTACTTTGTTATTGAATCGTACGAGCAACTTTACGGATCAGTAACACAAATAGCGGAATCCTTAGATAAAACTATAAATAAATTAACCGTTTACTAAAAATATAGCAAAAAAAGGCTGGTTTACTTAGTAGGCTAATAGTTGGTGTGTACTATATTTGTAAGGTTCTGACGCCGAGCCTAACCCTAAAAGACTACAAGTATGACTCACCATTCCGACCAGCGTGCTTACTTTTTCAAAATCGACACCACCATCAAAAAAATTCGTAACGCGTTGCAGAAGCGTTTGAATGAAGCGGGTGTTGATCTGACCGTAGATCAATGGGTACTCCTGGATCATATCTACCGGGAGGAAGGCATCAGTCAGAATGCACTGGCCGAAGTAACATATAAAGATCCTCCGACCGTAACCCGCATCATTGATCTGCTGGAAAAGAAAGCCCTGGTGGAACGTAGAATGGCTGCCGGTGACCGTCGTAAATTCAATCTGTTCCTGACCGAAAAGGGAGTAGCCTGTCACAACGAAGCTTTCCCCGTAGTAGCCGAGATTCGTCGGAAGGGTTGGGGCGAGCTGGATGAGTCAGACTACCAGCAGTTTGTACGGATTATGGATTCGATTTACAATAATTTTAGCGAAACAGAATGATACAATCCGCTTCATGGCTAGCCATACCTTCTGACTCCGATTTTTCTGTTCATAACCTGCCTTATGGCATATTCAGCAGAGAGGGAGGGGCTCCGGGAGTAGGGGTAGCCATCGGAGAGTGGATCATAGACCTGACCGCCGCCGCCCAACTCGGACTACTAACCGAGTGGGAGGGGGCGGTTTCTGTTTTTGAGCAAAGCGTACTGAATGACTTCATCGCTCTGGGCCGCCCGGCCTGGCAGCGCCTGCGGGCTATTTTGCAGCAGTTGTTAATGGATGAGGAGTCACCGCTGCGCGCGGTAGCAGATCGGGTACTGGTACGACAGACTGAGGCCCGAATGCACCTGCCCGTACGCATTGGCGACTACACCGATTTTTATTCCAGCCTGGAGCACGCTACTAACGTTGGCAAGCTCTTTCGGTCCGACAACCCTCTGATGCCCAACTGGAAGCATCTGCCCGTAGCCTACCATGGGAGAGCCTCCTCGGTAGTGGTATCGGGTACGCCGGTACACCGGCCGCAGGGACAGATCCTGCCAGCGGGAGCGGAAGTACCTGTATTCAGCCCCACCAAGGCGCTGGACTACGAGCTGGAATTGGGTTTTATCATAGGCAAAGATTCTGCGCTGGGCAGACCCGTGACGGCGGCTGAGGCAGAGGAGTACCTGTTCGGCTGCGTACTGGTCAATGACTGGTCGGCGCGTGATATACAGCGCTGGGAGTACCAGCCGCTGGGCCCGTTCCTGAGCAAGAATTTTGCTACTTCCATATCGCCCTGGGTTGTAACACTCGACGCACTGGCCCCTTTTCGGACCAAAGGGCCCCTGCAGGAGCCTGCACCGCTACCATATCTACAAACGAGCGGTGCCTTCAACTTTGATCTGGACTTGCAGGTGGCAATACAGCCGGCCGAACAACCGGAAAGTACTCTTTGCCGCACCAATGCCAGGTACCTGTACTGGAATGTGAGGCAACAGCTGGCTCACCACACCATCACGGGTTGTAATATGAAGGTAGGTGATTTGATCGCTACCGGAACCATCAGCGGCCCCGACGAAGGAAGCAACGGCTGTCTGCTGGAGCTGACCCAGGGAGGTACCAGGCCCGTAGCGTTAGAGGGTGGCGAGCAGCGTACCTACCTGCTGGATGGCGATGAGGTAGTAATGCGGGGCTACGCCTCTGGGAACGGCTATAGGATAGGTTTTGGGGAGGTGCGCGGAATGATACTACCGGCAGCTGAGCTTTTCTGAACTGGTCTTTCCAGTACCAAGCCCCTAAACTTTTGCCGAAACTTCACGGTTCTACCCAAGTACACCCTTTAGTCATTTAGCTTCATCAACGACTGCATGAAAACCATAGACCCTTCTGAGCTCGGCGCCCGGGCCTTTTATAAACACATGACCGCTTCGGTGGCCCCCCGTCCCATTGCCTTTGCCAGTACGGTGGATGCCCAGGGCAGTGTAAATCTAAGCCCATTCAGCTTCTTCAACTACATGGGTATTGATCCGCCCCTGCTGGTGTTTGCGCCTAATCGTCGTGGTCGCGACAATGCCCATAAGCATACCGCCCTCAACATCCGTGAAGTACCCGAGGTAGTAATCAATCTGGTAGACTACGCGATGGTAGAGCAGGTGTCGCTGGCAAGTGCGGAGTTTGAGCGGGGAGTCAATGAATTCACCAAGGCCGGTTTTACACCACTCTCTTCCGAGCGGGTCCAGCCACCACGGGTCAAGGAATCACCGGTGCAGTTTGAGTGCAAGGTACTTGAGGTGAAGGAGATTGGCTCCATGGTGCTGGTTATTGCGGAGGTGGTACTGGCGCATTTTTCGGAAGCGCTCTTTGGCGAAGACGGACAAATAGACCAGCGCCGTACCAACTGGGTGGCCCGCATGGGAGCCGACTACTACGCCCGGGCTACGGGCGAGGCCCTGTTTGAGGTACCGCGCCCGCAGATGGGTATAGGGGTGGATGCCCTGCCCGAGTCCATACGTACGTCCCGCATATTGACCGGCAATGATTTGGGGCGGTTGGGGAGCGTGTTGCAGCTACCTGAGCAGGCCGAGGTACAGGCGTATGCTCAATCTGAAAGCATACGGACCTTGTACGAGGACGCCGTACACGGCTGCCAGTACTTCCCGGATCTGCTGCACCGCCGGGCCCAGCAGCTACTGGCCGAAGGCAAGGTCAATGAAGCCTGGCTTACCCTACTGCAGGTAGTCTAGTATCATATCTCCATACTTTCCCGTAGTTTTGGCCGTGCAATAAGCTTCACCGGCTAGCGTTTAGCTGACAGATTTTTCCATACAAATAATGGATAGATGTCGGTTAAACGATTTGCCTGCTTTTGCATCTAATACCTATCAAGCTTATACCAGACAACCTAAAAAAGCCATGAAAAAACACCTGTTAGTTGCCACCCTTCTGCTGGCTACTCCTGCCTTCCTGCCTGCTTTTTCACAGACCACACCTACCCAGCAAAACATGACGCACAAGATTGAAGTCACGGGCTTTGCCGAAATGGAAGTCACCCCCGATGAGCTGTACTTTACGATATCGTTGCGGGAGTACTTCAAGGACGAAAAAAATCAGAAGGACAAGGTAGCCATCAATACCCTGGAGCAGCAACTGATCAAGGCGGTAGCTGCCGCCGGACTACCCAAGGAGAGCCTTACCGTAAGTGGGCTGGGCGGCTACCAGAACTACTGGGAAAAGAAAAAGCGCCCGAGTACCTTCCTGGAAGCAAAGCAGTATCAGCTGAAAGTAAGCCGCCCCGACAAGTTGGATGGTATCCTGTCGGAGGTAGATAGCCGGGGTATTCAGTATGCCAACATCAGCCGGGTGGATCATTCGCAGAAAGAGGAGCTGAAAAAACAGGTGAAGATCAACGCCCTCAAAGCCGCTAAGGATAAAGCCACCTACCTGCTGCAGGCTATAGACCAGAAAGTGGGGCCGGTGATGGAAATCCGTGAACTGGAAGATAATATGTACTACCCGCAGCCGGTATACGCCAAGGCCAATGTACGCATGATGGCTGCCGAGTCGATGGATGCGGCAGCACCTGAAAGTGATCTGGATTTTCAGAAAATCAAGTTAAGCTACCGTATGCAGGCTATTTTCGAGATTAAGTAATACGAGTAAGGGGTGAATGAACGTTGGTAGATAAGGTAACAGGTATAACACTTTGAAAGTGTTGCTGGTATGCCTACTTTTGACTTTTAGTTTGTTCACCTTAACCACTACCGCACAGGCATGTATAGCAGTTTTTTAATCACCTTTGTGCTCGGTACCGCCGCCGGAGTTGTATTACAGCGATTCATGAGGACCGAGCAAGGCGAAAGAATACTGGAAGATCTAAAGGCCACGGCCCATGATCTGCGCAGCGAAGCCGAAGAATTAGTGGACAGAGCTCCGCAGTACCTGGAGCAGATCAAGGCTAAAGTGGAGGAGGTACTTAAAACCACCGTACCCGATGCCGAAAAAGTACTACGAGACCTGGTAGCTAACTTATCCGGTAAAAAGCCGGGTGGATCTACCGCTTCCTAGCACACAAAAGCACGGCCCGGGCCGTGCTTTTGTGTTGTACAGGGGTTAGTCCAGCAGGCCGTTGATCTGGGCGTACTGGAGCAGCAGTATCGTTTTGGCGTCTTTGATCTCTCCGCTTTGTACCATTTGCAGGGCTTTTTCGAAAGGTACCTCCAGTACCTCTATGTGCTCCTGTTCTTCGTCCTCGCCGCCTCCCTCGCTTACTTTCATAGTATCGGTATATTCAGCCACAAAGAAGTGCAGCTTCTCCGACACGGCTCCCGGCGACATATATGCCTCAAATACCTTCCGGGCCGACTGTATCTTCAGGCCGGTTTCTTCCTCCGTCTCCCTGATGACCGCCTTCTCCGGGTCCTTTTCGTCCATGATACCGGCGCAGGTTTCAATCAGCATGCCCGAAGGGTTGCCGTTGGTGTAGCTGGCAATCCGGAACTGTCGCGTAAACAGGACGGTCTTTTTTTGTCGGTTGTACAGAAGTACCGTAACGCCGTTTCCATTGTGGTACACTTCCCGCTTCTGCTCCTCCTGCACGCCTTCGCGGTTTTTGTATTCGAAGGTATAGTTCTTAAGCGTGTACCAGTTGTCTGAGAGTGTATCTTCCTTAAGTATGGTGATGGTGGGATTCATGCCTGTATAGTTATGTATGATATACGATCCTGTATACCATCCTATACGTAATCAAAAGCGTACCAGCGGGTACGGGACGAAAATGCCTATAAACCTGGTAGCCATATACCGGAACATCCTTAGACACAGAAAGCACGACCGGAGCCGTGCTTTTTGTATAGATAGGTAGAAGTAAGCTATCCCAGCAGTTTGTGGATCAGAGCGTGCTGGAGCAGCATGATGGTCTTGCCATCTTTGATTTCTCCGTTGGCTACCATAGCGAGCGCCTCCGCAAACGGGATTTCAAGTACATCTATGTTTTCCTGTTCGCTGGCTTCGCCGCCTCCATCGCTCACCTTCATGTCGTGGGTATACTCCGCTACAAAGAAGTACAGCATCTCGGTAACCGAGCCCGGCGACATGTAAGCTTCAAATACCCGCTTCACCGATTGTATCTTATAGCCGGTTTCTTCTTCCGTTTCGCGACGGATGCACTCTTCGGGGTTGTCTTTGTCCAGCAGTCCGGCGCAGGCTTCGATAAGCATACCGCTGGTATTTCCGTTGACGTAGCTGGGTAGTCTGAACTGCTGCGTCAGGATGACCGTCTGCTTCTCAGTATTATATAGCAGGATGGCGGCTCCGTTGCCCCGGTCATAGGCTTCACGCTCCTGCCGCTCCCAGGTACCATCCTTGCGGAGGTAGTCAAAGGTGTACTTTTTGAGGATGTACCAGTTGTCGGAGAGGGTTTCTTCTTTGCTGATTTTTACGTTTGGATTCATAGCTAATGATTGTTTTTGATTGTTTTTGATTAATTTTGAACAAATGTACAACCTATTATGAGTTTTCAAAACAGAAAGAATAAGATTTTAGCCATCGTTGAAGAAAAAGGGGAGGTAGATGTAAAGGAGCTGGCTCTGGCGCTGGATACTTCTGACATTACCGTCCGGCGTGATCTGGCGGCGCTGGCGGCTGATGGGTACATCCTGCGCACGCACGGAGGCGCCATGAAGGTAGAGCCGGTAAGAGGCCCGGTGGACTTTGCACAGAAAGCAGCCGTGAACGGAGACCTGAAAGACCACATCTGCCGGATGGCGGCGCAGGAGATCCAGGAAGGCGAGGTGGTTTTTCTGGACTGCGGTAGTACGGTGTTCCGGCTGTGCCAGTTTATCCGAAACAAGAGGCTCAAAGTCATTACTAACTCGCTACCCGTGGTGTATGAGCTGTTGGGAAGTCAGGTGTCGGTCAATCTGGTGGGAGGAGAGGTAGACTCTAACCGGCTGGCAATACATGGGAAAATAGCTGAGGAACACATTGCCCGCTATCAGGCCGACCGGGCCTTTTTGGGAGTAGACGGAATATCAGTAGACAGAGGATTAAGCGCACATAGTGAGAAAGAAGCCTCCATGACCCTGGCTGTGGCCGCTCAGGCCCGTGTTACCTACCTTTTGTGTGATTCGAGTAAGCTGGGAAAGGACAAGTACCTGCAGTTTGCCCCCCTGACCCTGGCCGATGTACTCATTACAGACGCCGACGAGGGTATCGTACAGCCCTACCGTGAGCAGGGGGTACGGGTGGTAAATGGCCGGTAAAGCAGGAATGGTACTATTTTTTTAGCTTGATAGGAGTGATCATGTGTGGTGATACTTTATCTGAAAATAGCCTTCTACTATGTACATACTGGCTATCGGCGACATACACGGGCGTGATGTCTGGAAAGAAATAATTGGGACGCGAGCGGACCAGGTTGTATTCATAGGTGATTATGTGGATTCGAGGGGAGAGGTAGAGGCTTCGGATATAGTCCGAAACTTTAAGGAGATTATACAGTTCAAGCAGGACCTCCCGGACCGGGTCACCCTCCTGCTGGGCAATCATGATATTCAGTACCTGTACTATCCCGGATACCGGTGCAGTGGCTTTCGGGCTGATCTGCAGCCTACCTATACGGATATTTTTACCCGGCATGCCGACTTGTTCAATGTAGCTTACCAGTACCAGAACTACCTGTTTACCCACGCGGGGGTTTCAGAAGGCTGGTGCCGGTCGCACTTTCGCCTGTTCGACAGGTACCGTAGCGGGTATGCTACCTTTGCGGATATGCTTAATGCGCTTCATCGAAGCGCTGATAATCACATCCTGTTTGATGTAGGAACGACGCGGGGAGGTCTGCAGCCCTACGGTGGTCCTGTCTGGGCGGATAAGTCCGAAACAGAAGCCGACTACCTGGATGGATACCACCAGGTAGTCGGGCACAGCCGCGTCGATCACTTTATCAGGGTAGGTGACGAAGCAGCCTCTATTACGTACATCGATGTACTAACGAAGCGTACGGATTTTTACCGGCTGGACCTGCCTTAGTAGCCCATGCTCACATTATCGCCGCGGGGGTCAGAGCCGCCTTCCAGCGAGCCATCAGGACGTACCAGTATACAATCCATCCGGCCGATGGAGTTGCGCTGCATCTCCAGGGTATAGCCCCGGTTCTGTAGCTTCCTGATGGTATTGTCGGCGAAGGCGCCCTGCTCGAAGGTAGTCTTGTCGGGTAGCCACTGGTGGTGGAATTTCAGGGCGTTGACCGCCTGCTGCATGGTCATGCCGTGTTCCACTACGTTGAGGATGGTCTGGTACACTGCCGTAATAATGGTAGAGCCACCAGGGGTACCTACTACCATGTACAGCTTTCCGTCTTTTTCCAGTATGGTAGGTGTCATGGACGACAGCATGCGCTTACCCGGCTCGATGGCGTTGGCTTTGTTGCCGATCAGGCCGAACATGTTGGGTACTCCCGGCTTGATGCTGAAGTCGTCCATCTCGTTATTCATAAAAAATCCACCACCCTGCACGACTACCCTGCTGCCATAGCCGCCGTTAAGGGTAGTAGTGATGGCCACCGCATTCTGGTCTTTATCCACTACCGAAAAGTGCGTAGTCTCCAGGCTTTCGTAGCCGGCAATGGCCCCGCCGCTTACCTCCCTGCTATCCGTAGCCTGAGCAAAGCTGAAACTCTTCCAGCGCTCCCTGAGGTACTCGTAGCTGATCAGCTTATCCACGGGTACATCCACAAAATCAGGATCGCCCAGAAACTTGGCCCGGTCGGCGTAGACACGGCGCTCGGCTTCAATCATGACCTGCGTAGTAGAGTCGGCATTCCAGCCCCAGCGGGTAATAGGGTAGGGCTCCACCAGGCGCAGAAGCTGCATCAGGGCTACTCCACCGCTGGAGGTAGGGGGCATGGTAATGACTTTGTAGTTCTTGTAGGTACCTATGATGGGCTCCCGCCACTTCGACTGGTAAGCTTTCAGGTCTTTGGTGGTGATGAGGCCGCCGCCCCTCTTCATTTCGGAAGCCAGCATACGGGCTACCTTACCCTTATAAAACCCGTCGCGGCCTTTCTTCTGAATCAGCCGCAGTACCCGGGCCAGGTCCTCTTGTACCAGCGTATCGCCCGCTTTCCACTCGCGGCCGTCGGGGCGGAGGAAGTAGCTACCGCCCGGGTTTACCTTCTGCATCGACTCCCGGATGTTGTTGAGGCCGCGGGCTTCGCGCTCCGTCTGTACCACGCCTCTTTCGGCCAGGTCTATTGCGGGCTGGATGAGGTCACGCCAGGGGAGTTTGCCAAAGCGCGCATGGGCTGCTGCCATGCCATCTACCGAGCCGGGTACGCCACTGGCCAGGTGCCCCAGGGTACTCAGGCCGGGGACTGGGTTACCCTGCTTGTCGAGGTACATATCTTTGTGGCTTCTGCGTGGAGCCATTTCCCGGAAGTCCAGCGTGTAGCTCTTACCACTAGCATCCCGAAACACCATAAAGCCGCCGCCGCCGATGTTGCCCGCCGATGGATGTACAACGGCCAGCGCAAACTGTACCGCTACGGCCGCGTCTACGGCATTACCTCCTTTTTTGAGGATATCCACTCCTACCTGCGAAGCATCCGGATGCGCCGAGGCCACCATGCCGTTATTGGCTATGACTCCCTGACGATCGCTATAAAAGGGCTTCTGGTTCGGGTCTTCGGTCAGGAACTGGTAAAAGCCCTGCGATTCCCTGACCGGCTGTTGGGCCTGTCCGACTGATACTGAACTGAATGAGGCAAAGAGGAAGAGATAGAGTTTTTTCATGTATTTGAGCAGGTACAGTAGGTCTAGTGCCATTAAATGTATCGAAGTAAAGTATTTTATAAAAGGAAAATTTTGACTGAATGGGTACTGATTGTCATATACTTTGATTAGTACTATTCAAACTTTTTTAGAGCCACTTGTCCCAAATGTAGTTGATACCAGGTAGCTAGTAGCTAACTTTTGGAAAATGAATGGTTCTTCCCTACTGGAACGAATCGCAGAGGCCTTTTCCTATGAAGTTTATCAGACAAACCTTCGAGAGCTTTCGGTTTGCGTGGCAGGCGCTGAAGTCTAATCTCACCCGCACCATACTGTCCCTGCTGGGAGTGACGGTGGGTATATTTGCCATTGTGGCGGTATTTACCATCGTAGATTCGCTGGAGCGGAACATCAAGGAGAGCCTGAGCGCCATTGGAGATAAGGTACTGTACGTACAGAAGTGGCCCTGGGGCTTTGGTGGCGAATACCAGTGGTGGAGGTACTTTCAGTGGCCGAGCCCTTCCTATGCCGAGTACAAGTACCTGTATGATAACCTCGAAATGGCCAGCGCCGTAGCCGTCATGGACTTCCGGGGAGGTACTACCGTCAAAAGGGGCTCCAACAGCATGGAAGCACTTATTCAGGGCGTATCGTACGAGTACAATGAAATATCGGATGTACCCATAGCCTTGGGCAGGTACTTTTCACCCATCGAAACGGACGGAGCCCGTAACGTAGCGATCATCGGAGCGGAAGTGGCCGAAACGCTGTTCCCCAATCAGGACCCCATCGGCAAGGAATTTAAGCTGGCCGGTAACCGCTTTGTGGTAGTAGGGCAGCAGGTTAAGAAAGGAGAGAGCCTGCTGGATATTGGGGGCAACCCGGATACCAAGTGCCTTATTCCGTACGGAGCGTTTGCCAAGTTGTTCCAGTCGGGGCGGCCCGACCCGGATATAGTAGTAAAGGGCTACGAAACGGACGAAGGACTGCAGGAGCTGGAAGCCGAGATAGTAGGCCTGATGCGTACCCGCCGGGGTCTGAAGCCCCGGCAGGAAAACAACTTCTCGATCAACCGCCCCGAGGCAGCGGCGCAGGCCATAGCCGGTATTTTTTCGGTACTGACGGTAGCGGGCTGGGTGATCGGGAGCTTCTCGATCCTGGTAGGCGGTTTTGGAATAGCCAACATTATGTTCGTATCCGTAAAAGAGCGAACCAACCTGATCGGGATTCAGAAATCACTGGGAGCCAAGAACTACTTCATCCTGTTCCAGTTTCTGTTTGAGGCGGTCATGCTGAGTCTGGTAGGAGGGCTGGTGGGTATTCTGCTGGTGTACCTGGGGTCTTTTATTCCGTTAGGTACCCTGGATATACGACTTTCTATGGGTAATATCCTGCTGGGGCTGGGGGTATCCAGCGTGATCGGTATCCTGTCGGGTATTATACCGGCCCTCATGGCCGCACGACTTGACCCCGTTATTGCAATCAGGGCCAAATAGATAGTTGGAAAAATAGCGCCAATTAACGAAGTTGCACCCTCACTACCCCAATACTGTTTGTACCATGCGCAAATGGGTCATACTCTTACTTATACTCGCTATTATTTTTGGCGTATTCTATTACCTGACCTTTGGCTATTATAGCGAAGGAAAGCGGGGCGGCTTTGTAGTCAAGCTGAGCAAGCGGGGCTACCTGCTCAAAACCTACGAAGGTGTACTGAATGTAGGAGGAATCTACGAAGGTGGGGGTACCCTCAATGCCGAGCAGTGGGACTTTTCGGTAGGAGGGAACAATAAAGAGGCCATCGCCAAGCTGGAAGAAGCTATCAAGAGCGGCCAGCGCGTCTCGCTGACCTACCAGGAGAAGTTTTTTGTTTTTCCCTGGAACGGCGACACCCAGTACTTCGTGACTGATGTGGAGCTACTGGATGTGTACGCACCTTCGCCGGCTAATCCTACTTACCGGCCGCCAGCTGCCCCCCAGGAGCCCCAGCCACTCCCTCCACCCCCAGACACGTCGGAGACAGTGGTACTTTGAAGTATTGAGTGAATGAGTGAGTGGAGATTGAGTGAATTGTGGATGAGTGAATATATAAGGAGCAGTGTAGTGTATACCTGTTTATCCATACTACCATTTCTTCCACTCGTACACCTTAAGCTTATTAGAAGGTTTCCATTCACTCAATCATTCAATCACTAATTCACAAATTAATGTTATCCTCCGGCTTTCTTGGCTTTGTAGCCTTTGTTCTGGAGCCAGGCCAGTACCTTGTCGCGGTGGTCGCCCTGGATGATTACTTCGCCCTCCTTGGCGGCTCCACCGGTTCCGCATACGCCTTTGAGCTGCTTGGTCAGAGCTTCCAGGTCGGCGGTGGTACCTACAAAGCCCTTCACTACGGTGGCTACTTTACCACCTCCCTTGCGCTCGAGCCACAGGCGCAGGTCCTGCTGGGCCGGAGCGAGTGTATCGGGCTCATCGGATTGATCGTTCTGATATTCAAAATCCGGATCGGTGGAGTACACAATGCCGGTGCGGTTTTTCTTAGACATAGGTTTTAGCTAAGTGCTGTAGGCTGTATGCTATAAGCAATAGGCCTTTTGTATGAATAATATATTTTAACTAAATCAACGCATTGTTTACTACGGGCAGAGGCAGTGATACTGAATTTAAAAAGCTTACAGCCTAATGCCTACAGCTTAAAGCTACATTAACACACCACCCGCAGGCTCTGCGGTACGATCTGTACCTCTACTCTATTAGTATCCAACAAGTACGGTTCTCCATCATAATGCACGAGTGCCGGGCCTTCTGTTTCTACCACGGCTTGTGTGACTGGCTCGTAGCTCACATAGGCTGAGGGACACATACCTTTCGAAAACAGGCGGTATACCAGTGTGGTTCCGTACCATTTGGGAAAAGGCGTGATCGTACATTGCTCCAGCATGCCGTCGGTCAGATCGGCCTGCGGGGCTACCCAGGCATTGTTGCCAAACTGACCGGCATTGGCAAAGCTCAGCGAAAAGGCCTGCACAGGCTGGCCGTTCAGCTTATACGTCTGGGGCAGGTAGTTCCAGTAAGCATCCCATGATACCTTCAGATACGCCTCAAAGCCACGTTTGGTATGTTGACTGAACAGATGACTGACGTGCGCATCAAAACCTACCCCGGCTACGCAGAAGTACGGGTTGCCGTTCAGCTGAGCGCTGTCAATGGTAAGGGTTTGGCCGTGTAGTACCCGGTCCAGGGCCGAAGGCAGAGACAGGGGCAGCGCCAGATGACGCGCCAGACCATTGCCGGAGCCCAGCGGCAGTATACCTAGCGGAGTAGTGGTATGTAGCAGGGCCCGGGCTACTTCGTTGACCGTGCCATCGCCTCCTACGGCCACTACGGCTGTCCACTCATTGGCCTTAATACTTTCCCTGACCAGCTCCGTCGCGTGGCTCCGGTACTCGGTAGTAACGGTCCGGACGGCATGGCCTTCCTTTTGAACGTGTGACTCAATATAGGCCGCTACTTCAGCGGCACTCTGTCCCAGGCGGGTACCGGAGCGGGGATTAAGTATGAACAGGTAAGAGCGCTCGGCCACAGATCAGGCAAAAAATAAGAACAGCACCAGGATGAACAGGATAATGAACAGGTAGTACAAGCCATCCACGAATGGGTACTGCTGCCGGTCCAGTTTCTTGAATAAATTATTAAACATAACAGATGGGATGGTTAGGCCGGGTATTACCGGCTATGAGTAGCTTTACAGGTAGTTCCTCTATGAGCCAGAGCCTTTATTCTATATTTGAACATAATTTTACAAAAATCCATAAAATATATGAAAAACCAGCTTGTACTACTAGTGCTTTTGCTAACAGCGGTAGTCGCCAAAGGCCAGACGGCCGACGACCGTACAGCCATACTGGGTATTCTGGACCGCCAGACCCGTGACTGGAACTCCGGAAACATAGCCGCCTTTATGAAGGGCTACTGGGAGTCAGATTCGCTGATGTTCGTGGGCAAAAACGGCGTGACCTACGGCTATCAGAGTACCTACCAAGGGTACCTGAAGCGCTACCCCGACCGGGCTACCATGGGTACTCTGAAATTCGATATTCTGCATGTAAATTTCCCCGGCAACGATGTTGCCTTTGTAGTAGGAAAGTGGAACCTGACTCGTCCCGAAAAAGGAGACATAGGAGGTCATTATACACTACTGTGGCGTCGGATTGATGGTCGCTGGGTCATTGTGTGTGACCATACCAGTTAGCTGAAGATCACCTACTTATGAACTTTCCCCTGTCTGACCTGTTGTAAATAGATGCAGGTTACATCATATTTTACTTCTACTTTTTAGCAACTCATATACAGAAGAGGGTTAGATTGCATTAAATATTAACAATCATAGTAAGTCATATATAAGAATAGTACAATGAAAAAAAGGCAAAAAGGTGAAAAAAGAGCCATGATCAAGAAAGCGATTAGGCCTGTAACTGATCCTTTAAAACCAATAATCAGACCAATCATTAATCCAATTAAAGATCTGGCCGAAAGCGGACGCCTCTCGGGTATTCTGCTGCTCCTGGCAACGGTCATATCCATGACACTAGCTAACTCAGCCGTCGGTGATGATTATATTCATTTCTGGGAACAATATGTAGGGGTGGAGCCTCTGCGAAAGACCATCGACCACTGGATCAACGACGGACTGATGGTGATCTTCTTCTTCTTCGTGGGCTTGGAGATCAAGCGGGAGCT
Organism: Telluribacter roseus; assembly: GCF_017355915.2. Classification (GTDB taxonomy): domain Bacteria; phylum Bacteroidota; class Bacteroidia; order Cytophagales; family Spirosomataceae; genus Telluribacter. The sequence goes on from NZ_JAFEUV020000003.1 coordinate 364,310, forward strand.
GCTGGAGGGAGAGCTTTCTACGTTCAGGCAGGCCTTATTGCCGGCCGCTGCGGCCATCGGGGGAGTGGCCTTGCCGGCTTTGATATTCGTACTTTTTAATCCCAACGACCCCGAAGTACATGGTTGGGCCATACCTACGGCTACCGACATTGCTTTTTCTCTGGGTATATTGTCTCTGCTGGGCGATCGGGTTCCTTTCTCGCTGAAGGTGTTTCTTACCGCACTGGCTATCATAGATGACCTTATTGCAGTACTGGTTATTGCGCTGTTTTACACCGCCGAGATTGACTCTGCTATGCTGATGTACTCAGCCGGTGTCCTGGCAGTACTGGCCGCCTTGAACTTCTTCAAAGTACGAGTGATAGCACTATATGTACTGATGGGTTTGTTCCTGTGGTTCTACGTGCTGAAGTCAGGAGTACATGCGACCATTGCGGGGGTACTGCTGGCGATGACCATTCCGCTGGACCAGGTAGATGATATAGAGCACGCCCTGTACAAACCAGTCAACTACCTGATCATGCCTATATTCGCCCTGGCCAATACGGCTATCTTGCTGCCAGCGGATATAGGTGGTCTGTTATTCTCATCGTTAAGCCTGGGTATCATAGCCGGTCTGTTTATAGGCAAGCCGCTGGGTATCTTCCTGACGACTTGGGCAGTGGTCAAGACCAAGCTGGTAAAGCTGCCCCTGGGTATGCACTGGCGCCATGTGCTGGGGCTGGGCTTAACGGCAGGTATTGGCTTTACCATGTCTATTTTTATAACCAGCCTTTCTTTCGCCGATCTGGATCTGCAGAATGCGGCTAAGCTGGCCATTATGGTCGGAACGCTACTATCGGGTGTTCTGGGGTTAGTGTGGTTAGCCCGCGCGGACAATCCGGCGACTTCGCCCTACACCGGTGAAGACCTATCGGAGCAGCCAACGGACAATCCCTACCTGGATCCGGAAAAGCAATAAAACAAAAAGAGGAGCGGGTACCCGCTCCTCTTTTTGTTTAGAATCAATGCTGATTATTTACGCTTGAACTCGATAGTGTAACGGTAGGTTTTGCCATCGTCTTCGTCAACCTCGCTGTATGACCATCCCATGGTGGTTTTGTTAACATCCAGATCGTATTCTGAAACGTCGGTGCCGCTGGTCAGAACAATTTTGTTACCTTTTACTTCCCACTTTGAGTTCTGGCCTACACCAAAATCTTCGGCGGCAGCTTCGGCATCCTGACATTCTTTAGGAACATCACCAGTCAGCGTACCATTGCCTCGGAAGTTAAAGGTGATTCTGGAAAGACAGTCGTTTCCTAGGAACAGGTTTATAACCTGGAGGTAGTCAGATACGCCATCCATCGCTGGGTCAACTTTAATGGCTGAGATATTCCAGCTTCCTTCTACGCCATTGCCACCACTTGGTGTTGGATCATTGTCATTGTTACAGGCAACGGTAGCAAAAGCTAGTACGAAAAGCAGTAAGTAGGTGCTACGAAAACGGTACATTAAATTTTTCATGGGCTTATAATTTTTAGGATTTTAAAAATGTGTTTGAAACGCACAAAAATAAAGAGTCTGCTGATATATGAGTACCGTCAGTAACATAAAAGAGTACAAAAGGCTGAAAAACTTAGTGAACGGCAAATAGGATGGAGCAACTACTGGTGCAGGAAGAGGGAGAGCAGTCGCCGGGCGGCTACTACGGGTAGTTCATATCCCTCGCGTACGGCCCGTTCGGTGGCGGCTAGTTGTTGCTGTACCGCCGGATGATTGAGAAAATGGTCCTCCAGTGCGTGGCGAATATAGCTGTACATCCAGTCGAGGTGCTGGGCCTGGCGGTTGCGGGTGAAGTAGCCATTCTGCTGTACCTGCGCGAAGTACTGTTGGATCAGTAGCCACAGCTCGTTGATACCCTGCTTATGTAGAGCCGAACAGGTCACTACCTGGGGCACCCAGCCCGACTCCGCGACCGGATATAGATGCAGGGCATTCTGGTATTCCCGTACGGCCTGCTCGGCAGCTTCCTTAGTAGGGCCATCGGCCTTGGTGATGGCAATGGTATCGGCCATCTCGATGATGCCCTTCTTAATGCCCTGCAGCTCATCACCCGCACCGGCCAGCATCAGCAGCAGGAAGAAGTCTACCATGCCACGTACCAGCGTTTCGGACTGGCCTACGCCCACGGTTTCAATGAGTATTACCTCAAAGCCTGCCGCCTCGCACAGCAGCATGGCCTCACGGGTACGACGTGCTACTCCACCCAGCGAACTACCGGCAGCCGATGGACGTATGTAGGCCAGGGGATCGTGCGAGAGCTCTTCCATGCGCGTCTTATCCCCCAGTATACTGCCCCCCGACCGCTGACTGGTAGGATCAATGGCCAGTACGGCCAGTCGCTTGCCCAGGCTGGTGATGTGCCTGCCGAAGGCTTCGATGAAGGTACTCTTGCCTACGCCGGGTACGCCGGTAATGCCTATGCGCAGTGACGAGCCCGAATGCGGAAGTACCTGCTCAAGTACCTGCTGGGCCAATTGCTGATCGGCCGGAAGCTGGCTCTCTACGAGGGTAATAGCACGGCTCAGGATAATCCTATCTCCAGCAAGTACTCCTTCTACGTAGGCTTCGGCGGTCAGGCGTTTGGGCATAGAGGCTTCGTTTATAACTGGACAGCTAAGAAAGATACAATACGGAGCAGGGTTTGTTTCAGCTATCACATAAAGTACTGCATTGTGAAAGCTATATAGCGAATTTCCTGAATCATAGAAAACAGCAATTGGTCACTGGTCATTGGACACTGGTCACTGTTGTTACTGGTCACTGACCTAAAAAGGCTTTCGCCCACAGAAGGTCCTCCGGCGTCGTGATCTTGATATTCTCGTAAGCTCCTTCTATCAGATGGATGGAGTACCCTGCGTGCTCCAGTACGCTGGCGCAGTCGGTGAAGGTAGGTAGGTACTCGGTATGGAAAGCCTGCCGCATCCAGTCGAGTCGGAAGGTCTGCGGAGTCTGGATCAGGCGATAGGCTTCGCGGTCTACGGCCTGGTTGGTACCATCCGTGTTCACCAGGCGGGCTGAGTCTTTGAGAGGTACGCAGGTAACGGCTGTACCGGCTTCGGCGGCCTTCTGGTACCCGCGGGCGATGATCTCCTGCGGAATAAAAGGCCGCACCCCATCGTGTACGGCTACCAGTCCCTCTTCGGCTGTTATACTTTGCAGTCCATTGCGTACAGAATGAAAGCGGGTTTCGCCACCGGCTACCAGCTGGTAGTCCAGCTCAATAGGGTACTGCTCACAAAGGTCCTGCCACACCTCAAACTGGCTCTCGGGAAGTACCAGCCGGATCGACAGCTGGGCCGAGTACTGCCGGAAGGCCAGCAACGTGTGCATCAGGATCGGGCGACCAGCTACGGCTATAAACTGCTTGGGTATATCACTTTTCATGCGGCTTCCGCTGCCGCCCGCAACGATAATGGCAAATTCTTGCATGGTACAGGTAGGTATATCAAGCAAAAAGTCAGAAGCCCCCGGGGGCTTCTGACTTTTTGATACAGTGAGTTCTGGATTATATAATCAACATGGCGTCGCCGTAGGTGAAGAACTTGTACTTCTCCTTAATAGCTAGCTGATAGGCTTTCATTACCAGGTCATAACCGCCAAAGGCGCAGGCTGTCATCAGCAGGATGGACTCCGGTAGCTGGAAGTTGGTGATCATGGCGTTGCCAATCTTGAAGTCGTAGGGGGGGAAGATAAACTTATCCGTCCAGCCTTCTACCGACTTCAGGTGGCCGCTGGCCGTTACCGACGACTCAATGGCCTTCATAGAGGTAGTACCTACCGCACATACCCGCTTGCCGTTATCCAAAGCCTTATTTACAATGTCGGCACTGCCTTGTGTAATAAAGTAGTTTTCGGAGTCAGTCTTGTGCTTGGTCAGGTCTTCTACGTCCACGTTGCGGAAAGTACCTAAGCCCACGTGCAGCGTAACCGGAGCAAAGTGTACTCCTTTGATCTCGAGGCGCTTCATAATGGCCTTAGTGAAATGCATACCCGCGGTAGGGGCAGCCACGGCACCCAGATTCTGCGCAAATATAGTCTGGAAGCGCTCGCGGTCGGCGTTTTCGACCTTACGGCGGGAGATGATCTCGGGCGGAAGCGGCGTTTCACCCAGCTGATCTACCAGTTTCATAAACTCCTCGTTGGTACCATCGTACAGGAAGCGAATGGTACGTCCGCGGGAGGTAGTATTGTCAATCACTTCGGCTACCAGGTCGCTATCACCAAAGTACAGCTTGTTACCTACCCGGATTTTACGGGCCGGATCTACCAGTACGTCCCAGAGGCGCATTTCGCGGTTGAGCTCGCGGAGCAGGAATACTTCAATCTTAGCACCGGTCTTTTCTTTCTGTCCGTACAGACGGGCCGGAAATACGCGGGTGTCGTTGATCACCATCACGTCACCGTCATCGAAGTAGTTAATAATGTCGCCAAAGGTTTTATGTTCGATTTCACCGGTTTTGCGGTGAACGACCATCAGGCGGGCTTCGCCACGTTCGGAAGGATGAAGAGCAATTAGACTTTGGGGAAGATCAAACTTAAATTCTGATAGCTTCATAGCTTATAGTCAATGGGAGTCAACGGGGCGGCAAAGAGTGCACTTACACAGAATAAAAGCACCTATTGACTGGTTTCTTTATAATTTATATCTTATAAAATGGTATCACAAAAAATAAGACCGCAAAAATAGTCAATTTATTGATACAGTATGCAAGAATACTGTCACTTTTACACATATAGTATACAGAAGGAGAAGCCCGCTGTACTCTTACCAATTACCTTAGAATCCGCTACCGGAGCGTTAGAGGTTGATATGTGGCTATTTATAGTAACCGGATATCCTCAAAATGGTTTATAGGTGACAGCAGTCGACGAATTATACTATACCGCTTCTCAACTAATAAGTTTAGCCTACTCAACCACCATCCGATCTATCTCAGCAATAAGAGGAAGTGAATGGGTGAGGGCAGTGATGATACGCTGGTACTGCATACTATCCTCGCCGGTAAGTGTGTGACCCTTACAATTAACTTGCCAAGATAGCCGTGAAAGCCAAATGGGAATGTGTTGCTTTCATCGATATTTCGTCCGCTCACATTTTACATTACCGTAAGTAGGCTTTGGTGTCGCTATATTTAATGGAATGACCTTAAACTTAGTACCGATGCATTTTCGGCATAATAGCTGCATTCAATTAAATTTATACTTTTATAGGCTATAAACTCTCATCCCTCCTAATTTGATGAAATTCTTTACCGTTCTCTTTTGTATTGTACTATTCCCCCTTCAAAGTCTTAGAGCTCAGCTTGTCAGGCACCCCAATCGCTTCGGTGATCCTATCATTTCAATTCTAGAGGATAATCAGGTACTGTTCCTCGCTACAAAAAATAAAGGAATATTTGTGTCTGATGATAGGGGCATGACTTGGCAGAACAGATGGACCCACCGAGAACTTTACCATGATCAATATTGGCCCAAAGCCGTTGAAATCTATTCAGTTGCACTTTCTGGTAAACGTTTAATAGCGGGAACTGATGCCGGTATTTACTATTCCGACGACCAAGCTAAGTCATGGATTCGGTCACCTAATCCTTTCGAGTATATGTCGGCGTCATCACCGTATGGTTTCACGTCGAGATATCGCAAAGTAATCACACAGGGAGATAATGTTTTTGTATTAGAAACTTTCTATGATCGGATAGATGCTGCAAATGCTACCTACAGCAACCGTTTGCTACGTTCAAAAGATCGTGGGCGTACATGGTCAGTTGTATCACTCCCTAATGGAGCTGTGATCTCTCAGATTGCATGTACAGCAGCTAAACTTTGGGTAGGTGGGCGTTTTGGGCAGCAGGTTACATTGGCGGCTTCCGACAATGGAGGTGAAACTTGGCAGATACAATCCCTTTCCTTTAGTACTGATAATATTAGCAATCTGGCTGCTGAAGGTGAAAGGATACTATTGACCGGAACATCTGCCTGGAAAGACAGCTATGGGAGAATACTTGGAAATACGATCATACTTGGTGTCTCAAATGATGGAGGGAAGAAGTGGATAACGCAGCCTATAAATCAAAAAGAGTATGGTAATCATACTCTTACATTATCGCAGGAACATGCCGTAGTTGCACTTCGTAATAAGATAGCTTATGTAAAAGGTGAGGGCTGGCTACTTGACAGTGCTGGTATCTGGCAGCCCAATGCCTTACCAGAAGGAGGTATGGCAATAATAAGAGATTCATTATGGGTAGGCTATAATAACTACCGGATGGGCTCGGATCAGTACTCATTAAATGGATATCTTTTAAGACGCCCCCTGTCAGAGCTTAATGCTAATCAACTATCACCCCCGGGTCTTATAGAGGCTGATGCCCGATACCGCAACAAAGTTATACTGTATTGGCAGCCTCCACAGCAGCCGCCAGCCACATTTAGGCAAATAATAGAGCGTTCAGTCAATACAACCGGCAACTTTCAGACTATCGGTCAGGTACCAGGTACAGATCAGTCCTTTATAGATATGAAGGCGGTACACGGAGTAACTTACCACTATCGGATACGCACAGAAACTTTGGATGGTAGTAAAAAATCAGGCTATACAAGTACGCTCAAGGTGCCCAAGCCTTCCATTTGTCTCCGACCTGTATACTTAAATTATTTGCAGGACCTACAAATGCCTTCACCTGATACACTTTTCGCGCGGAGCGGATCAGAAATAGTTAGATCTATTGATGGGGGAAAAACCTGGTCAGAACTTCCCTCGTGTTTCTTTTATACCCGAAGGCCAAACCCGCTTACCAGAAAGATTCAAAGTATATCATTCCCAACCTCTAAAGTAGGTTATGCTGTAGTAAATAATCATGATGAGGGGGTAAGAACTGTACTGCTCAAAACCCGTGATGGTGGTGAAACATGGACCTTACAACGTACAAATTCTTATATAAAAGAATTTGATTTAAAATTTGTTGATGAGCAGATTGGCTTCGCCTTGTATAATGATAGTTTTACTGGCGGTTCTGTGCTATTCAAAACTACCAATGGTGGACTTGATTTTGTACAGGTTGAAAAAGCTCCCCGTCTGTTAAGCATCCAGATTCAGAATGGTCTTATTGTTGGCCATACAGGAAATGATAAGTTGGCTTTCTCGGCTGATAATGGTAGTACCTGGACACAAGTAGATAAATTTATCAAATCTGCCTTTTTGCAAAATCAGAAGCAGTGGGCGCTGGTGTCTTTTGATAACCAGTTGGCTCTGTCAGTCAATGTGACTAGTGACGGAGGTAGTAGCTGGAAGAATACACCCCTGCCCTTTACTATTCATGATAAAATTCATCAGATTTATTTCCTGAACGATAAAGTTGGCTTTGTAATAGGGGGGTATGGTTCTCCCAATACAAATAAGCCAGCTTTTATATGGAGGACTATCGACGGAGGTGCAAATTGGGGACCAGTCTCATTTCCACAGCCTGTTCGGGGTGAAGTGAAAGAAATAGCAGCCAAAGGTAATCGTATCTATGTGCTATGTGAGCCTGATAAGAATGAAGGTAATTCACCCAGATCATTATTAGCTAATGTATTGTTTTCGGCAGACCAGGGAGCGTCATGGACTTTTGTTAGCAACATTCATAATGATAATGATTATAACACTGCTTCAACCTCTTTTGCAACCCCGAAGGAAGGTATACGCATTACCAGTCGGTACAATGGCGACATACAGTACAATTCATATTATTACAGAACAATCGATGGAGGAATAAATTGGTTGCGGGTGGACCTGAAGGATAAAGAACCAGTATGGCAAGTAAAATTTTTAGACAGCAAACAGGGTTTTATGGTCGGTCCCAATGTGATCTATATCACACAGAATGGGGGTAAAGATTGGAAAAGAAGAGGTATTTCTGCCTTCTCGGCTACCCGTCCCCCTGCGCAGATCCAGATCATAGGCCAACCCGGTCCACATAAGGGCCACATTCAGTTTGTAAATGCACAAACCTGGGTCATGCAAGCTGATGATAGGCGTCTTTACATCACTACTAATCAGGGAGAGAGCTGGCGGGTACTTTCAACACCCGTTACGCCCAAACATCAACTATTGATTTCTAACGAGAACCTATTTTACTTTCTTAGTGAGAGCTTAGGTTATATAACTGTATTCAGTAAAGAACAAGGGAACCGACTTTTTAAAACAACCGATGGGGGGGTGAATTGGCAGTTAATATCTGAATTCAATCATATACGATTAAACTCTCTTCACTTTCTTACAGAGAAAATTGGCTTTGCTGGACTTAATAGAACAGAAGATGGCGGGAAAAGCTGGTATCCTATAGATCCGGAGATAGTCTATGAAGACTATCATTTTGTAGATAACCAGACTGGATTTCTGGCAGGGAGGTTTTACACCACGGATGCAGGTGAAAGCTGGACATCACTTGACTATCTTAATGAAAATACTATGAGCTGGATTTATTTAGGTAATAACTCTACGCTGACAAATAAAGACTATTTTAACGGATCTAATGATGTTAAGCTGATTCCGGGAGCAGCTCCATGCAATCCCGTAGATATTAGTGGTGAAAGCAATTTCTTCTTTGAAAAGACATCAAAAACATCTTACACTACCAATATATTTGGTGGCAGATCAGATATTGACTTGGAATGGACACTTAGTGGTGGCGGACAACTATCAAGTAGCAGCAACAAGGCAACAATTCAGTGGGACCAGCCAAGTCAAAATAATTCCTATACCTTATCAGTGCGGGCTATCAATGACTGTGGAGAAAGCGAGCCAGTAAGTATCAAGATTACTCCTCAAATCATCATCACTGCACTTGATCAGACAAAGCCTGCGCTATTTAATGTCTTTCCTAATCCTGCAAATAAGTATGTCCAGATTGAAATGCCAGTTGGTTTCAATGCTCAAGTGCAGTGGTATGATGCTACAGGTCGTGAAATCTACTGTCCCGGTAACCCAGTAGAGGGATATCTTATTGATGATCTAGCTCCAGGTATTTATTTATTGAGTATACAGACTGATCGAGCTAAAGAAGTGAAACGTGTTATTGTCGCTAAATAACACATTTTTACAGCCAAGAGTAAAATGCCTTGGTCTTGGCTGTATCAACTTAGATTAGGAACCTCTACCTACTACCATGACTGTCGACTTGCCTTCCGAATAAACATCAAGATTGAAGCGGAATTTGTTATAGTATTGTTCTAGTCTAAAGGCCGATACGAGAGCAAATGTTATTACTCAACTACCATCCGATCTATCTCAGCAATAAGAGGAAGTGAATGGGTGAGGGCAGTAATGATACGCTGGTACTGCAGTATATCTTCGCCGGTAAGCGTGTGGCCCAGGCGCTCGTGGAGCCACTGCTGAGCAGGTTGGTAGCCTCCCAGATACAGGTGCCATACCGGCTCCGGAACTCTCTCGAAATACGTCGTATCATTAATGTAAATGCGGTCCCATTCGTGCCGGATGTTGTAAACTACATAGTTGCCATCCGGAGAGTGAAGCGTAATGGAGGCATTGACTACCGGATCTTCGAGCCGATGAAGCTGCCGGAGCTGTTTACCCAGTTGAACAAGCCGCCAGAAGCTACTTGAGTCTTTGGGCATGGGGATGCGCGAGACGTCCGTTTGATCTATCTCATTGGCCTGCGTAGGGTAGGGGAGACTGAGCAGCACGGCATAGAGGTAGTCATACAGGTCGGTGGAGGAGAAGCTCAGCCTGAATTCCGGACGTACTTCATCGCTGTTGATGAAGCAGACATTCCCTTCGGGCTCTTTTTCTGAGATATAACTTATACCCAGTTTTTCAGAAACCCGTTGTACAGTACTATCAAGTAGCTCCGGATCATCTATAATCTTACGTATAGTGCTTTGCAAGTACAGATCAAGAGACATAGTAGAACAGGCTATTTTGATACGTCAACCTAAGGCCAGAGCATCTATAAAAATAAGGAGAATCCTCAGCGATGCCACCTATTGGAGGCATCGCTGAGGGATAAATACTATGTACTTACCTCCAGATCTGGCGGTTTACTTTCCAGTTGCTTTTTGATACTGTGGGTGTAGCCGACTCGGCGGTAGCAGCAGACGTACCATTCGAGCTCGCGAACAGATGCGCGGTCAGCAGGGCTGCCAGTTCCGCGGCGGCCGGGTCAGAGGCCGGCTGAAGTACCTCCGGTGTAAAGTACTTGCCGACAAAGTGCGTATCAAACTGGCCCGACCGAAAAGCTTCATGGTTGAGCACAAAGCGGCAGAAGGGCAGGGTGGTCTGTACACCCGTGATCTGGTACTCATCAATGGCCCGGATCATCTTCTCGATAGCTTCCGTGCGAGCGTGGCCGTAGGTGATCAGCTTGGCGATCATAGGGTCGTAGTGGATGGGTATCTCCATGCCCTGCTCAAAACCATCGTCTACGCGTACACCATTCCCCTGCGGGCGTACGTAGGTCTGTAAGGTACCTACGTCGGGCAGAAATCCATTGGCCGGGTCTTCGGCGTACACGCGTACCTCCACGGCATGGCCTTTGATGGCAAGGTCCTCCTGCCGGATCTGCAGCTCCTGCCCCTCGGCGATGTGGATCATCTGCTTCACCAGGTCCACGCCCGTGATCTGCTCGGTAACGGGGTGCTCCACCTGCAGGCGGGTGTTCATTTCGAGGAAGTAGAAGTTCAACTGGTCGTCTACGATAAACTCCACCGTGCCCGCTCCGTAGTAGCCGCACGAGCGGGCTACGTCCACGGCGCAGCGGCCCATGGCCTCGCGTATTTCGGGAGTAAGTACCGGGGAGGGAGCCTCTTCGATCACCTTCTGGTGGCGCCGTTGCACCGAGCATTCCCGCTCAAACAGGTGAATGATATGGCCGTGCTGGTCGCCCAGTACCTGTATTTCGATATGCTTGGGCGAGGTAACGTACTTTTCAATAAATACCGATCCGTCGCCAAAGGCCGATATCGCTTCGCTCACCGCCCGGTCCATCTGCTCGTCAAACTCGGCTTCGTTCTCTACAATACGCATACCTTTGCCACCCCCGCCGGCACTGGCTTTGATCAGGATGGGGTAGCCGATCTGGCTGGCAATCTGCTTGGCTTCGCCCCGGTCGGTTATGGCGTCGGGCGTGCCGGGTACCATAGGTATGTTGTACTGAGCGGCGGCGTGCTTAGCGGCCAGCTTGCTGCCCATTACTTCAATAGACTCGGGCGAGGGACCAATGAATACGATTCCGGCTTCCCGAACTATGCGGGCAAACTGCGCGTTTTCTGACAAAAATCCGTAGCCGGGGTGGATGGCGTCCACATCCAGGCGTTTGCAGACATCTATGATCTTATCACCACGGAGGTACGATTCGGAAGAGGCCGCCGGGCCTATACACACGGCTTCGTCGGCATAGCGGACGTGCAGCGCATGGCGGTCGGCTTCACTGTATACGGCTACGGTAGCGATACCCATCTCGCGGGCGGTACGCATAACGCGTAGGGCTATTTCTCCTCGGTTGGCTATTAAAATCTTTTTTATCGGGCGCATCAGGTATGTATGTCGGGAAGATAGATTGAATTATTTACTTTTGAATTTGAACAAAAATAGTATTTGATTTTTTATTTGCTAATCTGCCATTTCTGTGATGGAGCTTCCAAATTGCACTGAAAGCAGACAACGTACAGAAAATAAACGGGATGGGCTGCTATATGTTTGGCGCAGGGAAGGTTAGTAGAAAGCAGGGCTATTTTCTTTAAGTCTCTGGGATATAGTAATGATGGATAGTTTTAGATATTTTTAATAAATTTGCATTTATTTTATTTGAAATACAGGAGTCAACCCCATAAACAATTTGAAAGTGGATATTTTTGAGAAACTACGCGACAACTGGGGCCCGATAGGTACGCCCGCCAAGATGCTTAACAGTCATCATTACTTCTCTTTCCCTATGCTGGAAGGTGATCTGGGACCTCGTATGAGGTTTATGGGACGTGAAGTACTGAACTGGAGCCTTAACAACTATCTGGGACTGGCCAACCATCCGGAAGTGCGTAAGGCTGATGCAGATGCAGCGGCGAAGTGGGGACTGGCCTATCCGATGGGAGCCCGTATGATGTCCGGTAACTCAGTACTCCACGAGCAGTTCGAGAAAGAGCTGGCAGAGTTTGTGGGTAAAAAAGATGCTTTTTTGCTCAACTACGGTTACCAGGGGGTGATGTCGGTGATAGAGTCGGTATGTGACCACCGCGATGTGATCGTGTACGACGCCGAGTCACACGCCTGCCTGATCGACGGTATTCGTCTGCACAAAGCCAAGATGGGTGAGTACTACAAGTTCAACCATAATGATATGGAAAGCCTTGAGAAAAATCTCAAGCGCGCTACCAAGAAGGCCGAAGAAAAAGGCGGTGGTGTACTGGTAATTACCGAGGGCGTATTTGGTATGTCCGGTAAAGTAGGTGACCTCAAAGCGATCGTAGATCTGAAAGATAAATACAGCTTCCGCCTGCTCGTGGATGATGCACACGGCTTTGGTACCATGGGTACTACCGGTGCCGGTGTAGGTGAAATGCTGAACGTGCAGGAAGGGATAGACCTGTACTTCTCTACTTTTGCAAAGTCTATGGCCGCGATCGGTGGATTTATAGCGGCCGATGATCCACAGATCATCATGTACCTTAAGTATAATATGCGTTCGCAGACCTACGCCAAGGCGCTGCCTATGCCGTACGTAGAAGGCTGCCGCAAGCGTCTGGAGATGATCAAGACAATGCCGGAGCTGCGCGAAAAACTATGGGAAAATGTAAACGCCCTGCAGAATGGTCTGCGTGAGCGTGGCTTCAACATCGGCGATACCCAATCGCCCGTGACGCCGGTATTCCTGCACAGCGAAGGAGGTATCCCTGAGGTAACCCGTATGGTACGTGACCTGCGCGAAAACATGGGAGTCTTCTGTTCTATAGTGGTGTATCCGGTAGTACCTAAGGGGCAGATTATGCTGCGACTGATTCCTACCGCCGCCCATACGCTCGAAGACGTAGAGTACACGCTAAACGCTTTTACCGCCCTGGCCGAGAAGCTCAAAAATCGGGTGTACCAGATAGAAGATGCTCAGCCGGTAGCCTAAGTCTTAAAATCCTTTAAATTCGGCAGGAAAGGGCATTTTTTAAAAAAGATGCCCTTTTTTTTGCTTTTTTATCGGGTTTGTTATATTAAGGTAAGTGGCTGTATATCAGCGCGTTGTACTTAGAGCCTTCTCTATTTTGTACTATTTCAAGTGAATTTTTTGCTTAAGCGAGTTGCGGAATTAGTTTTAATTACTAAATTTCGGTCAAAACATGCGTTTTCAGCCTGTTTTAAGCATTTTTCCACTTAAAATAACTATTCTCTTATGGCAAGATTTGATGAAGTTAAGAACTTAGTAATGTCACTGGAAGGTGATTTTGACAAATTTTACAACAAAGGAAATCAGGCTGCCGGAACTCGCGTACGCAAGGGAATGCAGGATCTGAAGACTTTGGCTCAGGACATCCGTTCTGAAGTACAAAATATGAAGAACACCGAAGAAAAGTAATCCTAAACCTAAAGGTTTTTGGTAGGCCCGACGGACTCGTCGGGCCTATTTTTTTTGTCAGAATTTTTCGCGGTGCATCAGGGTAGCTACCCCCTTGGTCGTCAGCTTTCGGGTGACCGCGTCAAAAATCTCGGTAGAGATTTCAGCCGTATGTTTATCGGGATTGATACCTATTATAGTAAAAACAGCTTCGTAGTCTGTTTCTACAAACATAGGCCGCATAAACTCGAGGGTCTGCTTTAAGTACACGGAACCGTATCCCGGAAACTGGGTACCCAGTACTTTGGTAAAGACGCTGGCGCCGAGCATACCATGGATAATGGGACGCTTGAAAGCAGTAGTAGCGGCAAATTCGGCATCAAGATGCAGCGGATTATTGTCTCCGGTTACTCTTGCAAACTCCTCAACGTCAGTCTGTGTAAACCGAAACGCATGGGAGAAGGAAGCGTTGAGTGCAGGTTCTATTTCCATACAATACAAAATGTTTTTCGAATAAATAGTAACGGGTGTAGCCCCAAAAATCGGGTAAACTATCCGGTCAGCCAAATTTAGGGTTCTGAATTGTCCGGGAGGAGCGTCTGGTTCATCTGATGTGCAGCAATAACTTTTCAGAACCTCGGCGGAATACCTACCTTTGCACCTCCCTTTTACTAATATACTATGTCTGGAGAGAGATCTTCTGTGATTATTTAACTACTACTGCTTGCTCATGTTGTTCTGGCATACCCTTTCTAAATTTATCCTCCGCAACCGTGCCTGGCTGGCTGGCCTGGTGATCCTGTCTACTGCTTTTATGGGATACAAAGCCAGCAGCATCCGGCTCTCTTACGAACTGGCCAAGATACTACCCACCAGCGATCCTAACTTTCAGCTGTACGAACAGTTCAAAGCACGCTACGGCGAGGATGGCAGTGTGATGGTGATTGGTATCGAGACCGATAGCATGTACAGCCTGCCGCTGTTTACGGACTGGTATGAGCTCAGCCGGGAGATCAAGAGCATCGACGGCATCAAGAATGTACTCTCCAACGCGGACCTGTTTCAGATTGTCCGCAACGACAGCCTCAACCGCTTTGACTTCAAACCACTCACCACGCAGAGGCCCACCACCCAGGCCGAAGTAGATACCATCGCGGCCAAAATCGCGGCCATGCCTTTCTACCAGGGCTTTGTGGTCAGTGAGGACGGCAAGGCGCACCTGATGGCCGTCACCTTTGATCAGGGCAAGCTCAACAGCAAGAGCCGCATTGATATCGCCAGGCAGATCAAGGCTATAGCGCTGGAGTTTGGTGAGAAAAACGGACAGGAAGTACACCTGTCGGGTATGCCTTACATCCGTACAGAGTTCATGTCGAAGGTAAGCAAGGAGATGAGCCTCTTTATGGGACTGGCTTTCGGCGTTACGGCGCTGATTCTGCTCCTGTTTTTCCGGTCGGTAGTGGTGGCACTGGCGGCAATGTTTGTCGTGGGGCTGGGGGTCGTGTGGTCGCTGGGGCTGATCGGTATCTTTGACTTCCGCATCACGCTGCTGTCGGGGCTTATTCCTCCGCTGCTGATCGTGATCGGTATCCCCAACTGTATCTTCCTGGTCAACAAGTACCACGAAGAGTACGCCCGCAGTGGCGATAAGTTCCAGTCGCTGGCACTGGCGGTTGAAAAGACGAGCCAGACGGTATTCTGGGCCAACGTCACTACCTTTATTGGCTTTGGCGTATTCTGCTTTACGGGTAGTGCGTTTCTGTCGGAGTTCGGGTTGGTATCCTCCTTATCGGTCATGATCACTTATGCCCTTTCCATGATCATGATTCCCATTATTTTCAGCCTGCTGCCCCCACCTTCGCCCCGCCAGATGGGGCACCTGGAGTCGCGCCGGATCAATGCCTTCCTGTCGCTGGTAGGCACTATCGTGCGCGACAGGCGGCCGGTTATCTATACCGTAGTGACCCTGCTGGTGCTGACCTCCCTCTACGGTATGACCCGCATCACCGCCGTGGGCTACGTGGTAGATGACCTGCCGCAGAACGATCCCATCTTTACCGATCTTAAATTCTTCGAGAAGCACTTCAAAGGCGTGATGCCCTTTGAGGTGTCCATTGATACGCAGCGTCCGGGGGGAGTACTTGACCCTACTACCCTGACCAAGATTCGCCTCATGCAGCGGGAGTTCGAGAAGTACCCCGAGATCACCCGGCCGCTCTCGCTGGTGGAGGCTATTAAGTTTTTCTACCAGTCGTATCGGGGAGGAGACCCTAAGTACTACCGGGTGCCCGGCGCGCTCGAGCTTAATAAGCTGGCGGGCTACGCCTCTACCTTCAAGGGCAAAGAGAGCCAGTTTAAGGGATTTATGGACAGTACCCGTCGTTATACCCGCGTCAGCTTCCAGATTGCCGACGTAGGTACCCGCCGCATCACCGAGCTGTACAACCAGCTGCAGCCCCGGATGGATACGATCTTTAACTACGACCAGACTGCTGGTACCTGGGTACCTAAGGAGGAGCGCATAGAGGCGCAGCTAACGGGCAACAGCGTAGTGTTTACCAAAGGCAATGATTACCTCAAGCAGAACCTGCTCGAAAGTACCGTCCTGGCCGTAGTACTGATATCGCTGATCATGGCCTTCATATTCGGCAACCTGCGGATGATCCTGATTGCCATTATTCCCAGTACGGTACCCCTTATCATCACGGCGGGGCTAATGGGCTTCTTCGATATTCATATCAAGCCTTCCACCATCCTGATATTTAGTATCGCCTTTGGTCTGTCGTCGGATGGTACCATCTACTTCCTGACCAAGTACAAAGACGAGCTTCGCACCGGGCGCTACAGCATAGCCGACGCCGTAGCCCGTACCATCCAGTCGACAGGTATCAGTATGTTCTATACGGCTATTATCCTGTTTGCGGGCTTCTCCATCTTCGGCGCCTCTACCTTTCAGGGTACTGTAGTACTGGGTATACTGGTGTCCATCACGCTGCTGATGGGGATGACCTCTAACCTGATCCTGCTGCCGGCGTTCCTGATGTCGCTGGATAAGCGGATGCAGCGGCGAGAGGCTCGTAAGAAGGCAGTGATTTAGGCTGTAACTAAGACTTAATAAAAGGGCAGGTACTCAAAAAAGAACCTGCCCTTTTACTTGATAGAATATTTAAAATAATTTAATAACTAAGTAATACTTCATAATAAATATCTATTTTTGGAAAAGTACTCTCAGGTTACTACCTGATTTCTTACCACAGCTCTTAAACTCTATCATTTTTCAAAATCAAGTATATGAAAAAGCAGTTACTGGTTTACTTACTGGTGCTTTTGGCCAGCACCAGCTATGTAAAAGCCCAGAAGACCCATTGGTTTAGCGAAGGACTCGGGGCTGGCCCCTGCCACACGTACGGCCGGGAAGCCCTGTACACTGATCAGCTCGCGTACCAGCTCTACAACGGTACCCTGGCCAAACCCGCCGAGGGAGCCGTACTACTCAACGACCAGCAGGGAAAGCCGGTTACGTGGCAGGCTGTGAAAGCCGATACCGCGCACCGCTTCCGGAGCAACGCCTTCTCCAATGGCTATCTGTATCTCACCTATAACTCTCCCAAAGCGGAGACTGCCCTGCTTACCGTAACTGGCCATGATATGGTGTATGTCAATGGCGCTCCCCGCGGGGGTGATATGTACCGCTACGGGTGGATGCACCTGCCGGTACAGCTCAAAAAGGGACAAAATGAGATCTATGTACGCGTAGCCCGCTACGGACGCTGGGGCGGTATCACCGCCCGGCTGGAGTTCCCGGAGAAGCCCGTTATGCTGAGCAAGGCGGATATGACTATCCCACACATAGTACCTTCTGAGTCCAACGACTCACTCTGGGTAGGTATGGTAGTGATGAATACCACTGACAAACCTCTAACGGGTCTGCAGGCGGTGAGTACTTTGCAGGGACGTGAGGTAGTAACTACTCTGCCTGCCATAGCTCCCCTGACTACCCGTAAGGTAGGTTTCAAAGTCAACGCCAGCAATGCCCTCTCCGAAGGAAAGCATACCGCTACCGTGAGCCTGCGGCAGGGCGGCAAAGTAGTAGACCAGAAAGGATTCGAACTGGAGACCATAGAGAACGGCAAGCATTACAGCCGTACGTTCGTCAGCCACATCGACGGCAGCGTGCAGTACTACAGCGTGGCACCCCAGCAGAAGCCCGATGGGAAGGCACCGGCCTTGTTCTTCTCGGTACACGGGGCCGAAGTAGAGGCCATTAACCAGGCCCGGGCTTACAAACCGAAGGACTGGGGCGTACTGGTAGCGCCTACCAACCGCCGTCCGCGCGGCTTCAACTGGGAGGACTGGGGCAGGCTGGATGCGCTGGAAGTACTGGATATCGCCAAAAAGAAATTCAACCCCGATCCGTCGCGTATCTACCTGACGGGCCACTCCATGGGTGGACACGGTACCTGGTTCCTCGGCGCTACCTACCCTGGCAACTGGGCGGCTATAGCGCCCTCTGCGGGCTATCCGACCCTGGCTGCCTACGGCTCCCACGATGGACAGATACCCGATCAGGCCCGCTCACCGATGGAGGGTATTCTGCTGCGCGCCAGCAACCCTAGCAATGTACTGGCGCTGGCTACTAACTACAAGCCGCTGGGCGTGTACGTCGTGCACGGCGATGCCGACCCCGTAGTATCGGTAGAGTACGCCCGCCAGATGCGGAAGCTGCTTGGTACATTTCATACGGACTTTAGCTACTACGAGTACCCCGGTGGCTCGCACTGGTACAGCGATGAGAGTGTAGACTGGGCACCGCTCTTCCACTTCTTTAGCTGGCACCGCATTCCTAAAGATACCGCCGCTCTTGCGATTGATTTTACCACGGCCAATCCGGGCATATCGGGTACCATGCGGTGGGCTACCGTCCACCAGCAGGCTTCGCCCCTGCAGTACAGCCGCATTCAGCTGAACCGGGACAATAAGAAAAATACAATAACGGGTTCTACCCAAAATGTGGCCCTGCTGTCGCTCAACCTGAAAGGTTTTGCGCCAAGGGATACCGTAAAGGTGACGCTGGATAGCCTGCAGACCATCAACTACGTAGTCAAATCAGCGGGAGAAACGCTTTACCTCAGGAAAGGCAGCCAGTGGCAGACTGCTACCGCGCCGGATGCCCGTCAGAAGGGGGTACACCGCTACGGTACGCTAAAAGAGCCTTTTAAAAACCGAATGGTATTTGTTTATGGTACTTCGGGAACTAAGGAAGAAAACGCCTGGGCCTTTAACAAAGCCCGCTACGATGCCGAGACATGGTACTTCCGCGCCAACGGAGCCATTGATCTGGTAGCTGATAAGGATTTCAACCCGGCCAACTACCCTGACCGCGGTGTGATTATCTACGGCAATGCCACCAGTAACTCGGCCTGGAACAAGGTACTGGCGGATTGCCCGATCAAGGTACAGAAGGGAGAAGTAGTAGCCGGTAACACCCGCTTTACGGGCGACGACCTGGGTGCTTACTTCGCCTGGCCCCGCTCCGACAGCCGCACCGCTTCCGTAGCCGTGGTGGCGGGTACGGGTCTGAAAGGGATGCAGGCTGCCAACGCCAACCAGTACTTCAGCGGTGGTAGCGGCTTTGCTGATGTCATGATCTTTTCACTGGATATGCTCAAAGACGGGATCAAGGGCATCAAGATGGCCGGCTTCCTGGGCAACGACTGGTCGGTAGAGCAGGGCGAATTTGTAACGAACAAGTAAACTATTCCTACCCCTATAACCAGGAAGGCGGCTCCCACGGGAGCCGCCTTCGCTTTTATCTGTATTCTAAACTTCTTATTACTGAATACCTCCCATCCACTTCTTAATGGGTTTGTAGAAGAGGAGGAGCAGGATACCAAAGCCGGCCGCAAACAGGAACACCTGGTTGAACAGGGCAGGCATCTGCTGTACGTTTTCTTCGTCGAAGTTTCCGGCAAATAGACCCGCGATAAGGTTACCCAGCGAAGCCGCCACAAACCAGATACCCATGAGCTGGCTTACGTACCGCTTGGGTGCCAGCTTGGTGTAGGTACTCAGACCCACCGGGCTGAGGCAAAGTTCGCCCAGCGTATGCAGCAGGTACGTAAATGTCAGGAACAGGGGAGAAACCAGTTCGCCGGTTACGGCGTTGTTAGCCGCCAGCACCATCACTCCAAACCCAAGTCCCAGCAGGATCAGACCAATGGCAAACTTGACGGGCGTAGATGGGTTGATGTTACGATGCGCCAGACCTACCCACAGGCTGGCCAGTACCGGAGCGAACACCAGGATGAAGAAGGGGTTGAAGTTCTGGAACCAGCTTGAAGGGATTACCCAGCCGCCAATGCTACGTTCGGTATGACGTTCGGCAAAGATCTGCAACGAAGAGCCCGCCTGCTCGAAGCCCGACCAAAAAAGAGCCGCCGCCAGGAAGAACACGATCAGTACCCCCACGCGCTTTTTCTCTTCGGGAGTCAGACCACCCGCTACCAGGATGTATATAAAGTAGAAGAACGACACCGAAACAATGATGATACCCGCTCCCTGGGCCAGTCCCTGCGCTGTGGTAAGGTCAATGGCGCCGGTGATCTGAAGAATAGACAGGAACGCCACCATGAGAGCGATGATTCCGTAGCCGATGATGCGCTCGTTGGTAGAGCCGGTAGCTACCGCGGTAGTATCCTGCGGTGCCCGTACCGGAGGCTCTCCTTTACCCTGCAGGTACTTGTTGCTACCGTACCGGAATACGATCAGACCCAGGAACATACCTACGGCCGCCGCTCCAAATCCCATGTGCCAGTCGATCTTCTGACCCAGGTACCCAACTACCGTAATACCCAGGAAGGACCCCAGGTTGATACCCATATAAAAAATAGAGAAAGCCGCGTCCCGACGGGCTCCGCCTTCGGGGTAGAGCTCACCTACGATAGAGCTGATGTTGGGCTTAAGCAAGCCGGTACCCAGGGCTACCAGGGCCAAACCCAGGTAAAAAATAGCCGATCCGGCGGGGATAGCCAGTACAATGTGGCCCAGCATAATGACGATACCGCCGTACCAGATCGCTTTCTTCTGGCCCAGGATGTTGTCGGCCATCCAGCCACCCGGCAAGGACAGCAGGTATACCGAAGCGGTATAGAGACCATAAATAGCGGCCCCCTCGGCTTCGTTGAGGCCCATGCCCCCCCTTATATTATCTATCAAGAAAAGAAGCAGGATAGCCCGCATGCCGTAGTAGCTGAAGCGCTCCCACATTTCGGCGAAGAAAAGCACATAAAGCCCCCGCGGGTGTTTCTGCTTTAGTGGTGCTTCCATCTGCGTTACAGTTGATGCCATACGTTATACGTAGAGTTTTCGGTTGATGAGTACGATTAGTTTTAAAAAATAAATGTTTGCAAGATAGGAATATTGGTCCAATATGTAAGCCGTACAGCATAGCCCGTCTGCTAGTATGCACCCCTGTTCGTATACCCGGTAAGGAGTACTTTTAGATACATGTAAACGGCAACACGTTGGCATTTTGTGTAACTTGTGAGCCCAATGTCAATGCTCCCTCGAATGAATCTACCTCTATTGCTCCAGAGCTATGCTTTCTTTGCTCCGGTTGTTCCCCTAAAGCCGTACCGTTGGCTCGATTTCACTGCCTCCAATGCTGATCTTACTACTTTGGATCTTACTGATACTACTGCTTTTAACAGCTATGTGTTTGATCGTCTGCTCGCTGGCGGGCGGTACGTGGGGGTAGGCGGGTACAACGAACACCGTGTCATATACAGTCGGAGCGCCCACTTTGGTAAACTCGAAGAGGAGCCCCGCTGCATTCATCTGGGAGTGGATGTCTGGGATGAGGCCGGTACTCCGGTAAGCGCTCCGCTGGCAGGTAAAGTACATAGTTTTGCTTTCAATGACAACTTCGGCGACTACGGTCCGGCCATTATCCTGGAGCATGAGCTGGAAGGAGTTCGCTTCTATACCCTGTACGGCCACCTGACACTGGCATCGTTAGGAGGGCTATACGAAGGCAAGGCCATTGCGGCCGGAGAGGTTTTCACCGCCATTGGTCCCTATCCCGAAAATGGCCACTGGCCGCCCCATCTCCACTTCCAGATCATAGCCGATATGGGTACCTATAAGGGCGACCACCCCGGCGTATGTACCCTTCAGGACCGGGAAAAGTACCTGGCCCTCTGTCCCGACCCGAATCTGATACTGCGGGTACCTATATCTAACCAGTAGTCTCTTCTATTTCACACACTACGAATGCCGGTTCGGAAACCGGACGAGCCAATGCCCACACTCTTTCAGCGGATACTAACTATTTTCCTCCTCTATATAGTCTCCGTCACGGCGGTACTGGCGCAGGGGTACATCATCATTGGGGGGAAGGTTATTGATAAAGCTACTCAGCAACCTATTCCCTTCGCTCACATTGGTGTCATGACCAGAGGTACGGGTACCATTGCCAACGAGAACGGTGAATTCTACTACCGCTTCCCCAGGATTGCCGCCGAGGAAGGGGTAGTTGTATCTGTAATGGGTTACAAGAACTACACCCGGAAGGGAGCTGATTTTACCCCCAATGACCGCAGTGTAGTCATAGAATTGGAAGCCGCTAAGCCGGTAGTGGTGGATGAAGCCTATGTCAAAAGCTTTAATGCGCGGGGCCTGGTGAGCGGAGCCCTTACAAAAGTACCCAGCAACTACTCCGATGCACCCGTTATGATGAACGGCTTCTATCAGGAGACCTTACAGCAGGACGACGATTACGTGGATATACGCGAGGCGGTGCTGAAAGTAGAGAAAGACCCCCGCCCTAAGATAGAAATACCGGAGAAAGTACGCCTGATGCGTGGTCGCCGGTACCGGAGTACGGGCCGCTCCGGACTGCTGGAGGAGTACGAGTTTCCCAACGGTACGGCCATCGTGACCAAAAGTATTGATACCGGTCTGCCGGAGTACCTGGCCGGTAGTAACCTATCCGACTACAGTTTCCAACTCGATGATACCATCACCTTCTACAACGACCGGGACGTGTACCGCATCCATTTCTCACCCGTCAGTGAATCCGTAAAAGCGGCGCGCAACGGGATGATCTGCATCAACCGGGCCGACTCGGCCATTGTACGTATCGAGTACGAGTTTACGCCAATGGGTATGAGTGATGTGTTCAAAACGTCGATGAAGAGTACTCTTGGCAAGGTACTAGGTAAGAGCCGCCACGAGGGCAAGCGCCTGAGCAGCTTTACCAACTACCTGCCTTATAACAACAAGTGGTACCTGCAGGACTCCCAACTCCTGATCAGCACGGATTTCAGGGATAAAACCGATACCCTCTCCGGCACCATCCGCCTGCACTTCGTGGCTAATGATATCCTGAAAAGCAACGGCAATGCCGTGCCTCCCTCTGATCAGCTATTGGATACGGCTCTGTTTGCTCCGCAACGCATCGCCAGGTACGATGAAGTATACTGGTCTAATTTCAACCATATTATCCCGTCAGGCCCCATGCGCAGGATCGTGGACACTCTGAAAAAGTAACGATTACTGCCCCAGCCAGTTTAGCGGCGGCATCTCATCACCCTGGTAGAAAACCAAACGGCAGTCGCCGGGTATGACATACCTGAAGGTCTGGATCTTCAGGTAGGCATCGCTGATCGTATCGCCCGGTACCACCAGCCGTTTCTGACTGACTCCGGCTACTTCAAATACGCCCAGCGCCCGTTCGGTTGGATCGGCCGCGTTGTAGACATTGCCGTAGACGGGCGAAGGAATAGGGTCAAAAATGGTACCTATGCGTTGACGCTGCTCATTGAACCGGCGCCAGTACTGGTACGCCTCCCGCGTCAGGGAGTACTGCTGTACTTCCACAAAATGCTTCCCGACGATATACACCGGCGACCGGTACACATACTGCTCCCGGACGGGCTGCCCATCGGAGTAGGTATCAGCGTAGATAGATATCATATTATCAAATACAGGCGTCCAGCAGAACTTATGGTTGTAGTTGCCGCCGAAGTCACGCACCCCGATGGACTCGCGGCGGATGACGCTACGGGCGGTCCAGCGGTAGTAATTGCGCTGACCGGGCTGGTCCTGGGTATTCAGGTAGATTTCGTAACCGAAAGGAGTATCGTTGGGCCGGGCGGAGATACTCGTAAAGCGGGCCGTGAGGCTCTCGACCGGTACTGGTTCGGGCATGGTCTCGGGTTCGGAAACAAACACCTTCCCGTCAGGCAGCTCAATCCGGACCCGGTACGACTGACCGGCGCGAGCTACAAAGGTGCTATCCTGGCTCTGGTACAGGCCTGGCTGCTCATCCACGGGCAGCAGGTCCACCCGGCGGTCAGTGGTAGTTTCCAGTATTTGTACCCGGGCATCCGTTATGGCGGAGCCTTCATAAGAACCTGGACTATTGTAGTTGCCGCTGCGGCTAAGGCGCACTGTATAGGGGCCACGGGCGCTGGTGATGCGGCCTTCCACCACCAACTGCGGCTCGGTAGTTCGGATAGGTACCCGTACTTCTTCCACACAGCCGCTGAGGTAGGCTACGAGCAGGAAGAGCAGACTTTTATGTAAAACTTTATGATGCATGACTAATAGTGGAAATTCCAGGTGACGGATGGAATGATACTCCCAAACACCGAAAGCTGGTACGAACGGAAGTTCTGGAAATAGATGGAGTAGGGATTCCGGCGGGCGTAAAAGTTATAGACCGAAAAGGCCCAGATGCTGTACCGGGTTTGCTGGCGGGTGCGTCGGCTGTCGTAGCTGAACGACATATCCAGCCGGTGGTAGTCGGGCAGGCGGTCGCGGTTGCGCTGGGAATAGTTGATCATCGGAATGCCGTTCACGATGTACTGGCCATCGGGATAGGTATTGGGGCGGCCGGTGGTATAGGTGAAGTTAGCTGAATAAGTCCAGCCCTTGCCCAACTGGTAGCTTCCCGTCAGGTTGGCCATGTGGGGACGGTCAAACAACGTAGGGTACCACTCACCTCGGTTGATGGCCTCAATGGCAAATTCGGTACGGGTAGCCAGCAGCGAGCGGGAGTAAGTATAGTTAAAAGTACTCGTTAGGCGGCCTTTGGTCTTATTCACGGCCAGTTCCACCCCATACGCTTTTCCCATAGCACGCAGCAGGGCCGTTTCCAGGTACGGATTCAGGAGTAGTTCAGCACCGTTGCGGTACTCCACCAGGTTGGTGATGTCTTTGTAGTAAGCTTCTACAGACGTCTCGATACTATTGTCCTTCCAGTTGCGGAACAGCCCGATGGCGTACTGATCGGCTACCTGCGGGGGCACGAACGGATCGCTGAGCTTCCAGAAATCTACCGGTGAGATGGCGGTAGTATTGGAGATCAGATGCAGAAACTGCCGTGAGCGGTTGTAGCTGAGCTTGACCGACTGCTGAGGACCCAGTCCGATCCGTAGCGCCAGGCGTGGCTCCCATCCCCCGTACTGCTGTACCCGCTCGCCCCGGCCGTAGCTGATCGAGTCGGTGAGGGTTTCGGGGCTGCTGGGTACGCCAGCTTCGTAGAGGTAGCGGGTGTAGGGGCCGAGCGTATGGAAGCTCACGTACCGGAGCCCGGCGGTGAGGGTAAGGGCTCTGTTCAGCGTCCACTCTTCCTGTATGTACGCGCTCAGCTCCTGCCCTAGTTCGGTTTCGATGGACAGCGGACGAATGCTCGACTCGGCTGCCGCCGGGCGTAGTTGGCCGGGCTGGATCTGGTAGTGGATATAGCCGGCACCCGCTTCTATGCGGTGGGAGGCATTGGGCGTAAAGGTAAATCCGGCATTGGCTTCGCGCTGGCGGATGTGGGAATGGAGCGAAAACTCGTAAAACGGCTTGGGACTATCGACATCAAACTGGTAGGTACTTTGCAGGAGCGATACCTCGGTGGAGAGGGTAGGACTTAGCAGCGCATTCCACCGCAGGGTAGCGGTACCCGACTTCCAGCCGTAGGTAGTATCAGCCGGAAACTTGAAGCGGTCGGCACTCTGGTAGGCCGAGAGCGACACCCGGTGGCGGTCGTTGGGCTGGTAGGTGAGCTTGCCGTTCAAGTCATGGAAGGAGGCCCTGCTTCCTCTAAACAGGTCCGGAAACAGGCCGATGATCAGGTTGGGGTAGGCCAGCCGGCCTCCGGCCATGAGGGTTAGTTTATTGCCAAGTAAGGGGCCATCCACGACCAGCCGGCTGCTGATGGTACCCACGCCGCCCCTGATGTTCCAGCGGTCGGGACTGCCGCTGCGGGTGTTCATGACCAGCGCCGAGGAGAGGCGGCCGCCGTAGCGGGCCGGAGGGGTACCTTTGTACAGCGTTACATCCTGGATCACGTCGGGATTGATGTTGGAGAAAAAGCCCAGCAGGTGCGAGGTATTAAACAGGGGAGCCCCATCCAGCAGTACCAGGTTCTGGTCTACCCGTCCGCCCCGGACGTTGAAGCCTCCGGCACCTTCACCGACGTTACTGATACCCGGCTGCAGCATCAGCGAACGTACAATATCCGTTTCTCCGAATACAACCGGTATTTTCCTGAGCGTAGCCACATTTAGCCGTACGATGCCCATATCGCTGCTCTGTACGTTGGCATCGTCCTTGCGGCCCTTTACTTCCAGTTCGTCCAGCTCGGTGATGGCAGGAGGTAGTTCCACATCCAGCGTCATGTCGTCCATAAGCCGGACGGCGCGGGTGACTTTATAGTGGCCCACGCCCGTAAAGCGGATGGTGTAGCTGCCTAGCGGAAGCGTCAGGGAGTACTGGCCGTTTTCGTCGGTAGTGGCACCTTTCTGCAGCTCGAGTACATATACCGTAACCCCGGACAGGGGCGCCTTAGTGGCAGCATCCCGCACCGTACCGCTCAATACGGCACGGGCCCAGGTACTTCCGATCAGCCCCAACACAAGTACGATGGTGATTAGTAGCTTTGTCTTCATCGGAGCCCCTTTACCGAATCTGGTACCTTGCTGTACCGGTACCAAACTGACCCCTTGACATAGCCCCCTGAATCACCACCTCTACGGTAGTAGGGCTGCCCGAGTTCCAGTAGCTGACGGTGGCTTTACCATCCGGTCCTGTCTTGATGGAGGGAGCCCAGTGGAGGGTAGGACGGCGGTCCGGAAACTGTCCCGGCTTTACTACATCGTAGCGGGGCGCGTAAAACTCCCTCGCAATAGCGTAGCCGATGGTGTTGCGGGCACTGGAGCCGGTTTCAGGAGCCTCTTTTTCGTAGCGACGGGTCAGTACGTTGATAACGCCGTTGGAGCCGCGGGTTCCGAAGGCCGAGGCGGAGGGGCCTTTGAGTACATCAATAGCCTCCACGTCCCGTACCGATAGCGACAGTACGGTACCTTTGGAAGAAGGTATACCATCAATCAGGAACAGGGGCTCGGTAGAGCCCATAATGGTACTAATGCCACGTATCAGCACCTGATCCCCCGTGACCGTCACCCCGGGTACCCGGCCCTTCAGCACCTGTAGTACGTCCGAAAAACCGTTACGGATATTATCATCAAGCGGAAAGGAGGTGTCAGGAGCCCCGTAGGTATTGCGGCGGGGGTCTATACCCTGCCTCGGTTTTTTATTTCCGTTGTTTTTGCTTTGTCTTCCCCTTCGTGTACCCGATTCATCCTCCTGGTTGGCCCGGGCTGTCGCCACCCTCTGTTCTTCCTGCCTCATCAGCCCGATTACCTCCTGCCAGTTTTCCGCATTTTTCAGGAAGGTGCTATGGGAGGTAGAATGGGTACCGGTAGAGCGGACTGGTAGAGGTACCTGGGTAGGAGCAGGTACCGTCAGCGGGTCCAGCAGTACGTTCAGGTCCTGCTTCAGGTGCGTCTTGACTTGAAACTGCGTAGTGCTATTATACACAGCGCCATCCGGTATCGTGAATTTGCCGCCCGCCCCGGTCATACTACTTAGTACCTGCTGCTGGCCGTTGGTGACGGCGAAGAGCGAGAAGTTGAGGTGTTCGGCTGGTTTGTTGCCGGGTAGTAGTATTCTGCCGCTCACCGGCAGGGCTGCCTGTATCGCATGCGTAGGGGGAGCGTATACATCACGTAGTACCTCGCTCCACATAAAGCGGCGCCAGCCCTGCGTCATCATCAGCAGGTCCAGGTGCGGAAGGGCTTTTTCATTTGCCGGATCGAAATAGTAGTCCGGGTTCTCGATATGCCCCCGCAGGTCGGAAGTGAGCAGCAGATAGCTGTATATGCTCTGTCCTCCGGGCTGCCGGCTGCCGGGGGACCGGCCGCCAGGAGTAGCAGGTACTGCTCCGGCGTCGGTGGCCGCCAGGGACAGCTCGGTGGCTACGGGTTGGTTGTCTGCGTCTTTGACCGTTATAGCCAGATTTACCTTTTCGTGTGGCTGGTAAGCAGGTTTGTCGGGTTGTATTTCGATGGTAAGAGGCCTCCTGTTGGTATTGAACAGGACTCGCTCACTCAGCGGAACCATCTGCTTATTGAATACCGTAAAGTGAATGGTACCTTCGTCGGGGAACAGCCTTCGGTTGATATAGAAGTAGGCGCTCCGCTCTTTGGGCAAGTCAGCCAGAAAACGTGCCTGTCCCCGAACGTGCCCTATCAGGTACAGCGACTGCGAGCCCGGATTGGATTCCGTAACCGATACCTTGATATTACCGGGTATGGAATTGTCAATGGTGAGTACTACACCACTATCCAGCGCAGCAGGCAGGGTGAAGCGCTGCGAAACACCCTCCTCGCTCCGGATGGTAGCGACGTACTGCTTTCCCTTTTCGGGCTTTAACAGAAACAGTCCCGTACCCGCGTGTTCGGAGCGAATAGGCGCTACTTCCTGTCCATCCGTCGTAGTGACCGCGCCTTCCACCTTTACCCCCAGCCCCGACTGGTTGATGGCCTTGAAAGCTACCCGGCTCCGGATACCCGTCACGAGGTTACCTCCCTCAGGGAAGAACTGCACATCCAGCGCTGGTTTGGGAGCGGCGGAAGCCCGGGGCTCCTGTCGTGAATTGAGTACGCTTATCGTTTTGCGGAAGAAGAAATTGGGGCTACTGTTCAGCATCCAATTGGTAAAAGCCACCAGTTGGTACGGCCCGTCCGGCAGCGAATCATGGAGGGCAAAGTCGCCCCGGGCGTAGCCATGTTCGGCCCGGAGTACCCGCGTTTCCAGTACCGCCCCCTCCTCGTTGGTAAGCTGTACGTACAGGGTACCACTTACCGAGTCGGCCTGGTGCAGGATGCCGTCCACGAGGTAGGCTTTCAGCCAGATATTATCACCGGCAGCGTATATTTCGCGGTCGGTGTGCAGGTATACCTTCTCCGAAGGGTACGTATATAAGTAGTTGGCGAGCTGGTTGGCTATAATGCGCAGCGGGCCATCGTCCAGCGTCCGCAACGCCAGCAGGCCCAGACTCGCCCACAGTAGGAGGTATATCTTTTTCATGGCAGAAAGACCTGAATCGAATACAGGTGATAGGATTAAATAAAGGTACTAATGTACTGCTCGAAGATCGTAATCCCAAGTACAGCCGTACCTATTCTTGGTTGATAAAGCTTTATTTTATCATCAGGCTTTACCCAACCCTTCTTTGTATACTCTGAGGCAGCGTTCGCGGGCAAAAGCGTGGTCTACCATGGGGGCAGGGTAGTCCAGCGTGTTCAGCTCGGGTACCCAGTGCCTGATGTACAGCTTTTGGGGATCAAAGCGGGTGGCCTGTGCCGTGGGGTTAAAGATCCTGAAGTAAGGAGCCGCGTCGGTACCCGATCCGGCGGCCCACTGCCAGCCGCCGTTGTTGGAGGCCAGGTCGTAGTCGAGTAGTTTGCCGGCAAAGTAGGCTTCGCCCCAGCGCCAGTCCATGAGCAGGTGCTTGACCAGAAAGCTGGCCGTTACCATCCGCACGCGGTTGTGCATGAAGCCCGTGGCATTGAGCTGCCGCATACCGGCGTCTACCAGCGGGTACCCTGTCCGCCCCTCGCACCATTTCTGAAATTCTTCCTCATCATTACGCCAGCGGATGCGATCATACTCGGGCCGGAAGGCTTCACCGCGGCCTACCTGAGGGAAGTTCCAGAGGATCTGCTGGTAGAAGTCGCGCCAGATCAATTCGCTAAGGAAGGTGGCGCTGTGCTGCTGCGCCTTCCGGACCAGTTCCCGGATGCTTACCGTACCAAAGCGCAGGTGTACACCCAGTCTGGAGGTAGCGGGTGCAGCCGGGTAGTCGCGGAGGTCGTGGTACTTCTGAAGCAGTTCCTCCCGCACGCTCCTGACCGGAAACGGCTCACCGGTAGCTTTGAAGCCGATCTGTTCCAGCGTGGGAAGGAAGAGCGGAGCTGTTTTATAGAAATTGTTAAAGTACTTGTCGGTGGGGTAGGAGCCAGCATAAAAAGGGGTAAGCTGCTCTTTCCATTTCCGGCTGTACGGGGTGAATACGGTATAGGGTGTTCTCTGTCCGCTGAGTACTTCTTTTTTCTCGAAGATAACCTGGTCCTTGAAAGTCTTGAAGGCAGTACCTTTTTCCCGGAGCAGGTCCGCCACCGCTCTATCCCGCTCCTGGGCGTAGGGTTCGTAGTCGTGGTTGGTGTATACTTCGGCTACCTCGTACTGATCCAGTACTTCTTTCCATACTTCCAGCGGGCTGCCATACTTTACAAGCAGGCTGCCGCCCATAGCCGCTAGTTCAGCCTGAAGACTCGTCAGAGTATTATGGATAAACTCCACGCGCCGGTCGTACGGGTGGTCCAGCGGGTCCAGGATTTTTTTATCGAAAATAAAAAGGGGTAGCACCGGGTGGCCCGGGCGCAGGGCGTGGTACAGGCCCGCGTTGTCGTGCAGGCGCAAGTCACGACGGTACCAGAAGATCGTGATAGGAGGGAGAGGCATACAGTGGAAACAAATACAGTAGGCTAACTTCCCGATGTTAAACTTTGTTTATATATAGTTAAACAAAGTTTAACGTTGTAGTTATACTGGAACAGGCTGGATCCGGTTTACTCAGAAAGGGGCGGGTCAAGCAGGGCCGACAGGTCAGTTTCAAGTACGCTGTTATGGTGTATGGTATACAACTTGTTGCCAATAAGGGTGGATCTGCCGGAGCCTTCAAACTCCGCTACTTTTTCACCATCCTGATTAATAACAATACTCAGATTGTTTCGGCTAAGGAATCGGTAGCCCGATATAGTTTGATAGTATATCCAGGCATTAGCTGCCTCCTTAGTCTCAACATTTTCCAGATTTTCATCCAACCCTACTATACTTTTTTCTCTAGTGACGAGGTAAAGTCGGTCTGGATGAAGCCCGGTAATGCTTTGGTAGGTAGAGTCGTTTTGCTGTTCATAAATATGATCTCCCAGAAAAGAAAAACCTTCACTTTGGACAGACGTACTACCTGTTTTGAGACCTGTATGGATAGAGTACCGCTCAATATTTTGCCCTGCGATATAGTAGAGGCTGCTATCCTGCACAGTGAAATCGCCAAAATCATTCTCCTTTTCCGTTTGCAGTGGATGGTTATAGATTTCTTCTCCGGTATTCGGGTCAAAGGCCGCCAGGAAGGGTTTTCCATAATCAAGCTTACGGTATCCCATGTAGGCAAATCCACTATTGACCAGTATAAGCCTTTTATTCCTGATAAAAAGGGTAGACTTACTGGTTGACTTTTCTGGTAGTGGTCCTGACCACATCATCTCGCCGTTCATGTCAAGACATACAATTTTATCCTTGGAAGCAAAGTATAATTTATCTTCATTCAGGAGTACGTTCGAGGCTACGTTACGTACTAGATCATGACCCGTAGAAGTCATATATACTCCAGTAAGAAGGCCCGCGGCTATCCCTAACGCATTTTTAGCAATGGTACCTCCGTATTTTTTTTGACCGGTTACGGCGTGGTAGTCCCAGCCGGTGCCGCTTGGGACATGTATAGTATGCAGGCCTGCCGCTACAATCAGAAGAGTTGAGTCATTGAGGTAGTGTAAGTTATTCCAACTATACTCCCGGTTGATTACCCGCTCCCATAGCTTTTGTCCGGTTGTAAGGTCAATGCCTTCCAGTACATTATCAGTGAGCGATTCGTAGCCCATTCCAATATTTGAAGGGGCATCTACATGGTAAAACATGTGTTTGACCTTAGCCATAGGTTCACCGGTTTCCCTGTTCAATAAGCGACTACCGGTAGCGCCGGACTTTATCAGACTGGTACCTATCTGCTGATAGCCTTCTGTCTGATAGTTTACTTTCTTTGACCATCGGATTTGCGCAGTCTGTAAGTCCAATGCCATGATGGTACCTCTGTTGTTGAGCCATTTTTCATTTCTCACTCCCCGTAGCTGTACCGTAAACAGGTTCAGCGTAGTGTCAAAGGAGGAGGTGTGAATCCTTTCGGAGAAAATAAATTCCCTGGCAGGCAATTCCTGTTGGGTTAATAGGGTTCTTCCAGGTTGTTTTTCAATAACTTGTACGGCAGATCCGGGGCTTTGCGCCAGTAGTTTTCCTGAAAGGATCAGTAGAGTTAGTACTAATTTTTTCATTTAAAAATGTATCAGATAAAGGGGGGTAGTTGCCTTTGAGCGGAGTCAATCATAGTATTTTCTACTATCACCACTGCACAGAGCAAGAATCATACTAAAAATGAGAGCAGGTACACTATAAGCTTAGTGATGGCAAGGTGATGGCAAGAGCAGGAATACTAATTTAGCGGCGCTAAGTCAGGTAGTAAAACCGCTCTCAATGTCACAGTATTCGGCACTTTCTGCATTTTGAGTTATATTCAACATTAAATCCTGAACTAACTCATTACTGTATGCAAAGAGTACTACTATCTGTGCTTACGCTCCTGCTTTTCTCCATGACCCTCAGTTTGGCTCAATCCCCCACGCCTACCGTTGAGAACTTTACCTCCGAGATGGAAAGGTACGAAGGTTTTTTACCATACTACTGGGATGCGAAGAGAGGAAAGATATGGCTGGAGATAGGCCGTCTGAACACGGAGCTGCTGTACTACCCTACGCTGGCGCAGGGAGTGGACTCCAACGACATCGGGCTGGATAGAGGCCGCCTGGGGGAGGAGCATATCATCCGGTTTGAGCGGGTGGGACCAAAGGTACTGATGGTGGAGCCTAACTACCGCTACCGTGCCCTGAGCCCTGATCCGCTGGAACGAAAGGCGGTGGAGGAGTCATTCGCCCGGTCTGTTCACTGGGGCTTTGACATAGTAGCGGAATCGTACGGACGGGTACTGGTAGACCTGACACCCTTCCTGATGCAGGATGCCGTAGGAGCCGCGCAGGCCATCAGCGAGACCAGACAAGGCAACTACCGGGTGGATGCTTCTCGTTCGGCCATGTACCCGGAGCGCACCAAAAACTTCCCCCGAAATACGGAGTTCGAGACCATTATCACGCTGGTAGGTGATAACGCGGGTAACTACCTACGCTCGGTGGTACCTACGCCTTCGGCCGTTACCATGCACCAGCACCATTCGTTTGTGGAGCTGCCCGACGCGGGCTACACCCCCCGGGCCTTTGATCCGCGGGCGGGGGTGAATGGGCTTGAGTTTTATGACTATGCTTCGCCCGTTGGGGAGCCGTTGGCCAAGCGGTACCTGGTCCGGCATCGCCTGCAGAAGAAAGATCCTGCGGCGGCCATGAGCGAAGCCGTGGAGCCGCTTGTCTACTACCTCGATCCCGGTACGCCCGAACCCATTCGCTCGGCCTTGCTGGAAGGCGCTTCCTGGTGGAATCAGGCCTTTGAGGCGGCAGGGTTTATTGATGGGTTTCAGGTCCGGATGCTGCCCGATACCGCCGATCCGATGGATATTCGGTACAACGTGATTCAGTGGGTACACCGCTCTACCCGGGGCTGGTCGTACGGAGCCAGTATAGTAGACCCTCGTACAGGCGAAATCCTGAAAGGAAAAGTAACGCTGGGCTCGCTGCGGGTACGTCAGGATTTCCTGATCGCGCAGGGACTGGTAGCCAGGTACGAAGAGGGACAGCCCGTATCGGATGAAATGATGCAACTGTCACTGGCCCGTCTGCGTCAGCTATCAGCTCACGAGATCGGACACACGTTGGGGTTGCCTCATAACTACGTGGCCAGCGTGAGTGACCGCGCTTCGGTAATGGATTACCCGCATCCGCACGTAGAGATCAAAAACGACAGTACCCTCGACCTCTCCAATGCCTACACGACTGGTATCGGCGAATGGGATAAAGTAGCCATCAGCTACGCATACCGCGACTTTCCGGAAGGGGTGAATGAGAGAGACTCACTGAACCAGATTATTACGGACTACCTGCAGCGCGGCCTGGGCTTCCTGAGCGATCAGGATGCGCGTCCGGCTGGCAGTGCCCATCCGCAAACGCATATGTGGGATGGGGGCAGCAATGCCGTGGATGAGCTGGAGCGAGTGATGAAGGTACGGCAGATTGCACTGAGTCAGTTTAAGGAGAACAAGATACCAGTAGGGATGCCGCTGGCTACGCTGGAAGAGGTACTGGTGCCCATGTACCTGTTTCACCGCTACCAGGTAGAGGCGGCCTCCAAGGTAGTAGGTGGAGCTACTTACAGCTATGCTCTGCGTGGCGACGGCCAGACCATCTACAAACCCGTCGAGGGAGGGGAGCAGCGTCGCGCTCTGCGTACCCTGCTTACCACGATCCGCCCGGATGTACTGGCGTTGCCCCGGCCTGTACTGGCGTTGATCCCTCCGCGTCCGTACGGGTACAACGCTAATCCCAGAGAGGTATTTACACGGCGCACCGGCCTTACCTTTGATCCGTTGGCTCCGGCCGAGGCCGCTACCAATATGGTACTTTCGCTGGTGCTGAATGCCGAACGGGCCAGTCGCCTGGAAGCGCAGCGGGCCGTAGACACCTCGCTACCCGGACTGGGTGAAGTCATAGATGGGCTCGTTGATGATACCTGGAAAAACCGGACGCCCACTCGTGAAAGCTACCAAGCCGCGATCCGCCGTCAGAACGAGCAATTGATCCTGCAGTACCTGATTAGCCTGGCCGAAACAACTAACGCCTCACCGGCAGCCCGGGCCATGGCTCAGTTCAAGATCAACGACCTCAGGACCTGGATTGACCAGAAGCAGTACGGTGTGGACGAGCAGCACCGGGCGCACTACCAGTTTGCACTACGCCGCATCGAATTGTTTGAAAAGGGTGAATCCCAGAACTTCCCGGCTCTGAAGACCAATCCGGTACCCGACGGTGCCCCCATTGACCCCGGTCAGGATTGGCTGGAACCGGTATGTGGTTGGGAGGAGTAGGTGGTAGGGGTTAGCTTTTAGGTTTTAGCTGTTAGTTATTAGCTTGTTGAGTTATAAAAACAGGAGAGGCTGGATGAACGTCCAGCCTCTCTCGCTTCTATTCAACTACTGCAACCACCCTCCGGTGAATCCGGCACGGATGAGTCCCTGCCGGATGTAAGGGTTTTTCTTCATCAGGTTCCATACAAACTCCGTACGCAGGTTTTCTGCCATCAGCAGGATGGGGCCCTGGTCTATGCCGAGGTAGTCTTTGTCAAACCAGCCCTCCTCATTGCCGGGGCCGAAGCGGTACGTCAGGTTGAAGGCGTCGCGGAAGCCGTAGCGGTCATATAACTTATTGCCAAAGCGGTACTTCATGGTACGCAGGGCGGGGACGCATACTTCGGGTGCAAAGGCCAGCGAGCCACCCGCCGCCGTGGGAGCGATGGTACCATCGTCAATAATACGCTGGGCGGAGGCACCCCGGGCGCTGTAGCTCATGAACTTCTTCAGCTCCTCGGTTTCGGGCAGGGAGTAGTCGCGGGGACCGTCGCAGGCGGTAAGCCCCCATACGTTAGGACCGTACCCTACCCAGCCACGCGGATTGGCTACGCAGTAGGCTCGGTTGGAGAGGGTAGCGCGGCGGGAGTTTTCGAAGTAGTCAATACCCCTCTGACGCATGTACGAATCCTGTATGTTGCGAAAATCTACCCAGATGTGGGAGTACTGGTGACCAAAGAGCGGTTCAAAGTTGACGTGAGGCTGGTCGTAAAAGGTAGCCCATTCGT
The DNA here is from genome assembly GCF_017355915.2 of Telluribacter roseus. Taxonomy (GTDB): domain Bacteria; phylum Bacteroidota; class Bacteroidia; order Cytophagales; family Spirosomataceae; genus Telluribacter. The sequence continues at coordinate 399,916 of NZ_JAFEUV020000003.1, forward strand.
AGGTACGGGTCCAGGCTTGCCAGCCATCCGGCTGGATGGAGTGCGTGGGCGAGCCCAGCGCCAGGATGTACAGCAGCATGGCTTCGTTGTAGCCCTGCCAGTGGGCCGTTATAAAACCGCTCTCAGGGTGCCATCCCATAGATACCAGCGGGTGGTTCTTCTGAAACCAGGTCCAGTCGCAACGGCGGTAGATATCATCGGCCAGTTTACGGATTTCGGTTTCGGCGGCATTTTCCCCGTCAAAATAGGTCTGGCAGCTCAGGATTCCCCCCAGTAGCAGTACGGTATCAATGGTTGAAAGCTCAACCTGCTTGAAGCGGAGGCCGGTATTCATATCCAGGAAGTGATAAAAGAAGCCCTTGTAGCCGGTGGCATTGACCGGATCCGGACTTTGTGGTGCATTCCAGAAGAAACGTAGCGTATTCAGCACCCGCTCGGCGGCCTGCTGGCGGGTGATATACCCCCGCTCTATACCCACCAGGTAAGAGGTAAGGCCAAAGCCCACGGCCGCCACACTCGAAAAGGAAGGGCTGGGAGCCCGGTCAGGGATCAGCCCGTTCTGTGGATTAGCCAACTCCCAGAAGTATCCGAAGGTGTCCCTTTGTAAGCTATCCAGGAAAGCCTCGTCGGCCGAGGTAAGCCTATCGGTCTGGTTCTGGTTGAGCACGGTCTGCGGTGACTTACAACCAAGAGGAAGCAGCAGACTAACAGATAGTATACTTAGTGTAAGGAGTAGTTTCATGAGGTTGTTAGGTATAAGGTAGTAGGTGCTAGGTGGTCAGGTTGTTATTGACCACCCGAAAAAAGAAAGCCCTTCCTAGGCTGGTGTCATGAAGGGCTTTCTGATATGTGGAAATAGATTACTTAGTAGTTTGGGTTTTGGGTAAGCGTTCCTCCACTCAGGTTGATCTGGTTTTGAGGAATCGGGAATACCTCATGCTTGCCTTTGACGAAAGGCTTTCCAAGTGCCTGAAACACCTCCGCCGCCCGTCCCTGTCGTACCAGATCAAAGTAGCGGTCGTGCTCCATAGCCAGCTCTACGCGTCGTTCGCGCCATATTCGTTCCCGTAGCGTAGCCTGGACGGTGGTAGTCACGGCGGGAAGAATTGTAGTACTGGTACCACGCGCCCGCGCCCTTACCCTATTAAGCATTTCAAGAGCCTGAGCAGTCATACCCAATTCGTTGGCCGCTTCGGCATTCATCAGTAGTACCTCGGCGTAGCGCAGGATGCGCATGTTCTTGTTGGTCTCCCAGTTGTTGCCACTGTACGACTCCTGCGTGCGGCTCACGTAGGCCTTGTAGTTGTAGCGTGGGTTGACCAGTTGAGGACTGGTTACGAAACCATCCCACAGCGTATCGCCCCGGAAAATGATGGTTGATTCCCTTCGCGGATCGCCCGGCTCGTAGGCCTGTGCCAGATCCTGACTGGGCGTGTTGAAGCCCCATCCCCAGCCGCCGGGGCCACGGGCGCCCTGGGTTTCGTAGTAGCCCTCGATGCCCTGAGCAGGTACTACACCCCTTCCCTGTACTTCAAAAATGGATTCAGGACCATTCTCCGATGATTCGCGCCAGATCTCCGCGTAGTTGGGGTGAAGCTGATACTGGTTAGACTGGATCACTTCGTTGGTCAGGCGCAGTACTTCCTGCCAGTTGCCCTGGTACATATTTACCTTGGCCAGCAGGGTCTTGGCGGCGCCTTTGGTGGCACGTCCCCGCTCTGACGCTTCGTACTGGCTCTTTTCCGGCAGGTTATCCACCGCAAACTGCAGGTCTGATTTAATGAAGTCATATACCTGTTCACGGGTGGCGCGGGTGCGGCCATTCATGATATCAGCCTCGTTGGTCGGGTCAGGTACACTTTCGATCAGGGGTACCCCGCCAAACATCCTGACCAGATTGAAGTAGAAGTAAGCCCGCAGGAAACGCGCCTCACCGATCAGACGGTTACGGAACGACTCATCAATATTAAGCTGCGGCAGGTACTGCAGCGCCTGATTGGCCCGGGCTACTCCCTGATAAAAACCTACCCATACTTCATTAAAGGAAATGCTGGATGGGGTAAAGGTGAAGTTGTCCAGCTCGTGCTTGTCGGTACCGGTATCACCGGGGTCACTACCCTTGTCGGCGTCGTCAGTAATGATACTCGTTACTCCCAGCCACGAGAAGGAGTGCATATTCCAGTCGAGCATCTTGTTGTAGATGGCATTGACCAGGCGCGGAGCGGCCTCCGGATCACTGAAAAAGTCCGTAGGGGTCTGCTCTCCCTGAGGAGGTACATCCAGAAAGCTCTCCGAGCAGGATTGCATTCCGACCAGCCCCAGAGTGCCTAATAGTCCAATAGTTAGTATTTTTTTTGAACGGTTCATATCGTTTCCAGCAAGTAGTCTTTTATTGATTCAGTTCTATTAGAAGCCAACATTGATCCCCAGGGTGTAGATGGAGTTGACGGGATAGGCATTCAGCTCAATACCCGAACCGAGCGGTCCACCGGGTAACTCAGGCGAGAAGCCGGAGTACTTCTGCAGCGTAAGCGGATTCTGAGCCGAGGCGTACACCCGCAGTCGATTGGCCCGGATGGTTGATGCTACTCCCTCGGGCAGCGTATAGCCCAGCGTTACGTTGTTGATACGGAAGAAGTCGCCGGACTCAATGTAGTACGTTGACGAAATGGGTACTTCGTTGCTGGCCCGTGGTTCGGTATTAGACGGATTGGTAGGCGTCCAGCGGTCGGCCCGCGAAGCTTCGATGTTCTCGTTACCAAAGCGCTGCGCCTTCTTGCCGTTATAGATCTTGTTGCCGAAGTTGGCGTAGAAGTCAGCCGAGAGGTCCCAGCTACGGTAGTTGATGCTGGTGTTGATACCAAAGTACAGGCGGGGCTGGTAGGAACCTACGTACACCCGGTCGTTCTGGTCAATGCGGCCGTCGTTGTTTACATCTCTATAACGAAAATCACCCGGCTTGGTATTGGCGATGACAGCGGTAGTGCGGTCGATCTCTTCCTGCGACTGGAATATACCGTCGGTCTGCCACACCCAGAAACTACCAATGGGTTGTCCTACTTCGGTCTGGGTGGTAAACTGGCCGTTGCCGATTCCTCCCCCGATAATGGGCAAACCCCCGCTTACGTTTTCGATGCGGTTGCGGTTGGCCGTGAGGTTAAATCCGAAGTTATAGCTCAGGTCGTTATCAGTTGTATTGCGCCAGTTCAGAGCGAATTCCCAGCCCGTATTACGTACGTCGGCGGCATTGGTCAGGTAGCTGTCCGAGCCGAAAATGGCATCCAGAGGCCGGAAGATAAGAGCACCGGTAGTCAGCTTGTTGTAGTAGTCTATTTCACCCGTCAGGCGGTTGTTGAACATGCCAAACTCCACACCGAAGTCAGTACCCTGGGTGATCTCCCAGCGCAGGTTCAGGTCCTTGATGTCGCGCAGGGTATTACCCAGTGAGAGGCTCTGGTCGGGGCCCAGCGGGTAGTCCAGCCCGGGCGTAATCGTATATTGGAAAGCACCGGCCGGTATGGCGTCATTACCGGTCTTACCCCAGCTGGCACGCAGCTTCAATACATTGAACAGGGATTGATTCTTGAAAAACTCCTCCTCACTGATCACCCAGCCCAGACCCAGCGATGGGAATATGCCCCAGCGATTAGCCATCGGAAACTTGCTGGAACCATCGTAGCGAACGGTGGCTGTAAGCAGATAGCGGTCATCGTAGTTGTAGTTGAGGCGGCTCAGGTACGAGAGGCGGGTTTCGCGTCCCATGGTACTGAAGTTGGTAGCCGATGAGGCATCCCCTGTATTCAGTGTCCAGTAGTTGCTGGCGGCCGGCACTCCCTGGCGGGTACCCCCTATCCCTTCGTTAGTAAACTGCTCCGTAGTATATCCCACCAGGAACTTTACATTATGCTTGTCCGCATAGCTGTTCTCATAGGTAGCCGTATTGGTCCACACCCAGCGTGTAAAGTTGTTGCGGTTCAGTGCCAGCGAGCTGATGGGGTTACGCTGGTTGGATGATACTTCGTAGACGGGATTGTAAACAGTACCTCTGTTCTGCCCGGTCTCGATACCAAAGTTGGAGTAGAGCGACAGGTGGTTAAAGAGATTAAGATTTCCGTAGAATCCCCCCTGGAACCGCATACCCCTCACGTTGTCGTTGGTGTAGTCCAGCTGCGCTACCGGATTGGCTACGTTGTTGCGGGTAGAGTAACCGTAAGCACCATTCACATCACGTACCGACACCAGCGGCGACTGACGATACGCATTGGTAAAGGCCGAAGCCGGGCGATTGTCTTTGTCTTCACTCGCCAGACTCAGGTTATGCCCCAGCTTGAAATCCTTGAAGATCGTGTACTCGTTGTTGAGGCGAAGCGAGATACGGTCGTAGCGGCTGCCTTTCAGGACACCTTCTTCCTCCATGTAGCCGGCGCTGAAGAGGTAGGTGGTCTTTTCGGTACCCCCGGTGATCGATACGTTATGATTTTGCTGAAAGCCCGTGCGGGTAATAGCCGATAGCCAGTCCGTACTGCTGGTGGGTATGGTGTTGAGGTCGTAGGGGAGTGGCTGGTTATCGTACTGAGCCGCCTCGTTGGAGTACTGCGCAAACAGACGCGCATCGGCCATCCGTACCCGGTTGGTGAGGGTACGTATCCCTACGTAGCCATCATAATTGACACTCATCTGGCCGGTGCGGCCCTTCTTGGTGGTGATCAGTACTACCCCGTTGGCAGCCCGTACCCCGTAAATAGCCGTAGAAGAAGGGTCTTTCAGTACGTCAATAGAAGCAATATCGTTGGTATTGATGTTGCGGATATCTTCGGTAATGATACCGTCTACAACGTACAGTGGGTTTTCGCCCCCCAGCAGGGTACCCGTACCACGTATCCGCACCGAAGGGGTCTGGCCGGGTTCACCGGAGTTGATAACCTGTACCCCCGCCAGCTTGCTCTGGATGGCCTGCGTGGCGGTCAGGACCGGCTGGCGAACCAGATCTTCGCCTTTTACCTGCGACACCGCACCCGTTACGTCCAGTTTGCGCTGGGTACCGTATCCCACTACCACTACTTCGTTGAGTGAGCGGGTATCTTCTGCCAGGGCTACGTTAACGGAGGTCTGATTTCCGACCGGCACCTCCTGCGATCCCATGCCCAGCATCTGGAATACAAGTACTGAATTGGCATTGGGTACCTGTATCGTGTAGTTACCATCGGCATCAGTGGCGGTTCCGATGGTTGTACCTTTTACGAGCACATTCGCTCCCGGTAACGGACTGCCATCTTCCTGTGTGGTTACTCTTCCTGACACAGTTATCTGCTGCGCATTAGCGCCGGCTATGGATAGGATCAGAAAAAGCAGGTGAAACAATAGAATTTTTCTTTTCATAGTAATACGGAATGGTGAAAAACAGTAGAAGTACTTGATGGTGCCGATTGTCACCAAAAGTATACCAGCCGCAGGGGGCGGAGGCCGACAGAAAAAGGCAGGACTGGAGAAAGTGCAACGAAAAGAGAAAACGTACTCAGGCTGCTATTGCTTTTGTACAAGTACAGGTCAGGTGTATACAGGAAATAGACAGGCCGGTAAGAATATTATAGTAGTTTTGTACTATTGCCATAATTCCACAATGAAGGCGTCTCTACTTTTACTAAAAATTATACCTCGCACTTTATGATCGGCCAGCGAGGCTATGAGCAGGGAGAAGTAGGGGATGGGGTGAATGTAAAAAGTCAGACCAATATTGTCAGTAGAAATGCCCGGTGGCCAGGCTCTGTTTAGTAACCTTTAATCTTTTTTTTAATTTTTGATTAGGGATATGATGCGCTTCGTGTGGCCCGTCAGCCCAAAACTTCATCTTATGAAAAAAATAGTTTTTTTAGTACTTGCCCTATCATCAACTGCCTTTGCTCAAAACTCACCCACTGAACCGGCGGCCGCGGCCCCATCCAACACTGATACCCGCAATGACATCCGGTACAACCTCAATCCGTCGGGTACTCACTACGTCAAAGCTACCTTTCTGAACCAGACCTGGCTGCGGCTTAATAACAGTAACCCAGGTACTACCGTCCTGGGCGACCCGCGCGACGAGACGTTTGATATTGGCCTGCGCCGTACCCGTATGCAGTTGTTCGGTCAGCTGACGGATCGGGTGTTTTTCTATACCCAGTTCGGGATGAACAACTTTAACCGGCTCAATGCTTTCCCCGGTTATAACAACAACGGTACGCCCAGCAACCGTAAGGTAGCGGCCTTTTTTCATGATGCTCTGGGCGAGTACGAGGTCCACCGCAAGGGTACCAGCTTTGTGCGTTTTGGAGGAGGATTAACCATCATGAATGGCTTATCACGCTTTTCTCAGCCTGGTATCGGCTCTATTCTGACGATGGATGTACCTGTATTCGCTCAGGTCACGGTAGACCAGACCGATCAGTTTGCCCGGAAGCTCAGCGTGTACTCGCGGGGTCAGGTAGGCAAGCTCAACTACCGCATCATCGTAGCGGACCCGTTTCCTATCGAAACCAACGGAGCGGTACCACCGGCCCTGGGTGCCAACTCTACTTTTGCCCAGCGCAATCACCGCAAGCAGTTCAGCGGACTCTTTATTTATAACTTTTTCGATACCGAAGACAACACGACCCCCGGCTACATGACCGGTACCTACCTGGGCCGCCGCAAGGTACTAAACCTGGAAGCTGGGTTCATCAATCAGAAAAATGCGACCTGGCGCAGAGAAGGTGCCGATACTACCTACAGTGCGCTGAATCTGTGGTCAGTGGCCGCATACCTGGATATGCCCATTAACCGGGTGAAGGGAACGGCCGTGTCGTCGTACCTAGGGTATTTCCATACCGACTACGGCCGGGGATACCTGCGCTACAACGGCCTGATGAATCCGGCCAGTGGTACTACCCAGCCGCTGCCGGGCGTAGGGGGTACGCAGGGCAATGCCTTCCCGATGTTCGGTACGGGTAATGTAGTGTATGCTCAGGCTGGGTACAAGTTCCGTGACGGTCTGCTGGGTGAGCAGGGTACTCTGTTGCCGTACGCCTCGCTGCAGCACGCTACCTATGACCGCCTGCAGGGAGGCATGAACGTATGGAACCTGGGTGTGAACTGGCTGATGAAAGGACATACCGGCAAGCTGAGCCTCAACTACGAGAACCGCCCCATCTACCAGGCCAGTACTACGGCTAACCTGCTGGCGCCTTCGGGACGGCGGGGCAATTGGGTACTGCAGTACCAGGTATCCATTTAACCAGACAAGTACTTACCGGGTATTAGTAAAAGAGGCTGCCTTTCAGGGGCAGCCTCTTCTGTTAGTAGGTGTATAGTATATAGCCTTAAAACTCTATCTGTCCCCTGATCTCACCTCCCGGGTAGGTGGGGGTATGGATGTTGAAGTAGTACAGTCCGTTGAGCAGTTCCATTTCCTTGATCTTTACCTCATCGACTAGTACTGAATTAGAAACAGCCCCGGAGGTAGCAGCAGGTAGCAGAGCGGTAAAGTCATGCTGAACCCCTGCATTAACGCCTCGTGGGGCCGTACCATGGATGTGAGAGCCAACGGGATTTCCGGTCAGGTCCTTCCACGTAATGAAGTAGCTCAGCCGCTTCGTATTCTTGTTGTAGATGACATCCACACTGCCGGTTGCCGGAGTAGTACGTGGCGGCACCTCCTGTGATCCTTCCACCGGGAGCCCCTTCTTTACCACCATGAAAGGCTGATCATAAAACTCTATCTGTCCCCTGATCTCACCGCCCGGATTGGCGGGCGTATGGATATTGAAGTAGTACAGCCCGTTGAGCAGATCTTCTTCCTTAAGATTGACCCCATCTACCCGTACGGAGTTGGTAAAGGTACCTGACGTAGTCTTGGGAAGCGGAGCCGTGAAATCATGGAGAATACCTGCATTCGTGCCTCGCGGGGCCGGCCCGTGAATGTGCGACCCGACCGGGTTGCCTGTCAGGTCCTTCCAGGTGAGCGTGTAGGTAAGCATTCGGGTAGTCTTGTCATACGATACAGTAGCCGTTCCCGTTGCCGGACTATTCTTCTGAGGTACTTCCTGCAGGGGACTAAGGGCTAGTCCGCTCTGAGAAACAACATTGTTGGTCAACTCGTGATCTGTACATCCTGATAACCCGCCGATCAGCAGGATTACCGCCAAAGACTTCCATTGATTTCTCATCGTGTGGATTGGTTTATTGTGGAAAAAGTGGTGAATGGGCAAAGGAAGAAAAGCTACTAATCTGACGTATAAATATATTAAATAAATGGTTGATTGTTAGAGTACTAGAGAGTTTTGAGTAAAATGTAATCAGCGGATACAGCTAGATCTGTCGAGTGGTTGAATAGTGGTAAATAAGAAATCCCCCGCCGGAACACCGGCGGGGGATTTTACAGTATTACTTAATAGTATATGCTAGTACAGGAGTATCTAGCTAACTATTGGTCCAAAAGGTCATCAATTAATACGTACGACTCTTTTTCAGAAGGGCGTGGTGCCCGGTTGACCTTAATTTTACCGGCTTTATCAACTAGTATGTAGTGAGGAATCCCACGCATGCGATATAGCTCATGAAGAGACGGTTTCTGTTTCTCGGGGTTATAGTTTACATGCATGCCCTTGGGTACCTTATTACTATTCACAAATGATTTCCACTTTTGGGTATCTGTATCGGTAGAAACGAACAGGAATACTACCTTATCATTCCCGCGGTAATGCTCCACCATTTTCTTCGAGTGCGGAAACTCTGCCAGACAGGGAGCGCACCAGGTAGCCCAGGTGTCTACATATACTACTTTTCCTTTCAGGTCTGACAGACGTATCTCCTTTCCGTTAGGATCTATAGCTGTGAAGTCTTTGGCTTCTTTTCCTTCTCCTACTTCATAGTACTTATCAAATATCGCTTCAAGGGTGGGAGTGTAGGGAGAGTTGGGATATTCCTCCGTGAATTGGGTAAACTGCTGAATTACTGAAGGTCTTAGCCCATAGTCTGTGAGAGACAAGTGGGTATTCTTTGCCAGTAGGAACTCCCTGATCGGAGCCAGACGGGCATTGCTACGTATAGCTTTATCGATAAGTACAAGTAGCGTATCCTTATTTGTAGTTTTTCCGTCCTTCTCCAAAGTATAGTAGATCAACCCAGTCAGATTGTTACTAATTTCAAAGTCTATGACTCTTCTGTATGCATCCAGGTTTGCCTTTACGTAAGAAGCGTTAATCGGCAGTTCTTTTAGAAAGGAGGTGGCTTCATAGCTGCTTTCTTCCTTCAATTTCTTTATGTCGGGGCCTGCTAATGCCAACATTCTCCACTGAACCAGCAGCTGATTATTGGCTATCAGTAAATCTTTTTGTTAGGGAGAAAGGCGGCTGTCATTTATAATAGTCTGGTGGAGTGGGACTAACTGCTTGTTAAACGACTCCAGTACCTTGTCCTGTTCCTCTTTGGTAAATTTACTGAATTGGCCCACTAACGCATTGGCCGTATCCCACACTTTATTAGTAATATTTCCGGATGCTACCAGGTACTCATTAACTACACTCAGCTGACCGGTGTAATGTACTTTATCATTCTTGATGGATAGTGTCAGCACCTGATCAGGCTCCAGGTAGAGATTATAGACTGAATCCTGCCCCAGAACGCCCGGTCCTATCGTAATGTAAGCGAATAAGGGATCGCTGACGGGAATAGTCAGCGAGGCTTGTCCGGCAGAGTCTGCCTGTGTTTTTTCAAGTAGAGTAAAACCGTTAGAGAACGGGTCTGCTACGTTGGCTGCGACTTGCTGTCCAGCGCAATAGTTACAGTCAATGAGTACTTTGGCTGTGGGTTTCTGCTGGGCAACTACAATGGTGAACTGACATGAGAAGAGAACGAAGAGAAACAGGGCCAGGCGGGTGTGAAGCTTTCTCATAAGGAAGTGTATGAGTGATGGATAAAGAAGTGCTCATAAGGTAAGCGGAAGTTGGAAGAAGTACTTTCTCTTTAACTTATTTTAACACGTTATCCTAAGAATTAGACTTAGGGACTATTTTAGCAACACATTGATATTGACCACTTGAAATGAGATTTCTATATAGATATTACTACACCTTCTTTTCGCTGCACCTGAAGGATAATCAGGCTAGTACTAATAAGAGTTCAGCTTGGATAGCTGCTCTGTTTCAGGTAGGATTAGGTACCGGAGGCTTGTTGTTGAATATCTTCATGATAGCCGATCTTATAATCAATGGAGGTGATATTTTCGGGTCCCATCCCAATAAATTTATTGTTGGATTGATTGCAACTGCAATCCCAACCGCAATTATTTACTATCTGTTATTCAGCTATTATGGCGTTTCAAAGGATGACGGTCTTACAGAGAAGGACTCTTTTGTTGTGACGGCAGGATTCAAATATTTTTTCTGGACTTTTTGGATCCTATCGACCCTTGGACTGGTACTGTTGGGGCGACTACTTAAAGTCAGTATGGTATAACCTATTCCGGTATTGCGAAATGAGAACACTTTAAGTTTCGGAGGTTATCCAGTGGCAACGAGAACATTAGATAGAAACGAATGTATTTTCTACACCTTGGGCTGTGTCCCCACAGCCTATAAATAGTATCGCATCATTTCCAAAAACAAGCCCCCGCCGGAACACCGGCGGGGGCTTGTTATATCAATAAGTTAGTTGATCAAGGTAATCTACACGCTCAGGTTCAGGGCGGCGTTCATGTTACGAACGGCATCGGCCGACTTTTCGAAGGCGGCTTTCTCGGCATCGCTCAGGCGCAGGTTGATGATCTTCTCCCAGCCGTTGCGGCCTATCACCACGGGTACACCCATACAGATGTCCTTCTGGCCGTACTCGCCGTTGAGGTACACGCTGCAGGGCACAATCCGGCGCTGGTTGCGAACGATGCTCTCCACGATCATGGCCGAGGCCGCACCGGGAGCGTACCAGGCCGAGGTACCGATGAGCTTGGTCAGGGTAGCACCCCCCACCATGGTATCAGCGGCTATTTTTTCAAGTTTTTCGGCCGGCAGGAAACGGCTGACGGGAATACCGTTGTAGGTAGCCAGGCGGGTCAGCGGAATCATGGTCGTATCACCGTGGCCACCGATTACCATGCCGTGGATGTCATTGGGCGAAACGTCCATCTCCAGGGCAAGGTAGGTCTTGAAGCGGGCGCTGTCCAGCGCACCTCCCATACCGATGAGGCGCTTCTTGGGGATACCTGATTCTTTGAGGGCCAGGTAGGTCATGGTATCCATCGGATTGGATACTACCAGAATGATAGCCTTGGGCGAATATTTCAGGATATTCTCCGTAACCGATTTGACGATGCCCGCGTTGATCCCGATCAGCTCCTCGCGGGTCATACCGGGCTTGCGGGGCAGCCCCGAAGTAATCACCACTACATCCGAACCTTTGGTTTTTTCGTAATCATTAGTAGAACCAATGGGTTTGGTGTTGAAGCCCAGGAGGGCGGCCGTCTGGTACATGTCCAGTGATTTACCCTCACTGACCCCTTCTTTAATATCTAATAGTACTACTTCCTCAGCCAATTCACGACGAATGATGTTATCGGCAGTGGTAGCCCCAACGGCACCAGCCCCTACTACAGTTATTTTCATGTTAAGTGATTTGTAAGAAGTTAAAAAAGTTCTATTCCGTCCAAAAATAGGACACATTATTTGTTTTATCCATAGATAGGGATTTTTTTTGAAAGTAAATTGTTTGGATAAGTAGCGGACGCAATTTTTATTTGAAAATCATAGTTATATACCTAAACCTAATTACTTTTCACAATACACACCATGGCAAACAGCTCACTGATTACCCGCGTATTACGTTCAATTTTTTTTAGTAAAGCCCTAGGCAAAGCTGGTCGTTTGAGTAAAAATAAGGCTGCAATGCTGCTGTTAGTACAGCAGGTTTTACAGAAGTCAAATCAAAAAGGTATGCGTAACAGCCTCACGGATGCAATTGATCAGCTCCAGTTACTGGTACGAATGGTACGTTCTTACGCCAATGGTGAATACCGGGGTATAGCATCCAGCAGCTTTGTAAAGATAGTGGCCTGTTTGATTTATTTCGTGTCGCCCATTGACCTGATCCCCGACTTCCTGCCAATCATTGGTATTGCTGATGACCTGGCGCTGATGGGCTGGCTTTTCAAGACACTCGGCGGCGAGATCGACAAGTTCAGCCTGTGGGAGAGGCAGAAGCAGGTTATTAATATTGGATAAATGTTTAAAAATTCTTTCATCCTAAGAAAGAATCCCTAAATTTGTAATCATAATAAAACAACAATAAGCATGGAATTCGTATCGATTTTGGCATTTATGGGATTGGGAGGACAGGAGATATTCCTGGTAGCCTTGTTCATTCTTTTGTTCTTCGGCGCCAAGAAGATTCCTGAACTGATGCGTGGTCTGGGCCAAGGCATTAAGGAGTTCAAGTCTGCTACCAAAGATGTGAAAGAGAATATCGAGAAGAGCATCGAAGACTCACCTGCTAACTAATACCCTCGCGGGTATCTATAGCCTCTTACCTTAAGGTATTAAGATCTTATTTTTAAGGAGCCGTTTTTCGTAGACCAACTAAGAACGGCTCTTAGTTTTTTGTGTAACCTTTCAACCTATCTGACTTTGAAAGAGTACCTGACGCTGGCTGATATACAGTACGATCTGCGTGCAGGAATAACTACCTGTGAGGAATTAGTAGGGCAGTACCTGGCCCGAATCGAGGCGAACCGTCATCTCAATGCATTTGTAGAAGTATATTCCGACGAGGCTCTGTCAAGAGCCCGTGAAGTAGATGCGCGTATCCGCGAAGGCCAGGCTGGCAAACTGGCCGGGATGGTGCTGGGCGTGAAGGATGTACTTTGCCATACGGGTCATGGAGTGCAGGCGGGAAGCCGCATACTGGACGGCTATCGCTCCCCCTTTACGGCTACAGCCGTACAGCGTGTACTGGATGAAGATGCTATTATTATCGGCCGCCAGAACTGCGATGAGTTTGCGATGGGTTCCTCCAACGAAAGTTCCTATTTTGGTCCCGTCCGTAATGCTGCTGACCCTGACCGGGTACCTGGCGGGTCGTCGGGAGGCTCCGCCGCTGCTGTTCAGGCCGACCTGTGTCACGCTTCGCTCGGAAGCGACACTGGAGGTTCCGTTCGTCAACCTGCGGCATTCTGCAATGTCGTGGGACTTAAGCCTTCCTATGGGCGCATATCGCGCTGGGGACTCCTTGCTTATGCTTCTTCCTTTGATTGTGTCGGCCCTATCACCAAAAGTGTAGAGGATGCTGCCTTACTGCTGGAAGTAATGGCCGGAGCCGACGAATACGATAGTACCGTTTCTACCCGTGAAGTACCTGCCTACAGCCAGCAACTCCAGTGGAATACTACCGCCCGGATCGGCTACCTGCGTGAAGCGATCGAAAGTGAGGCCGTAGAGCCTGCCATTCGGGAGCGTACCCAGGCTGTACTCGATCAGCTTCGGGAACAGGGCCACGTAGTAGAGCCCATCGACATGCCCCTGCTTCGCTACTACCTACCCACTTACTACATACTTACCACTGCGGAGGCTAGCTCTAACCTGTCGCGCTTTGATGGCGTACGGTACGGTTACCGCAGCCCCGAAGCGCAGGACCTTGAGAGCCTGTACAAGAAGTCCCGTACCGAAGGGTTTGGGGACGAAGTACGCCGTCGTATACTGCTAGGGACATTTGTTTTAAGTGCAAATTACTACGATGCATACTATACGAAGGCGCAACGCGTTAGAGAATTAATAAAGAACGAAACCGAACGGTTACTTACGCAGTACGATTTCCTGGTTTCGCCGGTGACTCCCACCACGGCTTTTCGCCTGGGTGAAAAAATGGATGATCCGTTACAGATGTATCTGGCTGACATTTTCACCGTACAAGCCAACGTCGTAGGAGCCCCTGCCATATCAGTACCTAACGGTACGGATGATGCCGGGCTACCCATTGGAATACAGCTGATGTCCCGTCCGTTCGCGGAGGACCATCTGCTGGCTTTCGCACACCACCTGACCGATTTAATCAATACTGCTGAAAATGCGCAGTAAATTTGATAAATTATAATTTTTTCAATAAACTAGTAACCAAAACTCATCCGTAACCTCTACACTGATGCAAATCTTTAAGCGAGTACTATGGCTTTCTGCCATTACGGTGGGCTTGTGGAATGTACCTACGCAGGCAAGACCCCAACAAGAGTTAGAATTTGAGCCAGATACGATTGGTGTTCTTGATGAAATCAATACCCTGGACGTGGAAGTGATCACTGAAAGACCCGCAATTCCGGGGGATCTCCTGCGAGAACGTTTCGCAAAGCTGCAACGAGAAGTACCGCTTGTTTATCACAAAGCCTCCCATGAGTTTGTAGAGTACTTTATCTACACGAAGCCGCACTTTACGCGGCGCATGATGGAGCACTCCCCCCTGTACCTGCCTCTTTTTGAGCAATACCTTAAGAAATACAACCTGCCGACCGAGCTCAAGTACCTGTCTATGATTGAGTCCGGCCTGAACCCCCGGATTATCTCGTACGCCAGTGCCGGAGGACTTTGGCAGTTTATGCCGGCTACGGGTCGTGAGTTTGGCCTGTACCAGGACAACTATATCGACGAACGATTCGACCCTGTAAAGTCAACCGAGGCGGCCTGTAAGTACCTGCGCCAGCTGTACCGGATCTTTGGGGACTGGGAAATGGCACTAGCTTCGTATAATACCGGGCCCGGTAACGTTAGGCGCGCAATGCGCCGCTCGGGTGGTGACTCCTTCTGGACCATCTACAACGCGCTGCCGCAGCAAACCCGCTCTTATGTACCTCAGTACGTAGCTATCACGTACATGATGCACTACGGTCACGATCACGGGATCGTACCTGTCAATCCGGAGTTCCCTATGGCATTTGATACGCTGCACATCAACGGGCAGCTGGATCTTACCAGGTTTGCCCATTTCAGCGGAGTAAATATGGAGGAGATCGTGAAGTTGAATCCTCAGATTGTAGGTACCCAGATTCCGGGCCACTTCAGAAACTTTGTCCTCAAGGTACCTGCCGAAAAGTACGCCTACTTTAACTCCCACCGCTCTGCGATTATGGATTCGTGCCGGATGCAGTTACAGCTTCCCGCAGGTGTAATGCTGGCGTCGGCCGAAGTACCCAGCGAACAAACTACGGTAACCTACCAGAAGCGTAAGATGACCCACATTGTGAAGCGGGGTGAAAACCTGAATACCATCGCGAATCGCTATGATGTGGATGTACAGGATATAAAAGGTTGGAATCACCTGCGCAAGAGTACCATTCAGCGCGGACAGAAGCTAATCGTGTACCGTGAAGTAGCTGTGAAGACTCCTGTTAACGCTACGTTGGCGGCAGCCAAAACACCTGCCTCTACCACGACAGTAGCTACAACTCAGGTAAGTACAGAAGCTCTGGCAGCCAACAAAGAGGTCCCGGCAGAAAAAGTGGAAGCAGCCCTGGCTCCCAAAACCACAACTACCATCCAGAAGCGCAAACTGACTCACGTAGTAAAGTCGGGTGATAACCTGATCGCCATTGCCAGGCGGTATAAGGTGGACGTAAGCGAAGTAAAAGACTGGAACCGTTTATCAAGAAATGCCATCCAGCGCGGACAGAAGCTGGTGATCTATAAAGAAGAGGTAGTAAAAACACCTGTTAAGACTACCCTAGTGGCTTCGGCTTCACTCGCTCCGGCCAAGGCCAGCGAAGAGGCTCTGGCTTCTGCTAAGGAAGAGGTAGAGGAAGAAGCAGAAGAGACTGCCGCCGCTCCGACTACTTCGGCCGTAGCTTCCAGACGTAAGCAGACGCACGTGGTAAAAGCCGGAGATAATCTCTTTGCGATTGCCAAGCAGTATAATGTAGAGATGAGCGATCTGAAAGAGTGGAACCACCTGTCGGGCAGCGCCATCCAGCGCGGGCAGAAGCTGGTAGTCTACGGTGAGGGTGCCGAGGTAGCCAGCGTTGCTTCTGCCAGAGAGAAAGAGGCCAGACCAGCTAAAACCCAGAAAGCTCTTAAACTCCGCTACCATACCGTACAGAACGGCGATACCCTGTGGAACCTCTCCCAGCAGTATGGCCTGACCATCGACCAGATCAAAAAAGCCAACAATATCCGAGGTAATTCTCTCAAGCCCGGCCAGAAGCTGATTATCAATACTTAGTTACTATAAGGCCTGAATCATGCATCACCCACACAACCTTTCAGGAAGGTTTTGTGGGTGATTGCTTTAGTAGCTATCTTGCACCGAAAAACCTTCCCATACCATGATTGCCTACGTTGAAGGAAAACTAGCTCATAAGGATCCTGCATACGCCATAATTGATACCAACGGAGTCGGATACGAAGTGAAGATCTCGCTACAGACTTACGGTGCACTGCCCGAGCCTGGCCAGCGATGCAAGCTGTTTACCTATCTGAATATCCGTGAAGATGCACATGTACTGTTTGGCTTTGCCGGGCCTGACGAAAAGCACTTGTTTCTGGACCTGGTAGGTGTATCGGGAGTGGGGCCGTCTACTGCCCTGGTAATGCTCTCTTCACTATCTTCCTCCGAGATACGCCATGCTATTGCGAATGAAGACGTGCGGGTGGTACAGTCGATCAAAGGGATTGGTGCTAAAACCGCCCAACGGGTTATTCTGGAGCTGAAAGACAAAATGAGAAAGGAGTCCCTGACTTCACCGGTACCACTTATGGCTGGTGCCTCAGGTAATCAGGTACGCAATGAAGCTCTGGCTGCTCTGGTGACGCTCGGTATACCTAAGCCTACTGCCGAGAAAAGTATTGATACTATTCTGAAACGAGAAGGAGACGACATCACAGTAGAGCAGTTGATCAAGCTGGCTCTTCGCTAGGCACTTTGCTAAAAAAAAACTTGCCCAGAAGAATATTGGCAAGGTTTTAGACGTTGTGTCTTTGCAAAAGCAAAGGTTAGAAAACCGACCCCCTCAATTAAGTGTGATAGGCTTTGTCAGGAACAATTTACCAACTAATTTTCCGGTCAGTAACCGTATCGGCTGGAGCGTTGCTATTGGCAACAGCTTCAACGGATTATGTGCCTGTTAAGGATCCCGATAGTCAGTTTGTGACGTATTGGAAAGATACCTTAGGCACCGATACAACTGGCGATGGCCTCAAGCGTTCGGGACGCCAGACCCTGCTTCGCTGGCAGGACTATTATCGCAATAGATTTGCGGAACCGCGTCCCCGTTCTCCATTTTATTTAAAAGAACCGCCTAACGTTCGTACGGATATCCATCTGGATACGACCGGACGGGTAGTGATATCCGAAGAGGTAAAAACACCCACCGGAACCCTTGACTACCGCCCGGCCGAAAGCATGGACTTTCGCTCCTATAACGAGCTGCAGAACCGGCGCGTGATGCTGAGCCTGATGCGCGAGTATGCCGCCCGGCAGGATGGCAAAAGCGCCATGGGAGGGAGAGGCGTACTACCCAAGCTGGACCTGCCTCCAGCCCTGGACAAGCTGTTCGGGAGCGATCTGATGGACTTCCGGCCCAATGGCTTCGTTGCGCTTGACTTTGGTGTGATGCACCAGTTCATTGATAATCCGGCGGTGCCGGTACGGCAGCGGCGCAACACCAACTTTATATTCAATGAGCAGATTAATATAAACTTCAATGCCAAGCTGGGCGAACGGATGGGATTCCTGACCAACTTCGATACCAAAGCCAGCTTTAACTTTGAAAACGCCCTTCGCCTCAACTACAAAGCACCCGAAGAAAGTCTGGTACGTAAGATCGAGGCCGGAAATATCAACTGGCCGCTGAACAGCCAGCTGATCCCCGGTGTGCAGAACCTCTTTGGTCTGAAGACCGAGCTGCAGCTGGGACGTTTGCGGGCTACGGTAGTGGCGTCGCAGCAGCGTTCCCGTAAGGAACGTATTGTACTACGCGGAGGAGCTCAGACCAAAGACTTCGAGATTAGGGTAGACCACTACGACGAAAACCGACACTTCTTCCTGTCGCAGTACTTCCGCAATAACTACGAAGGCTCGCTCAAGAACCTGCCCATGATTACATCGGGCGTGACTATTACGCGCCTGGAAGTGTACGTTACCAACCGTACCACTACCACTGAGTCGTTACGGAACATTGCCGGTTTTGCTGATCTGGGAGAACCGCGTCCTCACAACGCCGCCAATCCTAACCTGCAGCCTACTAATACCCGGCTCCCGGCCGATAACCAGGCCAATGCTCTGTATGCCAATCTGACGAACGGCGAAACCTTCCGGCAGGTAGACCAGACCAACTTCGAGCTGACCAACCGGCTGGGGCTGCAGAAAAGCATTGATTACGAAGTACTGCGTGGTGCCAAGAAACTGATCCTGGACCGTGAGTACAAGTTTCATCCCCAACTAGGCTATATCTCACTGACGGTACCTCTGCGCAATGACGAGGTACTGGCCGTGGCGTACGAGTATACGCTGAATGGCCGGACCTACAAGGTAGGTGAGCTTACCGAAGATTACCAAAATCGTAAGGATGATGAAGTAATAGCGCTGAAACTCCTTAAATCATCAACAATCCGCAACAACACCCAGCTGCCGATGTGGGATCTGATGATGAAGAACGTCTATACCTTAGGTACCAACCAGATAGACCGGCAGGGCTTCCAGCTGCGCGTTATTTACAAAGATGACCTCACCGGTATTGATAACCCCAACCTGCAGGAAGGACGGCTCCTTCAGAACCGGCCCCTGCTGCGCCTCGTAGGGCTGGACCGGCTGAACCCCGTCAACGACCTGCAGCCTGATGGTAACTTCGACTACGTAGAGGGCGTAACTATCGATCCCAAGACGGGCCGTATCTTCTTCCCGGTGCTGGAGCCCTTTGGTTCTAACCTGGCCCAGTACTTCGGATCGGACGAGGAGATCCTGAAAGACAAGTATGTGTTCCAGGAGCTCTACAACACTACCATGATTGATGCGCAGCAGATCAACGAAAAAAATAAGTACTACCTCAAAGGCTCCTACCAGTCGGCCGGTGGTACCGATGTGCAGCTGCCGTTTGGTGTATCAGAGGAGTCAGTGACGGTTACGGCCGGAGGTGTATCGCTGGCACCCGGACAGGACTTCGTGGTAGAGGCGCAGATCGGGCGGGTACGTCTGGTGAATCCCAGCGTACTAAACTCTGGTCGTGAGATCGTGATTGAGTATGAGCGCCCGGATATGTTCAACAACCAGATCCGGTCTCTGCTGGGTACCCGGATGGACTATGTCGTCAACAACGACATCAGCCTGGGTATGACTGCCATGCGTCATCGCGA
Source organism: Telluribacter roseus (assembly GCF_017355915.2). Classification (GTDB taxonomy): domain Bacteria; phylum Bacteroidota; class Bacteroidia; order Cytophagales; family Spirosomataceae; genus Telluribacter. Next base: position 419,250 of record NZ_JAFEUV020000003.1, read on the forward strand.
GACGCCCGCCGGATTCCTGACGCGGGTAGCCATTGGCAATGAACCTACCAATAACACCATCGTAGGTTTTGATGCCAATATTCGTAAAGAATCCCCCTTCCTGACCAAGCTGCTCGACAAGCTGCCCCTGCTGCAGACCAAGGAGATGTCCAACATCCAGTTCCGGGGAGAAGTAGCGCAGCTATTCCCGGGCGTATCTCCACGGGTCAACAATCGCTCTCTGGTAGATGATTTTGAGGCGGCACGTACTATTTATGACCTAACCCGTCAGCCTACGCGCTGGCGCCTGGGTGCTACCCCACCGCAGTTTCCGCAGGGTACGCCCACCAACCCACTCGAGTACGGGTACCGACGGGCTCATATATCAGCCTATACCGTTGATAATATCTTTGGTACCAATGGTTTTGGGTTAGGACGTCAGCGTCCGACCAATCTAACCCCGGAGGACCTGGAAAACTACTACGAAAGACTGTTTCAACCACAGTGGCTCTTCCCTGGTCGTTCGGTACCCCCGCTCAATCTGCCGCAGTCTATCCTGGATATAGCCTACTACCCCAGCGAGCGCGGGATGTATAACTACAACCCCGACTTGGACCCCAACGGCCGACTCAAAGAAGCCAAGCGTAACTTCGGGGCCATCAGCCGGGCTATCACCTCAGATATTGATTTCGACAACGCCAATATCGAGAACATCGAGTTCTGGATGATGGATCCTTTCATTCAGGGAGATAAAGGTATTATACGGGATGGATTCCTGAACCAGAACAATAACACGGGTGGTAAGCTGATGTTTAACCTGGGAGATGTGTCGGAAGATGTGATACCAGATGGCCGCTACAACTTTGAAAACGGGTTACCCATCAATGATACCCGTGCCGGGACTCAGATAGACTCCACGGCCTGGGGAATCGTTACCAGGCAGCAGTACCTCATCAATGCCTTCAGCAATGAGCCCGGTGCCCGCGAGAAGCAGGATGTAGGTCTGGACGGACTGAGCAATGCGGAGGAGCGCCGTTACTTCCGGGAGCGCTTCCTGGACCTTTTGCCGGCTAATCTTACCGCCGAAGCCCGGGAACGTATTCTGGCGGATCCTTCCGGCGACGATTTTCAGTTTTACTTGGGCGAAGAGCTGGATGCTCAGGATATGAAGGTACTTGAGCGCTACAAGTACTACAGTGGTATGGAGCGCAACTCGCCCGAAAGCAACGCCCGCTCGGGGGATGTAACGCCTGCCGCTACCAATATACCCGACGCCGAAGACCTCAACATGGATAATACCATCAATGACAACGAGGCTTTCTACGAATACGAAATTGATCTGAAGCCGGGAGGCCTGGATATCGGAAAGGGCTATATCGTGGATAAGACGGTAGCTAGCGGAGCCAACTGGTACCTGTTCCGGGTTCCGGTGAAGGAGTTTACCCGGAAGTTCGGTAATATCAATGGCTTTAAGTCCATTCGGTTTGTGAGGATGTACCTGACGGAGTTTGAGCAGCCGGTCGTACTGCGCTTTGCTCAGCTGCAGATGGTAGGGCAGCAGTATCGCAAATATACCGCTGATCTGGATGCTCCCGGCCTGCAGGAGGTACCCGAGCCGTACGATGCCCGATTCACCGTAGGTACCGTAAGTATCGAAGAGAACAGCCAGGCCAATAATGCCGAGAAGAAGTACATCTACGCCGTACCTCCGGGCTGGCAACGCGATCAGGACTTTACGCAGCCCCAGGCCAACTTCCAGCTCAACGAGCAGGCCATGAGCCTTTGCGTAAGTGAGCTTCGCGACGGCGACTCACGGGCGGTATTCAAGAACGTAAACCTGGACCTGCAGTTCCGTAAGCGCCTGCGCATGTACATTCACATGCACAACAACGACAACGAAAGCGGACAGGTAAGCGCCTTCCTGCGCCTGGGTACTGACAATACCCAAAACTACTACGAAATAGAGGTTGACAATCTGCAGGCCACACCTGAGAATGTGGGTCAGCCGGAAGCGGTGTGGCCGCTAGGGAATGAGCTGGATATTGCCTTTGATGAGCTGATACGGGCTAAGTCGGAGCGCAATAAAGCCAGCAACCGGGCCATTTCGCTCCCGTATACCATCACGACCAGAGACGGCCGCTACAGAGTAACGGTAGTAGGTAATCCTGACCTGAGTGCCGTGCGGGTAATCATGATCGGAATGCGTAACCCTAAGACTTCAGATGAGCGCTCCAGGGATTTCTGTATCTGGGTGAATGAGATGCACGTGGAGGGCTACGATCAGACGGCCGGGCAGGCCGCCATTGGGCAGCTTAACGCCAAACTGGCTGACTTTGCTACCGTAACGGCCTCCGGACGCATCGAAACCTTTGGCTTTGGTAACGTGCAGCAGAAGATCGGAGAGCGCTCAAGAGCTACCACTACGGAGTTTGGTATATCTTCCAACATAGCCCTGGATAAGCTGCTGCCGCAGCAGTGGGGATTCAGTATACCGATGTACGTCAACTACGACAGTCGCCGGATCGCCCCGCATTTCAACCCGCTTGATCCGGATATGCCGCTGTCCACTACGCTGGAAAACCTGGATAACTCCGGGGCCAGGGAGCGCTATCGCCGATTGGTCGAGGATAATACCGTCCGGAGGGGGATCAACCTGTCCAATGTGCGCAAGACCAAGACCGCACCGGGGGCCAGGAGCCATTTCTATGACTTCGAGAACCTCTCGTTTACCTACGCGTACAGCGACCTGACCCGTACCAACATCCTGACGGAGATGTACTCGCAGCGCATGTACCGGGCGGGGGTGGCCTATGCGTACGCCAGCCAGCCCAAGGCCATCGAGCCCTTCCGGAAGTGGGAGACCAACAGCCGGTACCTGGGCTTCCTGAAGGAATTTAATTTCACTCCGATGCCTACCTCGGTGGCCGTTCGGGGAGATATTGACCGGAGCTTTACCAAAACGCAGCTTCGCAATTCAGAGCTTACTACGGCCGGTATGGAGCCGATGTTCGAGAAGTACTTCTGGTTTAACCGCTACTACGATATAACCTGGAACCTGACCCGGAATATCATCCTGACGTACAATACTGTAGCTAATGCCATTGTGGATGAGCCACGCGGAGATATTAATACTACCCAAAAGCAGGACTCACTCTGGAATAACTTCAAGACGCTCGGACGGATCAAGAACTTCGACCAGCGCATACGGCTCACCTACCGTCTGCCACTCGACAAGCTGCCGCTGACTGATTGGATGGCTGCTGACTACAACCATACGATCGCGTACCAGTTCCAGGCCAACGCCCTGGGGCTTACCGATTCGCTGGGTACTCCGTTCGGAAACATAATTCGTAACAGCCGCGAGCGGGGGATTACCGGCCGGGTTGACTTCGTAGCACTTTACAACAAGCTCAAGTACCTGCGCTTTGCCAACTCACCCTCGGCGCCGCGTAAGAACTTCGCCCGCAGCCCGGGTGATATAGAAGAAATAGAAGCCGGAAGCAGCCAGGTACTCAAGAACCTCACGCGGGTACTTATGACCGTACGGGGAATCAACGTGAGCTATACAATCCTAGAAACTACTGCTCTGCCCGGATACCTGCGTACGCCTACCTACTTTGGACTGGACAACGCCAACGCGCCGGGGCTGCCTTTTGTACTGGGTAGTCAGAACCGGAATATTCACGTAAAGGCCGCTAACAATGGCTGGATTTCGCCCAGTACGGTCCTGAACCAGCCTTTCCAGCAGACGGTACAGAAGAACTTCAACATGCGAACTACCCTGGAACCGTTCAAAGACTTCCGGATGCAGATCGAAGCCCGACTAACCCGTCAGGATGCTTACCAGGAGTTTTACCGTCCGGAGTTTGCCGGAGGGCAGTTTATCAGCCAGAGCGCCGTGCGCAACGGTCAGTTCAGCATGTCGTTTATGTCGTTCCGGACGGCCTTTACCAAGATGAACCGCGACAACTCTTCGCCGGTATTTGATAAGTTCAGAGCCTACCGCGAGATACTCCGCGAACGCCTCAACCGAGAGAACCCGGCCGCAGGTGAGTACAACGAGAATTCGCAGGATGTACTTATTCCGGCCTTCTTTGCGGCCTATACCGGTAAAGATCCCAATACGGTACGTATCTCGCCGTTCCTGGGCTTCCCGATGCCTAACTGGCGTATTGATTACAACGGTCTGTCGCAGCTGGCGCCGTTCAAGAAGCTGTTCAGTTCCTTTACGCTGACGCACAACTACGTGTCTACGTACAGCGTGGGTAACTTTACTTCATCACTTGACTACGAAGCTCTGTACGTCAACCTGGCTGTGACGGGCTATCCGCTGTCGAGCCGGACCAACTACCTGGGGCAGTACGTGCCGGTGTTCGTGATGAGTACTATTACCATGTCGGAGAAGTTTGCGCCGCTGGTGGGTATCAACTTCCGGACGCAGAGCCGCATCACGGGCCGCCTCGACTACAACCGCGACCGTACCGTAGCCCTGAACATGTCAAACGCACAGGTAGCGGAGCTATTCAACCAGGATCTGACGCTCAGCATTGGTTTTACCAAGAACAACGTGCCGATACCTTTCAAAGTAAACGGAGCCAAGCGAAAGCTCAAAAATGACCTCACAGTACAAATCGGCATGTCGTTCCGGGATACCCGGGCCATCCAGCGTAAGTTTGACGGACAGAATATTCCCATTGCCGGAAACATCAACTTCCAGCTAAGGCCTACTGTCAACTACGTGGTCAATAACCGCCTGAGCATGCAGTTCTACTTTGACCGTACCTTTAACGACCCGCTGGTGTCGAACTCGTTCTACCGTTCTACTACATCAGGTGGGGTACAGCTGAAGTTTAACCTGGCGGAGTAGGGGCAGTTAGTGACCATTGATTAGCTACCAGTGACCAATGAGAAGTGACCAATGTAAATAGGAGATTAAGGCAGTTGAAAATGCGCATTGCAGGAGCTGTTGCCAGGATATACAATACTAGTACCGAGGTAGTACGATAATGCCCACAATGGGCTATGCTCATCCTACTGATCATGAAAAAAGGCCGGATCTGAGAAGATCCGGCCTTTGCTTTTATGCTTTGTCGCACACGCTACATTGACCCTTTGGAAATATAGAGAGTACCATTCGCATCGTCACAGTACGAGAAGTCTGCTCCGCCCTCACATACCGGCGCGGAAGCGCATACATATAGTCGTGATTGCTTGTCACAGTAAAGGCTGCTTAGCTGATGTTTTAGAGGAAGATTGATTTCCTTACCCGTTGAGGAGATGATACCAACTGTTTCAATATAGTTAGCATCCTGGTATTTTACCTCTTTGTAGTTGATGGCGTACTCCGTGCCAGTGCCTGATTTAACCCGGTTCAAAGGTACCTTCACACTTTCATGATCATACCGTTGTTTGTAAGGCAGCCAGTTCATCCCCTGATCCAGGCTGTAAAAGGAAGGAAGCATGGCGTAGGACCTGCTTTCGGTGGAATTGGACTTTTCGATTCTTTTGGTGCTAAGTACGATCAGGGTATCACCACTTTCCATAAAGCCGAATAGCCCCACCTTTTCCTTATAGTTGGCTGTATGCCAGGTCTTGCCTTTATCCCTGGTCGTATATATCCGGGGGCCCGTAGTGATAACTAAGGTACCATCAATAGTACCGTGTACCGCCTCAATTGGGCGTGCCTCAGGAGCCGTGATCACATACCAGTCGGAGGGCTCAGCAACGATCGTATCATCTATGGGGCCGACACATGCTGCGAGCGATAGCATCAGTAAACCCGTCAGGGTAGAAGTTTTCATGGCGGTAACTAGTTAGGTCTTCAATAGAATGTTGAAATCTAGTTTCCACTACTAATATAATCTTTCTACACCTCATTATGAAATCATTAAGGATACTGCCACTGATTTAATTTCAGCATAACAGAGGCTTATTTTTCGATTGCCGCAGCAATGGGGTTGGGGCGCAGTAGTACTCTTCCCCATTGGTCTTCGGTATTCTTTAAGACCAACAGTTGATGGTACAGAAGTGACAGAGGATAGCGATTTCAACTATCAATCTTACCCTGACTGTTTACCCGGAAGTAGAACATAGTTAATTGGTCTTTGCAGCGATCAACGTTCTGATAAGCAAATACACCCTTCGCCAAAAAATGATTTAATGTGGTGTAATGCGGATATAACATAATAGCCTCCGGCCCCAGCGGCATTCTGAAATCAGGCCGCCAGCTTTGGGCATGGCTGCAGACTGAAAAGCTAAGAAGGAGTAGGGACAAAAGGATAGGTCTGAGTATACCTAAGGTCATACGTGATGTGGTTGGAGGTACTACCATGAATCTAGGTGTAGGCAAGGCAACTTAGTAAATGTAGTGTAAAAGGCAATGCGTTCCTTACTCTGACGAGCGTTAGACTGGGCGGCGGAGCCAAAGCTCCCGTGCGTTACTACCCTGTAGTATAGCGCTATCCAAAAGTATAGTACTTACGAAAGTATAGTAAAGGGGCGTACCTTTATTGTATTAATCACAACAGGCTATTACCACCTTCGAACGGATAGCCCCTGTACTAAAAAGCAATTACCATGGAAACACTAGCAACAACACAAGCCAATCAGACAATATATCGTAAGCTGGAAGTAGTACAGACACCCCCGGCTCAACCGGGTTTTCTGGGACCTGACCATACGGCCCGGCCTGTCATACAAAGGGATTACTCAGATAGCGATCCCTTCATTGTGCTCATGGATGATTTTCTGGACAAACAGAATGGCGATCCGGTAGGTGGTCCACATCCCCATGCCGGATTCGAAACGGTTTCGCTCCTGATTGAGGGGGAGGTGGGCGATGCGGCTCATAAGATGAAAGGAGGCGATATACAGATCATGACGGCCGGGAGCGGTATCATTCATACCGAAACCATAGATACCAAAGCCAGGATGCGCCTGCTCCAGCTATGGCTTAATCTGCCTAAGAAGGATAGATGGGCGCTTCCCCGAGTACAGGACCTGCCCCTGGAAAGGGTACCGACAGTAGCTGCGGACGGAGTGACCATCCGGGTATACAGTGGAGCACTGGCCGGGGTGGCATCTCCCATGCAGAATTATGTGCCGCTTATTGTAGCCGATATTCAGATGCAGCCGGGTACTGCCACTATTCAGCAGATTCCGGCCCACTATACTACCTTTTTGTACGTACTGGAAGGTAGTGTCAGGGTGGGGGAAGAGAAGGAACTCCTGGAGCAGGACCAGGTCGGCTGGCTGGACAGGACCGATGCGGCTTCTCTAAGTGAACTTTCCCTGATAGCCGGGGAGTCGGGCGTTCGGGTGGTTATGTACGCCGGAGAGCCGCAGCATGACCCTATTGTTTCGCATGGTCCCTTTATAGGTGATACTCCGGAAGACATCCGGCGCCTGTATCAGGAGTTCCGCCAGGGTAAGATGCAGCATATTTCAACGGTACCTGAGGCTCAACGACTGAGCTACTGAGCCCGTACTATTTGCTAAATAACAGCGCGCCCCGATCGTGATAATCGGGGCGCGTTGTTATTTAGAGGTCTTATATCTTTCTCACGCGGATGTTCTTGAAGTAAACCCGCTGTCCGTGGTGCTGGAACATGATGTGGCCTTCTTTGTCCGAGTGGTACTCGGGGTTTTCTTTGAATTTACTATTGACCAGCAGCGTTTCCATCTCCGGACTATACTTATCAAAGTCCAGTACCTTCTTGCCATTGAGCCAGTGCTCTACATGGCCATTGTTATAGATGAGCCGGGCCTGGTTAAACTCTCCGATCGGCTTCAGCTGCTTATTCGTAGGAACAATGAGATCATACAATGACCCGGCCGACCGCACGGCCGCGGTATCATTGAAGTACTTGTCATCCAAAATCTGTATTTCAAAATTATCCAGCCAGTTGGGACTATTGCCGTTGCCTGCTTCCATGGCCAGATCTTCCTGTACATGAAAAAATATACCGGAGTTAGCGGCCGTATCAACCGCCCATTCGTACTCCAGTTCAAAGTTTTCGTATCGGTTTTTGGTAACCAGATCCCGATTGGCCGTATCAGGATTAGCGATCAGGGCGCCATTTTCTACGTACCAGACTCCCTCCGGAAACGTATCTATCCCGTATCCACGTAAAGCATCCGTAGAAGTACCATCAAATAAGGTCTCCCATGTATCTTCTTCCTGGCCGGAAGTTTCAGAGGAGTTGTTACAGGCGAGCATAAACAGGAGGGAGGCGGCAAAGAGTACTACTTTTTTCATGAGAGGTTTTAAATAGGGGTTTTATAAAGCTGGATAGTTGTTGAGGCTACGGCCTCCTTCGGCTTTCTTTTGCATAAGATATTACTCTTTCCGGGCCGAAACATCCGATGGAGTCAGGGGCTGTTCATCCGCCTGCAGCAGGTTGTCGCGAACGTAGGTACCGTCCCAGGAGTGGTCTTCGGACGAGAAGTTCTGCATGAGGTCGTCGTGCAGGAGTTTTTCCTGGTACTCGATCTGCTGCCGGGCGGTCATGATGTACTCACTCAGGTCGTGCCGGGATGAGGCCAGTTTGGTCAAACCCCTCTCATCGTACTGGATAAACTTCTGTCCCTGACGGGTGGCACTGTACTTGCGGAAGCCGAGCTGGCTCAGCGCATCCACGGCCAGGTGTACGGCAGTATAGAGCGTTTCGCGGTAGATGTTGGTGATGCCCATTTCCATCAGCTCATAGGCGTCGAACCGGTTGCGGGCCCGCGCCAGGACCTTCAGTCCCGGAAAATGCTTCGTCAGGGTATGGATTAGCTCCTTGTTGATTTCGGGGGAGTCAATAGCCGCAATGAACAGGGTAGCTTCGCCGGCTCCGGCTGCCTTCAGCAGGTCCAGGCGGGTGGCGTCGCCGTAGTAGACCTTAAAGCCCATCTTGCGCAGCAACTCCACCTGGTCGGAGTTATTGTCCAGAATGGTAGCCTCGACCCCGTTGGCCCGCAGCAGTCGCCCGATGGTACTGCCAAAGTGCCCGAAGCCCGCGATAATAACCCGATGGTGCTCTTCAATGCTATCGGCTGCTTTTTCCTCAACTGCTTCTTTGGTACCAAAGTAAGGAGCAATGAACCGTTCGTTGATCAGCAGCAGCACGGGGGTCGTCATCATACTGATGGCCGTAATGGCGGTGAGCTTACCGGTCCAGTCGGAATCCAGGATCTGGAGCTGACTGCTGAATGAAAACAGTACGAAGGCAAACTCACCTACCTGGCTCAGCCCCAGTGCAAACAGGAAGTTCTGATCATGTTTGAGTTTAAAGATTTTTCCGATGCTCAGCAGGACCAGAAGCTTAATCCCGATGATCAGGCTCACGAGCATTGCAATCTGGGAGGGTGCCTCGGCCAGCAGCTGGAAGTTGATAGAGGCTCCTACCCCGATAAAGAACAGACCCAGTAGCAGGCCCTTAAAGGGCTCGATGTCGCTTTCAAGCTCGTGCCTGAACTCGCTGCTGGCCAGTACCATGCCAGCGACAAAGCTACCGAGCGCCGGGCTTAGCCCTACCTGCTGCATCAGGAAAGCCACCGCGACCACCAGCAACAGCGAAGAAGCCGTAAACATCTCGCGCAGGCCGGTCTTGGCCACCAAGCGCAGCAGCGGTACCACTGCGTAGTTACCTACGGCGTAAATAGCCCCTACCGCCCCGATCACGAGGATGGTCTGGATCCAGCCAGGCTGGTCGTCTATGAGCGAGTGGTGGCCTGACTCGTGCGGCAGTACGGCCGTAGTAGCCAGGAGCGGCAGTATAGCCAGAATGGGAATAACAGCAATATCCTGAAAGAGCAGCACCGAGAAAGACGACTTCCCCGCAATGGTGTTGGACAGGCCTTTTTCTTTCAAAGTCTGCAGAACAATGGCCGTAGACGACATGGACAGTGCCAGCGCCACGGCCAGCGCCATGGTCAGGGACCAGCCCAGGGCCATAAAAAGCGCCAGTAGCAGCAGGGTAGTACCTGCCAGTTGCGCGGTACCAAAGCCTACAATAGACCGGCGCATTTGCCAGAAGGCGGCAGGTTCCAGTTCCAGACCGATCAGGAAGAGCATCATGACTACCCCAAACTCTGCTACGTGCATAATGTCCTGCCCTTCCTGTCCGATAAAACCCAGTGCGTAGGGCCCAATGACAATGCCCGATAGCAGGTACCCCAGCACCGAGCTCATGCCGATTTTTTTGGCGATGGGAACGCAGAATACCGCCGCCGCCAGGTACACCAGGGCCTGAGCGAGAAAATCACCATTCATAAGACTTTAGTTTCTTTGATCCATTCATTGAGGTAGGTATACTGGCTGAGCCGGGCTACATCCAGGGCCTCCTCCTGCAGGGTGCGCAGCAGGGAGGCGTACTCAGCGGACTGCGCCCGGATTTCCGCAGGCTGCAGACGGTGCGCACCGTGGACCACAAAAGGCGGCAGGTAGTGCATCCGGCACAGGCGGACCGTCTGCTCGAAGGGAGCCAGAAACTCCCGGATGGTGAAGCGGTTGTGCCCGCCGTGCTGGTAGGCGGCCTGAGGCCCTCCCGTACTCAATACCTGCATGACCACCTTATCCTGCAGGGCTGTACCTCCGGGGCCGTAGGCCCAGCCTACTTCCAGCACCATGTCGATCCATTGCTTCAGCAGGGCCGGGCAGCTGTACCAGTAAAAAGGATGGTTCCAGATGATGACGTCGTGCGCTAGTAGCAGCGCTTTTTCGGCTTCTACGTCAATATTGAAGTCCGGGTACAGTTCGTACAGGTCATGGAAAGTAATGCCCTCCTGCGAGGGTACCTGGCTCACCAGCTCCCGGTTTATGCGGGACTTCTCAAACAGCGGGTGAGCAAAGATGATAAGGACTCGGTTGAGCATGGGACAAGGTGGGCAGATCTGACTAACGCTGGACCACCGGCTCCATTGGAAGCCGGACTGCTGCAAAATAGCAAAAACGGGCGAGAAATGGAAGCACTGGTGGGAGTGGGTAGGCTATTCCAGCTCTTTCATGAGCTCCTGATTTATGTCTTTATCAGGCCCAAAGCCGCCAGTACTCCCATCAAACTCATAAGCACGATCAGGGATACCAGTGTGATAGCTACTATATCGACAATCTTTCTGGAGTACCTATACCACCCCCACATCAACAGGGTGAATAGTGTCAGATAGAGAAGGGACTCGGGAAGCCCAATGAGGTGATACCTGAGTGGAATAGTGGTGTATACTACCCCTTCAAATGAACCGGGAGCCGCCGAGAGGGTAAGTAAGTAGCTAAGGCCAAAGGATAGGAGCCAAAATTTAATCCAGCCCTTTTCGGTTTCAAAAAAGATCGTTCGGAACGGGAATAAAAAGAAGGATAGAAGCACTCCCCTTATAACCTGTAATCCCGGACCGGCTGCCACCCAGTAGGAGGCGGTGGGACGCATAAAGGACAGGGCGCCAACCCCAAAAAAGGTATCATAATCCAGTAGTACTAGGGCAAAGATACCGGCAATGAAATAAGCCACTGTGTGCGTGGCTGTAATTCTCCATACAAAGGTCGCAAAAGTAGTTTTTTTCCTGTTCATAAAGCATGACCTGAGTGTAGGGTAGGAAAGGAAGATGACAGCTCAAAAAGCAGGGACAGGCACAAATCTATCCGCTATGGTAGTTAAGAGTTGTACGGCAGTATATATACGTTTAGTGCAATTCCAGAGGAGTCGCCGTTTTCCTGAAAAACGCTGGAATAGTCTTTTTAAGATAAGAAAACTACTGCCAGACTTTCTGGTCAAATTATATCTAAAATACAAAGCCTTATGAATAGCATCAATCAGCAGCAACCGGAAAAGAATCACGAAGACCTGCACGGTACCGAAGCGGGTAAACGCATGAAAGAGCTGGCCGAAAAAAACAATACCTGCTTTTTCTGTACCTGTATCGGAACAGGCAACGCATTACAAGTACGCCCCATGTCGGTACAGAAAGTAGATGAGTCAGGTACCTTTTGGTTTTTGAGTGCCAGTGACAGCCATAAGAACCAGGAGATCAAGCAGGATAATATAGTCCAGCTGCTGTTCCAGGGAACGGCCCATTCTGATTTTCTGAGCGTCAATGGAGTCGCTACCATTTCAACCGATAAGACATTGATCAAGGAATTGTGGGATCCTATTCTGAGAACATGGTTTACGGAAGGAATAGACGATCCCCGTATTACGGTTATAAAAGTGGAAGCCAGGGAAGGGTACTACTGGGACAACAAGCATGGCAATGCCATAGCCTTCATGAAAATGACGGTAGGAGCCATGCTGGGTAAAACCTTGGATGACTCCATAGAAGGAGAACTGAAGGTGTAGGTACTTGAAATAGGTAGGAGTCAAAGAACTGAATGAAACAGCGCGGCCCGGGCAGAGATGCCCGGGCCGCGCTGGCTGATAACCTGAACCAGATTAACCAGCAGGTGGCCATGTGCTACGTTTCATACCGCTAATTCTACTAATGAAGAGCTTTTTTATTCAGATGAGTAATTTCTGCATAGGGCAGCCAGGGGCAACTCTCTTACTTTGTATCAGCAACATTCAATCTTTTTTTATTACTAATAGCCGTGAAAATCTCTACACTTTTGCCTCTGCTGATGCTCCTGGTAGCTACCAGCGCCTGCCACGAAAACTCCATTCCTGAACCCACCGAAGGCTCCACCACCGTCGAACCGATCAAAACAAGGCATGGGGCGCTGATGGGGGCGCCCGTTACCAAAGCCATCGGGCCCAGTGGTGGCGAACTACAAATGCCTGATAATAGCATCCGCCTCTCCGTACCTGCCGGTGCCGTAGGCGCTGCCACTACTTTCAGTATCCAGCAGGTCGAAAATACCTTCCCCGGCAGCACGGGCCGCTCGTACCGGCTGCTGCCCGAGGGAGTGAAGTTTAGCAAACCCGTTACGCTGACGCTTTCATACGAGGGTACTACCCTGCAGGGCGGTAATCCGGAGTTTCTGTACCTTACCTACCAGGATGCCGATGGCTTTTACCGGGTAGCTACGAACACTTTTCTAAACAAGGAAAGCAAGACGCTGACGGTAGAAACCACCCATTTCAGTGACTGGACCTACTTTGAGACTATCCTGCTGGTGGCCGACAACAGCTACCTGAACAAGGGTGAATCCACTAAGCTCAAAGTAATGGAGTACATGAATTACGACCTGACCGGGGATGGCGATCCCAAGCTGGGCGTCCTGCAGGAATACAGCAATTCGCGCACGAAGTTTGACTGGTCCATCAACTACGGGGGAGGTACTGTAACCCCTGACAAGCCAGGTGCCGCTACCTTCAAAGCACCTGCCTCGGTACCTGAGGTAAATCCGGTAGGAGTAGGCGTGCGGCTAAGCAACTTCAACGTAATTGTAAACAAAAACGACCCTACCCGAAACTACGCAGGGAAGGATGTACTCCTGCTGCAAAAAGAGATACAGATCGGGGGGGAGCAGTTCCTGGAATATACCCTCAATGGCGTGAAGCTCTTTAACCCCGGAGACTACGAGAATGGCAGCATCCGGGTAGATACCCGCAACAAGTTTAGTATTAGCTCCTACATGACCGGTAACCAAACCTTTGATCTTATGATCACCGGCCCGGAGGAGAAGGCGATAGGCGTGGGAACCTACTCTTTTGGCAATCAGGAAAAAGGACAGTTTGCTGCGGTTACGGTAAATACCGGTCATGCCAAAGGGAGTGAAAAGTACAGCAGCAGTTACCAGATCTGTACCGAGCGAGGGTGCGGCCTCAATACCCAATACACCGGCGGTACCGTCACCATTACCAAGTGGGCTCCCATCGGTGGATTTATAGAAGGAGAGATTTCGGCGAACCTGTTTATTACCGGAAAATTCGACCCACCGGCTAAGGAGTTCAAGGCCAAATTCAGGGTAAAGCGGGTGAATTGATTTTCAGCCAATAAGACAGAAAATAGTAAAAAGCGCGGCCCGAGCATTTCTGCTCGGGCCGTAGCTGTTTTATATGTCTCCGTTGTGGCCGCTCGGCTGCGACGAGTGGTAATTATTTTGAAGCCCTCTGGGCGGTGGAAGATTAGGGTTTAATAGCAGAAGTATTGTTAGCTACGCGCCGGAGGTGCTATCGGATAGAGGTTGCTCGTCGAAGCCGGGCAACAGCAGGTTGAGATATATGCTTTGTTGTATCAATGCTATATATTCTGTCTCTCCCATCTTTCTTTGATGAAAACCCCTTCAATTAAATCTATATTGATTGGAACTGGCAGTTTTAATTTAGTTGCAAGTATCTCTCGTATCTCGTTCATGTCTGCTTGATGTGTGCTGTTATCATGAACTTTATACTCAAATCTTGTTTGGTAGTCTATAATATCAACACCACCAAGATAATAAATACCCGGCTTGTCAATTTCGAAGCTATTCGTCAAATCCGAAGTTTTCATTTTTGCTTTAGCCTGTCCTGCATCAAGTACTATTTCTTCAATTACATAAACACCTTTTGGAATGGAATAAAAGAATGTATAGGGCTTCTTCTTATATTCAACTTTGTAGCGTTGTCCAGTTTGGATGTTCTTTAAAACTGGTTTTGCAGCTCCTACGGCAATTGTTTTCTGGCCCATCTTTCCTATCCATTTACAGTTAACTGAAATAACTATGCTATCCCGACTATGTGCTGATGGTAAAACTGCCCAGGCACAAAGGATGAAGAGAAAAAAGATGCTTAATGCTCCCAAAATTAATCGTTTCATTGCTTTGTTTTAAGTATTGCTAACATTGGTGTATACGAAACTACTTACTTTCACTGCCAAGCGGCATAAGTGCATCAGCCTACTAATAAATATACGGCCAGATTATCCTAATCTGGCCGTATACATTCTCAAAGATAATAGCTAACACCTATCCACCTACTCTTTAAACTCAATCGTAGACAACGTAATAATGTTGTCGTTGGGCTTGGTGGGCTTCATTACTACGAAATACACATCGTGCTTGCCAGTGATAGGTGTAGTGATTTCACCCGTGACAGTACCCGGCTTACCATCGGTAGGGGAGTAGGAGGCACGGCTAATCACGGGGCCCGCCTGCGAGTCGATCCGTACCCATATTTCACCTTGCTTGCCCGAGCTGTACTCGTACAGGAACTTCCGGATGTTGGTCAGATCAACGTCTTTCAGCAGGATGTAGGCCTTATGGTTACCACCGCTCAGGCGGTTGCCCCAGCGCGGGAAGCCTACGTGCGCGTCGGCGTATACGGTCTGTACCTTAGCATTGCGTAGCGTCACTACATCGGTACCCGTCAGCGGTCCTATGGAGTTACCGCCCTTGTCGGTGTAGGTAGCCATTACCGTGTACTGGCCTCTTGGCTCATCCTTCTTGTGTTCGGTCAGCTTGACGACGCCCTGAGTCGGTAGGGTAGTCAGTTGCTTCTGAGGCTCACCCAACGACATGATGTACTTCACCATTTCGTTGGCATCCTGCGTAGATATCTGCGGGTGGGCGCTCATCACGTGCTCCTTACCCCAGTTGCCGCCCCCGCCGTTGATGATCTTGGCCGACAGCGAAGCCAGGGCGTTGGCTTGTCCCTTGTAGCGCTGCGCCACCGCGGTAAACGATGGTCCTACGGATACTTTATCTACGGTATGGCAGGCTTTGCAGTCGCTGTTGGCGATGAGGCTGCTACCCAGCGAAGCCGTTGCCACCGGAGCCTCGGGTTGGTGGCCGATAGGAGCCGTACCGGGAAGCGTACTGGGCTGAGGATTATAGCTGAAGTATACCTTTACCTTCTTCGGGTCAATCTTTTTATCTTCCTTATCGCTCACTTTTACCTCATAGGTAAAGGGCTTGTTCTCCCAGAAGAACGACTTGTTATTGGGAGTCGTAATCGCAACCTGGGGCAGGGCATTACCTACTTTCACAACGATGGTATCGGTACCTACGAGTCCGGCCTTGTCCGTTACTTTCAGGACAGCGTGGTAGGTACCAGGCTTCGTGTAGGTGTAGGAAGCAATGGGGCGGGTAGAGCCTACGGTCTTCCCGTCAAACAGCCACTGGTAGGTGATCTCATCATCATCGTCCAGGTCGGCGGTACCGCGGCTGCCAAACATCACACGTAGCGGAGCTTCACCGACGGCTTCTTTCTGGGTAGACACGTAGCGGTTTTCGGAGGTTAAATATACCCGCTTCGGTAGCTGCGCCGCCGCCGCCGAATCCATCACATAAGCCTTGGCAATAGGAGCCCGGTTGCCGGTGTTGTACTCAATCTTCACCAGACGGGCATCTTCGTTGTCGGCACCGTATACCGAGCCGTACTCCAGCATGTACATCACGCCATCTTTACCAAAGGCCTGGTCAATCGGGCGACGGAAATCGCCATTGGCGGTCATGAAAGGCTCCGCGCGCAGGAAGTTTTCGTCCTCGTCGAAGCGGAAGGCCATTACCCAGTTGCGCATCCAGTCGAAGGCAAACAGGGTACCATCGTAGTAGGCGGGGAACTTGGTCTTGGAAGGGGAGTTTTTGTCGTAGGTATAGAACTCACCCACCATGGCGCTGCGACCACCCAGCCCCAGTTCGGGAAACTCCTTCGAGGCGGCGTAGGGGTAGTAGATCATCGCCGGTGTAGCGGGAGGCAGATTCGTCAGACCGGTATTGTTGGGTGAATTGTTGACCGGTGCCTTAGGGTCGAACAGCGGACCGGCCTTCTGAGTAGCGAAGTCCCACTTGGTGTAGGCGTAGTTGTTGCCCACAAAGTACGGCCAGCCGTAGTTACCGGCTTTCTTAGCCTGGTTAAATTCATCGTATCCGCGTGGACCCTGGATGCTATCCTTACCGGCGTCGGGGCCGATTTCGCCCCAATACAGTACCGAAGTCCTGGGATTAACGGCAATACGGTACGGGTTACGCAGTCCCATGGTATAGATCTCAGGGAGGGTCTTGGCCATACCTTTGGGGAACAGGTTTCCTTCGGGAATAGTGTACGTACCATCCGGCTGGGGCTTGATCCGCAGTATCTTTCCTTTCAGATCGTTGGTGTTGGCCGAGGAGCGCTGGGCATCCAGGCTAACGTACTCCTGCCCGGGACGCTCATCAACAGGGGCGTAGCCATTGGATGGGAAAGGGCTGGAGCTGTCGCCGGTCGAGAGGTATAGGTTGCCTTCCTTGTCCCACGCCAGGGAGCCGCCGTGGTGCGCGCCGCTATTCTCCTGCACCGGTACCTGCAGCAGGACTTTCTCCGAAGCCAGATCCAGGGTATTATCATCTTTTACCGTAAAGCGGGACAGGTTGAATAGGATCGGCTCCTTGTCCGTAGGAGGGGAGTAGTAGAGGTAGATCCACTTATTCTTATTAAAGTTTGGGTCCAGGGTCACGCCTATTAGTCCGGTACCTCCTTTGGTGGCCACGTCAAAGCGATGTACTACCGAGTTCTGGTTGGTGCGGGTATTATAGACGTACAGGTTGGCCGAACGCAGCTCGGTGTAGAATACCCGGCCGTCGTCGGCTACGGCCAGCTCCATGGGGGTGTCCAGGTCATTGACCAGGATGGTCTTCACGAAGCGGTTTTCTTCGGGTACCGTTACGGCGTATGACTTGCTGTAGTCAAGGGGCTTGCCCTCACCCATGGCGTACCGGATGCCTCCCAGGATGTGCTGCAGGAACAGCGGCTCGTCGTAGCTCGTATCCATGTGGCCGCCGCCGGTATAGAAGGCGCGCCCTCCGTCAAACTCGTGGTACCAGGCTATGGGGTGATTGGCTCCGTTGGTACCGTTGTCGTAGGTGTTCTCATCCAGGTAGGCCAGTACGTTCAGGCCGGGGTAGAACGAGCGGTAGCTGTACCATTCGTCCTTACGTTCCCAGCGGTCAGGCAGGTGCGTTGTCGATGGGTGATTCTTGTTTACTACGTCGATAGAGGCTACACGTTCACCGGGGTTGAGTGGGTGATCGGCAAAGTGGGCCCCCATCAGCTTGGCGTACCAGGGCCACTCGTACTCGGTATCGGAGGCGGAGTGGATACCCACGTAGCCTCCGCCCGCCTGGATGTACCTTTCAAAAGCAGCCTGCTGCTCAGCATTCAATACGTTGCCGGTGGTGCAGTTGAAGATAACGGCTGCGTAGTTGCGCAGGCTGTCGTCGGTAAAGTAAGCCGCATTCTTGGTTGTATCGACCCGGAAGTTATTCTCTCTGCCCAGCTTCTGAACGGCCGCATTACCAAACGGAATGGAGCTGTGCTTCCAGCCTTTGGTTTTGGAAAATACCAGTACCCGCGGTGGAGCGGCAGCCGATGCTGCGGCAGCCGACGCTGCGGCAGCCTGCACCTGGCTGACGGGCAGATTGCTATTGCTGGTGTTAGCAGGCTGTTTGCTGTTTGTGCAGGAGTAAATTCCTGCGGATACTCCCAGTGCGCAGAAGGTATAAAGCCACCATCGATGGGGCGTGGTAGACCGGGATTCGGACGAAAACAGGTTCAAATGCATTGTTCTGATGGAATCTTTTCTGATGTACGGTATTAGAATGCAATTTTTTTTAAAAACTACTATACTGCTCTTCAAAAAAGAGGAAGAAATCTTATTTGGAAAATCCCCCTTACATCCTGAAATTTGCGGAGCTTAATTTTAGAGTCATACAAACTGAAAGATCAGATCTATTCTATGCAATTCCCCGAAGAACTTAAATATACCAAAGACCACGAGTGGATACGCCTCGAAGGTGACATTGCTGTGGTAGGTATCACCGATCACGCCCAGAACGAGCTGGGAGATATTGTATATGTAGATGTAACTACCGTAGGCGAAACTCTCTCAATCAATGACGTGTTCGGGTCGGTGGAGGCCGTCAAGACGGTATCCGATCTTTTCCTGCCGGTTTCGGGCGAGATTCTGGAACTCAATCCGGTACTGGATGCCGCTCCCGAAACGGTAAATAACGATCCTTACGGAGCGGGTTGGATGATTCGCCTGCAGGTATCTGATCCCAGTGAAGTGGACGGTCTGATGTCGGCTGAAGAGTACAGACAGTACATAGGCGCCTGATCAGCTTCCCTTTGAGCTCCGCGAGGAGCTTTTTTTTTGAGTATAACCAACAGGAGGTGTTGAAAAGCCATAGCGTTGTTTTAAGATAGATGAAAGTACTACTACGTTCGGTTCGTATTATTGATAAGGCCTCTCCGCTGCACGGACAGGTAAAGGATCTGCTACTTGAAAACGGTACCCTGGCTCAGATCGGGGATGGTCTCGCGGCCGATGGCGCTGAGGTCAAAGAAGGCAACGGCCTGTGCGTGTCGGCTGGCTGGATCGACATGCGCGTAGCCTCGCGTGACCCCGGTTACGAGCACAAGGAAAGCATAGAGTCGGTACAGGAAGCGGCCGCACGCGGAGGCTTTACCGAAATCGTACTGCTGCCTAACTCACGTCCGGTGGTGGACGCCAAGGATACCCTTAACTATGTCAGGAAAGCCGGTAACGGTGGGCCGGTAGTACTACACGCCGCGGCCGCCGTTACAAAAGGGGCAGAGGGCGTTGACTTCACCGAAATGATCGACCTGCATACGTCAGGAGCGGTAGCCTTTACCGACGGGGAGCATCCCATCCAGAACGCCGATATTCTGCTGAAAGCGCTCCTGTACCTGAGTCCGCTGAACGCCCTGCTCATGAACCGCGCCGAGGATCGCCAGCTGACCTTGTTTGGGCAGATGCACGAGGGCGTATCCAGTACCTTACTGGGACTGAAAGGAATGCCGGCGCTGGCCGAAGAAATGATGCTGAGCCGCGACCTGAAGCTGCTGGAATACGCGCTGGAAAAAAGCACTACGCCGGCGACCGGACTACCGTTGCTGCACGTTTCGCTGGTGTCTACGGCACGAGCGGTGGAGCTGATCCGGGAAGCCAAGGCCAAAGGACTGCCGGTATCGTGCGATGTGGCGGCACACCAACTTGCCTTTGAGGACCGCGATCTGATGGACTTTGATACCAACCTGAAGGTCAATCCTCCGTTCCGTAGTGCGGCCGATGCCCAGGCGGTACGGCAGGCCTTAGCGGATGGTACCATTGATGCCGTAGTGTCGGATCACAGTCCGCACGATGAGGAGAGTAAAAACCTGGAGTTTGATCATGCTGACTTTGGTATCACCGGGTTGGAAACGGCCTTTGCGCTCACCCAGATGCACAGTGGCCTGGCTCTGGAGGCGGTTATAGAGAAACTGACCAGTAGGCCGCGGCAAATCCTGCGTCTGCCTCAGGTCTCCCTTGAAGTAGGCAAACCGGGCAATCTGACTCTTTTTAAGCCGGATGCAGAGTGGAGTTTTGAGCGTACCTACTCAAAGTCAAAGAACACCCCTTTCCTGGGCAAGGTGCTGCGGGGACGGGTCTGTGGAGTAGTGAACCAGGGTAGTTTCCGCTGGTTTGAATAGCGGATCTTGTTAACTGTATTATGAATTATATTTTAGATTTTTTCAGGAGACCCCTGCTCAAGGTACCTCTTGCCTTTGGTGGCATTACGGGACTCCTGGCATTTATATTCTTTCTGGCCCTGTACTTTATAGGAGTAACACCGCTGGGTAATAAGAAGTCACTTGATTTTGGTATTCATGTCATTATGATGGCGGCGGCCTGCTGGTACTACCGCAAGAACATCGGGAACGGGATGCTGCACCTGTGGGAGGCACTATCGATCTGTTACATTGTCAATACCCTGGCGGCTCTGGTCAATGGCTGGCTGATCTACTTCTTTATTACGTACGTTGATCCGGCCGTGTTTACGAACTACCTGGCCGAGATGCACCAGCTCCTGATACAGGGCAAAGCCGAAATGGTCAAGAATATCGGCGAAGCCGAGTTTCAGAATATGCTCCGCAACGTAGCAGCTACCGAGCGATCAGAGGTTATTTCGGATGAGCTGAGTAAGAAAACGCTCATGGGGATACTACCCATTATTATCATTTCCATGATCCTGCGCCGCCAGAACTACAGTATCATGCAGGATCCCCGAAAGCAGTAGCCTGCTCTCCGGCCAGAACCATTCGTCCAGATCTGGTATTGTAATAATGCAGGTTTTACTATATTGGCATCACTATTCATAACCCTAAAACCTACCTGTATGCAAGAGAATGTGTCTTCTGCGCGTGTTGCCCTGAAGTACGGGGTCATTACAGCGGTTGCTGTCATTGTATATTCAACAGTTATCAACGTAAGTGGTCTGGCCCAGAACCGGGCACTGGCCTCCCTGTCATTTTTTATACTGATCGGGGGGATTGTATGGGCTATGAAAGACTACCGGGAGCAGAGCGGAGGGTTTATGACGTACGGGGAAGGCTTGAGTACCGGCTCGCTAGTGGCGGCCATCGTGGGGGTGCTGGCGGCTACCTTTACGATGTTCTACATGGAATTTATTGATACGACCATCATGCAGCAGTCGCTGGATCGGGCGCGTGAAGAAATGGAAGGCCGTGGACTGGACGATGCCCAGATTGACCAGGCCATGGCGATCTCGCAGAAGTTTATGTCGCCGGGGATTATGTTTTTTACGGGTGTTATCACCTATCTGATCATTGGGTTTATCATTTCACTGGTGGTAGCGGCCGTCATGCGTAAAACCCGTCCGGTATTTGAATAAGAAGAGGGGCGCTGTGTACGTTACTGCTTGTGTTCATGTTATTCCAATAACCAAAAGGAGCTTTTGTGTTTGCTATATTTCGTAAGGAAGTAAATAGTTTTTTTAATTCGCTGATCGCCTACATCGTCATGGCGGCTTTTCTGGTTGCAGTAGGGCTGATCGTGTGGGTTTTTCCGGATACCAGTGTACTCAACTACGGCTACGCCGACCTCAATACCTTTTTTACCCTTACCCCTTACGTACTGTTGTTCCTGATTCCGGCCATTACCATGCGCTCGGTGGCGGAGGAAATCCGCAACGGTACTATCGAACTACTACTTACCAAACCCCTGACCGACGGGGCGCTGGTAGGGGGTAAGTTCCTGGCCAACTGGCTGCTCGTAGCGCTTACCCTGCTGCCTACCTTGCTGTACTACCTCAGTGTGTACTGGCTGGGCAATCCGCCCGGCAATATCGATTCGGCGGCGGTAGTGGGTTCGTACATCGGGCTTCTGCTGCTGAGCGGAGTACTGGTAGCCATGGGCTTGTGGGCCTCTTCGCTCAATGACAACCAGATCGTGGCTTTTGTGCTGGGGGTATTCCTGGGCTTTGTGTGGTACGTAGGCTTTAGCGCTCTGTCACAGCTACTCGGGAGCAGTAGCCTGGCTTCCGTGTTTTCGTGGATAGCCCTGGACGAGCAGTACCAGGCCCTCGGACGGGGCCTGGTCGACTCGCGCAATGTAGTGTATCTGCTCAGCCTGACGGCTTTTTTTCTCTATCTGACGTACTGGCGGATAGGCCGGTTGAGGAGGTAAGGCTTATACCTTGGCAATGTTGATCTTCTTGCCGCCCTGCCGGATCGATTCGTAGATGGCATCAACTACCACCATATCTTTCAGTCCTTCGACACCGGTCATGTTCGGGTCGGGCTTGTTGTTCAGGATACAGTCGGCGAGGCCATCCATCTGGGCAGTCTGGTGCGTTACTACGGGCTGTTTGAGTTCTCCTTTGTGGGTACGCCCTTTGATAGGTCCGTAGCCGAAAGCCGGATCCAGTTCTGCAAAGCCTTTTTCACCCACCAGGTACAGCCGCCCGATGTGGTTGAAGTTGTAAGTAGTAGAGCAGTTGGCAATAGCTCCACTTGGGAAGCCCATCTGGAAAGTAATGGTTTCGTCTACTTCCTTAAACTTTACCGGATCGGTCTTGATCTCCTGCGCTGTTACCCATATCGGCTCTTCACCCGTAGCGTAGCGGGCTCCGTTGATATTATAGACCCCCACATCCATCAGCGCACCGCCACCGGCCAGGGCCTTTTTGAGCCGCCACTGGGTTGGGTCGCCTATCTTGAAGCCGCAGGTGTTATCTACAAACATGATTTTACCGAATTCACCTCCTTCGCGCATGCTGATTACCTCACGGGTGTGGGGCTCGAAGTGAAGGCGGTACCCTACGTATAACTTCACACCAGCCTTATTACAGGCAGCAATCATTTCGCGGGCCTGCTTGGCGTTGTCAGCTAATGGCTTTTCGCAGATTACGTGCTTGCCGGCATTGGCTACCTGTATCACGTGCTTGTGGTGCAGCGAGTTGGGTGTAATTACGTACACTACGTCTATGTCCGGATTGTTTTTAATCTGGCTGACGGTATCGTAGGTATAGATATTCTTGTCAGCAATGTTGTACTTCTTCTTCCAGGCTTCGGCCTTGGCGGGCGTACCGGTGACAATACCAGTCAACTCGGCCATTTCGCATTTTTCCATGGCCTCGGCCACGCGGGTACCGTAGCTGCCCAATCCCATAATAGCCACGCGCAGCTTGCGGGCAGGTTTTTGTTTGGAAGGTGCGGGAGAAGCGGTAGCCGGGGAAATAAGACTTTGGGCCACGGCCGTAAAGCCTACACCCAAAGTTAGATTCTGTAAAAAGTCACGACGGGTTGACATACAAAATAGTGTTGATTGGTTTAGTGATAATAAAGAATGGGTGAAAGTAAAATTACTTTCGAACAAATAAAACTTTGGAGGAAGGCTGAGCCGCGCAGGATGCTTTATACCTGTAAGAGCAGATACAGGAGCAGCACCGTTATGATGCTGACGAGGCCCTGCAGGAGGGTCTGTATTGTAAAGCTGCGGTAGGCGTCGCGGCTGTTCAGGCCACTAAATTGCGATACAACCCAGAAGTAGGAGTCGTTGGCGTGGGAGGCGACCATACCCCCGCTGCCTACGGCGGCTACCAGTAGGGCCAGTTCCAGACCGGTATCAAAGCCGGCCTGCACGGCAAACGGAGCCAGCAGAGAAGAGGTAATGACCAGCGATGAGGTAGTAGAGCCCTGCGCGGTTTTGAGAAAGGCGGCAGTACAAAACGCAAAGAGGAGTAATCCCACGCCACTCAGCGCTTCGCCCCCCAGCCACCCGCTGACTACCTCCGCCAGGGGAGTGGCTTTCAGTACCGCACCAAAGGCGCCTCCGGCTCCCGTAAGTACCAGGATAGGCCCGGCCTGAACAATGCCTTCTGAAATGGCTTGTGTTAAGGTACTATTTGTTGAATGACGAAGTAGTGGGACACAAAGAAATACTGCCAATAGCAGGGCAATGAGCGGATTGCCCAGAAAAGAAACCGGACCAGCCAGCGACTCAGGTAAACCCAGCAGGCTCCCAAAAGAAGCTACCGTAATAAGCAGCAGGGGTACCAGAATAGGAATCATCGAAGCCGAAAGAGAGGGTAGTTGGGTGGTGGATTCAGCCGTATCCTTTTCGGGAAGAGACAGCGTGAGCGAGCTCCCGGCTCGCCGGGCCCACCAGGTGATCAGCAGGATATTGGGGAGCATGATGACTAAGCCTAAGCCTATAATAATACCCAGATAAGGCTCCGCACCAAGATTGCCTGCCGCTGCAATGGGACCGGGTGTAGGAGGTACCAGGGTATGCGTCGTGTACAGGCCGCCGGCTAGTCCCAGCGACGTGACCGCAGGACTTACTCCCGTACGTTTGGCAACGTGCTGGCTCAATTTGGAAAGGATGATAAAGCCCGAGTCACAGAATACAGGTATACCTACCACCGCACCGATGGAAGCCATAGCCAGAGCCGGACGTTTCTCGCTGAATAAGCGGAGTACCGCGTCGGCAATGCGCTGTGCCGCACCCGACTGTTCCAGTACTACGCCTACTACACTCCCCAATACTACCACCAGCCCAATAGCACCCAGCAAGTCACCAAAGCCCCGGCCGATGGTTCTGATCAGATCAGTGGCCGGTTGTCCGGTAGCCAGTCCCACACCCAATGCGGCCAGTAACAGCAGCAGTAGGGGATGCTGCTTGAACCGGGCGGTACCTACTACGATGAAGAGGATACTCAGCAGGATAACGGCTATGAGGTACATGTAGGAAATTGTGCGAGTATCTTGTATAAGTTTATTAGGGGAGTGGGATAAACTCTCAAAATAGATGATGTAATTAAAAGCGATGCCTCAGTCCATAACCATAAGCCAAGTTCAGATACGAGCCATATAAGGGGAGTAGTTATACTGATTACTGACTCTGCTTGCTGCGATAAAACTGAGGAGTAAATAATAGAAATTTTATTAGAATCCAATAGGTTTCCCTTCTGTGTCTTGATCAATTTCAGTTAGTATACTATTCATTTCATCCTCACTTATTATCTTTATTCTCTTTAAATATTCAATTTGACTCTTTTTTACTTCTAAGGGAGTATTATCTTCCCAAGTTAGGTATGCTGCTTTATGAGCTTTTTTTATATTTTTTATTATCTCTTCGATAAAGTAATCTACTGCTGCTTGATTAGGGCTTTCCTGAAAGAGTTCTAAAACTTTCTGGCCTCCTGATAAATAGATCATTTTCTTCTTGGAGCTGAACCTAATTACAAGATAAACGCCTAAAAAGAAGGCGCTTGCCAGTGACCAGAAAGCTAATTTTTGCAGTTCAGGCTCAAAGAGTAATGTGTATATTAACATACCGAACTCTAAAAAGAAGAAAGCTGAGATGAATAATTCTCCCAAGATAGTCGAATCAGATTTCTTGAATACTTTTACCCCGAGCTCTAAGTAGTCAATTGAGTAAAGGACTTCCTCGTTTACACTTTTATCATAAATTTCAACTTCATCATCCTTTAATGTAAATATCTTCTTGGTAAAAAGACGCTTTTGTTCCAGAGTGTCCATAAGTGGCTTTTGATTTCGTTTCCGCTTTTAAACTAATGGGAAAGATAGTAAATGAATGAAGTAAAAAATATTGTATAAAAATCTTACTACACCTCCTCTACATTGGCAGGCTGCATCTGCGGTACGATAAAATGAATGATCGCCAGCGCCACAATATAGGTACCACTTGCAATGATAAACAGCGGCTGGTACCCAACGCGCCCGATGATGATACCCGTCACGGCCGCAAAAAGAGCACCGCCAATAGCTCCGCACATTCCACCAATACCCGTCACGGAGGCTACCGCCTGCCGGGGGAACAGGTCCGAAGCAAAAGTGTACATATTGGCCGACCACCCCTGATGCGCCGACGTAGCCAGCGAGATCAGCGCTACGGCTACGTAGATGTTGTTGGTGGTAGAGGCAATAAATATCGGAAATACACAGATGGCGCAGATGAGCATGGTGGTCTTGCGGGCGCGGTTGATGGACCAGCCCATCTGGATAAATTTCGTCGACAGCCACCCAAAGAAGATACTCCCCGCATCCGATACCAGATAGATGATCAGGAAGGGGATACCGATGCTTTTCAGATCTAGTTTCTGATCCAGGGCTTCGTTGGAGTTAAAGAAGTCAGGCAGCCAGGTCAGGTAGAACCACCACACCGGGTCGGTCATGAACTTGCCCAGGGCAAAGGCCCAGGTCTGGCGGTAGGTCAGGAGCTTCGCCCAGGGGATACGTCTGAAAGGTACTGCTTCCTGATCGCTGTTGATGTAGTCCAGTTCGGCCTGGGTGACGTGGGGGTGCTTGGCGGGGCGACGGTAGGTAGTCCACCAGATAGCCAGCATCACAAAGCCTAGCAGACCGGTCACAATGAAGGACGTACGCCAGCCGTAGTTGAGGGTGATCCAGGGAACGGTAAGGGCTGTGACAATGATACCTACGTTGGTACCGGCATTGAATATACCGTTGGCAAAGGAGCGCTCGCGCTTGGGAAACCATTCGGCGACAGTCTTGATGGCCGATGGGAAGTTACCAGCCTCTCCCAGGCCCAGCATAAAGCGGGTCATGCTCATGGTGCGCACCGAGCCCACAAAGGCGTTGAGTACCCCGGCAATACTCCAGATAAACATAGAAATAGCATAGCCCCGGCGGGTACCAATGCGGTCAACGAGCCAGCCAGCCAGTACGTAGCCGATGGCGTAGGCCCATTTGAAGGCCGCATCAACATACCCCATCCATTCCTTGTAAAGTATGTTATCAGCTACCGTGATAGGTTGGCCCGGTGCCAGTCCGATCATCTCCCGCTTGAAGTCGTCGTCTATCATGGTAAAGGATAGTACGTTACGATCAATGTAGTTGATAGTGGTGGCCGCAAAAAGAAGCATAACAATCCGCCAGCGGTAGTTGCCGATGCGTTCGGAAGTCATAAAAGGAGAGGGTTTAGAGAAATAGCCTTTGGTGTGGCTAATTTAAGGAGTCTGAATGGGAGTATTGCAAGCTTTTCCTGCTATTGTATAAAAATACCCTGAGACCGGCGTCCCAGGGTTGTATACAGGAAAGATATGTCCTATTTACCGCTTACTGCTGCTTGTATACGGTACCGTCTTTCATAACGAAGGTAACGTTCTGCAGGGTTTTGATATCCTGCAGGGGATTCCCCTCCACGGCTATGATATCGGCCATTTTGCCGGCCTCTATATTCCCGAGCGACTCGCTCATATCCAGCAGCATAGCGTTGGTAACGGTAGCCGCCCGGATCGCCTCCATAGCCGTCATACCCCCTTCCACCATATACTCAAACTCCTTGGCATTGTACCCGTGCGGATATACACCGGCATCGGTACCGAAAGCAATCTTCACCCCCGACTTTACAGCTTTGGCAAACGTAGCCTGTAGCTTGGGACCAATGGCCAGTGCCTTGGGAGTAACCAGGGGAGGGTAGTACCCCATGATGCGGGCGGAGTCCGCAGTGGTACGTCCGGCTATGATGGTAGGTACATAATATGTACCGTGTTTCTTGAACAGCTCAATGGCTTCGTCGTCCATGAGGGTACCATGCTCGATGGTCTGTACCCCGGCCCGTATAGCCCGTTTCATGCCCTCGGCTCCGTGGGCGTGGGCCGCTACATGAAAGCCGTAGTCATGGGCCGTCTCTACGATTACCCTTACTTCCTCCTCCGTAAACTGCGGACCCTGTCCGTCTTTGGCGTTAGAAAGTACCCCGCCTGTAGCGGTGATCTTGATCACATCGGCGCCGTCCTTGTAGCGCTGACGTACGGCCTTACGGGCGTCGTCGGCACCATTTACCACGCCTTCGTTCGGTCCGGGATCGCCCATCAGGTCTTTGCGGTAGCCATTGGTCGGGTCGGCGTGGCCGCCGGTAGAGGCAATAGACTTACCCGAGGTAAAGATACGCGGCCCTTCTACCAGCCCTTTATTGATGGCGTTGCGGAGGGCTATATTCACCCCACTACCTCCCAGATCACGTACCGTCGTGAAGCCCGCCAGCAGGGTAGTCTTGGCGTACTTGGCGGCCTGGAAGGCTACATCGGGCGGGTTCTGAATGAAACGGTCGTAGGAGCCGCCCCGGCGGGTTTCGTTCTCGAGATGTACGTGCATGTCTATGAGCCCCGGCAGTACGTACTTGTTCTTGAGGTCAATGACTTTATCACCGGCGGCGGCCCGGCTGTAGCCGCGCTCTACGGCCGTGATCTTGTTCTTATCCAATACAATGGTCATCTGGCGTTGTACTTCGCCCTTATTTACATCCAGCAGGTTACCACAGTGGATGAGGGTACGCTGGGCATGGGCCGTAAAGGCGAGGGTACTTAGCAGAGCAGCGGCAAGAAGATAGAGTTTTTTCATTAGGTAGAGAAAGAGATAAAACAGCAAAATACAAATTAAACATTTTTGGAGGCATCGACTCCTCTTGAAACCTTTTAAAAGTAGTAGCGCAAAAATATTTAGGGAATTTGGGCATTGTAGTCATCCATACTAACGCGCTGGACGTAAGTATCTTTAAAAATCAACCGGATAAAAGCCATGAAAAAGTTAAATGTACTTGCCTGTGTACCAGGCTCTGCGATGTCAGTGCCAGCTACATAAACGTACCACTATGTATCGGACCAGCTGGATGGTAATGAACTGATGAAACACAGCAATGCCGGTACGGGGGGGCGCAAAGCTAACTGCCCCGGCGGGAGGTACTCTGGCGGCCCGGATAAACGGAGATCGTGATGCTATGGTAATGGACGAGAAGGTCAGGCAGCCAGCGTAAGCATCTGCGATGTGTATCAGTCCAATGGTGTCATTCATTCCATTGATACAGTTTTATTGCCTGGTTAAGCCATGATACATCAGTAGCTATATACTTCACTATACATAGAACGTAAGCTTTATACTATTGGTTACATAAGAAGGGGCCGGGGATAAATCAGGCAACTGCTTATGTATTTTATAAAATTTTGTAAAGTAGGTATAAAGCCTTGTACAAATTTTGTTAGCTTGCCGAAAGGTGAAATTATAACAAAAAGCAACCCTTGGCACCCCCAAAACTAAAATACACCGAAGATGAGCTGGTTGCTTCTCTGAAAAGGAATGAGCAGGCAGCTTTTGAGTATCTGTACGATCATTATTCCGGAGCTCTGTATAATGTGATCTGTAGGATAGTACGTGATAACGAAAAGGCTGAGGATGTGATGCAGGAAGCTTTTTTGAAAATATGGAGAAGTATCTCTTCGTACAATCCTGACAAAGGAAGGCTATTTACCTGGATGCTGAATATAGCTCGCAACACCAGTATAGATGCGGTAAGAGCAGAAGGAAGAAAGCCTGATTTTGATGATATACAGGAGAACCTTGATCGCGCGGATCAACATGCCAGTTATCAGCCCTCCCCATCCACCATGGATCTGAAGTCGCTGGTAGAAAAGCTGAAGCCGGAACGGAAGATTCTTGTTGACCTGGTATATTTTCAGGGCTACACACAGGAAGAAGTATCCGAACAGCTACGTATACCCCTAGGTACGGTAAAGTCACGCATCCGAACAGCGTTACAGGATCTTAAAAATTATTTTTCAGTATGAATATTCAGGCCTACATAGAGTCAGGCATTTTGGAAGAATACGTGTTAGGTGCCGTTTCCTCACAGGAAAAGCAGGAAGTGGAGTGCTTGTCTAAAATATATCCCGAAATAAAAACCGAACTGTTGAAGTTGGAGCAAGCGATGGAAAAATATGCGCTTGAACACCAGACACCTCCACCGGCTCACCTGAAAGGGAAGATATTCGCTCAGATGAAGTTTGGGCCTATTTCCGGACAGGTGGATACGGACGAGGACCAGGGGGCTACCGTAGTACCGATCGGGACCGGGACTACTACAACCAGACCCCTCTGGGCATCGCTGGCCGTGGCGGCGTCGGTACTACTGGCGGTGCTGCTGGGCTGGGCCTTCTATCAGATGTCGGCGTACCGGGCACAAAACGAGAGCCTGACAGCGGAAGTAGAATCGATCAGAAGCGAAGCTGAGTACCAACAGACTCTAGCTAACCTGTACCGCAGCACCGACTACAAAGTGGTGAGGATGGCAGGTGTGGAAAGATCGCCGGAGAGCCATGTGGTGGCCTTCTGGAACCAGGCTACTAACGAAGTACTGCTGGATGTACAGAAACTACCTGCTCCACCCTCTAACCGGCAGTACCAGCTATGGAGTATCGTAAACGGTACCCCGGTGGATATGGGGGTGCTGGACCAGGAATTTGAAGGTAGAATATTGAAAATGAAAGCTACGCAGCCGGGTACGGCGGCCTTTGCCATTACACTCGAGCAGGAGGGCGGAAGCCCTAATCCGACCCTTGAGCAGATGTATGTGATAGGCAACGTGTAGTGCTGATTGGATACAACATAATGTACAGAAAAGCGGAAGGGGGTACCTCTTCCGCTTTTCTGTTATAGATGCTTGTAGGAATAGAGCTTACTGTAACCGTATATGTTTCACAAGTGTACTTACAGGGACGCAATTTGTCAAAATAACACAATAAGCTGCGTATAGCTATTTGAATCATGTACTACTTTTAACGTATACACCCCCGGGTTCAGAAGTGAAACCGGCTCAATAACAGATAACCCGATCACCCCGCTGGAACGGGTCCGGATGGGAAAGGAGTGGCCCTGCTGATTGATCAGTTCGACCTCAAACCCCTCTGCTTCATCAGTGCGTATAAAAACAGGCCCGCTCTGAGCCGGATTCGGAAAGACGGTAAAGAGTAGTGGGGCATCACCCCGGAATATGGCTACCGCCGGGGAGTAGTGTATATGGCCCGTATGGCTCTCGGTCTTGATCCGGTAGTAGGCAGTCTGCTCGTCAGGATCAGGATCTACGAATGAATACAGCCTTGGATTCTGAGAGTCGGGTGCCGAGTTTACCGGCCCTACATCCACGTACGTCTCCCGGTCCAGGCTCTTCTGTACGGTCATGCTGCGGCGCTGGGTGTCAATGGCCATTAGCCAGTACAGCGTTACCTCTGTAGCAGTAGGGTAGGCGGTAAGTCGGCGGATGTACTGCGGCGAGGCGAGCTCCCGGTCTACCAGCAAGACCTCCGACAGGCTCCCCACCAGCCGGGGCTGCTGCATCACCACCCGTAGGTGGTACTTCCGGCCGGTCAGGGTATCGGGCAGGCTCACGTAGAGCGGGCTGTTACTGCCGTATCCCACGGTAGCTACGTAGCTGCCATCTTCGGCCAGAAGCTCAGCCTGTACCCGACTGTCGGTGGGTACACTGCCCTCCACCCGGTAAGAGATCAGAAAGTTACTCCCGGGCGGAGCCGCAGCCGGTACTACTCCCGTATGTATGAAGCCCCGGGGTAGGATGGGAGTCGACTGCTGGAAAAAAAGGTCCGTCAGGCTGCTGTTCCAGGCCTGTGCCACTTCGGTAAGGCCCTGCGTCCCTCTGGTGGCATTTTCGAAATGTCCGTGCTGGGGCCGGGGTACCTGTATGGGGTCCGTATCCGGTCCGGGCCAGACGTTCAGGCCGGGGGTAGTGGCGAGTTGTTTCTGGGCATTGACTACGGGCAGGTACGGAGTACTCAGATTAGTACTTACCGAAGCCAGTGCCACCATCCAGGGTACATTTGCTCCGAAATCCTGGCGCGATTTCCGAATCAGGTACTGCATGTTGTCGTAGTACCGCTCCTGCGCTATTTTGAGGTGAGCCGCGTCATTCTCCCCGTGCGACCACAGTACCGACCTGACCCCCAGCCACGAATGAAAGTAGTTGAGGGTATTGCGGAGGTTGGTGTACGGCTGCTGGTAGGGCCAGTTTTTGCCGACGTAGATATTCAGGGTATTGCGACCATCGGCGGCTTCGCGCCAGTTTTCGGAGTTGGCGGCGGGCCAGGAGGCATTCAGGAACAGAATGGGTACCTGCAGTCGCTTCGTCAGCAGATCGCCCAGCTCGCCCCAGTACCAGGCCGACTCTCCACCAGGATAGATTGCGTTATTGGCGGCTAGCGGAGTAAATACGGGATGCCGCATGGGCTGGTCGGGCGCTTTCAGCAGATAATCCGAATAATCGAGGTACTTGTTGAGGGCGTTGAAGCTGAGTACCTGATCCGAAGCACTCTTGGCTCCCAGATTAGGTAGTCCCATAGCGTTGGAGTTGCCCGCGATCAGAAACACTTCACCTACTCCTACCCGGTTCACCCGTACGGTATCTACCGGCTGATCCTGCATAATTCCGCGTACTTCCAGACGGTACCATCCCCCCTGAGCGGCTAGTGAGCCGGTAAAGCTTCCCTGCTGGGGACGCGTAGCCAGCAGGGTCCAGTCCTCACTAACGGGCAGGCTACCATCCAGAGCCACCAGCCGCGCCTCGACGCGGTCGAAGGGTAGGTAGGCAAAGCCGGACACAGGTACCTTTATGTTCGTTTTGGGATCGCGCTGGAGTACAGTTTGTTCGGCAGGAAAGGTAATGGTCAGCTGGGCCAACAGGCTGTGGCTTAGCAGACAGAACAGAAATACCAGAGGAGTAAAGTTTATCATAGGCCTTCGGGAGGTGCTGTAGGTAATAACTTACATAGCCTCACCTATGTTGTACCACTTACAAACTAATAAAGAGGCCCTACCTGATATGGCTGGTGTACATCAGGTAAGGCATCGGATAAGATTTCTGTATCAATTAGGGTGCCAGCCTTTGATGACCAGGATCACCAGGAAACCTACTACGTAAGCCACCGTAATAAACCATCCCCTGGTAAACCACCGGCTGACCGACCGCGCCTCCGGAAATATATTGGAAATGGCTACCCCCGCCGAAGAACCAAACCAGATCATAGACCCGCCAAAGCCTACCGCGTAGGCTAATATAGCCCAGTCGTAGCCGCCCTGGTCGAGCGCGAGCTTGGTAAGCGGGATGTTATCAAATACCGACGATACAAAGCCCAGTACAAAGGCCGATTGCCACGAAGCCGCCGGAAGCTCATCAATGGGCATCAGCGAGGCGCAGGTCACCAGGGCCAGCAGGAAGATCGTACCCGGCAGGGCGTCCCGGAGCTCGTGCCAGGGCGTCTTCCGGACCAGCGAACCGAGCAGAATGGCTACCCACACTCCCAGCGCCGGAAAGTCAAACAGTATATTGGTAGCAATCGTGAACAGCAGGATCAAACCCACAATGCCCAGCCTGACGTAATCAATAGTTAGTCCCGCTACCGGATCTTTCTGGATAGGCTGGTACCGGTCCTGGACCCGTGAGGCAATAAAGGCAAACGTCAGAAAAGCCGTGATCGCCGCTATATAAGCCGGAAATATCTCCAGGGCCGGTACGCCCGCGATCCACATCATAGTGGTAGTGGTGTCACCTACCACACTGCCTGCCCCACCGGCGTTACTGGCGGCTACAATGGCGGCCAGGTACCCTATATGTACTTTATTCTTGAAGACGACCAGTGCCACGGTACCTCCGATCATGGCGGCGGCTATATTGTCCAGAAACGACGACATTACAAAGATCAGCACCAGCAGTACGAAGCCTCCCTTCCAGTCGTCGGGCAGGTACCTGGGCAGGTAGTCCGGAACACCCGAGCTCTCGAAGTGCTTGGCCAAAATGGCGAAGCCCAGCAGCAGGCCAAACAGGTTCAGTAGTATGGCCCACTCGCCGCCCCGTAGGTGTTTATCAAAGAGCTGCTCCGCGAGGGGCCGGGTACCCAGGAAGTGCTCCTCCCAGTGGTAGGTGGGGTCAAATACCAGCTTAAAGATGATGATGCTGAGCAGACCCAGCAGGGCTACCCGAAGGGTATGGTGGTGAAAGAGCGCTACGCATAGCAGCGTCAGCCCGAACAGAATAAATTCTATCCGGATGTGCAGGAATGAAGGAGGGACCATGGAGAGTATGTGCGGTTGAAAATGGTACTACAAGTACAATAGTTTTTGTCTGATTTTCAATAGCTTCTCCTCCTGTAAAAAAATAAAAAACGGCAGGCTTTCGGGAGTACAGATCTGTACTCCCGAAAGCCTGCCATAACTTTATAGAGAGGTATACTACCAGCGATCCAGCCCCAGTAGTTTCCGGCCCAGCGGGCTCAGTTCAGCGGTTGGGTACCTGGTCTTTTCCCAGCCGCGCGGGTCGCCGGGGAAGGCGTAGCCCTCGGGAGCTACGCGGTCACGCCAGGAGGTGATACGCCACTGCCGCAGGGACTCGTTGTCTTCCTGCGCCGGCATCATGGATATGTATTGGGCTATGCGTACCTTGTCTTTGCTGCGGTTAGGTCGGATGCCGTGTGGCTCGGTGCTGTTGAAGATGAGCAGGTCACCCGCTTCCAGGGGTACCTTCACGATCTCGAAGCCCGTCACATCCGGCTGAAAGTGGTTACGGTCTTCGGGCTGGGTCAGCTTCCAGGTATCGTAAGTACGGTACAGCTCCGGCACGCACTGGAAGCCTCCCATGTCGGGGTCGGTCTGGTCGGCCAGGGCCAGTACCCCCTGTACGTTCTGAGGCTTGGTCTCGGGATCGTAGTCCCAGTGGATAAAGCCCTTGAACTCGTGCCCAGGGCGCATGGGCATGTTCAGGTTAGCGCGGTCAATGGTCACCCACAGTTTCTCGGTACCCCATATATCCACAAAGGCATCGTACACGCGCTGCATCTGCCGGTTGTCCCATAGGTATTGGTGGTTGTACACTTCCACCATACCGCTGCCGGTCAGCTCTTTCATCTTCATTTCGGCGCGGGGCGGCGCGTACCAGGTTTCAGGATCGTTCGGGTCTTTCTCCTCAAACTCCCACAGGAAACCAGCCAGCCGCTCGGCCTGCTCGCGGGGGACGGCGTTCTTGATGACGATGTAGCCGTTATGTACCCAGAACTGCCAGTCCTCTTCCGATAAGACCCGAAGGGGGACACCATTGGAACGGTCGTTGAGTTTGATAGGGCTGCTGATGGCCGTGGAGGGATTGCCGGGGATGTCGGTGTGGGCATTGTCAGGTACCATGGTAGGGGCCATACCGGTAGCCATCGTCATTGTTTCTTCTGCTTTCATACCTAAAAGATTAAGGGGTTGTTTTTATTCAAAGGTACCTGATCCCCCCGTCCCGGCTCTACTCCAATACTTACCCGTTTTTGTTCTATATTGATATTTTTTATAATATAGCAGAGATGATAGGTGCAGAATAGTGAAATTTTCGATTTTCGAATGCAGAATGTCGATTTGTTAATGCAGTATACCCCGCTCGCCCCGATTTGCAATCGGGGCGGACTCAATTAGCGTTTAAAACGCTATAAGATTCAACTCCCGATTGCAAATCGGGGTTAGCAAAGGAAATTTTAAGCTTAAAAGGCGCGCCCGTTCTTTTTGCTTCTTTTGCTCGCCCTGATTTGCAATCAGGCGCGGCCCGGCGAGGGCGTCGTCAAATCGCGTTTTAAACGCTATCCGATTCATACCCAACTGAGATCGTACCGAATAAAAATCGGGGTTAGCAGAGGCGAATTGGGTCAAATCGCGTTTTAAACGCTATTTAATCCAACCCCGATTACAAATCGGGGTTAGCGAGGTGGGAAGATCTCTATAATATCATTAGAACACTTATGAAAGTACAGCTCGAAGAAGTACTGCCCGATCAGGACCGGTCGTTTCGGCTCTTGCTGACACCACGGCTCAATGACCAGTTTTATTGGCACTTCCACCCCGAGTACGAGATCGTGTACGTCGAGGGGGCCAGCGGCACGCGTCATATCGGCAGCCACATCTCCCGCTATCAGGGCAGCGACCTGGTGTTTATGGGGCCCAACATCCCGCACCTCAATTTCGACTATGGCGTCCGCACCGATTGCGAGCAGGTGATCGTGCAGATGAAGAATGATTTTCTAGGAAAAGATTTTCTGGCGGCGCCCGAGCTATCGGCCGTACACCGGCTCTTCAACCAGGCCCGGCACGGGCTATCGTTCCATGGTACTGCCAAGCAGCAGGCCGGAGAGCGTCTGAAGGCACTCGTGACTCTGCCTCCTTTCGAACAGCTCATCGAGCTGCTGCGGGTATTTCAGCTACTGGCCACTACCGAAGAGGTAACCTTGCTGAACACGCAGCCGGTGGAGTACAACTACAACCTCAAGGAACAGCAGCGCATGAAGCTTCTGTACCACTACGTGGAGGAGCACTACCGGCGCCGTATTGACATAGCCGAAGTAGCAGCGCTTACCAACCTGAGCGAGGCAGCCTTCTGCCGGTATTTCAAAAGGTTGACCCGCATGACCTTTACGGAGTTCCTGAACCAGTACCGCATCCATCAGGCCAAGCAACTCCTGCTCCTCGACCACAACGTCACCGAAGCCTGCTATGAAAGCGGCTTTGAGAGCCTGTCCTACTTTAATAAAACGTTCAAGAAGATAGCCGGTGAAAATCCGCTACAGTTCAAGAAGCGGCATCTGATCTGAGTATTGAGATGTACGTTAGGCTAGCAGTTCATGGATGACACGCCCATGTACATCGGTCAGGCGGTACCTGCGTCCCTGGCTTTTGTAGGTGAATTTTTCGTGATCAATCCCCATCAGGTGCAGCAGGGTGGCCTGAAAGTCATGTACATGCACGGGATCTCTGACCACGTTGTGCGCAAAATCATCCGTTTCGCCATAAATAAGTCCCGGTTTGATACCTCCGCCTGCCATCCACATGGTAAAGGCACCGGGATGGTGGTCACGGCCGAAGGCTTCCGGAGTAAGCTTACCCTGGCAAAAGCTCGTACGGCCAAACTCCCCTCCCCACACCACCAGCGTATCGTCCAACAGGCCCCGCTGCTTCAAGTCCTGCACCAGCGCCGCCGAGGGTTGGTCGGTTTGTTGGGTAGCGCGTCGGATGCCACTGGACAGGCTGCCATGGTGGTCCCAGCCCAGGTGGTACAACTGAACGAAACGGACGTCCTTTTCGGCCAGCCGCCGCGCCAGCAGGCAGTTGTAGGCAAAGGTGCCGGGTATTTTTACATCCGGTCCGTACATATCCAGCACATGCTGTGGCTCGTCAGAAATATCGGTCACACCCGGTACGGCTGTTTGCATCCGGAAGGCCATCTCGTACTGGTTGAGGCGTGAATCTACCTCCGGATCATGCCAGGTCTCATTCTGCAGTAGGTTCAGCTCTTTGATATAGTCCAGGGCCCGGCGACGGTCTACCCGATCAACACCAGCCGAAGAGGACAGGTACAGGACCGGATCTTTGCCCGACATAAACTGTACCCCCTGGTGGTGCGAAGGCAGAAAGCCGTTGCTCCAGGCGGCAGAGCTGATAGGCTGGTCACCACCACCTTTGGAGAGCATGACGATAAATGAAGGCAGGTTTTCGTTGAGGCTACCCAGACCGTAGCTCAGCCACGACCCGATACAAGGGCGTCCGCTCAATTGGTTGCCCGTCTGCATGAATACCATGGCGGGCTCGTGGTTGATCTGCTCCGTGTACATAGATTTCACCAGACAGAGGTCATCCACTACATTGCCGGTATAGGGGAGTAGGTCGCTTACATAGGTACCATTGGAGCCCCGGCGGCTGAAGGTGGCAGCAGGTTGGGCCAGCGGAAAGCTGTACTGGTTAGTAACCATGCCCGAAATACGATTGGTGCCCATGACCGAAGGGGGGATCTCCTGCCCGTGCATCTGGGTGAGCCTGGGCTTGTACTCAAACAGCTCCATCTGCGAGGGACCACCACTCTGGAAAAGAAAAATGACCCGCTTCGCCTTAGGCGCAAAGTGTGGGTTGCCCAGGGGCTGATTTTCTTCCGGAGCCTGGACAGTACCGGGGGGATCATCAGCCTTGGCTTTGTCATTCCGACAGCCCATCAGGGAGCCAAGGGCAATGCTGCCGAGGCCCAATACACTGCCCCGCAGGAAGTCGCGCCGTTGCTGGTTAAGCAGGTGTTGCTGTATCTCGTCCATAGCTATTTTCGGGTCATGTACTCATCCGTATTCATAATGGCGGCGGCTACCCGCGCCAGGGCGACGGTCTCGGTCGTTGCGTAAGGGTCAGGTACCCTTTCGTAGCCTACTGCCAATTCCTGACGTACCTTTTGTGGATTCTTGCTCAGTACCTTGTACTCCGCCTGGTACATCCGGTTTAGTACCTGTAGTTCTCTGGCATTAGGTACGCGTCCTGTCAGCAGGCGGTAGCCGTGGCGCAGGCGCTCATCCAGTGCGGGGCTGCATTCCTGCTGCATCCGCAGCGCTACGAACCGTGCGGCCTCCACAAACTGGGGATCATTCAGCAGTACCAGCGCCTGTAGGGGCGAACTGGAACGCACACGCTTGACGGTACAGAAGTTGCGGTCGGGGGCGTCAAAAATGAGCATGGAGGGCGGAGCTGACGTACGCTTCCATACCGTATAAATACTGCGCCGGTATAATCCTTCACCCGGTGCTTCCAGGTACTGATACCGCCAGGCCTTGTCACTTAGCTCGTCCCAAAGGCCGGCGGGTTGATAAGGATAGACGCTTTTGCCCCCAATCTTTGATACCAGTAGTCCACTCGCTGCGAGCGCCTGGTCGCGGATCATCTCGGCGGGCATCCTGAATCGCGAAGCTCTGGACAGCCACTTGTTCTGAGGATCTTTGGCCAGGTGTTCGGGCGTAATGCGGGAGCTCTGCCGGTACGTAGCTGACATAAGGATAATTTTCTGGAGTGCCTTTATATCCCAGGCAGAGGCGGTGCCCGACCCTTTCTGAAAGCGGAGGGCCAGGTAATCCAGCAGTTCGGGATGGGAGGGAAGCTCGCCCTGATTTCCGAAATCATCGGTAGTATTGACCAGTCCCCTACCAAAGTAAAACTCCCAGAACCGGTTTACGGCTACGCGGGCGGTGAGCGGGTGCTCCGGCAGGAAGAGCCACTGCGCCAGTCCAAGCCGGTTTTGAGGTAACTCTTTCGGAAAAGGCAGGAGGGGGGCTGGGGTAGTTGGCTGCACGGGCTCACCGTAGCTGTCGTACACGCCACGCTTGAGTACATGGGTAGATTGTGGCTGGGGTAAGTCGCCCATCACCATGACTTCGGGAATGGAATCTAATTCAGTAGCCAGCTCTTTTCTTAATACCAGCAGGGGTGTTTCGCGACTGACGGCTAACTTCTTTCTCTGCGCCGGAGGGAGTGGTTTAACCTTATTCTTAGCAAACAGGTACTCAACTTCCTGTGCCGTCAGCTCCCCGTCAAACAGCATGAATTCATCCAGTTCGCCACCGGGCAGGGAGCGGTCCAGCTCACGGTAGCCCATCCGCAGGCCGTTGAACCGGCTCGACTTCTGGACGTGGGGCGTCTGACGGATATTCTTGACCAGGTGGTCGTATTCCGTTGTTGTTTTTACTTTCTGCCCATTCAGGTACAGACGCATACCCGCAGCCCTACTTGACCCGTCGTAGCTGGCGGCTACGTGGTACCACCGGCCCGGTTGCAGGGCGGTCGTACTTACTACACTGATGGCGTCGTGCGGGAAAGCGTGCATGAGCCGGAAGTTCAGCTTGTTGTCTTTCAGGATCATGTCGTACCCCTGGTTGCCGTAGCGCCAGGTATCACAGTGGTAGAAGAGTGTAGCTTTATCGTACTGCTGAGGTACCTTCACCCAAAACGATACCGCAAAAGGCTCGTACCGCTCAAAGTACCCCACCTGGTAGGGGGGCAGGTTCAGGCGGGTTTCGGCGTTCAGCTTAAGGGACTTTCCCACTACCCCGGCACCGGTTTCGGTAGAGCTCGCTTCGGCCGGAATGGCCGGATCGGCCACATTAGTAAACTGCTGTACTTCTTTGGTTTTGCCGTCCTTCGTGATCTTTTTCTCTACCAACTGGTCAAATGGGAGGTAGGCCACCAGCTTCTGCGCAAGGCTAACTTCTGCCTTTCCGGCTACTGGGTTAGGAGTTGTGGGTAGACCCTTTTCTTCCTTAGCTATCAGGGCTTTTAATTGCACTATTTTGCGGTCGTTCTCAGGCCTGGTAAGTAGCAGGGTAGGGCCGGGTACTATATCCGGGCCGCCGTAGTTGTGACTACCGCTCTCGAAAGTACTGTTAAAAAACGCAAACAGGGAGTAGTAGTCCTTCTGGCTGATGGGGTCATACTTATGGTCGTGGCAGCGGGCACATTCTACCGTCATACCCAGAAAGGCTTTGCCAAGCGTGTTGGTTCGATCCGTAACGTACTCTACCCGGTATTCTTCCTCAATGATTCCCGCCTCGGCATTCTGCTTATGATTGCGATTAAAACCCGTCGCCAGTACCTGTTCCTGCGTCGCATTGGGCAGTAGGTCGCCCGCCAGTTGCCAGGTTACGAACTTTTCAAAAGAAAGATTACGGTTGAAGGCCGAGATCACCCAGTCGCGCCAGGGCGACATATCACGGTGCTTATCGTCGAGGTAGCCGTGGCTATCGGCAAAGCGGGCTACATCCAGCCAGTAAGCGGCCATGCGCTCGCCGTAGTGGGGGGAGGCCAGGTAGCGGTCCACCATATGCTCGTAAGCATTAGGGGAGCGGTCCCGGACAAAGGCATCAATATCTTTAATAGTAGGGGGGAGTCCGGTCAGGTCAAAGCTTACGCGGCGGATGAGCGTTTCCCGATCCGCTTCGGGCGAAGGAGCTAAGCCTTCCTTTTCCAGCCGGCCCAGTACAAAGTAGTCTATTTCATTTTTGGGCCACTCCTCATTTTTTACTTCTGGAAGCTTCGGCTCTTGGGGAGCCACAAAGGCCCAATGGGGCTTGTACTCGGCCCCCTGCTCAATCCATCTGATCAGGGTAGCTTTTTCGGTGGGGGTAAGGGAGAGGTGTGACTCGGGCGAGGGCATCACCAGTTCCGGATCATTAGTTAAGATCCGGTGTACCAGCTCACTGCGGCTGGCTTTGCCCGGGCTGATGGCTCTCCGGCCCGCTTCAGACTCTTTCCTGTAGGCGAATTGGGCCTCATCCAGGCGCAGGTCCGCTTTCTGCTTTTTCTGATCCGGGCCGTGGCAGGCAAAGCACTTGTCAGACAGGATAGGCTTCACGTGCAGATTGTAATCTACTTCATCAGGCACCTGGGCCATAGCCAGCTCTACCTCTTCCGGAAGTTCCAGTGTGGAGCAGGAAGCCATACATACGGCTATACTAATACTAAATAAGGCACGTAACAGCATATATTAGATATTAGTCATCCGGTACAACCGCATGAGGTCGTCCAGCCTAACCTGATAATCAAATTCCGGTGCTACTTAGCCTTCTGCTTATGCGGGCATACAGGCTCTGTTCCATAATGTTGACTAAAAGAGTAGGATGTTAAAGAAAAACACCTGCGCAGCTATATCTACTCGTATATAACCTTGAACGATGTGGGAGGTAAGGCTGAAATGTGGTGGCTGTTATTTCTTAGTATTAGACCTTTCTTGTAAGTTTTAATAACCTTTTAATTCACTTCTAAGCTTCTTCTAATGCCCATTACTGAACTTTGCGGTTACACTCCATTGTAGTAGTACCGGTACTAATATAATGACTAGTATGTGCGTGAAGATGAAAAGTAGAGTTGAATTGATGAGAGTGATGATCCTGAGTCTGATGTTCCTCCTGGTAGGTGGACCAGGCATTCCGGCCAGTAATGCCGGAGCAGTATCTGACAATCTGGTAGGAGTATGGTACTTTCCGTATAAGAAAGCCTATATCGAGATAAGTAAGGGGTCTTCCTCCCAGTATACAGGTCGTATAATCGGTGTAACCGAAAAGAGCTATATTCCTTACCTCAATCAGGTGGTTATAGATGGGTTGCAGTATCAGAAGGGTAACTGGCAAGGTACTTTTGTGCACCCTACCCAGCGTACGCGCTTTGATCTGTCGATGAATATGGCTGGTAGTGGTCAGATAGAAGCCCTGATTTATAAAGGACACCGCCTGATTGGCAAGACCTTTGATATGCATCGCCGGGAGCTTCCGGGCAATGTCTATATGAGCAGCCACTAATCCCGATAGAAATAGCCCGTAGGGCTGAATGATTATAAATACGTAGTATACCCTCCTCTTGATACATAAGTGCACCCCCGGGACAGACATGTTTTTGGGGTGTTTTTTTGTAATGTAGCTCTGGATGAATGAATATAGGCGCCACTTGTCTTTTGCTGTTGTTGTTCCTGCTCCTGCACTTTTGTGAAGCAGTGGCAGAAGTACCTGACTCGACCGTACGATGGGTGTTTCATCTGGACACCCGCAGTTCTTTTATTGACAAGCGGCGGGTCAATGTATGGGGAGCCAATGCCGGCATGGCCTGGGGAAAGCGGCGGCATGAGGTGACGCTGGGGTACTACTGGCTGGGCTACCAGGCGGCCAGGCGGCTTATCGAACTGGACAAGGATCGTTCCATCCGCATCCACCCCGACTATTATACCAAGACTGATCTGCACTACCTAAGCCTGATGCACTGGCACAACTTTGTCAACACCCGGCGCTGGCAGCTAAGTTTGCCGGTTGAGGTCGGGCTGGGACGGGCCCGCTCCTTCAGGCAGCCTCTGACCGCGGTACCCATCGAGGAGGCAAGTCGTCGCTACCTGTTTGTGCCGGTACAGGCGGGAGGCTACGTGGAGTGGAAGGCTACCCGCTGGATGGGGCTAGGCGTGCAGGCAGGCTACCGGTGGGCCGTGTACGATAGCCACCTTAAGGAGAATTATAACGGATCTTACTACTCCGTAGGTACGGTGTTCTACTCCACCTTATTTTATGAGATGCGGGATTTCATTTTCAGGAAAAAACCACTGCGCTCCCCCTTTCACACCAGGAAGAGCACTGCTCCCGCAGAGCCCCTGCCGTACGAGTAAACAGGCCGCAACAGCATCAGGTAAACATTTGCTGTTGCCTTCGGGTTAGATACGTCTACTACCCAGACACATGACTTTTTTCGCGTCCTTACTCTTGCCTGTCCTGCTCGTAGCAGGAAGTGTCTCCGTACCTCCAGAACCTACGGAAATGGATTCGTCGGGTAGGTGGGCTGTGCACATTGATAACCGGTATTTGCTGCTAGGGCGGGACATAATCAATGCCTGGGGGGGGAGCGTAGGTCGGATATGGGGGGAGAAGGAGCACGAGGTGACGCTGGGGTACTACTTTTTCAATCCTAAAGGGATTCGCCTTTTCAACTACGGGCTACGGGAGCAGGCCATCCAGGCCGGCCAGACTACCTATTCCTATACCTATCCCCGCTATATCCTGGCCGGCTACTGGCATAACCTCATCAATGTGCGTCAGTGGAAAGTGGGGGTACCCATCGAGCTGGGAGTGGGGCAGGCTGAGATCCGGCA
Organism: Telluribacter roseus; assembly: GCF_017355915.2. Classification (GTDB taxonomy): domain Bacteria; phylum Bacteroidota; class Bacteroidia; order Cytophagales; family Spirosomataceae; genus Telluribacter. The sequence goes on from NZ_JAFEUV020000003.1 coordinate 462,678, forward strand.
GTTTGCGCTGGATGGAAACACACATGGACTCCCGGAGGCCCACTACCTGCTGTTGCCGGCGCAGGCCGGAGGCTATGTCGAGTGGAAAGCTACCCGCTGGGTAGGCTTCGGCCTGCAGACCGGCTACCACTGGGAGCTGAGGAGGCACCAGGCCATTCGTAATCTTAATGGGGTATACTACCGCATTCGCCTGATGACCTACCCCGCGCTCTTCCGGGACTTCCGGAACTTTGTATTCAAAGGCAGACGTCTTCGCTCACCTTTCTGGCCGATGAAGTAGTCGGCTAGGGTCTTTGCTTGTACTTCAGTAAGACTTTTTAGTAACTGGATAAGAATTTTTGATTTTCTTATAATTTATTAGTCTATAAGTTTGGTAGAGTTTATAGAGTACTTACATTTGTCTCATCATTTACAGAACACCACTAATCATTACCAAACCAGTACTTATATGACTCAGGATACCTTGTTCATCAGACCCTACTGTTGCTGCCAGCCATTGATGCCAATCATGCAGCTCAGTTGTCCAGAAAGCCTCTGATGAAAACAGGGACTAAATCCAGAAAGAAAAGTCATATAACCCCATGCGAATACCGCTGACATTCAATACTATGAAACTCCTTACAGCACTACCACTATTTTTCGTAACCTTCCTCTTTTCCCTTGTTGTATCCGCTCAGGATGCCCCTACTATCAATGCGACAGTATCCGGAGTGGTTGTTGATGCCCGTACCCAGGAACCACTCATAGGGGCTACGGTAGCCATCAAGGGTACTACCAACGGAGACCTGACCGACGCGAACGGAGAGTTTGCTCTGGTAACCGGCCAGAAACTCCCCTTTATAGTAATTGTATCTTACGTAGGCTACCAGAAAAAAGAGCTGGTGGTGAGAGATAGCAAAGTAGAGATCAAACTGGACGAAAATGCCAACGATCTGTCGGATGTAGTGATTACATCGCGCCGTCGTCAGGAGTCGTCGCAGGATGTACCCATACCCATTTCGGTAATCCGCGGCTATACGGCCGAAGACGCCGGAGCCTTCAACGTCAACCGTTTGAAAGAACTGGTACCTACGGTGCAGTTGTACTCTTCTAACCCACGCAATACGACCCTCAACATCCGCGGCCTGGGCTCAACCTTCGGTCTAACCAACGACGGTATTGATCCCGGGGTAGGCTTCTATGTGGATGGTGTGTACTATGCCCGTCCGGCCGCTACTACGCTTGACTTTGTAGATGTTGATCAGATCGAAGTACTGCGCGGCCCTCAGGGTACGCTCTTTGGAAAGAACACCACCGCGGGCGCCTTCAACATCACCACCCGTGCCCCTAGCTTTGAGGCAGGAGCTAATTTTGAGTTGAGCTACGGCAACTATGGCTTCATCCAGGCAAAGGCTTCGGTAACAGGCCCCATCATCAAGAATAAACTGGCGGCCCGGGCGTCCTTCTCCGGTACCCAGCGCGACGGATTGATTTATAACGTACGTACCCAAAGCTACGTAAACGACCTCAATAACCTAGGATTCAGAGGTCAGCTGCTATATACCCCAACCGAAAACATCCGGATTACCCTGATCGGAGATGCCGCCAACCAGCGCCCCAACGGGTACGCTCAGGTGGTAGCGGGGGTGGTAACTACCAAGCGCGCTCCTTACCGCCAGTTCAACAACATCATTGCGGACCTTGGCTACTCCCTGCCCAGCACCAATCCTTTTGATCGCGTGATTGACCACGATACGCCCTGGCGGTCCAACAACGGACTGGGTGGAGTTTCACTTAACACCGAGATCAAACTGGGAGCCGGTACACTGACCTCTACTTCGGCCTGGCGGTACTGGAACTGGGATCCTTCCAACGACCGCGACTTCACAGGTCTTCCGGTACTTGCCCTGTCACAGGCTACTTCACGCCACGAGCAATGGACCCAGGAAATCCGCTACGCCGGTAACTTTTCGTCACGCCTTAGCGGGGTAGTAGGTGTCTTTGCCATCGGTCAGGACCTGAAAACCGATCCGTATCATGTGGAAGAGTCGGGAGCGGCTCAGTGGCGGTTTTCACAAAGCTCAACCAGCGCGCTCTGGAAGACACCGGGCCTACTGGACGGCTACGGTATCCGGACTACCTCACGACTCCAATCATTCGGAGGAGCGGTATTTGGTCAGCTGGACTGGGCTATAACCGAAAAGCTGCACGTGCTGCCCGGGATCCGGTTTAACTATGACAAGAAAGACGTAGACTACCGTCGCGAAACCTACGGTGGCCTCCAGACTACCGATCCGGCCCTGCTGGCTATCAAGAACGCCGTCTATACTAATCAGGCCTTCAATGTTAATGTAGAAGAGAATAACTTCTCCGGACAGGTGACCCTGGCTTACAAGCCTACGAAGCAGATCAATGCCTTTACGACCTACTCCAACAGCTACAAGCCGGTAGGTGTCAACCTGGGTGGACTGCCAACGGCCAACGGACAGGTACTGACGGACCTGGCCCGTGTTAAGCCTGAGTACGTAACGCACTTTGAAGCGGGTATCAAGACCCGCCCCACGCCTCAGTCAACTCTGAACTTTGTGGTACACAACACCGATATCAAAGACTACCAGACGCAGGTGCAGACCGCCGAGGTAGGTGTAAACCGCGGGTACCTGGCCAATGCGGAGCGGGTACGGGTGATCGGTGCCGAGCTGGATGGTAACATCCGGGTTACAAACCAGCTTTCGTTTACCGGAGCCCTGGCTTATACCGACGGAAAGTACGTTTCGTTCACCAATGCTCCGGTACCACTGGAAGAAGTAGGTGGTGAGTTGGCCTACAAGGATATTTCGGGCAGTGCACTGCCGGGTATCTCCAAGTGGTCAGGTTCACTGGGTGGTGAGATCAGCGAAAACGGAAAGCTGTTTGGTCTGAAAGGTAAGTACTTCCTGGCGCTGGATAGCTACTACCGCTCTTCGTTCTCATCGAGCCCTTCGCCCTCCAAGTACCTGAACATCGAAGGCTACACCCTGCTCAATGGCCGGGTAGGTTTCCGCGCCTCCAACGGTATATCGATTCTGGTATGGGCTCGTAACATTACTAACAAAGACTACTTCGAGCAGCTACTGCCAGCGGCTGGTAGTGCCGGTCACTACGCTGCGGTACTGGGCGATCCCAGAACCTACGGGGTAACGCTACGCTACGGCTTCTAAGCCCCTAGTAGTACCTGTTACAGAAAGATATCTGAACCGGGTGGCTGAGTGGTAAGGCGTAGGTCCGCAAGACCTACCACGAGGGTTCGAATCCCTCCCCGGTACCAGTAGTACTAGTTCTTTGGTGTGTTTTCAGGAGGTAGAGGAGTGGTCTGGCTGGCTTTACTGTGAGGAGTAGGAAGAGGGCTGACGACCAGATTACCCAGCTACTGACCAGATCAAAGCAAACCAGCAAAGCCATTTAACCCTTCAAGTACTTTTCCTGATTATGACCAAACCTATACTTGCCACCCTTTTACTACTTACCCTTGCAGTAGGACTGCAGGCTCAACCCGCCAAACAGGTAAAAGAAGTAACCCAGCTCTGGACCGGGTACTTCGCCCAAACGCGCCTGTCGGATCAGTGGGGGCTATGGACCGACGTACACCTGCGTACCAAAGAAAACCTGCTGAGTGACCTGTCGCAGGGCATCGTGCGGGTGGGCCTCATGTACTACCTCAACGACCACACCAAGCTCACTGCGGGCTTCGCCTACGTCAACCACTTTCCGGCCGAAGGCCATACCAACATTTCCCAGCCTGAGCACCGCCCCTGGCAGCAGATCCAGTGGCATAACAACGGCCCAAAGAGCCGCCTGATGCAGTGGATACGGCTGGAGGAGCGCTACCGTCGCCGCATCCTGAACGACAGCGAACTGGCCGAAGGCTACAACTACGGCACCCGCATCCGCTATAACCTGATGGCGGCCTTTCCGCTTACCAAAAAGGGCTTTGCTCCCGGTGGCCTATCGCTGGTACTCAACGATGAAGTACACCTCAACCTGGGCCGCAAGGTCGTTTACAACCACTTCGATCAGAACCGCTTTTTCGTCGGGCTGGGCTACCAGCTGGGGCGGCACACGACGCTGCAGGGCGGCTACATGAACCTGTTCCAGCAGCTGGCCGCCGGTAACCAGTACCGCAACCTGCACACCGCTCGGGTATTCCTGTTCCAGACCTTCGATCTCCGCAAACCTACTAATTAATGTTACTATGCCTCCCGTCTACACCCTTCGGCAACTGATCGGGTACTTCCTCAGGCTGGGTACCCTGGGCTTTGGCGGACCCGCCGCGCTGGTCGGCTACATGCACCGCGACCTGGTGGAGCAGCGCCAGTGGATTTCAGAAGAAGATTATAAGGAGGGGCTGGCCCTGGCACAACTGGCCCCCGGCCCGCTGGCAGCGCAGCTGGCCATCTACCTGGGGTATGTGCACTTCCGCATTCTGGGGGCTACGCTGGTAGGGCTGGCCTTTGTACTGCCGTCCTTCCTGATGGTACTGGCCCTGGGCTGGACCTACGTACGCTACGGCGGCCTGTCCTGGATTCAGGGCGTATTCTACGGTGTAGGCGCCGCCGTGATTGGAATCATTGCCGTCAGTGTCGTCAAGCTGACCCGCAAGTCGGTAGGGAAGGAGCGACTGCTCCAGGGGATATTTGCGGTCTTGGCCGTGGTGACCGTCGTGACTGAGTCGGAACATATACTGCTGTTTCTGGGGGCAGGGGTACTGGTATGGTGGGTGCGGGTACCGCCCCGATTTCTGCAAAGGCCCGCCACCGCGCTGCTACCGCTGGGCACGATTCTGGCGCAGATTACCACTACCGGCCCCAACAGCCGCCTGTGGGACATTGGCCTGTTCTTTGCCAAGGCGGGTGCCTTTGTATTCGGAAGTGGCCTCGCCATTGTACCCTTCCTGTACAGCGGCGTCGTCAAAGAGTACGGCTGGCTCAACGAAAAGCAGTTTGTCGATGCCGTAGCCGTAGCCATGATCACGCCCGGCCCGGTGGTGATCACGACGGGCTTCATCGGGTACCTGGTGGAGGGTACTTCGGGGGCCTCCGTGGCCGCCCTGGCTACCTTCCTGCCCTGCTACCTGCTCACGATCCTACCGGCTCCCTACTTCAAAAAATACGGCAAGCTCCCTGCCATCAAAGCCTTTGTGGATGGTGTTACGGCTGCGGCCATAGGAGCCATCGCGGGTGCCGTAGTGGTACTGGGCACCCGCTCCCTGACCGACGCCTTCACCATAGCGCTGGCTACGGTCACGGGGCTGGTACTTTGGAAGTACCAGAAGCTCCCCGAGCCGTACGTGATCCTGGTAGCGGCGGTGGTGGGGCTGGTGGTACGGGAGTGTATGGTAGTGTAAGGGTCTGGGTGTCAGGTAAATTTAGTGGAATTGGATAGTCTTTTTTACCGTGTCCGGCTGACGACCTGCGTGACTACTTTTCTGACGGTAACTCCTCTGGTTTCCAGAGTAGCGGAGGCCGCTTCCATTGTATTTCTATAAGACTATTTAGAACTAGGAAAGGAATATGTACTAATATTAGTGCCAGGTACCCTATTAGTTGGGTAGGGTTTGTATAGTGGTTACTTTTGTCGCCATTATTTTTACAAACTCTTTTATGCAACAGCGTATAGTGCTGTCTCTCTTCCTGCTCCTCCATTCTTTAAGTGCATGGGCTCAGACGGAAAAGCGGATCGATGAGAGGACGCAAATATGGGGAGGCTACTTCAACCAGACGCGCCTGACGGACCGCTGGGGCGTATGGACGGATATACAACTGCGAACCAAAGAAGAGCTGGTTCAGGACTTGTCGCAGGGTGTGGTGCGGGTGGGGCTGATGTACTACCTCAACGACCAAACCAAACTGACGGCTGGCTACGCCTTTATGAATCACTTCCCGAACGAGGGGCACGCCAATATCTCCCGGCCTGAGCACCGTCCCTGGCAGCAGATTCAGTGGCATACCAACGGGCCACGAAGCCAGGTTTCGCAGCGGATCAGGCTGGAAGAGCGGTTTCGGCGGAAGCTCCGCAACGACAGCGAACTGGGCGAAGGCTATGCCTACACGACCCGCATCCGCTATAACCTGCAGACGGCTTTTCCTCTCACGCGCCGGGGCTTTACCCCCGGAGGGGTATCACTGGTGCTGAACGACGAGCTCCACGTCAACCTGGGCAAAAAAATAGTGTATAACTACTTCGATCAGAACCGCTTCTTCGTGGGACTAGGCTTTCACCTGAGCCGCACTACGACGCTGCAGACGGGTTATATGAACCTGTTCCAGCAGCTACCCGCCGGTAACCAGTACCGCAACCTGCACACGGCCCGGATCTATCTGTACCAGAACCTGGATGTACGTAAGCCGAAAGGGTAAGGTCTGATGGATATTAGTATATAGATCGCTGGTTATAGCCGTACTTATAAAACATCAGGTCAGGGATATCGTCTGCCCGATATGGATCTGCTCCAGAAAGGAGTGATCGTGTGACACCACCAGGAGCGTGCCCTGGTACTCATTGATCGCCGCGGTCAGGATCTCGATGTTCTGGATGTCCAGGTTATTGGTAGGTTCGTCCAGGATGATCAGGTCGGGGGCCTGGCTGCTGATGGTGAGGCAGCACAGCATGAGCCGCATCCGCTCGCCGCCGCTCAGGGCACTGCAAGGCTTGTCCCAGTCATCCTTGCTGAATAGGAACCGGGCCAGCCGGATTTTGACCTCGTGCTCCTGAAGCGACGTATGGTTGAATCGCTGTGCCTGCTCATATACATGGAAACTATTGCTGATCAGTGAATAATCTTGGTCAATGTACACCGCCTTGCTGTCCGCCCGCTGAATGGTACCCGATTGAGGCTCCAGGTCGCCCAGGATAATGCGGATCAGGGTGGTCTTGCCCGAGCCGTTAAGGCCTTTGAGGGCGATGCGCTCGCCGCTGGTGATCTGAAAGCTTAGCTCCGGTTGCCAGAGTGGCTGTTCGCTATACTGGTAGTTGATCGCTTCGGCCGTAACCAGTACCTTGCCCTGGTGGAGAGTAGAGGGATCGAAGCCAAACCGCATCTTGTCCACGTCCGGCAACCCCTTGCGCAGTTCGTGCAGCTCCTGGGCTATGGCACCCACCTTTTCGGCGTGGACGTTCTTGAGCTTCGAGGTACTTTTTTCGGCGTTGTTGCGGAGGGTATTCATCACGATGGTAGGCATACCTGCTTTCTCCTGCTTCTTCTTGCCGCGGGCGTCCAGCTTTTGCTGCCGCTCTGCGGTTTCGCGCGCTACTTCCCGCGCTTTACGCAGGGCTTTTTCCCGGCTGTGTACATCCTCGTTCAGGGCCTGGCTCTCGATCCGTTTCTGCTCCTGGTAGAAGTCGTAGTTGCCGCCGTAGACGGTGATACCCCGATTGCTCAGCTCGAGTACCGTACTGAGTCTGTTCAGCAGCGTACGGTCGTGGCTTACGACCAGCAGGGTACTGGTACTGGAGCTAATAAAGTCATACAACAACTGCCGCCCGGCCCTATCCAGGTGGTTGCTGGGCTCATCCAGCAGGACCAGCTCGGGCTGGTGGATGTGGATACCCGCCAGGAATACCCTGGTCTTTTGGCCGCCGCTGAGGAGCGCCATGGGCTGCGTCAGGTCCAAACCTTCCAGTTGCCAGTATTGCAGGGCCTCCTGGCACCGCTCCTCAATGGTCCAGTCGTCGTTGAGTAGGCTGAGGTTTTCTTCCATTACGTTGCCGGCCAGGATTTCTTTCAGTGCTTGTAATGGTTCTTCGATCCGGAGTGCTTGAGCCACGGTCAGCGCGTTGTACTGTCCGAATAGCTGGGGTACATAGTAGGGGGCAGCTTCCACGCTGGCTACGCCGCCTGAATGAGGCAGTACACCGGCTATAATGCGAAGCAGGGTCGATTTACCGGTGCCGTTGTTACCAATGAGGGCCGCTTTGTCGTGGCGGTTGAGGGTCAGGTGTATGTTGTCAAACAGTACATCCTGATTGGGGTGTATATAGGTGAGGTTCTGTATATGGATCATAATTTCTTTCTGTTAGAAGTAAAACAATAGCGGTAGACCTCTCTTGGCGGAGGTACCAGCTGTATTTACCGAAAGAAATCAGATCTCACATGGGTGGGGCTATCTTGTTTGTGTGGGTACAAAGGTAGGAAAAAGCTAAATGGAGTGTCAAATCCTATGACTACACTTTGTTTAGGTGAACGTACAGACAGATGAATGGCTCAGGAAGTCTCATGAATGGCTGAGGTAGGGGAGATGGTTGTATGGTAAGTAACTACATGAAGTAGGCTTCAACCTATACACACCTTCGGCGGATGTGTATAGGTTGAAACATTAATCACTTCCCGATCAGGACGTGGTAGTTGCGGGGAATTTCTACCCCCTGAAAGCGATTGGTCAATCCATAAAAGATAAGTACCATCACCATAAAACCTACCGTAAGGATCGCTTTGGATTGACCCATAGGTGACCAGCCTAAAAGGGGCTGCTTCATTTTCTGGTGGTGTATGGCGGCTACGTGCCCAAAAAACGAAAGAATAGCCAATCCATAGTAAGGTATAAAAAAAAGGTTGAATGGGAAGGTATTCAGCCCGGCTACGCCGTAGTAAAAGTTGGTATCCAGGTGCAGCACCGTACGACCTGTCAGTACGGAGCCCACATGAATGACAAAGAAGATAGCCAGGTAAAGCCCCGTCCATAGATGTAACCTCTCAAAGGGAGCGGTTGCCATGTTTCGCTTCTTCCGGAAGATCTTGATCCCCGTATAGATTTGAACCAGTACAGCCATTAGTATCAGGGGCTCTGCCAGGGGATGACGGTAAAACAGGCGCAGGCTATCCATAACTTGCAGGTACCTGTCCACCCCGGCTACACCATAGAGGTGATTGAACAGATGCAGCCCGATGAAGATGGTGAGTACCAGTCCTGATACATAGTGGAGTCTTTGGGTAATCATGGCAAATGGAGGGTTAGAGTGAGTTGGACTAACGTGTAGCAGTCTATCACTCTACCTTAACAACACCCCGATCGCACCGGATAAAACCGCCTGGCCCGCAAGATAATACCAGTAGCCATTTTTGTAAGGGGGAACCTGAACCAGTTTCGTTACTTTCTTTCCATTTCCCATCTCGGTGGGAATCTCTACATCCAACCTTTCTTTGTACCACTTCGTGCCCGATACGTAATGAATGTCATAGGTGCCATCAGGTACATTATGTATGGTGACGGACCTTACCTTCTTTTTATTCACAATCAGATGGTCGTTGAGGGTAACGGAGGTTTTTTCGGTCACCTTACTTGGTTTCAGGACTATGGTTCCGGTATTAGCCGATTCGAGTTGATAATTCACCTGAAAATTTCTTGCGCACGAGCTGAATGCAATGGCTAGTACGACTAAGATTAGAGTGCTGAGCTTTGTCATGGTAGTTGATTGTAAGGTTTGGTTATACTGTTTTATTGATAGGTGCTTACTGAGTTAGTATTCCAGTAGAGACTCGCTCTCCTGTAGGCTTTTTGTACCAGTCTGCCGGGTGGATAGAGCCTCAGGGTTGAAGCCTTTGATGAGCAACCAGACGGCCAATGTCATTTCGTAGGCAAATACCGGGAGGGCCAGCAGCATACCCCAGACAGAGAGCTGAGCTATGATGCCGAACATCTCCAGTAGGGAAGCGATGAAGATGAAAATGGAGCCTGCGAGTCCCATCAGGGCTATTTTTCGGGGCACCAGCCCGGAGTGATAAAAAACAAGACTGTACAGAAAGGTATTGATGCCCAGCATAAAGTTGGGCCCGAGCATAAAGGTCCAGTCGTGAATGGCTTTCAGGATGGTGCCACTGGTCTGGTAGGCGGCTGCGTCAGGGGCAGCGGCATGGGCAAAGGACTGGCTGAGCGTAAGCAGGGCCAGCACGCTCACCACCCCCACCAGGATCAGGATCGCTTCCAGCAGCCGGAAGCACAGGTAGCCCAGTCCCAGGCTCTCGTTGAACCGGCGCAGGTAGGGGTACAGCATAATGCCCGTTCCTGCTACGGTGGCTACGGTCAGGAGTTCGAGTAGTGCCGCCAGATGGATCTGATGCGCGTTGGCCGCGCCCTGTAGAAGGTACTGCGGACTAAACAGGATAGGCTCGTATAACTTCAGCGCGGCTATGGAAGTGATGGCCGCCAGAAGAAAGAGGAGTCCGGTAACGAGGGCGTTGGTTTTGTCTGCTTTGGGGGTAGAGTGGATCGTGTTCATGTTGCTCATAGCTTGATTCATGAGCAAACATACCGAACTACAATTCGGCAAAAATTAACAAAAGATAATTAATCAGCGGCCGGAATCACAGCTGTGATTCCCTACTGATCCTTTACCGCTTTACCTTGATTCTTTTGCGCATTCGGCTCAGCGAAACGGGAGTAATACCGAGGTAAGTCGCAATATGCTGAAGCGGAACCCGGTTGAACAGATCCGGTCTGGTTTCAAGCAGCTTCAGGTAGCGCATCTCGGGGCTCAGGTTTTTGAAACTGTCAAACGAGACCTGGTTCTGCACCAGCAACTGACTGCTCATCTGCATGATCAGGGCTTCCAGTTTGGGGACCTTCTCAATCAGTACTCTGCTCCTTTCAGCGGAGCTTAACGCCACCTCACAGTCTTCCTCACAGGCTAAATAGTACTCAGACGGCTGCTTGGTCAGGTAGCTTACGGGGTTGATGCCCTGGTTCTCCGTATAGAACTCGGTGGTTCTTTCTTCCCCATCAATCAGGTAATAGCTCCTCACACAGCCTTTCAGGATAAAGTAGCACTCTTTGGCATACGCCCCCTCAGTTAGTAACACAGTACCTTTTTTGAATGCCTTGATCTGATTCTGCTCATTGACAATATCTATTTCCTGCGGCGTAAGCTCTATATATGAACTGATGAATTGGATGATCGGATTTTCCATGGCTTTTATCAGAAGAGGAAAGTAGGATTAGGTTACTACCATGCAAGCTACGGCAAAAGATCATATCCTGAAACGTATTTCGGAGATAATGTAGAGGTAGGTACTTCCAGCCTGTAACGGTTCCTCAGTCTGGAGGGAGCTAACGTCTCTTTTTGCACGTTAGCCCCTTATAGCAAAGCCGCTTTCTATGTTAATGATGCTGTAAAGCCAAAGCAGGGTAGTCGGTATAGCCTGCGGCATCGGGCGTATAGAGCGTACTGAAGTCTACCGCATTCAGGGGGGCACCTTTTTCGATACGCTCCACAAAATCAGGATTGGCCAGGAAACTTCGTCCGAAAGCCATCAGGTCAGCCGAGCCTTCCAGTAGTTTGGCTTCGGCGGTTTCGGGTGTCAAGCCGTTGCAGTAAATAAGGGTGTTTGCAAAGGCCGAATGTATGGCCTGAAACGTCTTTTCCGGAATGTTGGGATTAGCTGATAGGTGGATATAGGCAATATCCAGCTTGTTCAGCTCACTGGCCAGATACGCGTACGTCTGATGTACTTCTTCCGTATCATACGGTTGTAAATCGCCCAGCGTAGAGTAGGGTGAAAAACGAACCCCTACCTTTTCTGGGCCAATGGCTTCGGCTACTTGTCTGGCAATTTGCAAGGTAAACCGGCTGCGGTTTTCGATGGAGCCCCCATACGCATCGGTACGGTTGTTCACGTTGGGATTCAGAAATTGCTCCGGCAGGTACCCATTGGCTCCGTGTAGCTCCACCCCGTCAAAACCTGCCGCCATAGCATTTTGGGCCGACTTTACATAGCCATCTATGACCGAGGCAATGCCCTCATTGGTAAGGGCAGCCGGTACCGAATGTTCCTGCATTCCCCTGCTATCCGTGAAAATCTCTCCCGCGGCTCTAATATCCGATGGCCCCACCACCTGCATACCCTCCGGCAGATTATCAATATGCCCGATCCGGCCGGTGTGCATCAGCTGTACAAAGATCTTTGCCCCTTTTTGATGAACGGCTTCGGTTACCTTTTTCCACCCGCTTACCTGCTCTTCGGAATAGATACCCGGAATACGCGGATAGCCCAGGCCCTCCGGAGCCGGAGCGGTACCTTCGGTAATGATGAGGCCCGCCTCCGAACGCTGCGCGTAGTAGGTTACCATCAGACTGTTGGGCAGGTTGCCGATCGCCCGGCTCCGGGTCATGGGGGCCATTACCAAGTGGTTCTTCAATTGGAGTTTGCCCTTGCTGAAGGGCTCGAATAACTTTTCCATAATGCTGTTCTTTATTTTGGTACAGCAAAGATGGTGAGTGTTTCCGGGCTAAAATACCTGTAAATGGCCATAAAATAGCCCTATCCGACAGTAGAGTACTTTTTGGGTGTGACACCGTAATGCTTTTCGAATAGGCGACTGAAATGGCTTAGGTTGGTAAAGCCCAGTTCGTAGCCAACCTCCGAGACCGATAGCTTACCCTGTTTTAACAGGAAGGCGGCTTCTTCCATCCTGACCCTTTGGTAGTAGTTATAGATGGTATCCCCGAAGGTCTGCTTAAAGAGTTGTTTTAGCTTCGTTTCGCTCATGGCTGCCTTATGTGCCAACTCGTTCAGTACGGGTGGCGTGCTCAAATCGCTCAGGATGTTGTTGCGTATGAGCAGCAGTCTTTCCGCATCGGCACTGTTGATACTCCGGTAGTTGGTGTTTTCGCGTCGGGATAGCTGGCTGAAAAGCAGGTACAAGAGCTCCTGTACTTTTATCTGTACATAGAAATGACTCAGCGGATCGAGCATATTCACGGTAGCGATGTTTTTCAGGAGCAGCTGCATCTCCGCATCCATACTCTCAAAAAACAGGAAAGAAGCCCCTTCAGTAGTGATGGTTTTGATCGTAGAGTTGGGCTGATCAATGGATAGGAGGGCTTTCAGTTTTGAAACCGTAATGCCTACTACCATATACTGGGTGTGGCTGTTGGCCGGAAAACGAATGGTAGAGCTCAAATCGATGGTGGTAACCTGTATGGCAGACTCATTCTTTTGCGAAAAGGGGATGCTGTTGTCGTTGTTGTACCTCAGTTCAATCGGCTGCTCGTTGGTATAAAAGAAGATACTGAGTAGGTCACTCGCTTCCACCGCCGGGTTCCGCTTGATCACCAGGTCTTCGGTGAGGGTATAGCGGTGGATCATCAGCCTGAAATCGTCCCCAAAAGCCACTTTCCGGATGTAGCCTTCGCCCAAGGACTGGGGGATTTCCAGAAAATTATCCCGTACCGGTACCTTGATTAACTCCGCAAACTGCCCTATAAAATCAAAATGTTGGGATGCTGTGAATTCGAGAAGCATTAGTCAATTTATTATAGGACATGATAGTCTGTTGTAGATCGTCAGCGAAAAGTGGACAAGCAAGACGGAAATAGTAAGAGGTACACTATGAACTCCTGAACCATTATCCCCGGCCCTTGGGTGGTGAATGTAGTAATTAAAAATTGACTCTTTTTATAAAGAAGCTTCTCTCCTGCGTACAGGTAGAAGAGAAGCTTCTTTACTTTTATCTACCTCTATCTTCTTTTTTATCAGCTTCTACTGAGTCAAGAGTTTGAAGAACCTTTACTGGCTTATTGTTCGTCCAGCCGTTGTATTTCTTTTTTGACCTCCTCAATTAACTGCTGTTCCGTGGGCAGGTAGAGCTGGTACTTACTGGCAATGATGGTCCTGTTGTTTTCGGGAAGGCTGATTTTGACAACTGCGTCATTCTTGTCGGCGCAGAGCAGGATACCGATGGTGGGGTTTTCAAATTCCTGTTTCTCAAAACGGTCGTAGTAGTTTACGTACATCTGCAACTGCCCAATGTCCTGGTGGGTAAGTTTGTCTGTTTTTATTTCAATAATGACAAAGCACTGCAACAGGCGATTATAAAAAACCAGATCCACAAAAAAATCATCGCCCTCTATATGGACGCGTTTCTGACGAGCTACAAAGGAGAAACCGTTGCCCAGTTCCAGCATAAAATCGTATAAATGCGTGATAAGGGCATTTTCCAGATCTTTTTCGTAGTAGGCAGCTTCCCGCTTCAGTCCCAGAAACTCAAGTACCATGGGATCTTTGATTATCTCTTTGGCTTCTATGGGGGGCTTTTCTTCACGGGCTACTTTAAGCACGGCTTCTACATCGTTGCTGAGGAGGAGCCGCTCAAACAGCTGGCTGTTGACCTGTCGTTCCAGCTGCCGGGCCGACCAGTTGTTTTTGGCCGCCTCTGCTACATAAAATTCCCGTTTATCAGCGTTCTCCAGCCTGATCAACGTGCGGTAGTGCGTCCAGCTGAATTGTGTACGCAGTGCGTTCACATTTGGAAAGATTCGATAAAACTGCACATACCAATATAAATGACGTTTAGAAAATCCACTGCCAAACTGCGGCTGCAACTGCTGGGCGAGCGACTGAATCAGGAAGGCACCATAAGCCGCCCGGTCTTCGCCTTGCTGTTCTTCTTCAAAGATTACTTTCCCGATATGCCAATACATCAGCACCCGCTCGGTATCTACTGAGCGAATAGCACGGTCACGCGATTGAGCTATGATGCCTTGTATATCAGAGAGGAGGTCTTTTCTGATTTGCATGCGATTGCTATTTCTTTAAGATGATTAACTCGTACTTTGCCGATCAAATAAAATATTGTGTACTTCAGGTACTCAACAAATAACGGGATTCCTACTGATAGTCTAAGATAGCTGCATTTTTGGGCACTGCATAGTTTGTATAAAAAATCAGAAACCACTTTTCCCTATCTTCGCTTTCCGTACAAGTACCTTGATCAACCCGAACATGCCAACTCAATCCGCGCTCCGGCTCCAGTCCAAACTCCCTAACGTAGGTACCACCATCTTTACGGTCATGTCCAAACTGGCGGCCGATGTGGGGGCGCTGAATCTTTCGCAGGGCTTTCCGAGTTTTGACTGCTCGCCGGAGCTGGTGGAACTCGTGAACCAGTACATGAAAAAGGGCTTCAACCAGTACGCGCCCATGAGCGGGGTACCGGCACTGCGGGAGTCGCTGGCGCAGAAAACCTTCGACCACTACGGCGTAGCCTACCATCCCGAGCAGGAGGTGACTATAGTATCAGGGGCGACGGAGGCGATCTATGCGGCGGTGACGGCGGTAGTACGGCCGGGCGACGAAGTACTGGTGTTTGAGCCCGCCTACGACAGCTACGTGCCCGCCATTGAGCTGAGCGGCGGAGTGCCGGTGTACATCACCCTCACGCCCGCCAACGGCTACGCAATAGACTGGGAGGAGGTCCGGCAGAAAGTAACCAACCGAACCCGGCTGATCATGATCAATACGCCCCACAACCCCATCGGGAAGGTACTGACGCGGGAGGATCTGGACCAGTTGGCCGCTCTGGTGCGGGGGACAGATATCCTGCTGGTGAGCGATGAGGTATACGAGCACATTGTGTTTGACGGGCAGCGGCACCAGTCGCTCCTATCGCATCCGGTGCTGCATGAGCGGACGTTTATCTGCGGCTCCTTCGGCAAGACTTACCACGTGACGGGTTGGAAAATTGGGTATTGTCTGGCTCCGGCGGCGCTGTCGGCGGAGTTTCGTAAAGTACACCAGTTCGTGACCTTCAGTACCATGACGCCCATGCAGTACGCCCTGGCTGACTTCATCAGGATACCCGAATACTATCTTGAACTATCAGACTTTTACCAGCGTAAGCGCGACCTTTTCCTGGAAGCTATCAAAGATTCCCGTTTCCGCTTTACGCCCTCACAAGGTACCTTCTTCCAGACGGTATACTACGGCGATATGACGCAGGAGTATGACTACGACCTGGCGGTGCGGTGGACGAAGGAGATAGGGGTGGCGTCCATACCGGTGTCAGTATTCTATAACCAGAAGAACGACTACAAGATACTTCGTTTCTGTTTTGCCAAGGACGATGAAACGTTAAAGCGGGCGGGGGAGTTATTGAGTAGGTTGTAGATAGCTTTTAGCTGTTAGACGGTCCGCCGGAGGAGCGCCTCCCGCGCGGTATTAGATTTTAGCTTTCAATTCCGTGGCCTGTGTCCCCACAGGCCCGTGGAGACACGGACCACGGTTTTCTTCTTATATTGGCTTTGTTGCATGGCTATGGAGGTACACATTTCACAGCCTTGGGCATTCCTAATTTTGTAAATCGGTTTAAACAGCTTGCTTTCACGCGAGCTTCGGCTTGCTGATTTGTCAGCAAGCGTGTTGACAACCGCTCTCCGAAAGCCATCTTCCAGCGGAACATACCTGTCTCTGCCTTGCTGCGACGGTGGTAGCCAATCTGTCGTTTCCACTCAGTTAAACCCACGCAATCAATCTGCGCAATTGCTTCATTTCTAGCGTGTAATAGGACATTCCCCAACTCATCAGTCCAGATCACCGCGTTAGAGCGGGGCGGTATCACTGGCTCAATCCCACGAGTTTCCAGCTCGTCATAGACCTTCACCTGGTCATAGGCGCCATCGCCGCTCAACCGGTTGATGGGGCAGGTTATGTTGGCCACCAAGGGCCTGACCATATCGGCATCACTAATGGCGTTGCTGGTCAGTTCAACGGCATGAATCTCGTTGGTGGCTTCGTCCACTGCCAAGTGCAGTTTGCGCCAGGTGCGTCGCTTATCAGCTCCATGTTTTTTTACTTTCCACTCCCCCTCGCCATAGACTTTCAACCCTGTACTATCCAGCGCAATATAGATTGGTCCGCAGGCGGACTCGCCAGAGGGCATTGGTGGGACAAATGCATTGATTCGAGCTTGACGGCGGCAGAGTTGTGTATAGGAGGGCACTTGCAATTCCTTTTTCATTATGCCTAAAATGCTCTGAATCAAGCCTTGGGTTTGCCGGAAAGCGAGTCCAAAGGCGGCTTTGAGGGACAATGCCGCCTGAATGCACTGATCTGAATAGCGAAACAGCCCCCCAGCGGTACGTGGCCCCTCATAGTACCAGTGGTCGAGGGTGTCCTGATCGATCCAAAGCGCGAAGCTACCCCTACTAATCAGAGACTTATTATACTCCAACCAATTGCTGAGCCGGTACTTTGCCTTGGGAGTTGGCGGTATTTTCTGCGCTTCTGGCGCTTGTTTGTCTGCTTGGGTAAAAAAGCGTATTTTTGGCATAGCACCGGGCCGTTAGGCGGCAGCTTTGTAGGTTTGGCAATCTCAAAGTTCGCCATTCCGGTGCTTTTTCATTCATGAGCTAAGTGGGAGCCATGCAACAAAGCCTCTTATATTTATAACCTGGCTAACCAATACAGTTAGCTGTTAGTTTTCATTTGCCGGCGCTTGTATTTATCGTGGTTCGTGTCCTCACGAGCCTTTGCTGGTAAAAGGGGCTTGGTGTATTGGTAAGGCCACAGTTGAGCTTAATCAACGGAAATACTCCGTTTATGTAACTCTGTGAGCCTCTGTGGTTGTAATTTATTAACCTTGTCAATGCGTTTACTGATAAAAATTTTAGCAGGCCTTTTGGGCACTGCTCTTGTACTCACACTTATCGTCCTCCTCTTCATGCAGCAGAAACAATTTGGCAAGGTACCTTCGGGTGCCCGCCTCGAGCGTATCCAGAAATCTCCCAACTACCGCGACGGCGCCTTTCAGAACCAGAGCCACACACCTGACCTGGCCGAAGGCATCACCTACTGGGACATTTTGAAAAGCTATATGAAAAAAGTAGAGGAGAAGGAGCCGTTGGATTCGCTTCCCTCTGTCAGGACCGACCTGAAAAGTATCCAGTCAGAGCAGCCCGTGGTAGTGTGGCTGGGGCACTCGTCCTACTTCATCCGGCTGGCCGGTAAGACTATCCTGGTAGATCCGGTACTGAGTGGCTACGCTTCGCCGGTCCAATTCTTCGGCAAAAACTACCCTGGTAGCAATGTATACGCGGTGGAGGATTTTCCGGAAATAGACCTGCTGCTCATTACCCACGATCACTACGACCACCTCGACTACAAGACCATTGAGAAGCTACTACCCAAGGTGAAGCGGGTAGTGACGGGGCTGGGCGTAGGGGCGCACCTGGAGCACTGGGGGTACCCGGCCGACAAGGTAACCGAACTGGACTGGTACGAGCCTATTCGGCTGGATGATTCACTGCACATCAGGTCAGCTCCGGCGCGTCATTTTTCGGGCCGGAAGTTCAAGCGCAACCAGACGCTTTGGTCGTCTTTTATCCTGGAAGCGCCGCAGCATAAGATCTACGTAGGGGGCGACTCGGGCTATGACAAGCACTTCAAGGAGATGGGGCAGAAGTACGGTCCTTTTAGTCTGGCAATACTGGAAAACGGACAGTACAATGCCTTCTGGAAGTACATACACATGATGCCGGAGGAAACGGTACAGGCCGCGCAGGATCTGGGGGCGGAGGTACTACTACCGGTACACTGGGGGAAATTTACGCTGGCCCTGCACCCGTGGACAGAGCCCATTGAGCGGGTGACGAAGCGGGCCCGGGAAGTAGGGCTACCCATCGCTACTCCGCAGATCGGAGAGCCGGTAGTACTGGGGCAAACATTGCCGGATAAGGCATGGTGGAGGTAACCTCATTCCCCGGCCCCTTCTCCTGATAGGAGAAGGGAAGCTTGTACTTCCATTATATTTAGCCCTTCTCCTGATAGGAGAAGGGTTGGGATGAGGTACTTACTTCACGATCACACCATCCGCCACGAAAGCCAGCTCGTGCTTGGGTTCGGTGATCTTAGCGATTTCTTCTTTGCTCTTGCCCGCGTCTTCGGCGTAGTGGCGTAGCTCCGATACGGGCGTTACATTCTTCTTAGCTTCCCCTTCGAATACCACCGTTTTACCGGCTATGTCTTTGGGTACAAAGAATCCGTAATCCTTGAAGGTTACGCGCATGGTCTCGCCGTTGTCCATCTTAACTTTCATCCAGCAGCCTTTGGCCTGGCATACCGACTCAACGGTACCCGTCACCTTGGTTTTCAGGGCGTCTTTGGTTCCCATCTTTTCGGGTAAGGCAGCCGCGGTAACGGCTCCTTTGTCGCTGATCTTCTTGCCGAAGTGCTCCTGGGCCTGGGCGTAGCCCGCCAGCGAGAGGCAGAGGAGTAGAGTGAGCAGGTGTTTCATGGTTGGTAGGTGTTAGCTGTTAGGTATTAGCTATTAGTGTTTAGCCACTTATTTTAATAACGCATATCATTGAAAAATTGGCCAAGCGGGGACGCAAAATTTTAGGTCTCTACATCAAATCATTCCAGTACCTGTACCCAGCCCTTGCAGCGGCTGCCCTGGGGGGTGGTGATCTCGTAGAGGTAGGTGCCGTTGGTGATGTTGGGACCCCAGTCGTTTTTGTAGTCGTCGGTACGTAGCATGCGCTTGCCCCAGCGGTTGTAGATTTCGAGGGCGGAGTTGGCTACGGGTACCACAAAGGTGTCATTCTTGCCGTCGCCGTTGGGTGTAATGACGTTGGGCAGAATGAGTGGCGGCTCGGCGATCAGGTTTTGGGTTACGGTTAGTGAGCAGCCTGCGCGGTTGTAAGCGGTCAGGGTTACGGTATAGGAACCCGGTGGGTCGTATACCATCCCCTCCACGTTCTGGCTGGTAAATCCGGTGCCTCTTCCCATATTCCATTCGTAGCGCTCAGCGTTGGCGGTCCGGTTCAGAAACTGGTACGTAACGGCTTCGTTACAGGCGGCTCCCGAGCGCGTTATTTCAAAGGCAGGTTCATAAGTACGGTCTACCTGTACAGTTACCCTTTTCTGCGGATGGCAGCCATCAGCATACTCCCCTTCGACGAGGTAGGTGGTAGTCTTGGTAGGATTGACGGTAATAGAAGTACCTGTAGTAGGGGCGGAAGCATTCTCCATGAACCAGTTGTACTTGACGGCCTTGCCGGAGGCATGCAGCACCACCGCCTGTCCGGCGCACACCATTGTATCGGGCGTTACCGCAAAGTCAGGCTTGTCGTCGCTGACGGTCACGGTGATCTGTTTCTGAGGGCGACAGCCATCGGCGTACGCGCCTTCTACGGTATAGGTGACGGTCTGGCCCGGCTTGGCAGTAACCTGATTGCCGTTGGTGCCACTTAACGTAGTTGGCGGCGACCAGCTATAGCTCTGGGCGGAGCCTTTTACATTCAGCACCACCGCCTGTCCGGCACAAATGGTCGTATCCTGACTGGCCACAAAGTCTGCCTTGCTGTCGTCGATGGTGACGGTGACGCTCTTAGTTACTACGCAGCCCGACTCATCCTTTACTTCTACGTCAAATTTGGTAGTCTCCGCTACGGTAGCGATAGGATTAGTACCGACAGGATTGCTGAGTCCGATGGCGGGAGTCCACTTGTACTGGGTACCGCCGGAGACGCTGAGTGGGACCGGCTTGTTTTTACATACCGTGGTATCGCCATCAATAAGTACATTCAGGCTGGTGACCTTGATCTTCCGGGTAGCAATATCTACGCGCTTACAGGTAAGGCGATTGAAGGCTTGTAGGGTAACGGTATATTCACCAGCTCTTTCGAAAGTATAGGCTGCCTCCTTGGCATCACGGGAAAAGCCGTTGCCATTAACCTGCCAGATGTACTCTACGCCTCCCTCGCTGGTATTGACGAAGTTGAGCGCCAGCGGCGCGCAGCCCTGTACCACGTCTTTCCTGGTACCTTCGTATACGTCGAAGTCAGCTTTGAGCAGGTCGATGTCTATTTTGAAGGCGGCGTTGTTACAGTTGGCACTCTGGTTGGTCTTCGACCAGGCCTGGGGGGTAGTGGGGAAGCGCGTACCGCCGCAGGCGCAGGTAGCGTGGTAGATCACACCATTCTTGTTAAAGCGGCTGGTGCCCCCGTCGACGTGGTCGCCCCGGTCCAGGTCGGGGTTGGGGTGGCTCACGCTCCCAAAGTAGGTACCATACAATAGTGCCTTGGCTCCGGATTCCAGTATAGCTACGTAGAAGTTACTGCCGTTGGTAGTGCGCTGCAGGGCATCTTGCGTGACGGGCATGCCGTTGGTACTACTGGCGGTGTTATGATTGGTCGTTACGTTGACCGCACCTCCCCATCCGGCTATATAAATATTGCCACATTCATTGACCAGCAAAGCAGTAGGTGAAATGTCGGGGATGCCGCGCCCGGAACCAATTACCGTCGAGAAAATGGTGCGCGATAGCGTAGGGTCCAGCGCGTGGATAAACTGGCCACTGTTGGCCGTGCTGTACACGCCAGATGTAATGGGGTACTTGCCGCGGGTAAGGCCCAGTACGTGTACATTGCCACTGGGATCCAGGTCCAGCAGGTAGGCGCCGTCGGCTTCGTCGGTGCCCAGGTAGCTGACCTGTACCAGTTTGCGGTCTTTGAAGCGGGCTACGAAGGCATCTTCGGGGCCACCCAGGGCACCTTTGTAAGTACCCGTGGCTACGGGCAGATCGGAGCTTTTGGTAATGCCCGTAATGTACAGGTCGCCGTTGGCCGTGGGCTTCAGCGAAAAGGCGGCATCAAAACCATTGCCTCCAAAGTAGGTGCTCCACTGCAGCGCGCTCAGATCGGGTGATAGCTGCATAACCACCGCATCCTGATTTCCTTTGAGCTGATCCTGTACGGGGTTCTGGAGGGGGAAGTTATCGGAGTTGGTTGAAGATACTACCAATACATTATCATCTTTATCCACTACGATTTCGCCCCGGAAGCTGTCGCCGTAGTTACGGATTACGACCGTATTGACGCTACTGAGTCCATCGTTGCCCTTGCCGCCTACGTAGGTAGAGGCCAGCAGTTGCCGTCCGTCATTACTCAGTTTCGTAACGAAAATGTCACTGCCGTTGGTGAGTTCCAGCCCGCTGATGGGTACGATACCCGCTCCGCCGCCAAACGATTTCTGAAAGGCGGAGGCAGAAGTAGGGAAATTAAGCGAAGCCGTAGTACCGTAGACCAGCAGTTCGCCCTTGCTGTTGACGATCAGACTGTTGGGGATATCGGTGCCCCCGCCGCCCAAAAAGGTAGCGTAAAGGAGCTTAGTACCATCCGGACTGAACTTCATGAGGGCTACATCTACCATGCCTTTGAACTGTACCTGGTAAGCTCCAATGGTGACAGGGAAACTGCTCCCGAATACAGTACCGCCCGAGTACAGGTGTCCCTCTTCGTCGTAGGTAGCGGTGTGGCCCCAGTTGTCGGATTGCGAACCTGAGTAGGAGGAGAAAATCAACTCGGGATCAATGGTTAGCGGCTGCGTGTGATCGTAGTCTTTGGGCAGGGCAAAGTGGAGCTTCTTTCCTTCCAGTACGAAGCGGCTTTCTACCTCCTTGGTCCGCTGATTCACCTCCTGAAACGAATAGGGTTTGGCTTCTTTGAATTGGCCTACGGTGGTTTCTACGACTACCTGCCCGTGTTCATTGGTCGATAGTCCGGTAGCTCCTTCGTACAGCATCCGGATACGCGACGCGTCCGCGCCGGGCTGAATAATGAATTCGTACTTGAGCGTGGATTGGTACGCGAATACCCGCAGGTCAATGCCGGGGTAGAGGTTCTTATAGATAACTTCACCAAAAGCGGCTACATCACTAGCCCAGTGGGAAGGATCGGTGCCGAGAAAGTAGCTGTAGCGGGAGGAGTGAGGATGGAGGCTGGTGAGGGTGACGGTGGAGTTGCTGCCTTCGAACCGGACCTCAACGCCGTGGGCCTGTATGGTAGCGGGGGTGGTACGGTCATTTCCCTCCGGCAGAGGCGTGTTGGCGTGCCGGGCGGATACCTGCCGGGCATCGTAGAGTACATACACCAGCGACTGCTTTTTCAGGTACAAAAAGCCGCCGGGAAGCTCGGCCCGGTACAGTACTTCACGATCCCACTGTCCCCGGTTCTGGATAAAACGTAAGCCTTCGGCTATCACTCCCCCTATCGTACACCAGAATAGTAAGCCTATCAGACCAAAACGTAGTAAAGTTTTTTTCATAGAAATCTATTTGACTCAACCGTTTTGCCAATATACACATGTCAGACCTAAAAGGAGGGCGGAAGGTTGGAACTACTTCTGTTTGAACCCGGAAACCGAAATGATATTTTTACAGAACTCGTACTCCTGCGGCTGATTGGAGCCGATTACGACCAACTGCTGGTCGGTCAGGTTGATGACGTTGTCGAGGTACCACTGCACCCCCTGCGCGTCGAGGTTAGAAGTAGGCTCATCCAGAAACACCACCGGCACATCCGACTGGAACGCCAGGCCCAGCCGTACCCGCTGCTTCATACCCGACGAGAAGTGACGGATCACCTTGTGGCGGGTGTGCGAGAGCTGTACAAAATCTTCAAAGTCGGCCGCCGAAAGACCATTCTTAAAAGGCTTGAACTTGCGGTGGAACTCAACCAGCTCGCGCAGGGTAAATTCCTCAATGACTTCCAGGTAGGGGGCTGCCAGTACGATATGCTTGTACCAGTTGTCTATGTCCAGCTCTTTGCCGTCGTCCATCCGGTAGGTAACGGTACCTTCCGTAACCGGTACGCTACCCGTCAGGAGCTGAATCAGGGTAGACTTACCACTACCGTTGGGACCGACAAAGGTGTAGCTTTGGCCGGTATGCAGGTCGAGGTTGACCCGCCGGACGATCCACTCCGTCACGAATTTCTTGCCTGCTTCTTTTGCTATAATCTGCACTATACTGAATGGAATAGGGTCAAAGTTGTGAAAATCCAGCCGTGAAGTTACGGAGATTCCTTATTTTAGACCGTTAAACCTACATGAAGAAGCCGCTTAATCTACTTTATAGTACGTGTGACGGATTTCTCTTGTGGCAAATAAGGGCGATAAATCTGTTAATTCGCAGCTATCGACCGGGCATTGGTCACTGCTCTCTTGTAAATACCTAAACTAACTATATACTACTTGTATGAAGATGAAGAGTACATGGCTACTAGGGGCCGCCTTAGTAACCTCGCTGTCGGTATCGGCACAAGCTCCTACCGAATCAGTACTGAAAGAGTTGCGTCAAAAAGAAATGCAGTACGGCGAGGCCGCCCAGCAGATCTGGAAGTTTGCCGAGGTAGGCTATATGGAAGAAAAAAGCTCCGCCCTGCTGCAGGATATGCTGCGAAAGGAAGGCTTTACCGTAGAGGCCGGTGTGGCCGGTATTCCTACGGCCTTTGTGGCTACCTATGGGAAAGGACAGCCGGTTATTGGTATCCTGGCAGAGTACGATGCTCTGCCGGGACTTTCGCAGGAGGCTCAGCCCACCCGCAAGCCCATCAGGGAGGGAGAGGCCGGACATGCCTGCGGGCACCATCTGTTCGGGGTAGGTTCGGTGGCGTCGGCCATCGCTACCAAAAACTGGCTCGTTACCAGCAAGCGTCCCGGTACCGTGCGGGTGTATGGTACTCCGGCGGAGGAAGGCGGCTCAGGCAAGGTGTACATGGTGCGGGCCGGGCTGTTTGACGGAGTGGATGCGGTACTGCACTGGCATCCCAGCGCCGACAACAGCGCCAGTGCCAGCTCGTCACTGGCTAATATTTCGGCCAAGTTTCGGTTCAGAGGGGTAGCGGCCCACGCGGCTGGTGCTCCCGAGCGGGGACGCTCGGCGCTGGATGGGGTAGAAGCCATGAACTTCATGGTGAATATGATGCGCGAGCACATACCTTCCGACACCCGTATCCACTACGTCATCACAAACGGAGGTAAGGCCCCTAACGTAGTACCTGACTTTGCCGAAGTGTACTACTACGTACGTCACCAAAACCGGGACGTCGTAAAAGATATCTGGGCGCGGATGGTGAAAGCCTCAGAGGGCGCGGCCATGGGTACGGGTACCAGCGTGGAGCACGAAATTATTGGCGGGGTACACGAGCTGTTACCGCTGGATGCCCTGGCCAAAGTCATGGATGCTAACCTCAGAAAAGTAGGCGGAGTAAAGTACGATGAATCCGAAATGGCCTTTGCTCGGCAGATCCAGCAATCATTTGGAGCCGGTGCACCGGATGTTAATTCGGCTACTACTATTCAGCCCTATGCCATGGAGCGTACCGGTATGGGCTCTACCGATGTAGGGGATGTAAGCTGGACGGTACCTACCGTGGGCTTGCGTACAGCTACCTGGGTACCGGGTACGGCCGCGCACAGCTGGCAGGCCGTAGCGGCCGGAGGCACCAGCATAGGACGCAAAGGAATGATGGTAGCCGCCCAGACGCTGGCACTCACGGCTATTGAGCTATTCCAGAGCCCGAAGGTACTCAGTGAAGCCAAAGCCGAGTTTGAGCAGAAGCGAGGCAAAAGCTTTAAATACGAAGCCCTGCTAGGCAACCGCCCTCCCGCCCTGGACTACCGGAAGTAATGACCAATGATCAGTGACCAGTGACCAATGTTTAATGTTGAGTGGTAGCTACTAGTTTTTTTGCAGGGTAAGTACTTTCTTGTATCATACCTTGGTCAGGAAAGCCTGGTGTATAAAAGAAGAATCCGCTAAGACTACCAATGTAGTACCTGGCGGATTCTTCTTTTATTATCTATGCTAATCAGCGCTTATTCAATGATAGCTAACCTCCATTGGTCACTGATAACTGGTCACTGGTCATTGTTTATTCCGTTGCTTCGCTGGTACTTACTTGGTGGGGGCCTTTCATGATGCCACGCTCAGAGGTACGGATGAAGTTGACGATTTCGTCACGCTCATCAGAAGCTGGTAGTTCCAGTTCGATGAGGTTAAGTGCTTCGGCGTTGTTGAGGCCCTTCATGTAGATGTAGCGGTACACATTCTGTATCTCCGTGATCTTCTCGTTGGTATATCCACGGCGACGGAGGCCTACGGAGTTGATACCGGCATACGAGATAGGCTCACGCGCGGCCTTGGTGAAAGGAGGAATATCCTTACGAACCAGCGAGCCTCCCGATATAAAGACGTGCGTACCGATCTTGACAAACTGGTGGATAGCACTAATAGCACTCACTATGGCCCAGTCGCCTACATGTACGTGGCCGGCCATCTGTACGTTATTGCCAATGATACAGTTATTACCTACTACGCAGTCGTGTGCGATGTGGGCATAAGCCATTACGAGGCAGTTGCTACCGACTTCGGTTTTCCAGTGCTGCTCAGTACCCCGGCTGATAGTTGCATACTCACGAATGGTAGTATTATCCCCTATAAAGGTGAGCGTATATTCGTCATTGTACTTGAGGTCCTGAGGAATGGCTGATACAACCGCTCCGGGAAATATCCGGCAGTTCTTGCCGATCCGGGCTCCTTCGTTGATCACGGCGTGCGATCCTACCCAGGTACCTTCGTCTATCTCAACATCTTTATGAATCATAGCGAAAGGCTCCACCACGACGTTACGGGCGATCTTCGCTTCGGGATGAATGTATGCTAGGGGTTGTATCATTTTTTCTTTACAAGGCTTGCTATCATGTCTGCTTCACATACCAGCTGACCACTTACGTAGCCGCGTCCACTCATCTTGACAATGCCGCGTTTCATGGGGGAGGTAAATATGCACTTAAAAATAACTGTGTCACCGGGTACTACATTGCGGCGGAAGCGACAATTTTCGATACCGATCAGGTAGGGCCAGTAGTTTTCGGGATCGGGTACGGTGCTCAGTACCAGGATACCGCCCGTCTGGGCCATGGCTTCCAGCTGCAGTACGCCCGGCATGACCGGGTTACCGGGGAAGTGCCCAACGAAAAACTGCTCGTTCATGGTCACATTCTTGATACCTACCACGCTTGATTCGTCAAGGGCAATGATCTTGTCAATCAGCTGGAAGGGGTACCGATGAGCCAGGATCTGCGATATCTGGCTGATGTCCAGTACCGGAGCCTTGTTAGGATTATACTGAGGAATATCGTCCTTGCTAGCCTTGATGAGCTTTTTGATTTTTTTGGCCAGCTCCACATTCGCAGCGTGGCCGGAGCGGGCTGCCAGTATCTGCGCTTTCAGCGGACGGCCTACCAGCGCCAGGTCTCCGATCAGGTCCAGCAGCTTGTGGCGGGCCATCTCATTGGGGTAGTGGAGGTCAACGTTGTTCAGGATGCCCTTGGTTTCGTTGACGCTCACCTTTGGCTTGTTGAGCAACTTGGCCAGGTGGTCCAGCTCGTCATCCTTAACCTCACGGTCTACGATCACAATAGCATTATTCAGGTCTCCACCCTTGATCAGGTTTTGGCTGTGCAGCATTTCCAGCTCATGCAGGAAACAGAACGTACGGCAGCGGGCAATCTCCTGCTTGAACAGGCTGATGCTGTTCAGGGAAGCATGCTGGCTGCTGATCACCTTGGAATTGTAGTCGACCATCACGGTCAGGCGGTAGTCCGACAGGGGCAGAGCCGCCATCTCGATGCCTTTCTCCTCGTTCTTATAGTGTACGTACTCAGGTACTTCGAAGTAGTTGCGGTAGGCATTCTGCTCTTCAATACCGGCTTCTTCAAGAGCTTCAATAAACTGAATGGAACTACCATCCATGATTGGAGGCTCGGGACCGTCCAGCTGGATCAGTACGTTATCTATCTGAAGGCCCACCAGTGCCGCCAGCGTGTGCTCAACCGTATTAATACGAGCCCCGTTTTGTTCAATGGTAGTACCCCGGGAGGTATCTACTACATTATCAACGTCGGCGTCTACGATAGGCTGCCCGGGCAGATCTACGCGCTGAAATTTATAACCGTGGTTGGCGGCGGCTGGTACGAAAGTCATCGTGGCCGTAACACCCGTATGCAGGCCTACGCCCGACACTGACACGGCTTTCCTGATGGTCTGTTGTTTTTCGTTCATTCGTGTTGTATAAAACTACAATCAATAACTATAGTAGAGGGGCATAGCCCTATTTTTCAGTGTGCTGATGTGCGCGCTCGAGTTCCAGCAGGCGTTTTTCCATATCGGGCAGACGCTTAAGCGAGGCCAGGGCCCGTAGGTGCGAGCTAAGGTCGTAGGCAGGGGAGCCGCTCAGTGACAGGCCTTCGGTTTTGATCGATTTGCCCAGACCCGACTGAGCACCAATCTTGGTACGGTTGGCCAGGGTAAGGTGTCCGGCTATGCCTACCTGTCCGGCTATGACACACTGATCACCGATCTTGGTAGAGCCCGATACACCTGTTTGCGCTGCAATTACGGTATTTTTTCCTACTTCTACGTTATGGGCTATCTGTACCAGGTTGTCAAGCTTAGCGCCCTGCCGGATGATAGTAGACCCCATGGTAGCGCAGTCAATAGTAGCATTAGCTCCTATACTTACGTTGTCTTCCAGAACGACATTACCCAGCTGGGGGATAGTTTTATACGAGCCATCGGGCTGGGGAGCAAAGCCAAATCCATCGCTACCGATCACGGCATTGGCGAAGATGGTACAGTTGCGGCCGATTACGGTACGGGCGTAGATACGCACTCCCGGATGAATGACACTATTATCACCGATGGTAACCTCGTCGCCGATGTAGGCATTGGGGTAGATCTTGACGTTGTTGCCAAGTGTGCAGTTGTTGCCTATGTAAGAGAAGGCCCCCCGATATCCGTTTTCGCCTATGGTGCTGCCTTCTCCCAGGTAGCTGGGCTGCTCTATTCCCCGCTTTCCCTGGGCGGTCAGTTTCTGGTACTCTTCAAGTAGTATGGTAAATGCCAGATAGGCATTATCTACATAAATAAGAGCGGAAGCTACCTCCTGGCGGGGTTCAAAACTTTTGTCTACGATGACGGCTGTTGACTGCGTGCTGTAGATGTAAGGCTCGTACTTGGGATTGGCTAAAAAAGAGATACAACCGGGCTGCCCTTCTTCTATTTTAGCTGCTGAACGGATCAAGGCGGTATCATCGCCTACGACCTTTCCGTTAAGCATCTGGGCTATTTGCCTGACAGTAAATTCCATACTAAATCTTGCTGATTGTGGTGTTGCCGTTACGATAAGATTGGTTCAAAGCGGAAGTGTCAACTTCGGATGATCATCAAAAATCAGACGGCTAGCTATGGGCGCAAAGATACATTTTTAGCCCAACATACGTAATACTTACGCACAATCTTACTCAACGCTTTTATGGTAGGCAGGTCCGAAGCCTCCGTGATATTCACTACGTTACCTTTTTTGAGTTTTATCTTAATTTGTTCTCCCTCTTCCACGTAAGCCGCGTTGGTAGTCTGGCCTTCTACCAGGAAGTACGACAACAGCTCTTCGGGGATGCCTTTTCGCAGAAGTTCTTCACGCAGAGGGCCTACAATGGCCTCATCGGAAGGGTTTTCCAGAAACTGGACCTTAAACAGCCGGCGGTCGAGCAGCATTCGGCTCAGGGTGGAAAGTACCAGATCATCGTGCTGCGCCCATACCTTTATTGACGTCCAGATATCGTAGTCGTCGAGTCGGGTAAAGGCCATCATGTACTCGGGCTGGCTGACAAAGTCGTCAAAGGTGATCTTGTTTTTGAGGAAGAGCGCCAGGCTCGGCGTAGCAAACAGCTCCTGCCCCTGCTCCGTCAGTTCGCGGGCCCGGCGGATAATCTGGAAGAGCATAGCCTCGGCACAGAGCGAGGTTTTGTGCAGGTACACCTGCCAGTACATGAGTCGGCGTGAGTTCAGGAAGTTTTCGATACTGAGCAGTCCTTTTTCCTCCACCACCAGCCGGTCTTTGCTCAGGTCAAGCATCTTGATGAGCCGGTCGGCTCCGATGGCTCCCTCGGTCACGCCCGTGTAGAAGCAGTCGCGGTTGAGGTAGTCCATACGGTCCATGTCCAGCTGGCTGGATATCATCTGGTGAAAGAACTGGCGCGGATACGTCCCCTCGAACATCTGAATAGCCAGGTCGAGGCGGCCGTGGAGCTGGCGGTTGAGGTCGTGCATGAGCAGCAGCGATACCTGCTCGTGTGCTACGTTGGAGAGCAGGGTACTTTCCAGTACGTGGGAGAAAGGCCCGTGGCCAATGTCGTGCAGCAGGATAGCTGCCTGCGCCGCCTCACACTCCGGTTCCCAGATCATGTGGCCCTTGTCCTGCAGGCTGCGCATGGCCAGACCCATCAGGTGCATAGCCCCCAACGCATGGTGAAAGCGCGTATGCAGCGCGCCCGGGTACACATACTCAGCCAGGCCGAGTTGCCTGATCCGCCGCAGCCGCTGAAAGTAAGGGTGCTCCACCAGATCGTAGAGCAGGTCGGAAGGGATATTAATAAATCCGTAGACCGGATCGTTGATTATCTTTCTTTTATTCAAGGCGTTTTTTTGCAAAAGTAACAATCCGGGAGCGGACACAAATATTATTGTCAACAGATGCTTTGGAGAATTGTTATGAATGACTAATTTTGCACACGAAAACTCGATAAGAGTCCGGGCCTATAGCTCAGTCGGTTAGAGCACCTGACTCATAATCAGGTGGTCCCAGGTTCGAGCCCTGGTGGGCCCACGTTGAAAATCAAGCACTTATGAGATAAAACTTGTAAGTGCTTTTTTTATTTGCATATAATTTGCAATGTAAATGTGGCAAAGCAAGTGCAACAAAGGATAGAAGTGTCAAACCTCTCAAAGTGGGTGAACTATATTCCGGTCTTCCTATATAGTAGCCTATAATTCTCAAGCATCAATCACAAAATCTAGTTTATCTTCATCAATATGCTATTCTATGATGTAAGAGTGGCATCACCATAAGCCCAAAATGATTTCTTCGAATAGTACCAAAAACTAGTTCAAGCCTGAAACTAGATTTTCATATCAGGAAGAAGGTTGAAGAGAATCTCAAATAGAAGTATTCTCTTCAACCTTCTTTTTTAATTGAAGAAATTCGAATAAAATATAATTTATTAAAGAACCTATATAGTATAGTAAAGATATTTTTCTATAGCTACGATTTTGTATCAATTGAATTGCTGCTGATGGGATATAAATATTTTAAGGAGTGTGCCTTCGAGAAAAATGCCAGAATTAATCAAAAACAGCCTTTAGATTCACAATTTAAGTTTTTTTTCAAATTTTAACTGAAAATGAGTTGGACTTAGTTTTTTAATTAAAAAAGCTGTGCTTTGGTCACAATACAGCGGTCAGTTTAACGATTTGTCCTTTTCAAATCTACATAAGAACTTTGCATCGAAACGTTTCAGAAGTTTGTATAAGATTTACAAGTGGAAGGGTCATATCGTTTAATTAATAACCTGTTAGTAATCATGGAAAATGTAACAGTTAAAAAAGGTAATACCTGTTTAGTATACATTAATAGAAGATATCTATCATTGAAGGAGGCAGCTCTTTATTTGGCAATATCAGAGAGGACGCTCAGAAGAAGAGTATACGAACGTTCAATTAAACATTATTATTTAAACGGCCGCTACTTTTTTATTGAGCAGGATTTAATTGACTATATGGATTCAGGACGCGTTTTGACAATGGATGAGCAAGTTCAGGAATTTAGGTTATCACAGTACGCATGATATATGCTTACTAAGCAACTAGAATAGTATGTTAACTTTGAACCTTAAATTGTTAAAAATGGTAGCTGAGAAAATATCTAATAGTAAGTACAGATTTTCCGAGAATTTTTTGCCCAATGTTATTTTCTATGACACTATTGGGTTGACCTTGAAACCTTCAGGGCAAAATAATTTTTATAATATTAAATCTAAAGTTGAAGCATTAGGAAACTTTAAAGGGGTGGCAAAGAATAAAAGTAATTTAATTTTTGGTGATGATTACTTCTTTGAAGGGACGAAAGTTACTGTCAATGAAATTAGGAATGAATTCTATATTGATTTAAGCCTTGCAAAGTATTATAATAGAGCTGTAGCAAAGCATAGTTTGCCATCAGATAAACTTCTTAATTCTATTCCATTAAAGTTTAAAGAAATTCAGCTTGCCTTTGATAGTCTATCAAGTGTATTTAATATGGATTTAAGCGAAGCTTCATTAAGAAGACTAGATATAACAGCTAATTTATTTACAAGCTCTGAGCCGAAAGTGTATTACCCATTCCTTTTAAATTTAAGTTATAAAACTAGACTTGCTACTAGTGCTGATACACTTTCATTTACAAATGGAAGTGCCATACTTAAGTTTTACAATAAATATAAGGAAGTTGGAAAGGTAGGTAGGTTATTCTTAGAAGAGTTAACAGGAAAGCCTAATCTTTTAAGAGTTGAAGCATCTTTGAAAAGCGAATCTTGTCATCTTCAGAATAATAATATATTTTTAGCTCAAGACCTTTATAGTAAAGAAGGGTATGAAAAATCTTGCAAAATATGGTATGACTTAATCTCAAGTATAAGTACTAGTCAAGAGATTGTTAAAGATTTAAAGGATATTGGGAGGTCATACACTTGGAAAGATATCAAATCATATCTTTTGATGAGGGCAACATGCCATGGTGGAGGATATGAATTCTTATTAAATGAATTAGAAAGATTGAATATAGGGAACTATTTAAACAATACAAACCTTTCAAATTGCAAAACTAAAATCGCTGAAATCTTCAATGATGAAAAGTTTTCAAGAGAAAGTAACTATGTATTGGAATTGAAAAGATTGGCTGAGGAGATGCTCACAAACTCTCTAAGCCAACTAAGATAACAAAAGAGGGATACTAAATTAGTATCCCTCTTTTGTTATTATAACAGTGTTTTAGAATTTGTTGTTTATTCTAATATGGAATTGCTTATTGACTTACTCGTTACATTTTCAGGAAGTGTCTCACTTGATACTAATTTTGATATACTTAATTTTAACACTTTATTGCCAATCAACATCTTAATTCTTTCTTCTTTATCTTTGTTAGTCATTTTTAGTAATGAATTTTTAAAATATACATCTCCATTATTGCCACTATATAAATCTTTAAGTTCAACTAGTGTGACTATAGTATCATTTAGTCCAATTACATTTAGTTTATTGTCTTTATAATAATAATTATATTTTTTTGTTTTTATTGAGTTGGTGTCTAAATTCAATCCTTCGTTAATTGCCTTATTGATAGCATCAAACAGTATATCTCTCATATATCCTCTAAGATTTTCAGGGACTTCCATAGTAGAATAAAATGCTTTAGGCGTTACTTCTACTATTTCTTCATTAATGAAGTGGTATTCTATTTCTCCTAATGCACAGACTCCAAAATAGCCTAGTTCAGTAACATCTTCTTTTATTGTGTAATCAATTTTATATAACTTTTTGCCTTTCAACGAATTCTTCCAAAATAATAGTTTGTTTAATCCTATTTCATTGATATCAAAATCTTTCTGTGAAATGATTATCAATACAATGCATGAACATAGAAATACTATTAAAAGTAACGTATTCTTCATAATACATTATCTTTTTTTGTGGCCCAAATCAATGCCACGACCCAACCAATGAATGTAAAGCCTAAAAACAGGTTTGATAAAAATATAGAAGTAGTATTTGTCTTTCCATTAGATGAGGCTACAATGGTTGGAATGAAATAAAAAAACATAACGACTAGTAAAAGTATTATTGCTTCCATAGTTATGAAGTTTAGAGAAATTTGAAGATATGAATATAAATATATTAAAGCAAATATTGTCTTAACAAATAAAGTTAGTAGTTAATAAGCTTCATTGTTAAGTAATCTAAAGTTGCTAAGGAACATATTTCCTTTACAATTTTCTATTTATATGCAATTAAAATTTATTTAACGGTTAAAAATTTATCCAACGGTAGGGGAACATCGATTTCTTGATTAAAAATTGAATGATTATACATATAAAGCTATTATGTGAAAAAAAAGAAAGATATGGTTAC
Source organism: Telluribacter roseus (assembly GCF_017355915.2). Lineage (GTDB taxonomy): Bacteria > Bacteroidota > Bacteroidia > Cytophagales > Spirosomataceae > Telluribacter. The sequence goes on from NZ_JAFEUV020000003.1 coordinate 496,253, forward strand.
TAATCCCTTTTTTAAGGTAATATTTTACCTTTTAGAAATTGTAGAGTTTTAAAAAAGTTAATTAAATTTAAAGCAGTCTAACAATATGATATTGACCCTGTGATTACCAAACCTTCCACCATACTCCAATCCCTTACTAAATCCTATAAGCTTGCTCGGATTCAACGTGCAGAGGTTGAGCTGTTTAAGGGTAATATAAAAAAGTTTACTACCTTGATTAATGAGGAAGAAAGTGAGGAGAATGTAAAAATTCACCTGATGGACTTCCTGAAGAATACCTATTACAGGAATGACTATCTGATAGCTACAAAGGGTAGAACTGATTTTGTAGTACATCTAGGCAAGGAAGCTACTTCACCTGTTGGAGTATTGTTTGAGGTCAAAAGACCTAAAAATCATTCTGAAATGGTTTCCCGTACCAATCTCAACACGAAGGCCATGCATGAGCTTTTGCTGTACTATCTCAGAGAAAGGTTAAATCACAACAATACCAGTATCACTCATCTTGTCATTACGAACATATACGAATGGTATATCTTTGATGCTCAGCTATTTGAACGGTTGTTTTTCAATAACAGCTTTTTGGTTAAGGAATTCAAGGCATGGCAGGAAGGACGAAAGGTAAACCCTAACAATGAAGGCTTTTACCGGGATATTGCCAAAGTAGCCATTGATAAGCTTGAAGAGGAGGTGCCTTTCACCCATTTTGACATTCGCACTTACAGAACAGAGATAGAGAATGATAATCAGGAAGATGATAAAAGACTGATTGGGCTTTATAAAGTCTTTTCACCTGTTCATCTGCTGAAACTACCTTCTGCTACGGATGCCAACAAGCTAAATGATAAGTTCTATTCAGAGCTGTTGTATATCATAGGGCTTGAAGAGGCCAAAGAAGCAGGAAAAAAAGTAATCAGAAGAAAGCAACAACGGGACGAAGGTTCCTTAATAGAGAACACCATCTGTACATTGGATACAGAGGGCCGTTTAAGCCACATAGGAGACCTTCTAAGCTACGGAGTAAGAAAGGATGAACAATACTTCAATGTAGCCTTAGAACTTACAATTACTTGGATTAACCGGATTCTGTTTTTAAAGCTACTGGAGGCACAGCTCTTAAAGTACCATAGTGGCAACACAGCCTACGGTTTCCTCAATGAACGGTGTATCAAGGATTATGATGTACTGAATAAGCTCTTCTTTCAGGTACTGGCAAGGCCTACACAGGAAAGGAGTGAGGCCATTAGAAAACAGTTTGGCAATGTACCCTACCTGAATAGTTCCCTTTTTGACATTTCCCCTCTGGAGGATGATACTATCCGTATTAACAGTCTGGATAATACCCTTACTGTACCCTTACCCAAAAATTCAGTTCTCAGGAAAAACCCTTACTACAAAAACTTCAAGCAGATAGGTACTCTCCACTATCTGTTTGCTTTTTTGGATGCCTATGATTTTTCCTCAGAGAACAAGGAAGATATTATTGAGGAGAACAAAGAGCTTATCAGTGCTTCTGTACTTGGTTTAATATTCGAGAAGATAAACGGGTACAAAGACGGTTCTTTCTATACGCCTGCTTTTATCACCGAATACATGAGCAGGGAAACTATCAGAAGGGCTATTCTTCAAAAGTTCAAAGAAGTAAAAGGATGGAGCTGTACTAGTCTGGATGAGCTTTATAACAAGATTGATGATATTCAGGAGGCTAATACCATCTTTGATAGCCTGAAAATCTGTGACCCGGCTGTAGGTTCAGGACATTTCCTTGTTTCGGCTCTCAATGAGCTTATCTATCAAAAATGTAAGCTAGGGATACTGGCAGACCAAACCGGCAGACGTTTAAAAGGGTACTCCATTGATATAGTTAATGATGAGCTAATCATAAGGGATACAGAAGAAGAGGTATTTGAATATAAAGTCTTATCCAATGGAAAAGTAAACCCTGAGGTACAACGGGTACAGGAAACGCTTTTCCATCAAAAACAGAGCCTTATTGAGAATTGCCTGTTTGGCGTTGACATCAATCCCAACTCAGTCAAAATTTGCCGCTTAAGGCTTTGGATTGAATTGTTGAAGAATTCCTACTACACAAGCCAAAGTCTCTTCCAAGAGCTTGAAACCCTGCCTAACATTGATATAAATATCAAACAGGGAAACAGCCTGTTGAGTAGATACAGCCTGACTGAAAATTTACGTGAAGTATTCGAGAAACAGAAATTTAACATTACCACCTACAAGAATACGGTTCAGGCCTATAAAGATTCCAAGAGTAAGGAGGCCAAAGTTAAGCTTCTGAATTTCATCAATGAGATAAAGGAGCAGTTCAGGCAATCAGTGGTAAACAGAGACCCACGAAGGAAAAAGCTTTCCGACCTCAGAGGCCAACGGATGCTACTGGACAATAATATTGACCTTTTTGGAGGTAAGTTAGTAGATGAGAAGCTGGCAAAGGTTGAAAAGAAGCGGCTTGATATGCTCATTGCCCAAAAGGAGCAGGAAATTGAAAGCATAGAGAACAATTCCATCTACAAAGGTTCCTTAATATTGACCTTTTTGGAGGTAAGTTAGTAGATGAGAAGCTGGCAAAGGTTGAAAAGAAGCGGCTTGATATGCTCATTGCCCAAAAGGAGCAGGAAATTGAAAGCATAGAGAACAATTCCATCTACAAAGGTTCCTTTGAGTGGCGTTTTGAGTTTCCAGAAGTATTGGATGAAAAAGGAGACTACAGAGGCTTTGATATTGTGATAGGTAACCCCCCTTACATAAGACAGGAAGAGATTAGTAGTCAAAAACCTTACCTGAAGGCTAACTACCAAACTTATACAGGAGCCACAGACCTTTATGTATTCTTTGTAGAGCGTGGAATGAGTATTCTGAAGCCAGGCGGTCAATTTTCCTATATAATGCCTAATAAAAGGATGCAGGCAGGCTATGGTAAACCACTTAGGAGCTACCTTCTAACAAATCAGTTACAATCAATTATTGATTTTGGAGACCTGAAGGTATTTGATGAAGCTACTACATACCCTTGTATCATAAGTGTATCAAAGGGTGCATCAGTCAATAGTTTCATATCTGTTGGAGTTGATACATTAATCTTTGAAAATGGATTTGGAAATTATGTGGATAGAAAGGCCATTTCTTTAAGCGTAGAGGAGTTAAATGATGAAACATGGGTAGTTTCATCAGATGAAGAGCAAAGGCTTCTCAGTAGGCTTAAAACAGGTTATATACCTTTGTCAGAATATGTAGAGGAAAAAGCTTTTAGAGGTGTATTAACGGGATTAACTGAAGCATTTGTTGTTGATAAAGAAACTAAGAAGCAAATCATAGAAAATGGAGAAGATGAAATAGGAATACTTAGACCTTTTATGTTAGGTAGAGACATTAAAAGATATAGTATTCCTGTGCCAAATAAGTACTTGATTCTTTTTCAAAAAGGAATATCAAATGATATGCGAGAAGGAGCGGATGCTGAAGCTTGGTTTGAAAATACTTATCCTAGTATATACAAGTATCTGGCAAAGTATAAGGAAAAAGCTATTATTAAAGGTGATAAAGGAGACTATTGGTGGGAGCTAAGAGCTTGTGATTATTACGAGGAATTTAGCAAGCCAAAAATTATGTATCGAAAATTCCAAGTGAAACCATGCTTTATTTATGATGAGGAGGGGGTTTATTGCAATGATTCAATGTGGGTAATAACAAAAGCCGATAAAGTTTTGCTTGCAATACTAAATTCTAATATGGGCTGGTGGTTAATTTCAAAGTACTGTACAGCTATCCAAAATGGTTATCAACTAATATGGAACTACTTCAAGCAAATCCCCATTCCAAAGGCTACAACTGAACAAGCGAAGCCTATTGTTACACTTGTAGATAAGATTATTTCTACAAAGAAAACAAACCCTAATTCAGATGTAAGCCATTTGGAAGCTGAGATAGATAAGTTAGTTTATGAATTGTATAACCTTTCTCAAGATGAGATAAATATAATTAAACCTTGATGTGTTAAGGAATCTAGCCATAAATACCATAACTTAATTTGGTAATGGAGGTGTCGTTGATAAGGGTAACGTTATAAATAACCACGTTAAGTAAAGTGATATAGATTACGTGAATCGACCAAATAAATACAAAAAGTACAGCAAAACATTCGCATATTTATGAGTTACCTGCAAGCCTAAAAGGCGAACTAGCAAGAATGAACGACAGAAATATTCATTATGTGACAGGGTAAATGAACCAACAGACAGCGGACCCAAAAGCCAACGCTTATGTATTTTTATTTTTTTCAACATACATTTTTAAGAACAATTTTAGCCAGCCCAATAAATGGTTCTTTTGGTTTTGCCCGAACACAAGCTGACCCTTCGCAAAATCAAAAGAGCCTTTTATTGTCAACGCACCAAATAAATTCAACTCGTCAATCAAATAACAATTTAAAATTATGAAAAAAGCAATCGGTATAGACCTTGGAACCAGTAATTCGGTAATAGCTTTCAAAGACACAAGTGTAAAAATTATTCGAAATAAGGAGAATGAAGAACTAACTCGTTCGTGTATTGGACTAAGAAAAGACGAAATTTTAGTTGGAAGAACAGCATATCAATTGCTAAAAACCGACCCAATAAACACCATTCTTTCAGTTAAGAGATTGATGGGTGGTGCAATTAAGGACAAGATGGTTCAGGATATGATTGAAAGCCCTTATTATAAGTTTGGGATTACTACGTTAAAAGGTGGAACAGAAGATGCCGTTGCAGTAATTCTAGGTGGCAAGCAGTACACACCTGAACAATTAAGTTCAGAAATTTTAAAGAAACTAAAACGTGATGCCGAAGAAAAGTTGGGCGACGAAGTTACACACGCTGTAATAACTGTACCTGCATACTTTACAGAAAAACAAAAAAATGCAACACGAATTGCAGCACAACTTACTGGGTTAAAGGTTCAAAAATTGTTGGCTGAACCCACAGCAGCTGCGATAGCATACGGAGTAGATAATTTAAAGGCAGGTGATGCGAAAACAGTATTGATTTATGATTTTGGAGGTGGAACCTTTGACCTTTCGATTCTAAATATTGTTGATGGGCAATATATGGAAGCAGGAACTGGTGGCGACCGTTGGCTTGGCGGTGATGATTTGGATAGAGCTTTACAAGTACACATTTTAAAGCGAATCTCTGCCGACTATAAGATTAAAAATATCGATGCTTTAATTGAGAAATTAGACCAGAGAAAAAGGTATCAATTTGATGCCCAATTTAGAGACAATGTAGAAAATATAAAAATTCAACTAAGTTCGTCAATGAGTGCTCAGCTTATTATGGACGGTTTCGAAGATGAAAATGGAGAATGGATTGATTTTGATATTACCATTAAGAGAGAAGAGTTTGAGAAACTAGCAAAGCCATTTATTGAAAGGAGTATTGAACTCATTGAAAACCTGCTTAAAGAAGTTGGATATGATATGTCTATGATTGACAATATACTTTTAGTTGGTGGTACTTCTTGCATTCCTCTGATAAAAGAAATGCTTTCTAAAAAATATGGAAGTGAAAAGATTAAAGTTTCTGAGAAGCCAATGCTTGCCATAGCGGAAGGAGCAGGAATTTTATCCCACAGACTTGGTGATGAATATGAACCGCCATTAGATGGCGAAATCGCCGTAGCTGAAATTTCGTATAGTACAAACCATAACTATTTTATAGAACTCAAAGATGATTATGATAAAATAATAGAAAAACAATTACCTCTTCCTTGTAATGTTTTGAGAAATTATAAAACCACAATCAACAATCAAAAAGTTGTAAAAGTTGGAATTTACGCTGATGTTGAAGGCGGAGAAAAAGAAAAACAGACAATGGGCTTTTTTACTATTGAAGAAGATTTACCATTGGGTAGTGATATTGTACTTGATTTCACTTTAGGAATCGATGAAGTGTTCGAAGTTAAAGCTTACCCTAGAAGTAACAAATCGAAAGGCAAAAACATCGTCCTTGCAAGGGGAAATAAAGATTCAAAAACTCTTGACTTATTATCAAATTCGCTTGAAAAAATATTAAGTTCTGATTATACAGAGGCTCAAAGAGAGTATGTCTTCAAATCTGCTAAAAAGGAAATTGAGCAAATTAATAGCCTTGGCACAGATAATCATGATTCGGATAAGTGGGATGAAATAGGTACAGCAATATTCACTATTTATGAAAGAGCAGGTGAAATATCAGATTCAGTAGATGAAGACCAATTGGCTATTCTATTTGCGACAGTCCTAATAAATGAATATCCAGACTTAGTTGGTTCAGATGTCACAAATAGAATGAAATCCCTATTAACAATTGTTAAAAACGATGATGACCCTGTAGAAAAAATTCAGGCAATGCAAAAACTAAAGGCAATAACAGATGAATATCCAACTTTGATTACATTATTTACTGTAAAAATATCCTCTGAGAATGCAGCAAAACAGAATCCGAGTGACGGACTTAAATTGTTGCAAATGCACGACCAAATAGTTAACCATTTTAGAAACAGAAGAAAAGAACAAGCCTTTGAATTGCTTGATGAAGCAATTGAAATAGGAGACAAGTATAGTTCAGGCGGTTTTGATTTAGGAGGAAGTATTCATCTTAGAAAATAAACATAAATTATGAATCATAATTGTCCAGTTTGCAATAAAGCCGGCTTACCTGATTACACAAAAAGCGAAGTTGTCTGCCCCCAATGTAATTCAGACCTAAAGGCTTTCTTGCTTTTAAACTCTATTTCAACACCGATAAAAGGGAGATTTGGAACATACGCCTTAGTAGGAGTGTCTCTTTTGGCTATTTTGTTTTTAGGCTTGTTCATTGAATCAAACATTGATAGAAAAGAAATTCTTGCCACAAACATTATTTTAATTGACAGTATTTCAACTCTGACAAGTAATAAAGTAAATTTAGAGAAACCAAAAGAAGAACTTCATGAAATTGAAAGCAAAGAAGCAACTGTAAAATACGTTGTGAAGAAAGGCGACTACCCCTACAAAATTGCTCAATTTTTCTATGGTGATGGAAATAGGTATAAGCAAATTGAAGCTGAAAATAAACTCGAGCAGCCCTACACGCTTAAAGTCGGGCAAATTCTATTAATCAAAATTACACAGGACTAATGGAAGTAGTAATTGTACTTATAATCTTAGGTATAATAGGTTATTTGATATACCAATCCCTGCCTAACACAAAGTTTGAAAAGGCACAAGCTCATTTCAATGCCAAAAATTACATTGAGGCAATCAATGTACTTAATGGAATTTTTGACAAACATAATGATGCGCCTGCAAAATTTGCGGAATGTAAATTAATACTTGGACAAGGTCTAAAAGGAAACTCGGAAAAAATAAAAGCGTACAATGAGATTTTAACATTAAGGAAAAGAATAAACAATTCTAAATCAATTGCAAATTTTGAGAATATTGAAGCAAAAACACTATTCGAAATCGCTAAAATACAATATGAAGAAACCAAGGGAGATATTGATAAACTCAACCTAAACATCAAATTCATTGATAACGCTATCAAAAAGGGGTTAGAGGCCGATTTTAACATTTTAAAAATCAAACACTTTAATCAATTATCAGAAAGCTATTTTCAAAAAGCCATTGAAAAAGAGAAGTCAAATAAATATCCAGAAGCTATTCAGGTTTACAAAAAGGCTATAAAATGTTCAGAAGAATCAAATAATACAACCATTAAGCACAATACAATTACAAGAATTTCTATTTGTCGGCTAAAACTTAATGAAAGCTTTGACCTTCAAGATATTTCAGAAGTTCAAAAGTCTGATAAGGAATATCAGAAGGATTTATTTTATAGGTATTCAGTTTATCTATTGAAGAATGGAGAATATAAACAAGCAGCAAATGTTATTTCTACACATTTGAATTTCAAATCTTCAGATATAGAAAAATTGAAAGATATTTTAAAAGCAGAAAAAGTAAATAATGCAATAAATCAAATTAGTCTAATCAACCTTAAAATTGAACAACTTTATTCAAATTCTTTAAGTACAGAGGAAATAAGCACTTTCTATAATAGCCTTGATTCAATCATCTCGGACTTGAAACCTATTGACCTTGAACTTTCTGAGAAAGTTTTAGCTATAAAACCAACTTTATTTAATCGTTTATTGACAAATTATATTTCCATCGAGCAATATGGAAACGCCATCGACCTAATACAAAAATATCCAAAATTCTGGGAAAGTCCAGAGCTTTTGAAAGACTTAGGAATTTGTTGTTATGGTTATGCTTCTAAAGGATTGCTAAATGAAAAAAATTACAAATACGTTATTTCAGGATGGTTGACTTCTGTATACTCTGATAATGTAATTTTAAAATCCTTAGAAAATACAACATGGGATGATAATTATACTTTCAGTTTAGCAGAATCAATTGGTTCAAATTATTACCAACACGATGAGGTACCCGATAATGTAAATTATGACGAAATATCTGAAAGTAATATTTCAATTGGGGCAATACAAAGAGAACTCTTACAACAGTTCGAGACAATTATACACAAAGAAATCAAAGACCATCAATTATCAATTTTAATCAATGACTTTTACGATAAAGAGAAGGAGTCCTTAGAGAAAGTAGTAAATATTATTGAAGCTGATATTTTGTTCCCAACACCACATTTCGCAATCTCAAATGGTTTGAATAATGAAATTATAAAAGAACTAGATAGTGATTATGAAGAATATTCTAATGAAGAAGCTTTAGAAGCTGGTGTTCCTTATATTAAAAACTCTACATCATCAATAGTTTATCAATATTTCTTTGCAAATAATATAATTGAGAGAATTAAATCTGCAATTGTAGATGAAAATTCAATAACAATACAAAAGCTCAACACTATTGAAAATAAAGGATGGGTTGAAAAATTTGAAAATATAAGTACTACAGTTGAAGATAGTATTTTTAACACTATAGCAAATAAAATATCTAGAAATGATGAGAATGAGGCATTGATTCCTGTAATGGAAGAATGTATCGCATTTTCAAGCAATAATGAAAAACTAAAGCACCAATATTCAAACTATGTAACAAGTTATTGTATTTCTCAAGTTAATAACAATAAAATAGATAACTATAAAGCATTGACATTGATGAAAGGTGCTTATTTGCGTTCGCCAAATAATCCTAGAATTTGCAAGAACTTTATAACTCTCATAAGGTATAACCTGTTGGATATACTTAATGATAGGACAAAGAAAACAATTGATATTTATAAATTACTAGATTGGGTAAAAAGCAATATTTCGTTGACATACAAACAAAATTGTAGTGAACTGAGCAATACCAGAAAAGAAATATTAAGTCAACTTAAAGCAAAAGGAGTGGATATTTCTTTGTTTGAAGATAATGGTTTTGCTTCTACCCTTTCAGGACATTCTCTTAATTCTCAAGGTTTACAAATGAAGAAGGTTTTAACATATTTTAAAGAGTTGGGTAGTGTTTAGGAATCGACTAACTCAATCGATTGGTAAGATAATTGCTTCAGCCGTTAAATTTGGATGATGATGTGCCATTTTAAAAACTAAAGTAATGAAAAATCCATATACAATATTAGGTATCAATCAAGACGCTGATAAAGCTGAAATAATGAGAGCTCAAATGTTTGCCATGAAAAAGAAAGAGTACCCCCTACAAGAAATTGCAGTTGCTGCAAAACAGCTTCTTGACCCTGCCAAAAGATTGGCTGCCGACTTTATGTTTCCGGCCAAGATAAAAGCTAGAAGAGTACAAATTATTCAAACTAATCTTGCCTATCAAGAGATAAAACCTAATGATTTGAATGAAAACGCATTTGAATCAATAAAATAAATATTTATGAAAGATGATATAGAATTACTTAAAAGTCAACTAAGTCGAATATTTGTCGAAAATCTTCAATCAAATAATTATTTAAAAAATGAGATTGAACATAAAGAAAACGAGAAGCGCGATTTACTAAAAGAAATGTCTCTGAACATTATTGACATCATTGATTCTTTCGAAAACATTGAGGAATGGATTGTTGAAAATGAGTATAACAAAATTGATGAGGTAAAAAGAACAACAAGCAGATATAAAACAATTCACAAAAGGCTTTTGGGCCTTCTTCAATATCACGGAATCACTAAAATCGAATTTCCTGATAAAAGACTAATTGTAGGTTTTTGTGAAGTTGTAGAAACAGAAACAGACATGAATAGAAAAAATGATGAAATAATTTCAGTTATCAGAAATGGATATATCAGAGGAAAAGAGCTTATAAGGCCAGCACAAATAATTGTTGTAAAAAACTAATGAAAGAAATATAAAATACTTTTTGCATTTCTACTATTTCTCTGTTTGGTAAATATGCCATACGGTTACTACCATCTTGTAATGTTTGCAGGACTAAATGACTTTGCCATCTAAGCATATTATGCACACCAACATAGCAGACACACGTAAAATATTATTTATGTCGGACTTGCTTTATTTCACAACCGATTTTTAAAAACGCACATGGCATTCAGATGTGGAACATTGTTGACGTAGTAGTTGGAATATTATTTGCTAACAGACAATTACTTTAACTTATATACTAGTTCATTTCAATAAGATGGAATCGAGCTCACAATGGACGAAGTGCTTACTGTGGAGTCCTTCTCTACGTCAATAATAGGCGATACTAATAAGAAGCATGTTTACAACCCTCCCTAAATTTTGCTAAAAATGTCCACATATTTAAAGACTGAATCATAAATAGGTTTCCGACTAAAAATATTTTATCCTGTAATAACATGAAATTGATTATAGATAATATTGACGTAATTTCAAGGTTATATATCTAACTCATAGTTAAGCTACAATACTTGATATTATAATCGATATATATTATTATATTTACCCTTTTATTGTACTCTGTAGTAGTTGTGATGCTTCTTTCTTTTTGTTATCCTCAAATGAACTTAAGTAATTTTCAGTAGTTTTTACATTGTCATGGCCTAAAGACTCTTTGATAAACTCTGTTGGATAACCTGCATTTTTTAATATTGTAGAAAAGGTATGTCTCGCAACAACTGTTGTGACTTTTAGATATTCTATTCCTAAATCTTTACCAACTTCATTAAGCTTTTTATTGATTCTATTTGTAAATTCATTTATTCGAGCTTGTTTTGTTTTACTAGGCATGGACTCCTCAATGATGTTAAAAATTAAAGAATCCGCTGATGCAGGCTTTCTGCCCCAAATGTCTATAATCCTCTGAATTTCATCATTGATTGGTACCTCTATTGTCTTTTCCTTCTTATTTGTATTTTTCGTCTTTTGTCTTACAAACCTAATATACCCTCCATGTATATTTTTGTACCTAAGTAAAGCTATATCCTTCATATTCATGCCGTTACAATTAAATGAGAATAGGAAGAAGTCAATAGCTCTGTGGGTGGTGCTCATCTCGACGTATCCGTAGCTACTTATCTTTCGTATATCTTCGAGCTTAAGCGCTCTTTTCTTGTTTATAGATGTAGGGGGCTGAAACTTGTTTTTGCCAAAAGGGTATAGTTGACTATCAATCAAATCTTTGTCAATAAGTTCATTGAAGATAGCTCTGAGGTTTCTTGTATATATGCCTACTGTACTTGTCGAACGATGATTCATCCTCATCCATTCCTGGAATGATTTAAGAAAGTCGACCGTTACTTGTTGGAAGTGGAGTTTACCTCTGTTATCTGTGTACCCCTTTAACGCACTTAAGGTGAGTTGATAAGACTCTGCGGTCTTTAGTCTGTCCTCTTTCTCAAATTGCTCAATCTTAGCTTCAAGGGCTTTGAAGACATCCAATGGGTCTTTCTCTTTGCCAAAGCACCTTTCTTTGAACTCTTCCCTAGTATAGAAAGTCAAACTCTCCAGAATCTTACGGGCATTGATACATAAGGTATCAAGAATACGGCGCTTCGATTCGAAGAACAGGTCATTTCTAATGGTTTTACCGCTTTCGTAAGTTTTATATTCATTTACGCTAAAGCTAACTCCCGTTGAGAAAAGGTCCTGCTTACCCTTGAAGTAGATTTCAAGCTTTACTGGATAGGTCTTATCCTTCTTTTGTCTCCTAGTATCAAGGTATACCTTTGCATTCGTTGTCCTTTGCATAGCTTTATGTTATTTGCATATTATTTGCAATGCAAATATGAGAATTATTGGCTAACCTTGTCAAGTTGTAGAGATAAAGAATGTGTATAAATCATTCATTTATAGATATATAAGGTACAAGTGTCATAAAGTGTCTTCTGTTGTCAACTCTATGGCACACTGACTCATAATCAGGTGGTCCCAGGTTCGAGCCCTGGTGGGCCCACGTTGAAAATCAAGCGCTTACATCTAGTACTAGATGTAAGCGCTTTTTTTATTTGCACGTAGATTAGCATGCGTCATTTAGTTGTACGCTTACTATATTCTATAGTTGATAAAAATCATACACGAAAACGGGCAATCAGTTGGTTGAACTAAGACCTTACCATAAAGTAACCAGACAAGTTAATAATTCACCTACCATCACCCAGGTAGTTGATTTGCCCTTTCCCACACGTCATTGTACAGTTCGGGATGTCGCTTAAACTGGGCGTGTACGTACGGACACAAGGGGATGACTTTCAGCGAGTGCTCACGGGCGTAGGCTACCATGGTCGTTAGTAGCTGGTGGGCTAGTCCTTTGCCTTCTGCTTTGGGGGATATTTCGGTATGGTATACAGTCAGGTACCTTGACGATATACCAATCACCATTTCGCCTAGAAGTTCTTCGCCATACTGAATGACGAATGCGCCGCGACGCTTGCCTGTAAGGGTGAGTTGTACCTCTTCCATGTTAGTTCTTTTTGATAAGATTCAGCGTGGCGAGTGGTCCACCGGGAAATGACTGCATTTTTCCTCCGAAGGGCAGGCCACCCAAGTCTATTCCGGCGAATCCTGTTTTGGTAAGAATATCTTGCAGTACGTGCTTGGCTTCGGTATCATTACCTGAATAGAAGATCACACGCTTGCCGCCAGCTTCACCAGGATCAGCCTGTAAAATGGCTACGGGCAGGGTATTGAATGCCTTGACCAGTTTAGCGCCCGGCAACAGGTCGGCGACTACCTCACTGGAGGTTTTGCCGCCCAGATCCGCGGGCTTGAAGCCGGGCAGAATGGCGTTGGTCGGGTCAATGACAACACGACCAGCCAGAGAGGGCAGGGTACCTACTACTTCGGCCAACTTATTCCAAGGAACCGACAAAAACACTACGTTGGCTCCGGCGGCTTCCGCCGTAGTAACGGCACGGGTATTGCCACCTAGTTGCCGGGCAACAGCCTGTAAAGATTCGGGACCACGGCTGTTGCTAATGAATACTTCGTAACCTGCGCGGGCTACGTGACTGGCGAAGGCCTGGCCGATGCCGCCAGTACCAATGATACCTATTTTCATGAGAATTGGATAGTAAGTGGTGTTAATTATCTGTTAAGAGTTGTCTTTCTGTTTATGAGCCAGGACTAGCCGTACAAATTGCCTGTACGGCTGTTCCGGCTGCCATCAGCGTGCAGCTACACCACTCGTTGATGATAGTTCTTTATACTCGATCTGGCCGTACTTGCCGTTGAAAAAGTCCTGGTAAGCCTGGGCGATTTCCTGTAAGTTGTTCATCACAAAGGGCCCCTGGGCTACGATGGGTTCGGTATAGGGCTCACCACCAAAGACGATGACATCAGTGGGAGAGATCGTCGTATTGCTCAGCGTAATAGTACCTTCCTCTTCTCCAAAGACAACTAACTCGCTCTTGCCGTGCTTACTTCCACTGACTACTACCTCATCGTTAGGAATAAAAACCGCATACTCCAGGCCCGCTATAGTATCCAGCGCAAAGGTAGACTTGGCCTGGAGCCGTACGTGGTAGATAAACTGCCGGCTGTACGCTGTGACGGGCGAAGTCACGTCGCCATAGGTACCAATGACCACCCGAAGTACACCCGCCTCGTCGGGCAGCAGGATTTCAGGTATATCATGGGGCTGCAGAGCCAGGTAATCAGGCGCTTCGGCTTTATTTTTGGCCGGTAAGTTTATCCAGAACTGCAGAGCATGTAATACGCCTCCCTGTTTCTGAAACTCTGGACTCGGGTTTTCATCGTGAATGACTCCGTTTCCGGCTTTCATCCATTGCGCACCACCCCCTTCCACGATTCCGTGATGGCCACTGCTGTCATAGTGCTCCATGGAGCCGCTAAACAGGTAGGTAAAGGTGGTAATACCGCGGTGCGGATGGGCAAATTCGCCCGAGGGAGCCTGCGGTATCTGGGGTTTCTGCTCGGAAGGGTACAGGTGGTCCAGGAATACAAAGGGACCTACGGCCTGTACATACCGGTTGGGAAGTAAGCGGTTGACCAGCAGTTCGCCTACTCTTGAGTTTTTGCCGCTGTAACTGGCTGCGATTGACTTTTTCATGGTTGTATTGCTTTTAGGATGAATAGTTTGACATCGTTTTGACAATACAAAGGTCGCATGGGTGGGGTCCCTTATCCGTTGACGAATGACGGAAAAACTTCTTGACATTTGTCAAGGGAAAAGGCGCATGAACACCTACTGCCGGAGTGACTTATGGCGCACCCGGCTCAGTGTCTCGGGCGATATGCCCAGGTACGAAGCGAGCATATGCTGCGGAAATCGCTGTAAAAACTCAGGATGTACCTGTTTCAACTCGGCGTAGCGCTCTTCGGCGGTATAGCCAATGGAAGCGTGCAGGCGTTTCTGGGTTGCGATGAAGTTCCGCTGATCCAGTTCCCGGACCATTTGGGCAATAGCCGGCACCGTGCTGATCAACCCCTGTAGCTGAGCATTGGTAATGAGCAACAGCTCCGCCTCTTCCAGTGCATCAATATTGTACCTAGATGGAGTGAGCATGATAAAGCTCTCCCGGTCGCCAATCCACCAGTTTTCTACCGCAAAGTGTACTATATGCTCCACTCCCTTATCATCCACACTATACTGCCGCAGGGCGCCTTTCAACACAAAAGCAAAGTACTTACACACCTCACCTTCCTGTAATAGGTACTGCTTTCGGCGGAGCTTCTTTGGTGTAAAAGCCTGGGAGATCAGAGCGAAGTCGGCCTCGGAGAGGGGAGAGGAGGTATAGTGTTCGATGTAGGTACGTAAAGCTTGCATAGCCTGGCTACTTATCAATCATTATGTTGGTCAAAGGTGCTAACAGCTTACTTGTGGGGTAAGTGCTTAATGCCCCGAATATACATCAAAGGCGGTACAATGGTAAAGGTAAGATGATGTATGGTGCAGTAGGGAAGTGGCACGACCTTTTTGACCTTCTGGAACTAAAAAACAAAGAGTACTATGGCAAGAGAAATGAGAGCGGCGAGTTTTAGTGAATTCGGCGGACGCGATAAGGTAACGGTAGGTACTATGGAGCTTCCCGAACTGAAAGAGGGGGAGGTACTGATCAGGGTAAAAGCAGCCGGGGTGAATCCGGTGGACGCGGTGATCCGGGAAGGGTACTATAAGGATATGATGCCGCATCTGATGCCGGTGATACCGGGCTGGGATGTGGCCGGTGTAGTGGAGGAGCGGGGCCACGCCGCCAGACGCTTCGAGGTAGGAGATGAAGTATATGCCTACGCCCGCCGACCCGAAGTAAAGTGGGGTACCTTCGCGGAGTACATTATAATACCCGAGAGCTATCTTGCCCTAAGACCTCGGAACCTCAGCTGGGAGGAAACGGCCGGTGTACCCCTGGCGGGACTGACCGCCTACCAATCGTTGTACGATGCCGGTAACCTGCAGGAGGGACAGAGCGTACTGATCATTGGAGCTTCCGGTGGTGTGGGTACTTTTGGTATTCAACTGGCGAAGGCCCGGGGAGCCGAAGTAGTAGGAGTCGCCTCTGCCAGGAATCATGCTTATATGCGGGAGCTCGGTGCTGATCATACCATTGACTACAAAGATCAGCACATAGGGGAGGCGACCAAGAGGATATATCCTGACGGTGTAGACCTGATCTTTGACTGTACCAGCGGCGAAAGTCTGCAGCAAAGCCTGATGGCCCTGAAGCCAGGAGGTACGCTGGTTTCTATTCTGAATCAGGGGAAGGATCTTGACCCGGGTATTAACTTCAGGTTTGTATTTGTAGAGCCCCATGCTACTCAACTGTATGCCCTTCGGGAGCTGGCTGAAGCCGGAAAGCTCAGGGTGCACGTGAGCAAGACGTATTCGCTGGATGAGGCAGCCGAAGCCCTGGAGCAAATCCATACGCTACATACGACCGGTAAGATAGTGGTGGTACCCTGAGGTACCTAATTCATATATTGAGAATAACATACAAGGCGGTTTCGACCGCTTTTTATGTTGTACATCACTTCTGAATTTGTTTTGCGGAGGCAGACTTCCGACAGGTATAATACAGTCTGCTTACTTTCATACTTACACAGATCCTGTGTTTTGTAGAGGTACTTTGAGTCTCTTGGTACGTCAGCCGGTTTAGGACTAACTCAGGGTCTTGACGTAATAGTATTTCTTGATTAGATTCTCAAAGGGCTCGGCCGTCTGGATGACCTCTTTCTTGTCCAGCTTCGTTTTCTGTACGCTGTACTGGCGTGTCATTGTTATCGGATTCATGGCTATAACAGTTTATAAGTTCAACCTCATTTACGATAACATCACCACTCTAGTTGACAGGCTTCACAGATCTGTGTTCCTACTACATCCCATTGCAAATCAAATACCAGTACTTTACGAAATATCCTTCTGGCGGGCAGGGGTGAAAAGGTGACAGAATGAATGTCAACTTGACAATTTTGATGTGTACTTTTCAGATTAGAATAGGCACTCCTAGGAGTGCCTATTCTGCTGGTTTAGGTTAAGAATAGTCTAGTATCAGCTCAATGTCTTGACGTAGTAGTACTTCTTGGTAAGCGCTTCAAAAGGCTCGGCGGTATGAATCTTCTCCTTCTTGCCATACTTACTCTTTTGTACGCTGTATTGACGGATGATGGTTATCGGATTCATGGCTATAAGTAGTTTGTGGTATATCTGTTAGATAGTTTTGGCCGGTCCGGGTTTAATCAGCTTATGTACTTTTTTGAATACGTTAGCAGGGCTCCATGCGCGTAGGGCGTTCCGGTTGTTTAGTCGGGAAGAGAGCAGCACGCAATAACCCGCTCTGGAAATAATTTTTGATAGTACTTGTATGTGCAAGTAAATATTTTCATACATTTACCTCATGCAGCAACAAGATAAGTTTAATACGCCTCATTTTGACCGCATCCGTCCGCAGTACTGTATCAATGGTAAGCTGCGCCGGCTGCACCGTATGCTCAATGCCGCCTACGAAAGCAAGTTCAGGCCGTATGGGTTGCAGGGAAGTATGGTATCCATCCTTTTTATTATCGGGAAGAGGAGGAACGTCAACCAGAAGGCCATTGCGGATATGCTGGTGCTGGATCAGTCGACGATGAGCAGGGACCTCAAAAAGCTGGTAGATAAGGGCTGGGTACATATAGCGAAGGGGCAGGACCCGCGGCACTCGGAGCTGTCGCTGACGCAGAAAGGCTATGAACTGGTAGAGACTGTTTCGCCCATCTGGGAGAAGCTGCATACTACCGTAGAGGGAATACTGGGTAAGTACAATATTCAGCAGCTGGACCTGATTACGGAGGCAATCCGGTCGAACCTGGACGACATAAAAGAGTAGTCTGTTTTTTTACCTATACACTTGCACATACATGTTTAACTTTATCTGCTAGCCCAATGTTACATAACCTGCCCCTGTTTATCCCGGTCGTGTTCGCGCTCACTACGCTCGCTACCCTGATCTTCCTTCTGGCCACTGTACGGAAGAGTGGCGTTTCTACCTCCACGTTTAGCTATGTTACGATAGGTCTGCTGGTCTGGCTGGCGATCAAGGCAGCTCTGGCATTCACAGGTTTCTATAAAGATACTACGTCCGTACCGCCGAGGCTTATTTTTGCGGTAGGCCCTCCCTTGCTGGCTATTGTACTGCTGTTCTCCACCGGCAAAGGCAGGAGGTTTCTGGACCGGTTGCCGCTTTCCACCCTGACGTATACCAATGCCGTGCGGATACCCGTGGAGCTGGTACTGTATTGGTTGTTCCTGCACAAGACTATCCCGGAGCTCATGACCTTCACCGGACGAAACTTTGACATACTGGTAGGGATGACGGCGCCCGTGGTAGCCTACCTGGGGCTGACGAATCAGTACATCTCAAAGCGGGTAGTACTGGTGTGGAACGTGCTGTCGCTGGGCCTCCTCCTGAATATCGTCTTTCACGGTATACTTTCGGCACCTACTCCTTTTCAGCAATTTGCCTTTAAGCAGCCCAACATAGCCCTGCTGCACGCGCCGTTTATATGGCTGCCTACCTTTATCGTACCGGTAGCACTGCTTACACACCTGGTGTCGATCCGGCAACTGACCAGAGCTGCTGCCAGTTCTACGGCGAATAGTAAGACTGCTATAAAGGCAGGACTGATTAACTAAGCAGAGCTTCTTCTGCCACTCTCATTCATTACTACTTTCAAGTACAATGTCATAGAGCTGCGTTCATCCGAGCGTGGCTCTATTTCATTATAGGCTGATAGATTTTAACTATTCTAACTTTTTTCTAATCTGCTTTTAAGCCTCTTTTAATTCCGGTGTCTGATCATTGTGAACTGGATACAATACCTGCTGCAATGTATGATAGATCTGTCAGCAACTGTACCCACTATATCCTTCTTATTCTTAGACCTTCTCACATTATATGACACCGATCAGTGTTGTGATCATTACATACAACGAGGCGCAGGCGCTGCCCCTAACCCTACGCTCTGTTGCCTGGGCCGATGAGATTATAGTGGTAGACTCGGGCAGTACCGATGCTACGGTAGCATTGGCCGAAGGCATGGGTGCACGTGTCTTTCACCGGTCGTTTGATGGGTATGGTAGTCAGAAGCGGTACGCCGTAGGGCAGGCTACCCACGACTGGATCCTTTCCATCGATGCCGATGAAGTAGTGTCGCCGGAGCTGACCTTGGAGATCCAGCAGGTACTGCGGCAGGGACCCGGCTGCCAGGGGTACAGGTTCCCGATCTCGCTGGTGTACCAAGGGCGACTACTCCGGCACTCGGGTGAGTACAACAAACGGTTTCTGCGCCTGTTTGACCGCCGGACCGGTAACTACACCACGGATAACGTACACGAAAAAGTAGTGGTTACGGGGAAGGTAGGTACGCTCTCCAACCGGATATACCATTACAGTTTTGAGAACATCACGGATCATTTCCTGAAGATAGATCGCTATACTACCATAGCCGCTCATGCTATGCATCAGAGAGGCAAACGGTCTTCCCGGCTCAAGGCCGTTTTTCGCCTCCCGCTGACATTCCTGCGCATCTATATATTGCGGTTGGGGATACTGGATGGCTACGAAGGCTTCCTGTGGGCGCTTTATATGTCGGTATATACCATGACCAAGTACACCAAGCTGGTGGAGCTTCAGAACAAAAATACAGTCATTACTACTCAGCCGGGTTATGTTCTGGAAACACTCGTCGCCCAGTAGGGTACGGGTACTTATGTACCATAAGTTTGATGAGAGCCGGTCCGACTACCTCACGGTTACCACTAGCCAGTTCAGGAAGCATCTGGCCGTACTGACTGCGGAGGGGTACCACTTCATTACTTTGCAGGACTGGCTGTACCACATCTACCAGGGACTGGCGTTGCCGCCCCGGCCGGTATTGCTCACCTTCGATGACGCCTATGTCAGTAACCTGACGCTGGCCTATCCGCTCCTGAAAGAGTACGGTGCCAGGGCCACGCTGTTTGTACCTACGGGCTACGTGGGTACCTCGTCGTCCTGGGACTCGGAGGCGGAAGACCTGCTGACGGTGGGGCAGTTGAGCCGGTTGGACCCGGAGGTGTTCGAACTGGCCCTGCACACGCACCAGCACCTCAACTACCGCGACGCATCGCCCGATGAGATGGCCAGTGACCTGAAAGCCTGCGTGGATTTCTTTGTTGAGCACGGGCTGCACTTCGTAAAGGCGCTGGCGTACCCGTACGGGAGCCGACCTTCCGAGCCGCACCACTACGTGCAGATGCTTCGGGTGTTTCGGGAGAATAATATACAGGCGGCTTTCCGGATCGGGAACCGCATCAACCCGGCCGTTCCCAAAGACCTCTACGAAATAAACCGCATTGACATCCGGGGTACTGATTCGCTATTCACCTTCAGGAGGAAAGTCCTGCTCGGCCGGCTGTTCTAGTCTGTCTGCCATTTATAACACTCTCTGGAAAATTTCTTAACCATCATCTACTATGAGTACTTTTTTTGAAAACGCAGAAGACCTCTTTAAGCGCAAGATACTTCGGAAGGATCGTGACCGCTGGAACCACCAGTACGCCAAAGGACAATGGAACAGCCTGGGCGACATCAAGGAGCTGGCGCGCTTCAGCGTTATAGCCGGCTATGCTCAGTACCTGAAGCCCAACGGCAGGATCCTGGAAATGGGAGCGGGCGAGGGATACCTGCAGCAGCGGTTCGACAAGACCAAATATAGCCTGTACTACTCGACGGATGTTTCGGACGTGGCGATCGAGATGGGCAGAAAAAACGAAGACGAAAAGACCAGGTACCTGGTGGCGGATATGAATACCTACGAGCCGGATACTACCTTCGACTGCATCATCATCAACGAAGCCATCTACTACGCCCCCTCGGTGGAGGCAGTGCTGGATCGCTTTAACAAGTACCTGGCGGCAGAGGGGATCTTTATTGTGAGTATCAATGGCGATGAACGTAACGCCAACTGGCACCGGATGATGGACCAATGTACCTACCCCAAGATAGATGGTACTACGGTGATAGCTACCCGAAATACCTTTACCATCACAGTACTGGGTAAGAAGTGAAAATTAATGAAACGTAACTATTAATATGCTGATAATAAGTTGTTTATACATATTAATCGCGGCGGAATAATTGTGGAATTTGCAATTATCCGGCTGCGATTTTTGTTATATATACACAGAGAAAAAGAAAGAGATAGCTATGAAAAACAGGATAGATTTAGACAGATCACAATTATTTACAACAGCATGGGCAGTACGTCCCGAGTGTTCCAGCTTTTCGGAAGCACTCAGCAAAGCCTGGGCTTCGCACAAGTTACGTGTAGCCATGAACGAAGGTATCGTGGCCTTTCTGTATAAGAAGAAAGACGGATCATTCCGTCCGGCGGCCGGTACGTTGCAGCTGGATCTGCTGTCGGCCCAGTATACACCGAAGGGCGAACGCGAAACGCAGCCTACTGTGCTGACGTATTTCGACGCTCAGCGTATGGACTGGCGCTCGTGTAAGGTGGCCAATCTGCTGCTGGCTGCCTAGTAGAGAGTTTAGCAGAGTTATTTTCAGGTATACATACAAAAAAGCCTCCCTTCCAGCAGAGGGGAGGCTTTTTCTATTACTAAATCCCAAAATCCGGCAAGCAACCGGAAATAAAAGCGTTTGGTTAGCGTACGGCCAGCGATTGCAGCAAGGTCTTCTGATTGAGCTTAGCTAGTTGCTGGGCTGAGGCTACGTAGGTGTGCAGGGCCTTGTCGAGTTTGCGACGGGTAGTACGTTTGCGGATATCCAGGCTCTTGTCTTTCAGTGTTTCTTCGTATACGAGCTGGTCCTGGTTGTGGTAAATACGGAAGGTCGACGTCACCGCGTCGGTCTTGCTTACTTCCACCACCCAGTGGTAGTGGCCGGTAGCAGGTTGAGACTGGGCCTGGCTCTTGGTGGTGCCGAATCCTGCGATCAGGCTCAGGCAAATCAGTGTTTTGAATAAATTTTTCATGGCTAAGATGTTTTGTTTGAATTGATGGTTCAAAGCTACATAGCGTCTCAATTCGCCGCTTCAGAAATAGACGGTACTACTCCGTAGGTAGCTATTCGGCCCCAGATAAGCTACGAAAGCCATTTGTCGTCTAAAAAAAACCTTTTGTCGATAAAGTAACTATAAGAGTATAGGAAGCGTCAGATAGTTGTATTTTTGATATAAAAAAAGGTGCATCATGCTCGAGACGCTCATCTTTTCAGAAAAACGGAAGTACGTCCTGACCCGGCACACCCTGTTCTGGCTATGCTGGCTCTTATTCTTCACGTACATCTACGCCCAGAAGTTCGTTACTATCAATCCTGAGCTGGCCTACATCAGTTCTTTTTGGGAGGCTCTTATCTATATGCCCATCCATATTGGTATGGGGTACGCCCTTATCTACTGGATTATTCCGGTGTACCTGCTACGCTCCCGCTACCTGATGTCCGTTTTACTGATGGCGGTTAGCATCGTACTGGCTGCATTGGTTTCTCACTTTTTTACCGTCTGGTTTGTAGAACCCCTTCGAGACAGCATGGGGCTCCCCAATCCCAGATCAAATATGTTTTATGGGCTTATGGCGGGATTGCGAGGTACCAACACCACCACCGGATTTACGGGTACCATTAAGCTGCTGAAATTCTGGTACCAGAAGAAAGTCGAAAACGAAACTCTGAAGCGCGAGAAACTGGCGGCGGAGCTGAATATCCTGAAAGGGCAGCTGCACCCCCACTTCCTGTTCAATACCCTCAATAACCTGTACGGACACATCGTGAGTGGGTCGGAGCACAGCGGCGATATCGTCCTGAGGCTTTCGGGACTACTACGCTACATGCTGTACGAGTGCAGCGCCGAAAAGGTATCGCTGCAAAAGGAAGTACATATGCTGGAGACCTACGTAGAACTGGAGAAACTCCGCTACGGCGACCGGCTGGATATATCCATGCGGATGCAGGGCGTGAAGGACACCCACCAGATTGCCCCCCTGATCCTGCTGCCCTTCGTCGAGAATGCCTTCAAGCACGGTACCAGTCAGATGCTGGACCAGGCGTGGATCTCTATTTCGCTGGATGTCTCGGAGCACTTCCTTACCTTTAAGGTAATCAACCCGGTAAGTACTGAGAGTACTACCAAGATAGAGTCGGGGATAGGCTTGGCCAATGTGCGCAAGCGCCTGGAAATGCTGTATCCACACCGGCACCAGCTCAAGGTAAGCGACCAGGAGGAGACCTTTGTGGCTTATCTGAAGCTCACCCTGGACGAAGTACCCGTAGTACCTACCCACCAACCCAAATCTGATAGCAGTTATGAGCTTGCCTGAACCCATCCGATGCCTGATCGTGGATGATGAACCCCCCGCCCTGGAGGTACTGAAGACCTACCTGCGGGCCGTGCCTTCGCTCCGGTTGGTGGGAGAGTGCTCCAATGCGCTGGATGCCTACCACCAGTTGCAGCAACAGAGTGTGGACCTCCTGTTTCTGGATATACAGATGCCCCAGCTCCGGGGTACTGATCTGATGCGTTCGCTCAAAAATCCGCCGAAGGTGATATTTACTACGGCCTTCAGTGAGTACGCCATCGAAGGCTTTGAGCTTAGCGCGGTAGACTACCTGCTGAAGCCTTTCTCGTTTGACCGGTTCCTGAAAGCCGTGGATAAGCTCCACGTATCCGGCGAGGTACCAGCAGCCCTGCACCAGCAGGCGGCCAAAGTACCTGATACCAGTAGTCGTTCCGAGTTCCTGTACTTCCGGGTAGATCGTAAGATGGTGAAGGTGTACCTGGATGATATCTGCTACGTCGAAAGCCTCAAAGACTACGTACGCATCGTCACCACCGACGGCCAACTTGTGACCAAACAGCCCATCTCGGCCGTAGAAGAAATGCTGCCGGAGCGCCAGTTCCGGCGTATCCACCGCAGCTTCCTGGTGTCGCTGGATAAGGTAACCAGCTTTACCTCCACCCACGTAGAGCTGGGTAAAAAAGAACTACCCATAGGTAAGCTCTACAAGCACGAGGTCGAAAAGGCACTGATGAGGTAGGGAGTAGCCTTTAGTTTTTAGGTGTTAGGTATTAGCTTGAAGCAAAAGGATAAGGATGGGTAGTTACTTTAATTCTCCTTTACCTACTTAGTATTCTAGATGTTTGGTCAGAGTAGGAGCCGGTACTTAACAGTTAACCTGTTACGTGCAATTCTTAACTGTCAAGCAACCTCCTATGATAGTTGACCTGACCTAGGTGATAAGTTAAGTGCGTGGCCAGGTGCACCAGCAAATATTCAGTAGAGGTCTTCTGATCAAATACCAGGATAGGATATTCATTCGCTAAAGCACCCTCATCCAGGCTATCCAGTGAGTTGTTAACTACCTCAATGGTGTTATCAATCTGGCTGAGCAATTCTTTCCGGGAAACATCTTTTAAGGAAAACTCCAGCTCTCTGTTTCTTACATAGCCTGTTTTTCCGATTTCCTTTCCTATATACGTATTGAGGTTGCCTACCAGGTGCAGGCAAAGGTTTCCGGCTGAGTTAGCAATAGCTCCTTCCACCTTCCATAGGTTTTCTTCCTCCTTATACAATTCTACTTCGGCTCGTAATCTATTTAAGTCTCTCGTGAACAGCGTTTTTAACGTTTCTATTAACATCTGTCTTATTTCTTAATTATGTATTCAGGCGCAGTTATAGCTTCTTGTAAGATGGTCAAAGTGTACCTGTATGACATACGTGCTACATCAAAATCCTCAAAGACTACATATGAACTAAGGAAATGCGAGGAATGATACTTGTAGTTCGCCTAGCTTTTTGTAGCCTGCTGCATTCATATGGATAGGGTCGGTGTAATACAAATGCTTGTTATAGATGTTATAACCCCCTAAGGCAAACTGATCAAGAACCGGTATTCCATGAAGCTCACAAATCCTTTTCTGCATGTCAACGTACCGGCTCATCCCTTGTGCATATAAGGGATCGTACCCGCCTCGGTCATTAAAGGCTTTGCTCGATGTAAAAAAGTAGATAACAGCACGAGGGTTGATCTCGTAGATCTTTTTTATACAGTAGTTAATTCCCCCAGCCTGGGTAGTTAATTTTGCCTTGTCATACCCGTCAAACTCTGTATAATCGGTATAATTTCCAACCTCCCTATGATTGGTATAGTCATTCGTTGAAGCCCAAAGAATATAAATGTCAAATACACCAGCACCATCCACTTGCTGCTGAAGGGACTTGCCCTGTAAGGAAGAAAAACCCGCGCCACCCACTCCGTAATTAGTAATGGTCATTCCCAGGTGCTCTTTCCACATACTCTTGGCGCTATCACTTGCCGGAATCACAGAAACAGAGCCACCAAAGACAGCTACCGACTTTCCATAATTCAAGGATTCTTTAAGCTTCGATGGCTCAATCTTATTTTGTGAATAAACACTGCCCGAAAGTAGGAGAAGAAAAAGGAGCAAATAGCTTATTCTTGCTTTTGTAACCAGATCTATATTTTGTTGCTTCTGCATATATTTACCTATGAGGAGTTGGGAAAAAATAGCTACCCATCGACAAAATCTACAAGCACGAGTTCGGAAAGGCGCTGATGTGATAGGTGCTTAGAAGTTAAATTTTACAAACAAGCGGTGACTTTCAAGGGTGTTATTTGATTCGCATAACGTCAATCGGCTTGGCGTTCGGTGGGGAATTGTTGTTCGTCCAGCCCTGAACTGAAGCCGATAAGATTTATTGATGATGAAAATATGAACTAAAGTTGAATGTTGGACTTCATGCTGGAACAGTAGCTGACAGGTGCAATTAGCTGATATTTTGTTCGTCGTGCCCCACTGACGCCAAACCGCTGTTGGTAGCAGTGCTTTTTGTCCAACTGAACGTTGCCTCCCTTGTCAGGTAAGCCTTTTCAATTGCAAGGTCGTTGCTAAACGTGTCAATGATGGTTTGTAAAAGTTCCTGCTTGTTGAATGTTCCCTTTGTCCGCCTAACGTCAACGTAATTCTCTCTTGCTAATTTATCTGTCAGTTCTCGAACAGTTTGGAAGTCTAAAGTCTTGCCTAACTTTTCTGCAATCTTTATTGCTGATAAAAAGAACACAATGCCACTCAACGCAATTTTCCAGTCATAGAAAAAAGCAGCAAGCGACAATAAAAAGCCAATTACAAATGTCAATGCAAGCCAGCCTGGATAGGTCAAGATTTTAATGTCTGTGCCAACAGCCCTTTTGAATTCCTTTGCCTTTTGTCGGCGGTCACGGCTTGGAAACAGGTCTGAAAGTTTGGTGTCAAGCTGGATATTGTTACGGCTAATTTGTAGTGTCGAAGCAATAGCTTTACGAACTCGATAGAAAGCTTGCTGTTTAGTGCAGTCGTCACGATGTTCGTAGCTAATGTGGCTTTCAAAAACGTCGAACAGGTCGCCAAATGTCTTGATGTGGAAGAATGCGTTCTTGTCGAACTTTAAGCCAAATGACTTTTCAAGTTTTACAACGACGTCAAAGATGTCTTCGTCTTCGTAGTCGTCCAGTTTTGCTGTAGTATCGAGTTCTGTCATAGCATTGCTACCAACTTGTAAATAGACGAAGGTTTTATGCGTCAAGCCAAATTTTATACTTTATTGAAAGAATTCCAAATTGCTTGATTACCTAAATTCAAATATCTGTATACCAGTAATTTATGCGAGGATATGTACTAAAGCGGGCTTTGGGAACACAAAGAAATGTATTGCGCATTTTGTATTGATGCTTCATCTAAACAATTCAAGATACGCACATCAAATAGCCCCACTTCCGATTCAACCTTTGTATTTGCGGTTGGTGTTCCTTTTAGGTGCGTACATCTCTTTGAGAGCTGGTTGCAAGACCTTACCGCCTCACTACCTGTTACAGCTACCCCCTAACTACCTACCCGACAATGACGGCGGGGCATCTTCCGGCTTTGCGCCCCACTGCTGGTTGGGCTGTCTGCCCATGCGTAGTATCAGAGTACCTCCCTGCTGGATTTCCTGATGCGTGAGGTAGGTGCGGGTGAAAGTTTTGCCATTGAGCGTAGCCGACTGGATGTACGGAGCCTGCTCAGATACCCCCTGCGCCCGGATCGTAAACTTCTTTCCATTGTCTAGATTGAAGGTGACTTCTTCCACAAGCGGACTGCCCAGTACGTAGTTGGGACTACCCGGACATACGGGATACAGGCCCGCCATACTGAAAGCCAGCCAGGCCGACATCTGTCCGCCATCTTCGTTGCCGCTCAAGCCACCGGGCGTAGTAGAGTACTCTTCCCGGGCAATCCTGCTTACCCAGCGCTGCGTTTTCCAGGGCTGCCCGGCGTAGGCGTACAGGTAAGCGATCTGGTGGTTGGGCTCGTTGCCGTGCCAGTAGTGTCCCTGCTCAAACAGCGTATCCAGTTTGGCATTGAATCGTTCTTTTCCACCCATGATCCGGCTGAGGCCGGCGACATCGTGCGGTACAAACCAGGTATACTGGGCCGGTGAGCCTTCGGTGATGAAGGAGGCGCGCTTGGCAAACGGATCAAAAGGGGTAATCCAGCGGCCATCGGCGTGGCGGCCCCGGGCGTAGCCGGTGGTAGGGTCAATGACGTGCTGGTAGTTGAGGGCCCGCTGCTTGAGTTTGGCGGCATCGTCTTTATGACCCAATCCTTCGGCCAGTACCGACAGGCAGTAGTCGTCGTAGGCGTACTCCAGGGTGCGTGATACCTGCTCCTGCTTGTGAAAAGCCTCCTTCACCGGGTCTTCCAGCGGTACATACCCATATTGCAGGTAAGACTTTAAGGCGCGGCGGCCTTGTCCGGCTTCGTAGCTGGCTGGGTCAGCATTGGGTTCAAAGGCATTTTTGCGCAGGTACGTATAGGCTTTTTCTACGTCAAAATTGCGGATGCCTTTTACATACGCATCGGCCATCACTGACATCACGTGGTCACCGATCATGGCGGCCGTGTACTGGTTCCAGCAGGGGAATATCGGCATCCAGCCACCTTGTTCGGCCTTCATGGTGAGCGACTGCATCATGTGAGCCGTTTGGCGGGGATCGAGCAGAGTATGCAGGGGAAGCGAGGCCCGGAAGGTGTCCCACAGGCTGAAGTCGCAGTAGTAGTCAAATCCATTGGCCGTCATGATGGATTTGCCACCGGCAAACGAAGGGTACTTCCCATCTGCATCCGAGAACAGGCGGGGCGACAGCTTGGTCCGGTACAGGGTACTGTAGAAAAGCGTCTTGTCCTCTTCAGAACCCTTTACCGCCATTTTACCCAGTGACTGGTTCCAGATGGTCTCGTTGGTCTTGCGAATGGCTTCCAGGCTCTGAGTACCTATTTCAGCTTCCAGATTACGACGGGCTCCTTCTATACTGGTGAATGAGGTACCTATGCGCGCCGTAACGACCAGTTTCTTTGATCCGAATCCGACGTACGCGCCTACACCATCTCTTTGACCCTGTCCCTGAGCGGTAGCCGTATTGGCCCGTACGGCATCCTTAGCCCAGGTACCATACTGCGTAATAGGCCGGTCAAACCGGATCACGAAGTACCCGCTGAACCCAGCCGGCTGTCCCGATCCCTGGTAGATGCGGTGGACGGGGTTATAGCCTACTATTTCACCTTTCTCCGGAAATACCTGTATAAAGCCTTCTCCCTCGTCACTATTCGGCTCCACTAGTACATAAGCTTCTCCGTCCCTCTCAAAGGTGAAGCGCATGAGGCCCGAGCGGGCGCTACCGGTAAGCTCCGCCGTGATGGCATAGTCGTCAAGGCGGGCCTTATAGTAAGCCGGGCTGGTAACTTCGGTTTCGTGCCGATAGGCCGAGGCCCGCTCATCGGGTTTTACTTTCAGGCTACCCGATAGGGGCATAATAGTCACGCTGCCGTAATCCTGCACGCAGGAGCCGTTGAGCCAGTGCGTACCACGGAAGCCCTGCATCTTTTGGTCATTATAGTAGTAGGGCGCTATGCACTTGGTTTCGGTGGCGCGAGTCTGCGGGGTCCATTGCGTCATACCGTAAGGAGTACCTACTGAGGGCAACGTCTGGCCTTTAAGCTCACTGCTGGCTTCGCTGTGCTGCCGGGCACTCTCGGTATTGGCCGGGGCGGTACCGATCAGCGTATTAACGTACGAAACGGGAGCTTTCTGGGCTAACGAAACAAAGCTTTGGGTGACTATGAGCAGACAAGTAAAGGCTAAAGGGAACTTCATCAGGCGTTATTCATTGATTAGGTACTAAGGCAAAGACTGTTTACGGCCCCTTTTACCCTTATGACAGGAGTAGCATCTCCATTAGGGTTAAAGGGCGCAAATTATGGATTTTATATCCTTTTTGTCTTACTTGGGTTTTTGAACCAGGAGCTGAAATTAACTACTGACCTATGAATGTACACATCATCAACACAGGCTTTTTCAAACTGGACGGCGGAGCCATGTTCGGGGTAGTACCTAAGGTACTCTGGAACAAACAGGTACCGGCCGACGAAAACAACCTGTGTAGCTGGGCCATGCGCTGCCTGCTGGTCGAAGATGGCGATCAACTTATATTGATAGATACGGGGCTGGGTGATAAGCAGGACGAGAAGTTCTTCGGCCACTACTACCTGCACGGCGATGATACGCTGCTGGGCTCTATCCGTAAAGCCGGATTCGCGCCCGAAGATGTGACGGATGTACTGCTGACCCACCTGCACTTTGACCACGTAGGCGGAGCGGTAAAGTACGACTCCACCCGCACCAGGCTAGTGCTTACCTTCCCCAACGCTACCTACTGGTCCAACGAAGAGCACTGGGAGTGGGCCACGGAGCCTAATCCACGCGAGAAAGCTTCTTTCCTGAAAGAAAACATCCTGCCCATCCTGGACTCAGGACAGCTGGGCTTTGTGGATAAGGCGATGTCGCCTTTTAAGAATATTGACTTCATACACGTAGATGGCCATACCGAACAGATGATGCTGCCCGTGATCCGCTACCAGGGGAAGACCATCATCTACATGGCCGATCTGGTACCTTCTTCGGCACATGTGCCACTGCCGTGGGTGATGGGCTACGACGTAAGGCCGCTGCTGACGATGCAGGAGAAGGAAGAGGTACTGCAACGGGCGGTGGATGAGCAGTGTATCCTGCTGTTTGAGCATGATGCCACCTACGAGGCTGCCCTGGTGGAGCAGACCGAGAGAGGCATACGGATCAGTGAACGCGGCGCCCTGCGTGACTTGCTGGGGCACTAAACTTTCATCCGCTCTGCCTCGTTACTTATGTACAACAACTAAGGTACGCATAGGCTAGCATGAAGATTGGATTAGTACTTTCGGGCGGAGGCGCCAGAGGCATTTCGCATCTGGGGGTAGTAAAAGCCCTCGCAGAGCGGGGCATCACGCCTCATATTATCAGCGGCACCAGCTCAGGTGCCGTGTTTGGGGCGTTGCTGGCCTACGGCTATTCACCCGATGAGATTCTGGATATCGTTACCAATAAAGTAAGTATTGTACGGCAGCTGCGGCCAGCCATTGGGAGTGGGGGGCTGCTCAGGATCAACCGGCTCGAAGATACCATCCGTACCTATATACCCGAAGACTCTTTCGAATCGCTGAAAATCCCGCTGGTGGTCAATGCCACGGATGTATGTGCCGGGGAACTGGTGTACTACCGCGAAGGCGAACTGATACGTCCGGTACTGGCTTCCTGCTGCTTGCCCGGCCTATTTGCTCCTTATGAGTACCAGGGGCGCCAACTCGTGGATGGCGGGGTACTTAACAACCTGCCGGTGGAGGTGATTGAAGAGGAGGCCGACTACATTATAGGCGTTCACTGTAACCCTTTCCCTGTCAAGGAAACCGTGTGCAGTACCCGTGAGGTACTCTTCCGCAGTCTGCTGCTGGCGGTGCACAATCGTAATAAGGAGCGCTTTACGAGATGCCACCTGCTGATCGAGCCCCCTCGGCTATGCGACTACCAGGTATTTGATATGGGTAAGGCCCGGGCTATGTTCGACCTCGGCTACGACTACACCCACCAGTTCCTGGAGGAGTCGCCCATGCTGGCCCTGAACCATGCATCCAGTGATACTTCCAAATAATTCAAAGCACCTTCTGCCGTTTGTACAACGGCTACAAACAAAAGGCGCCGACTGGTATCGGCGCCTTTTGTCATAATCTATGTAAGTAAAGGAGAACTAGACCTCTTTCCGGCGGGCGTTTACATAGAAAGCACCGCCAATCAGGGCCAGCAGCAGGATAGAACTGATAAGCTCCACGGTAAAGCCCGCGCTTACCGAAACCGGCTCAAACCGGAACGTAATGGTATGCTTACCAGCCGGTACCCGCAGGGCGCGTAGTACGTAGTTGGCGCGGAGCATTTCGGCGGGCTGACCGTCGATCGTTACCTTCCATTCATCCCGTACGTTGTAGTAGATCTCCGAGAACACAGCCAGCTGATCGCTGCTGGCGTTGCTTTCGTATACCAGTTCGTTGGGCTTATAGCTGGTGAGCCGGATGCTGTTGGCGGAGTCGGACCGGATGGTCAGGCCCTGCAGCTGGCTGGCGAAACGGTTGTCCAGGACGGCCGTACGGCGGGGTTGTATGGTATCCAGTGCTTTCATTTCGGCATCTGCGTTAGGTACCAGTACATACCGGTCTACAAACCAGGCGTGGCCCAGCGCATCAGGGTTTGGCTGGGCTACGGGAGTACCCTCCTGACCCGGCGTAATGATGTACTTGGTGTTGAGCATGTTCAGGATACCCGGATTGGCGTTCTGTTTGGCAATCTGGTTCTCGATCAGCTCCTGGTAGCGACGGAGCTTGGCTCCGTGGTAGCCCCCAATGGATTTGTGATAGTAAGAGGCCTCCGCATTATTAAATGTATTACGCATGACATCCAGTACCCGGAAGTTCGGGTCGGGGTCTTGCAGGATCTGCTGGTCGGCCGGGTTAGGCGAAAAGATAGACTGAGCGGCCTGCTTGCTGACAAAGTCATCGTTGTTGAGGTACCTTTTGCTAACCCCAAACATATCAATGATCACCAGGATCAGCAGCGAGGGGTACACCAGAGCGGCTTTGATCTTCTCCTTAGACCACAGCCAGATGATACCGGCAGCTAGCAGAATAAAGATAGCCGACCGGAAAGCGTCACCACGCAGCATGCTGGTACGGTCCTGAACGATGGCCCGCATGATTTCTTCGGCAAAGGCCCGGTTCTGAGTACTTTGTGTGAGGCTGTCAATAAACTGGGGGTCATTGTTGCCCCGGAAGCCCAAGAACAGCGTAGGCACCAGGGCCAGCAGCAGACAGAATCCGGCGGTAATACCGACACTGATAGTCAGTGGGCGCGTTAGTTCGGTGGCAGTGAGCTTCTTCTGAGCAATATCCCGTAGCGTAAGACCGGCCATCATCACCAGCAGGAGCTGCACCAGATTCAGGATCATGGTAACGGCCCTGAACTTATTGAACATCGGGAAGTAGTCGAAGAAGAAGTAGTTCAGTGCGGCGAAGTTCTTACCCCAGGCCCAGATGACGTACAGGAAGGCTACCCCCAGTATCCACCATTTAAGATGGCTTCTGACAATGAACATACCCAGTATAAACAGGAAGAATATAATAGCACCGGCATAGGCAGGGCCACCGGTCATGTACTGGCCACCCCAGTAAAGTGGGAGAGCCTGTACGAAGTTACCCGCATTGGCCGCGTCGACACCCCGGTTGACGAGGGTCTTGTACGTTTCCGAACTGACATCCAGCGAGCCCTGTGAGGGACCACCGTACAGGTTAGGAATGAGCAGCGTAAATGTCTCAAAAATACCGTAGCTGTACTGGAAGGCATACTCCTTATCCAGACCATCCTGCCCGGGCTCCGGCTTGGTCGCGGAGGGAGTACTTAGCTCCGACTTACCCCGGATGGTTTCCTTGGTATAATCGTAGGCATTCCAGAGGCGGGTGGTGTGGGTACCAATGGCCACTAAACCGGCCAGGGCCAGTCCACCCAGTGTCAGCACGAGCTGGCGGCTTTGTCCGCGTTTGATCAGTGCTACGCTTTCCATAATGACCAGCACCACTATACCCACACCCAGGTAGTAGGTGATCTGTAAGTGGTTGGCGTAGAGCTCCAGTGAGAAGAACAGCGCCGTGAGCGCCGCGCCGCTTAGCCAGTGCTTACGGAAGGCCAGCAGTACACCCGCCACTACACCCGGGGCATAGCCTAGAGCCAGGATCTTGGATACGTGCCCGGCTTCCAGGCTGGTGGTATAGTAGGAGGCAAAGGCATAGGCTACGGCTCCCATGGCCGATATCCAGCCGTTGGCCCCCAGTACCAGCAGCAGTATGTACGCGCTGATCATCGTGAGCAGGAAGTAGTTGGCAGGGGCCGGGAGTACGCTATTGACGGCCCGCCCCAGCTTGGTAGATAAGCTACCGGGGTAGTCACCCGCGATCATGTATGCGGGCATCCCGCCAAACATGCTATTGGTCCAGGCCGACCATTCACCGGTTTTTTCGTGGTGTTGAGCAACCTCCTGAGCCGCGCCCCGCGCCTGAATATCGTCGTACTGGTTCAGGCGTTTTCCATTAAGCACCGGAGAGGCATACATGAGTGAAAGTAATGCAAAGCCCAGGACAGCTACCAGATGTGGCCATAGACGTTGCCACGAG
Source organism: Telluribacter roseus (assembly GCF_017355915.2). Classification (GTDB taxonomy): domain Bacteria; phylum Bacteroidota; class Bacteroidia; order Cytophagales; family Spirosomataceae; genus Telluribacter. The sequence goes on from NZ_JAFEUV020000003.1 coordinate 529,785, forward strand.
ATAATATTTTTCATGCAGATACAGAGTCGAATACGTCTTTTTTCTCAATTTTGTGAGCGACGGTTGTTCGGGAAGATCAGGTTAAATTTCGATTAACTGTCACAAATATAGAAGTATTGCCGTATGTTTGGGATATTAAGTAGTAAGCTTCTTTTGAGGTATTTCAACTAAAAAACGATAGTCTTTCACTTTTTTTAAGAAAATACCCAATAAATTTGCGGCCGTTGTGTCAAAACAGAGAATATTCTGACGCAGGTCTTAATTTTAGCGTAGTAGTAACCTGACCATTCTACATGAAAAGAATTGCTGTATTTACCTCCGGTGGAGATGCTCCTGGTATGAACGCTTGTATCAGAGCGGTAGTACGGGGTGCGGTGTATCATGGAGTCGAAGTGTATGGAATAAGAAGAGGATATAGCGGCATGATTGCCGGAGATATATTTCAAATGTCTTCCCACTCAGTGAGTAATATCGTACAACGAGGCGGGACTATCCTTAAGTCGGCCCGAAGCAAGGAGTTTATGACTCCCGAAGGACGCCGCAAAGCGTATGATAAGCTGCAGGAGCACGGTATCGAAGGACTGGTAGCCATCGGTGGAAACGGTACATTTACCGGAGCCATGACTTTTAATAACGAGTATGGCATCCCCACGGTAGGAGCACCGGGTACCATTGATAACGACCTGTACGGAACAGACTATACCATTGGCTTCGACACCGCCGTGAATACGGCTCTTGATGCCATTGACCGTATCCGCGACACCGCCAGCTCGCACGACCGGGTATTCTTTATTGAGGTAATGGGGCGTGACTCCGGGTATATCGCCATCCAGTCAGGTATTGGTGGAGGCGCTGAGCTCGTGATGGTACCTGAGGTATTAACACCTATTACGGAAGTAGTGGAAACACTTCGTCAGGGATGGAGCCGCTCCAAGGCTTCTTCGATTGTAGTAGTGGCAGAAGGTGAAGAAGAAGGAGGCGCTGCTGAAATAGCTGATAAGATCAAGAGTCAGATAGCAGAAGATATTGATATGCGCGTGACCACGCTAGGGCATACGCAGCGTGGTGGATCTCCCTCGGCCTACGACCGTATCCTGGCGAGCCGCCTGGGGCTTGGTGCGCTGGAAGGACTCCTGGCCGGACAGAAAAACGTAATGGCGGGTATCATCAACAATGAGCTGGTGTATACTCCGTTTGAAGACACCATTCGCCTGCCTAAGCCGATCAACGAAGACCTGCTGCGTATGGTGAAGATCCTGAGCATATAAGCAGATTTGATATTTAAAGGCTAAGAAAGCCACCCCAGCGGGGTGGCTTTCTCTGTTAGCAATAGCCCACTAGCTTATACACCATGTACCCGATCCACTCGTGCCAGAGCAGGTGCGAGTAGCCCACTACCTCCGGGTCGGGTACCAGCAGCTGCTTTACCGAGGGTGCAAAGTCGCCCCCGTAAATATCGGCCGGAAACGTATCAGTCGCTATACCGGCTTTTTCAAAACACCCCTGCGCCCGGCGCAGGTGAAACGCCGAGGTAATGAGCAGGTACTTACCGGCCGGAAACCGGCTTTTGAGTACAGTCGCCGAGTTGACAGCGTTCTCGCGGGTGTTGCGCGAAGTACCTTCCAGTATGATATCGCCCGGTGCCACCCCCCACTGTGCCAGCAGGGCTGCCGCCTGCTGCCCATCGCCCAGGTTTTTCGCCATTTTATCAGGATGGTCTCTTCCGCTGATCAGGATTTTCCGGATCTTGCCGGCCTTGTACAGCAGGTACGCCTGCATAAAGCGATCGGCGTGATTGCCAAGTCCGGGATGGTCTACCTTCAGGCTCGGTACCGATATCATTCCCCCCGTTAGTACCACCCCCACATCGTACGTCTGCTGTAATGAATTAATGTTTTTCGGCTCGTGTTCCCACCAATTGTAGGCCCGGCTCACCAGGTAGCCATTTGAGATCAGGTACAGGGTCACCAGGGCGATCAATACTGCCCTTTGGGAGTAGGTTTGTTTCCTGATAATGAGCGAAAACAGGAGCAGTAAGAGTACAATGCTGAAGGGCATCAGCAGGAAGTCGAGGGTTTTGGACAGAAAATAGAACATTATGGGTACGATACTGTGGGTTGTGTCGTTTTGAGGTTAAATTTGCGTATAGAAATTAACACGTGTAAAAGTATGAAAAAAGGGTTTATTGGCAGGTGGTTTATGACGGCGCTCCTGCTGGGTGTCTGCTGGTCAGCCTCGGCACAAGGGTACCGGATCGAAGCCACGCTCAAAGGCCTGAAAGATGCCTCCTGTATTCTGGGACATTATAGCTACAGTAACAAGCAGTTTTTTTCAAAAGATACCGCTCAGGTCGATGCTAATGGACACATGGTATTTGAAGGCAATACGCCACTACCGGGAGGTCTGTACCTGGTACTGCTGCCGGGCCAGCGCCGCTGGGTAGAGCTGATCTATTCCGGAAAAGAAACCAATTTCTCCTTCGTAGCGGATACGGCCGAGATCGTGAAGAGCATGGTCGTCAAAGGCTCTAAGGAAAATGAGATTTTCTATGCCTACCAGAACGAGCTGCGCCGCATTATGGAAGGAGGAGGGGCGGATGCGCAGAAGCAGTTTACGGATTATCAGAAACAGTTTCTGAAGGAGCAGGCGGGTACATTTACCGCCAAGCTGTTGAAGGCTTCCATGGAACCCGAGATACCGGCAGCCCCTAAGCTTCCCAATGGCAAGTCGGACTCTACGTGGGTATTTAACTACTATAAAGCCCACTACTGGGACCAGTTTGACTTCACGGATGACCGCCTGCTGCGGACACCCTTTATACAGCCCAGGCTGGAGCGGTACTTCAAGGAACTGGTCGTACAGGTACCTGATTCTATCATCAAGGATGTCGATGCCCTGATCAAAAAAGCGGCGTCTAACAAAGATGTCAAGTCGTACCTGATCTACTACATCACCAGCGAGTATGAAAATGCCAAGGTAGTAGGTACCGAGGGCGTGTTTGTACACATGGCCGAGAAGTACTACCTCACCGGTGAGATGGAGGTCTCGGCCGACGCCCGCCGACGTATCGGTGAGCGGGTAGCCAGTATGAAGCCCCTGCTGGTAGATAAGATCATCCCTAACCTGACGCTGTCAAATCCGGAGAAGAAGCCGGTGAGTATTCACGGGATCAAGGCCGACTATACGGTACTGTTCTTCTACTCGCCCACCTGCGGCCACTGTAAGGAGGCGGCTCCGAAGCTGAAAGAGTTTTATGAAAAGAATAAGGCTACCGGCGTGAAGGTACTGGCTATCGCCACCGACCAGAGCCCCGAGGAGTGGAAGCAGTACATTAGTACCTACAAGCTGGGCGACCTGCTGCACGGCTACGACTATACCTTCCGTACCGACTACCGTACTCAGTACGATGTATTCTCGACGCCTACGATCTACGTACTGGATAAGAACAAAAAGATTATTGCCCGCCGGATGCCGGTTGAGCAACTGGAAGATTTCTACAACTTCTACCGGAAAAGCCACGAGGCGAGCCCCGCGCCTAAGAAGCCAGCCGCTACCGGAGTATCGAAGAGCAGCAAGTAATATATTCATAAAGTACCAACAGAAGAGGGCGCCCAGGGGCGCCCTCTTCTGTTATGGGGATAGGGAAATACGAAAGGTGTCGCTCCTACGGAGCTTTAAAGGCTATTTTATCCCTCTTGTTCTACTTAGCTATCGCTCCTACTTAGCTATCGCTCCTACGGAGCTGGATAAAGGTATAAGTACTATTTGCCTCGTTTAGCTGCGCAAATACTTGACTCAATCACTCCATCACAATTCACTCAATAATCAATACCTCGCGTAGTAGTTGCGTAGCTTGCTGGTGAGGCGGTCGTAGATGGGCTTGCTGAACTCCACGAACAGCTGCTGGGGTGGGGGAGGCAGTAGCTCACGGCTGTTGCTCATGCGTTTTTGATCGGGAGTAAGGGCACGCTCATCGCCGTTGTAGTTGGCCCACTCACAAAACCAGTTAAATTCACCCGGAAACTTTTCCTGGTATACCATACGACGGCTCCCAAACTCCTGGATCTGCATGTCCAGTATACCGCTTGAGTGCACCGTTTTGCGGTTACGGTTGAGCTTAGCCGTTACTTTGTTATAGACAGGTACCTTTTTGCCTTCTACGGTAGCTTCGCCCACCTTGACGCTATCCTTGCTGGTGACGGTTTCGGATTTGGTTTCCACGAGCGTTTGCCCTACCACAAAGTCATCAAACTGCAGCCGGACCACGTGGTCGGGACGTAGCCTGATGTCGGAGGCCTCTTCGGGAGTGTAGAAGCGTACAAACTTGTTGAGGCGACGGTTGGTCTGCAGAAACTCGTTGACGCGCTCCTGGAAGTACTCGTTGCTGAGCTGGTAAGCGCGTGAACTAACCAGTACCTGCTCCACCACTACCTTAAACGAGGCCTGCTCGTAGGCTTCGTCGAGCCGGCGCGTCACATCCTGGTAGTTGGGGACAATACCATCCACCCGCTCAAAGTGGGTGTAAGCCCGGCGGGCATTTTCCCGCCCTCCCTGGCTCAGCAGTCGGTCCGCCTCGGCGTAGCGGTCGGCGGCGGCCTTATGGCGGGCTTCTTTTTCCTCGTCGTAGTAACTGCGGGCTGTTACGAGCTGGGCGCAGCTACGGCAGCTGCGAAGGGCATCGTACAGGCGGTTGAGGCTGGTATAGGCTTCGGCTACCGGTTCCCAGCGAAATGGCTCCACGGATTTTTCGTAGCGCTCTATATCATCCAGGTGCAGCTGCAGGGCCAGCGGGTAGGCTTCTTTCAGTATGTCAGCGGAGGTTGTGTGGCGCGGATTGTCCTTGAGCTTTTCAACGGCCCGGTACACCGACTCATCGTAGTCGCCGCGGCGAAGTGATTTTTTGGCTGACCGGCAGCCGTCCAGCGTCAGCAATAGAGCTATTGCCAACAGAGAGTAATAGAGGAAGTTTTTCATGACTAGGGCTTGTTGAGTACTTAAGTCAACTGCAACCCAAATTTCATGAAAATTATTTCATTTTAGAACGCTTTACTAGATAGGCGGTCAAAATAGGGTCAAAACCGTGCGCAATATCGGCTTCAATGAAATCGATCTTGTACTGACCACACTTAAGCTTCAGGTCCCGGTAGAAGGTTTTGACGTACTGCTGGTAGTGGTCACGTACCTGGTGGGGTTGCACCTTTACGCGGTCTCCCGTCTCCAGATCTATAAACTCGTAGGGGCGGTCTTCAAAGGCAAACTCCTCCTCAGTACGGCGATCTGTGACGTGGAAGAGCAGTACCTCGTGGAGGTTGTGGCGCAGGTGCTGCAGCGCCGAAAACAGCTGTTCACTATGCTCAATATCATCAAACATATCGCTGAATATAACTACCAGCGAGCGCTTCTGAATTTTCTGTGCGATTAGGTGAATCACCTCCGCCACCGAGGTCTTTTTCTGCGGGCGGGGCTTTTGCAGGAGGCTGTCCAGCTCGATCATGATCTTATGCACGTGCGAGGGGGTAGACTTTACCTGGGTCTGTACCTCGATCTGATCCGAGAAGGTACAGAGACTCACGGCGTCTTTCTGCCGCTGGAGCAGGTGCGAAAGGCTGGCCGCCGCCATGATACTAAAGGTCATCTTGCCGTAGCCGGGCTCGGGATAGTACATGGATGATGAGGTGTCCAGCAGGATGTGGCAGCGCAGGTTGGTTTCCTCCTCGTAGCGCTTTACAAACAGGCGGTCCGTTTTACCGTACACCTTCCAGTCGATATGCCGGGTAGTTTCGCCGGTATTGTACAGGCGATGCTCGGCAAACTCCACCGAAAATCCGTGAAAAGGCGACTTGTGAAGGCCCGTAATAAAGCCTTCGACCAATTGCTTGGCCAGGAATTCAAGGTTGCCAAATTCGCGGATTCGGGCCAGATCCAATGGACGACTACTCATACTTGAGTGGGGGTTCAGGTAAAAACGTATTCCTTTTAATAAGTATATACAACGTATTATTTACCCCCCTAGTGTAAGCCCGGGTAGCTACTTAGGCCCCCGGTTACCACCTGTAGTCGTAGTGACTGCCTTTTTGATAAGGGTGGATACTATTTCGCCGGTACTTTGCAGAACGGTTTCGTGCGGGGCCAGAAGTACCATGCCTTCTATGCCAATGACCCGTATGACCACGTCCGCTACACCGTGACCAATCAGGCCCAGTTTACCGGCGGCTGCCTTACTAACGTCGATGAGGCGGTTCTTGTTTTCGGCGAAGGGACCCCGGTCATTAATACGGACTACTACGGTGCGCTTGTTGGACAGGTTAGTCACCTCGACCATGGTGTTGTGAGGGAGGGAGCGGTGAGCTGCGGTGAGCTCTTCGCTGTTAAAGATTTCTCCGAAATAAGTTTTACGGCCATCAAAATTTGGGGAGTAGAAGGAGGCTCGTCCTTTTTCGGTTTCTCCTAAGTCTGCTTGTGCTTTCAAAGACATAGGAGCGGTAAATAATAGGGTTAAAAAAACTACGAACGCATATGACTTCATGCCTTGAGGGTTTGGTGAAACATAAGGCCGAATAAGCTCTGTAGTAGACAGATAATCAAGTTATTCGACCGGGCAAGCGTTACTATGGTAGCCCAAATATAAAGTAATGTAAAATTAAGAACCTAAATTTTATTTATAATTTCATGTACTTTCTTGAAAAGTTTATAAAGCAATATTTGGATGTTCCTATTATTCTTTCTAAACTTTTGGTGAAAAGCAATAAACTTTCTATTTTAGCGTTTGATTAACCATAAATCCTAGACATAGTGGAAGACAGAGAGAAAATCTACTCCAAACGGGTCAGAGCGGGAAAACGTACTTACTTCTTCGATGTTCGCTCAACGCGATCCAACGATTACTACCTTACCATTACTGAAAGTCGCCGTCACCCACAGGGAGATGGATTCACGTACGAAAAGCACAAGATGTTTTTGTACAAAGAAGATTTCGACAAGTTCATTGATGCACTCCAAGAGGCTGTTGACCATGTCAAAACAGAGCTTATGCCCGATTTTGATTTTACTCAGTACGAGGCCAAAGCCGATGAACTAGACGGCATAGGAACCACCGAACTGAAGTGGGAGTAGGGAATAAGTCGTTTTTGTAAGAAAAGGCAGCCTTCGGAAATGGAATCCGAAGGCTTTTTAGTTTTTCGGGCTATAATTGGTAATTTTGCACCATATTTTTCAAACTGTTGATTACCAACTAAGCAATGAGTCTTCAATGTGGGATTGTAGGATTACCAAACGTAGGGAAATCCACCTTATTTAACGCCATATCGAGTGGCAAGGCCGAAGCGGCCAACTATCCATTCTGTACCATCGAACCTAACGTGGGCGTAGTTACTGTGCCCGACGAGCGGCTGGACATACTGACCGAACTGGTAAAACCCCAGAAAGTAATACCTACTATCATGGAGTTTGTGGACATCGCCGGACTGGTAAAAGGAGCCAGCCAGGGAGCCGGACTCGGTAACAAGTTTCTGGCTAATATCCGTGAGGTAGATGCGATTGCCCATGTGATCCGCTGCTTTCAGGACGAAAACGTCGTGCACGTAGAGGGCCGCGTGGACCCTGTATTTGATAAGGAGATCATCGATGCCGAGCTGCAGCTCAAAGACCTGGAGTCGGTAGATAAGAAGATACAGCGTATCGATAAAGCGGCCCGGGTAGGCGACGCCAAAGCCAAGACCGAGCTGGAAGTACTTAAGATGTACAAGGCAGCCCTCGAAGCGGGCCGTAACGCCCGTAGCGTAGATGTACCCGAGGAGGACAAAAGAGCAGCCATCGGTGACCTGCAGCTACTGACCGCCAAGCCGGTGATCTACGTAGCCAACGTGGACGAAGACTCTATGCTGACTGGCAACGAGTACTCCGAAAAACTACGGGAAGCCGTAGCCCACGAAGGAGCCGAAGTAATAGTACTCTGCGCGGCCATCGAATCACAGATTGCCGAGATCGAAGATCCCGAAGAGCGACAGTTGTTCCTGGAAGAGTTTGGCCTGGAGGAATCTGGGCTTAGCAAGCTCATCCGGGCTTCGTACAGCCTGCTCAACCTGATTACCTACTTTACCGCTGGTGTTAAGGAAGTACGCGCTTGGACTATCGTACGGGGTTGGAAAGCACCTCAGGCTGCCGGCGTTATTCATACTGACTTTGAGCGAGGCTTTATTCGGGCTGAGGTAATTAAGCTGCCTGACTACCAGCAGTACAAAACTGAGGCCGCTATCAAAGATGCCGGTAAAATGGCCGTTGAAGGAAAAGAGTATGTGGTGAAGGACGGTGATATCATGCACTTCCGTTTTAACGTATAGCGATAGTAACTAACGAGTTATATCTACTTATAGAGCAAAAAAGGCGCGATACTTCGCGCCTTTTTTGTGTACTACCTACTGTTCAACGTTCAGTTCATTTTGCGCTAAGCAAAGAGAATGAGTAGTATCAATAGTTGGGGAATGTATCCGGCCGCATATCATCCTCCATATGCGCCAGTTCCTTATGCATCATAGCCCGGAAGGTGCGCGCCATATGAATAAGGTTATCGACCCGGTACTGGGCTTTTTTCATCAGCCTTACATTCTGGCCGGCTTCGATCAGCTGGCCGAACATTTCCCGCAGAGCAAAAAGCTCATCTACATGAACCGAAAAATCCTGTACAATGTACATCTGGAATCCGCGGTCTTCCTGCTGGGGAAAAAATAGGACCAGGTGGAAATCCTTGCCCGAGAAGAAGGAGATAACCTTGTTATCATCGAAGCTATGTGGCATTTCCTGATGGTCTACCAGACAATCAATAATATCAGCTTCATTTCTTGTTATATACAAATTGGGAGTAAGATACTGGCTGGTTTCGATGTATTTATTCATAGCGTCTCTTAGTATTAATTGCGTTTCACCACACGATTGGCTTTTTCTCTGGTTACAAATCTATTAGTATAACGCAGAAAGCATAACTATTCATATTAGTTCTTTAATTATTGCAAGACGTAGTTATTTTGTATTAAGAGCCTGTTTTTAGGAAATATCCAAAAAATAACTCCCGAGGCTATTGCTGAAAAGCAGTAGTTGTAAAAAATACACTTTCCATCCGAAAAGAATGGTTTTAGGAAAGGAGGTTGACCGTAGAAAAAAAAATAAAAAAATTGGGCCGTCTTGTAAAGATGCAATGCAGAATCAGCGTCGGCGGTTCCATTCGACGGTTCGGTAGCCTACCAGGAGGTCTGAGCGTCCGGCCGGTGGTCTGAAATAGACCAGTATGTCATAGTCATTCTCGGTATTAACGTAGTTGCCTTCAATTTGACCTTCGTCGGGTGATTTTGATCCTTTCTCCACCACGGCATAGTTATAATTAACTACCCCCTGTTTGAGTAATATCACCGCGTTGTAAGCCTGGAGGTCGCGGTTGTAGGTCATTCGGTTGAGGTCGTTGAGCAGCCACAGGTTAAAGGCCCCGTTGACGTACAGGGCAGCCCCCGGCATCTCGGGCATACGCAGGGTAAATACCACAGGTGTATAGTCCGCTTCCACACTACCATTGCCCGACTCTCGGTGGTCCACGATGTACTGACCGTTGAAGTCGTCCATGCTCAGGTACCCACCCGTGGCACGAGGCTCATCCCGCGAAAGTATGAGTCGTGTAAACTCGCCCAGCCGCTCTATCTCGTAGATACCAAAGCCGCGGGCGGCCAGCGTACGACTGTCAAAGTAGCGGTATTCATTGCCGCCCTGAAAGGTATTCTCCAGATTGAAGAACTGATACTCAAGTACCTGATCAAAAGGCCGGACATTGGTAGGCTTGAAGCCGGTCTTGGCATTGTCCCAGCGGAAGTTCTTCCGGATGACGACCTTCAGGTCAGTCTGGGGCGAAATGAGCCGGTAGCTTTTATAATCAATACTGAAATCAATCTGCTGGTGCGAAAACTGCTCCTGTATCCCCTGTGAGAAACGGGCCTGAGCTGCTATATTTACTTTATTCTCATAGAACATAAAGCGTCTCGACAGGACGGGCTTCCGCTCCCGTTCGGAATAGACTACCAGCACGTAGTTGCCGGATAGCTTTACCCGTGGTACCTCAAACCGATAATGATAGTAGGGAACCTTGGTACTGAACGACTGGGCAAAGGTAGTGATGGGGTAGTCGTTGTACTCGTAGGTGTACTCGATATCGTTCAGGTCGGAGCGACTCCAGTCGGCGTTGCAGTGGATGATCTTGGCCCGAAAGCCCCGGTAGTCGGCCGTGAGGTCATCAAACTCCAGGATAAGCGGCCGGTCAGCGGCAAGAGGCAGGATGGCCGGACTCAGGAACCGCCGGGGATCTTCGGGATTATCTGCCGCCGGATACAGCATTGCCGTCTTGATGGTCTCGCTATAGATATAATCCTCCAGCCTGACCTCAGCCGTAGTCTGGGCGAGGCTGACCTGGGTGGTAACTACTAAATATATAAATAGAGCAATAATACGCTTCATGAATATCAGGTTTGGCGGAGTAACAGGCGTTGGAAGGAAGGCATGTTGTTGCACTATACCTATGATCTAGCCTGCGAGTAATTTTTATATAAAACGTTCAAATTACTGTGCCTGCTATGAAAGTAAAACATACCAGGACTTCTTTTACGTCCTTTTTGATAAAAGAGTATATTAAAGCTAATTTTTATTGAAGAGCACCTAAACTATTCCCAGTCTAAAACCAAATGAAAAAGGTACTACTAATACTACTGATGGGAGCTGCGTTGGAGGCCGCCAGCCAGTCGTTGAGCCCCGTTGAGAAGAAAATAATTGAACACGTCGCTACCAACATGCCCAAAACCGAAAAGCTACTGGAAGAGGTAGTGAACATCAACAGCGGTACGCTGAATAAAGAGGGCGTACGGCAGGTAGGGGAGCGACTGGGGAAGGAGTTTGAAGCGCTGGGATTCACCACCGAATGGGTATCACTGCCTGACTCACTCAACCGGGCGGGGCATCTGGTGGCTTATCGTAAAGGTACCAAAGGTAAGAAGCTGTTCCTGATCGGCCACCTCGATACGGTATTCGAAAAGTCGATGCCTTTTACGCCCTATACCCGCCTCAACGACTCCACCGCTACCGGTCAGGGCGTTAATGATATGAAGGGAGGAGATGTACTGGTGGTGGCGGCTTTGCAGGCGCTGCATTCCCAGGGACTACTCGACGATACGTCTATTACCATCTACTTCACGGGCGACGAGGAAAGCAGCGGCAAGCCTACGAGCATCAGCCGGAAAGACTTCATTGAGCGGGCCAAACAGCACGATATAGCTCTGGCCTACGAAAATGCCCAGGGATTCAGCATAGCGACTACGGCACGCCGCGGGATCAACGACTGGCGACTGACTACCTACGGCAATACCGGCCACTCGTCGGGTATATTCTCCAGGTATGCCGGGTACGGAGCAATCTATGAGTCAGCCCGTATTCTGGACCAGTTCCGCGTGCAATTGAGCCAGGAAAAGTACCTGACCTTCAATCCGGGCGTAATCGTGGGCGGTACGGAAGTAAACTATGACCCCATGCAGGACAAAGGCGAAGCCGTAAGTAAGACCAACATCATCTCTAAAAAGGTAATGGTTACGGGCGACCTGCGCTACCTGACCGACGCGCAGAAGAATGCGGCCCGGGCCAAAATGAGAGCTATAGTAGCTAAGAGCTTGCCGGGGACCCGCGCTGAGATCACCTTTACGGATGGTATACCGTCCATGGAGCCTACGGCCGGCAACGCCAGAGTACTGCAGGCCCTGGATAAGGTAAGCCGTGATATGGGGCTGGGTGCCGTGAAGGCGGGTGATCCGGGCTCACGCGGAGCCGGTGATATCTCGTATGTAGCCAAGTACCTGGATAGCTTGGATGGTCTGGGGGCTTCGGGCAAGGGAGCTCACGCGCCCGGCGAAACCATCAACCTCAAAGAGTACCCCGCCCTGATCCAGCGCTCCGCACTGCTGATCTACCGCCTGACGCGCTGAGTACTTGGTGGGGCAGGCAAAGATTTTGATTCTGTTTATGTATTTTTGGTAAAACAGCCGGAAGTTATGACTGCACAACCTCAGAAATACTACTCCCCGGAGGAGTACCTGGAACTGGAACGGGAAGCTGATTACAAAAGCGAGTACTACCGGGGCGAGATATTTGCCATGGCCGGAGCCGGTCATAACCACAACCGGATCGTGGAGAACCTTACCGGTGAGTGTTACATTTACTTTAAAGGTAAGTCCTGCCGTACCTATTCCAGCGACCAGCGGATACACATTCCGGCTAATGGCTTGTACACCTACCCAGACCTGATCGTGGTATGTGGGAAGAATGAGTACCTGGATGACAAGAAAGATACTATCCTTAACCCGACTGTACTGATAGAGGTACTTTCGGAAAGTACCGAAGCCTACGACCGGGGTGAAAAGTTTCACTTTTACCGCAGTATACCTGCGCTTAAAGAGTACGTACTGATCAACTCTCGTGCGGTGGCCGCGGAGGTATTCCGGAAGAATGATGAGGGCATCTGGATGCTGGCCTCAGAGGCCTATGCCATTGACAAGAACATTGAACTGGCTAGCGTAGGGCTCACACTGGCCATGCAGGACATCTACGCCCAGACGGAGGACCTGGTGTAGGTATGGCATAACATAAATAGAAACTCCAGTATTAATAAAAAGGGAAAGCCCGTACGACATCGCACAGGCTTTCCCTTTTCATCTATCAGTGAATCATTCTTCGCTACTTTTCATTTCTCACTTTTCACTCATCAACCTTACCCTGCTAGTTCCTCTACTTCCAGCATGGCTACTTCCCAGGCTTCGGTTGTAGCGGCCAGCTTTTTCTTAGTATGGGCGTAATCGTCGTTGAGCTTATTCAAAGTGTCTTTTTCGTGGTACGAGCTGGGGTCGGCCAATTTGGCTTCCAGTTCCTTTTTCCGCTTCTCCAGTTCAGTAATCTTCGCCTCCAGTTCCTCTACCTGCTTCTGAGCTTGTTTCAGAGCCTTCTGGCTTTCGCCGTTCGAGCTGGTGTTCTTCTTAGGTTCAACCGGCTGAGGAGCCTTTACCTGCGGTGGGGCACTGCTTACTATTGATTTCTCACTTATAGCCGACTGTATTCCACGTTCTTCCAGCCAGATGTTATATTCTTCGAATGTACCCGGATACTCCTTGATCTGATGATCTTCGATGTACCAGATCTTATTCGCGATATTCTCTACAAAATAACGGTCGTGCGAGACTACAATATAGCTACCCTCGTACTGCTGCAGCGCCTGGATCAGGATGTTCACCGACTGCATGTCGAGGTGGTTGGTAGGCTCATCAAGCAGCAGGAAGTTGGCCTGTGACAGCAGTACCTTCGCCAGCGCTACCCGTGACTTTTCACCTCCCGATAGTACCTTGATTTTCTTGAACACATCGTCACCCGAGAACAGGAAGCAACCCAGTACCGTCCTGAGCTCAGTTTCGGTCTTGGTAGGGTTAGCGTATTTCAGCTCTTCGATGAGGTTGTGCTCGATGTTAAGTGATTCCAGCTGGTGCTGCGCGTAGAACGTAAACGATACGTTGTGACCCAGACGGCGCACGCCCTCGATAGGCTCAGTACCGGCTACTACGCGTAGAGCGGTAGATTTACCCCGTCCGTTGGCACCAATCAGGGCGATCTTATCACCACGCTCCATGCTGATGTTGGTACGGTCCAGAATCACCTTCTCGCCGTAAGCCTTGGATGCATTCTCGAGCTGGAGTACGTGACGTCCCGGCTGGGTCGTAAACTGGAACCGGAAGTGTACACGGGCGTTTTCGTCCAGTACTTCGTCTACTACATCCATGCGCTCCAGCGATTTTACCCGGCTCTGTACCTGGCGTGACTTACTGGCCTTGGCTTTAAAGCGCTCGATAAAGCGCTCCGTCTGGCGAATCTTGGCCTGCTGGTTTTCGTAAGCGCCGCGCTGTATCTCGTTGCGGAGAGCTTTTTCTTCTATATAGAAAGAGTAGTTACCCGAGTACAAATTCAATTTAGCCCCTGATACTTCTACAATGGTATCCACCACATTGTCCAGGAACTCTCTATCGTGTGAAACCACGATGACGGCACCTTCGTAGCTTTGTATATATTTTTCTACCCACTGGATAGAGGGAAGGTCCAGGTGGTTGGTAGGCTCATCAAGCATGAGGAGCGAGGGCTTCTGCAGGAGTAGCTTGGCTAGCATTACCCGCATGCGCCAGCCTCCCGAGAACAGTCGAAGGGGCCTGTGCAGATCGTCGGTCGAGAAACCCAGACCTTCCAGAATGGCCTCAGCCTTAGACTGGATCGTGTAACCGTCCAGGGCCTCAAATTCATCCTGTACACGGGCCAGCTTATCCACGAGTTCGTCGCGGTAGTTGTGCTCCATGTCGTGCAGGATCTTATCCATCTGTACCTGTAGCTGATTCTGCCGCTCGAAGGCCTGCATTGCTACCGACAGGATAGAGTCGTCGCTCTGGTAGGAAAGCAGATCCTGATTCAGAAATCCAATGCTACAGTCACCCGACTTGGAGATAGAACCTCCGTCGGGCTGGTATTCGCCAATGATCAGTCGCAGCAGGGTTGATTTGCCCGTTCCGTTCAGACCAATAAGTCCAATTTTCTGCTTGGGCTTGATGTGCAGCGAAGCACCTTCATAAAGGGCACGGTCGCCGAGGTAGTAATCGAGGTTGGTTATCGCAATCATAGGACAAAGGTACGGCGAAAGTATGAATATCAGTGACTCACACCAGAGGAATAGTAAATAGTTTATCCATAAAAATAACGGATAAAAGAGTGCAGTTGGTTCAGTGCTAGTATACCAGTTTCAACTAATAGTTCAATTTTGACGGTTGATCCCCTAAAAGCTACAACTCAATCCAATGCCGCTTTTGGGAGCGGAGCTTTTGCAACATTTTTGCTGAAAATAATTACTACATCTAATAGCCATGAAAAAAGTATTCATTCTTTCGCAGTTAGCCCTGGTTTTGGGGGTATTCAGTTTCTTTATGATGAGTTGCCAGGAAAGCGGTGGTGAAGGCTCACCATTGGAGCCAGGAGGATTTGGAAACAATCCACGCTCTAAAGTACCCGCCGAACTGGTAGGAGCTTACTGGCATGTGGGCACGTTTTCGATGACCAACTTCACCAAGTACGATGGTAGCTACGGCGGCAACGCCAATGAGGTGGCGACCGGGTACCGGTTTGTCAACGACAAGGGCGATGCGGAGCAGTACTTCTACTGGACCAAGAACAGCACCTACTGCCGCGACCAGATCCTGGGCTACCGTAAAGGTACTGTGGTATTTGATACTCAGAAAAAGACCTTTACCTTCTACGCCGCCAGCGGATACTACCGCCGGTATAGTTCCTGCGGAACCAGCCAGTCGCCGGGCTACGGGGAGAAAAAAACGTACGGAGCGGAGGATCTGTATCCCAACTACAAGGCCCACTACGACAACTATGAAATAGTCAAAGAGAACGGTAAAACCATCTGGCGCATCCGGTTCGAGGACAATTCAAAGCTGGACTACATGCGCACCGAGGAGCCTAAGTAGCTAGTATAGTAAGTGTGTTATAGAGTATCTTCTAATAATTGGTGTTGAAGGTTGTTGAAAAAGGGAAACGGGAATCTTTTCATCCAAACAATGTTGTAGTTTTATCCTGATAAAACCGACAGAAGGCAATGAATAACCTGTTTCCCATTTTTCTTAAGCTCAACAATGACGACCTGCACACTCTCATCGTGGGAGGCGGCTACGTGGGGTTGGAAAAGATAACGGCGGTACTGGACAATGCTCCCGAGGCTACCATTACTCTGGTAGCACCCGAGATCCGTGATGAGATTCGTACGATCGCCAGTGAGAAGCCACGTGTAACGCTAATTGAGAGAAAGTTCGAAGATCAGGATCTGGATGAAAAGGACCTGGTGATCGTGGCTACTAATGATAAGGAGGAGAACAAGCGGATCAAAGCCGTAGCCCGTGCCCGCCATATCCTGGCCAACGTGGCCGATACACCCGACTACTGCGACTTCTACCTGTCATCAGTGGTTAAGAAGGGGAATCTGAAAGTAGCTATCTCTACCAATGGCATGTCGCCTACGCTGGCCAAGCGCCTGCGCGAAGTACTAACCGACGCCCTTCCCGACGATCTCGAAACGGCTATGCAGCAACTCCGCGAAGTGCGCGAACTACTACGGGGTGACTTTGCCTACAAAGTAGAAGAGCTAAACCGAATTACGGAGGTATTGGTTAGTAAAGGAGAAAAGGCGGCCGCCGCTGCGGAGGAAAGCAAGAAAGGAGAAGAGTAATTAGCGAAAAGTACTTTGTGAACTAAGAATTCTGTGGGTTATAGTCATACACAGACTATCGAATTCAGAATTCATAATTTTAAGCACATGCTACACGGACTGGTATTGAGTGGGGGAGAGAGCCGCCGGATGGGGCAGGACAAAGGACTTCTGACTACGGATCAGAAGCCTTGGGTAGTTCAGGCGGCCCGGTTGCTGGAGAGCCTGTACCTGCCCGTGACCGTCGTGGTGCGTGAGGCTCAGTTAGAGCCTTATTCAGAGTTGGTTCAACCACCGATTGAGCTGGTTATGGATGCTGATTTATCCATTGGTGGGCCGTTAAAAGGTATGCTTACAGTACATCAGCTTTACCCTAACCACGACTGGCTGGTACTGCCCTGTGACATGCCGGATATGACAGCCGGTATCTTGTCTAATCTTATAGACTTCTATAAAGCCAATCCTGACTGCACCGCCTGGGCTTTTAGGGATGAGGCACGCTGGCAGCCGCTACCGGGTATATATTCAGCACAACTACTGTCGCATCTGTTGGAAAAACTACATAAGGACGAGCTACGCCAGACGGGCCTTAAGCAGATACTGGAAGAAGGATATACCGGAGAAATGCCCGTGCTGGAAGACTTCAAGCCAGCCTTCCAAAACTATAACTCACCAACTGATCTGGAAGGTAGAGATCAAAGCTGGTGAGTCACTTGTTTTAGTATGATCTTTTATTGAATCCCAAACTCTCTCAACGCCCGCGGGAAGTTCTTGCCTTCGTGTCCTGAGCGGCTCAGCTTCACCAACGCGAAGCGTTGCAGGGTATTAAGCTGCAGCCATTGGTCGAGCGTTAGTGGAGTACACTCCCATTCCAGCGCTTTTTGCTGAATCTCGTCGGGTACCTCACTGACTACGTCCCAGGCCGCATCTACGGGAGGAAGTTGGCTGGCCTCGTGCCCCGTACGCTGCCTGACCAGCTCTTCAAGGTACTCCCGATAATCAGCAATCTCAGCTTCGGTATGACAGGGCAGATAAGCCAGTTGCTCTTTTTCCTCCACGCTTAGCTTCACCCACTCGGGTAGTTTCAGCTTAATGCCGCAAGTATCGAGCTTGTACCGCACGATCATCGGGATACACCGGAAGGTGTCTACAAAATCGCTTTCAAACTTAAAGAAATGAGTCTCGATGGCTAGTATGTTCATTGTTTCTCTTCGGCTAAAATATAAAAACTATCTCTTTGTTACCCTATTTCCTCCACCTCACTGCTAAGCTCTACCAGTTGCATGTCAGCCTTAGCGGCATCACAGGTGGGACAGGTGTAGCGGTCGGGCAGCTGCTCGAAAGGTACACCGGCAGGTACTTCATTCAGAACATCGCCGTAGCGTTCGTCATAGATGGTGAGGCAGTGAGAGCACTGGTGACCGTATATAGCTGGACTGCTAACCGGGGCGGCCGCTTCTTCCTCGTTGAATCGAACTACTTCCAGATTAGACATATACCGGCGGGCACTGAATTTGCGACACAGACGCTCCAGTTGGGCAGGAACGTGGATTTTCAGGAGCCCCTTTTCAAACAGGTAGTAGGTACGGCTGTTGGGGTTGAAGTTGTCGGTAAAATAGATATCGTACACACTGAAAAGCGACAGTTGGCCTATCTGAAACAGGGGACGCTTCCGTACCAGTACCGAGCCAAATACCTCCGACTTGGGACGGGTCTGGATGCCAAAGCACAGGCCGAAAGTACGGGTGTCGTGCTTATCGAAAAAGCGTACTATGTAATTCTTAAGTTGAGCTCCTTCTTCATTATGATCTTCGGTTTGCCAGGCCAGTTCGTTGGCCGCGTGACGCACGTTGATGTTGTTCCGGCCCAGTACCTGACTCCACTGCGTCCGGTTCTTCTCTTCAATCCCTTTGATGATCAGTGACTTCCAGGGGGTAATGCAGATCTCGCCAATGCGGGTTTTCAGGCACAGCGTACATACATCCAGCAGGAATGAGATAGAAAACTGCTCGTCGCGGCGGTACAGTCCCAGCCAGGTACGCTGTCCGTAGCGGTTAAAGCCTTCATAGTAGGGGAGGGTAAAGTCAGGTAGCTCTACCTCGCCAGTGGCAGGTTGCGTGATGAATTTGCGTTGGCCCGTTACAGACTGGTACAACGACTCCTCGTCGCGGTGTCCCTCCGAAAGCATGGCTTCTTCCACACTACGAGCCAGACGGGCAATATCGTTGGTATAGATGAGCTCGCGCCAGCGAAACACCGAATTACTCTGCTTGGGGCGCACGTACAGGTACCAGAAGTGGGGTACCGCCGAAGCTATGAAGTTGAGGTTTCCGGTAAAGAACGGAGTGAAACTCTGGTTGGAGTCGGACAGATTGATCTTTAGCTGAGGCTGGTAGTCAAAGCCGTCCAGTACCATATGATACTCGCTTTCGCTCAACCACTGTCCCGTCCGGAATACTTCTTCGGCACAGTAGGAGCTGATAATATTGGGATACCGCTCCGTATTAAGTTCGTAGCTTATCTGTTTCTTTTTCAAGTCCTGCTCCAGGAAGCGCATGTCTTCGTAGTGCACGGTCATGAGCAGCTGCTGGCGGGCGCCAAAGCGTACCTTCCGGACTTTGGCTTCGTAAGCCAATGACAGGATATCGTGCAGGGTACCCGGTGATACAATGCCGCCGGGTATATTGATCTTTACGTTATAATAGTCGCGCATGGGTTTTTGTGCTTTAGGCAATAGGCTGTATGCTTTAGGCTTTTGTCTCCCTGGCTTGTGTCTCCACAGGCCTTAGTACCTGGCTGCCAAAATGGCGCAGGTACTTCAGTAGGTAAGTTTAGGTACCTGCTACCAGTACAGGTTCGTTCATTTTTTCCAGGATGCTTCGTACTTCGGGGCGGCATGAGCCGCAGCCCGTACCGGCGCCGGTTTTCTGACACAGTTGCTTGAAATCGGTGCATCCGGCCTGAATGGCCCGCTCAAGATTACCCTGTCCCACATTGTTGCAGGAGCAGACCAGCTTTCCTTCCACCGGGTCGGCTTGCTTACCGGAGCGCAGCAGTTGGAGACGTTTCTCCGAGAGCTCTACGCCGTTGGCAATTAGGTCGCGGAATTCCAGGAACTCGTTCTTGTCGCCTACCATAATGGCACCTACCAGCTTGTCGCGGTAGACGATACATTTCTTGTAATAGCGTTGCGATTTGTCAATAAATACAATCTCCTCGTAGTCGGGGTCGTTAGGCGGCGCTTCGGGCATGCCAATGCTGCATAGGTGCAGGCCTTCCATCTTGAGAATATTCATCGATACGCTTCCCTTGTAAGGCGTAGTGATATCGCCGAGTATATATTTGGCGGCTACTTCGGCCTGTTGTTCGGCGGCCAGCGTGATCCCCCACATTTGCCCGCGCCATTGAGCTATCTCACCGGCGGCAAATATGTCCGGGTCAGAGGTCTGCAGGTAGTCATTCACTACTACACCGCGGTTGCATTCGAGTCCGGCTTCGCGGGCCAGCTCTATACTGGGTACCGTACCAATGGCCATTACCACTACTTGGCAATCAAGGCGACGACCTGATTTGAGCTGGATACTTTCCAGTTTGTCAGTACCGTGGAAGGTTTGTACTTCATCGTTGAAGAATACCTCAATGCCCCGGTCCACCAGCTCCTGGTACAGCAGCTCGCCTGCCAATGGGTCCAGCTGGCGCTCCATGAAGCGGCTGATCCGCTGGATAACCGTTACCTGCACGTTGATTTCACGAAGCGATGCGGCCAGTTCCAGTCCCAGCAGTCCCCCCCCTACAATAACCGCGTGCGGATTGGACTGCTGCAGGAAGGGGAGGAGCGAGTCGGCATCCAGGCGGGAACGCATGTTGAAGATACCCTCCATCCGAGGGACTCCCGGTGGCATGAAAGCCCGGCTACCCGTCCCGAGGAGGAGCTTATCGTAGCTGTGCTCACGCCCCTCAGTATCGGTCACTACTTTATTTTTTCGGTCAATGTGAACAATACCTACGCCTTTATGAACCGTAATATTGGCCTCGGCAAACTGGTCCTCCCGTAGCTTTACCAGTTGCTCCCACTGCTGAGCGCCACTGATGTAGTCGGGTAGGAGCACCCGGTTGTAGAAGGGGTAGATCTCTTTGGAAAATACATGTATCTCATCCTCCTGATTCACCGAGCGGTACGCGTTGATAAATCCAAGGCCCGCTGATCCTGCTCCGATGACAATGATCTTCTCCACCGGCTTGCGATAAGGGACTACCTGTACGGCTGAGAATTTGAAATCAGGTTCTTTGGAACGGGGATCTACCAGGGAGCTGGTCAGGTTATTGGCGCGGCCCAGGTTGCTGTTCAGGATCTTGCCCCAATGCATAGGCAGGAAGCACACACCCGGCCGTACATCCTCTGTAACCTGAGCCTTCACCCGTACTTCCCCACGTCGACCTTTGATTTCAACTAGTTGTCCATCCTTAATGCCACGAGCATGTGCATCGTTGGGATGGATCTGCAGGAAAGGCTGAGGAGTATGCTGGTTCAGTTTGGCGACCCGACCCGTCTTGGTCATGGTGTGCCACTGGTCACGGATACGGCCGGTGGTCAGTACCAGCGGGAAGTCCGCATCAGTACCTTCAGACGCATTCTCATCGGGTACCGCATGAATCTGCGCCCGCCCATTAGGGGTATAGAATACTTTATCAGCGAACAGCCGCTTCGTACCTGCTGTTCTCTGCTCATTACTTAAATCATTATTCCCCCTTTCCTGCTTTCCTGCTTTCTTCCCTTCCTCCGCAGCGGCGGCCGCCTTAACAAACGGCCACTGCACACTGCGACGCTCTTTAAGTACCTCGTAGCTGACACCCGTTACGTCTATGTTAGTACCTGCGGTAATTTTGGTATATTCTTCGTATACCTGCGAAGGGCTGGTATAGTTGAATGCTTCGCCAAAGCCCATTTTCTGAGCAAAGCGCCAGATGATTTCGGCATCGGGAAGGGCTTCACCGGGAGCATCCAGCACCTTAGGCAACCGTGTAATGCGACGCTCGGCATTGGTCATGGTACCTTCCTTTTCGAGCCAGGCGGCAGCCGGAAGTACCACATCGGCAAATTGTACAGTATCCGCCCGATTGGATACGTCCTGTACCACCACAAAGCGAGCCCCTTTCAGAGCCTTTTCTACGGCGTTGGTATCGGGCATACTCACCATTGGGTTGGTATTGATGATCCAGATCGCCTTCAGCGGAGCGCCGCCCGATTTATCATTAGCCAGTGCCTCAAACATCTCCGTAGCCGTCAGGCCGGGTTTGGCGGCGATGTGAACAGGAGCATTCCAGTACCGCTCTACTTCTTCCCGGTGGGCGGCGTTGGTAACGTCGCGGTGGCCGGGGAGTATGTTGGCCAAGCCACCTACCTCGCGTCCACCCATGGCATTGGGCTGTCCCGTCAGGGAGAAAGGACCGTTGCCAGGGGTACCGATGCGCCCCGTGATGAGGTGCAGGTCTATGAGGGAAAGGTTTTTATTGACTCCTACGACCGACTGATTCATGCCCATGGTCCAGAGGGACAGGAAACCCTTAGAGCGACCGATCAGGTCCGCAGCCTTTTCAATATCTTCTACAGGTACACCACATAGGTCAGCAGCCTCAGTTAGCGTCCGCTGCATTACCTGCTCGCGGTAAGCCGTGAAGCCATCTGTATGGTTTACTATAAATTCTTCATTGATGTATCCCTTCTCGATCAGCAGACGGCCAATGGCATTGTTGAGAACAATGTCGGTGCCGGGGCGAATGGGCAGATGCAGATCGGAAGAGCGGGCCGTGTCGGTCCGGCGGGGATCTACGCATATAATCTTCACGTCAGGATTGGCCGCTTTATGCGCCTCGATGCGCCGCCATATAATGGGATGGCACCAGGCCGGATTGGCTCCCTGTACGTAGAATACGTCCGCCTCCTCAATATCATCGTAGCATACTGGTACCGAGTCCTCGCCGAGCGTCAGCTTATAACCCACTACGGCCGAGCTCATGCAGAGCCGGGAGTTGGTGTCGATGTTGTTGGAACCTATGAATCCTTTAATGAGCTTATTGACGAGGTAGTACTCTTCAGTCAGGCACTGACCCGATACGTAGAAAGCTACTGAATCAGGACCGTATTTCTGAATAAGTGCCCGAAATACGGCAGCGGTACGCTCAAGGGCAGCATCCCAGCCGACGCGCTGCAGGGGCATAGAGCGGTTGAGGCGCATCTGCGGGTACAGGAGCCGGTCTGACTGATCTGAAACAGTGTAATGCAGGTTCATACCCTTGGAGCACAACATCCCGCGGTTAGATGGATGTTCTTTATCGCCTTCTACGGTCAAGCGTCCGTTCGGTTCCTGCTTTACCACCACTCCGCAGCCCACGCCACAGTAGCAACAAGTGGTTTTATGTCGAGTGGTTTTTGGATTCATAGGTAGTAAGCTTTTAGGTAGTAGTTTGTAGCTGTTAGCTGTATTATTAGGTCAATGAAATGATAAGTTCTGTCCCGGAAGTACAGGCTGCCGGGACAGATTTTAAATGCTAAGCAGTTACGGCTACCTCAGCGTTTTCTGCTTTTTCTATTTCTACACTTTCTTTTTCAAAGCGGGTCAGGGCTACGATGGCACCTACTACGGCTACGGCTACGCCGATGTACATGAAGGCCTGGGCGTAGGTTATAGCGCTGGACTTGAAAAGGAAGCCCGCCAGTACCGCGCCTACGTTACCACCCGCTCCTACAATACCACTCACCGAGCCCATGGCCTTGCGGTTGATAAAAGGTACGATGGCGTAGGTAACTCCGTTGGCCATTTTCAGGAACATGGCGAAGCCCAGCATCATAATGACTGCGTATACCATATTTCCAGATTGGGAGAACAGAGCAATACCCACTCCTTCCATAGCAAGCAGTAAGGCTAATAGAACTCCCTTACCACGCATCCCGTACTTGCCACCTACTTTATCCGCTACAATGCCACCCATAGCCCGGGCAAACAGGTTCATGAATCCAAAGGTACCCGCCAGTATACCGGCCGTAGTCAGGGTAGCTCCGAAGCGCTCGGCGAAGTAGAGAGCGGCTACGTTGTCAAAGGTGATCTCGATACCGAAGCAGGCGCCGTAGGCTAGGAACAGGATCCAGGTGCGGGGATCTTTGGCCGCCATGGCCAGGGTACCTTTCGCTTTGGGAGAAGCAGCTGTATTAGTGGCCTCGATTTCGTCGAAGTTACCAGCCGGGGTGTCTTTTGTATTGAAGTAGTACAGTACCGACAGCACCAGCAGAATTACCCCCGGTACTACCATGGCCAGGCGCCAGGCCGAAGCGGGCAGGTAGCCCATGCCTACAAAAGCGGCAAAGATCAGCGGCATGACCATGTTGGTAACACCACCACCCAGGTTACCCCAGCCACCGGCTACGGCATTGGCCGTACCTACGATCTTCTTGTCAAACATCACCGAGGTGTGGTACTGGGTAATTACGAAGGAAGCTCCTATGACGCCAATAGCCAGGCGGAACAGCAGGAATGATTCGTAGCTGTTGGCAAAGCCTACCAGAATGACCGGGATAGACGAAACCGCCAGCAGCGCCGAGTAGGCTTTGCGAGGGCCCCAGGTGTCACACAGGCGTCCGATCAGTACGCGGGCTATAACGGTAGCGGCTACGGAAGCGATGATGGTATTACCAATCTGCTCTTTGGTAAGGCCCAGGTCATCCTTGATGATCTTCATTAGAGGAGCAATACCGAACCAGCCAAAGAAACAGAAAAAGAACGCGATCCAGGTCAGGTGAAACGTCTGCATCTGGATACCCTTGATGCTGAATATATTGAGCTTTTCGAGCGGTTTGTTATGTATAGTTGACATGATTTCAGATCAGTTTATGAGGTTAATACATTGGACTATGTGGCGCCGAAGCAGCAGCGGGGGGAGGTCCGTCTGCTAGTTTTTAGCCAGAAAATCAGGTTTAATGTTGATCATCAGATAAGCCCAGTTGGCATTGCTGCGGGCGTTACTCACTCCCTTGACGGCCGCCAGCGTAGGCGTAGTAAAGAAGGTACAGTAGCCGCCCTGCAGACCGATGGTCTTGGTGATG
This sequence comes from Telluribacter roseus, assembly GCF_017355915.2. Lineage (GTDB taxonomy): Bacteria > Bacteroidota > Bacteroidia > Cytophagales > Spirosomataceae > Telluribacter. The sequence goes on from NZ_JAFEUV020000003.1 coordinate 554,189, forward strand.
CTGTAGTTCATGATCATATCCAGCTCGGTACCGTAGCTGCGGCTTAGTCGGTTCTGATCGCTGCTCATGACGGAGGTGGCGCTGGCAAACTCGTGCAGATCCGTATTGATTGAAAAGCGGGGTGATACCTTGATAATGCTGCTCAGGTAGTAGTCTACCAGGCCGCCCTTGCCAAAGCCGTCGGCTACGTAGAAGTAATCCATCTGTCCCCAGAACTTATGAGGCGTTCCGTACAAGGGGTCGAAGCGGCGGTTACCGGTTGAGCCGACCCCGTTGCCCGAGAGGTAGTCCACCCCGGGGCCGATGGCAAAGCGCTTGTTGACAGCGTAGAGGGTACTCAGTGAGTAGGTATAAGCGCGCAAGTTAGCCCCGTCCTTATCCTTTCCGCTCTGCAGGTAGGCGCTTGCGGTCAGGCTGATGCTTTTGCCCAGTCTGGTATTCAGGTAAGGCCCCACAGTCACCCGGCTCCAGGTACCCCCGACAGGTGCTTTGGCGCCGGTTTCGTTGAGGGTGTATTTGTTAAAATCGTCTTTTAGAACCAGGAAGGAGGCGTTGCCGGCTTTGAACTGCTTACCGAGGTAGAGGAACTGCATCGACTTGTACATAGTACCGATGGCGTTGGTACCGGCGGCGTAGCCCGTAGGTACGCCATTGTACAGAGTCCCGCTTTTGAGTTCACCATTCTGGTTGAAGGCTACTCCCAGGTGCGCCACAAAGCCATTGTGGTTGTACTTCAGGAGGGCTGCATCGTGGCGGCGGGCCTGCTGGAGCCAGTCAAGGTTGCCGAGCAGTCGGCTATCTTCGTATACGAGTTCCTGGCGTCCTATTTTCAGCGATAAGTCCTTGCCGGTTTTGGTGATGTTAGTATCCAGCAGGCTGATTTCGGCCCAGGCTTCGTGTACCATCAGGCCATTCTGAGCTGGATTGGTAATACGGTTGTTGGTAGAGGCATCCTGTCCCCATACGCGTACATCCTGAATAGCCGTGAAGAACTTGGTACGGTAGCCCGCGTAGCCAAAGTTGAGGCGGGTACGCTGCGAAGTAAAGAAGGCAGCATCCTGACCTACCTGTAAGGGAGCTCCGAAACCATCGCGAAGTTCGGTGCGGGTACGGACCTGCCCGGTGAAGCTGAATTGAGCCGCTGATTCCCCGGCCGTCAGAAATCCGGCTAGCAGAAATCCTAAGGAAAATATCTTGTAAATGCTGTGCATGAGTGAGAAAAATGAAAAAAGTAGTAGCAGGGACAGACGAGCGGCCACGCCTGAACGGTAATAAGGTGCTGTACGTGTTCCGGTTACAGAAACCGGCCTGAGAGTTCGGACCGTACCCAAGGGAGGATATAGGTACTTAATTCCGAGAGGCTGAAGTACAAGTGGGCAATGGGCAGAAAAGGTGATACTACCCGTGCCGGCGCCCCGTGCCGGAGCCTGAGATTTGCTTTACCTGAGTTTTTTCATTTTCTTTGAATCGTTTGTGTTAAACATAGACAACCCTGTTAGGCCGATCCATAAGGTGCCCCCACACCGGATCGGCTTTTTTTGTTAGTGACCAGCGATCGACAGGCTCTGCAGGTACTCCGTTACATACGACGGATGCATAGCCACTACTTCACCAATCACGATTATTCCTGGTCCGGGCGCCCCCACGCCTTTTTCCATAACTAGTTGCGGCATTTCCCACGCCTGTCCTACTATACACCGCTCATCGAGGCGGGTACCGTTCTGGATCACCGCCATGGGCATATGTCCCCGGCCAAACTGCGTGTACATAGCGCATATTTCATTCAGCTTATTCATACCCATCAGTACTACCACGGTGGCCCTTGACTGAGCCGCCAGCTGCAGGTCTTCGGACATTTCGCCGCTCCGGGTAGTACCCGTAATCACCCAGAAGCTCTCGCTCACGCCCCTACGCGTAACGGCTATGCCTTGCGAGGCCGGTACCGCTATACAGCTGGATATACCGGGTACTACTTTACATTCTATACCATAGCGTTTGGCGTATTCGATTTCTTCGTGCCCGCGGCCAAACACAAAAGGGTCGCCGCCTTTGAGTCGTACAACGTGCCCCCGCCTGATAGCCAGGCGTACGATAAGGGTATTAATTTCTTCCTGGGTGAATGAGGCATTTCCAACGCTCTTGCCTACGTAGATCTTCATCGCCTGCTCGGGCGCATACTCCAGTAGTGATGCATTAGCTAATTCATCATATAGTACTACATCGGCCTGCTCCAGCGCTTTGATTCCTTTCAGGGTGATCAGTTCGGCGTCGCCTGGTCCCGCACCCACTAGTGTTAGCATTGGCTTCATATCTTCTTTATATTATATAGTGAATGTTGGAAATGTACTACGGTTAGTATTTTGTTGCTATCCTGATTAGTTGGTTCAAAATTATGGGTATAATTTTAAAAAACAATAGATATGGCGAAAAATAGGTTTTAAAAATGACTGATTTGAAAAGAAAATATTAGGAATTGTAAAAAACACCATTTAGTTTTGATTGATGATTACGGGGAGGGTAATCATAATACTATTAAAATAGTGCAATAAAAGGACAGGGTTATTCAACTTTACTAGTTATTAGTAACTATGAGCGTAAACACAAACAAACGGATCGTTGTAGTAGGCAACGGGATGGTAGGCTACAAATTCTGCGAAAAGCTGATAGCCAAGGCTAAAAGTGATCAGAAATTTGAACTAACGGTTTTTGGTGAAGAGCCTCGTGCTGCCTATGATCGTGTACATCTGAGCGAATACATAGCAGGAAAAACAGCAGATGAGCTTCAAATGGCTCCCCTGAGCTGGTACGCCGAGAATGATATAAGGCTGTACCTGTCTGACCCCGTAGTAGATATTGATCGTCAGCGTAAGGAGGTACGGTCGCATCATGGACTTATAGTACCTTATGACTATCTGGTGCTGGCTACCGGCTCGGGAGCTTTTGTACCCGCCATTGCCGGGGTGGAGAAAGAGGGGGTCTTTGTGTACCGTACTATAGAAGACCTGGATCTTATACAGTCGCACGCCCGGAAGGCACGCCGTGGCGCTGTGCTGGGTGGAGGACTCTTGGGGTTGGAGGCTGCTAAGGCCCTGCTGGATCTGGGTCTGGAAGAGGCGCACGTAGTAGAATTTGCCCCCCGGCTCATGCCCCGGCAGATCGATGAGGCCGGTTCGGGCATCCTTCAGCGCCAGCTCGAGTCACTGGGCCTTAACATACATCTTTCCAAAAGTACCCAGCAAATCCTCGGTGGAGATACCATAGAAGGTATGCAGTTTGCCGATGGCACTGTACTGGATGTCGATATGCTCGTTATTTCGGCCGGTATCCGTCCGCGCGATGAAGTAGCCAAGGCCGCTGGCCTGGAAACGCACCCGCGCGGAGGTATTGTGGTAGATAACTTTATGCAGACCTCTGATCCGGCCATATTCGCCATTGGTGAGTGTGCCCTGGCGCATCAGATGATCTATGGCCTGATAGCACCAGGCTACGAAATGGCTGATGTGGTAGCGGCCCGCCTGACCGGCGAAGAGAAGGAGTTCAAGCCTTACGATATGTCTACAAAGCTGAAGCTGATCGGTGTAGACGTAGCCAGCTTTGGTGATCCGTTTGTGGAAGAACCCGCCTGCCGTACCATCACGTATGAGAACAAAGCCAAAGGCATATATAAGCGTATCAATGTAACGCCCGATGGCAAGGAGCTACTAGGGGGTGTACTGGTAGGAGATGCGGAGCAGTACAACATGCTGCTGCAGACCTGCAAGAACAAGACCGTACTTCCGCCCGACCCCGAAGACCTGATCCTGGGTTCACGGGGTGGTGAGGAGGCCGGTGCTGGTGTGATGTCACTGCCCGACGATGCCCTGATCTGTTCGTGCGAGGCGTTGACCAAGGGCATGATCTGCCATGAGATTACCGAGAATAACCATACTACCATAGATAGCCTCAAGAAAGCGACCAAGGCTTGTACCGGTTGTGGCGGATGTGCTCCGCTGGTCAAGGACCTGATACAGGGTACCATGAAGCAGCAGGGATTGTACATCCGTAATATCATCTGTGAGCACTTTGATTACACCCGTCAGGAGCTGCTGGATATGGTGAAGATGAACGGCTACCGGACCTTCAGCGAAGTAGTGGAAGGCTTGGGTAAAGATGATGGATGCGAGACCTGTAAGCCACTGGTGGCCTCTATACTGGCCAGCCTCTGGAACGAGAACGTACTCGAAAAAGGCCGCGCTACGATTCAGGACTCCAACGACCGCTACCTGGCCAATATCCAGAAGGGTGGTACCTACTCAGTAGTACCCCGTATACCCGGCGGTGAGATTACTCCTGACAAACTAATTGTAATAGGTGAAGTAGCTAAGAAATACGGCCTCTATACCAAGATCACTGGTGGACAGCGTATAGACCTGTTCGGTGCCCACGTGAGCGATCTGCCCAAGATTTGGGAAGAGCTTATCGCGGCCGGTTTTGAGAGTGGTCATGCGTATGGTAAAGCGCTACGAACGGTTAAGAGCTGCGTAGGATCTACCTGGTGCCGCTTCGGTGTGCAGGATTCGGTATCATTTGCTATTGAGGTAGAAGAACGCTACAAAGGACTTCGTGCTCCCCACAAATTGAAATCAGCGGTATCAGGCTGTATCCGTGAGTGTGCCGAGGCGCAGAGCAAAGACTTCGGTATCATCGCGACCGAGAAAGGGTGGAACCTGTACGTATGTGGCAACGGTGGCTCCAAGCCCCAGCACGCCCAGCTACTGGCAACGGATGTGGATAAGGAAACCTGTATCCGCTACATAGACCGCTTCCTGATGTTCTACATCAAAACTGCCGACCCACTAACCCGTACCGCTACCTGGCTCAACAAGATGGAAGGTGGCATGAGCTACCTCAAAGCCGTGGTCGTAGACGATGTACTGGGAATAGGAGAGGAGCTCGAGCAGGAAATGCAGACCCTTGTTAACAATTTCAAGTGTGAGTGGAAAGAGGTAGTAGACAATCCGGAACTGCGCAAGCGTTTCAACCACTTTGTCAACGCCCCCGAGGAGAAGGACCCCACTGTCCAGTTTGACGACATGCGCGATCAGAAGCGCGCGAAGGAGTGGGCGTAGGGGTAGTGTATAATGAAAAGTGAAAAGTGAAAAGTGAAGAACGGACGAGGGGGCAGTACCGACACAATTATCAAAGAACAAATTGCCTATAACATACAGCTTATAGCCTAAAGCAAAATAAAATGGAACTGATAGCTGATAAAAAAGACCGAATTACCTGGCACCTGGCCTGTCACCAAAGCGATGTACCCGAAGAAGGCGGCGCCTGTGCCCTTATAGAAGGCAAGCAGATTGCCATCTTCCACTTTACCCGCCGGGGTGAGTGGTACGCTACTGACAACGAATGTCCGCACCGCCAGCAGATGGCCCTGTCGCGGGGTATGATCGGCAGCCAGCAGGGTGAACCCAAGGTAGCCTGTCCTTTTCATAAGAAGACCTTCTCTCTGAAAGACGGCTCGTGCCTGAGCGGGGAGGAGTACAAGATCAATACCTACCCCATACTGGTAAAGGATGGGCTGGTGTACATAGGAATATAGGACTAATGGATCAACTGGATCGTCAGGTTGCCCGCCGACTTACCCGCTTTTACGTAGTAGCGCTACTGATGGTAGCGCTACTGACCATAAGCGGCCTGCTACTGGTGAGGCGTACGCTGGAAGATCTCAACGACGACGGCAGGGTCGTCAACGTAGCGGGGCGGCAACGGATGCTGAGCCAGCAACTGACCAAGCTGTCACTGCTGCGTACGCAACAAATGACCCATGCCGACGTGGCTAATTTTGATTCGGTACTCCATACCTGGCATCAGAACCACGAGCAGCTACGGAATGGGCTACTACGGATGGAAAAAACGTACGTGGTACGTAAAAGTGAAGTACTGGATAGCATGTTCGTTCAGCTCGAGCCCGTGTTTCAGTCCATTTACAGTGGTTTTAGAGTGATCAGTAGCCCGCAGGCGTCTGTTCAGGATCGAGCAGAGGCCCTGCGGGTAGTGCTGGCTCAGGAGCCAGCCTTTTTGCGCCAGATGGATCAGATTGTATTTCAGTTTGATGCTGAAAGTCTGGCCCGGGTCCAGTACCTCGAGCGCATGGAGTGGTTACTGGGGCTGGGAACCTTGCTGATCCTGCTGGTGGAAGGGATGTTTATTTTCAGACCAGTCGTAAAGTACACGCAGAAGGTGATCCAGATGCTTACTCGCTCGGAGGAGGATCTGCGGCAGACCAATGAACGGCTGGCGGCTACCAATCGTGAACTGGTAGCGACGCAGGAGGAACTCCTGCGGATGACCGAAGAAAAGTACCAGCTGCAGGCAGCCAGGGAAAAGATCAGGTCGGCGGCCTTACTGGAAGGCCAGGAAGAGGAGCGCCGGCGCTTTGCGCGCGAGCTGCACGACGGTATCGGACAGATGCTGACCGGAGTAAAGTTGCACGCCGAGAAGCTGAAGCAAGTACCTTTTCCGGAAGAAAAACAGCGCAAGCGGTTTGAGGACCTGCGTGAGCTGATCCAGGAAACTATTCAGACCACCCGGCAGGTGTCGTTCAACCTGATGCCATCCGTGCTGAGTGACTTCGGACTGGAAGCAGGGTTACAGCTGCTTTCTGATCAGGTGGCTAGCTCGTCAGGTATTCAGATCCATTTTGAGGGCTCTGGTGAAGATAAAAGGCTGCCGCCGGCTACCGAAATTGGCTTGTACCGGATCGTACAGGAAGCCCTGCATAATGCGGTCAAGCACGCCAGGGCAAAGGTAATAGAGGTAAAGCTTAAACGAAACCGGGGAAAGATTACGCTTTGCATTGAAGACGATGGCAAAGGATTCGATCCAGGAGAAGCAGGAAAAAACGGAAGGGAAAGCCAGATGGGGAGTGGCATTGAAAACATGCGCACCAGGGCCAGTTTATTAGGAGGTGAAATGAAGCTCAGCTCCAGACCGGGTAAAGGAACAAAGATTTTAGTTGTAATATAGTAGTACACTCCATCTCAACAGGTATGCCAATTAAAGTATTAATCGCCGACGACCACTCCGTAGTGAGGAAAGGAATCTTGAATTTGCTGGAAGATGAGTCCGACATTGAAATAGTTGGAGAGGCTTCGGATGGCGACGAAGCCATTGACCTGATTCCGGTTACACATCCTGATGTGCTTTTACTGGATATAACGATGCCCCGTATGTCGGGTATCGAAGTAGCCCGCGAAGCCTCACGGCTGTACCCGGAGGTAAGGATACTGGTGTTTAGTATGCACAATAATCCGGATTATATACTCAATGCCGTACAGAGCGGAGCCGCCGGGTACCTGCTCAAGGATACTGATCAGGAAGAGATACTTAAGGCGGTGCGTGCGGTGGCAGCCGGTGAACTATACTATCCACCCAATGCCTCTTCGGTCATTATCCGGAATCTGGTGGTACCAAAAAATAGTTACCGGCAGACAGAAAGCGGTATAGGTGCCAGCACGGCGGCATCCATCTGGAACAAGATTACCCCCCGCGAGTACCAGATCCTGCAGTGCCTGACCGAAGGGATGAGCAGTAAGGAAATAGCCGAGCGCTTTGATGTAAGCCCGCATACCGTAGCTAACCAGCGTGCCAGTATTATCCGGAAAGCCCGTGTCAAGAACACCGCCGAGCTGGTGAGTATAGCCCTACGGGAACAGGCCTAGATGTAGAACTTAGGTAAAGTAGGGGCAGGGGATACATACCATCTTCTGTTCAGGACTCTACTTAAGTGTAGAAGCAGTTATAGATAAATTAGATACCCCCGGCGTGAACACCATCTACTGGTGGTCCGTACGCCGGGGGTACTTTGTATAAGGTTGCTGCGAAGCAATCCTAGAACTTCACAATTCTTTTTCGAGTCGTTACCTCACCCAGTACTACCTCAACTACATAGGTACCTGGTGGCAATTGCCGTATATCCAGCGGATAATTGGCCGACTCAGTATCTTTCCGGAACCTGCGTTGCAGCATGGCTACACCAGCTTGGTTATATAGCGTTAGCTGTACATCGCCCCGCAGCCCATTCGTCATCGTCAGGGCCATCAATCCGTCGCTGGGGTTGGGACTTACCTCTACCGTTTTGCCGAACAGGTTATCCGGAGTAGGCTCGTTGCCTAGTACGGGCTGGTCTGTACGAACGTAAAGCGTTACCGCCGCACTGTCAATACATACATCTGCTCCGCCACCTTTGACGTAGTAGGTGGTAGTTTGGTTAGGCCGGGCCGTTACCTGTGGACCAATGGTCGAATTAAGATTGGTAGCCGGGGCCCAGTTATAGATACTGGCTCCGCGTGCCTGCAGGGTTACCGATTCTCCCGGATTGATAAACTGCGTGGAGGCGGCTAACTGTACCGAAGGCTTCATACCCGCCCGGGCGGTAATATCGTGCGCAATGTTCAGACCCGTGCGACGCAGGAACAGGTCCCACTCGCCCTCAGCGTCCTGTTCCCAGGACGTACCGCGTAGCGCCTCTCCGTTGCGGGTCGTAACTACTGCCACCGAATCACCGTCGTAGTCGAACTGAACCCCCACATGGAAACCAAGGCCGAACAAAGGCACCGGGCGGTCAAAGCCCACTTCGGTAGGTCGGTTGTTGGCTACGTCGCTCAGGATCTGGCGCAGAGGTACTTCTTTTTCCTCTAGTATGGCCCCCGGACCGCCCTGGAAGCCCCGGGCATTCCATACTACTACCGTGACGGTCTCTTCGGTATTGGCCCCTCGTCTGGCGTAGGCTTGTCCAAACCGGATGGATGCACTGGTAAGGGTGGTGTAGCCCAGCTGATTATCAAACTTCTCCGAAATGGCCCTGATCCGGCGTCCATTATGCCCGGATACATAGCCAATGCGGGTGGTATCGGGTATGAGGGTACGGGTACCTGAGAAGTTGGTCAGGTCGGCGCAGAGGCCTACATTCAGTACTTCAATGTAGTTTTCTCTAATCAGGCTGTCAACACCCAGCGAATTGCGTACTACCAGCTTCACCCGGAAGCGACCAGGCTGGTTGTAGGTAACGATTGGGTTCTGTTGATTGGTAGTAACAGGAGTACCTCCTTCAAATGTCCACTCCCAGCTCGTAGGGAAGTTGATGGATAGATCATAGAACTGCACCTGTCCGCCGAGCAGGATCTGCTGGGTTTCGGCCCGGAAGTTGGCGCGTGGTGGGCCGGCTACCATGGTTCCACAGAGGTTGGAACGGGTCAGGGTATTGCGCCGGGGGCTCATTTCCATGACGGCCCGCATCCTCCGCTTTTGATCCTGCGTGAATATATTCATACAGGCATCGTCGGAGTAGTCCATGTAGTTCTGGACCATATTGACGTTACCGCAGCTTACCCGTCCTACCGGGCAGCCCCGGCTTTCGCTGGCCTGCGGAGGGGTATCATCCACAAAGTCATTGCCGCAGTTGGCATCTCCCCATATATGGCGCAGACCCAGCCAGTGGCCGGTTTCGTGGGTGAGCGTACGTCCCTGATTATAGGGGGCAGGCATGTTGCCGAAGTTCCCCTTCAGTACATTTCCGAACGACTGGTACCGCATCACCACCCCGTCCGTGTTGCGCGGGCTGTTATTTGGTATACCCGGCAGGCCCGACTGACTGGGAAATTGTGCATAACCCACCAGCGACTCCGAGGAGGCAAAGTCAACTACCCAGATGTTATAGTACCGGTCCGGATCCCAGATACTGGACGGTTTCAGGAGATTTTCAATATCATCACGGGTCCAGTTGGCACGGTTCCCGTTGATCCGGTTGATACCCGGCTCGGCCATGGGGCGTCCCTGTTGATCAAAGCGGGACAGACAGAACTCTATTTCAATATCAGCACCGCGAGGGTCATTGTTAAAGCCGGGAGTACCGGGAGCGCGCCGAAAATCTTCGTTAAGGGTTTCGATCTGGGCCTGGATCCGGGCTACGCTCAGGTTGCGACCCTGGCCTACGGCTTCGCCACTATGGACAATATGTACGATAATAGGTATGGTCAGTACTTCGTCCATTACCCGGCCTCTTTTTTCAAGCTCTTTACGCTCGGCGATCTTCTGCTGAAGGGCGCGCTCAAATTCCGGCAAAGTACCTAACTGAGGGTACTTTGCCCTGAGCAGACTATCCATGTGCATGGTAGCACAGTGTTCATGATCATGCTGGGCTACCGCTGCCGGTACTGATATAAATAATGCAAAGAAGTAGACAAGATATGCGTAAAGACGATTCATGGACTTCGGCTAGGGTAAAGTACTTACATTTCGGGTAGATCTATTTACCTTATTTGGTGGAAGAGGTAAACATGAAACGGTAACTGGCATTGATACCCGAAAGCTCGTCCAGGTACACTTCCAGCGTCATGCTGGTTTCCGTCAGTGATTTTACAATAAAGGGCAACCGGGCATTGGCCAGAACCGGAAGTACAAACTCCAGCGTAGCGTTGGCATTGGTAAATGTCCACTGATCGGTGAGTAGTACGCTGGGTTCGTTGGACGAACATTTGGTCGGACCATTGGTATACTCGAACCGGCGCTCGCTATTGGCATAGAACACAAACTGATCGTCGGCTTCGCAGGTATATTCAAACAGGTTTCGGGCCGGCACTACTGGGGATTCCTCTCCTGCGTCTATAATCTGAAACGAAGTGAGCGTCCAGGTTTTATTATCCTTTCCCGTCAGCAACTGTGTATAGGTAAGTGGTTGCGGCTCTATTTTTTCCGAGCATCCGGCCTGCCATAACACCAGAAAAAGCGCAGCTACTGATTTTAGTTTATATAAGTTCATGGTAGCAATAAGTTTTACATTCAGAGGTTAGCCAAAGTCAGCTTGTTTACCGCCGGGGCGTAAAGGTGAATGGTACAGTAATAACAGTATCTTTTGTCTGGCTGTAAGGTAGTTTTATCTGCAGGTTCAGCACGATAGCTCTGTTCTGGGGGTTCCAGACCCCATTTCCGCGCAGGGTATCGTACGGGCTGGGTAGTTCGGACGTAACCTGCGTTGGAATCGTCAGCGTATTATCACCATTATCAACAAAGGTGAGCGTAGGCCGTACCGCATTAAGCCCAAACAGGCTATTCTGCCCGAGGCCTATGTTCCAGTTCGTGACCAGGTACTCCCGGCAGTTCTGCCCCAAAGGCATAATCTCGATATTGGATACCGTCTGGCTGGCTCCCTGTCGTGCACCTGTATAGAACCCACTCAGGAGGCAGTCGTCCTGGATGGTCAGGCGGAGCTGCCTTCCAATATTACTATTCGATCCAAAGCCTACCTGCAGATCGTTGTTACTTACGTCCGTGAGGGTAAAAATGATGTCCTGTGAGCCAAGAATATTGTTGGCGTTGTTGATCAGTCGTACCGTAAATGTTCCAAAGGATTGGTTAGCCGGTATGGTAACGCTTCCTCTGGTACCCTCAATGACATAATCACGACCCTCACGGGCATTGCCACTGATGGTGTAGTTGACGGTAGTAGCCTGATTGACCGGAGCACCTACAACATGTACTTTCACCTGAATGGGCTGCCCAATGCTCTCCTTAAAAGTGAGCGTGGTATCGGTGAAGCGTACGTGAGCCGGGCCATCAAAAAGAATGCGTTGCTCCTCACAGGAGGCGAGGGCAATCATTCCTCCCAGAAAACACAATATGAGTACTTGCTTGATATGTTTCATTATCAATCTAAATCAGGATGTAGTTTTTAATAACCTGGGTTTTGGGAGCCTCTCAGGGCCTGATTTCGCTGTATTTCGCTCTGCGGAATAGGCCATAGCTGAAACTTGGTATTCCAGTTCGGGGAGAATGCCGACATTACCGGATCCAGACGGCCCGTACGCTTAAGGTCAAACCAGCGGTGGCCTTCAAAGGCCAGCTCGTAGAGGCGCTCATTTTCGATGGTGGTCAGAGCCTGTTCCTGAGTAGTCAGTGTGACAGCAGGCGCTTTGGCCCGGGTACGAAGTACATTGATATCAGCCTGAGCGCCGTTGTTACCGGTCAGACGCCCCAGACGAGCACGGGCTTCGGCCCGGATCAGGTACATTTCGGCCAGTCTGAATATGTGAATGTTGTTGTTGGCATCGTCAGGTGCTCCATACTTCCGCACGGTCCAGCCGTTGTCGTTACCACGCTGCTGGGTAGAGTTGAAGCTGATCGTCTGCCTGCGTTCCCCGGCGGCATTGGAGATAAGCTCCTGAATAATCTTGTTGGAAGGAATCACTTCACGACGACCTACCAGAATGTTGTTCAGGCCAAAGGTAGAGGTACCGGGATCATCGCTGGAGTTATTGGCGTAAGCCACTTCCAGAATGGTCTCATCATCGTACTCCGTAGAAATAACGTCGGCAAAAGCGGCAGGAAGCGTTTGACGGCCACTACTGATTACTTCGGTAGCCGACTGTTCAGCTTTGGTCCAATCCTGCTGGTAGAGGTAGTACCGGGCCAGGGCAGCCCGGGCGGCGTTTTTGGTAGCAAAGGTCTTGCTCGTAACCCGATCACCGTAGGTTTCGGGTAGGTCAGGAAGAGCAGCCTGGTAGTCAGCCAGTACCGCCTGTAGTATATCCTCCCGGCTGGCGCGGGGAATGTTACGGTTAGTGGCAATGTCGGTAGTGGTTACCCGCGGAATGCCCCCATACGTATGAACCCCAACGAAGTAGGCAAAGCCCCGCAGCAACCGCGCTTCGGCCAGTACCTGCTTGCGTGTAGCCTCGGTAACACCAGGCACCGAGCCAATACGTTCTTCTATGAAGTTGGCCAGATATACGGTATTATAAATAGCGCCCCAAAGTGCCTCGGCCGCCGCGTTGGCCGCCGTGATCTGTTTATTACCTAACTCATTATACAGCGTAAATGTACCGTTGTGCTGGATATAATCAGCGGTGAAGTCACCGGCTATGACCATGGGAGCACCCATGCCCCGGAAGGCATTGTACAAGCCCAGGCGTACGGGCTGAACATCCGAGGCTTCATTGAGCACCAGCTCATCTACCAGCAGATCCACCGGGTCAGGTTGTAGTACTTCCCGGCAGGAGGTAGCCAAGAGCAGGAGGGCCGCCAGTAGCGGAAATGCCTTCCTGGCCCGGGTTAACGAACTATATATGGTATGCTTGGCAAGAATAGTCATGTATATGATGATTAACTGTTGATCAGAACGTAATAGTAGCCCCTAGTAGCATGGTCTTGACCTGTGGCAGCGTAAAGTAATCGATGCCCTGAGCAGCCGTGGAGCCATCCAGTGTACTTACTTCCGGATCGGCGCCCGAGTAGGGGGTAAACGTCAGCAGGTTGGTACCCGACACAAACACCCGTACCGTGCTCAGCTTAGCCCGGCTTACCCACTTTGGTGGTACCGTGTAGCCAAACGACAGGTTCTTAAGGCGGATATACGAGCCATCCTCCAGGAAGCGACTGCTGTGGTAGTTATTGTAGGTGTTGCCGAATACGTAGCGAGGTACATCCGTAACATCTCCTTCCTGCCGCCAGCGGCGCAGAGCGGCCACACTCTGGTTATTTTCTATGTCAGCTCCGGTATTGACCAGTGTTGTATTGGTAAAGTTCAGGGTCTTGTTGCCGTACATGAACTGGAAGAAAACACTCAGGTCAAACCCTTTCCAGGTAACGCGGTTGGTGAGGCCACCAAAAAACTTGGGCTGGGCGGTACCAATCACCTGACCGTCTTCGGGGGTAATACGCCCGTCGCCGTTAAGATCTTCATAAATAGCATCACCGGTGGCTGGGTCAACCCCCAGGAACTTGAGGCCCCAGAAAGTACCCAATGGCTGCCCCTGCAGAATAGCGTTGGTAGCCCCCACACCGTTGGCTTCGTACCCGCGGTATAGCGTATCCTGGTTAGCCAGGGAAACTACTTTGTTAATATTTTTGGTGATATTCAGGTCGGTTGTCCAGCGTACAGCCCGATCAACGTTAACGGTCGAAGCCGTAAACTCAAAGCCTTTGTTGGAGATTTGACCGATGTTACCCTGTATGCTACCAAAGCCCGTAGTAAGTGGTATGGGCTCCGCGAAGAGCAGGTTATCGGTAAGGTTGCTGTACACATCAGCGATCAGCGACAGGCGCCCGTTGAAGAACGACGCGTCAAAACCTACGTTAGCCTCACGGGTGCGCTCCCACTGCAGGTTAGGGTTGCTGAGGTTGGAGGGTCCTACTCCGGTAGCTCCGTTGTAGGTGACACTACCCCAGGTCCCCAGAAAAGCGAAGCTGCCGATGCGCTCGTTACCGGTAAAGCCAACGCTACCCCGGAGCTTGAGATCGCTGATAAAGTCCAGCGACTGCATGAATGGCTCCTGCGAAATCCGCCATCCGGCCGATAGGGAAGGGAAAAAGCCGAAGCGGCGATTCTGCCCAAACCGGGACGAACCATCGTAGCGGGCCGTAAAGCCAAACAGGTACCGGTCGTCGTAGTCATACTTTACTTCTCCAAAGAAAGACACCAGGCCATTCTGCCCGAAGCCGGAACTACCGGCATCCACAATACCCGCTGAGCCTATGTACGTAAAGTCATCACTCGGAAATATACGTCCCTGAACCGATGAAGAGCGTCCCTGAGTATGGATGATTTCGTTACCGAGCAGGGTATTGAAGTGGTGCTTGTTGTTTAGCGTCAGGTAGTAGGTAAATACGTTGGAGTTGATAAGGGTGTAGGAAGTACCTGTAATGTATACGCCATATCCCTTACCGCCAACACCTTCCAGAAAACCACCAATGGCAGTACCCGATGGCTCGTACTGATCCTCCTCGCTGTTGTTATAGTCCATGCTGAACTTGGTACGGAAGCGGAGGTTACGGATGATCTCGTAATCGGCATTCACACCTGTCAGTAGCTTAAGTCCATAGGTACGGAAGCGTGGCAGTAAGGCCTGGCCTACCGGGTTGAAGTTGGGAAAGCCGGGGTAGTTGGCACTACCGGGGCCGTATAGTTGCCCCTGCTCGTTGTAAGGCGAGTAGTAGGGGATGCTCTTGATAGCGCCCGAGTATACTCCATCCAGAAAGTTATCGCCTTTTACACGGTCGTTTTGAGCCATTGTAACGTTTACGTTAGCTCCTACATTGAGTCGGTTACTGGCTTTGTGGTCCAGGTTAAGTACGCCGCTGTACCGGGTAAAACGGTTGTTGAGCTGTACTCCTTCTTCGTCACGTACGTTACCACTCAGGTAGAAGCGGGTGCGGTCATTACCGCCGGAGGCCGAAAGCTGATACTGCTGCAGTACTCCCTGGCGCAGGATGGCGTCAATCCAGTCGGTGTTGACAGCATCGGTTACGCCGGGTATAAGGCCCAGTTTGTCAGGGTCCTGGCCGGCGTTGGTGATGGCTTCGCGCTGAAGTTCCAGTAGCTGCGTAGCGCTAAGTACCTGCGGGCGGCGTACCAGGTCGGTAACGCCCCGCTGTACATCGGCCGTAATGGTAGTACGATTGTTGCGACCCCGCTTGGTGGTAATAATCACTACCCCGTTGGCCCCGCGTGAGCCGTAGATGGCCTTGGCGGAGGCATCTTTCAGTACTTCGATGGATTCAATATCGTTGGGGTTGAAAGCGGCCAGTGCGTTGTCGTTCTGCCCGCCAAAATCGCGTCCGGAAATAGGACCGTCGTACACCGGTACACCATCTACAATAAACAGAGGACGATTGGAGGCCGAGATGGAGGTATTACCCCGTATCCGTACGGCGATACCACCACCGGGCGTACCTGACGACTGCGAGATCTGTACCCCGGCTGCCTGCCCCTGCAGAGCCTGATCTATACCTGTAACGGGTATATCCCTGAACCGCTCACTCTTCACCGATACGATAGAGCCAATAATATCCTTGCGCTGTGCCTGGCTGTAGCCGGTTACCACCACCTGATTCAGCTCGGTAGCACTCTCGGTCATGGATACGTTGACAACGGAGCGGTTAGGACCTACGGTAATATCCTGAGAAGCAAGACCTATGAAGGAGTAGACAAGTGTAACGGTACCCGTAGGTACGCTAATGCTATAATTCCCTTCCGCATCGGTGCTTACCCCCATAGTACTTCCCTGAAGAACTACGTTTACTCCCGGTAAGGCCGAATTGTCGCTTGCTGAGGTTACTTTTCCTGTTATGACTCGCTGCTGAGCCAGTGCACTATGCAATATTCCCAAAAGGAGTACACACAGTCCAATTAAACGACTGAATTTCTTCATTGGAGACAGATGGTAGAAGTATTTTCTTGTATTGTTTGTTAGTTATGTAGGTGAATGGTACTAAAAACTAATTGGTAATAAACCTTTAATCACCAAGTACGCAATGGTCCCCTGTCCCTGTTGCGGTATGATCACAGGTGAATCATGCTATAAACGAAATAAGCTTTTGATTAATTGAGAACCCGGCTGTGAAATATAATTAAAACCTGCGATTTTGGTTTATGTTTGGTCAATAAATAAAAACACCCCGGGGTTGCCGGGGTGTTTTTGTAACCTAAAAGCAGGAATGCCTGGTTGACTATTACAGGTAGCCTTCGTTCTGGGTCAAATTGGGGTTCGCGTCAATCTCACGACGTGGGATCGGGAAGATCAGCTTTGGTGACGTGTAAGGCAGTGAGCCTACAGTACCTCTGGTACGCTTGATGTCGTGGATCAGATGTCCTTCGAACGCAAGCTCAAGCCGGCGCTCTTTCATAATATCAGCTATGGTCAGGCTGGTCGCAGCGATAGGAGCCAGGCCAGCGCGGGTACGGATACGGTTGATATCTTCGGCCGGAGTAGCACCAATGGCTGAGTTGTTACGGAAGTTAGCCTCAGCACGGGTCAGGTACATCTCCGCCAGACGCATGATCTTAACGTTGCCGTACTGGTTTCTGAATTTCACGGTGTATAGGCCGTTATCTTCGTAGAACAGCTCCGCACGCTTGTCGCCAGGCTCATACATTTCTATGTGAGCATCCTCAATAAGGATATCACCACGTCCGCCGAAGCTGGTTCCGCCAAAGAAGGTGTTCAGTTCGTTGATACCATCCTGATCCGTAATATGGATAGAGAAGATATCCTCGGGTGTAGTGATACCGCTCTGGTTGGTGCGTAGGTCAAATACCTCTTCGGAAGGTACCAGCGAGAAGCGCCCTGAATCAATAACGCGGGTAGCAGCATTGGCCGCATCAGCGTAGCGCTCCTGCATCATGTACACACGAGACAGCATACCAGCTGCAGCCCACTTGGTAGCAAAGATACCATTGGTAGCAGGCAGCTTGGATTCGGCGTCGGTAAGGTCACTGATTACCTGAGTATATACCGCAGCTACGGTAGCACGTGATACTCTCGAATCATTGTTGATTTCGGAAGTAGGCGTAAGCACCAGAGGTACCCCCGCGTTATTGGCAGGGTTTCCGTCGGTCCAGGCCTTGGCAAAGTTGCGAACCAGTTCAAAGTACATGGCACCACGTACAAACTTGGCTTCACCCTCAACACGAGCCCGGTTGGCTTCGGTTACTACCTCCAGGTTGGCCAGTACCGTATTGGCAATATTGATGGTACGGTACGCATCCAGCCAGGTATTAGCAAGACTTGCATTGTTAACAAGTACGGCTTTACGGAATATCTCGTCCGGCTCTACGAAGGTACCATCCCAGAAGATTTCGCCATTGTCTCCCAGTAGTTCAGCGTTGCGCAGGAGGTTACCACCGTAGAGGTCTATATCACTCATAGAGTCATAAGCACCTACCAGCAAACCTTCTACATCACCGGAAGTAGACACAGCCGCAGAAGCATCAATGGTATCGACGGGTTTGAGATCAAGCTGACTATCGCAGGCCGTAAGCAACATAACCGTTGCGAGCGATAGCGGAAGTATTCTTTTGAATCTATAATTCATGTTAAGAAAATAGTTTAAATCTTTTGATTTACGCTTTTAACGTGTGACATCTACAATTAGAAGCCCAGGTTAACACCAACAATGATCGTACGGGCCTGAGGCGCTGAGTAGAAGTCGTTACCCAGACCAATGTTACCAGCCAGGTGGTCAGCATTTACCTCCGGATCCCAGCCCGTATAGTTGGTAAAGGTCAGCAGGTTCTGACCCGTTACGTACACACGTACCCGCTCCAGTTTGGCACGGTTTACAAGTGCAGTCGGTAGCGTATACCCCAGTGTAAGCGTCTTCAGACGTACAAAGTCAGCCTTCTGCAGGTAACGTGACGACTCGGCAGTACCGTTCGCACCGAACAGGCGAGCCTGAGGTACGTTAGTGATATCGCCGGGCTTCTGCCAGCGGTTCAACTGATCGCGGGTCTGGTTATCAAAGAAGTCACCGTTGGCCGACTGGAACTTACCACCACCGTTGTACACCATATTACCGAACTGGCCCTGGAACAGGATGTTCAGCTCAAAGCCTTTGTAGGTAAAGTTGTTGGTGATACCACCGATCAGGGTAGGGTTGGGGTTCCCAAGTACTACGCGCTGAGCCAGGTTAGGATCGTTGGTTGTGTTACGATTAACGGATCCGTCGGTATTTTCAGTATTGAGGTAGTACAGCGCATCTCCATTGTTAGGATCAACACCAGCGTACTCGATTTCGTAAAACACACCGATAGGTTGTCCTTCGACAGCGCGGTTGTTAAAACCACCCGTGATTACCTGACCATCCAGATCAAGGATTTTGTTACGGTTGCCCGACAGGTTCAGTGAAGTATTCCACTGGAAGGCGCCGGTGGTGTTCTGGCTGTTCAGAACGAATTCCCATCCTTTGTTTTCCAGACGACCGATGTTACGGAGCTGCGTACGGAAACCTGTAGTACCTGGTACGTTTACGTTCAGGAGCAGGTCGCGGGTATTCTTAATGTAGTAATCCACTTCACCCGACAGACGGCCACCGAAGAAGCCAAAGTCAATACCTACGTCAGTCTGTGCAGTTTGCTCCCAACGCAGATCAGGGTTTTCGATTTGTGACGGGCTCTGACCTGGGGTACCTGCATAACCTGACTCACCTGTATAAAGACCGTAAGCAGCAAAGTTATTGATTGATCCAATCTCGGCGTTACCTGTCAGACCGTAGCTGGCACGTAGTTTCAGCATGCTAACAGAAGGCAGTGCCTGCATGAATGACTCTTCGCTGATAATCCATCCTGCTGAAACGGCCGGGAAGAAACCATAGCGGTTGTTCTCGCCAAAGCGTGATGAACCATCGACACGTCCACTAAATGTAAACAGGTACTTATCAGCGAAACGATAGTTGGCACGGGCAAAGTATGACAGGAAGCTAAAGTTAGTACCTGAAGAGCTACCAGCGGTGATACGAGCTGCCGATGTAACGCGAGTATACGAGTTAGATGGGAACTCACGTCCTTCCACCTGGTTGTACGAGGCATCCGAACGCTGAAATGACGTACCTATTACACCATCAATATCATGCTTTTCGCCAAAGGTATGACCCAGTGAGAAGAAGTTGTTGGTAGTATAGTTAGTTACTTGCGCGAAAGAGCTAAATCCAAGTCCGTTAGGAGCACCGGTGTTACGGGCAGTTTCTCTTCCGTAGTATTGATCTTCGTTAAGCGTATAAAGGTCAGCACCCCACTCACTGCGGAACTTCAGCCAGTCGGTAAAGCGGTACTCTCCGTACAGGTTACCGAGGGTACGGTACGAAGTAGAGATGTTGCTGGAGTAGTCGCGGTTCAGTATAGGGTTGAAGTACAGCGTATAGTTACCACTCAGCTGATTGGTACGGGGGTCAATTAGCGGAGTCATTGGAGGTAAAGCTACTGACTGCATCGGAGTAGAGAAGGCGTTGTCATTGGCTAGACGGCCGTTCTGAGTACGAGCCACGTTCAGGTTTACACCCAGCGTCAGATTGTCATTGGCTTTGTGATCCAGGTTAACACGACCGCTCAGGCGCTTAAACGTGTTTTTGATCAGGATACCTTTCTGATCCAGGTACTGACCTGATACAAAGAAACGTGTTTTGTTATCACCACCGCTGGCACTCAGGTCAAGCTGGCCCATCGGAGCCTTCTGGAAGGCGTGGTCTTCCCAGTTGTTGTTGATAAGACCCTGCTCCCAGTTTGCTCTTTCACCGGCCGCGTAGCGGGTAAAGCGGCTCTCAAGGCTGGTCATGTAGTTGGCAGGCAGGTCTCCCCGATCCATGCTGTTCTGAGCTGCTTCTCTGTATAGTTCAACGTATTCAGCAGTATTCAGCCACTCACGACGGCGGGTAGGCTCGCTGCTACCCATCTGGTAGCCTACGTTGAAGCGGGTCTTGCCGCTTCTACCTTTCTTCGTTGTAAGCAGTACTACCCCGTTAGAAGCACGGGCACCGTAGATAGCGGCTGCCGAAGCATCTTTCAGGATTTCGATCGACTCGATGTCGTTGAAGTTAATATCGGCCAGTGGGTTCTGGGGAGAAGTACTGGTACCCTGGTTATTAGACGTCATGGGTACTCCATCAATCACATACAGA
Source organism: Telluribacter roseus (assembly GCF_017355915.2). Classification (GTDB taxonomy): domain Bacteria; phylum Bacteroidota; class Bacteroidia; order Cytophagales; family Spirosomataceae; genus Telluribacter. The sequence goes on from NZ_JAFEUV020000003.1 coordinate 574,619, forward strand.
GGCTCGTTGCTGGCTGTTACCGACGACGAACCACGGATACGCATCTGAATCCCCTGGCCCAGCTTACCATTTAGTGAAGTGATCTGTACACCGGCGGCGCGTCCCTGGAGGGCCTGCTCGAAAGTCGTAACAGGTACACCCTGGATAGAGCTACCTTCGATTTTGGCGATATTTCCGGTCAGGTTACGACGGGCCTGCGCACCAAATCCCGTAACTACTACCTCATTTAGCGCACGAGTATCTGCCGTAAGCTGTACATTGATTGTTGTCTGATTTCCTACGGTTATTTCTCTTGACCCAAGACCAACAAAGCTAAACACCAGTACCGAGTTAGATGAAGGAACGCTGATGGAGTAGGAACCGGTAGCGTCGGTTTGGGTACCCTGAGTAGTACCTCTTACCTGTATACTTACACCGGGAAGTGAAGAGCCATCTTCAGCCGATGTTACTGTACCCGTAACCCTGATCCCCTGAGCGATGGACACCGTCCAGGTTAAAAGCAGAGCTAGTAGAGTTAGTAGACCACTTTTTTTCATAAAATAGGTTTAATTGTGATGAAAAGGATAGATAGAAATGGTTATTAGGTTAAAAAATCGTTAATTATTCAATAGTTAAGCTAACAAATATATTATTTAGAGTTCAGAATGGAAATACCGCAAAGCCGTCCAACAAAAAAATATTGAAGAACAATGATTTATTTTAATATCCTATTGGTATTGTCACATTTAATACCTTCGGCTGCGGGGAGTGGATATAGTGGTGGGAAAGTAGCAGCAAATATATCAAAATACCTTCGTATCAATCAAGTTGAAGCGGTTAATGTTGCTCGTAACCAGGAGCAGAACCTAACGGTCTGGCTTTTTATGGACCCGGAATGTCCAATTTCGCAGGCGTACACGCTGCGGCTACGTAGCATGGTGGAGGAGTATAAGAATGAAGCGGTGCAGTTTCAGGCGGTATATCCATCTTATACCCTCAAGCCAAAGGATATCCGACGGTTTCACCAGAAATACGGGCTCCCCTTCCCGGGCCAGAAGGACAACGGTTACCAGCTCTCTGACCGGCTGGATGCTACCGTTACGCCCGAGGCCGTTGTGACCGATGCTCAGGGGCAGGTGGTGTACCGGGGAGCCATCGACAACTGGTACTACGCTCTGGGGCGCAACCGAACCGAACCTACCGAACATTACCTCAAAGATGCCCTGGATGCTGCCCTGCAGGGGCTGCCGGTCCAGCGGGCGCGTACGCAGCCTATTGGCTGTATGATCAATCGCTAGGGCGACCAGTACTTACGGCGTCGGCGGGAGAACCAAAAGCCGCGCCAGGTAATGCGGGCGTGGTTCCAGAGAGTAGGCAGCAGGCCAAAGTGCCGGCGTAGTACCTTGAAGCGGTCTATGAGGGACTGGCGGTGACGCTGCACCGACAGGCCGCCCGTCAGGTACTTACACAGTACGAAGGGAAGGTGCTGGATGGCTTTCGCCTTTTTCAGGCACACGATTTCCCACTCTACATCGGCACTGAGGTTGGTAATGTCGTAGAGCGGCGCAATTTCTTTTTTGACGATAAAAGCCTGATGTGATACCTTCATGCCGAGGGCCATGTCCTGCCAGCTGAGGTGGGTAGGTAACGTATGGGGCGTTACTTCGCTGCGGAGCCCGACGGGGCTGCCATCTTCATGGACAAACAGCGCATCGCTATAATAGACGTCGGCGTTGCTCTCCATGGCCGTCAGCAGCTTATGGAGTACTTCCTTATCGTGTACTTCATCTCCCGCATTCAGAAACCACAGGTACTGGCCCGTCGCCAGCTGCAATCCCTTGTTCATGGCATCATAAAGGCCCTGGTCGGGCTCAGACTGTACCCGGAGCGAAAGCTCCTGCTGATACTGACGGGCAATAGCTAGGGTAGCATCTCTGGAGGCTCCGTCTATCAGCCAATATTCCACTTGAGTGCGATCAGGTACCCCTTTTAGCGCCTGCTGGACGCTTAGCAGCGTTCGCTCCAGAAACTTCTCCGCGTTGTAGGTAATGGTAATAATGGTGAGCAGCGGCATAGCTTACAGAAGTGACTGGTACAATTGGTAATACTGCTCCGCTATGACTTTTTCGGCGTAGGTACTTAGTACCTTCTGCCGCGCATTGGCTGATAGCACCCCTTCCTGATTATGATCCAGCACCCACCGGATGCCCTCCGCAATAGACTTGGCGGAGCGGTAGTCGGCCAGGTAGCCGTTGCGCTGGTGGTCGATCATTTCGGGTATACCACCCACCTCAAAACCCACTACCGGAGTACCACAGGCAAATGATTCCATGATAGTATTGGGCAGGTTTTCTTCCAGTGATGGCGTCACGAACATCGAAGCCGCGTTGTAGGCCAGCGCAATCTTCTTCGGGTCCGACAGGTGTCCCAGCTGGTGCGCCCGCAGGGGTAGTTTATTGACCATATCAGGGGCAGCCTGTCCGAATACCAGCAGCTCTACCTTGTCGTGCAGCTCGGGCTGGCGCTTGAGCAGGATTTGCAGGGCCTCTTCAAAGTAGGGGAATCCCTTCCCAATGGCATTGACCCGCATGGCCGCAAAGAGTACCAGTTCCTTGTCAGTAGGCAGGCCTAGCTGCTGGCGGGCCTGCTCTTTGGGTACGGGAGCAAATAGTTCGGTATCAATGGGGTTGTTGATGGTCTGGGTGCGGAAGCCCTGCAGCAGGCTGCTCTTTCGGGCGCGGCCTTCGAGCCAGCGGCTGCAGGTAACGGCTACGAAGGGTGTACCTTGGTAAGCATCCTTCTTGGCTAGCCAGCGGCGGTGTGATATATCGTTAGAACCCGGATTTCGCACAAACTTACAGTGTCCGCACTCCTGCTGGTAGCCTTCGTGATCGCCGCTATGGTGGCACCCGCCCGTAAACGCCCACATGTCATGGAAGGTCCAGACGATGGGCTTGCCCAGGGCAAAAAGCTTCTTGAGGGTACTAGTTGATTGAAAACCAAAGTTGACCCAGTGCAGGTGGATCAGGTCGGCCTGCTGCACCAGCGGATGCTCGCTGACATCAGTACCTACCTGCCCCAGGTTGAAAAGGAAGCGTACCGCTTTGGAGCGCTCATGGGGCAGAAACAGCAGTCGCTCTGCTACGAAGCGTCCCCAGGCCAGCCGCTTCTGCCACGCATTCCGGGCGATGGAGGTGATGTATTCTTCGTTGGAATTCTTCTCCTGTACCAGCATATGGCCCTCTACACCGTGGTAGTGTTCAAGGGCTTTCAGAATACGACGGCAAGCTATGGCCGCGCCTCCTCCCGTGTCGCTGGTATTCAGGTACACTACTTTCATACGCGGGCCGTCAGGATGATGTAGGGCGAAAACAGCCGGGTTTCGATGGGTACGAGTTTGAAGAGTACCTTCAGAGGGAACCAGAGCGCCTTCATGAATACCTTTACCCAGGCCGGCTGGCTGGCTAAATTCTCCAGCCACAGCATAAAGCGCCCGTTGTACTGCACATCAATATCGTGTAGCCCCAGCGAGAGACACACGTTGCGCAGGTAATCCAGGTCCATACACCCGATGTTGTGCTTGGCGTAGTTTTCCGGATCAAACGTCCGCTGAAACCAGCCGTTCAATCCCCGGAAGTTAGGTAGGGTAATGAACAGGGTACCGTTGGCCGGCAGGAACTGCACGTGCTTCTGTATAATATCGGCTGTGTCATTGAAGTGCTCGATCAGCCCATTGGACACGACCAGGTCGTACTTATGAGCAGGAGTATAGTCAAACAGATCGGCTTCGATGGTATCTACGGAGCCATGTGGCAGTCCATTCACCTGCTCGAGCTGGTGCAGGATCCGCTCGTGGATCACGAAGTCGAGCAGGGTACTTTGTATCTTATGGTTCTTTTTGACCCACACCGAATAGTAGCCCGGAAAGCCACCGATTTCCAGAAACGAACGGGTATTGTACTTGAGGAGCAGTGAGCTGATATGGGATATAAAGGGGTAGCTCTGGCTGACCGGAAAGGCCAGGTTTTGCTTGCTTTCCCAGTAGTTGAGCCAGAACTGTTTATCCGTTAGTTGATTGGAATCCATCTCATGAATTTTTTACGAAACTACAACTTTTCTGTTGGAGACGGTAGTGGTACAGGGGGCTATCACTTTCAGAAAGGCCGAATTCCGTACTTCAGCCAGTTTTTGATCCGGAGGCGAAAGGGGAGCCGATAGTACCTGCCAAAGGCCTCTATGACCCGTACGTCGGGCGGCAGGTCGGCGGGCATGGCTAGTTTTTTCTCTTCCAGCTCACTGCCGTAGGCTTCGGTAGCAAAGGTAAAGTTGGTGCCGCTGCCGTCGGTACCTATGTTCCGGATCTTGGAGCGTACGGGGTAGAGTCCATACGCGCCCTGGCGGGTCTGGCTCCAGGTCCAGCGAACGGCCCATGAGCTGATCACGCCGCGCTGCTGCTTTACCAGCATGGGCCACAGGTCCTCTCCGCCCGCTGTGAGACGCTGGCGAAGCTGTTTATTAGTCAGTAGACTCTCAAAGTCACGTACCTGCCAGTCGGCCTGCTGCCAGCGATCGCGCCAGGTACCCCAGCCCCAGGAACTGGCGCGCGGCGCCAGGTACAGGTCGTGGGGATAATCTTTGGGTAGCTGTACGGGTGGAGCGTAGCCCGTAACAGAAAATATGTCGGGTCGGCTGCGGTAGGTGAGGAGCGCCTCATTCATATACTCCAGAAAATCGGTAGTACATACCATGTCATCTTCCAGCACTATTACCCGCTCGTACTGATCCAGTACCTGGCTTACTCCTTCAATGACCGAAGTGGCCAGGCCCCGATTAACCTCCGATAGTACTATCTCTACCTCTTTGAAGCCACCAACCGTAGCCAGGTACGCTCTGACCTCCCGAACGGCTAGCTCGTCCGTATCCTTACGGGCTCCGTCTGAGAATACAATCAGGCGGCTGCGCCGGGCCAGCGGATTCTGCTGCAGGGCCTGGATGGTCTGCTGCAGGTGCCACGGACGGTTGTAACAAAACACGACCACGGGTGCTATGTCAGGTACAGGGCTCATGACCGGCTCTTGTGTAAGGTACTTAGTGCTACTTCTTTGACTTTTCGAAAGGCCGTACTTATATCCTCCGATACATTCCAGAACAGAATGCCTCCGCCAAACAGCACGGTGATAAGTACCGAGCGTATAGCAATATCCAGCAGGATCGGGACCAGCTCACGGGTAGCCGGAGCCGGGATCAACTGCAGCACCCCGTAGGTAACCAGGATCAGGACAATAACCTTCAGGGTACCTGCGGTAAAAGGCTGGATGTGCATCTTTTGCTGGATAAACAGCAGCTTCAGAATATTATAGACCAGAGTCGACAGGAAGGCCGCCGCCGCCGCTCCGTTATACCCAAAGCGGGGGATCAGGAACAGGTTACTCACCAGCAGCAGGCCCGTAAACAGGAGTATAAATACAATATCGTAGCGGTAGTACTTGGAGTTGACGAGTATTTCGGAGTTGAGGCCGGTCATCATGTCTACCACGCGCCCCAGCCCGATCAGGAGTACCACCCACTTACCCTGCGCGTAGATGTCGGACTTCGGTATCAGCGTAAAGATGGAGTCAATGTTCCCCCAGATACCCAGCAGCAGGAATGATCCGATAATGAACAGGTTGAGCGAGGATTTCTTATAGATGGTCTCGATGTGCCGGATGTCATTGCGCTGATACGCCTCCGAGATAATGGGCGCACTGATCATGACAATACTGTTACGCGGAATACCTATCACCAGCGCGATACGCGAAGCAATGTCAAAAATGGCCGTATTGCCCAGGCCCCCTTCAAACCCCGGCAGGAGTACCTTTTCTATATGAGGTAGGAGGGCAGCACTGGCTCCGCCCAGCAGTACCCACAGGCCATAGCGGTACATTTCCTTGAAGGCCGGGTGACGCACAAAGCCAAAATCGAGGCGCTTGTACAGACGCCCCTGCCGGTGGATGTAGTACAGCATAAACAGGATGGCCAGCGCATAACTCACAATGGTCATGGACACCATCTGATCAAAGGTGATGAAGTGGTAGCCAAACAGCAGGATGATCACGCTATTGAAGAGGCGAAGACCTACCTCGCGTATGAGCGAAGGAACGGCTATGCGCAGGCTAATGCGGGAATATGCTTCCAGCACCGACAGGTATACCATACCTATCGTAAGGGGAATAAAGACGTAGTAGTACCGGACCAGCAGCGGCGAGTGGTCCAGGTAAAAGTCCAGGTACAGGGGCTTAAAAAGGAGGTATAGCAGCACAAAGGCCGATAGCCCTACCAGCGGAGTCACGAGCAGAAAGGTAAAAAGCTGCCGACGGGCCGCATCATCCTGAAACTGGCTGTGAAAGCGTACCGCTACCGAAGGTACCCCCAGCAGCGCCAACGACATGTAGATTATAGGGAACGTGAGTAGGGTAGAGGCGTACAAACCCAGCTGTTCCTGACTTAGGAAGCGGTTGTACAGGATCAGCATATTAAACATGCCGATCAGTACTCCCATGTACGTAACAATCGAACTCTTAAACCCCTGCCGGATGATAATCCCCATTGAAACTCTCGCTCATTATAAATAGAGAACGAAATAAGCTAAAAACTGCAAGTTAGCCTAATCACGAAGAGGAATGTTGAGTGGGGCTCTGTACCGTATAGTCACGCTTCGGACGTACTACATGTACTAAACTTCCCGTAGGAGTATACTCTCTCTGGGGCACCCATAAGTACCTTTGCCCTCCCGGACTACTGGCTACTGTACGGTTGGCCCGGCTGGATATGTACTTATCAGGGGCTCTTTATAGGGCGATTTGCCTTAATGTAGGACTGAAGAATGACTCTACTACTTTATCATATAGGGTAGGAGTAGGGAAGGAGAGTACACACTCATGAGCCGGGATAAGATTGGGCTTGAGGTCTTCATAGAGCGTAGCAATTACTTCCGGACAAAGCTTGCTTTTTAACTCCTCAATCTTTTGCAGCAGGCGGTCTATGTTCTTCTTGTTTTTCCCCCAATCGATTAGCTGTCCACCGGTACATTCACTGATCAGTCGTATGGATTGCCCCTCGGCCAGGACCTTTATCTCCTCATTCCACGAATCCTCGGAAGACTTGGTAAATGCCAAAAAACCTGACTCACTTTTGTAACCGATATACCAGTCGAGCTTTTTTACTGCCTCCAGAGCTAGCGCCAGGAAGTACTCGTTAGGCATAGTAGCAAGTTGTATTTTTTCAGTATGTCTTGGGGGTGCGCCAATGGCCATAGGTCCGGTACTTTTAGAATGGTATGGTAAGTTTACGAGTATGTTAGCATACAGTGTTAACTCCAAAAGTAGAGGATTGATGTAAAAAACAACGGTTATATAAAAAATTTTATTAAACGGTCTTTATCCATCATCCTTATGGCAATATCTGCTGAATAAATACAATTTTTAGTGAAGTAGTGGTTACTTAATATATAGTTCATATCTAGTTAAAAGTATAGACTGGTAGTCTATGCCACCTGCGGAATGGGTGGTTACAAGTGGTATTGCAGGGTAATAGTACCCCCTATCGGTTTATAACATTTACCACAATGGGATCAGTAATGGCCTGATCAATCTGCCGGATGATTTGCTGGTCAGGGGCTCCGTTATGTACATAGTAGCGGTACTTGCCCTGGTAACTACCTCCGGGCGCTATATAGAATGCCTCGTCCACCATGGGTGAGTAGCACCAGTAGGGCATATCGGGGTGTACCCGTATGGCCTGCGGATACCGATAGTTGGATGGAAAACCGAATACAGTAAGTCCGGTCATTTTACCGTCTACCACACCTGAGGCATCTACCCAGCGGGCGTGGGTATGGTTGGCATCGGCGAGGGACTTGTTCTGGTCGGTCAGGATCTGCCAGCGGTTGGTGTAGTGCGCAGAGTCGGTGCGGTTCCACTCCCGGCTCCCCCGGAAGGCCATGCCTCCGTAGGTGTACTTATTGATGTGCAGGGTATCTTTGGAGGTATTGGTCTGCTGTTGTTCAATGTCAAACAGGAAGTAGTCCGTAAAAGGATACACCGTGACAGTCCAGGTCTCGCGTAGTACTTCTCCAAACTCCAGGCTCTTATAACGCAGTTCTGTCTGTAGCCGGGCCGCCACCGGCCCCTGCTGGGTGTCCAGTACCCGTACGTGCTCGATGGTGCCTTTCTTCAGGTGCTGGTTCCAGAAGTCTACAAAGCTGTTTCTGAAGGTAGTATTGACCCAGGCAGCAAACAGAGCGTGCTGGTGCGTGTGACCCACCGGAAAATCATCCGTCAGTACCTGACCCTCCGGGCTGTAGAGGGGGTGAATAAATCCGCTGCGGCTGTAGTGGCTGGGAGTATTGGCAGGCAGCGCTTCCTGCGCCTGATAGAAAAAAACGGGCTTCTCACCGACCCGCACCTGTATTCCCTCCGGCTTCTTTTCGATGCGAAGGGCATTTTTGGCAGGAGTCGCCGCCTGGCCGGTGCTCAGGTGGTATACTACCTTACTACCGGCCGGTAAGGAGTCCAGAATAAAGTATAGGGTAGTAGCATCAACGGCCTGGGCCGGGAGCTTTTTCTTTGAGCCGGGCTTCTGCAGGTAGTAGGCTTTGGTGGGAGTGAGAGGTTTATTTACTCTTATCTGGACCGGCGTTTGGTACCGGTCATGATTGCCAGCCTGGATCTCCAGTACAGCAACCTGGGCCGAAAGAGGTGTAGTAGCAGCGAACAGCAGGAAAAGGATCAGGTTTTTCATGGGATGTTGGGGCAGTAACTATAGAGTCGTATATATAAGTAGGAGAGGTGGTAGTTCTATCCTTTATTACCTGTCAGCAATAGTAAATGGGGACAGGTACCTGGTGGGTAGTCCGAAAGATGGGTACGGAAGCGGGATTTTTAGGGAGCATCAGGAACAATAGCCGGATATATAGTTAGGTACATTGTAGTAGATAGGACGATATTTTTTCAAATGTACCTGATGAGGTAGTACAGGTACCCCTGAAAAAACTATTCTATATTTGTACAAACCACTCAACCACCAAGTACCCTTGAAAATACTGAATATAGTAGGAGCCCGTCCTAATTTTATGAAGGTCGCTCCCCTGCACCGCGCTTTTTCAAAGTACCCCGACATTGAATCCAAAGTCATCCACACCGGCCAGCACTACGATGCCCGGATGTCGGATGTGTTTTTCAACCAACTCGAGCTCCCACAGCCACACTACTTCCTGGGCATAGGCGGAGGTACCCACACCCAGCAAACGGCCAAGATCATGCTCGAATTTGAGCCCATACTGGTTGCCGAAAAGCCCGATGCCGTACTGGTAGTTGGCGATGTGAACTCGACCATCGCCTGTGCGCTGGTGGCCGTAAAGGAGGGTATACCCGTACTGCACGTAGAGGCGGGGCTACGCAGCGGCGACCGCCGGATGCCCGAAGAGATCAACCGTATCCTGACCGACAGCATATCAGACTACCTGTTCGTAACGGAGCAGGCGGGGCTGGATAATCTGAAGCGGGAGAATGTACCGGACCAGAAGGTCCACTTCGTGGGTAATGTTATGATAGACTCGCTGGTCCATTACCGGCAAAAGGCTCAGCAACTGGATCTGCTAAGAAGTATTAATGTAGCGCCTGCCTCGTACGTACTTATGACTATGCACCGCCCGGCCAATGTTGACAATGAGCAGGGCCTGCGCAGTATTGTACAGATAGCCCGTAACACGGCTCAGCACCGGAAGGTACTGTTCCCGATCCACCCGCGTACGCTGAGCAACATGGACAAGTACGGCCTGAAGGCAGAGCTGGAAGCCATACCCCAGGTGCAGTTGATGGAGCCCCAGGGGTACCTTGAGTTCCTGCACCTGATGGAAAGCGCCGCACTCATTATTACCGATTCGGGAGGTATACAGGAGGAGACTACCTACCTGCAGGTACCCTGCCTGACGTTCCGTGACACTACCGAGCGCCCCGTCACGGTAGAGATCGGTACTAACTACCTCCTGCGCGACCTCAATCCGGATACGGTGGAGCAGCATGTGCAGGCCATTCTGGACGGGAAGGCCAAGCAGGGGCAGGTACCACCACTATGGGATGGACGGGCTGCCGAGCGCATCGTAACTATTATTCACGAAAAGCTAATGTAATCTGAAGCCGATTCCTAATTTTGTCTTTTGTAAACACAAGTCGTGAAAAAGATAAAACTACAGGTTTGGTCCTTGCTCAACTCGCTGGGACTGGGCGGAATCGTACAGCTCTTTCTGGAAGGAGCCCTCAAGAACTATGGCTGGTTCAGGAGCTATCATACCAAGCAGTCGGTGGATGCCGAGGGGCAGCCCATTCCCTGGTACAACTACTCGTTTATATTCTTTCTGGAGCCTCGTCTGAAGCCCCACTTTGAGGTTTTTGAGTATGGCTCGGGCTACTCTACCCGCTGGTACGCCAGGCGGGTTAAAGGCATAACGGCGGTAGAGCACGATGAAGGATGGGTAGAGCAGGTAGCTCCCCAGCTTCCAGCCAATGCTAGGGTACTGTACCGGGCGCTGGATGAGGGCGAAGCTTATACAGGCGCCGTGGCCGAAGCCAGCCAGAAGTACCACATCGTCATAGTAGATGGTCGTCGTCGGGTCCAATGTATACGCCGGGGCGTGGAGTATCTGACGCCGGATGGAGTACTAATCCTGGACAACTCAGAGCGGGATTTTTATCAGGAGGGTATCCGGCTTCTTAAAGAAAAAGGCTTCCGCCAGCTCGAGATACGTGGCATGGTACCTATTACAAGCCACGACTCCTGCACCAGCGTCTTTTACCGGGAGAGCAATTGCCTGGATATCTAATCCTTAAAATTCCTTGCAGTAGGTTATTTTTGGGGAGCAGGTACCTCCCAGCCGCTCTTTGAACCGGGCCAGGCCTGGCTTGGGCTGTCCGTGGTGATCAAGGGATGTGCCCAAGTCGAGTACTTCTATGTCTTCGCTCTGGCAGTAGCTGTATAGCATCTCATTGAGCAAAACAGTAGGGCTGTACGTACGGTAGAGCAGGTTGTCAGCCGGCAGAAAGTTGTACAGCACGCCCTGGCTTACCCGTATGGCTACGGTCATCGCGGCTATGGTTTCTCCATCAAACACGCCAAAGACAAGTACTTCAGAAGGAAACGTATCCAGCAAGTCCCGGAGCTTCCGGTAGCTTAGTGTCAGCGGATATCCCTGCTGCTGACGACTTTTTTCCAGGAAATGGTACGCAAGCTCCGGCTCCGGATTGTACCAGGGCCGGGCTACCAGACCTGCCCGCTGGCACTTGCGTAGCCTTCTTCGCTCAGCCGCCGCCAGTAGCTCTACAAAGGGTTGCTCACTTACGTTGATATGATGGTTGTTGTGCTCGTACAGGGGCCGGTACCCCGCCGCTATATATGACTGATGTAGTACCTCATGCTGTGCGGGCTGGTAAGCCGCCGGGGCCGTTTTGATCGTGATCCCCTTTAGCTGTTGCGCCTGTGCCCATTCAGCCACACACTCGAGCAGGTAGGCCAGTGCCTGAGGGGGCGTATGGCCGGCACACTGGATACCACCAAACGGAGCCATAGGAGGCGACCATAGCTGAGCTTCTCTGTCCTGTGCTACATGTATAAGCGCTAATGACTCACCGGTAAGGTGGTCCAGGAGGTAAAAAGTATATAGTAGTGCGGTGGCTTGGGTACCCAGGTGGTCTGGTCGGTTGTACAGGTAAAGCTCGAACTGGCAGCCCTCCAGTGGAAACCAGGAATTCCGTCGGGGGGAAGTAGTCTGGTAAAGCAGTACCTCATACCGAGGCGCCGTCCAATGGCCTACTACATTCCTGAGCTCTGTATGAAGGATCATGTATTAAAGGTAGTGAAGAACTTGCTGTACATCTATCTGTTTTGCTTATAGATGTAGTATGTAAGATACGGTTAGAGCCAATCGGGAAGTGGCAGGACTACAACGGCTTGCTCTGCTTTTGAGCAGGTCTTAACTATACTCTCTTCTGATTAGCAATATTATGATTATGTAAACTTATATTGATGTCGCAGCCTTTGCACCATCCACAATATTCCCCATCTATGTGTATAAAGTTCTACAAAGACCCTACACATAGCTTTCTGGTAAGAGTAGAAAGCCTACCAGGTGATACTTTATTTATTATAAATAATCATTCCTTTATTTGCATATTTTGCACTATATTTAAGAAAGGTTATAGCTTGGATTTATAATATGCAATCTTTTTCATGTTATATTGAATGCTAGTATATCCGACTTCCAAATAGATAGTATTACCAGAAAAACGTGTTCCAGTAGCCTGTGTAAGTGCAACTGTAGCAGGAGATAGCACCTGCCTTTGCCACAAAAAGTACGTGCAGGAATAGCTACGCCAGTGCGAAACGAAAGAGAGGAAGCCTAAAGTATGTAGGGCAGCTCTCTTAAGTAACATGGAGAGAAGTAGTTTTTGTACTGATGGCACATTTTTATACTAAATCCACTATTGTTTGATTTTGCCGCCATACTTCATAGTTTTGTCGGGCATAGAATCAGGCACTTTCTAAACCAATCCTCATTTTAGGTGAAAATACTAGGTATCTCAGCTTTCTACCACGACTCCGCAGCAGCTCTTATTGATAATGGTGAAATAGTGGCAGCCGCCCAGGAGGAACGATTCACACGTAAAAAACATGATCCGGGTTTTCCTTCCAATGCCGTAAATTTCTGTCTTGAATACGGTGGGATCAACCTCAATCAACTGGACGCCATTGTATTCTATGACAAGCCGTTGCTCAAGTTTGAGCGCCTGCTCGAAACCTACTATGCCTTTGCTCCAAAGGGTATACGTTCGTTTATAACGGCTATGCCCGTGTGGATCAAGGAGAAAATGTTTCTTAAGCGGCTTATCAATGAGGAGCTTGTGAAGTTGGGATACGATAAGAAAAAGCCGGTTAAAATCCTTTTCCCAGAGCACCACCTCTCGCACGCGGCCAGTGCTTACTATCCTTCATCCTATGATAAAGCAGCTATCCTTACTGTAGATGGGGTAGGTGAGTGGGCTACGGCTTCGATTTGCCTCGGTGAAGGAAAGGATCTGAGTATATTGAAAGAGCTTCGCTTCCCTCATTCACTTGGACTACTCTATTCAGCCTTCACCTACTTCCTGGGCTTCCGGGTCAACTCGGGTGAGTACAAGCTGATGGGATTGGCTCCTTACGGTAACCCTACATCACCGGAAGTAGATCGCTACGTAGATATTATACTGAAAGAACTGGTTGATCTGAAAGAAGATGGATCGGTATGGCTTGATCAGGAGTACTTTGACTACGCCACCGGCCTCAAAATGGTCAACGAGCATAAATGGGAGCAGCTGTTCGGCTTCAAAAAGCGGAATCCTGAAGATAGCCTCGAACCAGAACACTGTAATCTGGGACTAGCCATCCAGCGCGTCACTGAGGAGGCCGTAGTACGCATGGCCAAAGAAGCCAAGCGCCTCACCGGAGCTGACTACCTGTGTATGGCCGGAGGAGTAGCCCTTAACTGCGTGGCTAACGGGAAGCTACAGAAAGAAAACATCTTCAAGGAGGTATTTATACAACCAGCCGCCGGTGATGCGGGTGGTGCTCTCGGAGCTGCCCTGGCAGCTTATCATATCTATTTCGGGCAGGAGCGTACCGTATCGTGGAAGCCTGACGCCATGCGAGGATCTTACCTGGGGCCCACTTTCTCGGACCTGGATGTAGAGCTGACCGCCAAGAAGTACCAGGCGGTATATACGCACTACGAGAACTTTAAGGATCTGAGCCAGGATGTGGCCCGTCTGCTGGCCGAGGGCAATGTCGTAGGCTGGGTACAGGGACGTATGGAGTTTGGTCCGCGCGCTCTGGGTGGACGTAGTATCCTGGGTGACCCGCGTAACGCTGAAATGCAGAAAAAGCTGAACCTTAAGATTAAGTACCGCGAGTCGTTCCGTCCGTTTGCCCCTTCGGTACTGGCCGAAAACTGCTCGGAGTACTTCGATTACGAAGGCATATCGCCTTATATGCTACTGGTACACCCGGTAGCCGAAAGCCGCCGGAAGCCACTGCCTGCCAACTACGATTCCATGGATGTGCGCGATAAGCTTTACTACCTGCGCTCCGACCTGCCTTCGATCACGCACATTGACTACTCAGCACGTATCCAGACGGTACACAAAGAAACCAACCCGCGCTACTACGAGCTCATTGACTCATTTAAGCAGCTAACGGGCTACGGTGTTATCGTAAATACCAGCTTCAACGTACGCGGAGAGCCTATCGTATGTACTCCGAATGACGCCTACCGTTGCTTTATGCGTACCGAAATGGACTACCTGGTTGTGGGGAATTACGTATTTGATAAGAAAAAACAACCTGAATGGCAGGAGAAAGATAACTGGCAGGAAGAGTTTGTATTGGATTAATATACTATCATCTAATGATCGGGCCTGAGCCAGGGCCAACCGCTAAGAACTACGAGTCCCTAGAGATACAATGACCTCCAAAATTGTTACAAGCCTGGTACGACTATGCCTTTTGGGTGTACTATTTGTCTTTCTGTTTTATCCTGACCGCTTCCAGATTGAATTTGAGTACCCCGGAGCGCCTCTGGTCGACAGCTTCACACTGCGGCTGGCTAAGACCGTGTTCTGGCTGTTACTCATCATCGAAATCCTCCGTATATTTTATTACGGAGTGGTTAAGAGCAAATCCAAAAGCGTACTGGCTAATATTGTAACGTTTGTAGTTCCGCTGGCGGTCCTACTGATATTCCTGGAAGTTGTTTTTATGTATGTACCCCAGAGTCACGAGGGGGTACTTTCGAAAGCCTCCCGTATATGGTGGGCCAAGTACTGGAAACCTATTAATTCACAGGGCTATCGGGATAAGGAAATTTCGTCGGATACTACCAAGACCAACGTATTGGTTATTGGTGATTCGTTTGCCGCCGGGCATGGGCTCGAAAATCTGAACGATCGCTTCTCTGACCAGCTGGAGCAAAAACTGGGTACTGACAAGTACGTGGTATATAACTTGGGAGTTTCGGGCTCCGATACGCGCGATGAGGCTAAGCGCCTGATGAAGTATCCGGTAAAGCCGGATGTTATTGTGCTGCAGTACTTCCCTAACGATGTTGAGAAGGTAGGCCGCGAGAAGGGGCTGTCTCTGACCGGAGCCGAACCCTACGGTGACCTCCGCGGACCGCTGGCTACTATTGTAAAAAGGTTTTATTTGCCCAACTTTGTATACTGGCAACTGCCTCATACATCGTTTAGTACATTTGAGCAGTTTGTAAAACAGGCCTATACAGATACTACCGTGCTGAACGCTCACCTGCGGGATCTGTCGCAGATGCTGGCTTACCGGGATAGTACAGGCGCTGACATGTACGCGGTGTTTGTTCCGTTCCTGTTTCAACTGGATAAAAGCGCTCAATACACAAAGCCTGTTGAGGATTTTTTGCGGTCGAAGGGAGTAAAAGTTGTAACTTTGACCGATGGAGTAAAGAATATACCTGAGAAAGAGCGAGTTGTAGGTAAGAATGACGGACATGCTGGTGCCCCTGTCAACGTACTGATGGCGGATAGGGTATACGAAGCAATGAGAAAGCAATAACAATATACTGTAGAGGTATTTGTTCCCACACAAGATGTAAAACTAAAACCGTACTGATAACTATGGATTTTCTGAATGACTTGTTTTCCTTCATGCGAGAGCGTAAAAAGTGGTGGCTTGCGCCGGTGATTGTGGTGTTGTTACTGATTGGTATCCTGATTGTGATTGGTGGCGGTTCGGCAGTAGCTCCGTTTATCTATACGTTGTTCTAATTGACTAAGATACAAGGTGACCAGCCCGGAGGGAAAAGCTCCGGGCCTATATTTCTACTACAAAATCCTTAAGCTAAAAGAATGACCGAAGCAGACAAAGCCAAAGCCCAGTTAGTGATTGTAACGGGCCTTGTGATCCTATACTTTATATTTGATGCACCTTTCCTGCTGTACGCAGCGGGCATCATCGGAGTACTGTGTATAGCTATCCCGGTGGTAGGTGACCTGATTGTTAAAGGCTGGTACAAAATAGCCGAGGTACTCGGAGCTATCAACGGACGTATTCTCCTATCCCTGGTCTTTTTTGTTATTCTTTTCCCGATAGCTCTGCTGTCACGGTTGGGAAAGAAGAACCCGCTGGCTCTTAAGCGTGAAAGCGAAAGATCCGTATTTGCAGAACGCAACCATCGCTACACCGCCAAAGATCTGGAGAACGTGTGGTAATAAGATACCATAAGTACTTATCAAAAAGGCTTTGATCTGCGGATCAAAGCCTTTTTGATTTTGCACCTTTATTTCTTCTTTCTACGGCAGGCTCGTTCATAGAGTACCTGGAGTATTCCGTCCTTAAGGCCTACGTCAGGTACGTGTATAGTCTCTACGCCGGCCCACTTCATCGCTGACAGGTAGATATCTCCGGCGGGAAGTATCACATCCGCCCGGTCAGGGTTGAGCTGCAGCTTGTGGATACGTTCTTCCAGCGTAAAGTCGGCGATGTACTGATGCGTCCGTGCTATTTCTTCCAGGCTGGTAGAGCTTTCGGTAAGCTTGGAGGAAAGGTCAAACAGCTTATTAATGTTTCCGCCGGTACCAACAGCCTGTATGGGACGGCTCCGATCCACATTATCCATAATCCATTCCTGCATCTTCTTCCAGGCCCCTTTGGACTCTTTCCCTTCCAGTAGCCGCACCGACCCCAGTTTGAATGACCTGGCGTTCATCTTCTTTTTGTCCAGGTACAGGTTGAGTTCGGTACTGCCACCCCCTACATCGATGTGCAGGTACTGTCCGTCATCCAAAGATTTAACGACTACATTATTGACCAGTTCGGCTTCCTTTTGTCCGTCAATGATCTGAATATGTATACCGGTACGGCCTTCGATCCTGTCACGTACTTCGTGACCATTTTCTGCTTCACGCATGGCGGAGGTAGCACAGGCCATGTGATCGTCTATCTCGTGCAGCTCCATCAGGAGTTGGTAGGTGAGCATGAGCTTCATCATACGGTCCTCACTGTAAGAAGAGATACGGCCTTCCGTAAATACATCGTGGCCCAGGCGGAGGGGGAAACGTACGTACTCTACTTTCTTGAAACGAATGTTGTCCTCATCATGGAGTACCGACGAGATCTGCATCCTCGCGCCGTTGGAACCGATATCAATCGCTGCGAATTTCAAAGCTCTATGTTTAGTGTGAAACCTATTTACTCCTCAAAAATAGATTTTTTTACTAAATAATAACGGCTTTGAAATAGTGACAAAGGTCACATGATCCATATCGCAAAAGCAGGAGCGAGTAGCTACCTGCTTTTGACCCTCACTTAGCGGGCTTTGCCAAATTGATAAAGTAGCTTAAATCGTATGCCCAGGCTTTCGTTATCGGGCAGGTAGGGCCTGGCATCATTACGGGCTATGAAGTAGGTCTCAGCCTGGAGTACGATCGGATCCCAGCGTTTTTCGAGTCCGGCCGAGAGTACAACGTTCGTAAAAGCGGGAGGACGGGGTAGTACCCGCTCCGACCAGTGGTCAATCTGTTGGGTCGGAATACGCAGGTCAAAGCTTATCTCTTGTTTGGCCCGTAGGTTGATAGTAGTACCGGCACCTGCCAGGTAGGCAAAGTTACGTCCCAGTTCCCCCCTGAAATTAACCCCCACCGGGAGCTGAAGGAGTGTGGTACGGGTGGTGATATTAAGTACCTCAAAGCTGGGAGGTATCCGGCGGCCGTGCATAGCCCGGAAATCCTGCCTTTTTTTGTCATGGAAGATTCGTTCGTTGACGTAGCGCTCTTCCTGGTGTTTCTGCCAGTTAAGTCCGGTTGTTATGCTCCAGTGCCGGCTCAGCAGGATTTCGCTCCAGAGGCTGGTCGCCCGGGCTTTGGCCTCCCACTGCTGCCCCAGCCCTATCCGGTAGGGTACCGGCAGGTCAGGCAGTATTCGCTCCGGCTTTTGGGCTTCAACCGGTTGAGGCTGGGCCGTGGGCTGAGTGGCTTGAGTAGTTGGAGGGACACTGGCCAGAGTACTCTTATCCTTTTGGGCAGGCGGCATGCGGCGGTACAGCTTCCGGGCCAGCGGCGTACGCATGGCCAGAGGACGAGCCGGGAGTTCCTCCACACCCTGTATCTCTACTCGCTGATCTGTTGCGATGTTAGTGGGGTGGACCGATTCTCTACCCGGTGCTACTGATTCAGAATTACGGCTAGTACCTAGATCAATACGTCTTTGAGTTAGGTTTTCTTGGTTGTTTGATTGCTTCTCTTGTAGACCAGTACTTTGTTGTGCCAGTACGGGGGGCGGCTCCTGCCGATTCGTTGGTTCCTGCGGGCGATCAGCAGCTTCGGTAGCCGCATCGGGTGTGACTACAGCTGGCTTTCCGACTGGCTCAACGCGGGGAGCCGCCGGTTTTTCTTCTGCCAGGGCTGGTGAAGTAGCGAGTTCCTGATCCTGTGGCAGAGGAGTAGAGGGGGCTTGTGGTCTGGTTGGGTACAGCTCCCGCCATTTCTGCTCAAACAGGGCCTTATCAGGCTCTGCCGCCTTTTCTTTACCTGCTACATATACAGTATCCCTTTGGATAGTGACGGTGGGGGGAGCCATTTGTTGCTGCTCCACGGTCTTCTTCAGGGACGTGATCTCTTTGCGAAGCTTTTCGTTCTGATGGCTTTGATGGAAGTACAATACCGTCGTGAGCACCGCGGTGGATGCGGCGGCGGCATAGCCGATCCACGGGCCGTGGGTCTGCCAGAAGGTAGGCGCCGCGTGCTGACGCATGTAGGATTGCATTCGCTGCCAGTCCTTCTCCTGAAATTCCGGCTGAATGCTTTCTAGCTTCTTACGTAGATTTTCCTCAAATCGATTAATTTTCATTTTGTTTATAGGACTGTATTCCCCAATCGTTCGGAAACAGGTCGGGGTATGATCGCTTGATCAAGTGCTGTAACCGGGCTCGCGCCCTCACATAGTGGGAGCGCACCGTGGCCTCATTGATATTCAACTGGTCCGCTATTTCGCGGTGATTGTAGCCGTCCACTACATACATCATAAAAACTGTTCTATATATCGGCTTGATTTGTTGCACCAGCTCCAGAATTTCTTCGGCCGTAATTTTATCAATGACATCATCGTCAAACTTGGGGTAAGCGGCATCTTCCAGCCCCACCGTATCCCTTGTGTACTTGACGTTCTTGCGGTAGTGGCTGATGGCGGTGTTGATCAGGATGGTCCGGAGCCAGGCCTTGAACGGCTGGCTGGGATCGTACTTGTTGAGATGCTGAAATACTTTAAAGAAGCCTTCGTTCAGGATCTCCTCCGCATCGTCTGATGAGGAACAATGACGCAGACAGATACTCTTGGCGTAGCTAAAGTACTGCCTGTAAAGCGTTCGCTGTGCCTGCTCGTTTCCCGCAATACAGGCACGTATAACGCTTTCGAAGTCCTCCTCTGAGAATTCTATTTTCTTTTTCCTAAAAAACAAGCGGGAGTAAAAGTCAAAAGTTCGGGCTGCTTCTTGGTTGTTCTGTACTTACTCTTTACGCAGGTGGGGCATAGAATGTGGCAGTGACGGGCGAAAATAAATTTAGAATATTTTCTGCCACACTCATACGGCAGGGGGCGTAATGGCTACTGAGTACTCAAACTTTAATCTTACCTATCACTTATAACCTGATCATTACACAATGAAGAAAGTTGTTTTTGTATTGATGGCACTGGTAGCAGGCTTTATAACCGCTTGTCAGCAGGATGCCCTATCCCCCGATGAAACGGTTGAACTGGATCAGCTTACCTTATCGGCTGCGCGCTACGCGGTAGAAGCTGATCCCGTCACCCAAACCCGATGTAAGGGCAAACTTACCGAAGTAGCCACGGCTGACCTGCCGGCGCAGGTGACCAGTTACATTGGTAGTACCTATGCCAATGCTACGATCTTGTTCGCGGGTAAAGATGCCGAAGGTAGACTGGTAGTAGCCGTACAGAAAGAAGACGGAACCCACGTGGGAGTACTGTTTGATGCGAGCGGGACCTTTGTGCAGGAGCTCCAGCGCCACGGCAAAAGAGCCAAACTCACCGAGGTAGAAGTAAGCGCTCTGCCCACTGCTATTACGAGCGACATCAGCACCCGATACAGCGGCGCTGAGATCAGGCATGCCGGTACCAACGCGGAAGGTAACTACTTTGTGCACCTGGTAATCGGCGAAACCAGCAAAGTAGCCGTATATGATGCCAATGGAGCCTTTGTGCAGGAAATGGATAAGCCTGCGCACGGAGGTAAGAAGCATAAGAAACGATAGTAGGTACTGATTGGGCAGTAGCTATCCATTCGTAGGGGTACCTGACACAGGTACCCCTTTTTTTATAGCCAGCTCTTATACGCTCAGCTCTGTAGAAGTCTTGATCTCACCCATTACAAACAGGCTGTGGGTACTGCCTATGTTCTCGAGTGAGCCCAGCTTCTGCATCAGAAACTGCTGGTACTCGGGCATGTCGTTGACGACGATCTTTAACAGAAAGTCATAGTCACCCGAGATGTTGAAGCACTCAAGTACCTCGGGAATCGCCATAACGGCTTCGACAAACCGATCACCCATCGCCCGGGAGTGCTCTTTGAGGGCTATGTTGCAGAATACCATCAGCTTCTTGCCCACCTTATCCCTATCGATGAGGGCTACGTATTTCTTAATAACTCCTTCTTTTTCCAGTCGGCGTACCCGCTCATACACAGGTGTATACGACAGATTTAACATAGAGGCCAGTTCACGGGTCTTGAGGGTTGCATCCTGCTGCAGATGGCGTAAAATGGCACGATCTGTATCGTCTAAAATATGCATAGATAGAATATCTGAATGTGTCGGAGTAGTCGGTACTAAATTAGATAATAGTTATATAAGGTTATACCCGATGTAGATAATATACCTAAATTAATTACACAAATGGAATAAAACGTCTTTCTGGTTAAATTTGTAGTCTTATAGTACCTGCTTCGAAATAAGTAAGCGGAGTAGGTACCTTACCAACATTATTACTGAATTGAATGAGTACTATGGCGACTGCTGTGAAAGTAGATATACGAGAGATTCTAAAGGACCGGATACTGGTGCTGGATGGTGCAATGGGTACCATGATCCAGCGCTACAAACTGGAGGACGAAGATTACCGGGGGGAGCGCTTCAAAGACTGGCCCCGGGATATCAAAGGTAACAATGACCTGCTGTCGATTACTCGTCCCGATGTTATCCGCGAGATCCACGCGGCTTACTTTGCGGCAGGGGCTGATATAGCCGAGACCAATACGTTTTCAGGTACCTGGATCGCCATGGCCGACTACGGCATGGAAGAGCTGGTGTATGAGCTGAACTACGAGTCAGCCAAGCTGGCCCGCGAAGTAGCCGATGAGTTTACGGAGCGTGAGCCGCACAAGCCCCGCTTTGTGTCCGGCTCCATGGGACCTACCAACCGCCTCGCCTCCATCTCGCCCGATCTCAATAACCCCGGCTACCGTGCCATTACCTTCGACCAGCTGGTGGAGGCCTTCTATGAGCAGGTACACGGATTGGTAGACGGTGGAGTGGACCTGTTGCTCATTGAGACCATTACCGATACACTCAACGCCAAGGCAGCGCTGTTTGCCATTGATAAATTCTTTGAAGATGCCCGCAACGGCAAGGTAACGCCGCTGCCGTCGTGGAGATGGGTAGATGGCCAGCCCCTGCCGATTATGGTGTCGGGTACCATCACCGATGCGTCGGGACGTACACTGTCCGGCCAGACCACCGAAGCCTTCCTGACCTCGGTATCGCACCTGCCACTGCTGTCGGTAGGGCTCAACTGTGCGCTGGGAGCCGACCTGATGCGGCCGTACGTACAGACACTAGCCAACGAGGCACCTTTCTATACATCAGCTCACCCCAACGCGGGCCTACCCAACGAAATGGGTGAATACGATCAGACTCCTGAGCAGATGGGAGAGATTGTGGACGGATTCCTGAAAGATAATCTGGTGAATATCATTGGGGGCTGCTGCGGTACTACCCCCGATCACATACGGATCATTGCCAATTTGGCAGCCAGCCATCGCCCCCGTCAGCTACCGGCTATTGACAACAACATGAAGCTGTCGGGACTGGAGCCGGTGAAGATTACCTCGCTGACCAACTTCGTCAATATCGGGGAGCGCTGTAACGTAACGGGATCGAAGAAGTTTGCCCGTCTGATCCGCGAGAATAAGTACGATGAAGCACTGAGCGTGGCTCGTGAGCAGGTCGAAAACGGTGCTCAGGTACTGGACGTAAACCTGGATGAAGGAATGATCGATGGTGTAGAGGCCATGAAGACTTTCCTGAACCTCATAGCTGCCGAGCCCGATATCGCCAGAGTACCCATCATGATCGACTCCTCCAAGTGGGAGGTGATCGAGGCGGGCCTGAAGTGTGTACAGGGGAAAGCCATCGTGAACTCCATCTCGCTGAAAGAAGGGGAGGAGAAGTTTAAAGAGTACGCCCGTACGGTACTACGCTACGGAGCTGCTACGGTGGTGATGGCGTTTGATGAAGACGGACAGGCCGACAACTACGAGCGCCGCATCCAGATCTGTGAGCGGGCTTACCGTATTCTGGTGGATGAGGTAGGCTTCCCGCCGCAGGACATCATCTTCGACCCCAACATCCTGACGGTAGCTACGGGTATCGAAGAGCATAACAACTATGCCGTTGACTTTATCAACGCGGTACGCTGGATCAAGGAGAATCTACCTTATGCCAAAGTATCGGGTGGAGTATCCAACGTATCATTCAGTTTCCGGGGTAATGAGCCCATCCGTGAGGCTATTCATACCGCCTTTCTTTACCACGCTATCAAGGCGGGTCTGGATATGGGTATTGTCAACGCCGGACAGATTGGCATCTATGATGAGATACCGAAGGAGACCCTTGAGCTGGTAGAAGACGTACTGCTCAACCGTCGTCCCGATGGTACGGAGCGTCTGGTGACCTTCGCCGAAACCATCAAGGACAAAGGCAAAACCCAGTCAGGCCCTGACCTGAGCTGGCGCGAGGCAGCCGTAAAGGAGCGTATTACCCACTCGCTGGTGAAAGGGATTGCTGACTACATCGAAGAGGACGTAGAAGAATGCCGCCACCTGTTCAGCCGTCCTTTGGAAGTAATTGAAGGGCCACTGATGGACGGAATGAGTGTAGTAGGTGACCTGTTTGGCGAAGGAAAGATGTTCCTGCCCCAGGTGGTGAAGTCGGCCCGGGTAATGAAAAGAGCCGTAGCGTACCTGCAGCCATTTATTGAAGCCGACAAGCGTGCCGATGCCAAACCGGTAGGTAAAATCCTGCTGGCTACCGTAAAAGGTGATGTACACGATATTGGTAAAAACATAGTAGGTGTAGTACTGGGCTGTAATAGCTACGAGATCATTGACCTGGGGGTAATGGTACCTACGGACAAGATACTGGCGGCGGCCAAAGAGCATAATGTCGATATTATAGGCCTGTCGGGGCTAATCACGCCTTCGCTGGACGAGATGGTGGGCGTAGCCAAGGAAATGGAGCGTCAGGGCTTCAAGATACCGCTGCTGATCGGCGGAGCTACTACCTCACGTATCCATACCGCCGTCAAGATCGACCCGCACTATTCGGGTCCGGTGGTACACGTACTGGATGCTTCGCGCTCGGTACCTGTGGCCGGTAAACTGACCCAGAGTGATAAGAGCCAGGCCGAGGTATTGAAAGATATTAAAGCGGAGTACGCCCAACTTCGCGACGATCACGCCCGTCGTAAGACGGACAAGGCGCATCTGCCGATAGAGGCCGCCCGTCAGAACAAAGTAAACATAGACTGGAAAGAGTACATAGCTCCCAAGCCTTCCTTCCTGGGGACTCGCGTATTGGAAGACTACGACCTGGCCGAAATCGCTAAGTACATCGACTGGACGCCTTTCTTCCAGACCTGGCAGCTACACGGCAAGTACCCCAAGATATTTGAAGATCCGATAGTAGGAGCCGAAGCCCAGAAACTGTACGAAGATGCCGCTGTACTATTGGGCCAGATTATCCGTGACAAGTCGCTGCAGGCGAAGGCGGTGATCGGTTTCTGGCCGGCCAATGCCATCGAGGACGACATCCTGCTGCACGATTTTGAAGAGCAGACGCGCGAAGTACCCTGCGAGCGCCATGGCTCGCATACTCACATGGAGTACAAGATCAGCCGCCGCAACGCCGAAGCAGTCATGAGTGGGCAGAGCCAGGCCGCGCCAATAGGTGGTGAAGTAGTAGTAGATACCCTTACCGTGCTGCACAACCTGCGTCAGCAGACTCAGAAAGCGGCAGGACTACCCAACTACTGCCTCTCTGACTTCATTGCTCCTCTTGAAAGCGGCCATACCGACTACATCGGTGGTTTTGCTGTAACGGCCGGTATCGGTATCGAGGCTCTTCTGGAAAAGTACGAGCGTGAGCACGACGACTACAACAGCATCATGGTCAAGTCGCTGGCTGATCGCCTCGCTGAGGCTTTTGCCGAATTGATGCACGAGCGCGTCCGGAAGGAAATATGGGGCTACGCCGCCGATGAGAAACTGGATAATGAAGACTTGATTAAAGAGAAGTACCAGGGAATTCGTCCGGCACCGGGTTACCCCGCCTGCCCTGACCATACCGAAAAGCAGACCTTGTTCAACCTGTTGGATGCAGGCAGAGCCGATATCATTCTTACTGAGAGCTTCGCCATGTACCCGGCTAGTTCGGTGAGTGGCTGGTACTTTGCGCATCCGGATAGCCGCTACTTCCCCGTGGGGAAGATTCACAAAGACCAGGTAGAAGACTACGCCCGCCGCAAGAACATGTCCGTTGAGGATGTAGAGCGCTGGCTGGCACCTATATTAGCTTATTGATAGTATAGAAATACTTAGGTTTAGAAGCATGGTACTGTGCCTGGTACCATGCTTTTTTATGATATTAGATTAATGAAACAACAAGTACTGGACCACTTTCATGCTCGTCCTGATTTGCAATCAGGACGGCTTCGAATAGCGACTACGCGTCCCGGTTTTAAACGCTACCTGATTCTTCCCCAATTACAAAGTGGGGAGCCCGTTGTGAGTTTCAATAACTACCTGATACAATTAGTACAAAGTTATATTGTTCGTATTAAGTACTTTACTGTTGTCTTGCCTGCCATTCTACTCGTTCTTTTACCCAATGAAAATTAGTAGAGTCCATCTCTTTTCTTTCTGCGGCTTGCTGCATCAGATCCAGGTACTTAGCTAAATAATGTTTGTCATTGCGCGCATGCCAGACAATGAGCCATGCTGCATCAGCGCCCTTCTCCCCAAACTGACTGATGGTGGGCCAGCCTACTTCTTCGATAATTTTATCCAGTAAGATACGATTCGCAGCATCACAAGCTCCCATCCTTTGGCTATAAAATCGGTCTCTGCCAGGTCTATTCTGGTTTAGAAGACTGTCCCGATACCGCTGGTCTACTTCGTACATTTGGTAGAGTAAGTCCTTTATCTCCGCCTGAGATCTCCCCTTAACAGATATAGTTGGATCAATATCTGTGTATAAAATCCTGGGCAACAAAGTTGATGAAGTAACTTTGGGACTATGTGAATCACTTTGGAGACTCTTTTTATCTTCTGGCGAAGAGGTACATTGAGTAATCACCAAAGAAAGAGCTACTAGAGTATATTGAATCTTTTTCATTTGTTGAAGAGATCTAGTAGTGTAACCAATAGTCTATTGTAGAAGTACTATAAATAAACCTATTATTGTAGCTATTTTCAAAATTGTATGAAAGTAACTCACTGTGATTAACCTGATCTTTCATATTATAATCTACTGCTATGTGTCCCGATTATAAAATGTAGTGAACAGGCCTACTGATAATACTTACGTAATGAAGCAACAAGTACTAGCCCACCTCAAAGCCCTGCTCGACGAGCGGATGGCGGTATCGTGGCAGGCGATGGAGGCCGCTCAGGCCTCAGCCAATGAACAAAGCAAAAGCTCCGTGGGAGATAAATACGAAACTGCCCGGGCCATGGGGCAGCTCGACCGCGATATGTATGCCCGGCAGTATGAGCAGGCCCGGCAGGAGCGCCTTGTGCTGGATCGTATTAATGAAACCGAGGTACTTACCCGTGTGGCCTTGGGTAGTCTGGTCAGGACTACGGCGGGCCAGTTCTTTGTGGCGGTAAGCGTGGGGCCGGTGACACTGGATGGTACCACAGTCATGGCGGTATCGCTGGCTTCACCCATTGGTAAACTGCTGATGGGAAAGGGAGCAGGAGAAAGCTTCCAGTTCCAGGGGAAGACGCACAGGATAGAAGCTATCGAATAAGAAGAGGCGGCCCCGTAGGGTCGCCTCAACTAATAAAAAGCTAACAGCTAAAAACTAACAGTTACCAGTTACTTACGCCATGTTATGGAATACGCGCTGCACGTCGTCGTCTTCCTCGATGCGCTCAATAAGCTTTTCTACTTCGGCGGCCTCTTCTTCGGAGAGCTTCTTGGTATCGTTGGGGACACGTTCGAAGTCAGATTCCACGATCTGGAAGCCATTCTCTTCCAGGTAGCTCTGGAGAGAGCCATAAGCGGCAAACTCACCGTAGATTACAATCTGATTGTTCTCTTCGTCCAGGAATACTTCGTCGGCGCCGAAATCAATTAGTTCCAGTTCCAGCTCTTCAATGTCCTTCTTGCCGTCGTTGGCTAACTTGAACACGCACTTCCGGTCAAAGATGAAGTCCAGCATGCCCATAGTACCCAGGCTGCCTCCCAGCTTATTGAAGTAGCTGCGTACGTTGGCTACGGTACGGGTAGGGTTGTCGGTGGTACTTTCCACCAGGATGGCTACACCATGAGGGCCGTACCCTTCGTAGACCATTTCCTTGTAGTCTTCCTGATCTTTGGCGGTAGCCCGCTTGATAGCCCGCTCGATGGTATCTTTAGGCATGTTAGCTGCTCTGGCATTCTGAAGCAGCGCCCGCAAACGAGCATTGGTATTAGGGTCGGCACCACCGCTTTTCACGGCCAGTACTATGTCTTTACCGATACGGGTAAAGGTTTTGGCCATGTGGTCCCAACGTTTAAACATTCGTGCTTTCCGGTATTCAAATGCTCTTCCCATTTTGTATGAGTTGATAAAGCTTGGTTTAGATCAAATTTATTTCGCAAAACTACAAAACCATTATTAACTGAACCAACAATTAGAGCATAAGCCGGTACAAGTGAGAGTAATTTTTAGGAGATGCTTCCGAATTTTTGTCTCCGGTGGATTTCACTACCGTTAATTTGTTTCAATGCATTTATTTTGAGGGGCTACTTGTAGGAGTAGCCTTTCCATTTTTTTAAGATTAACAACATCTACATGCAGCTTACCTGGTCGTTGAAACCCTTTTATAGTCTTACCCTTGATGAGTTGTACCAGTTCCTGCGCCTCCGGAGCGAGGTATTTGTGGTAGAGCAGACCTGCCCTTTTCTGGATATAGATAACAAAGACCAGCCGTGCCACCACCTGATGGGCTGGACGCCGGAGGGGGAACTGGCGGCCTATACCCGTCTGGTACCCCCTGGGCTCTCTTACGAGGAGGTTTCGATCGGGCGGGTGGTATCGTCGCCGCAGTACCGGCGGTACGGTATTGGGCGAGAATTAATGCAGAAGTCCATCGAGAGCATCGGGCAGTTGTACGGCCAGGTACCTATCCGGATTGGGGCCCAGCTCTACCTGAAGAAGTTTTATGAGTCCTTCGGTTTTGAGCAGGTGGGGGAGATGTACCTGGAGGATGATATCGAACACATCCAAATGCTCCTCAAAGTGGGGTGACGTATACAGTTTGGGGAACAATGGGAACGAGTGGGGAGCGCATATTGTGGAAAGTTTTCCCACAAAATTGGAGAATAAAAAATATAAAAAAAAATAAAATGCTGATTTTGAGGTACTTGCACAATGGTGTAAAACTTCTTCTGGAGGTGGCACAGAGATTTAATAAATCTTATTGTCAAACTTATTGACATGCTAAGTAAATGAACATTTACATCGCATGAAATAATAACGACAATCACAGATAGAGGAGGGTTTACGTGGAATAGCCAACTGTAATGCGGTTGGCTATTTTTATTATATGTGGACTTTTCAGAACACCTGCTACTGCCAAAAGCGTATATTACTTCCCAGATTCTTCTTTCCTGCCCTACTTACCCCACTGGAATACGAATTGTTTACTACTTCCTGACATTGGCCCTCCGGTACCGGAAGGTCCCTGCTTGCTAACAACTATTGAATCCATACAGCTATGAAGTCCAAAGAAACCATTGAAGAAAATGATAAGAACGTAGAGGGAGGAAGCCCTTCACCGGCCGGAACGGCTGATATCCAGAAGCATCTGGACGATACCTACAAGTCATCTGAAAGGTTGGATGATGATGCGGTGGATGAGTTTGAGGAGAACAATATGAACAAGCACAAAGGGTATAACGAAATGCCGCCCGACGTGCCGGTCACGAAAAAAGAAACAAGACGTTAGGCAACAGCATAAACATAGTCCGGACAGATACGTAAAGAACATGGAAAGGCATATGAAAATGTGTGAGCTGGCCTGGCGGCTGCTCTGGTTCAGTACCATGGTAGGTGGGGTAATGTACATGGCTTCTGCCTGATGGTACCCAATGGGTCATCGCTAAAAAATTTATGTGCCTGTTCCAACTTTTTGGGCTATTGTAATCTCTTTGTCTAAAAACCAATCAAATAGATGAAGAACTACCTTGTATTAGCCATGTTTGCACTGGGAGCCGTGGCCTGTGAGTCAGGCGAGCCCAAAGATGAGCTGGCCGCCCTGGCCGAAAGTCAGTGCAGCTATGCAGATCGTAAAACAGTAAGTACCCTCGACAACCGTCAGGGCGCCGTGCGGGTCACAACCACGGAGTCCGACAAGTGGGTGGATATCTACCTGAATGACGATCCCAACACACCCTATTGCCCCTGTAACATTCCGGCGTCATTAGCATTGGAAGGTACCAGGGTAGAGTTTACTGCCGAAGTAAAAGAGACATTGCCCAATGAGCGCTGGCGGTGCCAGCCCGTTGTTCTGAAGTCGATCAAGAAGTTATCTTCAGAAGGAAAATAAGTAACAGCAAAGCCCGGTAGCCATCTTCCGGGCTTTGCTGTTTAAAGTAGTCCTAAACGTTGTTAATTGGCAATAGTTTAGTTCAAAAGTTGGAAACTAAGTACCTTTGCGGCTGTTTAAGCTATATAAAGGTACTACATGACCAAAGTAACGGAGTACATTAGTCAGGCTAACGGCAAGACTCTATTTTCCATCGAGATCATCCCACCACTCAAGGGGCAAAATATCAATCAGCTACTGGATTCGGTAGAGCCTCTCATGGAGTTTAAGCCGCCTTTCGTAGATGTCACTTACCATCGTGAGGAAGTCATTGAAAAGCAATTAGAGAACGGATTGATTCGTCGTATTCCGGTGCGTAAGCGTCCGGGTACGGTGGGGATTTGTGCCCGCCTCATGGAGCGCTTCAAAGTAGATGCGGTACCGCATATTATCTGTGGTGGCTTTACCAAGGAAGAAACCGAAGATATGCTGATCGACCTGCATTACCTGGGTATCGATAATGTACTGGTACTGCGCGGAGATCCAGAAAAATCGGTAGGCGTATTCAAACCCAAAGAAGGTGGACACTGCTATGCTTCTCAACTGATTGAGCAGGTAGTCAATATGAATAAGGGCATACTGCTGCACGAAGAGACGCAGGGCTATCCTACGGACTTTTGTATCGGTACGGCCGGGTATCCCGAAAAGCACCTGGAAGCACCTGATTTCGATACCGACTTCAACTACTTCAAAGCGAAGATAGACGCCGGTGCTGATTATATAGTGACCCAGATGTTTTTTGATAACCAGAAGTACTTCCAGTTTGTGGAGCGTTGTCGGGCAGAGGGTATTACAGTACCTATCATTCCGGGTCTGAAGCCACTCTCTACTAAAAAACAACTGACGGTACTACCTAAGATATTTCATCTGGATATGCCTGAGGAACTGGTAAAGGAAGTTGAAAAATGTGAAACCGATACCGAGGTACGCCAGGTAGGTATAGAGTGGGGCATCCAGCAGAGTAAGGAGCTCATGGCCTACGGAGTACCGGTACTGCACTTCTATACCATGGGTAAGTCAGATAATGTGATGAAAATTGCCCGCGAGGTATTCTAAATCTGCTATATATAAATTTAAAAAAGCCCAGGGTACTGCAGTATTCTGGGCCTTTTTAGTGATTAGTCTATATGGGCTATCTTCCACTTGCCGTCCTCCTGCCTGAGCCGGTAGGTAAGAGTGTAGCTGGGCTCTGTGAAGGTGACGGCTACCGTAGCTTCTGGCCCGGCTACTTTGATTTGGGCGGCTGCACCTAGTTGGGTAAGAGCTGCATCGTAGGCAGGTGGGTCCTGCGAGTTGAAGTACCGGTCGTAATCTTTAGAAGCGGCATAGCCTTCCTGTTTGATAGCCTGCTGCATCCGGGCATATTCTTCTTCCAGACCATGCAGGTAGGAGGAGGCAAAAAGGCCGGTTGTGCGCAGACTCTGGATATGTTGTCTGATGCAAACGGTATCTACATCGGTCACGTCCACACCATCCATCGTGAAACAGCCTCGCTCATCCGCCTGCTCGGGATGATTTTTCAGCCACCCGATCAGACTGCTCACCGTGCTAAGGGGGGCAGCGCCCTCCTGGGCAGGAGCTTCGGCAGGCGGCTGTGACTCCGATAAAGTTGTGGAGGTAGTCTGGCAGCTACTAATGATCACAGCCAGAATCAGCAGCCAGGTGGCGGAACGGGTAGGGTACTTAGGGTGTGTGTGCATAGTGGTAGGCAGTGGGACCTATTCAGTAATAACAGCGGTACCGTTGGCACTCACCATCAGGATGGTGTTGGTGTTGCCGATGGTCTGGTAGTCGAGGTCCACGCCGACTATAGCGGTGGCCCCCAGGCGCTGGGCTTGATCCATCATCTCCCTCACGGCAATGCTCTTAGCCTCCCGCAGGCCCTGCTCATAAGCACCCGCACGGCCACCCACGATGTCGCGGATGCCGGCAAAAAAGTCCTTGATAAAATTAGCCCCGATGACGGCTTCGCCGTTGACGAGGCCGATGTACTTTACGATTTTTTTACCTTCAATGGTAGGGGTGGTAGTGATGAGCATAGGTTGGTGATGTTAATAGTGGTACCTGGGTGATTATTGAATGACACAAACCTACTTATAATATTTATTTTCTTGTCTGCCTGATGGATAACCCCGCTAAGTTTCAGGATAAAAGGCCATACATTATCCATAAATGGTACATGGGATCTAACGGTCAATGCTTCCCTGCCGGGTAGCTCCGTAGCATCCAATGTACCGGGTGCTATGTAGGCCTCTGCCCAAAAAGAAACCACCAGGAGGAGAAACAAGTCCCTTCCTGGTGGTTGTCTGATCAGGTGCCCTTCTACCGGGCAAGTGTATTTCTACTGTTCGGGCCCCTGACTAAAACAGGTCCGGGTAATCCGTAATAATCCCATCAACACCCAACTGACGAAGAGAATCGATCTCTTCTTTGGTATTCACCGTCCAGGGAATAATCTGCATACCCTGCTGGTGACAGGCCTTTACAGTTTCGGCCGTTACGGTCTTGTAGTAGGGGCTGTATACCACCGGCGTAAACCCAAGCGCCGCCAGGTTGTCGGCCAGGGGCTTCCTATTCGCCGTCAGATACGATAGGGTTACGTCAGGAAACTGCTTATGGAGCAACTGCAGCGGCCTCACATCAAACGACTGAATCGTTAGCCGTGATCCGAGGTTTTTCTGGCGGCAAACCTCCATCACCAGATTCACAAACGTCTGCGGATCGGGATGATATACACCATCTGCCGCCGGGTTTGACTTGATCTCTATGTTGAGCAGAGGCAGCGGCATCCCTTTGGCTCTGGCGTAGGTATCTACCGAATCCAGGAGTTCGGACAGCAACGGCTTGTAGATGCTCATTTTCTGCTGACGGGCAAACTCCGGGTGCGGCTTGCTACCTACGTCGAACTTTTTGATCTCGGCGTAGGGCAGCTGGTACAGATTGATCTGCTTTTCTTCACTGGCCTGCACGGGTGTACCGTCCGGTTTTAGCGCGATATTCGACGACATGTACGGCTCGTGTGAGACTACCACCTGATGGTCTTTGGATATGACTACATCCAGCTCCAGTGTCCGCACGCCCAGGTCCATCGCTTTTTTCATCGCGGGTACCGTGTTTTCAGGCATCAGCCCCCGGCTGCCCCGGTGCCCCTGCGTGTTGAAGGGCTCCTGCGCCAGCGCCATATGGGAGCACAGCATCAATCCTAACCAAGCTATCTTTTTCATAGTCTGTATTCTTTTTCCGGATTAGAAGCTATAACGAAGACCTAACTGAACCTGGTAAGGATCGCCCGATGGGTTAACAACACCTGCTGTGTTGACCCGGTACACAAACCGCTGGTTGGCCCGGTCGAAAGGAGCCACCGCAGGCGTAGTACCCGAAGCCGGCATACCCAGTGCGTACAGTGCCTGTGAGCCGAGCGATTTGTTGACGCCCCACGCTTTGTTCAGCAGGTTAGCAAAGTTAAATATATCGGCCGAGAACTCTATGCTGTGGTTTTTGTAGAAGCGGAACCGCTTGCTGGCGCGTATATCCCATACGCCATAGAAGCCGTTGATACCGCCGTTGCGCTCGGCCATCTGACCGGAATATTTCAGGATGTAATCCTTGATGCTCTGGCTGGCGTTGGGGTTGTCCAGAATAGCCTGCAGACCTGTCCGTACGTTGGTAGGTACTTCTGTACTGTTGCGGTCAAAGATGAAGGCCAGGTCGTTTTGTCCTGCCACGAAGTCGGCGTTACTGTTGGCGCCCGACAGCAGCGTGTAGCGCGTTCCGCCCAGACCTGAGTACCGCACACCTACACTAACACCGTAGAAAGTAGGCAGCGTACCGAAGAATACTACCTTGTGACGGAAGTGGTTATCCGAGTACGTAACGCGGCTCAGGTTGCGCGGATCGTCTTTTACCGGCTGCACAAGGGTGGCCGTGTTGGCTACGTTACCGTTGTACGAAGTGTTATCGCGGGTGTCATTCCAGGTATAGCTGGCGTTGAACTCGCCGTCGCGGAAGTAGCGAAAAGTCGCGTCAGCTACTACGGCAAACTGGTTTACTTTTCCATCGCTGGTCAGCTCCAGTACCCGGCCCAGTCGCTGGCTGATACGGCCCTGTAGCCAGTCGCCCGCACCGTTAGCTGGCATAGATGCCAGGGGTACATACACGCCCCGGTTGCCTTCGTTGGCCAAGCGGAAGAACGGCTCTGTTACCATGTTGCGGTCTACGTACGTATAGTTATTGCGGGCCAGCGACATAAATCCTGACAAGCTCACCTTCAGGCGGTCGCTCAGGAAGCGGGTGTAGGATACGTTGGCTTTGTAAAGCACCGGTACGCGGGCATTAGCGCCGGTCATGTTGATGGTAGGCAGCTGGAACTGGGCCAGGCTCGGGATGTTGGCGTAGTTCTGACGGTAAGCCGCGAAGTCAGGCGTAGGGACATTGGCTCCGCGCACATCCACGGTAGCCAGGTTGGTACCGTCGAACGTCAGGTTATTTATGACAGCGTAGTTGTTGATATCTGAGGCAAATACTCCGGCACCAAAGCGGATGATGTCTTTCTGACGCTCGTTTACATCCCAGCTAAACTGCAGTCGTGGCTGCACGATGAACGACCGTAGCC
Source organism: Telluribacter roseus (assembly GCF_017355915.2). Taxonomy (GTDB): domain Bacteria; phylum Bacteroidota; class Bacteroidia; order Cytophagales; family Spirosomataceae; genus Telluribacter. The sequence continues at coordinate 608,446 of NZ_JAFEUV020000003.1, forward strand.
GGTTATCCGTACGTAGCTTCAGATCTTCCAATACCACTTGGTTCAGGGCTGCTTTGGGGTAATGCGCGTAATCCAGGCGCAGACCGGCAGTCATATCCAGGCCAGTAGCCAGTCGGGTGTGCATCTGACCGTATACGCCGGCGTTCCATATGCTACCGCGTACGCTCCAGTCGTCTTTCAGAGGTACTTCGCGGAAGTACCGGTAAGGCTGCAAGCGCTCAAATTTATCCAGAGCCGAGGCCGAGCCATCTACTGTATAGTGGAAGCGGCCATTTACTTCGCTACCATATACGGAGTTGGAGTGGGTGTACATCAGATCAGCTCCGAATGTAAACTGGGCCCGGTCGGTGTTGTAGTACAGGTTGTTTACCAGTTGCACTACGTTGTTGGTAAAGCCTTCCTGCGCGAAGCGGTGACCGCCCATCTGGATGTTGGTAGAGCGGTTGGCCCCGTCGATCGACGATACGACGTTCTCAACGATAGCGCGGGGAATGTTGGCCGAAGGCAACTGATCACCGGGGCTGCTCAACTGGTACGTATGCAGGTGCTGTAGCTTCAACTCGTTCGTTACGCGTGGATTCAGTACACTACGTAGCGTAACCAGCATGCTGTTGTCCCAGTTGAAGTCGTTGCCGTACGATTCATAGATGTTGATGGCCGTGTTATCAGCCAGACCCAGTTTGTTGCGGTCGCTGGTGAAGTTGTTACGCAGGGTCAACAGGTTGTTTCTGTTAATCTGCCAGTCGAGGCGGAGAAAACCTGCGTTGGAACCACGTACTTTATCAAACTGACCGTACTGGGGGGTATTGGCGGTACCGTACAGGTTGCGGGCTATACCCACAAATCGGTCGAGCGTCGTGCGGGTCACGTTGAAGCGGTTTTCGTCGGCGGGCGACTGTATGTCGGCTACAAACAGCGGGCGTGAGTCCTGCTGGCGGTCCCATACTACAAAGTAGTGCAGCTTGTCTTTGATGATAGGTCCACCCAGTGAGAAACCAAACTGATTGGTGGCAAACTTGATGTTACGCTTGTTACCACGAATGTCGTACGGGCTGGACAACCAGTCGGCACGGGTGTAGTTGAATACGCTACCCGTAAGCAGGTTGGTACCGGCTTTAGTTACGGTACTGATAATACCACCGCCCGCACGGCCGTACACTACGTCGTACTGGTTGGTAATTACCTTGAATTCGCGTACGGCCTCAATGGAGATGGAGTAAGGTGCTCCGCTTCGGCTGGTGGTCGCTCCCGCCGAGGTAGGGTTCTTGGCCGTCATACCATCAATGGTGAAGTTGGTCGACGAACCTATCTGGCCCGACAGGTTTCCGCCCCGGCCCGCCAGAGGCGACAGGTCCGTGAGGGTGGTGAAGTTACGGCCGTTCACCGGCAACGTCGAAATAGACCGAGCTGATATGGTGGTGGCCGCACCGAAGTTTTCAACCTTGTTTTTCAGACCCGACGCGACCACCTGCACTACTTCGAGTGTTTGCTCATCGTCTTTCATATTCGGGTTGATGCGCACAGCGTCGCCCTGGTTGAGCATGTACCCGGTGCGCTTCTGCTCACCAAAGCCCACGAACGAGAACCGTATCGTGTAAGGCCCTCCCAGAGGTAGTTCTTTGAACGAGTACTCACCTTGCGCATTGGTGATAGTTCCCGCGCTAAAACCGGTGGCTTCGTTACGTACCTGAACGGTTGCACCCGGTAGGGGCGCTTTATTATTGTCGTAAACAACCCCTGCAATGGACGCTTGGGTCGTTTGCGCCATCGAACGGGTCGTAATGACGCAGCTAAATAAGAGAAGGAAACTGAGTAAAAATAGATTTTTTTTCATGCAGCAGTATGAATGGTTTTTGCTGCCGCAAAATGACGAAGTTACTGTTACCTGAATGTTATCGCTGTATTACCAATTAATGTCTAATCTGGGTGGTCAGTGGCCTGTTTATTCACCCATGGTAAAGCCTACGGGGGAGTAGTTTTAAAACCACTACACCTTCACTATATATTGGCTAAACCTGATCATTTACCCGGAAGGTCAGTGTTTAAGCCGATGAAAGTCGTCTTTAAGGTACATTCTATTTATACTAATTTTTCATGTATCGTTGCTTGCTTATCAGTGCCTTATTTACAATAGGTAGCTTAGGGCTACCGGATCACCACGCCCTAGCCCAGAAGCCAGCGAGTGCCTCCACCGATGCGGCTCAGGCTGCCAGGGGGGAGACTCTTTTTACTACCTACTGCTCGTCCTGCCATAATCTGCAGGACGATGGCATGGGGCCCCGGCTCGGTGGTGTTACCACCATACGCTCTGACCAGGAGCTAACGGCTTTTATTCGTAATCCGGAGAAGGTAATTCAGTCGGGTGATAATCGGGCCGTAGCCCTGCACCAGCGCTACAAGACTATCATGCCGCCGTTTGACTTTCTGAAGCGGGAGGAAGTGGATGCGATCCTGGCCTATATCAAAAACGAAACGCAGCTCCACAAAATACAGCCCCTTCAGCTAACAGTGGAGGCTAATGCGGTGGCGGCTGATAAGCTGATTGCTCCGGTCCAAAAATCACCCATGCGTATTGAGCTGGAGCCTTTTGTGAAGTTTCCCAATTCCAGCGACAAGCCCCCCCATACCCGTATTGCCAGCATGCGGGCGCATCCTTCCGGTGATGGTACCTTGTACGTCAATGACCAGAACGGACTGATCTATCGCATCCAAAATGGGCAGCCAGCGGTTTTTCTGGATATCCGGAAGAAGATCGAAGGCTTTATCAATACCCCCGGACTAGCCACCGGCCTGGGGAGCTTTGCCTTCCATCCCGACTACCTCAGGAACGGCCTCATCTACATTACCCATACCGAAGCCTTTACCGGCAAGCCCGCTGACTACGAGTATGACAAATCCATCAAGGTAGCGATGCAGTGGGTACTTTCGGAATGGAAGATGAAAGATATTAAGAGTCCTGTATTTGAAGGAGAGCGGAGGGAAATGCTTCGTATCAATGTACCTTCGCAGGTACACGGCGTACAGGACATAAAGTTTGCACAAGGGGTGAAGAAGGGCGAGCCTGATTACGGAAAGCTGTACATAGGTATTGGAGATGGGGGTACTACCATCGGGCGGCACCCCGAGCTGGCCCACACGATCAAGTCGCCGCTGGGTACCATCATCCGGATAGATCCGCTGGGCCGCAACAGCCGGAACGGCAGGTACGGCATCCCGTCCGACAATCCGTTTGTAAAGGAGACTGATCCGGAGGTCTGGAAGGAGATATGGGCCTATGGGTTTCGCAACCCGCACCGCTTTGCCTGGGCCACTGACCACGGCCATAAGATGATCGCTACCGAAGTAGGGGAGGGTAATGTAGAAGAGGTAAACATCATTGAAAAAGGCGCCGACTACGGGTGGAACGTACGTGAGGGGAACTTCCGCATCTCGGCCAGCGACCTCAAGAATGTCTACGAAGTCAGTGAGGCGGAGGCAGGTCCCTACCGGGCTCCTTTTGCCCAGTACAGCCACGCCGACGGATCGGCCATCAGTGGTGGCTACGTGTATAAAGGCGATCTGAAAGTTCTCAACGATAAATTCCTGTTTGGCGACATCTACAACGGAAGGCTCTTCTACCTCCACTTCGACAGGAAATTATCCGATCCCACCATCTACGAAATGGAGATTGTGGAAAATGGCTCCAAAACCGACCTGCGTAAGCTCACCAACACCCAGCGCGTAGATATGCGCATCGAGTACGACTACTTCACCCGCCAGCTCTACATCATGACCAAAAACGACGGCATGATGCGCCGGGTTACGAAAGCATATCTGGAGAAGGAGCAGTAGGGGGGTACTTAGAAACAACAGATAAAGGCATGTGCTGACTAGCGAACCAGTCAGCACATGCCTTTATTTTACTCATTTACTATCGAGAAAACGGTTCGGTCAATAATAGTTAAAATGCCGTCTTAGTAAGTCCATTGTTATCTTAAACCGTCGCCTCGATACGCTTAGAACCGATCTGTTCGCCATCACTATTATACCTGCTTGCGAAAATTCCTGTGCGTATTTTAGGTTGATCACGTCCTTACGGTTGAGGCGTAGCAGGGGGGCGTGCTCTTCCAGATCTTCTTCGACTAATTTGAGCGTACGGGCTACCAGAAAATCTTTCCCGTTGGATTGGTAGATGCGGGTGTAGTTGCGCTCGGCTTCCAGGCGTACAATGTCATTAGGATTGACTTGTGTGTAGCAGCCGATTCGGGCAGTAGGGGTAGAGTGGGTTGGTTGTGGATTCATCAGAGGGGTGTGTATGTATAGGTACGAACAGAGCTAATCACCAGGAGTAGGTGGTGATAGGGTATGGATACTTTCAAATCTATTTTTAAATGAGCAGGTTTTCTGTTTATTTCGTGTGATTCCCGAAATCACGGACCCTCACCATTAGTGAAATAGTTGATAATGAAGAAGTTTTTGCGGCTTGCCGTGCTCATGATGGCAGTGAGCATTGAGGTAGCCAATGCGGGGGGAGTACCCCTGGTATGGAAGTGGCTGGACTGGCATAATGACACGTTTTACCGCATTAATTTTAAGACCCGCGTCTTTGAAAGGCAGACGAAGGATGCGACCTGGGAGGTGCTGGGAAAGCTCCGGACGGTGAACTTTGATGAGCTGGACCGATCTCCCACCATAGAGGTGCCGCATGTGATACCTCTGAACGAAACGCGTCGCGATTCCCTCTACATTCAGATCCCGGGTACCGGGCAGGTTTTTCTTTTTACTACCAATAATGCTACCCTCGAACGGCTGGACCGTACCTACTACCGGGGGTATAACTTCCGGGCTGAAGTCTTCATGCGGAAGGGGCAGCTTTACTCCGTAGGAGGGTGCGGGTTCTGGACGCAGATCAACTCCATGACTACCTATCTGCCGACGGCACGGGAGTGGGAAATCATAGTACCCAAGTCGGAATCGCCGGCCTATATCATGGGCGACCTGACCCATTACATTCCTTCCCGTGATGTTGTTATCTCCGGCCTGAATTTCCTGAAGGATAGTTTCCATAAGGACTATACCGGCCAGGTAGAGCCTACCTACTGGGAGTATGCATTTGCTACCAATACGTGGAGCAGGAAGGGAGCCGTAAATGCAGCCCTGGTAGAGGACATTACCGAGAACCTGTTTAGTTTTTCCTCCCACCTGGTCGAAGAAGATAAGCTAATCATAGCCCGCCATGATCGTGTTCCTTCCCTGACGTTGTATTACGTCAATCTATCAACCAATAAGCTGTATCGCTATCCGGAAATACTCAAGACAGAAGATTGTGATTCGGTAATGGTATCCAAAGGGGTTGTCTACGTTCCGGTAGACTTTACGACCTACGCCACCAGCTCTACCAAAAGGATCACAATGGACGAGATAGCCAGGGGGGCGGTACTGATAGGTGATTTTGTGCAGCCGGTGGGCGGTACACCTACCCGGCAGTATCTATACTGGATAGTACCGGGACTGGTTTTGCTGGCAGTGGGTGGCTACTGGGTAGTGAAGAAGCAAAAAGGAAAGTCCGTACCTCCCGTTCCGGTGGTGTCTGATCAGCTTTCTGACCTGGACGAGCAGGAAAGAAGGGTGTTGCGGGTATTCATGGATGCCTATCCGGCTGCACTCAGTGCGGATGAGTTGCATAATTTACTACTGCTGGAAGCAAAAAGCATGGACAACCAGCGGAAGCTGCGAAACGACTTTCTGAATGCATTCAATACCAAGCTAAAGCTGATCATTCAGGAAGAGGAGAGTATTATCCGGGTAGCGAACGAGAAGGACCGGCGTATCAATGACTATGTGTTGAAGAAAGAGGCCTGGGAAAAACTGAACGGCAGTTTGGTCATTGTTGGCCGGCGAAGTATATAGAAAGCATGTAAACAGGTAGTTATAAAGTATTATGTGTTGGCCTCTGCGCATGCAGAGGCCTTTTTTATGGCTAATCAGAGAGGTTTTACTCGCACAAAAGCAAAACCTGACGAAAGTCATACTTTCACCCCTACCACCGTCATGCGGTTTGCGGAGCCAGTGCTGCAATTTTGAAGCATGAATACGAGTGTGTTGGCCTGTGTACTTCATCATAGCAGTCAGCATACTTTTACCGCAACAACCCATGAAAGAAAGTACTCTTGCTCCTGAACCGGTGGTTCAGGAAATCCATACCTGTTACCACTGTGGTGAACCCTGCCGCGACGAAATACTCCCGCACGATAGTCACGAGTTTTGTTGTGAAGGCTGTAAGCTGGTGTATGATGTACTGAAGGAGAACGATCTCTGCCAGTACTATGCCTTTGACGATGCCAAAGGCAACTCCCCTGAGTCTACGTACTACCAGGGCAAGTTTGACTACCTGGATCTGCCCGATGTACAGCCGAAGTTACTGGAGTTTACTGACGGACGGCAGTCGCGGATCAACTGGCTGGTACCCAAGATGCACTGCAGCTCGTGTATCTGGCTGCTCGAAAAACTGGACCATCTGCACCCCGGCGTCTCAGGCTCAGTCGTGAACTTCCCCGAGAAGAAAGTACGGGTTTCCTTTTATCCCGATAAGATAAAACTGAGTGAACTGGCGGAGCTGCTGACTAAGATCGGCTACGAACCCTACATCAGCCTTAATGATGTCGAGGGGAAAGCCGGAAATAAATGGAATCGCACCCGTCTGTACAAGATGGGCATCGCGGGTTTCTCGTTTGCAAACATCATGATGCTGAGCCTGCCCGAGTACTTCCACCTCGGTCAGACTTCCGAAGACCAAAACCTGAGGGTACTTTTCAGCGCTCTGAACGTCGTACTGGCGCTGCCGGTGTTCTTCTATAGTGCTTCCGATTTTTTTGTGTCGGCCTGGAAAGCCCTGCGTGGTCGCTATCTGAATATAGATGCACCCATTTCGCTGGCCCTGTGGTCTGTATTTCTGACGAGCCTGTACCAGATCCTGTCCGAGACCGGTCCCGGTTACCTGGATTCGCTGACAGGTTCTATTTTTTTCCTGCTGATCGGGCGGTACTTTCAGGACCGGACCTACGCCAGTATTTCGTTCGACCGCGACTATAAGTCGTATTTTCCCGTGGCGGTGGCCGTGTTGAAAGAGGGGGTGGAAACCCGGTTGCCCATTACGGACCTGCGCCCCGGCGACCACATGATCGTACGGAACCGGGAGCTGATACCCGCCGATGCGGTACTGGTAAGTCCACAGGCCATGATTGATTACAGTTTTGTTTCGGGTGAGGCTGAGCCCGTAGAACGGCGCAAAGGAGATACCATCTACGCCGGAGGCCGGCAGAGCGGAACGGCGGTAGAGATGGAGGTACTGCGCCGTGTATCCCAGAGCTACCTGACCCAACTCTGGAACAATGATGCCTTTACCCGTAAAAAAGAGGACGAGAACCAGACGCTGGCGGCCCGCTTTAACCGGTACTTCTCTTCGATCGTACTGGTCATTGCTACGTTAACTTTTACGTACTGGATGTATACCGAAGAAAGTTTTGCCCTGGCATTTACTTCTTTTACTGCAGTACTTATTGTGGCTTGTCCCTGTGCCCTGACGCTGTCGGCAACATTTACCAATGGTAATATGCTGAGTCTTTTTGGTAAGTACCGGTTCTATCTGAAAAATGCGTTTGCCATTGAGCGTCTGGCTAAGATAGATACCGTCGTATTTGATAAAACGGGTACCATTACCCTGGCCAGCGAAGCTGAGGTAACCTTTGAGGGAGAGCCGCTATCGGCCGATGAGCAGGTCATGATAAAAACGCTGGCTGCACAGTCGTCGCACCCGCTGAGCCGGCTGCTTGTACAATGCCTGCCCGAAGTGACGCTGAGTCGCAGGGTACTGTCTGACTTTGAGGAAATAGAAGGAGCCGGTACCCGGGCGCTGTGGGGTCGGTACCAGGTACAACTTGGCTCAGCACGCTGGGTGGGAATAGATACGTTCGACGGTGACAGCCACAACGCGTCACGGGTGTATGTATCGGTAGATGGGCTGGTGCGCGGGTTCTTCTCTATCCGTAGCAAGTACCGTCCCGAACTTGCACAGTCGGTAGTTAGTCTGCGGGAGGATGGCTATAATCTGTACCTGCTCTCCGGTGATAAACCTACTGACCAAAGTTATCTGAGTACTTTGTTCGGGAGTACATCCCGGCTATTTTTCAGACAGCATCCCGATGAGAAACTGGCCTTTATTCAGAAGATGCAGAAGGACGGGAAGCGAGTACTGATGGTAGGCGACGGCCTGAATGATGCCGGTGCCCTGCGGCAGAGCGAAGTAGGACTGGCGGTATCCGACGACGTCAATAACTTTTCACCTGCCTGCGATGCCATTATAGAAGGAGAGCGCCTGGCTGACCTGCCGCGTTACATCAGGATGGCACGCGCCGGACAGCGGGTCATAAAGCTGAGCTTTGCCTTGTCGCTGGTGTATAATATCATCGGACTCACCTTTGCGGTAACCGGTAATCTGACTCCTGTTCTGGCAGCTATTCTAATGCCGGTCAGCTCCATCATCATTGTCCTGTTTACTACGGGGGCTACCAACCTGGCGGCGCGAAAGTGTATGAAAAAGTAAGTGTGAACGATGGTTATGAAAGCGGCGGAGTGCTACTCCGTCGCTTTTTTCTTTTGAGGTATACGAATATCGGAACAGGTAGTATAAATAATCATGTACTTTTTACTTATTTTGTTATACCTCAGGTGCTTATACAGGCTACTACTTGATCCGCTACTCCATGACACAAACCGCTACGCTTTCGTCTCCCCCAACCCAAGTATTGACCCGCGTAGGTAGCATAGATGTGCTCCGTGGGCTCGTGATGATCATTATGGCGCTGGACCACACGCGTGACTTCCTGCATATCAATGGCTTCTATTATGATGCTACGGATATGGCTACTACTACACCCCCCTTATTTTTTACCCGCTGGATTACGCACTACTGCGCACCCATATTTGTATTTCTGGCCGGGACGTCGGCCTACTTGTCCGGCCGCAAGAAAACGCCCCGGCAATTGAGTAGTTTTTTGCTGACCCGGGGCCTGTGGCTCATCTTTCTGGAGATTACCATCATCAACTTTACCTTTTGGTTTAATCTTACCTTTTCTTTCCTGATGCTGCAGGTGATCTGGGCCATTGGCTTCAGTATGATGGTACTTGGTGGGATGGTGTTTCTGCCCTGGCGGGTGGTGCTGGCAGTGGGGCTAGTTATTATTGCAGGCCATAATACGTTGGACGCAGTCTCTTTTCCCGAGGGTACTACGGCTCATGTTGTATGGGCCCTATTGCACCAGCAGAGCTTTATACGCTTCAGCTCTGGTATGACGCTGGGGGTACTGTACCCGGTACTGCCCTGGATAGGCGTGCTGGTAACAGGCTACTGTTTTGGGAGGTTGTATGGCAGTGATTATACGATGGAGCGGCGAAAGAGATTTCTGCTGGTAGCAGGCCTGGCGGCCGTGGCGGGCTTTATTCTGCTTCGGTTCCTGAACGTGTACGGCGACCCCCGGCCGTGGGAGGTGCAGCGTAATGGCCTTTACACATTCATGTCATTTCTGAATACGACCAAGTACCCCCCGTCACTGCTGTACCTGCTCATGACGCTGGGGCCGGGTATGCTGCTCCTCTACGCCTTCGAAGGGCGTCAGTACCGATGGATAGACTTCGTGAGTGTGTACGGAAGGGTACCTTTGTTCTACTATGTACTCCATTTCCTGGTGATCCACCTGCTGTCGGTGGCAGGGATGCTGCTATCGGGCGTATCGTGGTCAGAGCTTGAAATGCAGGAGGGAGTGCCTCCTGAGCAGGGGTTCAGCCTGGGCGTAGTGTATATTTTCTGGGTGGGGGTAGTCTTGTTTTTCTACCCCCTGTGCCGGTGGTATGCGGGCTTCAAGGCCCGCCAAAGCAGCCAGGTATGGAGCTACCTGTAGCCCGCTCAATACGTTTAGATTGGTGGCAGCAGCTTTCCCGGATTCATCCGGTTATCCGGATCAATGGCTTGCTTAATGGCCCGCATCACCTGTAGGGCCCCCTTATGCTCCATAGGCATATAGGGGAGTTTGCCCATACCAATGCCGTGCTCACCGGAGCAGGTACCTTCCATGGCCAGGGCCCGCAGTACCAGCCGCTCGTTGAGGTCTTTGGCTTTTTCAAATCCATCGGGATCGTCCGGGTGGATGAGCATGGTCAGGTGGAAGTTGCCGTCGCCAACATGTCCGACTATGGGAGCGAGTACCCCGGTAGCCTCTGCATCGGCCTGTGTATCAACAATGCACTTCGCCAGACGGGAAATAGGTACACATACATCGGTCCCCATAAGTTGAGATCCAGGTATCAGAGCCATAGCGGCGGGAGCCGCATCAGTGCGGGCGCGCCATAGCCGGGTGCGGGAGGGTTCGTCATCGGCCCATACAAATCCGCTCACAGCCTGAGCCTCGGCGTATTCCTGTACTTTCCGGACCTGCTCATCTACTTCGCCTGCCGTACCGTGGAACTCCATAAAAAGAGTTGGTTTTTCGTCATAATCCAGGTATGAATACTGATTCACCGCTCGCATCATGACGGTATCCAGCAACTCTACCCTGGCAATGGGTATGCCTTTCTGAATGGTGGTAATGGCGGTTTTGACGGCGGCCTCCACCGTAGGGAACATACAAACTGCGGCCCGAATAGTCTCGGGGCAGGGGTGTAGCCGGAGCGTTAGTTCGGTGATAACACCCAGGGTACCCTCAGAGCCTACAAAAAGACGCGTCAGATCGTAGCCCGCGGAGGACTTCCGGGCTTTGCTTCCGGTCTGGATGATCTGTCCGTCGGGTAGCACGACCGTCAGGGCCAGTACATTATCCTTCATGGTGCCGTAGCGGACGGCGTTGGTGCCGGAGGCGCGGGTACCGGCCATACCGCCCAGCGTAGCGTTGACACCGGGACCGATCGGAAAAAAAAAGCCACCTCTTTCCAGGAGCTTGTCCAGCTGATTGCGGGTTACTCCTGCCTGTACGGTTACGTACATATCCTCGTAACTGACCTGAATGACCTGATGCATCTGCCGGAGGTCTATACACACGCCTCCTTCCAGAGCTGCTACGTGACCCTCTACCGAGGTGCCCGCTCCAAAGGGGATAACCGGTACTTTATGCCGGGCACAAATAGAGACTACTGCTGCTACTTCCTCAGTACAGCTAGGGTACACCACCAGATCGGGTGGCATACAGGTGTGGTAGCTGTAGCCAGCACCATGTTCCCGACAGATATCGGTATCCTGCGTGACGCGGTCGCCCAACAGGTCTCTCAATTCATCAAACACACTTATAGTCAGGACCTTATTCATAGCTGGGAGGAGGACTTATTTATTAGACACGTTCTTATCAGCTAATATAACAAGACTAGTGGATATAGTTGACAATCACTACTTTAATTCTTTGTAATGATTGGGTTTTTGCCAAACCTGACAAAAGTCATCTTTCCTGCCTGATGGCGCTCATCCTTTGCCGAATGGGGACCGAGTAGTTTTGAAACTGAAAACAACCAGTAACTCAACCTATTCACCAGCAACTATGAGCGCGCTATTTATCCTGATCGGTTTTAGCCTTCTGGCCGCCCTGGGCTTCCTGATCGCCTTCGTGTGGTCGGTGCGTGTCGGGCAGTACGACGACGACTACACGCCTTCGGTGCGAATCCTCTTCGACGATACCACACCGGATAGTAAGGCGGCTCCCAAAGCCTGAAATCCTCCTCTAACTTATACCAATTACTCCCAAAACAAACAACACTACAAGTAATATGAGAAATGTCTTGAATACAGGTGCTGCACCGGTCGAGCTGGACGAATTTCAGTACGACAACAAGATCGTGCGGGACTTCGCGATTGCCTCCGTGGTGTTCGGACTGATCGGGATGCTCGTCGGACTGCTGGCTGCTTTTCAGCTGGCGTTTCCGCAGCTCAACTTCGACCTGCCGTTCACTACCTTCGGCCGTATCCGTCCGCTGCATACCAATGCGGTAATCTTTGCCTTCGTGGGTAACGGCTTCTTTGCCGCCATGTACTATTCGGCTCCCCGCGTACTCAAAGCCCCCATGTGGAGCCCGCTGCTGAGCAAGTTTCACTTCTGGGGCTGGCAGCTGATCATCCTGGGCGCTGCCATTACGCTGCCTATGGGTATCACTACCTCCAAAGAGTACGCCGAGCTCGAGTGGCCTTTTGACATTGCCATCGCGGTAGTATGGGTAGCCGCCCTCGTGAACCTGGTGATGACCATGCTGAACCGCCGCGTGGAGCACATCTACGCCGCCGTATGGTTTTATGTAGCGTCGTTTGTAGCGGTAGCCATGCTGCACGTAGTGAACAGCGTAGCCCTGCCGGTGTCGTTCTTTAAGAGCTACTCCTGGTACGCCGGGGTGCAGGATGCACTGGTGCAGTGGTGGTACGGACACAACGCCGTGGCGTTCTTCCTAACTACTCCGTACCTGGGTATGATGTACTACTTCCTGCCCAAGGCGGCTAACCGTCCTATCTATTCGTACCGTCTGTCAATCGTACACTTCTGGGCGCTGATCTTCCTGTATATTTGGGCGGGCCCGCACCACTTGCTGTACAATGCCCTGCCTGACTGGGCACAGACACTGGGTACCGTATTCTCTATCATGCTGCTGGCTCCATCGTGGGGTGGTATGATCAATGGTCTGTTTACGCTGCGTGGCGCCTGGGATAAAGTACGGGAGGATATCGTTCTGAAATTCATGGTAGTAGCTATCACGGCTTACGGTATGGCTACTTTCGAAGGACCGATGCTGTCGCTGAAAAACGTGAACGCCATCAGCCACTTCACCGACTGGACTGTAGCGCACGTACACGTAGGTGCCCTGGGCTGGAACGGCTTCCTGCTGTTCGGTATCCTGTACTGGCTGCTGCCCCGTATCTACGGCCGCTCGCTCTACTCTAACAAACTGGCCAACTTTCACTTCTGGATTGGTACCCTAGGTATCCTTTTCTACGCGGTACCTATGTACTGGGCCGGCTGGATTCAGAGTGCCATGTGGAAAGAATTTACGCAGGAAGGTCTGCTGAAGTACCCTAACTTCCTCGAAACCGTAACCCAGCTGGCTCCGCTGTACTTCCTGCGTGGCGTAGGGGGTACCCTGTACATCATCGGTTTCATCGTGATGATCTATAACCTGCTGATGACCGCCCTGAACGGTAAATTGATCGCTACCGAAACCGCTAAGGCTCCTGCCTTGAGTGCTATTACGCACAACGATCCACAGGAGCACTGGCACCGGCGCATATTCGAACGTCGTCCGGTATTCCTGACCATTATGGCCCTGGTAGCCGTAGCCATCGGAGGTCTGATCGAGCTGGTACCCACCTTCATGGTCGACTCCAATGTACCTACCATTGCCAGCGTGCAACCTTACACGCCACTTGAACTACAGGGCCGCGATATCTACGTACGGGAAGGCTGCTACGTGTGTCACTCTCAGATGGTGCGCCCCTTCCGCGACGAGATTGAGCGCTACGGTGAGTACTCCAAAGCCGGTGAGTTCGTGTACGACCGTCCGTTCCAGTGGGGATCAAAGCGTACCGGTCCGGATCTGCACCGCATAGGTGGCAAGTACCCCGACTCATGGCACTACAACCACATGGATGATCCAGCCAGTATGTCGCCGGGCTCTATTATGCCTAAGTACCCCTGGTTACTGGAAGACGAGCTCGATACTACGACTACGGCCGCTAAGATCAGAGCCATGCAAACCCTGGGAGTACCTTATGACGAAGGCTTCGACCAGGTGGCTAACAAAGACCTGCAGAAGCAGGCGGAGAAGATCACCGAAAGCCTGAAGCAGAGCGGTATCAAGACCAAGTCCGACAAGGAGATCATCGCGCTCATCGCGTATCTGCAACGCCTGGGTACCGACATCAAAGCTGGGCAAGGCGTAGCTGTTAAATAAGGAATAAAGAAGAAAAGCCGGGAAGGAGAGTGGCGACATTCTCCTTCCTCCCAAGCACAAAACGTATAAACCGATGAAATTCCGTAATTATCTCGAAACCATATCCGGTGTCAGCATTTTTCCGCTGATTTCGCTGGTGATCTTCTTTGTCTTCTTTGTGGTGCTGATCTGGTACGTGATACAGATGGACCGCAGCAAGGTAGAAGCCGTGAGCAAGATGCCACTCGAAGATGGTATCCTGCGCAAGGGGGCCCTGGCTCTGTTAGCCTTCTTCGTGATTCCAGTGGCCAATGCGCAAAGTGCTACTCCATCACCCAACGAAAGCTTAAACATTGGCATTCTGACGGGCCTGCTGGGGCTGCTTATTCTGACGCTGGTGATTGTGCTGGTACAGGCGGTAATAGTACTTCAGAGAGTTAGTGCCAATCAGAAAGCGGCGGAAGCTCTGGATACTGCACCTGAGTCAAATGTCAGCTGGTGGAGCCGTTTCAGTGGATTTGGCGTGTCACTTACCGAAGAAAAGAAAATCCTGATTGCGGACCATGATTACGATGGCATCCACGAGCTGGACAACCGTATGCCCCCCTGGCTGCAGTTCCTCTTTGTAGGTACCATATTCATCGCCATTGCGTACGTCATCTACTACCACTCGGGCTTTGGCGACCTGCAGCAGGCTGAGCTGGACAAGGAAATAGCGCAGGCCGAAGTAGCAAAGAAAGCGTACCTGGCTAAGGTAGGAGCCAGCATCGACGAGAACTCCGTAACCCTGCTGGAAGACGCCGGTATCCTGAAAGAAGGTCAAACGATCTACCAGGAAAAATGCGCCGCCTGCCACGGTCCCGAAGGGGGTGGGGTAGTAGGTCCTAACCTGACCGACGAGTACTGGCTGCACGGTGGCGGAGTGAAAAGTGTCTTTAAGAGCATCAAGTACGGTATTCCTGAGAAAGGGATGATCTCCTGGGAGAAGCAGCTGAGCCCGACCGACATCCAGAAGGTGTCCAGCTATGTGATCTCTCTCAAAGGTACCAAGCCGGCTAATCCTAAGGAACCTCAGGGTGAGCTATATACCGAAGGCGGCGACGCTCCTGCCAGGGACAAGGCCGTAGCTATGAATCAATAAAAATGCCCCGGAGGAGGCACCAGCTCTCCTCCGGGAAACAACCCATACCACGTAAAGAAATCATTAAAATGCAACCTTCCCCAACCGCCTGGTCCGTTGCCGACGAGTCATTCCGCGACCACTTCAACGAAGTGCGGGAGGATGGCAGGCGCAACTGGTTCTATCCGCAGAAACCAACCGGTACCTGGCATACCCGCCGGGTGTGGTTTACGGTAGCACTGCTGACGGTCCTGTTTGTGACACCCTTCATCAGGGTCAACGACCAGCCGCTGTTTCTCTTCAATATTATCGAACGCAAGATCATCGTGTTCGGGCTCTTCATCGGTCCGCAGGACTACTGGCTATTCGGCCTTACAATGCTGTCGTTCATGGTATTCATCGTGCTGTTTACGACCATTTTTGGCCGGTTGTGGTGCGGCTGGGCCTGTCCGCAGACCGTGTTCATGGAAATGGTGTTCCGTAAGATCGAGTACGCCATCGAAGGCGACCGACCCAAACAGATGGCCCTGGACAAAGCCCCCTGGACCTCGGATAAGATCATGAAGAAGGGCGCTAAGTGGACTATCTTTCTTTTTATCTCATTTCTGATCGCCAACCTGTTGCTGGCCTACGGGGTGGGCGTGGATGAACTGCAAAAGATAGTAACTGAGCCTGTTGCTGAAAATCCGGGACTTTTTTTCGGTGTGGTAGTTTTTACGGCCATCTTCTTCTTCAACTTCACCTGGCTGCGCGAGCAGGCCTGTACCGTAGTGTGTCCGTACGGCCGCCTGCAGGGAGTACTGATGGATCGCAACTCAGTAGTGGTAGCCTACGACTACAAGCGCGGCGAACCCCGCGGAAAGTTGCGCAAAAATCAGGAGCGTACCGGCGGCGACTGCATCAGCTGTATGCAGTGTGTGAATGTATGCCCTACGGGTATTGACATCCGCAATGGTATCCAGATGGAATGCGTTAGCTGCACGGCCTGTATCGACGCCTGCGACCATATCATGGAAAAGGTAGGCTTCGAGAAGGGACTGATTCGCTATACCTCCGAAAATGCCATTACCAACGGTACCAGCAAACTATTCACCACCCGTACCTATGGCTACATCGCCGTGCTGGTCCTGTTGTGGAGTGTGCTGGGGTACATGGTCGTAACCCGTACTAATACCGAAACTACCCTGCTACGGGCACCCGGTACTCAGTACATCGAGAACCCCGACGGCAGCATCAGCAACCTGTATACATTCAAGATATTCAACAAAACCAACCGTATCATCCACCCTACGCTGCGGGTCGATACGCCCGGCGGTACCCTCCGCTTTGCGGGTAAGCCGGACCTGAGCCTAGAGGGAGCGGGTATGTCGGAAGGAACAGTGTTCATCACAGTACCTAAGTCATCCCTGACGGGGCGTAAGAATGAAGTAAAGCTATCGGTACTGGAAGGGAGTCAGATGCTGGAAGCATTCAGTACCACCTTCATCGCACCGGAGGAATAGTAATTAGCTAAATCAAAATAATAAATAACCACAGAGTAGCAGGAGGCAGGCACAGAGGTAAAGAGTACTCGGTGAAACTCAGTGCAAGAAACTCTGTGGCAAAAAAAATAATATTCACCAACAGCCTACTGCCTAAAGCATACGGCCTAAAGCACTAAAACCATGAAATTCAATTGGGGAACTGGCATTGCGATGCTCTATCTGGGATTTGTGATCGGTATGTTGACCCTGGTCACTATGAGCATGCGCCAAAAAATAGATCTGGTAGCCGACAACTACTACGAGCAGGAACTGGGCTTCCAAAAAAAGCTGGACAAAATGAACCGCGCCAATACCCTGGCTGAGCCGCTCCGCTGGGAGGTTACTGAGCAGGGGGTACTGGTTAGGTTTCCGCAGGGCATAGGTAAGGAAAAGGTAGGAGGTACGATCAACCTGTACTGTCCGGCCGACAACCGCAAGGACACGCGCTTTGAAGTACTTCCCGGTGCGGACGGAGTACAACTGATCCCTGCCAACAAGCTGCAGGCAGGCCGCTACCAGTTGCAGATCGACTGGCAGGCCGGTGAGGCTACCTACTGGAACGAAGGTACCATTGTAATCAATGAGTAGATTGGAGTAACCATGGAAACTCTGCTTCCTTACCTGGCTTTGAGCATGGGGCTGATGAGCAGCTTCCACTGCGTAGGTATGTGCGGTCCCATCGCGCTGGCGTTGCCGGTGCATAAGGGCAGCCGCTGGCAGCAGGTGGTAGGTCTGCTGGCCTACAACGGCGGCCGGGCTACTACCTACGCCCTGCTGGGTGGGCTCTTCGGTCTGCTGGGTAGTTCGTTTGCCCTGATGGGGTACCTAAGGTACCTCACCATCGGGGCGGGCCTCCTGATGCTGGCTTATGTGTTGTGGCCCGCCAATCTGGAAAGCCGCCTGCACCCGCCCAGGGTATGGCAGCAGTTTGTACAGACTATTAAGAGCCGCATGGCCCGGCTGCTAAGCAGCCGCAGCGTAGCGGGTTGGATAGGCCTGGGTATGCTCAATGGACTACTGCCCTGCGGGCTGGTGTACATGGCCGTGGTAAGTTCGGTAGCTACGGGGAGTGCTATGCGCGGGGCAGGCTTTATGTTCCTGTTTGGCCTGGGTACCGTGCCCGCCATGATGGCCGTAGGCTTCTTTAAGCAATGGTTTACACCTACGCTTCGTACCCGCATCCGCCGCCTCACACCCGTACTGGTAGCGGTAGCCGGCATCTGGATCGTGATGCGCGGGGTACTTATTCAGCCTCCGGCTACGGGGGGAGTGGGGCACGGTACCCATACCGAAATCCCAATCTGCCATAAAGGAATTGGACAGTAATAGTACTGACGAGTAAGAGGTGAGGAGTCAGGGAAATCGTCAGGCAGATTTCTCTGACTCCGCTTTTGTAATAAAGTACCTCCATGTAGTAGTTTGGGTACTTGTGGGTCTTTCCGTAGTAGATTCAGGTTACACCATAGCTGCTCATGAAACAGTTCAATTCGCAGGAAGAGGTACTCCGGTACTTTTCAGACTTGCCCTATGAGGCTCTACTAGAGGCCCGACACGAGAATCACGTACCTATACCCAAACAGATGGGTATCTACTTCTGGTTTCTGCGCGAAGAGGGGTTCGATAAGTTGAGCGGGAAGTTACCGGTCATAGTCCGGCCTCCCCAAAGTACCTTCAGGATTGGTGATGCGTACCTGGTATACTACGGGTATGTGGGTATCGATACCAGTTTCAAATCTGTGCAGAATGCCAACAATCTACAGTACTACTTCCAGTCTACTATTCCGCACAAGCAGCTAGAGTGTAATCTCGAATGCTACTCTTTTCTCTCCTGTTTTCGAAAAACGGTGAGTGGTCTGCTCTGTGATGATATCCTGGCCGGGCAGGAAGAGGTAAAAGCCTTCTTCCACGACTACTTCCGGATCTACTATCTGGCCTACGAAGCTACCAGTCCGGAAGAGGCGGCGGCGGCCAGCCGAGCTATAAAGGCAGACTTTCAGCTGATACAGCGGGCCCTGTTCTCTCTGAACCATTCCTTCGGTGCGATAAGTCATCCTACTACAAATGAATTTGTCTATGATACGGACGGGCTTGATGTACGATTCATCGTTGAAAATCGCCGGTTCCGGGCTGAGCTAACTACATTAGAGAACCTCCGTCAAAAGTTTAATCTGGATATGGATGCGGGGCGTGATCTGGTGGAACCCAGGCTGTTTTTTGAGGGTAAGCACCAAGCGGATACTTGATTCCTTAAGTCATTCTTAAAGCTGACTTCTGTCATGTTTTAAGGGGTGGAGCCTGTGTAGTTTTGATAAAAAATACGGAGCCATAACAGGCTCTTAAAAATCAAAACTAACAACCCAGCTCCCTATGGACCACAACCTGCTTCAGAAATACAACGTGCCGGGACCTCGGTATACCAGCTATCCCACCGTACCCTACTGGCAAAAGACACCTCCTTCCGCTGAGCGGTGGAAAGAGCTCGTATCGGATACCTTTGCCGTTACCAACAGCAAGCAAGGCATTAGCCTGTATATTCATATTCCTTTTTGCGAAAGCCTCTGTACCTACTGCGGTTGCAACACGCGCATCACCGTCAATCATAAGGTAGAGCGGCCTTATATGGAAGCGCTGCTTAAGGAGTGGGCCCTGTACCTGCAGGTATTTGGCGATACCCGCCCTCTGATCCGCGAGCTGCACATAGGTGGAGGTACGCCTACCTTTTTCAGTCCGGCTCACCTCAAAGAACTGATCAATGGTATACTGGCCGGAGCCGATGTACACCCACAGGCTGAGTTTAGCTTTGAGGCGCATCCCGGCAACACTACCGATGAGCACCTGGAGGCCCTGTACGAAGTAGGCTTCCGCCGGGTGAGCATAGGGGTACAGGATTTTAATCCGCTGGTACTCGAAATCATCAACCGTCACCAGACCTACGATCAGGTCAGACACCTGACCGAAAAGGCGCGGGAGCTGGGCTATACCTCCGTCAACTTCGATGTAGTATACGGGCTGCCCCAGCAGAAGGTGTGCTCCATGACCCAGACTATCTTTCAGGTCATCAACCTGCGCCCCGACCGCATCGCTTTCTACAGCTACGCGCATGTACCTTGGGTGAAGCCGGGACAGCGACGTTTCACGGAGCAGGACCTGCCCGACTCGATGAAGAAGCTAGCTATCTACGAAACCTGCCGCGGTGCTCTTGAAATGGCCGGCTACATGGATATAGGTATGGACCACTTTGCCCTCAGGACGGATGGCCTGTACAAGGCGTACACCGAAGGCCGCCTGCACCGCAACTTCATGGGCTATACCGACACCCAAACCGCCCTGCTCGTCGGACTGGGTACTTCTGCCATCAGTGATGCCTGGTGGGGCTACGTCCAGAACGAAAAGGGCGTAGAAGCCTATTACAAGCGGCTGGAGGAAGGCGAACTGCCCTTCTTCCGGGGACACGTGCAGTCGCGTGAGGACCTGATCCTGCGTCGTCACATCCAACGCATCATGTGCAACTTCGAAACCCGCTGGGATGGTACCGGCGATGTGTGCGGAGGCTTCTACGACGGTCTGGAGCGACTGGAAGAAATGGAGAAGGACGGGCTGATTGATATCAATCCCTTCCACCTTCGGGTGACCGAAAAAGGAAAGAGCTTCGTCCGGAACGTCTGTATGGCTTTCGATGCCCGCCTTTGGGCTGATGTACCCCAGACTACTCTGTTCAGTCAGACTATTTAGTTGTAGTATACCCATACCCTGTTCAGCCTTAGGTGGTTAGGGGGTATGGGTAAGTTATAATAAAGCATTGGTAATCAGTAGGTGACGAAAGTCGTTGTTATCTATTTATGTGGTAAAAGTTGGTCAATTGAAGTTCACCTCCTAACTTGGTATGTTAGATCTATATATTAAACATACAGAAGCAATGAAGCGGCATATTGAAATGCTGGATGCACTTTTCAAGCATGCTACCGAAGGAATCGTAGTGGTTGACGGCGATGGGAGTATCTTTATGGTCAATCCCAAGGCCCGCGAGATGTTTGGATATGATGAAGGTGAACTGGTTGGAGAAAAAATAGAAGTACTGGTTCCACGGCGCCACGCCAAAGCCCACGTGCAGAACCGGGTAGGCTACTCGCTGGGGCCCCACGCCCGGGGTATGGGTAGTTCACTGGACTTGTTTGCGCGCCGTCACGATGGCAGCGAGTTTCCGGTGGAGGTGAGTCTGAGCCCTTTTTCGACCAGTGAGGGCGACTTTGTGGTAAGCTTTATCATAGATATTACCGAACGGAAAAAGCAGGAAGATACCATCCGGATTGCCAATCAGGAAATACAGAAGCTAAACGCCGAGCTGGAAGAGCGGGTGGAACTGCGAACGCGTGAGCTGGGCGAAGCCCTTAGCAAACTGGAAGAATCGCAGCACGAAGTGATGCGGGCGCTGGAGAAGGAGCGTGAGCTCAACGATATGAAGAGCAAGTTTGTCACTATAGCCTCGCATGAGTTTCGTACACCGCTGGCTACCATTCTGTCGTCGGCTTCGCTGATTGGCCGGTATTCGCGTACAGAAGACGAAGAGAAGCGCCAGAAGCACGTGCAGCGTATAAAATCAGCCGTTACAAATCTGACCGAGATACTGAACGACTTCCTTTCTATCGGCAAGCTGGAAGAGGGTAAAGTACATACAGTACCGGTAGAGGTCAAACTGCCGGACTTCTGTAATGATCTGATTGAGGAAATCAGAGGTGTATGTAAGGAAAAGCAGAAGATCTACTTTGAGCACGAGGGGGCGGAAGAGGTATGGCTGGATAAGCAGCTGCTCAAGAACGTGATCATCAACCTGCTTTCTAATGCCATTAAGTACTCCGAGGCGTGTACGGACATATACCTGCGTACCCGGGGTGAAGAAGATACCGTTTATTTTGAGATAGAAGATCAGGGCATAGGTATTCCCGAAAAAGATCAGCCCTACGTATTTGACCGGTTCTTCCGGGCGCAAAATGCCGGCAATGCCCAGGGAACAGGCCTGGGGCTGAATATTGTGAAAAAGTACATCGATCTGCTCAATGGTGAGATTACGTTTAAGAGTGAGTTCGGCAAGGGGACTACCTTCTACGTGAAGCTGCCTAACCACAAGCAGGTTTTAGTTTAGTTTCCGAAACGGAATTTCTGAGATGAGTACCAAAAAGATATTACTTATAGAAGATAATCCCGAGATGCGGGACAACACGGCCGAGATTCTCGAGCTGGCTAATTTTGATGTAACGACAGCCGTCAACGGGAAAGAAGGCGTAAAGCTGGCGCACCAGCTACAGCCCGACCTGATCATCTGTGACATCATGATGCCCGAGCTGGACGGATACGGCGTGCTGCACATGCTGAGCAAAGACGACCGTACGGCCGGTATTCCATTTATCTTCCTGACGGCCAAGGCTGAGAAGAACGACTACCGCAAGGGCATGACCATGGGCGCCGACGACTACCTCACTAAGCCCTACGATGATATAGAGCTGCTGAGCGCAGTAGAAATGCGTATCAAGAAGAGTGAGCGCATCAAGGCCGAATTTAGCCGTACGGCCGAAGGGCTGGACAAGTTCATCCAGGAGGCCCGCTCGTTTGACTCGCTCAGCAAGCTGGCCGAGGATAAAAAGATCAAGTACATCCGCAAGAAGGAAACGATCTATACCGAAGGGAGCTACCCAACCGGTATTTTTTTCCTACAGAAGGGCAAAGTAAAGGCCTATAAAGCCAACGAGTTTGGCAAGGAGTACATTACCGACCTGTACAAGGAGGGCGACTTCTTCGGCTACGTGGACCTGCTGCAGGGAGTACCCTACCAGGATAGCGTAGTAGCCCTGGAAGATGCCGAGATTGCCATTATCCCCAAAGACGATTTCTTTAACCTGCTGCAGGGAAGCCGCGACGTCTCTTCCAAGTTCATCAGGATGCTCTCCAACGAGATCAAGGAACGGGAAGATCGTCTGCTGCAACTAGCCTATAACTCCGTCCGGAAGCGGGTAGCGGAGGCCCTGGTGATGCTGGTCAACCGCTACCAGGACGACCACTCCAAGCCCTTCTCCATGGCTATTACCCGCGAAGACATCGCGTCTATAGTAGGTACCGCTACCGAAACGGTCATCCGTACGCTCTCTGACTTCAAGGAGGAGCAACTGGTAGACATGAAGGGTAGCCTCATCACGGTACTTAACTACGACAGGCTGGCTAAGATGCGGAACTGACCCACTCCCGGATCTGCCGTACCAGTACTTCGTTGATCCGCACGTAGCTCTCGTGTGACCACCCGGCTATGTGCGGGGTCAGTACCACGCGGTCGGAGGTACGGAGGTAGTCAAATGCAGCCTGCTGAACGGGACTCAATTTATCCAGCTTTTCATTTTCCAGTACATCCAGGCAGGCTCCCCGTAGTTTGCCGCTTTCCAGCCCGCGTACTACCGCCTCCAGGCTTACGACTTCGCCCCGGGATACATTCATCAGGAAAAAGGGCTTTGCCATATTGTCAATAAACGCATCATTTACCCACTGACGGGTTTCGGAGGTGAGGGGTACATGCAAACTCAGTACATCCGCCTCCGAGCAGATCTGCTCCAGCGTAGCTTCCTGAGCGTAGGCATCACCGTACTGGTCGCGATACTTATCATAGGCAAGTACTTTACAGCCGAAGCCACTCAGGCGGCGGGCGGTGGCACTTCCGTTGTTGCCATAGCCTATTATTCCCACCGTCTTTCCCATTACTTCAATACCCCGGTTGCCTTCGCGGTCCCAGACTCCCTGTCGTACCTCGCGGTCGGCCCGCAGGATATTGTTGAAGAGGCAAAGCAACATACCCAGCGCGTGCTCGGCTACGGCGTCGCGATTGCCCTCGCCCGCGTGGAACAGCCGGATGTTCTTCCCCTGCACCGCTTCCAGATCAATCAGGTCCAGGCCGGCACCGGCGCGGGCAATAAAGCGCAGATTTTGGGCCTGTGCCAACAGTTCCTCGTCAACTCTTGTTTTACTTCGTATAAAAAGTCCGTCGTAGGACGAAATATGGCTGAGAATAGCGTCGCGGCGAAACTGAGGCTGGTAGTCGTAGCTCCAGCCTTGCTCGTCAAGCATCCCCAAAAGGGAGGGATGCATTTCATCAGCAATCAGGATTTTCATGCGGGAGGTGGAATTTTCGTAACTTGCCGTTAAATTATGATGCAAAAGTAAAAGGAAGAAATCTGTAAACCCGCATATATCTGTAAACTGCGTTTTAAGACTATCCTATGAGTGAACAATATAACGATAAGCCCCTGATCGGGATAAGCCTGGGCGATTACAACGGAATAGGACCGGAGGTAATACTCAAAGCGTTGGAAAGCAACCAGTTGTCGAGTATGTGTACGCCGGTCATCTATGGCTCGCTACGCGTACTGAACCGGTACCGCCACCTGCTGAACATGAAAGACTGGAACCTGCACGGCATACAGCGCCCCGATCAGGCCAACCCAAAGCATACCAATGTCATTACCTGCTGGAACGATCAGCAGACGGAGGTAGAGCCGGGCAAAGTAACTCCCGAGGCCGGTCAGGCAGCTTTTGCTTCGCTCAAGCGGGCTGTGGAGGATCTGAAAGCTGGAAAGATACAGGCTCTCGTGACCGCTCCGATTAATAAGGACAACATCCAGAGCGAAGAGTTTAAGTTTCCGGGCCATACAGAGTACCTGGCCAGCTCATTCGGAGCCCGGGAAGCCCTGATGTTTATGGTGGCCGGTGACCTGCGGATAGGGGTACTGACGGGGCACATTCCGTTGGGAGACGTCCGGCACCAGGTAACGCGGAACAAACTAGCCGCCAAGATCAAGCAGATGCTTACTTCGCTCAGAGAAGACTTTGGAGCCGGAAAACCAAGAATAGCGGTACTGGGCCTTAATCCGCACGCGGGTGAAAATGGTCTTCTGGGCAAGGAGGAGCAGGAGGTTATCATACCGCTGCTCAATGAGTTTCGTGAGAAGGGTGACCTGGTATTTGGTCCTTTTCCAGCCGACGGCTTTTTTGCCGCCAAGACCTACCGCAACTACGATGCCGTACTGGCTATGTACCATGATCAGGGGCTGATTCCGTTCAAGACGCTGGCCTTCAACGAGGGAGTTAACTTCACAGCGGGCCTCCCGGCAGTACGCACCTCACCCGACCACGGTACTGCCTACGACATTGCCGGTAAGAATCAGGCCGAGCCAGGCTCGATGCTGCAGGCCATCTACCTGGCGTGTGATGTATCGCGCTACCGAAGTGAGCTGAAAGAGCTCCAGAAAAATGCGCTACAGGAAAAGCCGCAGCCATCCGAAAGCCAGCACCCATCCAATAAGCAATACCAACGCAATAAATTCTAAAGAATACACATGCTAAAATCCATGACCGGCTACGGAGTAGCCACCGTAGAATCGGATACGCTTACTATCACAGTAGAAATAAAAACCCTGAACTCGAAGTTTCTGGATATTTACTGCCGGATTCCCAAGAACTACTCAGAGCGGGAGATCGAAATCCGCAATATGCTTACGCAGGCCCTGGAGCGTGGTAAGGTTGAATGTACCCTTACGTTTCAGCAAACAGGAGAGGCGGCAGGTACTTCGGTAGTGAATCGTCCTCTCGTTAAGGCGTACTTCAACGATCTGAAGCAAACGGCCAGCGAGCTGGCTTTCGAACCCGACCCAACCGAGCTGCTACGCATAGCTCTGCAGCTGCCCAATGTATATAACTCAGATGTGGCCAACGAAGAGCGTCGCGAGCAGGAGTGGGGGATTATCAGGCAGGCCGTAACCGAAGCCCTGCAGAAGTGTAACAACTTCCGCCAGCAGGAAGGAGAGCTGACCGCTAATAAGTTCAAAGAGTATATAGAAACGATACGTACGCTGCTGGATCAGGTGCAGGAGCAGGATGTACTGCGTATACCGGCTGTCCGCGAGCGCCTGGAGAAGAATGTGCGGGACCTGCTGTCAGACGAGAATTTCGACCCCAATCGCTTTGAGCAGGAACTGATCTACTACATCGAGAAGTACGATATATCGGAGGAAAAGATGCGGTTGAGCAACCACCTGAGCTACTTCATCGAAACGCTCAACGCCTCAGACAGTAATGGTAAAAAGCTCAACTTCATAGCGCAGGAGATAGGCCGTGAGATCAATACCATCGGCTCCAAAGCCAACGATGCCGGCATCCAGCGTCTGGTGGTACAGATGAAAGATGAGCTGGAGAAGATCAAGGAGCAGACCCTGAATGTAATCTAATAAAAAAAGCCCGCTCTTCTGACTTTGCAGAGGAGCGGGCTTTTCCTGTATTCCTATACCAGGTACTAGTCCTTCTTGTACTGCTTCTGGATCTGCTTAATAACCTGCTCAGTGGCATTCTTAAGAAGTTGTAACCAGTCGCTTCCCTTTTCTGCCGCAAACGGATCCCGTCCGGGAATTCCTACCTTAATATGTACAGACTTATCGTTGGTAGACTGATTAGGCTCCCTTCTCAGAAAGAAAGTGGCATAAATAACATCTACGCTCGAAAACCGACGAATGCGCGCAACGGCCGCTTCAATTCGATTCAGAAAGCTTTCATCCAGTTCAAAGTCAATGGCATGTATCTCTAACTGAACGCCATCTATATTTGTGTTGTAGTGCATAGTAGTAGTAGTTTAAGTAATCCATAAAGGGGTTATGTTATTCACCCGTACTCTTTGCTTAGGTAAACAAAAGAAACATACCTCCATTTATTAAAAGGGATAAGTTGTAACCGTTTTTCGTCGTTACCACTGGATTATTATACGTTTACCTATTTAATGCACTGAAATATAGCATTTTGTGTAGGATTGAGAAGGGCAAAGCTGATCTGGAATATCATAAGCTACTGCATTAAATTTAGATTGAATAGGGAAGATTCACCCCAAAATTGAAACTACTGTCTACGTGTTACCCATGAAGGAGAAATTATCCGCCGATTTTTACCAAAGCCACGATACCCTGACGCTCTCCCGTAAGCTGCTTGGCTGCGAGTTGGTGCACGATAGTCCGGATGGTCGTACGGCGGGCATTATCGTGGAAACCGAAGCGTACCTGTGGGGGGATCCGGCCTGCCATGCCTATCGCCGCAAAACCGCCCGAAACGCCGCGATGTTCGGTACGGCCGGAACACTGTATGTGTACCTGATCTATGGGATGTACTACTGCGCCAACATAGTCAGTGGCGAAGAAGGGGTAGGAGAGGCCGTACTGATCCGGGCACTTCAGCCTACTGAGGGGGTAGAACTGATGCAGTGGAGGCGCCAACTGCACCCCAAGACACAACTCCCCCAGAACAGAAGTAAAGTTCTACTGGAAAAAGACTTGTGTAGTGGACCCGGAAAGTTGGTACAAGCCATGGGCATTAGCCTGAGGGAGCACAACGAGACTTCGCTTATTACTGGTCCTGTTTATGTAACCGCACCAGTTGTAACTGATTTTGATGTATTCACTACTACCCGCATCGGCATTACGCAGGGAGCGGAGCTTCCGTATCGGTTTTATATAAAAAACAGCAGTTACGTGAGTAGAAAGTAACAGGCGGTTGCTTTTTATTTCTGTCAAAAGTACACTTATATATTTTCTATCTTCCGCTATATCAGTAGTGTAGGTAGATTTAGGGCTTATTAAAGTATAAAATTGCTAAGTGAGGATACAGTGGGGAGTTTAGCTTTTTTATATTTATAATCAATAGATGTCTATTGTAGCTAATTTGTGGGTGGTGTACCTACCCTGCCTCAAGAAAAATATGTATCTTTCGAGCGTATAGTTTATTCGAATGAGAATATTTTTAACGTTTTTTTTCTGCTTTTTTCTTGCTGGTATAGTTACAAGCTATGCTACCAGCAGAGAGGATTCTAGTCAGTTGTTCAAGCGTATTCAGCTCCTGGAACGCAAGTCCCCTTCTTTTCGATACGATACGGCACTGGTACATGCCTACGTAGATGCAGCCTTTTTCTACCTGCACAGAGATAGTCACCTGGTTGAGAAGTATGCTCAGAAGGCGTTGCATCTATCTCAGGAGCAAAGATGGGATAAGGGAAAGGTAATGGCGTATAACGCTTTGGGGTATTCCTATTTCTACAACGGAGATTTTGATGTACTGATGGAGCTGGCAACAGAAAGCTTTCTGCTTTCTGAAAAGCTGGAGTTACCGCTTTATAACGCCCATGCTGCCCGCTTCATTGCCGATAGTTACTCTGAATACAGTCGCTGGGACTCCGCCGGCGTCTACTATAACCAGGCTATTGAGATCTACAAAGCTGCCGGTGCGGATAGTCTGATGGCTTCGGCCTACGAGAACCTGGCTAACCTGTACCGCGAACGTAACGAATATTCGCAGGCACTCTACTACTATCGCCATTCGTACAAGCTGTTTGACAAGATAGGTTCGGAATGGGGTAAAGCCAATGTCCTGCAGAGCGAAGGCTTTATGCTGGTCAAGAAGCAGAAGTACCCGGAGGCATTGAATACATTTAATAACGCCCTGGCTATATTCCGTCGGTTAGGTAACCGCTTTGGGATCATGAATGCACTCAATGATATAGCCAATGCGTACTTTTATCTGCAGCAGTACGATAAGGCCATACAGGCGGCACAGGAAGCCTTATACCACGCCGAGCAGTACCACTCCACTCAACAGAGCAACTGGGCCCTGGCTTCCATGTACAGAGCATACAAAGCCAAGGGCGATCTGGCCTCGGCCCTGAGTGCGTCGGAAAAGATTAACCACACCAAACGGAAGATACGCGAAGAGAGTGTTGAGCGTAAGTCTACTATGCATCAGCTCCTGTTTGACAATCACCAGAAGGATGTAGAGATTCAGAAAGCCATCATCGAACAGCAGGAGGTTACGCAGAAGTTTCTGATCGGTTTTTCGATACTTATCCTGCTGGTTGTGGGGTTGCTGTGGTATAACAACATCAAGCTTCGGGAAAAGAATGCGGAGATCCGGGAGGCGCTGGTAAAAGGGCAGACCCTGGAACGCAAGCGGGTAGCAGCCGAACTTCATGACAACCTCGGATCCACGATATCCTCCATCACCTGGTTTCTTCACGGTCTGGACAAGAAAACACTATCTGAGGATGAGCAGCAGATCTATGAGCGCGTAAAAGAAATGATGAGCAACGCCTACGATGAGGTACGTAGCCTGTCGCATAACCTGTTGCCTAAGGAATTGGAAAAAGATGGCCTGAGGATGGCCTTGGAAAAGCTGAAACAGAAGCTTAACGCCAACGGTAGGATCAGCTTTACGCTGGAAGTGGATGGCTTTCAGGGGAGACTGGACCGGCGAACTGAGTTTGAGCTGTACAGCATGGTACTTGAGTTGGCCAACAACATCATCAAACATTCGGATGCTACACAGGCTATTATCTCGCTGCATAACAGCGAAGAGCAGATAGCGCTTTGTGTGGAGGATAATGGCAAAGGAATGGATTCTGTCGGCTCCGAAGGGGCAGGGCTGAGTAACGTGCGGAGCCGGGTAGATAGCCTGCGCGGAAAGATAAGAATAGTCGGGAAAGATGTACGGGGTACTCGTGTACAGGTGCAGATTCCTAAGAAAATAACTGCCTAGGCTGGCGGACCAGTCCAGGCAGTTATATAGATAGGTCGGGTAGTACTATCAGAAATCGATACGGTAGTAGAATACCGGCAGGAAGCCCAGCTGGTACTCCTGCTTGATAAAGGAGCCATCCGGCTGTGGCGCATAGCTCAGTGACAGCAGGTTCTGAATCCCCAGCACATTTACCAGGTCTACGGCAATGGTGTGGGTCAGTCCGGCCCGGTTGATCTTATATTCGGTCTTGATATCAAACCGGCGGTAGGGCGCGAATTGCAGTGTATTGCGTCCGGCATCTTCATACACAATCTCCTGCTGAGCACGTGAAGCCGCTTCGTCTACCGGGCCGTACCAGCGCCCGCCAATCGCCGTAAACTTCGCTCCAATATTGAGCCGTGACCGCTCCTTAATTACGAACTCCTTCGAGAACAACGCGTTGAAAGCGTAGCGTCCGTTGAAGTCGGTGTTGCGCCATACGCCATCGTTGGCCCGGTACCTTGAGTCAAAGATGGACGAGGTAATCAGGAAGTAGTACCCCTGGCTGAAGAATTTTTCCAGTGTCAGCTCTACCCCGTAGTTGCGTCCAATGCCCTGGTTGACCAGCTGGTTGGGAAAGATGCGGGTAAAGGCCGAGCCGGTATTGAGGATAGAAAACGAGCTCGTTGGCGAAGCCTCCACGGGTACATCAAACAGGCGCTGGTAGTAGGCCTCAGCGAGCAGGCGCATGTTCTGTCCCAGCAGACGGCTGTAGCCGGTTACCCAGTGCCAGCTCTTGGTCAGTCCCACATCCCGGTTAGGAAGTTTAGCTTTGCTGGTGACAGATCTGAGATCATCCCCATAAAAGTACGTATAGGTGGGCATCATCTGGCTGTGCAGTCCTGTCGCGAAAGTCAGCTTCTGACGATCAGGCAGGTCCCACGAGAGCCCGGCCCGGGGCTCGAAAGGAGAGAAGCTGTTGGTGTTAATAGAATTGTACAGGCTGCTTGCACCCAGGCTGAGCGTCAGCTTATCCGACAGCAAGTACTTCCACTGTATATAGGGTTGCAGCATCACGAAGGCCTCATTCGCATCCCAACGGCTGCGCCAGTCGCCGAGTTCCGTATTGGCTACATCTGTGAATGTGCGGGTACTATCCGTGGCTTTGAAGTTAAATACATCCGCATTGATACCGATCTTCAGGGTAGAACGGGCGCTGAACTTCCGGTTGAGCGAGGTAACGGCCGAAACCTTCGTCTCGCTGAACAGGTAGTCGAGGATGGGCGCCTTCCGCTCCACCACAAAACGATCGTTCTCAATGACCGGATTACCCTGGTTGTCTTTGCGCATAAACAGGTAGTCGTGGTTAGCATCCTGTGTATTGTTGGATACCGCCAGCGTAGCCCGGAAGAAGGTAGCCCGGCTCAGTGGCTGGTTGTAGGTCAGTCCCATTACCCCCATTTTGGAAGTATAGTACTGGTCCCGGTCATTCTGCCCGAAAATGTTGCGGTCGTCGGCCTTCTGCTTACTGATCAGGATATCGACGGTACTGGTACCGCCTAGTCCCCACAGGGCTACGTTACCGCCGTTGCGGGTAGGGAAGTTGAGGCGGAAAAATCCATCCTGATAGGTAGGTACGGCCTGGGTACCTATGTCGATACCTGCTTTGTTGAACAGCCAGAGGTTGGCGTAGCGGTAGCTGGCCAGGTACGATGAGCCGGACTTCTTGGAGATGGGGCCTTCGGCCATACCCTCCGTACCCAGAAAGCCAAACTGCGCCATAAACTCGTGTTTCTGATTGTTACCATTGCGCAGCTTCAGGTCAAAGGCACCGGCGATGGAGTTGCCGAACTCGGCCGGAAATGCGCCGGTAAAAAAGTCGGAGTTGGCCAGATACCGGTTGTTGACTATACTTACCGGTCCACCCGAGGTACCGGCTATGGCAAAGTGGTTGGGGTTGGGAATACTTACGCCTTCCAGCCGCCACAGTACTCCCGAGGGCGAGTTCCCCCGGATCACGATGTCGTTGCGCGAGTCGTCGGCTCCCTGTACTCCCGCAAAGTTAGAGGCCATACGGGCGGGCTCGCCGCGGCTCCCGGCGTAGCGCTCCGTTTCTTCCACCGAAAACTGCCTCGCCGATACAATAGCCATTTCGTTGGTAGCCTCTCCGTTGCGGCGCGCTCGGACGGTCACCGCCGTCAGCTCCGTAACGCTCTCTTCCATCTCTACGTTCAGGATGGTCTCGCGTCCGGCATCTATGACTATGTTATTAAGCAGTACATCTTTATAGCCTACCAGCGTAAAACGTACACTGTGACGGCCTACGGGTACATGGGCAATCCGGTATACTCCGGCCGTATCCGTAATAGTACCCAATGTAGAGCTACCATCTACTACTATCGTAGCGCCGGTCAGCGGAAACCGGGATTCTTTATCAACGGCCCGCCCGCGTAGGGTTTGGGTAATCTGGGCCGTAGCGGTGAAGGCAATGCCAAGGATAAGGAGTGAGCTAAGTATAAAGTTCTTCATGCGGTGTAAAGAGGGGTACTATGCTGGAAATTAGGTGCAAAATTATATTTATTACTAAGAAAACATATATTTGCCCAAACCGCTGTAAAAGATTTGAATCCAGCCATTAACATACAGCTTGCCCATATGGCTTTTCTCCGCAGCATGAGTTCCCATGTGCCGGGCATGTAAGTACTTTCTTTTGGCCTTTCTGGTCCTTCTATCATCTATTTTATCGTAAAGTGGCTATTGAAACATCCTCTTTCGGGGAGAGTTATTTCTATACTATACCTCATACGTTCATTCTAATCAAGCACTCTATTATGAAAAAAATCCTTGTCATTGGCATGGGAAAGGTGGGCTCGCTGGTGGGTACCTTACTGGCCAAGCAGTTTGATGTTACCGGTTTTGATAAAGCGCAGCCTGCTGTTGAACTGGGCTTTCCTATAATCAAAGGTGATGTGACCAATGTAAGTACCCTGGAGCAGATAATTCCGGGTTATGATGCGGTGGTATCGTGCATGCCTTACAATCTCAACCTTCCAATCGCACTGGTAGCTTACAAAGCAGGGATCCATTATTTTGATTTGACCGAAGATGTACCTACCACTACGGCTGTCCGCGAAATGGCCAAAGACAGTAAGGGCGTGATGGCCCCGCAGTGTGGGCTGGCACCGGGCCTGATCGGCATTGTCGGGGCTGATCTGGCGGGGCGCTTTAGTAAGATACGCGATATGGAGCTACGGGTAGGCGCACTGCCCCGCTTTCCCAATGGGTTGCTGGGCTACTCCTTTACCTGGTCGCCGGCGGGTGTGATCAATGAGTACATCAATGATGCCGAAGTAATCCATAACGGAGTGCGCAAGATGGTACCTTCGCTGGAAGGCATTGAGATGATCAACATCGAAGGGCAGGAGTTTGAGGCTTTTAGTACTTCCGGTGGGCTGGGTACCATGTGCGAGACCTACGAAGGCCGGCTCGATACCCTCAACTACAAGACCATCCGCTACCCCGGTCACTGCCGACTGATGCGCTTCATGCTGTACGAACTGATCCTGAAAGAGCAGCGGGAGCTGGTAGAGAAAATATTGACCGAAGCCAAGCCCCCCGTCCAGGATGATGTCGTGTACGTGTATGCCGTCGTAGAAGGCTGGAAGGGTGACCACCTGGAGCGTGAGGAGTTTTATAGGGCCTACCATCCCATCGAGATCGACGGGCAGCGCTGGCGGGCCATATCGTGGACTACGGCCGGCTCCATAGCGGCGGTAGTAGAGATGGTCGCGGCGGGTACTTTGCCCCGACAGGGCTTCCTGAAGCAGGAAGAGATACCGCTGGAGGCCTTCCTGGCTACCCAAAACGGCAGCTTATTCGTAGATCGTGATTAAGCACTCCCTACTTAATGTATTAGACAAGATATATCAACAAACTACCATGAAAGAGATACTGGATAAATTAGGGATAAAGTCTGAGAACGCGGGCATAAGTACCGGGCAGCAAAGCTGGGAGGGAGGCGGAGGCCTTATTGAATCCTACTCGCCCGTAGATGGGCAGCTGATCGCCAGCGTCAGGGAAGCCAGCCGCGAAGACTACGACCGGGTGATCGAACAGGCCCTGGTGGCCTTCAGGGAGTGGCGGGTACTACCCGCACCGAAGCGCGGAGAAGTAGTACGGCAGATTGGGGATCAGCTTCGTGCTTATAAGCGTGAGTTGGGTACGCTGGTGAGCTACGAAATGGGCAAAAGCCTGCAGGAAGGTATGGGTGAAGTACAGGAGATGATCGACATCTGTGACTTCGCGGTAGGTTTGTCACGTCAGCTCTATGGCCTCACTATGCATAGCGAGCGGCCCCTGCACCGCATGTACGAGCAGTGGCACCCGCTGGGGGTAGTAGGCATTATATCGGCCTTTAACTTCCCCGTAGCGGTTTGGTCCTGGAACTCGATGCTAGCCTGGGTATGTGGCGATGTATGTGTATGGAAAGCTTCCGAAAAAGCACCTTTATCATCAATAGCCTGTCAGAATATCATCCGGGAGGTACTCGTCCGGAACGGGGTACCCGAAGGGGTATCCTGTCTGGTAACGGGGGGGCGTGATGTGGGGGTATGGCTGTCGGAAGATACGCGGGTACCGCTGGTATCGGCTACGGGTAGTACCCGTATGGGCAAAGCCGTGGGCGAGGCCGTAGGGCGGCGCCTGGGACGGAGCCTGCTGGAGCTGGGAGGGAACAATGCCATTATCGTAGCTCCCTCGGCGGATCTGAACATAGCTATACCGGGTATAGTATTCGGTGCAGTAGGTACGGCCGGGCAGCGCTGTACCTCTACCCGTCGCCTTATCATCCACGAGAGCATCTATGAGGAGGTAAAACAGCGGCTTGCCAAAGCGTACTCGCAGCTCCGGATCGGGAACCCGTTGGACGAAACCAATCACGTAGGGCCACTTATTGATCAAGATGCCGTAGAAGCGTACCTGGCCGCCGCTGAGGAAGTCCGCAAAGCGGGAGGTACCTTCGTGGTGGAGCCTAAGGTGCTGGAAGGGCCGGGCTACGAGTCGGGCTGCTACGTGGCGCCCTGTATTGCGGAGGTAGAGAATCATTACTCCATCGTACAGCACGAAACCTTTGCTCCCATCCTGTACCTGATCCGGTATAGTACCATCGAAGAAGCCATTGAGCTGCAGAATGGCGTTCCGCAGGGATTATCATCAGCTATCTTCACCCTCAGCATGCGGGAGTCGGAGCTGTTCCTGTCGCACGCCGGCTCAGACTGTGGCATTGCTAACGTAAACATAGGTACTTCGGGGGCGGAGATCGGAGGAGCCTTTGGAGGAGAAAAAGATTCCGGTGGGGGACGTGAATCCGGCTCCGACGCCTGGCGTGCCTACATGCGTCGACAGACTAATACCATCAACTATGGAAACGCCCTACCACTGGCTCAGGGTATCAAGTTTGATCTTTAATTCTATATTATCTATATAAATAGAAAGAGCCTCCCGGTTTGGTGCTAACTGGCACCGGCCGGGAGGCTCTTTTAATTAAGTAGTACCTATTACTTGATCACCGCTGTGATCTTGTCGTAGTACAGAGTTGTTTTTCCTTCGAAACCTGAGTCAGTACCTACGCACAGCCAGATCTCACCGTTAGCGTTAGGCTTGACCGATACAGGTGTTTCAGCGTTACCACGCTTTACCAGTTTGTAGACGAAGTCTTCTACACCGTTGCTTACATCGCCTAAAAGAATTACTTCTTTGCCACCCACAGCCTGTTGGCCTTTGTCGATGGTGACGGTGTAGAAATCGTCTACCAGTTTCTTCACGGGCTCGTTAGGTGAAGCTCCCGCTTTCAGGTACACCGAGCTACCGGGTGATCCACCGATTCCTACGCTGTTGGCGGGATAGTCGGTACCCAGGTCAATCTCGAAAGTTACTTTGTAGGTACGGTTAGGGTCGAGGCCGGTAACCTTTCTTTTGAGGAACATAAACATGTCGTCGCTCCGGTTCATACCTTCGATCTTCATGGCCTTTCTGGAGGCATCGATCGCAGCAGGGAGTGAAGTACGTTCCAGTTTAAATTCCATAATGGAATCCTGTGCAGTAGAGTATTCAGCAAAGTCTCCGGTCCAGTCGTCCGCGCTGGTTTCAAAGTCTGAAACGATCTTTTTTTCGGCATCTACTGTGTCTTGCTGAGGGTCACAAGCTGTCATGCTTACTACTGTAAGGGCGGTGAAGCCCAACCACATCCATTTCTTCATGGCGTTGAGTTGTTTGTTGAGTTAGGTTATTAAAATAATTAAAGAACTACTCAATAGACTCGTGCCTTAGCGTGTAGGTTGGAATGGCAGAATAAAATTTTGTGTATTTTTTTGTAATCACTTGGCTACCTGTATTATAGAATATACGTAAAAAATATAATTTTAAAGGAGGCCTTGCGATGAAACCCAACGTGCCCAAGTACCCCTTTAGCCAGCCTCAGCAACCTGTCGCTCCTGAGATCTGACGTTTTTGTGACGGTGTAGCAGGTGTATGGATAACAGGTCAAATAGAAGAAGAACAGCTCCCTGCAGGAGTACTGAATAGCCAAATCCGGTGAAATAGGCAGCATATTCTCCCGCTAACGTTCCTTTTTTCAGCAACCACAGACCAGCCATGAGGTAGGTACTATCCAGAAAAATATTGATCAGGAGTACTTTTCTGAACTGCCGGGATCGGGACAGGGCACTACCAGGGGTAGTGGTTTGGGTAGTCGAATACCACAGGATCAGACCTACTACCAGATTGACACTCCCCCAGGCGGCGTTCATGTGTAGAAAATGATGGAGGAGTCCTGCGCTGAAAAACATACCTACGCCACCTACCGTCAGGTTCAAAATGGCCCAAGCTATAAGCGCATACGTGTGCCTTAGAATGTGACGCTGTACGTAGTCGGATGGGATTGTCATAAGAGTAGGTGTAGTAGTGGGTGCTCTTCTTACCCGCTAAGAGTGATCAGCTGTCTGCATATCAGGTGTAGTGGCCCGGGACGAATAGCGAGCCAGGTACTGCCAGAGGTATTGATGGCTTCTTCTTTGGTAAAGTAGGTAAAAGCTGGCTGCCATCAGGAGCGTAGACGGAAATGCCGAGCCAAAGCCTAACGGTGCTATACCCAGGCAGAAGGCTATCCCTCCCACGCAGCCCCACCGGAACCAGCTTCCTTTTAGGAGCATGGCCAGGGCTATGGCTACTTGTCCCGCGGCTATACTCACTATGATAGGTACCGTAAACTGGCTGAAAGGCTCTTCAATAAACCATTTGTAGATGGACAGGAAGGTATAGTCGGCGTAGTCGTAGTACACCCAGGGAGATTCCAGAGCGGTTCGGGTATTGAAGTAGGCCGCTCCGGCAAATAACAGAAAGAACAGAAAGCGGGTCAGGTTGGGAAACCACTGGCTTCCGGCCAGCAGCAGCAGTGCCACCAGGTTGGTGATGCCATAGGCCATCCATAGGCTGGATTCGGGGATCATAGGAGATTCCATAGACAGAGGTTGTTTAGAGGATACAGATGGGTGCCGGTTATTTAAATACAGCGCCACCGCCGAGCGTAAGGGACGCATAGAAGCCCGCCGGACGACCCAGGGCCGTAAACTGCCAGCTACTGCTACTGATATCCCTTTCGTAAAACTGCGGTTGCCAGCTCCACAGGCACCCGACGCGTATCCCCAGCATCAGCAATTGTCCGGTTCGGCCCGGGCTCGCAGGGCTCTGGTGGAGGACTACGTCGGCGTTCATTCCTACGTCGGATGTGTACTGGTAAAAGTGGCGAAGCTGATCCGTAGTGACGGTACGTTCGTTGAAGCTGATGGTGGTCAGGCCAGGACCCAGGGAAGGGTACAGAGCGTAGCGCTTGGTTTGCTTTACGATCCACCCTACCTTGAGGTGGCGGGTTGAGCCGGTGATGCTACTTTCGCTCCCGTCGGGGGCTACCCAATGCTTCCCCAGCCCCGCCACATTCAGTGAGAAAACAGCTCTTTGGGTGCGGTAAAACAGCTCACAACCCGCTGTACCGTAGCGGGCAGAAGGAGTACCCGGGTACTTAAGTACTTCTTCTGATAGGGCATGTACGTTGGGCAGAGCGGCATATCCTCCGCTCAAAAAGCCACCCACTATACGTTGAGCCACGGCTGTCGAAGCAGTCAGTACGCCCAGTAGCAGTATAATAAACGCTGGTTTCATAGCTAGTGGTCAGGTTAAAGATCCGAATCGGAAAGCGTGGTGGTACACAGAGAAACTTCTATATCCATAAAAGAAGCCCCGGTAGAGGCCGCATCAGGACTGAGCAAATACCGGGATAAAGGTACTAGTCTTCGTGCTGCTAATACCTGATGAAAATCAGTGGGTTAAGTGATTGTAGGCAGGTGCTGCCGGCGCGCCTGCTGTAAGGCAAACTGATAAGGATCAGTGGCTGGACCAACTTTAGTCATTAGATACCCGGCTTGTTGACCGGATATTTGTACCGGAATAACTTCTTAAACCATAATTGTTCACTCATATGAAAACAGAAAATGTAGTACTAGGTATAGCACTGGCCGCTGTGGCGGGAATCGCCGTCGGAATGTTGTTTGCACCGGAGAAAGGAGAAAGAACCAGAAGAAAAATCAAGGAAAAGGGCGAAGACCTGCTGGATGATCTCCAGCACGATTACGATCGGTCGGTGAAGCAAATCAAGCGTAAGGTAGAGACAGCCTACGAAAACCTGAGTGCCGAAATAAGCCAGTCAGAAGTACCTGTTTAGTAAAATCCATCCATAAGTTACACATCCGAAGGGGAACTGTCGAAAGCGGTTCTCCTTCGCTTTTATACACTATCCCAGTAAAAAAATAGTTGGTTTTTTGTGCAGATCAGGTTTTTGCTGCTTCCAGGATTTGATGGCAAGAGTCCGGATCAACTGATCGGGAGCTGTAAGATTGCAGGCAATGCAGAGGCGGGTGTCGGGGTGGCAAGCCTCCAGTACCGCTTCCAGCAGTTGATTATTGCGGAAGGGTGTTTCCATGAAGAGCTGCGTCTGGTGGCGCTGGCTGGCATTCTGCTCCAGCTGCTGGATGGTCTTGCGGCGCTGTACTTTGTCAATGGGCAGGTACCCATGAAAGGCGAAGGACTGCCCGCTCATACCCGAGGCCATCAGGGCCAGCAGGATGGAGGAAGGGCCTACTAGTGGAACCACCGTATATCCCAACTGATGAGCCAACCCTACGGCTACCGCGCCGGGGTCGGCCACACCGGGGCAGCCGGCTTCGGATATGATACCGGCCGTACTGCCAGCCGGAAGCTGGCGGAGCTGCTCGTACGTTTCAAACTCAGGGGTATCTTTGGTTAGCTCAAAGAAGGTCAGTTCATCAATGACTTTGCCCAGCCTGAGGCTACTTATAAAGCGGCGGGCCGTACGTACATTCTCCACAAAGAAATGGTCCACCTGCCCTATTACTTCCAGTACCTGCGGAGGGAGTACCTGCTGGGCGGTATCTTCGGCCAGTACGGTGGGTATGAGGTAGAGGGTAGTGGCGGGTGGCTGGTGGTTAGTCATGGATGGCAAGTCAGGTACTTCGTTAGTATGATATTGAGTGGACACAAAGGTAAAGCTTCTGCGCCGAAGGCAGACATACAACTTTGGCTATTGTACGAGTACCTGCTGGTATCGGTACTAACATAATTTTTGGCCCAACCGCTTCCAACCAATGTGGAGGTGGTTGTCTCTTAAGTGTATAAACGGGTTTACAAATGATGTATATAAAGTATGTGTTAATGGTCCTGCTAATGGTGGGATGTGCCAAAGGTGATGTTTCTCCGGAAGTAGTGAAGCCTCTGGTAGGTACCTGGCGAGTGGCTGCTTATGAGCAGACTGTTAATGATAAGAAGGAATGGGTAGAACTACCGGTTGAGAATGCCTATAAGCTGCAGTTCAGGGAAGATGGAGTAGTACTTGACGTAGCGGGGCTGCCCATCTGCTGCGGGCCATCAGCCTTGCGTATCAACGGGACTCTACTCCAAATAAGACCTGCCACTGCCTTGCCCGAAAACCCTACCTGCCAGTTGGTCAATTGTGCAGTTTGTGAAGTTTGGGATATAGAGCTTAGTAAGGACGGACAGGAGTTTGTCTTTGAATGCCAGTTCAGTAGCGGGTCGTATAAAACAAGATACGTACGTGTATAAGGAGTAAGGCCCGGCCAGGAAGGCCCAGCCTGGAAGATCCTACCATTAAATAGGGCTTTCCAGGCTGGGCTTTTGTACTATTTTTTCAGGAAGCTTATCAATGACTCCACAAAAGCCTTTGGCTGCTCGGCATGGATCCAGTGACCTGCTCCCGCAATGGTATCGAGCTCGGCATTAGGGAATATCTTTTTGATCATGTTCTGGTCCGTATCCAGTACGTAGTCAGATTTGGCTCCGCGCATGAATAGGGTAGGGGCTGTGACGGCCTCCGTAGCGGCTATGGGTACACCTACCTTTTCGATGTCACGAGTCAGTACTTGTAGGTTAAACCGCCAGTCGAAGGTATCATCCTCCTTGCGGTAGAGGTTTTTGAGCAGGAATTGCCTTACCCCCAGGTTCGGCTCGTATTGCGCAAACGTCTCATCCGCCTGATTCCGATTTTCCAGTTCATGCAGCGGTACGGCATTAAGTCCTCTCAGGATGTCGCCATGATGTACCGGGTAGGCTTTGGGAGCCATGTCCACCACGACCAGTTTATCAAACGTGCCCGGATAGGTAACCGCATACTGCATCACCGTTTTGCCGCCCATCGAGTGCCCTACCAGCACCGGGTTAGATAGCTGGTGCTCTTCCAGAAACTCTTTCAGGTCGGCTGCCATGTGCTCGTACGAAAACGCATCATCGTGGGGCGAGCGTCCGTGGTTGCGCTGATCTACCAGATACACAGTATAGCCCTGGTTGGCAATGGCTTTGCTGAGGGTAAGCCAGTTGTCCAGCGACCCGAAGAGGCCGTGCAGGATGATAAGGGGCTGACCTCCTTCCCCTACTTTTTTATAATTAAGAGTCATGCGTCAATTGAGTGATATCATGAATGAGTGAATGAGTGATTGAGTGATTGAGTGATTGAGTGAAGAGAATAAGAATCCGGATCTCTTTCTCCTTTCTCCCTTATCTCCTTTAGTTAACATATACCACCTTTTCACGGGGGGCTACCAGTTGGCCGATGGGTTCGGCTTCTATGCCGTTTTCGGCTAGTACCTTTTCTACCTGCTCACGCTCCTGTGGCTCTACGGCTATCAGCAGGCCGCCGCTGGTCTGGGGATCGGCCAGGATGTAGCGTTGGATATCGCTCAGCTCATCTACTTTATGTCCGTAGCTGTTCCAGTTGCGCGTGGTACCGCCCGGGAATGACTTCAGGGCCAGGTACTCCTCTATATAAGGTAGCTTAGGTACTTTGTCGAAGTCGATCTCGGCGCTGAGTCCGCTGCCACCGGCCATTTCGATCAGGTGACCCAGTAGTCCAAAGCCGGTCACGTCGGTAAGCGCCTTTACGCCGGGTAGTGTACCCAGGGCAGCCCCTACCTTGTTGAGCTGTCGCATCTGGTCGGGAGCTATGTGTGCATGCTCCGGTTTCAGAAGCCCCTTCTTCTGGGCCGTGGTCAGGATACCTACTCCGAGCCGCTTGGTCAGGAACAGCAGGCAGCCTTCGGTGGCAGTATTGTTCTGCTTCAGATGTTCTATCCTGACCTTGCCGGTTACGGCCAGTCCGAATATGGGTTCGGGGCTATCGATACTGTGGCCTCCGGCCAGGGGTATACCCGCTTCGGCGCAGATGGCCCGGCTTCCCTCAAGTACCTGTTGCGCTACCTCGGCGGGTATCTTATCAACGGGCCAGCCCAGGATAGCAATGGCCATAAGGGGCGTACCACCCATGGCATATACATCACTGATGGCATTGGCCGAGGCGATGCGTCCGAAGTCAAAGGCATCGTCTACGATAGGCATAAAGAAGTCGGTAGTGCTGATCACAGCCTCGCCGTTGCCCATGTCCAGTACGGCCGCGTCATCACGGCTGTCGTTCCCAACCAGCAGGTTCTGAAACAGGGGGGAAGGCGTTGTGCTATGCAGTATTTTCTCCAGCACGGAGGGGGCGATCTTACAGCCGCACCCGGCTCCATGGCTGTATTGGGTAAGTGCAAAGGCAGAAATTTCTGTATTCATAAAAAAATGGGAAATCCGGTCAGAGACTAAAACCGGAGGATTTCAGGTAGTACAAAGAGCGGGCAAAATACCACTTTATCGTTGAAAAATTAGATTATATCACAAACCTTTTTTACGCTTTCGGGTTCAAACAGGTGAAATGAATTTCTTAACAAAAACTTAATATAATAAATATTGAATTAAAGGGGTACTATTCTGGACTATTCCAATAGATCAACGGGTTACGATTGTTGAGATAGTATTTTAGTAGGAAGTGTGCCGTTGTTTAGTAAGTAAAATTACGCTTATTTTGCGGGCGAAAATTCAACCATAATGTTGTGTTCAGCCTCCAACAATCTAAAACCAAATCCCAAAATCCAATGAACAGGAAAAGTTTACTTTTCAAGGCAATGGGTGCCACGTTTTTGGCGTTCGTGTTGTCGCTTTTGAGCGTACAATCCTTCGCGCAGGTAACGTCATCATCCATTACTGGCCAGGTAACTGATGCGAAGGGTGAAGCCCTGCCGGGTGCTACGGTAGTGGCCATACACCAGCCTTCAGGTACCCAGTATGGTACTATTACCAATGAAGCAGGGCGCTATGTGTTTCCGGCTGTGCGTGTAGGTGGTCCTTATCGTGTTACAGTAACGTATGTGGGGTACACGGACATAACCCGTGAGAATATCTCAGCTAACTTGGGTACTGCGGCTAACGTAGATTTCAGACTGACTGACGAAGGTACTCAGCTCGGTGAAGTAACCGTAGCTGGTTCAAGAAGTGATGTATTCAGCTCGGATCGTACCGGTGCTGCTACTACAGTGACCAAAGAAGTACTGAACAGCCTGCCTACAGTAGGCCGTACGATCAGTGACTTTACTCGTCTGACTCCTCAGGGTAACGGACGTTCGTTTGGTGGTCAGGACAGCCGTCTTAACAACATTACGGTTGACGGTGCTGTATTCAACAACGGTTTCGGATTGGGTGACCAGCCCGGTGCCCGTACCAGCGTAGCTCCTATCTCTCTGGATGCTATCGAAGAGATTCAGGTTAACGTGGCTCCTTTCGACGTACGTCAGTCTGGTTTTACCGGTGCTGGTGTGAACGCCGTAACCCGCTCAGGTACTAACGAAGTAACAGGTTCAGTATTCCACCTGTGGTCTAACAACAGGTTAGTAGGTACCCAGGCTGGTGATCAGAAAGTAACCGTACCTAGCTTTAACAAGCAGATCACAGGTTTCCGGGTAGGAGCTCCTATCATCAAGAACAAACTGTTTATCTTCCTGAACGGTGAATTTGAAAAGCGGGTTGATCCGGCCGATCAGAATAACTGGGTAGCTAACCGCGGACAAGCCGGTGATAACGTAACCCGTGTACTTGCCAGCGACCTCGATGCCGTTAGCGCTCTGATGAGAGATAAGTTTGGCTACGAAACAGGTGGCTACGAAAACCTTAGTCTCAATACGAAGGGTAACAAGTTCCTGGCTCGTGTAGACTGGAACATCAACCGTAACCACAAGTTCAACGTACGTTTCTCGATGCTGGATGGTGGTGCTGAGAACCTGATTTCAAACAGTGCTTCGGCCGGTGCCGGTAACCGTCGTACCAACGCCAACGCTATGTCATACAAGAACTCAGGCTACATCCTGAACGAAGACATCGTGTCGGTAATTGGTGAATTGAACTCGACCTTCGGCAGCAAAATGTCAAACAGCCTGATCGTAGGCTTGACCAGCAACAACGAAGACCGCGAGTACCTGTCACCTGGCTTGTTCCCAACTATAGACATCCTGCAAGGTAATAGTACGTATATCTCAGTAGGTATGGATCCATTTACTCCATACAACCTCCTGAACTATAAGACGTTCCAGTTTATTGACAACCTCTCGTACTTTGCTGGTAAGCATACCATTACTGCCGGTATCAGTGTTGAGCGGTTTACTTCT
This sequence comes from Telluribacter roseus, assembly GCF_017355915.2. Lineage (GTDB taxonomy): Bacteria > Bacteroidota > Bacteroidia > Cytophagales > Spirosomataceae > Telluribacter. The sequence goes on from NZ_JAFEUV020000003.1 coordinate 651,687, forward strand.
AACAACTCGTTCTACTCAGCGGCTAACGGAGTGTACGTATTCAACTCACTGCAGGATTTCTACAGTGCAATGAATGGTACCGACCCTGTTACCCTAAACCGTTTTCAGTATCGCTACTCACTTCAGGGAGGTGGTCAGCCACCCCTACAGCAGATCAAAGTACTTTACCCTGGTGCTTATATCCAGGACGAGTACCAGGCTACGCCTAATCTGAAACTGACGGCTGGTCTGCGTGTGGATGTACCTATCTTCGGTAATACTGCTCTCGAAAACCCACTGGTGTCAGAGATGAACTTCCGCGCTCCGGATGGAACTATGCTAAGGACTAACACAGCTAACCTGCCCGACGCTCGTCCGCTGTGGTCACCTCGTTTCGGATTTAACTGGGATGTTACCGGCGAAAAAACAACGCAGGTACGTGGTGGAACGGGTGTATTCACCGGTCGTCCTCCATTCGTATGGATCTCTAACCAGGTTGGTAACAACGGGGTGTTGAGCGGATTCCTGGATGTACAGAATACCAGCGCTTATCCTTTTGTGGTAGATCCTTCGGGCTATGCACCTACTACTACGGATCTTTCGCGTGCTACATTTGACCTGGCTAATACTGACCGCAACTACAAGTTCCCACAGGTATGGCGTACCAACCTGGCGGTGGATCAGCGTTTGCCACTGGGTCTGATCGGATCACTCGAGTTTATCTACGACAAAAACGTTAACCAAACTATCTACTGGAACGTCAACCAGAGAGAAGTAACAGGTACATTCGCTGGTCCTGACAACCGTACCCGCTATGCCGGTACTGCTGCGGCCAACCGTCTGAACTCTAACGTTACCCGTAACATCTACCTGACCAACACCAACCTGGGTGGAGGTACTCTGATCACTGCCAAGATCGAGAAGCCGTATACAAGAGGTTTTTATGGTATGGCTGCCTATACTTACGGTAACACCAGAGATGTTACCAGCGCCGGATCAGTGGCTTCTGGTTCATTTGAAGGTAACCCAACCGTAAACGGTGGTAACTTTGCTCCGCTTTCGTACTCAAACAACGATCAGCGTCACCGTGCGATCGCTTCGCTATCGTACCGTATCAACTACGGTGGCAAGCTTGGTGCATCAACTCAGATCGGTCTGTTCTGGGAAGCTCGTAACCAGGGACGTTATAACTTCGTATACGCCGGTGATATGAACGGTGACGGTATTTCTAACAACGACCTGATCTTCGTACCTAACAACGCCAGCGACATTCGTTTTGCCAGCCTTACTGCCAGTGGACAGACTTTCTCTCCTGAGCAGCAGGCCGCCGCTTTCGAATCATTCATCAAGCAGGATCCTTACCTGAGCAGCATCCGTGGTCAGCACTCTGAGCGTAACGGTGGTGTAGCTCCCTGGAGATTCACGGCTGACCTGAGCATTGTTCAGGAGTTCCACTTGATGATCGGTGGTAAGCGTAACACCATCCAGCTACGTGGTGATATCATGCGTGCAGGTAACGTTATCAACAGCAACTGGGGTGTAGGTGATAACCAGGTTAACAACCGTCCGCTGTCATTCGTACGGGTTGATCCGGACGGAGTACCTGTATTCCGTATGGCTACTCAGCAGAAGGCCGGACAGACTGTACTGCTGCAGGATACTTTCGTGAAGAGTGCAGGTATCAGTGATGTATGGCAGGCCCAGATTGGTGTCCGCTACATCTTCAACTAAGCGCATCTTAGCAGATACAAATACAAGAAAAGGCCCGCTTTGTAGCGGGCCTTTTCTTATTATCTATCCTCCTTAAAGCGCAACTACTATACAGCCTTATTATTCACTTCTTCGGCACGCTTCATGGCATGGAGTCCTTCCTTATAGCCTTCTACGATAAGTCGCGAAATATCTTTTTCGGTAAAGTGCTGCAGGTTCAGGATCAGGGGCTCGCTGGGCCGGATCACCGTAAGCTTCATGTTATTACCACGCAGGATGGACCGCTCTGCATAGTTCTCAGCCCAGTTGATGTCGTTATTCACAATCTGGTTGACGGTAATATCCCGTACCCGCTCAAACAGGCTGACCAGGTTGCGATGACTAAAGCCTTCCTGGTGGTAGATCTTCTTGGAGTGGCACGCTATAATAACTACCTCCGTGGCTCCGTCCTCGATAGCCTGTCGTACGGGAGCTACTTCGCGCAGACCACCATCCATAAATATATCTTTGACGCTACCGATGGGTATGGCTGGCATCAGCATGGGTAGCGAAGCACTGGCCAGCACGTATTCCAGGAAGAACTCGTCCTGGGGCGAAGCATAGATCAGCTCCCCGCTGGTAATATTAACGGCACCTACCTTCAGCTTGATGGGGCTGTTGCGCAGGATAAAGCCTTCGACATTCTGACGAATGGTATTGTGCAGAGGAGTAGGATCGAGTACGCCATCGTATCGGCTCATCAGGGTATATACACCCAGCGCCATGCGCGACCGCAGCAGAGCGATGTCCTGCGGCTGAGCGATATTCTTGATCCAGAACTCCAGCAGCTTTCGTCCTACCGAAGGCCATTTGATACCTTTTTCTTCAATGGCCTGACGTCCGGCTTCATTGACCAGGAAAGTAGAGTTTAACGCACCGACTGATATACCGTAAACCATGTCGGGCTCAAAGCCGCTTTCCAGTACCGCCTGTACGGCGCCTACCTGATAGGCGCCTTTTATAGATCCTCCTCCGAGTATGAGTGCTTTCATAGAGTAGTAATTTCCCTGGTCGGGAAGATAAGTCTGAATGGTAATTCCTGTATATGCGTACCGCCCCGATGAGGCAAATGTTCGGGTAATAAAACAGGTGCTTGGCAAAAAAACAACTACTCAGCTTTGCTTATGTTTATTTGTTCGGGCTGGCTGGCTAAACATTTTCAATCATAAATAGGTATAAACAGAAGATTTTGTAAGAAATTTGGACGTTCATTGCACTCAGCGCTATTTCGGGGCTAATGTGCCGTACCTGCCGCTACTGATACCCACTACCAGCTACGACCTGCGGCGGTCAATTTTGTTTAGTATGACCCTTTCTATACGCGAGATACAAGCTCCCATTGCCGACGAGATGAAAGTTTTCGAACAGAAGTTTCGTCAATTCATGAAAAGCGAGGTGATGCTTCTCGACCAGATCATGAATTACATTGTGCGCCGGAAGGGAAAGCAGCTCCGGCCCATGTTTGTATTCCTGTCGGCGGGAGTATGTGGGACTATCAATGAATCGACGCACAGAGGGGCTGCCCTGATCGAGCTGCTGCATACGGCTACGCTGGTACACGACGACGTGGTGGACGACTCCAACTACCGGCGTGGGTTCTTCTCGGTCAATGCCCTCTGGAAAAATAAAATTGCGGTGCTGGTAGGTGACTACCTGCTGGCCCGGGGCCTGCTGCTCTCGGTGGATAATAAAGATCACGGCCTGCTCAGGATCGTATCCACTGCGGTACGTGAGATTAGTGAAGGAGAGCTGCTACAGATCGAAAAGGCCCGAAGGCTGGATATTACCGAGGATGTGTACTACGAGATCATCCGCCAGAAAACTGCCTCGCTGATCGCGTCGTGCTGTGCGACCGGAGCCTGCTCAGTGGACGCTGACGAGACCATTGTACAGCGGATGCACCAGTTTGGCGAGAAAGTAGGGATTGCCTTCCAGATTAAAGATGACCTGTTTGATTACGGCGATGCGGAGGTAGGTAAGCCACTGGGTATTGATATCAAAGAAAAGAAAATGACCCTGCCGCTGATATACGCCCTCAATCAGGCGAGCTGGGTAGAAAAGCGCCGGATCATCAATATCATCCGGAACCAGAGCCACAAGCCTAAGAAAGTGGCCGAAGTGATTGCCTTCGTGAGGGACTCTGGAGGGATCAGCTATGCGCAGCAGGTTATGCAACGCTACGTAGAGGAAGCCCGTCTGCTACTTCACGAATTTAGTGAATCGCCCTATCGTACGTCGCTCGAGCATCTGGTACAGTACACCATCGAGCGCAGCAAGTAAAATCTGCAAAATTTATTTCTGGGTAATGGAATGAGTCAGCTCACGGGCCTTGGGTAGCCTCCACCAGGGCAGGTAGGGGTAGGCGTGGTGCTCCATATGGTAGCCAAAGAAGTAGCACGTCAGAAACGCCCAGGTGTGGTTGAGGGTTTGGCTGCGGGCGTTGAGGGGCGGGTTGTGGTGCTCGCCGCGGTGGGGCAGGTAGGTGCCGAAGAAGAACAACTGAAACGTACTGAGTACCGCCGGAGCCATCCAGAATACCACCAGATTTTCCCACGGAAATACCAGCTTCAACAGGTTATAGGTCACTGCCATCAGCAGGATCTGCTTCCACGATATATATTCTTTCAGAAAACTGTAGTACCAGGCCAGGAAGGAGGCGTTGCCTTCATGAAAGTCCGGATCATCGTCGGTACCTGAGTGCCGGTGGTGGAGGTGGTGCTTACCAGAAAGCTTCTTATAATCATTAAAAGCAAAAAGCGTAGCCGACAGCCAGCCGATGGCCCCGTTGAGGCGCTTGTTGTGCGGAGCTACTACGCCATGAATGGCATCGTGAGCCGTGATAAATACACCCGTATAGAGGTGCATCTGTACCAGCACCAACAGGTACACCAGCGGATCCGTGAAGTCGACGGGATAGTGCAGCAGGTACACCAGACTCACCATCCACAACAGCAGGACGGTGCAGGCGATGAGGAGGCCCTTATAGCCAATGGGTACGGGTGCTATGCGTGGTAGTGATTGCATGGAAGGTGTATAATCTACTGCCTTCAAAACGCAGTGTCCAGGCGATTGGTTTGGTAGCTAAGGTATTATCGCTTCATTTTATCATTAAGTTACCCTGAATGTACCTTTTTCTGAATGATAGCCCCTAACTTTAACGTCACAATCACCAACATTTCAGTACCTGATGAAAAGTAATTATGTAAAAGTACTTTGCTACTGGATGGTAAGCCTGGCTCTGGTGGGTTCGGCTGCTGCTCAGACGGCAAGGAAATCAACCCCCAATACTAGTCCCTCCCCGCTGGCTCGTCCTAAGCTAGTGGTAGGTATCGTAGTAGATCAGATGCGCTACGACTACCTGTACCGCTTTTATGATAAATACGGTGAAGGAGGATTCAAACGACTAATGAATGAAGGCTTCAACTGCCGTAATAACCACTACAACTATGCCCTCACAGTAACCGCGGCCGGTCATGCGGCTGTGTATACCGGCTCTATACCTGCCATCAATGGGGTAGTCGGAAACGAGTGGTATGATCCCATAGCCGGGCAGGGTGTATACTGCGTAGAGGATAGTACCGTAACTACCATTGGTAGCACCAATACTACTGCCGGTAAGATGTCGCCCCGTAACCTGCTGACCAGTACCGTAACGGATCAGCTGCAGATTGGTACCAACTTCCGCTCCAAGACCGTCGGAGTAGCCATTAAGGACCGGGGCGCTATTCTGCCCGCCGGACATACCGCCACCGGCGCCTACTGGTTTGACTCCAAAACAGGAAACTGGATATCAAGTACCTTCTACGGTACTGAGCTACCCCAGTGGGTAAAGGACTTTAACGCCCGGAAGCTCCCTTCGGAGTACCTCAAGCGCGGCTGGAACACCCTGTTGCCGATTGACCAGTACGTCGAAAGTACCCCCGACGATCAACCCTACGAACGCAAGCTGACCGGAGCGGCCAAGCCGGTATTCCCGTACGAACTGGCCGGTATTGCCGGTGATGCTTTCGGAGTGATTGCCACTACACCCTGGGGAAACACCATGACCAAGGATATAGCGATCGCGGCAGTGAAAGGGGAGAATATGGGTAAGGGAGCTTTTACGGATTTTCTGGCGGTTAGCTTCTCTACCCCTGACTACGTAGGCCACGCCTATGGGCCTAACTCCATCGAAGAGCAGGATATATTCCTGCGTCTCGACCGGGAGTTGGCTGATTTCTTTACTTTCCTGGATGGCTGGGTAGGCAAAGGCAACTTTACGGTGTTCCTGACGGCTGACCACGGGGTGATGGATGTGCCCGCGTTCTGGCAGGAGCATCGCCTGCCGGCCGGTCTGCTGGAAGCAACCAAGATCAATGCGGCCGTTAACAAGGCTCTGACCGATAAGTTTGGCGAAGGCAAGTACGTACGCGCCAGCGAAAACTATCAGCTTTACCTGGACCCCAAGGTACTTAAGGATAAGAAGGTAAGAGTGGAGGATGTATATGATGTAGTGCGGGAAACCCTGCTACCCATGCCCGGTATTGCCGATGTACTCAACATCAGAGAGCTGGGGGAGTCACACCTGAACCCCTACCAGCTCGAGCTGTATAAGAATGGGATCAACGTAAAACGGAGTGGGGATATCCAGATTATTCCGCAGCCAGGCTGGTTCTCGGGCGGAATGACCGGTACTACCCACGGTTCGCCCTACAACTACGATACCCACGTGCCCTTCCTGCTGTACGGATGGGGAGTGAACAAAGGTGAAACCCTGCGTCGCACCACCATTGCTGACATAGCGCCTACCATATCGGCCCTGTTGCGCATCTTGCCGCCGGATGGTGCGGTGGGGCTACCGGTGCAGGAAGCCCTGAAGAAATAGGGTAGTAGAAACCAAAAAATGAACGGGTGCCTAAATCAGGCACCCGTTCATTTTTTAAGAGGTATAAGTAAGACAACTCGTAGCAGCACTTCCCACTACAGTACCTTTCTCCCTTCCTCCTTTATACCTTTCCTCCTCTACTCACGATTCCTCTACGATCAGCTTGATACCTTCCGTCCGGCGGATAACTACTTTACTACCCGCCTCGATGGGAGAATGATTGGCCGAAATAGCGGTCCATTCGGCTCCCCGGTAAAATATACGTCCTTCACCCGTAGCGGGTATATCTTTGATGACCATAGCCGTTTCGCCGGCGTACTCGTTATACTCCTGGCTCTTCCCCCGGCTGTCGAGAAGCTGCCGGGCTTTCTTCCTGAAAAACAACAGGGACAGTAGCGAAGTCAGCGAAAAGGCAATCAGCTGCGAGTCCAGATCCGGCGCTATACCTAAAGCGGCCAGGAGAGCTGTCAGTAAGGCTCCAATCGCGAAAAAAGCAAAAACGAGCACTACACTTACTAATTCCGCGAACAGCATCAGTAGCCCGATGATCAGCCATATGTGCGGAAGTGATAAATCCATAATCCTTATATTGGTAAAAGTGTACGAACGACCTGTTGAGGGCCGCCTGTCAAAAGGTAGAGCCCTTTATTTCTTGGTTTCTGATTTTACTACGCTCATAGCTGCAGCAATAAGTGAGCCCATATCCGCGAAGTTGGCCGGAAGTATAAGCGTATTATTTGTCTTAGCCAACTTTCCGAACTGATCCACCAGGTTATCGGCTACCCTCAGCTGGACCGCCTCCATGCCGCCTTCAGTTTGGATGGCCTGTGCTACCAGTCGTATACTCTCAGCCGTAGCTTCTGCTACCGAAAGAATAGCCGAAGCCTCTCCCTGGGCTTCGTTGATAGCCCGGGCGCGCAAACCTTCCGATTCGAGTACTACTTTCTGTTTTTGTCCTTCGGCCACATTAATAGCCGCCTGCTTTTCTCCATCTGATTGCAGGATGACCGCCCTGCGCTCTCGTTCGGCCTGCATCTGCTTTTCCATAGCCATCAGCACGCTCTGGGGAGGCGTAATATTCTTGATTTCGTAGCGTAGTACCTTCACTCCCCAGCCCGTAGCCGCTTCGTCGATGGCCTCTACTACGGCCCGGTTGATGGTCATACGCTCCTCAAATGTCTTGTCCAGCGCCAGCTTACCTATTTCGCTACGCATGGTAGTCTGGGCCAGCTGGGTTACGGCAAAGGTGTAGTCAGCAATTCCGTAGGCCGCTTTTTTAGGATCAATGACCTGAATAAAAATAACGCCATCCATCCGTACCTGTACGTTGTCATTGGTAATACAGATCTGTTCGGGAATATCTATGGCTGCCTCTTTCAAGGTATACTTATAGGCAACACGGTCAAAAAATGGAATAATGAAGTTGATACCTGGCTGAAGAACAGCATAAAACTTACCCAGGCGTTCTACCACGTAGGCGGTTTGCTGGGGAACTACCTTTACCGTCATCAAAACGGCCAGAATCACTAAAGCCAGTAGTACATATAAAGCGATCATAGGTTAAGAGGGGTTAGTCCGGTTTGTATTGATACGAAAGTAGTGAGGGAGTTGTAAGCTTACAACTAGTGTCGGATAAGCGACCCGGGTGTAGGGTTGTCGGTACGCTCCGTGGATAAATGGTAAGGAGTAAAAACAAGAGTGCCGTCATAGTTATATGACGGCACCGGTAGTAGTTTAGTCTTTAAGTATCTCTCTTGAAATAACCAGCTTCTGTATCTCACTGGTACCTTCACCAATGGTACAGAGCTTACTATCGCGGTAGAACTTCTCAACGGGATAATCCTTGATAAACCCATAGCCGCCGAATACCTGTACGGCTTCGTTGGCTACCCTGACGGCCGTTTCGGAGGAGTGGTACTTGGCTACAGAGCTGGCCAGACTTACCTTTTCGCCCCGGTCTTTGCGATCGGCGGCATCGTACGTAAGCAGGGTAGAGGCCTGTACATCCGTATACATATCAGCCAGCTTGAAGGCAATCCCCTGAAACTTGGAAATAGACTGTCCGAACTGTTTGCGTTCCTTGGAATAAGCCAGAGCTGCTTCGTAAGCGCCCCAGGCGGTACCTACTCCCAGGGCCGCAATAGAAATTCGCCCCCCGTCCAGGATCTTAAGCGACTGGATAAATCCGTCACCTACTTCGCCGAGGCGCTGGCTGTCGGGTATACGGCAGTCCTCAAAGATCAGTTCGGCGGTTTCGGAAGCCCGCATTCCCAGTTTATCCTCCTTCTTGCCCGCCGAAAATCCTGGAGTACCTCTTTCTACAATAAAAGCGGTGGCTCCGTGTTTATCACCGGGCTCGCCGGTACGGGTTATTACTACGGCTACGTTGCCACTCTTTCCGTGGGTAATGAAGTTCTTGGAGCCATTGAGTACCCAATGGTCTCCATCGCGCACGGCTACGGTACGCATATTACCAGCGTCAGAGCCGGTATTGGGCTCAGTGAGGCCCCAGGCACCAATCCATTCGCCCGAAGCCAGCCTGGGCAGGTACTTGCTCTTCTGATCTTCGTTACCAAACATCAGGATATGATTGGTGCAAAGGGAATTATGAGCCGCCATCGAAAGACCGATGGAGGGGTCTACTTTGGACAGCTCTACGATGGCGGCCACGTACTCGCGGTACCCCAGGCCAGCGCCACCGTACTCCACAGGTACCAGCACACCCATGAGCCCTACTTCTCCTAGTTTATGGAAGACCTCAACCGGAAAGTGCTGGGCTTCGTCCCATTCGCGTATATGAGGACGTATATATCTTTCGGCAAAGTCACGAACCGTTTGCTCAATGAGGGCTTGGTTTTCGGCTACTTCGGTTGTCATATGGTTGCTTCTTTTTAGAATGTTGATGCGTTATGGATGAAGCTTGCTTGCAACAATATAACGATTTTAAGACTGCTTTGTTGGTAAGCATTATATAATACTCCGTAAGGCGATTTCCTGTAAAAATGACACTTAAAATGCTGATAAACCGCTTGCTAATAAGTGATGAACGGAGGTTTGAAATCTGTAGAAAACAACTATTTTTGGGCAGAGTTAAGGAAACAATTCCTAAAAAATAGTTTAGAGGACAGTTGTAATATAATATCTCACACTTATCAAACTAATCAACAAGATATGAAGATCGCAGTAGTAGGTACCGGCTATGTAGGGCTGGTAACCGGAACATGTTTTGCCGAAACCGGAAACCAGGTATGTTGCGTAGACATCGACGAAAATAAAGTAGCCCGCCTTAACGCCGGTAAGATACCCATCTACGAGCCCGGCCTGGACGTGTTGTTCGACCGCAACGTGGCCGAAGGACGCCTCAAGTTCACCACCAACCTGGCCGAAGGTATCGCCGGGGCACAGGTGATCTTCCTGGCGCTGCCTACCCCTCCCGGTGAGGATGGCTCTGCCGATCTGAAATACATCCTGCAGGTAGCCAATGACCTGGGCCCCATACTAGATCAATACGTAGTAGTCATAGACAAGAGTACCGTACCCGTAGGTACCGCCGAGAAAGTACGCGCGGCTATCGCTCAGAATGCTAAGGTAGAATTTGACGTAGTCTCCAATCCGGAGTTCCTGCGCGAAGGTGTAGCCGTGGAAGACTTCATGAAGCCCGACCGCGTGGTAGTAGGTACTACCTCAGACAAGGCCAAGAAGGTGATGGAGAAGCTCTACGCGCCGCTGGTGCGCCAGGGCAACCCGGTGATCTTCATGGACGAGCGCTCAGCCGAGATGACCAAGTACGCCGCTAACTCCTTCCTGGCCATGAAGATCACCTTCATGAACGAGATCGCCAACCTGTGCGAGAAGGTAGGAGCCAACGTGGATGATATCCGCCGTGGTATTGGTACCGACAGCCGCATTGGCAAGCGCTTCCTGTTTGCCGGTATCGGCTACGGGGGTAGCTGCTTCCCCAAGGACGTACAGGCGCTGGCTAAGACATCCGAAGACTATGACTACGACTTCCGCATCCTCAAATCGGTGATGGAGGTGAACGAAGACCAGAAGAAGAAGCTGTTGCCACGGGTGAAGGAGTACTTCGGCGGCGAGCTACGTGGCAAGACCATTGCGGTATGGGGACTGGCGTTCAAGCCCTATACTGATGATATCCGTGAGGCACCGGCCCTGGAGAACATCAAGGCGCTGCTGGCCGAAGGAGCCAACGTGACGGCTTATGATCCGGAGGGAATGGAGAATGTGAAGCGCCAGCTGCCGGAGATTACCTACTGCCATACGCCCTATGCGGCCCTGGATGATGCCGATGCACTGATGATCTTCACGGAGTGGCCGCAGTTCCGCACGCCGGACTTCGAGAAGATGACACGCCTGCTGAAGAACAAGGTGATCTTTGACGGACGTAACCTGTACGAGCTGGATGTCATGCGTGAGCAGGGCTATACCTACTACTCAATAGGTCGTGAGGCGGTGAATGCCGTAGTCAATCAGGCTGAGCCCACTTTGTAAGAATTTAATTCTCATATTCTACCCATACCTTTTATTAATGAAACGCGTACTTATAACCGGAGCAGCGGGATTTCTAGGGTCGCACCTGTGCGATCGCTTTATTAAGGAAGGCCACTACGTGATTGGCATGGACAACCTCATTACGGGGGACATGCGCAACATTGAGCACCTGATGCCGAACCCTAATTTTGAGTTCTATCATCATGATGTAACCAAGTTTGTGCACGTACCTGGCGATCTGCACTATATCCTGCATTTTGCTTCACCCGCCAGTCCCATTGACTACCTTAAGATCCCCATCCAGACGCTGAAAGTAGGTGCAATGGGTACGCATAACCTGTTGGGGCTGGCCCGGGCCAAAGGAGCACGGTTTATCATAGCCTCTACCTCGGAAGTATACGGTGACCCGCTGGTACACCCACAGACCGAAGACTACTGGGGACACGTGAATCCTATCGGGCCGCGTGGCTGCTACGACGAAGCCAAGCGCTACCAGGAGGCTATTACCATGGCTTATCACCGCTACCACGGGCTGGAGACGCGCATCGTTCGTATCTTCAATACCTACGGACCACGCATGCGCCTGAACGACGGCCGTGTACTGCCTGCCTTTATCGGACAGGCTCTGCGGGGCGAAGACCTGACGGTATTTGGTGATGGCTCACAAACCCGCTCGTTCTGCTACGTCGATGACCTGGTAGAAGGTATCTATCGCCTGCTCAAGAGTGACTACCCGTATCCGGTCAACATCGGAAATCCGGCTGAGATTACGATCGGGGAGTTTGCTGAGGAAATCATCAAAATAACCGGTACCAGTCAGAAGGTGATTTACAAGCCACTGCCACAGGACGACCCCAAGCAGCGTCAACCAGACATTAGCAAGGCCAGGGAAATACTGGGTTGGGAACCTAAAGTAGGTCGTGAAGAAGGACTCCGTATTACCTATGATTACTTCAGGAACCTACCGGAAGACCGCCTCTATGAGGAAGCCGGACACAGGGCTTTTGCAGAATTCAAGAAAGACTAAGTACAGTCAAAACGGTACTAATACATCCGGAAAAGCCTCCCACTATGGGAGGCTTTTTTATTATTTGTCTATCAGGATCGTGCCAGACAGGGCGTGGAGTACTTTACGCAGTACGGGTGTAGACCAGGAGGGACACTAGGCTTTAAACAACTTTATTTATATAGTTTACATAGCTTAGGTACGACTTTTTATCTATCTAAGACGAGCTTTGATCTATGATAATGAGCGTGTTAACGTATATATGTGATTGCAAAGCTCTTAAATGATGTTGAACTAAAATATGAATACTATCATGAAAAAGTTAAAAAAAGCACTTGTAGTACTATTAGCCTTTGTCGCGACACCTATACTAGCACAGAACACAAACTACCGGGTAGAGTCAGACAAGGATTTATCCGCGCCGTTTAGTAAGTACAAAACCTTTGCATGGGCACAGCAGGTTAATTCAGCCCAAAGCCTGGCTTATGCTGTGAATGATGCCATCTTCAAGACTGCCATAAGAGATGCCGTTGCGCATGAATTAGCCGCTCGTGAGTACAAAATGGACAGCCAGAATCCGGACATTCTGGTAAACTTCCGCGTATTTGATCAGCCTGTTGAAATGACGGGCTATGAGGGATATTTCCGTGATGCCAATTACTGGGGTGCCAATGAAGTTCGTAATAACAATCTGGGACTTATAACTCGTACGCACAATACTACAGGTACTACTGATCGGGGTAAGCAGTACTACTTTGATAAAGGTACAGTTATGATCCAGCTGGTTGATGCCAAGAAAGGTGTAGTAGTATGGCAGGGATACGCCAGCGGACTTACCGATGGTAATGCCTTTGATAAGAACACTGACCATGTAACCAAGGCCGTACACCAGATCTTCCGGGAGTATGACCTGGTACTGAATAACTAGTAACAGTTTGTTGCTGATAAAGCCTTAAAACAAGAAGGCTCTTTCCATCCGGGAAGAGCCTTCTTGTTTTATATAAGTAGTGTATAGTACTACACTTCCATGATATCCTTTTCTTTGGCAGCAAATACCTGCTCAACTCGGGCAATGTAGCTGTCGGTGATCTTTTGTACCCGCTCTTCTCCTACCTTTACCTCGTCTTCCGAAACACCTTCCTTGGTAAGCTTACGGATGGAGTTATTGGCGTCCTGACGGATGTTACGGATGTTGATCTTGGCAGTCTCGGCCTCCTGCTTAGCGCGCTTAACCAGATCCCGACGGCGCTCCTCGGTCAGCGGTGGTATATTGATACGGATAAGCTCCCCATCGTTTGAGGGAGAAAAACCGAGGTTGCTGTTACGGATTGCTTTGTTGATCTCACCTATCATGTGTTTTTCGAAAGGCTTGATGGCAATAGTACGGGCATCAGGTGTATTGATAGTGGCTACCGTATGTAGCGGAGACATTGAGCCGTAATACTCTACCTGAATTCCATCCAGCATCTGGGGAGTAGCCTTTCCTGCCCGAATTTTTGTCAATTCGATGTTCAGGTGCTTGAGGGCTCCTTCCATGGTGTCTTTGGCGTCTTCCAGATATAATTCTATCTCTTCCATGAGGTTTGGTTAAATAGTTATTTATGAAGTTACGCTGTTATTCGTTGGCTACCAGTGTACCTACTGATGCACCCATAACCAGGTCATACAGGTTACCATTCTTATTCATGTCAAACACGATGATGGGCAGGTTGTTTTCCTTGCAAAGCGTAAAGGCAGTCAAATCCATTATTTTCAGATTCTTGCTCAGCGCTTCATCAAAGGTCAGACGGTCGTACTTGGTAGCGGTGGGATCTTTCTCCGGATCAGCCGTATACACACCATCCACGCGGGTACCTTTGAGTACTACGTCTGCTTCGGACTCAATAGCCCGCAGGCTGGCGGTCGTGTCGGTAGTAAAGTAGGGGTTACCGGTACCTGCACCAAATATAACGATCCGGCCTTTTTCAAGGTGTCGGATAGCCCGGCGACGAATCAGCGGCTCACTTACCTGCTCCATCTTGATGGCCGACATCAGCCGTGTGTACATGCCGTGCTTCTCGAGCGAGCTCTGGATGGCCATGCCATTGATCACAGTAGCCAGCATACCCATATGGTCGCCCTGTACACGGTCAATACCTGATTTTTCAACGGATGCACCTCTGAAAATATTTCCTCCGCCAATCACAATGGCTATCTGAACGCCGGTTTCGGCTACGCGCTTGATTTCGCTGGCGTAGGTATCAAGGATATTGAAGTCTATTACCTGGGTTTTGTCACCACCATTTAGGGCTTCCCCGCTAAGTTTTAGAAGAATACGTTTGTATTTAGGTTCCGGCATGATGTAAGTATTGGAATGGATTCGTAAAAATAAGGACAGGGGGGGCAGAATTACAAGCTATTTACTCAAACTCTACCAATACCTGATTCTTTTCCACATTATCTCCCGCATTTATACGCAGCGCCTTTACCTTGCCTTCACCGGGAGCTTTGATGGCATTTTCCATTTTCATAGCCACCAGTACCAGTAGGGTATCGCCCTTCTGTACCTCATTACCTACCTGTACACTAACCGATTGGATCAGGCCGGGCATGGGGGCTTTGACATCATTTACCTTAGTACCAGCGGCTTTGCTCATCCCCATGCTTTCGAGCAGAAGGTCAAAACGATTTTTGGCCGAAGTAGTGTACAACTGGCCATTGATACGCAGGGTACAGGTCTTGGCGGCGCGGTCCGATTCCACTATTTCGATATTGTAGGACCGGTCATTCCAGATCACGTGGTAACGCTTGTCTTGTAGATCGACGATGTTGCCGTCAAAAGGGGTGTCTCCCAGCCACCACTGGTCTTTATCCTGGCGTAGTTCGTATGTGTCTGACTCATTAACAGTGATCTTGAGCATGGGCTATGTAGTATAGTTTGTGATGATTAAACAATAGGTTCTTCTTTGGGGGATGGGGGTATCTGAGCGGGGGGCGGATACATTTTTCGTTTCCGGTTGATCAGGTACACGCCCACCAGGATCACCAGGGTGCCCATCCACTGCTGCACACCTACCGCCTCGTGGTCCAGGATACCCCACGACAGGGCCACGATGGGCATCAGGTAGGTTACGGAGGACGCAAATACGGCGCTGGAAAGCTGGATGAGCCGGTTGAAAAGGATGGACATAAGGCCGGACGACAATACCCCCAGGCACAGTAGGAACGAGGAAGGGAGCAGATAGGCCGGATTGGACATCTTACCAAAAAAACTGGTAGAGAACAGGATGCCCAGAGCCAGTGGCCCTACTCCCGCAAAAATCCAGGCAGTGGACACCACGGCAGACAAACCACTCAGATGCCTGGCTACTATATTGATGTTGGTGCCATAAAATACGGTAGCGGCTACCGCAAAAAGAGCATAGGGGTTAGCCACGGACAAGGATGAGCCGCTTCGGGTCAGGATGAGCATGAGAGCCCCGCCAAGCGCAATAAGCAGGCCCAGTACCTGCATCCACCGGGGGCGCTGACCAAAAAACAAAGTACCTATCAGCATGGTAAACATGGGGCTGAGGGCATTGAGGGTACCAGCCATGGCGCTGCTGATGTGCTTGGCCGCCTGCGCAAACAAAAAGGCCGGCAGCAGATACCCCAGCAGCCCTGACAGGAACAGGTACTTGAATAGAGGACGCGGTACCTCTTTGTAGGAACGTAGCAGTATCGGCAGAAAGAAAACAAAAGCCAGAAACACCCGGCCCGCTGCCACCTCCGCCACGCTATATACCTGCAGGCTCTTTTTGATCAGGATAAATGAGCTTCCCCAGATCAGGGCCAGGAACAGCAATAGCCCCCAGATAATCAGGGGGGAGTCGGTCCTGGATTTGGGGAAGGTGGTGATGCTACTCATGCAGTGACAGGTTCGGCCTGGCTAAATACATCAGAGATTTCGTCCAGAATACTATTTAGTTCGAGGTACGACAGGCTCTCGACCAGCCTCATGCGATAAGGCTTGAAGTGGTTGAGTCCCTTGAAGTAGTTGGTGTAGTGGCGGCGCATCTCCAGGATACCCGTCATCTCACCCTTCCAGCGTACCGAGAACTCAAGGTGTTTGCGGCAGGCTTCTACCCGCTGTGCCAGGGTAGGAGGGGCCATCATTTCGCCCGTCCGGAAGTAGTGCTTGATCTCGTTGAAGATCCAGGGGTACCCAATGGAAGCCCGTCCGATCATGATGCCATCTATGCCGTAGCGGTTGCGGTACTCGAGGGCTTTTTCGGGGGTATCAATATCACCATTCCCGAATATAGGAATCTTGATCCGTGGGTTTTCCTTGATTTTGGCAATAAGGGTCCAGTCGGCCGATCCCTTGTACATCTGTACACGCGTGCGGCCGTGTACCGTCAGGGCCTGTATGCCTATATCCTGCAGGCGTTCGGCTACTTCCTCAATATTTTTTGTGCTTTCGTCCCAGCCCAGTCGCGTCTTTACCGTTACCGGCAGGTGGGTGGCTTTTACAACGGCTTCGGTCATCCGTACCATCTTCGGAATATCCTGAAGCAGGGCCGCTCCGGCTCCCTTACAGGCCACATTCTTAACGGGACAGCCGTAGTTAATATCAATCAAATCCGGACCGGCTTTGGTGGCAATCTGGGCGCACGAGCGCATGGTTTCGACATCGCTACCGAACAGCTGTATCCCTATCGGACGCTCATACTCAAATATATCCAGCTTCTGTACACTCTTGGCGGCGTCACGTATCAGGCCTTCTGACGAAATAAACTCCGTATACATCAGATCTGCCCCATTCTCCTTACACACGGCACGAAACGGGGGATCACTGACGTCCTCCATTGGAGCCAGCAGCAGTGGAAACTCACCCAGTTCGATTTGCCCTATCTTTACCATTCTATGACTAATTTGTTAGATTATTTTTAACTCGTCCGGTACCTCCGCTGGTTCCGGCAGACTACTATTTCAAACACCTCACTGAAGAAACTTGTTCTCGGATATGAAATTAGCCGTAAATTTACACCAATTATGGCAGAAACTAACCATCCCCCGGTACGTTCGCGCGTGCCCAATACCTGGCGAAGTCTACTGGTACTGATAGGATTTATCCTGATTGGTATGTCGGTAGGTAATATCCTGGCGGCTCTCCTGCTGGTGGCCTATCTGGCTACGCAGGGTGACTTTTCAATGGACGTAGTCAGTACTCTACTCCAGAATCCCCAGCAGGTACCCAATGGCTGGTACGCTCTGATGATCCTGCAGAGTACCGCTCATCTGTTTACCTTTCTGGTGCCTTCGTTGATGTACTGGTACTACATTGAGCGGCGCAAAAACGATGATTTTAATTTTAAGGAAGAGGCCAACGGCCGCATATGGCTGCTGGTATTGATACTGGTGATTGCCTTCATGCCATTCAACAGTCTGATCATCGAGTGGAATGCCGGGATGAAGTTCCCCCACAGCCTGCAGGGACTTGAAAACTGGATGAAAGGCAAGGAAGATCAGCTGGCACGCCTGACGAAGTTTCTGACGGAGTTTGAGAGCCTGCCCCAGCTGATCATAGCGCTGGTGGTGATCGCGCTCATTCCGGCCATCGGCGAAGAAGTACTTTTCCGGGGGGTACTGCAGCGGAAGCTGGCCGAGTCGTGGTCCAATGTGCACCTGGCTATATGGGTGACGGCGGCTATCTTCAGCGCTATCCATATCCAGTTTTACGGCTTTTTGCCGCGCCTGCTGCTGGGGGCCTTGTTTGGCTACCTGTACTTCTGGTCGGGCAGGCTGTCGCTGGCTATTTTTGCTCACTTTGTCAATAATGGCTTTACGGTACTGATGGTGTACCTGTACCACCACCGGGCCGTTGATATCAATATCGAGGATACGCGCTCAGTACCTTTCGGAACGGCTGTATTCTCCTTCGCGGCCACGGCTGCCCTGCTGTACAGCGTATGGCGCTGGACCGGACACTTCAAAGACAACAGACTCGTATAACATCGGGCAGGGCAGCAGCCTCCGATCGAACCAATAATCCTATGCAAGATAACTGGGAAAAGATATTTTCGACCAACCAACTCGTACGGGCTGAGATAGCCCGGTCGGTGCTGGAGCAGCATGGCATAAACGCCGTAGTACTCAACAAGCAAAGTAGTAGTTATCCGATATTCGGACTTTGTGAAGTGTATGTACCAACCGATGATGCCAGTAATGCCCGAAACCTTCTTGATAATGAGTCAGCACTTAAAGAATCTGAATAACTTACAACAACGAGTAATTGCCGCATTGGTTGGCGTCACGATCATCGTAATGTCCATCCTGTACAGTGATCTGACTTTTATGCTGTTGTTCTGTACGTTAAGTGCGCTTACACAGCTTGAATTTTATAAGCTTCTGGGCCTGGACGGCAACCAGCCGCTTACGCACTATGGTACTATGTGCGGAGTAGTACTGATTATACTTACCTACATCATCGAAAAAGGATTAGTAGCTTATGAGAACTACTTCATCATAAGCCCGCTGCTGGCGATGATCTTCTTTATCAAGCTCTACAAGCGTAACGATCTGAAGCCCTTTACCAACATTGGTTTTACCTTCCTGGGGCTGATCTATGTGGCGTTACCTTTTTCGCTGATCATAGTGGTAGCTATGCGCGGGGGTATCTATAATCCCGAAATTGTACTGGGAAGCCTGCTGCTGCTGTGGGCGAGCGACATAGGCGCCTACTTTGCCGGTACCAAGTTTGGCCGTCGCAAGCTGTTTGAGCGGGTATCACCCAAGAAGTCCTGGGAAGGTGCCGTGGGAGGAGCTGTTTTCGCGGCCTTTGTAGCCTTTTGTCTGGGCTTTTATTTCCGTACCTACGAGCCCTGGAAGTGGTACTGTATCGGGGCTATCATTACCGTGACAGGTACATACGGTGACCTTGTAGAGTCACTTTTTAAGCGTAGTATCGCCATCAAGGATTCGGGGAGTAGTATACCCGGTCACGGGGGATTTCTGGACCGCTTTGATGGGTTATTGCTGTCCACTCCGTTTATTGTGACCTTCATCAAGCTGTTTTCCTGAGATGGCACTCTTTTTTTTCTTAAATTTTCTTAATTACAATTAGTGGGAAGGTAGGGCGTTTATCTTTGAGAGGAATTCGTAATTTAGAATAAACAGCAGGCTCTTTCTTAGTCGATGGAGCAATCTTCAGACCCACAGATAAAGAAATGTAGTCATGAGATATAGAATAATCCTGTTATTGATAGTGTTGCTGGGGTGCCTCGGAGGCAAAGAGGCCGCTGCACAAGGTCAACAAAAGGCAATTATATTTACTGGCGTTGTAGTAGCAGGTAGTACTACTGAGCGCCTGCCGGGTACGTATATATTCATTCCCAAGGCCGGAAAAGGCACGCTGGCAAGTAGCTCAATGCAAAGCTTAGGACACTTTGCTATCCCTGTTTTTCCGGGCGATAGTATTGTGTTCAGCTACGTGGGTTATAAGACGCAGTACCATGTAATACCCCGTAACTACAATGCCGAAACCTATTCGGCTATTATAGCCATGCGTGAGGATGTACAGATGCTGGCCGAGGTACGGGTATACCCGTATGCTACCGAAGAGGACTTCAAGAAGGCTTTTCTGGAGCTGAAACTTCCCGATCAGGCCGGACGTGATGCGCTGGCCCGCAATACCGATCCTGACTACATCAACCGCATGGCGGCCCAGGTACCCAACAACGCACAGACCAACTTCAGGTACACCATGGACCAGCAGTTGTTTGGGCGTGAGTCGGCGGCCAATAAGGGTTTCGCAACCACATTTCCCTTCCTGAACCCATTCGCCTGGGCCAACTTCATCAAGTCGGTGCAGAACGGTGACCTGAAGCAGAAAGACTGGCGTAAGGAACTCAACCAGACGCCCCGCGAGAACATGACGCGGCAGGACTTCATGCGGGAAAAGTAGGGCTAGGCCTGATAGCTCAGCAGCTCTACCGTGGTACCATCAAATACAGCGTAGTGCTGCTGAGTCACCCACTCACCCAGATTGATATAACGGCTCTGCGCATTGACGCGCAGGTTGAGAGGTAGGTGGCGATGCCCGAAAATGTAGTAGTCGTGGTGCTGGATACCTTCCATAGCTACGCAGTACTGAAACAGCCACTCCCGTTCTTCACCCAAAAACTCATCTTCTGCTTTCTTATTATTTGAGATCCGGCTTCGGCGCGACCAGCCGGTAGCCAGTCGTATGCCCAGGTCAGGGTGAATCTGCCGGAACGACCAGCGCGCTAATGGATTTTCAAATACCTTTTTGAGCTGCTTGTACACGTGGTCACCCGGTCCGAGTCCGTCACCATGTCCAACCAAGATGCTGCGTGTAGTACCGGAGGAGGTAGTAAACTCGTAGCGTACCGGATCGCGGTACACCTCCGCATGGAGCTCTTCCGTCAGGTAGTCCGACATCCACATATCGTGATTACCCGTAAAGATCACCAGCCTGATTCCCTCGTCCGACAGCTCAGCCAGCTTGCCCAAGAGCCTGACGAAGCCTTTGGGTACGGCATGCTTGTATTCAAACCAGAAGTCAAAGATATCGCCCACCAGGAAGATAATCTGCGCGTTGCGCCGAATCGACTCCAGCCAGTTGACTATCTTCTTTTCCCGCTCGCGACTGACGGCGGGATTGGGAGCTCCCAGGTGGAAGTCAGATGAAAAGTATACGTGTTTTCCTGCCTGCAGGTGTACTGATTGGGAGGGTATGGTTAGCTTCATACGGTAAAATTCCAAAAGTCGCGCAAGTTACGACGTCCGACCAAACTGTGGTACTGGTAGGGGCTAATAGTTAGGTAGAGTACTTAAAACTTTGCCAAACCGGCAGGTGTGTTGTTGACTATCTGTACCACAGGCTGGTAGAAGATAAGGCAGACGTATAGGGACAAATGGCATGTTCTTTGCGCAAAAAATAGTACGTTTTGTATTAGTACTATTACTTCTTTCGGATGAATAAAATAAAAGGCTGCCATGGGTGGAGTAAAAACTGGATGGCAATCTTTATGGTCCTGTTCTTTCAATCTTACTACTCTACCGCACAAGAACTACGTTGTGGTACTCCCGAACCAACGGGAGCCGAAGTAGCCCGCCAAAAATCCAGCCTGACCGCCCTGAATGGGGCACGAAAGGGAGCGCGTACCAGTGGAGGTACTCTATACGTGCCGATCCGATTTCATGTACTGCGCCAAGGGGATGGGGCTGGAGGAGCCAGTCTGGGGGAGCTCAATCTGGTTCTGTCTGATCTGAATCAGCATTATTTACCGGGAGGTATCCAGTACTACATGGCAGGCAGCACTCCTGACTACATCGACAGCGACATCTACTATGACCTGGACATTACGGAGGAAGCGGCGCTATGCGCAACTCATGATGTACCCAATGCCATAAACCTGTACCTGCCGGGCACGATTACCAGCGAGGGCTCCCTTATCACCGGCTATGGCTATTATCCCTCCACAAGTGCCATGAGCAACCGGCTCTTTGTCCGTAAGGACAGGGCGCTTGATCATAAAACCATAGCGCACGAGCTGGGGCACTACTTTAATCTGCTACATACCTTTTATGGCAATGCCAGTACGGCCGTAGAGAACCGCGAGCTGGTCACACGCGGCGAAGGAGCCAACTGCAACCTAGCGGGTGATCTGGTGTGTGATACGCCCGCTGATCCGTACGGGCTACCTGGTACCAGTACCACCGGCTGTACCTACACGGGTACGGCTACGGATGCACGGGGAGAGCAGTTTACGCCTCTTCTTTCTAACATCATGTCGTACTACTACTCGTGTGGGAATAGGTTTACTCCCGGCCAGTACGCCCGTATAAGTGATGGGGTAGTACTCAGACTAAGCCCGCACAACCAGTATACGCTGGATTATGCACCGGCGCCGGGCGAGGTAGTAAGTAACCTGATCGCTACCTATACCGAGCAGGGAGTCCGGCTGGGCTTCACCGATAACAACTCTAACGAGAGCGGGTACCTGATCGAGCGCGCTACCTCACCCGATGGACCTTTTGTGGCCCTAACCGGGCTGGCGCCGGATGTTACCACCTACCTCGACACCCAAGTTGATTCCCATCATACCTACTACTACCGGATCAGGGCTTCGAACGGTCTCGCGTATAGCGCTACTGCGTCGGTGCAGGTACAAAAACACTACTGCCGTCCCTCGTATACCACCGCCTGCTCTCCTGTGTTCATTGCCGATTTTTTGCTAAGGAATGCCAGCCAGACGCTGATCAGTACGCTAAACTCAGACTGTGGCCAGGGCGGTTACAGCGACTATACCAGCGTCGCGAGTCCGGTGAAGGTGGGAGAAAGGTACACCTTTACGGCCAGAGCGGTAGCAGGTGGAGCAGGAAGCTACTACAAGCAGCACCTGACCATCTGGATTGATTATAACCAAAATGGTACGTTTGATGGGGCTGAGATGGTGTTTCAGTCCGATGAAAGTACCATGATGCTGCCTACCGCATCGGCGTCGTTTACAGTACCATCCACAGCCCTGCCGGGTACTACCCGCATGCGGGTACGGTCGCAGTACCATACCTACGGGCCGGTTAGTGACCCTTGCGGCCAGCTCGCATTCGGAGAAGTAGAGGACTATACCCTTCAGATCATTACGACTCAGCTGCCGACTATCGCTACCACCTCGTTGAGTACTAACGTGGTATACCCGGGGGAGAGCCTGGAAGTAGCTTTTGAGACTACGGGAGAATTTGGAGAAGGAAATAGATTTACGGTCCAGCTGGGAGGAGCTAGTGAGGAGGAGTTCTTTGCCATCCCGACTACCGGAGCGGGTAGTCCACTCACTGTAAAGATTCCGGACGAGCTGGTAGGTGGAACAAACAACCGGGTACGCGTGGTGGCCAGTCAACCAGCCACTATGGGTACCGTAAGTACGCAGCTACTACAGCTCAGGCAGTTACCGCCAGCGCCGTTGATTTCAGCCGATAAAACTACCATTTGTGAGGGAGAGAAGGTGGTGTTAAGTGCTACGGGCTGCGAAGGTACTGTTACCTGGTCGCACGGGGCTACGGGAGCATCGGTAGAGGTACTGCCTGTAACACCCTCCTCCTATACCGCTACCTGTACCGTTGAAGGCCGTACAGGCGGCGCCGCCGATAGTATACGCATCACGGTTCAGCCCAGGGTAAAGGCTACCATCGGCACTGATGCAGACATACGCCTGGGTGAAAGTACTAAGCTAACCGTAAGGCGTACGGCCGGTGCGTCGCCCTGGGGCTTTACCCTTTCGGATGGTTCTGTGTATGATAATCTGGTGGATTTGGTGGTGACTGTACCGGTTACACCTGCTGCTACCACTACGTATCGTCTGGTACAGGTGCAGAATATGGCCTGTGGAGTGGGCGAGGGGAGTGGTGAGGCTACGGTTATAGTTAGTAAGAGTCAGGTAGTGGATCTACAAATCAGGGTACTTCTGGAGGGACCGCTGCGACGCAATACAAATCAGATGGTGACCAGCCTGAATCAGCGTGGGCTACTGCCGGGACAAGTACCCGTCAATCCTGCGGCGCCACCTACACTGGCCGGACAGCCGTATAGCGGGAGCCCCTGGAACTACGCAGGCACCGAATCAGTAGACAGCTATCCGGCTGATGTGGTGGATTGGGTATTGGTAAGCCTGCGTACATCCCCTTCGGCAAAAGACTTAGTACACCGTATGGCCGCTCTGTTGCATTCGGATGGGCACCTGAGTTTCCCGGGTACATTACCCGAGCTGTACAAAGGGGAGGCGTACTACCTGGTAGTGGAGCATCGCAACCACCTGGGCGTACTGTCGCACCAGGCCGTGCCGGTACAGAATGGTACCATTTTCTATGATTTCAGCCAGCAGGATGCCTACACCGCGACCACGCCCCGCTCGGCCGGACAGAAAAAGATTGGCACCTTATTTGCTATGTTTTCGGGCGATGGAAACAAAGGTTTACCTAATCAGAACTTTGATCTGAACGTAAACGATTTTAGCCTCTGGAAGCTGTCGAATGGCATTTTTGACCGGTATCAGCAGGCCGACTACACTCTGGACGCTCAGGTGTCGGTAGCAGATAAGGTACTTTGGAGCCAGAATAACGGCAAATTCTCAATGATCGGCAGGCAGTAGTACTATCCTCGCAGCCTGACTGATAGACACGTAAACGCTACTTATGAAGTACCACTTATACTCCACGTCACCCCTCCGCTACCTGTTACTCCTCATCCTGTGCCTTGCCTACAGCGCCACGACTATGGCTCAGAGCGGCCGGTTTGATCTGAGGCTGCGGCAACAGTCTTCCGACTGTGCTACACGTAAGGTGGTGTTTGCGCTTGAAGTCCGGGCCTCCGATGCGGATCATACCTTTACCCTGGCTTCGTCTAACCTGCGCTTTTCGTACCCAACTGCCGTGCTCAACAATCCGGTACTGAGTTCGCAGGTGAGTTATGCGACTGGTAACTACGGCGCCCAGACTTTCGTGAATCAGGATGGCATTGTAACGATCAACATCAACTACCAGGGCGGTGTACATACCGATACGATCAATGTTAACACCACCTGGCGGACCGTGTCGCAAATTACGTTTGATATACCCCAGGCTTCGACCGGTTGCTACAGCCTTAACTGGAATACTACCGACTTTCCAAGCCTGGAGGTGTACCAGTTGGATGGCGGCCCCAGCAACGAAGTACCGGCTACGCTGGGAACCGCTAGTAACGCCACAGGCTGCGCTTTTACAGTTCCAACGGCTACACTAACTGGTACCCAGAGCGTGGATAAAGACGAGGCGGCTATGCTTACCATCGCATATACGGGTACTGCCCCCTGGAAGGTGACCCTCTCCAACGGCAATACCTACACCAGCAGCAACACCATGCAGATGATCGAGGTATACCCTACGGCTTCCACTTCGTATACGATTACAAAGGTTGAAGATGCCTGCTCGGTAGGTACCTCCAGTGGCAGTGCGGTGGTATCTATCAAGGACCCCGGCCCCACATGCCGGACACTCTGTGCACCGATCAGCTATCGGATCATCAGGAACTAGCTACTTAGGGTACATCTATAACACAAAAGGCCTCTGGACTTAGTCCAGAGGCCTTTTGTTGCATGAGTTATCGCTTACTGCTCAGTAGCAGCCCGCTCCGCCATTACCTCCGACAGAGGACGCAGGTTAGCCGGAATCTGTTCTTCATCTGTATCGCTGCTGTACGGAAATACATCCAGAATAGTGGTCAGGTTCAGATCCGTCGTTTCGTAGGGGACCAGCATGGTACGCAGGCTATCGGTGATACGCTCCAGGGCCTGGGTGATATCTTCGGCGTTGAGCAGCATGTAGTTGGTTACCTTCTTTTCTTTCCCGCTTTTCTCGTCGATGGAGTAGTACACAACCTTAGCCTTAAACCACTTTTCACCCTCTTCGAAGGTAAACAGGTCGGCCAGACGCATACGGGTGATACTGTTAACTGTAAAGTCCGAAGCACCCGTTACAATCTGCTTGTAGAGCCGGGCTTCGGCTTCGGTATATGAAAGGGCATCAACCAGATAAGTCTCATTGATGGTCTTTAATTTTCCGCTCTCTTCTTCCTTTTGGTATCGGATTTTTCCTAGGTACCAGCTTGCCATGATATATCGATTTGAAATGTTGAACTTCGTAGTCAGGGCCGCAAAGGTAGCTGCTAACGGGGCGCCTTGCAACGGAAGCTCCACATCTTTTCACCAACAAAAAAAGCATCGTACGCAGGCACGACGCTTCTCAGGAATCTATCAGATTTATACTGTACAACAGAGGCGATACTTAGGTAGTCGCTCTTGTCTTCTTGATCTTTTTTCCCCGGTTTTCGCCCCATTCCTCGGCCTTGGCCGTAGCAATGGCAATGGCTCTGCCTTCTTCGTATCCCTCATCAAGTAAGGCATTGGCAATCTCGATGGCTTTATTGCGTACAGGAGCCATCAGGTTTTTCATGGAAGCCGGATAGTTTTCTTTGGTCCAGGGCATAGCTGTCGATGTTAAAGTGGTGACTTGTATGGGTAGGAAAACAATTATGCCAGAAAGTCTGTATTTATGCTGAAAATCAGTTTGCAACTTCCCACATTGGTTTAGTTTTTAGTAAATTTTTGATTTCCACACAAACAAAGAAAAGCTAATTCAACTTAGATAAGGCATAAACAGACCTTAAAAATGTTATCACCCGATACCTATCTTTACGCATACTTTCTTATTACGCTTCTCCTACTTCTCCTATTTGGTATTGCTATTAGCCGATATCCCAGTACCTCCCTCTCCAAGATTACAGGGTACGGGTTGGTAGTCTTACCCATAATATACTTCTTTTATATCATTTACAGCCATGCCGTAGACATCCCCTTTACCGATGACTACGAACTGCTCCAGTCGTTTTACAAGCTACTGTATGCTCCCGAGCCCTTAGACAGGGTTAAGGCCTGGTTTGAGCAGGTCAATCAGCACCGCTTCGCCTTTGAGCGGGCGGTTATGCTGGGTATTTACCAACTGGCGGGCTCCGAAAACATAAAAATGCAGATCATAGTCGGTGATTTGTTTCTGCTGGGTATCCTGTTCCTGCTGTATAGGCTTTGGCGGGCAGAGGGCCTATCGCTGGCAGCCTTTGTACCGGTGCCTTTTCTGTTGTTCAACCTGATCTACCACGAGAATGCCATTTGGGGTATTGCGGCCATTCAGAACACCTCCCTCATCTTTTTTGCCATGCTGGCGGCCTACGCCCTAAGTCTTAATACCACCCGGGGGTACTACGGGGCACTGGCCTGTACCGTGACCATCACCTTTGTGAGCGGGAGCGGGTTGGCGGTATGGCCAATTGGACTCCTGATCCTGTTCCTGCAGAAACGGTATAAACACATGGGAATATGGATAGCTGCCGCCGTGGCGGTGGGGCTTTTTTACTTCCTGTTCGACTACGAGTACATCAAAGGTGATAATGCGGCCCTGTTCAGCCACCTGTTCTATAATCTTATCTATGGGCTGAGTTTCATGGGCGGTACTTTTTATATGGACAGGCCGCATCCACATCCCTCGAGCTACTACCTGGATGTAATTGTATCGGTGGTGGCAGGGGCTGTATTGATCACTATATTCGTCTTGTTCTTTCTGCGGATTCTTCAGCAGAAGTCGGCTTCGGTACGCTGGACCTACTGGTTCTTGCTGGGCAGTATGCTATTTCTGCTGGCTACGGGAGCCATGCTGGTACTTAGCCGGCCGGTTAGTGTCAATATCATCTGGGGAGGTGAGGTATTTGCCCGCCGGTACATGATTTTTGGTACTGTATTTCTGGTTTGCTGCTACCTGGCAGTGGTGCTCCTGATTAAAAGTTATCCTGCCACCATAATGCGGGCATGGGTTGGGGCTTCGCTTGTACTGGCGGTGGGGGTGAATCTGGCGAGCTACTATATTTCGTTGCATCAGGTACGCATCTATCGCGAAGATCTTATTGCCGACACCTACTACTGGCCTACGCACCAGATGCTGCTAACTACCGGGCAGGACTACGGGCAGAAGTTTTTTTGGAACCACCCCACCATGATGACGGACCTGACGCGTAATCTTGACCGGAGCGGGCTCTACCGGTTCCCGGTGCACCCCCTGACGCCTCTAACAGCCAGCTTAGCGTCTGTGCCGGTACAGGAAGATCCGGAGCAGAAAGGGATTATGGATATAAAGTCGGAACAAAAGCCAGGCTGGGCGGGAATGGTGAAAAACCGGGTAACCCTCGCCTATGAACTGCCGGAGGAGCCCACCGGAGAACTCAAGTACGTGGCTTTACGTTCTGACAAGCACCTGTTTCTGTTACCAGCTGTACCCAGGCCCAATCCTTTTATGGATTTTGTCAGAACGGGCAATTATTACGGTACAGAGTACAAGTATTCCTTCTGGGGGACCAAGTTGTTAACTGATACGTACGAAATCTGGTTGTTGTACGTAGACCAGGCCGGTAACTGGAGCCGAACGGCAACCGGACAAGTTTTAAACCTTTGAATGGCTGACGCATCTAACCAACCGAAGGCGTCACTGAAACAAATAGATTAGCTTATATGAAAAAAGTACTTTTTGGAATACTCGCTCTTATGGTCGCGGTGGTATTCACTCAATGTAGTGTAGGAAGACAGATCAAAGAAGCAAAGGCTTTGGCTGATTGCAAATTCCAGATCACCTCCGCCGATAGTATCTACCTGGCAGGAATTGATGTACGCGAATTCCGGACTATTACCAATCCCAGTGAATTGGATCTGGCTCGTTTCCCTCGTTTGGGTGTGGCGCTACTACGTCGTGATGTACCGCTGAACCTCCGGCTTAACCTCAGCATCATGAACCCTACTAACCGGGTAGCCGCTGTTAACCAGCTTGAGTATAAGATACTACTGGCCGACACGGAATTATTTAAGGGATTGCTGGATCGTCGTATTGAGGTATCACCTGACTCCGGCAGGACTACTATACCCATCAGCCTAAGTACCAATGCTTACCAGTTGATCTCTAATCAGCAGACGAGAGATGAATTCCTGGCGATGGTACAGGCCCTGTCGGGTAGAGCGGATGCCAAGCCGGCCATTCTGACCATACAGGTTAAGCCTACCCTGGCAGTGGGAGATAAGCAAGTAGATTATCCTGGTTATATCACCATCAAGCAGGAAATCACCAGCAAGACCTTTCTTGGATATTAAGAAAAAACAAAGCTTTCAGTCGGTCAGGTGGAGTACACCCACGTTGTGAAATTCTATCTGACCGACTATATGTAGTCCTCTGACCTGTGGACTTTGGTCCTGAATAGTAACGGTATGGCCGGGACTAATAATAGCTTTTTCAGTACCCGAAGGAAGGCAGTGGCAGGACCAGGTAGAGGGAGTACTCCAGTTCCCTGACTGTATACTTTCGATTTCATTGGTTTTTATCCGGTATATTTTTCCTTCAAAAAAAGTGGCTACGTACAACTCACCTGCCTGATCTTCCCCAAAGGCAACTGGATTTGTTAACTGTACCCCGTGGTCAGTTACAGTAGTGGTCTGATCCAGATTTCGGTAGATACTCCCTATTCTCCCGGAAGCATTGTCAGTAAACAGGTACCTGCCGTAAAGTGTTGGGTACCTTTGTCCCCGGTACACGTAACCACCTATTACCGATGCTGATTTATTTCCGTTGTTGTTAAAACCCGGGTACTCATAGATCGGGTTCGTGAAGCTACTACTCGCTGGACAATTGTTATAGGGATGGGTACCCTCGTAACAACTCCAGCCATAGTTAACTCCCCCCGCAGTTCCGGCCGGTGTAAAATCAATCTCTTCCCAGCCATCCTGGCCGTTTTCTCCGAGCCATAGATCACCTGTCTGTTTGTCAAAGCTAATCCGCCAGGGGTTCCGCAGACCCAATGCCCATATTTCATCCGGAATATTATCTCCATTACTAATATAGGGATTGGTAGGCGGTATGGAATAAGGAGTACCTTGGTCCACATTGACTCGAAGTATCTTGCCTTTTAAGGATTGAAGGTTTTGGGCAACCCCTGTGGGGTCACCTACCTCGCCCCGTCCACCGGGCTCACCGTCGCCCGTTGGAATATACAAATACCCATCAGCTCCGAACGCAATATCTCCAGCCCGATGCCCACCCTGGTAGGGTACAGTAATTATAATTTGCTCACTGGCCGGATTTGAAAAGTCCGGGTTAGTGGCATCCCTTTGGAAGCGGGAAACTACCAGGCTGCCATCCTTCCCAATGTATTTGACAAAGAAGTAGCCATTGGATGCATAGTTAGGATGAAAAGCTAATCCAAATATACCATTCCATTCCGTATCGCTTAACTTGTGACTAATGTCCAGCAGGGGCAGGGGGAGCAGGAGGCCACCGGGAGAAATGATTCTTATTTTTCCTCCTACCTCTGCCACATACAGTCTGCCGTCATGGACGGAGGCGATATCGGTTGGTCGGGTCAGGCCGCTGGCATACTCCTGTACTTGCACAACGGCCGGTTGTGCCATGACTAGACTACCCAATAAAACAACCAGTAAAAAGGTGTGTGTAAGGTGGCTCAAGATAGTAGTGTGTTAGGTACAGTGTTTATAATGGAAAAATACTAAACTGGCTGTTATTTACTTTATGCTTAATAAGAAAAGCCAGCGAGTCCCCTCGCTGGCTTTTGTATAATACTGACTGGATAATTAATGGTTGCCTTTTAATTTCCCGGTATAATTCTCCTTGAACTTGTTAAAACGGGGGAGGGACACCTGCTGTACGTAAGGGTTGTCGGGGTTATGCTCGATGTAATCCTGGTGGTACCCTTCGGCCCGGTAGAAGGCATCCAGGTTTTTGATCTCCGTGACGATTCGCCCGTTGAAGCGCTCCTGATTCATGGTAGCCGTTACACGCTCGGCTATCTGTTTTTCTTCGGGTGAGCGGTAAAACAGGATGGAGCGGTACGATGAGCCCCGGTCAGGTCCCTGCTGGTTAGGCGTGGTGGGGTCATGGGAGAGGTAGAATATTCTGGCCAGCTCTTCGTAGTTCACCTGCTCGGGATTGTAGTACACCAGTACCGTTTCGGCGTGGCCGGTGGTCTCGGTATTGACGAGGTCATAAGTAGGGTTAGGTACAGTACCTCCGGCGTAGCCCGATACGACCGAATCAACCCCTACGACTGCTTCGAAAATCTCTTCGGTACACCAGAAGCAACCCGATGCAAAGGCTGCGATGGCTCGGCCTTCGGGGGCTAGTAGTTGTACCTGGCGTACCGCGCTGGTGTCACCATTGCCTTTGTTGGTATTCTTTGAGGTATTACAGGCTGTAAAGGCTACAGCGAGTGCAACAATGCAAATGCGGGTGGCTATGCTTTTCATGGGAGTAGTACGACTAATGTACTTATCCAACAGTGTGTTCAGAAATTATGTTCGCAAATGCCCAAAAGGACAAAAAGCGGGAGCAGCAGACCCTTTCAAAGCCCTGAAAGATACTTTTTTATCCTTAAGGTAATTGGGAGGGGTAAGTTCTTGTAAAAATCGTCTTTTATTTTGTAATTGTTCATCACCCAAAAAGAAGACCCTCCTCCCGTGACACCAGCTCTTATTCCAACGCCAGGATCAGGTATACCGGAAGTGCTTCTCATCCGGTGCCAATGCAATCCAATCTTTTCAAACTTTTAAATCTTTATTAACTAGCAATGAATAGAAGAGAAGCTGTTCAGAGAATTGCTCTGCTCATGGGAGGTGCCCTGTCGGCTCCGGTCATGGCGGGTGTAATGGGAGAGAAACTGTACGATGGTCCCAGCGTGAATGTTACAGCTGAGCAGGAAGCCCTGCTGGCTGAGGTAGCTGATGTGATCATTCCTACTACCAGTACCCCCGGTGCCAAAGCAGCCGGTGCGGAGAAGTTTATCGTGCGGGTGATGCGTGACTGCTTTCCGCTAAAAGATCAGGAAACATTCTACAACGGTCTGACACGTCTGAACACCGAGAGCAAGAACAAGTTCGGAAAGAGCTTTGAGCAGCTGCCGCTATCTCAAAAGAATGAGATGGTAAAGCATACTATGACCAGCGACACCCCTTTCTTCCGCCGCATGAAGGAGCTTACCGTAACGGGGTATTTTACGTCTGAAATCGGAGCGACTCAGGCGCTGGAGTACCTGCCTATACCGGGCCGGTTTGAGCCCTGCATACCCCTCAAGCCGGGACAGAAGGCCTGGGCTATCTAAGTTTGTTTCTATCACTATTCTTACGCAAGTACATAACGAATGGCTAATCTAAATATAGATGCAGTAAAAGACATGACCTACGATGCCATCGTCGTGGGGTCGGGTGTGTCGGGCGGCTGGGCTGCCAAAGAACTGACCGAAAAAGGGCTGAGGGTACTGATGCTCGAGCGGGGTAAGCAGCTCGAGCACGTAACCGGCTACGAGAACGCGCTGAAGGCTCCCTGGCAGCTGCAGTACAACGGTAGACTGACTGAAGAGCAGAAAGAAACGCATCCGAAGCTTTCGCGTGACTACCCCTATAATGAAATGACCGAGAAGTACTGGATGAAAGATGCCGACTCTCTCTACAAAGAAACAAAGCGATTTGACTGGTTTCGGCCCAATATCGTGGGTGGTAAGTCCATCATGTGGGGACGGCAGTCGTACCGGTTGAGTGATATTGATTTTGAAGCCAACGCCAAGGAAGGTATCGCGGTAGACTGGCCTATCCGCTATAAGGATATTGCTCCCTGGTACTCATACGTAGAAAAACACGTAGGTATATCAGGTGAGAAACTGGGGCTACCTCAGTTACCCGATAGTGAGTTCCTGCCCCCGATGGAGATGTTCTGCGTGGAGAAGGAAGTGCGTAAGCGCATTGAGAAGCAGTTTCCCGGTCGTGTAATGACCATCGGACGGGTGGCCAATCTGTCGGCGGCCGGTAAGGCACAGCTAGGGATTGGACGCTCGGCCTGTCAATACCGCAACCAGTGCGCCCTCGGGTGTCCCTACGGAGCTTACTTCAGCACACAATCGTGTACGCTGCCACCGGCCGCCAAGACGGGCCGCCTCACGCTCCGCCCCGACTCTATGGTAACCAACATCCTGTACAACAAAGATACCCATAAGGCCACGGGGGTACGTGTAGTTGATGCGGTGACGCTGGAAGAGCGGATCTACAATGCCAAGATCGTATTTGTATGTGCCAGTGCACTGGGATCCACTGCTCTGCTGCTTAACTCCACTTCGGAGCGTTTTCCGGATGGCATGGGTAATGACTCGGGTCAGCTGGGACACAACCTCATGGACCACCACTTCCGCATTGGAGCGAGTGGCGAGTGGGAAGGGGATCTAGACAAGTACTACTACGGACGCCGGGCCAATGGTATCTATATACCGCGCTACCGCAACATCGGCAACGATAAGCGTGACTACCTGCGTGGCTTTGGGTACCAGGGACGCGCCAGCCGCGAAAGCTGGCAGAGAGGTATTGCTGAGCTGAGCTTTGGAGCCGACTTCAAAGAAGAAATGACCACTCCGGGCCACTGGCAGATGGGAATTGGTGGCTTTGGTGAAACGCTGCCTTACTACGAAAACAAGATGTACCTCGACAAGACCGAGAAGGACAAGTGGGGTATGCCGCTGGTAGTGTTCGACGCGGACCTTCGTGAAAACGAAATAAAGATGCGCGAGGATATGAAGAATGATGCCGCCGAGATGCTGGAAAAATCAGGTCTGAAAAATGTGAAGGCTTACGACCGGGGCTCGTACCTGGGTATGGCGATTCATGAGATGGGTACCGCCCGTATGGGACGCGATCAGAAAACGTCTGTACTTAACGGCAACAACCAGGTGTGGGGAGCCAAGAACGTATTCGTTACCGATGGTGCCTGTATGACCTCTGCCTCCTGCGTGAATCCGTCGCTTACCTACATGGCTCTGACGGCCCGCGCCGCTGACTTTGCGGTGAAGGAGTTGAACAAGAAGAATATATAGTCGAGATAAGTCACTGATAGTAAATAGAAAAGGGGCGGCCTCACTGAGGCCGCCCCTTTTTGTGTTGTATTCTACCAAAAATTGATTTGTCCAGAAAAAAAGCTTATCGAAATTCAATAAGCTTTTCTGACTTAACCAATCAATCTTCTATGATAGAAGAACTCTTAGATATCTTTGTATTATACAATATTATGCCGTTGTTCCTGTGACGATTTTAACATCCACCGTAAAATTATCATAAATCAGCTTATCCCCCAAATTTTCGAAAAACGAGCCTGAGCGGTACTGCAGGCCAAACTTGGTGCGGTCCACATCAAACTTGGCTTCGGCCGATACATTGCCCTTGGCGTCCACTTTGACCTTAGCCGGGAAAGTCACACTCTGCTTCACGCCTTTGATGGTCAGGTCGCCGGTGATGTCGTAGTTCTCTCCACCCTTAGGTACGGCCTTGGTGATCTTAAAGGTTGAAGTTGGAAATTTCTCTACATCAAAGAAGTCCGCTGATTTCAGGTGCGTCACCAGCCGCTGGTTAGGAGCATCCTTGCCGTCGGTGTTGGTCAGCGTATTCATCTCAATGGTGAAGTCACCTCCGGTAAGCTTACCCTTGTCTACTAGCAGGGTACCATCCTGGATGTTGATGGTGCCGTAGTGCTCACCCGTTACTTTCTTGGCCAGCCAATTGAAGGTACTGGCCTTGGTATTTACTTTTACCGGAGTAGGCCTGGCAATGGCCGCGGTGAGTCCTGCTACAAACAGGAGCATGAGCAATAGATTCGACTTTTTCATAGGCATTGAGATTTGGGTTATAGATGGATTACAGATACTCAGGTACTGTCAGGATCACTCTATTCTCTACAAAAGTCTTAGTTCATGTCGCCACCGCTCTTGACGTCGTCGTTGCGGACGCCACGGGTTTTCTTCTTCTCCACGAAACTCATCTTACCTATCTTATAACTGAACGTCAGTTTGATGTTCTGATTGTAGATGTAGTTGACATTCCGCTGGTTAAACAGGGGAGAGTTCAGCGAAGTCACCATCCGCATTCCGCCAAAGAAGTTCTCGGCGGCCAGTCCCAGGCTTCCCTTTTTGTTGGGGAAGTCTTTGCGTACACCTACTGAGTACATACCCATTCCTCGCTGATAGCCCTGTAGCTGCACCCGGTTGCCGCGATACCCCCCGAAGGCCTGGATACCCCAGCCGTGCGGTAGCTGTACCTGTGACTGCAGGCGTCCGCCTACCACAAAGCCTGAGTTGCTCACAGGTACCGATGTACCCGTTATATCCTGCTGCATACCTTCGAGGTAGTTGTAGAAGACATCCATGCCTCCATTGAGCGTCCACTTGGGAGTCAGGAACACGTTACCAAATACGTTGGCTCCTGTAGCCTGCTCGCGACCGATGTTCTCCCAGGTAGTGATCACAGCTCCCGCCAGCGTGTCGGAAGGTACGGTTAGGCGCGTAATACCGTTGTTGGTAGAGCGGCTGAATACTGATATGTTCAGGTAGGTCTTCTTGATGCTGGTGCTCAGGCTCAGCTCTACGTTATCCGTTAGTTCGGGGCGCAGCAGAGGGTTACCGATGTTGATACTCTGTGGGTTGGCCGCGTTGAAGTTGGGGTTCAACTGCTGCAGGCCCGGGCGCTGGATCCGGCGGTTATAGGCCAGCTTTATGGTAGAGCTCTTACTCAGTGCCTTCGAAATGTTCAGGCTGGGTACTAGGTTGGAGTAAGCCGGTATGTTGATGGTACTCCTCTGGTCAAAGGCATCGATGGTCGTATGCTCAAAGCGTGAGCCTACCTTGAAGGTATACTTGTTGGCAGTCGAGAACGTGTACGACAGGTACCCCGCTGCTATGTTCTGGTTGTAGTTCAGGTAGCCTGCCGGATTGCGCGCATCCGAAGAGAACAAGCCCGTAGGGCCGGCAATCTGGTACTGGAAGTCAGAGTTTACCTCGCGGAAGATACCCTTCACCCCAAACTCGATCTGCTGGTTTTTTCCGATTGGATTTACGTAGTCGGTTTGTACGGTAAGCTCGCTGTTGGTATTGCCGTTGATGTTTTTCTGACGGCTGGTCAGGCTGCCCGATTCAGTCAGTAGATCCGCGTCGAAGTTGTTGGTCAGGTTGCTGGTACTGTACAGGGTAGATACCGACCACTCCTGTCCTGGCTTGAACGTACGGATGTAGTCCACGTTGATATCAACGGTGTTGGAGTAATCGCGGCTGTCTACGTTGCGGTAGGTGGTAGAGCTTAGTACATTATCACGGAACAGGTCAGTTGTAAAATCCTGGTCGCGGGAGAAGTTACGGGTACCAAAGTTGATACCAGCCGTCAGCGACTGATTCTTGGCCAGGTCGTAGTCGAAGCCCAGGTTATAGCGGCCAAAGAGGCCATTGTCGTAGGCGTCAGCCGTCTGGCGGGTAAGTACGTTAGTACCATTCTGTACGGTGTTCTGGTCCAGGGTTATGAACGCTTTGTTATAAAAGGCACGTCCAAAACCACCCAGCGTTACGCCCAGCTTGCCCTGGCGGTAGCTACCGTTCAGGCCTAGGTTAGAGCCCCGCAGACCTATACCGGTGTCGACATTGAGGGTAAGGCCCTGCAGCGTTGATTTTTTGGTGATAATGTTGATGATTCCCCCCGATCCTTCGGCATCGTATTTGGCCGAGGGCGACGTGATTACTTCCACGGTTTTGATCAGCTCGGCAGGAATCATTTTCAGAGCATCGGCAATGCTGCTGGCTACGATGGTAGAAGGCTTGTTGTTGATGAGTACCCGTAGATTAGAACTACCGCGCAGACTGACGTTACCGTCCAGGTCCACCGACAGCATGGGTACCTTCTTGAGTACATCCGAGGCGTCACCTCCCTGGGCGGTCAGGTCCTTTTCGGCGTTGTACACCAGGCGGTCTACCTTTTCCTCGATCAGGGCCTTTTCGCCCGTCACGTTTACGGCATCCAGCATCACGGTGTTTTCCGAGAGCTTAATTACCCCCAGGTCCAGGTCCTTACCCTTCTCTACTTTGATGTTATTGATTTGCTTTTCGTTGTATCCAATGAAGGTGATCACCAGGCGGTACTCTCCTTCGGCAATACGGTTGAGGCTAAACTTACCTTTTTCGTCGGCTACAGTACCATCGATGGGCTTTTTGGTATTCTTGTCTACCAGGGCAATGGTAGCGTACTCTACGGCTTTGGTCAGGGCGGAGTCTACCACAAATCCGCTGATCTTGGAATTACCACGCGGACCGTTGGATTCCATATTAAAGCCAGGGGCGTCATTGGCAGGGCGGCTGCGGCCGTTGCCGTCTCCCATAGGTCGGCCTCCGGGGCCACCCGGAAACTGAGCCATGGCCACACTTCCTGTCATAAGTAGCAGGATGGCTAAGGAGTAATGTTTTTTCATGGGTAAAAGATGGGTAAAAGTTATGTATGGAAATAAGATGTTGTAAAGTTGAATGGCTCCCTTTGATAATACCTTACAAATCAATAGTACTTTTTTTATATAAATTCGAATAATAGACCAGCAGACGTTTTTAGTCGACAGTCGGCCTACTTTTGGCCTATTTCCTGAGTATAGATCAAAAGGGGGCATTTATAGACCTAACAGGGTAAAGAGTCGAAAATAAGGTAGTACGTATCTGTACAGGCATATAAATTTTGTAGTTTTCGACCCTGATCGGGATTATGGAGGCGAGAGGATGTACCTGCGTATTGGTTTGATCCTGTGTTTATTGAGTACTCTACTATGCAAGGCATACAACAGCGCAAGCAAATCTTCTACCTGCACCTGTCATTCTGGTGTCTGTACTTCTCTTTTTTCTTCTACCAGATCACAGGGGGGAGGCATGGGAGTGAGCCTAATTTGGTACTGGCTTTCTGGGATGCCACCACGCACGTACTGTTGATGGCCTTTATAGCCTATCTCAATTATTTTATTTTTCTGCCGCGCTTTCTGGAGCACAGGCAGGTGGGCCGGTTCCTCGTCGAGTTTCTGCTACCCTTTGTACTGATCGTAGCCGGGCATATCTGGCTGAAACGTTTTATATACGGAGGTGCCCCTTACAGAGGGTTTCTTTACAGTGACAGGTTTATTATTCAGCACGTGCTCATTACCCTGTTCATTGTCATCTTTGTGGGGATGCTCAAATTCGTGGAGGATTGGTTTGACCTGCAGGCCAAGAAGAAAGAAATTGAGAATGAACGACTGAATGCCGAGCTTCGGTTTCTGAAGGCCCAGATCAACCCGCACTTCCTGTTCAATACGCTCAATAACCTGTACTACCTGGCCTTCACCAATTCGCCCAATACTACTACCGTCATAGAGAAGTTGTCGCAGATGATGCGGTACATGATCTATGACTCTAATCAGACTAAGGTATCTCTCAATAAGGAGATTGAGTACATGAAGAACTACATCAGTCTGGAGCAGCTACGACTTAACAACCAGATACCGATCTGCTTTGAGGTAGAAGGTACTACCGGTCATCAACTAATTGTACCCTTTATATTTATTACCTTTCTGGAAAATGCTTTCAAGCATGGGGTAAGCAATTCTTTTGAGGAAGCCTGGGTACACGTACGGATTAGGGTGGAGGGCAACGAGTGTACCTATACCGTAGAAAACAGCAAGCTACCCCAAAGGGAAGAGGAGGCGCTTGAGAAGTCGGGAATAGGCTTACAGAATGTACATCGCCGGCTGGAGCTGAGCTACCCCGGTGCCTACACGCTCCAGGTCGATAACCAACCAGATCGCTATGCTGTACAACTCCAACTGACGCTGCTATGACCTATACCTGTATAATAGTAGAAGATGAGCCGCTGGCGCGGAGCCTGCTGGAACAGTACATCCAGAAGATACCCTACCTGCAGCTGGTCAATCAATTTTCGAACGCGTTGTCGGCTCTGGACTTTCTGCACCACAATTCCGTAGATATCATGTTCTCGGATATACAGATGCCCGAAGTGACTGGCATTGCCATGCTTAAGATCCTACAGAAAAAGCCACTGATCATCCTTACGACGGCTTACT
Source organism: Telluribacter roseus (assembly GCF_017355915.2). Lineage (GTDB taxonomy): Bacteria > Bacteroidota > Bacteroidia > Cytophagales > Spirosomataceae > Telluribacter. The sequence continues at coordinate 690,293 of NZ_JAFEUV020000003.1, forward strand.
CGGAGTACGCGCTGGAAGGCTACGAGTTGGACGTGGCCGACTACCTGCTGAAACCGATTACGTTTGAGCGATTTATCAAGTCCGTTGAAAAGGTAACACGGCGCCTTCATGTGGCTCAGCCTACGGTAGCCCAGCCACTGCCTGAAGTACCTGCCCTGTCCAAGGCTGCGGAGCCTCAGCAATCCTTCATATTTGTAAAAGATGGTACCCGGTTGGTGAAGGTACGCCTGGATGAGATTACCTATATCGAAGGGTTGAAGGACTACGTAGCTATACATACCATTCAAAAGAAGATAGTGTCGCTGCAGACGATGAAGTCGCTGGAATCCCAACTACCCGCCGATCGCTTCATACGGATCCACAACTCCTACATTGTAGCGCTGGAGGCCATCGAAAGCATCGACCGGGAGAAGGTCCAGATCGGAGCGGTGTACCTGCCTATCAGCGATACCTACCGCAAAGCCTTCCGGGAGTTTATAGAGCGTAATCAGATAGGCGAGTAACAAAAAAGCGCGGAAGCTATGCCTCCGCGCCCTGAATCTGTATTTCAGAAAGCCTTATTTGAGCTGATAGGCCGTCACGTTATTCTTCATGAACGTAGGTACATACACGATCTTCTTTACCGGATCGTAGCCTATATCCGCCGAGTTCGTTTTGTCCTGGCGGGTATCCAGCAGGGTATGCTTGCTGCCGTCCGACTTTACATGATATACCACGCCCGACCAGCAGGATACCAGGTACTCGCCCGGTCTGATCTCCTCGATACCATCCGTACTGGCATCCATACCTTCGGCCAGCGTGGTTACGTTTTTCTTCGCATCCAGTTTCAGTAACTTCCCACCGATCGCCATGAGCAGACCATCGTTTACCGACAGTACACCATTCGGGTTAGCCGATGTTTCGTAGTAAGTACTTGCTTTACCGTCCTTGATCAGGTGGATCTTGCCGGTTTGCATGTCCGATACGTATACTTCACCCTTCTTGTTGGCCGAGACGTCGTTGAGGTGCTGACCCCCTTCAATGGCGATACGCTGTGTCACCTTGCCCGATTTACGATCAATGACCACTACCTCGTCCATGTCGGCTACGTATAGCTGGTTACCCACTATACCCATACCCTTGGGGGCATGCAGACCAGTCACCCAGGTGTTGCTGATTACTTTTCCGTCCAGACCTACCTTGGCTATACCCCCCTGGCCGTCCTTATCCCACGGCTTACCGTCAATCAGGGATACGTACAGTACCTTATCAGTAGGGCTGTACAGTACTGATTCGGGTATGGGCAGGGTCGATTCGCTGGTCCAGAGTTGGGTGAGTGAACTCTGCTGAGCCTGTGCCATGGTAGTACACAGCATAGCGGCCAGCATAGAGCCTAGTAGTTTTCTTGTCTTCATAGTGAATGGAGTTAGTGAATATTGAATACTAATTCAATAACACAAAAGTATAGGTATCCGGCTTTTTTACTATGGAATCAGGGTCAATGTTCTTTAGTCTATGGGCGGATCAGTAGTTTGACTGACTAGCTGAGTAGTTACACAGCACTCTCCGGGCTTTTCCTTCGTCATCCATCTCGAATACTTCTGTGACCTTACGCCCATTCACCGACGTATAGTACAGTACTACTGTATTGACGCCCGTAAAAACATTATGCAGCCGGAAGTGCAGGTCAGGAAACGCGTTGAGCCCGATCCGGAAGTAGCTTTTCAAGTCGTCTTTATTCGTTATGAGCCCCTGGTCGTTAACCTTGAGCAGTGTGATCATGGGAGAATGAAATTCTACTTCATTGCTGTAGTGCTCCATAATGGCGTCCAGGTCATGGCTATTCCAGGAGTTGATCCAGTGTTCGGCAAATTGGTTAGCTTGTTCCTCTGTCATAGGTATGAAATATTAGCGTATGTAGTGGCGCTTTATGATTTTAGGATACGGAGAAAATCAATCCAGGGACCAACTTCCTCTGTGTACTGCTTGGCCATTATTCTGGATATCTGGGCGATATGATTAAGATCATGAACTACCCAGGTAGCCAGGAGCTGGCGCAACGTCACCGTGCCAAAGGTCGGATGGATGCCCGTTTTGGCAAGATCTGCCTCGGTAATGTTCAGCTTCCGTAGCCTTTCTATATTCACCTGCCTGAGCTCTCTGAACTCGTGAAGTAGCTGGTCCAGAGTTTTGCCTTTACTGGTTTCAAACTGAGCAAATCGGTCAAAGGGGTCGAACGTTTTAGTATTCTGATCGGATAGAATAATCCTGGTCCTGACGAGCCAGTCCGTTTTATCGCCGTGAATCAGATGCCCGACTACATCAAAGACACTCCAGGTACCTTCGCCTTCGTTAGGGGAGGTCCAATCCTCCGAAATGCCGTGCAGCATCCGATGCAGAACCTCCGGCGTTCGTTCGAGTACTTCCAGCGAATGAGGTAGTGAAAAGTCCATAGGCAGCAGGTCTACTTTTCTTCCTTTTTGAGAAATTCATCCGTAAAATGCTCGTTATGTTTCGGCTTGGCAAATTTTTCGGCATTAAAGCTTTTGGAACTACCCTTCGGAATGGATAGGGAGTCCCACTTTTCGGCACACATTTTCCCGATGAATACAATCTGCCCGATATGGTACGGGTAGTGGGCCAGCTGGCGGTTGATGGCTTCCATAACCGTGTGTCCCTGGTTACGGATATAGATGGTCTTGTCAAGGTCTTCCTCACGAAGGCGGTGTAGCGTGTCGAGGAGTACCTTCCAGCCCTCATTCCATTTGCTGAGCAAGTCCTCCCTCGAAAGGACATCATTGTCAAACTCGGCGTCCCGGTCGCGCCACTCTTTTTCTCCGTCCGTTGTCAGGAAGTCGGTCCAGCGGCTAAGCATATTACCCCAAAGGTGTTTGACAATGGTAGCTATGCAGTTGCTTTCGTCGTTGTACTGCCAGAAGAGCTTCTCATCGGGAATTTGCCCGAATGTCTTTTCGCCCAGTAGCTTGTAGTACTCAAATTGCCTGATGACGCTGTCCAGATAGTTGGTTGGCATGGCTTATCCAATTTAGTGATGAGTATTGTAAAATGGGACCCTGTTTTTCTGTCAGGCACTCCGGTAGAGTACCTGACTGCTGTAAGTACTGTGTGGGTACCTTCGGCAAGTTCCGGACAAGCTCACAAATAGTAGTTACGCTAATGGCTCAAAAGCTTTCTCTCCTGGTTCAAATTCAACGGGCTAACTATTTAGCAAACTTTTGGGCGAGAGGCCGAAGTGTTTCTTAAATTCAGTACTAAACGAAGATAGATTTTCGTAACCCAATTCAGCATATATTTCGGATGCCCGCCTGCCCATCATCAGCAACTGCCAGGCTCGCTGCATTCTTTGCTCGATCAGGTACTTTCTGGGGCTGGTATTGAACATATGCGTAAAATGCCGTTTGAAGGTAGAAACGCTCATGTTACACAGAAAGGCAAGCTCATCACTGCTGAGTCCTTTGTCTACGTTGGCGGCAATAACCTGCCTGATCCGCTGCTCGGGCGAGCTGGTGAGGGCCTGGCTGACGAACGAGCCAAAGGGGGTTGGGTACCTGATTTGTAAGTACATCAACAGCTCTTCTACTTTAATCTTCTGTAGCTCCGCGAGGCTCTCTTGTTGCATAAGCTTCAGGGATACTTCGAACTGGTGAAGAAATGGGTCTTTGCCGATAGTAATCAGGTCGTGTGGCTCACCGGCTTTTTGGGAGGCATGTACTTTATGCCTAATACAAAAGTCGGTAAGAAACTGGTTGCTGAAAAAGATGAGGATGCTTTCCAGATGGCTGTTGCCTGGTACCCTTTCCGACATCAGTACACTCCCGGCGTTCAGGAAGAAGATTTCATCGTGGCTGATCTTCTTATAACTGGTTGACGTAAACACCTCCTTGGTACCGTGGATCAGGATGCAGATCAGGTTCTGCGAGAACACTACCTTGTTTTTAACGGATGGGGCTGCCGTAGCGTAGAAATGAATGGAAGCATCCGGGCTGCTGCTGCCGCCGATGAGCGAATCCGGCAGGTTATAAACATCGTCTTTCATTTCTACCACCTTATAGTTTACTCTATAAATGTAGGTAGTTTACCGCAAACCCGGAGTCTCGTAGCCAGGTATTTTAGGGTAGATAAAATCCAGTACATCAGGGGGGCTACTAAACAAGAACGGAGCCTCCTCAGGAGGCTCCGTTCGGTAGAGACATACGAAGTACCTGCTATTATTTTTTACCGATTCGGTACAGTCTTCCCTGGTCAGTAACGGCGTAGAGAGCACCATCTTTGCCCTGGTGCACGTCGCGGAAGCGCTGGGTCTGATCAGCCAGCAGGCGCTCTTCGCCTACCACGCGGTTTTTGTCAAGTACCAGTCGTGCTATGTGCATACCGCTCAGGGTACCAATGAAGAGGTTGTTCTTCCACTCAGGTATCTGGTTGCCGGTGTAGAACGTCATACCGCTGGGTGATACCGACGGATCCCAGTAGTACACGGGCTGCTCCATGCCTTCCCGCTCCTGCTTATTTTCTCCGATGGTCTTGCCGCTGTACTCAATACCGTAGGTGATGGTAGGCCAGCCATAGTTTTTGCCGGGCTCGATGCGGTTGAGCTCATCACCGCCGCGGGGACCAAACTCATTCTCCCACAGGTCACCGGTTACGGGGTGGAAGGCCAACCCCTGCACGTTGCGGTGTCCGTACGAGAGGATCTCGGGGCGGGCACCTTGCTGCTTCATGAATGGATTGCCGGATACGGGCTTGCCATCGGTTGTAATGCGCACAACCTTACCCAGGCCCGAATCCAGCGACTGCGCCTGAGGGCGCGTAGCCAGGTCAGAACGCTCACCGGTACTCACGATTAGGTTGCCCTGCTTGTCAAACAGGATACGACCACCGTAGTGTAGGTTGCCCTTATAGTAGGGAGTAGCGCGGTAGATCACCGTGGCGCCTTCAATTTTCTTATCGTCAGCCGATAGTTTTCCTTTGGCTACGGCCGTCAGGTTGCCCTCATCCGTAGGCTCCGAGAACACCCAGTATACCATGCGATTCCGGCCAAAGTTAGGGTCCAGGGTTATGCCCAGCAGACCTCCCTGTCCTTTGTGGTGTACTTCGGGCAGGCCCGTGATCGGCTCGCTTACTTTTCCGTCCTGCGTTACGATGCGCAGATTACCTGCCTTTTCGGTCACAATCAGGCGCCCGTCCGGCAAGCTTGTAATACCCCAGGGCTGCTTCAGCTCCTCGGTCAGTACCTTACCTTCGTAGGGGGTTGTGGTTTTTATACCGGCTACGCGGGTCTGGCCTTTGAATGCAGGCGAGTTGTTAGGTGAGTTGGCCTCTTTGGTCTCAACGGGAGGCAGGTTACCAGCCTTTGCGGTGGCTGACCCGTTTTGAGCAAAGGCAGCAGTACAGGCACTTATGATCAGTGCGGCGGCTGTTGTGTAAATTGAAATGGGTTTTGTCATTGTTTCTGTGGTTATCAGGCTTCCTAATAAAGGCGTAAATATAAGTACTTAGAGGTCGATAGTCTACTGTATTGCCCCTACAGACTGGTTTCCGGCCAGGATGGCCTCTATTTCGGCCAATTCCTGCTCCGTAAATTGCAGATTCTGCAGGCACTGTAGCGAGTCGGTGATCTGCTGTGGCTTACTTACGCCGAGTATGACGGAGGTAATCCTGGGATCTTTCAGCACCCACGACAGGGCCATCTGCGCCAGGTTTTGTCCACGTCGGGCTGCTATTTCGTTAAGCTTAATGGCTTTGTTTACTTTTTCTTCCGTAATCTGCCCTTCCTCAATGGCACCGTTACCGCGGGGATTTGCCGCGCGGGAGTCGGCCGGTATACCCTTCAGGTACTTATTGGTCAGCAGGCCCTGCTCGAGGGACGAAAACGGAATGCATCCTACGCCCTTCTGTTCCAGTACATCCAGCAGTCCATCTTCCACCCAGCGGTCAAACATCGAGTACCGGGGCTGGTGAATGAGGCAGGGTGTACCTAACTGCTTAAGTATATCTATGGCCTTAGCCGCTTCGGCCGGGCGGTAGCTGCTGATGCCTACGTACAGGGCCTTACCCTGGCGTACAATATGGTCCAGCGCCGTCATGGTCTCTTCCAGCGGGGTGTTCGGGTCGGGTCGGTGGTGGTAGTAGATGTCTACGTAGTCCAGCCCCATCCGTTTCAGGCTTTGGTCCAGGCTCGCCACCAGGTACTTGCGCGATCCCCAGTTGCCGTAGGGACCTTCCCACATGGCCCAGCCCGCCTTGGTAGATATCACCAGCTCATCACGGTACCTCTGGAAATCGTCTTTGTAGATCCGGCCGAATACCTCTTCGGCTGAGCCCGGCGGCGGACCGTAGTTGTTGGCCAGGTCGAAGTGGGTGATGCCCTGATCAAAGGCCAGCCGCAGCATCGCACGGGCGTTTTCGAGGTTGTCTATATGGCCAAAGTTATGCCAGAGGCCCAGCGACAGGGCCGGCAGCAGTAAGCCACTGTTACCACAGCGCCGGTAGGTCATATCCTGGTAGCGTTGCGGAGAAGGTAAGTACGTCATGAGTTAATATGGGTTTGGTACTGTATAAGGAGCAGTGTCGACCGGTACTCCACTGGTCACTGCCGGTACAAAAGTCCGAAAAGGGGAGGCCACCACGCATTGAACTAGGACAAGAAATAGCTGTCCCCTATATTCGAAAGTTGTTTCTACACGTAAGTAGCTGAACCCCCATTGGCAGCAGGATGTTTCAGAATATTCATAACTACATAGCCCGGTACATTCAGCTCACGCCGGAGGAACTGGTGCTTGTTCAGGACAGCCTGGTATATAAGCTTGTACCTAAGAAGACGATACTGTTGAGGGCAGGCGAAGTATGTGAGTTTGAGGCGTACGTCAACCGGGGCTGCATCCGGGAGTACCTACTGGACCGCCGGGGTACGGAGCTGACGCTGGAGTTTGCGGTGGAGGACTGGTGGGTGAGTGACATTACCAGCTTCGAAAATGGCACTCCCAGCTTTATGTACATTGAAACTCTGGAAGACTGTGAGCTGCTGCTGCTATCGCGGGCGTCCAAAGAGCGGCTACTGGAGCAGGTACCTAAGCTGGAGCGTATGTTCCGCCTGATGATTCAGCGGCACCTGTCTGTTGTACAGGGCCGCCTCTTCAAAACAGTCACCTACTCGGCTCTGGACCAGTATCAGGAGTTCCTCCGGCGCTACCCCACCATCCCCCAGCGGGTCCCCCAGCACTACATTGCCTCTTATCTGGGTATTACCCCCGAGTTCCTGAGCAAGCTCCGCAAGCAGCAGATGAAGCAGGCAGGGGAGTAGGGGGAAATATAGCTAGTACTCCTGAATAAGTACATTCGTCGGAATATTCAGTTCCTTGTGGAGTCTCCTAATCATTTCCAGCGTTAGTTTCCTTTTTCTGTTCAGCACTTCGCTCACCCTGCTTTTAAAGCCAAGTACTTCGGCTAGGTCCTTCTGCTTTATGCCCAACTGCTCCATTCTGAATTTGACCGCTTCGATAGGGTCTGGCGCTTCAATAGGAAAGTGTTCTTTCTCGTAGGAATCAATAAGAAAAGAAAGTACCTCTAGCTCATCCCCTTCCTGCGTACCCGGTTCAGCATCAAATATGGCTTCCAGCCTTTGTAGGGCTAGCTGGTAATCCTCTTCTGTTTTTATCAACCTGATGTTCATTTCTCCCTAAACTTTAGTAGCATCCACTTTATCATATTCGGCATGAGTACCTACAAAACGAATCCATACAATGCCGTACTTGTAGTTGATTTTGACAATTAGCCTATAGTTATTCCCCTTAATGTTGAAGACCATCCTGTTATCTTCTAGAATACTAGCCGAAGGATACTCTTTCTTGATATCATTCGGAGATTTCCAATCAGCTTGTTCGGCTTCATTATACCAGGCTTTTAGCTGCTGCTCACTATCGGCATGTTTCTCCCAGAAATCCCGCAGCGTTCGTTTAGCTATTACTCTCACCGTTACGATTTTTGAAACTCAAATATAAAAAGAAAAGTTACCGTCTTGGTAACTTTCTGTCTAGGTATTATGAGTCTTCTTATACTAGCGGTACCCCGACACGAGATCACCCCCAGATTTCTGAGCAAGCAGCAAATAAAGCGGGTAGGGGAGTAGGGGGGGGAAGCATACACCTCTTTATCGGCTATGCTATTGATGATCTTACCGGCCGAGCTTCTGATACCGGCATCGATCAGAAAACCTTCTGCCACATAACAGTTTATGCTGTTCATGGGCATTACTGGCAGGTGATACACATCCCTGGCTACTTGTTTCATAAGTTTTAGTAATGATATTTTATTGGAGGGGTATACGGGGTACTTGTTATTTTATTTTTTCACCGAGTGCCTGTACTTTTTCCAGCCACTTCTCCCGAAATGGTACACTCGACTCTTTGATCGGGGCAATGTAGGTTACCCGCACCGGGCTGATGCCGCAGAATTCCAGCGTACCTTTTTTAAATTGATTAATAGCAGGACTCCTCATGAACAGGTAGTCATACCACCTGGGTGCATCGGCCGTGACTATGATATGGCCGGTTTTGCCTTTGAGTAATTTGCGGGGGAAGGGCTTGCCGGGTACAGGTTGGTAAGTAATACCCGGAAGAAAAGTACGGTCAATGAAGCCTTTCATGATAGCCGGGTATCCGTACCACCACATCGGAAATACCCAGACCATATGATCGGCCTGTTTGATCTGTTCGATGGCCTCTACCAGGTCGGGTTCCAGTTCGGTTCTTTGCCTGTACCCATATCGTAAGCTGGGGTTGAAATGGAGCTCGCCGATGTTGATTTGCGTAATGGTGGCGCCTGTCCTGCTGAGGCCTGCCCTATATGCACTAGCCAGGGCGTGGTTATAGCTATCGGGATCGGGGTGCCCGTTGATGATCAATACGTTTTTCATGTTGTCTTTTTTGCAAAGCAGGGGAATATAGCTCTGGCAAAAAATGACAAATGTCTAATTCCGGATCAATCCCCGTATCCGGCTCAGATGCCGTTGGGTGATGCCCAGAAAGGAAGCCAAGTGGTTGAGCGGGATTTGCTGGAGGTACTCAGGATGGTTGTGTAGCAGGTCCAGGTACCTGATCTCGGCGTTTTCCTTCAGGATAAATACGCGTTGCTCCATTTTCATAAACTCCTGCTCGGCCAGCATTTTGCTAAGCCGCAACCAGTTGACGCTCGTTTGTTCCAGCTGGAGGATTCCCTCCCTGGGGATCACGAAGATCTCAGCATCCGTCATGGCATAGATATTCTCTACTGACTTCTGCTGGGTTAAAAATGAAGAATAAGCTGCAATGAACGTTCCGGCAAACGAAAAGCAGTAGGTAATATCTTCGCCGGTGCTATTGTGGTAATACGATCTGAAGAAGCCTGACTTTACAAACGCTACATCCTTACATACCTGCCCCTCCCGAATAAAGAAATCATTCTTCCTGACTGTTTTAGTTCGTCCCAGCTGCAGGGCAAGTTCTATGTCTTCATCGGTAAGTATGTTGAATGCCTTTAAGTAGTTTTTCATGTACTGTCATGTTGCGGCCACCAGCCAAAGAGGAGGTTTATAGGTGTTGGAGGAGGTGAGAAGGCTAGTATTCCTGATGGAGTACATCTATTGGAATACTAGCCTTCTATTCTAGTTACCTACTAGCCATTTTCTAATTGCACGTACTGCTGCCAGTTATGCTGCTCCTTGAACCCCAACACTTCCCGGATTTTGCGATTGGAGAAAAGAGCTTCGTGTTCCCCTAATTCACGGGTAATGGGTACACCCGGGAAAAACCGTTCAGCCAGTTCTTTGCTGGGGATAACTGCCCCGTTGTGATCGTTACCGGCATTGAAGATTTGAAAGCCTAGACCATCTTTTTTCAGACACAGATCCACAATCTGTCCCAGGTCACGCGCATCGATATAGCAGAAGGCATTCCGGCGACGTACTTCGGGGTTTTTGAAGTAGTGCGGGAACAGTTCAGCGTATTCGTGCGGTTCAATCACATTACCGATACGCAGGGCATATATATCAAAGCCTGACCGCCGCTGGAAGCTGCGTGCCGTCTGCTCATTCACCACCTTCGACAATCCATAGCTATCCATGGGATCAACATCATAGTCTTCCTCCAGAGGCAGCACATGAGGATCGGTTTGGCCGTCGGAAAAACAGATACCGTAGGTAGTCTCGGACGACGCAATAATGATCTTCTTAATACCCAACTTAACCGCCGCTTCAATTACATTATAGGTACCTATAGTGTTAACGCGAAACGTTTCGTTATCCGGTTTGATCAGGATTCGGGGCACGGCCGCAAAATGTACTACCGCATCAAATTGGGGGACGCCATTGCCTGGCTCTAGCTCATCTAAGGCAGCATACGAACTCATGGCGTTGAACATTTGTCCCGAATCTGTAATATCAGCTACTAGATTATCTACCCCCGGGTGATTCAAAGGTGTCAGATCTACATTCACTACTCTGTGTCCCTGGCTGAGCAGGTAAGGGATCACGTGCTTTCCTGCTTTTCCTGATCCTCCCGTAAAGAATATTCGCATTTTAATCATGTAACCTTGTAATTAGTAATGATTAAACTATTTACCCCAGCCCAACAACATCTTATGTGCAGTTACCTGCAGCACCATATTACTTCTATTAGAAGAAGGTACTTTAGCTTAGCTCAGAGCAATTTCAACCGCTTTTTCTGCGTGAATCTTTGTCGTCTGAAATAGGTCGACTCGAATGTCCCCTGGTTGTATCAGGAGTTCTATTTCTGTACAACCCGATATGATTGCTTCTGCTCCTTTCTGAATCAGATTGTCAATGATCTCCATATAACGTTGCTTGGACTCGGCTTTGATGATTCCCTTTACCAACTCTTCATAAATAATCCGATGAACCTCCTCCCGGTCTGCTTTATCAGGGACAATAGTCTCCATGTTGTATTTGCTTTTGTACCGCGACTTCAGGAAGTCTTCTTCCATGGAGAATTTTGTCGCTAGCAAGCCAAGTTTCCTGTACGATTTCTTTTGGATTTCCTCCGCTGTCGCATCCACAATATGTAAGAATGGAACCTTAATATTGTCCTCAATATCGGCCGCTACTTTATGCATCGTATTTGTACAAAGTACTATCAGATCAGCGCCAGCCAGTTCAAGTTTTTGAGCAACGGATACCATTTTTTTAGATAATAAGTCCCATTGTCCTTGATGTTGTAAGTCGGCAATTTCGGCAAAGTCCACCGAGTACATCAGGCAGTCGCAGGAATGGACACCTCCTAATGTAGCTTGTACCTTTCTATTGATTATCTGGTAATATAAATCCGAACTCTCCCAAGACATCCCACCAATGAGCCCGATTGTCTTCATTTGATTGTCAGTATTTTTTTAGATTTATTAATCATTCAGGTGAAAGGTGTTGCTTACAGACTCATCAGGCATGATAAACTACTTGCACTTCAGTACTCCCAACCTCCTTATTGTATTCCTCTACTTCGCCAGCTTTTTCAACTCATTCTGAATGAAGTCCTTCGGCAGCCAGCGGCTATCCAGAAGTACTCCCTCTATACGGCGGGTCTGGCCGATGTCCTGTAAGGGGTTTCCTTCCAGAAGGACCAGGTCAGCTTCCTTACCTACCGCAATGGTACCCATGTCGGAGCGGCCCAGGTACTGAGCTACGTTGACAGTACCCGTCTGGAGGGCCTGGTAGGGAGTAAGGCCCGAGTCGACCAGGTACTGCAGTTCGTGGTGAACCGAGAAGCCCGGTACATTAAATACCTGCGGACCGTCGGAGCCGAGTAGCAGACCTACGCCATTCTGCTGGCAAGCCTTGATCAGGTCGCGGCGTAGCTTGAGGTAGTCATTGATTTTGGCTTTATTATAGGAAGGATTTGCCTGCAGGTCCTGCTTGGTCTTTACCCAGTTGTTGCGGGTCTGGGCATTCATGTACACCATCTCAGGCGCATTGTTAAGTTCCTCCGGCGCAATGGGCGACAGCCACCTTTCGGCGAGGGCCTGCGTAGGTACTACCCATACTTTCTTGTCCTTAAGCGCCTGCATCAGTTTCGGCATCTGGCTCCGATCTGCTTTGTCAGCTATGTACATCCCAAATAAACCTATCTGTTGCTCGTTCATGGATTCGATACCGGGTACCATTCCTTCGATAAAACCGTCGAGGTGGTCAATGGAAGAGTAGCCGGCATCAATAGCCCGCCATACGCCCACCTCATGGGATACGTGCCCCACAAAGGGTATCCCTACTTCCTTGGCCGTTTTGGCAACCGATTCAAAGTTTTGGCGGGTGAGGCCGGGGTGTAGTTTCAGGTAATCGTAGCCCGCCTGCTTCTGCGCCCGTACCATCTCGGCTCCCTGGGAAGGGATCTTGACGGAGTAGCCGTTGAAAGAAGGACCAGTACTATAGAGGTGCGGGCCCAGCAGTTCTCCCTTCTTTAGTCGCTCCCGTACGTCGAGGTGGCGGGGGTGGCCGAGCATGCCCCGTATGGTAGTGACGCCATTGGTAATAAAGAGCGTAAGTACCTCCTTGATGGGATCCATATCGTCTACCGGCGGTACGTGCGCGTGCATCTCGGCTAGGCCGGGGATGAGGTACTTGCCTCGGGCCTCTACCACGAGAGCATCCTGCTTGTAAGTAGTCTGCGCGGCCGGAGTAATAGCTGCAATCTTACCATTTCGGACCACGACATTCTGATTAGTAAGTACCCGTTCCTGATCCATGGGGATGACATTGACGCCCCGGAATACAATTTCCCGGTCTTTCAGATCAGTCAGGTTCTGGCTGTCTGCTACCAACGAAGTGAGTAGGAGCAGGACTACGAGTAGGTAGGGGAGTGGTCTCATAGCTAATATAGTTTAAGTGTGTTGACAGGCGAATCGTGTGGCTGGATCGCTGAGATAAAGGTAGGTAATTGTATAAAAGTAAAAAAGCCCCGCCCAAAGGCGAGGCCATTCCTAATATTGAACAAAAAACTTGTCAGGAGTGAGGGGTAAGTTTTTTAAAATTACAATTAAGGAGCGTCTAATAAGGTGTCGCTCCTACGGAGCTACCAACTTGCACTAGCCGGGAAGGCTACTAAGGTGAGGCCCCGCTGGGGCATCAAAATTCCTTATTCTTCTTCCTCTCTATATTACTTTCCTTCTTTCCTCCCTTCCTGCTTTCCTCCTTTTACCCTTACAAGTCTATTTTACCGACCATATCTTCGGGTTTCACCCACTCGTCAAACTCTTCGGGAGTAACGTAACCCAGCGCAACGGCCGTCTCTTTCAGGGTCGAGCCGTTCTTATGGGCAGTCTGAGCAATCTCAGCCGCTTTGTAGTAGCCGATCCGGGTATTCAGAGCGGTTACGAGCATCAGTGAGTTGTTCACGTGCTTGCGGATATTGTCGTGCAGCGGCTCGATCCCCACGGCACACTTATCGTTGAACGCCACGCATACATCACCGATCAGGCGAGCCGAGTGCAGGAAGTTGTACGCCATCAGCGGCTTGAACACGTTAAGTTCGAAGTGTCCGTTAGCCCCGCCAATGTTAATCGCTACGTCGTTACCCAGTACCTGAGCCGCTACCATGGTCATGGCTTCGCTCTGGGTAGGGTTTACTTTACCGGGCATGATCGAGCTACCAGGCTCGTTGTCGGGGATGAATATTTCACCGATACCCGAGCGAGGTCCTGACGACAGCATCCGTACGTCATTGCCAATCTTCATCAGGCTTACGGCTACGGTTTTCAGCGCACCGTGTGCTTCCACGATGGCGTCATGAGCAGCCAGGGCCTCAAACTTGTTCTCCGCCGTTACGAAAGGCAGACCCGTCAGGTCAGCTATGTGGCGGGCAACATTTTCTGAGTAGCCTTCGGGCGTATTAATACCCGTACCCACCGCAGTACCTCCCAGCGCCAGCTCCGACAGGTGAGCCAGTGAGTTGTTAATAGCCCGCAGACCGTGATCCAGCTGCGATACATAGCCCGAAAACTCCTGGCCCAGCGTCAAAGGTGTCGCATCCATAAAGTGCGTACGACCGATCTTTACTACATTTTTGAATTCCTGCGCTTTGGCTTTGAGTGTATCGCGTAGCTTGGTAATACCAGGGATGGTTACTTCTACCAATATCTTGTACGCCGCGATGTGCATAGCCGTAGGGTAGGTGTCATTGGACGACTGTGACTTGTTGACATCGTCGTTGGGGTGCAGAAACTTCTGCTTATCGCTCAGTTCGCCACCCTGCAGTACGTGTCCGCGGTAGGCTACTACCTCATTCACGTTCATATTGGACTGGGTACCGGAGCCCGTCTGCCATACTACCAGCGGAAACTGCTCGTCCAGCTTTCCTTCCAGGATTTCATCACACACGCGTCCGATCAGGTCTGACTTTTCTTTGGGAAGTACGCCCGCCTCGTAGTTGGTAATAGCGGCGGCTTTTTTCAGGTAAGCAAATGCCTTGATGATCTCCTTCGGCATCTTATTAATATCCTGCGCGATCGGGAAGTTCATGATCGAGCGTTGCGTCTGAGCGCCCCAATACACATGAGCCGGTACCTGTACCTCACCCATGGTGTCTTTTTCTATACGGTATTCCATTAGTTATAAATAGATGTAGAAAGTAAAAAGAACCCAATTGAGCGGGTAAAATTAGGGCAGGCGGGGGAGTTTTGGTATTTTTTACGGATAAATGTTTGCTGCTGCCGGATAATCTTTGTTTTCGCTTTCACCCCGCCCAAACAAAAAGATGTATCAACAGGTATTGTAAGCATAGCTTTGTGAAAAAGTATCCTGATGAAAATAAACTTCTGGTTCCTGGTAATGATGCTTTGGTCCCCCTGTACTATGGGTGCCGTATCTGATACCTTGCAGCCGGAAAAACGGAAGTTCCTCCGGGACAAGACCATCGTACCGGTGCCGGTGGTGTTTCGTCTGCCCGAAACGGGTTTTGGGGCCGGAGCGGTAGTGGCAGCCACCTTCTCCTTCGCCCGTGATTCGATCGGTGCCAAGCCTTCGCAACTATCCCTTGGCAATACATATACCCAAAAGAAGCAGATCCTGGTGTTTCTGCCTTTTACGATTTTCTATGACAACAACCGCTACTACTTCAGTGGGGACAATGGCTGGTACAAGTACAACTACTTCTACTACGGCATAGGGGAGAATCGGGTAGAGCAGGAGGTGTTTGATGTACAGTACCCCCGGATACGTCTATTGGCCGCTAGGCTAGTAGCACCCAATACCTACCTGGGACTCCGGTACCAGTACGAGGGGTACAATGTCACAGGTACCCGACCTGGTGGTGAACTGGCTTCCGGTCGGATCGAAGGGAGCGATTTCAGCCGTACCTCCGGCCTTGGCGTATCCGTACTTCGGGATACGCGGGACATTGTGTTCTATCCGCGCCGGGGTATTTTTGCTGAGGCCTATATATTACCCACATCCCGTGTATTTGGCGCCGACCGCAACTTTACCCGCTTCTACGTAGACCTGGCCCACTACCAGTCTCTCCACAAAAAGGTGGTACTGGCTACTAATTATGTGGCAAGCGCCACCGTCGGAGACAACATTCCATTCAGCCAGTTGTCATTCCTGGGAGGGCAGAAGAAAATGCGGGGCGTCTACGAAGGCTTCTTCCGGGACAAGAATGCCCTGATCGGGCAGGCTGAAGCGCGCTGGGAGGTGTGGCGGTTTATAGGACTGGTAGGTTTTGGAGCCGTAGGATTCATGGGTAACGAAAAAGATCTTGTACGACTCAACAAGCCCAAGTACACCTACGGAGTAGGCCTGCGCCTGACCGCTCAGAAAAAGAACCACCTCAATATCCGCATCGACTACGGTATGTCTCCCTACGGTCATGGCAACTTATATGCTACCATCGGCGAGGCTTTTTAAGTTGTCTTCCTGTTATCCTATATATATGTAATAAAGAGCCTACCTCCATCCCTGCTTTTGTAGGAACTTCGGAAACACCACGTGGTGTTATATATGAGGTCGCACAGATAGAGCCGGGCCGTTCCAAAGTAGCTGTTCCTTTACAGGAAGAATCATCTAGAAAGTCATACTGTATTAAGGAACTTCACGAAGAGTAACTGCTGTTATACTTCTGGTCCCGCTACTAAATCGGGGCCCTTTCTTTTAACAATAAGAAAGTCCTATAAAACTTCCCGAGCATAGGAACTCCGGGAGCATCTACCGTTGTTCTTTCTAAGGCTCCGATACGGAAGCAAACCCATCAGCCGCTTTACCCTCCTTATGAGGCACTTAGTAAAAGCTGAAAAAATATCTGCTAAAACACTTGCAATATAGGTAGTGCATATACTACTTTTGCACTCCCAATCAACGGGAAGCAGGCAGGACAGACGGTCCGGCCGGGGCACAAGAAGCCCCTAGTAGTGAAGCAGAAAGTTCTTCTGAAAAAGTAACAGCAGAAGGAACT
>NZ_JAFEUV020000004.1 GCF_017355915.2 Telluribacter roseus
CGCTGCCTTAGAGTAAGGCTAGCATTTTTATGGAGTTTCATAACCAACATAAACTATAAATTTTATACCAAATATTCTATAACCTTAGTAACCAGTACACCTAACAACTAGTAGCTATATCTTCTCGTCAAGAACTGACTCTTTGGCCGCCAGCATATCCTGCCTGGTACCATTGACATCCATCGCCTCCATACGTCCGATGATATCTTCTTTGGCGGCCTGGAAAGCCAGTTGATATTTCTTGGTAACGGGCTCGGCCAGGGGCAGTTTTTCTTTCAGGGCATCTACCTGCACACCATTCTTCCAGAAGCGGAAGCATAGATGTGGTCCGCTGGAAAGTCCTGTGCTGCCAACGTAGCCAATGGTTTGTCCCATGGCCACGCGGGTACCACTACGAATACCCTTAGCAAACTTCGACATGTGCAGGTATTGTGTAGTATAGGTCTTGTTGTGCCTGATCTTTACGTAGTTACCGTTTCTGCTGCTATAGCCTGCTTCTACAACTACACCATCACCTACGGTGCGGATAGGGGTACCGGTGGGAGCCGCAAAATCAGTACCTAGGTGCGCCTTGAATATCTTCTGTACCGGGTGGAAGCGGCTTTGGGTAAAGCGGGAGCTGATGCGGCTGTACTCTACCGGTTCTTTCAGAAAAGCCTTCTTGAAGCTTTTGCCGTCCTGGTCATAATAGCTGATACCATTGCCCTGGTCAATGCCGATGGCGTACAGTTGCTGACCCTTATGCTCAATAAACGCACCCTTCAGCTGCCCCTGCTCAATGGTTTTGCCATTGACCTGTTTCTCTTCAAAGATAAGCTTAAAGGTATCTCCCGCCTGGATACGGTTCAGGTCGAGACGCCAGCCGTAAATATCCGCCAGCTTATTCACCAGTTTAGCTGAGCCACCTGCTTTCAGTACCGATTGGTAGAGGGAGCCTCTGATCTCGCCGACCAGTTCGCGCTCTACTACTTCTATCTCGCGCTGGTGTTTGATTACATTAAGGCTATCACGCAGATCATAGATGACGTAGTGTACATCATCCGGCTCATAAATAAAGTACTGTGCGGTACTGGCCGCATCCTGGGCATGGAGTAGGGTATAATTGCGGCGGGGACGGATGCCTCGAACATTGAATACATCTTTGGCTTTCTGTGCCAGCTCATGAACCGTAGCCGGATCTATGTTATAAGCGGCCAGAATGGTAGAGATAGTTTCACCCGACTTTACCACACCTTCCACGATCTCAAGCGAGTCGGTAGGTATGCCGTATACTAAGGGAGCGGGCTTGCGGGGAGCCGGAGCGGCGGGCTTAGGTGCCACCACAACTTCGGGATCTTGGGACTTAAAAATAGGACCGCTAAAATCGAAAAAAATAGACTGAGCGGCGGTAAAAATAAAGAGGGATACTAAGGCAACTACAAGGGCAAGACCTTTACTACGTCTGATCATCACAAAAAATCCTGGGGTTACACTTGGGTTTACTAACCGCAAAAGTACCACCTAAAGATTTTACAAAAAAATGAAAATTTGCACAATAATCTGATTGTTAACTAGTTGAGTCGTATGTAACTTTGATAAATTAAAGATAAAATTGGAGGATAGTAATTTTGACGTATATAATCAAAGGTACTTCCATATTAGAAGGGATAGAAGCGAGGCGGATTTTTTCAATCTGAAATAGGCATTTCAGCAAGCTTTTGGAGAGAAAGAGAGCAGAATCAAAAGTTTATTAGTGACAGAATAGTAGTAGTTGTTCATAGGAGAACAGAAAAGGAAGCAGCACCATTTTCTACTAAAATCCTATATTTACAAAAGCAGCCCGGATAAAACATGAGTTGTTCCTGGACCGTATTTTGCCCCGCCTTATTTGTAGCAGCACCTATGGAAAGAAGACCCTTTATAAAGCTATCGTCGGCGGTTACCGCCGGCAGTACCCTGATGCCGGTAACTGACTGGTTTTCGGCGGATCCCCTGAAGAACTGGGCCGGAAATATAACGTATAGTACCTCCAGCGTGTCATATCCTGCCTCGACTGAAGACGTAAAGGCGCTGGTCAGGAAACTTCCGAAGCTGAAAGGGCTGGGTACCCGCCATTGTTTTAACCGGATTGCCGATAGCCGGGAGCATCTGCTTTCGACCCGGGTGTTGAATAAGGTGGTTGAACTGGACACCCGGGCCGGTACCGTCACGGTAGAGGGAGGCATCAAGTACGGCGAACTAGCCCCCTACCTGCACGAAAGAGGTTATGCCTTGCCCAACCTGGCTTCGCTGCCCCATATTTCGGTGGCGGGCTCGGTGATCACCGGTACCCACGGCTCCGGCGTCGCCAACGGTAATCTGGCTACGTCGGTAGTTGCGCTGGAATTAGTGGATGCCAATGGTCAGGTACACCAAGTGTCGAAAGAAAAGGATGCTGATAGATTTGATGGCGTCGTGGTAGGACTGGGCGCTCTGGGAATCATGACCAAAGTAACGCTGGCGCTGCAACCCACCTTTCAGATGCGGCAGTACGTGTACGAGCAGCTACCCATGTCCCAACTCAAAGAGCATTTTGATAATATTATGTCCGCCGGGTATAGCGTAAGCCTGTTTACCGATTGGCGAACGGATAAGGTAAACGAGGTGTGGATCAAAAGCCGGGAGGAGGGAGACAATTTTGCCACAAAGCCGGAATTCTACGGAGCCAAAGCAGCTACCCGCCACCTGCACCCGATTGCCGAACTCTCCGCCGAAAATTGCACCGAACAAATGGGCGTTCCCGGTCCATGGTACGAGCGGTTGCCGCACTTCAAGATGGGCTTTACGCCCAGCAGTGGGGTAGAGTTACAGTCGGAGTACTTTGTGCCGCGCCAGCAGGCGGTGGAGGCGATTCAGGCGGTGGCTCGTCTGGGCCAACAAGTCAGCCCGCACCTCCTGATTTCGGAAATACGCACCATTGCGGCCGATACCCTCTGGATGAGTCCCTGCTACCAGCGGCCCAGCGTAGCCATTCATTTTACCTGGAAACAGGACTGGCCCGCAGTGAGCAAGCTCCTGCCCGTTATTGAAAAGGGGTTGGCCCCTTTCGGAGCCCGGCCCCACTGGGGTAAGCTGTTTACGATGGCCCCTGATGTACTGGCGTCGCGTTACGAGCGGTTGCCGGATTTCAAGAAGCTGGTGAGTCAGTACGATCCCAAAGGGAAGTTCCGGAATGAATTCCTTGATACCACTCTTGCTTTACACTAAGCGCACTACGGCTGAAATGCAGGAGCTAAAACTGGTGGGATGCTGGCGGCTGCATCGGCGACTGTCTACCTTACTCTTTTTTCAATATTCCTCTTTCAACACTTTCATTTAACAACTGCTCTGCATATTCCCAAATACGCGAAGAGCCCCGTTTGATCACCTGTTTTTTGTGATAGACCTGATCAAAGCCTATCCCAAACTCACTCCAGGTACCCCCGTTATTCGACACATTCTGGAGCAGGGGCTCTAACCGGTCCATGGCTCTGGCAAACTTAGCCTCATTGGTTTCCTGTTCTTCAAACTCCTCCCAGATCGCTATTAATTCCTGGGCCTGATCATCGGGAAGTAAGCCAAAGATCCGTTCTGCGGCCTCTCTTTCTTCCTGCGTATTGTCGTGGCTTTTCTGCGTATCATAAATGAATGTATCCCCAGCGTCAATCTCAACTATATCATGAATTAAGAGCATTTTTACAACCCTCAGGACGTCAATAGGTGAGTTAGAATGCTCTGATAATATAATGGCCATCATGGCCAGATGCCAGCTATGTTCAGCATCATTTTCGGGTCTGTCGCTGTTAAGGAGCTTGGTCTTACGTACGATGTATTTGAGTTTATCAATCTCCTTTATAAACTCTATCTGTTTGAGTAATTGGTCGGGCTGCATAGTAACTTTTTGGCAAAGGTACGTATAATGTGCCGGAAGGGTATTGTATTACGCTGATATAGCCTTACACTAGAACTCATGTACTGGTGCGGGATTTGCCTTTTCTATATCTTTTAAGTAGTCCATCATTTTCAACAAATCTGTATTTATGGAAATTGTATCCGCAAACTCATGTAGTTCGTCTGGAGTCATAGCCACGCCTATCATATAACCGCTACTCATTTCCTCTCCAAAATACAGTGCGTTATATTCTTGATAATACATATAGAACGTGCATGTACCACTGGTGTGCGCAATAACATCGAAATGTTTTCTTTGAAACCAGCTGTCTTTTACCATTGCACTAAGCGCTTTTAAACTTTGTGCTGCGGCTTCGTCACAACTTTTTACTGGTATATATTGAATATGGCTTGTTTCATATTGATCCCATAAAAAGATCAGTGTTATGAACAGTAAGAAGCCGAGCGCAACTCGCTTCAATATCTTCCAATAGTCCGAGCGGCGGCCCTGTCCACTCAGCCTGTCAGTAGTTTCAAACCTGTTCATCTAATAAAAATAATATCTTCGGATCAAGTACCTACTCATTCACGACCAGCGTAGTAATAGAGCGCGGGGGTAGGCTGATGGCCTGATTTAGTTTCCCGGCCGGATACGGCTTGAGGTTTTCGTCTGGGTCGGCCGTGGTAACGTAGCGGGTATAGGTAGTACCTTTTTTAGTGTTTTTTACATCCAGTTGCAGACTTCGAACCTCGGGCTGGTAATTAATGGCTACCACCACTAGTTTTCCTTTCTCACCCGAGTAGGCTGACACCATCACCTGCTGGGCCGCTTCCACGGCGGTTAGGTTATCGCTCCGTTGTGTCAGGACCCGGTGCATACCCGGCCTTACAAACAGGCTGTAATGCCCGAGGGCCCAGAGGTTTTTGGTTTGGGAATAAGTACCATCGGTATGGTCAGCGTTGGGTTGCAGGGCTATGAGGTAGTACCGGGTGTCAAATTCAGCCCGTCCGGGTTCGAAAGCATTCCAGAATTGCCAGGCTCCGGCGTTGGCTACCGTCAGGTCCTGGTGGATGATCTTGGCCAGGAACAGGCCGCAGTCCATGGCCGAGCGTCGGGCTTTGGTACCTTCCCGGAAGCCATCGGCCAGCATGGAGTACTCCGACTGCCAGAACCGGACCCCATACCGGGCCGCCGTGTCGGCTACCTGCTTCCGAACGGCTACTATGGCGCTGTCGCCGTTATCGGTAAAGTAGCTGTGGCCCACCACCAGTTTGGGTACATGGTTCAGACTACCTAGATTCAGCGGACTGTTCTTTCCGTAGAAGTGCTGGATTTGCTGCGAAGTACCTGAGGTACCTCCGTACAGAAAATTAAGCTGAGCGGCTTCGGGGGCAATGATCTGAGCAGACAGTTTTTTCCGCTCCAGCGACTGGTCGAGTGCCTTTACTACCCGCGCTATTTCTTCATTCCGCCAAGGGCTGCCTTCCTGCTTGGCTTCCCCGATTTTTCCGGTCCAGTCCCACTGGGGCTCATTGACCGGGCTGATGTACTGAAACCGCAGGCCTTCCGCTTCGTAATAACGGAGTACCTCAGTCAGAAAATCCACATAGGCATCGTACTTGTCGTC
This sequence comes from Telluribacter roseus, assembly GCF_017355915.2. GTDB lineage: Bacteria > Bacteroidota > Bacteroidia > Cytophagales > Spirosomataceae > Telluribacter. Next base: position 5,517 of record NZ_JAFEUV020000004.1, read on the forward strand.
TTTCAGGTTGGATCGGTAGTCTTTTTCCGTCTTGAAACCCAGACCGTTCTTGGTGAACTGTACCGGTGGCGTGTTGGAGAAGGCAATGAGATTTTCCACCCCGTACTGTTTTGCTTTTTTCAGAAACCAGGTATAGCCTACCTGTTTGTTCCAGTCGTAGGTACCATCCTCATTCAGAAAGTCTTCCACCCGGCGGTTTACGTCCCGGATGCCACTGCCGTCGCCCTGCTCGGCCGTACCCCCGCCAATATTAAAGCGCCAGGCTGATAGCCCAATGCCCCGCGGATTGCCCTGCGCATCACGTTCCCGGCTGAAAAGCAGTTCAGCAATCCGCTCTCTCTTTTCGGCGGGCCAGTGCTTACCAATGCCTTCGGCGTACCAGCAGCCCGCGGCGCCAAAGTTGTCGATCAGCTGCGCCCGGTTTTTGGTGTCAATGGTAACAACCAGCGGTTTCTGTTTCGCTTTTTGGACCTGGCTTAATGTGGGAGAAAGAGCAGAAAAAACTACTAAAAACAGGATCAGGTACTTTTTCATGAATGCGGTAAATGGGAGTAGGCTGACTTGGGTCTAGTAGTCAGGTTTGAATAAGACAGTTATTCAACACGATTACCCGTACACGACCTCTTCCCGATTGTATTTCTGGCGGTACTGTACGGGCGAAAGGCCGGTGATTTTCTTGAAGGTAGTTCGGAAGGCCTTTGGGTCGGTGTAGCCAACGTTGTACATCACTTCGTTTACATTTTCGCGCGACGACTCCAGACTCATTTTGGCGGCTTCTATTTTGACCCGTTGGATGTATTCAACAATGGAGTTGGCCGTAGCTTTTTTGAAGCGGCGTTCCAAGTTGCGGCGGCTCAGGGCCAGCCGGTTGGCCAGTTCTTCTACGGTGATCCGCTCCTGGTAGTTTTGCTCGATAAATTCCTGCGCGGCTTTGATCTCGGCATCTTCGTGGTCTTTCTGTCCATTAAAGATCACAAAGGGCGACTGGCTGCGGCGCTCGATGTCGATCTGGAAGGCTTTGGACATAAACACGGCCACATCACGGCCCACGTGCTTCTCGATCAGGTACAGGATCAGGTTGAGGTACGAAAAGGCTCCGCCGCTGGAGTAGATGCCCAGCTCGTCGGTAATGATCCGGTCCTGCACCAGATCCACCTCCGGAAACATCCGGCGGAAATCATGGGCGGCCATCCAGTGGGTAGCACATTTACGACCATTGACCAATCCGGTAGTGGCAAGCAGAAACGCACCTACGCACAAGCTGGCTACCTCGGCGCCTGCCTGGTACTGGCTGATGATCCAGGGGATGAAATCCCGATTGGCATCCAGCGTCTTGCCCATATCGCCATCCAGCGCCGGAATGATGATCAGGTCGGTATGGGCTACGTCACTGATCAGTAGGTCGGTATTGACGGTGTAGATACCTCCGGCTACTGTGACTCCCCTGGAGAGCCCTACTAGCTGGATGTTAAACATAGCCGGGCTTCCCTTGCTCTTTAAGAGCTTATTGACTTCGGTAAGTACCTGACGGGGCCCTTCGACGCTGCCCAGAATAGCGCCTTGAGGAACCAGGATGGAGATGTGTTTCATGTCCCAAATCTATCCAAAAAAGATGTCGCAATCAACCCCTCCAATGCCGTACTGACACCCCATCAAAAAGGTTAGTTAGCTATAAGTTTGTACTATCCAGACCGGAGTAAAAGGAGGCACGAGCAAGGGGTGATTTGTCTAGGGCTTGGATACTTATACAAAAAGTACTTGAACTAAACCTTTTATAGCAATGGAAGCAGTAACCGAAACCATGAACAACGTAGAAGTACAGGAATTGGTAATTACCCGGGTGCTGGAAGCACCCCGCGAGCTGGTGTTTAAGGTATGGACGGAGCAGGAGCATCTGGTACACTGGTGGGGGCCTAAGGGTATGAACCTGGGGGTGTCAAAGCTGGAGTGCTACCCCGGTGGCATGTTTCATTACAGCATAGCGGCGCCCAATGGGCTGAACATGTGGGGGCGATTTATCTACCTCGACATTCTGGCCCCACAGCAGATCGTGTACATCAGCTCCTTTTCGGATGAGGAAGGCCAGCTAACCCGCGCTCCGTTCAGCTCCACCTGGCCGCTGGAAGTACATAATGTCCTGACGCTGACTGAGCAGAACGGTACTACCCTTCTGACGCAACGAAGTGTACCCATCAATGCCACGGACGAAGAGCAAAAGACCTTTCTGGATATGCACCGGTCTCTGGAACAGGGCTTCAATGGTACCTTTGAGCAGCTGGAAGCTTATCTGACAGAGATAACGCTTGATTAGGTACTCCTGCCTCCGGCCTTTATGCTTTATCCTACCCATCCTTCCCAACTTATTTATTCATACTAAACCAACTACCACCATGGCTACCGTTAACACTTATCTCAACTTCACGGGCAATACCGAAGAAGCCTTTAACTTCTACAAGTCCGTATTCGGAGGCGAATTCCTGGCCCTGCAGCGCTTCAAAGACACACCCGAAGCAGGTAAACTGCCGCCGGAGGACCAGGACAAGATCATGCACGTAGCCCTGCCCATTGGAGCCGGTAATGTACTCATGGCTACGGACGCGCTGGAGTCGATGGGGCATACGCTGACGGTTGGCAATAATTTCTCCATATCTATCAATACGGATAGTGAAGCAGAAGCCGACCAGCTGTTTAATGGACTGGCGGAAGGAGGACAGGTGACCGTGCCGCTCGAGAAAGCCTTCTGGAACGCCTACTTTGGGATGGTGACGGATAAGTTTGGTATTCAGTGGATGGTCAACTACGACTACAACCAGCCTAACTAGATAATTTCGAGGATTTACTTTCCTTTGCAGCCTGCTTATAAGTACTTAATGGTACCTTGTGAGCAGGCTTTTTGCCAGTAACCCTATTCACTACTTCCTATGCCGAAGTGTATCCTATCTACTAGCAAAGTACTTATTTTCTTCCCGGCCCTTTGCCTGCTGTTGCTAACTACTACGTACAGTACCCTTGCCCAACCTAGAAGTTCATCTTTTAAGGTAGTTGCCTTTTTCACGGCTCAGCGCGACCAGGCGCACATTAGTTTTGTGCAGGAGGCTAATCAGTGGTTCTCTCGAATGGCGGCTACGCATCATTTTAGCTACGATACAACCTCTAGCTGGGCCAATCTTAACGAAGCCTACTTATCAAACTACCAGGTAGTCTTGTTTCTGGATAGTCGACCGGAAGATCCGGCGCAGCGAGCGGCTTTTCAGGCCTACATGGAGAAGGGTGGTGGCTGGATGGGATTTCATTTTGCGGCCTTTGCCCTTACCCCTTCGGCCTATCCTCAGAACTGGGACTGGTACCATAATGAGTTCCTGGGCTCGGGCTCCTACGCCAGTAATACCTGGCGACCTACTTCGGCAGTACTGCGTGTAGAACATCAGCATCCGACTACCCGGCACCTGCCCCGAACGTTCAAGACCTCACCCAATGAATGGTACCGCTGGGAGAAGGACCTGCGTACCAATCCGGACATTCAGATTCTGCTGTCCATTGATCCTTCCAGCTTTCCGTTGGGTACGGGTCCCAAGCAGCACGAGATATGGCACAGTGGCTACTACCCAGTAGTGTGGACCAACAAAAAGTACCGGATGCTGTACCTGAACATGGGCCACAACGATATTGATTACGAAAATGGGACCAATAAGACCTTATCGTATACCTTTGATAACGAGGTGCAGAGTCGGCTGGTGCTGGATGGTCTGTTATGGCTGGGTCGCCAGAAGCAGGGGAGAAGGCGGTAGGCAGCGCTGCAGTCTTACCGGGATGATTTTAACTTATAAAAAACTAAACAGATAACCTCTTGAATCAACGACTGGCCCAGCTCGCTCTGGTCGTGGCCGACTACGACGAAGCAATTGAATTTTATACTCAGAAGCTCCATTTTTTCCTGCTTGAGGATACTCCATTAAGTGAATCTAAACGTTGGGTACGGGTAGCTCCGCCGGGAGGCGATGGGTGTGCCTTACTGCTGGCCAAAGCCGTCAACGAAGAACAGAAAAGCCGAATCGGGAATCAGACTGGCGGCCGGGTATTCCTCTTCCTGTACACCGATGATTTTGAACGGGACTACCAGAACCTACTCCATCACCACATACCGATTGTGAGGGGACCCGTGCAGGAGCCGTATGGCAAGGTACTTGTATTCAGCGACCTTTACGGCAACCTGTGGGACCTGATTGAACCCTCATGAAATACTTTCTTGTGAGCTTAAAGAGCTCACAAAATAAATAGTAGACAGGTAGCCGGTTAGCTTTGCCGGCTTCTGTGCTTTTATGCCCTAGTAGTACTTTCTTCAAAACCATTCAATCTATGGAAAATCAAGAGATTTCACGGCGGGACTTTTTTGGAAAATCGGCCCTGGCCCTGGCGGGTTTTAGCCTCCTTTCCGAAACTGCCTTTGGCGCACCGGCCTATATCAAGAACCTGGGTAAGCCCAACTCCCTGTTCAACGGGGTACAGGTGGGAGCTATCACCTACTCATGGCGGAGTATGCCCGGCAGTGCCGAAAACATCCTGCAGTACTGTATTGACTGTAACGTGAGCGCCATTGAGCTGATGGGCCCTGCTGCCGAGGAATTTGCCGGAGCACCCGCCGCGCCACCGCGTCCTGGTGGACCGCGTCAGCCCCTGACGGACGAGCAGAAGGCTCAGATGGCCGAGTACCAGAAGAAGATGGCTGACTGGCGTTCCAAGGTATCCATGGATAAGTTTACACAGCTCCGGAAGATGTACAACAAGGCCGGTGTGAGTATCTACGGTTTTAAGCCCAATGCCCTGGGTGTAAATAATACCGACGCAGAGGTAGACTACGCTATGCGTGCGGCCAAGGCACTTGGAGCCAACCAGGTGACGATAGAGCTACCTACCAGCGGCGACCAGACCAAGCGCCTGGGTGACATAGCGGCCCGTAACAAGGTATATGTAGGTTACCACGGGCATACCCAGCAGACGCCTACCTGGTGGGATGAAGCCCTGAGCCAGTCGAAGTACAACGCCATGAACTTTGACATGGGGCACTACGTAGCCGCGGGCTATGACCCCATTCCTCTGATTACGGAGAAGCATCAGCATATCGTAAGCATGCACACCAAAGATCGCAAGAACAAGGAAAACGGTGGAGCCAACCTGCCCTGGGGCGAAGGAGATACGCCGATCGTGGAAGTACTGCAGCTGATGCGGAAGAATAAGTATAAATTCCCGGCTACCGTAGAGCTTGAGTACGAGATACCAGCGGGCTCAGACGCGGTGAAGGAAGTAGCCAAGTGTGTAGAGTATGCCCGTAAGGCGCTGATGACTACCTAAGACTACCTTACAATTGATACTAAGAGGCCCGGCATATTATCCATGTCGGGCTTTTCTTTTGTTGTTCTAAATCTTCCGTACACACCAGGTAGTCATGCAGCGGAGGTTCTGTACATTGGTGGTCTTGATTGGTTCAAAAAGCTCTCCGCCTAGTTCCTCCGTATAACTAAGCAGCGTTTGCTCATCCACCAGGTACCTTTCCGAGCCATCTGGCAGGTAGTAGCGGCCACTTCCCAGGCTCACTACCCGATCCTCAATACCGATGGTAGAGGCCAGTCGGGCAAAGAGATAGCCGCCCGGTGCAAGTACCCGCCAGAGCGACCGCACCATGGCATCGAAATGAGCTTCATCCTGGGCAAAGTGCAGCACCGCGCTACAAATGACCAGATCAAAGGTATGGTCCGGGAAAGGCATGTCTTCTACCGGGGCAACCTGAAAATGGGTAGGAGGGAGCTGAGGAGCCACTAACTGAGCCAGTTGCTGCACCTCACGAACGGCCTGCTCGTGCAGGTCTATACCGTATACCTCAAAACCATTCTGCAGGAAGTACACCAGATTGCGGCCACCGCCGCAGCCCGCATCCAGTACATTGCGGCACAAGTCGAACCGGCCTTTCAGCAGCTGATCAAACAGGTAGATGTCAATATTCCCGAAGACTTGTTGTAGCGTTGTATTCATTGTTTAAATATAAAGGAGCCAAAGCCCCTGCACACGTAAGCATACAGGGGCTTTGGCAAACAGATTTGTCAGGCTCTTATTTGAATGTAACAGGTACCTCTACCACGGTCTGATCCCAGCCCATACGCATGACGGCGTTGTTGGTGCCGGAGCCGGCATTGGCAAACTGGATGGAGAAGTTCTCAATGGGTTCGGTGGCCTTTTTCACGGGAGCAGTCACGCGTATAACATCACTCTCGGGCTTGTGACGGAAAGCACCCCAATAATCCAGTTCGTTGTTCAGGATGATGGTCCATTCGTTCTCACCGGGAATGGTAAACAGCGAGTAAGTGCCAGCCTTTACGGGTTTACCTCCAATGGTAGCATCCTGGTAGAGTTTGATCTCTGTGTTCTCATTGGCTCCGGTACGCCATACCTTTCCGTAGGGTACCAGCTTACCAAATACCTCACGACCGTTTTTGGGCGGACGGCTGTACAGTACCCGCGCCAGTGCTTTCTCGTCGTTTGTTTTGCGGGTGTGGGCAAAGTCATCGGGGTAGTAGGCCATTTCCAGTGGACTCTTGTCCAGGCCACGGAAGGTCTGGGCTTGTACACAGAAGGTACCCAAGGTAAGGAATCCGAATAGTAGCAGTGTCTTTTTCATACAAAGTGCAGGAATTGGTAAGGGTTATAGTAAAGAGCTGTAAAATACGAATCTTTTGATGCAGGTACATAAAAAATACCGGCCCTGGCCGGTATTCTCCTGAAAGTATCTATATAGAAAGAAAGCTACCTATTCCCATTATCTACCGTTTACCTGTACCCTTACTCATCCGCTCATTGACGGAAGTAGGTACGTGCAGGGCAGCTCGTCCATTATTGGCCGGGAAGTCTTCCCGTCCGTTAGGACCGATCATGGTAGCCTGTATGACATTGGTTTTAGGATCTACGATCAAAAAGGCCGACTTATTTCCGGAGGTACTCATGGTATAGTACACCTGGTCTTTTTTCAGCGGATCCCCCTGCTTCATTACCTCTTTGAATTCATTGAGCCGGTCGCCCAGTATGACCTTAAGGCGCGTATTCAGAGGTTCTGTTTCCAGCAGGTTATTCTGACTAGGCGTTTCCCCCAGGTGACTATCCAGGTACTGCATGCTCATTTCGCCCAGGGCCTCACTGGTAGCTATGGTATCAAGAGCATTGCCATTGGCTTCCACCTTATCTGCTCTGGTAACCGGTGATTCGTTGTCTGCTACGTTCTGGGTATTGTCATTGTTGTTGCAGGCAACCATAGCGAACAGAGCCAGTGCCAGTATCATTCCTTTTTTCATGGTAGTAATCGCTTTGATTAGACATATATGAGTAGCTATACTTCTAAAAAAATCGAGCCATCAGGTACAACAGCCCTGAGGGCTGGGAAATAACAGGAGAGGAAAGAGGAGGTGGTATTACTTTAATGAAGCTTATACTATCAATAAAGAGTAGGTCAGGATCAGGAAGGAGTTGGATTGAGTAGGTGCTGGGCGGTAGCCACAACGGCCAGTAGTACAAGCAGAGCCAGGTCAGACCGGATGCCGGCCCACATATCGGGTAGGATACCACTCATGGTAGCTATGTAAGCGGCCATACTGGTTAGTGTGAGTACGGGAAGCAGGAGGGAATGCTTTCTGTCGGAAAATAGGCCCAGAAAAGTCATAGGGGCCATGAGGGCGGTACCCGCAAAGGACGTACGTGCCAGTAGTACCAGCTGGTCACTGCTCAGGATAGAGAATACCAGAGCAATAAGGGCAAATAGAAATACCGCTAGGCGCATCTTCAAAAGGGTGGAACGTTCATCGCCAGTGAGGAGTGAGTTGAGCTCAGTACCCAGCGCAAATATCTGCGAGTCGGCGGTGGAGATGGCAGCCGCCACCAGACCTATGATCACAACGGCCGCTACCACAGGATGCTGGTCAAAAATGAGGACCCGACCCAGGTACTCCGACGTGGTAGCATCGGGATAGCGCACCGCTCCGTACATACCCATGAATGCCGTGGGAAGTATGACAACAATGGCAAATACCCCCACTCCCAGTGCCATACGAAAAAGAGCGGCATCGTCTTTCATGATTACCAGACGAATGGCTACCTGCGGTTGGGTGAAAGGAATAAGTACGATAGGGATCACGGAAGCCAACAGAAATTGCGTGGTCAGCAATCCTTTGGGACCCGGCACCGACAAGAGCTGCTCATTGACCTGCCCTACGGCCGCAAACATGGGCCCGGCCCCTCCAAAGTACCTGAGGCAACCTATACCCAGGATCCAGATGGCAATGATCAGGAGGATAGACTGCAGCGTGTCACTGTAGATAATGGCTTTAAGTCCGCCCGTTTCGCTGTAAAGCAGCATCACCACTACGATGCCCAGCGACCAGCCCCAGGCCGGAAACAGGTCGGGAAAAGCTTCATTCAGAAAAATAGCTACCCCTCGTATCTGGACAGCTACATACGGTATCAGAAACAGGAAAGCGCCCACCAGGGTAGTGATACCCGCCAGCCGGTGCCCGTACAGTCTGGACATCAGCTCAGACATGCCTTTGAACTGCTGCTCGGAAGCTTTTTTTCGTAGTAAATAACCCAGGGAGATAATACCAAATACCATGGCGGTGTCGGAGATACCCAGAAAAATCCAGCCTCCGACACCGTGGGTACGAAAGAAATCAGGCATTCCCATGAGGGTAAATGCACTGAAAAGAGTAGCCGCAAATGTAAAGAATCCCAGCGCGGCCCCCAGATTACCCCCGGCCAGTAGGTATGCTCCTGCTTCACCCCGGTTTTTCTTGTGGGCATAGAGCGCCAGGGCTACCAGTATAGCGATGTACAGGAGACCGATGACCAGCAGAGCCACTTTCATGGCTTCCGGCTGGGATGATAATAGGCTCCAATAAAGACCAGCACCACAAAAAGAACACTAATCAGGATTCCGGTCCATAGCGTGTAGGGAAGGGAAAACAGACTGGGCTGTGACTGACCCACAGGAATGACCAAGGGAGTAAACGTAGCAGCAAGTAGCAGGGCGGCGAGCCAGCAGGTCAACTTCCAGATCGTACTTCGGGTCATAGTGTCATTTTTGTTCCTGCTTAAAGCCTATCAATAAGCATACCACCGTCTACCCCGATGACCTGACCGGTCGAGTAGGGGAAGTCGCCCCGGGTAAGGGCCGCTACGGCTTTGCCGATGTCTTCGGGGGTACCCCAGCGAGGCTGGAGAGCCAATCCGTTCTCGAACAACTGATTATACTTGTCCTGTACCTTGGAGGTCATGTCGGTAGCGATAATACCCGGACGTACCTCGTAGACGGGTATACCGTACTCAGCCATGCGTACCGCAAAGAGGGATGACGTCATGGCCAGACCGGCTTTGGAAATACAGTACTCACCCCGGTTAACGGATGCCACAGTAGCCGAAATGGACGTTACAAACACGATAGTAGCCTGAAAGGTGTTATCGGCCTGTCGGGCTTCGGCCATACGTCTGGCAATGGCCTGGGTAAAAAAGAAGGGACCTTCCAGATTGGTCTGCATCACTTCCCGGTAACTCTCGGGGGTAGTTTCGAGCAGGTCGAGGCGCTGGCGGGGAGCGATACCGGCATTATTGACCAGTACATTGAGCTGACCAAAGGCGGCGTAGGCGGTTTCGATGATCTGCGCGCGGTCTTCCGCTACGGCTATGTTACCCTGGCAGTACACTACTTCCACACCCATGCCCCGTAGCTCATCCAGCGTTTCCTGAGCGGCCTCTTCGGGGCGTACTCCGTTGATAGCCAGATTGTATCCTTCGCGGGCGAGGGCTTTGGCAATGCCGAGGCCAATGCCCCGGCTACCGCCTGTAACTAATGCTGTTTTCTTCATGCTTACAACTCGTCAATGTTTACCCAGCACTTTTTCTCCCAGCTCTCTATGCCTTTTTCGGCCAGCTGCACACCCTTTGCACCTTCCTTCAGGCCCCATGGGAAAGGAGTATCCTGCACCAGGTGCTTCAGGAACAGCTCCCACTGCGCCTTGAACGCATTATCGAAAGGCTCCTGCTGAGGTACTTTAGACCAGCCTTCGTAGAAATTGATCGGTTGCTCGATATCAGGGTTCCATACCGGCTTGGGTGTGTTGCCATAGTGCTGGATGTAGCACTCGCGCAGACCGGCTACGGCCGATCCCTTGGTGCCATCTACCTGCAGGGTAAGCAGGTCGTCGCGGCGTACACGTACGGTCCAGGATGAGTTGAAGTGGGCGATCACGTCCCCTTCCAGTTCAAAGGTAGCGTAGCAGGCGTCGTCGGCGGTACACTTGTAGGGTTTGCCATTTTCGTCGATACGCTCTTCGATATGCGTAGCTCCCAGACAGGATACGGCCTTCACGTTGCCGAACAGGTTGTCCAGTACGTAGCGCCAGTGGCAAAGCATATCTACAATGATACCTCCGTCGTCTTCCTTGCGGTAGTTCCACGATGGACGCTGGGCGGGTACACTGTGTCCTTCAAATACCCAGTAGCCAAACTCACCCCGTACCGACAGGATCTTTCCGAAGAAATCGTTCTCCATCAGTCGCTTTAGCTTGAGCATACCCGGCAGCCATAGTTTGTCCTGTACCACACCGTGTTTCAGGCCAGCGGCCTCGCACAGTTCATACAGTTCGAGGGCCTCCTCGGTAGTAGTGCCGGTTGGTTTTTCGCAATAAATATGCTTGCCGGCCTGGATGGCTTTCTTGATAGCAGGAGCCCGGCGACCGGTTACCTGGGCGTCAAAGTACACCTGGTAGCTAGGATCAGATAGAACCGACTCCAGATCCGTTGTGTACTTCTGTACGCCCGAACGCTTGCAGAGTTCCTGCAGCTTGGCCTCATTACGACCTACCAGGATCGGATCGGGCATGATGACTTCGTCGGCGGAAATCTTTACACCGCCCTGAGCGATGATTTCTTTGATTGAGCGCAACAGGTGCTGGTTAGTACCCATACGGCCAGTCACGCCGTTCATGATAATACCAATGGTATGCGTAGTCATGAGAATATTTTTGATTTAGTGAATTAGTGATTGAGAGAATTTTTATTGTCGAGTTTCGATTACAAAATGTCGAATTTTTTAAGCTTATGCGTAGAGGTTTATAAGAGGTTCCACAACCTGGCTTTGCATTAGTAGTTCAACATTTATCTATTCTGTTTGCTATCTGCAAAAAGCCCCATAGGGGCAACACTTCAGTAGCAGCAACGAGTCGTCAAACCGGATTCAAAGCTCCATAGGAGCGACACTTAGTGACAGGCGGCTCTTGGGTATTTATAGGCCTTTCAAAAACCGGAGCCTGTCTTATATCGCCTTAGGTTGAGGCCCTTTAAAAGCTACCAGCTAACAACTACCTACACATGCGCTACGAAAGCGTCGGTGATCTTTTTGAGGAACTCGTGCTGGTCTTGCTGCCAGTAGATGTTCGAGAAGATTTCTACTTCGCAGAAGCCCTTGAAGCCCGTTTCTTCTACCCACTGGCGGATCTGACGCAGGTCTATGCAGCCTTCGCCCATCAGGCCCCGGTCGTTGAGCAGGTCCAGCGTATTGACTTTCCAGTCGCAGACGTGGTAGGCCAGCAGATTACCGTTGGCACCACAGCGGGTTATTTCGCCCTGTAGGTTAGGCTCCCACCAGAGGTGGTATACATCCACCGCTACCCCTACGTGTGCCGAGCTGAAGGTTTCGGCCATGTCGTTGGCCTGTTTCAGCGTATTGATCGCAGAGCGGTCAGCGGCGTACATCGGGTGCAGCGGCTCGATGGCCAGCTTCACGTTCAGCTTTTCGGCCAGGGGCAGTACCGCCTCAATACCATCCCGAATCTGCTGACGCGATACGTCCAGCGACTGGTCGGGCGAAGCTCCGCACACCAGTACGATCAGGGGCGCGCCCAAAGCGGCGGCTTCTTCCAGCAGCTTGCGGTTATGATCAATGGCTTTGGCGCGTTCGGTACTGCTCGTGTGAGGGAAGAAACCACCCCGTACGTACGATACCACCTCCAGTCCCGCACTACGGATCAGCTCACCAGCCCGGTGCGGACCTATGCCTTCGATGGCATTCTGCCATACGCTTATGCCTTTGATGCCAGCCGCGGCGTAGTTCTCCACGGCCTCCGATAGCCCCCAGGGCTTGGTGGTGATCGTATGCACGCAACATCTATCTAGATTCATTTTTGAATGAGTGATTTAGTGATTTAGTGAATGAGAGAACGAGTATTTCAGGAAAAGAATGGGAGAATTCATTCATCATTCACAATTCTCCCATTATCTCATTCAAAAATTATTTTACAGCTCCCAGGTAGGTATAGTACGGCTGGTTCTGGTTGATGCGGTGCAGGTAGAGGGCTACTTCGCGGGCGTGGTAGTCGCCCCACATGCTTGATTCGCCACAAGGTACCTGCTGGCCTTCGGGGATGTAGTCCCAGCCGTTGGGACGGTGGTATACCGAGTGCAGAAGGAGACCCTGGTGCTGCGGGTCGACAGACAGGTAAGGCTCCTGGAACAGCGAGTCTACCGCCGTGAGTCCGGCCTGCCAGTAGCGATTGCCCTCTTCGGGCTGGCCCTGATCCTGAAGGTACTTACCCAGGCGCAGGAGTCCCTGTGAGCCAATGGCGGCCGCGGAGCTGTCCACCGGCTCGTAGGCGTTGTAGGGGTCTGAGGCGCGTTCGGTATAGTCGCCGAGTTGGTAAAGCTGAGGCGCGCCGGTATCCCAGTAAGGTATGCCATCGGCGGCGGTATTCTCGATATAGAAGTCGCAGGTAGCTTTGGCGGCTTTGAGGTAGATGGATTCGATGGCGCTACGCCCTCCTAATGCCGATAGTTCCTCATCGGAGAAGCTCGCCAGTGACTCCAGTTGCTCAGCAAAGCCTACCATCGCCCAGGCCAGTCCGCGGGTCCAGGTAGTAAAGCCCGAGAAGCCCTGCTGGGAGTTGGGGCTACGGAAGTTGCCGTCGTTGGTATTGAATATACTTTCGTGGGCGGTACGTCCGCGTAGATCATAGCTATCGCGGCCTTCGCCGTAGTATACCGAGTACATCGCGGTAGCGATGGAGTGCTTGGTACCCCTTTCGAGCAGACTTACTTTTATATCGTTCTCACCCATGAGGCTGTGACCCAGCCGGTGTGATACCATCAGGGCGCGTACCGAGCGAATGGTATCTACAAAGAGTGAGTGTGGACCGTTGAATGAATAGATATAGCCGCCGTTCTCCACGGGAAGGGTTTTGATATTCGTCCAGCGACGAGCCTGTACCGCACCGGAAATTTTGAGAGCTATCTCGTAGAAGTCGCGCTCCCATTTATTCTCAGGAATGCGTCCCTCATTCATCAGACGAAGCAGGTTACCGTAGGTACTTACGTTGTTGAAGCCGTGGTCGTGTACACCAAAATGTCCCACGTGTGAAGCCATCTGTGCTACCGTATGCTTCCGGGCTTCTTCCAGAAACTCCTCTTCTCCGGTAGCGTCGTACTGCAGTACCTCAGCTCCGTAGCGGAAGCCTTCGGTCCATTCGGTCCAGCCGCGGGTGGTGTACTTGCCCTGTACCGTAAATACCGGCGAGCCTTTGGTGATGTCGTACTCTTGGTTGATTAACCGGATCTTTTCGGCCGAAAGTTGCCACAGCCGGTCGATTTTGGGCTGTAAAGAGGCAGCTGTAATGTCGTTCCTGATCTTCATGTACTTCTTGGATAGTATTATTTAGATGCTTGATTCTAGGATAATACAAAGATAGAAGTAGATGAAAGGGGTTTCAAGGTACATTTTTGCTAGTGACTGGCACTTTTCCGAACTGAAACGCGGTACTCGTTAGGGGTAAGGCCGGTTTTGCGTTTGAAAATACGACCGAAGTACGAAGGGTCTTCTATGTTGATGTGATACGAGATTTCCTTGCTGCTCAACTGGGTGAATACCAGCAGCCGCTTGGCCTCCAGCAGGAGTTTATCCAGGATATATTCGCCCGCCGATACGCCCACGTGCCTCTTGATGGTTTTGCTCAGGTAATCAGGCGATACGTCCAGGGCGGCGGCGTACTGCTGTACTTCGTGCATTTCGCGGAAGTTCCTTTCCACCATTTCCCTGAACCGACCCGTCAGGTCCGACGCAGGCGCAGGAGACTGAGCACGTATTTCGGTCTGGCGGGCGGCCAGCCGCAGGCACTTCTGCAGAAAAATGTGGAGGTAAGAGCCCAGTACAGCACTGTTGTCGGTACTATTTTCCAGAAAATCACCTACCATATTTTCAAGCATATGCTGAAAGTACTTCTTGGTTTGGTCCGGTAAGGAAAGTACCGGCTCGTGGAGGCCCGTTTGAAAGAACGGTACCTGCGAAAGGGGGAGGGATTGCGGAGTCCCGTAAAAGGAATAAAATCCTTCTGAAAACGCTACGATGTAGCCCCGGCAATCGGCCGTAGGCGTAAGCAGATGTACCTTACCCGGAGGTAGAAAATGAACACTGGGCGCACTGACCGGATACGTACGAAAGTCAACTTCGTGGAAGCCCTGACCTTCTTCAAAGAACAGGATCTCGTAGTAGCTGTGCCGGTGGGGGGTATTAGTAGGTAACGGCGTAACGGGCAGCAGACCTGTTGCCTGTGTTTTGGACTCCGGACTATTTTTGAACCGGAATATCTTCAGGACGGGGGCTTCACCGGCCGCTTTCGGCAGGTTGTGGGTAGGCAGTGTGTTACTCAGGACTAATTGCTCCATAGGGTAGTGAGGGCTTGTCTATCGGGGCTGCACGCTCTTTTTTCTCCACCGGTCTATGCGCCGGAATAGCCACCAAAGTAGACCCGCAACGAGCACAAAAGCAATAATTGGCAGAAATATAGCTATGCCGGAAAGGAAGAAAGAGGCAATATTTTCAAATGTAGAAATAACCGGATTGCCCAGCCCAACGGTGGTTTTAGATGAAGCCAGCCGTAATAAACCTGTACCCGCCTGTATTAACCCGGCGCTACCACCACCCACGATCAGCCCCAGCCCCCACTGCAATACCGGACTATCTACTTCTACAAATGAAGTAGTCAATAGCGTACCCGCTGCTACCGACAGGGGAGTGGCTATGGTATCAAGCAGGTTGTCAATGAAGGGGATGTAGTAGGCGCCGATCTCGACAATGGTGGCCGTCAGTAAGGCAAAAAAGGCCGGCCAGGTAGCCAACCAGGCAAAGCCTTCGGTAGGGGTAATCCATCCGTTCATGGTGGCGATGTTAGCCAGCAACATGGGCACAAATATGCGGAAACCCGTACTGGCACTTAGCCCCAAACCCAGACAAATACTAAGGAAGAGTTCCATAGAAAGAGTACCTTTGGATGAATTACAGATGTAAAATAGAAATAAGTCCCGAATCTACCCTTACCAGTGACTACTACTCACCCGCGGATTGTAGCATTGAGAGAGTAGCTGTAACTTTCGTTACTTTTTTAGTGTTAGAAAAAACATACCAGAAACTACTTTTCTTCACCCGTGAATCAGGAAACCAAAAGCGGCCAAATATTCGATCTGCCTACGCTGAGGCGTCTGTATACCTTCGTAGGGCCGTACAAAAAGCAATTTTACCTGCTGATCTTTATCATCATGGTCAGTGCGGTACTGGCTCCGGTCATTCCGCTGCTGATCAAGTACACTATAGATGAGCCCATCGCTAAGGGTAACTACAACCAGCTGGCCCTGATGCTGGGCATCATGATAGTGGTACTGGTGGTGCAGGGATTAGTACAGTTTGTCAATACCTACCTGTCGGGCTGGTTGGGGCAGTACATCATCCGGGATATACGGGTGCAGCTGTACGAGAAGATCGTTAACCTCCGTCTCAAGTTCTTTGATAATACGCCCATCGGCCGGTTGGTAACCCGGACCATTTCGGACATCGAAACCCTTTCCAATGTATTCAGTGACGGTATGGCGGCCATAGCGGGTGATATCCTGCAGCTGGTCCTGATCATATCGGTTATGTTCTATACCGACTGGAAGCTGTCGGTAATCAGCCTTTCGATGATTCCGCTGATGCTGATCAGTACGTACATATTCAAGGAGAAGATCAAAGATGCCTTCAATGAAGTACGGGCGGCGGTATCTAACCTCAACTCGTTTGTGCAGGAGCACATTACGGGCATGAGCATTGTCCAGATATTCAGCAGTGAAAAGATTGAGTACGAGAAGTTCAGGGAGATTAATACCCAGCACCGCGACTCCAACATCCGCTCTATCCTGTACTACTCTATCTACTTCCCCGTAGCGGACGTTATTGCGGCGGCGGGTACGGGTCTGGTGGTATGGTACGGCTCGCAGCAGATCCTGAACCACGAGGTTACCTTCGGTACCGTGACGGCCTTCGTGATGTTCATTAACCTGTTCTTTCGGCCTATCCGGCAGCTGGCCGATCGCTTCAATACCCTGCAGATGGGTATTGTAAGTACCGACCGTATCCTCAAACTACTGGATAGCGATGAATATACTGCCAATGAGGGAACACATAATCCGGATACGATCAAGGGTAATGTGGAGTTTAAGGATGTATGGTTTGCCTATAATGACGAAGATTATGTGCTCAAAAACATCAACTTCAAGGTCAACGAGGGCGAGACAGTAGCCTTTGTCGGAGCTACGGGAGCGGGCAAATCATCCATTATCAACCTGTTGAGCCGCTTTTATGATATCAATAAGGGCAATATATACATTGATGGAGTAGAGGTACATGATTATGAACTAGGTGCTCTGCGTCGTAACATTGGGGTAGTACTACAGGATGTATTCCTGTTCTCGGATACCATCGAAAATAACATTCGTCTGGGGAATCCGGATATTACCCACGAGAAGATCGTGGAGGCGGCCAAGCTGGTAGGAGTACATGAGTTTATTGAACGCCTGCCCGGTGGCTACCAGTACAACGTGATGGAGCGGGGTTCGACGCTATCGGTAGGACAGCGGCAGCTGATATCGTTCGTGCGGGCGATGGTACACGATCCCCGGATCATAGTACTGGACGAGGCTACCTCGTCGGTAGATTCCGAAACGGAAGAGTTGATCCAGAAGGCGATTGAAAAACTGATGGAAGGCCGTACCGCCATTGTGATTGCCCACCGGCTTTCGACCATTCAGGAGGCTGATAAGATTATAGTAGTAGATAAAGGGGAAATCAAAGAAGAAGGTACCCACGAGAAGCTACTCGAGAAGAATGGCTTCTACGCCAACCTGTACCGGATGCAGTACAAGGATGTACTCAAAATAGCCGGATAATTATTCAGCGTGCTCAGGAAGTGTAGAATCATGAAATGATTGAATAGAAAAAGGGAAGGCTGCTAAGCCTTCCCTTTTTAGTTTTAGTTATTGTATCAGAAGTTTCTTCGAACAGAATCAATACCCGGTAGTGGCGGTGGTGGCGGACCGAAGTCAATCTCTTCCTCCTCAATCGTTTCGGTACTGTCCGGTTCGAATTCCAGCGAATCGGGTCGGGCTTCGTACACCGGTGTACAGTTGATATCCTTATTAACCGGGAAGCTAGGCTTGGGAAAAGGCCCTCGCTCCAGACCAACCGATTTATCCTTGTATACCCTTTCCAGGAAGCTGCCTACTAGCGGCAGGGCCGTCTTGGCACCTTCACCCAGGCGGGTACTCCGGAAGTGAATACTACGGTCGTCGCCACCTACCCAGGCTCCGGCTACCAGGTCACGGGTAACGGCGATAAACCAGCCGTCGGAGTTGTTGGAAGTAGTACCGGTCTTGCCGCCTATTTCGTTGCCATTCTTGGCTACCTCCGGGAACAGCCAGCGTATGCTGGATGAAGTACCCCCCGATTCTTCTACACCTCCTTTGAGCATATGCACCATCAGGTAGGCCGACTCAGGTTTGATCGCCTGGCGGTGCTCGGGTACAAACTCTTCGATGACGGTACCATTGCGGTCTTCGATGCGGGTTACCAGGATCGGCTCGGTGTAGATACCACTGTTGACAAAGGCACTATACGCAGCCACCATATCGTACAGACTGACATCAAACGGTCCCAGACCTATGGAAGGTACCGGTTCCAGCGGGCTGCTGATACCGAGTTTTTTGGCGTACTTGGCTACGTTGGCAGCACCCACTTGATCCGTGAGGGAGGCCGTGATGGAGTTGACTGATTGCGCCAGGGCTCTCCGTAAGGTCATGTTGGAGTAAGAGAAGTACCCCGTTGAGTTCTTGGGTCTCCACACCGTCTTTTTACCATCCTGCTCTACTTCTTTCTGGAAAGGTCTATCCTGAATCCTGTCACAGGGGCCCATGTTGAAGGTTTCATCATCAATGGCCGTAGCGTACACAAATGGCTTAAAGGTAGAGCCGGGCTGGCGTTTGCCCTGTTTTACGTGGTCGTATTTAAAGAAATCGTAGTTCAAGTCACCGACCCAGGCTCTGATATGACCCGTGTACGGGTTCATGGCCATCATACCGGCTCTAAGTACCCGCTTGTAGTAGTTGAGCGAGTCCATCGGGCTCCAGAACTTGGTCATTTCACCACCCGTTTTCCAGTCATACACTACCATCGTATCCTTCTTATTGAGGTAGTGGTTGATGGAGTCGGGTTGGTTAGGGAAGCGGGCAGCTAGGGTCTGGTAGCGGCGGGTACGCTTTACTACGTTTTCCAGGAAGTCCTGAATCTCTTTACCGTTTTCATCCACCCACGGATTCTTATTCCCCCAGTGATCTTCAAACACACGTTGTAGCTGCTGCATTTTCTGGGATACGGCATCCTCGGCGTGGGCCTGCATCCGGGAGTCAATGGTAGTATATATTTTCAGACCATCGGTGTAGAGGTCATAGCCATTTTTCTCCCCCCATTCCTTGACAAAATCCACCACCGCGTTTTTGAAGTAGTTGGCGTTGCCGTCATAGGGAGTCTCAAAGTTGGTTTTCAGCTCGATGGGGAGCTGGCTGATCGAGTCGGCCTGCTCAGGCTTGATATAACCATACTTGGCCATCTGGCTGATCACCACATCGCGGCGCTCCTTGGAGCGCTTGGGGTTACGGATGGGGTTGTAGGTAGTTGTGGCTTTCTGCAGACCTACCAGTACGGCGGCTTCCTGTACATTGAGGCTGTCCGGCGATTTGCTGAAGTAGGACTTGGTGGCCGTGTTGATCCCGTAGGTATTATTACCATAATCTACGGTATTGAAGTACATGGTCAGGATTTCCTGCTTCGTAAAGTTACGCTCCAGTTTTATAGCCGTCAGCCATTCTTTGGTTTTATAAATAACGGTACGCACCACGGGAACATAACCCAGTGCCCCCCGTGCCGAAGTACGACGGGTTTTGAATAGTTTTTTAGCCAGCTGCTGGGTAATGGTACTTCCACCTCCGCGGTCGGTGGCACCGGTTACAATACCTACGGCCACGGCACCGAGTGCCTTATAATCAATACCGGAGTGGTTATAAAAGCGGATGTCTTCGGTCGCGATCAGGGCATCTATCAGGTGCGGCGAAATCTTCTCGAAAGGAACGGGCGTACGGTTCTCGGTGTAGAACTTACCGATCATCACGCCATCCGACGTATAGATCTCCGACGACTGCGCTACCCTCGGGTTCTGCAGGTCCTCTACGCTGGGCATGCTGCCCATGAGCCACAGAAAATTGGTCTCCACGCAAAAGATATAAAAAACACCAAATAGCAGACCGTACAAAAAGAACTGCCAGGTGCGTACGATGGGGCGATAGTAAGGTGAGTCGCGGTCAACGTTGCGGTCCCAGTACTGGCGTATCTTAGAGTAGCGATAGTGTACCTGTGACCGGAAGCGATCCACCCGCTCTTTACCGGCAATCCTGGTGGCTATGCCATAGAACAGATTGCTCAGAGCGGTCTTAATCTGATGTACAAAGTGTTGAAGTACGGTACTTAGTTTTCTAAAAAAAGCTCGTATAGCTTCCATCAAGCGAATTAGTTCATTGGGGTCAAATATAACGAAAGCCGAACGATAACTGGTACGTTCGGCTCCATTACATATGGTTTATTATTTCTTCTCAAAGCTCAGAGCTACCCCGTTGAGGCAATAACGAAGACCCGTTGGAGCTGGTCCATCGTCAAAAACGTGACCCAGATGTCCGCCACAAACCTTGCAGAGTACTTCGGTCCGGGTCATGCCCAGTTCATGATCCGGCCGTTCTTCTACGTTATTGGAAAAGAGTGGTTTATAGAAGCTGGGCCAGCCGGTGCCGGAGTCAAACTTATGCTGTGAGCTGAACAGCGGCGTATTACAGGCAGCGCACTTGTACACGCCTTTCTGCTTATTGGCATTGTATGGACTGGTAAATGCGCGCTCGGTACCTTTTTCGCGAAGTACATAATATTGCTGGGCGCTCAGCTGTTTTTTCCATTCGTCACTGGTTTTCTGTACCTGACGAACGGGCTCTTTATCCTGCTCTTTCTGCTTTTGCGCGTTGGTGGTGCACGAAAAGGAAAGCAGTCCCAAAAGGGTACTGACCAAGACTACCAATCGTATCTGTTTCATAGGGTAACGCTGCTTGATTTATGGTTGAAGCTTTTTAGATCAGAACGCTCACGGGAGGGGCTGATCAGCTCTTGAAGCCATATAAATAAACGTTGAAACAAGAGGAATGGTTTATCGCGCACTACCCGAAATAGGTACTACTTTAATTCGGTGGCTTTTAGCTCGCGGGTCCATAGTTCCTGGCCTTTCACATCGTAGACCGTGACCTTCAGGGCACGGTCCTTGAGGGGGCCACTGATGTCAAAGGTAGCGAAGTTACGTTGAGTGACTACCGACTCACGATCCAGAGTAGGCTGCGTGAGTTCTTTTTCGACCGGATTGGCGCTGCCCGAGGTGAGCGGGGAGATGGTGAAATCATACAGCGGATAAGTACCTGCCCGGTCGAGCTTATGAATTGCGGTGTGGTGGCGGTCGCCGGTCAGGAATATCACTCCGGGTATGCGGGCCTCGGTGATGGCTCTCAGGAGCCGCTCCCGCTCGGCTGAGTAGTTGGCGTAATTTTCAAAAACAGCCGTAGGATTGATAATTTGTCCACCCGACACGATAAACTTGAAAGTGGCCGTACTACTGGCCAGCGCATCCAGCAGCCAGCGGATCTGCTCTTCGCCAAAGTAGTCGCGCTGCTGAGCTACCAGCTTATTGGGCGCTTTGAACCAGCGGTCGTCGAGCAGGAAAAACTGGGCATCGCTCCAGGCGAAGGTACCTGTGGTAGCCCCCGGAAATATATAGTTGGGATTACCCCAGAAGAGCCGGAATACATCCGCGGCGGTATCTTTCAGCCAGAAGGAACGGTCGGAGTCGTCGGGTCCGTAGTCGTGATCATCCCAGATGGCGTAGTTGTGGGTACTGCCCAGGAGGGGCTGCATCTGAGGTAGCGATCGGGTATGGGTATAGCGGTGCAGGATGCCCGTACGGGTGTTCCAGTCGGGTTCGCGCAGGTAGGTGTTGTCGCCACCCCACAGCATAAAGTCGGGCTTCTTATTGGCTATGCTCCCAAATATCTCAAAGCCATCGCCGTAGGCACGGCCGGGGCGGTCGTAGGCGGGTTCGTTTACGTAGTTGCAGCTACCAATCGCAAAGCGAAAGGCGGGCGGGTCGGCCCGCCACTGCCACAGGGCCTGCGTCTGGAACCGGAGCGGGTATGTAACAGGTGCTTTTTTGCCGTTAATATAGACCTCGTACTCATACTTTTTACCCGGAGTCACCTGATCGGCAAACAGACGAGCCACGTAGGCCGACTGCTTCTGGGTCTGTACCTCGCCGGTACTTTTTTTCTGGTCGGCTTTGCCTGCTTCCCAGTACAGGATCTTTACTTTGGCCGGTTGAGTAGTCTGCGCCCACAGCATTACTTCCAGCATATCCGAGTAGCCCACCATGGGGCCTGATTTTAGCTGGGCAAGAGCACTATTCAGTGTTACGAGCAGGATCAGCAGGCTGATCAGCATTTGTTTCATAGAGGAGATAAAAGAAAACATATAGGTAATAAATGATACTAGTAGGAGTGCTGGTCGGAAGACCAGGTGCAAAAGTGGCGAAGAAAAGAGAGTTGAAGTGAAAAAAATAGATGAATTAATAATTATGAATAGGGCTAGCGGTACTCCTTTCTCTGAAACAGGCGTTTCCACCATGATGCTTCTGCCGGCCAGCAGCGGGTAGGCGACAGGGGTGGGCGACGGAATAAGCCCGCCGAGACTCCAAAGTATACGTTAAATACCTTGGGCTTGCCGATATTAAGCAGGGATGTCAGGTGGTCAGTACCAAACCATACCGGACCTACGCGTCCGGCCAGACCGACGCCCAATGAGCTGTAGCGGTTCATGAGCGAGACCGGGACCGACAGTTCGTACCAGCGGTGCTCGTAGCGGGGCGTTACGGCCAGTACCGACTCCGCCTTCATGCCAAAGGCGGATGGGCTGCGCAGGTTCTGCACCCACAGGGTATTTACATATACGTTGGGCTTGATGTTATAATCCAGGCTGGCCTGCAGGGCCGTGGGTAGTACCGACCGGAAGGTGGCAGGGGGCGGGGGAGGTACCCCCAGCGAACTGCTCACCGCAGCAAAGAAGCCATCACTCCCTTTTAGTTTCTGAAAATTATCAAATCTGAATTCTTTATCTACGGCGTTTGCTTCCTGTTGCTTCACATACACCGGATTCTTGAAATTGACCCGGCCTATATCGGTCAGCGAAACAGCCAGTCGGTATAGGTATTTATTTTTGGTACCATCTCGCTTGCGTATTCCTTTTTCGGTGTAGCTATACTTATTGACATCCGGGCGGTACTCATATACTACCCCCAGGTCCAGGCCCCAGCCGCCTCCGGGTGAGTCACCACCCACCAGCCAGCCCGGACTAGGCCGGAAGTTCTTGACAGCTTCCTCAGACGTGTAGCCGTAGCGGGTCGTAATAGTCGGGACCTGTATTATTTCTTTTCTGTTATTATAAGCCGGATCAGGTACTACTCCGAAGCTGGTGTTGTCAATAATAGCGTGGGCATTATACAGTCCCACTATACGCTTTACGGTAGCGCCAGCCTTGAAAAAATCAGTTTCATCGTCCAGTACAATACCTCCAAACGTAAAGGCCACTTCACCCAATCCGTTGAAGTGCAGGTTGCCCCGCTGATTTTCATGAATCTCATCCATAAGGTTACTTTCTCGTGTACCACCTCGTGCCAGTCGGGCTATCGGTTCCGTAACCTGGGTAGCATTAAGTCCTAAGCGAGCCCGTGCGGTAGCGGCTATCCCAAACCTTCCACCGGGTAAAGTTACCATCAATGAGGGAAGCCGGAGATCTCCTCCACCGTTGAGGTGCTTAAGTCTGCCATTCAGCTTCTCTTCAATATGTCTTCGTTTTAGGTCAATGGCGCCTCTTTCATTGCGGTACTGGGCGGGTACGGTATTTGTAAGTAATGATGCTATTGAAAAAGGAGCGTTGTACTTGGCATGATTACCAGCCATGTATAACTGGGCACCGGCTAGATTTAAAAAGACACTGTACCTTGAATCAGCCACGAAAGCGGGATTGTGGTATAAGGCTTGCGTACCGGCATAGTTGCTCATGGCAGCTCCCGGCATATGCTGCGCCATACTCACCGTTGCCACTCCTAACCAACCACTAAGAAAAAATAAAAGGATTTTGTGCATAAAGCCAGTACAAGAACTACGCTGCCTGATTAGGAGGAGCATAATATAGTGACAAATAAAAGAATTAATATAAAACAGAAGCAGCTCAGCCCTCTCTTTTTATAACTCAATTGTCGCCGGTACTGTTGTATTCGTGGTGGCTGCCTGTTATAAATTAATGAATAGTTAAAAGTAGTGGAGCCCTTACTGTGGAAACAGATTTAATTGTTGATCTACTTTTGTGATATTTTAATTTTATTTTGCAAATAAGGTTAAATATGAAAGCCAGTTTTGCAATGTGAGTGTTGTGCGATATATTGTTCGTGAATATTGATAAGTAAGTGCTTAATCTTGTGTGGTGCATATGAATTTTTCCTTCGCTGATTACCAAAGTGAGAATTTCTACGATGAAATGTTTACCCAGGAAGGGACAATACGTCCTGGTTATGAATATCTTAAAAATAAGTTTGAACTACTGACCAGTGAAGATCTGATCAACCGGAGACTTACGGCGGAGCGGGCTATGCTTTCTCTGGGTATTACCTTCAACGTGTACTCGGAAGGACAGGGAACTGAGCGTATCATGCCCCTGGATATTATCCCACGTGTAGTGTCCGGTACTGAATGGGAGCATCTGGAGCGCGGTCTTAAGCAGCGTATCAAAGCGCTGAACATGTTTATCCACGATATTTATAATGAGCAGCACATCCTGAAAGACGGGGTGGTACCGCGGGATCTGATCGAGTCGAGCAAGTGCTTTCTTCCGGCCTGTATGGGTCTCAAACCTCCCAAAGGGGTTTGGTGCCATATCACGGGTACCGATTTGATCCGGGGCGATGACGGGACGTTCATGGTGCTGGAAGACAACCTTCGCTGCCCGTCGGGCGTTTCGTACATGCTGGAGAATCGTGAGCTGTCAAAGCAGATATTTCCGGATGTACTGGCCAGTACGGGGGTACGGCCGGTATCTGACTATCCGTCGCGCCTGCTTTCGATGCTACAGTTCCTGGCCGATCGTCCCAACCCGACGGTAGCTGTACTGACACCGGGTATTTACAACTCAGCTTATTTTGAGCACTCGTACCTGGCTCAGCAGATGGGCGTGGAGCTGGTGGATGCACGTGACCTGGTGGTATCGGATGGGTACGTAAAGATGCGGACGACCAACGGTTTCCAGATTGTGGACGTTATCTACCGCCGCATTGACGATACCTTCCTGGATCCCCGCGTTTTTAATCCGGATTCGCTCATTGGTATACCTGGTATATTTGATGTGTACAAGAAAGGACGTGTGGCCCTGGCCAATGCCCCGGGTACCGGCGTAGCCGACGATAAGGTGATTTATGCCTATGTGCCCCGTATTATCAAGTACTACCTGCAGGAAGACCCCATCATCTCCAACGTACAGACCCACATCTGCCGGGAAGACAGTGACATGCAGTATGTACTTGAAAACATAGAAGACCTGGTGGTGAAAGAAGCCAACGAGGCCGGAGGATACGGTATGCTGATCGGTCCCAAGGCGACCAAAGCGGAGCATGAGTTGTTTCGGCAGAAGATCAAGGAAAACCCACGTAACTACATAGCACAGCCTACCATATCCCTTTCACGGGTACCCTGTATGATTGATGACCATGCCGAAGGCCGGCACGTCGATCTGCGCCCGTATATCCTGTACGGTGAGGATATACACGTGATACCGGGAGGACTGACGCGGGTGGCTTTGCGCAAAGGGTCGCTCGTTGTGAACTCTTCGCAGGGAGGCGGTGGTAAAGATACCTGGGTACTTTACTAAATAGTTGAGGAGGTATAGTATAACAATAGGGGCGGCTACATGTAGCCGCCCCTATTGTTTATGAGCCGCTTGTCCCGGCAGTTATGCTGTTTACATCTTATAGTACCTTCAATGAAGAACGTGATGTAGATTTAAAGATGGAAACAACTCTTCTACCATCCGCTGAAACTCGGCCTGTACCGGAGCCGTAATGTGTACCGGCTCTCCCGTAGCAGGGTGCAAAAAGGAGGCATAGCGGGCGTGCAGGAGCATGGTAGTCATCTCAAATCGCTCTTTGAAGAGCTTGTTCTGCTTGTTGCAGCCGTGGGGGCGGTCGCCTATGATCGGGTGAAAGATGTGCGCCATGTGCTTGCGCAGCTGGTGCATACGACCCGTGGTAGGAGTGAGCTCAACCAGGGAATAGCGGGAGGTAGCATGCTTGCCAAACGGTATGGGTACTTCGGTACGTTCCAGGGTTTTGAGGCTGGTGAAGGCCTCCTGCAGTACTCCGTCTTCCCTCCGCAGCGGATAGTCTATCTCCAGCATGTCTGGCGTATGTCCGCGTACAATGGCCAGGTACTTCTTGTGTACTTTGCCCTCGGCAAAGAGTACCTGCATGGCCGAGTTAAGCTCTTCATTCAGCGCAAAAAGGAGTACACCCCCCGTCTTGCGGTCCAGCCGGTGGACCGGATGGACCCGTTGCCCCAGCTGGTCGCGGAGTAGCTGCACCGCAAATTCGCTGGCGTCGCTGGCTATGGGCGATCGGTGCACCAGCAGGCCGTGGGGCTTGTTGATGGCTACCAGGTCGGCCGACTGATAAAGAACGGGAAGTGGGAGAGGAGTCACAGGTACTAAGTAGAAAAAGCAGGACCACCCGACGGCGGCCCTGCTTGTAAGAATATGGTCTAACTAAGATACACTTAAAGTAGCTCTTCCTGCGTGCGAAGCAGGTCCTCCAGCGTCTCCCGGCGACGTACCAGGCGAGCCTGTCCGTTGTCAACCAGTACCTCGGCCGGACGCATACGGGCGTTGTAGTTAGAGCTCATGGTAAGGCCATAGGCCCCCGCATTGAGGAAAGCCAACACATCACCCGGACGCACCTCAGGTAGTTCGCGGTCGGTCGCAAACGTATCCGTTTCGCAGATGTACCCTACTACCGTATAGGTACGTTTCTCGCCCTGTGGGTTCGACACGTTCAGGATGTGGTGGTATGATCCGTACATCATGGGGCGGATCAGATGGTTAAGGCCGGAGTCAACGTGTACGAAGTACCGGGCTGGATCGTTTTTCAGGACGGTAGCGGTCACCAGCAGGTAGCCCGACTCGCTCACCAGAAACTTACCCGGCTCAAACCACAGCTCCAGTTCGCGGCCGTAGCGGGCGCAGAATTCCTTAAAACCTGCCGTGATCTGCTGACCGAGTGTCTTCATATCCGTCAGGGTATCTTCGGGATGGTACGCTACCTTGAAGCCCCCGCCCAGATCAATCACTTCCAGATCCGGGAATTGCATGGCGGCTTCAAAAATAACACTGGCTGCCCGCAGGAAAGGTTCGGCTTCTTTAATATCCGAGCCTGTGTGCTGGTGCAGTCCTACCACCCGGATGTTGTACTTCTGTACGGTAGCAATGACCTGATCCAGCAAGGCGACTGATATCCCAAACTTGGAGTCGGTATGAGCCGTCATGATCTTGATATTACCACCGGCGGCTACGTTAGGTTTCAGGCGGATAAGGCAGGGCTTGCTGTTGCCGTAGGTCTGCCCGAACCACTCGAGCAGGGGCAGGCTGTCGATGTTCACGGTAGCACCTTCTTCTACGGCGGTACTTACCTCGTGGTAAGGTACACCGCTGGGCGTAAAGGTGATCTGAGAGCCTTCGTAGCCTACCCGACGTCCCATCGCAAATTCACCCGGCGATACGACGTCCAGCTCCACGCCCAGCTCCCGCATCAGGCGCAGGACAGCCAGGTTGGTATTGGCTTTACAAGCGTATTTGATCTTCATTTTGACGCCGACAAAGGCGTCCTGCAGCTCCTGTACCTTCCGACGGATGGTACCTCCATCGTACACGTAGAGGGGCGAGCCATACTGCTGGCATAGCTCAACGGGACTTACTCCCTGAATAGAATACTGATTATCTATGGATTGCATTTATATACAAGTACTTACTGTAATGGCTTATGTTAATTAGTTGTAAAGAGCTGACTTACTTCAGAAACTGGTCCAGGTAGGCGGCCATCTCCTGCTGCATCCGTTGCGCTTCCTTACGGGCCTCATCGGCAAAGTCGGTGCCACTGCCCGCGTAGAGAATGCTGCGGGACGCATTGACCAGCAACCCGCAGTGGGCGTTCATTCCGTAACGTGATACATCCTCCAGGCTACCGCCCTGTGCTCCCACACCAGGTACCAGCAGAAAATGATCGGGTACTATAGCACGGATGTGTTCCAGAGCCGTAGCCTGGGTAGCGCCCACCACGTACATCATCCGGTCGGCGCCCGCCCAGGTCTGGGAGGTGCGCAGTACCTGTTCGTACAAGGGGCCATCAGTGGTAGTAAGCCGTTGGAAGTCGGCGCTGCCGCCGTTGGAGGTCAGCGCCAGCAGGATCACCCACTTTCCTTCAAAGTCCAGAAAGGGAGTCACCGAGTCCTGCCCCATGTAGGGAGCTACCGTAACGGAGTCAAAATCTAAGCCGGAAGAAGCCGGATCAAAAAACGTGCGGGCGTACAGGCCGGAGGTATTGCCAATATCACCCCGCTTGGCATCGGCTATGCTAAAGTGGCTCTTTGGTATATAATCGAGCGTTTTCTGCAGGCTTTCCCAGCCGCGGGCGCCCATGGCTTCGTAGAAAGCAATGTTGGGCTTGTAGGCCACGCAGTAGTCGGCGGTGGCGTCGATGATCTGGCGGTTAAATTCAAAAACAGGGTCAGCTTCCTTCTGCAGGTGGGCAGGTATCTTCCGGATGTCCGTATCCAGCCCTACGCAGAGGTAGGTTTTTTTCTGTTGAATATGCTGAAAAAGCTCTTGGTAAGTCATAACTCGTGAAATAATTCGCCGAAATTACAACCTCTACCAATAGATTCATAAATTTGCGCCGAGATTACCTGTGCAACTGGTATTTTAATTAACCAATTAACAACATCTATGCAGATTCGCGAAACGTCAATTAAAGGATTAGTCGAAATATTTCCGAGGGTATTTGAAGACGAGCGAGGGGCGTTTTTTGAATCATATAATGAAGAGGCGTATCGCAAGGCCGGACTACCTACCAACTTTGTTCAGGACAACCAATCCTTCTCGGTGAAAGGAGTGCTGCGAGGTCTTCATTTTCAGAATGCTCCCTTTGCCCAGGGAAAGCTCGTGCGGGTGATCAGCGGGCGGGTACTGGATGTAGCCGTTGACATTCGTCCTGATTCGCCGACCTTCGGAAAGTACGAAGTATTTGAGCTGGATGGCAAGAAGAACAACCTGGCTTACATTCCCGAAGGCTTCGCGCACGGATTTGTAACGCTGGAAGACACCATTTTCAGCTACAAGTGTACCAACCTGTATAGTAAAGCCTCCGAGTCGGGTATTATCTGGAACGATCCGGACCTGGCCATTGACTGGGGAGTCAAAGATCCGATTGTATCCGAAAAAGATATAGTGTTACCTACCTTTAAATCATTGTTTGCCTAAGAGTAGGAACTGCTAATAGTACAATAAATATACCACAAAAAGCCCGTATCCTGTAATCCAAGCGATTACAGGATATTTTTTTTAGTATAAATTTCCGGCTTCAGATTGGCACGCTCATTGCCCAATAATAAAGTCAAATAGCACTTTATGACTTTTTCGTTTTTCTCCCGTAAGCCCAATCCAGCTGTTAATTACGGAAAGCCTCTCTCGACCATAAAAGTAGATGTACACGCCCATATACTACCCGGATTAGACAATGGAGCTCTCCTGCTGGACAACAGCATCCGGATGGCCCAGTGCCTCGTTGACATAGGTATCACCAAGGTAGTGGCCACTCCCCACATCATGAAAGGGTACTACGAAAATTCGTTACAGCGGATCAGGGAGGCGCGGGGCGAACTGGTGGAAGAGCTGAAAAAGCGGAAAGTACCCCTGACGGTAGAGATGGCCGCCGAGTACTACGTAGGGGAAGAACTACTGCAACAGGTACGGGAGGGGGAGCCCCTGCTCACCTTTGGGGTACGTGGTAAAAAGCCCTATCTGCTCATGGAGACGGGCGTACTGGATGAACCCAAAGAACTGGAAGCGGTGGCTCAGAGCCTGGTTCAGCGTAATGTAGTTCCTCTGCTGGCACATCCCGAACGATACACCTACCTCCAGAATAATTTCGAACGAACCATTGAGCTATTCCGGATGGGGGTACTCTTTCAGGTAGACTGGCAGTCGTTTCACGCGCGGGAAGAACGGCACATCCGTAAGTTTGTCGAGCGGATGGTGGACTACCGCATGGTTTCCTTTGTAGGTACCAATCTTCGAAACGAAGACCAGATGCCTCAGCTCATTGAAACCGCCAGCCAGCCTTATTTCCGACTCATGACCGAGATTGGTCTGCTTAATAACGAATTGCGGTAGCCGGGCAGGAGGCGCTGGCAGCGTGAATTTTAAAGCCTCCTACTTCTCATACATCTCTTCGAGTACCTTGCGGGCTACTTTACGGGCTGAGTTAGGGTTTTGCCCCGTCACTAGCCGCTCATCCACCTCAATAAACTGCACAAAAGGAATCATACCTTTGGTATAATGGGCTCCGCTTTCGGTGAGCTTATCTTCCAGATAGAAAGGTACTTCGGCCACAAAGCTTGCCAGTTTTTCTTCCACGTTGGAGAAGCCCGTCAGGTACTTGTCTTTGATCAGTAGGGTACCGTCCGAGAGGGTTACGTTCAGCAGGCCGCATACCCCGTGGCATACCGCTGACACCATGCCGTAGCTTTCGTAGATGGAACGGGTGATGGCCTGCAGCTCGGTGTTGTCGGGGAAGTCCCACATGGTGCCATGCCCCCCCGTGAAGTAGATCAGCCGGTAGTCACTGGGCTGGATGTCGGATGGCTTTAGAGAGTTTTCCAGCTTTTGCCGGAAGTCTGTATCATCATAGTACTTGCGGTTGGTTTCGTCCTTGAGATCCAGGCTGCGCTCATCAATGGGTATAACCCCTCCCTTTGGGCTCACCAGATCCATATGTATACCGCGCCGGGCCAGTTCGTCGTAAAAATGGGTAAGCTCGCTCAGCCAAAGGCCGGTTTTGCCGGATTTGGAAGGGTAGGTACTATGGTTGGTACAAACAATCAGGGCTTTCATGGCGACCGGGTGTAGGATAGTTGGTTCCGAAAAATAGGAAAAAACTGTTTAACTCCGAAGGTTTGCCCTTTATCAAAGCGTTAGTTCTGTGTGTCCGTCATGCGAGCCTTATGATTTTCCCGGAGCATATCATTGCCTGTCAGTACTTCCGGAGCGATCAGTACCCGGCTTCCGGGGGCGGCATTTTCCAGATTCAGTACGCCCCGCGGACATACCGCCGAGCATATGCCGCAGCCTACGCACGAAGCCCGTACTACATCCTGCCCCCGCTGGGCGTACCAGCGTACATCAATGCCCATTTCACAGTAGGTAGAGCAGTTGCCGCAAGAGATACATTGGCCTCCGTTGGTCGTGATCCGGAAGCGAGATTTAAAGCGTTGCACGATACCGATATAGGCCGCCAGTGGACACCCGTACCGGCACCACACCCGATTGCCCATGAGCGGGTAAAAACCTACACCCACGACACCGGAGAAAAGCGCCCCAATCCAGAACCCATAGATACTGCGGACACTATAACTACTGATGGGACCAATGTTGGACTGGCCGGTAAAGTAGGTGTACAGTACCAGGGCGGTCATGACCACTACAAATACCAATACACCATGCACCATGTACCGCTCCACCTGCCATGCCTTGAGCGACTTGTCGGATAGCTGGCGGTAAGGGTCGCCGAGGGTTTCGGCCAGGCCGCCGCATCCACATACCCACGAGCAGTACCAGCGCTTGCCGTACAGGTACGTAAACAGGGGTACTCCAATCGTAAACAGCGCGATCCCCCACACCAGCATAAACATACCCAGCCGACCACTGCTGGTGAGGGAGTCGAGGTGCCACTCAAAAAAGAAATCGTAGTCAAGCGGCCACATGTTCTTGAAGTCGTAGTAGGGCAGACTGAGGGCGATCAGTATTTCGGCGATGATAAAGGCAAACGACAACTGAAAAAACATCACCGACACCGTACGTACCTGCTGGTACCGGTTGTGGCGGTACTTGATGAGCATCCGGATGCCCATCACCAGGATCGCCAGCGTGTACAGCGTCCCGTACAGAAACCACTGACTCGCCGGAGTACCACTCAGAGCCCTACTCAGCGGGTCTACAAGGAAAGTCCAGTTGGCGATGTACTGGGGAAAGAAATAGATGATCACATAGAATACGATCAGAAAGGTACCAATGATGATACCCAACCATCCCCGCGAAGTGGTGGAGTTGTGGTAGATATGGTCGTTTTTGATACCCGGTAACTTCCGCAGCCCGGCGAGTATATTGATCAACGCTCCCACGATCGCCAGTCCGATACTCGCCCAGAACAGCGGTACGTTGGCCTCACGAATGATACCGTGGGACGCCGCTTTGGTGAGGGCAAAGGCATAGCTGTCGTTGATGGCCTTGTCCATCTGATTCTGGATCTTATACCCCCGGTTGACCTGATCTATGGTATTGGCTAAGTCATCATTGAAGCCAAAAGGCGTAGCGTAGGTCTTGTTGAGCATGGGCGCCAGCGAAGGCCGTAGCTGCTCGTAATGGTTGGGCTTGAGGTTGTCTTTCAGAACCTGGTCCGTCAGGGTAAACTTCCCCATCGTCAGGGTAGCTATCCAGACCAGAAATCCAATAAGAAAGAGGCCAAGGCCGGTTTTCTGTATGATATTCATTGTATCTCGAATAATGGTAAAAGCTGGAAGTAAGGGCTCGTGGTTCTATAAATCGGAGCAGGTCAGGAGAAAAGTCGGCTCAAAAAGGAATTCTTTTTCCTCGGTACTACAACGTGTTCAGGGTGAGTGCTGTTGTAGGTTTGTACAATCTCCTCTTCGTGCCGCCGGAAGAACTCCGGATCGAAATGGATATCCCGCAGGTGCTCCATGGCATAGCGGATACTACGCTCTTCTTTGATCCATCGCTCACACACCTCATGGCGTAGCCGCAGTCCCATCGCATTAAAGCCTACAACCGCGCCGGCGTCCGATTTATGATTGATACGCAAAGCGGTACGGCCATTGGAGTGCTCCCAGAAAAAGGTCTCGGTATCAGCAGGCAGGGGTACCGCTACCTCCCCGTAAGTCTGGTACTCAATATCGAAAAATTTGGCGGAGTTAAAGAATATACCAGGCGTATAGGGCGTGCGGGTACCACATATGGTACGAGCCAGGGTTTCGCCCATGATCCGGCCGGTGTACCAGATCTGCTCGATGGCTTTACGCCCCGCCGGTGGCTGGCGGTGCTGCGCGCAGTCACCAATGGCATATACATCAGGCAGGTTGGTTTCAAAGTACTCATTGACCAGTATGCCCCGATCCGTTTCCAGAGGGGTTTCCGCCATCCACTCTACGCGTGGATGCACACCTACCGCCAGGCACACAAACTGACACTCGATGGACTCACCCTTGTTAGTAACGATGCTCCCCACTCGCTTTCCGCTGCTATCCGGCCGGATCTCGGCTAATTCAGTACCTGGTCTGAGGTCTACATGATGGGCCTGGATGTGCCGGCTGACCAAGGCCGATTCTTCGGCCGGAAGTACATGGTTCCAGTAGCTTTGTTCCCGCACCAGGAGCGTCACCTCAATACCCCGGCTCAGGAGCATTTCGGCCATTTCCACCCCGATCAGTCCGCCTCCTACGATGACACCCCGCCTGATCCCTTTGGTATATACCTCCAGCTTTTCCAGATCCTGATAGCTGTATAGCCCCTGCACTCCTTCCAGGTCTTGTCCCGGCCAGCCAAAGCGATTGGGCTCTGACCCAACGGCCAGAATAAGTACATCATACGTCAGGGAGGCATCTCCGTCCAGCAGGAGCCTTTTCTGCTCAAAATCTATGTGATTGACCCAGGCTTTTTTCAGTTCAATCCGGTTCTTTTCCCAGAAGTAGTCCTCGTAGGGCTTGGTATGCTCGTACTTCATGTGCCCCATGTAGATGTACATCAGGGCCGTGCGTGAAAAGAAATAGTCCGTTTCGCCCGATATCACGGTAATACGGTGGTCACTGTGCTTGCGGATATGGCGGGCTGCTGTAATACCGCTGATACCATTTCCTACTATTACAATATGCTTCATGCTGGGGTTGGCGCCTGGAATGGAAGTGGCCGCAAGACTAACTACTTTTTGCCTGACTTTCTCAGTGCGACGAATTTAGGTAAGATACGTTCAAAGTACTACATTTAGATCACAGAATCCGAATTTCCTCCATCCTCCAAAACTAATGACCAAGAGAACAAATTATGCTTCGGGTGCCCCCTGGGAATCAGTTGTAGGGTATTCAAGAGCCGTACGGATCGGCAATGTAGTAGAGGTGTCCGGTACGGTAGCCTCCTGCGAGGGAAAAGTAGTAGGCGAAAATAGTATGTACGAGCAGGCGCGCTATGTGCTGCAGAAGATCGGTGATGTGCTAACTACGGCCGGGGCTACCTACGCGGACGTAGTCCGCACCCGTATATTTGTAACAGATATTAGCCGGTGGGAGGAGGTGACAAGGGCGCACGGAGAAGTATTCAGCGATATACGCCCTTGTGCCACCATGGTGGAGGTATCAGCTCTGATAGCTCCTGAATATATGGTCGAGATAGAGGCTACTGCCTATATCCCGGACGCTGACTAGATCAAATGGTTTTTGTACGCAAAAGCTACTGCCGCGGCTGTATTTTTGGTGCCGGTCTTCTCGAGAATACGCAGGCGGTGGCCCTCTACGGTACGGGAGCTGATAAACAGCTTCTCACTGATCTCGGTAGTTGACAAACCATCGCAAAGCAGTTGCAGTACTTCCTGCTCCCGGTTAGACAACCCTACGTTGCTGGCGCTGTTAAAGAAAGGCTGCTTGGTAGGCATGCGGTTCACCATCTTGCGGTGCATGGCTCTTGATACAAAGTCGCTGTAGTAAAAGCCTTCCTCAGATACCCGACGGATGGCTTTTTCTACTTCATCGGGTGAGGTGTCTTTGAGCAGATAGCCCTGTACCCCCTTCTCGAGCATATGGATGACGAAGCGATCCTCATCGTACATGGAGACTACTATGACCTTTACATCGGGGTATTTTTCGAATATAATCTCGGTAGCCTGCATTCCATCCATGACAGGCATCTGCAGATCCATCAGCACAATATCCGGCATATTAGTAGGGAGCTTGTCAAGTAGTTCCTGCCCGTTCGAAGCCTCCAGCACAAACTCAAAGTCGGACACGGCGTTCAGCATCGAAATGAACCCCTTCCGGAACAATTCATGATCGTCGGCAATAGCTAATTTAAGCATATTAGTATTCTTGTAATCGTACGTTACGTTATGGTTAGGAAGAATATGTAACATCAAATGATAGTGTGAATTAGGTGCGGTCAGGCACTTTTTCTGAACGGATGAAGTGGCTCAGCCTTGCTTTCTTTATCAAGTTCTACGGGCACCTGTACTCTGATTCTGCATCCTTTGGTACCCGGCGTCAGGTACGAAACGGTGCCATTCACGACGCTCAGCCGGCTGTCTATACTATGCAGACCCAGCCCGGCTTTTTTACTTTCTTTCATGGCCTTGGCATCAAAGCCCTTTCCGTTATCAGTGACCTGAAGCTCTATTTTCCCCATCTCCATGTGCAGGTCCACCACTATCTCATCACCGTTGGAGTGTTTGAGGGCATTGTTGACCAACTCCTGCATAATCCGGTACAGGGTTAGCTCTACTTTTTGTGACTGGCGTGGAATATTTTCGAAGATACAGTTAAAATGGATAGATACAGAATGATTCGCATCAAGTTTCTGTACAAACTCATCAATAGCCGTAGGAAGGCCAAACTGCTTCAGCGTCGTGGGGACTAGTTCCCGCGTGATTCGCCGAACGTGCAGTATAGTCTCTTCCAGCAAAGATTGTACCTTATTGGCCGTATATTCAGTCTGAGGCTCATCTTTGTTGATGATTTTGGTTAACTGATTGAGACTGAGTTTGGTCAGAGATAGCATGGTACCTATATCGTCATGCAGATCCTGCGCGATACGCTTTCTTTCTGATTCCTCGGAGTTAAGGGCGGTTTCAAGGAGTCTGAGCTGGTACTCCTTCTCCATTTCGCGCAGGTTTTTCTCCTGGGCCAGCTGGCGCTTCTGGTACAGAATTACGAACGTAATAACAAATACCGCCATCATCAGCATGGCAAGCATAGCTATCAGTATAGCCCACCGTATTTGATCAGGATCTATCATACTGGCGAGGAGAGTAATAATTAATTCCTAAACCTATAAAAATCATACTTAAAATTTCGAACAGATAGGGAGCATCATATAAAATACCTAAGTCTAACTGGTTTTCCCTTTTAGCGACATAATGCAAAAGAGGGGCTACAAATACATAGGTTGAATAAAAGAGAAGAAGGCCTCCACAAATCCAAAAGAAGGGAAATGTCAAGAGGTTCGAAATACGTAATGATTGAATAGCTTCATAATAAAAGGCTAGCATCCAGAATATCATTAGTACACTCTCAATGGTTGAAGAGTACCTAACAAGCGAATGATTATAGGTGTCAGTTAAGTTGGGATTAACACTCATTATTTCCCAGAATGCAAATGAAACAAAGGCAATGCATAAAATAATTAATAGCCTTTTGTATTTTATATTATCGAAATAGTGGTAGAGCATACCACTTAACAAGGCATACCTGATTGGAAGATGTATATTATAAAATAGGAGGTTATTAAGGCTATTGATAACAAAAAGCAGCATAACCAAATCAATCAATAGCTTGATAGTAAGATATATAAATAAAAAACGAAAGGGTTTTTCGTTGTAAGCTCTCCTGTGCCAGATAATGTAAATTGGCACGATGGTAATAAATACCGCAATACTCGAGAGAGGATGGCGAAGGGAAAACTGTATATATTTATCCATGAGGCCAGTAACGATTCAGCAGATAGAGTTTGATATAGGTAGTTTTGGAGGCAAAGCTACCCCGGCACTTAGGCTAAGGTATCAGTTCTTTCTCTTGTAGATGCTTAGTAAGGGTTTTCAACGGCAATAATACAAATTTTATTCCTCAAATTGTATATGCCGTTCTGCTACAGTAGGTAACATATTTAGAAAGTGTCCGATACAGGCTTCTGACCAATAAATCCAAGAGGTAGTATAGAGGCTAAGATAGTTACATATGTCGATGTCCACCAGGCTTGGTCCTATACCCCGAAACCGATCTTCCCCTAGATTTGGCTTCTACACTATTCGGGGATAGTACACTAGGTTTACTGCTGTAACCATTATTTTAACAATATAATAAGTAAATTTACGCATTTTGTGCGTTGAACTACGTTATTTTAAAAATGAGTTATGGGGGGCAGGTAAAAAAGTGTTGATTA
Source organism: Telluribacter roseus (assembly GCF_017355915.2). Taxonomy (GTDB): domain Bacteria; phylum Bacteroidota; class Bacteroidia; order Cytophagales; family Spirosomataceae; genus Telluribacter. The sequence goes on from NZ_JAFEUV020000004.1 coordinate 42,553, forward strand.
CTTCTATCTTTGAAACGAAAAGCAGAATTGAAGGACATTTATAAATTTTAAATGCTATAATAACCGTACCAAGTTTGCCAGCTTATACTATTAGTAGGCTTGTAAATTGTATTAACTACCTTTATTAGCAGTGTTACCATTTGATCACTTTAATAAATATTTAATACCGGTTGTCCTTTTTTTTTAATTGGCGGTGCCTATATTTACATCATCGTTCAGATAAATACTAGTTATCAATCTGATAAAATTTAATATTAGTAAATTTAAAGTTTGGCATGGTAATTGTTAGCGAAGCCAATTTCTAAATTTCTTCTACAAGTGCGTCTTTTTTGTTTTTTCTTTTATCAATTCAATAATTAAATTTAAACATCAGTTATCCACTGTATTTCATCTATTTATGAAAAAGCTACTCTTTACTTTAGTTATTTTAGCGGGTTCTCTTTGGGCTTGCGAAAAGGAATCTCAGAAAGAGATTTCACCTTTAGAACAACAGAAATCTGGTAGAGTGAATGCATTATCCAATGCAGAGAGAGCGGCAGCGGATGCAATGGGAAAATTGATCACTTTGGAGAAGTTCAACGCTATGACAGACGCCTACAAGCAAAAAGTCTCTCCTAAAGAGACTCGCGCTGTCGCTTATGGTGCTACTGTGATCGAGCAGATCTTAGCCCAAAAGGGTTGTGTTGGTATCCGCAGCTACCTGGCTAAGGATGATGCTGGCAGAACTACCATTGTAATGATTGGTATTGATAAAGACGGCAATGACATTACATCTAATGCGGTAGCTCGTACTACATCTGGTACGTATGCAGCTGGTGACGGTCCTCTGTGCCCATCAGAATGCACCGGTGTAAAGAGATAATCAGGTCTTGCTAATAAAACAGAAAGCCCCTCACCAATTGGTGAGGGGCTTTCTGTTTTATAGATCAGGATAGATTACTTATCAGGCCTTAGTCCGCTGCCGTACGGCTTCGTACAGGATTACGGAGGTAGCCGCCGCTACGTTTAATGACTCTACCTGGCCCATGAGTGGTATCCTTACCCGGTGGTTGCAGGCCCGGAGTATCTCCGGTGATATACCATCTTCCTCAGAACCCATGATGATCACCGTAGGGTTAGAGAAATCCACGTCATACAGTTCGGTGCTGGCTTTCTCGGTACAGGCTACTATCTGCAGGCCGCTCTCGCTCATGTACCTCAGTGTCTCCGTAAGATTCGGCTCCCGGCAAATGGGGAGGTAGTTCAGAGCACCCGACGAGGTTTTCATAGCATCGGCGTTGATCTGGGCCGCTCCTTTCTGAGGTACTACCACTGCCTGTACACCGGCACATTCGGCCGTACGGGTAATGGCGCCAAAGTTGCGTACATCCGTAACCCGGTCCAGCATCAGCAGCAGGGGCGTCTTGCCCTCTTCGTATACCTGGGTAAGTACATTGTGAAGCGGTACGTATCGGATGGGCGATACAAAGCAGATTACTCCCTGGTGATTCTTGCGGGTGACGCGGTTGAGTTTCTCCACGGGTACCCGCTGATAGGGGATCTGTAGCTCCTGAGCCAGTTTTACAATTTCACCCATACCCAGCTCCCGCTGGATCAGCAACCGCTCGATTTCTTTGCCCGAGCGGAGCGTTTCAAGTACCGACTGTGTGCCAAATACCATGTCGGCCTGCGGGGGGCGGGCCGGTTTTCTTATCGGATAGCTCCGTTTCTCCATGCTTCTACGATGGGGTACCATATGGGCTGATACTCTACATAGCGTACCAGTTCATAGTGGTCATCCACAAATTGATTAGTTCGACGATTAAAAGTAAAATTAACGTTGCTGGCGTTGGCGCGCTGGTCATATACCCACACTTCCTTGTCCTTGCTCCGCTGTACCTTATCAGGTGGCCCCAGAATGATATAAATCATGCCTTTGTCGGTTTTCCACCCTTCTTTGTAGCTGGTAAATAGCCGGTTGGCGTCTTCGACCCGCTTGTAGTAGTTCTTGATCACTTGCCGGGCCAGGTCAGGGTTGCCGTTCATGAGCGACAGCCAGTACTTGTCCAGGGCTTTCTTGTGATTTTGGGCCGTCTGGAGCTCGTTGATCTCCTGATTGGTACTCATGTACAGCAGGGGCTCCACCAGTTCTTCGGGCCGGGTCATCTTGGGGTACCGCTCATCGGTCACCAGCAGTCCCAGTCCTTCGGTCTTGGTAGTATCTGACAGCATGTAGTACAGACCCTCTTTTTCGAAGGATACGGGTTGCCCGGCATTGATCGTAAAGAGGCTGTCTACTTTCAGGGTTCTGGAAGTGGACCGGGGTACTGTGTTCATGGGAGAACCGGCCGGATCAAAAGGATGGCTGTAGTAGTACACATAGAGCTGTCCGGCATCGTTTTTCAGATTCTTGATCTGTACTGTTTCACCCTGGTTGACGTAGTGGCGCTGTAGTGGCAGCTCGCCATCAACGCTGAATACGCCGTAGCGGTCGCTGGCCCGCTGGTCACGGAAGCGAACCGGCAGGTCGTTCAGTACTTTTTTAAGGGTACCGGTCTGGCTGATCTCGCTCAGTAGTACTCCGTAGTCGCGGTCGGGTTTCTTGATATCAAACTGTATCACCACCTGATCGCCGGATTGGGAAACATTGCTGCTGCTCAGCGGTACGTTGCCGTAGCCCAGGCGGTCGCGGGTACCGTAGTCCGAATAGATGACGTAGTTCAGGGTGTACAGTCCGGCAAATTCGGCAGCCTGAATGGGCGATCCGCTTTTCAGGGCGTCTACATATAGGTATACCCTCATGTTGGCGGAGTCTTTTTCCAGAAATTTGCTCCGGACTCCTACCAGCGAAAGCTCATTCTCAGAAGAGAGGGGAGTCGCTGCTGATCCACCGCGGGACTCGGGCACGCGGGCGGTGTTGCGGGAAGAGGAACACCCAGCAAATAGTACCGAAGCCAGCAGCAAGCCGATTAATAGATAACGTGTTTTCATACCAATGGTCCTTCTTTTTTCAAATAACGAACGAAGTGACCTATTTACCCAAAAACCGTGAAAAAAAGTAATATCTACCTGATTTTGTACGGCCCAGGCCACAAAGGTAGCTATTCTGGCCGGAATTCAAGCAGGTCAGGCGCTGGGCTGGTCACTAGAGCCTTCTTTCTTGCTGGCACGATTGGCTTGCTTGATCTGCTCCCCGATTGTATCCCACTGCTCGTCGGTCACTTCGTGCAGGAAGTTAAACTGCCCGCCCCCAAGTACCTCGCCGCCATCAATGGTAATGACCTCGCCGGTAACATAGCCCGAAAAGTCAGACATCAGGTAGGCCGCCAGATTGGCCAGCTCCTGGTGATCGCCTACCCGATGCAGCGGGATACGATTCTCGAAGGCAAACTTCTCGGTCAGTTCCTCCGGAAACAGCCGGTCCCAGGCGCCTTTGGTAGGAAAGGGACCCGGCGCGACAGCATTGAGCCGGATACCGTATTTGGCCCATTCAAAAGCCAGTGATTTGGTCATGGTAAGCACACCGGCCTTGGCCATGGCCGAAGGCACTACCCAGCCTGAGCCGGTCCAGGCGTAGGTGGTGGATATATTCAGCACTGTACCCTTGATCTTATTCTCGATCCAGTACTTGCCAAGTGCCAGCGTGAAGTAATAAGTACCTCTGAGGACTATATCCACTACTACATCTACGGCCTTATAGGATAGCCGTTCGGTGGGGCTTATAAAGTTACCAGCCGAGTTGTTGACCAGCCCATCCACCTGCCCAAAGCGGGCAATGGCTTGTTCCAGCACCTGCTCGATCTGCTGCGGATTACGAACATCACATTCCACCGGAAGTACCTGCCCAGCGGTAGCAGCTTCCAGTTCACGGGCCGCCTCTTCCAGTACTCCCAAACGACGGCTGCAGATCACTACATGGGCCCCCAGCTCAAGGAAGTAACGACTCATGGATTTACCCAGACCGGTGCCTCCTCCGGTTACGATGATGGTTTTGCCGGCAAGCGCTCCATCCCGGAGCATACCCTGACTATGGTTCATGTGGAAGTAGTTAGATGGTGAGTAAAAAAATCGGGTAGTAAGTTATCAAATGATTCCTTACTACCCATATATATTGAAGGTTAAGAAAATGCAATTCCTCATGCTGACCGTAGTAGGTGCTCCGGCACCACGCCCCGACCTACACCCGCTTTACACCAGAATGAGCATTGGGAACGCTATCTGGACAGATTTAAATCAAGAACTACCCTGTAGACACGTAGCTAATTCTACTAAAAGATTGTTAGGCTACTAACAGTATGCAAACATACTGTTACAAATATATAACCTAGAAATAAGATTTGTAATAAAAGGGGAAAAAATTTTCTTTAAAAAGTATAGAGAAGATAATCTCAGGCTACTCTATTTACTTTATAAGCCAAAAACCTGGTCATTAAAGCCGTAGTAGTATGCATCCCGAAACCTTAGCTCTCAGAAGTACCCATTTTCCTGACGCCAATGCGGCCTCTGTGGTGCCCCCTTTGTACCTTTCTACCACCTTCGAGCGGGATGCCAACTACGAACTCCCCCAGGGCTACCTCTACACCCGCGCTGATAATCCCAACCGGTATCAGCTCGAAAGCGCTCTGGCTACGCTGGAAGGCGGTGCGGTAGCCATGGCATTTGCTTCGGGACAGGCGGCTACGATGGCGGTTATTCAAAGCCTGAAACCGGGTGACCATGTGATAGTACCCGATGATGCCTACTACGGTACTCCCTCGTTGCTGCAGAATATATTCATAGACTGGGGACTTACCTTTTCAAAAGTAGATACCACCAACCTGGCCGTGGTAGAAGCCGCGCTGCGTCCGGAGACCCGACTGGTATGGCTGGAAACGCCTTCTAATCCCCAATTAAAAATCACCGACATTGAAGCCGTAGCTAACCTGGCGCGTAGCCGCGGTGCCCTCACCGTATGCGACAATACCTGGAGTACGCCCATCCTGCAGCGGCCGCTGGACCTGGGCTGTGATGTAGTAATGCACTCCACTACTAAGTACCTGGGCGGGCACAGCGATGTATTGGGCGGTGCGCTCGTATTCAAGGAGGATGACGCTTTTGCCAAGCGAGTACGGCAAGTCCAGACGCTGGGTGGTGCGGTACCTTCTCCCTTTGACTGCTGGCTCCTTTCCAGAGGTATCAAGACGCTGGCCGTGCGGGTTCGTCAGCAATCCCTGAATGCACAGCGACTAGCAGAGTACCTGCATGAGCATCCGGCGGTGGAGCAGGTGCATTATCCGGGGCTGCCCGGCCACCAAGGGTACCCCGTGGCCCAGCGGCAAATGACGCTGCCCGGAGCTATGCTTTCGGTGCAGGTACGAGGTGGAGCGGATGAAGCCCTGCGCTTCATCAACAAGCTGCAGCTGTTCACCAAAGCCACTAGCCTGGGAGGAGTCGAAAGCCTGATTGAGCACCGGGCGTCGGTAGAGGGGCCCGAAAGTACCACTCCCCCCAATCTACTGCGTGTATCGGTAGGCCTGGAGCATCCCGACGATCTGATTGAGGATCTTCAGCAGGCACTTGCTGCACTGTAAGCAGACTCTACTTTATTACGGAACAATGGGCGGAGGTTTTCTCCTGCCCAACCCACTCCTGCATTAGTAGTGGTGCGACACGCATTTTTACGTGCCGTTAGGGAGGCTTAGTACCTGATCTACCCGTTTCTGCCACAGATCCTGCCTGTACTTATATGAAAATAGTTCTATTCGGCGTTGTACATCTAATGCTGTAATCAATAATGATGGGAAGCAGCGGCGAATTGAATAGCCACTGTCATGACTGTACCCAAAGCCACCGGGTGGTACTAATTTACCTGTTCATTATACACAGTTACAAGCTGAAATTGTAACTTTTGTGTCCTACTAATAAAATTTTAGCCAGTACATATTGTATAATGAAAAGAAAGAAGCCTATTGACGCACGGTCAATAAAAATTACTACCGCTCAATAATTTTCCTGAAAAAATACAGGTAATAAACCGTATGTTGTTGAAAGTAAATAAGTATTTTTACTTATTAGGATCTACTACCACACTAAAACTTAATGAAAGAAGTGCAAGAAGTTATGAATGAGCTTGCCAGGTATGGCAACAGCTCGTACAAGAAAGTATACCTTAACCAAGGTGCTCAGGAACCACTATTTGGTGTTAAGATTGGGGACCTCAAGAAAATAGTCAAACGCTACAAAAATAACCATCCTCTGGCGCTAGCATTATATCGGACCGGTAACTCTGATGCCATGTATCTGGCAGGAATGATGGCCGATCCTCATCAAATGACTCCTGAGCTGCTCGAAGAGTGGGTGAAGGCGGCTAATTGGTACATACTAAGTGAATACGCAGTAGCTGGTGTGACCGCCGAGAGTCCATACGGACAGGAAATGGCTCGTAAATGGATAGATTCGGAACAGGAAATGATCGCCAATGCTGGCTGGGCTACCTGGGCGCATCTGGTAGCCTTCCTGCCTAATGATGAGCTGGACGAGGACGAGATAGATCAGTTGCTGGAAACCGTACGAACCACGATCCATGAAAAGGCCAACCGGGTACGGTACAGTATGAACAACTTCATTATAGCGGTGGGAGGCCTGTACAGCCCCCTGAGCGAAAAGGCTATGCAGGTAGCCAAGGAAATCGGGGATGTGATCGTAAAACTGGAAGGCACGCCCTTCAAAGCTCCCAATGCACCCAGCCATATAAAAAAGATCAAAGGTGCCGGAGAACCCGGAACCGAAAAAGGATCAGAATAAGTAGTAGCTGGTTTACTGCTGAGCCAGCAGGTACAGTACCGACATCCTGACGGCTACGCCATTCTCCACCTGATTCAGAATAATCGAATGCTGCGAATCAGCCGCGTCGGAGGATAGCTCCACCCCCCGATTGATAGGCCCCGGGTGCATCAGTACGATGTCCCGGTCTACTTCGTCAAGCATCTGCTTGGTAATCCCAAAGTATAGGGAGTACTCCCGTAGCGAAGGGAAGTACTTGATCTGCTGACGCTCCAGCTGTATCCGCAGTACGTTGGCTACGTCGCACCACTGCAGGGCCTCCCGTACATTATGGCTTATCTTTACGCCCAGTTCGCCGATGTACTTAGGGATGAGGGTAGTGGGTCCACATACCATCACCTCAGCCCCCAGTTTCTGAAGACAGAAGATGTTAGAAAGAGCCACCCGCGAGTGCAGGATATCTCCAATGATCGCGATCTTCTTTCCGGCCAGGTCCCCCAGCTTTTCGCGCATCGAGAAGGCATCCAGCAGCGCCTGCGTAGGGTGTTCATGGGTACCGTCACCGGCATTGACTACATTGGCCGGTATACGGCTCGACAGGTAGTGCGGTGCTCCGGGGCTGCTGTGTCGCATCACGATCATATCCACCTTCATCGCCAGGATGTTATTGACGGTGTCCAGCAAGGTTTCGCCCTTCTTGACCGAACTCCCCGAAGCCGAGAAATTGATCACATCGGCTGAAAGTCGCTTTTCGGCCAGCTCAAACGAAAGACGGGTACGGGTGGAATTCTCGAAAAATACGTTGGCAATGGTAATATCGCGAAGGGAAGGTACTTTCTTGATCGGTCGGTTGATGACTTCCTTGAACTGGGTAGCGGTATCTAAAATAGTTTGAATATCGTTCTCAGTAAGGTTTTTGATGCCAAGGAGGTGCCGAACCGAAAGTTGTGTCATTGCGATTTTACTGGAAAGTTTTGCAAAGATAAGCACTACCGTCTCAAACAGAAAACAGAATTTTTATTCTGTACTCCCATCAGCTGGTCCAGTGGGTAAGTGCGGTCACTATTTCTTCCCCCCGCTCATTGGCCAGACGGTGCAAATAGGTACCCTCGGACAGGGGCTCGCACAGGGAGGTAATTTGCTCACCACGAAGGCATTCGGCCTTGAATGTGATGTCAACGGTATGGCACTGGTGCTGGTGAATATACTCCACCGGCAGGGGCTCGAGCAGCCACTGAAAATATGCACTATTATTGACGTGCTGGGTGGTATCGATCTCATTGTGGCGGGCTGTAACCTGCGTCTGGTACTTCCAGGATGCGGGTAGGGCAGGGTACTTCTCCTTAGCCCGGGGAAAGTGGGGGAAGTTATGGTAGGGCTCAAAGTACTGCCTCAGATCGGGTGATGGAGCGGTAAGTTTGCGCTTGATTACGTCAAACAAGAGCCAGGTAGAAGTAGCCGACACCACCAGGTTATTGTCACTGTCAAACATCCGGTAATCGCGGTAGACGTATACCCGTTCCTCACCGGAGGGGTGGGTCGTTACCGTTACTTCTTCGGGAATGCGGGGCCAGCGGTGGATGGTAATCTTCATGCGGTACAGTACCCACGCCAGTCCCTGTTCCAGGAGTTGGGGGGCTCCGGCGCCCAATTCAATGGCGTGGCGGTTGGCGGCATCCTGCAGGTAGTTGGCCAGCGAAGACAGCCACAGGTTGCCATTGGTATCAGCTTCGTAATTTCGGATTCGGTATGTTTCGGAGTGGATCATCAAGCCCTATTTGATTCGGGCGCAAAGGTAGGGAAATTTTAAGAGAGGAAAATGTAATGGTGTAGCGGCTTGTGGCTGTTCTGCACGAGGCAGATTTATACGTATAAATTAGCTTTAGTCAAGGTTTGATGACTTGGTGTGATAATGTCTCAATTGCTTTTCAATGGCAGCTTCATCATGATGTCGGTCTGCTCGTCATCGCCTAGTCTGAAGATGTGCTTGTCGAACTCAACGAATCCATTTTTCTTGTAAAAGCGTATGGCTTTTGGATTTTCTTCCCATACTCCCAGCCATACGTAGTCGGCATCAGACTGCCTGGCAACCTGCATGGCCTTTTCATAGAGTAGTTGTCCTACCTTTTTACCATGGTATTCTTTTAGCACATAGATGCGTTCGATCTCAAGCGCTTTGCTGTCTTTGAGCTCAGTTTGTGATTCACCGGAGTTGAGCTTCAGATAACCTATCACTTGATTATCCAGTACCGCAAAGTAAAATTCAGAACTACTGTTAGTAAGTTCATCGGTCAGTCTTTCGGTCGAAAAACCTTCTTCCAGGTACTTATTCATATTCTCCTCTGTGTTTACTGCCGCAAATGTCTCAGAGAAGGTTTGTCTGCCAATTTTTTGTAATTGGTCAATGTCCTGTAGGGTTACTCTTTTTATATCAATAATCTCCATACTTACGTAAAGCGTATCAATTCAAGGGGCACAAAGGTACTACTTTACTCCAGCTTAACCGGTAACTGATGCTGCCGGCTTCCGTCATTGGCGCTGGCTTCGTAGAGGATCAGCATGAGGGTGGAGTTTGGCTCCTGCTTCTGTACCTCGACCGTAAAATCGAAGGGGGCCCAGGCGGGCGCTCCGGCACTGGTCATCTGGTGGCCTTGCTTAAGTTCGTTGTGCCCATCCTCTACCACCCAGCTAAATGCCGCTTCGAATACCTGCGCCTGGCCTTGTATCTGGTACGTGTGCTCCCCCACCTTCCGGACCGTTACGTCTCTGAATCGCTCGTTGGAGTAGTTGGTACTATCTGCTGAGGGGGCGGCTGGCTCAGTGATGGTTTCTACATCTGCAGAGTCAGTCTGGGCATCTTGAGTAGTAGTATTGTCGCTATTCTGATTGCAGGCCAGCAGACTCAGGGCAAGCAAGAGGTAGACTAGTTTCATATTTTGCGTAGCTTGTGGTGTTAAGATACTCCATTTTATATAGAAAAGCCCCGCACCGGCGGGGCTTTTCTAATAGTGCAGGTGCAAACTACTTGCGAATAGTTAGCTCTTTAATAATGTGGTCGGCGCCGCCCATCCGGTCGATGAGCCACAGTACGTAGCGGATGTCCACGTTGATGGTGCGGTTCAGGTCCTTGTCGAAAGCAATCTTGTGGCTGAGCGCCTCGTAGTTGCCGTCAAAGGCCAGACCAATCAGTTCGCCGTTGCCGTTGATAACGGGCGAGCCGGAGTTACCGCCGGTAATGTCATTGCTGGTGATAAAGTTAACAACCAGATCACCGGTACGAGCGTCTTTGTAGGGGCCGTAGTTCTTCTCCTTCGCCAGACTTACCAGTCCTTCCGGCAGGTCAAACTCGTAATCACCCGGCTTGTACTTCTCGAGTACTCCTTTCATGGTAGTCACATAATCGTACGTAACGCCATCGCGTGGTTGGTAATCATCTACCTTTCCGTACGAAACCCGCATGGTAAAGGTCGCATCGGGGTACAGGGCTTTGCCAGGATTCATCTCCCGTACTCCTTTCAGGTACAGTCGCCCCCACTCATTATTCTGGGAAACAAACTGCTGGTACTGGGGCAGGTACTTGCTCTGGTAGTTGCGGATAAAGGCGCTCGCCAGATTATAGGCCAGGTCCTGCTGCAGGGTAGTCACGTCCGGGTTACGGACAAAGGCATTCCACTTCGCGTCGTTCAGGATGATGGTGTTGCTGAAGACCTGGTCGGTGTACCTTTCGTAGGTAGAGGCTTTGTCCAGGGCACCGTACTCGCTCCGGATGGCTTCATACAAGGCAGTAGGCTGCTGGTCCTTCGGTACCTCGTTATAGTACATCTGCAGTACCGAAGTCACGATGTTCTTATCCGAAGGTCGGTTGTGGGCCTTCTGGAAATTCTGACGGGCATTACTCACGCTCTCAATGGCCTTCTGGATATCAGCAGAGGCAGCATTGGGCTTGGCCAGGGCAGCTTCCAGCTGTTGTAAAGAGGCCGCAAAAGACAGCAGGGGAGAGCCCAGGATACCTTCAGTGATGTACACCCGGTGCAGGGCGTAGGGGCGCCAGGCGGCGTAGGTCTGTTCCAGATCCGTAAAGATAGTCTTATACTCCGGTTTGGACTGAGCCCACTTCACGAAGGCTTCTTCTTCCTTCTTCTTCTGCCCCAATACATCGTACTTCAGGAGCTGCTCGGTTTCGCCCTTAAAGAACTTCCAGTAGTTGGCAATGGAGGCATAGTCAGAGGCCAGCTGAAGCTTGGTAGCCGGATCATCTTTCATCTGCTCAAACATGTACTTGAGGCGCATGTCCCGCAGCTTGACCAGCGTAGGGTTATTGACTTCGGTAGCCAGCTGCACGCCGTACGATGACTCGTAGCGGTTGGTACTGCCCGGGTAGCCAAAGATCATGGCAAAGTCATTTTCCTTCACGCCTTTCAGCGAAATAGGCAGGTGGTACTTTGCTTTCAGCGGTACGTTGGTAGTGGTGTAGGGAGCCGGTTTACCATCCGCAGTTGCATATACTCTAAACACCGAAAAATCGCCGGTGTGGCGGGGCCACTCCCAGTTGTCGGTGTCACCGCCAAACTTGCCCACACTCTCCGGCGGAGTACCTACCAGGCGCACGTCGTTGTAGCGCTGGTACACAAACGCCAGAAACTGGTTGCCCTTGAAGAGGGGACTTACCCGGGTCTCGAGGTTTTTGGACAGATCGCTCATCCGGCTGTTGATGTGGCTGATCACCGCGGCCTGCTTGCTGGCCCTGGCCGCACCGGACAGCCCTGCCAGCGAGTCATTCACCTCTTTGGTGACGTCATCAATCCTGACCAGAAACTGCACCGTCAGGTTAGTAGGGATTTCCTCGCTGTTGTTTTTGGCGTAAAAGCCGTCGCGTAGGTAGTTGTGCTCCACCGAGCTGGCGCTGGCAATGGCGCCATAGCCGCAGTGGTGGTTGGTAAAGATCAGGCCCTTGGAGCTGACGATCTCACCGGTACAGCCATTCCCAAAAATGATAATGGCGTCTTTGATGGAAGCTTTGTTGACGTTGTATAATTGTTCTTTAGAAAGTTTAAGGCCTTTCTTGACCATGTCGTTGTACACCTGCTGGCCCAGCAGCAGGGGAAGCCACATACCTTCGTCAGCGGCCGCCCTGAACACGAGGGACACACTCAGAAAGCAGGTAATAATGAATCTTTTCATACATTGAAGTTTTAGTGAACAATACCGCGGCAAACGGTATTAAAATACATCTGGCAAAAGTACTCTAAGCGATGAGATTCTTATTAAACCAGAATAATACAAAATTAGCTAAATGATTGGTATGTCGCTGCCGAAGACGGGTCATTCGTGCTGAGGATGGTCACACCAGGCAGCTATTGAGATCACTCCTATATGAGAATAGCCACCTACAATGTCAACGGAATCAATGCCCGGCTGCCGGTGCTGCTGCGCTGGTTGCAAACTACCACGCCGGATGTAGTATGTCTGCAGGAGCTGAAAACGCCGGATGAGAAGTTTCCGATAGAAGCCATCACCGAAGTGGGGTACCAGGCCGTGTGGCACGGACAAAAAAGCTGGAACGGCGTAGCCATCCTGACGCGCCACCACGAGATACAGGAGGTGAAGCGGGGGCTGCCGGGCGATCCGGACGATGAGCAGAGCCGCTACATCGAGGCCACGGTGAATGGTATCCTGATCGGCTGTCTGTACCTGCCCAATGGCAACCCGGCCCCCGGTCCGAAGTTTGACTATAAGCTGCGGTGGATGGAGCGACTGAACAGCTATGCGGCCGGTCTGCTTGCCCTCAATAAACCTGTACTACTTACCGGCGATTACAACGTCATACCCACCGAACGGGATGTGTACCGGCCGGAGCGCTGGCTGGATGATGCGCTTTTTCGCCCGGAATCCCGCTCGGCTTTCCACGCTCTTCTTGGGCAGGGCTGGATTGACGCCCTCCGGAAGCTCCATCCGGACGAAACCATCTATACCTTCTGGGACTATTTCCGAACCTCTTTCAGCCGCAATGCCGGGCTACGCATTGACCACTTTTTGCTCAGCTCGCAGCTCGAGAGCCGCCTCCTGGCCGCCGGGGTAGATCGGGACGTGCGGGGGTGGGAAAAGACGAGCGATCACGCTCCGGTATGGGTCCAATTGTCCGGGGAGGTGTAGTTTTGGCTGGGGGAGGTGGTGATGCTGACCATTAGAATTCGATTAAAATTTGATGCCCATACAGGAGGAGGAGCTGACACTGAGGCAGGATAACTGATAGAAAATCAGCGATATAAGCCTACGACTTCCTTTTTAGAGCATTATATTACTGTTAATCTTTATGTATAATGTACAATACCCCTTCTTCAAGGGGTATGTTTTTTTTGCCCTGTCTGACCTCTTGTAGCCTTCTTGTTTTGCTACAAAGGACTGTTTACTTCTAAGCAGTCCCGTAAAATGATGTAAGTAAAATAAAATGTACTATGATCAGGACAGTAGAGACTAAGAGTGAGCTAACCCCACAATCCATAGCACAGCAGCCGTGGCACAGCCTGCCAGCAGACGAGGTACTTGAGTACATGCAGGTATCCGATTCAGGCGGATTGAGTGAGGATGAGGTAGCCCGTCGTAAGGAACAGTTTGGCCGCAACATCATGACACCCAAAAAGCAGCAGAGCGCATTCATCAGATTCCTGCTGCAGTTTCACCAGCCTTTGATTTATATTCTTCTGGCTGCTACGATAGTAACCATCTTTCTGGAAGAGTACATTGATGCTATCGTGATCTTCGCGGTGGTACTGGTCAACGCCGTAATCGGTTATGTACAGGAGTCGAAGGCGCTGGCGGCCATAGATGCCCTGGCCAAAAGCATGTCAGCCCATGCTCAGGTACTCCGAAATGGCAAGCGGCAGAGTATTGATGCCCAGGAGCTGGTGCCGGGTGATATCGTAATCGTGCAGTCTGGTGATAAGTTTCCGGCGGACGTACGTCTGATCCAGGCGCGCGATCTGAAGGTGGACGAGTCGGCCCTGACGGGGGAGTCGGTAGCAGTGGAGAAAAATACGGAACCGGTAGCCGCTGACAATGTACTGGGAGATCGCTTGGATATGGGCTTTTCGTCCACCGTAGTTACCTACGGGCAGGGCCGGGGCGTAGTAGTAAGTACGGGTGACGGTACGGAGGTAGGTAAGATACAGAAGTCTATCAACACCGCTCAGGACCTGGAAACACCCCTCACCAAAAAGATAAAGGAGTTTAGCCACCTGTTGCTCTGGGTGATACTGGGCCTTTCGGCAGTGGTGTTTGTGGTCGGTTTTACCAGGGGCGAATCGCTCGTCGATAACTTCATGGTGGCGGTGGCACTGGCCGTTGGTGCCATTCCGGAGGGCCTACCGGTGGCGGTTACCATTATGCTGGCGCTGGGCGTATCTAAGATGGCAGCCCGCCAGGCCATTATTCGCAAGCTGGTAGCGGTAGAAACACTGGGAAGTACCAACGTGATCTGCTCCGATAAAACAGGTACCCTCACCGAAAACCAGATGACCGTACAGCAGGTAGCGGCCGGTGGAAAGTACTATCAGGTGGATGGCCTGGGGTACCGGCCCGAGGGCACGATCCAGGAAGACAAAAAGAAGGTAGAGGTAGGCTCCAATAGGGCGCTGGACCTATGCCTGAAGGTGGGGCTACTCTGTAACGATAGCTCCGTAGTACAGAAAGAAGGCGCCTGGACCGTCGAGGGTGACCCCACCGAAGGTGCCCTGGAAGTAGTGGCCCGTAAGGCCGGCTATGACAGAAAAAAGCTGGATCAGGAGCTGCCACGGCAGGATACTATACCCTTTGAGTCGGAGTACCAGTACATGGCTACGCTACACGGAGGAGACCAGCCGGTTATCTTCCTGAAAGGCTCCCTGGAAGCCGTGATCGAGCGTTGTACCAAAGCATTACAAGCGGATGGTACCCTCACCGACATTGACCACGATCGTATTAATCAGCAGGTAGATCAGATGGCCAATGACGGCCTCAGGGTATTGGCCTTTGCCTATAAAGAAGCGGAGGGCGGCCTTCAGGATATTGATCATTCTACTACCGAAAAGGGGCTGGTATTCCTGGGCGTACAGGGGATGATTGACCCTCCGCGTAAGGAAGCCGTAGAAGCCGTGCACCTGTGCCAGCAGGCAGGTATAGACGTAAAAATGATCACGGGCGACCACGCCGCTACGGCCTCTGCCATTGCCAGCCAGATCGGCCTCAATGGACGTCAGGAAAATGGAAAGCTGGTAGCTATCACCGGCAGGGAGCTGCAGCAGATTGACGACCGGGAACTGCAAGAGGTGGCCGAGAATATTTCGGTCTTTGCCCGGGTGTCTCCCGACCAGAAGCTGCGGCTGGTAAAAGCCCTGCAGGCCCGGGACCATGTAGTAGCCATGACCGGTGACGGGGTCAACGATGGTCCGGCCCTTAAGCAGGCCAACATAGGTATTGCTATGGGGATCACCGGTACGGATGTAGCCAAGGACGCGGCAGATATGGTACTTACCGATGATAACTTCTCGTCCATTGAGGGGGCGGTGGAGGAAGGACGTAGTGTATTCGACAACCTCACCAAGTTTATCGTTTGGACGCTGCCAACCAACCTGGGCGAGGGACTCATAATACTAACTGCGGTGATCCTGGGATCACAACTGCCCATTCTGCCCGTGCAGATTCTCTGGATCAACATGACTACTGCGGTGCTACTGGGGCTTACCCTGGCTTTTGAGCCCAAAGAGCCCGGTATCATGGATCGTCCCCCACGACCCGCCAACGAACCTATTCTGACCCGGGACCTGATCATGCGTACCCTGCTGGTGGGCGCTCTTCTGTTCCTGGCTTCGTTCGGCCTCTTTTACTATGAACAGGAAATGGGAGCTACTATCACCGAAGCCCAGACCGTGGCTACTACCACTATGGTAGTGCTGGAGGCCTTTTACCTGTTGAACTGCAGGTCCCTGGAAAGGCCCATGCGTGAGATTGGTTTCTTCTCTAATATGTGGGTATACTACGGCATTGCTGCCATGTTCTTCTTCCAGGCCCTGTTTATTTATGCGCCCTTCATGCATACCCTGTTTGGCTCAAGTCCTCTTAGTATGATGCAGGTACTCCGCATTTTCGGGGCGGGGGTAGTGCTATTCGTAATAGTGTCCATCGAAAAGGCCATACGTTACAAGCTCCACCAGAAGAAGAGCTAAGCGCTGGTGATTTGGCAGAGGTACTCTTTCGCTACGAGTCTACGACCCTGGCGAACGAGTACCTCTGTTATTATAAGTACCTTTCCCTATTCATTCTGAAACAGGAGTTTTACCTTTTAATCCAGATACTTCTCATAGGTTGGTTTGTATCCAAGCAGGTAGGCCAGGGGGGTCAGGATGGCGAAGACCGCTTTCTGGATGGCATAATTGGGCTTAGCCAGTCGCATAACATGATCATACTTATTGATCATCATGGCTACCTGCAGGAGCGGAGGCATACCTGCGTCATTGGTTTTGCCGTCGTTAGCCAGGCCGTGGAGCGTCTCGAGCAGGTGATCCGTTTCCAGAGCGGGGCGTACCTTCCAGTTTACGACGGCCCTGTCAGGAGTACTGTTCCACATCGAGTGTACTTTGTTTTTGGGGACATCTAGCCGGTCCCCCTTTCTAAGTACCCTTAGCTGACCATCCATTCGAATGTTTATTTCACCTTCCAGTACGATAAAGGTTTCATCCTGATTGGGGTGGTAGTGTGCAGCCGGTTCTTTGGAAAACGCGTTGTACGTGGTTTCCATCTCCAGAAGCTGTCCGTCAGTGTCCTTGCCTGTCAGCAGAAACCGGATGTCCTGCTGTGTCTTGGGGTTAGAGATTTTCTTGTTCCTGTAAGCCATTTTTCAAAGTCGCTAATAGATGAAAATTTGATTGATAGTATACTCAACGTTGGGTAATTGTCATGGCTGGTTCTGGCCGCTCAGGCCATAAAAGAGGGCATACCACCTGGTTTTGGCAGGTATGCCCGGTATGCTAAGTAATACAGTACTTAGTGCCTATACCTTAAACTTCTTCTTCAGATAGTTCAGGGCCATGCCGTGCGCTTCCTTTGTAAGGGCTTCGTCGTACCTGGGGTTGCTGGGGTTGGCAAAGCCGTGGACGCCGGGGAAGATCTTATAGGTAAGTTGCTTACCGGCCTTTTTCATGTTAGCGTCAAACTGCTCAATGACTTCCTTCGAGATGCGTTCTTCGGTAGCAAAGAGCCCCAGTACATCGCTGTTGAGGGTCCGGAGCTGCTCCACATCCTGCACTGGCATACCATAGTACATCACCGAGCCGATGTTGTTCTTGCCCCCCAGGATAGCCGAGCGCAGTGACCAGCTGCCGCCAAAACACCAGCCAACGTTAGCTACCTGAGCCTTCGTACCCGCGTAGTTGTAGCCACCTTTCACGATACTGACCAGGCGATCTTCCTTGGTACCTGACATGATCTTGCCGGCTTCCTGTGGGTTGCTCGTTACCTGGCCATCGTACATATCCAGCGCCAGTACGTTCACGTTCTCGCCCAGATCTTTGTAAAAGTTATCCGACTCGCGGCGGATGTAGTCATTGAGTCCCCACCATTCCTGGTACACAAACAGCCACTTATCGCTCGGCCTTTTGGCCTTGATCAGGTACCCGTTGGCATCTTTGCCGTCGGGTGTTTTGAAAGTGATGTTCTGGCCCTGACCGTCGTACTGCAGGGGGAGGGGAGCCGGGTGCAGCGCCTGAAACGCCGGGTCCAGCGCAAACCGCTTCATACCCTCTTCGGGCATGGCGGGAGTATAACATACCGGTATGCCCGGCTCAGCGGCGGGAGCGGCGGGTTGCCAGCCCCAGAAGCTGAGGGTACCTACCAGCATCAGGTGGAGAATGATCAGAAGTCTTGACATACGAATGAGTATTAGGGTTGATGTAAGCTACGTCACCTACTACACCAGGTGCCGCGCTTTTGTTTGGGCGCTCCGGCACTCCGCCTGATTAGCCGCGGCGCTTACGTACCAGGCTGTCGGCGGGGTAGTTGGCCTTGAGCGTATCCATCTGCGCGCGGGCCCACTGGATCAGGCGCTGCTTTTGCGCCTCGGTGAGGTTGGCCTCGGGGTGCATACCCAGGTAGGTATACTCCTTCATCGGCATTTCGCTTTCTTCTACTACCTCCACTATTTCTTCCAGTTTGTGGTACTGCCGGGCCAGGGGCGCGTTAGTGAAGGCCGAGAAGTTGAGGTGCTCCTTACCCTCCTGAATGTGGTGGTCGAGCCACCAGGCTACCGGCTGCACGTTGGAGTACCAGGGGTAGATGGTCTGGTTGGAGTGGCAGTCGTTGCAGGCTATACTCAGGATGTGCTGCACGTCCTGCGGGACGTCGTAGCGGGTAGCGATGTCATAGGTACGGTCGTTGGAACTGTTAGGCGTAGGACGTATAAGCTGAATGATAACGAGCAGAACAATTACGCCAAGAAAAATTTTACCGATCATGAGAGAGTGAGAGTTTTGAGTGAATAGATAAGGTACCTGAAAAATACCTTAGCATAAGCAGCTTTAGCCCCCCGCTTACTCAAAACAGACTATCGCACAGGAAGAGGCCCCAGTATCCACCCCAGATGAAATCCCACACTCAGGCTGGGAGCCGGACCGTAGCGGCCGGGGGTATCCGGCCTGAACCATACCGGCTCATCATCAGTAAACAGGGTCTCATTCTCAACGCTAAGATTCCGTACCGTGAGCGAGCGCAGGCCCAGCCCCCAGTAAAAGTCCAGGTTCATACGGGGAGAGAGTATGTACTGCCAGCCCATTTTGAGATGGTAGGCACTCAGAAAGCGTCCCAGGTTGACCATCCGATTCTCGAAGTAGGCACACTGCCACGGGTTGGCACAATCCATCCCCTGGGCGCGCCACTCCCGGATGCTGTTCTTCTTGAATAGGTACTCTGCCGCAAAGTACCCCGCTCCGTTCCGGTTCTGACGGTAGTACATACGTAGTTGCGTTCGGAAGCGCCATGTCTCCTTATTGGGGTAGTCTTCGCGCTCCGACGGGAAGAAGTTGAAAGCCGAGTGACCATAGCCCAGTTCCTGCTGAACGCTGTACTTCGGGTTGGGCAGTGGTATTTCGATGCCCGCCTGCAGGGTATTGTCCAGATCAAAGAGCGTGAGCGGAGTGACCTTAATAATAGGCTGTCTGTTCAGGGAATCGGGCCTCTGTGCAAACCCCGTGCTGACTCCCGCCCACAGTGCTACCACTCCTATCAATAGTAACTTTTTCATTCTACGGGTATTTTGCTGAGGAGTTCGAGAGAGGTGCCGGTGGTCTGGCTGTCGTAGCGGTACTGGTACAGGCCATTCTTTCCGGTCACGATCAGGGTATTTTTGTTAGGTATTACATCGTATGAGGGGACATTCGTCAGGAACTGAGTCTGAGTAGGTACGGCCGGGTTGGTGATATCAAATACTTTCAGCCCTTTTTCGCCTTCACACACGAATAACTTGTTGCCATCTACCCCCAGGCCGTAAGGCGTCTCGAGTGGCTGGGTATTCAGGAGCTGGGGATTGGCCGGATTGGATACATCTACCACGTCGAGCGAGCTCATATTATTCCACTGGCGGCAGGCGGCTCCACCGCGGAGGGTGACGTAGGCAAAGGAGCCCTGTACCACCACCGGATCGCAGCTCATGACGTGCCGGTACTTCGAGAGCAGCACCGGCGACTGGGGCTGGCGGCTGTCAAAGATGTACATGCCGTCGTTGGCCCCGACGAACAGGTTCTTCTGGTAGGGGAAGATGGTCTCGATGCCCATGCCCAGCTCGGCCTTGCCCTTTCGTGTGGGGGCAGAAGGACTCGAAATGTCATAGACATCCAGGCTGTTGTGGGTGACGATATAGAGGGTGTTGTCGGTAATGGCGAAGCGGGCCATGGAGCCTCCTACGCCGGTAGCACCGGGACCCACGTCGGCCGAGCCGGCCATTTCGCAGCGCCACATCACCAGGGGTACTACACCGGCCAGTACTATTGTATAGAGCGAACGGATAAATCTTTTCATCGGTACGGGTGGTTTAGCGGTAACAGTTGGGACGTACGGACATGGCTACTTTCTCCCAGCCCACTACGACTCCTTTGGTATCGTCGACGCATTCGAAGTAGGTATTCTGAAAAGGCGGGTACTTGCTGAGTGGGATGGCCTTCTCGACCCGCTTGGCAATCTGTACCTTTGTCGGATCACTAATGTCAAATACGACCAGGTCGGTACCATTATCGGCGTAGAGCCACTGCCCCTTAACGGCTATGTCGTAATTGCCGGGAATGGACACAAAGGCCAGGTTTTCGGGATGGCTGGGGTCGCTGTTGTTGATGATATGCACGCCTGAGCCCATCTCGTTGATAAACAGGAAGCTCCCCAGCAGGTAAATCTTACCCGGATTGCGGAGGGGCCGGGCCGGTAGCGACTTGATGTCTTTTTGCTCCTGGGCCGTAGCGTAAATGGGCCGATAGGCCATGCCATCAAACTGCGGACCCGGCGGGGCCTCGTCCATGGCGGTATTACAGGCCGCCAGACCCAGCACCAGTAGTAGTGAATAGAAAGGTATCTTCATAGCGATAGTAGTTTCCTCTAGGAGCTATTTCCATAGCTTTTCGTTGTAAACCTAGATAAAGTAGTGCTTGCAGCAAGCACCATGCCGAATCAACCGTGGTATTTAGGCGTTGAAATGTAACTTTTGGGTAAATTACTGTACGGGGCCACTAGAGAGCTGAGGCTTGTACTGCATAATTGGTGATGCAAGTATAGCAGCGAACTACTTCACCAGTACTTCGTACACGTACAGGGTAGCCTCCCCATCATCCGGTACGAAGTACGCCCGGAGTCCCTGCGAGGTACTTTCGAGCCAGAAGGGGTTCTGGGTCATGGGGCGGCCCGATGGCGCCCATAGCGGCACGGGTACCTGGTGTACGGGCTGGTGCGTAGTCAGGTCCACCAGCTCCAGGCCACCCAGGCGGAAGGTGGTGGTACCCTGTCGGTAGCTCTTCAACCCGCCGCACAGCATCAGGTGGTTGCCCAGGTAGTGGCAATCCTGGTAGTCGATGTAGAAGGAAGGGTTCGGGATGCGGAGCTGCTCCGGGCTGGGGCTGGTGGCAGGTACCTGCCCTTGTACATCCAGCTTCCACCCATAGTAGGTGCGGGAGCCCCAGCTGATACTGTGGAGGGTGTGGGAGTCGGTGTCGTGGACGATGCCACCCAGGTGATCCTTGAAGCGAAAGACTTCCATGACCCGCAGGCTCTTGGGCTCGACCTTGTACACCACCGAACTACTGTTGGGCCGATACTCCGCTACGGGTACCCATATAAAGTGTCCGTCGTAGTCAATGCCGCCGGGGTGGTACTTGGCGCCCTCGCCCAGCTTTACATCCGCCAGCAGGGTACCCTGCGAATTAAAATTGAACAAATGTCCCACACCTTTTCCGTTCGCGCGATCCAGTACTTCCACCGATGACATAAAGAAATCTGAGCCAACCTTGACCATACCCTGTGGGTGGTGTACCGGAAAGGCGAGGGGAATAGCGGCCACCTGTGTCCAGGTAGTGGTGTCGCGCAGGGAGCGGACTTTATGGATTAGAGTAGCGGGAGGCTGACGTTGCCCATGTACCAGGCCGTACGAAAGCAGCGGGAGCAGGCTTATCAGGAGCAGCTTTCTTATGAACTGATTCATCGGGAGTAAAGGTACTGGTGGTTTTGGGAGCAACGTTAGATGGCTTTGCGGAGTAGAGGTACTCTCTGTTCAGAATCCTCCAGATACTTGATATAGGATCAGTGGCTTGAGTACTTGCTCGTCCGCCTCTAGTTTATGAAGCCAGGGTTAGCACTGGTTAGCTATACAGTACTTTGTATTGTTCTACCAGATTTAGAAATACTTCCTTGGCTGATTTCCTTTCTGTTCCTCCGGCGGATTGTCCAGCCCATAGAGTTGTGTAGTCACTATCGCCTGCCTGCTGGGCTAACTTTCGCAGTTTTGCTATCAGGCTATTTTGCACCGGATAGGGTGGAATGGGGACACCAGACTCTTCAATTTCACTCATTAGCTCGTTTCGAATACCTCTGGCCCATCTTCCGGAAAAAGCTCTGGTAAGGGATGTGTCGGTATCTTTGGCTGCTGTAAGCTTGTCTTTATAGGAAGCAATGGCCTGACTTTCCTCTGTTCCGATAAAAGCGGTTCCGATTTGTACGGCATCAGCACCCAGTTCAAAGGCCGCTTTGATACTTTGTGCACTGTTTATCCCACCTGCGGCGATACAGGGTATTTGTACAGCGCTTTTGACTTGTGGCAATAATGAGAAAAGCCCCACCTGTGGCAGAGGAATACTTTCAATGAAGGTACCCCGATGCCCACCGGCTTCAACGCCCTGAACAGTAATCAGGTCTATAGAATGTTGCTGCAAATACAAGGCTTCTTCTACGCAAGTAGCGGTGCCAATGAGCGTACAGCCGATACTTTTAAGCAGTTGGATGGTCGTATTATCCAAGCAACCAAATGTGAAGCTGACAATAGAGACTCCTTCCTGAATTAAAGTGTCTATCTGGTCGTGGTAGGTATACAACTGAAAGTCTGACAGGTTAGCTGCATCGAGTTGATAACCCCTTTTAGTTGCCAGTTGCATAAGCAGGTGCCGCATGGGTTCTATGTCTTCCTCTGTATAGGGAGGAACCGCATGAGCAAAAAGGTTAACGGCAAAGGGTTTATTAGTCAGGGTTTGGGTTTGGCGGATCAGTTGCTGTATTACTTCTGGCGATAATCCGCCAACAGGCAGCGATCCAAGTCCACCTTCATTGGATACGGCAGCGACCATTTCAGGTGTAGATACCCCCAGCATCGGAGCTTGTATGATTGGATATTTTAGCTTCAGGATGTCTGTTACCGTGCTTTTCCAGCTCATCGTACTTATTGATTATAACCTTACTACGTGCACCTAAACATACGAAAGATTTCACTTCACTATGTTGTCAGCGGCGAATGGTTTTGTTACATCCTAGTATTTCTGCTATTACTAGTTGTCAGCATCCGTAATTTTACTAAAATGCTTACTTAGACTTCTGCTCCCAGCCTTCCGACTTTACTACCGTCAGCTGATTTTTGTCATTGAGCACAAAGCGCTGCAGAATGGTGAAATTTTCGTATTCAATCAGGTAGAGGAAGCTTCTTTGTTGGTCTGTCTCTTTGCGTTCCAGTAGCGTAAATGATTCGATCCTGCCCAGCTTTTTAGCCTCTTCCTGAATATCCTTTATCGAAGGGGCAATTTGCTGCCATAGTTCCGGACTAAACTCCTCTGCTTTCAAAGCTCCGGTGGCATTATTTTCAAAAAGAGACCTGAATCGTTGGTCAATGGCGGGATCGGGATCAGGTACTGGTGTGTACCCATCGTGCAAAAACCGCTTCATTCCGGGCCGGAGTGCCAGTGGTGCCCCATTCAGCTGGTTGGTGAGCTGAGGCATGTCGTAGTAGTGTCCTCCTTTGGCCAGCTCAGTTGACATATTAAGCCTGATTTCCGCCTGCTGATCCCCCGGAGGTACCAGGTAGATATCGCCCGACCGCAAATCGTATATACTGGAATACTTGGTAGCATACTGCCCCTGTTGCAGACAGGCCTGCAGAATGGGTAACCCGCCCTGCACGGTAGGTTGGGGTGCTTTGGTCAGATGTTCTTTCAGGGCTTTTTCTCCGTACCCAAATCCCCTTGACTGATTAGACCGGGCAAAGTAGAGCTGGCCGTTGCGGGCGCCTATAATTACGGAAGCACCGGATTTGTCGGCGATCATGATGCGGGCGTAGGAGAAGCTCGGCTCCTGGTATTTCTGATAGAAGGCAATGGCTTCCTCCACGGTGGCGCAGCTTTCGAGCATGCGTTCGCTGGGGTTGCCCCGTAGTTTTAAGAGGTGTGGGGCCGGTACGTACTGCTCATTAACCCCTGCTACCCAGTCAAACGCCAGTCCGACGGTGTTGACGCCACCCTGCGCCCAGTCATTATCAAACCCAACGTACGCCATCCCGTAGTACCCCTTCCCGCCGGGCAGAAACCAGATCCGGGTAGCCGGATTGGAGTAGTCTTCGTTGTTAAAGAACAGGGTTCTTTCGGCATCGGTGAGGACAAAAATGGTACAGGCGTATACGGGTACCGCGAGTACCATGCCGAGTATACTAAGAAAGAAGCCCTTCAACGATATACTTTTCATAGCATTTGAGCTTTTAGAGGTAGAAGTCAGCAGGTGTATCTGAGTACTTTGCTGAGCTAATGTACTTATTATGAGTTGGATCACAAGGGTGAGCGCCTGATTAGGATTCTACCTTAAATCTGAAATCGCACCTGGCTGCTCCGTTTGCAATGGTTCCCGTTCTGATTAGTTTAAGTCCGGCCAATTCCGAAGTAATCTGGTCCACTTCACAGAGTATTGTAGCGTATCTGAAATAATTATGTTTCGTGAATAGCTTACATATCCCACATTCCAAAATATCCACTCCGTAGCCGATTCCGAACGTTTCCTGTCTGTCTGTGATGATGTGGGCAATAAAGCCTTCCGTACTTGTATTTACCATTGTCTTTTTCTGAAAGGCTCTGATGAGGATTTGTCCGGGCCAGGTACTTATCAGTTTAGGTACTTGACGTTTGACGAATGCATGAACCCTATTTTTGGGCTGTACGTAGGCGGTTACTATTTCAAGACAAATCTTTCTGATTGTATCGTATGATTCACCTTTTTCGTCCAAGGTTTTGATCAATGCCAGGAAGTACGCGCTAAAATCAAGTCGTTTATCGATTGGATTGCCTGAGGTAGAAGCAAATTTGGTATCTACCGAAATGGTTGCATAATGATTGTCCGTGTTGGCAATCACTTGGTCAAACTCGCCCGGATAGTAGTCCTTTATGGATCTGATAAAATATTTTCTGTAGTTATTCATCGTATCCGCCTATTTATTGTCGTACTGTACGTAGATGAGGAGAAAATGGAGAATGTGAAAGGACAGAAACTCGTATCCACACCGTACTTAAGCTTACTATTCGCCTTTGCCTGGTACCTATTTCTTATAAACGGAAGTTAATCAAGTGCCATAAGAATAGAGAAGCAATGACTTAAAGCCCTGCTAGTCGTCCAGGCGCCCGTAGTAGATCAGATCAACGAGCTCGCCGGAGGTGGTTTTATAATCACGGCGCAGGACACCTTCGCGCTCAAAGCCACTGCTTTCGGCCATGCGTTTGGCCGCAGTATTGCTGTCGTGGGTGCGAAGAAAAAGCTTCCGAAAGCCGAAAGTGGTGAAGCAGTAGGTACAGAATGTCTGCAATGCTTTGGTCCCGACGCCTTTACCGGCATAGTCGGCATCAATATAAAAGCCTACTTCTGATTTGGGGACCGTCCAGTCTATATTTTTCAGGTCCAGAAAGCCCGCAAATCGTCCGCTGCGTTCGTCCACGATCAGGTAGGGAAAGTAGGTCCGGTTTTGGGTCCGCTCGGTGATATCCGCCAGAAATTCTCGGGTAGCTTCCAGACTCTGGGTACGGGACACGGTACCGGTAAAGAAATCTTCCAGCCGTTTCCGGTTCCGCTCTACCAGCTCATAGTAAGGTACCAGATCGTCGGTTGTGAGTAGTCTGATCGTGTAGTAGTCAAATCTCATGTATTCCTGTACGTTTGTTCCAGGCTGCTCTACGCCACCCGCAGAATCTTCTCCATGGTACGTCCTTTCGCGAGTTCATCCACCAACTTGTCCAGGTACCTGACCTGTTGCGTCAACGGATTCTCTATTTCCTCTACCCGGTAGCCACAAATGGAGCCAGTAATGAGCTGGGCATTGGGGTGTAAGGAAGCCTGACGAAAGAAGGTTTCAAACGTTGCTTTTTCAGCAATAAGCTCCTGCAGCTTTCGGTCATCATATCCCGTCAGCCACTCAATAACCTGATGCAGTTCTTCCTTCGTTCGCCCTTTCTTCTCTACTTTGGTCAGGTAATGGGGGTATACCGAGGCGAACGTCATGTTGGCCATACGTTCATCGTGATTGGTTGCGCTGTTGCTGTTCATAGCAAGTATCTGGATAGGATCGCTTAATCTATTTTAGCCTTTCAGATAGTATCCTTCTTATCAAGTGGTTGTCTTACATGCGTCATTACTACTTCACCTTTAGCCTATTTCCTGACAGGGCTATGGGTGGTTCCGGCTATCTTTCTTAACTGAGCCGCAAAATCAGCGGGTACTTGTTCAGGCGTAAAGGTCAGCTTGCGGGGCGACTCGCCAAACAGGAACGAGTACCATACCAGAGACCCCAGATAACAACCGGCTTCGTTGGCATGGTGCGAATCAAATCCCCATTTCTGATCATTGGTCCAGCGGTAGCCTGCGTGTAGCGAATGCGTCTGGTCGGGCAGGGAGGGGTACTCCGGATTTTTATAGTTAAAATTGGGGTCCTTGCTGTACCCCCATGTAGGGTCGGAGCTTACTTTCCAGAAGGCGTCGCCTACGGGAATGATACGTACCCCCAGTTTCTGAGCCGTGGCATGGTAGGCCGCTCTGGACTTTTCCCACATTTCCTTTTCGCTTTTAGCAAAGGTATTGGGGGCAATTTGTGAGAAGTCATCCGAATCGGTGCGGTAGGCCCATGTCTGGTGAAATACTACCTCGGCCCGGGGCTGTATGGATTTGATGTAATCGTATAGTTTTTGGGCATAAGGCTCATACGTAGCCGGGTCGGCCGAGTTCATCGAGTTCTGTTGCAGGGTTACGATATCCCAGGTTCCTTCAGACAACAGCATGCGCAGGGATTTTCCTTTGTAGGGTTTTCCCTTCGGGTCGTCGGGATTGACTTCGGCGGCAGCGGCGTGTTCCCAGTGTCGCTGCAGCGAGCAGCCACCCAGTTCGGCCCGGCCGATTTCGAGGGGATGTCCGCCTTCCTTTGCCAGCTGGGGCAGGTACCGGGCCGCATTCTGCGAGAAACTGTTGCCAATCAGAAATAGGTGAAGAGTATCAGTGGGGGTAGGGCGTACACCTACCGTACCCGAAACCCGGGAGGACTGAGCCTGAACGGTGGCGATTCCCAGAAGGAAGAGTACAATCCAGCTTAAATTTTTTCTAAAAGATAGCATACGCAGGTCGGGGCTTGATAAAGGTATAGTTAGAAAACCTTAGGCAGGTTGTTCTATACTGATGGGTAGTATTGGTAATAGCCAGTGAGTACTTATTTGCCTTTTGCCGGTGTTGTCACCGGCGAATGAGGTACTTGCTGAATACGTTTTGAATGTGAAACACCAGCAGCGGTAGAATGACATTTAGTGCGTTTAACCAGGCTTATAGTCTAAAAAATCCCTCTTCAATTCGTGCCATTCCGATTTCAGGATACTATAATACACTGTATTTCGTCTGAATCCATCGTGCATTAGCGTGTGTCGCCTCAGAATCCCTTCAAACTGCCCACCTATTCTTTCTATGGCTTGTCGTGATGCCAGGTTTCGTTCGTCGGTCTTGAATTCAACCCGCTCGGCGTTAAGTTTATCGAAGGCAAATTCTAACAACAGATACTTACAGTTTCTATTCAACCCCGTTCTTTGAAATTCTTTGCCGTACCAGGTTGACCCGATCTCAAGTCGGTCGTCCGCATTGGATATGTTCAGGAAACTGGTGCTACCGGCATACGCATTTCTGGTTTTGTCAAATACACAAAAGGCATATCGTAGCTGTTTATGCCGATCCTCGATGGCTTTGTCAATGTACTTCTTTAGCAGTTCCGGACTGTAAATAGGGGATGGTGAAAACTGAAGCAGGTCCTGGTCCCTGGTGGCCACCTCTACCAGATTTTCAACGTCTGTTTCACGTATGGGCTTAAGCAAGGCAACCGTATTTTCAAGGAGGATTTCTTCGTCAAAAGGAAAATGCATTGCTGTGTTCTGGTATATAGCCACTAACTGGTATTGATTCGAAAGACAGGCAGGAACCGTGGTCTGTGTCCCCACAGACCACGGTTCCTGCCTCACTGGACCTCCACCTTTACATTTCGGAACATATATTGGTTGTCGCTGATGCGCAGGGGCTTGCCGCTGGCGGTGGTTACGTTTTTGAGGGTAACCACTTTGGTAATGACATACGGAAATTTCTCCTGGTAGGTATCGTCTTTCATCTGGGGGTTGAAATTCGCAAAAATAGCGGGGCCCTGGTAGTTCTCCGGATGGTTGGAGTCATCGATTTTGAGATTCTCAATGAGGATGCGTTCGGGCATGTAGGCCGTATAACCAAAATCGTGCTGACCAGAATTGGACCCCCCGATCAGGGAGGCGCTGACGGGCCGGCCGCCCGCTGGTACGAAGGTGCAGTTGCGGATCACGAATTCGCCCTGCCAGGTGCTGCCATAGTCGGAGCGCAGATTGATGAGGGTATTGCCACGGATCGTGCTATTCTCCACCAGGAAAGTCCCACTGCCGATGGCGTTGATACCCATGTGTCCCAGGGTTGAATTGCGGATGGTGGCGTTGGCCACTCCCATGTGGGCATCGAACCGGGAAAAAGTACAGCGGTCGTACAGGATATTCTTACAGAAACTGGACCCCAGAATGCCCCAATAGGTGCGGTCGTTGATGTCGTTGGTCTGGCTGCAGTTAATGAATGATAAATTGAGGGCGCGGGTGGCAGAGAGATCGTAGGTACCCATTGAAACGGGCTTCCCGGCTGCGCCAATGGTACTGTAGGTTTTGTGGCCGGTCAGGATGGTGTTCTTTACCGTGACGTTGGCGCAGTCCCGAAAACCAAGAAAGCCGCCGTAGGGTGCGCCGTGGTCGCCTTCGCCCGTAATGCGGTGTTCGAGTCCGTCGATCAGAACATTGGAGCGTTTGATTGTGATATTGCGGCTATAATACGTATACTTCGATTCTGCCTTATTGGCAATCGTCATAAATTTTCCTCCTTTGATCGTCAGGGGCTTTTCGTCGATGGGAAGTGCACTGATCTCCGTGATTTGGTCAAAGTCCCAGATAATCGGCGCATCCATATCCACCTTACCGTTTTTATCCACGATGAAAATATCCGTCTGCGATGCGCCATTGTTTTGGTTCAAGCCATACCGAATATAGCGCTTCACGTTGGCGTCGGTGACTGTAATAAGGCAGGGGCCGGGTAGCGAGGCGTCAATCTTTTCCTGATTCCGCTTTAGCGATTGGATTCCTTTCAAGGGAAACGATTGCAGGCTGGAACTGACCAGGAAAACGGGCGCGTTCCGATTTTTCACCTCGGTATCGTCGATAATAAGGGCTGCCGTGCCGAAATCGGTGTCCGTTTGGATCGCGGCGGTGCGTTCCTTCCCGCCGATGTAGTAGGTAGCGCCCTCGTCCGCTTTGACCGGCAACCCCTGCTGATTGGCATAGGCATGGGCCGCCGCGATAGCGTCAATGTCATCCGTCTTACCGTCACCCCGTGCGCCAAAGTCGCTGTACCTGACCCAGCCCCGTTTTTTGAAAGTTTTCGCATCTTTGGGAGAGACATTTACCCGTAGTACTCCATTGTTGTCGCTGCTTACCCCGGTTTTCTGATTATTGGAGGTGATCACGACGGGAGACTGTTCCGATAGGCTTGCGCTCTGCCCCTGGGCCATGGCTGCCTTCAACCCAAGACAGAGCCATAAAAGTGTGCATTGTAGTAGAAAACGTTGTTTTGAAGAGGATAAAAATCCGGGAATCGTATTCATAAGGTTATTTTCTTTAAGGGCTAGGAAATTGAGAATCTAGTAGTATAAAGAAGAATCTTTCTAAATTCTATCCGTTGAGGAACAGCCAATCCATCAGCACAAGGTGAAACTGAATTGTTTGAACGGATGGATTACTATAACTTACCCACTCTTTACCCATACACTATCTCCAACCACCCATTAGTGCCAACGTATACGAATACCAATTTTGCTTTCCCTGCTGGCTTTTACAATTGGCTGCAACCAGACTCAGAAGAAAACCGATGCTACCAAAGAACGAACCTTCGTAAATGATACGATCCCGATGGAGCGGACCCAGGTTAACCCCCAGCCGGTAGCTACCTACTCCGCACCCGTCCCCGATGAGTATAATAAATTTGAATTCACGGTGAAGCTATACGAAACGCCGCTGCGGTTTCGCTACCGGGTAGATGTTACCTACAAAATGATGGATGTGACAGACAGCGTCGATATTCCCAACTTCGGCCACCAGCCCAAAGTGGACGTGCGTAAGCATGAGAATGAGCTATCGAGCATGATTGGATTCTACGACGCCAAGGGTGAGTTCATGGATCTGAAAAAAGTAGAGATTGTCGACAACCAGCTCAGGATACGACAGGTAAAGCATTACGGCTTGCGGGCAGTCAGAAAGCAGTAGCGCCAGGGGCTTCTGCACCTTGGTCTGTGGGGACACAGACCACGGAGACGAGGGAATACAGCCCACGGTGAAGTAGCTGATCACTGCTACATTTTTACGTTTCACTCAGTCCAAAACGGCGTTCGGGAGCTTTGGTGTCGGTTTCGTAAAAATGGGTGGGGCTCAGGTTTGTAAAATCCTTGTAGTCTTTGGCCAGATGCTGGTGGTCGTAGTAGCCGCACGCCAGGGCAATGCTTAACCAGTCCAGATGGGGATAGGCGTTTTTCATGCGAAAAGCCTTTTCAAAACGGACCACCTTATCGAAAAGCTTAGGGCCGATACCCATCCGTTCCATGAATTTGCGATGAAACTGACGTGGACTCAAACAGGCATGGTGGGCAAGGCGGTCAATCGAAACAGGTTGATGCTGGTTTAAGATCACCGCACTGATGGTATCCACGCTATGTACATTTCGCCTGGGTTGCCTCACCACCTTTTCCAGAAAGGCCTCGGCGATGCGGATCGTCTCCTCTATATCTTCACAATTACACATTTGCTCATGAGCAGCCCGGATGTCTTTGCCCCAGATGGCCTCGGCATCAATGTACGTATTGGTGAGTTCATACGACGGTATGCCCGTCAGGCGATACAACGCGCTGGGTTGCAACACAATCTGCAGGATCCAGAAATCACGGGCGACGTACCGGGTGGTAACCGTCGTATGTTGTCCGGTGAGGGTGCATTTGGGGAGGGATTGAGGCATAAGGCCTTCATAGCCGATCCGTTGGGGCTCGCGAAGACAGAATACAAGGCAGTGTTCGGGGCGGGGGGAGTACACCTTATTAGGTACAGCGCCACCCGCCCCAAACCTAAACCGGATGATCTGGTGCTTTCTGATGTACTCTCGTAGTGCAGGACTGGGAATAACATCTCGGAGAATCATCTTACCCTAGAGTTAGTGGTGGACCCACATTCTTCATCTCGTGTGCTAGCATTAGTTTATCCAGATCCGCTGGTGTCGGCGGTCCCTGTAGCGAACTCAGTTTTACAAAGAATTCCTCTAACTGACCGGCAGGATTCAACATATAGATGAGCTTGCCACTGTCCGTAAGCTGAATCCAGGTATGGGGGATGTTTCGGGGAAGAAAAATTGTATCCCCGGCTTTCAGGATAGATTGCTCAGTCCCTAACTGAAAACGGTACTCCCCCTCCACTACGTAAAATACTTCGTCCTGCTTATAGTGGACGTGCAGGGGCGGGCCTACTTTCTGTGTACCAATGTACTCAAAAACAGCCATTTGTCCGTCGGTGTCTTTGCCTGAAATCTTGACATCGTTGGGGTTCACACCCTGAAAAGGAGTATGTACTCCCGAGCGGGCTTCACCTGATTTGACAATAAAACCCTTTTTGTCTCTGGTTAGAGGACTGGCTTCGGCGCCCAATACACCTGCTGCCCCAGTGGATACTGCTGCAGTGGACACGGCCGCCGTGGATACTGCCGCAGTGGTAACTGATAAGAATTTTCTACGTTGCATAACTGGTTTGTTTTAAAGTGGTTATGCGAATTTCGAGTATAATCGGGAAGATTTGTTGGTAAAAATCGGACGTTTTTATCAGCCCATCCTCTACGCTTATCCTACTTTCAGGTTCTCTCTTTTCTAAACAGCTTTGCCCATTTTAGTCTGTTCATCGCAAAGATGATACCCCCGGCAAACATGATTACACCAAAGGCTAAACCGACCATTCCAAAGAAAGGAGCCTGAGGTACCCGTGTTAATACTTCGGCCGCAAAGGCTGAGTATAAGCCAATGACCGACCAGTACATGAAGGAGAAGTGCCGGTACTGCCACCTTCCCACCGGTTTTTTCAGCCAGATGGGTACCAAACCTGATCCAATGGTGATCAGGATCGCGACGGTCGTATAATGAAATACACCCCAGCCGTTGTACAACCTATAGATCATAAAGGCCGTCAGAATCAGTACTCCCATACTTACTACATATCCATACCCGATTTGCCGGTGCTGTCTGGTACCTTTTCTCATCACAAGTACCATAGTACCTGTTACCAGAGCCATAAGGGAGGAAAGGAGGTGAATCAAACCGTACGTGTCTCCGAATAAGGGGGCCATTGGATCATTTGGTTAGATGCTAACGATTCGGGTAACGAGGTACTTGCCGTCTCTGACAAGATAGCAGAAATATCAGACTTTTATTCGCCTTTGCCGGTGTTGTCACCGGCGAGCAAGGTACTTAGGGTAAGGCGGGCTGTGAGAATTGATACCGGTGGAAGCGTTAATTATCAAGGCTGAGATTTATTACTGGTATCGTATCCCCAGGCTGTTTGTTTTTAGTAATACCAGGAGCACAATCATTACTACGGTTCCAATGGAGGCAATGATGTTGATGAGGTTTTGGGCCCTGGTGCGGGTAGTTGCTAGTCTCTCAATGAGTTGATAGAAGAGCAATCCAATGATTCCCCCGGTAGTATTAGTAACCAAATCGGTACTATCAAAAGCGCCAATCCTGAAAATATATTGCAGGCTTTCGAGTAGGAGGGTAGTTACTAAAATCAAAGATAGCTTTTTGCTGAAACTCCACCGTCTGAATAAAACCCCTGCATAAATTCCAAACGGCACGAAAATGACTACGTTCAGGATTAACTCACTCCAACCGATTCGGCCCTGGGATAATGATGAGCCTCCAAATGGAACGAGGTTCACGCTCCTGTTATCCATATACGAAAATTGTACGCCCAGTTTGAACAACAGTATCCAGACCAGGGCAGCCAGATAAATAATAAATAGTACACCCGTTAATATGTTACCTGAAGGACCTGCTTGCTGCTTTATGGTTGAGTGATTTTTCAAGTCCATTTTCTGCTTAGCCGTTGCCCCACCGAGTACGAGCCGAATTAATAGTGGGTATGGTTTACGACATTGTTTTTCAGGTACATCTTGTTCTTTTTGCGGTCTTTATTAATATGCTTGGCCGTGGCGCTGCCGTATACCCGCAGATAGCCGTTGCTCAGGGTAATCACCTCTTCCGCGCCCCGGCCCGTAAAATCAAACTGATGAAAAACCGGATCGGGGAAATACAGCTCCCCCTTGCCCTGGTCATTGATGCGGAACTTGAACCAGAACAGTTCCTCCTTCCCATCACCTCGCCAGTCACCTTTTACAAAATCAGGATTGCCATTGATGGGCTGTCCCGGCCACTTGCCGAGTGAGTTGCCCTTGCTATCGAACCAGTAGAGCTGGCTGGAAAGGTACGGTTCGCCGATCTGACGGTTGCCGTAGGTACGGCCACCGGCTACTACCTGCGGGGCAGGATGGCCTTTCAGGAAATTTCCCACCTGTATCTGCTGGGTATGCTCGGCTACCTGCTGCCAGATAATCCTGCCCGTCATGGCTTCGTAGATGAAAATGCCGGTTTCACTATTGGCGGTTATAATATCCAACTTGCCATCTCCGTTTACATCGCCGAACTTGTAGCTATCGGCGTGGTCGTGGTTGTCGGGTAGCAAGTCAAAGCGGTTCCAGATTTCTTTGCCGTGGGCATCGAGCAGTAACGAACCAACCAGTACCTCATCCACACCATCCTTGTTCAGATCCACCGGGTAGATATAGTGCCCGAGGTTATCTTTCTTCCGCTGTTCGGTGTGCTGCCACAGTTGTTTCAAGTCAGCATCGTACGCACTGACCGTCATGGTGCCACCGTAGTCGGTAAAAACGGCCAGTTCATTTGGAGCTTCCTTCGTCAGCTTCGCCACGGCCAAGCGAAAGTTGTTGTAGACATGCGGCAGGGGCCCGGTAGGCCAGCCGGTTTGCTTTTTTATGCGGCCCGTTTCCCCATCCGCTATCACCAGCCATTCCTTTCCCTCCTCCATGCGCCAGTGCACCACTTCGGCCCGTCCATCGCCATCAAAATCCCACAACACCCCCGGTGCCTCAAACTCCGACCGCTCCTTCCTGTACTCCTCCGGTGCTTGCCACTGCCAGAGCTCCCGGCCGCTATGGTCAAACAGGTGCGCCGAAAAATCAGGTTCCAGTACCAGAAAGTCGGTTTGCCCGTCCCCGTTTACATCCCCAAATTTCACCGCATTGGATCGGGGGATCTGGTATTCCTTCAGCAGCTTTACGTCCGGATGTAATTGCAGCGCCAAAACCTTTTCTTCATCTAAGGTAGGTGTCTTGCTGAGCACCAGTACATCAAAAACAGCCCCCGGATTGATGCGGGTAATCTTCACGTAATTCAGTCCCTTATGCAACTGGAAGCGGCCTCCTTCCTTCCAGCCCCAGGGCGCGCTCCCAAACACGCCCTCGGTTACTTTATCATTAACGGCCACTTTGAAAGAGCCCTTGTCGCCTCCACTCCGGACATAAAGATGGTAGGTACCTGCCTCGGCCACGGCTACCTGCGTCATCAGGTTTGTGGCTGAATTGAGCCGGATGCCGGTGTTATTAAACAACCACGGCACCCGCTGTTCGGCCGCCGTCGTGATTACATTTCCTTTGGGTACTTCGTCCAGAAAACTGGAAGCGGGAACTGGTAGGAGGTCTTGGGCCTGGGATGCGGTATTAACAAGCAATGTAAACAGGAATATGGTCAAGAATTGTTTCATACAAGAGCGGTTTTACTTTAGCTTGTGAAACCAGCGACAAAGGGAACTAATGGATAGGTCACTGATGAGAAATAGAAGCAATGGCGATTGTGATGAGTTATTAACACATTTTATATAACGTTTTGCAGCTTGTCGCAGGTGGCGATTTAGACGCACTAAACTGTCAACCTGCACTTAAACTTGATAGAAGCACGAACCTTCAATTAACTACGTTGCCGCCACTTGCAGTAAACGGTTGATAGCGGTTCAGGCTTTTTTGTTCTTCATAATGTTCCTGTTTCAATCAATTCAGCAGTTTCTCCATTTGTGGCTAAATACAAAATAACAATCTCAGAAACTACCCCAACTAATAGTTTGGCATATTTAATTTCAAGTCCTTTGAAGTCTGCGTCTTTACCATGTCCTGTTCCATATCCATTTCTTAGTTCGCCTACACCTTGAACAATTGAAGCAATGCCACCTAAAATTTGTTTTATAGCTTTTTCCGCCTTTTCGGGATCATTAGCTTCTTTTGGCGAAAAGTCCAGTGAATTGGTTGTTGCTTTGATAAGTTGAGGTAAAGTCCAATCTGGATTCAGTACTACACTTTTTTGTCGAAGAATTGATTTGCAGGTTGTTTCAAGAAGCTCCTTTGCTGTTCCAATTGCTAAGTCCGTGTCTTTTTGAATTGCGTCCGACATGGTATTTATTTTTCCATTAACATATGTTGTATTTAAATATTTTTTTATTTCAGTGTTTTTTGCAGCTAAATGGGTTTGCCCAATTGTGTTTAGTCTCCCTGAAAAGACAGGCTTACTTGAAATTTCATCAGTTTGTACAATCACAAAGCCCTCAGTACTTAAGTGCCTATTGTAAATCTCTATTAATTTTACCACTTCATCAGAGTTTGATCTAACTCTTGGATGAACTGTCATTGCCAAGAATTTTAAATAAGTTTCATCATCACAATGGGAAAGGTTAATTCTTGGGTCACTATAAATCCAATCCTCTTCCCAATCGTTGTTATTTACCATATGTTGATAGATGTCGTCATAAGCATTGGTATAGCGATAGTCTCTGGATGGTAAGCTTTTAAGATCAAACATTCTGGCTAAAAAATCAGGTTCAGTCAAGTTACCGTGATACCACATATTCCCAATTGTCATTTCATCCGCGATACGCCTTCTTGTAACGTCAGTAATTCTGTTTTTTGACATAATTTTAAACTTATTCTAAATTCATTCCTGTTTTCGATTTTATTTCTTCTGCGATGTCTGGTCTATTCGGCTTGATCCACTTGTTAAATGTTTTTTGAATAAATGGCGATACCCAATATTGTGACTCTTCCTCTGGTGTCATTCCTACATTAAGGTAATCAATGTAGTCCGTTGACATCATGTAGTGGTCATTTAAGTAAAATAGATAAGCAAAATGTTGAATAAAAACGGCTGTCAAGTCATCTGAGAAAGTGTCCAGTGTCTTAACTCTGTCCGACAAATAAATTGCATTATCATTTAACAACAAGTTATAATAGTAGTTGTAATGGGTATGGTCATTGCACCTGTCTCTCACTTCTTTGTAAAGTTTATCCTTTGAAAGTAGGTGTGTTATTGGCTTGATCTTATCGGAGTCTTTAATATATTTTGAAATCACTCGGTATTCAGGAATTGTCTTTGTTCCTTTTCTCCAACTATCAATATGCTCAACAATAAGATTGTCTAGGTTGAAATGGTCATTTAAATACAAATTCGTATAAACATTTATTATAGTTGAGTCGTAGTATTTTCTGAGTAAAGCGTAAGAGTCATTTATTCGTCCGTTTGACAAGATTTCTTTAATAGATTCAAGCGTTCCTTTTATGGAACTGAACACGTACGTGTCTAAATTCGCTATTGATTTTGTTCCTTGACTAATAAACCACATGGTAGTATGAGCCAAAGAAGCATAAAAGTCGGCAAATTCCGAAAGTTGCCCGAATACTTCATGGCTTGAATATTCTTTTCCTAATGGTTCCACTTTGTTCATTGTTGTGTTGTCTTTATAGACTGATCGCTAACTCCTAAAATGCGAAGGTTTTGTAATGCTTTTTGAGTTTATTTAGACTTTTGTGTTTTCTGATGGTAGTATAGTGGTCGTTTTTATTTGTCTCATAAAGCTGATTCACTAGCTTACTACCTTTACCCTTTAAATCTAAAAAACTGGTTGTACAAAGCCATTTATCTTCAAGAATTTTATCTAACGGTATTCCCTCGCCACCCTCCGGTACCCTTCCGCATTGGGATGCAGTCCATCCGTAAAGAGTAATTCATCAATAGTACCATCCAACTTTACCAGTACCTTTCCGGCATCCAGGTAATTGATCCCCATTTCTTCGGTCAGTTTGGCAAGTCGGGTGTTCAGTTCGCGTACCCGCTTTTCCTCCTTGCGGCGGGGGTAGATGCCTACCATCGTCAGAGTAGCGGTGGGTTGGCGGTGCCGGATGGCCTGGATGAGCAGGCGCCAGCCGGTCAGGATTTCCTCGTCGGTGTTGAGGTGGAAGTTGTTGGTACCAATCATGACGTAGATCCGCTGCGCCTGGTAGCCGTCCAGTTCGCCGTGGTACACGCGCCAGAGCACGTTCTCGATGCGGTCCCAGCCGTAGCCGAGGTTATGTGCCTCCATGGGTCGAACACCGCCTTCCAGGAGTTAGCTTTGGACTTACTTTTTAACAGGGGTAGGTGGCTCTACATACGTGCCACTACCGGCGGCTAAAGTCCATTTTCCATTTGTCTTGATGTACGTTTCCAGCCGGGCTACGGTAAATCGTACAGGCTGTCCCTTTATTTCTGCCTGCACTTCAACTACTCCGTGAGCTACGGCTGTGTTGCCGTTATAGATATATATTTTAGGAGCAACTCCAGGTAGGCCTCTAATAGATTTGTAAATAAATTCTGTGTCAGCGGTGCCATTATATTTTATTGAATCTCCTGCCATCACAGGCGCCTTATACGTTTGCTTGTCCCATATCTTTCCATCGGGTGTTATGGCAATCAAACCTGTTGACCAGGGGACTTTATTAATGTCGCCTACTTGTTTCATTATTTCTTCCTGTTCCTCTTTGGGAAGTTCGTCAAAACGTACCTGGGCATATAGCCCGTGAGAAAGACAAGTCAAAAGCCATAAAGCCAGTATTCTTTTCATATAAAGAAGCAGTTTGAAGTAAATCAAAGTCTATGTTGTTCGCTAGTGAAGTATGGGTATATCTATATTATATATTATATTTTAGGGCTTCTGGGAAAATAGTCGGCATGCCCCACTGGAACGATGGGTGTGACGGGCTTTTTCTCACGGCAATCTCGCGAACTCCGCTGCGTAGTGTGTGATCGGCGCTTGAAATACCTTGCTGTCGCAGGTTTCGGAGAGCCGGTTGTGTGGCTGAATCAGTTGGTAGAGAGCAGCGAAACTGATCAACGTTTGTGTTTTCTTCGGCTCAATCGATTAGTTGTTTTTCTTTGTTTTCCTTACCAATGGTTATTTGGAGTGTAGCGGACCCGCTGATTTGACCATCCGGTTGCCGCTGAATCAGGACAACCTCGTAATTACCCTCTTGTGCGTCCTCTTCAACGATACCGCCTACCACCAGTGGAGAGACGAGACCTTTGCCTGCTGCCACCGGAACTTGCACTGTTGGCCGCGGCAAAAGGAACACCACTTCCTGACCCTGATGCCAGCCGATACCCCATGATGGGCGAGCGGCCACGGACTTTATCCATTGTGCCTTGCCACCCCAACTTACAGGCGTTGGTTCCTGTTTCCATTGATTGAATGTGCGAAGCCGTCGCCGCAATAGCGGATTGAGCAGATTGACGTATAAATTTACTTGCTTCGGCAGTCGTCCCCGTATAATTTCAAGAATTAAGTAATCCGCTTCATTTTCTTCGTTGCCTATCACAGTTGCGAACTCAAAATCCTTGCCGGAGTCGGTTCCCACAATCGTGATGTTCTTCTGCGCCAGGTTGTTGTTGTCCCACACATGATTGCCGGTTGGCACCGGGCCGTCGTGCGGGGTGATTTCCACTAACAGGCATGGATGCCAGTGCACCGAACTCATACCCACCGTCACCGTGACGGGAGGAATCAATCCTGCCGGCCACTCGACATTGACGATTTGATCGGCACCGGGAGCAAGGCCAGTCACCTTTGTCTCGCCGATGAAATAAGTTCCGGGCGTCATTGGTGTGGGCAGGGAGTCACCAGGCCCGTTGGTGGGTTGAAACGAAGTGGGATACGTAAATTCCAAACCTGGCCAATGAGTAACAGAGATACGTACCCAGGCATCCAGCGAAGCGACTGTCCCGTTGTTGCGAACGCGGGCATATACCCGATTAGGCTGGCCGCGCATAGGGTCTTGGTGAGGCCCGGCTGTGGCGTAATTCGGGGGCAAAGCGCCGGTGTCCATGCTGGGTGGCAACCGGCGGCACCAGATGTCCGGACTATTCCAGAAAGCACCTGCGGCAGCGACTGTGCCGGTGTCAGAAAGGTTGTCGCGGATTACAAGGTCGCGTGAAGCAGGAAACGTGAGGGCAGTTTGAACAGCGGCTGCCGCATTCACGCGGCCATAGCCATACCAGCCACTCCTAACAGGGGGCAATCCGGAAGTTACCGAGGGGTTACCGTTTATGTCCAGCCATTGGCCCACCGGATCGGTGTTGGCAAGGTCAAATCTGACTGCCGTGTCGCGCAGGATTTGGCGTGCTTCGATGTAGGTAAGCGCAGGGTTGGCCGACAAAACCAATGCAGCCACACCCGCGCACAGCGGCGTAGCCGACGAGGTGCCGCCAAAGTTGTTTCGGTGATTTGCCGGTCCGGTCAACACCACATCGCTTGCCGCGTGTGGATTGAGCAATCCGCCTGTGAAAAGAACCCCGGTATGTCCCTGGACCGTTAGCTGATTCATCGATGTATTCACCGCGGTGACCTTCGCCGGCTCACTTCCGTTAGCACCAATGGCACCAATGTAAATGACAGAATTGACTGCGAATCCGGTAACGTTAGCAACGCTTAACACCGTAGCACCAACGGCTGTGGCGGCAGGCAGCGTTGTCTGTGCCGTTGCATAACTAATCAGGTTGCCCTCACCCAAATGATTTCCGCTCCACGGCATAAAACCTGTCGGCGGGTTGTGCACCGTGGATAAAGCATCCTGAGTCGGAGAACACAAGGCTATCTGTCCCCAGCCCGAAAAAGGGGCACGGATCTCCGTAACGCCGTCATCTTTAAAAGAAGTTCCTGCAATTCCGAAACATTTTTCGTAAGCTCCATATGGCCTTGAGTCGGTGCCTGTCACAATATTGGCGTTTTGGTTGCCGGTGGAAAAGAAGCACATCGTGCCTTTGCCACCACGCCCGAAGGCGGTCACAAAATCCAATGTCGCCTTTGCCGTGCCCGAAAGCGGTGCGCCTACTCCTGGTGCGAGACTGCACGTGATCACATCCGCGCCGCGGGGCAATGGTGCCGGGAATCCGGGCATCGTACTTTGCGGATTAAACCCTGCCATCCAGATATACTGATCACCTATAAAGACATCGGTAGTTGCCATTCCGGCGATAGTCATGATCTGTACATTCGGCGCACTACCGACCAGTCCGTAAGCTGGCCCGGCTATTGGTGCCGGATTGTTGGCCAGTGCCACTGACACTCCCGCGACTCCGGAACCATGAGCTCCCCAGGGATTGTCGTTGTTCGGGACCATGTTTAGGAAATCGAAGGCAGCGAAAACCTTTGGCGCACCATTGCTGATGTTTCCCTGAAAATCGGCGTTTGTGGGTACGCCCCCAGCTGATTGTACTCCAGTATCCCAAACAGCAAGCAGGATGTCCGGGTCACCGAAGGTATCGAGGCCTGCATCCTGCAAGTGCTGCCACGCGTCCTGCACCCCAATCAATTGCCGGTCCCATAAACCGGACCATAGAAAATCGGTTGGCGTAATTGAGTCCAGTTCGGGTGTGACGTAAAGGTTGGGTTCAGCCCATTCCACATCCGGCCTCGCAGCCATTTTCTCAATGCTGTCCAGCAAGTCCAGTGTCGCGGGTTGGTTCCAGCTTAGTACCCAGGTGTGGGGAGCGTAGACAAGCTCTCGTACTACCGTGTAACCGTACTCTCTGGCAATTGCTGCCACGGCCTCAGCCCTTGGCCCGCGGAAACGCACGACAATTTCGCGTGTCAGAAAGCTGAAACCATTTTCACGCATACTCACCACTGCCCCCGCATGTTCAACCAACTGATGCTCCGAGAGACGAGTCAACACTGCCTGGGCGCTTTCGGCACGTAGACGGTAAAGGTGAATGCCAGCCCTCTCGGCAAGTTCCGGAACTTTCTGTGGCTCCAATGGCATATTCACTGTAAGCTCCTCAAGAAATTTCTTGTCCGTTCGGGCTCTGTTAACGACAGTTACGGCAACCAGTTCAGGGTCAGCGTCCACCGGCACCCGAACTTTTTCACGGAAGTAGGTCCTGCCCCTGCGTTCTCCCAGGATGAATATTTCGTGACCGGGAGCAGTGCCGACGGTTACCTTTCGGGATTGTCCCTCAAGTTTTTCGTGCGATACCTTAATTTCATAATTCCCGGCCGTAATCTCCTTTACTGAGTATGCCGCTCTATCGCGGTTGTACTTGACCGAAATCTTTTTAGCCTTACTTTCGCTCGGCTGAATGGTAATCTTTGCATCTTGAATTGGTTCGCCTTTCGCGTTGAACACATCAATTTGAAGCGAGGTGGAGTGGAGATTGTTCTTCATATTGAATTTTGTTAGTGCCTACTCGGCTAACTCCGGTTAGTATCGGGAGTCGAATCGAATAGCGTGTCCAACGCCTACTTCCAAGATAGTACGTAGTATCTTATTAGTGCCTGATTTACAAACAGTTTCGGTACTTGCCAAAAAGCATTAATAGAAAAATAAGGAATTTATTTAACGGTACTTTTCCGCCACCCTGCGGTACCCTTCCGCATTAGGATGTAGTCCGTCGGTGAAGAGAGATTCATCAATAGTACCATCTGGTTTGAGAAGTCCCTTCCCGGCGTCCAGGTACTTCACGCCCATTTCTTCAGTTAGTTTGGCGAGTCGGGTGTTCAGCTCCCGCACCCGCTTTTCCTCCTTGCGACGGGGGTAGATGCCTACCATGGTGAGGGTCGCGGAGGGTTGACGATGTTTGATGGCTTCGATGAGTTGGCGCCATCCGGTTAGGATCTCGTCGTCGGTGTTGAGGTGGAAGTTGTTGGTGCCGATCATGACGTAGATCCGCTGGGCCTGGTAGCCATCCAGTTCGCCGTGGTACACGCGCCAAAGGCTATTTTCGATGCGGTCCCAGCCGTAGCCGAGGTTGCGCGCACCCCTGGGGTCAAAGGTGGCCTTCCAGGAGTCAGCACCGGTAGCTACGGGTCCCTTGGGGAGTCCGCCCCAGAAGTGGGTGATGGAGTTGCCGATCAGGACGGTACGGGGCGGGTTGTCCCTATTCATCCGAAGGATCTCCTGGTGGCGGGCATCCCAGTCGTACTTATGGGGCTCGCGTAGCTGTATTACGGGGCGGGTGGTAGAGACAGTACCTACTGGCTCGTGCAGTACTTCACGCAGCTTCCGCTCGTAGCCCTCGGCGTAGCGCATCATGCCCAGGTCGTTGGGGTGGGTGCCGTCCACCATGGTTTCGATATCCTGCCCCAGGTCCTGCTTGGGGAGCAGGTACAGCTCCTTTACTCCTTCGGTTTGGAGCTGCGCAAAGGCGGCCCGCAGTACCTCGTTCAGTTCCGAATAGCTCAGGCGACTCTTCGGGTTGATGGCTTCGTCGGTATAGCCGGCATGCTCCACCAGTACGATGGGCGTGGCTGTACGCTTCTGCCGCAGCGTCCTCACGGTCGTAAGGATCCGTTTTTTAACTTCATCCAGCGGGTAGTCTTCCCGATTGACCAGGTTGGGCAGGCAGTCCAGTACGTATACCTTGGCCTCCACTTCGGCCAGCAGGTCCACTACCTCGGGTTCCAGTCGGCCATTGCCCGAGAAGCCCAGGTTAATGAGCGGGTGGTCCAGCTTGCGGGAGAGGATGCCGGTCCAGGACATGCCGGGGCGCGAGGCGCAGGCGCCCTGCGCGATGGAGGTACCGTATACGAGGATAGGCTTATCAGCCCGGGCAGGTAAGGAGGTCAACAGACTCCCTTCGGGAGTACCTATTTCCATCCACTTCACGCTATTGTACAGGGGCAGGTACAGGCGGTACTCGCGGCCCAGCTTGTGGTACCCATCGTTGGGTTCGATGGTGCGGTAGTGGTACTCGATGGTGTCGCCAAAGGCGAATTTCGCGGAGCACCAGCGCCAGTCGCCGTCGTTGGAGATGGCGTACAGGTCTACGCCGCTGGCTCCGGTAGCGGGCATGTGGGGCAGGGCGTGTTTGCCGTCCACCACGTAGCGTACCTTGATCTCCGGAGCGTTGGAGCGGAAGCGCAGCATCAGGCCCGCCGATTGCCGCGACAGGTTCCAGACCACCGGGCGTACTTTGCCTTCGGCTCTTGCGGGGAGGCGGTCGTAGTAGTTTTTGGTTTCATTCGGCCAGGCCTGTCCTTCCAGTACCGGGATCGAAGCGGTAGCGGGGTTCCACCAGGTCCATGTTTGGGCCTGTACGGCGGTAGTATTCTGTGCCAGAACGGCAGTAAAGGTTAATAGAAGGAGTAGGGTAGTGGTGGTTATGCGGTGCATATAGGGGTTAGGGGTATTGTTTTTGACTTAAAGGTAAAGGCTAAGTTCAACTTGATAGATACTGCCTTACGCTTCGTTTTGATCTTTCTGGGCTGTGCAATCGTTTGGCTTTATTGAACTTGGTTGTGTATTGCCAGCTTTCGCCCTCACGGCCGGGCGGGCCCCGCCCTCTCAACGCCTCTTAATTTTATTGGCACCTATCGGGCCATAAAATAAGGAGGCTTATGAGAGGGCTGTTAGAGATTGCATTATTCATGTTTAGTAGCGATAATGCTTATTTGTTATAAAATTAATCATACACTTCCGTTACCAATAAGCACCCTGTCAACTATCTCAGCTCTCCCCTAAGCCGACCTTAGCCTGTGGGCCTTTGTGCGCGAGCTCTGCGCAGGCCCGCAGGGTACAGAGGCGTGGGGAGAGCGGGGCCCGCCCGGCCGTGAGGGCGAAAGACTGCATTACACAAGAAGGCTAGGATAAGGGCAAGCGACAGCATTACCCAGAAAAGTCTGAACTTATACTTGAAATTTGATTTAACTGGCTTTATCATCTTTCAGATGCTCCTCAGCCAGATGCCCCTCAGCAAGTTTGCGCTTTACTACATCGGCGGGGTACTTAAGGGCTAGTTTGCGGATGTCGTAGGCGAACTCCTGGTAGGTCTCCTCCCATACCTTCGCCTCTTCGGGAGTATATTTATGAAAACCGTGGGCGTTGGCGACGCCCTTGCCACCGGCTTTGACGATGTCATCAATAAGCTTGGGTACCTCGGTGCTGTTGGAAAGGGTAGGAAAGAGGTCTTTCATGACGGTATGGTAGGCCGGTACTCCGGTGAGATCCATCCAGCCGAAAACCCCGACAAGCGTCATCCAGTAGCCGGTGTTGTTGCGGCAGGCGCGGTCTACGTCCTCGACAGTAGCATAGCCGTTCTCCACCAGGTAAAAGGCCTCCCGGTACATGGCGTAGGCCAGGCGGTTGGCGATAAAGCCCCGGATATCCTTGCGTACCAGCGTGGGCTCCTTGCCCCAGTAGTGAGCGAGGTCGTAGAGGTACTCGGCCACGGTCTGGTCGCTCTGATCTCCGCAGATGATTTCCAGGAAGCGCGTGGTGTGTGAGGGCTCGGACCAGTGCAGGCCAAAGAAGCGGGCAGGGTGCTGAGTCTGCTGCTGCAGGAGGCTGATGGGGATGGCGGAGGTATTGCTGGTGAGCAGCGCTTCCGGTGCGATGGCCCGCTCAATCTTCTCGTATAC
This sequence comes from Telluribacter roseus, assembly GCF_017355915.2. GTDB lineage: Bacteria > Bacteroidota > Bacteroidia > Cytophagales > Spirosomataceae > Telluribacter. The sequence goes on from NZ_JAFEUV020000004.1 coordinate 87,201, forward strand.
TGATTTCTTGATATCCAGATTCTCAATAGTACACTCTATTACCAGGCCGCAACCACTCAGCTCCTCATAGTCTTCGGTAATAGTCAGGTTGGCATGGTAGTGCTCCGGCGCCTCCCGGATAAGCTCCTCCTGACGTGCCCGTTTGAGGTGTTCGGTAATGCGGGTTTCGGCGTGGTCGAGGTCGGCGGGGATGGGTGCTACGGCTACTACCGGGTGACCGGCTATGAGCAGACAGGTAACAATGCTGCAGCCCATCAGGCCCAGTCCGACTACCCCTACGGGTATGTCGTGTACAGGTATGGTTTTCGTCATGATACGGGTTGGGTAAAGGATTATTCGGCTGAATGGTACCTGATTGCCTCGATAATACGGGCTGATCCGGACCGGTACCTATAAAAGCAGCGGCAGCCGGGAATCTCCCGGCTGCCGCTGCTTTTATGAAAATCACTACTAGTAAGAATTCTTACTCTTGTCTGGTCCTGACAATGTACCGTCCATCGGCAGTTACTCCCACAACTTCCTGATTAGCCCGAATCAGATTTCTCTCACGGAAACGTGTATTCAGCTGATTCTGAATGTTGGTGGCGTTCTGATTACCTCTTAGCTGGGTATCCAGACCAGTCATCTGATTAGATTGCAGTACTTCACTTACATCTACAAAGCTTCTCTCATTGATGTTGTCGTAGTTCATGGTGTTTATGTCGACCTGCGACAGACCTGTCACCATTTGCCCAACCTGATCGCCAGTTTGCTGTCCAGTATTATTACGTTGCATAGTACCCGACTGCTGAGTGCCATTCCGCTGTGTGCCAGTTTGCTGGCCACCAGTTTGCTGGCCACCAGTCTGCTGGCCACCACTTTGCTGGTTGGTCCGGGGCTGGTTTGAATTCTGTGTTGGTCTGTTAGAATTAGTCTGAGCTTCTGAAACAAATGGAGCGGCAATCCCCATCACACATACTAGCCCTATTGCCCAAATTTGCTTTTTCATAAACATGGTTTAATTAGGTGAAACACTGCCCCTTACTACATAAATTCTGTGCCAACAGGTTACATTAAATATTTATTAAAAAATTGTTAATCAGTAGGTTGTGTAATTTTGTGGCAAAATCAGCGCCTGGAGGCAGTGAAGGGAGGTTTGGGCTAGAGCCTATGTTAATATCCGGAAGTTACAAGATGTACCTGAACTTCTACAATACGTTTAATAAGAGTATTATTTTCCCAAAATAGCCCTGAAACTTTCCCTGCCAGCAGGTAGTCGCTTCAGATTTTCAATCAATTGAATGGCCCGGTCCACCCTGAGCTGGCTATTTTTGACGGTAGCTACGTAATTAATAATGTACCGTTGCTTGCCGGGAGCGAGCTGCTTAAAGCGCTGGAACCCCTCCGGGTCCTGCCCGAACAGCTCCTGCAGCTCTTCCGGAACCGGTACTCCGTACTCACTTTCGTCTTTGACGAGCGAAACCAGCACCTCGTCACCCAGCCGTACCCGCAGTGCCTTCATGCGTTTGGCGCTGATGCTGATGTAGGCTGCTCCCTGTCCCAGCGCTACCAGGCCGCACTGCCAGTCTAGTGCGTTGTTGACAGTACAGATCAGTCGCATGCTGAAGCTTCCGCCCAGTTGCTGCACTACGTCGGGCGGTATCTCGAGGTAGGTCATGCCGAGCAGGTAATCCAGGCTGTGGATGCGGGTGGTAAAGGTAGTAGGGGAGGACATGGTAAGACTATGGGGTAAACAAGAGGATTGGTAAGTAAAAAGTATTGGTGTTAGGCTTTAGTTTAGATATATTACATGCCTTAAAAGTAAATATACAATACATCCTTTTATATCCTGTATGAAACCTAACCGCAGAACCTTTATTAAAGGAGTGGCAGCTACTTCGGCCTTTCTGGCTACAGAGAGTATTGCCAAGCCCTTTAACATTATCCGTGACTTTAAGAAAGTAAGCCCCAATGACAAAATCCGTTTCGCTACCATCGGGATGGGTATTCAGGGGCACATGGATACCCGTGCCGCCCTGCGCAGCTCCAAAGAAGTAGAGTTTGTGGCAGCGGCCGACCTGTACGATGGACGCCTGATCCGTACCAAGGAAACCTACGGGAAAGATATATTTACGACCCGCGACTACCGTGAGATCCTGTCACGCAAGGATATTGACGCGGTACTGATCGTAACACCCGACCACTGGCACGACCACATTACCAAAGATGCCCTCAAGGCCGGTAAAAACGTGTACTGCGAGAAGCCTATGGTACATCAGATCGAAGAAGGGCCTTCGGTAATAGATGCCTGGAAAAAATCCGGTAAGACCATGCAGGTAGGTAGCCAGCGTATCAGCAGTGCGCCCTTCAAGGAAGCCAAGCGTATGATCGCGGCCGGAGATATTGGTGAGATTAACTACATCGAGTCCAACAACGACCGCTTCGGAGCCATTGGTGCCTGGAACTACTCCATTCCGCCGGATGCCTCGCGCCAGACCCTCGACTGGGATAAGTTCCTGGGGGATGCGCCCAAGGTACCTTTCGATCCGACTCGCTTTTTCCGCTGGCGCAACTACCGCGACTACGGTACCGGAGTAGCCGGTGACCTGTTTGTCCACCTGATCACGGGGGCCCACTTCGTGACTAACTCACTGGGGCCGGAGCGCATCTTCTCGTCGGGCGAGTTGAGCTACTGGAAGGACGGCCGCGATGTACCCGATGTACTGGTGTCGATCCTGGAGTACCCCAAGACGGACGCTCATGCCAATTTCCAGATGGTACTGCGAGTGAACTTTGCCAACGCCGGAGCTATCAACAACAACACCCGTATCATAGGTACCGAAGGGCAGATTGAGTTTTCAGAAAATAGCCTCGTGCTTACCAAGAAAAAACTTCCCATCGCGCCCGGTTACGGCGGATACGATAGCGTATTTACCTTCCCCGAAGAAGTACAGAAGGAGTTCGCGAAGCAGTACGATGCCAAGTACCCGCCCGAAACCCGCAAGGCGGAGCCGGTGAAAGAGGTGAAGTTTGAGTCGCCCAAGGGAGATGACGCGCACGCCAACCACTTCCTGGATTTCTTCGAGAACGTCAAGAAGGGAAGTGTGGGTACCATCGAAGATCCTGTGTTTGGCTACCGCGCGGCGGCACCCGTACTGGCCTGCAACAAGAGCTACTTTGAGAAGAAGGTGATCAACTGGGATCCGGTAGCGATGAAAGAAAGAAAGGTAAAGGCGTAGGTAACTGACATCTATATACTTCGACCGGAAAGCTCCACTGCACCAGCAGGGAGCTTTCCTTTTATAAGACTGCCACTAACAAAAAAAGCCCCACCAGATGGTGAGGCTTTTCCTGTGTTGGCTGTATGATATGTCTCAGATTAAGCAAGCTTAACGTTAACTGCATTCAACCCTTTTCTTCCTTCTTGCAGGTCAAATGTCACTTCGTCGTTTTCGCGAATCTCATCTACTAAACCTGAGATGTGTACGAAATAATCTTGTCCTGTTTTTGCATCTTTAATGAATCCGTATCCTTTAGAATCATTAAAAAACTTTACTACTCCTTGATTCATGATAATTGTTTTATAAAAGAATTTAAGCAAAGGTACATTAAATTATTGATTTCCAAGTTTTTTTAAGAAAATAATGCAAAGCTAGCTTCCACAGGGCATTTCTATCGACTAAGTACCAGCCGCTAACGTTCTTTCTATAACTGCACAGACCCAAAAGTGTTTAAAAATTGAAAGATAAATCCTTTTCGCGCTTTGCCGGTTTCTCCCTACCTTTGCGTTTTAGAAAGCTAATTCATGACTGAACAGATTCTTATCCTCGATTTTGGCTCGCAATATACCCAGTTAATCGCCCGCAGGGTTCGCGAGTTGGATGTGTACTGCGAGATTCATCCTTTCAATAAAATTCCTGAATTTACTCCAAATATCAAGGGAGTGATCCTCTCGGGAAGTCCGTGTTCTGTGTGGGATCCCCAATCTCCCCGGGTTGACCTGGACCAATTCAGAAACAAGGTACCCGTACTGGGTGTATGCTACGGAGCTCAACTCATGGCGCAGGTGCTGGGAGGTGAAGTACTACCCGCGGCGCATCGGGAGTACGGCCGGGCCAGACTGGACCTGCTGGAGGAGCAATCTCCGCTGCTGGCCGGACTGACCAACTCTTCGCAGGTGTGGATGTCGCACGGAGATACCATTGTGCAGGTGCCCGAAAACTTCCGCGTTATTGCCTCCACCGAGTCGGTACGGGTGGCCGCCTACAAGATCGATGAGGAGCCTACCTACGGAATTCAGTTCCACCCCGAGGTAACTCACTCCACTGATGGTAAAAAGATCCTTCACAACTTCGTAGTAAATATATGCGGTTGCCAGCAGGATTGGACTTCGGAGTCATTTGCCGAAATGACCATCGAGAACCTGAAACAAAAACTGGGTAACGACCGTGTAGTAATGGCCCTGTCGGGTGGTGTTGACTCAACGGTAGCGGCCTCACTCGTTCACAAAGCCATTGGTGATAACCTGTTCTGTATATTCGTAGATAACGGCGTACTTCGTAAGAATGAGTACGAGCAGGTACTGCACTCGTACGAGGACATGGGCCTTAATATAAAAGGGGTGGATGCGAAGGAACGCTTCTACAACGCTCTGAAAGGACTATCGGATCCGGAGCTGAAGCGCAAAGCCATTGGCAAAACCTTTATTGAAGTATTTGACCACGAAGCCCACCTGATCCAGGACGTGAAGTGGCTGGGTCAGGGTACTATCTACCCGGATGTGATCGAATCGGTATCGGTGAATGGTCCTTCGGTAACCATCAAGTCGCACCACAACGTGGGCGGACTACCGGACCTGATGAACCTGAAGGTAGTAGAGCCTCTGAATACATTGTTTAAGGACGAGGTTAGGGCGGTAGGACATACCCTGGGAGTACCCGTTAATATTTTGGGACGGCACCCGTTCCCCGGTCCGGGTCTGGCTATCCGTATTCTGGGTGAAGTCACTCCCGAGAAGGTGGCCATCCTGCAGGAAGTGGATGACTTGTTTATCAGTCGCCTGAAGAAGAGCGGCCTGTACGACGAAGTATGGCAGGCAGGTAGTATGCTGCTGCCGGTACAGAGCGTAGGGGTAATGGGTGACGAGCGTACCTACGAGAGCGTAGTGGCCCTCCGGGCGGTAACCTCCGTGGATGGTATGACGGCCGACTGGGCCCACCTGCCTTACACCTTCCTGGCGGAGGTATCCAACGATATCATCAACCGCGTCAAAGGCGTCAACCGCGTGGTATACGACATCTCGTCGAAGCCACCGGCAACCATTGAGTGGGAATAATACTAAAAAAGCGAAAGCGGGCCCTAAGGTCCGCTTTCGCTTTTAGTTGTGTATAATATCTCAGTTGCTTACTCTACGCTAGCCTCGTACACGTCCGCTGATCAGGCTGATCACAAAAAGTACCAGGAATACGAAGAAAAGTATCTTAGCAATACCAGCTGCTCCGGCAGCAACACCACCAAATCCAAGAACACCTGCAATGATGGCTATAATCAGAAATACTACGGTCCACTTAAGCATAATTGAAAAAGATTAAGGTTTATGAATCAATATGCTTTAGGTAATTAAAAGTCTGTGCCATCCGCAATTAGGCTCCCAGGCTGTAATATGTATATAAAACTTGGCGAAAATGTGACAATTACGTATACAGGCGTGGTGAAATGTCCCCGATCTTGTCAAATTTATTGCTGATAAGTACGTTATTTTGCTGTTGGGCTACCAGGGAGGAGGAGAAGAGAACAGAATGGCTCAGCCCACAATCCATTGCTGGTACCTATGCGCTTGCTATTACTCTTCTTTCTGGTTCTGTTTATTTCTCCTCAGATGTACGGGCAGCCCTCTGCCCACCAGCGTACCATCACCCAGTTTTCTATCACTGCCGTTGACCAGGCTTCGGGTCAGGAAGTCCCGGCCAGTTTTGAGGTCCTTGTCCACAAAGCCGCTACCCGTTTGCGGGGGAGCAGCCGACCGGGGCAGTCACCTTTTTCATTCCGGTTGCAGGAGTCTGATACCATCACCGTAGTGACCTCGTCGGCGGGGTACCACTCCGTGGAGGAAATGATGCTGGTTTCGTGCGATACCTGCGAATATTATCAGTATAAGGCCGTGCTGGAGCGGGTGGAAGACCCGGTCAAAGACTCAGTTTTTGTGAATCTTAAGGTACATGACCGTATTCAGCTGGATAAGATCTACTTCAACCAGAGCAGCTATGAACTGCGTCCCGAGTCGCGCGAACAGCTCGAAAAGCTCTACCGTACCTTACGTGATAATCCAAATCTAAAAATAGAGATAGCCGGCCATACCGACAACGTAGGTGACCTTCGTCTGAACAGGGCCCTTTCTGAAAATAGGGCCCAGGTGATCTACGCGTTTCTGCGGCAGAAAAGCATCCCGTCGAGCCGGCTTGTGCCCAGAGGGTACGGCCATACTCAACCCGTTTCACCCAATGATACCGAGGAAAATCGCTCCCGAAACCGGAGGGTAGAATTTGTGGTGCTGGAAAACTAGTACCTCTGTACAGGCTCCTCCATGGTAGGGTAGTGAGCTTTAGCAGCCGGTACTCAGGCACACTTTTGGAGAAAGTAATCAAAACACATCAATACGAACCTATGCATATCACTCATTCATATTCAAAGTATTGTCTGCTGCTCCTGCTGCTGCTGACCGCCCGGCTGGGGGTATCTCAGGGATTTGTAGGTATTACATCGCAGCAGAATTCAGGACTGTGGTCGGTGTATCAGAACCCGGCGCTCCTGGTCAATGATAAGTACTCCCTGCGGGTACATGCCGTATCGGGCGGTGTCCATATCGATAACAACTATGTAAAGTATGCGGCACCTTTCTCCATGGTAGATCTGATGCTGGGCAACAACCCCCGACCCCTCAGTGCGTATGATCTGGAAGAGATTCGCAATGGCAAGCCCAAGCATGGCACCCTGGCCGCTGAGCTACGCGGGCCCGCCCTGGCTTTCAAGATAAGTCCTACTACGCACGTAGCGATCATGACCCGTGTCAGAAGCGGAGCACAGGTGACCAATGCCTCCGAGAAGCTACTGGGTGTAGTAAGGCTGGGGCTGGCCAATGTCGAGAACTACCAGAACCTTGAATACCTGGCTCTGTACGCTTCGCACGCCGACAACAAATTCAACGCGGTAAGCCAGGCGTACTCGGAGTGGGCGCTGTCGCTGGGGCAGGTCTTATCGGAGAGTGATTACCATCGGCTGCTGGGTGGGGTGACCATCAAGCGGTACTTCGGCTATGCGGGTGCCTACATCCAGAACCACAGCCTGCGCTACCGGCTCGTACCCGATACCTCCATGACCAATGCGGCTCTTCTGCAGGTAGACCGCTTCAATGCGGATCTGGGATATACCAGCGTCAATGATATGTCAGTACTGTCGCCCAGCTGGCTGCTGGGGCGCAACGCAACCGGTAAGGGCTGGGGACTTGATCTGGGGGTAAGCTACGACCTGCTGGGGGAGGATGAGAAGCATGTGCTGCGTCTGAGTGGCTCCGTTACTGATATCGGGCGGATCACCTATAGCGACCAGCGGGCCAGAAAGTATACTATAGATAGCCAGGACAAGCAGATTACAGCCTCAGAATGGGCAAGCTACACAACACCCCGTGAGGGAGAAAGCCGGATGAGTACCGTAGGCCGGGTACTGGAAGAACAGTTTGGACTGGCAGAAACCGACCGTACCAGTGAGTTTCAGCTGGCTACGCCACAGGCCCTGAACCTGAGCGCTGACCTGCGCCTGATGAGAAACATATACGTCAATACCACCTGGATCAAAAGCATGCGTGTTACCTCCGTACCGGGCTTACGGGCCTCGTCACTACTGGCGGTGACCCCTCGCCTGGATGCCGATAAGATAGGCGTATCACTACCAATCATACGGCAGAACGGCGCCTGGGCCGTAGGCGGTGCCGCCCGGGTAGGAGCCTTTATGATAGGATCAGATAACCTGCTGGGGCTCTTTGCCCGCAATGGCAATATCAAAGCCCAGGGAGCGGATGTATACGCCGGGGTAAGTATTGGGATAAAGTCGGACAAATAAGAGAGCTATCAGGTAATTAAGCAGGAGGGGCTGCTTTTTATGAATAATACATTTTTGTAAAACTGTGAAAAGGGTATGTCTTACATACCCTTTTTTTAACGTTATAGCTTTTGTTTACGACTTAAACCGTGTATTTACTTTATTTTGCAAGCAAACTTTTTTGATAAACTAATAAATCGAATAATGAAAAAACTCCTCATTGTAATGCTTCTGGGCGGTTGGGCTACCGTGGTGTCAGCGCAGTCAGATCGCTGGCAGCAACGGGTCAAGTATGATATGAACATCAACTTTGACGCTACGACGCACCGCTTCACCGGTACCCAGAAGTTAGTCTATTCCAATAATTCACCCGATACTCTACATAAGGTTTTTTATCACCTGTACTTCAATGCCTTCCAGCCGGGTAGTCAGATGGACGTACGCTCACGTACCATCAAAGATCCTGATGCGCGGGTCATGGATCGTATCTCCAAGCTGTCACCTAACGAGATAGGCTATCAGAAGATCAACACGCTGAAGCATAACGGCAAGCCTGTGAAATACGAAGTAGTAGGTACCATCCTGGAAGTAACCCTGACGGAGCCCCTGATGCCCCGGACCCAGCATACCTTTGACATGGATTTTGAGGCGCAGGTACCCGTACAGATCCGTCGCTCGGGCCGCTTCAACAAAGAAGGCATTGACTACTCTATGGCGCAGTGGTACCCTAAGATGAGCGAGTATGACTACGAAGGCTGGCACGCCAATCCGTACATCGCCCGTGAGTTTTACGGAATATGGGGCGACTATGACGTCAAGATCAACATGGATGCTTCGTACGTGATAGCCGCTACCGGCTACCTGCAGAACCCCGATAAGATCGGACACGGATATAGCAAGAAGACCGTAACACACAAGAAGGGCGACCGCCTGACCTGGCACTTTGTGGCGCCCAACGTACACGATTTTGTGTGGGCCGCCGACCCGGACTACAAGCACGATGTGGTAAAGGTAGATAATGACCTGGACCTGCACTTCTTTTACCAGACCGATACCCTGGCTGATAACTGGAAGCAGATGCAGCCCTACGCCGTAAAGTGCTTTCAGATCATGAACCAAAGGTTTGGCCGCTATCCCTACAAGCAGTACTCGGTCATCCAGGGTGGTGACGGAGGAATGGAGTACCCTATGGCTACGCTGATTACCAGCCACACCAGCTTCCGCGGACTGGTGAGCGTGACCGTACACGAGTCGATCCATAGCTGGTTCCAGATGCTGCTGGGAACCAATGAATCCAAGTACCCCTGGATGGACGAAGGCTTCACGACCTACGCCCAGAACGAGGTCATGGCTCAGTTGTTCCCTTCGCGCAGCAATCCCCACGCGGCTACCTACGGCGCTTACCGCAGTCTGGTACAGTCGGGACTGGAAGAGCCCCTTACTACCCACTCGGACCACTACAACACCAACCGCGCCTACAGCGTAGCCAGCTACGTAAAGGGATCGGTGTTCCTGCACCAGCTCAGCTACATCATTGGTCAGGAGACTCTGGACCGGGCCATGAAGCGCTACTACAACGAGTGGCGGTACAAGCACCCGAACCCAACGGATCTGAAGCGGATCATGGAGAAAGAGTCGGGGCTGGAACTGGACTGGTACTGGGAAAACTGGGTAGGTACTACCAAGACCATCGACTACGCCGTGAAGGAAGTACGGCCATCGGGTACTACTACCAGCGTGACGCTGGAGCGGATCGGACAGATGCCTATGCCCCTGGATGTGGTAGTGACCTACAGGGACGGTAGCCAGGAGAATTTCTACATACCACTGGAAATCATGCGGGGCGAAAAAACAGAAGCCGCGTATCAGAAAAGAACGATCCTCACCGACTGGGGCTGGACGTACCCGGAGTACGGCTTTACCATCAATCGTCCTGCAACGGATATCGCGCGCATTGTGATTGATCCTACCGAGCGACTGGCGGATATGGACTACGATAACAATATATATCCTTCGGCTCCCCGCACGTCACCTCGTCTGCAGGGGGAGAAGGTGCAGTAGCTGACGGAGCCAAAACAAAATTAGGCCTATGGGTAGTTATATACTCATAGAATCTTAATTCATGATATATGCAGATACGAAAATCATCAGTAGTAGGATGGGCCCTGGGGCTGGTACTGGTAGTAACCCTTGCAAGCTGTGTAGGCGATAGACTGGTAGGTACCTGGGAGGTAGCTGCCTTCGAAATGCAGCGCCCCGGTCAGCAGGGAGTCCGGGTACAGAACATAGGTACCATTACGTTCGATTCTGACCAGACCGGCGAGAAGGAAATTCAGTACTCGGTACTGGACCAGAACTTCACCGATACCCTGTCCTTTACTTGGTCCAAATCAGAGGGATTCATTACTCTGGAGGGCGGTGGCTCTGAATTTGCCAAGACCTGGATTGTGGTGGATGACGAACGTACTACCCAACGGTGGCGCTCTACGGACGGTATGAATACCGTACAGATGCTCGAGCTGAGAAAGAGGTAGCTACGCTGGTAGATACAAAATGGAGCGAGGCCGGTATATTACCGGCCTCGCTCCATTTTGTATGGGTAGTCAACTCTTAATTATCAGCTTCACCCGTAGGTACTTTCTTCTTGGCCTGGTGGAGGCGGTATTGGAAGGTCAGGTTGATCTGACGGAGGCGTCCCTGCGAGTTGGTCTCGGTATAGAAGTTAAAGCCTTCGGTAATGGTCCGGAACTTGCGGGAGTTGAATACATCCAGTACGTTGAGAGTGAGAGTAGCGTTGTTGCGGAGAATATCGCGGCTCATAGCCAGATCAAGGGTAGCAATGGCCTTACGACGTCCCTGCGGCGTAAGCTGTGGCGCTTCGTAGTTACCGCGGAACTGCAGGTCAGTGGTCTTGAAGAGGGTAAAGCGGGAAGAAGCGCGGGTAAACCAGCTGTAGGTATCACTCTGAAGGTTGGTATCTACATTGCCGCCGTCGGTGATAGCCCGGAAAAAGTTGAAGCTACCGTCCATCTTCCACCACTGATAGGGAGCATAGGAGCTCGTAAACTCAACACCCCAGGCATCTTCGGTAGCCAGGTTTTGGGGGAGGGTAACGGCAAAGCCCTGGTCATTGACCCGACGTATCCGGATGATCTTGCCGGTCGTGTGCCGGTAGTAAACCGAGGTACTCAGCGAGCCTTTTTCTACGTACTTGATATGCCCGAGTTCGAACGCATCCGTAAATTCCGGGTTAAGGTCAGGGTTTCCGCTGAAGAAGTTGCGGTTGTCACTGAATGTCATGAAGGGGCTCAGGTCGTTGTACTGCGGACGACGTACCCGACGGCTATAGCTCAGCTGCAGGGCGTGCATACGGGGCAGATCGTAGGTAACGTGTACACTCGGGAACAGGTTGCTGTACGAGCGGGGATTCACCTCGTTGGTCTGTCTGAGGGTAGTGGTCACTGCGGTCATCTCCGCCCTTAGTCCCACCTGGTACGAAAACCCTCTTGTTTTGTTACCTACAATACCGTACAGCGCGTGGATATCTTCTTCGTACAGGAAGTCGTTGGTCAGGCCCGGCAGCTGTATCCAGCCACCCGTTTCGGTTTGCTCGGTTACGGAGAAGTCATTGGTCATGTCGCGGAAACTGCTGCGTATACCTGCCTCCCACTTGCCATCCTTGCCGAACGGCTGTACGTAGTCAATCTGAGCCAGTAGCTGCTTTTCGGTCTCATCATTGACCGAGCGCTGAAGCAGGTAGGGTATATCTGAGGGAGTACCGTTGGGCTCATAGGTACGCTGACCAAAGTACTGATCCGATTTTTCCCAGTTGTCGAGGTAGCGCAGATCGGCCGAAAACTCATGTCCCTTCCGCTTAAAGGATTTTTTGTACGTAAGGGCATACTCCGAGTTGGGCTCGGTTTCGGTTTCGTCCTGGGTGCGGTAGGTGTAGCTCTGGAGGTTGTTCAGCGATGATATATAGTCGAAGTACCGGATGTCCGACAGACGCTTGCCCTTGCTGATCCGCCAGGTGTAGGCGCCGGTCAGTACGCTGGTGGGCGAAAAGAAGTAGTCTAGTCCACCCCGGGCGCTGTTATTCATTCCCTTCAGGTTGTGCGTAAAGCTCTGCTGGGTGATGAAGGTAGTATCGTTGCGGTACAGCTCCTGGTACTGCGTGGTACGGCCCGGCGTATTGCGAAAGGAGGCTGTGTAGTTGATAAAGAAGTTGAGGTTTTTGCGGCGGTAGTTGATATTGGCCGCGGCTCCCAGGTTGGTAGGGTATCCCGTAATAATATCAAACGAGCCGTTGATGCCCTCCTTTCGCTCTTTTTTCAGAACGATATTGATGATACCTCCCATACCTTCGGCTTCGTAACGGGCCGAGGGGTTGGTGATGATCTCGATGCGCTCGATCATGCTGCCCTGAAGCTGCTGCAGACCAGCTCCCCCTTTGAAGCTGACGAGCCCCGAAGGCTTGCCATCGATCAGGATACGTACGTTGCTGCTTCCCCTCAGGCTGATGTTACCCTCTACATCAACGGCCAGCGAGGGTACATTGCGCATAATATCAATGGCGGTACCTCCGGCATTGGCGAGGTCTTTCCCCACATTAAATATCTTTTTGTCCAGCGATAGCTCCATGGAGCTTTTCTCGGCCTGCACCACCAGTTCGTCCAGAGTGGTAGAGGTAGCGGTGAGCTTTACTGTACCCAGGTCAAGGGGCGCACTGGCCGCGGAGAGCCGTATGTCTTTCGTAGTAAAAGACTTATAGCCGATAAATTCATAAAGGGCATAGTAGGTACCTTCGACGGCATCCACTACAAAGTTACCGGATTCGTCCGTAATGGCACCGGATGAGAAAGTACTATCGGCCTGCCTGAACAGCCGAACGCTTGCGAAGCTCAGGGGGGCATTACTCTGGCTGTCGAATATCTTACCCGTTACTTTCAGTTTGCCGCCGCTCTGCGCCCTGGTAGCGGTAGTCGTGAGGCTCAATAGCAGGCACAGCAGCAGAAAAGAGCAGAGATTCCTGGAAAAGGTGGTGTAAAAGTGGAGCATTAAGGCAATTGTTTGATCTTAAAAGATACATGGAAACTATAATCCAATAAGAAAGTACCCGAAATGCCTTCATTTACTCGGCCGGAGGCTGGTAGCGCAGCTATTATATATAATAAGGCCGAATTTATCGACTAAACTTCATATATATTCGACCGATTGGGAGCCTGCAGTAGCTGTTGGTACAGTTTTTTAAACGTTTGGTAGCGTATGTAAGTCCTGCGAAAGTAGTTTGCTAAATTATAAACAATCACTTTTCGCAGGTGTTTTACGAATGTTTTCCACACTTTAAAACCGTTAACAACTATGGCAACTACAACCGAGGATTTGAAAAACAAGGCAGCAGATCTGAAATCAAAAGCGGACAGCTTCAACCCTGAGCACAAAGAAGGTCCCGTAGCAGCTGCGATTGAGGATTATACTGCTCGCCTTCCTTCGGATACCTATTTATGGGCGGCTATAGGCTCAATGGCCCTGTCTGCCACACTCAAACTTGCCGGTCAGGACAAAGGCGCGCTCTTTGTAGGACAGTGGGCTCCAACCTTCCTGATTCTGGGTCTCTACAACAAGCTTGTAAAGATGGAAGGCTTTGACAAAGATAAGTAAGCCTTAGGGCCTGCTATATCAGCCATAAAAAGAGAGGAAGCACTAGCTTCCTTTTTTTGTGCCTATATTACTCCGGTTTCAGCGTGTTTCCCCCTTTTTAGCGCCAGGCCAGCGACTTGCTTTTGCCATTATCTTTCATGTTGCCGGCAAAGGCATTGAGCGTAAGATCAGCTCCTTCTTTACGGAACGTACCGGTGAGCCAGCCCACCGGCTCGCTGTCCGAGAAGTTATAGCCTACAGCGGGCTGATTGACCAGATGGATACCATCCAGTACCTCGTACTTGTACTCGTGTGAATGTCCGTAGAAGACCGCCTTTACCTTCTGATGGGACCTGATGATCTGAAAGAGCCGCTCGACATCCAGCAGGGAGGAGTCGGAGTCGGCGAGGGTATGGTGGACAAAAAGAACGGTTGGTTTGGCATCGGACTGACGCAGGAAGCCCTCCAGCCAGCTCCGCTGCGATTGTCCCAGAAATCCGGGTGTCTTGTTGACGTACATCATCGAATCGAGCAATATAAACCTCGTCGATGGCTGCTCGATCACCATCACCTGTTTGTCTTTTACATTCTGTAGTCCTTTAGGAGCCGGAAACGCCTCCTGGATGTTTTCGCGGTGATCGTGGTTGCCCAGTGTCATGTACACGGGCTTTTGTTCGGCCAGGGGCGCCAGCAGTTTCTTTACCTGCGCATAGTCTCCCTTTTCGCCCGTGAGACGGGCTACATCTCCGTTGATCAGTACGGCATCCGGCCTGGCAGCTATGACCTTAGGTACTACGCTTTCCAGGTTGCGGGAAGGGTAGAAACCACGGTAGACGTTCTGAACGTCCTCCGCAATATGCGTATCCGACAGCAGTGCCAGCTGTACTTCATTGGCTGCGCTGGAGGTCTCTGCCAGTACTGAGCTGACACCCAGGCTATAAGCAGTAAGCAGGCCAGCCGCCTGAGCGGACGATTTTAGAAAAGAACGACGGCCAGGATTGTAGTAGATCTGCGGCATAGAGGTGGTATTTGCGTAGGTTTAGGTAGATTAGGTAGTTAGTTACTTTTGGCTTCGGGCGCTTGCGATACGGTATTACTGGTCAGTGGAGTTACCCGCTGGTCGCTCACCGATACCTGGTAGTACGACCAGGTCTGCCTGTCTAGTGAACAGCCAATCAGGTAGTCTCCGGAGCCGGCCTCGGCGCTTTCTCGTACCTGAAACTCTTTACAGCCGGCGATCCGGGCTTTGGCCAGCGCTTCACCGATGGCCTCCACTTCACTAGCATCCGGCTCGCGCCAGGGCATTGGGTAGCTTTCATCTTGGCTTAGCTCATTCTTGCATGAAAAGGCGGATAACAGGATAAGTGTTGCAAAAATAATCCGGCGGTATCTTACCATGACGCTTCTATAAGTTAAGTATTTGTGATTATTACTTAGTAGGTACTCCTGTAATTACAGAAGCTATTTGAGTACCTGTATCCGGTATACCTTCCCCGCCGGTACTTCGAGCATCACGTTCAGGGCCCTGTTTTTATCATAGTACTTATCCGAAGGCGACCAGCCGGAGCGGTACAGGAGCCAGGGGTTGAAGTACTTGAGCTGGTTGTAGGTCATGTTGTACTGCTTGGCCAGGTCCACCAGATTTACGTCCTGCCTCACTTCTATTTCCTGCGTAGGAGCGGTGTACTCCGGGGCGGGTACACTGAATCCGTAACGCTCGGGGTTTTCGATGAGGAGCTTCAGGGCCAGGATACGGAACAGGTAGTCGTAGGTTTCGGGGGTGAGGTACAGGTCGTAGTAGGAGGTTACCTGCTGGCCCCGGAGGTTGTTGTTGACGGCAGTGGGGCCGCCGTTATAAGCGGCCGCGCTCAGGGTCCAGCTGCCGAAGGTCCGGTACAGCCGGCTCAGATACCGGCTGGCGGCTTCGGTAGAGCGTTCGAGGTGGCGGCGCTCGTCTACGTACTTATTAACCTCCAGTCCGTACTCTTTCGCCACCGGCTCCAGAAACTGCCAGAATCCTACGGCGGCCTTGGCCGACTCAGCAATGGGCGACAGATCACTCTCCGCCACGGCCAGGTACAGGAAGTCGGCAGGAATCTGATTTTTGGTGAGAATAGTGGTAATAGGCTCACGATACCGCTGTACCCGCTTCATCACAGACAAGGTACCCGAGTGCCGGTACACGTTTTTGATCAGCTCCCGTTCCAGCCGGTCGCGTACTATAGGGTCAGTAAGCGGCACGGCTTCACCCGCAAAGGTAAGTTCATCGGGCATAAAAGGTACCCCGGTGAGTAATTGGGCTTGTCCACGGTCGGCCATTTCAGACTGAGCAGTGGGGCTTGGGGTATATCCTGGTGGAGTCGAGTCGGGTTGAGTTGCCGCTGAGTGAGCGGTGTCTGAACTTGCTACTCCCGGTTGTGCTGAGTTAGCCTGCTCCACCGGTGTTTGATTATTCTCAACTTTGCCAGTCCCTCCCTGGTTGGTACCTGATTGTGCGGCTCCAGGTTTTACTGCACAGGCTGCTGAATGCAGCACAAGTAGTAGATAGATATAACGCAGGTAGTGCATAAGTAGTAAGTTTAGTAGTTCCTGGTTCTCAGTCCGAAGCTCGTTTTGGGGTTTTGCCCCCTTTCAGAAGAAAAGCTCTAAAAAACTTACACCAGTACCTTATACTAACTCCCGAACGGTCCTGTATCCTGCCTGACTTGCTCTAAGAGGAGTTTCAATCTAAAGGGGTAATACTTCATTCGTGTGCCACTAAACCGTCATGGCTCAGTTCGATAAAATCATGGGACTGGAAGAGTGTATCTATATCATGGAGGTTGTCCCAAAAAAGATCGAAAAGCTTTCTGTTCTTTATTGATTGGGCTGTGACGAGCAGGAGCTTTTGAGGTTTTTCAGGTACCGGGTTGGAGCTGAGAAAGGCCACATCCCTGGTGACAAAAACCAAAGTATATGTATTGGCATAAAGTATACTTTCCTGATCGGTGCGCTCGTCTCCACTTGTCAGGTCATTGGTATGTTCAGCATAAAAGCCTGATGATCGATAGATCTCGCACAGGAAAACCGGGAGTGAAGAATCAACTAAGTACCTCATGCCTCGGGTATTTACAGCCTTTTCTGGGTAATTTGACTGGCATACCGGAGGCAGGCTTTGATATCATCACGTTCCAGAGCAGGGTAATCGTTCAGAATAGTATCCCAGGTTTCGCCGGCACTCAGTAGGTCCAGGATCAGGAATACCGGGTAACGCTTGTTACGTAGGGTAGGTACTCCGTGGCAGATGTCCGGATTAAGGGTAATCCGTTTCAGTAAATCATCCATTACTAAACTAGTATTAAGTACCAACATAATTTAAGTTAGATGTAGTGCTACCCTGTCGAGGGTAGCCCCCATTCAACTACTTAACGAATATTCAGCACCGTACCTATCCGAAAGCCCACGCCCTGGTACTGCGTACCTTTAAACTGCGATACTACCTCCACCCGGAACAGCCTTAGCAGACCATCCACCCCGTACACCAGCTCGGTATAGTGGCCGGCGCCGGGGGTAGTGAGGTAGTGCGCCTGTACGGTTTCTTTCAGCCCGGCCAGCCTCAGGAAGGGCAGCCGGGTGATCAGGAAGCGCTGCGTGGACCAAAGTACATGAGCCTGCCCGAAACTCCTCCGGGTACTGTACTCGTAGTAGGGCAACATGCGGAAGTGCGTGAGCTGGTCACCGGTCTGGAAGAAGAACTCGTTGCCCATAAAGTGCCGGTAGTCGGGGAAGTACAGGCGCCGGGCACTCAGGAAACCGCCGCCGCTGAGGGCATACTGGATGCCACTGCGCGGACCGGTATCTAGATTGTGCCGCATCCCTGCCTGCACAAAATCATAGTCTACCGCACTACTACCGGTAGGAATGCCTTTGCGGTAATTGATCTGGAAGGTGGGACCATTGTTGTACCAGTACCGCTTCTGGCCGTTGCGGATGGCGTATCGCTGCCAGGGCCGGAGGTTCAGGTTGAGGTCCAGGAGCAGCGCCTCGTGCGTGGGGAAGCTTGTATCGGGTGTTTCGATGTTATCAGGACGATTGGGCGAAAAGCCCCGGTTCCGCCAGTCGATGTACCGGCTGGGTGACTCCAGGTTGAAGAGTTCGCTGCGCCGGGCGTACTCGAGGCCGCCCGTCAGGCTCAGGATGTCGCCGAGGTAGCGGTAGGTATAGTCGGCCCTTGCGAACTGCTTCTGGTAGATCTTCATGAAGTTCTGCTCGAAGAGCAGCGTCGTGATGCTGTTGAGGCCGGGCGGAATGGGATTGTTCGGGTTGAACTGGTAGATGTATTCACCGCCTTCCAGTTCCAGGGTCCATTTGCGGTTGCCTACCTGCGTACGCAGGGTACCGCTGAGGCGTTCGCGCCCGAAGGAGTAGCGCGCCAGCGGCCGCAGGCTGAACCGGTAATTGTCTTTCCAGCGTTTGGTCCATTCCAGCGATGCATCAAAGGCATACCCTTCTACGGTGTTGTAGATCAGTGTCTGTAGCGGACTCTGTAAGGTGAGAGAGTGGCGGTTGGCAAAGCGGTATTGGTGCCCCATAAGCAGGTGCATGGGTCGGAACGTAGTAGAGTCGTTACGGGTACTGTCCTTATCGGCTTTGGCCTGCTTCATTACCTTGATGCTATCCTGAATCTCGTAGCTTTTTACTTCCAGCTGGGTAAGGGGTACCGGCCGCAGTGCTTCCCAGTAGGTTGTATCGCGCCTGTTGGCCAGGGAGTCGATGGTAACGGAGTCCTGTCGTACGGCCCGTACGTCTTCGCCCTGCTGCTTACGCTCCTTACGCTGCTCTTTTTCGTAACTTTTAATAATTTTGCGGAAGTTCTTGGTGGAGAACTCCTTCTGCTGCTCAATCATCTTTTCCAGGTTGGCTTTACGTTGAGTCTGGGCGGTTTCGGGCTCCTTTTTATGGTCGTTGATCACAATTTCTTCCCGCAGGGCCGGGTCTACGTCCAGCTTCTGATAGGTCATGGACACCACGTACTTAAATTCACCCGCGAAACCCAGGTACCCGCCTTCCAGCCTGAACTGCTGATTTACAGGCAGCCATACATTCTGAATGGGGGTAAATAGTTGCTTTACATCTATGTTTAATCCCTGTCTGGTCGTTTTCAGATCGAAGCTATGGATGGCCCACCGGTCCTCGATAATATAGATACTCCCCTTGAATACGCCTTCGCCGTAGGCCCTGGGTACTACCCGTATCTTATTCACTATTTCGCCCCGGTCTTCAAAAAAGCCTTCGTACTCAAACTTATAGTAGTTGAAGGCCTTGGGCGAAAGGGGCGTAACGGCATCGGCTACCTCAGGGCTGTAAAAGCTGGCCAGTACATACTGATTAGGAGTAGGGGTACTGTTGTCGAGGCTGTTGCGGGTAGAGAGGATGCGCTGGTTGTAAGTATTGGGGCGGCGGTAGCTGATCTCGGCCACGCTCTCGTTCAGGAATACCTTTCCCTCCTGTACCCCTTCTTTTTTCAGCTTTCTTTCCAGCAGGAAGGGGATCTTGGTGGGCAGGGCGGTGCTGCGGGTGTAGGCACGGGCGGTGTAGCCCCTTACCTGCAGCTGGTGAAAGCGCGCCTTGGCAATGGCCCGCCGCATGATGCTATACGCGGGATCTTCCTTACCCTTACCTATCTGTACTTCACCCAGGTTGAGCGGCTGCTCTTCCAGTACTACGTTCTGCTCTACGAAGTCAGCACCTATGGTGACGGAGCGGGTAACGGTACGGAAGCCCAGGTACTGGAACAGGATCTCGTAACGGCCCGGCTCGAGGTCCAGTTCGTAGCGCCCTTCGGCGTTGGACAGGGTGCCCAGGCTGGTGCCTTGTACCAGTATGCCCGAGTAGGGGAGTGGCTCGCCCTGCGCGGTGGTAATACGTCCGCGAATACCTCCGGCCTGCAGGAGTTGGGTGCTCAGAAGGAAGAGAAGTACTGCTACAATTCGCATAAGTAGATAATCATCGGACAGAAGATGCAACAAGTAGGGTTTAGGTAGTAAGAACGATCAATGTACGCAGGATATTGATAGGAGCCATACAGGTCCCATACGAATCTAATCCATCGGATCACCCAGAATATCCTTGATGTAAATCTCCTGCACCAGTGTAATCATCACCACCAGGGCGGGTATGGCGATGACCGTACCGGCCAGTCCAAAGATAGCTCCCCCCAGTAAAGCTCCCAGCATCAGCAGGGTAGGGGGCAGTGAAACGGTCTGCTGCTGGACGAGTGGCACCACCAGAAAACTTTCGATTTGCTGAACTATGATGTACACCAGTCCCACCCAGATAACCGAATCCGGATCGTACGAAAAGGCTACCAGCAGACCCGGCAGCGCCCCCACCAGGGGACCAATAAAGGGAACAAAGTCGAAGATGAATATAATAACCCCAAGTACCAGTGCCAGGGGTACGCCTATGATCTCAAGGCCGATCCAGGTAAGTATACCTACCGCAAGCATGGCAATGAACTGACCCAGTAGCCAGCCTTCCAGTTTTTCGGCCACCTTGCCAATGACTTGGTAGGCACGCGGCCGGGTAGGTATGGGAAAAAGGCTCACAAAACCATTGACGTATAGCTTTGGGTTGAGGGCCAGGAAAAATCCCCCCGCCAGAATCACCAGCAGGTACGTAATAAAGGCGAATAAGCCGCCTACTATTCCGGTCAGCTTCCCAAAGGTATTGCCAAACTGCGGCTGTGGGTCAGTGGGTAAGTACGATAGTACGAAGCGGCCCACTCCGGACTGGTTGAGGGTACTTTCGACCTGTTCGATGGCCGGAGGTAATTTTTCGGTCAGGGTAGTAAACTGCTCGGAGATCTGCGGGGCGGCGTAGGTAATGAAGCCGCCTATAAACGCAAATAGCAGCAGGGTAGCTATACTTACTCCCCAGCGATCCGACATATGAGGAGCAATCCGCTGTATATTATGCGCAATAGCCCGAAGTAGTACCGCAAATAACACCGATCCAAAGCCCAGCAGTAGTATGCTCTGACTAGCCCAAAGGAGTAGGACCAGCAGGCACAGGATGATGGTAATACCTACGGCAATGGTGACTTTCTGGGGGTAGGTGAAGTCAGCAGAAGGAGGCGTTGACTGTGGTAGTACCACCTGGGCCGGGTCCGTCGGACGTTGCCGGGGTACTTCGCCTGATTGGGTGGCCTCCCTGGGTGACAGTCGGAGTTTAGGTCGTATATTCTTAAGCATAGCTGCATAGGTTGTTAGTTGTATAACCCCCTACCGCCCAAATTGTGAGTTCAAATAGCTATAAATGTGGCCTTTGCTCACATAGAGCCAGGTACTTTTACTAAAAAAGGCGGCCCTCAGGAGCCGCCTTTTTCTATCACTAAGCTATTAGCCGCCAACTGATTAAGCCAGGCGGTTGATGCAGTTGAGGTCTTCGAAAGCAACTTT
The DNA here is from genome assembly GCF_017355915.2 of Telluribacter roseus. Taxonomy (GTDB): domain Bacteria; phylum Bacteroidota; class Bacteroidia; order Cytophagales; family Spirosomataceae; genus Telluribacter. The sequence continues at coordinate 108,353 of NZ_JAFEUV020000004.1, forward strand.
CAGACGCTCTACCATGTTTTCCTCGCCTTTGCGTAGCCATACGCGTGGGTCGTAGTACTTCTTGTTAGGCGCATCCTCACCCTCAGGGTTACCCAGCTGCGTCTGCAGGTACGCTTCCTTGGCGTGGTAGTACTTCAGGAGACCTTCCCAGGTAGACCACTGGATATCGGTATCGATGTTCATCTTGATGGCACCGTACTCGATCGCTTCGCGGATTTCTTCGCGGGTCGAGCCTGATCCACCGTGGAAAACGAAGTTTACGGGCAATGCGTCGGTATTGAACTTCTGCTGGATGTACTCCTGTGAGTTTTTCAGGATGATCGGCTGGAGCTTCACGTTACCGGGCTTGTATACACCATGTACGTTACCGAAAGCAGCCGCAATAGTAAAGTTAGGTGAAATCTTTAGCAGCTCTTCGTAGGCATGCGCTACTTCCTCGGGCTGAGTATATAGTTTAGAGCTATCCACGTCGCTGTTATCCACGCCGTCTTCTTCTCCACCCGTTACTCCCAGTTCGATTTCGATGGTCATGCCCATTTTGGCCATGCGCTCGAAGTACTTGCACGAGATCTCGATATTCTCTTCCAGCGACTCTTCCGACAGGTCAAGCATGTGTGAGCTGTACAGAGGCTTACCGTACTGATCAAAGTGACGCTCACCAGCTTCCAGCAGACCGTCGATCCAGGGAAGCAGTTTTTTGGCACAGTGGTCAGTATGCAGGATTACGGGTACTCCGTATAGTTCGGCCATCTGATGAACGTGCATCGCGCCTGAGATACCTCCGGCGATAGCGGCCTGCTGATTTGTATTAGATAAGCTCTTACCGGCGTAGAAGCTGGCACCACCGTTGGAGAACTGGATAATAACAGGACTATTCACCGCACGGGCGGCTTCGAGTACAGCATTTACTGAGTTAGTTCCTACTACATTGACGGCAGGCAGGGCGTAGTTGTTTTCGTTGGCATGACGGAAGATTTCACTTACTCCCTCGCCCGTTACTACTCCGGGCTTAAAGCGGGTCATGGTTTCGCTCATGGTAATAAAAGAGATTATTTCAAGAAATAATTTTGCAAAACTGGCTTATTGCCAAATTTTAGCTATCCGTTGCAAGTTAGCTATTTTAAGGGAGAATGAAGCATACCCCAGCCGATATTGGTAGTTGATTCCACCCATGTATCAGTTTGCTGCTGACTTTCCCCCAATCTATATATCTTTGGAGGTAACAAGGCCGGTCTGTTTGTTGTTTTTGCTGAAAAGTACCAGATGCCAGCGGCGGTCCTAAAAGAGTTTTTTGCAATGAATCCCAAACTGATCAAAACCCTTCTTATAGCCGGAGCTATCGGTTTTTTTATCATGTGGCTGCTGGAGCTCCAGCGCACCGATATCAAGGATAGTTACTGGCTTATTCTGTTGTGTATAACCTGTTTGCTCTCTTTTCAGTACTACCGTATCAAAATCGGTGAAACGGGAATACCTACGGGAGAGAAACCAAAGGATGCTGGCCCTACTGGTACCAAAAAAGCATCTCCTACCAAACGTAAAAGGAAATGATCATACCTCAGTTGATACTTGCGGTCCTGTTTTTTCTGCTGGCGGGCTACTATGGTGCCGTGCGGGCCTTGCTGCTCGAGGCACCATTTGACTGGCACCGGCTCCGGCAGGAGGAGGACGGTACCTTTCACCAGGCGGTATACTGGCGCCGTATGCTCAGGATGGCCCGGCTACTGGTGGTAGCGCTGGGGTGCTTCTGCCTGGTGGCCGCGGGGTACTCACTCCTTACCGATGCTCTGCTGCTGCATCCGGCGCTGGCCGTAGCGGTACTGCTGCTGGTGGCGCTGGTGCTGTGGCTATCGGCCTATATGCTGTGGATGAATGTGGGGCGTAAACGGGTATTTAGGATCGAGGCGTTTCCGATCAGGTTTGCCGAATGGGTACTTACGCCTATCTACTGGATGCTGGAGCCTTTGATCAAAGAAAAGACGGGGGACGGTAAAGCCACCAGTACGCGTGATGAAACGGCCGCGGCCGATGATCCCGAGTTTGAGGATCACAGCATCGAAGAGCGGATGTTTATCAACGCGCTCGATTTTAAGGATGTCCGAATCCGCGACTGTATGATTCCGCGCACCGAAATTTCGGCCGTGAGTCTGGACGATTCCATTGAGGATCTCCGGCAGGCGTTCATTACCAGCGGACACTCCAAGATCATCGTCTACCGCGACTCGGTGGATGAGGTCGTGGGCTACTGCCACTCGCTCGCCCTGTTTCGCAAGCCCAAGGAAATCAGCAGCATTATTACTCCTATCCTCATAGTACCCGAAGCCATGCCGGCCAGTGACCTCATGCTGCGTTTTCTGGAAGAGCGTAAGAGTCTGGCCTTGGTGGTGGATGAGTTTGGAGGTACCTCAGGACTGGTGAGCGTTGAGGACGTAGTGGAGCAGATATTTGGCGAGATACAGGATGAATACGATAGTACCGAAGACTGGACGGAGCGTCAGGTTGACGAAAATACCTATATATTCAGTGCCCGCCACGAGATAGACTACCTCAACGAAAAGTACGACTGGGAACTACCCGAAGGAGACTACGATACACTGGCCGGTCTGCTGATCAATATTCACGGAGACTTACCTAAGGTCAACGACGAAATCAACCTCCCGCCTTTTACGTTCAAGATCGTATCCATGCAGGATACCCGCATCGAGTTGGTCCGGCTGTCGGTAGAGGATGAGGAATAACTATCATAACGATAATACAGCAGAAGGGGCCGCATACAACTATGCGGCCCCTTCTGCTAGTAATGTTTGTATAGATCAAAGATTACCCCTTGCTCAGTAACAAGTGATGTAGTTTCTATGATGAATGGATTACTGGGTGTCAGGTAGTATCACATTATCATCTACTTGTGTGGCCCCGGCAGCGTTCAGAATACGGGCCGCACGACTGGCTTCTTCCGGCGAGTCAGCGCGTACCGAAACCATCGAACCAGTCGGAGTGGCTATTTGGGTGAATTTTTCCAGATAGTGGTGGTGCGCGTTCCCGAAGAGGGAGTGCAGGTAATTCTTGACGGTATCTTCTTCTTCGTACTCGCTGCTTTGCAAGCGATTAGCGTTCTGTCCGTCGCCGCCTTGTCGGTAGAAGCCGACTACCTTTGAGGTATCAAAGCCATCCGCAAGCAGTTGACTCTCTGCCTGTCTTGCCTCTTCGGAAGAGTCAAATATTCCTATTATTGTCTGTCCCATAATGATTCTTTTTATAGGTTTAGTTGAACATCAATTTCTGAGTCAAGCTATTCCTCGCCTGTAGAGTACTCTTTCTATATCTCCAACTAAGTACCCCCACAGTTGTTTTTGACCGGAGGCTGTTTGCTTGCAGAGAGTAGCTCGTAAAAAAAGCCTGCCCCGGTAGGAGCAGACTCATCAATATAAGTATAAAGGCTGGTATTACTTATAACTCCAGCGCCTTCATTTGTTTGACGGCGTGGTCTGCCGCACGGGCCGTAAGGGCCATGTAGGTCAGCGAGGGATTTTGGGTGGAAGTGGAGGTCATGCAGGAGCCGTCGGTGACGAATACGTTCTTACAGCTATGCAGCTGGTTCCACTTGTTCAGGAGCGAGGTCTTTGCATCACGACCCATGCGTACACCGCCCATTTCGTGATTTTCGTTGCCGGGAGTACGCCTGGTGTCGACGGGTCTGATGTTGGTAAAGCCCGCCTTCTCGTACATGTCCGTAAACTGCTCGTGAAAGTCTTTGAGCATCCGGGCATCGTTGTCGTCGTACCCGATCGAGATGCGTAGCTGGGGCAGACCGTACAGGTCCGTTAGCTGCTTATCCAGCTGTACGGTGCTGCTCTCTTTCGGAAGGGTCTCGCCCATCATGCCGGCATAGATCTGCCAGTTGCCCCATTTAAGAGTATGCAGATTCTCTTTTAGCGCCGCGCCGAGTCCCTCCTGGCTCTGGTAGGTACCTCGGGTAGCGGAAAACGAAGCTGCGTAGCCCCGAAGGAAATCCGTTTCCTGCTTATGTACATTCCGAAAGCGAGGAATATAGCTGCTGTTGGGGCGGCGACCGTCGTTGGTTGTTTCCAGGTGTCCTTCGTACTCGGCCAGTACCCGGCCCCGGTAGCTGTGGAAGGCCATGTACTTGCCCAGCAACTCGTTGTCATTGCCAAGTCCGATGGGGAAGCGGCTTGATGTGGAGTTGAGCAGGATCAGGTTGGTATTCAGAGGCGAAGCGTTCACAAAGATAATGCGGGCGTAGAACTCGATCATCTCTTTGGTATGTGCGTCTATTACCCGCACTCCGGTAGCTTTCTGCTTCTTGTCGTCGTAAATAATAGAGTGTACTACCGAGTGGGGGCGCAGGGTCATGTTGCCGGTCTTGGCGGCCCAGGGTATGGTAGTGGAATTACTGCTGTAATACCCCCCGAACGGACAGCCCCGGTCGCAGAGGGTACGGTGCTGACATTGCGCCCGGCCCTGCTGGTGGTGGATAGGCTGCGGCTGGGTCAGGTGAGCCGCCCGGCCTATGATCACGTGTCGGTCCTGATAGAGTTGCGATACTTTCTGCTGAAAGTGCTTCTCCACGCAGCTCATCTCATGCGGCGGCAGAAACTCACCATCGGGTAGAGTAGGCAGGCCATCTTTATTCCCCGTTATACCGGCGAACTTCTCCACGTAGCTGTACCAGGGAGCCAGGTCGGCGTAGCGGATGGGCCAGTCGACGGCAAAGCTATCCCGAGCCGGTCCCTCAAAGTCAAAGTCGCTCCAGCGCTGGGTCTGCCGCCCCCAGATCAATGACCGTCCACCCACCTGGTACGCTTTGATCCAGTCGTAGGGACGATCCTGGATGTATTCTTGTTCGGCATCTTTGGTAAAGAAATGGGCGGAGTCTTCCCGGAACGCGTAGTTTTTACTGCCAATGGGATAGTCTTTCTGTATAGCCAGGGGGACCCGGCCGCGGTGCTCCAGCTCCCAGGGATTCAGATTGGTAGTAGGGTAGTCGGTAACGTGCTTGACATCGCGCCCCCGCTCCAGTACCAGCGTCTTGAGCCCTTTCTCAGAAAGCTCTTTCGCCGCCCAACCCCCACTGATCCCCGACCCAATGACAATGGCATCATAGGTACGCGCTTTGGTGCTATCTATATTAAGGTAGGACACGGTTGAATGCTGAATTGGGAATTATGAATTCTGAATTAAGTCTGCTATAGAAGCAAAAGAAGCCAGCCTTTAGTTTCTAATTAGCAAATCCACGGTTGTTCAATGAGCTCATATAATTCTTTATGATCACTGGTAATTGCTCATTGGTCACTGTAACCCCTCCCTTCACTCAATTACAATTCACCGCGCGGCGGCCGCTCATTCGCCACTATAACACCAGCCAGGGCATTACGAACACCAGTTCGCCCCAGATGCGGAAGCGTTCGTTCTTTATGATTTTTTCCGGGTTCCGCCACATCCACAGGTGTACCAGCGACATACTCAGCAGGATGATGGCTAAACGCTGTACATAACGATAGTCGGTCAGCAAGCAGACGGTCACGCAGGTAATGGCAGCGATGATGGTAATCCCCTTAAGTACCTTCATGGTAGTTGCCCGCTGTAGCCAGCGAGCCAGGTTGTAAGATTCGCGGTACTGGATAGCCTCGAAGTGGGAGAATAGCAGCAGGCTCTGTACCGTAATCAGGTAGAACAGGATACCTAGTACGATGCTCTCCCAGGTTACCTCATTGCCCATAAACCAGGTACTGGCCCACACGCCGGAGGCATAGATGAGCGAGGTGATGGGCTCTTTTAGCGCCTGACGATGACTTTTGACGGGTAGTTTGGAAACACCCCACAGGTACAGGGCTACGAAAGCTACCATGCCTCCTCCAAACTTCCAGAGATCGGCGGGGATGAGCCACGATAGACCAGCCGCCAGCACAAAAGCCCCGATTACAACGCGCCAGACCAGGGGCTCGTACTCGCGGTTGAATTGGTGGCGCTGGGTTTTAGGCTTTTCGGAGCGGCGGTTGTCCAGCAGGTGATCCAGCGAGTATACCCCCAGCACCACTAGCCCCAGAATAATAGTCACCCAGATATTGAGGGGAGTACGGCCCGTAGGCAGGCGACTGGCTGCCATGTGCGAAACCACGGCTCCGGCTACTACATCCACACTTAGCCAGTGCAGGTGGATGGGGCGGAAACGATAAGAAGTATGCTCAGGCATTGTAATTCTAATCCAAAAGAGCCAATACTTACCCGATCTGTACCAGGTCACCTACGGCTATACGTCCGGTGGTGCTGGTCAGCAGGTTTTGACCAAAGTAAATTTTGTTATTTCGCTTGCGGTAGGTTGCCAGTGTCTTCAGTGGCTCAGGACCGGGTTGAGCGGTTTCCGGATTGACGGTGGTGAGAACACAGCGGGCGCAGGGCTTCACGGCCTCGAAGGTAAGGTCACCGATCCGGATGCCCCGCCAGTCGTCTTCGGCAAAGGGCGCGGCTCCACGTACCACCAGGTTGGGCCGGAAGCGCCGCATACTGATGGGCTCGGATAGCTTGCTGTTGAGGTCATCCAGAGAGGCTTGGCCGATCAGCAGGAAGGGATACCCATCCGCAAAACTCACTACCTCCTCGTTCTGGGCGTACCTGGGATCAACGCGGCGCTCCGTACTGTCGGGCATGTATACCAGCCTGACCGGCAGGTCCAGCTTCGTACTGAGCCACTGGTCGGCCTGATCCGACACGGTAAGGGCCGTTACCTCATGGTCGTCCCAGATACTTACCTGCAGTACCTCATTGGAGACGGGTTGCATGGGTACCTCCAGTACATCGGCGGGATTGGTACGGTCTATAATCAGAACACGGTCCTGCTCAAGAGCCACGTCCAGCAGGGCCATGCGGTGCAGGCTGCGCTGGGTCACAAAGCGCCCGGTGTCGTCGACAATCATCCAGCGGCGATCGAACTGCAGGCCGCGTAGCTGTACATGGGCTTCATCAAGCCGAATGCCGCCCAGCGACTTGATCGGGTATATCCAGATTTCAGATAGAGTCAGCAAGGAGTTTATGAGTTAAGAGTGTATGAGTTAATGAGAAATTTCGTGGAAGCTAAAACTCCATCCGGGCCAGCGGGCTTACCTTCTGGTTCGTAAAGTCATTCTGCAGGTACTTGTAGTGGGCAGCGATGGCAATCATGGCGGCGTTGTCGGTACAGTACTCAAAGCGCGGGATGTACACGTTCCAGCCCATTTCTTCACCCATCTCCGCCAGGCTCCTGCGCAGGCCCGAGTTGGCCGATACGCCACCTGCAATGGCTATCTCACGGATACCGGTTTCCTTAGCGGCTCTTCGCAGTTTTTTGAGCAGGATACGGACCAGCGTATGTTGGATACTGGCGCAGATATCCGGCAGGTTTTCCTGAACAAAATTGGGGTTCTCCCTGGTCCGCTTCTGCAGGAAGTACATAAATGATGTTTTGATGCCGCTGAACGAGTAGTCCAGGCCGGGCATGTCGACGGGCGGAAACTCAAACGCCAGCGGGTTGCCCTGTTGCGCGTACTTGTCGATCAGAGGCCCCCCCGGGTAGGGCAGGTCCAGCAGCTTGGCCGTCTTGTCGAAGGCTTCGCCCACGGCATCGTCCATCGTCTGTCCGATGATCTCCATGTCGAGGTAGTCGCGCACCTTTACGATCTGAGTATGGCCGCCGCTGACGGTCAGGCACAGAAAGGGAAAGCGTGGCTTTGGGTCCTCAATGAAGTGCGCCAGTACGTGCGCCTGCATGTGGTTGACATCGATCAGGGGGATGTTCAGGCCCAGCGCCATGGCTTTGGCAAAGGACGTCCCTACCAGTAAGGCCCCCAATAGTCCCGGTCCACGCGTAAAGGCTATGGCATGCAGGTCTTTTTTCGTTACTTTTGCGTCGCTAAGCGCTTTTTCAACAACCGGCAGTACATGCTGTTGGTGGGCTCTGGAAGCCAGCTCGGGTACTACACCACCGTACTGTTGGTGAATGAGCTGGGTCGCAACAACATTAGAACCGATTTTGCCGTTAGATATGACAGCTGCCGAGGTTTCGTCACAGGACGACTCTATGGCTAGAATATTCATGTAAATAGGTAAAATTTGTACAAATTTACATAAATTACTCCAAGTCGGGATAGGGGACGGTCCTGAATCAATAGATGATAAACATTCTGAGATCGGTAGTGAATGGACTGGTGGTCGTAATGATCTTCGCGTTGCTGGCGCTGGAGGCCGTTACGGTTGCTTTTCAGTTTCCGGCCGTGCAGACCTGGGCGGTGGATAAAGCGGCCCGGAAAGTCTCAGAAGTAATGGGGTACCCTATCTCCATCCGCGAGCTCCATATTAAGTGGTTTGATGTGGTGTCGCTGGGAGGCGTGTCGATCAGGGATGCCCAGGACCGCCACATGATCAGGGTAGAACGTATAGATGTTAACCTGAGCATCAGCCAGATTATCGAAAACAGGAAGAGTGATATCCACCTGGACGAGGTCACGCTGTTCCAGCCGGATGTACACCTGATCAAGAATCCCGCAAACGGCGACCTCAATATTGATGATTTTATCGCCCGGATCAACGAGCTGACTACCTCCGGTGATACCACCAACTACATACCCAACCAGAACATCCCTTTCACGATCGGAAAAGCGCACCTGGTGGAGGGTACCTTCAAATATGATGATCCACGGGAGCCGCGCATCAAAACTTCGACGGTATTTGACTATAACCACTTCGAGCTGGGTAAGCTGAACGCCAGTCTGGACGACTTCCTGCTGGTGGGCGACACCATCCGCTTTCAGGCCAACGACCTCACTACCATTGATACCCAGACCAAACTGAAAGTACATGACCTGGACACGCGCTTTCTGTACTGTGTCAAGCGGATGGAGCTGGCCGGACTAAGCGCCTACGTAGGGCGTTCCTACCTTACTAATTACATCAGTTTTAACTACGATAGCCCGGCTGACCTGGGCTACTTCAACAGCCGGGTCCGGATGATCGGGCACCTTGATAACAGCCGGGTACACTCCAATGACCTGGGGCTCTTTGCGGAGTATCTGCTTACGCTGGACGAAATCTGGAAGGTATCCGGTGATTTTGATGGGATCGTCAACAACTTCCGGGTCCGGAATACCGACCTGCGATTTGGGAAGGATAGTCGCATAGTAGGTGATCTGGCTTTCAAAGGTCTACCCGAAATAGAGGGAATGTCCATGAACTTCCGGCTGGACCGGTCACAGATTCACACGCCCGACCTGGTGCAGTACTATCCCGAAACGGATCTGCACCAGACGTTCCAGAAGTTTGGGATGGTACACATGGCGGGTACCTTTAAAGGTACTTTTGAAGATTTTAACCTGAAAGGACACCTTGATACCGATATAGGTAGCCTGACACCCGATCTGGAATTTCATATTGATGATGCCCATAATACGACCTATAACGGCCAGCTGGCTACTTCGGGGCTCGACCTGGGTGTGCTGCTGGATCAGCCCGAGCGGTGGCAGAAACTGGATATGTCGGGCAGTATCAACGGGCGCGGATTTGATCTGGCTTCGTCGTCGGCCAATCTTAATGCTACTATAAGCCGCCTTGGCTTTGATAACTACGACTACCGGGCCATCCGCGTGCGGGGCAACCTGCAGAAGGCTTACTTCAACGGGCAGGTGAGCACCCGTGATACCAATCTGGTGGTAAATCTGGACGGGGAGTTTGATCTGTCTGGTGCAAAAAATGCCTTTGACATTCAAGGAGTAATTGAAAAAGCAAACCTATTCGCGCTGGGGTATGCTCAAGATCCTTTTACGCTGGGTACCCAGCTGGATGTACAGGTAGTAGGTAATTCCGTTGATGAACTGACCGGGCGAGCCCGCTTCCTGAATACACACCTGCTCACTCCCAGTAATGAGCGCAACCTGGTGATCGATACCCTGCAGCTTACTTCGGTGCAGGAGGGTGATCAGCGTACGATGGAGCTGGAAAGTGAGTTCATGTCGGCCTGGGTCAGGGGGAATTTTGTACTTACTCCGGCCGTAGAGGATCTGAACCGGGTGCTGAAGGAGTACCAGCTGTACTTCTTCAGAGATGAAATGGACCGGAAGGAGTACTACGAGCAAAAGACAAATCACGTAGTAAACCACCGCTACGAAATCAACTATGAAGTGCGGACGCGGGATCTGTCGCAGGTGCTGGCCTTTCTGTACCCGGATGCCTACGTATCGCCGGGAGCGCACGCCGAAGGTGAGTTCCGGATGGACAATACGGCTCTGCTTACGCTGAATGCCAGGGCAGATACCGTCCGGGTAAGTGGTAACCAGTTTGTACAGTCCGAAGTGGATATTACTACTTCCAAGTTTGTGAACAGCGAAGAGGTACTGGCCTCGGCCTATGTCACCTCCGCCAAACATAAGATCAGCCTGCTGGCACCTACCGAGCGGCTCGAAGTAGAGGCCACCTGGGACGAAGACCATATTAGCTTCCGGACCGGGCTGCGGCAGGTAAACAGCAGCAACCGCGCTAACCTGAGCGGCGAATTACGATTTCTGACGGACGGTTTTGACGTACGCCTTCAGAACTCCCGGCTCAACCTGCTCGATGAGGTATGGCAGGTAACCCCCAATAACCTGATCTCCATAACCGGACCGCGAGTCCGGTTCAGTGGTCTGGCGCTGGTCAATGACCGGCAGCGGCTGGCCCTCAACGGTACCTATGCTCAGGACTCGGATCAGAGCCTGTTGCTGGAAGCGCGTAACTTCAAGCTGGCTACCCTGAATCAGGTATTTGATACTAAGCTAGGCGGTGTGATGGACGGTACCGCGCGGCTTCGCAACGTGCAGGACTTCAATGAGCTCAAAGCGGAGTTTAACGTGGAGGGACTCAGCTACGATAAATACGAACTGGGCAATTTTGAAGGGGTAGGTGACTGGGATGAAATGACAGACCAGTTTTACGTGGATGCGCACCTGGAGAAGAATGCTCGCCGTACTTTCTCGCTGACGGGTTCTTATAATCCTAAGCTGAAAGAGAACCCGCTGAACATGAAGGCCCGCTTCCTGAACACCGACCTGAAGGTAATTGAGCCTTTTTCGGAGGGGCTGGTATCGGATGTAAGCGGACAGGCCGAAGGTACCGTACAGGTAACGGGTAGCCTCGGGCATCCCATCCTGCAGGGGGAGGTAACTGTGGATAAGGGGAGGCTGAAGTTTGACTACCTGCAATCGGTACTTACCTTCAATGATAAGATCTACTTCAGCGAAAGCGAGATTGCCACCCGCAACATGATCGTGACCGATCAGGATGGTAATACCGCTACCTTACGGGGTGGTGTATACCACGAAGGCTTCAGGTACTTCTCGCTGGGCTTCAATGCTGATCTGCGCAATTTCAAAATCCTGAATACCAATGCTGCTGACAACGACCTGTTCTACGGTACCGCCTACGTTACCGGTAAGGCATCGCTGTTTGGTCCACTTGATAACCTGACGATCGAGGCCAACGTGACCAGTAACCGGGGCACGCGGATCTATATACCCCTGGACGGCGCTACCGAGGTGGCTACTCAGGACTATATCCAGTTCGTAAGTCAGCTGCCCAAAGAAGATTCTACCAATGCAGGCCAGGGAGCGTCGAGTTCATTGGATATGGGCGGGATCAAAATGGATTTCAACTTCAATATTACCCCCGATGCCTACTGCGAGATACAACTGGACCGGCAGGCAGGTGATATTATCAAAGCCTACGGGAGTGGCCTGTTGAACATGAAGATCGATACCAAAGGCGATTTCGAGATGTCGGGTACCTATGAGATAGCCCGTGGAGATTACACCTTTACCTTTCAGAACGCCCTTAACAAGAAGTTTGAGATTAAGCCGGGTAGCCGTATCACCTGGTCGGGTGATCCGTACGCGGCCATCCTGGATGTACAGGCAGGATATACACAGCTGGCATCGCTGGCCGGGGTACTGCCGGGTATTACTACCAACAGCAACAATGCCACTAATCCGCTGTCGCGGCGCTACCCCGTTGAGGTAACCATTACCCTGACCGACCGCCTCATGTCGCCCCAGATCGCGTACGATATGCGTATAGTGGAGTATCCGGCCTCCGGCGAGTACCGAAGTGCCGTAGCGGCGTTTGAAAACCGCCTGCGCAGCGATGAGCAGGAGCTGAGCCGTCAGGTAAGTAGCCTTATCCTGTTTAACCAGTTGCTGACGCCGCAGGATGCCCTGCTGGCCCAGACTAATCAGAGCCAGTCTTTTATCGGAAATAGCATCAGTGAGCTGGTAACCAACCAGGTAAGTAAGTGGGCCTCGGCGCTGAACGAAAACCTGGAAGTAGGTCTGACGGGGCTGTCGCTGGATCAGAATGCCCTGAACAACCTGCAGCTACGCTTCTCGTACCGCTTCCTGAACGACCGCTTCCGCGTCACGCGCGATGGGCGGTTCAACTACGGTATTATTCAGCACGATGCCGCCAGTCTGGTAGGGGAGTGGACGCTGGAGTACTGGCTCACTCAGACGGGAAGTGTACGCCTGAAAGCCTACAATCGCAACATCCAGAACCCACTCCTCCTGAGTAATACCCTGACAACCGGCGGGGTGAGTATGCAGTTTACCCATAGCTTCAACCGCTTTGTCATCCCCAAGACCCATCTGGCTGTTCCGGCGATGACGCCTGCCAAACCGGATTCGACAGATACGGATGATGCCGATTCATCAGGAAAACTTACATCCAGCGCCCTCGCTCCAGACAGTACTAAGAAGTAATCTTACGACACAGGTACCAGTGCCTGCTTTACTTCCCGGATGCGCTCATTGAAGTCCATCGTCTTAAAATCAACCCCCGGCAGCTGGATTGCATTCAGGTACTCTTTAAGCGCGGGCGGATGCGGAGTACGCTTTCCGGTCGTGACGCTGACGTGCTTGGAGGTGACCCATAGTAGTGTTTTCAGCTGGGTGCGGTCATCGTTGGTCATTACGTACTCTGTCACCATGGTGTCCTCGTCGTGGTGGATGACGCGGGTGATAATTCGGACCCATTCGCTGATCCCGGCCGGACGGATATAGGCGATCTGGTGCTGGTACACTACCCAGCTCGTGCGCAACTCCCGAAACATGGCCTCAAAACTAAAACCATACAGCTTGGAGGCCTGGTCTTCGCGGGCGTTGAAGAAGTAGTCGAAGTACTTGGAGTTGTTGAGGTGCTGAAGCGGGTCACAGTCCTGAAACCGGATGATTACGCGTGATTCGGCCTCGGTGGGCAGATTAGTAGGGTCGCCTTTGTAGAACATATAGCAATAGTCTCTGATTATATAAAAAAGTCTGTTGATGGTTATGTGTAAGTGGGAGCGCCAGCAGGCTTATTCGCCCCGGTATTGTATGGCTAGTCCGCGCATGGAGTAGCCCTCGGTAGTGGCGGTGGTGTAGTACTTGTACTGTACATTCATGAGGGCGTGAGCCCCCATTTTCTGGGCTTTCAGTACCAGCTGTGCCGTCAGGAGTTCTTTGGCCTGGGCATCATTGCCCCGGTGCAGCAGCCGTTCGCCGCTCTTCTTCTGGCGTTCGTTCAGTAGGTCTTCATTGCTGATCTCCACCCATTGCAGCTCGGAGTAGGGGCGGTCAGGCGATTGGTTTTCATAAAATACATCAATGGGGTAAACGGCACCACGAGAGATAGGAATGGCCGGACGAAAGCACCCGCTCATTACCACAAAAGTGCCCAGAAATAGTACTGTGCCTAGAATTTTTTTAACCAACATAAATGTATTTTTTGTTTACTTCGTTACGTAATGTACAAAACTGTTTTGATCAACTATCAATTCCTGTATCTATGAAAAAATCAAGCTTCCGTGCTTCCTTGCCCCTATTCTTACTTCTTCTGTGCAGTGTCAGTTTACTTTCTTCCTTCCGTCCGGCCGCTGATTCGGACGACATACTAGGTACCTGGCTGACAGGTACCAAGAAAGGGCACGTGCAAATTTATAAACAAGGTAATAAGTACTACGGAAAAATTGTGTGGCTCAAAGAACCCGTTGATCCAGCTACCAATGCGCCTAAATTAGATAAAAATAATCCGGATGCAGGAAAAAAGAAGCAGCCGCTTATGGGGATGGTCAACCTTCGTGACTTTACCTATGCCAGCAATAATGTATGGGAAAACGGCAAGATCTACGATCCCGAAAGCGGAAAGGAGTATAGCTGCAAAATGACCCTGAAAAACCCTAATACGCTGGATGTACGGGGGTATATGGGTATCTCACTTATCGGACGTACCGATACCTGGACCCGCGTCAAGTAATCCGGTTTTCCATCTGTTTATCTGCTTATTGAGATTCTGCGCCGTTTGTCACTAATTTGGTTGACAAGCGGCGCTTTTCTTCTATTATTACGTCTATCTCTAAGACTAATCACAACACAAATGATCAACGTATCTACCAAAAAACTGACCGGTTTGATGCTGGTGGGACTACTGGCGGCAACGCCGGTATGGGCGCAGGAGCTGCCGAAGGGGATGAAAAAAGTCACTTCGGTTGAGGGCATCACCGAGTATCAGATGGACAACGGCCTCAAAGTGCTGATGTTCCCGGATCCGTCCAAGCCTACTATTACCGTCAACATTACGTACCTGGTAGGATCGCGGCACGAAGGGTACGGCGAAACCGGGATGGCGCACCTGCTGGAGCACATGGTATTCAAAGGTACTCCCAGGCACCCCAACATTCCGCAGGAGCTGACCGAGCACGGTGCCCGCCCCAACGGTACTACCTGGTACGACCGTACCAACTACTACGAAACGTTTGCGGCTACCGAAGAAAACCTGAAATGGGCATTGGATCTGGAAGCCGACCGGATGGTCAACTCCTACATTGCCAAGAAGGACCTGGAGAGTGAGTTCAGCGTGGTGCGTAACGAGTTTGAGTCGGGTGAAAACAGCCCCTTCCGGGTACTGATGGAGCGTGTACTGTCGGGGTCTTACCTCTGGCACAACTACGGTAAGTCCACCATCGGTAACCGCTCGGACATTGAGAATGTACCCATCGAGAATCTGCAGGCTTTCTATAAGAAGTACTACCAGCCTGACAACGCAGTGCTGATGGTGGCCGGTAAAATAGACGAAGCCAAGACGCTGGCTCTGGTGAACGAGTACTTTAGCAAGCTCAAAAAGCCCGAGCGTGTACTACCTGTAACCTATACCTCGGAGCCTACGCAGGACGGGGAGCGTTTTGTAGAGCTGAAGCGCGTAGGGGATGTACAGATGGTGGCCTGTGCCTACCACATCATGCCCGGCTCCCACGCCGACTACCCGGCTATGGATGTACTGGTAGAGGTACTTTCGTCGGAGCCCAACGGAAAGCTGTACAAAAACCTGGTGGATACCAAGAAGGCTTCCTCACAGTACGCATTCAGCTTTGCCCTACATGATCCCGGTTTTGCCTACTTCGGGGCCGAAGTACTGAAAGAGAAATCTCTGGACGAAGCGCGTAACGCCCTGATCGCTACGCTTGACTCAGCTGCCCGCACGAAGCCTTCGGCGGAGGATGTAGAGCGGGCCAAGGCTTCTATCTTGAAAAACTGGGACCTGCAGTTCCGGAACTCGGAGCGCGTTGGACTCGGTATCAGCGAGTACATCGCTACCGGTGACTGGCGGTTAGCATTCCTGTTCCGGGACAACATCCGTAAAGTAACTCCCGACGATGTATACCGCGTAGCCCAGCACTACCTGAAGCCTTCTAACCGTACCATGGGTACATTTGTACCTACCGCTGCTCCCGAGCGCGCCGAAATTCCCGCTGCTCCCAACGTAGCCGATCTGGTGAAGGACTACAAAGGAGAGGCCGTTATGGCGCAGGGCGAAGCGTTTGATCCCTCACCGTCTAACATCGACAGCCGTACTACGCTGGTCGAGAAGCCTAACACCATTGAAGTGGCCCTGCTGCCCAAGCAGACCCGCGGTAACGTCGTGGCGGCACGTATGACCCTTCGCTACGGCGACGAGAAGAGCCTGATGAATAAGGCCACCATTGCCAGCCTGACCGGAAGTATGCTGGACAAAGGTACCAGGACCAAATCGCGCCAGCAGATCAAAGACGAGTTTGACCGTCTGAAGGCTCGTGTGAGTTTCTTCGGGGGCGGTAACCAGGCCGGGGTGAATATCGAAACGACCCGCGAAAACCTGCCTGCCGTGATGAAACTGGTGGCTGAGGTACTGAAGCAGCCTGCCTTCGATGCCAACGAATTTGATAAGCTCAAGCAGGAGCAACTAGCCCAGATCGAGTCACAGCGCAGCGAGCCGCAGGCTATCGCCATTAATGAGTACCGCCGCATTACAAGCCCGTATCCCAAGGGTGATATCCGGTATGTGACTACGTTTGACGAAGATGTAGCCGATGTCAATGCCGCTACCCTGGATCAGGTAAAGGCCTTCTACAAGGACTTCTACGGAGCCAATAATGCCAGCATAGCCGTTGTAGGTGATTTTGACCAGGCTGAGATACAGAAAATCATTACGGATGAGTTTGGCAACTGGAAAAGTGCCAAGCCCTTCAAGCGGGTAGCTTCACCGTATCAGGTCGTAAAATCGCAGAACAAGTCATTTGAAACTCCCGATAAAGCCAACGCCATGTTTGTAGCGGGTATGGCCATGCCGCTGCAGGATACCGATCCGGACTACCCGGCGCTGGTAATGGCCAACTACATGCTGGGCGGTGGGTTCCTCAACTCGCGACTGGCAACCCGTATCCGTCAGAAGGAAGGCCTTAGCTACGGTGTTGGTTCACAGTTCAGCGCCAGTTCGCTGGATAAGAACGGTACCTTCCTGGCTTACGCGATCTATGCGCCTCAGAACGTAGAAAAGCTGGAGCAGGCCTTTAAGGAGGAGCTTGACAAGGCACTGAAAGAAGGTTTTACGGCCGATGAGATCAAAGCAGCCAAGTCAGGGTACCTGCAGTCACGTCAGGTGAGCCGGGCGCAGGATGCTTCACTGGCCGGTGCATTGAACAACAACCTCTACCTCGACCGTACCATGAAGTGGGACGCGGAGTTTGAGAAGAAGGTGGAGGCTCTGACCCCCGAGCAAATTCGTGCTGCCATGAACAAGCACATCGACTACTCCAAGATTACAGTCATTAAGGCCGGTGACTTCGAGAAAGCCCGTAAAGGTGCACCTGTAACTGGTGGAGCACCCGCTACCATGGGTGGAAGTCCTAAAAACTAACAGGCCTACATTTCGTTATGTATGAGAGGGCGCTGGGGGAACACCTCAGCGCCTTATTCTTTTTTATTCCTTCTATAAATATTGTTACATGGAATAAAAATAAACCACTATGATATTAGTTATTTTCGTGTAGACTAACGCTTGGTCCTATGAAAACGCTACTAATAATCCTGCTGGCCCTGACCTTAGGATATAGTGCTTCGGTTGCCCAGACTCGTGTGGTATCAAGAGAAGAAGCAGGGCAGCTTAAGATAGATGAAAACGAACTAGGTCAGAAGTACCCTCCCTACTGGCTCAATGAGAGAGGTATGGGAGCCATCAATGGCTTTCAGAACGAAATAGTAAAGCTTTTTAAAGGTACTCCTAATCCGGGCTTTTACCTGATGGGAGCCCTTTATGTCAGCGAAACCGGTAAGATCGATTACCTGATTTACCAGATCATATCGGATCATCCCGCGCGGGATTCGCTGAGGAAAGCCGTAAAGATAAAACTAACCGGAGGGCTGGCAGACTGGGAGCTGGAAAACAGCAAAAAGCAACCGTACCGGCTGGGGTACAGCATTGCTATTGGTACGCTTCCCGACAAGCGACTCAACACAGTCCCCAACTGGAACGCCCGCCGGGTACGGAAGGGCGACAGTACCCTGACGACCTTACCCGAAGCCACAGCTATGGTGGATACTGCCCGGGTAAAGCGGTTGTTTCTGAACCAGCTTGATCTCAAGGAAGTACCTTCGGTCATTTATCGTTTTCCCAACCTGGAAGAGCTTGACCTGCATGGGAATAACCTGTCGGCTGCTCATATTGATGTAGCCCGGCTCCCCCGCCTCAAGAAACTGGACCTGCGGGAAAACCAACTTACTAACGAAAGCCTCACGATTACGCGCAATAAGACCATCCAGATCCTGAATATCCAATGGAATAAATTTATGGATATTCCCGAGGCGGTACGTGCCTGCACCCGCTTGTCGAGCCTGTGGTTAGGCCGTAATCAGCTGACCGAGCTATCCGACCGGAGTTTCCGTAGGCTGCGCCATCTGCACGATTTGAATCTATACCAGAGCGGGCTGACCACCCTGCCCAGGGGGATCAGAAAGATGCGTCGGCTGGAAGTGATAGATCTTTACTACAACAAACTGACTGAGCTTCCGGCTTCAATCACCAGCTTACGTAAGCTCAACCACCTGGCGGTATCGCACAACCAGCTCACGGAGCTGCCCCGGCGCATGGACCGCCTGCGCGATCTGCAGGTGATGTACGCCCACCACAACCGGCTCAGTAGCCTTCCTGACCCGTTCGGCAGGTTGTCCCGTCTCCGGCTCGTGGACCTGGGGTATAACTGGTATACTACGTTTCCGCCGGAGATCCGGCAGCTCACGAAGCTAAAAGAACTGGACATCTCTGAAAATAATCTTGCTGAATTTCCGGAAGCACTGCTGGAGATGAAGCAGCTGGAAAAACTCTACCTGCGGGGTAACCCGTTCCTGAAAAAGGGGCCCGACAAGAAGTACGGCCTGCTTCTGGACCAAATGAAAACCAATGCTACCGAGGTATATTATTAATTGGAATAGTGATAGATAGGAGCTTTGTCAGGTAGAGATAATTATGAATTATATCGGCAGAATACTATAAAAATTTTCTTTACCAAATATCATAGATTTTCAGGAACTTCGCCTGCCAGAGGGCTCGTTTATTGAGCCATTATAGTTGGCAAAGTACCTTAGTCATGGCATTATCTACATCTACAAATTTAAGCTCATCCCGCACCAAACTGGTGCTCAATCTCCTGTCGGTGTATACGCTGTGGGGATCTACCTATTTGTTTATTCACTTTATGACGGAGCGGATGCCACCGCTCTATATGGCAGGTTGCCGTCTGCTGACGGCCGGTCTTATCCTGTACCTGTACGCCCGCCTGACCGGCAATGCCCGACCAACCCGTAAGGAGTGGCTGTCGGCCGGTATGATCGGTGTCCTACTCCTTACCATTGCCAACGGGGGTATGACCGTAGCCATCCAATATATACCTACGGGCATTGCGGCACTCCTGGGTGGTATGCTCCCCCTCTTTATCATGGTATTAAACTGGCTGAGCTTTAGTAAGGTACGACCCACCAAACTGGCATCGCTGGGCCTGCTGGTAGGGCTGGCAGGTATCATTATGCTGGTACAGCCTGGAGGTTTCAAGGCTACTTCTTCCCAAAGCTGGATTGGTATCGCCATTATTATTCTTTCTAACCTTTCGTGGGCTACGGGTACCTTACTCTCTGGCCGCGTATCACTACCCACTCAAATCGTCTCCAGTGCCATCCAGATGCTGGTTGGTGGGGGAATCCTGCTGCTGATCAGTCTGATGGTTGAGCCCGTCTCACTCATCAGCATCAGCTATGCGCCTACCAAGGCCATAGGAGCGTTGATCTATCTGGTGATCTTTGGCTCTATCATCGGATTTTCATCCTATGCCTGGCTGGCCCGCAACGCCCCTCCACAGTTGCTGTCGACCTACGCGTATGTCAATCCCGTGGTAGCCATGCTACTAGGGTGGGCATTTGCCGGTGAGTCACTGACGGGGCAGTCCATTGTAGCCGGTCTCATTATTCTCTCGGGGGTAGTACTGATTACAATGGGTAAGAAGAGGTAGTCTATCTACCTTATACCCGGGCCCAGCGGCTCATAATAGCTCCCATCAGCAGCAACACCGCTACCAGCCCAAATCCGTACTGCAGGCCATAGGCTTCGGCTACAAAGCCAATCAGGGGAGGACCCGCCATGAAGCCTATAAAGCTGAATGTAGCAAACGTAGCCAGGCCGGCCGCAGGGGGAGTATTGGGCTGCCGCATGGATATGGCGTACAGCATGGGGGCTCCCAGCGAGCATCCCATTCCCAGGATCAGGAACCCTACCAGTGTGGTGAACGGGTAGGGGAATAGGATGGCTATCAGAATGCCCAGTGCTCCAACAATCCCTCCCAGAATAAGTAGTCTCTTCTCGCCGTAGCGTGGTATAATGGTATCACCCAGGAAGCGACCCAGCGTCATGGTAAGGGCAAAGCAGCCAAAGCCCAGCGCCGACACGGAGGGCGTAGCGTGAGCTATTTCGCGGAGGTATATGGCACTCCAGTCGAAAGATACCCCTTCGCCCATCGAAACGGTGAGGCCGATGAATATCAGGATAATAAGCGTAACCGTAGGGCGGGCAAATGAGGTCCCGCTTACATTTCTTTCTTCGGGGATCTGGCGTAGCAGGGGCTGGATCAGTACAGTAACCGTGCACAGAAACAAGGCAATAGCCAGCATATGTACTGGCATACTGACTTCGGCCCAGATAAAAAGCCCGGCCAATGTGCTTCCCAGCATACCCCCCAGGCTCCACATCCCGTGGCAGGCCGACATAATCCGTATACCTTCACTCTTTTCCAGGTTAGAAGCACAGGTATTCATGGCTACATTCAGTACAGCGGCAAAGCCACCCATTAGAGCCATTCCAGCTCCCATCACATAAACATTGGGAGCATTGGCAGGAATAAGTACACTCAGAAAAAAGCCAAAAGCACACCACAAACATACCCGGGCCGAGCCAAAGCGGCGTATGAGTCGGCCGGAGAATGGATTGGTAAGGATAGAACCAATGGGTAATAGAAATAAGGATAGGCCAAGTTGGGCATCATTAAGGCCAAGCTGGTACTTCAGGAAGGGAATGCGTGCTACCCAACTACCAAAGAGCAGACTATCAGTGGCAAATACTAATCCAACCGCCCGGGTGTAGGGGTTGGTAAAAAAAATCTGCATGGACCGTATCACAGTATAACGGTCCGGAGTGGTATACGAAATATTCGACACAATAACCGGTTAATAGTTTAGATTACAAAAATACAATGTTGGCTGCTAAGGGTGTTTCTGATCCATTGAATTTTATATTTTTGTAACATCAGTAAGTAAAGCAGAGAAGTTGGTATACTACCAGGCTGGGGCATAAGCTCCCCATATTTTGGTATGTGTAATTGAAGTAGGTACGTAGGGGAACCATTCTTTTTAGTATACGTGTTGACTAGATGTATCTGCTTATTTACTGCTATTAATTTCCTTTATTTCAGTACATTAGACGTATTACTAATCATGTATAATGAGTAATAGCTGTTAAAATCAGCTAAAAGTTCAGGTGACTGGGCAAGCTCATGGGGAAAATTACGTTAAGGAAAAAAAGTAACAGGTATAATCAGTAATAACTAATCATCTTAAATCCTCTGTAAATGAAGAAGGCTTCGGTAGTGCTGGTGATGGCCGTAATAACTCTTGCTGTGTTGTTTGGCTTCAGAAACGTAAATTCAACTCCTCCCTCCCTTACAACGGATAGTATACCCTTCCCACAAGTAGATTCGATGGTCGTAGTACCAGAAGCTGAAGCCCGTCCTGAATGGAGTTTGCTTTATGAATCACTTGAACTAGGCAAATTAGGTTTATCAAAAGAAACCTTTCATTATGCCTGGGTTGGATTCAAGAAAATGAATCTTCGCAAACCTATCATTGCTATTGCTGATTTCAGCCAGTCATCCCGCAATAAGCGTCTGTATATTATTGATATGGCTTCCGGCAAGCTTCTCTATAATACTCATGTAGCCCATGGACGTAATTCAGGTATTGAATACGCCAAGAGCTTCTCCAACGAAAACTCTTCCTATCAGTCCAGCCTGGGCTTCTACCGCACCTTAGGTACTTATCAGGGAAAGCACGGCCTTTCACTACGTCTTGAGGGGCTGGAAAAAGGCATCAATGATCGGGCTCTGGAGCGGGCTATCGTAATGCACGGTGCCGAGTACGTGAGCGAAGATATTATCCGCCGCACGGGTCGTTTGGGCCGTAGCCTGGGCTGCCCCGCCATCTCGATGGCCGATCATCAGAAAATAATCGGACTTCTGAACGGCGGAGCAGGGCTGTTTCTTTACTATCCTGATAATAAGTATCTGAGCTCTTCCAATCTGCTGGCTGGTATGGATCAGATCAGTGATCAGGTAGTGGGCCGTCTTTCCCAGCCGTATACATCTTCAAAGTAAACCAGCTGACCGGCCTCATTTACGTCGGCTCCCAGATACAGCAGGAATACCGGTACCCTTTTGTTAAGCTTGTGGTGCTTAGGCGGATGGTTTTCTTTGGGATCTTCCAGGAACTCATTTTCCAGTAGTCGTTCGCCCGCCATAAAGTTGGCCAGCTCGGCCGGATGTTGTACCCTTACACATCCATGGCTTCTCCACCGTTGGTCCTTAGCAAAAAGGTACCGCGCATTTGTATCGTGCAGGTATATGGCAAGCGGATTCTCAATGTCTACTTTCAGAAGCCCGAGTGAGTTGTCTTCACCCGTATCCTGACGGAACCGGTAGGGGAAGTCAGATTCACTCATACCCGACCAATCTATCTCGTACGGATCTATCCGTTCTCCTTTGCTGTTGATTACCTCAAACTTATTTCTTTCCAGGAACGATACATCGCTTTGCACTTTGGGAAGTATCTCTTTGGTAGCTATACTTTGAGGTACATTCCAGTATGGGTACGTAATTACCTGCGTAGCGTAGGTATCTATGGATGGTGTAGGAGTATCTTTTTTACCGGCAATCACCCGCATATTCAGTACATCCTTACCCGTCGAATCCATACCTTTCAGATAAGCTCCCCGCGTATTCACCAGAACCAAACGCTCGGCTCCGTTGGCTTGGCGGTGCATCCAGCGATAGGCATTAAGTGATTCGGCTACAATGGCAGCACTATCCGTTTTATTCTCTTTTCTAAGTCGCTGGTAGTGCTCTTTTAGTCGCTGATACGATGTGAACTGAGGCTCCAGAGAAGCCATTACTTCTTCAACAGGATCACCATTAACCAGACTACGAAGTACATTACGGATACGAGCCGAGTCGGGCTCATTAGCTTTGACCATGTACTTGATGTACGTAGGTTTATGACCAAATCCAATCTCTTCCAGCAAACCTAGCACAGGAGCGTTTGCTACTTTATAGCCATACTTGGTACTATCCAGTCCTACGCTCTTGGCGTAGTTAAGTATTTTTTCATATTGCTTCCGCTCACTGAGTTCCTGTACCAGCTCTTCGTCAGTCATATCATCCGGACTAGTGAACTTACAGGCAGCTACAGTAAGCAGCAATATGCTATACAGGCCTATGGCCTTTATGATCGGTTTCATAGTAGTAGAGTATATGTTTCTTACTACTACTATTTAAATTGTTATGCTAATAGAAGCGTATATCCGCTGTAATGCCGTAAATGCCCTCAAAAGAGCCATTTACGGCAGTATTGGTAAAATTGCCTGAACATCATTAGGTATCTTGATGCGGAAAATAGTATACAATATGCTACTGAAGACTGTGTATTTATGCTCCTACAGAATCCAGTCGTACACGTTGGGGTGCCACCTCAGGTTGCCCTGCTGATCCAGGTCTACCGTCTGATACAGGATAAACACCGGGAAAGGGCGGGGGAGCTTTAGGGTACCTGGCTTGGCATCAATCAGGCATTTGTTAAGGAAGTCATTATCAATATAGGTTTTTTCAAGCATCAGGTTGGCCAGCTCGGCGGGCTTTTGTAACCTGATACACCCATGACTGAGCCACCTGTTCTTCTGGGCAAAGAGCCCTCGGGCGTTGGTGTCGTGCAGGTAGATCGAGAATGGGTTTTCAAGGTTAAACTTCACCACCCCCAGGGCGTTGTCACAACCCGTTGATTGCCGGAAGCGGTAGGTAAATGTCTTGGAATTCATAGCAGCCCAGTTGATCTTTGCCGGGGCCACCTCCCGTCCCTCCTGATCAATGACCTGTAGCTTATTTCGTTCCAGATAGCCCGGGTCCTTTTTGATCCTGGGGAGCATTTCGCCGAGGGCTATACTACGGGGTACATTCCAATAAGGATACAGCGTAATAGTAGAGCAGTACGTAGCCATGAAAGGCGTCTGACTACCCTTCTTCCCTACGATAACCCGCATCCGGAGGAGCTCCTCTCCCTGCGGGTTCACTACAAACAGCTCCGCTGCCGGAACATTGACCAGCACAAAGGGAGCATCAGTAAACCGCTGGATCCAGCGGTAATGATTAAGTGTAGTCTGCAGGGCAGCCACACTATCGGCTTTGTCTTCCCGGCGCAGCCGCTGGTAGTGGCTCAGTAGTTGAAGGTACTTGTTAGGGATGGGGATGAACTCAGACAGGGCCTGCTGGATGGAGGCTGATCCGGGAACGAGCAGGAGATTCAACACCCGCTGGATACCTGCGGAGTCAATGCGCTCGGTGAGGGCCAGGTGCGAAAGATAGCGGGGACGCTGCCCGTACCGAAGCTGGTGTAGTAGGGAGTACAAGGTATCTGAGCCAACAGGTACCCGCAGGCTGGATACATCAACACCCATGGAATCGGCATAGGATAGCACCTGCCGGGTGATGTGTTGGCGATAGGTAGCCTGTGATGGGCCACCAATAGATGAAAAGCCAGTCCGGCTTTGAGCTAAAACCGGACTGACTATCAGAATGCTTATAAAGCTAAGTGTCAGGAGTGCTTTTGTCATAGTGCACGCAAGGTACCTATGAACAGGTAGGTGCACTATGACAAACCTACGTGTGAAGTATGACGGATGTCAGACATTCCACCAGTAGGTGAATTTCAGGACCAGGGCGCGGGTCTTCACCATAAAGTTTTCGGGCAGGTAGTTGTCGGTGTATACCACAAACAGGTCCGAAGCTGGCTTGTACCGCCACTGCAGACGGGTGTTGAGGTTGACGTTATCGGCCTGATTGTTGTACTGCAGGAAGGTAGTCAGGAACAGGTTATTGCGGAAGGTTACATCCACCCGTGGTCCCACCAGCCAGAACTCCGTACGGTTCCAGGGAGCCGGCATCCGTATATCGTTATAGGTACTACGGAGGGCAATGGCCACGTAAGGCTGGAAGCGGTACCCTAGTTCGGTATTGAAGTTGGTACGTGTTCCATTGGCGTAGTATCCACCAAAGCGCCCGCTTACGGCGTAGGTAAAGAGATTCTGCGGGCCCGATACGACGTCAAAGCCTGCCGACCGCCACCGGTGCTCCGTACCCGTAGCCAGCCTCTCTTTTCCGAAGTTGGTCGGGTCAAAAGGACTCAGCAGGCGTACATAGTTGGTAGCTGTCCAGACGGATGCGGTACCCCGGTTTCTGAAGTTAACGTTATATACCAGCACCATCTCATTATCGCTGAGCTGCCGCTGCTTATCCCAGTACGTGGTGTTAATGAATCGTGGACCGTGGCTGATTATTTTGGGAGATTTGATAAAGAACAGGTACCCGATCATCGGATTGATCTTGTAATACCCATCCCGGGCGGCGTTAGGTACGTAGCCTACTTCGGCATTATAGTTGGATCCTACGTACTCGTGCTGCCACTGCCAGAAGAAATTAGCCTTGTTGAAGTTCAGGTTAGCTGCGTGAGCAAAATCGTCACCTTTTACACCCGGACTGAATGATTTAAGGAACATTATTTTACCGGCCCACAGGTCATTGGCGGAGGCGAGGTTAAATTCCCCCCCGATGTTTCGGTTATACCGGCTATGATTTTGATGGATTTCGGAGTTAAAATTGGTGGCTTCTTTATTTACCGCCATGAACCGGAAGTTGGAACGAGCCAATACCTGGCGCTGCAGGGCAACAACCGCGTAGTTGTTGCTGGGCTGATCATCCTGTGCCGCGGTCTGGACGTCCAGGAGGCCCAGGCGCCAGTTTTTATCCAGTTTTCCGCTAAGCCGTGAGCCAAACAGGATAGGTACCCCCAACCCTATACGCCGCGAAAAGAAGGGACGGATGGTGGAGTAGCCAAAGTTGGCAAAGAGGTCAGCGTTTTCGAGAAAGAATTGCCGGCGTTCCGGAAAGAACAGCTCAAAACGATCCAGGTTGGTTTGCTGTACGTCCACGTCCACCTGCGAAAAGTCCGGGTTCACCGTCAGGTCGAGGTTCATGGAAGGAGTGATCCCGATCTTGACATCACCTCCAACGTCCAGAGAGCGTCCCATGGCATTGTCGCGGCGGAAGTCACGGTTGAACCGGGTAGCTACGTAGGGTATGATGGAGATATTGGGGCCGGGGCTTGGCGGTGGCTGGTCCCATACCAGCACCCCTGTATAAGCCAGTGAAGCTGAGGCAAGCTGACGGGGTACAGGAGCCCAGGCCGATTTCTCGGCAATGCTCAGGTCCAGGCGGCTGAAGTTAACACCCCACTCCATAATACCGGGCTTGTAACGGATACTTTTGAAGGGAATGGCGGCCTCCCATATCCACTTTTCGTCGTCATTTTTAACAACTGTAAACCAGCGGTTTTCCCAGCTCAGATCTACCGCTCCTCCGTCGTGCTGCTGTCCGTCCCACTGCGCTCCTACGGCATTGGCTCCAAACGAGAAACCGTTGGTACGGTCGTTGAAGGTGTCCATGAACAGCAGGAAGTTATCGTTCTTGCCGAAGTTAAAATCCCGCTTCAGCGACTCTACGATTAACGTACCCGGAATTGGCTTATAATTTACGACCAGGATGTACAGATTCTGCTTATCGTAGGCCATGCGTACGTCCGTACGGGCGCGGGAGTAGCTGGTATCCATGGGCTGGATCATGTAGAAGTTACTGGCTACTTCGGCCGACTGCCAGGCCTCTTCGTCCATCACACCGTCTATCTTGATAGCAGATGTGGCGGCATGAATGTGGTACTTGTAATTTTCGTTAGGTTTTTGGGCCAGAACGGGCCGGATTAGCGACAGAGCTAACAGGAATAGGGGTAGTAAACGTTGCTGCACTTTTCTGATGGAATTCTAATAAAACTAATTGAAAAGCAAAGCTCGGAAGAAATGGCCTATACTCCTAACGCTATAAAACAATTAGGTGACAAAAAGCCATTTTACAAAATATAGTATTAGTTTTTGATAATTTTAACGTGTAAAAGAAAACTATACAGGGTGGAGACTACTATTTGGGAGTGGGGCGCCAGCGGTACGATTTTTCATCCATAGCCCGCATCGTACATAGTATTCCGTCGAGGTGGTCGTACTCGTGCTGGAGCAGCTCCGACAGGTCATCGCTCAGGTCCCACTCCTGTACCTGCCAGTCCCGGTCATAAAAGCGGATGCGAATCTGCTGGTGTCGCTGCAGGCGAACCAGCAGATTTGGCAAACTCATGCAATCATCCCACAGCTCCATCATTTCTTCACTTTTATATACCAGTTCCGGATTGATGAATACAGTGGGCTGATCGTTGATATTCATATAGATGAGCCTCTTCATATACCCCAGCTGAGGAGCTGCTATAGCGCGTCCGGCCCGGTACTTCGCCCTAAACTCCATGAGTGTATTATGCAGATCAGCAACTATGGTATCAATCAGTTCCTGATCTTCCGGTTGCAGGGGTTCACACACTTCGTACAACCGGGCATCGCCCAGCAGCAGAATATCCTTGAGGCCTTTCATGGGGATTGAGTGATTTAGGGAATGAGTGGTTGAGTGAATAGACGTTCAATCTTATTGTCGAATGTCGATGGCTGACTTTCGAATGTAGGAGATATCTATCTCAGACTATTCACTCAATCACAAAACCACTCATTCACAATTAGATTCTACCTAAACCACTTGGCGTCGGCGTAGAACGTACCAAAGGGCAGGAGAGA
This sequence comes from Telluribacter roseus, assembly GCF_017355915.2. GTDB lineage: Bacteria > Bacteroidota > Bacteroidia > Cytophagales > Spirosomataceae > Telluribacter. Next base: position 136,229 of record NZ_JAFEUV020000004.1, read on the forward strand.
GGCTATCAGAGCCAGTGCCGTTTTCTTCCACGACCAGCCCAGTTCATAAGCTACCTGAGCGACCAGTAGTACATACATCACAAACAGGATTCCGTGTGCCATACCGGTGATACGTACCGCTTCGGGTTGTCCGGCCATGTATTTGAGGGGCATCGCAATGCCCAAAAGTACCAGGTAAGATATACCTTCCAGAAAGCCAACTATGCGTAAACGACCGAGGGAGGTTTTGATCAGATCAATCATGTGAATAGTAAAATATGGGTTGAGACTACAAATATAACCCCTGATCAGCGAAAATAAATCCGGCGGATGACACTCCGGAACATGATTTTACTCATAGTCTGCCTGGTACTTAATGGACTACTTGCGGCATGATCTTTTTTGGGTATTTCACAACTTTTATCTGACCAATCAGAACACGACTATGCAGGACTTTACTAGTGCCGAAGAGGCCGTCAAATTGATAAAAAGCAACGATAAGGTTTTCATTCAGGCCGCTGCCGCTACACCTACGCCTCTGATCCAGGCACTGGCTGCCCGTAAAGATGAGTTGCGGGATGTCCAAACCATTCATTTGCACATGGAGGGACCTATGCCTATCGCTGATCCTGAGTGTAAGGATGCTTTTCATCCCAATGCGCTATTTATAGGGAGCAACCTACGGCAAGCGGTGGCCGAGGGACGAGCCAGTTACATACCCGTGTTTCTGAGCGAAGCCCCGCTCCTGTTTCGCCGGGGTATCTGGCCGCTGGATGTGGCACTGGTGCATGTTTCTCCACCTGATTTGCATGGCTACTGTTCATTGGGCGTATCGGTGGATGTAACAAAGGCTGCCGTCGAAACCGCCCGGTATGTGATAGGTATGGTTAATCCGCTCATGCCGCGTACCCACGGCGACGCTCAGGTACACGTGAGCCGGTTTAGTGCCTTGTACTACGAAGAACGCCCCCTGCTCGGGCATGAACCCAAGCAACCCACTGATATAGAGATGGCCATTGGCCGCAATGTGGCGAGTCTGGTGGAGGATGGGGCTACCCTGCAGGTAGGTATTGGGGGTATACCTAATGCTACCCTTAGCTGCCTGACCAACCATAAAAACCTGGGACTGCATACGGAGATGTTTTCGGACGGAGTAATAGACCTGGTGGAGAGGGGGATCATCAACGGTGCCATGAAGAAGAAGTACCGGGGCCGGATGGTGTCTACATTCCTGATCGGAAGTCGTCGCCTGTATGATTTCGTACACGACAACCCCATGCTGGCTATGCTGGAGGCCAGCTATACCAACGATACCGCTGTTATACGATCTAACCCTAAGGTAACGGCTATCAACAGTGCTATTGAGATAGACCTGACCGGGCAGGTAAGCGCCGATTCCATTGGTACGCGATTGTACTCGGGCGTAGGCGGTCAGATGGACTTTATCCGGGGGGCATCGCTGTCGGAGGGAGGAAAAGCTATTATAGCCCTTCCTTCAGCTACTACCCGTGGGGAGTCCAAAATAGTACCACTGCTCAAGACAGGTGCGGGCGTAGTAACTACGCGGGCGCACGTCAACTACGTGGTGACGGAGTACGGAGTAGCCAGTCTGTTTGGTCAAAGTCTGCGTCAGCGGGCCCGGGCCCTGATCAATATCGCTCACCCCGACCACCGCGAGGAGCTGGAGAGAGCCGCTTTTGATCGATTCAAGAATATCAACGCATAATAAGGCCCGGAACAGGTCAGGCTGTACAGTCTATTATACTGTACAGCCTGGCCATTGATCTTACCAGAAAATTACTTGGCTACGTTACGGATCAGCGTAGCGTAGAAGCGGATCATTTCCTTGAAGGTAGTAGCTTCGATGCGCTCATTGGTACCATGTACACGCTCAAGATCCTGGTCGTTGAGCTGGTAAGGGGTAAAGCGGTACACGTTGTTACTTACGTTGCGGAAATACCGGGCATCCGTAGCCCCTACAACCAGGTAGGGGGTGACGACTACGTCAGGATAGCAGCTTCGTATGGTACGGTGCAGCAACTGGAAAGCCTCGGCATCGGGTGACGAAACCGGCGAAGGCTCCGTGTCAAATTCGCCCAACGTTCTGACGGATACCTCCGGATCATCAATGGCTTGTCTGACATGCTCTAGTACTCCCTTCACTGAGTCACCGGGTAAGATCCGGAAGTTGATGATAGCGGTGGCATCAATGGGAAGTACGTTGTCCTTGATGCCGGCTTTCAGAATAGTCGGGGCAATGGTGGTTTGTATACTGGCAGCACCGGCATTGGTGTCAGTAAAAATAGAGATCAGCACGGGCTCCAGCAGCCATCGGTTGGCAATGGCAAGCTTCTGTCCGAAGGGCATCTCAGGCCCCAGGTACTCAAGCATTTTTCCTACGGTACCTTTTAGAGAAGATTTAAAGGGGTGCTGCTGCAGTTTATTCAGCGCGGAGGCAAGTACATTGATGCTGGTTTTCTGGGGAGGCATGGAGGAGTGTCCGCCTTCTCCGCGGGCAGTGAGCTCGAGGCTGGTGTACCCCTTTTCAGCAATACCCACCAGGGCTACCGGGGCTTTAAGCCCGGCTACTCCGTCCGTTTTGATAGTACCTCCTTCATCTAATACCAGTTCCAGCTGTACGCCCCGTTTCTCAAGCGTAGAGGCTATGGCCCTACCACCCTGATTCCCATTTATTTCTTCGTCGTGACCAAAGGCCAGGTAAACCGTGCGGGTAGGGGTGTAACCGGTACTCAGGAGGTATTCTACGGCTTCCAGTACACCTATGACGGTACTCTTATCATCCAATGTACCCCGTCCATATACAAAGCCATCTTCTATCACGCCTTTGAAGGGCGGTTTTTTCCACATGCGCTCCGTGCCCTGTATGACCGGTACTACATCATAGTGCCCCATCAGGAGCATGGGCTTCAGGCCCGTATTACTACCTTTCCACTGGTACAGCAGCCCGAAGTCGTTGATCCGCTCTAGTGTAAGCTTTGCATGGATTTGCGGATACGTAGCGGCCAGGAAGGACAGAAATGCCTGGAACTGGGTACTATCAGTAAGCGAGGCATCCTGATACGAAACCGTCCGGAACTGAATAGAGCGGCTAAGGTGATTGATGGCCGAGTCGCTCACCGCTATGGGTGGGGCAGGGGGTACATCTTTAAGCTGTTTTGACTCAAAAGTGTATGTATTCCAAAGCAGAACACTTATTACTAGCAGCAGGGCCAGACCCAGGCCTACTAAAACTTTACGCATGAAGGATGTACTGATTTTGATTATACTAAAAAAAGATTTTTACTTTGGTTGCTTGCTACCAAAATTTATACCACCTATTTCACTACTATGCGACTGGAACACATTGCCCTCTACACCCGCCAGCTGGAAGTACTCCGCGACTTTTATATGAAGTACTTTCAGGCAACTTCCAACGATAAATACATAAATCCGGCAAAAGGTTTTGAATCATACTTTCTGAGCTTTGACGGAGGGGCCCGCCTGGAGATTATGCAGAAGCAAAGTGTGCCCGATTATGCGGGTGAGTTGGGCGCCGAATACACCGGTCTTACACACATGGCTATGCAGATAGGTACTAGAGAAGCGGTAGACAGCCTCACTGAGCAGCTACGGGCCGACGGATATCGGGTGGTAGGAGAGCCCCGCACGACCGGTGACGGCTACTACGAAAGCGTGGTGCTGGACCCCGATGGCAACCGGATCGAGATTACGGCTTAGTCACCATTGTATCGTTTGCTTAACAACTCTTTCATGTACAGGTTGATGTCCCACTGGCTGGCTACAGGCAGGTTGGTGTAGGGCAGGGTGGGTAGGTACCCCGGCGCCGGCCCAAACTCGCAGGTAATGGTGAGCGTGTCGGTGCCTTTCTGCCGGTGCATTTCTAGTATCGCGTCCCACCAGGTCAGGTGTACGTCCAGAGCCTCCTGCCACTCCGGTGCCCGCGGATCATTGACCTGTGGTCCCTGCGGGTGGCCCACCCGGCTATGAATAAGATCGGTACGTTGGATAGCCCGCTGTACATTCTCCGCCTGATCATTCAGATAGGATTCGGCTACATTGACCCAGTGCGAAAAATCAGCCGTAAGGCGTAAATCCGGAAAGGCTTCTAAGTAAGGCTGCATAGCCGGAGCGCTGTATGTCAGTCGGCCTCGGTGGGTCTCGTGCAGGACCATTACGCCCGTCTGCTGCTGTACCTCCATGGCTACCTGTATCAGCTCCCCATTCTGCTCAAAGCTGTACCAGTCCTTACCAGTGTGGGAGTTGATGAGGCGGGGATGGTAAGATGCTGCCTTCTGGAGCCATGCGCGGTAGTTCTGCTTCATTTCGTCGAAGGTATCACCCATCGAAAAGGCCATCAGGATCAGGTCCAGGTCATGCTCTTTGACGGCCTGGGCAGCTTCGTCGTACTTGTTATCCCATACGGCTATTTCCATGCCGTCATAGCCGGCGGCTTTCACCCGACGGGCGGCTTCTGTGTAGCTCAGGTGTTCCATACCCCAGTAAGGGCAGTAGAATAGTATTTTCATCAATGGGTTTAGTTTAGAAGAGCTAATATAGGTATCTACCTTATAAAATTCATGTAAAGCAGGCTAGCGAGTATTTCGTGGTCCCACATCTCTCAACCATCCATCACTGAATTTCTCCTTTTAAAATTGTTTTCTACCTTTTAGCATAAGCACAGCAAGGTACCTTGTAATAAATAGTACTATACTATACATTCGTTTTAGCGGGAGGTACAATGTACCTTCTGCCACCATCTTCTTAGCTGTTGTTAAACGTATTAGCCATGGAATTAAAAATCTACAATGTCTCCAAGACCTATCCCAATGGAGTGGCAGCTCTAAAAAATGTTTCACTCAGTATTCCTAATGGTATGTACGGGTTGCTCGGTCCCAATGGAGCGGGTAAATCTACACTAATGAGGATTCTGGCCACTCTCCAGGACCCCAGTGAAGGTACCCTACACCTGGGCGATGTCGATATGCTCAACTGTAAGGATGAGGTCAGGAAAACGCTGGGGTATCTGCCCCAGGAGTTTGGTTTATATCCAAAGGCCACTGCTGAAAACCTGCTGGACTACTTTGCGGTGTTGAAAGGATTTCCGGAAAAGAGATCACGCCGGGAAGTGGTAGAATCGCTGTTGAAAAAAGTGAATCTCTGGGATGCACGCAGGCAGAAACTCGGTGGGTATTCCGGGGGAATGCGCCAGCGTTTCGGTATAGCCGTAGCGCTGCTTGGGAATCCAAAACTATTAATAGTGGATGAGCCTACCGCAGGCCTTGATCCTACTGAGCGAGTGAGATTCCTCAATCTGCTGAGTGAGCTGGGAGAAAACAGCGTGGTGCTACTCTCTACCCATATCGTGGAAGATGTATCAGAACTATGCACCAACATGGCCATCATCAACAAGGGAGAGATCCTGCTGCAGACGCAACCTTTGACAGCCATGAATGCCCTGCGTGGAAAGATATGGCGGCTGATGATAGAAAAAAGCGGACTTCCGGAGATAGAGAGGAACTACCAGGTGATCTCTACCAAACTATTCTCCGGAAAAACAGTGGTGCATGTGTACAGTGACATACAGCCGGGAAATGGATTTGATAGGGTTGAACCGGACCTGGAAGATGTATACTTCAGCACTATGACTGGCCTTATGGGAAACGACGTACGTAAACAGGAGGCAGCCCAATGATATTCCGTCAGATCTTCCGCTATGAATTCGGGTACCAGCTCAATAGCCTCTCCACCTGGATCTATTTTATCGTTGCTTTCATGTTTCCTTTCTGGTTTTCAGAAATAGTAAGGCCCAATGATGATACTGTTTACATAAACTCACCTTCCTTTCTCGTATTAGCTACCGTTTTCACCGGTGTAATTTGGCTGCTCACGGCCGGTACCATTGCCGGTCATGCAGCCGCACGGGATGTGCAGACCCGGATGTATCCGCTCCTGTATACCACATCAGTAAGCAAATGGGAGTACCTGGGAGGACGCTTCACTGCCGCATTGCTGCTGAATGCCCTGATCCACTTGGTTATTCCTGTGGGCTTTTTTCTGGGCTATTACCTACGGAAAGAGCATCCGGGTCAGGTCGGACCCTTCAGGCTGGAAGCCTTTCTTTCCACCTATTTCTATCTCTCATTGCCTCTGGCCTTTTACGTTACTGCCTGTCAGTTTTCTGTTGCAGTGGTACAGAGGAAAGCTATCGCAGCGTTACTGGCAAGTTTCCTGCTTTTTCCCATTCTGTCACAGCTCATAGGATATTCAGTAGCCACTTGGCTGGATACGCTGGAGCTATACAAATCGATGGATCTGACGGGGATGTCCGTGATCAAAGACATAGTAACCTGGACTCCGTATGAGCAGAACAACCGGTTCATTCAGCTCAGTGGTGCCCTTCTATGGAACAGGTTGATCTGGTTAGCCATAGCCATACTACTTCTTGCCTATAGTTACCACCGCTTTACGTTTACTCACCAGGCTGAAAAATCAGTCCGTAGAATAAAGAGGCAAAAGGCGGAGGCTGAAGTAGCGGTTACTAATATACCAGCACCGGATTCTGGAAGTATAGTGCTTTGGGCTCCCTCCTTTGATCGGTCGGCCCGGCTTAGCCAGCTCCTAGAGATCACTTGGTCTTCATTTCGATACATTGCCGGAAGCAAAACCGGACTTACCCTGGTTAGTTTGTTTGCGATTCATCTGGTCATTTTTGCCGGCGAATACCTGAAAGAAAAAGGGGTACCACAGTATGCCACGACCATGAACGTACTCCCGATGCTTACCGCACCCCTGACCAATATCAATACGGGTCTGGTCATCATCCCCATGCTCATCGTTTTTTTTGCGGGAGAGCTGATCTGGCGCGAGCGTGAATCCAATCTGAATAGGATTTCAGATACTATGCCCGTATCCGAATGGGGGCTTTTCCTTGGGAAGTTTTTGGGTCTGGTCCTGGTGATTGGGTTATGGATGGGATTCCTGCTGCTGGCGGGAATAGTGATACAGCTCATCAATGGTCATGCTCCAGTGGCACTGGGCGTATTCATCAAGGTTTTGTTTGGTATCCAGTTCCTGAACTACCTGCTGTTTGCTATGCTGGTGATGGCCGTGCATGCTCTGGTCAACCATAAGTACCTGGGCCATCTGGCCGTACTGATGGTGTATCTGTACATCGTCTTTTCCGAAAAGCTCGGCATTGAGCACAACCTGCTTATCTACGGTTCTGACCCGGGCTGGTCCTATACCGACATGAGAGGATTTGGTCCTTTTATAACCCCGCTGATTTGGTATAAAGCCTACTGGATCGGCTGGGCCCTACTACTGGCGGTTGTGGGAAGGCTGTTCCTGGTTCGTAACATGCCGGAAGGCGTCAGGGAAAGAGTGCAGCACCTAAAAAAACGTTTTACCCGATCTACGGCGTTAACCGCACTGGCAGGATTGGTGATTGTCCTGTTTACGGGGAGCTATATATATTATAATACTAATGTATTGAATGAGTATGTTTCGTCGGAGGAATGGATAAAGAAGCAGGCAGAATATGAAATCAATTACCGAAAGTACCTCAATAGGCCACAGCCAAGAGTTTCCGGTACAAAAGTTAAAGTTGAACTATATCCCCGGGAGAGAAAGGCCGGGATACAGGGTACTTATAAACTGGTGAATCTGACACAGGCACCAATAGATACTATCTGCCTTGATACCAAACCTGGGGTAGAAACCAGTAATATCCGATTTAACTTGCCTGCCCAGACTGTGGTGGATGACCCTTACCACGGTTTCAGTATCTATAAACTGGCAAAACCACTTCTCCCGGGAGATTCTATACAGATGGATTTTGAGGTCGCGTGGCAGTCAAAAGGATTCAAAAATAGTGGTATGGATGTGGCAGTGATCGAAAATGGTACCTACTTTATCAATTATGAGAGGCTACCGACCATTGGCTATAATCTGAATCGCGAACTCAGAACCGATCTGGATAGAAAGGAGTGGGAGTTATCCGAGTGGAAGCTACCTTCCCTGTATGATCCTGATTCCCGCCAGGTAAGGCCGGGACAGGAACTGGTTAGCTTTGAGGCTATAGTTGGCACCGACGAGGGACAGACCGCCATTGCACCCGGAAATCTGGTACGTGAATGGAAAGAAAGGGGCCGGAGCTACTTTCACTATGCTACCAGTGGTCCCATCCGGAATACATTTTCAATATTCTCTGCCCGGTATAAAAAATACGCTTCAGTATGGAAGGACACCATTTCCGGCACAAATCAGGATGTAAAGCTTTCTATCTTTTATCATCCAGAACATGCTGAAAATATTGATCGGATAACCAGGAGCGTGCAAGCCTCACTTCCTTATTTTACCAGGAAGTTTGGCCCATACCCTCACGATCATCTTACCATCATTGAACGATCCGGCCCGGATGGGTTCTTAAATGCTGAACCTACCGCCATTGACTACGGAGAACCTTTTGTCCTCCTAAATCAGAAAGGTAATCCGCAGGCACTTGATGTAGTCTTTTTTGCCATAGCTCACGAAGTGGCGCATCAGTGGTTTGGGACGGGGCAGGTTATTCCGGCTCTTTCCGAAGGAGCCCACGTCATGTCTGAGTCGCTGGCCAACTTTTCGGGTTTACAGGTGGTAGAGGAAGCCTACGGAGCCGAGCAGGTAGGGCTACTACTCCAGATGTGGAGAGATGACTATGAGGTACCCCGGATGTGGTACATGAATAGTCTGCTTCAGGCCAACGACCCGTTCCTGGGCTACCGAAAAGGAGTCATGGCCCTGTATGCGCTTACCCACTATACGCACCAGGAAGCTATAAACAATGCCCTGAGGCAGCTGGTCATCAGGCACGGATCAGGAAAGCCACCGCTGGCCAATACTCTGGACCTGTACCGGGAGCTGAAAGCAGTGACCCCCGATTCACTTCATACCTTGCTGAGCGATTATTTTGAGAAAAACCTCTACTGGCAGATGAAGACGGACCAGGTGTATGCAGAACCAATCGATGCCAAAAACTGGAAAGTGACCTTAAAAGTAAAGGCTAAAAAGTACATCATTGACAGCACGGGAGCAGACATCACGCAACCGTTGAACGACTGGATTGAGATCGGTGTTTTCGCATCGGCTGTGGCAACAGCCGAAGCTGGAGAAAAGCCGCTTTACCTTCAGAAACACAAACTAACGAAAGAAGAAACTACCATTACTGTACAGGTTTCTGAAAAGCCATCCAAGGCAGGCATTGACCCCAATTATTTGCTCTTCGATCTTTTCCTAGATGATAACCAGAAACAAGTAAAGATCGGGGTTGAAAAGACTCAGGGGAGGAAGCTTGTAAATTGATCGGGAGTCATGGACTAAGGCTTAGTGACTCAGCAGGTGTGCAGCTAAATAGCAGGGATAAGTAAGTAGATAAAGATTAATCGTATATAAACCAGAAAGCCGAAGTACCTGCGGGTACTTCGGCTTTCTGGTTTATATGAATATATAACTAACGGCTACTACACACGCTGAGGTTTCAGCTTAGGCGTTTTGGGAGCCGAAGGCTTTTGGTTCTCCTCCTTATCCCGCATCTTCACAAAATCACGGAAGCGGCGGAAGGTGGCCATGATAAAGCCTAGCATCAGTACAAACGTACCAATCCAGAGTACATTGATGAATGGCTTTTCGAGAGCCTTCATTACGATAAAGTCGCGCTGGGTGGTATTGACCGCAAACGTAAACTTACCGGTCTGTGGGTTGATCTCGTTAAACTGGATACGGAGGCCCAACTCTTCGCTTACTTCCGGCTTGCGGCCAATGGCCCGGTCACGGATAATGAACGACGGAGTAATAATGAACTCCTGCTCTTTGTCCAGTACCCGGATGATGGCCTTCACGGCGGCATCATTAGCACCAAGCGCTACGCCTTCTACTTCATCGGTACGTACCACATTGTCCAGGATCGCCACGTAGTCATTTACAAAGAAGGTATCCTTCATAGCTACCGTAAACTCCTCCGTCGGGCTCCACTGTGGCTCAGACGTTGGGTTAGTCACCATGGATACGTAGGTATACAGGTCTTTGTTGTACTTGGTCTGGATATCAGGTGATGATATGATACCTCCCATTTTAGGGTTGATCTGCACCCGGGGGAACAGGGTAAACACCTTACCCGAAGGCTCCCGGTATTCGATCTCGTAGTAGAAGTTCTCGGGGTAGATTTCGAGCGTATCGCCTTTCTGGTGGTAGGTCTTCTCATTCACTACGATATCCCGCATGGCTACGGCCCGGAAATCGTTCTCAATGATATCCACCCAATCCTTAGGGATATAGCCCGGTACATCCCGTGCCTCCACCCGAACGTCACGCCAGGTCAGGAGGTAGTCATCCATGCGCTCAGGGCGGTTACGCCAGAGGGTGATGTTCTCTTTGTTTTCCTTGTTGTCATTGGCCGTAAACTCATCCGAGCGCGAGATCATCAGGCCGGAGTTATTAATAGAAACAACCTTTGAGTAGCCGGATGAGAACAGGATACCGATCAGCATCAGGGCTACCCCGATGTGTGTAACGGCTCCGCCCGACAGGCGGTAGTTGCCCCGGATAATATCAAACAGAATGCTACCATTGGATACAACCGCAAAGATGGAAGCAGTCAGCAGTACTATGTAGGAGATGTTGTGAACTTTACCAATGGTAATCGCCGCCGCACTGATCAGCAGGGTGATCATCAAAGGAATGTACAGTACCTGCAGCTTATCCTTGCCAGCACGCTTCCACCAAAAGTACTGACCTACGCCCGTCAGGACAATGATCAGGGCGAAGAACCAAAGCTGGAACTTGTTGTAGTGAGCGATCTGATCGGCAGGTAGCGCCAGATTCAGTACCACGCCAAACGCTTCGGCTATGCTGTTATAGACCGGAATAGAGGTAGTAGCCAGAATCTGGAAGCTGGACAGACACAGTACCGTAGCACCGATAAAGATCCAGAACTCCTGTGAGTAGGTAGATACTTCTTCTTCGTCAGAAGGAAGTACCTTCCAGCGGTAGATAAGCAGACCAATGGCCGCGATGGTAAATGTAAGCAGGTACAACAGCAGCTGACCCGACAGACCCAGATCCGTAAAGGAGTGTACCGAGGCATTACCCAGGATACCACTACGCGTCATAAAGGTAGAGTACAGTACCAGGATGAAGGTAGCAATAGCCAGGATAAAGGAAGTCTTCAGAGCGGTAGCATTCTTACGACCAATGATCATGGTATGGATGGCCGCCACCAGTACCAGCCATGGAACAAATGAGGTGTTCTCGACGGGGTCCCAGTTCCAGTAGCCACCGAAGTTCAGCGTTTCGTACGCCCAGTAAGCTCCCATCAGAATACCTACGCCCAGCACCAGTGCCGAGAACAAGGCCCACGGCAGAGCCGGACGAATCCAGTCGCTGGTTTTGCGGAGCCACAGACCCGCTATGGCAAATGAGAAAGGGATCAGCGTAGAAGCGAAGCCCAGGAACAGGGTAGGCGGGTGAATCACCATCCAGTAGTTCTGGAGTAGGGGGTTCAGACCGTTACCATCCTGAGGAATAAAGTCGGGGTTCATCTTCCAGACCGGCAGGTCAGGCATAGACTCACGCAGTAACAGGAAGGGCGTAGAGCCGATTTTCAGATCTAGACCCGGAATGATAACTCCCAGGATCATGGAAGCCAGGAAAGCCTGTACTAGTGCGAACACAGTCATGACCGGAGCCTCCCATGAGCGGTTGGTGACGATCAGGACCAGACCCAGTACTACGTTCCAGAATATCCACAGCAGGAAGCTACCTTCCTGATCCTGCCAGAAACTGGATATCACAAACTCAGTAGGCAGCGACAGGGAAGAGTTGTCCCAGGCGTAGTGGTACTCAAAATAGTTGTTACCAATGATCCAGTAAAGACAGAATACTACCCCCATAACAGCGGCCGCATGTACATAGAATGTAATACGGGCAAAGCGCCGCCAGGCGCTCAGCTCATCGGGAGCGGTAGTGGTAAGGCCAGCTCTGAAGTAGGCAAACGTGGCTACCAGCGCCGACACAAAAGAAAGAATAACAAAGAAGTGGCCAAACTGGCCCACGGCGGTATGGATCATAACTTAGCGGCCTTGAATTCAGTGGTTTCGAGCTCTCCGTTTTCGTACTTGGACGGACACTTCAGTAGGATTTTCTCGGCGGCAAAGTGGTCTTTCTCCATCCGTCCGATCACCACTACCTGCTCTGATTTGTCAAAGTCCTGTGGTTTAGGGCTGAGGTAGATAACTTTTTGCTCCCGGTTATTATTATCCTGTAGCGTAAAGGCAAAGTAGTTAGGGTCTACCTCGGGCTGGTACTGCATGCCCAGGATATGCCCGCTGTTGTCTTTTTTGAGCTTACCTACTACGTGTATACTTCCGTCGTCTCCGTTAAGAGCCAGCTCTTCAGCCTGCTTGAAGTCAACGTAGGTACTGGCGTCGCCGGCCGTAGACAGGATAATACCAGCGGCAATGGCGATAATAATGAGGGCGAAAATATGGGTCTTTTTCATAATCGGGTACTACTAACAATTGGTATATTTATACACAACCTTCGGAGGAGAAACGTTCCTCAGTGGATTTTCTTTTCCAATTTGCTTATTTTACTGTCCAGTCGGACCAGGTAAAGTACTATTCCGGCAAATATCAGCGCAATTACACCTACCACTACCCATATCTTACCATCTTCACGAAGCCGGTCGGCCATTTCAATTTCCTGAGAAGCAGCCTGCTGCGCCAGGAGGTTCATACTTACTGTCAGTAACAGTACTACGGTAGCAACTAGTCTTTTTAGGGGTATCATCGTCAAAACAGGGTACTAATAAGGAGGTTTTATTAAACTTCTGATAGTTTACGGTCAAGGTTCTTAATCCGGACGCGCAGGGTTGTAATCCATACACCCAGGAGCGTCCAGCCCATAATAGCCGGATAAAATACTGGCTTCATGACATTGTCTGAGTCATAGATCTTGAATCCCGGATTACCGCCGTTGCCTGGATGCAGCGAGTCGGTGAGTCGGGGAAGGATCCAGATCAGTACATTAAAGATTACAAATGCAAATATATTATAAGTACTTGATATTCTGGCTCTCTTTTGTTCATCTTCGAAGGCTCCGCGTAGTACCAGGTAGGCAAAATACGCCAGCATGGCGATGGCCGCACTGATAATCTTGGGGTCTTTAGGTAGTGGATCACCCCAGGTAGCACTGCCCCAGAGGGCACCCGTTACGTAGCCGATCAGCCCGAAGAGGATACCCGTCTTGGCAAATTCAGCAGATTTATCGTCGTCGGTAATATTGTTACTGCGGAGGTACCTGATGGCATATACCAGAGAGGTAAAGAGGAAGATCACCATCCCAAACCACATGGTCACGTGGAAGTACAGGTTACGTACAGTTTCGTTCAGAATAGGCTGCCGGGGTACCCGTCCTACCATACCCATCACGAGCACGTAGAACAGCAGGACGACCGTCAATATTTTCCACCAGTTCTTTTTCATATTTTACTAACAAATAATTGTAACAAATTTATCCTAAGAACGCCACAAATAAGGAAATAATACCAAAGAAAGAGCGATTACAATGGCATCAATAGCCAGCAGTACCAGTATCTCGTCCTGATTAGCACTCATATCCAGATTATCCAACGCGTTCTTGGCAAGCTTTATGACCATCAGTAGCATGGGGATGATCAGAGGAAAGCTCAGGATCGCCATCAGAGCGCCGTTGTTCTCGGCCTTGGAGGCAATGGCTGCCACCAGGGTGAGGGTAGAAGCAAAGCCTATGCTTCCCAGTACAATACTGGTCAGGTACATGGGCAGACTACCCACCGGGTTGCCCATCACAAACACGTAGAACCCAAAGCCCGTAATGGAGAGGGCCATCATCAGCAGGCAGTTATAGATGATCTTGGAGGTAATAATGGCCTGTGGGCTACTCAGCGTATAGTAGTAGAGCAGCCGGCCGTACCGCTCCTGGGCAAAGCTCTTGGCAATGGCACTGACAGCCGTAAATAACAGAATAATCCAGAATAGGGTGTTCCAGACGATGGGCGTCAGGAGGTTGCGCTGAAGGTTGAAGCTTAGATAGCACACGAAGACCGTACTAACTACGTAAAGTAACATTCCGTTGAGCGCGTAACGCTGCCGCCACTCGAGGGTTATTTCTTTCCAGATGAGGGTCTTAACTTCGTTCAAGACTTTGAATAATTAGCTGACAGGTATGGGGAGCCGAAACATTTCTCTCCTGCTTTTCAATAGCTTCTATGACTTTATCAATAGGTGCTATTACCTGTTTTTGTCACAAAAGTACACTATAAAGTCGTAGGGTGGTAAGACGTCAGTCCTATTTTTAAAAGACTTTTGTCAGGTCGTGTCCTATTCCCTGTCCCACTTATTTGATATTGTCAGCTTTGAGTACTTACTTTGTATTAATTATATTTATTCTAAATAAGCGTAATCGGCTGCTATGTCAAAACGAAGTGTAGCTGACTTGAAAAAAGGTGAAAGGGCCATCATCAAGTCGTTTACAGATCGCCCGATGTCCCTTAAGCTGCTCGAAATGGGTTGCCTGCCGGGAAGTGAGATACGACTCGATGCGGTAGCACCTTTTGGTGATCCCATTTGTGTTAACATTGGTGGTTTTTATTCTTTATCCTTACGACTCAACGAAGCGGCTACTATTCTGGTAGAATAGGCCGGTTGGGCATCGTAGTGTGAACCTGTATTCCTTTGAAATCTAATAGATATATAGTGGCGCTGGTTGGAAACCCCAACTGCGGGAAGTCTTCCCTGTTTAATCAGCTGACGGGGCTGCGCCAAAAGACCGGAAACTTTCCGGGTGTAACCGTTGAGAGAAAGTTTGGTACCTTCCGGCTGAGTCATGCTGCGGCTCAGGTAGCGGTAAGCGAGCCGGTTGTGGTTGAAACTACCCCTGCTGAGTCTCCTATAGCCGTATCGCCTAATGAGGCCCTGCTGGTCGACCTGCCGGGTATTTACAGTATCTACCCGAAGTCTTACGACGAGCAGGTTGTAATGGATATTCTGGCCAATCCGTCCCATCCCGACTATCCGGATGCGGTTATCGTGGTGGCCGATGCTTCCAATCTGCAGCGCAACCTTCTGCTGTACTCCGAACTTGCGGATCTGGGGCTGCCTATGGTACTTGCCCTTAATATGCTGGACATTGCCAGCAGCATGAATCTTACCGTCAATGCCACCCAGCTGGCTATGCAGCTGGGGGTACCGGTGGTGAAGATCAACGCCCGCACGGGTGAAGGAAAAGAAAATCTAAAAGTTGCTCTTCGTCAGGTACTCAGTGGGGATTCTGTACAGCCATCAGGGTACTTCTTTGATCCGGCCGATGCGGTACCTGACCTGATTGAAGAAGTAAAGCAAACCTACGACCTGACTAACAACTACCTGGCGCTCCAGTACGTTTGTCAGCACGACAACTTTACCTTCCTGGATCAGCCCAAACGTGCCAAACTGGATACCCTGATCGAAAAGTATGGGTTTGACGAAACGGAGTTCCTGGCCGATGAGACCATTGCCCGCTACGAGCGCCTGAAACCGATCGTAGCCAAGGTCGTCAAAGCCGAAGGCAAAACCGAACAGCCGGTATGGACGCGCCGTCTGGACCGCCTGTTGCTACACCCCATCTGGGGCTATGCTATGTTCCTGCTGGTACTGATGGTGATTTTTCAGGCTGTATTTGCCTGGGCCGAATACCCCATGAACTGGCTGGACGCAGGTATGGCGCAACTGATCGAATGGACGAAGGAGGTACTGCCTGGAGGGGTACTTAATGACATGCTGACGGATGGTTTGCTAGCAGGTATTGGTGGGGTTGTCATCTTTATCCCTCAGATCGCCTTCCTGTTTGCGCTGGTATCTTTGCTGGAAGAGTCAGGGTATATGGCACGGGTGATGGTGATCATGGACCGGCTCATGCGCCGCTTTGGCCTGAACGGTAAGAGCGTGGTACCTCTGATATCGGGAGTGGCCTGTGCGGTACCGGCTATCATGTCTACCCGAAGTATCAACAACCGCTACGAGCGCCTCCTTACCATCCTGGTCACGCCACTGATGAGTTGCTCGGCGCGCCTGCCTATCTATACCATTTTGATTGCTCTGGTGGTGCCGGATCGTACGGTGCTGGGCTTTCTGAACCTGGCCGGACTGGTACTGCTGGGTCTTTATCTGTTGGGGCTGGTTGGGGCACTGCTATCGGCCTGGTTGTTCTCCCGGTTTATTACCCGTAAAGAAACCAGCTATTTCATCCTCGAAATGCCAACCTACAAGATGCCCCGCTGGAACCACGTAGGTATCATGATGTATGAAAGCGTAAAATCCTTTGTACTGGAAGCCGGAAAGATTATCGTGGCTATATCGATAGTACTGTGGGTACTGGCTTCGTACGGTCCCGGTGATAGTATGGAGCGTGCTGCCGAACGGGCTTCTGTGGAGTATGCGGCGGCGGAATCGGAAGTACGGGATGCAGCCGTTGCGTCGGCTCAGCTCGAAAACTCCTACGCGGGTCACTTTGGTAAGTTCATTGAGCCAGCTATACGGCCCCTGGGGTACGACTGGAAGATAGGAATAGCCCTTATTTCTTCATTCGCGGCCCGCGAGGTATTTGTGGGTACTATGGCCACCATATACAGCATCGGCCGGGATGCCGAAGAAGATGTACTGACTATAAAGGAAAAGCTGAAGAAGGAGAGAAATCCGGATACCGGCGGACCTATGTACAGTACGGCGGTATCCTTCTCCCTGTTGATATTCTATGCGTTTGCAATGATGTGTATGAGCACGTTAGCGGTCGTGCAACGCGAGACGAATGGCTGGAAGTGGCCTATGGTACAGCTGGTGTACATGATGACCCTGGCCTATGTGTCTGCGTTTGTGGTATACCAACTGTTTAGCTGAAAATAGGGGTTAAAACAGAACCCCTTTAGTAAGCAGCGGGTATATAAAGCGGAAAATGATATAAACAAAAATCAAGAAAGCTAAACCTCCTAACAGGGTAGACTGATCCAGCGTAAATCTTTCGTTTCTTCTTGAGGAGTTGATTCCTTCCCAACGGTGAGCTACTTTCATTTCTTCAATTGGTTAATGGTGCGAATATTTTTATACAATTTATATGCCTGCCGGGGAAAACAAGGGAACAGGGTGGCCCGAGTTTTTCCCATTTTACATATAGAGTATTACTAAAAATACGATAAAAGGAGCATTTGGGTTTCCAAATGGTTGGAATAGCCTAAAAAAAATCTACATATAGCCGCAGACCCTTTCTCCCGCATTACTCAAAATGTGGAATTAATTTCCTTGGCCTTTTGCTACCATCCCAAATTTTCCACAATATCAGAAGCAATCATCCCCACTTTTGTTCTGCTACGGGCTGCCTTGTCGCCGGCCGCACCGTGCTGGTACACACCAAGTTGAGCAGCTTGAGCCGGTATGTACCCCTGAGCTACCAGGCTGGTAATAATCCCAGTCAGTACGTCGCCGGTTCCTCCCGTCGCCATCCCCGCGTTTCCGGTTGAGTTGAAGTAGACCTGTCCATCGGGTAGGACTACTGCCGTATGAGCCCCTTTCAGACATACGATTACATTGTACCGGGCGCAGAAGTCGCGTGCTGTCTGTAGGCGCTGGAACTCATCCGGGCTTTCACCCGTCAGTCGCTGAAACTCCCGGGGGTGAGGAGTGAGGATGGTATTTTCGGGCAACTGCTCCAGCAGGTCCGGGTTCTCCGCTAACAGGTTGAGTGCATCAGCATCCAGTACCAGAGGAATATTACTACGCGTGATCAGTTCTTTGAGGGCTTGTAGCGTTTGTGGGTCTTTACCAATGCCCGGTCCCATGCCAATGGCATCGTAGGATTGCAGGGAGGGTAGGGTAGTAATATACTGCTCGTGCAAGTCAACAAGGGCCATGGCTTCGGGGACCGCCGTCTGGATAACCGTATAGCCGCAACGGGGGATGTGCATGGTCAGTAACCCTATGCCTGACCTCAGGCAGGCCCTGCCGCACAGCAGAGCCGCGCCCATTTTGCCAAAGCTACCAGCTATCAATAAGGCATGACCAAAGGTACCTTTGTGCGAAAACTTTCCTCTGGGCATGATGAGACTCTGAGCGGCTGCTTCGTCGGTGTAGGCGTAGGGGGTAGGCTCCTGCTCTATAAACTCCCGCGACAAGCCTATATCTACCGCTACCCATTCGCCTACGTACACCTCATTCCGGGGCATCATGAAGGCCAGTTTGGGTAGTTGGAAGGTAACCGTGTATTCGGGCTGAATGATGGTGTCATCCTTCTGATTGGCCTGATCGGCGTACAGACCAGTGGCTATGTCTACGGATAGGATCGTTGCCTGGCTTTGATTTATGGCTTTGACTACCTCTGCTACCAGGCCGCTAAGAGATCGGGTAAGCCCTGAACCCAGTAGGGCATCTATGACAAGCGAATCGACAGGCAGGGAGGGAATGTCGCCCGGCTCTATGATAGTTTGGCGGGTTATAGAGGCGGGCAATCGGTCAAGATTTGCCTGAAAATCTTCTGAACCCTGCTTTGCGTGCTCTACTACGTATACCTGTACTGCATAGGCTCGTTCACTTAGAAGCCGGGCTATGGCCAGCCCGTCTCCTCCGTTGTTTCCCATGCCGCAGAAGACTAGTACGGGCTGCCGGGAGTTAAAGCGTGCACAAAACCAGTCGACAAAGGCCTGTGAGGCGCGCTCCATCAGATCCAGAGATGATATCGGTTCATGTTGGATGGTGTAGGCATCAAGAGCGCGGATTTGCGGTACGGTGAAGATTTTCATAGGTAGTGTGTTTGATCAAAAAAGGTAGTAGTGCTTCAAAAGTACTTGCCAGCCGTATAGCAGTTGGCTGTGACTCATTTATTACAGAATCAAAGGTGATAAAAATAGGGAGAGCCTTTTATAAGCAAAAAAGAAGAGCTATATTTGCGCTCGTTTTCGCGAAGGCTGTTTTGAATGAAGGGGCGCCACCCCGTCCGCTGGAAGCAGACCTATTTCAAACCAATCTATTTTTACAAAATTCGTCATGAGCGAACTTATTAAACTCGTTGAATCTACGATCGAGAATCGTAAGCAGGAGTATCCCGAATTTAAGGCGGGCGACACAATTAACGTACACGTTAAAATCAAAGAAGGTAACAAGGAGCGCGTTCAGCAGTTCCAGGGTACTGTGATCCAGCGTCGTAACATGAACGATGTAGGCGAAACCTTCACTGTACGTAAAGTTTCTAACGGAATAGGTGTAGAGCGTATTTTCCCTATTCTGTCCCCCAGCATTGCTAAGATTGAATTGCTGCGTCGTGGTAAGGTACGTCGTGCTCGTCTGTTCTTCCTGCGTGGTCGTCAGGGTAAAGCAGCGCGTATCAAAGAGCTTAAAGCTACTAAGTAAGCCACTGCCTTTACATCTAAAAACGAAGCCCTGCAGGACTCTTTCCTGGCAGGGCTTTGTTGTATATCAGCTAACCTAACAAAACAGGGGCGGTATCATCTACTTCAATACCTTAACTTACAATGAGAATACACTTCTATAAATACCAGGGTACCGGCAACGACTTCATCATGATTGATGATCGTGAACGTACCTTTCATGCTACGCAGGAAGAGATTGAGCGCCTGTGTCACCGTCGCTTTGGGATCGGGGCGGATGGCCTGATCCTGCTTCGTCAGGAACCAGACTACGACTTCCGGATGGTGTACTATAATGCCGACGGCCGCGAAGGAAGCATGTGCGGAAATGGCGGTCGCTGTACCGTACGCTTCGCTAATGACCTGGGACTGTTTGAAGATACTACTACGTTTATAGCGGTAGATGGTCCGCACAAAGCGACGGCTACCCCTACGATCATCAGCCTGAAAATGTGTAACGTGAGCGGTGTAGACCGCCGGGAGGACTACCATTTTATGAATACCGGTTCGCCCCACTATGTCACGTACGTAGATAATGTCGACGAAACGGATGTAGTAGGCATCGGGCGTGCCATCAGGTACGGCGATGAGTATGGCCCTAAGGGAGGTACCAATGTAAACTTCGTAGAAGTACTCAATGAAAACCACCTAAAGGTACGTACCTATGAGCGGGGCGTTGAGGACGAAACCTATTCCTGCGGAACCGGAGTGACGGCCTGCGCCTTGTCAGCGCACGTGCAGCACGGGTGGGAAGGCCCGGTCACGATCGAGACGCTGGGCGGTACCCTGCAGGTCACCTACAACCAGACCGCTGCTGATCAGTACAATGATATTTATCTGGTGGGTCCGGCCGTACGGGTATTTGAAGGTACCATAGATATATAAATGAAGAGGCGGATATAGGACTTACTCTTCAGGTCCTATATCCGCCTTTCTGCTTTTTGTTTATTATTCTGCTTCCAGAATCCCACCCTTCAGGTGGAACACCTTTTTGTCGGGCCACTCGGGTACCCGGCAGTAGTCCATTGCCGCTACTTTGCTGCGGGCTCCGTTGGTGCAGATGACGATAATCGTATCGTAAGGCTCCAGTTCCGGGCGCTTCTCCCGGATAGAAGCCAGGGGAATATTTACTCCTCCTATATTAAACTCTTCAAACTCCCACGGCTCCCGTACATCCACTATGAGTGTACCAGGCTGATCCCGTAGCTCCTCCATTTCTGCGCGCGAAACATCTACGTAGTTTTTACGTGGCATGATGGGTTGTATCAGTTATTCCAGTCAATTACGCCTTTGTTGCATAGGGGTGTTCTTTCACCACCGGCAACTGCTTTCCGATCAGTTTCTGAATGTCCTTTAGGTAGGCCTTTTCCTCCGCATCTACGAACGAAAACGCTATGCCACTGGCACCGGCGCGCCCCGTACGCCCTATGCGGTGTACGTAGGTCTCGGGTATGTTCGGGATTTCGAAGTTAATTACGTGCGTCAGCTCATCCACATCAATACCACGTGCGGCGATATCAGTAGCTACCAGGATGCGGGTCTTCCGGCTCTTAAAATTAGCCAGAGCGTTCTGGCGGGCATTCTGTGATTTATTGCCGTGAATGGCTTCGGCCGTGATTCCTGCCTTCTTAAGTACTTTAACTACCTTATCCGCACCAAACTTGGTACGGGTAAATACCAGAGCCGTTTCGATAGTTTTATCTTTAAGTACATGAAGAAGCAGGGCATTTTTATCCGTCTTGTTCACGTAGTAGATACTCTGATTGATGGTATCGGCGGTGGAGGATACCGGAGTCACCTCTACCTTGGCGGGCTTGGTCAGAATAGAGTCAGCCAACTTGGTAATGGCCGGAGGCATAGTAGCCGAGAAAAAGAGCGACTGCCTTTTGGAAGGGAGTACCGCGATAACTTTCTTTACATCGTGCACAAAGCCCATGTCCAGCATGCGGTCCGCTTCGTCGAGTACAAACATCTCCAGCCCTTTCAGATGGACAAAGCCCTGATTCATCAGGTCCAGCAGGCGGCCCGGTGTGGCTATCAGTACATCTACACCCTGGGTCAGAGCATCGGTTTGGGGCTTTTGGCCTACTCCTCCAAAAATAACGGTATGGCGGATGCCGGTATGGCGTCCATAGGCCGTAAAGCTCTCACCAATCTGGATGGCCAGTTCACGCGTTGGGGTCAGGATGAGCGCCCTGATCTGCTTGCGACCTTTGCCTCTGTCAGCATTTTGTTTTTCGTACAGGAGCTGTAAGATTGGTATCGCAAAGGCGGCTGTTTTGCCGGTGCCGGTCTGGGCGCAGCCCAGTAAGTCTTTACCTTGAAGCAGTAGGGGGATGGCTTGTGCCTGAATGGGGGTAGGTTGTGTATAGCCTTCGGTTGTCAGAGCCTTACGAATTGGCTCAATGAGATTTAAATCCTGAAATGTCATGTATAAGTTGTAGTAAGGCCATCTCAGGTACTAAACCAAAAGAGAACCCTGAATAAGAAAATTGACCTGAATGGTCTTAATAATAACGTTAACCTCAATTTATTCGTTCGGCAGTCTGTCCGCTGCTGACTGTATTTCGGCACAATCTACCTTCTTTAGGGTGTCATTAAGGGTTGCATCGCGGGGGTAGGCTACACCATTTACCCATACAAACTCACCATCGGGGAGTACTATGGCCTGATTCTCCCGGACAATAATATTAATTTTTTCTTCGGTTTGGGTACCTTCCTGCTGATAGGTGTACGTAGCATGAACCATAAAGCCATCAATATGTTCGGACTCTGTCTTGCCCGTAAAGGTACCCTTACGGCTGTCTTTTTCCGCCGGTAGCCAGTTATATATTCCACTCACAGTACCATCTTCATCTACCTCCCAGCTTAGCTCAGTCACATCCTGGCGTCCGGCCGGGGCATCGGCGGGGAAGGTTGTCCGGTAACAGTAACTGGTAGGGCCTGCTTTCTGACCACTACTTTTTTGGTCAGCCCCACAGCCCATTAGCAGGAATAGAGTAAATAGGAGATATCTGTACATTCAGTATTGTTTCAGTCAAAGACGTTTCGGCAATCTCTATTCATCCTTCCAAAATCAAGATTACCTGACCGGTACCCTGAACAACGGATACCGGAGGTACTCCTTCTCCCGGTGGGATGAATGGTCGTAGACAAATTCTAATTGGGCTTCGGCACTTTTGGCAAAGTCAGCATCCTGTTTCTTCTTTTCTTCCAGGGCCTTCTGCAGCTCCGGCGACTTCTTAAGAAGCTCCGCGGCCAGATCCTCAAATACATAAGAGGAGAATCCTTCCTTTTGTTGGAGAATGGTATCAAAGAAATTCCACTTAAAGAATGAATCTACCCCTTTGGGCTCCAGCGTTTCGATGATGTACCGGTTCGTCCACTGATTAACCGGTACATACCAGTCGCCTTTAAGAAAGGCGACCTTTTGCTTCTCTTTGCGTAGGTCAACGCTGGTGTGCCAGTAGTGTCCTTCGTAGGGCTGAGGGGCCGTTTTAATATCCTGTACGTGGTATACTTCTACCTCCATTACGGTATCGCGGGCCAGGGGCTGCATCTGTACCCGGTTCAGCTTTAGCAGATCCACCACCTGGTGCCAGCCCTGTGGGATCACATAGGCGGCGGGACGATCCACCACATCTACGGGTTCATAGTTGTTGTAGAATGGAATCGCTTTGGTGAAAGGTTTGGAACGGTTGTAATGCAAGCGCTCCAGACCACTTACCTGACTGGGAAAGTACTCCGGCTCGTAGCCTTTAAATTCAATCATAGAAGGTTTCTCCTTATTGACCTGCCACGTCACCGCGAACTTTTCCTGCATCTTCACCGCTTCCTTCGTTTCCCGGCGCATCCGGAGTAACTGGCGGCGGTACTGGGCCAGCAGCCGGGTAGTACCTTCCAGGTAGGCGTAGGTGGCCTTAACCCGCTGGTCGTAGGGCTTGAGCATATGGGTCTCGGTCATGACACCGATGGTATGGAACAGGGCGGCGTAGCCGGTAGAGTAGCGGGGCCAGTCCGGGAACTGCACGAAGCCTTTATCGGGAGTCTGTGCCCAGGCATTGACGTAGGGAGTGGCTTCGTAGCCGGCTTCCTTCATGTGGCGGTACAGGTAAGGCAGAAAGGTATGCCGCTGGAATTGCCCCAGTTCACCCCCCAGTTTATCCTCCTGCGTGTAGTCGAGCGTCATTACGTACTGGTAGTCGGCCCCGTTGCTCACATGCGTGTCCACAAACAGGTCAGGATCCAGCTCGTGAAAGATAGCGGCAAAGCTGCGGGCGTTGCGGGTATCGGCCTTGATGAAGTCACGGTTGAGGTCGTAGTTGCGGGCATTGCCCCGGAAGCCGTACTCCTCCGGCCCCTCCTGATTGACGCGGGTAGTACGGTTGCGATTGAGGGCGCCGCCAATGTTGTAGAAGGGAATAATAGCAAGTACTACGCTATCGAGCTGAGGGAAGCGCTCCGGGTGCAGCGCTATATCTCGCAGGAGCATCATAGAGGCATCCACTCCGTCAGATTCGCCCGGGTGGATGGCGTTGTTGACAAGCAGAATGGCTTTACCCTGTGCTTTGAGTCTGGCCATATCAAATACCCGGCTCCGGGAGTAGAGTACCAGGTGAAGGGGCTTGCCGCTGTCGGTCGGGCCTTTTTCGCTGATACGGATCTGGGGAAAAGCTTTGGCTAACCTCTGGTAGTAGGCCATGGCTTCTTCGTAGGTAGGAGTCTGGGTACCGCGGCTCTTTTCAAAACGGGTTTCGTATTGCCCAAAGGCAGCTACCGTGACACTCAGGAAAAGCAGGCTGAGAAATATTCTGAACATATAGATGAGCATTACCAAATGGAGTTCAAGTTACATCCATTAGGTTTTCTATCCAAAACCACAGTTTTCCCCCTCCTTACCGTTGGCTGATAGCCTCCTGTGCCAGCAGGGTACTTCATAGCTTATTCATGGGTGTTCCCATCCCGAATTTAATATAAGAATAGATTTTTTGGGTAGTACCTGTCTATTCTTTTGCCTGCTTCGGCCTCCGAACCGGTGGTATAATGTTTTATTCCTCCACTGCATTCTTATGCCATTGATTATAAGCTCCGCTATCTGACGGGGGATCGGTTAGTAATTGGTTTGAAGTAGTGTCATATACCTATTCAATATTCACATAACTTAAATCATAGATCATGAGCAAGCAGGTTGGCGATTTTGTAATCAGCAGAATGGGCGAGTGGGGGATCACCCGCATATTTGGTTTTCCGGGTGATGGTATCAACGGCCTGTTGGGGGCGTTGAACCGGGCCAGTGACCAGATGGAGTTTATTCAGGTACGGCACGAGGAGATGGCCAGTTTTATGGCTTGCGCCCACGCCAAATTTACGGGCGAAGTAGGGGTGTGTATGGCTACCTCAGGTCCGGGGGCGGTACACCTGCTCAATGGCCTCTATGATGCCAAGATGGATCACCAGCCGGTGGTGGCTATCGTGGGGCAGCAGGCCCGGGCCTCGCTGGGGAGCGATTATCACCAGGAGATAGACCTGATATCGCTTTTTAAGGATGTGGCGCATGAGTACGTACATATGATCATAGATCCTGCCCAGGCCAAGCACGTCATCGACCGGGCCATCCGCATCGCCAAGGCCAAGCGATCAGTTACCTGTGTCATTATCCCTAACGATGTACAGGAACTGGACGACGTGGAGGAGCCACCCCGGGAGCATGGGTCGACCCATTCGGGGGCGGGTCATGCCAGGCTGCACGTAGTACCTCCCCCGACTGAACTGGAAAAAGCCGCGGCCATTCTGAATGAAGGGAAGAAAGTAGCTATCCTGGTGGGAGCCGGAGCACTCAACGCTACCGAAGAAGTAAAAGAAATAGCCGAGCTGCTGGGAGCCGGGGTGGCCAAAGCCTTGCTGGGGAAAGCGGCCCTTTCGGACGAACTGCCCTACGTGACGGGTTCCATTGGATTCCTGGGGACCAATGCGTCCTGGGACCTGATGACCGAGTGTGATACCCTGCTGATGATAGGTAGTAGCTTTCCCTATACGGAGTTTCTGCCGAAGGTAGGGCAGGCCCGAGGGGTACAGATCGACATAGACGAACGGATGCTGAGCCTGCGCTACCCCATGGAACTCAATCTGATTGGTGATAGCAGGGATACGCTACGGGCGCTGATCCCGCTGATCAACCGCAAGGAAGACCGTAGCTGGCGTGAGCGGGTGGAGGGTACCATCCGGGACTGGTGGAAGGCCGTTGAGGCCAAGGCCATGAATGACGCTGACCCCATCAACCCGCAACGGGTGTTCTGGGAGCTTTCGTCCCGCCTGCCGGATCGCTGTATACTGACCACTGACTCGGGGAGCGCTACGGTCTGGTATGCCCGGTTTATCAAGATCAGGGAGGGGATGATGGCTTCGCTCTCGGGCAATCTGGCTACCATGTGTCCGGGTGTACCGTATGCGATTGCCGCCAAATTTGCCTATCCCGATCGGGTGTCCATAGCCATGGTGGGGGACGGTGCCATGCAGATGCTGGGGATCAACGGGCTCATCACCATTGCCAAGTACTGGCGGCAGTGGAGCGACCCACGTCTGGTAATACTGGTAGTGAATAACCGTGATCTGAATATGGTCACCTGGGAGCAGCGACTCCTGAGCGGTGACCCCAAGTTTGAAGCTTCGCAGGATATACCGGACTTTAACTATGCCCAATATGCTGAGATGCTGGGCCTGAAGGGAATCCGGGTCGAAGACCCCGCCAAGATCGGAGATGCCTGGGACCAGGTACTGGCGGCGGATCGCCCGGCGGTGTTGGATGTGGTGACGGATCCGAATGTTCCCATCATTCCACCCCACCTCAGCATGAAGCATATCAAGAATTTTTCAATGGCACTGGCGAAGGGGGATCCGGAGGAGTCAGGAATCATCAGGCAGTCGCTCAAAGATATGCTGAAGGAGTACCTGCCCGGCTAAAAATCATGCGATAGCACTAGATATAGCCCTATGCGGAAGAATGGTACAGGCTGCCATTCTTTTGCATATTTATGTGTATACGTTGGTTGTCAGATGGTTAAAATAGAGGAGCGCCGTGGTGGTGGCAGGATATTTTGGTAAGATGTAGTAGATATCTATCTAATGATGTGATTCTTCATACCGTAGATGCCGTTGCTACCGGACTGGTATACGACGCTATTATGAAAGGGGACTAGTGAAAGCGTCTCTTGTGGAAGCAGTACAACTCTAAACATTTCAAAACTAATCTTTACAAACAATGAAAGATACAGGCGATTTTAAAGGGAAGGTAGTTGTCGTAACCGGTGCTTCGGCCGGATTGGGTCGGGCCATAGTCCGTGAGTTTGCCAGGAATGGCGCCCATGTGGGGCTGCTGGCCCGGGGGAAGGATGGGTTGGAAGGAGCAAAAAAAGAGGTAGAAGAATACGGAGGAAAAGCGCTGGCCATTCCCACAGATGTAGCCGATCCTGATCAGGTAGAGGCGGCTGCCGAACAGATCGAAAGAGAGCTGGGACCCATTGATATCTGGGTCAATAACGCCATGATCAGCGTGTTTGGGCCGTTCAAGGAGTTGGATGTGAAGGATTTTAAACGCGTAACGGAAGTTACCTACCTGGGTCAGGTATATGGTACGCAGTCAGCGCTGAAACGAATGCTGCCCCGCAATGCAGGTACCATTATCCTGGTGGGGTCGGCGCTGGCGTACCGGGGTATTCCGCTGCAGTCGGCCTACTGCGGAGCCAAGCACGGGATACAGGGCTTTTTCGATTCGCTCAGGTCAGAGCTTTACCACGACAACAGCAACATTGACCTGTGCATGGTACAGCTACCGGCTATGAATACCACACAGTTTGAGTTTGTAAAAAGCCACCTGCCCAACAAGCCCCGTCCGATGGGTACCATCTACCAGCCCGAAGTAGCCGCCCGTGCCATAGTACACGTAGCTAAGCATCCGCAGCGGGAGTTGTACGTGGGCTACCCTACAGTGCAGGCCATCCTGGGTAATAAGTTTATACCGGGGCTGCTGGATAAGTACCTGGGCAAAATAGGATACGACGGGCAGCAGACCGACGAACCCAAAGATCCTACCCGCAAGGATAACCTGTACGAACCCCTATCCGGCGACTACGGAGCCCACGGCAGTTTCGACGCCCAGGCGTGGGACTTCAGTCCGCAGGTATGGGCTGCCACGCATAAGGCCGTTGTATACGGGGCACTCGCTTCGCTGGCTTTTACAATAGGGGTACTGGCTACACGTCGCTGGTCCTGATATGATTGAGCTGGTACAACTGGCTAAAAAAAAGCCTCTGTCAAGTGACGGAGGCTTTTTTGTGATATAGGCACTTTTTACTTGTTTACTTAACTGATAATATTTTGAACTCGGTACGGCGGTTGAGCTGGTGGTCGGCGTCGGCGCAATCTTTGCCATCCGCACAATCGTTCAGGAGTTCACTTTCACCGTATCCTTTGGCCACCATTCGACTGGGTTCGATACCCTTTCTCTGCATGTAGGCAAAGGCTGCCCGTGCCCGGCGCTCCGAAAGCATCTGGTTGTAGTCGGCATTAGCGCGGCTATCGGTGTGGGAGCGAATCTCGATGTTCATATTCGGGTACTTCTTCATAAGTCCTACAACACGATCCAGTTCCTTGGCAGCGTCAGACCGGATGTTGAATTTGTTAAGGTCGTAGTAGATGTTATCCAGCCTGAACACATCTCCTTCACCGTAAATACCTATGTTATTCTCCACTACGGCTCCGCGCTTTTTGGTCTTAAGCTGGTTTTGATCCGTAGCGTAGCGATCTTTCTCCGCTACGATGGTATACTTAGAGTTAGGATCCATATCAAACTCGTAGCTACCATCCGGGCCGGTCGTAACGGTTTCTTCGGTTTTGCTCTTCTCGTTGCGCAGGGTAACCTTCACCCCTTCGGCCGGCTGCTGGTTTACTTCCTTCCTGATTACCCCTTTTACGATGGTGTTTTCGCTACGGTCCAGGTAAATGGATAGTCCCATGGTAGGCTGCGAAGACTGGGTCTGCGATGAAAAACGGATGCTGTTAGCCGCATAGCCCTCTTTGATGGCCTTAAATTCGTATTCGGTAGCTACATCAAGGCACAGGCGGATACTGCCGTCCATGCCGGTCTGCTGAAGTACCTGGTTCACGCCATTCTTCATCATTCGTACGTCGGCTGCTTCCAGCGGTTCTTTGGTTTTGGCATCGTATACGTAGATGTTGAGCTGCTTGCACACCCGGCGGAAACTGTAAATGTTATCATCAGAGGATCCGCGCTTCCGGTTGGAGCTCAGATAGCCCGAGGTACGATTGGCATCGGTAATGAAGCCAAAGTCATCGCGTTCGGAGTTGATAGGGGCTCCCAGGTTCTGGACGTTTCTGACAGGTATGTCATCCTTCAGCTCCACCATGAAAACATCCAGACCACCCAACCCCTCGTGACCGTCCGACGAGAAGTACAGGATTCCGTTGGCGTCTACGTAAGGGAACATCTCATTGCCCTCGGTGTTGATTTCGCGGCCCAGGTTGACCGGAGTACCCCACTGCCCGTTGTTGTAGTCTACTACGTACAGGTCGGTACCTCCGTAGCCTCCGGGCATATCCGAAACAAAGTATAGCCTGGAGTCATCCGGTGAGAGGGCCGGGTGTCCGCACGAGTACTCCTTGTTATTAAAGGGCAATTCTTTAACATTGCCCCACTTGTTACTACTGTTCTGCTCAGCGTAGTACAGCATTAGCTTACGGATGCCCTGATCGCTCTTTCCTGACTTGCCCCGGTCATCGTTGTTGCGGGTGAAGATCATCCGCTTCTGATCCTTAAAGAAAGTCATCGGACCTTCGTGGTACTTGGTATTGAGGGTCCGGCTGAATTCCTCCGTTTTACTGAGTGGCTTCTCGGTACCGGGGGTGCTTTTCGACGAATTGTTAATGGCAGATCCTCCCAGTGACGAAGCCGTGGTGGACTCAAAGGTACCTCGCAGTTCAGTAGTGTCGGGGTGGAAGTACAGGTCCAGGAAGGGCGTCTGGTTGTAGCTGAATACCCGCTTCACCGGGCCACCCTCGTTCCGGGCCGATACAAACACCAGACCCTTCTGATAGTACATCGGACTGAAATCAGCCTGGTTGGAATTGATGGGTATGTACTCGAGCTTATAGGATGACGAGTCCTGGTAGAAGCGGTTCATATCCATGTAAGATACCGTGAAGCGTCGCCCGCGCAGGTCTTCTTTCTGCTTTTCACCGTACTTAGCGTACATTTTTTGGGATTCGCGGTACTTGCGGTTAGAGGCCAGCGACTGCGCGTAGTAGAGGTATACTTCGCTCGGCAGATCCGTAAAGCTGTTGACCAGCTCACTATAAGCGCGCTCGGCGTTACGGGTATCCTGCAGGCGGCGGTAGCTATAGCCCAGATTGATGAGGGCTTCACGTGTTTCGGCCGGATCTCTTCTTCTGTCAATACGTAAAAACTCCTCATACAATCTCACGGCGCTGGTGTAGCTCATGTCCTCAAACTGCTTGTTGGCAGTTCGCAAACGGGCACTTTGTGCCATAGCCCCGAACGTAAGCAGCAGGGCGGCCAGCAGTAGTAATGTATGTCGGTAGATTTCTTTCATGTGTGTTAGGCAAAGTGAGGGTAATAGCATTATCCTTGGGTACGGTTTGAAGCAAATATGATGCCTGTTTTTATCTTTTCGGACTGGAAAATTAGCAGATTAAGGTAAGGGCTGCAATACATCGGATGCAGAAATGTCATAGCGACCTAATAATAAAAGTACTATGGGAGAGAACAGGGTAATAGCCTTACTGTCTTTCGGTTAGGCCGGTGGGAAATGTCCCTGTGTCATAGTCATTAGAGTAAGATGGGTCGTCTGATCAGTAATCCGAAAACGATGGTCAGGCCTGAGACCCGCTACCCATACGATCTGGTCCTGACTATCAACCAGTACCGGAATGGTTTCTTTCAGGGTGCGGGGGATTTTCAGGTTTACCAGCAGATCGCTCACTTTCTTTTTCTTACCCCCCATTCCCAGCGGACAAAACCAGTCGCCCTGGCGCCAGGAGCGTAGACGCAGGGGGTACTTGAGCTTATCGGAGTCGAAGGTGGCGGTATGGGGGTTGGTGGCTATCTGGAACTGTGACGGACGGGCCAGCCGCTCAATGCTAAATAGAGTCGGGCCAAACTGTACCATCGTACTGGACTCCTCAATAAGTACTTCCTCCGAGGGGAGGGGTGTAGGCATCAGCAGCAGCTCGGTCCGGTCCTTCACCAGCGTGTGGGTAGGGGACTGAAATAGTTTACCGGCTAGTCCTTCCAGCGTATTTACGATTTGCTGCGCCTGCTGATATGTAAATCCATGGGGTTGCAGCAACTCGGCCAGCCGGTACACGGGTTCGGTAGCCTGCAGTAGAGAGGCAATGGATATCCGCAGCACAGCTCCTTCGGTACGGACCGCCTGCTGCTGCCATTCTTTCATGTGTGCCGCCAGGAGCGCCTCCGCCGCCCGAAGCCGCTCGGCTGTGAGCTGAAAGGTATCTTCAAGCGATGGATTGATTTGCCTGAGTACTGGTACTACCTGATGCCGCAGCAAATTACGGCGGTAGTAGGTACTCTGGTTGGAGCTGTCTTCGCGCCAGCGCAGGCTATGGATGGCCGCATACTGCTCTATTTGCTCCCGTGATGCGAAAAGCAGAGGACGGATCAAGGCGCCGTTGCGGAAGGTGATGCCTCTAAGTCCGGCCAGTCCGGTGCCCCGTACCAGGTTGAGTAGTACCGTTTCGATGGCATCGTTGCTATGGTGGGCGGTGGCTATGTAGTCGTAGCCCTCCTGCCGGCGTACTTCCTCAAACCAGGCGTAGCGCAGGTCACGGGCGGCCATTTGGGTAGAAACGTCCCTGTCTCGGGCATAGGCTGCGGTATCAAATCGTTTGGTATAGAAGGGGACCCCGTACTGTTCCGCCAGCTCTTTAACAAATAGCTCATCGACTTCGGATTCTTCTCCTCTCAGTCCGAAGTTGCAGTGTGCTATGCCCAAGTGAAGCCCTGCTTTCGAAAATAAGTCTACCATTACGACCGAATCGATCCCTCCGCTTACAGTTAATAGTGTCCGGTCCTGAGGCAGTGGAATCTTATGAGCGTTAATAAACGTTAAAAAAGCATCCAGCATAAACCGGGCTGAGGTTAATGATGTAATTTTGTGAGTTCAATGAGCAATCTTTCAAAGGTAGGCAGAAACCTCCACCACATGAAGCAATCAAAAAAAATAGCCGCCACAGGCAACCATATTAAACTTTCAGGAGTCCATATAGTCAAACAGACGATGAAACTGATCGTGTTCTTTGGTTTGCTGCTTGCTTCGTCGTACACGTGGGCGCAGATAGGACCTCCGAGAGGGGCGGGTGGACCTACCGAGCGGGTAGAGCTACTCCCCGGATCGGATAGTCTGGTTATTACGAATGAGGGAGGAGTGGAGGTACGCCGGGTGGTCAACAACGTCCGCTTTCGCCACAAGGGAGCGGTGCTGCATTGCAACCTGGCCATACATAACGTAGCCTCTAACCTGATTGAGGCCTATGGTAACGTGAAAATTGTACAGGGGGATACCATTACGGTTACGGGGGATACCCTCTACTACTATGGCGATACCCGACTGGCTATTGTGAGTGGTCGGAAAGCCATGCTGAAAGATAAGAAAAGTACGCTCACTTCGCGAAAGCTGGTGTACGATATGGCGGTAGGAATTGCCAGTTATCCCGCACCAGGCCGGACCGTTGATAAAGACAACGTCCTGACCAGCGAAGAGGGCTTTTATAATACCAGAACCAAGGAGTTTACCTACTATCGCAATGTGAAGATTGTAAACCCCAAATATACACTTACTACGGATACTCTGTTTTATAATTCGATTACCAAGTGGTCACACTTTCAGGGTAAAACGCGTATAGAGAGTAAAGACGGTACGCTGGTAGCCAATAAGGGGCGCTATAACACCGAGACTAGGGAAGCCATATTCAATACCCGTACTTCGGTAGATAATGAGTCCTACACGCTGACGGGTGATTCATTATTCTATGATAACCTTAAAGAGATTGGATTTGCCAAAGGCAACGTAGAGATATTAGCAAAAAATGACAAGACCTTGCTGACCGGTGAAGAAGGGTTTTATCGGGGAAAGGAGGGCTTTTCGAAGGTATACGGACGGGCACTGGTTCGTAGTGTGGTGCAGGCAGATACCCTGTTTATACGAGCGGATACTCTGTACTCCTACGAAAACAAGGTAGACAGTACCCGGAGGCTGATTGGGAACAAGAACATCTATATGTTCAAGACTGATTTTCAGGGTAAGTGCGATTCGCTGGTGTACAATACATCCGACTCCACAATCTTGTTCTTCAGGAACCCCATATTGTGGAGTGACAACTATCAGCTGGTGGCAGACTCAATCAATGCCTATCTGGTCAATAACAAGATCAACCGGATGCTGCTGAAAAGTAATTCGTTTGTGATTTCGGAGGATACTTTGTTGAATCAGCATAACCAGGTCAAGGGCAGGACGATTCAGGCATATTTCAATTCTGAAAATAAATTGAGGCAGGTATTGGTAGACGGGAACGGCCAGAGTGTCTACTACGCCGTGGGTGAAGACGAAAAGCTAATTGGCTTGAATAGAGTAGAATGCGGTAAGATGAATATCCAGTTTCTGGACAACCGGGTCAAGCGGATTTCGTTTGTCGGGCGACCGGACGGTGAACTCATCCCTCCCCAAAAAATACAACCGGATAAGAGAAAGCTGGAGGGCTTTAACTGGCGGATTAATGAGAAACCTACCCGGGCTCAAACCATCTGGGCCGAGGTACCACCGGCGGCTGAACCCGTGAGTAAGAATGAGTTGAAACAGGGCAAAGGAGCAGTTGGAGCTATAAATCGTTGAGATAAATACTCAAAAACCTTTTAGCATACTTTTTGTTCCTTGAGGTAACAGAGGGCTGAGAAATAGCCTTTTACGAAATTTTCTAAAAAATTCCCCTCTGTTACACAATAAGTTTTGATAGTACAATTTTTTATGTATATTTTTGTAAAAAGGACCAGTACAGACCGCAAATCTACTGGCGTGTACCTAACTAAATGCCATGAAGCAAACTCTACTTATTGCATATATAGTATTCACCGCAGCCATTGCTACTGCCCAGACTACTGCGACTCGCAGCCGTCTGGATATGGCTTATAAAAAGCAGCCGGCGGGGCTCGACCGACCGACCCTGGTACGACAACCAGCCGTCATTGAATACAAACCCCTTGCGCTGCCTAAGGCTACGGCCCTGAATGACTACTATCGTTCCCTGTTGTTTGCTAATCCAGCAGCGGCCCAGACGGCTACGGTACGAGAGACTACAGCACCGATTGTAGCTCAGGTAGACCGCAGTGAGCGCCGTGGAATCGGATTTGAGGATAAGGAGCGGGTAGAAGAGAAGCTCTACTCCAGCGATCGTATCACCGTCTCGAATATCTATCCCAATCCGGCCAACGAATCGGCTGAAATAGACTATACGCTTAGTTCGTCAGTGCGTGATGCTAAGCTGATCATTTACAATGTACTAGGTTCACCAGTAGCGGAGTTTTCTCTGGATAAAAACGATACCAAACTAAATGTCAATACCCGTGAACTACCTACGGGTGTATACTTCTATCAATTGGCCGTGGAAGGGAAAAAAGTGGCTACTAAGAAAATGCTGGTTCGTCATCAGCAATAACTTTACATCAAGGCACTTTCTTAGCTACCCTTTCGTTAGAATGGTGTAGCTTTTTTTATTATCTTTGCAACCCTA
This sequence comes from Telluribacter roseus, assembly GCF_017355915.2. Taxonomy (GTDB): domain Bacteria; phylum Bacteroidota; class Bacteroidia; order Cytophagales; family Spirosomataceae; genus Telluribacter. The sequence goes on from NZ_JAFEUV020000004.1 coordinate 170,526, forward strand.
TGCGAAAGAACACAACTGCGGGTTATTTCTTACTGATTATCACCGTATTATTTATTACGTCATGCAGCCCTTTTGCTAAGCTGCAGAAGTCAGGTACTGACCAGGAAAAGTACGATGCGGCAGTTAAGTACTACAAGAAAGGGGAGTTCTACAAAGCAGGTTTGCTGTTTGAGGAGCTGATCCCGATCCTGAAAGGTAGTACTGAGTCGGAGATGGCGCAGTTTTACTACGCGTACACACAGTATCACCAGGGGCTCTACAACATGAGCCAGTACCTGTTTAAGAAGTTCTACGATACCTACGCTCGTAGTGAATACGCCCACGAGGCCCTGTACATGCATGCCTTCTCCCTCTACAAGGACTCGGCTCCGCACAACCTGGACCAGACCAGTACCATGACGGCGATTTCGGCCATGCAGGACTTTATCAATACCTATCCCGAAAGCCCCTTCCGCAACGAGTGTACCCGCTTCATTATGGAGCTGCGCAATAAGCTGGAGCTGAAAGCGTACGAAAAGGCCAAACTGTACTACAAGATCAGTGATTTCAACCTGGGTTCACTGAAGTCAGCTGTTATTTCAATTGGCAACTTCCAGAAGGATTTTCCGGATTCAAACTTCAACGAGGAATTGTCGTACCTGCGGGTGGATGCCCAGTATAACCTGGCCAAGAGCAGCTTTGCCGCTAAGCAGAAAGAACGTTACGAAGATGTAGTGAAGTACTACCAGGCGTTTATTGATAAGTATCCCAAGAGCGAGTACATCCGTACTGCTGAAAAGCTATATGGTGAGAGCGTGCAGGAATTGGATCGTATTGCTGCTGCCGAAAAAGCCAAGCAACAGAAGAAAGAAAATGAAGGAGATCCGGCTACCAAGCCATCCCGGGTAACTACCTCGGAAGCATCTTCTTCCATTAAATAACCGATCATCACTAAAAGTAGAAATAAGTAAGATTATGGCAACGAATCCATCTATCGTAACTCGTGACACTGACAAGATTGCTGCTGTTACGGGTAATCTGTACGAATCGGTTTCGATCATCTCGAAGCGCGCCCGTCAGGTTTCAAGTAAGATGAAAGAAGAACTGAACAACAAACTGGCCGAATTTGCTTCGGGTGTTGATAACCTCGAAGAGGTATTCGAAAACCGGGAGCAGATCGAAATCTCTAAGTTTTACGAGCGTATGCCTAAGGCCAGCAGCATGGCTATTGACGAGTTTCTGGAAGGTAAGACTTACTTTGCTCATCGCAATGCCGAAGAGGATAAGGATATCTAAAAATAGCATGTAATAAGAAGCAGCCGTACGGACCGTCATTTTGTTCGTACGGCTGCTTCTTTTAGTAGTATCTGGTCATAGTGGTAAGGATATTGCTACATCAATAGGATCATTAAATCTTGATCAGCTTTGTTTCTGTCAGGTAAAAAAATACTAGTAGGAGTATCAGGAAGTATCGCCGCCTATAAGTCGGCCTTATTGGTAAGGTTACTTGTCAAAGCGGGGGCCGAGGTACAGGTCATTATGACCGAAGCGGCCCGTGACTTTATTACGCCGCTGACTCTTGCAACTCTTTCCAAACGACCGGCTCTTAGCTCTTATGTAAAGGGGGAGGATGGTACCTGGAACAACCACGTGGAGCTGGGCCTCTGGGCTGATGCCATGATAGTAGCCCCGGCCACCGCCCATACACTGGCTAAGTGTGCCAATGGCCTCTGTGACGACCTGCTTTCGGCCGTGTACCTCTCCGCCCGGTGCCCGGTGTTCTTCGCTCCGGCTATGGATCTGGACATGTACCACCACCCAAGTACGCAAAGCAATCTGCGGCGGCTGGTAACCTATGGTAATACTATCATTGAGGCCGGTTACGGCGAACTCGCCAGTGGGCTGGTAGGGGATGGGCGCCTGGCCGAGCCCGAGGCCATTGTGGCGGTACTGGAAAAGCACTTCTTCCGGCGCGAGGTAGCCGTGGGGAAGCGGGTACTTATTACGGCGGGTCCTACGCAGGAGGCCATTGACCCGGTGAGGTACATCAGTAATCATTCAACCGGCAAAATGGGCTATGCCCTGGCTCAGGCTTTTGCCTACGCAGGAGCTCAGGTAACGCTGGTAAGCGGCCCTACCGCACTGCCTGTTCCGGATGATTCGATCCGGATGATCAGGGTACAGTCGGCCCAGGAGATGTACGAGGCGGCGCAGGAGTACTTTGGACAGTGTGACCTGACCATATTGACGGCAGCGGTAGCGGATTACAAACCGGCACAGGCTGCTACGCAAAAGATCAAGAAGAAAGATGACGTACTAACGCTTGACCTGGTCAAAACGGTAGACATTGCGGCTACATTGGGTAGCCAAAAGCGGGAGGAGCAACTACTGGTTGGCTTTGCGCTGGAGACAGACAACGAACTGGCCAATGCCATGGATAAGCTGCAGCGTAAGAATATGGACTACATCGTCCTGAACTCACTGAACGATGCCGGCGCCGGCTTTGCACACGATACCAACAAAATTACCGTTATTGACAAAGAAGAACGTATCCGGCACTACGAGCTGAAATCCAAGCAGAAGGCGGCCCGCGATATCATGGAGATTATTATTGACAAATGGAGCGAAGCATGAAAAAGGTGATTTTCCGGTGGCTATTGATGGTGTTGTGGGTAGGAGGGGCGGCTGCTCAGGCGCAGGAACTCAACTGCACCGTCAACTTAAACTATGATCAGCTGTTTGCGCAGCAGAAAACCGACGCGCAGACGATGGGGCAGCTGAAGACCTACATCACCGAGTTCCTGAACAACACCCGCTGGACCAACGATCAGTTTGCGCCCGAAGAGCGCATCAAATGCAAGCTCAACATTAACCTGATCCGGTCGGTCACGCAGGGGAGCTACGAGGCCAATGCTCAGCTGATCATTACCCGTCCGGTCTACAATAGTACCTATGAGACGGTTCTGTTTACGTACGTGGACCGGAACTTCAACTTTACGTACCTGCCCAACAGCCCGATGTTTTTTAACGAAAACAACTATACCGACGAGCTGCCCTTTACGCTGGCCTACTATGCGTACATAGCGCTGGCCCTTGACTACGACTCGTTCAGCAAGCAGGGCGGCAGTCCGTTTATTCAGCGGGCGTTCAACCTGGCTACGCTGGCCCGCAATGCCTCCACTTTTCAGAAAGCCTGGGGCAATACCGACACGCGCAACCGCTACTGGCTTATCGAGAACCTCATGAGTCAGCAGTTTATTCCTTTCCGGGAGGGCCTGTATGCCTACCACCGCCAGGGGCTTGACGCCGCTACCGAAACGCCCGGCCAAACCCGCAAAAAGGTGCTGGAAGTACTTAACACGATCAAGCAGGTGTCGCAGTTGCGTCCGGGGGCTATCGTGATCAATTCATTTTTTGATGCCAAGTCGGAGGAGCTCTTTAACATGATGAGAGAGGCAGGGCCGGATGAACGCCAGCAGGTATATACATTGCTTTCCTCGATGGATCCGGCCAAGACAGAACTATATCGTAAACTGATTCAATAAGACCTTCCTTCTATGAGCAAGCGCCTCATCCGGATTGGTGCGGTTGATGTCCCCGCCCGGCTCAACGAACTATCCGGACAAGACCTCCATGTAGTACTACGAAGTGGCCATACGCACCTGGGTCAGCTACTTACCTATTCGCCCTATACACTGACGATTCGTGACTCCCGCGGGCACCGACATGTGATACCGGTAGCTGAAATGGAGGAAGTTATCTACGACAAAAAAAGCTCCTACTGAGCCCCTGCTATTTTATTGAATATCTTTTACATATACCGAACCCCTGCTGCTTCTGATTTGTTGAATACTTGATTAACTTCGCAGGCAGAACAGGTAAATAACCCATGAGCGCCGGTGCTGGTACCAGAGGTATCTGACCGGTGTATTTTGTGGTTTGAGGTAGGTTATCTAACTTCCCGTACTGTATTTTCCTGCTTCTTCGACGGACCGCTTTTTAACAGTCCACAACAACATGCTTTCAAACTTACTGATCAAGAATTACGCCCTTATTGAGCACCTTGAGCTATCGCCTGATCCGCAGTTGAATATCATTACGGGTGAGACGGGTGCCGGAAAATCTATCATGCTGGGTGCTATAGGTCTGTTGCTGGGCAACCGGGCCGATAGTAAGTCCCTGTATGACCCAACCCAGAAATGCGTCATAGAAGGTACATTTGATGTATCGGGCTATGCGGTTGAACATATATTTGATGAAGAGGAGCTGGACTTCTCCCAGAGCTGTATCGTTCGTCGCGAAATCAGCCCTTCGGGTAAGTCACGCGCCTTTGTGAATGATACTCCCGTTAACCTGGACACACTGCGCCGGGTTACTGACCAGCTTATGGATATCCATTCCCAGCACGATACCATTATGCTGGGTAATAACGAATTTCAGCTACAGGTGGTGGATACCTACGCCACCAACGATGCCTTGCTTAAGAAGTACCGGAGTGATTACCGTGCCTACAAGCAGGCCCGCGATACCTACGAAAAACTCAACTCAGAGGCCGGCCGGATGCGGAAGGAGTTTGACTACAACAACTTCCTGTATCAGGAGCTGAGCGATGCCAATATTCAGCCTGATGAGCAGGACCAGCTTGAGCGTGAACTCAACCTGCTGGAGAATGCCGTCGAGATCAAGGAGCGTCTGCAGCTGGCGTACGACTACCTCGATAACCCGGAGCAGTCGGTACTGGATATGCTGAAAAGCGCCATCGGTACCCTGACGCAGGCAAGCCGACTGGTATCGGATTACGAGCAACTCCGCGAGCGGGCACAGAGCGCGCTCATTGAACTACGTGATCTGGCCGACGAAATCAGCAATGCAGGTAGTATGGTAGATATTGACGATGAGCGTACCATCGTGGTACGTGAGCGTCTGGATCAGCTGTACCAGCTCCAGCAAAAGCACCAGGTGCGTACCCTGCAGGAGCTACTGGACATCCAGCACGATCTGGAAGCCAAAGTAAGCAAGGTACTTAATCTGGACGATGAGCTCCAGAAGGCCAAGCTGGACGTGGAGACTACCCAGGAGCGCATGCTGAAAAGCGCGGAGAAGCTTTCGGCTTCCCGTCTGGCGGTTACCAGGGAGATAGAGCAGCAGATCTGCCGCTGGCTGTTTGAGCTGGGGATGCCCAATGCTTCACTGTCTATTGAGGTATCGCAGGTAGCGCCTACGGTGGATGGTACTGACTTTATTTCGTTCCTGTTCAGCGCCAACAAGGGTATCCGTCCGCAGGAGCTGCGTAGCGTGGCTTCCGGGGGTGAGTTCTCGCGTCTGATGATGGTGTTTAAGTACATCTTGGCCGATAAGCGCAAGCTGCCTACCATCATCTTTGACGAGATCGATACCGGTGTGTCGGGTGAGATCGCCATCAAGATGGGTAACATGATGCAGCACATGGCCCATAGCCACCAGATCATAGCCATCACGCACCTGCACCAGATTGCCGCCCAGGGTACTGCGCATTACTTTGTATACAAAGACAATTCATCGGCCAAGACCGTCAGCCGTATCCGCAGACTCACCTTTGAGGAGCGCGTGATGGAGATTGCCCAGATGATCGGAGGACGTACTCCATCGGAGACCGTCGTAAATAATGCCCGCGAAATCCTGAACGGGACTTACAGCAGTAGCAGTAATGGTAAGAAAAAGCAACCCAAACTATCCTGACAACTCTAATTAATTATATACTACCCTCTTCAATCAACATTCCACGTTATGAATTTTAAGACACTTGCTGTTCTATCGTTAGTAGCTTTCTGGAGCTGTAATCAGGAAAAAGATCAGGTGCAGGAAGCCGAGAAAGAAGTACTTACCATACACGATGAAGTAATGCCCAGGATGGACGATGTCATGAAGCTTAAGCAGGGCCTGACCGTCAAAATAGCCAGCCTGGATAGTATGCAGGAGGATGGCGTTAGCAGTACTACGCTGGCGGAAGAGCGGCTGAAAGCCACTGACCTGAACCGTCAGCTTGTATTGGCGGATAGCCTGATGATGGAGTGGATGTACCAGTACCGGGGCGACTCGGCCAAGGCACTTCCTGCCGATCAGGCCCTAGAGTACTTCAATAAGGAGAAAGAAAAAATAACAGTGGTCAGGGAGAAAACCCTGAAAAGTATTCAGGAGGCGGAAGGCTTTCTGAAAAAATAATCGAAGCGCTCGGTGCTTCCGGATTTTGTAGTACCTCAAGATTACCAATGATGCTTATCAATAAAAACCAATGGGTGGCCGGACTGACGGCAATCGCTTTCGCCGCCCTGATTACCGCCTGTAGTACTGGTGAGAAAAAGCTGCCCATATATGGTGAGCGGGAAGCAGTCACCAAAACGGTAGATGGCAAGGAGGTAGTAGATACCGTATACCATACCATTCCGGCCTTTGCCTTTGTCAATCAATACGGCGACACCGTTACTCAAAAGGACCTGGATGGGAAGATCTATATAAGTGATTTCTTCTTTACGTCTTGTCCGACTATCTGCCCGGTCATGAAAAAGCAAATGATCAAGGTATACGAGGAGATCAAAGGAAACCCCGAGGTGATGATCCTGTCGCACTCCATTGATCCCGCTCACGATACGCCCGAAGTACTCAATGAGTATGCCAAGGACCTGGGTGTAACGGGTAAGCAGTGGCAGTTTGTAACGGGACCGAAGGAGAAGATCTACGAAATAGGACAGGGGAGCTACATGGTGACCGCCAACGAAGATTCCCTGGCCGAAGGAGGGTATATACACAGTGGCGCGTTTATCCTGGTGGATAAGCAGAAGCGGGTACGCGGTATGTACGACGGTACCACCGAAGACGGTACCCAGAAACTTATACAGGATCTCAAAACGCTACTAGCCGAGTACAAACAATCGTGAGTTCATTTCGCTTACAAAGAGTCGCTTTTTTCGCCCTGGGTGTGTTAGTGGCTTTACTGACTGCCTGCCAAAGCTCCGAAGAGCTCAAAAGGGATCAGTACTACTCCGAAGGCTATCAGTTGTATACTACCTACTGTGCCAACTGTCACCAGGCCGACGGAAAAGGGCTGGCTAATCTGTACCCGCCCCTGGCCGGATCAGAGTACCTTGCTGATAAGTCGCGTTTTATCTGTATTACCCGCTATGGGATGTCAGGTGAAATAACCGTAGCCGGTAAGACCTACAACCGGCCTATGCCGGCAAATCCCAATCTCAAGGATCTGGAAATTGCCGAGATCGCTACCTATGTGTACAATACGTGGGGGAAAGACAGTACCTATACCAATACCGAAATGGTGACGGAGGTACTAAGCAAGTGTGAGAAACAATAGAGAAGTAAAAAGCATAGAAGCTCCCTATTAATAGGGAGCTTCTATGCTGAATATACCTGTCGGTTTACGAATAGATGTTTGGGAGAAATCCTGCTCGGCATCCAGTCCGATACCTTTTACGACGTCGCCCGTCATACGTTTTTCAATAGTTACAGCCTTATCCGTGTAGACTTTCTTAGTATTGGGATTCCAGTAGAGTTCGGTAGTAGCCAGTCGTTCCTGCGTTTTTGAATTCACCACCCGCACATTCCCCTTTACTACATACAAGCTCTTGGAATTATCGTACCGGCCCGAATCGGCCCGCAGGGTAGTTACTACGCTGCTGCCGGTATCATCGAAGAAGTTGATGTTGATCGTATCCGGAAATATCTTGTTCTCGTTTTCGTAGCGAAATTGTTTGGGCGTCTTCATCTCCACTTTCAGATTCCCCTTTTCACTGTACAGTACCCGAACGTCATTAACTTCCTCAACGGGGCCGTTATACGGCGTAGCGGCTTTGTTTTTGTCATCTTCGCAGGCCATAAATAGCCAGGACAACAAAACGATACTCATCAAAGACAGAGCCTTACTTCCCATAGGTAATACTGATGCTGTTTTTTGGCTTCTCAACATACTGAGACTTAAACAACTGGCAGCGCGACTACGTTTCCCAAACCTGTACTTTTTGCAGATCCAAACGTAGCCACACCCCGCTATTAATCAATACGTTGCTTCACAAACCACACATCCGTCAGCGACAGCCCGAGGAGTACTCTTCCGTAACGCTCCCGGATGGCCTGGTTGCTGATCACGCCACGCTGTCCGCCGATGAGGCTTAGCGTAAAGGAGTTACCACCGCGTCCGATGGGTAAGGTAATACCTAAGCTCACGCTGGTATCGTTGAGGTGGTTGCCTCCAGGGTTATAGGGAGACTTGCCGTGGGTAAATCCTACGCGGTAAGCGGCCAGGTCGAGGTAGCGGGTAGAGGTAAAGCGGGGAATGTACTCAGCCCCGATGTGGAACTTGCTCGAATTGGCAAATCCTTCGTTGGTATTGGCAAAGCTACGGTAATTGCCCCATGCCTGGTGCTCGTAGTCGGCGGCAATGGTAAACCGAAACGGCCACTCCAGACTCACGCCCATACGGTACTGTGAGGGCAGGTATACGCCTCCCTGCTCGTTGTTGGTAAGGGTATCGGGTTGACCGATAGGGAACGAATTGTTAGAAAGGTCAAAGCTGGTAGTCTGGCGGGCATTGAGGTTGGTACCAAAGCTGTACGATCCCCCCAGGTTCAGATTCAGTTTGTTGTTTTCCTTGAGTGGGAGACGAAGCGCGGCTCCTCCCCGGAAGGAAATATCTCCGTAGCTGGTACGTTCGTTACGGCCTATAAGGTAGTCGCGTCCGTCGCCAATCAGCAGTTGCGATTCGGACGACCTGCGGATGTTACCAAACAGGTAGGAAGACTCAAGACCTACACTCAGGTACTTGCCAATCTGGAAGGCGTTGGTAAAGGCGGCCTTGTTGACGGCACCACGCCCTGTATAGTAGTAGTAGGCATCGTAGATAGTACCCGGTACTTTATCAGTAGTACGGCTTTCAAAGTCAACAAAACTGTACGGTTTCAGGCTGAAGCCCAGTGTCCACTTGGGGGCAGCGGGAAAGGCAATCGCCAGATAAGCCAGGTTGGCGCCCAGGTCACGCTGGGTCGCAGTAGGGGCGGCTAACTGCTTGTACTGACCAATCGTACCAAATTCAAAGGTTGTATACCGGTTACGCACCCAGAGGGCCGGGTTGAGGTTGTTGATATGTATACCATTACTGACGCTCACACCGGCTTCGCCCATACTCTGGCTGGCGGCAAAGGCGTCACTGTATGATTCACCAAGACCCAGTACTGAATAGGGCGAGTTTCCTAGGCCCTGTGCATAGAGTGCTGAAAATGAGGTAGAGAAGAGCCCCGCCAGTAGTAACCCGGCGGAAAGTGATTTAATCCTGCTATAAAGCGACATTGTGTAGTAATATTCGGTTCAGTCCAATCAGTACCAGTTCTGGCACTGCAAATATGGTCGGTTTCAGACGACTTTCAAAAAAAGGTGCGTCGCCGCCGCACATCACCACTTTACTGGCTGGTGCGATCTGGCGGTACGCTTCTATTATTCCGTTCAACTCTCCCAGCAGACCGTTCATGACGCCGCTCTGCATGGCGTGGGTTGTATTTTTACCAATCAGCGGTGGTATACCCTCCGACTCCACCAGAGGGAGCCTTTCAGTAAACGAATGCATGGCCTTGAATCGCATACGCAAACCGGGTGAAATAAGCCCTCCCTGAAAGTTGCCGCTGCTGTCTACGTAGTCGTAGGTAATGCAGGTACCCATGTCTATAACGATCAGGTCCTCGTTACGGAACAGGCCTGCCGCACCCACTGCCGCCGCTACCCGGTCGGCACCCAGGGTATGCGGGGTGTCGTAGAGCTTGGTAATGGGGACCGGCGTGTAACCAGTAAGATCCAATATGGGGATGTCAAGTTGGAGAGCCGCTTTAAATTCTTCCACCGGACGACTCACCGATGAATAAATCAGGTGCTGTGGGGGCCGTGAGCGAATGGCTGACACGAGTTCATCAAAGTGCAGCCGCACCCGGTACTCAACGAGAGTATCTCCCAAAAACCAGCCGATTTTGGAGAAGGTATTGCCAGAGTCAACTACAATATTCATAGACCGGCAAAATTCCTCTTTTGTGATGACATTGAAAAGTATATACCAGAAAATAAGCCATCAGGCGTGGCTGTATATGTAGTAATGAGCTGGAGCCAAAGATATAGAGTAGCAGGGGGATTACGTTATGAGCATGAATTAATTAACATTTTTTAACCTGGCGGCAGGGGAACAAAAGTACCTGACTGCGTTTAGCAGGTGCCTCAGGTAGCCCTTCGCATGGTTTTGAAGTGTACAGGCCGAAGTGTTGCAAACATTGTATATGTACCGTATGTTTGATTTTTGAAGTAAGACCGGGCCCGGTACATGGTGCTGGAGGCGTATCTGCACGTGTAATCTTAACAAATTCTCATAAGGTAAACCTGTGTAAACAGGGGCCCCTCTCTCCTGTATCCTAAAGATAACGACAAGTACTGACGAATGAAGTTTGATCTGACAGAAATAAACAGTTGGCTCAGAATAGTGGTGTGGCGCAATACCCTGGAGGACTATCTGTGGGCAGTAGGTATACTGGTGGTAGGGTTCGTTATCAAAAGGGCTCTGTCCCGGATTATGAGCAAGTGGGTATTCAGGATATTCCAGAATGGATCCGAAGGGGTACCCCTTTCCGAGTTTCTGCGTCTGATCAGGCCTCCGGTTGAGTTCTTGTTGGTACTTATGATCGTGTTTGTGGCCTTTGAGCGGCTAAAAGTACCGGAGGTCTGGGGATGGTTTGACATCCGGAAAACAGCCCTCCGGATCATGATTGATAAGCTATACCTGGCGGCGCTGATCATAGGGCTCGGTTGGGCAGGGGTACGTGTCATTAAGTTTGTCGGGTTGGTATTTGTCCGAAAAGCCGAAAAGACCGAGTCACGAGTTGATGACCAGCTAGTACCTTTTTTTAGGGATCTGGCCATACTATTCTTTGTAATAGGTGTCATATTTATCGTACTGGGCAAAGTATTCGAGGTGGATGTACTGACCCTGGTGACAAGTTTGGGAATTGGAGGTTTGGCCCTGGCGCTGGCTGCCCGCGAAACGCTTGAAAACTTGTTTGCCTCCTTTGCCCTCATGCTGGACCGTCCCTTTACCCTGGGCGACTCGATCAATGTTGGGGGCACCGAAGGTACTATCGAAAATATCGGCTTCCGGAGCACTCGCCTCCGTACCTTTGACGGCAGCCTGGTAACGATTCCCAACCGGCTACTGACTTCACAGAACCTGGACAACCTTACTGAACGACGTTTAAGGCGCGCCCGTTACTTTGTGAGAGTAGGCTACGATACCCCCTCTGACGCCTTACAGGCAATTGTAAAGGATATTCAGGAGCTGATTGATGGACATGAGAAAACCCGGCAGGAGCCAGGCGTCGTACGCTTTGATTCTTTTGGTGACAGCTCACTGGATATACTGGTCATTTTCTATGTATTGACCCAGGATGTCAAGGAGTTCAATCGGGTGAAGGAAGAAATAAACTTATCCATTATAAAAATTGTTGAGAAACACGGGGCGAGGTTTGCATTTCCGGCTCGGGAACTGTATATTCGCAATGAATACAATCCTCATATCTCTGCCGAAGCTGAAAAATAAAAAAGGGCTTCTGAACGTTTTCTGATCAAAGACGTTACTTAAGAAAAAAAATAGGCACCAATTTATTGACATCACGGTTTTTTCGCACTAACATTGCGACCGATTCCAGCCTATAATTTCCTATCAGATTTCCAGTTGTCGGTTGCCGATACACACCAGCTGTATTCAATTTCACGAATTCATCCCAGCACGTGATCCCTCAAGTTACCCTGTCTGTAAAACTTATTATTTCTACCATCATAATCAATCATTTATCCAGGTAAAGTTTACTTTACTTCCCATTTCTGTATGCTTACAATTGATGAATTGAACCTTAAACTTTTATCAGAGTTAAGGGAAATCGCGGAGAAGTTTGGTATAAAAGACTACAACAAGCTCACAAAGAAAGACCTCGTATATAAAATACTTAGCCAACAGGCCATAATGCCCGCCGATGAATCCGCTGATAAGTCAGAGGAAGAACCCAAGCGGAAGCGGACACGTCGTCCAAAAGAAACTGCCACTGACGGTGATGATTCCACTGAAATAGCAGCAGCAGCTCCGGCTCCCATCCCTACACCCGCACCCGCTCCTGCCCCACCTGCTCCTGCTGTTCAGGCTCCACGAGAAGCCAGAGGCCCCAGAGAGAATAGGGAGAACAGGGAGGATAAAAATGCCGCCCGTCGCGGACGGCCTGCCGGTAAAGGTGGTCAGCCTCAGCCTAACAACAGGCCAGCGGCACCTGCTGCCAAGGTAGTAGATACCACGGCCGATGTAGGGGAGGATCTGGATATTTCGGATGACTTTGGCAACAATAATCTGCAGGAAGAGGCGCAGGTAGATGTACGTAATGAGACTGTTGAGCCTACTATATCAGAAAACGGGCACCGCGAAGACGAACGAAACGTACCGCAAGCACGTCAGGATGACAACGAACGTCCTGCCGCTCCTGCTCAGCCCCGTGAAGACCAGACGCACAAGATCAAGCGCCATTACAATAACTATGTACGGGAGTTTGATGGTCTGATCCTGAACGAAGGAGTGCTGGAAATCATGCAGGACGGAGGCTACGGCTTCCTGCGCTCAGCCGACTACAACTACCTGGCTAGCCCGGATGATATATATGTGTCACCGTCACAGATCAAGCTATTTGGCTTAAAGACTGGTGATACCGTAAAAGGACAGATCCGTCCGCCTAAAGAAGGAGAGAAGTACTTTGCACTCCTGCGCGTGGAGACTGTCAACGGTAAAACGACCGAACAGATCCGCGACCGGATTCCATTTGAGTACCTGACTCCACTGTTCCCCGAAGAGCGTCTCAACCTGAGTACCCGTCCCGATCAGGTTTCTACCCGTATTCTTGACCTGTTTGCACCGATTGGTAAGGGTCAACGTGGTATGATCGTGGCTCAGCCTAAGACTGGTAAAACGGTCCTGCTGAAAGAGATCGCTAACGCCATTACCCGTAACCACCCCGAGGTATTCCTGCTGATCCTGCTTATTGATGAGCGTCCGGAAGAGGTAACCGATATGCAGCGTAGCGTACGGGCCGAGGTGATCGCTTCTACGTTTGATGAGCAGGCCGACCGCCACGTAAAGGTAGCGAGCATCGTACTTGAGAAAGCCAAACGTATGGTGGAGTGTGGTCACGATGTGGTAATCCTGCTGGATTCGATCACGCGTCTGGCTCGTGCGTATAATACAGTCGTTCCCTCGTCGGGTAAGATCCTGTCGGGTGGTGTGGATGCCAATGCACTGCACAAGCCGAAGCGCTTCTTCGGAGCGGCTCGTAACGTCGAAAACGGAGGCTCACTGACCATCATCGCTACGGCGCTGATCGATACCGGTTCCAAAATGGACGAGGTGATCTTCGAAGAATTCAAAGGTACCGGTAACATGGAACTCCAGCTCGACCGCAAGCTGTCGAACAAGCGGGTATTCCCTGCCATTGACGTAATGGCTTCGGGTACACGTCGTGAGGACCTGCTGCTCGACAAGGAGACGCTCCAGAAGGTGTGGATCCTGCGCAAGCACATGTCCGACATGAATCAGATGGAGTCTATGGACTTCCTGCTCGACAACATGAAGGGTACCCGCAACAACGAAGAATTCCTGATTTCAATGAATCGTTAAGATATTGTAAATCCTTCCTCTTGACAGCCTCGCTGGTGTACTCCGGCGGGGCTTTGTGTTTCACAAGTGCCAGGTACCATCGAATGATTGGCTAACCGGAGGGTTATTAAGTAGTGGGAGTGGAGGATTTATTAGCACTAACGCAAAAGCCCCGGCACTGGCCGGGGCTTTTGCTATTGAATACCTATACAGGAAGCTTACAGTACCTCTACTGAGCGCTTGATGAACTGGGTCAGTTCGTTGCCCGATAGCATGCCTTGTGACAGCAGTGCCAGGTCGTACGCCTGCTTGGCCAGGGCCTTCTGCTGTTCGGCGTCTTCGGTGCTGAGGATGCGGGCGGTCAGCGGGTGGTTGGCATTGACAGACACGGTGTACATCAGCGGCATGTCGCCAAACATAGATCGCTGGCCCGAACTAGCCTGCATGTCGGTCATGCGACGCATGAATTCAGGGAAGGTGATCACCACCGGTAGTTCGTCGGTAGGCATCGCCTCCACTACCACGGTGCTACCTTTACCGGTCAGCAGCTCTTCGAATAGTTTCTTGGCTTTCTCCTCGTCACTTGATGAGAGTACACTTTCCAGCTTCACGTCTTTTTCGATAAGCTTGTCTACCGTATCAGCATCTACACGTTTTACACTTACCTTCTCCAGTTTGCTTTCCAGCGCGTTGATGAAGTGCGAATCAATGATAGTATCCAGTACAAGTACATCGTAGCTGCGCTTGCGAGCCGACTCTACAAAGGCATCCTGCTTCTTCGGATCTGACGTGTACAGCCACACCAGGTTGCCATTCTTGTCAGTCTGATTCTCTTTGATGGCTTCGCGGTACTCCTCAAAGGTGTAGAACTTGCTTTCGGTACTCTTGACAAGGCAGAAATCCTTTGCTTTTTCGTAGAACTTCTCGTCGCTGATGATACCGTACTTCACGAAGAGGTCGATATCGTCAAACTTCTTCTCGAAGCCTTCGCGGTCATTCCTGAACATCTCCGACAGTTTGTCAGCTACTTTGCGGGTAATGTAGCCGTTGATCTTCTTTACGTTGCTGTCAGACTGCAGGTAGCTGCGTGACACGTTCAGCGGAATATCCGGTGAATCAATGACCCCGTGGAGCAGTTGAAGGAAGTCAGGCACGATATCCTTTACCTCGTCAGTAATAAATACCTGGCGGCTGTACAGCTGGATCTTTTCACGCTGTACCTGGAAGTCATTCTTGAGCTTGGGGAAGTAGAGTACACCCGTCAGGTTGAAAGGGTAGTCTACGTTGAGGTGAATCCAGAACAGCGGCTCTTCCGAGAAGGGGTACAGCTCGCGGTAGAAGTTGAGGTAGTCCTCGTCCTTCAGGTCAGCCGGGTTTTTGGTCCAGATCGGAGTAGGATTATTGATAACCTTTTCCTCAAACTCAATCTCAATGGGCAGGAACTTACCGTACTTCTCCAGGATGCCGCGCAGGCGGTGTGGGCTGAGGAATTCGGCTGAATCTTCCGCTACGTGCAGGATAATGTCAGTGCCCCGGTCTGCCTTTTCGGCCGTAGTCAGCTCAAACTCGGTAGATCCATCGCATACCCAGCGGGCGGGTTCGGCGTCTTCCTTGAATGATTTCGTAATGATCTCCACCTGGCTGGCTACCATGAATGCCGAGTAGAAGCCCAAACCAAAGTGGCCGATGATGCCCTTGTCGTTGCCTTTGTCTTTGTACTTTTCTACAAACTCAGCCGCTCCCGAGAAGGCAATCTGGTTGATGTATTTCTTGATCTCGTCGGCTGTCATACCGATACCGCGGTCGCTCACGGTGATCGTTTTGGCAGCTTCATCTACTTTTACCGTTACCTTCAGCTCACCCAGTTCACCGTTAAACTCTCCGTACGAAGCCAGTTGTTTCAGCTTCTGGGAAGCGTCCACGGCGTTAGACACCAGCTCCCGCAGGAAAATTTCGTGATCAGAATAGAGGAATTTCTTGATAATAGGGAAGATGTTCTCCGTGTGGATGCTGAGATTACCTTTCTCTTGTACCACTGATTCCATAGTAGTGTAGTTTTAATTAATTATATTTTGATTAGAACGCTTCTGTAGTTGCAATACAGCCCGAAAAATTGCGTTCCATTAGCGATTTGCCTCCTGCCCGCTGACAGTTTGACAGCTACTGCTAATACAATGGGAGAAAGCTGGTATCTGCTAAGGTTTTTTTACTAATATTGCGGGTGAAGGTACATCCATAGAAACTTTACATCTCGAATTAACACGGAACCCTTTGTCATGAAAATGAATTTCAAGAATCTGTTTTTAGGTATAGTCCTGATGGCTGGTGCTACCGCCTGTGCTCCCAGTCAGGTACCCTTTACTAATTTTACAGCTTTTACCGAAGAGCTGCGCCGTGATCTCGAAAACGCGGGTATCCCTCTTAATAAGGTGCAGTTTTATAACGACAAGCCCATTACGGTGAAGCGGGAAGGTATCAACCCCAACGACATCAACGTTAATTCAGAGGGAAGTATCAGCATCCAGAACGGTAAGACCATCCAGACTATCAACGTACGTCCGTTCACACCGGGTGTAGTACTGGGTACTGGCAATGGTAGCCTCAATGTATCGTGGGATGATACCCAGCAGGATACCAAGGGGATGCGTTTTAACCTGAACGGAAACCAGTACTACCTGGCTACTACCGAAGACTCCAAGCTTGACTACAAGGGAAGCCACTTTGACATTCAGAGCGGTATAGGTACCCGTCTGTTTGTTAATAAGGACCTGCTGAAACAGGTAAACGTACAGCGCGAAACCCAGAAAGGACGCCGGGTAGGTGATTAAGCACCCATTATATCAGATACACAAACAAGGCCCCGATCCAGCTGGATCGGGGCCTTGTTTGTATGAAGAGCTACCGCGCTGATCAGTTCATATTATGGAACGGCTGCCGGTCGGTCTTTATGATTTTGGCGCTCTGGATCAGTCCCAGTACCATGAGCCCTATCACCACCGCCAGCGATATCTGCAGTATAGACAGGTTTTGGGATCGGGCTACGCAGGTATGCGACTCCTTGACGAGTTCCTTCCCAATGGCCGACTGTATCTGGGTGAGCTCATTAAGGCGGCCAATGGTGCGCTGGAAGGTAGCAGTACCTTGGCCTTCAAATAGCTCCTGTCCGGATTTTTTATCGCCAGCCTCGCTCATACGGAGTACTTTCTGTTCAATACCCGCGTATTCGTTTACCCGTTGCTGAAAAGCGGTCAGGCTCTTTGTCTCCTCGTCTACCATGTGGGTCTGGCTGAATACATGAATAAGGGAGTCTATCTTCTGATCATGTTTCAGGAGCTGTTTTTCCAGTTGTGCCGGACTCAGCCCCTCGTCCGATAGCAGGTGCTTCTCCACCAGGAGACGTTTGCTGTACAGGTTCTCTGACAGGTATACGATATCAATAGTAGGCATGAGCCGGTCCTGATAGATCGAAGAGAATGACTTATCAATCCCTTCTATATCGTTACGGGTAAGTATAGTACTTACCACTACCACGAGCATAATACCCCCCAATAGCAGAGCTGCCTTGAGCTTTTGCTGAATTACAAATGTCCATTTCATATATACCCCTATGCTCGTTTATAAAATCAGTAGATTGGGGAAAAAGGCGGCCTGCCTTTTTCCTGTAATGGTTGAAAGTTAATCTAATATACGAAGTAAAATTGATCAGAAACAGTAAAAGCTATACGTATTGCCTACAAGCCGGTATGTGGCTCATTATCTGTCGCTTACGGCCGGTTCTTCCTGTTTTACCAGTTCATATACTTCGGGGTTGAACCTCCGGGTTTCTTTTCTGAACCTGACCGTCAGACCGGGATACAGTGTCGTGTTTTTGCCCTTGGTATTGAGGTACCAGCTTTTACAACCCGATGACCATACGGTACCTTTGAGCCGTTCCTGAATTTCCTGGTTATACGCCTGCTGCGCCTGAGGCCTGATGTCGAGGTAGCTGCCCGGCCCGCTGGCTTCCAGGTACTCGATGTACTGCATGATGTAGTTCATCTGTGACTCCATCATGTGTACCACCGAGTTGTGACCAAGACCGGTATTAGGGCCCAGTACAAAAGCCAGGTTGGGATAGCCCGCTACGGTAGTACCCAGGTAGGCCTCAGCCCCGGTACGCCGCCAGAGGTCTATGAGGTTCTGGTCGGTGAGGCCGGTTATTCGGGTTTCCATCTCTATATCAGCCGCTACAAATCCGGTTCCGAAGATGACCGCATCCAGTACGTGCTCCTGACCATCCCGGGTCAAAATACCTCCGTCGGTAAAGCAGGTAATCTCCTCCGTTACCAGGCTCACGTGAGGCAGGTTGAACGTCTGGTAGTAGTCGTCGGATTTGAGAATACGCTTACAGCCAATGGTATAGCTGGGCGTAAGCCTCCGGCGGGTATCAGGATCTTTCACTTCTTTGCTGAGCTTGCGTAGGGCCGCCCAAGTCATGAGCCGGTTGATGCTCTTGTTGCCTACGAATCCCAATCCGAACAATTCATTGAGCCAGTAGAAAAACTCGCGCTGCATCCGCTGCATGAGGGGAAACCTACGGAATAGGGCTTTACTTTTAGGCCCCATGGGCCTGTCGAACCGGGAGGTGATCCAGGCCGGCGTACGCTGAAATACAGTAAGCTGACCAACACTTGGCGCAATGGCAGGTACGATCTGAATGGCACTGGCTCCGGTACCGATCACAGCCACGCGCTTACCGGTGAGGTCATAGTGGGTTTTCCATTCCGAAGAGTGAAACCAAGTACCTTTGTAATCGTCAAGGCCGGCAAATCTGGGAATGTGGGGGCGGTTGAGTGGCCCCACGGCCAGTAGCAGTACCCGTACGTTAGTAGCCAGTCCTTTTTGATCTTTAACCACCCAATAGCCCTCCTCCTTAGCAAAGCGGGCATCTACTATTTCGGTATTGTATCGTATATGGCCTTTCAGACTATTTTTGCTCACTACACCCTTCAGGTACTCAAATATCTCAGGCTGGCCCGAGTACAGCTGGCTCCACTCCGGATTGGGCTCAGTAGAAAACGAATAAAGAGGGGAGGGGATGTCGCAGGCGCAGCCGGGATACCTATTGTCACGCCAGGTACCTCCCACCTCGGAGGCCCGTTCAAAAATGACAAATGAATCTCTACCTGCCTTCCGGAGCCGTAGGGCTGCTACCAATCCGGCAAATCCTGCTCCAACTATTCCTACCTGATACTCTTGATCCATGCGTATATTGAGTGAATGAGCGATTGGAGAATGAGTGTTTACTGTGGTACCGAACCTCTTACTGGCCGCTGGGGTCGTTACCTTCTTCTATCAATTTATATAAATAAGTTTGTGTTTATCTAATAACGAATTATTTGGCAAAAGCAGTTATAAATGGGCACTACTCCTGTACGCTTTTTTCATTGTACGGATTAGTAAATGTTTTTTCTATCTGCTTCATAATGATCCGGGTGTACCTGACAGGAAGGAGGCGGGTAACCCAATCCAGAGCCCGGCCATCCGGACCTATTACCAGACGCTCCTTTTTAGTCTCAATGGCCTCCAGGATCAGCCGGGCTGCTTTTTCGGGAGTGGTGCGGGCCGCCTGCTCAAAGGTACTTATGGACTGCTGATGCATGGCCGCCGTGGCTACCGGACCGCGGGGTGTGGCATTACGGACGATGTTGGTACTGATGCCACCCGGATGTACCGAGGTGGTATGGATGCCGGTACCGAGCAGCTCCATCCGGAGGGATTCGGTAAATCCCCTTACGCCAAATTTGGAAGTACAGTAGGCACTCTGGTTGGCTACTCCGGCCAGTCCGAATACACTGGAGATATTGACAATGTGCCCCCGGTTTTGCTGCAGCAGGTAGGGGTAGAATGCCTTCGTCATCCGGATAGGCCCCCAAAGGTTGACAGACAGGAGCCACTCGAAGTCATCAAGGCTGGTGTGCTCAAAGCTACCGGTAAACAAACCTACCCCGGCATTATTGATCAGGATTAGCGTACGGTCACTCAGCTCCGGTATTATCTGCGCGGCAAAGGATTGAATGGCTACGGGATCAGCGACATTCAGTACATGGGTATCTATGAGATGGGGGGCTGTATTTTTGGTCTCTGATAAGCCTTTACTATCAATATCGGTTGCCAGGATAGCTGCGCCCCTGGCTGCCCCCTGCATGGCCAGTTGTTGGCCTATACCTGAGGCGGCGCCTGTAATAAGTAGTACGGAGTTTTGGAAGAAGCTGGACGACATAGCTATGATAATGCGTAGGTAGGGAAGATACAAAGATCTACACTGCGGTATCAATATGTACTATAACTATCTAACAACAAAAACCCGGGTTCCGGCCTGACTAAGCAGGCCGGAACCCGGGTTGACTGTATGGATGGAATACGTACCGGTACTTACAGTCCCGAAGGATAGGTGTCAGGTGGCTGGTTGGCAGTACTTGGCGGTAGTATAGGCCGTAGGGCACGCGTCTGATCAATGAAGATAAAGGCATCGTACCGCTTAGGTAGTACCGAAGGGACATAGTTGCCCCGGTGTTCGATGGCCGGATTGTAGACTACCCCAATGGCCCTATGACCAATGCGCTGATTGAGCTGCTTGTTGTCCCGGATATCCTTGGAGAGGATAATCTTATTGGTAGGGCTCAGTTCGTGGAGGATCTGCTCCCAGCTACCGGGTACAGCCTGGGGTACATTCATAGTTTGTAAGGGAGCTCCCCAGCTACTACCCGCTATGACCGTACCGCTGTACGAACCAAATCCTACAATATATACCTTGTCCTGTCCGATCTCTTCCCGAGCCAGCTGGCCAACATTGACCTCTCCACTGCTGGCCATATCGGTATAGCGGGCATCGCCTACGTGGGTATTATGCTCCCACACAATCCCCTTGGAATTAGGACCGTGAAACTCGAGCAGGCGACGGAGAGTCTGCATCATGTGCCGGTCCCGGATATTCCACGACTCGGTATTGCTGCTGACCATGGAGCGGTAGTAGCGCTCGCCGTTCAAAGCCACCAGGGCGTTCTGCTCAGCTACAAATTGGGCTTCTGTTTTGGCTTTACCCTCGCCTTGCTTGCTGATGGTACTCCAGAGTCGGCTGGTCTCGTCGCGGCAGTCGGCCGAGGCATTCGCTACGGCCATGGCGTACTGCTGCGCATCGGCCGAAAAAGGCTGAAAGCACTGATGTACCTTCTGGGCGGCCTGCACCAGCTTGGGGTCGGCGTTCTGAATGTAAGGCATCAGCTCCGTCATGGACTCCCACAGGCAGTACACATCCAGCCCAAAGAAGCCAATTTTATTGTTGGCCGCCTGGTTTTGATTGTAGCCATTGAGCCAGGTTACCAATGAAGCTACTTCGTAGTTGCCCCACATCCAGGTAGGCCAGCGGTTGTACGTACGCAACGCCTCAACCGCGGCAGTACTGTCTCTCCTGGGGCCCTTGATGAAGTTATTAATCCGGTAAGAGTCGGCCCACTCGCCCTCTACGGCTATAAAGTCAAACCCTTTTTCCTGAATCAATCTGCGCGAAATGGCGGTGCGCCATGTATAGTATTCCGAAGTGCCGTGTGACGCTTCGCCAAGTAGTACGACCCGGGCATCTCCGATTTCATTCATCAGTACATCCAGATCCTGCTCAGAGCGCAGGGGATGGTTCGGAATGGTCAGGGTGACGGTACCATTATTATTGTTCTGGGGGGACAGGTTGTTTTTACAACCCAACGAAAATATACCGATTATAGCTAACAATCTGATACTCTTCCAATTCCTCTTTATCATTCTGCTCATATTCACCTCCTCGTTCGTCAACTGTTAATAAAATTTGTCTACCCTTAACACTATACGTTTTGCTTTGTTTGTCACCGAAGCCTATTTATTGAAAACACTATGTAGTTGTATCTGCTTTTATATCAGCTGATACAGTAGCTATGGCTACGAAGTACCATCAGATTGACGATAGTCGACCGGCCTTAAATTTCCCTCTTCATCCCGAACGTGGGTTTCCATATTGGGGACGATGTCGGTATTCTGTGCGGAGGCACAGCTCCACGCATCGGATACCTTATGTACCACAAAGGTGAATATAGTCCTGCGGGTGCCCGGCTGAGCTACTCCGCCGATGGGAGTCTGGCCGGTCTGCACCATATTGGCCTGTACTATCGCAATGTGATCCGCCAGGTACTTCACCCGGGTCTGTACCAGCGACAGGGTGGAGGTACTGAATATCGTACTCAGCCCGTAGGTGTGGGCTTTCTGAATAGCCTCCCGATTGTGCCACCAAAGCCCCGTTACATTGACGAACTCAGCATCCGGATCAAACAAAGAGGCCAGCTTAGTAGCATCACGGTTATTCCAGGCCTCCGTGAATACCTTCGGAATCTGCTCCGGGCGGTCAAGCAGGCTATATTCCATAGATCCCTAGCACAGGTTCTGCATGAGTGGACGTACGGGATCCTGTTCTGGTATAGGATCAGGATTCAGCTCGGGTATTTCAGGGTCTGGACTCGAAGGGCCTGTTTCCGGCTCCTCTTTTTGGGGCTCCATCTCGGGCGTAGCCGGTATCGGCCCGCCCGGATCGGTCGGACGAACCGGAGTTTCTTCAGGTTTGGCTGGAGTCTGGGCTTTTATATCATTATAAGCTGGCTTGCTCATAGTCTTTCAGATTTTAGTTGAATGCTTATTTAGAGGTACCCGCTAAAAAGACCATGCCTTTATTCATGTGGATGGTTGCCGATTCAGCTGCATTTACTAACCGAATGGGGCAGCCGCAGCCAGGAGCCTGGTGGATAGCCGATAGTCAGTGGCTGAGCATGAAAAATAGAGTACTTTAGAATAAGTCTCTGATCGGGCGGAGTAGGGTACTACTGTGGCGTGACTCTATTAGTTGTTTGAGTACCAAGTATATACAGGATCATCCTTTTTGCCTGTATTCTTTCGCACAAAATATTTTTTTGCTAATTTAATTTATCTCGCCTGGCATAATCATTTTGGAATGTGATAATTAGAGCAAAAGACTGATTTTTTTCAGGAAAATACGTGATTTTACCTATATGACTTGTATTAGAAAAAAAGCATATTTGGGAAAAGCAAAAACACCATACTGTGTGAATGGTATGAAAAGACTACCCCTCTATATAACGTTATTGATAGTAGTGCAACTAGTGGGAGCCCAGGCGATGGCCCAGGATCATAATACGAGTTCGCACTCATTTTCTATTGTGATTCCCGAAGTAGCCATACTGGACATCGAATCGTCCAGTTCGCCTTCTATAAGTCTGCAGGCAAAAGCCCCTACCCAGGCCGGAGATGCCCTGACCTTCGGCCAAAGCAACCGCGACCTTTGGATCAACTACTCCTCTATAGTAGGCGCGGCTACCCGTACGTCCAGAAAAGTAACGGCACAGATCGCTTCCGGTACGATGCCGGATGGCGTTTCAATCAATCTGGTAGCGACTACCTCCACGGGTGCGGGAGGAGGAAAGCTGGGGGTGCCGGTTAGCGGAGGAATACTCCTGAATACGACAGCTCAGGACCTGATCGTAGGTATAGGCAGTTCGTATACAGGCAACGGTCCGGGTAATGGACACCAGCTCATCTATACCTTCCAGTCTAGTAGTCCGGATGCTTATCAAAGGCTCAGATTTGATCAAAGTACTACCGTGGGGGTACTGTATACGATTACGGACTACTGATAGTATATGTGTACAGGAGTTGCTTAAGGCAAGGGGCATTTAGCAGTGTTATGTACTCAGTATTATACATATATGTCTAATCAGGATATAGAAGACCAATTGGATATATTAACTAAATATTATTAATAAATTATTTATCGGCTGATTTTTACCAAAAATCTCCCTAAAGATTCAGTACATCGAAATAACAGAAGGGTGCGTGTGTCCTTGATATAGATTTGTTTCAAGATTTAACAAACGAAACATCTATACCAAATAATTAAACTCACGACCAATCATGAAAAAGTTTTGCTACACACTATTTTCTGTTCTTTCAGTTTCTTTTTTTGCTCATAATGCTATCGCTCAAAACGATAACAACACCGCTAATCACAACGTAGCGATCACCATTCCGGAAGTGGCACTTCTTGACATCGAAACCAGCGCTTCCAGAAATATTACCTTACAGGCCAAACACTCAACCGAAGCGGGGGATCCTATCAGCTTCGAAGGTGTAACCAACTCTGATCTCTGGCTGAACTATTCATCTATTGTAAGTACAGCTAATGTTTCCCGTAAAATTACCGCTCAACTCACCGGTTCAGTACCCGCAGGTGTTCAGCTTAAAGTAGTGGCCGGAAACTCTGTAAGCGGTGGAGGCACCCGTGGTACATCCGTAGCGAACGGCGTTACTCTGACATCGACCCCGCAGGATCTGGTTACCGGTATTGGTAGCTCGTACACAGATAACGGTCCCGAAAAAGGCCATCAGCTAACCTACTCGCTGTCACTGGTTGATGCTTCAAGCTACGGTGACCTGCGCTTTGATCAGTCTAATCAGGTAGAAGTTACTTACACTATTATCAATCAGTAATAGCTTCTGTTAGAAAAAGATATTTTCCGAAAAAGTAAAAAAAGGCCTAATTGTTGTAGGCCTTTTCTTTTTGGAAAGTCAGTAAAAAGTAAATCGGAACGAGCTATTTTTTCTGCATTTCTTTATTACCTTTTAACAGGTGTAAGCGTATGAAACCCTCTATTTTTTTTGTCCTCTTTTGTCTGCTTATTACTGGTTTAGAATCATTTGCAAGTGTAACTGTTGAGAACGGTCTGACTCATGTTTTCAGAGGTAACTGGGGCGATGAATTAACCGGTACTATCAAACTTACCAATTCCGGTAAAAAAGCAGAGCGTGTACTGATATTTAAAAATGACCTGGTGCAGGGCTGTGCCAATGCCAATATGTTTGCGGAAGCTAATAGCCAGCCCAACTCTTCGGCCAGGTGGATTAAGCTGAACCTGAACGAGAGAACCATAGCGGCCGGCGAAAGCTACGAAGTAGTATACAGTATCTCCATTCCCAAAGATACCTCCTTCAACGGATCCTACTGGTCATTGATCATGGTAGAGGTGGTAGATCCTATTAAAGAAGAAAAAACAAGCTCGGGGGTCACCATCGGCTCCAAGATCCGCTACGCCATCCAGGTCATCACGGATGTTGGTCCTTACAAGGTATCTCCCCTCAGCTACGAGGAGGTAAAGCTGGAAAAACAGGAGGGGGGCAGAGGCAAAACGGTACAGGTGCTACTCAAAAATAACGGAATCTTTGCCGTCAATCCGGCTCTGGTATTTGAGCTCTTCAATAAGAACGGCGACAAGATCAAGAAGATCGAGGTACCCTTCCGGAAGATCTACCCGGGTAGTTGTAAGCTGTTTGAGGTGGATCTGACCGGCATACCTAAGGGGTCATACGACTGCGTACTGGTGGCTGACTACGGGCAGGACCTATTCGGTATGAATGCCAGCCTGGATATAGACTAGGGCTGTCCAGAACCTTTATAGCTGCACAGTGTGCAGCTAATCCAATGTTAACACTTCCTCAACCTAATTGTGCCTGACAGAACTCTACGGGTTCCAAATAGATGAAACAGTTTCGGCTCTGTAATGCAGTTCTCCTGGTAGTACTGTTGTTGCTGCTCTGTTTTAGGGCCGTAGCGGCAGTACTTCCCGAAGTAAAACTGGTCAACGCTCCCCGCAAGGTGGCACCCGACGAGTACTTCACCCTTTTCTTTGACGTTACCAACAACGATGCTTTCAGTATTAACCCCCGGGCTAATCTGGTACTGCCGGAAGGGTGGACCATCGTAACCCGTAAGGAGTTGTCGGAGGTAAAGCCGGGCGAAACCAAGAAGATATTTTTTACGCTGAGGCCCTCCCGGAACGCCCGGGTAGGTACCGGTAATATTACCCTGCAGATCATGGTGGATCAGCGGGTCGTGATGGAAGAAAAAGTGTGGCTGGAAATAGACCAGGTACATAAGGTAGACATCATGCCCGTAGTGGTACCGGACTTCCTGCGGGAGGGTACCAGTTTTACCTGCGTCTATCTGGTCCAGAACCTGGGTAATAGTATAGAGGAGATCCAGCTCTCGTCCACCCAGGGCCTGATCAGCGGGAACCAGAAGATTACTCTCGAGCCCTATACGTCCTACTCCGTAAAGGTACAGTATGCTATCCCGCCCAATCTGTCCCAAAAGACCTACCTCGTGGTGGACCTGATCGCCCTCCTGATGGGTACTGAGGAGCGGGTACAGAAAAGTCAGCTGGTAGAGGCTTATCCCAATAGTACCAGGAAAAGTGACCCGTACCTGCGCTTCCCCATTGAGGTAAGTGGTATTTATAATGCCGTTTCTAACGGAGGTCAGCAGTCTACGGGTAGCCAGTTTGATATCCGGGGGCAGGGCTACCTCGACTTCTCGAAGCAGCACTACCTGGACTTTGTACTGCACGGTCCCAATCAGATCAACCTGCCCCAGTTTGGTAGTTTTGACCAGTACTCTATTACGTATAGTAATCCACAGTTTGCGGTTTCTGCACTCGATTATACCCTGCAGGTGTCGAACCTGACCGAGTTCAGCCGCTTTGGCCGGGGCCTGCAGATGAGCTACAAGGCAGGGGATACCGAGCTTACCGGCTTCTACAGTCAGCCCCGTTTTTTTGCCGGAATCAAAAGTACCTACGGTGGCAAACTCACGTACCGGCCCACTGAGCATTTTGATTTCAACCTGAATATCATCTCCAAGAATATGCTGGTAGGGGATCAGCTGGTTACGACGGATATAGCCAGTATAAGTACTAACTACCAGAAGAATTCGCTGTGGGTTGAAACGGAAGCCGCGGCCAATACCGCCCTCGGCAAGACGGATGTCGGCGGGTTCCTGAGGCTTTACTATTCGCCTAAGTGGTTCCGCTTCAGCAGTAACCTGGTGTATGCCGGCAAGGACTTCTATGGCTACTACACCAACAGTACCCTCATCAGCAACACGCTGTATAGTAAGATCACCAGGAAACTAATGCTCGGGGCCGGACAGAACATTACCAAGGTCAACCAGAGCCTGGACCTGACTATCTACAGCACACTGCCCTACTACAGCAACTACTTCGGAGAGTTTTCGTACCAGTTCAGTACGCGTGACCAGCTCCGGCTCAACTATACCTACCGGGAGAAGGAAGACCGGGCGGCCCAGAAGCAATTCAACTACGAGGAGAGTGTAGCCCGTTATTCCTACTTTCATACCGGCAAGCGCTTGTACGTGTGGCTGGATGGCGAAGTAGGAAGGACCCGCAACCTGCTCGCCGTAGGTGACTCTATGGTACGTACTACCCTACAGAACCGCTTCATGCTCAACTACACCTTTTTCAGGGATCTTACCCTGGGGGCTAATGTCGAGTACCTGCAGACCAACCGGTACTCCGCCCTGAACCGCACGGAGGAGTTTCTGTTTTACGGTGCCAATGCGCTCATACGGCTCAAAGATTACCTGAGCTTCAATCTGTACTACCGTAACAACTACGCGCTGGACGAACTTACCGAGAGCCGCAACTTCCTCAACTCGGAGCTGATCCTGAAACTGAATGATCGGCACAGGCTAAGCCTGCGGGGTAGCTACGCGGCCTTTCCGGGCGAGAACAGACTCGAGAAGAACTGGCTGGCTACGGCCAGGTATACGTTGCTGATCAACGCGCCCATTAAGAAAGACAAAAGCCTGGGGGGAATCTACGGCAAGCTCAGCAAGGTATCTGATGAGAAGATAAGCGGGGTGATAGTACAGATGGGGAAAGAAACCACCATCACGGACGAGAGCGGCAGCTTTAAGTTCAATGACCTGGTACCCGGAGAGTACTACGTGACCCTCCGGCGGTCTTCGCTGAAGGTTGATGAGATTGCTGATATTCCCCTGCCTCTGGAGGTCAACGTCAAGGCGAATGAGATTACGGACATACAGATACCCATTACCAGATCGGCATCGGTGAAGGGTATTATAGAAGTGGGGGTGCCGGTGCAGGTAGGCTCGCAGGCCTCCGAACGGAAGAAGGAGTCGCTGGTAGTGAAGCTCACCAACAACGAGAGTACTTTCTATACCGAAACGGACGCCAGCGGGGCCTTCTCATTCGGGGAGGTACGATCGGGGGAATGGACAATATCGGTAGTAAAAACAGGCGCCTGGACCAACGACTATACCATTGATGCAGACTCCCGGCAGATCTCGGTGGTGGCCGGGAAGGATACGCAGGTGAAGTTCAGGCTTACGCCCAAAGAAAGAAAGTTGCACATGAATGGGGGGAAAACCATTAAAATACAGGATAAGTAATGAGAGTAGTGATTGGGCTGATAGGGTTGTTGTTGCCACTGCGGGTGTACTGTCAGACTACCGTAGTGGCCACTACGCATGTACCGGCTTCGATTTCATTGCCGGTCGTTGCGCTGCTTGATATTGAGCCTTCCAACGACGCAGTAGTACTGGCGATACCTGCCACAACCGAAGCCGGACAGTCATTAACTATGTCAGCAACCTCCAATAACACGAAGTGGCTTAACTACACCTCAGCTATACTGGCTGGAGGTAGTACCCGCCGTATTACAGCTCAGATATCATCCGGATCGGTACCCGCAGGGGTGCGCTTACTGCTAACTGTAAGTAGCCCCATGGGAGCCGGAGGAGGGGCCAGAGGGGGATCCGTCACTAACCTGGCTCTGACTACCGCGGCCCAGACCATCCTGAGCGGCATTGGGGGAGCCTTTACCGGCAACGGCATCAATAACGGCCATCAGCTGACGTATTCATTGGGTATATCCAATTACAGCAGTCTGGTTAAGACGTCGTCCACCGTGATGGTTACCTATACGCTTACTGATAACTAACTGGAATATGGACCGGAGGGGATATTGTATATTATTATTGGTGATGTTGATCCATCACCTGGTCTCTGCCCAGAGCTTCTCAACCACGGGCAACTGGGTGGTGTCGGTGCCTGCTTCCACCATTACCGAAGCTGGTAACAACTATACCCAAGGCATTACAAGTGCTACCGATCAGACGCTCATGAGCCTGTTGCCCGGAACGAACAATGGACAGAACAGGAACGGCATTTGGGAAGTATACATTAGCAAAGAAGACAGTGACTGGGACAGCCGTTTGATCATCTCGGCCCGGCGAACCGGTACCGGTACACCTTTGGCCAATAACAATACCATTACGGGGGGGACAGCCTATACCACTACTTCTGCCACACCTTCTGCTTTTTTTTCGGGGAGAGGGGGGTACAGTAATATACCTATACAGTATCAGGTCTCCGGCTTGTCAGTAGTGATACCGGTAAAGGCGTATACTACCAACATTACC
Source organism: Telluribacter roseus (assembly GCF_017355915.2). Lineage (GTDB taxonomy): Bacteria > Bacteroidota > Bacteroidia > Cytophagales > Spirosomataceae > Telluribacter. Next base: position 199,577 of record NZ_JAFEUV020000004.1, read on the forward strand.
TACACCTTTCTAAACTGATCAGTGACCCAGGTTGTATGATTTTAGCTTGTCCTTGCAGCTCGGACACAGCCTTAGTTCCGCATCGTCAATGGTACTCATCTTCTCTCCTGAGTCCTGCATGACGCACTTCTCGGTGGGGCAGTGGGGCAGGCCCAGATTATGTCCAAATTCATGGATACATATCTTCTTGAGCCGGTTTATGAATTCGCGGGGATCTTCACTGTCAATCTTAGCCGTTGAGGCGACCGAGGTAGGCCCCGGGCAGTACCCCAGACCGTGTACACCCCAGTCTATGTACTTCATGGCGGGTTGTTTGACGTGTCCTTCGGCGTCTTTTTTGGTATGCGACAGCTCGTTGGGGGTAAGTCCCATGACATAATCCATGGAGCCATAGTCTCGTTCTCTCAGAAAACGAATGAGGGAGTCGGCCCGGTAGCGGGGAAACTTTATATTTACAAAAGACTCCCGGGGCAAGTCAATCTCTTCCAGCACAACCACCTGGTATCCATATACGTCTTTGATCGTATGGCTGACTGTATCGAGCAGAGCTTTGTCAAAGCCATCAAAAGGCTGAAGGGCTAATTTTTTGTAAGGGGTACCCGTAAATGAAACTACAAGGGCAAATAGTCCAATCAAAAGGGTGTTTCTCATTTCTCTTTCACAGTGCTGCTTCAACAATCCTTCCTCCTCATTTCGCCATTGGCACCGATAGGGCTCATCGGTTGACTACCAGCCAGGTAGTAGATTCATAGGTAGTGAGTAAAGGGATGTCCTGTTGGGCAGGAGGGTTAAAATACGTAAGGTCTATTCTTCGACCGAAAATAAGTACTCAAAGTTACAAATCCAATAGCGCAACCATGAGATATTTTGTAAAGTTCACAGGGTGGAGCATAAATCACTGCTTTTTCCGGTTTTTTATGATCAAATGTATGCAGATAGCTATACTATCCAATGGTAGGAGCCTGGTGGGGTAGTAACACCCTGGCTATTGCTCCCCTGACTGAATAGGGGGTAGGGTGGAGGGGCTGCCATGCGTTCAACAGCGCTATTTGTCGGGTACTGGAATAGTAATTTAGAGAATCTGAGTAGGATGCAAAACCGTAAATACTTTATATTGTACAATTCATCTCGTCAATCTATTAATCAATGTCCGGACTGAAATACCCCAAAAATTCTTTACTCATTTTAGCATTTGTGTCGGCCCTGGCTGTCTCCTGTCAGGACGGTACCCGTGACGATCAGGAAGAAACTACCACCGAGCAAAGCGCCGATACGCTTGGGAAGAATGCTATTTCGGAGCCCCTGGTTACGGATCTGTATACGGCCGATCCATCAGCCCATGTCTTTAATGGCAAGATCTATATATATCCCTCGCACGATGTCGAATCAGATATCAAACCGAATGATGCCGGGGATCATTTTGACATGAAAGACTACCACGTATTCTCGATGGATGAAATCGGGGGTAAGGTGACGGATCACGGGGTGGCACTGGATGTTAAGAATGTTCCCTGGGCCAGTCGGCAGCTATGGGCACCCGATGCCGCCTCTGCCAACGGAAAGTACTACCTGTATTTCCCGGCTAAAGATAAAAAGGGCGTGTTCCGGATAGGCGTAGCTACGGGTACCTCTCCAGAGGGACCGTTTAAGGCGCAGCCTAAGCCCATCGAAGGTAGCTTCAGTATAGATCCGGCGGTGTTTCAGGATAGTGACAGCTCGTACTATATGTACTTCGGGGGAATCTGGGGGGGACAAATGGAGCGATGGGTGGACAACTCCTACGATACGGCCCGTACCACACCAGCTAAGGATCAGCCCGCCCTGATGCCCAAAGTAGCCCGACTCCGTAAGGATATGCTGGGCTTTGCGGAGCCGGTCCGGGATGTACAGATCGTGCACGGCAACGGTATGCCTGTACTGGCCGGCGAAAACGACCGTCGGTTTTTTGAAGCGGCCTGGGTACACAAGTACAACAATAAGTACTACCTATCGTACTCGACGGGTGATACCCATTATATAGCCTATGCCACAGGCGACAGCCCCTATGGTCCGTTTACGTACCAGGGTGTTATACTGAACCCGGTGATCGGCTGGACCAACCACCATTCCATCGTAGAATTCAAGGGGAAATGGTACCTCTTTTACCACGACAGCGTACTCTCGGGCGGACAAACCCACCTGCGTAACATCAAGGTAACGGAACTCAAGCACCTGCCCAACGGAAACATCGAAACGATATCAGCCTATCGTAATCCGCAGTAGCAGGATCAACGTTCCATCACCAGTCCGTCAAACTCATCAAGCCGGTCCAGTGTCAGCTCGAGGTACCCATCCTTCCAGCTAAACCTGACCGGCTTTTGCTGTTTCATGGAAAAAATACGAGCCGGTTTGTAATCAGACTTGATTCTAAAAGAAAGATCCCGCACCGGCAGGGGCGCAAAGTAGGTATTGCCACTGAATCCAGTCAGATTGACCAGGTGCAGTACCATACCATCTTCAGTCTGTTTGGTGTAGTTGTCGGGGGTATTCCGCACGTACCGTTGCAGGATTACCTCTATCCGTTCGGGAGCATTGGTTTGTACAAGCTGCGTCACCTCTGGAGCCAGGTAGTCGATGACGTCGAGCAGGATGTTTTTGTGCTGCTCGTAGCCGTGCAGGTAGTACAGCCGACCCAGGTTGATGGGTAACAGTACCGCCTTGCTGCTGGGGTGCTGTTTCACCCCCATGGCATAGTAGCCGGAGGGGTCGTGACCACCAATGATCTCGGGCGGTCCGGGTCGGCCTTTGGTCAGGATGGGGAGGAAGCGGTGGTCAGCCGCTGAAAAATCGTATTGCCCCAGGTTAAATTTCCAGAACAGCATGGACTGCCCGGGGAACCGCTTGAACAGGGCCTTGTCGTCAGGCTTTAGGTAGTTGCCGGCCCCGTCGTAGTCTTTCTGAATGATCTTTGCCCCAAACAGATCCATCAGAGTCTGGGGATTGTCAAAGAGAGCCCGGTTGGTAGCGATGAGGTGAGTACCCTGGCGGCTGGCCTCTTTCAGTACCCGTACCGACTCCTGACTCAGGTACGTAATATCGGGCAGGACTATGAGCCGGTACTTTTTGAGCTTCTCCGCCAGATGCCCCACCTGAGCATCCTCAATGATATCGTACGGAATATGCGCTTCTTTGAGCATGAGCTGAATGCCACGGTACTCCTGCATGGGCTCTCCGCTGGGCCAGGCTCCCGGTGCTACCACGGCTACCTTAGCTACGGACGTATATCGCCCGAAGTAGGGCTCGTACTTCTTGTGGAAGCCGTATACTTTCTTCACCGCCTCAAAGTTCCGCTCGTCTTCGTAGCCTCGCATATCGCCCATGAGGCTGATGTCCAGGCCAGAGCCGTTGGCTATATTTTCATACAGTCGGATGGTCACCTCTTCGGGCTCTACGGCGTTGTAGCGCGACTGGAACGAGATCTGCTGAATGCTGCTGTTGCTGACGATATGGTCGGGAAAAGACTGAACGGCATTGCTCACGTTGTCAGATGACATATAGGGCCAGTAGGGGAGGCTGTTGGTCTGGGATTCGTGGCGGATGATGTCCACGTAGCGGTCCAGGTAGGTACAAATGGCGATCTGGGGATTCTTTGACTTGACCAGTTCGTGCAGCCTTTTGGACCACTCCTCTACCGTGTGCTTCTTAAAGGTCAGGTACTTCTGGTACACCGGATCGGCTTTATTCTCCTCGGTAGGTAGTTTAAGGCCGTTGCTGTACGCGGCAAATGCCTTCTGGTCGCTGGGATTCTGATCGATGCCATGGTACTTGCCCTCGTAGGGGTTATTGACCTGGTAGCCGGGCATGTTCAGAAATATACCATCGATAGGAAAGGTGTCTATGACCTCCTCAATAATCCTGAACGCCTTGTCCTGTACGTAGGGAGCATTGATAGAGACTACGTACATATCCGTATTGATGATCCGCTCGCCTTTGGGTGAGATGTAGCACCAGTCCGGATGGGCTTTGAAAATGCTCTCATGCACCCGGCTGAAATCAAACCGGACAATGACTCGAATACCCTGCTCGTGACACTTCCGGACCACATCTCCCAGCATGTTGGGCTTCATGTACGGGTTAGTATACTGAAAGTCCAGTTGGGTGGGGTAGAAGGCCATGATACCGCCCGCGTTGATGATAAGGGTGTTGGCGGAGTGGTCAAGCAGATCCCTGACCAGCGAGTCGGGGTTAAGAGTAGCGGCCTCGTAGGCGGGTAGGTTGGTCTGGATCAGGCGGAGGTTGTTGGCCTTCCACCAGGGGAGCTGGGCCGGCCAGGCGGCGGGAGAGGCTACTTTGGTTTTGGGTTGAGCGAGGCACGAAACAGCCCCTAAAAGTATGTATAGCAGGTAAGCAAATTTCGGATTCATAAACTGGAACGGAGGTGTGTTGGAGTGTAGACTATACTACTAAAAGTACAGGGGCCTCATACATTACTGATCGGGGGCGGCAGGTGTTAGGAATCAGTATAAATGGCAGGGGCCTGATCTTTATCTCACTAGCTGCCCTTACAACCACTTGCAGGGCCAGATTACAAGGCTATGAACTATTCACTAATCTGTCTGAGTTTACTGGTATCCGTTGTGGCACCCAATGGTGTGGCACCCAACGTTGAGGCTGTTATCGATCATGCCAGTAATATATTCTCCTTGCCACCCACTATGAACGTACCCGTACCGGATCCAGATAAGCCCGTTGATAAGAAAAAACAGCGCATAGAGCTGTATAAGCTACTGGGGCGCCTGCCTGATCGTAACCGGCCTATATCGGTAAAGGTGGTGTCAAGGGAAGAGACGGACGAGATGGTGGTGGAGAAGCTGCTGATGGATATCAATGGCCTACAGGAGGTGCCGGCTTACTTCACCAAACCCAAAAATAGTAGTGGGAAGATTCCGGTGATACTCTTCAACCACTCCCACTTTGGGCAGTACGAGGTAGGCAAGAATGAATTTATCAAAGGACGAAAGGAAATGCAGAGTCCGCCGTACGCGCTGGCGCTGGCCCGGGCGGGCTACGCCGGACTATGCCTCGACAGCTGGGGCTTTGGCGAGCGCAAAGGACCTACTGAACTGGATATATTTAAGGAGATGCTCTGGAAGGGGCAGGTGATGTGGGGGATGATGGTGTACGATAACCTGCGGGCGCTGGACTACCTCGAAACCCGCTCCGACGTGGATATGAAACGGGTAGGTACCATGGGAATGTCCATGGGAAGTACCATGGCGTGGTGGCTGGCGGCGCTGGACGAGCGCATCAAGGTATGTGTGGACCTGAACTGTCTGACCGACTACCAGACCCTGATCGAGGAGAAGGGGCTGAACCGGCACGGTATCTACTACTACGTTCCTGACCTGCTCAATCACTTCTCTACGTCCAGCATCAACGCGCTCATTGCGCCACGTCCGCACCTGGGCGTAGCTGGCAGCCAGGACCCGCTGACCCCGCTCAAAGGGCTGGCTATCATCGATAAAAATCTAAAAGAGGTATATAAGAAAGAAGGCGCTCCCGATGCCTGGCAGCTCAAAGTATACGATGTGCCTCACCTCGAAAATGCCCAGATGCGTCAGGACATCATGGCCTTTTTCAAAAAGTGGCTGTAAGTACCCTTGCTAATCTACCAGAGGAGCCGTCTGTTCGGGGGAGGTCACGCCGGCTGGGAGTTCCATGATACGGATATTGCGGAAATGAATTTCGGCGCCTTCGGCTTCCAGACAGATGTACCCTTTTTTGCGTTCGGAGCCGCGGAGGCCGTTCACAAACTTACCATTGACAGATAGTTTGACGGTACCATCCACACACACCACCACGTACTTGTTCCACTCGCCTTTGCCTTTACACCGCTTCTCGAGTGACTTGCTACGGGTACCTCTGGGGTTATCAGGGATCGCTTTCATACCCATGGTCGGGAATAGTTCGCCGTGTACATAGGCGTCGGTCTGGTTGTTCTGCGTAGCCCACTCCAGTTCCAGCATCTGTACCTCTATGGCTTTGGTCAGGGGATCATCTCCAAACTGAGTACCTTCACTCCATACAAATACCCCCGAATTGCCTCCGGCCTCCATGTGCTTCCACTCGATCTCCAGAATGAAGTTTTCGTATTGCCGGTCGGTACGCATGACACCGATGGGCTTGCCGGAGCAGATCAGGGTACCCTTCTTTACCTTCCAGGTTTCGGGTGAGGTATTTACATCTACCCATCCATCGAGGTTCTTTCCGTTGAATAAGGGCCGGAAGGCCAGTTGGTCAGAGGCCTGCTGCGCCCGGACACCCTCAACTGAAAGACACAGGAGTAGTGATAGAAACAGACGTAGGTAGTAGGTATGGTTGCGTTTCATCCGATTGTAATAAAGTCGCTCTTAAAGCTGCTATTCACTTTACTACAAAAGCATATTTTGGACAATATTACTTGCCGGCGCTCTAACTTGCCGGCGCTCTAAACTACTACGTGATGAAATAGGCCATTGTAAAAAAGGAACGCCCGCTTTCGGCGGGCGTTCAGGATCTATTTATTTATGTCCCCGGTGCAACATATGACTCAGATCGCTGGCCCGGAACCACCGGTACCCGTAGGCATCCATCGTAACACGGTGGGTACCATCATTTTCTGCCATACTTTTATAATCCTGCAACAGGTCAACCAGCTTATTATCGTGTTTTTGATCAATTTTCAGAATGACCTCGTGGGCCTTCTCGTCAAAATTGTGCAGAATTACCAGGGAGCTGCCCTGCCAGGTGTACATGATACCCAGTACCTGAGGTACTCCTGTCTGTAGTATTTTCCATTCTCCCCAGCCAATCTCAGGGCATTCCTTTCGGAGTCGGATCAGGGAAGTCATCCAGTTGAGTAGTGAGTCGGGGTTACGTTTCTGGCTTTCTACATTGATATGCTGGTAAGCGTAGGGACCCTTATCTACGACTGGATGTACCAGTTTGGCCGACTCAGAAAACCCAGCCTGCGGATCATCCGACCATTGCATAGGCGTACGGACCGCATCACGTTCTTTCAGACTCAGATCATCTCCCATGCCGATCTCGTCGCCGTAGCGGATTACCGGGGTACCGGGCAGGGAGAACATGAGGCTGTAGGCCAGTTCGCTCTGGGCCCGGTTGCCCAGCATGGTAGAGAGCCGCCGGCGAATGCCCCTTTCGTAAATCTGCATATGCTCTTCCGGCCCGAAGCGGTCGAATACCTTCTGGCGTTGTTCTTCCGGAAGCCGGTCAATGTCCAGCTCATCGTGGTTGCGGAGGAAATTGGCCCACTGGGCAGTAGGTAGTGTGTTGCGGGTAGCTTCGAGTGCTTTGATGAGGGACTCGGTATCGGCGGTGGCCAGAGTATAGAATACGTGCTGGTTTACATAGAAGTTAAACATCATTTGTATCCCATCTCCGTTCTCACCAAAGTACTTCTGGGTCTCTTCGGGAAGTACATTGGCTTCACCCAGTAGTATGGCATCGCCCTTCCGCCACTGCAGAAACTTCCTGAATTCTTTCAGATATTCAAATTTCATCTGGGGCTGGGCCGCCCCGGGAGCTGGTGTTTCCAGAATAAACGGTACGGCATCTACTCTAAAGCCGGCTACACCCAGCTGCAGCCAGTAGCCCATGATACGCTTGGCTTCCTCCCGGACTTCGTCGTTATCCATATTCAGGTCGGGCTGGAACTTAAAGAAGCGATGGAAGTAGTAGGCTTTGGCTTTTTTATCGTACGTCCAGGTGGATTCCTGAACTCCCGGAAATACCATACCTTCGTCCGAGTCAGAGGGCTTCTTATCTGACCAGACGTACCAGTGGCGGTGCTTGGCGTCCGGACTGCTGCGCGCATCCTGAAACCACGGATGCTCGTCGGAGGTATGGTTGATCACCAGATCAATGATTACTTTGATACCCCGCCGGTTGGCCTGGTGCATAAACTCAACAAAGTTGCCGCTGGACCCATGCCGCTGGTCTACGCCGTAGTAGTCTTTGATATCATAGCCATTGTCCTGGTTAGGGCTGGGCTGAAAAGGGGCCAGCCAGATGGTGTCAACGCCCAACGCATGCAGGTAGTCAAGGCGGCGGGTCAATCCCTCAAAATCGCCTACACCATCTCCGTTAAGGTCCATAAAGGTTTCGAGGTCGAGGCTGTAGATAATGGAGTTTTTGTACCAAAGGTCCTGTATCATGATCAGTTTAGTAGTGTGAATAAGATACTTTGCTGCCAGGGGATAAATGCGGCAGTACCAGTAGTTGTCAATACATAGAAACTGTACATGCGGATGAATGTTACTACTTTTAGGAAGTAAGGCTCATTTTGGATAGGTCCGAATAGCCGGCGACAGTACTTTGTCAGCCTTGGAAAGTACAGTAAGTGGAAGTAATTAACGAGACTATCTTTACGCCCACTGCAACAGATTGTCAGCTCAGGAAGTACTGAATAGAGTACCTGTTCGTTCTTACTATAGTACTTTATGTACCTGTTTTATCTGTGTATAAATATATAGCATGAAAAGAAATAGAAGTTGGTTCCTCTTACTGCTGCTAGGCCTGACGGCAGCTTGTACTACCTCCAAAACAGTACCTTATCAGGCCAAATGGAACGCTCCGTTTAACTATACAGAAGGGCTGCAGCCCGACCAGCAGGACCAGAAGTCCAGGCTTAGGTACGGCATCATCAACGATGATCAGTACCTGTATCTGACACTCAAGACGCAGGACCCGCGTACGGTGCAGCAAATACTACAGAACGGCCTCCGGATTTCGTTTAGTCCGCAGGGAGCTCGTCAGGAGGCTTATTCTCTGCTGTTTCCGGTAGTGAGCCGGGAGGACCGAAAAGCCATGCAGAAAATAGATGTAGACCTGCCCAACAGTATCAGCCTTAATCGTATGCTGGATGTATTCAATAAGGAAGCACTCTGGAAGGGTCCCAAGGGACAGCGATTTATTAACCTGATCACTACTGATACCGGCCTGCGTTCGCACGTATCCGTCAATCAGAATGGTGAACTAACGGAGCAGCTTGTCATTCCGTTTGCTATGCTAGGCGTAAACCCCGAGCAGATGGCAACCCTCGGTGTAGGTATCCGAGTGGAGGGCGCTTCTGGTCAATCGGGACTTACACCACGGGTTAGTGTGGGTATGGGCACTGGCGGCTTTGGTATGGGAGGCTTCGGTATGGGAGGCGGTGGCGTAGGTGTTGGCCTCGGCACGGGCAACCGTTCGGGTGCTACCGACCGCGATGTAAACATCAACCTGCAGGTAAGGCTGGCGCGCAGTATAGCTGAGTAGTGATCAAGGCTTATTGACTTACAGCCCATTGTGCTCTTTTTTCTACATATATGCTGTGTTTTAGTCCAGAAGTGGGAAATTGAGAAGTGATTCAACGCTTAAAAACGTATACAAGCGCCTGGTATCCTATTTTATAAGGTAAGAGTAGGGAAACAAAACTAATCTCAACTCTAATCATTCAACAAAATGGGAAACTTGTTGTATACGATAGCCATAATATTGGTTATACTATGGCTGATCGGCTTCCTTGGCTTTGGAAGTTTCGGACTAGGTAACATTATTCACATTCTGCTGGTAATTGCTATTATCGCAGTACTTCTACGGGTTATTGGCGGCGGTCGAGCCGTCTAGCGCAAAGATCTTAACAACTGTTGCTCTCACCATTTACGAGAAGTAACAAACCTAAAAAAACAGCCACCACAGCTTGATAGCTGCTGGTGGCTGTTTTTTTTATATTCAAACCGACTATGTATTTCATCTTAAAAAAAGCCTCCCCAAAAGCACTGTGGCTGGCGGGGAGGCTGGTGAATAGGTACTAATCAGAATTCAAAATCAGTAGTCTAAAGGAATTTTATTTCAGCCCCTGCGGGGCGATATCATAGTAGAAATAGTTAGACAAAGGTAGTTTTAAGCCCCATCGGGGCGACACATAGTTAACTGGGTGTCGCCCCGATGGGGCTAGATTCGCCTCTGGTTACTAATCTGCTACTGAGATCTAGCCCCTCCGAGGCTGCCTTCTAGGTCGCTTTTTGGCTAGAATTAATTCCTTCGTACACTCCTAATTCAATATTCAGCATTTAGAGTTCCCTAGGTAGTGGGGCTACCTTCGATGACGGACTTGGTATTGTCGTCCGGGTGGCGGTCGATGAGCTTGTTGATCGGATCTACGCCGGCTTTGGCAGGCTGAGCGTTCACCAGAACCTTCACGGTGTTGTCCTTGCCCGTTACCTTATGCTTCTGTAGGTACACCAGCTTGTCTTTTCCGTCTTCACCCTTAGTATATACGCCAACATCTACCCACTGCGTACCCAGCGACACGGGCTTCTCGTTCCCGGCGCTATCGGCTACGTACTTCTCCGAGGTAAATTTGAGCGTTACTTCGTACTGCTTGTCACCCTTTCTGGTATAGCTGGCTTCCGTAGTTTTGTTTTCGTACAGCGTAATATTCTCAAACCAGTCGGTGATGACGTACTGCAGCGAGTCGGGTGTCTGGGCCTTGAAGTACCCCAGCAGGTCGCGACTGGTAGGGTAGCGCTTCTGCTTGGAATCCGGGCCGGGGTACTGCCAGTCGGCCAGGAAGTTGCGGAGGGCGGCATTGACCTTATCTTCGCCAATGTAGTCCTGCAGGGCGTACATGATCACCGAGCCTTTGTTGTAGTGGATGTAGCCCTGGCCCTCGGTCAGCACCAGCGGTTGTTCCTTCTTACGCTCCATGGCGCGGCCCTGCAGGTACTTGTCCATCTCGTACTTCAGGAACTTCTGCATCAGCTCAGGCGAGAAGGTGTGCTTCATTACCATCAGCGCCGAGTACTGCGACTGCGTTTCGGACAGCATGGCGTTGCCCTTCACGCTCGCCTCGGGTACCTGATGGCCCCACCACTGGTGACCGATCTCGTGCGCCGTGACGTAGTAGGGCATATCCAGGTCTTTTTCCGGATCGCTGATCTTCTGGATAAAACCGATGCCCTCTGAGAAAGGTACCGTGTTGGCAAATGACTGCGCAAAGCTGGAGTACCGCGGGAACTCCATGATCCGGAGCTGGCGGTATTGGTACGGGCCGAAGCTCTTGGAGAAGTAGTCCAGCGACTTCTTCATGGAGGTGAGCATGGTCTCCAGGTTGTACTCGTGGCCTTTGTTGTAATAGATTTCCAGATTGACCGCCTTACCATCCGGCCCCACCCACTTGTCACGCTTCACCTCGTAGCGGGCCGATACGATGGAGTAGAAATTAACCATGGGTACATCCATCTGGTAGTGGAAGTAGCGGCGATCGGAACCGGTACTGTCTTTACCGGTCCACTCTTTCTGCAGGTACCCTGGCGCAATGGCGATCTGCTCGGGCTCGGTACCCACTACCATCTGGAAACGGATGTAGTCGGCGTCGTTACCAAAGAGGTTCTGGCTGAGACCGCGCGGGTCGGTCTGCTCCATCATACGCTCCTTCTCGGGGAGCTTGTGCTTACGGCGCAGGTCGTCGTCACCCAGTTCGGCTTGCTCGGCGTAGCCGATAGAGGGGAAGTAGGTATTGTTGATGAAAGTACCGTTCTGGACGACGCTGGTATTGCTACCTTTGGCCTGAAAGCCTTTGGTGGTAAAGCTGACCCTGAAGTTCATCTTCACCGAATCACCTGCGGCCAGGGGCTGAGGCAGCTGGTAGATGGTATAGCCAAAGTCTTTCCACTGCTGTTTGACTTTTGCCTCACCCCCTCCAAAGTGCAGGTAGTCGGTTTTGACGGCATTAACCACATCCTCCTGAATATGAATATCTGCCATGGGGCGGTCCGTTTTGTTCTTGAGCCAGTAGAAGCCTTCGGCCGTAAAGTCGCGGTCGCCGGGGTAGAGCTCTACTTTCAGATTGCTTTCTATGATCTTGGGCTGGGGCAGGTGTTCAAACTTCTTGAGCGTTTTCTCGTAATCTACCGCCCACTGCTCTTCCTCCTCCTGCGTACGGTAGGTATTGAGCTGATTGGTGTTGTAGTACACGTAGAAGCCGGTGCCGGTAAAGGCGATAATGGTAACCAGCGTAAAGGTGACCAGGGGACGCGACAGGCGCAGCCTACCAATGCGCAGGCGGGTACGCATAGCTGCTTCGGAACCCCGTACGGCCAGTACCACGGATACCGAAAACAGGATACACACGAAGCTGAACCAGTAGAGCTTCATCCACGAAAAGCGGGTGACAAAGTGCCCGTAGCGGTTCATGTCGGAGTACTCGCCCAGGCTACCGCTGTTGAACATAAACAGCGGGTGCTGGATACCCATGGCGCCAATGGTGAACGTCACGATGAAGAACACAAACATGAGCGCATAGCCGATAAACTTGTTGTTGGCCATGATCTGTACGAAGAAGGCCAGCAGGGTATAGGCGATCAGGAAGAACAGCGTTGAGGTGTAGAGGGTCTGGAAGTAGAGGGGCAGCTCAAAATTAAAGTACCCGTTGGCAGCCTGTACACCCATACCTACCACGATCAGCACCAGCAACAGCCCCAGGTAGATGAGCAGCAGCCCGATAAACTTAGCGACTAGGTTGACCCAGTCGGGTACGGGCAGGGCATCCATGATGAGGTTGAAGTTGACCGAGCGCTCGCGCCAGATCAGCTCGCCGGAGTAGAAAATAGCGATGATCAGGAAGAACAGGTCGAACTCATTGAGCAGGCCCAGTACATTGGCCGTGATGGGGTAGGAGCTGGTACCGTACATCTTGTCGAAGTAGAAGGCACCCACAATCAGATTGATCAGCCCTACCACTACTATTCCTACAAAAGGTACATCGCGGATGATCATACGGGCGTAGAAAAGGGCCTGCTGCAACAGCATCCTGAGGTAGCTGCCCGCATTCAGTACCTGCCGGGCCACCGGTATGGTAACGGACTCGGGGCGGAAGCTGGTCTTATCGGCTACGACGGCTTTGGCCTTGCGCCAGCCGGTGCGTACCACGTTGAAGCTGAAACCCCAGTAGGTACCCGCCAGGACGAGCAGCGCGAATCCCACCCAGATCAGGCGGTTCCAGAGTAGTAGTCCTTCCAGAGGTACTAGCTGGCTGTTTTTCTCCGCGGGTGACCAGTACTCGGTGTAGACCGTAAAAGCCCGCATACCAAAGGGGTCCAGCAGGGCGGCGAGGGTCTTGTTATCCAGGTCCTCCAGCATGGTGTCGGCTACCTGGTACATCACCAGCAGTACGATCCCCTGCACGTAGATGACGATAGTCTGGCGGCTGAGGGTACCGGCAGCAAAGTATAGCGCCGATTGGATAAAGATACTGGTAATACCCAGCGTCAGGAACGGCTGGATGTAGTGCCAGAAGTTGAAGGGTAGTATCTCCTTAGAAGCCCAGGATGGCTCCCAGGGCAGGTATTTACCAATGGAAAAACCAACTATAAACGCGATCCAGACGGCACAGAATACCAGCACTGTGACCAGAAATGAACCGAAGAAGCGCCCAAACAGGTACGCGAACCTGGAAACGGGCGTAGTAAACATGAGGGAGTCGGTCTTGTGCTCGAAGTCGCGGAGGACAGGTACTCCCATAATGGCGGACACAATGAACGTAAGGGCGAACGTCATGATGGTAGTCATGAACGCCAGGTTGTAGGGCGAGTTTTCGATGATCTGCCCTCCGGCTACGCCACCAATTACGACATACTTGGACGTAACGGCGAAGAAGCACAGCAGGAACAGGATGCCGAAGTAGAGGTAAGTAGCGGGGCGTTTCTTGCGGTAGTCCAGCTCGAAACGTATCATTTCTTTCAACATTCTCTTAATGAATTTGGGGTGAGAGGGTGATTAGATCCGATGGCGCAGTACCTATACGGCTACCGCCTGCCGACCAAAGATGTGAGAGAAATATACATCTTCCAGATCGCCGGGAATGGCCACAAAGCCATCGCCCGGATCGGTATCAGCCATGACATGAATCACCGGCGTACCTCCCACCAGCTTCTCCGATATGATAGTGTACTGCTGACGGTAGGCTTCCAGCTCCGCCTTGGGTACCCGCTTCTCCCATATTTTACCCTCAATATCACTGAGTGCCTGCAGCGGACTGCCCTTATACAGTACCTGCCCTTTATTGATGATAGCCATGTCGGAGCAGAGTTCCTTGACGTCTTCTACGATATGCGTGGAAAGAATCACAATGGTATTTTCACCGATCTCACTCAACAGGTTCAGAAAGCGGTTGCGCTCCGCCGGATCAAGGCCCGCCGTAGGCTCATCCACAATGATCAGCTTAGGATTAGCTAACAGAGCCTGGGCGATACCAAAGCGCTGCTTCATCCCTCCCGAGTAGCCTCCCAGATTCTTCTTGCGGGCATCGTACAGATTGGTTTTCTGGAGCAGCGCCTTCACTACCTCCTTCCGTTCGCCGCTGTTGGTGATCCCCTTCAGTACGGCCAGATGGTTCAGCAGTGTTTCTGCATCTACCTTAGGGTACACTCCAAACTCCTGCGGCAGGTACCCCAGCACCCTCCGTACTTCATCTTTCTGGGTCAGTACATTGGTGTCGCCCAGTTGTATGCTGCCCGAGTCGGGTTCCTGCAGGGTAGCTATGGTGCGCATCAGGGAGGACTTACCGGCACCGTTGGGTCCCAGCAGACCAAACATCCCCTGGTTGATGGTAAGGCTTACGTCTTTGAGGGCCTGCACCCCATTGGAGTAGGTCTTGTTGAGGTGTTGAATAATCAGTTGCATAGTAAGGATAGGTTGTGAAGGTTTTCGTGAGCGTTAGTAAAGCCAATATACACAGGAGTAGCCTTGTGAATACCATCAGCGTGTACAAGCGGCCCATATAGCTGACCAAAGGCCAATAGAAAAGGCATTGGTGGATGAGCCCCAATGCCTTTTATAGAGATGCTAGAAATGCAAAACCTGATGTATTATGTCTAGTCTGTGCTCAGACTCCTGACCGGATTCATCAGGGCACTTTTAAGTACTTGGATACCTACCACCATACCGGTCAGTACAGCCAGTACTAAGCCAACCTGTAGAAAGGGTGGCCAGCTCACCTGTATACGGTAGGCATAGTCGGCCAGCCAGTCGGACAAGAGCCAGTAGGCCAGGGGCCAGGCCACTCCATTGGCAATAATCATGATCCAGACGTACTCCCGAAGGAACAGGGTGACGATAGAGGAGACCGAAGCCCCCAGTACCTTCCGGATACCTACCTCCTTGGTTCGACGGGCCACGCTTAAGGATACCATACCTACCACACCCAGCAGTACGATCAGCAGGGCCAGCCCGGTAGCCAGGTAAGTGGCTTTTTCCAGCTGGAGTTCGGTCTGGTATAGTTTCTGGAGGGTTTGGTCCATGAAGGCATAGTCGAACGGAGCATCGGGAAATAGTTGGTGCCATTTCTGCTCGATGGCCGCCATAGTTTGTCTGGTACTACCGTACCGGGTACTACCATACCGGGTAGAACTGGGTGCCAGTCTAAACGAATAGAAGCGGTAAAAAGGCCGGAGCTGGACGTGGGAAATAACCAGTGGGCGGATGGTCTGGTGCATAGAGCCGGTATGGAAGTCCCGCACGATGCCCTTGATCCGAAAGGTAGAAGGGCTACCCATAAACCGTACCGCCTGACCTTCGGCCGCCTCAGGCGTGGGGAAGCCAAGGGCTTTGGTAGCGGTCTCATTAAGTACTATACTGGTAGAGTCCAGAGCCACTTGTCCGTAGTTGAAATAAGTACCCGCCCGCATGGCGATCTGATACGTCTGAGCGTAGTGCTCGTCGGTAGTCATGATCAGGGCACTGACGGTCTGCGTAGAATCCCGGCCTTCCGGGTAAATACTGGCACTATTGCCTACATTCCCATTTGGAATCTCAAAAGATAAGCTCGCAGACTGTACTCCGGGTAAGTTGGCAAACTGTTCCCGGGCGGCCTGCATCCGGGTTACGCCTTCGGGTGACCAGTTGCGGGGTAAGGAGGATACTGTTACGACAGCTTCCTTTCGGTAACCCAGATCCGTATTGAAGAAGTAGGCGATCTGGCGGGATACCACGATGGCGGCTACAAATACCACAATGGCAATAGTGTACTGTATCGTCACCAGGGCCCGCCTCAGGATAACACCAGCCGCTAATTTTCCTTCGCGTACAGCATTCCCTTTACTTTTCAGTGAATCTACCGAAGAGTAGGCAGATAAGTACAGGGCCGGATAGCCCCCTGCCAATCCACCGATAAGTAGTATGAGCAGTACCAGTAGCCAGCTGTAGCGCCAGGGTATATCTGCAACCGACAGGAGCGTCTTACCAACCACTTCGCCAAATAGGGGACGGAACAGAAAATAAAGACCAATGGATAGGACGGCGGCAATCAGCGTCAGTACCAGGGCCTCCGTAAGAAACTGTGCCGTAAGCTGCCAACGTAATCCCCCGAGCGCCTTCCGGACGCCTATTTCACGTAAGCGGGTGGTAGAGGTACCAATGGAGATATTGACAAAATTGACAATCGCCATCAGCAGGATAAACAGCCCCACCGCCGTCAGCGTAACGATCATCTTCCGGATCAGCCCGTTGTTGCTTTCGAGGTAGTACTCCGTAAGGGGCGTGACGTACACCGTCAGGTTCTTCTGAATTTCAGCGGGAGCATTTTTTTGGATTAACTGAGCCAGTGGCTGATCCAGATCCTGCGGACTCACCCCCGGCTGCAATTCGATGTAGTTGACGATGTACGGGTTGAGCCAGGAGTCCATAGAGGCGCCAAAATGGGGGAGAGCTCCCGTACCCATGAATACCTCGTTGTCTTCCGGGAGTAGTTGCGACACCGAGTTGGGAGGGAGTGGCTTCAGAACTCCCGTTACCATAAACTCCCGCTTCCCCGCCTGCGGCGTCTCTACCGTCAGCGATTCATTAAGTACGTCGGTTCTGCCAAAGAATTTCTGAGCCTTGGCCGCGGTGATGACTATAGCATTGGGGCCGGTCAGGGCGGTGTGTGGGTTGCCGTGCAGAAGGTCAAACCCGTACATGGTCAGCAGGGTAGAGTCACCGATCTGAATGGATTCGCGAAAGTGTTTAGTGCTTTTTGAAATGGTAGCATTGACACCATGAAACCGGTAGTAGCTAGCCACCAGGCTGGGGTACTGCTCTTTCAGCGCCGGACCCATGGGTGCCAGGGCTGTTATGTCCATCCCCATGTTCTCCTGCTTCCAGCGGCTTTGTACCAGGTACTGCTGGCCGGCATTGCGCAGCTGGCGGTTCATCTGGAACTCCCCCCAGATATAGCTGCCAATGAGCAGGAAGAAAGTAATGCCGACGGCCAGGCCGCTTATGTTCAGCAGGGAGTAGAACTTACGGCGCATCAAATTGCGCCAGGCGATTTTGAAGTAGTTTTTTATCATGGCTGGTTTAGCTATTAGCTATTAGCTATTAGCTGTTAGCTGTTAGCGATTAGTAATTAGCTTTTTAAGGTTGTAGAAACGCAAGCGTCTATTTCTGTAAGTCAGGCACTTCCACCTATTATACATTATTAATTCTCAATTAAGCATTACTCATTCCGAGCGCAGCGAGCGCACCGGATTCATGAGGGCGGCCTGGATGCTTTGGTAGCTTAGGGATAAGAGGCCTATACCTACTGCCATGACTCCGGCCACTACGAATACCCACCACTCAATAGCTATCTTATAGGCAAAGTCCTGCAGCCAGAGGTGCATGATGTACCAGGCGAAGGGCGAGGCCAGTACGATGGCAATGAGTATCAGCCAGACAAAGTCCCGCGAAAGCAGCGCTACGATACTACTCACCGAGGCTCCCAATACCTTCCGGATACCTATTTCCCTGGTTCGTTGTACCACTACCTGCGATACCAGCCCGTAAAGCCCGAGGCAACAGATCAGAATAGCCAGCACCGTAAATGTGTTGATGAAGCGGGAGATGAGGGTTTCGGTTTCGTAGAATCTGGCTACCTGCTCATCCAGGAACTGGTATTCGAATACTTCATCGGGATACAGTTGCTGCCACACCTGGCGTATATGGCTCAGTGTTCCGGCCGGATCTTGTCCAGTGATACGAATACCGGCTCGTTCGTACCAGTCGGCCTGGCTGGCGATGAAGCAGGGACCAATCTCTTCCCGCAGCGATTTCTGATGAAAATCTTTGACTACTCCCACGATAGGAAGGGGCTCTGCCGAGAGGTAGTACTGTAGCTTCTTACCCAGGATCTCTTTTGGATCCTGATAGCCCAGCTTATGAAGCAGGGTTTCGTTGATCAGGTACTCCCGGATGGTATCGCTGAGAGTAATATTGCGGCCGGCCAGTAGCTTCAGGTCATAGGTGGCTAGGTAATTGGCATCGGCCAGGCGGTCACGTATCGGGAAGGGGGCCCACTCAGCGCTGCCGTTAAACTTGAAGGACCCCCCGAATAGCTGCTCACTAGAAGGTGGCCGGTGACTAAAACTGACCGACTGAATGTCTGACCGTTGCAGGAGTTGTTGCCGGAGTGCTTCGCGGTTGCCTTTTTGTTGACCAGGCATCGTCACTACCACCACGTTATCCTTTCGGAATCCCAAGTCGGCGTTTTGGATGTACCTGATCTGATGAGCCACTACCAGCGAGCCCAGGATAAGTACATGACAAACCGCAAACTGACCAACGACCAGTACACTCCGCACCGTAGTACTGCTACCCGATGCCGTGGGTAGCTGGCCCCGCAGAATAGACCAGGGGGAGAAGCCCGACAATATCATAGCCGGATACCCACCGGCCAGCACCGTGACTATACCTAGCAGTAAGCTTATAAATAAGATCAAATTCCAGTCAATCCGTAAAGATAGCTCTGCCTGCGCCCAGTTATTGAATACCGGCAGGGTCACCAGGACCAGTAGCAGGGCTAATATCGTAGAAAGTAGGATAATGATCGCTGATTCGAGCAGGAACTGCCCAACCAGCTGACGGCGTGTACTACCGAGCGATTTACGGATGCCTACTTCCTTGCTACGGCGTACTGCCTTTACGAGGGTCAGGTTAATGAAGTTGATGCAGCCGGCAAGTATTAGCAGCAGTCCTACTCCCCCCAATGACCACAGCAGGGCCGGGCGTATGGTATCGCTGCTACGCTGTATATCGTAGTGGATGTCCCGCAGGGGCTGAGCGCCGAACCGGAATACCGACGCGTCGGTCCCGTAGTGCTTCTTTGAAAGGGCCGGAAAGGACGCTTGAAGTCCGGCAACGTCATTGGGTGATCTGAGGGTGACGTAGAGCCGGTTGGTACTATTGAGGAAGTACCAGTCTGATACGTTGAAGTCTGGATTTAGATTCTTGAGTGTAGCCATGGAGATAAAGAGTCCCACTTCTGTATCGGTCATGGGAGGAGGATCAGCTACCAGGCCGGTTACAGTTACTTCTACCTTGTTGTTAAGGGTCAGTACCTGTCCAATAGGATCAGAATCTCCGAAGTACTTCCGGGCCTGTGACTGGGTCAGCACTGCCGTATTGGGAGCACGCAGGGCTGTTTGGGGCTGTCCGTGCAGCCACTCGTAATCCAGTATCTCAAACCATTCGGGCTCTACCAGCGCAGTACCTTTGTACTCACGGAAACGCAGCGGCTCCGAACGTCCTGCCCGGTTTGCCGCGATAGTCAGTTCGCGGTTCATCATCAGAAATGCCGCCTGCTCTACCTGAGGGTACTCCGTACGAAGTACCTGGGCCAGCGGAAGCGGAGCCTCGGGATTGTACTCGACGGAGCCATCTTCCAGGTACAGATCCGTATTGATCCGGTAAATACGATCCAGCTTTTGGTGGTGCCGGTCAGTACTGAGGTGATGCCTTAAAAACAGGAAGATCAGGAGTCCGGCAGCCATACCTACCGAAAGACCAATTGTGGTAAGGGCGGTATAGCTGCGATGGGCCAGCAGGCTGCGCCAGGCTATTTTGAGGTAGTTCCGGAACATAGAGTGTCTGTACATTGAATGGTGGTCCAATGTACAGACTATATTGATACGCAGGCTGTTAAAAAAAGTTAAGCTTGTGTATTGGCCTCAGGTGGAAGTATTTCGGACTTATAAAGTAAGCTAGCTGCCGGTGAGCTAAGTGGATTTAGGAGAGAGGTAGTATACCAGAAATCATTGGTTGGAGCGAATCCTGAACCGGAGCAATGACCACAGTACCAGGTACGATACGCTAATCAGCAAACCAAACTCAAGGCTTAGGAGAATAGCCGTCCGGTCAGTAAGTCCCATCAGCACGGCCTCAAATAGTTTAGATGGATTGTGCAGGATATCCCAGCTGTTCCAGCGCCCCATACGCCCTAGAAAGATGCCAAACCCGACCATAGGAATGCTCGTTGCAAACATGGCAATCGCTACAAAGCGCGGATAGGTCCGGTGCCAGGTCCGGTGTATCCAGTACAATGAAACCAACCCATTGATCATACTGACCTGGGCGTAGTAAAAGAGCATGATTACATCATGCCAGGTGAGGTCGCTTCCCCAATCAACCGAAAGATGTACCAGGTCAGTGATCATGTACGGAGCGTTAGGAAAGAATAAGAGCCAAACTATACTCAGAATGGTTATTGTCACAGGCAACTTACCGAAACGACTGCTGAGTAAATCTGCGATGAAAGCCGTAACAAGTGGTACCCAGCTCAGAAACAGGTTCCAGTCCAGTGAGAAGTCGATAGGAGCGCTGAACTGTATCCTGATCAGGTGAAACGCCAGAGCTGCCATGCTTAGTACCAGCAGGAGCAGCAGGGGGTACAGACCAGCCAGGGTGATGATAGGAGGGTCGGAGATAAATACCCGATATCCGAATCTGTTGAGTTTTAGTATAAGGTATTTCAACTGCCTACGGATTTATATGTTGGAACATACAAAGCTATTAAACGTACTAAAAACCTGTACAGGTTTACCAGTCAGGTTAATTATATGTTATTTTATATAAGTTGTTCTTATAGTACCCTGAAGCGCCAGCAGCCGTCCAAACCCGAAGAGCTTGCTGATGAGCATAGTAGTTTAAGGGGTGCAGAGTACTACGAGTGTTAAAAACAAAAGCGGATATCCCAAGGCAGAGATACCCGCTTCCAGTTATTTGTAAAGAGTCTTTTTAGGGTACTGCTAGGAATTAGTATCCTGAACTGAAGCAGTATTCTGCCCCTGGCCATCAGCTGGCTTCTTGGATTTCTTCCGCGGGTACTTACGTTTCCTTGGCTTGTCAGTCTTAGGTGTCTCTCCCTCTACGGCTACACTCTGCGGAGCAACTGCCGGAGTTCCCGCGGCTTTTTCTCTGGGCGGGCGGGGGGAGCTACCAGGCCGGGAGGAAGTATTTTTGGCCCCATTCGACGGTTTTTTCCGGTTCTGGCCCGGTTTGGTACCTTTAGAACGACGAGGTTCATAAGCCGGAGCCTCACCCAGCCCCAGGTCCTGCGTAACAGATAGTTTCTCCACTTCGCGCTCCAGCAGTCTCTCAATGCGCTGTACGTAGTGCTGATCCTGGTCCGTAATGAAGGTGATGGCCGTTCCGGTAGTAGCAGCCCGGGCGGTACGACCTATCCGGTGGATATAATCTTCCGGATCGCGGGGTACATCAAAGTTTACTACGTGGCTAAGGTTATCGATATCAATACCCCGTGAGAGTACGTCGGTAGCTACCAGTATCGGGAATTTACGGTTCTTGAAGTCCCGGAGTACGGCCTCCCGCTCCGCCTGCTCTGAGTCAGACGAAATACCTCTGGCTTCAAACTTCAACCTTTTGAGGGCACGTACAATGGTGTCGACCGAAGACTTACGCGACGTAAAAAGTACCATGCTGGGGTTATCGGCTTTTTTGAGCAGATGCGATAGCAGGGGCAGCTTTTGCTGTTCATACGCCATATAAAACTGCTGGTCAATCCCTTCCGCCGGCTTTGATACCGCCAGCCGGATCTCTTCCGGATTTTGCAGAATGCGCTTGGCCAGTTCCCCGATCTTGGGAGGCATGGTAGCCGAAAACATCAGGGTCTGGCGCTTTTCCGGCAGGAAGCTCAGGATCTTCATGATGTCACCCAGGAAGCCCATATCAAGCATACGATCGGCCTCATCCAGGATCAGGTGCCGTATTTTATTGAACTTAACGTAGCCCAGCTGAAGGTGCGCGATCAGACGGCCGGGTGTCGTGATGATTATATCAGCCCCCTGCGTGAGGGCTTTTTTCTGCTGGTCCCACTCAGGGCCTTTGTTGCCCCCGTAGATAGCGATACTGGTAGCGCCTACAAAATACCCCAGACCCTGTACCTGCTCATCAATCTGTTGAGCCAGCTCGCGGGTCGGAACCAGTATAAGCGTACTTATATGCTCCTGAGGATTTTGGGCAATTTCGTTCAGTATCGGAATCAGATAGGCAGCCGTTTTGCCTGTGCCCGTCTGAGCACAGGCAATTAGGTCTTTGCCTTGGAGGATGCGTGGAATAGCAAGTTCCTGAATGGGGGTTGCCTGCTTAAAACTCATGGAGTCCACGGCGGTAATAAGATCGTCGTGGAGATCTAAATCTTGAAAATGCAAAGTTCAGCTTTTTAAAATACTACATGGCTGACCTTGTTTTCTCTCTGGTCAGCAAACCGCTTGATTTTTACAAATATACATAAATTTTCTAAGAAAATAAAAAAGGATAAAATAGTACTTTTTTGCTCTCCGAAATGATGAAGAGCTAGCAATTAGTGGTGCATGATAAAGTTGCCACTTGATAAAAACACGGGAGTAGATTCGTAACTATTGTAAATCGAAACTACTTTGGAATTAGTACTATCCTTACATCCAATTCACAACTATATGCCTTTCTATAAAGACCTGGTACTGGCCAGCAAGGTAGAGACTGAGCTGGACCGTTTGAAGAAGTCAGACCGCATCCGAATCGTCAAGGGGTTACTCCGGTTGAGGGCTGGCTTGTCGGACTCCATCCCTCAGCGTACCCAGACCGAGAGCCTGCTTCTGGCCAGCTGGAATATCCGCGAACTGGCACCTACCAATAAAGGAGGAAAACGAACCATGGATTCGTACTTCTTTATCGCCGAGATTATCAGCTACTTTGATCTGGTGGCGGTGCAGGAGGTACGTGATGACCTGGCTGCCCTTCAGCAGGTGATGCGTATCCTGGGAAGCGACTGGCAATGTGTATTTACGGACGTGTCGGCCTTTGCCAATGGAGGCAATCAGGAACGGATGGCTTTTATATTTGACACCCGAAAAGTCCGGCTAAGTGGCCTGACGGGTGAAATAGTACTCCCGCCCAAACTGGAGCAGCGGCAGTTTGCCCGCACACCCTTCATGTGTGGTTTCAAAGCCGGCTGGACCGACTTCGTACTGGCTACAGTACATATCTACTACGGCCAGAGTACCCCTGATGACCCGCGACGCCTGCAGGAGATCACGGATGTGGCTAATTTTATCCGGGACCGGAGCGAAGAAAAATGTGCCCACACCCGCAACTGGATCATACTGGGCGATTTTAACATTTTCGCCAGAACTGACGCTACCATGAAGGCCATTGAGAAGGCAGGATTTAAAGTACCGGATGCCCTGGCCAAGAACAACCTGACTGGCAGCAACGTCAAGAAAGACAAGTTCTACGACCAGATCGCCTTCAAGGTAGATGCGGAGGAGTTCAGAGCTAAAGACCGGGCCGGTATATTTGACTTCTTTGAGTATGTATTCAGGAAAGAAGAGGAGGAGCTTTATGCATCGCTCATGCCTGCCAACGCTTCTTACGCTACCTGGCGTACCTTCCAGATGTCGGATCACCTGCCCATGTGGGTTGAAATCAAGATTGACTACTCTTCTGAATACCTGGAAAAGAAGCTGAAAGTACTGGAAGAGGGAGCCTAATCCAATAAACCGGATATATGGCATAGGTTTTTATGGGTAAGAAGTTAATCACAGTTCTTTCAACCTCTGAAAAAATTCATTCACTATGTCCCGTAATCATACTGATTCAGACAACTCCCTGGGCCAGACTCTGGGGTGGGTAGCCCTGGGAGCCACGGCTCTGCTGACCGTAAAAGCCATTTACAACCAATTTACCAGGTACGATCTTTTCGGGAAGGTGGTACTGATCACGGGGGGCTCACGGGGGCTGGGACTGCTTATGGCCCGGCAACTGGCCGCCAAAGGGGCGCGACTGGCTATTTGCTCCCGCACTACCGAACAGGTCGAGCGGGCCCGTCAGGAACTGGAAGAGAAAGGTGCCCAGGTACTTGCCCTGACCGTTGATGTGACCCGGCAGGAGGAGGTACAAACTTTGGTTCAGCGGGTTATCAGCCACTATGGTCAGCTGGACGTACTTATCAATAGCGCCGGTATTATCATTGGCGGCCCGCAGGATACCATGGGAGTTGAGGAGTATGACTTCGCCATGAAGACCCACTTCTGGGCTACCCTCTATACTACACTGGCTGTGGTACCCCATTTTAAGGAACGCGGCGGAGGCCGCATAGTGAACATAACCTCCATCGGTGGGAAGATATCCGTTCCACACCTGTTGCCTTATTCGGCCAGTAAGTTTGCACAGGTGGGGCTGTCGGAAGGGATGCATAATGAGCTTAAGAAATATAATATCATAGTCACTACCGTAGTACCACACCTGATGCGTACGGGTAGTCCGCGCAATGCCTACATCAAGGGCAACCACGAGGTGGAATACGCCCTGTTCAAATTCCTTGATTCTTCTCCCCTGTTCTCGCAGGATGCTGAACTCTCAGCCCGTACCATCATCAAAGCCCTGGAACACGGTGAGCCTGAGGTAATCCTGACGCTTACGGCACGGGTGGTTACGTTCCTGCAGGGGCTGGCGCCCGGATGGCTGAATGCGGCAATGGGACTGGCCAACCAGTTTTTGCCCGACAATGTAGAGGGAGGAGACCGCACCAGGCGAGGGTACGAAAGCGAGACCGAGGCATCCAAGGGCTCCGTCAATAAGCTGACAGACCAGGCGGCGCTGGAGAATAATGAGCTATAACAACTGGCACGTAATTTTTAGTAGGAATTAAATACAGAAGTTGCTCCTCCTGATCCTTTCATTTTAGACTACCTCTTTAACTCACCGAATGGGGTAGGGCTGTTTCATTGCATTGGAGTGCAACCGATTGACTTGCAAAGTCGGGTAAAAACATTCATACATCGTGAGCAAACCATACGTTATTTCAAAAAAGGCTGATACCTTTTTTTACGGTATTTATGATGCAATTCTTTTTATCGGACGCTTCTTTAAGGAAGCAGTCCAGCCTCCATATGAGTTTCACGAAATAGTCAGGCAATGCTATGAGGTGGGGTACCGTTCGCTGCCCCTCATTAGCCTGACGGGCTTTATTACCGGAATAGTATTTACCAAGCAGTCGCGGCCTTCGCTGGTCGAGTTTGGGGCTGCTTCCTGGCTACCGTCGCTGGTAGCCATTGCCATAGTACGTGCCCTGGCTCCCCTGATCACCGCCCTGATCAGTGCGGGTAGGGTAGGGTCCAGTATCGGTGCCGAGCTGGGTTCCATGCGGGTTACCGAGCAGATCGATGCCATGGAGGTTTCGGCGGTTAACCCCTTCAAGTTTCTGGTGGTGAGCCGGGTGCTGGCTACCACTATCACTATCCCGATCCTGATGCTCTATTGTGCTCTGGTAGCTATGCTGGGGGCCTTTCTGAACGTATCCCAAAACGAGGAAACCAACTTTGTGGCCTTCTGGGAGAGCGCCTTTGATCAGATCACCTTCCTGGATGTATGGGCCTCCGTTATCAAAGCCATCGTATTTGGATTTACCATCGGTATCATCGGCTGCTATAAAGGGTACTACGCCAGCAAGGGAACCGAAGGTGTGGGCAAAGCGGCCAACTCATCGGTGGTACTTTCCATGTTCCTGATATTCATTGAAGAAGTAATAATAGTACAGATTGCCAACTCTATCCGAGGGTACTAGATCATTAACCGTATGCAAAAGGATAAATCATATATAGATACCAGTAAGGCCGTCATTAATATCCGTGATTTATACAAGTCATTCGGTGACCTGCACGTACTGCGTGGTGTGGACCTGGATGTGTATAAAGGAGAAAACGTAGTGGTATTGGGGCGATCGGGAACGGGTAAGTCGGTATTGATAAAGATTATCTCCGGGCTGCTTATGCCGGATAAAGGCAAGGTAAATGTGCTGGGGAAGGATATAGATAAACTAGATCATAAAGAACTGATGGCGCTGCGTCTGAAAATCGGGTTCTCTTTTCAGAACAGTGCCCTCTACGATAGTATGACCATCAGAGAAAACCTTGAGTTTCCGCTCGTCCGGCATGTTAAAAATCTGAGCCGGGGTGAGGTAAACAAGGAGGTGGAGTCCGTACTTGATTCCGTTGGGCTATCGCAGACCATCAATCAGATGCCCTCAGAACTTTCGGGCGGTCAGAAAAAACGAATAGGCATAGCCCGTACCCTGATTCTGAAACCCGAGATCATGCTCTATGATGAGCCCACGGCTGGTCTGGACCCTATTACTTCTATTGAAATTAATGAACTCATCAACGAAGTACAGGATCGGTATCATACTAGTTCTATTATCATCACCCACGACCTGACCTGTGCAAAAATAACCGGAGACCGTATAGCCATGCTATTTGACGGGCAATTCCTCCGGGTAGGTACTTTCGAAGAGGTGTTTGACACAGACGAAGAAAGAGTCAGAAGTTTTTACGACTATAACTTTACAGAATAATATATATGGAAGCCAATAAAAACAGACGTGCAGTAAAAGTAGGACTTTTCATTTTTTTAGGTCTGGTAGTACTGGTGGTAGGGGTACTTGCCATCGGAAGTATCAGAAAAGCTTTTGGACGGAAAGTAACTGCCGTTGCCATATTCGAAGATGTAGAAGGCCTGCAGGCGGGAAATAACGTGTGGTTTTCGGGGGTAAAAATAGGTACTGTCCAGAAAATCAGGTTCTATGGTAAGTCACAGGTAGAAGTGACCATGAACATCGAAGAAAAGTCGCAGGAGTTTATACGCCAGGATGCCAAGGCCAAAATAAGCACAGACGGACTGATCGGAAATAAAATTGTGGTGCTGTATGGAGGCACTCCTAGCGTACCGCCTATCGAGGATGGGGCCCGACTGGCCGTTGAACAGGCCGAAGGTACGGAGCAGATGATGAAAACCCTGCAGGAGAACAACCGGAATATTCTGGCTATCACCAGTGACTTCAAAGCCATTAGTGCTCGCATCCGCGAGGGAGAAGGTAGCGTAGGTAAGCTCTTAAACGATGAGTCACTGTACCGTGACCTGGAGGCGACTATGGCGCGCTTGCAGCGCACGGCCGATAATGCTCAGACTATGTCGGCTTCGTTGGCTCGTTTTACCTCTAAGCTTAACCAGCGGGGTAATTTTGCTAATGACCTGGTGACCGATACGACCATGATGCCTGACCTACGGGTAGCGATGGATCAGGCCCGCGCAACCATTACGCAGCTCAACGAAACAGCTTCTACGGCCGATGCCATGGTCAATAACCTGAAACAAACTACTGAAAGAATCCAGACCGACACAGACAGTCCGGTAGGGGTACTGCTCAATGACCGACAGGCTGCTGCCGATCTGAGAAGTACATTGGATAATCTGAATAGCGGTACAGAGCGACTCGATGGCACTCTCGAAGCACTGCAGAGCAGCTTCCTGTTCCGTACGTTCTTCCGCAATAAGGCCAAGCAGCAGGAGCGTGATGAAAGACAGGCACGTAGAGAAAATGTAACCATAAAAAAAGGAGTTGAGGCGGATACTGCCAAAACTCCCGTACGGGTGGAGCTAATCTATAAGTAGCTCACCTCTATGCTTTGAGTTGTTTCTATCAGGTTTTTCTCTTTTTCTTGCGGGCCGACGGAAACAGCACGTTGTTGAGGATAAGGCGGTAGCCGGGTGAGTGGGGGTACAGGTTCAGGTCGGTGGTCATGCGGTGACCGCCGCGGCGACCTTCGGGGTCGTGGCCTCCATAAAAGGTCCATTGGCCCCGCCCCAGTTCGCCGTACAGGTACCGGTCCGACGACTTGCTCTGACCCATGACCAGTACATTAGGTTTGACGGTTTTCTTATTGAAGGCGGTAGTTTGGCCCATAAACTCCCGGACAAAACTCTCGTGGTTCTGCACCAGCATACTGGGGATGATGTCCCACTTGGCCGAGAAGTCAAACAGCGAAAAGAACTCTTCGGTCTGGCCGTACCCGTAGCCACTGGCTGAGGAGTTGATATCCGAGAAAGCCATACCGCCGTATCCTTCTTCGTAGTCAAGTGTAAAGTTGCCAAAGGCGATGGTTTTGTTGTAGTCCAGCTTCGACTGGGCATTAGACTCTATACCATCCCCGTCAAACTGGCTGTCTACAATATCAACTCCTTCGGCGGCGAGCGCTATATCAAAGGTTTCGGCGGCTGAGCACATCGCAAACAGGTAGCCTCCTCCGGCGCAGAAGTCCCGGATGGTTTTGGCCACGGCCAGCTTCATGTGTGATACCTTGCTGTAGCCGTGCTTCTTGGCAATATCTTCCTGGGCTTTAATGTCCTCGGGCGACATCCGCCGGAGGTTGCGGCCGTACTGTCCCGTAAAATCCTCGTGGTGAAGGTGCAGCCAGTCATATTTGAGCAGATCGCCACGAAGTACTTCGTCGTCGTATACCACCTCAAACGGGATCTCGGCATACTTGAGTACCATCAGTACTGCATCATTCGATTCAAAGGTAGCAGGACCGACCTTGATTGGTGAGTACACTACTATGCGCGGTGCCTTCTGGAGCTTGACTACATTCATATTCACCTCCGGCGCAGAGATCTGCTCCAGAATAGTGTTGGCACTCGCATCGGATATGACCTCATACGATACGCCCCGGACACGGCATTCTTTTTCGGCCGTGGACGTGTACTTAATCATAAAGCTTCCCCCACGGTAGTTAAGAAGCCAGTCCACATCCAGGTCCTGTTTCAGAATGGAGAAAGCAATTCCGTAAGCTTTGAGGTGATTGGCCTGCTTGCCGTCCATCGGAATCAGGATGGAATTAGCATTGCTGGTTACAGACAGTAAGGCCAGCAGGAGTGTAAAGTACATCTTTAACATAAGCCTATCCAGTTATGGCGTTGGCCATCGCGGCAACACCAGTTAGTATTCGTGTATACTTTGGATGAAAAAATCCTGACTCCTCGTTACTTCTTCCCGATTTCTTAAAGGCTATGCCATTGTAAAAGCAGCTGCATCCGGCTACCTATACTTTACAAGAGGCATGACTGGAGGGTAAAAAAGATAGCATAGTCTAGTATGCCACTCCATTTTATCAATCTAAAAAAGTTTATTAATAATTCAAACTACTGATGAAGAGGCGAATATGTTTTGGGTAAAGGAATTTATTAACAAATATGATGCAGTATGGAAGCCAGGGGAGTTCGATAGGCGGTAATATGGCTCATTCTGGCGTACTTCCCGGGTAGTATGGGTGATGAGCCATGTAGAATATACAAGCAGTAGGGGATAAAACAAATCGTGGTCTCCTGACTATCAGGAGACCACGATTTGTTTTGTATAGAGACTTGTTAGTAAAGCCGTTGTACGCCATTAAAGTACTCAAACGTTTTCTTGGCTCTTCTCCGGGAGGGGACAATTCTACTTTCATCTCTTAGAATAACAACCCCCGATTTAAGACATTTTTTTACATACAGTTCATTCACTGATTCATGTCGGTTGATCCTGACGAAGTTACCGTAGGGCTGCAGTGTCTCTTCAAGGTACTTGAGAGTGCGCGAAACGATAAATGACTTCCGGTCGGTAAAGAAGAGTTGGGTGTAGTTTCGTAAGGCTACCATTCGTACAATGGTATTAGGATTGACATGGGTGTGCGCTCCTACATGAACTGAAGGGACCTTTGGAGTGGAAACAGATGGATACAAGTGCATAGTGTGTATAGTAATGGTGTGAATATAGGTTGAAAAATTTAATATAACGATAAAATGGCATAATCATTGCTTATGTGAGTATGTAAAGCTATAGCAAATAAAGGTTGTAATAGAGAAGGAGTCAATACCCATTTATGGGTATACATTAATAATGTGTAAGTTATTGGCAATTAAATAATTATTTAAGGTGGTAGAAGTAAGCATTTGTTCGGCTGTAGTTATATAAACTATATTTAATATTAGAAAAGCACAAAGTTGAATTTTTGTAATTAAGCTATTTTTTAAAACTATAATCGAAAATTTTATATTTTCATTATCTAAATCCAGCCCTCTCTGATAGCAAGAGCTACTAATTCTGCGGTGGAGCGTGCCCCTGTCTTGATTAGCATATTTTTACGATGCCGGTCTACAGTTTCCTTAGAGATATTTAACTGAGTGGCTATATCCTTACTTTGACTACCTCCAATCATAGCCAATAAGACTTGTTTTTCGCGTTTACTTAGGATCTCACGTGAAGGAAGAAATACAGAAGTGATATCCTGGTTGATAAAGGAGGGCTCTCCTTCAAGACCGATAAAGGATAGTACTGGCTTGCTACTGTCTTTCAGGTGTGATATATCTGTGTGTATACACAGCACACGTAGCACTGCACCCTGATCGTCCGTTTGAATAGGTATTGTCTGCTGGAGAATCCTGATGTACTGACCTGATGACTTCCTGATCCTGTAATCGTATCTCACTTTATACTTCGGTACCTTATCCGCTGATAACCGGTTAAAAAAATCATTGATTGTATACTCAATATTCATGATGTGGGGTAGATCCTCTGGATGTATGATATCAAGTAGAAATTGAGTATCAACTATATCATGTTTATACCCCATGAGGGAAGATATGGTGCTACTGACAAACTCAATCTTAGAGTTGGTATAGTTGAAAATATAGAAATAGTAGTCTCCGACCTGAAAGAAATTTAGTAACTTTTGGTGAATTTCTAGCTCAGGATTCAAATCAGGAGCAGTTGATTCTCTTGATATTTTCTTCCATATTTTTTCTAACTCATCAAAATTTACCGTTTGCAGACTCATAAGCCTTAATGGTGTGATAGTGGGTGGATAGTATGGAAAGCCTCTATTACTCCTGCTTCTACATACCGTTTGATAAAAATATTCAAGTAAAATCAAATATAAGTGACTAGCTGTTCATATTTAATTTTATCATACCCTTGATTTTTGCGGCTCAATAATAGTCATCATAGAGGGCTGGCCAATCGTCTTTTTGTGGTGTATATTATGTTAGTGTGCTGATTATGAGTAATGTATAATTTTAAACGTGTTTTTAAATCAGTCGATTTACTTATAGCTTATTACTATCTCTAGCTGATTAGTGACCTTGCAACGGTAGGTAATAAATTGGCTTGCCTGTATATATTGCTGTTCAGCCGCAGGTAAGTTGAAAGAGTTGGCAGCTAAGCGCTTTGCTATTTTTTTATAATAGGATTTGGTGGTTCAGTTCCTATTGCTATTTTCTTGGATGCTATGCAGAGTATGGTAATTAATTTGCTATAACTACTCAATAACAATACGTTACTTGTGCTATTGCGATATAGAAATGCTGTTTTATACTATGTGACGGTGACATAAATCACTTCCATAAGTGAAGCTTAATTTATTACTAGCTAACTTCAGATTTGTAAAGATCTGCCGTTTAAATGCTTGCAACAATACTGAACAATCAGTATTTTGGTTTCCTCCTAATCAACTACCTATGTCAGTTACTATCTCCACCACCATTGATGTAGATTTATATAAGAAAATCTGGCAGTCTGATTTATTAATATCACAAGTGTCTGAGATAGAAGATTTATTTCAGGAAAATAAACTGCTGGATGAGGCCCTAACACTCAAGGGAACGGTCATGGCCATTATAGATGTAAGGACTTTTATGTACCCTTGTGTGTATGGTGATGTAATTCAGGTATGCGGATGGAGCAAACAATATCTGCTTGAGGAAGGAGTAGGATTTGTACTCAAACACATACCCCCAGCTGACAGCCGATGCCTGGAGAAAATGCAAAAGCTGATGAGTGAGTATGTGAAAAACCTGTCTGAGGCCGAGAGCAAGCTAGCCCGGGCTATTTTTGACTACCAGTTGGTACGATCTGATGGTAGTCATGGTCGTATGATACAGGATACTCTCTGCCTTAAACGCGATGAGCAGGGTAATATGCTGTATATGTTAGCAATGCTGTCTAATGCTACTCATATGAAACGGGACGGGAGGCAACATCTGCGGCTGAGCAATGGCAGGGAAGACTTAATTTATGAGGTCAATAATACTACCAGTGAGATACGTCAACTGGAAACCCTCAGTAGCCGCGAAATAGAAATTGCCAAGCTCATTGGGAGGAAGATGACCAGTGAAGAGATTGCAGAAAAATTGTTTTTAAGCCCTCATACCGTAAACACCCATCGACAAAATATGCTTAGGAAGCTGGATATGATGGATACGCTGGAGCTTATCAGCTTTTTATCTTTGTACCGGTTTATCTAATTTTTATTCGCTACTTCTTCTGAGTAACTATTTCTGATAGATAAGCAGAGCCAAAACAGGCTCTGCTTATCTTAGCTTATCACAAAAAAATACTCCCCGTTTCCAAAAAGCGTTCTATTTTTGTCTGGTTCCTCTGCGGTGCCTTACCAGCTCAGGATTTATCCATATAACCCAGCCATGACTGATCCTAACCTTCCCGACCAGCACGATCAGGACGGACTACCGCCTTTTGTCAAAACCTGGCCCCAGATGTATACACTGATCATAGGTGTACTGGTGCTTCAGATTGTGTTGTTCTATTTATTTATGAACCATTTTCAATGAGCTACCTCGACTGGATTGTACTTGTACTTACGCTTGCCACTATTGTCAGCTACGGAATCTACCGGAGCCGCGTTAACAAAAATATTGAATCTTACCTGCTGGCTGACCAGTCGCTCCCCTGGTACCATGTTACGCTTTCTCTGATGGCTACTCAGGCCAGTGCCGTTACGTTTCTGTCGGCACCCGGACAGGCCTATACCGACGGAATGCGGTTTGTTCAGTTCTACTTCGGGTTACCCATGGCGATGGTAGTACTTTGTATCACATTTGTGCCGCGCTTTCACCAGCTAAAAGTATTTACAGCGTATGAGTTTCTGGAGGGACGTTTTGACCTGCGCACGCGCGGGCTTACGGCCGGCCTGTTCCTGCTCCAGCGAGGTCTTTCTACGGGCCTATCCATCTATGCTCCGGCTATCATTCTGTCATCCATACTAGGATGGGATATCACGCTTACTAATATCATTTCGGGGGGGCTCGTACTCTTATATACCGTTACCGGTGGGGCCAAGGCGATCTCCCATACGCACCTGCTTCAGATGGGAATCGTGACGTTGGGCATGGTGATCGCGGGATTTACAGTAGTGAAGCTGCTGCCTGATGATGTGTCATTTACGGACGCCCTGCACGTAGCCGGAAAGATGGGAAAGACCAACGTCATTGACTTTACCTTTGACCTTAACAGCCGGTACAACGTGTGGTCCGGGATCATCGGGGGCTTCTTCCTGCAGTTGTCTTATTTCGGTACGGATCAGTCGCAGGTAGGCAGGTACCTGACAGGGAGCTCGATCGGGCAGAGCCGTCTGGGCTTAGCCATGAATGGCTTACTAAAGATACCCATGCAGTTTCTGATCCTGCTGGTGGGGGCGCTGGTGTTCGCATTTTACCAGTTTACCACTCCGCCACTGTTCTTTAATCAGGTACAGGTAGACCGGATACAAAAGACAGCGTACGCGGGAGAATACCAGCAACTGGAGACGCGGCATGAGGCTATTCAGACCGAAAAGTCAAAGCAGGTACTGGCGCTACACCAGGCCCTGGAGCGCGACGACCAACCAGCCATCGAAAGCTCCCGGACAATTTTAGGTAACCTGGAGGAGGATGTTCAGGGAGTACGAAAAGAAGCGCAGCAGCTGTTGGCGAAAGCCAATGGGGAGGATGTAAATGACGTCAACTACATCTTTTTAAGATTTGTGATCGAGTACTTACCCGTAGGGCTGGTAGGTCTGCTGATTGCCGTCATATTACTGGCCTCTATGGGATCAGTGGCCGCGGCTTATAATTCGCTGGCCTCTACTACCGTCGTAGATATTTACAAACGTATGATTCGGGATGGTGCCTCTGAGCAGCACTACGTAACCGTATCGCGCTGGGCTACTTTCGGGTGGGGTATATTCTGTATCGTAGTAGCCCAATACGCTAGCCGTTTGGGAAGCATGATCGAAGCAGTAAATGTTCTTGGGTCATTGTTTTATGGTGTAATACTGGGCGTGTTCCTGGTAGCTTTTTATTTCAAAAGTATTGGTAGCCGGGCGGTCTTCTGGGGGGCGTTGATTGGCGAAGTATTTGTCATCGCCAGTTACTGGATAGAGCTGACGGCTTTCCTGTGGCTAAACCTGATTGGCTGCGTACTGGTCATTGGATTTGCCTGGATTATTGAAAAAATATGGCCCCAAAAAGCCGTAACCACATTAACTAAGTAACTTCTGCTGGGGCAAAGGTAAATAGTTGGCAGCTAGTTACTTATCTCTTATTACTTCATCAAACTATCTACATAGAGGCAGCTGTCTTTACGGCTGCCTCTATGATTTTATCTACTGAAAATTGTATTAAAAAAACATGTTTCACGGGGGGATGTTTATTCATTCCATTTTTGAAACTATTCTTCTCAACAAACGCTTATTACTTAATTAGCCATATATGTGACCGATGGTTAATTAACTAAGTCTGGTTGTTTGGTCACAAATACTTTTGTTACTTCTTTTATTTGTTGTCTCAATGAGAGCATTAGTAATGCTTTTCTGGGGAGCGGCCCTTGCTTGTGCTCCCCTGGTAGTAAAGTCGCAGACGGCGACGGATTCTATTTCGCAGAGTGCTTCCCTTGAGGAATGTATAGAGTATGCACTAAGTCACCAACCTGCGGTAAAGCAGTTGCAGATTGATGAGCAGATTGTGTCCCGCACCGTCAAAAGCCGCCTGGCCGACTGGTACCCACAGCTCAATCTTACCTACAATATCCAGCACTACCTCAAACTTCCCGTCATCATACTACCTGATTTTGCGAATCCAGGTTCGGGAGCCCGTAGGGAAGTACAGTCAGGTGTTGCCAACACCTCTACGTTGGGCTTCGCGGTGAATCAATCCCTCTTTAACCGGGACCTGCTCCTGACCAACCGTACAGCACAGAGTGTATACCGGCAGGCCGCCCAGAACACCCTCCGTACCAAGATCGATGTGATTGTAGATGTAAGCAAGGCGTTCTACGACGTACTGCTGACTCAGCAGCAACTGGAAATTGTGGAAGCAGAGATCCTGCGGTCTGAGCGAAACCTGAGGGATGCCTACAATCAGTTTCAGGGAGGTATAGTGGATAAAACGGACTATAAGCGGGCTACCATAGCGCTGAACAACTCCAAAGCCCGGTACAAGCAGGCCGCCGAAGATCTAAACGCGAAAAAAGCCTATCTGAAAAGCGTGATGGGGTACCCGGCGGAGCGGCCCATCCATCTGGAACTGGATAATACCACTGTGCAGCGCGAAGCCCTGGTGGACACCAGCCGGAGCCTGACCTACGACAACCGGATCGAATATCAGCTGCTCCAGACACGGCGCAGCCTCCTGCAGTCGGAGCTTACCTATGAGCGGTGGAGCTACCTGCCTACGGTTTCGGCCTTTCTTAACTATAACAACGTATTCCAGAATCAGCAGTTTGGCGAACTATATAGCCGGGCTTTCCCGAATTCACTGTTTGGCTTGAGCATTGCTTACCCCATCTTTCAGGGCGGAAAGCGCATCCATAACATCAAGATTGCTGAACTACAGCTGAATCGGGTAGATTGGGAGTTTGCCGGTTTGCGCAATGCGCTCAATGCCGAGTATGAGCAGGCACTGGCCCGATACAAAGCCAACCTGACCTACTACCAGACCTTAAAAGAAAACGTTGACCTGGCCCGTGAGGTGTATGATGTCATACAGCTGCAGTACAAATCGGGGGTGAAGACGTACCTGGAGGTAATCATAGCACAGACCGATCTGCAGACGGCTGAGTTTAACTATACCAATGCGTTGTATCAGTTGATCAGTAGCCGGCTCGATATGGATAGAGCCCTGGGTACCATCCGACCCTAATCGATCATTTGCCAACATCTTAACCTTGATAGATTATAAATAGCTTTATACAATGAATAATATAGTGCGCCCAACCGTATTGGCTCTTGCCGCTTTTTCGGGTTTAATGGTATCCTGTGGTGAAAAAAAAGCTCAGCAACAGGCTCCTCCGCCTCCGGTACAGGTAGCAACCTACCAGGTACAGCGGGGTGAAGCTACCTACTATGATGAATACCCGGCTACGGTAGCTCCTTTAAAACTGGTAGAACTCAGAGCCATGGCCAGTGGCTACGTAACGGGTATCTACTTTGAGGATGGACAGCAGGTCAAAAAGGGCCAGCGCCTCTATCAGATTGATCAGCAACAGTACCAGGCGTCGGTGGATCAGGCCACGGCTCAGCTACGGGTGGCCGAAGCCAATGAGCGCCGGGCCCAGCGTGAAGCAGATCGCTACACAGCCCTGGACAAGCAGGAGGCCATAGCTAAGCAGGTACTGGACAATGCGCTGGCTGATCTCGAAACAGCACAGATGCAGGTGAGAGCAGCCCGGGCTGCCGTATCCCAATCCCGGACGGGCCTTAAGTACTCGGATATCCATGCTCCTTTTGCGGGTACTATTGGCATTTCACAGGTACGAATGGGTGCCCTGGTGACGCAGAACCAGACCCTCCTCAACACGCTTTCGACGGATAATCCGATGGCGGTGGATTTTGAGGTAAACCAGAAAGAGATCGTTCGTTTCACCTATCTTATGCAGCGTGGCAACGGCAAGGACTCGACTTTTACGCTGTCGATGCCGGATGGTAGCCTGTATAGCCAGACCGGTAAGATCGACCTGATCGACCGGGCTGTGAATCCGCAGACGGGTACAATCAAGGTACGTCTTGTTTTCCCTAATCCGGAAGGAATGCTCAAGGTAGGTATGACGGTGAATGTACGCGTGAAAAGCAATGGTAACGGACCTATGCTGCTCATCCCGAACAAGGCGGTAGTGGAGCAGATGGGAGAGTACTTCGTGTACGTAGTGCAGGGAGATAGTGTTGTACAGCAACTGGTACACCTGGGCAACCAGGTAGGAGCGAACATTGTGGTACGTGAAGGTATTGACGAAAATACGGTCATAGTAACCGAGGGAATCCAGAAGCTGAGAAACGGGGCTAAAGTAAGTACCTCGGCGCCCGTAGCCGGAAAATGAGTAGGAATAGGAGAGTAGTAGTGCCTCCTGTCAAATAGAGTGGAAAATAGGTTTTAAAGCTCGATTATGTTTGCGAATAAATTTATAAACAGGCCGATTCTGGCAATTGTAATCTCACTAGTGATCCTGCTGGTGGGGGTGTTGGCCATCATGAACCTGCCCATCAGCCAGTACCCGGATATCACACCTCCTACGCTTCAGGTATCAGGTATTTTTACCGGGGCGGATGCCTCTACGGTGGAGCAGACGGTGACTACTCCCATTGAAACGCAAATCAACGGTACGCCCGGCATGACCTACATGCAGAGCAACAGTACCAGCGACGGCCGTACCTCGGTCAGTGTGGTATTTGACGTAGGTACTGATGTGGACGTAGCCGCTATGGACGTGCAGAACCGCGTAAGCGTAGCCACTCCGCAGCTGCCCAGTGAGGTAACGCGTCTGGGGCTAACGGTACGGAAGCGTAGCCCGAGTATCCTGATGCTGGTGGCGATCTATTCGCCCAAGGGTACTCACAACGTCAATTTTATTAACAACTACGCCAATATCTACGTACGGGATGCCTTACTTCGGGTCAAAGGGGTAGGGGATATTTTCAGCCGGGCCGATGACTTCAGTATGCGGGTCTGGCTGCAGCCCGACAAGCTGGCGCAGCTGGGTCTGACTTCCAGCGAAGTACTGGCTGCCCTGCAGGAGCAAAACTTACAGGTAGCCGTAGGTTCGGTGGGCGCACCTCCTCAGAACTCGGTACAGGCTTTTGAATACACAGTATTTACCAACAGCCGCCTGAGTACCGTAGAAGAATTTGGAAATGTGATTGTACGTACCCGCCCCACCGACGGCTCCATCGTGTACCTTAAGGATGTGGCCCGGGTTGAGCTGGGTAAGTTCAGCTATGCTTCTTCCTCTTTTGTGGATGGTAAGGAAGCGGCCTACCTGCTGGTGTACGAAGCTCCGGGCAGCAACAGCCTCGAGACGGCTCAGGGAGTATATGAAGCCATGGAGCGGATCTCCAAGACCTTCCCCAACGACCTGGGGTACATAGTACCTTTTGAGTCGGTGTCAATTATTCAGGTATCCATTGATGAGGTAGTAAAAACGCTGATCGAAGCGCTGATACTTGTAATTATAGTAGTGTTCCTGTTTCTGCAGAGCTGGCGGGCTACGCTTATACCCCTGTTGGCTATTCCGGTTTCGATCGTAGGTACGTTTATCTTCTTTATACCACTGGGCTTTACCATCAATACCCTCACCATGTTTGGGTTTGTACTCGCCATTGGTATAGTGGTGGATGACGCCATTGTGGTGGTAGAGGCCGTACAGCATTATATTGATGAAGAGGGGCTATCCGCTAAGGAAGCTACCTACAAGGCCATGAAGGATATCTCGGGACCGGTTATTGCCATTGCCCTTATTCTGGCGGCGGTGTTTGTACCGGTAGGTTTTATACCCGGTATTGTGGGGCGTCTGTACCAGCAGTTTGCGATCACCATTGCTATTTCGGTACTAATCTCCGCCTTTGTAGCGCTTACGCTGACACCGGCTCTGTGTGCGATGTTGCTGAAGCCCATGAAGCTGGACCGCGAATCCAGAGGACTTAACCGCTTCTTTTACAAATTTAACGAATGGTTCCGTAGCGTTACCTCAAGGTACTCCGCTGGGGTACAGAAGTCCATCCGGAGGGCTCCGCTGGTGTTGGTAGGACTGGTGGTCATGTACGTGGGTACCGGGCTGCTGTTCAAAACCAAGCCAACGGGCTTTATACCCATGGAAGACGGCGGACGCTTGTTCATTACCTACGAACTTCCACAGGCAGCCTCTACGGGCCGAAGCCTCGAGACACTAACCAGCATCATGAAGATCCTGGACGAGACACCGGGTATCAATCACTATGCGGGTCTGGGTGGATTGAACGTAGTGACCTTTGCTTCCAAGTCCAACAGTGGTACCATCTTTACGCAGCTGACCCACTGGGATGAGCGCAAGGGAGATTCTCTGACTCTGGATAATATTGCCGCCGACCTGCGGAAGCGCTTTGCGGGTCTGAAAGAAGCTAATGTAGTTGTTATCACACCGCCAGCTATTCCGGGTCTGGGACGTACGGGTGGTTTTAGCTTTGTGCTGGAACAGCAGGAAAGCAATGACGACATCCAGGCCTTTGAAGGGGTGGTACAGAACTTCGTTGCCGCTGCTAACAAACGTCCGGAGATCAACGGTGCCTTCTCATTCTTTACCGCCAAGACTCCGAGCTACGAGCTAACGGTAGACCGTGCCCGGGCCAAACAGCTGGGGGTTTCTATCTCGGATGTGTACAGTACCATGCAGACCCTGCTGGGTAGCCGTTATGTCAATGACTTTACCCTTTACGGCCGTAACTTCCGGGTAGTAGCGCAGGCCGATACCAGTTTCCGCTCCAATATCCAGGAACTGGGCAACTACTATGTCCGCAACCAGGCCGGAGAGATGGTACCCATCAGTGCCATTGTGAGCCATAAGGTAGTGGAAAGCGCGCCGCTGATCTCGCACTACAACCTCTTCCGCTCAACGGAGATCAACGGTAACCCCGCCCCCGGCTACAGTAGTGGTGAAACCATACAGGCCCTGCGGGAGGTGGCCGACGAAGTACTACCCGTCGGGTATGGGTACGAGTTTTCGGGCTTGAGCCTTGAAGAAATCAACGCCGGTTCCAGCACGGTATACATTTTCGGGCTTTCTATCCTGTTTGTGTTCCTGTTCCTGGCAGCCTTGTACGAGAGCTGGTCGGTACCTTTTGCGGTACTGCTGGCCGTTCCGATCGGGGCGTTTGGCGCGATCCTGACGCTTACGTTCTTCCCGGCCATCAGTAATAACATCTACGCGCAGATCGGTCTGCTGACCCTGATTGGTCTGGCGGCAAAGAACGCCATCCTGATCGTGGAATTTGCCAAAGAGCGGGTCGACCACGGTGACTCGATCTGGGAGGGTACTCTGGAGGCGGTAAGGCTGCGTCTGCGTCCGATTATCATGACATCGCTGGCCTTTATCCTGGGGGTACTTCCGCTGGCGCTCTCAAGCGGAGCCGGTGCGGCTGCCCGTAATACCATCGGCTGGACGGTACTGGGAGGTATGCTGGCGGCTACGCTACTGGCGATCTTCATCGTACCCGTACTCTTCGCCCTGATCGCCAAGGTGGCTTACGGCCGCAAGAGCCTGCACGAAGCGGGACCTGTACCTGCCGGTGTCGAAGAAGAGGTAAAGCACGTGTAGAGACGATTTATAATTCAAAATAAGAAAGGCGAAGCTGTTGAAGCTTCGCCTTTCTCTGTAAATAATACTTCCTACACTCAACGAATCAAGTAGTTCACAAGGCTGGTTGGTTGAATATAAAAATGATTCAGTTGATAGAGGAAATTCATGATTTTAATGAAATTTACAGGCTGAAGAACAGACCTTTACTCTATCTTCTCTTCCTCTTTCAATCTTTTTATGGAGAATACGAATCAGCTATGGGTAAGTATGCCCATTATACGGAACATTGTGCTTGGGGCGGTACGGCGGGGGGCAAACCTGGAGCAACTCTGTCAGTATGCAGGTATTGATTCCTCCTTACTCGATCAGGGCGATGCGCTAGTTAGCTTTGAGATTGGATACCACACCTGGGAGGCTGCTGTTGCGCTGACCAACGATCCCTTTTTAGGCCTGCACATAGGGCAGGAAACTTCCGCTACATCAATAGGAGCCGCCGGCTACCTGATGGAAAGTAGCCCCAATCTGCAGACTGCCTTTACAAACCTTGCCCAGTTTTATAAAGCGTTCACGGCTGTGTATGCCTACTCAACGGAAGTCTGTCAGCAGGAATTCAGGGTATATTGTGAGCCAATTTCTCTATGGAATGAGCTGTCTCCCGAAACGGCTCGCCAAAGTGTAGAGATCTCTATGTCGGCGTCGATACATATTATTAAGCTTTTTACGGGCAAGTACACGTATCCAGCACAAATCCTGCTTCGTTCACCTCAACCTGCTGATATAAGTGAGTATGTACGTATTTTCAGAGTTGTACCTCATTTTAATGAATCGTGCAATGCCATCGTATTCCGGCTTTCGGATATGCAGCAGCCGGTCATTGGATATAATAAGGAGTTGAATCGGGTATTTGCTCAACTACTGCAGGAACAAATCCTCAAGAGCCAGTCAAAAAAAGGCTTTGCAGAAGAAGTGCGGAAGACGATACTTCAGCACTTCCTCCTTACCATGCCTCAGTTAAACGAGGTGGCTGAACAGATGAATATGAGTCCACGCACTTTGCAACGAAAGCTACAGGAAGAAGGCTATACCTTTCAAAAAGTAGCCGAGTCAGTTCGCCGGGAACTGTCGTTGGGCTTGTTGCGCGACCAGCGTCTGACCGTAGCCGAGGTGGCCTATAAGCTGGGTTATACTGAGCCAAGTGCTTTTCAGCGGGCCTTCCGGCAGTGGACCGGCCAGACACCCAAAAGTTTCCGTGCATCGCAACCTGTATAACTAATTAGCGAATACTATTCAATGCGACAGTTTTGTTAGCTGGCAGGCTGGTCAGGTAGGCGTAGAGGGCTTTGAGTTCTACATCTGTATGGGCCGCTATATTCTGCCATGGCATGTACTCGTTGCGAAGGTGCTTTTTCTCTGGAGTAGTACCACTACGAAGCGTTCGGATAAACTCTTCCTCTGACCACTTACCCGGATTACCGCCGGCAGTAATATTCGGTACGGGAGGAAAGCCAGGGGCCAGAGGAGCGCCTCCTTCCATATTTTCGCGGTGGCAGCCCTGACACGACACCGCCAGATACGCTCCGTATTCGGCCGTAGGTTCGGGTGTTTTATGGGCTACGGGAGTAGGGGTATGATCAATCTTTTCCGCGGCCAATAGTGTAGCCTGTTCCAGCACAACCAGTACTCTTCCGACAGGGCCCAGCTGCTGCTCACGGGGGAGAGGGTTGTTGATCGGAGGCTGCTGCTGACAGTAGGCTATGAGGTCGGCCATATCCTCGTCGGTCATCTTCGTTGTTTCGTGGGATGGCATCAGCAGGAGTGGTTTTCCTTTCCGGTCTACCCCGTGTTTTAGGGTGCGGATCCAGTCGTTAGTGGTGAAGTCCTCCGAGATACCACCCTGTCCTTTGGTGAGGTTGGGGGCAGTAATGACCGCTACCATGGGATCATTCATAAAGACTTTACCTCCCAGATTAGCTTCGTGGCAGTCTTTACACCCTTTGGTCAGGTAGAGTTGTGCGCCGTGGCTGATAGAAGCCGAGTCATATTCTACCCGAATGGCTGCTGATTGGGTAGGGTATACCTTGTTGAGGCTTTGCTCGGTGTTCCAGTACACAAACCCATAGGCAATGAGGAGGATACCCAGCAGACACAGAATGCCGATGCTCGTCCACTTTCCGATTTTCTTTACTGTTTTCATAGCTAATAGATACAATGCAGTTGATAAGGACTAAGAATGTGATGCAAATATCCTGATCTACTAGCTGTGAAGACATGACAGTATGCGCCATAAAAGAGACAAAATACGACAGCCTTTAAAAGCAAACGCGTCACACTAGCCCAGTGTGACGCGTTTGCGGAGTATTATTACTAACAGGGGTGCTTATTTCTTCTTCTTGCCTTTGGCGGTAGCGGATGAAGCAGCATTAGACGCAGCGGCGGCAGGTACCTTAGCCTGCATGGCTTTGATACCACTTTCGATCTGTGGACCCATGAACGAGAAAGCTCCGTCGTTAGAGGTCTTTCCCATGGCCAGGGCCTTCTGAGCCAGTGGCAGGGCCTCTGATACCTTACCCATCCGGTTCAGGATCTGCGCTTTCAGCCACAGGTTACGGAAGTTCTGCTGCAGGCCAATGGCCTTGTCAGTCAGAGCAAGGGCTTTGTCCAGATCCTTGCCGGTCGACAGGATGTAGTTGGCGGCCGTCATCAGCGTATTAGGATCCTCCGGCTTCTCGGCTACGGCCTTATCCAGACCAGCCATTGTCAGTTGGTTGGTACTTACGCCCAGGGGTACTGATACCGTCAGCGCAGCCCATGACACATTTAGCTTGGCTGAACTATCCGTTACATTGGTAAAGGTAATCAGGAAGGTTTCGTTGAAGGCAGACGAAGTAGGATAGGTAGTAACACGAGCTACATCCTCCGACTGCTTGTAGGCAGCAGTACCACCCTGATTCCAGTTCTTGTTCAGGATTAGGGTCCACTCGCCTGCACCAGGGATGGAAAAGAGCGCGTACTTACCAGCGGGTACTCTCTGGCCACCGAATGTAAATTCAGTAGAAGCTTCCACCGTCGTAGCCATGTTGGCACCGGTACGCCATAGCTGGCCATGGGGCACTATGGCACGAGCGGAGGTGTCGCCGTATATGGTACGCCCCTTTACGTTGGGCCGGGAGTAGGTTACAGTAAAATCAGTTACTCCAACCGACTGCATCACTCCGGCGGATGTACTAGCCTGCGGAGTCCGTTGGGCCAGGGAGGTGCCGGCAACGGCCAGGGCAAAAGCAAATGACAAAAAATACTTTTTCATGTTTTTAAAATTTTATTTTCAAGTTAGACCATTGATCTTAGCGGCTAAATTAGAAGGAAAATACAACAATATCTACCTGTATGAAAAGAGAGTGGTTACTTACCCGGCTGGATCAGCACCAGCCACTGGATACTAACGAACTGGAAATGTGCGCAAATACCAGAGAGTTCGTCCGGGCTTATTCGGATTGTTTTGAGCGTACATTAGTAGTTGGACATGTAACCGGCTCAGCCTGGGTAGTATCGCCGGATCGCTCGCAGGTACTCCTGATGCACCACCGTAAGCTGGACCGCTGGTTTCAGCCGGGTGGGCATTGCGACGGTGACCCTAATGTATTGGAAGTGGCCATGAAA
Source organism: Telluribacter roseus (assembly GCF_017355915.2). Classification (GTDB taxonomy): domain Bacteria; phylum Bacteroidota; class Bacteroidia; order Cytophagales; family Spirosomataceae; genus Telluribacter. Next base: position 243,732 of record NZ_JAFEUV020000004.1, read on the forward strand.
GAAGCCACCGAGGAGACCGGCATCCGGGACATTACGCCAGTAAGCGACAGCATCTTTGATGTGGATGTACACCTGATCCCCACCAATCCCAAAGAGGCCGCCCACTACCATTACGACATTCGTTTCCTGCTGGAGGCCAATCCCAATGAAGTCATCGAAAGCAATGCCGAGTCAAAAGTAGTAAAGTGGATACCGCTGGATCAGGTAGCCGAGTACAATAATTCGGAATCTATAATGCGGATGGTCAGGAAACTGCAGCAGGTTACGGCTTCACCCATGTGACAGTGGAGCTTTGACGTTTTCTCACATTAGATTTAGGAAATCTAGGTACTTTAAGCACCCGCTCGGTTATACCGAGTGGGAACTATATAAGAGCCCTCCGGGTGGTTTTCCATTCCGTCTAGTACTTGCTGCCAGATCACTAATCTTGATTGTATAAATAAGATATACAGTAAGTTATTGAAGAACTTTATACTAAACTTCTTACTGGATTTGAGAGACTTTGCCTACGTACGTTACTCAAAAATGAATGGCCGGGTTACTGCAAAGACGTGGTATGGTTATCCTGCGTTATTAACAGGAATCTTTTTGCCTTATTACTTTATGATTTTATTCTTTGTCGTAAGAATAGATAAATTTCACTATTTAGGAAATAAGAACTATTTGTTTTTATACAGCTTGGCAATAAGTCTTCTTTCTCCCTTAGTAGCCATTATCTATTTTATGCTTAGAAAGCTACAGGAAATAAAGCCCCTGTATTTAAAATCAGCATCAGTGGATTACAACAGAAAACAAAAAAGAGGTTTTGGTGCAATGATAGTGGGATGGGGCTTTTTAGCTTTATTCTTCTCTATAATGAATCAGATAGAGAAACTATCCAAGTAATCTGACTAAAAGATATATTTACTGCTGATCAATATTTAGATATATAGTAAAAAGTAGATTAGCATAATCGAAACGGCCTCCCCTTAACGAAGGAGAGGCCGCTCTATTTTCAGGCACACGCTATTTTGGGTTACAGTAACTCCCTCTACTGCTTCACAAACTTAATCGTCTGGACGTGTTGGTCGGTGGTGATACGCAGGAAGTACAGACCCGGCGGCAGATGTTTTACCGGAATGGCTGAAAGAGGCTTATCGCTGTCTGTGACTTCCATCACTACATTACCTGCAGGGCTCAGTACCTGATACACACTGCCCGATTTTAAGGGAGTACCTGAGGGCTTTATCAGAATCTCCTCGGTAACCGGATTGGGGTACAGCTGAAAATGGCTCACTACGTTGGGTTCGGTACCTAATGGACCAAATTCACGGTAAATGATTTCTTCGGCCCGCTCGGCGGAGGGTACTCCGTAGCCAAGCAGGTTGTCTGGTCGGGCGGCCTGATGTCCCGATCTCCTGAGTACATCAATAAGTTGCTGCGCCGTGAGGGTCTGGAACTCCTGCATGAGCAAAGCGGCCAGCCCGGCTATTTGCGGGGTGGCGAAGGAGGTACCATTACCGGTAGAGGCTCCGCCAGCGCCCAGGTCATTCCCTATAACGGTACCTACCCCTACGGCGGCCACATCGGGTTTCTGAATGCCGTTGGCGGTAGGGCCTATGGAGCTGAAAGGGGCGTAGGAGCGGTTGAGGTAGGTAGCTCCCACTACTAGTACCGAGTCCACATCGGCCGGCGCGGAGACATACCGCCAGGAAGCGTCGCCGTCATTCCCGGCGGCATTTACCACCAGTATACCCTTACGGGCCGCTACACGTGCTGCTCTGGACACGATGGTAGTATTTCCATTCATGTTGGCGTAGGTGTAGTTGTAGGCAGGCGTGTTAAATTCGCCCAGGAAGGTAGAGTACCCCAGGGAGCTGTTAATAATTTCGGCCCCCAGGCTATCCGCACGCTCGGCAGCCAGAAGCCAGGTTACTTCTTCGTAGGGCGTTTCGCTCCGGTCATTTTCGGTGCGGTACAGCGCAAAGTCAGCCTTATAGGCCGCTCCAACCAACGTACCCGGCTGGTAGGCCGCAATGGTAGAAAGTACATTGAGCCCGTGGTTGTCGTCCTGGTACACATCACCATCCCGCGCGACAAAATCGTGGGTGTCCAGGATGCGTTTCTCGTCGAACAGGTGCTTGAGGTACCCCAGCTGATTGGCCCTTGAAAAACCAGAATCAAAGATGGCAATAAGTACTCCCTGTCCCTGAATACCTTTCTGGTGCAGAGTGGGTACTCCCAGCAGGGCCAGTTGATCAAACATACGACCGTAGTCGATTTCGGCCTGAGTACCCCGCTTGTCATGGGTCGCTGCTATTCGGGCCAGTCCGGGCGTAGAGGAGCCGTTGATATTGGCCAGGGGGAGGTTACGCTCCAATCCCTGGTAGAAGGGGAGGTTCTGGATAGCGGTCAGCTGGCTGGCCGAGGCTTCTACCACCGCTCCGTTGAACCAGCGGGAGGTGTTGATCACGCGCGCACCCGTCTGCCGGACGGCTGTCACATAGGCCGGATTGACGGGAAGATCCTGCGTAGTAATAGGGATTTGCTGCCGCTGTCGACGGGCAACGGCACGTTGGGAAATAAAGGCTTCCGGATTCTGGATGGAGTAGGGCGAGTTCGTTTTATCCTTAAACAGCACCAGGTAACGCGGAGCCTGCTGGGCTAGTAAGGTTTCTGCGGATAATAATCCAGCTATGACTACTAATCCGATAATGTACTTTTTCATGAACTGTATCTTATTGGAGCTTCCCGTACGCGCTGACGGTGCTAATCTGTTTGATGCCATAATCAATCTTTCCCTGCCCGGCGCAGTCCGGTGTACTACAGTACTGTAGAAAGACCCGCTCCCGTTGCACCAGACCCACGTTTTTTGCATATACCTCCCGGAGGCGCCGCAGCGCCACTAAGGTAGAGTCGTTCTGCTGAACTACCGTAACCGTATGCTCAAACGGCTGAGTACCCACCGTAAGCGGCCGCCCTACCTTCGCGACTTCGAAGACCTTTTCTCCCTGATTAGTATACAGGTTGCCGTTCCAGCGCTGTCGTTCGGTTAGCGGGAAAAACAGTTTTACCTCCGTGACTCCATTTTCGGTACGTAGCGCCCGCTCGGTGGTACGCCAGGCGGTCATAAGGGAATCTGCTTTCCACTCCCCATTGGCCTGTAGTACCGCACGCTCGATGCGGTAGATGGTCTCGCCGGTGCCATCGGTATAGGAGTCGGTGATGGTTTCGCGGCGCTGGTAGGTACGTGAGGTAGCAGGCTGAGCCAGCGCATAGCGGGTTTCTTCCACCTGGTACTGTACATACTGACCTACTTCGAGGGGAAAGTACTCGTAGCCTATAGCCGGAGCGGGCTGCGTATCGGATTGGCAGCCCCAGGCCACTCCGGCCATAACTAGCAGGAGTACTCGGGTCCTTATTTTGTGGTAGCGGCTCACTTGCTTGGTACGGGCTGATTGACACCACCAATATGCGGACAGTCCAGCATGTTGGTGATGTCTTCGTGAGGTACAGGTTCTTTGGCGTAGCCGTAGGTCAGGCGGAGTGACTGGGTGTGGTTGTTGTCGCCCATGGCTACGTCCACATCATCCATTCCAAACTCACACGGATGCTCATAACCCGCCGCGTGGGTAATTTCCATAATCTCTTTGGACAGCGTTTTCATGTAGTTGAAAAAGCGCTCGCTCTTCAGCGTCGGGTCCAGACCCGACTGCAGCCAGGCGTTGTTGGTGGCAATACCCGTCGGGCAGCGGTTGGTATGGCAGGCCTGGGCCTGTATACACCCAATAGCCAGCATAGCTGAGCGAGCTATATTCACTATATCGGCTCCCATGGCAAAGGCCATAATAGCCTGAGCGGGTAGCCCCAGCTTACCGGCCGCGATAAAGGTAATGCGGTGGGTGAGGTTGCGTTTCTGAAAGATCTTGTACACGCTGCTGAACCCGTACACCAGCGGAAGGGCTACGTGGTCGGCAAAGGAGGGGGGAGCCGCTCCGGTACCGCCTTCACCTCCGTCAATAGCGATGTAGTCAGGTCCCTTGCCGGTCAGTACCATAATGTCCGCCAGCTCTTCCCACATTTCCAGCTTACCGACGGCCGCCTTGATCCCTACCGGAAGGCCCGTGGCTTCGGCGATTTGTTCAATGAAATCCACCATGCCGGGTACATCGGAAAAGGTGTTATGGAAAGGAGGGGAGACTATATCTTTTCCCATGGGTACATGACGTATCTCGGCTATCTCCGGGGTAATCTTGCTGGCGGGCAGCAGACCACCCCGCCCGGGCTTGGCACCCTGCGAAAGTTTCAGCTCGATCATCCTAACGAATGGGTTGGCCTGCGTCATCCTGACGAGCTTCTCCATGACGAAGTTACCCTCATCGTCGCGTACGCCGAAGTAGGCCGTACCCATATTGAATACTACATCGGCCCCGAACTTATGGTAGGGGGAAAGTCCGCCTTCTCCTGTGTTGTGGTAGTTGCCAAATTTGAGGGAGCCCCTGTTCAACGCTTCAATCGCATTGGCTGATAACGACCCGTAGCTCATGGCGCTAACATTGACAATAGAACGGGGGCGGTAAGGCCGCTTGCGGTTATGCGCCAGACCTATCACCTTGGCCGATGGTATAGCGTACTGAAAGGGCAGACGGGGATCAATACCTTTGGGCTTTCTTTGCGATAACTTAGAGGGAAGTAGTGACGGCTTGATGAATACGTAGCCCGCACTCATGATATCCTGATCGGTACCAAAGCCTTGGTAGTTGTTCTCGTTCTTGGACGAAGCATATACCCAGGAGCGATGCCGGCGGTTAAAGGGTAGTTCTTCCCGGTTATTAGCTACGATGTACTGGCGTAACTCCGGACCTATGGTCTCGATGAGGTACCGCATGTGGCCGATAACCGGGAAATTATGTAGAATGGTGTGCTTCTTCTGGCTTACATCCCAAATGGCGAGTAGCACCACAGGGATCAGAAAAAGTACCCACCAGGGCAAACCAAAAATATAATGTACGTACTGATTCATACGGGAGTTCAGGAAGTTAAGATTGATAGGTTGCCGGAAATTTTTACAACCCCTTTACCTATCACCTCAACCCAAAAACCCTTATGAAGGTTGTAATTCTTCCAGATTGGTGATGGAGGATAGATCATGCCAGTACCCCGGATATGACTTCACCACTACTCCCGGCTCCTCAATGATTATAGGAGTAACCATACCAACCGGAGCGAAGGCCAGGGCCATGCGGTGGTCGTCGTAGGTATGGATGCTAACCGGCTGCGCAGGGAGTGCCTCCTGCGTACGTTTTACTTCGTAGCGGTGGTTGGTCTCTACTTCGGTCAGTTCAGCGCCCAGCTTAGCTAACTCCTGCTGCAGTGCATAGATACGGTCGGTCTCTTTGATCTTAAGACTTTCCAGTCCGGTCATGGAGGCAGGGATGTTCTTCACCGCGCAGCATACGGCCACGGTCTGCGCCAGATCAGGGCAGTCGGTAAAGTCCCAGCTGAGGGAAGGAGCGGCTTCAATCTTTTGCAATAGTACGCCGCGTCCGGTAAAGGTACTCTTCACGCCCAGTTGCTCCATGATCTGAACAATGGCGCTGTCACCCTGCAGGGAGGCCTCCTTCAATCCCAGTAGCTCCACTTCGGCATCGGCCGCCAGAGCCACGATGCTGTACCAGTAGCTGGCACCCGACCAGTCCGACTCTACGGCGTAGGAGGTAGGCTTGTACGGTTGTGCAGGTACTTTGATCCATTTTTCGTCCCAGTTGGCTTCGTACGATATACCAAACTGTGCCATCTGCTGCAAGGTCATCTCGATGTACGGGCGCGAGCCTACTTCACCCGTCAGGCGGAGCGTGATGCCTTCGGGCAGGGTAGGTGCTACCATCAGCAGGGCCGATATATACTGGCTGCTCACATCACCCCGGATAGCTACTTCGGACTGGCCGGAGTAGGTAAAGCCATTCAGCTGTAGGGGTGGGAAGCCTTCATTCTTTACGTAGGTAATATCAGCTCCCAAGGTACGTAGCGCATCTACCAGCAGGCCGATGGGGCGCTCACACATGCGGGGCGTACCCGTCATGATTTTCTGCTGACCCGTAATGGCATAGTAAGCCGTCAGGAACCGCATGGTAGTACCGGCATCCAGTACATCAGCGGTCTGGTCCGTGGAGTCGAGCAGGCGCATCATGGTCTGGCTGTCGCGGGCTTCGGATACATTGGAGAGCTCGCTCTGGAAGTTGGTAAGCGCATTGATAATCAGCGCACGGTTGCTTTCACTCTTGGACGCTGCCAGGCGAATAACGGCCCGGATGGGTTGCTGAGGCGGGTGTACCAGGATGGATTTCACAGGATTCTAAACTAAGGTCTGTAACTAATCGTACTACCGGCCGTTGCCCAGAGCAGGGCCGGAAAAACGGCTGCAAGGTACATATTTTTTAGCAGGGGAGGCGAAAAGGTAGATCAGGATTCTCCCTAATTGTACGGTTGCCAAAGAAAAAAGGCAGCTTTTCGATAATCGGAAAAGCTGCCCGGTTGGATGAAGTGTAATTTGACGTGTAAGAGGAGATGATTCTTACTCCACTTTCAGAATCCGGAAACCACGTGCTGAAACCGGTACCGTAGCAGGATTGGTAAGCTTCTCTCCACTGAGTACATCGGTAAAGGTCCGGGTGCCGGTAGGTACCTCGGAGTACCTGGCAAGGGGCAGAGCTACCTGATCCTTGTTCTTGTTCAGGACGATCATGTACTTGTCCTTATCATCATACCGGAAGTACACGTAGGCGCCCTGCTCGGGACCGTAGTGGATGAGCTTGCCCTGGTGAATGGCCGTTGTGTTTTTGCGCCAGTTCAGCAGCTTGCGCATGAATGCCTGCGCTTCCTGCTCCTTTTGGGATAGTCCTTTGCCGGTAAAGGCGTTGACTTTATCACCGGCCCAACCTCCCGGAAAATCCATCCGGATCTCCCCGTGGGAGTCGCTCTTCGGGTTGGTAGCGAGTATTTCGGTACCATAGTAAATCTGAGGGATACCGCGGGTGGTCAGCAGGTACACCAATCCCATCTTATAAAGGTCGAGGTCTTCCTTAACTTGGGTATGGAAGCGGCTCATGTCGTGGTTGTCAAGGAAGATGACCAGGTTGTCCGGATCAGGATAAAGAAAGTCGCTGGCCAGTGCCTCGTATAGTTTTTCCAGTCCGCGGCCTCCCTCGCTGGTAAGGGCCTGCACGGCGGCAGCCTGCAGCGGGAAGTCCATCAGCGAAGGCAGGTGCGATACGTAGCCGTTGGCGTTGTGCTTGCCCCGCTGCCAGAACGACACCAGCGCTGGATTCAGCGACCATTCTTCGCCCACTACGTTCAGGTTGGGGTACTCTTCCATCACCCGACGGCTCCACTCGGTCAGGAAGGCCTTGTCAGAATACGGATAAGTATCAACCCGAATTCCGCCCAGATCGGCGTATTCCACCCACCAGATGGTGTTCTGGATCAGGTAGGTAGCCATGTATGGGTTACGCTGGTTCAGGTCGGGCATGGTGGGTACAAACCAGCCGTCCGATTCCAGCGTCTTGTCGTACTGCGAGGCGTGCGGGTCCTGGTGGGTCTCGCGGCGGTGGTTGGTCTGGTGGTAGTTGTCCGCGAAGTTGATCCAGTCCTTGGAGGGCAGGTCTTTCATCCACCAGTGGGCTATGCCGCAGTGGTTCAGTACCACATCTATAATGGTCTTGATGCCCCTTTCTTTGGCTTGAGCCGATAGTTTTACAAAATCTGCGTTGGTACCGAAGCGGGGATCTACCTTGTAAAAATCGCTGATGGCGTAGCCGTGGTAGCTGTACTGGGGCTGGTTGTTTTCCAGCAGGGGCATGTTCCAGATGGCCGTAAAGCCCATGTCCCGGATGTAGTCGAGGTGATTGATGATGCCCTGAATATCACCCCCGTGGCGGCCGTGCTCATTGGCGCGGTCCAGTTTCTCGGCCGTATCGTTGGTCGTATCATTGGACGGATTTCCATTGGCAAAGCGATCCGGCGTGATGAGGTAGATGACATCTGAACCATCAAAGCCCTTTCGCTCAGCCGAACCGTTACGTCTTTCCAGCAGGGTAAAATCAACTTTCTGCGTGTCATTGGCCTTTTTGAGCTCTATGCCTACAGTACCGGGTTTGGCGTTTGGCGCAATGGAAAGGGTAACGAATAGGTAGTTGGGATTCTCCAGACTCGCTACCTGCTTAAGGGTAACGCCCGGGTAGTTGAGGGTGGGACGGTAGGTAGCGATGTTCTTCCCGTACAGCATCAGCTGCACATCCGGATTCTTCATTCCAATCCACCAGGAGGCGGGCTCCACGCGTTCTACCAGCTTAGCGGCGTTGACTGCCATCGGAGCCAGTAAGCTCCATAAAAAGGCTATTAAGCTTCTTTTCATTATATCAATATCTTCTTTAATCTTGGTTAAAAGTTTTTCAGTGACCAGACGCTGTACCCTTTGGCAGATGCCTCCAGGGTAGCACGTCCGTTGGCATCAGTTGTTATTGTTTTGGTAGTAGTGCCTGAGTAGTCGTACAGGGTCGCATTTTTCCAGCGGGTAGTGACCTGTCGGGTCTGGGCTGAGTTGCTGTTATTGAGGAATACCACCAGTCCGGGTATGGCTCCTTCGCCGTTGCGCTGAGCCACGTACAGGTCGTTGTCGGCGTGCAGTACCGAAGTACTTCCCTTCGCCAGCGAACGGTTGATCAGGATCAGATTATCGAGCTTCGCCTTGTCCAGAAACTGTTCGTAGTCGGAGTAGAAAATGCAGGGGTAGCCTTCGTGGGTAAGGATGTAGGCGTAGGCCAGCAGCTTACCCTCATTGGTCGAGATCCGGTTGCCCTGGTTGGTTTCCTTCTCGGTATCGTGGTTATTGACAAAGGTCACGGCCATTTTCGGATCGAGCTTCCACAGCTGCGGGCGATCCCGCAGGATAGTCATGTTGTTGCCGTCGATGGCGTTTTCCATGGCGTAGAATGCCGCAAAGTCAAAGGCCGGACTACCCGCATCTTTGACCCAGTTGTGCAGGGTAGTGGCGTTTCCGTCCCATAGTTCACCCACTGAGTATCCACCCACGGCATCCATCCAGGCCTTGATGACCCACGAGTCAAAACCCTTGACGTAGTCGAAGCGCCAGCCGTCAAATTTCAGGGTATTCTTGTAGTACTGGGCTACCGAGTTTTCCAGCTGCCACAGCCACCTCTGGACATAAAGCTGGTCATGACACAGGTCCTGCTCTTCAAAAAAAGCCGCCTCGGCATCGTTCTTATGAAGACCATTGGGATGAAAATGCTCGTGATTTCGGAAGAAACGGCCCGACTTAGGCTGAAAGAGCGTGTAGGTATTCTTCTGACGGTAGGGGTTGAACTCCAGCGCGCCGCCACTATTATGGTTGAGTACTATATCAGCAATAACCTGAATGTTGTTCTGATGGGCTTTGCTGATCAGACCTTCCAATTCAGTACGGGAGCCAAAGCGGGTCTCGACGGTACCCATCTGGTCGTATTCACCCAGATCAAAATAATCCATCGGATCATAGCCCATGGAGTTGCCACCCGACATACCCTTGGAAGCAGGCGGCAGCCATATACGATCAACGCCTATTTTCTTCCAGCCCTCAACTTTTGACGAAACAGTATTCCACCATTCGCCGCGTGGCTCTACATCCCAGTAGAAGGCCTGCATCATCACACCCGTAGGGGAGACATGCTTCGTAAGATCTACCGGCGCCGTGTCGGGCTTTTGATCCACCCCTGTTTCTTTACACGAGAACAGGATGAAAGGGACTGCTACTAAAAGTAGGGTGCGAAGATTGAACATGAGGTCAGTTGGTTAAAGTAGAAAGGAGGTACATGCCCATAACGGCTACGTACCTCCTTCGGCTAATTTAGGTTATTTCTTGGTAATCTTGTACGTAGGAGCGCCGGGCTTGCTGAAGTCCAGCGTGATGCCATACGTACCAGCCGTTACAGCGATGTTAGCGCCTCCAGCTTCCAGGGTACCATCCGCTCCGTCGTCGCCATAGTTAAGATCCCAGGCGTCGTTCTGACGGAATTTGATCTCACCGGCTTTCAGCGTAACACGATCCAGGACCCACACCCCATCGTTGGCAAAGTCAGGGCGGAACTTAGCGTCCGGGCCGTCCCATCCGTTAGGAGCAGCACTTCCTGCTACACCCCATACATCTATTTTCTCAACTGTATAGGTACCCTTGTTAAAATTCACCGATACAAGGTAAGTACCCGGCGTTACGGCAATGTTACCACCACCTAACTCAAGGGTACCATTGGCACCTCCGTAGTTAATGGCCCAGTCCTGATTCTGACGGATTTTTAATTCTCCTTCCTTCAAAGTAACTACCGCACGCCACTGATCGGAGGTAGGATCGTAGGTCAGAGGTACATCCGGTCCATCCCAGCCGTTAGGAGCAGCACTACCCACCAATCCCCATGAGTACTTGGTAATTGTATAAGTAAGCGCGTTCAGGTCCAGGGTAATCTTGTAAGTACCTGCCGTTACAGCAATATTGGCACCTCCTTCTTCGAGAGTTCCGTTGGCTCCGTCATCACCGTAGTTGAGATCCCACTTGTTGTCCTTGCGAAACTTGATGTCGCCAGTGGCTAGCGTAACGTAGGCTACCAGAATATTCTCCTTATCGGTTTGGTAGAATGGCATATCAGGGCCATCCCAACCATTGGCCGCAGCGCTACCCGCTATACCCCAGGGGGTAGACAGGTCGAGCTTGTCGAGGTAAGGAGTAGCCTGTAGGGTAGCCAGCGGAGATACCAGTACGGTAGATTCGCCCAGACGAGCCTGCACCTTGATGTCAAGGTCGGCGGCCGATCCAGCCACCAGACCTAACTGCAGCAGGATCGGGTTCAACTCAGCAGCCGTGAAGGTCTTACGCAGTTGGCTGCCCGTAGGTACCGCTACGGCATTGGTAAAATCACCCCCTTTTCTATCAAAAAGAATAGAGTAGTTGGCACCAGCCTGGAAGCCGTAATCGGGTTTCTGCCACGAGATGTTCAGAACCTCGTTGTTGGCTTCGTCTTTGGACAGGACGATGGCAGGGGAGGAGAGTACTACCTCCGGACGAGCCTCGGGATTCAGGATGGCTCTCATTTCGTCTTTCTCACAAGATATCATGAGCATAGCCACCCCCAGAATCAGATATAGTCTATTTACTAAAAAAGTTTTCATTGCGTATCTAAGCTACTCGTAAGGATTAATAACCAGGGTTCTGTTTGAGGTTGGGGTTAGCCACAATATCCGAAGCTGGAATGGGGTACAGTCTCAGGTAGTCAGCTACCGCCTGTCCCTCTTTGACATTACCCTTCCAGGGCCACAGGTAGGTACCACTCACAAACCGGCCAAAACGGATAAGGTCGGTACGGCGGTGTCCTTCCCAGTACAGCTCACGGGCACGCTCATCAAGGATGAAGTCAAGGTTGATGTCCGATACCGTGGCAGCGCTGGCCCGCTGGCGGAGCTGATTGATATACCCAATGGCCGTAGCACGGTCCCCTCCCGATCCACCTCTTAGTACGGCCTCTGCATACATCAGGTACACATCCGCCAGACGCAACATGGGGAAGTCAGTATCGGGGAAGTTGCCTTCGATATCCGATCCTTTCTGTCCACCCGAGGTTACGTTTTTGTACTTGGTGATGGCGTAGCCATCGTTGAAGTTGAACAGGTCATTGATTTCCAGGTTTTGTCCCTGGGTGTAGAACATAGCACGCTGGTCGGCCTGGCCGGTTACGTCAGGAAACTTCTGCACCAGATTCTTCGTGGTACGAAGTCCGCCCCAGCCTCCGTTGATGCCAAAGTCGGCAGGATTCATGGAACCACCTACGGGAGCATGTACCAGGAAGGTCATGCCACCCCAGGACTTGGAGCGATTCCCGTCAAACACGATGGGGAAGATGATCTCGCTGGAAGTATGGTTGTCAGCCATGAAGAGATGCGCATAGGTAGGATCCAACTTATAGCCGGTATCGATCACCTTCTTAGCGTTCTCAATGGCTTCAGTATACCTGGGCTGTCCGATGTAGGTTTCAGCGTTGAGGTACAGCTTGGTCAGCAGCGTCCAGGCGGCCGCCTTGTCGGCACGTCCGTACTCATTCTGCTTAGGCGCTACCAGATCCGCTTCAATGGCTTTCAGCTCAGACTCAATGTAGGCAAACAGATCAGCGCGTGAGATCTGCGGAGGCAGGGCCGCGCCTACGGCGTCATTCTCAGTCACGAAAGGTACATTACCAAACATATCCAGCGCGTGGTAGTAGCTCAGGGCGCGCAGGAAACGAGCCTCGGCACGGTAGGCAGGTATTTCGGTGAGGGTAATACCCCGCTGGGCGAGTTTGGCATCCGTAGTTTCGCGGATAAACTCGTTACAGATGGTTACCTGGTAGTAGATACGGTTGTACATGGCCGTAAGGAACTCATTGTTGGAAGTCCAGTCCATGTCGTGGAAGTCACGGAGGCTACCGTCGTTCCAGCCGATAACGGCCTCGTCGGTAGGTAGCTCCTGAGCCTGCCAGTACTGACGCAGGTAGGTTGAGAAACCTTCGTTGATACCGGTGATATCCGGCAGGCCATCCGGCCCCTGCTGGCCACTAAGCGACAGACCCGCGTACAATTTGGCGAGTACCTGCTTGTAGCTGGCCGGGTCACGGTAGACCGTAGCCGAAGTTACTTCTATAAAAGGCTGGCGATCCAGGTCATTCACACACGATTGAGTAAGGAAGAGACCACAGACAAGCGCCCCGATTTTTCCTATATTCTTTATGATTGTCATTGTAAGTTCTTTAAAACAGTTTTGTGTCTTATAGTATGTTCAGGATTAGAAGCCCAGGTTAAGACCCAGGGTGAACGTACGCGGACGCGGATAGATGCTGTTGTCTATACCACCTCCTACTTCAGGATCCAGACCCGAGTACTTCGTAATGACAAATGCGTTCTGCACGTTGGCGGATACCGTAGCTGTCATCCGGTTGTTCAGTACCTTACCCAGGTTATAACCCACGTTCATGTTATCCATACGGAAGAACGACGCATTCTCAATGTAGTAGTCACTGAAGTACTGCGCGTTGCCGAAGCCGGTGGTCAGGGCATTACGGGTAACGTTGTTGAGGTAGGGGTTAGAGCTAAGCCTGAATACCCCGGCGTTGGAGTTCACGTTGTTGTAGGCGTAGTTACCCACGCTGGCCCGCGATACAAATCCGGCGAAGAGTTTGCCATAGGTAAACTGCGACGACAGACCCAGGTAGAAGTCAGGCTGTGGTGACCGGTAGCGGTAGCGATCGTCAGGCGTAACCTGGCTATCGCCGTTACGATCTACGTACACACCTTCCAGGGGCTGACCCGCCTGGTTGTATACCTGCTGATAGGCAAAGAAGGTACTGGTTGGGTACCCTACGGTATGGATCTGGATGGTATTTCCTACACCACCACCGATACCGCCTACCAGTATACCCGGGAAGGTAGGGTTAGGTACCTTGGTCAGGTTCGTAACGGTGTTGACGTTACGGGTTATGTTAAACGCCACATCCCAGTTGAACGCAGAGGTACGGATAGGTGTAGCGTTCAGCGTGAGCTCAATACCGCGGTTCTCAATGTTACCTACGTTGGTCAGGATCTGGTTGGTCAGGTTAGAGCCGGCAGGTACCGGTATTACGCTGAGCAGATCCTTGGTCTTACGGAAGTAGTATTCGATACTACCCGAAATACGGGCTGGTTTCAGAGCAAAGTCAAGACCGGCGTTATAGGTTTCGGTTTCTTCCCACTTGATGTTGGCATCGTATCCTTCGGGACGAAGGGTGTTGTAGAAGGTATTACCAAACTGGTACTGAGCGGTGCTCTGGCTGATGGTGTAGCGGGGCAGGTATGGGTAGTCACCCAGTACATCCTGCTGGCCCGTTACCCCGTAGCCCATACGTAGTTTCAGGTCGGAGATGGCCTCCACATTCTTGAGGAAACCTTCCTCGTTGATACGCCAGGCCAGCGCCAGCGACGGGAACAAGCCCCAGCGGTTTTCAGGCGCAAAGCGTGACGAACCATCATTACGCAGGGTAAAGGTTACCAGGTACTTGTCCATCAGCGAGTAGTTGGCTCTTCCGAAGAAGGAAACCAGCGTATTCTGTGACTTGTAGAAGTAGTCCGTAAATACATCACCTCTGATGTTGCGGTCCAGGGTATAGTTGTCGCGCAGGAAGTCCTGGTACGAGTACCCACCCATCACGTCGATGCGGCTGTTAATGCCCGGCAGCTCCTTCACGTAGTTGAGGTAGAACTCAAGCGTCGTGTTGGTTTTATTCTGCGAGTACACGTTGTCCTGTCCTCCGCGGGCAAACTGCATCCCTACATTGGCCGGTACATCTATGGTTCCGTCACTTTTGGATATGTCATAACCCAGGTTCAGGTTGGCCCGCAGCTCCGGCAGGAAGTGGAACTTGTAGTCAAATACGATATTACCAATGCTACGGCTTACGTTCGAACGGTCGTCTCGCAGCATCAGCTGAGCGAGTGGGTTGAGCGTAGCCAGTGTATTAGGATTGCCGGTGGCAGGGTCAAGCCATTCGAAGTAGCCACCCAGTGTCTCGTTGCCGCTGTATATGGGCTGAGTAGGGTCAAAGAATACGGCGGCTCCGATAGCACCCTGGTTGGCAAATCGGTTGTTGGTAAGGGCACCTTTCAGGTTGACATCCACTTTGAGGTGGTTGTCAAAGAAAGTAGGTGACAAACCGATAGAAGCGGTAGTACGGCCCATGTTGGATGTCTTCAGGATACCTTCCTGGTTGAGATAACCCAGTGACACCCGGTAGGGGAGCTTCCTGATACTTCCGCTAATGCTCAGGTTATTATCAGTCGTAAAGGCGGAGCGATAGATCTGCTTCTGCCAGTCGGTAGTAGCAGTACCCAGCAGAGCTCTCATATTTTCGTTGCCTCTGCTGTTGATCAGGTCTCTGTATTCATCCGCCGAAAGTACATCCACGGTATTGATAGGACGGGCTACCGAAGCCTGTGTGCTGAAGTTGATAGTCGGACGACCGGAGCTTCCCTTCTTGGTGGTAATCAGAATAACCCCGTTGGAGGCCCGTGAACCGTAAATGGCAGTAGCCGACGCATCTTTCAGTACCGTCATGCTCTCGATATCGTTCGGGTTGATCATCCCCAGCGGATTGGCCGCACCCGAGATACCCGAGTTGTCCAGAGGTACTCCGTCCAGTACAATGAGCGGATCGTTATTAGCATTGAGTGACGAACCTCCCCGAATACGGATGGTACTTCCGGCACCGGGAGCTCCACCGTTGGGAGTAATCTGTACACCGGCCATTTTACCGGTTACGAGTTGCTCAGGAGTAGTGATCTGTCCCTTCACGAAGTCTTCGGACGATACCGAAGCTACCGATCCGGTCAGGTCTTTCTTCCGCTGACTACCGTACCCGATTACCACCACCTCGTTCAGCGACTGGGTATCATCGGTGAGTTGTACATTCACGGTAGTTTGATTTCCGACGGGTACTGTCTTGCTTGACTTACCGATAAAGCTGTATACCAGTACCGCCGTATCGCTCTTAACAACGATCGTATAATTACCTTCGATATCGGTTTGAGTACCGTTAAAAGTACCCCTTTCCAGTACCGTTACACCCGGCAGACTGCTACCATCCGTATCGGATACTTTACCCGTTACAGTTCGCTGGGCCAGGGCCAGATTAGTAAGTCCGCACAGGACCAAAAT
Organism: Telluribacter roseus; assembly: GCF_017355915.2. Classification (GTDB taxonomy): domain Bacteria; phylum Bacteroidota; class Bacteroidia; order Cytophagales; family Spirosomataceae; genus Telluribacter. Next base: position 259,468 of record NZ_JAFEUV020000004.1, read on the forward strand.
GAGGGACGCCCGCAGTAGCGCCAATGGTATTCTGTATTTTAAAATACTGGTTAGAATTTGTTGATGCATGAGTTAATCAAATGAAAAAGTGACTTTAACGAATAGTTGGTTAATTGGATTATTTAGGGTACTTCGGTAAATAGGCCCAAGCTGAACATCCTGGCTGTGTTGGTTAGTTCCGCCTGTACAATGGTTCTTTTAAGGCTGGAAAGCCAATCTGTCCACAATGGTTTTGCCATATTTAATGGGACAAAAGTACAGTGGTAGGAATAGAGCGTCGCCCCATTTTGTATTTAACCTATAAAAAATAGAATAGAGTATAATGGCTTGACAAATAGCTACTTAGGTGGTGGTACAAGTACCGCTTTATGAAAGCGGTACTTGTTTATTAGCCATTTGTAACTGATTCGAAGTACTCGCGCGGCGTTTGATTGGTAATTTTTTTGAAGGATCGGTTGAAGGCCGTTTTGGAGTTGAAGCCTACTTCATACGCCAGACTGAGGAAGGTAAGGTTGTGATTCCGGGGATCATTGATCAGCCGCTTGAATTCCTCAATCCGATATGAATTTATAAAGTCAAAGAAGTTCTTCTCGAAGTGCTCGTTGATGATCCGTGACAGCAGGTGGGAAGGCATATCAACCTGACCAGCCAGTTCCGCCAGACTCAACTTCGGATTAACATAGGGCTTGTTTGCATCCATATGTTTTTCCAGCTTTTCGATGTGCGGAGCCAGGTTCTCTTTTTCCTCAATCGGATCCGTATCCGCCTTGACTTCTTTTAGCATACTCTGCCCCACGGAAGTATCCAGCACATCATCAAAAATAGACAGCGGGCGAGGGGCCGCCTTAAAGGTCTCGGGCTGGTGAATGGCAAAGTACCCCACAAAGTAGGGGATAATCGAAAAAGCCAGCCAGATTACATCTACGCTACTTTCGATCAGACTGGTCAGATCAACATCAAAAAGCCAGTGGGCCGCCAGTAGCACGTACATAAATCCCCACAGACACAGACACACAAACTGGAGTATACCTACCGTATTGAGGTACTGCAGGTTCTGATCGTACGACAGGTTGGTCTGGAAGTCGGCCCGGTAGGTATTGAGGGTACGACGGAACAGGAGCCAGTAGTAGCCATTCCAGAGCAGCCCCAGAAAACCAAATGTGATGAATAGTAGCAGGATGTCCGCTTCCTGATTCATCAGGTTCAGTAAGAACACCTTGTCGCTCCGGAGCAGGTAGGGGAGGTACACAAAGAACTGAATCAGGAACGGGATGAAGTGCAGGTACCACCGCGAGGGCAGCCGTTTTACGTTGAACAGCAGCTTAAGCAGGTAGAAATAAAACAGCGGCGCGTACACAAACAGGATAAAGTCAGGCAGCAGAATCAGCTTGGGCGATACATTGACAAATACCTGGTAGTTACTCATCAGGTAAAGCAGAATCATCAGTGACGACAGCCCGAGTGTAATCATGAGCCAGCGGTTAGCCTCCCGGTTATAGGAGTGGATGGAGGGAATGGCTACTATCAGCAGGATACCCTGAAACACCGAGAACAGCAGTAGCAGGTCGTACAGGGAAAAGAAATGAAGGGTACCCATCATATCTTCCCAGCCGGCTATATCTACCTGTATGGTGTTGTCATTGGTAGTGGCATTGGGAAAAAACACGCGGTTGGGCAGCGCTTTGCCACTCTCCCGGGCTTCTACCGACTCCCAGTTTCCCCGCGTAAATTTGTACTCGATCCTATCAAGCTCGGTGTATACCTTTACCTGATAGGTACCGTCTACCTTTTTTTCCAGTTTGAAGTTCCTGTCACCCGGATTCCAGTTATTAAAGTTGCCGGTAATGTACAGGTTGGCATCGTGGGGTGTTTTTTCGGGTAGCTGGCGTACAACGAAGGTATAGCCATTCTCCCAGCCCTCGATGGTTACCTGGATAGTACTCGTAGAGTCAGCTGAGCGTGAATAAATACGATTGGTAAACGGCTCACCCGCGGCAGATCCTTCTACCAGGGTCCAGGTACCCTGGGTGAACTTATAGGCAAAGCGATCCGGAACATGGTCAAGTACTATGGAGTAAGTACCATCCGGATGTTGAGTAAGGGCGTATTCCGGATTGCCGGGATTCCAGTTGTTGAAGTCCGCCGCCAGGTACAGGGGCTTATCAGGGGCAGGTAGCGCGGCTTTTACCTGCACCTCTATCCTGACCTGAGCCTGACCTACAAGGGGAATACCGAATGCAAAAACAGATAAAAGAAATATATAGAAAATAGACTTGCTCATAGGAAAAACAAACAGCAGCAAGTAGTACAACACTAGCTGCCATGCATATAGCATACTAACACCAGCTGACCTGGTAAAATGCCGCCGATGCGGGAAAAGATTAGATTTAATTAGTAGGTCTGAAGTACTTTGAGACGGTTCCGGTTATTGATCCGGTACGAGGGGAAGCTAAGCTTGTAGCAAAGTACGCCCGTGGCGATAAGTCCGCCGCCAACGGCCAGTGAACGGGTATCAGTCGTAAACCGCCGGTTGTCGATGCCGGGATTCAGGAAGTCAGCTGCGGAGTAGATAACTCCGGCAAGGGGAAGCAGAAAGGCCCCCTGCGTAACCCAGGGAATGCGGTGGCTTGTTTTGATGCGTTTGACCTGCTTGAAAGTGATGGGGACGTAGTCCATCCGGCGGGCTACTTCATCAATAACCACTATACTGAATGTGCTGTCGGAGACGCTATGGATACTTTCGTTGTACTTTTTACGATCGCTGCGGAGCCGGAATTTGATATCATCTCCCGGAAAAAAGCGGTACCTCCTGAAGGTGCCAATCATAGGAGACGCATCAAGTACCAGGTAGCGCTGGCCCGGCTTGGTAATAGAGCGGTTGGAGGGATTTCGCTTCAGGAGTAGTTCCTCACTGCTGAGGGCTCCTTCGGGGGTATAGTGATCCTGGGCGGCAAGGGGAATCGCTGCTAGTAAAACAAAGAATATGGCAAGTACTTGTATCATCCCTGGCCCCTTTTTTCGACTATAAGGAAACTTCCTCTTTAAAACTAAACGGGCAGTATGTCAGGTTTGTTGCGAAAAAAGGCCGAAAATCAAACTAACTTACCTCAGCTCTTTCCTCCACTACGGTGGCTTTTACCGATACTCCACCCGACACGATCATCTTCATAATGTCGGCACTGGTAGCGTTAAGCAGCGTTACATTCTCGATAGGTACAATAAACAACTCCCCCGAAAAAGCGTAGGAGTGAGGCAGGTACACGGCTATGAAGTCCTTGATATGCAGGTGACTCAGGTCCGTCTGGGTGATGAAGCCCAGCTTTCTGATGTCGGAGTCGCGGTTGATGGTCACGAGCACGGGCTGGTTAAATTTCTTCTTGTCTCCCACAAAGGCCGTGATCAGGTCCTTGATCGAATAGTAGATGATACTTACGAGCGGAATTTTGCGCAGGAGCCCTTCGCTGAATTTGAAAAAGGACTGTGGTACTACCGTTGAGAAAAAGAAGCCCAGCATGATAATGCCCGACAGGATGATCAGTACCCCGAGGCCCGGCAGATACACCGACCGTTTTTCGGATACGGGTATATAGATAGGCAGGATACTATCCAGAAACTCTATCCCCGACCAGATGATCAGGATGGTAAAGTACGTAGGCGCTACCAGCACAAGTCCTCTTACAAAGTAGTTGAGGATTCGTTTAAGAAAAGCATTTTGGATCTCCATAGATTGCGGAGTAATGGGTAAAGGTTATTTATAGCTATATAAAATGCTCATTTATCTGCCACACATGTATCTCGTCGGAGCTGCTCCTGCTGTAGTAGTCAACCCGGCAATACCGGAGTAGGTTCCCCAAAATGAGACGAATACACTACCGTTTAATAAATTGTATTTTCCCGTAATCACCTCCGGAAGCGTCCACTGTCTTACGGATTAGCGAAGCTTATTTCGAAAGGTACTTTGTAACAAGTCTGGCTATTCTGATATTTGCGGCATTCTATTTACAAAGTTGAAAATAATATATTTTAAATAGAAGGATATAACTCCTCATTTATAATTATTTATATGTATCAGGCCGACTATTTACAACGTTTTACGGAGGAGGTTTTCAAAAGTATAGGGTGTCCGGATGATCAGGCCGCTCTGGCCGCCGAAGTTTTGGTAAGTGCGGATCTGCGCGGAGTCGATTCACACGGCATCGCCCGGCTGGCTGGTTACGTACGTCTGTATGATCACGGTCGTCTCAATCCTGCTCCCAATATACGTGTAGTCCACGAGACACCCAGCACGGCCGTTGTAGACGGAGACCGCGGTCTGGGCCTGGTCGTAGCTCCCAAAGCCATGCACATTGCCATGGAAAAAGCGGAGAAGGTAGGATCAGGCTGGATCTCCGTCCGTAATTCCAACCATTTTGGCATCGCGGGGTACCATGCTATGATGGCCCTTGAGAAAGATATGATCGGCTGGACCATGACCAATGCCGCTCCGCTGGTGGTACCTACCTTTTCGCTGGACAAGATGCTGGGTACTAATCCGGTGGCCGTAGCCGTACCCGCTCAGGACGAACCCCCTTTTGTAGCGGACTTCGCCTCCACGGCCGTAGCGTATGGTAAGTTTGAAATCCTGCAGCGCAAGGGGCTACCTGCTCCGCTGGGCTGGGCGCAGGATGCCGACGGCCAGCCTACCACCGACTCCAACGCCGTAAAGAGCGGGGGAGGGCTGCTTCCGCTGGGGTCGGATCGGGAGCACGGCAGCCACAAAGGCTATGGCCTGGGAGCCATCGTGGATATATTTTCCGGAGTACTATCGGGTGCCAACTATGGCCCGTGGGTACCGCCTTTCGCGACGGCTGGCTTTATGGCCGCGCAGGAGGGAGTGGGCATGGGCACCGGACACTTTCTGGGCGCTATGCGCGTTGATGGATTCCGGCCAGCCGACGAATTCAAGAGCCACATGGACAACTGGATCCGGGCGTTCCGGAAAGCCAGAGCTGTGGAGGGCAAGCAGGTACTGATACCGGGTGATCCGGAGCGGGAGACCGAGGCGCTGCGCCGTAAGGAAGGCATCGATCTGCTGCCGCCGGTGGTACAGTCGCTTAGTGAGCTGGCACAACGCTTTGGGCTCGACTTTGAAGCACAATAATCCGGCTGGCTCTAAAATTGTATGAACGATTTCAACCTAAAATAACCATATAACCCGTTGGTAGTACAAGGTTTACATCCTGAACAGTTAACAGATTTACAAATTATAGATACCTATGTCTCGTAATTTTAAGATAGGAATATTCATTACTCTGGCGATTCTCGTCACTACGTTCACCTTTTATTTCTGGCAGATTTTCAAAACGCCGAACTTACAGTTAGAGAAGGAAGACAGCTTTGTGCTGCTTATTCCCGAAAAAGCTACCTACCAGACCGTACTGGATACCCTTAAGAAGCACGAGGTTGTCAATGACTACGTGTCGTTCCAGTTTCTGGCCAAGCTGCTCGACTATCCTGAAAGCATAAAGCCGGGACGGTATGTGATCAAGCCCAACACGCCTAACTACCCCATCATCAAAAAGCTGAAAGCGGGAGATCAGGATGCTGTAAAGCTTACCTTTAATAACATACGCCTCAAGGACGACCTCATAGCCCGCATTGGGCCCCGGTTTGCCTTTGGAGCTGAAGGGCTGCGTGAGGCCCTGAATAGCCCGGAGGTGAGCCAGAAGTACGGCTTCGATACGGTGACGGTGGTATCTATGTTCCTGCCCAATACCTATGAGATATACTGGAATGTATCGACTGAGAAGTTCCTGGACCGTATGCACAGCGAGTACGAGAAGTTCTGGACGGATGAGCGTAAGGCCAAAGCCAAGGCTATGAACATGACCCCTACCCAAGTAACCGTACTGGCGTCGATCGTGGAGGCCGAAACCAAGAAAGAAGATGAAAAACCACGCGTAGCCGGTGTATACCTCAACCGCATGGAGCAGGGCATGCCTCTGCAGGCTGACCCTACTATAGTATTTGCCTGGCGTGATTTCTCTATTCGTCGGGTACTCAACTACCACACGCAGATCAAGTCCCCCTACAATACCTACCGCAATGTAGGTCTGCCTCCGGGGCCTATCAATCTGCCGGCACCTACCTCTATCGATGCCGTACTGAATCGCGAGGACCACAAGTACATCTATTTCTGTGCGCGGGCCGACTTCTCGGGCTACCATGCCTTTGCCGAGAACTACGAGGATCACATGAAAAACGCCCGTGACTACCAGCAGGCACTCAACCGGCTGAACATTAAGCAGTAACCAGTAGAAGTGGCCCCGTAAGGGGCCACTGGTTTTTAATAACTTTTTCATGTTTACCTACGAAGTAACAGGTATCCGGGTGCGATACGCCGATACCGACCAGATGGGGTATGTGTACTACGGCAACTACGCGCGCTACTACGAGATAGGGCGGGTAGAAGCACTCCGTACTCTGGATTACCATTATAAGGAAATGGAGGATTCGGGTGTGATGATGCCCGTGTACGAGAGTCGGTTTAGGTACCTGAAGCCCGCGCGGTACGATGACCTGCTCACGATCAAGGTCATTATTCGGACACTACCCACGGCTCGGGTAGTATTTGACTATGAAATCTGGAATCAGGATGGTATATTGCTAAATGTTGGTGAAACCACGCTGGTTTTTCAGCGCCGGGATTCGGGCCGCTTATGTGCTGCCCCGCCGGCTTTGTTAGATAAACTGCGTCCGTACTTTCAGGGCGCTAACTAAAAAGCCTGATGCTCCAGAAACTATTGAATCATCCTGTTCAGCAGCGGATAGGGCAATGGTTACGTACTACCAAACTCTTCCGGGGGACCGTCTCGTTGTACGATATCCTGGTTAACCTTACCGAAAAGATACTGGTCCACGATATTGACCAGCGGGCCACGGCAGTGGCTTTCAGCCTGACGCTGGCTTCGTTTCCGGCCATTATTTTCCTGTTTACCCTCATTCCCTACATTCCCATCGAGGACCTGGATGCGCAGATCATGGAGCTCCTGCGGGAGCTAATTCCCAGGGGGATCTACGTTGAAGCCAATCAGACCATTCAGGATATTGTAAGCCGCCCGCGCAGAGGGGTGCTCTCAGTGGGTTTTCTGCTGACGCTTGTGACGGCTACCAATGGCATGGTATCGCTGATGCGTGCTTTTAATATGGTATACCGGGATGTAGAGAACCGGAGCTTTCTGAAAACCCGCGCCATTGCCCTTATGCTTACGCTGCTGCTGGCCGTAGTGCTCTTTGTAGCGGTAGTGCTGCTGATCGTGGGAGACCGTGTTATGGCCGTGGTGGCAGATTGGAACGTTATCCGTGATGCCTGGATATTCATGTTTGTCAACGTTACACGGTACCTTATAACCTTAACTATGCTTACGGTGGCGGTGTCTATTATTTATCGTTTTGCTCCTAACCGGTCGGTCCGGATGTCATTCTTTAATATAGGATCCCTGGTAGCCTCTGCTCTCATTGTACTATCTACGTATGCCTTTTCCTTCTACCTCTCCAACTTCGGATCTTATAACAAACTATACGGCTCTATAGGTACCATGATCGCCTTCATGATCTGGCTTTACCTGATTGCCCTTCTCCTGATTTTCGGCTTCGAAATCAACGCGAGCATCATTATGGCCAGGCGCAGTCGGCCCCCTCATGAACAATAAATGCCGGACCTACTAAAAGCCCGGCATTTTATGTATTACCCTAACCCATAAAAACAGATGTCCGGTAGCACCGTAACACATCAATTCCTGCGCAACACAGAGCTAATATCATGCCAAAAGTTAATGTAACTTGTGATGTATGTGTATAAGTTTCTGATTGACAATACCTTGTTACCTATATAATTGTTTGATGAGTAGAAGCGGGTTGCGCTGGCTTTACCGTACACACAATTTTTTATGTTTTTTAAAACATTACTTGTAACTAGGAAAAAATTTCGAAGTATCTCCCGACTAATCAACACACTTAAAAGCACTAAAAGTATGGCAAGATATACCCCTGTATCTGTTATATGCACCGTTTATAATCAACAATCATATGTGGGAGCTGCCTTACGCTCGGTACTTACTCAGACCTACCCTAATGTAGAACTTATTGTAATTGACAATGGCAGTACCGACGGCTCCGTTTCAACCATTGAAGATATCCTTAACATCTATCCTACCGTAAAGTTTATCCGCAACGATACCAACAGGGGGTTATGCTCAGCCTTTAATCAGGGGTTACGGCTAGCGACGGGCAAATACATCATAGATCTTTCGGGTGACGATGTGATGCTGCCCCGCCGGATCGAGCGGCAGGTGGAAGCCTTCGAGATGCTTTCGTATGAGTATGGGGTTATATTCTCCAATGCCCGCTACATGGATGCCGACGACCGGTTGCTTCACTACCACTACCAGGTAGGTGAGGAAGAGAAAACCGAGGTACCCGTGCCCTCCGGAGATGTATATAAAGAAATACTCAAGAAGTACTTTATATGTACGCCAACCATGATGATGCGCCGCAGCGTGCTGGAAGAGCTCGGCGGCTACGACGAAACCCTCACGTACGAAGACTTCGACTTCTGGGTGCGGTCATCAGTTAAGTACAAGTATTTCTATCAGGATGAAGTACTGACCTATAAAAGGGTAGTGGCCGACTCGCTGTCTACCTATGTATATAAGAAGAACAGCGGCATCCTGGAGTCGACCTACGCGGTATGTAACAAAGCCTACGATCTGAACCGCACGCAGGAGGAATTTGATATTCTGGCGCGCCGGATCCGGACTTTTATCCGGAAGTGCTTCTACGCCCAGGAGTTTGAGCTGGCTATGCGCTACCGCAAGCTCCTTAACTACATCGAAGATCCTGATCTGCTCACGGAGGCCATTGTGCTGCTATGCCGGCTACGTCTGCCGGTTAGCGGCTTGTACCGTCTTTATCTCACCTATTTTCAAAAATCTCGGTTTCGCTCAGAAGAAATAGTGCCTAACTTTGTTATATCAGAAACCTGATATAACAACCTATGGCAGCAGAACTCATACGTATACATCCGGACAATCCCGAAGAAAGAAAGATTCGCCAGGTAGCCGAGTGCCTAAGGGGCGGCGGGCTCGTGATCTATCCAACCGACACCATCTATGGGCTGGGGTGCGATATCCACAATGCTAAGGCTGTTGAAAAAGTTGCACGAATTAAGGGCATCAAGCCGGACAAAAGTGACTTTTCTTTTATTTGTTATGATCTAAGTCATATTGCTGATTATGCCAAAGTAAGTAATGCCGGCTTTAAGCTGATGAAGAAGGCATTACCCGGGCCCTTCACTTTTGTACTCTGGACCAGCTCAAAAGTACCAAAGCTACTGAATGCCAACAAGAAGACCGTAGGTATACGCGTACCCGACAATAACATCCCCCGCCAGATCGTGCGCGAGCTCGGCAATCCTATCATTACTACTTCCATACGTGACGATGACGAGGTGATCGAGTACTCTACTGATCCCGAATTAATCTATGAGAAATTCAAGAATCTGGTAGATATAGTCATTGATGGCGGATATGGTGGCAATGTTCCTTCTACCATTATTGACGCTACTGACGATACCTTCGAGGTAATCCGTGAGGGGCTAGGGCAAATCGAGATGTATTAGCCGTACCCCTTCCGGAAATTGTACCTGCAGCCAGCAGGGTGTCCGGATTGGAGGTTTTCTAAATTATTTTCTATCATTTTTTTGATAAATTCCCTCCTCTTCGCCATATTTGGTAATGGCAGAATTAGCAACTCAGATTGACGCCCCTAAGGAAGTACTGATCGAACTGCATTACCTGCCCAGCCTGGCCTACTTTACCTGCCTGATGAGCCACGATATAATCTGGCTAGAGACGCAGGAAAACTACCCCAAGCAGACCTACCGAAACCGGTGCTACGTGCTGACTACAAACAAGGTAGATGTGCTGACGGTGCCGGTTCAGGCGGGTAGTAAGAAAGCTCCCGTCCGGGAAGTACTAATAGACTACGGACAGGACTGGATTCGCAGACACTGGGGGTGCTTTCAGTCAGCCTACGGTAAGTCGCCATACTTTGAATACTACGCTCCCTATCTGGAAGAAATATACCGGCGTAAGCCTGAGTACCTCTTCGATCTGAACTATGAGTTACTGACATTGTGTCTGCGACTTATAGGCATAAAGAAAGACATAAGGTACAATATGTCATATTCCGAAAATGTTCCTTCAAATATTTTTGATGCCAGATCGTTGATTAACGACAAAAAAAAGGACTCTGCGGAGGTTTTTTATAAAAGTACCTCCTATTACCAGACCTTTGGCAACGATTTTGTACCTAACTTGAGTATTGTTGATTTGCTGTTCAATCAGGGGCCTGAAGCACGCCGCATTCTTACCGAATCCATTCAGCCAACAATTTTGTCTGGATTGAACAAAGCCTGAAAAATATTCGTTACAAATTATATAAGAGATACTAAAATACTCCTGCCTATACATGGAAGCAAAATTTTCAAATAGAGTCAAAGAAGTGATCTCCCTGAGTCGCGAAGAGGCGCTCCGGCTAGGTCATGATTATATTGGGGCGGAGCACTTATTGCTGGGAATGATACGTGAAGGCGAAGGTGTAGCAATAGGTCTTCTCAAAAAGCTGGGGGTTTCGCTGGACGAAGTCCGCATGACTATCGAGCAGGCCACCAAGGGATCCGCTACAAATAATGTCAAGAATCTACAGAATATCCCTCTGACCCGCCAGTCAGAGAAGGTCTTGAAGATTACTTATCTGGAAGCCAAGATATTCAAGAGCCCACTTATCGGTACTGAGCATCTGTTGCTCTCCATCCTGCGTGATGAGGACAATGTGGCAACCCAGATACTTCATAAATTCAATGTTAACTACGAAGTAATTAAAGAGATGCTGGAATATCAATCATCAGGTACTCGTCCGCACATGGGACCCGAAACCGACGATGGCGACGACGACCCACGGGGTGGTATGTTTGGCGGAAGCGGATCAGGCAAAGAGTCCAAGGGAGCTGAGAAGTCTCGCACACCTGTACTGGATAACTTTGGACGCGATCTGACCAAGCTGGCCGAAGTAGGTAAGCTCGACCCAATCGTAGGTCGTGAAAAAGAAATCGAACGTGTAGCTCAGATCCTGAGCCGCCGTAAAAAGAATAACCCCATTCTGATCGGTGAGCCGGGAGTTGGTAAGACCGCCATTGCTGAAGGTCTGGCCCTCCGTATCGTACAGAAGAAAGTATCACGCGTACTGTTTGGAAAGCGGGTAGTTACGCTGGACCTGGCTTCGCTGGTAGCAGGTACCAAGTACCGCGGTCAGTTTGAAGAGCGTATGAAGGCTGTGATGAATGAGCTGGAGAAATCACCGGATGTAATCCTGTTTATTGACGAGCTACATACCATTGTAGGAGCTGGTGGAGCCTCTGGCTCGCTGGATGCCTCCAACATGTTCAAGCCGGCTCTGGCCCGTGGCGAAATCCAGTGCATCGGTGCTACTACCCTTGACGAATACCGTCAGTATATTGAGAAAGATGGTGCTTTGGCCCGTCGTTTCCAGATGGTCATGGTAGATGCTACTTCGGTGGAAGAAACCATCCAGATCCTGGAAAATATTAAAGACAAATACGAGGATCACCACCACGTAAACTATACCGATGATGCGATTGAGTCAGCAGTAAAGCTTTCGGAGCGTTACATCACCGACCGCTTCCTGCCCGACAAAGCCATCGACGTACTGGATGAGGTAGGTGCCCGTGTCCATATCAGCAACATCACGGTTCCTGAGGATATCCTGAAGCTCGAAGAGCAGATCGAGAATATCAAGCAGGAGAAGAACCGGGTTGTTAAGAGCCAGAAATACGAAGAGGCAGCGCAGCTGCGTGACCGTGAGAAAAAACTGATCGATCAACTTGATCGGGCCAAGCAGGCCTGGGAAGAGGAGACCAAGAAGAAGCGCTATACGGTAACTGAGCAGAACGTGGCCGAAGTAGTAGCGATGATGACAGGTATCCCTGTTACCAACGTGTCGCTTGACGAAGGTAAGAAGCTGCTCAATATGTCGGAGGAGCTGAAAGGCAAAGTGATCGGCCAGGACGCAGCCATTGAAAAGCTGGTAAAAGCGATTCAGCGTACACGTGTCGGTCTGAAAGATCCTAAGAAGCCAATCGGTTCGTTCATCTTCCTCGGACCTACCGGGGTAGGTAAGACGGAGCTTGCCAAGGTACTTGCTACCTACCTGTTTGATAAGGACGATGCGCTGGTACGTATCGATATGAGTGAGTACATGGAGAAATTCAGTGTATCTCGCTTGGTGGGAGCGCCTCCGGGCTACGTAGGTTACGAAGAAGGCGGTCAGCTGACCGAGAAGATACGTCGTAAGCCATACAGCGTAGTACTGCTGGATGAGATCGAGAAAGCGCACCCGGATGTATTTAATATCCTGCTGCAGGTACTCGACGATGGTATCCTGACCGATGGTCTGGGTCGCCGCGTAGACTTCCGTAACACCATCATCATCATGACCTCCAACATTGGAGCGCGTGACCTGAAAGATTTTGGTACCGGAATCGGTTTCTCAACCAAGGCTAAGGCTGAAAACCAGGATGAGATCATGCGGAGCACCATTCAGAGCGCGCTTCGTAAGGCCTTCTCACCGGAGTTCCTGAACCGTCTCGACGACGTGATCGTGTTCAACTCTCTGCAGCGCGAAGATCTGCACCATATCATCGATATCTCACTGGGCAAACTGTTCAGCCGTGTGAAAGGACTGGGTTACGAAATCGAACTGACCATTGCCGCCAAAGACTTCCTGTCTGAGAAAGGCTACGATCCTCAGTACGGTGCCCGTCCGCTCAACCGCGCTATTCAGAAGTACCTCGAAGATCCAATCGCCGAAGAGATCCTTAAAGGAGACCTGCGCGAAGGAGATATCCTGGTCGCTGATCACGATGGTAGCAGTGAACAACTGACTATCACTGTTCGGAAGAAAGAAGAAGAGGTTACCAACAACGGGTAATCCTATAAAATAAACAGAAAGAAAGGCAGGCCAATTGGCCTGCCTTTCTTGTTTTAGCGGCTTTTTGTCGGGTACAGATGGTCCACCAGGAGGGATCAGGTAGTAAGCTTTTTTGTCCAGTTGTATTCATTCCCTTATTTTTGCGCCCGGTTTTACTATTTGAATGATCTAGTTTCATGAAATTACTGGAAAATAAAGTGGCTCTCGTGACGGGAGCTTCGCGCGGCATCGGTCGTGCTATTGCTATCCGTTTTGCCCAGGAGGGAGCCAACGTAGCCTTCACCTATCTGTCAAATGTAGAAAAAGGACAGGCTCTGGAAGCTGAGCTCCAGCAGTATGGCATCACAGCCAAGGGGTATCGCTCGGATGCCTCCGACTTTCAGGCCGCCGATACACTCATCAACAATGTAGTAGCTGACTTCGGAAAGCTGGACGTACTGGTGAACAACGCGGGAGTTACCCGTGATGGTCTGCTGATGCGTATGAGCGAGGAACAGTGGGACACGGTAATCAATACCAACCTGAAGTCGGTATTCAACCTGACCAAAGGGGCAATCAAGCCCATGATGCGTGCCAAGAGTGGGTCCATTATAAACATTACATCGGTAGTAGGTCTGAGGGGAAATGCTGGCCAGGCCAACTATGCTGCTTCCAAAGCGGGTATCGTTGGATTTACTAAATCAGTAGCTCTTGAGCTGGGTTCACGCAATGTACGTTCCAATGCCGTAGCTCCCGGGTTCATCGAAACTGAGATGACTGATGCTATCGATGCCAAAGCCGTTGAAGAGTGGAAGCAGTCCATCCCGATGAAGCGCGGCGGGCAGGCCGAAGAGGTAGCCGATGCCTGTGTATTCCTGGCTTCTGATATGTCAAGGTACATCACCGGACAGGTACTACAGGTTGACGGCGGTATGCTTACCTAGTCAAAGCGTTAGCAAAAAAGAGGCTGCTCACTTGCTATTTTCATTATGTTTTGTGGTTTTCAGTGGGTTTTTATAAACAACTGAAAACCACAATAGGGTTTTTCATCGTTATGGTTGTATCTTGTTGATGACCTTACTGATACCTACATATACCTGAGACCTAAGCCTCACCCATGCGATCTGAACTTTTCTTTACGACTTCACCTTGGTTTATACCGCTATGCTTACTGGTAGGCGCCATATATGCGTACCTGCTGTATAAGCCGGAGCCATCGTGGAGCAAGCGACTCAATATATTTCTGGCGGTTCTGCGAGGTACTCTGGTTTCGATCATTTGCTTTCTGCTGCTAAGTCCGTTGGTAAGGAGTACCGATAACACTGTTGACAAAGCCAAAATAGTGCTGGCCGTAGATAATTCGCAATCTACTGCTCAGCTGGGGCAGCCTGCCCTTAGTTTCCTTAACGAAGCGAGACAGCGACTGGCAGACCAGGGATACGAAGTGAGTGTGCAGACGCTTGATCAGGCGGCTGCGGAGGTCGCGCTGGACTCCGTTAAATTCAACCAGAAAACCACGGATCTTTCGGGCCTTCTTAACAACGTTCGGAGTAATTACGAAGGCCGGAACCTGACGGACGTTATACTACTTTCGGATGGTATTGTCAATCAGGGGGTATCACCCGCTTATGGCAACTACCCATTCAAGGTACATACCGTGGCCATTGGTGATACGGTACCTAAGCGCGATGTTCAGATTCGTAATGTTACAGCTAACCGGGTGGCATACCTGGGCAATCAGTTTCCGATTCAGGCCGATGTAGTAGCTAATGGCTTTGGCGGGCGAAGTACTACCATCAGCCTGCGCCAGGGCGGACGCACCATCGCTACACAAAATGTGGTCATTGACAAAAACGACTACTTTAAGTCAGTTACTTTCAATACCTCTTCGGCTCAGAAAGGGGTACAGCACTATACCGTTGAGGTAGGAGGGATAGCCGGTGAATTCACCCCGCGTAACAATCGCCGTGAAGTGTACATCGATATCATCGACGGTCGTGAGAAGATCCTGCTGCTGGCTCTGGCTCCCCACCCGGACATCAAGGCCCTGCGTAGCATTATAGAGCAGAATGAAAACTACGAACTGGACGTACGGGCTCTGTCGGCGGAGACTAACCTGAACGATATTCTGGAAAAGCCGTATGATCTGGTCATTCTGCACCAGCTTCCTGATGTAGGTGGAGTGGGTAATGAGTACGTGCGGCGACTGATGCAGAAAAACACGCCTATCTTCTTTATCCTGGGCAACCAGTCGGCTCCCGCCGCCACCAGTACTTTGAGCCGTACGGTACAGATTGCCGGTAATCCCGGACAGATCGACAAAGTGACCGGACGCTTCAACAATTCATTTCAACTCCTGAATCTGGATGCCACCGGGCTTGATCTGCTCGAACGGCTTCCGCCCCTTTCGGTGCCTTTTGGTGAGTACCGTCTGGCCCCGGGCAGCGAAGTGGTACTGTACCAGCGGGTAGGTAGCGTTGCTACTACCAAACCTCTGCTGGCCCTCAATACCGCCGGCGACCGTAAGGTGGCTATACTGGCAGGAGAGGGGCTGTGGCAGTGGCGTCAGGAAGAATTCTCCATCACCGAAAAGCAGGTGATCGTCGACGAACTTTTCCGAAAAGTCATCCAACTCCTTTCGGTGAAGGAAGACAAGCGCAAGTTCAGGGTATACCCCATCAGTGCGGAGTTTGATGCCGGTGAGACGGTAACTTTCCAGACGGAGGTATACAACGATATTTATGAGAAGATATACGGACAGGAAGTTCACCTGGATATTACCGATGAGTCCGGCAAGTCTCAGACCTATACCTACACCCATTCAGCTGAGAATCCGCGCTTCGAGATCAGTGGATTAGGAGAAGGGGTATACCGTTTCAAAGCGACTGCCAACATGCGTGGCGGGCAGCAGGACGTAAGCGGGCAGTTTGTGGTGCGGGATATCGAAATAGAAGCATTGAATACAACGGCCGATTTTGGCTTATTAAGGGAGTTGGCGCAGCGTACGGGAGGGGAGTTTGTTCAGCCAAATACCCTGGAAAGTTTGGTACAGATGATGACTGCTAACCGCCCTCCTGATCGACTGGAAAGTAGCGAAGAAATGGTAGAACTGGTACATCTTAAATGGCTGTTCTTCCTTCTGCTACTCCTGGCTGCCACCGAATGGGGGCTCAGGAAGTACAGCGGTAGCTACTAATTATTACATGATTCTACGACAATTTCTAATTCTATTACTAGTTGTAAGTTTATATCCCAGCTCCGTCAGAGGAGAAGGAGAGATTGATCCATCAGAACCAGATACAACCCAGGTACGCAGGCCCAACTACCGGCAGTTGCACGGGATGTTTGCGGCCCAGACTGCTCTCTATGCCGGGAGCCTGTACGGACTGAGCAAAACCTGGTATAAGAACCCCCTGGTGCAGTTCAGGATCATAGATGATTCGCATGAGTGGAAACAATTGGACAAGTTGGGGCATCTTTACACTGCCTACCAGATTTCGCGCCACACCACTCAAATGTACACCTGGACGGGTATAAGCAAGAGACAGGCGGTTATTTACGGAGCCATATCCGGTTTCTTTTTCCAGACACCCATCGAAATATTGGACGGGTTCTCTTCAGACTATGGTTTTTCGCCGGGCGATATGGTTGCCAATGTACTAGGGCCGGTGCTATTCGCCGGGCAGGTACTCGTGTGGGATGATATCCGCATTCAGCCTAAGTTTTCCTTTCATTATACATCCCTGGCTCAGCAGCGACCTGAACTACTGGGGAGCAATAAGGCCGAGCGGTGGCTCAAAGACTACAATGGCCAGACGTACTGGTTTTCGTGGAGCCCGCGCTCTTTCTTCCCCGGCTCAGCCTGGCCGGCGTGGCTATGCGTATCAGCGGGCTACGGCATTCATGACATGGTAGCCGGTGAGACAGGCAAAAGTATTGAGCTAGGGTACAGGCCCTACCGGCAGTACTACCTGTCACTGGATGTGGACCTGACAAAGATCAAAACCCGCAGTAAATTTGTTCGTACTATGGGGTTCATGTTCAATTCGTTGAAGGTGCCGGCACCGGCGCTGGAAATCAGCCGGAAAGGCTTTGCCTTTCATCCCCTTTACTACTAAGACCATTAAGGAATCGGAAGCCGTAGTAAGGCTTCTGGGTATAGATAACTAATTGATTACGTACATGAATATAGGTGATAAAGTAAGATTGGTACACGGACGCGAAGAGGGAATAATCTCACGCTTTCTGCCGGGCAATCAGGTTGAAATTGAAATCGAGGATGGGTTCCGGATTCCGGTTCTGCGTCAGGAAGTAGTACTTGTGTCTCCCATGGAAGCTCAGCGGCTGTCCAAACCACCGGTGAAGGAAGAGCCCAGATCCAGGTCCGCCGCTCCCACGCCCACCCGGGGTACCGGAGTATTTGCTCAGAAGGGTATTTATCTGGCCTTTGTGCCCATCAACGACCGCGAGCTAACGGTACACCTCATTAACAATACTGACTGGAAGCTGCCCTTTACTTTCGCGACCAGCCACGAAGGGCGTCATAGCGGGCTGGCAGCGGGAGTACTGTTACCGCGTACTTCGCAGAAAATGACCGACCTGCTGATCAAGGATTTTGAGGCGTGGCCGACTTTTGACCTGCAGGCGCTGTACCATAAAGAGGGAGCCTTTGAAGCCAGGGAGCCTTTCCAGAAGCGCCTTAAGTGCCGGGCCCAGTCGTTTTATAAACGGAAGCAGCAGGTGCCGGTACTTCTGAAAGAAGCCTACCTGTACCAGCTGGATGAAGAGGGCGCAGATAGTCCCAAAGCCCAGGCACCCGTTAGTGCTCAGGAACTTCGGGAGAAAATGCTTTCGCCTGAGCCCACCGCTGCACCAGTTGTAAAGGGAGGAAGTGTACAGCCAGTGGTGGATCTGCACATTGAAAAGATCCGCCCCGACTACGCCCGACTTTCCAAGGCGGATATGCTGGAGGCCCAGCTGCTGGTATTCGAGCAACAGCTGGAACAAGCCATTGCCACTGGTATGGATGAGATTACCTTTATACATGGGGTAGGTAACGGAGTACTTCGGGCCGAACTGCATCGTCGCCTGAGCCGCCATCAGAACGTTGATTTTTACAAAGATGCCCAGAAAGAGAAATTTGGATACGGTGCTACCCTCGTCAAGATTAAGTAAAAGCCTAAAGCCAGGGGGCCGCAGGGCCTTCTGGCTGTTTTTTTTAGGAATAGTTTGTAGTTTACACTGGCAGTGCCAGCCCAAAGCCCCGCAGCAGCCTAAGGCTCCTGCGGAGAAATACCTCTACTCGGATATGCAGATCCAGAACGAAAAACACATGTCGGTACTGAACGTACCGGTCGAAATGCCCATTGCGGAGTTGGAAAAACAAATCAATGCGCAGCTCAAAGGACTTATCTACGAGGACGATAGCTACGAGGACGAGGGAAACGATAACCTGAAAGCAAAAGTATGGAAGTTGAGTGACATCCGGGTTTCTGCCCAGGATTCGACTTTCCTGTTTGATGTACCCATTAAGATATGGGTCAGTGCCGGCTACAAGATCAGCCCGATGGGCTTTACCATGTCCGGCTACAAAGACACGGAGTTTGCCATGCGCATCCGGTTTATTTCCAAGATACACGTTACGCCCGACTGGCGGGTCGTATCGGCTACTCAGGTAGACAGCTACGACTGGATATCGGAGCCATCCGTGAAGGTGGCCGGATTCTCCATCCCGATCAAGTCTATGGTGAGCCGACTGCTCAACAAGAACTTTGAAAAAATTACAAAGGCCATTGACGAGCAGGTTGGCAAGAACATAGAATTAAAGAAATACGTACAGGAGGCGTGGGATCTGGCCCGGCAGCCGGTGCTACTTTCGGAAGAGTACGATACCTGGCTGGTAGTGGTACCTACCTCGGTGGTCATGACTCCGCTAGTGGCCCGTAACAAGCTACTGTACACCAGCATTGGGCTCAAGGGATATACCCAGACCGTTACCTCCAAAAACAAGCCTGACGCAACCAGCAGTAGCAAACTGCCCGACCTCCAGATCGTCGATAAAGTACCCGAAAATTTCCGGGTCGGGCTGATCAGTACGATCACCTACCAGGATGCGGCCCGATTGGCCAAAAATAAGTTAATGGGTGAGACCTTTACATTTGGTGGTGACCGGTATGCCGTGCAGATTACGAATATTGAGATGTACGGGCAGGAAGACATGCTGATCATCAAGGCCGGACTGAAAGGAAGTATCAATGGGGACATCTACCTGCGTGGTATACCCCACTACGACCCCCAGACCCGGATGCTCTCCCTGAAACACCTGGATTACGATCTTGATACCCGCAGCGTAATTTTCAGAACCGCCAGCTGGCTTCTGCAGAGTACATTTAGCCGGATGATCGAAAAAAAGATGGTGTTTCCGGTGGGGGATCAGATCGAGGAGGCGCGTAAGAAAATCCAGCAGACTCTAACGCACTACCAGGTTACTAAAGGGGTGGAACTGAACGGGTCACTTACCGACATCACACCCGACCGGGTGTACCTGACACCCAAGCATATCTATGCGATTGTCTTTGCTACAGGTAAGGTCAATCTGAAAATCGAGGGGTTGATCTAGGTAAGGCAAAAGTGGCCTAAAACAATTATTAATTAGTTTTTGTAGTATATTCGCCGCTAATCAAAGCAAACATTTCTTAGCTTTGTAGCCAACGGAAGTGAATAAGCCGTCCTATCGCTCCGATTTCTGATCGGGGAGGAAAGTCCGGACAGCACAGAGTGCCGTACTTCCTAACGGGAAGGCAGCTGATTGGTGACGATCAGTTGACAGCCAGTGCCACAGAAAATATACCGCCTTGGCATGATATTTTAATGCTGGGTAAGGGTGAAAAGGTGGTGTAAGAGACCACCGCTTTATCGGTGACGATGGAGGCAGGGTAAACCTTACGGGCTGAAAGGCCAAATAGGTACTGAGTTTGGGGCTGCTCGTTCCAGTATCCATTTCGGTGGGGCCTCAGTACGGGTAGGTCGTTAGAGGCTTCGGGTGACCGAAGTCCCAGACAAATGATAGGAGCCCCGGAGCAATTCGGGGGACAGAATCCGGCTTACAGGCTTATTTAACTTTCGGATTGCGCTATTAAAGCTGAAATTATTGAATCACATAACTGGTGTTTCCTCATGAAGAAAAAGAAACTTTACGTTGTTTTATCCTGCTTGTCGTTGTTCGCTTCGAATGCTTTTGCTCAGTATACCTACGAAGGGAATAACAAAATGAATACGTGGTCTGTCACCGGTTACGGTGGTATAACACGTTTTTTTGGTGATCTAAGCCAGTATGACTTCAAACGTGGAGAAAGGGAGGATATTACAGGAGTATGGGGTTTATCTCTTAACAAGCAGATTACGCCGGTTTTTGGTGCCCAACTTACTGTTTTCAACGGTAGTCTTACAGGATCCAGAAGAGGCTATATGAGCCTGGCTCCTGGCGAAACCGTACCTACTTCACGGGATTTGTACTTCAAAAGCCCATCGTTTGTTCAGGCTACCATCGATGGTACCATGAACCTGAACCGTCTGCTTTTTGGATTCAACAAGCTACGCCGCTGGAAGTTCGATGCACACGCTGGTTTTGGTGTTATGTATTTCCACACGGATGTGTATGACATGAACACCAACGAGCTGATTCTTTCGTCCAACACCGAGGCCAGCTCAACAACCGCTGGTAGCTGGGATCGTAACGGTACGCTGTATACACGCGAATACGTTATACCACTAGGTCTGGCTATCCACTACGAGCTAACTAAGCGTTTCGACATTGGTGTTGACTTCACCATCAACCACGTTAATACCGAAAAACTTGACCTTACTGCCAGTGACATTACCCGTCACGTTACTTCACAAGGTATCTTTGGTTTCTACAAAGGTGAGTCAAAGCAGGATAAGTGGGGGTATGGTGCTATCGCGCTGACTTACAAACTTGGACGTAATGCCGTACGATCTAAAAATGGAGTTTACGACATTTCACAAGGCCGTTACCACCTGCGTTGGGCTGATCCAAGAGCTCTGGTACCACCTCCATACAACCCAACTATGGAAGACGCCGACTCGA
This sequence comes from Telluribacter roseus, assembly GCF_017355915.2. Taxonomy (GTDB): domain Bacteria; phylum Bacteroidota; class Bacteroidia; order Cytophagales; family Spirosomataceae; genus Telluribacter. Next base: position 280,601 of record NZ_JAFEUV020000004.1, read on the forward strand.
TCGCCAAAGCCAATATGCCTAAGCCAGTGGATCCACGTCTGTATACTGACTCCGATAGCGACGGTGTAGCTGATCTGTTCGATAAAGAGCCCAACACACCAGCCGGTAGCGTAGTATCAGGGGGTGGGGTAGCCATTGACCTGGATCGTTATATCCGCGATGCGATTCGTAACAACCTGCCTAAGGATGAGTGCGAAGCTCTTTTCAGCAACATCGAGTTTGATACTGATAAAGCTACCATTCGTTCGGCTTCTCAGACTGTACTGAATCAGGTAGTTGAGCTGTTGAACATGCGTCCTAACTGCCGCATTGTACTCGTAGGACACGCGGATGCCCGTGCCGGATACTCTTACAACATGGCGCTGTCACGTCGTCGGGTTGAAGCTGCTAAGCGCTTCCTGGTTCGTTCAGGTCTGACTGATCCATCGCGTATCCTGATCGAGCACTACGGTGAGTACCGCCCGCTGGCACCTAACACCTCTGCTGAGGGTCTGCAGGCCAACCGTCGTGTAGAGATCAAGATTGAGCCAATGAATACCCTGCGCTCAACGTATCCAGCAGGTTACCGTCAGAACTAAGAATTTACTTCATACATCAAAAAAGGGATCTGAGACATCAGATCCCTTTTTTGATGTACAGGTGGTGGATTTACAGAAAGATTTAGTAAATTTGCACCCTGTTTAACCCGGGGACGAGATCCCCATCATAACAATTTTAGCAGAATGGCTGTAAAAATTAGATTAGCGCGTCGTGGACGCAAAAAAAGAGCGATGTATGACATCGTAGTAGCTGACGCCAGAGCACCACGTGATGGTCGCTTTATTGAGAAGCTAGGTACTTTCAACCCTAACAGCGATCCGGCTCAGATTGTACTGGCTACGGACAAAGCTGTAGATTGGCTACTGAAAGGTGCTCAGCCAACTGACACAGCCCGCTCAATCCTTCATCACGAAGGAGTGTTGCTCCGTAAGCACCTACAGGTAGGTGTGATCAAAGGAGCTATCACTCAGGATGTAGCGGATGCTCGTTTTGAAGATTGGAAGCAATCAAAAGAAGACAGAAAGACTGCAGCTGCTGATGTTAAGACTCAGAAGCAGGATGCTGAAAAAGAAAACAGACTTGCCGCTGAGCGTAAAGTTAACCAGGCTCGTCTGGAAGCTATCACCAAGAAGAACACCCCACCAGCTGAAGAGGCTGCAACAGAAGAAGCTGGCGAAGTGGCCGCTGCTGATGAGGCAACCGAAGAGCAATCGGCGGAATAATTCCGGTATAATTATTATGAATATGGGTCTGTCGGCTTGCCGTACAGACTCATATTGTTTTATAGGAGACAGTTTTTTCTAAACACTATAAACTGAACAGATCTTGGCACACGAAAACTATTACCTGCTGGGGTACATTGTTCGAACCCACGGTACCAAGGGGGATGTAACGATACATCTGGATGTAGACTATCCGGAAGACTACGAAGAGGTAGAATCCTTATTTGTAGAAATAAAAGGCGAGCTTGTGCCGTATTTTGTGGAGGATATGAATATCCAGAAGCAGAATAAGGCGATTGTACGACTGGAAGACGTTGATTCGATCGAGCAGGCGCAGGCTCTGGTAGGTAGCGCATTGTATATGCCGATCGAGGAGCTGGAAGAATTAGGGGAGGGTGGGTTTTACTACCACCAGATTCAGGGCTACAGCGTAGTGGATGAAGCCTTGGGTGAATTAGGAATCATAAGAGCTATCTATACGCCCAACACCCAGGATCTGATCGCTATGGATTACCAGGGTAGCGAGGTACTGATCCCGATTGTGGATGATATCGTGATCAGTGCTGACCATGAAAAGAAGCAGGTACTGGTAAAACTGCCTGAAGGCCTCTTGGACGTATACCTGGGTCCAAATACGGATCCTGATGATTTATCCGAAGACGATGAGGATTGATATTATTACCTGCGTACCCCGCCTGCTGGATAGTTTCTTCGCACATTCTATACTGAAAAGGGCGCAGGACAAGGGGCATGTTGAGGTTTGTATTCATGACATTCGGGATTACTCCACCGATAAGCATAAGAGTGTAGACGACTATGCGTTTGGTGGTGGAGCCGGTATGGTACTTCAGATCGAGCCCATAGCCCGTTGCATTCGGGCACTGCAAAGCGAACGCACCTATGATGAGGTAATCTATCTTACTCCGGATGGTGAAAGGCTACAGCAGGGAATTGTCAATCGCCTTTCTCTGAAACAGAACCTGATTCTGCTGTGCGGGCACTACAAAGGAGTAGACCAGCGCGTGCGGGACCTATTCGTGACCAAAGAGATCAGCATAGGCGACTATGTACTTTCGGGAGGTGAACTGGCGGCTGCCGTACTGGCCGATGCCATTATCCGGCTGGTACCTGGCGTACTTAATGACGAAACGTCGGCCCTTACGGACTCATTCCAGGACAACCTCCTGGCGCCTCCGGTGTATACCCGTCCTTATGATTTTGAAGGCAACACGGTACCGGATATATTGCTGTCAGGGCACGAAGCCAGGATCGAAGACTGGCGCTATCAGCAATCGGTAGAACGCACGCGGCAGCGTCGTCCTGATCTGCTGAATGAATAGAATGAAGTGAATTAACAGGAAAGCCCGCAGTAGTGCGGGCTTTTCTACTTTAAGTACTCTACTAGAAGTCCAGGTTACAGTTTACCCACTCATCGTCAAAGCGGGTGCCGTACTTACGGTAAAAGCCCACCGCTGATACGTTCCAGTTAAGTACCTGCCACATCATACCGGTACAGTTGGTGTCGCGGGCAGCTTGTACAGTAGCATCGAACAGGAGCTTGCCAATACCATTACCCCGCATAGATTCAGTAACGATAATGTCCTCCATGTACAGGCGTTTACCCTTCCAGGTCGAGTAGCGGAAGTAGTATAGAGACAAGCCGATGATGTTCCCGTCGGCCTCAGCCACAAAGAAATCATACAACTTATCATCATAATCCTGAGCCATTCGGTCGGGAGTATTGGCTATCTGATCGAGGGCTTTTTCATAAAGAGCCAGTTCTTTCACCAGCTCAAATACGGCAGGTATGTCGTCACGGGTACCTTGACGGGTAGTAATGTTCATGGGTGGTTTTTAGTGATGAATAAGCCGCGAAGCTATATATTTAGTAGATAATAAATAAAAAATTAAACGAAATAAATAGAGTCAGACCTTGACAAAGCCTTCCCACTTCGCCAGTACGTCTTTAAAGTCCTGCGGCAGATCTGTTTCAAACTGGACCCACTCTTTGGTCCGTGGATGCACAAAACCCAGTGACTTGGCATGCAGGGCCTGGCGCGGTATAATCTGGAAGCAGTTTTCGACGAAGGCTTTGTAGCTGCCGCTGGTAGTACCCCGTCGAATCTTATCACCCCCGTAGGTAGCGTCGCTGAATAGCGGATGGCCCAGGTACTGCATGTGTGCCCTGATCTGGTGCGTGCGTCCGGTTTCAAGGTTGCATTTGATCAGGGATACGTACCGCAGTGGCTTCAGGATTTCATAGTGGGTTACGGAGTGCTTTCCCTGGGAGCCATCCGGAAACACAGCCATTACCCGGCGGTCCTTGGGGCTGCGTCCGATGTGTCCGGTAATCGTTCCCTTTGCTTCCTTCGGCTCCCCCCATACCAGCGCATAGTAGGTCCGTTCGATGGTATGATCAAAGAATTGCTTGGCCAGGTGCGTCATGGCATACTCGGTTTTGGCGATTACGAGTAAGCCCGAGGTATCTTTATCAATACGGTGCACCAGCCCCGGACGGATCTCTCCATTGCGCGAGGTAGGCAGGTGCTGGAAGTGATATACCAGGGCATTAACCAGCGTACCGTTCCAGTTACCGTGGGCCGGGTGTACTACCATCCCGGCCGGTTTGTTCACAATGACTAGTTCATCATCTTCGTACAGAATATCCAGCAGAATATCCTCGGGGATAATTTCGGTATCGCGCGGAGGCTCGGGAAGTGACAGCGTAATAACATCCCCCGGCTTGATCTTATAGCTGGCCTTGGTGGGTTTGTCATTAACCTTAACGGCTTCGGTCTCGATACCCGTCTGGATCTTGGTCCGGGTGGCATTAGGCACGTGCAGACTCAGGTACTTATCCAGGCGCATCAGCCCCTGACCTTTATCAGCCACAATGCGGTAATGCTCATACAAGTCCTCATCTTCGTCGGCACCGTTACGATCTATATCTTCCTGTGACATTCAGCTCAGCTTTGTTGTGTTATGTATCTTTGCAAACCGCAAAAATAGCAGAAAACGTGGACTTCCTGACCCCAACCCAGCCAACCCCCTTGCAAGAGCTTCATGATGAGGTAGTCCGGAAGGCAGGAGTGAGGCTTTTGATCAAGCGCGATGATCTTATTCATCCGGTGGTATCGGGTAATAAGTGGCGCAAGCTTAAGTACAACCTTGTCCGGGCCCGCGAGCTGGGCTACAACACGCTGGTTACTTTCGGAGGCGCTTATTCCAATCATTTGTTTGCCCTGGCAGCCGCCGGTTCGGTTGCGGACTTCAGTACCATCGGGATCGTGCGGGGAGATGAACTGACGCCCCAGTCTTCGCCCACGCTGCAATACTGTCAGGAGCAGGGGATGCAGCTCCACTTTGTAAGCCGGGAGGAGTACCGGCACAAAGACGAGGGTGCACTGGTAGCTTCCTTGCTGGGTCAGCATAGAAATATCTTTGTGGTTCCCGAAGGTGGAAGCAATGAGCTGGCCCTGCCGGGTGTAAGGGAGATGGTCCAGGAGGTAGAAGCGCAGTTAATCGGGCAGCCTGACTATTTTGCCGTAGCCGCCGGAACCGGAGGTACCACCGCGGGCATACTTTCTGCCCTGGCTCCCGTATTGGCCTTTTCGGCCCTCAAAGGAGGAGGTTTTCTGCGGGAGGAAATCAATACGCTGGTAGGGAAGGAAGCGCTCACAGCGCATTTACAGCTTATTACCAACTACCATTTTGGTGGCTACGCCCGCTATACATCCGAGCTGCTGGACTTTATCCGAGGTTTTGAACAGCAGCACCAAATCCCCCTCGAGCAGGTGTATACGGGCAAGATGCTGTTTGGCCTATACGATCTGATGCGGAAGGGGTACTTCACCCCCGGCAGTACTTTGGTAGCGGTACATACCGGAGGGCTACAAGGGCGCTTGGCCAGCCTGAACCAGGTAGACTAGGCCACCTGGAATATCTGGCGGATGAGCTTCTTGTCACCGGCAATCCAGATCACATCACCCGGATTGATAATTTCTGTAGAATCGGGATTCAGAATGCGGGTACCTTCCCGTTCCAGTCCTACAATTAATCCGTTGGTAAATTCCCTGATTCGGCTTTCGCGAATGGTTTTGCCGGTAAAGGTATGGGTACTTAGAACCTTGATATGTTCCAGAGAGATTGGATTGTCGTCGGCGAGTAATATCTTTCCATCCGTATTGACTGTCTCTACCAGCGAACGAAACACGCTTAGCTGCTCATCGGTACCTATCACTTCGATGCGGTCGCTGGGGAAAAGTACTTCGTGCTGGTTGGGCAGTAGCAAACGCTTACTACCCCTCTCAATCATAACTACATTAATCCCATATTTTTCCCGAAGTTTAAGCTTAAGCAGCGATTTGCCAACCAGAGGTGAGTCAGGGCTGATGTTGAAGAAAGCTAGGTGCGCGTTCCAGGGCGGTAGTATGTAATTGGACTTTCCGTCCTGCTCGCGGGAGTGCAGGTTCTGGATAAAGCGGGATTCAATGCGGTTGTAAAACTGCTGGAGCTTTTGATAGAATAGCACAAACGCCGGCACGATAATTAGCCCCGTGATAACGGTAGCCACACCAATGGAGAAAAAGGTATTGAGCAGTAGGCTAGCGTACAGCAGGGCGAGGCTTACCCGTAAAAGCTCGAGCAATACCAGCGGTCCCCGGTTAAACTTGCGGTCTACCCACAGGGCTTTGTAAGAACTGCGTTTCGACCTTTTAAAAATGAGCGCCCACAGGAAGGGAGCCATGCTCAGCAAAGTCAGTATGGCAGTAATGATACCTCCCAGTACCGGATTAGCCATTCGTTGCTGTACAATGGGAAACAGTACATTGGAGGCAATCAGGAGCAGCGCTACAATGACTACCGAATTGGTAATGATGACCTGCGCGTAGTCTTTGAGTACTTCATCCCAGTGGCTGGACTCGTTGATGGTCTGGGTGGTATTAGTATAGCGGTTCAGGGCCTGGTACCATCGGTCGGGCATTTTCCGTCGTACCAGATTATAGACCGGATCGGCGGCCCGGATCATGTAGGGAGTGGTAAAGGTAGTGATAACCGATACCCCCACGGCTATGGGGTACAGAAATTCACTCACAACCCCCAGCGACAGGCCAAGGTTGGCAATAATGAACGAAAATTCACCGATCTGCGAGAGGCTCAATCCGGCCTGAATAGAGGTGCGTAGCGGCTGACCTGCGATGAGTGCTCCTATGGATACGAATACTGTCTTTCCTACCATCACAATCAGTACCAGGAAGAATAGGGGCAGCGCATACTCTACCAGTACTGACGGATCAATCAACATACCAACCGATACGAAGAAGATAGCGCCGAAAAGCTCCTTGACGGGCTTGAGCAGGTACTCAATGCGTTCGGCCTGAGTGGTTTCAGCCAGGATAGAGCCCATGATAAAAGCGCCTAAAGCCGCCGAAAAGCCCGCTTTGGTAGCAATGACCACCATCATAAAACACAAGGCAATGGAGGTGATCAGGATGGTCTCATCATTCATCAGGTTCTTGAAGGACCGAAGGAAGGAAGGGAACAGGAAAATGCCGCTCAGAAACCACAGGATCAGAAAGAACATGAGCTTCCCTACTGAGGCCAGCATCTCGACTCCCACAAACTGCTGACTGATAGCCATGGTAGAAAGCAATACCATGAGCAATACCGCTACCAGGTCTTCGATGATGAGTATGCCCATTACCACGCTGGCAAACTGATGAGTCTTGACCCGTAGTTCATCAAAGGCCCTGATGATAATGGTAGTGGAGGAAATGGCCAGGATACCTCCCAGAAACAGGCTATCGGTAAAGGACCAACCCATCAGACGACCAGCGGTATAGCCACTCAGCAGCATGAAGAAGATTTCAAAGAGGCCGCTTATGGCAGCGGTACTTCCTACCTGTACCAGTTTTTTAAAACTAAATTCAAGACCCAGATTGAACAGGAGAAATATAACCCCGATTTCGGCCCAGATCCTGATTGATTCAAGATCCAGTATGGTTGGGAATATGGGGAAGTTGGGACCTACCAAAAGGCCAGCCAGGACGTATCCCAGCACGAGTGGCTGCTTTAGTTTCTTACAAAGAATGGTTGTAACTCCCGCAGCTCCCAGTATCAGGGCCAGATCAGAGATTAGCTGTGGAATGTGGTTCATAGGTATCGGGCTAGGGACAGGGCACTATTTACATCTTGCAATATAATAGAAAAAGCCTTTGCCAGAGGCAAAGGCTTTTTCTATTGATACTATAAGTTACCAGAAGAAGGTATTAACCTACACTTCCTTCCAGGCTAATTTCGAGTAGTTTCTGCGCTTCTACCGCAAACTCCATCGGAAGCTGATTAAGTACTTCCTTAGCGTAGCCATTGATGATAAGGGCCACAGCCTGCTCGGTAGGAATACCGCGCTGGTTGCAATAGAACAGGATATCTTCTCCGATCTTGGAAGTAGTTGCCTCGTGCTCCACTGTAGCCGAAGGATTACTTACCTCGATGTACGGGAAGGTATGAGCTCCGCAGCGATCACCCAGCAGGAGCGAGTCACACTGCGAGAAGTTACGGGCGTTTTCGGCGCGCTTGAATACCTGCACCAGACCGCGGTACGAGTTCTGACTCTTTCCGGCTGAGATACCTTTGGATACCACGCGGCTCTTGGTATTCTTACCGATGTGGATCATCTTGGTACCCGTATCCGCCTGCTGCATGTTGTTGGTAACGGCTACTGAGTAAAACTCACCGATGGAGTTGTCACCCTTCAGAATTACCGAGGGGTACTTCCAGGTAATGGCTGAACCGGTTTCTACCTGAGTCCAGGAGATTTTGGAGTTGGCACCGTCACACAAGCCACGCTTGGTTACGAAGTTGTAGATACCACCTTTACCATTGGCGTCACCAGGGTACCAGTTCTGTACAGTTGAGTACTTCACTTCGGCACTTTCGTGGGCGAAGATCTCTACTACAGCCGCGTGCAGCTGGTTCTCGTCACGCATAGGAGCGGTACATCCCTCCAGATAGCTTACGTAGCTGCCTTCGTCGGCAATAATAAGCGTACGCTCAAACTGACCGGTACCCGAAGCGTTGATCCGGAAGTAGGTAGAAAGCTCCATCGGGCAACGAACACCCTTGGGAATATATACAAACGAACCATCCGAGAATACGGCCGAGTTAAGCGCGGCGTAGTAGTTGTCCTTAGTTGGTACTACCGATCCCAGGTACTTCTTTACCAGCTCAGGATGCTCACGTACAGCTTCGGCAATGGAACAGAATATAATTCCTTTCTCTTTCAGACTGGATTTGAACGTAGTAAATACAGACTCAGAGTCCATTACAGCGTCCACCGCTACACCCGAAAGACGCTTCTGCTCGTCCAGGGAGATACCCAGACGCTCAAAAGTATTACGTAGTTCAGGATCTATATCGTCAAGGCTCTCAACCTTCTTTTTCTTCTTGGGCGCGGAATAGTACTTAATAGCCTGGAAATCAACCGGCGGATAAGTAACGTTAGGCCATTTGGGTTCTACCATCTGAATCCACAGACGGAAAGCCTTCAGACGCCATTCCAGCATCCACTCGGGCTCTTCTTTCTTAGCGGAGATGAACCGTACAATATCTTCATTCAGGCCGGGAGGGGCTTCGTCAGCTTCTATATTCGTAACAAAGCCATACTTATATTCCGAACTGGTGATCTCTTCTAATAATTCTGCTTCTTTGCTCATAGTAATAATTGTCACCTACATTTGCTCAAAAAGATAACAAAGAGTATGTGACTTGAGTTTTGGACTATGCCAAAATTACGTAAAAATTTGGAATAGTTAAGGACGTTAAATGTACCTGGACTGAGAATCAATAGTATTTGTGCGGAATCAGGTAGTTTTTGACGTAGTCTTCAATACCTTCTTCCAGCGTATGGAACGGCCGTGAGTAGCCAATCGACAGTAGCTTGCTCATGTTGGCCTGCGTGAAGTACTGGTACTTGTCGCGGATATCGGCCGGTGTATCAATGAAGTCAATGTCGGGCTCCATGTCCATGGCATAAAAGGTATTCTTCACCAGATCCAGGAAGGTACGGGCCTTGCCGCTTCCGAGGTTATAGATACCGGAGTTTTTGCGGTGGTGCATCAGGAATGAGCATACTTCCACTACATCCTTTACGTACACAAAGTCACGCATCTGCTCACCGTCTTTGAAGTCGGGGTGGTGGGAGCGGAACAGCTTCATCTTACCGGTGGCCTTAATCTGGTTGTAGGCGTGGAAGATCACCGAAGCCATACGGGCCTTATGGAATTCGTTGGGACCGTATACGTTGAAGAACTTGAGACCCGCCCAGAAGAAAGGCTTCTCCTCCTGCGCCAGCGCCCACTGATCAAACTCATTCTTGGAGTCGCCGTAGGGGTTGAGGGGCTTGAGCTGGGGGATAATGGATTCGTTATCATCGTAGCCCAGTTCGCCTAATCCGTAAGTGGCAGCCGATGAGGCGTATACGAGCGGAATCTGGTAAGACACACACCGCTTCCAGATTTCCTTGGAGTAGCTGACATTCAGCTCTTCGAAGATATCCCGGTCAAACTCGGTGGTGTCGGTGCGGGCTCCGATGTGGAAGATGAACTCTACATCTTCGTGGTTCTGATCGAGCCACGGAAAAAACTGATCCCGCTCAACGCGTTCCTGAATAGTTTTTCCCTCCAGATTATCCAGTTTGTCAATCTTGGAGAAATCATCAACGGCAATGATGAAATTAAAACCTTCCTGGTTTAGTTTACTGATTAAACAACTGCCTATGAAACCGGCAGCACCCGTGACAACGATCATACGTGTAGTTTATGAGTATATAGTAAGAACGGCTAATTGGTTCAAATGGTAAAGTTAAAATAATTACGGCTATCAATCTACCATACTTGTACCTGAAAAGTAGGATTTTTTTTAGTCTGATGGCTTAAACAATTCCGAACTAACGGGATAAGGTGTAATTTTGTGGCTGATTTAGAAGGAAAGAGTATCATGATATATGTAACCAGAAAAGAGCATTTCAATGCGGCTCACCGGCTGTATAACCCGGCCTGGTCGGACGAAAAAAACCGGGAGGTATTCGGTCCGTGCGCCAATCTCAATTTTCACGGACACAACTTCGAGATAATAGTAACAGTAAAAGGTAAGCCCGATCCGGAGACGGGCTTTGTGATAGACCTGAAGGTACTTGGTGATATTATCAAGCAGGAGATAGTAGAGAAGGTAGACCACAAGAACCTGAATATTGATGTAGACTTCATGCAGGGCAAGATGGCTTCCTGCGAAATATTTGTCATGGAGATCTGGAAGATACTGGCACCGGCCATTGCCCAGGCGGCCCCCAACGCCCAGCTCCACTACATCAAGCTCATCGAAACTCCCAAAAACTGGGTCGAGTATTACGGGGAATAGAAACGGTCTGCCGCAGCAGTGAAAAGTGAGAAATGAAAAACGAAAAATGGTCCGTCTCTGGATGAGAGTGAAAAAGCTTTTCTATCTTTTCGTTTTAAAAGTTTTAATTACCAATACGGCTGCAAGTCGTTTTTCACTTTTCGCTTATCACTCTTAACTAATAATGAAGTACTACCTCATAGCCGGTGAGCGCTCGGGCGACTTACACGGAGCCAATCTGATCAAAGGAATCAAGCAGCACGACCCGCAGGCGCAGTTTAGAGGATGGGGAGGTGATATGATGGCGGAGGCGGGTATGGAGCTGGTCACTCACTATAAAGATACCGCCTTCATGGGCTTTCTGGAAGTGGTACTTAACCTGAGGAAGATCTCGGGCTTCCTGAAGAAGTGCAAGAAAGATATCCTCGAGCAGAAGCCCGACGCTCTGATCCTGATCGACTACCCCGGCTTTAACCTGCGCATCGCTTCCTTTGCCAAGCGGCGCGGCATCAAGGTATACTACTACATCTCGCCCAAAGTATGGGCCTGGAATCAGAAGCGAGCCCTTAAGATCAAGGCTTACGTAGATCGCATGTTCGTGATCTTCCCCTTCGAAACCGACTTTTACAGCACCTACGACTACAAGGTGGACTACGTAGGCAATCCGCTGATGGATGCCATTGCCGCCTTCCAGCCTGATCCGGACTTCAGAACTAAGCACAGTATACCATCAGATAAGCCGGTAGTGGCGCTGCTGCCCGGGAGCCGCCGGCAGGAGATCGTCAACATGCTGGACACTATGCTGACGGTGCAGCCCCATTTTCCGGAGTACCAGTTTATTATCTCAGGAGTACGTAACCTCCCCGCTTCACTCTACGAAAAGTACCAGGCCCTGCCCCATGTACAGGTCGTCTTTGAAGCTACCTACGATATCCTCTCGGTGGCCGAAGCGGCACTCGTTACCTCAGGTACCGCTACGCTGGAGACGGCTTTGCTCAACATACCCGAAGTAGTGTGTTATCGCACCAGTGGCATCTCCTATGCCATTGCCAAGCGACTGATCCGGGTACCCTACATCTCGCTGGTCAATCTGATCATGAATAAGGAGGTGGTACGGGAGCTGATTCAGGATGAACTGAATACCCAACAACTGGTAGACGAACTACGGGCTATACTACCGGATGGTATCAAGCGTCAGGAGCAGCTACAGGACTACGCCCGGCTCCAGGAGCTGGTGGGTGGACCCGGTGCCTCCGAGCGGGCCGGTGCCCTGATGGTAAAGTACCTGTTGAATGGCTGACGTTCCACTATTGCAATTCCATGACTGTCACAACTACTGTTTCACTCACTGTTTTTAATCTATAGTCGTTTGTCAAAAAGTAGTCTGCTCCCACTTCAATACAGGTTGCAAGTTGAATAGCGTCCGGTGTTCTTACATTGTATTTGGCCCTTAACCGTGCGGCGTGTTCGGCGATTGCAGAAGTAACATCAAGTACCTCTATGCTCGGTGCATTGGTCAGGATGTCTCTGTATTGTTTGGCAATCGCTGTCTGTCCCTCCCGTAAAGGTTTTACCAACACTTCAAGAAGTGTAACGGAAGAAGTGACAAACGTGAAGGCTCCTTTATCATTAAAGTCAAAAAGTTTTTTAAGAATCGACTGATAGGTACTGTTGCCTTCAATAAAGTAAATCAAGGGAGCAGTGTCAAGAAAGACTACTTTAGAAGCAAAATCCTTAACTACCATTCCCTTTCTCCGTCAATATAGCGATCAATGTCATCTGTATTTTTCCAGATCTCGCTGCCCAGGCCTGAGAGTGAAGTCAGTCGCATAGGAGTGGTTTTTGTCGCTTCTCCTCTTTTGAGCAGATAAGCCATCCGTTGCAGTAGCGTGAGTTGGTCTTCCTTGTCAAGCTGTTTTACCTGAGAAAGTATGTCGTTTAAGTTTGCTGATGCCATACAGGTTATATTTCATACGTTACAATAAAGCTCTAAAAATCTTTGCCAATGGTAGACACCAATGTACAGAGAGGGTATCAAGAGTTCTGTTGTCCAATATATATAAATATTCTTTTTGTTTTTGCATGTAGACCCGGTGCCTCCGAGCGGGCCGGTGCCCTTATGGTAAAGTACCTGTTGAATGGCTGAAACGGGTGGATGAGCGGTAATTCAATCAAAAGGTAGATCAGTTACTTTTGTGGCTTAGTAGAATCAATACTTAGCCATGAAAAAAGTACGTGTACACTCATTAATCCTGATGGGCTGCCTTGTCGCGGCCTCTAGCTGCACCAGCTATCAGAAACGAATCGGTCCAGCTCCCGACCTCAAAGTAGAAATCACTCCCAAACGCGTAGAACGCGGCAAGTACCTCGCCAATAATGTAGCGGTCTGTATGGACTGCCACTCCCAGCGCGACTACACCCGATTCTCCGGTCCGGCCAAAGCAGGTACCTTCGGAGGCGGGGGAGAGGTATTCGACAAGAAGATGGGGCTGCCCGGTACCTTCTACGGCAAGAACATCACGCCCCACGCCCTCGGCAACTGGACGGATGGCGAGATCTATCGCGCTATGACCTCCGGGGTATCAAAGAATGGCAAAGCCCTCATGCCCATGATGCCTTACCTGGCTTACGGAAAGATGGACTCCGAAGATGTAAAATCCATCATTGCTTACCTGCGTACACTTCCCGCCGTTACGAATGACGTACCTGAATCCAGGCCGATGGCTGTGGTCAAACCCGTCTTCAAGAAGATGACCCGTAGGGCCGAGCACCAGGCCATGCCCTCGCCTCAGGATACCGTAGCGTATGGAAAGTACCTGGTAGGTGCAGCCGGCTGCTACGATTGCCACACCCAGCGCCGCATGGGTATGCCCATCAAGAGCAAGGGCTTCGCGGGAGGGGTAAGCCTCAAAATGCCAGCTGGTACCCTCACCTCCGCCAATCTTACGCCTGATATTGAAACCGGGTTAGGCTCCTGGACCAAAGAATCCTTCATCTCCCGCTTCAAATCGTATCAACCTGGTACATTCGTTCCTTTTGAAGTACACGATGGCTTCAATACCATCATGCCCTGGACGTTCTACAGCGGTATGTCCGAGCAGGATCTGGGAGCGATGTATGCTTACCTGCGGACGTTGAAGCCTATCAAACAGAAGGTAGAGAAGTTTAGACCGGCTAGTAAAGGATAGGGGATAGGAGCAATCACATGGGGTAAAGTTCAAGGTATCCTACATAGAGTTGGGAAATCTTGCGATTTCCTCAACTCTCCATATGATATAATTTAGTAAGGCTATGGATCAACTTGTCCCGCTATCGAACTACTGCCGGCGAACTATTATGCATCCGGATAGTTAAGACTAGGTACGACCACTTGATCAACGACGATTATGGGAATGAAATGGAATGGTTTGCTTTTACTTACCTGTATGTTAATGGCTAGTAGCTGTCAGAAGGACGATTCGACTGATCCGGCTGAGTGCAGTCTGACTATCCCTACCACAAAGGCACCTCAGAGCGAAGTAGCTGCTCTGAAACAATTTATTGATACGGCTGGAATCAATGCCACGGCTGACGAAAGGGGTTTCTATTACACCATTCATTCCCCCGGCACAGGTCCCAAACCTACTTTATGCTCTGATGTAACGGTTAATTATACGGGTACGCTGACGAATGGGAGTACCTTCGAGACTGCTGATGATGTAAGCTTCAACTTATCCCGGCTCATTCTCGGCTGGCAGCAGAGCATTCCGCTCATTAGTCCCGGTGGAAGTATTACGCTGTATCTACCACCCAGTCTGGCTTATGGAGCGCAGGCCCAACAGGGTATACCGGCTAACTCGATCCTGATCTTTAAGATTGATCTTGTTTCGGTGGATTAGCGGGATCATTTACTATGACTTATAAATGATAAAAACGCCAGCTTTTAGCCAAAGCTGGCGTTTTTATCAGTAAGCTTTTAAGCTGTTTTTCAGACATCTATTGTCCTGTCATTGCAGCACCTGGGAGCGTTATATACCTATTTGCGTACGTTGATGCCTCTTAGGTATAGGCTGTTAATTTCAAACCTGCCTGTAAAGGGTAGGCAGCTAAGAGCAATGGAACAGAGATTAAAGTAGGTTATTCGTCCAAAAACCGCTCTACTTCTTCCCTGAGCTTTGGCAGATTAGTAGTAATTATGCTCCAGATAATCTCATCAGAAACGGAGTCATAACCATGTATGATCCTGTTGCGTGTTTCAACAATTTTGCGGGAATCTGTAAACTTAACCTCAGGGTCTTTTTTCAGAATGCGGCTCATAGCCTCACCAATAATTTCCAGATTTCGCTCAATGGCTCTTTTCGTCTTCAAGTCCTCTTTGAAAGAAGTGAAGTCCCCTTCAGTACCCAGGAAAATTTCTATTTCATGTATTGCACTAAGAATGTCGTAAGCCCAGGCTTTGATCTCAACTTCCATAGATTAGCTGGCGCTGTTGTTCAACAGCTTTTCTGAAGTATGGGTTTTTTATGGCTTTTTCTTCCAGCAAGTCCACAGGCCGATGAAGGGTGTCTTCAAGAGCAAATTTGAGGCTGAAGTAGTTGTCCGCGTAGTACTGTAGGGCCACGGGCTCAAAGTCAACTATAAGATCAATATCGCTTTGGTCGGTAAACTTATCCGTTAATACTGACCCGAAGGCATATAGCCGCTTCACCTTATGTGTCTCGCACAAAGATCTTATGATATTGCTATATTGATCGAGTGGGCTCATTTTGGCTAGTATTGCTTACAAAGTTACTGCTTTCAGAAGTATAAAATACTGATGAAGAATATTTACAAATCCTTCCACGGTTTCGCGATGGTAAAGAATTTGAAGTACAACAGCTCGCAGAGTACCTATTGCTGAAAAGGCAACTGTCAGAACCAATACTACACCAGTGACTTAAAGCTAGACCCTAAGCAAGCCGCGGAAGCCTCTGGCGGCGTAGTACGATTGTGCTCCATTGTGGTACACAAAGACATGGTCGTAGCGACGGTCACCGAAGAGGGCCCCACCAAGTTTCCGGATAGCAGCAGGTGTTTGAAGCCAGCTCGATGTTTTAAGATCAAACTCTCCGTACTGCTGCAGCTCCCGGTACTGCTCTTCCGTCAGGAGTTCAATACCCATGGCAGCCGCCATATCCATAGCATTATCGGCTGGTGGATGGTCTTTCCTGGACTCTAGCCCTTCAAGGTCGTAACAAACACTTCGGCGCCCTTTAGGGCTTTCGGCGGAACAATCGTAGAAAAGGTATTCACCCGTGTTGGTAGCCTGACCTACCACATCCGGTTCGCCACCGGTGCTTTCCATTATGTGGAGAGACCACATTTTTTCAGGATCAGCTTCCAGCCTGGTCTGTACTTCGCCCCATTCCAGACCTTCATGCCGATGTTTGTTTTTGTTAAACCGGCTTTTCAACGTGCGGAGGAGTTCTTCCTGCTCTTCGGGTGACAGCTCCTTTGTTTTTTCCATTGCCATACTTTGTACTTTCTATGTATCTATATTTTGGAGGTAAAATATAAAAGTTCAGGAGGTTAGTCAACTAAACCCTATTTTAAAGCCTGAAAATGTGACCCTTCTTGAGGGAATGAAAGGCTGAGGGAATTAGACGTAATGGAAGTGTTTAGCAAGTACCTTGTATGTACCCAAAGATCAGAACTCCACACCTAGTACCTTATCAAGTTGCTTCTGCTGAGCACTGGCCGGTAGGGCACGCATCAGCCTGTTGCGGAGCCCTCCGATCAGCTTGTTTTGTAGCTGTGCCACTACCCCTATGAGTCGCGACTGCTTTACGATGTACTGCGTTCTGGCCATGCGGAGCCTTTCAAACTCCCGAAAGGCATCAGGTAGGGTAGGAGCTCTTTGTATTACATCCGCCAAGATCACCGCGTCTTCGATGGCCTGGCAGGCACCTTGCCCCATGTTGGGCGTGGTGGCGTGGGCCGCATCGCCGATCAGGAGGATCGTATCAAAAGCATACTGCGGCAACGGAGCAAGATCGGCAATGTCATTCCAAATCAGCTGCTCGGTTCGGGTATTCTGGAGTACCTCCGGTATGGGGGGATGGTAGCTACCGAAAGTCTGGAGCAGGTCATCAACTTTAAAGTTTTTATACCGGATATCATTCTCTCTGGCTTTGACACAGGCATACCAGTACAGCTTGTTGTCTTTGAGCGGAACTACCCCAAAGCGTCCCATAGGGCCCCAGGTTTCGCTGGCTTCCCGAAGGTGATCGGCAGGGTAGTCAATCACCGCGCGCCAGCAGGTATATCCGGCGTATCGGGTAGTAGCTGTGGGTAATAGCTGTTGCCGTACGGGCGAGTGGATGCCATCTGCGGCGATGAGGTAATCTACCCATTCCTGGGAGCCATCCGCAAAGTGGAGCTGAACTTTACTTCCGCTTCTCTCGAAGTGGAGAAGACGTTTGTTGGTATGTACGTCTGCGTCGTCCAGGTACGACATCAGCACCTGGTGAAGCCTGGCCCGGTGAATGGTGAAGTTATCGGCGCCGTACTTTTGGCTGGAGGCCAGCGTATCCGTTTTGGTGATCTGTCTACCCCGTTCGTCTTTGATGACCAGCGCATCCAACAGCCGGCCCTCCTGCATGATAGCATGATCGATCCCCAGTTTCTGGAAACCCTTCATGGCATTGGCGGCCAGGCCTATACCAGCTCCCACGGCTTTTATTGTGGGTGCTGCCTCGTACACGACGGCATGTATACCTATTCTTTTCAAAGCGATGGCGGTCGTAAGTCCTGCTATGCCGCCACCTGTGATTCCAATTTTCATGTGTGCTGTATCTGATTACCTCACAAAGGTCAGCGGAAATCATCAGAATAGATTTTACATATGTTAATTATTGCGTACCTGCTCTGATGCGGCTCAGACTAACCTGGGTGATGTTGAGGTAGGAGGCGATGTACTTGAGGGGACAGCGATTACTGATGCCAGGGTACTTCCGTTCCAGCTCGTCGTAGCGTTCTTTGGCCGAATAGAACCGTATGCTTTCTATCCGTTGCTGGCCTTCCAGAAAAGCAAAGGTAGCCAGCTTGCGGGCCGCCGTCTCGATGCCATGGTACTTCAGGCAGCAGGCTTCAAAGTCGGTAGCTGAAAAATAGTAGAGGTCAGAGTCCTCGATGAGCTGAATTGCTTTCCTGGAAGGCTGGCGGGTGAACAGGCTTTCCACGCCCCCTATAAACTGCTGATCTATGGCGAAATAATCCGTTACGTCCAGGTCATCCCGATGATAATACACCCTAACCAGTCCTATGTTCACAAAGTACATATGGTAGGAGACCTGGCCTACTTTCAGAAGATCGGTGTTCCTGGGGAGCTGCTTGCGATGTATGATCTTCTCGAGGGCTTCCACCTCTATAGCTGATAAGGGACTCAGTCGGGCAATGGCTGACGTCACCGGCGAGACATGTTCTGTTCCCTGAGTCATAGCTTGTTGATCGAATGCTTCATTTAGGTCTTTCGCTTTAAAAAGCGTACTTATGCACGGGTTTAATCACTAAGCTCTTTCCATCCCAGGATCCGCGGAAGGTAGTTCTCTTCGCCTGACGGCGGATGGTCAGCAGGGCAATATTTTATCCATCTTATAGGCTTCTACTATTACACCTCCGGCGGGGATATTCTTATGATAATTATATTTGCCCAATCTAACGTAGCTCTAAAAAAGATGAATAGATTCGTTTTATGCCTTATTGTTCTTATATCACTGGCACTGCCGTCACATTCACAAACTGTACACCTACCTGATTCTGTTTATTCAGGTAAACAAGGCAGATTGCATGTACAGGGCGTGGTGGTGGATAAAACAAACGGGTATGTCTACTTTTCATTTACGGATAGGTTGGTTAAAACGGATCTATCGGGCAAGTTAGTAGGGAGTGTAACAGGCTTTGTCGGGCATCTTGGCGATCTGGATATTACCGATGACGGGAAGATATATGGTTCATTGGAATACAAAAATGATGAAATAGGGAAGGGCATAGTAAAGGAATTGGGAGCCAAAACCAGGAATGAGAGCGGATTTTATATTGCCCTATTTGATGGATCGCGGATTGTGCGTCCGGACATGGATGCCGAAAAAGAAGATGTGTTACGTACGGTATATATCCGGGAGGCCGTGACTGATTATACAGCCAAGGTGAAAGATGGCCATGAAGAAAGGCCGCACCGGTTTGCCTGTTCAGGAATAGACGGAGTTGCCTTTGCACCCGCTATGGGTAGCTCACAGGGTACCAGGAAGTTTCTTTACGTGGCCTACGGTGTGTATGGTGATACGGCAAGGACGGATAATGACCATCAGGTTATTTTGAAATACGATGTAAGCGATTGGGAACGGTATGCACAGAAACTATCGCAGGATAACCTGCACCATTCCGGACCGGAAAAGCCGTTGGAAAAATATTTTGTAAAAACAGGCAGCACGCGGTATGGCATCCAGAATCTGGCTTATGATCCATCCACAGGGCATTTGTTTGCGGCTGTATACCGGGGAGCGAAAGCGCATTTTCCTAACTATGATCTGTTTGTCATTGATGGCAAAAGGAAGCCCGAAGAAGGGTATATAACGTCTGAAAATAAGAAGGTTAAAGTCAAGACACTCTCTTTGCTGGAAGCCGGTCCCAAAGACCCTGCAACAGGTATTCGGGGATGGAACTTTAAGTGGGGAGCTACCGGTCTGTGTCCTTTGGGCAATGGATTATTTTACATATCGCACAATAGCAGGGATAAAGACGGGCAACAGCAAAGTACCATCTACACCTACAAATGGGTAGGGGATAATCAGCGTGCTTTTACTTTAGTTAGATAAACGCTCTGCCCCTATGTTGGTGTTATCAGTGATATCCCAGGGCTGCCTTTATACCGGGCATGGTTAAAGGCTAATCCTCAGGTACTAGTAAAATAATGCTCGCTCCTTCACCTTCCTTCCCTTCTGCATAGATAGTGCCTCCATGCCGTTCCGCAATCTTTTTACACAAAGCCAAACCCAGACCGGTTCCTTCGTATTTGTCCTTGGGGTTAAGGCGGGTAAATGACTTAAATATCTTATCTGCCTGGGTCTGGGCGAAACCGATCCCATTGTCCTGGATACAGATCCGTGTATATGTTTTATTCACCGAAAGACCTTTCCTGATTACTTCTGCTCTATCGGCCATTCCGGAAGTGATCTGAATGAAGGGTGGAATGCCAGGCCTTGAAAATTTCAGCGAGTTGTTGATCAGGTTGTAGAACAACTGTTGGAACAGGACTTGGGAGCCATTGATCTCCGGCAGGTTTTCATAGTGAATAGTTGCACCCTTTTGCTGGATCACAATTTCAAGATCACTTTCTACACTTTCCATAATCTCCGACAGGCTGACACGATCGAACTTCAATTCTGACGCACCAGCAGAGGAGTATTGCAGTACCCCATCGATCAGGGCATACAAACGGTCTGCTGAACTTTCGATTTTTTCGAGATATGATTTTGCGGTAGGAGGCAACTCATCACCCATTTCCCGAGTCAGGAGACCACCAAAGATCTTTATTTTACGGGCCGGCTCTTTCAGGTCGTGGCTCACCACATGCGCAAACTGCTCCAGGTCCTGGTTAGACCGCTGCAACTCCTGCGTACGTTCTTCCACCAGCTTTTCCAGTTTTTCTGCCAATGCTTTTGTACTGTTCAGATCCAGCTGGGTCTTTACCCTTGCCACCAGTTCCCGGGATGAAAAAGGCTTCACCAGGTAATCATTCGCCCCCTTTTCCAGACCTTCCACCGTGGCCTCTTCACCGGCACGGGCAGAAAGCAGAATAACCGGAATATGGCTGATCGTGTGATCCTGCCTGATCCGGGTCAGTAATTCAAAACCATCCATCCGGGGCATCATGATATCGCTTACCACCAGGTCCGGCTTTGCCTGTTTTACCAGTTCCAGTGCTTCCAGACCATCTTTCGCAGTGGTCACCTTCCAGTAAGGGCCTAAGACTCTTTTCAGGTAACTGCGCATGTCGGCGTTATCATCTACCAGCAGAATGCTGACCATGTTATCATCCTGAATGATAGTTTCTTGCTGTTCTGTTTGCGGACCTTCTCCGGCTGTATGACCAGCATCATTGGCGGTCCAGAGTAGGGCCTCCTGAGCAAATGCCTCTGCAGTTGTGCCTGACGGCTGGGAGCCATTTTTTTCCCTGATCTTATTCTTATCCAGATGACCGTTCCCTTTAGGCAGGTTGATGGTAAAAGTGGTTCCCTTGCCTTCAGTACTTTGTACCTCGATCCTTCCCCCGTGCAATTCCACCAGCTCTTTAACCAGGGCAAGTCCTATTCCAGTACCTTCATAAGAACGTGAGCGGATATTTTCTATCCGGTGAAACCGCTTGAACAGGTTCGGCAATTCTTTTTGGGGTATGCCCACACCTGTGTCCTGTACCGAAAGCCTGGGACCCGTTTCTGTTTCCACCAGCTCAATCCTTATTTTTCCTTCAAAGGTAAACTTGAGTGCGTTGGAAAGAAGGTTCAGTATGATTTTCTCCCATAGTTGCGGGTCCACATAAACGGGTTCTGAAACAGGCCCACACTCGATCTCATAAGTAAGATTAGCTTTCTCTATGGCGGATTGAAAAGCACTGGCCAACTCTGATGTATACTGGCACAAATCAATGGGCTGGAAAGAAGCCTGGGCCCTGTTTGCTTCCACACGCGAAAAGTCAAGTAAACTATTCACCAGTTTATACAGCCTCAGTGAATTCTGGTAGGCAGTGGTCAGCCTGTCGAGGTCTTTTTTCGTATGGGTATTCTCCCCTTCGTTAAGTAGTTCTTCCAATGGCCCCAGCATTAGGGTGATCGGAGTTCTGAACTCATGACTTACATTGTTGAAGAAATCCGTTTTGGCTTTGTTAAGTGCAATCAGCTTTTCGGTACGTATCCGCTCTTCCTCATGCGCCGATACATTGGCTATGGCTGTTGATACCTGTCCACCGACGAGGGAAATAAAACTTCGGTAGTCGTCGTCAAACTCCAGTCTTGGACTAATGCCGGAGATAAAGAAGCCGACCAGTTGTTCCTGACCGGATTTCAGGATTGGAATGATCATTGCCTGCCGGGGCGCCTCTTCCCAGGGACCGGCAGGAAGTGATGAAAACCGTTGACCCAGATCATTGATCAATACAGGTACACCCGGCGCAGTATTTCTGTGAAAGAGGGGCCAGGCCTGTAGGCCGTTACTTTCCGCATGAATGGATGAAGGTGAAACGGGGGCGCCGCTATCCACGCCGAATGCTCCTTCCAGCGTGGCTGCTTTGCCATCCTCGGTCATCCGGTAGAATAATCCAAACGGCATATCATTCAGATTGGCCGATAATATCTCGGAAGATTTTCGGAAGACCTCCCTGGTATTCTCAGACGCCGTAAGCTCGGAAAGCTGGCTTAATGTGGCGAGGCGCCGTTGGCTCAGTACCTGCCTGGTATCCTCTGAACATACGCAGAAAACACCACCCACTCCGGCTTCATCATCGGGTATAGGACTATACGAAAAGGTGAAATAGGTCTCCTCTCTAAACCCTTTACGCTCAGGGGTCAACAACTGCCTCTCAAAATAACAGGCTTTGCCATGATCCAGGACATCATACATGAGCGGACCGATAAATTCCCACACGTCAGCCCAGACGACCGGGCCTGATTTTCCCAGAGCCTCCGGATGTCTTTTGCCCAAAACAGGAACATACGCATCATTATGAAACATGATCATTTCCCTTCCCCACCAGACAAACATCGGATAAGGAGAGCCCAGCATGGTACCTATGGAGGTTTGTAAACTTCTTGGCCAGCCCTGGGGATGTCCAAGAGGAGTGGTAGTCCAGTCGTACTGACGGATCAAATTACCCATCTCTCCTCCGCCCTGCAGAAAGTGGAGCTCTTCCTGGTTCCGCAAACTATTTTTTGTCATCTGAATTCTTCGTCGTTCTCTTGTTGATTAAAGGAGGTGCCGATCAATATTGTTTCAAATTATTGGATTGCTTCTTAGTCACTGTCAGCAGGAAAGCAAAGATACACCTGGAAAGCTATTCAAAGGGTTGTACCTGATTAAAAACTAAGTTTCAGCTCGATTCATGAGTCCAGCGGATCACTGGCTGTGTGTACTTTTTACTCCGCAGCCATACTTTTTCTCTTAGCTGAGGGAATACAAATCAACCTCTTATAACAGCAACTTGTATAGCATCAACCTTGTTTGGAACGGGTGCCTGCCTTGCTAGTGGATTGTGCAATTTGGAGTGAGCCTATTCGAACGCTTACATCGTTACAAGCTCACATACAGTACGTGGAGAAGACCTGGGGCTACCGATTTAAAAAAGGGGAATGATTTCATAGCATAGCCTCTTGCCCTCTCAGGCCTTTCGGGTGTCGGGATGAATCATGCTACGATTATTTATGCTCCCTCATACTGCAGGCATGTAGTCTACGACCTGAGGACGAGAAAGGAGAGAAGCATTATGTTGTCTATAGCAGAGCTTTAGTACTACCATCAGCATGCTGCTGCAGGTAGTGGAGGTTGCCCACCCTGCTTATAAGCTTTTGTACATGATGTAGGTATCCACCAGTCCCAATGTCTGATGTCTGAATCCATTGGGTGTGGTACCGATGATATCAAAGCCAAACTTCTTCCAGAGGTTTACGGCCCCTGTATTGGTACTGACGACGATGTTGAACTGAATGGCCAAGTACCCTTTTTGCCTGGCGAAGTCGATGGAATGCTCACACAACAGCTTTCCAACTCCTCTACCCTGCGCATCAGGATAGACCATATAACTGCCATTGGCAATGTGGCTGCCCAGGTCAATCTGATTGGGTTTGATGATGTAGGTCCCCCATACCGTATCATCTTCATCTACGGCGACAAACGTATCCATGTAGTCTGCAAACCAGTGTTTATCCAGGTGCTCTTTCGGAGTGTTCGGGTCAAATACATAGGTGTCTCCTGTTTGGATTACCTTTGAAAATATGCTCCAAACTTGGTCGTAGTCCTTTGCCTTATCTGCTTTTCTAATCTTCATGTTACATTCTACTAAAAGGGCTCCGAAACTGTTGAAGCAGTAGAAGCGGACTGCTGACGCTTGGGAGCAAACGTAGTGGCGAAGATATAGTATTGTCTGGAGTTCTCAGCCTTTGGGTACCTGTGCCTTTTCACAGGAGGGACTAGCACTTTGTTCCTAGTATGTAGAGGAAAGGAGCCTAATCATTCAGTCCCTTCCCATCCAGGATCAGTGGCTTTCATTTTTCAATCCTTGACTCGCGGGTTTTGGATTGCCTGGGTGCCGAGAAGTGGAGGAGGTAGGCTCTCTGCCGGCCCGGCGTCAGGGCCTCGAAGGCTGTTTTCAGAGCCGGGGCTCTATCCAGCTTGGTCTGAAACTCCTCGGGTATAGTATGTTCTGCTGTCTTTTTGAAATCTACTTTCAAACCGCCCCTTTCTACCTTGATGGCTTCGTAAATGTAAGCATTCAGGAAGGCCTCCCTCTCCATGACCTCCCCAACACTGGTAAACCGGACCTGGCGCGCGGCCTGCACATTCTCCGTTTGCTGGACTAGAATACCCCCTGCATCCTGTACAGGGCACCTTTGACAAACAGGAGTGCGCAGTACTCTTTGAATTGGTGGATCAATACTACATTACCTTTCTGAAACGTGTAGCAGGGGACGCCCCACTTTATTGATACGTGAGTAAGTTTGTTATATTGAGGTCTTTGTTGTTTGATGGCAAATTATAAGCAAAGTGACTACGAAGCCCTGCGCCGACGCTGTGTTGAGCTTCATGAAGCGGGTTGGAAGCAGGCAGCAATTGCCCAAGCATTTGGCCTGACACAACCTTGGGTGAGTCGTACGTTGAAGAAATATAATCAACTGGGGCCTATGGCCTTGCAGGAAGGTAAACGAACAGGAGCCCCTACTCGCTTATCGGCCGAACAACTTCATCAACTAGTAGCAGAACTCAACAAAGGAGCCGAGCACCATGGCTTCAACGGGGCGATCTGGACACGTCCTCGTATTAACAAAGTCATCAAGAAGCTATTCGGTGTAAGTTATGACCCGTCCCAGATAGGTAGAATTCTGAAGAAGTTAGGCTGGAGTCGCCAAAAACCGCAGCGCAAAGCACGGCAACAAGACCCTCGAGCAGTTGCTCAGTGGCAGCAAGAACTTATCCCAACGCTTAAAAAAAGCCAAGGATGAGGGACGAGTGATTCTGTATGTAGATGAGTCAGCTTGCTATCTGCTGCCCTTATTAGCCAATACTTGGGCTCCTTGTGGGCAGACACCTGTTCTCGTTGAGCAAGCAGGCCGGGCCCATTTAAGTTTGATTGCCGCAATCGCTCCGAACGGGCGTATTTATGTCGCTGGCCAAGATCAGGCCTTTACCGGTGAGGACATCGTCTGGTTTTTGGAGAAACTCTGTGGACGCTATCGTAAGCGGAATATATTAATTATTTGGGACGGTGCAGCTATCCATCGCAGTGAGCCAGTGAAGCAGTTCCTGCGTAAACGACCAGGTCGGATTCATTTAGAACGCTTACCGGCCTACAGTCCAGAGCTTAATCCAGTCGAACTGGTCTGGGGTCAAATGAAAGGAAGTTTGAAGAATCGAGTATTTACCAACCTGGAAGAACTAACAGCAGCAATTCTTGAACAAGTCAAGCATTTAGAAGAAGATCCTGATTTGGTAAAAGCCTTCTTCAATAAAAAAGAAATAGCTTTTATGACAAATTAATTCACGAATCAATAATGCTACTAACGGAGAGGTATTACCGATGGTGGGGGAATTGAAAAACCTCCAGCCTGGACGAACGAAGCAAAATTGAAAATATTTTTCTGAAGATAATAACTAAAAGCTAAATAGATAATGTACAGCCGGAACCAAAGCCAAATAGCCAACTGCAGCCGATTGCTCCAACGTCCAGCTCCACTATTGGCAATACTCCTGTTGGCGGTTCGTGTTTTGTCTTAATTGATTACAGTTCTTTTCTATCGATTATTTTCAGAAATCACATCTCTAACAATCATTGCGGTTATAAACGAATACGGAATAATATTAAACTTCTCCGATACTTCTTCGCCGATTTGTTCCTTAACGGGTCTGACATAATCTATGTTGTCTATTATTCTTATATTGTCACTGTTTGAGTAATTATCTGCTAAAATTTTAGTAGCACCACCTGTGGATTTTAATAAGAATACAGGCTTACGTGGATGATATTCTCTAAACATTTCAAATTCTCTCTCTACTCCTTCCATACCGCCTATGCAGACAAGAGCATCAATTTGCTCGTTAATCATTTTATCTCGCATTAATTCCAAACTCTTTTCGCATTGTAATTCTCCTTGAATATTTGGATTAAATTCTTCTCCTGATACTGCATCAGTCCAAACTATATTTGTGTAGCCGAGAGTAAACAAGTTTATTGTTTCATTTGGAATTACTTTTTCATACGCCCTTGACTGAAATATAGTAATTGGCTTTTCTTTCCCTTCATTTCGACTTATATTTTCAATTTCCATATTGATTCTAAACTCTGTTGCAATCATTGCAACTAAAGGCGAAATTGAGGGGTGACCACCAAATACAATTTTGCCATTCGCTTGAAAAATATTCCTTGATAATCCAATTATTGCCTCTTCAATTTGAATTTGCGCATTTTTTATCTTAATGTAATTTTCTTCATATTTTTTACTTCTCCTTTCTGAAGGTACACTTGCTGAAAGAAGTATTGTAAATCGGTAATAACTCATATATTATTTGTTAAGGATAAACTATGTTACATAAATCGAGAATTCTTCCTTCTGTATAAAAATCAACAACTGATTTTTGTGAGAGCCATCTATTGATCATTTCTCTTTTTTCTTCCATAAATTCAGGGCCAATTATAATCTTATCTCCAGGCAATTTTGAAATATCAGAATAGTGATAATCATCTATTCTTGGCGGTCGTGGGGTTGCCCAAATTTTATATGTATGATTTCCTTTTTTATTTGTTACTGTGATAAACCCAAGCCCATCAACATTTGAATTTGCTCCAACATTCTGCAAAGCAGCGATAATATTTGTAGTTAAATAATTTCTCATTCGATATAATGCAATTGAGTGTTGTTGCTTGATGTCAATTATAAGAGTATCTAATAAATTGGCATTCATTTTTTTTGAGGTATTAAGAACTATATTCCGTCTAAACTCATCGTCGATCGAAAGCACCTTTGGAGAATTATCTACATTTATTGCTAATATCCCCAACCGATATTTTTTAGCAAAATCAATTTCATATTGCACCCATTGAGAATTTTGGTAGTTAGGTGATTCAATAAGAAGAACCATTGCTTTATCTGCAAGTTCTTGATATAACCTATTTTGAAAATTAACGCTAGGATTGATGCTAAATCTATCAAGAAATACGTCAAAACCTTCATGATTGAGCCTATCGAAAAGTTGTTCAGCAAAATCAGAGGTATCGCTTCTACGATAACTAATAAAAATCTTTTGGTCTTCTTCGCTAATTCCCACTAAGCCAAAAATTGTTGGTATTACTTCATCAATATTCGCTTTCCAAAATACTGCATTAGGAATATTAAAAGGATGTGGTAAACTATATGGATTGCCTATTTTTAGAACTGGCAAAACAGTATGTTGCCAACTTAAAAGAGTTGGTTCAGCAAGACTACTGCTCATCCCATCACTAACTACAATCAACAGTTTTAAATTATCAGGGATTCCTAGCGCTTGACAACCATTAAACCTCACTGCAAGCCCACCGCATGGAGGCTGAGAAATAATAAAATTGTTATTAAGGTTTGCAATTGACCTAATCAATTCAGTTTTTAAATGAATTGCTAATTGCTCAGAAGCCGTATTATCAGTAAAGCAAATTGCTACATAAGCCGATTTTGGAGAAGGGAAATTGTCAAACTTTTCACAACTGAAAGTTCCGTGCTGGGTTTGAAGTTGTATGATTAATTCTGATGCCATTTGCCTCAATTTATTTTTTTATAAAAACCATAATTATTAAGGTCGCTACAATATCAATCAAGTAAAAAGAAATAAGAGTTAAAAAAAACGCAAATCCAACTGTTGTTATAGGTAGAAGCATTCATACTAAAGTTAATTTCTTCATCTTTGGCAATTGCCCCAACACCCTTATATAAATCTCTGTATTGCCTTTCTTGAAAAATATAAAACCCGTCAAGTACCTAAAATGTCAGAATTGCTATGTAAGACACCAAAATGTATTAAAATTTGTATCTTTTGCTGCAAGTGCGAAAAGTGCAGACATAAGAGTAATTGTCCAGCCTTTAATTAGGAAAGAATTTGAATTCATTCTTGAAATAACAATTTGAATGAATTCAAGATGTTTGATTTTGCGTTCCATTTTTATTTCATTCATTTTTGAATGTAGTGGTTGACTTTACTTCCACATTGCCTTTGTGGTAGATCCTATCTGTAGGAGTGAGGCGCCACGCTTAATATAGACAATATAGTAACAATGAACGGATTAAAGGTGATTTTACGGCCCCATATGGAAGACACAGGTAACTTACAAAAAAAGAATCATTGACAGGTACTTCGCCAGCCTAATTTTATCCAACGGTACTTTTTGCTACTGGTACTTCCATTAATAAGCTAAGGTATCTGCCGCCGTTCCAAATCACACAAACCGTGCGGTTCCGCACGGTTTTTTCTTTACCTAAAATTAGTAATATGCTGAAATATAGTATGTTATGAATTGGCACGGCAATGGTATATCTATAAGGGTATTAGCCATGAAAATTTTCACGAAATACCCCCGCCTTAGCCATGGATCGAGAAATTGCCCCCGAGTACCTTAAAAAACAGAAAAGTCGGCGCTGGCTGCTGGGCGCCGTCGCCCTGATGGCCCTGCTTACCGTTGTATATGCCTTCCGAAACTCCCTGCGCAGCTCCGTCGAAGCCTCCCGCATCCGCACCGCTACGGTGGAAGTGGGTGACGTGGAGAATACCCTCACGGCTTCGGGGGAAGTGATACCCGCCTTCGAGCAGACTATCACCAGCCCCATCAAGGCCAGCATCAAGCGCATCCTGCTAACGCCCGGCACGCAGGTAGCTCCCGGCCAGGCCATCGTGGAGCTGGACAAGTCATTTACCCTGATCGAGTTTGAAAAAATGCAGGATCAGTTGGCCCTCAAGCGCAACAGCATCGATCAGCTCCGGATGAAGCTCAACAAAAACCTGTACGATGCCGAGATCAACGACAAGATCAAATCACTGAACATCAACAAGCTTCGCGCTGACTACGAAGATGCCAAACGCCTGCAGAAGGTAGGTGGAGGTACCGCCGAGGATGTGACCCGGGCCGAGAACGCGCTGCGCATCGCGGAGCTGGAAAAGAAACAGCTCGAAAACGACCTCAGCTACAACCGCGAGTCCATGGGATCCAGCCTGCGTGAAACCCAGCTCAGCGCCCAGATCGAGGAGAAGAGCCTGAAAGAAATGCAGCACAAGCTGCGTATGGCCGACATCGTCGCCGACCGCAAGGGCGTACTGACCTGGGTGAATGAAAACATTGGTTCGTCGGTCAACGAAGGTGAGATGCTGGCTAAGGTAGCTGACCTCGGTAGCTTCCGCATCGAAGGCTCCTGCTCGGATGTCTACTCGGATCAGCTGAAGGCATCATTGCCCGTCATCATCAAGCTCAACGAGACTACCCTGCGCGGTACCATCACGCAGATCAAGCCGGTGGTGAAGAACGGGGTAGTGGAGTTTGTGATTCAGCTGGATGACGCGCAGAATGCCTCCCTACGCCCTAATATGAAGGTGGAGGTATTTGTGGTGACGGATCGGAGTGCCCGCAGCCTGCGGGTAGCCAACGGACCAGCTTTCAAGGGCAAGCGTCGGCAGTTTGTGTATGTACTTAACAACGGCAAGGCCCAGCGCCGGGAGGTAGAGGTAGGGCTCTCCAACTTCGACTACGTAGAGATCAAGAGTGGAGTACAGGCGGGCGATAAGGTGATCCTGACCGATCTGAGCCAGTATGAGCACCTGTCAGAACTGGACATTATCTAAACTGCCCGTCACCACCATGAAAAACTTTCTACTCCTGATTTCGGTGCTGATGGGGCTGGGCGCCTTCGCACCACTCCTGGCCCAGACCCAGCACCTCGGCCTGCAGCAGGTCGTTGACCTGGCCCGTGAGCAGTCCATTGCGGCCAAGCAAGCCACGACCCAGAAGAAAAACAACTACTGGCAGTACCGCTCGTTCCTGGCCGACTACAAGCCCCAGCTTAGCCTCAATGGTACCCTGCCTGGTTTTACCCGCTCGTTTGTGGAGGTCATGCAGCCCGATGGTACCATATCGTTTCAGCCAGTTTCCAACAACAATTCCATGCTGAACCTGGCGCTGAGCCAGAGCCTGCCCATGACGGGCGGTACCGTATTCGTACAGCAGCAGTTGCAGCGATTCGATGACTTTGCCCGGAACAACACGCTCTACAACGGTATTCCCTTCGCCATTGGCTTGAACCAGCCGTTGCTGCGCTTCAACCCCATGAAGTGGGAGCGCCGGATCGAGCCTCTGAAATTTCAGGAAGGCAACCAGCAGTTTATCGAGTCGCTCGAGCAGGTAGCCCTCACAGCCACTGACCTGTATTTTGAACTACTGGTCGCGCAGGTAAATCTACAGATCGCCGAAAAGAACCTGAGCAACAACGATACGCTCTACAAGATAGCCCAGCAGCGCCTGGAGCTCGGCAAGATCTCGCAGAACGACCTGCTGCAACTGCAGATGGGCGTACTGACCGCGCAGAAAGACCTGGCGTCGGCCCGACAGGCGGCGGCGGTAGCCTCACTCCGCCTGAAAATGTACCTTAACTCGCGCGATGAGCGGGAATTGGAACTAGAAATTCCCAAAGAAATGAATGAAATTGAGGTGGATCCCCAGAAAGCTTTGGCGGAGGCGTTCGCTAATCGTTCTGATGCGATACTTTTTCAGCGGACCTTGCTGGAAGCGGAGCGCGACGTGAACCGGGCTAAGAAAGAAAATGGTGTTAACGCCTCGCTTAACGTGGCCTTTGGACTCTCTAACCGCGGAGCACGCCCGACCGACGTATACCAGCGGCCGCAGGACCGGGAGTTTGTGGAGGTGCAGTTTACGGTACCTATCATGACGTGGGGGCGCAACCAGGCCCGCACCGAGGTAGCCAAGGCCAATCAGGAGCTGGCCCAGCAGTCGGTAGCTCAGAACAAGCTGACCTTTGAGCAGGAGATATTCACCCAGGTGACGCTTCTACAGATGCTGCAAAAGCAGGTAAAGCTCACCCACCTGGCCGACCAGATCGCTGCCAACCGGTACCAGATTGCGCAGGAGCGCTTTATACTGAGTAACCTGAGCGTGACAGACCTGGGCATAGCTACGCAGGAAAAAGACCGCGCCCGGCGCGATTACATACTGGCCCTGCGCGACTACTGGCAGGCTTACTATACCTTGCGACTACTAACTCTATACGACTTTGAACTAAACCAAAAAATCAAGTACTAGCCATGATTAAACTACAGAACATCGAGAAAGTGTACCGGACCAGCTCCATCGAAACACTCGCTTTGAACAACGTCAACATTCACATCCGCAAAGGCGAGTTTGTGTCCATCATGGGCCCCTCGGGCTGCGGCAAGAGTACCCTGCTCAACATCATGGGGCTGCTCGACGAGCCTTCCAAGGGTACCGTAGAGATAGGCGGCAAAACCGTAGACCAGTACCACGATAAGGCGCTGGCGCGCCTGCGCAACGAGAAGCTGGGATTTATATTCCAGAGCTTTCACCTCATCAATGACCTGTCGGTACTGGACAACGTGGAGATACCGCTGCTGTACCGCTCCACCTCCGCCCGGGAGCGCCGCGAGCTGGCACAACAGGCCCTGGAAAAAGTAGGACTTAGTAACCGCATGAAGCACTTCCCTAAGGAGCTATCGGGCGGACAGAAACAGCGGGTAGCCATAGCCCGGGCCATTGTAGGTAAGCCCGAGATCATCCTGGCCGATGAGCCTACCGGAAACCTGGACAGCGCCATGGGGAATGAGATCCTGAGCATCCTGCAGAACCTCAATAAGGAAGGAGCCACCATTGTGATGGTAACGCACGACGAATCCATGGCTAAACGAACCCACCGCCTGATCCGCCTCTTTGACGGTACCCAGGTAACGGATTCTATCCTGTCCACTAACCTGGCTACCGGTGTGTAACTCCTAAAAAGTTGACTATAAGCATCGGGACGCAAAGCCCTCACCGTGGTCTGTGTCTCCACAGACCGAATACAGCGGTGCCTGGGGCCTGTGGGGACACAGGCCAAGGTTAAGCCACGGACTCAACGAAGCAAGAAAAACAAAAAGCTACTAGCTAACAACTACTACCTAACAGCTAACAAAGCCATGATTTTAAACTATATAAAAATAGCCTGGAAGGTACTGCTACGGCACCCCTTCTATACATTTATTACGCTGTTCGGCATCAGCCTTACCCTTACGGTACTCATGGTGCTGACCTCCTTCCTGGACCACCTGTTCGGGACGCACTACCCCGAAGGCAAGCGCGACCGCTCCCTGTACATCACCCGTATGATGCAGATGGATACTACCCAGAATGGCCGGAATATGGGTCCGGTGAGCTTCAACTTCCTGCGTGATTATGCTAAGACGCTCAAGACACCCGAGCGGGTCGGTATATCTACCATGATGGGCTTTGCCAATACCTACATCAATGGTAAGCGCATTAAACTAAACACCAAGTACACCGATGCTGACTTCTGGTACGTAACAGACTTCCAGTTTCTGGAAGGTAAGCCCTACAACGAGCAGAATATTGCCAATGGCGAGAATGTAGTAGTGATTACCGACGACCTGCGGAAGCAGTACTTCGAAGACAGCGACGGGTCGGTAGTTGGCAAGTACATCGACATCGAGAATATCAAGTACCGCGTAATCGGGGTGACCAAGGGAAGCCCTGCCACTCGCCCGTATACGTACAGTGACGTATACTTCCCCTACACAGCGCCTAAAAGTAACTACCAGAGCGAAGGCTTGCGGGGTATGTATGTGGGTATAGTACTAGCCAAAGACAAGGCTGATATACCAGCCATTCAGGAGGAGTTTAACAGTGCGGTTAGCCGGATTTCACTACCCCGGACCGAAAATGGTTTCAAGTTTCATACCATTAAGGTGGGGGCAAATACCTATCTGGATGATTTTCTGGGTAATTTCTTACAGGGTGAAGAAACCCGTCGAACTATATTCTTTTCAATTATTGGATTTATTATGCTTATGATCATGGGGCTGCCCGCCATCAACCTGGTCAATGTAAACGTGAGCCGTATCCTCGAACGGGCCTCGGAGATAGGCGTGCGCAAATCCTTCGGTGCGCCGTCTCGTGCGTTGCTGTGGCAGTTCATCATTGAGAACATCTTCATCACGTTTATCGGTGGTCTCGTGGCCCTGTTGCTATCCTTCCTGATTATTCTGCTCATCAATACCAGCGGCTGGATCGCCTACGCCGACCTGACCATCAACTTCAACGTCTTTGCGGTAAGTATGGGGGTGTGTCTGGTGTTCGGCTTACTGTCAGGAGTACTACCCGCCATGCGTATGTCCAAAATGAAAATCGTCGACGCGCTAAAAGCGTAAGTTATTTAATATCAGAACATTAAAAAGCATAAGAGCTAATAGCTAACCTCTAACTACTAACAGCTATGTTACGTCATTTATTTAAATTAATATGGAATAAAAAGAAGGCACACTCGCTGCTGATGGTGGAGATCTGGGCTTCTTTTATGGTCTTATTCGGGGTACTTTCCCTGATCGTGTACAATGTCCGCAACTACGTGGAGCCGATTGGCTTTGACTACGAAGACCGCTGGATCCTTAACCTGTCCAACAACCAGGATACTCTGGCCGTGGGCGACAAGGTAGCCAGCATCTACCAACGCCTGAACCAGTACGCGGAAGTAGAGGAGGTGACCCGTACGGGCTCCAACACCCCTTTTTCCATGAATACGATGAATAACTCGGTCAGCTATAAGGATGCCAAGGTACTGACGAACTTTTATCCGGTAGATGAAAACTACGCACAGACCATGAATCTGCCCGTCACAGCGGGGCGCTGGTTTAACAAAGCCGACGCGGTATCTAAGCACGAAGCCATTGTGATCAACGATGCCGCCCGCGAAAAGCTTTTTGGTGCTGAAAATCCCATTGGTAAGCTGGTCAAGCGGGATGATAAATTGTATTGGCGGGTCGTGGGAATCGTGGATAATTTCAAAGCCAAAGGCGAGTTTATGAGTGACGAACCAGGGCTGTTTACCTTCATCAAAGACAAGAATGCCTGGGAAAAAGAATTTATCCTGAAAGTAAAGCCCGGTACCGATGCTAACTTTGAAGCCAAACTGGTGAAAGACATAGCCGGTATGGTCAAAGACTGGAACGTGGAGGTCACGTACATGACCGATTCCCGTAAAAATCAGCATTCGCTCACGCTGGTACCGGTGGTAATATTCCTGGTTATTTGTAGCTTTCTGCTGGTAAACGTAGCCCTTGGTCTATTCGGAATTCTGAACCTCAACATAGCCAAGCGCAGGGATGAGATTGGGCTACGTCGGGCTATGGGAGCGACCGAGAAGGCCGTAACCCGTCAGTTCCTGGGCGAAATATGGGTACTGGCTACCATCAGTATGTTGCTGGGGCTGCTATTTGCAGTACAGTTTCCGCTGCTCAACGTATTTGATATAGAGGGCGGAATCTACTTAGTAGCCATGGCACTGGCCATGGGAGTCGTGTACCTCATCGTGACCCTCTGCGCCTGGTACCCCAGCCAGCAGGCCTCGCGGATCCACCCGGCGGTGGCGCTGCACGAAGAGTAAGTAACTAATTTAAAATGAATAATGAAGAATGTATAATGGGGCAGTTTATACTTCCATTATACATTTTACATTATCAATTATATATTGAAACCCAATGCTCCTCATAGTTGATGACGATATAGCGATCCGTACCTCCATGACGCTGTTGTTCAGGAAGGAAGGGTTTGAGGTGAAGAGCTGCGGCTCCCCCACCGAAACTCTGGACTTTCTGCGTAAGGAGACTCCCGAACTCATTATCCTGGACCTGAACTTCTCCATTGAGACGTCAGGGGAGGAGGGGATGCGGTTGCTGGGTGTTATCCGTACCCAATATCCTGCTATACCCGTTATCCTGATTACGGGCTGGGGTAGTATAGATCTGGCGGTGCAGGGTATGAAAGCCGGAGCCCGGGACTTTATTACGAAGCCCTGGCAAAATGAACACCTGCTGCAGTCGGTGCGGACGGTGCTGAACCTGGCAAATCAGAAGCCCCAATCAGCTACCCGCGCCCGGCTGGACAAGCAGTACCAGTTTGAGCACATCGTAGGCAAGGACCCGAAGCTGCTCGACATCCTCGAGACCATCGGCCGCATCGCAAATACCGAAGCGCCGGTACTGATTACGGGCGAGAGCGGTACGGGTAAAGAACTTATCGCCGAAGCCATTCACCTCAACAGCAAGCGTCGCCAGCGGCCCTTTATCAAGGTCAACCTGGGCGGTATATCATCTACGCTGTTCGAGAGCGAACTCTTCGGCCACGTTAGGGGCGCCTTTACCGATGCCAAGTCCGACCGCATAGGAAGGTTCGAGATGGCGCATAAAGGGTCTATTTTTCTGGATGAAATAGGAGAGCTGGACCTGTCGAGTCAGGTGAAGCTGCTGCGGGTGTTGCAGGAGCGTACCTTCGAGCCGCTGGGAAGCAGCAAAAGCCGGACGGTGGATGTACGGGTGGTGTGCGCTACCAACCGGAATCTGGAAGAAATGGTAACACAGGGTACCTTCCGGGAAGATCTCTTTTATCGGATTAACCTCATTACAGTAAAATTACCCGCTCTGCGCGAACGCCCGGACGACATACCGGTACTGGCGGAGCACTTTGTTAATAACCTAAAGGCCATCTACGACCGCCCCAGCCTTCGGATCAGCGATAAGGCTATGAAGTGGCTGGCTACCCTGCAGCTACCGGGCAACATCCGGCAGCTGAAGAACATCGTGGAGCGGACGGTACTACTCTCCAACCAGGACTTGCTGGAAGCGACAGATTTTCAGCGTAACCTTACTTCTGGTCCGGTACCTTCCGTTCAGAAGTCCCTGCCCGAGGTAGGTACCATGACGCTCGAAGAAATAGAGTACCAGATGATCCGTCGGGCCATGGATTTTCACCACAATAAAGTATCCAAGGTAGCCCGCTCGCTGGGTATTACCCGCTTTGCCCTGTACCGCCGACTCGAGAAGTTCGGTATCTCTTACGACTCTGAAAGTTGATGAAGCTCTCCCTCCGTACCCGTTACATTCTGTTCGTAGTCTTCCTGCACTCAGCGCTGATCTTTCTGACGTTCAACTGGCTCCGGGAGGATAAGCTGCTCTTTATCGCCTCTGAGGTACTGCTGGTACTTTCTATTATTGCCTCCGTTCAGATCTACCGTGATTTCCTGAAACCCATTGAATTTGTACGGGCGGGTATCGAGGCCATTAAGGACCGTGATTTTACCATCAAGTTTGTGCCTTCGGGTAAGAGTGAGGTAGATGTTCTTATCAACGTGTACAACCTGATGATCGACCAGCTCCGGCTGGAGCGTACCAAGCTCAACGAGCAGCACTACTTTCTCGAAAAGCTCATTGAGGCTTCTCCCATCGCCATACTCATCCTGGACTTTGACGAAAAGATTACGACTGTGAACAGCCGCGCCCGCACTATGCTGGGTATAGGTACCATCGACTGCGAAGGGAAACGGCTGGTGGACCTGGATGTGCCGCTTCTTACTCAACTTAACGAATTACAGGATGGACAGTCACGCACCATCAAGAACAATGGTGTGGAAACCTATAAGGTACAGCGGTCGCACTTCATGGACCGGGGGTTCCGTAGGTCGTTCCTGATGGTGGAGGAGCTGACCGCGGATATACTCGAGTCGGAGAAGAAGGCCTACGGCAAGGTGATCCGGATGATGGCCCACGAGGTGAATAATACCATGGGAGCCACGGATTCGATCATTCAGACTACCCTCAGCTACCTGCCCCAGGAGGAGTACGGAGAGCTGATGGAGGCGCTACGCATTGCCACCGAACGCAACCGACAGCTGAGCCGGTTTATGCGGAACTTCGCCGATGTGGTACGCCTGCCGTTGCCCCGGAAGGAGCTGACCGATCTGAATAAGCTGATAAAAGATGTGGTGTTGTTTATGCAGCCCATGGCCGCGCTGCGCGGTGTTGTCATAAAGACTTCGAGTATATTTACGCCTAATCTGGTGCCGCTGGACAAAGGACAAATAGAGCAGGTACTGGTCAATATTCTTAAAAATGCTATGGAAGCCTGCGAGAGTGGGATGGAAATAAGGGTGGAGGTATCAGAGTGCAGGTTAGTAATCCGTAACAATGGCCGTCCTATCCCGGCGGAGGTGGAAGCTCAGCTGTTCAACCCCTTCTTCAGTACCAAGCCCGACGGGCAGGGCATTGGTCTTACCCTTACGCGCGACATTCTCCTGAACCACGGCTTTGTCTTCTCCCTTAAATCAAAGCCCGATGGCTGGACCGAGTTCACCATTGATGTACAGCCCGGAGAAAGTTAATCGCAGATGCGATGATTCAGGAAGACTTTTTTTGCCGTTGCTAGTTAATTAAGGATAGCTTCATGATGGGACTACCATTGGATGAGGGCTTTCGGCAAATAGCCTGGCATCAGCGCATAAATGATTTTGTAGCTGTGGTATTCCGAATAAAAACAAGGGCATTCAGCAGGTTGGGTAGGACCGGTTTATACCCATGCAAAAACTGGGCGTCCTCTTTCTCATAAAGCCCACCTATATTTCTAAAATAAAGCGGCTGAGTAAGCCACCTGCTACTATTTTCTGTGTATGCATGGTTCAGCGATAAAATAAGATCTTTATACTTTGCTTTCTGCAGATAATATTCCAGCGATCCGGCAAAAGGCTGAAATAAAGGAAAAGCCTTAAAGGATGCCGTGTAAGACTCATCCGCAGGGGCAGTGTAGGTGCCGGTTGCGGTAGCTATGCCAATTGGATAATAATATCTCCCCAGAAGGCGATCCAGCCAGCCTCCCATATTCTTATCCTGTTTCCAGATATGGCTGTTGTGCGCCCATAGCATGACTTTTTCGTTCGGATAAAGCTGCAGGTAATCCACCGTATTCTTTGCCATGCTGCTATCACGGTAATAGAAGGATACGCTCCAGTCCGAAAAATCAGGTGAAAAAAGATATTGATTCAGTACGGTCACGTTTTGCAGGAGCCAGTGTACCGTATCGGCAGGAGCTTTCTGGTAGTACTCCTTTTTATTACCTTCAATGTGTTGAGTGATTCTGGTTAGTAACTCCGTTACTGATGCCGATACCGTGGGGCGCTGGGATGCGGTTAGTGCCGTCATAAAAGGCTTGGTTAGAACTTCCAGCTCCCTTGAATAGGAAATCAGGGTAGTATCAAAATAAGAGGACAGTCGTACATACTCAGGCACTGCCACCCGAATGGACTGCATATCATTACCCCTGAAATAGACCTTCTTTTCGTGGGTCTGGTTGTAGGTGCGCATCCACTCTATCAAATCCAGCAGCTCCTGATGGCGGTTGATGCGGAAAAGCAGGTTCAGAAGGTTTTGTGCTGAACCATTTCCGTTTAGAATATACTGGTTAATGCGGCCGCATTCAGGCAGTTCATCTTCAAGCATAAATGTGGTAAAGCCCTTGCGTTCTACCAGGTACTGAAAAAGCCTGAGCTTGAATTGGGCGGCTTCGCTGGTGCCATGCGTGGGCTCTCCTACGCCTACTACCTTAGCTTCTCCTATCCATTTGCCCAGTGAGTCGAGGTCATTAGTGGTAGTACCACTTGTTACTCCATGCAGTTGAATAGCATTCCTGTTTATCCATGCTACATCTTCGGCTGTTGGCTCCGCCGTTCGTTTGGCAACATCTTTAACCAACACCCCATCCAAGTATATTGCAAAGTCATCAAACCAGGCTTTGCCGGCGGCATTCAGCAAACCCCCAAGAAATACAGATTCCGTTTGTTCAACTACCGGTACCGTTACAGAAACACGTTGCCAGCTTTTACTGCTTTGTATACTGTCGGCATCAACTACCGTATACTTTGAGCTGTTCAGGCTCTTACCATCATATTGCATAATCCAGATGGCCGCACGGGATGTATTTTGGGCTGTTTTAATCCACCCTTCCACTTTTATCTGCTTTTTCTCTGTTGTAATAGCTTTCGGTATTTCAATAAAAAAGAAAGGAGCATCTATGTCGGCGGAGCGCTGTTCGGTAGTGCTATACATTTCCACAGCATAGCTGCCACTTCTCCTGTGCTTGTTGGTGAATCGTATTTCGCAAAGTTTCATGTTGTTAATGAAACCCCAGAGCTTGTCCTGTGGCTGTACTAATTCAAAGCCTTTGTTGTAGGGCAATTCGTGCTGAGCCTGCACAAGCAGCGGAAAGAAAAGCAGACAAAAGATGAAGAAATGTTTCATTCGATTCTTTCAATAGGTAGGCGGTGTTGGTCCGAATCGTAATCCCCGTATTGGTTTGCTATTAGTACCACTTCGTGAAAGTGTATAGCATAGCATTATCTAAGGCTGCAAAAGAGTAAAGTGAAATATGGCAAAAATCTAAAATAAGGCTTTAATCCGCAGTGGCCTACTACTTCTTGAACGTCACCTACGAATTATTCCTTTAACTTATTAAAAAGTTAATTATCTGATACTTAACAACGCAGAAATTTATCCAATGGAATAAAGTGGCGATGTAACTACTCCGGTCATGGTAGAAGCCCATCGCTGGCAGGGCGCCCCGGCTCAGGAATAATACCCGTGCGCTCGTAATCTCTGAGCCATGTTTTCTTTTCACAGCCGGTTGCCAGGTAGAAGTCATACAACTGCTTCATGTCCTGCTGGTACTTTCCCGTCAGGTACAAGGCTTCGCCCACGGTTACCGTTTTAGTGGGATGACTAAAAACAACTGGAATAAGGGGGACTCCCGCGCCCAGAGCCATGTAGTAGAAGCCGGTTTTGAGCCGGGCCACATCGGTACGGGTACCTTCCGGGGCAATGGCGATGTGCATGTAGTTATTCTTCCGGAAAGTATCTACCACGGCATCCACCAGGTTGTTATTCCTGCTGCGGTCTACCGGATAGCCTCCAAGCGCTCTGAACAACCAGCCTGAGTACCAGCGGAAGAGCTCCTGCTTAGCCAGGTACCCAATCCAGATTTTGAGCGTAGCCCGTGTACCCAGGCCCACCGGAAAATCCCAGTTGGAGGTATGGGGGATGACTACCCAGATGGATTTAGGTACTCCAACAGGAGCAGAACCCACTACTTTCCAGCCGGCTAAACGAAATAGAAAAGCGATCAGAGAACGTAGCATGTACAGTCAATAAACTATTTGCTTACGGTAAATGGGTAGTACTGACTATATGATCACGAAGGGCTTGGGGCTGAAGCAGAGGATAAATACGAGCAACGCCAGACATCCCAGCAAGACGCGTGCCTTACCCAAAGGCTCATTCACCTCTGTCTCAGGGTGATAAACGCCCAGGAACCTACCCAGAATAAATATAAACGGCAGGAAGCCCGGATAGCCGTCCCACTCAGGACGGAGATAGGCCAGAGCAAACTGGACCAGCACAATCATCAGGCTCAGCATGAGTGCGGTGCGCGGATTGTCGGCAACCCGGCCGAGGCAGATGTACAGGAAGAAGATGTAAAAGAACAGGTAGCCCAGTAGCGTAAAGAACGCCTCATCGTCGGGTACCGAGAATTCTTCGGGACGAAATAGCCCCAGACCAGCATAAGTAGCAAATAGCACAAAGAGCGCCGGAGCAATGGTATTGAAGCGCTTCCGGCCCAGCAGGCCGTACAGGATGTGGCCTCCATCCAACTGACCGATGGGAATAAGGTTCAGCGAGGTAAAGAACAACGCCAGGTAGCCCGAAAACAGGTACGGGTAGTGTACGATCTCGTTAGGGTGGGGCAGTTGGGACGGATCGGCTACGTACGTTTTGAATAGCCAGAACAGAATATTGTCGCCCAGGCGGAGGTTACCAGCCGCATTTTCGTACACAAACTGCGGATAGCTGAATCCGTATCGCTCATACTCAGGATGGATGGTAAAAATATAGTCCGGAGGGGGAAGGTGCGTAAACCCGTACCAAAGTACCCCTAAGGCCGCTACAAAGCCCGCGAGTGGGCCGGCGATACCAATGTCAAAAAACTTCTTGCGCGAACGTACCAGGGTGGTGATACGGATAAAGGCACCCATGGTACCGATGCTCTGCGTAATCCCGAACCACAGCGGAATGTAGTAGGGGAGCGTAACGCCCACCTGATGAGCTTTGGCCGTAAAGTAATGCCCAAACTCATGTACGGTGAGGATAAGCAGAAAGGGTATGGAGAAATGGAACCCCTGCAGGAAATGCGACCAGCTCAGAGGTTTATCTACATACACAAACAAATTCCCGAAGATCCACTCTGCTCCAGCGAGTGTGGTTGTGATAACGGTAACAACAAACAGGAGTCCCTGGATCAGGTAGGTTCGGGTGTTAGGCGACATAGTCTTTCAGATACTCCAGTATGGTGTTAGGTTTCTGGACGTGGATGGTATGGATGCCCAGTGCAGAAGCAGCCTGGATGTTAGCGGCATTATCATCCAGGAATAGCGTCTCATCGGCTTTGATGCCTGCTTCCTCCAGTACCTTCTGGTAGATAGCCGGATCGGGCTTCATGACACCCATTTCGTAGGATAGGAACAGCTTATCGAAGAGCTCATCGAGGCGGGGTACGCCCGACACTCTATCCAGAATAAGATTCACCTCCGCGATATGAATTGGGCTGGTGTTGCTGAGCAGAAATAGGTTATAACGCTCACGCAGCTTCTGAAGAAGTTCTATGCGGGCCGGAGGGATGTCCAGGAGCAGGGTGTTCCAGGCTTTGTTGATGGTCGCGTCGTCCCAGTCTTCCTGTTTCAGGATCTGGCGTACATACGATCGGAAAGCGGCTTCATCAAGCTCACCCGTCTCAAACTGCCGGAATAGGTCCTTCTCCTTAAACAGCTCAATGACTTCGGCTTCCTCCTGCCCGCATAGTTCGGCAAATGACCGGGCTGCCAGCGGAACATCTATGTTAATGATTACATCTCCCAGATCGAAAATGATATTCTTAATTTGTTCTTGCACAGCTCTAGGTACTTCTTCTTAGGTTGACAATACGGTTAACTACTATTCGATGACCACGCCCATCGAACAGAACTTATCGATGCGCTGATCAATCCGCTCTTCGGGACTCAGCTTAGACAGCTCGGCTATTTCTTCGAGGATCACCTTTTTCAGGATCTCAGCCATACGGTCGTGGTCCAGGTGGGCACCTCCCAGTGGCTCGGGAATGACACCATCAACCAGTTTATTTTCCTTCATATCACGGGCCGTTACCTTCATGGCTTCGGCTGCCTGCTCTTTGTAGTCCCAGCTACGCCAGAGGATGGTCGAACAGTTTTCTGGTGATATTACCGAGTACCAGGTATTCTCGAGCATCAGTACGCGGTCACCAATGGCGATACCCAGCGCTCCACCCGAGGCTCCCTCACCGATCACGATACAGATCACGGGTACCTTCAGCATAAACATCTCCTTGAGGTTACGGGCAATGGCTTCACCCTGTCCGCGCTCTTCGGCTTCCAGTCCGGGGAAGGCACCCGGCGTATCAATGAGGGTAACAATAGGTTTGTTAAACTTCTCGGCCAGCTTCATCAGGCGCAGGGCCTTGCGGTAGCCTTCGGGGTTAGGCATCCCAAAGTTACGGTGCTGACGCTCTTTGGTGTTGCGTCCTTTTTGCTGCCCCAGGAGCAGCACGCTCTGGCCGCCGATGTTGGCAAAACCCCCAATAATGGCCGGATCGTCGCGAATCTGACGGTCGCCGTGCAACTCTATAAACTCGTCACACATGAGCTTGATATAGTCGAGCGTGTAGGGGCGGTCGGGGTGGCGCGACAGCTGGACGCGCTGCCAGCGGGTGAGATTTTCAAAGATCTCCCGGCGGAGAGTAATAATACTGCTTTCTAAAGAAGAGGTGGCCGACGATACGTCAACATTGTTTTCCTCAGCCAGCTTTTTCATTTCTGCGAGCT
Organism: Telluribacter roseus; assembly: GCF_017355915.2. Classification (GTDB taxonomy): domain Bacteria; phylum Bacteroidota; class Bacteroidia; order Cytophagales; family Spirosomataceae; genus Telluribacter. The sequence continues at coordinate 323,499 of NZ_JAFEUV020000004.1, forward strand.
TGCTTTCCAACTCGGCAATAGGTTTTTCAAAATCGAGATACGTTCTCATAATCTAGGTTACGTCCTATATATACAGGTTCGGCCGTTTTGAGGTCCGACAGTCCGTTTATAATTCAAAAGTTTGCCCGCGCTCGGGTATGACTACCTCCTGGTAGCCAGAGGTATGCAGAGTGCCCTGGAAATCCATCATACTCTGGTGCTCTCCATGGACCAGGAATACTTTCTTAAGGCGGCTGGCATCCTGATTTTTTACAAATGTCAGAAGGTCATCACGGTCTCCGTGGCCGCTAAATACGTCAATTTTTTCTATATTCGCCAAGACCGGCATTTTCTTGCCTTTGATGGTGATGTTGTCCTGTCCGTTGAGCAGGCGCCAGCCGAGGGTACCTTCCGAGGCATATCCGATCATCAGGATAGTGGCGTACGGATTACCAATATTGGCCGCTACGTGCTGCTCTACGCGTCCTCCCTGCACCATCCCTGACGACGATATAATGATACACGGCTCGTTGTAGTTAGAGATAGCGCGGCTGGCATCGGTACTTTCCAGGTAGATCAGGTTTTCGAAGTCGAAGAGCATGTCATTGTCCTCCTTGAACACCCGCGCTTCCTTGTTCATCAGCCGCACGTGCTTCTGGTACACCTTGGTACTGCCGTAGGCCAGCGGACTATCCGAGAATACCTTAATGGGGGGCAGGTTGTGCTCAACATACAGGCGGTTGAGGGTATAGAGCAGTGCCTGGGTACGGCCTACGCTGAAGGAAGGGATGATCAGCCTACCAGGTATCTCTACGCAGGTGCGGTTGATCACATCGGCCAGGGCTTCTTCCGGCTTGCGCTTGTCTTCGTGCAGGCGGTTGCCGTAGGTACTTTCACAGATAAGGTAATCTACCTGTGGTACGGGCTGCGGATCTACCAGCAGGGGGTAGTCTTTACGGCCAATGTCTCCCGAGAAGCACAAGGTCTTTTTCTCCCCGTTTTCCCATACCTCAATATAAATATGCGCCGCGCCCAGCAGGTGACCCGCCGGGATGTAGGTAACCGCTACGTGGTCAGCAATGCGGTAGCGCTGGCCGAAGGCCACGGGTACAAAGTTATCAAGAGCCTCATTTACCTGTTTTTCCAGAAAGAAATCCTTCGGTACTACCTTAGCTTTCCTGCCCCGCTTGCGGCTGGCGGTGGTATTCTGGGTGTTCAGGCGCTTCTGGTGCAGCATGGCCGCATCCTTCAGGAGCAGTGCCGTCAGGCCATAGGTAGGATCAGTACATACTACTCTTCCTTCAAATCCTTCTTTGAACAGGTTAGGAATATTACCGGAGTGATCAATGTGGGCGTGGGTAAGAAGTACGGTATTTATCAGGGAAGCATCGAACGGGAAAACGCTTTTTTGTTGTTGATAAAGTAGGTCTTTCTCTTTTTCATCACGATCAAAGTCAGAGCCACAGTCTATCAGGATGCGGTAGTCATCTACTTCCAGCAGATACATGCTACCGGTTACCTGGCGGGCGGCTCCCCAAAACGTCAATTTCATATATATGGTTACTCAATGTTATAGGTCTGATTTACCTAAACTTAAATGTCATTAACATCAAACGGTATTCGTTTGTTAAGTTAAGATGGTTCCTACAAAAGTACCAAAAACGGCGCAGTTTATCCCATGTTTGTGGGAAGGAGGCAATAAAATCGTGTAACGGAGGAATACAGCACTCTACTACTAACCTACGAAGATGAAACACCTTAGTCTTTTTATATGGCTTCTGATTATAGATGCAACCCGACCTGACTCGATTGATTCGGTTGCCCTGAATCAATTTAAGGATGCCGTTGTAGAGCTACAGAACAGCGAGCTGATGCGCCACGGTACCCTTTCGGTTTCCGTAAAAAATGTCAGTACGGGCAAGGTACTGACCGCGATGAACCACCAGCAGTCATTGCCGTCGGCCTCTACGCTTAAGCTGGTCACTACGGCTACGGCCCTGTCGGTGCTGGGAGGTGACTTTACGTACAAAACTTACCTGGAGTACGATGGGCAGGTAGAAAATGATACCCTCAAAGGCAACCTGTACCTGCGCGGTACCGGCGACCCTACCCTGGGGAGTGACCGGTTTAAGGGGTACCCCGGCGATGCCGCCCTGATCCGGCGCTGGACCGAGGCGGTCAGGAATGCGGGCATACGATATGTACAGGGACAGGTGGTGGCGGATGCCAGTTACTTTGATGAGCAGCCGCTGGCCGACAGCTGGATCTGGGGAGATGTAGGCAACTACTACGGTGCCGGGGTACGCGGTCTTAATTTCAACGAAAATATGTATCGTGTATACTTCCGGCCGGGACAGAACATGGGCGACCCAACCGAGGTGGTTGGTACTTCGCCTTCCATGCCTTACATGACCTTTACCAACCGGGTCACTACCGGCGAGTCGGGCTCGGGCGACCAGGTGATTATCTACAGCAGTCCCATCGGCAACGGAGCCGTCCTGACGGGTACTGTCCCCCGGGGTGTGGCGTCCTTTTCGGTCAAAGGGGCTATACCTGATGCGGCTTACTACGTGGCCTCAGCGCTTCAGCAAAGCCTGTTAAATGACTCGATCATGGTCGCGGGCGGCGCGGTCGTATGGGGTAGTGTACCGGGGCCACAGAGTACACGGACGGTGCTGAATACGTACACATCGCCCCCTCTGCGCGACATTACGCAGGAAACCAACTGGTGGAGTGTCAACCTCTTCGCGGATGCCCTGCTCAAAACTACGGGTAAACGGTTGACCAACCGCTCTGACTTTGATAGTGCCACTGGGGCGGTGGCGACCTACTGGCAAAACAAAGGCGTGGATGTGCGCGGCTTTTATATCAAGGACGGTAGCGGGCTTTCGCCTACCGGCTCACTGACCACCCAAAACCTGACCGATATACTCAATGCGGCGGCCAAAGACAAAGCCTTCGACGACTTCTACAGGAGTATAGCCGTGATGGGGCAATCGGGGACGGTACGTAATCTGGGGAAAGGGACCCGGGCGGCAGGGAATATCCGGGCCAAGAGTGGTAGTATCGAAGGTACTCGTGCCTTCGCAGGCTATGTCACTACCCGCTCCGGCGAACGGCTCAGCTTCACCATTATCGCGCACAAGTACCAGCCTGAGAACAGTCGTCAGATCAGCCGGGAGCTGGTGCAACTGATGACGTTGCTGGCCAGCTTATAAAAATACCTCCGGAAACTTAGCCCCGGAGGTATCGGTAGGGAATGGTGTTAGCTAATTTTTTCCAGCACCAGATTATGGTTGGTGTAGATGCAGAGGTCGGCGGCTATGCTGAGACCTTCCCGCACCATCTCTTCGGCCGTCAGCTGGGGAGCGTGCTTGTGTAAAGCCAAGGCCGCGGATAAAGCAAAATTACCTCCGGACCCGATGGCAGCTATGCCATTCTCGGGCTCCAGTACATCTCCGGTTCCCGATATAACCAGTAGCTCTTCTTTGTTGGCTACGATCATCATAGCTTCCAGCTTACGCAGGTAGCGGTCGGTACGCCAGTCCTTGGCCAGCTCAATGGCGGCGCGCTTCATGTTACCGCCGTAGCCGTTCAATTTTTCTTCGAATTTTTCCAGTAGGGTAAAAGCGTCGGCCGTTGATCCGGCAAATCCTACCAGGATCTTGCCTCCCATGAGGGTACGTACCTTCCTGACGTTACTCTTGGCTACGGTATTTCCCATGGTAGCCTGTCCGTCCGCTCCGAGGGCTACGGTACCATTGTGCAGTACACCCAGGACGGTAGTTGCGTGAATTTTTTCCATGAACAAATGTATATCTAATAAAGCGTATTTCTGAACCAGGAAATGCCTAAGTCAATCAGCAAGTATAACTATAAACAGAGGGCTTGCGTTCAGGCCGGGGAGGTACTATGCACCTCCCCAACAGGTTTCGGGCTCAGTATTAGCGCTTTTAGGTTCAGGAAAATTATTCGCCCTGGCTAGGCGTAAGCGGCTTGCATTTCGTCTGCACTTGGACCGTAGGGACCGGGGATGGGGATGTCAAGCAGGCGCAGAAATACGCCTAGTTGAGCGCGGTGGTGGGCATTCTGACCAAAGGCATGTCGTATGGCTTCCCACTTTTCAAATTCTCCGTAGATAACATCACCGTCGCACATGACCCATTCTTTCTGAAGTATATCGTCGCTGGCGTTGGCCAAAGCCTCCTGCGCCTCCGACAGGCATTCATCAAATCGTGCTACCAGGGCCGTGGCGGTAGAGTAATCAGCCGGATTGTAAGGGCTTCCGGCAAAATCCCATTTGTCCTGCTTGATGGCTATGGTGATCATGATGGGGATCTCGGCCAGATGCGTAGCCAACGCCTTGATGGTCATGCTTTTGGGATGAGGCTGCCAGTCCATTTTATCGGCAGGGACAATGGCTAGCATTTTGCGGGTCTGAACGGCTTCCTGTTCGAGTTCTTTCTGGTAGGCTTCGATAAAAGATAACATAGCTGATCGTTTGTTTAGTTGTTGGTTCAAAGATCAGGCAGGGGAGTGACAGCCCTATGTCAGCAGGGTTTCAGAAATTCTGAGCCGTACTTTTTCTACCTTATCCAGTACCATCTGTTTCAGCTCGGCAGGCTCTACGATATCGGCTGCTTCGCCCAGGAGCATATACCAGTGCGCCATGCCAGTCAGGCAGGTGGTCAGAAAGGTCATCTCGATTTGTTTACCGGCGTCGGTTTGCGAAACAAAGCCCTGGTAGTAGTGCTGGTCACCCAGGTACTTGTAGGAGCCTTTATCTATCCGGAGGACTACTTTATGCAGATCCTGCTGCCGCGAGGTTTCTTCTATAAAGTGCTGAAGGCTGGGATGCTGGGTCTGGAACCGTTCTGTAAGGCGCTGGATTGACTCCACGCGGTCCAGACGGAAGTTGCGGTAAGCCTGGCGAAGCCGACAATAGGCAATAAGGTACCAGTAGGAGCCATTGGCGTAGGTACCTATGGGCTCAATGTCCCGCTCCGTCGTATCCAGATGAGCGGTTGAGAAGTACCTGATCCGGAGTACATTTTTCTGGAGGATGCTGTTCAGGATCTGCTCAATGTGGAGGTTTTTGTGGCGGTCTCTGGGCAGGTACGGATTCTCGACTACTTTGATATGCTGGCTGACATCATCCAGCATCTCTTTTTCGCTGGTTCGCAGCACCGCCTTGATCTTGTACAGGGCCGACTGGTACGAGGTACGGGTAGCGGTATCGGTGAGCTTTTCAACCAGCTTTTCGGCCGTAACAAACGACATGGCTTCCTCACTGGTGAAGTGTACCGGTGGCAGCCGGTATCCATCTATGATGGAGTAGCCAATGCCGGCTTCACTGATCAGAGGTACCCCAGCCATTTCCAGCGTTCGGATGTCGCGGTATACCGTGCGTAGGCTGATACCGAAGCGGTCGGCTATATCCTGTGCCTTTACAATCCGTTTGGATTGCAACTGAATCATGATGGCAGTAATGCGGTCGAGGCGGTTCATGGCCGGAGCGGGTAAGGTGGTAGGGTAGGTACCTTGTTGTACTTCAAAAGTACCGGAATAGATGTACTTACTATTCTACAAAAAAAGAGGGTCAAACGTAGTTTAACCCTCTTTTTATCAGAATTTATTTTGCTTACACCAGCATGCTCATTGGTTCTTCGAGTAGCTTCTTCACGGTCTGCAGGAAGGCCGATCCGGTAGCTCCGTCTACCACGCGGTGGTCACACGACAGCGTTACCTTCATGACATTAACCGGGTAAGGAGTACCATCTTCTTTGAAAGCGGCCGTTTGCTTGATAGCACCTACGGCCAGGATACAGGCGTCAGGTGGGTTGATGATGGCGGTAAACTCATCAATACCAAACATACCCAGGTTAGAGATCGAGAAGGTGTTGCCTTCCCAGTCCTTAGGCTGCAGTTTCTTGTCTTTGGCTTTACCGGCAAACTCTTTTACTTCACCCGAAATAGTTGACAGTGTTTTCTTGTCGGCGTCACGTACTACAGGTACCAGCAGGCCTTCTTCTACGGCTACGGCTACCCCTACGTTGACATACTTATAGCGACGGATCTTGTCACCCAACCAGGCCGAGTTTACGGCAGGGTGCTGCTTCAGCGCCAAGGCACAAGCCTTGATCACCATGTCGTTGAAAGAGATCTTCGCCGGGCTAACGCCATTCAGCACCGGACGCAGCGCCATGGCCTTATCCATGTTGATCTCCATGGTGAGGTAGAAGTGCGGTGCAGTGAAGAGGCTATCGCTCAGGCGGCGAGCAATGGTCTTACGCATCTGCGATACGGGGATATCCTCGTAGTCACCAGCGGCAACCGGCTCGGGCGTAGCGGCAGGAGCCTTGGCTTCGGCCTGCTTGGGAGCCTCGGCAGCAGCCGGAGCAGCCTGCCTGGCGGCGGGTACAAAGCTATCTACGTCACGCTTTACAATACGTCCGTTATCGCCGGAGCCGTTGATCTGACTGATATCGATGCCTTTTTCTTCGGCTAGTTTGCGAGCCAGCGGCGACGCTTTAACACGATCCGAGTCATTCGCTGAAACCGTTTCGTTCGAAGAGTGAGGGGCAGTAGGTACTTCGGAAATCTTGGTTGACTGGTTGGTAATGTCTTCTACCATAGCGTCAGCCTCACCGTTTTCCAGAGCCAGCAGCAGCTGAACATCAGCGCCTTCTTCTCCGATTACGGCAATGATACCGTTGACGGGTACCGCTTCACCTTCTTTAACGCCCGTATGGAGTAGGGTACCTTCTTCGTAGGCTTCCAGTTCCATCGTAGCTTTATCGGTTTCTACTTCGGCCAGTATATCACCTGATTTTACTTTATCACCTACTTTCTTCTGCCAAGATACCAGGGTGCCTTCTTCCATGGTATCACTCATCTTGGGCATACGTACAACGGTAGCTTTTATATTTTCAGCAGAACGAGCCGGCTTTACCGACTGCTGAGGTGCATTGGCCGAAGCGCCGGTGTCAGCAGGTTCTACGGAGGGAGCGGCTTCTTCCTGGTCTGAGCTGCCATTACTATTGTCATTGCTACCACCATCCAGCAGTGCTTTGTAGTCTTCACCCTCTTTGCCGACTACTGCAATGATACCATTGATGGGTACAGAAGCTCCTTTTTCTACACCAATATAAAGAAGGGTCCCCTCTTCGTATGATTCGAGGTCCATGGTAGCTTTGTCGGTTTCCACTTCGGCGAGCAGATCGCCGGATTTTATCTGATCACCTACTTTTTTGTGCCATTCGGCAATGACACCTTCTTCCATGGTGTCGCTCATCTTGGGCATACGGATTGCTTCTGCCATATTAATTCAGTAGTATATTTAATTCAGAATTCTTATTTATTGGTCAGCCAAAAATACAACAAAAGGACGAACGCTCGTCCTTTTGCTGTTAAAATTGTCGATATGCCGATGGATTAGGTAATCTTGAGTACGGCCATGAAGGCTTCCTGCGGAATCTCCACGTTACCTACCTGACGCATCCGCTTCTTTCCTTTTTTCTGTTTTTCAAGCAGTTTACGCTTCCGTGAGATATCCCCCCCGTAACACTTGGCAAGTACGTCCTTACGCATAGCCTTTACGGTCTCGCGGGCAATTACTTTCTGTCCGATGGCCGCCTGGATGGCGATTTCGAACATCTGACGGGGGATCAGCTCGCGGAGTTTTTCGCACAATTTCTTGCCCCACTCGTAGGCTTTGGTACGGTGTACAATGGCCGAAAGGGCATCCACGCGGTCACCGTTGAGCATGATATCCAGCTTCACCATGTCCGACTCTTCGTAGCCGCTGAGCTCGTAGTCAAGCGACGCGTAGCCGCGGGAGATGGTCTTGAGGCGGTCAAAGAAGTCAAATACTACCTCGGCCAGCGGCATCGAAAACTGCAGCTCCACCCGGTCGGAGGTCAGGTAGATCTGGTTCTTGAGCATACCGCGCTTGTCCATACACAGGGTCATGATGGCCCCTACGTACTCGGACTTGGATATGATCTGAGCGTTGATGAAAGGCTCTTCGATCCAGTTGATATGATTCGGCTCCGGCATTTCGGACGGAGCACTTACTTTCAGAAGCTGATCTTTGGTATTGATGACATTAAACTGTACCGAAGGCACCGTGGTGATTACGGTCATGTCAAACTCACGCTCCAGACGCTCCTGTACGATCTCCATGTGCAGCATACCCAGGAAGCCACAACGGAAACCAAAGCCTAGGGCCGCCGATGTTTCAGGCTCCCACACCAGAGCAGCATCGTTGAGCTGTAGTTTCTCCATGGCATCGCGCAGGTCTTCGTATTCGCTGGTCTCCACAGGATAAATACCCGCGAATACCATCGGCTTCACCTCCTCAAATCCTTTGATCATAGTAGGCGAGGGACGGTGGATATGCGTGAAGGTATCACCTACCTTTACCTCACGGGCTACTTTTATACCCGAGATCAGGTAGCCTACGTCGCCGCACTCAACCACATCTTTGGGTTGCTTCTGCAGGCGGAGGGTACCAATTTCATCGGCGATGTATTCCTTACCGGTCGCCATAAACTTCACCCGGTCTCCCTTACGAACACTTCCGTTCTTGATCCGGAATATTACTTCGATACCCCGGTAGGAGTTAAATACCGAGTCAAAGATCAGTGCCTGCAGGGGCGCTTCGGGATCACCCTGCGGAGCCGGTACCCGGTGTACAATGGCGTGCAGGATATCTTCAATACCGATCCCTTCCTTACCACTGGCGTGGATAATCTCCTCACGTTCGCAACCGATCAGGTCCACGATCTGGTCTTTTACCTCCTCGGGCATAGCACCGGGCAGGTCTATCTTGTTCAGTACCGGAATGATCACCAGGTTATGGTTGATGGCCAGGTACAAGTTGGAGATGGTCTGGGCTTCGATACCCTGAGCCGCATCTACAAGTAGCAGGGCTCCCTCACAGGCCGCAATGGAACGTGATACCTCGTACGAAAAGTCTACGTGGCCGGGGGTGTCAATCAGGTTGAGTGTATACTTCTCACCATCCAGCATATAGTCCATCTGAATGGCGTGGCTCTTGATGGTGATTCCCCGCTCGCGTTCCAGATCCATGTCGTCCAGTAGCTGCGCCTGCATTTCGCGGTTGGTTACCGTCTTGGTAAATTCCAGCAGTCGATCGGCCAGGGTGCTCTTTCCGTGGTCAATATGAGCTATAATGCAAAAATTGCGAATATTTTTCATGTATGTTGTTGTCCCCACCCCCGGGGGAAAGTTTTAAGAGTACTTACAGGGGGTACCTATTTTAATGATACAAAATTACAAGCCTTACGTGGATTATTATAGAGGGGGTGTATAATTTATACGACTCACCCATCCCAAAGTGCAATAACGCTCGAAGGCGGCTCCGTGTTACATCTGGCTTACCCACTGCATCATAAGGGCAGTGAGGTAGCCGGCGTAGGTACCTATAGCATAGCCCAGTATGGATAGCAGTACCCCCACCGGAGCCAGTGATGGATGAAAGGCTGCCGCTACCACCGGCGCGGAGGCCGAACCTCCTACGTTAGCCTGACTGCCTACCGCCGCAAAGAAGAACGGAATCCGGAACAGTCGGGCTACTCCTATAATAAAGGCCGCGTGTACCAGCATCCAGACCAGCCCGATGGCAAACAGGCCCGGGTTATCGGCTACGGCGCCCAGATCCATCTGCATCCCGATGGTAGCTACCAGTACATACAGGAATACACTGCCCAGCCGCGAAGCTCCCACAAACTCGAGCCGGCGCAGGGGCGTCAGCGAAAGTAGTATACCTATGATAGTGACCAAGGCTACAATCCAGAAGAAGGAAGAGGTCAGACTGTACTTGTCCAGGTCAGGGTAGTTGGCAGACAGGTAAGGCGTGATCTGCTCGGCTAGCCAGTGAGCCAGGCCGGTCGCGCCCAGTCCTACGGCGCCCAGGTATATGAGGTCACGGGTGGCGGGTATGCGCTGGTTGTTGAGTTCTATTTCTTCCAGCCGTTTCTGAATGGTACCAATGTGGCTGCTGTCGGCCCGGAGCTTGGCGTCGATGCGGGCCGTGTAGCCCGCCGCGTAGATCAGCGCGGCCATCCACAGCTCAGCCACCAGTACGTCTACGGCCACTACCTGCGAAAACAACCGGTCGCTGGGCGTAAATACCTCCCGCAGGGCCGTCTGGTTGGCTCCGCCGCCGATCCAACTGCCCGCAATGGTGGCCAGCCCGCGCCATACGGCCTCGGGGCCCTCACCGCTTACCGTCTCGGGACTTACGGTACTTACGATCCAGAGCGCAATGGGGCCGCCAATCATGATACCTACCGTACCGGCCAGCATCATGATGAGTGCCTGCGGGCCCAGCTTCCACAGCGACTGCCAGTCCATGCCGAGGGTAAATAGTACCAAACAGGCGGGCAGGAAGTACCTGGATACGACCGGGTATAGTTGCGAGGTAGCTCCATTGATGATACCCAGCGAATTGAGTACCCCCGGTATAAAGTAGCAGAGCAACAGGGGCGGCACAATACCATAAAAGCGCTGCCATCCGCGCTGCGGCAGAGAAGCCGTATAAAAAACCAGCGCGAGTACGAGCATCAGGATACCCAGTACCGTAGCGTCATTCTGAATCATGAAAGGATAGTGGTAAATGCGGGTAAAGGCGCAAGATAGTTAAAGAAATAGACTTGGTGTGAATACACTTGGTAGGACCTGTGGAGCGACCTCTGACCGAAAATAGAGAAGCAGGAGGGACTACAAAAGAAAACACGCAGGTTTCAAAATGAACCCGCGTGTCAAATTACACTTCATCAACAAACTAAAAACCAAATAAAACTATTGCGATTACGATCGCTTGTCAAGTTTTTTTTAGAGCTGTAGGAGGGGGATTCGAACCACCCACGGTGAGGTTAGCTACGGTACAAAAGCTTGGTGGTCAACCCCAGTCGACTTGAGGCCGGCATTATACCGCGTTTATCCCTGATTCACCACCCCCGAGACAGGAGGGCATGGCTGCCAGTTTCATCATCCTACATTGTAGTCAAAAAACGTTTCAATTCTCGTCAGAACCGTTGTCCTTTTGTTGAATTGATAATGCAAATGTAAAGCGCTTCTCTGGAATATTAAAATATTTGCAGCAAAATTTCTTAAAATTTAGATAATTTTTAAAATTTGCGCATCATTGTTAGATGATATCTAAATCAGGGTCCAAAAATGAACAAAAATTTAGAAATTGACAATACCGACCTTCGAATTCTGGCTTTGCTGATGGAAAACGCAGGTTTGCCCTATACCGAAATCGGAAAAAGAGTATTTGTGTCGGGGGGAACGGTACACGTACGGATGAAGAAAATGGAACAGATGGGTATTGTGAAAGGTTCGCAGCTGATCATTGATCCTGCCAAATTGGGTTGGGACATCAGTGCCTTCCTGGGCATATACCTGGATAAAAGCTCGCTGTACGAAGCCGTGGCCGAGCAACTCGAGCGGATTCCCGAAGTAGTCAATATTCACTATACTACCGGTAACTACAGCATCTTTGCCAAGATCGTCTGCCGCGATACCGAACACCTGCGGGAAGTGCTGCACGATAAGATACAGAAGGTGCAGGGCATCCAGCGCACCGAAACGTTCATCTCCCTCGAAGAGCGGATCAACCGGTCTATTCCGCTGGATGGTGAGCAGTAGGTAAATCTTTTTGCAGAATATAGTTGATATATACCGAATTCTTATATATTTGTGTAGTAACAGGTAGACCTAATATGGAAAACAACGGAAGTAACGAGTATGTACGGGGCACTCTGAAAACCATAGTGCTGAACCTACTGGCAGAGCGGGGGCGAATGTATGGCTATGAAATAACCCAGGAAGTAAAGGATCGTACAGATGGGAGCATTACCCTTACCTTCGGAGCTCTGTATCCGGTACTTCATAAGCTTGAGCAGGAGGGGCTGCTGCTGACGGAGTCGGAGGCGGTGGACGGCCGGCTCCGAAAATACTACTCCCTCACTACCCAGGGCTCTCAGACCGCCCACACCAAGACCCACGAGCTGGAGCGATTCATGGAAGCCATGAAAATGCTGATCAAGCCCTCCAAGCTGGCCCTTGAATAGGGCTAGGGTACCTTTACATCAAACTACCATCTCACTACTAAGCTACAGCCTATGAAGTCCCTTAACGAGCAACGCCTTCGTGAACTTCGCCGTCATCTGGAGAAGAGCGGTATCGAGAGCGGGCTTATGCCCGAGCTGCTTGATCATATGGCGTGTGAAGCGGAGGAGCGCTTGTGGGAGGGACAGGCCTTTGAGCAGGTGGTGCAGGACCTTTTTGATGAGGCCAGTCCGCATACGCTGAAGCATCTGCAGATCGAACATAAGCATATGATGGTATCGGAGGCATCGTTGACGGATATCGTATTTGAAAATCGGAACCGTCTTTACGGAGCGTACGTACTGCGTCGTCAGTACCCGAGCCATGTCACGATGGCTACGGTGCTGGGGGTGCTGGTGTTCTGGATGATCTTCATGCTGCCGGCTCTCTTCAAGTATTTCTTCGTGTAGTCCGGAGGCGGATTTTCTGGGGCTACGGCCCTTTTTTCTACCATACAAAAAATACCCATCCTGATTCCTGAATGTCCCCTGGATTTTTTTCTTTCTTTGTAGTGTTCAAGGTTGAAAAGTAATAACAAGGAGAGTGGCGGAATGACCGCGGAAGCACTCCGCACAAGATATACCCTTTTTTAGATACATGTATTGCATTGTGGATATTGAGACGACCGGAGGTGTAAAAGGGCCTACGCGTATTATAGAAGTAGCCATTTACAGACACGACGGTCAGCAGGTAGTAGACTCCTTTCATTCTCTGGTAAATCCTCTGACGAGTATTCCCCCTTTTATTTCACGCCTTACCGGTATTGATGATAAGATGGTACAGGACGCGCCCCTCTTCGCCGAGATAGCCGACTCCGTCCGTTCCATTACCGAGGATGCCTGGTTTGTGGCCCACAATGTGCAGTTTGACTATAACTTCGTAAAGAAGGAGTTTTTGTGGCTTGACGAGCATTTTCACCGTGAGCAGCTCTGCACCATTCGGCTCAGTCGCCGGTTGCTGCCGGGCTATAAGTCGTACAGTCTGGGAAATCTTTGCCAGAGTCTGGATATAGAGCTGAACGACCGGCACCGGGCCAGCGGCGATGCGGCAGCTACGGTAACGCTTTTTGAGATGCTGCTCCAGCACGATAATCAGAGTTTGATCCCGAAGAATACGGAACCTACATTCTACCCATAAAAAAGAAGCCTCCCCGATCCGGGGAGGCTTCTTCAATTATTGGCTTGTTGTTAGCTACTTTTTAGCAGCCGTACGTACCCGCTTGATCGTCACCGGTACGCATATCTCAGCCGGGCAGCAATTTCCTTCTTCCACGATAATCGGACAGCAGGCACCGGTTGAACAACCGGCATTGGCCGCGGTGAAGGTATAGGTACCTGGTGCAGTGACCTTGAGGATGGTACTGTTGGCCCCGGTAACTGGAGTACCGTTTCTGAACCACTGAACATTGGTGTAGGTACTGGCAATACTCAACTCGATGGCCTGTCCGGCGCAAAGCAGTATGGGAGCTCCCGCACAGGTCTGGCCGTAGTCATCTTCGTCGGGGATGCCGTTGTCAGGGGTAGAGTTGATATCTTCCTGATCCGCCTTGGATACCTCAGCTACATAGTACTGTACACCGGTAGCTACCACCTTGGTAGTAAGCGTCAGGACTACTGAGTCACCAACGGGCAGGGAGCCGATCACCCAGGTACCGTTGGAGTAGCTACCCTGCGTGGAGGTAGATCCCATCACTTCCAGGCCCGAAGGCATCGCATCTTTTACTTCAACACCCGTAGCATCGTCAGGACCGTTGTTTTTTATCACTACCGTAATCTTGACGTTGTCACCTACCGCCGGCAGCTTGTTGTCCAGCGATGTAGTCAGCACCAGGTCAATCTTCTTGGGCGCTTCCTGACACTGAGCCGCAGGTCCGAGCATTTGTACAAACTGTTCGGTAGGCTGTCCGTTACCGCCGGATTGCTGGCCCGAGCGGGAGTAGAAACTACATTCCACGTTAAGAGAGTAAGCTTTAAAAGCAGCTTCTATAAATGGATCGCCCTTTTCCAGAATTTCTACACGCCCGGTACAAGCCTCGGCCTGAAATGAAAACAGGGCCACCGGCGTGTTGGCCTTAAACTGCCCATAGTTGGTTTCACCTGGCTCTTTCCCTACGGAGCAATAGTAGAAGTTCTTGTCGTAGGTGTAGTTGGCATACTTTGTCTGAACTGCGGGATTACCCAGTATCGTCAGCGGCTTACGCCAGCTTCCGCGGATGCTGGTCAGGTTCTTCATCACGAAGTCCTTGGGTATTTTCAGCGTAACCTGTGCCGTACTTCCCATTTCGTCCGTACTAGGGTTATTGGCGTTGGGAGTATTGTATTGCGGAATTACCCACACGGTATACGCCTGAGTAGCCTGGTCAAAGGTTATCTGATACTTCACCTGATTCGTTGATAGCTCCTGAGCAAACGAACTGAATGCTCCCAGTAGCAGAGAGCCGGCAAGTGCCATGATAAGGGTGAATTTTCTCATTTCTGCTGGATATATTGTGAGCCTGCACTACTCGTACCGACTCTCTTTCGCGTTTTGTGCATCTTCCACAAGAAAGTACACAACATTAGGTGGTCAATATACATAAAGTATGGGAGCAGCGGATAAGGGCTGCCCCCATTCAGCAAGCTATTAGTTATTAGGTAACTGCTCCTGGATTACGAAGTTAATCTCAGGGGTGGTGTTACCCGGGTGGTTCTTAATGACGTTCTGATAGATAAACTCGACGTCATTCTTAGTACCCTGGAAGATCACCTCACCGTTCATGTTGACGTCACCGTTGTGGTAGCCTTTCAGTACGTAGTTCGGGAACTTGAACTCAGTATTGTCGGTGGCGGTGATAATCTGGTTATAGATTGTCTCAACGTCGTTGCCAGTACCCTGGAATACTACCTTGCCATCGTTGAGCGTGTTACCAGCCCACATGGCTTTACCCTGTAGTACAGTTACCTGCGACTGGTGGATCGCGTCGTTAGCCTCTTTTACGTAAGTAGGTGTACCAGCCAGAGTGAAGTTAACTACAGTCGCTACCGGTGAAAGTGCCTGCGCGGTGGCAGTCATAACAGCTAGGTGGTTGCGGTGCTTGATAGTCACGAAGTAGCTACCCTCTTCTTCGGCTACGAACTCAACCGCTGAGGTACCATCTACGGCTACCACGTCACCGTCTCTCTGCAGAAGCGCCGAGCGGCTGAATACTACCGTAGCAGGGTTGGTAGCATCGCGAAGCTCTACAAATACCCAGTCAACGATATCGTTATCGTCACCAGTAGCATCGAATACAGCGGCAGAAGTTACGCTTTCGGCAGCAGCACCTTTGCCCTGCTTAGGCGCCCAGGCAGCGTATGGTGAGGCAGTAGGCAGCAAACCTTTGGTACGCAGGTCATCACGCATCAGCGATCCGGTAGTAACACCGTACAGAGCACCCTGCAGGTATACTTTCGGACGCACGCTTAGTATGTCATCCACTGGCTTGATCGTGATGGTAACGGTAGCTGTGTCACTATTTGATACTCCATCGGTAATGAAGTACGTAAAGGTATCTGTACCGTTGTAGTCCAGGTTAGGCATGTATTCAAACGAACCATCTTCATTAACAGTAGCGGTACCGTTAGCAGGAGCTGACACCATCTTAACTACTTTCAGCAGGTTAGCAGGGGTATCACTGTCAGTGTCATTGAGCAGAATACCGCGTGCATTAACGACCAGTTTGGTATCTTCGTCGGTTTCGTAGGCATCGTTCACAGCCACCGGCGGATCGTTAACATAGATAGTTACCGTAGCCTTGCTGGTTAGCAAAGTAGATTTCTCAATCAGCGTATACACGATTGGAGTAGGATCGCTGGTGAAGGTAGCCAGTGCCTGGAAGGTTAGCTCACCGGTAGCCGGGTTGTAGGTATAGGTACCTTCGTTGGCAACAACCAGCACATGTTGAGAACCAACAGTAGTTGAGTCAAGATCCACATCAGCCAGAGTCGGAGTAGCCGCACTTTCATCAGCCAGCTTATCATTGCTAAGGATAGCCAGTACTACTGGTTCACCAGGCTTAGCAAGTTGAGCTTGATCGGTAGGATCAGCAGCGTTGGTATCGTTGGCCGCAACAGGTGGCAGCTTGTCGTATTCCACTGTTACAATCGCATCATCAAATAGCTCGGACGCCTTCTCGGTCAGCCTGTATGTAATCGGGGTAGGGTTGATATTGAAACCTACATTAGGATCAAAGGTAAGCTCACCCGTGGCAGGATCGTACGTCCAGGTACCTTCGCCAGGTACTTCCATTACCACTTTTCCTCCTACTACTGAACTGTTATATGTAACAGCGTTAGGGCCTGTTCCTATAACTACTGACATAGCAATCGTTACCGAGTCAAGCTCAGGAACCTGGCTGTCGCTAAGTTTGTCGTTGGGCAGAATGGATACCACCGCATTGGCACCAGGCTTTATACCCGTGAGCAGGTCATCAGTAGCCACTGGCGGACAGTAAGCAGGCTTGCCATCTACACCAATGTACTGCTCGAGCGGTACTACGTTACCACCGGCCGGCTGTCCTGACCGTGAGTAAAAGCTTCCCTGGATATTGAGCTGGTAGGCAGTCAGGGCTTTGGTAATAAAGCTGTCAGTGTAGGGCATAATCTCCACCGCACCGGCACAGGCACTACCCGTGAACGAGAAAATAGCTACGGGCTCACCGGCCGTGAATTTTCCGTAGTTGGTTTCTTCGGGCGACTTGCCTATCGTATAGTAGCGGGACGTACCGGCCGGAGCAAAGTTAGGCTGGTCGCCCAGTTTGATCGGAGTCTTGTCCCAGGTGCCTTTGATGTCGGTTATAGCCAGGATGTTGAAGTCAGCAGGTACTTTAATGGTTACCTGAGCTGTTGCTCCGTATTCATTCTCGCTGCTATTATGGCTACTTGGGGTTGAATACTGGGGTACTACCCACACCGTATACACGGATGTGCCAGGGGCATACGTAACCCGGTACTTTACAGTATTAGCTGAAGTCTCAGACGTCTGAGCCCATACTGTTGTGGTCATTAAGAAGAGGAGGGCTACAAAGGACAGCCACAGTCGGAGGTGTTTCATAATAAATAGGTTGTGTGTAGTTTTCTTTTAATAAGTTGAGGTGAGTTGTTTGACATTCATTTGGTATTGCATAGAGTTAGTTTTCATGTTTGGTATGCAGGGGGTACTATGGCACTTCCCCCCGGCAATGGTTATCGGGGAAGTTGTTCCTGTATGATGAAATTGTTCGCTGGTAATGTGTTGCCGGGATGATTTTTTATGATGTTCTGATATATAAATTCAAGGTCATTTTTATTACCCTGGTAGATGACCTCTCCATTGAGGTTGATGTCCTCGCCGAAGTAGCCCGTCAGCCTGTAGTAAGGTACTTTCAGGAGGTTTCCTGCGGCGCCCATTACCAGGTTGCTGATCGGCTCCAGGTCGTTGCCGGTACCCTGATACACTACTTTGTCATCCTGCTGAGCATTACCTGCCCATAGGGCTCTTCCCTGTACCACCACGGCCTGCGCCTGGTGAATGGGGTTGGAGGCCACTTTGACATAGGTAGCAGTAGCCGGAGCGCGGAAGTCAACAAGGCTGGTAACAGGGGTCAGTGGCAGGGCCGAAGCTGTCATGGCTCCCAGGTGGTTGCGGTGGCGGATGGCGATGTAGTAGCCTGTACCATCGGGAGCTACCACTTCCAGCGGCGATACTCCATCCAGATCTACCACATCCCCGTCGCGCTGCACCAGGGCCGACTGGCTCTGTACCACCTGCGTCGGATCAGCGGCGCTGCGGAGTTCTACAAATACCCAGTCGACAATGGCGTTGCGGCCGGTTACCGTTAGTACCGCCGGGTCAAGCGCTGAGGCGGGTAGGGTAGCGTTCCAGCTGCTGTACGGGGTAGTCTGCGGGATTAGTCCCTTCACGCGCAGGTCGTCGCGCATGAGCGAGTCTACCGTGGTATTGGCCGGAGCATCGGTGTAGGTCACGCCATACAGCGCTCCCTGCAGGTACACGCGGGGCTGGTACTTGAGCGGAGCATCAATGAATACCTCTACCAGGGCTGTATCACACACCACCCCGTTTTTCGCTTCACAGAGGGTATAGATAAATGTATCCTTACCCGAAGCGGTGGTACCGGCGGTATAGGTAACCTCACCGGTAGTAGCGTTGATGCTGACGGTACCTTTGGTAGGTTGTGTAGTAATCGTGATCGTAACCAGCGCCGGATCAACGGGACTAACCTTATTGAGGGTATCGTTGGCCAGGATCGGGTAAGTAATGGTACCGCCCAGGGTCAGCTTACCCAGGTAATCGTAGGTAGCGGCGATAGAGGAGCCATAGAGATTAACGGGGGTAGGTACTTCTTCTTTCGGATCATCATCCTTGTCCGGATCCGGATCGGTACCATCGGTGGACTTATCGGTGGTTTTGCCTCCCAGCGGACCGGTACCTTCGGCGGTGGCGATGTTGTACAGGGTAGCCGTACCTCCAGGGGTAATCACAAAGCTTACGAATACCGAGTCAACGGCTCCTACGGCCAGAGCCTGATTGGGCGCCAGGATATTGGAAGTAGCGGTACCATCCCAGCTGCCATTGGCAAACAAGCTACCTTCAATGGCCGTGTAGCCGGTAGGTGCTACCGAGCTGAACTGAGTGGCTGCATCATCGAATACCTTGAGGTCCTTTAGTTCTACGTTACCGAAGTTCTGCAGGATAAAGCGCAGGGTGATCTCCTTTGTGGTAGGGGTCTTGTCCACTACACTTACTACACTCTTGGCAATACCAATCTTAGGATTCTCAAAAAGCGTAATCTTGGTAGGGGTGCTGTTGTCGGAGGTCTTATCGTTTTTGTCGGGGTCTACATCCGTGCCGTCTTCTGAGTAGTCAATGACGTATCGGCGACCGGGGCTCTGGGCTGTACCTATCGCCGAGTTTTCGAACGGACCACCCACGGCACCGGGAGTAAGGGTCACGGTAAGGCGAATCAGGGCAAACTCATTGACCAGTAGCGAGCCGGTTCCAGTCAGTAGCTCAGGGTTTGCATTGGTACCGCTGTAAGCCGGATTGGTAGCCAGTGTAGTGCTAGTGGGCTGCTGTACGATGCTGTATGAATCCACCGTAAATGAGGTGGCATCTTCAAACGTTTCGCTCAGGTTATCGACTACCTGTACGTTGTGCAGCGGTACGTTACCCGCATTCACCACGCGTATTTCGTACGTTAAGGTAAAGGTGTTGTTGCCGTTGCTGACCGGCGCGGTTAGTACCCGCTTGGCCAGGCCGAGCTGGGGAGCTTCGGTAAAGGTTACGGGGGTGTCTTCGTTGTTGTTGGTAGGATCACCGTCGTCGTCAGGGTCTACCTTATTACCGGTCTGCGACTTGTCGGTAACGGTAGTACCTCCGGGTGATACACCCGTTCCGGTTGCTGAATTGTAGTACACGCCCAGTTTGTTGCCCGGAGTTACCTGTACAGTCAGGGTAATGGTACCGGCAGTTCCGGAGGCCAGTGAGCTTCCGACGCCCAGGAGGGAGGTGGTGGAGGTACCATTGAACGCATTGTTTACCACCAGACCAGGTGTAGCACTCAGGCTTGTGACGGTAAAGCCGGTAGCACCGCTGAAAGTAGCGGCCAGGTTGTCCGTTACCTGAATAGCATTCAGCGGTACATTACCCGTATTCTCCACCTTAATGCTGTAGGTCAGTGAGTAGGTACCATTCTGATTATTGACTACGCTGGCTACTTCTTTGGCTACTCCTATTTTGGGGGCTTCGGTAAACGTCACCGGAGTAGGATCATCGTTATCGCCGGGGCCGTCGTTCTCGGGGTCAACGTCGGTACCATCGGTAGAGGTATCATTGACCGGCGTGTTGAACTGACTAGTGGCGGTAGCAACTGCCAGGTTATTATAAGGTCCCAGATTTCCGCCCGGAGACACCCGAATGGTCAGCTGTACGGTTTGCTGCTCACCTACGGCCAGGGTATTGGTACCCATCAGCAGGTTAGTATTGGTGGTACCGTTGTAGGCGAGGTTGATGGACAGATTGTCGCTGCTGATACTGCTCACCACTACCGGATTGCCGTTAAAGGTAGTAGCGAGGTTGTCGGTGATCTGTACATTTTTGAGCCCTACATCGCCGGTGTTTTTCACCGTAAACAGGTAGGTAAAGGTATAGCTGCCGTCGGTGTTGGTGACCGGAGTACTTACCACCTGCTTGGCCAGACCTATACCCGGATTTTCGGGGAAGGTAATGGTGGTTTTATCATCATTATCCTTGGGGTCATCGTTCTTGTTGGGGTCAGGATCATTACCATCCTGCGACTTATCGGTGGTAGGGGTGTCGCCGGGGCCTGTGGCCGTACTGGTTGCAAAGTTCTCAAAAGGACCGAGGCCATCCGGAGTGACGGTCAGGTTCAGGGTAATGGTCTTGATCTCATTCACCAGCAGTCCGTCGTTTCCGGTCAGGAGGTTGAGGTTGCTGGTACCGTTGTAGGCAGGATTTACGGTGAGTCCCGAGCTGGCGGTCAGGCTGGTGATGGTCACAGCCGATGTATTGAAGGCCTCCGCCAGGTTATCGGTTACCTGTACGTTCTTCAGGGGTACATTACCCATGTTACGTACTGTGAAGGTAAAGGCCAGGTTGTAGCTGCCGTTGCCGTTGCTGACGGGGAGGGTGGTCAGGGCCTTCGCAATGCCTATAACGGGTGTTTCGGTGAAGGTTACGGGCGTTTCTACGTCGTTATCGTTAGGCGTATCATTCTTATTGGGATCGGGGTCAGTACCATCCTGTGATTTGTCCGTCGTAGTCACAGTGCCGGAGTCCTTACCCGAGCCTACCGCGCTATTTTTATATTCACCCAGTACGGCTCCCGGTACTACCGTAACCGTAAACTCCACAATACCTGACTCACCCACTACCAGGCTCTGCGAAGCAGCCAGCATATTCTTGTCGGAGTTTCCGTTGAAGGACGGGTTGATGGTAAATCTCGCGCTGGCAATATTATTCACAGTGAAAGAGGTTGCTCCCGCGAAGGTGGCGGTGAGGTCTTCCACAACCTGTACATTAGAGAGGTTGGTAGTACCCATGTTCTTCACCCGGATCTGGTAGGTCAGGGTGTAAGAGCCGTTCTTGTTGTTGACCGGAGCGCTGCTGATAGTCTTGGCAACCCCGATGCATACATTCTCAACAATGAAGGTCAGTACGGTGCTGCAACCTGAGGCATCAGTTACGGTAACAGCATACTTACCGGGAGCCAGACCACTCAGGTCTTCGGTAGTGGCACCGTTGGTCCAGGAGTAGCTGTAAGGGGCCGTACCACCCGTAACGGTGATGTTGACCGATCCCTGGTTAGGCTGGCTGCAGGAGGTGTTGGTTACAACACCCGATAGGGCCAGGGCGGCAGGCTCGGTAATAGTAGCCGAGATGGTAGAAGTACATCCGTTGGCGTCGGTCACGGTTACCGAATAGGTACCCGCGTCAAGACCGCTCAGGTCCTCAGTAATGGTACCATTGGACCATTTGTAGGTATAAGGGGCCGTGCCACCGGTTACTGTCAGATCGATGCTGCCGTTGTCAGCTCCGTTACAGGTTGAGTTAATGAAGGTTCTGGACAGGGTAAGAGCAGTAGCCGGCTGATTAACGGTGATGCTTGCGGTAGTCGTAGCCCCAGCATTATCCCGGATCGTTACCGAATAGGTACTGGCAGGGATGTTGGTCAGGTCCTGGGTAGTGGCTCCGTTGGACCAGGTGTAGGTATAGGGGGCAGTACCACCTATTACTTCCAGGTCAATTTTACCCGTACTACCACCAAAGCAGAGTACGTCCGTCTTGGTAATGGAGCTTACTGCCAGCGGACCGCCAATGCGGTTCACCGTGAAGCTCATTTCTCTGGTACAACCTGCCGCGTCCGTTACGATTACGGTGTACGTACCACCTACCAGTCCGGTCTGGTCCTTCGTAGTAGTACCGTTAGACCACAGGTAGGTATAAGGGCCGGTTCCACCGCTTACGGTAAGGGTGATGGCTCCGTTAGCGGACCCGAAGGGGTTTTCGTGGGTAACACTGCCATTGAGGCTGATGGCCGTAGCAGGCTGGGTAATAGTAGCCTGTCCGGTAGCGGTGCAGCCAAATTTATCGGTTACCGTTACGGTATAGGTACCAGGGGCCAGACCACCCGGATCCTGTACCGAAGCGCCGTTGGACCATACGTAAGTATAGGGGCCAATACCACCGGTAATGTTTAGATCAATGGAGCCGTTGCTAATGCCAAAGCAGGTAGCATTTTTAGGAGTAAAGGCTAGCTGTAGGGTATTCACGACTACATTTACACACTGTTGCGCACTCTGACCGCAATCATTCACCGCCGTCACACACACGTTGTAGGCACCGGGAGCCACGTTGCTCCAGTTGACGGTCACCTCGTTGGTGTTGGCTCCGCTTACGATCTGGGCTCCGGCGGGCAGGTTCCAGGTGTAGCTGATGGCATCCTGAACGGCCGGTACTCGTAGCGTACTGGGGCCGGAGGTACATACATACAGGGCAAAATCTACGGTGATGGTTACCTTGGCCGTGGCACATTTGGATGGGGTAGGGCAGCCATCGTCACATACCTGGTACTCAAACTCATCGGTACCGGTAAAGCCGGGGCTGGGCGTATAGGTAATGGTATTGTCTGAATTAACCACTGCGGTACCATACCTGGCTTTGACGGCAATGGTTGGCTTCTGAAGGGTACCATCGGCGTCGCTGTCGTTAGCCAGTACCGCTATTACCACGGGGCGTTCGGTGGTAGTAGTGGCTACGTCATTCTGGGTTACCGGCGCATCATTCACCGTCGAGTACAGTACCGTCACCGTGGCGGTAGACGAGTAGCCCGCATTGTCAGTAACCCGGTACGTAAAGGTCACTACCTCATTTTCGGTCAGTGCCCCGCCGGGGGTAAATCGAATAGTTTTATCTGGGTTGACCGTCAGAGTAGCCTTGCCTGTGGCAGGAACCGATGCTGCTACTATCTCAACATTATATGAGCCGGCGTGGGCTGAGAGGAAGCCTGCCACATCGGGATCGGTGTCATTGGCGAGTACGTTAATGTCAGTAGTTCCCTGCACACAGGCCCTGTCGTTATTGGCTACCGGTGGTTCCTCCACATTGAATTCAACCGTACTGTTGAGGGTAGGTACTGGAGTGCCCAGGTTATCGACGGCGCCTTCTACCCGAGCGGTGTTAGTGGCTGGGTCAACATTGCCAATGACCCTAAAGGTAACCGTAATATTGCGGGTACTCCCTGCGTTCAGCGTGCCGAGGTTGTTCCAGGTAATGGTACCTCCTGAGATGTTATTAGGCGTTACCGATGCACTTACATACTGCAGATTGGTAGTAGTGTAAATATCCTTGAGTGGGAGGGTCGTGATGTTTGACTGCCCGGTATTGGCAATAGCGATGTTGTAGGTTACGGTATTACCCAGCGTGATGGGACCGGAGGCCGGTGAGGTACGTGTCTTGGTCACCGATACGGCAGGCGCTACTACCGTATAGTTTTTGGTAGAGGTATGGGTAACTGTACCTTCAGTACCTTCCCGGGCGGTACCCAGGATGGTGTAGGTACCTGCTTCGGATGGCGTCCAGGCGTACTCGTAGGTACGGGTACATCCGGCAGTAGCCACCGACGTAGGGGTTACTGTGGTACTGCCACCACCCGAGCGGCTGATCTGGAGGCTCATACCCGTAATGTCGTTGGGGCCGAAGGGATCGCTTACTACGGAGCGGATGTATACGGTACCACCTACCGATGGCTGGCTTACTATTGAGCCCCCCGAAGCAAAGGCGGCATTGTAGGCATCGAGGCTGTTGATGTTGATGTAGGTGCTGGTGGGGAGTACCAGTTGAGAGGACCTATTGGTCGCGTCGTAGTCGACGGTAATACCTGTTCCCAAAAGGTCATTGGAAAGGTCCAGTACGATGCTTTCTCCGGCCGGAATGGTGACCGGGGTGGCTAGTGTACCGGTCAGGGTGATTACACCGGTGGTAGTGTTCCAGTTCGCTACACTCTGCGTGAAGAAGGTAGTACTACCGTACCGCAGTGTGGCGATAAACGGAAGCGTATTAGTGGAGGCAACACTACTCGTCGTGAATCTGGCGTGTGCCGTTACGGTGATAGTCTGATTGGCCGGAATGGTAAAACCACTACAAAGAGCAGGAGTCAGGGTAAAGCTTGCATCCGTTGAGATACCCTTTACGGCTACCGCTATGTGCGCCCAGGCCTGGCTCTGACCTCCTGAGAGAGTCCAGGTCATACTGGTGGTACCCGCCGTAGCCGATTTGTAACTGGATACCGCACCGATACTGTTGGTACTGCTGTTAAAGATGGAGGTTTGTCCGGCCCCGATGGTGTTACTCTTGGCCCGGGTACCCACAACGTCCACCACAATATCCCCAAGCGAAGATGGAGCGGATACCGAGGCTGGGGTAGTGGTACCCGTAGCGGTTGCTACTATACCAAAGGGGGCCGCTGTATCCACGTTGTTCAGGAGGGTCACCCCCACTACGGCTTCAAGAGTCTGACCGTTGGGCCAGTTGACAGTGACAGTACCGGCGGTAGTCGACGGGTTTACCAGGTACCACAGTTCAGCCTTGGCATCGGTACCGGTGGTCAGGTCTCTGAGTTTGGTTAGTGGCACTCCACCGAACGTCACATTCGATATGGCGTTATTGGCTCCGGGTGTTGAGGCGATCGTAACCAGGATCATGCGGTTGGCTCCGGTGGGGGTAAAGGTACCCGTACTCGACATGGTACCCGTTGAAGATCCACTGTTGTGGGTCAGGAAGGTACCACTTGCCGTCACCTGGGCCGTATTCTTGACCAGCTCCACGGTAGGGGTAGAAGTAGTCGCCGTAGGAACCGTACGGCTCAGCTGGGAGGGGTTTCGGAAATAGAGTTGTTTATTGACCGTCTGGGCAAACAGATCTGCTGAGTTGAGCAGCAGGATTGCCAGCAAGGCCACCAGTTGAATGAAGCTCCGTTGTGGTAGTATGTGTTGCCCTTGCGGGGTTGATATAGGCGTAGAAATATTCATCAAATGCTGTGCTTTTAACATCTTCAGGAGGGTTAGAAGGGTAGCCCCACTCAATTTAGTTTTTCAGGATAAGGCTGGGTGCTGCGGGTGCTTCTTTGGGAGTGGCCGAGTAGCAGGTAGCGGCGCTTTCGCACCCTACATTATTAGCCGCTACACATACCTGTCCGGGGGCGGTGGAGTTCCATCGTACGGTCAGGGTGGCCGTACCTTGTCCGCTTACGATAGTAGCGTGGGCAGGTACCGTCCAGTTGTACACCAGTGAGGCCGAGGAGCTGGTCACCGAATAAGTGACATTTTCACCAACGCAGGGCTTAGGATCGCTCGCGCTGATACCCGCCGGCGTAGCTGGGGTACAGTTGCCATCCTCACAGTCGGTGAGACCGTTTCCGTTGTTGTCGATGCCGTCGTTACAGATCTCGGGTTCCCATATCTGAGTGGATGCCGTACCCGTACAGCCTCGGGTATCCGTGATGGTGACGCTATAGGTGTTGCGGGCCAGGCCGGTGAGGTCTTCGGTAGTAGCTCCGTTGCTCCACAAGTAGGTATAGCCGGGGGTACCTCCTGAGGCAGTCAGGTCAGCGGTTCCGGTGGCTATGCCCGGATCGGGATTGGTATCGTCGGTTTTGGTGATGGTACCGGTGATGGCCGCTGGCTGTGATACGGTGACCGGAAGTACTGTCGTACAGCCATCGGCATCCCTGGCGGTAACTGTGTAAGTACCCGCCGTCAGGTTGATGATATCCTTGCTGGTATTGCTGTTGGACCAGGTATAGATAAACGGAGTTTTGCCGGTTATACCCAATACAATGGAGCCATTCCTGGAGCCGAAGCACGAAGCATCCGTAACGGTAGGGGTAATGGTAGCAGGTGTACGGCTGCCTACGGTGGCCGAGCCCGTGATCGAACAGCCTACCGCATCGGTAATGGTGACGTTGTAGGTACCAGCCGCAAGGCCGCTGATATCCCGGGTGGTAGCCCCATTGGACCACGCATAGCTATAAGGGGCGGTGCCGCCGGTGACGTTTAGTTTGATGGCACCGTCATTCGTATTACAGGCTACCTGGGTTGTAAATGTAGGCGTGTTCAGGAAAGGCCTGGTGGGGTCATAGGTGACGGTAATGCTTTTCTTCGGAACATGACAGGTGTTAGGCAGGGTCACATCCAGGTAGTAGGTGCCCGGCTTACTTACCGTAATCGTGCGCTGGTTAGGATTGGTATCAATCTTTCCGTCTACTGTAGACCAGGTATAGGTCACGTCAGACCGGTCGATGTCCGTCGAGAGGGTAGAGGTGGGGTTATTACAGGATAGCAGAGAATTACCTACGATGATAGGGTCAATGGTAGGCTGTCCCCACTTATAAGGACCCGCGAAGTCTTTGAGCTGAGCCGTAAAGGACGAAGACGCACGTGACTTTACAATAAAGGTGTGCAGGGGGAACAAACAGGGGTCCAGACCGGAAAGGGTGGCGTGGTCCATACCGAATTTGGTCAGGTTGATACCTACCTCAGCTACCGAGAAAGGAATGTAGGTAGTACCCCAGGTGTTGGACTTGGTACCCTTGGTACCCCAGGGCGGAGCCGCCGGGTTTTGTCCATCCACGTTTACAATACCTACCGCGTCGGTATTACCGGGTAGCGGCACAATGGTAGCGTATCCAAATGGTGAGCCGTTGTAAGGGCCATCAAAGCTGCCTCCCCAGGTAAAGGTTTTGGGGGTGGTGGACGTATAGGCAGCCCGGCTTACCCATACCCGCACTTCGATATTGGCCGTTGAGCCTCCGCCTGTTAACGAAACGTTGAATATGAAGTCACCTACTTTAGTAATGTTGCCCTGCGCATCGAACTGAAAGGCCGTGTGACCCAGGTCGGGGCCACCGGATGTGAAGCCGCTGCCCGGGGTATAGGCAATGCTGCTGGCAAAAAACTCGAAATCCAGGTAGGCATCCCCACCCGGTTCGGCCCGGTTGATAAGTCCAAAAAACCAGAGGTCATCTTTGTTGGTGCCGGTGTCAATATCCCGTACCATGTGCCCTCCAATGTCCAGTAGGTCGTTCTTGCCCAGTACGTTAGCGGGGCCGGGGCTCCATATGGCCGGGTCTTCCCCGTTTTTACTGGCCGACGTGTACGAAGTCTGATCTATTCCACCGGTTCCGCCAAAAAGGTCCCTCGCCCATACACCATCGATCAGTAGTTGTCTTTTAGTACCTGATGCATCCACGTAGCTGCTCATGTTGCCATTCATACGGCGCTCATACGTAGGATTGCCGCCAGCCTGCAGCAGGGTAGTAATAGCTGAGGGGTTGGCTTCATCAATGGCTCCCCGGCCGGTAGGGCCTTTAAACCAGTCAACGGTACCAGCCGCTGGTGTACCGGCACCGTACTCAATAATACCGGAATATAAGCCGGCATCTACGCCGAAGTTGGCTCTGACGGCCCCATTCTGGAGGATCTGAGCCTGGGATACCTGATGGGTTAGTAAGCCAAGGGCTCCTGACAGGAAAAGAGAGAGATAACGATGAGGAAGTAAAAAGAGGTAGAATTTCTTCATGTGGGTTTACTTACTGGTCATTCAGTTAGATAGAAAAGCGGGGCATAAGAGGGCTTACGACGCTATGGGCATTGGTATGGGAAATCAGAATATGATAAAGGGTACTGGTAGCTGGTGGGATGGTTCCGGATGGAGTTGCAGCCATTGGATTCCGGATCGCAGGGTGTGGACCTGAACAGGGGGAAGTGGTAGTAGTCTGCTGTGAAAAGGCTATGGTCTGCCACGATTTTAGAAAGTTGTGTGTGTAATCCTATTTTTAGTGGGTATGCGTACTGGCAGGTATGCGCCCATAGAGGAGCAATAACTGTACCGTTTTTTGGGGTATGGGTGCCAGTCAAGGCCGAATGCCCCCTATAAAGTCATTTAAAAGGTTGGAATCCAGAAAAAAGAAAATGGTAGGTAGTGGATATAGCAGGTACTACCCGAAGTGATGAGAAGTACACGTACCCTGACCGCAATACTTATACCAATATTGCCTGATCCGGTACATAAAAAGGCTTTGAAAGACGTATTGGAATGATTTTTTAAGGTTTTAGTGCTTCACACCAACCATTCATCCTTACTATGAAATCTTACCTGAATTTACTGATCATTCTGTTACTTACCCTGAGCTTAACCAGTTGTGACTTTATTGGCTCGGTATTCAAAGGCGGTGTTTACGTGGGAGCCATCATGGTCGTCGTGGTGATCGTAGCCGTCGTGTGGCTCTTTGCCAAGTTTATGGGAGGCAAGAGGTAACAGGTACCGGCCGGCCCGGGACATCCGGTGCAGGGCCTACCATAAAAAAAGCTCCCTTATGTGTAAGGGAGCCTGATCTCTACTCGGGTAGTACGGTCTGTTGCGGCCGGGTTAGCCAATGGCTTCATTGATATCGGGCAGCGTGCCAAAGCGCTGCAGCGTAGCTATATGCGAGCGTAGTGCCTCCCCAAATGTTTCGTTTTCCATGTAAGTGAGCCCATATTCTTCGGCGGTCTGCTTCACGATCGGCGCTATGGCCGGATAGTGTACATGGCAGATGCGCGGGAAGAGGTGGTGCTCGATCTGGAAGTTAAGGCCACCCACGTACCAGGACAGCCACCTGTTCTGACGGGAAAAGTTAACCGTCGACTGCAGCTGATGAATAGCCCAGTCATTTTCGATAATGCCCTGGTCATTGGCGAGCGGGTGGTGAGTACCCTCCACCGTATGGGCCAGCTGAAAAACTACCGTCAGGATAATACCCGCCGTAAAGTGCATCAGCAGAAAGCCCCAAAGTACTTCGGCGAACGGTATGGAGAAGTACACGACCGGTACCACAAACATAACCGTCAGATAGACCAGTTTCAGGGCGATCAGCCTTACCAGTAAAGACCGGTTTTCGGCCTGCGACTGGGTATTGACCCCTGATTTGATAAAAGAGGCATACTGGATAAAGTCTTTCAGCAGTACCCAGTACAGGGTAAGGATACCGTAAAAAAAGAAGGCGTAGATCCACTGGAACTTATGGATAAAGCGGGTAGTGGTATGCGGAGAAAGCCGAATCACCAGCCGGTCCTGGATATCCTCGTCCATAGGTACTACATTGGTATAGGTATGGTGCAGGATGTTGTGCTGTAGTTTCCAGTTGAGCACCCCGCCACCTACCAGGTTCAGGGTGTAACCCATGAGCTCGTTGATGCGGGTATTGTCAGAGTAGGCGCCGTGGTTGGCATCGTGCATGACACTCATACCGATACCGGCTACTCCCAGGCCCATCACAAACCACAGTACCATACTGAGTGCCAGTGGGGGCTGAAAGGCCAGAAGAGCTATAAAAGGCAGCACATAGGCACTCACCAGCACTGCCGACTTCAGGTACATGGTACCATTGGCGTGCTTGGACTGTCCCGTATCTGCAAAATGCTGATCGACGCGTTTGCGAAGCGTATTAAAAAATTGATTTTTGTCTTTGCTGACAAATTTTACCTGTCCTTTCAGTTTCATGCAGGGTGCTTATCGTGTTAGTTGTTCATTTTGAGCGAGGCAATAGACAAATAGAATGAACAAACTCGGAACGAACCTACCTACCTGAAAGCCAACTTCAAATGTAACGTTTAAATTCGAATAACCGGTATAAAGTCGCTTTGGGCCGTTGTTTGGGGGTAGGTAGGGCTGAGGCGGGAATAAAAAAATATTAAAAAAAATAGCCTCAGGTATTGCGTATTTAAAAAGTACCGAACATATTTGCACTCCGTTTGGGACACCAAGCACAGCCCGGGGGATTAGCTCAGTTGGCTAGAGCGCTACAATGGCATTGTAGAGGCCATCGGTTCGAATCCGATATTCTCCACCACTTCCAATAAAAAACGCTACTGATACCAGTAGCGTTTTTTTATGCTTACAAGCTCTAAAAAGCACTTCCCCTTTCTTCTATTGTAGGCACATTCGGTGGCACTTACATTTGAAGAATGTACCTTATCCTGAGTTCCTCATCCGGTGCGTCGAAACGTAGAGTGACCTGTATCGAGCAACAGGTATATGAAACGACTTACTTATTGATCGCTGAATTAGTCTTTGAAATCAAAAGTTGGGCTCTTTACTAAATTATAAGTTCAAGGAAGAAATTTGAGACCCAGCCACCTGTATGGGTAACTACACTTGCTACTAATCTATGGGAAAGAAGTTTAGGGGAGACCAGTAGGCTACTTCAAAGGGTATCCGCTCTTCGTCGCCCAGTTCATCAATCAATCGGAAGAAGCCGCCCTCATACTTATCGTGGTAGTAGATAGCCGGCTCGAATTTCATACCTGTTCTGTTGATCACGATAACCAGCTCCATATTCCATGGCTTCTTCTCTTCGATCGTATACCATGTAACTATTCTCTGAATCATCGTAACGTTAATCTATGAAATCTGTACTAAAAGGGCTACAAGTTACTCCTTTCCGTAATCATTCGAAATTCCACCCTCATCTACCTCTCCTTAAGCATCTACTGCCACTACTATAAAATGTCTGCATCTACTTCACCTGTTGATTGGCAGTCAACGCTTTACTGCCCGCCTCTCAATAGGTTGGGGCTGTGATTTTTCGAGCCGAAAGTAACCAACTTCATCGTCTGCAAGCAGTGCAGTGGCCAGTATACACTTTAAAATGGCTTTAGGGTACCTCCGGCACCTGAAAAATACGCGCGTTCCGGAAAGAAATGATTCTGAGCGTATTTTCAATAAGTGCTTTCTGCTAAGCGGATTATGCCAGAGAAAATAATTTCGATGTAAATAATCAACGGCGATAAAAGTTGGCACGGCACTTGCTAATAAGTTACATATCTGTGTAAAATGAATCTTTAAGTCCCTCCCAAACAACTACTTATTATGAAGAAGCTTTCTTTGATCCTATTAGTTGCGCTTGTAGCATTTGTAGCGGCCTGCAGTACTATCAGTACTAACAAGGTCGAAACCAAAGAGAACCCCGCTGTGAATGTAGATTACGATTTGAGTACCGTTAGTAACTGGTAATCAGTATTAATTGATACATACAAGAAGCTAGTAATACAAGAGGCACTCAGGGGTATCCCCCGAATGCCTCTCTTTTTTTGGCCAAATGGAGTACTACCGGCTGCCCCGGGACCCCGATTTATAACTCACTGCGCCAGGATTGCGCTACGGTGGTGCAAGTGCCCAGTAGCAGTACCATGAGCGGAATAAATGGTTTGTACGTGCAGGTGGTTAGGAATAGGGTACTACCATGGTAAGGCAGCGGCTGACCTGACCTACTTAGCAGAAGAGCAGGAGGGGAAGGATGAAGGGCCGAAAACAAAAAAGCCTTCACCCAATGCGGGTGAAGGCTTTCCGGATATAGTTACCTACTTAACGATCCGCGGTTGTACGACCACCACCTCTTGAAACTGCTACGAGCAGGATGATGAAAATAGCCGCACCGACCACCCAGGCTACCGGGTTGGAGTACCAGGCGGCTTCACCACCACTATTGATATCAACGTTTACATCAAGTTCTTTTTCCTGGGCAAAGGCTACAGCGTGTCCTAGCATAGCGGCAAAAAACAGAACTATTCTGTTCCATGCATTTTTGAGTTTCTGTTCCATACAATGAGTGTAATAAGGATATGAAAACTAAGTTATGTACTTATATTCATACATATTATAAAAATAATGCCAGCCGTAGCTACGCCTGATCCTGCTCACTGGGCTTGCTGAGAATGGAATTTCTAAACTCATTGGGCGTCATGCCATAGTACTTCCTGAATAGCTTGTTGAGGTGGCTGCCATCCGTAAAGCCAAACTCGTAGGTTATCTGCGACACGCTGAGGCTACTGTACAGGAGGCGGTTTTCGATCAGCTTGAGCTTGTACTTCATAATATACTGCTGCAGTGACTCGCCAGTCTGATCCTTGAAGAGGGTACTCAGGTAGCTGGCCGAGTAGTTAAACCGGGCTACCAGCTGCTCGATCCGGAGCAACTCGGGCTGCCGTATGTGCTGCCGGATGTACAGCACCACCTCCTCAATGAGCTTCTGATTGCGGGTATCTTTCCGCCGTACCAGGTCCTGTCGCACCATATTTCGGGCCAGTATACCCAGAATGGCCTTCATGATACCGTTCATGATGAGCTCGTAGGAGCCTTCCTCGCGGTGGGTGTACTCATGGATCAGCACCGTGAGCAGGTGCTCGAGGAGTGCTTTCTGCTGACTGTCTGCTACTACCGAACCAGTAGCTTGGTAGGGCGAATGTAGCAGCGACTCCACAGTACGGATCCAGTTGGGGGACTTGGGCTGGCTGTGGTCTTCCAGGAATACTTCGGTAAAGCGTATGTAGCAAAAGTGCGTATGCTCCTGGATGTCGAAGTAGTGATAGTCGTCGGGCCCCAGCAGGAACACATCCCCGGCCGCGTATTGGAAAATGTTATCATTGATACAGTGCCGGCCCCGCCCATCCCGGATAAAGATGATCTCGAAGTAGCTGTGATTATGGACCGGATGCTGCCACTCACTGGCTTCAAATACATAGATATTGAACGGCTCGTACTGGATATAGCGCTTCATAATAGGTATCTACCAATTTACAATGGATTTGTACAATAAGGCTTGTACATCGCTTCTCTACTTTTGACTAACCAATCAATCTTACTACCAATACGGTATCAGCAGTACCGGCACATTAACTATTCCTATGATGCAAAAACCAATCAATCTTCTTGCAGCTGCTTTCACAGCCCTCCTGCTCATCAATGGAGGAGACGCTCAGGCCCAGAGTGCGGCGAAGTGGCAGAGCCTGTTCAATGGCAAGGACTTCAGCGGGTGGGGGACCTACCTGGTTCCGTCCAAATCGGCCGCCGACCAGACGCCCATCGGGCTCAACAAAGACCCGCACGGTGTATTCAAAGTGACCGACGGGATGATCCACGTATCCGGTCAGGACTGGGGCGGAGTGTTTACGGATAAATCGTACAGCAACTACCACCTCCGGTACCAGGTGAAGTTCGGTACCAAGAAATGGCCCCCCCGCGAAAACGCGGTAGCCGACGGCGGTCTGCTCTTTCACTGCTCACTGCCGTACGACTACGGCTCCAAGTGCTGGATGCGTAGTATTGAGATGCAGATTCAGGAAACCGACATCGGTGATTACCACAACGTAGGAGCGGGGGTGCCACTGCTGGCCTTTTCGCCGTCCAAAGACGATACCGACGATGTCAACCAATACGACCCTTTTGCACCCCTGCGGCCTACCGATAAGCGGGTGTTCCGCTCGGGCAACTTTGAGAGCAGACCCGACGACTGGACCACCGGTGAGCTGGTGGCCCGCGGAGCCGACGCGGTATTTATCGTCAATGGATTCGTGGTGAACCGCCTGTATAACATCTACCGGGCTGATCTGCAGCAGCAGACTACCAGCGGCCAGATCCAGTTCCAGAGCGAAGGTGCTGAGCACTTCCTGAAAGATATCGAACTACGTCCCATCCAGTTCCAGCAGAAGGGGGAGCCCAGGCTGGTAAGTACCCGCCAGGATATACAGATCTCGGAAAAGGGCGCACAGACCATCGAAGTCGAGAACAAGGGTGAGGAGGTGGAGCTCATAGCGGCCGAGCTAATCGGTAAGGAGCTGGAGCAGTTTGATGTGAAGCTGCCGAAGTTTCCGCTTACACTTAAGAGGGGCGAAAAACTGAGGATACCCGTCCAGGCCCGTACCGGAAGTACTTCGGGTAATCAGGTAAAGTTCCGGCTGGAAACCGTACTGGGGCCGGTCAATGATTTTGCTGTCAACCTGAGGGTGCAGTAAACGTAGAGTTAGAGAGGAGTAAAACAGTTAGGGGTACCGGATTTCCGGTACCCCTTAATTCTGCAGTAGATGTATAGTTGTTTTCAGGTTATTGCTGGGTCACTAGGCCACCTTCAGTAGGTCTTTGAGGCGGCTGATGGAGATGGGCTTGGTGATATACTCCGATACTTCCTTGTAGCTTTTGGCCCTTTCCAGGTCTTCCGGGTCGATGGACGAGCTCACCATGTATATGGTAATGTCCTTGCTGATGCTCTCCTTCAGCTTCACAAACTCATTCAGAAAATCCCAGCCGTTCATGACGGGCATGTTGATATCCAGTAGTATGATTTCGGGCAGGGCACTGTCGTCATGGATATTTTCCAGGATATGACGGATTGCTTTTTCTCCGTCTTCAAAAACCAGCAGATTATTACACAGCTTGTAGGTCTCTATAATTTTGGACAACCCAAACACATAAATGTGGCTATCGTCAATGATATAGGCTGTGTCAATCTTTTTCATCAGAATGTGATTTTGTATGTAGATCCGCTGGCAGAAACAGCCTGGACATCTATGCTTACTCCCAGAGCTTCTACCTGGCCCCTGGTAAGGTACTGGCTGATCCCACGCGCGGCCGGATGGGCATGGATGGTCTCGTAGCGGCTGAACAGATCCGTCTCAAACTTCGACTGGTCTATTCCTACACCATTGTCCGTTACGGTAAGTACAGGTCTGTTGTCTTCGAGGGAGGTGCTGATCCGGACGGTGGGGGTACGGTCGGGATGGCGGTACTTGATGGCGTTCAGCACCAGGCTCAGCAGGATGCTCTGTAAAAAGGCGGGATTGGTAACAATAGTGTTGCACTCAAGCTGGCCCTCCACGATCTGCACCTGATGCGACTGGAGGTCGTCCTGGAGGGCTTCGCGGGTGAGCTGTATATAGTCAGCTACATCGAGGCTCTGCTTGTCCTGTGTAATATCCTGCTGTACGTATATGACCTCGTTGAGCTGGCCGATGGTCTGGTTAAGTTCGGCCGATATATGTTCAATAAACGAGAGGATCCTGTTTCTTTCGTCTTCGCTGTTACTGATCTTCATGACCTCCAGCATCATTTCCAGATTACCAGCGTGCGAGCGCAGGTTGTGCGAAACGATGAAGGCAAAGTCAAGCAGGCGGTTATTCTGTCGGGTGATGGTATGCAGGGAGTCCGTAAACTGAATTTCCCGCAGCTTCTGCGTATGTATATCCTGCAGAACACCCCTGAGCCCGGCTACCTTGCCCCCGGTAGTACTAATGGGCTTGCCTGTCAGTCGTACCCATATCTTATTCTTCTGTGCGGTTATAAGCTGCAGCTCAAGATCAAAGGGAGCCTCCTCCGCGATGGCATTTACAAGCTGCTCCTGAATCGTCTGCTGCGATGCTTCCGTAAAATACCCGGCGATATCCTCTACCTGCACTGGCTGGCCCTGGGGTAAGCCAAAGATATCGTACATGGTACTGGTCCAGAATAGCTCGTGCCGGTCCAGGTAATACTCCCATCCACCTACCCGGGCCAGGGTCTGGGTTTCTTCCAGGAGTTGCTTGCTACGCTCCAGCTCTTCGAGGCTTTGTACCTGCTGATCAATGTTGATGACAGTACCTACCATATATACCGGCTCACCCGCCGGGTTAAACTGGGCCTGCCCCGTCGTCTCAAACCAGCGGTAGCCGCCATCCTTATGCTTCAGCCGGACGGGATGCTTATAGGGCTGGTGGTGATGGATGTGATTGTTAAGAGCCTGACTGGTTATTGACTGGTCATCGGGGTGCAGGAGTATAGTCAGGAAGTTTTCGTTTGAAGCCTCAATCTCCTGGTCTTCATAACCGAGCATTTCATACAGACGCTTGCTCCACCATTCCTGACCAGTCAGTACATCCCACTTCCATACGCCCGCATTGCTGCCCTCCAAAAGCAGGGAAAGCGTCTCGCTTGCGTTTTCCAGTAGTCCGAGTGTATGTATATTAGTTGTCTCCATGGAGCATGTTGCCTTACCCACACCCTCAGTGGTAATAAGGACTCGGGTGGTGTGGGCAGCCTATAATTATGCAGTCTTAAATGTATAGACTTAAGCTATGCTACCGCAAAAATATTCGATGAACAGTACTTTTTTCGGCTTTATTGGTTTTTGCCCGGAAAGAATCAGCATGATACCATTATACTAAGTGATATAGTCATTCAGATATTTCAGAGCTGGGGCCGGTCCTGAAAAAGACACTTTCGTATTGAATCATATCTTCTATATTTGCGTTTATAAAGTCTATAAGCTTAATAGATTATTGTTTCCAAACTTCAAACCTACACAACTATGTCACTACGCTTAGGAGATGTTGCCCCTGATTTCGAGGCCAATACTACCCAGGGACCTATCCGTTTTCATGAATGGCTCGGCGATAGCTGGGGTATGCTTTTCTCTCACCCGGCCGATTTTACACCTGTATGTACTACTGAGCTAGGCAAAACAGCTCTTCTTCAGGGTGAGTTTGCAAAACGTAACGTTAAAGTAATAGCCGTAAGCGTAGACGACCTGGAGTCGCACAATCGCTGGATACCCGATATTAACGAGGTGACCGGCTCGGATGTAAACTTCCCGATCATTGCAGACGAAGGCCGCAAGGTAGCCCAGCTGTATGATATGATCCACCCCAACGCCAGCGAAAAGTCAACCGTGCGTTCGGTATTCATCATTGGTCCTGACAAGAAGATCAAGCTGACGCTGACGTACCCTGCTTCGACGGGTCGTAACTTCAACGAGTTGCTCCGCGTGGTTGACTCGCTACAGCTTACCGCTAATCACTCGGTAGCTACTCCGGCTGACTGGAAAGACGGCGAAGATGTGATCGTGGTGCCTGCCGTTAGTACCGAAGATGCCGAGAAGAAGTTTACCAAAGGACTGCGTATTGTGAAGCCCTACCTGCGCTACACGCCACAGCCTAATAAGTAAGGGTACTTCTGGTACTTACCTGTTTATATAATGGGCCCTTCTCTACATCGGGAAGGGCCTTTTTACTTAAGTACTATAGTCACTACGATGATTTATGGCTCCGGTCAATCATATTTGTGGGCTCTTTGTATTTTTGTGGTGGTATGGCGCGTAAAGCACAACAATTTAAAACGAAGAAAGAACCCGATAAGAAACCCCTGCCGCTGATAGGGTGGGGCATTATCGCAGGAGTAGTGTTGCTCATCGGTGGGATCATCTGGTGGAATAGCTTCCGGAACGAGAACCAGTGGACGCACATCCAGCGGTTCGGGATCAGGCTACCTATGCGCTACCCTATACACGGTATTGATATTTCGCATCACAACGCCACTATTGACTGGGACAAGCTGAAAGCCGTGAAGTCAGAAGGAGTCAGGATTGATTTCGTGTACATCAAGGCGACCGAAGGAGCTACCCACGCCGACCGCCAGTACGAGCGCAACTGGAAGGAGGCCCGTCGGGTAGGTATCCGCAGGGGGGCCTACCATTTTTATAATCCGCGGGTATACTCTAGCCTGCAGGCTGATAATTTTATCAGGAAAGTAAAAATGCAGGACGGGGACCTGCCCCCGGTACTGGATCTGGAAATAGAAGCCGGTAAGCCGGTTGATATCATTATTAAAGGTGTACGCAACTGGCTCACCATTGTAGAGAAGCACTACGGGGTGAAGCCTATTATCTATACCAACGAACACTTTTATCAGAAGTACATAGCCGGTAATTTTGACGAGTACCCGCTCTGGCTGGCTGGCTACTCCCGCACCCACCTCGACGACCTGGCCGAAAATGCGCATGTCCTGTTCTGGCAACACAGCGAAAAAGGGTGGGTAGATGGTGTAAAGGGGTACGTTGATTTTAATGTGTACCTGCATGATGTGGAAACGTGGGGGGTAGTAGGAAAAAACTAATAAGAAGTACAATGGCAGACGAAAGCGCATCATCAACCCGATTGAACAAATACATCAGCGAAACAGGATTCTGTTCGCGACGCGAAGCCGATAAACTCATTGAACAGGGTAGGGTAACGATCAATGGCCGGCCGGCCGTGCTGGGTGATAAGGCCACCGATGAGGATGATGTCCGGATCAACGGGAAGCCTCTGAAGGCCAGGCGCAAGGCTGAGGTATATATTGCTTTTAATAAACCCGTTGGTATTACCTGTACTACGGAGCGGCACATCAAGGGTAATATCATTGACTACATCAAACACCCGGAGCGAATCTTTCCCATCGGTCGCCTGGACAAGCCTTCCGAAGGCCTCATCTTCCTGACCAGCGACGGCGATATCGTCAACAAGATCCTGCGGGCGGGTAATAACCACGAAAAAGAGTACGTGGTGACGGTGGATAAGCCCATCACGCCAGAGTTTGTCAACCGCATGAGTAATGGTGTACCTATCCTGGATACCGTTACCCGGAAATGCTACGTCCGGAAAGAGAGCAGCTACGTATTTACCATTATCCTGACGCAGGGCCTCAACCGTCAGATCCGTCGGATGTGTGAGTACCTGGGCTATAACGTTACGCGCCTGAAGCGGGTCCGTATCATGAACGTAACCCTGCACAACCTACCAGTAGGGAAGTGGCGCAACCTCACCGCGGCCGAAATGGAAGAGATCAACCGGATGGTAGCCAGCTCGACCAAAACCGAGGAAGGCTCCTACCTGTCAAACCAACGGGAAGACGATCTGGAAGCGTATGATTAAGTATACAGCTCAGGCTGGTACCTGTACTAGACTAAGCTGACCGGGTTCAGTAATTTTCGGGTAGGTTCTGCTTTTCAAGGTTGAACAAACCAGGTCTCATGCAGCGTTTAGCTACCTCTATTATACTCACCCTTCTGGCTGGACTTCTACACCTGAGCTGCCACCGCAGTACGTCCGGCTCCGTACAGAGTACTACCGGTACGCCTCCCAATATCATACTCATCATGACCGACGACCAGGGCTACGGTGACCTGGGCGTGACGGGCAATCCGGTAATCGAAACACCCCATATCGACGCGCTGGCCCGGCAGGGCGTCAGCATGAGTCACTTCTACGTGAGTCCGGTATGCAGCCCTACCCGCGCCAGCCTCATGACGGGCCGCTACAACTATCGTACGCGGGTAGTGGATACCTACCAGGGCCGCTCCATGATGGATACCGAAGAGGTGACCCTGGCCGAGGTACTTAAAGGCCGGGGTTTCCGGACAGGGATATTTGGTAAGTGGCACCTGGGCGATACCTATCCCATGCGTCCCAACGATCAGGGTTTTGAGGAGGCGCTGGTGCATTTTGGCGGAGGACTGGCTCAGCCCTCCGAACCGCTGCACAACAACCGCCGCTACACCGATCCCATACTGTATCACAACGGGGAGGAAGTACAGACCAAAGGCTACTGCACCGATGTGTACTTTGATAGGGCCCTCTCGTTTATAGAGCAAAGCCGACAGCAGCGGAAGCCTTTTTTTGCCTACATAGCTACCAACGCGCCGCACGATCCCTTCCATGATGTACCGGAGGAGTTGCTGGCTAAGTACAGAAAGAAAGGAGTAGCATCGGCGCTACGGGGCGACTTCCCGAATCCCGAAAAACGGGCTGAAGACCTGGCCCGAATCTATGCTATGGTGGACAACGTAGATCAGAATGTAGGAAAGCTCCTACAGAAGCTGGACGAGTGGGATCTGGCCGAAAATACCATCCTCATATTTATGACGGATAACGGGCCGCAGACCACCCGCTACAACGGTCCGTTCCGGGGAGGTAAGGGGCAGGTGTGGGAAGGGGGCATACGTACCTGCTACTACATGCGCTGGCCCGGGCGTCTGAAAGCCGGTGCCGTCAGCGACCGGCCGGTGGCTCATATTGATATCATGCCTACGCTGCTGGATGCCGCCGGAGCCCCACTCCCTAAAGACCGGGTCATAGACGGAAGGAGTTTTCTGCCGCTGGTGGAAGGCAAACAGGTGGAGTGGCCGGACCGGACGCTGTATATGCAGTGGCACCGGGGCGATGAACCCAAACCCTTTGTCGCCTTTGCGGCCCGGGCTCCAAGGTACAAGCTGCTTAGTCCTAATGGGGAGAAATTTGAACTATACGATGTTCTGAACGATCCCGGCGAAAAGCAAAACCTGGCGGATCAACTACCCGAAGTAGTGGAGAAGATGAAGGCCGGGTATATGACGTGGTACCGGAATGTATCCGGTACCCGCCCCAACAACTACGCCAAACCCCGCATTGTACTGGGTACCGACCACGAAACCACCACCCGCCTGAGCCAGCAGGATTGGATACTTACGCGGGGCCAGGGCTGGGGGGAGCAGGGGCTATGGCAGGTAGAGGTGGCAAAGCCCGCCAGTTTTGATGCGGAAGTCATCCTCGATAAGCCTCATCCCGGCTGGCAGCTTAGTATGTCGGGTAGTGGGAAAACATTCAGAGGATCGGTAGCCGGAGACGGTACTAAAGGTACCATCCCGAACATCACTCTTCCCGCCGGAAAAACCGATCTGCAGGTATCCCTATCCAACGGAGAAAAGGAAGTGGGCCCCTACCAGGTAATCCTGAAGAGGAGGTAGGGGGAAAGGAGTAAAGGATGAAAGGAGAAAGGGAGGAAAGTTGAAAACTGTAGGTACATTCTATCTTTCACCGCTGCCACTCAATCACTCATTCACCACTCACTCAATCTCTCACTCACCATTAAAAAGGCGTTTCTTCGGCTATACGCTCACGGAGGAACTGGCTGATATTGACTTTGGGCTGACGGCACAGGTACACCTGCGTGCCTCGCTCACGGGCGTAGGGGTTGGTGATGCGGCCTACTTCTTTAATGTCGGCAAACAGACCGGGTATGTCATCACCCAATTCGTCATTGACATAGATAAACTCCTGAATGTCTTTATCCAGGTGTTTGGGGGCCCAGTACAGGAAGCTCTCGTTAAAGCACATGGGCTCCGGTAGGCCATACTTGCTGCCTATCACGGTGACGGCACCGGCTTGTCCGTAGTTTTCGCAGTAGATGAGCGTTTTGCTTTTGTCCTGTGTCTGGCGATAGGCCTTATCTACAATAGCGGTCAGTTCCTCCCAGCCAATCATGTCGGCGTAGTCCTGCGGGAGGGGGTGTACCGTGCCATCTTCAAAGCGGCGGCCAAAGTCTATCCCGAAGTTCTCTTCCAGGCCATTGAAGTAAGCTACTAAGCCCTTGGTATGGGTTACCGGCAAACCCAGTGGTAGGAGGGGGAGCGTAAACAGTACCATCAGTGCAGGAAAACCTATACGCGTATACGTGCTTCTAAGTACCCTTTCCCAAATGATAGTCCCGCCGGCAATCAGTACCGGAAATATACCTGCTGTATAGTAGCTTTTGCCCTGCACCGAAAACAGCACCGCCACCACCAGCAGAGCACTCATGGCTACCACTTTGAAGCGGTTCATACGCAGCAGATACACCACGCCGGTTATGACCAGAGGCATGGCCGCAAAGGGCATCAGTACCTGTTCGACCAGAAACGCCACCCGGTCTACGTGGGTAAGCTGGGTGGTTTCCAAGGCATTCATGTGCTGAGTCAGTGGAAAGCCGTGGATAAGCTGCCAGATCAGGTTGGGAAGCACAATGATAAACCCCAGCAGCATGGCTCCCACAAAGTGCCTGCTTTGTAGTATGACGCGCCGGTGCGAAAGGAGCAGGGCGGCGATAATACAGAGGATCAGGAGCAGGATCAGGTACTTGTTCAGGAAGCCCAGCCCGGCCGTAGCTCCCAGGAAGTACAGGTACCGGGGGGCGTCGGTATTAAGGTACCGGATAAACCAGTAGTAGCAAAGGGTCCAGAAAAAGATATCCAAAAATACCGGCTGGTACAGAAAGAACGCCCGGAGCATCAGGGGAGGGATGATCATACCGACCGCGGCTAATTTCATGGCGTACTTGCGTCCACCCAGTTGCTGGGCCAGTAATGCCCCCAGTACTACCATGACCCCGCTCATCAGGGAGGGGAGTAGCTTTACCGCAAAGAGGGAATCGCCCGCTACGAACTGGATCAGCCACGACAGTAAACTTATCAGCGGAGGTACCGAAGCGTAGCCCAGGGCTGGGTGCTTGCCGAGGGAAAAATAGAGCAGCTCGTCGCGGTGGTACTCGAGGTTCTGAAAGAAAATGAGGTGAAGCCCGGCGCTCAGGAACGCCAACATCCAAACTAACCAGGGAAGCCTGACGGGAGTATGCATTTAGACTACAGGTGTGTATAAGGTGGGTGCGAATATACAAAATCTGCGAAAAGCTCCTAATAAATCCTGTAAAGAGCTACTTTTGTAATCTGCAATCGCCCGATGCCCAGGTTGTACTCATAGACTATTTATAAAAACTCATCGATATAATACCCATGCTTTCAGTTACTCCTTTTGACCAGACAGCTGCTTTCAAGAAACTCAAGACCCATCATAAGACCCTGGCGAAGAAACATCTTCGCGAGCTCTTTGAGGAGGATGAAAACCGATTCAAAAAGTTTTCGATCAGGCTGGGAGATATTCTGGTAGATTATTCCAAAAACCGGATCAACAGCCGTACCCGTGCGTACCTGGTGCAACTGGCGGAGGAGTGTGGTCTGCAGGAGGCTATCGAACAAATGTTTACCGGCGAAAAGATCAACCGGACCGAAGGTCGTGCCGTACTGCACGTTGCGCTTCGCAATCGTTCTAACACGCCCATCATGGTGGATGGAAAGGACGTAATGCCGGAGGTGAATGAGGTACTGGAAAAGATGAAGAGCTTCTCGACCAGCGTGCGTTCGGGAGCATGGAAAGGCTACACCGGTAAAGAGATTACTGATCTGGTCAATATTGGTATCGGTGGTAGTGACCTGGGGCCGGTAATGGTGACTGAGGCGCTTAAAGCCTACGGAAAGAAAGGCCTGAACGTACACTTTGTTTCCAATGTGGATGGTACTCACGTTGCCGAAACGCTGAAAGGCCTGAATCCGGAGACGACCCTGATCATGATCGCTTCCAAGACCTTTACTACCCAGGAGACCATGGCCAATGCGCATTCGGCCCGTGAGTGGTTCCTGGAAAAGGCTAAGAACGACGAGCACGTAAAGAAGCACTTCGTCGCTATCTCGACCAACCGAAAGGAAGTAGAGAAATTCGGTATAGACCCTGAGAATATGTTCGGCTTCTGGGACTGGGTAGGAGGGCGCTACTCCCTGTGGTCAGCCATTGGTCTGTCGATTGCCTGCTACATAGGCTTCCAGAACTTCGAGCAGCTGCTGGCCGGTGCGCACGATATGGACAACCACTTCCGTACTACCAAGTTTGAGCGGAATATACCCGTGATGCTGGCCCTGCTGGGGATCTGGTACAACAACTTCTTCGGAGCCGAGTCACACGCCATTCTGCCCTACGATCAGTACCTGCACCGCTTTGCCGCTTACTTCCAGCAGGGCGATATGGAAAGCAACGGCAAGTCGGTAGGACGAGACGGCCAACCCGTCAATTATCAGACAGGACCTATCATTTGGGGTGAGCCCGGTACCAACGGGCAGCATGCTTTCTACCAGCTCATCCACCAGGGTACCAAGCTGATCCCTTGTGACTTCATAGCACCTGCCAACAGCCACAACCCGATTGGTGAGCACCACAAGATGCTACTGTCGAACTTCTTCGCCCAGACCGAAGCCCTCATGAACGGCAAGACCTATGACGAAGCCAAAGAGGAACTGGTAGCCGCGGGCAAGAGCAAGGAGGAGGTAGATTTTCTTACACCGTTCAAGGTATTCGAAGGCAATCGCCCGACCAACTCCATTATGGTAAAGAAGATCAATCCGCGGGTACTCGGTAGCCTCATTGCCATGTATGAGCACAAGATATTTGTGCAGGGGGTCATCTGGAATATATTCAGTTTTGATCAGTGGGGCGTAGAGCTGGGCAAGCAGCTGGCTAACAAAATCTATCCTGAGCTCCAGAACGACTGGCCGGTATCGGATCACGACAGCTCTACCAACGGACTGATCAACCAGTACAAGCGCTGGAGGTAGATAAGTCAAGAGACCGAATGTCACGTTGTAACGTTTTCTGATAAACACCCGGAATACCATGTGTGTCAATCTGAAAGCGTTAAATGAGTCGTTCCTCCTGGGCCGAAGAAGCCCAGGAGGAAGAGGATAACTACCCCTACGCCTGGCTACAATCCAATGAGCAGAATACGGAAGAAACTACTGGTACCTACAAGAAAAAAATCAGCAGAGGGAGGCCTGTGCTGATTCATAGATGAAAAATAAACGATACGCTGATCTAGACTCTTTGCTGAGACAGGTCAGCGTATTTGTTTACCAGCACGAATAGCAGGTAACCCACCACTACCCCTCCCGCATCGGCTACGATGTCCCACCAGTCAAAGCTCCGGTCAAAGGGAAGCATCTGCTGATAAAATTCAATAAAAACGCCGAATAGGATTCCAACCAC
Organism: Telluribacter roseus; assembly: GCF_017355915.2. GTDB lineage: Bacteria > Bacteroidota > Bacteroidia > Cytophagales > Spirosomataceae > Telluribacter. The sequence goes on from NZ_JAFEUV020000004.1 coordinate 367,913, forward strand.
CGCCACTAGTGTAGACTGTCTTGGCTTCAGGAGGGTCCAGAGCAGGGTCCAGCCCGCAAACATGCCTACGTGTACAATCTTATCAAAGTAGGTAACCGGAGCATCCGGTAGTTCCTTGCCGGGCCAGGTACAGGCTACCATGATCAGGAACGTCCAGAGCCTGGCGGGCCAGCGGTGTCGGGAAAGCCAGATGAGTAATGAGCCAAGCATTGGAAGTAAAGATTGGTATAAGGTATTACGGCTTCAATATACGCACATTTCGTGCCCATTTGGCCGGAATGGAATTGGAAGTTAGCATATGGGCAGTAGATAGGCAACGGATAGCAGGAGCCTGAGTCCACCTTCCTGGTGCCAACACTACGGTATATGGGTTGATGGTTAGGGTACTAGGAATGCCTTACTCAAGCAAAAAAGTAAAACAGGCCGCTCCGGGTTCTGATCCAGAGCGGCCTGTTTTTATGAGGTACTACTAGCTCGTCTAGTTAGGCAGCGGCTTCTACGTTCCGGTCCGAGGTTCTGAACTTTTGAACCAGTAGTAGGGTAAAGCTGGCAATGGCGCAGAAGGCCATTACACCGGCCATAGGTATGGCCGTGCCATTATGTAGGTAGCTCACCACGGCCGACGCCAGGGCTCCGAACAACAGCTGAATAAAACCCATAAAAGCCGACGCGCTACCGATATTCCGGGTGATGGGCTCCAGCGTAAGAGCCGAAGTATTGGGGGTCAGGAAGCCTAGTGCAAATAGGTACAGGAATAACAGGGTCAGGAACCCCATCCACGGCAGGGACTGGGTCACTACCCCGGCTACCATCACAAAACCTACTATACTTATACACAGCGATGATAATTCGGCCACGCGGACGCTGGTAGAGGTACGCAGGCAAAGGCGGTTGACCTGGCTGCCCGCTATATAGCCTAATGCATTAAAGCTAAATAACCATCCGTACTGAGCATCAGTAAAGTGGAGCAGGTTCATATAAATAAAAGGTGAACCGGCTACGTAAGCAAACAGGCCTCCGGTGGCAAAGCCTCCGGCCATGGCATAAATCATGAAAGTCGGCTCTTTGAGTACTACCCAGTAGTCACGCAGTACGGCCGATGGACGAAGTGTGACGGAAGGGTCAGGCTGACGGCTTACGGGCAGGAAGAAATAGACGGCCGCCAGCATAAGGGCACTGATTAGTGCCAGGAAGCCGAATATGTACCGCCAGCCCAGTGAAGCTACGATCAGGCCACCCATGGTAGGGGCAATGAGCGGAGCTACACCCATGATAAGCATCAGCGTAGAGAATACTTTGGCGGTATCGGCCGGGGGAAACAGGTCCCGTACGATGGCGCGCCCGGCTACCATACCGGCGCATCCGCCCAGAGCCAGCAGCGCCCGCAGGGCGATCAGCCAGTGTACCGTGGGCGCCATGGCGCAGATAATCGCTGCCACTGTATAGAGCGACAGACCAAAGAGTAGGGGAGCTTTACGACCAAAACGGTCTATAATGGGCCCGTAGAACAGCTGCCCTACGCTAATCCCGATAAAGTAGCTGGTTAATGAGAGACCTACATCGGCTATGCTCACGTTGAGGTCTTTGGCAATAGCCGGAAAGCCCGGCAGGTACATATCTATACTAAAAGGACCTAATGCGGATAGTACCCCCAGGAGCAATATTACTTTTTTTAGTTCTTTCTTGCTCATGCGTTTGTTGATGTGGATAAATAACAATTTTTACCGTTGCAAAATTAGCTATATTAGCCTGAAAGATAGCTATATAATGTATATGTAAAATTGTATTTATCTAATACTGCCAGGTCGCTACTTCTCGTAGAGCTCGATGGGGAGCCCATCAGGATCAGCAAAAAAGGTGAAGCGCCTCTGCGTAAACTCATCCGTGCGGATGGGCTCAGTTTCGACTCCCTGACTATTCAGTGTAGCAATGGATGCTTCCAGATCCTCCACCGCGAAGGCGAGGTGACGCAGTCCGGCCGCTTCGGGGCGCGATGGTCGGGCCGGGGGAGCAGGAAAGGAAAACAGCTCAATGATGTACTGACCATTCAGCGCCAGGTCCAACTTATACGATTGCCGGGCTTCACGGTATACTTCTCGTACGATAGTGAGCCCAAGTACGTCAGTATAAAAAGCCTTGGAGCGGGCGTAGTCGGAGCAGATAATAGCAATGTGGTGTACGTGGCTGAGCATGGAAAGATAAGTGATAAGTAGAATAGTAAAGTAGGGGTAGCTTGTCAGCGTCAAATATAGCCAAAACCCTGGCATAGAATTATAGCTTATAGGGTATAAGCAGGTGCAGGTGGATGAAGGGAGGGCCAATGCCACACCTTAGCCCAATGCCTGACAAGTACAAACCATTGCATTCAACAACTTACTAGTATCTACTATGAAAGCTATTTGGAATAACAAAGTATTAGCCGAGAGCAACGAAACTATGGTGATTGAGAACAACCACTACTTCCCGGCTGAGTCCGTTAATAAGGAATACTTCAAGGAATCAGATACCCACACAGCCTGCGTCTGGAAAGGTACCGCTTCGTACTATGACATCGAGGTGGATGGGCAGGTGAATAAGGATGCCGCCTGGTACTACCCTAATCCCATGGATCAGGCCAAGCCGCTCAAAGACATGGTAGCCTTCTGGAAAGGGGTGGAGGTAACGGAGTAGTCAATAGTTGGCACTTATGAACTTATAATCAGAGTGGTTGGTCGTAGCATTGCAGGCAATGCTACGACCAACCACTTTGGTACTTATTACTCGCTTAACTTTTTTATCGGTGTTAGAAGTACCTTCCTGAACTCTACTTCTGAGCCCTCGGCCTGCAGGGCGATCTGTCCCTTACGGGCGGTGGCGTTATAGCCGAAGTTGACGAAATCGCCATTCACCCACACTTTCACCGAATCGTTCAGACATTCGATAGTCATCTTGTTCCATTCACCGACGGGCTTTTCGGAGCCATCGGTGAGGTTAGGAATACGGCGGAGCTTATCACCGTTAACCCCCCATTTCTCACGGGGACCGCGACGTTTCTCCATATCCGGTACTACAATATCTTCCTGAATACACCAGAAATCACCGGCATTCTGGTGCATCATCTGTACTTCTATAGACTTGGGAAACATCTCATACAGGGCGCGGGGCGTTGAGGCGTGTACCAAAGCGCCACAGTTACCGGGCTTACCGGCAAAGCGGTACTCGATTTCCAGACGGTAGTTTTGGTAGGAAGCATCCGTAATCAGGTGCCCACCGGGAGTACCTAGGCTGACAAGCATGCCATTGCGCACTAGAAAGGGATTGATGGCATTAGGGTTCTTATCGTGCTCGGGTACATCGGCATGCCAGCCTTTGAGGTCCTTGCCGTTGAAGAGGCTTTTGGTCTGGGCTTGAAGCGTGGAAACGGAGGTGAAAAAAAGGGCTGCCACGACGGAGGCAGTTACTACAAAATTATTCATGATGGTCTTCTTGAGAATGAACATGTCTAACAAAGCTAGGTATGGCCCGGTACTACTATCATCCTCAAAGATATTGTGGTAGACTTGACGATCCTCCTCCTTTATATACTACTAGTTGAGTAGCTCCTTTACGACCCCTTGACCCTGTTTCATGTTTCGATATATCTTATATGTACTAAGTCCGGCGGTAGTTGTCCTAACACTGATAGGTACTTCTTCCGGGCCTCCCGAAAAGGGTTCGCTAGCGGACATTGATAAATTAGACCAAGACTGGGCCGAGTACAACGGCGGTCCCGACCGGAACCACTATTCTCCGCTTACTCAGATTGATACTGGTAATGTGTCCCAGCTAAAAGTAGCCTGGGAGTACGCATCGGGCGGAGCGGATACTGTTCGGAATACTACCCAGCTGCAGTGCAACCCCATTGTCATCAACGGAGTACTCTACGGGGTGTCGGCCGGTTCGCAGGCCTTTGCGCTGGAAGCAGCCACGGGACGAGAACTCTGGAAGACTAACCTCACCGACGATACCTTCAGCATGACCAGCCGGGGCGTCACCCACTGGACCGACGGCAAAGCTAGTCGCATTTTCTTCGGGTATGGCTCTTACCTGTACGCTCTGGATGCCCGCACCGGTAAGCCCATTGCCACCTTTGGGAATGGAGGAAAGATCAACCTCAGGGATGGCCTTGAACGTCCCGGTGCTGATGACTATGTCATATCCAATACCCCAGGAGTAATCTATAAAGACCTGATCATTATGGGCACCCGCGTCAACGAAAGCGCCGCCGCCCTTCCGGGTGATATCCGCGCCTACAACGTCCGGACTGGTAGAGTCGTGTGGGCGTTCCGGACCGTACCTCGACCCGGCGAGTACGGCTACGATACCTGGCCCAAAGACGGCTATAAGAATGTAGGCGCCGCCAACAACTGGATGGGCATGGCCATAGACCGAAAGCGGGGGATTGTATACGCACCTACGGGTTCGGCGGCGTTTGACTTCTACGGAGGCAACCGGCCCGGCTCCAATCTTTTTGCTAACTGCCTGCTGGCGCTGGATGCGGGTACCGGCAAGCGGTTGTGGCACTTCCAGACGGTACACCACGATATCTGGGACCGCGACATACCGGCTCCACCGAATCTCTTTACGGTAGTTCACGGTGGTAAAAAGATTGACGCCGTATCGGTACTGAGTAAGCAGGGATTCTTGTTTGTATTTGACCGGGTGACGGGGAAGCCGCTGTTCCCCATCGAAGAGCGGGCGTTTCCGGCATCGGATATACCCGGGGAACAGGCCTGGCCTACGCAGCCTATCCCGTTAAAGCCTGCGCCCTTTACGCGACAGAGCTTTACCGAAAAGGATCTAAGTCCTTATATAACAGGTAATGAGCGGGAGGAAATAGTGGCCGAGATCCGGAAGGCCAAAACCGGGCAACCCTTTATACCTCTGGGCTGGGAGCGTACCATCTTTTTCCCCGGTACCGACGGTGGTCCCCAGTGGGGAGGGGCCGCGGTGGATGAAAACAGTATCCTGTACGTGCCGGCGAAGGAGAATCCGGTGTACTCGGCCATCAAAGACGCTCCAAAACAGCAGGGTACTACGGCCTCGGTGACGGGCAAAAAACTGTATGAAGCCAACTGCGGTGCCTGCCACGGAGCTACCCGCGAGGGGAGCCATGATGGTACATACCCCTCTCTACTGAACTTATCAGTACGTAGCAACGAACCGGCGGTGCATCAGCTATTGGCAAAAGGGAGAGGCATGATGCCAGCCTTTACGCAGCTGAAGGAAGCGGAGCGGAAAGCGATTGTTGATTTCCTGTTTGGTAAAGAATCAGCCGTAGCCACCGAAGACAGGCCTGCCCGTACTACGGTACCCTATTCACACACGGGCTACAATCGCTGGTACGACTCCAAAGGGTATCCCATAAGCCAGCCGCCCTGGGGTACCCTCACGGCCATCAACATGCATACCGGCGACCACCTTTGGCAGGTACCTCTGGGTGAGTACCCCGAGCTTACGGCGCAGGGAGTACCACCTACGGGTACTGACAACTACGGCGGGGCGGTAGTCACCAGGGGCGGACTCCTGTTTATTGCCGCCTCCCGCGATGAGCAGATCCGTGCCATTGATCGCCGCACCGGCAAGACCCTTTGGCAGGCACCGCTACCCGCGGCGGGTTATGCTACCCCAAGTACTTACTCCGTCAACGGTAAGCAGTACGTGGTAATAGCCTGCGGCGGAGGGAAACTGAAAACCAGGTCCGGCGATAAATACGTGGCCTTTGCACTACCTTAATTTTACAACTGACCGTCTATGCAATTTGACCGGAGAAAATTTCTGAAAGCAGTACCTTTAGGAGCAGTGGCTCTGTCAGCCGCACAGGGTAAGTCCGCAGAAGTACCCTTGACTTACAGTGCCAACCGCTCTGCCCACATCAAACTCAGCTGTAACCTGTACTCATTCAATGATCCCCTCAGAAAGGGAGAGATGACGCTGGCCGAGGTACTCCGTTTCTGCTCGGATTTGGGCTTTGATGCGGTAGATCCTACCGGGTACTACTTTCCCGGCTATCCTGAAGTACCTCAGGATGAGTACGTGTACGAAATCAAGAAGCAGGCTTTCCTGCTGGGGCTGGATATCAGTGGTACTGGGGTCCGGACGGACTTCTCAGCCGCTAATAAAGCCAAACGAGCCGCCGATGTAGAGCTGGTACGTAGGTGGGTAGACGTAGCGGCCAAAATGGATGCACCGGTACTGAGGGTATATGCCGGTAGAGGAGTACCGGAGGGACACGCCGAGCGGGAGGTGATGGATTGGGCGGTGGACAGTATACGGCAGTGTGTGGAGTACGGCAAGCAAAAAGGCGTAATGATCGTACTGCAGAATCACAACGAGCTACTCAAGACCGTGGATCAGGTACTTTATATCCGAAACAAGATCGCTACTGATTGGCTGGGTATCAACCTGGATATCGGGAGCCTACGGGCAGGAGACCCGTATGAGGAGGTAGCTAAGTTAGCTCCGTATGCCTATACCTGGCAAATCAAGGAGAATGTGTATCGGTACGGCAAGGAGGAAAAGACGGATCTGAAAAAGATCATTCAGATCATTCGAAATGCAGGGTACCGGGGCTACATACCCCTGGAAACGCTTTCGGGGGATCCGCGTGTGCAGATACCCCGATTTCTGGCGGAGGTGCGGGAGGCTATGCGTTAACAGCCCCCGGTCCGGTATATCTAGTAAGCTAGTATAGTTTTATTCACTACCTACGATGTAGGATAATCAACAAATACCTTGGCCAGTGAGGCAGTCAGGGCATCTATAAACGAAGGTTTCGTCATAAAGTCGGTAGCGCCTAGCTGCTTGGTTTCGAGTATATCCCTGGGCTCCGACGAGGTGGAGTAGATAATAATCGGGGTCTGGTCCAGGCGTTCAATCTTCTTAAGCTCGGTCAGGCACTGCTTGCCGTTCATACGTGGCATGTTCAGGTCCAGAAAGATATACTCCGGCACGAAATCAGAATTCCTGTTCAGCTTCTGCAGGGCATCCAGGCCATCATCTGCGGTTACGCAGTGGATGGTCGGGTCCACCTTATTCAGAGCCAGGGCAAAGATTTCCTGATCGTCCTGATCGTCATCAATCAATAAACAGGTAATAGGGTTAGGCATATTCGGGGTACTGGCTACTAGTTGTTGATGATGCAAAGTTTAAAGTTTATAGTAAAGTTACATGTATTTATGACAATTCAAAATGGTCCTGCACCTCTCCTGAAAGCCCCGGCTTTCGCTTCTTAGTATATTCTGAGATTACTCAGGGGCGATAGGGATATGGCGCTCCGGATGGCTCCGTAACGGATACTTTAAGTGGGCCAAGCTCTAAAAAAGGATGGTATGAGTAACAAAGAGCTTGTTGCCCCCTCTTTATCTGGTCATGATGTTAAAGCAGATGTATAGTTATTTTCATAGTATATGTTTAAGGTACCTGATCTGAGCAGCTCGACTTTTTATGGACTGATTACTCAGTATTCTCGGTGGTGTTGTTTACAGTAGCACCAAAACTACAGAAGTGTAACTTTTGTTTGACGCAGGTTCAGCAGGTACTTCTAAAGCGTTTCCAGGGCCTGCTCCAGGTCTCTGATCAGGTAGTCGGCATCTTCCAGACCGATGTAGATGCGGGCCATCCGGTGGCGTTCATTGGCCGGATCAAACTCCTCGGGAGAGATACCCGCCGCCTGTGGCAGGATCAGCGACTCGTGACCACCCCAGGATACCGCCACCAGAAAGTGCTTCAGCGTGTAGGCAAACTTCTCGATCTGCTCAGCGCTATTTGCTTTTAGCTGCACCGTTAGCAACCCACAGGCACCTGTCATCTGCCTGCGGGCCAGTTCGAGTTGCGGAAAATCGTCATCCAGCGGGAAGAATACTCGTTCAATCTTGGGGTGTTGCTTGAGGTAGGTAAGTACCTTCTGGGTGGTCTGGCTGATGCGGTCCAGGCGCATGGGGAGGGTACGGAGGCCACGCAGGAGCAGCCAGGCGTTAAAGGGCATGATGCCCGAGCCGGTGTTGAGCAGCTGCTCGTTGAATATCTTCGCCAGCATCTCTTTGGTACCCGTCAGCACTCCCGCGACGGTATCGCTGTGGCCACCAATGTACTTCGTGGCCGACTGCAGGCTCAGGTCTATACCCAGTTGGTGGGGCTTCTGGTACAGAGGCGTACAGTAGCTATTGTCAATGATGGTGATGATCCCCCGGCTCTTTGCCAGCCTAGCTACGGCCTCCAGGTCCTGTAGCTCGTAGGTAAGGGTATTGGGCGACTCCAGGTAGATCAGGCGTGTTTCGGGACGCAGGGCTCCTTCGAAGTTTTCGATGCGGGTACCATCCACGTAGGTAGTACTTACGCCAAAGCGGGGTAGTATGTTATCGAACATCCGGTAGGCCCAGGTATAGGGTTTCTGTACCGATACGATATGATCACCCCCTTTGACATTGGCCAGCACGGCGCAGAATATGGCAGAGGCTCCGCTGTTAAACACCAGCGCGTCTTCGGCTTCGTCGAGGGCCGCCAGTTTCTTACGGAGTATATTTACGGTAGGATTAACCCCTCTTGAATACAGATAGGTCGACATTTCGTCCTGAAATGCCGCGCGTATATCCGCAAAGGAGTTAAAGGTAAAGTTACTGGTCTGGATAATAGGTGGGGCCACTGCATTGAAGTAGCTGGAGCGGTCTTCGCCCAGTTCATTGATAATATACGAAAGGTCCATGCCGGATAGGTGCTGACAGAGTTAGTGGTTAACAGGTTTAGGAGCCGTACCAGCGACTCCCCGGTCTGCAAGATAGCCAAGCCTGATATAATCTTCGTAGTGAACTCTAAGGAAATGCGTGTGATGTATTACATCTGCAGCTCAGCCTCCTTTCGCTCAAACTCCATCACCTGATCCTGGGTAATGATTCCTGACTTCACGGAGTGTAGTATAGCTTCGCTGCTGTGGCGGAAGTAGCAGGTATCGACGCCCAGTCCGCTCATGTTTTCCATGAGTCGTAGGGCTTCGTGATTCTGCGAAGAGCCGGTCTGGCGAATAAATACCGCCTGAATACTCATCGGGAACGTCTTGCAGATTACTTCGTAGATGTGCGGGTCGCGCTGCGAATCATCACCCAGCAGGATGAACTTCAGGTGCGGATAAAACTTGATGATATTCCGGATCTTCCGCTCCTTGTGATCGTGAGACCCCCGGCCCGTCATCAGAAAGTCCCCCAGGCTGTCCTTGACGCTTTTGAGCTTGAGTACCGCCTTCGGTAGACCGTTAAAGTGCGTAAACCTGACTATAAATTCGTACAGATTCCACTCACTGCTCGATACGAAGAAAAATGTATTGCCTTCGGTAGTACTCTTATCCCGTCCGGCAAAACTAAGGAGCCGGTAGTGTTTAACAACGTCCTCAAAGGGCATACGTGACTCCACATTTTTCGTTAGCATTACGTAGAGTTTTTTCAACAGATGACCACTGTACGAAATCAGGAACGTATCATCTATGTCGGAGATTATTGTATAAGCACCTTCATAAGGTACCAGAAATTCGCCGGTACGGGTGAAGTTGTAGTGATTGCCCTCTAACTGATGATCAATACTGACTTCGTAGGTATGCCATCCGCAGTCAAGAGGCTTCTGAAGGGGTATATTAAACTCAAAAAAACCATCGCTGAGCGTACGTGTTTCTACTGTCATATCACCATAATGAAGAATGACGCGGGCGTTGGCAATGGTTTTTATAGTAAACAGTTGTAGAATAGAATTAATGTACTTGAACCCCTTCCGGTCGTACAGGTCCTTGGCAGAAGGGTATCTCCGAAAAGCATGTCCAAAGACCACCAGTTCGTTTGGATTAGCGTAACCACGGTAAAGTTTGAGTTCAACTTGTTTCATGTATACCAGTCATTATTTGATAACAAACATAATCGAAAAAGAATATGCCATCGGAAGAGAGGGTACTGCTGATTGTCAATCCTATTTCGGGTAGTCTTGAAAAAGCGGATGTAGTAGATTTGATCGAAAATAGATGTAAAGCTTCCGAACTGAAGCTGGAAGTATATTCAACCACCGGAGAGAACGACCTGCAGACCATCGTGAAACTACTGGACGAATACAAACCAACGCGGGTATTGGTAGCGGGTGGTGATGGTACTATTACTATGGTTGCCCAGGCTCTTGAAGGCAAAGAGGCTATTCTGGGGATCTTACCGGCTGGTTCATCCAACGGACTGGCTACCAGCTTCAATGTCCCTGCTGATTTTATGGAAGCCCTTGAAGTGGCACTTAGCAGTAATGTAGCCCGTATTGATGGCGTAAGGATTAACGGTGAAATCAGTCTGCACCTGAGTGATCTGGGGTTGAATGCTCTGTTGGTTAAGAACTTTGAAGAGGGGGATACCCGCGGTAAAATGGGCTACGCTAAGGAGGTCATCAAGACTTTAACTGAGCACGAAACATTCAGAGTCCGGATCCGTACCGCAGAGGAAGTACTGGAAACGGAGGCCGTTATGGTAGTTATTGCTAACGCCCAGAAGTATGGTACCGGCGTTACGATCAATCCCTACGGAAATATCCTTGATGGATTGTTTGAGGTAGTTATAGCCAAGCGGTGGGATGTGATCGAGTTGGTCAAGCTCATAGCGGGTAGTACGGAGTTTGATCCGGAGGTGGTGACTATGTTTTCGGTGACCTACGCCGAAATCGAATGTCTGGACCAGGAGGTGGACTTTCAGATTGATGGCGAATACAAAGGACAGGTCCGGAAAGTAACGGCACAGATGGTCCCCCAACTCCTGTCAATAGCCATACCAGAGCCGCAGACAGTTTAGCTCGGTAGCCCCAGTACTATATTTTTTCCAGTGTTTCTCGGGTCAGTTCTCCCCGGGTGTCTCCGGTATTCACCGTGGTGGCCGGTTCAAACAGCATTACTGATACTTCCTGCTCAGCAACCGGCCGGTGTTCGACTCCTCTGGGGACGATCAGAAACTCGTTCTTATTTACTTCGACTGTCCGGTCCCGGAACTCCATACGAAAGCTACCTTCCAGTACGTAGAAGAGCTCATCTTCGTGGTCATGCTTATGCCACACAAACTCCCCCTTGAACTTCACCAGCTTCACGTGTTGTCCATTGAGCTCGCCTACCAGGCGAGGGTTCCAATGATCGGAGAACAGAGCCAGTTTATCAGCGATAGTTATTTTATCCATGGTAGAAACAATGATTTATTGAGCATTTAGCCCCATTTCTTTAATGCTCCTGTCTTTATAGCCCTCCTTAGTAACCAGCAGAGAGGTAAGAGACTCAAAAATACGTCTACTTTGAGATAGGGCAAGTCTTTCAGGAATTTTCAGATAGGTAGAAAGGTAAAATCTGCCGATTTTATAGTAAAAAAACACATATTTTCGCTCTGTTTATCTGTAACGTTCCGGTTTTAAAGTAATCATCCATGATTTCTAAAAAAGTACTACGAAAACCGATACCCATTATGGCTTTAACGGCCATGGTTGTGGTATCCTGTATGAAGCTTTCGCCTTCGGGATCCAAATCTTCGGCGCTCATCGTCAAGGAAGATCCCGCTCAGGCGCGTCAACGGGCCAAAGAGATAAGGGATAATACACCTATCAAACTAGCGGATGGACTCAAACTGGACCTGTGGGCGACTGACTCACTGGCTCCGGACCCGATCGCTATGTCAATCGATGACAAGGGCAGGGTATACCTGACCCGTACCAACCGCCAGAAAAACTCCGAGTTTGATATCCGGGGGCACAGCAACTGGATGACGCCCTCCATTGGTCTGCAGTCAGTAGAGGACCGCCGGGCTTTTCTGCGCAGTACCTTCGCTCCTGAAAAGAGTAAGGAGAATGAGTGGGTCAAAGACCTGAACGAAGACGGCTCGCACGACTGGCGCGACCTGGCCGTAGAGAAAGACGAGGTATGGCGCCTGGATGATACCGATGGCGATGGCCTGGCCGATGTATCCATGCGTATCCTGAGCGATTTCTTCACTGAGGTGACTGACGTAGCCGGTGCCCTGTTGGTACGTGCGGAGGATATGTTTGTAGGTATTGCGCCTGATTTTTGGCGCCTCAAGGATACCAACGGCGACGGAGTGATGGATCAGAAAACCTCCATCAGCCATGGCTACGGGGTACACATTGGTTTTGGTGGACACGGTATGTCCGGTGCCATCGAAGGTCCCGATGGACGTATCTACTGGGGTATTGGTGATATCGGTGCCAACATCACTACAAAGGAAGGTGTCAACCATAAGTACTCTAACGAAGGGGTCATAGTTCGCTCAGACCCAGATGGTAGCAACTTTGAAGTATTTGCCCACGGCCTGCGCAATACCCACGAATTTGTGTTTGATGAGTACGGCAACCTGATTACTTCTGACAACGATGGTGACCACCCCGGCGAGAGCGAGCGTCTGGTACACCTGGTGGATGGCTCCGATACCGGCTGGCGTACCAACTGGCAGTTCGGTAAGTACACCGATCCCCGTAACAATTCGTACAAGGTATGGATGGACGAAAAGCTGTACACGCCGCGCTGGGAAGGCCAGGCTGCCTACATACTGCCTCCCATTCAGAACTTCCATAATGGACCTACCGGTATGGTATACAACCCCGGTACCGCCCTTGGCTCTGAGTGGAAGAACAAGTTCTTCCTGGTGGAGTTCGTGGGTAACCCGGCTCGTTCGCCCATCTGGTCGTTTAGCCTGAAGCCTAAAGGAGCCTCCTTTGTGCTGGACAAAGAGAAAGAAGTACTGACAGGTATACTGCCTACCGGTATTCGTTTTGGTCCGGACGGAGCCCTGTACGTAGCCGACTGGATCAACGGCTGGGGTACTAAAGATGCCGGTCGCGTATGGCGGTTGGATGTAACGGATAACAAAAACGATCTGAAGGACCTGCGTGCCCAGACCAAACAACTGATGCAGCAGGACTATTCGACACAGTCAGAGGACAAGCTACTCACTCTGCTTTCCTACCCGGATATGCGCATCCGTCAGAAGTCTCAGTTTGAACTGGCGAAGCGGGGCAAGAAAGGTTCTTTGATCTTGAGCAAAGCCACCGCTCAGACCGGTGATCAGATGGCTCGTATTCATGGTATTTGGGGGCTGGGGCAGCTGGCCCGTCAGGATAAATCCTACGCGGGTACCTTACTTCCCCTGTTAAAAGATTCTGATCCGGAAATAGTAGCTCAGGCAGCTAAAGTGATCGGCGATGCCGACATCAAGGAAGCAGGTTCGGTACTGGTATCTTTGCTAACAAGCCCTAACCCCAGGGTGAAGTTCTTCGGTGCGCAGGCTTTGGGACGTATTGGCTACAAGGATGCGGTAAATCCCCTGTTGCAAATGATTGAAACCAACAACAATGAGGATGTATACCTGCGTCACGCGGGTGTAACGGCGCTGGCTCGCATCGGTGAAGTAGAGCCTATAGTAGCATTGGCTACTAATTCCAATAAGGCACTTCGTCTGGCTGGGGTACTGGTACTGCGTCAGCTCAAGAATGATAGAATCTCCCTGTTCCTGCAGGATAAGGATGAGTACATCGTTGCCGAAGCCGCTCGCGCCATCAATGACGATGAGTCTATCCCTACTGCACTACCGGCTCTGGCCGCCACGCTCAAAGAGAAGCGTTTCACTTCCGAGCCGCTGTTGCGTCGTTCGATCAACGCGGCCCTGCGTGTAGGTGGTGAAGAGCAGCTCAATGACCTGGTTGCTTTTGCCAAGCGTACGGATGTATCCAAAGAACTGCGTGCCGAGGCACTGGCTACCCTGGGTACCTGGGCTAATCCTTCGGTACTGGACCGGGTTGATGGTCGCTACCGTGGGGTGATCACCCGCGATCCCGTGGCCGTACGAGCCAAGGTAATGCCGCACATCAATGACCTGCTGCAGGACAAGAACAACGAGGTAGTAGTAGCTACGGCCCAGATGCTGGGAGAGCTCAACATTCCAGAGAGCAACACCAGCCTGGTGCGGGTACTTAATGAGCACAAGGCGCCCGAAGTACGCTCAGCCCTGCTGACTGCCCTGTACAAGCAGAAGTACAGCGATATGGAGACGGTGATCAAGAAAGGCATGAACGATCAGGACGAAGATGTACGTACGACGGCTCTGGGTCTGGTTAGTGGTCTGAATCCTTCGCAGGAGACGCTGGGTGAAGTAGTAAAAACTATCTTTGACAAAGGTACCGTCAAGGAGCAGCAGCAGATGCTGCGGGTACTTAGTACCATGCCGGCTGCCAAGACAGAACGTATCCTGGAAGGTCTGGTGACCCGGATGGGTAATAAGGAGCTTTCGCCCAGCCTGAACCTGGAACTGGCCGAAGCGGTAGATTCTACGCATTCGGAAGCGCTCAAAACTAGACTGGCTGCCTTCAAGCCGGCCGGTACTGGAGTGGCGGAGTTTCAGGAGGCCCTTTTCGGAGGGAATCGGCAGCAGGGAGCCCGGTACTTCTTCACCAACTCTACCGGGCAGTGTGTGCGCTGTCATGCGATTGGTGGACGTGGTGGCGCCGTAGGACCTGACCTGTCTTCCGTTGCCGATGTGCTGACCCGTGATCAGCTCCTGCAGGCGCTGATCGAGCCGAGTGCTCGTCTGGCCCCCGGATTTGGTACGGTTACACTTACGCTGAAAGATGGACAAACCGTCACCGGTACGCTGATACACGAGTCGGATAAGGAGCTTGAGTTGAAGACATCCGAAGCCGAGCCGTTGAAAATAGCGGTATCTCGTATTGCCAAGCGTGAGAACATGCCATCAAGTATGCCTCCAATGGGCTACATCATGTCCAAGCGTGAGATCCGCGATGTGGTGGAGTTCCTTTCAAGCCTGCGGAAGCAGTAGTTACTCTTAGATAAGTTAAAAGGAGAAGTCCGGGTCGTGAGGCCCGGACTTCTCCTTTTGTAGTGGTACTAACGATGTAAAGTGTTAGGCCTTCTTCAGAAAAGCCGCTTTAAGTACCATCACGGTACGCTCTACCTTGCCTTCTACTTCCTCCTCGTTATCAGTGAGGCGTATATTCTTGACCAGGGTACCTCTTTTGAGTACGGCCGATGAGCCTCGCACCTTCAGGTCTTTGATCAGAGTTACCGAATCGCCTTCTTTGAGCAGGTTGCCGTTACTATCCTTTACTTCCATGGGTGTTATGGTTGGGGTTTACTACACGATGTTAGGGCCGTTAACGAATCTACAGGTGATAGATCAGGTAGCGACTGGCAAAGGTAGGTAACCGCCAGCTATATCCCAGACTTCTTATACCTGCTTATCACAAACCGACGGAGGAAAATACAACTACTCAGAAGCTTACGATTGTAAACCCTGAATAGCTTGCTTAGCCCGACTACTCCTTCTGTAACTGATAAAAGTGATCACCAGTACCAGTCCGGCCAGCACGAAAGGCCATACACTGATCAGGGACAGCAGGAACGTCAGGAGGTTGTTCCAGCCTTCACCAAACGCTGATCCTACCTGAGATAGGAAGGCCAGGGATTGTCCGGTTACTACGTAGTACTCGATCTGCACTGTACTGAAAGCAATCCGGTCATTGAGGTACCTGAAGCGCCCCTCTATGGATTCTATCTCGGTGCGCAGTGTACCCATTTCCTTTTCAATGGCCAGGACCTCCTTTACATCGCCGGCCCGCTGAAGAAGTACCTTATACCGGCTTTCCAGTTCTTTCTTCGTCCTGAGTCGGGCTTCTACATCGATGTACTCTTCTGTGACATCCTTTGCGTCTACGCTCTTACTCACAAACAGAGAGGTACTTGTTGAAATGGATGCAAAAAAAGCCTCAAAGTTAGTAGCCGGTACCCTGACCGTCAGGGAGTAGTTGACCTTATCCTCCCTTTTATCAACTTCTTCATTTGAGATATAGCCCTTGTAGTCTCTGATACTCTTTTCGATGAGCTGACGGGTACGGGTGGCGTCGTTTGTCTCAAACCACACTCTTCCATTCCGGATGATCTTCCGTTCTATTTTTCGTGGACCTTGCGCGGGTGAGGCGGGCATGGCTTCTTCCTGCGGGGGATGTATGACCATTTCACTCGCTTCCTGAGGCGGGATTCTCATTAAGTCTACCTCTACGGCAGCAGCATCTCCGTCATATAACGTGTCCTGTATGCGGCTGCACGAAGTAATAAGCAGGAGACTGATACATAAGGCAACGTGGAGTTGTAGGTTGGCTTTCATAGGTGCAGTGGGAGTAAGGGTGAGAGATAAAGTTTTTGTTAATATATAAATAAATTATATATAGTATAATCGGAGGCAAAAAAATTGAGTAGTAGCAGTAGACAATCTTTTACTATTTTGGCCGCTTCATTGCTCATCGATAAACCAAGAGCCAGCATCGCATGAAAGAATTAGACATAGATTTTGTCAGAAAGCAGTTTCCGGTATTCAATACCGACTTAGGGCGTAAAGTAGGTTTTCTGGATAATGCCGGGGGTAGTTACGTAGCCGGAGCCGTTATTGACCGCCTCACTGATTTTTATACCAACTACAAAGTACAGCCCTACGGCGCCAATCCCATTTCTAACAGGGCCGGGGTGGCGATGGATGAAGGGAGAAGTACCATGGTGGCCCTGCTGAATGTACCGTCGGATCTGCTTACGCTGGGGGCTTCCTCCACCCAGAACTTCAATACCCTCACCATAGCCTGTACGCCGTTGGTGAAAAGGGGGACAGAGGTAATCGTTTCGGAGCAGGACCACGAGTCGAATATAGGTGGCTGGGAAAGGCTGTGTCAGCGGCAGGGGGCTACGCTCAAATTCTGGAAGGTGGACCCCAAGACCGGTGAACTGGATCTGAATGATCTGGAGGCACTACTGACTCCTCAGACGGTAATACTCTGCGTGACCCAAAGCTCCAACATCATTGGTACCCTTAACCCCATCAATGATATTGCCGCGCTGGCTCGCCGTACTAATACCCGGGTGGTAGTAGATGGCGTATCCTACGCTCCGCACTACTGGCCCAACCTGGATGAGCTGGATGTAGATGCCTACGTATTCAGTACCTACAAGACCTACGGAACCCACCAGGGGGTGATGGTAGTACGGGAGGATTTTCTGGAAGAGCTCGAGCCGCAGAGCCATTTTTTCAATGTACCTTACAAGAACAAGCGCCTGGATGCGGCCGGTCCCGATCACGCGGCGATTGCTGCCTTGGCGGGATTAGGCGACTACTTCAGTACCGTATATGAGCATCATTTCGGAGCGGAGGCGGTACCACTGCATGTGAAGGCGCGCAAAGTAGCGGACCTGATGCACCAGCACGAAATGAAACTATGCCATTACCTGCTGGACCACCTGCGCGAGCTACCCGTCCGGATATTTGGTCGACCTACTACCGAACAACGTGAAGCCAATATTGTGTTTACTTCATCCACCGTAAGCTCAAAAGCCCTGGCGGATGGGTTGGCACAGTATGATGTCGCTGCCAAGAATGGTCATTTCTACGCCTACCGCCTGCTCGAAGCCATGGGTGTGGAGGATTTGAACGATGGTGTAGTCCGCATCAGTCTTTCCCACTACAATACCCGGGAGGAAGTGGAACGGTGTGTAGTGGGGCTACGTGAGTTGCTTAGTAATTGATCTTCAGAAAATTACAAGCCTCCATTAAAACAGCTGCTTTAATGGAGGCTTGTTTTTGAATAATGGGTCACAAAATATAATTACCTGAGTATGCGTGGTAGTTAGTTCACCAGAGGGTTGGTGGCAGGACTATAATGTATGTGACTACCGGTGCCACGGTTTCAACCGTGGCACCGGTCCATACTACAACCCCCTGTGGCTTGAACTACCAATTTGCCTATTCAAAGTAAGAGAGGCCAGGTAGCTTCACCGGGGACTGTTTTTTTATAGACTAGCCACAAAAGGCGACTGCCGGTAATAACGGGTATCTGTTAGCTGGTCTGCCAGAAAGGAGGCAAGGTCCGTGGCCCGGACTTTCTCCCCCGGACAATCCACCAGATCCACCTCAGTAGCCCCACTACTATCCGTAAATTCTATGAAGGGTACCCTGACCAGCGTCCAGTCCACCGGATTTTGTGCCAGGACTTTATAAGCCTTCTGCCGATCTTCGTGTATAGTCGGGTAGGTAGCCTTCATCCAGTCGGTAGCCATTTGGGTTCGGGCGCTTTTCTGGTCAGTAGGGGTGTCCAGGTTGAGCCCGGCTACGGATATGTACCGTCGGATCTGAAACTCATCCATCACCCGGAGTAGATGATTCGTAACCTGACTGGCTACCAGGGGCTCATTGGGGCGCTGGCCTACGGTACTAATAATGGCATCACAGCCCCGGACCAATGCTCGTATGTCTTCGTAGTGGATTGCATCACCTTTACAGATGTAGATGGAAGGACTACTGATGGATAATGTGTCCGGCTGGCGGAGAAGTAGTTTGAGCTGGTAACCGCGGTGGAGGAGCTCTTGTACCAGGTAGGTGCCGGTTTTACCTCCACCACCCAGTACGGCAATCGTAGTAGGTTGTTTCATTGTTCTCTCTGAAATAATGATATAAAGATTCACAGCGCTTTTTGGAGTAAAAGCGCGGGCAGCCTGTACGGCCGCCGGAGGATTGTATGTTACAGAGAGATTTTAATGGGTTGAAGGTACAAATTTTTCGAGAAGCCACGCATATTTTCAGCTTTGAAATCGTAAACTAAAAGAATGGATCCACCGGTGCCACGGTTACAAGCGTGGCACCGGTCTGAGGCTGAAAGTAAGGATGAACAGGCCAGCAGCATAGTCTAAATCCATGGAAAATATGGTAGTCTCACGAGGAGCAGATATATTTAACTCTTCAAATAACTCTAACCCATGATAAAACGAAATATCCTACTCTTCCTCCTGCTGGTCTGGCAGACGGCTACAATCCAGGCGCAGGATGAAATTATCAACAACATCATCAAAGAGGCTAACGCTAACTCCCAACTCGAACCCATCGCGCACGAGTTGATGGACGGCATTGGTCCCCGGCTGGTGGGCAGTCCGCAGATGCAGAAAGCCCACGAGTGGGCCGTGCAGAAGTACGCAGACTGGGGCATACCCGCCCGTAACGAGAAGTGGGGCGAATGGCGGGGGTGGCAGCGGGGCGTCACCCACATTGATCTCATCAGCCCCTGGGTAAGAACCTTGTCGGGTACCCAACTGGCGTGGAGTCCGGCTACCCCAAAGGGGGGCGTTAAGGCCGAAGTAGTGATACTGCCCGAGTTTGCTGATTCGCTGGCGTTTCAGCAGTGGCTGCCTACAGTCAGGGGCAAGTTTGTCATGATTTCGATGAATCAGCCCACCGGCCGCCCCGACTACAACTGGAAGGAGTACGCCACGGAGGAGTCTTTTGCCAAAATGAGAAAGGAAAGGGAGGAGATGAACCAGGCCTGGGCGCAGCGCCTGCGGAAAACCGGTAAAGACCGTTGGACGCTGCCACTAGCCCTGGAGAGGGCCGGAGCTGTGGGGATTGTGACTTGCTACTGGTCGCAGGGCTTCGGGGCCAATAAGATCTTCAACGCCACCACCAAAAAAGTACCTACCATTGATCTCAGTCTGGAAGACTATGGTCTGGTGTACCGACTGGCCGAGAGTGGAAAGAAGCCGACCATTAATCTGGTGGCTGAGTCCAAAGAAACGGGAATGGTACCTACCTTCAACACCATCGCCGAGATCCGGGGCAGTGAGAAACCGGATGAGTACGTGATGCTTTCAGCCCATTTTGACTCGTGGGATGGTGGTACGGGAGCCACCGACAATGGTACCGGTACCATCATGATGATGGAGGTCATGCGCATCCTGAAAAAGGTGTATCCCAATCCACGGCGGACTATACTCGTCGGGCACTGGGGAAGTGAGGAGCAGGGGCTCAATGGCTCACGAGCCTTTGTGCAGGACCACCCTGAGATGATGCCCAAGATACAGGCCCTGTTCAATCAGGACAATGGTACCGGTCGGGTAGCCAATATTTCGGGTCAGGGCTTTGTGCATGCCTATGACTTCCTGGGGCGCTGGTTAGCCAAAGTACCTAATGAGATTACGAAGGATATCAAGTATACCTTCCCCGGTAATCCGGGTGGGGGAGGTTCGGACTATGCTTCCTTCCTGGCGGCGGGAGTACCGGCTTTTTCACTGAGTTCACTGAGCTGGGCGTACTCTACCTACACCTGGCATACAAACCTGGATACCTATGATAAAATTGTCTTCGACGATGTACGCAGTAATGTAATTCTGACCGCCATACTGACGTATATGGCCAGTGAAGACGAAGCGACCAATAAGGAGGTGCGGGTACCCCTCGGACCTAACGGAGCGCCCATGTCCTGGCCTTCCCAACGTGCTCCTACTCGTAAAGGGGGGATGTAATAGTAGTACTTCTAACAAGAAAGCCCTGCGATGTAGTCGCAGGGCTTTCTTGTATTTATAGCTCAGGTCTTATAGGTTTCCTTTGCGTAGTTCTTCCACCGCATGGTTAGCCGCACGGGCTGTGATAGCCATGAAGGTCAGCGACGGGTTCTGAGTGGAGTTGGTAGTCATACAGGCCCCGTCCGTTACGAATACGTTCTTTACCTGATGCAGCTGGTTCCACTTGTTCAGTTGCGACGTCTTAGGGTCTTTACCCATACGTACACCACCCATTTCATGGATATCCAGACCGGGAGCCTTATCAGGCTTATCGTGGGTCTTGATGTTCTTGAAGCCCGCCAGCGTCAGCATCTCGGTCATCTGCTCGTGGAAGTCCTTGATCATCTTCTCGTCGTTGTCGTCGTAGCCTACGTTAATGCGGAGCTGCGGCAGACCGTACGGATCTTTCAGATCTTTATCCAGCGCTACGAAGTTGGTCTCCTTCGGGATGGTTTCGCCCATCATGTGTGAGCCTACGCGCCAGTTGCCGTGCTTCTGCTGCATCAGGTTCGACTTTAATTCTTCACCGAAGCCATTGCGGTCGTTGTAGGTAATACGGCTACCGCTGAATCCGGCGGCATAGCCACGGATAAAGTCAGCATTTTCATCCTGCTTGAACATGTTGCGGAAACGTGGAATGTAGCTACCGTTAGGACGAATACCCGCCGTGGTCGTATCAAGGAAGCCTTCATACTCCGCTGAGATGGTAGTCCGGAAGTTATGGAAAGCGACAAACTTCCCCAGCAGACCATTGTCATTGCCCAACCCGTTAGGGAAGCGGTTCGATATCGAGTTCAGTAGGATCAGGTTAGAGTTCAGCGTAGAAGCATTTACAAAAATGATCTTGGCGTAGTACTCAGTCATCTCCTTGGTATTGGCATCAATCACCCGTACACCCGTAGCTTTTCCTTTCTGCTCATCGTAGATGATCGAGTGTACTACCGAGTGGGGGCGAAGGGTCATGTTTCCAGTCTTTTCAGCCCAGGGTAGGGTGGCTGAGTTACTGCTGAAGTACCCTCCGAAAGGACAGCCCCGCTCGCAGATGTTACGATGCTGACACTGACCACGGCCCTGCTTCAGGTGGATAGGCTGCGGCTTGGTCAGGTGCGCTGCCCGGCCTATGATCACTGGGCGGGCACCCTTGTAGTGCTTCGCCATCTCCTTAGAGAAGTGCTTCTCTACGCACGACTGCTCGTGCGGTGGCAGGAACTCACCGTCGGGTAGTTGGGCCAGGCCGTCTTTATTACCAGATATACCCGCAAATTTCTCAACGTAGCTATACCAGGGCGCAATATCTTTATAGCTTATGGGCCACTCTACCGCGTAGCCATCCCGCGCGGGACCGTCGAAGTCGTACTGTGACCAGCGCTGGGTACCCCGCGCCCACATCAGTGACTTACCACCTACCTGATTACCCCGGATCCAATCGAAAGGCTTGTCCTGAATATAAGGTTGCTCGGAGTCCTTCAGGAAGAACTGCTGCGAACCTTCGTGAAAAGCGTAGCACTTGGTAGCAATCGGATTTGCCTCCCGTACTTCGCGGGTGATCTGTCCGTTGTGCTCAAACTCCCAGGGCTGCATCATGGTAGTAGGGTAGTCGGTTACGTGGCGTACATCGCGGCCACGCTCAAGTACCAGGGTTTTGAGTCCCTTATCGCACAGTTCTTTGGCCGACCAGCCTCCGCTGATTCCCGAGCCGATCACAATGGCATCGAACGTGCGCTCTTTGATTGAATCTATATTGAAATAAGACATGTCTTTTGAATTCTTAATGCTGAGTTAGGAATATTGAATTAGGAATAATCTATTGAGCGATGAACGGCAAATGCGGTGATTGTTTTAATTTTCATTCAATCATACATTCACTCAATCACTCAATGATCACTTATGATGCTATGGGTACACAGCCGTGGTAGAAGCCGGGAGCCATGTTGTACTTGAGTACATTGTTCATATAGTACTCCGAGTTGGTATAGCCCTGAATAGTCAGGTTCTTGATCATATTCACGAACTGCTTCTCGGTAGTGTCAGATGCGTTGCTCATAGTCGTTAGTACGGCTACACGCTCTGTAGGGGCCAGCGCTGTAAATGATTTGCTGTAGGCCTTGTTCGATGCTTCGTCAATAGCGACCAGCCCCTTCTGTAAGGTTGCCTGAGCGGTGGCCGGATAGCAATCATTGATCATGCGTGCCGCAAACTGGTGCACCTTCAGAGATTTGGCACCCGGTGATACTTTTCCCGCGGCAGTAGTCTCTGGAATAATGGCTTCAACAATCTCGGACAGGAGGACTTCCTGATTTTCGGAAAGGGTAGACGTACGGCCAATGGATTCGGGTGTCCAGTTAGTAGCCCAGGCAGGCAAACTTACTAAACCGCCCAAAGCCAAACCCATACTTTTAAGGGCTGATCTTCTTTTCATCGATTTATTAAAATATTTTATTTACTAAGTAAAGAAGGATATTCCACATTCTAACGTTTTTTCAATAAAAAAATGCGATAAAATTGGCTTTTTTTTAGCCACAAGTACTATACCCCTATTAAAAGTAGCATTTAACGGTGATAGCGATGGTCTAAAGCAGCGAGAGCCGCTCCCTGAGGAGCGGCTCTCGATATAAACGTATAGGTATATACTACAATCCATATACCCATCCTACGTATACTACCCGGCTGATGGGGGCCGAGCCGTAGGCGTAGATAGCGTTGGAGTTGGTGAGGTTGGTACCTCCCAGCTTCAGGGTACTCTTCAGCGATGGGATCCGGTACCCTAGCTGGGCATCTACCGTCCCGAAAGCCCCAATATGGCCTTCGTCGAAAGGCATAAAGAAGGTGTAGCCGGTCTGGCGGCGGTAGTTGATACTATACGTTAATTGCTTGTGCTGACCATCCAGCCCCACGTTAAACTTGTGCTCAGGGGTATTGAACCCGAGGATCAGCCCCGGTACATCTGATTCGTTGATGTGCGACCAAGTATAATTGGTATACAGATGCAGGCTTCTGGTCAGGAAGTACTCCGTCGAAAGTACTACGCCCTGCGTTTGTACCTGCTGGTCGGCGTTGGCCCATACCTGAATGAGTCGTCCGCGGGTACGGTCCGTAGCCGGCTTGGCAAAGTCACCCGTGGGGGTAGGCAGAGGCGCACCCGTCACGGGGAGTCCATCTTCGCGTCCGTAGAAGCGCAGGGTACCTATGAAGTCGCGGTAGCTGGAGCGGTAGTAGCTGGCATCTACATAAAGTCCTTTAACCAGTTGAGCCTTGTATCCTATTTCCCAGGTATTTACCTTTTCCGGAGAGAGGTTGTTGATTCGCTGTGGTTTCAGGAAGTTGGGGTTGGGCTGTCCGTTGGGTAGGGTCGAAACGGCATTCAATCCTTCGTAGCCGTTGTCAATGTTGCCCTGTACCAGCAGCGTACCAAAGTCGAGGTAGATGAATTGGTCCAGCTGGGCCGGCTGACGATACGCCTGGGCGTAGCTCAGACGGATGTTGTGCTCACGGTTCTCTCCCAGCGACAGTACTCCCGAAATACGGGGTGAAAAGCGGGCACCAAAGTTACGGAACTGGTCGTAGCGTCCGGCGAAGGCCAGGCGCAGGCGGTCGTTGAGCAGGTCCTGACGTACCTGCGCGTAGGCGCCCCCTTCCCAGTTGACGATCTTATCCCGACGCTGTACTTCGCCGGTACCCGGTTTGATGGGTGATTTATCACCGTCCGCCAGCAGAGTACCCTGCGATTGTAGAAAATGGGTACGGTAGGATGCTCCCGCTACTACATTGGTTTTGGGAGTAAGCTGCCACTCCCGCTGACCGCTGATATCCCAGAAACGGGCCGTGTTGGCAAAGGCTGCTCCACGTACCGTGCGGGTACCGTTGACATCTATAGTACCTACACCGCTCACGATCTGCTCACGCATCTGGTTGAAGAGCGGACTTCCGGCCGGTAGTTGTACACCGGCGGCCAGTTGCGACGCCAGGCGCTGCGCTTCCTCGATACCCAGTCCTCCGGGTACCGCCTGGGGCAGGGTATAGGTAGAAGGCAGACCACCGTTAGGATTGGGTAGGTACACACCGGCTACCGATGCTCCCGAGGGTAGTCCGCCGGTACGGGCAGCGCTGAATAGCTGGTTCCAGAGGGTAAAGTAGTTCTGCGAGAAGGTAGGGTAGCGGGTACCATTGGCTTGGGTACCGGCTGCTATCGGTGCGCCCATGATCCCATTACCGAGGGAGCTCAGGTCGTAGGCTTTGCCGCCATAGTCAAACATGGTATAGGCGCGCAGGAACCAGCCTTTGCCGCTGAGCTCGGCCCGGTGCAGGTCGTACTGCATGGCGCGCTGGGCGTAGCGGCTGCTGCTCTGGAATACGCCATTGCTGAACGAATACCGGTACTCGTACACGGCCTTCATGCGGTCGTTGATCCTCCAGTGCAGCGATGGATTGACCCGGAAGTTGCCGGCTTTGTACTGATTGCCACCCAGGCTGAACAGGTCGCCGGGAGCATTGGCCCAGAGCATTTCGGCCTCAGAATAGCCGGGAGCGTAGATTCGGTAGGGCGTTCCGTTATTTAACGCCGTTAGTGCCGGGTTGGTAACCGTTGAACCGGCATCGCCGTAGCGGTTGATGGCATTCCAGCCCAGCGGGGAGCCGGTTGGGTTATTGATAGGGTCAGCTCCGGCCAGTCCGCCCGCAGTAACTCGCTTGATGGCTGCTTCGCTGGATGCGATAAACTCATCCGCGGTGAAGTAGTTAGCGTTAAGTTTAAAGGCCAGCCGGTCGCCCAATACTTTGGCGTAGCGTACCTGACCATCCAGCATACTACGGCTTCCCCCACGCAGCGACACCGCCAGACCGGGAGTCCTGAAAGGATCTTTGGTATTAAGTAAGAGTACGCCATTGATCGCATTGGAGCCGTAGAGGGCCGAGTTGGCTCCGTGAATGATATCTACACTTTCCAGATCAAGCTCCGGTACGCCCATCCAGTTGCCGTAGTACAGGGAAGCCGTGGGGGAGGTAACATCTACGTAGTCGATCAGTTGTACTACGCGCTCAGCCTTGGAGCTGTTAAAGCCACGCGTGCTAAAACTGGTAATGAGCCAGCTCGACTGATTGACATCAACGCCTTTGTAGCGGGAGAGACTGGATATTAGCTCGGTGCCCGGCAGGCGCTGTATCTCTACTCCGCTGATACGCTCAACGGTAACGGGTGTTTCCATCACCCGCTCCGCCGTACGCGAAGCCGATACAATTATTTCATTAAAGGTACCGCCGTCCCGGTGAACACCGTCGCGGTGAATACTGTCACGCTTTTGGGCAGTGTCTGGTACGGTCTGCGCCCCCACTGGAGTAGACAGAGCCAAAGCCACCCAAATAATCATTTTGTAACTTTTACGCATAGAATAAACACAAGTTTCGAGCGGCGAATTTAGTTGGTAGGCTTCATTGTACCTCCAGTTTTAAAAAATTGTGAAGAATGAGCAGAAAGGTAGAAGTGAGCTGCTGTACAATTAGCTGACAGCGAATAAGTAGTAGAAGTGCCGTCTGTACTTTACTCTGAGAGCTTTTAAAAACAGCACTACTATGAAACACACTCCATTATTACTGTTATATTTTCTGACAGTGTTAAATACATCGCTTTTTGCCCAGGAAGAGCTTTGTCAGGGGCCTTACTTCACGGAAGAGCAGGGGCGAACCTTTCTGCAAAGTCAGGTACCTAAGTCGCTGGCGGACTGGCAAAGCCGGTCAAAGCTGGTTAAAGACCGGGTTCTGGATGGGATGGAACTACGCTCTATGCCCGCTCGGCCTACCTCGGTTCCGATCATCCACAGCCGTCGGGAGATGGACGGATATACGGTAGAGAATGTAGCTTTCGAAAGTATGCCCGGTATCTATGTAACGGGTAATCTGTACCGGCCTGCACAGAAGTTAAAGTCGTATGCGGTCATCCTGAGTCCTCACGGGCACGGTCCTGACATGCGCTTCCACGAGCAGACTCAGAAGCGCTGTGGTACCCTGGCCCGAATGGGAGCCATTGTATTTGCTCCTGATATGATCGGACAGGGCGACTCGAAGCAGTGTGAGCATAAGCTGAGCAAGGCGCTGAAGCTGCAGACCATTAACAACATCCGGGCGCTGGATTTTCTGCTGGCCTTACCCAGTGTAGATCCTGAGCGGGTCGCGGTAGTAGGTGAATCGGGTGGAGGTACCCAGACCTTTGTACTTACGGCTCTGGACCCACGGGTGAAGGTGGCGGCGCCTACTGTGATGGTGTCGTCTTACTTCTTTGGGGGCTGTACCTGCGAGAGCGGCATGCCTATCCATAAGAAAGGCGAGTTCCAGACCAACAACGTGGAGATAGCCGCTCTGGCCGCTCCCCGCCCTATGCTGCTGATCTCCGACGGTGGCGACTGGACCAAGAACACTCCCCAGGTAGAGTACCCCCACATCCAGAATATATATACACTATATAATGCCAAGGATAAAGTCTCGAATGTTCACCTGGCTAATGAGAAGCACGACTTCGGCCCCAACAAGCGGGCTGCTATGTACCCCTTCATGGCAAAGTACCTCAAGCTGGATGAGAAGCAGGTGGATGAAAGCCGGGTGCAGGTACTGGACCGGAAAGTACTGGCGGTGTTCGATGAGGCTCATCCGCGTCCGGCCAATGCGCTACAGGGAGATGAGGCGGTGCTGGGAGTACTGTAGTGTAGTATAGGTGTGAGGGAAAAATCGTCTATCTGATGGCGTGAATCTTCCATGTTAGCCGGGGCCTAATCAGCCCACCTTTGTCATGTCAATATTGACATCACAAGTTAATCGAAAACATGGATCATCTAACCAAAACACCAGGTATCACTTTTTCAGTACCCACCCGTGAGGAAGTAAGTCCCGCTAATCAGGCTATCTTCGACAATCTGCAAAGTGCTCTGGGATTCGTCCCTAATTTGTACGCCACCATTGCCTATTCTGGCAATGGCCTGGCACGGTACCTGGCGTATCAAAATGCAAAAACCTCCTTCTCCAACCGGGAGAAAGAAGCCATCAACCTGGTGGTGAGCCAGGTGAATGGCTGTGTGTACTGCCAGAGCGCCCATACCGTCATCGGCAAGATGAACGGGTTTACCGATGAGCAGCTTCTGGATATACGCCGGGGTAAAAGCGCAAACTCTAAGCTGAACGCGCTGATGGCTCTGGCCGCTGATGTAACAAAAAGCCGGGGCTATGTATCGCCTGAGCTGGTAGCCGCTTTCTTTGAGCAAGGATATACCCGGGAACACCTGGTGGACCTCATCCTACAGATCAGCGATAAAATAGCCATGAATTACCTTCACAACCTGACCCAGGTTCCGGTAGATTTCCCCCTGGCTCCAACACTTTCTTAAATCTATTCGGTGCATCCGGACCTTTTGGTTCTGGATGCACCTTTCTACACTATATCATTACACGTATGGCTACTGAAGTAAGATTTCCTGTTCCTCCTTTTACCGAAGAAACCGCTCTGCAAAAAGTCAAACTGGCCGAAGACGCCTGGAACTCCCGTGACCCTGAGCGGGTTTGTCTGGCTTACTCTGTTGATACGGAATGGCGCAACCGCGCGGAGTTTATAAACGGACGGGAAGCGGTCAAAAGCTTTCTGAAAAGGAAGTGGGAGAAAGAACAGGACTACAAACTAAAGAAACAGTTGTGGGGTTTTCGGAATGATCGAATGGCCGTTCAGTTTGAATACGAATGGCATGACGCCGACGGGCAGTGGTACCGTAGCTATGGCAATGAGTTGTGGGAGTTTGATGAGCAGGGGGTAATGACCAAACGCTACGCCAGTATCAATGATCTACCCATTCTGGAAAATGAACGAAAGCTGCACTAATACGCTCCCTCCATGACTCACTCTACTACTTTTACGCTTATAAACAAACAGACGGGCCACCTGGCTTTCAAGTTGTTTTCGTTTAATGACGGTGGCCATTTTGATCATCTGCAGCGTCTCAACTACTATTCGCTCATCTGGATAAAAGAGGGAAAAGGTACCCTTACGGCCGATTTTGCTGACTATCCGGTAGGTGACCAAATGCTATTTGCCTTTTCACCTTACCAGCCGTTTATGTTTCAGATGGAGGGCGGAGTAAGCGGTACGGTACTCCAGTTTCATCCTGATTTTTTTTGCATCCATAAGCACCAGCAGGAAATAGCCTGCCATGGGGTGTTGTTCAACAATATCTATCAGGCGCCTTATATTTCGGTAGATGAGCATACCCAACGAACGTTCGAAATGGTACTTTCCCAAATCCGTGACGAGATGCAAACTCCGGCTCTGGCCCATCACGACCTGTTGATTTCGTACCTGAAGATTTTTCTGATTACCGCTACCCGTCAGAAAACAGGTCAACAGCAAGGGGCGGCGGTTGAAGAGCAGGAACTCCAGGAGCCTTTCATTTTACAAAACCTAAAAAATTACATTGAAGTACATTACAAGAGTCTCCATACGGCCAGCGATTATGCCGGGCTCCTGAATATTTCGCCTAAAGCACTCGCAAAGCTGGCAAAAACACATTTTAATAAAACCCTCACCGACCTGATAGCTGAGCGTATTGTCATCGAAGCCAAGCGGGAGCTGTATCTGACCGACAAGCCCGTAAAGCAGATTGCCTGGGAATTGGGTTACGAGGATGAGTACTATTTCAGCCGCTTCTTCAAAAACAGGGCGGATGTATCCCCCCAGCTTTACCGCGAGACAGTAGGCTTTTCAAGGGCATTGGCAGAATGAGTAGAGAATCAAACTATATAAGAATGAGACTCTCTATGGAAAGGATACTACTACAGATACTTAAATACTTTTGCTTTTACTCCATCCACAGTGTTTAATCCAGGAACAAGTATATTTGGCTAATTCAAATTAGCTATACAAAGGATGAATAAATTCATTATATGCCTCCTTGCTTTTACGTTACTATCACTGCCGTCCCAGTCTCAAAAGGTTAGCCTTCCTGATTCTATTTATTCAGGTAAACAAGGTGGATTGCATGTGCAGGGCGTTGTGGTGGATAAAGCAAACGCATATGTCTACTTTTCTTTTACTGATAGGTTGGTAAAAACGGATCTTTCGGGTAAGTTGATAGGTAGTGTAACCGGCTTTGTTGGGCATCTTGGCGATTTGGCTATTACGGACGATGGGAAGATATATGGATCATTAGAATATAAAAATGATGCAATAGGTAAGGGCATACATAAAGAGCTGGGAGTTAAGACTAGCAATGAGGATGGGTTTTATATAGCCATATTCGATGGATCCCGGATTGTACGTCCGGATATGAATGCGGAAAAAGAAGATGTGTTACGTACGGTGTATATCCGGGAGGCCGTAACTGATTATGCCGCAAAGGTGAAAGATGGCCATGAAGAAAGGCCGCACCGGTTTGCCTGTTCAGGAATAGACGGAGTTGCCTTTGCACCCGCTATGGGAAGCTCACAGGGTACCAGGAAGTTTCTTTACGTGGCCTATGGTGTGTATGGTGATACGGCAAGAACGGATAATGACCATCAGGTTATCTTGAAATACGATGTAAGCGATTGGGACAGGTATGCACAGAAACTATCGCAGGATAGCCTGCACCATTCCGGACCGGAAAAGCCGTTGGAAAAATACTTTGTAAAAACGGGCAGCACGCGGTATGGCATCCAGAATCTGGCTTATGATCCATCCACCGGAAATCTGTTTGCGGCTGTATACCGGGGAGCGAAAGCGCATTTTCCTAACTATGACCTGTTTGTCATTGATGGCAAAAAGAAGCCCACAGAAGGGTATATAACGTCTGACAATAAGAGGGTTAAAGTCAAGACACTCTCTTTGCTGGAAGCCGGTCCCAAAGATCCTGCAACAGGTATTCGGGGCTGGAACTTTAAGTGGGGAGCTACCGGGTTGTGTCCTTTGGGCGATGGATCCTTTTATATATCTCATAATAGCAAGGACAAAGACGGACAACAACAATGTACACTCTATAAGTACAAATGGACAGGCGATAATCAACGTCCATTTATATTGATGAAATAGACGCTCTGTCTGAGGTACCTTATCAGATCTATACGTAAAAAAGGCGACCCATTGGGCCGCCTTTAGAATATATACAGATTGAATATTACAATCCAAGCTCCTTAAGTACCTGAGATACCTTCTCGGCTGCTTCTTTGAACTCGATGGCTGAGTATACTTTCAGACCTGACTCGTTGATGATGCGAGCTCCTTCTTCGGCGTTGGTACCCTGCAGACGAACGATGATCGGAACAGGTATTTCACCAATGGCTTTGTAAGCTTCAACCACCCCGGCTGCTACGCGGTCGCAACGTACAATACCTCCGAAGATGTTGATCAGGATGGCCTTAACGTTAGGATCTTTCAGGATGATACGGAAACCAGCTTCTACGGTTTTGGCGTTCGCTCCACCTCCTACGTCCAGGAAGTTGGCAGGCTCACCACCCGACAGCTTGATGATATCCATGGTAGCCATCGCCAGACCCGCACCGTTCACCATACAACCTACGTTACCGTCCAGTTTTACGTAGTTGAGGTTACTGGCACCTGCTTCTACTTCCAGAGGATCTTCCTCGTTGGTATCACGCATCTCGGCCAGTTCAGAGTGACGGAACAGGGCGTTGTCGTCCAGGTTTACTTTGGCATCTACCGCCAGGATCTTATTGTCAGATGTTTTCAGAACCGGGTTGATCTCGAACATCGACGAATCACTTTCAATGTATGCTTTGTAAAGTGCCGATACGAACTTCACCATCTCCTTGAAAGCTTCACCTTCCAGACCAAGTGCAAAAGCGATCTTGCGGGCCTGGAAACCCTGTAAGCCTACGGTTGGGTCGATCCACTCCTTCATGATTTTCTCAGGAGTATGCTCAGCTACTTCTTCTATATCCATACCTCCTTCGGTAGAGGCCATGATCACGTTGCAGTTTTTAGCACGGTCAAGCAGAATAGACAGGTAAAACTCCTTTGGCTCACTAGCGCCGGGGTAGTACACGTCTTCTGCTATAAGTACTTTGTTTACGCGCTTGCCTTCAGGGCCAGTCTGGTGCGTAACAAGTACCTTTCCCAGAATATTCTTTGAAATGGTACGTACGTCCTCTACCGACTTGGCAAGGGCTACACCGCGCTGTTCGCTACCAACTATTTTACCCTTACCGCGTCCACCCGCGTGAATCTGCGACTTTACCACGTACCATTTGGTACCGGTCTGAGAGCTAAGCTCACGTGCCACTTCTACGGCTTTATCGGGCGTATCAGCCACGACTCCTTCCTGGATACGTACGCCGTATTTCTTTAAGATGCTTTTGGCTTGGTATTCGTGAATATTCATGAGTGTTATAGTAAATTGGTATTTTCACGGCAAATTAACGAATTATTCAAAACGCCGGGTAGTTTTGCAAAGCTTTTGTCGAGAAAGCCTTTGCCGACTCGTAAACAAAAGCCGGCGCAACTAATTTATTGAAGCAAAACCGGATGAGTTCCAGCCCTGTACCGAGGAGTCTGGCGGGGTTGTCTTATTATCTAATGGAAGTACCTAAGGGGCTTCTGATACCGCGGCGGCGTTACGCTTACTATATTTGACTATGACCTTACTTCAAGCCAACGGAATAGCCCGTAAATACGGTGAATTACAAGTATTGAAAGGAATAGATCTGGAAGTCCGGAAAGGAGAGATCGTCGCTATTGTGGGGGCTTCGGGAGCGGGAAAGAGTACTCTGCTGCATATCATAGGTACCCTGGATCGTCCGGATAAAGGTACCGTCAGGATACAGGGAACGGATATATCATCACTGAACGACAAGGCGCTGGCTCAGTTCCGAAACGAGCGTATTGGCTTTGTTTTCCAGTTTCACAACCTGTTAGCTGAGTTTACAGCGTTAGAAAACGTATGTATGCCGGCATTTATAGGGGGGAAAGAAAGCGAAGAGGCCATCCGGAAGCGGGCCGCCGAGCTGTTGGATCTCCTGGGACTACCCGGCCGCATGGATCACCTGCCTTCCCAGCTTTCGGGGGGAGAGCAGCAACGGGTAGCCGTTGCACGCGCCTTGATGAACCGGCCGGCTATGGTACTGGCCGACGAACCCAGTGGTAACCTAGATTCCAAAAATGCCGAGGACCTGCACCGCCTGTTTTTCAGGCTACGCGACGAACTGGATCAGACCTTTGTCATCGTCACTCACAACGAGCACCTGGCCGAAATGGCCGACCGCCGCCTGACCATGCGGGACGGACTCATGGAAGGGGAGATACCTAACATCTAAAATATCGACAGACCGGAGAGCGAGGTAAGGCGCTCGAGCGCCAGCATGCCCAGCGCCGAGTTGCCTTTCCGGTTGAGCCGGGGGCTCCAGACGGCTACACTATACTGCCCGGGATGAATAGCTACAATACCTCCACCCACACCACTCTTACCGGGTAGTCCTACTTTGAACGAGAACTCGCCGGCTTCGTCGTAGAACCCGCAGGTCTGCATGATGGCGTTGACACGCTTGGTATGACTGCCGGATAGAATGCGCTCCTCCGAATCCACCAGTTTGCCACCATTGGCATACAGCAGGAAGGTACGTGACAGCTCGGCACAGGTCATCTCGGTGGAGCACATGTGGAAGTACAGGTCCAGTACGGTATCAATGTCATTATCTACATTCCCGAAAGACTTCATCAGGTTCAGGAGGGCCGCGTTGCGGTAGCCCCATTCTTTTTCTGAATGAGCCACCTGGTAGTTATAGTGGATGTCGGCACTACCGGCTAGCTTTCGGACGAAGTGCAGGAAATCTTTCTTGGGGTCTGACAGGTGGCTTACCAGTATATCGGCAATCACCAGAGCGCCAGAGTTGATGAGTGGGTTACGGGGCTTGCCGTTTTCAAACTCAAGCTGCGTGAGGGAGTTGAAGGCGTTACCGGATGGCTCCACCCCAACCCGGTCCCATACCTTATCCCCAATCAGCGAAATAGCCAGGGTAAGGGTAAGTACCTTGGTAATACTCTGCAGCGAAAACTTCTCGTCACTATCACCAATCCAGAACTGCTCGCCGCTCAGACAGCTCAGGTGCATACCAAACTTATCGGGGTTAACCTTAGCAAGCTCAGGGATGTACTGAGCTACCTGTCCTTCCGGCTGTTCCCCGGCAATCACTCCTTTAATTTCTTCCAGAAT
The DNA here is from genome assembly GCF_017355915.2 of Telluribacter roseus. Lineage (GTDB taxonomy): Bacteria > Bacteroidota > Bacteroidia > Cytophagales > Spirosomataceae > Telluribacter. The sequence goes on from NZ_JAFEUV020000004.1 coordinate 401,483, forward strand.
GGATTGAAAGTGCATCACATCAAAATCGTCGTTAATCAGCAGGCTATTCATTAATATTCAAAAAGAAAAACTCGTATTAATCACGTATGCAGGAGTAGTGGAAGCCTCCTAGTTACACTGGATTGGTGAACTCCTGGCTCAAAAGTAGGAGTTTTGTTGGGTTCAGTGGTGGGTATCGTAGCAAAAAAAGAGCCGCCTGACTGTTCAGGCGGCTCTTTTTTATGGGATCAGGTAGCAGTTTACCAGAAAAGCTGTGCTTTGGCCACCGCATTGGGGCGTTCCTGTACATTGATTATCCGTAATAGCTGACTGGCCTGTGCGGGTTTGGTACCCGACATACGCAGTGTGCCTTTTTCGTCAATCACCCAGATATTAAAGCGCTCAGGCTGGTAGTGTAGTTTGTGATTGAGGTAGGTACGGTCGGCTTTGCTGAGGCGGGTAGGAATGTGTACCACTACCATTTTCTCCTGACGTAAGGTCTGTACGTAGGGGTGCAGGGCATCCATTTGTTGCTTAACCAGGTGCTGCTGTTCCTGGGGAGCATATACTATGACTAGCTTTTCGTTCCACACCTGCTTTTGTTCCAGTAAAGCCGGTAGCGACACCTGCTGAGCCATTGTACTGTTTCCCAACGCGATCAGAGCAACTACCAGTGCTGCCAGACTTTTTCGTACCAACGCTCTCTTCATATCTATATTACTATAATGTTATCTCAATATTAAATTATTGTTAAGAATAGCATAAACTGGTACAAAAAGCAAATAGTTTAGGAAGAATTTTATAAGGGAAGGGGAGAAGGGGTACAAACAAAAAAAGCACGGGCCAGGCCCGTGCTTTCTCTATGAACAGATGCTGGTATTACATCATGCCGCCCATTCCACCGCCGTGAGGCATAGAAGGAGCACTGTGCTCTTCAGGCTCATCAGCAATCACACACTCAGTTGTCAGCAGAAGGCTGGCAATTGAAGCCGCGTTTTCGAGAGCCAGACGAGTTACTTTCTTAGGATCGATGATGCCCGCTTCGAGCAAGTCTTCGAAGGTGTTGTCCTTGGCGTTGTAACCATAGGCACCAGTTCCCTCTTTCACTTTCTGGATCACTACTGAACCTTCGCCACCTGAGTTAGATACGATGGTGCGCAGAGGAGCTTCGATAGCCTGACGGATGATATTGATACCCGTAGTTTCGTCTTCGTTGTTACCTTTCAGATCATTCAGAGAAGCGGCAGCACGGATCAGAGCTACACCACCACCCGCTACGATACCTTCTTCAACGGCAGCGCGGGTTGCGTGCAGAGCATCATCAACGCGGTCTTTCTTCTCTTTCATCTCTACTTCGGTAGCAGCACCGATGTACAGGATAGCTACACCACCTGACAGCTTAGCCAGACGCTCCTGCAGCTTCTCACGATCGTAGTCAGATGTAGTATTCTCGATCTGAGCTTTGATCTGGTTCACACGTGACTGGATGTCTTCAGTGCTACCGCTACCGTTAACAATAGTAGTGTTGTCTTTGTCAACGATAAGCTTCTCGCTGGTACCGAGGTAGTCAAGCGTAGCGTTTTCCAATTTGAAACCGCGCTCTTCGCTGATCACTGTACCGCCGGTCAGGATAGCGATATCCTCCAGCATAGCCTTACGACGGTCACCAAAGCCAGGAGCTTTCACGGCAGCCACTTTCAAGGCACCACGGATCTTGTTAACAACCAGGGTAGCCAGCGCCTCACCGTCAACGTCTTCAGCAATGATCAGCAGAGGACGGCCGGTCTGAGCTACCTGCTCCAATACAGGAAGAAGTTCTTTCATGGAAGATACTTTCTTCTCAGAGATGAGAATGAAAGGACGCTCCATTTCAACTTCCATTTTCTCAGTGTTGGTTACGAAGTAAGGTGACAGGTAACCACGGTCAAACTGCATACCTTCTACAGTCTTCACTTCGGTTTCGGTACCACGGGCTTCTTCCACTGTGATAACACCTTCCTTACCTACTTTCTCCATGGCCTGAGCGATCATCTGACCGATCTCTTCGTCATGGTTGGCAGAGATAGTTGCCACCTGGGCAATCTCCTTAGAAGTAGAGATATTTTTCTTTTGACCTTCGAGATCTCTTACGATAGTAGCAACAGCCTTGTCAATACCACGCTTCAGGTCCATTGGGTTAGCACCAGCGGCTACGTTCTTTACACCAATTGTGTAGATGGCCTGAGCCAGTACAGTAGCAGTAGTAGTACCATCACCAGCCTGATCAGCTGTCTTGGAAGCAACTTCTTTTACCAACTGAGCACCCATGTTTTCCATGGCGTCCTTCAGTTCAATTTCTTTAGCTACGGTTACACCGTCTTTGGTGATGGTAGGTGAACCGAACTTCTTGTCAATTACTACGTTGCGACCACGGGGACCTAGGGTTACCTTCACGGCATCAGCGAGTGTATCAACACCACGCTTAATTTTGTCGCGGGCTTCTACGTCGAAAAATATCTTCTTAGACATACTTGTAAATGTTAATAAATGTTAGTGTTTGAACTGGATAGTAACAAAAAATGCGTGAACCTCGTCAATCTTAGCCGATTACAGCATAGATATCTGATTCACGCATAATGAGGCAATCCTTGCCGTCTACGGCTATTTCAGTGCCTGAATACTTTCCGTAAAGAACAATATCGCCAACTTTCACAGTCATTGGCTCGTCTTTCTTACCAGGGCCTACTGCGATTACAGTACCGCGCTGAGGCTTTTCTTTGGCGGTATCAGGAATGATGATACCGAACGCTGTTTTTTCTTCGGCTGGTGCAGGCTCTACCAGAACCCGATCCGCTAAGGGTTGTACGTTCACTTGTACTTCTGTTACAGTTGACATAGGTATAAAACGTTTTTATGGTTGTCAGTAATCTTTTTGACAACCTCAGTTATACATAAGTTGTGCCAGCCGCTTTTTCTGTCATTTTTTCAGAAAGAGACTGACAGATTTGACTATTTCTGATTTCGGAAGAATAAAACCAAGGTATAATGAACAATCATAAAAGAACGTTTGGTGTTTATAAATAAAATGTTATATTTTCATCATTAACCTTTTCGTATGTGTTATGACAAAGCTTCATGGTGACTGGTTAACAGAAGGAATATTGGATTTCGAGTATAAAAAATATGTCTTACTGGCATACTTGCAGCACGTACAGAGTCAGTTTACGGAGCACCGGTTGTTCCCGTACCTGCCAGAACTGCGGAGCCATTATGAGAGTAGTCTCCATTTTAAGGAGAAAAAAGGAAGTATAAAGTCATCGTTTCCTAAGAAGCTGACAGGGGTAGACCTGACAAAGCTCAGGCTGAAGTACGAGGAAATGTATAGCGACGATAATTATCTGTCAGAACTAAACCATATTTTGGAATTTGCCATACCGCGCTTTTCGAGTGCCCTGTCAGAGGGGCAGGAGCGGTTCCAGGAGGTAGAGGCTGATCTGACATTCGCGCCTGTGGGAATTATCCCGCTCCGGACGGAGGAGGGGTACCTGTTTATCCACCGGGCCTCCCAGCACGAAACGGCCATATTCCGCTACCAGCTGGCCCTGTACGACTCGGGCCGACAGCGCTATATCCATACCGTCTGGGTAGACTCAGTGACCAAGGGAATAGGTACTACCTTTGAGAACCTGAAAGTAGAACTGGCCCGCAAGTACCGCTCACTGCCTAACCCGGCTACCTACATGGTAGAGAGCCGGCACGACTATCCGCTGCACGAGACTCTGCTGCCCGTGGCGAAGCAACTCATGGTACGGCACCTGGGTGCTGCTTAGTCTGGTATGCCGGCCACTAAACAGAGAAGGCCAGCCCACTGTGGGCTGGCCTTCTCTATTACACTAGTCAGGTACTTACTGAGCGCTGTCAGTAGTAGCCGGAGCCGGAGCAGCCGGTGTAGTAGTAGCATTAGGTACAGGAGCTACGCTACCACCAGGAAGAGCGGTGTTGGTAGCACGGTCAACGTTGATACTGTTGATACCTTCGCCAGCCTGTGAGCCATCACCTACCATGATATATGAAGCCAGTGAGAAGATCATAATAGCACCAGCCAGTCCCCAGGTGATCTGCTCGAGCAGGTCAGTGGTTTTCTTTACACCAAACATTTGTGAGGAGCCCATACCACCAAATTCGCTGGAAAGACCGCCTCCTTTTGAATTCTGTATCAACACCACGAGAATCAACAACACAGCGATAATCGCAACTAAAATTACAAGAGCCAGATACATGCGTTTACGTTAAAATAGATAGTGAATGATTAAATAATATTGTACTTCTGATTTATTTCTGAAATCTGTCTGAAAAACAAAAAGTTAGCTTACTTCTTCGCCATCAATTCGTTGATTTTTTCCGCAAAGTAATCCTTTTTTTCTGGGTTTTTCAAAACAAGTTTTTGGTATACGTCAATTGCCTTGTCAATTTTGCCCTGCCGTACCAGGATCTTTGCCATGGATTCGGTAGCCAGGCTATCCAGTGTGGTCGCCTGCGAGCGGGCTGTCAGGTCTTCCGGTTCAGTTTTATCCTCCAGATTGACCCGGATCGGACCAATGCGCGGATCATTCTGAATAAATTTCTCGATGAGCTCCTGCTGCTGGCGACGGCTGTTGTCGCGTGGTTCGGCGGAAGGCAGAAGATCAATCGTAGGCAGAGGGCCTACTTTCAGCCGCTTATACGTAAGCTCGTCTTCTATGACCTTCTCCGTCACAACGGTATCGTCGACGGGCAGATGCGCCACGGAGGCAGCCTCCCGGGCTTCCTTTTCGCCCGCTATATCTGCCGTTGAGTTAAAGCGATCTTCGAAACGAATAAGTGAAATGGGCTTTTCCAGGCCATAAGGTGCGGCTTTGTCGCGGGATTCATTACGGCCATAGGGCAGGTCAGACAGGCGGTTCAGCAACGACTGCGACCACTCAAACTCGTTCTCTACCATCCGGCGCAGGGTGCTCCGGTTTAGCGCATATACCGCCGCACGGGGTACTACTTCGGACAGAGAGTAGGATGATTTCTGAGAAGCCGCCTTAGCCAGCAGCGCGTAGGAAATCTGGCAGTACGGGTAGGCTTTTACGGTTGCTTCCAGCTGCGCTATATCCGCAGCACTGGTATCCGTAGGATTTGTGACCCAATACGAAAAGGTTTCTCTATCAACAGTACTCATATATAAAGGAGGCAAATAGGTCAGAAAGTATTCAATGAAATTACTACAAAGACGCGCAATTTACCAATCTGCCGCCGATTTATTAAAAATATTCTGAACAATCTGATCCAGGATGGTTGGTAGCAGTCGTGCCTCGTTCTGGTTGAGGGTCTGATTCTGCGGAAAATCAGCGTAGAAGGTGAAAGCCTGATCAAAATTCTTGGTTTCATCCTGGTTGTTGACAAACCGGACCTGTACCGTGACATTGAGGCGGTTAAAGCCGGCCTGGTCGTTGGCAGTAGGAGCCACGGGTACTACATCATAGCCGGTAATGGTACCTTCCAGCAGCAGGTCTCCTCCTGAGGGAAGCAGGGTAAGGTTGGTATTCCGCTGAAAATATTCTTTAACCCGCTCGTTCAGGAGCAGAGGCAGGTTGGCCGGGCCACCCGCTGTACCCATGTTAAAGTTGTTAACAGTGAATGTTTTGATGTCAGGTGACAGGCTGGTACCCGTAAAGGAATAGATGCCGCAGCCACTCAGCAGGCTCAGAACTACACAGCAGGCAAGGGTGACACCCGCACTGCGGTAGGTATTAGGTATATTCAAAAATGGTAATGTCTTCATTGATAGGAGGGTACTAATGTCAGATGTTATAAAACACCATTTCACTCTTCAATATTGTACTGCTTGATCTTCCGGTAGAGCGTTCGCTCGGAAATACCCAACGCCTGCGCCGCGTACTTGCGCTTGTTGTTGTTTTTGCGCAGAGCTTTGATGATCATTTCCTTTTCTTTCTCTTCCAGCGAAAGCGATTCGTCTTCCTCGGTTTCGTGTATTACGTCCTCAATCTCACTACGGGCATCGGAGTAGCGGTCCAGGTCTACGGTCCGGGGAGGGGCAGGAGCGAGCAGCCTCGGTGTTTCGACCGGAGGCGTGTTGACAAGGCTATCGGGGGCGCTCAGGGTACTGAACAACTCCTTGTGGTCATTGAGGATATCGCCTCCGTAATGCTCGTTCTGAAGTACTTCCCGAACCAGTTTTTTTAGCTCATTTACATCCCGCCGCATATCAAAGAGTACCTTGTAGAGTAGCTCCCGCTCCGAGAAGGAGGTCGTACTCTCGTCTCCGGCACCCAGTGGTACCAGCGCCCGACGGCTCGAGTTCTGCACGGGATGAAGGTAGCGGTGCAGGGTTTCGGAGGTAATCTGGGTGTCGTTATTGGTCTCTAATATAGTAATCTGCTCGGCGATGTTCTTGAGCTGACGGATATTGCCCGGAAACTCGTAGGCCATCAGCATTTCACGGGCATCGGCCGTCAGTCGTACGGGTTTGGTACGGTAGCGCTCGGCAAAGTCGTTGGTGAATTTGCGGAATAGCAGCAGGATGTCTTCGCCGCGCTCGCGCAGCGGTGGTACAAAGATGGGTACCGTATTGAGCCGGTAGTAAAGGTCCTCCCGGAACTTGCCGTGGTTAACGGCCTCGCGCAGGTTGACGTTGGTAGCCGCTACCACCCGTACGTCGGTCTTCATGACCTTCGATGAACCTACGCGTATGTATTCACCGTTTTCGAGTACACGTAGCAGACGAGCCTGGGTACCTACGGGCATTTCACCAATCTCATCCAGGAATATAGTACCTCCGTTGGTGGTTTCGAAGTATCCCTTGCGGGCGTCCAGAGCACCGGTAAAAGCGCCTTTTTCGTGGCCAAATAGCTCGGAGTCGATGGTACCTTCGGGAATAGCGCCACAGTTGATGGCAATAAAGGGCCCGTGCTTACGCGAACTCAGACTATGGATAATCTTGGAAAATGACTCTTTGCCACTACCACTTTCTCCGGTAATGAGTACCGTCAGGTCCGTAGCAGCCACCTGTATGGCTACGTTGATGGCGTAGTTGAGCCCCGGCGAATTACCTATAATCCCGAAGCGGTTCTTTATGGCTTGTATTTCGTTGATATCCATGCAATAATCCTTAAAGAATAGTCGGTGGGACTATTCAGCTAGTACTCTCACTGTTACGAACACACATACCCAAACCTCGTACAGGAAAGCTATAAAACTATTTACCAGACCCAGGCTTAGAGCCCGAGCCTGGTGCTACTACTTATACCGTTGCTAACTCAACCGCATGCCCGATGAGGGTAGCGGCGGTACACTCGGTAACCAGCACGTGGGCGTAGTCGCCTTTCCGGAAGTTCTCCTTCGGGAATACCACTACCTTATTCTGGTCGTTGCGGCCCTGCAGGTGCTCGTCGGAGCGCTTGGAGGTACCTTCTACCAGTACTTTGTGTACCCTGCCCACAGCCCGCTGGTTGCGTTCCAGAGACAGCTTTTGCTGTAAGGCAATGATCTCGCTGAGGCGGCGCTTCTTTATATTCTCGGGTACATCGTCGGTCAGTTTCTTGGCGGCAGGAGTACCCGGGCGCTCCGAGTAGGCAAACATATACCCATAGTCATAACGGGCGTACTCCATCAGCGTCAGCGTATCCTGATGTTCTTCTTCGGTTTCGGTACAGAAGCCCGAGATCATATCATGTGAGATACCGCAGTCGTCACCCAGGATGGCGCGGATCCGGTCGATCTTCTGGATGTACCACTCCCGGTCGTAGGTACGGTTCATCAGCTGCAGGATGCGGCTGTTGCCACTCTGAGCCGGCAGGTGTATGTACTTACAGATGTTATCGTACTGCTTCATCGTGTACAATACTTCATCCGTAATATCTTTGGGATGAGAGGTACTAAAGCGAATGCGCAGGTCGGGGCTTACCAGGGCTACCTGCTCGAGTAGCTGCGCGAAGTTGATGTGCTCGCTGCCGTCGGCGCTGGTCCACTTGTAGCTGTCTACGTTCTGTCCCAGCAGGGTTACCTCCCGGTAGCCGTCGCGGAAAAGATCGCGGGCTTCCTTAATAATAGAGTGGGCATCGCGGCTGCGCTCGCGGCCACGGGTATAGGGTACCACGCAGAAGCTGCACATGTTGTCGCAGCCCCGCATAATGGAGATAAATGCCGTAACACCGTTAGAATTGAGGCGGATGGGGGAGATGTCGGCGTAGGTTTCCTCACGCGACAGGAACACGTTTACTCCTTTCTGGCCGGTTTCGGCTTCCTCCACCAGACGGGGCAGATCGCGATAGGCATCCGGGCCTGTCACGATATCCACCATTTTCTCCTCTTCCAGAAACTTGGCCTTCAGGCGCTCAGCCATACAGCCCAGTACTCCTATGAGCATGCCCGGTTTTTTCTTTTTGAGCGCGTTGAGGTGCTGCAGGCGGTTACGTACCTTCTGCTCGGCATTGTCCCGGATGGCGCAGGTATTCAGAAATATCAGGTCGGCTTCCTCTTCCGATGAGGTAGTCGCAAAGCCGGCATTCCGCATCACTGATGCCACTATCTCGCTGTCGGAGAAGTTCATCTGGCAGCCGTAGCTTTCGATGAACAACCGTTTTTTATTCAATGGAGCCGGTTCTTCTTCAGAAACCTTTACAAGTTCACACGCGTCCTTATCGGCTTCAGTCAGTATTTTTAATGTCTCAGTGATTCGTTGTTCCATAGCAAAAGTCAACAGTAATCTGGTAGCGGTACGCAGCCGCCCTTATTTCGGGAATTGGTATTGTACAAACACTCGATCGGATAAATAGCTACTTATCCTGAACGAGTCGCAAAGGTACGAATTATTGTGATAGTACTGACAAAGTGGCAGAGCGACTTCACGTAAAATTTATCAGAAAAAGCCTCTTAGAAGGGGTAGCCTACACCCAGGTTCAGATTGAGGAAGTTGGGCTGTCGGGTGTCAAAGAGCCGGCGCCGGTTCAGGTCGTCGAGCACGAACTCTTTAAGGTAAGGGTCGTATACTTTTACCCCAAAGTCAAACCGCAGCACAAAGTACGAGAAGTCGTACCGGATACCGAAGCCGGTACCTACGGCTATCTGGCTGGAAAAGGTGCGCCAGTCGAAGTCGCCGGGGGATTCGGAGCTGGCACGGGGGAAGTTCCAGACATTACCCGCATCAATAAAGAGAGCGTAGTTGAGATTACCGAAAAACTCAGCCAGAAAGCCCCGGTACTCCAGGTTGCCTTCCAGCAATAGCTCGCCCGGTGCCTCTACCTGCAGGTTGCTGGAGGTAATACGGGGGCGGGCTGAGCCGGGCCCCAGACGGCGGGGGAGCCACGCCCGGATGCTGTTGGAGCCACCCGCGAAAAAGTACTTCTCGTAAGGCGGTACCGAGCTGACGCCGTAGCTGTGTACACTGCCGGCGTTGACGCGGGCCACAAACGAGGCGCGGGAGTTGACCGGCCAGTAGCGGCGGTAGTCGGCATTGAGGCGGATGTACTGGAAGAACTGCAGGTCGCCAAACAGGTTCTGAATCAGCCTTTGCTGACCGGGGAAAATCCCCAGCGTAGTACCACCCGACTCTACGGCCAGGCGCAGGTACTGTGCCTTGGTAGGTGCCCCCAGCAGCGTATTGGTATTGTAGACGTACGAAAAGTTAATATCCGACACGAACGACTTCCGGAAACTATTGATCAGGTTGTTGCCCTGGAGCTGCAGGGTGTCCAGCAGGTTGCGGAAGCTGGGGTTCAGGCGGCTGGTGTTGATGATGTTCAGGTCAATGATCGACAGGTTGTAGAATCGCGTCAGGGACGGCTGCAGTGAGTACGTCAGTGCCGACTTCACACTGGTACGGGTGTACTCGGGCCGGTTGACGTAGTTGTAGCCGGCACTTACCTGCGTCGTCGGACTGAATTTGCCCAACTGGTAGCGGATACCGCCTACGGGGGCCAGCAACTGGGGGAATTGCAGCGAAGAGTTGAGGCTGAACTCCTGACTACGGTACAGGCGGGCGTCGCTAAAGCCGGTAACAGCTTCGATACCTCCGCGCAGGTTCACCTCGAAGTTTTCCAGACCGTTAAACACGTTGCGGATCTTGTAGGACAAGTTGGCAAACGGTCCGGGCGTCTGCTGGATCTGGATGACGTTAAGTCCTACGTCGGCCGATATCTGGTACTTGTCCAGCGGTATAGCCCGAAAATGACCATGCAGGCGGTTGCCGGTGGAATCAAAGCCGTAGTTGACAAAGCGAAACTGATCCATCAGCGATAGCTGCCGCTGGGTAAGCCGCTCATCCTCCTGGCTGTATAGCTGCCCGGGACGTATCCGGATCTTGCTGTTCAGAATGCGTGGAGAAAACTGCCTGCCCGTAAATATGTAGTTAATGCCGTTCCAGGTAGTCGTATCTTTCCGGAATAGCGAATCCGGCAGCGTGGCGGGAGGGAGTACCTCAAAGGTTACTGACTCAACGGTATAAGCCGTGTGTTTGGCCTGGCCCTGTCCCGCCGGTGCCGGAGGATTATCCACCCGTACCAGTATATCGACCATCTTGCGTGAGGTATCTGCAAAACTGATGGTATCATTGACCAGATACGAAATGTACTGGCGCGAGAATCCGTAGTAGCCATTGTTGCGCAGGAGTGTCTCTACCCGGATACGTTCCGACTCGAAGGCATCACCATCGTACCGCTGCAGGGGCTTCAGGTCTGCCTCTTTTTTGGATCGTTGTAATAAACTATCAATGTTAAAGTCCCTAACCTGATACGATATGTTGCGCAGGTAAGTAGGACGGTTCTCTTTTACGTGGTAGTCCACCTTGACACGCTGGAATATAGTATCCGTCCTGAAGCTGACACTGGCGTTAAAAAATCCGTTGTTGAACAGGTAGTTGCGCATCTTATCAGCGTTGCGGGAGGCATCAGCCTCGTTGAAGTATACAGGCGGTTCGCCCAGTACCCGCATCATGAAGTTGCCTTCCTCCACCTTGCGCCGCGCCCTCTCTATCCGTTTGCCGTACCTGCGCTGTATTCGTTTTAATTTATTCAGATCATCGGCGTAGAGTGCAGCCTGTTGCTGGTATTCTTGGGTGATCTCGCTTAATTTGCGTTGCTTTTCCTCCCGGTTGTATACTACCTGTCCGACCTGGTAGAGGGCCAGGTACGGAAATATAGGCAGTCCCAGAAAACGCCGGTTGGGTTTTTGAGGAATGAGAGCTTCCAGTTCATCGTCCTTGATGACCTTGTTGCCCTTAATGGTAGAAATACCTAACAGGTAGCGTCTGGATTCGGTAACGGATTGGGGGGCACAGCCTGACAGACCAGCCAGAAAGAGGCCAAAAAAGCAGATCAGTAGTACGCAACGCTTGCTAGTCAATGTTATCTAAGAATCAGATCAAGTATATAAATTCGCTGCAAATTAAGAAGTATCGGCAGCAGCACCAATCCTTCGTGGTAGAAGGAGCCAAAAGTGTCGTAGAATTACTGGCTTCTGACTACGAGGTCGAGACCCTTTGGGCTACATCGGAGTTTCAGCAACAACACCAGGCGGTTCTCGCAGCACGTCGGGTACCGCTGGAGACCGTCACACTTTCCGAACTCGAAAAGCTGGGGTCCTTCCAGAGCAATGACTCCTGCGTGGCCGTAGCTAAAACGAAGGAGAACCGGTTTTTGTGTGCCGATCCGGGTGAATATGTCCTGCTCCTGGACGACGTACGTGACCCGGGTAATCTGGGAACGATCCTGCGGATCGCCGATTGGTACGGCATCACCAAGATAGTCTGCTCCGAAAGTACAACCGATCTGTATAACCCCAAAGTAATAGCTGCCAGCAAAGGCTCCTTTACCCGCATCAACACCTACTACACTGATCTGCCCCCCTTCCTGAGCCAGCACGGAGCCGGCGTGGGAGTGATCGGGGCCTTTCTGGAGGGGGAGTCGTTGTACGACTTCCGGTTCCCGTCGCAGGGAGGGTATGTGGTCATGGGTAACGAGTCACAGGGAATCGGCGAAGCCGTAGGTACTTATGTCACCCATAAAGTAACGATTCCGCGCTTTGGTGGCGCGGAATCGCTCAATGTAGGTATTGCTACGGCCGTGATATGTGATAACCTGCGCCGCCAGCTACACAAAGGTTGAGATGGCGGCTTCTTCGGCCAGCTTTTCGGCGTTTTCTTTGCCGAGGTAGTTATCGATCACGTAGTGAGCCAGGTACAGGAGTGGCGTAGCCAGTATAGCTATGACGCCCTTGTATAGGTAGTTAACAACCCCTACCGACAGTACCTGCTGCATGCTCCAGTTACCAAATACGTAGAAGGCGATGCCGAGCACAACGAAGCTATCAATCAATTGAGAAAACAGGGTAGAGCCGGTAGCGCGCAGCCAGATGTGCTTGGGGCCGGTACGCTTACGGAGCCAGCTAAACACCGAAATATCGAGTAGCTGCCCCAGCAGGAAGGCTACAATAGAACCAACCATGATACCCATGCCCTGACGGAATATGCGGGAAAAGGCTTCGTTGATATTGAGTGCGTTGCCGGCATCATCTACTTTATTGATGTCCAGCCAGAACTGAGCCGGAGGAAGCGCGGTAGCCATGTATATGACCATAAACATGTAGACGATAAACCCGGCGGTAAGAAAGGAGATCCGGCGTACGCCCTTGCGCCCGAAGTACTCGTTGATAATATCGGTACTCAGAAACACAATGGGCCAGGTGACGACTCCTGCCGACATGTTAAAGTCATACAACTCTCCACCCACGGGTACCTGAGAGGGAGGGAGGCCCAGCAGGTTTTCTACTGAGAATATCTTGGCTCCGATGATCTCGGCGATAAGGGCGTTGGTCAGGAAGAGGCCACAGAGGAATAGAAAGAGACGCTGCCTTTTACGTTCGTAGAGGGATTGCTGTTCCATTGCTGAATGGGAGGATAAGTGGGACAGTGTGATGATAGATCATGCAATTTATAAAACTTCTCCATACAAAAAGCGGCCCGACTGTTGGTCCGGGCCGCTTTCTATATCAGGCAGTAACTTCTTCGAGGGTTCGGGACGAGTGGATACGCCGGGAGTCGAGGAAGAGCTCTATCTTATCCATGGCCTGATTGAGTTCGTCGGCCGTAGGCAGGAACACAATCCGGAAGTGATCGTCGCGGAAGTAGTTAAATCCGGTACCCGACACGACCAGTACCTTTTGCTCACTCAGCAGCTCGTACACAAACTGATCATCGTTCCTGAAATCAAATTTATTGAGGTTGATCCTGGGGAACAGGTACAGGGCGCCTTTGGGCTTCACGCAGGTAATACCCGGTATGGCTGTAAGCCTTTCGTATACTAGGCTCATCTGCTTGTGCAGCCTGCCGGCAGGCAGTACCAGATCCTTGATACTCTGGTAGCCGCCCAGGGCCGTCTGAATGGCAAACTGCGTAGGTACATTGGCGCAGAGGCGGGCACTGGCCAGGAACAGGATTCCTTCTATATAGGATTTGGCGCGTTGCTTGGCCCCGCTCAGGATCATCCATCCTCCGCGGAAGCCGGCCGCCCGGTAGTTTTTGGATAAGCCTCCGAAGGTTACGCAGAGGGTATCGTGTACCATAGTAGCCATGGGGTAGTGTACCGCCCCGTCGTACAGGATCTTGTCGTAGATCTCATCAGAGAATACGATCAGGTTGTGCTCTTCGGCAATGCGGGCTATACGCTCCAGGATGGCTTTGTCGTACACCGCTCCCGTTGGGTTGTTGGGGTTGATCAGGACCAGTCCGCGTGTCCTGGGAGTAAGCTTGCTTTCGAGGTCGTCCAGATCAGGGTTCCAGTCCGACTCCTCATCACAGATGTAGTGCACGGGTTTGCCCCCGCTCAGTGCTACCGAGGTAGTCCACAGGGGGTAATCTGGTGAAGGTACCAGTATCTCGTCACCCGGATTGAGCAGGGCCTGCATCGAGAGCAGGATCAGTTCGCTTACGCCATTCCCGATAAAAATATCGTTGATTTCGACGTCAGGAATACCCAAAGTCTGGGTGTAGTGCATCACCGCCTTCCGGGCCGGAAACAATCCCCGCGAATCGGCATAGCCCTGCGCGTTGCGGATGTTCATGATAATGTCGTGAACGATCTCGTCGGGGGCGTCAAAACCAAACGGAGCCGGATTGCCAATATTCAGATTAATGACCTTGTAGCCCTGGCTTTCCAGTTCCAGTGCCTTCTGATATACAGGTCCTCTGATGTCGTATTTAAGGTGGTCAAGTCGGTGACTCTTCAAAAAGTCCATACGTACGCGGGAATGGTGAATGCTTATAGGAGGACTCACGAAAGTAGCTTGTACTAACCGTAGTACCTCTAAAAGCAAAGGTAGGGAATTTGGAGAGAATGGAAGATATACCAGCGGCTAAATCTACTGCCTGTGCGCCTGAGCAGCGAGCTGACTGAGGTGGTGCTTCAGATGAGCCAGGTAGTCTTCGGCCAGGAATAGCATGGTATGCTCTTCCGCCAGATCTTTCCCGACGTTGCAGGTCTTGTAGTAGTGGTCGGGCGGCATGACCCGAAGTACCCGGCATAGGTGATTGTTCAGCACTTCCCACAGGAGCAGCAGGGCTTCGGTAGGGTAGTGCTCGTAATCCTGAAGGCGTACCCACGCATCCTGGTTATAGATGATCCGGGGAGTAGTTTCGTACTGGCTTCTGACAAACCGCAGGATGTTGTTCTGGGCAGAGTCTGCCAGATGTCCCATGATTTCTTTTTTACTCCACTTCATGGGCGAATCCTTGAAGCTCCAGTCCTCTTCGGGGATGGCGCGCAGCACTGGTAAGGCACCCCGTACAGTCTGCTCTATATTATGTATAACCTCATTCATTGTACATCAAAATAGACGGAAACTAGACAATAAAGGCCTTTCTCTTGATATTTTACGATCTAATCTAATAAATGTTAAATAATTGTAGGGGTAGATTCTACTACTTTACGTCTCATATAGCAAAGGCAAGCTTCTGCCAGGAGCTTTTGCCTGAAAAGTTTTAGCTGTGTCAATAGTCAATTTCTACTAAATTGTAGTACTATATATGACGACACAGTTACTTTCTAGCTGAGTATTACTGCAAGTAGAATTTTTGTTTTCATAGGTTGGAAAAGCCAGTTGTGTTCGATCATAGCTGGCTTTTTTGTGCATTATAGGCACGTTGCTGTATATTCATTTTATTAAAAAAGCCGGGTATTACACCCGGCTTTGTGGTATCAGAGCTGCTTACTTCTGGCTTTGAATTTCTTTATCTGACTTTCGTTGATCTGGTAATGCTTTTTCACCTCCTCGTAGTTAGACAGGTCAACCCCTTGCTTGCGAAGGTTACGGGCAAAGTCAGCCGGAATAATGACCACCCGGAAGGTTTGGTTCTGGGTCCACTGAGCACCCAGCGTCGACAGGTTAAACTGGGCGTCCATAAAGACACTTACATCCAGGAAGGAGTGATCAAAGTTGTACTGCATAATACCCTGTTGCATCAGAATTGTCTGGGGGAGCAGGCGCCATACAGCTATGGGACCTGATTCATCCTCTAGTTCTTCCCACAGCCGGTATACCAGTACGGCATCTGTTTCGAACACCTCGACTTCTTCGGGCGGAAAGTCGAAGTAGATGCGATACTCGTTTCCACTATTGAAAGATCCTTCGAAATCAAAAACGGTACTTACAACATTGACTCCGTTCTGACCAGCGGGACCAGCCGGCCCCTGTGGACCTTGCGGTCCGGGTACTCCTTGGGGACCTTCGGGTCCTTCACAGCCCATAAACAGGACAGAAGTTGACAAAAGGAGAGAAAAAAATAGTTTTTTCATGAGAGAATGAGTTATGGATATGAATCGCATTTACCCTATATCTACTCGATTACTATATAATATGTTTTATAGTTGAACATTAATATAAAGCACTGGTTTAGTAGTGGAAATAAATCTTCAACTTTCACCTCTATTACAGTCTCATGATCAACCGAAAAGCTACCGCCGTCTGGAACGGCACCGGAAAAGAAGGAAAAGGAGTAGTAAGTACCCAAAGTACCGTACTTGAAAACACGCAGTATTCATTCAACACCCGTTTTGCCGAGGGCAAAGGTACCAACCCTGAGGAGCTGGTCGCGGCGGCTCACGCGGGCTGCTTTGCCATGAAGCTGAGCTTTGACCTGAATGCGGCGGGTTTTACAGCGGATGAGATTAACGCTACTGCTACCGTTACCCTGGACCCATCGCAGGGTGCTGTTACCAAGAGCCATCTGGTAGTAAAGGCTCGGATTCCGGAAATAGATGAAAACCAATTCAGAGAGCTGGCCGAAGGCGCCAAGCAGGGCTGTCCTATATCCAAGCTGCTCAACGCTGAGCTGACGCTGGATGCTCAGCTGATGTCATAACGCAGGCTGTCATTGCCAAGTAAAAAGGCCCGCACTCTGCGGGCCTTTCTTGTTAAAGTCATGGACAATTCAGAAGATCAGTACCCTGAGGCTTGTCCGTCTTTGCGGGCGTCGGAACCACCATAGTATACCTTGCCATCGTACCGGATGGCTTGGTAGCCGCCAAAGAACCCGAAATCAAACTGTACCACGTGCCCCCGTCGCATCAGCTCACGGATGGTCTCATACGAAAAGCCTGATTCCATGGCCAGGGTACCTACGGTAGTGGCGCGTCCCTGAGCCGGAAAGGTACCGTGGTGGTTGATGCGGGGCGCATCACCGGCCTCCTGCAGATCCATGCCGAAGTCGATCATATTGGTCAGTACCTGTACGTGGCCCTGCGCCTGCATATCACCTCCCAGTACTCCAAAGCTGAGGTAGGGTTGGCCGTTGCGAGTGACGAAGCCGGGTATGATGGTGTGGAAGGGGCGCTTGCCGGGGGCATAGCCATTGATATGCTGGTCCTGTAGCTCAAATCCACTGCCGCGGTTGTGCAGGACAAACCCCACTCCCGGAGGTACTTCAAAAGATCCAAACACGAAGGCGTTGCTCTGGATCAGCGACACCATGTTGCCTTCCTGGTCAGCGGTAGTGAGGTATACCGTATGCTGTGGCCCCGGCTTACCGGCCTGAAACACGCCTGCCCGTTCTTTATTGATCAGCTTACGGCGCTCAGCAGCGTACTCCTTCGAAATGAGCGTTTGGGTAGGAAGGCTGGAAAAAGCCGGATCACCGTAGTAGGTAGCCATGTCTTCAAAGGCCAGCTTTTTGGCTTCGGTCAGCAGGTGGAGGTGTTCAGCGCTACCAAAACCGGCCGCTTTCAGATCAAAGCCTTCGAGTATATTGAGCATCTGCAGCACGGCTATACCCTGTCCGTTGGGCGGAAGTTCCCATACATCGTACCCCCGGTAGTTGGTCGAAACGGGCTCTACCCACTCGGAGGTATGCCGCGCCAGATCCTCGGCGGAGAGAAATCCGCCTTCCTTCCGGACGTGGTCCGCGATGGCTTTGGCAATAGTACCTTTGTAAAAAGCGTCCCGGCCCCCCTTGCTTATGGCTTCCAGCGTACGGGCCAGATCAGGGTTTTTGAAAAGCTCCCCTTTAACCGGAAACTTCCCGTTGGGCATGTACACCTGCCGGAAGGAGGCGCGTTTGTCCAGGGCTTCTTTTTGGGCGTCGTAGGTAATGCGCATCCAGTCGGCTACCTCGGCCGTCACAGGTGCTCCTTCGCGGGCGTAGGTAATAGTGGGGGAAAGCAGGGCCGACATGGGCAGCTTGCCAAACCGCCCGTGGAGCTGGAACCAGCCGTCCACGCAGCCGGGCACCGTAACGGCTAGCGGACCCCGGATGGGTACCTGTTTGAGCCCCTTTTCCTGAAAGTGGGCTGCCGTGAGTGCCTGGGGCGACCGACCGCTGGCGTTTAGTCCAAAGAGCTTCTTTTGCTTTGCATCCCACACAATAGCAAACAGATCACCGCCCGGACCGCACATGGCCGGATCGGTCAGAGCCAGCATGGCGTTGATGGCAATGGCCGCGTCAACGGCGCTGCCGCCTTTCTTCAGAATGTCAATACCTATCTGATTGGCAAGCGGATTGCTCGAGGCTACCATGCCGTGGGGAGCGATTACCTCCGAGCGCGTGGCAAAGCTACGGCCCGAGAGGCGGTCCTGAGCCTGAGAAATAAGGGATACTAAAAGGATAGAAACTACTACGATTGCTTTTTTCATGTAATGCTTAATACCTGTAGAAATGCCGGATTGATACCAGCAGAAGTACCCAAAGCCGGTATTTTACTGCCATGTGGTACTCTTTCCTGCTTTCCAGGTGTATCAGCATTCCTCTTTCAGGCATTTACAGGTACCTCTATGGGCAGGTACATCGTAAAGGTAGCCCCTTTGCCTTCTACCCCGGTAGCTGTGATATACCCACCGTGATTTTCGACTATTTTCTTACAGATAGCCAGACCGATGCCGGTACCGTTGTACTTCTGGCGGTCGTTGAGGCGCTGAAAGATCGTAAAGATTTTATCCACGTATTCCTGCGAGAAACCAATGCCGTTGTCTTCAATGGTAAGTTCGGTATAGTGGCCCTCAGCTTGCCGGGGAAGTAGGGTGGTTTGATCGGGTGAGGTAATGGTACGGGCACTTATTCTGATGACAGGTGGGCGTTCGGAAAATTTAAGGGCATTGCTGATCAGGTTGTAGAATAGCTGGTTGAGCTGAACGGGTACTCCCATGATCGTAGGCAGTGGCGAGCAGAAGAGCTGCGCATTTTTCTGCCGGATAAGTACCTCAAAGTCGCCCAGGACATTTTCCAGTACCTGATTCAGATTGACCGGCTCAAAGTACTGTTCGGCTTTGTTGACCCGTGAGTAGTTGAGCAGGTCCTTGATCAGGATGGACATGCGCTGAGCTGAGGCGTTGATCTTCTGCAGGTAGCTGGCAGCGTCGAAATTAGGATCTTTCATCTTGGCCAGTACCATGTCCGAAAAGGTCTGGATCTTACGCAGGGGCTCCTGCAGGTCGTGACTGGACACGTAGGCAAACTGCTCGAGTTCCTGATTGGTCCTCTTTAGCTCCTGGTTTTTCTTTTCCAGCTCGGCCGTTCTTTCCCTCACTTTCTTTTCCAGTTCCTGAGCACTGGTCTGGGCCAGTTGTCGCGCCCTTACCAGGTCAGTTATTTCGTGACCTACCGTCATGATACCCGTTACCTTTCCCGTTTCGTCACGTAGGGGTTCGTAGACAAACTGGGCAAAGATGGTTTCCAGGGTACCGTTACGTCGGAGAGTAACGGGCGATTCGGCGGTGACGAAGCGTTGGCCCTCGCTATATACATGATTGGCTATGCCTTCAAGGGCAGTACCCCGTAACTCCGGGAATACTTCCATAGCCGGTTTATTTAAGACATCCGCGGCAGTTTTGTCCCATATTTCCAGCGCACGCTCGTTGGCCAGCTCAATCACATGATCGGGCCCCCGGGTGATAGAAACCGCCATGGGTACCTGCATGAAGAGATTACGAAGCTGCGTTTCGTTATGGTTGCGAACGCGGGCAATCTTGATCTGGGATTTGATTTTACTGAGTAGTTCCTTTCCCGAAAATGGCTTCACCAGGTAGTCGTCGGCTCCGGCATCCAGGCCATCAATGCGGGCTTCTTCGCCGGCACGGGCCGATAGTAATATAACTGGTATGCGAGCCGTGTCAGGCTTTTTCTTGAGCTGGATTAGCAGTTCCTTGCCGTCCATGACGGGCATCATCACATCGCTGATGATCAGGTCCGGTATGCGGCGGGCTATCCGATCCAAAGCCGACCTGCCGTTGGCCGCCGTGCGTACCAGAAAGTGGGGCTCGAGCAGCCGCTGCAGGTAGGCGCGCATATCGTAGTTGTCATCCACGATCAGGATATTTGTCTCCTTATCCAGCTGGGCCAGGCTATCAGCTTCGGTGGCAAAGCCCTGATCAGGTGCCATCCATTTATGATTGGATGTTTCATTTTCCAAAAGCGGCTCTACCTCCTGCACAAAAGCCCGCAGCAGGTAAGACCCCTCGGCCTGCACCGGTTGCTCCGATACCTGCTCTGCTGGTAAGTGGGCCTTTCCCAGCGGAATGGATACCGTGAAGGTACTGCCCTGTCCCCTGGTACTTTGTACCTGTATTTGTCCCTGATGCAGCTTGACCAGCTCATGGACCATCGACAGGCCTATTCCGGTACCTTCGTGGGTACGTCCTACCGTAGTAGGTACCCGGTGAAACCGCTCAAACATACGCGGTAACTCCTCCTTAGGTATACCTACGCCCGTATCCTGCACGCTGAGCACCGCCCAGTCGCCTTCCCGTTTCAGGCTTACCTGTATACTGCCTTTCAGCGTATACTTATAGGCGTTGGATAGTAGGTTGAGGACAATCTTCTCCCACATTTCACGATCCACGTACGCGGGGCAGCCCAGCGACTCACATTCTACTGTAAACTGCAGGCCTGCCTTTTCGATAATGGTGCGAAAACCACTGGTCAGGTCTTTGGTCAGGGCTCCCAGATTGACCGGAACATAGTGCGCCTGTACTCTGCCGGCTTCCAGCCGGCTGAATTCAAGCAGGCTGTTGACTAACTTCTGGAGGCGTAACGCATTGCGATGGGTAGCTTCCAGATTTTGTGATATCTGTGGCGGCAGTTCTTCGGCCTGGCTTAGTATCTCTTCCAGTGGCCCCAGGATCAGGGTCAGTGGAGTACGAAACTCGTGGCTGACGTTACTGAAAAAGGCTGTCTTGACCTTGTCAATCTCAGTAAGAGCTTCGGCCCGCTGCCGCTCTTCTTCGTACGCTCGGGCGTTGATAAAGGCAGTAGAAATATGACTCGCTATGGACTCGATGAACCCCTGGTACTCCTTGTCAAGCTCCCGGCGTGAACTTATACCGGCAATGACAAAGCCCGACAGACCGGAAGATGCCAGCTTCACGGGAACCAGGAGCGCTTCATTGATCGGCTCCGGCCACACCCCTTCGGGTATTTTGCCAAAGCGGACGGACAGATCGCTCAGATATTTGGACTGACCTTTTTTGAGTACCTCCGAAAGCGGCCATACCTGGTCTTCTTCTCCTTCCAGGAGTGAAAGTGTTTTGGGGCTTATCTCTTCACTTAGTGGGATTCCGGTCGATGCAATCAGATGAGCTTCCTGTTGAAATCCTGATTTCTCTCCCAACCTGTACAGCAGAAAAAAGGGCAGGTCTTTGTCTGAACCTTTGAGAGCTTTAACTACCAGCTTTCCGACCTCATTCACCGACCGGCATTTGTTCGTACTTTCAACCAGCGACTGCAGTATGTGGGTACGACGCTCGCTGATCACACGGTAGGTAGTTTCTATAACAGCGTTAAAAATCCCTTCTACCGAGCCCCCTTCGCCCCTGATGGGAGAAAAGGTGTAGTCAAAGTAGCACTCTTCGGTGTAGCCATTCCGCTGCATCGGTAGCAGTTCGTCTTTAGAACGGGTAGCCTCACCGGTCTTTATTACATTCTCAAACATAGGACCGATGGTGTCCCACAGCTCCGGCCATACTTGCCGGCCTGGCCGCCCCAGCGCCCAGGGATGCTTATTACCCGGTATGGGACTCCATGCATCATTGTATAAAAGCGTTAGTTCCCTTCCCCAGTACAACGCAATCGGGAAACTCGAACCCAGACAGATACTGAGGGCGGATCGTAAGCTCTGGGGCCAGCAATCCACTTCACCAAGGGGTGTCTTGCTCCAGTCCATGGAGCGAATGAGCTCACCTAATTCACCACCGCCTGACAGGAATTGATACGTAACTTCAGCCTGTTTCATACTATGAACTGCGTAAGGATATAGAACTGGACATGGGACGCAGTACCAGGCATACCGGCTACTACATCAGGGCAAAGGACTCAAGAAATGCTTTATAGAGAAGGGGTTCTAAATTAAGGTAATTAGCTGTAATTAAAAAAAACAGAAATGGATTAGATACATACACCCCTACGGACTTCGCTCCACCGGGTTTTAGTCATTTCGTAGCGTACTTCCCCATTGGGTTGGGTACCCGCTTTGACCCAGCCCGCCTTTTCGTAAAAAGCATCCGCCCGCGAGCCGGGTTCAGTACCCAGCCATAGTCTATCAATGGGCTGCCCGAAACTCCAGTCGAGCATCAGGTCGTGCAGCCTCCGTCCAATGCCCTTTTTCTCGTACGCCGGATCGACAAATAAGGCCCAGATGTTGCGGTGCTTCATGTCGACTATACTGAATCCTACGAGCCGTCCGTCTGCTTCACAAATCCATCCCTTGCCGCCATTGTGGAGGATAGTCAGGTAATGAGCTTCCGTAACCAGGCTCGGGTCAGACAGCTGGTTTTCCCTGACGGCAAGTCGGACAACCATCATAGCGGGGAAGTCGGAAGGAAGAGCTTCGCGGTAGTGCATAGGGCTTACGAGCAAAAGTCAAAAACAAATAAAGGAAGCCCGAAGCTTCCTTTACCTGTAAATATGTATAAAGAAAATGGTGATGTGACTGAATGTTTATCTAATGATAGACTTAAGTACTTTCAGCCTGCCATCTATCCCTTTCTTCCGGTACTTCAAGCCCAGGATATTGGCTACCAATGGGTACACATGTATATTCTCAAAAGCCTCGATTTTAGTTCCCTCTCTGAATGCCGGTCCCCAGGCGTAAAAGGTAGCGTGCATATCGGGTATCTGGGGATCAAAACCGTGTTTGCCGGGTGTGATTTTCCTTTTTGATATATTAAACACCTTGGGCAGGCGTGGTACCAGCAGGATATCACCGATGCGGTTGAAGCGGTCGTCCTTCTTGCTGTAGTGCCAGTGGGCGGGTGTTGATTCGGTCAGGTACACGTCATAATCCTTTGCCTCTTTCCTGAGTGCTTCGTAGGTAGGTTGTATGGACTTTTTATCCTTCGCGTACAGATGCAGCATTACGTCGCCCGAAGGGATGATAAACTGACTGGTATCAATGGCCGATGGCATCGACAGGGTATTCTCGGTATCTACCTGGGTCATACCATGGTCTGACACAAATATGAAGTTAACCGGCAGTTGCAGGGAGTCAACCGCAGCAACCAGACTGCCTACACTCTCATCCACAAAATGGACCGCCTCGCCGGTTTCTTTGGAGTCGGGGCCATAGGTATGGGCGGCGTGGTCTACTTCCGGGAAGTAGAACGTAATCATGTGTGGGCGCTTTTCTTCCGGTAGCTGTAGCCACTCCTTTACGGTCTGGATGCGAGTATCAATGGGGATCTTTTCGTTGTAGATGTAGTAATAGGAGGGGTGCATACCCTGAATGGCACTCTCGGAAGCTACCCAGTAAAAGCTGGCGCTCAGCATCCGCTGCTGCTCCGCCAGCACCCACAAGGGCGTACCTCCGTACCAGGAGCTATCTGCCACGGCCTGTTTGTTGCCCATGGAGTAGCGCATCTTTTTGTTTTCGTCGTAGAAGGTATTGTTGACCAGGCCGTGGTGTGCCGGGTATAGCCCTGTTGCGATGGTATAGTGGTTGGGAAAGGTGAGCGAAGGAAAGGAGGGAAGCATGGCCGAAGCGGCTACTCCCTGTCCACTCAGCCGCAGCAGGTTCCGGGCCTCATACTTCTGGGCAAAATCATTCCGAAAACCATCCGCTGAGATCAATATAACGTATGGCTTTTTCTGTTGCTGGGTACTATTGGTTCGATTAGGTACCACCTTCTGGGTCAGATCCTGCCCATGGGCTATACCAGTGATGAATAGAATAGCTGGTAAAAATATAGAAAGTATCCGGGGAATAAACATTACGTATGATTAGTTAGAATAGGGGTGATAATCCAAAATAACAAAAACGTTAGTAGAACAACATTATGTAAATGTTACTTTTTGCAGCGGCCGTCCGTTCAGTTCCTCGAATAAATAGAAATGATATAAGGTACTTAGCTGAATATGAATAACAAAAAAGGGAGGCTCATGAGCCTCCCTTTTTCTATACATTGTACTTAAGTACTTCTTACACGTGAGCGAAAGTAGGATTCAGCATAGATACCGCCTTGGCTTCCAGCAGTGACTCACCCATCAGGTACTCATCCACTGAGCGGGCTGCTTCGCGTCCTTCACTAATCGCCCATACGACCAGCGACTGACCGCGGCGGCTATCACCCGCTGCGAATACTTTATCGTTGCTGACAGTCTGGTAGCCATTGTGGGTCTTGATATTGCCACGCTCGTCAAATTCCAGCCCCAGGTCATTCAGCAGACCTTCCTGCTGGGGGTTGAGGAATCCAGCGGCCAGCAGTGCCAGGTCGCAAGGGATTTCCTCTTCGGTACCCGGAATCTCCTGCATGCTCATACGGCCTGTTTCGGGATCTTTCTGCCAGTCGAGCTTTACGATCTTCAGCGCTTTCAGATTTCCGTTTTCGTCACCGATAAACTCCTTGGTATTGATAGCCCACTGGCGCTCGCAGCCTTCTTCGTGCGACGTAGAGGTACGCAGCATCATAGGCCAGTTAGGCCACGGCGTGGTGATATCGCGGGTAGCCGGAGGCATCGGCATAAGCTCGATCTGGGTTACTGACTTCGCACCATGACGGTTAGAAGTACCTACACAGTCAGAGCCGGTATCACCACCACCAATCACCACTACGTGCTTATCAGTAGCCAGTAGTTCGCCGTTCTGGTAAGCAGCACCACGGTGATCTTTTTCACGGGCTATGTCAGCTACACGCTTGTTCTGCTGACTCAGGAACTCCATCGCGAAGTGCACGCCTTTGAGGTGACGGCCCTGGATTTTGAGGTCGCGGGGTACGGTAGAACCAGTTGACAAAACGATAGCGTCGAAGTCACGAAGTAGCTCGTCCGCTTTGATGTCCACACCTACGTTTACGTTGGTACGGAACTCAACGCCTTCCTGCGCCATTACTTCCAGGCGACGGTCAATAAAGCGTTTCTCCAGTTTGAAATCAGGAATACCGTAGCGCAGCAGACCACCGATCTGATCAGCACGCTCCAGAAGGGTCACGGTATGTCCGGCCTGGTTGAGCTGCGAAGCAGCGGCCATACCGGCAGGTCCTGAACCAATCACGGCTACTTTCTTACCGGTACGCTTCTTGGGAAGGCGGGGCTTTACCAGACC
Source organism: Telluribacter roseus (assembly GCF_017355915.2). Taxonomy (GTDB): domain Bacteria; phylum Bacteroidota; class Bacteroidia; order Cytophagales; family Spirosomataceae; genus Telluribacter. The sequence goes on from NZ_JAFEUV020000004.1 coordinate 426,496, forward strand.
CAGCTCAAATGCCTTCTCCGCGATTGATTTCTCAATGAATTCAATGGCAACCGGTGGCTTATTGATACCCAGTACACACGAAGCCTCACAAGGGGCCGGACAGATACGTCCGGTGAACTCAGGGAAGTTGTTGGTTGAAGCCAGTATCTCGTACGCAAGAGCCCAGTTCTGGTCGTACACGGCGTCGTTGAACTCGGGAATGATGTTTCCGAGCGGACAGCCATTGTGACAGAAGGGGACACCGCAGTCCATACAGCGGGCGGCCTGCTTTTGTGACTGCTCATCGCTGTGCGGCGTTTCGATCTCTTTGTAATCGTGCAGACGCTCTTCAACACTACGCTTCTTAGGCAGTTCGCGATCAAATTCTAAAAATCCGGTGGGCTTTCCCATACCTATATATACTTATCTCTTGGTCTAAACTTGAATAATAACTTACACAGACAGGCCGACGCTTACTGATGGGCTACATCAACAACGATATCCTTGTACACCACATTCTTATCGGCTATTTGCTGAGCCAGGGTGATACCGCGGCTTTCCAGCGCTACCTTGAAGTCGGTTGGCAGTACTTTCACAAACTGCTTGGTAGCTTCGTCCCAGTTCTGCATGATCTGGAAGGCCACGTTACTGGTAGTGAGCTGGAAGTGCTTCTCCACAAACTCACGCAGGATGCCTTTGTCTTCCTCAGTAAGAGCCTCAAGGGTTACCATCTCGAAGTTTACCTTGTTTCTGAAATCACCGGTCTTATCCAGTACGTAAGCTACACCCCCTGACATACCAGCGGCAAAGTTGCGTCCGGTTTCACCCAGGATCACCGCTACACCACCCGTCATGTACTCCAGACCGTGGTCACCTACACCTTCCACTACTACCTTAGCACCTGAGTTACGTACGCAGAAGCGCTCACCGGCGGTACCACGCACGTAGGCTTCACCGGAGGTAGCACCGTAGAAGGCTACGTTACCAATGATAATGTTCTCTTCGGGTTTGAACTTCGCGTCACGATCCGGATATACTACCAGCTCAGCACCGCAAAGACCTTTACCGAAGTAGTCGTTGGCGTCACCTTCCAGTTCCAGACGGAGACCGGTGGTGTTGAAGGCGCCAAAGCTTTGTCCGGCGGTACCTCTGAACTTGAAGTGGATCGTACCCTTAGCCAGACCTACTCCGCCGTAGCGCTTCGATACCTCGTTAGAGAGCATAGTACCTACGGAGCGGTTGAGGTTGTTGATGGTGAAGTCAGCGTATACCTCTTCGGCTCTTTCCAGAGCGGGCTCAGCAGCTCTCATCAGATCCCAATCCAGTACCGTATCGATACCGTGATCCTGCTCCTCCTGCTTGAACTGAGCTACCTCGTGTCCGGCTGCTTCTTTGTGCAGCATGGCGTCGAAGTTCAGGTTCTTGTATTTCCAGTGCTTCAGGTCGTTCCGTAGCTCGAGGTACTGTACCTGGCCTACCATCTCGTTAACGGTACGGAAGCCAAGTTGTGCCATGATCTCACGCAGCTCCTGTGCCATGAACGTAAACATGTTTACCACGTGCTCAGGCTTACCAGTGAATAAAGCGCGGAGCTCTTTGCGCTGGGTAGCTACCCCTACCGGACAGGTATTGAGGTGGCACTTACGCATCATGATACATCCGGCAGCAACAAGGGCAGCAGTAGCCACACCCCATTCTTCGGCACCTAGCAGAGCCGCAATGGCCAGGTCACGACCTGTACGCAGCTGTCCGTCGGCCTGTACGGTTACGCGGCCACGTAGTTTATTCTTAACCAGCGTCTGGTGTGTCTCAGCCAGACCAAGCTCCCACGGCAGACCCGCGTGGCGGATCGAGCTGAGCGGTGAAGCTCCGGTACCTCCATCGTGTCCGGCGATCAGGATATGATCAGCGTGGGCTTTGGCCACACCCGCCGCGATGGTACCTACACCGGCTTCGGATACCAGCTTCACGCTGATACGGGCTGCGCGGTTAGCATTCTTAAGGTCATAGATCAGCTGGGCTAAGTCCTCGATTGAGTAGATATCGTGGTGAGGAGGAGGCGAGATCAAGCCTACACCCGGCGTAGAGTGACGGGTACGGCCGATCCAGTCGTCTACCTTGTGGCCGGGGAGCTGTCCACCTTCACCAGGCTTGGCACCCTGAGCCATCTTGATCTGTAGCTCGTCGGCGTTGGTCAGGTAGTGGCTGGTTACCCCAAAGCGGCCCGATGCCACCTGCTTGATGCGGGAGTTGAGGCTGTCGCCGTTTTCCAGCGGCTTGTAACGCAGTTCGTCCTCGCCACCTTCACCTGAGTTAGACTTTCCGCCGATGCGGTTCATGGCGATAGCCAGGGTAGTATGGGCTTCCCACGAAATAGATCCGAAGGACATAGCACCCGTAGCGAAGCGCTTAAATATATTTTCGATGGGCTCTACCTCTTCGATGGGTACAGGAGTACCTTTCTTGAAGCGGAGCAGACCTCTCAACGTCATCGCCTTCTGGCTCTGATCGTCAATCAGCTTTGAGAATTTCTTGTATTGATCGTAGCTATTCGACTTGGTAGACTGCTGCAGCAGGTGGATGGACTGCGGGTTGAAGGTATGCGCTTCACCACGCTGCTTCCACTGGTAGAAACCACCTACCTCCAGACGAGGATTCAGGACCGGCTGCTCAGGATAAGCTACTTTGTGACGAATTTGTACCTCTTTGGCTATTTCGTCCAGTCCCATACCGCCGATGCGGGAGATGGTACCGGTGAAGTACTTATCTACTACTTCCTTGTTCAGACCCAGACACTCGAATATCTGAGCACCCTGGTACGACTGGAACGTAGAGATACCCATCTTCGAGAATATCTTCAGCAGCTCCTTGTTTACCGCCTTGATATAATTCTTGTGCAGTTTCTCGTCGGTAAACTCGCCATCCACCAGATTCTTACGGTTCATGTAAGAAAGGGTTTCGAAGGCCATGTACGGACAAACACCCGATGCACCGTAGCCGATCAGCGTAGCAATGTGGTGGGTCTCCCAGGCATCACCAGTCTCCACCAGGATACCTACCTTACCACGCAGCCCTTTACGGATCAGGTGGTGATGCACGGCTGACGTAGCCAGCAGCGATGGGATAGGAGCGTGGTCAGAGTCAATGGCACGGTCTGACAGGATAATAATTTCAAAATCATCTTCGATGGCATCTTCGGCGTAGCGACAGATACGCTCCAGTGCTCTCTCCAATCCTTTACCGCCTTCGTCAGCGCGGAAGTAGGTATTGATGGTCTTAGCCTGGAAGTGATTTTTATCTACAAAGCGCAGCTTGTCAAATTCCTGAACGGTCAGTACAGGCTGGCTCAGTTCGATCTGACGGCAGTGCTTTGGTGACTCAGTAAGTATGTTTTCGGTAGCTCCCACAAACGAGATCAGTGACATGATCGAGCGCTCACGAATAGAATCGATGGGAGGGTTGGTTACCTGCGCAAATAGCTGCTTGAAGTAGTTGGACAGGTGCTGGCTCTGGTCAGACAGTACAGCCAGAGGTACATCAGTACCCATGGAACCTACGGCTTCGGCACCCGTCTGTGCCATAGGCGCCAGGATCATACGAACGTCTTCCGAAGTAAATCCGAAAGCCATCTGACGCTTCAGCAGGGCATGGTCGTCGTACTGGCGGTACATCCGGATAGGCTGCTCCAGATCATCCACGCGCAGTTTGTACTCGTCCAGCCACTCCTGGTAAGGCTGGCGTGAGCAGATATCGGCTTTAAGTTCTTCGTCGGGAATAATACGGCCCTGCTCCATATCCACCACAAACATACGTCCGGGCTGCAGGCGACCTTTCATTACGACTTTGGCCTGGTCTACTTCAAGTACACCGGCTTCGGAAGCCATAATCACAGTATCGTCATCCAGTACCCAGTAGCGTGAAGGGCGCAGACCGTTACGGTCCAGGGTAGCACCTACGATCTTACCATCGGTAAATGAGATAGAAGCGGGACCATCCCAGGGCTCCATGATAGCAGCATGGTACTCATAGAAAGCCTTACGTACTGGATCCATCTGTTCGTTGCCATCCCATGCTTCGGGAATCAGCATCATCATTACGTGCGGCAGTGAGCGACCCGTCAGGTACAGCATCTCGATGGCGTTATCAAGGTTGGCCGAGTCAGACTGCTTCATATCACAAATCGGAAGGATCATGTCCATTTCCTCCTTGGTGAAGTGCTCCGAGCTGAACGACTTTTCGCCGGCGCGAATCCAGTTGACGTTACCTTTTACGGTGTTAATCTCTCCGTTGTGGGCGATGTAGCGGAAAGGCTGTGCCAGTTTCCACGAAGGGAATGTATTGGTAGAGAAGCGGGAGTGTACAACAGCAAAAGCCGACACTACCGATTCGTTTTCCAGATCAGGGAAGTAGTACTTGAGTTGATTAGTTGTAAGCTGACCTTTATAGGAGATCGTACGGCTGGAAAGGGACGAGAAATAGAAATATTCTTTGGCACCCTTTACCGTATCCGTAATCAGACGAGCCGACACCTGACGAAGCACAAAAAGCTTTCTTTCGAAGGCCATGTCGTCGAGCAGGTCGGGGCGCTTTACGAACAGTTGCTCTACGTAGGGCTCTACTGATAGTGATCCATCACCCAGCGTTTCGTTCAGGGTAGGTACCTTGCGGTAGCCCAGCAGGGTCAGACCCAGCTTTTTGATTTTGCGGTTAAGTATATCACGGCACTCCTCACGTACCGTTTCGTCCATTGGGAAAAAGATCATCCCAACGCCATACTCACCCGCAGCAGGAAGCTGAAAACCAAGTCGCGTACACTCCTCCACGAAGTACTCGTGGGGAATCTGAATCAGTATACCTGCCCCGTCACCGGTATTGGGATCACAGCCACACGCGCCACGGTGATCCATGCGTTCCAGCATATGGACAGCATCCGCAACGATCTGGTGTGACTTGCGTCCTTTCATGTTGGCCCGAAAGCCGATTCCGCACGCGTCGTGCTCAAACTCCGACCGATAGAGTCCTGGTTGGTCTGCTACTACTTCTGACATTCCTGTAATGTTATTGGGTAGATTACTTATCAAATGTACTAATTGAAAAAATTATAAATCAGTTCATCCAAAAGACAAAAATCAATATAAGGTAAAACTGATAACGAGGATGCGGATGAGGTAAACTGATGCAAGATAATAATAAAAAATATTTGGCTAAATAGGCGAAACGCAAAATATTATACACATAGTAGAAAGTTGCTAGTTAATTTATACTATATATCGAAATATTGATAAAGTATTAATGGGTAGTCCTATTTGCTGGCAATTCCTCAATCAGAAAAGCAGGAAAATGGCAGAAATGGCAGGGCAAAGGTGACTATTGGGCAAGTACTTCGAAGGTTACTCCTTCGGCAGCCATGTAGGTATTGGGGAAGATGGAACGGGCCTCTTGTAAGGATGCTTCGCTATCGAGGTAGCGGGAGGATAGGTGGCCGATCAGCAGCTTACCTATGCGGGCCTGCTCGGCTATACGGGCGGCCTGGGCCGCGGTGGAATGAAAGGTCTTTTTGGCGCGCTCGGACAAGTCTTCCAGGAAGGTAGCTTCGTGGTACAGCATGTCTACGTCCTGCAGGTAAGGGACCAGTTCGGGCAGGTAGGCCGTATCCGAGCAGTAGGCGTAGGAGCGGGGCTTGGGCGGAGCGTAGGTGTAGTCCTCGTAAGGGTACAGCAGGTTGCCCTCATTATCGTATACGTCCCGTCCCTCCTTGAGCATCCGCATATGCTGGTACGTCATGTCCAGGGTGATCTTTTCCTTGATGATACGGCGGGCCTTGCTTTTCTCACGAAACAAAAAGCCGGTGCAGGGTACTCGGTGCTGGAGGGGAACCGTATGGATGGTAAGGGTGGACGTAGACCAAATCGGGCCGGGATTGTCGGCATCCAGTTCGTGGTAGTGCAGGGGATAGCTAAGGCGGGTACTGGAGTGCCGAAAAACTTCCGTGATAATATCACCCAGTCCCTTGGGACCAAACAGATACAACTCTTCGGTGCGACTTCCCAGACTCAGACTATTGAGCAGACCAAAGAGCCCGAAGTAGTGGTCGCCGTGCAGATGCGATATAAAAATAGCCCGCAGACGACTGGGGCGGAATTTTTGTTCCAGCAGACGGTATTGGGTACCCTCTCCGCAGTCTATCAGGAAGCACTCATGCTCAACGGTTAGTAGCTGCGAAGAAAAATGACGCCCCGGCTGCGGGAGTGCCGAGCCGGAGCCTAATATGGTAACCTGAAATGTCAATGCCGTACTACTGGTTTGTAATTATATCTTCAATTTTAAAAAACGTGTACTTTCGGCAATCCAGGAAGATGACTTACGTGATGTTACATATATAAAATATGTCAGCTAACCAGAACCTTAGGGTTCTTTGCTTTCACTTACTCCACCGTAGTCTTCGTCGTCATAGTCGTCATCGCCTGAGCCAAATTCATTTTCAAGATCATTCATGAATACCGCATCTACCGCTTCTTCAAGGGTAGGCATGATAGTCAGGTCCGGGATCTTGGAGTCTTCCAGCAGATCTATGAAGTCGTCGTCCTTCGTTACAACTACAAGAAGCCCCAGGTCATTCACACACATCCGATTGATCTTGCGCAAAACCCCCGCTCCGGCGGTGTCAATGGTTTTGGTTTCATTCATAGTGACGATCAGATTGTGGTAGCCTTCACGGAATAGTTTGCGAGCCAGCTCCTCAAAGGAAGTAGGTACTTCATCCGTAAAAGCATCTTCTTTCAGATCGACTAGTGCGTACTGCTCGCTTCGTTCCAGTTTGTAATTCATTCGTTAATTGGGTTGATGGTTTGGCGGATTCCTGCTTCCGAATCCGGCTCAAAAGAGTTTGGTATTAATGCGAATTTAGTGATCGCAGAATATTTTCTTCGATTCGTTGCAAAATATCTCCACTTTCTGATTTTACAAAACGGGTACCTGTCACCTTTTCAAAAAGCTCAATGTACCGCTCCGTAATGGTATTGATCCAGGCATCATCCATGGAAGGTACCTGCTGGCCTTCCTTGCCCTGGAAGCCGTTCTCAATGAGCCATTCCCGTACAAACTCCTTAGAGAGCTGCTTCTGTGAAGCTCCCTTCGCCTGATTTTCCTCGTAGGTATCTTTATAAAAGTACCTGGAAGAGTCCGGCGTATGGATCTCATCAATCAAATAAATCGTGCCATTGAGCTTGCCGAACTCGTACTTGGTATCTACCAGTATCAGACCCTGCTCAGCAGCCATCTGAGTTCCCCGCTCAAACAGGGCCAGCGTATAGCGTTCCATTTGCTCGTAATCGGCCGCGGCAACAATACCTTTGGCCAGGATATCTTCCCGCGATATATCTTCGTCGTGACCTTCGTGGGCTTTGGTAGTAGGCGTAATGATCGGGGTTGGTAGCTTATCATTTTCTTTCAGTCCCTCCGGCAGTGCCACACCACACAGGGTACGCTTGCCAGCCCGGTACTCGCGCCAGGCGTGGCCGGCCAGGTAACCCCGCACGACCATCTCCACCGCAAAAGGCTCGCAGCGCAGACCTACGCCTACGTTGGGGTCGGGGGTATCCAGCAGCCAGTTGGGAAGTATATCAGCGGTAGCCCGGAGGAAGTGCGCCGCAATCTGATTCAAGACCTGCCCTTTGTAAGGGATTGGGCGTGGCAGTATCACATCAAAAGCTGATATGCGATCCGTTGCCACCATCACCAGCCGGTCTTCGAAGGCATATACGTCACGTACTTTACCGCGGTAAAAGCCAGTCTGACCGGGAAATTGAAAATGTGTTTCTTTTAGGGCGTTCATACAAGTTGTAAGAGTAATTATGAATAACTAAGCTACCATTCTACATCCTCGCTTTTGTCGGACTGGTTGCGGTACTGACGGCGCCGTAGCTGGTATATATACTGCATTTCGTTGGATTTCATGGCGTCCAGAATACTCCGGGCCTGCTCTTCGGACATCCGGAGCTGTCGCAGCTGCTGCAGGAGCTGCTCACGCTGCTCAGCCAGCTCGGGCGACTGCCCCTCTTGCTGAGGAGGTGGGGCAGGGGCCTCTTTGGTTTCTTCCCGGGGCGGTGGTGTGGGCTCAGGTTGGGGGGTACGGGGAGGTGTACTTCCCGAATAGATGTTCTTCAGGATCTCATAATTGTAACGGGCCGACAGATTTTCCTGATCCTGCCGTAGCGCCGTTACGAGCCGGTCCAGTGCCCTGGCTGTATCCTGCCGGCTTACCGCTATCAGGGCTATCTGTACATTGGCTGTGGAAGCTACCTGCCGGTCCTGGATGTGGTCGAGGAGCTGGTAGTGGTGCAGTGCTTCGTCCAGCTTACCAGCCTGGTAGTAGGAGTGGGCCAGGTTGAGGCGTGCGGCTGGTTCTGTGAAAAATGAGCCGTAAGTAATACTATAGTAGAGATCCGCCGCCTGGTCGTATTGCTTGTCCTGATAGGCTTGTTCGGCCTGTGCCATGGTACGATTGGACTGGCTGATCGCTTCGTAGGAGCGATTATCCCAAATCCAAAGTAACAAGTATAGCAGGAAGGCAGTCATAACTGGTGGCTGAAATCAGAGGCTAAAATTAGTAATTGAAACTTAAAGTCGGAAGGTTCGGACGGTAACCAGTACATCTATGATTAATAAAAGCAGGGCTGCTCCCAGAAAATAGTAGTACTTATTGGAAGTCACAGTTACGGTGCGGCTGTCGATGAGCCTACCCGAAGCAGCATTGATATCAGCGATCAGACGGGGAATCTCGTTGGTTTCATTATTCACTTCATAGTAGATGCCGTTGGTCTGTTCGGCTAGTTTCTGCAGCGCTGCCGGATTCAGCTTCGTAACCACCACCTCATTGTCTTTGGTGCGCAGTACTTTTCCATTGTCGGGGATAGAGCTGCCACTACGGGTACCAACGCCTACTATATATAGCCCTATGCCAAACCGGCGTATATTGTTGTAGAGATGGGCACTGCAGTTGCCGCCGTTTTCGCCATCCGTTATTAGTACAATCATTTTGGCATGGTTGGCCGCAGTAGGATCATTGAGTAGTTTCTGGTAGGCCAGTTCGAGGGCACTACACATATTGGTACCTGAGCGGGGCAGGAGGTCGGTCTGGAGCGATTGGATAAACAGCTCCAGTGCCGGCTGGTCAAACGTAAGGGGAGCCTGTACAAAGGCATCATTCGAAAACACGATCAATCCGAAGCGGTTGTTGCCGGCATTGCTGATGAGTCGGGTTATTTCATATTTGATTCTTTCAAGCCGGGTAGGTACTACATCGGTCGCATCCATGGACCGCGAAAGGTCTGTCAGCAGATAGATATCCTTGCCCTCAGCCTGTACTTCGCGTCCAGCTTCCCCAAACGACGGTCCCAGCAGAGCTACCATGAGCAGCGCAAAAGCGATAGACCTCAGGAAAAACTTCAGGAACAGGGAGCGGGCAGTGGTATTGAGGAGCCGGGTAATTCGGATCATCCGGACGAAGTAGGTAACATAGGCAAGCAAAAACAGAAAAATGAAGATATATTCAGCCGCCCCGAGCGGGTAATTCCAGTTCATCAAAAAAAAGTTTAACAGTAAAGTGCCTCAAAAATAGGGAATAGCGAATTCTGTTAAAGTTTTTTTTAGAGCAATGTTTGTTTTAATCAAATCTAACCCTCTATATTTGTGCCACGAAAGGAGGAGAGATGGGTGAGTGGCTGAAACCAGCAGTTTGCTAAACTGCCGTACTCGTAAGGGTACCGCGGGTTCGAATCCCGCTCTCTCCGCTGATAAACGTGCATGACCCGCAAGCGTTTATCCTGGGTAGTTGAAAGAACCTGGTTCGGTCATATAAGTTTCGGGGAGTGGCGCAGCCCGGTAGCGCATCTGGTTTGGGACCAGAGGGTCGCAGGTTCGAATCCTGTCTCCCCGACACAAAACAAAGACCTGTAAGAGAAATCTTGCAGGTCTTTTTGCTTTATTAGCATTTCTTGATGAAGATGGAGGTCGGGACAAAATGGATCAATTCCAAAAGTTGTGGAGGGGGTTGTATTTTTCTAGGTTTGCGTTTTTAAACAAACCTAGGTTGTTTTGGAGAGTTTCTTGCCCTTAGTAGAAGATCTGTTACCCTGGGGTGGTCCGATTTAGCGGCACACTGAACTTGTCAGATTCGTAAAATATTCCTGTTCAAACTGTTCAGGGCTTTTGTAGCCCAGCGACGACCGGGGTGGGGCGCTACTGCGATGCCGGCGCAGTACTTTCTTATCCTATTATACTATACTCTACAATAATTGAAGAATTCGGTTTAAGCATCGGCTACACCTAAAAATACTCAACACAGACCGCCCTGCACCTTCCAGTAATTCCGCTTTTAAGCGGCTGCATGGGCCGTCCCATCCACAAGGGCTCGGCAAAAGTGTTGTCATAGCCAGGCGGCCCCAATATTCCCAACACACAGACACAGTGTTTCAACAGCGGGCTCAGAAGCCAACGTCTGAACCAATTCATAGCGCCTCCTCAGGACTGTTGGCTGGGGTGGCCCCGCTGATAATGCTTAAAGTTTTTTGAGGCGGCCTCCCGCATAATATCGCGCTCCACTTTTAGTTGGCTACTATGCTGAAGTAGATGCTGATTCGCAAGCAGTGCATCGGAAGCCTGCGTCGAAACATGCGATTCTCCTTCCCTTTTCGTGCGCTATCTCCATTGGTCCGCCTACGCGGTTGTAGATAAGTGCTTCACTAATGCCCAGTGCCTGAGCCACGTAGGTCACGCTCTGCCCGCTAGCAATCATCATTAATACGTCCGCTATGAAAGTCGCATCATTTCTACGACGCCTAAGGGGCTATTTTTTATTGTAGTATCCTGCTAGTTAAGCAAGTTATGTGTCCATTAAAACTAGACCCTCTCACCTGGCGGTGGTTTAAGGTGAGGGACCGGGCCTTTCTGCGGGCTGAGGATGGTACCGTGCTTCAGACCATTGGCATCGTGCAGGATATTCAGGATCGGAAGGAAGCGCTCGATAAGCTACGCGAAGAGCACCTGCGTTTCCGCAATGCCGAAGTTCTGGGTACTATTGGCAGCTTTGAGCGCATACTGCCTGGCAATACACTAGTCTGCTCCGATGAGTTTTACCGCATACATGGGCTGGAGCCTCAGAGCCAGGTGTTCGACATGGAGAAGATGCTAAGCTTTGTCCATCCCGAAGATCAGAAAGGTATGCGCGAGCAGCTCTGGGCCACCCACACCCACGATAAACCCCTGGATCTGTTCCAGCGGATCATCCGATCTGATGGAGCAGTTCGCATCGTTCATGTCCGGGCCGATGTAGTCAAGGATGAACGCGGGAAGCCGGTAAAGGTGTATGGTACCATTCAGGATTTTACCGAGCTGAAACAGGCGCAGGAAGAAGCCGGAAAGAACAAGTCACTGATGGAGGCGGTATTTAACGGATCGCTCTCTGAGATGATGGTACTGCTGGCCGTAAGGAACGATCGCGGCGAAATCATCGACTTTGAGTACCGGTTGCTCAATCATACCGCCCATACCATGGCCGGGCAGGACCTGGTGGGTAAGCGCTACCTGGAGCTCAACCCCCAGGACCGGGCCTCGGGTCTGTTTGACCTGTACCGCCGCGTAGTCGAAACCGGCGAAGCGGCCGATCTGGAGAGGTTTTACATCGGTAGTGGTTTTCGCAACTGGTTCCGAATTACGGCCGTTAAGCTCGACGACGGGGTGGTACTGACGGTGGAGGATATTACCAAACGCAAGCAGGCAGAAGAAGAAAACCAGCAGGCTACCAAGCTCCTGCGGGATATATTCGAAGGCATACAGGTACAGATCAGCTACCTGAAACCCCTCTACGACGAACAGGGTAATCTGGAAGACTTCCTGATCATACTCACCAACGACGAAGATCTGCGGCAGCAGAGCCCCAAGAAGATCCAGTCGCTGTCCCGTAAATTTAGTGAGCTATTTCCGGGCTACCGCCAGCACGAGCTATGGGATATGCTGGTAGAAACCTATCTGACCGGCCGGTCCAAGCGGTTTGAGACCTGGTACGGCCTAGACGACCTGGATCTCTGGATAGACGTATCCATCGTCAAGCACGAAAGCGGCCTCATCTATTCCTCCCAGATCATCAACGACCGGAAGAGGGCGGAGGAAGCCCTTACCAAGACGCTGAGTATATTCCAGAGGGCCGAGCAGGTAGGAGCCCTGGGCAGTTACGAGGCTGATCTGGATACCATGACGTTCCACTTCTCTGATAACCTGTACCGGTTGTTCGGCCAGGAGCCGTCTGCTTTCGTGCCTACCCTGGATTATATAGATGCCCGCAGCCACCCGGATGATGTACCCGTGGTGCGGAATATACTGGAAGAAGCCATCCTGAACCGGCAGCCCTATACCTATACCCGACGTATCTACCTGCCCGATGGTCAGCTGCGCTACCTGCACGCGCAGGGGATAGTAGTGACTGATCAGGATGACCGTCTCGTAAAGCTGCTGGGTACTATTCAAGATATCACCGAGCGGGTCAAGGCAGAAGATGAGCTACGTAGCAGCGAAGAAAATAGCCGCAATCTGCTGAACGTTCTGCAGAACGCCCCGGACGCCTACCTCGTGCTAACGCCGGACTTTACCATCCGGATGGCGAGTGATGCTTTTCTGGAAGCAACACTTTCAACGCGGGAAGGTATTATCGGCAAGTACATATTTGATGCCTTCCCCGATAACCCTGCCACGCCGGAGGCCAATTCCGTTAAAAACCTGCGCGCTTCCCTGGAGCGCGTACTCAAAACCAGGAAGCCCCACCGGATGGCACTTCAGCACTACGATGTGCCACGACCTGCTGAACGGGGAGGCGGTTTTGAAGAAAAGTACTGGAGTCCCATCAATACACCGGTTCTGAATAGTGCCGGTGAGGTGGTGTACATCATCCACCGGGTGATGGATGTAACCGAGGTTGTAAAAAGACAAGGGGTAATACAGGACCTGACCAGGCAAACCGAGGCGCTTGCTACTGCGCTGAATGAAATAAAGGAGCAGTCAGCGGAGCTGGCAGTAAATAAACAGTTATTGCAAGCGGTACTAGACAGCTCATTCTATTTTGTACAAGCTTTTGAAGCCGTACGTAATGAGAGCGGAAAGATCATTGACTTTACCTGGATATTCACCAATCATATCTGGAACAAGCATTATGGCGACATGACCGGTAAAAGCCTGTTGCAGCAAAATCCTGCTGTTATTGAAACCGGCTCGTTCGACAAGTTTGTAGAAGTAACGGAAACCGGCATTACCATCGATCACGAACACTATTATTCCCACGAGCAGTTTCACGAGCAGTGGTTCCACCAGACCCTGGTTAAGATGGGGGATGGCTTTGTGATGAATACCGAGGACATTACCGAACGCAAAAAAAATGAACAGGAAATTCTGCGCCTGAAAGATGAGGCCGCGCAACGCACCGAAGACAAGTACAAGGCGCTTTTTAATTCGATCAATGAAGGGATTTCTGTATTGGAGTTGATTTATGATAACACGGGTAAACCTTCCGATATGCTGTGTTTGGAGACAAACCCTGCACTTGAAGAAATAACCGGTTTGAAAGATGTAGCAGGCAAGTTATGCAGCGAATTCGTCCCGACTGAACAGCACTGGCTGGATGCGTATGATGCTGTTGTAAAAACGGGTGAACCCATTCGTATAGAAAATTACCATGCGGGAATGAACCGGTGGTACCGTACCTATACATCAAGAGTTGGTGGTCCCGGGAGCCGGGTAATTGCCAATGTTTTTGAAGACATCACTGAACCCAAACGGCGTGAACAGCAGCAGGCATTTCTACTCAAATTCTCCGACACCTTGCGTACCTTATCCGGTAAGGAAACAATTGAAAACACAAGCATACGTTTGATCTCAGAATTTTTTGGTCTTGATCGTTCTTATATCGCTACAGTAAATAAATCAGAAGATCGTGCAGTGATCGGAGCGGAGTATAACCCCAATGGGCTACCATCTCTTGTAGGAGACTACCGCCTGTCAGATTTTCCCGAGAGTGTCCGGCAGATTGAGGAAGGAACACTTGTTATTGAGAATGCGGACACTGACACCACTCTTTCAGATTTAGATAAAGTATCCTTTGCTGCTATAAAACTGGCTGCTGTTGTTTCTTGCTGCCTTCGTCAAGGTGAAAGAAACGTAATATGGTCGTTTGCTCCGGCAAGCTCCACTCCACGGAGCTGGACAAAGGATGAAGTGAGACTGATTGAAGAAGTAGCCGAACGTACCTGGACTGCAATAGAAAGAGCAAAAGCAGAAGAAGCCATCCTCAAAAGCGAAGAGAAATACCGCAGTTTGTTTAATTCTGTTGATGAAGGTTTTGAGGTTATTGAAATCATCTGTAATGAAGCAAACGAACCAATTGATTTTCGTTTCCTTGAAACCAATCCGGCTTTTGAACAGCAAACGGGGCTAAAAAATGTAGTAGGTAAACTGGCAAGTGAAGTTGCACCTAACATGGAAGCATATTGGTTGGAAGCCTATGATAAGGTTGCTAAAACTGGTGAGCCGATACGTCAGGAGGAATATAACGCTGATACCCAGGGCTGGTATTCCTTTTATTGTTTTCGGGTAGGAAGCGAAAATAATCGGCTGGTTGCTATATTGTTTAACAATATCACCGAACGAAAACAGCGGCAGCTACAGAGGGATTATCTGCTGAAGCTAAATGATGCCTTGCGCCTTATTGCTGACCCTTTAGAAATTCAGCGGGTGGCGATGCAAGTTCTTGGTGAGCATTTAAACGTTGATCGTGTACTATATGCGGGTATTGACGGTGAAGATTTTGTCATACACGATAACTACGTACGGGATGATCTTGGGAAGTTGGTTGGTCGTTTCCCGGTTGCTGCTTATGGAAGTGCTGTAGAAATACTTCAGCGTGGAGAAACTGTTATCATAAAGGATGTGAACCTTGGCGGATATGCTGACACGGAAAAGGAAAATTATGCTGCCCTGAATGTATATGCAGTGGTTTCCGTACCGCTTATAAAAAACAGACACTTCGTTGCCAATCTTACAGTGCACCAAGAGAAACCGCGGCACTGGAGAGATGATGAAATTGCCTTGATACAAGAAACGGCCGAACGAACCTGGGCAGCGGTGGAAAGAGCAAAAGCAGAAGAAGCTTTACACAAAAGCGAAGAAAAATACCGCACTCTTTTCAATTCAATTGATGAAGGCTTCAGTGTGGTAGAAATGATGTTTGATGAAAACGGAAAAGCAGTTGATTACATCTTCCGTGAATTAAACCCCACACATGAAAAATTAACCGGATTGCCGGCTAATATTATCGGTATGCGAATTAGCGAGCTGATGCCGAATCTTGAAGAAGAAGTACTTGAGCGTTACGGAAAGGCTATGTTAACGGGTGAGCCTGCCCGTTATGAACAGTACATTAGTGCCTTAGACCGTTGGTTTGAGGTGTATACTGTACGGGTGGGCGGCAGCGAAAGCCGTTTAGTAGCGAACGTGTTCAACAACATCACCGAACGCAAACAACGGGAGCAACAGCAGACCTTTCTAATAAAACTTGGCGATGCACTGCGCTTTGAGACCGACCCCTTCGAGGTCCAAAGCAGAGCCGCCCGTGTGCTTGGCGAGCACCTGGGGGCTGGCCGTGTGGCCTATGCTGAGATCGAGGCAGATGATAGGCACTTCATCGTACACCGCGATTACACCCATGGCGTGCCGAGCTTTGCCGGCCGCTATCCGGTCGACAGCTATGGCCGCGAATTCTTTGTTGAGCTCCGCGCAGGCCGTTTTGTCACAATAACTGATGCAGAACAAGATACTTGGTTGAGCGAAGCGGAAAAGGTGGCCTACGCTGCAGGTATGGTCCGCGCCGCCATTGCCGTCCCTCTTATCAAAGGCGGTCGGCTCACAGTGGTTTTCTTCGTGCATTTTCCCGTACCGCACAAGTGGACCGACAACGAGGTGTTGATGGTTGAGGAAACTGCCGAACGTACATGGGCCGCCGTAGAAAGGGCTAAAGCGGAGGTTGCGCTTCGTGAATCCGAACAGCGGCTGGCAAATATACGGCCGCTGACGCTGCTGAGCCAGACCGAAGACCTGGCTAGTATCGGGAGTTGGGAGTACAACCGCCTGACCAGGGAGTTCAGCTGGTCTGAAGGAATGTACAAACTTTTCGGATTGAAGAAGGGCCAGCCTGTCTGGCCGGACATCTATCTGGATTATGCCCATGAGTCGGACCTGCCTAGAGCCCACCAACTTGTCACTTTTCTGGATAGAGGAGAGGGGCGGTTTGAAACGGACCTGAGAATTCGGGTGGAGGGGCAGATAAAAACCCTACGCATCAAGGCCGATGTGGTCAATGAAGGCCAACAGATGCGGGTAATGGGTGTTGACCTGGACATCTCCGAGCAGTTAGCGGCCCAGCAACAGATCCAACAAACGGCATTGAACCTTCAGGCGGTGCTGGATGGCTCGCCCGCTGCCATTGGCTTGCTGAAAGCCATCCGGGACCCGGCTGATGCCGGACGCATCATCGACTTCCAGCTGGTTGTCGGTAACCGCAAGCTGGCCCAATTTTTAAAAAAGAGCCTCAAGCAACTGATTGGCAATTCCGTCGAGCGGTTCAGCCGGCTGCTATGGGGGAAAGATACCCTCGACACGCTGCGGAAGGTCCGGTTGACTGACACTCCCCACTACGAAGAGAGGCAACTACGACCTGATGGACGCTGGTCGGCCCTTGCCCTCACGCGCCAGGACGATGGGGTGCTCATCACGGCCCTGGACATCACAGACCTGAAAATGATTCAGGAGAAACAGCAGAGCTGGCTTGCCGAAGTAGAGTCCTCCCGCCAGAGTGTGGAAGCGCTGGACGAATTACACAAATCGCTCAGTCACCGTTCTGAACTGTTGCGGGCAGTCTCGCATGACCTACGGGGCAACTTTGGGGTAATCACCGGAGCGCTGCAGCTTCTGAGTATGGCTGATACGGAAGCCGAACGGGCCGAGATGATGGATATGGTGCTGCGCAATATCCGCCAGGCTACAAGTTTACTTACCGACCTCCTCGACTTTAGCCGTCTGGAAGCTGGCAAGGAACGACGGACAATCGAGCCTTTTGACGTTTCCATCCTCCTGGAGGAATTAGCCCAAAGCCTCCAACCGGCGGCGACAGAGCAGGGGCTGCTATTAACCAGTAAGGGACCGACCAACCTGACCGTTGAAGGGGACCGTTTACATGTGTACCGCATGGTTCAAAACCTTGCCATTAATGCCATTAAATATACCCACCAGGGTAGCGTGCAGATTGAATGGAACGCTAACCAGACCCACTGGTGGTTTTCGATCAGTGACACCGGACCGGGCTTGGATGCGGAGCTGGTGGCAGGCCTTAACGATAGAAAATCGTACCTTAAGCCTGCCGAACACTACGAGGAAGGGAAACTGGCTGAGACACATGCCCCGGTTGCCCCTAGGCAAAACCCTGTCAATGATCCGGGCACGGCCATAAGTTGGAACAGGTTACGGGGGGAAGGGATCGGTCTCCAGATCGTACGCCAGCTGGCCCGACTTTTGGATGCCCGACTTGAGGTAAGCAGCCAGCTTGGGGTTGGTACTCGATTTGTGGTACGCTTTCCTCTGCGCAATGAAGAGTAGGGGGGTATATATAAAAATGAATGGGAAGTTGGTTAAGAATTATAAATGAGCAAACTATAAGATAATCATGATTTATGTAGTAGATGATGCTGCGGATTACCGTTTTTTAGTTGATCAAGTATTCAAACGCTTTCTCCCCCATTATCCGCACCGCCTGTTTGCAGATGGTATGGAGCTGATCCAAGCCATCGAAATCAATGGCAAACGTTTGGAAAAGCCAAAGGTTATTTTGTTGGATATGGACATGCCCAAGCTGAACGGCCTGCAGACGCTGGAACGACTGCGACAGCTTCCGGAATGGCGGACAATACCGGTAATTATCGTGTCGAATCGGTTAGACGAAGCGTTTGTCAGGGCAAGCTACCAAATGGGTGCGAACTCTTTTCTGCCCAAGCCATTGGATTTCGAGCAACTAAAATCGGTAATGAGTTTAATAGGTCAGTATTGGATGGAAATAAATCAAATTCCCTGTACCAGCATGGAATAACAGACAAGCGAAGACAAGCCGTGTCAATTACCTACTGTTTTGAAAAAGTCGCATTTTCAAGGGTGCAGGGAGCAATTATTCAAAGTATTACTTGTTTATATGTGCTATGGTCTAACCCCCTATTTTCTGGAATCGAATTCTGTAAACTGGTACAGTTTACATTTTTTGAATAATCTATTTCTACCGAGTCTTCCTGATAATGAGGGGGCATGTTCAGGCCTAGCTTGTAAAAGTACTGGTTGGGACTCAGGTATCTAATTCCCGAGTGCAGCCGCTCCCCGTTGTAAAAGTAAACGAATCGCTGAATAGTCTCATTAGCCTCCTGAAGATGGAAAAATCGCACACGTTGCAGACAACGGTCAACACTTTTCAGGACGGGTCACCTTTTAATATTACGTTGCTATTATTATAGAATAATATCATTAATGATAAATGAATTAGTTTGTAAACTTCTGTCAGGCTGAGCGAACAGGGCCGCCTGGCGGTCGAAGCCAGTCCATTCAGGAGGGCTTCGACTGCGCTCCTTTAGACTTGCGGTGTATTGAAAGAATAGGAGTAGGTACTTACATTTAAAGAGAGAAAGGGAGCCAAAGTACACTAAGACATGCGCTCTGAGC
>NZ_JAFEUV020000005.1 GCF_017355915.2 Telluribacter roseus
CGCTGCCTTAGAGTAAGGCTAGCATTTTTATGGAGTTTCATAACCAACATAAACTATAAATTTTATACCAAATATTCTATAACCTTAGTAACCAGTACAGTTAGCTATTAGCTTTAAGTATTTAAGAGTTAGGGAGGAGTAGAGTAAGTGAGGGATAAGAAATTGAGTGTTTCAATTTTAAAAATGTTAGTTATTGCACATAGATAAAGAATCATTTGTCAATGGAGCTAACAGCTAATAACTAACAGCTAACAACTTAAAATGAAAGATAAAGTCAGAATTGGTTGTGGAGCCGGATTTTCGGGAGACCGGCTGGAGCCGGCCGTCATACTTGCCGAAAAGGGGGAACTGGATTACCTGGTACTGGAATGTCTGGCTGAGCGGACTATTGCCCTGGCTCAAAAGCGAAAAAGGCAGGATGCCTCTCTGGGATATGATCCTCTTCTTGAGCGACGAATGGAATCTCTGCTGCCGTTACTCAAAAAGAATGGCATCCGGCTCATTACCAATATGGGGGCGGCTAATCCCGTAGCCGCGGCTAATAAAGTATGTGAGATTGCCGATCGGCTCAACCTGTCCGTGACCGTAGCGGCCGTGACCGGCGATGATGTATTCAGTCAGCTGACGGGTGAGGAGACCGCCATAGAAACGGGTAAGCCATTGGCCGATTCGGGACCACTCCTTTCGGCCAATGCGTACCTGGGTACTGACGCTATACTACCCGCCCTAGAGTTGGGAGCCGACGTGATCATTACGGGTCGGGTAGCCGATCCTTCCCTGTTTGTGGCGCCCCTGGTGCATGAGTTTGGCTGGTCGCTGGATAATTTTGATCAGATAGGTCAGGCCACGGTCATTGGTCACCTGATGGAGTGTGCCGGTCAGTTGACGGGTGGCTACTTTGCCGATCCGGGTAAGAAAGATATACCTGACCTGGCTAATCTGGGGCATCCGTTCGTGGATGTGAGTCAGGATGGCAGGGCGGTTTTTGGAAAGGTGGCGGGTACCGGCGGAGCTATCCGGCTGGAGACGGCTAAGGAGCAACTCCTGTACGAAGTGATGGACCCCAGCCAGTACTATACCCCCGATGTAGTGGCTGATTTTACTGGGGTGAAGCTACGGGTAGCAGGCCCCGACCAGGTGGAGGCCACCGGCGGACGAGGATATGGGAAGCCCGAAGAATTAAAAGTAAGCGTCGGGTATGGGGCCGGGTACATTGGTGAAGGGGAAATATCCTACGCGGGTTCCAATGCACTGGCACGTGCCCAACTGGCCGGAAGTGTGATCGAGGAGCGACTGAGGGACCGCTTTGCTGACCTGCGGGTGGACTATATAGGAAGTACCTCCGTACATCGGACCCAACTGGGTACCTGGCCGGAGCCGTACGAAATCCGGCTACGCGTAGCGGGTAGAGCGGCTACGGCTGCTGAGGCCGCTTTGGTGGGTGAGGAGGTAGAGGCCCTGTATACCAACGGTCCAGCCGGAGGGGGAGGCGCCCGAAAATATGTCCATGAAGTAGTAGGCATTGTATCTACGCTGCTGCCAAGGGAGCAGGTACAGCCGGCACTAACCATTCGAAACGTATGAAAAGGAAACTCTACGAAATAGCCCACAGCCGGGCCGGTGATAAAGGCAATACGTTGGTATTGTCCCTGATCCCGTATAAGGAGGAGGATTACCCACTCCTTAAAGAAAAAGTAACAGCCGAAGCCGTAAAGACGCATCTGCAGGACATTATAGCGGGCGAAGTAGAGCGTTATGAACTACCCAACCTGCCCGCGCTGCAGTTTGTGTGCAGGCAGGCCCTGCTGGGTGGTGTAACCACCTCCCTGGCCATGGATACCCATGGTAAGAGCCTGAGCTATGCCTTGCTGGAAATGGAAGTAGAGCCGTAAGCAATAGGCTTTATGCTTGGTGACTTTCATTTTAAATGAATTCAAATTATAACATAATTTATTTCCACTCATCCTGTTGTTTAGCACGTAGTGGCGGCACTTTAGTAGCAAAATAGAAGTACAACCTTTTTAGCCCCAGCGGGAGGTGCTCCTCCGGGGCGGCATTAATCTATTATTTAAGATCATGAAACGTATCAACCCTTACCTGTTCCTATTCGGATGCCTCCTTTCGCTGACCTCCATGGCGGCCAAAGTAGATACCCTCGACATTCAAAGCCAGAAAATGAACCGGACGCTGAAAGCGGCCGTGGTACTTCCCGAAAGCTACCAAAGAGCCAGTAAGCCCTACCCGGTGCTGTACCTGCTCCACGGCGGTACCGGAGGTTTCCGCGACTGGCTCACCAAGGTACCCGATAAGACGCTGCTGCACCGGATGGCCGATCAGTACAACCTGATCATCGTGACGCCCGACGGAGACCCTACCAGCTACTACTTTGATAGCCCACTGGTCAAGACCAGTCAGTTTGAAACCTTCATTACCAAAGAGCTGGTGGAAAGAGTTGATAAAAGCTACCGTACCGTGAAAGACAAAAAAGGCCGTTTGATAGCCGGTTTGTCCATGGGAGGCCACGGGGCTATGTACCTATCGAGCCGCCATCCTGAACTGTACGCTGCGGCTGGAAGTATGAGTGGGGTAATGAATATCAACACTGCGACCTGGAGGGTACCTGCCGAGTTTGCAAAATCCCGGGCCGATTATTTTCTGAAGCTGCTGGGCGAGCGCCAGTCGGGTGAGCACCCGTACCCCGGCTATACCATGGTTACCCTGGTGGATCGGCTCAAAGCCAACGGACTGCCGTTTATCCTGGACATTGGTGTGGATGACTTCCTGATCGATACCAACCGCGACCTGCACGCCCGTCTGTTGGCGAACGGGGTACCCCACGACTACATCGAGCGCCCCGGCGCCCATACCTGGGAGTACTGGGAAAACGCCCTGCCTTTCCAGCTGATGTTCTTCAATAAAATACTAAAAGCAAACGGCGTGGCGGTACAGTAATAGTTGATATACTTTATTGACCTGATGCAGGCAAAAAGAGCTAACGCCTAACCAGCTAATCGCTAAAAGCTATTTATGAAAAGAAGACAGTTTCTTAAAAATACAAGTGCCGCTGGTTTGCTGACCCTGGTTACTCCGGCCGGGATATTCCAGACCCTACGCCATACAGCAAACCTGAGTCTGGAAGAAAGCTTTGTCAATCCGCCCGTGTCGGCCCGTCCGCATACCTGGTGGCACTGGATGAACGGCAACGTCACCAAGGAAGGGATTACCCTTGACCTTGAGGCCATGCAACGCGTGGGAATCGGGGGCTTCCAGAACTTTGATGCCGGTACCGGTATTCCCGAAGGTCCCATCAAGTACCTGAGTCCCGAGTGGCTGGAGCTGAAGAAGCACGCCATTCGGGAGGCGGATCGCCTGGGACTGGAGTTTACGATGCACAACTGTCCCGGCTGGTCGTCGAGCGGTGGTCCCTGGATTACGCCGGAGCTATCCATGCAGCAGATCACCTGGAGTGAAGCCGGGGTGAAAGGAGGAAGTACAACTAAAGTGGGCCTGCCGCAGCCCTTTACCAACCTCAACTTCTACCGGGATATAGCCGTGCTGGCTTTTCCGGCCCTGAAAGGCGGGGCGGACCTGGTTACGCAACTGAGGAGTGCCAGTAGCAGCAAAGGAGCCATTGACCTGAAACAATGGGCGAACCTGGATCAGCAGGGCATAGCTGTTCCCAAGGGTTCAGGTGATCAGCCAGGCTTTATACTGTTGGAGTTTAAAGAACCTTACGAAGTACGCTCGCTGTCCTTTATCGCAACGGTCGCGGCTGGAGGAGGCTTTGGTGGCCCCGGAGGGGGTATCACGCTGGAGGCTTCTGACAATGGTACTCAGTACAGTAAGGTTGCTACCATTTCCAATGGTCAGCAGCTACTCCGCTCCACCGGCGAAGCCTTTTTTGCGGCGGATCTACCGGCTACGAAGGCCCGCTTTTTCCGCCTGTCGGCACCGGATGAGAAGCAGTACCGGCAGATCCGTTTTTCGGGCGCGGCTCGTCTGGACGATTGGCTGAAGAAGGCGAACTACCGCTTCACGGGTAGTGGAGTAACGGAGAAGTTGAGTGATGGTGCCGAGGTAGCGGGCTCAGTGATCCGGCCGGAATCCATTGTAGACGTTACGCAGTACATGGATAAGAACGGGGTACTCAACTGGAAGGCTCCCGCGGGTGACTGGACGGTCATGCGTATAGGCTATACCTCCATGGGTACCCTCAACCGCTCTGCTCCTGATACGGGCGTAGGACTGGAATGCGATAAGTACAGCGCGGAGGCCATTGAGTTTCATTTCAACAAAATGATGGAGAGCCTGCTGCCCACGCTACGCCCGCTGGGAGCCAAGGGTAAGGTAGGCCTCTTGATCGATAGTTACGAGGTAGGTATGCAGAACTGGACGCCCCAGTTCCGGCCCGAATTTCAGCGGCGCATGGGCTATGACCTCATCAAGTACCTGCCCGCTATGACCGGACGTATCGTAGGTAGTGTAGACCAGACGAACCGCTTCCTGTGGGACCTGCGTCGCTCGCAGGCCGACCTGATGGCCGACAACTACTACGGTAAGTTTACGGACCTCTGCCATAAGAATAACATCATCTCCTACACGCAGCCCTACGACCGCGGGCCCATGGAGGAGATGCAGATAGGCTCCCGTATTGATACCATGGTAGGAGAGTTCTGGAACAGCCTGTCGGCCATTTTTCAGAACAATTGGACCATGCGCCGGACCATGAAGCTATCGGCCTCCATTGCTCACGTCAACGGTCAGAAAGTAGTGGGAGCCGAATCCTTTACCGGTGAGCCTGAGTCGGCTCGCTGGCAGGAGTACCCCTTTGCTCTCAAAGGCCTGGGAGATAAAAAAATGACAGAAGGGCTCAACCGTTTCGTCTTCCACCGCTTTGCGCACCAGCCGCACCCAACTGCCAAGCCCGGTATGACCATGGGCCCCTGGGGTATCCACTTCGATCGCACCAATACCTGGTGGGAGCCGGGCAAGGCCTGGCTTACCTACCTGACGCGCTGCCAAAGCCTACTTCAGCAGGGGCTGTTCGTGGCGGACCTGGCTTACTATACCGGCGAACATCCGAACGGCTACACTGAGGTGAGTCCGGAGGAGTTAGATCCCAAGCCACTGGCCGGATTTGACTATGATGTGATCAATACGGAGACCATCATGAGGCGGGGTAGCGTAAAGGACGGGCGCCTTACCCTGCCCGATGGCATGAGCTATCGCATCCTGATTCTCCAGAACCAACAGGGTATGCAGCTAAGTCTGCTGCGCAAGTTACGCGATATGGTTGGTCAGGGGCTGGTACTGTACGGGCCCAGGCCTGAGGCAATTCTGGGCTTGAAAGGAGCTAAACAGGAGGAGCGAACTGCCTTTGAGCAGATTACCAATGAACTTTGGGGCTCCGACGCTGGTACTACTGCACAGGGGCATAGCGTGGGTAGTGGTAAAGTATTCTGGGGGCAGCCTATTCAGGCGGTACTGTATGCCGTTGGCCTCAAGCCTGACTTTACCTACTCGTCGCTCTCCGGTGATGCACCAGTTTCGTACATCCATCGCCGCATCGGGGAGGCGGATGTGTACTTCATCGCCAACCAACGCCGAACGCAGGAAGACCTGGTATGTTCGTTCCGGGTAACAGGAAGACAGCCGGAACTATGGGATGCCGATACGGGAAAGACAACTACAGTACCTGTATTCGAGCAGAAAGCCGGGGAGACTAGTGTACCCGTACAGCTAGGTCCCTACGGTTCAGCCTTCGTGGTGTTTCGATCACCGGCGCCGGCTACCTACCTGCAGGCAGTGCAGCACAACACCGATAAGGTGCCGGCGCTGGGTACCAGTCCGTTCCCCCACATGCCCCGTCAACTCTACCATGAGCGGGCCAATACGTTTACCATGCACTTCTGGGCCAAGCCGGAGTTTAACGCCATGCTCAATCCCCGCGGCTTCCTGGAAAATATTCCCAACCCCTGGACCGACTACTATGCCGTTTATCCGGCAGCGGGGGAGGAGCTCTACGGCAAGGGCTACGCCACGGCCGGTGTGGCGGTAGGTCGTAACGGTGTGGCCGTTTGGGAGAATGGGTCGGGTGTGCCTGTATTTACGCTGGCCGCTCTGGCTTCTATTTCGGGCTGGAGTCACATAGCTGTGGTGTATTCGGAGGGAGTACCTTCGGTGTGGGTCAACGGCCACCTGATTGAGAAGGGTAAAAAGTCTGAAAACAACGTAGTGCCCGGTATGGGACTGGCTTTCCAGGCCGAAGGCGCTTCGTACTACAACGGCGATATGACGGAGCCGGAACTTAATAGATTCGCTTTGGGGGAGGCTGAACTCAGGCAACTGGCTGCTAAGCAACCACCCGTTCGGAATGAGTTGCCCGTGGTGCAGGTCAGTGGTGGAGCCAGGCCTTCCCTGCTGTTCTGGCAGGACGGACTCTACACACTCCGGACCCATACCGGACAGAGAAGTTCCGTTCACATTAAGGCACTACCGAAGCCACAGGTGCTATCGGGTCCTTGGCGAATCTCCTTCCCACCGGATCTGGGTGCTCCCGCGCAAATAACGCTTCCCGAGCTGCAGTCGCTCCATAAACACGAGCAGGCAGGAGTGAAGTACTTCTCCGGTACGGCTACTTATACAAAGCAATTTGAAATACCGGCCAGTACGCTAGTAGCTGGTGCGAATGAGAAGCGCCGGATCTTCATGGATCTGGGGCAGGTAGAGGTGATCGCCGAAGTGAATGTAAACGGAAAGGATCTGGGGACGCTCTGGAAGCGGCCTTACCGGGTGGATATAACGGATGCGGTACGGGCCGGATCTAATACCGTAGAAATCAAAGTAACTAATCAGTGGCCCAACCGCCTGATCGGCGATGAGCAGCAGCCCGACACGGTGAAATATTCATCGGGAGGAGCGGGGCCTTTTGGAGCCTTATCCATTGGAGCCATCCAGGAGCTGCCGGACTGGTACAAGCAGGGTAAACCCAAGCCCAATAACGGCCGCGTAGCCTTTACTACCTGGAAGCACTATACCAAAGATTCGCCCCTGCTGGAGGCTGGTCTGATAGGTCCGGTACAGGTGATCACGGTGGTAGAGAAGCCGGTGGTGTTGGCGTAGATTATTCATAGTTATCAGAATAAATCAGAAAGGGCAGTAGTATCAACCTGATACACTGCCCTTTCTGATTTACGTAAATTTCTATCCCTTACGAGCTGCACGACAGCATGGAGCAGCCCGCTTTCTGACTAGCCCAGTCGGGACGCTTGGCGAAGAACTCATCGAAGTTCCTTGAGTAGGGATCCTTCATCGCCTGCTGTAATTTGACAAACAGTTGATCATCGCCCTTTTCCAGCCCTTCGATAGCCTGATGGAGCAGGTAGTTGCGGAGGATGAAGCGTGGATTGCTCTTTCTCATCAATTCCTGCGACTCCTCTCGCGTACAGGAATTAGCCTCTATCCGCTCCCAGTATGCTTTTAGGGTGTTGAACAGCAGCTCCCGGTCAGTAGCCTTGGGCTCACGGTAGTAGCTCTCCCTGAAATGCTCCACTACCTGCTGCTCCGATTCTACCGCTGTGAGATCCATAAGTAGCTGGAAGAAAATCGCCATATCGGGCTTGAGGGTAGTCAGTACTTTCTCTACCTCACCGATCAGCTCTTTATCCTCTTCCCGAAGCTCATCCAGTCCCAGCTTGTTCGCCATCATGACGTAGAACTTGCCGTAGAACAGGTCACGGTACCCATCCAGAACTTCCTGTAAGGGCTGAGTATTCTCCTGATACAGCGGCGCAATGGCACTGGCCAGACAACCCAAGTTCCAGTAGGCAATGCTATGCTGGCGACCAAAGGCGTAACGGCGGCCCGGCAGGTCGGTGGTATTGGGCGTAAAGTTAGGATCGTAGTCGTCCAGGAACGAGTACGGACCGTAGTCAATAGTCAGTCCCAGGATGGACATATTATCGGTGTTCATCACCCCGTGTACAAAGCCCACCCGTAGCCACTCCACCATCAGGCCAGCAGTGCGCTCCACTACTTCTCTGAACCAGGCGGTGACGCGCTCAATACCTTCGCCCTGGATGTGTGGGTAGTAGCGGCTGATGGTCCAGTCAACCAGCTTTTGCAGGTTTTCGTCCTCCTGGCGGGAGGCCAGCATCTCGAAGTTACCGAAGCGCAGGAAGCTCGGCGCTACGCGCATCACGATGGCTCCCGGCTCCATGGCTGCATTGCCGTTATAGAACATATCTCGTAGTACCTGATCACCTGTACTGACCAGACTCAGCGCCCGGGTAGTAGGTACGCCCAGGTAGTGCATGGCCTCGCTCATAAGGTACTCCCGCACCGACGACCGCAGCACCGCCCGGCCATCGGCCCGGCGTGAATAGGGGGTAGGTCCGGCACCTTTTAGCTGAAGTTCATAGGAGGTACCAATAGGAGCTACCCACTCGCCCAGTGTAATAGCCCTACCGTCGCCCAACTGACCGGCCCAGTTACCAAACTGGTGCCCGGCGTAGCAGGCGGCATAGGAGTACATAGTGGGGGTGACAAGATTACCGGCGAGTACGGCTACTTCTTCATCGGTGGTAGGCTTTTCTACGCCCAGCTCCTGAGCCAGTTCATCCGACCAGGCTAGTAGTTTGGGATTACTAACGGGCGTAGGTACCGCCTTGCTGTATAGCACACCAGGCGTTTGCCGGGGGCGGAGGTTGCCGCTTTCATCACCGGGGAACTCTTCTACAAATTGTTTTTTGTATGTATGTGAAACCAGATTCTGCATCAGTTTATCATTTAAATTTCTGGGGTACAATACCTATCATCAGGTACCGTACCTACTATTTATTTAACAACAATTCTACTATAAAGATTTAGTGCCAAAGGAATATACGCGATGACCTGCCCAAAAGGAAGGAGCCGTGTAAGGGGCTGGCATCAGAATTATGGAAGGTATATGAATAACTGTAATCAGAGAAAGGAGAATCTATGATCACCAATCGGGATACTTATACTACGGGGCGTCTTACGGCCAGACCGCCTCAATCTACTACTAAAGATACCTGGACAGCGGGAGTACAGCCTCTTGATCTGGATGGGGACAAGGATGGATTAGTCTATGTTCCTAAAGGCTATCGTCCTGATCGCCCGGCTGCGCTGGCTCTCATGCTGCACGGGGCTGGAGGCATTGCCGAACACGGGCTGTCGTACCTGAGAAGCTATGCCGACGACAATAACATCCTGCTGATAGCACCGGCCTCACGGTCTTCAACTTGGGATATTATATCATTCAATACCTTTGGGCCGGACGTGCTTTTTATTGATCAGGCGCTGAATCTGGCTTTTGAACGGTATGCCATCAATCCCGAGCACATGGCTATTGGTGGCTTCTCCGATGGAGCCTCTTACTCCCTGAGTCTGGGCCTGACCAATGGTGATCTGTTTACGCACATCATTGCTTTTTCACCCGGTTTCGTTCATACCAAAGAAAAGGTCGGCCAGCCTTCGATATTTATTTCGCACGGTACTCAGGATCCCATACTTCCCATTGATCCCTGTAGCAGGCGGGTGGTACCACAGCTGAGGCGGCAGGGCTACGACACGAGCTATATCGAATTTGCTGGTAAGCATGAGATTCCCCATAACCTCTCAGAGCGAAGTATCCACTGGTTTATACGAGGAGGACTGGACTAAGCTGATCACTCAGCTTAGTCTATCTCCTGTACTGCTCTTCCATTTCCTGCAATACCTCTGCTTTGGGACAGTTAATAGCTTCTTCCATGTCACGGTCTTCGATTTGCTGACTCACCTCACGGGCGTGCTGTACCAGAGCTTTGAAGAGCCGGCGGTGCCATTTGCTTTGGGGCAGGTACTCGGGGTGCCATTGCACCCCGATCATGAAGGCATGGTCGGTACTTTCGATGGCCTGTACGACCTGGTTTTCCTCCTGCGCTACTATATCAATGGTATCGCCCGGGTCTTTCACGGCCTGGTTATGTAGCGCATTCACTTCAAGCTGATCGGCCCGAAGTACACGTTCCAGCTTGCTCCCTGCCTTTATGAATACATTCTTCACCGGGAAAATACTGGCCGGATTGGGCTCTTCGGTATAAAAAGTATTAATGCTTTTGTAAAGGGTACCTCCGAAGTACACGTTCATCAATTGCGAACCGCGGCATATACCCAGCACCGGCAGATCCTTTTTGACGGCCTGATCGATCAGTTGGAATTCCAGATGATCGCGGTCACGGTCCAGACCGAACACTAGTTTGCGGCTGAATACCTTTCGGATAAAGAACAGGGCCGGGTAGTACAGCTGTGTGGCAAAGCGGCCCAGCTTCTGAAAGGGGTTCAGGCGGGGCTGCCGCAGGGTTCTTTGCAGATACTGGTCTATCACGTGGTCCTGTTCGTAGGTACTGGGATCCACGTCGGCCCCACCACCAATGATCAGCCCCTGCAGACCATCGGCCGTTCTGGGGTTGGAGGGGGTGATACGAACCGGTTTGCCACCCGCCAGCCATACCCCCAGGGCCGTAAAAAACCAGGCGGAACCACCACCCCGGTCGGGGCCGGTAATCCCGATGGTGGGGCGGTCACGATTGATTTTGAACTTCTTCTTCAGGATAGCCATTGTTCAGTACGTTTGATCCACTTACCATCAAAACCGATCAGGGTATGTTCTTTCAGGTACCTGTATTCCTGACTCATTTCGGCGAGTCGTTGTGTATCGGTAGCCACCTCTTCAATAAGTACCCACAGATTCCACTCCTGAGCCAGTGACCAGTCTGGCAGTGAAATAGAGCTATTGGGAAGCCGGTAGTGAAATGTACGGCGGGGCTTCACCTTACCCAGATCATCAAACTGGTTCAGTAAGTCAGGATTGATATGTGCAAATACCGGATACATATCCAGAGGCCGGTTGCGGTCAGGATTGTACCGGTGGTAATCATTAATGAGCTCATCCAGATCGGGCTCATAACCGGGAGCCAGTATCAGTTCGGCGTATTTGGCCGGATAGGGTACTATAAACGGACTAATCTTCCGGGCCAGGTCCGTTTGTCCGGCCTCCAGCAGCCAGGGATGCAGCAGGATCACGGCCCGTATATAGTTAAGTAGTGTTTCTGGTTTGGTGTCAGGTACCTCTACATTGATATGGGTACCAAAAGCATTGGTCGGAAAGGCCTGGGTACCTTCTGCCCGGTGCTTATACAATTCGATCCTGAGCTTTTCGACCTTGTCCAGTTCCGTAAAAGGTACCGGAGGGCAGGCTATCTCATAGGGAAGCAGCTTACCTACTATGCCCTCCAGAACGGTCTCTACTCCTTCTTCGAGGGTATATGTACCCAGGTTTACTTCTTCCGGATGAATGTTAAGGGTATCAAATATGGTCTTGTAGCGTTTCTCGGTCAGAAGTACCGAATCAAATTCTACGGTAAAATCACCGATGGAGGTGTTAAGTACTTTATGTCTGAATCGTCCCTCTATCTCGATTTCTCCTCCGTAAAGTTCTCTGATAATTTGTACGGCCTCCTCAATCCCCACATTGGAAAATTCCAGCTCAAAACCAGCTGTTCGTGTTTCTCCTCTTTCGTTATACAACAAGGGAGGTTGCTTAAACTGCATAGATCTATTTTTTAGAATGGGTTGTGTAAACATTTACTTTTCGAAGCGGTTCAGGTAGTAATGTGCTAATCGCCCAGCTTCCTCTCCGTACCGACGTACGGCCTGATTTCTTCCATCCGACTGTATTCAAAAAACAATACCTGAAGCCTGTGCCGGTGAAGGGAATCAGGTGAGAACTACTCACTGAAGCAGGGGGATTTTTGTTAACCAAAATAAAGACTGAATGATTAGAAGAGTATCGCTGCTATTTATAAGTATCTGGTTGCTGGGCTGCTCTAACCGGAGCATCCGGGAAACCGGACTCGTTACGGAACGGGCTATGGTGGTATCGGCACATCCGCTGGCCTCGGCGGTAGGCACCGAGATATTGAAAAGGGGAGGTAATGCCGTAGATGCCGCCGTGGCCGTACAGTTTGCGCTGGCGGTCGTATATCCCGACGCCGGTAATATCGGAGGTGGGGGATTTCTGGTACTGAGGCAGAAGGACGGAAGTACGGCTGCCCTAGACTATCGGGAGAAAGCACCCGCTGCCGCCCATCGCGATATGTACCTTGACGAGAAGGGGGAGGTAATAAAGGAATTGAGCCTGAAAGGGCACCTGGCGGCAGGAGTACCGGGAACCGTAGATGGCATGGTAGTGGCCCACCAGAAGTACGGCAGTATGCCCTGGGCTGAACTGGTACAGCCGGCAGTACAGCTGGCAGCAAAGGGCTTTCCGCTCACCAAAAAAGAGGCAAAAAAGCTGAACGAGGAGCGCAAAGACTTTCTGAAATACAATACCCGCCGTCCTGAATTCATACTCAAAAACCGCTGGAAGGAAGGAGACACCATCAGGATGAAATCCCTGGCCCTGGTCCTTACCCAGATCAGGGACCGGGGCCGGGCCGGTTTCTACGAAGGACTGGTGGCCGATAGTATCGTAGCTGAGATGAAGCGTGGCGGTGGCCTGATTACCCATCAGGATCTGGCCGCCTACCACTCCGTCTGGCGGAAGCCCATTGTAGCCAATGTTGGGGAATACCGGGTGATCTCCATGCCACCTCCTTCCAGTGGTGGTATTGCGCTGGTGCAGCTACTGACCATTTCTGCTGACTATCCGCTGGGAGAGTGGGAGTATAAAACTGCCAAAACCACTCACCTGATGATCGAAGCCGAAAGACGCGTATATGCCGACCGGGCTGTGCACCTGGGGGATCCAGACTTCTACAAGGTACCCGTGGAGGGGCTGCTGGATACAGCCTATATCAAGCGCCAGATGGTGGGATTTTCCCCCGGTAGAGCTACCGATAGTGATGAGGTATCGGCGGGTACACCGGCTCCTGCCGAGAGCCCCAACACTACCCACTACTCCATAGTAGACTCCCAGGGCAATGCGGTATCCGTGACGACTACGCTCAACAGTAGCTTTGGCGCCAAGGTGTTCGTGGCGGGGGCAGGATTTCTGCTCAACAACGAGATGGATGACTTCAGCGTTAAGCCCGGAGCGCCTAATTCATATAGATTAGTAGGGGGTGAGGCCAATGCCATTGCTCCCGGCAAGCGTATGCTCAGCTCAATGACGCCTACCATACTCGAAAAGAACGGAAAGCTCTATATGGTAGTAGGCAGTATGGGAGGCTCTACCATCATTACGACTGTATACCAGATTATCCTCAACGTAATAGCCCATGGTATGCCCATGCAGGGAGCCGTCA
This sequence comes from Telluribacter roseus, assembly GCF_017355915.2. Taxonomy (GTDB): domain Bacteria; phylum Bacteroidota; class Bacteroidia; order Cytophagales; family Spirosomataceae; genus Telluribacter. Next base: position 13,308 of record NZ_JAFEUV020000005.1, read on the forward strand.
ATGCGGGACGTTTTCACCACCAGTGGAGGCCCGACTGGGTCCTGTCGGAGTGGGGAGCGCTGGGGTTTGGTACGGGAATACGCCTGTGGCTGATGGGGCATAAGATAGCCCCCAAAGTGAGCGGTGGCATTGGTCGGGCGGCCGGTATACTGGTACGGCCGGACGGCCGTCTGGAAGGTGGAGCCGACCCGAGGGGTGATGACGCTTCGGCTGGTTTTTGAAAGGATGCCTATGCTACACTGGATCGATGTTATCAAGTACGCCAGGTACGCTACTATGGAGCCTACTTATCGGGTAGAGAAGTCGGAGGAGGAGTGGAAGCAGCAGCTCACGCCTACCCAGTACCAGGTCATGCGCGAGAAGGGTACCGAGCCGCCCTACCGCAATGCCTACTGCCGCACCTACGATCCGGGGCGGTACGCCTGCGCCGGCTGCGGTCAGCCACTCTTTGACGCTACTACTAAGTACCACGCCATCTCAGGCTGGCCCAGTTTTACCCAACCCATCACCCGGGGAGCCATCAGGTATGCCTACGACTTCAGCCATCGCATGGAGCGGATAGAGGCCCTCTGCAATAGGTGCGGCTGTCACCTGGGGCATGTATTTCCAGATGGGCCTGAACCGGGCGGATTGCGCTACTGCATCAATTCGGTAAGCCTGGTGCTGATAGGTGAGGGAGGAGTGGAAGATTAAGCGTATATATGATAAGTAGCATTAGAACGGATCCGGATTTTAGTAACAGTAACCATGACCAATGCTATTCCTACACTCCAATGAAACGATTTGCTACTACTGCTAAGATTCAGATTCTTCCACTCCTCCTTGTTTTCCTGTTGACCCAGTGCCTTATACCCATGGTCCGGGCTCAGGATGTCAATAATCTTAAACTCAAAGACTATCGGCCGGTATCTATTTACAAAGTACCTCAGTCCAGGATTGAGAAAGCAAAGTACCCCGCCGTGGACCTGCACGCGCATGACTATGCCAAAACGGACGCGGAGGTAGACGCCTGGGTCAAAACCATGGATGCGGCAGGCATTGCCAGGTCAGTAGTACTGGCTTATGCGACGGGGGAGAAGTTTGATGCCATTGCTAAAAAATACGCCCGCTACCCCGACCGCTTTGAAGTATGGTGTGGCTTTGACTACACCGGCGCCGACCAACCGGGCTGGTCGCAACGGGCCGTGGCGGAGCTGGAGCGTTGCTACAAAATGGGAGCCCGGGGCGTGGGCGAACTGGGTGATAAAGGTCTGGGTGAATTGTATTCACAACCTACACCTGGATACGGTATGCACATCGATGACCCGCGCATGAAGCCCCTGCTGGCGAAGTGTGCGGAACTACGTATGCCCATCAGCATCCATGTGGCTGAAGACGAGTGGATGTACCAGAAGCCCGACTCCACCAACGATGGACTAATGAACTCGGCCAAATGGAACGTGGACATGAGCAAGCCGAACATTCTGGATCATGATCAGCTGGTAGCAACGCTGGAAAATGCCGTACGGGATAATCCCAAAACAACCTTTATTGCCTGTCACCTCGCCAACTGCAATTCCAACCTCACTATGCTGGGCCGTTTGTTCGACAAGTACCCTAACCTGTACGCGGATATCTCGGCCCGCTACGGTGAGTTTGCTCCCATTCCCCGCTTTGCCGGCGCCTTTATGGAAAAGTACAGCGACCGCATTGTGTACGGTACCGATATGGGAACATCAGCGGATATGTACCATACTACCTTCCGGATACTGGAGTCGGCGGATGAGCACTTCTACGAGCACGACCGCTTCGGTTACCACTGGCCTCTGTACGGACTGGCGCTTTCTAACGCTACCCTTCGCAAGATTTACAGTACCAATGCCCGCAAGATTCTTTCCCGTTAAGCAACGTATACGTTTAGAGTGGTAGACCGGCTTTGGAAAGTGTTGATTTTAATCAACGATTTTGTTGCTGCAACAAGAATATCAGCCGGTACTTTCCTATCCTTTATCTTTATTTTTCCTTTTAGATAGCAGAGGCGTGATGTATATATATTGTGCGTAAATGCCTTGTAGATAACGTCTTACCGAATTATTTGTGCTCTTAGTACCGCTACTAACTGTGGATTGGTATATTTATTTTATATACCATTAAAACAGAAAAATACTCCACTTAAGGCTATTGAGGTAGGTAGTTTGACATTCACTGTTAAAACTGATACTTCAAGAAGAGGAGAAATCAGTGAGCAGCTGTCTATTTTCGAACCGGTGAGAAACCTAGTCCGAAAATGGGTGAAAGAGCAGATAAAGAATAGCATATATCCACGCAAAACAAGAAGCAAGATGAAGTTACCTCACGAACTCCAACCCGGCGACCGCTTCTACTATCGCCATAGTATAGGTGAAGAAGTAAAGCTATGGAAAGTAGTCGCCACTGGCCTCAACAGCCTGATTGCTACCAGTGAGCATATGTACAGCAACGTGCCCCTGTACTACGATCAGATGACGGAGCCCGACCGGCATTTTTGCTATGTACCAAACCAGCCAGGTTTGATAACGATTATACGTTCGGCATTTAGTACAAGAGCAGCTGATAGTGAGGTCGCTTAGGTAGCAGATACAGGCATACGTCATGAAACAGAAAATTTACTAGCTGCAGGTAACGTATTCTATCGGATCAGGTACCGGATAGGTACAGCTGATTGTATGGCTTTATTGGGGGGAGGCTAGGAGCGGGACGATGGAATAACCATATGCAGTAGCTACAATACCGGATTAATTATACTATATATAGCAAAGGCTCTACCAGGCGGTAGGGCTTTTTTTGTGCCTGCCAATGCTGTGGAGATAAAGGTGTAGAAAATATAAGGTGCATCTGCACCAAGTGTAGCCGGTAATACACAACCGTAGTTAACCCGATTTTATTTCCAAATTTTTACTAATCTAAAAGTTGACTGTCTATCAGCATGTTAGCGTATAGGGGCTTGTACTTTGTTACTGCGTAAATATACTTATATGTAACTCAGGTATAATACTTATATAAGTAGGATTACCCGTAAATAAATGTTGAACATAAAAGTTTTTGAATATCAGATAATTACCTGAAAGCTAGGATCAGGTAAAGTATAAAAGAGCTGGCAGCGAATAATGGAGCATTCGCTGTAGGATGTTGGAGTCCTGAACCAACCTAAAAAACGGGGGCGTAATTCTGAAAAGCCTTATGAGTAAGAACTATCCACAACACAAAGAACTATGAAAAAGACAATTAGCACACTATGTTTGGCTGCACTTGCCTCTGTAGCCCTTATTGCCTGTGAAAAAGAGGAAAACGCAATGGCACCTATGAATGGTCCCCAGAAAACTCTGGCTAACGCAAAGAATGGCTCTGACAAGGTTACGATCTGCCATGTGACCGGTAATGGCTCTAGCCATACGTTAACCATCAGTATCAATGCCTGGGCCGCCCACGAAGCCCATGGTGATAAAATGGGTGGCTGTGATATGACTGCCACCAAGCAGTAAGTTTGTTTAGTGTTTGATTACGGGTTGGAAAAGTACAGTGATATGATGCCTTGTCATATCCTGTACTTTTTTAATTCGTACCTATCTATTTGCCATGCGTACAGGCCAATCCGACAGCATAGCCAAAACCGGTGTTGAGAGGGTACTGGTAGGAGGGCTATTACTAATCATCCTTACTCCGCTGGTCTTTGATCCCCAGGTGGAGTATGGATTCAGAGTACCCCGCTATATCTACTTTTCTTCTCTGACTATTTTGCTCAGCATAGTAGTCTATAAGGTCAGGAAGTCCATCCAGGGCATCAGGTACAATAGCCTCAGCCTGTGTTACCTGTTGTTTTTGGGCTCGCTTGGTATAGCTCAGGTCGCAGCCTATGATCGGGCTATGAGCCTGTATTCTACCTTTGAGCGGATGGAGGGCCTCTTGTACTACCTGGTACTCATGCTGTTTCTCGTCATCCTGAGTACTATCCGATTCAGCCCCACCGACTGGATCAGACTCTTCACCGCCTGGGTGGTAGTGGCCGTTGTGGTGGCACTGGGCGGACTGCTTCTGGAAGTCGAAGCAGATAATGAGTACCGGATAGCCTCTTCTCTGGGCAATGCCTCTTACCTGTCCCACTACCTGCTCAGTAGCATCATCCTCCTGGGCCTGTTGGCTGACGCCTCTGCTTTCAAAAGGTACTATCTGCTATTCATTACGGCGCTGGTCATTTTACTGGCCGGGCTCTTCTTTACTTTTACCCGGACCACCTATATCGGCCTGCTCCTGGGAGGGCTTACGTTTGTATTGCTGCAATGGAAACAGCTACGCGCATCCTCCATCCCGAGGGACAAACGGGTGGCAGTACTGGCGGTAGCACTGGTTGTACTGGCTGGATGTTTTGGCGTCTACTACTTTGAGCGGCTTGCCTATGCCGTGATCAATACCAGCACGCTCCAGGACCGCCTGCGGCTGTGGCGGATTGCCTGGCAGGGTATCGGGCAGAGACCACTGTGGGGGTGGGGGATTGATAACTTTCCGTACGTGTACGAGAAGTACATGCGCGAGTCCATGGCCCTGCAGAGGGTATGGTACGACCGCAGCCACAATGTATTTCTGGACTGGTTTATCAACGGCGGAGTGCTGTCGGGGCTCTCCTACCTGACTATCTGGGGAGGGCTCCTGTGGTACATCCACAAGACCCACCTGCCTCGCTTTCGGAAGTCGCTGCTGACCGCCTGGTGGGTAGTTTCGGTGCTTTACCTTTTCTTCAACATCGACAACCTGCCCAACTGGATCTTACTCATCCTGGTCACAATCTACGTCCTGAACCATCTGCCCAAGCAGCAGGTACGGGTTGTATCGGCCCCGAAGGCCATACGTATCATCACTGGGGCGGGCCTGGGTGCAGGGCTATGTGTGGCTTACCTGAGCCTGGTACCTACTACAAACGGGTATCTAGTGGTTCGCCAGTACACATTCAGTGATAGTCCGGAAGAAAGGTTAGCACTTACTTCGTATATGTTGGATAGGGCATTTCCGTCTAACTACAATCTGGCTAAGTCAGTAGCTGACTATACCTATACCGTACTCGAAAGTCCTACTTCAGAAGGTTTAGGGAAAGCGTACAGTACTACGGCTTACCGGTTCATCAAGGCCGAAACAGCCAGGCGCCCCCCGTCGGAATACCTGCTTCTGAAAAGGGCCGATCTGGAAACTCTACTTGGTAAGGAAGAAGAAGCTATAACAACTCTCAAAGAAGTAGTACAGGTGAATCCGGGTTTCGCTACAGCTTATCTCCGGATCGGGTATCTATACTTCGGCAAAAAGCAGCACCGGGAAGCGATCGGGTACTTCAGCAAAGCCGGAAAAATCTCCCCCAGCCTGACCGAAGCCAGCCTGATGAAGATCAGGGCCAGGGCTCTGCTGGATGCTGATTTTGATTTTGTCGGTGAGTTAAAGAAATTCCCTGGTGAAAAACTGGTTGATCACGCTCACCTGGTGAGTACTATTTTCAGGGAATCCGGCCGCATGGAGGAGTACTTGGTCTGGATGTGGAAGGGAGCCTACCATACCGACGCCCCTCTGAAGCCCCAGGTACTCTACGAATGGGCCCGGTGTTCCTACGAGGTAGGGAACCTTGGCTCGCTGAAGAACGTACTGGAAATCTACAGCATCACCTTCCACTGCTCCCCCCAATTTTCAGAAGAAGTACTTGCCCTGGCACAAAAGGGCGTAGATCCCTCTGCCAAACTGCTGGAATATAGAGCATACATGGAAAAATAAGCAGTGTGTAAATAAACGGAGAGGTTTGTAGTAAGGGGTTGAAAAACAAGTTAGTAGTTGCCAAAGGTAGGCTATGTGTTAAACATATATATAACAAAACTACGTATTTGGATAGTTACTACTTTAAGATTCACACTACACTCACTCATAATGCGCAATACCGCTCTGGCCCTCATAGGCCTGGTAGGAGCCTTACTTCCTGCCTGTACAGATCATATTACTGATCCTTTGAATGTGCCTCTCCTGGAAACTACCGCCTGGGGCACCGGTGGAACTGGCTTTGCCATTGGCTACGCTACGGCCGTTGACCCCAGCGGAAATGTATACGTGACTGGGATGCTGAAAGGGGAAGTCAAATTTGGGGATCTCACGGTGTCAGGACCAGCGACGGCTTTCACCGATGCCGCTTTCGTAGCCAAATATAGCCCTACCGGTCAGGTACTGTGGGTGCAGCAGGTGGGGCAGGCAGGTACTAACGCCGGACTTGGTATAGCTGTGGATGGTGCTGGAAACGTGTACGTGTCGGGTGTACTAGCAAAGTCAGCTGATTATGCCACACCCGCCGTAGTGGGTGAGGGTACAGTCATAGTGTCTAAGTACACCACCGATGGAAAGTTGCAATGGGCTAAAACAGCCGGAAGTACCGACAGGATTCAGGGGCAGGATATAGCCGTGGACAAATCAGGTAATGTGTACATAACGGGGTTATTTGAAGGTACGGCTGTTTTTGGCGAAACTACACTTACAGCCCGTTCATCCCAGGTGAAGATTGGTGGCCGGGAGGATATTTTTATCGCCAGGCTCAATACAAATGGGGAGTACCAGTGGGCGCGGCGGGCAGGCGGAGGCTCCCTCGACGCCGGCTTCGGCCTGGCGGTGGATGAAAGTGGCGATGTATATACGACGGGTGTTTTCTCGGGGACGACCGATTTTGGAGGACTTAGCCTGAATGCCGGAGGCATAGAAGTACAGCATATTTTTGTAGCGAAGTACAGTGGTAGCAGCGGTGAACTGCGGTGGGCACAGGATGCCGGATCTGGTTGGGGCCGGGGTATTGCGGTGGATGGAGGTGGAGATGCTTATGTAGTAGGTGATCGTTCCATTCATAAAGTAGGTCGTAACGATGGTAGCCTGCAGTGGAGCCAGCGGCTGTCGGGAGGTGATCACTTCTATGGCTCGGATATCACCACCGATGCGCAGGGGAATATATTTGTAACGGGAGCCTTCACCACTACCTTAACACTAGCCGGACAAACCATTACCTCCTCCGGAGGACAGGACCTGTTCCTGGCCAGGCTGCGAAGTGACGGTACTTTAAACGCGTTACACCAGGATGGGGGCAGCAAGGATGAAGTAGCCTACGGCATTGCTCTGGGAGCTCATGGAAATATCACCGTCACCGGCTACTACCATAGTCCTTCCACGCTTGCCGGTAAGGCTTTGTCGGGTACCAATGGAGGCCTGTTTGTTGCACAGTATAACAAATAAACAGCCTACGGATAAGCATCCATAGGCTGATTGATAGGTATATATCCATCCATTTTTATCAGACCTAAAAGCTACACGATCTAGGACTGATATCAACAGTTAAGTCAAGTATAAGCCTAATGTAGAGGAGTTGCAAAGAAAAATAAGCAGGTGGTATATTATGGCTAAAAAATATAATTTTTGATAGGTTATAAAGCAACATTTTATTACTCCCATGACCTGCCCCTACTGCCTAAGTAGCAATTATATTGTTGATGATTCGTGGTTACAAAGAATTTGTGGTCAGCTCCTACGGCAGGAGTACACTTAGCAGTTTTTGGAGATAATGAAGATTTAGCGCATAAAAAATCCCTTCCTGCTGACAGGAAGGGATTTTGTGGAGATGGAGGGATTCGAACCCTCGTCCAGAACAGGGAAACCCTGCGTCTTCTACATGCTTATCCGTGATTCGATTGTAGGGCTCAGACAGGGTTCACGGCGGACCTTCATCTAAGCCTTAGGTACTAGGATCTCGTCGGTTTTCCGTACCACTATACCGACCAGCACTGCATTTCGACGCCCCTGATTCCGTTCGGCAATGCGTGGACCGGAGGGACGATGGCATTCGTCTAATCTATCAGATTAGGCGGCCATAGCGTAAGAAGCTTCGCCTGTTATTGTTTGAAAGGCATTTTTTACAGGAGATACCCTCAACTCCCGACATGCTTACACACAGACCTTCAACCTGCTGTCAAAACCAGTCACCCCCGTTTTGATAAGCAACCAACGGTAGTAGGTCGCACTAGCCGCGGTAGGTTGCAAATATACTACAATTATTAAGGTAGAAAGGTTCAGGAAACAGAAAGATTCCTGAACCTTCCCGCCGGGACTAGAATTCCCAGCGGTAGCTAAGTACCGGCACCAGCCCCAGCTGGTACTGCTGTACTACCTGCCGCTGCCATACATCGTAGTAGCGGAACGATTCGTTCTGGGTACCCGATACGTTCTGAATGTCCAGAGCCAGCGTACGGTTGTATTTCTCCTTATTCTTCTTCCAGTAGATCCGCAGGTCAGGGCGGAAGTAGTCTTTCAGTTTAACGGTAAATGCGTTATTTACTTCATACACCGTGGCCAGTTCACTGCGCGAGGCTTCCACATTGATGGGTGTATCGCGGAAGCCACCAAACCACAGGATCCGGGTGTTGATGCCCCACATCCCGTTGCGGGTGGTCTTGAACTCCTTTCCACCGGTAAAGCTGAAAGTATGGTTACCATTATAACGGGTGCTACGCCGGATACCGTCGCCACCAACGTAGGTGGAGTTGTAGAGGGAGCCCGATACCAGCATGTAGTAGGAGTCCGTCAGGAACTTCTGGTAGGATACCTCAAGACCCACATTGCGACCCGTACCTGCGTTCTTCAGCTCCTGATCTACGTAGGTCTCGACCAGGTTGAGGGTAGAGAAGCTGGGCATCACGCGGTAGCTAACCGCCGGCGAAAGCGTTACTACGGGTACATCGTAGAGCTCCTGCCAGTAGGCTTCGACTTTGAGGCTGCTCGTGTTGGTGAGGTGGTACTGATAGCCCGCTACCAGGTGGTGAGCCTTGGTCAGATCGAGGTAGCGGTTGGGGCGCTCGATCAGCTGGGTATTACTGTTCTTGATAGCCAGGTATACCTGGGGCTGCTGGAGCTGGCTGTGCAGGCCGTACGACAGGCTAAGTACCTGCCGCGGAGTAGCCTGCCACTGCAGGGAGGCCCGGGGCTCCAGGGAGTTGGTCTTGTTGTAGGTATAGCTGAGGTAATGGAGGCCCGCCTCGGAGGTAAGGGTAGGGGTAATGTTCCAGCGCCAGGAAAGGTAAGGCTGTATGACCAGTCCCTGGAGTTGCCCTTCGGCCAGTACCCGTCCCACCGACAGGATCCGGTCGTCCTGGTAAGTCAGGAATAGGCCCGATCTGAGCAGGTTCTTCTCTCCCAGGCGATGCGATAGGGCGGTGGAAAGGGATAGCCTCGTCTTGTCTACCGCATCCTGTTCAATATGAAAACGTTCGGCCGGGTCATAAATAGAATGTACGTAGCCATCGCGCCGACTGCTCAGGGCTGAGGCTACCGCCACAGTACGCAGTCCGGTATTGGGGCCTAAGGTAACGGTATGAGTCATACCCAGGGCACCCATTTTGTTGGTATAATCGATGTCGAAGCCGTCTTTCTGGACTACCCACTCCGTAGTATCGGGTTTGGCTTTGAATAAATTGCTGCTGATCCCTCCAACGCCGAAGAACGTAAACTCACCGGTACGGCGGGTAGGCAGGGTGATGTTGAACGACAGGTCCTGATAACGGATATCTTCCCCGCCAAAATCTACCCCCATAGCTCCCAGCAAACCCGTAAAAGAGTAGCGGTAGTTGACCAGGTAGGAGGCTTTTGACTTTTTGGAAAAGGGCCCCTCCGCCGCCACGTCAAATCCGATGAGTCCGGCCTGGGCGGTAAATTCCCGCTTTTCGTTGTTGCCGGTACGGAGCTTCATATCCAGTACTCCCGAGAGGGCATTGCCATACTCCGAAGGAAAAGCTCCCGACAGGAAGTAGGAAGTACCCAGTAGCTGGGTACTCAGGATATTCACCCCTCCGGCCGTTTGGGTGGGGCGGTCGCTGAAGGTACCGGCGTTGGTAAGGTGGTTGGGGTTTACAATCTCAACGCCTTCCAGCCGCCACTGCATCCCGTTAGGACTATTACCCCGGACCACCAATCCATTGGCCTGGTCGTTGGATACGGCTACTCCCGGGAAAGACGTCGTTACCCGGGCCGGATCGAGGTAGGTGGCCGCGTAGCGGAGCGTTTGCTCGATGGTAATGGGTTGAATGCTGTTGACGGCTACCGGTCGCGTGGTCCGTACTGTCGCTTCCTGCAGCTGCGTGCTCGATGGACTAAGATCAATATCCAGTACCTGTTCTTTGCCCGATTCGACCAGTACTTCCGGAATGGTGAGCGTCTGGTAGCCCAGATAGGTGACCGCTACGGTATAGCGCCCAACGGGTAGGTTATCAAAGCGAAAGGTACCCTGGGGGCTGGAAGTAGTGCCGGTGCCGGATGGGAGCAATTGTACGCTGGCATTGGCAAGTGGCTGATGAGTTTCGGCGTCCGTGATTTTACCTCTCAAGGTGGAAGTAACGGTCTGAGCCCAGCAGGTGGTGGTAGTTGTGTAAAGTAAAAGTAGGAGTAGAAAACGTGTCATGCGATTGGAAAGATAAAAAAATACCTTCGTTACCGGTGTTAGCAGCAACGAAGGTAAAACTTATCTGAACAATCCGGAAGATACTACTGCTGCCAATCGGCAAGTCCGGCGGCAAAAAGCAGGGTAGCCAGTGCTTTTTCGTACTTGGTCCTCAGCGATTCTATCTTAACCCTGAGTTCGTTGAGCTTGGATTCGCGGGTGTTGACCAGGAAGAGTGAGCTTTCGCCAATGTTGTACTTACGAACTTCAGCGTTAAGCAGCAGCTCCTGGTTCTGGACGGCACGCTGCTGTACCAGGATCTGATCTTCCAGCAGCTTTACTTCATTATAGGCCACGTTAATCTCATTGTTTACCTCGCGCCGGGCCTGCGTTAGCTCCAGGTCATTCTGCAGTTGCTTGATCCGGATTTGCTGCAGCTTCCCTCTTTCTTTCCGGAAGAGGAGCGGGAAGTACAGGTCAACGCTGAACTTATAGTTTTCGTCGAGGTACGGAAAGCCCGACTTGGTTTCGCTTCCGTTAAATGATAACCCCCGGTAGAGCGTGGAGGCATTGATATTGACACTTGGCTTGAGCATCTCACGCCCGAGCCGCTCATCAATACGTAACTGCTGCCTTTTGATCTCAAACTTGATCAGATCGGGGTGGCGGAGCCGGGCCTGCTGCAGTAGGTCATTCAGAGTGGCATCCGTCAGAATCCTGCCGGCTGTCTGCTGCGGGATGGCATCTTCGGGCAGCTCAAGAGGTACCTGCTGATTCCCCCACAGGTGGTTGGATAGCACCAGCCGGGCATTCTGCAGGTCCAGGACGGCCTGACTGTACTGGACCTGCCGATCCTGTAAAGTGACCAGGGCTTCGGTAGTATCAATGGCCGCAATATCACCAATAAGAGCCCGCTGACGGGTAGCCTGGAAGCGCGTTTCGGCCAGTTGGTAAAAATCCTGAATGAGCCGGTACTGCTGGTAGGCAAAGTACCAGTTCCAGTAGTCTTTGGCGGCAGTCAGTACTATTTTATTGATCGCCTTTACCCGCTCCGCATCAGCAATGTCCTGAAACAGTACGGCCTGCCTCAGGGTAGCCCGGCGGTAGTCGATCAGCATGCCCTGACCCAGTGGTACGGTCAGGCCCAGGTAGGTAATACCTTCCGGACCCGTACGAATATCATCACTGAGCGTAACTCCTACGTTGCGGTCGTACCCAACTTTGAGGTCGGCACCGCCCAGCCACACCGGTACTTTCAGGAAAAAGTCGCTGCGGTTGAAGTACTCGCGGTTTTTATACACCTTCCGGTCAAATGTCCCCTGGATACTGGGATCCAGTCCACCGCGGGCTATGAGCAGGTCGCGGCGGGCACTTTCGGCAATCAGGTCGCTCTGCTGTACCACCGGGTGGTAGTTGATCACCTGCTGAAAAAACTCCCGGTACGTATATACCCGCGATGTGTCGGGTATCTGCGCCTGCGTGAGGTTGCTATATAGTATGCCTGCTAGAAGTAGCAGATAGCTGTATCGTGACATGGTCTATTTCATTTAGCCAAACAGGTTCGGTCCGAGCCGTCCTTACTATTTCTTTCCTTCTTCCTTGGGCGTCCCCGTAATTTTATCCAGCTGCTTTTGGTTCAGATCGGGCGGGAAGCCGTTGAGCTGGCGCCAGATTTCGTACCATACAGGTACATCGTTCAGCATTACCCAGCCGTATACACCCGACCCGAGGCGTATAGCTTCCGGCCACTCTTCACCCGGTTTGGGAGACACCAATAGCCGGAATTGTCCATTGGCACTATTGACCTGATCCACCACCTGCACAATACCTCCGAAGGTACCGATTGAAGCCTCCGGCCATCCGGCAAACTGTAGCGCCGGCCAGCCGTCAAATTCCAGACGCACCTCCCGGCCAATGTTTACGAGTGCTACGTCGGTAGGTCGGATGTACAGCTCCACGGCCCGGTCAGGATTATGGGGTTGTAGCGTAGCAACGGATTCGCCATCCTTGATCGTCTCACCGATACCAGCCTTAAGCGTACGTACTACATACCCGGATTGGGGAGCTTTGACGATATACCGATCTTGCCGTTCCTCAATGCTTGAAAATTTATTCGCCAGCTTGCTTAGCTCCGACTGCGCATCGGCCACGCTGGACAGGGCGGTACTCCGGTCTGAGATGGCTTTGGAGATTTTATCCTGATACTCGGCCTGTAGTGAGCCCAGCTCAATGCGGGCGTTGATCAGCTCCTGCCGCGATATGCCCAGTTTGTTCTCCTGGGAGATCAGCTTGGCGTAGTCTTCCTGAAGCTTAAGGCGGCGCGTTTCCAGATCGGTCAGCGAGAATAATCCATCCTTATAGCCCACCTCGTAGCGCTGGAGGCGGCTCTGGGCGATCTGGTAGTTGGTGCGCTGAGCTATCAGGTCGGTACTGTCGTTAGCCACCTTCAGCCGGGCCTGATCTACCTTGTTACGGGCTTTCTGCAGGCTGAGCTGCAGGCCCGAGCGGAGGGCTTCTATCTGCTGATCCAGAGCTACTACCTTGGCTTCGTAGCTGGTGATAGCTGATCGTTTGGCTTCGATCTGCTCCTGGGTACGGCTCAGTACCTGGGGGTCCAGGTACTCATCCTTGATTTCCGAAAGGGCCAGGATGGTATCTCCGGCCTGCACCAGATCTCCCTCATTCACATACCACTTCTCGATGCGGCCGGGAATGGTGTTCTGGATATTCTGGGGACGGTCGGTAGGACTGAATGCGGTCACGTTGCCGGTACCACGGATATTCTGCTGCCAGGGCAGAAACAGCGTGACTACGACGATGACCATAATCACCCGCATCATCCGGGCGAAGCGAATACCTGTACGGGGGGTACTAAGGGTACTGAGTGCCTGGAGATTATATTTTTGTATTACTTCGTCGTTGACTCGGTGACGAGATATATTCAGCATAGTTAGGTTTGTGTTTGTCCGTTCAAGTTTCAGTCTGGGCCTACATCGATACCATTTCGTGGTTGATCAACTCCTGAAACTGCTTGTTCTGGCTTACTTCCTGGTAGTTGCCAATGGTCACGATACTGCCTTCGTAGAGAACCATTACCTTATCACACAGCTTCATCTTGTCGGGATTATTCGACACTACGATGAGCGACCAGGGGTTCTGTTTGTCCGTCAGGAAACGCACAATCCGCATCCGTTCGGACCTTTCGAGGCTCTGCAGGTCATTGATCATCAGCAACCGCGGGCGATTGATGATCGACCGGGCAATGGTGACCTTCTTGATAAAGCTTTCGGAGAAGCGACGGCCGCCGGGTACCATCATGGTATTGATTCCCTCGGGTTGTTTGCTTATAACTTCATTTAATTTCAGCGCATTGATCACCCATTCCAGATCAGCTAGCGTTACTTCCTTACGTCCCAGGGTGATGTTTTCCAGGATGGTACCTTCAAAGATGTCGTCGTTGGTGACGTTCTTCTCAATGTAGGTACGGAGGCTGTTGACGTTGAGGTCGCGGAGCGAAATACCATTGTACATGACTCCTCCTTCGTAGTTGGGCAATAGACCCGATAGTACTTTCAGGAGGGTGTCTTTTCCTGATCCGTTGTTACCGGTTATACACAGGCTCTCGCCGGCATTGAGCGTAAAAGATACATCCCGTAGCGCGTACTTGGAGTGCTCGTCGTACTGGTAGCTAAGGTTAGCTACCTGCAGCGACAGCCCTTTGGTCGCTTCCGTTGGTTTAAAGTTGAATCCTTCGTCCTTTTCGAGTGGCAGATCAGTCACTGTCGCCATTTTTTCAACGGCCGTCAGAGCGTCAAAAATCACATCAATACTCTGGATCAGCTTCTCGACGGAGTTGGTCAACAGCACGATCACGATCTCCGAAGCCACAAACTGACCGAGCGAGATCTGGCGGTTTACTACCAGGATGGTACCCAGTATGAGCAGACCTCCGATCACCGTAGTCTTGAAGCCTACGGCGTTCCAGAAAAAGGTCAGCAGTACCTGGAAGTGATTCTTGCGGTAGTTGAGGTAGTTGTTGACATACCCGTCCATTTTGTCAATGGGCAGGTTGGATGACCCGGCCAGCTTGAAGGAGTACAGCGATCGGGCGATATCTTCCAGCCACTGCACTACCTTATACTTGTACTTGGACTCCACCAGACTGGTCTGTAGACCTTTGGGACCGTTGAAGTAGATGATAAGCGCCAGAATACCGAACGTCAGCAGCCCAAAGGCAATAAAGAACGGGTGGTAAAATGACAGGAGAAGGATACCAAATATAATCTGTAACACGGCTCCCGTAATGTCGATCAGGATCTTGGGCAGGGCTTTCTGGACCGTCAGTACGTCAAAAAAGCGGTTCATGAGCTCAGGCGGATAATAGCCCAGCAGTGCGTCGGACCGGATACGGGGGGTGCGGTAGGTAAACTCATACGCCGCCTTGGCAAACACCCGTTGCTGCAGTACCTCCACCAGCGACACCTGATAGATCTGCAGGATACCCGTTAGCAGTACCCCCAGGATCACAAGCCCTACCAGCAGGTACACCGAGCTGAATATCATACCTCCCGAGATCAGGTTGATGATGGCCTGGAAACCGAGCGGGATAGAGAGCGTAATGATACCGATAACGATGGCGTACAGGTAGATGTACCCGATATCCTTCCGCTCGTTGATCAGGAGTCGGTACAGCCGCTGTACGGGTGTCAGTGGTTTTTCTGCTTCACCCGGCTTTGGTTTTATGCTTACCATCGTCTCCATCGGGAAGGCTGTAAAGTACATGGCCTGGCCATTCTTGGAGGTATCGGGCATATCCTTAAAAACAACCGGATTACGTACCGACGATGGCGCCTGTGTGATGCGACCCTGGCCTTCAATACGCTCGCGCAGTGGAGTACCCTTGACCGTTTTTCCTCCGATTACAGGTACTATCTGCTGGCCATCCCGCTCCAGGTACAGAATAGGGTACCCCGACTCATTCAGGAGCTGATCCAGGCCGGAGGGAGCTATATGACTACTGACAATGGTAAGGTTATACTTATGGGCCGTGGCAATAAGATCACTTATAAACCGTGGCAGTTCGTCGGGCGAATAGGTAATGGAGTAAATACCATCGGGGATCGAGTAAGGTTTGTCCTTAGCCTTTCCTAAGGCTTGACTAAGCTGACCACAGATGGTATGAATAAGTTTAGTATCCATTTAGAACGTTATAATACCTTTTATTACTTGCCGAATCGTCCGTTAAGTGGTAGTGATTCAGCTTTTGAAAAGCCAGCACCCGCAGCTGACCTGGCGGGTGGGCGAGCTGCCTGATTTATGTTGTATCAGCCAGCGGCTTGCACTACTTAACAACCAATTAATGCACCATCGGTTTGGGCGATCCTGCTACGGCCAGATATAGATAGCGGCCAGGCAGTAGTGTATCAAATTGGTAGTATCAGTATGATGCAAATATACAGCTACTTTTTAGAATGATAGTAAAGCTATCTAATAAAAATATTTTACTATCATCGGTGATAGTTGTATTACAAATTTCTGCTACCTTTGTTCTCACAACACAACCCATGCAAACGGCTGTTTCTAATGGAATTACAGATCAGGATAAAAATGAATGAGCATCTTTTCTTGCGGGATCCGGAGTCTTCGGAGCTTGGCAGAAAGATCGTGCGGCAGAGTATACTACTTATACATGAAATAGGTTTTGAAGATTTTACCTTTAAGAAGCTGGCAGTAGCCATCCATACCACCGAAGCCGGTATATACCGGTACTTCGAGAACAAGCACCGCCTGCTGGTGTACCTGGTAACCTGGTACTGGAACCTGCTGGAATACCAGGTACTTTACCAGATCAACAACCTGACCGATCCGGAAATGAAAATCCGGAAGGTGATTGAGCTTTTATCGAAAGAGATAGATGAAAATATAGGAGGAAGTGACATCAACCACAAGGTCCTGTACCAGATCGTAATTGCCGAAAGCAACAAGGTGTACCAAACGAAGGAAGTAGGAGAAAATAACAAAGCGCAGGTATACAAGCCTTACAAGGACCTGTGTACCCTCATCGCCAACCTGTTTACTGAGTATAACCCCAGCTATGCGTTTCCAAGGTCGCTGGCCAGTACCCTGGTAGAGATGGCACACTTTCAGTACTTCTTCATGCACCACCTGCCATCACTGACCGACTTCGGGAAGGATAAGGATACCCGCAAGCTGCACGAGTTTCTGGAGGTACTGGTATTCTCCAATATCCGGAACGGCAAGTAATCTATTTCAGCAAAAAGCAGTGGCGGACAGCTTAATGAAAAGCTGTCCGCCACTGCTTTTTGTATAGTACTCCACTCAGGCTAGCTCGTATTTGATGCTTACGGTCGTAGCCTTTGATTCGGTCTTTCTGCTTTCCAGGTACAGCGCCAGGGCCAGTAGGGTCCAGCCCAGGGCGGAGTGGATACCCAGGATAAGGCCCGTGGCAGTAGTACGTCCCAGCAGCAGCATGGAGATGACCAGGACCGGGTACCACAGGGCCGGCACCAGCGGAACGTATCGCCTCCAGCCACTGAGTCCCCTGGCCATGAAGGCCGTGATGCCAATAGGAAGCATCAGGAAGTTGCTGATGGGCCAGCAGGCATCCAGATAGAAGAAGTAGGCAGGCTTGTATTCGGGCGAAACTAGCTGGATGACGTTGGACCAGTTGGCAAGGGTTAAAGTACCTAGAATCACCCACAGGATACCTTTACCAAAACGCGTAGTACCGGTAACCTTCAGCCGTTGCATACACACGATGCTGCACATCCAGGCGCACATGTAGATGAGGCCCCACAGACCGGTAAACCAGGAGTTGGAAAGATGAGGATAACGACCTTCGATGTAAAAGCCTAACCAGAGGGTAGGAGCGCCCAGCAGGGCGAGTAGAGCAAGTGATGAGTTTTTCATGGCTATTAATTGTAAAGGTGAATTATAGAGTTGAAGAATGGTATCAGGCGGTCTGCAGTATGGGAGATGTGTCGTGCCCGCTTTTCTCACTCTGTCTGTACAGGATCAGGTTCATAATACTCCATACAACAAGTGAGTATACACACCCGAGGTACAGCGATCCCTCCACTTCGCCCCAGGCAATCTTCGAACCCAGCGCCACCGGCAGCCAGAATCCCTGCACCAGGGGTATGTACCGGTACCAGCCCGGGAGGCCTTTGGCCAGGGTCACCATAATACCTATCGGCAGCATCAGCAGATGGCTCAGCGGCCAGAACAGGTCCAGGTAGAAGAAGGCCTCTGGCTTACCAGCGGGGTAGATAATCCAGAATAGATTGGAAATATCGGCAATGGTAAGGGTACCGATGAGTATCCAGAGCAGTGCTTTGCCCAAAGTACTGGTGCCCGTGGCTTTTAGTCGTTGCATACATACTATTCCAGCTATCCAGGTAGTGATGTAGGTAATACCCCACAGTCCCGTAAACCAGGAGTTGCCGAGGGCGGGGATGTGATACTCTGCCAGTACACCCAGAGTCATGGTAGGAGCGCCCAGCAGGGCCAGGAGTGAAAGTGTTTTGTTTTTCATGGCTACTTGTTATTTATGGTTATTGGATAAAATGGTTTCGGTGAAAGGTCAGGCACCCAGCCACTTCCGGAACTCGGGAGCCCGGTCGCGGCTGACCAGTAGTTCGTCCTTGATGGCAGGTTTGAGGTCTACCTTGTACTTGCCGTTGAGGTGTACATAGATGTGGTGGATGGACCGCCGGGTAGCCAGGTACTTGCGGCTGGCCCTGAAAAACTGCTGCGGGTCCACCTGTTGCTCTATTTCTTCCAGCGGGTAGTCCAGCGCGTAGTAGCGGCCATCGTGGGTTTTGAGAAAGGTAACCCGGTCTTCGCTGTAGAAGTAGGCTACGTCCTCGATACTCACCGATATCAGGTGCTGACCCTGGCGCACCAGGTAGTGTTGCCTAAAGATGGGGGTGGCCGGCAGGGACGTACTTCGTAGTTCCTGAATCAGCTGATTGACGTTGAGCGCCGGACCGTTACTGTACACAGCCTGCAGCTGACGAAACTTATTCAGACTGTTCTGCAGGTCTTCGAGCTGGATGGGTTTGAGCAGGTAGTCGATGCTGTGTACCTTGAATGCCTTCAGAGCAAACTCATCGTAGGCCGTCGTGAATATGACGGGACAGGTCACCGTTACTTCATTGAATATCTCAAAGCTCTGTCCGTCTACCAGCTCGATGTCCATCAGGATCAGGTCCGGCATGGGGTGCTCGTTCAGGAAGCGAACGCTCTCTTCGATGCTATCAGCTACTCCTATGATATGGGCGTCAGGAGCGGCTCGGCGTACCAGTTCCTGAATGCGTTCGGAGGCCACGGCCTCGTCTTCAATGATAAATAGTTTCATGCGGGTAGGGGAGTTAAGAGGGGTACTTTGACCGTAAAGTTGGTTTCGTCGTTGAATATCTGCACCTGGGGCTGGTTCAGGAGGCGGTACTTGGTCGTGATGTTGTTCAGGCCCATGCCATTGGAGGGAGCCGCCTGTCGCTTGGGCTGGAAGTTATTTTCGACCACCAGCCACTTTTCTTCGGATCTGATCTCCACCCGCAGGGGCTTCCGCACCGATACCTGATTGTGCTTCACGGCGTTTTCGACCAGGATCTGAAGGGTCAGGGGTGGTATCTGAAGCTGCTGTGCACTTTCGTCTACCCGTACGTCGAGGGATATGCCGGTTCCAAAGCGGGTCTGCAGCAGAAAGAAGTAAGCCTCCGTAAACTGTAGCTCCTGGCTGAGCCCGATCAGTTCCTTTTCGTTGCTCTGCAGCAGGTAGCGGTACACCTTCGACAGCTCGGCAATAAACTTCACCGCCCGGTCGGGATCGGTTTCTACCAGCCCGGTGAGGGTATTGAGGCTGTTGAACAGGAAGTGAGGCTTTACCTGATTTTTCAGAGACTCGAGCTGTACCAGCAGGTTTACCTTTTTGAGTTGTTCGGCTTCCTGCGTAGCCGTATTCCAGGCCTTTACCAGAAACAGCAACTCGTAAAATCCTCCGATAAGAATGCCGTACAGAAAGCGGTCCAGGAACCCGAACAATATAAATACATAAGGCGGATGCGCCTCAAAGTCCAGGTAAAAGTACAGGGCCATGGTGAGCGCGTACAGCAACCCGTTGGCAGCTAACAGATAGAGCGCTTCTACCAGAAATCGCCAATCCGACGATTTGGAAATGGGAGATATCTTATGAAAATACACCACCACCGCCCGGCTGACTTCCCACATCAGGATGGCCGAAATAAAGGTGAAGATGAAATTGTCCCGCACACCTTCCCAGCTGAAAGGTACTGTTCCCGCCAGCATCTCACTGCTGTAAAACCCGAAGCGGAGTGCCGTTATCACGGCAATTCCTATGATGCGTACGCGGTAGTTGTCGGTGAGTTTCACTTGTGAGCTTTTTGCTGTGTTTGTTGATTCAAAATAAGTTACAGAATTCCGGTCTGCCAATGAAGATCCTACTGACTGACCCATTGAGCTGACTCACTGGTAGAATCAGTATACCGACCCGTACGTAAAGAGGTAGTGATCCGTAGTGGTAGCCTCTTTTATGGATAAAAAGGCGTATAGGGATATATGAATACTTCCTTGTAGCTTTGCAGTTCCCGCCAAAGCGTCGAAATAGCTATGCAAGGCGGCGATACCACATTACCAGTAGCCACTATATGGAAGCTCACCAAATAGAAGAATATTTTAAAGGATTACAGGATCAGATCTGCGCGGCCCTCGAACAGGAGGACGGCGTAGGTCAATTTGAAGAGGATCAATGGAAGCATCATTCGGGGGGAGGAGGCCGCACCCGGCTGATCCAGAATGGTGCCGTCATCGAAAAGGGGGGCGTTAACTTTTCGGGAGTACGGGGGGAGGTACATCCGCGACTGCGGGCTCAGATGGAGCTACCCGAGCACGAGGAGGCGCATTTTTTTGCCACCGGTGTTTCTATTGTGATGCACCCGCATAGTCCACGGGTACCCATCATCCACATGAATGTACGGTACTTTGAGCTCAGCAACGGTACCAGCTGGTTTGGCGGCGGCATTGACCTCACGCCCCACTACGTAGTAGAGGAGGATGCCCGCTGGTTTCACACGCAGCTGAAAGACGTATGCGACCAGCACGATCCGGTCTTTTACCCCGAGTACAAGCTATGGGCGGATGACTACTTCTACATCAAGCACCGTGAAGAAACCCGGGGGGTGGGAGGTATTTTCTTTGACTACCTTAAGCCCTGTGCAGCGGGGGAGGAATCAGCGGTTGGCAAGCATACCAAAGATCAGCTGTTTAATTTCGTAAAGGGAGTAGGAGAGAGCTTTGCCCCTATATATACCACGCTGATGCGTAAGCACCGGGACGAGGCTTTCGGGGAGCGGGAGAAACAGTGGCAGTACCTGCGCCGTGGTCGGTACGTGGAGTTTAACCTGGTGTGGGACCGGGGTACTAAGTTTGGTCTGGAGACGGGAGGGCGTACTGAGTCCATCCTGATGAGTCTGCCGCCGCAGGCCCAGTGGGCGTACAACTACCTACCCGAAGAAGGTACCCCCGAGGCCCGTACCATGGAGTTGCTTCAGAAAGGAATTGACTGGGTCACCCACGAGTAACGGATCAGGCGGTAATCCAGCCCGATTGGATGGAGGAAAGATCCCAGTTGGTAGTACCTATGTAGTGAAGGTGGCCCTGGTTTACGGTAAGGGGAGAGGGAATATTGTTGTGGTAGAGACTACCCGTTCCCAGGCCCTGGGGCAGAGCGTTATCATACTGAGCCGTGAACTGGGCAATGGCATTAAGGCCAATGTTGGATTCGAGGGCGGAGGTAATCCACCAGCCAATGGATAGCCGCTGGGCTATCTCGATCCACTCCCGGCAATGCTGAAATCCTCCCAGTAGCGTAGGCTTCAGGATGATAAATGGAGGCTGGATCTTTTTGAGCAGGCTGAACTTCTCCATGTAGTCAAACTTGCCGATGAGCTCTTCGTCCAGGGCTATATCTATCGGAGAGCTGGTTGACAGCCGGGTAAGCAGGTCGTACTGTCCCGTACGGATGGGTTGTTCGATGGAGTGCAGTTCAAACTCCGCCAGGCGCTGGAGCTTCTCGGTTACCTCGCTGGCGTCAAACGCACCGTTGGCATCCACGCGTAGCGTGATCTGGTCGGGGGTGTAGCGGGAGCGGATGGAGCTTAATAGCCGACACTCCTGCTCAAAGTCAAGCGCGCCGACTTTCATTTTGAGGGTAGTAAAGCCATGGTCCAGCTTATCTTCGATCTGATGCGCCATGAAATCTTCGCTACCCATCCAGATCAGTCCGTTAATGGCTATGCCTTTTTCGCCCCTCGTAAACGCATTATTAAAAATAACCCGGGTACCTCCGTTCATGAAATCAAGTAGTGCCGTTTCTACGCCAAACCTTACCGAAGGCAGGTGGTCAGGGATGACCTGCTGGAGTATGATGGGCAGGTTGAACGGGAATACTTCCAGATCAAGGCTATTGAACAGCTTGCACACAGCGGCCAGCTGTTCTTCAAAGTCAGGCAGGTCATCGACACTCAGCCCTTTAAGCGGTCCGCACTCACCGTACCCTTCTATGCCTGGTTGCTCTTCGTCCGATATTTTGATCAGCCATGAAGTTTTCTTAGTAAGTACCCCGCGGGAAGTACCTGCTTCGAATCTAAAATCCAGGTTATATGGCTGGTATTCAATATTTAATGACATGAAGGGCAAGAGTCAGAGTCTAAAACAAACCTCAATTATATGAAAAATAAACGTAACAATAGTACTTCGGAGGGCCAACATCACAGAACGGTTACACTATTGCAACCGGTCGCCTGGCTCTACGAGGGTATTACTGCGCTACGTACTATACTATATGATCAGGGGGTATTCTCCTCATTTACACCTGCTCAGTTTACAGTATCGGTGGGAAACCTGACTGTCGGAGGGACGGGAAAGACGCCCATGGTCGAGTACCTGATTCGTTATTTTAAAGATAAGCAAAAAATAGCTACGCTGAGCCGGGGATACGGCAGAAGTACCCGAGGATTTGTACTGGCTGATCCGGATGCAACAGCCCGTACTATTGGTGATGAGCCTCTGCAGTACTTTCAGAAATTCGGGGAGGAAGTAAAGGTGACGGTCTGTGAGAACCGGGCCGAGGGTAGCCGGCAGATCAGTACCCTGTTTCCCCACATAGGGCTGTTGCTGCTGGACGACGCCTACCAGCACCGGGGCATTCGACCCCATGTCAACATCCTGCTCAATGATTACAACCGTCCTTTCTACCGGGACCACCCGTTTCCGGCCGGGTACCTGCGCGAGGGACGGAGTGGGGCCAGCCGGGCGGATGCCGTCGTAGTGACCAAGTGCCCCGCCCGGCTGGCCGCCGAAGCTAAGGAAGAGATCAGGCAGCGGATCAGCCGCTATACGCGCCCGGGCACGCCGGTCTTTTTTGCATCGGTGCGTTATGAGCAGCCGGTGGGGTACAGTAGTGGCGCCAAACATCCTGTCGAGGTAGTGGCCCTGGCCGGTATAGCGCGGGCGGAGCCATTTCTGGACTACCTCCGTGATAATTTTAAGGTACTAAAAGAAGTTATATACCCGGACCATCACGATTACGGACCGTCTGACCTCGAGAGCCTCCTGAAATACGTAAAAAAAGGTACTTTTGTGGTTACGACCGAAAAAGACAAGGTCAAGCTTTACCCTCTGGCTACGGCAGCCGGGGTAGCCGATCAATTCCTGTATCTGCCCATCCGTATGGATTTTGGGACGGATCAGGAGCCATTCGCGCAATGGCTGGATGAGGCTATCCAAACACCCATGCTGGAAGCCGCCCGGGGAATTAAATGATTGTATGAAAAGGAACCGATACCTACTGCTGTTATTGTTCATTGGTCTGTTGCTAAGTACCGCGTCACGCGGGCAGGGACTGCCGGGAGGCCTCCGGCTTCCGGGTGGAAGGCCCGGTGGTGGTGGAGGAATGCCCGGTGGCGGTGGTGGGGGACTCGGAGGAGGTGGCTCACGGGGTGGAGTACAACTCGACGACAGTACCAGAAACATCTACGGCCCCAATACAGCCCTGCATTTTTTTGAGGACGATATACTCAACAACCGTGACTCGGTTCGCTACCGGGTCGATACCACTCTCACCAATTTTCACCGCTGGACGTGGGTGGATCGTTCGTGGGAACGGCTGGTGGATCTGGGTAATCTGGGTACGGCTACCCGCAATGTATTCTTCCAGCCCCGTACCGAAGTAGGAGCCGAGCTGGGCTTCCGGGCGTATGATCCGTACGCGATCCGGGCCGACGAAGTACAGTACTTCAATACCCGCTCACCTTTTACGGATATGACCTTCTTCATGGGGGGGCGTGGCCGCAATATAGTCCGGTTTGGCTTCAATCAGAACATCAACCCCCGACTGAACGCCGGCTTCCAGTTTCAGCGCTTTACCTCCAACAAGCAGTACGGTGTGTTCAGTGCCCTCAACTCCGAAGCCAATCTGGCTCAGAACTGGACCTTTCTGGCCCATACCAACTATACCTCCAAAGATAAGAAGTACATACTCCTGGGGCACTTTCGCCACCTGAATCACCAGGTCAAAGAGCAGGGGGGACTTCTGACGGATAGCACAGGCGCCATCGCGGATATTTATGAATACGAGGGGCCTGCTCGTCTGGAGGACAATACCCGCTCGTGGGAGCGCCGCAACGTATTCCACCTGTACCACCAGTACCGGCTGGCCAACGGCTTTCAGCTGTTCCAGCAGGCCGAGTACCGCCGCGTTATCAACCGCTATGATGATACTGATCCGCAGCGCGGAGCCACCAACGGCGTGTACCCTTCCCCGATATTTGACCAGGATACAACCCGGCAGGAAGTAGACTACCGCATCCTGGAAAACAAGATGGGAATCAAAGGGGTATTCTCGGGCTTCAACTACCGGGCTTACCTGCGGCAGCGTATCTATACCATGAAGGGTTCCTATAACCTGACCGATTCCACGTCGGCTAGCTACCGGCTCGGCCCCCGCTTTGAGAATATCCTGGGGCTGTGGGTGAGCTACTACCTGAAGGACTCTACCCAGCACCTGACGGCCGAAGCGCAGCACCTGCTGGGTCGTGACTTCCTGCTCCGCGGTGAACTATCGACCCGCTGGATACGGGCCGGGTACCAGACCGCCTTCTGGACGCCCGACCTGATCATGCAGCGGTACGTCAGCAACCACATGCTGTGGCGGAACAACTTTAACCTGACCGGGGCCAATACCCTGTACGGTTCTATTCCCCTGCGGCTGGGCCGGCTAACGCTGGAGCCCGAAATGCAGTACCACCTGGTCACCAACTACGTGTACTACGACAGCACCGCCCGGCCCCAGCAGCTGGGAGGTTCGTTCAGCCTGTTGCGCATGGGTACCGCCATGCGCTGGACGGCCAACCGCTGGAATGCTTCGGCCCTTGCCTTCTATACGGTCAACTCCAACCCGGATGTCATACGCATTCCGCCACTGTTCTTCAGCGGGCAGTTGACCTACGACTTTGTTTACGCCAAGGTACTGTTCATTCAGCTGGGTACGGCCGTTCACTACAAGTCGTCCTACCTGGCCGATGCCTACATGCCCCTGACGCAGCAGTTTTACCTGCAGAACAACTTCATGGTAGATCGCTACGCCGTAGTGGATGTATTTGCCAATATGCGCATCAACAGGGTCCGGTTGCTCCTGAAGATGTCGCACCTCAACGAAGGCCTGGGCGTACCCGGCTACTTTACCACGCCCGGCTACCTGGGACTCCGTCGTACCTTTAGCTTTGGTATCAGCTGGCCGTTGTTTGATTAATTGAGCTACAGGCAGTAGGCAGTAGGCTGTATGCAATAAGCAGGTGATAAAATCAACATCTATCTGGTGCAGGAGCGGGATGAGAAGAATAAGTAATAAGTAATTAGAAAATCAAAAGCCTAAGGCATACAGCCTATAGCCTAAAGCTATAAATATATGTCACTTACTACCCTGGGACTTGAACTACCCACTGATCCGCGGTGGGTGAATATTGCCGAGATGCAGATCGGAGAGATCCTGATTGACCACGCGTACTGTGAGCAGAAAGCGGCTTCTTCCTGTATATCTCTCATTGTATACTATCCCGAAAAGACCAGGCTGGTGGAGGTACTTACGCCCATCGTAGCGGAAGAGTGGGGGCACTTTCAGCGGGTAATCAAAGAACTCCGCAAGCGCAACATTCCCCTGGGGCACCAGCGCAAAGATGAATACGTAAATCGCCTGCGGGAAGTACTTTATAAGAAGGGGGATTTTAACCGGGCCTTCCTGGACAAGCTGCTGTTCTGTGCCCTGATCGAGGCGCGCAGCTGTGAGCGGTTTAAGTTATTGTCCAAACATATCAGTGATGAGAGCCTCCGGAAGTTTTATCATGAACTGATGGTATCTGAAGCCGGACACTATCGTACCTTTATAGAACTGGCCGAAGAGTACATGCCCCACGAGCAGGTACGCCAGCGGTGGAAAGAACTCCTGGCCGCCGAAGCCGAAATCATTAATACTCTTGAGGCACGCGGTGACCGTATGCATTAATAAGTAGTAAATTTGTAGAAGCAAATATTTATAGTACCCGTGCGGACTCAGCTTCCGCCTACGCACCATAACCCTACCCGATACTGAACATGACTACCTTCCTCCATCTTGTAGCAGAGCATATATTAGAGCGGCATGGTTCTTCCATGGAAAAGGTCGCCATCGTGGTACCTACCCGGCGGGCCGCCTTTTATGTGAAGCAGGAGCTGGCCAATACCACCCAGACGCCCCTCATCAGCCCAATGGTACAGGCCATTGACGACTTTGTGGAAGGTATCTGTACCCTGGAAGTAGCCGACTCAGTGAGTCTGCTCTTTGAACTATATGAAACCTTCAAGGAGATAGACCCACAGGTGCAGTTTGACCGGTTTATGGGCTGGGCGTCGGTACTGATGAGTGATCTGGATAAAATAGATCAATACCTGGTCGATACCGATTACCTCTTCGACTACATGTCGGAGGCAAAGGCCGTGGAGCGCTGGCAGAAAGACCTACCGGAGGGGCGCAATCTGCCGAATACGGGAGGTACCAAGCAGTACTTCTCACTCTTCGAAAACATCAAGAAAGTATACGCCGCCTTCCGGGCCAGGTTGTTCGATAAAGGACAAGCCTACCGGGGAATGGCCTACCGCCAGCTCGCCGAGCACGTCGACGAGCTCCTGCTGGGCCGCACCGACTACGAGATGATCTACTTCGCCGGGTTCAACGCCTTTACGGAGTCCGAGAAGAAGATTATTCAGAAACTCGTGAAAGCCAGCCGCGCCGAGGTACTCTGGGATACGGACCGGTACTACATGAACGAGAACACCGGAGTAGAAGCGGGTATCAGCCTGCGGGAGTACCGTGACAATGCCACCTTCGGAGGCTGGAAGTGGATGGGAGAGGGACTGATCAGCTCGGCCAAGACCATCACTACCTACGCGGTACCCAACGCTACCTTACAGACCAAAGTAGCCGGACAACTCTACGCCGATATGAAAGCGGGGGATGAACCGGAGGCTCCCGTGCCGACTGCCATCGTACTGGCCGATGAGAACCTGCTCCTGCCCATGCTGTACTCGCTGGACGAGGGGATTACGGACCTGAACGTGACCATGGGGCTTTCACTGCGGAACTCCATGCTGTACACCCTGATCGACTGTGTATTTGAGCTGCAGCAGAATGTAGCTGAATTCAAGACCAAGGATGGTCGCACGCTGCGCATCCCCAAGTTCAACCATAAGTCCATCACCAAGGTACTTAACCACCCGTTTATCCGGCACTACGAGCAGATCGCCATGGTACCCGGCGCCGACGGACTGACCGCTATCCAGCGTACCCTGCGGGAGATCAACGAAAATAACCGCGTTTTCCTGAGTGGCGATGAGCTCTCTACCATCGCTGATGGTCAGGACCTTGGGTTATTCAAGGTACTGTTTACCCGCTGGGCCAAGGACAATCCCAGGCAGGTACTCAGGACCTTCTATGATCTGATAGATTTGCTGCGGGAGGTATACCGTGATTATAAGAACGCCCTGGAGACAGAGTACCTGTACCTGTTTTATACGCTGCTCAAGCAATTTGAGCAGACACTCGAGAGGCGCTCTGAGCCCCTGACGCTGCGTACGTTGCGCTCGTTCCTGTACGAGCTCATCCGGCAGACGCGCATCCCGTTCAGTGGGGAGCCCATCAGCCCGTTACAGATCCTGGGTATGCTCGAGACCCGGGCGCTTGATTTTGAGCGGATCATCATTCTGTCACTCAACGAGGGCGTACTTCCCCAGGCCAAGAAGCAGAATTCGCTCATTCCCTTTGACATTGCTCAGGAGGTGGGGCTACCTACGCACCAGCACCAGGAGGCCGTGATGTCATACCACTTTTACCGGCTCCTTCAGCGGGCTAAGGACGTACATATGCTCTACGTAAGTACCAACGACTCGCCGGGTGGAGGCGAAAAGAGCCGCTTTGTGCAGCAGGTGGAGTTTGAGCTGACGCAATACAACAAGGCCATTCAGGTCATAAATAAAGTAGTGGAGTTTGAGGAGCGGCAGGTGGAGAAACTGAGCGAGGAGGTCCTCAAGGATGAGCCCATGCTGGCATCCATCCGGATGCAGCTAGGTACCAAGGGCCTCTACCCAACCCACCTCAACCAGCTAGTCCGCTGCTCCATGCAGTTCTATCTGAAACATGTCGTAGGGGTAGAGGACAAGGAAGAGATTGAGGAGGACCTGGGCATGGATAAGATAGGTACCTGGCTCCACGCCAGCCTCGAGCGCCTCGACCAGGAGTACTTCCTCCTGGGTATAGATCCTACCGAGGAGCAGATCAGGGCCGTACTCCGGGAGGAATTTGAGCAGCTATTCCGGGGGTACGTGACTGAGGAGGGACTCAACCGCATCTACTATCAGATCGGGGAGCAGCAGATCCTTACTTTCCTGAACCACCAGATGGCTGCCCAGCCGCGCCGGAGGGTCATTGCCGCCGAACAGCCCCTGCGCGCGGAGGTACAGTTCGAGATAGGAGGGAGTCCGGTCACGATACAGATAGGCGGAAAGATCGATCGCGTGGAGCTGAGCGATGACGGTACCCTGTACGTGATGGACTACAAAACCGGCAGCGTGCAGCTGAGTGGATCGAGGAGCCTGTCTGACCCGGCCAAAAAAGAGCAGATACTACTCACGGATACGGATATCAAAGCGGGCTACGAGCGGCAACTATGGCTGTACAAGTACCTTATGTATAAAAAGATGGTGGACGGCTCTGGCCTGGTGATTAATGATGTGACGTACCCCTCCGAAAGCTACCGGATTCAATCGGGCTTCTATTCCTTCCGGGATCCGACTAGTCTCAAAGCCAGTCAGCTGGACCTGGTTGAAGATGGTGGGGCGGAGCCCTTCATTGCGGAGTCGGAGCGGCTGCTCAAAGAGCTGGTTAGTGGCTTGCTGAACCCGGAAGTACCCTTCCGGCAGACGCAGGACCTCAACGTATGTGTCTACTGTGATTACCGCGGTATCTGTGGCCGGTAGGTGCCTAGTTCTGGAGCAGCAGAGCCTCCTGGATAACTTCCCGTATGGCTTCCTCTCGAAACACAAAATCATCGTAGGTCTTAAACTCAATGGAGCGGACGGTTTTTCGGCCCCGCTCCAGTAGTACTCCTGCCTCATTGCCTAGCAGGTGGCCCTTCGTGAAACCTATTTCTACGCAATTCCACTTTTTGATGTAGGCGAGGTAGCACCACGATGAGCCCCGGTAGTAATAGAAGGGAATACCCCAGTTTAGCTTGCAGGTGATGTTGTCCTCCGACAGCAGGATCACCTTGTGCAAAGCGTATAAGGTTCTACGTATTTGGGGATTTTGTTGGACAAAGTAATCTTCAGCCGTCATTTCTAAAATAACGTTGCTTCCGGTAAGAGCAGATAATGGCTAATATAGTAGTAGTTACAAAGGCCATAGTTGTCAATAAAATAGCTCATAATCAACAAAAAGTTATCAAGTGGTCGTTCTTGTTATTTTTTGATTAGGGCCTATTCCAACCCTACTGGCACACTCTTGGTCTTTTATACATGAAAGACGAAGGTATGACAGCAGTACTTATGCGAATCGTTATGGGAATTATCTGGCTGGTAGCGCTGGTTGTTACCTGCCTGGTGATGGTAGTACTTCTGCCATTTATTCTGCTATTTGTCCGTAACTGGCCTCAGCTCTTTTCCTCGCTGGGCAGCAAGTACCGCCTGCGTACTTCATTGATGAGAAACTTCTTCTGAGTAGTGAAGCTATCCGGATGCATGGCTCCGAATAGCTCCTGCCACTCCTGATAGCGATCAGGCTCCGCCTTCGCAAAAGCCTGCGCGTTTATTTTTTTCTGCTTTAAGTATTCCAGAAATTCCATTGCTGTTATTTTTCCTGTTGGGTTTAGATTAATCTACCCGCACGACCAGCCCCTTGAGGTAACTACCTTCGGGGTGAAAAATATTGACCGGATGGTCGGGACCCTGCGTAAGCTGATGTAGTACCCGCACAGGACGCCCTACTTCCATTGATGCTGCTACAATGGTATTATAAAACAGCTCCCGGTCTACCACCTGTGAGCACGAGAAGGTAAACAGCAGTCCTCCCGGCTTTACCCGTTTGAGACCTTCGGAGTTTAGCCGCTTATACCCCTGTACAGCCCGGTGCCGTGCCGACAGACTTTTGGCAAAGGCCGGTGGATCCAGTACTACGATATCATACTGCTCCTCTTCGTTTTTGAGCCATTTCATCACATCCTCCGTAATGGCATGGTGACGCTCCTGCCCCTCATTAAGGGCTACATTATTCTCACAAAGTACCATGGCTTTACCCGAAATATCCACCGAATGTACTTCGGCCGCGTCGGCCGTGAGACCATATACTGAGAATCCACCCGAGTAGCAGAAGGCATTCAGGACCTTCTTGCCAGCCGCGTAGTGAGCCAGCAGGTTGCGGTTTTCGCGCTGATCCAGAAAGAAGCCCGTCTTCTGTCCCTTCTCCCAGTCTATCTCAAAGGTACGGCCGTACTCTTCCACCTTATGCGGCAGGGCCACTTCGCCGTACAGGTAGCCATTCTGGATGCCGGAGGCATACGAACCGGGAAGGGTTTCTTTGCTCTTATCGTAGATCGCTTTTAAGTCTTCTCCGATTACATTCTTAAGGGCCTCGGCCAGTTCATGCCGGGTGCGGTGCATGCCTATGGTATGTGCCTGCAGTACGGCCACTCCATTGTAGTAGTCGACAATCAGGCCGGGTAGGCCGTCGCCTTCGCCGTGTACCAGGCGGTAGCAGTTAGTAGCGGGCAGTTCGAGTTGCTGGCGGGCCTCGTAGGCGTTGCGGAACTTGCTTTCCCAGAACTCGGGTCCGATGTCGGTAGGGGTGTGGGTCAGGATGCGTACCTTGATGCTGCCGTCGTGGTAGTGGCCAATGGCCAGGAACTGCCCCCCGGAGCCAACTACCTGTACCAGGTCACCGTCCTGCACCTGTTTATCTGCTTTGGCGATAGCCCCCGAGAACACCCACGGGTGCAGGCGTTTAAGGGCTTCTTCCTTTCCTCTGTGTAAAATGATACGCGGTAATTCGCTATATGATGAAGTGTTGTTAGGAGTCATTTCGGGATTTATCAATTAAATTCGGCCTTCTGCAGCCTTATAGCTGTAAGTAATCATACAAAATTAGTTAAAAATTAACCCTAAGCTTACTTATCTATGGCATACAATCGCCGTTTCTTTCTGAAAGCTGCTGGTATGGCTGCTGCCGGTTCACTGGCCTGGCCACTTGCTTCCTGTTCCAATTCGGGTAATTCCAGCGAAGGAGGAGCCACCGCCGAAGGAGATTCTACTACCACAGCTGGCCCGGCTACGGTCGCTGCCGCCTCTGAATTTGGTATCCAGTTGTACAGTGTGCGCGACCTCATCGGCAAGGATCCCAAGGGCGTGATCAAGCAATTGGCAGGCCTGGGCTACAAAAAGGTCGAGAGCTATCAGGGAGACCAGGGGGTATTCTGGGGAATGACTCCAAAAGAATTCAAGGCCTATATGGATGAGGTAGGTATGACAGCCGTAAGTACCCACGCTGATACTACCAAAGATCTGGAAAAGCTGGCTGGACAGGCCGCCGAAGCCGGACTCAGCTACGTGCTTCAGCCATACATAGGCGCGCAGAAGTCGCTGGACGAGTGGAAAAGAAGGGCCGAGGAATTTAACAAACGGGGTGAAATCTGTAACCGGGCTGGTGTCAGATTTGGCTACCACAACCACGACTACTCGTTCCAGACGCTGGACGGACAGATGCCCCAGCAGATCCTGCTGGACAACACCGATCCATCGCTGGTAATGTATGAGCTGGACCTGATGTGGATTGTAGCCGCTGGGGTAGATCCCGTTGAGCATATGACCAAGTACGCCGGCCGCTACGAGCTGTGCCATATCAAGGATCTGCAGCGCGAGCCCAAGCCGCATTCGGTTAACCTCGGTCAGGGTATCATAGATTTTGCCAAGATACTGCAGGGAGCTGCCGACAACGGCATGAAGCACTATATCGTGGAGCAGGAAGAGTATCCTGAGTCAGTAATGGCCAGTATGGATCAGAATGCTCAGTACATGAAGCAACTCACCGGAGCCACTAAGGTGTAATATCGTCCGCCTCGGGCCTTACCCGCAGAAGCCGCCGCAGCCACCCTTGTTGCTCGGCGGCTTCCTGTTTTTTATCCTCCTCCGTAAACCGTAGCTCCGACAGGGGAGCCAGATCAGGCTGACCGGCGTTGATCCAGGCGGTATACCACAGATCGGCCACCATACGCACTGAGGCTCGCATCTGCCGCTCTACCTGCCCCTGCAGCAGCTGGTGGTACTTTCTGGAAAACTCCGCTGAATACGTCCGTACCAGTACCCCGTTGCGGGTTTCGTAGCTGTACTTCCGGTCGTCGCTGAATTCCTGACTGAGCTGTCTTTCCAGGAGCAGCACCGTATCCGTGGCCGCGTGTGTACGGGCTACGGCTTCCCATATGGCTCGGGCCGGATGTTCTATATAGGTAGCAGGACCGGTCCACAGCTCGAAGTGGGAGGCAAAGAGCTCCGGCAGGCGCGACTCCCAGAAGCCATGAATGCCTTCCTGCCCGGTGAGTTGTCCGTTGTAGTTGCGTGTCGTATGTAAGGGTACGTGAGCATCGGCCACATAGTGCCCCAGATCCGCCGAAATTCGCAGGATACGCCGGGCATCTTTGGCCTGGAAGGCTTCGGTGAGCTGGTACGTGGCGGTCTGGATGTACCAGGGTACTATGCCGTGCTTACGGAGGCTGTCTTCGCCGAATTTTTCCTTCGCCGCTGACCAGTACAGAGGCAGTACCTGCAAAGCACTGTCACCGTACACATCCAGATCTATATAATGGCGTTCGGCTTCACCGACTACGGCGTACCTGCGCTGATCGGGGTTGACGGCGTTATCGGCCAGGTACCCAATGTGTTTCTTGTAAAAGACCAGCATCTCGGGCGGCAGACGGTATACCGCCAGGCGATTGATATGACGGTGAGCCCAGAAGCCCCAGTGGGGGCGGAAGCCAAAAGAAACTAGAGAAAGCAGGAGCAGGAGGGCAAACAGGGACAAGCGATTCAAAAAAATCTGAAATTTTCTCTTCAAGCCACCCATATTTGGGAGAACCGGTACCAAAGAAAATTTCGAACCTTTATTTTCTCTCATAACTGCCATATTTGCTGAAACTGAAAGTTTTATAGGCAAAAGCTTCTCAGTCAAAATCCTGTTTTTCCGTTTTACACATTTTTTAAGGCTGGCCTATATAAAAAAGAGTAGCCTCTTCTTCTACCAGATGAATTATTCATTTACAGGTCTCCAAATTTTATTTCTTCCTTCGCCAGTATTTATCATTTATATTTTTCGAAGTAGCTATTTTACAAAATTAGTAACATTTTTTGTTAGAATAGTTCAATATTTAAAAATCTTTATACCTTTGTGAGGTAAATAATACACAACACTCATTTCCAGCAGTCAAGATTAAAAAATGAAGCCTAAAAATAAATTTTTCGGATACATGGTCCCGGTCTTTGTACTGGGTGTATTTATGCTGATAATCTACGGAGCCTATACTCCCCACCAGAAAGCCGGGATGCAGCGCGTAGTATGTGTGAAGTTCAAAGCCGATGCCACCCAGGCCGACATTGACAAGCACCTGCGCGAGTTTGCCGGCCTGCGCCGGGAGATACCCGATATAGTAGGCTACTCAGCCGGTCGTGTACTGGATAACGAAGGTACCAGCGGCGAGTTTGATGTAGTACATTACATTACGTTCCGAAACGAAGAAGGCATCGCTTCTTTCACCAGCCACCCCAAGCGCCAGGCCTTCGTTGCTTCCAACAAAGCACACTGGGAAAATGTGCTGGAAGTCAATTCGGACATTGAGAAGTAAAAAGAAGAAGAGGATTAGTTAAAAAAAGAGCCGCTCTATGAGTCGGCTCTTTTTTATGGGTGTATCTGGATAGTTACCAGTCTATTTCGGCTTGTCCTCGGGACCTGAGGTACTCATTGGCCTTGCTGAAGTGCTTCGTACCAAACCAACCTCCCCATTTGGCTGCCATGGGAGAGGGATGGGTCGCTTTAAGTACATAGTGTCTGGCCTCATCGATGATCTTACCTTTCTCCTGCGCGTACTTACCCCACAGCATAAACACCAGCCCTTCCTTCTCGTCGTTGAGGTGCTTGATGACTGAGTCGGTAAAGGTTTCCCAGCCTTTGCCCTGATGCGAGCCGGGATCTCCTTCCCGCACGGTCAGCGTGGCATTAAGTAGTAGTACTCCCTGTACAGCCCACCGTTCCAGATTTCCCGAAGTGGGGACGGGCTTGCCCAAATCGTCCTGTATTTCCTTGAAAATATTCAGTAACGAAGGAGGCTTCCGCACCCCATCATTGACGGAGAAACTAAGTCCGTGCGCCTGCCCCTGTCCGTGGTAGGGATCCTGCCCCAGAATGACTACCTTGCAGGTATCGAAGGGGCATTTGTCGAAAGCATTAAATATCAGGCGTCCGGGCGGGTACACCTTCTGGGTTTCGTATTCTTTTTTAACAAATTGAATCAGGTCCTTAAAGTATGGTTTTTCAAATTCGGGCTGAAGTCGGTTTTTCCAGGATTCTTCGATTTGGACGTTCATGGGCTGGAATAAAAATTGAGAGTTAAAATTAATAGGAATGGAGGCTTGTATTTATAAACTTAGCTTCACTATTTTCGTTTAACAAAAAAATCTCTTCCTACGCTGTATGGTATCTGAAGTGACTGAGGGTGTAAAGGTGACCGTCCTGACTGAGTATCAGCCGGACTACTCAAGTCCGCGTCAGGCTCATTTTGTATTTACGTACAAGGTAGTAATAGAAAACCACAGCGAAAATACAATTAAACTGCTGCGTCGGCACTGGCTTATCTACGATTCGAACGGCACCGTCCGCGAAGTGGAGGGGGAAGGCGTGGTAGGGCAGCAGCCTGTACTGGAGCCCGGTGAGGTACACGAGTACGTATCGGGCTGTAACCTGCGTACCAACCTGGGTAAGATGGCCGGTACCTACCTGATGGAGCGGGTACTGGACGGCCGACAGTTCCGGGTGGTGATTCCGGAGTTCACGCTCATCGTACCTTATCGCCTCAATTAACCCGTACATTTGTTTATCCTACCAATCAGCCGTTTCTTTGCCGGTAGTGTTAATTAAACGTTTGTAGTCTCCTTGGTTATCTCTTACATCAAGTACCTGCTTCGCTCTGGTAATGAGCATTCTATACATTCGCCTTTTGTTTACGATCTGTATACCAAAGTAATCCGTCCCAGAGACCAGCACCCTGATTATGCTCAGCTGCGGACTCTCCGGAAGCAGATGCTGGCTTCCACCGAAGAAATAGAAGTGCTGGATCTGGGAGCGGGCTCGCGCGTCAACCGCTCGAATAAACGGAAGGTACGTCAGATTGCCAAAAATGCCGAAAAGCCCGAGCGTTTTGGGCGATTGTTCCACCGGCTGGTACGTCACTTACAGCCCGCTACCGTACTCGAGCTGGGTACTTCCCTGGGTCTTACCACGCTGTACTTTGCCAAAGCCAATCCTGAAGGAAAAGTAATCACCCTGGAAGGCTGCCCCGAAACGGTACGGCTGGCGCGTACCAATTTTGATAAAGCCGGCGAATCAAAGATTAAGGTAGTTACGGGTAATATTGACGAAACCCTGGGGCAGACGCTGAAAGCGCTGGATCAGCCGCTGGACATGGTGTACTTCGATGCCAACCACCGGTACGAGCCTACCGTCAGGTACTTTGAGACCTGCCTGCCCCATGCCTCCAACGAGAGTCTGTATATTTTTGATGATATTTACTGGTCCGACGAGATGACCCGGGCCTGGGAGTACATCAAGGCACATCCGCAGGTGACGGTAACCGTAGATCTGTTCTGGATCGGGCTGGTGTTTTTCCGGAAAGAGCAGGTAAAGGAAAACTTTGTTTTGCGTTTCTGACCAATTTACTGCCCCTACCTGCCGTTATTTTACCAAAGATTAGTTTCTTTGAATATCTACGCGTGCATCTCCATACCTGATTATGAAAAAGATATACTTCTACGGCCTGCTGCTGGCGGCTACCGCGTCCGCGGTAGTGAGCTGCAAGGAAAACACTCCCGCAACTGAGCCGGCTGAGTTAGCCACCTATGACCTGATTCAGGACCGGATCCTTACACCTACCTGCGCCACGGCAGGCTGCCACGCCTCCGAAAGTGATAATTCATTCAGACAGCATAGCCTGGTACTGGCCAAAGGCAAATCCTACGAGAATCTGATCAATAAACTCTCCAGCCAGCCGGATGCTAAGAGCGAAGGCATGATGCGGGTAAAGCCGTATAACTCCAACGAGAGCCTGCTGTACCATAAGCTCAACTGGGACACCTCTCACCACGGCGGCAAGCAGTACGGGTTGCCCATGCCCATGGGAGGGGAGCCTCTGAGTGTGGGCCAGACGGAATTTATCCGCCGGTGGATAGAAGCGGGAGCACCGCGTACCGGCAATGTAGTGGATACTACGCTGCTCAGTGATAAAACTCCCGCGAACCAGGTTGAATTTGAAGGGCTAACAGCTCCGGCTGCCGGGCAGGGCGTACAAATGCGACTGGGACCTTTTGAGGTAGCGCCCAACTTTGAGCGGGAGCTGTTCAGTCGTCGTATGGTGGGCAATAATGAAGAACTATATGTACACCGGGTGGAGATAAAAATGCGCCCCGGTAGCCACCACTTTATTCTGTACGATTTTGCTGATAAGTCGAAACTGCCGGCGCTTAATGACCTGCGTGACCTCCGCAATGCCAATGGGGGAATCAACTTCGGAACCTTTGCCTCCATGCAGAACCATGTCTTCTGGACCGGCACCCAAACGCCCAGCCACGACTATACCTTTCCGGAAGGAGCGGCTCTGCGGGTACCTGCTGGCGCCTCATATGATATGAATTCGCACTATGTAAACAAGACGGATCAGACGATGCGGGGAGAAGTACATGTTAACCTGTACACGACTCCGAAAGAAAAGGTAAAGCACGTTGTAGAATCACTGAATCTGGCCAATGAAAACCTTAACCTGGCGGCCGGGCAGCGTACCACGGTGTCTAAGACATTTACGTTCAAGAAGCCCATTAAGGTACTGATGCTGACATCGCACACCCACAGCCGGGGTGAGAAGTTTGTGATCAGGATCAATGGAGGGCCTCGTAATGGGGAAGTTGTATATGAAAGTACCGATTGGGAACATCCGCTGATCAAGAACTTCCCGGCGCCTATTGAACTGAAAGCGGGCGAAGGCCTTACCTCCGAGATTACTTATAATAACACCACCAACCAGACCATCCGATTCGGGCTCACGAGTGAGGAGGAAATGGGAATCATCTTTGGCTACTACTACGAAGAGTAGCCAAAGATGATCTGATTATTCTTATTATTCTTCCTGGGGATCATTTCTGTTTTTCCGCTTGAACAGGTTACGGAGGCGGTTGCCTCTTCTTTCTTTCTGCTCTTCTCTTTCCTGACGGCGGATTTCCTGTTGCTCCATACGCTCCTGGCGGCGCTCCGGATTCCCCAGATTAAAGGGGAGTGATTCCAGAACCCGGTCAAAGAAGGAGTCATCCTCCTTGGGCGGATCGGGTATATAAGAGGCACAGCTGAGGAGTTCTTCTATTTCAGGAGTTATAGCCTCGAACTTGGTACCTTTTATAACAGACGCTTCATCATCTTTGACCAGTCGCGAAACAAAGTCTCCCCAGACCGGTAAGGCGGTGCTGGAGCCCTGGCCGAGTTCGAGGGTACGGAAGCGCACCAGCGGACTTTCGGCACCTACCCACACACCCGCTACCAGGCCAGGTACAATACCTATAAACCAGCCATCGCTCTGATTCTGGGTGGTACCGGTTTTGCCGGCAATGTCCAGCCTCAGGCCAAACTCCGACTGCAGACGCCGGGCGCTGCCATCCTCTACCACCGCTTTCATCATGCCGAGCATAAGGGCTGCGTTTTCGGCAATAAGTACTTTCTTACCGCGTTCGGGTCTGTTCTGACGTAGTACCCGTCCCGTCCGGTCGACGATGCGGGTTACGTAGATGGGCTCGCTGCGCCGTCCCTCATTGGCAAAGGCCGTATAGGACGTTACAATCTCAAGCAGGGAGATATTAGCCGTACCCAGTGCTATGGAAGGTACCCGTGGAAGCTCACTCCTGATACCCATATTACGCGCCAGCCGGATGGTGGGATCTACCCCAACTTTCAGGATCAACTGGGCCGAAATGGTATTCAGTGAGTTGGAGAGCGCCCCTTTCATGGAGTACTTACCACCGTATCGGTTGCTCGCGTTCTGCGGGCGCCAGTCTTCGTATTCCTTATAGGTAGTAAGTACATTGGGGAAGTACGTACAGGGCTCGATACCACGCTGCAGGGCAGCCGCGTATACAATAGGCTTAAAGGTAGAGCCTACCTGCCGCTTGGAGAGCACGTGGTCGTACTTGAACAGATTGTGGTTGATTCCGCCTACCCACGCCAGTACGTGACCTGTTTCGGGGTTCATCGCCACTAAGCCGGTGTTCAGGAAACGCTGGTAGTAGGCCAGTGAGTCCATAGGGCTCATGGTCCGTTTGACGGGGCCGTTCCAGCTGAACAGGGTCATGGGTACCGGCTTTCTGAATACTTCCCGTATCTCTTCATCCGATAGTCCCTGCTCTTTCAGTACCCGATATCTTCGGGATACCCTTAGAGCATTATCAAGTACTGTCTTGTCGTTGCCCCAGGGGGTACGTCCTTTCCAGTGTTCGTTGAATTGCTTCTGCAAAGCTGCCATGCGGGCACGTACAGCGCGCTCGGCGGCCTGCTGTACCCTTGAATCAATGGTAGTATATATCCTCAGACCATCGGTGTACAGGTTATACGGATCACCGTTCGGTTTGGTCTGGTTGGAGCACCACTCGGCCAGTTCCTGACGTAACTGCTCCCGGAAGTAGGGGGCGATATTTTCGTTTTGTACCTTTTGCTCACGGGTCAGCTTCAGGGGGAGCTTCTTGAGCGATTCTGCCTTCTCGGGAGTAAGGTATTTGTACTTGGCCATCTGGTTCAGTACCACGTTACGCCGGAGCTTGGCCCGTTCGGGACGGTTAATGGGATTGTACGAGGTAGTGGCCTTCAGCATCCCGATAAGTACCGCCGCCTGCTCAGCTTTGAGCTTACTGGCAGGTACATTGAAGAAGTACCGGGAGGCTCGTTCAATACCGAATATATTACCTCCAAAAGATACGGTATTCAGGTACAGTTCCAGGATTTCTTCCTTGCTGTAAACCATTTCGAGCCGACGGGCCATGATCATTTCCCGCAGCTTGTTGATGGGCATCTCGAGGTACCGGTAGTCCCGTCGCGGGTAGAGGTTTTTGGCCAGCTGCTGGGTGATCGTACTACCACCCCCTGAGCTTTCGTCCTGCATCATGAGCGTCTTGACGGCCACCCGACCCAGGCTTCGCATATCTACCCCCCGATGTTTATAGAAACGGACGTCTTCGGTTGCTACGAGTGCCTTAAAGGTTACCGGTGAGATCTGATTATAGCTGACATTGGTACGGTCATAGATAAAGTACCTGCCGAGCAGTACACTGTCAGCCGAGTACACCTCCGAGGCGGTATCGTTACGTTTGTCCCGTAATTCTTTACGGGATGGGATCTCACCAAAAAATCCCATCCAGACCGCAATAATGAAGGCAACGCAGGCCGTACCAAACAGGATGGTAAATCCGACGATGGTAAAGAAGGTGATTCGAAGAACATCTTTAAACTTGACCTCCCTCCAGTTATAGGTCCGGATACGGTGAGGTAGTTGCCTCCAGTAGGAAACAGAAAATAGATTTTGCAGTCGCTGGTAATTCTTTTGCCAAAATGTCCTTGCCAAGGTTTAAGTAGTTTGTTGTACTTGTGGATTATGCCGGATCAGATAAAAAAGCTATGCCCGGTGTAGTTACAACTAATTAGCGGGCAAAAAGTCTGTGATACTCGTATAGGGCTTAGGTTTTTGGTCTGAAGTAGTGAGGTTTCTCTTCTACCTTACTCTCATATAGTTCGTAGCGGTACGCCTTTCTGATGGGCCTGATCGGTTTGCGCTGGGTATCACTAAGTACCTTTATAAACGCTCCCCCGTAGTAAAAAATGATAGAGGAGTAGAAAACAAACAGCATAATGAGTACTATGGACCCGGAGGCTCCGTATATGGTGCTGATATTGTTGTAGGTAAGGAGCCAGCGGAGTATGAGTTTTCCGCCATTGAGCAGCACCGCCGTAAAGAACCCACCCATCAGGGCCAGATTCCAGTCCGGGCGACCATCCGTCAGGTACCTGAACAGTATACAAAACCATATGGTGACAATAGCGATAAAAAACAGCTCATTGATCAGGTAGTTGACTATCATGCTGTTGTCCGGGAGCAGGAATACAAGGTAGTTGCCAATCAGAGCCATCAGCCCCTCGGACAGTACACCTATGATGAACAGCAAGCCCGCCAGCAGAATAATCCCCAGGGACCGCAGCCGCAGCTTAAGCCTGAATTTCAGGCCGGGTTTGTCCTTGACCCGGATACTCCATATCTGATCAAGGGAGTTTTTAACGACGCTGAACAGGGTGGTGGCTATCACCATCAGAAACAGGAAGCCACCCAGGGCCACGTACCATTCCTTGTTAAGTGCCCTTATGTTTTCGATCACCAGATTGATCTGGGCCGCCCCTTCCTTTCCTATAATAGCTCCAATGTCTTTGATTAGTTGCGAACTGAGGGTAGTAGGGTTAATGATCAGCCCGAAGAGCTGAACCAGGATGATGAGAATGGGAGGTAAAGCGAACGTGGTAAAAAAGGCCGTAGCCCCGGCCATCCTGAGCGGGTCGTTCTGCTTAAGCACAATCAGGGCCTTCTTCATCAGCCTTAGCAATCGGCCCGTACCCGTAGCTGACTTTTTTACGACTCTTTTGATTCTGGCCAACGTACCGAATGGATGAGTAAAAGAATGAACTATAATGGGTTACATGCTTAACTACCAATACCGGCTCTATTGTTTGAATGATCTTTGAAACGGGGAGGGTGAAGTAGTAGGTACTGAGCAGGTAGCTGAGGGTCAGGAGTGGTGGTGACATAGTGGTATGTTTTTTTTAGGAACCAATCCAACACCATTATTTAAATCATCATAAAATGAAAAAGAACTTATTAAACATAATGCTGGTAGCCACTTTGCTTTCAGCAGCCGCGTGTAGAAATACAGAAAACGATAGCAGTGGAAACCATGAGCTGGCTCAGGATCTGGAAGGACAGGAGACCACCATGTTTCATGACGATACAACCGGCGGTAGAATGAATACCGGTAAGGAAGCCGGAATGGGAGACGCAGACAGAATGAGTGATCCCGATTTTGCCAGAAATGTAGCCGAAAGCAGCATGATGGAAGTACAACTGGGACAGCTGGCTCAGCAGAATGCCAGTTCACAGGAAGTACGGCAGTTTGGGCAGATGATGGTCAAAGCGCATACTGCACTTAATCAGGAACTCAAACAACTCACCCAGGGAAATGGTATTGATATGCCTGGTTCACTGAGCCAGCAGGGAATGAACAAGTATACTGAAATGTCCCGGTTGAAAGGAGTTGAATTTGACCGTACCTATGCTACCATGATGGTAGAGTCGCATCAGAAAACAATGCAGATGCTGATGGATTATTCCGAGAAAACGGGACCAGGTACTGTTGATGGTTCACCCTCAGTTACCGGAACTCCCCAGGGAGGGAACACAGCTGCCGGTGGTGGTGGAAACACATCTAGTGCAGGTAGAAATACTACCAGTGGTAGTGGGGCTGCATCTGCTGCCAATGCAGGTGGTACCGATGCTAAGAACAGAAATAGTACCATGGCCGCCAATGACCTGAGAAGCTGGGCTGTGAAGAACATCCCGACCATACAGATGCACCTGGAACACGCGCAGAGATTGCAGAAGTCAGTAACTTCAAATGTAACCCGTAAGGGTGATGAGCTTACTTCGGAGCGTCAGGGTGCACAAGGTGCACAGGGTAAGCGTCAGTAGTTGGTAATCATATCATAAATAGTAAAAAGGGAACGCTGTACATGCAACGTTCCCTTTTTTAGGACTAATCTAATAAAAAGGAGCTGCACCAGTAGTGCAGCTCCTTCACTGTATATAGGATGGATCAATATCAGATTCCTACTTGGCGATGTCAATCTGTACCTGCTTACCCTTGATGGTATTACCATCCATGGCACGTAGTACGGCACGGGCATCACGCTCAGGTACATCTACAAACGTGAACTTGTCGTAGATATCGATAGCACCGATAGCTTTGCCCGGAATGTTAGCTTCACCGGCAATAGCACCTACGATATCACGTGGCTGGATGTTATCCTTACGTCCCAGACTGAGGAACAAGCGAGTCATACCTGGCTCAGCGGAAGTACGGGGAGCATTGCCACGGTCACGTGGGCCCTCACTACGACGATCACCACGAGGGCTGTCTGAACGCTCGCCCCGGCGACCATCACGGTCACGGTCAAAACGGCTGCCACGATCCCGGTCGCCAAAGCGATCACCACGTTCGCCACGCTCACGACGGTCACTGTTGCGCTTTTCTTCCCAGGCCAGGTTACTGTCGGCGTACTCGTTCTTCTGAACACCCATGATCTGCTTGGTCATTGCCGCTACTATCTGCTCAGTAGAGAAGCCACTGTGGCGTAGTGTATCCAGTACATCGTGGTAGAGTTCAAGATCTCCCTCCTGAATGGCCGAAGAGATATTCTCGATAAAGCGAGCCTTACGTACTCCAACGATATCTTCGTACGAAGGAATAACTCCTTTTTCGATCTTTACTTTTGTATAGTTCTCGATCTGACGCAGACGGAATTTCTCATCACGGGCTACCAGCGAGAATGCCTTACCAGACATACCTGCACGACCCGTACGACCGATCCGGTGTACGTAGTACTCCTCGTCCAGAGGGACATCGTAGTTGATAACAGCATCCAGACCACTTACGTCAATACCACGGGCTGCTACGTCGGTAGCTACCAGTACCGTCGTAACCGATGCTTTAAACTTACTCATTACGTTGTTACGCTGCTGCTGACGCAGGTCACCATGCAAGCCTTCGGCTGCGTAGCCACGCAGTTGCATCTCTTCCACGATTTCGTCTACCTTACGCTTGGTATTACAGAATACCAGCAACGACTGCAGGTGGTACATATCGATCAGGCGCGTCATTACTTCTACCTTGGCCTGTGGCTTTACTTCAAAGAAAACCTGCTCGATGTTCTGGTTGGTCAGCTCATTACGAACTACCTTCACCAGTACGGGGTCCTTCTGGAAACGCTTGGTGATCGACATGATCGGCTTCGACATGGTAGCCGAGAACAGGATCGTCTGACGCTCCTCGGGCATTTCGGCCAGGATGCTTTCGATGTCCTCGCGGAATCCCATATCCAGCATCTCATCCGCTTCGTCCAGTACCATCATACGTACTTCGTCAAAGCTGAGGGTGCCACGCTGCATGTGGTCCATCACCCGACCGGGAGTACCTACTACGATATGTACACCTCTCTTAAGCGAACGGATCTGGCGCTCTATGGAGTCACCTCCGTATATCACTTCAATGCGTAATCCACGGACATATTTGGCAAGACGTCCGATTTCTTCGGATACCTGCACGGCCAGTTCACGGGTTGGACACAGGATCAGGGCCTGTACCGCGTTACTCGATGTATCGATGCGCTCGAGCACCGGGATACCAAAAGCGGCGGTTTTACCCGTACCTGTCTGGGCCTGGCCAATAACATCATAGCCCTGTAGAACGGGAGGAATACCCTGGGCCTGAATAGGAGATGGCTTCTCAAAGCCCATCTCTGTTACGGCTCTCAGAATATCCTCCGATAGCCCTAACTCGGCAAATGTTTCAGTTGTCATTATATAAAAATTAGTATTATTCTAGGTATTAAACTTGGATCAAGCAGCACTATACGCTTACAGCAAAGCCTAAAATTATTAGACCAGTATAGCCTTACAGCCATATAGTGCTACCAAAAATTTCAAAAAGAGGGATTGCGCAATGTCCACCACAATACATCCGTGGGGCTCTGCAAGACGAAATCGGAAGGACCAGTTAAAATCAGGTTAAACTGGTGGCGAAACTGTCGCCTGACCCGGAGTAGAAGCAGAGA
The DNA here is from genome assembly GCF_017355915.2 of Telluribacter roseus. GTDB lineage: Bacteria > Bacteroidota > Bacteroidia > Cytophagales > Spirosomataceae > Telluribacter. The sequence goes on from NZ_JAFEUV020000005.1 coordinate 57,587, forward strand.
ACTGAACGGATGTTCGTTCTATCTATTTTTGCAAAAGTAAGAAGAAGTATTTGTATTGCAAGCTGTGAAGGGCTATTAATTGTAATATTTTTAGAAAATAAAAAAGCGGCCAGGTCCAGGACCGGCCGCTTTAGCTTGCTGATATGAAGTGAAAAATCTATTCGGTTACCGCAGTAGGTTTGTTAAGTACACTGGTAACGTCTGTATAGGGCAGATTGAAAGCATCGGATACGCCTTTGTACACCACCTGTCCCTGTACTACATTGAGCCCTTTGCGTAGCTCTTCGTTGGTGAGGCAGGCTACCTGCCAGCCCTTGTTCGCCAGTTGCAGCGCGTAGGGGAGGGTGGCGTTGGTAAGGGCCAGGGTAGAGGTATAAGGTACGGCCCCCGGCATGTTGGCTACACAGTAGTGTACAATGTCATCTACTACATAGATAGGATCCTGATGGGTAGTAGGGTGCGACGTCTCAAAACAGCCTCCCTGATCAATGGCAACGTCCACCATTACAGTACCGGGCTTCATGAGCTTGAGCATATCTCGCGTAATGAGCGAAGGAGCCTTGGCGCCGGGTATCAGTACTCCACCCACGATCAGGTCTGACGTCTGGATGAGCTGGCGAATATTGTACTCATTGGACATTACGGTATCCACATTGGCGGGCATGATGTCTTCGAGGTAGCGCAGGCGCGGCAGGCTGATATCTACTATAGTTACGTTGGCGCCCAGACCGGCGGCCATCTTGGCGGACTGAGTACCTACTACACCACCGCCCAGTACCAGTACATTAGCGGGCTTCACACCGGCTACTCCACCCAGTAGTATGCCACGTCCACCCATGGGTTTTTCGAGGTACTTGGCACCCTGCTGGATAGCCATACGACCGGCCACTTCGCTCATAGGTACCAGCAGGGGCAGGCTGCGATCCGCTTTTTCTACGGTCTCGTAAGCCAGACACACCGCCCTGCGCCCGATCATGGCGTGGGTAAGCGCCTCTGAGGACGCGAAGTGGAAGTACGTAAAGAGTAGCTGGTCTTCCCTGATCAGGGCATACTCTCTCTCGATGGGCTCCTTTACTTTGATAATCATTTCGGCGATAGCATATACTTCCTCAATGGTAGGAAGTACTACGGCTCCGGCCTGTGTATATTCTTCATCCGAAAACCCGCTACCCTGTCCGGCAGTGGCCTGTACATAGATGGTATGGCCCTGCTTTACAAATTCGGTAACACCAGCCGGGGTGACGGCTACGCGGTTTTCGTTATTCTTGATTTCCTTCGGTACGCCTATAATCATGATCTATGATTGGTTTAGGTAGTGACTTGGGTTGCTATGCATTTGCTCTGTACAAATTTACCAGTTGTAGTAAAATTTGTTTGGATGAGCTGGAATAACAGCAAAGTTTCCTGCTGAAAGTACTAGTGTCAAAAAATATTTCTGTTTACGGCAGTTGAGTTTACCTTTGCTAAAAAAAACTTCTGCCATGCATCTGGATGCTACGGATAAAAAAATACTGGGCCTGCTCCAGAACAATGCTCAGCTTACCATGAAAGAGATTGCTTCCCGGATCAATCTTTCGCTTACACCCGTACATGACCGGATCCGGAAGCTGGAACGGGAAGGGTACATAGAGAAGTACGTGTGCCTGCTCAGCCGGCGCCGGTTGGGCAAGTCATTGCTGGTGTACTGCAACGTCACGCTGGATAAGCAGCGCAAGGAAAGTTTTGAGGAGTTCAACGCGGCCATCAGTAGTATGCCGGAGGTGCTGGAGTGCTGTGTGGTATCGGGTAATTTTGACTACCTGCTGAAAGTAGTCGCCAACGATGTAGAAGCATATAACCAGTTTTACCAGCAAAAACTCTCAGTACTTAATAGTGTACTTCACATTAGTAGTTTCTTCGTAATGTCTGAGGTTAAAAGCACTACGGAGCTTCCCCTTTGAGCAGATCGCTATTATTAGGGCCTGAATGGTATGCTTTTTTAGCTGTAGTAGGGGAAGTACAAGTTTTTTCACTAACCCAAAACTACTATGGCTTATAAAGCGAAAAATTTGGGAGGTGCCAATAAGGGGGCCCCTACACAATCAGAGAAGTCGAAAGCGGAGGTGAAGGTTGTTGATAGTGACACCCTGGACCAACGTCAGGAGATAAGCGACAAATATACCATTGATGATGCCGAACCAGATCCACGGGTAGTACCGGTATCACATCCAAATCGTAACCTCAACAAAGAGCATACGGACAGACCCGGCTACGGTGGTACCTGATAAGTAGGTACCTTTGAATACGTATATTAACTAGTAATAAAAGGTTTTCCGTGGGTATTACGGATAACCAGCCGCAATAAGGGAGGAAGGAGCCCAAAGAAGTGAAGTGCAAACTCCGAGAGGGTTTCGTTGCCAAACATTCGCTGTACGTTCCTTCCTACCCACAAGCGGGTCGAAAACTGCTCATTCCACCGCCGGGTATACCCATCTTCCAACCGCTTCCGGTTCCGGTGCTTCTTATAATATTCTATAATTTCCTGTGCTGCTATCCAACCGCCATGTATGGCCATGGCCATTCCGTTTCCACATAGGGGTGTAATAAGGCCGGCTGCATCGCCCGACATGAGTATATGATTTACTACGGCTTTCTTGGGAGCAAATGATATCTCATTAATTACCTCCGGGCTATCGTACAGAAATTTGGCTTCTTTGAGTATGGTATAAATGTGCGGATTCTGAGCCAGTACCTGTCGTTCCATCTCGGGTATACTCCCGTACATCTTCACATTGCTCCGCTCCGTCAGGTAGCACATACAGTACTTATCATCTTCAATAGCCGATATACCACAGTAGCCATTCCGGAAATTGTGCAGCGCTATGGTATCTTTAGGAAAGTCATACTGAATATGGTACTTCACCCCCATGTAAGGAGAGGTCTGCTGCATAAAATCACGGTGCAGCTCCCGGTCCAGACGGGCCCGCTTTCCGTAGGCACCCATCACTACTTCGGCCTTATACTCATCACCCGCTGCGGTTTGTACGGTAAAATGGTCCTCGTTCCAATGTACTTCCGAAACGGAAGTATTCAGCAGGAACTCCACACCCGATGCCTTTGCCAATTGGTACAGTTGATCATCAAACAGGTACCGGCTGAGGCCAAACCCACCCAGCGTCAGGGGCGAGTCAAGTATATGCCCCCTGGGGGAGGTAAACCGGAAAGAATTGATTTCGGCCGCGCCCAATAGCGTTGGGTCAAGTCCTAGTTTTTTTAAATATGGCCTAACTTCGTTGGATATGTATTCACCACATACTTTGTGATGCGGGTAGTTTTTTCGCTCAATCAAGAGTACCCGAATACCTGCCCTGGACAGTTCGATACCAGTGGTGAGTCCGGCCAAACCACCACCTATAATTAGGACAGGGTACGTCATTCTGCTGGGATTTGCTTAGTTTCGCATGTATTAAATAAAGCATTCTGCTACCCAAATGTTTGAAAATTGTCTGTCTGGATTTGTCAGCAGCGTATTGACTGTGATTCTCTGCAGCATAGATAAATGGACCTGGGGGTGTATAAGGGGCTGGATATAATTCTCTTAGTAAGCGGAAAAGGGTCCGGTAGCTCAATCGTTGATCTTACTGTTGAGGCGTAGGGGGAGGTTTGGTGCCAGCTCATACTACTAAACAGTTTGTGGCCTGCCTTGTTGCTTTTGCAGTTGTGAACCACAAATGGGGCAGAGTGGGTGAGGGCACGATAAATAAATACTACATAGAATAAATACTACATAGAAATAGAATAAGTACTGATGAATAGAAACTGGAAGGATGGATTGAATCTGATGTCGAAGGTGACGCCCCGCCGGGCCTGGAATGCCATGCAGATACTGGGGAGCTACTTTTATTCCCGCTATTCGGGCAAAGCTACGCACTGGGGCATGCCGGTAGCCATTTCCTTCGAGCCTACTACTTCCTGTAATCTGCGTTGTCCAGAGTGCCCGAGCGGGTTGCGATCATTTACGCGACCAACGGGTATGATGGAAGAAGACCTTTATAAAAAAACCATTGACGAGCTGGCCGAAACGCTGCTGTACCTGATCTTTTACTTTCAGGGCGAGCCTTACCTGCACCCCAAGTTTTTTGATCTGGTACAGTATGCCCATAACAAGGGCATCTATACGGCTACCTCTACCAATGCCCACTACCTGACCGACGAAAAAGCCCGCCGCACCGTAGAGTCCGGCCTCGACCGGCTGATCATCTCCATCGATGGTACTACGCAGGATGTATACGAGCAGTACCGCATCGGAGGCAAGCTGGAGAAGGTACTGGAAGGGACCCGTAATATTATCAAATGGAAAAAGACCCTAAAATCCAGCACGCCCCATACGGTATTCCAGTTCCTGGTTGTGAAGCCCAACGAGCACCAGATCGATGAGGTGAAGAGGCTGGCTAAGGAGCTGGGAGTAGATGAAGTAGGACTCAAGACCGCCCAGATCTACGACTACGAGCAGGGATCTCCTCTGATCCCTACCATTGATAAGTACTCACGGTACAAGCCTGAGGAGGGAGGTACCTTTTCGATCAAGAATGAACTGCTGGATCACTGCTGGAAAATGTGGCATTCGTGTGTCATTACCTGGGATGGCCTGGTAGTACCCTGCTGCTTCGATAAGGACGCCCACCACCGCCTGGGCGATATGAAGCGGCAGAGCTTCCGGGAGCTGTGGCGGGGCAGTGACTACCACCAGTTCCGTGAGACACTGATCCGCTCCCGTTCGGAAATAGAAATGTGCAAGAACTGTACCGAAGGTACTAAAGTGTGGGCGTGAAACATCCCGACCCCAAATGCTTCCGATCGGAGCTTTCAAAAAAATAATATGGAGCAACTGTCTGATTTACAGATGCGAAATATTATTATCAAAAACTCCGTGGAACATTTGTTGTGTATTTGAGGCGAATACCTGAAATTTGGAACTGGTAACTCAAAGAACAATGGGCAAAGTAATTGCAATTGCAAACCAAAAAGGTGGAGTAGGCAAAACAACCACGGCAATAAACCTGGCTGCCAGTTTAGCCGCTCTCGAATTCCGAACCCTCATCGTTGACGCTGATCCTCAGGCTAACTCTACGTCCGGCCTTGGCTTTAACCCCAAGGAGATCGAGTACAGCATATATGAGTGTATGGTCGAAGGGATTCGTACCCGGGACATCATCATCCAGACCGACTTCCCTAATCTGGACCTGCTACCTTCTCACATTGACCTGGTAGGAGCGGAGATCGAAATGATCAACCTCAAAAACCGCGAGGATCGGATGAAGGAAGCCATGGAGGGCATTCGGGACGACTACGACTTTATCATCGTAGACTGCTCACCTTCGCTGGGTCTGATTACGATCAATAGCCTCACGGCGGCCGATTCGGTCATCATCCCGGTACAGTGTGAATACTTTGCCCTTGAAGGACTAGGCAAGCTGCTCAACACCATTACGATCATCCAGTCAAGGCTGAATACCAATCTGGCTATCGAGGGTATTCTGCTGACTATGTACGATCTGCGTTTGCGCCTGTCCAACCAGGTAGTCAATGAAGTAACTACCCACTTCCAGTCGCTGGTATTTAATACCATCATTCCTCGTAATATCCGTCTTAGCGAGTCGCCCAGCTACGGCTTGCCCGTACTGGCTCAGGATGCTGACAGCAAAGGTGCCATCAGCTACCTCAACCTGGCCCGCGAGATACTTACCAAAAATGGCCTGCTCTCACAGGATCAACCCGTTGGGATTAGCTAGTGCCGAGTCAACCCTTAGATTTACACTTGTGCAGTATGGAAAATAAAAATAAAAAAATGGTGGGGCTAGGCCGCGGCTTAGGTGCTTTGTTACAGGATTCTGACTCAGTAAATGCTCCACGGACTCCCACCGCCCGTCCAACACCTTTTGAGACTATAAGCGCCATGAATGAGATTGATGTCAATCTCATTGAGGCCAACCCCTTCCAGCCCCGTTCCAAGTTTGACCAGGAGGCTCTTCAGGAGCTCGCTGACTCAATCCGGGTACAGGGCATTATACAGCCTATTACCGTAAGGCAAATCAGTAAGGATAAGTATCAGTTGATTTCGGGAGAGCGTCGTCTGCAGGCTTCCAAGTCAATTGGTATGGGTAAGATCCCGGCCTACATCCGTACGGCTAATGATCAGCAGATGCTGGAAATGGCGCTGATCGAGAACATCCAGCGCGAAAACCTTAATGCCATCGAAATCGCCCTCAGCTATCAGCGGCTCATGCACGAGTGTAGCCTAAAGCAGGAGGAACTGGGTGAGCGGGTAGGCAAAAACCGTACTACCGTTAATAACTACATCCGGCTGCTTAAGCTGCCTCCGGTGATACAGGCTGCCCTGCGCGACAACCAGATCAGTATGGGTCACGCCCGGGCCATCATCACCATCGATAGCCCCGATATCCAGCTGAAAATCTTCAAGAAGATCATTGAAGAGGGCTGGTCGGTACGGAAGGTAGAAGAGGAGGTACGTAAGCTATCTCTCGTAGCCGAAACACCCGAAAAGGAACGTCGCCCCCAGACAATCAAGCAGGAGATCCGGTCGTTACAGTTTAGGTTATCATCCTTCTTTGGATCAAAGGTATCTATCAAAAGTGATGACAGCCACAAAGGTGAGATCAAGATTCCTTTCACTTCACAGGAAGAACTTGACCGGATATTGGATACTCTGAATTTCGAAAAGAAAGCTTGAACAGGTGGCTTTGGATAGGGTTAATGGCTCTGAGTATCGGAGGGGCCCAAGCACAACGTGTTACTACGGATAGCTTAGGGAAAGTGGTATTGCCCATTGTAAAGGGTGATACCATCAGTCCTGTGGCTGGTACTACCCTGTCTGTTGATTCACTGCTAGTTCCAAAGGAAGAGAAATTCAGACCTGTTCCTCGCAGAGCTACCATTTTTGCCATTGCTTTTCCGGGTGGTGGTCAGATCTACAACCGTGACTACTGGAAACTACCGCTGGTATACGGTGCCTTTGGAAGTGCTGTATACGCCATACGCTGGAATACTCTGCGCTACAACGATTTTCTTACTGCCTATAAGGCATTCTATGATTTATCAACGGGGCGGCCACGTACTGATATCACCACGTATCCGGTATATCTGCGTGGAACCGGTGAAACCCGGGAGCTTACCCTGGATCAGGTAAAGCGGGGGCGCTCAGCCTACCGTCGCTACCGCGACTACTCATACGTAATATCGGTGGCGGTGTACGCGCTGGCGGCCGTCGAAGCCAACGTTGCGGCCCACCTGAAGACATTCGACATATCCGAAGACTTATCCTTACGCGTTGAACCATCACTTTACCAGCCCCATGTGCCTGGCCCCACGGCTGGTGTCAGGCTGGTATTCGGGATAAGATAAACCCAATAAATAAGCTGTTTATACTTTTACTTTTATTTACGATTTATGAATATCCTGCTGTTAGGGTACGGCAAAATGGGCCGGACTATTGAACAGATAGCTCTGGAAAGGGGGCATCGCATCGTTGGAAAGATAGATGTGCAGAACCGGAACGAAATGGACACGCTTACCAGAGAAGATGTAGACGTAGCCATTGAGTTTAGTTCACCGGAGGCTGCCTTTGACAATATCACCTATTGCCTCCGCAAAGGCTGGCCCATCGTGAGTGGTACTACGGGCTGGCTCGAACACAAAGCCGAAATTGAAGCTCTTTGCCGGCAGCAACAGGGGGCCTTCTTTTACGCTTCCAATTACAGCATTGGTGTTAATCTGTTCTTCCGTCTGAACCGCTACCTGGCTCGCCTCATGAAGGGACAGCCGTATGATGTGTCGATGACAGAAATCCACCATATCCATAAGCTGGACGCTCCCAGCGGAACCGCCATTACTCTGGCCGAAGGTGTCAGTGCGGAGAATGATAGCATCCAGGGCTGGACTTTGGCACCTGATACCAAAGAAGGCTACCTGCCCATTACATCGGAGCGGGAAGGCGAAGTGCCAGGTACCCACATCATCCGCTACGACTCAGAAATCGATACCATCGAGATCAGCCACACCGCGCACGGCCGCAAAGGCTTTGCTTCGGGGGCGGTAGTATCTGCCGAGTGGTTAGTAGGCAAGGCCGGAGTTTTTGGCATGGACGATCTGCTCGAGAACCTGGGATAGTAGGGAAAGAAAAGACCGGTTGAGGAGAAACTTCATTCTGGAAGCTTAAATTTTATTAAATTAAGAATAAAAAGTAGTAAATAGTTGTTTCAGTTACATTATTACTTATCTAAAATTCTAAAATGACCACTAAAAACAGGACATTTGAAAGGGAAGTAGAGCGAAGAAATACACCTAATGGCAAAAAGAAATCTGCGGCACGCGAGTGGTTTGATTCAGTACTGTTTGCGGTAGTAGCTGCCACTCTTATTCGCTGGCTGTTTTTCGAAGCCTTCACCATTCCCACGCCCTCGATGGAGAACAGCCTGTTGGTAGGCGACTTTCTGTTCGTGAGTAAGCTCCACTACGGTACTCGCACACCCAAGACTCCTCTGCAGGTACCTTTGACCCACCAAACTATCTGGGGAACTAACCTGTCGTCCTATTCAGACGCAGTTCAACTACCGCAGTACCGCTTACCGGGTTTCTCGGAAGTAAAGCGGGGCGATGTGGTGGTATTTAACTATCCTCCCGAGCTGCAGCATCCGGTGGACCTGCGTACTAACTATATCAAGCGTTGTGTAGGCTTACCGGGTGACTCATTGGTAGTACGTGATGCACAGGTATACGTCAACGGGCAGGCTATGGAGAATCCCCCTCGCATGGAGGATGAGTACTTTGTAGCTACTACTACGGCGGTGAATGAGGACAAGGTGTTCCGCGAAAATGGTATCTCGGAGTTTTACAGCTATTCCGAAACCTTTAATGACTCTATCCCTGGTAATGACGAAACGGGTTACATTGTATATACTACCACCGCCATTGCCGCCAAGCTCAAAGAGTACGACTTTGTGAAGGATGTGCGGGTGGTGAAGGCTTCCAGCGGATACGTTGAGCCGGGTCTGTACCCACAGTCAGCGCTCTTCAAGTGGAACCGCGATAACTACGGGCCGGTAGTGATTCCTGCCGAAGGAATGACTATACAGCTGACCCCGGAGAACGTAGCCCTGTATAAAGATGTCATCAAGAACTACGATGGCAACGAAAATGTAGTAGTTGACGGCAACCAGATCACTATTGGTGGTAAGGCAATTACGTCTTATACTTTCAAGCAGGACTATTATTTCATGATGGGAGATAACCGGCACAACTCCGCCGACTCACGCTACTGGGGTTTTGTACCCATGGATCATATTGTAGGGAAAGCGGTATTTGTATGGATGTCAATTGATCCTAATCCGACCAGCGTTGCCAATAAGATTCGCTGGAGCCGCCTGTTCCGGGTAATCGAGTAAGAGAATACTCTTGTATGAACGCATAAAAAAAGAGTCGCCATTCGGCGACTCTTTTTACTATCAGTCAGTTGAAATGGGCTGGATTATAAAAGTCGTCTACTTTCTGGATCCTGCCTCCAATTCATAAAGACTGTTAGTATCTATCTTTATCTCTGTCAGTAGTACCGAAACGGTCGCTATCTGTGTTACCGTAGCGGTCGCTGTCGGTAGAACCCATTGAACCGGTAGAGCCGGTAGTTCCCGAGTAGCCGGTAGTACCTGAGCTGGTATATCCAGTTGTACCAGTTGATCCGGTTGTGCTGGTATTTCCGGTATTACTCCATGAGCCGCTGTCCCAGCCGGTGTGAATATTTTCACCACGGTATGATCTCCACTGATCGGAGATAGTCATTCCTTCTTCGCGGCTGCGTGGTTTAACACCCACTACAATACCACCTTCCTTGATGCTGCTTTCGTACATTTCGGCACGATCCTTAGGAATACCTGATCCAACCAGTGCACCAATGATACCGCCCGTCAGACCACCGGCACCTGCACCGGTAAGGCCAGCTACGATAGGACCTGCTACAACCAATCCCAAACCGGGAATAGCTACTGCTGTACCAAGTGCAGCAATGGCGCCAATGATAGCACCCGCAGTACCACCAATCGCAGAGCCAATACCTGCTTTCTCCATAGCTTTGTTGCCAAGCTCTGACCGGTCGTCTTTGTCAACACCTTTAAAGTGGTTGTCACGGGTATCGTTCGACATCAGAACGGAAATTTCATCCCGCGAATAACCCATATCAATCAGTGACTGATAGGCTCTCTCAGCGTCATCTTTGTCTCTGAACACGCCCGTAATGGTACCCGTTTCGTGATTGAAGTCCGAATCGTGGTGGGATGTTGATCTGTAATCGCGGTCTGAATCTCTTAAATTTTCCATAACAAAAAAGGTTTTTGGGATTGTTTATTGTAAATAATTCCGTCAGAAGAGAGTCAAATAATCATACCAAGAAGTCACCACTTATAGGTACAAGAGCCCCGGACCAGGTACTGGCGACTACTGTACCGTATACTTGTTTAGTACTTTTTAAACTATGGTAAGGCTTTAAAGTGAGCAACTTAAAGGTGGTATTGGAAATAATATTGATGTTACATTTTGGTTACTATTTTTCAGTGGATAATGAGGTGCTGTGCGGTCGGTTACAATTTCTCACTCTGTGAGAAATTATATGCACAGATAGGGCTATGCCCCATTGATACTACCATTGAGCAGGTTAGGAGCAGTAGTTGTTATACTAACAAGTGTTATCAGCGACTCCGAAAAAATTGCCTAACTTGCCTTAGCTAAGAGAAAGGAAAGTTTTCTGTATGCAGGAAAAGGAAGAGGATTACATACACACGCTGGCCCTGGTATTTACGCCCGGCATTGGATCAGTCATGATCAGGCAACTGATCAGCTACTGCGGTGGGGCTACCAACGTATTCAGGGCTGATTATAAAAAGTTAATAAAGATACCGGGCATTGGCGATAAGGCAGCGCGGGCTATACTCCTGAAGCAGGGCGTAGAGCTGGCTCAGAAAGAATGGAGCCGATGCCAGCGCGAAGGGGTACGTCTGCACTTTTATACGGATGCTGATTTTCCCCGCCGCCTGAAGCCACTGTATGACTCACCACTGGTGCTGTATAGCCAGGGGCAGATGGAACTGAATGCACACCGGACGGTAGGTATAGTAGGCACCCGGCAGGTAACCGACTACGGCAAGACGATCACGGAGTCGATCATCAGAGACCTGGCTCCTTACCATACGCTGGTGGTGAGTGGACTGGCTTATGGGGTGGACATCACTGCTCACCGGGCTTGCCTGAAGCACCAGATCCCCACGGTGGGGGTTATGGCCAGTGGTCTGGATGTGATTTATCCGGCGGTACATAAGCGAACGGCTCAGGACATGCAGCAGAATGGCGGCATCCTGACTGAGAACCCCCTGGGTACCAAACCCGATGCCAAACGATTTCCGGCCCGTAACCGAATCATAGCCGGCCTGAGTGATGTTACCATTGTGGTAGAGTCCACCCGTAAGGGAGGGAGCCTGATTACCATTGAGTATGCGATGAATTACCACCGGGAGGTATTTGCGGTACCGGGGCCGCTGACAAGTCCACAATCGGAGGGCTGCCATCAGTTGATCAAAGACAACAAGGCGGCGGTATTTACTACGGTGGACGAAATGGCCGAGGCGTTGGGCTGGAAACGGGGTGAAATAGCAGAGGCAGATACATTACCTGCTCAGCCAGATGCCACACCCATCTTTGATGGTTTTACGCAGGAAGAAGGGCAGGTACTTTCATTACTAAAGCGCCAGGGTGATATGCAACTGGACGAGCTAAGCTGGCAGAGTGGGATACACCTAGGAAAGCTGGCAACTTTATTACTAAATCTGGAATTTCAGGGTATGGTGCGATCATTACCCGGCAAAAAATACGCACTGGTTTAACAATCTATGGCAAATGCTTCTAAAACAACACTGGAACTGATCCAGATGGGGGAGGGACTCACTATCGAATTCAAACGTAGTATTGATAGTCCCTTCCGAATTGCCCGTACCCTGGCTTCTTTTGCCAATACGTCGGGGGGAACCCTGCTCGTAGGAGTGGCTGACAACAGAGAAGTGATAGGGGTACTTTCGGAACTGCGGGAAATGCAAAAGCTGGAAAAAGCCTGTACGCAGCTGGTCGATAAAGAACTGATTATTCAATACAAAGCCATTCGGTTAGGTACTAAGCTGGTACTGCGGGTAGAGATTGAAGAAAGTGAAGATAAGCCACACTATGCTATTAATGAAAAAGGGGAGCGAATCATTTACATCCGGACCAAAGACAAAAGCGTACCTACCAACCGCCTCATGTTACCGGGCGAAGGGGATGTGGATACGGACAAGCTGCTCGCGTCCAAACAGGTCAAAAGTATCATTCAGTACCTGAAGCAGAATGACCTGATCACGGATAAGATTCTTTCGCAGATGATCAATATATCAGAGAAGAGAGCCTCCCGGATGCTGAATGATCTGGCCGAGAAGAATATACTGATTCGCCTGGGCCATTACAAGCCCATTGCTTACAGTCTGAAGCTGGCTGAATAGCAGAAAAGGGAGGCTCATAGAGCCTCCCTTTTCTGCTGATGATTATTATATGCTACTGGATATCTACGAGTTCCAGTTCGAATATCAGGTCCTTACCAGCCAATGGGTGGTTAGCGTCAAGTACCACAGTTTCTGCGGTAACTTCTCTTACAACTACAGGAATCACCTGACCATTTCCTTCCTGATGCATGTTCAGGGTAGTACCGATTTCCAGAGGAATTTCGGCAGGAATCTCCTTACGATCAAAGTTGATTACCAGATCTTCATTTATATCTCCGTAGGCTTCGTTGCTTGGAATATGAATGGTTTTCTTTTCACCCACTTCCATACCAGTTACGCCTTCGTCAAATCCTTTGATTACTTGTCCGCTTCCCAGTTGGAATGAAAGAGGATCACGTCCGGCCGAAGAATCGAACAGTTGACCGTCAGGTAGTGTGCCCGTGTAGTGCACTTTAACGGTGTCACCGGATTGTGCTTTTTTCATGTTGTTTTTCTTTTGAGTTGTAAAAAACTATAAACAATAGGTAAAGCCTAAATTGTTCACCATTGTTCTGATAAAATTAGTAAGAACGTGCAAACATAACCCGTCGGCTGGAAGGCTTACCGGTATAGATACAGGTACCTTCTTCTTCGGGAGCATTGAGAGGTATACAACGAATGGTTGCCTTGGTCTCTTCCTTGATCTTCTCTTCGGTTTCAGGAGTACCATCCCAGTGGGCGAGCACAAACCCAGCTTTCCCGTCCAGTACTGCTTTAAATTCCTCGTAGGTATCAACCTTAGTAGTATTCTCCTCCCGGAAGGCCAGCGCCTTGTTGTAGATAGACTGCTGAATGTCATCCAGCAGATTGCTGATGTAGGTAGAGATACCTTCCAGTGATACCGTCTCCTTGGTTTTGGTATCGCGGCGGGCCACTTCAACGGTACCATTTTCCAGATCGCGCATACCCATCGCCAGGCGCACAGGTACTCCACGAAGCTCGTACTCGGCAAATTTCCAGCCGGGCTTGTTGGCGTCGCTGTCGTCAAACTTCACACTGATGCCCATCTTCTTGAGCTCCTTCCGGATCTCGTCGGCCTTCTTGCGCAGTTGGCCCAGTTGTTCGTCATTCTTGAATATAGGTACGATCACCACCTGTATGGGAGCCAGCTTGGGTGGCAGTACCAGTCCGCTGTCGTCGGAGTGAGCCATGATGAGTGCCCCCATCAGGCGGGTACTTACACCCCATGAGGTACCCCACACGTGCTCGAGCTTACCGTCGCGGTCCTGGAACTTCACATCAAATGCCTTGGCGAAGTTCTGGCCCAGGAAGTGGGATGTACCGGCCTGCAGCGCTTTGCCGTCCTGCATAAGTGCTTCGATGCAGTACGTTTCCAGTGCGCCGGCGAAGCGCTCGTTAGGCGTTTTTACGCCACGCACCACAGGTACTGCCATCCACTCTTCGGCGAAGGTAGCGTATACCTCCAGCATCTGCTCCGTTTCGGCTATGGCCTCCTGAGCAGTAGCGTGCGCTGTATGGCCTTCCTGCCACAGAAACTCCGCCGTCCGCAGGAACAGACGCGTGCGCATTTCCCAGCGTACGACGTTGGCCCACTGGTTGATAAGTAGCGGCAGGTCGCGGTACGACTGGATCCAGTTTTTATAAGTACTCCAGATAACGGTCTCCGATGTAGGCCGCACAATTAATTCTTCTTCTAATTTTGCATCAGGGTCTACAACCACTCCCTTGCCTTCGGGGTCATTCTTCAAACGGTAGTGGGTAACGACGGCACACTCCTTGGCAAAACCCTCCACGTGGTCGGCTTCTTTGCTAAGATAGGATTTTGGGATAAAAAGAGGAAAGTACGCGTTGGTATGGCCGGTCTCCTTGAACATGTCGTCCAGAGCCCGCTGCATTTTTTCCCAGATTGAGTATCCGTAGGGTTTGATAACCATGCAACCGCGTACGGCTGAATTTTCGGCCAGGTCGGCCCTTCTTACCAGTTCATTGTACCATTCGGAGTAGTTTTCGCTACGAGAAGGTAAGGCTTTACTCATGAGTAGTAGTAGTTAGTATACAATAGGTGACGTATTGCCAGGCAAATACAGTTAAAGGTTGCAAAGATAGTTTTTTATGCTATATTTGTACTTAGCGAAGTTCCTCAATCGTTGAGTAAAAAACAGGAACATATTTAGGAATTTTATAGTTAATTAATAGAATATAACCCGATTGTGCCATGACTACCTTACGAAATGTGAAGTACTTGTCGGTGGTTGCTCTCATAGGGGTTTGGGGTTGTTCCTCCAACCAATATGCATCGCGCTCCGGGGTAGAGTATGATGACCTCTACGGCAACTCATCTGATGTTGAGGTAGCCGTGAGAAATCGTCCTGCCAACGAAGCCCGTAGTCGCTACGACAATCCTGATTTCCAATCTACTGATGGTGTTGCCGCTAACGAAGGTACCACCGATTACTATGATGAAAACTATCTGTCATCTCGCAAGGTGCAGCGTCCTGTTTCGGATGAAGTAGGATATAACGCTGGTTTCCGCGAGGGCTATATAGCCGGACAGACTGCCGTTTTTGATCCATTTTTCATGAATTCCTACGGAGGCTTCTGGCCCGGTAGCAGTGCGGCTTTCCGCATGGGCTTCCAGGTAGGTGTCAATCGTTCTATGCGCCTCGGATTTAGTCCGTTTATCGGCATGGGTGGCATGTACGGTATGGGCCGCATGGGGTATAGCCCCTGGGGTATGTATCGTCCGTGGGGCTTTGATCCGTTCTGGGGGTCTTCAATGGCCTATGGCGGATTTGGTATGCCTTATGGCTATGGCATGTACGGAATGGGTGATCCTTTCTGGGGCATGAACAGCTGGGGTAGTCCATTCGGTGGTATGTATGGAGGCATGTATGGGTATGGTTTTAACCCATGGGCCTACAACCGTCCGGTGGTAATTGTAAACAATAACAGCGATCGTAACGAGTATCGTCGTACTTACGGACCCCGTGGAAGTGCCACCGGCCGCAGTACTGATACCTACAACCGTGGCTTTGTAAACACCACCCGTAGCAGCCGTAACGCTAACGCCAATGCCGCCGGTCGTCAGGGAGCCAATGCCGGATACGATAATTCAGCAGCTACCAACTCCCGTGGTACTACCAGCAGCGATGCTTACTACGCTCGTCCTAGAAGCAACAGCAGCGGAACCTACTACGGAGGTAACAGCAGCACAGGACGTTCAAGTGCTGAAGGTACTTCTACCTACTCAGGCAGCGAGTCCCGCAGGTCTTCGTCCAATGGTGATTACTACTATTCACGTCCTCGCTCCAACAGCAGCGGAACCTACTCGGGAAGCACCGGAACGAGCCGTAGCTACGGTACCAGCAGCCAGCCATCGTCCAGAACCTACGATAGCGGAACGCGCAGTAACTCTACCTACCAGGCTCCTTCGCGTCAATCTTCTCCTTCGTGGGGAGGCCAGAGCAGCCCGCGTAGCAGTGCACCAGCCTCTATGCCATCCGGTGGCGGCGGCGGTGGTGGAAGCAGTGCTCCGCGATCACGTGGTCCAAGATGATAAGAGTTGAGTGAAAATAGGTGAAACAAGATTCACCGAAGTGAGTTATATACAAAGACCCCGTAGAATGTGATATTTTGCGGGGTCTTTCGTTTTTATATCAAACAGCTTTTTGAACTACTATACTAAATAAGGTCCATGAAAAAAAAAGGAAAATGGCTGGGAGGTCTGGCGGCGCTGCTGCTGTCTCTGCCCACTCAGGCACAATATGCGTACGATGCGTTACGGTTCTCCGAAATGTTTCAGACAGGTACGGCGCGCTTTCAGGGAATTGGCGGTAACCAGGCCTCACTGGGTGGAGACGCCAGCTCAATCGCAGGAAACCCGGCAGGTCTTGGGTTTTACAATCGCTCAGAGTTGAGTATAAGTCCGGCCTTTACCAACATCAACACCCGCGGTAGCTACATCGGACAAACTACTACCGATGGAAAGACCACACCTAATCTGGCTCATGCCTCGCTCGTTATAGCCGGCAACCCCCAGAGCTATAACCGTAAGTGGAAGCGTACCTCTATTGGTATATCCTTCTCCCGTCAGCAGTCATTCCAGAACCTGTTTACGTACCGGGGAACCAATAACCGCTCGTCTTTCGGCGACTACGCAGTAGAGCAGGCCAATGCCCGTAACATCTCGGCGGAGCGTCTGGATGCCGACGATTACAATCCTAACGTCAATGAGGCTTACTCGCTGGAAGGTGCCTACTACCAGCTGTATCTTCTCAATCCCTCTACGGCAGTAGGGCCACCGTACTTCCGCTATGACCGCAATAGCCCCACCGACCAGATGGGTACTTTTGAGTCAACCGGCGCCCATTCGCAATGGAACTTTGCCTACGCCGGTAACTACGCCGATAAGCTGTATATTGGACTTTCGTTAGGATTCAACCGGATCAACTACAGCTACACGCATACCCTGAATGAACGCTATACGGCGGGACAAGTATTCAGGGGGCTCACCCACAGTGAAGACCTGAACGTGACCGGCAATGGATTCAATGGTACCCTGGGAGTTATTTACCGGGCTACACCAGCCTTACAGCTCGGTGGATCGATTACATCACCTACCTTTATGGGATTGCGCGAAACCTTCAATGAGGTGGCCTCAGTGGATGTAATAGGTATACCTGCGGATAATCAGACAACCTTTGTACCGGATATCACCCGGATCCCACTGGCTCCCAACGATTTTGAGTATAATATCACCAGCCCGCTACGGGCATCGGGTGGAGCTACCTACTTCTTTGGTACCAATGGCTTCCTGACCGGTACCGTTGAGTACGTTGGCTTCCGGGGCATGCGTGTCAACTCGCGTAACCTGAGTGGGATTGATAACACGAACTTCCGTAATGAGAACAACAACGAGATCAGAAACACGTTCAACAACACCGTCAATGTACGGTTGGGTGGAGAGGCTCGTATGAATCAGTTCCGGGCCCGCGCTGGAGTGGCTTACCTGGGTGATCCGTATCGTACCATGCTGGATGGTCTGGACCGGAGCAAGCTGCTGTTCTCGGGTGGAGTGGGTTTCCGTAGCGAACGCTTCTTTATTGATGTTACAGGTACCTACTATACCTTCAAGTCGACGTTTACGCCTTACGTGCTGAACAACCCCAATGACTATGCATCGGTAGACATCAGCAATCGTAATACCAACATCATAGTGACACTGGGTACGTTCTTCTGAGAACAAAGTAACTTTGATAAAGTATAAACAGGAAGGGCTCCCGCCATACGGGAGCCCTTCCTGTTTATCGTAAGATTGTATAACGATAGTAAAAAGCTACTGTAAGTACGGCCTGATCAGGTACAGGAGCGTGTCAATGTCCGTTTCGCCCGATACGGTGAGGTCGGCCCGGGAGTAGTAGGGGAGCCGGGCTTCGTACTTCTGGGAAAGCTCATTTTCCAGTGACGAAACCCCTGACAGCAGCGGGCGATCGTCCTGACCGTGGCTTTCAATCCGCCGGGCCAGTACAGCAGGCGGTACATCCAAGAATACGCTTACTCCGTTGTCTTTGATAAAATCCATGTTGTCAAAAAAACAGGGTACTCCGCCTCCGGTCGCTATTACTAATCCGCGGTTGGGTAAGGTAGCTTTGAGGATGCGGCTCTCCACCTCCCTGAAGTACCCTTCTCCCTTCTGAGCGAAGATCTCGGGGATACTCATCTGCTGATCTTTGACGATGAGCTTATCCATATCTACAAACCGGTACCAAAGTTCCTTGGCCAGCTTTTTGCCCAGAGTAGATTTGCCCGATGAAGGCATGCCTATCAGAAAAATATTCTTCATCGACGCTATTAGCTGTTTGCTTTCTCTACTACTTCTTCCGTGGTAGGCGTATCGTTGTAGTGCCACTTGCCTTTGACGGTACCCTCGCTGAGCAGCCATATGCCCGGGTTTGAGCGGGAGATGGTCTTCAGTACGGTAGCATCCGCATAGTAGTAAGGTACATTGAGTTGCTGCGCTTTGATGAACTTCTCGATATCGCTACCACTGGCCGAGGTCAGGATAACTGGCTCGATACCCTGCGCTTTTACTTCTGTCACCAGCTTGCGAAGATCCGGGAATGCCGCCAGGTTCAGGTCTTTCAGGTTCTTGATAATGATAAACAGCTTCTTGCCTTCGAAGGTAGCCTGCGTAAAGTCTCCTTCGTCGTTCCAGGTGCGGTAGTCGGTAATCTTGGGCTTGGCGTTCTCGTTCAGCACTACCATCTCCTTGAACTTGTAGGTAGTATCCGACGGGAACTGCTCGTACTCGTATTCCTTACCATCCTTTTCAAATACATACTTGTAGCGGAGTGGCTCCGAGGGCTGCATCTGCTGCGGGATGTTAGCTCCCACCTTGTAAGGAAGCAGGTCCAGAATGGGCAGGTGCCGGATGGCATAGAAGGCAATACCCAGCGAGAATACCGTAGCTATAACGACTATTATACCCGTAGGGAGCGCCCTGAACTGGTGGCGTTGCCAGAGGATCAGCAGGATCAGGGCCAGCAGGAATATATCCTTGCCGAAGGAAGTCCATGGTTTGAGCTTAATGGCATCCCCGAAGCAGCCACAGTCGGTGACCTTATTGAAGTAGGCTGAGTAGAACGTCAGGAACGTAAAGAACACGATAATGATCAGCAGCAGCCAGGATACCGTTTTGGGCTTGTAGCTGACCAGCAGGGCTACGCCCAGAATCACCTCGGCCGCGCAAAGGAATACGGAGAGGTACAGGGCATAGGGTACGAGCGCTATGAAAAAGTCATGCAGGGCAGGTACATCGGCCGCAAATACTTCAAAGTACTCTTCCAGCTTGATCTGGGTACCAACGGGATCGTTCAATTTGATCAGTCCCGAGAAAATAAATATGACTCCTACTACTATGCGGGCTATTTGAGCAACAATCTTCATGATAGAATCAAAGAGGGTTTATATAGCAAAGTACAAACCGGCTGATTTATTGCCGGAGGTGTTCAGAAATCTGTAGCTGTTCAATTCGTGTGCAGCGCGTTGGACTTGATCAGACAGAATACTGAATAGTTGATGATATCCTGGTAGCCCGACTTAACCCCCTCCGATACCAGCGTATGCCCCTGGTTGTCCTCGATCTGCTTGATGCGCAGCAGCTTCATCAGGATGATGTCCGTCATGGAGCTCACGCGCATATCCCGCCAGGCCTCACCGTAGTCGTGGTTTTTGTTGAAGAGTAGTTGTTTTACTTCTTCTACTTGCTCGTTGTACAGGCGGCTGAGTTCATCGGAGCCAAGTTCGCCGGGCTTCTGGTCCAGGGCGATCTGGATCAGGGCCATCACGCAGTAGTTGATGATGCCGATAAACTCCCCCGAGATATTATCCTCCACTTTCTGGACTCCTTTTTCCTGAATGGTGCGGATACGCTGGGCTTTGATAAATATCTGATCGGTGATAGATGGCAGGCGCAGGATCCGCCACGAGGTACCGTAGTCTTTGTTTTTCTTTTCAAAAAGGTCTTGGCAATGTCGGATGATCTCCTGATATTCCGCTTCGGTAGATTTCACAGCAGTTAAAAGTATGAGTAGCGATTTAAAGATTAATACGTCGCAAGATATAAAAAAAACGCTCAATGTAGGGGGACGACTGGTGGAGCTTTCACCACCTCTGATCATGGGTATTCTTAATATTACACCTGATTCGTTTTTTAAGGGAGGCCGGGTCAGCACCAGTCCGGATGAGGTACTGCAACGGGCAGGAGGGACGTACGAGCAGGGCGCTGCTATTCTGGATATAGGGGGCTACTCCACCCGCCCCGGTGCGCTGGAGGTAAGCCAGGCCGAAGAGCTGGACCGGGTACTGCCGGTGATCCAAAGCATCCGTAAGCATGTACCGGATGCGCTTATTTCGGTGGATACCTTCAGAGCGGGCGTAGCCCTAGAGGCGGTACGGGCCGGTGCTGATATCATCAATGACGTGTCGGGAGGTACTCTGGACGCGGCTATGTTTGATACCGTAGCGGCCCTCAAAGTACCTTATGTATTGATGCACATGCGGGGTACTCCCCAGACCATGACCAAGCTTGCCAACTACGAGCGGCTGGTACCTGATATCCTGAAAGAGCTACAGCAAAAACTGGTGGAACTACGGCAGAAAGGAGTGGCCGATATCATCATTGATCCGGGCTTTGGATTTGCCAAGACCGTAGCGCAGAACTTCAGACTCATGCGGAGCCTGAGCGAGTTTCATCAGCTCGGGTGTCCGCTGCTGGTGGGCGTTTCAAGAAAGTCAATGGTATGGCGTACGCTGGGTGTAACAGCCGAAGAGGCCCTGAATGGTACTACTGTATTGAATACCCTGGCTTTGCAGCAGGGGGCGGATATATTGCGGGTACATGATGTGAGAGAAGCCGCCGAAGCCGTTAAACTTTGGCAGCTGACAGTGTCTAAGGATTAGAAAAATGATAATTTAGGCCCATAATTAATTTCCACATCACTATGCGCATTGGCTTTCTGTCTGTTCAATGGACCGACCTGCTTGATATACTACTAGTTGCATTCTTACTTTATCAGATTTACGACCTCGTTCGGGGCAGTATTGCCAGCCGGGTATTCCTGGGGTACCTGCTGGTGTATATCTTTTACCTAATTGTCAAAGGGTTGGGGCTGGAGCTGCTGACGGCCATTCTGGAATACTTTATGGGAGTGGGAGCTATTGCTCTGATCGTGATCTTCCAGCAGGAGATCCGGCGCTTTCTGCTGATTATCGGCAAGTCTACGGTATTTTCTAACAACCGACTGCTCGCCAGAGTATTCGGAGCCGCCGAAGCCAGTGTACACACCCAGACCCTGAAAGAAGTAGTAGACGCGAGCCGTAACATTTCGGCTGACTTTAGTGGTGCCCTGATTGTCATCAAGAAGAAAGACGACCTCGAGAAGTTTATCCTGACCGGGGAGCAGCTTGATGCCCGGGTGTCCAAGCCGCTGCTGATCTCCCTATTCAACCAATATAGCGCACTGCACGACGGTGCCGTTATTATCGAGGAGGGGCGGCTTAAGGCGGCACGCTGTGTACTGCCTGTGGCTGATGGCGACGATGTACCGTCGGCACTGGGATTCAGGCACCGGGCTGCCATCGGTATGAGCGAAACAACCGATGCGGCCGTGGTGGTTATATCGGAACAGACCGGACGTATTTCGCTGGCGGTAGAAGGGGAATTGTACAACAACATCCCGCCCTCTGAGCTGGAGATACGACTGAAAGAATATCTGCTGTCAGACACACAGCGTCCGCCCACTAAGAACTAGCCAGGATAAGCCGCTGAGATATAAAGGCCTTAGGAGAGGGGAGGTCAGAGGGGAAGCAGCTGGGGTAAACGTTGAAAATAGAATATAATTGCAATCAAAATTTTGCATTTAAGGTAGATATGCCTATTTTTGCAGACCTTTTCAAGAATAGAAAAACATCATTTTAAAAATGGCAAATCATAAGTCTGCATTAAAGCGTATTCGTGCCAACGAAACCAAGCGTCTGCGTAATCGTTACCAGCACAAAACTACTCGTTCTTATATCAAGAAACTAAAGGGAACTCACGAGAAGGAAGCTGCTTCAGTACTATATAAGACAGTATCTTCTATGCTGGATCGTCTGGCTAAGAAAAACGTGATTCACAAGAATAAGGCTGCTAACCAGAAGTCGAAGCTGGCTAAGTTCGTAAACTCACTAGCTGCTTAATACAAGCACTACCAGATAAAGAAATTTGGACCCCGACGGCTTATTGCTGTCGGGGTTTACTGTTTTATTCATTCACCAACCCAAAGACCAATACCATGAGAGTTGTTTACCTGCTTGTGCTACTCCTGCTCGGCTCGGCTGTGGAGGCACAAGTTGCGAAGCGAAGTTTAACCCACGCTGACTATGACCACTGGAAAACCGTACAGCGGAGTCAGTTATCCCAAAAAGGAAACTGGGTATCCTACGAGATAAACCCCCAGGAAGGTGACGGTGTACTCGTTGTAGAGTCGCCGCGACAAAACCGTAAGTATAGGATTGAAAGAGGCCATTCGGCTCAATTCTCCCCGGATGAAGCCTACCTGATAGCCCGGATCAAGCCTAAGCATGAAGACAATCGTCAGGCGAAAAAGAAGAAACTAAAGGCGGATCTGATGCCTAAGGATAGCCTGCTGGTACTCCGCCTCGACAACGACCAGCGCCGCTACTACCGCCATATCAAGTCGTTTGCCCTGCCCAAAGAAGCAGGTAACTGGCTGGCCGTACTTGTCGACGCCAAAGCACTGACGGCAGCTGATACCACCAAAAAAGCAGCCAAGGCTCCAAAAGGCAAAAAGGCACCCAAGGGCGACCGCCTTACCCTGATGCAGTTGGATGGAACGGGCGCAACCCATTTTGACTTTGTCAGCGAATACCGGATGGCCGAGCGGGGAGGCGCGGTGGTGCTGGCGCGCGAAGCGCTGCATGACTCGTCACAGGTTAGGGGGGTATTTGCTTTCCGGACCGGTAACAAGTCCCTGGTGCAGCTGGATACCAGCTCACGCTTTAAGCAGTACAAGAATCTGGCGGTAAATAAGGCCGGTGATCAGGCTGCCTGGATGGCCTCGGCCGATAGTGCCAATGCCGAAGTAAAGAAGTTTGCCCTGTACTTCCGCCGCTTGCAGGATGCCACTGCACTCCTGGTCGCCGATACTACCACCAAAGCCTATCCGGCGGGATGGTCGGTATCGGAGTACCGCGAGCCGCGCTTTTCGGATGATGGCCGACGGCTGTACTTCGGAACGGCTCCGCTGGCACTGGCTTCGCTGAAAGATACTACCCGATTGGACGAGGAGCTTTCGCGCGTGGATGTATGGAGCTGGACTGACCCTAAGCTACAGCCCATGCAGGCAAAGCAGAAGAAGCAGGAAAGTGAGCGCAGCTTCGTGGCCTTTTATGATATCACCTCCCGCAAAATGGTACAGGCCGGTAGTGCGGAGGTACCTACCGTGGAGGTGGATTACAGGAACAACCATCCTTACCTGCTGGGTACCAGCAACCTGAGCTACCAGCGCATAAGCTCATGGGACCTGGGGCATACCGACTTCTACCTGATCAATACCAATACCGGCACCACTACGCTGATTGCGCAGGATGTGGTGGGACAGGCCGAACTATCGCCTGCTGGTAAGTACGTGACCTGGTTTAGCGAGCGGGATACCGTATGGAAAGCTTACGACATAAAGTCACAGAAGACCATTGAACTAACGCGGGGGCTGCCGGTGGCATTCCAGGACGAGGAGCACGATTCCCCCAGCTTTGCCAGCGCCTACGGTGCCGCCGGCTGGACCAGGGACGACCGGTACTTCTGGGTATATGACCGCTACGATATCTGGCAACTGGATCCTACCCAGAAGGAGAAGCCCAAAGTCATTACAGGAGACTACGGACGTAAGGAAAGAGTAAAGCTGCGCTATGTACATCTTAATGAAGAAAATCCCACCATTCCGGCTGATCAGGAGCTGCTGCTGGCGGGAATCTGGGAAAAGGATAAGCAAACGGGACTGCTGAACTTTAAAGCAAATACGGCACCTGCTCTGATCGTGAAAGAAGCTTTCTACTACCAGCCCAGCTCCATAAGCAAGGCCAAAGAAGAAAAGGTGTACCTGTTTCAGAAAGGAAATTACAATCAGGCCAACGAACTGTACTACGTGGGTAAAGACTGGAAGCAGCCCCAGAAGCTAACCGGCCTGACCGCCCAGATGGATAGTATCCGTTGGGGGAACGTGGAGCTGGTGTCGTGGCTCAGTGCGCAGGGAACCCGGCTGGAAGGTCTGCTCTTCAAGCCCGAAGGCTTTGACCCTGGTAAGAAGTACCCCATGCTGGTGTACTACTACGAGCGTAACGCCGAGACGCTGCACATGCCGCGTAACCCTTCGCCCAGTCGCTCTACCATCAATATACCCTATTGCGTATCGAACGGGTACCTAGTATTTGTGCCGGATATAGTATATAGTGGCGGTACACCCGGCAAGAACGCCTACGATTGCATCGTTACCGGAGTACTGGACCTGATCAATAGGGGCTACGTTGACCGGGAAAGAGTAGGTATTCAGGGGCAAAGCTGGGGCGGGTACCAGACCGCCTACCTCATTACCCAGACCAACATGTTCAAAGCTGCTATGGCCGGGGCTCCGGTAGCCAACATGACCAGTGCCTACGGCGGTATACGCTGGGGTACCGGTATGAGCCGGATGTTCCAGTACGAACAAACCCAGAGCCGCATAGGTGGTACCCTCTGGGAGAAACCCATGTACTACCTGGAGAACTCTCCCCTGTTTTATGCGGACCGAATCCAGACCCCGTTGCTCATGATGCATAACGATGCCGACGGAGCAGTACCCTGGTACCAGGGGATCGAGTTTTTCTCAGCCCTGCGTCGGCTTAACAAGCCGGTTTGGATGCTGGTATACAATGAAGAAGACCATAATCTTACCAAACGGCCTAACATGAAAGACCTGAGCATCCGAATGTATCAGTTCTTTGATTACTACCTCAAAGATGCGCCTCAGCCAGCCTGGATGAAGCAGGGACGAACCGTGCTGGATAAGGAAAGATGGGACATGAAATACGAGTAATTGTTGGTTTTTAAGAGCTTTTTTTGATAGATTGCAATAATGACAGCCTTGTAGTCGTGTAACTAAAGCGACTACAAGGTTTATTTTGAGTGGCTAACGTAGCTTTAATTCTTTACACAATTAACACTAAACCATTCCTGATTGTATGAAAAAAATTGCAATGCTAGCAGGTCTTGTGGCAATGGGAGCCGTCCCGGCAGCTGCTCAGACTTCGCCGATTACTTTTAATGCCCGAGGCATGGTGGCTATATCCGATGCGGATATGGCAGCTTCGGCTTTTATTGATGGTAAACTTCTTCGGGATAACGCCGTAAAAGACAAACTGACCTCGATCAAGTTTCCTTTACAAAGAGGAGGTAAAACCTTCGAAAGTATCATAGTTTCCAATTCAGCACTGACTTATAGCAAGAGTATAGCAGTACCCAAAACAGGAGGCTTAGCCTTTGTTCTGGATGCTCGCGTGAGTCCTTCAGAAGATGTTTCTGAGTACAAAGATGCCATGAAGGAGTTTCCGGAAGGTCAGAAACTCACCGTAGTGGATATCGTCAATCTGGCAGCTCCCAAGCAGAAGTTTGCGTTTGCCGTGGGTAAAAATCCTACTGCCATTGACATCAACAAAAATGAGCTGATGGTAGCTACCAGCGAAGCCGGTAAAGAACTGGTATTCCTGGAAGTAAACGATGACGGAAAACCAACCCGTCTGGCGCACCTGCCGGCTCAGCTTGATAGTGCCCGTATCATTGACCTGTCGTTCCATCCGACCGGAAACTACCTGGCCGTGACCCTGGATCAGACCAAAGAAGTAGGTCTGTACCGTATTGTTCGTGATGGTGGTAAGCTGAAGAACATTGAAATGGTAGGTAAGCCTTTCAAAGCGGGCGATAATCCTGCCACTGGTAAATTCTCTGCTGATGGCAAGCACTACTTTGTACTGGATACCAAAGGCGCGGTAGGCAAAGCCACCGGCGAAGGTGAACTGATGGTTGTTGAGTTCTCACTGGATGGCTCGGCTGAGCATAAGGTAGTTAGCAAAACGCCCGTTGGGCTTAACCCCGGAGCATTCGCGATCAATCCGGAAGGTAATATGATCGTAACGGCTAACGTGGGTAAGAGTGTCCAGCCCTGGACCGAAGCCAACGCAGGTGGAGGTAGCTCACTGACACTGCTGAAAGTAGGCGCTGACGGAGCTATGACCAAAGTAGCCGACTATCCCGTAGAAGGTATCATGCCGCAGAGCATTGCCTTTGATAAGGACGGGTCTAACCTGGCGGTAGCTATCTACGAATACCTCGACTTTGGTGACCGTACCGGTGGTATCGAGTTCTGGAGCGTAAGCAAGGGCGATAGCCCCAAGCTGACCAAGCAGCCTGGCAAAATCAGCGTAGAGCGCGGATGTCACACCATTCGTGTGATTCCCTGATCTGATCAGGATACTTTATATAAAAAGGCCGATGGATCATCCATCGGCCTTTTCTGTTTCATACTGGCAGTACCGCCTTATTAGGTTATAGGTATGTTAAACGATAGCGATTTGTATGCTTTTTGGAGCTGTTGTTGCAGTACTATGCTTCACCGGATATAAGGGAGGATATAACTCATTTACGCTAAGTTTCGGCCTGATACTGAACCTTATTTTAGTGAAAATTGCTACATATAAGGAGTACTTTAGACCCAATTGTATATCATCTTCTTAAAGAAAGGTTTAGGATAGATAAAGGCTTATTTTTTACTCCAGTTTTTAGTAAATTTGCACTTTCATACATTAAAAAATACAACTATACATGATCACGGTTCAGAACGTATCGCTACGGTACGGAAAACGGGTGCTTTTTGATGAAGTAAATATAAAGTTCGTCCCGGGCAACTGCTATGGTGTTATCGGAGCCAATGGGGCGGGTAAGTCTACCTTTTTGAAAATATTATCAGGCGAGATAGAAGCGCAAACGGGCACAATAAGCATGAATCCGGGTGAGCGTCTGGCCGTTTTGAAGCAGGACCAGTACGGGTATGATGAGTATACCGTTATGGATACGGTGATACTGGGGCATGAGAAGCTGTACCGCATCATGAAGGAACGCGAGGCCATTTATGCCAAAGAAGATTTTACCGATGCCGATGGTGAGCGTGCTGCTGAACTGGAAGCTGAATTTGCGGATGTAAACGGCTGGGATGCTGAGAGCGAAGCGGCTCAGTTACTAAGCGGGCTGGGTATCTCCGAAGAGTATCACTACACCATAATGGGTGACCTTAATGCAAACGACAAAGTAAAGGTACTTTTGGCGCAGGCCCTGTTTGGAAATCCTGATGTACTACTCCTGGATGAGCCTACCAACAACCTGGACATCGATACGGTGCTCTGGCTGGAAAACTTCCTGGCCGATTTCAGAAATACAGTAATCGTAGTATCGCACGACCGTCACTTCCTGGATCAGGTGTGTACGCACATTGTGGATATTGATTTCAGTAAGGTACAGATGTACACCGGTAACTATACCTTCTGGTACGAGTCGAGCCAGCTGGCTCTGAAACAGCGCCAGGATGCTAACAAGAAGGCCGAGGATAAGCGTAAGGAACTCGAGGAATTTATCCGTCGATTCAGTGCCAATGCTTCCAAGTCCAAGCAGGCTACGTCACGTCAGAAGTTGCTGGAGAAGATTTCGGTGGATGATATCAAGCCTTCATCGCGGAAGTACCCTTACGTGGCGTTCAAGCCTGAGCGTGAGGTAGGAGACCAGATCCTGCGGGTGGAGGGCCTGTCTAAGAAAGCCGAGGACGGAACGTACCTGTTCAAGAATCTGAGCTTTACCGTAAATAAGGGGGACAAGATTGCTTTCACCGGCCGTAATATGCTGGCGGTAAGTACCCTGTTCGATATCATCATGGGTGAGCAGAAGGCTGACTCAGGTACCTTCACCTGGGGGGTGACCGTAACCAACGCCTATTTCCCGAAAGATCCTACTGAGTTCTTCCAGACTGACCTGAACCTGGTTGACTGGCTGCGTCAGTACTCAACCGAGAAGGACGAGAGCTTTATCCGTGGCTTCCTGGGACGTATGTTGTTCTCAGGCGAAGAATCCCTTAAGAAGGCAACGGTACTGTCAGGAGGTGAAAAAGTACGTTGTATGCTGTCACGCATGATGCTTTCGGGTGCCAACGTGCTGGTAATGGACGACCCTACCAACCACCTCGACCTGGAGTCAATCACGGCGCTTAACAACGGCCTGATTGACTTCTCTGGTAATGTACTATTCTATTCACATGACCACCAGTTCATACAGACCGTAGCAAACCGTATCATCGAGATCGCGCCTAAGGGTATGCTGGATAAACTGATGAATTACGACGAGTTCCTGCAGGATGCTACCGTGAAGGAGCAGCGTCAGGCGCTTTATGGCGTACCTGCCTAAGGTACGGCTGATACATTATCTAGCAGAAAGGGGACCTTGTAAGGTCCCCTTTTTTATTTTATGATCAGTACAGTACCCGTTCTTCGGTAGTCATTCCCTTTGGCATCTCTGATCCGGATCACGTAAGGGTACTGGCCGGGAGGTAGGGGAGTATCCTGACTCTTGCCGTCCCAGGAGTTAGCCGGATTGGTCGAGTGATATATGATAGTCCCCCACTGATTATAAACCGACAGATGGAAGTCGGCAGGTAGTTCGCCCTTGATCTCAAAGTAGTCGTTGACTCCGTCGTTGTTGGGGCTGAATGCTTCCGGAATGTATAAAGTGGATGTACTACAAAAGGAAGTAGGCGTCCTGCGACAGCGGATGGAAGAAGTTATAATGGAAGTGGAGCTTACGATCCGTAGCTGGTAGCAATGTTCCTTACCACAGCTAAGATCTGTGTCATCTACTGTACGGGTTGCTCCCGCTGACGTGACCTCCTTCCAGAGAGCACCATCCTTCATCAGTTCCATTCGCTGATTTGTAGCCGCCTGTCGGGTTTGCCAGGATAGCTGGGTATGCTCCGGTTGTTCGGTAAGATCAAGTACCGCTGTACATACTACTTCGGATTGGTAGGTACCGGCCAAGCAGGCATCGGATGCTTCCAGACGAAAGCAGGTACTTTCTAAAGCATTAGTAACACTCACCTTCACTTGATCTTTCTCCCTCCGCGTCTTTACCCCCGTTGATGCAAAGGTACCATCAGGCCTTTCCAGCATTACCGTCACCTCGGTAGCCAGCGGATTCTCAATTACCAGCTCCGCTTGGGTACTGCTGGCGGTACTTAGCTCCTTGATTAGGGGTGGAGCAATGGGTTGAGAGGGCGAATACTGTAAGAAGGCCATGCTGCCTTTACACATCCCGAGCCGCTGCACTCCCCATGCCGCGATGGTGTAGGAACGGTTGTTGCTGTATCGATGGCTGGTAGTCTTATGCGAGCCGGGTACTTCCGAAATGGTACCATCACCCCAGTCTACCCAGTACGCGTAGTACTGTGAGGGCTGGTTGGCATCGAACAGGACCTGTACCGTACCATCTGTACAGGCGGATAGCCGTACCTTCGGGGACAGGGTATCGTTGACTACTACTTTGGCACATCCAATCAGTTTAACGCCCTCTTTCTCCGACAGTTGTACCAGGGTGTAGGTTCCGGGGCGGGTATAAGTATGGATGGAGTCCGTTTTGAGATTTTCCGGACGCAGGGGGCCTCCCTGGTAGTCGAAGATGGTTCTGACGTTGGTAACGCCCTCCAGGGTAGGTCTGGCTTTTATCTTGCGCGGCAGACACTCCTCTATATCTATGACGGCAGTAGTACCGGTACCGTAGGTGAATAAATCGGGGATAGTACTTGGGCACTGGGCATAGCCGTAGGAGGCTCCCAGTTGCAGGCTGGTCAGGAAAATGAAGATAACCATGAGTAGTCGAATTGACCACTCCCGATGTGTATAGACCCTCCCCGTCACTTGTCTCCAGTTCAATACTAGCTCATCCAGAAATAATAATTGAAAGTAAATAAAAAAGCGGAGAATAATTATTCTCCGCTTCTGATATAAGTAGGATTGGCTTTACCTATGAGTCGTAGCTAACGCCGTACTGCTTCAGAACGTCGGCAGGTACACCTTCCCACTGGTTAGGCGTATTTCCCATGTAGCCGATATCCTTGATACCCATCTGGCTGGTGTAAAAGCCAGTAGCCGTAAAGTTGCGCATCAGGCTAAAGAAAGCTACTCCCTGGCTCATCTCGGGCTTGGCTTTTCCGGGGTAGGCTATATCATCAACCAGTTGAATCTGCTGGGCCTTGGTAGCTCCCGTAAAGGGTTTGTTGAAGCGCTTACGCGACTCCACATCCAGCCAGCGCAGACCTCCGCGCATGGGCGTCTGCCACTGGGGGAGGTCCTTCATCATGAACTCGATAAAGGCAGGTACACCCGCCTGTGAGGCACTACCTGACTTGCTATCAGCCGGAATAATGATATCAGCGAGTACAGTTACCGTAGCCAGCTCCTGAGGAGTAAAAAACTTCTCCTTCATGAGTTTGGCATCCCGGATTGCCTCTTCTTTCTGACGGCCACCGGGTACTTTTATGGGATCGTCAGGAAGCGAGGTTTCCAGCTCTCTTCTTTCAGCCAGTGTCTCCTGAGGATTGAGCCCTACCACGCCCAGCGAGCTGATAGTAAGGGCTTTTAATGAATCTCTACGTTTCATCTTTTATATGATTTAGAATAGCTCAACCAACGTGATATTACAAGTTCTTCTGCTTTACCTGATCGATGATGTAATCGGAGGCACGCATTGACAGGGCCAGGATCGTCCAGGTTGGGTTCTTGTCAGCCTGTGATACAAACGAGCCACCATCCACTACGAACACGTTTTTGGCGTCGTGAGCCTGCGAGAACTTGTTCAGGGCTGATGTCTTGGGATCGTTACCCATTCGTGAGGTACCTACTTCGTGGATAATTCGTCCCGGAGCAGCCAGACCGTAGTTGCTTTCAGGACCCGGTTTGCTGCCTGATAATATTCCACCCATGGCAGTAAGGATTTCCTCGAAAGTATCCTGCATGTGCTTGGCCTGCTTTATTTCGTAGTCAGACCACTTGTAGTTGAAGCGCAGTACCGGGATACCGTATTTGTCTACTACGTTAGGATCGATCTCACAGTAGTTGTCGGCAGACGCCACCGCTTCACCACGGCCCGACATACCTACGTAGGCACCATAGAAACGGCGGTAGTCTTCTTTCAGCGAAGCACCGTAACCACCGGCTGGTTTCATGGTACCATCAGGCATGGGGTACTTACCATTCATGCCTTCGATACCCCAGCCAAATCCGTAGCTGGGCATTCCCATACCACCCCAGTACTCGATGTGGTAACCACGGGGGAAGTCCAGCTTTTTGTTGTCAAGCCACCAGGGCGAGTATACGTGGGCTCCACCTACACCATCTTCGTTGTACCGCTTGCGGTTCATGAGGTTAGGCATGAAGGCGCTGCGTGAGGCACCGGTAGAGTCGTGCAGGTACTTACCAACTACTCCGCTTGAGTTGGCCAGACCATTCTGGTGGTAAGCCGACTTGGAGTTCAGGAGCAGACGGGCTGATTCACCGGCACTGGCCGCCAGGATAACGATTTTAGCCTTAACGGTATGCTCGGTTAGTTTTTCTTTGTCAACGTATGATACACCCGTTGCCTGTCCGGTGGTCGGATCAGTAAGTACCTCCCTGGCCATGGCATTGGTAAAGAGGGTAACGTTACCCGTCTTCAGTGCAGGTATCACCAGTACTGACGAAGAGGAGAAGTCGGCGTAGGCCTGACAACCGCGGCTACACTGGCTACAGTAGAAACACTGTCCCCGTTCGTTATTAATAGCTTTAGTAAGGATAGAAAGACGCGAAGGTATTACAGGTACATTGACCTTCTTGGCGGCATTCTTAATGAACAGCTCGTGCAGACGGGGCTTGGGCGGGGGTAGGAATATTCCATCGGGCTCGTTACGCATATTTTCGATGGAACCGAATACCCCAACCAGCTTATCTACCTGGTCGTAGTAAGGTTTTACGTCGTCATACGTGATAGGCCAGTCTTCTCCCAGGCCATCAATGCTTTTGCGACGGAAGTCATCAGGTCCGAAGCGTAGCGAAATACGCCCCCAGTGGTTGGTACGGCCACCGAGCATACGTGAGCGGAACCAGTCAAACTCGGTTCCGTTTTTACGCGTATAAGGCTCGCCTTCGATTTCCCAGCCACCCCAGGCAGCGTCAAAATCACCGAAGGGACGGGTTGTGCTCGCACCACGACGTGGCGACTCCCAGGGCCATTTGAGCTGTGTGATGTACTTAGGATCGGCCGGGTCGAAGTACCCGCCTGCTTCAAGTAAGGCTACTTTTGCACCTGCCTTCGAAAGCTGGTAGGCGGCCATACCACCTCCCGCGCCGGAGCCAATGATGCATACATCAAAAACAGTTGGCTGTTCTTTTATCTGAAAACTCATAGTGATGGTTTATGAATATAGGATTTGACTTTGAGCAATAAATATAAGTTGCCACATAAGTATATCTACTATTGTGGAAGAGTTTTTTAAAAAATATTAATAAGGTATGGACTGTTCTATCTGAAACTTGCTCCTCCCTTATAAAAGGGGCTGTAATGGCTGTTAATACCGCCTCATCTTCACGCATCGTCATTACTAATCAGGGGAGACTGGATAAGTTATGTGCCTGAAAAGAGCTGAGGAGTTAAATCCCTATGTTGTGATATTTTGCCGCGCTGCAAATTACAAAAAAATGCTTGTATAGTACTAGTTATATAGAGGTATAGGTTTTGTAGCCTCTGCTGCGGGTATTTAAAATGCCCATATACTTATTATTTCACAACAAACCTTTATTACAATGGCAACTAACCAAAACAGCGGAAACCGCGGTGGAAACAGCGGTCAGCAAAACCAATCGGGACAAAGGTCAGGCCAGCAAAATCAAGGCGGTGGACGTCAGGGATCACAAGCCGATCAGAACCAGCGCGGTGGGAGCCAGCAGGGATCAAGAGATCAGGGAATGGACGATGACATGATGAATCGTGACATGATGGAGGACGATGATATGCAGCGGAGAAGTGGTGGATCACACGGCGAAGATCTGGGTACAACAACATCCGACCGGAACTCATACTAGCCTTGGGCTGATATATATCTGATACTAATCTAAAAAAGCTCAGTACACGCTCTAACTGTGTACTGAGCTTTTTTTATTGGAGCATCTATCACTGACAGATAATATACTATACATAGATGTACCCACTACCTCCACTATAAATTCAATTATCACAACGGAGAAGCGACTTCAGTAAGCTGCACTAGTATCTGAGTATAGTAAGAGAAAAGCTTTTACTTACCTTTGTAGCCCAAAATGCTCTGATGACCTTGGCTATCACTGGAAAAGATACTGAATTAGCAAAATCCTATCTGGAAAAGGGGCAGTTAGTTGCCATACCTACCGAAACTGTATACGGACTGGCCGGCAATGCGCTGGACCAGCAGGCGGTACTCTCTATATTTCAGGTAAAGAACCGTCCTTCGTTCGATCCGCTTATTGTTCATATCGATAGTTTCGAGAAGCTGAGCCTGGTGGTAGCTGAAGTACCCGAGCAGGCGCGACTGCTGGCCGAAGCTTTCTGGCCCGGCCCCCTGACGCTGCTGCTACCTAAGCAGCCGGTTATACCTGATCTGGTCACATCGGGGCTGGATACCGTAGCCGTTCGCGTTCCCAATCATCCGCTTACTTTAGAGCTATTACAAAGTCTGGATTTTCCGCTGGCGGCTCCCAGTGCCAATCCGTTTGGGTACATAAGTCCCACGCAGGCGCAGCACGTAGAAGCGCAACTGGGTGATAAAATCCCTTACATACTGAATGGAGGCGAAGCCGGAGTAGGGATTGAATCCACCATAGTTGGATTTCCGGAGGGAAAGCCGCTGGTATATCGTCTGGGAGGATTAGCTGTTGAGGAAATAGAAAAAGTGATCGGCCCGGTACAGTACCTGCCGCACTCTACCTCCAATCCGCAGGCACCGGGTATGCTCAAAAGCCACTACGCGCCCCGTAAGCCGTTCCGGTTGCAGGAGAAAGTAGATCAGGCGGCACCAGTAGCCGATGGACATACGGGCTATCTACTCTTTGACAAGTACCTGGATGGAGTTCCTGAGAAATACCAGCGGGTACTATCCCGGGAAGGTGACCTGCTGCAGGCGGCGCATCACCTGTTTGCGTACCTGCGGGAGCTGGATACCCTGAACGTGCAGGAGATCCGGGCCGAGATGGTACCCGATACCGGATTGGGCAGAGCCATCAATGACCGCCTCCGGAGAGCCGCTGCTCATTAGGTACTATAGCCTGATCGCTTCTACTTACTTAAAGAAGTGCGGGTGAAAGTTCATCAGGAATACTTCGTCAATAGAGCGGGTAATTGCCGTGTACAGCCAGCGGATAAATTCGTTGTTGACCTGCTCTTCGGGTAAGTACCCCTGGTCTATGAATACCGCGCTCCACTGTCCACCCTGTGACTTGTGGCAGGTAAGAGCATACGCAAACTTCACCTGTAGGGCGTTGAGGTAGGGGTCCTTTTTGAGGGCTTCGGTACGGTCTTTCTTCGATTTAATATAGAAGTATTCCTCCATCACACTCTCGTACAGCTGTCGGTTTTCGTCATTGGTAAGCGAAGGGGTAGCCGAGTGGAGGGTGTTCAGGATGATCTTGGCGTCAAAAGAGGGCTGATCTTCGTAGTCAGTAAGGCGAAGCGTGGCATCCGCAAAACGAAAGCCGTGGATCTCCTCAATCTTTTTTATCTTCAGGAGTTCAACAAAATCACCATTGGCAATGAATCCGGCGGGAGAGTCCTCTTCCAGTACCGAGTAGTTATTACGGACTACCATCAGGCGGTCGCCGGCATCCAACTCTTCTTCACTAAAATTGATCGTACGCCGGATATACTGGTTGTACTGTACCGCGGCCTTATTGGAGCGCGTAATCACAATGGTATTCTCGGTGCCGTACTTGTTGTAGGCATAGCGCAGACCTTCCTCCAGTTTATCTCCCGTCATCTTATAGATATCCCGGTAGGTTCTGGTGGTAATATTAATTTCGGGCTTTTGCAGGCGTATCTGATCCCTTAGTCCGGTAGCGTTGTGCAGGATACCCGACTGCTCGTCCTGACGCATTACCTCGGTCAGTTCTTCCTGCATGACCGACATGTAGAAGTTTTTTTCGAGGTAGTCTTTATCAAGCGCGGGGCTGAGGTCTTTACCAACGGGTGGTAGCTGAGCCATATCCCCCACAAACATCATCTTATTACCGGGATTCTCGTAGACGTACTCGATCAGGTCAGCCAGCAGGCTGCGGCTGCCAAAGTCAGCGTCGTCGCTGATCATGGAGGCTTCATCTATGATAAACAGCGTGTACTCGTGGTAATTTTTCTGCCGCTCAAATACAAAGTTGCCCGAGTAGGAG
The DNA here is from genome assembly GCF_017355915.2 of Telluribacter roseus. Lineage (GTDB taxonomy): Bacteria > Bacteroidota > Bacteroidia > Cytophagales > Spirosomataceae > Telluribacter. The sequence goes on from NZ_JAFEUV020000005.1 coordinate 93,220, forward strand.
TCGGAGGTTTGCTTGTAGATTTTTTTGTGGATCGTAAGCGCCGGCTTTTTGGAGTAATTAGACATTACCTTGGCCGCCCGCCCGGTAGGAGCCAGCAGTACGGCCTTGTAGCCAAACTTCTTGACTACCTTGATAAGGGTACTTATAATGGTTGTTTTACCGGTTCCAGCGTATCCTTTCAGGATGAAGCAGTCACGGTATCTTTCCAGGCCATCCTCTTCCAGCAGAAAGCCATCCATCTTCTCAAACAGCCGTACCTGACTCTCAGTGGGCTTGAACGGAAACCTTTTAAGGAGATATTGTGAGGGTGTTACTTCTTCAGCTTTCATAACTACGAATCTACTCTAATAGAGTATAAAAAAAAAGCTGTTAAAATAGTTCTGTCTATACTTGCTCCGGGGGCTGGACTTTTACAAATCTATCCGATATATTAGATTCGTCGATTGTCCCCAATCCTAAACCCCGTCAATCTTATGCTCGTACACCAGATCCTCTCCCAGAAGAGAAGCGCCACCATTTGGTCGGTCGCACCCGACACCACCGTGTATGCGGCTCTTGAACTCATGGCCGAAAAAAATATTGGTGCTGTACTGGTACTTGAAGGTAGCAGGCTGGCGGGGATATTCTCGGAGCGTGACTACGCCCGGAAGGGGATTCTGAAAGGTCGGGCCTCGCAGCATACGCTAATCCGGGAGGTGATGACGAGTGAGGTCATAACCGTTGAAACTGAGCAGCGAATCGAGGAGTGTATGCAGATCATGTCGGACCTGCACATCCGCCATTTGCCCGTAACGTACCGGGGCGAGCTGGTCGGAATCATCTCTATCAATGATATTGTAACGGCCATTATCACCGAACAGAGGCACCTGATCCATTCCCTCGAAAACTACATTTCGGGGGGTACTTACCAGTAAAAATACCTGGGGTATCCAACTGTATCTTATTCGTTGGTTATATTTGCACTCCAAAAACGAATGAAATCATTGGATCCCGCAAGAGAGGAAGTTTTCAGACTCTACGGTAATCGTCTCCGTACCAGAGTCTGCGGTATTTGTATCATAGATGACCGCCTGCTGATGGTCAGACATAAAGGTATAGGCCCTACCGATACCTTCTGGTGTCCGCCCGGCGGAGGTATTCAGTTTGGCGAAAATGCACTGGATGCTCTGAGACGGGAGTTTCTGGAAGAGACCGGACTGGTAGTAGAACCCGGTGAGTTACTGTTTGTGAATGAGTTTATGCAGCCTCCGCTGCACGCCATGGAGCTGTTTTTTACGACCCGAATCCTGTCTGGTGATGTGAAGCTGGGGATAGATCCGGAGATGACGGATGGCAACCAGATTATCTATGAAGTAAAGCTCATGACGATGGAGGAGATCAAGTCGTTTCCCCAAAAGGAGGTACATCATATGTTTACGTACTGCAACACGATGGAAGATATCTTCCATCTGAAAGGATATTTAAAACACTAATTTTTAACAATACCCCCATTGGCACTAACCGAAACCATAGCTAAGGAGATACAGCCCACTGTAAAAGTGGCTGATGAGTCGTTTGGAATTAATGATACGCAGCTATGTACACTGAGTATTGAGATTGACGAGCTGAGGTTCCGCTTTTGTGCGGTTCAGGATGACAACAGGCAGTGCCGGTGGCTGGAAGACTACGCGTCAGATACTTTTCTGAATAAGGGCGAACTGCTCGAAAAGCTTAAGCAGATTACCGTCGAGCACCCTTTCCTGGGGGCTGACAGCTGGAAGAGCATCAGCGTTGCCGTCAATACCAACGCCTTTACACTGGTACCCGCTCCGCTTTTCCGGAAGGAGTATGCTGCCGAGTACCTGCACCTGGTACTGGGCCGGACTGTACAGCCCGAAGACCGGGTCATGCACCACTACCTGGCCCAGGTTGATGCCTATAATGTATTTACGATACCGTCGGAGTGGTCGGAGTGGCTGATGGGGCAGTACCCTTTCCAGACCATTGAGTTCTGCCACCTGACCAGTCCTTTGATTACCGGCGCACTGGCCAGCCATAAGGAGTACAACGAGCCCCGTATCCTGTCGGCCTGCTTTGAGGAAGAGTACGTGACGCTGCTGTTTTCCGAAGGCGGAAAGTTACTCTTCTGCAACCGCTTCCGGTACAGCAATGCGCAGGAGCTGACTTACCTTATACTCTTTACCCTGAATCAGCTCAACTACCAACCGGAGAACGTCAAAATGTATCTGTACGGCGAGATTACCCCCTACGCCGATACCTATACCGAGCTGGCGCGTTTTATCCCTCACCTCAATTTCGGGCAGAATCCCGGAGCCCTGCGGTATACCGCTGATTTTGAAGATATACCCGGACACCGTTACTTTGGGCTGCTGAATACCTGCCTGATGCCCCGCCAATAACCGCTTTTGCCTATCCCATGAAGAAAATTGCTTTGTTCCCCGGTTCCTTTGATCCTTTTACCAAAGGACATGAAGATATCGTTCTGAGAGGATTGAATATATTCGACGAGGTAGTGATTGGGATAGGGAAAAACGCCAACAAGAAGCGCTACTTCCCGCTGGAGACGATGAAGGAACTCATAGAAGGTACATTTTCTAATCGTGAAAATGTCAAAGTCATTACATATGAGGACCTGACGGCTCGGATAGCGCGGGAAGTAGGAGCTAAGTTTCTGTTGAGGGGGCTCAGAAACACCACCGATTTTGAATACGAAAACGGTATATCACAGGTGAACCGGTATGTATACGAAGAAATAGAAACGGTATTTCTGATCACCTCCCCGCAGCTAGCTCCCATCAGCTCGAGCATTATTCGAGACCTGCACCGGTACGGGCAGAACGTGGACGATTTTCTGCCCTATAACCTGCCTAAACCCAGTATCGTCTAGGCTACTTCCGGCTTTCTTTGCCGGGCCTGCTGAGCCCTCTGCCGGTTGTATCGCACGAATATATTGATCCAGATCAGGCGAGCGGTGCGGAAAGATACCGGCAGAAGGAAAACGAACGCTGGTAGAAGTACGTAGAGAACCGAAAGTACATCACATCCAAGTAGCACCACAAACAGCACAAACGTCACGACAGTCAGCGCCGTGGATAAAGCGTAGCTGATGTACATGGAGCCGATATAAAAGCCGGGCTCTCGTACGAAGTTTTCGTCGCAGCAGGGACAGCGGTCATGAAGCTTGTCAAAGTTTTTGAGATCATACGGGTTGCGAATTTGAAAGAAGTCGCCCTCATGGCACCGGGGACACTTGTTGGCCAGGATGCTGTAGATCTTTGTTCCTTTGAGCATGTCGTGACTATGTTACAGATAGAGGTAGGGTAGTACTGATCAGATCACTAAGAACCGTCACTCGTTACTGGGCAGTAGCTGTGACCTTCTGTATGACCTGGTTGAGCTGCCGGGCATCCATGTATCCTGACTGTCTCCACTTGATCTGACCCTTCTGGAATATCATCAGGGTAGGTACGCCTTGTATGCGGTACTGAGCGGCTGCTTTGGGATTCTTGTCTACGTCTACTTTAAGTATACGTATCTTATCCCCCCATTGCTTCGAGAGATTCTCGAGTACCGGCTTCATCATCTTACAGGGACCGCACCATTCCGCAAAAAAATCAACCAGCACGGGCTGATCGGATTCTATTATTTCTTTAAAGTTTGCCATATCGATCGTTGTTTATCATCATTGGTACTTCTACCAGATAAACAACGAAAAGGAGCCTTTTGTGCACTTAGGCCCGTAAAAGAGTAGTACTACTACAGGCGCTCGGTGACGTTCTGCATCTTCTGCAGGCACTCTACCACATAACGTATCGAACTGTACGAGTTGATTAGTACGGACTGGGCCTCCCGCGGAGAAAGCCATTCCAGTTTCTCGATATCTTCTTCTGCCTGTGGTGCCAGTCTGGTATCGTCGGTGCAGTCCAGCAGGTACCATTTGGTCCGCTTCAGGATGCGGCTGTTATTGAAGGTATAGGTATGCCAGGTGGTACAGATTCGCTCCCGCAGTACGGCCTTTACGCCGGTTTCCTCCTCAATTTCCCGGATGGCGGCATCCCGTGACTTTTCACCCTTGTCGAGCTTTCCCTTGGGTAGGTCCCACTTCTTGCGGCGGTACATGAGCAGCCACTTGTCTTTCTTCACAACTACTCCTCCGGCGGCCTTGATAACCTTATAAAGGCCTTTGATCTTTTCGACTACCGCGGTTTTATCGCTCGTGGCTATCGTGATGGAGAGCAGTTCCTTCGGTGGCTCTGTCTGCAGCATTTCGATGATCTGTAAAGCCACTGAGCTGGTCGTGTTGAGCAGCAGTACGTGGCCGGTCAGGTACACCGAGCGCAGCTTAGTGAGGCGGATATCAATGATATGGTCAAAATGGGAGGTATCAGATTGAGTAAGTTCGTTGGTACGAACAATGGTAACCGGACGGTCGTCAAAAAATATAATCATGTACAATGCAGGGGTTGCGGTTGACAAAATTAAGTAAAGAGTTTATTTTAGACAGTAAGTATTATTGATAAATTTGTACCCACATCAATCCATGATTACTTGGAACTAATCATCATACTAGTATTGGTGCTCCTCAATGGCGTGTTTTCAATGTCGGAGATTGCACTGGTATCTTCCCGGAAGTCCCGCCTTGAGGCATATCTGCGTAATGGCAACAAGAAAGCCAAAGCCGCTCTTGACTTAGCCAACTCCCCCAATCGTTTTCTTTCTACTGTTCAGATTGGTATAACACTGATCGGTATCCTGACCGGTGTGTACAGCGGGGACAAACTCACTTCGGACCTGGAGGCCTCGCTGGCTGCCATACCGCTGATTAGTCCATACAGCCACCCGATCGCCGTAACGCTGGTCGTGCTGCTGATCACGTACCTGTCACTGGTACTGGGCGAGCTGGTACCCAAACGCATCGGAATGGCCAATCCTGAGGTCATAGCCATGAACCTGGCCAAGCCGATGAACATCCTTTCCAAGATTACCATGCCGTTCATTGCCTTGCTGAGCTTTTCGAACGACCTGATCATCCGGATCCTGAATATCAAGCCCAGCGAGAGTTCGGTGACGGAAGAGGAGATCAAGAGCCTGATCCAGGAAGGTACTACCGGAGGGGTATTCGAAGAGATAGAGCAGGAGATCGTACATAACGTGTTTCAGCTGGGCGACCGAAAGGTGACCTCCCTGATGACCAACCGGCAGGAGATCGTGTGGCTCGACATCGAGGATAGTGTAGAAGTGAACAAAGCCAAGGTATACGAAACTAAGCACGCCATATACCTCCTGTGCCGCGAAACGGTTGATGATGTGCTGGGACTGATCTACATTAAAGATCTTATCGGTGATAACATTGACGAAAATCTGGCTAATCTGAACGCCATCAAGCGTGAGCCTCTGTTCCTGCCCGAAAACAACCGGGCGTATCAGGCCCTGGAGCGGTTCAAAGACCAGCGGGTATACTTTGGTATTATTGTAGATGAATACGGCGGAGTAAAGGGCGTAGTGACGATGTACGATATCATGGACGTGCTGGTGGGGGATATATCCGAAGCCGATGAGTTCGAAGCCGAAATTACCCAGCGTGAGGATGGCAGCTACCTCATTGATGCGCAGCTTGCCTTCGACGACTTCCTGCACTACTTTGATATTACGCTGCCGGAGTCGGAGCGGAAGGAGCTGGTAGGATTTAATACTTTGGGAGGCTTTGTGCTGCATGTCCTGGAGGATATTCCGGTAACGGGAGAGAAGTTCAGCTGGAAACAGTTCGGCTTTGAGGTGGTTGATATGGATAAAAGCCGTATTGATAAGCTTTTGGTAACAGTAAATAAAGACGCAGATACCGACGACTACTAATGATTGAAACACAAGAAACTACAGCCCGGAAAGTGGCTGAGATGCTTCTGGAAGCCAAAGCCATTAAACTAAGCCCTGATCAGCCTTTTCAGTGGAGCTCCGGCTGGATGTCACCTATTTATTGTGATAACCGGGTGGCCCTTTCGTACCCTGACATTCGTACCTATATCAAAGAAGCACTGGCCAATCTGGTACGTGAACACTACCCTAATGCCGAAGCCATTGCCGGCGTAGCTACGGCCGGTATAGCGCAGGGAGCTCTGGTAGCTGATCTGCTGGATCTGCCCTTTGCCTACGTTAGGCCTGAGCCCAAAAAGCACGGTATGGGCAATCAGATAGAAGGCCGCCTGGAAAGGGGACAAAAGGTAGTACTGATGGAAGATTTGATCTCTACGGGTGGTAGTTCGCTGAAAGTGGTAGATGCCCTGCGTCAGGAGGGGGTAGAAGTAGTAGGTATGATCGCCATATTTACCTACGGATTTGATACCGCAGTGGCTAATTTTCAGGACAAAGGCGTGTCGTATAAAGTACTTAGTACCTACAACCACCTGATCAATGCCGCGCTGGAAAAGCAGTACGTTACCGAAGATCAGCTGCTCAACCTCTCTGACTGGCGGAAAGCCCCGGATACCTGGGGACGTGTAGCTGGTTAAAGTAGAATCCTATATAAGTAGTTAAATAGCAACAAAAGCCTGAGCATCAAGCTCAGGCTTTTGTTATCAGGTACATGTATGATTATTACTTCCTGTGGTTATCCAGGCTGTAGTACATGCTGCCAAAGGCATTCTCCTTCACTCCGTCGGAGCTGAGGAAGTCATGGGGGAAGCCCATCTCGATCTTGCTTACTTCATTTAGCTTTTGCATGTGCTCATCTGGTAGCTGGAACGACAGACAGCCCAGTGAGTCGTTGAGCTGGGTAGTGGTGCGGGCACCAATAATCGGGACCATCACCTGATCGCGCTGGCGGGTCCAGTTGATGGCTACCTGAGCCGGAGTTACGCCCAGTTCGGTGGCAATATCTACGACGGACTGCGCAATCACCATACTCTGCTCGCTCCGGCGCGCGCTGCCTTCGGTGATACGGCCGGTTTCGCCTTTCAGGTACTTTCCGGTCAGTACACCGCCTCCAATGGCTCCCCAGGGAGTCACCGCCAGATCCAGCGCTTTAGCCATCGGTAGCAGGTCACGCTCCGGCGTCCGTTGAATGAGTGAATATTCAATCTGCAGGGCTACGAAGGGATTCCATCCCCGGAAGTCGGCGATTGTATTGGCTTGAGATACGATCCAGGCCGGCGTATCCGAAATACCTATGTAGTGCACCAGCCCCTGGCTGATCAGATCATCCAAGCCCCGCATGACTTCCTCGACGGGCGTTGTAAAATCCCACATATGTACCCACAGCAGGTCCAGATAAGAGGTCTTGAGTCGCTTGAGGCTTTCCTGAACCGAGCGGACCAGGTTTTTGCGGTGGTTGCCCGCGAAGTTAAGGTCGTTGTTGCGGTCTTTGAGGGTGTACTTGGTGGCCAGTACCCAGTGGTCGCGGTCGGCTTCAATAAAATCCCCCAGAAAACGCTCCGAAGTACCTCCCGTATAGAAGTTAGCGGTGTCAATAAAATTACCTCCGGCGTTACCGAATGCTTCAAACATCTTGAGGGATTCCTCCTGATCGGCCCCCCAGCCCCATTCGGTACCGAAAGTCATCGTTCCCAGGCATAGTTCCGATACTTTTAATCCAGAACGCCCAAGTAGCTTATATCTCATAAGAAGTAAAAAGAGTAGATTGGAAATAGCGATTACTCCACAGTTAACAGATCAACCCCTGAAGTAGTTTGCGAATTTTTTTTACGTTCGTCAAGTTAAGTTGCCTTAGCCGCCAATTGTGGTTATATTGGATGAAATTTCCGTTAAAGTTTTGGCCTAACCCATGATCGACGTATCCCATCCATACTTTGATAATAACCTTAGCTGGCTTTCCTACAACTACCGGCTGCTGCTTGAGGCCAAAGACGATACCGTACCCGCCCGTGAGCGGCTGCGATTTCTGGCCATTTACTCCTACCATATCGATGAATTTTTTCGGGTGCGCATACCCAGCTTACTCGCTATGCGGGAGGTGAGTGCCGATATACTCGAAAAATTGAATCTGTATCCGGAGCCACTGCTTGAGCACATCAACGAAACGGTCGAAAATCAGCTAAGTGAGTTTGGAGATGTACTGGCCTCCATGGTAGTACCTGACCTGAGGCAGCATGGGGTACACCTGTATTTCAAGGAGAACTTCAGTCCCGAACATCAGGAGTACGTTCGTAAATATTTTGTCGATAAAGTTTACCGGTACATTCAGCCAGTATTCCTGAATGGCCGCCGGAGCTCCAAGATTACCCTTTTTGAGCCCAACCACCTGTACTTTGTGCTCAGGCTGGTAAGGCGGAGCGAGCCTAGTGAAGTATGGTATGCCTACGTCAATATCCCCTCCAAGCAACTGGGGCGCTTTGTAGAGCTACCCGATCAGGACGGGGCCAAGCAGGTAGCGTTTCTGGACGATATTGTCCGCTTCAATCTGCCGGATCTGTTTCCGGGCTACGAGGTCCTTGACTGCTTTGCCGTCCGGACGGAGCGGGATACGGAGCTGTCTTTTGAAGATGATTACCCACCGGCCATTGCTCAGAAAATAGCTAAACAGCTGGAAAAGCGTAATTTTATTCAGCCTCATCAGTTCTTCTATGAGATGGGCATGCCCCTCGAAATGAAGGAGTACCTGGCCGCCCGCGTAGGGCTGATGATGTCCGAATTTCACGAGCGTGGTCGGTACCTGTACTACCAGGACCTGGCTACCTTCCCGACTATATTCAAGAAGCTGGATTATCCGGCTCAGAAGGCCGTTAGTCACGTTGAATTGCGACGGGGCGAATCGGTATTCGAAACGCTCCAGCGTAATGATCAGATGCTGCACTTGCCCTACCACTCATATGATCCGGTCGTGCGGTTTTTTAGTGAGGCCGCGGTAGATCCCTACGTGAGGGAGATTTTTGTTTCGTTGTACAAAATAAGCGCAAACTCGTTTATCGTCAACTCCCTGATTAGTGCGGCCCGCAACGGTAAGCGGGTAGTGACGTTCGTGGAGCTGAACGCGAAGTTTGATATTCAGGAAAGTCTGCAGTGGGCCCGCAAGATGAAGGAGGCCGGGGTGAAGATTATATTCAGTATGCCCGGACTGAAGGTACATGCCAAGATAGCGCTGGTGAAGCGTAAGGTCAAGAAAGGGTGGGAGCGATACGCGTACCTGGGTACCGGGGGATTCTACCGCCTAACTTCCCGCGAATTTGTGGATCACGCGCTCCTGACCAGCCACCGCGACATTACCAATGAACTGGAGCTGCTGTTTGGCTACCTGAGTACCCGTGAAGAGCCCAAGAAATACAAGTACCTGCCCTTTAACTACCTGCAGGTTTCGCAGTTTAACGGTATTAAAAAGATCGTTGAACTCATAGATCGTGAAATAGCTAATAGCAAAGCCGGACTAAAGGCAGCCATTACCATCAAGCTCAACCAGCTACAGGACCAGATGCTGATAGGAAAGCTGTACCAGGCGGGCAGGGCAGGGGTAGAGGTCAATATCATCGTCAGCGATTGCTGTTGCCTGATCCCCGAGCTACCAACGATCAGTGACAATATCACTGTTATACGGCTGGTGGACCGGTACCTGGAGAACACCCGCATTCTCCATTTCTTTAACCGGGGCAAAGATGAGATTTTCCTTTCGAGCGGTGACTGGACCTACCGTAACCTACACCGGCGCATTGACGTGACGTACCCTCTCCTGGATGAGTACCTCAAGTCGCAGATAAAGCAGGTACTTAAAAACTACCTGACTGATAACCAGAAAGCAGTGCGGCTGGATACCTACCAGCACAATGTACAGCTTACAAGTGAGGGTACCGGTACCAAAGTACGGGCGCAGGAAGCCAACTATCGCCTCACCGAGCGCCTGGAACACCGTACCCCTAGTCTTTTTCCGGAGGTAAGCACCGGAAAGGCAGTGGCTACCGTACCGGAAAATGTATAGCGACTAAAACCCGCAAGGCCATGTGTTACCATAACTCCTTAGATGCTACAGTCGAAGAACTGGCCAAACGATACAAGGCTGAGGTAGCAGGTCTAACAGACTACCAGCCAGCCTACCATACCAGTGGATTTGAGTTTGGTAAGTGGCCGGTCCTGACATCGGCCCGACCCGATCAGTTACAGTACCTGCGGTGGGGGCTCCTGCCGCACTGGGTCAAGGATGCTACCAAAGCGCGCCAGCTCCAGAGCAGTACCCTGAATGCCCGTTGTGAGTCACTTCACGAAAAGCCGGCTTACCGGGAGTCGTACCGGAAGGCCAGACGCTGCCTCATTCCCTCCACCGGATTTTTTGAGTGGCAGAAGGTGGGGAAGAAGAAGTACCCCTATTACGTATCGCTGACCAGCACCAGGATATTCTCGATGGCGGGGCTTTGGGATGAGTGGACAGACCAGGAAACAGGAGAGGTTATACAGACCTATACCATGATTACTATTCCGGCTAATCCGCTTATGGCTCGTATTCATAATACCAAAGAGCGAATGCCGGCCATACTGACACCCGAAAACGAAAGTAAGTGGCTGAACCCGGATACAAGCGACGAAGAGCTTAAAGAGGTGCTACTGCCTATATCGGACACTGTCATGCAGGCTTACACTGTTAGTCCGCTGGTAACGTCACATACTGCTGATAGTAACACAAGGGCTGTGATCCAACCGTATTCCTATCCGGAGCTTACCCATCAGCAATCGTTGTTTTAAATAGATGTACCTCATCAAAAAGGGCAGAAAGCTTCGTGCTTCCTGCCCTTTTTGATGAGGTTAACGCTGTACTATTTGAAAGTAAGCATCGCCGCACCAAACACTCCGGCTGAGTCACCCAGCTTGGGTCGCAGGATGGGAGTTTCGAAGCTATGGTTAAAGACGTACTTCGCTGCCCGTTTGGGGCCTTCGGTATAGAGTAGATCAATGTTACCTACGCCACCACCCAATATAATTGCATCGGGATCCAGCACATTTACTATCACAGTAATGGCCTGTCCAAAGTACTCCAATAAACGCTCAATAGTCTCGGTAGCATGGGGATCGTTGCCTTCGTGGTATCTTTCTACGATCTGGGGGAGTTTGAGCGCTGTACCGCTCTTTTCCTGGTAGTAACGCTGTAAGGCCGGTCCCGATAGTACTTGTTCAACACAGCCGCGCTTGCCGCAGTAGCAGTCGTAGCCGTCCGGCTCAAGTATATTATGTCCCCATTCGCCACCAATCCCCTGCATCCCGTTCAGCACGAAGGGCTGGCCATCGTTGCCACGGAGTACAATACCTCCCCCGACGCCCGTACCCATGATCACCCCAAATACCGATCTGAAATTAGGAGCCACGTCTTTTACGCCTCCCATCAGCGCTTCGGCCAGGGCAAAGCAGTTGGCGTCGTTGGCAATGGCTATCGGCATGCCCAGTTTGGCCTCAAGGTCTTTATGCATGGGCATCCCGTTGAGGGAGGTAGTGTTGCAGCCCTTCATTGTCTGGCGACCGGGATCCACCGTACCGGGAGTACCAATGCCCAGCAGGTCAGGTTGGTAGCCTGTTTCGGCTTTCATGATGTCTACCAGCGTAGCAATACGCCCCATGATATGTTCATACCCTTTATGAGATTCGGTGTCAATGCGGTGACGGAATACAACCGCATCGGGCGATGGACTTGATAGTATTACACCTTCTACTTTGGTACCCCCCAAGTCAATTCCCCAGTAAGTTTGCATATGTGTAGTAGTTCAAAAAATAAAACGAATCTAATCATGAAGAAACCATAGCCGGGTAGGGCTGGTTCTTGCATATAAACATACGAATCATACCCAAAACACAAAAATCATTTCTATAATGGCACTCAAAAAGGGCGAAAAGGCCCCTTCCTTCAGACTTTACAATACAGACAGAAAAGAAATAACCCTGGAAGATTTCCGGGGCAAAAACCTGATCATTCATTTCTTCCCTCTGGCATTTACCGGTACCTGTACCACCCAGCTTTGTACCATGCGGGACAATCTTTCGATTTATCAGAACCTGAATGCAGAGGTAATAGGTATCTCGGTTGACTCTCCCTTTGCCCTGGCGCGATTCAAAGCTGATCAAAACTATAACTTTGATTTACTGTCAGATTTCAACCGGGAGGCATCCCAGGCTTACGGGGCTTATTATGAAGAATTCGTATTAGGTCTTAAGGGAATATCCAAACGGGCGGCCTTTGTAGTAGATAAAGAAGGAGTAGTACAATATGTAGAAATTTTAGACAATGCCGGAGAACTTCCGAATTTCGGTGCTCTTAAGGATACATTAGAAGCTATATAGCTAATATGTAGATGGTTAGCAGGCAGGTGGGCTCCTTTACATGAGCTTATCAGTGTTAGACGCAGCAAAATAGCTTGAAAATAAAGGTTAACAGCGTTTGGAAAGCCCACCTGATTTTTTATATTTGAAAGCAATTACTCTAATCCATCAAAAATACGAGAATTGCTGAATGGGAATCATCGAACGCCGCGAACGCCTTAAAAAACAGGTACGTTCTGACATTGTTAAGACGGCAAAAGAAATTGCCCGTGAGGATGGCTGGCAAGCTGTCTCCATCCGAAAGATCGCCGATGTTATTGAGTACAGCCCCCCAATCCTTTATGAGTATTTTGAGAGTAAAGACAAATTACTCGAAACGATACGTGCCGAAGGTTTTGCCGCGCTACGGGATGAATTTGAACGGATTAAGCATGTGTATCGTCAGCCTGAGAAACAACTGGCTGAAATCGCCCAGTGTATCTGGAATTTTTCGGTAGAGCAGCCTGAAGTATTTCAGGTAATGTTCAATCTGGAAGGGGCCTACTGCCAGTCCAAGCAGGTGTACATTCAGGAAATGAACATTATCAAGAACCCTGTGTGGGAGATGATCGCGACGCTTCGGCCCAAGTCCGGAGAAATGGTAACCAAGACGTATTACGAGTGGTGGTGCCTGACGTATGGTTTTATTAGTATCACAATGACAACACAGCCGCGCCATGCGATACCTCACGCTGAACCCATCTATATGGAAGGTGTAAGGCGATTTATTCGCAGCGTAATGTAATAAAGAAAAAGGGACGCCTCCGCGTCCCTTTTTCTTTATTAAGCTATCTGTTGTTTTACTTCTACTTTGCTCTGGTGGTATACCTGTGAGTATGGCGGTACGCTCTTGGTAAGCCAGGCATTACCACCTATCACTGAGTCATGCCCGACTATGGTATTACCACCCAGGATGGTGGCATTGGCGTACACCACTACATTATCTTCAATCGTAGGATGGCGCTTGTGTGAGGCCAGTGATTTGGCTACGTAAGTAGCCCCCAGCGTCACCCCCTGGTATATCTTCACATTGTTTCCTATGTGGGTAGTTTCTCCAATAACTACACCCGTACCATGGTCTATAAAGAAAGACTTACCGATGGTAGCACCCGGGTGAATATCAATACCGGTTTGGCCGTGGGCAAATTCAGTCAGCATACGCGGCAACAAGGGTACCCCGCAGGACATGAGCAGGTGAGCAATCCGGTAAGATGCGATGGCCATGAAGCCCGGATAAATAGCAATGACCTCTTCAATACCTACCGAAGCAGGGTCATTATCCGTAATAGCCTGAGCATCCATCATCAGCAGATCGTACGTGTCCGGTAGCTGTGAATAAAAGTCTTCAACGATTTCCTCCCGTTTGCGCTCAAGCTGGGGTTCCAGGGGTTTGAGAAGGCAATCAAGCTGCTTCTGTAACTCCGTATAGGCTACAGGTAGTCGGGCTGAATTATAAGACTCCTTACAATCCTGGCAGATTGGGAAAAGAAAGTTGATCAAACGCTGTAAAAAATGACCGCAATCGTGCCGGGAAGGCAATCGGTAGCGGTATTTTTGATTCTGATCGGCTAATCGCTGAAAGAAAATCTCTTGCTGTTCAATAGTCATCGGGTGGTGCTGTGTAATGATACTAACCAAGTCAGCTACTGTTTTTTTTGTTAAACAAAGATAGCTGCGAAAAGATTGTTTAAAGCTACTACTTTATCAGGCATTCCCACAATTTTCGAAGCCCCCTCACTATTTCCTGAATCTTGTGGAAGTGCATTGTCCAGAAACTGTACCAAAATTTACCCACGTGCCTCAATTCGTGGACTTTCTAAAGTTGATTTTGTACTCTTCACTCAGTCGAAACGTACCGTTCACGAAAAGAGAACCTATCTGAAACAACAGCAATGGGTTGAATTATAGCTAATTGGTCTTTTTTTATTGATCAGAAGGTATGAATATTTAACATATGACGTTAAGTATTTGTAAGCCAGCCTACTTATCTATATATTGTTGTTGATTGCGAATAGTATGTGCTTATAAAACCTAAACCTGTATGAAGTTTATTAAGTCTCTTTCATTATACATCCTGTTACTCTTCGTTCCAGTATTTTTTACATCCTGCTTTTCGAAGTACCGAACAACCGCCAGGGAAGTAAGGAGGCACTATGCCAATAAAGAAGTAAAGCCTACGGTAAAATGTATAGAGAATGATACCATATGTGTACAGGTAGCAACCGTAGGAGCCGATACATTGCCGATGTTGTTGCTGATACACGGTGCTCCCGGGGCGTGGTGGGGATACATGAACCTGCTGGATGACCCCGATCTTCAGAAGCGCTTCCATATTGTGTCAGTTGACCGGCTGGGCTATGGCAAGTCCAGGTGGAAAAAGCAAAGACATGTCACATCTATTGAGATGCATGCCCGTAGTCTGCTGCCGGTGCTGAAGCTTAATAAATCCAAGGAAAAGGTAATAGTACTCGGGCGGTCATATGGCGCCCCTATTGCGGCACACCTGACTGTATTGGCTTCGGAGGAAGTAAAGCAGTTGATCATGGTGGCGCCCGTCATTGATCCGGATCGGGAACGCTTCTACTGGTTTTCGAAGTGGGGAAACAATCGACTTGTACAGCTTTTTCTGCCCCGCGAATTCAACGCAGCTACTGCTGAGAAGTACTCGCATGCGGCTGAGCTGAGACGGATGGTACCCATCTGGCAAAACCTTACGGTACCTACTACCGTCATTCAGGGGGGCAATGATTGGATTGCTGATCCGGCCAATATTGAATTTGCCAAGAAGCATATACCCAGTACCCAAGCTCAATATATATTTCTACCCAAGGCAGGTCATATGATCACGCACTCCCACAAGGATATGATCAAGGAAATGATCCTGAAATCCAGCATGTACGTGGATCGAAACATTACCGTTGATTTTGCATCGGGTAGATAATACTTATAGCCCTACAAGCAGAAAAGCCAGGTCAAAGTACCTGGCTTTTTGTATTCTGAGGTAATGGTATCTTTTTTTACTCTTGAGCTTTTACTTACTACCTTGATGGCTGTTCATTAAATGAGCTTAAGGAGTACTAAAGGCTGCTCCTGTGTATCTTACAGATCCTTCAATATCTTCTTTGTCATTGAGATATTCTGATCAGAGAAAGATGCCGTTTGTACCAACTTCTTTTTCTCCCTTTGTTCAGTCGCTCTTTTCTTAAGCACATAGGCCACTCCCATGTAGACGAAGAAAAGGCCAATGTAGATGTACAGGGATACTGTATTAGAGTAGTCGCCGTGAAACAGGAAAAAAAGTGTAGTATTGATGATGGTAACCATCCAGAGTGAAAATGAAGCCTGGAAGTGGGTAAGTCCATTATCAATGAGTATGTGGTGCATGTGGTTGCGGTCAGCCACAAAGGGTGAGCCTCCCTTTACGATGCGTACGATAAAGACCCGGAGCGTATCGAAAATAGGTACAATGAGCATTACCATCACTACGATGGGAGCATTGAAGAAGGCATTGGGGTCATTGCGGTAGCTGATATTGAGGCGCAGGAAAGCAATGGCAAAAAAGGATAGTAAGAACCCAATGACCAGTGAGCCGGTATCGCCCATGAATATTTTACTGGTCTTTGAGAAGTTGAACCGTAAAAAGCCTAGCAGTGAACCTGACATCGAGAACGCCAAACATGCAAAGGTATAGTGCTGGTTGAGCAGGAACCAAAAGCCTAATCCCATACCCGCAATCAGACTTATTCCTCCGGCGAGGCCATCAATACCGTCGATAAGGTTGATGGAGTTAATAAGGGCTATAAATATAAAGATAGTCAGAGGTACACTGGCCCAGTCGGGTATGTAGTACCAGCCAAATATGCCGTACAGATAATCAACTTTGAAGTCGCCCATCACGACCAGCGTCAGGGAGGCACAGATCTGGACCAGGAGCTTCTTGGTAGAGTCCAGCGCCAGAATATCATCTTTCAGGCCCAGGAAAAACAGGATCGTAAGACCCACCATGGAGAGGTTGGTCAGGTTAGAATCTTTGATTTCGGCAGCGTGAGGCCACAAAAAAAACGCGATCAGGGTAGAAGCATACAAAGCAATACCTCCCAATGTAGGAGTATCGGTATGGTGGGAACTTCTGAAACCTGGCTTGGCGGTAAGATTGAGCAGGGCCGAAAGGTTGATGATAATGGGTATGGATACAATGGAAAGGAAGCAGGCAATCAGGAAAGATAATGCGCACTGGTAAACCTCATGGTCAAGTAGGCTTACCGAAAACCCTCCAAATAATGTATCTGCTAGTATGATATGATTCATGGCCGAACGGATGTGGTGCTATGCTTGAGCATAGTTATAGAAAACGTATTTCTATACAAGCTCAAATATCGTACTTTTTGTGTGTATAATTGATAAAATTCCTCCTTATGATCTAAAAAGTTAGTGAACGGTTGCGACAACATCCTGTTATTTATTTACGAACTGCATGACTTTCCGGATTGGTTTCAGCCAAAGCGTAAAGAAATAAGGCTTCAGCTCATTAACCACCCAGGCTTTCCGGTCACTTTTATTGGCTTTGATACGATTCAGAATACTCTGGTTGCTTACGCCTCCTATTCGCATCTTTATCATAACTCGCGGGATATAGCTAAGGTTTGCCTGTTGTTTATGAATCATTCGTAACATCAATTCATAATCGGCGGCGCTGCCCATATCCAACCGAAAGCTACCGTACTTCTGGTACCACTCTTTTCTCAAAAAGAAGGTAGGATGAGGTGGCATCCAGCCCCAGCTAAACATATTTTTCCTGTACTTGCCGGATATCCACCTTCTCCTGATTTGAGTCAGGGTGGGATCCACGTACACCAGGTCACCATAGGCCCCGTCGGAACCTTCACGACTAATGGCCGCCACTACATCCGAAACAGCACTATCATACGCATAGAGATCATCGGCATTCAGGATACCTATCAGGTCACCGGTGGCATAGCTGATGCCTTTGTTCATGGCATCGTATATACCTTTATCGCGCTCCGAAACTACCTTTGCAATTTTTGAGCCATACGAACGAATAATATCTACTGTTGTATCCGAAGAACCGCCGTCTATTAGTATGTATTCAATATGGGGGTAGTCCTGCCGGAGTACCGACTCAATACTATCCCGGATGGTCTTTTCGCCATTATATACTACGGTGATTATAGATACCTTCACTTTTTGAATACTCTGGTTTTTATAAATTCGGCTGGATTGCCACGATAAATGCTATACGCTTTCAAATCTTTGGTAGCTACTGAGTTGACGGCCAGTACCGCATGCGAATGAACAGTTACACCCGGAGCGACAACTGACTTGGCTCCAATCCAGGCACCATCTTCCAGAACGATGGGTCTGGTAATCAGGTCAAAGGTGGTACTTGTGAAGTCGTGGTTGCCGGTAAGTAACATGGCTCCCTGCGATAAGCATACATTTTTACCCAGCCTGACATCAGTTAGATTATCAATCCACACGTGTTCGCCAATCCAGACATAATCTTCAATCGTCAGAAACCAAGGGTACTTGATATTGACTTTGGGCTTGATGGTCACGTGATGACCAATGCGAGCCCCAAATAACCTAAGTACCAGCGCTTTCAGCGACATGGGGATCGGGAGATAAGTATTGATAAACACCCGACCGCATATATACCACAGGAGTCGCTTGATACCACCACCGGGCTGGTACCAGCTGTTATCATACTTTGACAGATCTGTTCGCGGCGCGAAGGTCTTTTCCATATTCTGTCATAAAGTGAGCAATAATATCTTCTTTGTTTCTGCCGGCTCGCTGGTATACCTCGTACACCTTGGCGTCGACCAGGAAGCGGTACCAGAATCCCTGCAGAAAGTGCCAGATGATGCCTTTCTTCCCGTCGAGGAAGCCTAATTTTATAAAGTACCTGAACAAAAAGTACATGACCGGCCGGGTGAACAGCGGGAGGGAGGCATATTTTACCTTAAGATACCGCTTGCGTTGTTCCTGGGTACCCCAGAACGCCGGCGTAACGGTCTCCTTTTCATCAAAGTTATACTTAATGTTCAGCAAGTCAATGACCTCCCGTATTGCATAATTGTTATGCTTTTGGGTCCACCAGGTCAGGTTGTTCAGGTTATGATCCACCAGGTCGTGATCCAGGTTCAGGGTTTGACCCTGGGTCAGTTTGATGTGTTCATCCATCCACAACTCTTCGCAGATCCCCTGTCCGTTTCGCCAGACCCGCAGGAGCCAGGTAGGGTAGTAGCCCCCGTTTTTGATCCACTTGTTCATAAAAAACACTCTTCGCTTAACGTACAGGCCGGAGACGTCGGCGGGAAGGCTGCCAAGCTTCTGATTTAGTTCGCTGGCCAGCTCGGGAGTGATGTACTCATCGGCATCCATGCGCATGAGCCACTGGGTCCGGAATGGGTTCTGCTGAATGCCGTAGTTGAACTGAAACGCATACGAAACCCACGGATTCTGCACGACTACCGCCCCCAGCTGCGTAGCGAGCTGCACGGTGTTGTCAGTGGAGTAGGAGTCGACAATGAATATCTTATCGGTAACAGGAAGCAGACTCCGTATGCATCGCTCGATGTGCAGAGACTCGTTGTGGGTAAGAATTATTACCGATAAATCTACCATACCAGGTTCTTAGTTCGGGTGGGATTGGCTACAAAGTTATTGAGCCCTGCTTATTTTTACATACTCATCCAGTAATCGTTTTGCTACTACCTGGATGTCAAAGTTCTCTTTTACCATATTGAAGGCCTTTCCGGCAATCTCGGCGCAGTACGTACTATTTTGAAGGGTTTTGAACAGTCCCTGAGATACACCCTCTACTGTCAGCGGGGTAATGCAGGCTGAGTCGTACTGCCGGAGGTAGTCACCAAACCCGATACGATCCGAAACCAGAGTAGGTACGCCAGCCGTCATGGCTTCGAGTACAGCTATCGAAAATCCCTCGGAATAGGAGGGTAGCACAAACAGGTCCGCATCGGCCAGAGCGGCCTTCTTAACCTTATCCGTCAGCATACCTACCATCCTGATGGATGATTCCATTCCTTTTTCCCGGATAAAGGCCTCTGTTTTTTCCTGGTAGCCATCGTCGGGGCCCGCCAGGATCAGGATAGTGTCCTGGTGCTGGCGGTTGTATTCTTCAAATGCCGGAAGCAGCAGGTCCAGGCCCTTCTTGATGTTGAGCCGACCCATAAAGAGCAGCAGCTTCTTGTTGGCCGGTACTTTAAACTCGCTACGGAAGGTACCTTTGGTTGGAAGGTTTGTATAGTCAGCCATTTTCATCCCGTTGGGGACAATGACCATATTGCGCGGACGGTACCCCAGGTACTGAATTACATCCTCTTCTTCGTCCGTATTGTTGATCTGAATGAGATCAGCTTTGCCCAGTAGTTTTTTCTGGTAAAGAAAGGTCACCAGCTGTTTCTTCCACTGGCTATGGCGGATAGCCCACCGATCCAGCAGACCGTGGATGGTGATGACCTTGGGCACTTTGTTTTCGATCAGAAAAGGAGCCAAGCTTCCAAAATGCCAGATACCATGGATATGGATAACATCGTAGCGGTGGATGTTCTTTTTGAGGTAGTCGTACAGCTCTGTCGAAAACTCACGGTAAATCTTACTCAGGAACGGGGTGCGCTTACACTCAATAAGACGTGCCCCCTCGGGTACGGGATAAGACTTCTCACCGGGAGTCATCGGACTCAGGATATCTACCTGATGGCCGTATTTGAGTACCTCTGTTGTATGATCGTAGATAATTCGGGCAGGACCACCAATGGCCCAGGTATAAGCGCAAATATTCAGAATTCGCATAAAAGCCTACTTTGTTTCGGATAAGCTGCGGTAGGTGTTGACCATTTCGCGCGCTATTTTGGTAGATGAGAAGGGGGCAATAATAGCCCGGGATTGCTCACCCATGGGTTTAAGTTTATCGGGATTCTTGATATAGTACGACATGATTTCTTCCAGCTCTGCCTGATTAGTTGGGTCAAACTGATGTCCATTCACCCCCTGCTTCACCAGATCGTCGGCACAGCCGCATTTCTGGGAGACAATCACTGGCATCCCACATACCATCGCTTCATTGACTACCAATCCCCAGGGCTCCGACAAGCTGGGCAGTACCAACACAGTACTCTGCGCTAACCACTCGGGTACTTTGTGCCAGGGAAAACCACCGGTGAAAGTAACTCCGGAAACCTCATTTTGGTTAACGTATTCGGCTAAATTATTCTTTTCGGTACCGTCTCCTATGAACATCAGCCCCCAATCTACGGCCCCTGCCACCGTGTTTTTTACTTCCTTAAAAGCTTTAGTCAGCAGCAGCAGGTTCTTCTCGGGAGCAAGGCGCCCGACGTACACAAAGTGGTAGCGGGGCAGATTGGGTAGCATTGGACGTAGCTCCGTACCGCGCTGGTAGGCATTCAGGATAACCTGCTCGTCTATCACCGCCGCCTGCCTGACCGCAATTCGGGAGTCAGGTACTCCTAATGTCTTGAGGTACTCCGCCGAAGAGCTGCCAAAGCAGAAATAGGCATCGGCTGAGTTGACAATAAGAGCCTTCAGACGTTCTTTGATACCGGAGCGGGGCCGGTCCATGCTGGATGACTCCGACGATAGCACAATCTTTACGCCCTGTGCCTTGGCGTACAGCATCAGCAGGATCTGCGCCCAGTCAAAGTAGCCGGTAATGTTAAGTACCGTAGGCTTATAGGCGTGGTACGCCTTCATTAAACCTTTCAGACGATCCGCAAAACCCACCGAATCCAGACTGGTTTGGTACAACACCTCGTACGGGTACTCGTACCGGATGCTCTCGTCATCCTTCATTACGGCCCGGCTGGCCTCATGCAGGGCTATGTGCACTACTTTAAAGTCAGCTTTGGGGTGGTTGGCCCTCAGGTTGTTATAGATTTCGCTGAAAAGCTTGGATTTGTAGTGAGCCCACAGCTGATTATGTATAATAAGTACACGCATCAGTGAGAGGGGCTTAGGTGGCTAAGGAAAAGGGGATACAACTGATTGGCCAGGAATAGCTGTCCGCTGGAGTTGTAATGGACCAGATCGCCCCGGCGGTAGTACACTTTGGAAGCACCTACCTCTAATTCTTTGATCAGGCGAATCCCATTTTGCTGGGCAAACTGAATGATCTCCTGTCCCTGACTATTATAGTTACCCTGCTCAATCTCTAAGGTCTCAGGGTGCAGAAATATGAAGAAGGGTATTCCGTTCTGGCGTGCGATCTCGGCCAGCTCCATAAAGCCCGGATTAAATCCCTCGCCGTTTTTTACAATGCCGGTAGTCGGGCGGTCCTTCTCGGGTAGGGGAGCAAAGTTGGCACTGCCTTCTATGTATCTCAGCAGGTTCTTTAAATTTACCTTGCTTTCCCACATGTATTCAATCATCCACTCGTACCGTACCCATAGTTCCTGCAACGCCCAGTCAAATTGCTTGTCCGGCAAGTTGGGGTCTATGCCTACTACGGGCTCATGCCCCATAATATCATGGGCATCGTGGCTACTCGCTACCAGGCACATCAGATTCGCGTTGAAAAGGCCGTGCTTCCGTAGGTAGGCCGCAACATTATCAGGGCCCCATGATCCAGCCGAGATGTTAAGTACCCGCACGCGCCGGCCCAGCGTCTGGGTCAGCCGTTTTTCCAGCATAGTGGAGGCCAGGCTATCCTGATCGGTAAGACTACCGCCGTTTACGACTGAGTCGCCAACTAGAAGTATGACGGTGGTGTCAGACGGATTGACTGGATCATTGCGCATGGAGAAGCTGTTGGTACGGATAGTATTACCAAACCGTTCGATTTCCTGATTGGGAGCATAGATGTATTCATAATCAGGATTAGCTACGTACAAAGGCGCACTAAGAAAGCCATATTTGTAGCGCAAAACCAGTTCTGCCGCTACCACGGCAAGGATTAAAAAAATAATAATTCCTAAAACAATTTTACGCATCAAGCTTTTCTAATTTTGTGCCTTCAACACCGCAAATTTATAATTACTTTTGGTTTAAGTAGCCTGGCCTGAAACTTTCCCTATGTTAAATACAAAAAATACTCAATTACTGACCTTTCTTGTACTTTCCGCAATTTGGATTTATACCTTCTACGTCAGTGTTGTTTCTCCTCCCTTTTTTTCCTACTACACCGTTGATGAGAATTCTGTAGCTGATTCAGGCGTTTTTCTATGGTATGGCATTACGCCGCGCTGCCTCGACTGGCCTGCTACACCTACTGCCCTGATATTCTTTCTGATCTATGGTGTAGATGTACTTATCACCCTTTTAAGTAGCATTGGTACGTACGATAGTCTGATCGGAGTATTCGAAAAGTTTGATTTTGCCGCGTATCAGTACCTGATCAACCGCGAACCGTATATACTCATAGCCCGTACCATTCAGCTGGTAGTCATTGGGCTTTTTCTGTTTCTGACGGTGCGCTTTATTTACCGGCAAAACCACCCCCTGCTTACTCCGGTCGTTCAGGCCTGTCTCTCTATACTTATTGTTACTTCCTACGTAGTCTGGTTCAATGCGCCGGTCCTTCGTCCGGAGGCTATTTCGGGATGTATATTCCTGTATATATTAGTACAACTCGTTTTCTCCTCCCAGGTTACAGCGCATAGAGCCCGGGAGCTGTCCATACTCTTCGCTGTCGTAATAGCTGAACGGCTGCTGTTCCTGTTTGTTTCGCCGATTTTCTACCTGAGTTTATTCTTCCTGCTGCCAAAGCAGGAGCGCTGGCGGGTAACCCTCAATTCCATGGGTACTACTTTATTGGTCTTTGTAGCGCTCTGTCCGTTCCTACTAACTGACCCGCTAGTAGTTGCCAAATCGTTTGTGGGTGGGATCATCGCCAAGATGAACGATAAGCCCATGGAGACCTTATTCAATCAGGAATACATCGGGAGTTATTTTGATAACCCTACGAGCTATCTTATTATAATCCTGTCATCGCTGGGCACGTATGTACTGCTCAGGCAGAAGAAGATTCAGTACTGGGTAGTTGTTTTTAACTGGTTATTCTTTCTTTTTCTGGTACTGCGCTCGGCCAAGATATACGATACCCATGTGCTACCTGCCGGAGTCATAACGCTGGTGATGGCCGGATTGGGAGTAGGCTTTGTGTACCAGCAGAGCCGTAAGGCAGGAGGTGTGGTCAGCTTGGTACTGGTGCTGGTTATTGCAATTTCAAATCAGTGGCAATACTATACATTTCAGGAAGGAGGACATAAACGTATCAATGTGTTCTCGGCCTACGATTGGGTACAAACGTTACCAACCGACTCAAAGCTCCTGGTACCAATTGACTTTGAATTTTATCTCAAAAAATCGGGACAGGCCCTACTACGGAATCAGGAGCAGCGGAAAGATACTACCCTGATGGTCCGTAAGCTGAACTACCTGTTGGGCAATAAGGAGGGCAACGAAGTGAACAATGCGGGGCTAGCCGTGGTAGCTAAGTCGTTTGCCTTTGAAGATGAGGGACTCTATGACATCCAGTACCAGATATTGCTCCGCTACAGCGACCGCAAAGATGTGCCAAAATACGATTATGACGTGTATATGGATAATGTACTCCTGACCAGCCACAGCGTAGAGTGGGAGAAGAGTCTGCAGGACTTCAAAGCAGGCAAATACAAGTACCTGATTACTGATAGGGCAGTTGATGGGTACAGCCCGATCAAAGAGTTCAAAGGAGAAGAAGGCTCAGAAATGAGAGTGTACCAAAATTAAAGGGAGCTTTTACAGCTTCATGTACCTCGGTACTGATACGTAAGACAGAAATGAAAAAGGGGGTTAAGCAACAACCCCCTTTTTTAGTATCCATAGCTGGAAGGCTTTTCGGATCACAATGTAGTAGAACACAATACAGTACCCCAATACAAACAGACTGCTGAAAAAGGCATACTCGATGGTATCGTCAATGAAATGCTTGTAGGCCACCGGAAAGAGCATAAGAATACCAGCTATGCCGTAATACCAGCCAAGTATCATCCCCTCTTTCCTCCATCGCATAGCCATGTACACGATGAGAGGCTGCATAGCCATATTGTTACGGTCAAGCGAGCCGGTAAGAAGGGCCACACACAGGAACAGCAGCAGGATCGAAAGCAGGAAAATGTCCGCAGGGATCAGGTTTTTCAGGAAAGCTGCCAGCAGTATCACCGTGATCAGGCATAGAATGGTAGTACGGATAGTTTGCCAGTTCTCCGGAAACGTCCGGTAGAACACAATCCAGAGGGAAGAGTGGTTGGGGGCATTGTCTATATCGTACAGGATCCGCTCATTTATGATGCGGGCAAAGTCACTGGCATAAGGTAGGTAGATGACCAGAAACAGGCCAACCGTAGCCAGGGTGTATAGAATAGTCTTTCTGAGCCGATCAGCCGGGGTGAATAGCTCTTTGACCACCGTTTGCCATTCTCCGGTCTGCAGGAAGTGGTCCTTGCCCAGTACATAGTAAGCCAGACATATGGGCGCTACGAGGGCACCTATGGCCTTAAATCCAATGGAAAAAGATAGGAACAGACAGGCCCAGAAGAAGCGGCGGTGAATCGAAAACCATAGTGACAGCAGGATCAGCAGGACCTGAAAGCCCTTGTCTTCGGGAATAAAGGTACCATTGAGCAGGAGGGCGGGTGAAAGGCTGCTCACCAGTAGTACAAACACAATGGATAGAAGATTAATGGGCAGGCTCATCAACTGGAAAAAGAACAGGGTAGTGATGTACCCAATGCAGGAATCCAGAAAGGCGTAGGCATACCGGTAATAGTACACGTTACCATCAAAGAAAAAGTCCAGGAATCCGTTGAAAAGCAGGTTGAAGGGAAGGTTGTTGGCACTATGGTAATTCCAGATGTGCTGGTATGAACACAGCCAGAAGTTGTCGCCAATGGCATCCAGCCGTAGTTTCTCCCTCAATTCTACATTATCTTCAAAATCATACGGGTTGATGCCGTTGCTTATCATCTGGCCTCCATTGACCAGGCAGGATATATCTGCGAAGCTATTGGAACCGGGGGTGAAGTTAATGATTATAACACGAACGATGAAGCTTACCAGGAACACAAGTAAAGCAATCTGTTGAACTCGTTTCATGTACTAAAATAGGTAATGCTGGGTATAATGGTAAATTATAGATCAGGCGGTTGCCGTTGCCAACTTAGGTTGTTTGGGAGCTACATCCAGGTACTTTATACCCAGGAACCGCACCATCAGGATGAAAGAAAACCAGTAGGTAATGTCGTAGGGACGCCCACCCGTTGCCATCTGTGGTATGGTATAGACGTACAGGTAGGCCACAAACAGAGCGATACCCGTAGTTTGTCGCATCACCTCTCTGTAGGTGTATATAAACAGATAGAACAAGAAGCCATCAAAGAACAGGAAGCCTAGTATTCCGTGGTTGATAAGGGCTTCCAGGAAGGGTACATCCAGGAAGGTCGCCTTATATCCAAGACCCAGGAGCATGATTTCCAGGTTGCCCAGTGAGTTGAAAAACAGCTCAAAACTAGTAACACGTCCCATCGAAGAAGCATCAATGGTAGACTCAGCTTCTAGTTGTACGCCGGTAATAGTATAGTATACGTTGTAAAAACGAGCGAAGAGTACGTCACCATAATTCAGGATGATGGCGTAGATGTCGTAGTACTTGCTGAGGAAGTAATTAGCTACCAGTAGTATGATGATACCCACCAGGAGGGTCTTGAACGAAAAGAAATTATAGATGGTACTTCCGATTTTCTTGAGCGAGAAGTTGGCGTATACATAGAACATCACCATCAGGATCAGCGCCAGGAAGGTTGACTTAGTCTGGGTCAGAATGATAATGGCTACACTGAAAATAATCGAAATGTAGAACAGGGTTTTCAACAATATACTTCGGCTTTGCCAGATCAGTACTCCTGATGAAATAATACAGACAATGGCATTACGAGCGGCAGCATGCGGATTACCCCCCGACTGCGCATTCTCATTAGCAAAGGTGATCGCCGCTCTCATACCCAGGGTCCAGTTAGGATCGACCATGAGCGAGTAGATCAGGGAGAAGTTTGAAAGCAGAGACATGATATAGATAACAGGTATCAGAGTCTCTTTAACTGTATTAGGGATCTGAACAATCAGGATCAGGTAAGCAAAAATAAAGAAGTAGTTACCGAGCTCTGTTACCATGCCAGCCCCAGATGAACCAGGAAGCATGTAGTAAAAGAAAGCCAGCAACAAAAACATGACACTCAGGTTGAAGAGGACCGCATTGGGCCGGTATATGCGCAGAAAGAGGTTAGCGGGAAGCATAAACACCAATCCGAGCATCCAGAAAGCAGCTGTCCATGTACTTGAAGCAGGACCAATACCCAATGTATCACGAACAAAGAAAATAATCGGGAATCCATTGAATAGCATATAGATACCAATGGAATACCTAAGGTTATTAAAGTTTTTGAGTGGATTAAAAACGGCTAAGAATTGTGAAACATCCATGTTTTATCTTTTCAACCTTTTATTCTTTCGTAAAAGTAACAATACTGTAAGTGATAGTATACTTCTGATCCGATTACAAAGATACCTTTTTTAACTTACTGAGTGATAGTGACAGTAATTATTGTACTTTATTGTAGTACTGTAAGATACTGACTATCAGTAGGTGCTTAGATATCAGTACTAATTAAATACTATTTCTTTACATATTTGCCCCAGACCTTACCACACAACGTCCTGATTCACATTTACCATATACGCCTTTCCGACTTTAGCCTCTGCTTGGGCCGCTCACTTGTTGCTACACAGGATCAGGAATTAGCTCCCTGACCTATCTCATACCTATCGATCTGGCTGAGTACCTTTTTCAGGTTGGATACCATCCCCTTTCTCATTGTCCTGTTTCCTTTGATAGCTGGTGTCTGACCAAAGGCCGGAGCATTCTTGATCCTGTACGTTTTGTATTGTTCCAGGTACTGAACGTATTGGCGGTAGAGCTGCTCAAATGACCGGTTGTGTTTCAGCAGACGCTCATGATCCGACCATACGGGGTGGTAACTGGGCAATCCGGCAAAATCAGCCGATATAAGCGGAGCTCCATTAACCTGGAAGGCTCCATTCGCTACGGTAAGGTCTCGCTGGGTGATGGAGTGCAGTCCCAGGTGCCAGCCGGGCAGACTGAGACGGGAGGTGTTGCGGACCCAGATGGGGGCAAAATTGAGCCACAGCTGATCCATGCACATGCCCTGGCAAAGGTCAAAGTGAGCCCGATCAAAGGTTCGCAGCTTCCACCAGATCAGTAGCTGCTCGGTTTCGGTACCTCGGCGAAGCATCCAGGCGCCGGCATGGTACATACCTATATTCAGAATTCTTTTATCATCCAGCTCAGTACCTACGGGCAGCGGCTGAGTCATGTGTGGAGTCAGGAGCAAGTCTGCGTCGGGTAGACTCTCAAAAGGGACCGCCTGATACAGAAACGTAGTAGGTGCTAAAAAGATGAGCCGACTGCAGTCAAGGTTGGTCTGCAAAATATAGTGAGCAAACCACGGACGACAGGCTGCTACTAGTTCAAAGTCATAGTAGCGCTCATACATGGTCGCCCAATTAGGGATGGCAACGACCTTCACCGACAACCGCAACATATCCTCGGGTAGGGAAGGGACGGGTGCTTCATCTACCCATCCAATGATCATCTGAGCTTCCGGATGGTATTTTTTTACTGTACTCCCCAGCGCAATGGCGTTGGGCAGTTCAGTGCGATTACAAATGGTAAAAAATATATTCATGTAACTGTAATAGGCAAGGAGGCTAACTCAGGTGGTAGGTATCATTTTCGGTCAACCCCGTTAGAGCGAACGGCTTTATGGCCTCAATTGTTTTGGAATTTGCGTATAAGGCGAAGCGATCACGTACAATGGGTGTTGGTAGCTGCAGGTAAGGCCACACCTTATTGACTTCTGTTTCCCAGAATAGAGAATCATTTTGGGCGGATTCTGGTCTTTTCCTGAACTGATAGGCTTCCCGTTGGTACTTTTTCAGTGCTTTCTGCAGCTTTTCCACTCTCCTAAGTGATATACCGCTCGTTTTCAGCTCAGCCACCGCAGGGGCAGACAGGGCTTTGGGCTTTATAATATTCAAGGCGGGTTGCCAGAAATTGGGCGAGCGATCCAGGTCGGCAGGCGCTGCCTGGATGAGGTCATACCCCTGGTGGCACCAGTAACGCAACTCATTCCGGTATATGTAGCTGTTGCACTCAAAGAGCAGGATGAACTCACTCCAGTCGAAGCGTTCGTAGAAGTCTTCCCTCAATAACAGACTGGATAAGGTAGTACGGTTCTGGAAATACTTGCTGTCAAAGGTATAGTGCGTACAGTCGGGATATTGGTCTTTCAGGGCCGAAAGGTCGAGCCCATCTCCACTGATGAACAGGAGCGGAAAGTCTTCGAGTGTAGTGGTACACTGCGCCAGCATTTTCTCCTTAAAGGGCGTTAACTGGCTGTTGTAAACAGGTACCACCACGGTCACAAGTTCTTTCATCAGATGGTATCTATTTTGTCAATCAGGTACTCCACCGGCTTTTTCAGCCATTTTCGCACCCGCTGGTACCGAAGTACCTTAGGCGGCTTGATGTAGCAGCAGGGAAACTTCCGGTAGTACTCATTCCCGTTCCGGATCAGGCTGTTGCGGTAAATATCAAAAAGGGGTGTCAGATCCGGCCGTTGCGATAGTTCGAACCGGTCCTGGTACTTGGAGAGTACAGCAGGTTTGGCCGGGTCATAGCCACTGTAATGGAAAAATACCAGGGGATGATCCGTGTTGACCAGGTGGGTACCATCCGGACCCACCGAGAACTGCCGTTCGTGCAGGTTCCAGTACGCGGCATTATAGCCGGGATCGCGCTCGATGTAGGTATTTTCGACAAAAAGCGGCAGAAAGTTCATCCAGTTCTGATCCACGAACAGGCCGTCGCAGAGCGCGATCAGGCACTCGTAGCGGAGCTTTTCTTCCCACCACTTGATGTACTGCCGCGTCTGATCTGTCTTCCGGAAAGCCACAAATCCCAGATTATAGATACCTGTATTCAGGTGATGCAGTTCGTTGGGAGTTTGACGGTCCTCAATCGGAGTACAAACGTGCGGCGTCAGTACGGCCTCGTGTGTATCCAGTGACTGCAGCAGGTGCGTAAGCGGCTGATAAACAATAATGTCGGGGTCAAAGTAGATGACTTTATCAGCCTCAGGGTACTTGTTAAAGAAATACGTAAAATAAAATGGCTTTACGGCCGTATTCAGCTCCGTGATATTGTACCGCTCACACATCTCCTCGAATCCTTCAATGCCAATGGCATGTATCTCAACCAGCGGGAAGTCTGGGCGGTAGGAGTCATCAAAGCTAACACCTTCGAGGCGATCTACTAAGCCTACAAAATACTTGATATCCGGATTGGTAGCTGCCAGCGAGTCACCTAAGGTGCGTGCCTGAGCCAGGTAATTAATGGAGCAAATTGTAAAAGCAATGGTCATTGATCATGGGTTTCGGACAGCGGCAAAGTTAGGTACCTTTGTAATATTGATAGTACTTTCTTGACGCTGGTACGTGTATCATGTCTTTTCAGGACTTTTTCGCGGGCTTTGCGTCCCATCGCCTGACGTTGCGCCGGATCTACAATGAGCTGAATAACGGCCTCCGAAGCCGCCGAAATATCCATGTAGGGTACTACAAATCCGGCATTGTGCTCAACCAGCTCAGGAGCTCCACCGGCCTTATCAAAGCACACGATGGGTGTTTCGTTAAGAGCGGCCTCCAGTACTACCAGCGGATAAGGGTCTTCCCGCGAAGTAAGCAGCAGTAGATCAAACCGGCTGATCAGATCGAGTGCGTTGGGGGTAGGAGGTATAAGAATAATCTTGTCCTGCAGTTCCATGCGCTGAATATCGCTGATGAGCAGGTTGTAAATCTCATGTTCCGGACCGGCACCTACCCATACGAAGTACACCGGGAGCGGTGCTGTTTTCTGGAGTACGATCCGGGCAATCCAGTTAAATATATCGTTGCCTTTGCGTAATTCGGCGTTGCCGCAGCCACCAATGACTATTGCATCCCGGGGGATGTTGTATTGGGTTTCCAGCAGGTGATGGTCCGCTACCTTCAGGCATTTGTCAATAGCCTCGTGGTCGATGAGGGTAAAGGTACTTACCTCTTCTTCCGGAAAGGCAAATTCCCTCGTGTAGTAGCTGGATACCGCGTGGGAAACGGCAATCAGATGGTTGGTCTTCTGGATAAGGAAAGACAGGTCGGGCCGTTCGGTATACATTTCAGCCGACATCTGCAGCTCGTGTGCAAAAAGTACTACCGGGAGGTGGTGCAGGAAAGTAAGCTGCCGGTGGTACAGCTCGGCATTGGCGATCGAATTCACAAATACCAGACCTATATCCAGCCCTTTCAGCTCTGCTTCAAACTGCTGCTGCTTTTTCCGTTGTTTTTGCTGCTTCAGCCTCCGGAATATACCTGCCCTTGAGAGTACCTTATCAATACGTGCACCCAGCAGCACATCCTGGCTACCCGGTACAACGGTGGTAGGTACTACCTCTCTGAACTCCGATTCAATGCTGCCTCCGTCGCATAGCAGCAGGTGCATAGGTACTCCTTTTTTCTTGAGTAGCCTAAGCAACTGGAGCAGCAACAGCTGGCTACCGGCCCGGTTGGCATCGTGACTTATAAACAGTACTTTCTTGGACATTTCTCCTCTTCTTACAGGGCGCACTAACTACTATGACAAGTAGAAAGACCTACTTGTTATAAAATATACTAATAAGCTTCGTGGCTTAGCTTACCAGGTACTTTCTTGGCGGGGTTTCCGATATAGATTCCCCACTCTTCAGTATCCTTGGTGATAGCGGCGGCCATACCTACCAGCGTACCCTGCGCGACATGGGTATAGTCGCGGATAGTACTGTTGACTCCAAAAAATGAATAAGATTCGATCACACAGTGGCCCGACATCACTACGTGCGAGGTAAAGAACACGTGGTCCTTGATCTGCCCGTGGTGGCCGATGTGGTTACCGCTCCAGAGTACTACATTGTTTCCAATGGTCGTAAACGGCTGAATGGTGTTGTCTTCCAGAATAAAACAGTTGTCGCCCACGACACTTTTATCCAGAATGGTGGCATGGGAACTTATGTAGGAAATAAAGCTATACCCTTTGGCCTTGACTTCGTTATATATCTTCTCCCGATTGCGGTTCATGTTGCGGCCGGTCATGGGCGCAAAGAACTGGTACTCTTGGGGGGGGAAAAGGGTCTCTACATCTTCAAAAGCCACCAACGGAAGTCCTCTGAATGACTCTTCCCGCAGGTACTCCCGATTGACGGTAAAGGCTACAACTTCGTGTTCCGAGTCGTGCTGAAGGTAGTAGTGGGCCAGTTCGGCCGTGTCCATTATTCCGAATATGATAACTTTTGCCATTCCTAGATAAGTTCGTATGCGGTTAGTAGTTCGTGTATGGTGCTTACTTCATTGAACATCAGCACGTCCAGCATGGACAGCCAAGGTACAAAGTCATTCTTGAACTGAGGGTATGTAACGGATGAAGATTTTATAAAGAATAACTCAATGCCTTCATTAGCAAACTTCTGTCTGTCGTACAGCTCCATACCGCCAATGGGATTAATGTAGCGGGTGGCTTGCTCCTGCTGACAGATGTCCAGTATACGATCCTGCGCTTTCAGGTCTGCATTAGTATAGACGGTAGAAGAGGGAACAATCTCCGTATCTATACCCAGGTACTCATTGACCTGAATCAGGCTCTGAAGAGCCAGTTCAGAAATGGTATTGGTATCGTATTGGACTATACTCTCTATCACCGGGAATACACTCGAATAGCAAGGCGCCTTCTGGTACGACTGCTGTATGGTTTTCAGTAGCTTCTTGCGCCATTGAGCATCATCCGCCAGTGTTACTTCATGGATTAGTTTATTCTGGCTAGCATCTTTCAAAGGAATGGTAAACAAGTGCGCTTTACCACCTACCAGGATGTTGTTCCGGTTGATCCAGCCCCGGTTGATGTAGTTGACATCATCATACATCACAAACTTATCAACTGCTTTGATGAGTTGATAATACCCGATGTAGGGTAAAAAGTAAGGCTGCATGATGGCTATGGTCATAGTATGTCCGATTAGTTAGGTAATAGGTAAGCTGGCTACTTAAGCTTACGCAGGTAATAATCTTCTCCTTTGACAATCAAGTCTGTCATCGTGGTGTCTGATCCCAATCTGATATCGCCCGGCTGTGGCTTGATAACACTCTTCGCAAAAAACAGATAATCAGCCTCGGGGGGAATGGGTTGAACGCCCTTCTCAAAAGGATTGATCGTAATCAATCGGCGAGTCAGCTTCTCTCCATAGAGAGGGTACTCAAAGTCGTCGTTGATGGTACCTAAGGCTACGGTAGCATCCTGAGGTACGATGGAGTCATAGGCAAGGTAGGCGGGTGTAATGTCAGGACGCGCAAAGGTCATAAAGCGAATGCGCTCCGCTGTAAACGCCGACTCGTACCCATACGCCGAAAAGGGTAGTGCACGTGTGTTGAGAAACACCGACATCAGTGCCGATATTGAGCCCAGTACCACGATCAGCCCGATATACCCCTTCCATAGCCAGCGGTGTGGCTTGAGTATTGATAACCGGTGGTGCGTGAAAAGGAGCACTAAGAACAGGACTCCAAAGAGACCCGTCTCGATAAAGTACCTGCCTTTGAATGGGTCGTAGGGAGCCGAGTAGGAAATGGCTATAAAATGTAAGACAATAGCCAGTGCCAGGAACCAGTGGGGCCGCGACCAGATGATCCTGAAAAAGACCAGCAGTACCAGTGGGAGGGTCAGGGCAAACCCGAACACGCCCCAGTAGGGATTGGCATTATAAAACTCAAACCGGCGCTGGAAAGCAAAGGGAACAATAGAGAAATCAGTCTCCTCGTCCAGTCGCATATGCAGTTTGTCTTCCAGCATCACGATCGGCTTCCTTACCAGCGTATTGAGTTCGTAGCCCCACTGCGCGTTACGGATACCATCCAGGTTGAAGAAGTCGTAACTGTACCGGACTACATTGCGGCTGCCCTGTTCAAACAGGTTACGCAAAGTACCTGCCCGTTCTACGGACTGGTGCTTCAACGCTGTAGGAGGACCAATCGGGTGACCAAATACCTGGATGTTGCGGATATAGCCGGTAGGCAGGGTATAGATGAGCATGGCAACTACTATAGCCACACCCAACCGCCAGACC
The DNA here is from genome assembly GCF_017355915.2 of Telluribacter roseus. GTDB lineage: Bacteria > Bacteroidota > Bacteroidia > Cytophagales > Spirosomataceae > Telluribacter. The sequence goes on from NZ_JAFEUV020000005.1 coordinate 126,798, forward strand.
CGGTTAAAGAAGGTCTTAAAATCCTGCGCAATGAACACCGTGTACAGCATCACCGCAAACACCGAGGGGAGCAGCAGCGTAAAGGTGATCTTATGCCCATATACGACACCAAAGGCCAGGCCAGCCAGGTACAGATACTTGTTCTGACGGGTAGCGTGGTACGAAAACAGGAAGTACAGCAGGCAGCTCAGGTAAGCGGTAAGTACTATATCCGTCTCGGTGGTAATGGCCTGCATCAGGAAGTCGAGGAACATGCTGTACGCCAGGGCACAGAAAATACTCGCCGAGAGGTTACGGCTGATCCGCTGACTAATCCCGAAAATAGAAATGATACTGATCCAGTAGGCAGAATGATGAATTAGCTTCATGGCATTCTCGATCTTACCACTGATGAGGTAGGTATATATCTGTATGGCCGTAACACTCTTGGGATAGGTGTCCATGTTCCAGTTAGTACCTCCAAAGTGCGCCATGGTACCATGCTGGATGTAGCGGATCACCCGGTTGAGGTGGCCCGTCATACTATCCCACTCATTGGGCACTGTGAACAGGACCAGCAGCAGATTGGTAACCGCAATGATCCCCAACGTGCCGAGCATGGTTATGAACAGAAACTTCAGGTAGGGGGTAAGATCCCGCATCCAGTTTTTTAGCGTCTGTATACGGTCACGAAACAGGGACCTGACAGAGTAGGCTGGGGGAGCAGGTACCAAACGAGGCCACACCAGATTATAGATGGCCAGCGCTATAAATACGCCAATGATCCAGGCCCAGGGAGTAGCGGTCAGATGCAGACCTGAAAGTATGAAACCTGTAGGTATAATGCACCCTACAAAAAAAAGAAAGGAAACAATGATCCACTCCGTTAAAGAGGAGTCAGCGACCTTTTTTGCAGTAAATCCAACACCAATTACAAACGCAAGAAATGAAATCCAATAAAGTATGGCCATGACGGGGGGTCACAGGTTTTTGTTGATGATCTTACTTATACGTTCTATGTCATCCTGAGGCAGGCCAACGTACAACGGTAAGCTTAGAACACGCACAGATATATCTTCGGATACCGGGCAGGCGTATGTACGTGGCATAAAGGACAGGGAATTCAGCGAAGGATAAAAGTACCGGCGTGGTATGATATCTTCGGCTACCAGGGCTGCCTGCACCTTCTTGAGTACCGCTTCGGACTGGAACACTACCGGATAGTACGCATAGTTGTACTCAATGTCCTGGCTTAGCTCAGGTTTGAACAGTAAGTCCCAGTTGAGTAGCTTGTCATACAACTCAAACACCTCCTTACGAGCCTGAATAATAGCAGGTACATGGGGAAGATTACAAAGCCCCATAGCCGCGTGGAATTCGGAGTTCTTTCCGTTAATACCCGCGAAACGGTACTCTTCATCGCCTCGGTGTCCAAAGTGACGCAGCAGGTGTAGCTCTTCGTGCAGCTCCGGTATATTGGAGATAATAGCTCCTCCTTCGATAGAGTGGAATACCTTGGTCGCGTGGAAGCTGCATGTACTTACATCCCCATAGGAGAACAGAGAGCGGCCTTTATAGGTCACACCAAAGGCATGCGCGCCATCATAGATCACGCGCAGGTTATACTTTTGGGCAATGGCTTCTATCTTTTCAACATCGCACGGATTCCCATAGACGTGCGTAGCCATGATGGCGGTAGTCTGTGGAGTGATGGCCTGCTCGATAAGGTCAGCGTTGATATTGAAGGTCAACGGATCTATATCAACAAAAACCGGCGTGCAGTTTTCCCAGATGATGGAGTTGGTCGTTGCACAGTAGGAAAATGGAGTCGTGATTACATCTCCGGATATTCTCAGAGCTTTGAGAGCTATCTGCAGAACTACCGTACCATTGGTACAGAAGTAGAGATGCTGTACATCCAGAAACTCCTTAAGTTGCTTTTCGAGCTCCTGCAGTAAAGGGCCATTATTTGTCAGTTGTACCCTATCCCATATTTCATGGATGTATTGTATGTATTCGGCCTTATCTGGGAGAAAGGTCTTAGTGACATTAATCATTCACTACGGGTTCTGTTTGACGAATAGAAAAGTTAAGTTGAGGACGAATAAAGCCAGGCCACTTGCCGTACCAGGTTACCCCTTCGCGGTAATCTTCCACGTCGAAGCTCAGAGCTTCTTCCATGTTGTAGACTACGGTGCTGGTATCCTTCACGATCATCATAGATACCACGTAGGAACCATCATTAAGGAAGTGCCCGGGTATTTCGCAACTGCCCGTTACCAGCCCTTTCGCAAAGTTTTGTGAGGTAGTACCTACATTGAAGATACACTCGCCAGTGTAGGAGTACAGGTGCATGCTCAGGTTGAGGTTGGCCTCTTCTTCCAGATTCCAGAATTCAAACTGAAACTGCATGGGTGTACGTACATCGATATGCATCAGGTTGTCCTGGTATTCCGGAATCAGCTTGAAGCTTTTGATTCGGACCTGATCGTTGCCCGGTGCTTCGTTGAGGCTTTCCCACTGGCGCTCCAGGTTTTTCTGTGATATCTTGCTGAGGTAGGTAGTTACGATGTGTGTCGTATCGCCCTGATCCACCAGGGTACCTTTTTCGAAGAAGAAGGCTTTGTTACAGAGCGCCTGTACCGCCACCAGGTTGTGGCTTACAAACAGGATCGTGCGGCCACTGTCCGATACATCCCTCATTTTGCCGAGGCACTTTTTCTGGAATTCGGCATCCCCTACGGCCAGTACCTCATCGATGATCAGGATCTCGGGTTCCAGGTGGGCCGCAATGGCAAAGCCCAGGCGGACGTACATACCCGAAGAGTACCTTTTAACAGGAGTGTCCAGAAATTTTTCAACACCGGCAAAGTCTACTATGGCGTCAAAGGATCTCCGGATTTCATCCTTATTCATTCCAAGGATAGCACCATTGAGAAAAATGTTCTCACGGCCGGTCAGTTCAGGATGGAAACCCGTACCTACCTCCAGAAGGCTGGCTACTCTACCGCTGATCTTTACCTGTCCGGTGGTAGGGTTGGTAATACGGCTTAATATCTTCAGAAGGGTGGATTTTCCGGCACCGTTATGTCCGACTATACCTACGCGGTCTCCCTGCTGAATCGAAAAGTTAACATCGCGTAGTGCCCAGAACTCCTCTTTACCCTTGCTGTTTTCCTCTTTGTTAGGTTTGAAAATACTATCAAATGTGTCTGACACCAAGTCACGGATACTGTTCGAGCGTTTTGAGCTCTTGTGATCTATGATGTATTTCTTACTAATATTTTCGGCAGTAATTACAGACATGCTAATGGATGTGGTTTCTATATGTGGTCAACGAATGTATTTTCCTTTTTACGAAAGTACATAACCGATATGGACAAAGCTATCAGAGAAACAATAATAGTAGAATACAAACTGGCTGGATTGAAGAAGGCCTGGTCACCCAGTAAACACCAGCGGAACCCATCAATAATACCAACCAGCGGGTTCAGATTGTAGTACTTATACCACCAGGAGTCTTCAACCAGTCGGCTGCTGTAAGCAATAGGGCATACATAAAAACCAATCTGAATGATGAAGGGGACCAGTTGACCTATATCTCTGAACCTAACATTAACTACTGCAAAGAATAAGCCAAAGCCCAGCGAAGTCATAAATGTCAGGAAGATAAATAGCGGCATAAAGACAATCTGCCAGCCCGGTGCATACTGGTACCATACGCAAAGGATGATAAACAGTACCAGTGATATCAGAAAATCTATAAAACCAACAGCTACTGCACTCAACGGCATGATCAGCCGGGGAAAGTATACCTTCGTGACCAGATTAGAGTTAAGCGTAATGCTACTGCTTATCTGCGAAAAAGTATTTGCAAAGAACAGCCAGATGGTAAGTCCACCCAGTACCATGAGTGGGTAGGGGACCCCTGGATCAGGTCTGAGCTTGGCTACAAAACTGAACACAAACACCATTATAAGCATGGTCATCAAAGGGCGTACAACGCTCCATGCCATACCTAGTAATGTCTGCTTATACCGTACTGATATATCCCTTTTGGAAAGGATCCACAGGAGTTGCTTGTTTCTCCACAGATCCTTCCAATAATCTTTTTCTGATCCGTCAGCCTTTATCGTTACTGAATGAGACATAAGTTATAGGTTAGACGCGTGGATCTGCCATAACGTTGGCATAGACATCCTTGATGTAAATAAAGAATAAACCAAATACAAAGCCAATGAGCAGACCGACTTTCATGCGCTGGCCGGTGTCGATGTTCATGTCCAGCGGGCTTTTAACGGGTTCAATGATTGTAAACAGTGGTGCCTCTCTGATCAGCGAAACCCGGGTATTCTCCACGTTTCTCATGGTCTCCATGTAGAGTCCCTGGATGAAGGTCGTATTACGTTCCAGCTTGTTGACCGATACTTTTCCTTCAGGTACTACGATCTGAGTACTATAATCCATTTCGCGAGCCAGTCGAGCCTCTGTACGTCCCAGAATCACCGCCAGAGAGTCCGCACGTCTTTGTAATAGCCGAAGCGTTTTACGGGTCTTGAAGGTCTGGTTTTCGGTATAGACTTCCTCTACTGTTTCCAGAAGCGTATTGGCCCAGGTTTTGGCCAGCGTGGAGTTCTGAGAATTGGTTGTAAGCTGTGTAAACGACGACTTGCGATCAAGGGAAGCTACGGTGGTTGCTCCTTTGGTCCGTTCTACAATCTGGTTTAGTACCAGTCTTTCCTGAAGTGAAAGCTTTTCCAGGTCATTGGTCGTAAAACGAAAGTTGATCAGATCTTTGGCTTCTGCTTCTTCCCAGTCTTTCTTGATACCACTTGAATCAATGTAGAAGTTGGCGAAGAGTATTTTTTGACCATACACATCAACTTCCTTCATCAGGGCTCTTTCAATTACAGGCCTTGAGGTAACAAAGTAAAAGAAGTTTTCGCCGGTAAAGATATTCGCATCGGGTGCTCCACCACCAAGTCCCAACAATCCAGCCATTTCATTGGCAGGGCCTGAACTTCCACCTCCAAGATTGAAAACTACAGTAGCTTCGTACGTGGCAGGCTTCTTCATGTAGATATCTAGTACATATCCTATACCTGCCCCTAGCACAATGAAAAGTAGCAAGATCTTCCAATTGCGGAGAAGGGTATTTTTGAAGGCTACTACCTTCAAGACTATCTCCTTGGGCGAGATCTGATCTTCAGGAACTGTCTGGATTACTTGTGACATAAATTCTTATCGGATATTACGGAAAGCTAGTACTGAAAGGATTAGTGTGAATAGAGTAGATGTAATACTTACACCCTGCTGTAAGGCCTGCTGAGCAGTGATTTCGTTGCCAACTTTCATAGGAACATAGATTTCAGAACCTGGCTCCACTTTGGGATACACATTAAAGGCAAGGAACTTGCGGGTTCTGTCCACTGATCCGTTGGGATACTTCACATAGGCGCTTCTCTTCAGAGATTTTCTGGTAAAGCCACCAGCCTGCGAAATATAATCAATGAACCGCATACCACGTGTAAACTTCACCGTAGTAGGGTAGAGAAGTTCTCCCTGTACCTGTACGGTCTCAAGTCTTTTAGGAATACGGATCAGGTCACCTTCCTGAATGATCAGGTCCTCGTTAGAACCGGGGTTTCTCAGGATCTTCTGTAGATTAATACCGATCAGCTGCTCAGATGACTCCTGTACCTGTACATCCAGGGATCCTTTCTTAACATCACTGGCAATGTTCTGCAGAGTTTCGTTCTTCTGCTGAGCCTCGCTCTGCGATATCACTACCTGTCTTACCAGCGTAGCTCCGTCCGGGTAAGCCAGATCAGTAAGTCCGCCGGCGCGCTGAATGATGTCAGAGATCTTTTCGTTCTTGGCGATAATGCCGTAGAAGCCGGGGTTAAGTACTTCACCCTCGATGGCCACAAAAGTCTGCTCACGATAGTTGGGAGCCCGTCGTACGATTACCTCGTCGTAAGGCTGAAGGGCAAACTCCTGACCATCCTGACGGAGGTTAAGGTCACGGCTTACATCAAAAATATAGGTTTCAGAGATCTTGGCGTCGGCAGCCAGTATATTGATATCACGCTTTCTTCTTACTACTTCTACCTGGGAAGCCTTGGCTGATTCTTTAAAACCACCAGCCTTCAGGATGAGGTCTTCCAGGGTCATATTGGCCATATAGGGATAAGTACCGTCTCCGGCGCCCGTGTTGGGGCTGTTAACTTCACCCTGAATACGTACGAAGGCAGGTTCAGCCAGGTCAAATTTTGATGTAATCGACACTACATCCATTCTCTTTAACTTGATATCTTCGGCCGTCCCGTTAATGATATCGGCTACATTGAATGAGATATTCTGAACTGACAGGTCATCGTTGGTCCGGATTATGCTCCCACGGCCGGTAAAGGCATCTTCTCTCAGACCATCAGCATTTTGGATCAGTGACTTAAGGGTAGGGTTGCTATCGATTGAGTACTCACCGGGGCGCATTACCGAGCCCTGGATGCTTACAAGGTTCTCGAAGCGATCCAGTACCACCTGTACCTCTACTTCATCGCCTGACTTAAGATCAAAGCTGCTGAAGCCTGGTTCGCGAACTTCAATGATGCGGCGTTCTCTGGGAGTTACACGGTATACCCGTACACGCTCAGTATAAGCATTGTCTGAGAATCCTCCGGCATATTCCAGCAGGGTAGCCAGGTTTTCTTCGGGCAGTAGTTCAAACAGCCCTTGTCTTTTTACCTCACCTGTCAGGTCAACTCTTTCTTTGTATACACCTACTATGATATTATCATTATCCTGCAGGCGGATATCACCTCTGGCGGTACCATTCATTAGCAGTTCGTAGAGGTCCATACGACTTGCTACTTTACCATTTCTGACAACCCGTACATCACGGAAGGTACCCAGTTCATTAGGACCACCAGCCAGGTACAGCGCGTTGAAAGCCGAGCTGAGCGAAGTAAGCTGATAACTACCTGGATTCACCACTTCACCGGTTACGAATACGTTGATACTGCGTACCCGACCCAGCGTAACAGTTAGGGTACTTTGAGCGCGTCCGTTCGTACCTAGCAGGCCAGGAATAAAGGCGCTTAATTTATCTATTAATATTTTACGTACTTCCTCAATAGTCTTGCCGCTCACATAGATAGAACCGGCCCGAGGTAGGGTGATGAAGCCATCCCGGTTAACCAGGATGTTGTTGTATGTGATCTGGGCGTAGCCGTATACATAGATATCCAGTTCATCTTCCGGCCCTACGGTGTAATCGCGTGGAGTAGCGATGTTCAGGTCGGGGTTTGGCTGGAAAGTCTTGTTGGCGAAGATGGAATATCCAAAGATTCGCTGGCGAAGGGCCAGTCTTTGCTGCTCAGCCTGAGTCAGCTTTTGATTAGCTTCGGCTTCGGCCTGAAGCTCAGCATTAATTCTTTCCTGATTCGCATTGGATTTAGTGTCCTGTAGCACTTCTCCCTGCTGATTTGTGTTATTAGTAGGGGCGTTGTTGGCATTGGGAGTGTTTCCCTGCGTACCAGCGGCTCCTCTATTGGCTGGGGCTCCTTGCTGAGTACCGGTTGTACCCGTAGTACCTGTTCCGGTCGTTCCGGCGCCGGTGGTACCTGCTCCTGTTGTTCCTGTTCCTGTTCCAGTGGTGGGTGCGGGGGCTACTTGAGATAGAACGGATGATAAAGGTGTAGAGACAATCAGAAAAGAAATCAATACTATTTTACTGATTTCCATCAGTTTCTTAGTGTTCATAGAAAATGATTTATACTTGGAAGTTGTCTGTTAAGGATTATTTCAAAAAAATCCCTAAATTGTGCTCACTCTAATAAAAGTACAATAAGGTAAAACGGGCCTATCGAAGAGCAAAGTAACGTAGATTTTTCATTTTTTTTGACAGAATCTATTTTTTTTGGAATTTTTAATGATATGGTTTATCCGTTTTCTAAACGAAGCCTTCACTAAAACATTATATATACAGTATTGTTAAAAAATTGGTAGTTTTTTATGGCAGATAATGCAAATGTACAATACGACGAGAGTAGTATCCGCTCACTGGACTGGAAAGAACATATCCGGCTAAGGCCAGGTATGTACATTGGTAAGTTAGGTGACGGAGCCTCCGTTGACGATGGAATATACGTACTTGTCAAGGAAATCGTCGATAACTCTATTGACGAACATATGATGGGTAATGGAAAAACCATCGAAATAAAGATTTCTGAGCACCGGGTAGAGGTACGTGACTACGGTCGGGGTATTCCTTTGGGCAAGGTAGTTGATTGTGTTTCAAAAATCAATACCGGAGGAAAGTATGATTCCGGGGCATTCCAAAAATCCGTTGGACTTAACGGGGTAGGTACCAAAGCGGTTAATGCCCTTTCCAATTACTTCAAGGTTCAGTCATTCCGGGATGGTAAAACCAAGTGGGCTGAGTTTGCCCAGGGTGAGCTGGTGAAAGAATCGGTGGAAGAAGATACCAATCAACGAAATGGTACTTTAACGATATTTGAACCTGATAATCTCATCTTTAAAAACTTCCGGTACATACCTCAGTACCTGAATAACATGATGTGGAATTACTGCTACCTCAACGCAGGTTTGACGGTTAATTTCAACGGGCAAAAATATTTTTCGCAGAATGGTCTGCTCGATCTGCTGCGTAGTAAAACGGATGTGGATGCAATCAGATATCCGATTATTCATATTAAGGGAGATGATATTGAATTTGCTATTACGCACGGTAATCAGTACGGTGAAGAGTACTATTCCTTTGTGAACGGTCAATATACAACGCAGGGAGGTACGCACCTATCGGCATTCAGAGAAGGAGTAGTAAGAGCGGTACGCGAGCATTTCAATAAAGAATATGCACCCGAAGACGTACGCTCATCCATTATCGCGGCGGTAGCCATCCGGGTACAGGAGCCTGTGTTCGAATCGCAGACCAAGACCAAGCTTGGCTCTACTAACATTTCTCCTGATCCTAACAGCCCAACGGTACGTACCTTTGTCAACGACTTCGTCAAGGAGCGTCTGGACAACTACCTCCACATGCACCCCGAGTCGCGCGATGCCCTCAAGAAGCGCATTGAACAGTCGGAGCGGGAGCGTAAGGAACTGGCGGGTATCAAGAAACTGGCCAACGACCGGGCTAAGAAGGCCAACCTGCACAACCGTAAGCTCCGGGACTGCCGGCTGCACCTGGCGGATGTAAAGAACGAGCTGCGCCTGGAGACTACCCTGTTTGTGACGGAGGGGGATTCGGCCAGTGGATCTATCACCAAGTCCAGAGATGTACAGACTCAGGCAGTATTCAGTCTGAGGGGAAAGCCGTTGAACTGCTTTGGACTGAACAAGAAGGTAGTATACGAAAACGAGGAGTTTAACCTGCTGCAGCACGCGCTGGATATCGAAAACGGCATCGAGGGTCTGCGCTACAACCGGATTGTAATTGCTACCGACGCCGACGTGGATGGTATGCACATTCGCCTGCTGTTGATGACATTTTTCCTGCAGTTCTTTCCGGATCTGGTGCGTAATGGCCATCTTTACATCCTCGAAACTCCTCTGTTTAGGGTTCGGAATAAGAAAGAGACGATCTATTGCTACTCCGAAGAAGAAAAGAAGCAGGCGGTAGCTAAACTGGGAGGTAAACCTGAGATTACCCGATTTAAAGGATTAGGTGAGATTTCGCCCGATGAGTTCGGGAAATTCATTGGAGAGGACATGCGCCTTGAGCCCATCATCCTTCAAAAGGAAATGTCGATTCAGAAGCTGCTGACCTACTACATGGGCAAAAACACGCCGGATCGTCAACGCTTTATTATCGATAATCTCAAAATCGAGAAAAACGTTGAGGAACTGGCTCTGGTGAGCTAGTTTTGCAATCCGATCAATTACCATACCCACTTACCTTCTGTGGATTTACAAGATTTAAGAAAACACATTGATACCCTTGATGACCAACTCCTCCAGCTCCTCAACGAGCGGATGGAGTTGGTCAAAAAAGTAGGTGAGCTTAAGCGAGCTAACAAGACGATCATCTATCGACCCGAACGGGAAAAGCAAATTCTGGATCGCCTCGAGAAGCTAAATAAGGGACTGCTGAGCCGGTCGGCCATTGAGGCTATCTTCCTTGAAATATTTGCTGTATCCCGCAATCTGGAACTTCCCGAACGTATCGCCTACCTGGGACCCGAGGGGAGCTTTACCCACCAGGCCGCCGAGAGCCGCTTTGGGGGTATGAGCGACTACCTGATGCTTCCTACCATCCGATCCGTTTTTGACAGTGTAGATACCGGTCGTGCGCGCTTTGGGGTAGTACCTATCGAAAATAATCAGGAGGGTGTAGTAAGTGAAACCATGGATTTGCTCCGGGAAAAAGAGCTGCTTATAGCCGCCGAGGTGTTACTGCCTATTCATTTTACCTTTGCTTCCCAATCGGACTCTGTACACGAGATCAAGCGTATTTATTCGAAAGATATAGCCTTCCGGCAGTGTAGCAAGTTCCTGAGGGAGTACTTTGAAGAGTTGAATGTAGAGCTAATACCGGTAGAGTCAACCTCCAAGGCTGCGAAGCTAGCCGCTCAGGAGCCCGACGCCGCGGCTATCTGTTCGCACATAGCGGCGCGGTTGTTCAGTGTACCTGTGCTATTTGATAATATCGGGGATGGAGATCAGAACCGAACGCGTTTTGTAATCCTGTCCAAAGACTTTGTCAACCAGAAGAGCCAGTCTGATAAGACTACCATCATCGCTAACTTACCGAATACGCACCGGCCGGGTGTTCTTTTTGAATTCCTGAAAGACTTCAATGACCGCGGTATCAACCTGACCAAGATCGAGAGCCGTCCGCTTCGGGATGGATCGACTTTTAAGTCATGGTTCCTGATTGAATTTGAAGGCCACCACGACGACCAGCCCGTGCAGGAGATATTCCAGAAGTACGGTACCCACCTCAAGTGGCTGGGCAGCTACGTCAGAATAGCTTAATCAAAGCATGCGTTACTTATTGAGGTAGGCAAGGGACTTTTCCTTGTCTGCCTTAATCTGCTGCATCAGACTATCCAGGCTGTTGAACTTTTGTTCGGGCCGCAGGTAGTGAAGTAGTTCTACCTGTAGCTTCTCCCCGTAAATTTCCTTGTTAAACTCAAACAGATTGGCTTCAATGGTACGTGTAGTGCCGTCTACCGTAGGCCTGGTACCAATATTGAGCATACCTCCGTATAAAGTACCGGCATGCCGGGCCTGAATGGTATATACGCCGTTGGCCGGTATTAGCTTATAGCTTTCCCTAACCAGTACATTGGCCGTAGGAAAGCCAATGGTACGTCCAATTTGTTTTCCTTTTACGACGGTACCCGAAAACTCATACGGGCGCCCCAGCAGCTCATTGGCTTCCTTGACGTCACCTTCCAGCAGTGCGTTGCGTATCCTCGTTGAGCTGATTGCCAGCTGGTCGATGTCCTGACGGGAGATCTCTTCTACCTCAAAGCCATACTGACTGGCATTCTGCTGCAGAAAGTCAAAACTCCCTTCACGATTACGGCCAAACCGGTGGTCGTAGCCAATAACCAGTTTTTTGGTACCTATGCGGTCTACCAGTACCTGGCGAATAAATTCATCCGAGGAGAGTTCAGAAAAGGAGCGGGTAAAGGGTACTATCACCAGGTGCTGTATACCCAGATGCGCCAGCAGCTCGGTTTTTTCGTCAATGGTTGAAAGTAATTGAAGCCCCTGACTATCTTCCGACACCACCATGCGCGGATGTGGCCAGAAGGTCAGTACTACGGTTTCGCCGCCGCTGTTGGCGCTGATTTCACGCAGGCGTGACAATATTTTCTGATGCCCCAGATGTACTCCATCAAAAGTACCGCTTGTCACGACGGCGTAGGGGAGCTTTTCAAACGACTCGATGGAGTTATAAACTTTCATTATTCATTAGGTAGGTCAAGCTGGGCTCTCTTTTGCTGAATATAATCAGATAATGACCAGGCATCCGCCAGCAGAAAGTTGCCGATACGGGTGCGGCAGAGCGAACTGAGGTAGGCGCCGCTTCCCACCAGTTGTCCAAAGTCCCTTACGATACTCCGTATATAGGTACCCTTGGTGCACACGATCCGGAAGTGGATTTCGGGAAACTGATCAGCATCTATCTCGAATAACGAAATAGTAACCTGACGGGTTTTGATTTCGGCTGTTTCGCCACGGCGGGCTTTTTTGTACAGCCGCTCACCATCCACGCGCACAGCGGAGTAAATAGGGGGGATTTGATCGATAGTGCCGGTAAGAGCCTGACGGGCTTTATCGAGTAACTCAGTAGTTATATGGTCAGTAGGGTACTCCGCGTCAAACTCTGTCTCGAGATCCACGGAGGGGGTAGTTTTCCCAAGTACCAAGGTACCGGTATACTCCTTTTCCTGGGCCTGATAGGTATCTATTTCCTTGGTCTTTCTGCCCGTACACAGAATCAGCAGGCCCGTAGCCAATGGGTCCAGGGTACCGGCGTGGCCAATCTTCTTGAACTTACAGGCTCGCTTGAGCTTATTGGCCACATCAAAGGAGGTCCAGGTGAGGGGCTTGTCAATCAGGATTACTTCCCCATCGTCTGCCGGCTGATTCTCTTGTTGGGGTACTTTGGTAGTACTGGTAGTCATTCTTACACGATATCAAGCTTGTAGCCGGAGGCCAGTAAGCCGAGTAACACCAACCCTAGTATGATACGGTAGTAACCAAATACCTTGAAACCATAGCGGGTTAGAAAATTAATGAAAAAGCGGATGGCCAGCATGGCTACAATGAAGGCTACCAGGTTGCCTACCAGTAAGGTTTCGATGTCTTCGGGCTGGATGCTTTGGTAAGTTTTCAGGAATTTATAACCACCCGCGGCAGCCATGGTAGGCACCGCCAGGAAGAACGAAAATTCGGCTGCCTGTTTACGGGTAAGTCCCTGAAACATACCCCCGATAATAGTAGCCGCTGACCTTGACACACCGGGGATCATGGCTATGCACTGAAAGAATCCTACCTTCAGCGCTTCGGGATAAGTGATTTCGCGGTCCTTGGGGTACTCGTTGGCAATTTTGTCAATAAATACCAGTACAATGCCCCCTAGCAGCAGCGAAATAGCCACGACCCAGACATTCTCCAGCATAGCATCGATGAAGTCGTTGAGCAGGAAGCCAATAACAGCGGCCGGTAAGAAAGCTACAAATAGTTTGTAGTAGAAGTCACGCGTCTGCAGGAAGCGACGACGATACAATACAAGCACAGAAAGAATAGCACCGAACTGAATATTGACGGTAAACATCTTAGTGAATTCCAGGTGGCTGATCCCCATCATAGAGGATGCAATAATCATGTGACCAGTTGAAGAAACTGGTAAAAATTCGGTAATACCCTCGACAATGGCGAGTATTACGGCTTGCCAAAAAGTCATTTGTCAGAAGGTTTGCGTAGAATAGCCCAGAACTCAACAATAAATCCACTGATGGCAATAAGAGGGCCAATAGTCAGGCCCAGCAGACCAAAGCCAAACTCTTCTGTGTCAAGATTCATAATAAAAAAGCCTCCCAGAATCAGCGCCAGGCCTATGAGCATCCAGCGGTAATTGGCTGATGAGAAAGGTAATGGATTTTTAGTTGTACTCATTGCAAAAAATCTTTTGTATAAATAGGTATTTAGAATATTCAATGCGTTAGTCTCAGTACAGATCGTCGAGTGACATCCGCAGGTACCTCGCTATGGACTGATAGGTACTGGTGATACCTATCATAAGGCCCAGTATCAGTACACACACCATCAGGATGATCAGCTTGTCGTACTCCTGTAACATGTATAGTCCCTCCACATTCCGGACAGCCACCTGCTGTAACAACACCAGCAGGCCACAGGCCAGTATACTACCTAACAGGCCCTGCAGCGCCCCCCGCAGTATAAAGGGTTTCTGGATAAATCCGTTGGTAGCACCTACCAGTTGCATACTTCTGATCAGGAAGCGCTGTGAATAGATAGCCAGCTTGATGGTATTGTTGATCAGCAGTACAATGATGATCAGCATGATGAGCGCGAAGCTGGACAGGATGATGTATATTTTGGTAATGTTGCGGTTGATATTATCCGCCAGGTTTTCCTGGTACACGGCTTCGTACACATTATCCATTTTTTCCAGATCTTCCCGGATCTGCTTGAGCTTTGCCTCTTCAAAATAATCTTCCTGTACCTTTACGCGGTAGCTGTCTCGCAGGGGGTTTTCGCCCAGAAAGGTCGTAAAGTCCTCTTTGGTACCCTCAATGAATTCCTTGGCGGCTTCCTCCTTGGATACAAATATGATAGCTGGCCCCTCAGTACTTGCCTGTAGGTAAGGCTTTTTCTGGATGGCCTGAAGAAGGGAGTCGCGCCCGGCTTCGGTAATCGTCTTCTCCAGGAAGACCCGCACTTCAATGTTCTGGCGGATGATGGATACCATCTTCTTTGACTGTATGACCAGCATTCCACAAAAACCAATCAGGAAGAGAGCGGCCGTCAGGCTGACTACAATCATGGTATTAGGATAACTACCAATCTTCTTCTTCTTTCTGGGCATACGCAGGAGTAAATAGTAAGGTTACTTGATGAGCCTCTAGATGGCCCGGGCTTTGACAGCACTCGCTGCAAAAATAAGGATAAATACCATTAGTAGGGTCTGGCGGGACCCGTGTTAAGGATTTTTAACGAAAAAAGCGTCCGGAAATCCAGACGCCTGTATAGTAATGAGGCAATAGCTATGTTAGTTACGACGGCCCAATTCATCCCGGATTTTAGCCGCCTTTTCGTACTCTTCGTTTTTTAGAGCTTCGTCCAGCAGTCTTTGCAGCTCGTCATTAGGTAGTTCTTTGAGCTGCTCAGTCAGGGTACCTTTGGGACGTATAGTCTCACGTACCAGGTCATCATCTTCGTCTTCCTCTTCCGACATGGCGCTTGATACGATACCGGCCTCCGAAAGTATAGTTTCGTAGGTATAGATCGGGGCGTTGAACCGCAGTCCGATAGCGATGGCATCCGAAGGACGTGAATCAATCTCTACTTCGCGCAAATCATCACTGCAGACGATCTTAGCGTAGAAGATACCTTCCCTGAGGTCCGAAATAATGATCTCTTTAAGTTTGAAGTTCAGGGCATTGGCAAAAGATTTGAACAGGTCGTGCGTCATGGGCCGGTTAGGGACAATGTTCTCGATCTGAACCGCTATGGCCTGAGCCTCGAATACCCCAATGATAATAGGCAGCCTCCGGTTTCCCATCTCTTCGCCCAGTACCAGTGCAAAAGAACCCGATTGGGATTGACTGGGGGATAGTCCTAATATTTCAAGCTTTATTTTTTTCACGTTATTTTACTAGTTTTCTTTCAACATGCTCGACTTACTGGCGATGCCATGGGGTAGCTTTGGTGGCATACGTATCCACTTGCGCCAACAATTTTTCTACTAAATTTATTCCAGAGCTGCTGTGGCAGGTGGTATTTAGACAGAAATAGTTTTCAAAAATACAAAAATAAAAACCTGCCCTGTATAAAAAAACACAGAGCAGGTCTACAAAAGGTATCATCACTACTTTGAGGCCTCTATTGCTTTGGTAAGACGGGGCAGAACTTCAAAAATATCGCCCACAATACCGTAGTCGGCGGCCTTGAAGAAAGGAGCCTCGGGATCTTTATTGATGACTACGATACACTTGGAACCGTTTACTCCGGCCAGATGCTGTATAGCTCCCGAGATACCGCAGGCTATGTACAGGTTAGGCGCTACTTTGATACCTGTCTGGCCTATGTGCTCGTGGTGAGGGCGCCAGTCGAGGTCCGATACAGGTTTGGAGCAGCCGGTAGCTGCACCCAGTGCCTTGGCCAGGTCGAGCAGGGGTTGCCAGTTTTCGGGGCCTTTCATACCACGACCACCCGACACGATAATATCTGCCTCGGTCAGTGAGAGTTCAGCGTTGGACTTCTCCACATCGGTAACCTTAGCCGTAAAGTTAGCGTCGTTAAGTGCCGGTGAGAATGTCTCTACCGTAGCCATGTTGCCCGTTTCGGTGGCTTCTACGGCATTCTTACGGATAGCCAGTATCTTTATTTCGGAGCGTATGTCTACTGTAGCAAAGGCTTTGCCCGTGTAGATGCTGCGGGTTACCTTAAAGCTGTTGCCATTAATCTCCGGCAGGCTTGTTATGCCTGAAATCACACTGGCTTTCAGCTTGGCCGCGGCGCGTGCCGCTACGGCATCCCCCAGTCCGGACTTGGCCACTATGATCACCTTGCTACCTTCCTGATGAGCAGCCTGTACCAGTACATCGGCGTAGGCCATGCTGTTTTCGTGGGTCAGCTTCGGGTCAGAGGCATGCAGTACCTTGGTAGCACCAAAGCTGCCAGCCTGCGCCAGCGCCGACTCATCGGCTGCCCCCAGGGCTAGTACTGTGGCCGTGGCATTGATCATGCGGGCTACCTCGGCTCCGTAGGTAATGGCCTCTTGGGATAATTTCTTGATAGAACCGTTATCTATTTCTACAAAAACTAGTACTGACATAGTTTTTAGGGAAGTTAATAGTTAATAAATACGTCGAAAGGCTTACAGCACCTTGGCTTCGGTACGTAGCAGTGTGATCAGCTTTTCGACCTCTTCCACCGGAATCATCTTGCACTGGCCCTTAGGGGCAGGCTGTGAGTACCTTTCGTTGATGGCCAAGTCTTCGACGGCTACGGGCTCCACTACCTGTAAGGGTTTGGTACGGGCCGTCATGATTCCGCGCATGTTGGGTATCTTCCACTCGGCAATGGGCTCTTGGCAACCCAGTACCAGGGGTAGGGGGGCTTCCAGGTACTCTTTGCCACCATCTATCTCGCGGGCCAGTTTGGCCGTTGTGCCTTCGATGTCCAGCTTCATCACCGGCGAGAACGAAGGTATTCCCAGCATCTCACCAACCAGTCCGTGTACTACGCCACTGTTATAGTCGATGGACTCGCGGCCCATCAGGATCAGGTCGTAGTTATTTTGCTGGGCTATATGAGCGATCTGAGCAGCTACGAAGTAAGAGTCGGTGGGCTCAGCGTTGACACGTATGGCGTCGTCGGCACCGATGGCCAGGGCTTTCCGGATCTGGGGTTCGCCTTCGGCTTCTCCTACGTTGAGCACCGTGACAGTACCTCCGTGTTGTTCTTTGAGTTCTACGGCACGGGCCAGTGCATAGTCATCATAGGGCCCTATTATAAATTGAATACCCGTTTTGTTGAGTTTGGTATCGCTGTCGACAAAAGCGATCTTAGCGGTAGTATCGGGTACATTCGTAATACAAACAAGTATTTTCATAGTAGTTTCTGAATGTTGATTCTAACTTTTCAGCAAATGCTTTGTTTTGCGAATATAAAGAAATTAGTAAATAGTATGCAAGCATAATAATATTTATGGACAATCCTCTACTCAAAAACCTCCTGGACTTTTACGAAGAAGATCCCCATGATCCCTTCAATATCTACGCATTAGCCCTTGAATACAGAAAAACCGATATCGGTAAAGCAGAGGCCTTGTTCCGGAAGCTGCTGGCAGAGCATCCCGACTACCTGGCGGCCTACTACCACGCCGCTCAGCTGTTTGGGGAAGTAGGCAAGTCGGAGGAGGCACACGCTACGTACCAAAAGGGGATAGAGCTGGCGCAGCAACAGGGTAATACCAAAACGCACCAGGAGCTGGTACGGGCCTATCGGATGTTTCAGGATGAGGAAGAGGAATGGTAAAATGCCGCAGATGGCAGAGTTAAGCAAGACACTAATCAGTTAATAAAGTAAGGGGCAGATGATCGTAAAAACAATACCAGAAGGTTGGGAGGTGATTTATCAGAGAGCCCACGGACTTCTGGCCGCTCAACTGGCCAATCAATGGAAAGTAGTCGATCGCCCTCCCTACTGGACGCATACTCTCATCGCTATCGCTGAGCATGATGATGGAATGGCGGAGTCGCAGTCGCAGGAGAATCTGACCGAAGCAGGTGCGCCCAAGCACTTCCAGCTCCTCAAGTATAGTGCTACTCAGTACCGCAATGTGATGGAGATAGCCGCTTCAAAGAGCCGCTGGAACGCTCTCATGACCTCACTGCACATGTCCTTCCTGTACGAAGGGATCAAACATGAGGATAAAGAACTGGAGCAATTCATAAAAGAGCAGGACAGGTATCAGAAGCAGCTCCTGAAAGAATTACTTATTGATAGGAAAGTAGCGGAGCAGGCCTACCAGTTTGTGGAGTGGTGCGATGCCCTGTCGCTGCTGCTGTGCATGGACCAGGTACAGTCAGACCAGCGGCGGATGGATATAAGTAAAGGCCCCGACGGTATTATGTACCAGATTTGGCAGGATACCAAGGGTACTTTGCGAGTAGATCCCTGGCCTTTCGAAGCCGGCCAGTTCGAGGTGGAGGTCGAGTACCGGCACCTGCATCAGTTACAATTCAAAACGGTGGAACAGTTAAACCGGGCTCTTAATGAGGCAGAAGTACAGGCCAGGAGCTGGGAATTTAGAAAATAATGTGTGGTGCAAGTAACTGGTGGCATGGTACTTTAGTAAAGCCTTAGTGAAACCAAAGGATTACTAATACCACACTATGAAGAAGATTCAACTCAAGGACTACTGGTCCATGGTCAAAGATTCGGCATCTGAATTTATAGAGGATAATTGTGTAAAACTTGCCGCCGCACTTTCATACTACACTGTTTTTTCGCTTGCTCCCATGCTGCTGGTTATCATTTCGGTAGCTAGTATTTTCTTAGGGAGAGAAGCCATCCAGGGCGAATTATTCGGGCAGATCCAGTCTCTGGTAGGGCAGAGTGTAGCTGTTCAGCTACAGGAGATAATCAAAAATGCGGAGCTTTCCAATAAATCAGGGCTTGCTGCAACCGTAGGTATTGGTACCCTGGTAATAGGTGCCACCACGCTATTTGCCGAGATGCAGGACTCAATCAACTTTATATGGTCCATTAAGGCGAAGCCCAAGCGTGGGTGGCTCAAATTGCTAAAGACCAGGCTTATATCGTTTTCCCTGATTTTGTCCCTGGGTTTTCTGCTGATCGTTTCACTGGGTATCAACGCCCTAGTCGAACTACTCAGCAACCGACTGGAGACTTATTTCTCGGAAGTATCAGTTGTGATTTTCTATATTGTTAATCAAGTCGTTGTACTAGCTATTATTACGCTGCTTTTTTCAGTTATTTTTAAAGTTTTGCCCGATGGTGAACTGCGCTGGAAAGAGTGTCTGGTAGGAGCCGCCTTTACCGCGTTTCTGTTTTTGATCGGTAAGTTCCTGATTACGTTCTATCTAGGTCAGTCCGACCTGGGCGCTACCTACGGTGCTTCTGCTTCCATTGTAATTCTGCTCACCTGGGTATACTACTCATCCATTATCCTGTACTTCGGTGCGGAGTTTACCAAAGTATACGCTCGCTACGACGGATCGGCCATTATACCTCACGGTCATGCCGTTATGATAGTGAGACAGGAGCGGGATATACATACGGGCGAAGTAATCTCACATAAAGACATGAAGGAGACTCAGAAAACTGATTAGGTAGTACGGGAAGATTTTCGTATCTTGCATCTTTATGTGAAAGATGAGGGGGCAATTTTTACCTTTTGATCCTCCAGCCTCCATTCAAATAAATCTTCCAACCTATTCTTTACGTCTTTCCTGGAAGCAGGAGAGTCCAAACTATTCTTATATCATGGAAAAAGCAGGATTGATTCCACACGTTATAACCTGGGCCAGGAGCCACGGCTTCGACAACATCAAGGCCAATATAGAAGGCTACG
Source organism: Telluribacter roseus (assembly GCF_017355915.2). Classification (GTDB taxonomy): domain Bacteria; phylum Bacteroidota; class Bacteroidia; order Cytophagales; family Spirosomataceae; genus Telluribacter. The sequence goes on from NZ_JAFEUV020000005.1 coordinate 146,611, forward strand.
AAAAGCCTATATCATACGAAAGATCGCAGGACAGCGAAAAGTTTACACCGGATGTAACAGCTGTTAATATGTATACTAATCACTACCTCGAAGTGGCCATGAAATCGGACTCTAACCGAAGTAGTATATCCAAGTGGAAACTTCTGAGCGAACTGGCCGGCATGAAGGGCGGGAAGCTGTACCTGATGGCTCCACGCGGACACGTGAGATTTGCCCGGGATATGGTATCGCAGTACAATATACAGGCAGAGGTAGTTCAGATGTAATAAAAGAAAAAAGACGTGATGACTCACGTCTTTTTTTGTATCGGTACGGGGGAGGTTAGGTACTTATACCTGTGGGTATTTCCATTCACCCCGGTACTCTCTCGACAGCAGCTTATTGGCTTCCGGATCATTAGCGATAATTTCCTTCTCTCCATCCCATACAATACTGCGTCCCAGCTTGTACGAAAGCATGCCCAGCAGCGCCATATTAGTTGATCGCTGTCCTATCTCAATATCACTTACCGGTAATTTGTTGGTCCTGATCGAGGTCAGGAAGTCGGCCCAGAGCTGTTTGATGTTCTGGTCGTCCGGCTTGTTCAGGACGGGGTCCTGGTGGATAATGGGCTTATTGGGATTGGTGGGGTAGAAGGTCCAGCCGTCCAGCCAGCCCATATGGAAAGTACCTTCGGTACCGTAAAAGTAGGCCCCTACCGCCTGCTGTGGATGTGTCTTCTCGGCGTTGTTGCCGGCAAACTGGCGGTGCTCCCATTCTACCGTAAAGTCTTCGAAGTCATAAACGGCTACCTGATGGTCAGGCGCATTGGTATTGTCGCGGCGAATAGCGCGGCCACCGGTTGAGTAGACTTTCTTGGGATGCTTCTGCTCGGTCCACCATAGTACCTGATCCAGCCAGTGAATACCCCAGTCGCCTAGGGTGCCGTTGGCATATTCAAGGTAGGAGCGGAAGCCCCTCGGATGAATGGACTTGTTATACGGAACCATGGGAGAGGGACCACACCACATATCCCAGTCGAGGCCTTTGGGGGGCTCTTCGGTAGGTACCATCTGACCGGCGCCTCCTCCGTAGTGTACAAAGGTACGTATCATACCAATCTTACCGGCCTTACCGGATTTCAGAAACTCCATACCCGATACATTGTGCGGCGAAACGCGCCGGTGAGTACCTACCTGTACCGTACGACCGTGCTTGCGGGCCGCGTTGACCATGGCGCGTCCTTCCCGGATGGTGTGGCTGATGGGTTTCTCCACGTACACGTGCGCACCCGATTCGATGGCAGCTATACAGCAGAGAGCATGCCAGTGATCAGGAGTGGCTACTATCACGATCTCCGGTTTCTCCCGGGTAAGCATCTCACGGTAGTCACGGTATACCTTTGGGCGGTCAGAGGTAAGTTTACCAACCTCTTCATTGGCTTTCTTAATCTGGTTCTCGTCCACATCACACAGCGCTACTACCTTGGATTCGCCCGCCGCGATGGCTTCGCGCAGGATGTTCATTCCCCACCAACCCGAGCCAATCAGGGCGGTACGGTAGGGGGCTACCCGCTTAAACGAACTAAGCAGGGGCAGAGCCGAAAAGGCGGCACCTGTTACCGCCGCATTTTGTATAAAGGTTCGTCTGTCCATGAAAGGAAATATATCTGATTTTTTATAAAAGTGAAATGTAGCCTTGGTTTACTAATGTTTTTCTAATCGTGATTAGTTGGGGGGGCAGGCCTGTTACTCTATTTTTGTATACATGACGTATTAGAAAATCCAAAATTGTAATTACCAGGGAGAAGCATCAGCAATTGTTTTTCAAAAATATACTAACGAGTGGTTGTGGTAAAATATGAAAAACAGCAGGAATGAAAGATAAACTACATCAGTCGGTCAACAAGGCCTTATTTCGGTTTTGGGTAGAAACAGATGTTGTATTAGTTGAAGACTTGAGAGGAGAGGTTTCCGTCACGGTCGATGCTTTGCAGGTATACAAGTATGTAGAAAAGCAGCTGGGCTCCCTGGAAGGTAAAACCGTAATATGGCAGGACCTGATGGGGGAGTGGGATGGCATGGAAATGGAGAACGGTGAGATACTCTTTTTCCCGATTGGGTGTCGATGTCACGTAGAGGCAATTGAAAAAGTAAATCAGATGGAGGCGTTAGGGCAGAGATCTGATCATGGTTCAGGAGAATAAACCAGTCCTGGGGTGAAACCAGGACTTAGGATATAACAGAGCAAAGGCAACTCCAACGAGTTGCCTTTGCTGTTTTACAGGGTACTGAGCAGATCTTTTATAATTGTAGTCATGCCTGGTTCGGCCTTCATGGCCGCGGCTATGATCTTTTGAATATCTGCCTTTTCGAGCGTTTCAGGTATACCCATATCAGTAATAACGGACAAGCCAAAACAGGTCAGGTTCATCTGCCGGGCCACGATTACTTCCGGTACGGTACTCATGCCTACGGCATCGGCTCCGACCTGGCGCAGCAGCCGGTACTCGGCGCGGGTTTCGAGCTGCGGGCCCGGTACGCTGGCATACACACCCGCGTAGGCTTTCATCCCGCGCTGCTGGGCTATGTCCAGCGCTTTCTCTACCAGCTTCAGATCATACGGATCACACATATCGGGAAAGCGGTCGCCGAGGGTATCCAGATTGGGGCCGGTGAGTGGGTTATGAGGCAGGAAGAAACTGATGTGATCGTTGATGATCATCAGGTCGCTTACTTCATAGGCGGGATTCATTCCACCGGCGGCGTTGGATACAAACAAGGTATGGATACCCAGCAGCTTCATCACCCGCACCGGGAATGTGACCTGCTGCATGGTGTACCCCTCGTAGTAGTGAAACCGCCCCTGCATACATACGACCCGCTTACCCGATAAGGTACCGAATATGAGCTTGCCTTTATGAAACTCCACCGTCGACACCGGAAAATGCGGGATAGCTTCGTACGGAACGGTATAGGCTACCTCTATGTCGTTGGCCAGTGACCCCAGCCCGGTACCTAGTATAATGCCAAAGTCAGGCGCGTAATTATGGGTTTGTTGTTGTAAGTACTCAGTAGCTTCCTGTATTTGCTGTAATGTCATGTGTAAATCGGATGAGTGTATAATGGCCGCCAATATGCGTATTTATACCATTTACTTCACACTGGTAGCTTGTTTTTTTGCGTTCAGGCGGCTTACCAGCCATTCATTCATCTTGTCACGCTGCTCAGGGTAGGTCCAGTGGCCGGTGTCCAGGGCCAGGTACAACTCCTTAGGTGCTTTGATAACATTGTACGAGGCGTACATGGAGGTAGGTGGGCAGGTTTCGTCATTGAAGCCCCATGAGTAGTTGCCCGGTACCTTCACCCGCTTGGCAAAGTTGACTACGTCGTAGTAGCCGGCAGTCTCAATCTTTTCCTTTTTGTTGTTAAAAGCCAGGTTGTTGCCGGTAAAGTAGTGAGGCCAGCCACCCGCGCGGCCATTGAGGTAGCCTGTTACATCGCTCAGGGCCGGATAGAAGGCACCCAGCCACTTTACCCGCTCGTCCAGTCCGGCGGTAACGATGGAGAGAGCTCCTCCCTGGCTTCCTCCGGTAACGGCCAGGTTGCTGCCATCGTACTGCGGCAGGCTCACCAAGAAGTCGTTGGCCCGTACACAGCCCAGGTACACCTTCTTGTAGTAAAAGCGGTCTTTGTCGTCGAGGTTGTAGTTCCAGTACTGGTCCAGTCCGGCGGCCCGCAGGTCGTTGTATACGCCGGCATCCATGGTGACAGGTACCCCATGAATACCGATTTGCAGCGTTATGATTCCTTTCTCGGCGTTGGCAATGTCGCCAAAGTACGGACGTACGCCCGCGCCGGGTACATGCAGCAGAGCCGGGTACTTACCTTCTTTTTTAGGCATGGACAGGATACCGTAGATACGAGATCCGGGCTGGTGGTTCTGGATGCTGACGTGGTACACGTTTACACTTTCGGTACTACGCTCGGGTAGCAAGGTCATTCTGACATCCATGGGTACTTTGGCCAGATCGGCTTTGGCCTTAGTCCAGAACTGGTCAAAATCGGCCGGATCAGCTACCGTTGGCTGAATCTTTTCGGGCTCAAAGCCTGCCGTAGCCAGTCCGCGGTATTCGATACCATCTACTTCTGCCACGGCCACGCAACGCAGGAAGCCCGGCGTCTTGAGGGTACCTCCGTCCAGTATCAGCGAGCCATTGGTCAGCGTTTTGGTTTCTTTGGTAGTAGCCGGCATTTTCTCCGGACCGATCTCATACTTTACCACCGCATTCTTGACTGGATTGCCATTTTGTAATACACTTACCGTAAACTTTGCTTTTTCACCGGTCCGGTAGGTCCAGTCGGTGTGGTCGGGAGCGACAAGTACCTTTACAAAGCGCTCGACGGGTTGAGCCAGCAGGGGAGCCAGGTACAGGCATAGGGCCGCCAGCGTAAGCAGCAGGGAACGTTTTTTCATGCGTAGATCAGGATTTAGCGAATTGGAATAGAATTGAAAAAGCGTGCTTTAACTCTATAAAGCACGCTCCCCGGCAGATTTATCTATTCTAGCAGTTAAACCCTCATCACGATCTTCCAACGGCTCGCCCCGCTATGTAGCCGGTAGTCCAGGCGCTCTGGAAGTTGAACCCTCCGGTGATGCCATCAATATCCAGTACTTCCCCGGCAAAGTACAGTCCCGGTACCTGCCTGCTTTCCAGCGTAGCCGCGTCTATATCAGAGAGTGATATACCTCCGCAGGTCACAAATTCTTCCTTATAGGTACTCTTGCCCTTCACCTCAAACTGGCTGTTGGTCAGTAGCTCGGTCAGGCGGTTGAGAGCCTTGTGGGGCGCGTCGCCCCAGCGCAGGGTATCTGGTATCTCGGCTTGCTCGGCAAAGGCTTTCCATAGTCTGAGGGGCAGGCCAAAGCGGGCGTGGGAGTGGATCTGCTGCTTGGGGGTGTTGGCTTTATCGGCCATCAGCAGCTCCCGTACCTGCTGTTCGTTAAGGTCGGGCAGCCAGTTGATCTTACAGGTAAACTGGTAGTTATTCTCGGCTAGTTCGCGGGCGCCCCAGGCCGAAAGCTTAAGTACCGCCGGTCCACTGAATCCCCAGTGGGTGACGAGCAGCGGCCCCCGCCACTCGTGCTTGGTACCTTGTATTCTGACGAAAGCATCTTGTACCGCTACCCCTGCCAGCGGCAACAGGTAGTTGCCGGGGGTATTGAAGGTAAACAGCGAAGGCACAGGCGACTCGATAGCGTGTCCGTGGCTGGACAGCCAGTCAAACCCCGAACGCTGCGGTTGACCACCCGTGGCAATAAGCAATCGATCCGCCTGTATGGGGGCACCTTCGAGCAGGTGTATGACAAAACGGGGACCGGCAGGCGCATCGGACCAGCCAAATGTCTTGACACCCGTACTGGTCAGTACCTGTATACCGGCCCGCTGGGCAGCCCGCATCAGGCAGTCAATAATGGTCTCGGAAGAGTCCGTCACCGGAAACATCCGGCCGTCCGGCTCCGTTTTTAGCTTTACGCCCCGGTTCTGAAACCAGTCTACAGTAGCCTGCGCATCAAACTGAGTGAGTAGTTTTTTCAGAAGCCTGGCTCCACGCGGGTAGTTTTTGATAAAGTACCTGAGTTCGCTGGGGGAGTGGGTGACATTGCACCTGCCTCCACCCGATATACGTACCTTGTTCAGGACCGACCGGTTTTTTTCGAGAATAGTAACCCTGGCCTTAGGGTAGGTTTCGGCGGCGGTAATAGCTGCGAAAAAGCCGGCTGCTCCACCGCCGATTATAACAATATGCATGAGGTGTCAACGTGGGTATTTGCTTCCAAAGATACATGTTTAGGAAGCAACAAGTTCCGGCAGCCGTACTGCTTTACCTGGTCATGGATTTACCCCCGGTGCCTGGGCTCGTATATGAGCCGGACAAAGCTACTCAGGCGCTCGTTGTTACGGTTTACGGGTATACCTGTCACAATACCGATCAGGAAGTTTTCGGCAATGCCTAACCTCATCTGCGGACGAATGACCATATCAAAGGTACCGTGGGATATTTCCTTATTAAGTTCTATACCTATGAAGTTGCGGGTACCAGGCAGCATGTAGTGGAAATTAGAGTTGATCTGAAAGGCTGTATGCATGCGGGACTGGTTGCGGAGGTGCTCAATGCGGGGCCCGGTATACAACAATGTATGGAAGTTGTTGCCCCAGCGCTTAGCGGCAATAAAAAACGGATTGTAGATATGCCCTTTTAATATATTTCCCCGCTCCAGTTTTTTCAGATCTACCAGTTCCAGTTCGTAGATACCTCCCAGCGCAAGGGTAGTTTTGAAATGCTCCGACACCAGGAAAGACCATTGGAATGCACTCTTAAACGATTCTATCCGGTTAGACGGTAGAGCTCCGTTTCTGCTTCTTGAGTTAGAACTGTATAAGGTAACAGGTACTTCAAACTCCACCCCCAATCGGTTGATCGGCGCAAACTCATACTCAACCAGTATGCCGTAACTATCGTAGTTAAGACGATCAGTAAGTCCCATTCCTACGTTCCATTCGGCTTCTCCTTTGCGCGCGCCTAGGTCACGGATCAAATCAATGTACAAGGGCTCAGCGTGCAGTACCTTATCGGGTTCGCGCTTGTCCTGTACCTCAAGGATATACAGTGAGTCCAGAACCTGATTCTCATTAACCAGGGTATCAGAGGTAGTCTGCGCAAATGAAAATGAGGCAATGAGTAATAATACAAAAGTTAATACGGAACACTTCATGGTTAAACTACAAAATTAGATACAAGCAATTTGGTAATATTGATAATAGATAATAGTAATCATACCAGTAACCTGATAATGGCAGGGTAGGGTTAAAATTTAATATTGTTCTAATATAGCACGGGGCTTAACTGGGTTAATGACTATTACAACGCAATATTATATACGATCAGCAGAAAGGTTGTTTACGTCTATATTATGAATCAGCTACCTTTGAAAAAAATAGTACGTTTATATCTATGACAAAATTCCAGCGCAGAGGTGTCAAGTGGAACAACAACACCCTGCTTCTCCTGTTCGTTTTTTTTATCGTGGGTCTGTTTCTTCACTACGGAGGACAGCCGCAGCCGGTTTTACAGTTCTGGGAGGATGTAAAATCCATTTTTACCACCTCCTCTTCTTCGGATCGAGAAAAAGACAATCCGTATAGATCACCCGAGCCAGACCAACCGGGGACAACTACCGATAAACAGTCCCAGGAGGACGATAATGTAGCTACGGATAACCGGAAGTCGCAGAAGCCTCTGCCGGACTTTGATCGGGGTACTTCGGAAGGAAGTACTGTCGAGGCGGGCTCCATGGAAGAACTGACCCGCATCATTCGTCAGCGGGATTTTGTACTGCCAGCCTTAGAAAGAAACGATCAGATCGTCCGTCACACCGGCTATGCCCTGAAGTACGTGGAGCGCTATGAGCAGGCCGCCTGGGTGGCGTATGAGCTGCCGGGTACTCAGGTCAAAGGAAACCAGGAGCGCGAAAATACCTTCTATGATGATCCTTCCGTGAAGAGTGGCTCCGCCGTGCATGCCGACTATACCCGCAGTGGCTATGATCGGGGGCACCTCGCGCCGGCCGCTGATTTCAAGAACAACCGGGTCATGATGAAGGAGTCATTTTATATGAGTAATATCAGTCCGCAGGCACCTGACTTTAACCGGGGGATCTGGAGCGACCTGGAACAACTGGTACGGGTGTGGGCTATCCGGTACAAGAAGGTATACGTAGTGACCGGACCGGTACTTAAGCCCGGGCTTCCTACGATCGGGCGACTAAATAAGGTGGCCGTACCGGAGCAGTACTATAAAGTCATTCTGGCGGTTACTCCGCCTACTGTCAAAGGCATTGCTTTCCTGATGCGGAATGAAGGCTCCACGCAGCCGCTTTCCAGCTTTGTAGTGTCTATTGATGAGGTGGAAAAAGTCACCGGGATTGATTTCTTCCCGCGCTTGCCCAATGCCATTCAGGACCAGGTAGAAGCTCAGAGTAATCAAGGGGATTGGTACCGGTTGAGATAATTTCTATAGAAAGCGTCCACAAAGTAAAATGGGCAGGTACTTAGTACCTGCCCATTTTACTTTGTTTATAGAATGTAATAGCCTTAGGTCTTCATTTTTTTCTTCTTCGCGGCCGGGAACAGAATGTTGTTCAGGATCAACCGGTAGCCAGCCGAGGTGGGGTGCAGGTTCAGATCAGTAGGCTCTTCACCGATGCGGTGCTGGTAGTCTTCAGGATCGTGACCCCCGTAGAAGGTAAAGAATCCCTTGCCGTAGGTGCTGTGGATGTAACGAGCTTCACCCGCTGACTTGGTTTCGGCCAGTACTATTACTTCGGGCTTGATGTATTGCTTTTTGTAAGCGGTAGTCTGTCCCAAAAATCCTTTGATCATGGTCATGTGGTTTTGGGTAAGCATGGTCGGTACCGGATCCCACTTGGCCGAAAACTGAAACAGGGTAAAGAAATCGTTCGACTCATTAAGGCCCCGCTGCTCGGGCTGATTGTCTATATCCGAAAACTCTATCTCGTAGGGATTGGTAATAGTCTTGAAATTATGGAATGCCATGGTTTTGGTATAATCCAGCTTCTTATTAGCATTGGGATCAGCCGGGTCGCCATCGTACATCGCTTCCACTATGTCGACTCCATTGGCAGCCAGTGCTATGTCGAAGGTGTCCGTCGCGTTACACATGGCAAACATATAGCCTCCTCCCGACACAAACTCCGCAATCTTGCGGACTACCGCCAGTTTCATCTGGGGTACCTTAGCAAAGCCAAACTTTTCGGTAATACTCTCGGCCTCCCGCTTCTGGTCGCGGTACCAGGGGTAATCCTTAAACTGGTAAAACTTGCCGTACTGACCCGTAAAGTCCTCGTGGTGGAGGTGAAGCCAGTCATATTCGGGCAATTTGCCTTTGAGTACTTCTTCGTCAAAGATGACATCATAAGGGATTTCCGCGTAGGACATCACCAGTGTAACGGCATCGTCCCAGGGTTGCTTTGCCTTGGGTGAGTACACCGCTACCTTAGGTGCTTTCTGTAGCTTCACAGCGTCCATGTTAGCATCTGGCGCCGCTACCTCCGACAGGATCTGATTTCCCTGAGCCTCCGAAATAACCTCAAAGCTGACGCCCCGGATGGTCATTTCAGTAGCGAACTTCTGATTGTACGGCACCATAAAACTGCCTCCCCGGTAGTTGAGCAGCCAGTCCATTTCGGTTTCGTAAACTTTCAGTATCCAATAGGCTATACCATAGGCTTTCAAATGATTTTTCTGGGACTCATCCATCGGTATGAGGAGTCGGTTGGCCCAGGTCTGGCCCGAAAGCGCTATAAATATGATAAACGGAATAAAGAACCGTATCACTGGTTTGAATCTTTCACCCATCGTTTGCAGCTTTACTATATGAAAATGAAATAACGTAATATATACAAATTTTATGCAAACTGGTGCCGTAAGCCGATGAATATAAAGGAAAATGTAAGCGAAGGATTGCGCTCTATTCAGGCCAACGTGCTTCGTACCGTACTGACTGCCTTGATCATAGCCATCGGTATTACCTCACTGGTAGGCATACTTACGGCCATTGAAGGAATCCAGAGTTCGGTGAACAGTAGCTTCGCTGATCTGGGCGCTAACACGTTTACCGTGCGAAATCAGGAGGACAGGGGGCGTAGAACGGGCGGACGGTCAGGAAAGCGCTATCCTGACATCAACTACCGGCAGGCAGTAGCCTTTGCTACCCAGTTCGGGCAGCAATTTGATGCGACGGTGTCACTATCGGCTCCGGTGGGCGGAGCTGTACAGGTCAAGTACCTGTCCCGGAAGACAAACCCCAATGTTTCAGTGGTTGCCGCGGATGATGCCTACCTGAGTATCAATGGCTACAAGATAGACCTGGGGAGGAATTTTAGCAGAACGGACCAGGAAAAGTCACTAAATGTGGCGATAATGGGGCAGGAGGTGGCCCGAAACCTTTTTGAGGGGCGCGATCCCGTCAACCGGCAGATTACACTGATGGGCGCCCGGTTTACGGTCGTCGGGGTATTGGAAAAGAAAGGCTCGCTCGGCGGGGGCACCGGCGCGGACCGGATCATCCTGGTGCCGCTGGACACGGGCCGGGGGCTCGCCGCTAACCGGTCGCTCACTTTCAACATTACGGCTTCGGCGCCTGATATTGCGGATAGTGAATATGTCATTGAAGAGGCTCGGGGAGTGATGCGGCGCGTCCGCAACGACGCCCTGGGTACTCCGGATTCGTTTGAAATACAGCGGGCCGATGCCCTGGCCAAAGACTTCGAGAATATAAGTGGCTACCTGCGGCTCGGAGGCTTCGGGATTGGGATCATTACGCTATTGGGAGCGGCCATTGCCCTTATGAATATCATGATGGTATCCGTTACGGAGCGAACCCGCGAAATAGGCATCCGCAAATCACTGGGAGCCACTCCTAAGGTAATCAGGCTACAGTTCCTGATCGAGGCCATTGTGATCTGTATCATTGGCGGCCTGGGCGGCCTGCTGTTTGGTATCCTGATCGGCAACCTGATCTCCAATACCATCAGCCAGGAGAGTAATTTTGTGGTTCCGTGGCTCTGGATGCTGATGGGAATCCTGGTCTGTGTGCTGGTGGGAGTAATTTCGGGTATATATCCCGCCATAAAGGCCTCACGCTTAGATCCCATCGAAGCCTTACGGTATGAGTAGGCTAAATATTTTGCACAGATAACTTGACAAATCTGCTTTTCTACCTATTTTTGCCATCCCAACACCCAGTTGATAGGCCCAGATGGCGGAATTGGTAGACGCGTTGGTCTCAAACACCAATGGGGTCACACCCGTGCCGGTTCGACTCCGGCTCTGGGTACTTGGGAAGCCTTCCAATCGTAAGATCGGAAGGCTTTTTTATTTTACTCCCTGGTTAAATCTTCTCCTGAAGCTTTCACAGAACATCTTCATACAAAGGTTTATAACTCAATGATTCAAGTCCTAAAATGCGGTAAACTGCGAGGCTAGTACTTTAAGCTGGTGAAAGTTGAAAAGTGAAAAGGAACTCTTGCCCAGGAAAAACAATGTAGGACTTATAAATGATATGGTAGTAGCTAAGAGTGCGATAGCAGTGGCTACTCGGTATTCTGTATTCTTTCCGACAAGGATTATCGCCAGGAGTATCCATAGGTAGGCATAGGTTAGGCTTCTTGTTACATCCAGAACACTGTATGATATACCCCAGCATAAGGTGAATAGAACTACTGAACAAACTGCATAGGTTTTGGAGGAATTATTCCATAACCAGATGAGTGAGAGGATGGGAAAGATCCAATACCCATCAAAGGTGTTGAGTAGTGAATGGGGCATTGACTGCATATTCACCAAAACCATTTTGATTCCTACCAGAGAGCTGAATCCAACCGGAATACTCAGGTGAAAGAGCCAGCCTAATGACAATCTGATGCTGATATATAGCCCTATTGTTAGCAGATATAAGAGTGCTACCTTCTTCCAAAGTGGATAGGTTTCTGTTTGGCCTTGTTTGTCTTCAATCAATGGGATCCAGAAGAGAATAACAGGTGAAACGATTATAGACCTTTCATCGGTCCAGAAAGCAAGGCTGAGAAACAGTGGTACAAGCCAAAGCCGTTTCATTATCAATGAATAAGTGGCGGCAAGCAGAGAGAATAAAGCAAATCCATCAAACCAGCCATATGTATCCCAGAAAAAGGCATTGCCCAGATAAATAAATGGAAGTCCCAGCGTCAAAATCATAGCGTAGGCCTTCATGCCGCTTAACTGATGTACTAGGGTGAGGAATAAATAGAAGAAGGCAAACCCCAGGGCGTGCTGAAGAAAGAAAAGACTTCGGATAAAAGTGTCTAAACTAGTATGGGGTAGTAGTTTGCCTACTAGAGCCGGAGCCAGTCTGAAGGCTCTTTTGGACCGGTGAGTAGATTCTGTATGATGCTGAGGAGTAAGCGGATGCAGGCTTTGATCATAAATGGTCTTCCAGTTGGCTCTATAATCAGAAAATTCCCAGTGGTAAGAGCTAGTGGAGTAAAAGCTTAGGTAGTCCGGGTTATTCAGAAGGATACTTGTGAAAGTACATATAATAGCTGTAGTCGTTTTCCATCTTTTGTATGAAGTGGCTAACGAAAGGAAGTGAAAAATACGGTTAAAGGAATTGTAAATGATCAGATTCATACTAGTGTGGGTTAAAATAATGTGGATGCTTCAGTCAAGCAGGTAGTAAGACAGGAATAGTCTATGGTGCCTGGCTGTCAATACCTTATTTTCAATTGGTTACATAATTATAGGGCATCCAGTATCTAGATGCAAAAAATTTTATTTAACGGAGTAGCCGAAGGTTATCGAGCGGCTGTACTTGTGCTTACTGCAGAAATTTTCTTGCGTTTAAACTACTATCTTAACCTATCCTGAAAGACAAAAAGTTAGTGCACTAGTGAAGGGAGTTTTTCTCATCCACACAATCTACCTCTTTACCGATACTTCGTTGTTAAGGCAAGTAAATAGGATCAACTTCGTTCTCATTATAAGACGAAGCATGATTCATGGAAAGAAAAGGATTTCTTAAAAGTTTACTTTTCGGAGCGGTAGCTGCTCCCACCGTACTGACAGCCTGCGACAAAAGTAGTACGGGTATTATCCCCACCGAAGGTACCCCTGGTACTACCGGCTCTGTCACCAACCCCGGCACCAGCTCCACGGCTTGCGCGGTAGCGCCTACCGAAACAGCAGGCCCATTCCCGACCAAGAGCCCCGCCTCCTTCGTCAGAAGCGACATAACCGACGGACGTACCGGTTATAAGATGACGGCGAAGATCACCATCGGCAATACCAACAATGGATGTGCGCCCCTGGCTGGAGCCATTGTAGATATCTGGCACTGTGATGCCACCGGCAACTACTCTGAGTACGGCGGAACCGGTATGCAATCCACAAACTACCAATCGGTGCACTTCCTGCGCGGGCGGCAGGTGACAGACGCCAACGGACTGGTAACCTTCACCACTATATTTCCCGGCTGGTATTCGGGCAGGGCTACCCACATTCATGTTCATATCTACAATGACAACGGTACTTCGCTGAAAGTAACGCAGATTGCTTTTCCTGAAGGTGAAAGTTCGGCTGTGGCCCTAGTGAATGGGTACTCCAAGGGGATGTCGGGCTATACTACCAATGCGCGGGATAATGTATTTGGTAATGACGGTGGGGTGAATCAGATAGCTACCGTATCCGGCAACACCACGGACGGCTTCGAGCTCACGATCCAGATGAATGTATCCGCTTAGTACTTTATTATACACCCTAATACATCAATCCGGGCGCTGAGGGATATTCTTCTGGCGCCTTACCCATTCCTTTATGCAGGTAAGTACCATCACACTATGTTACCGCAAAATAGTAGATGCCACCTCTACGAAGCCGTGGGACCAACTGGTTTTTGAAGACAGCTATCAGGAGTTCAGGATGCAGGCACAGCTCTACAACCCGGACAAGAAGTACCGGACTTTCGGGGAGCTACTGCAGCATTCGCCCGGAGCGGAGCAGCTGCACTTCCTGGTGAGCGCCGCCGTGATCGGGTACCTGCAGCAACTTCACGAAACCATACCTGACATTGTAAATAACCTGGGAAAGCATTTCCTGAAGTTTAACCGCTACCGGTTTGAAATCATTAATTCGGATGTACTGGACAAGACCAGGCATCAGGTAGCAATAAATTTTTTCTCTGAGCCACTGGTATGGCATGATTCTATTGGTGACTACCTGCTGGTATCGGACAACACAGAAACGGAGGGCGAAGTACTGACACATCTGTTCAAGATACAGCCCTACCTTAGTATTTATTCATTGACAAACTGAGGCCAACGATGATCAAGCAAACACCTGGCAAAATATTTCTTTCAGATCAGCGCGGACAGGTACAGACGCCGCAGCTTAATAGATATAGTACTCTTAATTTCGAACACTATTTTGATGAACATAAGACCCCGCTTGGTAGACTGTATGCTGTCAACGAAGAAACCGTAGGCGGTTTTCAGACGGTGGAGTACCGGGCACCACGGGCGTCACACGTGATACTTATACCGGTCACCGGTGCCCTTGATTTTATTTTTCATACTGGCTCCCTCGCTACCGTGGATGTCGAGGAGCTGTTTGTCTATACCGTAGCGGCGGGTTCTACTTTTGAAATCAGAAATCCGTACCCCGTACAGAATATCAGCTACCTGCAGCTATGGGTAAGTGCTGAGGAGCCGGAGGTAAAGCCCCGGGCCCGCGTATTCGGGTTTGAGTTCTCAGCGTTGGAAAATCAGCTCCACGAACTGGTACCCGGCGTTAGTAAGGCCACTACCTTACCTTTCTCTCTGCATCTGGGCAAGTTTGACGGGCGGAAAGAAGCTACCTATCAATTGAAAAGGAAAGATTCACTTATATTCACGTTTGTACTTGCGGGGGCTTTTGAAGTGGAAGGCCGGCTACTGCACGAAAAAGACAGTCTGGCGCTATGGGAGCTGGAAGAGGTAGAACTGGAGGCGCTGAGCAATAATGCGCTGGTACTGGTACTCGAAGTAGCCCAATCAGCTCTTCTTTAAATCATTAATAAAGCCGCTGTACGTGTCGCTGATGGGGAGCTCCTTACCAGACAGGAGCTTTACCTTTCGGTGCACTATAGCCTGTATCTGCTGAATGGGTATGATGTAGCTGCGGTGTATCCTCCTGAACCGGTCTTCGGGTAGTTTTTCAAGTACCTTCTTCATGGTCATCAGCGTCATGACAGGCTTGTCGCCTTGTCGGTGGATCCTGATGTAGTCTTCCAGACTTTCTATGTACTCAATATCTCTGAGCGGTATCTTCACTAGCCGGTACTCTGAGTGCACAAACAGGCTGTCATCGGCTTCTGCTTTGGGCGTTTGCCTGCTTTCTAGGTATTCAATGGCCTTCCGGACCGCTTTGGAAAAACGCTCAAACTGGATGGGCTTAAGAAGGTAGTCCAAGGCATCCAGCTCGAATCCTTCGAAAGCAAAGTTGCGGTAGGCCGTAGTAAAAATCACGACGGGCTTCTGGTCCAGAGAGCGTACCAGGTCAATGCCGGTAATGTCCGGCATATTAATGTCTACGAACAGGATATCGCAATGGCTGCTTTTGAGGTACTCCGAGGCCGCTATGGAATCTTCAAAGGTTTCTACCAACTCCAGCGCCGGAAATCGGGATACGTACTGATCAATGATCCGCAGAGCCAGGGGTTCGTCGTCAACCGCCACACATCTCAGAGCCATACAAGAGGGATATTAGTTACTGGTAAAGGGAATAAAACAGCAGTCTTTCACAAAAGGGGGTATAAGTACTTAGCCAAACAGCTCTAGGTTTACAGTATAATAGTCATCCTCCTGTTGGATATCCAGCCGGTACCTGTTTGGGTACAGGTGTTCCAGCCGCTCACGGGTATTGCTGATGCCAATCCCTCTTCTTTCCAGACTGTTATTTTTCTGGAAAATTCTGTTCCTGCAAAAAAAGCGGATCCTGTCTTCTGCGGACACCAGCTGGATCGTGATCAAGGAGTGGTGGTGGTTGCTTACTCCATGCTTGAATACATTTTCGATAAAAGTCATCAGGATCAGGGGCGCTATACGCTTACCTTCCAGTTCACCCTCAATGGCTACCTCCAGCTGTACTTTCCGGCCCAGGCGTAGCCGCTGCAGGTCTATATAATCCTGTATGCAGGCTACCTCATTTTCGAGGGCTCCGTATTCAACACCTGCCTCGTCGGTGACATACCGCATAATGCTCGAGAGCTTCATAATGGCCTCGGCCGTATGCGGATCGTTCGATATAGCCAATGAATATATATTATTAAGGGTATTAAAAAGAAAATGCGGATTGATCTGGGCCATCAGAAACGAAAGCTGCGCGTTGGCCTTGTCCGCCTCGGCCTTCATGGCTCGCTGCTCGGTACTGCGCAGGCTCCGGGTACTTTCCACTGCCAGACTCAACGCCACGACCATAATAAACAGGAATATACTGGTAATGTCCAGTCGTATCGGGCGGCCCTGGGGCGGTGCGAATGGTTCACCTGGGGGTGGTGGGGGCATCCTTCTGGTAGGATCGGCTCCGGGATGTGGGGCGTGTCGGGGAGGAGGCCCTCTCCGGCCTACCCTGGATATAAGCATGTCGAAGGGTTTCAGCAAGAATATTCCTCCAAAAAGGGCAATGACTATAGCCGTATAAGTAAGGTACCTCCGGCGGATGAACAGCCGGGGGATTAGCCAGTACGTATGAAAGTAAAAAAGAACGATGTAGCATACTCCAAACAACCAGAACGTAGGGGAACTGACGATGGAGATAATCCGTCGGGATCTGCCATCGTGGGAAAGAAAAAACACCGGCAGGCTGATGAATAGCAGCCACCCGATAATATGCGTAATAATGATAAAAGATCTTGAACGAAACATACCCGAAATAACGTTTTTTAAGGGAGAAGTTGATGCAGGTACCGTTGAATAACCAGTTTGTGTGGATGAAACGAAATAGCGAGAAAGTGTCTGGTTGCTACATGAAAAAAGGACTTACTTACTCAGAGCTATCTGTACATTCTGCCCATTCATCTATACCTGATCTCACAGGTGCAACACAACTTCTTCTTTCTGCGTACGTACCAGTGATTACCCAAGCTTTTGAGTTTCAATAATAGGCCGGTAGCCAATCTGCCAGCACAATGCATTTTTTAACCCTATACAATATACCATACATACTATGACATTTTCGAAATCTATATTTCGGTCGGGCTGGGCGGTACTTTTACTGCTGGGGTTCTGGTCCTGCAAAGAAGACCTGGACGTGATCACTCCGGTAGAGACAGAGCCTACCCCCACTACTTCGACTGCGAATAGCCGTACGGTAAATGAGTGGATTCTTTCCAATATGAAAGATTACTACTACTGGAGCAGCAAGATACCCGCCAATCCGGATATGACGAAGGCACCATCCGATTTCTTCAAATCCCTCCTGTACTCGTACGATGCGGCTGCCCGCCCCGATGGAGACCGTTTCTCCTGGATTCAGGAGGATGCCTCAGAGCTTAGCGCCAGCCTGAGTGGACAAACTACCACGACCGGTATGGAGTATGCCCTGTACCTGCGTTCATCGGGTTCCAGTGGAGTAATTGCCCAGGTACTTTACGTACTGCCAGGTTCACCGGCTGCCAGGGCTGGTATGAAGCGGGGTGATATCATCACCAAGGTCAATAGCCAGTCCCTGACCACCAGTAATTACGGAAAATTACTCAATGGTACTACGTTCACCTTTGGGCTGGGAACTGTCAATGGCTCTGCCATTGTGGATACCGACCAGACCCGCTCAGTGACAGCTACCGTTTTTCAGGAGAATCCGGTATTCATGGACTCCATCTATACCGTAGGAGGAAAAACCGTGGGTTATCTGGTGTACAACCAGTTTATACCCGGCGCTAATGGAAGTAACGCCAAAGAGTACGATGCTCAGATAGATGCCATCTTCCAGAACTTCAAGAATAAAGGGGTGAATGAGCTGGTACTTGACCTGCGCTATAACCCCGGTGGATATACTTCATCGTCAACGAATCTGGCCAGCCTGATCGGGCGCGGCGTGAACAGCTCCAAGCTGTATTTCCGCGAAGAATGGAATGAGGTACTAACCCCTTATCTGAAAAAAGAGTACGGTGAT
Source organism: Telluribacter roseus (assembly GCF_017355915.2). Classification (GTDB taxonomy): domain Bacteria; phylum Bacteroidota; class Bacteroidia; order Cytophagales; family Spirosomataceae; genus Telluribacter. The sequence goes on from NZ_JAFEUV020000005.1 coordinate 164,357, forward strand.
AGCTACTTCGAGGAGAAGTTTGTTAATAAAGCCCAGAATATCGGAGGTAACCTGCAGCGGGTATATGTACTGACCACCGACTGGACCGCCTCCGCCAGCGAACTAATAATCAATGGTCTGCGGCCTTACATGCCGGTCATCACCATTGGTACCAAGACGTACGGCAAGAACGTAGGCTCTATTACCCTGGATGACGAAACGGGTAAGATCAAGTGGGGCATGCAGCCTATTGTTTTCAAGAGCTTTAACAGCCAGGGACAGTCGGACTATGCAGCTGGTTTTGCGCCTACTATTGAAGTAGAGGAGCCCCTGCAGCTACTACCGCTGGGTGATACCCGGGAAGCGTTGCTAAGTGAGGCGCTGCATCAGATTACGGGCGGAGCCGTGGCCCGCAGAGGAGCCCGCGAAAGCAATCCGCTGAATAATGTAGGCGTGTCGCTGCGCAAAAAGGCCGGTAACAGCAACATGTTTAAGGCTGACGTAAAACTGAATATGTAGATTGCATAAGTAAATCAGTACATCAAAGCCCCACTGCCGACAGCAGCGGGGCTTTGTTTTTTTCTACTATTTCTTAGCCGCGCTGCTCCGTATCACCACTACCTTATCACTGCTGCTTTCGGGCACGGACAGCAGACCGTTCGTAACGGTGGTGGTTTTGAGCTTTTGTCCCGTCACCACATCGGTCCACTCAGCCTGGTAGGTACCTTTGGGTACGTTGAGCGTGAGTGGGTATCCCTTGACCGATAGCTGCTCTACATAGATAACCCACTGCGAGCGGCCATCGCTAAGGGCGTAGGTGGTACTACCGGGCGCGGCCTTCACTACCAACTGGTCGGGCCGTAGGGAGACGAAATCTATTCCTTCAAAGAAAGTACGTAACGTCTTGAACTGGGCCCGCAGAGCCGGACTGCCCCCACCGGGAGCCTCGTAGGAAGTATCCAGCCCGTCTTCCGCGCCTACCGAGTAGGAGTAGTCGAGGTGGTTGAAGAGGCCACCGCCTGCCATCATAAACCGCCAGGCCTGGCGACGGTAGGTTTCATCCTTGGAGCCCGCAAAGCCGGTTTCGTTAAAGCCAATGACCCGGTTGAGGTGGTAGTTGGCATACACCGCCTCCGGAAACGCGTAGTGGAAGGTAAAGATGGATATGTTAGGGTCGGGCTCCGTTATGGGATAGCTGAAGTTGCTGATGTTCTGTGAGATCAGATGCTTCTTGGGCAGTTTCTTCTCTTCGTCAATGATCCATTCGGCTACCCGGCGGTGCCAGTCGTTAGACTTCTGCGAGACGACCTGGTGCTGCATCCGCCAGTCGTCGGCCGGGCCGTATTCATTACGGGTCATGACCTTGTCGGGGCTTTCGGCCCACGGCTCATTCTGTATCTCAAAGTAGATGTTGTTGTACCCGTTCAGTTCCTGTACTATCTTCCGGACGTACTTCTCCTGATAGGGCAGTATGTTGCCGTTGTCCAGGGTATTGACCAGCACCGACGCTACTTCATTGGTATTATTGACGTTGTTCTTGGGGTTGAAGGGGCTGTAGTTCCAGCCAGCGCCGTAGTGAGCCGAGAACAGACACACCTCCACAATCACGCCATTCCGGTTGGCCTCATCCATGAAGTCTTTCAGCCGGGCAAAGTAGGCGTCATCCCACTGCTCCAGGTCAAATTTGTTGCCACCCAGGGTATAGCCGGCTGTATTGCTGCGCTTCCAAGGCAGGATGGCCCGCCCTTCCGCCGGTGCCAGCGTGTTCTTTTTGATGCCAAAGTCACCCAGTTTTTCGATGTATGCGCCCGTAAATAACCGGGTGGTATTCATGCCGTCCCGGGCCGTAGCCTGCAGGTACTTGCGGTAGTCAAAGTCCAGGTTGACCACGGCGCCGTAGTGCTCCCCTGAGCCCACGATCACCGTAGGTTTATTCTGATACAGGAAGTAATGCGGGTTTTGGGGATGGAGCCGGAGGGGCCCTGATGCCTGGCCTGCTACATCTGAATACCCCGAGAGTACTACCAGGGTCAGTAGCGAAAGAGCCAGCTTTGAAAGTGATGTACTGAATTTCATGGGGTGAGTAGGTTAATGCTGTACTACCTACATAAAGCCACTGAGCCCGATTTTCTTGGTGTTTGGGGCAAAAGCTTTTTCTTCCGGTACGGGGCCGTATCTTTACCTGCCTGTACTACGAACTACCCACTACTACACAAATATGACCTTACTGCGTGCCCGAGCCTTGTCCAAACTATTTGAAGATAACCAGGTACTGAGCGGTGTATCCTTTACGCTCAGAAAAGGCCAGTGGCTGGGTATACTGGGGGAGAGTGGTTCGGGCAAGAGTACCCTACTGCGCATCCTGGGACGATTTGCGGATCAGGATGAGGGAGAGGTACTATACCGCAACGAGCGGCTGACGCCCGTCCGGGATCAACTGATACCGGGGCATAAGGCCATCAAACTGGTCCATCAGGAGTTTGAGCTGTTTCCGAACCAGACGGTACTTGAGAATATTTCCTACTCCCTCCGTTTTTATGACCCCACATATCGTCAGGAACGTGTGGAGGAACTGATGCAGCTTACCCGGCTCCACCACGTGCAGGATCACAAGGCCAAGCTGCTTTCAGGAGGAGAAAAGCAGCGGACGGCCATTGCCAAAGCCCTGGCGGAACTGCCGGATGTACTGCTCCTGGATGAACCCTTTGCCCACCTCGACAATCGCAATCGCCAGGCTATGACGGAGGCCATCAGCCGACTTCGCAAGAAGGAGGATATGGCCTGTATATTCGTCACCCATGAAGCTTCCGATGCGCTGGCCTGGTCCGATGAGGTAGCAGTACTTCGCGAGGGAAAGATCATTCAGATAGGTACTCCGCTGGTGGTATATGACCAACCCGCTGATGCTTACGTGGCCGAACTTACGGGAAGTGTCAACTGGCTGGGGCGGACTGGCTCTGGTAGCAGGAGATTCATCCGGCCTGAAAAGATCAAGATTACCCGAAATCAAGAAAAAAGTAAATGGGAAGGGGTAGTAGAGACTATCCGTTTCCGGGGGAGCTACTGGGACTACCAGTGTACCAATAGCAAAAAAGAAAGGATCGCCTTCTACCGGCAGAAGGCCGACCTGGCCGTCGGGGAAAAGGTACTTCTTACGTACTCAGAGCAGGATGTCCGGCTGGTGGACTAAGTCGCTACTATACCTTACAGATTGAACCAGAACGACACCTTTACGCCAAATCTAGAAACATTGGGGCTGTCGCGGAAGGTAAGGCGGTGGATGGCATCGATCCTGCCCACTTTAAAAATATTATCTATCCCGTATCCAACTTCTACGTACGGTACATCTCCAAAGGATTTAAAGGTTTCGATGGGATTACCGGCATTATCCACCTGGGGGGTAAGCGAGAGGTTAGAGTCTCTGACGCCCCCGTAGAATACCTTACCGGTAGCCAGCATACGCCATTTTAGCTTACGGATGGCTGGGATGCGGTTCAGGATAAAGCCCTGAAAGTTGTGCTCCAGGAACAGCGTAGCGTAGCGGTCACTGATAAATTCGAAGTAGTTCATCAGGTTAAAGGCGCTCCCCACGTAGAATATGGACTGGTTGCCCAGGGGTGTGTACAGCAGCGGGTAGGGCAGCGTAGATGGAATGTACCCCAGCGTCAGGTCATAGTTGGTGCGGCCCAGGATGCCGGTCCGGAAGCTTTGCCTGACGTTGAACGCAATCTTGTGGTAGGTGAAGTCGCCGTCCAGAAAGCCTTTAATTCCGGCGGTATAGCGTAGGGTAAAGGCCGGGCTGTTGCCGTTGCCCATACTGATCCGCTCGTTGTCGTTCTGCAGGAAGAGCTCCTGGCGGGCCAGCCGTGTTTCGAAGGTCAGTTCGGTCACTTCAAATTTACTCCGGAGGGGCGAGTCCATGCCCATATCGGGAGCAGTCCGGTACACAAAGGGGAAGAGCGGATCAAAGCTGCGTTGGCGGAGTGAAATCTGTTGGGTCAGCCCCTTTACTACTTCTCTTCGGATGTATAGGTTCGTCTCATTCTGGAGGTACCCTCTCCGGTAGGTACCAAAGCGGGCAAAAGCTTCAAAAAGGTAGTTGCTCCCCAGTAGTTCACGGGATATGCCCAGCTGCTCCAGATCATAGCGGTAGGAGGCGCCGGCTACGGTCCAGGGCTTTCGGGAGAGAATGTAGTCAATCCCCCCACCGTACTTAAAGCGTTGGTCGCGGGTACCATAGGCGCCGTACCCGTTTAGGACCCACTTGCGGCTAAAGCCGGGGTCGGTACGAAAGCCTACCCGTATCCGATGCCCTTCGATATTGTTGTTGGTATACAGGTACAGGTAAGGGCCCAGGTCTATGTTCCAGCGATCTAATTTCTTGTAGCCGTTCACCGCTATGTTAAGTACCTCCGTATAGGTATGTATGACCGGCAGACTTTTGATGGAGTCGACCAGGGCATAGCTCAGCTTTTCGCTTTCAGAAAGTACCTCCGGCCGGTTCTTTTCCCAGTACGAGTTGTCATGCTCCCGGTACTCTTCACTAAGTTCGATGGTTGTGTCATAAAATTTCAGGGGCTGGGGGGTATGCAGGAGGTAATTGCGATTGGCCGTGTAAAACTTTAGCAGCATTCCTGCCGACTGGTTAGAGATCTCGGCTACATCGATCAGGACGCGGGTCTTGGCAGGCAGCCAGGTACTATCGTCATCGTGCAGCTCGTACGACTGTTGTATCTTGATCTTCTCGATGAAATTCAGATTGGCACTTTTATCTACGTTTGCGTCCATTTGGGTCAGGGCAAAGCTGGTACCCTCAATCCACATCGTGCCCGAAAACGCCAGGTCCTGTTTGTGTTTGGGTTCAAATTCAATCTGATAGTCCCAGTTGGTTCCGTTGTACACGCTGTCGGCCAGGTAGTACTCGTAGAATACTTTCCAGCTTTCCGAAATAGGCGAGACAAAGTCTTTTTCGAGCAGGTTGAGCCAGTTGGAGTAAAAGTTGTACTGCTGAAACGTTGACCCCACTACCTGCGACACCAGGCTTCCGTCCGTAAGGCCTACGCCGGTAACCTTCGTCTTCTGGATAATCTCTTTCTTTTTTCTGGGGTTGTTCCGGAAGTAGACATCCGACACCGACTCCGAGATAAAAATGGGTATGATCGTCTGTCCATCTTCCCCTTTGATCTGATCATACTGCTCTACGATATGGGTGATCTTGCCAACGGCCCGGCTTTTCCTGAACTTCTCCGAGATGTTATCAATGTCTATCTGGATCTTGTTGTAGCTCTCGTACTGAAAAGCATCCAGATTGTCGGTATTGTTCTTTTTCTGGTTGGCTACTACCTTGCGGATAATGGCATGTGCCGGGTTTTCGCCCGCGTAGATTCTGACTTCCTGCAATTGGAAAACATCGGGTGAAAGCTGGAAGTCAATCGTTTGCTTAACTTGGCTAAGTGCAATTGGCTTCGAGCGGGTGGTGTAGCCTACATAAGTAACCGTGAGGGAGTCGGCAGGGGACTTAACCTGTAGTTGGTAGTGTCCTTCGAAGTCGGTGGTAGTGCCAGAAAGTGAGCCTTTTACAGAAACGTTGGCAAAGGGAATCGGTTCTCCGGTGGAAGCATCAGTAACACGACCCGTAATGGTTACATTTGACTGGGAGTACGTATGAGCTGAAAGCAGGAGTAACAAAAAGACTTGAAATAGTACAGATCTTCTCATGGTCATGGCATAGTATTGCCAATATAACCATATATTTTAGTTAAAGAAGTTTTCTACCGTCTTTTTATCTCAATGTTAGAAGTAAGATCTGCCTCTGGACGAAGCAGGTGCACATCCAGTACGGCTTTGGGGCGGGCCAGGTACTCCCTGATCAGGGTCTTGACAGAATAACCCGCCGGTACATCCTGCGCCGCAAACGAGATAGCATTAATACCCTCCTGGTGGGCAATGTACAGAGCCCTCGCATTGTGGAAGTTCTGGGAGATAATAGTGAAGCTGTTCTGATTAAAAACCTCCTTACAGCGCACCACCGAGTCGAAGGTCCGGAAGCCGGAGTAGTCAAGCGTCATAACGTGGGCAGGTACACCCAGGTCCAGCAGCGCCCTCTGCATATCAAGCGGCTCGTTGTAGTACTCCGAATCGTTGTTGCCGCTCAGGATGATGTACTTGATCTTGCCTTCCTTGAACAGGCGGGCCGTAGCCTCCATCCGGTACTTAAAGTACAGGTTCATCTTGCCCCTGACAATGTTGCGGCTAGTACCCAGTACCAGCGCTACATCGTTGGACGGAAGCTTGTCAACGGCAAAATAGTTGTATTGCCTTGTGCTGTATACTACCCAGAGATTGCATAGTAGCACAAATACGATTCCTGAAAATAAAAGCCCGGTAAGTAATTTAATAAGTCGTTTCACCTGCCGAAAAACTATTCGGGAGGTCGATTCGACCTCCCAGTTTTGTTCTTTTGATGTAAACAAAGACAAGCCCATCCTACTTGCTTATTCAAATAGTCCCAGTTGGCTCTTTTTGGCTTCGGCTAAATCTACTCCCAGTCGGGCCGCCGCCGCGTCTTTGGCTTTGGTAGCGGGAGACTCTGCCTCCTCGACCGTCGCCAATGCCTCCGGTTCTTCATGGGTAGCTACTACTTCGTTCAGCGGTTCATCCGAGCCCGAACCATCGTCCGGATCGTTCTCTTCGGCCTCCGGAGCTTCTGCTTCTTCCGGCAGGGATTCCAGCCATACGACATCCTTCAGCTTATCGCTGGTCAGCTTGTTTCCCTGGGCTTTCCAGCCTCTTACATCGACCAGTTCCTCGGCCAGTAGTTCCTCCTTCTCAACAGCGCTCTTACTGGTTTTCTGAATGCTCAGCTCCAGACGCGGGTGCTTGTCAAGGCTGGCCAGTACCAGCCGGCTGCCTTTGGTATCGCTGATGAACAGGAACTTCTTATCAACCGTCGAGGTCTCGATGGTGAATCGCTTGATGAAGTACAGGCGCTGTATTCCTTCGTAGTAGATAGCCGTGATCACACGCTCCGGTTCAAACTTCCGTAGCAGCAGGATATCATTGGGCTCGTAGTGGTTGGTCAGGTCGAAGTTGGTCAGCTCGTAGGTACCATCTTTGTAGATGACCAGGATGTTGTCCTTAGCCTCGAAGTTACCCAGGTACTGACCCCGATCGTCACGGTTGAGGCGACCAATGGTACGGTCGTACCACATATCCACACCACCCAGGGTAGATACACCGGCCTGCTTCATGATGATCTTACGGACGGGGTACTTCGTCAGGATGTTTCCCATCGCGTTACGGTTCTTGATAGCCAGGTCGGCAAAGTTGAAGTCAAACTGCTTGACCTTCGCCTTGCTCTGGGCCGTGAGGCTCACGTTGATGATCTCGGCCTCACCGTTGTCATTGGCCGTAAAGTACGTCACCTTTGAGCGGGGAGTACCCTGCGTCAGGTCGTACTCACGGTCGCGGGTAACGGCAGTGATCTGGAAGCGCTTCACGTATGAAGCTCCCGACTTGCCATCCAGGTACACCATGTTGTACACCTGGCGCTCGTTGTTCTTGAGGAATACGGCGCAGTGTATGATGTCCTTACCGACAAATACTTTCTCCTGAACCTTCGTAACTACGCAGCAGCCATCCCGACGGAACACAATGATATCGTCAATGTCGGAGCAGTCCATCACGTACTCATCTTTCTTCAGACCGTAACCAATAAAGCCTTCGGCCCGGTTGACGTACAGTTTCTGGTTGTTGGCAGCCACTACGTTGGCTGATATCTGATTGAAGGTACGTATCATGGTACGGCGCTCGCGCCCTTTACCGTACTTCTTCAGCAGGTCTTTGTAGTAGTCAATCGCAAAGCGAATGATGTTGGCCAGGTTGTCCTCGGTTTCGGCGAGTTCCTCCTCCCATTTGCGCATTTGCTCCTCCGCCTTGAAGGCATCGTACTTGGAGATACGCTTGATCTTGATCTCAGTCAGGTTCAGGATATCATCCTCGGTGATCTCCCGGTAGAACTGTGGCTTGTACGGGGTCAGACCTTTATCGATGGTCTTGATTACATCTTCGAAGGTTTCGCACTCCTCGATATCCCGGTAGATGCGGTTTTCGATGAATATTTTCTCCAGTGAGCCGTGCAGGATCTTTTCGAGCAGGGCCGCCTTCTTGATTTCCAGCTCCTGTTTCAGCAATTCCACCGTTTGCTGGGTGTTGTACCGGAGTATATCTGTGACACCCACAAAGTGCGGCTTATCCTCAATAATCACACAGGCATTGGGGGATATAGACACCTCACACTCCGTAAACGCATAGAGGGCGTCCATGGTAATGTCAGGTGATACACCCGTAGCCAGGTAGATCTGAATCTCTACATCGGCAGCGGTGTTGTCCACTACCTTCTTGATCTTGATCTTACCGGCATCATTGGCCTTGATGATCGAGTCAATCAGGGAGGTGGTAGTAGTACCGTAGGGGATATCGCGGATGACAAGCATCTTCTTATCCTCCTCCTCAATACGGGCCCGTACGCGCACCTTGCCGCCCCGGCCACCATCGTTATAGTTGGAAATATCAATCTGTCCACCTGTCTGGAAATCGGGGTAGAGGATGACCTGCTTGCCTTTGAGTATATCAATGGAAGCCTCGATCAGCTCAATAAAGTTGTGAGGCAGGATCTTGGTTGAAAGACCTACCGCAATACCTTCCACGCCCAGCGCCAGCAGCAGTGGGAATTTGACAGGAAGGGTAACCGGCTCGCGCTTACGTCCGTCGTAAGACAGCTGCCAGTTGGTAGTATCATTGTTGAATACAATATCCTTGGCAAACTTGGAGAGCCGGGTCTCGATATAACGGGCGGCAGCGGCGCTGTCACCGGTTCGGATATCTCCCCAGTTTCCCTGCGTGTCCAGCAGGAGTTCTTTCTGACCAAGGTTGACGATGGCATCGTAGATGGAAGCATCACCGTGCGGGTGATACTGCATAGCCGAACCTACTACGTTGGCTACTTTATTGAAGCGACCATCATCCATCTCATTAAGGGCATGCATGATGCGTCTCTGAACGGGCTTCAGTCCATCCTCAATGGCCGGTACGGCACGCTCAAGAATTACGTAGGAAGCATATTCCAGAAACCAGCTCTCATACAGACCTGATATGGGAATCTGATCATGAAGTTCGCTATCTTCTAAATGTATTGGTGTTCCGTTTTCATCCATAAACAGACGAGGATACTTAGGGTTAAGTATTCAGTAAAAATAAGAAATTTTTAAGAGAAAAACACGTTTCCTGTCCCTAAAAATGAAGAAACATGTAATTTTTTGCAGGCAGCTTACCGTGCGGGATCAGGATTCTATGACCGTCAGCAGCTCGCTGATCATCATGGCAGTGGCTCCCCATATTTTGTAGTTCTGGACCATGTAGTGCGGTGCCTGTATCGTCATGCCCCTGACCTGAATTTCGCTCTCACCGATGATGGATTTATCCATAATCTCCTGCAGCCGTACCTCAAATACTTTTTCTACTTCACGCGGGTCCGGATAAAATTCGGGACGATAGGGCATAGAAGCAACAACAGGCAGCACAAAAAAATTGCTGGCCGGAATAAAAAGTTCGCTCAGTACTCCCAGCACTTCTACGTCCGTCAGGCGCAGGCCTATTTCTTCCTGCGCTTCGCGCAAGGCGGTGCGGATCAGGTTCTCGTCGGTGCGTTCAAACCGCCCGCCCGGGAAGGCCATCTGCCCGGCGTGTACACCGTCGTAGGCAGGTCTCAGGATCAGCGGGAAGTAGATCTCCTCCTGGTACGGATAAAACAGAATCAGTATGGCGCTCTTACGCGTCCGCTCATTAGGGGTAGTGCTGAGCCTGAGGCGCGACTGTGAGACCATACGCTGGTGGGCAGCCTCACCGGGTAAGGGATTTTTTAATCGGGCAGCAAGAGATTCTGTAAAATCAGTAAAAGTTAGTTCAGGCATGTACTTTCTACGGGAGGAAATATAATATTACCGTGAAAGGTCAATGATACTATTTTTTTACTGACAATCAAAATCGGCTGTGCGGTACGTATAGCTTCACCAGCTGCTCGGCACAGCGTTCCCCGTCCATAGCCGCCGACATGATTCCCCCCGCGTAGCCGGCTCCTTCGGCACAGGGAAACAGGCGCTTTACTTCCGGATGCTCGCAGGTATCGCGGTCACGCGGAATACGGACGGGGGAGGAGGTACGGCTTTCGACCCCAATCAGTTGAGCTTCGTTGGAAAGGTACCCTTTCATCTTCCGGCCAAATTCCTTTAATCCATCGCGGAGCGGGTAAGCAATATGGTGGGGAAGTACCTCGTACATGTCCATCGACACGAGGCCCGGCTGGTAAGAGGTATCCAGCAATTCCCTCGAAATTTTTTTGTTGGTAAAGTCCATCGCCAGCTGGGCCGGGGAAGTCTGACCACCTCCGGCCAGGCAACAAGCCTTTTGCTCTACCTCTTTCTGTAGCTGCAAGCCGGCCAGTACCCCGTACTCCTTGTAAGGTCGGATGTCTTCTTCCTGTATAGCTACCACCATGCCCGAGTTGGCAAAGCGGGAGTCGCGGCGGGAGGGAGACATGCCATTCACCACCAGTTCGCCGGGAGCCGTAGCCGCCGGAACGATAAAGCCACCGGGGCACATACAGAAGGAGAATACCCCCCGCTGGATGCCTTTATGGTAGGTCTGGGCCACGAGGCTGTACGACGCCGCGGGCAGGTAGGGGCCACGATCAGGACCGCAGTGGTACTGTACCGAATCAATGAATGACTGAGGATGCTCGATCCGGACGCCCATGGCAAAGGGCTTAGCTTCCATAAGTACATCGCGCTCCTGTAGAAGTTCGTAAATATCGCGTGCCGAATGGCCCGTAGCCAGTATGACTCCGATACCGGTGTGCTCTTTACCATCGGCGGTAGTTACGCCCTTGATCTCTTCGCCTTCCAGCACTAGATCCGTCACCCGGGTGTCGAAGTGGATTTCTCCCCCGGCGTTAATGATGCTTTCGCGCATTTCGGCTACGATACGGGGTAGCTTGTTGGTACCTATATGCGGATGCGCGTCCACCAGGATCTGTTCGGTGGCTCCGTGAGCTACAAATATCTCCAGTACCCGCCGTACGTCACCCCGCTTGTTGGAGCGGGTGTACAGTTTGCCATCGGAGTAGGTACCCGCGCCGCCTTCGCCAAAGCAGTAGTTGGAGTCGGGGTTAACTGTATGTTCCTTGTTGATAGCAGCCAGATCGCGCCGACGCGTCCGGACATCTTTCCCCCGCTCGAGCAGAACGGGCTTTATACCGGCCTCGATCAGACGAATGGCCGCAAACATACCCGCAGGACCACAGCCTACGATGATAGCCTGCTGGCTCTGGCTCACGTCGGGGTAGTCTTTGCGATACTGGATGATGTCTGGTGGTGCTTCGCCTACGTATACTTCAGCCTGTACGTTGACCTTGACCTGACGGCTGCGGGCATCGATAGACTGACGGATCTTACGAATGGTAGGCTGATCGCTCTCTTTAAGTCGGAGCTCACTTAGTATATGCTGACGAAACAGGGTTTCGTTCATCGCCGTATGCGGCGGGAGTGTCAATTGAAGTGTACGTTGCATTAGGGGAAAGGAAGTTAACCTTTAACGGTGCAAAGATACAACGTTTTTAAGAAGAAAAAGAATCCAGATCTATCAGCGGGTATACTGGTAAGCCCACCAGATCAGCAGAAACTGTAGCGGCAGACGCCCCCAGCGTACCAGGGGCGACAGGTGCTGGAACTTGTCGGCATAGGCCATGTAGATATTGGCAGGAAACACGGCGATCAGCAACAGGATAATTCCCCAGGCGGCCCAGCTACGGGTGGCCGGGAAGAACATAGCCACGCCCAGAAGGATCTCGGCCACACCACTGAGGGCGACCAGCAGCTGATGGGCCGGTAGGAAAGGCGGCATGATCCTGAGGTAAAACTTTGGGATGACGAAGTGCAGGATCCCCGCTACGATATATACTCCACCCATTATGAAGTTGCCCATTTAGCTGTTAGTTAGTTTGGCCATTTTACCCCATTCTTTGAGCTCTTCTTCATTCCACAATCCCGGGAAGAACCTGACCTGCTGCCGGATGGGAGGGAGGTACTGCTGCCAGTTGGTACCCCCGGTCGCTTCTATCACAACGGGGTCGTTTTGCAGGTACTGTACCGCAGAGCGCAGGTGCGACAGCTTCCACTGGATATTGAGCAGGTGATCGAAGCGCCGGAGCTGCATGATCAGGTCCTGATTGCTCTTGTCGGCCTCATCCAGGTGCTGGTACCGTTGCCAGAGGTTGCAGTTTCGGTATTCTTCGCCCAGTTGGATGAGCTGCTGGCTGTACTTCCGCTCAAACTGCCGGAGCGTCAGGGTTTTCTGCTGGGTAGCCAGTTCGGTTGCACCTTTTTTCCAGTATATAGCTTCGTACACCGCATCGACCGGACTTTTTGCACTAAGTGTACCTTGATCATCCGGTAGTACCAGATTCACCATATCCGTAGACATGATCTCTATCATCCGGTACTGCACCGACTGAAATCCGCTGGAAGGAAGCAGGGCCATTCTGAATTTCAGGAACTGATCCTTCTCCATCCCGTGCACCATCACGTCGTACGAGTCGATCAGCAGGCTGACGTAGCGATTGATACGTTTGAGGCGTGCGGTAAAGAAAACGGGAGTAAGTGCTTCATGAAAGGCTATTTGCCGGATCTCGTGGATGATCAGCTTGAAGTACAGTTCCGTGATCTGGTGGTAGGTGACAAATATCAACTCATCCGGGAATGGAGTCCGGGGCTTCTGGAGGGAAAGCAGGGTGTCCAGTTCTACGTACTCCCAGTAGGTAAGGTAGTCGGCGTAGAGGAGGCCGTCGAGGTAGGAAGTCAGGTCCTGACCCATGGCCGCGAATTTTTCTTCCAGCCGTTGCAGACGCTCCGCTACGTCGGCCTGGTGAATGGGGGATGGCTTCATGAGGTTGATGAATATCCTTTTCGAATGCCTTAACTTACGAATAAATTAGTAACATAGCAGTACTACGACTGGTTTGAAAAAGAGTAGGTACTGCATCAAAAACAGACTTTGAAAATGATCAACAGCGATTTTTACAAGATAGATGAGCTACTGACCGACGAGCAGCGTATGATCCGGCAGGCGGTCCAGGAATTTACCGACCGTGAAATAAAACCCATCATGGAAGACTACGCCCAGCGGGCTGAGTTTCCCCGGCACCTGGTCCGGAAGTTCGGTGAAGTAGGTGTCTTTGGCTCTACCATACCTACCGAATACGGGGGAGGCGGCTCCGACTATATCAGCTACGGGCTCATCTGTCAGGAGATCGAGCGGGGCGACTCGGGTATGCGTTCGACGGTGTCGGTACAGAGTTCGCTGGTAATGTGGCCCATCTATCAGTTCGGCTCCGACGAACAAAAGCAGAAGTACCTGCCGCGCCTGGCTACGGGTGAATGGTTAGGCTGCTTTGGCCTCACCGAGCCAGACTTCGGCTCCAACCCGGCGGGTATGAAAACCCACTTCACTGACGAGGGCGACCACTACCTGCTCAATGGCTCCAAGATGTGGATCTCTAACTCCCCCTTCGCTGACCTGGCCGTAGTGTGGGCGCGTAACGAGCAGGGGCGGGTACAGGGGCTGCTGGTGGAGCGGGGCATGGAGGGATTCACTACGCCCGAGATCCATAATAAATGGTCGCTGCGTACCAGTGCCACGGGCGAGCTGGTGTTTGATAATGTGAAGGTGCCTAAGGCGAACCTACTACCCCATGCCCTGGGACTGAACGCCCCCCTGCAGTGCTTGGATAATGCCCGCTACGGGATATCGTGGGGAGCCATCGGTGCGGCTATTGATTGCTACGAAACGGCTGTCCGCTACGCTGCTGAGCGTATCCAGTTTGAAAAGCCGATTGGGGCCTTTCAGCTTACGCAGAAAAAACTAGCCGAAATGCTTACCGAAATCACCAAAGCCCAGCTACTGAGTTGGCGACTGGGCGTCCTCAAAAACGAAGGCCGGGCTACAACGGCGCAGATATCCATGGCCAAGCGAAATAACGTAGACATGGCACTGAATATCGCCCGCGAAGCCCGGCAGGTACTGGGAGGTATGGGCATAACGGGGGAGTACCCCATTATGCGCCACATGATGAACCTGGAGTCGGTAATTACCTACGAGGGTACCCATGATATCCACCTGCTGATCCTGGGGGCAGATATTACGGGGCTACCCGCCTTTAAGTAGTTACAGGCTGAGCTGCCTTCTGCTTGGCCTGGGCCGCTTCCCGTTGCAGTTCCTTGCTGGTCTTTCTGGAGCCATCCGGCGACCAGCCCGGCTCCCGTAGCAGGTACTTCAGTTTGGTTTTCCAGTTCTTGTTTGTACGAAGGTCCTGGCCGATTTCCTGCCACTCGTGGAAGATCGTATAGCTGATACTAGGATTTTCGGACGGTTTAGTCACACCGTAGCGGGGAGGTACATCCGGGAGCTCTTCCTGAAAGGTACCGAACAGCTTGTCCCAGATGATCAGGCACATGCCCATGTTCTTGTCGAGGTACTCTACATTGGAGGCGTGGTGGACCCGGTGGTGGGAGGGCGTAACCAAAATATGCTCGAGCCAGCCCAGCCGCTTAATGGATTCGGTATGGATGATAATACCGTAGATCTGGGTAACTGAGTACATAATCACGATATCCGCCGGATGGAATCCTACTAAGGCCAACGGTATGAAGTAGATAAACCGGTACAGAGGCTGAAACACCGAAGAGCGGAAGCCGGTGGTCAGGTTGAAATGCTCGGAGGAGTGGTGGGTAACATGTACCGCCCAGAATAGCCGGCAGTGGTGATCAACATAGTGCAGCAGGTAAAAAGCAAAGTCTTCGGCCAGAAATAACAGGAACCAGTACAGCATCGGGTTGACGATGGGATCTGTAAGCCGGTGCATGTAAAACCACAGCAGAATACCTACGTATGTGGTTCGGAACAGCAGGTCAATGCCCCCGTTCAGCAACATCAGCAGGGTATTGGTAAGGGTATCTTTAAGGGAGTAAGACTGACGGTGTTGTGAGTGAGTGAGAAAGAGTTCCAGGCCAATCAGCCCAAGATAAAAAGGAGTTGAAATACGTATGATCAACTCTTCAAACGCATAGGTAGACAGCATAAAAACTAATATTTTTGCAGAAAGCCAATCAGGCACCTATACCTCATGCAGCTGAGGTTATATGATTGGACAGATAGTAAGGTTTACGTCTTCAAGAGCCAGTTTGACTCTTGAAGACGCAGCAAAAATATATCAGGAGCTTATCAAATGCCTTAAAGCAGAGAGTTTCTAACCTATTTCTAATATCGGAAAAATTCTATTTAATGAGCGTGAGTAACTTGCGGTGATTTAGTTTTCCTGAATCATCCGGTGTATCACTTTTCGGAGTTCCTCGTTCTTACGACGCTTCTGAAGTACGGTAGGCGCGGCCATGCGTTCCTTACAGTTGAAGAGGCGGCAGCGCTCGCAGGTCTCGTTGACTTCACGGCGACGGATGGTGGGATCGTCCAGAAAACGGATGACCTTCCGGGTATCTTCGTCCAGGTAGATCCCCATCGTTACGCTCACGTTCAGGTGCTCAGAAGTTGCCATGCCCTTGGCAAAACTCACCACAAAGTAGTCGTCGGCGGTATCTACATAGTGCGAGATCTGGCTCCGGCACAGGATGGAGGTGGAGTCCTTGGCAGGCTGCTGTTCGGCTAGTTCCTGCAGGATATTCAGGGCTATCCAGCGGCGGCAGTAGTGCTCGTCCTTTACGGTATGCGGGTTGTGCTTGCGGGCCAGGTGCATCTCCTTAGTCATCTCGAAGCGGTTCTGGCCGGAGAAGTTGCTAAACCGGAGGAAGAACAACTGCTTGATGCCGAAGTGGCGGGGCAGTACGTTGCTGAGGCGGTAGCAGAAGGTCTCAGGGGTTGTATTGAAGTACCTGATCATATCGACCAGTACGTCGGGTTGCCAGGTATCGAGGGCGAAGAAGCCTTTCAGCTTCTGGACCAGCAGCGTACGCTTGATGATGATGGCACCGGCAAAGTAGGAAGCCTTGAAGTTATTCAGGAGCTGCTCAAACGACTCAGCCTCCACCAGGGCAGTAGTATGCAGGCGGTTTTTCAGTTTGAGGTACTGGTACCCGATTTCCCGACCGTACTCAAAAGCCCGCTGGATGGAGGTCAGCTGGGAGTTGATCAGGATGCGGTTGGCTTGCGGGCGGGGGATAATCAGCGAGCGCACTCCGTGCAGACCGGGGTGGGTCTTGTCGTTGATATCTTCGATGCTGTACCCAAAGTCCTTACGCAGTACATCGGCCAGGTACCTCTCGTCCAGGATCATCTCATCGCTAATACTGCGGTCGGCCAGGAACTGCTCGGCGGCTATCTCGATATCTTCAAAGTAGTTGTCGTGCATTTCCTGGTAGGTACGCAAGGCCGAGAAGTAAAACTGCTCCACCGACATGTTGTAGTTGCGGGCTATCTCGATTAGGGTGCCTATAAAGGCACTGATTTTGGTAGGAGCATCCGAGAGGAGTTCGAGCAGGTTGGCGGGGTCGATACCGAATAGTTCGAGGGGGAGCTCGGTCAGGATATTAGAGCTAAGTAGTTCCGAAATGGGCTCGAGTCGCTTGCTGAGCTTGATGGATACCAGCGTATCGTAGTCCACATCCATGGCCGCCGCCAGGGCTACTATTTTATCCGATTTGGGGTATTTTTTACCTTTTTCAATTTCGTTGATGTAAGATATAGAGAGGCCTGATTTCTGCGAAAGGTCGCTGAGCGACATTCCCTTATCCAGGCGGAGTTGTTTGAGCTTTAAGCCAAAGACCAAACGTATATTCTCGGTATTAAGAGCCACTGATTCACGATTTTATATAAAGTGCAAAATTACCACTTATTTAGGGTTCACAGCAAAGTACCCCAAATAAAGTAGATCTCCAAGCTCAAAGGCAGGCTCCAAAGCATCAGTGTGGACAAAAAAGTAGGTGTACGTGGCTTACCTTTTTGTACTGATCAGGTACTAACTAATGTACTAACAGCCTATACCTTTGCCGCATGAAAAAACTACTCCTCCTGTTCGTACTGGCGTGGAGCCTCGGGGCCTGTGACTTTGACCTTTTTTCGCCGGGTACCCATTCGGTGCATCTTGCTCTGGGTAATCCTTCGGATGCCAACCGCCGTGACGACAACAACTACCTGCTCCTGAAAGATGAAATGGCAATATCCTACAACCGATCCAAACTGGTACCCAACTGGGTGGCCTGGCACCTGGATGGGGCGTGGATACGGGCCAACACCGAACGGGAAGGCTCGTTCAGGGCTGATGAGTCACTGCCTAAGAAATGGAAGAAAGCTATGTCCGACTACTACACCCGCACCGGCTTTGACCGGGGCCACCTGTGCCCGGCCGGCGACCGCACCCGCAGTACCGACAGTCAGGAGGCTACCTTTGTGATGACCAACATAGTACCCCAGGCCCCGGCGCTGAACCGGGGGCTATGGGTAGAGATAGAGAAGGAATGCCGCAACGAGGTGCAGAAGGGCAACGAGCTGTATATTTATTCTGGTACACAGGGCATAGGTGGTAAAGGCAGCAGTGGGTTTGCTGAGCTGTTGAAAGGGGGAGTGGTGGTGCCGGAGTACCTCTGGAAGGTGATCGTGATACTACCGGAGGGGAATTCGGATGCGGTCCGTGTGGATGAAGGTACCCGGGTAATCACCCTGCTGGTGCCAAACCGGGAGGAAGCGGGCTCAAAACGAATGGATGAATTTGTCATCACGCTATCCCAACTCGAACAACTGACGGGGCACCACTTTCTGCCTGATAACTATGGGATGGAGGTACTGAAAGAAAAACGTTACAACTTTCAGAAGGAGCTGGGTACCTCTGCGGCCGATAAGCCCTGCGGTAGTTATAACTCCAAGGTGACGTACCTGGGCTCACGGGGCGGTTGCTACTACCTGGGTACCTCCGGCGATAAAGTATACGTGGGGCAGGAGTATTGTAGCTGCAAGTAGAGAGCTCTTGTAGATATGAAAACTAAAAAAGCCGGGTACTACCCGGCTTTATGTTATTCTGGCAGATTAAAGGCCTTTCTGACTGCTTCGTAATTTTTCAGATCTAGTTCGGCGCTGAGTCGGGCGTTAAGAGCCGGTACTACTACTACCCGTATATCCTGGAAGTTTCGCTGTGCGGTCTCGCTGGTTTGCAGCAGGAAAACATTCAGATTCTGACCTTCCATGCCGTAGAAAAAGCTATAATTAGATACCTGATTATTTCCAAATAGAACAATACCGGGTAGTGGGAACCACAGGTTCTGACTTTTGGCGTAGATCAGGATGACACCTTTTTCAACACTGGCTACCGCATCGGCCGGAAGATCTTCAAGGGCAAAAACTACATCGCCTGATTCGTCGGTATCGGCGGCTCCGGTTGAGAACTGAAAAGCTCCGGCTGTACCTGGCTCGCCCTGCTCACCCTGAACGCCCTGAGGTCCCTGAGGACCTTCCGGACCTATTTCACCCTGAGGACCTTTACAAGCTGAAAAACCCAGGCCGATCAGGACCACTAGCATTGAATGTAGAATAAGTTTGCGCATAACGTAATGGGAATAGTGGATAAGTGGATAAATTGAATTCAAAGTAAGTTAGGTACACTTTTAGATATACGCAATACAAACTTGATCGGTGGCACCAATCTGTATTAATTTATAGACCTGAACCCAAACACTGACCCTATGCGCAAGCTCATACTCTACATCGCGACCAGTCTGGATGGTAAGATAGCCCGTAAAGACGGGTCTATTGACTGGTTGCCCGATCCCAGCAGTGAAGACTACGGCTATCAGGAATTTTATGACTCCATTGATACAGTTATTATGGGCTACAAGACCTACGAAGTGTGCCTGGGATTTGGGGAGTGGTACTACAAGGGTAAAGCCTCCTATGTACTTTCCAGACACCCGGATCGGGAGGTACTTCCCGACGTGCAGCTAATTACCGCTGATCCGGTGGCCTTTGTACGTGGGCTCAAAGCAACCGAGGGGAAAGATATATGGCTGGTAGGGGGAGGAGAAATCAATACGCTCCTGCACGATGCCGGACTGATCGACGAGTACATCCTGGCGTACATACCCCTGGTGCTGGGGGAGGGGATAGAGCTGTTCCCGGCCGTTACCAGACAGGAGAACTTGAAGCTGGCCCAGCATGCTATTTATCAAAATGGAGTAGTAATGATGTACCTGATCAAGGAGGACAGCCAAGCTTCCTGACTACGCTAGTGCATAGTAGTAGGAGCCAGCTGCCCCTTTTTTCTGAGCGCTTCGATTACGGGCTGTAGGCGGCTGCGAAAGTTCGACTCCACATCCAGCGTCTTGCCTCCCTTCTGAAAAAATTGCAGCGTTTTCTGCGTAAACCTGAGGTAGTACCTGGTCTTGAACCACTCGGACGAGGATTCGTTCAGGCATTTGAGGTACAGGCTGGCTTTGGCCACTTCATCGTTGGCGAAAATGATCAGGTCAACCAGATCCAGGGTTTTGGCCTTGGCTATAAAGCTGTCTATGTCAAATCGTTTCATGCGGGAGGTCTTTATTTGTAACCAAATTATATAATTTCTGGTAATAGTACCTTACCGTTCACGAAACCGAAGCGGCCAGACTGGATTTTCGGGGCTGGCACAAAAAAAGAGCAACCTTTCGGTTGCTCTGCAATAGGTACTGCTTACTGCTAATCGGGATCAGAGATTGTAGTCCTTTTTCAGGTTGGCATAATCGCGGTACCGCTCCATATCCAGACGTGCAGCAGGCATTCCCTTCAGTACCACCACCCGGTATCTGAACGCGTAGTTCTGCGGGATGTTGCTGGTGTTGGTATTGATGTTCAGAAACCTGGGTGTATAGTCAAACGTCAGATCCAGCGAAATCAGGTTTTCCCCATCGGCTGTATAAGCCGTGCTCCGGAAAGGCAGCATACTGTACTGATTGGCATCTTTCTGAATATAAACCAGCACAAAATTGGTAGAATCGAGCGCCGTCGGGAAATCAAAAGTGGTAAAAAGTCCGGAGTCAAACCCTGCCGTAAAGTCATAGATTTGCGGGCTGGCGCCAGGCTGTCCGATGGGCCCCTGTGGTCCGGCGGGCCCGGCAGGACCTTGTGGTCCGGCGGCTCCGATTGGTCCGGCTGGCCCGGCGGGGCCCTGTGGTCCGACGTCACCCTGTTCGCCTTTACAGGCAGCCAGTAATACCAGAACCGTACAAAACAGAAGTAGTTTTTTCATGTGTTTTTTGAGCGATGGTGAGAATTATGAGCAATGTAAGACAATTTTCAGTGTTTAGTGACCTGTAAGCCATCCGGCGGCAGCCAATTCCCTGCCACTAGTACTTGGTCTGATGGTTTCTACAGGTACTACTCCGTAAAAGGCTCCCTGGTTTAAAAAGTACCCACTTCGACTCAAAGAACGTGTTCAAGCGCTTGCCTATGTGATGTTATTATTGTTTTTCAAGGAATTACTACCGTTTAGTAAAAAAATACGTTACATTTACTTATATTTTGCTAAACACAATTCGGGGGTACCACCAGTCGCCGTAGGGTGCCCGTTAGTTATGTGGATCAGAATGTAGTTTTCTTCACCCTAAACTACCATAACTAGCATGGCCGATCTCATCAAACATCCGTCCCTGGAAGAATTCGTTGATCTTAGCATGGTCAATGCCGTTCTTCCTGACACTAATCCGGAAGGACAGCCCCTAGTCATTTTCTTGCAACTGAATAAGAGCAAGAAAAAACAAATTATCTGGAAATTCGAAAGTCAGGAGATCCGTAATCACTTTCTCTGCCAGTTGCAGCAGTAGTCTTCGCTTCCTTACCACATCTATTCTTCCGATTGCCTCCTGCTTTATCTCCTTTTAGATCATTTTGTACAAAAGTGAGAAAATAGGCTAATCCGTTACCTTCTGTTGTTCCATCAGTTTTTGGGCCATTGGCAGCAATTCAGCATCCGGAATAAAATCTTCACAAATCATGAGCAACGAGTAAAGCGATCGCCTGATCAGAGCGGGATCGGCTTTATCCTGCTGCAGTGCCGCTTGTACCATGTGGATCGAAAGATCCGCCAGTAAATATTTACGTTTTTCGAGCCACTCAGGGCTTCCTTTGATCGCCTGCTGTTCGAGGTAACACTGCTCAGTTAAGGCGTGTGCTTCTTGGCAGTGCTCAAGTATTTGCTTCTTTTTATCCATTGGGAGAAGGAGGTGAAAGTAGTAATTAGGTAAAGGTGGTAAAGAAGCTGTTACGAGGCAAGGGGAAAATCAAAGAGTAGAACATAGTAAGTTCTTGAAGTGGGGGAGGTATGGGGACTGGTACTCAATATAATTTATTTAATAGTATATGTTTATATATGGTTCATATACAGCCGGTTGGCATAATACGATTAGGCTTTTTACTTGATAGTAAGAATATTATAGCAGAAGGTGCTGGCTGGTTGGTTTTTGGCCTGAAAATTGCTGCAATTAAGGCGGCTAAGCCCTCCTCTATTATAATGTATATGTTAAATCTTTGCCGCACGGACAACGGAAAGATCGTTGGTAGCTGCGAGATCAATGGTCAATTGATTGTTAGTAAGCCTCATTCCGAACTACCTGACGTATTGGATGAGGTTCTGTACATGGCAGCCTTTACTGATCAACCACTTCTTCCCGAGCCCGTTTTTGATGTGGTATGGCTCAACGAGGAAGAGGAAATCAAGTGCAGCGGCTGCCAGCACATTCTGCCTCTGAATCATCTAAAGGAATGCCGGACCTGCGGCAAGTACCTATGTAGTATATGTAGCTGCACCCAATGCCACTCTTTGACCAGCACCTACCGGGCCATCAACAGATAGTTCAGGTACTTGAGTAGTCATACCATTCCAATATAAAAGGCCCTGCTGGCTTTGCCAGCAGGGCCTTTATTGATTATACTTTCAGGCAGAGCTTTTAAGTAGCTTAAGATGAAAGGTATACAACTCTCTAAGCTAACCCATCCTTACTACCGTCGTTAAGGAGCAGATCAAAGAGGGTAGTTCGTTCTTTTAGTCCGGTCAGCCCTCCGTTGATGATCTGGGTAGACCTGATTACATCCTTCTGATCGGCCAGTTTATTGAGGCCGTTGGTTTTCCAGAACCAGGCCGCCGCCCACATACCAAAGCGGGGAGTAGCTACCAGGTCAGGCGCTTTGACAAAATCAATGCCCAGTCCTAATCCGATATCCCGGGTAAGGGCCGCGTAGTTACTTTTGCCGGTGATCATCTTTGGACCCCGTCCCCGGTACCTCCACCCGTCGCCACTGGCCTCGTTCCCATTGCCCAGTCGGTTGGCGTAGACATAGTTGGCCAGGCGCTCCGGATTTTTGGCATAGTAAGCCGGATTACGCTTGCCGTCGGCAAACACAGGTACATCCCGACGTTCACCAACTTTGATAGCCCGAAACCGTTTCGGCCATACCTGAGGCAGTCGGGCTTCGCTGTAGTTGAGGTTCTCCACAAAGCAGGTAAACCTGGCGCATTCGTGCCCGGTCTGCGCCCAGAACATCGACTCCCGCTCGGGCGTGTTGATTTCGGCATACTCAAAAATCTCCTGCGCAAAAGGATAGTAGTCGGCAATGGAGGAAGCCGGAAATCTGGCAATAAGGGTATTGGTTTGAATCATGGTGATAAGGTAGTTAAAGTATGGATGGGCAGGAAGCAAACGCACAGAACGGCCCAGGCTGTGGCCGTATCGAAGTACTTTACGATCAGAAGTATATTCTTTGCTGATGCCATTCCCGTTCCGGGTTACTTACATCAGACAAAACAAGAAGCGCTACGAGAAGATCAAGGAAGTCTACTCCTTGTATAGTAAGTACTGGCTATTAAACGTGTTAAGATACAGATAGTTACAGGTATTTGCAAGTATAAGTTATCAAATTATATTGAATGGTTACTTGTTCTGATAGTAGTTTGAAGTAGAGACTGAGATGCTGCGAATATGGCTACTTCTTAGGAAGAGATGAGAACAAGACTAGTCCTGTGATACGTAAAGCCTTTACTGGAGTAGAAAGTGTACTTTGTTGGAAGAAACAAAAAAAGCCTTATCCTGAATCGGACAAGGCTTTTAGCAGAGAGGAGGAGATTCGAACTCCCGATACCGTTGCCGGTATACACGCTTTCCAGGCGTGCCCCTTCAACCACTCGGGCACCTCTCTATACGGGAAAGTGGCTGCAAATATAGCGCAAATACCTATCTGTGCAAATCAAATACTCATTTCGCCGCGCAGGGGAGTGGAGAGCAAGTCGCGGTAGTGCTGGCTATCCAGTTCGGTACCAAACACATACATCATTTTAGTAATAGCAGCCTCGGCCGTAATATCTGAGCCACTTACTACGCCAATCTGCTTCAGGTACTTGCTGGTCTGGTACTGGCCCTGGGTAACCCGGCCGCCGTCACACTGCGAGACGTTGTACAGGATGAGGCCCCGCTCAATGGCCATCCGTAGCTCATCCAGAAACCAGTGATCCGTAGGGGCATTGCCCGCACCGAAAGTCTCGATCACTACTCCCTTTAGTCCTTCTATTTCCAATATAGAGCTGACCACCTTGCGACAGATCCCCGGGAACAGCTTCAGAAATGTCACGTTACGATCCAGTTTGGTATGGAGCCGCAGCGACGAGCCAGGCTGGTAGGGAGCTATGTAGGGGTGGTTGTACTCTATACGCACTCCAGCGTTGGCCAGGTGGGGGTAGTTTTGCGAATGAAACGCGTTGAAGTCGGAGCTCTCCTGCTTCTTGGCCCGGTTGCCACGCAGTAGTACCGAGTTGAAGTAGATACACACCTCCGAAATGATCGGATGCCCCTGCTCGTTGGTGGCCGCGGCGATCTCCAGGGCAGTAATGAAATTTTCGCGGGCATCGGAACGCGCTACCCCAATGGGAAGCTGCGCTCCCGTCAGGATCACCGGTTTGTTGAGGTTCTCCAGCAGGTAGCTCAGGGCCGAAGCCGTATAGGCCATGGTATCGGTACCGTGCAGGATCACGAAGCTATCGAACTCAGCGTACTGATTGTAGATGATCTGAGCGATCTCCACCCATATGGCCGGCTTCATGTTGGAAGAGTCGATGGGCTCGGTGAGGGTAAGGAAGGTAATCTCAAAGTCGAGCCTGCGGATCTCAGGTACTTTTTCGATGACCTGCTCAAAATCAAAGGGTACGAGCTGCCGTCCTTTGGTCTCAAACACCATTCCCAGTGTTCCTCCCGTATAGATAACCAGCACAGACGCCCGGGGAGGCTCGGGTGAAACGGGATTGATGTGTACTTTTTTATACTCCATAGTCAAAACATGGGTCGGAAGACCTGATTAGTGGGCCACCTTGGCGGGCAAAAAGGACTGGGCATTGCGCGTGGTTGCTGCTATTACCTCGGCTTTGGATATCTGCTTCAGGTCTGCGACGCGCTGGGCCACCAGGTCCAGGTACAGGGGTTCGTTGCGCTTGCCCCGGTAGGGTACCGGCGCCAGGTACGGGCTGTCCGTCTCCAGTACCAGATGTTCCAGATCCACGTGCGGCAGTACCTTATCCAGGCCACCATTCTTGAAGGTAACTACCCCGCCTATACCCAACTTAAAGCCCAGTTCTATGGCTTTATTGGCTTCTTTCAGTGTACCCACAAAGCAGTGGAAGATACCCGTCAGCTCTGGATCGGCAAATTTTTCGATCAGGGCTACGGTTTCCCAGAAGGCGCTGCGACTATGAATGTCGATCCAGAGGTTATGCTTGCGAGCCAGTCCGCACTGTACCAGAAAGGCCTCTTCCTGCTGAGCCCGGAAGGTCGTATCCCAGTAGAGGTCCATGCCTATCTCACCCACAGCCAGGAAGGGGTACTTGGCCAGCCAGTCTTCCACGATCTGTAATTCCTTCTCGAATCCCTCTTTTACATAAGTAGGATGCAGGCCCATCATGGGCAGACAGCGTTGGGGGTACTGTTCGGCGAGTTGCATCATGCCTTCGATGGTACCATGGTCGCAGTTAGGCATCCATATCTGTTGTATACCTGCCTGCCAGGCGCGCTGGAACATCGCATCACGTTCTTCCGCAAACTGCTCATCGTATATATGAGCGTGTGTTTCAATCATTTCTAATTCTATTCTTTATAGTACTCACTAATTTATATCTTAATTAGCATGCGAAAACTGCCTGCCTTTCCAGACCGTCGGACTGGGCAGGTAGTAGTTGACCAGCATGCAGGTAAAGTTGCCCATGGTATAAAACCAGAATACCGGCACTACCTTTAGGAGGTCCCACTGCCGGAGTGCGACTACAATAACACCCGCCGCGAAGGTAAGGTGGAGGTAGTGGTTTATCGCTATTCTCAGACTCTCCTCCGGGTACCAGAATGCCATAACTACCAGAGCCGGTAAGAGCAGAGCCGTGATAAAGGAGAATAGCCGCAGGGGCCAGGCGAGCTTCATGGCTCCTACAGTCCAACGTTTCCGTTGCTTCATCAGTTCGCCATAGGTAGGTACCGGTTCCGAGCGGGCCAGTATTCCCTCCTCAAATGCCTGGACAAACCGGTACCCACTCCGGACTATGGTGATGAACAAGGCGTAGTCTTCCACTATACTAAAGCCGATGCGCTCGTAGCCACCAATCTGGCGGTAGGCCTCGGCCGTCACAGCCATATTATTGCCCATACCGGTAACGGGTATTTTGAAAAGGGCCAAAAACCGCACGCCGCCCATAATGAACATCCACTCGAGCGACTGCAGGTCGGAGAAGTAGCCGGTGGATTGCATGCGGGTTACGCCTACTACTATACCTACCTGGGGAGTGAAGTGCTTCAGGATATTAGTCACCCAATCAGCAGGTACCGTAATATCCGCGTCGCAGTACAGGAAGTACCGGCCGCGGGCGTGGTGAGCGAGCTGCGCCAGCACGTTGGCTTTGGCTTTGAGTCCGGCTACCTCCTGCTCAATGAGGAAGTACCTGAACTGGGGTTTATCAGCAATGAACTCCAGTATAATTTGGGCGGTGTTATCAGTGGACTGGTCGTCGCCAATCAGGATCTCGATCTGCTGGTGCGGGAAGTGCTGTTCATACAAAGCCTGCAGGCAACGTTCGATGTTGGCTTCTTCGTTGCGGGCAGCAATCAGTACACTTACCTGTATATTCTCTTCCAAAGTTGATATAGATCTATTTGCAGACAGAGCTTATAAAACTGTACCATGACTCACTGCATGGGTAGTGCCTCAAAGGTATAGCCTGCTTCCGAAAAATGCTGCAGTATCCTGGGCACAGCGTATTGCATGTTGGGAGCCGCTTTGATACTATCGTGAAAAAGCAGGATGGACCCGACTCTGGTGTGCCGGAGCGTCTGGCGGAGGCAGGTTTGGGGGCTTACCTCCTTCGAAAAATCCCCACTAAGTACATCCCACATCACTACCTGTCTGTCAGCAGTTACTACACGAGCCTGGCTCCTTTTGATCCGGCCGTAGGGCGGGCGGAAGAGTCGGGTAGGCAGGTGGAGCTGTCGGCCGCATTTTTCGATGTTGGCCAGGTAGGTGGCATCTTCGGTTTTCCAGCCGTTGAGGTGGTTGAACGTATGATTACCTACGGAGTGCCCCGCCGCCAGTACTTTCTGGTAGATAGCCGGATGTTTGCCGACATTGTCCCCAATGCAGAAAAAAGTAGCCTTAGCCCGGTACTGGGCCAGTGTGTCAAGTACCATCTCGGTAATGTCCGGAATGGGGCCATCATCAAACGTAAGGTAAAGCTTCTTCTCCCGGGTAGGCACGTGCCACAGGTACTTCGGAAAAATAGCTTTCAGCCAGAAGGGAGAATAATGCAAAAACATGGACTATCTGAATAGTTAATACTTCTATAAGCTACACCAGCTTGCGGCCCTTCCACTCGTACTCGGGGCGCTGAACGGCCAAACCAAAAAACGTTACGTAGAATGGGTAGATCAGCTGCACCAGCGGGATGTAGGGTATGGACCCCCGCTTCTTGAGGAACCAGAGTACCCGGCCAATAAAAAACCACTCAGGTACCCACTTCAGCAGCAGCATGGCCAGCAAGGTAGTGGGCCCTATAAATCCAGCCAGTGCCAGTAGGGGAGCTACCAATAGAGCGGCATTACAGCTAAAAACGTACAGCGCCAGTATCACAGGCGACTTGCTCTTATAGTGTTTCCACTTGCTGGCCCAGCGCTTCCGCTGCCGGTAAAACTGCTTCCACTGTCTGTGCGGCCCTGTTTGTACAATGGATTCGGTCTGCTTCAGAAACTGGACGTGGTCGGGGTAGCGGGAGGCGATCTTGTGCAGCAGAAACTCATCATCGCCGGATGCCACGTGCCGGGTACCTTCAAAGCCTTCCACTTCAAAAAATACTTCCCGGGTATAGGCGAGGTTGGCACCATTGCACATGGTAGGCTTACCGGCGGCTATGGTACAGGCACCACTACCAATCAGGCTCGAAAACTCCACCGTCTGGAGGTGATCGGTGAGGGAGGTTTCGGGGGTAAAGGTGACTGGTCCGCTGATCAGGCGGGCTGAGGACTGTTCGTAGCAGGTGGCAATCGCCTCCAGCCAGCCCGCCCCAACACGGCAATCACCATCGGTGGTAACGATCAGGGTACCTTTGGCTATATGAATGGCGGATTCAATAGCCCGTTTTTTAGGTGACTCCGTAAAGCTATCGGTAAGGGGAAGCAGGTGTACCCGGCAGTCTGTACCTGACTGGAACGTACGTACCAGTTCGGCGGTAGTGTCCGTTGAGGCATCATCTACAATGATTACCTCAAATTGGTGGTAGGGGAGCGACTGCCTCTCGAGGTCCCCTAACAGGTGGAGGATATTAGCGGCTTCGTTTCGCACCGGTATAATCACCGAAAGAGTGGTGGAGGTAGTCTTTCCATCCATCTTGTTCTTCGGAATGGATCGCCACAGAAACAACAAACCAAACGTAAACAGGGAGTAACTCCCAATAAGTACCCAAAGTATATCTACAAGTATTTCAATCATGTCGGGAAATCCATTTGTGCTGCCACACCAGTACGATACCTACCAATAGCGGTCCAAGGATATTAATCGCCCACACCAGCAGCGTAGCCGTAATCACCTGCTCGGAAGGCAGACCGTAGTGGCTGAACAAAAATAGGGCAATAAACTCCCTGAGTCCGAGATCGCCAAACAGATTAATGGCCGGAATGATGGTTTTGGCCAGTAGGATAAGCCCTACGCAGGCGCTAAGTTCGATGAGGGAGAGGGGGAAATCAAATAGCGTTAGCGCCAGTACAAACTGCAGCATGAACACCAGATAGCGCAGCAAGCCGTACAGGAGAGGTGTCAGCAGGTCGGTCGCGTCGTATTGGCTTATCACCTGAAAGTAGGGGGAAATCTTCTGTATAAAGCTATTTTTCGTTTTCCAGCGCGTCAGCGGGCGGCGAAAGTAAGCCACCAGTGGCCCCAGCAGCACCAAAAACACCAGGACTCCTGTAATAACAGCCGATACCATAGGCGTAACCGGAACGGCACTACCGACCAGTGACCAGCTCACCAGCCCTACCACCAGCGAGACATAAAACTGGATACCGTTGGAGACCACTGCCGCCCCAATGGCTAACAGGCGCTTATCAGAACGCAATGAGGCTACCCGCCCCAGAGTATCACCCAACTGGGCCGGCACGGCCACTCCAACAGCCAGACCGGTAAGGGTACTTCGAAATGCCTCGCTAAAGGTGATAGGTACTGCCTTCTGGGCGAGGCGCTTCCACTTCAGGCTCTCCAGTGCCCAGTTGGCCGGTACCAGCAGGAGCATGGTTAGTATTGTGAAGATATTTTCTTTTACCCATAGTTGACCCAATACTACACCTATGGCCTGTACGCCTTTCTGCTCCGACTGAAGAGTCGAAAATATATAGCTGAGTACAAGTCCGGTTACGAAAAATTTAAGCAACCACCACAGCTTTCGGGAAACTGTTTTTTCGTTTGGAAGTGGTAGTTGTTTATCTTGCACCATGATGAGTCAAAAAGGAGTGGGAACCGGCGTAGTAGCCACCAGCGTAGTAGCGACCGAGAAGATTATTATTGGGGTAGATCCGGGTACGCAGGTAACCGGATACGGGGTTATTATGATCAAAAACCAGCAGATTAGTTTGGTTCAGTACGGGGTCATCCATCTCAGCAAATATAGTACCCATGAGTTGAAGTTAAAGAAAATCTTTGAACGCATCAGTCAGCTTATCGACGAGTACCTGCCCGACGAAATGGCCATTGAGGACCCGTTTTTCGGTAAAAATGCCCAGTCGATGCTCAAACTCGGACGCGCTCAGGGAGTGGCCATGGCAGCGGCTCTCTCACGTGGTATACCCATCGTTGAGTACTCCCCAAAAAAGATAAAGCAGTCAGTAACAGGCAATGGGAACGCTACCAAAGAGCAGGTAGCCTACATGCTCGAGAATATTCTCAAAATGGAGCTTAGCCGGGAGTTTATGGATGCTACCGACGGTATTGCCATTGCTATCTGTCACCACTATCACGCCACAGCTCCTGCTTCGATAGGAGGCGGAGGCTCGGGCAAGAAAGCCAAAAAAGGAGGTTGGGGAGCTTTCATTAACGAGAATCCGGAACGACTCAAGTAAGTGTAGAAGTTGATGAGTGTATAGTTTATGAGTCACTCTGGTTTATACTCCATAAATCTAAAAGCTACTGATAGCCTAACTCTCCACTATTAATACCTACCTACATACTCCTTGCCTCTTTTAGCTGCTGCAGGGCTTCCTCTACTGTCGTAACAGGTAGCTGGCAGGTTTTGTTAAAACAGACATAAATGGCAGTCTTATCCTGAATGGTAGTCCGACCTTCCAGCAGAGGCAGGATAGAGGCAGTCGGGGTACCCGCTACTACTTTATTCGGTATAAAATAGTACTCTATCTCCTGGCGGAACTGATCCGCATCAGGCCCCACCAGTACGATCTCAGCCGTGGGGGTGACGCGGGTACAGTACAGGGCCGCCCAGTTGGTCACCCACTGCACATCCGTCAGCATAATCTTCCGCATTTTGGACAGCATCTTATCCGAAACAGCCTGGTAGTCTTCCCGGTCCAGCAGTACCCCCAGTGTATACAGGTTGTGAGCCATGATGGAGTTGGAGGCCGGAATGACATTGTCAATGATCTCCTTCTTACGGGCTATCAATGATTCACCGGCAGCGTCCGTAAAGTAGAAGTACTCGTCGTGCGGATCGTAGAAGTTGGCCAGGGCGTAGTCACAAAGTACCTGCGCTTCCAGGAGCCATTTCTCGTCAAAGGAGATCTGGTAGAGTCCCAGGTACCCTTCGGCTACGGCCGCGTAGTCTTCCAGAAAAGCCGTGATGGTGGCTTTCTCCTGCTTATAGCTGTGCCAGAGCCTTCCATTTTCGGTCATGCGGGTGAGAATAAATTCGCCTACACCCAGCGCCGACGCCCGTACGGATTCATCTCCTAATGCCCGGTACGCGTCCGTGAGCCCTTTCAGCAGCAGTCCATTCCACGAGGCCAGTATTTTATCATCCAGTCCGGGGCGTACCCGCGAGACACGAGCCTCTGCCAGCTTTTTGAGAGCCTGCTGGTATTTCTGCCTAAAATCATCGGTATAAATACCCTTTAATTTTGCGGTGTCGTCGGCCGGGTGGGTGAGGTGCAGGTGGTTGTGGCCATCCTCCCAATTGCCCTCCGTACTGATAGAATACAGCTTAGTGAACCAGTCGAAATCCGGCCCCAGTACTTCCCGTAGTTCGGCTTCGGTCCAGATGTAGTACTTGCCTTCTACACCTTCACTGTCTGCATCCAGTGCCGAGTAAAAGCCACCTTCCGGCGATTGCATTTCACGCTGCAACCACTGGATGGTTTGCCTTAGGCGATCGGCATACAGAGGTTTACGGGTAAGGGTGTAGGCTTCGGCGTAGACGCTCAGTAGCTGGGCGTTGTCGTAGAGCATCTTTTCGAAGTGGGGGATAAACCATTCGTCATCGACGGAGTAGCGGGCCCATCCACCTCCTACATGGTCGTAGATACCTCCCAGAGCAATGCGATCCAATGTGGTTTCCAACTGGGCAATGGCTTCGGGATGCTGGGTAAGGTCATAGTACCTGAGCAGAAACTTGTAAATAGAAGGCATCGGAAACTTGGGCGCGCGGTTCATGCCGCCCTTGGCTCTATCAAAGTTGCGCCTCAGTACTTCAAACATGGTATCCACTTCGTCCTCCGTATAGGAGTCAGAGGTAGTAGCGAGGCCGTACTTCTCGGTTTCGCTCATGATCATGTTCTGCACGAAGCCCTCCGCCGATTCGACCAGCTCTTTGTGGTGATCGGTAAAGGCAGTTTTGATACTCAGCAGCAGGTTGGCCCAGTTCTGGGGGGGGAGGTAGGTAACTCCATAGAATGGTTTGGCATCCGGCAGCAGGAACACATTGAGCGGCCAGCCCCCGCGGGTACCCATCGCCTGCAGAGCATCCATGTATACGGCATCAACGTCCGGTCGTTCCTCCCGATCCACCTTTATACACACGTAGTTGTCGTTCATGATGGCCGCGATCTGCTCCTTCTCGAAGCTCTCCCGCTCCATCACATGACACCAGTGGCAGGCCGAGTAGCCAATACTAACCAGGATGGGCTTGTTTTCTTCCCGGGCTTTGCGGAGTGCTTCATCCCCCCACGGGTACCAGTCTACCGGGTTGTGGGCGTGCTGGAGTAAGTAGGGGCTGGTTTCGTTGGCTAATCTGTTCACACTGCTTTGGGTCAAGTTATTGGAAATACTACTTGGCGATCACGAGCCGCCGGGTCAGGACTTTGTCCTTGCCCGCTATACGAGCTATGTACACACCGGGAGCCAGGCCAGGCAAGTTGAGCTCGTGGCGTGAGTCACCAGGATATACCTGGTACTTGTTTTCCAAAATAACTGTACCTCGTACGTCAGTCAGTGTGAAATCTACCTCCCCGCCGCCTACTCCCGTAAGGATCATGTAGGCTTGCTCGCTGGTCGGATTGGGATACAGTCGGGCATCGGCCAGGTAGGTTTCGTCGGAGGCGATAATATCGTTGAGGTCAAAGCTGCACAGGAATACCTCGCGGCCTTTGAGGGTGATAGTCCGGTACCAGTTGCGGTAGGCTACCGTTACCTCCGTTTCCTGGGTTTCGGTAGCGTAGGTATTCTGAGCGGCAATCAGGATGCGGTCACCCTTAACCACCCCCCGCCAGATCGGATTGCGGAGCTCCATGTGGTCCCGCGCCGACTGGGGGATCACCAGCTCGTAGTTGCCCTGAAACATATCGGCATGCTCCGAGAGCCGGTAAAGACCATAGATAAAGTGCTCGTAGGTGGAGTAGTTTTCCTGACGGTTGCGTTCGTATTGAAGACTTTCCCATAGCCACAATCCCTTAGCACCGGAGAAAAAAGGGAAAATAGCGGTGGCCTGAGCCATAAAATCAGGAATCTGATTGGCCTCTGGTGAGAAGCTGGTATGGTAGCGCAGCCACACAAAAGGTACAATGGGCTTGTCACTCCAGGCTCGGTTTACCTCCACCTGAAACAGCAGGTACGAGAGGTAGTCCTTACCCAGGGGATTGGTGTACGGATAGAAGTAGTAAGCGGAGGGAGTCAGCAGGTCCATTTGCTCATAGAACGGGCCGCCTACTCTTCCACTATTATCCTGCATCAGGTAGTGGGTACGCTGTGGATTGGTGGTCCAGTCCTGCCAGTTGTTGGCGGTGATGTTCAGCCAGGTACCCCGAACGGGTACATCACTGTAGCTGGTTATTTTAGTAGACGGGTCCAGGCCTTTGCTTTTGAGGTGGCGTACGGCTTCGCTATACCACCAGCGGATATCCTGCTTGTAGGTACTTAGGAACTCAGCATCCGGGAGGGAAAGAAACGGCTCAGGTACACGGCGATCCGTTTTAAGTCTGAGTATGTCCCGGTCCTCCTCCTGCATACGTTCCACATCCAGGCATATGATATCGGCCCTGGGTACCCCGGTACCTCGCGAATTGTCAAACTGGTTGGCCAGCATACCCAGGTAGTTGTTCCAGTAGTTTCGGTACAGAGTCGTATCGTTGCCCCAGGGGCTTTCCAATAGGTAGATGGACCAGGGCTGCTTGTTGTCAACGGTAGCTACCGAGTTCCACAGAATGGCCCGGTTCTGTACGGGCAGGGTACTCCCTTCGGCCCCGCTGAAGTGGGCCAGGTGGCTGAATCCGTGCCGTAGTGGTCGGGATTGTGTATCACCAAAGCGAGGACCTTCGTAGATGATGGTAAAGGGTACTTTGAACTCGGGAAACTTGGACCACTCAATGGTATTGCTGGTTTTGACGGGATCCAGTTTATAAGCGGGCTCGCAAAGCTGACACAGCGCTTGCTGATGCACGAGTAGTATGACCGTAAAAAGTAGAATTCGTTGGTACATTTTTTTAAAGTTCACCACTTAATAAGATTTGACCGCATTCATTCGTTACTTTTGCAAAAATCTTTAACATTGCCGGGAATCCCTAATAAAAACTGTCCGACTATATGAATCGTTTTCTGACTTATTTAACGGTTTTGGCTTTTGTAGGCCTTTTTGCCGCCTGCAATAACTCAAACCCGGAGCCTGTAAATCAGACGAAGGACAAAGTACTTGTCTCTAACCCATGGCGTTTGAAATCCGTTACAGACATAAACGGGAAGGCCATTCCGTCTAATCAACTGAATTTTGAGACTCAGGCTATCTATCTGTTTGATATCCAGTTTTTTGATAATAATGTGACCAAAGCCCTGGATCGCACTACCCGCCAGGTAGTGAACGGGGGAACCTGGTACCTCAAAGATGACTCACAGGTTCTGGACATAGAGGTAAGCCAGTTTAAGGGAGCTTTTGGAGTAGTGGAATTGTCCCGTGCCAAGATGACCCTGAAGAACCGCGTACCGGTCAGTGGCGTACAGCAGGATGCTCACCTGGTGTTTGAACCGGTGATCCAGTAAGAAATCAGCCAAAGAATAGTATTTGGAAACAGGAGCGGCAGGTAATACCTGCCGCTTTTTTTATATTGCGTCCAAATATTTCCCTCATGCAGAAAAATAATCCTCGCACCATCAATGCATGGTGTATGTACGACTGGGCCAACTCAGTTCACTCGCTGGTAATCGTTTCCAGTATATTTCCTGTGTACTTCAGCGCTACGGCCCGGAATGAGCAGGGAGGCGACACCATCCAGTTCTTAGGCTTCTCCATCAAGAGTTCCGTACTTTTTTCCTATTCGGTTTCCATTTCCTTTCTTCTGGTAGCTTTTCTAATACCGTTCTGCACGGCCATTGCCGACTATGCGGGCCGCAAGAAGCTGTTCATGAAGATATTCTGCTACACCGGAGCCGCCAGCTGTGCCTTTCTGTACTTCTTTACCCGCGACACCCTGACCATCTCGGTACTGGCCTTTATGCTGAGCCTGATCGGGTGGAGTGGGAGTATCGTGTTCTACAACTCATTTCTGCCGGAGATTGCTACCGAAGAGAACTTCGACCGCTTCAGCGCCCGGGGCTTTTCGATGGGGTACATTGGGAGTGTGCTGCTGATGGTATTTAACCTAACGATGATACTTTTCCCGGATATGTACGGCATTACCGACCCTTCCCTGCCGGCGCGTATCTCTTTCCTGACGGTGGGGGTATGGTGGATCCTCTTTGCGCAGATCCCGTTTCGGTACCTGCCCGACAATACCTACAATAAGAAAAGTGAGGGCAACTGGATATTCAACGGATTCAGGGAGCTGAAGAAAGTATTCGGGCAGGTACGTACCCAGGTCAACCTGACCCGTTTCCTGCTGGCTTTTTTTATCTACAATATGGGGGTACAGACGGTCATGTATGTAGCTACCATATTCGGTGCCAATGAGCTGAAGCTACCCGATCAGAGCCTGATCATGACGATACTCATCATTCAGTTGGTGGCTATCGCGGGTTCGTACCTGTTTGCTTACCTGTCGGGAAGGCTGGGTAATATTTACGCCCTGATGATCGGCGTGGCCGTCTGGATTGGGATCTGTACCGGTGCCTACTTCATTACTCAGGAAATGGAGTTTTTTATACTGGCCGGAGTAGTAGGCATGGTGATGGGAGGTATTCAGTCGCTGTCGCGGGCTACGTACTCCAAGCTCCTGCCCAGCGATACGCAGGACACCGCCTCTTATTTTAGCTTCTATGATGTCACCGAAAAAGTCTCCATAGTACTGGGTACACTGGTGTACGGTCTGGTTGAGCAGGTTACCGGTAGTATGCGTAACAGCGTGTTGGCTTTGCTGCTGATCTTTGTGGTAGGGCTGGTATTGCTTTCCCGTATACCATCACAAAAAGTATATCGCATCCGTTTGGACAGTACCGGAAATTAGTATATTTGCCAACCAAGCGCAGGATGTTAGCTCAGTTGGTTCAGAGCGCCGCCTTGACAGGGCGGAGGTCAGCGGTTCGAGCCCGCTACGTCCTACAGTATATGTCAAAGCCTCCAAATCCTTAGATTTGGAGGCTTTTTGCTTCTCATATTGTCGCTACTAATAATTACAACAGACCTGGACCTCCTCCGGTGCCGCCAGTGTATTCAGGTACTTGTTTTCCATATTCACGTACCAGCCATCCGTACACATAGTTACACTCTGCTTCATCAATAAATTTCCAGGTTGCAATCGGAAAATGGTCGAAGGTAGTATTGGCTGTCAGTGTCTTGTTGAAGAGGATACTGTGCGTGCCATCATTAGGGCTCACATAGAGGGTGATGGATTCAACCTGATCGAGATTGACCACAGGTGTCGCATCGTTGAGCTTTATAAAATTTGTCATGATTTGGTTTATTTAGTTTCTTCTTTGTATCAACATAAACACTGGTCCTGGTCAGTAATAAAGTAGGCAAGCCCCGAGACTATATTATGGAGAGCAGTCATTGTCAATTCTCTGACTAATGATTATGAGCTTGTCCTTTGAGTGGGTCAGGCGTGTGCAGCTTTTCAATAAATGTATCTATGGAACTTGGGTATGTGATACCATAGGTTTTAACCAGATCATCCAATAGCTTTTCGGCTTCTATTACTTCATTGAATTGCCACGAAGCAATAGGAGTTTGATGGATATGATCTCCTATCGGGATAAGCTTGATAAAGTGAATAGTACCGCCCCCACCTTCACCTTTCGAAAGATGGATAAAGTCTACCTGGTCGAGGTTTACAATATTACTCTGATGTTTGTGATGAACTAACTTTGCCATAGGGTCTTCTATTTTAGTGATTAAAAGTGTTGTGAACAATATGCGTCAGACAGGCTTACAGGGTACCTGAACTATTTATATTATAACCTACTTTGTAATATTCGGATCGTGCTCCGGCGCAATGGGCGGGAGTGGCTCCTCCGAAGACTGTAAGGTTGAGCTTTGGTGACAGTTGGGGCATTCCATGGCAGGTACTGCCTGATTGTAGAAATGATAATCATCCTTTCCCGGCTGGTTAGCTAGTACATGTCCGCAGTGCTCACACTCCGCATCATAGCGGAAGTCTTCTCCCTGCCAGTCGTATGTTTTTGTGATTTTCATGGATGTATATGTTTTTAGCCTCAAAGATACCGGGGCCTCTTGTACCTGTGTCTTTTATAAACTCCATAACCTTTGCCAGTGTTAGAAGCTTTTTGAATGCTACCCTCGTGAGGGGCATTTTCGGGAGCATCAAATGGTGTAAGATGTGGTACTTCGACTACCTTTGCCAGTAAATATACCGTTAGCTAATTGTATTGTACTTATAGTCAAACAAATAGTGTTATTGCTGGTTATACAGGTAAGATGCCAAGATAATCATGTTTGAAATGTACCGATTGGAATTAGAGCGCACTGGTGGGAAGATCATAGGTAGATGTGAAATAAACCACAACCTAATCGTGAGTAGGCCGAAAAAGACTCTTGATAAGGTCATTGATGAAATTAGGCATGTCGCTGAGTTACTGGATGTACCTGTTCATGAAGACCCGGTGTTTGAGGTGGTGTGGATAAAAGAGGAAGTAAAAACAAAGGGCTGCGCCGATGAAAAAGATAATTTCGGGTATATAAGCAGGGAGATGAACGAAATGGACTCTGATTGCCTGGAAATAACTTCACCCCAAGTACTCCCATGGCCGCATAATAGGAATAACGACAACTAATAGCAGCTATCCAGGTGATCTGAAGAGTATTTTCTTTAGGATTTAACCCTGCCTTCTTATATTGCTGCACTCCTTAGTGTATCTACTTTATAGGGAGCATAAAGTTACATTGGCTGATCCGACGTCAATCCACTTCGCATATTTATGAATAAAAACTATCTGGCAGTTGCTACCATGACCTGGGTACGGGATGCTCAGGAGGAGCAACTGATGCGGGAGGCTATGCAGCACCTGGCCGAACTGGACGTTCCGGTATATATTACTGACGGAGGCTCCGGGGAAGAGTTTCTCGCCTACTTGTCAGGTTTCTCCCACTTCACAGTACAGCGGGCCGACGAGCCTGGTGTATGGCCGCAGGTAAGGCAAAGCCTCAGTGCTATGGCAGACTCGGTACCATTTGTACTATATACTGAGCCCGATAAGGCCGAGTTTTTCTGTACTTCTTTACAGGATTTTATTGATAAGGCACCCGACTCGGATCAGGTGGGGGTAGTGCTGGCTAGTCGCTCGCAGGATGCTTTCGCTACTTTTCCGGCGTTTCAGCAGCATACCGAAACTACCATTAACCGCTGCTGCGCCGAGATTACAACCAAGCTCTTCGATTATACCTACGGGCCTTTCCTGTTCAACCGGAAGCTTGTACCGTACCTGGCCCCGCTGGAAAAAGAAATAGGCTGGGGGTGGCGTCCTTATGTGTTCTGTCTGGCCCACCGGCTGGGGTATGACGTGGAAAGCCAGGCCCTGGAAGTACCCTGTCCGGTAGATCAGCGTCAGGATGACCCTAAGGAGCGTATCTACCGGATGCGCCAGCTGAACCAGAATATCCAGGGTATAGTACTGGCGGCTACCGTACCTGTGGAGTAGCCTGACCTTACTTAGATACTTGTTATCTTGTTGGCAGGCCTGGGTGAGGCGGAAGGAGTATTGACCAGCTCCAGAATCAGCTTATTTACTTTTTCAAGCCATAGGTACTGCCCCTGGCAGGTCCAGTGTGAGTCGCCCACCAGGTACGACTTTTCTTTGATCTTTCTAAAATCTTCCAGTACATCCACGTAAGGGATCGGTAAGGCCGGATGGTTGTAGACCCGCTCGATCAGGCGGTTGTAGTTATAAAAATGGGGGATCAGTACGGAGCTCTTGTTGGGGATGATCGACAGTACTACGTGGTCAAAGCCCATGTCCTTAAAGTGGCGGGTACTTTCCGTAATGTTATGTACCAAAGTATCTACCTGGATGTTCCGGATGTGTGCGTAGGAAGATGTAATGCTGGTGGTATCGGTATCCAGGTAATAGACTACGTGCCTGCCATCTTCCGAGACGGTTACCTTATCATTGGCGCGGTCAAAAAAGCGGTAGTTAAAGCTCGCTTTGAGCTCTTTGAGAGCCAGGATAGGATCGTACTGAAAGAGCAGTAGTTCGAGCCGGTCTTCGGTCTGTACTGACGAAAACATATTGTCTATCTGGCCCATGAGCCGTGGGTCTTGTGGTACTACCTTGTAGGTAGCGCTGTCAGGTACCAGACTGGTGATCGGGGCTGTGGCCAGGTGTTCGCGGAAGTGCCGCTCTACCGACTCGAGCAGGAGTATATTGGTAGCCGTAGTATCCAGCTTTACATGCAGAATGTCGGCCCAGTGTACATACTGGTAGCTATCCACCGGGAAGTCCTGCTTACCGACCCGCTGCGCTTCGGTAAAGCTATCGCCAATGATGTACAAGTGAATCTTTTTGTCGGCAGGTTTGGTAGGTGGCGTATACTCCCGACAGTCCTGTCGCTGGTCCCTGAACTGCGGAAGGTTGGAGAGCCGGTACAGGTCGCCGTAGCGGTAGTCGTCGGGTAGTACCTCTACCTGGGCCAGCTGCTGCATAATGGTACGGCTGCATCCGGCTAGCCAGAAGAACCCGAATAAGGTAAGAACTAAATAGCGAAGAAATTTCATACTCTTTATCTAAGCTTTATAGACCAAGTCTGAATTTTGGTGCCCGAGCGGCTAAATACAAATAATTTATAAAAGGCTGGCTGGTACGTAATACCTACTGGCTGGTCGGATGGAATGGGCTTATCGCCCAGACGGCGCCCCGACAGGTCAAACACGGAGGTAAACCCGCCCGATTGAACAGATATAAAACGATTATCTACTCCAAAAAAGTGGTACTGAATGGCAGAGCCGCGTTGCAGGTTCTTTACCTCAAATAGTTCTTCCCCTTCTTTGTTAAGAATGGCCATCCGGGTATCCGAAGCGCGAATAATCAGCCAGTCCAGCGAGTTTTTGTCGAAGAGTAGCTTAAAACGGGTTGATGACTCGGGACGAAGTAACTGCTTTCGGGAAGTGATTTTACCCGCCATATCAATATAGATCAGCTCTCCGAGAGCACTTACTCCTACCAGTTCAGGCTGGTTGGTGGCCGGGTTTTGTGACCAGGCAAACGGACTTTCGGTACGCGTCAGGATATCGGCCGGGAAGCCCTGCTTCACCATGCCGTCTTCTTTAAAAAGGTAGATCTTGCCGTTGCGCTGCGTAACGATAAAGTGCTTGTTACCCAGCTGATTCAGGGCTACTACCGGGCTTTGAATATCTTCCAGTTTGATGAACCGATTGATCCGCCTGGGTGAGGTACCTGCCCGATCCCACACAAAAAGGTCCGAAGCAGGGGTCTTGAGCACGAAGCGACTACTGCCTTCGGTACCTCCATCCACCCGGTACAGGGCATTTATTGACTGCCCGTCAAGTAGTGTAGTGGACAAGGGCGTTACGATACCTTTTTCATCTTCATCAATGGCGTATACACGGTGCGGGGTAGCTATGATGCGCTGCTGACGCCCGATATTCAGGAAGTCAACCTTATAGGAAGTGGTCGACAGCGGGCCGTCCAGTCGGGTCAGGGGAATTACCTTACCTTCTTTAATGTCATTGATCTTGAACAGCGTATTCGTCTTGTCCGTAAGCAGGATTTCGGGGCTGCCGTCCTCGGGGTTCTGAAGGGTGGCTAGTTCCTGATCGTATAGTTGGGGCCACTGAATATCCGTATTCAGAAACGTACGGTTCAGTACCTTGCTGGGGGTACGTTGCTTTTTGGGGACCAGCGCCAGCTTGGGATACGCCTTGGAGCCGTCGAAGCGGCACTCGTACACCATGCTTTCCATCTTAAGAGAAAGGTCACTGTGCAACCCCGGGGCAGCGCTGGATACACCCGACTCTGCCTTCCTTACATTGACGACCAGTGCCAGCTGCGCTACCGACGACTGGTCGGTGAGCAGGCTGTCGTAGTCAGGAGACTGCTTCCAGGTGAGCTGGTTTTCGTAATCTACTATGTAGTTGCGGAGCGCCTGGCTATTGTTGCTGAGTACCAGGTACGGGGCCACGTAGGTAATGTAAGAACGGGCAAATCCGCTGAAAAGGGGACCATACAGGCCCGCCGGTAGTTCCGGTACAGCCACCGAGAAAAGGTCATACCCCTGAAATTGATCAAGTGATACTCCAGTCTCCGGGGTGGAGAGCCGGGCCAGCCGCGACAGCAGGGGCCGGATCTTATCGTAGTTGGATAGCTCCACCAGGAGTACCTTTCCGTCACTGATGCTGTTGCTTTCCTCCAGCTGGCAGAGGATCAACTCGGAGCCGGTGTTTTCGGTTAGTCGGTTACTCTCGCTGCCAATGTAGTAGTTCAGCTTGGCGCGTGCTTCTGACGTGTTGGTCTGGTTCCAGGCCAGGTACTTTTCCTTAAAAGCTTCCCGGTCTTTACTTGCGATCCGGTACAGGTAGGAGGTCTGCTGCGATATGTGTCCGTGGTGACTGAATGGCATCCCATCCTGCCCCGCAATCCAGGACGTCAGGTAGTTGTCTTCGGGATCACACCCCATCGACTCGAAGGCTATTACTTTGCTCTTCTCCGGCTGGATCAGGTGGTAGTCCTGCAGGCCGGGGAACAGCTTCGCAAACTCGATCAGATTGACCGGGTAGGCCGACTTGAGCAGCAGATTCTGCCAGGCTCCTTTTTTGACGTACAGGCTAAACCCATAGTCGGCGTCATTGGCGTACTCAAACTGCGACTGCAGCAGAAACCCCTGCAGCTTGGATGACGACTTACGGATTACATCTTCAATAAGGTCACCGTACCGGCTAATGATCAGGTAGTCGTCCTTGACCAGGTAAGAAAACAGGTTGCGTGAACGGGTATCGTTGATATCCGTGATCTCCTGGTTCTGAAACGTATGGTGCAGTACCCTGATATCCGAGCGCCGCGGTGAGGCCAGCCACTGCCTTTCCTGGTCGTTGGCAATAGGGATGTACATAATAATACCAGCTCCCGCCCCCGAACGAGGGTGGTAGGAGTAGGTAATAGTTTTATTGTGAAGAAATACCGCTACCTGGGACGCATCGGGCGTAAACCAGTTAAGTACCCCCAGGTTTTCGCTGGCGGCATCTATAATGGGCAGGTTCTTCAGGTTGATCTGAGCGTCGGTGGCTACATATACCGAGTCCTGCAGCTTGTTACTGCTGATAACGGCTAACGTATTGGAAGGAATCAACGTCCAGGCGGCTTCGGAGCGCCCCCAGCCTCTGAACCCAAGATAGCCGGCCACGGCCAGTACCAGTACAATCAGTAAGGCTAACGTATATTTCCTCCGCACAGTTATCAGGTAGTTGATCGAATCGCTCTCACTTTATCATTCAGGTCCATACGGAAACGCAGCAACTCGTTAAAGGAGCGGATACACACCTTCCACAGGTTCCACTTCACGATGGATACGGTACCAGTTGCGCGGTCTTTGTGCGTAATGGGTATATTGAATACTTCCTGTCCGGCTTTCTTGGCCATAACCGCCAGGAAGATATTAGGGGCAAATGGCTCCGGATCGGGTAGCTGCGCCATGAGCTTACGCAGGAACGAACCCTTGATCAGACGGAATGGAATATTACTGTCCAAGATATACGTTCCGTACACCGCTGAAATGGTACCCCGAAGTACTTTGGTGATAAAAAGGCGTACCGACGCATCGTGGCGTACTTCGCGGTAACCCAGGATAAATTCGGACTGGTTGCGCTTAGCCCAGAGCTTGTCAAAATCGCCCGTCTCAAACTGGTCATCACTATCGGTCTGGAATACATACTCCGAATTGAGCTCAAGGGATTTGCGGTACCCGTTTACTACGGCATTACCATGGCCTCCGTTTTTCTGGTGTACTACGGTCAGAAGTGGATTGTTTACCTTTATCTTATCCAGCAGTTCTCCGGTCTTGTCTTTGGAGCCATCGTTGATAACGATAAGGGTAGTTTTATCATTAGGGAATCTATTTCTTAGGAAATCAGTCCAGTTTTCCACCACTTTTTCGATACAATCCTGTTCGTTGTAGGCGGGCATTACAATGCTCAGTAAATAAGCCATTAATGTGAAGTTTGTTTGAGTTGTTCAAAATTAAGTAAATAGCGCATAACAGCACCTATTGTATCTATATTTTAGTACGCATAACGATCCTTAAGGTTATTTATGGGCTTTTCGATAAAGTGCCATGATAGTGACGCCACTAAGGTTGTCAGTGCAAAAAACAGTACAAGTTCAAATACCATATTACCATTCAGCGCCGGCAGGTACTGGTATATTTTATTCAACAGGCGGATCGTAGGATGATTAGGCGAGCTATGGAAGTGGTTGTACACGAAGTTGTGGTATACGTACAGACCATAGCTGATCTTGCCCAGGTAGTTGCTGACCGGATTTTCCAGAAACCACCTCATACCTCCTTCGAAACCCAGTACTGACTTGCCAATCAGGAAAAAACAAAAGATTGAGCCGAAAAAGCGCTCCCATACATCATTGGCTACATTGTGAATCGTACGCGGGTCATTGATATCCGCGTTGGTCTTGGACCAGGTTACTACCAATACCCAAGAAGCCAAACCCAACCAGATCCAGATTGTTTTGCTAAATACCTTTTTAAACGTTTCGACGCGGTAGAGCTGTAGCCAGGCCATAAAGCCTCCCATGGCAAACGAGTCCAGACAGGTAGGCATGGATACGTAGTTAACGACCCACTCGTAGCCCTGGTAGTAAAAGTAAGCACGCAGTGCCACGCTGAGTACCGTCATGAAGATCAGGAAGGGCACCAGCCACTTGCGGGGCAGGAAGAAGATCACGAACGGGAAGAAAATGTAAAACTGCTCTTCCACGGCCAGCGACCAGAAATGATCAATTACCCCCAACCAGCGCTGGTTGACGGCCACATAGATATTGGTTGCGTACAGGACACACCACCAGATTGTTTCGCGGACGGGCGGTACGTTGAGTACGTACAGAACAAAGATCGACAGGTAGTATACCGGAAAGATCCGGAGGGTACGCCGGATGAAGAACTTCCTAAGGTAACTACCCAGACCTCCTTCCTTACCGGCCGTTTTTTCCTTACTGACCAGCAGGATCCGGGTGATCAGAAAGCCGCTCAATACAAAGAAGAGGGTAACTCCGAGCGGCCCCAGGGGAATCTTGTTGATGGCAGCCAGCCAGTGATCCACCAATACGAGGGCAACTGCTACGAATCGGAGTCCGTCTAATTGAATAAGATAACCATTTGAAACTGTACGCATATCAGGACTTACCAATTCTTTCGGATAATTTCTTGTTCTACTGCTTTTGTTGTTATTGAATCTTTGCCAAAATAGATTCCTACCCGTTCCCCCTGCTGTCTAACCAATCCCACTGCGTACCGTCCTGCCTCAATTTCACCAAAGGGAATATCTACACCAAAGCCGGATGCAAAGTAATGCTGTTTCAAAAATAGCTGCTTCCGGTTGGTATTTCGGGTTCTGTAGGCGGGGTAAAGATAATACCGGTTTTTGGAGCTGAGAAGAATATATACGCCACTATCCTGTAACAGCTGACTTGTATACT
Organism: Telluribacter roseus; assembly: GCF_017355915.2. Taxonomy (GTDB): domain Bacteria; phylum Bacteroidota; class Bacteroidia; order Cytophagales; family Spirosomataceae; genus Telluribacter. The sequence goes on from NZ_JAFEUV020000005.1 coordinate 208,460, forward strand.
GCTCATTCCTGACCTGAATGGCATCGTTAGTGGGTTGTATGGTGGTCTGGTTGTACAACTCTACCAAGCCTCGGGTAGTACCGGCAAATTGCTGCCGCGACGCTACCGGAACCATGTGCAGCCACTTCTCATAAAATACCGGTGTGTCTGCTACCAGATTAGCCACAAATGAGGTGTCCTTATCCGGCCGCAGATTTTTGGTTAAGATTGTATTATTAAACTGCATCGTAACCAATTGCTTTCTCAGGTTAAAAGCATCTACCAGATGGTAGTGGTAGCTGAATATATTGTACAGTACCGTCAGGAATACGATACCCGATACGTAAGGCGAAAGGAAGCTTCCCCGAATCGGGATGACTACGTAAAGGTACCCAATGATCAGCAGCAGGAACGAATAGATCTTGTACCGGCTCGTGATCAGTGGACCAACCCCCAGGTCAGCACGGGAGTATACTACGATGGCAGCAGTACCTAGGATGAACAGTAGCGTACCCAGGCAGATAAGATCTGTTGTACGGGCAGCCTGGTACTCGTAATGCCCCAGCAGGATCCGGAAGAGGTTGGTGGAGATGATCGAAACAGCCACCAGAAACAGTACCACGCCCATGATGATGCAGATCTGCAGGTGATCCTGGACCGGAAACGCCTCCGCAAACGAACCCAGGAACGCCATGTACCCTTTCACCATATCCAGCAAACTGGCGTGGTGGGTAGTGTTGGAGTCGGGAGTAGTGTACGTATGGAAGTACAGGTAGGCATACACTCCGCTCATGACCAGCCAGATGCCAAACCGGCTGCCCTTCTTAGCCAGGAACAGAATCACGGCTCCGATTGGCAGTACCAGTAAACCGTTGCCACTGGTAACGACGGTAACGCCCAGCAGGATGATCGACACGATAAAGTACCCAAACTGAGGAGCTACGCTCAGATAAAGTACCCAAAGTACCAGCACCACCACCCCGAAGTTCTGGATAGCGGCCATGCCCCAGTACATGTTCTCCCAGGAGGCCAGGGTGAGCCAGATAAACGGAATGGGCAGTAGAGTATAAAAAGGCTTATTGTTGGCACGCAGGATCAGCCAGCACAGCAGGATTACGCCCAGCAGCATGATGTTTCCGACCAGCATCAGGTGCACGTAGTTGAGCGCTCCGAAGATCTGGAAGTCGACCAGTGCCACCAGCCGGGTCAGCATGATGCGGTGCTCGTTGTGCTGCTTGGCCAGGGCCGCCCAGCGCTCGCTCCAGGTAGTAGCCTGTGAATATTTTAGTAGAAATTCCTTGAGGGTATGATCATCCCACTTCGGAATGTTAACGGCGTAAAAGTCGAATACCCAGAAGTAGACAAAGATGGGTACCAGAATGGCTAAAAAAACAAATATATGTAGAGCCTTACGAGGCATACGTGGTTTCAGTGATCGTTAGAATAGAGGCAGTATTGAATAATAACCTGTCTTATATAGTAGGACTAAAGATGGATCAGAACCAGCTACAGTCCGCTGTACCAGGAGAGGTCTGGATGTATCATGGGGTATACGAGTGGCGTATTCAGGAGGATACATACAGGTTAGCCCAGAAAAACTACGACTTTATGAAAGAATGCGATGGCAGGTGTGAGCAGTACGTTCAGCTTGATTTCTTTCCGAGAGTATGGTAGTGTATTCGCTACTGTGGACATCATAGGTAGTTTACTATTGTGGTAGTAGGGTGGAATAAGGATTCCATAGTGCTCAACTCCAAAAATGGGGAAGTTGTTGCCAAAATCTTTCAGCGACTTCCTATTTCGTTGATTGAACTTTTTCAGGAATCATCGCAAAGGAAGCAAGAATTTATTAAAATACCTTACGAACCACCGGCCGTCTTACCGACCGGTAATTCGTATAGGTTATATACAGGTCAGTACCGGTAGGTTAACCCCTTGAAATCAAAGATCAGGGTACGGCTGCCATTCTTATGTTTGATGAACACCTTATCCGGCTCGTCCATATCAATCCGCTGGATGATCCGGGCGTCTTTAGGCAGGTACAGATTAATGTACTGCGCATCCGTAATACCCTTCGTACGCTCTTCTCCCACGACTCCCGAGTACAGACTGCTGTTCTGGGAAGGTATTAGTACCGTATCTCCTTCGCTGTATAATTTTGTGATTCGGTCAGCCGTCAGGTGGTAAGGGTTAGGCATACGTGGCTTGCCGAAGTAGGTGTACTTGGGTGATGTATCCCGCACGATGTTCACGTTGGTCCGTAGCAGGTGGTACCCTTGCAGCAGCAGGAAGCAGACCGTCAGTACCTGTACCACCATACCTTTTCGGAAGGCCTCCCGCAGACCAATGGCATAGATAATAATCACAAACGGAATACTCATACCGATGTACCGCTGCGACAGACTGGTAGTATGTCCTGATTTAAGTGCGTCAAAAATAATGTAGGCCATTGGGAGTATGTACATCAGCACGGCTAGCATCACCATCTTTAGAGCACTGCTTTCCAGATTGTGGTAGCGATCTTTCAACCAGCGTATAAAGAGTAGCAGGATATAGTACGAAAACAGGACCAGGAACAGATCCAGCTTGGAGCCGGTGTACAGAAAGAACATAGCCACCGCCGGCACAAGCGCCCCCAGCGCATGGATCAGTCGGGCGTTTTTGATCCGGTTGGCAATGAAGAGGATCAGACCAAAGAGCAGCAGCGAGACAAAGAAATTCCGGATGCCCATGACCGAGTTGTACAGGCCGTTGGACAGAGAGTTCATGTCGTAGAAAATATCTACTACCTTGGTCGACACACTCTTGAAGTTGATCGGATCTACGATGCCACGGAGGGGGTTCTGGTCCTGGGGCATGTGAGCTATCTTGTAGTGCAGCGCGTTTTTATCCTCCAGGAATTTCAGTGAATATTGTCCTCCGCCAGCAGTCAGCCACCAGATCAGTACGCCACCACTTACCACACCGGCAATGCTCATCAGTATCCAGTTACGTGCTCCCCGCTCGTACATCAGACAGATCAGCGCGTGCGAAACCAGGATCAGGAAGTTGAGGTAATGGTTGAGCAGCGACATGGACGCCAGTAGTGTATATACGACCAGGTACAGTACCTTGCGGTTGTTGCGCTGCTCTTTAAGCAGTAGCAAAAAGATGTAGGAAGCAGCCACTACCAGAAAAAACGAAAGGGTGTAGCTGCGGGCCATGTGGCTTTGGGCTACGTTGAGCGGCTCTACCGCCAGTAACAGGGCCGCAAACAGAGCGACTGTGTTGGAACGCAGGAAATGCCTGACCATCATAAACAGGAGCACGATGGTCAAAGTATTGATCAGAGCACTGAGCAGACGAACGTAAAAGTCTGACAGCCCGAACACCTTGATCCACTGGTGAAGGAGCAGGTTGTAGACAATATGAGTACCGAAGTCGGAACGGGCTACCGCGCCAAAGAAGTCTTCGAGCTTTTTGGGTTTCCAGAAGTCCTGCGGGGTAAAGTAGGTATTGTTGAGTATTTCGGGCTGATTTGCTCCGCCTACACTGACTCCCTGAGCATTCAATAAAGTGAATTTTTCGTCGACGTAGGGGGCATAGTCTCCCAGATTATACACGCGCAGCAGCAGACCCAGGGCCACGATAAGGCACAAGGCAAGGTAACGTTTCATCAAGTCAGGTTTCTTTATATAATAAAAACACTTGTGGGGGTAAAGGTAGCAGGCAATCGCTAAACTTCACTTTATTTCGCCCACCAATGCTATATTTTCAGGATCGTGAACTCCACCCGGCGGTTCCACTGGCGGGTTTGTTCGGTCAGGTTACTGGCAATGGGCTTGGCCGGCCCCCAGGCTTTGGTCTGAATGCGGCTATGGTCAATGCCATGCTTAATCAGGTACTTCTTCACCTCAATAACCCGATCCTCCGACAGCTTAACATTCTTCTGCCAGTCACCCTGGTTGTCGGTATGTCCTTCCAGCATGATTTCCATGGTGGCGTACTGCTTCATCATGGTCACGATCCTGTCCAGTTCGGGGTAGGAGGAGTTGACCACATCGGCACTGCTCTGGGCAAACATGATCTGGTTCAGGCGGATACGCTGTCCTTCCTTGATCGGGATAAGCGCCAGGTTCTTGCGGATAGTACGGAAGTTGGTCTCCCGGGAAAGATCAATTTCTTCGGTGACCGGGAAGAAGCCCTCGCGGCTGGCGGTGATCCGGTAGGTTTCCTTCAGGGGGAGTATCAGTTTAAATTCTCCCGTTTCCGGTTCAAAAAGGATCTTGCTGATCTCCTCGTTGGTACTCTTGATATCCGTGACGATCTGTGAACTCACCATGAAGTTGGTTTCGGAATCTATCACGTTTCCAGATACGATGGCTACCGGCTCCGGCTTGATCTCGGGGTATAACCGTATGCGGAAAATATCTTCTTCGCCCAGTGAATTTTCCATCGAGCTGAAATAGGCATAGTCGCCGGCGGCCGGAATGTTGAAGTACCCGTCCCACTGGGGCGTATTGATGGCAGGTCCCAGATTTTCGGGCTCTGACCAGTTGGTCCAGGTATCATCCAGGCGGCGTGAAACAAATATGTCGCCATTGCCATACCCACTTTGCCCGGCGGAGGTAAAGTACAGGGACTTGTTGTCGGAGGCGATGAAAGGGGAGCCCTCGTAATCGGCTGTATTGATCACTTTACCCATGTTTTTGGGTTCCGACCAGGTATCGTCCGGCCGCAGAAACGAAACGTACAGGTCTTTGTTACCTTCGGTATCGCGCCGCTGAACGGATAGTAGCATCACGTTACCCTTGGGCGAGAAGGCAAACTCCGTGAAGTTCTGTTTATGTTCATTGTAGTGATTCATGATCCGGCATTCTTTCGGGAAGCTCCACCCATCGCGGATGCGGTGCGATTTGGATAAACCCGTTACCATTGTACCATCCGGACGGTACACATTAATGAGGTACAGCGTCTTGCCGTCAGGCGAAATGCCCGTAATGGCATTATCACCCGCGTTGTTGATCGGAGCATTCATATTGACAGCTTCGCCCCAGTTGTTAGTATTGTCCAGGGTAGATACCCACACGTCCTGCTTAGTGGCCGAGCCAATGTTGGTAGGGTACTTACTTCGGGTAAAATAGAGCGTCTTGCCATCGGGTGAGATCACCGGTGCTACTTCCTGCCCTTTGCTGTTGATGGTCTTGCCCAGGTTTTCCTTGACCAGTTCTTTGGGAGCTTCGGGTGATACGCGTATGGTAGCCTTGATAGGGGCAACGTCATCGGAGATGCCAATGGCATCAATCTGATTGTATCCACTCACGCGGCTGGGCAGAAGTACTACCTTAATGGCATTGGCAGAAAAGATACTATCCTTCGGGAAGATGTTTAGCATCCGGCCTACTTCTCTGGCCGGGGCAGAGGCATTACCCCGGCCTCCTTCCTTGGTGGGAGGGGCAGGAGGTGTGTATTGATAGATCAGTACCTCCTTGGCGGAGGCATCAAAGGCGTATACTCTGCTGATGGCACCCTGGTTGAAGTTTTCGGCAATTGCTACCTGACGCAGCGGAATGGCTTTATCAAAGCCTACCTTGATCCACTCTTCGGCGGTTCCGTTGGGCAGTGATGGAGCCCAGGCGCAGGGGCTGTCCCCCACATCGGGCAGCTTATTGGGCTTACCCAGGATCTGAGAGGCCCGGTACTCCTGACCGTACGAGCCCGGCCGGTACTCTGAGGAGTACCCCAGTACCTTACTGGCCCACAGTACCTGCTGAGCCATTGCCTTGCTCTGAAGCGCTACTAACAGAATAATAAGCTTTGTAAACCTCTGTATGTATCCGATCATTCCTTTTGAAACGTTACAAAAAGCTGTATTCTGAATCAACATTTCCATTAAAACGAAACCGTGTACAGGTACTGTACAAACAAATCTGATGGCTGTATTTACTTGGGTGCGTTCCCAATTAATAGTATCCAGTCCCACTCGGGTTGCTCAGCCGGAGGGGCTATTTTCTGATTGGTACCGGTGGGGTAGTGGCCACCCAGCCACCTTTTGCCGGTGCGGGGGCTATACCATACCGCCCGAAAGTACTCCCCTTCCAGTTGGGTCAGGTCTACTTCCAGTTCCCTCGAAGCCGGGATGTACATGACCGCCATACGATGATTGGGCAGGTAGTTGCAAGTAATGTAACTCGAGTCGCCCCATACTGTTTGTCCATTCACCAAAAAGGAAAGGCTGGTATCGGCCTTCATCAGGTACCAGGGAAACCCTTTGACAATGGTTGTTATGCGGGTCATATTCGTGACGCCTTCTTCCTTCAGCCGGTTTTTCCAGTTTCGGGGAAAGTTACTGACCTGACTGCGGTAGCAGTAGCCCATTCCTCCCTCCATCAGCGACCAGTACGCCTGCTGACGCGATAGCACCCTAGGTGCCACGGCCGACGTATCGGTGGAAAGTTCGGCCATTACAAATGGCTTCCGGTCGGCTTTCAAACTTTCATGTCGGGCTACAAGGTAGCTATACGGTACCTCCGTACTGGGTACTTCCGTACTGGGTACCTCCGGACGGATTGCGGTTCCCTTCTGACTGGCGAAATACGAATTAATCAAGCCAAAATCAAGCCAAGTTTGATCAGCGGTTACTTCGCCCGTACCACCCGTAATGGTGGGCATTGTGGCAGCTACAAGATGCCGGGGAGCTAGTTTTTTGAGGGCTAGTGCAAACTCCCGGTTGTTCCGGTTCCGGCTGTTTTCATCCACAATCCAGACTACATTGGTCGAGGTGGCAAAGCGCTTACCCAGATACTCACCGAGCTTCTGGTAGGCGGAGGGGGCTGATGTGGATGAACTACCCTCAGGCCAGTTTACAACCAGCCCGACCAGAATGTTCCGGCTGAGAGCCGCCTGCACTACCTTATAGATGTAGTCGTAGTAGGCCGGATTGGGCTTCGAGAGATCATTGGTCAGGAAGGGGGCCTTGCCGTTTTTGAGGGTACCAACTGCCTGGTCAGGAAGAAGGTTAAGAAGTACTGTATTAAACGACTGACTCTTCCGGGTATCCAGGTAGGTGATGGTTTCGTCGTAGGATAGTTTGCTGAGCAGGGGCAGACATACGTCACCCATCAGCAAAAAAGCACGATTGGTTTTATCCACCAGATAGGTATGGCTGGCGGCTACTTTCAGGGGAAACTGGTAAGGCGCGGGAGCTTCGGTATTGGCTCCAATTACACTACTACATACTACAATCACTAACAAAAGCCCGGCTATCAAAGATCTGATTGACTCTTTCATAGGGTATCGCAGGGCTTTGTCAGGTAGGGTAGGTGAAGGTTTGAATAGTGAGTAAGTAAAGCAGGTGCCAGTACCTGGTACCGACAGGATTGACTATTTATTTTCATAGCTGTAAATATTGAGAGTAAGGGTTGATTACAAGGCAATAGGTTGGCCGGACTAGGCTACCCGGGTAGCCTGCTTCAGCTCGGCAATGGTAGCCAGCGGTTCTTCGGCATTGAATACAAAGCTACCGGCTACCAGTACATCCGTACCGACCTGTGATAGCCTAGCGGCATTCTGGGTACTCACACCTCCGTCTACTTCGATCATAAAGTCCAGACCCTGTTCTTTACGCATCTGGTCCAGCTTCGCGATCTTGCGGTAGGTGTTTTCGATGAACTTCTGCCCTCCGAAGCCGGGATTGACGGACATGATCAGTACCAGCGACAGGTCCGGCAGGATGTCCGTAAGCAGCTCCACGGGCGTGTGCGGATTAAGAGCTACGCCCGGCAGGGCGCCCAGTTCTTTAATGTGCTGTACGGTACGGTGCAGGTGCGTGCAGGCTTCGTAGTGGACCGTGATGATGTGTGCGCCGGCTTTCCGGAATGCTTCCAGGTAGCGATCCGGCTCCACGATCATCAGGTGTACGTCCAGGGGCTTCTGGGCATGTTTGTGGGCGGCTTCGCAGACAGGGATGCCAAAGGAGATGTTGGGAACGAACATACCGTCCATGATATCCACATGGATGTAATCGGCTTCACTCCTGTTGATCATCTCGATATCCCGCTGAAGATTGGCAAAGTCGGCGGCCAGTATGGAAGGGGCTATTGAAGACATTGGTTGATGAATAATATCTGTATTTTTGGGCCAAATTAGTTAATTATCGAACGAATTAGGCACTCTTTTAGTCTATATGCCTTATTCGTCTGCGGTAAGCGTTTGATATTCAATAGCCTTTACTCCTATGACTCCTGAGCAACAAATTAACGAACTGGTCGAAAAGCTGAATTATTACAACCACCGGTACTACCAGGACAGTGTCTCCGAAATAACCGACCAGGAATTTGATGAGTTGCTCCACGAACTGATCCTGCTGGAAAAGGCCCACCCCGAACTTAAGCGGGATGATTCGCCCACGCAGCGGATAGGAGGTACCATCAGTAAGGTATTCCCGACGGTGTACCACCGCTTTCCGATGCAGTCGCTGGACAATACCTATAGTGAGCAGGAGCTACGTGATTTTGATGATCGGGTACGCCGCGGACTGGGTGGCGAATCCTATGAGTATATATGTGAACTCAAGTTTGATGGTATCTCCCTTAGCTTTACCTACGAGAACGGGGTACTGCAGCGGGGCGTCACGCGCGGCGACGGTACCCGTGGCGACGACATCACCCATAACATAAAGACCATCCGCTCACTGCCGCTGCGCATTAAGTCGGATCAGGTACCTCCCTTGTTTGAGATACGGGGCGAGGGCTTTATGCCGTACAGCTCCTTTGAGAAGCTCAATGCGGACCTAGAGGCCGCCGGTGAGCAGCCCTTTGCCAATCCGCGCAATGCGGCCTCGGGCTCTTTCAAATTACAGGATTCCAGCGAAACGGCCCGCCGCGCACTCGACTGCTACATTTACTCCTTCCTGAGTGACGAGGGCATATTCGAATCCCATGAAGATAGCCTGCTGGGGCTGAAAGAGTGGGGCTTCAATGTGTCACCCGGCTGGCGCAAGTGTCAGAACATCGAAGAGGTACTTCACTATATCCACGAGTGGGAGGAGAAGCGCTTCCAACTGCCGCTGGCTACGGATGGTATCGTGATCAAGTTGAACTCGTACGCCCAGCACCGAGAGTTAGGTAGTACCGCCAAGAGCCCCCGCTGGGCTATAGCCTTTAAGTACAAGGCAGAGAACAAACCGGCCGTACTACGGAGCGTAGCCTTCCAGGTTGGCCGTACGGGAGCTGTGACGCCGGTGGCGAACCTATCGTCGGAAGCCGAGCGCGACAAGCCCTACGACAAGGTACGGGGGGTACACCTGTCGGGTACTTACGTCAAACGCGCGACGCTGCACAACGCCAACGAACTCGAGCGCCTGGACCTGCACATTGGCGATACGGTATTTGTGGAGAAGAGCGGGGAAATTATCCCGAAGATCACCGGTGTAGACACCACCAAGCGGGGCCTGTTCAGTACCGAGCCTATACATTTCCCTACTCACTGTCCCGAATGTGGGACTGAGTTGATTCGCAGAGAGGGCGAAGCGGCGCACTATTGTCCCAACGATAAGATATGTCCGCCGCAGCTTAAGGGCAAGATCGAGCACTTTATCCACCGTAAGGCCATGAATATCGAGAGCCTGGGTGAAGGCAAGATCGAGCTGCTGTTTGATAAAGATCTGCTGCGCTCCCCAGCCGACCTGTACGACCTGACCTATGACAGCCTGCTGGGCCTGGAGAAGGTTATCGAGAACGAAGAAACCGGCAAGACCAAGAAGATAAGCTTCCGCGAGAAGACGGTAGAGAATATCCTGAAAGGGATCGAAAATTCCAGGTCGGCACCCTTCAAGAACCTGGTGTTCGCGCTGGGTATCCGGTACGTAGGGGCTACGGTAGCCGAGAAACTAGCCAACTACTTCCGAACCATGGATGCTCTGGAAAGGGCTACCTACGAGCAGCTCCTGGCAGTACCCGAAATCGGTGACCGCATTGCCCGTACGGTAGTGGAGTACTTTGCGGACGAAGACAACCGGGAATTTATCGAAAGGCTCCGAAAAGCGGGGCTTACCCTGCAGACGGACGACCAGCCGGTAGAGGTGGAGAGTAATTTACTGGAAGGAAAAACTTTTGTCATTTCCGGGGTATTTCAGCATTTTGAACGGGATGACCTCAAGCAAAAGATAGAAGCTAACGGTGGTAAAGTGCTGAGCGGCGTTTCGGGTAAGCTGAATTTCCTCCTGGCCGGAGACAATATGGGGCCTTCCAAACTCGAAAAAGCCCGTAAGCTGGGAGTGACCATACTGTCTGAAGAAGAATTCCTGCGAATGTTGGAAATCTAAAAGAGAATGTTCGGCAAGCTCTTTACCTTTGCATTCCATTGTGAACCTTATACCATTTTTAATTACAATCTGACATGGCGTTGGACGAACGTTTTAAAGGAGTAGGAGTGGCCCTGGTTACTCCCTTTGATAGTAACCATCAAATAGATTTCGACGGGTTAAAAAAGCTTATAGATTTTGTATCGGAAGAGGGCGTAGACTACCTGGTAGTACAGGGAACCACTGGCGAAACGGCTACTACGACTACTGACGAAAAGAAGGCTCTGCTGGAATTTACCAAAAAGAATAATCCCAAGGGACTACCCATCATATACGGCTGCGGTGGCAATAACACCCAGGTAGTACTGGATACTATTAAAAATACTGATTTTGATGGAATTGACGCCATCCTGTCGGTGTGCCCGTACTACAACAAACCATCGCAGGCGGGTATCATCGCTCACTTTAAAGCCATTGCCGATGCGTCACCCGTACCGGTACTGCTGTACAACGTACCCGGACGTACGGTCGTAAATATGAAGGCCGACACGGTACTTGAGCTGGCGAAGCATCCCAATATCATCGGTCTGAAAGACGCCTGCTCTTCGATGGAGCAGTATATGGACATTGCCTGGCGGGCTCCTAAGGACTTCCTCCTGCTCTCCGGTGACGATAACCTCGTAACGCCTATGATCAGCGTGGGCTGGCACGGGGTAATATCGGTTATTGCCAATGCCTTCCCGCGTGAGTTCAGAGATATGACCTGGCATGCCCTGGAAGGTCGTTTCCCGCAGGCGGCGGCCCTGCAGTTCTCCTTCCTGGACTTTGATCATCTGCTGTACGTTGAGGCTAATCCGGTAGGGATCAAAAAGTGTCTGGAGATCAAAGGGATCTGTAGCTCGGAAGTACGCCTGCCCCTGGTGAAGGCGACGGATGAGCTGGGCACGGCGCTCGAAAAGGCAATGAAGCGGGAAGGGTTTCTGCAATAGGCTAGCCCGAGGGTGTATGGTCCAGATCAGCAATCTGGAGGAATCTGAAATAATTACTTTTCTAACCATAAACACGATTGCTTATGAAAGCACTACTACCCTTGCTATGCCTTTTAGTGAGTACTGCTTCCTTTGGTCAGGCCTTTTTGGACGTGGCCGAGGACAAGCCCACCGTTGATAACGGGATTGAGTACTCCTATGCCATTACCAACGAGCGCGACGAGAGCGACTACTCCCGCTATGAGGTAAGTATCTTTGCCCGTAACAACAGCGGCTGTCAACTGATCTACCTCCAGCGTAACGATCTGTCGACGCTGTTTGAGGGGGATCCTTCAGCCATTGCCCGGTTTGAATGTTTGAATGCTACCGGCAAACGACTCACTTCTAAGGGGGCTAATCTCAAAGCCCGTCCCTTTACTGTACCCTATCGCCAGCCCGAGAAGAACGCCGAAGGCAAGACTGTTTACCGCAATGTCAACGTACCGGCAGGATACCTGCTGCGCAACGGAGAGAGCGTAACCAACACCCTGATCGTGATAGTACCCAAAGGGGAGCGTCCGCGCTTCAAGTGCCGCATCCAGCGTTTTTCGGAGCTGGCTTACGAGTAGTGACCTACGGTCAATTCTTTAATGAGTATTTAGTTAGTATATAATTCTATTTCACCCTCCTTACATGAAAGTATTTTATTTGTTTATCTTTTCCCTTATACTGTTTCATTCAGGTTCAGGCTTTGCTCAGATACAAAAAGATTCGATTGAAGTGAGAAAGAAGGGAGGTACCAAGTTTTTGTTGAATGGGAATCCATTAACTCCCAAACAGCTTTTACAACTTACGAGTAATAACCCAGCGGCTTACCAGCATATGAAAAGGGCCAGGAGCAACCAGGGAGTAGCTTCTGTTATAGCCTATGCTGGTGGTTTTTTGGTCGGATGGCAATTAGGATCCATGATAGGAGCTGGTACTCCTAACTGGACTATGGCGGGAGTAGGAGCCGGATTAATTGGGGTATCAATACCTTTTTCATCTGCTTATACCAAGCACGCCAAAGAAGCAGTAGCTCTTTATAACTCCAATCTGTATGCAGCTACTCCACCTAAAGTAGATTTCCGAATGGGGCTATCTCTAAACCAGGTTAGTTTGAAGTTGTCATTCTAGTAAGGAATATCAAACTGACTGGCACATTCGCTAAATTTAAAGGGCGCACCTACATGCGCCCTTTTTCGTGCCCTAAGAATTAGTATATTAACTTTTGCTACTTTAAGAATAATCAGTAGCTTCACAGCTTGTTTTACAATAGAAAAGCATGTTAGAGAGCAGTAGTACGAGCTTTTTTAGCTATTTTGTTTTAATACTATAGCTCATTTATAAGTACAAGCTGACATACAAATACGTTATATCACTTCCTTAATCCAAACTAACTACCAAAGTACTTTACGTGCATGAATAGAAGATATTTTATCCAGTTGTCAAGTCTGGGACTGGGTGCCATGATGGTTCCCTCCGCCTTGGAGGCAGGGGTACCTGTACTGGGCCGGTCGGTAACCGCTGAGCAACTGCTGGAACCGGGCGCCGATGTAGCCATCAAGAAAAAGATGGCCGACGTAGCCCTCAATGCCGCCAAATCCAAAGGAGCCACCTACGCCGACGTACGCATCGGACGCTACCTGCAGCAGTACCTGTTTACGCGGGAGACCAAAGTCCAGAATATCGTAAACGCTGAGTCGTATGGTGTGGGTATCCGGGTGATAGCCAACGGTACCTGGGGCTTTGCGGCTACCAGCGACGTGACACCCGAAGGCATAGCCAAGTGCACCGAAACGGCCGTGGCCATCGCCAAGGCCAATTCCAGAATCCAGAAGGAACCGGTACAACTGGCCCCGCAGAAGGGAGTAGGGGAAGTAAGCTGGAAAACACCGCTGACCAAAAATGCTTTTCAGATACCCGTACAGGAAAAGATAGATCTGCTGATGAAGGTAAATAGTGAGGCCATGAAAAACGGGGCCGGCTTTGTTACATCTAACTTATTCTTTATTAATGAGCAGAAGTACTTTGCTTCCACCGACGGCTCCTACATTGACCAGGATGTACACCGCATTTGGCCGACCTTTACCGTAACGGCCATAGATAAGCAAGCCGGAAAATTCAAAACCCGCGATGCCCTGAGCTCACCCATGGGTATGGGCTACGAGTACCTGGATGGACTGGCTTCGGAAAAGATACCCGGCCCTAACGGACTGGTAGGCTACCGCAAGTCGTATGATATGGTAGAGGACGCCATTATGGCGGCCAAGCAGGCACGCGAGAAGCTCACGGCCAAATCTGTACAGCCCGGCAAGTACGATCTGGTACTTGACCCCAATCACCTGGGTCTCACCATCCACGAGTCAGTAGGGCACCCGCTGGAACTAGACCGGGTACTGGGCTACGAGGCCAACTACGCCGGTACCAGTTTTGCTACGCTGGACAAGTGGAAGACCAAAAACTTTAACTACGGCAGCAAGCTCGTCAACATAGTAGCGGACAAAACGCAGCCGCATACCCTGGGCGCCGTAGGCTACGACGATGAGGGAGTACCTACCAAGGAGTGGGACCTGATCAAAGACGGTATACTGGTCAACTACCAGGCTATCCGCGACCAGGTCGCCATCATTGGTGAAAAAGAATCACACGGATGCTGCTACGCCGACGACTGGAGCTCTATCCAGTTTCAGCGCATGCCTAATGTATCTCTAAAACCAGGTACCGAAAAGCGGAATGTAGCGGATATGATCAAAGGCGTAGACAAAGGCATCTATATCATTGGTCGGGGCTCGTACTCCATCGACCAGCAGCGGTACAACTTCCAGTTTGGCGGGCAGCTATTCTACGAGATCAAAAATGGCGAAATAGTAGGGATGCTGGATGATGTGGCCTACCAGTCCAACACGCAGGAGTTCTGGAACTCGTGCGCCCAGCTGTGTGACCAGGACGACTACCGCACCTTCGGCTCATTCTTTGACGGAAAGGGACAGCCTTCGCAGGTGAGTGCCGTCTCGCACGGTAGCTCCACGACCCGTTTCAACGGCGTCAATGTCATTAACACCGGAAGAAAAATATAACTCCTCGACAAGTAATCACTATGGCGATCTTAACCAAAGAAGAAGCTAAGCAGATCATAGATAAAGTACTGGCTTTCTCTAAAGCCGACGAAATGAGCGTGAACCTGAATGGTAGCCGCACCGGCAATATCCGCTACGCGCGCAACTCTGTTTCCACCAGTGGTGAAACCAACAATCTTTCCTTGTCTATTACGGCGGTATACGGGAAGCGTTCGGGCACAGCCACCATCAACGAGTTTGATGATGCCTCGCTGGAAAAGACCGTACGGCGGGCTGAAGAGATAGCCCGGTTGGCACCCGAGAACCCGGAGTATGTACCTATGCTCGGACCGCAGAAGTACCTCGAAACGCCTACGTATTTCGAGAGTACTGCCAAAATAGATCCCGCATTTAGAGCCCAGGCCGCTTTTGACAGCATTGATCCCTGCAGCAAGAAAAACCTTACCGCAGCGGGTTATATGGAGGATACAGCGGGATTTTCGGCCATCGGAAACAGCAAGGGCCTCTTTGGCTACAACAAAGCTACCTCTGTTGACTTTTCTATCACCGTTAGAACCAATGATGGACTGGGCTCCGGCTACGCTAAACGGGATTTTAACGACGCGGCTCAACTCAATACCCGGTCCGCTACCGAAGTGGCCATGCAGAAAGCCCTGACCTCTACCACCGCCCGCGCCCTGGAACCTGGTAAGTACACCGTTATCCTGGAACCGGCGGCTTCCATTGACCTGCTGCAGAACATGATGCGGAGTATGGATGCCCGCAACGCCGACGAAGGCCGGAGCTTCCTCAGTAAGCGAGGAGGAGGTACCCGACTGGGAGAAAAGCTCTTTGATGAGCGGGTGAATATTTACTCGGACCCCACCAGCGTCGATAATCCGGATTCGCCTTTTGCGGGAGACGGACGACCGCAGGAGAAAGTCATGTGGGTAGAGAATGGAGTCGTTAAAAACATGTTCTACTCCCGGTATTGGGCGCAGGAAAAAGGCGTGAAGGCTGTTCCCTCTCCGTCGGGCATTATCATGGCCGGCGGTACGCAGTCACTTGCTGATATGATCCGAAATACCGAGAAAGGAATTCTAGTCACGCGTCTATGGTACATCCGGGCGGTAGATCCGCAGACGCTCCTGTATACCGGCCTTACCCGCGACGGTACGTTCTACATCGAAAACGGTAAAATTAAGCATCCGGTCAAGAACTTCCGCTTCAACGAAAGTCCGGTCATCATGCTCAACAACCTCGAAGCCATGGGCAAGCCTGTGCGCGTCAACGGCAGTATGGTACCTCCGTTGAAGATCCGCGACTTTACCTTTACCTCTCTTTCTGACGCGGTATAATCAGAGCCGGCTGAGTGGTAGCCATCAAGCCAGATGGCTGCTGCTCTGCTGATTGGGAGGCATACCGTTCACAGTCAGAATAACCCATATATACTTTTATGATAGCTGCCTCTGCTATTTTTGCTTAAACTAGATGGTTAATAGCAGGCAGATAACCAATTTAGAATGAGTAGGTTGATACTTTGATGTAGTAGCAGCCTGATCCTTAACTATAAACATAAACACGAAAACCTAGCCGTGAATCGTCGAGATTTTATCCAACTAGCCGGTATGGGGGCCGGAGCATTCATGCTTCCCACTATACCTGTATCCGGCCGTCCCGTTAGTCCGGAGGAACTCTTAACCTCTGGTGTGGACGTAGCCATAAAGAAACGCCTGGCTGACGCTGCCCTGAATGCAGCCAAGGCCAAAGGAGCCAGCTATACCGACGTACGCATAGGTCGCTACCTGAATCAGTACGTCATGACCCGCGAAGACAAAGTGCAGAACATTGTCAATACTGAGTCGTACGGAGTAGGGGTACGCGTAATCGCGGATGGCTGCTGGGGCTTCGCAGCAGTAGTAGATGCCAAGAATGAGGCCCAGACCGCCCGCGCCGCTGAGGAAGCGGTAGCCATCGCCAAAGCCAACGCCAAGCTTATGAAAGAGCCGGTACAACTGGCCCCTCAGAAAGGCTACGGCGAGGTAAGCTGGAAAGCGCCCATCCAGAAGAATGCCTTTGAGGTACCCATTCAGGAGAAGGTGGACCTGCTGCTGGGGGTAAATGCCGCCGCCATGAAAAACGGTGCCAACTTCGTCAACTCGGTGCTCTTCATGGTTAACGAGCAAAAGTACTTTGCCTCGTCGGATGGCTCCTACATCGATCAGGATGTTCACCGTATCTGGCCGGTATTCAACGTTACTTCCATTGATCCCAAATCGGGCAAGTTCGAGACCCGTCAGTCGCTCAGCGCTCCCATGGGTATGGGGTACGAGTACTTACAGACCAATCCCAAAGACAGAGTGACCGGTATCACGACCCGCTACGGCAAGGGGTACGATATGCTGGAAGATGTCATAGCCGCCGCTCAGCAGACCAAGCAGAAGCTAACGGCCAAGTCGGTAGAGGCCGGCAAGTACGACCTGATCCTGGACCCCTCGCACCTGTGGCTCACCATCCATGAGTCGGTAGGGCACCCGCTGGAACTGGACCGGGTACTGGGCTACGAAGCCAACTTTGCCGGTACCTCGTTCGCTACCCTGGATAAGTGGAAATCCAAAGACTTTAACTACGGCAGCAATCAGGTAACTCTATTTGCCGATAAAACCCAGGAAGGCTCGCTGGGTGCCGTAGGCTGGGACGACGAAGGTGTAAAGACCAAGCAGTGGGATCTGGTGAAGGATGGTACCCTGGTCAACTACCAGGCCATTCGGGATCAGGCGGCTATCATTGGTGAAAAAGAGTCGCACGGCTGCTGCTACGCCGATAGCTGGGGCTCGGTACAGTTCCAGCGGATGGCCAACGTTTCGCTGGCGCCGGGCAAAGAGCAGTTGTCCGTGGAGGATATGATTAAGGATGTGAAGAAGGGCATCTACATCATCGGGGACGGCTCTTTCTCCATCGATCAGCAGCGGTACAACTTCCAGTTTGGCGGGCAGCTATTCTACGAGATCAAGGATGGCAAAATAGCCGGTATGCTCAAAGACGTGGCCTACCAGTCCAATACCCAGGAGTTCTGGAATTCGTGCGTGAAGGTATGTGATGAGCGGGATTATCGCCTGGGCGGGTCATTCTTCGACGGAAAAGGCCAGCCCATGCAGGTGAGTGCCGTGTCACACGGTAGCTCTACCGCCCGTTTTAACGGTGTTAACGTAATTAATACCGCTCGTAAGATCTAATTCCTTAATCCCAACATCAGCAACAACATGTCTATCATACTATCAGAATCGGACGCTAAGGCACTCCTGCAGAAGGTGCTCAGCTACTCCAAAGCCGACGAATGTGTGGTGAACCTACTGGGTGAGCAGCGGGGCAACCTGCGCTATGCCCGTAACGAAGTATCAACCAGTGGATCAACGACTAATCACAACCTGTCGGTCCAATCGGCTTTTGGTAAAAGAGTAGGTGTCGCCAGCATTGATGAATTTGATGAGGCCTCCATCGAAAAAGTGGTACGCCGGTCGGAGGAACTGGCTCGTCTGGCCCCTGAAAATCCGGAGTACGTAGGGGTGCTTGGCCCCCAGCAATACCTGAAGTCGAATGGTTTCTTCGATTCTACCGCCAGTATAACCCCGGCTACACGTGCGGATGCCGTGGCTAAGAGCTTGCAGTTAACCCGGGATGCTAAGCTGACTGCGGCGGGGTTCCTGCAGGATATCCGTGGCTTCTCAGCCATGATGAACTCCAAGGGCCTGTTTGCCTACTACCCCAGCACCAATGTCAACTACTCGCTGACGGTACGTACCGAAGATGGAACCGGCTCGGGCTATGTAGCCCGCGGATACAGTGACTTCTCCAAGCTGGATACCGCCGCCGCTACCCGCATTGCCATCGCGAAGTCGCGGGGATCAGCAGGAGCCAGAGCTCTGGAACCGGGCAAATATACTGTGATACTTGAACCTACCGCGGCCGCGGTACTCCTGGAGAATGTCTTTTATAACATGGATGCCCGGAGCGCTGACGAAGGACGCTCCTTTCTGAGCAAGACGGGCGGTAAGACCAAGCTGGGGGAGAAGATCGTTGACGAACGCGTGAACATCTATTCAGATCCTACCCATCCCGAACTACCGGCTTCGCCCTGGTCGGGTGACGGGCGTCCGCAGGAAAAGGTAAGCTGGATTGAGAATGGCGTGGTAAAGAACCTGGCCTACTCTCGCTTCTGGGCCCAAAAGCAGGGGGTGAAGGCGGTACCTAATCCGAATAATGTAATCATGGCGGGAGGAAATCAGTCGCTGGAAGATATGATCAAATCCACCCAGCGGGGTATACTGGTTACCAAGCTCTGGTACATCCGCTCCGTAGATCCGCAGACGCTACTCCTTACGGGCCTTACCCGTGACGGTACGTTCTACATCGAAAACGGCAAGATCAAGCATCCGGTCAAGAACTTCCGTTTCAACGAAAGCCCTATCATCATGCTCAACAACCTGGAAGCCTTGGGTAAGCCGGAGCGGGTCGTAAGTACCGAGACCGAAACCAACTACCTGATCCCGCCCATGAAGATCCGGGAGTTTACCTTTACCTCCCTTTCGGATGCGGTATAGTAGTAGCTTTAATGGTAGAAGTATTATTGCAAGAATATCAAATAGTTATATAGTTAAAGTTGCTATAAAA
The DNA here is from genome assembly GCF_017355915.2 of Telluribacter roseus. Lineage (GTDB taxonomy): Bacteria > Bacteroidota > Bacteroidia > Cytophagales > Spirosomataceae > Telluribacter. Next base: position 227,458 of record NZ_JAFEUV020000005.1, read on the forward strand.
ACTAGTATCTGAATAAGAGCGGGTACACATCCATCGTTGCTCTACTGAGTAATTCTTATTCATAAAAGAGTAGTCTGTTTTGAAGCCGTTTTTCTTTACCCGCATACAATACAATTCAGGAAACTGGGATACTGATCAGCGGATGCCATCCAATCTGATGCATTCGCTGGTGCAGTATACCACCATACCGGTTGACCAGAAGGAGCGGGTAGTACAGCTTAGCAGTAATGATATTTTCAGGAGTCCGTTCTGCTACCTGAGCGGCCATAAGCTGGTGGAGTTTTCGAGTCAGGAGCGGGAGCACTTCCGTCGCTACGTACAGAACGGGGGCTTTGTGTTCGTGGACGACTGCAACCATGATATTGACGGTCTGTTCGCCAAATCCTTTGAACAAGAAATGTACCGGACCTTTGGCCCGAAGGCCCTGCAGAAGATCCCTAATACTCACCCCCTGTATACCTGCTTTTTTAAGTTTGAAGAGGGGCCGCCTACTACTTCTTTTGAACTCAATGGCTGGGGCGACGACCTGGTCCATGACTACCTCAAAGCCATTACCATCAACGGCCGCATCGGAGTTCTGTACAGCAACAAAGACTATGGCTGCGAGTGGGACTACGACTTCCGGAACAAACGCTTTCTGGCCGAAGACAATACTAAATTTGGTGTCAATATTGTCACCTACGCACTAACCGTATAATCGTGGAAACCCAGGAACTGACGCATTATAAATCTCTGGTAGGAAAGCTACCGCTGTTAAGTAAGGAAATAGGTAAGGTGATAGTTGGGCAGCAGGATGCTATTAATCAAATACTTATCTCATTGCTGGCCGGTGGGCACTGCCTGCTGGAAGGAGTACCCGGCCTTGCTAAGACCCTAATGGTCCGGACGATGTCGGAGGCCCTGGATATGAGTTTTAAGCGTATCCAGTTTACCCCCGACTTGATGCCGGGCGATATAGTAGGTACCGAGATACTGGAAGAAGATCACGAGACCGGAAAGAAATTTTTCAAGTTCAACAAGGGGCCCATCTTCGCCAATGTAGTACTGGCCGATGAGATCAACCGGACTCCACCCAAAACCCAGGCGGCCCTGCTGGAAGCCATGCAGGAGTACAAGGTGACCTACGGAGGGAATGACTACCCGCTGCCCCGGCCCTTCCTGATCATTGCTACCCAAAACCCCATCGAGCAGGCTGGTACCTATCCGCTACCCGAGGCCCAACTCGACCGATTCCTGTTGTACATCAAACTCAGCTACCCCTCCGAGCAGGAAGAGCTGGATGTACTCCGAACTACCACCGGTACCAAAGTACCCAGGCTCCAGACCATTCTGACTGATCAGGAGATCGCGGACCTGCAGCAACTGGTCCGGCAGGTGCATATAAGTGAAGAATTATTGACCATGATCAACCAGCTGGTCCGGGCTACTCGTCCTGAGGGTACTACCTCGGCCTTTGTGAAGCAGTGGTGCAGCTGGGGTGCTGGTCCAAGGGCGGGGCAGGCGCTGGTACTTTGTGCCAAAGCCCGGGCGGTACTACATGCCCGCTACGCAGTAGTTCCGGAAGATATCCAGACACTGGCCTATCCAGTCCTGCGGCACCGGATCGCGATGAACTTCCGGGCCGAGGCCGAAGGCATCACAACCGATGATGTAGTAAAGGAGTTGTTAAAGTAAAGGTTGAACGAGAAGCATGGCACTACTGGCATCGGAACTGATCAAGCTGAATAACCTGCAACTGGCCGGCAAACTGGTCAGTGACGAGCTGATGCTGGGTATTCATGCCAGTAAGCGCTCGGGATCAGGTACCGAGTTTGAGCAGTACCGCCACTACGAGCCGGGCGACGACCCCAAGCGAATCGACTGGAAGCTATACGCCCGCACGAATAAGCATCTGGTGCGGGAGTCGGCCACGGAGAGTAACCTGCACATTCGCTTTCTGCTGGACCTGTCGGGCTCCATGAACTACGAAGAAGAGGGCATAAGCCGGTTGCATTACGCGAAGCTGATCATGGCCTCACTGGCGTACCTGGGCTACCGTCAGAGCGATCAGATGAGCCTGTACACCCTGCACCAGGGAGACCTGCAGACCTTAGTGCCTGTAGGCAAACAGTCGTTTCAGAAAATACTTTACGCCCTGGAAAACGCGCAGGCCTCGGGCCCATGGCTCCATGCCAATCCGGCTTTTCCGGACTTTCAACAGAAGCAGAAAGAGCTGCTCGTTATGGTGTCAGACTTCCTGCAGGTAGGGGACGAATGGTTGCAGCTGATCCAACATATCGCTGGACCGCGGAGGGAGATTGTTATTTTTCAGCTGCTGGGTGAGCAGGAGCTGGACTTCCGGCTGAGCGGGTTCTACCGCTTCCACGATCTGGAGACAGGACGGGAGGTGGAATTGCAAGCTGAGGCCGTGAGAGCTTCGTACCAGCAGGCCGCGACGGAGTACCTCAGCAAGCTGGACGAGTCGCTGCACCTGCCGCACGTTCACCTGATCCGGGTACGACTTACCGATCCGGTAGCCCTGGTACTAAAAGACTTTTTGACCCGACGCCAATTCTGATGGAGCTTTTACAACCGGTCATGCTGTGGGGAGCGCTTGCAATAGCCATTCCCATCCTGATCCACTTCTGGCACCAGAAGCGGGGAAAGGTACTGGCTTGGGCTACTACCCAATGGCTCCTGACCAAAAACCAGCAGCAACACCGTGGGCTCAGACTGGATAACCTGCCGCTGCTCCTTCTGCGGTGTCTGGTACTGCTGGTACTGACCCTGCTCCTGAGCCGTCCGGTACTGGACCGGTGGAGTACAACCCCCATTTCCCAACAAATTCACCTGGTACAGCCCGATCCTTACGTGACCGACAACTACCGCTTTGAGCTGGAAGAGGCCCTGAAGAAAGGGGAGAAGGTGTACTGGATACATGCCCCTGTAAGCGAAGTACAGGAGCTCACGGCGCTGCCAGAAGCACAAAGCCTTAACTCGCTACAGATTCAGGCGGCTATTAACCAGCTCCGACAAACAGAGAGGCTTGATAAAGCGGCTGAACTACACCTCTATCTGCTCAACCAGCAGGAGTTGTCTAGTCTGCCATTCATTCAGGTACCTTCCGGATTTCAGCTTCACGCCGTAGCCGATACTTCCCGCCGACCAGTACAGGAGTATGTAGAGTTGTCCAATGGTCAGAAATTATTTATAAATACAGACAACCGGCTGACTACCGGACCTACACTACCCGCTGCCAAACGTTTTCAGGTTAAGCCTATTCATAGAGGAAGTCTGGCAGTAAGGCTGGACTATACGGATCAGGTTCAGCAGCGAATAGTGGAGGCCGCACTGAAGGCCCTGACGGAGGTATTCAACCTGCCCATGGCAATAGATAAAGAGCCGCAGTCTCATAAAAGATACGACTGGGTGTTCACGGACCGAGCCCCTGTTACCCCTCCTGTCGGGTCTATTTACGTGGTTTCTAACGGTGGTAAAGAGTATAACATCGGAAATATCTCAATAAATACCCTTCCGAACGTGGTGTACACGGGAGAATCACTGCATCCCCAAACTTCCGAACTGGTAGCCAACGGACAGCTACCCGAGTGGCTGGGTGAGCTACTGGTAAGCCAGTATAGCCTCCAGAAAAGGGTACGTTCGCTGAGTGAGCGGGAGCTGAAGGCCCTCTTTGTAAAGAGTGAAAGGGATGAGGCTCTGACTGCCGATTCTGGTGAACAGGTACAGAAAGCTTTACTGTTGCTGTTCATCCTGCTGGTGGGGCTGGAGCGTTGGGTAGCTTTAACAAAAAACGCATGAAAGAGCTGCAACGCAGTATAGCATCCATTCAATATCAACTGTACGCGCAGGCGCTGTTAATCTGTATCCTGTTGGCGCTGTCGATCGGTCTGGTTGCCTCGGCCTTTACGGATTCACCCTTTGTTATCGGAATGGCTGCTTTAGTGGGCTTGGCAGGGGGCGTGTACCGGAGCAAGATCTACCAGAACAAAAAGCCGCTGGCAGTACAGATCCTGCACCAGAAGGTGGGGGATACTGAGTACAGCCTGCACCTGCTGGAAAAGCCGGAGCTTAACATTGCTGAACAGCTTCAGCTGGAACGCCTGGTGGAGAGAACACAGGGAGTACTGCTCCCCAATGTACTTTTTGCGGGTGTAGGTCCTTTTGTGGTCTTCCTGGTGGTGGCGGTAGCACTGCGTATATCGGTACCTATACTCAAAGATCAATCTTCCGTAGCGACCGTAAACCAGGTAGAAGCCCAACAGGCAACCGCGAAGCGGGGTGAAAAGGCACCTCAGTTTCGATCTGCCAAGGTACTGGTACAACCACCCGCCTATACCGGACTTCCTTCACAGGAATCATCTGAGCTGAACATTTCGGCTCTAAGTGGCTCCTCCCTGACCTGGCAGCTTCGGTTTACAGGCCAGGAGCAGCTCGTGGTCAGGCTGGCCAATGGGCGGGGGGAAGAGGTGCCTTTTGCTAAAAAAGATGACCACTTTGAATACAGGGACCGGCTGGTTAGTCCTGGCCTGTACTCTATCAGGGCCTACTGGCGGTTACCCACCGGAGGCGATTCCCTGGTGTACCAGTCGGAGTGGTACAGGCTGGAAGCGCAACCTGACCTGAGCCCGCGTATTGAGCCTACATCAAAAGAGTTGTACGCTTACCACTTCCTGAAGGACCCCAAAACGGTCACGGTTTCCGCTCAGATTTCGGACGATTTTCTGGTAAGTCAGGCCTTCATCGTTGCTACCGTAGCACGGGGATCGGGTGAAAACGTCAAATTCCGGGAGGTGAAGTTCCCGCTTGCACCCGCTAACTTCAAGCAGGCCCGTCTAAGCAAAACCATTGACCTGAAAGCCTTGGACTTTGCACCCGGTGATGAACTATACTACTACTGGGCCGCTTTTGATAACCGGGAGCCCGAAGCCAATTTTGCCAAATCGGATACCTACTTCATCGTGTACAAGGATACTGCGCGCCTGGAAGAGTCGGAACTGGCTACCATGGCGGTGAATGTCATGCCGGAGTACTTCCGTAGCCAGCGCCAGATCATCATTGATACCGAGAAGCTGATTGCGAAAAAGAAAAAGCTCACGAAGCAGCAGTTCAACAGCGCCTCCAACGAGATAGGCTTCGACCAGAAAGTACTTCGGCTACGTTACGGACAGTACCTGGGTGAAGAGTTTGAAACATCGATCGGGGGAGGAGCAGCCTTTCCCGAAGGGGCCGAAGGAGACTTGCTGGAAGGATTCAGGCATGCTCACGATTCGGGAGAGGAGGACCATCATGTACCCCAGGCCGAGCCGCATGCTCACGAGCATCACGACAGTCACGCTGAAGAGCAGCAGGACCCTTTGGCGGCCCTGATGGAGCAGTATGTGCACGCGCACGACGATGGGGAGCTCAATACGTACTACGAGCAGTCGACGCGCAGTCTGCTCAAAATGGCGCTGGAGCAAATGTGGCAATCGGAACTGCACCTGCGGCTGTACGAACCGGAAGAAGCCCTGCCCTTTGAGCATAAAGCGCTGGAGTACCTCAAGTCGGCCCAGCATAAAGCCCGCACTTTTGTGAAGAAGAGTGGTTTTGACCCACCCCCCATCAAAGAAAAGGAAACCCGCCTGACCGGTGAGTACAATAAGGTAAACGCGCTCTTCGAACAGGAACACAAATACGATCAGGAGCGGCTGGCCCAACTGGCGGGTGAGGTACTGGGTATGGTGGATAGCGGAGCTGGCCAAAAAGGTTTATCACCGCAACAAAAGCAGAAAGTACTACAGCTAGGTAATCTGCTCTCTGCCCGCATCACCACTGGAGAGCTGCGGGGATGGTCGGTACTGGCGGGACTGCAAAAGCTATCGACCGGCAGGGAGCTATCGGCTTCGGAGGTGCAGGAACTGAAATTACGATTGTATACGTTGATTGGCCCCATGGCGCCCGCTCAGGCATCCCATACAAGTGAAAAGAAGCTGCAAAAAGCATTCTGGAATAACTTAAAATGATCCAATTCGATTTTATACATACGTTTGATTCCTCGGTTCCTATAGACTGGCTCCTGGTACTATTCCTGCTCCTGCTGCCCGTTGTGCAGGTAGGGTTGGTACTCCGCCAGAGAGCAATGAACCCCAGACGGAGGTGGTTACGCATAGCCCTCAACCTGACGCTGTGGCTGGTGCTGGTAGGGTACGTATTTCAGCCCGTTTGGACCACCTATACCGACTCAGATCAGGTACTCCTGGTAGCAGATGATGTACCGGCTGATTTTGTCAGGTGGGTACAGGATAGCCTGGGGATTGGGGAAAGCCTCACGGTGGATGAGTTTCTGGAGGCACAGGAAAATGGCGGGGCAGCAGATTCGGTAGTACTGGTAGGTCAGGCATTCCCGCCAGAGGTACTGGGGCAGCTCAGTGACCGGTCGCTCCGCTGGGTACCCTACATGGGACCGGATCAATGGCAGGACCTGGGCTGGAAGGGTGTAGTCAGGAGGGGGGATAAGCAGCGTGTTCAGGGTTCTATTCTGTCTTCCAAAGAACAATGGCTCCGGCTTCGCTTCGGCAACCACACGCTGGATAGTGTACGGTTAGAGAGGGGAGAAAATACTTTTCAATTGGAATTTCCTGCTTTTTCGGAAGGCCGAACCGAAACCCTGCTTGAGCTGGATGATCTGGTACTGGATACGCTCCGATACTACAGCCGACCAGCCCTACCTCTCCATTTCCACTTCTTACTGGATAGTCCTGATTTTGAAAGCCGGACCCTGGCCCACTGGCTGGGAAAGCAGGGGCATCACGTACAGGTAGCCGCCACGCCTTCCAGGGACATGCGCAGCAGCCTTCGCATCAATACTGCCGGTAAGGGGGAGGTCGATGTCGTTATCACAGATCCCGGACATGCGTCGCATCCCTTGGTCAGAAAGGCCATGGCCGACGGCAGGAGCGTGCTGTTTATGAATTTGATCGATCCGGCCAGTGAAACCAATACCCTCAATCGCTCGCTGGGTACTTCGTGGAGGGTCAGGAAGACGAGCAATGAAAGTACCGTTAGCGTAGGTACCAATCTGACGGCCCTGCCGTATACATTTGGTGAATCCTTGCTTCAGACCCAGGTACCAACGCTTCCGGTGGCGGTTCAGCGTACAGCCGGAAAGGTAGGAGTGAGTCTGCTGACCGAGACCTTCCCCCTGCAGCTAAGTGGCGATAGTACGGCCTACAAAGCCCTATGGACAGCGGTATTTGCCGAGTTACAACCTTCCGGCAAGGAGAATATCCAGGTACAGGCACCCCTTTTTAGCGGCATCCGACAACCTTTGTATTTCAATAACTTCGCTAAGCCGTCTGCTACGGCCCAGCTAGGAGCTGATACGCTGCACCTGCACTATTCTCCCCTTAATGCTCTCACGGCAGTAGGTACTTATCTGCCCGGGCAGCCGGGTTGGATGAGCCTGCCGGATTCTACGGAGATATATGTAGAGCATAAGGAGAGCATGGCTCAGGTACGACAAACGCGTCAGGTGCGGGAGTATCTGCGTGCTCATGCGCAGTACCGCCCGGCGTTATCCACAACACAGTCCTCCGGTCAGCGGGACAGGTTGGCCAGGGTACCCGACTGGCTGTGGCTGGTGCTGCTGGTGCTCTGCTTTACGGCTCTGTGGGTGGAGCCCCGCTGGCGGCCTGCGTAAGCTCTACCCGCCCAGCCAGCTTCTGAATTCGGTGGCTTTATCCCGGCTGATGATCACCTCTTCGTCCGGGGCGGGCGATAGAGCTACTTTGAGTTTACCGTTAAAGTACGGATTCAGTCGGTTTACGGCTTTAAACTCTACAATAAACTGGCGGTTGGCCCGGAAGAAGTGCCGGCTGTCCAGCGACTTCTCCAGCTCATCCATCGTGAAGTCTACCAGGTACTGCCGATTTTCGCGGGTACAGGCGTATACGAGCCTTTCCTTCGTAAAGAAGTAAGCTACTTCACTGGTCGTAATGGGGAACATGCGCTGCCCCTGCTTCACCAGGATGCGGTCCCGGTAAGTGGTACTGGAGGGGGAGCTGTGTGCTCTTAACTCCTGCAGTAAGGCTTCAATGTTCACCTGAGCCGGTTGCCTGTCCGCGTAGATACTTTTTAGCTCCCTGAACTTTTGAAGGCCTCTTGCCAGATCCTTTTCCTGAATGGGCTTGAGCAGGTACTCAATGCTGTTGACCCGAAACGCTTTAATCGCATATTCGTCGTAGGCGGTGGTAAAAATGACGGGACATTTGATCTCTACTTGATTAAATATCTCGAAGCTCTGACCATCTACCAGTTCAATGTCCAATAGCATCAGGTCGGGCGCTGGATGCTGACGAAACCAGTTGACGCTTTTCTCAATGCTATCAAGTACTGCCACTACCTCGATGGCAGGGTCAAGTTCCTGTACCATTTTGTGCAGACGACGGGCGGCAATGGATTCGTCTTCAACGATGACTAAGTTCATGACGGGCAGGGGTGAGTAGGGGAATGATTACCTGAAAATGCGTGTCCGTTTCGCTGATAATAATATCCGGCTGATTCAGTAACGCGTACTTGGCCGAGATATTTACCAGTCCGGTCTTGTGGGATTGGACGCTAGCCTTCCGCTTCTGCAGATTATTGGTGACAATGAGGTTGTTGGCTTCGTCGGTGTAGATTCTGATATAGAGTGGCTTTGACTCAGATATCATGTTATGTTTTACGGCATTCTCAATCAGGATCTGCAGGGTAAGCGGCGGGATCAGGTAGTCGCACAGGTCGGGATCTATTTCTTTGGTGAGGTACAGCCCTTCCTCGAATCGGGTTTTGAGCAGGTACATGTACGCATCAATAAAGTCCAGTTCCCTCGAAAGCGTCGTCAGCTCCTGTTCATTGCTTTGCAGCAGGTACCTGTAAATCGCCGAAAGCTCCCCAATAAACTGAATGGCCCGCTTGGGGTCTTCCTCCACCAGCGCCGTCAGCGAGTTCAGACTATTGAACAGGAAGTGGGGGCTAACCTGGTTTTTCAGAGAGTCCAGCCGGCTTTGTAGGGCCCGTTTTTCCAGCTCTTCGGACATAAGTACTGATTTCTTCCACTGTTCAAGGTAGTAGAAGGCCTCGTATACACACGCAATCAACTGACTGAAGAACAGCGTCATGCCTATGCTGTACAGGAAGTTGTAGATTGTCTGCTTTTCCACCGGCCAGAACCCCAGCCATCGTTCCATCCACACATGCCAGCTACCTACCCCTACCGCCACCAGGAGCAATAGGGCGGCCAGGGCCAGAATACGCTGACGAATGGGGTTGATACCCGGATAGCGGCTGCGGGTGATGCGGATAGCCAGGCGCGTACTTTCCCAGATGACGGCCACGAAGAGGAGCTGCCAGCCGATGACTTTGAGCGCCGGTTCCCCCCGCTCCACGATGAGCCGCAGGTAAAAAAACAGGAAGAAGATCAGGTTCTGGACCAGCATTCCGATTAGCCGGAATCTGTTATCATGTAGCTTTTCCATCCGGAGCTTTACCATAGGGGCCGTAGCAAAAATTCATTATCAATGAGCTGTTGAATACACCGAAAGTACAATAGATCAGGCTATTTCAACAGGAGTGGGCTTATATATTTGATTGTATTTTTCCTGTTTTTCACTTTTACGTTTTGCTACTGCCAGACTGATAATGATAAGCAGGGAAGCAGCAGTGGGAAGAAGGGCCAGCGGGTTCAGGAAGAAAGATGGGAAGATCAGTACAATTTGTAACCCATTCATTCTGACTATCGACTTATAAAGGTGCCAGTTGCCACGACTCAGTTGTTTAATACAGGCGAGGGTGTAGCCATTGATTAAGGCAAAAACCACCCCGTACAACTGGAGCGAATACGTGCGGAAGGTGTAGATAAAGGTACCATCCTGAATGCTCAAATACGTAAAGATGCTGATGGCTACGATGTGCCCGATCATATTGATCAGGGGGTACATGGCCAGAAAGGACAGGTACATGATAAAGCCCTTCTTCTGGTTGAACAGGGGGTGCCGGTACAGCCTAAGGCAGAAGATAGGGGTGACTACCAGTGTAATCAGAAACAGAAGTAGGTCAGTGTTCTCTTTGTTGATCATGGCTATTGGTGTTTGATAGTGGTGATGCAACAAAGGTGGTAGGTACCTCCGTAAGTTGAAATATTACCGTGCGCCAATCGTCGGATGAACAGCCCGAAGGGTAGGATCAGCCCCGCAGAACGTAGTACCTATCCGGATAAAAAAATACCCCTGCCCGGGTGGAGCAGGGGTACGGTATCAGTACGCTACTATATTATCTAAAAACTGCGTTACCGAACATCAGCTTGCCGTTGTACCAGAAGCCACGGAAAAGCGGATTGTCAGTCATGAATATTGCCTGCCCCTCTCCCATTTCCTGAGCGCCCAGGATCAGTGTATTCTTGAGTTGCTGACGGGCGTTGCGGCCTACAAAGCCAGCCAGGTAGGAGTTGTCGTTGAGGTAGCCTACGTTCCAGCCGTCGGTGAGGTAGTCGAGGTTATAGGTATTACGAACTAATCCGTAGTAGCTATCTCCGTAGCCAAACGCCAGCGGGTGCGTAGGGTCCAGTTTTACCCGGAAGATACTACCGGGGGTTTCGTCGCTCACGGCTTCGCGCTCGCGGTTCGCATACTGCTTCAGCGGATTTTCACCGTCCTTTTTATCATCTGACTTCTTACGCCTCAGGTTGAAATCCGGCTTATCCACGAATGCATTGATAGCACCTTCCATCGCGATCAGCTTACCTCCCTGACGTACCCAGTCTTTCAGGTCGCTCAGTAGTTTGTCGTTCAGGATGCGGCCGTAGTTGCCGGTAGGGAGTATCAGTACGTCAATCTGGTTGAGGGGAAGGCGACCTAGTTCTTCTCCTTCTACTACGGTGAGCGGGTAGTGGATCTGCTGCTCAAAGAAGTGCCATACTTCACCAAAAGCCATAGCCGATACGGCATCGCCCGATACGGCCACTACTTTGGGAGCCCGCATGGCGGGTACATCGTACGAGCCGAAGTCCGAACCCTGACCCACAAACCCGGTAGCAGCCGGGACAAGGGCTACCTGGTACTTATTAGCAATGTCAACCAGCGTACGGTCAAAGTTCGTACCCAGGGCTTCGTTGCCTTTACGCGTAATGACCAGAGTACCGGCGTCGTACTGCTGTCCATTGATCTCAAACGGAACGTTAGAGGTACGCAGACGGATGTTCTTCTTCATGAGTTCGGCCAGGAACTGCAGGTCTCCGAACGACTTCCAGCGAGCCAGATACGCGTAGGGAGGTGTTGCGGGTACTGAGTTAGTGGCTTTGTCAGCGGTATACGCTACCGGGTTCATACGATCTTTCAGGCCGTAGGCTCTTAGCCCATAGGCGTAGGCGAGTCCCCAACTGGTAATATCGTAGGTAACGGAGTCTTCGAGTTCAGGGCGAGCTTCGAAGAGGATCTTTAGCAGGGTCGACTTAGGCTGGTAAGCGCTGATCATGAGGTCTTTGCTTTCCAGTCTAATGTTTTCGTCCGATACCGTAGCCAGGTTTGTTCCGCGTACATTCTGGTCCTTACCTACCATCCCGTAGCTGATTCCCTGCTTGTCCAGGAGTTCGCGCAGCGCATTCACCCGGCCTTCGTCACCTTTGGTCTTTACTACGTAGGTCTTATAGATACCGATCGGGTTGGTACGAGCCGTTTCGTGGTACTTTACAAATTCACTAACGGTCTTCTCGGCGCGGGATGAGATAGCTTCCAGCGTAGACATACTGGTAGCGAAGTGGTGAGCAATGCGATCGGTCAGCGTCAGGGTATCGGCTTCGTTGGGGCGGGCCAGGGCTAAGCCGGCACGTCCACCGCCGCCCTGCTCGTAGGTCATACCGATGGCTCCGTTGTAGGTAGGCCAGGTGTCGCCGTAGCTGGGGTAGAACAAGTCGTAGTTGTTACGGGTAAAGTACAGCCAGCTGTTCTTATCAAAATACTTGCGGCTGTATTCGCCCAGCGTGTTGTTAAACTCACGCTGCCAGGAGGTAATATCCTTGTGGAAAGGACGCGCGGCCGGGGGGAAGTAGTACGAGCTACCCGAGCCCATTTCGTGAAAGTCGGCGTGCAGGTGGGGCATCCACTGGTTGTATAGCTTCACACGCTCCTGCGACTCTTTCTGCTGTTGCCAGGCCCAGTCACGGTTGAGGTCAAAGTAGTAGTGGTTGTAGCGTCCGCCGGGCCAGGGCTCGTTGTGCTCCCACGAGAAAGGCGTAGCATCCGATCCTACGGCCATCACGCGGTTGTACCACTGCGCGTAGCGATCCCGACCATCGGGGTTGATACAGGGGTCCAGGATCACGACCGTGTTCTTCAGTACTCCCTGGGTAGTAGGGTTGCTCTTGTTGAGTAGCTCATACATGACCTGCATTACGGCTTCGGACGATACCGCCTCGTTACCGTGTACATTGTAGCTCATCCAGGCTATGGCAGGTACGGGGCCGGTGGCCTTGCCTTCCAGCAGGCCAATGCTCTTAAGGTTGTTGGTACGGATGGTTTCGATACGGGCCAGATTCTCGGGAGTGGCGATTACCGCTACCAGCAGAGGGCGGCCTTCGTACGAAGTACCATAAGGGATTAATTTAACCTGGGTCGGATTTTTCTCCGCCAGGGTACGCACGTAATCAACTACCCGGTGATGAAATGTAAACTTACTACCTAAGGTATACCCCAGGTATTCTTCCGGGGTGGGGTTCTGGGCGGCAGCCTCGGTGAAGACTGATCCCAGCAGGGTTAATAATAGGAAAAAGCTAAGAAGGGGGTGTTTCATGTGTTAATTATATGAAGTGACATTTGAATTTTCAAAAGTACAAAAAAGTAGGTCAGGGTAGGGCAGGTGGCCTTTACAGGCGCCCAAAAAAAGTTTGTGTGGCAAATATCTGAGATTGAGGAAGTAGGAAAAAACTTGTATTTTTTTTTAGAAGAGGGCTTGCATAATACATTTCAACCCCCCATATTTGCACCACGTTTTCAGGGAAACGAAAACGAAACCAACTAAGGAGTGCCCTTCAAGGCAAACGAAGTAGGAGACCAGCCGGCCCATTCGTCTAGCGGTTAGGACACGACCCTTTCACGGTTGAAACAGGGGTTCGATTCCCCTATGGGTCACGAAGCCCCGCAGAAATGCGGGGCTTTCGTGTTTTTAAGCTACTCTCAATACATTATCCTCATTGCTAGACTATTCCTTTATTGCTACTTATCGAACTATAATTTCAATCTTTCCTATTTATCTAATTATACAAAGCTCTTTCACAATTAAGAGATACAGACGGTATTAGAAATAGGTTGTTTGTTAATACCTAGTTAATGTATCTGGTATTGAAGTTCTGCTGGTTTCATCGTCTAAGTATAATATAATAGATCCTTCTAAATAGTTGCCCTCAACTATTGCCTCTAAGTCAACCGTTTTATAAAATGATGACTAACTGTCATAAATAGTACCATTTGATAAATTTCTATAAAAATTTATATAAAAAAGTTTCGCCTGTTTGTATAAATGCTTTACTATGCACTAGTAAATTATTTTTTACTATACGTTCACTATACTCACTTATTATTATGAAAAAAATCTTCAAGGCCGTGGTAATCACCATGGTTGGGGCATTCCTGTGGAATTGTCAAAACACTAATCTTGATGTAAACACAGATCAGTCAGATCTGACAGCTACCAAAGGGGCTCGAACTGCCACAACCACCCCTAATGCTTGCGAAACAATTACATTTGAGGGCTTAGCCCATGGTACCAGAATCTCAACCGTTACTACCACAAGTGGAGTTGTAGGTGTACTTGGATACAACCCCAAATTTCCAACTGTAAATGCTGCAACTATATTTGACTCAAACAAAAAAACAGTCGAAGATCCTGATCTACAGACCCCTGGTTATGGCCCTGGCAATACTACTAAGTTAAACAACATCCTCATTGTTCAGGAGAATCCTAATTCATCGACCCCCGATGATGCTGCCCTGGCCAATACTCGTCTTGAGCTCAACTTTTCGACATTCGGTGGAGTTAACATTTACTCCATGAATCTGATAGATGTGGAGGGGGGCGAAGTAGGGGCTAATGTTAAGTTTTATGATGCTGCGAATATGCAAATTGGGGCTACTGTAGCACTCCCAAGTACAGGTGATAATGGTGTAAAGCTAATTACCTTTACAGGTGCTATAGGGGTAACCAAAATGGTAGTAACGCTGAATGGCTCCGGTGCAATTGATAACATCGGGTTTTGTGTAACGAAGTACAATCCTAAGCAGTGTACTTATACTCAGGGGTATTGGAAGAATCATACAAGTGTTTGGCCGGTAAAAGGTTTGTACCTAGGATCTAACTACTATACAAATGCAGATCTGATAAAAATACTCAATACATCTGTTGCCGGTAATGGTTTGATTTCATTAGCACATCAGCTCATTGCGGCAAAGCTAAACATAGCTAATGGAGCCAATCCAACTGCCATCACTAAGTGTATGAGTGATGCGGATAAATTGATAGGTAGTAAAAATATTCTTAAAGATAAAGTATCACCAAGTACTACCAGCTCATTGGTGGAAACTCTAACTAAATACAACGAAGGAAAAATAGGTCCTGGACATTGTAAATAACAAGGATGCTGTTTGAATGGGTGCTGTTTGACTTTAGTAGAAGGCGGCCTTGGAGCCGCCTTCTTTTATTAGTATCATGCAATCATCCAATCATGCTCCCTCATTAAATAAGGTTAAAATTTATTTATCGATTTCTTGCATAATAAAATTTAACCCTGCAATCGTGCACCACGATTCCAGGAAAAGGAAGCGAAACCAACTAAGGAGTGCCCTTCAAGGCAAACGAAGTAGGAGACCAGTCGGCCTATTCGTCTAGCGGTTAGGACACGACCCTTTCACGGTTGAAACAGGGGCTTGATTCCCCTATGAGTCACGCACTGTGCGAGCAAGCCCCTCTAAGCTAACGGCTTAGAGGGTTCCTTGTTTTGTTACGGTGCCACTTTTCAGTTATTTCACAAGAGCAGCGTTCAGGGGGCTTAATTCTATGATCAAACTACTACAGGCAAACCATCATCTATCCCGATGGTTAAAACCAGGTATGACTACTTTATTAACATCAACTACAACTATGGGAATGAAAAAGAACGGACTACTACTACTTACCTGGATGTTCATAGCTACCAGCTGCCAGAAAGGGGATCCGGCTGATTGTGACCTGCCTATCCCAACCACAAAGGCACCTCAGAGTGAAGTAGCTGCTCTGAAACAACATATCGATACGTCAGGTATCAATGCCACGGCTGACGAAAGGGGTTTCTATTACACCATTCATTCCCCGGGCACAGGAGCCAAACCCGCTCTATGTTCTGATGTGACGGTTAACTATATGGGTACGCTGACAAATGGAAGTACTTTTGAAACCGCCGATGATGTAAGCTTCAATTTATCCGGGCTCATCCTCGGCTGGCAGCAGGGCATTTCCCTGATTAGTCCCGGTGGAAGTATCACGTTGTATTTACCACCCAGTCTGGCTTATGGGTCACAAGCTCAACAGGGGATACCGGCTAATTCGATTCTCATCTTCAAGATTGATCTTATCTCCATTGATTAACTGTCGCAAAGCATTAGCGTAGGTACTTCTCAGGGAATAAATCGAAAAGTGTAGCCTGCAGGTAGAACCCTGTGGCTACACTAACTAGTAAAGAGCATGCCTTTCGGAGCTTATTCCTCATATAACCCAAGCCCCTGCAGAATCATTTCTACCCCCCATTGCAACAGCTCATTAGAGCCTTCGTTGCTAAGGCCGTTGACATTCTTGTTGGCACTCAGTGGCTCTATACCCGCAAGTACCGTAATGATCTTTTTTAATCTGTTCGTATTTTCAACTCCTATCTGATTGACATAGGGCTGCAGCACTGCTTCCAAAGCTGCTGGTCGCCTGGCTCCCCTTAATGAAGCCGATTATCCCTTCTGGATTGATTCACTGAGTCCCTAGTTGCTCCATTTGATGGCTCCCAGCTATTGAACGAGTCATTTTATAGGATAATTTCCACCTTTTAACTTAGACGGAACAATAATCCACCTTTTCGGAACAGGTGTCCACCTGCTTCAGCCACCACTCCTAATAGATTTACGAATCTGTTTTCAACCTGAGGATAAACCGGTACCTCAGCTATTGCCCCATCACACACATCAAAACAAACCAACTTAACATAACGGAACTATGGAAAAGGTTACAGCCGAAGTATATAGCCAGATAGACAACGATGTCTACAAAAAGGAAGGCGACATATGGTGGAAGCCTGACACGGTATTACATATTCTGAAAACGTCAGTCAATCCCTGGCGGGTTGGCTATGCCAGGGAAGTAATACAAAAACTACGCATCCGCGCTACTGACCAGTCTGCGCTTGAAGTAGGTTGTGGAGGAGGTATACTCACCGAAGAAATCCGCAGGATGGGATTCGCTACCACCGGAATTGACCCGGCAGAAGAGTCGATCCATACGGCTCGTAATCATGCCAGGTCCGAAAGACTCGACATTCGGTACGAAACAGGTTCGGGCGAGCATATTCCCTATCCTGATGCTTCTTTTGATGTCGTGTTTTGTTGTGATGTTCTTGAGCATGTTGAGGATCTGCCTAAGGTAATATCCGAAATTTCCAGGGTACTCAAGCCAAATGGTGTATTTATCTACGACACCATCAACCGGACCTTTATAAGCAAGTTGGTTGCCATAAAAATCTGGCAGGAATGGAAACGCTGGGCATTTATGCCTCCCAACCTGCATGTCTGGAACATGTTTATCCGGCCCGATGAGATCAAGGCGCTTCTGCAAACCCATGGACTGGAATGGAAAGAACATGTAGGCTCCAAACCTAACATATCCATTCCCAAAATGCTGAGCTTTCTCAGAAAACGGGTAAAAGGCGAGTGGACCTTTGTGGAGTTAGGAAAGAATTTCCGTCTGGTCGAGGACTCCGATATGAATATTCTCTACGGTGGCTATGCCATCAAAAAAGGATGAGTAGGGCACACTCTGCAATACCCTCTACCCAGGATCTTTTGTAATTCTATTCAAACCATACTTAATAACCACTCCATTTCCCTTTCATTATGACTACCAATCACACTATTTTCCGCTTCTTTCAGCCCTTTATGCTGGTTAGCCTTTTCCTCTTTGGATTAGCAGGCTGTACCCTAACGGATCACCAGTTTCCGGCTGCCACAAAGCTGGAGCCCGTACAAGGCCCCCCGTTGGCTTCCGGGCTCAAGTTTCCCATTGGAATCACCGAAGACCCAAAAGGTAATGTGTGGGTAACCGAAGCCGGTAGCGGAACCGCAAACGATGGACAGGTTTCGATTATCACTCCCTCAGGGGCGATCTATCCTGTCATTACCGGTTTTCCATCCATCATGAGTCCGGAAGGCTCCCCCGAAGGACTAAACCACTTGCTGTATGACAACGGGAAATTATACATCCTGCACGCTACGGTAGACAAATTGTACATAGCCGACGTATCGGGTTTTGTGCCCGGTACAACGCCTGCCGTAGACGCTGGTTCCTTAATGAGTGAAGACATTGGTACGTTTGTTCGGGCGGCTCACCCTAATGCGCCCGACGCTCCTGATTCAAATCCATACAATCTTACGTTCGGTCCCGACGGCGATTTGTATATTGTTGATGCGGGGGGCAATGCGGTAGTGCGTCGAAAGAAAATTGATGGTAGTCTGAGTATTTTCGCTACGTTTCCCGATGTTCCTAATCCTAGTTTTCCAACCGTAGGGCCGCCAACATCCGATGCTGTACCGACAGGCATTGTATACAACGGAACCGATTTTCTGGTTAGCACCCTAACTGGCTTTCCATTTCCGGCAGGGCTCTCAAAAATCTATAAGTTGAGTACTACGGGTACAGTAACCCTCTACAAAGATGGCTTTTCGGGCCTAACCGACATATTATTAATGCCTAGTGGTAAAACGCTTGTGACGGAGTTTGGCTTTTCGACTCCCGGACGCATTGCCAGTGGTGAAGATCCGGCCATGAGTTTATATTCACCCGCCATCACACCAGTCGATATTTTATTGAGCAATGCCAACGCCGATACGTATTATGTACTGTATTACGGTCCGGGTTTGCTCATGAAGTTCAAGGCGACAAACTAATTTTAGGCTACGTAGTACGTGGGTTAAGTTATTTAACTTTATAAAAGTTGAGACACTTAATTTATCAATAATGGTATTTAAGGATATTATGATCTAACTATATTCACACTATTTATTTTGATAATCTCTGCTGACGGTTCAGCAGAGATTTTTTTTGCCATACCTACACATGGGAGATCGATACTACAAAATTATGTGCCTTAGATCGAAGAAGCTACTGCATAGCCTGCTTCCCCGTCAGTAAGCCTGTCAATGATGACTATACCACCTCCGAAAAGTACGGACTCAGACACTCATGTTTTTTTAGGTTTTCCAGATCCTGCGCAGCAAGAGGTTTATTGATAAAGGCAATAACACAGGGAGGAATGGTAGCCTTGACTTCTTCACTTGGGTTCAGGGAAGATAGTACGCATATATGAATAGTAGGCAGTAAAGGAAGAAAGTGCTGAACGAACACGTCCAGAAATTTCCAGCCGTTCAAAAATGGCATGTTCAGATCCAGGAATACCAGTTCCGGGACCTCCTGGTCGCCAGAAGCAATGAGCTCTTCAAAGTAAGGTATGGCTGAAACACCATACCCCGGGGTAAGTACATTTGCTGCAAAATCTGATTTTAGTATCCGACGCTTGGTAACAAAAATGGATGTTTCGTCATCGTCAATAATCAGGACGTTTTTAATCATCAAGTAAATCGTAAAGTAGGGAAGAAGGGGTAAATATTCATTATTTGTTTCTAAATAAGCAAAAGGGGCGGCAAATATACCTATCACTGAGTGCTTGTCCCCGGAGTGAACTATCTTAAGTAGCAGGAGCAAATGGGAGGGGAGTATCAAAATGCAGAACAAGCCTGGTATTGCTTAAAAAGTAGTTGGTTGATTGTCAAAAAGGTAGGTGCCGGGTCTGGTCTTTTTGGTAATATTTAAGAAATAAATTTTCAGAGAAGGCTTGCATAATAAAAATAGACCCCCCATATTTGCACCTCGATTCCGGGAAATGGAAACGAAACCAACTAAGGAGTGCCCTTCAAGGCAAACGAAGTAGGAGACCAGTCGGCCCATTCGTCTAGCGGTTAGGACACGACCCTTTCACGGTTGAAACAGGGGTTCGATTCCCCTATGGGTCACGAAGCCCCGCAGAAATGCGGGGCTTTCGTGTTTTTATTTTGTCTGCCTACACCTACTCATTCTCACTACTTTCCGTTCAAAAAGCTTCACTTCTGTATTCTAAAGGGCCTATTTCTTACCTACTTTCCTTCCAAAAACTTCAAACAAAAGCATAGACAAGCGGTTAATAGATGCTGGCATGACAAAACGGTAGCTTAATGAAGTTCCTGACCACAAAAGGTAAAATCATAACGGGAGACTCTCCACAGGAGATTCTTGAAAACTTAAAAAATTCATCTCCCTATGATCGGAAGAAAAAGATGGATAAGTACCTCGAGACCCTATCAAGTAGGATACGCCTGTACGACCGGGCTGAAATAAAGGGGTATGGCCACGTAGAGATCCTGATGCAACTCGAGGAAGTAGGATTTCTGCTGCGCCTCGAATAGGTGGCCTCGCGTGTCCTACCTGCTATTGATCCGGCTAAAAGCCTCGTTCAGTTCGGCCCGGGAAGCGTTACGGACTATTTCGGACGTACCATAGCCAATTTCAAGTTCACCCGCCTGCAGGCGCTGCATGACCGCATCGGCAAAGTCATCCAGAGGAGCCCCAAACGTATGCAGCCCCGGTCCACCCAAATCCGTATTAACCGCTGGCGGCGCTATCTCTACTACCTGAATCCCTATTGGAAGTAGCTGGTGGCGCAATGACAGCGTAAATGAGTGAAGAGCCGCTTTGGTGGCACTATAAATAGGCGCGAAAGCCGCCGGGGCAAAAGCCAGCCCTGATGTGATGTTGATGAGTACTGCATTGGGCTGCTGACGCAGCAGTGGAATAGAGAGCATAGACAGGTGAATCGGTGCCTCCAGATTAATAGCAATCTCCTGCTGGTGGGCCGTCCACTCTTCCTGCGTATTGATCAGCTGGGTACGTTTTTGGATACCAGCATTGTTGATCACTACATTCAGGTGCGGAAACTCCTGACAAACCCATTGTACAAGGCTAACGCGCTCGGATTCCTGCGCTAGGTCGCATACACGCGTGTGAAGGGTAGGGTACATTTGCCGGGCTTCCTGTAATTTATCTTCCCGGCGACCACATATGATGACCTCGCTGCCTGCCTGTAAAAATCGTTCGGCCAGGGCCAGTCCGATACCCGAAGCTCCTCCTGTGATCAGAATTGTATTACCTGCTAAATTCATTTTTAAAAAGATGGTTACAGGCTCTAAACTACATGGAGTCCGAAATGATTAGAGCTAGCCGGATTTTTTGCCTCCTAAGGTGCACCGGAAGCAGGTGAACCAACGGGCTGACTATCAGAAGTACTATGATAACAGGTAAATAAATTTATTCGACAAACGCTAAATGGGCTTTTTCTTTTGCCGTCCTTTTTGAGATATTTGCTTCTGTTCACTTCAATCAACTCATCCCATGGGGCCCAACTCCGACAGACAGATAATGCTTGACAACAAGCGGTATGATTTGCACGGTCTTCAGTTAAAGTACAGAAAAGCGCTGGACGGTGGTACCTCCCAGGAGGATATTGAGCAGCTGCATAGAAGAATTATTACCCTGAAAGAGGAGATCAACTCTCTGATCGTAGTCATTGACTTTCCGGGACTGAACCGAACCGGTTTCTCAGATAATTGATTGAGTACGTACTTAGCCCAGTCGACAGTTTCCTGGTTAGGCTTGAGTACTGAGGCTGTACAAGCCAGTTAGCAAGTACCTTTCTGCATTGCCTTATCTACTTCCAGAAGGGCAGGTCATCCTGAATAATTTTTACCTGCCTGTTGAGGCTTCCACCGGCTCTGTGCCACTTGTTATAGAACTGATCCCCTTCGGGGTTTTCAAGTGGGACCGTTATGGTTTCCGAGGGAAGAGGCTCTGGTTCTTTTTCAATCATCTCTTTGCGCAGGTAGTACAGTCCGCGAGCCAGATCCGGAATATGGTTAGGGCCAATATCCCCGTAACTGAAAGCCATAGCCAGGTGCAGAATAGAGCCGCCCCGGCGGAAGAAGCTACCCCCGTAGTTGGTCAGGACGTCGGAGCTGAGAGGCTGTCCGGGCTCATGTCCACCCTGAACGGACAAGTCGTGCGGATCAAACTCAATGGCATTGAGAGCTCCCGAAAATGTACCGGCATTCACATCGGTGGCCATGAGCTTGCGGTCGAGTGAAACGCTCTCTCCTTCGCTGCTGTATATCACATCACAGCCCTCAAAGATAGCTTTAAGGTTATAGCTCATGTACCAGGCCGACTGCTCTCCGCCGGCATCGGCATAGAAACCCGCTACCCTGATCTTACCGTTACTGCCTGCCTTGACGGCATCCCGGAAGTTGACATGGAACTCCCTGAGTCCTTTGGTCATGAACTGGTACCAGGCTCTTCCTTCGCGGGTCTGGGTCCAGAGGGTACGGGTGCTCCAGGGCATTTCGGACGGATCAGGTACCGGGGGCGCAATGGTACCCAGCCCTTTGGACTGAGCAAATTCTTTCCAGGCTACTTTATTGGCCTCTGAGTAGCCGGTTACCTCCGTCCAGCGCCAGGGGTTGGTCTTTGTAATGCCGGGGGAGAAGTACTCTTCGGTATCTCCGTAGGCCATGCTCATGTACACCAGGTCGCTGGCATAAGGCGCCAGTACCTGACTCATGTGCCGGATAGCCCGCTGGAGCTTTTCGCGCCCGAGCCGGGAGTACAGGTCGGGCTGGCAAAGGTTGTTTTCAAACGTAAAGGGAGTACCCAGCATACCGCGGGTCCATTCCGACTCGGGCAGGAAATGATCATCCTGCAGCCGGAAGGGCCAGAAGCAAATAGCCAGCTTCAGATTATTGGCCTTGCACCAGTTGAGGGCAGCCAGAAGTGCCTTGTCGTTGTACTGACCTTCCTTTGGCTCGTAATCGTACCAGCGTACCAGCAGGCGGAGCCCGTCCACCGCCTGGAACGGCTGCCCCTGGTAGGTGAGGCTGTTAAATGCTTCGGCGCGTCTGCGCCAGGGCTCAGCAATGCCGGTTTCGTCCTGCCGGTCAAACCCCCATGCTGTGGTATTCATCAGGATCATCCGCCCGGTGTGGTTACTCAGGCCCGCCTTGCTGTGGTTGGCGTTATCTTCCCTGATCGTTACCCTTTGCTGTACCTGACAGGCCGGGGCGTCTCTGGGCGTGATCTGTAAGGTAGCGGGTCCGGCAGTGGTAGCCAGGTTGGGTAGTCGGATGGGTTTACGACCCTTATAGGTAACATTACGCCAGGACCACTCGCTCTCCCCCTGAGTCAGGACTATATCGTAGCGGGCTTTATTAGCTGGTTGCTGATGTAAGTCCAGCTCAAGCGATTGCTGGAGCTGACGGTAGCCGCGTAAGAACAAGGTACAGTTGGGTGGGGGAGGTAAATGGGCTGTCGACTTCAGCTGTACGGTATGCGTAGCAAAACATCCGGGTTTGCCTACTGAAATGAGTTTTACGGTGGCGGTTCCGGCGGTGGTGATGTTGGGAATAGTGAACCTCCGGTGTGACTGGTGGTGCATGTTTTTCCAGGTCCAGCTTACCTCTCCCTGGCTTAGCTCTACATCAAACGGGATCAAACCACCCTCTGAGGCATGGATATCCAGTTCCAGGTTATGGTCTTTCTGCTCGTAGGACAGGATCACCAGATCGCAGCTTGATAAGGAATCACCTGCTGACTGACTAGCTGTCTGAGCCAGGGAGCAATAGCCTAATAGCAGGCTGACGAGCAGAAAAAGGAGTTTTATACCCATGTAGTTTAATGACTAAAAGTCTTTAGCTAAGATGTATTACTTGGTAAAGTCAGACTGTCTGCTCATTTATCCTGACTACCCTTTGTCCTATATTTTATCCGCCTGTCACAAAATTTCTATCTGTCAGCGGGTTGCTGAGTCATTTTAAGAAATAAAAGGACAGAGCTGGGGTAGCCTTGATAACTGATACCAATTAAAGTGCCAAAGCCCCGGTAAACTCCTGTTAACAAGCCATGAAAAATATTCAAAAGTTTGAACTAGCCGAATTTGCTAATTTGGCAGCCGGTATTTCCCGTTTCAGGGAGGCGCCCCGGGCCATGCTGCTCAGCAGAGCCCCTGGATTTCTGCACATCGATCCCGTGGTTTTTCCGGAGTCGCTTCGTCCGGATTGGGAGCTAATTATGGAGAAGCTTACCCAGCAGGAGGCAAGATTTCGTACCTTTGAGGATAAGCTGCTTGACCGCATGGTGCATTCCATCCTAACCATGTCAGATACCGAATGTCGTATGCTCGTCAAGCAGATACTCGATCTGTACCAGCACTTGCAGGAAAAGCAGGTAGTGCCGAACGTGCTGGCTCTGCGACGTCGCTGTTTTCCGCTGATGGTTACGGAGTAGACCCCCTTTTTTTCTCCCTCCAAAGTATATGAGTAAGACATTTGTTGAACGTGTGCAGGAAGTAGCCAGTCCGGATGACTTTGAACGCAACCGCCACCTGCTGGATGAAGTAAAGCCCCAGGACCAGGACACGTTTCTAGACTGCCTGCAGTCAGGGCTTCACCCAATAGGCGCGTCGGTACGGATGGCTCCGCTGATGGGTAATATTCTGGAAAGGTTGACTAAGGTACAGGATGTGGAGTCAGTCGCCAATCAGCGAATACTCTGGCAGCAGTATGTCGCGCTGGTGCAGGCTTCCCAGACTAGAAACTAAGCCGGTAGTACTACTAGACCAGGAGGTGGAGGCACTGAAAACTCTTGTATTGGGATGACACCAGGGGAGGCCGGATCAGTTATTCCACATGCAGAAGGACCTGATTAGTAAACCAGGTCCTTCTGCATGGAAATATCTATAATGGTGTGGATAATATGTAAAGGTATACGGGAGTTATTCTTAAATAACTATTCCATCCGGTTGAAAAGGTAACGCCCTCTCCAGTATCTGGGGAGGGCGTTTTTTATTACTCCTGGATAGGTAAGCTTTATGGGTTGTATAGGTAATCAGTTCTGTGCCAGTGATACTACCTGTAGGTACATGGTGTTCTTGAAAGTCACCCGTACTGATTGCAGCACGGGTGAGATACATTATTTACACCATAATAAACTTTAAATCGTAACAAATATGAAAAATATATTACATATACGCAATGTTGATGTGGAATATTCTCCGCAACCCGCAGTGACAAAAGTGTGGAGTATGGTCTACGATTATTAGGGATAGGTGTGGATTTAACAAAAAAGGCCCTACCCGGAGGTAAGGCCAGTTTTCACTGTATATGTCTTGAAATGGTGTGGACATACACCGAAATCGTATGTACATAAAAAACAATAATGCCACGCAGGTGCCGGTTCTCTGCCAACTGGACTCGCATAGTTTTTTAGCGGTATGGGAGAGTTGTTAGCTGCTTCACACCATAAACCTAAGCCCTTAAAAAATTAATGATACTTCGTGAAAAGTGGAAGATTCCCCTGATGCTATTGTGTGTGATAGTCCTGTATCATTGTATGGCTTACCTGGTAGTAAGCTTTCTACAGGCACCATCCACCCAGTCAGTAGAGGCAAGTCCATTGCCTGATTCTACCAGAACGTACGATGCCATACCTACACTGATTAAGCAGGAGGGCAGCACCTCCCGCCAAACAGAGTAGAGCTGGCTAACAAAGCGACCCTTTAAAGTGTATATCATTTAATACATCTATAAACCAATAACAGCTATGTCACAAAACCCGGATAATATCAAAGTTGGCGAATTAGTACGAGTAAAAACCGGCGGTCCTACCATGCGTGTATTAGAGATCTCTGACGAAGGACGCGCTACCTGCGAGCCCATGGCAGTGGATCCGGAGAGAAGAGTAGGAAGCTACGAAGGTACCACTACCGAAACCTATGACGCTTCGCAGCTGGAAAGAGCCGAACATAATACAACAGATGAGGGGATTGTAGATATGACAGGGATATAGGTCTGGAAAGACATATTACAAAAAAGAGGGCTCACCCAATGTACCGGGTGAGCCCTCTTTTTTGTATATTCTTCAATGATGTTATTAACTATAACTCCCCCCGGTACAGCGACGGCCAGTTTCCGTACAACTGTATGGTAGTTTCTTTTCCATTGGGTAGCCTGATCTGCACCTGGCGGTTTTGGTGTGGCTCCTGAAAACTATCGATGGCCAGTACTGCTATCTTATTGCCTTTGACAACCGAGGTCACAAACGGATCTTTTCGCATAGCTGACAAAGCTACCTGCTCGGGACGCGGCTGCTGCCACTGTCCATCCGCCTTATAGGCCAGGTCCTGAATGGTACCTCCCACAATGATATCCTCTACCTGCTTGGCCATCCAGTTACCCAGCACAAAGTACTCCGTCGGATAATCCCAGTAACGGGGCGATTCGGGTGTATTAGGTTTTCTCCTGAATGTTTCTGTTCCCGAGCGGCCATCTGCCGGGTACCACTCCATCCCTCGGTTAGAATCATACGAGTAGTTAGTAGTGCCTCTTCCGTACGGCTGCGAATCATGCCATAGGTAATAGCCGTCGCTGGTGATCAGGGAGAATAGTGAGAAACCAAGAGCCTGACTAGCCGGCATAGTGATCAGATCCGTAACGACCAGCTCACCGTTGGGGTCGTTGGTCTGTACGTGCCAGGGGTTAACAGGGTCTTTGTACAGGGGCATATAGCGGTTCCAGCCAAACCATACTACCTTATTATTTTTCTGGAATGGAATCTTCTTGTTGATGCGCGACGTATGCAGGGCCGACAGCACGAGGTAGTTGGTAGGCGTGTTATTGTCTTCATTGGTATAGAAGAACGCCTTGGGGTAAATATCCACGTGCGTGATATTCATATAATCTCCCAGCGACTCCCCATTGGGTAGCTTATCAAAGTTGGTATGATTGGCCGTAGGATTCTGATAATCCTTGACAAATTCACCGGGTTTGATGCCCGAACTACTCCAGAAGTTTTTGTTATGGTAGGCCGATCCGCCCCAGTAGTCAAACATGTTGAGGGAAGGATTGCGCTCCTTGAGTCGCCGGGCAAACCAGATTAGCCGCTGCTTTACTTCCGGCGTATAGATCTGATGCCAGAACTCAAAGTCGAAGGCATATACATTAAGTGGCGTGATGCGATCCGCAAATTCCTCTACCTGCTGCTTGGTAAGACTGCCAAACCAGGCCTGGTCTTTATCATGGAAAAAGCTGGGGCCTTCGGTCCAGTGTTGTCTGGCGTAAGGTACAGTACTTTCTTCCCAGCGGGGCAGGTGAGTAACACCACGCTTCAGGTAGTTCTGTGCCGGTACGTCGGCATTGAGCCGGTACTGCATGGCAAACTTACCCGGTATGGGATCAAACTCCGGAAACTTAGTATCAAACTGTACATTGAAAGTACGGGAAGGGCTAAACCACGACGGGATGTCTACCTTGCGCAACGCTGCTGACTGGGGCGTAGAGGTAGCGATGGCATTATTGGCTATCCATACGTTTTGCTGCCGGATACTCCTGAACCGGAGGTGATTCCACCATTCGGAGTAGGGGGCATCAATCCAGCAAGTGACTATCGAGTACAGGTACCCGGGTTTTACTTCAATACCTTTGTCCAGATCCTTAACGATGATATTATCAATAAGATAGACCCTGGTACGGCCGTCGTTGTAGTTGGCGAAGTCTTTCAGGTACAACTTATTGCCTCTGATCTCCGGCCGGACATCCAGCCAGCTATCCTTACTGCCGTGCCGGATCCACCTGGAGGGGTTCAGCGCACTCGCAGCCATATTGGCGTCGTAGTTGATTGAAGCCGTAGTTTGGCAGCCCGGCTTGCCATCACTCTTGATCATAACCGTGGCGGCACCACTGGCCAGATTTACGGTAGGAAGAGTCAGCCAAACCCCCATCCGGTTGGGCATGGACGGGAAGCGCTGAGTTTTGCCCCGCTGGGTGATTTCAACGGTAAAAGGAGCCAGTCCCGACTGGCTGGCGTAAAGCTCAAACTGTAGTTCACTGCCAATTTGCTTATAGCGCCTTACCTCCAGGTCACATACGGCAGAAGTAGTGGACAGGGTACGAGCTACCGGAAGCTCAGGAGGTATATACTGATAGCGACGGGAGTCGGATGGACCATAGCGATACCACACCCATGATCCACCCAAAACACCAATCGCCAGTAAAGTACTTAACCAAAGTAGGGTTGTTCTTGACAATCGTATAACCGACAAAATGTTGAGATTAGATGTACTTCCTGATTAGTTAACAGGCTGAATTTACGAATCAATCTGTTACCACCAGCGATAAAATAATCCAATGGAGCCATTAAGAGCCGAAATGCCGCTGGTTATGTAATCGTAGTTGTAGGGCGTCTGGGTATATTTGACCCGTAAGTCCATTCCAACCGAACCGTCACGCTTGAATAGTACCTTGGTACCTGCCCCAACTCCGTAGGTAAACGCAAACTTTTGCTGCTGGTCCGCCAGGTTGCCCCAGTATAAGGTGTAGTCAACAAAACTACCTCCGGCACTCAGATGTACGTAAGGACGAACCATTGCGCCCGAGCCGGCAAAGTGGTAGTTGACAAATCCCTGGATCGGATACTGGGTAAGGGTGCGGGTCTGCACGGCCGACACTTCCTGTTCGCCCAACTGATACATCTGCCGGGGCAGGCGCTGCTGGAAAAAGTTTTTGCCGACTTCACCTCCAACTGAAAGGTTGCTGCGGAGTATCCATTCCAGTGACAGAGAGTAGTTCTGTGCGGAAGATCTGTCTATATAGTTATCGGCAAACGCACCAATAGGAACAGCCGCGGTAACCCGGGCCGTAGCCAGGTAGTGGGTGTATCGCTCGTAGGGAGATGGCAGATCGTACAGGTTAGATCCCTGCTGGGCTAGTACCTGAGCCGATACGAATAGTACCAGCGCCATTACTGAAATATATTTTCTCATTCGTGTTTACAGTTTTAAAAATAGTGACTTTTAGTTCGAGCCTAAATAGGCTGATTGTTTGAATACCGAATCAATGACGTTACTGACTTGCTGAACATCAAAAAGACCGGCACCCCGTATTTCGGCACTCCATACTACGTTCAGCTTCTGGTTAGCTCGGTCAGGATTTTTGAAGTCCACCATTTCCAGGTACCAGTAGTTTTCGTTGACCTGGTAGTAGGTATAGTAGGAGGGATACCCGTACCCCCAGCCACCTAAGCCTCCACCATAAAATCCGCCGCCCCAGTAGTTGCCCAGGTAAGGGGACATGGGCTGAGACACTACGTTGAGGTAGCTGTTACGAATCTGGGCTACGTTGATACCCAGGTCTGGACTGTCTTTGGGATTGACGTACCGGTAGCCCAGTTGCTGCATATTAGCGACCACACGGTTGAGTACCTGCATGTCTACATCCGACAGGGAAGTACCCGTGCCCCGGTTGCCTAGTACAATCACCGAGTCCACAATACTGAATGTTTTATACTGGTTGAAGTCGGCCGTCTTGTTGCGGTTAGTTATAAATACCTGCGATTCTTCGACAGATAAATCACTTAGTGGGTCATTATTACAGGCGGCCAGCAAAGAGGCCCCTAGTAGTATAGCAAGAAAGGATGTTTTAAAGGTCATGACTATAATTGTTAAAACAGTTGTTGTTATTAATAACGAATATCATACGTAAATCATTTTACGGGTCATTCCTCCATCCACCATGAAGTTCTGGCCCGTTATGAAACTATTGCGGTCATCAAGCAGGAATATGATCATATTGGCAATATCCTCCGCACGTCCAACCCTCCCGGCTGGATGCTGCTCGTGATCGGCTTCGGTCAGGTGTAACTCCTGGGCCGCTGCACTCTTCCGGATGGACGATACTTCGATCCAGCCGGGGCTAATGGTATTGACCCTCACTTTGGGTCCCAGGCTAATAGCCAAGGCATGCGTCAGAGAGTAAATACCACCCTTGGAGGCTGAGTAAGCCTCGGTATCTGCTTCGGACATGAAAGCTCTGGTTGAACACATATTGATAATACTACCCGACTGCTCCTGCAGGTAGGGAGCAGCATACTTGGCGCATAGAAAAGTACCCGTCAGATTAGTATCGATGACGGCCTTCCACTCATCTAGTTCTAATTCATGGATGGGTTTATTAGCCGAAATGGCCGCGTTGTTGATGAGGTAACTAGGGCTGCCTACTTCAGTAGCTGTTTTTTCGATCCAGGCTTTTACCTCTTTTTCAATGGCTACGCTGCCCTGGTACAGGTGAATACCGTCGGGCAGGAAGCTATTTTTCCACTCCTCAATCGCTTCCCGATCGTACTCCAGAACAGAAACCCGGTACCCTTCGTGATGGAGGCGTTCGGTGACTACACGGCCAATTCCCTGGGCGCCTCCGGTGATCAGTACTACCGGGCTGTTCTCATTGTCTTTTAACATTGGCTTACTTTATGTGTTTTTTGGAATAGTAGTGTGTGTACATGACCTATCGTACAGCAAAAAGGTTGTGCCAAGTTCTTAATTTACCCTCAGATCAATGCTCAGAATCGCTTTTTGCCCGATTTATAGCCATCCTTTACCCGAAGGGCACCGCTTCCCCATGATTAAGTACGAGCTGATACATGAGCAGCTCATCTACGAAGGTACCTGTACACCCGACAACTTTTTCTGTCCGGACGAGCTGGACGAGAAATGGATTACAGACATTCACGATGCCACCTACTGGGAAGACCTCAAGCACCAGCGACTGAGCCCCAGGATGGTCCGCAGGATCGGCTTTCCGCTGTCAGAGCAATTGGTAAAGCGGGAGATCATTATTGCGCAGGGGACGGTAGACTGCTGTGGATACGCCCGCCAGTACGGCGTCGCCATGAACGTAGCCGGAGGTACCCACCACGCCTATGCCGATAAGGGCGAGGGCTTTTGTTTGTTGAATGACGTGGCCATCGCCTCCAACTACCTGCTCAAGCAGGGGCTAGCCCAGCGCATCCTGATCATTGATCTGGATGTGCACCAGGGCAATGGTACGGCCGCCATCTTTCAGCAGGAGCCCAGGGTATTCACATTCTCCATGCACGGGAAAGACAACTACCCACTGCACAAGGAGCAATCGGACCTGGATATACCGCTACCTACCGGTACCGGTGATGAGGAGTACCTCGCCGTCCTGAGGCAGACCCTGCCGCGACTGTTTGAGGAGCACCAGCCCGACTTTGCCTTTTATATTTCGGGCGTGGATATACTGGGTACTGACAAGTTGGGACACCTGAAGGTCAGTCCGGATGGGTGTCGGCAGCGGGATGAGTTTGTATTTACTACCTGTCAGCAGTACGATATACCGGTAGTAGTATCTATGGGAGGAGGGTATTCGCCCCGTATCTCCCATATCGTGGAAGGTCACTGCAATACCTTTCGCGCCGCCCAAAAATTGTATTTTTAACGCTTTGGTGCTTGTTTTTTTAGAATTTTGCTTAAATTTTGCATGGATAACCCCTCTATACATGCAACTATCCCTGGTTGATCATTTGCCAGAATTTGACAAACGGATCTTTCTGGATGTATTCGCCAAGATGACACTTGATCCTCGTACACGCCTACCGGTCCTCAAAACCATTGAAGGACAGTATGTTCCGTGTGAGCTGAAGGTACGGTGTGATCGGAAAGTTATTACCTGTTTTCCCGAAGGAACCATCTACAAGCTCGACGCCCGCCTGGTCCAGCACAAAGGGCGGAAGCCGTACTTCACGGCTATACGTAGTAAAAGTATCCAACGAGCCCTTGAATTTTTTGAACATAATCTGCAGCTCCAGAAGGGAGGAGGAATACCTCGCAAAAAGGTAAAGCCTAAAGCTGTTTTTGTTCCCCATTAAGTATGCGACAATTTCCCGGGATTATCCTACTGATAGTACACACTAGTTATTTTTTAGAAGCCATGGCCCAGGCACCGGTTGCCAGTACGAACATGCAGGTCTATTCGTTACGTCTCGAGCCCGGTGATGATCTCAAAAAGTCGCTGCACGCTTTTATCACAGCCAATCATATCGAAGCCGGTTTTATCGTGACAGGGGTAGGCAGCCTTACCCAGGTACACCTGCGCCTGGCCAATCAGGAACAGGGAGAGTACTACCGGGGCCACTTCGAGATAGTTTCGCTGGTAGGTACCTTGTCGGTACATGGTTCGCACCTCCACGCCTCCGTTTCTGACTCTACCGGGCGTACCATTGGCGGGCACCTGCTGGACGGCAATCTGATATATACTACGGCCGAGTTGGTACTTGGCGTACTGCCGGATGTCAGGTACCTGCGGGAGCCCTGCCCCAAAAGCGGCTACAACGAACTGAAAGTATACAAAAAGTAAGAGGCAACCGGTACACCGGTTGCCTCTTACTTTTATGTCAAATCTGTTGAATTAAGCTTCAACAGTATCAAGTGCCGGAGCTTTGGTTTTCAGCCACTCAAAGCATCCCACCATCAGGGTAGTAAAGAACAGATCCCCCATTACCGTATTCAGGAACAGGTTACCAAAAATATCCTGCTGGTAAAACTGCAGACCCGCTACGTAGCTGGCGATAAGCCCCATGAATGTCTTAGGATAGAGACTGCCCGGGTGCATCCATACCGCAAAATTGGTGATCAGGAAGAACAGTACTGACGAGAGCGTAGAGGCAGCCAGAATCCGACCCACGGTGATCTTGCGAAGCAGTACCATACCCAGCACCACGATCAGGATAAATGAGCCATACACAGCCCACATGGAGCTATGGAAGCCCAGGATCAGGTCACTCACCAGCATAGCCAGCAGAGGTACCACAAAAGCCCATGCCTTACGGGTGAAGTAAGCACCGCCAAATAGTGCCATGGCACCGATAGGAGTGAAGTTGAAT
Organism: Telluribacter roseus; assembly: GCF_017355915.2. Lineage (GTDB taxonomy): Bacteria > Bacteroidota > Bacteroidia > Cytophagales > Spirosomataceae > Telluribacter. The sequence continues at coordinate 259,561 of NZ_JAFEUV020000005.1, forward strand.
GGATGGGGAACCAGTCGGCAAAGTGCCGCAGCCAGTACAATAACCGCCAGCGTTACAAAACGTATATTCGTTACCTTCATGATCTGTTAAGTATAATAATGTTGTAAATATACAAGACAACACGCAAGGCTGCAAAACTGACTACTCATCCTGCACAAAAAGTACATAAAAAGGGTGTATGGTCAGGTAGGCAACAGCCCGTACCTATGAACAGCAGGTAGGAGAAAATCAACCTGTATGACGGGCTGAGAAAGACGGGCATAAGGAGAAGGAACGGTTATTTACTTTTAAATAGTATACGCTGTACGTATATTTGTCAAATTATTACCGAGTGAACGCTACGATTATGGATACTAAAGAAGAAATTCTGCGCATTATAGATCTCCTGAACGATACGTACGAAAGTGAGCAGGCCTGGCACGGACCGTCGGTGGTGGAGGTACTACGAGGCGTATCGCCCCGCATGGCGGAGGCCAAGTTGACCCACAATACCCACTCCATCGCTGAGATCGTCTTCCACATGACCACCTGGCGCATCTTTGTGGTACGGAAGCTACAGGGCGATGCGGCCTTTGATATCAAAACAAAGGAAAAGAACTGGAAGACATTCCCCATTGTGGATGAGATCGAGTGGGAGACCCTACAGATGGAGCTGAGCCTTTCGCAGGAAGAGCTGATCAGTGAAATTGAGAAAAAGGCGAGTGATATGTTCCTGGAAGATATTGTACCCGGACGTGACTACACCTATTATACCATGATTCACGGGCTTATCCAGCATGACCTCTACCACGCCGGTCAGATCGCCTTGCTGAAGAAGGCGCTGACACTCAGCGTACCTGCCGATGATGATTTCAATAATTTCAGGGATAGCAGCAATTTTGATGACGACTTTGATGATTTTTAATCAAATTTTAAGATCATTTTGTTTAATTGTAATTAAAATTTTCCAACTTTGCATTCAAGATAAGTTCAGCCGTCCTAGGCTGTTCTTTTAATGGTGTGGATATATGTCGGAAAGCCACTCGAGTTCTCGGGTGGCTTTTTTGTTTTCTATCCAGCCTCAATGGCAGCACCCTGATTTTATTCTTCTACTGGTTAAAATTTGATGATTGGTAACTAGTTGAAGACGTGTGTAGTACTCTGCTTTTATACCTGTAAGCCTTCCTGATAGTTACAACTTCCTATCAAATACATTGAAGTCAGAGCGCCTTTTTTATATTTTTGGCCGATTCCTGTCTAACAAGCAATTATGAGAGTACTTGTTGTTGAAGATGAGCCCAAGCTGGCTAGTTTTATTCAAAGAGGTCTTGAAGAGCAAACCTGGGAAGTAGAGGTGGCCTACGACGGACGCATGGGGAAGTCGCTGGCGATGTCCAATCCGTATGATATCATTGTCATGGATATAAACCTGCCGGTTATCAACGGCTTTGATCTGACCGAGCAACTCCGCCAGGAGGGGATCACTACGCCCATCCTGATGCTGACAGCGCTGGGGACGGTGGAGGATAAGCTGCAGGGCTTTGATTCGGGGGCGGACGACTACCTGGTGAAGCCATTTGAGTTCAGGGAGTTTCTGGCCAGACTAAAAGCACTTACCAGACGCGGATCGGTGACCGAGGGGAAGGTACATATGTTAAGAATTTCGGATCTGGAGCTGAATCTGGACGAGCGCATAGCCCGTAGAGGAGGAAAGCAGATAGACCTGACGGCTAAGGAGTTTGCGCTGCTGGAGTACCTGATGCGAAACCGCAACCGGGTAGTATCACGGATCGAGATAGCCGAGAAAGTATGGGATATCCATTTTGACACCGGCACCAATGTCATAGATGTATATATCAACTTTCTGCGCAAAAAAGTTGATAAGGATTTTCCTTCAAAGCTTATTCATACTGTAGTAGGCATGGGCTATATATTCAAGGAAGAATGAACGTAAAAGTCCGCCTGACACTGATTTTTACCTTGATAGTTGCCTCTATCATGCTCATTTCCCGTATAGGGAGTTACTATTATTATGATCTGGACAGGGAGCAGCAGATTCTGTCCTACTTCAAAAAAAGAGCTATTACAATCGCTCAGCAGCTTAAATCCACCAATCAGGTACCCGATGCAGATAAGGAAGACGTCAACAAAATCCTTGGTAGTATGCTGCTGAGTGAACACATTAAAGTGTTCGATAGTAAAGATGAAGTTATTTTTGACAGCAGCGATGAACCGTTGCCCATTACCAGCCAGTTACTGGCACAGGTACGGGATGGGCTCGATGTGAAGGTAAGGCAGGGAGATCTGGAGATAATTTTGATCAGGTATGTTCATCAGCCCAATCAACCGCCCTGGGTGGTGGCGTATGCTTCGGAACTGAATGTACTCAATAGGCATGACCGCTTACGTGATGTACTGGCTATTGGCTGGCTGATCAGCCTGATACTGGTAAGCTTTGCGGGGTGGCTGTTTGCGAGAGATGTGTTCAAGCCTGTTGCGGATATTACCAATCAGGTCAATAACATCTCCGCCGGGAATCTGAATAAGCGGCTAACAATAGGGCCGCAAAAGGATGAATTATCTGATCTGGCACAGACATTTAATCTCATGCTCAACCGGCTCGAACAGGCCTTTACCGCTCAAAAGAATTTCGTGTCTCATGCTTCCCATGAATTACGTACTCCCCTGGCTGTGATTATGGGTGAAGTGGAGGTGACGCTACTGAAAGAACGATCACCAGCGGCCTATGAGGAGTCTCTTACGCGGGTTCTTAACGAAGTTAGAAATCTAAACGATGTAGTAAATGGCCTTCTGGAACTGGCACGAGCCGAATCGGGAACTTCTGGTACATTTCAGAAAGTCAGGATTGATGAGGTACTATGGGACTCTCAGGCCCAGGTACTGCATAAAAATCCGGAGTATAAAGTAGAGATCCGGTACGAAAAAATCCCGGATAATGTAGAAGAGCTTCAGCTCATGGGAGACGAAACGTTACTGCGTACTGCCTTCACCAATCTGATGGACAATGCCTGTAAGTACTCCGGCAATCATAGGGTAGAGGTACTTCTGGAAGTAGGAGCAGATACCTTGAGTATACATTTTCAGGATCAGGGCGTAGGAATAAGTGAGGAACAGCTACCGCAGCTATTTAATACGTTTTACAGGGGCTCCACTGCCCAGAATACCCCCGGATATGGTATAGGGTTGGCACTCGTCAAACGTATCATAGATATTCACCAGGGACAGATACATATAACTTCCCAGCCAGGTACCGGAAGTACCTTCACCGTCAAACTCCCTTTATTTTAACTGGTTTTTAATCTGGTCTTAATTCCCTTTTAACGGCCCTTAGGTTATTTGCAACTTTGGACAATTGAACTGTCAAGTTAAAAAAGATGCCTAAGTTTAACCGGTTCGAATTGGCAGTCATTGCACAAAAGAACTTCGTATCTTATGCCTCGCATGAATTGCGAACTCCGCTGGCTGTGATCATGGGTGAGTTGGAGGTGACACTACTTAAAGAACGATCACCAGAAGCTTATCAGGAGTCACTCACGCGCGTTCTGAATGAAGTCAGGAATCTGAACGATGTAGTGAACAGCCTTCTGGAGTTAGCACGCGCTGATTCTGGTACTTCAACTGCCTTACATAAAGTTAGAATTGATGAGATACTATGGGAGGCTCAGGCCCAAGTATTGAATAAGAATCCGGAATATAAAGTAGAGATCCAGTTTGAAAATATGCCGGATAATGAAGAAGATCTTCAGGTTATAGGAAACGAAATCCTACTGCGTACTGCCTTCACCAAATTGACGGATAATGCCTGTAAGTATTCGGACAACCATAGAGTGGAGGTACTTTTGGAAGTTGGAACTGATACCATTAGGGTACATTTTCAGCATCAGGGCGTAGGTAGTGAAGAACAGCTGCCGCAGCAGTTGACTACCTTTTACGGCGAATCAGCCGCCCAGGACACTCATAGCGATGGTTTAAGTTTAGTGCTTGTTAAACGCATCATTGATATTCACCAGGGGCAAATAGATATAACCTCCCGACCAGGGGCCGGAAGTACCTTCACCATCAGGCTCCCCTTAATTTAACTGGTTTTTAATTCGGTCTTAATTCCCCTTTAACGGCGCTTTAGGTAATTTGTAACTGTAAAGAGCTAAACTGTCAGGTTATGAATTAAACCTCTAGAGCAAGTACCGAATGGGTTGTGATGTCTCACGATCCGATCCAACTATTGCATTTCCGAACAAGCTGCCTTGAGCCATTCCTCTTACCCATTGTTCCGCACCAGGTGCTGACTATAAGTAATATTGGGGTTTACGAAAAGCCTGTAAGTGATGATTTGTAGTCATTTCCTAATTAGTAACACCCAAAGATTAAAATGCAGTTTCTGACCATACAAAAAAACAATAAAGTAGGGCTAGCCTACATACCCGAATTGTCCTATGAGCAGTTCTACGAGCAAGTACTGGACTACTTACAGGATCCCTCCAACCAGATAGTAAGCTACTACGGAATAAAGAAGAACGAACGTATAAGCATGTTCTGTGCAATTGCCAACGACCAGACCGAGACTATTTATATAGCGAGCTACTCGGTTGCGGACGAGCCCGGAGTCGTGCTGGCGTCTCTTAGTCTGTTTCATCTGGATGCTTTTTACTTTGAATACCAGATTCAGAAAAAACTGGGAGTGCTTTTCAACTTTCCAAACTGATCAGGCTGGATATACAATACCGCGGGAGCAATCATAAAAGTAGTCCAATGAACAAATGATGCTGATTGAATAATCATAAAATACATAGGAAAGGGGGCTCCTGATTGGGAGCCCCCTTTTAATTTTTCAGGATTTCTTCATTCACCACTCCGGTGATCCGGAAGCCCGGCAGGGACTCGGGGTACTCAGTACGGATGTATTCGATGAGCTTTTCACGGATCTGGCAGCGGAGGTTAAATGTATCTCCGGCGTTGCGGGCCGACATGATACACCTCACCACGATAAACTGCGCCTGGGTATCAATGACCTGCAGGTTGCATACCTGGCCGTCCCAAAGCGAGTTGTTGTTTACGAGGTCGAATAGCTTTTCCCGTAGCCTTTCTACCGGTGTGTGGTAGTCGAGGTACAGGAGTACATTGCCAATGATACTGGCCTGGTTGCGGGTCCAGTTCTGAAAAGGAGTCTCGATGAAGTACGTAATAGGCAGCACCAGCCTGCGCAGATCCCATAGCTTCACTACTACATAGGTCAGGTTGATCTCTTCAATATGCCCCCATTCGTTCTCTACCAGTACGGCATCGTCGATCTTGATGGGCTGCGTAAAGGCTATCTGGATACCTGCCAGCAGGTTAGCGAGGGTCTTCTGAGCCGCAAAACCCAGAATCACACTGACGATACCAGCGGAGGTAAGTATACCCACCCCGTACTGCCGCACCCTTTCGAAGCTCAGCAGCAGGATGGATACTCCGAGAATGACTACAAAAATATTGACTATCCGCCTGATAAACTGCACCTTGGTATATACACGACGGGCGTTGTAGTTGTCCGGGTTGTTGAGGTCGAGATTTAACAGGAGTACCTTCTCAAATATAGCCACTACCCGTACCGTCAGCCAGGTACTGATGGCAATGAGCAAGGTCTTGAACAGGTGGAAAAACCAGTAGTCCCGCGGGAAATACACCCGGTAGTAGTAAGACACCGCCGCCAGGAGGAGTACCGGAAAAAAGAAGTAGAGGACGCTGGTCGTATTGGAAGAAATAATCCCGAGTATGTTACCCCCCTTTCGGTTTCTGCGTTTGTAGGCGATAACCTTAATCAGAGTAATCACTCCCCATGCCATTACCAGCCCCACCCCGGCCGTAACCAGATAGATCAGCCACGGTGGTCTGTTAAAAATATACTCCTTGATAAGTGCTACATCCATAAGTTTAAAAGATCCAGAAGTATCATTCAGCCAGGCGGGCGACTATAATACCCGTATGCTTTTTGATAGAAGCGACGTACTCAGCCAGGGGCTGGGTACTCAGTACTACTTTCTGGGCAGTAGTGGAAGCGTGTAAAAGATAAGCCCGATTACCGATTTTGGTAATGATTCCCTGATGGTTGCAATCCAACCCTTCGATGGAAGACGTTATACCAACGATGTCGCCGTCGCGCAGGAGCGGCTCTACCTTCCGGATCGAATACTGAGGGATGTAGTAGTACTTCCGGGAGTTAATGTCCTTTTCGATTTCCTTCACCTTTTCCCACTGGTCCTCGGATTCCAGGGTAGGGTACAGGTCCGGATGGTTGGACATAAAGTGAATTTCCTTCGAGTAAGGTACCCCTCCCAGTTGCGCGGTCACATCTGTCAGCAGGCCCCGCTCCTGATTTTCGTGGAGCCAGTCCACAAAGTAGTGCAGTCGCGACGTGTAGCCGTTGATCACACCGTCGCGGTACCTGAGTTGGGTCAGTTCCTGCTGAAATCCGCTGTAGTCAAGGCCTTTCTGCTTGGCTACGGCCAGGGCTAGGGCGTTTTCTACCAGAGTAGTACAATCGAGTCCGTCGAACCGACACACCAGTACTTCCTTGGGATTGCCTTCCAGGGTATGCGCTACGTAGGGTGTACCCAGAAACGACCGCGCCATCCTCTGTACCAGACTGGCCATGGTGCCGCCTACAGGCTGCTCCATCCGCTTCCGGAATACCTTCTGGAGGTCTTCCTGGGCGGAGGCATATCCTATACCTGTCAGGATCACTATGAACAAAAAGACCGGGCGAAGCATAGTGATAGTATGATTTACGAATAAAGATCAATTAATAACATAGAAACAAACGCTGGTCTAGCTGGCTATAGTCTGACCATCCCGAATGGATTTGAGCAAAACTATAACATCTGCCTGACTTCGGATGTGTTTTCGGGCTACGGATAGGGCATCACCTACCTTGATGGTGTAGGCCGTTTCGGGTAAAGCCTCAAACATATCTTCATCGGTGGTATCGTCACCCATGGCCAGGACAAAATCATAATCGCCTTTATCCAGGAACATACGAGCCGCCGTCCCTTTATTGAAAGCTGTCTTTTTTACTTCAATCACCATATTGCCCTCAATCACCTGCAGGTGCATTTCCGGCTGAATAAAGTTCTTCAGCTGCCAGGCCAGCTCCTGGGCCCTGCGCTGCGCGTACAGCTGGTCATCGGCTGTACGGAAGTGCCAGGCCAGCGAAGTCTCCTTCTCTTCAACAAAGGCCCCCGGGCACCGCTGCACGTACAGATCCAGAATAGAACGGATGCTTTCTTTCCAGCCATCCTCGTAGCTTTCATTCATGTTCCAGTCGCCGCTTTCGCGGCTTTTGATCAGGGCACCGTGTTCGGCTACTATATGAACCGGCAGGTCACCCACTACACCTTCAAGAAACGCCTTATCGCGGCCACTAATGATCACGACCGTATTGCTCTGCGCCAGGTCACTTACCAGTTCCTTCATCTCTTTGGTAATGATAGCCTCGGATGGCTCACGCGTGATAGCTACCAGCGTACCGTCGTAGTCGAAGAAAAATATCCGATTGTTAGCCTGGTTAAAGCTCTGGCTGATTGCCTTCATATCCCGCTGCGTGATAAAGTCATGTCGTAGTCGGTTTTGCTCTTGTTCCATCATAGTCATTTGGGTAAAAAAATCATTGGTCCACGCAAATACATCGTATGCTCTTAGCCTGTTCTGCATGGCTCTGATGCGTTTGGCCTGTTCATTCACGGGCATTTCCAGCGCATTGCGGATGGCGTTGGCAATTTCCAGATTATCCGTAGGGTTGATAATACAGGCTTCTCCCAGCTCGGCGGCCGCGCCAGCCATTTCGCTCAGGATAAGTACTCCCCGCTGATCTTTACGGCTGGCGACGTACTCCTTACATACCAGGTTCATACCATCGCGTACAGGAGTGATGAGTGCCACGTCGCTGACGGTGTACATACCTACCAGCTCATCAAAAGGCATAGAGCGGTACTGATAAATGATGGGTTGCCACTCGATACTGCCGTAGGTTGCATTGATCCGACCGACCGTCTGATCAATCTCGGATTTCATTTGCTGGTACTGCTCAATGGTATCCCTCGACGGCACCACCACCATTACAAATGATACCTTACTGTGCCACTGCGGGCATATTTCCAGAAAACGCTCGTAACCGTGCAGGCGGTGCAGCAGCCCCTTGGAGTAGTCGAGCCGATCTACCGAAAAGATGATCTTCTCCTTCAGGGAGTGACGGGCGTCGGCCCTTACCCGGGCTACTTCAGGTTCGTCAAAGGCCTGGTTAAACTTGGCGTAATCAATGCTGATCGGGAAGGAGTCGACCTTTACGATCCGGTTGTTGAGGTGGACGTAGTGCATCTTATTGCCGTAACCCAGTATCATTCGTACCGCCTTCAGGAAGCTCTCCACGTAATCGTTGGTATGGAATCCGACCACATCCGCTCCCAGCAGACCTCTTACCAGGGACTCGCGCCAGCGGCGCGGCAGCAATCGGAATATCTCAAAAGACGGAAAAGGGATGTGGAAGAAAAAGCCGATCTTATTGTCAGGGAACCGCTGGCGTATCAGGTCGGGCAGGAGCATGAGCTGATAATCATGCACCCATATGGTATCATTGGGCTGGATAATGTCAGCAAGCTGCTGAAAGAAGAGATCATTGGCTTCCTGATAGGCATCCCAGTAGCGCTCTTCAAACTTGGCCAGCGACGGGAAGTAGTGGCAAAGGGGCCAGATCAGGTCATTACAAAAACCTTCGTAGTAGTCGTTATTGAGCTCCTCGGGTATGAATACCGGATGAGCTTTGAAGTTTTCGTTTTCAAGTACCTGTCCTTCCAGTTCTTCGCGGCTATTGTCAGTATAGCCTGCCCACTGTATTTTTCCTTCAAACTGGGAGTCCGTATTCTGTTTTCCTTGCGCTAAAGACAGCACGGCCGAAACCAGACCACCGGAATTCTGGAAGAGATTGATGGTGTCGCCTTCCTTTTTGATCTTAAATGGTAACCGATAGGCAACTAGTATAAGTCTCCCTTTCTGAGTCGTTGTAGACTGTTCCATATGTAAGTTGCGTCCCGTATAATTCATCTGAGAACTATACAATTAAGATTCCAGATTGTTTTGGTGAAGAGCGGAATGGGACGCGAAGCAGAATAATGTTTGGTTAAGGATGCCCCAATATAGGGAATGACTACCTAACTACCCAATCAGATGTCATAGTGGCAGTATAAGATTGGTACGGGGAGTAGTCCGTATAGGCTTATTCTCAGAAAGCTACCGGATTTTTGGCCTATTCAACTTTTTTTGAACTAAAAGGGAGATCAGTAGTGAAAGCTGGGACAAGAAAGGAGAGTCAGGTAGTAGTAATGAGAGTAAAGTAACCACTTTGTAGTTAATGGGAAATTGGTTCTACGAACTGAGGAGTGAACCGCAGGTACATAGCTCACCAGAACCCTTTTAAATAAATAAGAGCAGGTAGTATAGCGGAATGTACTACCTGCTCTATGGATTATTGAAAGAGATTACTTTACATCAGTCCCGATCATTGACCCGCAGACTAAGTAGTCCGGCCAGTATCATGGAGACACCTCCCAGCACCAGCGCATAGATAGGCTCACCTCCAAACAGTACCTTGACCAGAAAGCCCAGCAGGGCGGCAGCCACTATCTGAGGTATTACGATAAAGAAGTTGAATACTCCCATGTAGTAGCCCATCTTGCTGGCGGGCAGTGAACCAGCCAGCATGGCGTAGGGTACCGATAGGATGGAGGCCCAGGCTATCCCAATGCCCACCATCGATACCATCAGGTAGGTAGGATCCGTAAGGAAGTAGATAGAAAGCAGGCTTACACCCCCCGCTACCAGACAGACCAGGTGCGCGACGCGGCGGCTAGTCTGCCGGGCCAGCACCGGTATACCAAAGGCTACCAGAGCGGCTACTCCATTATAGATACCCATACAAAGCCCTACCCAGTCAGCTCCGTCGTTATAGAGCTTGGAGGTGGTGTCGGTGGTACCGTAGACCCAACTCGTTACGGCTGGTGTCATATAGATCCACATGGCAAACAGCGCAAACCACGAGAAGAACTGCACGACGGCCAGCTGCTTCATGGTTATGGGCATGTTCTCGAAGTCGTTCATGATGGTGACGAAGCCATTCTCAAAACGACTAGTCTTCTGCAGGTAGCCCGAAGCGATAAATAGCAATCCAACGATAGCGGTACCCAGTGAAAATACGTACAGCTCCTTGTTGAGGTCCTGGGTAGAAAGCCATACCGTCAGGGCCAGACCTAGTACTGTAATGATGCTACCCTTCCGGATTTGCTTCTTACCCGTTGCCTGGTATATGGTAGTAGATGCCCCGGGTGAGGCGGCGGCTGGAGGTACCTCGTTGTTTTCTTCGAAGGCATTCAGCTCCTGGGGACTATACTCTCTGGATTTTACTACCGTCCAGAGTACCGCTGCTAGGAATACGGCACCACCCAGATAAAATGACCATTTCACGGAATCAGGAATGATACCCTCTCCGGCCTGATTAGGTACATCAAACCAGTTGGTCATGATGTAGGGCAGGGATGAAGCCACGATGGCTCCGGTACCGATAAAGAAGCTCTGCATGGCAAAGCCGGTGGTACGCTGGTCGGAGGGAAGATTGTCCCCCACGAAAGCCCGGAACGGCTCCATCGTAATGTTGATGGAGGCATCCATGATCCAGAGCATACCGGCCGCAAACCAGAGGGTAGGCGAGTTGGGCATTACAAAAAGGGCCAGTGAGGCCAGAATGGCACCAGCCAGGAAGTAGGGACGACGGCGTCCCAAACGGGTCCAGGTGCGGTCGCTGAAGTACCCGACGATGGGCTGAATGATCAGGCCCGTCAGAGGAGCGGCTACCCATAAGATGGGTATGTCATCCACGTTGGCACCCAGGGTTTCGAAAATCCGGCTGACATTAGCATTTTGTAGCGCAAAGCCAAACTGGATTCCCAGGAAGCCAAAGCTCATGTTCCAGATGTCAAGGAAGCTAAGCCGGGGCTTCTGCCGGTGTGACACCTGGGAGGAAGATGCTGAAACTGCCATATATGAGGTATATTATTTTTTTAGGATCTCAAATATCCGAACCGAAACAGGGGGCAGGCTCACCTGAACTCCCTCGGAGCCCATAGCACTACCCGTAACCACCTCTGAATGATCGGCGGCCGGGAATACCTGCTTAAGCTGATACTGAGCCGCCAGGTCCAGCCCCAGCGTATCCCTGACTACCCCCTCCGGTATGCGTACCGATGTATCGATTGTCCGGCTCTTGTCAAAGTTGTATACACAGAGCAGCTTCTGGCCGTCGGTGTACCGCAGGTAGCTGTACACGCGGGTCTTGTCGTAGTCCGGGCTTTGGCCGTCTACATTGATATACTGAAGGTCAAAGAACTTACCGCGGTGGATAGCCTCGTTGTTCAGTACGAAGTGGTTAAGGCGCTGGTAGAAGCTCCGCAGTTCTTTCTGCTGCGCAGTCAGCTTGCTCCCGTCAAATTTGCCACCATTGACCCACTGCTGAAACTCCGGTACCCCCCAGTAGTCAAATATGGTAGTACGTCCGTCTTCTCCCTGAAAGCCTTCGGCCTCCGTGGGGTTGACACCCACCTCCTGACCGAAGTAGATCATCAGCGGCCCCGTATGCAGGGTAGCGCTCAGCGTCATGGCCGGAATGGCCACAACCGGATCACCCGCAAAGTACTTCGAGGCAATCCGCTGCTCGTCGTGGTTTTCGAGGAAGCGGAGCATGTGCCGGGCTATGTCACCCGATTCGTTCTGCCATACCCGGGTGATGTCTTCTACGGTACCCTTGCCTTCCATAAGCCGGCGCAGCGCGTCGTACAGGCCCACTTTATCGTACAGGTACGTAAACTGCCCGTTGCGGATGTAATTGTGGTACTCAGCCGGGTTGTAGATCTCGGCAATGAAGATAATCTTCGGGTTTACCTTTTTGATTTCGGGGATCACCCACGCCCAGAACTCCACCGGTACCATTTCGGCCATGTCGCAGCGGAAGCCATCTACACCCTTGCGCGTCCAGAAGGTAAGGATATCGCGCATCTTCAGCCAGGTCGAGGGGATCGGATCAAAGTGTTTGCTGCGGCCATTCTGGTAGTCGACACCATAGTTGAGCTTGATGGTCTCGAACCAGTCGTTGATCGTGGGCTGGGCCTGGAACACATCATTACCCGTTGCCCTGGCGGGACTCTCGGTGTATGGAGCCGCGAAAGCTACGGGTGCCTTCACCCCCTCAGGTACCTTAAAGTCCTGCCCCGGAATGTAGTAGAAGTTGTTGGTAGCGGCAAAGGGCACGCTGGTATTGTCTTCTTCCCCGAAGTCCTTCACCCCGGCGGGCTTGGCATCCGAGTGGTACTGCCGGGCTACGTGGTTGGGCACGAAGTCAATGAGTACTTTCAGACCGTTGGCGTGCGTACGCTCCACCAAGGCCTCAAACTCTTTCATTCGGTCCTTTACATTCACCGCCAGGTCCGGATTAACATCGTAATAATCTTTAACAGCGTAAGGTGATCCGGCTATACCTTTGACAATCAGCGGGTGGTCCTGCCGGATGCCATTTTGGGTATAATCAGTCATGGTAGCGTGCTCGATGACACCCGTGTACCATATATGCGTAATGCCAAATGCTTTTAGCTCTTTCAGCGCGGCAGTGGTTATATCATTGAACTTCCCCACGCCGTTTTCATCATGGGTACCGTAAAATTTGTTCGTGGTGTTCTGGTTGCCAAATAGTCGGGTGAAGATCTGGTAGATCACTAGTTTGTCGTGATCCTGTACTTGTGTAGTCATAAGTTGGTTGGACTTGTTGTCATTACTGGTACTACAGGCTTCTAGCAGAGCCCATGGTAAGAGGAGCACCAATATCAACAGCTTTTTTAACATTTTTGAATTAGGTTAAGAAATCAAATGTAAACAGGATTAATTTGTGAAAAAATAGACCATATACTTTCTTTTTTATAGTTAATCAAGCTTTCAGATACCCATGAAAATGACCATCCGGATGTTGTTCCGCAACATTCTTTCCCTTTTACTACTCGTATTATTACTAAACTGTTCAGTCTCTGCCCAGAACCTGCAGGTACGGCGTGTCGAGCCTACCAACTGGTGGGTCGGGATGAAGGAACCACGACTCCAGTTGCTGCTGTACGGGCAAAACCTGGCCGGTAGCAATGTTGAAGTTAATTACCCGGGGGTACGACTGGAAAAGGTAAATTCTGTCGAAAACCCTAACTACCTGTTTGTGGACCTAACGGTAGGCCCCGATGCCCGACCCGGTACTTTTAACCTGGTACTGACTAAGGATGTACAGGTCCGGAAAGGCAAGCGTACCAGCTCACAGAGGTCAAGTACCGCCGTATCCTACGAGTTAAAAGCCCGTACCAATGAACTAAAAGCGCAGGGGGTAGATCAGTCAGACTTCATCTACCTGGTGCTGCCCGACCGGTTTTCCAACGGTGACCCTTCCAATGACCGCTATGCCGACATGGCCGATACTAAAGCCGACCGGAACAACCCGTTCCTGCGCCACGGAGGCGACCTCCAGGGTATCATCAACCACATGGATTACTTTAAGGAAATGGGCGTAACTGCCTTATGGTTAAACCCTGTCATTGAAAATAATCAACCGCTAACCGACGAAGGCGGAGCTATGCGGAGCGCCTACCACGGCTACGGATTTACGGACCATTACCAGGTGGATAAGCGACTGGGCGGTAATGCCGCCTACAAAAAACTGGTGGAGGTAGCCCACGCCAATGGCCTCAAGGTAGTTCAGGACGCGGTCTACAACCACGTCGGCATCAACCACTGGTTTATCAAAGACCTGCCCATGAAGGACTGGCTGCACCAGTGGCCCACCTACACCAATACCTCCTACAAGGATCAGCCGCTGGTAGACCCCTACGCGTCGGCCATTGACCGTAAGGTAACGGCCGAGGGTTGGTTTGTTCCTTTTCTGCCCGATCTCAATCAATCCAATCCGTTTGTGGGGAACTACCTGCTCCAGCACGCCATCTGGACTGTCGAGACGTTCGGCATTGACGCCTGGCGGATTGATACCTACATGTACAATGATCTTGAGTTTATGAATCGCTGCAACGCGGCGCTGCTGGAAGAGTACCCCCGGCTGCATATATTCGGCGAGAACTGGGTGAACAGCATCCTGAACCAAGCCTACTTCCAGCGTAATAACCTGCAGCTCTCCTTCAAGAGCAACCTGCCCGGCTCTGTCGACTTCCAGCTGCAGTTTGCCATGATGGACGCTCTGAACCAGAAGCCCGGCTGGAACGAAGGCATACAGCGCCTGTACCAGACGCTGGGTCAGGACTACGTGTACGAAGACCCCACCCGGCTGGTAACCTTCCTGGACAACCACGATATGGACCGGTTCCTGTCGGTAGTGGGAGAGGATATCCGGAAGTACCGGATGGGAATTACCTGGTTGCTGACGACCCGGGGCATTCCGCAACTCTACTACGGGACCGAGATCCTGATGAAGAACTTTAAGAACCCATCCGACGCTGAAGTACGCAGAGACTTTCCGGGAGGATTTGCGGGAGACCGGGAAAACAAGTTTGTGGCTACCGGTCGTACCCAGGCCGAAAATGAGGCCTTCAACTTCGTGAAGAAGCTGGCTACCTACCGGAAGAATACGCCGGCCCTGCACTCCGGAAAGCTGATGCAGTACCTGCCCGAAAATGGGGTGTATACCTACTTCCGGTACGACGATAACAAGACCATCATGGTAATCTCAAACACCGGTGACAGTACCCATGATCTGCCGACTACCCGCTTTTCGGAGCGAATCAAAGGCGCTACCAAAGGTCGTAATGTGATTACGGACGAGACTATTTCGGTAGTAGGCAGCATTCCACTGGCTCCCAAGTCAGTCTATGTCCTGGAGCTCATACCCTGATTCGGGTTTTGCATAGGAGGCAAAAGGGTGAGCTGCTCACCCTTTTGCTTTTTTATAAGGCTTTTTCTTCCTAACTAGAACACTATTTCGAGTCACTAAACCTTCCTCTGATCAACTTAAAAGTACCTGGCACTTCATGAAAACTGAATACATTATCTCTGACCTGGTGGATGAGCTCACCTATAAACATCAGGATATCCTCTCCATCCTTACCATGCAGCTGGCTCCGTTGTCAGATGCTCAGAAGGTCTGGAAACCGGCCCCTACCAGCTGGAGCATTACGGAGTGTCTGGCTCACCTCAACCTTACCCATACGTACTACATCCGGCAGATCCAGAAGAAAGTAGACGATGTACCGCATACGGTACAGGGTACTCCCGACCGGCGCTTTATAATGAGTAAGAACGGCAGACTTATGCTCAAAGCACTCGATCCGGCTTCTACCTGGAAGCTACCGGCACCGGCCATGGCACGACCACGCACCAATCCTGATCCGGATTCGGTCTTCGATCGATTTGTGGAGTTGGAAAACCTGTTTCTGGAGCTGCTCCCACAAACGACTAAGCTGGATCTGGAAGGTTCGAAAGTAATTTCACCCTTTTTCAACTGGCTGAAGTTCCGGGCTGGCGATGTACTTATTTTTGTCACAGCGCATACCCAGCGGCACCTCAATCAGGCCCTGCGGGTTACCCAGCTTCCTGGCTTCCCCAGGTCGTAATCAGGCGCATTCTGCCCTTTCTAACACCAGTAGGTTTACTAACGGATTGTAAAAGGCCAATTTTATCAGATCGTATATTGGTTTGAGAATGAATATGGCTCATCTGAGTGACTATCATCGGGTACACTATTTTGAGTTTCAAAATAATTAGATATCTTTACGTGCAGTTGACAGTTTTAGAATAATCATTTGAAAGTATGCAGGTGTCGGTCAGTCAGGTTGTAGCTATACTGGGAGGAAAGAAATCCTTGCAGGTAGGAGTGGATAATACCCTCGATTTTATTCGTGCCGCCGAGAAGGGGTTTTCCATTTCGGTAGCGCAACGCGTACAGCAGCGCCTTGATCTTTCCAACAAGCAGTTTAGTCGCTTATTGAACCTGTCCGAAAGTACTTTTCAGCGCCGGATCAAGAACAAAACGGCTCTCTCATCCGAAGAGAGCGAAAAGGTCATTGAGCTATCCTCCATCATAGCCAAGGGACTGGAGGTGTTTGAAGACGAGGAGGCTCTTAAATTCTGGCTCAATACCCCCATCCTGGCCCTCGGCAACCGCAAGCCCGTAGAGATACTTAACTCGTCTCTGGGTCGTGAAGAGGTAATGGACATCCTGTTCCGGATCGAGCACGGCCTCTATTCATAGTATATGCTGCTTTACCGCATCACCAGAGATACCTATGCGTATGATCTGATGGCTACCGGCTGCCTCTATGGCAATGGCCGCTGGCATCGCCGGGGTACGCGGGTACTCTATACCTCCGAGCACGTGTCGCTGGCCAAGCTGGAGGTACTTGCCAACTCCCTGATTCTGCCCAAAAATCAGGTACTGGTTACTATAGAAGTTCCGAACGACGCTACCATTCAGCTACTCACCCCCAACCTGCTCCCCCAGGACTGGTGGAACTTCCCGTATCCCGATGCCCTGGCTGATTATACCGAAGAATGGATTCGCGCGGGTGATAGCTGGATACTCAAAGTACCCTCCGCCCAATCCACAACCGAATACAACTATCTGCTCAACCCATTGCACCCGCAACACAACCTGGCCAAGGTAGTAGGAGTAGAGCCTGTTCAGTTCGACAAGCGTCTTAAGTAGCAGGTGGGATATGTGTTATGACTTCCTTTTTAAATGTTGGTACTAAAATTGCTAATAACATATATTGAATAAATAATTGGACATTAGTAGTAAAAATGCCCTCTGATGTGCCTGCCGGTTGATATTCATTATATTTTGTAGTAGGTTAGAGTGTCGGAAGTTGATTACAACATGGGGAGGGAAAACATTAACTTAAGGAATGTTTTGGTGGCTGGGCTTTTCCTTCTGTGCGTGTGCCATCGGGCTACTGCGCAGGAGTTTCGGGAGTGCCAGCAGATATTTGAGCGTCTTTTACCAATTTTCAACCAATCTTTTGAGGAGCATAATCCAGCACTGCTGCATACCAAAGAGTATCGCAGAGGGCTGATGGAACTTCAGAAGGCCTACGAAGCCTACCACCGTATAAACTACGACCGTAACGACTCTCTGCAGCGAATTAATAACGAAGCGGTACTGCAGGCTTTGTCAGGTAACCACAGCAAAGGCCTGTGGCTCATGGAGTCCATGGAGACTACGGAGGGCAATCCCAGGTACATCTACAACCGGGGACTGATCCGTTTACTCAGCCGCCACTACGCAGCCGCGCGGGGCGATCTCAACAACAATCCCGAAAGTAACTACGCAGCCCTGAATACGCTCGTATCCTATGGGCTGGAAGGTCAGTATGAGGAGGGGCTGGCCTATGCCTCCCAAACGCCCCGCAGCAATACGGCCGGTAAGTGGAACTACAATACCGCGCTATTCTACAAAGCCGCTAACCGAGCTGAGGAGGCAGTGGATGAACTAACGGCCGCCATTCGGCAAAAGGATAAGCTGATTGCTTACCGCCTGCAGCGGGGTGACCTGCTGATGCAGCTGGGTAAAGACAAAAGGGCCGTTAACGATTTTGAGAAGGTGGCCCGGCAGCATCCCAAAGCCCAGATCCGGTACGCCAATGCCTTGCTTTCTTTGAACCGCTTTGGTGCGGCCCGGCACGTATTTGAGCAGTATATTGAGTCGGAAGACCGTACCTTCCGTGGCAATGCCTACCTCGGACTGGGCCACGCCCATTACGGCTTGCAGCAACTCAACGAGGCGCAGCGCTACTACCAGCTTGCCGCCACTGCCCTCAAGGACGACAAAGCAGCCTTGTGCGGACAGGGCAACGTACTGCTGAGCAAGCACGAGTACGCCAAGGCCAAGGGTATTTATGAGCGTATACTACATTCCGATACTACCTACTTGTCGGCCTACTTGGGGCGGGCCCTGGTACATTACGGCATGAAGCATTACGATCTGGCGCTCGAAGACTTTGCCCGGGCCGAGCCACTGATTGATGAAAATAACCGCGCCCTGGCGGATGTATTTGTCAGCAGGGGGTACAGCCACTACTATACCCGCAAGGCAGCCGCTGCCCAGCAGGATTTCCAGAAAGCCATCCGACTGGATGGAGCCCGCTACGAGGCTCTGGCTGGTATGAGTGGGGTACTGATCGATCAGAGGCGTTTTTCTGAAGCCGGGCAGTACCTGAGCAAGGCCCTTAACTACGAGAAGACCTACGACCGGATGTGGAGTAACTACGGCAACCTGCTCATGCACTTCGATATGTTCACCAAGAGCTACGACGTGTTCAAGAAGGCCATCCGGCTGAATCCGGCCAATCTCAAAGCGCAGAATGGCTGGGGAGTAGTTATGCTGGAAAATGATCAGCTGGATAAATCCGTAACCCTGTTCGATAGCCTCATCAAGGAGAACCCGACTATCCCTTACCTCCTGAACAACCGGGGTATCGTACAGGCGTATCTGGGTAACCGGCATGAGCAGCGGATGCAGCGTCTGGATGCCGATATCCGGTACCAGCAGGCCCAGAACGACTTCAACGAAGCCATGCGCATGGCACCCAGCCGTAAATTTTACAATGTAAACCAGGGCAATGTATACCGCTACTGGGAAAAGTACGACGAGGCCCAGCAAAGCTATAAAATCCACCAGGACAAGAGCGCCCTTAACAATACAGGGGTACTATACGCGGGTATGGAACGGATGAAGGATGCCAAGTACTACCTGGGGGTAGCTCTGGAGATCGATTCCGCCCATAAGGTATTTCAGTTTAATATGGCCTTGCTCCAGAACGGTAAGCATAAGGAACTGGCTAAGGCCGTTGCTTCGGCCAGAGACGATGGCCCCTATTCCGACATCAGCATCAAGTACAGCCGTGACGGATTTGTGACCATCTACCTCTACGACTACGAGTATGACACCTTGTACTTCCCCGGACGGCACTACCTTCCGCTGCCCGTTGACACCTATACCGAAGACTACTTTATACCGGAGTTTGATTTCAAACTGATGCCCTACGCGCCCAAGAAGTTTGGTATCCGGCGGGAGAAGAAGCCCAAGTACAAGTCACAAAGGGTAAATATGCCGGGGCGCTCCCGCAAGTCAGGTACCCGTTGCCCGATCATCTTCTAGTATATTGATTCTAGTGGGCGGTGTGTCTTAGCTTGTTGCTCTCCTTTGGAGCAATGAATAAGGCATATACAGAATAGACCGTCAGCAGTACCGCTCCGATACCTGCCAGAATCATCAGCGATCGGGTATCTTCGGCGCTGGCGGAGCGTTTGAGATAAATACCTACCAGAGCCCAGGCCACCGCCAGAGAAATGTACCCGTTCGACAGGGCCACCGCTGTATAGAGTCCGATCAGCATACCCAGCAGGATGACGATAAAGGCCCAGGTTTCAGGTCCCAATCCGGAGCCTTGCCAGTTGATGGCTACCAGCCAGGCAGTGATGTTGGCAATGGTGGCAATACAAATCCAACCCAGATAAAGTCCGAAGGCAGCCTTGGTAAGGAAGCGACCCGTGGCAGACAGGTAGGGCTGGATGTTAAAGAGCCCGAAATTAATCCGGAGCAGACTCACCAGGAGCATCAGCATAATGGCCAGCGATACCGGAAAAAGCTCATAATGCCAGGCTACGATCCAGGAGGCATTGAGCAGAGAGGTAAAGAAGTACCACCCATTCATACTATTCACACTAAGGGTCACATCCTCCCGCTGTTTGCCTACAAGCGGCAGGGCCTGATACACTGTATAAGCTCCCAACGCCAGGTAGATAACGCCCCAGATCGAAAAGGTAACGTCGGCGGGAACAAACAGGTTGGGGTACTTGTCCGAGAGTTCGCCCGTAGTCTGCCCATTTATGGGAACTGCATTCGCCAGATAATTCATCACAACCATCCCGGCAAAGCCCACCAGATTGAGCACCTGCCATAGTTTGGTTGAGCGGTGAGCAGCAGCCGGATTCTGCTCATTTTGTACATAGGTCTGCTTTTCCATGGTTCTTTTTTCATGACTATATCTATACCATTATCAAACATATTCCACCTTGTTTGTGAAGCCGGCAGCCTGAAAGGTGGGTACTTCCTTCCCCTGCTTCTCACACAATTCCCCGACTTTTATATAGATTTTGAGCCTAGGAAAAGTCCAAGTTCGGCTGGGCTGGCGGCGGCGCGGTGAAGAGAACTACTGTGGCTATACGTAGTATAGGTCTATATTTTAATGGGTTAGCTGTTGTTCAACAACCTCCTTATGTCCAAAAAAAGCGGTCGTGGAACAGATATTTGATTATGGGCTATATGTTCTAACCTATTTAATCATCTATGAAAGCAGGAAGATTATATCTAGTAGCCATTGTACTGCTTATGTCAGTTGGTACTTCCATGGCACAGCGTTCGTTCAAACTAGGCTTAAAAGGCGGAGCCAACCTGTCTACCTTACGTGGTGGAGACGTATACAATGCCAGTGACCCAACTATACGTATAGGCGATAACGAAACCCGCCTGACCGGATTTGTGGGTGGTGCCTATGCCCGCTTTGGTAACTCGCTCTTTATTCAGCCCGAGCTGCTCTTCTCACAGAAGGGAGGTACCTTTAATGTATACCGTGATGGTATCACCAATGACCAGAACCGGGTGGATGTACGATTCACCAATATCGACGTTCCGGTACTGTTAGGGATTCGCATTGGTCAGGTACTTCGATTGAATGCTGGCCCGATCGCTTCCTTACAGGTAGCCCAGAACCAGGGACTGCGCGAAGCCCTGAACGAAGTAGGAGCACGCTCAGCGCGTGACAATCTCAACCGGGCGGCCCTGGGATACCAGGCGGGGGTAGGATTCGACATCGGCAACCTTAGCCTAGACCTGCGCTACGAAGGCAACCTGAGTAATGTAATCAATACCACTGACTCAAATCTGAACTCGCAGTTGATGCGGAAAGGTAACCTGTGGCAGGCTACTCTCGGATTTGCTATATTCTGATCAGGCACGCCCGACGGGCGTGTTACGTAAACTTGTGAAGCTATGAAGAAAGTAACTTTTGTATTAACGGCGGCTGTACTGATCGGTTCTACGATGACCGGTTGTAAAAACAGCAAACTATCAAAACAGGAAAAAGGAGCCATAATAGGCGTGGGGGCCGGAGGGGCCGCCGGGGCTATCATTGGCAAACGATCAGGTAATACAGCCGTAGGTGCCATCATAGGTGCGGCGGTGGGAGGCTCGGCCGGAGCTCTGATTGGAGTATATATGGATAAACAGGCGAAAGAGCTGGAGCAGAAAGTCGAGGGAGCCAAAGTAGAGCGGGTAGGTGAAGGTATCAAGATGACCTTCGAATCAGGCTTCTTATTTGGGTTTGACTCAGAAAAGATCAATAGCGAAACTCGTGCTAATCTGGATCGGATGGCAGAGGTACTCAAGAAGTATGAGGATACCGAAATCCTGATCGAGGGACATACCGACAGCAAGGGTAGCGACGACTACAACCAGCGGCTGTCTACCCGCAGGGCCGAAGCGGTAGCTGCCTACTTGCGTTCAGCTAATGTATCCCGTAAACGTTTGCAGACTGTTGGCTATGGAGAAAGTCAGCCCGTAACTACCAACGATACCGAAGCTGGAAGACAGCAAAACCGTCGGGTGGAGGTAGTGATCGTGGCTAATGAAAAGTTGAAAAAAGAGGCAGCTCAGGGTAAAACCTCTATGTCACTTCGATAATCGATAAACTAGTTGTTTAAATATAAGAGAGCCCGCTACGACACAGATCGTAGCGGGCTTCTTTTTCATTAGGTAGTTAGCTATGTAAAACGTGATAGGAATTCCTTTTGACAGGAAACGGACCAACTACCCAGCCTCTACCTCTACAACCTGATCTAAGAGCAAAGTATGAGTAGTAGAAAGGTGGCAGAAGGTAAAGCCGAGCTAAATATTTTAAGTACTTACTAGTAGCAAAGTAGCAGATTACGCTAGCACGAGAAGGTAGAGTCAATGTATCTCTATATACTTACTCATCTCACGAACTCAGCGAAAGCATAGCAGGAGAGGAGGCCTTGTCAACGTACTGCTAATAGAAAGTAGGGGCATAAAAAAAGCCTTGGCTAAAACTTGCCAAGGCTTTAAAACGACTGGTTGTTCACTCATAATCACTCATACACTCATCCTCAGTGCCCAGCCGTTAACCATTATCCGAAAAAGCCGGATATAATGTCATCCCACCATCGATGTACAGAGTCTCGCCGTGGACGTAATCTGAATCATCAGAAGCCAGCCAGGCTACCGCTTTGGCTACATCTTCGGGGGTTCCTATCCGCTGATAAGGTATCAGCTCCAGGAGTTCTTTATATTTTGACTCGTCGGACCAGACCTCCTTATTAATAGGGGTCTTGATTGCTCCGGGACTCACAGAGTTGATCCTAATCTTATAAGGAGCCAGCTCCTGAGCGATTGATTTCATCAGCATGAGCAATCCACCTTTGGAAGCAGCGTAATTGATGTGACCTGCCCAGGGAATTATATCATGTACTGAACTCATCATTACTATCTTTCCGATGGCTCTTTCGCTTCTTTCCTCAGCGGCCGTCGCCCGACTCTGTCTGATAAAAATCTTTGATGCTTCCCGGGAGCAGAGAAACTGACCCGTCAGGTTCACATCGATTACCTTCTGCCACTGCTCAAGAGTCATTTCCAGAAAAGGCGCATCAACCTGTAATCCTGCATTGCTTACCAGTATGTCCAGTCTACCAAACGTATCAACGGTCTTAGTAAATAGGTTCAATATCTCTGGCTCTTTGCTTACATCTGCCTGTACTGCCAAGCCTTCGCCTCCTCGTTGTTTTATCTCTTTTACGACCTCTTCTGCCTCTTCTTCGCCACTATGGTAGTTAACTACTACCTTAGCGCCAAGGCTTCCCATATGAATCGCGCATGCCTTTCCCAAACCGCTACTAGCTCCCGTCACAATGGCTACCTGATTCTCAAATTTTCCACCGGTTGCGCTCATATCTACTCTTTATCAGCTGATTTAAGACGCTTCCATACGCGACGGTTCACATTCTTAACCGCCCAGTTCTTTGCCATTGAAATAGCCATTGAAACAGCTTCTTTGGGGGACAAACGATGACTTGTCACGAGTTGCTGAGCTATAATGAGTGCTCTTTCACGCGTTGTAGGCGACAAATACGTTAGTTCCGGAGAATTAATATATGGTTTCATAAGCTATTCGTTTTTTTACTTACTATAATTAAAAAACAGTACCATGGCTGAGAATGAGTGAAGTAGGCTTATGATGTAACCAATTTTTCACAATTCAGTGGAATTGGGTAAAAAAAAATCCCCACCAGCAACGTGGTGGGGATTCTACAATAGTCGAAGGGGAATTATTTTACCTCTTCAAAATTCACGTCGGTTACATTGTCGCTGCTGGTGGCGCCTTCGTTGGCAGCACCGTTAGCGGCTCCATTAGCAGCACCGTTTGGTGCACCTTCCTGAGGACCAGCGGCGTAGATCTCCTGAGAAGCAGCCTGCCATGCGGCATTCAGTTTCTCCATGGCCGAATCAATACCGGTCAGATCCTGGCTCTGGTGTGCAGTGCGCAACTCACCAAGGGCACCTTCTATATTAGACTTGCTGCCGGCCGACAGTTTGTCGCCGTACTCTTTCAGCTGCTTCTCAGTAGAGAAGATCAGCGTATCAGCAGCATTGAGTTTTTCAATTCTTTCACGCTCTGCTTTATCAGCCGCTTCGTTGGCCTTCGCTTCTTCGCGCATACGGGCGATTTCAGCATCGGTCAGACCGCTGGAAGCCTCGATACGGATCTTCTGCTCTTTACCAGTTCCCTTATCACGGGCTGATACGTTGAGGATACCGTTGGCGTCTACGTCGAAGGTTACTTCGATCTGAGGGATACCACGTGGTGCTGGCGGAATATCCGACAGGTGGAAACGTCCCAGGGTACGGTTCTGACTGGCCAGAGGGCGCTCACCTTGCAGTACGTGGATCTCTACGGATGGCTGGTTGTCAGCAGCGGTAGAGAACGTTTCAGTCTTCTTGGATGGGATAGTAGTATTTGCCTCGATCAGCTTGGTGAATACACCACCCAGTGTTTCGATACCCAATGACAGCGGGATAACGTCAAGCAGAAGTACGTCTTTTACTTCACCGGTTAGTACACCACCCTGGATAGCGGCACCCACGGCTACGGCCTCATCAGGGTTAACGCTCTTGGACGGCTTCTTACCGAAGAATTTCTCTACTTCTTCCTGAACCCTTGGTATACGGGTAGAACCACCCACCAGAATTACTTCGTCGATATCACCATTGCTCAGTCCGGCGTTTTTCATAGCCCGACGGCAAGGCTCCATCATGCGCTGGAACAGCGTGTCGGCCAGTTGCTCAAACTTAGCACGTGAAAGTGTACGTACCAGGTGCTTGGGGATACCATTCACCGGGAAGATGTACGGCAGGTTGATCTCAGTCTGGGTAGAGCTTGAAACTTCTACCTTAGCTTTCTCGG
This sequence comes from Telluribacter roseus, assembly GCF_017355915.2. Taxonomy (GTDB): domain Bacteria; phylum Bacteroidota; class Bacteroidia; order Cytophagales; family Spirosomataceae; genus Telluribacter. The sequence goes on from NZ_JAFEUV020000005.1 coordinate 284,142, forward strand.
CAGCTTCTTTCAGACGCTGCAGGGCCATTGGATCCTGAGTCAGGTCTACTCCTTCGTCTTTTCTGAATTCATCTGCCAGCCAGTTGATGATTACCTGGTCGAAGTCGTCACCACCCAGGTGCGTATCACCGTCGGTAGATTTTACTTCGAATACACCATCACCCAATTCCAGAATAGAAATATCAAAAGTACCACCACCCAGGTCAAAGACAGCGATCTTCATATCCTTGTGCTGCTTGTCAAGACCATAGGCCAGAGCGGCAGCAGTAGGCTCATTAATGATCCGTTTTACATCCAGACCAGCGATCTGACCGGCTTCCTTAGTAGCCTGACGTTCCGCATCGTTGAAGTAAGCAGGTACGGTAATAACGGCTTCTTTTACTTCCTGTCCCAGGTAGTCCTCAGCCGTTTGCTTCATCTTCTGCAGGATGAAGGCTGAAATCTCCTGTGGTGTGTACTGGCGGTCGCCAATACGTACGCGGGGTGTATTGTTAGGGCCTTTTTCAACATCATAGGCCACGGTTTTCATTTCACTGGAAACATCATCATAACGCTTACCCATAAAGCGCTTGATGGAACTGATAGTGTGCTTAGGGTTGGTAATTGCCTGTCTTTTAGCTGGGGCACCTACCTTACGCTCACCATTTCCATTGTCCATAAAGGCTACCACAGATGGAGTTGTACGCGCACCCTCGCTGTTAGCGATCACTACGGGTTCATTCCCTTCCATGACAGCTACACAGGAGTTGGTAGTTCCTAAGTCAATGCCAATAATTTTTCCCATTGTATATAAGTGTTTATGCTGTTCAATAATATACCTATACTTATCAAAAAGCCCGTACCAATACCGTCAGTATCTATCTGCGCTGACAAATTGACATAGCGAATTGCAGGTTTAGCAGCAACCGTATACGTAAGCGACTGGTATAGATCCGAAGAGGCACTGCCCCTGACAGGGTACTTGGGCTTAGGTACTGAAGAATGACAGACAACCAGAAGTAGCAGCCTTAGATAAGTACTATTGTGATGGATGAACGGTGAATTGGTTTAGGATCAGGCTACTAGAGGTGGATGGGCCTGGATGCTACCGTAGCAGGTGAGCTTAAAACAAAGAAAGTACTCCATCATAGCATGTCCAGGCTCAGGACAAGATGACAGAATACTTTCTTTTTTATTGACGCTACTGACAGCCTGTGCAGCTTGGCCAGACTTATTTTCCTCCAAATAAACCACCCAGCAGGCCACCCAGCCCACCGCTGTTCTGGTTGCCCTCAGACGAATTGGAGTTACCGCCAAACAGACTACCTCCAACGCGCTTCAGGTCGTTCATATCAAGCTTACCGTCAGCCATGGCATAACCAATTTCGTTGAAGTTAACGCCTTTACCCTGAGAAGGGGCCGCGCTGGTATTAACACTACCACTACCACCGCCCATTAAGCCTCCCAGGACACTATTGAAGTCCATGCTTGAATCATTCGGGTTGCTTGTCTTGTTGATCATGCGGCTCATGACCTGCGGGAGTACCGCCGCTACAATACCGTTGGCAATGGCAGGCGACAGTCCAAAACGTTGCACGATGTTGGATGTAGCTATCTGAGCGATGGAAGATACAATAGGATTTGACATCATGCTGGTACTACCGCCCTGTACCGTACGGCCCGAGAGAAGCCCCATGACTCCATCCAGATTGCCTCTTTGTACTTCCTGCTGCATACCTCCCGTGATGGAGCTTGCCACGGTCTGCATTACATCCTTGTTATACTTATCGGGAACGGCCGGGTTTTTCACCACGGCATCCTGTGACTGGTCCTGGATCAGGTTGAAAAGTTGATCTAACATACTAGTAGTGTTGGTTTGTTGGTGACGGCCAGGCTCAGCATAGGGCTGGCTGGCGGACTACTACCAATAACTAACAGGTACTACTATATTGTTATCATTCAGAGGGAAGGAGCAAAAAAAATCCCCACCGAAGTGGGGATTTGCTGTTTTATTTCACTTTATTGACGATCGCTGTGAAAGCTTCCGGATGATTCATTGCCAGGTCAGCAAGTACTTTCCGGTTCAGCGTGATGCCTGCGGCATTAAGTTTACCGATGAATGCTGAGTATGACATTCCGTTCTGACGGGTACCGGCGTTGATACGCTGAATCCACAGAGCACGGAAGTTACGCTTCTTTTGCTTACGACCGATGTAAGCATACTGCAATCCACGCTCAACGGCGTTTTTCGCTACGGTCCAAACATTCTTACGGCGACCAAAGTATCCTTTGGCCATTTTCATAATTTTCTTGCGTCTTGCACGTGACGCTACGTGATTTACTGAACGTGGCATAATATACCTGTTTTTTGACGGTCGGTGCTCTTTATTAAGTGAGACTTATTTTTGAACCGACAATCGGGTTGAACAAAAAACCAATTATTTAAAAAAAATAAAAGGGGCCTTACTTTACGGCCAGAAGAGCAAGTACGCGACCTTCGTTAGTCTCATCCACCATAGCAGTCTGTACCAGGTTGCGCTTACGCTTGTTGGACTTCTTGGTCAGGATGTGGCTGTGAAACGCGTGCTTACGCTTGATTTTACCAGTACCAGTAAGCTTGAAACGCTTCTTGGCGCCGGAATTCGTTTTCATTTTAGGCATGATAAAAAACGTCTAAACGGTTAATAAAAATAAAACAGCCCGCAAAAATACGTATTTATTTATAAAATAAAAAATCGTGAGGCAGAAGCTTTTGAGCTCTGCCACACGATTTAATGGTACTTGTATATTATTTGCCTTTGGGGGGGAGCGGAGCCAGAATAACTGTCATACGCTTTCCTTCCAGCTTGGGCTCCATTTCTACTTTACCGTACTCAGTTAGTTCTGCTGAGAAACGATTTAGCAGGTTTTCGCCACGTTCCTTGAATACAATAGTACGACCTACGAAATGTACATAGGCTTTCACCTTTGAACCCTCTTTCAAAAAGTTGATGGCATGCTTAACTTTAAACTCAAAGTCGTGGTCGTCAGTATTCGGGCCGAACCGGATTTCCTTGATAACAACTTTCTGGGCCTTGGCCTTGATTTCCTTTTGCTTCTTCTTCTGCTCGTACTTAAACTTCGAGTAGTCTACCACTTTGCATACCGGAGGGGTAGCAGTGGGAGCAATCTCCACAAGGTCAAGGTTTTGAGCTTCGGCCATTGATCTTGCCTTATTAATATCAAATACGCCTTGCTCAACGTTATCGCCAACCAGACGAACCTGCTTAGCTGTAATACGCTCATTAATACGATAAGGCTCTTCAACAACTTTAACTCGACGTGGGGGTCTTAATGCCATATTTTATGGTTTGGTGAGTACTTTGTTTAGGTGAAAAATCAGGTTTAACCTATGCTAACTACAAAAATAATGCCTATATAATTGATTACTAACAGAAAATCAAAAAGTTGCTATAATATTTTTAATTTCATTCTGAAAATACGCAGCAAACTCTCCGATTGTCATAGATCCAAGATCACCTTCTCCTTTCCGGCGTACTGATACCCGGCCCTCTGCGGCTTCTTTTTCACCTACAATGAGCATGTAGGGTACTTTGGTAACTTCGGCATCACGGATCTTACGGCCTATCTTCTCGTCGCGATGATCTACAAATCCGCGGATATCCGTATCCTGTAACTGGAAGAATACCTCATCGGCGTAGTCGGCGTATTTTTCGGAAATAGGCAAGATGGCGATCTGATCGGGAGACAGCCACAGCGGGAACTGCCCGGCGGTGTTTTCGATCAGGATAGCAATGAAACGCTCCATGGACCCAAAAGGTGCCCGGTGAATCATAACGGGACGGTATTTCTGGTTGTCGGAGCCTACGTACTCGAGGTTGAAGCGCTGCGGAAGCTGGTAGTCTACCTGAATGGTACCCAGCTGCCACTTACGGCCCAGCGCATCGCGTACCATGAAGTCCAGCTTGGGACCGTAGAAGGCGGCTTCGCCCAACTCGGTAACGGTAGATAAGCCACGCTCAGCCGACGCTTCAATGATGGCCTGCTCGGCTTTGTCCCAGTCTTCGTCTTTACCGATGTACTTCTGCTTGTTCTCAGGGTCACGCAGGGAGATCTGGGCGCTGTAGTCGTTAAAGCCCAGGCTGCGGAATACGTACAGTACCAGATCAATTACCCGGATAAACTCTTCCTTCACCTGATCGGGACGGCAAAAGATATGGGCATCGTCCTGCGTAAAGCCACGTACACGCGTCAGACCATGCAGCTCCCCACTTTGTTCGTAGCGGTATACAGTACCAAACTCAGCCAACCGCAGTGGAAGGTCGCGGTAGGAGCGGGGCTTGGTCTTGTAGATCTCACAGTGGTGAGGACAGTTCATGGGTTTGAGCATGTACTCCTCATCCGCATCGGGAGTCCGGATGGGCTGGAACGAATCCTTGCCATACTTCTCCCAGTGACCGGAGGTTTCATACAGAGCTTTGCTGCCGATGTGAGGAGTCACTACGGGCAGGTACCCGGCCCGCAGCTGTGCCTTGCGCAGGAAGCTTTCCAGACGCTCACGCAGCATGGCGCCCTTGGGCAGCCACAGGGGCAGTCCCTGGCCTACTTTCTCGGAGAAGGCAAATAGCTCGAGCTCCTTACCCAGCCGGCGGTGGTCACGCTTCTTGGCTTCTTCGATCAGTGTGATGTACTCTTCCAGCTCTTTCTGCTTTGGAAACGTAACCCCGTAGATGCGGGTTAGCATTTTGTTCTCCTGGTTGTTGCGCCAGTATGCTCCCGCTACGTTAGTGATCTTCGCGGCTTTGATAAAGCTGGTACCCGGTATATGAGGTCCGCGGCAGAGATCAGTAAAGCTACCCTGGGTATAGAGGGTAATGGAGCCATCCTCCAGACCGTCGATCAGTTCAAGTTTGTACTCATCGCCCTTCTCGGTAAAAAAGTTGATGGCATCAGACTTACTTATCGGCTTACGTATGTACTCGTTCTTCTGACGGGCCAGTTCCAGCATCTTGGCTTCGATCTTAGGAAAGTCTTCCTGTGAGATAGAGTGTTCGCCAAGATCTACATCGTAGTAAAATCCTTTTTCGATGGAGGGACCGGTTCCGAACTTAACACCCGGATACAGCGCTTCCAGCGCTTCGGCCAGCAGGTGAGCCGATGAATGCCAGAACGTAGACTTGCCTTCATCGTCATTCCATGTAAGCAGCTTGATCTCAGCATCGGATTCAATGGGGCGCGTAGCATCCCACACTTCACCATTTACTTTGGTCGCCAGTACATTTCGAGCTAGTCCTTCGCTGATGCTCAGCGCTATATCCAGACCGGTTGCCCCTTTTGGATATTCGCGCACACTACCATCGGGCAGCGTGATGTTAATATTCGATGAATCGTTCATTCAAGAAATGCTATTAATCGGAATGTATTATTTAATAATGATTTTTCGGCTTGAGTCAGTTCCCATGTTAATGGAGCTGCGTGGCTGAATAGTACTGATTTTTACGCGGGTCGTATCCAGTAATCGTGTCGGCTCCGAGCTTACCTGCCGGTCAGAATTCGATGAAGGGGTAGGTACATAGGCCCCGGCCTCTCTTCGCTGGATGCGCCAGATACCCGCACTGGCCAGCGTATGGCCCGGGGTGAACTGCGATTCTACGGTATAGTGCTCCGCAGCTTTATCATGGAAGCCCAGTCGCTCGTAGGTCAGTCCGACGAGGTAGTTGATCTCGGGAAAATCCGGCCGGTCCTTAAGTACTTTCAGGTACGCATTGAGCGCTGGCTGATACAGCTTAAACTTGGTATTGATGTTTCCGATCTGGTAGTAGGCATCCGTTAGTCCTGGGTTCTGAGCCACGGCGTTCCGGTAGCTGATCAGGGCGCTGTCCAGCTGGCTGGTAGCCAGGTAGATCTGCCCCCTTTCAAAATGCAGTTCAGGATCCTTGGGGTACCTCTTCAAGGCCAGGTTATTGTAGTACAGGGCGTTCTGATGGTCACCCAGCGAGTTCAGTATCCGGGTATTTTGCTGGTAAGCTCTGAGCAGGCGGGGGTTCAGGGTCAGGGCCTGCTTAAAGCTCGAAATACTGGTGAGTGAGTCACCCATCCGGCTTTGCAGCATCCCCTTCACATAGTACGCGCTACCGTCGTAGGGCGACATCTGCAGGGAGCGGTTGAGGTAACGCTGCGCGTCCCGGTACCGGTTTTTCTCCTGTAGGATATCCGCCATCAGGATGTACAGCTCGGAGTTGTCCTGCTGGAGTGCTTCAGCACGCTGTGCATCTTCCAGAGCCGCATCCAGTTTGTTCAGCTCCCGGTTGATCTGTCCGCGTAGCAGATAGTACTCGCCTACGTTATCCTTATAATCAATGGCTTCATTGATATCATTAAGAGCCAGGTTATACTCTTCCTGTCCGAAGTAGATACGCGCCCGCTTAAAATAATTAGCGTCCAGGTCGATCTGGCGTCTGATGTTATTAGTAAGTGCTTCCAGGGCATCCTTGTTCCACTCCGACTTGAGCTTGGCGGTAGGGGTAGGAGGTATGCGCGTAGCATTTCGGGCATCACTTTGACACGAAGCCAGAAAGCCTATAGCAACGCAGGCGGTAAGTACTAACACAGAGCTGAATGCGGACCTACTTCCCTTCATACCCGAGCAATAAATAAGTTTCAAAAATTAGTCAGCTTTTTATTACTGCAAAGTTGAGGAATTAAGATGTATTTTACACGGATAGGTCCGAAAAACGGGAAAAAACTCCCAGCGGCAGCTTTTTGTCAAAAGAGTCCTGCAGGTAAAGCTCCCCAAACTCGTGGTTAGGTACCTTCCCAAAATGCGCCCGGACCAGGTTCTCGATGATCAGTGCCGAGAAGCCCAGTGAGTACAGGTTGATGATAAAGAAGTAGTTCTCTTTCTCCAGGAGCTGGGCACACAGTCCGAGCATCTCGTTAATGTGCTCTTCGAGCAGCCATTTTTCACCGTCCGGTCCGCGTCCGTAGGCCGGTGGGTCCAGGATGAGGCCGTGGTAGCGCTTGCCCCTGCGGACTTCCCGCTTCACAAACTTCATGGCGTCCTCTACCACCCATCGGATATTGTCGAGGCTGCTGAGTTCCATATTCTCCCGCGACCAGCTGATCACCTGCTTTACCGCATCCACGTGCGTAACATCGGCTCCGGCCGCCCGGGCCGCCAGGGAGGCGCCACCGGTATAGGCAAATAGATTAAGAACATTGGGCTTCTGGACCGGCATAAGCGAGAGCTTCTCCGTCAGGTAGTCCCAGTTGGTAGCCTGCTCGGGGAAAAGCCCCACGTGCTTGAAGGAGGATAGCGCCAGCTTGGTACGCAGGTGTAGCCTGCCCGTACGGTACTGGAACACCCAGCGCTCGGGCATGTCTCCTTTGGTCAGCCACTGGCCTTTTTCCTGCGAACCTTTGTCCCGCTTAAACACAGCATCGGAGCGCTTGTTCCACTCCTGCTCTGATAACGACTTATCCCAAACCGCCTGCGGTTCGGGACGAGTCAGGGTATAGGGGCCAAAGCGTTCGAGCTTTTCAAAGCCTCCGGTATCGATTAGTTCGTAGTCGGTATGTTGGGTGGGGGTAAGTAGTAGCACCAGGTATTAGAATGAGATTTTACTTAGATAAAAAACGTTGCGGCGTCCGCGGCTCTGTACGTCACCGGCTGAAGCGTTAACAATACGCTGCTCACCCCAGGCCAGGTAGTAGTTGCCGTACCAGTGGTTGATGTCGTCGGTACTGGTTTTGCGTACCTTGTCGCCTTCCATGCTGGTGGCCAGCGCCACCTGACGATCCCCGTCCACGACGGATTCGCCTTTGATAATTTTGCTCCGGATAGCACCATCGTGAGAGTAAACCAGCTGGGTACGTCCGTTGGGAGTTACCTGCAGGTTTATTTTTTCACGCAGTTCCATGCTCTTAACCCCATCGAAGTTGATACTGTTATCCCACATCAGGTTTCCGTCTTTGCTGATACCGGCTACTATCGCATGGGTGTACACAAAGCCATTGAACACCTGGTTGCTGTAAGTGCCCCGAGGGCCATACATCGGATTCCAGAGCCAGGGGTTGTACAGGCCATAGCCAAAGGGTGAGCCGTACATCATGGGATTGCCCCAGAAGGAGCTCATCCCGTACATGCCGGGGTTCTGGGTGCGGTACTCGGGATAAAATACCTCCGAAACCAGGATGTACTGGTTGTCCTTCTGTACAATATCGTGTACCAGCAGGCGGTAGTTCAGCTTCAGGTCGCCCCCGCTTTCTTTCTTCTTGCGGATCCGGCGCTCCATCTTCTCCTGCTGCCTTTCGTTCATGAAGTTGAAGAAGTTGTCGAAGTCCGTAAAGCTGTGGTACTGGGTGTATTTGACTTCATCGTCCACGATCTTACTGATAAAGAGACCCTGAGAAGCCGCGTTGTTCGTGGTTTGCATGTTGCGGTACCCGTAGGTGCCTATCAAAAGTTTGACCGAATCGTTAAGTACCTGCAGGCGGCCATTGAGCAACGAGTACTCGTCCTTGGGATCTACCATTACCTGCGAGTCCAGTTGACCCCTCTCGTCGTAGGAGCGGGCCACTATTTTAATCTGCTTTCCTTTCTTAACGGCAAAGCTCACGTTGACCAGGCGGTGCGTGGTATCAATCTCGATGGACTGGATGGCATTGGAGCCCCGGATGGCCGAAGGCAGCACCTTGGTCTGCAGGTTGAGGAGGTTGGTATGGATCAGTATGGGCTCTTCTTTGACCATACCTGCCATAAACACCGAGTTACCCAGGGTCTTGAAATCCGTGATCTGGAAACGATCCAAGGTATTGATGGTAAATGTCTCGACAAATCCGGGACCTATATTGACCTTTACAATCTGGTAAATATTGCTTCGGAACCGGCTGAACAGCAGGAAAGCCGCCTGCCCGTCGTAGGTGGATGACACTAGGTCAAGATTGGCTTCGATGGTACCATCAATGGACCACACGCGGTCCAGATTCACATCAAACTTTTGGACATTGTAGGTACTGCGCGTAGGCTTGGATACCAGCAGGACGCCCTTTTCCCCCAGCGGAATCGTCTGATAGGCTTCACTGCCGACTGGTACGGGCAGTTCAACACGTTTGACGTCTTGCGAATAGAGGGGGGAGTGGAAGAGTGTAACGGTAAATAGCAGGAGGAATGCTGACTTCAGCATTGCATTAGTTTTGTTCATGGGCTAAACCTAAGATTATATCAAATTCTTCGGGCCGTAGGGGAAGGACGGATAAGCGGGACTGACGAATGAGCGACAGGTCCTGGAGACGGGTATCGGACTTCATCTGGCTGAGACTGACCGTACGGGGAAACCGCTCAACGGGTACCAATTCTACTACCACCCAGCGCGGGTCATCGATAGTAGGGTCGGGGTAGTTTTCCCGGCTGACTTTGGCCAGTCCTACCACTTCTTTTCCTTCATTGCTATGGTAAAAAAGAACCAGGTCGTTCTCCTTCATTGCCATCAGGTTATTACGCGCCTGATAGTTCCGTACGCCATCCCATATGGCTCGCTTTTCATTAACGAAATGATCCCATGAATATTTGAAAGGTTCAGATTTTACAATCCAGTAGTTCATTAGAGTTGAATAGAGATAATATAAAGAGGATTTACTGCTTGAATAGGGGCCTTTGAGGTCTTTGATAACATATGATTATTCGGAAGTGCCTGGCTGAACATCAGCCTGCTCTTCCTCCTGGTTGTACGCTACATCCCAGGTGTGGTCAGCCAGCATATGGGCCCTGGCTACAAAGCGTCGGAAGGGTCGGGAGCGCCCCCACTCATTGGGAGCAATCATGGAGAGTACATCCGTTCCATCCTGCCGCTCGTATAGATAATAGGTATGGTTGATGACCGGCTCAAAACTCATCTGGGCCGAGTAGATCCGCTCCGATACCTCCACCCGTTTTTTTATGAGATTGGCCTGCTCGGCCAGAAGCTGCATTTGCTTGTAGATCTGGGCCATCTGCAGGTCTGTCTGCTGTCGCATAGCCAGCACCGATCGGCCTTTTACCTTACCCATATCCTCCGGACGGATCACGGCTCCACCTACGGTGTGCCCGTATTCCATCAGGCCCGGATTCTGGGCAATTTTTTCATTTTCTTCTTCCTGATCTGACATAGTACCTCCTTTGATTGGCCGAAATTAAGGTTGTTTATCTTACCTTCAAAAACTAATGATTAACTTTCGGGTCTAAAAAACACTTAAAAAGTAGTACCCGAACCACTTGTCATCTACCAGTACCGGACACTTGTTCTGTGATAATATTAAATCTAAGCCGAACTTAGCACACCTATCACCTACACTAGCACCAGCACCCTATGCACTGGCATACCAACCGACGACTGATCGCTTCGCAGGCTGTACCCGAGCCTGAGTACTTCCGGTTGGCTTATGATTTTCTTAGATCCTGGTCCCACAACCAGCCCCACTACCAGTTGCATACGTCCGGCTCCACCGGAGAGCCTAAGCCCATTACGCTGCTTCGGGAGCAGTTGGTAAGCAGCGCGCATCTGACGGGTAAAGCCTTGCAACTACCCAAAGGTACCCGTGCGCTGGTGTGTCTGAATGTGCGCTATATTGCCGGGGTTATGATGCTGGTGCGGGGGATGGAGCTGGACTGGGATCTTACTATTGTAGAGCCGTCGGGGAATCCTTTGCTGCAGGTACCTACCGATCATGCGTTTGACTTCGTAGCTATGGTACCCCTGCAGTTGTCCACTATTCTGGAAAATAAGGAAACGCGCAAACGGGTGAGCAGCCTCGGCAAAGTACTGCTGGGAGGGGCTCCGGTCGGAGTGGCTCTGCACGAGCAGATCCGACGGATGAGCATACCCGTGTGCCAGAGCTACGGCATGACCGAAACGGTATCGCACGTGGCGCTGCGGCTTCTGAACGGAAAGGAGGCCAGTGATGACTTTACGCTACTGGAAGGGGTAGAGTTCGGACTGGACCAGCGGGGATGCCTGTACGTATCAGGACCAATGACGCTCCACCAGACCGTTCAGACCAATGATCTGGTGGAAATTACCTCGGAGCGCAGCTTCCGCTGGATCGGGCGCGTTGACAATATAATCAACTCCGGAGGCATCAAGATACCACTGGACAAAGTGGATCAGCTAGTGGAACAGATTTTATATGACATTGGATGTCCTTTTGACTGTTTCAGCTGGTTTGAACCTGACGAAAAACTAGGGCAGAGGCTAATCCTTGTGGTAAAGAATCAAGATATTTATTTCCCGGCCGATAATGTCTGTAGCGAAATGAAGCGAAGGGAATCGGTATATCTGGTTCCTAAACACATCTACTTCGTGGATGAATTCATTAAGACCCCAACCGACAAAGTTGATAAGAGGCGTACGGTAGCACTGCTGAAACGAGTAGATGAGTAAACACAACAAATAAGAAATACAACGATACCTTGCATGAGAACTGAACATCTGCGATACAATGAGGTACTGATTAACTACCAGACTGCCCCCGTAGTACCTGCTCCTTACTCTTATTACTACACGATGCGTATAACCCCTGCCGATGGAGCTGGTGTACACGTGCAGTTTGATATGAAATACCTGGATAGGGAGGAGCTTGACGAAGACGAGATTATAGGGGAAGGATTTACCCTGAATGATGATTTCTCATGGCAGGGAGATTTGCCCCAGGTGTGGGCTACGGAACTGAACTCTATTCTCACCCACAGCCAGTACGTAGAAGAGGCTGAGGATAACGAATTGGAAGAGTTCATTGAAGTAGTACTGACCCAGCAGGGGGATGCGGAGTCAGGTAGTCCGGAGGATAAGGAAACCTGGGCGTACTTCCTGCAGGAGCTGATGCAGGCTATTTACGAAGCCGCTGGTCGGGAGAAACAGTTTGAGATGGAATACCTGCGGATCAGCAACAAAAAGGAAACCTGTATCAGCCTCAATGCTTCCTTTGTCAATAAGACCTTCTCCGTACAGCTGGATAAGCAACCCCGGGAGCAACTAGCCTGGAAAAAGCTGGAAGATGTAATGGGTACCGTGTTCAAGGCGGAGTTTGTGCCAGATCAGGCGTACGAGAGCCGGCCCAACCAGGATGGCGTCTACCTCACTACCGGAGATGGACTATGGTACAAGCTGGGTGAGTCGGTACTGAATCCTACACCCAAGAGCAAGGTACTGACGCAAATAGAAAATCTGTTCGATAAACTAGAACGACGCGTTACGGTCTAGCTCGTGGCGTAGCTCGTCTACCAGCTCTCTGATCCGGTCTACTGATGGGGCCGGTTCGGGGAGTCCAAGACTTACAAATGCTTTCACTTCCCATACTTCCAGCACGTCCTTGATGGATATCTCCGTGCTGGGTACACTGGCTATATCCGAGCTGAGTAGCAGGATGCCTTTGATCTTGACCTGATTGTAGGCCCGACGGTACACGATCCCCTGATTTCTGAGAATGAATACGTAGTTGGTGCCGTCTTTGATTTCGTACCAGTTACGTACAAATGACCCCACCAGCAGCGCTCCCGGAAAGGCAAAGTCGTCGCCGGCTTCGAAAGCCCGGTAGTTGCCCGAAGGCAGGTTGGGCAGCTGAAACGTAGGCAGCCGGTTCAGGAAAGAAGGGTTCTGGTAGTTGTGCAGGTAGTCAGCTACGGTACTGCTTTTGACCCACTGGATGGACTGGTGGGAAAGCTGATGGTCATCGTGCTTGCTACCCACGCCGTTGCTCGCTCCATCGTACTGATTATTGAACTGAGGAGGCTGGAATCCTGACTTAGCGGTATACACGGACTCCCTTTGGTAAGTGGAGCCACCCGTGTGAACAGGCTTCAGAGCCACCTGGCGGGACACCATACGCAGCGTAGGCCTGGGGCGCTGGTACTTATCAAGTATCGCTGACAAAAGCTGGGGAGCAGCTGGTTCATGTAACAAAGGGGGAGGGGGAGGCGGCGGCGGGGGCGTCTGATGTACAGGGGGCAAGGGAAGACCTAGTTCAGGTGTATCCCTGATTTTCCGCAGATCATTCTTCAGCAGGTTATCCACCGACACCCCAAAGGCCAGCGCCATGTTCTTCAGGTTGGTCAGGTTGGGGTTGGCCCGCGCCTCTTCATAAGCACCTAGTAGCGAACGCTTAATTCCTATTTTACGGGCAAACTGCTCCTGGGTCAGACCATTCAGCCGGCGTAGGTACTTTATATTGTTGCTTACGATGCTCATAGATGATGCTTGTTAAAGCAATATAAAGGATTTTGACAAAATATTTAGTAAAAGCTGATTTAAGCAAGCTATTACCTTATTTTTTCTCGTAATTGTTATTATTTACAGTATATCTTAGGTAGTAAATCATAGGCTATGGATGTACCATTAGTAAAACAGGATATACAGCAGGAGGCCCGTCGGCTCTTCGAGAAGCAGAGGCAGTTTGCCTCAAGAATGGCGCAGACTACTGCATCAGAGCGGATCGAGCGCCTCAACCGGCTGTACAACTACCTGCTCAGCCATCTGGAAGAAGCGCAGGAGGCTACCTACCGTGATTTCAGGAAACCGGCGGCCGAAACCATGCTGGGGGAGATCTACGTCCTGACCAGCGAAATCAAGTACACCAGCAAGCACCTCCGGCGCTGGATGAAGCCCCAAAAGGTACCTACGCCCCTAGGCGCCATTGGTACCAGTAGCTATATCCAGTACGAGGCCAAGGGCAATGCTCTTATTATCTCTCCCTGGAACTACCCCATCAACCTGGCCCTGAAGCCGCTCATCTCAGCCATAGCTGCCGGATGTGTGGCTATTATCAAACCCTCAGAACTCACTCCACATTCATCGGCCTTTGTTCGTAAGGTAGTGGAAGCGGTATTTCCACCTGAAGAGGTAGCGGTCATGGAAGGAGGCATGGACGTATCGCAGGCGTTACTGGCGTTGCCTTTCAACCATATCTTCTTTACGGGCAGCCCCCAGGTAGGTAAAATAGTGATGAAAGCAGCGGCCGAGCACCTAGCTTCGGTAACGCTCGAACTGGGAGGCAAATCTCCCACCATAGTGGACGAAACGGCCGATATAGCTGCTACGGCCCAGAAAATTGCCTGGGGTAAATTTCTTAACAATGGTCAGACCTGCATAGCTCCCGATTACGTGATGGTGCATTCTGGGGTGAAAAGCCGCTTTATCGATGAGTTCAGGAAGGCCGTGGCATCTATGTACAATCAGGACGGAAAACCTACCGAAGACTCCGATAGCTACGCCCGGATTGTGAATGACCGTCACTTTCAGCGGCTGAAGTCGTACCTGGATGATGCCATTAATAAAGGGGCTTCGGTAGAGCTGGGAGGAAAAACCATAGCTGCGGATAACTTCATCGAGCCTACCCTGATCACCGGAGTTAATGATTCGATGATGCTGATGCAGGAGGAAATATTTGGTCCGCTGCTGCCGGTGATGGAGTACCATGATCTGCGGGAGGCCGTCAACTATATCAATGCGCACGAGAAGCCACTGGCCTTATATGTACACAGCCGGAGTGACCGTAATGCCGATTACGTACTATCCAGTACCAGCGCCGGTAATGCCCTAGTAAATGAGCTCCTTTTTCAGTTCGGAAACCCCGAAATTCCCTTCGGAGGGGTCAACAACAGTGGTATCGGCAAGTCCAACGGCTACTTCGGCTTCCAGGAGTTCTCTAACGCCAAAGGAGTGATGAAGCGGAAGTTTGGTACTACCCGTTTTCTGTACCCACCTTACACCGATAAGATCAAAAAGCTGCTCAACTTTATGGTGAGGTACTTGTAAGGTGGGTAGGGTTTATGTGGTTAGGTAGTAGCATAAAGCACTAAAAAAGCAGCAGGAAACACCGTGGTGATTCCTGCTGCTTTTTTATCAATACTGACTACTACTTATATATTTCCTTCCGGGCAGCCATGAGGGTGTTGGTCAGGAGGCCACAGATAGTCATAAGGCCTACACCACCCGGTACCGGGGTAATGTAGCTGGCCTTGGGAGCTACATCCTGGAAGTTTACGTCGCCTTTGATCGCGAAGCCGCTTTTCTTGCTGGCATCGACTACCCGGCTGATTCCTACGTCTATTACTACGGCTCCTTCTTTGACATACTCAGCCGTTACAAATTCAGGACGCCCCAGCGCTACAATCAGAATATCGGCCGACTGGCAGATTTCTTTCAGGTTCTGGGTCTTGCTGTGACAGATGGTGACGGTACAGTTGCCGGGGTAGGTATTGCGCTGCATCAGGATGCTCATGGGCAAGCCTACGATCTGGCTGCGGCCAATCACGACGCAGTGCTTACCGGCCGTTTGGATATCCGCCCGCTTCAGCATTTCGATGATTCCGAAAGGAGTAGCCGACAGGTAGGCAGGTAGTCCCTTGCACATACGGCCTACGTTGATAGGGTGGAAGCCATCCACATCCTTGGCCGGATGTACCGCTTCCATGATGGTATTCTCCGAAATGTGCTTAGGCAGCGGAAGCTGTACAATAAATCCATCTACGTCGGGATCGTTATTCAGTTGCTCTACGGCACCCAGAAGCACAGCCTCGGTCACGTCTGAGTCAAAGCGAAGAAGGGTAGAGGTAAAGCCAATCTCTTCGCAGCTCCGGATCTTGGAGGCTACGTAGGTTTCGCTGGCTCCGTCGTTCCCTACCAGTATAGCGGCCAGATGTGGCTTTTTCCCACCTTTAGAAGTCCAGTAGTCTACTTCGGTTTTGATTTCGGCTTTGATCTGCGAGGAAATCAGTTTTCCGTCAAGGAGTTGCATGCGTTTTATTTAATAAGGGGTAGTTTGGTTTAATAAGGGTCGGGTACTATAAATAGGTCATCGGGTCATCGGCCACGCGGGTACCATCATGAAGCTGATTCAGAGCGTCCATCTCCATAGGAGTCAGCTCAAAGTCCCACACATCAAAGTTCGCTTTGATACGCTCCGGATTCACCGACTTAGGTATCGTGACTACCTGGTGCTGCATGGACCAGCGGATCAGTACCTGGTAGGTTGACTTCCGGTGCTTTTTGGCAATGTCAACCAGTACCGGATGCTGAGCCTTTTCTCCCCGTACCAGCGGAGCGTATCCTTCGGGTTGGATCTTGTGATGGATACAGAAGTTAACCACGTTGGGCAGGTACAGGAAGGGGCTAAACTCAAACTGATTGACCGCCGGAATGACATTGGCATACTCAAACAGTTCTTTGAGGTGAGGCTCGTAGTAGTTGGATATTCCGATGGCCCTGACCCGCTTCTCTTCGTATAGCTTTTCCAGCGCCTGCCAGGTTTCTTTCAGATCCTTTCGGACCGGCCAGTGGATCAGGTACAGGTCTATGTAGTCTGTCTGGAGTCTTTTCAGGCTCTTGTCGTAGGCCCGCAGAGTTTTGTTATAGCCCTGCTCGTCGCGCCACACTTTGGAGGTGATGAATACCTCCTCCCGCACGAGTCCGCTGTCTTTGAATCCCTGACCTACTTCCTCCTCGTTCTGATAAATGCTGGCGGTGTCCAGGAGCCGGTAGCCTACTTCAAGGGCGGTAGTTACGGCATTTCGGACCTCGTTCTTCTCACCGGGCGCGTAAATACCCAGGCCCAAGATGGGCATCTTAACGCCGTTATTTAATAGAACGCTGGATTGCATAGTGGCTCTATGGGTTAATAGTAAGCATTTATTGAAGAAGGTACTCTTTGAGTCGGGCAGCGCCGACTGTAGCCTTCTCCTGAATAAAAGTCATGTTGGATCGTCGGGATACTTCAGGCATGGACGGATCGATGAGGTAGATGGGTACACCACCACGTACGTAGTAGATCAACCCGGCGGCCGGATATACGGCCAGCGAGGTACCAATCACCACGAAGATATCCGCTTGTTCGGTGATCTCCACGGCGGTTTCCATCATGGGTACTTCTTCACCAAACCACACGATATGCGGGCGAAGCTGACTACCGAGTTCACACAGGTCTCCCTGGTTCAGTTCCGTACCTTCCAGCGTATAGACCAGCTCCGGATCTTTGGTACTTCTGACCTTGAATAGTTCACCGTGCAGGTGTACGACATGGGTTGATCCGGCTCTTTCGTGCAGATCATCCACATTCTGCGTGATGATGGTTACGTCAAAGTGGTCTTCCAGTTCGGCCAGGATCCGGTGGGCTGCATTGGGCTCGGCGGTGCGGGCCTGTTGACGGCGCTGGTTGTAGAATTGGAGTACCAGCGCCGGATTACGATGCCAGGCTTCGGGGGTAGCTACGTCTTCAACCCGGTGGTTTTCCCACAGTCCGCCACTATCGCGGAATGTTTTGATGCCGCTTTCGGCACTTATTCCTGCTCCTGACAGGACCACCAGTTTCTTCTTCGCTTCCCCCGTAGCCATAGTTATTTAATCCTTTTTTGTCTTTTTAGCAGCGGTTTTACGCCCTCCCTTGGCTTTGGCGGCAGCCGGTTTCTCTTCTGTACCTTCGGCCAGCTTCAGCACATCCTCATAGGTGAGGGAGGTAGGTTCAGTACCACGAGGTATCTTGATATTACGCTTACCAAAAGCTATGTAGGGGCCGTACTTGCCGTTTAACACCTTGGCGTTTGGATTCTCGTCGTACTCGCGTATGATCCGGTTGCTTTCCTGCTTGCGCTTCTCCTGAATAATCTCAATGAGCCGCTCTTCGGTCACGGCCATGGGATCATCCGTAGGCGAGAGAGAGTAGAACTTATCGTCGTGCTTGACGTAGGGGCCGTACTTACCTATGTTTACCACCATTCCCTTGTCTTCGTAGAAGCCTACCTCACGGGGTAGCTTGAAGAGTTCCATGGCTTCCTCAAAGGTGATGGTCTCCATGAGCTGGCCTTTCTGCAGGCTGGCAAACTTGGGTTTTTCTTCGTCCTCCACATCCCCGATCTGCACGTACGGGCCGTACTTACCTACCCGTACAGATACCTTTTTGCCCGAGTTAGGGTCTTCGCCCAGTTCGCGGGTGGTGAGGCTGCGGTCTATCTTTTCGCCTTCGGCTTCCGCTACTTTCTTATGGAAGCCTTTGTAGAAGTTATCGATCATTCGCTGCCACGATACTTTCCCTTCGGCGATGTTATCGAAGTCTTTCTCTACGTTGGCCGTAAACGAAAAGTCAACTATATCCTGAAAATGATTCACGAGGAAGTCATTTACGATCATACCCGTACTGGTCGGGAATAGCTTGGCTTTCTCGGTACCGTAGGTTTCTTTGCTGACTTTCCCTTTGATCTCATTATTCCTAAGCGTTAACTCCTTGAACTCCCGCTCCTGACCGGGCCGGTCTTCCTTCACCACATAGCCACGGCGCAGAATGGTAGAAATGGTAGGTGCATAGGTAGAGGGACGCCCGATACCCATTTCTTCCAGCTTCTTTACCAGACTCGCTTCAGTATAGCGGGGAGGGTTACGGCTGTATCGCTCGGTAGCTTTCATGTCCGACAGGTTGAGCTGCTGGCCAATATTCAGGGGAGGCAGCATACCTTTCTGCTCTTCATCCGAATCATCATCATTCGATTCAAGATACACCTTCAGAAAGCCTTCAAACTTTATGACTTCACCCTGGGCTACCAGCTCTTCCTTCGTAGTAGAGATGCCGATGGTAGCAGTAGTACGCTCAAGCTGGGCATCGGACATCTGCGAGGCAATGGCCCGCTTCCAGATCAGTTCGTAGAGGCGCTGCTCGTTGCGGTCCTTGCTGGCCACCAGCGTCGAGAAGTCGGTAGGACGAATGGCCTCGTGCGCCTCCTGAGCTGATTCAGACTTGGTTTTATAGGTGCGCCGCTGATGAAACTCGGTACCGTATTCGCTGTTGATCTGATCCTTGGCTTTACCCATGGCCTCTTCCGACAGGTTGGTGGAGTCGGTACGCATATACGATATCTTACCGGCTTCGTAGAGCTTCTGAGCGATGGTCATGGTCTGTGACACCGAGAAACTCAGCTTGCGGGAAGCTTCCTGCTGTAGAGTGGAGGTAGTAAATGGGGGCGCTGGTGATTTTTTAGCGGGTTTGGTTTCAAGGTTTTTTATGGAGAATTCGGCCTGGATGCACTTCTCCAGAAAAGCATACGCTTCGGCTTCCTTGTCGAAGTTCTTGGGAAGCTCCGCGTTCAGGATCTTTCCATTCCCCAGATCAAAACGGGCCGTCACCTTAAAGCTGCTCTTCGACTGGAAGGCATCAATTTCGCGCTCACGATCCACTATCACGCGAACCGCGACCGATTGCACCCGGCCAGCCGAAAGGGATGACTTACCGATACGTATCTTCTTCCAGAGTACCGGCGAAAGCTCATACCCTACCAGGCGGTCCAGAATACGGCGCGCCTGCTGGGCATTGACCAGATCAAGATCTATATTACGGGGACGCTCAATGGCATTCTGAAGCGCTGACTTGGTAATCTCTCTGAACACGATCCGCTTGGTGTCGTCGGGCAGTCCCAGGGCCTCTTTGAGGTGCCATGATATCGCCTCACCTTCGCGGTCGTCGTCCGTCGCCAGCCATACCTGCTCGGCTTCCTTGGCTAACTTCTTTAACTCATTTATTACTTTAACCTTATCAGCTGATATTTCATAAACAGGTTTAAAGCCATTCTCAACGTCAACACCCATATCATGTTCGGGTAGGTCCCGAACGTGTCCAAAGCTCGATTTTACAGTAAAATCTTTTCCTAAATAGCTCTCTATTGTCTTGGCCTTCGCCGGTGATTCTACGATCACCAGATTCTTTGACATAATAACTTTATTTAATGGTAACGGCGCTAAGATTGCTCAAATATAGGTCAGAAACTAACAAATCGTAAACAGCCGGTGTAAATGGATTGTTACAAATCATACAACCGACCTGATTTTGCAAAAGGTTCTGAGGGGGCTTTTTTTATTCT
Organism: Telluribacter roseus; assembly: GCF_017355915.2. Lineage (GTDB taxonomy): Bacteria > Bacteroidota > Bacteroidia > Cytophagales > Spirosomataceae > Telluribacter. The sequence continues at coordinate 303,991 of NZ_JAFEUV020000005.1, forward strand.
TGGCTACTGATTGTAAATACTATCCTAATTAGAAGAAAATTGAAATTAATCAAGAAAAAGCAGATAAAAATCTCGCAAAAAAGAATCGTGAAACCGGTAACGTACGGGGATTTTTGTAATTTTAGGCGTCTTTTAAATAAAAGTAATCTTTCACAATAATTATGGCATTTGACATAGACATGATCAAGGGCGTGTACGCCCGTATGGGGGAGCGTATCGAGTCTGCCCGTAACGTGGTAGGCCGTCCCTTAACACTCGTTGAAAAAATCCTATACTCACACCTTTGGGAAGGTAATGCAGCCCAGGCTTACGAGCGTGGTAAATCATACGTCGATTTTGCACCAGACCGTGTAGCTATGCAGGATGCTACGGCTCAGATGGCCCTGCTGCAGTTTATGCAGGCAGGTCGTCCGCAGGTAGCGGTACCTTCTTCTGTTCATTGCGATCACCTGATCCTGGCTGAAAAGGGTGCCGAGCAGGATCTGCTTGATGCTAACAATAAGAACAGGGAAGTATATGATTTTCTTGCATCTGTTTCAAAAAAATATGGTCTTGGCTTCTGGAAGCCCGGATCAGGTATTATACATTCTGTAATTCAGGAAAACTACGCATTCCCCGGTGGAATGATGATCGGTACCGACTCACATACGCCTAACGCGGGTGGAGTAGGTATGATCGCCATTGGTGTGGGTGGTGCTGATGCCAGCGACGTAATGTCAGGTCTGGCGTGGGAGCTGAAGATGCCACGACTGATCGGTATCAAACTTACCGGTAAACTAAGCGGTTGGGCTGCTCCTAAGGATGTTATTCTGTGGGTAGCTGGTCAGCTTACTGTAAAAGGAGGTACCGGTTATATCATTGAGTACTTCGGTGAGGGAGCCGAGAGCCTTTCGTGCGCTGGTAAGAGTACAATCTGTAACATGGGTGCTGAGGTAGGTGCTACTACTTCTATCTTCGCCTATGATGACAAGATCGACTCGTACCTGCGTGGTACTGACCGTACAGATGTAGCCGATGCTGCTGCTGCCGTAAGACAGCACCTGCGCTCAGACGACGAGGTATACGCTAATCCTGCACCTTACTACGATCAGATCCTGGAGCTTGATCTTTCGACCCTGGAGCCGCACATCAACGGACCATTCACTCCGGATTTGGCGTGGCCTCTGTCTAAGTTTGCTCAGGCGGTTAAAGAAAACGAGTGGCCGGAGCGTCTGGAAGTAGGTCTGATCGGATCATGTACCAACTCATCGTACGAAGACCTGACCCGTTCGGCTTCTATCGTGGAGCAGGCTGCTGCCAAGAATCTGAAAGCGAAAGCGGAGTTTACCATCACACCAGGTTCGGAAGTAATCCGTTACACGGCTGAGCGCGATGGTATCTTCAAAACGTTCGAAAAGATTGGTGGGGTAGTACTTGCCAATGCGTGCGGACCTTGTATTGGTCAGTGGGCTCGCCACATGGACGATCCTTCACGTAAGAACTCCATCATTACTTCATTTAACCGTAACTTCGCCAAGCGTAACGACGGTAATGCCAGCACGCATGCATTCGTAGCTTCTCCTGAGATCGTTACGGCTTTCGCTATTGCCGGTGACCTTACCTTCAACCCCATGACAGACACCCTTACCAACGAAAATGGTGAGCAGGTGATGCTGGACGAGCCACAGGGTATCGAACTGCCGGTACGTGGCTTCGCGGTAGAAGATGCCGGTTTTGTAGCTCCTGCGGTAGATGGTAGCCAGGTAGAGGTACTTGTAAGCCCTACTTCGGATCGTCTGCAGCTGCTCGATCCTTTCAAAGAGTGGGAAGGTACTGATATCACGGGTCTGCGACTGCTGATCAAGGCGAAAGGTAAGTGTACTACTGACCACATCTCGATGGCTGGTCCATGGCTGAAGTACCGTGGTCACCTGGATAACATCTCCAACAACCTGCTCATCGGTGCCATCAACGGGTTCAATGATAAGGCTAACAGCGTTAAGAACCAGCTAACCGGCGAATACGGTGAAGTACCTGCTACGCAGCGTGCCTACAAAGCCGCCGGTATCGGTACTATCGTGGTAGGTGACGAAAACTACGGTGAAGGTTCATCACGTGAGCACGCCGCTATGGAGCCACGTCACCTGGGTGTTCGTGCGATCCTGGTGAAGTCTTTCGCCCGTATCCACGAGACCAACCTGAAGAAGCAAGGTATGCTGGCCCTGACTTTCGCCAATCCTAACGATTACGAAAAAGTACACGAGGACGATACTATCGATATCGTAGGTCTGCAGAACTTCGCTCCTAACCAGCCTCTGACCGTGGTACTGCACCACGCCGATGGTTCGAAGGACGAGATCACTGTAAACCATACCTACAACCAGCAGCAAATCGAGTGGTTCAAGGCTGGTTCAGCTCTGAACATCATCCGTAAGCAGGTAGAAGCTGGCAAAGTAAGCTAATTGACTTACAGTAGCTTAGCTATTTGTAGCTGAATGCCTGGTTTAATAAAAGAGCGGCAGCCCGTACGGGCTGCCGCTCTTATTTTTGGAATAGTACGTATAATCTGCTACTTAACTATCAGGAATGCTAGGGCTTTACTTAGCGGACAGTTCATTACCATACTTCAGTAGGGCTTTTAACTCTTCTTTATTAGTGAAGTTGGTTTTGTGTTCCTTCATGTACTCGTTAAGTGCCTTTTTATGATCCGAATATAATCTTAGCAGGCTGCCCCTATTAGCCAGGTAAATGGCGTTATTATTATCTACCAGATAGTAATTTTCATGCCTTGCCAGCAGCACATCTCCTTTTATATCCAGATGCTGTACCCTTCCATTATGATCTGAATAGGTTTTGTAGCGTGTAATCGAGGAAGCACCGGACGACTGGTTGTACCCCCCCATCTTTTCACTACGTACCTGGATCAGCATGGGGTGGATAGCGAGCTTCACCCCTTCGGAATCATTCACTACTTCGACAAATCCCACCTTGGGGTTATACAGGTACTGGTCATCGGCTATTTTGATATTCTTGATCGTATACTCATTGGCAAGGGCCATGGTATCACCACGGGGATTCAGGAACTGCATCTCATTCAGAAGTACATTGTAGTTGAGCTTCGTGTCAATCGTAGTACCGTTAAAGAAGAAGATAGTACCTGTGGTGAAGTTAGGGTAACGGTACTGATCTTTTAACGAAACAGACTTACGCAGATCTTCCACATTTTTCACCCGTATGATATTCTGAGACTGAGCCCAGAGGAATGACGTATAGCATGAGCAAATAGCGGTCAATAGCATTATTTTTTTCATAGCTGGATGGGGTTATAGAGATAAAGAAAGAGTGAGTGGAAAGTTCATCCTTAAAAGGAAAACTACACCTAAAGCTACCTGTTTTATAATTTATAAGAACAGAGGCAATCAGAGCAGCTGTCAGGTATAGGGGCGTAGTAAGATGACGGAATAGTAACCAAAAGAAAAAGATTACTGAACAGAAAGCTGATCAATGTACTCAAGGAGCGTGATAAGATCCTTCGTCTTCGTCAGGCTATTGGCGTTCTTTCTGAGGTACTGGTTGATTTCCCGGCGATGGTTCGGGTACAGTTTGAGGAGGATGGACTTGAGGTTGGACGTATTGATCTTATACGGAGTATTGTTTTTATCAACCAGGAAGAAATGGCTGTCCCGGACAAATATCGTATTGCCCCGCATATCCCTCAACTGGCGGCTGGTACTGTCCTCAGTGAGTAGGATAGTCTGGTATAATTTGCCGGTTCCAAACACTCGTGGAGTTGTCATGAGCTGTGCCGAAAGATTTACTTTTTTTAGAGAGGCAAAAATTAAGAGAAAGCCATAGGGAGGTACGTACTGGTAAAAATCATTGTCTATTTTGATTCCTGCTATACCTTCCCCGTTAGCCAGCGCCAGAGTATCTCCTTCTTCCGTAACAAAGTGCATTTCCCGAAGCAGCATGTTGTAGTTAAGAGGAGCCTTTACAAAACTACTGTCATGAAATGTAATGGTGCTGGTAATAAAGGAGGAGTAGCTATAGTTTTTCCGAATAAGCTTCGCATCATAAATAAGGTTCGGATACTCATTTTTCGCACTCTGCACTAATACCTGAGCAAAGCAAGCCCAGGAACAGCCAAAAAGAAAAAGAACACTTGCGACAGCTACTTTAAGAGAGGAGATAGAAAGAGGCATTGATCAATGGTACTATAACTTACCGGCATTGGCCGGTAACATTCAGAATGTACTTGAGCAAAAGTACCATCTACTTATAAAACCGGATCTACCGTATAGTAAAAAATGAGGTACCGAGCCGGTGGTATGACATTTGTTTGGTTAGGAATAGTTAATGAACTTTGACCCCTTACTTTTCAATCCATAACCCATGTCTTTATTTGAACGTAATACTACTTTGTATTCCTGTACGCTGCTGGCTGCCTTACTGACAGGTCCATCGCTCCAGGCGCAAAACGATACCCTCAGGGTGAATCAGCTGGAAGAAGTTACCGTCAACGCTTACGAATCCAGGAGAACCCTGCTGGAAACTCCGGCGGCTGTCAGTGTAGTAACGCCTCGGCTGATGACCCGCTTTGCCTCCACGACCTGGATTAACGCTGTTAATACGGCTCCTGGTGTTAGAATGGAGGAAAGATCGCCCGGGAGTTACCGCTTTTCCATTCGAGGGAGCTTGCTGCGCTCGCCTTTCGGGGTGCGTAATGTGAAGTTTTACTGGAATGGTATTCCCTTCACGGATGCCAGTGGTAATACACCACTGAATGTACTGGACTTTGCTTCGGTGGAGCGGATGGAGATTATCAAAGGCCCCGGAAGTAGCTTGTACGGCGCTGGCACCGGAGGAGTTGTACTGCTTTCGACGCCATCCGGCAATGCAGGTACCCAGCGGGTGGAGCAGCAGGTAGGAGTTGGTCAGTACGGCTTCAGGAGCTGGAACACCATGCTCCAGACGGGCGGAGCCAACGTGCTGTACGGACATCAGCAGCAGGAAGGGTACCGGGAGCATAGCGCTATGGTACGTGATGCCCTTACGTTTACCTTGACCAATCAGCTGAGTGAGCGGGGCTCCTTGTCCCTGCTGGGGCTTTACTCTGACCTCCACTACCAGACGCCCGGCGGTATCACTCTGGAGCAGTACCAGACCGACCCCCGGATGTCCCGTCAGCCTACGCGGGTACTGCCCGGTAGCCGGGAGCAACAGGCCGGAGTATATACCCGCTACGCCATGCTGGGGGGAAGCTACGACTACCGGTTGTCGCCCCGCTGGACGCAGACACTGTCGCTGTACCTGAACACGAACGATTTCAGAAACCCATTTATCAGCAATCAGGAAAAACGGACCGAGCTGGGACTGGGTGGTAGAAACGTGTGGCGCTACAGCTTTGACAATACCAGCTGGAATGCCACCTGGACCAGTGGTATAGAAGCCCAGTACCTGCAGTCCATTCAGCGTACTTTTGAGAATATCCGGGGTACTACCGGCACGCTGCTGACCGATGAAGAGCTCATGACAGGTACCTTGTCGGCTTTCACACAACTGGAAGCTGAGCCTCTGGATGGACTGATCACTACCGTAGGATTGAGCTACAACACGCTACGCTACGACTTTCAGCAGTTCTTCCCGGCCCCCTATAACAGTCAGAAGCAAAGCTTTAACGCCGAACTGGCTCCCCGCATCGCTGTCCTGAAGAAGATAGGTGATGACTGGGCCGTATTTGGTAGCTACAGCCAGGGATTTTCGCCCCCTACCCTGCAGGAGATTCGCCCCTCGGCCGGTGGATTCCGGGCTGATCTGGCGGCTGAGCGGGGTATCAACCGCGAAATTGGTATACGCCGGGCCGGACGCCGACTATCCGGTGAGGTAAACCTATACTCATTCGGGCTACGGGAGGCCATTGTACGCCGCACCAATGAGAACGGATCAGAGTACTTTGTCAACGCGGGACGGACCCGACAGAATGGTGTAGAGTGGCAGGTAGGCTACAATATCTACACGAGTACGGTGGGTACTCTTAACAACCTCCGCGCGTGGCACAATGGTACCTATACCAACTACCGCTTTGTGGATTTCCAGCAGGGCGATGCGCAGCTCTCGGGTAAGCTACTGCCGGGCATACCTCGTCTGAGTCATGCTACGGGTCTTGATGTGGAGGCTGCTCACGGACTGTCGCTCTACCTGACCTACCAGCACGGAGGCAACGTATTCCTGAATGAGGCCAATACCGTGGAAGCTTCACCTTACGATCAGTTTATAGTGCGGGGCAGCTGGAGACGCAACTGGGGCGCCCACCTCTACACGGACCTGTCGGCCTCGGTAGAGCGGGTAAAGGCAGACATTTACAGCCTGGGCTATGACCTGAATGCCTTTGGTAGCCGCTACTTCAACGCAACGCCCCGACAAAACGCCTGGCTGGGTATCAAGGCCGGCTGGCGGTGGTAGTATCGTTATTAGGTGAAATTTTTAAGGGCAGTAAACAGGCTATTGAGCCCCAGCAGTACCGTCACCCCGAATATCAGGTACAGGAAGGAGTTCTGAAGGCGACTGTTCTGATGAGCCACCGGCAAAAGTTGGGTGTCATTGACGGCCCGGATGATCTGCCAGGTTACGAAGGGAAGGAGCAAACCATTGGCCGCTTGTGCCGCAATAATAATAGGGATGGGTTTGATCTGAAGAAGTCCGAAGACTAACCCAACCAGTAGTACACCACGCCACACCCAGTCAGAGTGACTGGGTGTACTTTTTAGTAGAGTGCGGGCAGTAATGGAGGCGGCTAGAGGAGCGGTGATAACAGACGTAAAGCCTGCCCCGAACAAACCTATGGCATAGAGGCTACCACCCGATGGGCCCAGTCTGGCGGAAAGTACCTCGGCGGCTTTAGCAAAGCTAAATGCACCCTCAACAAAGGTACCTCCCAGCAGTATACTTATAGAAATGATTCCGCCAATCAGGACGGCCAGTACAATACCCTGCCGCATCTCCCGTATGGTTTGTCCCTGACCAATGCCGGAGGCCAGGAACAGGTTATAGGGAACAATGGTAGTACCGACAAGCCCGGTAATGATCAGAGCTGAACCAGCGGGAAAAGAGGGAACAAGGGCGTCTCTGACTAATAGAGGTAGGGCGGGTGCGCCCTGTACGCCCACCCACACAAAGGCAATACCCATCAGAAAAACAACTACGCCCAGTATTCGGGAAAGCGTAGTGGTAGAGCGGATGGATAGCAACAGAAAAGCCAGTAGCCCGACGAGCCCGGTCAGTACCCAGGCGGGTACATCTACCAGTAACTGAATACCGGCTACGGCGCCCAGAATGTTACCCGCCTCGTAGGCAGCGCAGCCGGTAATGACACCAAGGGCCAGGAGCCAGTTAATGGTCCGACCCCGGCTGCCGTGCCGGGCCGAGAGTATTTCGCCCAGATTCTTACCCGAACCAATGGTAATGCGGGCGGCGGCTTCCTGAAGTAGGATGGTACTGAACGTTGAGAATACCAGAGTCCACAGCAGCGAAGTACCGTAGGTAGCTCCCGCCAGTCCGCAGGTGGTGACGGTACCGGGGCCGATAAAAGCCGCCGAAATGACCGACCAGAAAAGCAGGCTGGAAAATCCTGACCGGAGGGTGAGGTACTTCATTCAGCAGGAAGATAATTATCGGGTTGAAACATGTACTTGTCAGGCCTGGCCATAACCTCCACCGCCGGGAGTTTCGATAATCAGGCGCTCGCCCGGATGTACCTGCTTGCTGCAGATAGCGGGAGATTTTTCGAGTACTCCATCTTTATGGACAAAGGTAATGATAGAGGTCTTGCCCGCCTCCCCACCTTCCAGCCCGTAGGGGGAGAAATGGTTGTGTTGCCCGATGAGCGTTACGTCCAGGTTTTCCTTGAATTCAAATTCGCGGATAATTCCATCCCCGCCTTTCCATTTACCCGCTCCCCCTGATCCTGTCCGGATGCCAAACCTGCGCAGCCTTACCGGGTAGCGCCGTTCCAGCTCTTCCGGGTCGGTAATGCGGGTATTGGTCATATGCTGATGTACCCCCGAGCGGCCTCCAAAACCAGGTCCGGCTCCGGCTCCTCCACCTATAGTTTCGTAGTACCCAAAGCGGTCATTGCCGAACAGGAAGTTATTCATGGTACCCTGGCTGCAGGCCGCCAGCCCAAATGCCTTCAGGAGCGTATCCACCAGTCGCTGGCTCACTTCGGTGTTGCCTCCCACTACGGCAGGGCATAGCGTAGGATCATCTTCAAAGTGGGGGTGGAGAAAGGAGTCCTCCGGTAGTACCAGGTCTACATGATTCATTAGTCCATCGTTCAGCGGGATTTCTTTGCCTACCAGTAAGCGAAGTACATAGAGGATGGCGCTGTGAATAATGGATATATTGGCATTCAGGTTCTGTGAGTGAACCTTGGATGTACCCGTAAAGTCAAAGCGTATCCGGCGGTTATCTACCGATACCTGCAGGGCAATGCGACGACCGTCGTCAATGTATTCAACAGCCTTCAGTTGCTTCCCGATCAGCGGTTTGAGCGCCTGCCTTACCTGTTGAGAGGCACTGCGCTTCAGTAGTTGCATATAGGTGATTACCTTCCGGACACCGTGCTCGTGTACCAGGTTGAGGAGCTCTTCCTGTCCCCTTCGCAGCGACGAAAGTGCGGCTACAATATCAGCCTCGTTTTCGGCCAGCATACGGGTAGGATAGGGGCTTTCGGTAAACAACTTCTTGATGGCTTCCCACTGCATCTCGCCCTGTCTTACCAGGTACTGGGGCAGTATAGCCACTCCCTCTTCGTGCAGTCGGGTAGCATCGGGAGGCATGGAACCGGGGCGTTTGCCACCGATTTCGGCGTGGTGGGCCCGGTTGACCACGTAACCTACGCACTGTTGGTATTCTGTAAAAACACCCGCGATGAGTGTGACATCCGGCAGGTGCGAGCCTCCGTACCTGGGATGATTGGTGATGACTACATCACCCGGACCTATCTCTAGTACCTCTTTTACCAGTCGGGTACAGATACCCAGACTACCCAGATGCACGGGTATGTGCGGCGCATTGACCAGTAATTCCCCTTTCGGGTCCAGCAGGGCGCAGGAGAAGTCGAGGCGTTCTTTGACATTGACTGAAAAGGCCGAGCGCTGGAGCTGAGCCCCCATTTCTTCCGCAATGGCCGTAAAGCGATTGGTAAACAGCTCCAGTTCTACTTCACGGGTATGGTGAATGGCCGTCGTGGATGCTCCAGTTCGCTTATCCGAAACAATAATATCCCCGGTAGCCTGAGTGATGGCTTCCCAGCCTTCGGGCAGGTAGGTGGTAGAGGTGGCATTGCGAAGTATAGCCGGTCCGGTCAGGACATCTCCGGCCCCGAGTGTCTGCCAATCGTATACCCCTACTTCCTGCTCAGTCATGTAGGGGGATTTGAGGGTGAGCCTGGGTTGAAGCTTTTGAAAATGCTCAGGAGACGAAACGGCGGACGTTTCTTCCTTCTTCTCCTGAATCATCATTCGGAGGCTTTCTACTTCTACGTCGCGGTTATGGGGGAGGTAGCCAAACTGCGTCTGGTAAAGCTGCTCAAACTGCCGGAGTGTATCGGCCCCCTGGTAGGGTACTTCAATACTGCTCTCCTGCCCGCTGTACCGCAGGAAGACCGAACAGAAGCCTACTTCGGTTTCGCCTACCGCCTCCTGTTGTACTTCCTGAATACCTTTGGCCTGTAGTTCCTGGATCAGGTCCGGGAGTTGTGAGGCAATTTCGGTCCATTTCTGTAGTACCTGTACCGATACGATCCGGCTTACCTGTGCTTCTCCCATACCCAGGGCACTGAAGAGCCCCGCGTCAAAAGGAATGATCACGTGCTGGACGCCCAGGATTTCGGCGAGCTGGCACCCGTGCAGACCACCGGCGCCCCCGAAGGTAAGCAGCGCGTAGTCACGAGGATCCACTCCCTTAGCTACTGAGATACGGCGTATGGCTTCGGCCATTTTCTCGTTGGCAATGCGTTCCAGTCCCAGCAGTATTTCCTTACCTGTCAGGCTGCTTCCGCTGCTGTTGGTAATCTCATCCTGCAATTTTGTGAGGGCTTCCTCCGCCAGCTCCCGGTGAATGGGTATCCCCAGCTGCGTAGGGTCCATCTTGCCGAGCAGCAGGTTTACATCCGTAATGGTGAGCGGGCCCCCGGCTCCGTAACAGGCCGGTCCCGGATGGGCTCCGGCGCTCTCGGGGCCTACCCGCAGGCTGAACCCGTCGTACCAGCATACCGAGCCTCCGCCGGCCGCAACGGTTTCGATGGCAAGGGCCGGGCTGTGCATTTCGAGGGAATTGATCCGGGTGGTGTATTGGATATCCGGGCGTCCGGCAATACGGGCGGTGTCGGTACTGGTACCACCCATGTCAAATGTAAGTACCTTATCAAAACCTAGCCGCTGGGCCAGCGAAGTAGCGGCTACCATGCCACCGGCCGGTCCGCTGAGCAGGCTGTCTTTGGCCCGGAAGTTATTTGCCCCGACCAGGCCTCCGGCACTTGTCATTACTTTCAGCGAAGCATCACCCAGTGAGGTTCTGATCCGGCGGAGGTAGGTATCCAGCACGGGCGACAGGTAGGCATTGATGACGGCCGTCTGGGTACGCCTCAGGTAGTGCAGACCCGGGAACAGCCGGGCCGACTGGGAGAGGTAGGGTATCCCAATGGACTTGAGATAGCTGGCGATCTGCTCTTCGTGGATCGGATTGCGGTAGGAATGTAAAAGGGAGATGGCTACTGACTCAAAACCATGGGTAGTGCAGTAGCTGCCAAGCCGGGCCAGTTCGTCCTGCGTAAGGGGTACATCGATGGAGCCATCCGGCTCCAGTCGTTCCCTGATGCCAAATACGGCCTGATAAAGTAAGGTAGGCTCGGGTATATTCAGCTGAAACAGATGCGGTCTTTGCTGCGTCCCGATCCGGAGCAGGTCTTCGAACCCCTGCGTCACTACCAGCAGGGTTTTAGCCCCTTTCTTCTCCAGCAGCGCGTTGGTACCCTTGGTGGTGCCCAGCCTCATGCTGAGCGGAGGGAACGGCTTGCGGAGGGGAGTCCCTGTCACCAACCGGGTAGCTAGTACAGGCGCCTCCTCTCCGGTGAAAAGCTCAAAATCAACGTTATAAATCGGTGTTAAATTATCTTCTAACGTAATAGTCTTGCTTTCGTAGTTGATAGACAGGAGCTTAGTCATGCTATGACTTCCCTGCAGACGAAAATGATACCCATTTAGCAGGTGGCTGGGGTGCTGCCAGGGGGCCTCAAACTCATAGTAGTTGGCGTCAACCTTACGTATTATACGGCCCCGTAGGTATCCACTGCTGAGTACTTTAGCTCGGTGTCGCTGACCCGAAGGGTCGATGGCAAGACAGTCTGTAAAAGTACCTCCGGTGTCAATCCAGATTTTCCAGGGAGTGGTGGCAGTTGTCAATTCGTACGGTGGTTTTGGGTACTTAGTCAGGTAAATAGGGCTTTGATCAGTTGGCTTTACCTACCGAGATCAGATTGGCAAACAACCGGTAGGCTCCGGTAACACCGGCTGGCAACTCTCTGAAAAAGGAAAGACCGGTGTAGATATAGTGTCCCTTTCCGTAGGGAGCATAGATCAGGCTACCCTCTTTGGGAGTTTCTCCTACATCATTACTCGAGAATACAGGCTGGTACTCCGGTGCCCATTCTTCGGCGAAGTAAAGGCCCCGCTCCTGTACCCATCCTTCAAAATCCTTCGGGCCAATCTTGTTCGGAAAGTTCAGCAGGGGGTGGTTGGGTTTGAGCACGCGCATCTCGGCATCTTCCTCCGCCACCCGGTCACGTCCGAGCTTAAAGGGATAAGGTCCCAGCTGAGGTACCTTCTGCCCCTGTGGGGTAGCGTACTGTACTACCATGGTACCACCATTTTTTACGTAGTTCATCAGCTTGTCCTGATAAAAGCGCAGCCGTTCCTCGGTGTTGTAGGCTCTTACACCTACTACAATGGCATCGTAGCCACTCAGGTCCTTGCTTAATTCGCCTTCATTAAGCATCACTACCGTAGCTCCCATCTGACGAAGCGCCGCCGGTACATCATCACCAGCACCGGCTATATAGCCGATCCGCTTAGCCAGATTTTGAACGTCCACCCGGGCCAGTTTGGCCTCCGCCGGAGGGAATATAGTCTGCGTAGGAATGTGCGCGTACTGGATGGTCCTGAGCGAAGTGGCGTACTCCTGACCATTTACCGTAGCCACAGCCCGTAGCGCCGCTTCCTGGTTCTGGGCAGGAGGTACTACCGTAAATTGGTACGTTTCTTCCTGATACTTATCGTTGAACTGGAAACTGTGAGAGGCGGGCTCTACATTCCATCCGGCCGGTACCTGGAGCTTGACGGTACCTTTTACATTTTTCTGCTGAGCCTTTACCAGTACCAGTACCTGCTGGGGAGAACTACTGGTAAATATATAGGCAGACTCATTTAGATTGGTGGTTACGGCAGGTCTGATCTCGAATGGACGGTACTGCTCACCGGCTACCGGATCGGTGAATTTGTAGACCCACGGCTGACTGAATGTAAATGGCTGTCCGTCTATTTCAAATGTATAGCGGGTGACGGTCTGGGAGGTATTTTCAGGATATCCGATGGCGCGCTGGTCGTTGATCTGGAATATACCTTTCTGAAGCGGCTGCTCAAGCCAGTAGGGCTGGCTGCTCTTGAGGCTGGTGGGCAGGCTGGCCCGGATCATCAGGTTTTCGGCTTTGTTGAGCTGCAGACTCTTGTTTAGGGTACTATCGCCCGCCCGTCCGGTCCACTGGATACCTACCAGCTTTACGGGGTAGTTGCCCCGCTTTACTACATTTATTCTCAGGTCCACGGGAGTACCCGGCACGGCTGAGTACTCGGTTGGGTTCGTTTCAAACCACAGCCCCAGGCACTGCTGAATGAGGCTCTCCACCTCCTGCTTTTTGGCCTGTACCAGTACATTCTTCTGGTCCAGCTTATGCAACTCTTTATGAATACGCACCAGGGTAGGTACCGAGGCGGCTGGCTGACTCATGTTGAAAGTACTGATCGCTTCCTTCACCAGACGAGCTACTGCTGCGCTATTAGGTACCCGGGCCCAGCTGGTATCCACCCCATCAAAAATACCCTTTTGGGCGGGTACTCCGGCGGTATGCAGCAGGTAGTCGGTGCGCTGGTCCCTGACCGCCGACGAGCCAAAGCCCTGGCTCTTGTGCTGGCTGCGGCTTTCGGCGGCTATCTCTGTATAGGACTTGCCCAGCAGCGGGTTGAATCCTCCCAGTTCTACCGCTATGTAGGGTACGTTTGTTTCGGTAGGGGCTTCGTTGGTAAAGCCGCGGTTGTAGGAGTTCCAGACGATGCGCTTGGCCTGCCAGGGCTTCACGTACGCCAGCTGATCCGGGTATGACCTGGAGTCGGCCGCCAGTTTGAAAGCTTCTTCGGCCATATAGGCTGACGTTTGGTGATGACCGTGACCAGCCCTGGGGTCGGGCGGAAAACGAGTAATGATCACATCCGGCTGGTACTTACGAATCATCCATACTACATCGCCCAGTACTTTATCGCGATCCCAGAAGTTGAGTGTCTCCTCACGGGTCTTCGAAAAGCCAAAGTCATAGGCGCGCGAGAAGAACTGCTCGGCTCCGTCGATCCGGCGCGCCGCCAGTAGTTCCTGCGTACGTATAATGCCGATGTTGTATCCCTGTTCGGCTCCGATCAGGTTCTGACCGCCATCCCCGCGCGTCAGGGACAGGTAAGCAGTACGGGCCAGTCGATCTTTGGATAAGTAGGCCAGCATCAGCGTATTCTCGTCATCGGGATGTGCGGCTATATACAGGACAGACCCCAACATATTCAGCTTTTTAAGATTCTGAAGAATCTCGCTGGAAGGCACGGCGGGCGACTGAGAGTAGGCTTTGGGAATAAGAAGGAGTAAGAGAAAAAGGTATGATTTGTAAAAAATGCTTTTCATTCTGAACAGGGGTAGTAGGGACATTTTAAAGGTAAAAAGACGTAATCTACTGACAGTAAGGACAAAGATGCAATAATCGAATTGGCTTTCTTAAATATTTCATAAAAAGTATAAAAAATAATCTATTTGGCCTCTTAAAGCATTTTTTTATGAAAGGGCAAAATCTATATTTACATGATTTTGATTCTTAAACACTTAACCAATCGTATTAACGCATGAGTAACATTACTTATCTGGTACCAGTATTAGGACTGGTTGGTCTACTGGTTATGTTTATTAAACGAGGCTGGGTGGTGAAGCAGGATGCCGGTGATGCCCGAATGAAGGAAATTGCCGATGCCATTGCCGATGGTGCCCTTGCCTTTCTTAAGGCCGAATGGCGGGTACTTATTGTGTTTGGTATCATAGTTAGTATCCTGCTGGGGTGGTCGGGTACATTAGTAGAAAATTCAAGCTGGTACATTGGGATAGCTTTTGTTATCGGGGCGTTTATTTCAGCCTTTGCCGGGTACATCGGGATGAACATTGCTACCAAATCCAACGTACGTACTACCCAGGCGGCACGTACCAGCCTAACCAAAGCGCTGGAGGTATCTTTTACCGGTGGCTCGGTGATGGGTATCGGAGTTGCTAGTCTGGCGGTACTGGGGCTCAGTGTCCTGTTCATCGTGTTCTACCAGTTGTTTGTAGGTGACAGCAGCGATGTGAACGGCTTGCCCATGGAAACGGTACTGGAAGTACTGGCGGGCTTCTCGCTGGGAGCTGAATCCATCGCTCTCTTTGCCCGCGTGGGCGGTGGTATCTATACCAAAGCGGCCGATGTAGGAGCTGACCTGGTAGGTAAGGTAGAAGCCGGTATTCCTGAGGATGACCCGCGCAACCCGGCCACCATTGCCGATAACGTAGGTGACAACGTGGGTGACGTCGCCGGTATGGGAGCTGACTTGTTTGGTTCATACGTGGCGACCATTCTGGCTACCATGGTACTGGGTCGAGAGATCATGGCCCGCCAGCCCGATAATTTCGGGGGTATTGCACCCATTCTGCTGCCGATGGTAATAGCCGGCGTAGGGCTGATCGCCTCTATCATTGGCATGATGCTGGTACGGGTGGGTGATGATAATGGGAATGTACAGGGAGCCCTCAATCGGGGTAACTGGGCTTCTATTTTGATCACGCTGATTGCTTCCTATCCCCTTACGATCTGGATGCTACCCGAAGAGAGTCTGACGCTACGTGGGGTAGAGTTTACGTCACTGGATGTTTTCTGGGCTATACTACTCGGTTCTATTGTGGGAGCTATCATGTCAGCTGTTACAGAGTACTATACCGCTATGGGCAAACGTCCGGTACAGTCGATCGTAAATCAGTCATCGACGGGACACGCTACCAACATCATCGGTGGTCTTTCGGTGGGTATGGAGTCTACGGTTATTCCTATCATCGTACTGGCAGCCGGTATTTTTATCAGTTATGAACTGGCCGGTCTGTACGGAGTAGCGATTGCGGCGGCCGGTATGATGGCTACCACGGCCATGCAGCTGGCTATTGATGCCTTCGGACCCATTGCTGATAACGCCGGTGGTATTGCGGAGATGTCGCACCTGCCCGAGGAGGTACGTGGACGTACGGATGTACTCGATGCCGTAGGTAACACCACCGCAGCTACGGGTAAAGGCTTTGCTATCGCTTCGGCGGCTCTTACTTCACTGGCGCTTTTCGCGGCCTTCTGCGGGGTGGCTGGTATCGATGCAATTGATATATACAAGGCCAATGTACTGGCGGGGCTCTTCGTAGGAGCCATGATCCCCTTTATTTTCTCGTCACTGGCCATTGCAGCCGTGGGACGTGCCGCCATGAAAATGGTGGAAGAGGTACGTCGTCAGTTCCGCGAGATACCCGGTATCATGGAAGGTACAGCACGACCCGAGTACGAGAAGTGCGTAGCCATCTCTACGCAGGCTTCTATCCGGGAAATGGTGGCTCCGGGTCTGATAGCCCTGATCGTACCGGTAGTGGTTGGATTTATATTCGGTCCTGAGGTACTGGGTGGATTACTGGCTGGTGTGACTGTATCGGGTGTACTGATGGGTATTTTCCAGAACAACGCCGGTGGTGCCTGGGACAACGCGAAGAAGTCTTTTGAGAAAGGGGCCATCATCAACGGCCAGACCTACTATAAGAAGTCGGAGCCGCACAAAGCAGCCGTGACGGGTGATACCGTGGGTGATCCTTTCAAGGATACGTCCGGTCCATCCATGAACATCCTGATCAAGCTGATGTCGATCGTTTCGCTGGTAATTGCTCCGCATATCGCTGTGGAGGAGGTGACTGATCAGGAATTCATTGAGGACAGCAGCATCCAGATAGAAGCCCCTAAGGTGGCAGCTACGGAAAAAAATCCTTCACGTGTAGAGTGGAAGGATGTAGTGAAATAACTATCTATACTTCGGTATAAAAATAGGCCCTGCCGGTATACCGGCAGGGCCTCCTTGTTTAAAGGTATCAAAACAACTTAGTCACGGTTGTATATCTGAGTCCACTCCCGTAGCTGATCTTCGGCTTCTTTGGTGATTTGTCCGGGTGTCATACGCCACAGCCAGTTGCCTTCGCCTGCACCGGGGTAGTTCATCCGCGAGTTCTCATCCAGTCCCAGTAGGTCCTGCACCGGGATGATGGCGATCTTCGCTACGGATGAAAAAGCCAGCCGGCACATAGTAGGAGCGATCTCATCATCCGGCAGAACACGTCCTACGTATTTATCCAGACGATTTTTGTCCTCCTTGCCCTCCTGGTGGTACCAGCCCATGACGGTATTGTTGTCGTGGGTACCGGTGTAGGCTACAAAGTTGGGAACAAAATTATGGGGAACAAAGATGTTCTTCGGCATGGTCTCGTCGAAGGCAAACAAGATCACCTTCATGCCCGGCAGGTCAAACTCATCACGTAGCTCCAGAACGATATCACTGACATCGCCCAGGTCCTCAGCAATGAAAGGCAAGCCTCCCAGCTCCTTCTTAACCAGATTAAAGAACTCAGATCCAGGTCCCAGCTTCCACTCACCCTTACGGGCGGTTTTCTCTCCGGCAGGTACTACCCAGTAGTCAGCAAAGGCCCGGAAGTGGTCAAGGCGTACGATATCAAACAACTCGATGTTCTTGATGAGTCGCTCGATCCACCACTTGTAGTTCTGCTCTTTCAGTACATCCCATTCAAACACCGGCATACCCCATAGCTGTCCGTCTTCACTGAAGAAATCAGGTGGTACGCCAGCTATGCCGGTCATATTCCCTTCTTCATCCAGGCTGAAGATCTCCTTGTTGCCCCACACATCTACGGAATCGTAGCTGGTGTAGAAGGGCATATCACCAAATAGCTGGATTCCCCGGTTGTTGCAGTAGGTGCGGAGTCGCTTCCACTGCATCATGAATATGAACTGCAGCCACTTGGTCTTCTCTATCTTATCAGCCTGTTCCTTTATGACTTTATCAATGGCTTTTTGGTCACGAAGCTTGTATTCCTTCGGCCACTCAAACCAGGGCTTTTTGTCATTCATGTCCTTGAGCACTATGAAGAGCGCAAAGTCATCCAGCCACAGGGCCTCCTGCTTGCAGAAGTCCAGGAACTGCTGCTTCATGGTAGCAAACTCGCCCTCCTTGAAGTTAGTCCAGGCTATCTCGAACAGCTCGCTTTTGACCCGCTCGGCCTCGGCATAGTCGGCTGTATCCTTGGTAGGAAGCTGGTACTTCTTGAGCTCCTTCGCATCCAGTAGTCCTTCCTGAGCCAGTAGCTCCGGACTGATCAGTAACGGATTACCCGCCCGGCTGGATAGGGCACTGTAGGGCGAATGAGCCTGTCCCTTTTCGGTGGGATTGAGGGGTAGTAGCTGCCAGTACTTCTGTCCGGTACGGTATAGAAAGTCGGCAAATGCCTTCGCCTCAGGACCCATGTCTCCTAATCCAAACGGGGAAGGAAGGGAGGTGATATGGAGTAATATACCGGCGCCCCGCTCATTCTTTGCCTTGAACTTCAGAACCGCAAAGGGTAGTATCGTAAACAAACCACTCAGGGCTAGTTCTTTCTCGACAGTACCCTCCGTTTTCAGGAGCAGATGCTGCCACTCCGTAGCGATACCTTTGGGTAGTTCGATCTTGGTATCCTCCCAATCCAGTTCCAGCAGGTCCTTACCCTGTTGTTCGCAGAGCTGAGCTACGTGCAGAGGTACAACTACCACATAGCTGGTCTGCTGGTAGGTACGGGCGAAGGCAATGATGTTGTCCTTGTACTTACCACTCACCTCCAGGGGTACATAGTCACCCTTGGCAAAGATGTCAGCATTACGCTTCCGCTCGTTGAGCAGGGTATGGGTCAACCACAGTTTGATTCTGGCATTGGATCGCTGTTGCCACAGATCCTGCCATACATCCTCCTGCTTATTAACGTCCTGCGAATCCAGTTCATCCAGCCACTGCTGGCGTTTTTCGTAGTCTACCTTACGACGGTTGTCCGGATCCACCAGGCTCAGGTCCCAGAACTCGGTGCCCTGGTATACATCAGGTACCCCCGGACAGGTAAACTTGAGCAGTACCTGCGACAGGGAGTTGACGATACCGTAGTCGGCTACCTTCTGATGGAAAGCCGAAAAACTCTTCCAGAAAGGTTTGCTTTGATCCAGGAGCGCTTTGGCAAACGCCTTGGTACCTTCTTCGTATTCTTCATTCGGTGTAGTCCAGTTGGAGTGCTGCTTGGCTTCCCGTAGGGCTTTCTGCAGGTACTCCTGTACACGCTCCGTAAACTCGTCTTCGTCTTCACCCGGCATGGGCAGGGCTCCCAGGATGGTCTGGTAGATCAGGTACTCATCGTTATCGTCAGGAGCGCCGTTTTTCTTAAGATCAGCGGTTAGCTTCTTCCATTCCTGTACGGCCTGTAGCCATTCATCGGCCAGATCCGTCAGTACATTGAGCCGGGCGCGTACATCCTCGCCACGCTTTGTATCGTGGGTAGAGGTCGTATTGAGAGCCAGGGGCCAGTTCTTCTGGCGGTCAGCCATTTTCTGGTGGAATTCGTCGGGAGTCAACCCAAACGCCTCCGGACTATCACCTACTTCATTATGCCCTACAAAGCGGTTGTACGTGTACATGAGGGTATCTTCTACCCCCTTCGCCATCAGTGGCCCCGTAAACTGCATCAACCGCTGGTAGAAGCGCAGGGCATTCTTAATGTAGGCGGCATCTCCTTTCGCAGGCTTTTTCAGAATGGCCTCCTCCAGCAGATCAATCCCCGGCGCCAGGTCTTTCTTGCTGCCCCGGATATTGTCAAAGATATCCTGTACGGCTGCGGTTTCCTCCTCATCCAGGGGCAGGCTGTTGCCGTAGTACCGGTACACCGGGCACTGGATCAGTACTTCACCAATCGCCTTCTTGAGTATTTCAGGATCTACTTTGGTAAGCGCCTTTTCATCAGCCAGATTCAGGTCAACAAAAAGATGGTACAGATTATTCAACTCCCCACCCATGTGCTCGTTCAGGATGTAGGCTTTTTTGTCGTGGATCTGATCATGGGCCGAAGCCTCGTCACCTACCATCTTGGTATAGTAGTCGGTAAAGCTTTTTTTGCTGTTGCGGTTGGTAAAGAGGTTGTTGACATCAGACAGAAACTCATAACCGGTAGCACCCTGAATGGGCCACTGCTTCGGTAAGTCTTCGCCCGGTTCCAGAATCTTTTCAACCACAATGTACTTTTCCTCACCCACCAGCTCCCGCAGTTGCTGAAGGTAGCCAGTTGGGTCGAAGAGCCCGTCAACGTGGTCAATACGTACCCCTTGGAACAGGTCTTCCTGCACCAGCGTATTAATAAACTGGTGGTAGGTTTTGAAAACCTCCGGGTTCTGAATATTCAGACAGATCAGACTATTGACGGTAAAGAACCGGCGGAAGTTGATCTGCTTGTCGGTTTCCTGCCAGTGGCACAGCCGGTAGGCCTGCTCATCGGCGATCTGACTGATCAGCTCCTGATCCTCATTGACTGCCTTCAGGGCAGACTCAATGTAAGCCCCCGTCGTCTTGTTTTTCAGAAGGGAAGCAAACTGCTGCAGGAACTCCTCCCAGCGGCTGGCAAAAGCCTCGGGTTCGTCTTCTTTATGAATCTCATCCAGTTTTTCCAGGAGCTGGTTAATGGCTTCTGATTTCTGTCCGCTGCCGGCTTGTAGTACCCGGGCGTAGGATCGGAAGCCCACGGGATAATCAGAGTCGTAGTAGGATAGGTACAACCGTAGCCGGTCCGGCTGATATTTGACTTTGAGTTCTCCATTCTTGATAACCTCATCCACCGGGCTCCCCAGGAAAGGTACCATGATGCGCCCGCTGTAGAGCTGGCTGGTCCAGGCTACGTCGAAAAACGCCGCGTAGGCCGAAAGCTGCCCCTTCTCGAGTACATCCATGAGCCACTCGTTGTTGGGGTGGTAGGCCATGTGGTTGGGCACGATATCCTGGAGCCAGCTGATCCCCTGCTCTTTCAGCCGGGTACATATATCTCTCAGTTGCTCTTCGGTACCTACCTCGGGGTTGATCCGGTGCGGGTTGACGCCGTCGTACCCGTGGGTACTTCCGGGGGTAGCTTCAAAAATAGGAGAAGCATAAAGAGTACCTACCCCCAGTTTCTGGAGGTAGGGTAGTATTTTCTCTGCATCAGCCAGGGTAAAGTTCTCGTGGAACTGTATCCTATAAGTAGCGACAGGATTATGCATGGTTGGTGTAGATTATGATAGACTCAGGTTGAACGGTGACAGCACTTGTACTGTCGGCTTGGTCAGGTGAGGCAGCCGGCCCTTTCCACTCGGGAGCGGCCGAATCCAATACCTTTGTCAAACTATCTGAGTAAGATGGTAACGAGACTTGTTGTGCTGTTTTAGAAAAATTCATCACACATACGACGTGGTCGTTGTCGTGCCAGCGATGAAGTACGAGCGTTTGCTGCTCCTCGTTGGGTACTACCTCCACTTGTTTGCGGTTGAGCTGACGAAGTGCCGGAAGCTCCTTCCGGAGCCGGATCAGGGTCTGGTAGTACCTGAACATCGTCTGGTGTGGATCCTGATTCAGCAACTCCCATTGCAGCTTCGACTCATTAAAGGTATCTTCGGCCATGGGGTCTGGTGCTTCACCCTGAGCGTGGAATGCCGCAAACTCGGCCTTACGTCCCTTACGCACAGCTTCGGCCAGTTCCGGATCGGTATGACTCACGAAGTACAGGAACGGATTCGGCTCGCTGTATTCTTCCCCCATGAATAACATCGGCAGGAACGGACTTACCATCACGGCACCGGCCATGAGTTTCTGCATCTCGAAGCTCGACAACTGGCTGGTACGCTCGCCCAGCATACGGTTGCCGACTTGATCGTGGTTCTGGGAGAACACGATGAACTGCTTACCCGGGTTGTTTTCAGCTTTGATACCGAATATTTTGTCACGATGGGGCGAGTACTGCCCGTCGTATACATACGCGTCCGTATAGGCTTTGGCCAGATGCTGTAAACCGGTAAAGTCAGAATAGTACCCATTACGATCGCCACCAGCGGTTACCCGCAGCGCGTGGTGAAACTCATCCACCCACTGGGCATCCATACCAAATCCCTGCTCTTCCAGCGGATTGATAAAGCGGGTATCGTTCAGATCCAGTTCGACGATCATGTAGTGGGTACGTCCGGTCTGCTGCATGAGCTCATTAACGCACATCTTCATCTCGCGCAGGATATGCGTGGCACTGAAGTCCTTAATGGCATGCACAGCATCCATCCGTACGGCATCAATATGAAAGTCCCGGAACCACATCAGGAGGTTCTCGGTGAAGTACTTTCTTACCCCATCGCAACCGGCATCGTCAAAGTTCAGAGCGGGTCCCCAGGGGGTATTGTACTTGTCGGTAAAGTAGGGGCCAAAGTCGTTGAGGTAGTTACCTTCGGGGCCCATGTGGTTGTACACAACATCCAGTATAACGGCGATACCTTTCTGATGACAGGCATCCACCAGGTGCTGTAGCCCTTCGGCTCCGCCGTACGAGTTCTGGGTAGCGAAGGGAAGTACCCCATCGTATCCCCAGTTGCGTGAGCCAGGGAACTGGGCCACCGGCATGATCTCGATAGCATTAACGCCCAGTTCTTTCAGGTAATCCAGCTTTTGCTCCATGGAAGCAAAAGTACCCTCGGGTGTAAACGTACCGGTATGCAGCTCGTACAGGATGTAATCCTCGAGAGGAATGTTGTTCCAGTTGCTGTCGGTCCACTTAAAGGTATTGACATCTATGGCCTGCGAGGGACCGTGTACTCCTTCGGGCTGTGCCAGCGAAGCCGGATCCGGACGCTCCAGATCATCATCCAGTACTATTTTATACAGATCCCCGGGTTTGATATCCGTAGTGGAAGTGTGCCAGTAGCCCATATCCTCCTTCGCTAACGAGATGGTCTTGTTCTTGTCCGGAAGTACCAGGGCAACTTTCTTGGCTATGGGTGACCAGACATATATATCGGCCTGTCCCTCGGTGTTAAAACTAACACCGAGGGATCTTTTTCTTACATCCAATAGATTCATACTTACTTTTTGAATGGGTATTTAAGAAGTACTACTGATCGGCTCTGGACTACCACCGTGTCACCCGGGTTGTAGGTGTCACTACTTTTTTCATCGATAAAGTTTTCACTGGTATCCATAATCTTGATCCATTCTTCACCATACTTCTTGGATGGTAACTTGTACTCCAGGGGTTCGTGGTGGGCATTAAAAATAACGTAGAACGAGTCATCTACGATCTGCTCACCTTTGGGGCCTACTGAGCGCAGGCCGCGTCCGTTCAGGAACACCCCCAGCGACTTGGCAAAGTCATTGCTCCAGTTCTCTTCGTTCATTTCGGTACCTTCGGGCAGGAACCACGCGATATCCTCTACACCTGTTCCCTTGATAGGCTGCCCCTGGAACCAGCGACGACGGCAGAATACCGGATGGTTTTTCTGGAGTTCAATCAACTTCTTGGTAAACTGCATCAGGTCCATATCCGCATTCTTCCAGTCAAACCACGATATCTCGTTATCCTGGCAGTAGGCGTTGTTGTTGCCCCCCTGGCTGCGCCCGATTTCATCACCGGCCAAAAGCATAGGTACCCCCTGTGACAGGAATAGTGTTGCCAGGAAGTTGCGCTTCTGACGGTTGCGGAGTTCTATGATTTCCGGATCATCAGTAAGGCCTTCAGCACCACAGTTCCAGGAGCGGTTGTGACTCTCGCCGTCGTTGTTATCTTCCCCGTTGGCTTCGTTATGTTTCTCATTGTACGATACCAAGTCATTCAGGGTAAACCCGTCGTGCGCCGTAATAAAGTTGATACTAGCGATCGGGCGTCGGTTGTCACCCTGGTACAGGTCAGGACTACCGGTAAAACGGGTAGCAAATTCGGCCAGCATACTGTTTTCGCCGCGCCAGTAGTCACGCATACAATCGCGGTACTTACCATTCCACTCGGTCCAGCCCGGAGGGAAGTTACCTACCTGGTAGCCGCCTTCGCCAATGTCCCAGGGTTCAGCAATAAGCTTAACTTGTGATATGATAGGATCTTGATGGATGATATCAAAGAAGGAGCCCAGGCGATCTACAGAGTGAAGCTCACGGGCCAGGGCCGAAGCCAGGTCAAAGCGGAATCCATCCACGTGCATCTCCAGGATCCAGTAGCGCAGGCTGTCCATGATCAGGCGGAGTACACTGGGGAGCTGGGCATTTAGGGTATTACCAGTACCCGTATAGTCCATATAGAAGCGCTTGTCTTCTTCTACCAGGCGGTAGTATGAACTATTATCTATCCCCTTGAAGGAAAGAGTCGGGCCCATATGGTTACCTTCACCGGTATGGTTATATACTACGTCCAGAATCACCTCGATACCGGCTTTATGTAGTTCTTTAACCATGCTCTTAAACTCGAATACCTGTTCGCCACGGGTACCACTGCTTGAGTAGCGTACATCCGGAGCAAAGAAACCAATGGAGTTATACCCCCAGTAGTTGGTAAGGCCTTTTTCTTTCAGGTGCCAGTCGGTAATAAAGTGATGTACCGGCAGCAGCTCAATGGCCGTAATACCCAGTTCCTTCAGGTAATTGATCGTAACCGGATGCGCAATTGCCGCATAGGTACCTCTGATCTCTTCGGGAATCTCAGGATGTTGTTTAGTAAAGCCCTTTACATGCGTTTCGTAGATTACGGATTTGTGGTAAGGTACTTTGGGTGCTTTATCATCACCCCAGTCAAAGCTGGGATCTATTACGACTGACTTAGGAATGAACGGAGCACTATCCGACTCACTCATACTCATATCTTCCTCGGCGTTACCTACCTCGTAACCGAATAATGCCTCATTCCATTCTATAGTACCTGATATGGCTTTCGCGTAGGGGTCAATCAGTAATTTATTGGGGTTAAAGCGATATCCGTTCTGCGGATCGTATGGACCATGGACCCGGTACCCATATAGCTGGCCTGGTTGCAATTCAGGAACGTACACGTGCCATACGTGATGGGTGCGTTCGGTCATTTTGATTCGGGATGATTCGGACTCATCATCGGGTGAATCAAACAGACATAGTTCGACCCCCTGTGCATTCTCAGCGAATAAAGCAAAGTTTACTCCCTGACCATCCCAGGTAGCTCCCAGTGGATAGGGGGTGCCCGGATATACCTTATGATTCTTCTTACTCACTTTGCCAGAAGGTTCTGCGGCAACGTTGCTGAGTTTTTTTCCCATTTTTAGTGTTGAGTTGGTTTATAGGTAGTACTAGTCCGGGGCAGATAAAATATTCCACTGTCGCTCACTGCCCGTTCCGATGTAATTCAGATGGTTTTCAGGTGAGACGCCCGTAGTTTTTCGGATCTGTAAGCTGTCCGGATTTACACTTGACTCTAAATATTCATGCCACTCACACTGTACCTGTTTCTGTTGAAGTTTTTCTCAACTAGTACCCTTACGTATAGTTAAAAACTGCTACATGTGGAGAAGCAGCAGCAGGATCAACCGGAAGTACCCGTAGTAGGAAGGATCGGGAGGACGCAGGTACCTGTGCAGGAGGGAAGGACCGGAAAGGGGCTAAAACAAAAATGCCGACCAAAGGTCGGCACGTTTGCATCTATTAGCCATGAAAAATAAATTACTATCCACGCATTTGTCCACGCAGTGCACGTGGGATCTCAACTGAAGCAACAGGGTTGCTTGTTGGGCTTAGGATGGTGTATCCTTCTGGTTGGATAGCACCTACCTTAACCGATTTGCCAAGGTCGAGGTTTGTTATATCAACTTCAATATAGTCAGGAATGTTCTTAGCCAAACCTTGCACACGCAATTTACGCAATTTTTGGTTAAGTTTTCCACCTTTCATTACTCCGGTTGAAGCACCTGTCAGTTTAACGGGTACCTCTACCTTTATCTCTTTCCCTTCAACGATCTCAAGGAAGTCAGCGTGTAGCAGACTGTCGTTAACGGGATGGTACTGTGTATCTTGCAAAATGGCAGTATATAGATCGCCTTCGATGTTCAGGGTTACTTCGAATACATCAGGAGTAAACAGCAGCTCACGGAAAAGGATAGAAGGTGCATAGAAATGTACCTGTGAATTTCCACCGTAAAGTACTGAAGGAATGTAACCTTGGGCACGCAGGTCTTGAGACTCAGACTTGCCGAGATTCGCTCTTTTATACCCTACAATCTCATGTTTTTTCATAATTTGAAAAGATAAACTAAGTGTAAAATAACTACGATTAAAAAAATTACTGATTATTTATGAATAGTGAGCTAATAGAATCATGATCACGTATACGGCCAATGGCTTTGGCAAAAAGCTCCGCTACGGATATGACCCGTATCTTAGGATTAGTCTGCTTTAAAGGAATAGTGTCCGTAACAATTAATTCTTCAAGAACGGAGTTGGCAATGTTTTCGTGTGCCTTTCCGGACATTATAGGGTGTGTACAAATAGCTCTTACTGAGCGTGCTCCCTTCTCCAGGATAATCTCCGCGGCCTTGCAGATAGTTCCACCCGTATCGATCAGGTCATCAACGAGTACTACATCCGCTCCCTCCACATCACCAATCACCTGCATGGAAGCAATCTCATTGGCACGCTTACGTTGTTTATCGCATAGAATCATATCAACGTTAAGCATCTTGGCAAAGTTCCGGGCGCGTCCGGCACCTCCCACGTCAGGAGAAGCAATCAGCAGACGATCCAGGTTCAGGGACTTAATATAAGGCACCAGTACCGTAGTACCTTCCAGATGATCAACCGGGAAGTCAAAAAAGCCCTGGATCTGACCGGCGTGCAGGTCAATGGTCATCAACCGATCGACTCCCGAAGCTGAAAGCAGATTCGCCACCAACTTGGCCGCGATGGGTACCCGGGGCTTGTCCTTACGGTCTTGACGGGCGTAGCCAAAGTAAGGAATAACCACATTGACATAGTGCGCTGAGGCCCGGCGGCAGGCATCTACCATCAGCAACAGCTCCATGAGGTTATCAGTAGGCGGAAAGGTAGACTGGATCAGAAAAACATCACAGCCACGTACGGATTCTTCAAAGCTTGGCGAGAGTTCTCCGTCACTGAATTTGCGCAGGGTATACCCACCAAGATCCTTCCCGAAGAATCGGGCAATATCCTTTGACAAATATTCGGACTGACTACCGGAGAAGATTTTTACTGTGTTGATGGAGCCCATGGCTTTTTCAAAATTTGCGCAAAATTAGAGAATATCAATTAATTATGACAGCTTTTGCTGTAAAACATTTTTGTATATCAGGATACATACCGCTCCCGACAGGATTCCAACGAGGGCTCCTACCGTAATATCGGCCGGATAATGTACCCCTACATAGATGCGGCTGAATGAATAGATCACCGCCCACAGGTACAGCCAGCCTGCTCCTTTAAGCCGTCCTCCGGTCAGTACCTGAACTGAAAGTGCCAGCGCAAAGGCGGTGGCGGCGTGGGAGGATACAAAGCCGTACTGTCCGCCGCAACCGTCCACGACATGCACCAGCGAGCCAATCTCGGGATCGTGGCAGGGGCGGAGCCGGGCAAAATACGGCTTGAAGAGGCCGGAGGCGATCTGATCGGCCAGACCAATGGCCGCTATGATCGTCAAAAGTATACCAATGGACTGTTTGCGAAACTCCCGCACCAGTACATAGATCAGAAACAGGTACATGGGGATCCAGGTGAACTTGTACGTAAAGAACTCCATGATCCGGTCGGCCCAGGGGGTGTGAAGCCCGTTGAGCGCCAGGAACAGCTGCTGATCGGCCTGTACGAGAGCCTCTATGGCTGAGGTCATGAACCGTATCCCAGAGCTTTACGTACTTTTTTGATGGTTTCCTGAGCTATCTGGCGGGCTTTCTCTTCACCCTCTACCAGTTTCTGTTCCAGTTCGGCGGTGTTTTCCATGTAATAGTTAAAGATCCGGCGGGGCTCGCTGAATTTTTCCAGGATCATCTCATACAGGGCCTGCTTGGCGTGTCCATAGCCGAATCCACCCTTCTCGTAGTTCTGGCGCATGAGGGCTACTTCTGGTTCGCCGGCTATCAGAGAGTACAGCTGGAATGTAATGTCTGTGTCCGGATTCTTGGGTTCTTCGAGCGGGGTAGAGTCCGTCATGATCTTCATGACCGCCTTCCGTAGCTCCTTCTCCGGGAGGAATATATCAATGTAGTTGTTGTACGACTTGCTCATCTTCTGGCCATCCACACCCGGTATCACCATCAGCCGCTCGTCAATACGCGCATCGGGTAGTACCAATATATCCTGACCTACCTGCCGGTTGAGGGCGGTAGCGATGTCACGGGTCATTTCGAGGTGCTGCTTCTGGTCTTTACCCACGGGTACTATGTTGGCATCGTACAGAAGAATGTCGGCCGCCTGCAGGACAGGGTAGGTAAACAGACCAGCGTTGACGTCGGCAAGTCGTTCCGATTTGTCCTTAAATGAGTGGGCATTGGCCAGCATCGGGAATGGCGTAAAGCAGTTGAGGTACCAGGCCAGTTCGGTATGCTCCTGTACCCGCGACTGCCGCCAGAACACGTTGCGGTCGGTATCGAATCCAAAGGCCAGCCAGGTAGCGGCGATAGCCCGTACATACTCCTCGCGCAGGGGGCCGTCCTTGATGGTAATCAGGGAGTGCAGATCCGCTATAAAGAAGAATGACTCATTGTTGGGATCTTTGGAAAGTTCAATAGCTGGTGCAATAGCGCCAAGTATGTTGCCAAGGTGAGGCCTTCCGCTGCTCTGGATGCCGGTCAGGATTCTTGCCATGTGGGGAAGATAAATGCTGTTAGATTAGTGTCGAAGCTTCAAAATTCGTTAAATTAGGCCAATATTTGCAACGAAAATAGTGATTAATCATTAGTGGGCTCATTTGCAGCAGATAAGGCACTTTGCTCCAAAACTGCCGGCAGTGCCCCCTGGTCTTCCTCCTTATAGTAATCCAAGAATACCTATGATTCAGGCCGAAACGCTCCACTTTCTGCGTGACTTGAGTGAAAATAACAACCGGGACTGGTTTCAAGACAACCGCAAACGCTACGAGACCGCCCGAAAGGATTTTGAGAAAACCATAGAAGCCCTGCTGGACGAGGTGAAAAAAGTAGATGAATTGGGAAATACGCAGGTGAAGGATTGCATCTTCCGCATCAACCGGGACATCCGGTTTACCAACGACAAGACTCCCTACAAAAGCTGGCTGAGTGCCGCCATCGGGCCCGGTGGGCGTAAGTCCGGCCGGATCGACTACTATCTGCACGTACAGCCGGGCGGAGAGTCTTTCATCGGGGCCGGTATGTGGAACCCCACGGCCCAGCAGCTCGCCAAGTACCGCCAGGAAGTAGACTACAATGCCGATGAACTGAAGCGGATCATCCACGCTGATGCCTTTCGTACTTACTTTCCGGAGGTGTGGGGGGAGACGATGAAAACATCTCCCAAAGGCTACGCAAAAGATCATCCCGAAATAGAACTACTCCGGCGCAAGCAGTTGTTCTTTATGCACTACTTTACCGATAAGGAGGTGCAGCAGAAAGGGTTTGTGCAGGAGATCATGAAGGGCGTTGTCCTCATAAAGCCTTACTGCGAATTCCTAAACTACATTTTCTTCGACGAACCGGAAGAGGAGTAAGGGCTTATATCCTGAACTACAGAATCGAACGTTTTATACTTAAAAAAGCTAGTAGCTAACACCTAACAGCTTAACACCTATTTAAATGCAATTTTCTCATTTACACTGCCACACTCAGTTTTCTCTGCTCGATGGAGCGGCTGATATCAAGAAGCTTTTCAAAAAAGCCAAAGCTGATAACATGCCTGCCATTGCCATTACTGACCATGGAAACATGTTTGGTGCTTTTGAATTTGTAGCTGAGGGCAATAAGCAGGGTGTGAAACCCATCGTAGGATGTGAGTTCTACGTGGTGGAGGATCACCATAAGCGGCAGTTTACCAAAGAACAGAAGGACGTACGCTACCACCAGCTGCTCCTGGCCAAAGATGCCGAAGGCTACAAGAACCTGGTGAAGCTCTGCTCGCTGGGATTTATGGAAGGTATGTACGGAAAATATCCCCGTATCAGTAAGGAGCTTATTGTCAAGTACCACAAGGGCCTGATTGCTACTACCTGCTGTATTGGTGCCCAGGTACCCAAGACCATCCTGAAGAAAGGAGAGGCCGAAGGTGAGAAGGAGTTTAAGTGGTGGCTCGACTTGTTTGGTGAAGATTACTACGTGGAGCTACAGCGCCACGATATCCGGGAGCAATTAATCGTAAATGAGGTGCTGGTGCGGTTTGCGCGTAAGCACGGGGTGAAGATTATCGCCTCCAACGACTCCCACTACGTAGATCAGGAAGACTGGAATGCCCACGATATCCTGCTGTGTATCAACACCGGCGATAAGCAAAGTACTCCGTCGGCCAAAGACTTTGACGATGAAGTAGGGATACCCAAGGGCTCACGTTTTGCCTTCTACAACGACCAGTTCTACTTCAAGAACACCAACGAGATGCTTACCCTGTTCAACGACCTGCCCGAGTCGCTGGATAATACGAATGAGATCGTCGGGAAGATCGATAACCTTGAGCTGAAGAAGGATATTTTGCTGCCCAACTTCCCGATTCCTGACGAGTTCAAGACCCATACCATATCGGAAGTAGTAGGTAAGAAGGAGCTGACGCCCGACGTACTGAACCAGTGGGAGTACCTGCGCCACCTGACCTTTGAAGGGGCACGGCAGAAGTACGAAACTATTACGCCAGAGATAGAGGAGCGCCTCAACTTCGAGCTGAATACCATCCGGAACATGGGTTTTCCGGGCTACTTCCTCATTGTGGCGGACTTTATCAAGGCAGCCCGTGAGATAGGCGTATTCGTGGGGCCGGGTCGTGGTTCGGCGGCGGGTTCGGCGGTGGCCTACTGTACCGGTATCACCAATATTGACCCCATCAAGTACGACCTGCTTTTTGAGCGTTTTCTTAACCCCGACCGGGTGTCACTGCCCGATATTGATACGGACTTTGACGACGAAGGACGGCAGCGGGTAATTGACTACGTAGTAAAAAAGTACGGCTATAATCAGGTAGCGCAGATCGTGACCTACGGTACCATGGCGGCCAAGTCATCGCTCAAGGACGTAGCCCGCGTGATGGACCTGCCCCTGCAGGATGCTAACTCCCTGGTGAAACTGGTGCCCGACAAGCCTACCTACAACATGACCCTGAACCGGATCTTTACGGCGCCGCTGGAAGGGGAGGGAAGTCTGCTGAAGAAGGAGGGCATCTCACCCGACGAGATGGAAAACGTGAAGCGCCTCCGGGCCATAGCCTCCGGCAAAGACCTTCAGGCCAAGGTAATTCAGGAGGCGCGTCGTCTGGAAGGTACCGTGCGTAACACCGGTATCCACGCGGCGGGTATCATCATTGCCCCCTCGGACCTGACAGAGATTATCCCGGTAAGTACCTCCAAGGATTCGGAGCTGCTGATTACGCAGTTTGGTGGTAAGGTAATCGAGGATGCGGGGGTAATCAAGATGGACTTCCTGGGGCTGCGCAACCTGACCATTATTAAGGAAGCCCTGCGGCTCATCAAGCAGAACCACGGCCGGGAGATAGATATTGATTACATCCCGCTGGACGACCAGAAGGTATTCGAACTGTTTCAGCGCGGGGAAACCAACGCCATATTCCAGTTTGAATCCGACGGGATGAAGAAGTACATGCGCGAACTCAAGCCTGACCGCTTCGAGGACTTGATCGCCATGAACGCCCTCTATCGACCCGGACCTCTGGCTTACATACCTAACTTCATCAAGCGGAAGCACGGACTCGAAGAGATCACCTATGACCTGCCCGAGATGGAGGAGTACCTGGCCGATACCTACGGTATTACGGTATACCAGGAGCAGGTGATGCTACTCTCGCAGTCGCTGGCGGGCTTTACCAAAGGTCAGGCCGATACCCTTCGTAAAGCGATGGGTAAAAAGCAGATCGAAATCCTGAACAAGCTCAAGAACGACTTCATGAAGGGCGGCGAAGAGCGCGGCCACGACAAGAAGAAACTGGATAAGATCTGGACCGACTGGGAGGCCTTTGCATCCTACGCCTTTAACAAGTCGCACTCGACCTGTTACGCCTTCGTGGCGTATCAGACAGCTTACCTTAAGGCACACTACCCGGCTGAGTACATGTCGGCGGTATTGACCAGTTCGCTGGGTACTATCGAAAAGATTACCTTCTTCCTCGAAGAGTGTAAGAGCCTTGGCATACCCGTACTGGGTCCGGATATCAACGAATCAGACCGGCAGTTCAACGTCAACAAGCGGGGCGAGATCCGTTTCGGGCTGGGAGGTATCAAAGGGACGGGTGACGCGGCCGTAGAGTCGATCATTGAAGAGCGTAATATCAAGGGACCATTCTCCGATATTTATGACTTCATAATTCGGGTAAATCTCAGGACAGTAAATAAAAAAACACTGGAAAGCTTGGCCTACGCGGGTGGATTTGACTGCTTTGAGGACATTCACCGGGCGCAGTACTTCGATTCAGTTGATGGGGATAATTCCACCTTTATCGAAAAGTTGATCAAGTACGCCAACAACTACCACGCTGAGAAAGCCTCCAGCCAGGCCTCTCTCTTTGGTGCCTTTGGTGGTAACGATGCCCTGATGGTCAAGCCCAAGCCCGCTCAGGTACAGCCGTGGAGCGATCTGGAAAAGTTGCGGTTTGAGCAGGAGGTAGTTGGCTTCTATATCTCGGGTCATCCGCTGGATACCTTCCGGATCGAGCTCGACAACTACTGCAACTGTACGCTGGACCGGGTGATGGAAATTCCCGAAGGAGAACGGAATCCTACTTTCTTTGGTAAGGAGATCAGTGTAGGGGGGATCGTGAGTAGTGCCCAGGAGCGTATCTCCCGCAATGGTAATCCATTTATGATATTCAAGGTGGAAGATTACCGGGGATCAATGGAAATGTTGCTGGGTGGCGAGGAGTACGTGCGGCTGAGCAACTACATACAGCCGGGACGCTTCCTGTACATCAAAGGCAAGGTACAGAACCGCTGGAAACAGGAGGATCAGTTTGAGTTTAAACCGATAACTATCCAGCTGCTGACCGAGATCAGGGAAAAGATGTGTAAAGAGATAAAGGTGCAACTGTCACTGGATCAGATTGATGAGCGCTTTGTGCTGAACCTCAATGAAGCCATTAACAACAACCCCGGCAACTGTGCTCTGAACATGACCGTGGTGGATCCTGAGACCCGTATGGAGGTAGAGATGCTCTCCCGACGGTTTAGGGTGTCGGCTTCCAATGAATTCTTCAACTCCCTCAAAAATCTGGGGGGCGTGAAGTTTTCCTTGAACTAGCAATTCCCATTGTACAGCAGAGGAACTTTTGGTCTGATTTTTTGATTGTACACTCAACAACACTTTTTTCTTATTTACACTTTCTAAACATTATGGGAAAAGCACTTGAAGTAACCGACAGCAACTTTGAAGAAATCATTCAAGGTGATAAGCCAGTACTTGTAGACTTCTGGGCCGAATGGTGCGGGCCTTGTAAGATGATCGGACCTGTTGTAGAGCAACTGGCCGGTGAGTACGAAGGCAAAGCCGTTATAGCTAAGATGGACGTAGATATGAATGCTCAGGTACCTGCAAAATTTGGTATCCGCAGCATCCCTACTCTGATGATCTTCAAAGGTGGACAACTGGTAGATAAAGTAGTAGGTGCAGTACCCAAGTCTGTACTTGAGCAGAAACTGAATGAGCAGTTGGGATAATGACCAAAGCTTTACCAGACTATATAGAAAAGCCCTCAATTTGAGGGCTTTTTTTATTGCTCGTCCAGTACGTCAAGTATAGTCTGTAGGGCCTCGCGCAGCTGCTCTTCTGTGATGGTGAGCGGGGGAGCGATGCGCATGGAGTTATCACAGAATAAGAACCAGTCGGTGATTACACCCCGCTCTATACAGGTATCTATTACCTTCTTAAGTACCTCGAATGACTCAAATTCTGCCGCCCGCATCAGTCCCTTACCCCGTATTTCCCTGATCATGGGGTGCTGAAGCATGGTTTTTATTAATTCACCCTTTTGGGTGGCAGACTGATGCAGAGCCTGGTCGCAAATAGTCGTAAGGGTAGCCAGCGAGGCAGCGCAACTTACAGGGTGCCCGCCAAAGGTAGTAATGTGCCCCAGGACAGGGTTGTTTTTGAACACGCTCATTACCTCCTGCGAAGCCATAAATGCTCCGATGGGCATACCACCCCCCATGCCCTTGGCACTTAGTAGTATATCCGGGTAGATATCATACCCCTCAAACGCCCAGAAGGTACCCGTCCGGCCGAATCCTGTCTGTATCTCATCAATAATTAATAGAGCACCCACATCGGTACAACGCCGACGCAACGTCTGCAGGTACTCTAGGGAAGGTACCCGTATACCCGCTTCACCGCCAATTACTTCTATCACTACCGCCGCGGTCCTGGTGGTAATGAGGTCAAGGTCTGCCATAACGCCGTGGTGGATCTGACGTACACCGGGGAGCAGTGGACGGAAGTTGCGCTTGAAAAACTCAGCGCCCGACAGGCTCAGGGCCCCCTGCGTAGCTCCGTGGTAGGCATTGAAGCAGGAGATGGTTTCGTAGCGGCCGGTAAAGCGCTTGGCCAGTTTCATGGCTCCTTCTACGGCTTCGGTACCGGAGTTAGTGAAGTAAACATTGTTAATCTTTCCATATGGAGCCGTTTGGGCCTGTGGAAGATCCAGTGTCTGGGCCAGGGCCTCGGCCAGCTTCACCTGCGGGCTCTGAACGTACTCGCCGTATACCATCAGGTGCAGGTACTTGTCCAGTTGTTGCTGAATGGCTGCCATGACGGCCGGGTGCCGGTGGCCTACGTTACTCACTCCGATACCGGATATGAGGTCGAGGTAGCGCATGCCGTCGGTGCCGTACATATATACCCCCTCGGCTCGCTCTATTTCGATAGCCAGGGGGAAATCAGAAGTCTGTGCGAGGTGATCAAAAAATAGCTGTCGCTGACTGATATGCATTAGTAGTAATTCTTAGTAATGTAATAGAAGAGGGAATTGGAGCCACCGGATCAGATGGGCTCAAAAAAGCAGGCGCTACCACCGACCCAGGTAAAGTCTTTGTTGAACCGGGTACCGATCATTTCGCCCCGGCTGAGTCGGCTCAGGCTGGTGAGCAGGGTAGGGCGCTCGTCCGCATCCGGCCATACGTACAGCATCCGGATCTCGCACTTCACCAGACCATCGGGGGCTTTCACCACGGGCGCATACACTACTTTACGCTGTAGTATATAGTTGTAGGGGTCGCGTAGCTGGAGCAGCATGTCCGGCGTTACGTGCAGCTGCACCCCCGTACCCGCAAAGGAAAACAGGGGCTTGAGTACGTAGTTCTCCAGATCCTTCGGAAACGAGTCGGCGTAGTCACTGACGTAGCGCGTTTCGGGTATGTACTTGCTCTGCAGAAGCGGAATCGTAAACTTACTGATCCGAAAAAACCAGTTGGGGTGTCCCACCCACTCCACATCTACTTCATCTGCGAAGTGGTAGTCGGTAGTCAGGTCGGGGAAGTTGTTGAGGTCGTCAAAGATCAGCCGGTTGTAGATGCGCTTCACCTCTACCTTTCGACCATCTTTTTCGTAATAAAGCTTCCGATCCTCTTTAATGATTTTGGTATAGCATACCGCCTTTACGCCCAGCAGCTGTTCGGTAATCGCGAAGTCAATCCGGGTCTTTTGCTGCTCAGGATAGATCTCGAGCAGGATTACATTTTCCGGATCGTGATCGCCTACAATGGTTTCTTTCAACTTAGCTACGTACTCATCAAAGGTACTGACGCCGAATGCCCAGGCAAAATGGTCCGGTACCGGATAGTTTTTCTTATAAAGCTCTGAAATGTAAGCCTGGTACCCAAATAGTGAAGGAAAGCCCTGCAGCTCGATGAGCCGGGGCGTGAGCTGGCCCTGCTCGTCCTGGCATATAGCAAAGTCAATCGCCAGAAAGGAAGTATGTCGGTTCTCGTTGGGGACGTACTGCTCGGCCGGAATAGCCCGGTCGGTCTTGTCTCTGAAATCATCAGCAGTGATGGTGCTGATGATATCCTCACTGGCTTCAATCAATTGCCGACCCAGCTCCCGGGGCACCAGCACCGGACTTTCTGCTACTCTGAATTCCAGCTGACCCGGATAATCATTCAGAACAGCCGACACGAATCCCTGGTACTTTTCTTCGCTGAATGATTGATTAAATCGGTCCCGAGCTTCTTTATGCATAGGTAGCCTTGTGATAAAACAATGAGTACTAATTAAGCCTGCTGGGTAGATAGAAGGGAGTGTGCCGCCATTTCAAGAAAAGTAGGTATGATGGTGGCGCCCGTCTGCATGATCTTGTCCGGATCGTTGAGGTGCTCAATCATGGCGTGGTACTTCTCTTCGCCGTGGTTTTTTATGATGTTCGCTTTTTTATCCTCTAACAAAAAGAGTCGCAGCATTCCTTCGGCATCCGCTTCGGGATGAAACTGGGTACCAATGATCTCCTTCGAAAAGCGAATGGCCATAATGGCCCGTTCCAGCTTCACGTGCGGACGTATCTTTTCCAGACACAGAATCCGGGCTCCCATTTGCTCCAGTACATGGTGCCTGGGCTGCGTAACCTGATAATCACGGGAGTCTACGACCCAGAATGGATCACCCAACCCTTTGAACAGGGGCTCTTTGTGAGAAGTACGGGTCAGGTGTACCGGGAAAGTACCAAACGAGGTAGAACGGCGCTTGCCGACGTAGCCCACCTTCCAGTGCTGACAGGCCAACTGAAAGGAGTGACAGATCAGGAACAGGTACTTCTTGCTGGTGTTGCGGCGGCTGGCATTATAGTCCCACAACTGGTCCAGAAACTTAAAGTAGCGCCGCTCCCACAGGGTACCTTCCAGGATAGGACTGCCGGGGCCACCCGTTGAAAAGTAGGCATCAAAGCTCAGGTCCGGTACTTCCTGGTTCTGACGAACGTCAAACACCTGGTACTGTACCGGCAGGTTTTCCTTCTTACTAAAATCTTCTATATGCTGCTTGATACAGCGCATCCCTTCGTTGGCTACCCCCGCGTACATATCGAGTATGGCTATCCGAAGAGCTGGTTTATCGGTATTCATTTTCCCTTGTTCAGTTCCACATTTCATCCTGCAAAACTAAGCGATTCCGGCCTTAGTTTCGGATACAATATAGTCAACAACGGCGGTCAGGTTATTAGTTTCCTCAAATACAGCTAGTTGTCGGTCGGCGCCTGTGCCCATCTCCATAATCTTGTGCACGTACTCCACTTCGTGGCGGCTACCCAGATCATCCACCACATCATCAATGAAGTCGAGAAGTTCCAGGACCAGCTGCTTGTATTCCACCTCCTCCTGCTTCCCAAAGTCAATCAGTTTGCAGTGGATGCCGTAGCGGGCCGCCCGCCATTTATTCTCGTTGATCAGGATGCGGCGGTAATTGCGGAAGTTGAGGTTCTTTTTCTGAAGTCGGTAGATCTTCACTACCAGCGCCTGCATAATAGCGGCCAGGCATACCGTTTCGTCGGTACGCATGGGTACATCGCAGATCCTGAACTCAATGGTGTCGAAGAACGGGTGTAGCCGGATATCCCACCATATCTTTTTGCCATTATCGATGCAGTTGGTCTTAATGAGCAGGTTGATGTACTCATCGTACTCGGCGGCACTGGCAAAAAAATCAGGTATACCTGTTCGAGGGAATTTGTCAAATACCTTGGAGCGATACGACTTGAAGCCAGTGTTGCGCCCGCACCAGAACGGCGAATTGGTGGACAGGGCGTATACATGGGGCAGGAAGTAGCGAACAGCATTCATGATCTGTATGGCGTCGTTCCGGTTTTCGATGCCGACGTGTACGTGCAAGCCAAAAATCAGATTACCCCGGGCTACGTCACGCATTTCATCGATAATCTTGTCGTAGCGGGGGTCATCGGTAATGAGCTGGTCCACCCAGTCGGAAAACGGGTGCGTACCGGCAGCGGCCACCAGCAGATCCTGTTCGCCGGCCATATCGAGGATCATCTTCCGTAGGTAAGTTACCTCTTCCCGAGCTTCCTGAATGTTGTTACAAACATTAGTACCTACCTCTACGACCGACTGGTGCATCTCCGCCTTGACACGTTCCTTCAGCACTATCTTTCCACCATCCACCAGTTTCGACATATGCGAGCGCAGATTCCGCGTAACTGGATCAATGGTCATAAATTCCTCTTCGATTCCCAGCGTGAAAGGCATACCGTTAGTATTTGTGTTTCTGATTAAGATTTTTTCTTCGAAGCCGCTGTTTTGGGAGTCGAAGCTTTGCCGGGTGTGGCTATTTTTTCGGGACTATCTGGTGCTGCCTTTTTCGCGGCGGTTGCTTTGGCCTCCGGCAGGCCCGGTAAGTCTCCGCTTTTGGTGGTAAGCTCCGCGCTAGTGGTGCCAACCGCCGTCCGTACAAAGGTACCCCAGGTAAGGTTGTCCTGCCCATCCTTCTGCTTTTTGGCACGGGCTATAGCCATGTTGGCCGCGGCCTCTACTACCCATTCAAAGTTTTCCTGCCCAACGGAGTGTACATCAGCGTCG
This sequence comes from Telluribacter roseus, assembly GCF_017355915.2. Classification (GTDB taxonomy): domain Bacteria; phylum Bacteroidota; class Bacteroidia; order Cytophagales; family Spirosomataceae; genus Telluribacter. Next base: position 342,157 of record NZ_JAFEUV020000005.1, read on the forward strand.
GGAGCCGGATTACAGAAATCAATGGCGTAGGGGATACCATCCCGCACCGCAAACTCTACCGTGTTGAAGTCATAGCCCAGCGCTTTGTTGAGGCGCAGTACGTAGTCTTTCATGGTGGCCAGCAGCTTTTTGCCCGCAGGGCCTTCGGTATTCATGTTGGCGGTGTAGCGCAGGTGGTGCGGGTTGCGTGGTTCGTAGGGCATGAGCAGTACGTCTTTCTGCCCGATGCAGTAGCAGCGGAAGTAGTCACTGAATACAATCTCTTCCTGCAGCATCATGACCAGCTGGCCCGTTTCCTGGTGCTTGCGCCATAGGTCCGTAGCGTCCTCAACCCGGTAGACACTCTTCCACCCACCACCGGCGTGGGGTTTCATGTAAGCCGGAAAACCTACGTACTCAAACATAGCCTCCCATTCTAACGGGAATCTGAGGTTGCGGAAGGAGGTTTCGAAAGTATCAGTAGGGCGCTCGTGGGAGGGAAGTATGACGGTCTTGGGTACAGGAACACCTATTTTCTCAGCCAGGCAGTTGTTAAAGAACTTCTCATCGGCGCTCCACCAGAAGGGATTATTGATCACCGCCGTACCGCATAGAGCCGCGTTCTTGAGATAAGACCGGTAAAAAGGCACATCCTGCGAAATACGGTCGATGATCACCGCATAGTCGGTAGGCTCGGCCTGTACTACTTTGCCAATAGAAACGGCCTCGGCCACTATACCTTTTTCTCCCTTGCTGTTAACACGATCTATAAAAGCCTGCGGGAAAGTGTTTTCCATGCCAAAGAGAATACCAATTTTTTTCATGCGAGCTACTGATTTAAACGTTACAGTTATTAGCAATCCACAAGGAGGACACTCCTCCTGCATTATCTTTTATAAATAATCAACCTTCCTTTTAGCTAACCATTCTGGACAGATAGTCCGGGAACATCTGCCGCCACAGGGGCCAGTCGTGTACCTCCCAGCCCCGGATGTCCAGCCAGTGATCAATGCCTTTGTTGTTTAGGATGCGTGACATATTCTGGTTGCCCTTCAGGCAGATGTCCCACTCCGAACTCCCCAGTACAATGTTCATGTGGCCGTACCGCCAGCCTTGCTCGTGCGGTATATAGTCTACCGGATTATTGTAGTATACATTGTCATCGTAGTAGCCATTCATGAAGCTCCTGATGTCAAAATCACCGCTCATGCTGAGCAGATACGATACCTGATCGGGGTGTTTGAAAGCGAAGTTCAGCGAATGAAATCCACCAAAGCTACATCCGCCTACGGCAATGCGATCAACGCCGCATTCGTGCTGGATGTAGGGCACCAACTCGTGGGTAAGGAACAGATCGTACTGTATGTAGTTAAGTACCCGCTGCCGTGGATCAAGGTGCTTGCCGTACCAGGTTTCCGAATCAATGGAATCCACGCAGTAAATCTTGAAGTGACCAGCCTCAACAAAACCTCTAACCGACTCAATGAGACCCTGGTCTTTGGCTTCGTAGTAGCGGTTGAGGGTACTTGGGAATAGCAAGATAGGGTACCCCCAGCTGCCAAAAACCAGCATTTCTATGTCGCGATTAAGATGGTGGGAATAGTACCGGATGTAGTTTTCCTGCAAGGTGGTATGGATTTGATTCGTGTATGTAATATATAAAGTATAGGTGATGAAGCAAATCTCTGTGGAAGATTTATCCCCTCCGGGACCTGTGACACCACCCGAAATAACCGTATATTGCTACCAATAAACTACGAAATCTGATTTTAGTTATTTAGCGATTGTATTAGTGAGTTCTACCAACTTAGGGGCGCAGCCCCACCACCGAGTCCGGCAGGTACAGGATAGCCTAATTTCTGTCCACCTTCAACGTGCCGTCAAGATTACGCTGCTCATCCCTCATGTACCTACTACTGATCAAAGTACCTATCCACTTTTGCTGGTACACGATGGGCAGGATTTTCCGGCGCTTAAGCTTAGGGAGACTGTGGAAGACCTGCTGCGACAGCAGCGCATCCCGCCCTTAGTAGTGGTAGGTGTACATGCCAACGAAGGCCGGCTTCAGGAATACGGTACCGCCCACCAACCCGACTATGACAACCGCGGGAGAAAGGCGGGATACCATACGCAGTTTGTGCTGAAGGAGCTTTTGCCTTACCTTGAAAGTAAGTACCCTGTAACAACCTCCGCGGCCGAGCGGGTAGTAGCGGGCTTTTCACTGAGTGGACTGATGGCCCTGGATCTGGCCTGGAACCATCCCGATATTTTCTCGAAAGTAGGGGTATTCTCGGGAGCGCTCTGGTGGCGCCGCAGGGCCTTCGGCAAAGACTATCAGGACAGTGACCGCATCATGCACCGGCAGATACGTGAAGGTACCTTTAAGCCTGATCTGAAATTCTGGTTCCAGACGGGTACCCTCGACGAAACTGACGATCGGGATGAAGATGGGGTTATTGACTCTATTGACGATACCCTCGATTGCGTAGCCGAACTGGAACGAAAGGGGTACCGCTGGGGCAAAGATGTACAGTACGTGGAAGTAGAAGGAGGAGAGCATAACCCAAAGACCTGGGGCAAGATCATGCCTGAATTCCTGAAATGGATATTTTTAAAGTATTGATAGATTTCATATATTAGCTGGGATTCAACCAGTTAATTACTTCTTATGAGAAAGCTTGTATTTCTGGTACTCCTCATTCCTTGTATAGCCTATGGACAAAGGTCCGGATCTAGAAAGGGGCATGATATAGTCAGTGAAGCTAATGTAATCCTGATTACTTCGACGCTTCCCGATGCTGAGATATACAATCAGGCGAAGAAATTACTGATGTCGAATGGTATGCCTGTAGATAGTACAGTATTTGGTACCGACCGGATCAAGACTGTGCTTTTCAAATTGAATTCTAACTTCTACATGAATATCAGGACCGGGATCAATGAAGGTGTGATCAGAATAACGGGTGAAGCCTTTGATCGGTTTGGTACTGCATTCACGGCAACAATGGCCTCGGATAGAAGGGGAGTCTCCGAAGCTTTCCAACGAATGAACTATTATGCATTGGTACTTAGAGACAAACTCGGAAGTCATCAGATCGAGTATAGAAAAGAATAGCTTACAAACAGAAAAGGGAGCCACTGGCTCCCTTTTCTGTTTGTTATAGCTTACTTAAGAAGTCCATGGTATCTATACCATCGGCGAAGTCGCTTAGACCTGGCTTTTGCGCCTGTCCAAAAGGCAGGCTGGCGACACCGGTTTCAGGCTGGCCTACTACACACTGGATCTTATCCCGATCTTCCGCCAGCCGAGCCTTCACTTCCGCCAGATCCTGATAGGTCTCGTAGTTTACGATACTCAGGGGCGATACCAGCGCCGGATTTTCGAGCACCATCAGGAATCCATTGTCATAGTGGGGGGTACCATTGACCAGCAGGATGGACTTGTTGTATTCGTAGTTGTTGAAGAACTTGTGGTGGTTGCGGCAGTACTCCTCAAAAGGCTGGATGGCCTCGAAGAAAGGAACAAAGTCATAACCTAGTGGTACAAAGAGCTTGGCTACGTTGCGGCAGCCCAGCCCGTAGTAGCGCAGGATGTCGCTGCCCAGGGCCGCTAGTTCTTCTTTGGATTCGTCTCCCGTCAGCAACGCCACCGATACCCGGTTGCGTCGGATTATATTTGGTTTCTTGGAAAAATAGTACTCAAAGTAGCGGGAGGTATTGTCGCTGCCGGTAGCAATGTAAGCATCGGCTTCATTGAGACGATCCGCAAACTGGATATAGTCGCGGAAGGCCGGCTCGATCAGGCTGAGCTTATCCAGCAGGAACTTGATCAGTACCGCGTCATCAGTACTTAGCTTGGCCATCAGGATGTGTCCGCTGAGCAGCACGGCCATGGCATCATGAAAACCTACGGCCGGTACATTGCCTGCCATTACTACTCCTATTTTTTTGGAAGAAGCGGGCTCGGGATACCTTTCGGCCCACTTCTGCAGCTCGTCTTCGGTCAGATATTGCTCCCCGATAGCCTTCAGCGAATTGAGTACATTTTCAGGAGTAAACCAGTTGTTGGTCAGGTGTGCCCGGAAAGCCCAATCTTCTAATAATAGTTCATTGGCAGGATCCCGGAGGTATTCTCCCAATTGCGCAAACGATTTATATCGTATTGTTCTGGATATCATACTAAATGTTCTTTAAATAATTACAAGGCAAAGCTTTTGCCTATTTTTCTGATTGTTGTGAAACTATAAATAGTTATATTTGTTGATTGAAAATAGTGAATACAGAACAAATATAACCAATCCGACGACCATGGCTATAATGATAACCGATGAATGCATCAACTGTGGTGCTTGTGAGCCAGAATGCCCCAATACCGCAATCTATGAGGGAGGGGTTGAGTGGACCTGGGGAGATGGTACCAGTCTTGATGAAGTAGACTTTGGAGATGGTACTGTGGTAAGTGGTAAAGAAAAGCAATCTCCTATATCCAACGAATTTTATTATATAGTATCAGATAAATGTACAGAGTGCGTAGGTTTCCACGAAGAGCCTCAATGCGCCGCTGTATGTCCGGTTGACTGCTGTGTACCTGATCCGGATCACGAAGAAGAGCAAGAAACCCTTTTAGCTAAGAAAGCCTGGCTGCACGCCGAATAGATATACTTTTACTCCTCCAAAAGCCCGCTTTTCAGCGGGCTTTTTTTTGTGCCTTCCCACAAGCAATCTGCTGTACAAATCTTCTATAAAATGTACTATATACGTTAAGTGATGATTATGGAAAATTCTGTGTAGATGCTGTTGTGCAGAATAAACTAGTTTTTATGAAATTTAGGCAAAACAGCTGAAAAATGGTCTTAAAACATCAAGCTTTTTCACTTTTTTATGAAATTTAGCCAAAAACAACTATTTATTAATGGTACCTATTTGATGATATTCATAAATAGTTAATATTTGTCATCACAAAAGGTACTACCTGAGTTTACCCACCTAACAAAATAAAATTATGAAGAAGATCTATTTTACCGCATTATCTATTATGGTACCTCTTTTGGGTTTTGCTAAGGAGGTCGACAAAAAGGCTGATAAGACCGAAGAGGTAAAAAAAGCCGAAGACACAAAGGCTGACGAAGAGAAAAAAGGTGTTTTTGCTTTCTCTGGCTATCTGGACTCCTACTACGTGGCTAACCTGAACCGTCCTGCTTCACGCTCAAACATGGGAGCGTCCAATGCACGTGTATTCGATCAGAAATCGGGGCAGTTCCAGATCGGTCTGGTGCAGACCAAGATGATGTATACCAATGATAAATCAGAAGCGGTAGTAGATCTTACATTCGGACCCAACGCTGACCTGGGCAACTACGGTAACGCTATTGGTCCACTTGGCAGTACCGGTATGGCACTGGCTATCAAGCAGGCGTATTTTACGTATAACTTCACCGACAAGTTCTCGATGACCGCGGGTCAGTTTGGTACCCATATCGGTTATGAGGTTATTGATGCTCCCGTCAACTTCAACTACTCACTGTCTAACCTGTTCAACAACGGACCTTTCTATCACACCGGACTCAAAGCCACCTACGCTTTCTCTGATAAGGCGTCCCTGATGATGGGCTTTGTCAATAACGTAGACGGACTGGGCGACAACAACCGGAAGAAAGGCTTTATCAGCCAGTTGTTCCTGGCACCCGTTGAAAACTGGAACGTATACCTGAACTACATCGGTAGTAACGAAGCTGCCGAAGATCCGGCTACCGGCAAGACACCTGATGCTTTTTACCGCGTCATTGACCTGACTACCAGCTACCAGATTACTGAGAAGTTTCTGATGGGCCTAAATGCAGCCTACGGTGCTCAGAAAGGCGACTTCCAGGGAGCAGGCGGACCTTCGGCAGTGAAGACCTGGGGAGGAGCGGCTGTATACGCTAACCTGGCTCTGACGGATGTATTTGCCATCGGTGGTCGCTACGAAAACTTCAACAATAAGAGTGGTGTACGGGCCATGGTGGACAGCCAGGGCAATGGTACCTCGGTTAACTCCTTTACCCTGACCGGCAACTTTACCCTGGCCGACGGACATGTGTTGCTGAAACCGGAGGTGCGTCTGGATAGCTACCCCAAAATAGCGGGCCGTAACGAAGTACAGCAGTTTGAGGATGCCGATGGCAAGTTTACCAACAGCAGCCAGACTACCGTCGGGATGGCCTTCATCTACAAGTTCTAGTGAATAACCTATTCTAAAATACAAAGTAAGTACAACCAAAACCATCAAGATTATGCAAAAGCCAAATTACATCCCTCTGATTATTCTGCTGGCAGTGAGCCTGCTGGGAGTATTTCTGCCCTCTGTGCCCGCTCAGATCGTAACCGAAGGACTTGATTCCGGCGATACAGCCTGGATGCTCGTAGCCTCTGCCATGGTACTACTGATGACGCCTGGTCTGGCGTATTTCTACGGCGGTATGGTGAATAACAAAAACGTAATCTCCACCATGCTCCAGAGCTTTATAGCCATGGGAGTCATCAGTGTCCTGTGGGTAGTAGTAGGATTTAGCATGGCTTTCGGTGACTCTATCGGAGGTATGATCGGAAACCCAACCTCGTACTTCATGTTCAACGGAGTACTGGAAGGCAAGCCGTGGTCACTGGCTCCTACCATTCCTCTGGCCTTGTTTGCTTTCTTCCAGTTGAAGTTCGCGGTGATTGCTCCCGCTCTGGTGACTGGCTCAATGGCCGAGCGTATCAACTTCCGCTCGTATGTACTGTTCATGATCCTGTTTAGCCTGTTCGTATACGCTCCGTTGGCCCACTGGACCTGGCATCCCGAAGGTCTGCTTTTCAAGATGGGTGTGCTTGACTTTGCCGGTGGTACTGTAGTACATATGTCAGCGGGCTGGGCTGCTCTGGCGGGTGCCCTGTACCTGAAGCGTCGTAAGTCACACATCGAAGCCAGTGTACTTCCTCCTGCTAACATTCCTTTTGTACTGTTGGGTACCGGTCTGCTGTGGTTTGGCTGGTTTGGATTCAACGCCGGTTCGGCAGTAGGTGCTTCTGCATTGGCGGTATCCGCTTTCGCAACTACCAATACCGCTGCGGGTGCGGCTGGTCTGGCCTGGGTACTTTTTGATGCCGCCAAGGGTAAGAAAGTTTCAGCACTTGGTTTCTGTATCGGTGCCGTAGTAGGTCTGGTGGCCATTACTCCCGCTGCCGGTTTCGTCACTATTCCCGTAGCTATCTTTATCGGTACTATCTCTTCGATCATCAGCAACTACATCGCTCACCTGCGTACCAAGTCGGCCCTTGATGATACACTGGACGTATTCCCCTGCCACGGTGTAGGTGGTATGGTAGGTATGATCATGACGGGCGTATTCGCTACCAGTGGTGTTAACAGCGGCGTAGTAGATCAGGGTCTTGCTTACGGTGAAACTACCCTTTTCATGAACCACATGATTGCTCTGGTACTGGTATCGGCCTTTGCCTTCGCCATGTCATTCGTACTGCTCAAAGTAACGGATATGATCCTGCCGCTTCGCGTAACCGAAGAGGATGAGAAGGTGGGTCTGGATATCAGCCAGCACGATGAGTTCCTGGTTGAAGCCTAACCTAATCGTATGATATAACCAACCTATAAAACGAACAAAACCACAGTGCATCTGTGGTTTTGTTGTACTTCGGGAAGTTGTCTGTCTTTGATGGGCAACTTCTTTTTTATGTTGTAAGCGCAGCGGTTAGTTGTGCGATAGTATCTCGGTTTCTGCTTCTTCCACCTCTACCAGGCTGTTTTCGTTGATACTGGTCAGGATGACCTTCTTGGTTTCGTTGATCAGGAGTGGGTCGTACTTAGCGGTTACGCGTACGTAATTCTCGGTAAAGCCCTGCATCATCCCCCCCTGTACATCATCTTCGAACAGTACGGTAAAGGTACCTCCCAGCTGTTGTTCGTAGAAGCTGCGCTTCTTCTTATCCGACAGGATGTGCAGCATCTTCGAACGATCGGCCCGCTCCCGGTTGGGTACGATCGGGCGTATCGTGAGCGCCGTGGTATTGGGACGCTCAGAGTACGTAAATACGTGCAGGTACGAAATGTCCAGCTCATTCAGGAACTGGTACGTATCCAGGAAGTCGGCGTGTGTTTCGCCGGGATGACCTACTATGACATCTACGCCGATACAGCAGTGCGGCATCAGCGACTTGATCTTATTGACCCGATCCACGTACAACTCACGGCGGTACCGGCGGCGCATGAGTCCCAGCATCTTATTGGAGCCCGATTGGAGGGGGATATGGAAGTGCGGTACGAATCGCTTCGACTGGGCTACAAAGGCGATGATCTCATCCGTGAGCAGGTTGGGCTCAATGGATGAAATCCGGAACCGGTCAATCCCTTCCACTTCATCCAGTGCCTTCACCAGATCCAGAAATGATTCATTGCGCTGGCCGTTCTGAATGCCAAAATCACCAATGTTCACCCCCGTCAGTACGATCTCCTTCACCCCCTTCTGGGCTATTTCGCGGGCTGCCTTCACGACGTTCTCAACGGAGTCGGAGCGGCTCTTGCCACGGGCGAGGGGAATGGTACAGTAGGAGCAGGGGTAGTCACAGCCGTCTTGTACTTTCAGGAACGTACGGGTACGGTCATTGAGTGAGTAGGAAGTATGGTAGTCGATCGCCTCTTCGATGGGCGAAGCCAGTACCTGTCCCGGCTGTCCAGCGGGTACCTTCTCAAACGTATCCAATAGGTCGACGAGCCGGAATTTCTCGGCGGCGCCCAATACTGCATCTACGCCAGGTATCTCGGATATTTCTTTTGGTTTCAGCTGAGCGTAACAACCTATGATGGCCACATAGCCATCCGGGTTGATCTGCTGAGCCTCACGGACTATCTTCCGGCACTTCTTGTCGGCATTGTCCGTAACTGAGCAGGTATTGATGATAAATATATCCGGCTGTTCATTAAACTCTACTTTGTGGTATCCCTTCTGCTCAAACATCCGGGAGATGGATGAGGTCTCGGAGTAGTTGAGTTTACAGCCTAAGGTATAGAAAGCTACTTTCTTCATTTTTACGTTAATATCTCACAAAAGTACAAAAAATAGAACTAACAAACAGCCATTGCCCTATCTGTACATATCCCACTGCATCAGGTGTCTGAACCAGGAGTTATGAATGTCAACGTCGGGTACTACTTCTAAGTTCTTCCTCTTCCGCTCCCAATTCTGTATTTTGTTATATTTGGAAAAAAATATTCATGAGCATATTAGTAGTATTTGAACTAGATTTTGCCAAAATTGCATAGTCATAGTTAAAAATGACTATGTTTTTGAACCTGGAATTAGCAAATTGATAATTTTAAACCTTAAAAGACTATTAAATGACTTTTCGTGCCAAAGCCATTGAGACCTCCCTCGGGCGTAGTCCATTGCCAACCAACCAGCCCAACGAAAAAGTAACCGAACTTTACGCAGTCAATACCTTTAATGAGGATGTCATGCGGGCGCTGCTTTCACCTGAGGCTTATATCAAAATTTCAAATGCTATCAAGTCCGGTTCACATATCGATCGTGAAGTAGCAGAGGAAGTAGCAACCGCCATGAAATCATGGGCTATTTCACGGGGAGCCACCCATTATACCCACTGGTTTCAGCCTCTGACCGGTACTACTGCCGAGAAGCACGATTCTTTCTTTGATCTATCAGGCAATGGCAAGGCCGTTGAGAAATTTAAAGGTAGCGCCCTGGTACAGCAGGAGCCGGATGCTTCATCGTTCCCCAGCGGAGGTTTGCGGGCTACCTTCGAGGCACGTGGGTATACCGGTTGGGACCCCAGTTCACCCGCCTTCCTGATGGACAACGGTGCCGGCGGAAAAACGCTCTGTATCCCTTCAGTATTTATTTCTTATACCGGCGAAGCACTGGATTACAAAGCTCCTTTGCTGCGTGCCATCAATATGCTGGATAAAGCGGCTACGGCCGTATGCCAGTACTTCAACCGTGATGTAACAAAGGTGACTGCTACTTTGGGAGCCGAGCAGGAGTACTTCCTGGTTGATAAAGCCCTGTACTATGCCCGCCCTGACCTGGTGATGGCCGGCCGTACCGTATTTGGTCACAGTCCAGCCCGTGGTCAGCAGCTGGAAGATCACTACTTTGGCTCAATCTCGCCCCGTATCAATGCCTTTATGGTGGACTTCGAATTTGAAGCCCTTAAACTCGGTATTCCGGTTCGTACCCGTCACAATGAGGTAGCACCCGGCCAGTATGAGTGTGCGCCTACCTTTGAAGAGATGAACCTGGCCATCGATCACAATGCCCTGCTGATGGACCTGATGCAGAAGATAGCCGAGAAGCACAACTTCAAGGTACTCTTCCACGAGAAGCCATTTGCCGGTATCAACGGTAGCGGTAAGCACAACAACTGGTCCATGTCAACTGACACGGGTATCAACCTCTTGGCGCCTACTACCAAGCCTAAGGAGAACCTTCGCTTCCTGACCTTCCTGGTCAACGTGATCAAGGCAGTACATGACAATGCGGACCTGCTGCGTGCTTCTATTGCTTCGGCGGGTAACGAGCACCGTCTGGGAGCTAATGAAGCTCCTCCGGCTATTGTATCTATCTTCCTGGGTACAGAGCTGACCAAAATGCTGGAAGATCTGGTAAGCCGTGGTGAGCTCACTATCGAAAAAGGAGAGAACTTTTACTATAAGTTAGGGATCAACCGTATGCCTAACCTGCTCCGCGACAATACGGACCGTAACCGTACTTCGCCTTTTGCCTTTACTGGTAACAAGTTTGAGTATCGTGCCGTAGGTAGTAGCGCCAACAGTGCCTCGGCTATGATTGTACTCAATACTATTGTGGCCCGTCAGTTGATGGAGTTCAAGCGTGAACTGGATGAGCGCCTGAACTCAGGAGAAGAGAAGAAGATAGCCGTTGTAAGTATTCTGAAGAAGTACTATACGGATTCGAAGCGTATTTTATTCGAAGGAAACGGATACTCACAGGAGTGGGTGGAAGAAGCCGAACGTCGTGGTCTTTCGAATGTAGGTTCAACGTATGATGCACTTAAAGAGTACATCAGCGAAAAAACCATTAGCGTGTTTGAGCAGATGGAAGTACTCTCGCACCGTGAGCTGCACGCCCGCTACGAGATCGAGCTTGAAAACTATGTTAAGAAAATCCAGATCGAATCACGTGTGATTGGCGACCTGGCGCTTAACCACGTAGTATCTACCGCAGTGAAGTACCAGTTCAAGCTGGCACAAACGGCTCGGTCTCTGACTGAAATCGATATGCCAGGTGAGGCGGAGCCTATCAAAGAGATCATCAAAGAAATATCTGACCGTGTGAAAGTCATCAAAGGCCTGGTACACGATATGACTGAGAGTCGTAAACGCGCCAATGCGATTGAGGACACCGTAGAGAAAGCACGCTTGTACGGTTCAGAAATCAAAGGTTATTTTGATGAGATCAGATACCATGTTGATAAGCTGGAAGTACTTATCGACGATGAAGACTGGCCACTCGTGAAATACCGCGAAATGCTGTTCATTAAATAAATTAACGATGACAAAAAAGCCCGAAAACTCTCGGGCTTTTTTGTTGTTGTATAGCATACCCACAGGCAAAAAGAATATTCTTATAATTAAGTATTCCGGAAGAGTCCTGGTGTTTTATATGGTACTAGTCATTACCAGATGCGCACCGGATGTTGATTGGAAGGGACATTGCTCAGGGGCAACTTGGACCGGTGGATTTTGCTATTACTTTTGCAAAGAATTAAATTCAACTTGTATAACTAACTATCTATTGTGAAACTATGAATCCCGGATTCGATCCAGAAGAAATTGCCCAGCTAAAACGCGAATGCCGTGCTGAGGGGATGAACTTCGTGTATGTGGAAGATGAGTTTGAAGATGATGAAGAAAATGATGAGCATGCTCACATACAGTTTGTAGGGCAATACCAGGGGCAGGAGTGTATCTATGACGCCCTGATCTACACACTACGACTACATCATTCTACACTCGTATACGATTTGGCCTTGCAGCGGGTACAGAAGCAGATACCCGGCTATATATCACCCGATGAACGCACTATCAATGATAAGGTAGATCCTGAAGTTGATGAGGAAGCTGAACTACTATTGACAGAGTACATTGAGGAGATAGAAGAAAACGAGGAGATAAAAGTAAGCGAACACGTAGAGGTAGATACAAAGTTTGAGTACGGCATTGGTCTTGAAGTTGGATTGAACCGATCGGAGATTTCCGAGAAAGTAATCAATGACTTCATAGCCCAGTATAATGCCGGTCGTCTGCAGCTGGATAGCGCGGTATATTCTTTTTCGAGCGAAGACGAGGAGTAATCACATAGTAAACAGGCTCTTCTACCCGGAAGTGCCTTTAAAAAAAGAAAGCCTCCGACAAGTGTCGGAGGCTTTTCTGTATCAGTATTCCAAATTACACTTTTGCTGTTTTGACAGTCTTGATGATACGAGCTGCTACTTTGTAAGGATCAGCAGCCGAGTTTGGACGACGGTCTTCCAACCAGCCTTTCCAGCCTCTGTCTACGGTAGCGATAGGGATGCGGATTGATGCACCACGATCAGATACTCCGTAGCTGAATTTATCAATTGACTGAGTTTCGTGCTTACCTGTCAGGCGCAGGTGGTTATCAGCACCGTATACTGCGATGTGCTCAGCAACATAAGGAGCGAAGGCCTGGCAGATAGTATCGTATGTTTCTTTGTTGCCGGCAGTTCTCAACGTAGTGTTAGAGAAGTTAGCGTGCATACCTGAACCGTTCCAGTCAGTAGCACCCAGTGGCTTACAGTGCCAGTTGATAGCAACACCGTATTTCTCACCGATTCTTTCGAGCAGGTAGCGAGCAACCCAGATTTGGTCACCGGCCTCAGCGGCACCTTTGGCGAAGATCTGGAATTCCCACTGACCAGCAGCTACCTCAGCGTTGATACCTTCTACATTCAGACCAGCGTCCAGACAGGCATCCAGGTGCTCTTCAACGATCTCACGACCGAAGGCATTCTTTGCACCTACTGAGCAGTAATAAGGTCCCTGGGGAGCGGGGTAGCCGTTAGCAGGGAAGCCAAGCGGACGGTTGGTCTCAGGATCCCACAGGAAGTACTCCTGCTCGAAACCAAACCAGAAGTCATTGTCATCATCTTCGATCGTAGCACGACCATTAGACTCGTGAGGTGTTCCGTCTGAGTTGAGAACCTCACACATAACTAGGTACCCATTCTTGCGCTGTGGATCAGTACAGATGAATACTGGCTTCAATATCAGGTCAGAAGATCCACCCGGAGCTTGCTCGGTAGATGAACCGTCAAATGACCAGTTTTCGCAGTCTTCCAGCTTACCACTGAAATTGTTTTCAATCTTCGTTTTGCTGCGAAGGCTCTGAGTTGGCTTATATCCATCCAGCCAAATGTACTCAAGTTTAGCTTTTGCCATAGTGGTACTAAAAAAGAAGGGATGATAGATGACTTTTAATAACTACATGACAAAAATAGGGGATATAGTTAGTTTTATAAAATATTATTGAAGAAAAAATTAAAAATACTTGCAGAAAGTTGTGTACGTTGTAATATTCAATGTTTTTTATGTGATTTTTCTATTAAAAAGGCCAAGTTTTAGATTGGTCGGTTTGTTTCATAAAAAGTGAGCTTCTTTGAAAATGTAGTATAAATATCATATGCTCCTGGGTGAAAAATAGTAAAAACCACGAAAAATGGTGTAAAAGTGCAAAAGTGAAAATTTTAGGTATTGTGCAGGGTATAACTTAGAAGTGAAGTACCCGTTGCTTTTGATGGGATAGGCCAGAATTAGATAGGATAATCAGAAGAAGTTGACTCTGATTCAACTTATTCCTATATATACTATAGAAGAATCCGGGTTTCCTTTGGTAAAGCACCGCTATTGATAGTAATTTACAGCATTAGCAAATATGTATTGATCTTAAAGTACCGCGTAGAGTAGCATGCATCTATTTTATCAACCCAATGTCCGGCAGCGGCAGCTGGAAGGAGAGGAAGCCCGTCATTGTGCCAAGGTTCTGCGCCTGGGGCCAGCCGATATTATATGGGTAACCGATGGCAAAGGAAAGCTATATAAAGCAAGCCTGACCCAGGTAAAGGAAAAGCTGGTACAGTATACTATTCTGGAAACGTTACCGGTATCGACACGGCCTTATAAGGTAAGCATGGTGATAGCACCTACCCGTAAAGCCGAACGTAATGAGTGGATGGTGGAGAAAATGGTGGAACTGGGTGTGGATGAAATACACTTCGTACTGACCGAGCATACGCACCACGAGAGCGTCAGAAGAGTAGTAAATCAGGAGAGGCTGGAACGCATAGCCGTAGCCGCGATGAAGCAGTCGCAGCAGGTAATGGTGCCTGATATACAGGTATATAATGATTTTGGCAAGTACCTTTCTGCCTGTCAGCAGACTAACCGCTTCATCGCTTACGTTACGGATACGGATATTCCGCCGCATTTGTTAAAACAAATTGATCCCGGAAGAGATATTGTAGTACTGATAGGTCCGGAAGGAGACTTCAGCCAGGAGGAAATAGAGCAGGCTATGGCGGCGGGATTCAGGCCGGTGTCGCTGGGGGAGACCCGCTTACGAACCGAAACAGCCGCGGTGATGGCTTGTCACTCTGCTCACCTGGCTCAGTTGATTTATTAATTGAACAATTGTAGTATAATAGTAGTAATAGCAGTATGAGAAAAACATTTAAATGGCTTAGTGTCAGTTTACTGCTTCTGTTGCTCGTGAGTGTGAGCTACGGACAGTCTTCTTATAAAATTGCCAAACTCAAATACGGTGGCGGTGGCGACTGGTATGCCAACAAGACGGCACTACCCAACCTGATCCGCTTCTGCAACACTCAGCTCAAGATGAATATCTACCCGGAGGAGGATATCGTAGAGGTAGGTAGTCCTGATTTGTACTCTTACCCGTTTGTGTACCTGACGGGACACGGTAATGTGGTGTTTACGGATGCCGAAGCGCGTAACCTCCGCAACTACCTTATGGCGGGAGGTTTTCTGCATATTGATGATAACTACGGCCTGGATAAATTTATCCGCCGCGAGATGAAGAAGGTGTTCCCGGAGCTGTCGTTTGTAGAGTTACCTTACAACCATCCTATCTACAATCTCAAATTTAAGTTTCCGAACGGACTACCTAAGGTACATGAGCACGAAGGCAATTCACCGCAGGGATTTGGATTAATCTATCAGGGACGGCTTGTGTGCTTTTATAGCTATGAGTGTGATCTGGGCAATGGCTGGGAAGACCAGAGTGTCTATAATAATCCGGAAGAGGTTCGTCTGCAAGCACTTCGGATGGGTGCCAACCTGCTCGACTACGCTACTACAGCTTTTTAAGATTAAAGTTGTTTAATAACGCTTTACTGTTAAATTTGTAGGATAAAAGAAAGATTACAAAAACAACTCATTCATGTACGCAGTCATTGCCGCATTTGTAGGACATTGGTATCTGTCTCTATTTTGCCAAACTTTTTTCCTTCATCGCTACTCAGCCCATAAGATGTTCAAGATGAGCAAGTTTTGGGAGCGATTCTTTTACTTGCTGACATACGTTTCGCAGGGATCATCGTACCTGAGCCCCAGGGCCTATGCGATCCTGCACCGGATGCACCACGCGTTTAGCGATACCGACAAAGATCCCCATTCACCCCACCATACCAAGAACGTATTCACGATGATGTGGGAGACTAAGGATATCTATAATGCGGTACTTAATCGTAAAAGAGCAATTGAGTCGCAGTTTGAGCGTAACTACCCCGAGTGGAACCTGATCGAAAAGCTGGGCGACTCCTGGGCATCACGTATCGGCTGGGGCATAGTATATATCTCATTCTATGTACTGGCATATCTGTATCTGGATATGCACTGGGCGTTCTTCTTCCTGTTGCCTATTCACTTCCTAATGGGACCTATCCACGGTGCTATCGTGAACTGGAGCGGACACAAGTACGGTTACCAGAACTTTGACAACAACGACCAGTCAAAGAACTCACTGATCGTAGATTTTCTGATGATGGGCGAGTTGTTCCAGAATAACCACCACAAGCGTCCCAACTCACTGAACTTTGGATCGAAGTGGTATGAGGTGGACCCGACTTATCCGGTTATTAAGATGTTGGATAAATTGAAGATCATCGAAGTACGGAAAAAAGAGAGATAGTAAGCACTTACTACTAAATAACGAAGGCCGAATCCTGTGGATCCGGCCTTCTGCTTTATTGGGGTAGGTACATAAAAACTTTGGCAGGTATGCTCTATACCTGCCAAGTTTGCTTATTAACACCACAAAAAATGAAATACAAAATGGGAAACTTGCCCGATACCGTTAACATGAGCATCCACTTCCTTTATCGGACAATACAAATTAAATCCCGACTCCTTAAAATGGAGTTAAAATGGGCTTAGAATTTCCTTAATGTCTTAAAAAAGTTAGTATGAAGGTGGTACCCACCGGCTCGTTAGGCTGCATACTTATGGTACCATTGTGCAGCTTCATGATGCGGTCTACCAGCGAGAGCCCTATACCGTACCCCTTGACGCTGGCCGTATTGTCCCCGCGGAAGAAAGGCTGGAATATGAGGTTCTGGTCCTGCTCGGGAATACCCTTACCGTGGTCCGAGAATGAGACCTCAATCGCCTCCTCCGTCGCTGCTAAGCTTACAGACACATTGTTGTCGTCCGAAAACTTGCAGGCGTTATCAATCAGGTTCAGGAAGACCGTTTTGAGCAGGGTAGGGTTCCCCGTAACTTCCAGCCAGGTATCGTCTTCGGGAAGTTCGCCGAGGTTAAGCTGGATCCGGTACTGCCGGTTCGTATGGCCAATGCTGGTACGCGCATCCCAGAGGAGCTCATCCACCCGTACCGTTTCGGTGAGTATATCCCGACGGTCTTCACTTACCTTGGCCAGTTCAAGCAGGGTATTCGAGAGCTGTGAAAGCTGCTGAATATCTTCCAGTACAGAATGAATGGTATTCTTGTACTCATCAGCCGAGCGCTCTTTGAGCAGACTTACTTCCAGCTGGGAGCTAATCTTGGTCAGTGGGTTCTTGAGCTCGTGGGATACATTGGCCACAAAGGTCTTCTGCATCCTGAAAGCGGTTTCAATCCGATCAAGGAGCTTGTTGAAGGTAGTAGTCAGGCGACCTATTTCATCCTGCTGGTTAGGTACGTCGAGTCGTGTACTTAGCTTCTGCGGTAGTATACCCTCTACCTCATTCATGACGCGTGATATGGGGAGCAGAGCACGCTGGGAAAACAGCCAGCCGGCAAATGCCACAATGGCTGTAACAAACACAAATATGACCGCCAGCATGGTACGCAGGTTATTAAGGTTAGCCTGCCCGTACAGATCCTGAGCGCCCAGCATTACTACGGCTCTATTGAAAGGGTACTTGTAGTATATACCAACCACCTTATAGTCGCCGTCGGTATACCGGATTTGTTCACTTCTACGAATTTCGTCCAGCCAGTAGTTGGACACATGGATGGAGAGGGAGTCCGTATTGGTATAGATCAATCGATTTTTCTCGTCAAAGATCAGGATGTTTTCGTTGAAGATAAGGTCCCGGTTTGACTTGTCGAAGACTTTGAGCAGGTCCGTATCTACCTGCCGTACTTTCAGGAGTAGCTCGGCCGTAGATACAGCCTTGGACCGGAGGCGGTCATAGAAGTCCTCGATGGTATTGACATAGGTAAAGTAGTAAATAGCCAGAAAGGCAACCAGCATGATGGCACTTACCAACAAGGAGAACTGGACAGTCAGCCGGGTGCGGATCTGCATGGCTATTCTAATTTAAGTACATATCCCATTCCAAACTGCGTATGGATAAGCTTGGTCGGGAAGTCACGGTCTATCTTTTTTCGAAGGTAATTAACGTACACTTCTATAATGTTAGTACCTGAGTCAAAATCAATCTCCCATACCTGTTCGGCAATTTCGGCCTTGGATACAACCCGTCCCTGGTTACGGATCAGGTACACCAGCAGGTTAAACTCCCGGGCAGTCAGGTCTATTTTTATGCCGGACCGCTGTACGGTCTTAGCGTCCAGATTAACTTCCAGGTCAGCGAAGCTAAGGGTCTGGGTGGTCTGAGATACATTACCGGCCCGCTTGGTAAGTGCCCGTACCCGTGCCATCAGTTCTTTGAACTCAAAGGGCTTTACCAGGTAGTCATCGGCACCAGCGTCAAAGCCAGTCACCTTGTCGTCAGTAGTACCCAGTGCCGTCAGCATCAGGATAGGAGTCTGGTTGCCCAGTTTCCGGAGTTCGCGGCAGAGCTCTATACCATTGATGCCCGGTATAATTATGTCGCTGATGATGAGCTGATACGCATTTCGCTTGGCGATCTGCAGACCGATCAGTCCGTCGTAGGCTATATCTACTTCAAACCCATTTTCTTCCAGCCCCTGCTTGAGGGACTGCAGCGTTTTGGGTTCATCCTCTATGAGTAGTAATTTCATTTTTGCGGTAAAAACAGTTCGGCTATTTCATCCCAGTCCTTTACCCGCTTAAACCCTCTGGCCTTCAGATTATGAGGGGCCGAAAATAGGATACCTTCGCTTCTGGAGGCAGATAAGGTAGTGGGCTGGTCGTCTATTAGATAATCCGTGATCAGGATGTTTTTGTTCCCGCAGAAGACCAGATTGGTCCACGGAATAAAGCTGAAATGACGGCGCAGCCAGTTATACTTCTCATGGAATGAATTCGGGAATTCCATAGCCCGGGTAGCTA
The DNA here is from genome assembly GCF_017355915.2 of Telluribacter roseus. Lineage (GTDB taxonomy): Bacteria > Bacteroidota > Bacteroidia > Cytophagales > Spirosomataceae > Telluribacter. The sequence goes on from NZ_JAFEUV020000005.1 coordinate 360,948, forward strand.
TGAATACCTCGTAGTACTGCATGAGCTTCTGGACTGTTTCTACGGCACCGGCTTTCACCGGCAGATCGGCAAAAAATCCGGGCTGACTGACCATCCGGTACAGTCGGTCGACCTGCTTGGGATGGAGCAGTTCGCGAAAGGGCTTCTGATAAAATACCTCTTCGTCGTGTAAGGGATCAAATTCGTCCATGACGATACTCACCAGCTTTCGGTGAGTATCCGCCAGAACGTCATCCATTCCAAAGGTCAGTCGAAGCATCAGAGTATGGGCCGGTTCAGGTCAAACTGTTCCAGATAATCAGATACCCGTTTTACAAACCGACCTCCCAATGCTCCGTCTACCACGCGGTGGTCGTACGAGTGAGAAATAAACATTTTGTGCCGAATACCGAGCAAGTCTCCCTGCGGAGTCTCTATAACGGCTGGCTTCTTCTCAATAGTACCAAAAGCCATGATAGCCACCTGGGGCTGTACTATGATAGGAGTACCCATGATATTACCAAACGACCCAATGTTGGATACGGTATAGGTACCACCCGTGAGGTCATCGGCGGTCAGTTTGTTCTCGCGGGCACGATACGCCAGATCATTTACTTTCTTGGCCAGTCCTACCAGGTTGTACTGATCGGCGTGGTGAATAACCGGAACGATAAGATTACCATCGGGGAGGGCTACCGCCATACCGATATTGATATCCTTCTTCACGATAATAGTATCGCCCTCCACCGATACATTGATCAGGGGGAAGTCCTTGATAGCCTTTACTACGGCCTCAATAAGGACAGGTGTAAATGTAATGGCCTCGCCGCTTTGTTTTTTGAAGTCATTCTTTACGTTATTACGCCAGAGGACGATGTTGGTCATATCCGTCTCGACGAAGGATGTAACGTGCGCCGATACCTGCAGAGACTCCACCATCCGGGAGGCAATCATCTTGCGCATCCGGTTCATCTCTATGATGTCATCCTGTCCGTTGAGCGATTTAGCCTGCGGAGCGGGAGCCGTTTTGGCGGCAGGCTTAGCCGGCGCTGCTGGTTTGGTAGCGGAGCGTTGCTTGATGAAGTTGATGATATCGTTCTTAGTGACGCGGTTTTCGGCACCGGTACCTGCGATGCCCGCCAACTCTTCCAGACTCACTCCTTCCTCCTTCGCGATACTAAGTACCAGGGGCGAATAGAAACCATTGTTGGTCTCACCGGCAGCGGCTTCGGCGGGGAGCTGCGCCGGAACGGGATCAATGACTCCGGTAGAAGCCGCCTGCATTTTAGCTTCCAGTTGCTGGGCTGCCTGCTCTTCATTAGCTACCTCCTCGGCTACCGCCGCTACCGGGCTGGGTACCTGAGCGGGTGGCGTTTTGGTACTACCATTCTGTATTTCTATACGGGCTACCGGGCTGCCTACGGGCACTACATCTCCTTCTTTTACCAGCCACTCTACCAGTACACCCGTATGGGGGGCAGGTACCTCTGTATCTACTTTATCGGTCGCTACTTCCAGGATCGAATCATCGGCCTCTACGGTTTCGCCCGGCTGCTTGAGCCAGTTCAGTACCGTACATTCCATGATACTTTCGCCCATCTGGGGCATTACCATTTCAATAATTTTCATTCTATTACGAATTTGAACTGTTATTGTTGATGTAATAGGACTGGTTGCTCATCTGTCTTTACCAGCTGCTCGCGTAGTAAGTTCAGCGCGTGGATGGCAGTGAGCTGTATGTTCTGGACACGGCTACCTCCCAGCGTCAGCAATTTGGTGATGGTCTGTGTGGGGGTGGAGCAGGCGATCCAGACGGTGCCTACTGGTTTTTCGTCGGTACCACCGTCCGGACCGGCAATACCGCTGGTAGCTATGCCGTAAGTAGTACCCAGTAGCTCCCTGACCCGCTCAGCCATTTCAGTGACTGTCTGCTCACTGACGGCTCCGTTCTCGCGGATGGTTTCTTCTTTTACTCCCAAGGTACGAATTTTAACGGCATTGTCATAGCTAATGACCGATCCCATAAAGTAGCGGGAGGAACCGGGGATGCTGGTAAGGAGGTGGGCGATGTAGCCACCGCTGCAGCTTTCGGCGGTACTCAGGGTGGCTCCTCTGGATACCAGGAGTTGCCCCACTACCTGCTCGAGTACATCGTTGTCATAGCCAAATACATGGTGGCCGATGATAGGTAGTACCCGCTCTACTTCATGAGCTAGTTCTTTTTCCAGTTGGGAGCGGTCGGTACCCGTAGCGGTAAGGCGCAGCCGTACCTGGCCCAGGTGGGGCAGATACGCCAGCCGGATGTGCGGGGGGAGGGAGTCTTCCCACGACTCTATCCGCTCCGCCAGAAATGACTCACCGATCCCTACCGTATGGATTACCTTATGGAGGATGACCGGCGGATTGAAGTAAGCCTTCAGCCTGGGAAGGACAACGTGCTCCATGAGGTTTTTCATCTCGTAGGGTACCCCTGGCATGGATATATATAGAGTACCTTCTTTTTCAAACCACATGCCGGGAGCCGTACCCCAGCGGTTCTCGAGGTAGGTACAGTTGGCCGGAAGAGCCGCCTGCATCCGGTTCAGTTCGGTCATGGCGCGGCCCCGTTTGGCAAAGAATCCGGTAATGAGCTCGAGCGCATCTTCGTTAATGATCAGCTCGGTATCAAAATACCGGCACAATGTATGCTTGGTAATATCATCTTTGGTAGGACCCAGGCCACCGGTAATCAGTACCAGGTCGGCACGCTGGGAGGCTTCGCGGAGCGCGCTCAGAATATGGTCTGCATTGTCGCCTACGGAGGTTTTTCGGATGGGGCGGATACCGATCGATGTAAGTTCGGAGCCAATCCATTGGGTGTTGGTATCGGTGATCTGACCAAAGAGAATTTCATCTCCGATGGTCATGATTTCAGCCCTGATAGTAGGACGCATACAGGTACAGTTTTGTGTGTAATTGGCTTAATTTTTCAAAAATACGCAATTTTTATTGTTAACAATTACGTTTGTCAGGTAGTAACAACACGATAAACTCATTCACAGATGGAAAGCAAAATTCTTTTAGTAGCAGGTATTTTATTGATTTCGAGCTGCACAAGCCAGGCTCAGATCAATAGAACGAAGTTGGGTAAAGTACTGGAAAAGGTCACTACACCGACGGGAGGTTTGTCAGAATCTGAAATTGCCAATGGCCTCAAGGAAGCCCTCCGGGTCGGCATCAGCAATGGTTCGGCTGAGGCCTCCAAAACGGACGGCTACTTTAAGAATGAATATATCAAGATCCTGTTCCCACCGGATGCCCGGCGGGTGGAGCAGCGGCTCCGGCAGATTGGCCTGGGCAACGAGGTAGACCGCTTTATCCTCTCGCTCAACCGGGCCGCCGAAGATGCCGCCAAAAAGTCAAAGCCAATCTTTATAAGTGCTATCACATCCATGACCATTACGGATGCCGTGGGTATCCTGCGCGGGGCAGATACGTCGGCTACCTCATACCTGCGCCGTACCACCAACGATCAGCTCTATAATGCATTCTTCCCCGTGGTGGATAGTACCCTCAATCTTAACGAAGCTACCCGCTACTACGCTGATCTGGTAAATACGTATAACAGGCTGCCGATGGTGCAGAAGGTCAACCCAGACCTGAAGCAGTATGCCACCCAGAAGGCCATTGATGGACTGTTTGTGCTGATTGCCGAAGAAGAAAAGAAGATACGCCGCGATCCGGCTGCCCGGGTCAATGATATTTTACGGCGGGTTTTTGGGCAGGCCGGTCAGTAGTGTGTACTTTTGTCAAAACTTTATTAATACAACCAATGAAAAAATCTGATATTCATTTCTCAGTAGAACTTGATAATCAAAATATCCCCGATAAGATATTCTGGGAAGCTACCGACAATCCCAACGAAGGGATCAATGATACCCGTGCGATTGCCATTGCGGTATGGGATCATTACCATAAGGGTACCCTCAAAATAGACCTGTGGACCAAGGATATGGAAGTATTCGATATGAAGCGCTTCTACATCGAAATCATGAGCGGTATTGCCGACACGCTCCTTACGGCTACCAACGATAAGAAAATGGCTGACTCTATCGAGGCGCTGTGCCAGACCATGAGCAAGAGCCTGGAAGAGGAAATGAAAGCGGCTCAGTAATTACGTAGCTAACTCATTTTACAATGTTCAAAAAAGTCTCTATCTGCTTGTTTCTGGTGATTGGTACTCTGACTTTGGCTATGGCCCAGGGAGTGCAATTCACCGAGAACAACCTCCGAAATGTATTTAATCAGGCCCGGGTACAGAACAAACTGGTGTTCGTGGAGGTCTACTCCAGTACCTGCCATGTGTGTCAGAGTTTCATTCCTATCTTCAACCAGAAGCAAGTAGGAGATTTTTATAACCAGAGCTTTGCCAACTATAAGATTGAGGTAAACTCACCTGATTTCCAGCAGTTCATCCTGGCTAAGAAGATCTTCGTTCCCTCGCTACCTCTGTTGCTGTACTTTGATGGTAATCAGAACCTGCAGCACCTGGCAGTAATTGAGCCCAGCGCTCAGAACGTCCTCCAGCAGGGGCAGATCGCGCTGAATCCCGGTCAGCGGGCTTCCTCGATGAGGCAGCGCTTTGCGGCCGGGGAGCGGGCCAACCAGTTTCTGATCGACCTGGGTATGTACAGCCGGGTCGTATCGGATACGGCCATGAACCTCAGGGCGATGGATGCATACGCGAAGCAACAGCCACAGAATGCCTACCAGAACGAAACCAATTTTCTGGTACTGCAGCGCCTGGTTATGGATGTTGATAATCCGATGGCTACCTACTTTATCAACCACCTGCCGGAGTACTCTAGAAAGTACGACCCGAAGCTGGTACAGAATACGGCTGAGAACATAATAATGTACTCGCTGTTCAGCAGCCGGGGTAATAAGTACAGTAGCAGTAAGGTACTCCAGATGCGTGAGTACCTAACTAAAGCCGGTATAGGCGCTCAGGTAGCCCGTAACCGTGTCCTGTTGCCGCTGCTCAATGCCTACCTCCGTGAGAAGAAAGCCGCTGAGGCGGTCGCCGTAGTGAATACCCACGCTACGCAGGTACCTATGAAAGCCCCAGACTATATCTACCTGATCCGGTACTTCAACGAGAAGAGCCCCAATGCCAGCTACGTACCTTCTGCCCAGAACTGGTTCAACAACGGCCTGAAAACAGTAGGAGCCAATAGCAAAGAAGCCTCCGACCTGCATTATCAGATGGCGGTGGCGTACAAAAAAGCGGGTAAGAAGGCCGAGGCCACCCGTACCGCTCAGCGTTCGGTAGCCATTGCCAAAGCTGCCAAAGTGGACAGCAGCCAGGCTGAGGCCCTGCTCAGAAGTATATAAGCAATTAAGATACTATTGGAAAGTGTAACGAAAGGATCAGCCCTGAAGCTGGTCCTTTTCTTCTTGTAGGAAGTAGAACTGTCCGTAAAAGGGTGCCTGGGTCAGTAGGTAGCGGGCTTCTTCGTCACCCATCTCAACGGCCCGGTGCAGGTCACGCGCCGACTGGTGGTACTGATGCATCCGCAGGCGGCTAAGCCCACGCATCCGCATGGCATCGGCGTTGGAATTATGAAAGAACCAGACTGCTTTATCGAATTCCCGGAAGGCTTCCTGGTATTCGTTCAGAGCCAGGTGCGCTTTGCCTTTATCCAGGTAGCAGTCGGCCAGGGTATTGTTGTAGCTTAGGGCCTGAGTCAGGTCATAGATGGCCGAGTAGAAGTTTTCGTCGCGCAGGTTGCACTTGCCCCGGAATGCGTAGGCTACTGCTGATTTGGGATTTTGCTTGACCTGCTGATCAAAATACCGGAATGCTTCTTCAAATTGCTGTTTCTGGAAAAGGCCAATCCCCTCCTGATAACGCTTGTACTCTTTTTCGGCAGGCGTCTCGTGATCATGCATATAGTACTTGATGACCAGGTATGGAATCGACAACAGGAGTAACAATGAAATTTCCATAACAGCTCTTAGTTAAGAGAAATCATTCCTTCGGATTGATAGCTAATATAACTACTTTATCAATTCAGTCTGCACTTTTTTTGGTAAAGATTCAACGACTAACTGATACGAATCCAGCACCCATTCACGAAGTAGTTTATCAGGTACGGACCCGTCTGCAACTATGGTATTCCAGTGCTTTTTGTTCATGTGGTAGCCTGGTAGTACGCACGCGTATTGGTCCCGCAGTTCCAGCGCTTTCTCCGGTCTGCATTTTACATTAAAACGGAAGTCAGGGGTATCTAATGAGGTAAGCAGGAATATTTTCCCCCTGACCTTGTATACAAGGGTTTCCTCGCCGAAGGGAAATTCCTCGGTCACTCCCGGAAGTTGTATACAAAGGTCACGGAGGCTTTCTATATTCATCGCATGATGGCTCTGGCGATCATGACAATCAAACAGAAAAGGAACATGATAATCGAGATCCGGTTAATACCGTGCATCATCTTCAGGTTGAAGGAGGTAGGGGCATTGGGATCTGGTTTTCTGAACACGCGAAAGAAGTATTTAAATACATCTCCCAGTTGAAAATAGCTCTTCATATAGTAGTTATAAAAAGTATATCAGTGTAGACTAGCAGTAGGCAATACCTGCTATAAGTAAGACATGTTTAGGAGGCTAAAGGTTCCTCAATAGCTTCTGGTTCTATCCATCTTCCGTCTTCCCGAATCAGCTCGATCAGTTCGTCAACGGCTTTGCTGGCGGTTACTGATCTTTTCACCACCTGCTGACCCCGGTACAGGGCAATTTTGTCCTTACCCATCCCTACGTAGCCATAATCGGCATCGGCCATTTCACCGGGACCGTTCACAATACAGCCCATGATACCAATCTTCACGCCTTTGAGGTGTTCGGTATGCTTGCGGATCATGGCGGTAGTCTCCTGCAGGTCGAACAGGGTACGTCCGCACGACGGGCACGAAATGTACTCCGTCTTGGACATCCTGGTACGGGCAGCCTGGAGGATGCCGAAGCCTACGCTGTTAAAAGTAGAGAGTGACCGCAACTTTTCGGCCCTGTCTGTACCATCAGCAAAGGCAGGAGTAAGAACTACTCCATCACCCAGGCCATCAATGAGTAGTCCGCCTATATCCGTAGCCGAGTAAAGAGGCAGACGGTCAACCAGATCAGTACCATACGTGCGCTGGATGATGACCGGTAGTTTGATACCAAGATCCAGCAAGCGGAAGAACAGCCTCCGCATTTCGGGCATGGCGTGCTTGTTCTCTGAGCGCAGGACTAATACCAGATTAGCAGCGTCTTTTACCTGATTCAGGAAAGATTCATTGAAGCTATGTATATCACCTGCTACGAAATTAAGTACTTCACTTAGCTGATCGGCGTTTGTGTTCTGATATTCCTCGGTAGTCAGCAGCGGGAAGGTATTCACCTTGTCCGGGTGCAGTAGCCACTGAGCGTGGTTAATGATTTCTTTCAGGCCATTAGGTAGCATAAAGGGAGCCGGGGTACTGCCGGTATAGATATAGTCGGCACCCTGGTCGTTCATACGCCACTTGTCAGGTACGGGCAGGAAAAAGTGGCCGATGCTACGCAGGTCCTCATGCTGCTCAATGGAGAGCTGCGAATAATCGGCTATGACCCGGGGTACATTGATACCGCCAATATTCATTACTTCGTGGGTCTCCCGGCGGAAGTACTGGAATGGGTCGATGGGTATATGTTCTACCGGTTCGATGGGAGCATGAGGAGCCCGCACCGTGTACCGCTGGATCAGGTCGCGTGCTACGGGTGCTTCGTTTTCGGGGGCTTCGGTAAGAGATACCCGTACGGTATCGCCCAAGCCATCTTCTAACAGTGTACCAATACCTACCGCCGATTTGATACGGCCATCTTCGGCTTCGCCAGCCTCGGTTACACCCAGGTGCAGGGGGTAGGGCTTCAACCCTTCCTCATTCAGGCGCTGTACCAGCAGGCGGTACGCCTGTACCATCACCTGTGTATTGCTGGACTTCATCGACAGTACGATGTTGTAGTAGTTCATTTCTTCGCAGATACGCAGGAACTCCAGCGCCGACTCCACCATACCCAGCGGGGTATCGCCGTAACGACTCAGGATACGATCCGAAAGGGAGCCGTGGTTGGTACCTATCCGCATGGCGGTGCCGTATTCCTTACAAATCTTGACCAGCGGAATGAACTTCTCCCGGATGCGCTCCAGCTCGGCGGCGTAGGAGGCATCGGTGTAGTCTATTACTTCAAAACGTTTGCGGTCGGCGTAGTTGCCGGGGTTGATCCGTACCTTTTCTACAATACGGGCGGCCAGTTCGGCGGCATTGGGGGTGAAGTGTATATCGGCAATTAGTGGTACTTGAATACCTTGCTGCCGTAAACCTTTCTTGATATTTTCCAGATTCTGAGCTTCCTTAACGCTGGGGGCCGTAATGCGTACATACTCACAACCAGCTTCCACCATCCGGACTACCTGCTCGATAGAGCCCTGGGTGTCCATGGTATCCACAGTAGTCATGGATTGTACCCTGATCGGGTAGTCGGAGCCCAGGTACACATCACCGATGGGAACAGAGATGGTCTGGCGGCGCTTGTACTCAGTCAGTGAGGGGCAATACAGTTTGGGATTTACGTCAGATAGGGCGGCTATCGTAGTCATCTGGTTTGTATTTGTAAGAATATCGAATCTGAAAACGCAAAGGTAAGCTATTCGTTTTCCTTACTATACAAACCAGATGTACAATTTAAATGTTCGGGCGCAGAAACTTTATTTAGGCCTCTGAACGAGTGCCTTCGTCAACGGTAATAATGTAGCTTTTACCACCGGCTTTCTCAATGGCTTCGGCCACTTCTTCGGCCTTTTCGGGGGCGTATACAAACATACAGCCACCTCCTCCGGAGCCGTTGATCTTTCCGCCCAGGGCACCGGCTGTCAGCGCGGCATCCATCATCCGGTCTATTTTGGGCGTAGAGGTACGCTTGTGGTCGCGGAGGTTGAGGTAGTGCTTGTAGAGCAGTTCTCCAAAGCGTACATCGGTATCCGCGTTACCATTTGCTGATTGAGTCTGCGAAAGCAGTTCTTTTCCTTCCAGCAGAATATCCCGGTCTTCCAGATTAGCGATCAGCAGGCTCATCTCATCAGGGGTCAGGAGCTGACCGTACTCGCGCGTTTGCTCGGCGGGGGTAGTGAAGATGGAGAAGGACGAATCATACTGCTGTACCTTCTCAATCACCGCTTCCATCCCGTACCGGCAGCGGGCCAGTATACCCAGTGTATCTTTAGGCTCCAGCGAGTCACCCAGTACGAAGGTACCCAGTCTGGGCGTAAGCGCTTCTACGTGGATGGCCGGTCTGGACTCCAGATAGATAACGTGCCCAATGGCGGTGGAGTAGTGGTCCATCATACCGCCCGGCTCACCAAACTCCAGTACTTCGGCGGCATTGGCTATTTCGCCCAGTTCTTTGGGCGAGTAGTGGGCCGGGTTCTCACTCATTAGATCGAGGAAGTGCGCCCAGCTTACGATGAGGGCTGAAGAACTGGAGGTACCGGAGTTGATGGGGATATTCCCCCGGATGGTACACTCAAACCCACTCGTGAAGCGGTGGCCTCTGCGCTTGAGTACATTGATGGTACTCTTAAAGTAATCACGCGACTTGCCGTACTGCTCCGACTGGGACAGGGAGAACTCCTCCTTCTGACCAATATCCGGCAAATGGAGGATTACCTGATCATCCTGGCGTTTTTCGCCTTCAATCCGGATCCTCCGGGAGATAGCTGCCGCTATCACCGGAAGACCCAGATAGTCCTGATGTTCACCAAAGAAACAAATACGGCCGGGTGTTGATATCTTCATCATTACCAGCTGTGCTTTTTATGACCCGATACCGCATAGTACAGAATAAACAGGTACAGCGGTACCATTACCCAGTAAGCTTGCTGAGTACTGCCAATTGCATCCGCAACATACCCGTATACGATAGGAAGAATAGCTCCTCCTGAGATACCCATGATCAGCAGAGCGGCACCGGTCTTCACGAATTTGCCAAGGCCTTCAATAGCCAGAGGCCAGATGGCTCCCCACATGACAGCGTGAGCCAAACCAAGTATAGCGATGCAAAGTACTGATATAAATCCGGTGGTGGTTGCCGCTATGATAGTTACTACAATACCCAGTATAGCGGAGAAACGGAGCCATACCTGCTGTGAAACGTACTTCGGAATCAGGATGATACCAATGATATATCCAGCCATCATAGCCCATAGCGTATAGGTACCGAACAGACGAGCCTCTTCTTCGGGAAAGCCCAGTGAAACACCGTAAGCAATAATGGTATCACCGGCTATTACTTCAACCCCTACGTAGCAGAAGAGCGTGATAACACCCAGTACCAGATTAGGAAACTGAAACACACTCGTTTTTCTGGTGCTGGCTACGCCAGTTTCTTCGATGGGGCTTTCTTCTTCATCGTCTACTTCGGGAAGACCTTTGGAAAGTTTGATCAGTAGGGCCAGACCTACCAGTACAGCGGTAAGGATCAGGTAAGGACCAACTACTTTATCCAGTTCTTCTTCCTGGCTTGCGGCGGTAGTTCCTGATAGGAGTAAGCCTCCGATCACAACCTGGCTGATGATACCGGCTCCTTTATTAGCCAATCCCATGATACTGATACGCTGAGCGGCACTCTCACGGGGTCCGAGGATAGTCACATACGGGTTGATGGCGGTCTGAAGGATAGTAAGGCCAATACCAATAGAGAAAAGTCCTATCAGGAACATGGGGTACGAGGCCATTTTGGCGGCGGGGGCAAAAATGATCGTACCTACGGCCATTACCAGCAGTCCCACCGACATACCATTCTTAAAGCCTACCTTCTTGAGTACATAGGAAGAAGGAATGGCCATGACGGTATACGAGATAAAAAAGGCAAAGGTCACCAGGTAGGAGCTGGCGTTATCAAGGTTAAAGGCTTTTTGGAAAAAGGCAATAAGGGTACCATTGACCCAGGTCACAAAACCCAGAATAAAGAATAAGATCCCGATGATAAATAGGGGACCCAGGTAGCTGTTTTGTTTGTTCATAGAAGGGCAAGAATTAAAAAATAGAAGTTAATTACGAGCGGATACGAGTGAACCCGGTGTCTGACGAACTTTGTCAGACCCGATTGGGTTTTTAGTATACATACAGGAGATTTAGACGGCTGCCGGGGCGGCAGTCGGGATTGAAGTAAAGAGTGACTACTTGTCATTCGCGTGGTTTAGGATTTAGGAAAGGTGCTGGTTGAATTGTGCAAATTAATAGCATTGGAGCGAATTTTAAATTTTTTTATTAATTTAAAACATCTCCTTTACCCACTGCGGGAATGTGTTTAATTAGCACTTTGGTTGAATAGAGTCTTAATTTAGTATAGCTCGTTTAATATTTTTAAATAAAAGTTAAACAAAGCTGATTAAGGCTTGTTAAGCTAGTGCATTTAACTTCCAGGAACAAGGTACACTGTTCTGAGGCTTTAAGTGTGTTGTACACAAACTTTGTAACGACATTTAAAGCATATTTTTTACTCAAAACTAGATTAAATGACGGCTAACCGAGTGGCAGTGTTCCGCAAAGAAAACTTCAATGCAGCACATCGGCTTCACAATCCGAACTGGTCGGATGAAAAAAATACTCGCGTATATGGTAAGTGCAATAACCCCAACTACCACGGTCACAACTACGATCTGATCGTGCAGGTAACGGGCGAGGTAGATCCCGAAACGGGCTATGTATACGACATGAAGCTTCTGAGCGATCTGATCAAGGAGCACATACTGGATCGATTTGATCATAAAAACCTGAATGAGGATACGCAGGAATTCAAAGATCTGAATCCATCGGCCGAAAACATAGCCATTGTTATTTATACCATACTACGAGATAAGATAGATTCTACTTTTGATTTGAAAATAAGATTATATGAAACAGAACGGAACTTCGTTGAATACCCCGTCGGCTGAAGCCCAGGCTATTGAGGAAATAGGGAACGATCACGTCATGACCTCCTATGACACTCCTCTTCGCGTGGATGCTTTTGATATGGATGATGACCTGAAGATAGAGCTGATTGAGAAGCATTTTCGCCATATCATGGAGATCATGGGGCTGGATATGACGGATGATAGCCTGAAGGGTACTCCCAAGCGGGTGGCCAAGATGTACATCAAGGAGATATTCAGCGGACTCAACCCCGAAAATAAACCCGGTGTCACTCTGTTCGAGAATAAGTACAACTATGACCAGATGCTGGTCGAAAAGGATATAACCGTATTCTCCAACTGTGAGCATCACTTTGTACCTATATACGGCAAGGCGCACGTGGCGTATATCTCGAGTGGTAAGGTGATCGGCCTGTCAAAGCTTAACCGCATCGTGCAGTACTACTCCAAGCGGCCCCAGGTACAGGAAAGGCTTACCGTACAGATTGCCAATGAGCTGAAAGAAGCCCTGCAGACCGAAGATGTAGCGGTAGTGATTGATGCCAAGCACATGTGTGTACATTCGCGCGGTATTCAGGACACGGGGAGTTCGACGATTACAGCCTACTACGGAGGGAAGTTCAAGAACGAAGACACCAAGTCTGAATTTTTAAGACATATAAGCAACTAGCAACAGAAAACCGGAAGTTTCCTTCCGGTTTTTTTATTGCCATACATTCTCCGTATCTGGTAAATGGAATGGTGAATAAACACAAATGGCAGATTATCAAACGATAACCTGCCACCTGGTTGTGATCAGATATTTGATACTGGTTAAGATACCATCTGTCCTACTTTTTCAAGCAGTGCTTTGGTAGCTTTGATACCTTCGTATTCTGGTAAGGTACTTCCTTCGTATTCGATACCGGCGATTCCCTTGAAGCCGCTATCCTTCACGATCTTCATCATCTTTACGTAGTCGATCTCGGTGTCATTACCACTAGCATCGAAGTCGTGCGTTTTGGCACTTACGCCTTTTGCGAAGGGCATCAGCTCCTTCACACCCTGGTAGCGATCGTAGTCGTTGGCACACTCACGTGAGTTAGGCTTGCGGTCGATGCAGAAGTTACCGAAGTCAGGTAGAGTACCTACGTTCTTCATATTGATCTGCTTCATCACCCCGGCCAGCCACGCTCCGTTGGATGAGTATCCACCGTGGTTCTCAACGATCACATTGATGTTTGATTTGGCAGCAAATTCGCCCAGGCGGCCCAATCCGTCTACGGCTGCTTTGGCTACGTCTTCGGCCGAGCCTTTTCCGTAGGCATTAACACGGATGGTTTTACAGCCCAAAAACTTCGCTGCATCAACCCACTTATAGTGGTTTTCTACGGCTTTCTTTCGGGTAGCATCGTCCAGCTCGGCAGTACCGCCTTCGCCGTCAATCATGATCAGGTGGTTGCGTACGCCGTTGTCCTTGCTGCGCTTGAGGAGCTCCTTCAGGTAGGTAGTATCGTTGGCTTTATCTTTGAAGAACTGGTTGACGTACTCTACAATCTCGATACCAAACTCCTTGCGGGCCAGTTCAGGAAAATCAAGGTTCGTGAGTTTTTTGGCGAAAAGCGCTTTGTGCAGTGACCACTCGGCCAGTGATATCTCGTAGAACATCTTTTTGGTAGGTCCTGCCCAGATATCAGTCATTGCGGTAGTGGCCAGCGCTGTAGCCCCAACCTTCTTAAGAAAGTCACGTCTTGAGAAATCCATGGTTAAAGAGATTAGTAGTAAGTAGAATTATGTTCAGGTATTAAAAGTAGCCACTCTCGCTTATTTAATGGTAAGGCTGGTTAAATATTTATTTTAGCTTCGTATACCATGAGGATAAGCAGTGTCCAAAAGTACCACTTTACATGAAATTAAGCAGAGGTTCCTGATCAGGGAAACAGGCAAGTGAGGGAAACGCAGGTAGCATCGTGGCTACAAATGGAGACATAGTCAGGCATTGTTTGCGCTTATTTTGGTTTATTTGCACTACGCAACCGAAAGTTAACGTAAAGAAGTACTGAAAAAAACACGTAATGGAAGCAGAAAACAACTGGAAAACGCTTACCTCAAAAACGGTTTATGAGAACCCGTGGATTGAAATCCAGCACCGCGAGGTTATCAATCCGGCCGGTAATGAGGGTATATATGGTGTGGTGAAGTTTAAAAATAAAGCCATTGGTATAGTACCTCTCGACGCCGATGGCAACATATATATGGTGGGCCAGTACCGGTACCCGCTGCATGAGTACTCCTGGGAAATACCCGAAGGAGGTGGCCCAATGGGTGAGGATACGCTGGATACAGCCAAGCGTGAACTGAAAGAAGAAACCGGACTGGTGGCCGAAACCTGGACCCGCTTTGCGCGCATACATACCTCTAACTCCGCTACGGATGAGGAGGGCTTTTTGTTTCTGGCGGAAGGTCTGAGTCAGTACGAGCAGGAGCCGGAAGATACCGAAGACCTTCGGATCAGGAAGCTCCCCCTGGCCGAGGCGGTGGATATGGTTATGAGATCAGAAATAACCGATGCACTATCGGTCGCGGGTATTCTGATGGTCGCACGATTGAAAGGGGTATAATATGATTGAAGCTATAGGCTACGGCTTTGTAACGGGCGTTTTGCTTTGCTTTACCTTCGGAACGGTATTTTTTTCTCTGGTACAGAACAGCGTTGACAATGGGTACCGCAGCGGGGTGAAGATAGCCTTTGGGGTACTGGTCTGCGACATGATCTTTGTGTTCTTTGCCATATTTGGCACCACACTACTACCCGACATAGAGGGTTTTGAGAAGGCCATGGCCGGTGTGGGAGTCTTCTTCCTGCTGGTACTTGGTCTGGCTAACCTATTCAAGGGTCAACCCAAGATAGCCTATCCCAAGACCCGCTTTGGTAACTTCCTGTACTACTTTACGACGGGCTTCCTGTTGAATGGACTGAACCCGGTTAACTTTATCAGTTGGGTCACCATCGCTACCTACATACGTACTAATCTGGAGTACGACTTTCAGCAGGTAGTGGTGTTCTTTGGGTTTAGCCTGGTAGGTATTTTCCTTACTGAGTCTATGATTGCTGTATTTGCTCATAAGCTCAAAAAGCTCTTTACCCCCCGCACCGTAACCCTATTCAACAAAGTGACCGGAGTGGTCTTTGTACTGATCGCATTCCAGATCCTGTATACCAACTTCCTGAAAGGATAAAGTAGTAATATTGATAATAACTAAGGGCCGGTACGCGCTGAAGTTAGCTTCAAACCGTACCGGCCCTTTGTTGTTCTATGACTCGTTAACTAGGCGTAGTTGTTTTGCTTGAGGAAATTCGCCCAGTCACTGATCATGTTTTTCTTAAGTACCCGGGGGAATTTGTGTTGTCCTCCCATTTTCCCCTTTGAGGCCATCCAGCCATAGAAGGCAGCGTTGGGAAGTACTGTAACAAATATATCTTTTAAAGCATGTTTTCTTTCGACGGCGTAGTCGTCGTTCAGCTCTTTGAGCCTGTTATCAATCTTTGCCTTCAATTCTTCCGCATTAGCCGGATCATCGGTACCTACGTACCAGTGGTGCGCGAAGAGGGATTCGTGTGAGATACCGGCTACCGTGAATTCTTTTACAGTAATCCCCATTTCATCCGATACCAGGTCAATGGCTTTGTTCATGTTGTCGACAGAGAGATGCTCTCCGCATAGGCTCAGGAAATGCTTGGTACGACCGGTAATGACAATTTCTGCTTTGGCCTTGTCCACAAACTTAACGGTATCGCCAATCAGGTAGCGCCAGGCGCCGGAGCAGGTAGATATCAGCAGCGCGTATTCTTTGCCTTCCTCTACTTCGTGAATCATTAGCGTCTCCGGATTCTCAACCAGCCCACCGTCTGAATCAAAGTTCTTTTCGTTGAACGGGACAAATTCAAAGAAGATACCATTGTCCAGTACCAGCTGCATCCCCGGAGCTTCCGGACGCGTCTGGTAGGCAATGAAACCTTCGGATGCCAAGTACGTATCAATATAGATCAGGGGGTGAGCCAGGAGCTTCTCGAATCCCTTGCGGTAGGGCTCAAACGAAACACCACCGTGACCAAATACTTGTAGGTTAGGCCAGATGTCGTGGATGGTCTTGACCTTGTAGTGGTCGATGATCTTCTCCATCAGCAGCTGAATCCAGGCCGGTACTCCTACAATAAAGCCAATATCCCAGTCCTTGGCGGCCAGGGTTATTTCATTCAGCTTCACCGACCAGTCTTTTTCGGCTGCTATTCGCTGACCTGGCTTATAGTACGGCTTAAACCAGAAGGGGATCTGGCTGGCATTGATACCACTCAGGTCACCCTCAAAGTGGTTGTCACGGGCGCTGAGGTTGGTACTTCCGCCCAGCATCAGGAAGCCTTTTTCGTACAGCTTATCGGGCAGATTTTCGTACCGTCCCAGCGACAGGATCTGCCGGATGCTGGTTTTCTGCATGGCCTTGGACATAGCCTTTGTCACAGGTATGTACTTGGAGGCAGCCTCCGAAGTACCTGAGCTCAGCGCAAAGTACTTGACGCGACCCGGCCAGCAGATATTTTTTTCGCCTTTAAGCGTCCGGTGCCACCATTCGTTATGGATCTTATTGTAATCATATACAGGTACCGACTTCTTGTATTTCTCATAGAAGTCGTAGGGCTTTCCAAAAAGTGTACTGCTTAGTACGTCCTCAAACCGGTACCTCTCCCCGAACTCTGTATACCTTGCTTTGGCCAGAAGCTTTGATAGGGTTTTTTTCTGCTGCTTGAAAGGATTGATCTTCTTGCGGCTAGCCACTATGTTGCCGATTCGGATTCCTCTCTTAAGCAGACTTCCTACTATTGCCATATTCAATCAAGTTGTGCACTAAATTGTTGTACGTGTTATACTGATTTATAAATCCCAGGAGCTGATGTTGTTCAGTGTTTCATAGGAGGTAAGGTCGTATTTGCACGGAACTACTGAAACGTAGCCCTGCTTGAGAGCCCATTCGTCAGTGTCCTCCTTATCATGGTCGTAATTAACAAATTCGCCGGCCATCCAGAAGTACCCCCTGCCGTAGGGATCCTTGCGGTAATCAAATTTCTCCTGCCACTTGGCGTTGGCCTGACGGCATACCTTAATACCCTTGATGGGGCCATTATCAATAGAAGGTATGTTTACGTTCAGAGCTACTCCCTTGGGAATGCCATTTTGTAACGCTGCTTTGGTAATGGCTAGTACATATTCGCCTACGTGGCTAAAGTCAGCTTCAAGGCGGTAATCACACAGCGAAAAACCAATGGCGGGTATACCTTCCACAGCGGCTTCGATGGCCGCCGACATGGTACCTGAGTACAGTACACTGATGGAGCTGTTGCTACCGTGATTGATGCCGCTCACTACAAGATCAGGGCTGCGATCTTTCAGGACGTAGCACTTAGCCAGCTTAACGCAGTCGGCTGGCGTGCCCGAGCACTCGTACTCATCGACGCCTTCGAATATTTCGGTAGAATATAAGCGCAGGGGCTCTCCAATGGTAATTGCGTGTCCCATGCCCGACTGAGGGCTATTGGGAGCTACCACCACTACGTCCCCGAGTGTTTGCATGAGTTCAACCAGCGTGCGGATACCTAACGATGTAATACCATCGTCATTACTAACGAGTATTAATGGTCTCTTTGTTGTTGATTCTGAATCTGTTATGCTCATTTCTTAAATTTGGTTCGTATCACTTGTTCCGAATGGCCATATTTGCAGTATGAATGCCAAAATTACGTAATATGACCTCATTCGCAACAAAATCAGCCACAGTTGAAGATATTCCCTTAATAATCAGTATTCAGGAGCGGACCTGGGAGCCTACCTACCGTACTATACTCTCTAAGGAGCAGATAGACTACATGTTCGAAAAAATATATTCTCCTGAATCGCTGCAAAAACAGATGGAAGAGCAGGGGCATCAGTTTATACTCCTTACTGACAATGATCAGTACATCGGCTTCGCTTCTTTTTCGGAGGCAGAGCCGGGTACTTTCAAACTACACAAAATATACGTACTACCCGACCGGCAGGGCAACGGTAGCGGCTCATTTCTGATTAGTGAAGTAGAAAGATATGTAAAGGAGCGGGGGGCACAGCGGCTCATGCTGAACGTAAACCGGCACAACCGGGCCAAAGGCTTCTACGAGAAGAAAGGATTTAAAGTAGTTCGTGAAGAGGATATCCCGATCGGTCCTTACTGGATGAACGACTACCTGCTTGAAAAGAACTATGGGTGAGCCTCGGCTCACCCATAGTTGTATTATGATCAGCTTAGAAGCCTTTTCGTATCGGCTTCGTCTCGCTTCCGGAGGCTCAGAAAACCCTGCAGCGGATTGTAGTGGTTACTGTTGCTGGCGTAATATCCGGTACCATCGTAAGTGCGTTTGGCAGGGTGCGTTTTACATTCTGATGAGCAGGCACCGTCCATTTCTACTCCACAATTCTCGCAGATGGGTACGTGGCGGTTGCACTCCGAGTTGGCGCAGTTCACCATGCGGTCGCATACTTCACCACACACGTAGCAGGTCGATACCACCGTTGGGTTTACCTTATTGACATCGACTACGACCCGGTTATCGAATACGTAGCACTTGCCGTCGAAGTTTTCACCACCTTCCTCGAGGCCGTACCGGATAATGCCCCCGTGCAGCTGGTACACGTCCGTAAAGCCTTTCTCGATCAGGTACGCGCTGGCTTTTTCACACTTGATACCCCCGGTACAGTAGGTGATTACTTTTTTATCTTTCAGATGTTCGATCTCGTGTACGTGTTCGGGTAGCTCGCGCAGGTTTTCCATGTCGAACGTAACGGCGCCTTTGAACTTCCCCACCGAATGCTCGTAGTTGGAGCGCATATCCACCAGTACTACATCCGGGTCATTGAGCAGTTTCTTAAACTCAGCTGGTTCCAGGTGCTTGCCTGTCCGCACCAGTGGGTCTACCGGCAGGTCCGAGTTGACAATCTCTTCCTTTACCCGTACGTGTAGTTTATGGAAGGCGTGCTTATCGTGCTCCTCTATCTTGAACTCTGTGTGAGCAAAGCGGGCATCCGACCGGATGTAGGCTATGTACTTCTCGCAGTCCTCCACGAGTCCTGACACGGTACCGTTCAGGCCCTCTTTGGAAATGATGATGCGTCCAAGCAGGTTATTCTCAATACAAAACAGGTGGTGCTCGTCCCGATAGACTTCAGGATTCTCTATGGGTACGTAATTATAATATAGTAGTACGCGGTATGGCTTCATGGCACTAAAAAAACTAAAACAATTTTTTGTGCTGCAAAGATACAAATATCAGTGATTTAGAGGAAAAGGTATCCGGCCTGATTTTGGTCATGGTTTATTCCGGCTCTGAAATAGAAGAGAAGTAGTGTACTTTTGTCTTTCCAGTTCATAACAATTCATACATCATGCACATCGCCATTACAGGTAACATCGGAGCCGGAAAAACCACGCTTACCCAGATGCTGGGTGAACATTACGGGTGGGAGGCTCTGTTCGAAGCGGTTGAGGGAAACCCTTATCTGGCTGATTTCTACAAAGACATGGAGCGCTGGGCGTTCAACCTGCAGATCTACTTCCTGAACAGCCGGTTTGCGCAGGTGCAGCGGATTCGTTCACTTACCTACTCAACAACCATTCAGGACCGCACCATCTATGAGGATGCCTTCATCTTTGCCAAGAACCTGTACGACTCAGGTATCATGGCAAAGCGTGACTTTGATACGTACCTCATGCTGTTTGATACTATCATCAAAGCTGTACAGCCGCCCGACCTGATGATCTACCTCAAGGCTGATATTCCCAAACTGGTACGTCAGATCAAAAAGAGAGGACGTGACTTTGAGGCCGATATATCAGTTGATTACCTTCAGAACCTCAACAACTACTACGAGCAGTTTGCTGCCAAATACGATCACGGCCGCCTGCTGGTAATAGATGTAAACGATATGGATTTTGCCAACAATCCCGAGGATTTTAACAAGATCATTGGGATGCTCAACAAAGAGCTGTTCTACGTGTAAGGCAGTACCTGATTATAGTGAAAAAAGCCGCTTTAAGCGGCTTTTTTTGTACTTTTCGTATAGGGGTTTGTAAACAAAAAAAAGTTGTAAAAAGTGCCTGTAAGGCAACGGCAGTACAGGCACTTTAAAGTATCTTTGTCACCAAGATAAACAATACCTAATACAAGTAAATATGGACAGGAGCGTGGCATTTTTAGGAACTTTAGTTGATCATGCCAATTATGTACGAAGTATTCGTAAAGTAGAGCAAAAGGCGGTGATACCATCGCTGGTGCAGGATGAGTTAACATTAAGGGGACAAACGATTCAAAAGGTTATTTTCTCCAGAAACTGGCAATCTGCCTACCGGAGTTCGGATAGTATCCTGGAAAGACTCCTGTCTTGTCGGAATCCGGTCGCTCATGATGAAACCTGGCAGAAAATCGAGTCTTACGTTCAATGGAAGCAGAGTGCCGCCAAGGAAGTAGGCGAGTGGAAGCAGGAAGCCCAGAAGTTTAAAGACGAATTGGTTAATATCTAGAATAAGCCGCCCCGGGGCGGCTTATTTTTTTGTACCAAATTGTCTGCTCCCATCGAACCGTCTATAAGTACTAATATGTTATGGATATGAGGAGCTAGCCTGCTCATTAGTGGAGTAAGGATGTAGAGAATCAGACTTAGCAGAACCCTTATATTAATAAACGTATGTACGAATATCCATTTGAAGTATATAAAACAATCGTAGATGGTACTCCGGATAATTACCTGGGCTATCAACTGGCGGTTGCGCTCGAGAAAGAACAATTTGAACTGGCTGCCTATATCCGGGATACGATCAGCCTGAGACAACAGGCTCCCGGAACGCGTGTAGCCTCCTGTGAAGAAGAGGGGGAGCTGGTAAAATAAATGTTGGGTAATAGTAGGATAGCAAGAAATAACTGCTATATTTGGTTAAACCTACCTCTACTCTACCACATAATGAAGTTCCTTACTTTAGCCGGTGAGCTAATCGAAGGCGATACTGCTATCGATGTGCTCGTGCAGATGAGAAAACACACCCTTTGGATCAGGCAAAAGGATATTGGGGAATACCTTGAAGACTTTCTGGCCTATCTCAGCGACTACTACCGCGTCAAGTTCACTACCTGTGACCCTTATCAGGTACTGGAGCAGTTACAGGATGAAGGCTACCTCTTACGAATTTATTGACCTACTTTTAGCTACGAAGCTTCTTTCAGGTAAGGCCTTATAGCATGGGTACGTAGCAGATCCTTGATGTCTTCAAATAAGTTTGTTTTTTCAAAGTACCTAATTACAGCCGGATAGATGGTCATTTTATTGAGCTGCGGCCAATAAGACAGTGACGAAATGATACAGATGCTCGTTTCGGGGATCTGTGGGTAGAACCTCCGTGTATACTCATCCAAAAACTGCCATCCATTCATAACGGGCATATCCAGATCCAGCAGGATCAACTCGGGGGCTGTGGCCAGATGGTTCGTCTCCAGTTGTGTCAGGTACTCCAGCCCCTCCTTACCATTTCTACAGGTAGTTACCCTCTCAGCGATCTCTTTTTTCAGTAGTAGTTGCTTCAGGACGAAGAGGGAATCTTCGTGATCATCAATCAATAGTAGATGTTTAATCATTCAGTAGTAAGGGCTGTATGTGTAGCTTTTTGTCTATTATTTACTAGCAATAATAGAGCCAAAGGTACCAATTGGGCTTAAATAGCTACATCCATTTCTTAGGAGATGAACTCCCGGCAAGTATGTGACTATTTAAAGTATT
Source organism: Telluribacter roseus (assembly GCF_017355915.2). Classification (GTDB taxonomy): domain Bacteria; phylum Bacteroidota; class Bacteroidia; order Cytophagales; family Spirosomataceae; genus Telluribacter. The sequence goes on from NZ_JAFEUV020000005.1 coordinate 382,728, forward strand.
AATTAACAATTTCTTAAAACATAGTAAGAGATAGGCTGGTTACTTATTCATTTCAGAAGGAGTTGGCCATTAATCATTGTCTCTCATGCTTTATCTCCAGGTTATTCAAGACTTGCCCAGTACCGACAGGCTCTATGTGGTAGTAGGCGTTTTTGCTCTTCTTGTGCTCTTACTTGGTCTGGTGGTTGTGGTTTTGTACGGCAAGTACCTTGACCGCAAGAAACAGCTGACTTCGCTGGAGCAGCTTACCGAGAGCCAGGGGCTTGCGGTTGAACAACTCAACGATCAGCTTAGGCATCTGATGAATCAGCTGAATCAGATGGCGGAGGCTAATCAGATCAGGCTGGAGTGCTTTACGGCCAATAAGAAGAATAAAGAGAGAAAAGAGCAGGAGGCCAGGCTACAACGACTTGCCATGCCTAAGCCAGCTGCTGATATGTATAACAAATAACTCAGGATATCTATCGGCTAGGTACTTTACCAAACCTTATAACCTGGTAGTATAAACAAAGAGCCGCATCCAGACTAGCTGGACGCGGCTCTTTATAGAGTATAGCTAGTGCTATTGGAAGTGGCAGAGAGATGCTACGTGTTCTTTGCTTCCATCAGTCACCCACGAGTCCAGCTGAGCCGGGTCTTTCATCTGCTGTCCGCGGTAGCGGGGTACGGCTATGTACCCACACTGGATATCCGTCAGGGCCGACATATCGCTCCACAGCTTTTCGATCTGAGCCACCGGGTAGATATCTTCCTGCCCGTGTCCCCAGCGGTACTTCACATCCTTAATCGTCACATAGGTAGGTATACGGTGCGCCACCCTTCTTACCGCTTTGGCCAGTTGGGTTTCATCTCCTCGTTGCAGGTCTTCACGGGTCAGACCAAATAGCTGCAGCAGCGGATCAATCTGGATCCAGGTGGTCATGGTGTTGTAGTAGCTGAGGTTCAGCTCGTCTTCCTCCCGCGGCTGCGCCAGCCCTTCCAGCAGGCGGATCTGTCCGTTAACCCGGGCCAATCCACCCCCACGGTCTTCGATACGACGGGGTACTACTTCAAACGTCAGGGCATTGCCCGACTCCAGATGGTAGCCCAGCGCCGCCGGATTGACATCCGCACCTAGTGTATCTATATTATGCAGCATGAGGGTCTGTACCTGAGGCTGCTCGGCCAGGAGCCGCGCCAGTGTACCATTGCGCAGCAGGTTAGATACCTCGTACCAGTGCCCCAGGGGTGAGAAGCGCTGAGCGGCTATGTTATCGACGTAGTCACTGCCTTCGCCCTTGGACTTAGCCCAGCCAATCAGCGTTTGTCGGGATGCCTCCCTTACTTTCTGTTTGTTTTCATCCAGCATTTCCTGCGGCATCTCTTCCCACATAAATCGGAGGTCACGCTCCATCGGCACAAATCGCTGACCGATGGAACGGCCTGGTGATAGCAGTGTGGTACCACCGTAGCCAAAGTTCTGGGTTTGCTCCAATTTCTTGCGGATGGGCTCGTGCGTTAGGTAACTCGTCGCCACCAGGTGTGGTATCATTCCTCCGTAGGTTTCGGCGACTTTACGGGTCTTGGCCAGGTGTATCTCCAGGAAGCTGCGGTGTACGCCTCCCATTTCTACAAACGGGTTAATGGCTTTGATCACGCCGGCTCCTTTGGTCCAACGGCTACCTACACCCGCCGCCAGACTTAATACGCCTACCTTACCGGCCCGGATGGCTTCTTCTCCGGTTTTTGATGAGGTACTTAATTCTTCCAGTTGAGCTATATCTTCCGGCCTTACATCGTCAATGGCACTTTCTGCCGACAAGCGGTTGCGGGATAATCCGATCCGGCCTTTTTGTAGTTCTTCCCGGATCTCTTCGTGCTGTATGTAGTCGAATCCGTTTTCCTTCTTGACCCGATCGGCCTTCTCGTTCTCGACACTCCGGTTGCTTTGGGTAGAAGGGTCTGATACCTTAAATAGGTTACTGACCACCGTCCTGAGCAGAGGGTACGCCAGGTTGTTGCGTTCGCAGTAGGTTGTAAACACATCAATCTCCGCCCGGCGTATGTACGGTATGGTAGTCGGATCTTTCCGTACCAGCTCCGACACATGAATACCGTAGTACTGCTCGGGCATCAGCGCCTCACTGCCTTCGTGCAGCGAAGCCCAGGTACCCCGTGGGTTGATGCTCCAGTTATAGACTACCGGCTCCATCGCAAAGGGTAGAGAGTCCGAGAGTTCGTTCTTGGTTTTGCGGAGAATGTCAAGTACCCGCATCTTGTATTCCTCGTACCGCTCGGGATTTACAAACATGCCCATACCACCACCGGACATACCGCCCAGCATCAGGAAGCCGTAATAGTCATCAGCAAATTCCTTCTTGGCTTTGGCTATGATCTGCTCTGTAAAGTAGGTGGATGCCCAGGGAATGATGGTCTTGATCGGGCCTCCCCAGTTCTGAGCGGTATTAGCTCCCAGTTTCTTTATATCGCCTTCTTTGATGGCGGCTAGTATATTATCAAATATCTGATTAGTCTGCTGGCGGGCGGCCCATTCCTTCTCACCCCGGAGCAGGTACTTCTCAGTAACCATTTCCAGAATGGGTCCTACGTTAGAGGCCATACCCCCGTGCATCAGCACCAGCGAATTCATGATCTTCTCGCCAATCTCGGGATGTATGTCTTCGCCCTGCAGTACCCGGTGACGGGGTAGTAGTGTACCCCGGCTGATACCATGCTCAGGATCACCTTCCTGCGCAAAGGTACCCTGGATGGCCTTGATGCCCGGCCATACTCCACCGGAGTCCTGCCAGCCTCCGCCCGAGCCCCCGATCCATTCACCCAGAATGGCCCGTGAGGCAACCAGTCGACGCTCGCTTTCTTCCAGTCCACCTTCCAGCTTCTGGGTCTGGCAGGTAGCCCGCATCAGCAGGCTTATAATGGAGCCCAGCAGGTTGGTAGATACCGCAAAGCGGGAGCCTTTCGGAATATCATTCACCTTCGTTACCAGTTCGATCCCCATACCGGGAGCCACTATACGACTCAGGATCTCGGGTAGCGACTGATTGGTACCTTCAAAAGAGGGAGGGATCAGTCCGGATGCGATCACACCGGCTTTTACCAAGCTGAGGTAGTCATTGCCAAAGTTGAACAGGTCCGCCAGATCAAGTACATCCTTGGTTGTATTCAGATCCACACTCGTCAGGCGCAGTACCGGCTCCGGTATTACGCGCACGTAACAGTGGAGTGGGGGGCGGATGTCTTTATCCCGTCCGAATACACCCAAATCAATCGATACGTTCACGACCCGTGCCCCCTCCGGATAGTCCATCCCCAGGAAGAAGATATCCGACCAGCCACTGTGGGTTAGGTCCATCCGTACCGAGGTCTGCTCGTGCAGAATGGGGTAGAACAGGGAGTTCTCCTGGCGCTGGAGTAGCTTAGGGTGAATACGGATTGGGTGCTCGGCCTGGTGGCCTACCCGGAACATCCACTGGTTTCCTTTGCTGGACCGCACACTCTTCCGTACCTGATCGGCCAGTATCTGGAACGACAGGTGGTGGTAGCTTTCGGCCAGGGCGCTGAACAGAGCAGCATTGGGCCCCTGCTTATCTATTTCGTGATTTAAGGTACTGATGGCATGTTCAAATCGCCGGGACAGCAAGTCTTCAAAACCGGCATAGGGTACTTTACCTATAGTCGGAGTATCCTTTGACTCCATCAGGAAAAAACGGTAACCCGCGTGCAGAAAGAGGATCGCTCTTACTTTATCATATAGGTTAGGAGTCGTTTCCCGGAAGCGATCCAGCTCCCGCAGGGCACTAAATAGTTCCTTCGTGCTCAGACTACGGCTTATATCAAAAAATGATCTATTGCGTTTTTCTGGATCAGCGGAGGTAATGGATTCTATAAAAACATTCATGTTCAGCAACAGCTTCAGATTAGAGACTCATTAAACCAACTTGGCACTACGGGTATTGGCTTCGGCCAGGAGCTCCACCATGGTAGTCAGGGTTTCGTCATGAGCTTCGCCCGCCAGTCCCAGTGCAATCTGCGCCTGCATCAGGCCGTGCCGTTTGCTGAGGTCGTACCGGTTTCCTTTTACTTCCAGGGCCAGGTACTTTTCAGTCTCGGCTAGTTCCTGTAAGGTAGGTGTGAGTAGTATATTGGAGCCATCCTGATCGATGTACTTCTTCAGGATATCAAATACCACCGGCGTAAAAACGTGCATTCCAAAGAAGCACAGGTAGTACCCGATACGAAGCCCCGGTGTTTGCAGCTCCAGTTCGGCTACGCTAAGCGAAGGTTTCTCGATGATCTTGTTGATCTGGTATACGCCCGGCGTATTAGGTACATGCTTACCGGTGAGGGTACCGTACCGACTGATCTGATGCTCAATGGTAGGGTTAACGGCCGATACCGAGCAGTTTTCCTGAGAGGCCAGTTCGATCAGTTGGGCCGCACACCGCTTTTGCGAAAGGTCAGACACGTAGAGGTAGTCACCCAGCAGCAACAGGAAAGGCTCATCATTGACAAATTCACGGGCGCAGTACACGGCATGTCCGTAGCCGAGGGGCTCGGTTTGTTCAGCAAAACTGATCTGACGGATCAGATGGTCAATCTTGTCCGCTTCAGCTTTGGCCCAGTCTACACCTTTAAACGATTTGATTAGATTATCCCGGAGGGAGGTAAAGGCATTGATATACCGCTCACCGTCACCGGGTGCGCATACCACGCATATTTCTTCAATGCCACTGGCAAAGGCTTCTTCAGCTATGATCTGTATAACTGGTTTGTGTAAGCCATCGGTATCAATAACCGGGAGCATGGCTTTCTGAATGGTATCGGCGACTGGATAAAGTCTTTCACCGCGGGCCGCGGCAGTAATTACAGCTTTTTTAATTCTCATTGGTGAGTGGAATGGTAGTATTATAGTTGATGTACGTCGGGATTGTTTCTGTAGAAAGTTTAATTCGGCGGTGAAAATAAAATTAATTCCTGAAATTCTGGGTAATCATTAGCCCGTGGATGCCTCCATCAAGTACACCTATACCCACCCGGCCAAAGGCCGGACGCATAATATTGGCTCTATGTCCGGGTGAATTCATCAGTCCTGTATGTGCTATCCGTATCGTCTGTGCCAGTGCCAGATTCTCACCTGCTGTTATAAAGCGGACCTTGGCAGCCCGTATCCGGTCAAACGGATCTTTACCATCGGGCGTAACGTGAGCAAAGTACCCCCGCGCAAACATATCACGCGAGTGCAGTCGCGCTACTTCTGCCAGTTCGGGGTCTGCTTTGAGGGGTTTTAGGCCTTCCTTTGCCCGCTCTTCATTAACCAGTTCCAACATACGTGCTTCCAGATCGGGCCGTACCTTCGGATTTTTTACGGTAAAAGGCAAGGTGACCGATTTATCGGAAGAAGGCTCCACGGTCATATTATTCAGCGAGCGCTCCACGGCTTCCTCAAATACCGGCGATAGTTTATTTTCCAGCCATTCCACCGGCTGCGTCAACCTGTTGGACAGGGCACTCTCGCGGCTACTGTCGGTCATTGCGTCAGATAGCGGCAGCGCCATCAGGAAGGCAGCCGCAAACGAAGCATAGATAATACCATTTACGAATCCGGGTGCCATGCCCAGAAAACGATTAATTCCATGCGCGTGAGCTTCAAGAGGTACGTTGCGTAAGGCGCTATTAGTAATAGAAGAAAGTAGTATGCGCGCTAGTATGAGTGTAATGAAGAACGAAACCGGCAGATTCCATACCCCCAGCGAAGGAACGTATTTCTCCAGAAACATCGCCAGGTACTTATAAAGAGAGATAGCGATCAGGAAGCTACCTATAAGAGTAACCAGATTTAAAAGGCCTAAGATGAACCCTCTTTGCCATCCACTCCATACCGATATCAGCACGATAAGGATCAGTATCCAATCCACAAAGGAAAATTCCATAGTGCAGTGAAGTGTTTAGTAGTGTCAAAAGGACAACTGCAACGGGGAAGGAAGGTTTTGGACACTTTTAATTTTACTACCTGAGCCTGCTGCTATAGTATTTAGGTATATAGAGTAATATGGTGTAGAAGTTATCCCTGACTACTCAAGCTCTTTGCGATGATAAATGGCTTAAGTTAAGAGGAACTATGGGATACTTTGCAAGTGTTATCTACTTAGTCCAAGCGGTGAATATTTACCTCTCTTACTCTGGACTAGGTACCTCTTAGAAATTATTACTTATAATAGAGGAACTCTGAGAATATTAGGAAGTGTTGTCTATCTGGTCCTGCTAATAAGCCAAGGCCGTTCCTTTGTCAGGAAAGAACCTCTAAGAAATTTTTCTGTACTTAGGAACTTCACGAAGAGTAACCCTTGTTATACTTCTGGTCCCGCTAACAAGCTGAGGCCTTTTCTCTTTAAGAAGAGAAAGTCCTACAAAAACTTCCTGAGCTCAGGAACTTCAACGGCATCTACCGATGTTCTTTCTTAGGCTCCAATACGGAAGCAGAAGCCTATTAGCCGCTTTACCCTCACCGTGTGAGGCACTTAGCAAACGCTGAAAAAATATCTGCTAAAACACTTGCAGAAGATGTAACAGACCTACTACTTTTGCACTCCCAAACAACGGGAAGCAGGCAGGACAGACGGTCCGGCCGGGGCACAAGAAGCCCCTAGTAGTGAAGCAGAAAGTTCTTCTGAAAAAGTAACAGCAGAAGGAACTAAAAAGACTCCCGGCGCCGTTATGATAAGGCGCCACGAAGGTAAAGCAGCCAGTTCTTCCTGGCTCCACTTCCACGAAGCGATTGAGGTGTCTGAGATAATCCAGCAGGATATACATAAGCCAAAAAGGCTGAGACAGAAAAATCTCAGAAAATATTTTGGCCTCTTGTTTGGAAATAAAAACAGCTTCTACTACTTTTGCACTCCCATTCAGGAAATGAGTGAGAAGTGAGAAACGAAAAGTGAAAAATATCAGGTAAGACAGACGGTCTTGACCAACTAGTTCAGAAGGGAAACCGGATGAGCAACGTTCTTTGGCTTAGTGAGAAAAGAGCAAGTAATGCAAGCAGCGTTGTATGAGACAAGTACAACAACAGCTGATGGTAGTTTAACTACTCATCAGACTGAATACAAATATTTACAATGGAGAGTTTGATCCTGGCTCAGGATGAACGCTAGCGGCAGGCTTAATACATGCAAGGCGAGGGGGCCGCAAGGTCACCGTCG
>NZ_JAFEUV020000006.1 GCF_017355915.2 Telluribacter roseus
GGTGGACCCACCGCTGGTGCACCGGTTGTCACGCCAGTGGCATGGCCGGGTAGCTATGTGGGGAACAGATAAGCGCTGAAAGCATCTAAGTGCGAAACTGGCCCGAAGATGAGTCTTCCCTAGAAGGGTCGTTGTAGACGACAACGTTGATAGGCCACAGGTGTACGCGCTGAAAGGCGTTTAGCTGAGTGGTACTAATCACCCAAGAGCTTGCTTAACAGTATTTTCTTAGCTGCTTTTTCTTTTCTTTTTTCTTCTAACCTTGTCAAAGACAAAGATGCGGGTACAGTGGTCTTAGCTCTAAACAGCTACCACGGTAGTACCTGACACTCCCCAGGCCTGATGGTGGCTATGGGGCGGGTGATCACCTCTTCCCATCCCGAACAGAGAAGTTAAGCCCCGCACCGCCGATGATACTGGGTCTTCGCCCGGTAAAGTAGGTAGCCGCCACACCCTATCAAGCACAAGGAGTCGCAGCACACGCTGTGGCTCCTTTGCTGTTTATACCTACCACTGCACTTCGTTAACAGCAATAGAGGGCTCTTCCCACAAGGGAGGAGCCTTTTTTTATATCTACTTCCAGTCATCAAACAACCTATTACTGCCTTTTGGAATTAGCTTACCTGACCAATAGGTTGGTAAGTATTTACTAATTTTCCACACTTGTTTAATACGCATTTAACAAAACTTCTAAACAGGTCGTTGTCCAATTTGTAGATACTGTTCTATGCTTTGTAGAAAACTACGATAGTCATACCTATTAAATACTTCTGACCTATGCTGGATCTTTCACCAAAAACAAACTGCGATACCTTTACAAGTATCCGAACCACAACTCCTTTGCTACTAGGAATGGAGTTTTTTACCAAGCCTGTCAAAAAGAATGAATGGGAGGAATTGCAGGCAATGCATCAGAAAAAAGGCTGGATATATGACTTACGCCAGGCCAGACCTTATCTGGCTGGTCGTAAAAAGGCAGTAGTCGTGACAGACTTGTCACAGCAGATCATCTGGACCAGCCAGGGCTTTACACGCATGACCGGGTATACTTTTTGTGAAGTCTTCAAAAAAAGACCTTCTTTTCTGCAAGGAGAAATGACCCAGCCTGAGATCAGAGGCAAGATCAGAGAGTGTCTGGCTGAACGGGAACAATTCAAAGGAAGTATCATTAACTACCGTAAGTCGGGGCAGTTTTATACCTGTGATGTACACATTATTCCTGTTTTCAACGCTAAACAGGAACTGATGAACTTCATAGCTCTCGAGCAAGAGAAGTAGGTAAGGTACCAGAAGAATTCGGACTACAAACTGCATAATAACCTATGACAAGTAATCATGCGATTATACATGAGCCTGATAAGCTGCAATTCGTAATTCATACCGAATACGGAGAGGCAGTTCAGATGTATGAATGGGAAAATGGTGATATGGCTATCAATCATACGGAAGTACCCGTGGAGCTGGAAGGTAAAGGATACGGAACAGCTCTGGCAAGATATACCCTTGAATATGCAGAGAAGGAGGGCATAAAGATCAAGCCTTACTGCCTGTTTATGGAGGAATACATCCATGCTCACGCCCAGCAGTACAAGCACCTCATTGCGGATGATTTTGATCCGGATGCTATGATCAATGAGCAGTCGGAAGAGCCTTGATTACAGGATCTTTTTGATTAGCTCTTTTCCTTCCACTTCTCTGACTTCGCCAGGCTGCATAGTACCGAGTACCGTGTTGCCTATGGCCCAGCGTACGAGTCGGAGCGTGGGAAAGCCTACGGCCGCCGTCATACGCCGCACCTGTCGGTTTTTTCCTTCATAGAGTGATAGGGATACCCAGGAGGTTGGGATATTCTGCCGGAAGCGAATCGGAGGATTTCGCTCTGGTAATTGTGGTTCATCAATAGCTACGGCACGCGCGGGAAGCGTTTCGTAGCTTTTTCCATTTATGGATATTGTCACTCCCTTTGATAAATTTTCACAAGCCTCTTCCGTGATAACACCTTCTACCTGTACGTAATAGGTACGGTAGTGTTTGTTGCGGGGTTCGAGTAGTTTGGTCTTTAGCCAATTATCATTGGTAAGTAATAATAATCCTTCACTATCCGCATCCAGACGTCCTACGGGATATACATCCTTAGGAAATGTAAAGTCCAGATCAGCCAGAGTAGGTTTGTCGCCCTCCCGGCTGAATTGGGAAAGCATTCCATAAGGCTTGTATATCAGAAAGTAACGGAGCAAAATATCAGAATAAGAATATATATCAAACTACTAAGTACTACCAGTACTAACCAGCACTGCCAGGCAATGTTTCGGTGCTTCTACTGAGCTATTTCCAGCCATACAGGGCAATGATCGGAATGGACAGCCTCACAGATCTGGCGGCAGTTGACCAACCGGTCACGGAGCGTATCCGTTACAGACTGGTAGTCGATACGCCAGCCTTTGTTATTGGTCCGGGCACCCGCCCGGTAGCTCCACCAGCTGTATTCGGTGAGTTCAGGATTTAGGTGCCGGAAGGCATCCGTAAAGCCGCTGCTAAACCACTTGGTCATCCATTCGCGTTCTTCGGGTAGAAATCCGGTAGTGTTCTTGTTGCGAATGGGGTCATGTATGTCATTGGGCGTATGGGCAATGTTATAATCTCCGCAGATGATCAGGTTCGGACGCGTCTGACGTAGCGTATGAGCATATTCAAAAAAGTCGTCCAGGAAGCGCATTTTCAGGTCCTGACGCACCTCGCCGCTAGTACCCGAAGGGAAGTAGCAGTTAAGGATGGTAACATCTCCGAAATCAGCCCGTATCACACGTCCTTCGCAGTCATATAGTGAGAGTCCACAACCATCTACCATCAGGTCAGGCGTAGTCCGGGAGAGTATGGCTACTCCGCTGTATCCTTTTTTCTCGGCTGCATGCCAGCCCCTGACCTGATAACCCAAAGCCTCAAAGCCCGATAGGTCTACCTGATCCTGGGTAGCTTTTACTTCCTGAAAACAAAGTACATCGTATGATTTATCGCTGAGCCAGTCGATCAGGCCATTCTTGATAGCCGCCCGAATGCCATTCACATTATAGGAGAGGATCTGCATGGATAATAGCTGTTAGTTAGTAGCTTTTGGTTATTAGTAGTTAGGTGTTAACTTGTTGAGCCTATCCTTATCCCGTGTCTCCACTGGCCCCGACCACGTTTGGGTAACTTCTCGTTGGATAGGAAAAAAGCAACCGAAGTACTGCTTTCAAATCAGGTTGCAAAGCTAATGTCTATGTACCTAAACCCTAACACCTATAACAAAAAACCTCCCGAACCGTAGAAGTTCCGGGAGGTCTTGAAAAGATATTATAAAACCCATCAGGCTACTACTACTTCGCCTTCCTGAACAGGTGCTTTGGTCTTGTTATCCTTGAAGAACAGAATGAACAGAAGCAGTACTACTACCGCAATGGCAGCAGGTACCATCCAGATCGCGGTCCAATTTTTCAGGCCATCCTGGGTATAGTAGTCGGCAGTAATACCCGAAAGCCATGAACCAATACCCATACCGATGCCGTAGGTAGCCAGAGTAATAAGTCCCTGAGCGGATGATTTAATCTTGGCACCGGCTTTGTTGTCTGTATAGATCTGTCCGGTCACAAAGAAGAAATCGTAGCATACACCGTGTAGAATGATGGCCATGTAGAACATCCACTCTCCTGAACCAGCATCGCCGTAGCCAAAGAAAATGAAGCGCAGAATCCAGGCAATCAGACCAACTACCAGCATCCACTTCACGCCTAAGCGGGTAAAAGCTACCGGAATCAGAAGCATGAAGAAGAACTCCGAGGCCTGTCCCAGCGACATTTTATTCTCTACGTTAGCCATCCCCGAGTCAGTCAGGGATGGGTTAGCCATGGCGTAGTAGAAGGAAAGGGGGATACAGATCAGGACCGACGAGATAAAGAATACGGCAAAAGAACGATCCTTGAACAGCTTGAACGCGTCCAGACCGGCCACCTCGGAAAACGAAGTACCCTCCGATGGCTTGGGAGGTGTGTTGGGCAGGAAGAACGAAAAGATACCCAGGATAAGCGCTGAGTACATCGAAAGCTGGAAGATCGCCACCTTATCACCTATTGCATAGTACCCTACGATGTTGGTAACCACGATCCAGGCTACAGTACCCATAACCCGGATGGGAGGGAACTCCGTCTCCGAATTCTTCATCTGCTGCATCGCAATGGAGCTCGTCAGGGCCAGGGTAGGGGCAAAGGTAAGGCAGTAGGTCAGGATCATCCAGAAGAAAGTATCAGCATCCTGAGTCTGGATCAGGAAGAAGAGTACCGCAGCCCCGGCCAGGTTGAGTACGCCCAGTACTTTCTGAGCGGCAAAATAGCGATCCGCGATCATCCCCACGAAAAAAGGAGCCACAATCATGGCCAGCGAGAAGGCAGCGTAGGCATTACCTACCTGTCCGCCCGATGCACCAAGCTGTGTAAACATGTACTTACTCATTTGGCCATACCAAGCTCCCCAGACAAAGAACTGGAGAAACATCATGACCATCAATTGAATGCGAACGCTGGTCTTCATATAGTGAAAAGAAAAGAAGGGGTTTTAGTTATATGTTAACGTTAAATGTACAATATAAGATATTAATGTAAAAATTTTAAAAAGTCCGTAGATCTGACTCCAACCTCTAAATTGCATGATCTGCGGGTAAATCTACGCCACTCCATACCTTGCGCGAAGTCCAGTCAGCCGCCGGAGCCGCCCAGAAATCGTGCGACTGAGGTAAGCCAAGCGGGAGCAATGCCTCGGCGCACAGGTACAGGCTACCGGTAGAAATATACCGCTCTCCCAGGGCCGGTTGATGCCCATACAGTCCGATCTGTAGCCAGCCTTTGGCGTCGAAGGTATCGGGGCGCTCCATTGTTTTGCGAATAACGGCCGTAAGAGCGGAACGAACCTGAGCGGGGGATACGCCTTCGGGAAGCTGCCCGACCAGGGCCATATTAGCCAGGTGCTGAAAAGCGCCCGCACGGTAGGCTATGGAGCGGCCGATGATCGGGAAGGTACCATCAGGAGCGATCAGGCGTTCCTGAATGGCCGCGTAGCGTACTGCCCTCTTCGTCACATTCTCATATATACTCTGATAGGTTTTGTCGGCCGGGGCTATGATCGTTAGTATATCAAAGAGGAAAGGCTGAATGACGTAGCTATTGTAGTAGTCCCAGTGGAAGTTGGGGCCGTCGCCGTACATACTATCGCCCATGTACCACTGCTCGTGCTGTCGGATGGCGTAGTCGAGCCGCATCTTGTCGTATTCGTAGCCGTACCTGGCAAAGAAGGCCTCTATCATGCCACTAAACAGGAGCCAGTTACTGAACCCGGGACGTATCACACGGCTGCTCTGGAAAGCCTTCACCACATTCGATTTTACCTCATCGGACAGGCTGTTCCATAGGGCCGGAGCCCGGACCAGGCTGTGTGCGAGGAAAGCGGCATCTACCAGGGGCTGTCCACCCTTATTGAAGTTCAGGAAGTCTTTGGCCGCAGGATTGGTAGCGTTGGCAAGCGCCTGCTGGGCCAGCCTGAAGTAGGTAGTATGTAATTTTTTTTCTTCGGTATCCGATATAGTACTGAGGTTGAGCCAGGGACCAATACCCGCCATCAACCTTCCAAATGCTTCGAGGTGCGTATACTGGGGGCGGTCGTTAGTTTTGCCTTCAACGGGCATAGTGGCCTTGAGGGTATCATTAGCCAGATTACCCAGTACGGGCTTAGCCAGCTTGTCCAGGTGAGCCAGCCAGAAGGTACGGTCAGAAGGTGGGGGTGTGGATGCAAAAGCCCGCAGATTACCAGTACCCAGTATACTGGAGGTACCGAGAGTTTTGAGGAAGAGGCGTCGGAGCATAGGAATATCAGTAGTAGGACAAATATGGTCCGTGCAGGCCATATTTGCAAGTAAACGTATGGTTACTATGGTTGTGGCTACTATTTATTTTTGAGTAGTTATAGAAGTAAAGACGATTCTGATACTATTTTAACAGAAGCTGATATAAAATTTTATGCGGGCAGTAGCTACCCCCGATTCACGTTATTTTTGAGGAAGTAAAAAGTGAATCTAAATCTTCTAATGAAAAAGAATGTAATAGTAGCGGTAGCAGTGGCCCTGCTTTCGCTGGGGGCTGTACAGGCACAAAAGGGGAAGCCTATCGATAAGAAGGCTACTCCTGAAACCAAAGCTCTGTTCAAGAATCTTGATAAACTTTCTAAAAACCATACGCTCTTTGGGCATCAGCACGCGACCGAGTACGGTCATGGCTGGGCTGGTGAGGAGGATCGTTCGGATGTGAAGTCGGTGACAGGTTCGCATCCGGCTGTGATAGGGGTTGATTTCAGCGGGTTTTCAGGGCGCTCGCCGGAGGCTATCCGTAAAGCCAAAGAGGACCTTCGTAAGAATGTCGTAGATACCTACAACCGGGGTGGGGTTACTACCGTAGCCTGGCACTTTTCCAATCCGGTATCGCCGGGCGGATTCTACTGGAAAGATTCGGTGTCGCTACCGGCGGTTAAGTACATCATTCCCGGCGGAGAGGCGCATGAGCAGTACAAAGAGATCCTGAGAGGGATTGGAGATTGGGCGCATAGCATACGAGGAGCCGATGGCAAGCTGGTGCCCGTTATCTTCCGTCCTTTTCATGAGTTTGACGGCGGCTGGTTCTGGTGGGGTAAGCCCCATACGTCGCGCGAAGAGTATATCTCCCTGTGGCGCTTTACGGTATCCTACCTGCGCGACAGCCTGGGCGTGCATAACTTCATCTATGCCTTTTCACCGGACAACCGGTTCAACACCGAAGAAGAGTTTCTGGAGAGGTACCCCGGTGATGAGTGGGTGGATATGGTAGGTATGGATAACTACGGCGATATGGGACGTGACCGGTACGATCTGGCTACAGCTTCACGCAAGCTGAAGATTGTATCCGACTATGCGCAGAAAGCCGGTAAACTGGCCGCCTTCACCGAAACCGGTCTGGAGTCGATACCGGATACCACCTGGTGGAACAATACCCTGCTGAAGGTGATGAGGACCGACAATATGAAGCTAGCCTACGTACTGGTGTGGCGGAATGATGTCCGTAGCCCCACGCACTACTACGCCCCCTATCCGGGACATACCAGTGTACCGGATTTTATCAAGTTTTACAACGATCCGTACACGCTATTCGAAAAAGACCTGAAAGAAATATACCGGAGAAAGAAGTTCCTTGGTATATTCTAGAAGCAGTAGCGGCTGTACCACTACTTACTAGGTACAACAAGAGCGGAGGACCACGTCCTCCGCTCTTGTTGTTTAGGGCTAAGTTTACTACTAAGCCGGCAGTACGACTTTAAAGGTGGCGCCTTCGCCCTCGCGGCTTTCGGCCCAGATTTTTCCACCGTGCTTGAGAGCTACTTTCCTTACCAGCGCTAGTCCAATACCGGTACCTGCATAGGCATCCTTACTGTGCAGTCGCTGGAACATAAGGAATATCTTGTCCTGGTACTGTTGGTCAAAGCCTATCCCATTGTCCCGGATGGCGATCTTGTAGTACTCCCTGTGGCTATCCAGTTCAGGATGATTATGTACCTCAGCGGGCATAAACCTTTGGTAGGTTATTGAAATTTCAGGAGCTACGTCAGGCTTTGAGAATTTAAGAGCATTGCTCACCAGGTTATAAAACAACTGGTGCATCTGCCGCGGTACAGCCCGAATAGTAGGAAGCGTAGCTACCTGAATCGTCGCCTGTTTTTCTGCAATAACCGGTTCCAGATCTGTTTTGACGGCCTCTATCACTTCATTGAGGTCTACCTGCTCGGGTTGCTCTTCCTGATTGAGGCTGGCAAAGTCCAGAACATCTTTAAGCGCCGCAATCATACGCTCGGAGGCTACCGCTATGCGGTCCAACCGTTTCTGCGAATCTGCTGATAGTGTATTACTGCTATCAGCTTTGATCATGTCCGTAAAGAGCTGGATCTTGCGGATGGGCTCCTTAAGATCGTGGTGCGATATGTACGTAAACTGCTCCTGCTCCGCGTTGATACGTCGTAGGGTATTGTTGGCTTCCAGTAGCTCGCGGGTACGTTCTTCCACCCGGCTTTCCAGTACTTCGGCTACCATTTTCTGGTCCTGAATGTCCGTAGTGGTTCCGTACCATTTGATGATGTTGTCCTGAGAGTCTTTCATTGGAATACCCCGGGCCAAAAACCATCGGTATGTACCATCATGTCTCTTCAGGCGGTATTCTACTTCATAGATGCCTCCGGTGGCGCGGGCCTGTTGCCACGCCCGCAGCGTACTAGTATAATCTTCCGGATGGAGCAGTTGGGTCCAGCCGCTGGCTTTTAATTCGTCATACGTCAGACCGCTGTACTCATACCATACTTTGTTGAAGAAGTTGGCAGTACCGTCGGGATCAGTGGCCCATGCCAGTTGTGGAATGGTATTGGTCACAAACTGAAGCTCCTGATACAGGCTATTCAGCTCCTTATTCTTATCGGTTATTTCCTGTTCGGCCTGTTTCTTTTCAGTAACGTCGATCAGGATGCCCGTAAATCCAATCGGGGACTGGTGACAATCATACATAACTTTACCCCGCGCAATAGCCCACCGTTGCTGACCCTCGCTGTTGACTACCCGGTATTCAGCTTCGTATTCTTCACCCGTTTCAATAGCGCGTTGGATGCGCGCCGTTACATAGTCACGGTCCTCCTCAAAAATGGATTTAATAAAGATTTCAAGGGGAAGACCCTTGATGGCCTCCTGAGCATCCACTCCGAACAAGCTGGCTAGCTCAGCACTGCCGGAGAGGCAGTTCTCCACCATATCCCAGTGCCAGGTGGTGACTTTACCGGCTGCCAGAGCAGCATGAAGCTGAATCTGAGTCTTGTATAATTCGTCCTGCACCTTGGCCTGCTGGATGGAAGCCAGCCGTAGCTCTATTTCGTGCATGACCGTTTTGGAAAACCTGACCAGGCGTTCCTTTTCCCTTTCTGTAAAAGTTCTTTCTTTTTTATCGACGATACAGACAGTACCTATGTTGAACCCATCGGGAGTGATAAGAGGAGCTCCTGCGTAAAAACGAAGCCCAAAATCGCCGTGTACGAGCGGATTAGCCAGCAGGCAGGGGTCTGCAAGGGTATTGGATATAACAGTAGGCTCCTGGGATAGAACAGCCAGCGAACAGAGGCTTTGCCCCCGGTCTACGTTTTTGATGCCTGGCATACCTACATTCCCTTTAAAATGTACACGCTCCTTATCTACCAGAGAGATCAAAGCAATGGGAACATCAAATACGTCGGCAATGATATGGGCTAAATTAGTGAATGATTTCTCAGGAGGAGAGTCCAGTAGTTGATACCTGTATAAAGCTTCCAGCCGCTGTGCATCATTCTCCGGAATGATGTCTATCCCAAATGTATTGATCATGCTTTAGAGAGGTTGTCTCCTTAATGTAGAATATGACTATTTTAAGGAAACGTTCTTGGATAACTTTAAGTTTAAAATCCTCAAAATGATAGTGTAGAGGCATCAGGTCTTAAACAAAAGCTTACTGAAGGCAAGAGGGCAGGGTATAATCAGGTAAAGAGGGAGAGCCTCAACAGCTCTCCCTCTTTACCATTTCTCTGTTTGGCAGAAAGCAGCTATTCCGCAGGGAGTATGATCCTGAAAGTGGCGCCGTCGCCGGGCTGGCTTTCGGCCCAGATCTTCCCTCCGTGCTTCACGACTACCTTCTTAGCCAGTGCCAGACCGATACCGGTACCTGCGTAAGCATCCTTACTATGCAGCCGCTGGAATATGACGAATATCTTTTCGGCGTAATTCTGGGCAAATCCAATGCCGTTGTCCTTTACCCTCAGCTCGTAGTAGTCCTTGCGGCGATCCAGGTCCGGGTGCTGGGCCACCTGCTCCGGGGCTACCCGCTGGCAGCTAATGGTAATAGCGGGCGGTACGCCCGGCTTGGAGAACTTGATAGCATTGCCCAGCAGGTTATAAAACAGCTGGTGCAACTGCCATTGTACGGCTACTATCGTTGGGAGAGGAGCTATGGCAATGGAAGCGTTCTTTTCGGTGATCAGTAGCTCGAGGTCGGACTGTACCGCTACCAGCACCGCATTCAGATCTACCTGCTTAGGCTGCTCCTCCTGATTGAGGCTGGCAAAGTTCAGCACGTCCGTCAGGGCGGCATTCATCCGGTGGGCCGAGTCACTCACCCGGTCCAGTCGCTTACGTGAGGCCTCCGAGAGCTTATCGTAGCTATCAGCCTTAATCATTTCGGTAAAGATCTGGATCTTGCGGATAGGCTCCTTCAGGTCATGATGCGATACGTACGTAAACTGCTCCAGCTCCCGGGTTTTGTTTTCCAGTTCCAGGGTTCGCTCTCTTACTTTTTCTTCCAGAAGGGCCTCGGCCTGTTTCTGAGCATCAATGTCGGTATTGGTACCAATCCACTGAGTCACGTTTCCATCCTGATCTTTTACGGGCACCGCACGGGTCAGAAACCATCGGTAGGTACCATCTTTGCCACGAAGCGGGAAGGTAAGCTCAAAGGACTCCCCCCTGGGCCAGGCTTCTTTTGCAAAGGCTACTACCCGTTCGACATGGTCGGGGTGGTGTACCTTTGCCCAGCCCCAGCCCTGCATTTCTTCCAGGGTAGTACCTGTGTAGTCATACCACCGGTCGTTGTACCAATGGATCCAGCCATGGGCATCGGCCATCCAGGCCAGCTGGAATATGGAGTTCGCCAGCGTCCGGAACTGCTCTTCACGCTGGGCCAGAGTAGCTTCAAATTGTTTACGATCTGTGATGTCCAGCATGGCTCCTACCATCTGAGTGGCGCGCCCTTCCCCATTACGAAGGATGATGCCCCGATCATGTACGTAGGCGATGGTACCATCAGCCCGGACAAAGCGGTACTCTTCCTGCCAGGCAAGTACCGTAGGGTCCGCAAAGGCTTTTTGAAAACTATCTGTTACTCTCTGCTTATCGTCCTCATGAATGTGGCTGCTCCAGGCCCTCTCTATGGACAGGATGGAGTTGTCGTAGCCAAACAGCTGGGTATAGGCATCGTTAAAATAGATCTTGTCTTCGGGTATGTTCCAGTCCCAGATAGCGTCGCTGGTCGCTTTAGTGACCAGCTCATAGCGTTTGGTGCTTTCCCGTAGGGCTTTTTCCTTTTTATAGCTTTCCAGAATCACCTGTAAGATATTACTGGTCCGCTTGATGGTATTCTCCTCCAGTGAGGTAGGCGATTTGGGTTCGTGGTAGTAGCAGGCAAAGGTAGCGATCACGGCTCCATGAGCGTCCAGTATAGGGTGTGACCAGCATGCTCTCAGATTGTGCTCCGCAGCCAGGTCCTGATAGCCATTCCAACGTACATCGTTTTGTATATCCGTAACAATGACTTTTTCTTTGAGATAAGCGGCTGTACCGCATGAGCCTGCGTATTCTCCTATTTCGGCCCCCTCAATGGAGTTGAGGTAAGCCGAAGACAGGTTAGGCGAAGCCAGATTGTAAATCCTGTTATTTTTTACTTCCAGAATGGAACAAAGCATTCCGGGATGTAATGTTTCGATCTGCAGTAAGTAGTATTCGACTATTTTATGAAGATTTGTTTTCTTCACTACGTTCATCTGCAGTATCTCTCTCTCCAGCTTTTCAAGAGCCAGATAGTAGTGGTTCTCCGAAACATCCCGCATAGCCCCGATCATGCGGATGGCTTGCCCCTGAGAATCTTTAAGAATAATTCCCCTATCCCGGATGTAGGCATAATCGCCGCTCTTTCGTCGTATGCGATATTCCTGCTCCCAGATGACCTCCTGTGTATCCTGGCTTTCACGTATTTGCTGAATGCTATCGGCTACCCGCTGTACATCATCGGGATGAATAAAGGACAGCCAATAACCCATATTTAAAGATAATTCGGCAAGCTCAAAACCGAGCATACTCGTGAAGCCCGGGCCCCGGTACATCTCTCCGGTAGTTATGTTCCAGTCCCAGATCGAGTCCTGAGTAGCTTTGGAAACCAGTTCAAAGCGTTCGTTGCTTTGCCGGAGTTCCTTTTCTCTTTCTTCCTTTTGCCTGATATAATCTACCTGAGCAGACACATCCTGAATAACCCCGACGATCTGGTAAGGCTGCTGTTGCTCATTGAACATGGTTTCCCCCACGGAGTGGAGGTACCTGATGGCTCCGGTCTGTGGGTCAGCAACCTTATACGTCAGATCGTGCCGGCTGTATTCCTGTGATTGGGTAGTTTGCCGGATGCTATTCTTGACTCGCTGCTGATCATCGGGATGGATAGTGCCAAAGATAGCCTCCATATCCATCCCCTGAGTGGTCAGCCCTAGCCATTCCATCACCCGGTCGGAATAGGTGGCCGTATTGGTTCGCAAATCAACATGGTAGGTACCTAGCTCGGCTATTTCAATGGCAAGCCGCATCTCTTCTTCACTTTCCTTTATTTTTTGCCGCGCCAGCACCTGCTCCGTTACATCGTGCCCCAGCGCGAACACCCCGGTCGCTATGGTATCCGCTGATGATTCGTAGTAAGGCTTATAGACGAAGTCCAGGTAACGGATCTCCCGCTTGCCGTTGCGTACCAGGTCAATGGGATATTCATTGGCATAGAAGGCTTCGCCCGTAGTACGTACCTGGTCCAGAAGGTATCTGAATCCCTGTTCCTCCAGCTCCGGAATGGCCTGCATCAGGGGCTTGCCTACTACCTCGGCGGTTCGGTTCCATACGGTAAGTAGCTCTTCATTGGCCAGTTCTATTACATAGTTGTCACCCTTTACGATGCCAATGATCACCGGCGTCTGCATGAAAAGGTTATAAGCCTTTTCGATGCCTTTGATTTTAGCCTCCCGTTGTTTGGCCTTGACCTGATCTGTAATATCAACGGAGGTCTGAATTACATAGACCACTTCTCCCTCCTGATTCAGGACCGGCCTATGCTCTGACCGCCAGTAGCGCTCCGTGAAGGTACCATCGTCATTGGGCAGGTCGTACCGCTGAGCCGCTAGCTGATGGGGTACTTTATGGCTGATCACATAGTCAAGAGAAGCACGAATGTTTTTCTCCCCCGTGAAGTCAGGATCAGCCGGACTCTCGGGGAAGGGTTCAAAATGGCCCTTTCCGATCAGGTCCTCCCGCTTCTTGCCCGTTGTACGCAGAAAATCATCGGTTACAGCAAGAATAGTGTACCTGGGAGGGTTGGCCATGAGCAGGCAACTATTACCAGGCATAACCTCAAAAGCGGCTCTGAAATTGACAGAAGGCTCAATGACTGAATCAGAATTCTCGAAATTCATAAAGGGAAAATCAGCATAACATAACGATCACAGGCTATACCTCCACAATAGATATGTGCCTGATAAGGTGATTGTTGAAACAAAGGTAAAAAAATGAAAGGTTGTACCTTATCATGGTCTATATTCTGCTGTATCATCAGCCGAATATCCTCATGCCAAGTAGATTAACGTACTAGTACCGAAGTTGTTATTCGTTGGCCGGTAATAGTACTTTGAATACCGCCCCTTCACCTTCCCGGCTTTCGGCCCAGATTTTCCCTCCGTGCCTAAGGGCTACTTTCTTGGCCAGCGCCAGTCCTATACCGGTACCTGCGTAGGCATCTTTGCTGTGCAGTCGCTGGAACATGAGGAATATCTTATTCTCGTAATCCTGATCGAAGCCTATGCCATTGTCAGAGACGGCTATTTCGTAGTAGTCTTTGCTGTTGTCCAGGTCCGGCTGCTCCCATACCTGCGAAGGATGCGCCTTCTGACTGGTAATGGTTATCATGGGTTGAGCATCCGGCTTGGAGAACTTAAGAGCATTGTTCAGCAGGTTATAGAATAGCTGGTGCATCTGCCGGGGTACGGCGCGGATGGTCGGAAGCACAGCCACCGAAATGGACGCCTGCTTCTCACTGATGACTACTTCCAGGTCTGTCTGAACGGTTTCCAGTACTTCATTCAGGTCTACCTGCTCGGGTTGTTCTTCCTTGTTTAGACTGGCGTAGTTCAGTACGTCCTTAAGGGCTGCACTCATACGTTCGGCCGCTGCGGTTACCCGGTCGAGGCGCTTCTGCGAAGCTGCGGTAAGCTTATCATAGCTGTCTGACCTTACCATTTCGGTAAAGATCTGGATCTTGCGGATGGGCTCCTGCAGGTCATGGTGCGACACGTACGTAAACTGCTCCAGTTCGGCGTTGATTCGCCGCAGCGAGTTGTTGGCCTCCAGTAGCTCGCGGGTACGCTCTTCTACCCGGCTTTCCAGTAGCTCGGCCACCGTTTTCTGTTCCTGAATATCGGTAGACGTTCCGTACCATTTGATGATCTGTCCCTGCTCATCTTTGAGGGGTACTCCCCGGGTCAGAAACCAGTGGTAGGAGCCATCCCGACTGCGCAGGCGGTGCTCCACGGCATAGCTGCCACTCCCGGTGAGGGCTGTTTGCCATACCCGGGTAGTAGTCTCCCGGTCGTCCGGGTGTAAAATATCCAGCCAGCCATTACCCAGAAGTTGCTCGGTGGGCAATCCGGCGTAGTCCAGGTAGGTCTGGTTAAAAAAGTCACTTCTCCCATCGGGTAACGTATGCCATACCAGCTGTGGGATGAAGTCCAGTACAAACTGTAGTTCTTTGTTTTTTACTTCGGTCTCATGGCGGGCCAGTACCTGATCCGTCACGTCAATGGCTACCGCCATAATACCCGATATGCTGCCGTCTCCTTCGTGGAAAGGTTCGTACACAAAGTTGATGTAGAGCGTTTCTACTTTTCCGCCCCGGGGAAGATTCACCGGCCGCTCACTGGCCCGGAAGGTTTCACCTGTAGTATACACATGGATGAGCAGGTCTTCCAGCCCCTGCTCCCTGGCTTCGGGTATTCCCTCAAAGATAGGTTTATGCAGGAGTTCATCAGCCCCTCGTCCCCACAGCTCAAACATACGGTCGTTGGCAATCTCTACGGTAAAGGAGGAGCCTTTGAGTATGCACATCGCCACCGGCGACTGCAGAATCATGTTACGGAAATTTCTTTCGCTCTCTACCAGCTGCTGCTTGGCCATTACCTGCCCGGTCACATCATTGGCCATCACCAGTACTCCCGTGATGGTACCATCGGCTTCCCGGTAAGGATTGTAGCTGAAATTGACGTAGCGGGTTTCCAGGTTGCCGTTCCTGCGCTTGAATACAGCCGGAGTTTCATTGCCATAGAAAGGCTCGCCGGTACGTAGTACATTCAGTAGCAGCCCTACAAACACCTGGTCTTTCATCTCGGGCAGGATCTCCAGGAAGGGCTTGTTGATAGCATCAGAGCCCACCTGCCAGAGCTCAAGCAGGGCCTGGTTGGCTACCTCGAGTACCAGATCCTCGCCTTTAAGAATAAGTATAGGATCGGAAGCCTGCTCCACTACGTTGCGGAACTTCTGTTCCTGCCTGATGCGGTCGGTGATGTCGCGGTAGTACCACGCCCAGCCGTAGTTGACGCCGCTCTCGGCAATAATACGGGTGCCCCGGCGCTCGATCACGCGGCCATCTTTGAGGAGTACCTCATCGTAGGCTTTTTCATGATTACCCGCATATACCTGCTCAGTGTTGCTGAGGAATGTCTGCGGATCGGCTACCATAGTCAGGGCATGGCGTAGCGCCGCTTTCCGATCCTTGGTGTCAGTCACTTCCTGTGGGATGTCCCATATCTCGGCAAACCGCCGGTTGTGCAGAACCATATTGCCCTTAGGGTCCACGATAAGTACTCCGTCGGGAGTGACTTCGTTCTCGGCTTCAAAAAGCGCATTACGGAAGTCCAGGCGCTCATTGACTTCTTCAACCCGTTGCCGGGCCAGCACCTGCTCGGTCACGTCGTGCGCCATACCGATCACTCCAGTGGCTACCGTATCGGATGGATTGTCGTAGTAGGGCTGGTATACAAAGTCGAGGTAGCGGACTTCTTCTTTTCCGTCGCGGATCAGGGTCGAAGGACTCTCGTAGGCATAAAACGGCTCACCCGTCTCCCGTACCCGGTCCAGCAGGGGGATAAAGCCCTGGTGCTCCAGCTCGGGAATAGCCTCAAGCAGAGGCTTGCCTATGACTTCGGGACCCCGTCCCCACAAGAAGAGCATATCTTTATTAGCCAGCTCAATGGTATACTCAGGTCCCTTGACAATGGCTATAATGACCGGAGCCTGCATGAAAAAGTTGTAGACCCGCTCGATGTCCTTGATCTTAGCTTCCCGTTGCTCGGCCTTGATCTGCTCGGTTACGTCATCACTCGTATGAATAATATAGAGTACCTCGCCCTGGCTGTCAAGTACAGGTTTGCGGTGTACCTTCCAGTACCGCTCGTCGTAGGTACCTTCATCGTTGGGAATATCATAGCGAAGCAGAGGCAGTTGATGCGGCTTCTTATGGGTAAGTACATAGTCCAGCGAAGCACGCGCTTCTTGCTCGCCGGTAGTATCTTCCGGATTGCCCGGGAAAACTTCAAAAAGATCCCTGCCTACCAGCTCTTCTCTTGGTATACCCGTAGCGGTTACAACTCCATCGGTAACTGCCAGTATAGTAAAGTAGGGGGAGTTGGGCCGTAAAAGGGTACTAATGCCAGGCATAGCTTCGAAAGCAGCTCTGAAATCTACCGAGGTATCTATCACTGAACTATTAAATTACTAAGTGGTAAAGGGGGACTAAAATAAGTATTATCTGCTTACAAATGTTTGAGCTTTCAAATATAAATAAACCACTGACCGACTGCGTAACGGGTAACGTCAGGATACAGGTAAGTATACCTTGAAGGTGGCTCCCTCATCAAGCTCACTTTCGGCCGTTACGTACCCTTTGTGGTTCTCGACGACTTTCCGTACGATCGATAATCCTACTCCGGTTCCTTTGTATTCTACCTTGCTGTGCAGGCGCGTAAATACATTGAATATCTTATCAGCATCCTTTTGCTCAAAGCCGATACCGTTGTCCCGTACTGTTATAAAATAAAATTTCTTCTGCTGCTCGGCGGCCGGCAGGGGGAGTCCGGTTTCCTTTCCATAGAGGGTGGTGCATCGTACTACTACCTCAGGGGCTACGTCCGGCTTGCTGTACTTGAGGGCGTTGCCGATCAGGTTATGAAAGAGCTGACGTAGCTGCCGCTCATCCCCATTCATGACAGGTAGCCTTTGTATGTCCAGGACAGCGTTCTTCTCAATAACAGTAGCCTCCAGATCACTGACTACCTCCTCTACCAACTGGTTGATATCTACCTCCCCGAAGGTAGTAGTACCCAGGGTGGCATTGGAGTAGTCGAGCAGGTTATGGATCAGCGCCCGCATCCGACCTGTAGTGGCCTGAATCCGCTCGATGATCTGGGCATTGCGCTCATCCAGCGCGGAGCCCAGATTGGACTGCAGGAGGTCAAGGAAGAAGCTGATCTTGCGCAGGGGCTCCTGGAGGTCATGGGAGGCCGCGTAGGCAAACTGCTGCAGTTGCTCATTGACTACGCGTAGCTCTTCGGTCCGTTTCTGAACCAGTTGTTCCAGCTCTTCGGCACTCCGGCGCAGGGCCTGTTCCGCCTCTATTTCCAGCGTAATATCCCGTACTTCAATGACCGTTGAGACGGGTACACCATTCTCATCAAAGATAGGGCTGGCCGCGCAGGTGACCGGGAAGGAGGTACCGTCTTTCCGGAAGAACAGGTCACGGTGGGCGCGCACGTCAAAGTTTTCGGGTAAGGCCCGGTCAATGGGGCAATCTTCCATCGGGTAGAAAGAGCCATCAGGCCGGTGGTGGTGAATGAGGTAGTGCAGTGGCTTCTGCCGGATCTCCTTCTGCGTAAAGCCGAACATTTTCTCTCCTCCCACATTCATGAACGTACAGTACCCGGTCTTGTCCATCATGAACAGAGTGGCCGTCGCGTTGTCGGTCATGGTACGGAAGAGGAGGTTCTGGTAGTTAATAGCCTCCTTGTCCTGCTTTTCTTTGGTAATATCCCGCTGCACGCATACCAGCATGGTTTTGCCTCCGCTTTCGATGGAGGTAATGTGCGAGTAGGTATAAAAGTCGGTGCCGTCTTTGCGCCGGTTGTGCCATTCGCCGTTCCAGTAGCCGTGCTCCTGGATATGGGCTAGTACATAGGTTACCTTCTTTTGATTTTCTTCCGGGGTATAGGCGTTCTGGACCGTTACATGCTGGCCTACCAGTTCGCCCGGTTCGTAGCCAAACATACGGTCCTCGGCCGTATTAGTAAAAAAGATAAAGCCGTTCTCGTCGGATACCGACACCCCTTCCTCCATACTTTCCAGCACTCTGGATTGCAGCTTCAGGGAGCTCTGCAGCTCTATAAACTCGTGGATATCGGTACAGGTACCTACCCACTGTACTATGTCGTTGCCTTCCCGGATGGGTACGGCCCGGGTGATGTGCCAGCGGTACTCACCATCCCGACGGCGGTACTGGAGTTCTACCTCGTAGGGTACCCCGTGTTCGAGGCTGTACTTCCACTTGTCGAGTACTTCGGCTTCTACCCCTAGTGATAGCACATTCGTCCAGCCGCTGCCAAGGGCTTCGGGTTCGGTCTGGCCGGTGTACTCGTACCAGCGTTCGTTGAGGTAGTCTACCTCTCCGGTGGGGCGGGCGGTCCAGGCCATCTGGGGGAGTGACTCCAGAATCGTACGCCGCAGGGCCTCCTGCTTTTTTCGTTCGGTAATATCCCGGAAGTACCAGGCCCAGCCGTAGGAGGCGCCATCATCCGCTACCACGGGTACACCATTACGCTCTATGACCCGGCCATCCCTGAACAGGATCTCATCGTAGCTTTTTGCTTCGTTGCTATTGTACAGGTGGTTGATCCTGGTCATGAAAGCCTGCGGATCGTCCAGTTTGGCCATGGCATACTCTACGGCCGCAAAGTCGTCCTGATGGTCCAGAACAGACTGGGGGATATCCCATATTTCAGCAAAGCGCCGGTTGTGGAGGAGTATCTTGCCGCGGGTATCGACAATCAGTACTCCGTCGGGGGTAGCTTCGCTCTGGGCTTCCAGTACGGCCGCCCGGAAGCGGAGCTGGTAGTACGTTTCGTCGCGGTACTTGCGGGCAAGTACGAGCTCTGTTACATCAGTACCCGTACCGATAAATCCTTCTATTACTCCTTTTTCGTTGCGTAGCGGATCGTAGGAGAAGTTGATGTAGAGGGTTTCCTTCACACCGTTGCGTATAAGCTCGACGGGCTGCTCTTTGGCCTTATAAGACTCTCCCTCACAAACGACCCGGTATAGTATCTGATCAAAGCCCTGGCTCAGTAGTTCGGGGAAAACCTCGAATGCGGGTTTGTGCATGACCTCCTGCCTTGTTTTACCCCATAGCTCCAGCGCCAGGTCATTGGCTAATTCAATGGTGTATTCATTGCCGCGAAATACCCCCACGGCTATCGGGAGTTGCATGAGAAGAGTGAGGGCCTGTTGATCCATTTAATTATTTAAGTAGTAATAGAGGCAACCGTTACATGGGTACTGCTGATGACAAAGCCATTGTAAGGGAAGCAGTCGGGTTGAATATAAAAGTATACCGGATAACAGAGCAAACTATCAACCGGGGCGATATGTTATGGTTGACCCGAAAAATAAGGTGCCGGTGCCCGAAGTACTATCTACTACTAAATCCACTAACTTCGGGCTGTCTATGTACACAAGTATCTTTATCATCAGTCCTGCTTTTAAGAAGAAATACTCCCTACCACCATTGCGTATGAATCGCCGAACTTTCACCCAAAAAGCGCTGCAAACGGCTGCCTTTGCCGGTGTTGCCTCTTCTCTTCCGGGTTTTTTACAGGCTAGTGCCAGGTCTTTTGTCCGGTTGGGCGGGCCTGTATTTGTCAAGTACCAAAGCCCCGACGAGTGGGTAGCCGCTCTGAAAAAAGAAGGCTACCGCGCGGCCTACTGCCCGGTGCAGCCTAGTACAGCGGCTGATGAGATCAAAGCCTATGAGCAGGCCGCCAAAAAGGCCGATATCGTTATTTCGGAAGTCGGGGCGTGGAGCAATCCCATCAGCCCGGATTCTAAAATGGCCCGGGAGGCGTATCAGAAGTGTGTGGACTCACTAGCCCTGGCGGAGGCCATCGGAGCCAACTGCTGCGTGAACATCAGCGGATCTAAAAATCCAGACCAGTGGGCTGGGCCGCATAAGGATAACCTCACGCAGGATACCTTTGATGAGATAGTAGAGGTAACCCGCAGGATCCTGAACGAAGTAAAGCCTACGCGCACCTACTTCGCCCTGGAACCCATGCCCTGGACCTACCCCGACTCGGCCGATTCGTACCTGCGGCTCATCAAAGCCATCAACCACAAGCGCTTCGGGGTACACATGGACCCCATGAACCTGGTGGTTAGTCCCCGAACCTTCTATGGCAATGGCGAACTGATAAGAGAGTGCTTTAAGAAACTGGGCCCGCATATCCGCAGTTGCCACGGGAAAGATATCATACTTAAGGAAGATGCCTATACACCGCAGCTTTTCGAATGTCAGCCGGGCCTGGGCAATCTTGATTATGGAGTTTTCCTGAGCGAACTAAGCAAGCTACCCAATATCCCCCTGATGCTCGAGCACCTGCGCACCCAGGATGAATACCGGCAGGCGGCTACGTATGTACGGTCCATAGGAGAAAAAGAAGGAATAGCTGTGTAGCAGTATGCAGCCCGATCACGATCAAACTACTCATTACTCTACTAATAAAACCCGATGAAGAAATCAATTCTGAAAGCAGTTGCCCTGTTTCCTGCCCTGATACTAGGGTTGGGGATGATTACCTATGTACAGGCTCAGGTAGGTGTAGGTACCAAGCCCCCCAAAGGAGCAGAGGTGCTCTTTGACGGCTCCCGTAAGATGCTCGACGAAAAGTGGACCTACTGGGAGGGACCCCGCCTAGCGGCTACGCTGCCGATCAAGTGGACGGTGGTGAAAGACCCGACCGGGAAGGGCATGGCTCTCAACAGCAACGACCCCGCCGGCGCCGGTGGTAAGTACGGAGCCGCCGACATCGTAACCAAAGACAAGTTCCGGGACTTCCGCCTGCACGTGGAGTTCTTTATTCCCGAAGCTGGTGGTAATAGTGGAGTATACCTCCAGAACCGCTACGAAATACAGGTACTTGATGGGGATACTACCTCGCACGGTATGGCGGCCGTTATTAACGAAACCCCTTCACCTTACCATGCCTATAACGGGCTGGGCAAGTGGAATGCCTACGACATCGTGTTCAGAGCGGCTCGCTTCGAGAACGGCAAGCGCACCGAGAAGGCCATGCTGACGATGTACTTCAACGGCAAGAAAGTACATACCAACCAAACCATCAACCAGGTGTGGGGCGGGCCTAACTCAGGTATAGACGGAGGCAACGACGGAGGTAAAGGTATCACCGACACGCCGGGTGGTATCAAGCTGCAGGCCGAAGGCCACAACGTGCTCTACCGCAACATCTGGATCAGAGAGCTGGATCTGAAAGAAGCGGATACCAACTTCTAACTACTATTTCTGAAAAGCCCCGCCCAGCGGGGCTTTTACTTTTTTATGCCTGGGCAAGTCGAAATAAGCCCTCTTTTTCCGGCTCAGGCATTAAATTTACAGTTCTCTTTTTATAAGCTCTATACATTGCTGAGCCTAGGTAATTGGAAGAATAGTTGAATAGTAATACCATTTAAATCAGACCAGTCATGATTAAGATAACCAACGAAAGCGAATACGAAAAGGCGTCCGAGCGGGCCGACGAAATCTATAACGCCAAGCCGGGAACACCCGAAAAGAAAGAGCTCGATGAACTCCTGAAAGCCATCAAAGAGTACGATGAGGCGTTTATAAGGATGCTGAAGGAGAACGGCTAAGGTATTTGATCGCCCTTGATCAGGAGCCTGATTAAAATGATTTTGGGTATATTTTTGTAGGCAGTAGGGGGAGGCCCTTCTACTTTAGTAAGGCTTGTAACCTGTTATAATACAGTTTGTAAGCCTTATTTTTATTGATTCAGGCACAACATGGTCGTATCTGTTGAATTAGCCTATGCCTGCCTACTGGTTTTGTATTGTAAGTATCTTTATTTAATTATGGGATTATTTTGCCAGTAGCGTAGCAGAACGCTTGATGAAATTCAGAATCTGTGGAGAGAGGGAGAGCTATAAAAAATAGAGAACTCCCGTAGCAATGTGGCCCCTTCCATCAACTTCCTGTTAGCCCCACTGACACTAGTTATTTTATCCTGACGGGCATTCTGAGATAGTCCCATAGACTTACCGGCTTCTGAATAATCAGTTAAGTTCAGGAAAGCTAGTGTCCGACTGGTAGATCCGTTTTTTTAATGTTTTGCTTTCAGCACACATACACACTATCAGGCTTTGTCATTTGTACTCAGCCATCTCTTTTGACTCAGCAAGCACCCCATTGCTTATCATCACTTCCTGGCTTTACTATTTTGACTATTTCGTACCTGTATGAGCAATCGTAAAAACGTTGCCATTGTATTCTTTGATGCTGCGTCGGGACATCGCTCGTCGGCGGTAGCCCTGGAAAAAGCGATCCGGCAACGGCGCCCTGATTGGAACGCCCGGGTTGTTAACATCACCGAAGTCTTTGACTATCATCCTCCCTTTGGCCGTATTGTGCACAGGGGCATCAACTACTTCAACTGGATGATCAGGCGGGACCGAGTGTTTGACCTGAAAGGGCTGATCAATCTGTCGCTGCTGTGCCATGATCTGGTGGGACAGAAGGGGCTGGAACGGATTAGTGAATACTGGAAAGGCTTCGTACCCGACGTAGTGGTATCCGTGACGCCCATGTACAATCCGGTGCTGTACCGCAGCGCCCGTCTGGCCAATCCGGGGGTACAGTGTGTTACCATCCCGGTGGACTTCGAGGAGGCCAAGCCCCGGTACTGGTTTACGCCGCTGATCGAGCAGCACTACCTCAACGCCACGCCCCGCCTGTCGGAGCAGGCCCGGGCGGCCGGTATACCCGATCGGTACATCCACCCCATCGGCGGCATGATAGCCGACCCGGATTCGTACCAGGAGCGGCATCTGGATAAAAAGGCTGAGTTGCAACGACTGGGACTCAACCCGGAACTACCCACTGGGTTTGTCTCCTTCGGGGGGCAGGGGTCGGCCATTGTACTGGATATAGCCAGAGAGCTGGCCCGGCAACGGCTGGAAGCCAACATTCTGTTTATGTGTGGTAAGAATGAAAAGCTGTATCAGCAACTATCCGCTCTTGACACACCGTACCCCAAGGTAGTGTTCAGTTACCTCAAAGAAACGCCCATTCACTACCAGCATCTGGCGGATTTTGCGGTAGGTAAGCCCGGCGCCATGACCATCACCGAAGCTTTGATTACCCATACCCCCATGCTGGCCATTGAGAGCCGGGGCATGAAGCCGGTGCAGAAAGGCAATGAAGAGTGGATCAGAGAGTCGGGGACCGGTAGGGTAGTGAAGCGGGTAAAAGACCTGGTACCGGCTATCCGGGAGGTACTTGGCGATCCTGCCATCCGTGACACTATTCAACGCTACCGACATACAGCTATTCTGGAAGCGCTGGATAAGATAGAACTGATCATGCAACTCAAAGAACCCTATACTATATAATATTTCTACTACTATGTCTGTTCCCGTAAACCCTGATCCGAGTGCCGAAGTACAAGCTACACCTGTAATTGATTCGTATCCCAGCGACTGGCCCGATAGCGGCCCCATTGATCTGCAGGTACATGATCTGCCGCATGATTCGTCCACTATTGAGTGGTGGTACCAGAATGCCCACGTAGCCAGTACCACCGGGCGTACCTTTTCCCTGTTTGCCTCCTTTTTCCGGATGGCCATTGGGCGGGATGAAGTGACCAGGCAATTTACCTACGCGCACTCCATTACCTGGGCGCTGGTGGATGTGGACAACCAGACCTACCTGATGGACTCGGTTGTAGACCAGTGTGCGCCGGTGGAAGGTTTGAAAATGATCGAAAGAGGAAAAGATACGGCCGATAAGCTGCTGCAGCGGGCCCTGAAGGAAGTATTTGAGAAGGGCAACGTACCCCACCCGGACCGCATGCTGCTAGCCCCGGCCCTCGTCAATAAGACAACGCTGGACCTGGTGTACGACGCCAACCGGTTCAGAAAGCGGGACGATGGCACCTATCAGCTCATTCTGGATCATCCGGAGCAAGGTATAGCGGCCGAGCTGATATTTACGCCGCTGATCAGCCCGGTGCGCCACGGTGACAATGGCGTGGTAAAGGGCACCGGTGGGGAGGATATGTTCTACTACTTTATTCCGCAGTGTGAAGTACATGGTACCATTACGACTCCCGACCAGCAGGTGCACGAGGTAGAGGGAAGCGGCTGGTACGACCACGAGTTTGGTAAGCCTACCAATGAGAATCCTGACGTGGACATCCACCACGATATCGCCTGGAACTGGGTATCGCTGCAGCTCAGCAACGGTTACCAGGTGTCGGGCTACGACCTGTTTGATAACACCAAAGGGGGCGAAGGCTGTGGCCGCTGGGCTATCGTCATTGACCCGGAAGGAAACAGCCGTAATATCACCGACTTTAGTTTTACACCCACCGAAATCTGGACCAGTTCACGTACGTTCACCCGCTACCCCACCCGTTGGCAGCTCCAGATCCCTGAGCTGGGGGTAGACCTGCGGATTCGGGCGGAGTTTCCGGAGCAGGAGTTTATTACCATCATATCCAAGCCAGCCTTCTGGGAGGGGCGCATTCGGGCGGAGGGTACCTTTGACGAAGGGGCCGTTACGGGTCTTGGCTTTATCGAGCGAAGTGGTTTTGCCAACATTGAAAAGCTGGAGGATTTCTTCAAAGCTGTCACCCGCGAAACCCGCAAATCGGTGGAGGCCATGCTTCCCCTGGAACCTACCGACGAGCAGTTTCTGCGACTGGTGGCCAGCGAGCCCAACCGGCACTTCCTGAATGGCCTAGATAAGGAGCGCTACGTGGAGCGGGTCATCCGCCCCATTCGTGAGATCATCGACCGCGGGGGCAAGTGCTGGCGCTCCTATGCGGTACTGGCCTGTATTGATGTAGTGGGTGGAAACTCGCAGAATTTTATGGACTGGCTGGTGTGGCCCGAGCTGCTGCATACAGGTTCGCTCATTATTGATGATGTCCAGGACCGCTCAGCTATCCGCCGGGGCGGACCTTCCTGCCACGAGGTACACGGCGAGGCGCTGGCCATTAACGCCGGTAATGCCTGCTACTTTATCGGTCAGGTACTTATGCTGGACGACCGCCTGACGCCGGAGCTGAAGCTGAAAGTATACGAGCTGTACTTCGAAACCATGCGGGCTGCTCACGCCGGACAATCCATTGACATCAGCGGCTTCTACGACCTTATGCCGGGGGTAGTGGAGAGTGGTGAAAGTCAGGAACTGGAAAAACGGATCCTGGGCGTACACCGCCTGAAGTCGGCCGTGCCGGCCAGTATGCTGGCCGAGCTGGGCGCTATGCAGGGGGGAGGTAGCAAGGAACAGGTAGCCGGGCTGGGTGACTTTTTTGAGGCCCTGGGGCTGGCGTTCCAGATCATCGACGACGTACTGAACCTGCGTGGCTTCAAGAATGACCTGAAAGACAAGGGCGAGGACATTACCGCCGGAAAGATAACCCTACCCGTGGCCCGGGCCATGGCGTACCTGCCCCACCCGGATCGGGAGTGGCTATGGCAGACGGTAAACTCAAAGCCCAAGGACCGCGAAACCATCGGGGCGGTGATCGAAAAGCTGGAAGCCTGTGGGGCCATTGACGCCTGTCAGCAGCAGGCCGAAGGGCTGGTGGAGGAGGCCTGGAAAAGGCTGGATAGACTGGTACCTGACTCGGCCGTTAAGATTCGCCTCCGGGCCTTTAGCTGGTACGTGCTGAACCGTCACTACTAAGAGCCGCGCATCAGAGGTTATGGACTTTATACCGGCTGCTCTGCAGGATCCGGCTACCGTATGGGGGATATTCCTCCGGGGACTCGGACTGATCTACTTTATTGCCATTGTGCAGTTGTACCACCAGGTACTACCGCTGGCGGGCTCGATGGGTATATCATCCCTTGGGCCCCGGCTGGCGCAGATCCGGCGCGACTACCCCGGCTGGCGCAAGTGGCTGTACTTCCCGACGCTGCTCTGGCTCAGCCACAGCGACCGCTTTCTGAAAGGGCTGGTGGTACTGGGGAGCGTATCGGCGCTGGTGGTGCTGTACGGCGGGGCATTAGCGGGACCGGCGCTGCTGGTATGCTGGCTGGTGTACCTGTCGTTTGACCTGCCCCTGTCGCTTTCGTACCCCTGGGACTGTGTATTGCTGGAGGCAGGTTTTTTGGCCCTGTTCCTGCCGGGATTACATCATCTACCTGATGTATCGGTGACGGCGCTGCCGCACCCGGCCGTAGCCTGGGGCTTCCGTTTGTTGATGTTCCGGCTGATATTTGGGTTTGGGAAGTTCAAGTTCTGGAAGTCCAATCCGCGCGATACCGGGTACTTCCGGGCGTTTATGATCAATATTCCGTTGCCTGCTTATCCGGCCTGGTACCTGTACCGCCTGCCAGGCTGGTTCTTTCAGGCTGTGCTGGGGTTTAGTTTTGTGGTGGAGGTAATAGCGCCCTTTTTTATCTTCTCTAGTAGTGAGCTTCGGCTGGTGGCGGCTCTGCTCATTAGCCTGCTTATGGTGGGTATTCAGGCTGTCAGCAACTTTGGATTTTTCAACATCCTGACCATCGTCCTCTGTCTGCCGCTGCTGGATATACAGTCGTCTATCTTCGACCTTCGGGTGCAGGACCTGTACATGACGCCCGGTCATGTACTGACCAGTGTAGTCATGCTTGTACTGGTAGTGGGAGGCTTCCTCAATTTCTTCTTCAATACCTGGTGTACCTTTACCTGGATGCACTGGCCCACGGCGCTCTTTATAAAATCCCGCTTCATGGCGGGGATGCTGAGCTTTTACCGGGCACTTGTTCGTTTTCGTATCACCCATTCCTACGGCGTATTTCCGCCATATAGTACGCCGCCTATCAAGCTGGTGCCCGTCATCGAAGGGAGCCAAGACGGTGTGACCTGGGAGCCGTACGAGTACCGGTACATCACTACCTCCGAGCATACGCCACCCCGCTTTGTAGCGCCCTACCATCCCCGCTGGGACCACGCTATCTTCTACGATGCCTTCGGGACCAACGACGCCAACTATATGTGGGGCGTAGTAGGCACCGGCAATCCCTACGATTTTACCCACGCTACCTCCCTAGAGGAGGTACTGCAGCGGATCCTGGAAGGAAATCAGGAAGTACATACAATTTTCCGGACGGTACCTTTCCCGGCAGAGGAGCCACCTCGGAGCGTGCGGGTAATGCTGTACCGTTTTCAGCCTGCTACTCCGGCTGAACGTAAGAGTACTGGGCAGTGGTGGGTGAAGAAGCTGGCTGGCCTCCACCTGCCGCCGCGCAGTCTGGATCCGGCTATTCAGAAAAAACGTTCTACCCAGCCGGAGCTGTTCCATTTTGATGCCGTATTCTGGCGTCGGTGGAGCCCGCGGATGCAGGAGCTGGACCGGATAGGAAGGGCGGGGCTGCCCGAGCTGGTACGGACTAACGCCGGGGAGGGGATAAACCTGCCTGCTAACTACTTCTGGAACCAGTTTCTGCCGGGTCTACGGCCCGATGTGCGTAACTGGGAGGAGCTACCGGAGATAGTAGAGCAGCTCAAAGCGCAGTACAGCTTTGACCAGCTATGCGACCTGGAGGTGGTGTGGTATCGGCTGGTGCTGATGCTGGCCGCGCGATTGGAACCTCACTACCTGGGGCAGCAGGCACCTCAGCTGAAGATAGAGACCTATTTCCACTTCGGCCTGTTCCTGAATCATATAGTAGGGAAGGGGCAGGAGGCCTACGAGCGGGTACTACGGTACCCGGCCGAAGCCGTTGACCATCTGGCTGACTTTGCCCCTGAAAGCGGTTTTTACTTCAACGCTATTTTCCGGTTCGATACGCAGGTATTCCACGCCCGCAAGCTACGCTGGCTGCGTCAGGTACAACCCGACTATACCGAAGAGGTAATTCCCGGCTTTGTACGCCTGATCCCGTTCCTGAGTGAGCAGTTTAGAGGAATGGGCGAAGAGAACTGGCCCCACATGCACCGACGGCCCGACAACGGCGAGTGGGTAATCGAAGAATCCGTCGAACAACGCACCTACGCTTAATGCCCGGAACCGCCTATGAAATCAGTAGTTTTGCCCAACGGGCTATCCGTTCAAGCCTTCAACCGGCTGGAGCCGCAGGTGCTCTACCATGAAATATTCGCCACCGAAGCCTACGCCAAGCATGGTATCGTAGTGCATCCTGGCGATTGTGTATTCGATGTGGGGGCAAATCTGGGCTTGTTTTCTATCTACCTCGCCCAGCACTATCCGGACCTGACCATTTACTCCATTGAGCCGGTGCCCGCCATGTTTGAGCTGCTGCGCCACAACGCCGCCCGACACGTAGCCCCGGCTGCCACCTCGCACCTGCTGAACATCGGCCTCTCCAATGCCTCCCGCACCGCCACCTTTGCTTATAACCGCATTCTGAGCATGACGGCCGGTATGTACTCCAAGGAGCTGGAGGCTGGCGTCGACCGGCAAGCTACGGCGTATGCCTGGGTGCAGGCCATGGTGGCTGACGCGGCCCGGGCTGGGCAGCTCAACGCCCGAGCGGCGCGCGGCCTGAATCGGCTGCTGGCCACGCCGGGACTTCGTCTGCCGGTACTGGTGCTGCTGTCTGTGCCGCTGCTGCTGCTCCTGGGTTACCTCAAGCGTAGCACCAGGCAGGTAGCCTGCCAGCTACGCACCCTGTCGGAGGTGCTGCACGAGCAGCAGGTCGCGCGGGTAGATCTGGTGAAGATCGATGTGGAAGGCGGCGAATGGGATGTACTGCGCGGCGTGCACGACGACGACTGGCCCCGCCTGCGGCAGCTCGTCATTGAGGTACACGACCTGCACAACCGCGTGGCAGACATGACGGGTTTCCTGCAGACCCGCGGCTACGAAGTCATCGTCGATCAGGAAGATTGGAGCCTGCACCGGCTTATGCGCATCCACACCCTGTACGCCCGCCGCGTTGACTGAATCGCTGTCATGGGCTAAGCACGGAGTGCACCGCTACGACCTGGAGCAGTTTGGGTTTACCAAAGAACAGATTAATCATACGTATAAAGTGTACATAGAGCGGTTAGGCCCCGAAGCTGATGAGCCAGCGGTGCCTAACTACCGAATCATAAAAATATATGAGTAAAAAGCCCTCCTTACAAAGTCCCGGTACCCGCGAGACTAAGGAATTGCTAAAAAAGCACCCTCAGCAAGGCTGGGTGGAGCTGGTACAGAAGTACGGCAACAGCTTTGTGTACCAGGGCAGCCTGGCTACCTGTGACCCGGTGGTGGTACAGAAGCTGTTGATGAACCGGTCCCATACCCGTAAGCGCTCGGCCGTTTACAAGCTGATGGCCCGGATTATACCGGGAGCACCGGGCGTACTGTTTATGGATGGGAAGGAATGGCACCAGCATGTACAGGCAGTGATGCCGGTATTTACCAAAGCCCACGCCGATGCCCAGGCTCGTACCATTCATGAGACGGTAAAAGGTCGAGTACAGCAGTGGCCGGAGGGGCAGCCTCTACGCGACCTGTTCCAGTCTATCGTGGAGGTAGGGCTGCGGGTGGTGCTCAAGGTAGGCTATGGACTGGACCCCGACCAGGAACTGGCGGCTCGCTTTGGATACGAACTCATGGATTACAAACGGCAGACCATGACTGCTACCGCCCGCCTGGATGAATTTGGCTTTTCGTGGGATCAGCTAAGGCAGATACCAGCCTTCATCAGAGAAAGGCGGGAGTGGCGGAAGCAGGTGGACCGGTTGCAGGGCCTGGTGAAGCAGATTCTGGAAGAACGCCAGCGGAACAACCACCATGGGCATGACTGGATTTCGCTCATGCAGAAAGGGGGTTTCTCCCTGGCCGAGGTAACCGACGAACTGAATCATATCTACGGCGCCTTCAACGCCATTGATTACGCCATTACCTGCGGCCTGTATGAGCTCAGCAGGCAGCCGGACTGGGCCAGGCGCATCCGTCATGAGTTGCATGGCGTACTTGGTAGCAGGGAGTACCCGACGCGGGAAGACTTCGACCGCCTGCCTGACACCATCCACTTCATGAAGGAGGTATTCCGGTACTATCCGGTAGCCATAGCCGTGATGCGCCGCACCGGTGAGCCCTTACCGGTAGAAGGTGGCGAATGGCCGGCCGACCAGGAGGTACTCATTCTGCTGCAATCTATGCACCACCACCCCGACTACTGGCACCAGCCCGAGGTATTCAACCCGGATCGCTGGAGCCAGCCGATGCGTGAGCCCCAGGCCTATATTCCTTTCCTGACCGGGCCGCGTCAGTGCATCGGGCGGCACCTGGCCGAACTGCACTTTGTCGTCACCCTCAGCGCTATTCTGCGGTATGCTGATATACAGGTTCTGGATCACGATGTGCCGCTGCTGCCTTACCTGATTCCCCGCTTTGCCGAGCCTATACCATTCCGGATACATACTTTACAGCCGTATGCCGAGTCCAAGGTTCAGTAAGCCGAAGGGGCCGGGCGTGCGGGAGGCACAACGGCTTATACGAACCCATAAAAACAGAGCCTGGGTGGAGCTGGCGCTTCGGTACGGCAAGAGCTTCTTCTACCAGGGTACTCTGGTGACCTGCGACGCCCAACTGGTAGAGCAGCTACTGATGCAGCGGGTACACACCCGTACGCGCTCCATCGTATATAAGAAGCTAAACCAGATCATTCCCCTGGCGCCGGGACTGCTGTTTATGGATGGTGAGCCCTGGCAGCGACGTCTGGAGGCGGTCATGCCCGCGTTCACCAAAGCCCGGGTCGATACCTATGCCGGCTACATGCACGACTGTATCGTCAGCTACGTGGAGCAGTGGGGGGCCAGCACTGCCATCCCTGATTTGTACCGTGAAATTGTAAATCTGAATGCGGAGCACCTCTTCCGGGCGGGGTTGGGGCTGGACCCGCAGACTGAACATGCGCGGGAGCTGGGCCAGGCACTGATTGACTTTAAATTTGATCTGATGGATCCAGATGCCCGGCTGGACTGGTTTGGTTTTTCGGAAAATCAGCTCCGGCGGTTTCCGGCCTTTCTGAAGGCGCAGTGGCGCCGCAGGCGCAAAGCCGGGCAACTACGCAGGGCGGTAGAACGGGTAAGTACTTCTGAGGTCGGCAGCTACGCACAGGGGCTAAACTGGATACATTGCCTGCGGGAGACCGGATTTACCAATGAGGAAGTGACCCACGAAGTGAATCATTTGTACGGAGCCTACAACGCACTGGATTACGCTTTTACGGGTGCCTTCTACGAGTTGAGCAGGCATCCTCAATGGGCGTTACTACTACGTAACGAGCTAGCGGAAGTATTGGGGCCGGAGGGGTACCCCACGCGCGATACCTTCCAGGCACTGCCCCATACGCTCCGCTTCATGAGGGAGGTATTCCGCTGCTATCCGGTTTCGATGGGGGTGTCGCGGCGGACGGGGGAGGAGCTACGAGTAGGAGAGCTGACGCTGCCGGCCGGGCAGGAAGTACTGATTCTGTTACACGCGCTCCACCACCATCCCGACTACTGGGACCAGCCCGACACCTTCGATCCGGACCGCTGGAAAGAGGAGCCACGTTTCCCTTACGCCTACGTTCCTTTTCTGAAAGGGCCCCGCCACTGTATCGGACGGCACCTGGCCGAGCTCAATTTTGTACTGGTACTAAATGCCATACTGCAGCGCTTTGACATACAGGTACATGATCACGAAGTACCTCTGGCACCGTATATGATGCCCCGATTTGAGCGGGAGCTGACCTGTACAATGGCCCGGCACAAAGAGCCATGTCCGGTAAAGATGAAGTAGTTAACTACATTTCTGTAAGTAGATAGCAGGCCGCAGGTCGTTTCAATAGGTAAGGCAGATATTTGATGGATTATCAGTTGCTTTCTAAACGATTCACAGTATTATGAAACCGCTACTATCTGGT
This sequence comes from Telluribacter roseus, assembly GCF_017355915.2. Classification (GTDB taxonomy): domain Bacteria; phylum Bacteroidota; class Bacteroidia; order Cytophagales; family Spirosomataceae; genus Telluribacter. The sequence goes on from NZ_JAFEUV020000006.1 coordinate 32,096, forward strand.
ACCTGGATAGTGATTGTATGCCTGGCTACTTATGGGCTGGTTGTGGCTGGTAAAGTACAAGCTGAAGAGAGTGACAAGGCCCCTCCATACCGGGGTATTTACATCGATAAATTCACTACCATTCTGGGGAATGCCAGCCGGGAAGATTCGGTCCTGCGCTGGTGCGTGGGGCATGGGTTCAATGCCATTAGCCTGTATGATCTTAAAGATATAATAGGGCGTCCAGGCGCGCAGGACAGCCTGGCCCGCTTTATCCGAAAGGCACGGCTGGACTACGGTATAGCTGAGATAGCGGCGGTGCGAGGCATTGAGCAGGATTATGAACAGACGGCGCAGTATGACCAGTCGCGCTATGAGCCATCGGAGCGCTTCACGGCCTATAACCTCGAAAACGAATGGTGGAATGGGGGGCCTGATTGCGATTTTGGCTGCTATACGCGTATTCTGGAGCAGATGCAGCGCCAGGCCCGCGCGACCACTCCTCCAAAGACTACCGAAGCCTACATCGGCTGGTTTATCAATCCGGATCAGCAGGAGGCGAAGCAGGCCAGGACGCTGGTCAGGCACCTCGACCGCATCATGGTGCACGCGTATAGAAAGGTACCAGAGTTTGGGTACTTACGTGAGCGCCTGATGTACCTGGGGCAGGAGGCCCAAAAGCAGAACCGGACGCTGGATGTCATCGTTCTGTTCAGTGCAGAGCCGGAGTTTATGGCCGATTACTACCGGGTAACGGATCAGAACCATACCTTCGAGGCGTCGTACCAAAACCTGGTGGATCAGTTTACGAAGGCGGACTTTGACGGAAAGGCCAATATCCGTTTGATTGGGTACCAGTTGTTTGCCTATACCTTTGCCAGTGCTGCCCGTCCGCACATCTCAAAGCAGTAAATCATCCGCGAGAGTACTTTACTAGTATAGATCCTAAACCTATAATCTCATGAGACACATCAGCCGAAAAGAATTCATAAAGGACCTGTCGCTGCTGGCGGGGATAGCCGCGCTACCGGGTATGGCGCAGGCTACCCCGGAGTATCTGAAAGCTTCCAAGATGAAGCTGGGCATGGTAACCTACCTCTGGGGCAAAGATATGGATGTCCCTACGCTGATCAGGAGCTGTTCGGCGGCCGGTATTGGTGGCGTAGAGCTGCGTGTAGACCATGCGCACGGCGTAATGCCCCACCTGTCGGCGGCGGAGCGGAAGGAGGTGAAGAAGCGGTTTGCGGATAGTTCGGTGAAGGTAGTAGGTATGGGTACCAACCAGCAGTACGACTACCCCGACCCGGCGAAGCTGCGCGATTCAATAGAGAAAACGAAGGAGTTCGTTAGGCTAAGTGCGGATGTAGGAGGATCGGGCGTGAAGGTAAAGCCTAATCAGTTTCACAAGGGCGTCCCGCACGAGCAGACCATTGAGCAGATTGGCAAGGCGCTGAACGAACTGGCCAAGTACGCGGCGGACTTTGGACAGCAGATCCGCCTGGAGGTACACGGCAACGAAACGCAGGACCTCCCCAACATCAAGGCCATGATGGACGTAGCCACCCACCCTAATGCCACCGTTTGCTGGAACTGCAACCCCGAAGACCTGAAAGACGGAGGACTGGTGCATAACTTCAACTTGGTTAAGGACCGCTTCGGGGATATTGTACACGTGCGCGAGCTGAACGATACCAGCTATCCGTACCAGCAGCTCATGGATCTTTTTGTGGGCATGAACTATGATGGGTGGATCTTGCTCGAATGCCGCACCGACCCTGCCGATAAGATACAGGCGCTCACGGAGCAGAAGAAGATATTCAATAATATGGTAGCCAGTGCTCAGAAGAAAACGGGCCGGGGCTAAAAAAGCAGGAGCGGGAGGTCATTGACCTCCCGCTCCTGTCCATTAATTTCTAAGTCTATTTGCTTCGCTCAAAGTACAGACTCTGCGGGGAGTCGCCGCCGGTTGTAATGACCAGGGTCTGGCCGGCATTCTTCAACTGGTACGAAGCTGCATTTTTCAGGAGCTCAAAGTACCGCTGCTCAAACTGCATGGCTTCGGGTGAGCCCCCCATTCGGGTACTTCCCAGGTCGGCTACATTCAGCTTATGCTTGGAAGCGTCGGCCTGGTAAGCCGCAAAGTAGTGGTTGACCGACGAACGACCTGATAGCATCAGCTTTCCATTTTCATCAGCCTGTCCCTTAAACTCCAGAGTGACTTCGTAAGGAGATTCTGCCTTGTCGTCGAAGTGCTTGAACTTCCAGGTACCCGTAAGGTCAGCGTTGGCAGAGAGTCGTTCACTCTTTAGGGCATCGGCATCAACGCTTTCGGGTTGACAGGCGACTCCCATCATCAGAGTGGCTATCAGTCCCAAACTCAAAATTATTTTTTTCATAGCTATCACTAATTGGTCTTGAACAGATTCTATACCGATTACACTACCAATAAGATTCTGCCAGAGCTAATTTGGTTGGAATCAGCATCAAACTATTTTATCATAGAGCTAATTTCTACACCCTCGGCAGTACCCAGGGCTTACGGTAGTTAGGGGTTATAAGAGCATTGGCTGCTTTGTTCTTACCAAACGACTGGCTCCGCTCGTCCCACACCAGCTTGCTGTCGGTGCGCAGGGCTATATTGCCCATGTGGGCATACATGGCTACCAACCGGCCGGTTTCGACGGGGCAGTTGGGCTCTTTGCGGTCCCGGATACACTCCAGCCAGTTCTGTACGTGGCGGTCGTGGCTTTCTTTCCAGCCTTTCTGAGCTATTTCGGGTGCTTTGAAACCCCCTTTATCCGATTCGGGAAATACCTCCCAGCTGTTGCGGTCAATGACCATGGTAGCGTCGTTGCCAATGAAGGCCAGACCGTATGAGCGTCCGTAGGGGCCTTTCTGTAAGCCTGCCGAGTGCTCCCAGCTGATGGTGTAATCGGGGAGCTGGTACAGCACGCTCAGGGTATCAAAGGTTTCGTGGTGGAAGTCAGGGTTATAGAAGTTGCCGCCCGAGGCTGACACGGAGAGAGGAGCCGTTTTTACGTCCCTGGCCCAGATGGCTATGTCGAGCAGGTGCGCGCCCCAGTCGGTCATAAGGCCCCCGCCGTAGTCCCAGAACATCCGCCACGACCCATGGAACCGGCTCGGGTTGAACGTCCGCTGCGGAGCCGGGCCCAGCCACTGGTTGAAGTCCACTCCAGCGGGTACCGGCTGGTCGGGTACCTTGGGGCGTCCGGCGGCGTAGTTGAAGTTAGCCCAGCTATGTACCTTACGGATGGAGCCCAGGCCACCAGCCTGCATAAACCGGATGGCATTCTGCCATAGCTCGCCACTGCGCTGCTGCTGGCCTACCTGTACCACGCGGTTGTAGTGCCGGGCGGCTCTGACCATGGCGTTGCATTCGCCGATGGAGTTAGCCATGGGCTTTTCGACGTACACATCTTTACCCGCTTCGCAGGCGTAGGTCATAGCCAGGCAGTGCCAGTGGTCGGGAGTACCTACTATGACCGCGTCAATATCCTTGTTTTCGAGTAGCTTCCGGAAGTCGCCGTAGAGCTGGGGCTTTTTACCCTGCTTTTTCAGCACATCCTCGGCCCGGCGATTGAGTACGCTTTCGTCAATATCGCAGAGGGCGGCGCACTCCACGTTAGGCTGGTTAAGGGCATGGTTGAGGATGCCGTAGCCCATGCTGTTGCAGCCAATCAGCCCTACGACAACTTTCTCGTTGGCCGATGTACGTACTCTGGCAGCACGACTGGGATCAGGGACCAGAAACATAGCGCCGGCCGCGAGGGTGCTTCTTTCAAGGAAAGATCTTCGGTTCATGGTAGGGTAGGGGTAAAGGTAGGTTACTACCAAAAGAGCCTCCTGGTACCCGTTTACTTTTTACTCATTTATATTTTATACAATAGAAATAGCTTGGTAGCTACTTTATTAATCTATCTGTTTATGTATTTGCTTTTCCCGCTACTAAGTGAGTGGAGTACGTGATAGTGGATTCGAGGAATTTAGTGAAGCGGACATTTTATGGATACGTTGATGCCCTAATTACTACATATACCTCTATCTGTATGAAACGCACTATTGAAAAACCAGTAGTAGAAAAACTCTATTCACCTGGTCAGGCTACATCTGCTGGCCTGACGCATATCTTTCTCCTTTTTTCGGTCTTTCTGCTTTTGGTAGAAGGCTTCTCGTTTCTGCTTGGCTACGTACGGCCCGAGGTATCGTATAGCTTACTGCTTCTCTTCTTGGTGGGTGTTGCAGCTTTGATCAGAAAAAGCAGGGCCATTGATTTCAGAGCATTAGGAAGAGATATACGTCAACAGCAAGTACTGCTGATTTTTACGGCTGTTGTGTCGGCGATCATCCTGGCTATCTCAGGCATTGGAGGACTAGGTTATCAGCATCCGGATCATTACATGGGCGATACGCTCTTAAATGAGCTGATGGTCAGAGAATGGCCTCTATGGATAGAAGAAGGAGAACTGAAACCCTTCTTTAAGGATTTCAGGACCAGTCCTCTTACGTACTACTATGGGCATTACATGCCCGCTGCTCTGGTGGGGAAGCTGCTTGGCTGGAAGGCGGCAGTGGTAGCTATGATTGTATGGTCTTATCTTAAGACCTATACGGTACTTGTTTTAACCTTCTTATATGTGCTAAATACCACTGCGTCGCGGAGGACCACTCTGACTTTACTGGTGCTTATGGCTGTTCTTTTTGTTTTTACTTCCGGCCTGGGTGTAGTAGGATGGTATATAAGAAAGTTCATTGGACAAACGCCCGCCTTTGGTCTGGATAGTGCCGCGGTATGGGATTTTCCATTTCTCTTCACTTCCCATGCGCGTATATGGCTATGGGTTCCTCAGCACGGGCTGTCGGCCTGGCTAGCTGTTTTGCTGGTAGTGTATGCGCTAAATACTTCTTTCTATCTGCCCTATCTACTTGTCGTGTTAGCTCCGGTACTCATTACAACTCCATTTGCTGCGGTGGGGCTTGTTCCTTTTCTGGTTCTCCTGGCCGTAAAAACCTACCGGCGCAACCAATGGAAAGCACTATTCTCTGGTACTAATGTGGTAGTAGGAGGAGGGATCTTTCTTTGTGGAGCCTCATATCTTCTTTCAAATACATTCGGATTCCCTGTTAAGTTTTTATTCACTAGCGCGGACCCGCAGCTACTAGTACAGTACATCCTGTTTCTTCTGGTAGAGCTGGGACTCCCCGCTTTTCTGTTGTACAGGTACTGGCATGTGCTCCCTGCGGGTAGTCGTACTCTCTACACGGTAGCCCTAATGACGCTATGTTGTATACCATTCCTGATGATTGGGGCCTGGAACGACTGGTGTGCCCGGGCTTCTATACCTGCCATATTTGTGGTAGGTATATTACTTTGTCAGGGAGGAGTTCTTTTACTGGAAGAAAGAAAGTCTTTTTCGTATCTGGTGCTTGGCCTGGGGATATTGGGTATGGCCTCTACCGTATATCTAAGCGACCTGGGAACCAGTATAAAAGAGTACCGGATACAACTACCCCGAAGGGTCACCATCGCTGATCACGGCGAAAGCCTGGCTACCTTCCAGCGTATTGGAAGCGGTGATTCCTTTTTCTTTAAGTACCTGGCCAAAGAGCGCCCCCATGACGGTTCTAGAGTGGCAGATAGTCATTAAAAAGCCGCTCGGGTAGCCAAGCTGGTGCCGTTTGGGTTACGTGAATAGCCGGATAATTAGCGACGGAATGTATTTTCTTTACAGGATCATAGACACCGATCGTATAGCTGCCCTCTACCAGCCACTGTTTAAGAATTTTCTGCTCATTTCTGAAAGAGTACAATTGACCGCTACGTAGAAAATCAACCAGCGTATTGCGCTGCCGGTTCAGCGGGAAGAAGAATACAAAGTTCTCAGACGTTGCGTAGAGATAAAACGTCTGATTATGGACAAGCTCATTGTAACTGATCGTAATCAGATCACCCTGCTCGTCAATGGCTACCTTAGGACTAATCTGGTGACCGGACTCATGAGCCAGGCTGAATTCTTTACGAAGTGCCTCGAAAGGCGGTTCCCATGCCTTAAGTTTTATCAGGTTTTCGATCCGGTAGGCAAATGACTTGGTTCGTACCGTCTGCGGATTGGTAAGTACCGTCTGTAGTTCGGCCAGTACCACATGTCGACGCTTATCGACCTCTGGAATATACCGCCAGGTAGTAAGGCCACAATACACTACGGCAAAGACCATACTCGCAAACCTCAGGTAGTTCTTTCTGTTACGGGGCACTATCCGGTACAGTGATATATACGTCAGCAACAGCGCGATGGAGGCGTAGATCTTGTAGCGGCTTTCGGTGTAGGCGTCACGTCCAAAGTTGATGATAAAGGCCGTAGCCCCTATGTACAGCAGCGTACCCAGTATGAATATAGATATAGGGTCAAGGGGCTGTTTGTTCCAGAGCTGTTTGAAGATGGGGTATAGTATGACCGCGCAGGTAACTATCCCTACCACTATGGCTAGTACATTGGTGTTCTCTTCCCTGAAATCAATCCAGCTACCCAAAAGTCCGAAGGTACCCAGTGCGTCCTCGATCCGTTTCATGATAGAAAATGGCTGACTGACCGAATTAAGCTCATAGTTGTGCAGATAATACAGCAGGCTAACTGATCCAATGGCGACGGTAGCCAGTAGCCATTTCCAGCGGAAGTTCAGGATAAATACCAGACAGAGAACGAACCATATGGACATACCGCTACCACTTGAGAAGGTAGTCAGGATTGCCAGTACCAGTGCCGCCAGCTTGTGAGCTCGGCCGGGCTGAACGGACATCCATATACTTGCGGTTCCCAGACAGGCTACTGAGAGGTTCTGCAGCGAGCACTCAGCCCAGAAGATATTGTCATAGTGCTGAAAATGAAATAGTAGGAATACAAGAGGAATAAGGGCCAGGAGGTCGCGTCTGATGCTATACATAACCTTCGCCATTATGCTCCATAAGATCACCAGATTGAGCGAACTGACCATAATAAGGTACTTCAGATTGATCTCACCGGCTATATAATAGTATATAAGGGTAAGAAGCCGCGGAAAAGCAATACGATGCTCATTATGCTGTCTGACCAGGAAGTGTAACTTTCCCACTAAAGTGTCAGCATTCAGATAAGCAATTAGAAAGTCAAACAAGCCATTATAATCGTCTATGAAAGGTGCATTCTCAGCATGGTGAAATGTAAAAATAAAAAAAAATATAAAATAGATGATAGCTGCGAGCAGCAAAAGACACTGTAAAGCTTTTGACATTCGAGATAGTGATAGGAGGACGTGGGTATTACAATATAATTTTTTGCAATTCGCTTAATTTAAGCAATGCCTCAAGCGGAGAAAGTCTGTTTATGTCAACAAGCAGTAGCTTTTCTTTGACTTCTTCCAGCCTGGGGTCTGCGGCTTCAAATATGCTTAATTGAAAATTATTTTTAGGCATCTCACGTACCTTCTGCTGACGACTCTCCGGTACGTGATCCTTTTCTAGGTGTTGCATGATCTCATTGGCCCGCAGCACAATGGGCTGAGGCATACCGGCTATCTGAGCAACATGTATGCCAAAGCTGTGTTCGCTGCCGCCCGGTTTCAGCTTCCTCAGAAAAATAACCTTATTATCTACTTCCTTAACGGCTACATTGTAATTCTTGATGCGGGGAAAATCCTCCGCCAGCTGGTTGAGCTCGTGGTAATGCGTGGCAAAGAGGGTTTTGGGACGCGAGTGTGGGTGATTATGCAGGTACTCTGCAATGGCCCAAGCGATGGACACGCCATCGTAGGTACTCGTACCCCGCCCGATCTCATCCATCAGTACCAGACTCCGGTCGCTCAGGTTGTTGAGAATACTGGCCGTTTCGGTCATCTCTACCATGAAGGTACTCTCACCCCGGCTCAAGTTGTCGCTGGCTCCCACACGGGTAAAAATCTTGTCAACCAGACCTATCGTGGCTGAGCGGGCCGGCACGTAGCAACCCATCTGAGCCATGAGCACGATGAGGGCCGTCTGGCGCAGCAGGGCTGATTTACCTGCCATGTTGGGGCCCGTAATGATTATGATCTGCTGGGTCTGGTCGTCGAGGAACAGGTCGTTAGGAACATAACTTTCGCCAAGCGGGAGCTGCTGCTCTATAACCGGGTGACGACCTTCTTTTATGTCCAACTCCTTTCCTTCACTGATAACCGGCCGTACGTAATTTTGTTTGCGGGCTACCTGCGCAAATGAGCCAAGGGCATCCAGTACCGACACGATACGGGCATTCTGCTGGATGGCCGCCAGGTACTCCGATACCGCCAGGATCAGGTCATTGAAAATCCGCTGCTCAATGGCGAATATCTTATCCTCCGCGCTCAGTATCTTCTCTTCGTACTCTTTCAGCTCGGGCGTAATGTACCGTTCCGCATTGACCAGCGTCTGCTTGCGGATCCAGTCGTTGGGCACTTTGTTTTTATGGGCGTTGGTTACTTCCAGATAGTAGCCAAATACCTTGTTGTAGGCAATCTTCAGCGACGGTATGCCCGTGCGCTCCATCTCGCGGTTTTGTAGTTTGAGCAGGTAGTCTTTGCCGGCGTAGGCAATGGCGTGCAGCTCGTCCAGGTCCGCATCCACACCACTCTTGATCATGCTGCCCTGATTGGTCACAATGGGGGCATCTTCACGCAGCTCTACTTCAATCTTTTCCAGCAGGTACTCGCAGGCATTGAGCTGGTCGGCGTGCTTCCGGAAGGCGCCGTTCCTGGTGGCGTAGGTAGCTAGTAGCTCCTTGATGGGGGCTATCTGCTTCAGCGATTTTTTGAGCTGTACCATCTCCCTTGGGCTGATCCGACGTACCGCTACCTTGGAGATAAGCCGCTCGAGGTCACCGATCTGCCGGAGATAGGTAGTGAGCGTTTCGTGTAGCTCTTCGTCTTCCAGCATCAGGTCTACGGTATTGAGCCGTTCTTCGATGGGCGTTTTTTCTTTCAGGGGCAGTACAATCCATTTGCGCAGCAGGCGTGCTCCCATGGGCGTTACGGTCTGGTCCATGATCTGAATCAGAGGCACCCCGCCTTCCTGCTGGGGGTATACAAGCTCAAGGTTTCGTACGGTAAAGCGGTCCAGCCATACGTACTTTTCCTCTTCCAGCCGGGTGATGCGGTTGATGTGGCTGGTCTCTTTATGTTCGGTTTCGAGTAGGTAGTGCAGAATAACCCCTGATGCCGTAATACCCAGCGGCAGGTTTTCGATGCCGAAACCTTTCAGCGTAGTAGTGCGGAAGTGGGAGGTCAGTTGTTCATAGGCAAATTCGTAGCCGAAGCACCAGTCTTCCAGCTGGAAGGTATGAAACTTGTCGCCAAAGCGCTCCACAAACTGCTGCTTCTCTTTCTTACAGAAGAGTACTTCCGAAGGCGAAAAGCCCTGCAGCATCTTATCCACGTAGGCCGCGCTGCCCTGCGTAGTCAGAAACTCACCCGTAGAAATATCCAGAAATGAAACGCCATGTAGGTCATCCTTACCGAAGTGTACTGCCGCCAGGTAGTTGTTCCGGCGGATGTCCAGTACGTTATCATTGAGTGATACGCCGGGCGTAACAAGCTCGGTAACGCCGCGCTTTACAATACCCTTGGCCGTTGCGGGGTCTTCCAACTGATCACAGATGGCAACCCGCTCGCCCGCCCGCACCAGCTTGGGCAGGTAGGTGTCCAGGGAGTGGTGCGGAAAGCCCGCCAGTTCTTCGTGAGCCCCACCGTTGTTACGTCTGGTCAGAACGATACCGAGTATACGTGAAGCGCGTACGGCGTCCTCTCCGAATGTTTCATAAAAATCACCTACCCGAAAGAGCAGGAGGGCTCCCGGGTACTTTGCCTTAATCTGGTTATATTGTTTATTGAGAGGAGTTTCCTTCGTTGCTGACTTTGCCAAAACAGTATGGGTATTAAAAAATGAGTATTACCAAAACGAGCTTACCAGCTCATGCCCCTGAACCTATTGGCTGGAGCCGTTCTACAAATTTAACCCTTCTGCGTGGTTTGGCAAGGCAATGCCGGAGGTAACGGGATTATTCAACCACAAACTTTACCTGCGTACTTTTTCCGCCCGCAGTTATCCGTAGCAGGTATACACCAGACGGAGCCCTTATGCCAATGGGGTGTCGATCAGGCGCATCAGGGGACGAACTCGCCTGAAGTACCGGCTGCCCGCTCAGTGTAAAAACCTCTGCCTGCCACGGTCCCGGATGGGAGGGGAGTTCCACCCAAAAGGAGCCTCGGTTAGGGTTAGGATAGAGGAGTACCGATAGCTTGTCCGTTGGTTCAGGGGCTGTAATCACAAAAGGGTCTGAAGCCATGGTACAGCCTGCCTCGGTAGTCTGTACTGTATAGGTACCCGCTTCCGTAGGGTACAGCTGTTGACGTACCGAATCTTTGATCGCTACTCCATTAAGATACCACTGATTAGTACCGGCACTGCTGGATTGTAGTATCAGCTTACCACCTGTTTGCTGAACAGAAATGGTCGGCTTCCCGACAACCAACAGGTCAGTTGCTGCTGATGCTACCGCTGAGTTGGTCGCTATGACTTGTACCCGGTAAGTACCTGATGGAAGATTGGGCGGGAGTGTGCCACTGAGCCTGGTACCTTCTATGGATGTAGCAGGAAGCTCTACCGGGCTGCTACCATCCGATTGGGTGAGCCGGAGGCGAAGCTGGCTACCATTCTGAAGCTCTCCGTACTGCCAGTAAGCTACTTCCATGGCCGCACCGGCGCAGTAGGAGGTAGCGATGGGCTGGTGCAGGAGCCTCACCTGTCCGTCGATGTAGTACCGGTCCGCTGGGTCCGGATTGACCTGATTTCTGAGCGATAGTCCCCACTTCATGCGGTCGTACTGCTGCGGGGTCAGGCTGGTACGGCAGCCCCGGTAGTACGACATCAGGTTGGTGACGTCGGGCCGGTACACCTCACGCCGGGGGTCCAGGGTACTCATAAAGCCCGACGAGCAGGATGATTGAGCCAATTGCCGGTCTGAGGTGATCAGTAGCAGGTACGGGTCGGCAGGAGTGTCGCAGATCTGGTCGCCGGCGTAGGCACAGTTGGCCCCGGTACCCCGGGTCACGTATTCTCTCGTGGCAGGATCCAGATTGCTGGCGCTGCCATGCTCGTGGGTATGGAGCAGGCCAAAGTAGTGGCCCATCTCGTGCGGTATGACCTCATTGATGATCTGGGACTGGGGGATATTTCGGCTGGTAGAGACAAAGAGGGCATTCCAGGAGCGGGTGTTGCGGGCAGAGTCGAGGTTGGGCGGATAGGCGTAGCCATTGGAGCCGTCGGCATTGCCTACAAAATACAGGTTAACGGCATTCTGCACACTATGCGCCGAGGTTAGCTCCTTGTCCTCACTCATAGCCAGGTCGTAGAAATTATCATTCTGGATGTAGTGTACCTCACCCAGTTGAAAGAAACTGATCCCCATGGGAGCAAACTTGGTATTCAGCACCGCAAACACCTGATTGAGATAAGCGGCTACATCACCCACTCCCTGCATAGTAAGTACATTATGTACCTTGACCGCTACGGTAGTGGCCTGCTGCCGGGCCGTAGCTCCCTGCCTGCTGCTATACTGTTCATAGGCCTGCTGGTAAGCGAGCCGCACCTGTGCGGGGAGCAGAGGGGCCTTACATACTTCGGCCGGGTCATAATTTCCCTCCGTCTGCCCCGATACAGGGCCAGCCAGCAGGTGCATCAATAACAGGGAAAGTAGTAGTAGCCGCATAGAAGCCCAGTGGGGTAATTTGATATACTTTTCATAAATATACGCACAAAGCGCTGAAATGGATGAAGGGAGGCCATCCTCCACCTCCGGCACCTGTTGGAGTAAGTCAGGTAAGCTACTTTCGTCGTAGATTTGGGCACCAAATGAAAATTATTTTACTATAATTCATAATAATGCGTAAATTATCAATCGAAGAAATGGACCGCTTGTCGGTGGACCAGTTCAAAACCGCCGATAAATTTCCGTTTGTGATCGTTCTGGATAACATCAGGAGTCTGAATAACGTGGGGTCATTTTTCCGGACAGCTGATGCCTTCCGGGCGCAGAAGATCTACCTCTGTGGCTTTACGCAGAGCCCTCCGCACCGCGAGATCACCCGAAGCGCCCTGGGAGCCGAGCTATCGGTAGACTGGGAAAAGGTAGAAGATACCTGCGAGGCTGTAGAGCGACTACGCAACGAAGGGTACCGCATAGTGGCCGTTGAGCAGGCCGAAGGTAGCGAATTGCTGCAGGATTTTCAGGCCGAAAAGGATGTGCCTTATGCCTTTGTGTTTGGGAATGAGGTAGAAGGAGTAGCCGACGAAGTCATAGCCCTGGCAGATGCCTGCGTTGAAATTCCGCAGTTCGGAACCAAACATTCTTTCAATGTCTCAGTTTCTGCAGGTATTGTGTTATGGGAATTTATAAGACAACAATTAACAAATTCATAATCTGGTGTAATTGGAATTAGAGACGGTGGACTTGTATTTTTAACTTTTATTTTGATGTTTTAACAAGTACCTCTGCTAGGTAAAGCAATCATTCTTTTTTACATATTATTTATGAAATCTATCAAAAAGAAATTAACCGCTGATATCGCCAGTGCTTTGGAAGGCAAGCTGGGTGATATAGACACCAATGCCAAGAAAGTAAAGAAAGCGGTTGAAAAAGCAGCCGAAAAGCTGGCTAAGAAGGTACTTAAGCTAAAGAAGGAAGAGGAGAAAGATAAGGAGAAAGATCAGAAGAAAGCCAGGAAGAAGGAAGAGGATAAAGAAAAGAAAGCCCAGAAAAAAGCGACTAAAAGGCTGGAAAAGGTCCAGAAGAACGCAGCAAGGGCTGCGGGCAAGAAATCTAAAAAACAAGCAGTAGAGGCGGTGTCTCCTGCGGCCGTAACACTGGCAGCCGAGTCAGCAACGCTGGCAGCTCCTGCCCGAACTTCACGAGCGGCAGCCCCCAAACCTGCTGCTACCCGTGGTCGGGGCACTGCTGCCGGTCGTACCAGCAAAGCCACATCGGGTGCCAACGGGTCAGACAGCCAGGCCGAGCAGCCGGTCAATAATACAGAGCAGTAGTACACGAACCAGCGTATTGTGCCTTATATTAAGCAAGACAGACCTTTTGTAGTACCTACTACCGATGGCAAGCTCATCGAGGAGCACTACGGTCATGCTTCGGCTCATGGCGGAGCATTCAGTGTAGCCCATATGGTAGCGCCCCCCGGCTGGAGCGAGCCTTTTCAGACACCCGAGTTTGACGAGGTGACGATCCTGGTCAGCGGGCAGAAACAGGTAGAGGTAGATGGCGAGATGATCATCCTGAAAGCAGGTGAGACCCTACTGATTCAGCGCGGAACGCGCGTGCGGTACTCTAATCCGTTTGAGGAGCCTACCGAGTACTGGTCACTGTGCGTACCGGCTTTTTCGCCGGATTCAGTCCACCGCGAGGAGATATAGTACTTTATTGTCAAGAGTCAGAAGATGCAGATTTCGTCCGGAATCTGCATCTTTTTATTTTCAAATATACACACCATGATCCGTAGAATAGCGCCCCTATTGCTGCTGTTGGTCGGGCTTCAGTATACCTATGGACAGAGCTACAACAGCGTAGTCATCACTGAAATTATGGCTGACCCGACTCCGGTGGTGGGGCTACCCGATGCCGAGTACATCGAGCTGTATAACCGCAGTCAGCAGCCGGTATCGCTGCGGGGATGGCGGCTCGTTATGGGTAATCGTTCCGCTGTTTTTCCTGATTCCCTACTGGCGCCGGGTCAGTATGCTATAGTATGTGGGCGCCCGTCTCTTCCCCTGTTAAGTACCTTCGGCAAAGTCATCGTTCTAAGCTCAGTTACTCTCCCTAACGAAGGGGCTACGCTGGCCCTGCGGGATGCAAGGGGGCAACTAGTCTTCGCGGTTACGTACTCACTCAACTGGTGGCCTCAGGACCGCCGGCAGGGCGGCTATGCGATCGAGATGGTAGATACGGATAATCCCTGCGGAGAGTTGGACAACTGGCGGGTATCGACCTCTCCGCGGGGAGGTACTCCGGCCACCGCTAACTCAGTCAGAGCGGCTAATCCGGACCTGCGGGCACCGGCTATCGAGCGGGTAGATGTAGCTACGGCTAACCAGATGACGGTACAGTTCAGCGAGAGGCTGGATAGCCTGAGTACCACTAACGCGGCGGCGTTTGCTCTGTCAGGAAGGCAGATCATAGGCCGTACCTTAGAAACACCTTCTTTCCGTAGGGTAACGCTCACGCTGGACGCCCCCCTGCAGGAGCGGCAGTCGTACGAACTGAAGGTCCGTAATATAGCCGATTGCGCGGGTAATCTGCTGCGGGAAGAAAAGTGGACGCTGGGGCTGCCTACCCGTGCGGATTCGGGGGATGTGGTACTGAGCGAAATTCTGTTCAACCCGCGCACGGGAGGTGTGGATTTTGTGGAAGTGTACAACCGTACTTCCAGCTACTTCAACCTCAAAGATTGGGCCTTGGGTAATGTCAGAGCCGGTGGACCGGCCAATCTTCGTATCCTGGCTACGGATGACCTGCTGCTGGGACCCAACGAGTACCTGGCTTTTACTACTGATCCTGCCGTGGTGCAGGACCAGTACCCGTCGGATAAGCCGCGGCGAATACTACGGGTACCATCCCTCCCGTCTTTTCCTAATGTGGAAGGAGGGGTGGTACTATTGGATCAGGGTGGACGGCTCTTTGACCGTTTTGACTACCACGAGAACTACCACTCGCCTTTACTGCTCAGTCGCGAGGGCGTCTCTTTGGAGCGCATGTACTTTGACCAGCCCGCCAACACCCCTTCCAACTGGCATTCGGCCGCCTCCACGGTGGGCTATGCTACTCCCGGCTATGCCAATTCGCAGGGCATACCGGAGGTCGCGGATGGCTTTGTGGTAGAGCCGGAGGCTTTTACACCTGATGACGACGGGATGGACGATTACGCTTCTATCCGCTATACACTTTCGGCCGCCGGGCAGGTAGCCACAATCCGGATCTTCGATACAAGCGGCAGGCTTATAAAAAATCTGGTGCAGAATCAGTTGATTGGTACTACAGGAGATGTGCGCTGGGACGGAACCGACGAGCGTGGCGAAGCCGTACGTATGGGTTACTACCTGCTGCTGATCGATACCTTTGATACCCGTGGCAACACGCAGCAGTACAAAAAGCGCGTAGTGGTGGTGAGGAGGTAGGGGTAAAAGGAGGAAAGGAATAAAGGAGGAGGGGAGGAAGGAGGAAAGTTGTCTATCAATTTATCGAAGCTAACTCTGCCGAAGCCAATGTTCCAACGGCCTATAGTGGCAGCCTAAGTCATAGAGCCTATTGCCTAAAGCAACATAGGGAGCTATTAGCTCCCTATGTTATCTACAAATCTACTTTGCGTTTATTTCCCTTTTGGTCTATGACTTCTACACTCACTACGTCTTTACTTAGTAAGAGTGAGTGGGACGACTGGGACAGGAACGAAGAGCCGTAGCCTATTTCTTCCCGCCGGGTTTGTCCATTCTTCAGACGCAGTAGCGCCGTAGTTTCCTGTGGAGCCAGTGTAATACGTTTTACTGGTTGGCTACCCGTGAAGAATTTCAGCTGGTCACGGTTCTGGGAGGCCGTAATCATGAGCTGTCCTTTGGCATTGGCTAGTCGTACTGCTCCTTTGGCGTCACCCCGAACGCAAAAGCCACTCTGCTGGGGGAGGAGCGGCTGGAAGTTACCCTTGCCGTCTCCTTTGAGTACCAGGCCATAGAAGGCATCGTACCGGCCAACGACCGTTTCGGAGCCGTAGTTATTACCCGTTAGTACCACGTCCAGGTTACCATCCTGATCCACGTCTTCGGCCACCATACCGTATAGTGGCGCAACCTGAGCCTGTATAGGTAGTTCGGTGATCTTGAACGTACCATTGCCCTGGTTTTCCAGGTAGCTGCTCTTCATCCAGTTAGCTCTCAGTACCAGAGCATCTTTTAGCTCTTCGGGTTTCAGGATGTCGTTGATGGTTGCCTGCGAAAATTTAGCGTACTCCTGGAAGCGCTGGCGGGCCTGGATTATCTGCTTACCCAGTTCATCACGGGTATTGTACGTAAATTCCTTATAGGTATCATCCTGAGCCTTGTAGTATACCGTCGGAATGGCGTCAAAGAACCCGTCGTTGTTGAAGTCCTTGGCGTACATACTGATCGGCTGACGGTCACTAGCACGGTTGAGGGTATTGGTACCCAGGTTACCGGCTATGTAGTCGATATCGCCATCGTTATCAAAGTCTCCGGCGGTGAGGCTGTTCCACCAGCCCTTATACGACTCCAGACCACTGGTAGCGGGCTGAAGCTTGCCGTTGGTGTTTTTCAGGAAAGTGAGCGGCATCCATTCACCCGCCAGCAGCAGATCTACCCAGCCGTCGTTGTCGTAGTCGGTCCACAGCGCGTCACAGATCAGCCCGATTCCGTTCAGATTCTGGGCTACCTGCGAGGTAACGTCGGTGAATTTAACCTGGCCTTTGGATGAATCATTGCGGAGGATATAGCTGGATACCGGTTTGGGATAGGCACCGGGTTCTAGCCGGCCGCCCACAAACAGATCCAGGTCACCATCCCGGTCAAAGTCGGCCGCTTTGACGCAGGAGCCACTGCTCATGAACTGTGGTAGAGCCTGGTTAGCCAACTGGAAGTTGCCCTTACCGTCGTTGAGGTACAACCGGTCGAGCAGGGCAGGGGAGTTGGCCTGATGCTCGTAGCTACCGCTGACAATGTACAGGTCCAGATCCCCGTCATTCTCCACGTCAAAGAGTAGTACGCCCATATCTTCGGATATCTTCTCGATACCATCAGTACCCGGTAGTAAATCTTTTACTGCAAACTGACCAGCAGTATTCTGGATCATGAAGCGCCCCTTGTGCTGGTACGATCCTCCCACAAAGATATCATCCAGACCATCGCCATTGACATCGCCTACGGCCAGCGCCGGACCAAACTGTGAAAGCTTATGCGGGAGCAGCTTCTGCACGTTGAAGTCGATCACATCCATTTCTTCGTGCTTATAACCTACGTTGAGCGTATTAGTGATATCATTAAAAAGTGCCGGAGGGGATGTACCCGCCGCTATAGACTGATTGGTGTCCATAGTGGCATTTTTTTCGTCAAGTGTCAGTACCTGATTGGCCTTTACATTTTTTAGAATCTGGGTTTTGCCTCCCTGCCATACTATTTTCAACTGATCCACCTGCTGTACCTTACCCAGTCCGAAGTGAGCTACCTGCTCCACCGTCGAAAGGTACCCACGGTAGGGAGTATGGTCATATACCTGCTTCTGTCCGCCCTGATACTGGATTTCAATCCAGGCTCCCAGGCCCATGGGGTTGGTCTTGCTGCCATTCAGTTTTACCCGCAGGTAGTTACTTTCTTCCGGCTTTTGCTGCACCAGGTTATTCCGGTATACAGAGGCCGAGTCATTGATGTTATTAACGATGTAGTCCAGGTCGCCGTCATTATCCAGGTCGGCGTAGGCGGCTCCGTTGGAGAAGCTGGGCTCTTTGATCCCCCACTGATCCGTCACATCCTCAAACTGCAGATTCCCCTTGTTATGAAAAGCAAAGTTTTTGAGCTTAACCGACGGGATGTACTGGAGCATTTCCATCCTGGACATCAGGCTCGATACTTCCCCCCGATAAGCGATAAAGTCAAGATCAGTAATATCACGGGGGAAGCCATTGGTAACGATCATATCCCGCTTGCCGTCGTTGTCGAAGTCGGTGACCATGGGAGCCCAGCTCCAATCCGTCTCGGCCACACCCGATAGTAAGCTTATATCGCTGAAAACCGGATGTCCACTAGTGGGATCAATCCCTTGGTTGAGCTGTAGGGTGTTGCGCGCATACTGGTGCTGGTAGCCAAATCGCTCGTTGTTCTGGTAGGTAACGTAGCTACCCGCCGGAGTCATCATTTTTTTGCGGTAGTTGGTCGCTGGCATCATGTCCAGCGCTATCACATCCACCAATCCATCGTTGTTGATGTCGCTGATGTCGTTACCCATGGCGGAGTGGGAAGTGTGCTTAAAGTAAGCAGCCGCCTGATCCGTAAAGGTTCCGTTGCCGTTGTTGATATACAGCAGGTCGTTGGTGAGGTAGTCGTTGGTCACGTAGATGTCCTTCCAGCCATCCTGGTTGATGTCGGTGATGTTGACACCTAGTCCGTAACCCTCTATAAGTATACCTGCTTCTTTGGATACATTAGTAAATACCGGATGGCCAAGGGCTTCGTCCCAATCATTGCGATAGAGGCGGTCGGTGCGCTTGGAGGAGCCATCCCGGATCTTCTCGTGGTACTTGTTGGGGAAGTTGCGGTCGTCCATTTCGTTGACCACCAGAAACAGGTCCGCATCTCCGTCGTTGTCGTAGTCGAAGAAGGCTGCCGTAGTCGTGTGGCTGGTATCGGCTACCCCGTACTCCCGGGCCATATCCTTGAATACAGGTACCCCGTCGGTGCCAGCCCCCTGATTAACATACAGCATATTGGCGCGTTCCTGAGCACCTTTCTTAGCCGTTGCACAGACGTATATATCGAGCAGGCCGTCGTTGTTGATGTCAATGAGGGCTACCCCCGACGACCACCGCTTGTCGGCACTTACTCCGGCTTTGTCCGTAATATCTTCAAATTTAAAATCTCCTTTGTTCAGGTATAGTTTGTTGCTGGTGGTATTACCGGTAAAGTAGACGTCCGTCAGGCTATCATTATTGAAATCGCCCAGAGCAACTCCGCCACCGTTGTAGACGTACTCAAAAGCAAGAATATTCATGGTATCGTTTTCGGTTATGCGGTTGGCAAAACGGATACCGGTGTCGTCTGGAGATAAAGAGGTAAACAGCGTGTCGTTATTCTTACACGAAGCAAAAAGTAGTCCTGTAATTAATAACAGATAGGGGGTGAGCCTGCACATAACTCATTCAAGTAAGGGTAATGAAAAAGAGATGGTAAATTAATACCATCTCTTTTAAAACGTTAGATTAATCAGGAAATTATTGATTAAAAACCTGGGTTTTGCTTCAGAATATCAGCACCTAGAAGGTCAATCTGAGCCTGAGGGATTGGGAGGTACTCATCCTGGTTAGGAGTGAATTTTGCACCACCCAAAGCAGTTGTCAGGTACTTGCTTTCGTAAGCCAGGTAACCGTTCAGGTAAGGCGCTGCGATACCCCAGCGTACCAGGTCATAGAAGCGGTGACCTTCATCCGAAAGTTCAAGCTTACGCTCAAAACGTACGGCCTGACGAGCACTTTCTTTGGTAGCAAACTGTGAAGCAGGATATGGACTAATCACATAATTAGCAGCAGGTGCACCATTCTTCATTACGAAACCAGCCGGGTTAGCTGCACGGGCACGTACCATGTTAGTGTATTCCATAGCCTTAGTCAGACTACCCGCTTCGATTTCGGCCTCAGCAGCCATCAGCAATACGTCAGCAAAACGAATGATAGTTACGTTAAGCGCGGTATAAGCAGGAGTCCATGAGCTGTTATCCTGTAGAGAACCTACGTCCGAACGGTAGTAGATGAACTTCTTAGGAGCATAAGGACCACCGTTAGGCTGGTTACGAATCCAGGCGATACCTGGGAAATCCTGCCAATCCAGGTAAGGGATACCACGACGGCCTACTGCGTGGTCAAGACGAGGGTCAACCGGCTTGGTGTCTGGTGTGAAAGCAGCATCGGCAGCTACACCCATATCCGTTTTCAGCTCATTGGCTGGCTGACGGTACGACTCATCAAGCAAAGGCAGACCGTTAGCAGTAGTACGGAACGAGTTTACCAGCTCAAAGCTAGGCTGATTAAATCCACAACATCCGGCAGGTCCGTTAGGTCCTGTGTTGTAAGGATAGTTCAGGTCAAACTGTGGGTTAGCGTTGTTTACGCTACCGGTGTTAGCAGCCGCCTGGATCGCAAATACTGACTCAGCGTTATTATCGTTAGTTGCTCTGAAAATATCAGCGTAACGAGGTACCAGCGCGTACTTCTTGCCATCAGAGGTCATACCATTGGCAATTACCTGATCGAACATAGCCTTAGCTTCGGCAAACTTATTCTGATACAGGTAAATCTTACCCAGGTATGCAGCAGCAGCCCACTTGTTGGCACGACCTACGGCTCCCTGTCTTTCAGGCAGGTTATCGAAGGCATGCTTCATATCTGCTTCGATCATTGGCCATATCTCCTTGTCGTTCTTTACCTTCTCAATACCTGATCCCACATCCACGGTCTCATCAACGTAAGGTACGTTCAGGAAGTTACGACGTAGTTCGAAGTAGTAGTGAGCACGCAGGAAGCGAGCCTCTGCACCGATACGTTGCTTTTCTGCGTCTGTTACATCGGTACCTGCCATGGTCAGCAGGTTAAGCACGTTATTAGCACGAGCTACCCCTTCGTAGAATCCACCCCAGGCCTCAGCGATTACACCCTGAGTAGTCTGGTACTCGTAGCGCTGGATAGGGTTGATGTCGGAGAAGTCACCGGGGTCAGTTCCTTTGTTGGAGTCACCACCGCGGATAGATCCCCACACCCAGTTGTTGGCACTAGCCATACGGGCAGCGCGACCATTAAGCTGGGCATAAGCCGAGATCAAAGCTCCTTCGAGTCCATTCTTACTGGCTAGCTGAGCCTGAGACAGCGTACCGGTAGGTCGGATAACAAGGAAATCCTCATTACATGATACTGCAAGAAGCATGAGCGACATGGTAGTTGCTACAGCTCCCTTCTTTATTAATTTTCTCATAGTATAATATCAAGAATTTTTGTCCTAAAACGATTATATCGTTAGTGTATTTTGTGAGGAGCAGCAATTTGTAAAGGAATTTTCTGCTCCTCACGAAGGGGTATTAGAAGCTCAGGTTGATACCAGCCGTTACGCTTCTTGTGATTGGGTAGTTTCCTACGTCAATACCGAAGTTAGTATCAGCGTTACCACCTACTGATGGATCCAGACCCTTGTACTTAGTAATTGTGAATACGTTGTTGGTTGATACGAATACACGCAGTCTCTGCATGCGAGCTCTGCTCAGCAGGTCGCCTGGCAGGGTATAACCCAGTGAGATGTTCTGCAGACGCACGTATGATCCGTCCTCTACATACCACGAGTTAGCCTGAGCGTTGGTACTGAAGTTAGAAGCCTTCTCGAAGATTGGCTGATCAGTATTTGTGTTCTGTGGTGTCCATGAATCCTTCACGCGCTCGCTGATAGCAGCACCGGCAAAAGTTGGGTAGAAGTCGGTGAACAGCTTAGACACGTTGAAGATCTTGTTGCCAAGTGACGTGTACAGGTAGGTGTTCAGGTCGAAGTTCTTGTAGGTCAGTGTGAAGTTCAGACCACCAGTGAACTTAGGAACAGGGCTACCCAGGTAAGTACGGTCATTAACATCGATCTTACCATCACCGTTGATATCAGCGTAACGGAAACGACCCGGAGCAGCACCTTCCTGAGTAGGAGCATTGCGAACTTCTTCAGCATTCTGGAACAGACCCAGTACCTTATATCCGTAGAACGATGACAGAGAATAACCTCTCTGGTTACGGATTGGGAAGATACCGCGGAAGCCCGGGTTAACAGTCAATAGATAATCCAGACCCGGTGCTACCTCTACGATTTTGTTCTGAAGTGTAGCAAAGGTAAGGTTCAGATCATAACCGAAATCGTTGCTGATTCTACCACGGGTAGCAATCTGCAGGTCAATACCGCGGTTCATCATTTCACCGATGTTAACCGAAGGAACCGCAGCACGCCAGCCGGCTGTCTGTGTTACAGGTACCTCAACTAGCAGGTCACGGGTATCTTTTTGCCACAGGTCAAGGATTACGTCCAGTCTACCATTCAGGAAGGTACCGTCGATACCGATGTTCTTAGTAACAGAGGTCTCCCACTTGGCATTGGGGTTACCAATACGGGTACGATAGAAACCTTCAGCAACGCTGCTGTTAGTACCGCTGATATCGTATACCGACTCACCCAGGCTGGTACCGTAGAGGCTGTACTGGTTGTTGGGGTCTACGTTGTTAGAGTTACCCATAGTACCGTATCCACCACGGATTTTCAGATCCGTGATCCAGGTCAGAGGCTTCATGAACTCCTCTGATGACAGACGCCAGGCAGCCGAGAACGCCGGGAATACCCCGTAGCGGTTGTTGGCACCAAAGCGTGACGAACCATCACGACGGATCACCCCGGTCAGGATGTACTTGTCGTTGTAGATGTAGTTCACACGGCTGAACAGGGAGAAGAAGTTTACACCTCTGAACAGGTTACTGTTTACTTGTCTTCCGGCAGCGGCCAGGGTAGTCAGCGTTACGTAGTCAACATCCTGCGAGAAGGGATTCAAACCGTTACCACTCATGTTACGTCCATAGCCGGTATTCAGGGCTTCCTGACCTGCCAGAACATCCAGTTGGTGTACTCCGAACTGCTTCTTGTAGTTAGCTGTGTTGGTGAAAGTCCAGCCGAAAGACTGGCCGGCACCTTCGTTGTATCCAAATGCTGAGTTGTTCTCAGAGTTTTCATACGAACGGCGGCTGTAGCCCCAGAAGTAGTTATTACCGTAGTTACCAGCCAGGTTGGTACGTAGTGTCAAGCCAGGGATTGGATCGAATTCCAAATAGATATTACCAATGGCGTTGGTACCAAAGCCACGGTTGTTACGGAGACCTTCGCGCTCAGCTACGGGGTTACGTGGGTTATTGAAGCCGGAGGCTACTGTACCCGCAAAACCACCGAACTCATCGTATACAGGAATGATAGAAGCCATACGGAAAGCACCCAGGATGCTGTTCTCATCAGCAGCTACACCAGCACCACCGTTACCACCACCTTGTCCAAGTACCTGACGGTAAGTCAGCTGGATATTCTCACCAAAGCGCAGGTTCTTAAGGATGTTGAACTCTGAGTTAGCACGGAACGAGTAACGCTTGAAGCTGTTGTAAAGAAGGATACCCTGCTGATCCTGAGCACCCAGGCCGAAGTAGAAGCGGCTGTTATCACCACCTCCGGAGAAGCCCAGTGTATGACGCTGGAGAGGAGCTGCGCGGGTGATGGCATCATACCAGTCAGTACCCTCACGGTTCGCTCTGATAACCTGATAAACCGCACCAGCTCTTGGATCAACATTATACTTAGCTCTTTCAGCTTCCAGGTTTACCTGATAACCCTGTGCAGCGATAGCGGCACCCGATAGGTTACCTACACGCAGGTACTCCGGGATTACTGGGTTAGGGCCTGATCCAAACTGAGGGTGGTTGAAAACAGGAGCTCTTCCTTCCTGCATAGCAGCATTACGCTCAGCCTGCCAGGTCCACTCAGCAAAGTCAGTAGGGTTCAGCATGCGCTGACCTCTTCCCGGATCAGTTACACCGTACATACCGTCGTATGATACAGTCAGTTTCTTGGCATTCTTGCTACCTTTCTTGGTAGTATATACAATTACACCGTTAGCAGCGCGGGCACCGTAGATAGAAGCAGCAGCAGCATCTTTCAGTACAGTAGTTGACTCGATATCGTCAGGGTTAAGGAATTCAGTGTTACCTACAGGTACCCCGTCCACAATGTACAGAGGGGCGTTACCACCGAAAGCACCAAAACCACGCACACGTACCTGGCTGGCAGTACCGGGCTGTCCGTTCGTAATAACGGTTACACCCGCTACGCGTCCCTGTAGCTGCTGCTCCACGTTACCTGAAGGTACTACGGTCAGGTCCTTAGGACTAACGGTAGATACCGAACCGGTTGTTTCGCGGCGGCTGTCAATGGTATAACCTGTAACGATTACCTCTTCCAGGTTCGAAACATCATCCTGCAGTGTAACGCTAATGTTGCTCTGATTACCTACAGGTACTTCCTGAGTCCTGTAACCTACGAAGCTCACTACGAGTACATCATTAGCGGAGTTTACATTAATAGCGAAGTTACCCTCGCCATCCGTCGTGGTACCCGTCTGAGTACCTCTAAGCACAATTGTGGCGCCTGGTACGCCTTGACCGTCACTCGCACCCACTACCTTACCCGTAACTCTGCGGGACTGGGCTACTGCCAAGTCCTGAAAAGCTACTGTAATAAGCAGTACCAAAAGGGTACTACGTAACAACCAGTAGATTTTTGTTTTCATAAAAAAGATTGATTGGTTAAGTGAATTAAATCGTAATTCGAAGAAGTACTTCCAGACTATCCAAAGCAGGCTGCTAACTAACTATGGATGAATAGGGCAGTTTTCCGAACTACACTACTAAGATGTAGAATAACTTATTCTACTGAACAAAATAAGTAAATTTTTAGGTAATAAAGTCCAAAAAAGGCTAAAAGAAAAATGAAAATTTTAAATCAGATAGTCCAAAAAGAGCTAATACAGAGAAAATGAGCTAATTTGCTATTATGTGTTTATCGGTTACAAATAGCAATGGCTGCAAGCAACCGCCCCGTCTGGCCTTTCTCGAGCCGGTAAGAAAAGTAATCCTCGTTGTGCAGTACCGTTGAATAGGGGGAAACTTCTACCTGATCTTCAGGGATTCCGGCGTCCCGAAGCTGGGCCAGGTTGGTCGCTTTCAGATCCACAAAGTACTTTTGTAACCCATTGTCATAGCGCTTGTGCTCTTCCGCAAAGTGCCCGGCTACATCTTCCCCCACTTCAAAGGAGCATTCGTCAATACAAGTACCAATGTACGCATAGCAGTCGGCCGGATCGGTACCATATTCATCCTGCATTTTCATCAGGGCCTTTGCTGTAATCTGCTGTACAGTGCCACGCCAGCCGGCATGGATGGCCGCCACGGCCCGCTGTACCGGATCGTACAAAAGTACTGGTGTACAATCTGCAATGGTCACAGTTAGCACGATGTTTGCTCGATTGGTGACAAGTGCGTCGTATCCATCATAGTGTCCGGGTTGCGTAACCGTAAGAATATCGGAGCCATGAACCTGGTGCGACTTGGCTACCTGACTGGCCGAAACACCAAGTGCCTGCCAGAACCGCCGCCGGTTCTCTTCGATATGGGTGGCCGAATCACCAGTAGACTGACCGAGGTTGAGGGAGAAAAAAGGAGTTGGGCTTACGCCGCCGTGACGGGTGCTCTCAGCGGCAATCACATCTGGAAACTGCTCGAACAGCGCAGGGCTGCGAAACATGGGTTTTGATGATAAAGTAGTGTAAGTCATACGTATTTTATTGATTCTGTCAGAAAAAGCAGGAGTAGTAAAGATCACCGGTAGTACACCACAATCCTCACCATCCTTACTGATTAATACATGTTGCTACGTGTATGTTTGATTGTAACTATGTGGCTTTGCTGTGCGGGCGGCCCACTGCATGCGCAATATAACCTGCTTGGCTCTACAACAGCCATCGGAGGTGACTGTTACCGGCTGACCGAAGATAAAGGCTGGCAAAGCGGGGCGGTCTGGTACAGCGATACCCTTGATATCACGGCTTCATTCGATATCGAATTTACCATGAACTTCGGGAATAATGATACTGACGGAGCAGATGGTATGGTATTTGTTATGCAGACGCGCGGCAACAATGCCCTGGGTACGAGGGGGCACGGCCTTGGCTTCGAAGATTTCAAACCTTCCCTTGGGATCGAATTTGATACCCACGAAAACCGGAGAGAAAGTAACGATCCGGGCTATGATCATATAGCCGTACTACGCGACGGCAACATTAACCATAGTAGCCCTCATAACCTGGCGGGGCCCGTACGGGCTTCGCGAACCAGCCGCAACATCGAGGATGGAAAAGATCACCTGGTGAGGGTGGTATGGACGGCTTCACAACGGACGCTAGATGTGTACTTCGACTGCGAAAAGCGGCTGAGTGCCCAGGTGGATATGCAAAGCATATTTGGGAGGCAGAGTAGGGTATGGTGGGGGTTTACGGGAGGTACCGGGCAGCTGAGTAACAACCAGGTAGTATGTCTGAGCAGGGATATCGTGGTGAAAGACCAGTACAGGGGATGTAAGGGTGAGCCCGTCCAGCTCCTGGCGCGCAGCTCTTCCAATGGGGTGTACAAGTGGAGCCCGGCCGCACTACTGGATAACCCTACTTCCCAGAGCCCGGTGGCTCGCCCGACCAAAGATCAGGTATTTACGGTGGAGTACCTGGACCGCTGTAACCGACCCGTCCGGGAGACGGTGTTTGTAAAGGTGGCAGCTCCCTTCACGGTAGAGCTGGGTACTGATCGGGTACTATGTAACAGGGGAAGTACTACGCTGGCTCCCGTGGTGTCGGCTACCAGCCTGAGCCTTGACTACCGCTGGTCTACCGGTAGTACCCAGCCCAGCCTCACTACGGATACCAGCGGCCTGTATGTGCTGACGGTCAGTGCCGGTGCCTGTGAGGCGAAGGATTCGGTAGAAGTGGTGTTCCAGTCGGAAGCGGATGTAAGAGCACTCCCCATTATCCAAAACTACTGCTATACCGATCAGCCTTTATCACTGTCGGCTTCATCAGCGCGTGAAGTCAGCGAATACTACTGGTCCCACTCCGCCCAGACCGATCCCAGTGTCTGGGTAAATGATCCGGGTACGTATGAGCTCATTACTACTACTGAGTCGGGCTGTAAGTTCAGGGAGACCTTCATCGTAAAGGACGACTGCTACCTGTCGGTATGGGTGCCGAGTGCCTTTTCGCCCAATGCCGACGGGCAGAATGACGTACTCAGGATTGGCTCGAGCCGACCCCTGGAGCTGTGGTGGACCATTTACGACCGCTGGGGCAGCGTGATCTACCACAGCCAGGATATGGCAGCAGGTTGGGACGGGTACTACAAAGGCAGGCTTTGTCCTCCGGGGGCCTATGCCTGGAGGGCTCAGTACCGACTATTGGGCCATAGGCATGACCCCTACCATACCGAGCGGGGGATCGTGTGGATCATCAGGTAGCAGTCCGGCTACTCTTCCTTCCTCTGCTTTTCGTCACGGGTTTCTTCCCGGAGCTTTTCATCCGCTATCTCCAGGTCCTCCTCATCAGGCATGGGCTTCTCCTGCTGGTGAGTACCCTCGGGTTCGTATTCGAGCTGTACCCACATCGGGAAGTGATCCGATCCAAAGTAGGGCAGACGCTTGATATCGATGAGCCTGAAATCACGGGAACAAAAAATGTGATCGAGCGGAAAACGGATAAAAGGGTACCTGGCATGGAATGTATTAAAGAAGCCACGCCCGCGCCGAGGGTCCAGCAGTCCGCTGATCCGCTGGAATAGCCCCGTCGTATAGCTCCAGGCCACGTCGTTGAGGTCACCGGCCACGATTACCGGGTGGGGCGATGCCTTGGCCAGCTTGGCTACGATCAGTATTTCTTTGTCACGCTCCGTCGAACGCGGATTTTCCTGCGGTACGGGGGGCGTGGGGTGTACGCAGTAGAGCTGCAGGAGCTCGCCCGAGGGCAGTTTGACTTTAGTAAATATGGAAGGTACGTCGTCTTCGACCAGGTAGTTTATAGTGCTATCCTGCAGTTCGTAGCGTGAAAAAACCATTAGTCCGTACGTATTGTCAAGCGGTTCCTCGACCCGGTAAGGGTAGCTGTCGCGCAGGGTTGACATGGCTTCTGCCCAGGCCGTATCCGTTTCGGACAGCACCAGTACATCCGGGTTACAGGATTTAATGAGCTTATGCAACCGGTCGAATAGTTTATTGTACTGGTATACATTGGCGATCATGATCCCGATGGTCCGGTCCTTATTGAACGTACTGGCGTTGAGCAACTGGATGTTCGAGAAAGGCAGGAAGGGGAGGATCTGGTAGCTTAGGTGCCCCAGGTTGAGCAGGAGTGCCCCGCCAAACGCCCATTCATACCAATACGTAAAATCATCAATGATAATATAAATAACTATGACGAGTGCGACTATGATCCATTTCTGGATACGGGGGTACTCGAAAACTCTGAAAATCCAATAATCGGCTCGAATCAGAGGAAGCAGTGAAGCAATCAGCATAAATGTGCCAATAGCATACACGGTATACAAACCTATCATGGGAGTAATGAGCTTTTTTGAATGATGTTTAATAGGAAACCAGGTGCAACCATTACCAAAAGGACCGTGCCACAGAGCCAGGAGGCTGTTTTTGCTTTAGCTATACTTAAAACAAAATCGGGCGCGATTTGCTTATTAAATTTTAGTTTCTACCAAACCGTTAGCTATGCCCGAAACTTCCGAACAGAAAGCGGAGAAGTACCTGGACCTCGGACACTCAGAAGCCGAAAACCACGCCAGGGCTCAACAGAAGCAATATGAGGAACATGTCGAACGTACTACCGTAGTCACCAGAGTTCTCTCTGAATTCTTTAAGACAAATATTATTGGCTTTACCTACCACTACCTGCGTAGCCGGTTTGGCCCCCGGCATCCGTACCAGGCCTATCCCCGCTTCGGTGACTCTGGTGTGTATAGGTTGCAGTCTTCCATTCCATCGCGCGAGGCCATTACCCTGGCTCTGATGAGCGACTGGGGCAGTGATACGGACGAGTCTGATGCCGTGGCACATCTGGTGGCACGTTATGCCCCTGATTATACGATACATCTGGGAGATATATACTTTGTAGGTACCCCCAAGGAGGTAGAGGAAAACTTCACCGCTCCGCATGCCTCGTGGTACTACGGAGCGTCGGGGAGTCTGGCTCTGGCCGGTAACCACGAAATGTACTCCAACGGCGACGCCTACTTTCAGAATCTGCTCCCAGCTATGTACGTATATCAGGGAGAGGAGCGCAAAACCCAGCAGGCGGGTTTTTTCTGTCTGGAAAATGACCACTGGCGCATCATCGGGCTGGATACTGGCTATACCTCGGTAGGTCGTCCGTTTATGGAAGTGATTTCACCGCCCGATTGTCACCTCCGCAAGGAGCAGATCGAGTGGCTGCGGGATGTGGTACGCATCGGTGATCCGAATGATAAGCGCGGAATTGTACTAATGAGCCACCACCCCAATATTTCTTCTTTCCGGGATGATTATTTTAAGCCGGGTGAGCAGATCTGTGAGCTACTGGGTGAGGCAGACCGGCCCCTGGTGTGGTTCTGGGGACACGACCACCGGCTGGTGGTATATCACCTGGAGCAGAACCGGAAGGGGCCCAAGGCCTTCGGCCGGTGCATAGGGCATAGCGGAATGCCCGTAGAGATCAAATTGCCCCGAACCAAACAGGAGCAGGACCGGATCCTATACTACGACCGCCGGATCCGTAAGCGCATAGGCCGCCACAGTCTGGGGTACAATGGCTTTGTGATGCTACACCTTAAAGACAATAAGCTGGTGGCCGAGTACCGCGACCTGGATGACAACCGGGTAATGGAAGAGGAATGGCTGGTGGATATACAAAACGGCCAGCTCAGCTGGAACGTAACGCATGTCCTGCCTGAGCTGGCTATTTAAGGATAAAGTACTACTACTATTAGTGAAGCGTGTGGTCAGAGTCGTGCAGTTCGTGCTCTGATACTCTGCCACTGTAGTAAGAAGCAAAGGCAACAGTTACTCCAATAAAGCCTATTATGAATACCAGCAAATCACCGAATACAGCCAGGATGATCAATAGCAGAATATAGATGCCTATATTGGCCCAAACTGGGAGATTAGGGGATGCGGCTTTCGTATTTGTTACAGTCATAAGTCGATTAAAGTTAGAATAGCATTGAATATGGGGGCGAAAATAATAAATAAACCTATATGATACAGCTCCTTTGCCATTAAACTCGAACTGCTATTGCAGATCTGCCCCGACAGCGCCGCAAATGCTGTATAGAGACTATGCAGCAAAAGTCGTTCCACCAGCCAGTGACTACCCGCCGGACTCGACACAGCCAGGATAGCCTGATCTACAAAATGTACAACCAGAGGAGGCACGGCAGGAAAAGGGGATTTTGATGGTTCGGCCCAATGCTATTACTTCACGGGGCTAAATCCACCTTTCCTTCCATCATACCTAACATTAATACGCAATGCCGTTCATCATTGGAGCTGATATTGGAACCACAAACGTAAAATCTGTCGCTTTTGACCTTTATGGTAATATATTGGCTCAGCATAGCGTAGGGTACCCCATCTACTATCCGCAGGACGACTGGAGTGAGCAGGATCCGGAAGAGATGCTGAGGGCTACAATACAAAGCATTTCTACTGTATACGAAATGTGCAAAAAGCACGGAGAACTGAAAGGCATTACCTTCAGCTCGGCCATGCATAGCCTGATAGCCCTGGATGAGCAGGGGCAGCCCCTTACCAGATCTATTATCTGGGCGGATAATCGTAGTGCCGACCTGGCGGATGCGCTGCGTCACTCGTCGGATGGCCGCCTGCTGTACCACCGCAATGGTACTCCCATTCATGCCATGACGCCCGCCTGTAAGCTGCTGTGGCTGCGTCAGCACCAGCCCGACCTGTTTGCCCGGGCTGCCATGTACGTAGGCATCAAAGAGTACGTCCTGTATAAGCTTACCGGCAAGTACCTGTCCGACTACTCCCTGGCGTCGGCAACGGGCTTGTTCAACATACGGAATCTTCGCTGGGACAACTGGACGCTCAACTTCCTGGGACTGGACGAGGCACAGCTCCCGCAGGCGGTGTCCCCTTTTCATATTGAAGAGCTGCCGGCGGTGAATAGGCTCGGACTACCAGCCGGTACGCCCCTGATCATGGGGGCCAGTGACGGGTGCCTGGCCAACCTGGGTAGTGGCGCCATGACTCCCGACTCCATGGCGGTTACGATTGGTACCAGCGGGGCGGCTCGTGTGATATCCAGAAGCGCCTATACCGACGAGCAGATGCGGACCTTCTGCTACCTGCTGGACGGAAAAACCTACGTAGTGGGTGGAGCCACCAACAACGGAGGCGTTATTTTTCAGTGGTTAAAAGATAATCTGTTTGCCGAATGGGGCTACGACACACTCTTTGAATCGGCCACCCGGATAGCCCCCGGAGCGGATGGGCTCTTGTTTATGCCCTACCTGCTGGGAGAGCGGGCTCCGCTCTGGAACTCGGCCGTACGGGGTGGTTTTATGGGGTTGGATATCAAACATACCAAGAGCCATCTGGCCCGGGCGGTTATGGAAGGTATCCTCCTCAATCTGTACAGCATCGGCAAGGTACTGATGGAGGATCGCAGCATCACGTCCATTTACGCCAACGGCGGCTTTGCCCGTAGCCCCATATGGGTACAGATGCTGGCCGATGTATTTGGGATACCCGTCCGCCTAAATGACACGGTAGATACCGGCTCGGTAGGAGCGGCTATGGTAGGACTCAAAGCTCTGGGTATTATTAATGACTATGCTGAAGTACCTCTCTTTACGCCCGTCGGGCAGGTGGTAGAGCCTGATGCGGCCGCGCATGGGGCCTATGCCGGCGTATCTGACCATTTCAACCAGATAGCCCAACTCATGCTGGCGCAGGTACAGAAAGAAAAAGCCACCTCTGTTTAGCGAGGCATGGCTCAACCTATAAATTAAAAGCGCAGGGCTTCTACCCTGCGCTTTTAATTTGATAGTAGTACACTATTTTACTTATCTGCCTCCTGCTTTACCGCTTCTACCATTTTCACGGTAATCATCTTTTTATTGGAGGAGTTGCCCCAGGAGTTCATGATGTAGTTCATGACATCGGCTACTTGCTCCTTGCTTAGGCCCGGATCAGGCATCATGTTGTCGTACTCGACACCGTTGACCTCGATGGCTCCCTGTAGACCAAACTTAACGGCATGGATGGCTTTCTCGGGAGTTTTCATCAGGTAGTCCGACTTGGCCAGGGGGGGGAATACACCTTCGACTCCTTCACCCGTGGCCTGATGGCAGGCTACGCAGTTGCCGGCATATACCTCCTTGCCGCGGGCTATGCTCTTCTGGAGTTCATCGTCCTGTCCGGGTAGTACAGCCGAATAAAAAAGAGCTCCGGCAAGGGCTACAAAAGCTAGTTTCATATAATTCTTGAATGATGCTATTGGATTGATGCAAATACTATGACTGGTACTGACACGTTACTCACCTTCACAACGTAGTAAACAGGGTTGCTGTTCCACTCCTTGTTATTCCAGCCTATCATTTTACGGCTGTGTACGACCAGGGTACATCCTTCTTGCTGGTGCCCCAGTTCCTGCTGGGCTGGCTACCCATGTCAAAGGTAATGTTGCCGCCTTTCAGGATGTCAAAGTGGTCAAGGTAGGTAGGGGTGTAGGCTTTGCCGTTGAGGGTAGCTTTCTGGATGTACAGGTTTTGGTCGCTGGTAGCGGGGGCCTGTACCACAAACTTCTTCCCGTTTTCGAGCGTCATAGTAGCCTTTTTGAACAGCGGAGTACCTATGACATACTGGGTAGTACCGGGGGTGACAGGGTAGAAGCCCAGTGCCGAGAACACGTACCAGGCCGAGGTCTGGCCGTTGTCTTCGTCGCCGCAGTAGCCGTCGGGGGTAGGCTGGTACAGGCGCTGCATCACCTCACGGAGCCAGTACTGGGCCTTGGCGGGAGCACCGGCGTAGTTGTACAGGTAGATCATGTGCTGTACGGGCTGGTTGCCGTGGGCGTACTGTCCCATGTTCATGATCTGCATCTCCCGGATCTCGTGGATGGGGAAACCGTAGTAGCTGTCGTCAAAAATAGGAGGCATGGCAAATACTGTATCGAGCTTTTGTACGAAGGCTTCACGACCACCCACTAGCTCCACCAGCCCCTGTACATCCTGAAACACCGACCAGGTGTAGTGCCAGCTGTTGCCTTCGGTAAAGGCATCCCCCCACTTGAACGGGTTGAATGGTTTCTGAAACTGGCCATTCTGGTTCTTGCCGCGCATGAGCTTGGTTTCGGGATCAAAGAGGTTGCGGTAGTTCTGGGCGCGTTTGGTATATAGGTCTATCTCCGCCTGCGGGCGCTTCAGCTCCCTGGCCAGCTGGGCAATACAGAAGTCGGCGTAGGCGTACTCGAGGGTTCGGGCCGCGTTCTCCCGGATCTTGACGTCGTAGGGTACATAGCCCAGTTCGTTGTAGTACTCATGCCCAAGTCGCCCTACCGAACTCACCGGTCCGGCATTCTTTGTATTCTTGATGACAGCCTCATACAGCGTATTGATATCGTAGCCGCGGATTCCCTTTATGTACGAGTCAGCGATAAGGGAGGCCGAGTTGGAGCCGATCATCGACTCGCGGTGACCGGGGCTGGCCCACTCGGGCAGGAAGCCGCTTTCTTTGTAGGTGTTGACCAGGCCCTCCATGATCTGGGCGTTGAGGGTAGGGTACATGAGCGTAAAGAACGGGAACACCGCCCGGAAGGTATCCCAGAAGCCATTGTCCGTAAACATATAGCCCGGAAGTACCTCACCATTGTACGGGCTGTAGTGTACGATCTGATTTCGGGCATCCAGCTCATAGAACTTCCGCGGGAACAGCAGCACGCGGTACAGGCAGGAGTAGAAGGTCCGCGTCTGCTCAGGGCTACCACCTTCTACAGTGATGCGCGAAAGCTCTTTCTTCCAGATTGCATGTCCTTTCTTCTGGGTAGCTTCAAAGGTATCAGTACCCAGCTCGCGGCGGAGGTTCACCTCGGCCTGGTCGTAGCTGATAAACGAAGAGGCAACCTTGATACCAACCTGCTCGCCCCGGCGGGTCTTGAATCCTACTACGGCTCCTACGTGATCGGCTTTGTACTCCAGTGTATCCTTGGCCAGTTGCTTGCCGTGCCAGGTAGCTGATAGGTTAAAAGGCTTGTCGAATACCAGTACAAAGTAGTTTTTGAAGTTGGCCGGTACACCGCCGCTGTTCTTGGTGGTGTAGCCAATGATCTTGCGCTCTGCCGGAATCACCTTTACGTACGAGCCTTTGTCAAAAGCGTCCAGTACTACGTAGGCGCTGTCGGTTTGGGGGAAGGTAATCCGGAACTGGGCCGCCCGCTCAGTGGGGGTTATCTCAGTTGTAACGTCGTAGTCGGCCAGGTATACCTTGTAGTAGTGTGGCTTGACGGTTTCGGCTTTGTGCGAAAACCAGCTCGCGCGGCTGTTTTCGTCAAACTTGAGCTTACCGGTTACGGGCATGATCGAAAACTGGCCGTAGTCGTTGATCCAGGGGCTGGGCTGGTGCGTCTGCTTGAACCCTCTGATCTTATCGGCGTCGTAGGTATACCCCCAGCCGTCACCCATCTTGCCCGTCTGGGGCATCCAGAAGTTCATGCCCCAGGGCAGGGCTATGGCCGGATAGGTATTGCCAGTGGACAAGCTGAACTTCGACTGTGTACCCATCAGCGGATTGACCCACTCGGTAGGGTCAGCTACCTGCGTGACAGTCTGGGCAAAGGTGGCGGTAAGGGTAAAGGCAGAAAGAATAATACTGCAGAGAACTCTCTTCATGATACTATCTGATAAATACGAAAAAGGATTGACAAAGTTACACTTTTCATCCGAATGACCGGGCGGTAGCGTCGGAGCCAACGGTGGGGGTAGGTAATTTTGTCATATTCTTAGGTACTACCTATGCTCCTGGCAGTACTGGACTTTTCTGGCATAACTTTTTGTATATGAGCTGGTAGAAGCTGATTATTTCTATTTGTAGTTGTGTCTGTTTTTGTTTAACCGATTATATCTATGAAAAAGTATCTGTTTCTGATCGCCAGTCTGTTCGTTGCAACAGGATGTGAAAAGGAGAATGACGGACCTACTCCGCAGCAATTGTATCTGGCTTACCTGACGGGAGGCGATCTGACCTCCAAACCTAAAACCTCTACCGGCACTTCGACCTCCTCCAACAATGGTACTGCTACCAGCGGTACCGCCGAAGGAGTATACGATCCGGATTCCAACTATTTAAAGCTACGCCTGAAGGATGATATGCTCAAACCTGTCAATTGGCATCTTATCCTCAACGATCCCGACTATGTGGGTGAAGAAAACCTGGTAGTTGATCTGGGAAGGGACTTTACAAATCCGTTAGGGACCAAAGTCCGCCTGACCGAGGCACAGGAAAAAGCGCTGATGAAAGGCAAGTACTACGTGGAGGCGTATTCAGATGAATACCCGGGTGGTGTGATCAGGGGACAACTCGTGCCCAGATAAGACGAGGAATGAATAATAACAAAGGGAGCAGGTCATATACAACCTGCTCCCTTTGCTTAATATTTACCAATCAGGTACAGGGCCCTTAGAGGATGCCTCCCAGTATGCCTTTAATAGAAAGGGACAGATTGGTCT
Source organism: Telluribacter roseus (assembly GCF_017355915.2). Lineage (GTDB taxonomy): Bacteria > Bacteroidota > Bacteroidia > Cytophagales > Spirosomataceae > Telluribacter. The sequence goes on from NZ_JAFEUV020000006.1 coordinate 67,289, forward strand.
GTGAGTTAGCTTTTACCGAAATCGCATTCAGGTTGGTTTCGCTGTTCAGGTCCAGAAAGGTATTGAGGTTCAACTGGCCGGAACCTTCCTGACGGTACGTAACCACGTGCAGCTCATACTCACCTTCGGGAATGAAAGCGGCCGTAAAGCTACCGTCACTGTTTACTTTGGTGCTGGTCACGGAATTCTTAAACCTGACCTGGCTTTCACCCTGTCCGCTGGTTTCGGTGTTTTGCTTGAATGATCCTTTCGTATACACGTAAGCGACCGCCTTCCCGTTGGTGGATGCATTGTAGTTATTGAGCTTACCGGTGATCGAGCCGGTGCTTTCCTTCTTGACGAAGCGGATCGACGACTGCAGCTCGCCGTAAGTAACGAAGGCGTAGTCTTTAGAAGCGCCTCCCTGTTCTTTGATGGCTTTTCTCAGATCAAAATCCATCACTACCGTCTGGGTTTGTCCTTCGGCTATATCTACTTTAGGGCCTTTGATCTCGATATCGGTGCGGGCGTTGCCCGATACGACCAGTTTGTTCTTGGTACCATCCTGACGCTGGATGTAGCAGCCGGGGGCGTTGCCGTTGGCGTCGCGTTCGTAGTCCAGTACCAGCGTAAGCTTGTCGAAGGAGCCCATGGATACGTCACCTTCGGTTAGGGTTACTGTTTTTCCTCCCTGCAGTTCCAGCAGGTTCACCGTCTTGGGGCCCTGAAAGGCCTCCCACTTCTTACCGTCTACCCGCACTTCCGTTACAGTCACGAACACGCCCTGTACCGAAGCTTCATCAATGGGGGCATCGGTCATTTCTACTTTCAGACGACCACCGGTACCCGATGGGTCGATATTGGTGTCGTCCTCCATGTCACAGGCGTTGATCGCCAGTACACTGATCAATCCCAGAGCTGTCCATTTGAGTTTTTTAACTAGCATAATTAATTAGTGATTTGAGTTGAACATAAATCATGATGTAGGGGTACGTCATGGGTAAAGGTTTCGTCATGTGCTAGTAAATTGTATTTTATTAATAAGAACTCTGGTCTGTACTGGTGCTTTCAGGTAGAGAACGGGAGGTGATACAGAATATTTTTAGCAGGTGCCTTCATTGAGTGAACGGTAAAAATGTTTAGCATTTGTGTGTAAGTAGCTTATAATAAGATTTTTATGGGTTTGGTGTGGTTGCAAATATATATTTATAGCTGCTTGTTAACTCTGACGACTTAGTAAGCGGTAAAGGAGCAGTGGCTTTGGGAGTAGAAGGCAGAAATGGTGACATTTTAAGATGTAATACAGAGTGTCAACATCTTATGCTACGCTTTCCTATCTTGCGATGGAGCTATTGAAGCCTTAAAATAAATCATCCGAAGAAAAGTGGCTGAAGCCGCAAGCAGGTAACCAAGTTGGTATCATAATTGTACTAGATAGGGTAATTCTGCATATGCAATACGTAATAATACGTGTTTTTTGGGGCGGAATATTTTGGTTCTTCACACACTTTATCGTTATTGTACGCTATACTAAATTGAAATAGGGCTCTCTGTTATGACAGTAGGGCAAATCAGCAGTACGCATACATACTATAACATCAGAAAGAGAAAGTAACTTATTGTGTGGTAGACTTATACGAATAACCATAGCTTGCATGAAGTCAGCTTCGATACCTTTTAATGAACAGGATAGATTAGTAGCCTTACAGGAATATAATATCCTGGATACCCTCCCCGAGCAGGACTTTGACGATATTACCCTGATTGCTTCTGAGATATGTGGTACCCCTATATCTCTCATTTCACTAGTCGATCAGGAGCGCCAGTGGTTTAAGTCATCGCATGGGCTGGATGCTTCTGAAACCCACCGCGACTATGCCTTTTGTGCCCATGCCATTCTGAACCCACAGGAAATCATGGTAGTGTCTGATACCCTGTCGGACGACCGTTTCTTTGATAATCCGTTTACTACCGGCGACCCCTACGTGCGCTTTTACGCGGGGGCTCCGCTTACTACTTCGGAGGGCTATGCACTGGGTACGCTATGCGTTATAGATCAACAGCCCAGAGAGCTTAGCGGACAGCAAAAGAAGGCCCTGGCGGCACTGGCCAATCAGGTGATGCACCAGCTCGAGCTGCGCAAAAAGGCGGAGGAACTGGGGAGTATCAAGAAGCAGCTCGAAGCCGCCATTCAGGAAATGAAGGAGGCGAAGCAAAAGGCCGAAGAGGCCAACAAGGCTAAGAGTGATTTTCTGTCGGTGATGAGCCATGAGATCCGGAATCCGCTCCATTCAATCGTAGGATATACCAATCTGCTGATCGAAGAGACTCCCCGGGCTGACCAGCAGCCGCCCCTTAAGGCACTACGCTTCTCGGCTGAAACCCTGCTTTCGCTGGTCAACGATATACTGGACTTGGGCAAACTGGAAGCAAGTAGAGTGGAGCTGGAGTCGATCCCCTTTAACCTGGTAGAACTGATCAATAATGTGGTGCAGTCGAACCTGCATCGGGCCAGCAAGCGGGGCAACCATATCGAGATTATATCCGATCCTACGCTGCCTGCCTACCTGCTGGGTGATCCTACACGTCTGCTGCAGATAATCAACAACCTGGTATCCAACAGTATCAAGTTTACTGAGAAAGGTCTGATCCAGATTAAGCTCATTGCGGTTCCTGATACTATCAGCGACCAGGTCACCGTGCATTTCCAGATTTCGGATACCGGTATTGGTATGTCTTCGGAGGTACTGGCGGTTATCTTCAATGAGTATACGCAGGCTTCTGCCGAGATCACCCGTAACTACGGTGGTACCGGGCTGGGGCTGTCAATTACCAAGAAACTACTGAGCCTGTTTGGTAGCTCGATCCGGGTGGATAGCGAAGTCGGAAAAGGCTCGACCTTTACCTTTGAAATAGCCTTCAGAAAAGCCAAAGGCAGAGTAGCCGTTGAGGATGAACTACCGGACTTTGACTTTACTGACTACAAGGTAATGGTGGTGGATGACAGCGAGCTTAACCTTAAGCTGATCTCCCACTCCCTGAGTAAGAAAGGGGTTCGGCTTGAGCTGTTTTCTTCACCGCTGAAGGCTTTGGAAGCCGCCCGGGAATCCACCTATGACCTGATCCTGATGGATCTGCAGATGCCGGGGATGAGCGGATTTGTACTAAGTACCGAGATCAGAAAGCTGGATCAGGAGGTGCCGATCGTTGCCCTTTCCGCCGATCACAGTCCCGAAACCGCCCGGCTTACCCGGGAAGTAGGTATGAATGGGTACCTGCCCAAGCCATACGCCGTGAAGCAGTTGTACCAGGTAATGGCGCAGTACCTCAACCGGGAACAGGAAAAAGAAAGTAACGTATAACCAAAGCGGGAGCCCCTATACAAGGGCTCCCGCTTTGGTTACTCATAGTTAGACAGGTACCTCTAAGCGTGTTGCCTGCAATGAACTCCTTCGGCAATTTCCTTGATCATTTTTTGATTAAAGGCAGGTATGTCGTCGGGTATTCGGCTGCTTACCAGCCCATGATCCACCACCACTTCCTTGTCAAGCCAGCGAGCGCCGGCGTTTTGCAGGTCTTTGCGGAGCGACGGGTAGGAGGTAAGCGTGCGGCCGTGTACCACATCAGCTTCAATCAGCAGTTGTAGGCTGTGACAAATAGCAGCAACGGGTTTCTGTTGTATAAAAAAAGAACGCACAAACTCAACGGCCCGGGCGTTCATACGTAGTGTATCCGGATTCATCACTCCCCCCGGTAGTAGCAGAGCATCGTAGTAGCAGGCTCTTGCTTGTTCCAGAGGTACATTCACTTCAAACGTCTCTCCCCACTCAATCTGATTCCACCCCTTGACGGAATCTTTGTTAGGGGAAATAATATGCGTAGTGGCTCCACACATATCCAGTGATTTTCGGGGTTCGGTCATTTCTACCTGCTCAAACCCATCGGCAACCAGAATGGCAACACGTATGCCTTTTAAGTTGGCTGGTATTTTCATCAGTTTTTGATTTTAAGAGGTACTGGTAAAGTCTTATTTCATATAAAAAATGTACCAGCGAGTGGGTAACTACTGCTGTTGTTCCTAAAATATTTTTCGTAGCAAATAAGCTACAGGCAGATATAGGGGTGGTAAAAGAAAGAGGAAGAGGTATACCCACCCGGGGCTACCTCTTCCTCTTTACCTGCTACTAGGTATATACCAAATCAGGCGTGCTGTTGCACGTGAACGCCCTCCCGGAACTCCTCCACCATCTTACGGTTAAAGGCCGGAATATCATCAGGTTTCCGGCTCGTTACCAATCCGTGATCGGTTACTACCTCGGCATCTACCCATTCGGCACCGGCATTCTGCAGGTCAGTACGTACCGACGGGTAAGAGGTTAGTTTGCGGCCTCGTACTACATCTGCCTCGATCAGCAGCTGAGGTCCGTGACAGATAGCAGCTACGGGCTTGCCCGACTGGAAAAACTCCCGGACAAACTGTACCGCTTTCTGGTTGGTACGGAGCTGGTCCGGATTAAGTACTCCTCCGGGTAGCAGCAGAGCATCGTACTCGTCGGCACTTACCTCATCGATTGACTTGTCTACCTCGAAAGAGTCGCCCCAGTTGGTCATGTCCCACGCTTTGATGGTACCCTTCTCAGGACTTATAATGTGTGTTTCGGCTCCCTGTTCGTCAAGAGCTTTTCTGGGGTCTGTCAATTCTACTTGTTCAAATCCATCAGTAGCCAGTATCGCTACCCTTTTTCCTTTCAGCTTCATTTCCATGACTCTCTTTACTAGTTAATTCAACTAAATATGTACAGTAAAATGGGGTAAAAGATCATTCCATGGCTGTCCAGGACTGTATGAGGGTAATACCGTGGTTATAGTCCACATTATGTGAAGTTGTTTCACAAAAAAAGATCCACCTACCGGCAGATCTTACTTCTCTTCCTATTGGCATATATACCCTTTGCTAGGATAGGTACTTCCGTAGGGCATCTTCGATCATGGAGTAGGGAGCAATAAAGGGCTTCTTGGTGATGGTAACCCTGAGTACATTGTTCTGAATGGCGTAGTTGCCTTCTACGGTACCGATCTTAGCAGGTACCGCAAACTCACCCGTATTGGTGTCTCCTGCAAAAGTACCCTGCGCTCCCTGTATGGTGTTGCGGGCGCGGCTGATGATCGAGTTGGGATCATCGTTGAATGGTATTTCAAATGAATAAGCCATGAAGTTGCTGTTTTTTGGGTACCCTGAGGTACCGGTTAGTCTTTCCAGAACTACCCTAAAAATTGTGTGCCTGCTACTGATCCTACTAACTCGCGTATTCTCTGGTAATTATAAATTAAGAAGGCTGAGCAACCTCTGGTCAGATTGCTACGTAATGGTGGTGAACGCTACATTTTTACATTCACTCTAACCTCTGAATACGATGAAAAAGCTCTTGTTACTATGGATGGTGAGCCTGTTGCTGCTGGTTATGGGCTGTAAGGACAAAGAAGAAGAAGTGTCGCCGGAGGTACCGGTACTGGCCACCTTATCGGGGGCTTCGGAAGTACCGGCCAATCCCTCCACCGCTACCGGCAGGGCTGAGGGTACTTACAACAACGACACCAACGAGCTGAAGCTTACAATTACCTACCAGGGCATCACACCTACGGCCTGGCATATACACAAGGCCGCCGCCGGTACCAACGGGGGAGTACTCTTTGACTTTGGGAACACCTTTACGACCCCTTTTAACTACTCGACTGTACTGACCGAAGAACAGGAGGCCGACCTGAAAGCGGGAATGTACTACGTCAATATCCACTCAGCTACTTACCGGGGCGGCGAAATACGGGGGCAGTTGAGTGTGGAGGAGTAGGGGAGTATATTACTTTTATAGATGACGGTGGGAGAGGTACTGCCTTAGACATTATATCTCAAGCTAACAACAAGCTCACCCTGATTACAAATCGGGCGGTCCCCGCTGGGGTTTTATCTTGTTGCATTTCAAACGCAAGTATGATAGCAACCCGATTGCAAATCGGGTGGAGCCCCAGTGGAAGAGACCGTTGGATAAAATTCGACTCTCCAATAAGGAATCGCAAGAGTTCTCACCTAACTTGCCCACGTAAGTGTATTACCGTACGCCCTCCTCGTTATAATTACTACTAATGCTTTTTCGTATACTCATCTCATTATTTCTACTATCAGGAATTCAGATCGGCAAGGCTACTGCTCAGGCTGGCTTCAAAGAAGGTATACTCATTTACCGTGTAGATACAGTACGCAGCCTGGTAAGTCATCCGGCTGCTTTCAGAGGTGCCCAGTTTAAGCTTTATAAGAAAGGGGATCTGATGCGCATTGAAAGGACGAAAGTTAATCACTTCAGGCCTGCTACCAAAGAAGTAACTATCCAGATAAGAAACAAGAAAGGTATCTACACTACGGGAGAGACAAGATTTAAGCCGATGGCTATATTCATGTCGTATGATGAAGAAAGGATAAATAAATCCAAGGCTGTATCGCAAGGTATGGTAAAGACCTATACGAGCAGGAGGACAGGCCAAAGATCAACGATTCTGTCCATGCCAACGGAGAAGGTGATTATTACGGGTTCAGGCGAAAGTCAGCTCCTGGAGGCTCAGGTGACCAAGGCACTGGACGTTCCGGTGAAGCAGTTTTTTGAACATCTTCAGGGTGTTGAAGGTACACCTTTGCAGTTTACTGACTATGAATACGGATGGCTGGTCCGATATACTTTAGAATCCGTCAAAGCCCAGCCACTGCCCGATGAGCTTTTCCGAATCGACCCTAAGATGGAGGTTAAGACGATGGAACAAGTGCTAAAGGAGCTACGGGATTTTAAGTAGAGGTACTATTGGGTCAGCTTCTGGCAAGGATGAACTAGGTAAGTAGGCAGATACAAAAAAGAGGCGCAACCCGTAGGCTGCACCTCTCACGCATGTATAGCAGGTAACATTAGATTTCGACACCACCGCCGACATTCTCGAAGGCGATCTCACCGTCATTATTGACCTCCATCATAATCACCGCGTCTTTGGCGATCTGACCGCTCAGGATACCCTTGGACAGCTCGTTGAGGATACGGCGCTGCAGAACACGCTTAAGCGGACGGGCACCAAAGGCCGGATCGAAACCTTCTTCACCCAGCTTGGCCAGGGCTTCGTCGGTAGCGTCCAGCGTGATGCCCTGCTCCTGCAGGGTACGCTGAATCTGACGGAACTGGATATCCACGATCTTGCGGATGTTGCCCTGAGTCAGTGGCTCGAACAGTACAATCTCGTCGATCCGGTTCAGGAACTCCGGCCTTACCGAGGCTTTCAGCAGATCAAGTACGGCCTGCTTGGCCTCCTCCATAATGAGGGTGTGGTTCCACCCTTCGTCTTCCGCGTACTTCTCCTGAATGATATGGCTACCGATGTTGGACGTCATGATGATGATCGTGTTCTTGAAGTTAGCCACCCGACCTTTGTTATCGGTCAGTCGTCCTTCGTCCAGTACCTGCAGGAGGATGTTCCATACGTCCGGGTGTGCCTTTTCGATCTCGTCAAGCAGCACTACGCTGTAGGGCTTGCGGCGTACGGCTTCGGTCAGCTGACCGCCTTCGTCGTAGCCTACGTAGCCCGGAGGCGCTCCTACCAGACGGCTTACGGTATGGCGCTCCTGGTACTCACTCATGTCGATACGTACGATGGCGTTCTCGTCATTGAAGAGGTACTGCGCCAGGGTCTTGGCCAGCTCGGTCTTACCGACACCGGTAGGTCCCAGGAACAGGAAGCTACCTATCGGACGCTTGGGATCCTGCAGACCAGCCCGGCTACGACGTACCGCATCGGCTACTACCTGGATGGCCTCGTTCTGACCGGCTACGCGGCGATGCAGTTCGTCTTCCAGGTTGAGCAGCTTTTCGCGCTCGCTCTGCAGCATTTTGCTTACGGGTATACCCGTCCACTTGGCTACTATTTCGGCAATTTCTTCCGACGTAATTTCCTCCTGCATCAGCTTGCGCTCGCCTTCCGACTTCTGCAGGTCTTCCAGCTTTTTCTGCGCTTCAGGAATACGGCCGTAGCGGATCTCGGCTACCTTACCGTAGTCACCGGTACGCTCGGCCTGCTCGGCTTCGAAGCGTAGGTGGTCTACCTGCTCTTTCAGGGCACGGATTTCATTTACGATTCCCTTCTCACTTTCCCACTGGGCCCGGAGGGCATTGCGCTGCTCGTTCAGGTCGGCCAGCTCCTTGTTCAGGACGGCTTCCTTTTCGAGGTTATTTTCACGACGGATGGCCTCACGCTCAATTTCGAGCTGCATGATCCGGCGGTTCAGTTCGTCCAGTTCTTCGGGTACACTGTCCATTTCCAGGCGCAGCTTGGAAGCGGCTTCGTCCATCAGGTCAATGGCCTTGTCGGGCAGGAAACGGTCGGTAATATAGCGGTTCGACAGCTCCACAGCTGCGATGACGGCATCGTCCTGGATACGTACCCCATGGTGGAGTTCGTACTTTTCTTTAATACCCCGGAGGATACTGATGGCATCCGCTACATCCGGCTCATCCACCATCACAGACTGGAAGCGGCGCTCGAGGGCCTTGTCCTTTTCGATGTACTTCTGGTACTCTTTCAGGGTGGTAGCACCTATAGCGTGCAGCTCACCACGCGCCAGCGCGGGTTTCAGCAGGTTAGCGGCGTCCATGGCGCCTTCACCTCCGGCACCAGCCCCGATCAGGGTGTGGATCTCGTCGATGAAGAGGATGATCTCACCTTCGGAGTCGGTAACCTCTTTGATCACCGCCTTCAGGCGCTCCTCAAATTCACCCTTGTACTTGGCGCCGGCAATGAGCAGACCCATGTCCAGCGACACGATGATCTTGGTTTTCAGGTTTTCGGGAACGTCGCCCTGCACGATACGCTGGGCCAGACCTTCCACGATGGCCGTCTTACCTACACCCGGCTCACCCAGCAGGATGGGGTTATTCTTGGTACGGCGGCTCAATATCTGTAGTACCCGGCGGATCTCTTCATCCCGACCGATTACAGGGTCGATCTTACCCGCTCGGGCAAGCTCGTTCAGGTTTTTGCTGTAACGTTCCAGCGAACGGTACTTGGCTTCTGCGTTCTGATCTTTCACGGGATTATTTTTACCTCTTAGTTCCTTAATAGCTTCTTTCAGTTCTTTCTCTCTAAATCCGGCGTCCTTCATCATCTGGGCCACGGAGTCTTTCCCGCCGACTAAACCCAGTAGTATCAGCTCAATGCTCACAAACTCGTCATTGAACTCTTTCAGGTAGCTCTGTGCCTTGGTCAGCGCAGTCGACAGGTCATTACCCAGAAAAACCTGAGAACTTGATACCTTGGGGTACCCGCTTATAATGGCGTCCAGAGCCTGCTGGAGGCGCTGATGGTTCACGTTGAGCTTCTTCATCAGGAAGCCCGACGTACTGATATCTTCTTCTAGTATCGCTTTCAGAACGTGACCCGTTTCGATGGCCTGCTGCTGATTGCCCTGTGCAATCTGAGCCGCGTGCTGGATCACCTCCTGTGCTTTGATGGTATACTGATTAAAATTCATGGCTTTTAATTTCTTGGTTGATTCTTCTCGCAAACGCTTACGTACTATATACTATCAAACCCTGTACCTGAGCCTTAAACCTGAAATAATGGCACAGGAATAGGTAATTGTGAAAGATTTAATGACAAATAGGCATACCAAGGCGACATAATGGAATAGAGAAAAAGGGACAATAGGGAGCAGCCTCCCCAGGAAGTATATAACTATACCGGGCGGAGTAGATCTGGCTCAGAGTAACGTATTGTTACCGTTTAGTAATAAATGGTTTACATTGCTCTGTAAGGGCAATTTCTTTATACCGAAGTCTGAACAAAGCAGGGCATAGATAGTATTATACTAGTACCCATGTTCAGTAGTAAACACCATTATCTGTAGAAAGGAACTATACCCTATGCAACGCGAAGTAACTGGCTGGTACAGCCCGGCGCTTGATAAATATATGGATGTGGCCGTGTATGGCCACTATGGGTTTGCGTTGTTAATGATCCCAACGGCTGACTCTGACTTTCTGGAATACGAACACCACGGCCTTATAGAGAGCATACGGCCATTTATCGATGCTGGTCTGTTAAAGGTGTTTTGTATCGGAAGCATTAACGCCGAGAGCTGGATGAATCCCCACATGGAGAACCGGGATAAAGCCCAGCGGCATCAGCAGTACAATGATTACATATTCAGGGAGGTAGTGCCTTTTCTTAAAGAGAAGACCAGTGAGGAAACTCCTATCATAGCCGCTGGAGCCGCGTTTGGAGCCCTGCATGCGGCTAATCTGTTTTTCAAGCACCCTGATCTTATCAATGGTATCATCGCTATGAGTGGGCGCTATGATCTGAGCGTGTACTCCGAGGGCTACTACGACGACAATGTGTACTTTAACTCACCGGTACACTACCTGCCCAACCTCAATGCCGAGTGGCACCTGTGCAAGTACCGACAGAGCCGTCATATTCATTTCCTGTCCGGGTCGGGGGACTATGAAGATCCCAATTCCTCGCGTCATATCTCTACTATACTGAGCTCTAAAGGCGTGGCTCATGAACTGGATATATGGGGGCCGGAGTACCATCACGAATGGTCTACCTGGCATCAGATGATGCGTGTATACCTGGAGACGCGTTTCTAAGGCGATAGGCTCTATGCAATAGGCTATAAGTAGTAGTTGTCATATAAAAGAAAGGGGCTGTTACCGATTGGCAACGCCCCTTTCTTTATCAATTTCTTTTACTGCTAATTGGGAGGAGAACCCTTTGGCTATCCGATTGTACTGTGTGTCACCCCTACGGGGCTGGGAGGTCAGGTGAATTTTTGGGGCTACTAAGATTTCGCCCCTCCGGGGCTTATTCGGCTCCCACTATGGTTATTCACCATTCACTCATTCACTCTTTGAACAACTACGCTCCTTCGAACTGGCGCAGGAAGCGGACGTCGTTTTCGGTGAACAGGCGCAGGTCCTTGATGCCGTACCGGAGCATGGTGATGCGCTCGATACCCATACCAAAGGCAAAGCCCGTGTATTCTTCGGGATCGATACCACAGCTGGCCAGTACGTTAGGATCTACCATACCGGAGCCGGCTATCTCTACCCAGCCGCTATGCTTACACACGTTGCAGCCTTCGCCCTTACAGATAAAGCAGGTCACGTCGATCTCGGCGCTGGGCTCAGTGAAAGGGAAGTAGGAGGGGCGCAGACGGATCTTGGAGTCCTGTCCGAACATCTCCTTGGCAAAGTGGTACAGGGTATCTTTAAGGTCTTTAAAGCTTACGTTTTTATCTACGTACAGGCCTTCTACCTGGTGGAACACGCAGTGCGCCCGGGCCGAAATGGCCTCATTGCGGAATACCCGGCCCGGCATGATCGAGCGCAGGGGCGGTTTCTTGTGCTCCATCAGTCGGATCTGTACGTTGGACGTATGCGTTCGCAGCAGTACGTCGTCCTTTACCTCACCGGCGCTCTTCTCTATAAAGAAGGTATCCTGCATTTCGCGGGCAGGGTGGTTGTCGGGGAAGTTGAGGGCGCTGAAGTTGTACCAGTCGGTTTCGATCTCGGGACCATCCGATACGTTGAAGCCCATGCGCTCGAAGATCTCGATGATCCGTCGGCGCACGATAGTCAGCGGGTGGATACTGCCGTACTGATTGGGTACTACCGGCAGGGTCAGGTCTATCTGTGCGGCGGTGCCGTTGTCTGACTGCTCTTCCAGCTGGGTAGTAAAGGCCTGGAAGCGATCCTGTGCCGCATTCTTTAACGTATTAAGCTCCTGGCCGACCGCCCGGCGGTCCTCCTGCGGAATATTCTTTAGCTGATCAAACAACTCAGTCACAACTCCCTTGCGGCTGATATAGCGCATGCGGAAGGCTTCCAGTTGTTCTTTATTACTTACCGTGGTAGTCTCGATCTCGGTGAGTAATTCTTTTACCCGTTCGGTAATCATATCGTATCTGCTTTATTGAGGCTTTTCGGCTGCAAAGATATATAAAGTTTGGAGGGTGTACCAGAGCCGGCCCATCAACTCGGAATATGACGTACTCTGATCCCGCTTTTTTACTTAGTAGCTATATTTTAGTAAACATATTTGCAATACGTAGTAACACCTGTTTTAGTAAGTGGCGCTACGTCTTTTGCTTCTCCTGCTGCTTGCTAATAGGCTGATGTTCAGTAGTTTAAAAAGTGATACGTAGTTGTACGTATTTCCGGGGACTATCTAAAGAGGTACTTTTGAATCAATAATTACATGCTCACTTATATCCTCAGGAACTCATGGAAACCATTGCTAACTACTCGATAAAAAAAGCGCCAGCCGCAACTGCCAGCTATACACACACCTTGCAGGGCACTGATATTGCTATTCATAGTATGGGGCAAATCCAATGGCTCTCACCTGACGAAATTACGTGTCTGGAAGGAGAAGGAAACTATACGTATATCTACACCTGCCGGGGCAAACGGTACCTCGTATCCCGGACTCTTAAAAGCCTGACCGAACATCTCAACGATACATTCCTGCGTGTACATAAGTCGTATATCGTTAATACCGAATACGTAGTAGACCGGGTAGACGACGATCGCGTAATCCGAATGGTATGTGGCAAAGAAGTGGTCGTAGCCCGTCGCAAAATCAAAGAAATTGCAGAACTACTTAACGCCTATCGCGGCCGCATCAGTGCCTGATACACGCGTTGTGTAGATTATAAGCTTCATTTTTAGTGGGTTAAATCGAGAACAGCAGCCATCGCTAGAACGGTGGCTGCTTGTTTTTTTAACCCAATCCATCCGGCAGTACTTACGATTGCTAAGGGTGCGGGACTGGTTGTAAAGAAGCCTGATTATAACAACGCCGCCACTCCGGTACCGGAGTGGCGGCGTTGTTTATTACTATACAGTAGCTAGCTTATAACAGCTTCATCGCCAGAGTGACCTGCCATGAGTTGAGGCGCTGACGTACAGTAGAAGAACTGCCACCTACCTGGTTCTGATTTACCCGGAAAGCGGCGATATCGTTGAATGAGCCTTCACGGCGAACATCCAGGCTAAAGCCCAGGATGTCGAGTCCGGCACCAAACTGGTACCCATATACGGCCTGCGACATAGCATCGTTGAAGCTACCTGAGGTATAGTGTTCAAAGGCATCGCGCAGGCGCTGGTTATCACCGATGCGGAACGAAGCCATCGGGCCGGCATTGATCCGGAGTGGTCCGCCCTTCAAACCAATCAGTATGGGTACATCTATATTACTGAAGGTGACGTTGACATTGCTGGTCTGAGGGGTTGGACCGCTGTTATCTACAATGTTGAAACTACCTCCCTTGGTCGAAACCAGTACTTCAGGCTGCACAAAGAGGTTTCGGCCGAAGCGGGCGTACACACCGCCTACAAATCCGGTACGGGTTTCGTAGCTTTCGCGCAGGTTGTCACGTACGACCTGTCCGTTGTAGCCCAGGTAGGGATTCCCGTTGTTGTCGTACCGGGTAGTCAGTACTTCGCCCATGGTGAGCTTGGAAAGATTAACACCGCCTTTAATACCAAAAGCAAATCCTTTGGCCTGTCCGAATGAGAGTTGAGGAGCGACGAGGCATAGCATGAGGGCCAGCAGCCCGAGATGAGTGTTTTTCATGGTTTTTTAAGATCTAATAGATGCGTTTGTTGAATAACGAAATGATCACTACTGCTTACATACCTGCGGCACCTTTTTTAGATGCACGATGTTAATAAAGTTTGTACTTTCAGGTGCTGATCCGTCCATATCTCATGAAGGTCAGGTATCGTACAGGTACCCCTAAGACAATTAAAAAAGTAAATACCCCTATGGCTAAAGCCAAAAGTGCCTATTTCTGTCAAAATTGTGGTCATAACTCTCCCAAGTGGTTGGGAAAATGCCCCTCCTGCGGCGAATGGAATACCTTCGTGGAGGAGATAGTCGAAAAAGAAGATAAAAAAACGCAGGTAGCCTGGAAGTCTATCAGCATCGCCAGCCGTCCCAAAGCCATCAGAGAGATCCGCTACGAAGAGGAGCCCCGTATCCTTACGACCGACCAGGAGCTCAACCGCGTACTGGGTGGTGGTATCGTACAGGGAGCCCTGGTGCTGATCGGCGGGGAGCCGGGCATTGGTAAGTCTACCCTGATGCTGCAGATCGCCCTCACCCTTTACAATAAGCGCGTCCTGTACGTATCGGGGGAAGAGTCGGAGCAGCAGATCAAGATGCGCGCCGAACGCCTGGATACCAAAAGCGACAACTGTTTTATCCTGACCGAAACCTCTACCACCAATATATTCCGGCAGATAGAGGAGTTTCAGCCCGATGTACTCATCATTGACTCCATCCAGACCATGCAGTCACCGCTGATCGAGTCCAGTGCCGGTAGTGTGTCGCAGGTGCGGGAGTGTACCTCCGAAATCATGAAGTATGCTAAGGAAATGGGTACGCCCGTGTTCCTGATCGGACATATTACCAAAGAAGGCTCGCTGGCGGGCCCCAAGGTACTGGAGCACATGGTAGATACGGTACTGCAGTTTGAAGGCGATCGCCACACGACCTACCGCATCCTGCGTACGGTCAAGAACCGCTTCGGAAGTACTTCCGAACTAGGTATCTATGAGATGCTCGGAACCGGCCTGCGGCAGGTGACTAATCCGTCGGAGATCCTGATCTCACAGCGCGACGAGCCACTGAGCGGTATTACCATCGGCTCCATGATGGAAGGCAACCGTCCGCTGAAGATTGAAATACAGTCGCTGGTGAGCGTGGCCAACTACGGTACTCCGCAGCGGAGTAGTACCGGCTTTGATGCCAAGCGCCTGCAGATGCTGCTGGCTGTACTGGAGAAGCGCGGCGGATTCCGGTTGGGTATTCAGGATGTGTTCCTCAACGTGGCCGGTGGCCTTAAAGTAGAAGATCCGGCCATTGACCTGGCGGTAGCTACGTCCATTGTTTCTTCTTACGAAGACATCGCCGTTCCGGCATCCGTATGTTTTGCGGCTGAGGTAGGACTGGGCGGTGAAGTACGAGCCGTCAACCGCATCGACAGCCGTATATCAGAAGCCGAGAAACTGGGCTTCAAGAAGATCTATATCTCCAAGTACAACACCAAAGGGCTGTCCTTATCGGATTACAAAATAGAGGTAGTACCCGTAGCCCGCCTGGATGACTTGTTCTCGGAGCTTATGGGCTAGGATAAGCCGGGGCTCAGGTAGTAGCAGCAGTAGCAGGCTTATGCTGGTACTGGGGAATGGCCACTCTGAATTCACTGCCTTTCCCCACCTCACTATCCAGCTCAAGCTGCCACTGGTGAGCATTGACGATCTGCTGTACGTAACTCAGGCCCAATCCAAAGCCTTTGACACTACTGGTACGGCCTATCCGGTAAAACTTCTGGAATATTTTGCCTTTTTCTTCGGGGGGTATTCCTACTCCGTTGTCGCGTACGGCTATAACATAGTTGCCATCCTGGTCGTAGGTATACACTTTTATATCCGGATTTTCGGGGGAGTACTTAATGGCATTCTCCATCAGGTTGTGCAGCACATTGATCAGGTGATGGCGGTCTACTTTGGCCAGGGCCTGCTGGGCATGGCACTCTGCTTTTACCAGACCATTGTACCTTTCCACCACACTATCCACCAGGTCATTGAGCGGCGTGGTTTCCAGGTTTAGTTTTAGTGAATTAGCATCCGCCTGCGCTATGTTCAGTACGTTTTCGATGTGCCACTGCATACGCTGGCTTTCCTCCTTAATGATGCGTACGTACTTTTTAAGCTTGTCGGGATTCTGCATCACTGGCGGAGATACCAGCATATCGGCCGCCAGCCTGATATTGGCTACGGGCGTCTGGAGCTCATGGGTCATCTGGTACATAAAGTCCATCTGATGCTGAGAGTACGAATTAGATCTGAGAGTATACAGGCCCAGTGCTGCCATGCCAAGGATCGAGATGAGCAGCAAGCCTACCAGTAATACTTGATAGTCAGATAGGTTAGACTGAGAGTCAGGAGAAGAAATACCGCTTAAAAAAGCCACCACACAAAGGATAGCCACTACTCCCAGGCTAATAAATCCCCATGCCTCCTTCCTTAATTTCATTAGCTACGTATGTCCGCGGTTTATAAATCGTTCGGCTAATATACGTAATTGATTATTTTTAACTCTATAAAGCACAGCAGTAAATTGGACTATTTAGTTAAAGGTAAAAAAATGGATAAATCAGGCACATCCGAGATAAAACGTACCACAAGCGTACCCCATACCTTATGAAAAAAGCATCTTTTTTACTGCTGGCTGTGCTGCTTCTAGGAGACTGAGCGTACGATTTATGGCCATTTGCAATGGTTATGCTATAAGGGTAACATTCAATTTTTTATCTTCTCAGGCAACCCTTTGATCGATGAGTTCATTATTACCACGATTCATCCACAAGACGTTTTGATCACACTTTCCACCATTCATGAAGCCCAGAAGAAGAGTGCCCCGGCACAGCGGTTGCTTTTTAATACGTATGGAAAGGTACTTTTCAGGTTGGCGAAGCGGTATCTGACTGATCCAGCTAAGGCGGAAGACGCCGTAGCAGAATCATTTTATATCCTACTTCAGACGATTGATACCTGCTGTTTCGTGGCCATCCCTCCCTTTGAAATGTGGATGAAGAGAATAGTGGTCAATGAATGTCTGAAGATGATCCGAAAAGACAAGCGGTTTGATATACTTTCTTACCCAGTGCTTGAAGGTTGTATTGTAGATGATGAACTGATCGAGCATCTGACCGCCGAAGAAATATTCAGGCTTATTGAAGAATTGCCGCTGGGCTACCGTACTGTATTTAACCTGTATGAAATAGAAGGGTACTCTCATGTAGAAATAGCCGAAATGCTTGGTATTAGCTCCGGTACTTCCAAATCACAGCTGAGTAAAGCGAAGGGGATGCTCCAGAAGAAGATCATTGATTTAAATCCGGCTTATGCAAAACGAAAGGTTATATAACAAGATCAGGCATATAGCTCATACGGAAACACCGAGTACTGAGGAATGGAATCCTGACAGGGTATGGGCTAAGGTAGAGAAAAGAAGGAAGAAAGGTGCGGTGTGGCTCTGGCTGCCCGTTGCTGCCGCGTCTGTATTAGTAGTACTTGGGCTATTTATTGGACTGTCAGATGATCGAAATGAGAGCCTCGTTATAGTTTCAAAAGCAGATAAAGTAATTCCAATTCAACCTCTACCTTCCGTAGCGCTACCCATTCAGAAAGGCGTGGAAGTAGTTCAAAAAAGGGATCAGGAGCAGCTTGAACCGAAAGAGAACCTTATTGCCAATCCCTTTTCCGAAGGTACTGAGCCCCTAAGTACGGACACCGCTATGGAGAGTCTACCGGCTGAGGAAGTAGGTACGGCAGAAGTTACCTTGGCAATTACAGATACAGTGAAGCTGGAACAACCTGATGCGACTAGCCTGGAACAAACAACCGAAAGAGTACTGGTGGCCTACATTTCTATTCCTGAACAAAGAAGTGAAGAGCTATCGGCGCTGCGCCAGATGTATGATCAGGTGAAGCAAGACCGGGAAGCTCGTAAAATGCGTACGAGGCTAAGCGTGACTGGCCGGAAACCTAGTTTATGGTCTTTTGTCCATCATAGTTTTGTTGAATATCCTTCGTATGTCAAACCCGTATATGCACCAACTAATAAATAATACATTCTCCTATCAGAGAGCCTCTAACAGTTACTAACCTTTTTAACCATGCACGTACTTCTCCTATCCATTGGGGCGCTCCTGACGTCCCTCTCTGGCCCTGCTTTGCCCGACACCATCATCCTGAATGCCGGAAAGAACAGCAAAGTCATCTTCTACGGCAAGTCCGCACAGGATCTCAAGGACCTGGAAAAGCTTGATCTCAACAAGATACTTAAGGAACTCAATGAAAAGCAAAGCCGTACGGATTCAGTACCGAGGCAGCAGGTGGTCATGGATGGGGACAACTTTATGACTCCTCAGCTCCCCAAAGATCTGGTATGGGTACAGAAGTACCTTGCAAATACCTTTCTGAACCTCCACATAGGTACCGGAGTACACATCAACCGATACGTATTTTATCAGCCACCCTCTGCTTTGTTAGATCACCCTACGGCGCAGTTATCCACCGAAATCGTCCTGCGCAATCCGTTCACAAGCAGTCTGTCAGTAGTTCATGATGCCAGATTTGTTGACCGGCCCAAGTTTGCCGTTGCCTTGCGCTATGGTGTTGGGGTTGGATTTGCTATGCAAAGGTATTTGCATTGGAACCTTCTGCAATCAGCCCCATCCGACTATCCAAACGAAGTTGTTAATCGGGCTTGGGATCTTTTAAGGAAAGAAAAAGTCACGCCCTTACAGTCTGATTTTAACTCATTTCAGACGTTTTTCCAGCTTTCGCCTAAGATTTCTGTGAAGAACAAAAAAGGCCTATCCACATTTTACCTTAGCCTGGGTGCGAGATTAAATTATAATAGAAATTATGAAAGCATTAACCCCGCGGGATATGCTAGTACTCTATCTGTAAATTCATCAAAAGGAGGGCATCACAGGAGCAAGGGGCCAATCATTACAGGTGGCGGTTATGGGGTGTATAGTGCAGATAAAGCTTATAGCATCAGTTATATAGCGGAGTTAGGCTACAAGGCGATAGGGGTTTTCTTTGCTTATAACTCTGACTATCTTCCCCTCCATACCCGGACATTAGGTAGCAATGTCAGAACAGATTCAGGCTTTACAGCAGGACAGCAAGGTAAGCTTGGCTATGCTTCCTTTGGCATCAGACTAGGCCGCTAGTACAAGGTACATTGCATTGTATCATCTATTTACCATCGCATACATACCAAGAAGTCACATTCTTCAAATTATTCCTTTCTATGAAAAATTACTTGCTATTAGTAGCCCTCCTGCTTCCTATATACAACTGGGCTCAATCACCTGCAGAGGCGCAGTGGGCAGAAAAGGGGCAGAGGCAGATTGGAATACGTACAGGAGCAGGTGTGAATACCCGTACCGGCTTCCTCAGAGCTACACCCTACGGCAATTATTTTCTAACGGAGCGCTGGGCACTCAGAGCGGAAGGTCGCTATGAACTCTACGGCCCTAACGGGAGCTGGTATATGGGAGCAGGCTTGGCTACCCGATACCACTTTCTAAAAATTTACGGGTTTTCCATGTATGCCCAGGCTGGCTACTTTTATGGATTTGAGAAAGAAAGAAAACGTGAGTTTCTTTTTAGTTGGTCCAAAATGATTACTGAGAGGTACAACTACGGGATGCTAAATCTGGGGGTAGGAGCGCAGTATCGATTAGGCTCCCGCTGGTTTATCAATGGACAGGTGGAAAAAAACATCTCCCGATTCGACAATAGCAACGTCACCTTAGGTGTAGGCTTCCGGATCAGGTAGGCTTTCTCAGTGGGTATGTAACAGGTATAAGTAGTCGTAGCCATTAGTTCTCTTTATACCTCTGAATTAAGACAACGACTACCCCATGACCCCCAACTTTACCCGCCGTACCTTTATCAAGTCCTCCATTGGTTTGGCCGCCGCTACTACGTTGACCTTACCTGAAACCAGCGAAGTACTTAATGTGGGGCAGGTGATTGACCGCATCAAGGCCAACGTAGGAATACCCTGGCGGGAGCAGACGGTGGATAACCTCATCGTGGGCACGCGGGAACAGGAGGTAAAGGGCATCGCTACCGTGATGATGGCGACGCTGGAAGTACTGCAGAAGGCCGCGGCAAAGGGGCTGAACATGGTCGTTACGCACGAGCCAACCTACTACTCGCACCAGGACCGGATCGAGCCGGTACAGCAGGACCCGCTGTTCCAGCACAAGCGCGATTTTCTGGAAAAGAATGGGATGGCCGTTTTCCACTTCCACGACCACTGGCACGGACGCAAGCCCGACGGTATTGCCACGGGAATGATCCGGGAGCTGGGCTGGGAGAAGTACAACGACCCGGAGCAGCTCCGACTCTTTCACTTTGAGAATATGACCCTGGCTCAGCTGGCCCGGAGCGTGGAGAAAAAGCTGGGTATCCGAACCATGCGGGTACTCGGCGACCCTGACCTGCCGGTGAAGCGGCTCATGGCCAGCTGGGGCAACGTGAGCCTGTTTCCGGGAGTGCCGTTCCTGGCGCAGGCCGATGCCCTAATCATCGGCGAGACCAACGAGTGGGAACTGGTCGAGTACGTACAGGATGCCATCGCGTCGGGTCAGAAGAAGGGGCTGATCATCATGGGGCACGTGGTATCCGAGCAGGCGGGTATGAAGTACGCCGCCGACTGGCTGAAGGGCTTCATCAAGGAAGTACCTGTCCAGTACATCGCCATCAGGGAGCCCTTCTGGCGCCCCGGTCAGCCGGTGAAGTAAGTACTTTGGTTTTACTTACTGGTTCGACAATCTGTCCAGCGCTTCTGAGGTGGACGCCACAAAATTGATTTGCCTCTGCTTATTACTTTCAAATATAAAGTCCCTGATGCTTTTGCTTTGGTACGCCGTAAAATCACCCACGATGGCTAAGCGGACCCGGTAGTTGGAGAACTTCTGGAGTACTTCGCCGGCTATACCGTTTTTCAGGTCAAAGAAGTCGGGTGTAATGTTCTTTTCGTGCACAATGATACTATCAAAGCCCTGGTAGTACAGGTTCCCCAGCAGGTCCAGTCCATCGGCTGCTTTGGCAATCACTATGTCTTCTGAAATGACCTCCGCTATGTCGGTCTGGTTCACGTGGTGCTTTTCTACTTTCATCTTCTGATATATTATAATGTCTTTCAGGTAATTTTCTGGCACGAAGATAGCTGATCACTTACAAGCCGGACTACTGGCAAAGGATGAGTGGTAAGCTGCTTTTTCGAATGGTTGATCAGGTGCAACAGCCTCCTGTGGCTTACTGGCTTTACTATCTTCATCCTCCCTTTTGGCGTTTTCATACACTAAATAGGCGAACTGAGTACAAATGGATTAGCCGGTCAGATAGTGCTGGGCTACCTTTGTCGTATAAGAATTCGCAGCAGACTATTAGCCATGACAAGTTATCTGCGAATAAGCCATGAAAGATTAACTACAAAGAAAATGAATACCATCAGTCAGTCAAAACTGGACAAGATCGTAGCCGAAACCGTAACTAAAAAGAACATCTTCGGTGCCGCCTTCCGGGTGGCCACGCCTGACCAGTCGGTGGCGCTGACCAGTGCCGCCGGAAATATCGGACCCGATAGTCCCTTTTACATCGCCAGTATCAACAAGCTGTTTGTGGCGGCCCTGACGCTGCGCCTGGTGAGGAACAAGCGGTTGAACCTGTCGGATCCTATTTCAAAGTACCTGCCTGGCTACCTGATGCACGGACTGCACGTGTACCAGGGACAGGACTACTCGGAGGAGATCACGATTCAGCACCTCATCACGCAGACCTCCGGCCTGCCCTGCTACCTGATCGACAAGCGCCCCGACGGGCCCAAGGTGATGGAAGAGCTACTGAGCGGGAAAGATCAGGCGTGGACGACGGACCAGGTAGTAGCCCAGGTAAAGCGCATGAAGCCCCACTTCCGGCCCGGGCAGAAGGGGAAGGCCAGCTACGGCAATACCAACTTCCGGCTGCTGGGACGGGTACTGGAACTAGTGACGGGAGAGCCTCTAAATAAGTTGCTGACCCAGCTCTTCGAGGAGCTGGACCTGGAAAGTACTTTTGTGATCCGGCCGGATACCAACCGGGAGTTTGTGTCGGTGTACGCTAAAGCCAGGCCGGTACATCTGCCCAGGTACTTTGCAGCCTCCCGGTATGATATCGTATCCACTACCTACGATCTGATGGTATTCCTGAAGGCTTTCTTTGGCGGCTACTTTTATCCCCAAGAGCAGCTACAGGAGCTACAACAGTGGAATGCGGTCTTCTTTCCGTTCCGGTACGGAGTGGGCATGCAGCAGTTCCACATGCCCTGGATTCTTTCGCCTTTCAGGCCCATTCCGAATATGATCGGCCACTGCGGCTCGGTAGGTACCGCGGCTTTCTACGTACCCGACAAGAACGTATTCATTACCGGTACCATCAACCAGACCAGCAATCCCCAGCTCCTGTTTCAGACCATGATCCGGATCCTGAACCTGCTGTAAGGTACATCTGGGTACGGCTTGGATGTCCTCCTCTAGTCGCGCCTGGGCTCGTAGTGGAGGACTATTATGCCGCACGCAAAGGGTGTAGCCTTTACCAGCGTCAGGTGCTGATGGCGGTCAAGCTCCCCAAAGATGCTCATTCCGCTACCGATAGCGACCGGGTTGATGAACAGATGAAACTCGTCGATCAGGCCCTGCTGGATAAGTGACGATACAAACGTAGCACCGCCGTAGGCGATAATGTCGCCGCCGTTCCCGCTTTTGAGTTGAGTGATTTCGTCAGCTAGTTCACCTTTGGCCAGTACGGTATTGTCCCACTCGGATTTGTCGAGCGTGCGAGAAAAAACAACTTTGGGCGTGTCCGTAAACTTCCTGCCGGCTGCGTTCTCCGGACTATCAGGATCGGCCGCTACCGAAGCCCAGTGAGGGATGAAGCCTTCGGCCAGTCTACGGCCCAGGACAATGGTATCGACCGGCTCCGTGAGCTCGGTTACGTATTGATTGAGGGCATCGTCCCAGTCGAAGGTCATCCAATCCATTTCGCCGTTGGGACCGGCTATGTACCCATCGAGGGTCATTTGTACCTGAAGTTTTAGCTTTCTCATTCGTTTTTATCTGTTTTGATAGTACAAATATCCGGCTTAACCCCGACTCGCAAGCGGTGTGAAAACGGCATACGAGGGGGCCGACTGCGACAAAGTACTTATAAGCTGGTTAAGATGACCAGGCTCAGCCCGGCTGACTCTCCTTTTCGAGTACATAGATCAGCAATTCTTTTCTGATTCGGAAGCCCAGCTTCTCGTATAGTTTGATGGCGTTGGTGTTGTCAGGGGCCGCATGTAGGAAAGGAATGCGGCCGGCTGCCATGATACTTCTGATCTGGCTGCGGATCAGTGTTGCCGCGTAGCCCTTGCCGGTATGGTCGGGGTGGGTACATACCGCGCTTACTTCGGTGTAGGGGTCAGGCTGCAGGCGCTGCCCGGCCATGGCTATCAGTTGGTTTCCGTCAAAGATTCCCTCGTAGTTGCCCAAGTCAATGGTGCGGGACAGGAAGGGGCCGGGCTTGGTGAGGTCAGTCAGCTCCAGCATGGCCGGTATGTGCTTGTCCTGTAAGGGTACTAATTGGTGAGCCTCTACCGGGGGTACATCCTGCGACTGATACACCATCTGGATAAGATCTTTCTTTACCTCTACGCGCCAGCCATTAGGAATGGATATTTCGCCCGGGGTGAAAAGTACAACAAGGCTCCCCTCCGGCACCAGGGCGTGCAGCTCATTCAGATCATTTTCACTGTTGGTCTTCAGGCCGGCAAAAAAGCCTATATCTCTTCGCATGTACCTGGCCTGCTCATGGCCAATGCTGAATGGCTTGCTGCCGGTACTGAGGGCGTTCCAGATAGGGTTATCAAGTATATGATCCACGGGTTAGTAGTAGGTAGTTGGCTTTGGGCAGCAAAGGTACTCATTGGGTACTATATGATGAGTTATGCTGGGCTATTAAGCCTATAAAAGCACTAGCCCGACCAGTGGCCGGGCTAGTGCTTTTAATGTGGGTACCTAAGTTTACATACCGATTTAGAGTAGCTGAGCGCCCTGGATGGTCGTAAAGCCGTTGGTCTGCAGGCCGGTATTGGGGTCCGAGTTACACCCTCTGGCAAAGTCATTGATGGCTTTCAGGAAGGGCTTGTCGTTGCCGAACCAGTCAAACCAGAAGCCCTGATTTTCCAGAAATCGCTTCAGGATAAAGCGCAGGATGTAGCGCAGGGGCTGGTCACAGTAGCGGGGATTAAACTTCGACACCACGCTACCCTTCATGAATCGGGGCGAGTAGTTTTCCTTGTTGTCCATGTACGCATACACGATATTGCCCATGGTCTCGACGGGCGTCACTACTACGGCTACATTGTCAGACATACCCTCACTGGCAAAAAAGTCGAGCAGTTGGGAGTACCCAGTCTTGAGGCGGTCCAGTAAAAGAGAGGCTGTCGCCGGGTCACTCATCCACTTCTCACACTTCACCGGTACCAGCAGCACCATTTTCTTTTCATTCAGGTCTTTGTACGCCTCTTTGAATATATTCAGCATACCTGCAGAGCCGTTTTTGCCGTTCTCGGGTATGTTGCGGTCGTTGTGATACAGCCAGGGGAATGATCTTCCGCCTTCTACCATCAGGGCGGGAGTATCAATGGCGATCATCGTCACCGAACACTCACGAATACGACGAATCACCTCCTTGGGGTTTTCCATCAGTTGCTCCCCCGGATAGTCGCGGAGTACCAGTTGCACTTTCGGCTTTTTGTTTTTCTGACCCAGGTTAAAGCGGTACTCTATATCATTAAATCCAAATTTGCTGATCGATCCCCGGTTATTTTTGAATTTTTGGCCGAGATCAAATCTTTCCTTTGGCTTTGTGATGCTGTTGCTTTCTACAATACTGGTAGCCTCCACCACATCGGCGTTATTGAGAGGCATCTGGGTGATGGTGTCAAAGGCAGTACGTAGCTGCGCGGCATGCCTTCCTAAGTTAGAGTCCGTTTCGCTTACGGGTGTTATCTCCAGATCGCTGTCTCTTCCAATAACCTGAGAAAACTGGCAGTAAATCGAAGAGAGCAGACTGGTTTTGCCGGCTCGGGCCGGACCTAATACAGTAATGTTAAATTCTCTGATCATGATGGGTTAGTTCTCAGTTAAGGCAATAGATTTATTCAGTGTCACTACGCGCTCAGTGATTTCGAGCCACTGCCAGCGTAATCCATTATTGACCGACATCTCCTGGAAGTTCTCCGGCCATACTTTGGCCCGGTTTTCCATGTAGAATGCCTGCCATTCATCCATTGCATTTTCAGTCCGAAGTACCTTGTCCACAAATTGCTCCGCCGTAGCGAATATGGCCTGGTTGATTTCGATGGGCCAGTTTTCCAGCTCACCCTTCAGGCTTTCGAGCACCATTTTGTGCATGGCTACGAGTATATCCCGTACCTCTTTGGCGGTAGGCTTCGCGCTCAGCTCGGCCCGACCGGTATCGGGGGTAAGGCAGTCAAGATGCCTCCGGAGGCGGTAGTAGAAGAAGCCCTGGTACGAAATACGGAAGTCGGCCAGCATCTCGAACGCCGGATGCAATACCGGGTACTGCTCTCTGAGCAGGGTAGTTACGTCCGTAAGGAAGGCGGTACCGGTATTGGCGCTCAGGTTTTTGAGGCGTCCCTGGTTTTCATTTTTCAGTACGTCGGCTATCTGTACCTTGATCAGCTCTACCGACCGGCTCAACCCTTCCTCCAGGTTTTCAAAATGGCGCGTCAGCTGGGTACGGCTGTGGTTAAAGTAAAACTCACAGGCCGACTTATACCCCCCCAGCAGGTTACGGGTATCTTCTATCTGCTCAATGGTCGGAATACCCGAGTCCGCGTAGGAGTTTTCCTGCGCTCTGAGTACATACTCCGAGAAGAGCTCATTAGGGGTTTCGCGCTGATCGCGCAGCTCCTTCATCTGCTGCTCAAAGCCTGAGTACAATCTCCGTACGGAGTCTCTGAACAGCTTGTTGAATACGTTGAAGTTGAAAGGAGTAGATTCTGTAACGATGCCCAACGCGTCCTTGGCCTTGCTCATTTCGGCCCGGACCTGGTTGTGCAGTACCAGTAGCTTATCGTAAAGGGAGTTGACGTAGATCTGGTCTATTTTTTCAATAGTCTGCGTCAGGTAGTCAAGTACCCGCTGAAGTACGATCTCATTGACCTGTACGGCATTGGAACAATCGGCTACCACCGCATCCGCAAACTTCATCTGTTCGGAGCGGTCTTCCAGCAATCGCTCACAGTTGCGCATATTGTCCTCATTGGGAGAGGATGAGCGAACGTGATTCATGACCAGGAAGGTCCACAGGTCCAGTGGCAGCTCGGGCAGTACATTGCGGGTTGTATCGTACAGGTCTATTTCCTGCGGCTTCCATACTTCACCCAGGCCGGATGGCTTCTTGATAAAGAGGATTATATCGACGTCATGGCTCAGGGTATTGATCAGCCAGTCTTCGGCCACCAGACCCGTATCGCCCAGACCGGGCATATCCACGAAGGCAATCTGTCCTACGTTTTCGTGGGGGAAGCTGCATATAATCCGGGCTTCTCTTACCGCCAGGAAGTTATAAAATACCCGCTGGCCCGTAATATCGTCCTGAGCTACGTACTCCCGAACGTTATTGATGGGCACGAAGTGGGGCGACGACAGCGAGAGCAGTGGCTTGTATTCGGCCAGATGATTTTTGTAAAGATCCAGCTGGGCGTATTTTATTCTTGCGCTGAGGCTTTGCTGTTTATCCGCCGGGAGAAGGGGCAGGGGAGTAGCCTCAAACTCTTCCAGGGTAGCGGGCTTGTAGGACGAGTCCAGAAGCTCGGTATAGTAGGGAGCCAATACCTGATTGACAAACTCATCTTTAGTATAGAAGTGTATTTCGCCGTGCGGCTCCACGGAGGGGTTGTGGATAATAACACTACGGGTTCCGGTACAGTGTCCGAACGGACCAGCAGGGATCGCGTTATCATCCAGTCCTGAAAGGCTCCTGAGTAGCTGACTTTTTCCCTGACGGGCCAGACCTACCACTCCGATGTTGAGGGTCTTTCTGATAAAGCGGGAGTAATAACGGGAAAGATTCAGCTCCTGCTCCGCAATACTTCTTTTGATAGAGTCAAGATCAAGGCTTAGCAGGCGGTAGCGAATGGATTCATTATCTGTAGAGTTGTAAATTTCTTCACGCCTCTGCTCCATTACATCAATGGCCGATCGTAGAGAAATCAGCTGCTGCCGGATAGTACTTAGTTTTTTTGCGGTGAACTGCCTTTTCGCAACAATAGCATTGACTTGTTGCTCACGAACCAACGTAGGAATCATCAAGTATATAGAGTTAGGTTTATATGGTGCAAAATAGTGGGCTGGGCCATGTGTATAGTTCTTTAAATTAGTAGCCAATACTCCATATACTAACGATATGCACTACAATTCTCCAAAGAATCATGTTACCTGCTGTCACTCTGCTACCAACAACCATGCCATTTTTTTAAAACCTATTGGCTCTTTTAACGCTCTGTGTAGCTGAATGGGTTGATTGACAGTATTATACTATTGTCAAAAAAAGTAATACTATCATACGTGGAAGTAACTTCTTATAGTAAAGTGGTAGTGCTATCATGTAATCAGACCCCTTATTTGCCTGGTTATTTCGAAGCGCAGCAGGTACTGGAGTTAGAATGACAAAATAGAGGGGTATGACCAAAGAGGTACCCCCGTCCGTCTCTGGTCATACGCTTCATGTACCGTCCGTTAAATCAGTTCAATGTAGGTTCTTTTACCGATCCTGATTTTGGTGTTGGGTTTCAGTTCTATGAGCTGATTGGGATCACTGGCCCTGACCGTATCTACCTGTATGGCTCCTCCCGCAATCATTCTTCGGATGGAGGATCTGGTTTCTTCACTTTTCAGGCGATGGCATAGTTCGATCAGAGGTATACGTTCCGAGGCAGATCCAATGGAGCCGATGGCGACTGGTTCGAAGCTTTTGTCATCGAATCCCTTGTTCTGGAACTGGTTGATGAAGTACTGCTCCGCGGCTTCGGCACTTTCTTTATCGTGGTACTGCCGGATGATATTCCGGGCGATGGCCTTCTTGATGTTCATGGGGTTTTCGCCGGCCGCCAGTTGATCGCGGAGTACCTGCTTCTCCTGCGGGCCGAAGTCGGTAGCCAGGTCCAGGTACTCTGCTATGAGCTCGTCGGGCATGGACATCGTCTTGCCGAACATGTCGTTGGGGGCGTCGGTGAGGCCGATGATGTTGTTAAGCGACTTGCTCATTTTTTCTTTCCCATCCAGCCCTCTGAGCAGGGGCATGCACATCACGATCTGAGGGTCCAGGCCGTGGCTTTCCTGTAGCTGCCTTCCCATGGTACAGTTAAAGAGCTGATCCGTTCCCCCCATTTCGATGTCGCACTGAATATGCACCGAATCAAAGCCCTGCAGGATGGGGTACATCAGCTCGTGCATGGCAATGGGGGTATTCTCGGTAAAGCGCTTGTTGAAGTCATTGCGGTGCAGCAGCTGCGCTACCGTCACCCTGGACAAGAGCTGAATGATCTCCGAAAATCCCAGACCATCCAGCCAGTCGGAGTTGAACCGGATCTGGCACCGGTCCACATCTATGATCCTGGAAAGCTGCCTGATGTACGTATCGGCATTAAACAGGACCTCTTCCTGGCTAAGTGGCTTGCGGCTCTTATTCTTGCCGGTAGGGTCGCCGATGCGGGCCGTGAAGCTGCCCACAATGATCACGATCTGGTGCCCCAGGTCCTGAAACTGTTTCAGTTTCTTAAGCACCACGGCGTGCCCCAGGTGCAGATCCGGGGCGGTAGGGTCAAAGCCCAGCTTGATCACCAGTTTTCGGTTTTCGATTTCGGCCTGTCTGATTTTCTGTTCCAGACCGTTCTGCGGGAGAATAATCTCCACGTTTGCTTGTAGTTGTTCTAAGTGGTTCATGATGGTTAGAAAATAAAAAAGCCCCGAACAATGGGATTGTTCGGGGCCTGTGTTAGGTATGTAAGTCTTATTTATTGCAGCAGCTATTCCTTAAAGCACAAGACATACCTCTCCCGAACCATTACCGCGTAGTAATAATTATTGAAGAAGGGGAGGCGTAGTATGTTGTTTAAGTGTTTCATTTCGATGCAAATATAGCTGGGCTTTCGCAGGTACCCAGCCATTGGGCCCACTTTATTTTCTGCACCTGCTTTACAGGGAGCTGGCCCCAATCTTAAACGTGCTGGTCAATCAGGATCTGATTTCCATCCGGGTCCACTACGATCAGGCTACCGGGGCCGGTGGTTTTTTCATCGGCTTCGGATAGGGGTTTGATCCCCTTGCTTTTCAGGTGGCGCTGTATGGCCCGTACATCGTTATACTTCTCTACCTTGGCGGCGTTCTCGTCCCAGCCGGGGTTAAATGTCAGGATGGTTTTGTCGAACATGCCATGGAACAGGCCGATCAGGGCGTTGCCGTTCTTCATGATGTAGTAATTCTGCTCCGGTGCACCCGCAAAAGCCGTAAAGCCGAGGTTCTCGTAAAACTGCTTCGAAGCGTTCAGGTCCTTTACATTCAGGCTCACCGAAAACGCACCCAAAGGCATACCATTCGCCATCTGGTTGGTTGGGGCTTCGGTACCTGGCTGTTGCGTCTCCTGCGTGGGCGAGGCCGCCAGTTTGAGGTTTGCTAATCCAATACCGGCAAGAGTCACACCGATTCTCGTCAGCCAGTTTCGTCTGTTTTGTCCCATATAGTAGCTGTGTTAAGTGCTTTACAACAAGTGGAAGGTAGTAAAATTTACAGTAAAACTCCTCATTGTAACAGCTTTAACTTACATCTGTCAGCTGAACTACTTTATTACCGGAAAACGTAAATACAGACGTCCCCTTCAACGATATAGTGTCTCCCTTTTTCAGCCCATTCGGGAAGTCCATGTTTACTATACCGTAGTAGTCAATCGCTACTTCGGTCTGGTCATCCTGGTGCCGAAAGGCTAATATAGTCTGGGTTCGGGTAGAGAAGTAGGTGGTCGCCTGTACGGCCTGCTCCCTGAAAGCGGGGAGCCCCGTTAGCAACAGGGTAGTTTCCCCGTCTGAAATATTCCTGAATATTACCGCCTCGTCAAAGTCGGCCACCATCCGGTCTACGTCATACTGGTTGTAGCCTTCGACGTAGTTCCTGATTATCTCTTCCCGGCTTTTCATGGCTTTACTGGTTAGCTATCTACTCTACTGGTCTGATGTACCTGACAAAGGGTTGATTGGCTAGGGTTTGGTTGCTCTTTGCCTGTATTGCCTCCTGAAAAATACAAAGATGTAGAAGAGTAGCAGGGCGATAAAAACTACCAGACTACTATTCAGGAAAAGCCAGATCCACGTCATAGGTATAGCGGTAATGTTGTAATTAGATAAGGTTTGTAAAGAATCCAGCCCCGTAGGGGCGGTACCCACCACGGGCTTTCCAGGTATTTTACATACCCAAGTACTTACTACCCAGGGCGAACTAGCCCGGGCCTGTAGAGTGGTCGGGGCTGCTGCCCGGAATTGGCTTAAATATAGAGGTAAAATACGCTAAACAGCTACCTGCGGCGAGTAATATCTTTTGGTCAGCACCACATTAACCGCCGCAAGTACCCCCAGTATACCCATAAAGGTAGTGGCTAGTTGCCATCCGCCCCACTCGTAGCATAGGATGGCGGCGTAGGCTCCCAGGGCACCACCGATAAAGTAAGACGTCATGTACACGGTGTTGATCCGGCTGTTGGCGGTATGATCCAGGGTATAGATAACGGCAATGTTGGTCACCTGCGTAGCCTGTACGCCAATATCCAGCAGGATGACCGCCACCCAGATCGCGGCCACGGACTGATCAAACTGCATCAATAGTAAGATGCTGAACAGGGTGATGCCGGTGGAGAATAGCAGCGACCGGAACGAGGAGCCCTTGTCGGCCAGCTTGCCGAACAGGGGAGCGATGAGGGCGCTGGCCGCGGCCAGTAATCCGAACAGACCAATCTGTGAGGCGGAGTAGCGGAAGTCCGGTCCGCTCAGGTGAAAGGTAAGTACCACCCAAAACGCACTGAAGGTACCAAAGGCCAGCATGCCGGTAAGGGCCGTCCGGCGCAGCAGGGGAAAGCGTCCCAGTTGGGTAATCGTAGACTTCAGCAGGTCCGGGTAGTTGCCGCTGAAGCGGTTGGGTACAGTACTAAAGTCCGTTTGCATCAGTATAGCCGTACCCAGTACGAGCCCGGCCGATATGCCGTACACATACTGCCAGCCCAGCCAGCCCGCTACCAGGCCGCTGAATACCCGCGCCAGCAGGATACCCGCCAGGATGCCCGTAAATATCAGGCTCACTACCTTCCCCTTGTTGTCGGTTACCAGACTGGCCGCCATAGGCAGGATGACCTGCGCTACCACCGAAAACACCCCAATCAGGAAACTACTCGCGTACAGCAACCAGAGGTGGGTAGCCAGCGCCATGATCAGGAGCGAAATAGTCAGTCCGGCCTGCAGGTAGAGGATTAACTTCTTTCGTTCGATCATATCGCCAATGGGCGTCAGGAAGAAGAGGCCAGCCCCGTAGCCAATCTGTGATAGTACCGATATCAGCCCCGACTGCTCAGGAGCGATGTGAAAAGTGGTGGCAATGGCGGTAAGGATAGGCTGGCTGTAGTATACATTGGCCACGGCCACACCCGCCGTTACGGCCATGATAGCGATCTGCTTTTTGGTCAGGTACATAGTACTGAAAGTTTTGCTGTTCTATCGTCAAAAGCGACAGGGCAAAGTTCGGTACAGTACCCCCCTCATACCAATGAACTGGTTTAGGAAAAAGGGGCGAAGCCGTTCGGGTAAAATGGTTGAACCAGTTCAACTTTTCTGGGTAACTCTCCTTTTCCTGAGCTTCGACAGGTACTCGCTGGTCATGCCCAGAAAGGAAGCCAGCGCGTACTGCGGTACCCGGTTGGCCACGTCAGGGTACTTTTCCAGAAAGAGCAGGTAGCGTTCTTCGGCCGATTGGGTGAGGTTGGTAATGACCCGGCGGGCCATATAGGCGGCGGTACGTTCGGCCAGGATCCGGAAGAAGGTCTCGTAGGCATGGCTGCTGCTTTTCAGCTTCTGCTCTACGTCGTAGTCAATCTGCAGTACGACGCTGTCTTCCAGGGCTACTACAAATTGGGTAGCCGGCTGCTGATAGATATAGCTGTTGTAATCCGTGATCCACCAGTCATCAATCGCGAACTGGATGGTGTGTTCCTGACCTTCCTCGTTTACCACGTACGCCCGGAAGCTGCCTTTGACCACGTAGTACCGCTGGCCGGGCGTAAACCGGGGCTGGATGATAAACTGCCTCTTCTTGATCCGTTCCAGCCTGAAAGACTGACAAAACTCCGTGAGCTGCTCCTCCGTCAGGGCAACCCTACGGAGTACATGCTGCTCTAATTGGTCATACTCGGCCATGGGGTGATTTATTTCGGGCTAAGATAATTAAAGTCACGCTACGGGTGCCTCCTCCATATTGATAGCTTTCCATAAAGAGGAGGGGATGATACTTCGCAGTCGCTCGGCTCCGTCGAGTGACGACTATCCATTAGCCCTCCGGGCGCAGTTCTATGCAGAAAGCCCCCGCTGGCGTCCGAAGTTCGGTAGCGTGGTTGTTTTTTTGCCAGAAGGCATATTTCTCGTTATGCTGGATGTTGGCCGCATGGTACTTAAAACCATCTCCATCCAGTTTTTCTGTGACTCCTGCGCCTTTTCAAAAGAAGCAGATTCAGTAACCTATTAGCGGTAAAACTTTTGAAATCGCGAATGGTATGAGACAGTTCACCGTTTGCCCGGCTGACGATCAGGTGCAAATGGTTAGTCATGATGACATAAGCATAAATCTCCAGGCCTTTCTGCTGCTGGCAGAATTTCAAACTGTCAACTATCTCGTTGGTGTACAGAGATCGGCTGAAAACATCCAGCCAACGACGGTAAAAGTGAGGAAAAACAAGCCATCTCCGTGCGTTTTTCTGAGTTCAGACATGGGTTTATTTAGCAAGTATAAGAATCAGGCTTGTCTGAGAACCTACCTGACCGCCCGGAGGGCTACGGGATAGCCGTCACTCGACAGAGCCGAGCGACTGCGGTGAGCAAAGTGGAGTGTTTCTCTCTGCCAATATAGAAAACTTATTTGGAGATTGATTAAGAGCAGTGGCCAGGGGGATAACACCCGCAAAGGCGAAAAGCTGAAAAGTAGAGTTGTGGAAAGGAGCTTTGCAAACTAGCTGCCCTATTGAAGCGGCTACTCTGCAAAGCCCCTATAATCTGACCTATATAGTAAAAAGTGCGCATTACCCCCGAAGCCCATATTTATCTATGATGGCCTGGCGTTGCTCATGAAACCACACGACACCATACTTCCTGTCAAGCGCAGCCATTTTGTTAGCCACTTCCGGGGTTGCTGGTGTCAGGTTATTCTGTACCATATGCGGTAGTATTTCATGAAATAGCTCTTCCAGATAATCCTCAAAACTCTGATTAAAGAAACAATCTACAAACCGCAGGGGCGTGTCACCCGCATTCCAGAAAGAATGCACAATACCACGCGGACGGAAATTCCAGCCCCCGGCTTTCACTTCGAATATTTCCTCGCCTATCATAACCGTAGCGGTGCCTTCCAGCACATACATCAGTTCATCCAGGTCCTTATGTAGGTGCGGAGATGGCCCCATTTGTTTAGGTGCTACTGCTACTTCTACATTAGAAAATTGGTTGCTGGTTTGTTTTGACTGAATGATAGTCCGAACATCCGTATTGCCTGGTCCGGGGGTAAGTGGTTCTCTGGGCGGTATATAAAAAGGCATAAGTTGGTTTTTAGGGTTAGCAGATGGAGTAAATGAAAATGCGGGTGAACTAAGCATAGTTAATCCACCTAGTACGCCGACCGGAAGAAAATCTTTGCGTTTCATAGTGCAGTACGTTTGAGTTAAAAATCTTATCAAACCTACCTACTTACGGGAATAGCGTGGTGGTAAAAAAGTGACATTCTTTACCCTTCATGTAAGGCGAATGTCCTTTCCGGCGAGGCTTTTTCTACTTCGTAAAAGGCCGGAGGGGTAAGGTTGGTGAATTCTTTGAAGTCTTTCACCAGATGCTGATAATCATAGTACCCGCAGGCCAGGGCTATGTGTAGCCAGTCCAATTCCGGGTGGTTGTTTTTTAGGCGATACGCCCGGTCAAACCGGAGGATTTTCTGAAACATCTTGGGACTCACGCCAACCTGCTCCTCAAATCTCCTGATAAACTGTCGGACGCTCAAACAGGATTGATCGGCCAGCCAGTCTATGGATACCCTGTTTTCGTGCCTGATCAGGTATATACACGCCTTATCAATGGGTTCCGCTGGTTTACACCTCTTCTTAATCAGGTCAAGGAGGAAAACTTCAATCGTACTAAGCATACTTCTCAGCTCATTCATCCTGAATAGCTTTTCCTGCAGCACGGAAAGCTCGCTGCCCAGACAATCCCGGGCATCTATGAACGTATCGGTTAACCCTTTGACCTCCGCTATCCTTAAACGTGATAACGTAGTAGGCTGAAGAACTACCTTGATGGCCAGGAAATCATACCCGCCGTACCGTTTGAGAGGTATGGTATAAATGCCATTAACTACACAGTGAGGATAGGCGATAGCGTGATCGGACTTGATAGGACTGAACCGCTGGGCATCCCGGGTATAAAAAGTTAGGGTGTGCTCTGGCCTGGGAGTATGGAATTTTACGGGCGGAACAACATCTGTATCAAATACAAATCGGATGACCTGGTACTTCTGCACATACTCCTGCAGGGCCACGCCAGGATAAATGTCTGTAAGAAGTACCTGTTCCATAGGTCAGTCATTTAGCTATTAGGAAGTAGGCATACAAAAGCGTGTTTCTGACAGGGGCTTTTGGGTACGGGGGCCGTATCAATCTTGAGCACTTTCCATAAAGAGGAGGGGATGGTATTTTTTACTGATAGCAAATTCTTCATGGCTTCTTCCGCTTCTTCTGTCAACCTATTATCCTTAAAATAGGAGTACTCATAGTAGTAGCCCCAAAACTTCATGGTACTGTCCGTATCAGTCTGCAGCAGCCTGATTAGGGGAAGGGGAATATTCCGGCACAAATCCTCTATATTTTAGTTTGCTGAAAAATGGTATACTTTTTCTTTGTCTATTTTACTTCCTTATTGTATATCCAACAAAAGTACAAGGCAACATCGGCTGATTCATTCCAGGTAATTAATTTATTTTCTGTTTTTTATAAAAAAACAAGCCAAACAACTTTTTCAAGTTGTTTGGCTTGTTAGTTAAAATATTTCTATTTATTTTTTATTTTACAACAGTGGCTTCTAATTCTACTGTCAATGCGGCAAAAAGTCCTTTTACTTCGAGCAGGGTAGTGGCTTGTTGAATACCGTGTTTTATAATGAAAGGAACGTAAACGTCCATACAAGTCGTGAAAAATTCATTTGTGTTTGTTGAATAAACATTCAGTCTAACAATGTTTTTGCACTCATAGCCAGATTCACTTATGAGTTGCTCCAGATTTGCGATGGTTTGGATGAGTTGGCTTCGCATATCAGCACTACTAGGTACACCGTTAGCGTCAATAGCTACTTGTCCTGAACAATAAAGTGTTCCTTCTACATTTTTTACTTCAACGGCTTGTACAGAATTTGTGTTTTTGCCCCAGGCCCAAGGGTCGAATGATGTCTTTTGCATTTTTACTTATTTTTAAATTGTTCGTCTTTATTGACATTGCAAAAGTAAAATGGGCAAGTGACAGCCTTATGTCAGGGGTCAGGATCGGGTTAGTGAAATTTATCAAAATATTCCTGTAAGGTCATTTTGTGCTGTTCAAACTTTTCTGTAATTACTTGCATTCTGGTAATCCTGTCCAAACGGAAATATCTAAATTCTTTTCGTAAACGACACCACGCAATTAGCAACCAGTTCTCTGTTGTGCTGATTAAAGCGAATGGCTCAACTATCCGACTTGTTGTTTTGCCTTGCTCGTTTGTGTAATCAATTTTTACAAGGTAAAAGTTTGTAAGTGCTTGTTGTAATTGAGAAATATTGCTGCTGTTTCGCTCTCTGTTTAAATTTTGCTCAAATCGGGTTCTGTCGGCAAGTAAGTTGGCTTTGTCCTTTTCAGATGGTCGTAAAACGGCTTTTATTTTATCAATGGCTTCAATGTAATCTTTTATAAATGAAGTGTCTTTATTCTTTAGAACCAATTGCTCCGCGAGTATCAAAGCGTTTGCTTGACTTTCTGAAAACATTACAGGTGGAATTTTGTAGCCTTCCATAAGAGAATACCCTTTTCCATCTTCTGTTATGATTGGAACTCCGGCTTGTTCTAATGCTCTGATGTCTCTGTAAATTGTTCTGATACTAACATTGAATTTTTCTGCAAGATTTGTTGCAGTCAAAAGTCGTTTCGTCTGCAACTGTGTAAGAATTGCAGTCAGCCGTGAAAGTCGTTTTGTATCATTATCGTTCATTTTTTGTCTGACGGTTCATGTTTGCAGGGTCTCGTGGCATTACGCCTAACGTCGGAGGCATTTGTGCAGGGGTGGTATTCAGGGAACATCCGCCCGATCAAATGCTTCTCCTATTTTTCCATCCAGCACTTGAACTTACGCCATACGAATGAAAAATTAAATACAGCCTCAAAATTTTCAGGGCCTATACAACTTCCCCACCACCAACTTATCGCCCGATAGGTCTACTTCGAACAGATGCGGGATGCGGCGGTAGCGGCCGTTGATGCTCTTATGGCTGTGGATGGACATTAGCAGCTTGCCCTCTAGGGTATGGAACAGCATGCCGTGGCCGAAGTTGAGCGGAGTGATGGGCTCTTTCTCGTGTATCCAGGGGCCGTCGAGGGTACCGCTTTGGGAGTAGGCTACGCCCTGCGTGTACACATCGTGGATCCAGCTGGTCCAGATCATGCCCAGCCGCCCGGTACCGGTTTTGAATAGATACGGGCCGTCCGTAACCTTATTTGGTTTGTCGTTGCCGTTGGCGTCTTTCTCGCGGCTCCACGGGGAGTCACTGGCCCGGAACATCAGCTTAGGAGTACCTAGGGTGCCGCTCAGGTCGGGTTTGAGTTCGATCTTTTCCATGGTACCGTTGAGGTTCTGCAGCCACTCGTAGCAGTACACCATGTAGGGCTTTCCGTCGGTATCTACCCAGAGGGTACCATCCAGCGTAGGCATGTTGGCGGGCAGGTAGGTAGGGTCCTGCATGGGTACGTAGGGGCCATCGGGCTGGTCGCTTACCAGTACATGGCAGGCCCGGCGCTCGATTACCTGGCCCTGTACGGTATCAATCTTGACGTCCCGGTTGGTGAAGGTCGCGAAGTAGTAGTACTTGCCCTTATAGGGGTGTATCTCGGCCGCCCAGATCATGGGCTTGGGGCCCATCCAGGAGTTGGGGTCGGTTTGGGTGATGGGGTAGGGGCCATCCCAGGCTTTCAGGTCTTTGCTCTTCCACAGCATGCCGCCCGTGCCGGTCATGTAGTAGAGGCTGGTCTTCTTATCCGCCAGGATGAAGGGGTCACTCAGTACAATGGAGTCCAGCGGTACTCCTTTGCGTAGGGCAGGTGCCCGACCTTCCTGGGCCTTGAGTACCCCTGAGAGAAACAAACACGCCAGTAGTGCCAATCCAAAACGTTTCATGTCTTTTTGATGGGAAAGTGTGTGTATAAAAGGCACATAGACAGCCATTCTACGTATAGCAGTGTGTCTTTAGTAGCAGGAGGCTACGGCCTGCTCACAGGAAAGCAGGCCGTAGTCGGGCTGGATTATTCCGCGCCTACGCCCAGGTAGGTACGGAGTTTCTCCGATTCAAACTTGGCGGCGGCGGCAGGCTCAGGCTGGAGCAGCGACACCACGATACCCATCAGAAACGCCCCGGACATGGAGACCAGCGCCGGATTTTTAAGCGGGAAAATGGCCTCCTCATACCCCATGATATCTACCATGATGGTAGGGCTCAGGACAATCAGGACCAGCGACAGGATAGCACCTGTAGCGATGCTCCATACCGCGCCCCGGGTGGTGAATTTCTTCCAGATGATGGACATGAGCAGAGCGGGGAAGTTGGCGCTGGCGGCAATGGAAAAGGCCAGTCCTACCATGAAGGCCACGTTTTGCCCTTTGAATACTAGCCCCAGTACGATAGACAGGATACCCAGGGCAATGGTGGCACGCTTGGCTACTTTGATTTCTCCCTGCTCGTCGGAGATGCCATTCTTGAATACGTGTACGTACAGGTCATGCGAGATGCTGGATGCTCCCGACAGCGTAAGTCCGGCCACTACCGCCAGAATGGTAGCAAAAGCCACCGCCGCGATAAAGCCCAGGAAGGCGGTGCCGCCGGTCTGCTCGGCCAGGAGCAGGGCCGCCATGTTGCCGCCTTTGTCGATGCTCTCGATGGGGGCTTTGCCCACCAGGGCCATGGCCGAAAACCCGATCAGAAAGGTGAGCAGATAGAAGTACCCGATGAAGCCCGTGGCCACAAAAACGGATTTGCGCGCGGCTTTGGCGTCGGGTACGGTATAGAACCGCATGAGGATGTGGGGGAGTCCGGCCGTACCCAGCATCAGGGCCAGTCCCAGCGAAAGGGCATCGAACGGATTGGTGATATAGCCACCGGGTGCGAGCATCTCCTCCCCGTACTGCGTCGTAACGGAATCAAACAGCGCGGCCGGACTAAACCCGAACCGGGCCAGCGAAAGCAGCACCAGTACCGAGGCGCCGCCCAGCAGCAGCACCGCCTTGATGATCTGCACCCAGGTAGTGGCCAGCATACCGCCAAACAGTACATAGGCCGTCATGACGATACCCACTACCAGCACGGCCAGCTCGTACTGCAACCCGAACAGGGTCCTGATCAGGCCACCGGCTCCCACCATCTGGGCGATCAGGTAAAAGGCGATGGTCAGGAGCGAACCTACCGACGACACAATGCGAATGGGGCGCTGGCGCAGACGATACGCCACCACATCGGCGAAGGTGTATTTGCCCAGGTTGCGCAGGGGCTCCGCGATCAGGAACATGATCAGCGGCCAGCCCACCAGAAACCCGATGGAGTAGATAAGCCCATCGTAGCCTTTGGTGGCTACCATGCCGGCGATACCCAGAAAAGAGGCGGCACTCATATAGTCGCCGGCCAGGGCCAGGCCGTTCTGAAAGCCCGAGATATTACGGCCGGCGGCGTAGAACTCCGACCCGGTCTTGGTCTTCTTGGCGGCCCAGTACGTGATGTACATGGTAACGGCCACAAACAGGAAGAACATGGCAATAGAAATGGGGTTGGCGGTGCCCAGGGTAGAGGCTGGGGCCGCTTGCAGCAAAATGGTAGCAAAATACATGTACGGTACGAGCGATTGAGTACTTAAGGGAGAAACGGATTACTTGACTTTGGCTTTGAGGTTGGCTACCTCCTGGTCGTAGTGGTTATTGGCCCAGTACACATATATACCGGTCAGAAGCCAGGCGAACAGGATAATGCCCAGTCCGACCGGAATGGCCAGCGTGAGGTTTTTTCCCACCATCTGCGCCAGGTATGCCTTGTTGAACGCCACCACCAGCAGAAATCCGAAGTACACCGTGAGCATGGCCAGCGTGAGTACCAGCGAAACCGACCATCGGCGGCGCACCAGTTGACGGAAGGCAGGGCTGTTAATGACTTCGTGAGGGGAATGAGTATCCGGGATTTGCATAGAGATTACCAGTCAGGTTAAGTGATAAGTTATCCTACAAAGACCCCGGTCGGCCGATTCTACCGCGTTGGTGAAGTTCGCGTAGAGGTATCTAGGGTAGTTAGCCGGGGGAGTACCAGGGGAGTAGGTACTTAGCGGGCAGAAAACACAAAAGCCGAAGTGTACATACACCTCAGCTTTGCATTTGCCAGTATCTCCTTACAGGTAGCTGTTGCCGACTAGACGATCTCCGTTACAAACTCTTCTTTGGGCAGGCGAACTTTCTTCATCCGGGCAAAGGGATCTTTTTCTTCGTCGCGGTAGCCCAGCGCGAGCAGTACCACGCTTTTCAGCCCCTTTTCTTTGAGCCCCAGCAGGGTATCAAACCTTTCGGAGTCAAAGCCTTCCATAGGCGTAGCGTCTACCTGCTGATCGGCTGCCGCGATGATCCCGGTCCCCAGGGCTATGTAGGCCTGTCGGGCCGACCAGATAAAGTTTTCTTCGTCGGTCCGGCTCAAAAAATACTTTTCGAGTGAGTTCTTAAAATCAACCAGACTTTCTTCGGTGGTATTTCTCTCCCTGGCTATCAGCTGGATGTACTTTTGGATGTCTTCTTTGCGGATGGCGGTATACGCGGCGAATACCAGCAGATGGGAGGCTTCCGTGATCTGCGCGTTGAACGAGCCAACACCCAGTTCTTTTTTTAGCTCGGAGTTTTCGATCACGAACAGCCGGTACGGCTGCATGCCCGCGGATGAAGCCGAAAGATTGATCGCATCTACGATGGTCTGCAGCTTATCCGCTGCCAGTTTTTTGTTGCTGAATTTTTTGGTGGCATAGCGCCAGTTCAGGCTTTCCAGTAAGTCCATGTCTGTTACTTTTTTTGTTTTATGGCCTCAAAGTTCAGGAAAGATTGTTTACTTTTGATACCTAGTGACAAAAAGTAACAGTGACAAAAAGGTAACCAGGTAACCTATGGAGGAAGTAAAGCACGGTACGCACGAATGCAAGAAGACCATTCTGGCTATTCACGACGCAATGGATGTACTTAATGGCAAATGGACCATCTCCATTGTGGCCTCTCTTTGTTTCGGGAAGAAAAGGTACTCGGAGATCTTACGGGAAGTACAGGGCATATCCGGTAAGATGCTGAGCCGGGAGCTGAAGGATATGGAAATGCATGATCTGGTAAAGCGTACTGTACTGGATACACAGCCTATCACGGTCGAGTATGAACTGACCGAGTACGGGCACAAACTCAGATCCGTAATTGATCACCTGGCTGTCTGGGGGCTTGAACACCGTACTAAGATCATGGGGAATTAGGGAATCATTGGAAGCTACTAGTGTAATCATGCTATGATTAGCAGTAGCTACTTTCGTCCAATGATAAATTTAATTTCAGCTTCACAATAGTGTTCCTTACTGCCCAGGCAGTTTAGGAATTGACTTTTCGCACTCTGGAACCGGTCTTTGCCAAAGAAGTCCTGCAATGCCACCATTCTATTCAGCCTGTTCTCCCACGCGGTCAGAATTTGCTTATCAGCAGGACCGTTGAATACTAATTCTTCATCTTCTTTATTTTCATCCAACTCGATTGTCACTCCTTCCTGTAATAAGATTTGCCTGACTTTTCCACCCATTTCAAAGTCATATACATTATTTGCTAGTTGCCTTTTGTAGAAAGCTTTAAAAGTATCCTCTATTGTTGCTTCCAAAGGTTTATGAGCAAATAAATCACTCATTTCAACAATAGCTATCCAGCCATTAGGTTTTAAAAGGTTTAACCAGTTCTTTAAGACAGGGGAGAAATCAGGCAGGTACGCAGCCGCAAAACTAGTCCATATGCCATCAACAGGCGGGAGGTTT
Source organism: Telluribacter roseus (assembly GCF_017355915.2). Lineage (GTDB taxonomy): Bacteria > Bacteroidota > Bacteroidia > Cytophagales > Spirosomataceae > Telluribacter. The sequence continues at coordinate 108,607 of NZ_JAFEUV020000006.1, forward strand.
AACTTCGTGAGGTCTTTAATGTCTGCTGTTATAAATTGAATGGTATCGCCTTGATAGGATCGTTGAGCTTCATTTAAAAGTTCAGCATTCAGATCTATACCTATCACTTTCCCTGCTCTTTGAGCGAGTAAGTGTGTTACATACCCAGGCCCACATCCCAGGTCCAGTACTACCTCGTCCTTTTTTATCGGAAGCTTATCTAAGTAAGACTCCCAATGTCGCCAGGTGTTTTGGCTTTTATACTCTTCTATAAGCGCCATACGCATTATTAGCATTTCTATCGAGACATTTAAGGGGTGTTAGTGATACCCCCAAGAATGGCAGAAGCACTCTGTTAAGCAATTGCAAGTGTATACAACCAATACTTCTTCCCTTGTCGTGGTTCGATCTCCCGTAAGATGGTAAAGCCTAACTTCTCGTAGATATGCCGTGCTTTGTGCATCATTTCAGAAGTATGAAGGGCAACCGTATGCTCCTTGTTGCGTTTTGCTATTTCGATGCACATCTCGGTTAATTGTCTGCCAATCCCTAGCCCACTAAAGTCTGGATGAACGGTCACGTACCGTAAGTAAGACCAATCAGCTTGGAATATATCAGTCGGATTACCCCTGGGAACGAGAAAGGCCATTCCAATAATTGCTCCTGCAGCATTTTCGGAAACAATACAGTGTGACTGCGTAAGTAGCTCTGCATACGTTTCGGTACGATTAAGATTGTTGAATAGCTTCTGCCAATTATCGGGTGTCAAATTAGCTTGATACTGCTTCCATGACGCTAAGCCTAGTAGGCGTAGTTGTTCTACATCGCCATAACTTCCTCGTCTAAAGTTCATCTACAGATAGTCTTCTACTTGATGAAAAGTTTAATAGGATATTTTGTATTGATTCAAGTAAATTGTTCTGCTAATTAATAAACCGCTAACTCTTCCCCTTCTTCCGCGCTTCGCTGGCGATGCTGCTGATGGTGTTGACCAGCAGGTCGAGGTCTTTGGTACTGGTGTAGATGTGGGGCGTAACGCGGACGCCGCTGATGTTTTCCCAGACGGTAGCGCTGGTGTGGATGCGGGATTTGTTGAAGAGGGCGTTGCCCACATCGCCGGGCGTCATGCCTTCGACGGAGAAGAGGGCCAGGGCGCCGCTGTACTTCGGACTTTTGGGCGTGTGTACCAGTGCACCCGGTATCTGCCGTACCTTATCGGTCCAGTAGCGCTGCAGGTAGTGCAGGCGCGCAAACTTGCGGTCGGTGCCGATGCCGTTGTGGAAGTCTACGGCTGTACCTATAGCCATCTCGGAGGCAAAGGAGCGGGTACCCAGGCTCTCAAACTTCCGGATGTCGGGGCCGTCGGGTTCCGGGCTGGATAGCAGCGCCCACACGTCCTTGATCTTGTCCTTCTTGATGTACATCATTCCGCTGCCGAAGGGCGCACACAGCCACTTGTGCAGGCTCGTGGCGAAGTAGTCGCAGCCCAGGTCGGGTACCTTGAAATCAATGTGCGCGAAGGTATGCGCCCCGTCCACAATGGTCTCTATGCCCCGCTTACGCGCCTCGTCGGCAATCTTGCGCACGGACGTTACCTGCCCAATCCAGTTGATGAGGTGGGTGATGTGTACTACTTTGGTACGGGAGGTGAAGGCGCTGGTGTACTTCTGTACAAAGTACTCATCGTCCTCGCGGGGCAGCTCCAGATTGATCCACACCAGCTTGATGCCGTCCCGTTTTTCGCGCTGCTTCCAGGCATTGATCATGTTGGGGTAGTCCTGCTTGCTGAGTACTACCTCGTCGCCCGCCTTGAGGTTGAGGCCAAAGATGATGGTGTTGAGGCCCTCGGTAGCATTGCGGTTGATGGCCAGTTCCTCGGCGTCACAGCCCGCCAGTTCGGCCAGTTTGGAGCGCAGGGCTTCTCTACCCTGATCCAGTATACGCCACATGTAGTAGCTGGGGGCTTCGTTGGAGTACTCATAAAACCGGATATGCGCCTGCTGTACTGCCCGGGGCTGGGGACTCACCCCGCCGTTGTTGAAGTTCAGTACGTTGGGGGAGACGGTATACTCATTCTTGATCCAGGCCCAGAAGTCCTCGTTCCGCGCCGCTTCGGTGGGGCTCAATCCGGTCAGGTGTCTGGTATGGGAGGCGAGTTCGCCGGCGTAGGCTTGTTCAAGAAAAGCGGGTAAGGCCGCAGCACCGGCAGCAGCGCTGCCCACTTGCCGGAAAAAGGAGCGTCGGGAGGTCATGTTTGGGTAAATTAGGGGAAAAGGATTTATGGAAGGCGGCCACCATGGAATGGCCACTATTACAATTTTACGCAAATTCTCGGTTTACTAGAAGCTTATTCTGAATTTAAAGTACAAGGCAGGTACTTATGCTGATTTTTTCTCTATTGGCAAGGGTAGTGTGTGTATGTATACTACGCTGAGAAGATTAAGGGAGGTGTAATATTTAAAGAGTTTTACTTCCGGCTCTCATGGGTAATGCAGTCGTTTGCCCTCCTCCGCCGGGCGGGCGGCGCTCTCCCCACGCCTCTGTACTCTGCGGGCCTGCGCAAGGCTAGCGCACAAATGCCCACAGCGCAAGGTCGGCTTAGGGGAGAGCTGGGAAACTTGACAGACTGCCTACTTGTAACAGCAGTATATATGTTTGTTTTGAAAATGAAATCCTATTGCTACTAAACAAGAACAATGCTAACTCTATCAGCCCTCTCATAAGCCGCCTATATTTATGGCCGTTGTGCGGCTGGCAAGCGCAGGGCCATAAATATGCCAGCGGTGTTGAGAGGGCGGGGCCCGCCCGGCCGCGAGGGCAAAAGACAGCATTACCCAATAAAATTGGAACTAGCAGCAAATAAGTTAAAGAAGCAGGGTCACTCCTCTGTTATAAAGGAGAAGTACCTGCCTCCCAATACTATACTTCAAATTGGTCACTGGTCACTGCTTACATTGGTCACTGCCTAACTGGTCACTGGTCACTGGTCACTGTTAAGCCTCCGGCGCTTCACCCACTTCTCTACTTCAACAGTAAAGAAGATTATACTGGAAATGGCCAAGCAAGTGCCAAGCTCACCCCAGGTAAGGGATTGCGTATGGAACATATCCTGCAGGAAAGGAACGTAGATGACCGCCAGTTGCAGGAGCAGGGTAAACAGGACGGCAGCCGTAAGCTGCCTGTTGCTCATGAGCCCCTGTTTGAAAAGCGAAACCGTATCGCTGCGGATGGCGAGGGCATGGCCCATCTGACTCAGGGATAGTACCGTGAACACCATCGTCTGCCACTTCGGATTATCTATATTCATGCTCCATACCTGCGTGCCGAGGCAAAGCGCCCCCATCAGCAGGCCGACCCAGCCAATGTGTACACTAAGGCTCCGGTTGAAGATACCCTCGCTGCTCTTTTGCGGCGGCCGTTTCATGGTGTTCTTCTCGACGGGTTCGGACGCCAGGGCCAGTCCGGGTAGTCCGTCCGTGACCAGGTTGATCCAGAGGATATGGATGGGGAGCAGGGGAATGGGCAGACCCAGCACGGGCGCCATAAAAATGGTCCAGATCTCCCCCGCGTTACTGGTGAGGGTGTACTTGATGAATTTGCGGATGTTGTCGAAGATGCGGCGGCCTTCGCGCACGGCCTTCAGGATGGTAGCGAAGTTGTCGTCCAGCAGGATCATGTGCGAGGCCTCCTTGGTCACGTCCGTACCGGTAATACCCATAGCTACCCCAATGTTGGCTTTCTTGAGGGCCGGCGCATCGTTGACCCCGTCACCGGTCATGGATACGAAGTGACCCTTTTTCTGAAGACCCGTGACAATATTCAATTTTTGTTCGGGCGATACCCTGGCGTATACCTTGATGGATTCTACCTTGTTCTCAAACTCCTCCTGGGATAGCTTACCCAGTTCCCTTCCGGTCACCACCAAGTCTTTTTCATTCCGAAGTATACCTACCTGTGAGGCAATGGCTTTGGCCGTGGCGGGGTGGTCGCCCGTGATCATAACCGGAGTAATACCCGCGTCGAAGCATTCGGCAATAGCTTCCTTCACCTCTTCGCGCGGCGGGTCTATCATGGCGACCAGCCCTACAAAGTGCAGGTCCGACTCGATGAGCTCTTCTTTGACCATATGAGGTACCTCATCCAGAAGCTTGTAGCCGTACGAGATCACCCGCATACCCTCGCACGCCAGCTCTTCGGCCTGCTTCAGGATCGGTCCCGGATCATCCACCGACACATCGTCCATGGCTTCGGAGGCTCCTTTGGTCACGACCAGGTACTTAGGTCCAAACTGGTGGATGGTGGTCATCCGCTTGCGGTCGGAGTTGAAAGGAATTTCGTTGACCCGAGGGTACCGCTGGATCCATTCCTGCTGATAGGCAGGCTGCTTTTTGACGTACTCGACCACCGCTACCTCCGTTGGGTCGCCCAGGTACTCGCCCTGCTCATCCTGCTTGACGTCGTGGTTGAGACTGATGCAGAGCAGGAGCAGATCCTCCCGGCTGAACTCTTCCAGGTCAGGGGCCTGGACCGTATCCGGCTGCCAGGTCTCCATGACGGTCATCTGGTTCTGGGTAATGGTACCTGTTTTGTCGGAGCAGATGTAGCTGACGGAGCCCAGTGTCTCAACGGCCGGCAGCTGACGGATCAGGGCGTTTTGCTTCACCATCCGCTTGGCTCCCAGCGCCAGGGCAATGGTCACCACGGCCGGGAGTGCTTCGGGAATAGCCGCAACGGCCAGTGAGATAGAGGTCAGCAGCATCCGGAGCGGATCTTCGCCGCGTAGCAGACCCATACCGTACAGCAGGGCGCATATCACCAGTACGATCACCGAAAGCTGCTTGCCAAACTTAGCCAGCCTTTTCTGCAGGGGCGTCTGGCTGTCACTTCCCTGGAGTAGCTGGGCTATGCGTCCCATTTCGGTCTGCATACCGGTGGCTACCACCACGCCTTCGGCTCTACCGTCTTTGACAATGGTACCCCTATAGGCCATGTTGACGCGGTCGCCCAGGGGAAGGTCTACTTCGGTAAGCGGAGCGCTGTTCTTTTCAACGGCTTCCGATTCACCCGTGAGTGAAGCTTCTTCCACCTTCATAGAGGATACCTCGTAGAGGCGCATATCGGCTGGTACCAGATTACCGGCTTCCAGCAGGACCACATCACCGGGTACCAGGGCTAAGGCCTCTACGCGTGCTTCGGTACCTCCACGCCGTACGAGGGCCTGGGGAGCCGACATGTTGCGGAGGGCTTCGATGGCCTTCTCGGCCCGGTACTCCTGCACAAAGCCAATGATGGCGTTCAGCACTACAATGACCAGGATTACAATAGCATCGCTGGCTTCTCCGATCAGTACCGATACCACGGCTGCAGCCAGCAGAATGAGGATCATGACGTCCATGAACTGGTTGATGACCAGCTTCCAGACGGACTTGCCGGAGGTACCCTGCAGTTCGTTGGGGCCGTACTGTTCAAGCCGGGTTTGCGCCTCGGCGTTGGATAGGCCTTCTCTATGCGTACTTAGTTCTTTGAATACATCATTGATCTCTGACAGGTACCACTTCATAGTGCTGCTGATGTTGGGTTGATTAGACAAAGGTTCTGGTAAAGTACTCTTTAACTCTTAATAACCTGCCCCTCAAATAACAAAAGCCTCATGCGTTAAACGCAGAGGCTTTGGCTAATGTTTATGTCTGACTATGAGCCGGGTGAGCGGCTATTTCATGAACTCAATACAGGTAGGTGTGTTGACAGACAAGGTTTTCTCGCGGAACGTCATCTTACCGGTTTTGTCATCCAGGCTATACACCGCCAGATCGTTGGTATTCATATTGGCCACGAGCATGTACTTACCCGTTGGGTCGATGTTGAAGTCACGCGGCGTATCGATGGATTGGGTCACTTTACCTACTTCTTCCAGTCCACCCCTGTCGGTGATCCGGTAGCCCGTGATGCCGTTGTACCCCCGGTTGGATACGTACACAAACTGGCCGTTGGGGTGCAGGCGAATGGCCGCTCCCTTATTGGCTTCTTTGAAGTCGGCCGGTAGGGAATTGACCGTCTTGATTTCCTTAAGAGCACCTTTGTCATCAATGGCAAAGGAGGTAACGATGGGCTCCATTTCGTGCAGTACAATCAGGTACTTACCCGAAGGATGCGCTACAATATGGCGCGGACCAGCACCGGGCTTGGACTCGAAGTACTTCTGAGCGGGGTTAGGAGTCAGCTTGCCGGAACCGCCGTCCACCACGTAGTTCATGATCCGATCGGTACCCAGGTCAGCTACGTACAGGTACTTGCCGTTGGGGCTGGGGATGGCGCAGTGGGCGTGGGGCTTCTCCTGGCGGGATTTGTCGGGGCCGCTGCCGGTATACTGCTCGGTATACGAAGCAGCGGCCAGGGTACCATCCTTTTTGACGGGATAGGCCGCCATACTACCGCCGGTGTAGTTAGCCAGGAAAGCCATCTGTCCCGATGGAAGTACCGACACGTGGCAGGGGTTCTGTCCCTCCGACGACTGGCTGTTGAGTACCTTGAGCTGTCCATCAACCCCCACCGATAGAGCATTGATCATGTTGTCCTGCGTAACGGCAAAAAGCGTTTTCTGGTCGGGCGAGAGCTTGATGTAGCCCGGTCCTTTTAGCTCAGTGAAGGTATTTCGGGTCGTGATCTTTCCGGTCTTTAGGTCCAGCTCACACAGAATAATGGGCGATGGGCCGTCTTTGGCCATGGTACCGATATAGAATAATGCAGTGTCGTTTTTCATAGGCTTAAATGCAAGGCTTGAAAAAAGAACCACAGCAAGCATCAAAAGTTTTTTCATAATGATGTAGCTTTTAGGTAGTAGCTGGTTAGGGATTATATTTAGTTTATTTACTTCTTACTAAGCTCGCACCCGCTAGTGTTGGTTTTGCAAGTAGTCAGATATTTATTTAAAACTACATAGGTACCCCTAATCTACTCCCGCCGGATAGCCTCCACCGGGTCTAGGCGGGCGGCCCGCAGGGCCGGGTAGGTACCAAACACCACCCCCACTACTACGGCTATGATGGAGATAGTCAGGAAGGTGTTCCAGGTATAGGCCGCCTGAAAGGGTACCTTTGTGACCGCTTTGATGATGGGAATCACCGCCATGGTACCCAGTACTCCCAGCGCTAGCCCCAGCAGGCTACCAAAGGTAGAGATTGTCACGGACTCCGACAGAAACTGCAGCAGGATGTCCCGCTTCTTGGCTCCGACGGCCTTACGTACACCTATCTCGGAGGTACGCTCGGAGACGGAAATGAGCAGTACGTTCATGACGCCAATGCCCCCGACCACCACCGATATACCCACGATCAGCCCCATCACAATACGGAACAGCAGAAATCCCTGCGCCGCCTGCTGCACCCTGAACTCGTTGGTCATGACCCGGTAGTCTTCCTTGCCGTGGCGGATGTTCTTCTGCAGCCAGGTTTCGCTTTGTACTTTCAGGGCGGCGACATCTTCCACGCGGGTAGCCTCCAGGCCGTAGTCGACACGCTGGGTCCGCAGCTCCGCCTCAGGGAGGAGGGAGATGGGGTAATAGATCTGAGCGGGGCGGGTGGTGTCGGCTACCAGTACACCTACTATGGTTAATTCTCGGTCCTGCACCCGTAGCTTCTTACCGATCAGGGTGGCGGCCTTACCCTTTCCTGCTGCTTTCCAGACAAATTTAGTATTCACCACGGCTACCGGCCGCCGTCGGGTAAGATCTTCCTGCGTGAATCGGTTACCAACCAGGATGGTACCGTTAGGTTCCAGAGCCGGAAGCGCGGCGCTCACGACGGTTCCGATACGGTGGGTGTCGCCCGGCATACTTACCTCCATGCCCCTGTTGGTGATCATGTAGGGCTGGCTGGGCAGGGTGAGGGAGGCGTGGAGCTGGCTCATTTGGGTGTAGGTGAGCCGGGGTATGGTATCTTTGGGTACCCGCACGTCATTGACCAGCTTGTCGGGCTGGGCCACGATAAAGATGCCTTTCAGCGAGGTGGTGCGGCTGATCTGCTCGTTGGCAAACCGCTCCATACCATCGATCAGCGACAGGATGCCTACCAGGGAGGCTACGCCTATGACGATACCCAGTACCGAGAGTACGGTATGGAAAAAACGGGAGCGGATATTCTGGATAGCCGACAGAAAGGAATTAAGAGTGTTCTTCCACATAAGCGGGGCTGTAAGGAGAAGGCTATTTTGTCTAATCTTCTTACATTTCCAACTTAATTAGTACGAACATGACAATTTCATCCATGAATACCATCAGCTGGTCTGATTTTGAGAAAGTAGACCTCCGGGCAGGTACGATCATCCGGGTAGAGGATTTTCCCAAAGCCCGCAAACCCGCCTACCAACTCTGGATCGATCTGGGGCCAGAGCTAGGGGTAAAAGCCTCTTCTGCTCAGATCACCAGGCTGTATACTAAAGAAGAGCTGGTTGGTCGGCAGGTCCTGTGTGTAGTCAACTTCCCGCCCCGGCAGATCGCTAACTTCTTCTCCGAGGTACTTACGACGGGGTTTGTATTGCCCGATGGGGAGGTGGTGCTGTCGCAACCTGAGCGGCCGGTACCAAATGGGACCAGGCTGGCTTGATTTAGGAGATGTCATTGTAAAACACACAAAGCTTAATCTGCACCTGCTAATACAAGTAGGCTCAATTTTATACTTTAGGGTAATGCAGTCGTTTGCCCTCACGGCCGGGCGGGCCCCGCTCTCCCCACACCTCCGTGCTCTGCGGGCCTGCGCGGGGCTAGCGCACATGGGCCCACAGCGCAAGCCGGGGCGCCGGAGCGATCGGCTTAGGGGAGAGCTGTAATAAATAGTTGATAGACTTCACATTTATAGCCGTTCTTCTTTCTCTTTAAGAAAGAAGGTTACTATCCTGCGTCCCAAAATCATGTAATTCTGGTCCATAATTGTGTAATAGCTGGTGAACAGTGGGGTAGTACCTTTGTGTTGTCAGTATGAGTATTGACTTACTGACCAATGATTCACAGTTAGTCATGGAATAGATTATGGAAACAGCAACCAAACCAAATACATTGAAAGTCACCCTGCCCGTAACGGGTATGACCTGTGCGGGCTGTGCTGCCAGTGTGGAGTCTATGCTGAAGCATACCACCGGTGTAGCCGATGCCGGGGTGAACTTCGCCAACCAGTCGGCCTGGGTGGAGTACGAGCCTACGGAGGTGTCGCTCCCCGAGCTGGACAAGGTACTACAGGGCGTAGGCTATGGCTTTATACTGACCGCCGAGGAAGACGAGGCACTTGTTAAGCAGGAGGAGATACAGCACGAGCGGTATGCTACCCTCAAGCAGCGTACCATCTGGACGGGTATACTTACCCTTCCCATTGTGACCATAGGTATGTTTTTCATGGACATGCCCTACGGCAACTACATCATGCTGGCGTTTACTCTGCCGGTATTGGTGGTGCTGGGCCGCGACTTCTTCATCAACGCCTGGAAGCAGGCCAGCCACGGCAAGGCCAACATGGATACCCTGGTGGCGCTGAGTACGGGTATCGCCTTCCTGTTCAGTACCTTCAACACTTTCAATCCGGAGTTCTGGCACGCCCGCGGACTGCACGCCCACGTGTACTTTGAAGCGGCGGCTATGATTGTCTTCTTCATCATGCTGGGTAAGCTGCTGGAAGAACGAGCCAAAGCCAATACTTCGGATGCCCTGAAAAAACTGATGGGCCTGCAACCCAAGACGGTACGGGTCGTGCGTCAGGGCGTAGAGAGTGAGATATCGGTCAAAGAAGTACTGATGGGCGATGAGGTAGTGATTCGGTCGGGTGAGAAGATTCCTGTGGATGGCAAAGTCATCAGCGGACATTCATACGTAGACGAAAGCCTTATGACCGGGGAACCGGTACCGGCTGAAAAGAAGGCCGGAGAGCGGGTATTCGCCGGTACGATCAACCAGCAGGGTAGCTTTACCTTCATTGCCGAAAAGGTAGGCAAGGATACCGTGCTGTCGCAGATTATCCGTACCGTACAGGAAGCACAGGGCAGCAAGGCCCCCGTCCAACGCCTGGTGGATAAGATAGCCGGTATATTCGTACCCATTGTTATAGGAATAGCCCTACTGACCTTTGTGGCCTGGATGGTACTGGGAGGTGATAATGCGCTGACCCACGCGCTGCTGGCTTCGGTGTCGGTGCTGGTGATTGCCTGTCCGTGTGCCCTGGGGCTGGCTACGCCTACGGCCATTATGGTGGGAGTAGGCAAGGGTGCCGAAAATAACATCCTGATCCGCGATGCCGAAAGCCTTGAAAAAGCGCACGAAGTAAATGCCGTGATTCTGGACAAGACAGGTACCCTTACGCAGGGACATCCTCAGGTAACAGGGTGGCACTGGCTGGGAGGTCTGGCAGAGACGGAACGTCACGCCGCCGCTATCCGGGCCATTGAAGCCCGCTCGGAGCACCCCCTGGCGCAGGCGGTAGTAGACCATACTACGTCAGCACAGGATGTGAAGGTAGAAAGTTTTAAGGCCGTAGTGGGACGTGGAGTACAGGCCGAAGTAGCCGGTGAAAAGTACCTCATCGGTACGCTGTCCTTCCTCAAAGAAGAAGGCGTGACGCTAAATTCTGAGCTGGAAGCTCTGGCCGAGCAGCACCGCCAGCAGGCCCGGACGGTGATCGGAGTAGGGTGGAAGGGGCAGCAGGTCGCTCTCATCGCGATTGCAGATCAGCTGAAAGCTACCTCCGCCGAGGCGGTACGCAAATTGCAGGAGCAGGGTATTGAAGTGTACATGCTCACGGGAGATAACCCCCAGACGGCCGCCGCCGTGGCGAAACAGGTGGGCATCAGCCAATACCAGGCCGAGGTAAAGCCGGACGATAAAATGCAGTTTGTAAAGAAGCTGCAGGCCGAAGGCAAAACCGTAGCCATGGTGGGAGATGGTATCAACGACTCACAGGCGCTGGCTCAGGCCGATGTAAGCGTAGCGATGGGTAAGGGCTCTGACATAGCTATGGACGTAGCCAAAATGACCCTGATCACCTCGGATCTGCTGACGTTGCCTAAGGCCCTGAAGCTGTCCCGCCGGACTGTGCGCACCATCCGCCAGAACCTGTTCTGGGCTTTCATCTATAACCTGATCGGGATTCCCATTGCGGCCGGTATACTGTACCCCATCAACGGATTCCTGCTCAACCCGATGATCGCGGGAGCCGCCATGGCTCTGAGCTCGGTGTCAGTAGTAACCAACAGCCTGCGCCTGCGCAGCCAAAAGTTATAGTAAATAATTGTTATTATTACAGAAAAAGAAGAGGTATGAATCAGTTGCTAAGTCAGAATCTCCCGCAGATTGAACACATCCTTCGGAAGAACAAGGTAAGGCGAGCTTATGCTTTTGGATCTGTATGTACCGAGCGATTTAACGAAAGCAGTGATGTGGATATATTGGTTGCTTTCGAAGATGGCCTTGATCCTATTGAGTACGGAGACAGGTACTTTGAAATACTGGATAGTCTACAAACGCTCCTGGGACGCGATGTTGACCTGGTTACTGAAAAGTCACTCAAGAGCAGCTATTTTATAAAGCAGGTAGATAAAACCAAAGTAGCGATCTTGGGATGAGGGAAGAGGTGCATGAATACCTGGGGCATATTTTGGATGCTATTGCGGGTATTGAAATACATATTGGCGAGCAGCCAAGCTACCAGCAGTACCTGGCTAGTCCGACGATGCGAAGAGCCGTTGAACGAGAATTGGAAATCATTGGTGAAGCTATGAACCGGGTTAAAAAGCTGGAACCTACCATTTCGATAAGTAATGCCAGTCATATCGTTTATACCCGTAACCGGATCATCCATGGGTATGATTGTATTGACGATACCATTATTTGGCGCATTGTTATAAAAGATATTCCTGTGTTAAAAGAAGAAATAAAGAATTTACTGGAATAATAACCACAGAAGACAGGCACCAGCGTGGCGACTAATATGCTAGCCTCGTAGAGGCGACCGATCTTGTAGCCCAACGGGCACCATTTTGTCAAATAAATTTTCAACCATAAAGCCCCATAGGGGCGATTGATCTTGTCTTGTATGGAAACGTTAAAATTCAAAACCAATATCAAATGCGGAGGATGTGTAGCCGGAGTTACACCCCACCTGAATGCCGACGAAGCGATCACAAACTGGGAAGTAGACCTGCAGAGCCCGGATCGTATCCTGACCGTCGAAACCGACAAGTCAGCCGAAGAAGTAGCCCAGGTGGTGAAACAGGCCGGCTTTACCGCAGAACCTGTTCAATAAGCTAATAAGGTGAGGGAGGGGCAATTAGTAAGGTCCCTCCTCCACCTAAAAAGCACCCCGAATTCATTGGTATTACCTATATTTTGAGTAACTTCGTACAGAAGAATTGATAAGAGCAGGAGATCGTACGAATAGTCATTTCCCTGAATCAATAGCCTGACTGGCTTACAGCTAATCATGAAAAACGCGATTTACAGATCCTTTACCGTATTTATGGCCTGCCTGGTGCTGCTGTCCAGTACAGGATTCGGGCTGGTGGAGCATCATTGCATGATGCGCGGTAAGTCGCTGCAGCTGATGGCCGTTGAGGCCAAGGGCGGGTGTAAGAGCTGTATGAAAAAGAACGTGAGCCACGTCAAGCCTCACGAAACCATTGTCAAAAAAGCGGATTGCTGTAAAGAGGAGCAAAAGTACCAGAAGGTAGATTTTGTATCTTCATTTTCACAGCTCATAGCCAAGCTGCTTAAGTCCCTGGCCGAAGCGGTGGTCTTTGCGGTCAAAGCAGTCGTCATCTCCATCGCTGACTGGCTGTTACCGGCATCTACCCGTCATGCCGTAGTCCATTCCTTTTCTTCCTTATTCTTTGGGCGAAGCATGCTTTCGTTCGTCCAATCCTTTCTGATTTAAGCGTGCCGATACAGAGTGTCAAAGGTAAGTTGTAGGCGTACGGAGATGTACTCTTATGACTTGACCACGTGTGGTTTTTATCACACCTCATTTACTATCAACAGACTTAAATAGCATCATGTATAAATATTTTCTGGTAGGGCTACTGGCCCTGCTTGCAAGCGTGGCTGAGGCGCAGCGTGTCACCGGGACGGTGTACGAGCAACCATCAGCAGATACCGAAAAAACACCCCTGATCGGAGCCAGTGTATTCTGGGCTGGTACTACACTGGGTACCAGTACCGACGCTTCCGGCCACTTTTCCATTCCTCGTAGTGCGCAGTCCAATAAGCTGGTATTTAGCTTTGTGGGCTATGTCAATGACACCCTTAGCATTGGCGCCGAAAGCGAAGTGGAAGCTATATTACGGAGTGAGCAAACGCTCAATGAGGTAGTGGTACAGGGCAACGCCACCACCGTCGACCGCCTCAATCCTATTCAGACCGAGATCATCACCACCCGGGCCCTGGCCAAGGCCGCCTGCTGTAACCTATCCGAGAGCTTCGAGACCAACGCCTCCGTGTCAGTATCGTACGCGGATGCCGTGACAGGTTCCAAGCAGATCCAGATGCTGGGACTGAGCGGTACCTACATCCAGACCAACGTCGAGAACATCCCGACCATCCGCGGATTGGCTACTACCTTTGGCCTCAACTACGTACCGGGTACCTGGGTACAATCCATTGACATCGGTAAGGGAGCGGGTTCGGTAGTGAATGGCTACGAGTCCATGACGGGGCAGATCAACGTGGAGCTGCAGAAGCCCGATACCCACGAAAAGCTGTACTTTAATACCTACGTCAATAATTTCGGACGGGCGGAGCTGAACCTCAACCTGGCGCACCAGCTCAACGACAAGTGGAGCACCGGATTCCTGTCGCACGCCAGTACCCTGCGCAACCGCGTGGACAACAATGGGGATGGCTTTCTGGATCTGCCGCTGTATACGCAGTTCAACGGTATGAACCGCTGGAAGTACCAGGGCGAGCGGATGATGGCGCAGTTTGGTGTAAAAGCCTTACACGAGAATCGTCTGGGCGGGCAGACCAGTTTCCAGCCGGAGCTGCGCGGTACGTACCGCGCCTACGGGTACGGATCCAATGTGAATCGTTTTGAGGCGTTCTCTAAGGTAGCCAAGCTGTTCCCGGAGAAGCCTTACAAGGGGCTTGGACTGGTCATGAACGCCTCGCTGCACGACTCCCGCTCGTACTTTGGCTTTACCAACTACGATGGCGTGCAGAAAACCCTGTACGGTAACCTGATCTACCAGTCCATCATTGGCAATACCAACCATTCGTTCAAGACTGGTGCGAGCTATCTGCTGGACGACTACAACGAGAAGTACCGCGATACAACGCTGGCGCGTACGGAGTCGGTACCGGGAGCCTTCTTTGAGTACACCTACAACAACCTGGACAAGTTTGTACTGGTAGCGGGCTCACGGGTAGATTTTCATAATCTGTTCGGCACGCAGCTGACGCCCCGTCTGCACCTTAAGTACAGCCTCAACCCCAATACAACGCTGCGGGCTTCGGCCGGTAAAGGATTCCGGGTGGCCAATCCGCTGGCTGAGTACTACGGCAACCTGGTGAGCTCGCGGGCGGTGGTGTTTCGGGAGCAGATCCGCCCGGAGGTATCCTGGAACTACGGCGCCAGTCTGACGCAGGAGTTTGACCTGGGGGGCATGGATGGCAACATTATTGTGGACTACTACCGGACCGACTTCCAGAACCAGCTCGTAGCCGATTTTGAACACCCCGGCTTTGCCTACTTCTATAACCTGCAGGACAAGGCCTTTGCCAACAGCTTCCAGGCCGAAGTAAACCTGACGCCCATCAAGCGCTTCGAACTGAAGCTGGCCTACCGCCTGTTCGATGTGAAGCAAACCATGGGCGAGCCCTACGGAGAGCAGGTACTGCTGCCCCGCATGATGATCAGCCGCGACAGGGTACTCTTCAACGCGGGCTACGCGCTGCCTTATGACAAGTGGAAGTTTGACGTGACGGTACAGTGGAACGGCAAACGCCGCATCCCGAACATGGATCCCGGCTACGATCATACCTCCTATGAGAATATGCCTACGGATATAGCTCCGGCTTTCTACAACCTCAACGCGCAGGTGACACGTACCTTTCCGAAATGGGACATCTACCTCGGAGGCGAGAACCTGACGGGCTTCCGTCAGATGAATCCGATCATCGGGGCTAACGATCCTTTTGGTCAGCGCTTTGATGCCGGTATGGCCTGGGGACCCGTCGTGGGGCGTACTATCTACGCAGGTATTCGATATAAAATCATCAGGTAAGTAGCTGATAGGTATTAGCAGTTAGTTTTTAGCTGTTAGCTTTTATTAAAGTAAAGCACAGTAGTTGTTTGGTGCTTTATCTTCCTTCAAAAAATAGATATAACGAGTACTGAAATTATGAAGCTACTCATCAAAAATATGGTCTGTGACCGCTGTCGGCGGGTAGTGCGGGAGGAACTGGAAGGGCTGGGCCTGCAGGTGCAGGATGTAGCGCTGGGAGAGGTAGAAGTAGAGGGGGAGCCCTCTGCCGAGAAGCTCCTGGAAGTGGATGAAACCTTGAAGAAAAGTGGGTTTGAACTCCTGAACGATCGCCGGTTGGCCCTTGTTGAATATATAAAGACCTTGGTTATCGAAGAGGTACAGCATCTGAAAGGCCAGAAGCCCGGCACGATGAACTTCTCGGACTACCTGGCCGAAAAGACCGGCTACGAGTACTCGTACCTGAGCACCCTTTTTTCGACCGAGACGGGCACTACCATTGAGCAGTACCTGATCGCGCAGCGGGTAGAAAAAGTAAAAGAGTGGCTGTCGTACGATGAACTAAGCATCAGCGAAATGGCCTGGCGCCTGGGGTACAGCAGTTCGGCTCACCTGGCCAACCAGTTCAAAAAGCTGACGGGACAGACGCCCGGACAGTACAAGAAGGGAGCGCTGCTGGCGCGCAAAACACTGGATCAAGTATAGATTAAATAACCTCTTATAACACGTAATCTTTCTGAATTAATGAAAAAAGTATTGTTTCTGCTGTCGTTTGGTGCCCTGGTAGCCTGTTCCGGAAATGACGAAAGTACCACTCAAACTACCGATGCTCCCGCTGCTACGGAGCAGGTAGCCGATGGCAAGCAGTTTGCCTGTCCCATGAAATGCGAAGGAGACAAGACCTACGCCGAAGCAGTAAAATGTCCGGTGTGCGAAATGGACCTGAAAGAAGTAGCCGTAGCGCATACAGAAGGTGACGGCCATAATCACGATCATTAAACCAGTAGCTTTAAATACAATCTAATTCATAAACCCAATAATCTCATAACCATGAAAGCAACCCTTTTTTCAATACTATTCGCCCTGGGCGTGACTTTTGGCTTTGCGCAGGCTGATGACAAAGAGAAGGTAGTAAAGGTAAAAACTTCGGCTATCTGCGAAATGTGTAAAGAGCGGCTGGAGCGTAATCTGGGCCTGTCGAAGGGAGTAAAGGAAGCTGATCTGAACCTGGACAACAAGGTGATGACGGTGAAGTACAACCCTAAGAAAACCGACGAAGCCTCAATCAAGTCGATCATTGTCAATACCGGCTATGATGCAGACGGAATGGTAGCCGATCAGAAGGCGCACGACAAACTACCCAAGTGCTGCCGCAAAACAGCAGCTCCTCATAGCGATATGAAGCACTAATATTTGAAAAGCCGGATGGAACACTTGTTCCTCCGGCTTTTATATTTTCTGTCCTCTTCCTGCCCAATATACCTCCTTTCTGCTACTCTGATTGAGTACTCAAGTTGGGCATACCCAGCTTATTAGCAGCTACCATATATTCCATCGGCCCACTATCTGGATCTGATTCCCCTCTTACCATCCTCCTTTTTCTGTCCACGGCCTTTTTGGCTACTGGGGTAGGGGAAGTACTGGGCTTTTTTCGCCGCGCTTGGGGTAGGCATAGTTATTTGTGGGGTAGCTGGACAGGATGCTGATTGAGGAGAAGAGAAGCTCTTAAACACATAATCACTATCAACCCATGAAAAAGCACTATTTAGATCTTATAGCCATTGTGGCTGCTGTACTAGTAGCCGTACCGGCTGCGGCCCAGCATGATCACCACCAGCATCAGGCACCGAAGGCCGATACTACCAAGCCTGACCACTCTATGCATCAGGGACATACCATGGAAGGAGCCGCCGGTAGCCAAATGGGAGGTATGCACCACATGACGCACGCATTTTCGCTCAGCCTGCCCATGACCCGAAACGGCTCCGGTACCAGCTGGCAGCCCGATGCCACGCCCATGTACGCCTACATGCACCACGGCCGCAACTGGAACTACATGGTACACGGTAGCGTGTTCCTGCAGTACAACGGGCAAAATATCAACAACAAGGGCAGCAAAGGCTCTGAGCGGGCCTTTAATGTACCTAACTGGGTCATGGGGATGGCCCAGCGGCAGGTGGGGCAGAATGGCCTGGTCACTATCCGGAGCATGGTATCGCTGGACCGTATATTTGACGGTGGAGCAGGCTATCCGCTCCTGTACCAGTCGGGTGAAACCTGGCAGAACCAGCCCCTCATTGACCGACAGCACCCCCACGACCTCATTTCGGAGCTGGCCGTTGGCTATACCCAGCGCTTTAGTCCCAAACTGGACGCCAGCATCTACGTAGGCTATCCGGGTGAGCCGGCCCTGGGCCCCACCGCCTTTATGCACCGGATGTCGGCCTTCAATAACCCCAACGCTACCTTGGGTCACCACTGGCAGGATGCTACCCACATAACGTTCGGGGTAGTTACGGCCGGAGTACGCTACGGCGACTTCAAGGTAGAGGCCTCCCGCTTTACCGGTCGTGAGCCCGACGAAAACCGCTTTGACTTTGACCGCCCCCGCTTTGACTCGTACAGCTACCGCCTGATGTATAACCCTACGGATAACTGGGCCTTCCAAGTATCCCGTGGCTTTATCAAAAGTCCGGAGGTGTCGCATGCCGATGGGGATGTGCATCGTACCACGGCTTCGGCGCAGCACTCCGTACCGCTGCTGGGCAGCCCTACGCGCTGGCTCTCATCCACGCTGGTGTGGGGGGTTAATGACAAAGGGCATGGGCACCGCGAGCACTCCGCCCTGCTGGAGTCAAACCTGCAGCTGAACAGGTGGGGAGTATATGGTCGCTATGAGTGGGTACAGAAATCACCCGAGGAGCTTTTTGTGAATGTACCCGAAGCATTTCCTCACGATAGGGTATTCCCGGTGTCGGGGCTGACCCTGGGTGTTAACCGGCAGATAGCCAGCTTTGCCAATACCCTACTCCAGCTGGGCGGACAGGCAACATTTTACACGCAAGATACCGAACTGGAACCTTACTACGGCACCAATCCGCTATCGGCCCAGGTGTACCTGCGCCTGACTCCCGGCCTGATGCGCATGGGTATGTAGGAGTTACAATACGTGTTCTAATCGGGAGCTACCTCAAACAACTGGGGTAGCTCCCGGTTTTTATATAGATTTGCCAGCACGCATCAGCCGATAGAACCTGCCATGTCCGACTACCAGAATACCCTCCAGTACGCCCAACAGCAAGACCAGGCTGATCCGCTCAGGCCCTTTCGTGACCGGTTTCTGATTCCTCATAAAGCCGGCCAGCCCCAGGAAGGCCTGCCCCTGACGTATCTGTGTGGAAACTCCCTGGGATTACAGCCCGTAGCGGCGCGGGAGGCACTGAGCCGGGAACTAGACATCTGGCAGAACCACGGCGTAGAGGGGTGGTTTGAAGGGGAGGAGCCCTGGCTATACTACCACCGCTACTGCAAAGAGCCACTGGCCAGGGTAGTAGGCGCACTACCCTCGGAGGTATGCCCCATGAATAATCTGACGGTCAATCTGCACCTGATGCTGACGTCGTTCTACCGGCCTACGGCGGAGCGGTTCAAAGTACTTACCATCGCAAGCGATTTCCCCTCGGATCAGTACGCGCTGGAGACTCATGTGCGGGCGCGTGGCTACGATCCTGACGAAGTACTAGTGGAAGTACGTCCCCGAGCCGGCGAATACACCCTCCGGATGGAGGACATCCTACAGGCCATAGATGCGCATGCCGATTCGCTGGCGCTGGTCGTCATGAGCGGGCTGCACTACTATACGGGTCAGGTACTGGATATGCCGGCCATTACCCAGCATGCGCACCAATACGATATACCTGTTGGCTTCGATCTGGCGCATGCGGTAGGAAACTACCCCGTGCAGCTACACGACTGGCAGGTAGACTTTGCTGTGTGGTGCTCTTATAAGTACTTAAACTCCGGTCCTGGCGGCGCATCGGGTATCTTTGTGCACGAGAAGCACCACCAAGCCCATCTACCCCGACTGGCGGGCTGGTGGGGGTATCAGGAGGAGCGCCGCTTCGAAATGACAAAGGGCTTTGTACCCATGGCTGGGGCCGATGGCTGGCAGGTAAGTACGCCTACCATACTGTCACTGGCGGTACACCGGGCTTCGCTGGCTATCTTTGAAGAGGCCGGTATGAAGGAGCTACGGGCAAAGAGCGAGCGGGTGACGGGGTACCTGGTGTACATCCTACGGGAGATCAACCATACGTACGGTAACCCGGTTACAATCATGACTCCGGCCAATGCCAACGAGCGGGGGTGTCAGCTGTCGCTGCTGGTGGAGGAGCGGGGGAAGGCACTATTTGATGAACTGGTTCGGAATGGTATCATTGGTGACTGGCGGGAGCCCAACTGCATCCGGCTGGCCCCGACGCCTCTGTACAATACATTTGAGGAAGTCTGGCGGGTAGGGCAGGTACTAGACCATTTCTATTCCCAAATCTAAACTACGATTACCAACGCTATGAAGAAGAAAGAGTGTCCTGGCTGTGCTATGAATGTTGATGCGACCGAAAGAGTCTGTCCTATATGCAGCTACGAGTTCCCCCGGCCGACACCCTGGCTCCAGTGGGTAGCAGTCCTGCTGGTGGTAGTGATGTTTCTGATTCTCGTTCTTATATAACTCGTGTATTGCCGGGAGGTACTGTGCCCGTTCCATCCCTTACTTCGCTTTACATTCGAGGTCTTCTTCCTGCACATAGTACTTGCTCAAGACCGGGTACGCGGTTGCCTGCGGAGCGGCTCGTAGAGATACCTGTAGGAGGTGTCATATTCCGAAATGCGGATTCAGGTTCGCATGCCTCTCCTGACCATTTACCTGATTGCCTTGAGGTACAGAAAGGGTAATTTAGGTGCCCATCGGATACAAAATTCAGTTTTGCCGGGGTTTCGCCATATAAAAAATTTCATACTTCTCTACCTGAGTCCACTTACCGAAAGTTTTATACGCATAAAAACAACTTCTGTGCTACTGCTGCTATATATACACACCCTACGTTGACTGTATACGCCTATGAAAAGAAGGCTACTCCTCAGCCAGGATGTACTATGTGGAGAAAAAGCAAGTGGGGAATTTAATGCTCTTATAATCAGGGAAATGGGGCTGGAATAGTAAATAAATGTAGTAGTGGTTACTACTTGCTCGTCCAGATAGTGGTTTAGTCTTATCGAAACATTGAATCACAACAACGGTTAGTAACCTTTGGCCCCTCTATAATTGTGTGTGCCTGTAGTTGGGATAATTGGGGAGTACAATCCCCATGCCACAGTTGTTCATTTTTTCAATTCCCCAACTAGATCTTGCCGTTACTATGATCTTTGGTCAACTCTACAAGAAATAGTACAATTTGATCTTGGATCAACAGCAGCTTTTAAGAAGATTTATATAACAATAATTTAATACTCTAATACCGGTTCCTGTGGCACATGATTTATATACTCTGATGTGGCTTTAAGAATTTTAGAGTAACCAATAATTAACCAAAGTGCTCCATGAAGAAGATATCGTATCCCCTATTAATTGTACTTGTCGTGTGCTTAGGAGTAGGTGCCAACGATCTTATCAATCAACGAGCTCAGCCTTTAAAAATAGAAGGGAAGTGGTTATACAAAAAAGACTTTAACCAGATCTGGCCCCTGGCCGTTGACAGTGTGCAGCTTTGCTGCAAGGAGGGTAAGTATCTGTTCCTCCAGACCCGTGACCGGATCTTTGCCGTCAATAAAGCCGCCGAAGCCTACGGGCGGGACAAAGGCTGGGAGGTAATTGACAAAATCTGGATGTTTGATCCCAATCATCCCAGCAAGAAAATGGACCTGTCGGTCATTGTTGACGAAGGGCTGAAAGCCTGTGAAAACAAACCAGGAGATAATCATCAACATACAATAGCCACATATACCAGCTACTAGCTGTTTTTACAGATGGTGCAGTAGTCGTTTAATGGGTAGCATGTCAAGCCGGATCTCGCAGAGGTCCGGCTTACTTGTTTGGTGCCGGCTCCAGCATATCCGGATGTGCCAATAATTTCGGATATTTGTCACCATTTTTCTCAACATTTCACCAACAGATTATCTCATTTCAATCACCGCATCCGGCAGCTCAGACACGAACAGGTAGTGGCTTAACGTAATACTGGGGACCTTTATACTATTAAAATGGCAAAGATCACGCATCACATTCGTATGCACTGGTTACGATTTCTTTCCCGGACCAAGTGGCAGTTTCTGCTTCTGGTACCCATGTACGTTATATTATGCAGCTACTTTCTGGTAGGTGACCGGTACCTCTATGACCCGGTAGCGTTCCTGCTGTCGACCACCCTGAACTTCGTACTGGTGAGCGGCGTATTTGTATCCCTGGACTACCTGATCGAAGATATTACCCACAGGTACCCCGACCTGAGGCAGACCTTTACCCGCATCGTGATGACGCTCTGGGTCGTGTGTACCATTACGCCTATGGCGGTGCTGGGGTCGGTATTTATGTATGACTACTTTCATCTGTTTGGCTACAGCTACAGTACCGAGTCGCTCGTCAAGCTGCTGCTCATGAACCTGGCGGCTAACCTGATCTCCATTGGGATCTACGAGAGCTTCTACTCGACCGACAAGTGGAAAAAGAGTATGCTGGAAAAAGAACAGCTTGAGAAGAGTAACCTGCAGAGCCAGCTGGATGGATTGAAGAGCCAGGTCAATCCGCACTTCCTGTTCAACTCCCTCAACTCGCTGTCGTCACTCATTGCGGATGAACCCGAAAAAGCCGAGCGCTTCGTAGATGAGATGTCGAAGGTGTACCGCTACCTGCTGCAGACCAACGAAGCCGAGCTGACGCCCCTGGCGACAGAGCTGCAGTTTATCCAGTCGTACATTCACCTGCTCACTACCCGTTATGGCAAGGGTATATCGGTACATATTACTATTGAGGAAGGGCTGAAGCAGTACTACCTGCCGCCACTCACGCTGCAACTCCTGGTGGAGAATGCCGTAAAGCACAACATCACGCTCACCAGCAAGCCGCTGCACATCGAAATAAAGACAACCGAAGACGGCAAGCTAATGGTCCGGAACAACCTGCAGAAGCGCATCGTGCGGGTACAGTCCAACCAAGTGGGGCTGAGCAATATTTCGTCCAAGTACAAGCTGCTGGCGCAGCGGCAGACCGACCAGTCGGACATACGTATCGAGGAAACTACTGATTTTTTTACTGTAACGTTACCCCTTTTTAACCAGCACAACTAAGCATAGATCGTAATGAAGGCACTTATTGTGGAAGACGAGGAACTGGCCGTCCGGAAGCTCAGGAAGTTGATTCGGGAGGTGGATGAATCCATTGAGGTACTGGCTGCAACGGCTGGAATTGATGAAACCGTGGACTGGCTGACTACCTACCAGTCGGAAGGAAACCCTCCGCCCGATCTGATCTTTATGGACATTGAGCTGGCCGATGGGCAGAGCTTTGAGATCTTTGACCGGACCCACATTGCCAGCACGGTCATCTTTACGACCTCCTACGATGAGTACGCCCTGCAGGCCTTCAAGGTCAATAGTATCGACTACCTGCTGAAGCCCATACAGCGCGAGGACCTGGCCCGCAGCCTGAAGAAGTTCGTGGACCTGCGCGGAAAGGCGGCCTCGGGTGCTACTCCGCCCGCTATTAACCTGGAGAAGCTACTGCAGGAGTTACAGGGAAAATCATCCAAAGAGTACCGGAAGCGCTTTCTGGTCAGTCAGGGGCAGCGCATGGTATCCATCGAGGTCAAAGACATCGCTTATTTCTATACCGAAGACCGCTTCGCGTTTTTCAGAACCTATACCAACCAAAAGTACCTGATCGACTATACGCTGGATGAGTTGGAAAAAGCCCTGGAGCCGGACCTGTACTACCGGATCAACCGGGGGATCATGGTATCACACCAGTCGGTGCACCAGATCCACCCGTACTTTGGCAATCGCCTGTCGCTGGTACTGAATCCATCCATTGACAAGGAAGCGCTGGTAAGTCGCGAAAAGGTATCGGATTTTAAAGTATGGATGGGTAAGTAGTACCCTGGTCATATCCGTTTCTCCGCTACGTAGCCTCACATCTGATGTGGGGCTTTTTTTGTGCCGGTAGCTCGTCACGTTGGTATACAGTTCAACCCATTTTTATGACAGATGATGGACTATTTTGCCTAATTGGTAATCTAGTACTGGCTTTCGCCGCTCCGCATGTACAATTTAGGGCCCAAAATCAGGTATGAAACCCGATCCTGATCCATACTACTACTTAATAATCTTCAGACAGCCATGAAAAAAAGTAATGTAACAGGCCCTGGCCTAACGCGTACCATCAGTCGACTCCTATTTGTTGCCGCTCTTTCCTTATCAGCCACCCTCTATTCCTGCGAAGGACCGCAGGGCGAAATTGGCCCGCAAGGACCGACAGGCCAGTCAGGTGCCCAGGGGCAGCAGGGGCCCAAAGGAGACAAAGGAGATAAGGGAGACAAAGGCGAAGCCGGTGAATCGGGCGGTGCCCTTCAATTTTCGATGGGACCTTCTTCCTCTACCGATAACGGATCTTTTATAGATACCACCGTTATCACGTACAAAAATCTGGCGGCGGTTGAGAAGGGACTGGTGCAGGGTTATGTCAAGCTCCGGAATGTGTGGTTTCCGATACCTAATAAACTTAGGGTTCCGACGGAGAAGGACGCTAATGGGTTGATAAAGGATGTACTGTTTGCTTACAGGATACAGGATGGTCGCATGATCAGTACAGTGCATGTATTTGAGGGAGGAGGGGAGAAGTATCTACTGCAGGATATCCGGGTGGTGATCGTACCGGCTCAGAACGCCCGCCTGCACGCAGGGCTGGACCTGAGCAACTACGAAGAGGTACGCAAAGCGTATAACCTGCCCGAGTAGTAGCTTACCCAGGCGATATATACCCCATCATCACTCATCCTTCATTAGAGTTAAGTACATCATATAGCCATGAAATTAATGCATAGTATATCGGCCCTAACGTTGGGGCTCCTCCTGAGCCTGTCGGGGTGTAATCCTGATAACGCTGGTCAGGGGCCGGATCCGGTTGATCAGGTCGCTGAGCCTACCGAAGTAGGTACTCCTCAGGGAGCGGTAGTCAGCAAACATATTGGCCCGCAGGGTGGTACCCTCGCCACCGCCGACGGCCAGGTAGAGCTGACCATACCGGCCGGAGCCCTGACTCAGGAGACGACCATCTCCATCCAGCCCATCAGCAACCATACCCCCAACGGCGTAGGTACCTCGTACCGCTTCCTGCCCGACGGGCAGCAGTTCAGCAAGCCTGCTACGTTGAAGTTCAGGTACTCCGACGCCGAAGTAGTCAACAGCGCTCCTGAAGCGCTGGGCATTGCCTACCAGCGTACCGACAAGGTATGGTACAACGTGCCGGGCAAGAGCCTGGACAAGCAGAAGCGGGAGGTGACCGTACCCATGCCGCACTTCAGCGACTGGAGCCTCTTTGAGAATTTTATGTTAGTGACGGACCCGGCGAAGGACGTACTTAAATATGGTGAGTCGGTAACCCTGCAGATCATGGAGCTGGCACCGCTGACGGAGACGAAGGAAGAGCCTCTGATTCAGAGAACGGGCGGAGCCAACAACGGACTCAAATGGTCATTGGTGGGCGGTGGTACTCTGAAGCCTTCCGGCTCGTCGGCTACCTATACAGCGCCCCGTGGGCCTTCCAATCCCAATCCGGTGACTATATCGGTAGAGCTTAACTTCAAGAACAACCCTACCAAACTGATACTGGTAAAGGAGCTTTACATTGGCTCTGGCTTTGTGAAGGTCAACTTCCTCGGGAAGGACTACGTATTTAGTTCAATGGCTATCTTGGATGATGAAGACCCTACTAATGCCAGCATTATAGGCGCTACTCCTAAGGAAGTACTGCAGATCGAGTTTAGTAACGGCCGAAAAGGGAGCTTTCCCTTCTGGTATACCGCCGAAGGAAACAAGTGCCGCGTTAGCTTCACGCTGTCGCCCAGTCAGCAATACGATAGCGGACACGACTGGTGTGATGGAGAAGACATGGTAGCCAGCGGGCAGGTGGTATTCGAAGAGTACGTACCTGGTAAATACGTCAAAGGTACCTTCTCGGGCAACCTCATCAAGTACGATCATCAATGTACCAAGGCTGGTCCGGCTATTAGTGGGTCTTTCTTTGTGATGTCAGCTACGGCCCTGATACCAGGTATATAAATAATAATCCCGCTGGGGCATATACCTCAGCGGGAGTTGTCTATCCTTGGAGTTATAGATTCCTGAGACCTGGTGGCTTCAGATCTCATTGGCCTCCGTTAAAATAACCGGTACATCGTCGGTGATCAATATGGTATGCTCATGCTGGGCTACGAAGCTGCCGTCTTTGGTCACGAGGGTCCAGCCATCGCCCTTATCGTGCGCGTAGGCAGCTTTGGTTGATATGAATGTTTCGATGGCTACGGTTGAGTTCTTTTTGAAACGCAGGGTATTGGCCTTATCGTAGAAGCAGGGAATCTCGCTGGGGGCTTCGTGCAGGCTTCTACCTACGCCGTGTCCCACCAGGTTTCGGATTACCTTGTAGCCGGCGTTTTTGGCTTCGGTTTCAATAAACTTTCCTACGTCTGCTATGCGTACTCCCCCTTTTATCTGTTGTATGGCTTTGTAGAGAATCTGCCGGGAGGCGTCTACCAGCGCATTGTGCTGATGGATATCATTCCCCAGTACAAAGGAGCCGCCGTTGTCGGCCCAGAAGCCGTCCAGCTCCGCCGATACATCTATATTGATCAGGTCACCTTCCTTAAGCTTTACTTTCTCAGAAGGTATCCCGTGGGCAATCTCATTGTTAAGGCTGATGCAGGTCCAGCCTGGAAATCCGTACGTTAGTTTGGGAGCCGACCGGGCTCCGTATTGCCGGAGTACCGTGGCTCCGTATTCATCCAGCTCTTTGGTAGTCATACCCGGACGGGCGTATTCGCGCATTTGTTTTAGTGTGGCAGCTACTGCTTCACTAATCTTCTTCATCCCTTCCAGCTCAGTATAAGTAGTAATGGACATAGTGTACTTGTCAACTAGTTGTATAATATAACTTTTGGAACGCTACGTGTACGTTACTCAAAAATATAACTACCTCCGTAGCGGCTAAATGTTCCGTTACAAAGGTAGTTATTTTTAAAGGGGTACTTCACTGGGGGATTACCCTCCGGCCGTAGGGTGCCTTATGCGGCTACTTCTGATTCAACCCGCACGCGCTTAGGAATGGGAATACCCATCTTCTGGTAGGCTAGCTGCAGGGTAGGGTGCGCACCGTCGGCCATGTACGAGAGCAACTGCATCAGTTCGGCCCGGTACCGGATGGTAGTAATAGGGGTCTGGTTGCCGTATACGGTATAAGTGTCCTGCGCGTGGGCGATCAGGAGGTCCATGTCCGAGTATTCTTCCACGGCTTCTTCGGGACTACTCGCAGGGAGCAGCCGTGAGCCCACGTGCAGCTCTATAGTACAGCTGGTACCCGGCATCTGGTAGTACAGAGTAAAGCGGTTGCTGCCTGTATCAAACCGTCTGCCGACGGTGAAGCCGCTGTCCAGCAGAAAGGGGTGGTCAATCTGCTTATAGCCGGGAATATTGCTGAGGTAGATACCCTGCAGCGAGTGCCACAGGCGCTTCTTGCGGGTGTTGTCGCTGACCAGCTTATCAAGCGGGTCTACCAGCAGAAAGGTACTGTTGCCAACTTTGGTCTCTTCGTAGGGGGAGCTTTGCAGATCGTACATAAACTTGCTGAGCGGTACGCCCAGCGACACAAAAACTTCGGCCTGGTTAAAGCTCATCAGCCAGCGGTAGGGCACCAGCGTGATATCCTCTGCCGGGTGGCCTACACTTTCAAACACGCTGTTCAGAAATGACAGCTCCTCCGGCGTTGCCGGATTATCATACAACACAATAGTTCTCATACTTTTTCAGAGGGTTTACTTACCTCTAATATAGAGAAAATTTCATACCAAAAAAGAAAATGACTGAAAGTCACTAGTAGTGGGGTAGTAGGTTATAAAGAGCGGGGGCTTTCTGTACAAAAAAGTAGACTTCTACTTAGTGAACGGTGAATTAGATTCAATACCACTTATTTAAATTACAATTCAACGCACCTAAAACCTATTCGTATGAAAATGAATTTTAGAAAGTTCAGTACCACTTCCGCCTATGTGGCGGTGGCGGTAGCCTTTGTGGTAACGGGATGTATGACCGAGCCTGATCTGGTTCGTACCCCCCAGGATGGTCCCGCCTCTTCGGCCCGTGCAGCCGTAGATGAGTACGTGCCCAACGAGCTGCTTGTTAAGTTTAAAGCCGGAATTGCAGAATCAAAAAGAGCCGAAGCGCTGGCACGAGTCAATGGTGCGGTTGCTGAGCGCATCCTGACCAAAATGATGGAAAGAGTGGGAGACCGGGAGGGGATATTCCTGATCCGGACTCCTCTGGATGTAGCAGAAGCCAGGGGGCGGCTGAAGGGACTGGGCGAGATCGAATACGCCGAGCCCAACTACATCTACACCTACGATGCCACCTCCAACGATACCTACTTCACCAATGGGTCTTTGTGGGGGATGTATGGTGATGCCTCTACACCGGCCAACCAGTACGGTAGTCAGGCAGCCGAAGCCTGGGCAGCTGGTAAGACTGGTTCTGCATCAGTAGTAGTTGGTATCATTGATGAAGGTATCCAGGTAGACCATCCGGACCTGAAAGCAAATATCTGGACAAATCCCTTTGATCCTGTAGATGGCAGAGACAACGATGGAAACGGATACGTAGATGATGTCAATGGCTGGGATTTTGATGGGAATAATAATACTGTTTATGATGGTGGTAAAAGCGGAGGTACTGATAAACACGGTACGCACGTGGCCGGTACTATTGGCGCCAAAAGTAACGGTACAGGTGTTGTAGGTGTTAACTGGAATGTTAAAATGATTTCCTGTAAGTTTCTAGGCCGTCGGGGAGGTACTACTGCTAACGCAATCAAAGCTGTTGATTACCTGACTGACCTCAAGATCAGACATAACATTAACCTGGTGGCCAGCAACAACTCCTGGGGGGGCGGTGGTTTTTCACAAGCGCTACTGGAGGCTATAACTCGTGGAGCAAACGCAAACATATTGTTTATTGCGGCAGCGGGTAATGGTGGTAGTGATGGTGTAGGTGACAACAATGATTCGCAGGCTAATTATCCATCTAATTATAATACAAATGGTGTCAGGGACCCTAAAAGTGGTATAACATGTAATTACGATGCAGTAATAGCGGTAGCTTCAATCACTTCGACAGGTGCACGATCCAGCTTCTCTAACTACGGAGCCGCTACAGTCGATCTGGGAGCTCCTGGTTCAGGTATCTACTCTACCTTGCCTCCCAACGCCTATGGCTCTTACAGTGGTACTTCTATGGCTACTCCACATGTAACAGGTGGCGCGGCTCTGTATGCTGCAGGTAATCCAGGTTCAACAGCCGCAGACATTAAAAGTGCTATTTTAAGTAGTGCGGTGCCAACCGCTTCGTTGGATGGTAAATGCGTTACCGGCGGCCGCCTGAATGTGAGTGGTTTCTAGGCTGGAAAAACTCTTTTAATAAAACAGCGGCGGACTCCCCTTGGGGAGCCCGCCGCTGTTTTATACTTAACCTGATATCACCACCTATACTACCAGGCTCCAGCCGGGGCGGTACTCGCGCTTCACGTACTGGTTGGCAGGTTCGAAGTTCGTGATCTTCATGTTAGGTGCGTCGTAGTACAGCTTCTTACGCCCGGTATAGCGATCATCAGGGCGCTTGGCCGTCGGGTTATCCCGCAACATCCAGCTACGCAGGGCCAGATTACCGATCAGGATACTTTCGGTAAACGGAGCCGCGTACTCAAAGGGCGAACTGGTAACGCCTTTGCCGTGGCCGGCTATGCAGGCATTAACCCACTGCAGGTAGTGATTCTCCTCGGGTACCCTGGCTATAGTTTCGGGTATATTAAGTCCTTCGTTGTTTTTGAGTGGCAGCAGGCGCGGGTTAGCCCCGTAGCAGTCGGCCATCAGCTTCCCTTTGGAACCAATAAAAAGTACTCCTCCGTCGGCGTTCCCAAAAGCTTCGCCGGGGTTCAGCTCCTCGGGGCGTTCGGGCAGGATACCTCCGTCGTACCAGCTCACCTTGATATTTCCTTTGTTGTCCTGGCGGGGGTAGTCGAGGTGGATGGACGTAGTGAAAGGCGTCCAGTCTGGGTTGTGGTCCTGCTCGCGTAGGGTAAAGGTCCAGGTACCTCCCACGCTACACTCCACGGACTTAGGGTAGTCGATGGGCAGGATCCGGAACACCGGGTCCATGATGTGGCAGGCCATGTCACCCAGGGCACCGGTACCGTAGGGCCACCAGCCCCGCCAGTTCCAGGGCAGGTAGGCTTCATTGTAAGGTACCTTCGGGGCGGGACCGAGCCAGAGGTCAAAGTCAAGCTCTTTGGGTACTTCGTAGACCTTATCGGTCGGAATCGCCTGCGGCCATACGGGGCGGTTGGTCCAGCAAAGTACCTTGTTGACGTCGCCGATGATGCCGCTGTCGTAGATCTCCTTCATGCGTCGTACACCGTTGCCGGAGCCGCCCTGATTACCCATCTGGGTTACTACCTTGTACTTTTTGGCCGCCTGGCCCAGCATACGCGCCTCGTAGATGTCGTGGGTCAGGGGCTTCTGGGTATACACGTGCTTGCCCAGCTGCATGGCAGCCAGCGTAGCTACGGCGTGGGTATTGTCGGGGGTAGAGATGGAGCAGGCATCTATGTTGTTCTTTTCCTTGGCCAGCATCTCCCTGAAATCGCGGTAGTAAGTAGCCTTGGGAAAGGCCGTGCGTGAGTCGGCTGCTCTGCGGTCGTCCACGTCACAGAGCGATACTATATTCACATTGGGACTTTTGGCAAAAGAGGCCAGGTCACTCTTGCCTTTTCCGCCTACCCCTATGCCTGCGATATTGAGTTTATCGCTGGGAGCTACGTAGCCTTTGCCGAGTACGTGGCGGGGTACTATAAAGAAGCTGGTGGCGGCCAGCGACGTGCTTTTCATGAAGTCGCGGCGGGTAGTACTGATGCCGGTGATGGTTTTCTTGTCCATAAGATGGGGAAAGGGGGTAGGTTATAGTTAGGAGTTGAATAACTAGTGGAAAGCAATAGCGTACTGGGGCACTTTACGGAAAAGAGAGTTACTCTCAGGTAAATGATTTTAGAAGTATATTCTAGAGATAAACTACTGAGACTAAAGGAGGAAGTACTATTGGCCGGATGAAATTATTTCTCCGAAAGCGGAGTCGCAGGAAACATTTTGAAGAGATGCAGGTAGGTACTAGTGTACGTATGGATAGAGTCAAAACAGCATCTTATACTTATGAAGAACTTACTGGTTGCCGTCGACATTGATGATGAATCCCGGGAGCTGATCCGGATGGCCTCTGAGCTGGCCGAAAAGCTCGGAGCCAAAGTATGGATTGTACACGTCACCGCCGCCGAGCCTGACTTTGTCGGCTACGGCGTAGGACCGCAATACATACGCAATATGCGGGCCGAAGATATACGGGACGAGCACCGCTACCTGCAGGAGTACTGCCGGAGCCTGGTAGACAGAGGGATAGAGGCGGATGCGCTGCTTATCCAGGGACCCACCGTAGATATGATCCTGCTGGAAGCCCAGAAGCTGGCGGTGGACATGATCATCATAGGGGCCCACGACCACGGCTTCCTCTACAACGCCTTCAACGAGAACACCGCCCTCGCCCTGGTCAAAAAAGCCCGTATCCCGATATTGACGGTACCGCTTTAAGTAATTCTGAATTTAGAATTCTGAGTGCTGAATTGCCGTGAAAACAAAAACGGGCTGTTCAGTTGACTATGGACAGCCCGTTTTAACTTTATCAAAATATTAAAGTAAGAAGACTCTTTAACTGCTAATTAATAATTCAGAATTCAACATTCAGAATTTATTACCCTTCCACCCTTCCTGCTTTCCTCCCTTCCTCCTTCTAAAAAATTACATTCTCAAACTACGCAGGTAGGCGATGCTGATGGGTACCTGCGTTGAGATGTTGGAGCTTTCATCCTCGATGTAGTAGTACTTGATGCTGGTTTTATTAGCTGCTTTCAGGATAGTGGGCAGATCCAGTTGACCGGTACCGAGGGCTACGTCGTTATCGGGAGGTGTACCGCCCGACAGGTTACCCTGAACGCCTTTCTTCAGGTCTTTGACGTGCATGAGCTTAAAGCGGGTAGGGTACTTAGCCAGGATCGCCGCCGGATCATGACCGGGGAAGAAGGTCCAGAGAATATCCATCTCATAACTCACGTACTTCGGATCGGTTTTCTGTACGATGTAGTCAAACAATGTAGCATCCTTGCCTTTTACCTCTGAGGCTACCTGGGCCGGTACGGGCTGAAACTCAAAGCCGTGGTTGTGGTAGCAGAAGGTGAGGCCGTGCTCGTCTTTCAGGGTCTTGCCGAAGCGGTTAAAATCCGCCACCGTTTTCTTCGCCAGGTCCAGCGTAAAATCTCCCTTGTGAGGGATCCAGGCTACCCGTACAAACTCCGCACCCAGTGTCTTGGCGTTGGCGGCCACTTCACCAATCTTATTTTCCAGATCCGGATAACCTACGCCAAAGGAAGTACAGCGCATACCGCGCTCGTCGAGCAGGGCCCGGATATCCTGGGCCGTCCGGCCAAACAGGTTCGAGAACTCTATATTGGTAATACCCAGGGCTTTGATAGTATCCAGGGTGGCGGCTACATCTTTCTGGAAACTCTTCCGGTAAGTGTAGGACACCATCCCCAACTTAGGGTCGTTGGCCTTGTCGGTGAAGAGGGGCTTTCCTTTCTGGGCGAAAGCCGGGGGGACGGTCATCAGGCCCAGGGTAATGGCTACTAGGAGTATTTTTTTCATGAATGGTTAGTAGTTGGAATAAACAGTTTGTCCGATCGTCTCCAGTAAAAAGACACCAGTGGGTGACTTCTCCTTTATACAACTCTATTGACGCATTTTCAGGACCTGACCCTTACGCAACCCATTGCACCTGTCCGAAGCGCCAGGGTACTTCTTTACCATGAGCTGTAATCCCTCCTGCTGTATGTTAAATTATTAAGAAACAGGACCAGCCACCCCCGTGAGTCTCAAACAATTCTACAGGACATCCCCTTATAGATCAAAGGTTTTATTTTTTCCAATAATCCACACAATGAAAAAAAACTTTATTCACGGTACGCTGCTCGTAGCGGCAGCTTGTGGGCTAACGGCCTGCGAAGATCATCGGGACAGTCCCAATGCGGCCTTTCCGGAGCGGATTGAATTTGTGGCGGAGCGGCAGTATCCCGAGGGCATTGCCTACTCGTCGCAGCTGGACCGCTTTATTATCACTTCTCTTACGCAGGGCAAACTGGGTACCGTAAGTACCAGTGGCCAGTACCAGGATCTGCTGTCGGTGCCCGAGTTGATCAGTGGGGTGGGGGTGAAGGTGGCCAACGGCCGGATATTCGTCGCCAACAGCGACAACGGTGTCTCCATCAAAAGCAGCCCGCAGACGGTCCGGAAAACGGCCGAGTTGCTGGTGTTTGACCTCAGTACCCGCACCCTGGAACGGCGGGTGGACCTGGACGACCTGCTGCCGGGTGTAAACCACTTTGCCAACGACCTGGCCCTCGATCCTACTGGGAAAGTGTACGTGACGGATTCGTTTGCGCCGGTGATCTACCAGGTAACCGCCGACGGACAGGCCAGCGTACTGGTACGTGATGATGCGCGGTTTTCGAGTCCCACCTTTGGCCTGAATGGCATCGTGTATCACCCCAGCGGGTACCTGATCGTAGCCAATACGGGAGCCGGAAAGCTGTACAAAGTAGACCTCAACAATGGCAATGCGGTGACGGAAGTAGGAGGTATCAGCAGCTTGCCGGGCGACGGCCTGACGCTCGTAGGTACTACCGATCTGTACGTGGTGACGGGCAGCGGCAGCCGCGTGGCGCTGGTCCGGAGCAACGATAACTTTGCTACGGCCTCAGTAGTCAAAACCGATCAGGCCGGCTACTCCATGGCTACCACCAGTACCTATGTAAACGGCGATATCTATACGCTCAACGCCCGCATCGGAGAGATTGGCGCGGCCATGGGCGACCCTTCCAAACTACAATCCAGTACATATAGTATCCAGCAGTTTAAGTAAAAGATTGTAGGGAAGGAGGAAAGAATGAAAGGGGGAAAGGAGGAAAGGTAATCTGTAAGACTACGCTTCTGGCAGCACCTGTTACTTGGCTTTATGATCGGTTTAAAAAGCATGAGCCACCCCATTTTTTATTAGGGTGGCTCCTGATGCTTTTCACGAACTCTTATTACAGCCGGTAATACTCTTCCCAGCCTTTGCGTGGCGCGGCTCCTTCGAGCAGGAAGTTGGCCAGCGGATTGTTGGTGATCTGTTTGGTTTCCCGGTCAAAGATCAGCTTCGTATTCAGCCTTTGTGCCAGTACCCCCAGCGCAAATACCTGGCTCAGAGGCCCGGCTATTTCGAAAGAAGACCGGCACTTTTCCTCGCCTTTGCAGGCTTTAAGAAAATTGGCGTAGTGGTTGGACGGACTTGCCGGTACCACCGGTAGTCGGGAGGCCAGATCCTTGGCTTTGTCTTCCGGAATGATGGATAGTGTACTGCCGTGCGAACCTCCCTTGAAGGTCAGGTCTTTGCTATAGATGATCTTGCCAGGATTCAGCTTGGCTGGCTGCATTTGTCCGTTGCTGGGCGGGGGAATGTTGGGGTCCAGTTCGGAGACGCCGTAGCCCTTCGGCACTGATGGTATGTTGTTCAGGCCGTCCTTCCAGGTGATCTCCACCGGAGGCATGCTACCCCGCGCCGGAAATTTAAACGAGAGCGTCGTAGACATCGGGAAGAAAAAAGAGTTGTGGCCGTCCAGCATCACCGCGTCCACCTCGTAGGGCAGCCCTAAGTCCAGAAACTCGTGGGCGGTATCAATGATGTGCGCGCCCCAGTCGCCGAGGGCCCCCATACCCAAATCGTACCAGCAGCGCCACTGCCCGTTCACGAAGTCTTTCTGGTAGTGTAGGGGGTGGGAGGTGGTGAGCCAGGTATCCCAATCCAGCGTTTTCGGAATGGGCTCCGCTTTGGGGTAGCTGGTCATTTTGGGGTCCCAGTCGTGCCAGCGCCGGCGGCTGTTCATGTGGGCCGTGATGGCCGTTACATCCTTAATGATTCCCGCATCCTTCCAGGCCTTAAACTGAAAATAGTTGGCCTCCGAGTGCCCCTGGTTGCCCATCTGGGTGGCTACCTTGTATTTTTTGGCGCCTGCCATCATCAGCTCCACCTCCTTAAAGGTACGGGCCATGGGTTTTTCCACGTACACGTGCTTGCCCAGCGACATGGCCAGCATCGTGATGGGGAAGTGGGCAAAGTCAGGTACTCCCACGCTTACGGCCTCAATCTTGTTACCCATCTTGTCGAACATCTCCCGGAAGTCCTGGAAACGGGGTACATCCGGCAGTAGCTTCAATACGTCCAGGGTTTGGGGCGCCCCCATGTCCACATCGCACAAAGCCACGATGTTTGCCAGGCCCGTCGCGTGCAGGGCTTTGGTGATTTCGCCCCCCCGGTTGCCGATGCCGATGCAGGCCAGATTTACTTTATCGCTGGGCGCTACGTGACCCAGAGGTTTTCCCAGTACCCGGGACGGAATAACTGAGACACCCGCAAAGGCTCCCAAAGCACCCGCTTTAACAAAATTTCTTCTATTCATTTGGTAGTTGTTTTCCACATTTGACCTATTGACGACATAAAGTATCTTCTTCCCCTAAATATACCTATGTCCAGCCATCACCACCTGCTACCACGCTTACCTTTTGCCCCGGTATAACGAAGGCGGAAGGGGGTGCTTAGCGCTAGAGGCTAAAGGCCTGGTCTTGCTCTACCTCCCACCGTTGCCCGTTGTGCTTCAACAGCGTAAGGGTCTGTACATGGAAAGTACGCTCGTAGGATTGCTGGGAGAAGTAGGCCCAGGCATCACCGAATACCTTTCGGTGCAGGTCTTTGAAGGCGACGGTCATATGGGCATGAAATGGGCGGTCGTCGGGCTTGATACCCAGTTGCTGGTGGAACGCCTCCGCCGTTACCTGATAGCAGGTACGCAGCGCCTCATCCATAATAACATCCACAAAAATGACCCGCTGCCCAAACCGGTCAAAGCCTCTGAGCTGTACCGGGAAGGGAGCCAGCCGGGCGGCGGCTGCCGCCATCGTTTCGACCAGGGTAGTAGCCTCCTCCGCCGGTAGCTTAAAAGGCGGGATGATCGTGATGTGCGGGGGCGACTTCAGGGCGTGTCGGCTGTTGAACTGCTCTGCCGCCACCTGCTTAAAAGCAGTCACATCCTGCTGAATTTGTTCATCGGGCAGAAGGGCGACAAAGTAAAGGGCTTGGGCGGCGGGTACAGACATGGCTTGATGGATTAGTCCTGCCCTGATAACTTACCTACAGACAAACAGTTTGCTCAAACGCAACGTCTACCCTCATCTGCTACTATTGCTAATCCGGCTATATCCCCTGCATTTTAGTAGTTTATTCAAGAAAGTTCTTTAACCATATCCCGAAATGGTAACCCGCATTGGCAATATCCAATAGTGCTAAAATAGCAA
This sequence comes from Telluribacter roseus, assembly GCF_017355915.2. Classification (GTDB taxonomy): domain Bacteria; phylum Bacteroidota; class Bacteroidia; order Cytophagales; family Spirosomataceae; genus Telluribacter. The sequence continues at coordinate 144,609 of NZ_JAFEUV020000006.1, forward strand.
ATACTGCAAAAATCAGATGTACTGGTTTGAAGTCTCTATTAAGTGCTTTCATAGCAATGAGATTTGATAATTTTTGAGTGGAGCTACTTTGTATATTTAGATATGAAATAACAGCTATGTAAACATACACAGTTTCGTTTATATTCGCTATGGTGCAGGCTCCGGATACTTCTAACGCAGTAGGTATATTTTCCATACTTAAGCATTGCCCATTTGCCCTGTGACTACTTACATGGAAACCGCTACTATAAAGCTTTGGTAGTAAGATACTTGCCTGTAAGGTAGTAAATGCAATAGGTTGTTGCAAGCGCCTGTTAAGATCTACTACAATAGATACGAATAGCCTTAGTAGCTGCTCCGGTATATAATTCTTAAAATAAGTCTAAGAAGCTGTCGCGCTCCTGCCGGATGAACAAATCCAGCAGGAGCGCGACGAAGTATAGGGCCTGGGCGGCGGGGGTAGACATGGCTTTGCAGGTTAGTTCTGCTGTTCTAACCTTGCAGGAGGTGAAAGAGTTGGAGCTGGCGGTGAACCGGGTTACGTACTTTCCATCAGGGGTAAAGGAGGTACTGTTTGCGCATGGCCTTGTACTGACTCAGGCCCGGCTCCCAACTTGCCCGGATTTCTTTTTCGGATTTGCCATCTATAATTTGCTGTCGGAATAAACCAGAGCCTACCAGCCTTTCGATAACCCCCATCTCTTTACTCAGACTGGAGTCAAAGAACTTTTCTTTGTGGGGCGAAGCCTTGTACAGCTCCATGACCCATTGCAGGTTGATCTGTTTCTTTTGTCGCAGTTGTTCGATATCATAGTTGCGCAGGTCAAGCCCATAGCATACCTGGTTCATAAAGAGCGGCGTTTCGGCCATGCCCTTGATACCGGTCGGGGTGAAGGAGAACTCAAACTTGCCTTTCAGTTCCGGGCTGCCTAGTACGGTAAAAGGAAAATACGTACCGCGACCATGATTGAGGTAAGTACCTTCAAATAAGCAGGTAGATGGATACAGCATCACCGCTTGCTGCGTATTTAGATTGGGCGACGGACTTACCGGCAGATCATACGGCATGTCGTGGTGGTAGTTGGCTACTTTGATGATCCGTAGGTTGCACTTTACCTTGTTGGTCAGCCATCCCTCGCCATTGGCCATCTGAGCAAATTCACCCACGGTTAACCCATGGGACATAGGTAGCGGAAACATGCCAATCCCTGATCTGAATCGCATATCGAGTATGGGGCCGTCGATCAGGTACCCATTCGGATTGGGCCGGTCAAGAATCAGCAGTTCCTTACCATTTTCGTGACAAGCCTCCATCAGACGTGCCAGGGCATTGATGTTGGTATAAAAGCGGCAGCCTACGTCCTGCAGGTCGTAGATCAGGATGTCTACATCAGCCAGATCCTCTTTGGTGGGTTTATTTTTCCGGCCGTATAGTGATACGATCGGAATGCCCGTAGCCTGATCGGCTTCATCAGCCACGGCTGTTCCGGCACTGGCATTGCCTCTGAAGCCATGTTCCGGACCAAATACTTTTACGATGTTAATGCCCAGTCTATGGAGGCTATCCACCAGGTGAGTCTTGCCAATAATGGAAGTTTGATTAGCCAGAATTGCCACCCGTTTGCCTCTGAGGTAGGGCAGGTACTTATCCGTTTGTTCCGCACCGGTTTGGATCTGATCTTTTTCGGTGACCGCTTCGGGGACCGCAACGTGAGTGGATGGGCTTTTGTCAACCAGGTAAAAGCTCAGTACAGCAATAAGAGAAAGGAGAAGTTTCATGGCTAGAATTTTTTATAGTCTGTAAATAGGTTGATGAGCCCATAGTGCCGCAGTAGCGTGTGAGCGCTGGCAGTAAAAGTAGGCCCTTAGAGTACCTGTGCAAAGTACCCCCAGGCCTCTCAGCGTTTCCTGGGACGATGCTGAGGTACTTAGCGGTTGAGCCGGACCTCTTATATACATTCGTCATTGATTATAAAAGACTTCTTCGCTCCATTTTAACGAATCTGGAAAAGGGAGACTGTATTGGGAAAAGTCGGACCAAAACATCAATATACTGTTTTTGGATGGCTCTTCTGAAGAAAGAATAACAGGAAACTGCCTGCCTTCTACGTACTTCCATTTGTCCTCGGTAAAATGGACAAAATAGCGCTGGTACTTATAATCGCGATAGTCGCTAAAAATCTTGCCCTGGTAAGAATACTGGTAGTAGAACCTTATGTAAAGTATCGAGGCCCTGGACTTGAATACTTTTTTGACATGGACTATAGTTGCCGTTTGGTAGGTCTGGTTTTGAATTATCTGTTTTTTATCCTGAGTACTCTTAATGGTCATATATAGCGCTGGTAAGGCTATCAGTACAAATCCCCAAATCCCAAAAAACATCGTCCACTCAAAATCAGACCTGTTTTCTTTAGGAACGCCTTCCATCATATCGTTTATAGCTTTCATAGAGTCAGGATTTGGGATCTACTTTATGAATGGCGCTTCGCATCTACATCTATATACAAGTAACTCAACTGCGCCTATATCTCCAAATACAGGGGCAAGTACCTATCCTCTTACAGATCATCTGATAACACCTGATCCCTGTTCGTGCCTTTATCGGCGGACAAAACCAGTACCCGAAGCTTGTCAACCCGGGGTGTAGGTTTTTATTTACTCTTCCTTAGCCAATCCCAGCGTTTGGCCCAATCCTGTAAAGCATTATTCTTCCATTTCAAAATGGTTTTCCCTCCTTGTATTTTACCATCGTACAGGTCGGGGGCGGATTTGTCGGTATACCAGTTATCTCCTAATTTGTAGTCGGTTGTATGCTTCTTGCCGGGCCAGGAGTTGTCAACAACAATGCTGCCCTCATGTCCGTCAAGTTCAGGGATCTGAGAGGTGAATCTGTATTGTAATGTTTCGGCTTTTTTAGGGATATATCTGATGACATAGTCGCCGTTGCCAAGGTAGTAACCCGGCCACTTTTGTACTGTTTTGTCATAAGGAACCTCCATCCAAAAGCAGGCTGAGTCTGCCGGAATGTCCTTTTCAGGACCTTTTAAATGAAATTCAAGAATGGAACAAAAGGCTACTGTATCCTTGAGGCTTGTTGTTCCATTAACAACAATACGGGGGCTGTGATTGAACTTTTCAAAACTACCACCCCAACTCTCTCGTGTGGGATCATCCGGGTTTCCGTCCATCATATAAAGAAGAGAAGGCGTGTCTCCCATTTTAATATCGCCCCCGTAGTATTTTTTAAAATCCTTTCCCAGATGCCCTGCTCCGTTTATATGTCGATCATAATAATCCGAACTTTCGATATGATCCAGCTCCCGGTTATTAGAAAAGAATCCGTAGTAGCTTGAGTTGACTTCAATGAACCATAGTTCAGGGAAGTTCTCGACGATGTAAGCGTAACTATTCGCACTCCATTTTTTGTTGGGGCCTCCGATCCAGTACACTTTTATTTTGCCCTGGATCCCGGGTTCATCATGTAGTGCCTGCGCCAAATCATCCAGACCACCCCACACCAAGACCCAAAGTGGCTGTGTGTTTTCCTTTTTTGCGCATTTGATAATCCACTCCGAGCCTTCGGTGGCAGCCATGTACCCTTTGTAGGGTGCTCCTCCTAATCGGCCTTGTTTGGTAATTGAGCGCAAATAGTCGGGGGGCGCCAGATCTTTGTTATGCTTCCGGAGTTGTGGCAGATCTTTTTCGTACAGACTGATCATCCGTAAAATCTCCCCTTTACTCCCTGTACCGTAGGAAGGGGACGAAACCAGCCCCTCAATCGTAAACCGATCACTGTACATCAGCAAATGCACCATGGATTGATTATCATCAGGGTCGGTACCGCCTATATCTGTACTGATCAGAATTCTCGGTTTAACAGGTACAGGATTTTGTGCAACAGCGATGATTGCCAGAAAGCACAGAATGATAATCAAGATTGATTTATTCATTTAAGTATTTCATCAAATCGGAATAAAAAAGTGATCAGTACATCTCACAACGGAGGATTGTAATGTGTGAGGGCGACTTCAGTGTATATAGGCTGTTAAAATGCTCCGACGCACTTGTTTAAGATAGAGCATCTCTTGCTAGATATGGTCATCGAACAGGATGATTATGTAGTACAGTAAAGGGACAACTGATGCAAGAATGGCTTAGCAGGTTGGTTCTACTATACTAACTTATAAGGTGCAAAACGTATTTTGTAAATCTCTACTAATCTATAGGAAGTAAATCAGTAGAGATATGCCTTCATAGTTCTAGTTACCTAATATACGATTTATCCATGAAATAATAAAAACATTGAGTATTAGGCTGTAATTGATGGTTGCGTTGGGGTGTCTTGTTAAATATGTATACCTATGCTATTAGCATATTTTTTTAGTAGATATTTAATCATTTGAATAGTAGTAGTTTTTGCCACTTTTGTTGTCAATACTGATATGCCCATTCTTTGCAAGAACTCTTGTTCCCCAAATAGATACTTTTTGAACTGTACAACCAACTGCATCTGCAATTTCTCTTGCTGTCATAGCCTCAATTTTATTCAATTGAGATATCAATCCTAATATTTTAATTTCTACTTCTGCATAATTACCTTCTGTTTTAGGAGATTCGAGATGTATAATTTCTATTAATTTTTCATCGTCATCGAAGCATCGCTTTATTTTGAATTTTACTAACTCTTGCTCTTCATAAATCTTTTGACAGTTAGGACACTTATAGCTTTTAGACTTACTTTTAGTAAAGTATGGATCAAATTGGGATAGAACATTGTCATATACAAACCTTATAGGTGAGTAGTCATCTTTCTTGTCAGCATATTTTATATTGTACTCGCCACAGATGTCAAAGTCTATTGAATAGAGGTTGTAATTGCCACCATGTTTTGATGCAACGTTTTCAGAAAGGAAATGAATCATAAAGTTTTCGCAAAGCACGTTCAGGTAATCCTTCCTAATAGGGTCGATCATAAAATGGCTCGATGCTCTGTCAGAAAATTTGTTCTTTTCTGACAGAGCCTTTTCGAGAATTGAGTTCCATATGTCCATGTAGTATCCAGGAATTAATTTCCTTTTGATTCCTCCCTGAAATTGCTTTTGATAAGTTTTTCTAGCAGAGCTTATGCCATAGTTAATTTCTGATAATCCTATCTTCAAGTCTGTTTGAGATGACTGCGCTTGAACAAATGCATTTTGTAATATAATTCCTATTGTTCTAGAAACACCGATTGTTTCTCGAGATAGTCTGTAGAATAGCTGATCTTTTGGGGCTTTGAATATGTCTGAATACCCCAGCTCAGGACAAAATATCTCAATACGCTTCAATACTATCTTTTCTACGAACTCCTGCATTTTAGCCATAGCTGCAATAGCTCCTCCATATCTTTCTACATAATCGTTGAAGTCCAAAGGAATATGGAAGATATCTCTTCCTACGATTACTTTGTCTCCAAAGTCATATCTATCTGTAATAACTCCTATTTTAAAAAACATTCCGATTCTAGATCCTAAAAACGTTTTTAAAAGAGAGGAAAATTTGACTTGTGAGCTTTGGTTCAAATCGGAATATTCGTCAATAAATACATAGATACTATCAATTCTTGCCTTCTTTTTGATTGAGTTTACCTTATTTAGAAAGTCTTGTACATTTATACCTCTTATTTGTGTATAATTTGTTGTTTTTTCGGATTCGTCAACATTGACGTCTTTAAAACCAAAACCTAAGTCTTTTGAGGTAGCTGAGATAGAATCTTCTGAACTCTCGGAATTTTTAGTTTTATCTATTACTGTTAGCTGCCGTTGGTTGTACAGCGTGATGCCCTCTACTAATACTTTTTCAATATATTCTAAATCATTCAATGCTGGATTCTCTTTTCTAAAAATCAGTAGAAAGCTTTCATCGAACATTAGTTCAAGTTGCTTCTTTAGCGATTCAATAATTTGCCTTATGAAATGCACTTCAATTAAATTGAAGTCATTTTCTGTATCGAATAGGTCGTTGCACGTGCTAAGGTCAATATAGATAGGTAGGATTTTTCTGTCATTAAAAATAGAGCTCTGGTTCTTTAGCTTTGGTGATATTGTTTTAAGACATTCGTAGTATCCCCTTAATAGATTTGTCGTTTTTCCAGTCCCTCTTCGTCCTGATATAAAGTTATCTTGCTTTTGAAGTAGTCCGTGTAGTATTCCAAAATAATCAATGAAGTAGTGTTCTAGCTTTTCTAATTCGTTGACTTGGTCTAAAGTAATATAATCGGCTCTGAGTATAGAGTCGAATGCCTCTCTAACCTTTTGTATTTGTTTACTATTCATTGTATTTGCTTGTGTGTATAATTAAAGGTTCTTGTAGTATAAGTATAGAGTACTCATATCAAAAGTAGTGAAAAGTTTGTATAATATACGATATGTTGGTTAATTGTTACCAAATACATAATAAACAAATTGTTGTTGTGTATGTATTGAGAATGCTTTACTTGATTAAGATTTTTTGTTTGTTATATTAACTTTGATCCTTACTTTATGCATCTACTGGATTTGAACGGGGGGTGCGTTCAAATCAAATTAGCAAATGTTGTAAATTGTATAATTTTAATTTAATGATACAAAAGATGCTTCAGCAGTCACTTCAAATCCTGATAAAACCCCTACTTCCCCCTCCTGAGCACCAGTACCCAGTCATCACCGCCTGCGGGAGGCGTAGCGGAAAGTACTCCTTTACTGGTCTGTACCTTGCCGGAAGTAGTCTGGTTGCTGACGGGGTTGAACCACTGGGCGGTGTAGGTGGTGTTGGCTAAGTTGTATAGTTGAATGGGAGTGGACGTGGGCAGGTAGGCCACGAGGGTATTACCGTCGTCGGTGCGGGATACGGATACGAAGTGGTTATACTGCTTATCGCCGGGCTGGACTACCAGCAGGTTAGGGGCGGGCTTGAGGTTCCACCAGTCGAGTTGCCGCATAAATTGGGCCAGGTACCCTACCTGTGTACCACCCGGTAGCTTGATGCTCTCGTTCCAGCGGCTGGACCCTTCCCCCTTGCTGCCGTGGTTGAGGATGTGCTCACCGGTGCGTAGCCAGGGCCAGATACCGTTGGCGCCGTAGGTAATGCCCGAGGTAGGAGCCGCCAGGATGCTCCAGTAGCTGGCGCTGCGTACATCCTTCGCGGTGATCTTAGGACCGATCTCTTCGTACACCGGCTCCATATTGATGAGAGGGCGGGCGGGCAACTTGTCCCACTTAGTAGCGACGTGGCCTTTGGTGATGAAGTTGACAGCACCGGCTCCGCTGTTATGGCCCGACTGGTAGCCTACAATGTCCAGCCAGGGCTCGTTGGCGTAGACTTCGCCAATCCAGGAGCCGCCCTGTGGATGCTGGGCTACTACCCCCGGCGGTCGGGCGTTCCCGTGCTCATCACCGAATACGCCCCGGCCGATATTCTTCCAGCGCTGCTCCAGGTTATCAGTATACTTACCATCACCACCCAGAATCCATACTACCTGATGGCCGCCGTAGCGGGCTACCATGTAGCGGGCCAGCAGGATGGCTTCCTCTTCGGGCAGGTAGTAGCCGGGGCTCAGCTCGCGCCCCTGCACGGCAGGCAAAGCCCACAACAGCACCGGCGCGGCCACCAGACCATACTCATTGATCTTATCCACCTTGCCGTCGAGGTGCTGAAAGAAGGATGGATTGATGCTGATCTTGCCACTCCCCTCGATAGCCACTTCACCACGGCTGTTCTTGTCGCCGCCGCGCCACTGGGTCGTCACAAACTGGATGACGCTGTAGCCGTTCTGGGAGCGGTTGGCCAGGTAGGTATCCCACTCCTGCTCGGTGGATTTGAGGGTACCGTTCCAGGCAGTACAGGCGGCCCAGAAGAAGGGAGTACCGTCGGCGTGGGTGAGGTGGTAGCTGCCCTTGGGGCGCACGATGCTGCCGTGCCGGTAGATATCGTGCTTGCTGGAGTTGGCACTCACCTGAAAGGTACCCCGCTGACGGTGGAGGCCGGTATTGGTGGTATCGGAGCAGAGGGTTTCCCAGGTCCAGGTACCGGTTTCGTCCGGGGCCATGCGTACCTTCCAGTTACGGGCGCCGTCCCAGAAACCGTGTATGTTTTTAGTCCGGCCGCTGGGAGAGGTAAAGCGTATACTGAAATTACGGACGTTGTAGATCGGATTTTCATAGTCTTTGCTGCTGGTAAAGCTATGCTCATACCGGGACCAGAGGGGTGTCTGGGCGAAGGTGGAGGATACACAGCCGATAAAAGCCACTACAAACAGGAATACCAATCGGAGAAAAAACGTGCTCATCAGGAAGAAAGGGTCAAAGAGGTTGGTTAGGAATAAGGCTTGTAAATCAAAGACGAATTCGGCTTTATTTTCCCTATGGCACTGGTGATATTCTTGCGGATAAATTCGTCTGGATCACCCGGAGAGCATGAGGAAAACTACCTCGCTCGTCAAGGTTGAGCGAGTACTGAGTCCCGGAAATACTCCTAAAAAAAGATCTCCGCAACTACTTGCGGAGATCTTTGGAAGCTGTAAGGCTATGAAGTACCAATGTGTACTTTACTTCTGACACTACTCCACCAGGAAAGCATCCAGGGCTTTGGTTGGGCGACCGTCTTCGCCCCAGGCGCTGAGTCCGTACTTCGACCAGCTCCGGGCACCCTGGGGCTCCCAGTACAGCACGCCCAGGCCCTTTCCGTTGGGGACAGCCTTTACTTTTTGCTGTACGGCTACCAGCATGTCGTAGGTATTCTGAGGTTTGTTGTCTTCGCCACCTACTTCTACTACCATCACTTCCTTATCGTAGCGGGCGGCCATGTCGTTGAGATTAGCTCCCAAGTCGTCAATGGACTCGGTGTAGTCGGGATTGCCTTTGAGCCAGTAGGGGTAATAGGACAGGCCAATGACATCGTAGCGGGCACCGTGGGTGCGGGCATTATCAAACCACGTCCGGAACCGCTGGCTGTTGTTGCCCTGATCGAGGTGCAGGATTACTTTCGACATTGGGCTCACTGCCTTAATGGCATCATAGCCCTTGTTGATCAGCTGCGCCAGCTGGGGCCAGTTGGCCGTACTTCCTTCGGGGTAGATCATGCCGCCCGGGGTTTCGTTACCCACCTGCACCCACTCGGGATAGATGCCTTCGGCTTTGAGGGCGGTCATTACGTCAAAGGTGTAGTTGTATACGTCGTCCAGGAGCTGCGGGAAGTCGTGACCTTCCCAGGCCGCGGGCTTTTTCTGCTTACCCGGATCGGCCCAGGAGTCGCTGTAGTGGAAGTTGAGCATGATGCGCATACCCCACTTCTGGGCTCGTTTGGCCAGGGCTACGGTTTCTTCCTTGGAGCAGTGCCCGCTCCGGGGATCATCCGACGGATCCACCCAGGTACGCAGGCGTACGGTGTTAAATCCGTGGTCTTTCAGGATCTGGAAGCAGTCCTGGGCTACGCCCTGGTCGTTATAAAAGGTATAGCCGGTGGCTTCCATCTGGGGCAGCCAGCTGATATCACCTCCCTTCGCAAATTCGGTAGCTTGTTTTTGGGTATTGGGCGTGCGGGTCGCGCAGCCTGCCAGTAGGAAAAGACTAAAAAAGGATGTTATCAGGTATTTCATAAAAAGGTAAGACGTTCATCAAGGAGCTGTAAAGTTAAATGATGAACGTTTTAGTCCGACCTTCATTATCCGGTGCTACTTATTAATTGAGCCTACAATTGAGCTCTTTTTGGGTGAAGGAGATTAGGTAGGCTGATAGTTAGCAGTTTACGCGCTGATGGCAAAGGTCCGGTTCTATGGAGACACAAGCCCAAATGAAACAGCTAATACCTGATCCCTTACCACCTACCATCTACCTACAATTCCAGCCGTTGTCCGTCTTTCAGCAGTACCGCCCGTAGCTTTTCGTAGGGGAGCTTCTGGGGCGATACCTTGTTGTCAAGGGCCAGTACCGCCGCGGTAGCCGCCGACTGTCCCAGGATCATAAACACGGGTTCCATCCGGATGGAGCCGTAGGCAATGTGTGAACTCGACATGGCGACGGGTACCAACAAGTTGCTGCACTCTTTTTCCTTCGGCAGGATAGAACCGTAGGCGATGGAGTAGGGCTTGTCGGGATGTACCCCAATGTCGCCTTCGTTCTGTACGTAGCCATCTGCCTTGACATAACGCTGCGCGTTGTGGGCATCCAGCGCATAGGAGCCCATACCTATGGGCTGAGGTACTTCTTTCTTGCCTAGTGTGTGCGGCTCAGTCATTACAAATTCACCGGTCATGCGGCGGGCTTCCCGCACATAGATCTGGTGGGGCCAGTTGCCGTTGTCGGTAAACTCATCCTTCGCCAGTCCCCACTGCTGCATCTGCTCACGTACGTTGGCGGGCATGCGCGGATCGTTCTGCATGAAGTACAGGAGGCCCTTCTGGTAGCGCTCGTGGTCTTTGATGATCTCGCGGCGACGCTCGTAGCTGGCCTCGGGATAGTCGTAGTTTTTGCCAATGTAGTCGGTACTGAACGGACCGTGGTTGTTGGTGTCGGTCTTGCGGTTGGGGATGGGGTCGTACTTCTGGAAAGTCTCGTCCCAGCCGGTATCGTACACCCGCAGCAGCAGCTCGTAGCGCGCCGGATCGTAGCCTTCGGGCTTGGGGAAAGGCACGCGGTTGTCGGGGTGATTGCTCATGCACAGCCGGAAACAGTATGCCTGAATTTTATTGTCGCCGGAGCCTTTTTCGCCCGGTGGCTCAGCCGATACTTCGGGCAGCAGTCCGCTCTTCGGATCGCCGGGTACTTTGTAGGGGCTCACGGGCTTTTTAAAGTGGTGGCCGTGCTGGAATACTTCGGTCTGTACCCCGTTCCACTGCTCGCCGTAGACGCTGTTGGCTTCGCGGCCCACGTGGTAGCTTACGCCCGCCGCGGCCATCAGGTCACCCTCGTAGGTAGCGTCGATGAACATCTTACCTTCGTAGGTATTACCACTCAGCGTCCGGAACGACTGGATCTTGTCTCCCTTCTTGGTCACACCCTTCGACGAACGGTCCAGCCACTCGTCGCGGTAGACGGTAAGGCCATTCTCTTTTACAAAATCTTCAAATACCTGTTCGGCCGCGTGCGGTTCGAAGATCCACATGGTGCGGTTGCTGCCGTCCATAGCCGGTGTACCCTGGCCTTTGTTGCCGTACTCCGACTGCTTTTGCCACTTCCAGTTTTCGGGCTTCTGGTAGTGCTGGTACAAGCGGTGGTAAAACTCTCGCGATAATCCACCAATTACGGACTTATTACCTGTATCCGTAAAGCCCAGTCCACCTGACGACAATCCGCCCAGGTGCTTGTCGGGTGATACCACTATGACTGATTTACCCATTTTTTTAGCCTGCATGGCCGCGGTAATGGCGCCGGAGGTACCACCGTAGATGATTACATCGGCCCGTCGTACGGCGGCCCGGTGGTTGGATGTGGAGTTCTGGCTGCCATCCACAGGAGGAGTCGCCGCTGTAAGTGCAAAGAGCAGGGCTAAAAGAGAAAGTGAATGTTTTAATCTCATAAATCAAGGATCTGGATTTAATACTTGGCGACAGCAGATCAGGTTAGCTCTGGGGCAGGCCTAATCTGGCTGTCTACTTATATAAGCTTTGAAATTACTATCACTACTATCTGCTAGGTCAGGAAAGTCAAAGGATAAGGACAGTCCTTTGTACCACCAATGATAATAGCGGGTAAAGTACTCTATGGATCAATAGCCGGTATTCTGCACGAGTGCCGGGTTCACATCTATTTCAGTCTGTGGGATGGGGAACAGGTAGTGCCGCTCCTCCACCTTGATGGTGGGGTTCTGGGCATTCATGGCGCTGATCAGCCTTTTGGTGCGGGCCAGGTCGTACCAGCGGTGTCCTTCAAAGGCCAGTTCCAACCTCCTTTCCAATAGTACGCTATCCCTGAACTCGGCCTGACTCAGCGTAGGGGCGAGGTCGGGAAGCCCGGCCCGGCTACGGATCCGGTTGATGGTGGCGTAGGCTTCGGGGTTTCCGGCGGATATTTCATTGAGGGCTTCGGCGTACATCAGCAGTACATCCGCGTAGCGGATAATGGGGTAGTTGTTGGAGCCGTCGCCATTCGCGGTGGCGGATGGGTCAAGGTACTTATATACATAGCCCGGAAAGGCAACGCTGGCAGGGGCGGCGGGAGTGGTAGTGGCAGAATACAGCCGGATGGTCACATTGCGGCGCTTGTCATCTTCACTGTAGGTCTTGTAAAGATTCTCTGTAACCGGATCGTCTCCAAAGCCGGCGATGCCGTTGACCCGGTCAAAGTTAGGGCGCATGTAGCCCTGCATCCAGCTACCTTCGCCAAAGCCTCCCCCCAGAGCCTGCATCTCGAACACGGCCTCTTTCCCGTTTTTGTTCGAGATCAGGAAAGCATCAGCGTAGTTGGTCCAGAGGTCATAGGTACCCGAGTCAATGACTTCCTTGGCTTTGGCGGCGGCTTTAGCCCACTCCTGACGGGTCAGGTACACCTTGGCCAGAAAGGCTTTGGCGGCACCTCTCGTAGCGCGGCCACGGTCAGCTCCGGTGTACGTAGCGGGTAGTACGCCTTCGGCATCCGTAAAATCCTGGATGATCTGGTTGTAGACCTCATCTACGGAAGCCCGGGGGATAGCCAGGTTATTCAGCGAGGTAGTTTCTGCCGTGACCAGAGGTACACCACCAAACAGACGTACCAGCGTAAAGTAGTAGAAGGCCCGCATAAACTTAGCTTCGGCTATGTAACGGTTTTTCAGCTCGTTGTCCATAGGGATAGCGGGTACGCGGTCAATGACGGTGTTGGCCCGGTTGATGCCCCGATAGACAGCCGACCAGAGTGACTGGAAAGTGGTAGTAGCCGGAGTAAAGGTATACTTGTCGAGGTCGTTTTTAGCCTGGTTGGCGGTGGATCTTCCGCCGCCCCATTCGGCATCGTCCGTGGCCTGGTCCTGGATGATCCACATGATCTGTCCGTACAAGTCGGAGGAGTTGAGAGGATCGTATACGGTACTTACCGCGGCCTTGGCATCCTCAGCATTTTTATAAAAGTTAGCTGGTGTAAAGCTGGATTCGGGCTTTTGCTCCAGTACATCGCAGGAGGTCAGTACCCATAGCGAAAAGAGAAAAAGGGTAGTCGACTTTTTCATATTTCAGATGTTCAAGTAGTTGTCAAAAAGAAAGATGTTGTAGATAGATAGCTTGGCTTAAAAACCTACATTCAGACCAAAGATCAGGGTCTTGGCGGCCGGGTAGCTGCTATAGTCAAATCCCTGGCTGCGGCTGTCCTGCCCAAAGCGGTTGACCTCCGGATCGTAGCCCGAGTAGTTGGTCCAGGTAGCGAAGTTCTGCGCCGTGACATACAGCCTCAGCGACTGGATGTTGACCTTTTTCAGTACTGAAGGAGCCAGGTTGTACGCCAGCTGTACATTCTTCAGCCTCAGGTACGAGCCATCCTCAATCTGACGGGTGGAGATGCGGTTGGCCGGACGGGTGGTAGAGGCACGGGGAATATCCGTATCGGTGTTGGTGGGTGTCCAGCGGTCGAGCATATCGCGGCTCTGGTTGGTGGTTCCGTTGAGGTACTCCAGTTCAAAGCGGTTGGCATTCAGGATATTGTTTCCATAAACGCCTTGTAGGAATACCGTCAGCTCAAAGCCACCGTAAGAGAAGGTATTATTAAGCCCACCGATAAATTTAGGCTGAGCACGCCCGATAATGGTGCGGTCGTTGTCGTCGATCTTCTTGTCGCCGTTCAGGTCCAGGTACTTGCGGTCGCCGGGTTTGCGTGCCTGCGGATCGGCCAGGGCCGCCAGTTCGTCAGTAGACTGGTAGAGGCCATTGGTCACGTATCCGTAGAAAGAACCCAGTGGTTCGCCCACTCTGATAATACCGGAGCTGGTGTTCTGAGCGATGTTGGCTACCTGGCCGGCAAATATCTGGCGGGTCCCGCCAATATCCAATACGGTGTTGCGGTTAGAGGCAAAGTTCAGGTCGGTATTCCAGCGGAAATCACCCACGAGGTTGCGTGAAGAGATACTCAGCTCAATACCCTTGTTTTCGACGCGGCCGAGATTCTTGATGGCACTTGAGTAGCCCGATGTACTGGGGATGGTAACGTTGAGCAGAAGATCCCGCGTACGCTTGAGGTACACGTCCGCCGTAAGGGTAATCCGGTCATTCAGCAGGCCTACGTCAAGACCCATATCAGCCTGGCTGGTTGTTTCCCATGACAAATCGGGGTTAGCAATCTGAGAAGGGCCGATACCCGTCGAGACGGCGTTGCCCAGTACGTAGTTCTGGGTACCTAGCAGCGAGTAGGCAGGATAGTTACCAATACCGTCCTGATTACCGGTCAGTCCATAGGTAGCCCGCAGCTTCAGGTCGCTCAGGAATTTGACCTCCTGCATAAATGGCTCTCCTGAGATACGCCAGGCCGCTGCGGCCGAGGGGAAATAGCCGTAGCGTTTGTTTTCGCCGAAGCGGGAAGATCCGTCGGCCCGGAACGACGCGGTAAACAGGTACTTGTCATAGAGGCTGTAGTTGACCCGCGCCAGGTAGGATTGCAATCCCCAGGTACCTATTCCTGATGAGGGGGTCAGTGGTACCGATCCGGCACCGAGGTTGCCGGAGCCCAGGTTATCATTGACAAAGTTGCGGGAAGCCGCCCGGCTGCTCTCGAAACGGTTGGCCTGTTGTGTAAAGCCCACTACGGCACTGACGCTATGAGCTTCACCGAAGGTTCTGGAGTAGTTGAGGAGGTTTTCGTTCAGCCAGGTTACTGATTCGCCGTTATAAATAGCTGCGGAGCCACCCTGAGCCAGACCACTGGATACGCTGCGGGGTAGGTAGGAGTCCTGCTTCTGCAGTACGGCATCTATTCCCAGCAGTACTCTCAGACTGAGTCCCTCCAGGATCTGATATTCACCAAATACATTACCAAAGGTACGGAAGGCGGTATTTCTGTTTTTGGATTCACGAGCTAGGGCCACCGGGTTATCGGCGGTAAACGTAAGGGCAGGGTCAGTGATCAGATAAGAGCCATCGGTAGTATAGACGGGAAGTATCGGTGGAAACTGTAAGGCCGCGATGGTAACCAGCCCCGCACTACCCAGGTCACCATCCGTACGGGACTGGTTGGTGAGAGTGCGGTTAACGGTCAGGCTGTTTCCTACCTTGAGCCGGTCAGTCAGCTTCCGGTCCAGGTTGAGCCGGAGTGAGTACCGGTCAAAGTCGGAGTTGGTGACAATACCTACCTGCTTGAAGTAACCACCCGCCAGCGCGTACTGGGTCTTGTCATCTCCCCCACTGATCGAGAGCTGATAGTTGGAAATAGGGGCGGAGCGGAAGATCTCTTCCTGCCAGTTGGTACCCTCGCCAAAGGCATCTACCTGCGCCTGAGTATACACGGGCTGACGACCTTCGTTGGTGTTGGCATCATTGACAAACTGAGCGTACTCACGGGCGTTCAGGACCGGGTAGAGGCGCCGTGGCTCCTGCATACCGTAGTAGGTTTCAAAGTTAATGGCCGAACGTCCGGCTTTGCCCCGCTTGGTGGTGATGATCACTACTCCGTTGGCTCCTCTTGAACCGTAGATAGCAGTGGAGGAAGCATCTTTCAGCACCGTCATGGACTCAATATCACTCGGGTTGAGGGTGCTCAGTACGTTAAAGCTGGAACCAGTAGCCGCACCGTCGTTCTTGAAAGGAATGCCATCAATAACATATAGGGGTTCGTTATCCCCCTGGATTGAGTTTCCGCCACGGATACGGATGGTGGTACTTCCGCCGGGTGAGCCCGAGTTCTGGGTGATCTGTACCCCCGCTGCCCGACCCTGCAGAGCCTGATCCAGCGAAGTGACGGCTACCTTTCTGATTTCATCCACCGGTACTGTAGCTACCGAGCCGGTCAGGTCGCTTTTGCGGACCTGGCCATAGCCTACTACCACTACTTCGTTGAGTGCTTTGTTCTCCGGCTCCAGCGAAACCGACAGGGTAGACTGGTTACCTACGGCTACCTCCTGGCTCGAGTAGCCCACAAAGCTGAAAACCAGTACCGCGTTTTGTTCGGGTACCAGTAGCTCAAACCGGCCCTCGGTATTGGTGGTGGTACCGCGCTGGGTACCTTTCAGTACCACACTTACCCCCGGCAGGCCGGCCCCGGTTTCGTCAGTAACCCGGCCCCGGATGGTTTTATCGATATTTGCGTTAGATTGCTGTCGATCCGGTGATAGCTCTGGTTCAGCTCTTTTCTTTCTTAGCAAGATCCGGCTTTCGATTACTTCATACTCAACATCAATGGGCTTCAGAACCTCATCTAATACTGCCGACAGCTTGCGGTTGTTCAGGTTGAGAGAGAGGCGCTGATTTGAGTTGATCTTGGTGCTGTATACAAACTTTACGCGCGCCTCTTTTTCGATTTTGCTTAGTACATCCTTTAGCTCAAGCTTCTCCCCAATGATGGTAATGGGGCGATTGAGTACCTCCTGAGCATGGATGCTGTGCGCCATAGCCAGACTACCGCAGATCACGAGTAAGAACAATTGTGAAAATGTGACTTTCATAACCCTCCACAGGTTTTTGGGGACCGGTAATGTTTTTTTCATAAGTTTACTTGTTTTTTAATTGGTAAAGATTGAGAAACAGTACCCTCCCACAGATTGGCGTTTGTAGAGGGTATTCCAGTAAGCCGAAAATGTGTCCAGCATTTTCGGCTTTTTCGTTAGCAGCCGTCGCCGTTGATAAATACCACCGTACCCCTTTTCTCGTAGGTAGCATCAATGGATTTACAGACTAGTTCCAGCTGGGTAAACAGGGATAATCCGTTGAGGTCGGCGGTGATGTGGCAGGCTTTGGCTTTGGGGTTGGAGATGACAAACTCAATGCCGTAGAGTTGAGTCAGCTGCGACAGGACTTCCTCCAGCGGTACTTCCTGAAAGACCAGGGCCGCTCTGACCTGCTCAACCGGTACCTTGGGTAGGGGGTCCTCTACCAGGGTGGGTACGATGTTACGGGTGACGGCATCGTAGAGTACGCGCTGGTTCTGGGTAAGTATTACTCCGTTGCGCTCGCGCAGTGGATTGTCCTCCCGGGCGTATACCGATACTTTTCCCGACCGGACAGATACCTCCGTTTTTTTTCCTTCTTCGTTCTGCCTGATTCGGAAACTCGTTCCGAGTACTTCCGTAACCAAATCCCCGGCGTGCACCACAAAGGGCTTTGTAACATCTCTTTTTACGTTAAAAAAGGCCTCGCCCCGCAGATACACCTCCCGCCTGGCCTGGTTGAAGGACTTGTCGTACATCAGGCTGCTATTCTGGGAAAGTACCACCACGCTGCCGTCGGGTAATACTACCTCCTGTTCGGATTGCTGGGTGTTTTTTACTTCTATCCCGGTTTGTACTTTTTGGGTGGTGGCTATTACCGGCTCAGGTTGGTAGGTGGAGAGCGTATACATCCATAGGCTACCCAGCACGAGGCAGGCGGCTATTCCGGAAATCCAAGCCAGGCGAACCAGGCGTGTGCCCACTGCGGGGCGTATTTGCTGGCGGATGCTCCGCCACATCCGCTTCTCAATGTCATTTTTCTGATTATTAGGTAGGTCCACTTCCACCTGGTTGGCCGGTGAGTTGTACCATTCCGATAGCAGTTGGTCTTCCTGCTCGGTGGTTTTTCCTTCCAGGTAGCGTTTTAGTAGTTGATTAAATTCGTCTTGACTCATAGGTGGTGGGAGCTATAAACTGCCTAATTATCCGAGTGATATTCTTTGAGATTATCCTTCAGGAAGCGTAGCGATTTGGTAATGTGATATTCGACTGCTTTTTCACTCAGAT
The DNA here is from genome assembly GCF_017355915.2 of Telluribacter roseus. GTDB lineage: Bacteria > Bacteroidota > Bacteroidia > Cytophagales > Spirosomataceae > Telluribacter. Next base: position 162,447 of record NZ_JAFEUV020000006.1, read on the forward strand.
TAAGCCCCTGGGCAATTTCACGGACGGACTGATTCTCAAAACGGCTGCGTTTGAAGACCTCCGCGCTCTTTTCGGGCAACTGATTCAGTACCTTCTCCACGGCTTCGGTCAGGTCAGTGAAGTTGATGATCTCGTCGGTATGGTGGTTCTGGTGGATTTCCTGTAAGATGAGGTACTCCTGGTACTTCCGGTAGCTGATTTGTGACTTGATGTAGTCGTACACCTGGTTCTTTACGGCAATGGTCAGGTACATGCCCAGGTGCCGGATCAGTACCTCCGAGCGACGGCTCCACAGTTTCAGAAATACCTCCTGTACCAGTTCCTCGGCATCTTCCCGAACGCCGGTTTGGTGGTAGGCAATACTGTACAGCTTATACCAGTACCGGCGATATATTTCTTCGAAGGCGGCCATCTGGCCTTCTCTAAGAAATCCCACCAACCGTTCGTCGTCTAGCTGTTTAAAAATCATGGAGGTAACTGAATAAGGGCTTAGGTACCCGTATAGTAGAGGAACTCATGGCTATCCCTAAATAATTTTAAAAAATAATTGAATTATTTCATTTGGAGGGGTGGGAGACAGGCGGTGAATCCGCTATCGGTAGTTTGTAGGGCCTTTTTCTAAAAGATTATGAGTTGGTCTGGACTAGGTGTGGCAGATTTTATATGATTGTAATACCCTACATTTTTCAATAGCTGCTTAGTAAAGTATTTCCTTTTCACTTCCTCCTTTTGGTAGCTACGAAAAAAACATGTAGTCCATACTAAGCACTACCTTCCATGAACGCCCTTAACCAGATCCTGCTGGGATGCCTCCTGTTGTCCTCTTCTTCTTTGCTGGCGCAGATGCCGGCGCGGACGCCCGAGCAGGACAGCCTCATTGCCCGCACCCAGCGCAAAACCCGCGCCGACCACCAGCATATGCTGGACCAGCTCGGGATCAAAGAGCTGCGTCCGGGTGTAAACGGAAGCAATCCGCAGGCACCCAATGCCGCCAACTACGACGAGGCCAAAGCCAATCCTTTTCCGAAGCTGCCCGAGTCGCTGACACTGAAAAATGGTCAGAAGGTAAAAACGGCCAGAGACTGGTGGAACCGCCGCCGCCCCGAGATCGTGGAGGACTTTGACCGGGAAATCTACGGCCGCATGCCAGCCAATACACCCAAGGTACAGTGGGAGGTGGTGAGCGTGAGTGATACGGTCATAGGCGCGGTACCTACCAAAATGAAGAAGCTCGTAGGGCACGTGGACAACTCAGCGTACCCCGACATCAAGGTGGATATCCAGCTCTCCCTGCTGACTCCCGCCCAGGCTAGCAAACCCGTACCCGTGATGATGGAGTTTGGATTTGTATTTCCGCCGGGCTTCCGGATGCCCGCGCAGGCCCCTACCGGACCAGGCTGGCAGCAGCAACTTCTTGAAAAGGGATGGGGAGCGGCGGTACTGCTGCCTACCAGCTACCAGGCCGACAACGGTGCCGGCCTGACCGAAGGCATTATTGGCCTCATGAACAAGGGCCAGCGCCGTAAGCCCGACGACTGGGGTACCCTGCGCGCCTGGGCCTGGGGAGCCAGCCGCGCGCTGGACTACTTCGAAACAGATAAAGACGTAAATGCTAAGAAAGTAGGTATCGAGGGGCATTCGCGCTTTGGTAAGGCTGCCCTGGTAGCTATGGCTTACGAGCCGCGCTTCGCCGTTGCTTACATCAGCTCGTCGGGCGAAGGCGGGGCCAAACTGCACCGCCGCAACTGGGGCGAGGTAGTGGAGAACGTAGCCGCCGCCAGTGAGTACCACTGGATGGCTGGTAACTTCATCAAGTACGCCGGTCCGCTGGGCTGGAATGACCTGCCGGTCGACTCTCATCAGCTCATAGCCCTCTGTGCGCCGCGTCCGGTGTTCATCGGCAATGGCGACAAGGGCGACGCCTGGGCCGATGCCAAAGGAATGTTCATGGCTGCCGCCGCCGCCGGTGATGTATACCAACTGCTCGGCAAGAAGGGCTTGGGTACCCAGGAGTTCCCGCCGGTGGAAACCGAGCTGATCAGCGGTGATCTGGCCTTTCGCCAGCACGCGGGCGGCCACTTTCCCGGTCCCAACTGGCCCACCTTTATCCGGTTTGCGGAGAGGTACTTTAGGTAGGAATTAGGTGTTAGCTTTTAGCTATATAAGCCCGTGAGACACGGACTATTTTTGTGGTGGAACCCTATAAGAAAACTGGAGTACTATCAGACCATTGTACTCTTCATGATCTTAAACGCTTCATCATACTGCCTATCAACTCTGGCTAGTGATTGTTTGACGTTTTTCGTAGCGCCTTTGTAGTCGGCATGTACCTGCATCAGGCGATCAGCAATTTGCTGCCCCGTGGTTTCCATGATTTCAAATGTCCAGTCGGCCAGGCCCAGGTCGTAGTACATCTGCCCTTTGATGGTGTCTTCGGGTTGCCGCAGGTAAAAGGCTGGGGTACCATTGGCCGCCGCGATAATGGGCGAATGGCACTCAAAGCTAAGTACGGTATGAGCCTGCGCGTAGAGGGAGGCAGCTTCGTCGGGTAGCCAGTAGCCGTGTTTAACTACCTTTGCCTTTACATCTTCAGGAAGCGGGTCAATGAGCAGCTCGTCCATGATGTCGACCTGGTAGGTCATCTCGGGGCATACCACTACCTTATTGCCTGTCTTGCGCACCCACGCTACCATCGCCTCCCTGGCCTTGGCGTGGTCCTGCTCCTTGTAGGTATCATTCAGGGTATCGACTTCCTTAATGCGCTTCTCCGTCCAGCCTGCCTGACCGGGTTTGATCTTGTAGTAGGGAGTGACTCTCAGACGAGGTATGACACAGATAAACTTCTTAGGTTCGAGTCCATTAGCCTGCATGTACTGCCTGGCATTCTCCGGATCGCGGATTTCCAGATCAAACGTTGCGTCAGGGGCGAAGGCAATATGGGTACCTGATAACCCAGCTTCTTTTAGTTTCTGGATAGAGGCTGTTTCGCGGGTAAAGATAAACGAGGCGTGCTGCAGCAGGTCTTTCAGGCCGGGCGTGACGTTTTGAGTAGTTACGCCAAAAATACCAAAGGGTTTCTGGGTTTTGTGATGCCATGAACCTAGGAAATCGGCTGCAATAACTGAGGGGCCGGAGCCATGCAGGAAGAAGTCGGCCTCCCGAAAAGCTTGTAGTACCTCCTCACTTTGGGGCTCGTGATCCTTACTGACGCCCCCATGGATGATGCGTACCTTCGGGTAGTACTTTGCCAGCATATCCTCCACGATCTGACTTTTGCTCTTTTTCCAAAGGATGATTTTTGAAGCAGGCATCCGCTTCTGCAGCAGGCCCAGCAGACCGGGTGTGTGGGCGATATCACCTATGTTAACATCCTGCCAGCCCGACACTACCAGCAGCGTCGGATTGGCTTTCTGTGTGGCCTGTGCCAGGTAAGGCGCCAGCAGCGTACCTGCCGATAACCAACTGCTTCTCTGAATAAAATCTCTGCGGTTCATAATGGTCAGGAGCTACGGGTTGAAGAAGTTGCCAGTTTTTTTACCACGGCCATCGTCTCCTGCTGGCGCTTGGCCACTACTGCCATGGCGTCTTTTACCTTCTTTTTAGCCAGTGGGTAGTCCTGGTGTATTTTGGTTAGTTCGGCAATGATGGCTGAGGCGGGAGCCTGGTCTATATCAAACAGCCACTCAGGCAGGCCGATGTCCCGGAACATCCACCCCTTGCGACCGTGCGCCACCGGACGGGCGTGCAGGATAGGTACCCCCAGTGCCAGCCCCATGATCAGCGAGTGGGGCTCCATACCAAAAATCGTATGCGCCCGCGCGTAGACCGACATGGCCTCATCGGCACTCCAGAAGGCTTCCCGGAAGACTACCTTCTTTTTTACATCCTCTTCCAACTGATCATACAGCATGGTGCGGCCGTACTTTGTTTCCTTAAGGGCCTCGGGAGCTATCAATACCTGCTGACCGGTAGTGCGAACCCAGTGGTTGATCAGGGCTTTTACCTTGTCCAGTCGCCGGTGGTCTTCTGCCTGTTTCTCCGGAGTAGCCTCCGGGTTCATCAGGTTTCCTTTGCCGGTATCGTCCAGGTGGGGGGTATTGGTGCGTAGTACTACCGTCAGGAATTTCCCTTCTTCCAGGTCGGCCTGTTTGAGGTAAGCCAGGCCTTTGGCTTCGTCACGTACATCAATACCAAAGCAGCCGTCAGGGCCGAACTCCATCACCGGAGCTTTAAAGCCTATTTCTTTAATAAATTTCAGAGATTCAACGTCCCGGGTAAAAATAAAAGAGGCCCGGCTCAGTACATCCCGGTATATATATTCGGAAGGGGGAGCAAACTTGTCGAATGAATGGCCGTACAGCCCGAAAGGGATCTTGTTCTCGATGCAGTAGTACATGGGAGCCAGGTTAGACATGGTGCCTCCCCACTCGTAGTTGAAGAGGCCGTAGTTCATAGACATCCCGGAGTTATGAATGTACACATCGGCCGCTTTGAAGGCCTCCATAATCTCACCGCCCGTATCGGCATTACCCGAAAAGCTCCCTTGAATGATTTTTACTTTCGGGAAGTTTTTCCGGATCAGGGCCTCGGTGACAGGTCGGGGCGCTGCGTGCCATAGGATTACCCGGGCTTCGGGAATGTACCGTTCCAGCAGGCGCAGGGTACCGGGAGTGTGACCAATGTCCCCTATGTTCTTATCATTCCACGACGAGCGTATGAGTATGGTGGGATTCTTTTTATCGGAAAGGGCTGGGCTGAGATCTCCCGGCTTTGGAAGATCGTTCTGCCAGAACAAGGGAAGGGCCGACAAAGCTGATTTTTTCAAAAAATCCCGGCGGGCTGATTGAGCAGTAGTTTTCATAAGAAGTAGTGGTAAGAAGCATCCGGCTGGTTTACCCTGACCGGATGCTTTATAAAGAGATTACAGTACCTGAATTACCGGTCCTGAGCCTATTATCAGGCGCCGGGGTAGCCGGGGTTTTGGGCCAGCTTAGACTCCCGGTTGGCATCGATGGCCTTCTGCGGGATAGGCCACAGCTCATGATATGGCTCCATGGTGGCTTTGGCTTTGAAATTATGCTTCGTAGCCCGCTCGTAAAGTTTGCCCAGTCGTACCAGAGTCCGTCTCCGGGGCTCCTCAATAATCAGTTCGCGGGCGCGCTCATCCAGTATGTAATCAATAGATACCTGAGCAGGTTCGACGGGTTTGGCCTTGGCACGGGACCTGACTACATTGATGTCGGCAGCCGCTTCGGCGAGCATACCTTTGTGTACGTAGGCTTCGGCGCGGAGCAGGTAGGTCTCGGCCAGGCGCATCCTGATCTGGTCATTGATGGTGCGTCCGGCCTGGGCTCCGTAGGGCATTTCACCTTCTATCTTCCGGATCATGGGGTAAAACCAGCGGAGCGTATCTACGGCGTAGGTAGTGGGGGAGCCGTCTTCGTTGGCGATAAAAGCCTTACCATTAACTACGGTATAGCTGGCTTTTTTGCCGTAGAACTTAGAGGTAGGATCGTTGTAGTACCAGGTCCGGCGGATGTTGTGGGCCGAGTTACGCATATCTTTTACATCATCCTTCCATATATCATAAAAGAAGTAGTTGAGCGGTCGGTTGCCTCCCTGGCTCCGGCCGAGGCTGTCGATAACTAGTATACGCTTACCGTCCGGGGAGCGGATATCTTCGAACTTGGGCCCCCACCAGCGCAGATCATGGTTTTGCTGGATTCCTCCACCCACAGTAAAGTCCTCGTGCTGTACTACCCATATACTTTCCATGTTACCGGAAGCCCGGTTTTGCTGGCCAGTCCAGAACAGGTCCGAGAATACGTCGCCGGGGCGGTTGGTGTTGCCAAAGCGCTGGGTCATGAGCCGGTACTCTCCGGCCGATCCGTCGATGACTTTGGTAGCTGCCGCAATAGACTTATCGAAGTAGGAGGCGTCTTTAGTCTCAAGCCCCAGGCTGATGTGTACCTCCGCCAGCAGATGGTAGGCTGCCGCCTGGAAAATACGTCCATCCTTGGCGGGGTTATTCTCTACCTTAGGCAGCCACTGGGCCGCGAACTCCAGGTCTTCTTTTACGAAGTGGAGTACCTCGGCGCGGGTAGCCCGAGTAAAGTCAAAGCGAGGTTCGGTAAGTTCACGGTCTATGATGGGTACCCCACCGAACAGATTAACGAGTACATTGTAAGTAAAAGCCCGAAAGAACCTGGCCTCTGCCACAATCTGATTCTTTTCCTCCTCGGTCCATTTTACCTCCGGGTTTTCGGCCCGGCTAATAATCAGGTTGCTGTTTTTTAGCATGTCGGTATAGGCCCAGTCCCAGTAGTAGTTTACGATCTGGTCGTTGGGAAGTATCTCCTTGTAATTGTTAAAGAAGCGGCCATCGGCTACGCCACTGGTGGCGACGTCGGTACCGGCACCCATCTGGTCGGGTCGGTCGAGGGTACGTTCTTCGCGGGCGGCTTTGTGTAGGGCTACCAGTACCGTTTCAAAGCCGGCCCGGTTGGTCAGCAGGTTCTCGGGGCTGAACCGGTCAAGAGGTTTTTCGTCCAGAAAATCTTCGTTGCAGGACGTAGCCACCAGCGTCAGCAGGGCCGTGAGGCAGATAAGGGTTGATTTAAAGAATATCTTTTTCATACTAGTTGTCATTTTTAGCAGCTCTTACTACTTATAATCCCAGATTGATACCTACTACCCACGACTTGAGCAGCGGTCCGTTGGCCGGTCCCCGTCCGCCCGAGCCGTGCTCGGGATCCCAGCCATCCCACTGGGTCCAGGTGACGAGGTTCTTGCCGCTGACGTACACCTTAGCGCGGTCAATCCGGACCGGGGCAAGCAGATTCTTTGGGAAGTCATACCCCAGACTTACATCCTGGAACCGGATAAACGAGCGGCTCTGATAAAAGCCGTACCCCAGTGGATTAGGGTACCCGATGCTGGGTCGGTTGTTGAGCGGGTTCTCGGGCGTCCAGTAGGGGAGATCCATCAGGTTGGTCCGGTCGTAGAAGTTGGTACCGTGGTTGAGGAAGCTATTGGGGCTGTACCCGCCGATGTGGGCATTGAACAGGAACGATAGTGAGAATCCCTTATAAGCCAAACGGTTGGTGAGCCCTGACGTAAACCTGGGTTGCGACGAATGCAGTACCTGTCGGTCCTCGGGACCTATCTTACCATCGCCACTCACATCCCTGAACTTCAGGTACCCGGGCTTGGCGCTGGGGTCGATGGTATTCTCTTCGCCAACCTGCCATACCCCGTCCACTACGTAGTCAAAGTTGGTGCCCTGCGGATAACCGATAAAGCGTCGGCTGGCTATGTCGTCGTCTTCGCGGCCGTCACCGTCCAGGTCTATACCCGAGAGTCTGGTGATCTTGTTGCGGTTCAGGCTGAACACAAAGTTGCTGGACCAGGTAAAGTCGCGGGAGGTAACATTCTGGGTGTTCAGGGTCAGTTCGAAACCCCGGTTGCTGGTGCCCCCGATGTTGGCAAAGAAGGTCTCATAACCGGTCATGTTGGGGATACGCAGGCTCAGCAGCAGGTCGGTAGTTTTCATGGAATAGACCTCCACCGCTCCCGATATACGCTCTTTCAGGATACTGAAGTCCACTCCGAAGTTAGAGGCCACGGTGGTTTCCCAGCCCAGCTGCAGGTTGGCCATGGAAGTAGGGGAGATGCCCACGCTGGTAGTACCGTTGTCGCCAAATACGTACTGATTGGACGTGTGATTCATGTTACTGAGGGAAGCGTAGGGGTCAATGCCACGGTTTCCGTTTTTACCGTAGGAGTAGCGGAGCTTAAGGTAGCTAAGCCAGGCAGAGGTACCCTGCATAAAGCCCTCGTCTGACACGAGCCAGCCTACGCCTACTGAAGGAAAGTTGCCGTACTTCTTCCCGGCCCCGAAGGCCGAGTAGCCGTCGCGGCGCAGGGTGAAGTTGAGCATGTACCGATCCAGCAGACGGTACCCGACTCGACCCATGATGGAGTTGGCACGGGCTTCATTGGCGGTGGTATTGATGGTTTGGTTCTCGCCGATATTGAGCGCATTATACGAGAGTGCATCACTAAATATATTGTTGCTGGACAGGGACGAGCTGCTGTTGCGGGTAGTTTCAAAGCTGTACAATGCCGTTACGTCCAGGTTGTGGATTTGCCCGATGGCCTTGTTGTACTTCAGGATATTCTCCATCGTGAAGTAGTGGTGCTTGCTGTGCCCTTTGCTGCCCTGGCCCTGGATATTGATGCCGTCGCGGTTGTAGGCGGGGCTGTAGCTGCCCGTTTCGTTGTAACGCAGGTTGTTTCCCATGTTCATCCGGTACGATAAGCCGGGGACCGGTAGGGCAATGTCCGCGTAAAGGTTATTAAACAGCGTATTGGAAAGATCGAGGTTATCGTTGCGGATAGAGCTGAAAAGTGGATTGGGGGCCAGACCGTCGTCCATGGGCAGGTACTTTGGTACTCCATCCTCGTAGAACAGGGTTGAGTAGGGGCTTAGGTAGCTGGCGTTATTGATGTTGGCAGGTACACCCGAGTAGTTTTTGAGGGTAAAGCCCGTGTTGGTACCGATGTTGAGCCAGTCGGTGATGGCGATATCAAGGTTAATGCGGGAGGAGAAGCGGCTGAAGTTATCGCCAAAGATCCGGCCTTTCATGTCGGTATAGGAGCCCGATACGTAGTAATTTATCTTTTCGGTTACCCCCGACAGGCTCAGTTCATGGCTGGTCATGGGAGCGCGCTGGGCAATGGCTTCCCAGGGATCGATGGTGCGGCCGGCGTTGAAGTTAGTCTCCTCAGTAGGCGTCAGGATAACGGGTCGACCCAGAAAAGCGGCGGCATCCTCCTTCATCTGCAGGTACCGCTCAGGGCCCATAAGTCTGGGGGTACGGGCGTAGTCCGACATGCCGTAGTAGGCATTGTACGACAGCCGGGGTTTGGGACTGTTGCCTTTCTTGGTCGTGATAAGGATTACGCCATTGGTCGCCCGCGAACCGTAAATGGCCGCCGAACTGGCGTCTTTCAGGATATCAATGGACTCTATATCATTAGCGTTGATATCGGACAGGCCGCCTGTATAGATAATGCCGTCCAGTACGATCAGGGGGGAGTTATTGGCCGAAATGGACGAGGCACCCCGGATGCGGATGGTGCCATCGGCACCGGGCCTGCCCGTATCCGTAACAGTAACACCGGCTACTGATCCGCGTAATGCCTGCGAAGCATTAACGTTAGGATTGGTAGCGTTCAACTTGGGATCTACGCGCATCACCGCGCCGGTCAGGTCTTTTTTGCGCTGGGTACCGTAGCCTACCACTACTACTTCCTCCAGTTGCTTGTTATCAGGAGTTAGCGTTATAGATACATTCGACTGGCTACCGGCTACTATCTCCTGACTGGTATACCCTACAAAGCTGAATACCAATACGGAACTTTCGTCAGGTACGTCCAGCTGAAATTCTCCTTCGGCGTTGGTGGTGGTACCCCGCTGGGTACCTTTTAGCACCACACTTACCCCCGGCAGACCAGCGCCCGATTCATCGCGGACGGTACCCGATACCATTCGTTTAGAGGCTTCGGCTCTTTCAACGATCCGGCTGGTTTCTCCACCGACTATGGGATGAGTAGGGAAGGTGCTGCCTTTTTCGGCTTGCGTGCGGCTGTCGGCCCGGCCTTTTACCTCTTCGACCGGAACCTCACGGCCCGGTTTACTTTCGATTATGACATAGGTACCTTTCCGTATTTTTTTGTAGCGTAAGGCCGTGGGGCGCAGAATAGTCTCCAGATTGGCCTCAACTGACAACGAATAGTCCACCGACTGCGTAGAGACGGTGCGGCTGCTTACGAGCCGATCTTCAAATACAATTTCGATGCCGTAATGTTCCTGCAGGGCCAGCAGTACCGATTTCAGCTGAACAATTCTGGCTGCGGAGGGGGCGGGTTGCTGCTGCACAAAAGCGAGCGTCTGAGAAAAGGCAGCCCCCGATAGCAGGCTGGCCAGCAGCAGGGCCAGGCTCAGAGGGCGGGTAAGGCGTAGAAGTATGGTCATAATTACAGTGAGTTGTAGCTTGAATCGGAATTATATAGGAAGAGCGCGTTCTTTTCTTTTCTGATTTTCAGATCAAGTACCACCTGCAGGACATCCAGCAGGTCATCGGCGGTCTGAGCTTTGAAATTTCCGGTTATGGTTCGGTTGGCTATTTCGGCATCGTCCACGCGTACCTGCAGTCCAAAGTTTTCTTCCAGCAGGGCGCAGATTTCCTGTATTGAGGTATTGTTGAACACAAAGCGTTGCTCCTTCCAGGCCGCCTGTAGTTCGGGTTTATCGGTTTTCTGGATAGAAAGAGTACCTTGCTGGTTCATGGTAGCCAGCTCTCCGGGCTTCATCAGGAGCTGTTTTTGCTGAGTACCCTGCTGGTAGTCCAGACGAATCCTGCCCTTGGTGAGCGCGACACGGGTACCTCGGGGGCGGGCATAAACGGTAAATTCAGTACCTAGTACTTCTACCTGGAATTGCTTAGGAGTTCGGACTACAAAACGCCGGTGGTCCCGTGTGTGCCGCACCGAAAACTCCGCCTCCCCTTCCAGCAGTACCTCCCGGACAGCTCCCCTGAATCCGAAGCGCGGTACCCATAAAGTTGAGTTGGCATTGAGCGTTACGTGGCTGCCGTCTTCCAGTACAAAGGCGCTGGTCTGGCCGTAGTCGGTATTAAATGCTTTATAAAGCAGGGGCTTGCGCAGTAGCCAGCCCGCCAGGCACAGCAGTATGGTTACGGAAGCCGCTATACGCCAGTTCAGGTGGGGAAGACGTCGGGCCATCGGAAGCCCGCCGGGGACGGAGCTTCCAACTACTTCGTCCTGCTCATCGATGCGTTGTAGTAGCGCTGCAAAGGCTGCTTCGGAGTCAGGTACATACTGTGGCTGTTGCAGTTCCCACTCAAAAACCCACCGATGAAACTGTTCCGTATTTTCTTCCTGTTTCAGCCATTCTTCCACGGCCTGCTTTTCCAGCGGTGTCGCACGACCCGCCAGGTACTCAAAAAGTATATGTTTCTGGATTGATGATTCCATGGTTGTAGCGTTGATTATCGGGCTAATGACTCACCGGAGTGGATTTACCCTTAGTGGAGCAGAGTTACTGTATCAAAATCAGGAGAAGCAGGAGCCACTCGCCCCGTAGTACTTCGCGCAGATGGCGCAAGGCCTTAGCCATATGTGCTTCCACGGTTTTGGGTGAAATACGCAGCTCCTCGGCTATTTCGTGGTACTTCCGGTTCTCGAAGCGGCTCATCAGGAATACCCGCTGGCATTGGGCCGGAAGCTGAGCAATGGCCTCATTGACCTTCATAAACAGGTGATTGTACTGTATCTCCGCATCGGGAGCCTGCTGCTTTACATCGGGCTGGTTTTCGCTACTTAAGTCCAGGGGAGCCGTCCGGCCAAACTCCCGTCGCAGGTACGTAAACGCCTCGTTGCGTACCGACCGGAACAGGTAGCTGAGGTAGGAAGTGTTGATGTTTTGGTAAGCCTGAGTTCGGTAGAACTGATAGAATACTTCACTCACCAGATCTTCTGCAATCTGCCGGGAGTAAACGAAGCGTACGGCATGGCTGCACAGGGGAGCGTGGTACTTCCGGAACAGTAGTTCTAGCCCCTTGCGTGGATCTTGCGCGAAGGTTTCCCGCAGGAGTAGTTCAGCATCGAGCTGGCGGGGTTCGCCATCCCGTAAATTTCTATCCTGGGGCTTGTCATCCATAGCGGGCGTAAGGGCTGGCTGCTTCGGGCTGGCAATTTTAAGTAAAGGATGTACCATAGGTCAATTCTTCAAGTATATGCCTATGACTCACAACTGTTAGTTTTCCCTTAGTCTTTTGTAAGAAAAAAAGAATAAATTTTGAAAAAGAGGGATAAGTAGCGTTAGGTGCTAGTTGTAGGAGTAGTCTCAGGAAGTTTTTTAGAAACGCCATTTGATAATTTTATTTGACAATAGTAACCGAAATTCATAAAATTGTTGCTTTGTATAATTAGGTAAAGAAAGTGCTAAAGTCGGCTTAATTTAGGTTGGCACTCAACTAGCACAGCAAGCAATAAGTACCTCCCGGATTTGCTACGCGGCTGTCACAACAGCACTGAGTTTATAGCTTACTTCTAACCTTTAACCACTACTCCGATGAAAGTACTACACTGCCAGGATGTGGGCTTTGACTGCCCCGGTGTCATCAAAGCTGAAAGTGAAGATCAGGTACTACAGATGGCGGCCCAGCACGCCAGTCAGGTGCATCAGGTACAGGTTACTCCTGAGATGGCCGAACAGATCAAGACCCTGATCAAAGAGGAGTAGTCTTTCCCTGAAACATTCCTATATGAAAGCCATTAGCCTTGCTTTATGGCTGTTCCTGTCGGCCATAGGTGGTCAGGAACAGACTCTTATTGCCTCCCACGAAAAGTCAGGGGAGAGCCAACCTACTACCAACTCAAAGAATAGTTCGCCAGTCAGTACACCTAACAAGACCGCAGCAATGAAGATACTTGTACATATCACACACGGTCCGGAGGAGCCCACCCGGGCCGCCCTGGGTTTTCTGGTGGCCAAAGCTGCTCTGGAAGAAGGTCACTCAGTGTCTCTGTTTCTGGCAGGCAATGCCGTACTGCTGCTTCGTGATAAGGAAATGGGGGAGGTAATGGGTGTGGGAACTGGCAATCTCAGAGAACACTACGAAGCCATCGTCAAGGGAGGAGGTCGGTTCTACTTATCCGGAATGTCGGCCAAAGCCAGGGGCATGACCGAGGAGGATATCAAAGGAAAGCCGGCTGAATTTGCGATGCCCAAAGTGCTCGTGCAACTTTCGGTGGAGCATGATCGGATGTTTAACTACTAGTAGCAGGCAATGGTTGCTAACTAATGATTCACGAAGGATAGGGAAAGTAATTACTATTCAAAATATATTAGTAAGGTAAATCTATGTCACCTGATAGCGGCAGGTGCAGCCATAAAAAAGCCGCCGGATGCTTAGCATCTGGCGGCTTCTATTTTTAGTAGGCAATACCTTACAGACTCTTGGCTTTCATCTGCTTCACGGCGTAGTCAACCGCGCGGGCGGTGAAGGCCATGTAAGTCAGTGATGGGTTTTGCGTAGAGGTAGAGGTCATGCTGGCACCGTCGGTGACGAATACGTTCGAAACAGCGTGCATCTGATTCCACTTGTTCAGTACGGATGTCTTCGGGTCTTTACCCATACGTACCCCACCCATCTCGTGAATATCCAGACCCGGAGCCTGCTTGCTGTCGGAGGTACGGATATTCTTGAATCCGGCTTCGGTGAACATCTCGGTCATCTGCTCCAGATAGTCCTTCACCATCTTATCATCATTATCGTCGTAGTCGATGGAGATTTTGAGCTGCGGGATACCAAACGGATCTTTCAGGTTTTTATCCAGCGCTACGTAGTTGCTTTTTTTCGGGATTGTTTCGCCCATCATGTGCGAACCAACGCCCCAGCCTCCCATCTCTCTCTTAAAGAGATTAGCTTTCAGATCCTCACCCAGACCTTCGCGGCTGTTGTAGGAAATACGGTGAGCACCAAAGCCAGCCGCGTACCCACGCAGGAAGTCTGTCTCCTGCTTGTATACGTTGCGGAAGCGTGGGATATAGCCACCACCGTTAGGGCGTCCACCCACTGTAGTCGTATCTAGGTGACCATCGTACTCCGCCGATATACGGGCGCGATAGTTATGGAAGGCCACGTACTTACCCAGTACTCCGCTATCGTTGCCCAGCCCGTTGGGGAAGCGCGACGAAGTAGAGTTCAGTAGTACCAGATTGGTATTCAGAGCTGCGGCGTTTACGAAGATGATCTTCGCGTAGAACTCCATCATCTCCTTGGTATTGGCGTCAATCACACGTACACCGGTAGCTTTGCCCTTCTTCTCATCGTAGATGATCGAGTGCACCACCGATTGAGGGCGCAGGGTCATGTTACCCGTCTTGGCCGCCCAGGGTATAGTAGAGGAGTTGCTGCTGAAGTAGCCACCAAACGGACAGCCCCGCTCACACATCTGACGGCTCATACACTGCGCACGACCCTGGTCCAGGTGGATCTGCTGGGGCTGGCTGATGTGAGCAGCCCGTGATATAATAATGTGACGGTCTTTATGCTTCTTGGCTACGCTCTCCTTGAAGTACTTCTCAACGCAATTTAGATCGTACGGGGGCAGGAACTCACCATCGGGCAGGCTGTCCAGTCCATCCTTATTTCCTGTAATACCCGCAAATTTCTCTACGTGGCTGTACCAGGGGGCAATGTCATTGTAGCTGATGGGCCATTCTACCGCAAAGCCATCACGAGCTGGACCCTCAAAGTCAAACTGGCTCCAGCGCTGGGTCTGACGGGCCCACAGCAAGGATTTACCACCTACCTGATAGCCACGTATCCAGTCGAAGGGTTTTTCCTGTACGTAAGGCTGATCTTTGTCTTTTATAAAAAAGTGCGCGGCTGACTCTTTATAATTGTAGCACTTGCTCTGAATAGGGTTTTCTTTCACTACTTCCAGGGGCATACGCTCGCGGTGCTCAAATTCCCACGGCATTTTCATGGTAGTAGGGTAGTCCACGTTGTGTTTTACATCGCGGCCCCGCTCCAGTACCAGCGTTTTCAGCCCTTTTTCACATAATTCTTTGGCGGCCCATCCTCCACTAATTCCTGAACCAATCACTATAGCGTCGTAGGTGCGGGCCTTCTGACTATCAATATTGAAATAAGACATCTTCTTGTAATTCTGACCGGGTCGCCGGTGCGATGATGAAATCTGAATTATTTATTGAGCGAATGAGTAGTTGTATCTATCGGTCATTCACACATTGCTCACTGGTTATTGATTCACAGGTACACAGCCGTTCCAGCGGGCCGGAATCATCTCGTACTTGGTAATGTTGGTCATGACGTACTCCGAACTCATGTAGCCCTGGATCGTCAGGCCTTTCACCATCGTAAAGAAGCCCTTGCTGGTAGCATCGTCGCTGAGGCCCATTCCTTCCAGAATATGAATACGCTGGGCGGCATTGCAGGCCGTGAATGACTTACCGAAGGTTTCCTTGCTGTCTTCTTCTACGGTAGCTAAGCCTTTTTTCAGGGTTTCCTGCGCCTTGCTGTCGTAGCAGTCCTTAATCATGAGCTGAATAAAGCGATCCACGCCAAGTTCTTTGGCACCCGGAGTATCCGTTTTGGGAATGATGGTGTCTACTACACTGGCTAGTAGGGGAGTTTCTTCTGCGGAAAGCAGATCAGTGGGTTGAAGAGTGGTATGATTCCAGTTAGAAGCCCAGGATGGTAACACGACTAATCCGCCGATTGCTGTTGCCAAACCTTTAAGCGCCGCACGTCTTTCCATGTAATGTTATTTTTGTAAGGGTAATTCTATGATACAAAAGAAATAATATAAACGCTATTACGGAACTTTACGCAATTTTATACTTAAAGAAGGATAAAATAGTATCATATCCACCTATATCGGAGCCAGTTGCCTTAGTAACGCAGCTTTGCTGATGGATAGTTTCCTGATAATCAAAATATTATTCTTCCAGGAAGTCCAGATCGCGGCCGTGGGTTTCGGGGATGGTCAGAATGCAGTAAAAGCCAATGGCGAAGCATATTAGTCCTACTAGAGCCCCAGAGTTGATAACGGAGAAAGTACCTTTGAAAGTACCATATAAGGTAGTCATCATCACCACTGTACCGCGTACCATGTTGGGTACGGTAGTGGCCGCCGTGGCACGAAGATTGGTACCAAACTGCTCGGCTCCAATGGTCACGAACATAGCCCAGTAGCCAATGCCAAAGCCCAGCATAGTTGCCACGGCATAAAGCTGAGCGGCAGTATTGATACCCGCGTACAGGAAGCCTATACTACAGAGAGCCGTAAACAGCATCAGGAGGAACACAGCCTTCTTGCGTGACTGCAGCCAGTGGCTCAGAAAGCCACTCAGGAAGTCACCTGCCGACAAACCTACGTAGCACCACATAATAGACAGACCGGGCTTAATGCCCTCAGCAATACCCAAGGCCTTACCAAACTCATTGCTGAAGGTAGCCAGGATACCAATTACAAACCAGGTAGGCAGGCCCATGCCGATGCACTTGAGGTAGCGCACGAGACGTTCGCGGTTGGTGAAAAGAGAGAAGAAGTTGCCCTTTTCGACGTGCTTCTGCCCTTTGACCTGCTCAAATATACCGGATTCAAATACTCCAATCCGTAGCAGCAGCAGCGCTATACCCAGGCCACCACCGATAAAGTAGGCATTGCGCCAGTCAAAAATCTCGACGGTAAAGTAAGCTACTACGGCGCCCAGCAGCCCAATACCCGCCACCAGCGAGGTACCGATGGCGCGGAGGTTCTTGGGAAGGATCTCAGATACCAGCGTAATGCCCGCTCCCAGCTCACCGGCCAGTCCTATACCGGCTATGAAACGAAGAGCTTTATACGTAGTTGGATCCTGTACAAAACCGCAGGCCAGATTGGCCAGGGAGTACGTAATAATAGATCCAAAGAGTACCGATAACCGTCCTTTCTTATCGCCCAGAACGCCCCACAGGATCCCCCCCAGCAGCAGACCGGTCATCTGCCAGTTGAGGATACTGGCACCTACCTGCGAGATAGCCTCTTCAGAAAGGCCTAACGATACCAGACTGGGAATGCGTACAATACCAAACAGGAGTAAGTCGTAGATGTCAACAAAATAGCCCAGCGCGGCTACAATTACAGGGGCACTGAATAAATGAGAAACGGCAGAACGATCTGATTGAATTGTAGTATTCATTAAAATTTTTGGTAGGGTTTATTTAGGAATCAGCAAAGATATTTATACCCAGACTATGATTTACCCTTTTACCCTTAGTTTTTTACCAATGAATTTCTACAAAAGCATCGCGCTGATTATATACGAATAGCCTGGCTACTCAAACACCAACGTACCGAAGCTCTGGTAGTCGTGGAAGTTGGTTCGGGTGCGCTGCCACGTCCAGGTAGATGTGCCCCCATCGTAGTCAATGCGGTACAGGTTGCCGCGCCAGCGGATACCCGAGGTCGGTGGGGCCTGTACGATGGGCCGCATCACACCAAAGGGGATAAAAAACTCAGCGGTCCAGCTCGATATGGAGGCCCCGGATTTTTTGTCGCCACCCTTCACGCTGGTAGCATGCCTTACTCTATATTCACCTTCGTAGTGCCAGGGACGCCAGCCAAAGAACTTGCCGTTGAGGTTAGGTACCATGATGAGCAGCTCGTAGTTGAGGGGCGATAGTTCGTACTCCAGGTACACCGGCACCGACTGGTCCGTCCACAGGAATACCTCTACCACGTCCTCCTTGTACAGGTCGGCGAAGTCTTCGGTGAGGGTAGCTGTTAGTTTGCGGTCCTCGCATTCCATCAGGAAGTACATGCCCTTGCCGGAGTAGAGTACCTTGGCGCGGGTACCTAGCTTCGGCCCGGCCACCCGCTGAGCCGTCAGGTTCACCCACTCGGTGCGGGCCCAGTTGGCGTGGGTACCCTGGCCGTTCACCTCAAAGTCCGGCGTCTTGCGTACAGTGAGCAGCGAGTCAGGCCCTGATGAAGCCCACGCAGAAGGGATAAGGCCGGCTACCGACAGTAGGGTAGCCCCCAGGCCAGCTACCAGATTTCTTAATTTCATAGATGAAAAGTAGGAATGAGACTACTCCAGTAAAAGCAAAACAGGCATCGCTTTACTTGTGCGCCTGGCTACTACTTCCCCAGCCATTTCTTGAAGGCACCTACTTTCTCCCGACTCACAATAGTTTCCTTGCTGATGGAGGGCTTGAGCTGTAGGGCCAGACGATTGCCAAAGTAGTCGCCGATCTGATCCACCGACCTGACCGATACAATAAATGACCGGCTGATGCGGAAGAAGTCGTCCGGGTCGAGCAGGTCCTCCAGCTCGTCCATGTTGTAGTCGACGATGAACTGCTTGTCGTCGTGGGTCCTGAAGAAACTGAAACGATCTTCACTGTAAAAGTAGGCTATGGTGTCAACCTCTACCGATACCAGTTTCTGAACGTGCTTGACCAGGAACCGCTTGCGGTATTCCTTCGGCTGGAGGTTCTGCAGCTCCCGGATCAGCTTTTCGATGTTGGTAGTCTGGTGCTCCGGGGCCTGGGTAAAGCTTTCTTTAAACTCCCTGAACTTCACCAGCGCGGCCTCCAGGTCATCCGTCTGGACGGGCTTCAGCAGGTAGTCGATGCTATTGACCTTAAAAGCACGCAGGGCATACTCATCGTAGGAAGTGGTGAATATCACCGGACTCTTCACCCGGATGCGTTCAAATATCTCGAAGCTCTGGCCATCGGCCAGTTCAATATCCATCAGGATCAGGTCCGGATTGGGGTTGTTGTTGAGCCAGTCAATGGAGGAGGAGATACTGCCGGTTACGCCAATGACCTGGGCGCTATCGTCCACCTTTTCCAGCGTCTTTTTGAGTTTTTCAACCGCCAGATCTTCGTCCTCTACAATTAATATATTCATGGGTAGGTAGTTTTTTTAAGGTAAAGTATTAGCTGTTAGCTTTTATATGCACGTTTTGAATGAGGTACATAGATTATTGCATTCCTATACCGGAAGCTCTTTCTCCCGGATGCTTTTAATGAGCGGGATTGTTACTATGAACTCCTTCTCGGTTTCGTCCACTACGATGTCCGGCTGGTTCAGCAGGCGGTACTTAGTCGAGATATTAGCTAACCCCACTTTATTGGAATGTACCATCAATCGCTTCTTAAACAGGGTATTGCTCACGATCAGGTTGCCGTTGGCATCGGTCCGGATGGAGATCACCAGCGGATCTTCTTTCAGTATGACATTATGCTTCACCGCGTTTTCCAGCAGCAATTGTAGGGTAAGCGGAGGTAGCAGGTAATCATCATGTTCTTTGCCTATTGCTACTTCCATAGCAATACCCTCACCGTAGCGGGTTTTTAGCATATGGAAGTACGAGCCCGCGAACTTAATCTCAGCCGACAGGGTAGTTAGCTCCTGCTCGTTGGTACGGAGCAGGTACCGGTACACTTTACTCATCTCATCCAGAAACTCCTCCGCTTTCTCCGGATTCTTGCTGATCAGGGCCGAAAGCGAGTTGAGGCTATTAAACAGAAAGTGCGGGTTGACCTGGCTCTTCAATCCGTCGAGCTGGCTCTGCAGGTTGGCTTTCTTCAGCTTCTCGGCTTCCAGTTTGAAGTTTTCGGCCTCCAGTAGCGCATCCCGCCAGTTCTGGAAGATATAAAATCCCTCGAATACACTGGCGGCTACCACATTGATCACCAGGCCCGTAAGCAGGGCCAGTACAAAACTGTCAAGGCTGAATTGGTACCCCAGGTACCCTGTCACGTGCAGGAGGTAAGTCAGGAGGCAGGTGATGGAGCCCGTCAGGATCACGTATATCCCACACGAAATTAGAAGACGGAGGAAGGTTTGCTGGACATCCTGCATGACTACCCGCACGTAATGCCCTACTGTAATGTGTATCCTCCACGAGAAGAACCAGGTAATGACGGCAATAATGGTGGCATAGATAAATACAGTCTGGTCTTTATAGTACCGGGGGCCATACAGCAGGTAGATCACGTTGATGTAGAACGGAAGGCACAGAAAGCCTACCCATCTATCTTGTGGAGTTATTTTTCGGGTCAGTGTTTCCTTTAATCTCGACATATCCTGCGTGGCTTAGGTAGGAAGGCGCTGCTGTCGTGCAACGTGTTGTAAAATTTCATTTCTTCTGACAGAAAGGCAATGGGTACGCTACTGTACTGTTACTTTTTGGCACTGAATTGACGATAGGCTCCATTTTTCCTAAATCATCCTCCATTTAGCCTAAACAGCAACTACCGCCCCCGCCGCATCTTTGCAGAAATATTCATCACCTGATTAGCCAATACGGTCAATGGAAACACTACTAAGTACCTCCCGGACCCGGGCAGCCCCTGACCCTGGTACATGCAAAATGCCTGATAGTCCTTCGGAGCATGGAGGTAGATCCGGCCCTCTATAGGACTGCGCGTGAGGCCACTATCGCACACGTAAGGCCATCCATAAAGCCTTTTCAGATAGCGAAATGAGGCTATTGCCGGATGAAGTCCAATTCTTTACAATTCAGTAGAAGCTATCACCAATTCAGTTCCAATGCCCTTTTCCCGGAGGAGTTTTCAGGAGAGATTTGTCAAAAAGTTTAACAAACCAACAAAAACAACAAGCCATGAAAAAGCAATTTTTATCAGCCCTGGCGGCCAGCCTGTTACTAGTAGCCTGTAACCCCGATGAAGTTACCAAAGTAGAGCAGTACTCGCTCAACAAAGAAGTATCCGTGGCCGAATGGAAGGGCTCCACAGCCGGTACCTTCAACAACGGATCGTTTGCGGTGGAGAGTGAGGATCTGGAAGTAGCGGATGGAAAGGTGACCAAAGGTACTTTTGTCATTCCGATCGCTTCGATCAAGAACTTCAACCTACCCGACGCGGTGAAGCCCCAGCTACTGGACCACCTCAAGAGCCCTGACTTCTTCAACATGGCGCTGCACCCCAACGCTACCTTTACCATCAAGAATGTAGTACCTCTGACCAGCCCGGGGGAAGGAGCTATAACGGGAGCCAACTACTTGGTGACCGGCGACTTCAGCATGATCGGCAAGACCAACACCATCAGCTTCCCCGCCCGGATCGACATCCAGAACAAGAAGCTGAAAACCGAGGCTACCTTCAAGATTGACCGCACCAAGTGGGGCATGAACTACGCTACCGACCCGTCCGTTCCGGAGCACTACATTTATCCTGAAGTAGATATTCACCTCAAACTGGAAGGAAACATGGAGTAATCCATAAATCTGAATACCATTCTTTAAAATCAAAACTATATCATCTAAAACCATCAAACAGCCATGAAAACAGTATTTATTTCCGCCATCGTCGCTTCATTTCTATGGAGTAGTTTTAATCAGGAAGTACTCAACAAAAAGCAGCAGTACGTGCTAAACGAGGAGACTTCGGTCGTGGAGTGGGAGGGCTTTATGCCGGGTACTTCTAATGTGGGATCGTTCGCGGTGAAGAGTGAAGGGTTAGAAGCCGAAGGAGGCAGGATCAAAAGCGGTACCTTCATCATACCCATTGCTTCGATCAAAAACTTCAACCTGCCTGACCAGCTGAAGCCCCAGCTACTGGACCACCTCAAGAGCCCTGATTTCTTTAACATGGCACTGCACCCGGAGGCTACTTTTACCATCACCAAGATAATTCCGTACAACAAAAAAGATACTGCTGCGGTAGCGGGAGCCAACTACCTGGTAACCGGCGACTTCACCATGCTCGGTAAGACGAACCCGATTACCTTCCCGGCCAAAATCCAGCTGGATGGGCAGAAACTGGTGACCGAAGCGAAGTTTAAGCTGGACCGCACCCAATGGGGGATGAATTACGCTACCGATCCCAAAGCCGAAGGCCACTACATCCTGCCGGAGGTGGCGATTCACCTGAAGGTAGCCGGAGCCATGCAGGCAGAAAAGTAAAGGTACTTGGTCTTGTTCTTGGTGTTGACTGAATGCTAGCAACAAATACAAGGTAGAGCAGAGGGAGTAGTTCCGCAGCATGACGCGGAGTTACTCCCTTTTTCTATTAGAAATATTTCTGAATAGTACCATACTATATGCCACTACCTGATCCTGTTGATGATATAACGCTTCACTCTGATTTTATTTAGGTACCTGCTATATTTATTACGCAAGTTTACCGCTCTATGGCAGCAGTGTTCAAATAATAACTCAGATTCTCCTGGGTAACAATATCAAGTGGGAGATATTTGATGGCTGAAATGTTTTTCTTGAAAACTATGGAGTCTGACAGTTGATAGATACCGCAATATCCCTGCCCGAGCGGATTCTGATTGATGAGGAACTTAATAATTCCACTTTTTAAAAAAGATAAATTTTGGGGCAATAAATCATAGCCAATAAGTTTTATATGGCCCCAATTGAATTTTTCTAAATGGTAAGCTAACTCATAAGCTTTGGAGTTGGTAACAAAAATGCCTTTAAGGTCAGAAAAGCGTTCTTTTATATCTGTTAGTTGATCAGCGAGAGTGGAACTATCAGAATTATCAAAGTTCTGATGAATGACATTGTATTGACTTGCTAATCCATTGTCTGAGAAGAAGTTGCGAAAGCCTTTTTCTTTTTCAAGAAGGTGGGCCGAATTAGAAATATCTTCACTAATATGTGCTACTAAAAGTGTAGCGGGCTCAGAGATTCCGTACTGTAATAGTTTGGCTGCGAGTAATCCACTTTGGTAGGAGTCCTGGCCTATGTAGCTAAGTGGTGAGGAGTTAGGGATTTGGGTATTAAATAGCACATAGGGGATGTTTCTGGCTTGCCAATCAGCAAAGAAAGGTAAAACTTCTTTATGGAAAATAGGAGCAAGTAGTATACCATCCGGATTAGAGTGGGCTACCTCATTAGCTTTTTTCAGGAAAGAATCAATACTATACGGATCAAAAATAAATTGTTCGACCGTGACGCCGTAGTGGTTCAATTCTGATTCAGCCTTTTCTATTCCTGATTTAGGAGAGTTCCAGTAAATATCTTTGTCAGGGTCTGGTATTAAAGCGGCAAACTTATATGTACGGTTTGATTTTAAAGTACGGGCAATCAAGTTAGGCTTGTAATTCATTTCCCTAACTATCTGTACTACCTTCTTTCTGACCTCTTCTGATACAAGCCCCCGGTTATGTAAAACTCGATCAACAGTTCCCGCTGAAACCTGCGCCTTTTCTGCAATATCTTTAATTCTTACTACTTTCTTTCTCATAGATAACAAGTACAAACTCCCGTTGCATTAGTATAGCAAACAACCAATCATAGGGAAGTCCGATACTCAGCTGGCCTTAAACTCTAGGGAGGTCGTGGTAAACGAAGGTAATAAAAACATTCCAAAGTCCTTTTAAAGTACTACGTGAAGTTGTTAAACTTATAGAAGTGGCTTGTTGCTACTAGGTCCTAATTCAGTCGCGTATTAATACCTTAGATAGATACTACTCACTACGGTTTTAGGCTTGCAGTTGCTTTTAAAGAGGCAGCTCATCCTGCACTAGCTCTAGTGCAGGATGAGCTGCCAGGCTTCTAGTACCCTTTGTTAAGTACCTGATCTTCTATTAGTACACTACTTTATAAATCTTATTAGCGTATCTCTACTGATTCTCAATTTAAGGTTGCTAGCCGTCAGGTAGTATACCTAAAAGTATAAGTGTTCAAGGTAGGAAGGAGGGGGGATACCAGCCAGGTGATGCTTCTACTTTACCCTAACATATAGGAAGAACCGTTACCAGGCCTTACCGTTTCGGATCAAGAGCATAAGATTTGTCATTTCAAGCTGGATGGTTCAGACCTCTGATTGCCTTTGGGTTGCTTTACCCGGTAGCTAAGTCTTTGATCTTATGATCTATGCACAAATCTAAAAATGGTCAGAAAGTATAGGGGGTAGAGTAACCTCTGAACATTTATTTTCAATAATTTTCTATAAACTTAAAAATTTAAATAATTATAATTTTTCTTATAATAGTATAGGCCAGTTGTGGCATAACCTTGTAGATATACAAGAGGGTGTGTTCGAACACACCTCCTTAAAAAGCCAATGTGTACGTACACATTGGCTTTTTGATTTGCTTTTGATAAAATATACATCCATATTGCTTCTGCGAAGATTCCTAGAAGATTATTCCTTAATCTACTCCTAAACCCCAATTTACTTTCATGAAAGCCACTTTTACCCTTGTTCGGTTTCGAACCACATCCATTATTTGGATGATAATGCTGGCTTGGTTCACGGCACAATCTTACACGACGTTGGCAATGCCAACTTCAGTCCTCACCATCCCGGTCAAGGGAAAGGTTCTGGATGGTAAAGGTGCTCCTTTGCCCGGAGTGAATATAGTGATTCAGGGAAGTACTGTTGGAACCCAAACCGATGCGGAAGGTAACTTTACCATCAACTCCACTAATCCTAATGATATCCTGGTAGTTAGTTTCATTGGATTTAAAAGCCAGAATGTTCCTGTACAGAACAAATCTGATCTCGTCATTACCCTTCAGGAGGATGTATCTAATCTGAATGAAGTGGTCGTAGTAGGATACGGTACTCAGATGAAAGTGAATCTGACGGGGGCTGTCGCCACACTTGATGCCAAGCAACTCGCAGACAGACCTGTTACAAACATGTCATCGGCCCTACAGGGTACATTGCCCGGGGTTACTGTGGTTCAGCGAAGCGGTCAGCCCGGTCGTGATAACGGGATCATACGGGTACGTGGGGTAGGTACCATGAATAATGCTTCTCCAATGGTAGTTGTGGACGGACTTATATCTTCCATGGAAAACCTGAATCCCAATGATATAGAGAGTATCAGCGTCTTGAAAGATGCTTCGGCCGGAGCCATATACGGCTCCCGTGCCGCTAATGGTGTGATACTGGTTACTACCAAAAGAGGAAAGACCGGTAAGCCGGTGGTAAGCTATAATGCCTATGTGGGGGTCCAAAAGCCAACTAACCTTCCTGACTATCTCGGGTCGTATGAGTATGGAAAGTTATTGAACGAGGGGTTGGTAAATGAAGGACAGCAACCTAGATTCACAGAGGCTGAACTTGAAAAGTTCAGAAATGGATCTGATCCGATCAACTACCCCAATACAGACTGGTTAGGTCTGTTATACAGAGGTTCAGGTCTCCAGCAATCGCATAACCTGAGTGTTTCCGGTGGGTCTGAAGCCTCCAGGTATCTGCTTTCGTTTGGCTATCTGAATCAGAAAGGGCTAATTCAGAATACGGATAACCAGCGGTATAATGTCCGCTTGAATCTGGATACTAAAATCACGGACCGCCTGACGGTTGGAGTTACTTCGTCATTTATCAGACAAGGTATTAGTGAGCCTTCGGCGATTTCATCGGGACAGGGGCTGAATTTTAGTATTGTGTATGCTAACCGGATACCACCAACAGTCGCCAATAAATACGCGGATGGTACCTGGACGCGGTACCTGGATGGAAACCCCAATGCCTGGATCGAGAATGGAGGTTCTATAACCGATCAGATTTCAAATGCAATGGGTAATGCTTTTGCCGAGCTGACTATCGCAAAAGGCCTGAAATTAAGAGGATCCGCGGGTATTGATTATAACTTCATTGATAATAAGGTTCACTTGAAAGACCTGACGTATGGAGATGGTAGTTACCAGGGACCTAATTCCATCAGGGTTAACAATCGTCGCAATTCCAGAACTACTCTGCAGGCATTCCTGACGTATGAGAAAAGTATTGGCAGCCATAATCTGAACATACTGGCCGGTACATCCCGCGAAGCCTTCATGTACAATGAGACCGGTGCTTTTCGCAGAAATCTGCCGAGCAATGATCTAACGGATATCAATGCCGGAGCTACCGAGGGAATGACGTCAGCAGGATTTAGTTATGAGAGTAAACTGGGATCTTATTTTGGAAGGGTTAATTACGATTACCTGGGCAAGTATCTGCTGGAAGCCAGTGTTCGGTATGATGGATCATCCAAATTCGCAGCGGATAAAAGATGGGGGGTATTTCCTTCCTTTTCAGCTGGCTGGCGTATATCCGAGGAAGCCTTCCTGAAGAACATCCGGGCCATCTCTGATCTTAAACTAAGAGGCTCTTACGGCTCCGTTGGTAATAATGATATAAGCGATTACTTGTACATACCCACCGTCGCTCTGGGTGTCAATTATCCATTTGGCGGAGCTATCAATGCCGGTGCGGCTCAGCAAATAGCGGCTAACTCAAATCTGCAGTGGGAAAAGAGTACAACTTTCGACATCGGAGCTGATTTGGCACTTTTCAATAACCGGTTAACCCTTACTGCCGACTACTATAATCGGTACACCGATAATATCCTCGTTGCCGTACCTGTATCATCCATCTATGGTCTGCCCGCTCCAACGGTAAATGCCGGAGCTATGAGAAACAAGGGGATTGAACTCGTATTGGGACATGCCAACCGCATAGGAGACTTCTCATACAATATTTCGTTTAACATGGGAATGAACAGAAATAATGTGGAAAGGTATGCTAATCCGGCTAAAACCAGACGGATACAGGCCGAAGGTTATCCCTGGAACTCCTTCTTCGGTTATGAAGCCATAGGTTTCTATCAGACGGACGAACAGGTTCAGACCTTACCAAAAGTACTTGGCGCACCGGTTCAGAAAGGTGATCTGATCTTTAAGGACCAGAACAATGACGGGAAAATAAACGGTGACGACCGGATTGATCTGGGGAGTGACATTCCTAAAACAACCTACGGCATGAACCTGAATGCCCGTTACAAAAACTTTGATATCGCTGTGTTGGGACAAGGGGCTGCCGATGTAAAGCAGTACCTGCAGGATCAGGTGCAGTTTGCTTTTGTAAATGGGTATAAGGCACAAACCAAGCACCTGGACCGTTGGACCCCCGAAACCCCCAATGCCCGTTTCCCCAGAACCCACGTCAGCCAGTGGCATAACTATGCCATATCCAGCTTCAGTGTAGTTAATGCCAATTACCTCCGACTGAAAAGCCTGCAGTTCGGATATAGTATACCTCAGAAAGCACTAACGCCTCTCAAGATCAGCTCATTACGGGTATACGTAAGTGGTCAGAACTTGCTGACATTTACAAAGCTGGACAGTGGATTTGATCCGGAAAGCGCGGAAAACGCACAGTTTGGCTACCCTAATGTTAAAATCTATACTGCAGGCCTGAATATCAACTTTTAAACCCGAAGACGATGAAGCGTATATATAAAATAGTTTGTACAACCTTATCGGTCTGGATGCTGGCCTCGTGCGGACAGAAGTTCCTTGAGGTTTCGCCAACCGATCGCCTATCCGATATGACCTTCTGGAAGACGGAGAAGGATGCGGATATGGCCCTTGCCGGAATCTATAACAGGTGGGAGGAACACTGGAATATATTATGGTGGGACCTGATGACGGACAATGGCTTTTCGCAATATGCCTGGGACAATGTACAGGCACTTGGCAATGGGCAAGCTAATGCCTCCAACTTCGGCCGTGATTATTTTAACTATAACCTGATCAGAAAGTATAACCAGTTCCTGGAGAAAGTGCCTCAGATAGAAATGGATGCCAAGAAGAAAGAGCGGATTCTTGCTGAGGCCCGTTTTCTTCGCGCTTACGATTATTTCCGTAAAGTACAGTTTTATGGTGACGTCCCACTGGTAACAGAGGTGATTCAGAATCCGGAAGATGCTAAAATGGAAAGAAGCCCAAGGGCGGAAGTCGTCAATTTTATCCTGACTGAGCTGGAAGAGGTAGCCAAAGTATTGCCTGTTCAGAATATGAGACAGTCCAACGGCCATGTTACCAGTGGTGCTGCTTTGGCCCTGAAAGCCCGGCTTGAACTGTATGAAGGAAAATATCCTGATGCCATGGCCGATGCAAAAAAAGTAATTGACATGGCAAAAAGTGGCGTGTACCAGTTGTATCCTGATTATGCCGGATTATTTCAGGTTGAAAATGAAAGCAGTAATACAGAATCTATTCTTGAGGTACAGTATATCAAAGATACCTATGCAAATAATCTTTGGCAGCATATACTTCCTTCAAAAGAGGGAGGCTGGTCTTCGATTTCCGCTGTCCAGAGCATTGTAGATGCCTATGAGATGAAAGATGGAAAGACAATCACTGAGTCGACACTATATAATGCTGATAAACCTTTTGAGAATCGGGATCCTCGTCTGGATATGACCATTTTGTATTCAGGAGCCAGATACAATGGAAGAGTCTATAATACACTCGAATTATCCAGCCCTGATTTCTATCAAAGTGCTTCGGCCCCTAAAAGCGGCTATAATGTACTGAAATATAGCAAGGTCGTGCCTGAGGCGGCCTTACAAAATGGCGATGCCAATATCATGGTTATCCGACTGGCCGAAGTACTGCTGACTTTCGCAGAAGCAGCCATTGAAGCGGGTCAGAGTACTCCCGAAGTATATGATGCGATTGATATGGTACGGTTACGTGCAAAAATGCCGGCCGTAGATCGCACCGTATATAGTACCCAGGCTAAGCTCAGGGAACTGGTAAGACGGGAAAGAAGAGTAGAACTTGCCTTCGAAGGTCTCCGGTACTGGGATATTAAAAGGTGGGACATTGGTAATCAGGCACTAAACGGTCCGGTATATGGTTCTAGGTTAGGTACAATGGATAGCCAGACTGGTGTAGTTACCTGGTCCAATGCTCGTATCAAAGTGGAAGATCGTGTTTTTCAGGCGGGCCGTAACTATCTTTTACCTATTCCTCAGGCAGAGTTAGATGCCAATCCCAATATCAAGCAGAATGTCGGTTATTAAATTCATGTACTTGCCTTTACCTCTATAAATTCAGTAAATAAATAGAGTCTAAGAAAGTTTACTGATAAAGTTGATGTTTCGTCTATTGGTCTCAGTAGTTGCCTTGCTCAACTACTGAGACCAAAAAATCATATGAAGAATAAGACTCTTATACTTATAGCATCACTGGCTGTCGTTATAGCCTCCTTTACCTGGCACTCCGGCAGGTTTGGGCAGTCTGTGGATTATAACAGCCAGGTCAAACCTATACTTAATAAACACTGCATGGGATGCCATGGAGGAGTGAAGAAGGCGGGTGAAGTGAGTTTTCTCTTTGAACATGAAATGCTGGAGCCTGGTAAATCAGGAAAAGTACCCGTAGTAAGGGGTGATGCGGATGCCAGTGAGATGATCCGCCGTATAGAAAGTACCGATCCTGATGAGCGAATGCCAAAGGGAGGTACACCTCTGAAAGAAGAAGAGGTAGAAGTACTTAAGCAATGGATCAACGAAGGGGCTGTATGGGAAAAGCACTGGTCCTACAAGCGGATCGAAAAACCCGAAGTACCTTCTTTAAATTCTGTCTGGAATTTATTTGGCTTGCTGAACAAGGAAGAGAAAGAGTGGGCGCAGAATGAGATTGATTATTTTGTACTTGAAAAGTTAAAAGAGAAAAATCTCACTACTTCACCCAAAGCAGACAAAGCTACTTTGATCAGACGCGTTAGTCTGGATTTGACAGGCCTGCCACCAACTGAAAAGGAGGTTGCTGATTTCCTGAGTGACACTTCACCGGATGCTTACGAAAAGGTAGTCGACCGGCTACTCAATAAAGCAAGTTTTGGTGAAAGGTGGGCTTCTATGTGGATGGATCTGGCTCGCTATGCCGACACCAAAGGGTATGAAAGTGATGGTGGCAGGACCATGTGGCGCTACAGGGATTATGTTATCCAGTCCTTCAATGAAGACAAACCTTTTGATCAGTTCACCACAGAACAGTTAGCCGGGGATTTACTGAACCAAGACAAGGATGGGTTCCCAACCGAAGTCAATATGATCGCCACCGGCTTTCACCGGAACACCATGACCAACAATGAGGGCGGGACAGACGACGAAGAGTTCAGAACCGCCGCATTGATTGATCGCGTAAATACCACCTGGGAGGTATGGCAGGGTACTACATTTGCCTGTATACAGTGCCACAGCCATCCGTATGATCCTATTCCTCACGAAGACTATTACAAATACATGGCCTTCTTCAACAATGCCAGAGACGAGGATGTCTGGGATGAATGGCCGAAGCTACGATTTTATAAAGGAGAGGATTCAGCCCGCGTGGAGCGGATCAAGCAATGGGTGTTAAAATATGAGCCGGAGCAGGTTGATGAACTGACCCAGTTTATGAAGGTGATGGAGCCTAAAATTAATGCCCATAACTTTGAGAAAGGAGACGAGTCCACTGCCTTATTGATATCGTACTATGGGGTAAAAGATAAAGGGAATGCACGTATTCCGCAGGTTAATCTGACGGATGCGGGTAGTGTAGTCATGAGTGTTGCGACCAAAGCTGAGAATGCAGTACTATCCTTGCACCTTGACCGGTTGGACGGACAGGTACTCTCGCAGATAAAAATACCAGCAAAGGATACTGTAATAGTGGCTCCTATTCAGAAAATAACGGGCAAACATAATATTTACCTCAGTCTGCACAGCCCTAAGACCCCAAAAGAATGGGTACGGATAGCCTGGGTATCTTTTCAAAAAGAACTACCCGGAGCCAATCAGCCGGAGTACCCGGACATAGTTGCTGAATATGCCACTGTATTGTCCAGAAATACAGAGAGTATGCCCATAATATGGGAGGGTAAAGGTGATTTCGCCCGGAAAACAAATGTATTTGTCCGGGGAAACTGGCTGGTAAAGGGGGCCGAAGTAAAGCCCGATGTACCCAGGCTACTGGCACCAATGCCCAAAGAGTACTCTCGTGATCGTTTGGGGCTGGCCCAATGGATCGTTAGCCGTGAAAATCCACTCACGGCGCGTGTGATAGTCAACCGGTTCTGGGAACAACTCTTCGGAAAAGGTATTGTGGAGACGGTTGAAGATTTTGGCTCCCAGGGAAGTGAGCCTTCCCATCCTGAGCTGTTGGACTGGCTGGCAGTCCATTTTATGGAGGAAGATCAGTGGAGCGTCAAGAAGCTTTTGAAAAAGATTGTCCTGTCGGCGACCTATCAGCAAAGCTCCAAATCAGATAAGGTAAGGCAGGAAAAAGACCCTTATAATATCTGGTTATCCCGTGGCCCCCGGGTAAGACTAAGCGCGGAACAGGTACGTGATCAGGCTCTGGCTATAAGTGGTCTGCTATCCCCCAAAATGTATGGTCCGAGTGTGATGCCCCCCCAGCCCGACGGGATCTGGCAATCCCCTTATAATGGGGAGAACTGGGTGGTAAGTGAGGGCGAAAACAGGTACAGGAGGGCCGTCTATACGTACTGGAAACGAACGTCACCTTATCCTTCCATGATAACATTTGATGTACCCAGCCGGGAGTTTTGCCAGTCGCGTAGAGTACTGACCAATACTCCTTTACAGGCTCTGGTTACCTTGAATGATCCTGTATATCTGGAAGCAGCCGAAAATTTGGCAGCACTCATGCGCAAAAAAGGCAAGACCCCGGAGCAGCAGCTAAAAGAAGGGTACCGTATGCTTATATATCAGCCTATTGAGAAGAAGAATCTGGATGTGCTAGTCACTATTTATAATGACGCTCTCCATACCTATCGGCAAGCGCCCTCGGAAATAGATAGTATTCTGGTATTCGGACAGGATAAATCACCTGAACTAGCCGCTTTGACTGTTTCAGCCAATGTATTACTGAATATGGCTAATGTATTGACTAAAGAATAGGAAATGGCTGCTCTATCTCATGTATAGTTTGAGATGAAAAGTAGTTCTAGACAAATCAAGCAATGGAAAAGCTACTTATGGAACTTCAGCATGCAGAACTTCAGCACCAGACAAGGAGGCACTTTCTGCAATCCTGTGGTTTTGGAATAGGGGCCCTGGGATTAGGTTCCTTAATGGGATCCTGCAGTACTTCCGGCTCCGAAAGGGGAGATGCTCTGGAAAATAAGCCGGCAGCTGTACCTCATTTTGCTCCGAAAGCAAAGCGGGTTATCTATATTCATATGGCAGGTGCTCCTTCCCAGCTAGAGCTTTTTGACTATAAGCCAGAGCTTGTAAAGTACCATGGACAGGATTGTCCGGCGGAGTTTCTGGAAGGAAAGAAGTTTGCGTTCATTCAGGGAGTACCCAAAATGCTCGGCCCCCAGAGCAAGTTCAACCAGTACGGCCAGTCCGGTGCCTGGATGTCCGATTACGTTCCCTATTTACAGACCGTAGCCGATGAGATTACCTTCATCAAAGCCATGCACACGGACCAGTTCAATCATGCTCCCGCCCAACTATTAATGCATACAGGCGGGGCCAGGCTGGGGCGCCCTAGTTTAGGCTCCTGGGCGGTGTACGGGCTAGGCTCTGAAAATCAGAATCTACCGGGTTTTATAGTACTTACTTCCGGGGGTAAACAGCCCGATGCAGGGAAAAGTATATGGGGAAGCGGCTTTTTGCCCTCTGTTTATCAGGGAGTACAATGCCGTACCGGTGGTGATCCGGTACTGTATGTTTCAAACCCTAAGGGAATGAACCGGGACTTGCGTAAAAAAACCATTGACGCCATCAATGATATCAATCGTCATATATATGAGGATGTTCAGGATCCGGAAGTATTGACTCGCATCGATCAGTATGAGATGGCTTTCCGGATGCAGATGTCGGTTCCTGAAGTAATGGATATTTCGAAGGAGCCCCAGTTTGTCCTGGATATGTATGGGGTGAAGCCAGGGGAGGGATCTTTCGCCATGAACTGTCTGCTGGCCCGTAAGCTGGTGGAGAATAACGTTCGGTTTGTCCAGCTCTTTGACTGGGGGTGGGATGGACACGGTACGAGTTCGCGTGATAATGTAGAAGAGGGATTAGTGAATAAATGCCAACAAACCGACAAGCCGGTTGCTGCCCTGTTACAAGACTTAAAAATGCGTGGATTGCTGGAGGAAACACTGGTAGTATGGGGGGGAGAGTTTGGACGCACCCCTATGCAGGAAAATCGTAATGGCCTGGTGATGCCATTTATGGGCCGGGACCACCACCTGGAAGCCTTTACCATGTGGATGGCCGGTGGGGGAGTCAAGAGGGGATTTAGTTATGGCGAAACCGATGAACTTGGTTACTATGGTGTAAAAGACAGAGTACATGTACATGATCTGCAGGCTACCATACTTCATCTGATGGGTTTTGATCATGAGAAGTTTACGTATCCGTTCCAGGGGCGAAATTTTAGATTAACAGATACGGAAGGCAAGGTAGTTAAGTCAGTATTAGCTTAGAGTTAAAAGATAAATAAATAATCTCTTTTGGACTTTACCTGACGAGTAAATGTAATCAGGATGCTAGTTTGAAAGATAAAGGGGCAACAACAAAGTGTAAAGGCTTTACAAAGTTTTCAACTAATTATGAATCGTCGTAACTTCCTAAATACTACAATAGCAAGCGCGGGTGTACTATCAAGCGCGGGTGTACTATCTGGACTTGAAGCTATGAGCCAGAATATGGTGGCTCCGGCTAAGTTCAAAAATAAACTTTCCCTTAAAGTACTAGGCACCAATTGGGGTTTTAAGGGAACGACAGATGCATTCTGTGCGGCTATCAAAAAAGAAGGATATGATGGTATAGAAATGTGGTGGCCAGCTACCAGGGATAAGCAAGCAGAACTGCTTTCAGCCTTGAAAAAATATAATCTGGAGGTGGGTTTTCTTTGTGGTTCGGGAGAGAGAAACTATTCGCTTCACCTTGATCAATTCAAAAAAGCCGTCAGTGCTGCTTCGACTGAGTTTTCGCAGAAACCTCTTTATATCAATTGTCATAGCGGGAAGGACTACTTTACTTACGAACAGAATAAAGCCTTCATAGATTTTACAGCTGAAGCTTCTCAAAAAAGCGGTATTCCTGTCTACCATGAAACCCACCGTGGACGAATGCTTTTTGCCGCTCATATTACCCGAAACTTTATTGAAAAGAACCCTTCACTGAAGCTGACTCTTGATATCTCCCACTGGTGCAATGTCCATGAGAGTTTACTGCAGGATCAGGAAGAAACAGTAGACCTGGCACTTTCAAGAGTAGGCCATATCCATTCACGCATTGGCCATGAGGAGGGACCACAGGTCAATGATCCAAGAGCCCCAGAATGGGAAGCTACCGTCAAAGCGCACCTGAAGTGGTGGGATGCCGTCGTAGAACAAAAAGTGAAAAGCGGGGAGTCACTAACTATTTTAACGGAGTTCGGACCTCCCAATTATTTGCCAGCTATGCCGTATACTACCCAGCCACTATCAGATCAGTGGGCTATCAATGTATATATGATGCATATGCTACGAAAAAGGTACATTGTGTAAACACTATTAGCAAGTCTTGAAGTACTATAACTGCCTTATGAATAGTTAATTACTTAATAAAATATATATAATCTTAAACCTAGTTCTTATTAATCCTATCTACCCTTAATCTTTTATATTTCAGTTAATTAAACTCTTACTAAACCTTTAATCATGAATACGAAGAGAAGAGAAATCTTAAAAATGGCAGGACTGGCCATAGCTGGCAGTACCCTGCCTGTTTCCTTTGTCCGGGCCGACGGGAGCTTCGTTCCTAATGTCGACACCCTCAAAGTAGGGCTGGTAGGTTGCGGTGGACGAGGTACCGGTGCTGCCAATCAGGCGCTCAAGGCCGATCCCAATGTGGTCCTGCACGCCGTAGCGGATATTTTTACGGATAAGATGGAAACCTCCCTGGAGGGCCTCCGCAAGGTACACGGCGACCGGGTAAAGGTGGATCCGGAGCGTAAATTTGTGGGTTTTGATGCTTACCAGAAGCTGCTAAACTCCGGGGTAGATGTGGTTATACTGGCCACTACGCCGCACTTCCGGCCCGAGCACCTGATGGCGGCCGTTCAGGCCGGCAAGCATACCTTCTGCGAAAAGCCCGTAGCCGTAGATGCACCGGGCGTACGCAAGGTACTGGAAGCGGCCAAACTGGCCAAGCAGAAAAATCTGTCGCTGATGTCGGGCTTCTGCTGGCGTTACCACGAGCCCAAGCGGGCCAGTTTCGCGCGTATCCTTGACGGAGCCATCGGAGATATCTCTACGGTCTATAATACCTACAACACCAGCGGCGTATGGTCGAAGCCACGCCTGCCTGAGTGGACCGACGCCGAAAACCAGTACCGCAACTGGTACTACTACCACTGGCTGTCGGGTGACCATATCGTAGAGCAGGCGGTACACAGTATAGATATGATGTCGTGGGCCATGGGCGGTAAGCTACCCGTCAGTGCCATGGGTACGGGTGGACGCCAGGTGCGCACCGATGCCAACTCCGGCAATATCTACGACCACTTCGCCATTACCTACGAATACGACAACGGCGCCAAGGGCTTCCACTTCTCGCGGCAGCAGGACAACACCGAACGCAGCTACGCGGTAGAGGCATTAGGTACCAAGGGCCGGGCTATAGTTAACTGCTCGCGTAACCATCACGAGATCATCGGGGCTAACAACTGGAAGTACCAGGGACCCAACAACGATATGTACCAGACCGAGCACGACGAGCTGTTCGCTTCCATCCGGAAGGGTAAGCCGCTCAACGACGGTGAATACATGGCGCACAGTACGCTGCTAGCTATCATGGGGCGCATGGCGGCCTATACCGGTAAGCAGATAACCTGGGACCAGGCTATGAACTCAACTGAGAAACTAGGTCCCGATAAGTATGGATTCAATATGCCGGTTCCGGTATATGAAGTGGCTCGTCCGGGTATCACTCCATTCATATAAGCGCTCATGGATAGAAGAACATTCATAAAAAATACAGCCCTCGGCGCTACCGTTGTAGCGGGTACAGGATTAGTGTCGGGTACGGAAGCGATGGCTTCTGCTACCAAAGCCCGCCCCATGATCAAGAAGAGTCTGAAGTGGGGGATGGTCAACGAAAACCTGTCCATCATGGACAAGTTTAAGATGCTGAAAGACTTGGGGTTTGATGGCGTAGAGCTGGATTCCCCCAACGACCTGAATCCAAAAGAGGTACTGGCGGCCCGAGATAAAACCGGACTGGAGATTCCGGGCGTCGTGAACTCACTGCACTGGAAATCACCTCTGTCGGACCCGGACCCCAAGAAGCGGGAGGCTTGCGTAAAATCGATGGAAACCGCCCTGCGCGACTGCAAACTGTACGGAGGTACTACCGTGCTGCTGGTACCAGGCGTGGTCAACGATGGCATCACCTATAAGGAAGCCTACGAGCGCTCCCAGGCCGAAATCCGGAAGCTACTGCCGGTAGCCGAGCAGACGGGTATCAAGATCGCCCTGGAAAACGTCTGGAACAACTTCCTGATCAGTCCGATTGAGGCGGCCCGCTTCGTAGATGAGATCAACCATCCGCTGCTGGGCTGGTACTTTGACGTAGGTAATATCCTGCGTTACGGATTTCCTGCTCACTGGATCGAGGTACTGGACAAACGAATCATGAAGCTCGACATCAAGGAGTATAGCCTGAAAAAGCAGCAGGAAGAGGGGCTCTGGAAGGGCTTTGAGGTAGAATTGATGGATGGCGACTGTAACTGGCCCGCCGTAAATAAAGCGCTCGAAAAGATTGGCTACTCGGGCTGGGCCTCAGCCGAAGTAAAAGGCGGAGACCGCAAGCGCCTCCAGACCATCAGTCAGAAAATGGACGAGGTATTCAAGGCGGGGGTAGTTTAATAATGAGTGATTGAGTGATTGAGTGAATAGGGTCGATATTCGATTGCTGACGGTACGCCGCAGAGATTTTCAAATTAAAAATCCACTAGATAATCCCCAATCACTCACTCATTCACAATTCACTCATTCACAACTGTGAATTCCACCCGTCGGTTGCGGGCGCGGTTGGCTTCGGTATCATTGTCAGCCAGGGGGCGGGAGGAGCCGTAGCCTCTGGCCACGAGTCGGGCAGAGGAGATGCCCTTATTGCGCAGGTAGCTGGCAATGACGCGAGCACGGTTTTCGGAGAGGTACTGATTGAGCCGGTCATCCCCGACATTGTCGGTGTGGCCGGCTATTTCAATTTTAAGAGCGGGGTACTTTCTAAGACTGGCCGCCAGTTGGTCCAGTTGGGGGTACGACTCCGCCCGGAGTACGTAGCTGCTCTGGTCAAAGTACACCCGGTCAAGCTGAATCGTCTCGCCGGGCCTGAGGTTTTCAAACCGTGTGTCAGGTACTTCCTCGGTTACGGGCTTTTTGGGGGGCGGTGCCCCCGCCTGAGCAGCAGGCCTCAGAAATATCCAGAAGTTGTACTGGTTGTTTACCGCCGTGAGTGTATCCACCCAGTGCGACTCCCGCTGGGTCTGGAAACCGGAAGCCGTAGCCACGATCAGCAGCGAGTCAGCAATAGAATAGGAGAGCTTCAGTTCAGGATTTTCGCGGCTGCTCTGGTAGGTGGCCTGACGGCCGGTTTTCTTCTCACGGATCAGAAAGCGGGCTGGTAAGGGCTTAAGTGTAGCCCGGTCAAAGGCCTGTATCGTAACGATTGCCTTCCCGGAGCTACTGGCGCTTCCACCCTGAGCCACCGATGTTCCCCGGGCCCCAATTACAACAGCTATGATAAAAAGTAGTCTACCAAGTACTTTCACAATCAGATGCTTTCGTACAAAATCTACCTGATATAAATAGGGCAGGAGAAGAGATTCTAAACCATCTTCTCCCACTTCACTTTTTTTACCATCCTGCACCATTCTCTCATTCACCCATTCTCTCAATCACTATATTCTAGTGCGCTTCCAGCCAGTTGTTACCCACACCTATGCCCGTTTCCATCTTGACGGCCATGGGTATGGCATTGCGCATGAGTTCGTCTACATTTTGTTTCAGGATATCTATTTCATCACGGTGCGCGTCGAATATTAATTCGTCATGCACCTGCAGGATCATGCGTGAGCGGAGCTTTTCTTTTCGGATAAAGTCATGGATGTTGATCATCGCCAGCTTGATCATATCCGCCGCGGAACCCTGAATGGGAGCGTTGATGGCGTTGCGTTCGGCAAAGCTGCGGTTGGTCTGGTTGCGGGAGTTGATGTCTGCCAGGTACCGACGGCGACCCAGTATGGTCTCAGCGTACTCGCACTCCCGGGCTTTCTGGATCATGCGGTCCATGTACTCCTTCACAGCGGGGAATTCTTCAAAATAGGCCATGATGATCGTGGAGGCTTCGCTTCGGGGTATACCCAGCCGCTGAGCCAGCCCAAAGGCCGAGATACCGTAGATAATCCCGAAATTGACCATCTTAGCCTTGCGTCGCATGTCTGAGGTTACCTCGTCCAGCCCTACCTTAAACACTTTACTGGCGGTAGTAGCGTGGATGTCGCGGCCCTGGTTAAAGGCCTCGATCATACTCTCGTCACCACTGAAAGCCGCCATGATCCGGAGCTCGATCTGTGAGTAGTCAGCCGACAGGATCTGGAAATCTTCGTTGTGGGGGATGAAGGCCTTCCGGATCTCGCGGCCCCGTACCGTACGGATGGGGATGTTCTGAAGGTTAGGGTTGGTAGAGCTAAGGCGACCCGTAGCGGTTACGGCCTGGTTATAAGACGTATGTATACGGCCGGTACGCGGGTTGATCAGGGCGGGAAGCGCATCCACGTAGGTAGACTTCAGCTTCTGAATCTCCCGGTGGTCCAGGATCTTACGGGCTATTTCATGCTCGCCTTCCAGTTCCGATAGTATCTCTTCGCCCGTAGCGTACTGACCGGTTTTGGTCTTCTTGGGATTCTTGACCAGTTGCATCTTGTCAAAAAGTACCTCCCCCAGCTGCTTGGGCGAGCTCAGATTAAACTCCTGTCCCGCTATGGTGAATATCTCCTGCTCCAATCCTCTCAAGTCCGTCTCAAGCAATCCCGACATATCTTTTAGTGCCTGCGTATCGATCTTTACGCCCTCGCTTTCCATAGATACCAGTACGTTGAGCAGGGGCATTTCTACTCCTTCAAACAGCTTTACGGCCTGCTTCTTTTCCAGCTCGGGCAGCAGTACCTGGTGTAGCTGTAGAGTCACGTCGGCGTCTTCACCAGCGTATTCGGCTATCTCGGCTACGGGTACATCGCGCATGTTTTTCTGCTTGATCCCCTTCTTGCCGATCAGCGTTTCGATGGTAACAGGGTCGTAGTGGAGGTAGGTATTGGCCATCATGTCCATGCCGTGGCGCTTCTCGGGCTCCAGCAGATAGTGGGCCAGCATAGTATCCTGGAGTTTGCCCTTGACCTCGATGCCGTAGTTACGCAGTACCAGCAGATCGTACTTTAGGTTCTGACCTATTTTGCTAATGTTTTCATTCTCCAGTACTTCCCGAAAATCAGCCAGTACAGTCTCCGCTTCGCTTCGATCGGCGGGGAAAGGTACATAGAAAGCTTCGCTCGGCAGGTATGATATTGCCAGCCCCACCAGTTCGGCCTCCAGGGCATCCAGCGAGGTAGTTTCGGTATCGAAGCAGAATTGCTCCTGCTGGCTGAGGTAGTAAGCCAGGTTTTGGCGCAGCTCGGGAGTATCTACTACATGGTAGCGATGAGCAGTGGTAGCCAGCGTACGCTTGGGGGTGAGTACCGACTCTGGCTCTTCATCCCCGGGCAAGGAAGGTAGAGCCGCTGTATCGCTGTCCTGTCCGCCGCCGAACAGGTCCAGCTGAGCCTTGCCCGAGGGAGTGGCGATCTTGGTAGCCACCGGACGAATGGGAGAGTCGCCCAGTACACGATCGCGGAGGGTACGAAACTCCAGCTCTTCAAATAGGTCTATGATCTGCTCACGGGCAGGCGGGCAGCACGACAAGTCTCCGGGATCGAACGTAAGGGGTACGTTGGTGTCAATCGTAGCCAGTTGCTTACAGAGCAGCGCCTGCTCAGCGTGTTCCTTAATCTTCTCTCCAATCTTGCCTTTGACCTTATCCGCATTAGCAACCAGGTTTTCGACGGTGCCAAACTCCTGGATAAGCTTTTTGGCGGTTTTTTCGCCCACGCCGGGTATACCCGGTATGTTATCCACCGCATCCCCCATCAGGCCCAGTATGTCCGTCACCTGCTCGATACGCTCTATTTCCCAGCGTTCCAGTACCTCTTTTACACCGAGTTTTTCGGCGCCCTTGCCCATAAAGGCAGGCTTGTATATGTATACATGCTCTTCCACGAGCTGCCCAAAGTCCTTGTCGGGTGTCATCATGAACACCTCAAAGTCCTGGCGGGCGGCCTGCTTGGCGATGGTACCGATCACGTCGTCGGCTTCGTAGCCATCCAGCAGCAGCAGCGGAATGTTCATGGCCTGCACCAGTTTCTTGACGTACGGTATGGCAATGGATATATCCTCGGGCTGGGCCTCGCGCTGCGCCTTGTAAGCCTCAAACTG
Organism: Telluribacter roseus; assembly: GCF_017355915.2. Classification (GTDB taxonomy): domain Bacteria; phylum Bacteroidota; class Bacteroidia; order Cytophagales; family Spirosomataceae; genus Telluribacter. The sequence goes on from NZ_JAFEUV020000006.1 coordinate 202,367, forward strand.
CACGTGGCGGAAGGTAGGCTTGGGCGTATCAAAGGCTACACCCAGGTGGGTAGGTTTTTCTTTCTGAAGTACTTCGAGCAACGTATTGGTAAAACCAAACACGGCACTGGTATTCATGCCCTTGGAGGTGATACGCGGGTTTTTTATGAAAGCGAAGTGGGCCCGGTAGATGAGCGCCATCGCGTCGAGGAGAAAGAGCTTTTGGGTTGGTTGCGGCATTACTGCTTGGTTTGTTGGATCTACTCTCAAAGATAATGTTCTCTCTAAGAAAAACAGTGCGCCGCCTTAATAAGGTTCGGGCATAGGCTGAATCAGAATGGATTAAAAAAGGCACATGTTTTGCTTATGTGTAGCCAAATCAGGATATTCGAGGCATGTAAGCCGTTACTTTATCTACTACTATGAGAAAACTGAGACTACTGGCCGGATGCGTATTCATGGCTACTATGATAACCTGGCTGGGAGCCTGTGAAGGCCCGCAGGGCCCCGCCGGACCCGCCGGACCCGCCGGCCAGCAGGGACCAACCGGTACGACCGGACCCGCCGGACCCGCCGGTACTGCCAATGTGATCTATTCTAACTGGGCTGCCGCCGGTAACTGGAACCGGATCAATGTATTTGGCGTAGACAAGTTCTACGTTGATATAGCGGCCGCGCGTCTGTCACAGGATATTCTGGACCGGGGTGTCGTGCTGGTGTATGCCAAGCTAAGTGTTGAGAATAATCAGGTGCGGCAGTTGCCGGTGTCGGTAGTTGCGCAGTTTACCGAAGAGCTGATCGACTACACCCTGCGGGTTGGATTTGTACGCGTATGGTCTACTCCGGTAAGGCCCCCCGTTGTTCCCGAGACCAGCACTCAGTTCCGCTACGTATTGATTCCGGGGGGGCAGGCCAGCCGTATGAACTTCGAGAAACTGACTTACGATGAGGCGAAGCAGCTATTTAACCTTCCGGACTGAGAACTCATATAGGAGTACTAACAGCAGAGCAGCTTCCGACCGGAGGCTGCTCTTTTACTTTTGAAAGTACCTTATTGAAATTGAAGGCTTAATTGGCCACTGTATCACTGGTCACTGCTAACTGAAATCTCTACTTCTTCACTCCCGCAAAGTACAGGAACGACTGGGTCTGTGGATCGCTGTAGGAAATGCGCAGGACGGGCGATTTGACTTCTTTTTTGCCGTTGAACCATTCGGTGGTGGTGTAGTGGCCGATAGGCTGTCCCTGGTAGAAGAGCTTCACGCTATCCGAGGCGGCCTGTACCCGGACGCCGGTGAGGGTCTGGACGTCTTTCTGGGGGATGAAGGTGGTGCGGGTAACCTGGTACTCGCCACCGGACTGCTTCCTGATCTCCAGGGTAGGGAGCTGGCGCTCGTCCGTGATGGCAATGCAAAGCGGGTCGAGGAAGCCGTTGGTCTTGTACTGGCCTTCGAGCGACGCAATCGTGACCGGACGGGTGGCATCAGGGTCACAGGCCCAGAGGGCTCCAATAAGAAAGAGCAGGAGTACGTATCGCTTTTTCATAGAGGTATGAGTTGAGGTTCAGGGGAAAGACCTCCCTGAACCTCAAAAAGTTGGAACGTACTGCTGCTGTCTGTTACAGGCTGCTCAGCATACCGAGCTGGCGGGGCTCTTTCCAGCGGCCGCGGGTAAAGTCCGGAAACTTTACTGATGCACTATTACCTTTGATCGAAAGCGCCGACAGGGGCGTAACGGCCGACCAGGAGGCTGCATCATATACGTCCATATCCAGCGGCAGACCGCGGTTGAGGCAGTCGATCATGCGGTACATCATTACAAAGTCCATACCGCCGTGGCCGCCATTTTTGGCGATCTCTTCCTTCATCTTGTTCCAGATCGGGTGCGTGTACTTCTCCTTTACCTCCTTGTATTCTTTATCATTGAGGAAGTTGTGGCTGTCCTTGCCTTTCATCGAGATCCGGCTCGGGTACCCTACGTGGAAGGCCTTGGTACCGGCCAGCATGTTGATGCGGTTATAGGGGCGCGCCGTCACTACATCGTGCTGGATCAGGATCGTGCGTCCCAGGTGCGTCTTGATGAGGGTATTGTTCATATCCCCGTGCTTGAAACCCTTCTTGCCGTAGTACTCGGTACCGGGCTTGGCCAGGGTGGTGGAGTCTTCGCTGAGACTGGCTTCGAGTGAGCTCATGGATACCAGGTGGCTGAAGCGGTCGCCGCGGTCTATGTCCAGGTACTGTGATACCGGACCCAGACCGTGCATGGGGTACAGGTTGCCGTCGCGGGTTTCGTTATGCTTCATGCGCCACATGTTGTAGTAGTAGTCGGGACTGAAGAGCTGGTCGCGCAAGTCGTGGATGTAGCCGCACTCGGCGTAGGTAAGCGTACCAAATACACCCTGATGGGCCATGTTGAGCAGCATGAGCTCTTCGTCGCCGTAGCATACGTTTTCCATCATCATGCAGTTGCGCTGGGTCTGCTCGGCGGTATTAACGAGCTTCCAGCAGTCTTCCAGCGTGTAGGCGGCTGGTACCTCTATGGCGGTGTGCTTGCCTTGCTGCATGGCGTACACGGCCATGGGTACGTGGTCTTCCCAGGGGGTAGCTATGATCACCAGATCCAGGTCGTCGCGCTTGACCATCTCCTTCCAGGCATCAGCCTTGCCGGAGTAGTAAGTTACACCTTTTACGCCTTTGCTGTCAAGCCACTCCTGCGCACGTTTGGTGTACCTCTCCTGTACGTCAGCAATGGCTACAATCCGGGCTTTGTCGCCGCAGCCGTGTATCAGTTTCATGTGGCCATTGCCGCGGTTACCAACTCCAATAATACCAATACGTACCTGCTGGATGGGGGCCACCCGCAGCCCAATGACTGACTTGCCCACGGCTTTGGGCGTGTAGGTAGTGCTTTCGATCTGAGCCTCGATGGAGTCCTTGGCTTTGGAGGTCAGGGGCAGACCCAGCGCGGAACCCAGTAAGGCTGTCGCCTTCAGAAACGAGCGACGCTGCAAAAAATCTTTCATGTGATAAAAGGGATTAGGATAAAGATAGATAAGAGATAGCCAACACTATTTTACTTAGAAAAGTACTAGTTAATTAAATATTTTAAGAATCAAAAGGAGAAGGAGAACCCACAAAAAAAGAAGGAAGCTCAAAGGCTTCCTTCTTCATAAACTATTTGATAGTTGCTAAACTTTAGAACTCACCAAACTGAGCGTACATTTCCTTGAGCTTGACATCGCGCTCACTGGATCGAATATCCTTGCGGATAGAGGCTACTCCCTGAATATCCGTCAGCAGACCTAATACCTGATACGCCCCGAAGCGGACGAAGTAGGCGGGGTTGTTGCGGGCCAGACTTTCCAGGATTGGGATGCTGCGGCGTTGTATATCCGGAGTTGACTTGATGAGGTACTTACCAAATACCTGCAGGAAGTTGTACTTGTCCGAAGGCTTCATGTCTTTCATTTTTTCCAGAAACCAGTCATACTGCTCGGGCTTGGCCAGACTGGCGTAGTAATTGGCTACTGCCGTTACGATGGCGTCGTTAGCGGAATTTTCGAAGCGGGCGGCAATGTCGTTTGCATCGTCGGGCTTACCGATCAGGTAGGCATCCAGCGCTACTGATACTACCAGGTACGAGGTATCGTTGAGGGCCTCGCGGAAGAGCGGGTCGTTGGCATTGTCACCAAAGGAAGCCAGGGTCAGTATGGCTTCGGCCCGTACCTGCGAGTGGGGGTCGATGCGGGCCCGGCTCTGAATCATTCGCTCGGCATCCACAAACTCAGCTCCGTCGTATTCGGCAAAGTTGGCTATGGCTACCTGACGGATCTTCCAGAACGGATCACTCATGGCCCGCATCATCAGGTGCCGGGCGGTGGAGTCGATGAGCTTCCCCTCCATGCGCGTCAGGGCTTCGTACTTAGGCCCAAACTTATCGGAATTATAAAACTGGAACACCCACTCCGGACGGCTCTTTTCGTGCTCGATGGTACCTAATAGCTGCGCTTCTGAGTCAAACACAACCAGGTCGGGGCGCTTGTTCACCGGGAACTCCAGCGTCTGCCGTGACTTGTTGATCACTACATCGTACTGGTTTTTCTGACCATTTACCCATACATCTACTTTGAGGGGCAGACGGTAAACCGTAGTAGCCAGGGTATCCTGTAGCTGGCTTACTTTCAGGCGCAGCTTACCGGCCGCACCGGCGTATTCCTGCTCTACCTTGATCACGGGGTGACCCGGACGCATAAACCACTGGTCAAAGAACCAGTTGAGGTCTTCGCCGGTCACGGCTTCGAATTCCCGGCGCAGATCATTGATCTCGGCCGATCCGAAGCGGTTGTTCTTGAGGTAACGCTGAATAGCCAGGAAGAACGCATCATCTCCTACGTAGCGGCGAAGCATATGCAGTACCCGTCCGCCCTTAGCGTAGGAGTGGCTGTCAAACATATCTTCGCGGTGCTTGTAGAAGTACCGGATCAGGGGCACCTGCTTCTGATCTGACTCAGCCAGGTATTGCTTCGTTTCCTGCAGGTTGAGCCAATCGGCTTCGTCGTCGCCTTTGTAGTACTCGTTCCAGAGGTACTCTGAGTAGTTGGCAAACGACTCGTTGAGCGGGAGCTGCCCCCACTCTTCGCTGGTGACCAGGTCACCAAACCAGTGGTGGGCCAGCTCATGGGCAATTACATTATCCGAATTGCCATCCACGAGTGAGCGGGTATCAGCCTGTACGCCCTCTTCGTGTACCGTAGCGGTGGTGTTTTCCATGGCACCGGCCGTGAAGTCACGAACGGCGATCTGGGCGTACTTCTCCCACGGAAACTCAATGCCGAAGGTGTTGGAGAAGAAAGCGATCATCTCGGGGGTACGGCCAAATATAGCCTTGGCATCCCTGGCGTACTGAGGCTCCACGTAGTAGCTCAGCTCCAGTCCGGTAGGCATGGTCTCTTTCACGACGGCATAATCACCTACTGCTATCATAGCCAGGTAGGGAGCGTGGGGGAGCGACTGCCGCCAGTGGTCGGTGCGGGAACCATCGTCGTTGAGAGTACTGTTGACAAGCAGACCGTTGGAAAGCGTCTTATAGGTACTATCGACCCGGATGAAGAAGTCCTGGGTCATTTTTTCGTTGGGCGTATCTACCGTAGGAAACCAGGCGGAGTTAGCCTCCGTCTCGCCCTGAGTCCAGATCTGACGGGGCTTGCCTTCTTCCAGGCCATCGGCGTTGATGAAGTACAGGCCCTTGTCAGTAGGGTGGTCGTCGGCTTCACCACGGGGCTGCTCATTGGGCTTGGCCGTGTAGTTGATCTGTACGTACAGGGTATCCTTGCGGGTGTACTTGCGCTTGAGATGGATGGTCAGCTTACGACGGTCATAGGTATACTCCAGCTGGTCCTGTATAGGTTCCACCACAGCCTGGCGCGATACAGAGTCAATGCGGCGCAGGGTATCGATCTGGACTATGCTATGGATATCAAAGCCTTTGGCATCAAGCTCCAGGGTAGACTGCGGAAAAAAGTATGGCTTAAAAGTAATCAGGGCGCTGCCGAGTACGTGCTGACGCAGCCAGTCAAAGCTTACGTTCAGCCGGGTGTGCAGGATATCGTTCTTTAAGGTGCGGCTGGGGCGGTAGGGGCCTGCTTTGGAAACGGCTCCCGGAACCCGGCGGGCCATGGTATCCCGCTGCGCTACGGCCAGACCAGACGCCTGCAGGGCAGGTGCCGCCAGGCTGAGCATAAGGATAAGACAGAATGGTTTGAACCAGGTACACATCGTTTCGCTCATTCGGTTGGTTCTTTCAACAATCATATACAAGGGGTGTTACTTTCTTTTGTGGGTTAGGCAGACCTTTTGGGCTAAGGTCGCGTACTTGCCGCTTTACGTAAAAGAGTAAATTTAGATAAATGTTTATCGTCGTATCAAATATATATTTATAACCTTCCAAACAGGCTGTTTAAGTCATATATATGTTGATTCATAGCTAGTTAGCCGGCATTGACGAGCCGGCCCGTTTTGGCCGCGCGCCGGGCCGGTACATACGAAACCGTAATGGTAATCAGGATGATAATAACCCCCGTAAGCAGCACATCGCTCCACACCAGTTTGATGGGATAGGCATCCACCAGCGAGCTTACCATACCCATGGATACCAGCCCGTACTGCTGCTGTAGCCAGCATAGTCCAATGCCGCCCAGCAGACCCAGGATAGCTCCCGTGAGTGCCACGATGGCTCCTTCGGCCAGGAAGATCCGTCTAACCAGCCCCTGAGTAGCACCCATAGCGTAGAGCATGGCTACATCGCCTTTTTTCTCGATGGCCAGCATACTCAGTGAAAAGAAAATATTGATAGCTGCCACCAGGATAATCATGGACAGCGTCACGGTCACGAACAACTTTTCGACCCGGATGGCCCGCAGCAGATCAGCATTGAGGGAGTCGCGGTCCTGTACTTTAAAGGTAGCGCCCAGAGCCTTTTGCAATCGCTGCTGCACCGTGCCCGGGGTGGCTTTGGGGGCTAGCTGCACCTCGAGGGACGTACGCTGATTGCCATACTGCAGCAGCGTAGCTACCTGCGACAGCGGCGCTATGACGTAGTCGTCATAGCGGCTCTCGATAAAGAAGGTACCACCCGGCCGTACCGTCACCTGGTTGAAGGCATCGGGGGCGGTCAGGTTGAGCGTCCGGCGGTCGCTGCGGGGGTACCACAGCTCCAGCGGGGTCAGGTAGTCTTCCAGCGATATCAGGAGCGCGTTGCGTACGCCTTCAGATATGACGGCGTAGGGGGTGCCATTGGGCCCCTGCAGCCGCAGGGAACCCTCAATAAGGGCCGTGTCCAGCTGTCCCCGATGCTCAAAGGTACTGTCTACCCCCTTGAGGCGTACGATGGTCTGCTGGTCGTGGTAGCGGGCCAGGGCGTTGTCTTCGATCACCTGCGTGACCGAGGCAACCCCCTGCACCGACTGTGCCGTCTTCAGCAGCGATTCGCTTACCTCAAAGCGACGTCCCTCAGCGGGCGATATTTTGATGTCCGCGTCAAATGTTTTAAAGATCTGACGATTCAGATCCTCCATACCGTTAAATACCGACAGTACCACCACCATAGCCATGGTACCTACGCCCACGCCGATCATGGCGATGAGGGCGATGATACTGATAAAGCTACGTTTGTTACGCGACAGAAAGTACCGGCGGGCTATCCGAAAGGGCAGGTTCATATTCCTACAACGGCTGGATCAGGCTTTTTCGTCTTCGTCGTTCTCTTCATCTTCCTCGGTAGCGGGAGGAATATCGAGTCCGGCAAAAAGAGCGTCCATCTTGGCCGCGTATTCGGCGGTATCATCTATAAAAAACTGCACCTCGGGCACGATACGTAGCTGGTGCCGGACTCTTTCGCCCAGCTTCTGGCGGATAAAACGGGCATTCTCCTGAATACTTTCCAGTAGTATGCGCTTATTCTTCTCGGGCAGGAAGCTCAGGTAGGCCCGGGCTATACCCAGATCAGGCGTCATCCGCACCGCCGTCACGGTCACAAAAGAGCCGTTGATCAGATGTCGTGCTTCTTTCTGAAAAATATCACCAAGGTCTTTCTGTATCTGACGACCTACTTTTTGTTGTCTTTTTGATTCCATTCGTTTTTAATAATAGTACATTTACAAAGTGGCGGGTGAGAAGCAATCGATCGCTTCCGGCTTCTACTCCTTCGGAAAGGCCTGGCCGGAGGTCACTTCTTTAGATACATTCTAAGCCCGCTCCACTTCTGTAACCCAATTTTCTTCAATTAATACAAATATCCGTACTTATTTTGTTTTTGTGGGAGCCTGAGCCGTAAATTCGTAAAACAATTCGTATATCCTCATTAACCGGAAACTGCCTTGCTGAGTTTTTTTAGAGTTAATGCCGTCTACCAAAACATCAGCCTGGTGCTGTTCTTTTTGCTGTTGCGGCTACCTTTTGTGTTGACTGATGTCCCCCTGCTGGTTCCGGAGCTGAACTGGATGCTGGTGGGCGAGCAGATGAGCCGGGGCTTTATGCTGTACCGTGACATCTGGGACAACGTGAGCCCTTTTTCGGGGTTGGTGTACTGGTCCATTGATACGCTGTTCGGGCGATCACAGTGGACCTATCAGATTATTGCGGCGGTACTTTCCATCTTCCAGATCCTGTACTTCAACTACGTCATTCACTCCCGTGAACTGTTTACGGAGCGGAGTTACGTACCGGGGGCTATTTATGCCCTCATGCTAAATATATCGTTTGATATGGCCACGCTGTCTCCCATGCTGATGGCGACTACCTTCCTGGTACTGGCCTTTGGTACCATGGTCAAAACAATAACCCGCCGTCAGGTTACCAATGAGGTGTTTGAGCTGGGGATGTACATCGGAGTAGCTACGCTCTTTTATCTGCCGGCCTCGGTGTTTGTGATCTGGGCTTCGGTGTCGCTGCTGTTTTATACGGGAGCTACGTTCCGGCATTACCTGCTGGGCTTTTTCGGATCGGCTTTCCCGCTGCTGATGGTGGTGCTTTTTTTCTACCTCAACGACGGCATCAATAGCCTTAACCGCAACCTGCTTACTTCGGTGTTTCAGGTAAGGCAGTACAATCTGAATGATTTCTCGTCCCTGCTGATCTCGCTGCTTATTCCGCTGGTAGTAGGGGTGATGGGCTTTATGAGGTTGTTTAGTTCGGCCCGGTTTGTCAACTACCAGGCGCGGATCCAGCAGATCATGGCGATCTGGTTTTTTACCTCCATCCTGACCATCCCGCTTATGTCCTACCTGGCGCCGATGCAGTTTGTGATCTTCATTCCTCCGGCGGCTTTCTTTGCGACACACTACTTCCAGAGCTTCAAGAAGCAGTGGGCGGCTGAACTGGTATTCCTGGGTGTAATGGGAGGCATCCTGTTGATCCAGTACCAGGGCGTACTCGATCTGGTGCCCCAGCTATCGGTGGGGCGTCTGGAAAACCTCCGGACTAAACAAGCCCTGCTCCCGGAGGAGATCAAAGGAAAGCACATACTGGTGCTGGGCGAAGACGAAGGCGAGTACATGAATAACTTCTCGGCCACCCCTTACCTCAACTGGGATCTGGCCAGCTATGACCTCGAGAATCTGGACAACTTTGACAGCGTCATCCACGTCTACGACAACTTCCGGCAGGACCCTCCGGAGTACGTCATCGACAAGCAGAATATCATGCCCAAGCTGTTTGAAAGGGTGCCGGCCCTCAAGAGCCGCTACAAGCCCAGCAAGTGGAAGGGTATCTATCAGAAAGTAGGGTAGGCACACCGCCGCCTACTAAAAAGCCCACCGAACTACCAGCTCGGTGGGCTTTTTACTTTATTACTCTTCAACTAGCAGGCAATCTTACTGACGCGTGTCTGGTGACGTCCTCCTTCAAACTCTGTGTTCAGGAATTTCTCAACACACTCCAGGGCCTTGTCCAACTCTATGAAGCGGACCGGCAGGCAGATGATGTTGGCGTTGTTGTGCTGGCGCGTCAGCTCCGCCAGGGTAGGTTCCCACACCAGAGCCGCCCGTATGCCCTGGTGCTTGTTAGCTGTAATACATACTCCCTGGCCGCTGCCACAGAGAAGTACTCCCGTTTCGAATTCACCGTTTTCTACGGCACTGGCTACCGGATGCGCAAAGTCCGGATAATCAGCTGAGTCAGCACTGTGTGTACCGTAGTCTGTTACCTCGTAGCCGTTTTGCTCAAGCCACTCCGTGATAGGTTGCTTGTAAGGAAAGCCGGCATGATCGGCGCCTATGGCAATCTTTTTGCTCATTTTATTGTTAATTAATATTGCCGAATAACTAAAATAGCTACATTGACGTTGTAACTATCCTGCTCAATAGAGAGCGGTGTAAAGTTAAGGAGTTGAAATTTTATAATTAAACACATCATTGAATATGAATGAAGAATTAAAAGACGCGGGACCGGCTAACGTAGATATTTCTCTACTGAACCCGACGATCCCGGAAGATGAAGAACGGATAAAAGAAGCCTTTGAAGATAGAAACTGGAATGAGATTAAGAGTGCCGACTCCTGGGTAATCTTCAAAGTCATGGCCGAATTTGTGGAAGGCTTTGACAAGCTAGCCAAGATTGGTCCGTGCGTATCTATATTTGGTTCGGCCCGTACCAAGGCTGATAACCCGTACTATACCATCACTGAAGAGATAGCCGCTAAGCTGGTTCGTCATGGCTATGGGGTTATTACGGGTGGTGGTCCGGGTATCATGGAAGCCGGTAACAAAGGAGCTTACGAGCAGGGTGGTAAATCAGTGGGTTTGAACATAAAATTACCTTTTGAGCAGCATAGCAACATCTACATTGATCCTGATAAGAATATCAACTTTGATTTCTTCTTCGTCAGAAAAGTAATGTTTGTCAAATATTCACAAGGCTTTATTGTACTGCCCGGTGGATTTGGTACGCTCGATGAGCTCTTCGAAGCGCTCACGCTGATCCAGACCAAGAAGATAGGCCGGTTCCCCATTGTGTTGGTAGGCCGTAGCTACTGGGCCGGACTGATCGACTGGATCAAAGGAACGATGTTGGAAGGCGAACGAAATATCAGCCCCGAAGATCTGAAGCTGTTCAGCCTGGTGGATACGCCCGACGAGGCCGTACGGGTGATCGACGAGTTCTATTCCAAGTACTTACTGAAACCAAACTTCTGATAGTACCTCTGCCCATTCATCGGATGACCGGCGTGTCATCTGATGAATAACCTGGCTTAGAAAGCCAGGTAGGGGGTAATCTTACTAATTGTCTTCTCATCCAGCACCTTTACTTTCTTAAGGTCATCGGCCGACTGGTAGGGGCCGTGCTGCTCACGGTACCTGATGATGACCTCAGCCTGACGCTTGTTTCTCAGATACGGATGGCGCGTCAGGTCTTCGGCCGTGGCGGTGTTGATATTCAGCTTTTGTACACCCGTCTGGATACGGGCGTAGCGGTGAAGTTCGGTCAGGGCCAGTGAGTCCAGACCATACACTTCGCTGAACTGCGTCGCCGAGTGAAAGCCGCCCAGCGCATCCCTGAACTTTACGATTCGTAACGACAGCGTACTGCCGATCCCCCTGAGCTTAATAAGTTGGGAGGTGTCGGTTGTATTGATGTCAAAGGGTACCAGGGTGGGACGTGAGCTGGCTCTGATCTCTGCTGGTAAGGCGGCAGCTGTACTACGTTCAGTGGGAGCGGGGGCATTGGCACTGGCAGTAGCCGGGGTGGATTCATCCAGTACTATGTATGGCTCCAGCCGCTGGTACAGGTCGTCGGGGAAGTCATAAATACGTCGCAGATCCTGTTTCCGTCGGAACTTACCCCCTTTGCGGCGGTAGTTATCGATACGACGAGCCAGAAACGCCGGTACACCCAGCTCCTGTAGCTGCTCGGGAGTAGCCTCATTGGGATTGAACGCAAAGAGACGTGCTGGTTTGGCGGAGGGAGTAGCACCTGAAGGGGGTGTATAGGCTTCGTGCTCGGAGGCAGGAGCAGGCGTGGCCGCCAGGGTAGCTGCTATGCTATCCAATGACATTCGCTGTTCGGCCTTTGGTGGCTCGGCCAGGTGAGGTAGTACCCAATGCCGGAAGATCGTAGGTGCCCAGAGCAGTACCAGACTTAGTACAATGAGGAAGAGTGCTCCCCGGGCTTCCTTGGGTGAAATGCCAAAAAAGTCCTGTATATGGTAAAGAATGCGGCGAAGCATGCTGGAAAATGGTGTGTGCCTGTTAGAAAATAGGCCGGTAAGCCCTGGTCTATCAGAATAGTAACGGCAGCTTTTAAAGCATTATTTCTTCCTAAACCTACAAAATCTCTGCTTATCAATATGGTTTGCGCCCGAATTGCCTAATTTTGCGGCTATTCAATCCGGAATGTTGATTGGGACCTACGATAGCGTCTCTTAATTTATCTATACTACTTGATTACATAATATGAGCCAGGCACCTGCTACCTCACTTCAAGACATTATCAGTCATGCCAAAGAGTATGGCTTTGTTTTTCCTTCCTCTGAAATTTACGATGGGTTACAGGCCGTATATGACTACGGTCAGACTGGCGTAGAACTGAAAAATAACCTGAAAACCGTGTGGTGGAAGGCCATGACCCAACTGCACGACAACATAGTGGGTATTGACGCGGCCATCTTTATGCATCCGCTCACCTGGAAGGCTTCGGGCCACGTAGATGGGTTTAACGACCCCATGATCGACAACAAAGACTCGAAGAAGCGCTACCGTGCCGATCAGTTGCTGGAAGGTAAGGCCGAGGAGTACCGCGAGGCAGGTCAGCCCGATAAGGCTCAGGAGCTGCTCAATGAGATGGGCCGCCTGCTGGGCGCCGAAGACCTGGCCGGAGTACGTGACCTGATCATAGCCGAAGGCATCAAATGTCCCGTGTCGGGTACTGCCAACTGGACGGACGTACGTCAGTTCAACCTGATGTTCAGTACTCAGGTAGGTTCGGTGGCCGAAGACGCCAGCCAGATTTACCTGCGTCCCGAAACAGCTCAGGGTATATTTGTCAACTTCCTGAACGTACAGAAGAGCGGCCGCATGAAGGTACCCTTTGGTATAGCTCAGATCGGTAAGGCTTTCCGTAACGAAATCGTAGCTCGTCAGTTTACGTTCCGGATGCGGGAGTTTGAGCAGATGGAGATGCAGTTCTTTGTACGCCCTGGATCCGAGATGGAGTGGTACAATACCTGGAAAGAAGCCCGTATGAAGTTTCATAAGGCCATCGGACTACCCGCCGAAAGCCTTCAGTACCACGACCACGAAAAGCTGGCTCACTATGCCAATGCCGCGGTGGATATCGAGTACAAATTCCCGTTCGGATTCCGCGAGATTGAAGGTATTCACTCACGTACCGACTTTGATCTGCGCAACCACCAGGAGCTCTCCAAGAAGAAGCAGCAGTACTTCGACTCCGAAATCAACCAGAACTACATTCCTTACGTAGTAGAAACATCCGTAGGAGCCGACCGTCTGTTCCTGGCTACGTTCTGCAACGCCTATACCCGCGAAACAGTAGGAGAGGGCGAAGGACAGAAGGAGCGCGTGTACCTGAAGTTCCACCCCGCGCTGGCACCGGTAAAGGCTGCGGTACTACCTCTGGTGAAGAAAGACGGACTGGCTGAGAAAGCTCAATCCATTGCTCAGTTGCTGAAGTCGTCGTTCCGGACGGTATATGACGATAACGCCGCCATCGGTAAGCGTTACACCCGTCAGGACCTGATCGGTACGCCGTACTGCATCGCCGTTGATTACCAGACTATGGAAGACGACACCGTTACCATCCGCCACCGCGACTCCATGGAGCAGGAGCGGGTCCATATCAATGAGCTGAAAGATAAGATCGGCTACGAAGTAGCGATGGAGCGTATTCTGGAAGCTATCTAGTACTCACTACATCACCCAATAAAAGGAGCGGCTACCCGTAGGTAGCCGCTCTTCTGCATTTATCTATATATATAAATCAACTGTAAACTACTCTGCCTTCACGTTTACGCGTTCGATCGCGAGCTTGTTCAGCTTTTCGTCAGTACTTTTCTCTTCTTCAAGAGTCTGTCCCAGTAACTGGGCTGCTTCTTTATGACCAAGTTCCTCGGCATAATGACGGGCTGTACCATAGCCAGCAATCTCGTAGTGCTCTACACGCTGTGCTTCGGCAATCAGACCGGCATCCATAACCTCAGGTGAGGCATCTTCTTTCAGGAAAGACTGTGCTTCTTTGATGATACCTTCCATGGCTTTGCACTTCTCGCCTTTAATCTTGATGTCCAGCAGTTCGGCAACTTTCTCCAGACGCTCTTTCTGCTGTCTGGTTTGCTCCAGATGCATCTCAAAAGCTTTCTTTAGCTGTGGATTGGAAGCTTTCTCCTGCATGAGTGGCAGAGCTTCGATAATCTGGTTTTCTGCGCTGTAAAGATCCTGAAGCTGGTGTTCCAGCAGGTCATCCAATTTCATCATTTTGCCTGACATAACTTAGTTGGTTTTAGGTTTTTCAATGTTTTTTAAATCAGGGAGCCATAAGAACAGACTCCCTGATTTGTGAACGCGATCACTACTAAACTAATCTTTCACTCCGGCGTCCACTTCGTAACTAGTAGTAAAAAAGAGTATGCCATCAGGAGAAGGCCAAGGCCAGAAAAACTATAGAAAAAGCCAAAAATGGGGCGTAGGTAGTCTCATAACAGCTTTATTGAAAAAGATTATGTAACCACTCAGCAACAGCCAATGGCAGCAGGAGCAGAAAGACGGGGGCAATCATCCACAACTGGGTGAAAATTGACAACAGCCACACCGTATAAAAAAAGCACCAACTGGATAGAAGGCGCTCAAAAGTTAATTTAACAAATAAATAACGTATAGTACCGGAAGAACAGGCTCCTGCTCTTCCGGTACATCATGAGAGTTATTCTTTATAGAATACCCGCTTGACCCGCTCACTTACCCCGGTCAGAAGCTCGTACGGAATGGTGCCGATGCGGGAGGCCAGGTCGATCAGGGGAAGTTCCTTTCCGAACACGATCACCTCGTCGCCCTCGGCGGCGGTAGCGTGGGTAAGGTCTACCATGGTCATGTCCATGCATATGTTACCAAGGGTGGGGCAGAGGGTACCATTGACCCACACATGACCCACGCCATTGCCCAGGCGCCGGTCGTAGCCATCGGCGTAGCCCATAGCCAGGGTACCCAGTACAGTGTCCTGGGTAAGTCGGCCGCGTCGGCTGTAGCCTACGGTTTCGGTGGCTTTGATTCTTTTGATCTGAGAAATAACGGTCTTCATGGTACCTACCGACTGTAGGAAGCGCTGCTCCTGTCCGGTGGCTTCTACGCCGTACAGCCCGATCCCGACCCGTACCATATCCAGCCGGAACTCGGGGAAGCGCACAATACCGGCCGAATTGAGTATATGTTTGATCACCTTGCGGCCCAGTACCTCCTCGATACGGGTGACTCCTTCTATAAAGCGCTGGTACTGCAGGCGTGAGAAGGAGTTGTGCTCCCCTTCGTCGGCTCCTACCAGGTGGCTGAATACACTGGCAATCCGCAGCGATGGGTTGGCTCGCAGCTGATCAAGCAGCCAGTCCACTTCTTCTTCCATGAATCCCAGCCGGTGCATACCCGTGTCGAGCTTGATATGTACGGCCGGAGCCTGGCTGCTATCGGAGCGCTGGCGAAGGTAGTCGAGCCAGTCGGTCAGGATACGCTGGCTGTAGAGCTCCGGCTCTAGGTTATACTCCCACAGCGTATCGAAGGTAGGGCGGGAAGGATTCATCACCATGATCGGCAGGGTGACCCCACTCTGCCGCAGACTTACCCCTTCGTCCGCGTAGGCCACGGCCAGGTAGTCCACCCGGTGGAACTGCAGCAGGTTGGCGACTTCGGCGCTGCCGCTACCGTAGGCAAAGGCCTTAACCATCACCATTACCTTGGTCTGAGGGCCTGCCTTGGCGCGGTAGTAGTTGAGGTTGTGGGTAAGAGCATCCAGATTGATCTCCAGTACCGTGGCGTGTACTTTCTGCTGGAGACGGTTGACGATCTGCTCAAACGAGAAAGGACGAGCCCCTTTGACGAGTACTACGCTTTCGGTTAGGGAGGGGAAAGAAAACTCCTTCAGAAAGTTGGCTGTATCCGGATAAAACTCGCTTTCGGATAGCGACTGAAACAGACGCTGGTTCTGCTGCATTTTAGGACCTATACCAACCAGCCGTTGCACGCCTTTCTCCTGCAGGAGCAGGGCAATCTGTCCGTACAGTTCATCTTCGGGCTGACCGGTCTGCAGTACATCCGAAAGGATGACTACCTTTTGGCTCCGGTGCTCCTGCTGAGCCAGGAAGTGAAGCGCCATCGTCAGGCCCTGCAGATCATTATTATAGGTATCGTCGATGACGTAGCATCGATTGATGCCTTCTTTAATTTCCAAACGCATCGATACCGACCGTAGCCGCTGGATGCGCTCCCGTAGGTCATCCGCCGCCATGCCGAAGTCCAGCAGGAATACCAGACAGTGCAGGAGGTTTTCGAGCGAAGCGTCATCACGGAAGTGCGTCGTGAAGCTATGCTCGCCCAGGGTGCCGGTTAGTTGGATCTGTACCCCCTGCGTGCCGGGCGTTAACTGTACCTGCACATCGGCCTCCGCGTGGGTGGCCCAGGTCAGTGTCTGCAGTTGCCGGTTGACGGGAGAGAGGATCAGCCGTACTTCTTCCTCAATAGCGGTATAGTCCTTTCGGTAGATCAGCTTTTCGGCCCGGGTGAACAGACGCAGCTTTTCGGTAATTTTTTGTTTCTGACTACGGAATCCCTCATCGTGAGCGGAGCCAATATTGGTAAATATACCGATGGTCGGCTGGATGATGGGTTGTATGTACTCCATCTCGTGCGGACGCGAAATACCCGCTTCAAATACAGCAACGGTATGTTTTTGGTTGAGGCCCCACACCGACAGGGGCACCCCTACCTGCGAATTATAGCTCTTGGGGCTGGCTGCTACGTAATGGTCGGGTGTCAGTAGCTGAGCCAGCCACTCCTTCACGATGGTCTTGCCGTTGCTGCCCGTTACGCCTACTACCGGTAGGGTAAACTGTGCCCGATGCCGGGCAGCCAGGTACTGCAGCGCCCGCAGGGTATTAGGTACTGCCCATACCGTCGCGTCGGTCCAGCCTGCCAGCTCTGCCTGCAGGTCGGTAGAGAGGGCGTCTTTTTCTACCACAAACTCCCGTACACCGCGCTGGTACAGGTCGGTCAGGAAACGGTGTCCGTCGTGGCGTTCGCCCCGGATGGCAAAGAAAAGGGTTTGTTCGGGAAAGCTCAGTTGCCGGCTGTCGGTAAGCAGGTGCGACGCCGAGGTAGTGATCTGGGCGGGAGTAGTTTCAACAAGACTCATAAATACGTAATACTTTCCCGGCAAAGGTAGAGATTTCCTTTACCCGCTACATCCATTTTCGCCACTTAAAATAGATAATCAGCCCGATGGTCACTACGATCATAATGCCCCATACCGCAAAGTACCCGTACCGGGTGGTGAGCTCGGGCATATATTCAAAGTTCATACCATAAACCCCCACTATAAAGGTCAGGGGCATGAAGATGGCTGAGAAGATGGTCAGCGTTTTCATGACGGAGTTCATGCGGTTGCTGAGGGTCGACAGGTGTACGTCCACCAAACTGGCCAGGAGTTCGCGGTAGGAGTCAATGGTATCGATGACCTGCATGGCGTGGTCGTGGAGGTCGCGCAGGTAAGGGGTGACTTCACGGGTAATGAGTGGGTTATCATCCCGCATGAGCTGGACGATGATTTCGCGCAGGGGCCATACTACACGTCTGAATAAGGTTAGCTCCCGTTTCAGCGAATACAGATCCGGCAGTGAAAAATTCTGCCTGCCACCAATGGCTTCATCCTCCATTCTGTCCAGCTCTTCGCCTACCCTTTCCAGGATCAGAAAGTAGTTGTCCACGATAATATCCATGAGGGCGTACAGCAGGTAGTCGGCTCCATAGCGGCGGGTTTTGCCGACGGAGGCTTTCAGACGCTCAATGACGGGTACGAATATATCCCCCGTGCGCTCTTCCTGAAACGAAACCAGGACTCTGTCGCCCAGCACAAAACTCACATGTTCGGCATTAAGACAGAAAGGCTTTTCCTGTTCAATGTGCAGCATTTTGAGCGTCAGGAATAGCCGGCCCCCATCGTAGTAGTCCAGCTTGGGCTTTTGCTCGGTATTCATAACGTCTTCAAGCAGGAGCGGATGCAGGCGGAAAAGCTGCCCCAACTGCCCGATCACCTGGCTCTCGTGAATACCGTCGACGTCGATCCAGGTTACATGGGGGTCTTTATTGTGGTGATTGGGCGTACAGGCCGCCACACTTTTTACGACCTCTTCCCGATGAAAACGCTCGTTGTACTCCACCCGCTTGATCTGGGTTTTCAGCTCAATTTCCGGCCCCACGTACGTAAGGGTACCTGGTGAAGTCAGCAGATTATTCCGGGTGGATTGGCGACGACGTTTTGACATTAAAGCAAGGTTATTTTGGGACTTAATTTAATTACGGACGGGCGGAGCAAAAAGCAAAAGCAGTCTCAGGTACTGAAACTGCTTTTGTGAATATATAATGACTAAAGTCGATCGTCATCTTTCATATGATATACCAGCACCGGTATATGTGTATCAAGGATGAGCTTTTTGGTGACGCTGGGATTGGTAATATATGCCTCAATAAAGGTACGCTGGCGCGCCGACACAATCAGTAGATCGGCTCCGACCTCATCACAGTAGGCTTCGATACCTCCCCGCACCGAATCAGCCTCCCGGATGACAAAACTTTCAGCGGGTACTCCAAATACAGTCTGTATCTCCTCGATATACTGGTGGTCGGGCTGTATGTTAGGCTGTACCGCCCCCCGGATTTTCAGAAAGGTCAGTTGGGCGCCCCAGTGTTCCACATTACGCATCACCTTTCGCAGGATGTTGATCTCGTCGTGCTCGAGCTGGGTAGCGTATACAACTTTACGTATGGCTTTGGGCTCGGACTGGGGTGGTACGATCAGCACCGGACAGGGTGCATCCAGGGCTATTTTGGTAGTACTGCTACCAATCAGCTTATCCAGAAATCCACCGGAGCCGGTGCGTCCCATGACCACCATGTCGGGGCGGTGCTCCTCAATGGCTTCAAATACCGCCGGATGGATTCCCCCGACAGCCCAGATTCCTTCGGCCTGGTAGCCTTCGCTCCGGGCCCGGGCCACGTACTCTTCCAGCCGGTTACGAAATGCCTCCTCCGTTCCGTTTTCTATCGGAAGTGCACCTACCCCCGCCGGAACGGTAGCGTCCGGAACATAAGGCTGGTAAGAGTGCAGGATGATAAGCTGGATGTCGGCTGGGCTGCCCATGAGTTTGGCAGCGGCCAGAGCCCGGTCGGCATTTTCGGAGAAATCAATGGGGACAAGAATCTTTTTCATGAGTAGGATGAGTGTATGTTCTGAGCATCAAGTTAGGGGAATAAAATAGGGAATTGCTATTCGTCCTGCCAAAGCACCTAAAAATTATTATGCCAGTAACATACGCTCATGCTATCAAATAGCAGAAAAGTCTTTCTATGAAAGTACCTTTGCGCCGCTTCGATAGCTTACCTGTCAGGTATTGGTTTGTACTTAATCCGTTAATTTTACAAACGTAATATTGCGCTTCAGACCTTCTAGCTTGGTGCGCTTTAGGGGCGAGCGCCTGAATACTTCCCGGAATACCTCTTCGGTTATTTCCTCCCAATCCTTAGAAGTTAATTCGGCAAGCTGAGCCGGGGGAGTGAACTCGCTGGTCTGGTGCGGTCGCGCGAAGCGGTTCCAGGGACATACATCCTGACAAATGTCACAGCCAAATACCCAGTTGCCAAACTTACCGCGTACCTCATCAGGAATGGCCTCTTTGAGCTCGATCGTAAAATAGCTGATGCATTTGCTGCCATCTACCACGTAGGGCTCTACGATGGCATCAGTGGGGCAGGCATCCACACAGCGGGTACAGGTGCCACAGTAGTCTTTAATAGGGCCATCCGGAGCCAGATCCACATCCAGAATTAGTTCGCCGATAAAGAAAAAGCTTCCCAGGTCGCGGTTGAGCAGATTGGTGTGCTTGCCGATCCAGCCCAGGCCGCTGCGAGCCGCCCAGGCCTTGTCCATAACAGGGGCCGAGTCCACAAAAGCCCGGCCACCTACTTCACCTACTTCCTCCCTGAGGGCGTCCAGGAGTGCCTTGAGCTTGTCTTTCAGTACGTAGTGGTAGTCAGTGCCGTAGGCATACTTTGAAATTTTATAAGTATCGTCGGTGTCAGGGAGTGGCTGCTCGGGGTAGTAGTTGAGCAGTACGGTCACGACCGACCGGGCGCCATCCACCAGCTTACGCGGATCGAGGCGCTTGTCGAAGTGGTTGGCCATCCAGGCCATCTGGCCGTGGTAGTTGCGCGCGAGCCATTCTTCCAGCCGTGGTGCTTCCTCTTCCAGAAATCCGGCTTTGGAAATGCCACAAAAGTCAAAACCTAACTCAATAGCTTTGGCTTTAAGGAACTTACTTCGCTGCTGACTGATTATATCTTCGGTAGTCATACTACAAAAATACAATCGTTCAGGCCTTTTAGTGCCAACTTGTCAGTTTTTGTGGGCTGGCAAAGTAATTTAGCACACTACTTGCTGAATAAAAGCTATAAAAGTACAAGTCAATTATGTCGGAAAATACACAGAACAACCAGGAAACTCACGCCGAAGAGCCCGAAATGGAAAAAGTGACTGACAATGGGGCGGAAGAGCAGGCTCCCACCGAAGTACAGGAGAAAGACCCGATGGAGGAGCTGAGAATTGAATTAGCTGAACTGAAAGATAAATATATACGGCTGTACGCCGATTTTGAAAATTTCCGTCGTCGTACGGCCAAGGAGAAGCTGGAGCTTATCGCTAATGCCAACGCCGAACTGTTGCGGTCTATACTGCCGGTGGTAGATGATTTTGAGCGGGCTAAGCAGTCGTTCGAAACTACAACTGAAGTAGAGCCACTCAAAGAAGGAGTTGACCTGATCTATAATAAGCTGTACAAAACGCTCGAAGGCAAAGGCCTGAAGCCCATGGATGCCAAAGGACAGCCTTTTGATGCCGAGCTGCACGAATCAGTAACGCAGTTTCCGGCTCCTACCGAAGACCTAAAGGGCAAGGTAGTAGACGAAATCGAAAAAGGCTACTATCTCAATGACAAGGTACTCAGGTACGCGAAAGTAGTAGTAGGCTCTTAACAAACCCTCACCCTCCCTCAGGAGGCTTCTCAAAACATCAAACCATAACTTTTGACTGGAGCAGTCATCTGTTGACTGAATAAAATGGCACAGAAAAGAGATTACTACGAAATACTTGGGGTGGATCGTGGAGCTTCGGCCGACGAGATCAAGAAGTCGTACCGCAAGCTGGCGATCAAGTACCACCCTGACAAAAATCCGGATGACCCAACTGCCGAAGATAAATTCAAGGAGGCAGCCGAGGCATATAGCGTCCTGAGCGACGAAGATAAGCGTCGTCGTTACGATCAGTTCGGCCATGCCGGAGTAGGTGGTAACGGAGGCGGCGGAGGTGCCTACGGAGCCGGCGGATTCACCATGGACGATATATTCTCCCAGTTTGGTGATATCTTCGGTGGTGATGGTAGTCCTTTCGGAGATATATTCGGTGGTCGCGCTACGGGCGGACGCCGGGTGCGCCGGGGCTCTGATCTGCGGATCAAGCTGAAGCTGGACCTGCAGGAAGTAGCCAACGGAGTAGAGAAGAAAATAAAAGTAAAGCGCCACGTAGCGTGTAATACCTGCGGAGGCAATGGTGCCAAACACGGTACCTCTCTTACTACCTGTACCACCTGTAATGGAGCCGGTCAGGTACGTAAGGTAGTTAATACCATGCTGGGCCAGATGGTATCCTCCAATACCTGCCCGACCTGTAACGGGGATGGCAAGATCATCAGCGAGCGCTGCGAGGCATGTGCGGGTGAAGGACGTCAGCTACAGGACGACCTGATCACGCTCAACATTCCGGGTGGTGTTGCCGATGGCATGCAACTATCCATGTCGGGCAAGGGTAATGTACCGGCACGCGGGGGAGTAGCCGGAGACCTGCTCATCGTGATCGAGGAGGAGGAAGACGAACACCTCAAGCGCGACGGCAACAACGTAGTGTTTGATATGCACCTGAGCTTCATCGATGCGGCGTTGGGTACTTCTACGGAGATTCCTACCATTGATGGCAAGGCACGTATCACCATAGAACCGGGTACCCAGGCGGGTAAGATCCTGCGTCTAAAGGGCAAAGGAATCAAAGACCTCAACGGTTACGGTAAGGGTGATCAGCTGGTACACGTTAATGTATGGACGCCTCAGCAGCTTTCGGCCGACGAGCGGGCTACCCTCGAGAAGCTACGCAACTCGCCCAACTTCCAGCCCAAGCCCGGTAAGAATGAGAAAGGCTTTTTTGATAAAATGAAAGATTTCTTCCATTGAATTACTGATTAGTTTCCCTATAAATAAGAAGCGCCCCGACCGGATTTCCGGTCGGGGCGCTTTGTTTAGGGCAGGAGCTATACTACTGGCCCATTACGTTGAAGCCAGTGATATGCTTCTGGAATATGGCATCGTACTTGGCAGTTGCCTGAGCCTGATTGGATTCGCGGCAGGCGTTAACAATGGTCTGCAGGATGTACAGGTCAATGTTAGCGTCACGCTGGTTCAGCGAGCCGTGTCTCTTCACAAAATTCAGGTTTTCGTCAGAACGACGCGCCATTGTATCAGCTATCTCAAGGGCCTTCTTGTTGTTACCCATCTGGAAGAGCGGGCGGATATAGTTAGCCGATATCTGGTCGTACGGGATACTCTCATCCGGCATTACCGTCAGGGCTCTGTCCATGGCTTTGCGGGCTTCTTCTACCTTATTTTCAGAAAGCAGCTGACCCACCAGGCGCAGGAACGAGATACGGGCTGTGAATATAGGCGACCCCAGGTAGGTATTGTCATAGTACACATCCGGGTTGTTGAGCTCACGCCAGAACATCTTGTCCATCATGGTCTTGTACATGATATCGGAGTTGACATAGCCGTCCGTAGCACCGGGTACCCGTACAGGCAGCAGGCGGAAGGCGTAGCCTTCTAGCTGCATGTACTCTTTCAGGTTGAGGTAGTTGGATCCGGCCAGCGTAGACGAGAAGTAAATAGGACGCTTCCAGTCGTTGGTGGAAATAATATCCAGCATGATCAGGTCCGACTTGTACAGGTCACGGTTGCCGATGGTCCAGCTGATCGAGTCGCTCAGGAAGGGCGCAAAGTCGCTCTTGATGATATTCATCTTCCGTACCTCTTCTACATTAACGGGCAGGAACAGCACAGACGAAGGCAGGATAGAGGTCATATCCCCGCTGGTAAGAGGTACCTGGATCGCCTTGTTTTCCTGCTTTACCAGGCTCATGTACTCTTTCAGGTTGATACCGCCTTTAACGCCGGGTATTTCGTAGAAAGGTACAATGTCATTCTTACCAAACGCGTAGTTGTTGGCTTCGAGCGAAATCGGTAGCGCCTCCGACTCGTAGGTCTTGCGCTTCATCTGGTTGATGTACCAGTCAGTACCCAACAGACTCAGGTTACACACCCGGACGTCGGTCCGGAAGCCTTCTACCTCCTGCACGTACCAGAGCGGGAAGGTATCGTTATCCCCACCCGTAAACAGAATAGCATTAGGCGCACATGAGTTGAGCAGGTTACGGGCAAAGTCTACCGAGTGGTAGCGGTTGCTGCGGTCGTGGTTGTCCCAGCCTTTGAAACCCATCATAAGAGGCACGGCCAGTCCGAGCGCGGCCGCTACGGCCGAGCGGGTGGTGGCGTTCTTGAGGAAGGCCGCCATACCTTCGGCAATGGCTATGACACCAAAGCCTATCCACATACAGAAGATATAGAACGAACCTACGTAAATGTAGTCACGCTCGCGGGGCTCTACCGGTGGAGAGTTGAGGTATACAACCAGGGCTACTCCCGTGAGCAGGAACAGCAGTCCGAGTACCAGCAGGTCACGGCGATTGCGGAAGTACTGGATCACCAACCCAAGCAGACCCAGGATAAAGGGCAGCATGAAGAAGTTATCGTGCGCTTTGTTTTTAGAGATGATCGAAGGATATTCCTTGGAGACATCCCAGGGTAGCAGGTTACCGGACCCTTCCTCGTCGCTTTCACGACCTACGAAGTTCCAGAGGAAGTAGCGCCAGTACATATGCCCGATCTGGTACGATAGCATAAAGCCAATGTTGTCAGCCAGGGTGGGTTTCTGGCCTTCGGCCAGGCCGGTCATCTCGCGGTAAAGCTGCGGGTGGCTGCCCTGGGTGCTGTACATACGAGGTAGCAATACGTTGGCTCCGGGCTCATACTCATACTCCGGGCGGTAGTCATAGACCACGTACTTGCCATTCTGACGACGGTACATAGGCTCGCCGCGTTTCTGGCTGATTGGCCGCGACACAAACGTAGGACCGTACAGCAGCGGACGGCTACCGTACTGCTCACGCTTAAGGTACGATACAAAGCTCAGTACATCCTGAGGGTTGTTCTCGTTGATAGGCGGGTTGTAGTTGGCTCGTACCAGTACCATCAGGTAGCTGGCGTATCCGATCAGCACGAAGGTCAGGGAGAGCAGGGCTACGTTCAGGATCACTTTGTTGTTTTTCTCCGAGTAGCGAATACCCCAGACCAGGGCTCCCAGGAACAGGATCACAAAGAATATCACGCCCGAGGTATAGGGGAGGCCGAGGGTGTTAACAAAGAAGATCTCAAACTTGCCCGCCATACTAGGTAAGCCGGGTATAATACCCGAGTTGATAATACCCAGTACTACCAGTCCGGCACCAAAGGCCAGAATACCACCAAACAGGCTGATGTTTTTATTCTTCTTGAAGTAGTACACCAGGGCAAGGGCCGGCAGCGTCACGAGGTTGAGCAAGTGAACGCCAATCGAAAGTCCTACCAGATAAGCGATGAAGATCAGCCAGCGGTTTTCGGCAGCTTCGTCTTCGATACGCTCCCACTTAAATACAGCCCAGATCACGATAGCCGTAAAGAATGACGACATACCGTATACTTCGGCTTCAACAGCCGAGAACCAGAAGGAGTCAGACCAGGTATAGGCCAGGGCACCTACTGCCCCCGCTCCCAGCAGCAGAATCGAATCAGCAGTGGTGAGGGCTTCGTCGGTTTTGGCCAGGAGCTTACGACCCAGCAGCGTGATGGTCCAGAACAGGAAAAGTATGGTAAAAGCACTAGTCAGAACCGATACCATATTGACCCAGAAGGCCACACTATCCAGATCACCAAAAGCAAACATGGAGAAAAGCCGACCGATCATCAGGAAGAAAGGAGCCCCCGGCGGGTGGGGTACCTGCAGCTTGAAGGCACAGGCGATAAACTCACCACAGTCCCAGAAGCTGGCCGTAGGCTCTACGGTAATAGAGTAAGTAAGTAAAGCAATCGCGAATACAATCCAACCGGTAAGGTTGTTGTAACGTTGAAAAGGGGTCATGTAAAATTAGTTTACAGTTTACAATGGCTTGTCAAAATGAGGTGGATAAGACCGCATACACATAGGGCTACAATGACAGCCGGTTCAAAATTAGCAAAATAACCTCAACCATCCCCTTTGGGCTTTCTTAAAAAGTGTTAAACAGAGGGGAGATGCGGCAAAAAAAAGACCCGCCGGTAGAGCGGGCCTTCGTGGTAAAGAGACGATGTGTATAGCTTAGCCGCGGTAGAATACCCACTTGGCCAGCTCCTTGTAGGATACCTTCTTGCCGTACATCAGGATACCTATCCGGTAGATGCGGGCGGCCAGCCAGGTAGTACCCATAAAGCCCAGTACCAGCAGTACCATCGAGAGGGCTATCTGCCAGGCCGGTACACCAAAGGGTATACGTACCATCATGATGATAGGTGACGTAAAGGGAATGATGGAGGTCCAGAAGGCCAGGCTGCCGTCGGGGTCGCGGAGGACAAACTGCGCAAATACAAACGAGAATATGATAGGCAACGTAATAGGCAGCATAAACTGCTGCGTATCGGCGTCGTTATCTACGGCTGCTCCCACCGCGCCAAAGAGCGCGCTGTACAGCAGGTAGCCTCCCAGGAAGTAAAACAGGAAGCAGGAGATAATCAGGGGCAGGTTCAGGCTGTTGACAGCCGATAGTACCTCTGATACCGGATTTTGAGGACCTGAGTTGGCCTTTAAGGCTGAGGCAGGCATATTCTTGTTAAGATCATTAAACTGCTGCTCGATCTGCTTGGGGTCTTTCGGGAACTGATCGCCCAGCATGGCACCGGCCGCTGAGGTAAGGGCTACGGTAAGCAGTATCCACAGGACAAACTGTGTCAGACCTACCAGCGCGACCCCAATAATCTTACCCATCATGAGCTGAAAAGGCTTCACCGACGAGATGATCACCTCCACGATGCGGCTGGTTTTTTCTTCGGTAACACCCCGCATCACCTGCGTACCATACACAAATACGGAGATGTAGATCAGAAACGCACAAATCCCCCCGATGGCGGTGGCAGCGCCCGAGCTACTGCTTTTTTCGCCTTCCTCACTGAGGCTGATGGTTTGGGAGTCTACGTTGATCCGGGAGTCTTCCAGTACCCGCCGGGTAATACCCGCTTCGGTTAGCTTGATGTTCTCGATCTGCTTTTCGATGGTCTTCTCTATATCCGACTGCAGCTCCAGACTCACGTTCTTGGGCGCGTATATCTTCACATTTTTCGGATTATCCATCACATTCTCCGGTATGTACACCAGTGCCGTAGACTTGGTGGCCTTCAGGCTGGCTTTGGCGGAGTCCAGCGACATATTGAGATACTGAAAGTTGATGGTCTTGGAGTTCTGGAACTGACCGGTAAACAAGCCGCTCTGGTCCAGTACCTGAACGTTTTTGGATTCGACGGAGCCCACCGCTACCCAGATCACCGTGGCATAAAAGCCGACGAACAGGAGCGGGGCCAGGAAGGTCATGATCAGGAAGGATTTCTTCTTGACCCTAACCATGTATTCACGTTTGAGGACGAGTAGGATGTTTCTCATTTTTAAGGCGGTATGCTTTAGGCTATATGCTGTAAGCTATTTCTGTATTTAGACACACACTATTTGAATGCTACGTTTAAGAGAACCCATATATCTTGATCTCATAAACTCTTTCAAACTCTCCACTAAGCTTCGGGTACTTCGTTGACGGCCCGTACAAACACATCGTTCATAGTCGGGATGTTTTCTCCGAAGGCACGGACCTCTACTTGGCTGATCAGGTCCCGTAACAGCTGATTGGAGTTGATACCTTCCGGAAGCTGAATATCAGCGCGGTGGTAGCCGGGTTCTATCTCGCGGCTTGACCTTACGGCATACTGCTCTACCAGGCCGTTGAGCATACCGGTATATTCTACAAAGTACGTGTTCGTCTTGAACTGCTCCTTGATCTGCTTCTTGGGGCCGTCCAGTACCTTCTTGGACCTATTAATGAGGGCTATGTAGTCGCAGAGCTCTTCTACGGTTTCCATGCGGTGCGTCGAGAAGATCACCGTACTGCCTTTCTGACGCAGCTCCAGTATTTCGTCGCGGATCAGATTGGCATTGATGGGGTCAAAGCCCGAGAAAGGCTCATCCAGGATGATCAGGTCAGGCTCGTGCAGTACCGTCGACACAAACTGCACCTTCTGCTGCATCCCCTTGGAGAGGTCCGAGACGTTCTTGTCCCACCAGGTCTTGATGTCAAACTTGATAAACCAGCTTTTGAGCTTCTCCATGGCCTGCTTCTCCGATAGCCCTTTGAGCTGGGCCAGGTACAGGAGCTGGTCGCCTACCTTCATCTTTTTGTAAAGGCCGCGCTCTTCCGGCAGGTACCCTATGTGCCTGATGTGATTTTCGCTCAGGGGTTTGCCGTCAAATAGTACATGGCCACTATCGGGACCGGTAATCTGGTTAATAATCCGGATAAGGGAGGTTTTGCCGGCACCATTCGGTCCCAAAAGTCCGAAGATGGAGCCTTTCGGAATAGAAATACTCACGTCGTCGAGGGCACGGTGGTTGGCGTACTCCTTTACGATGTGGTGCGTTTCAAGAATATTCATAGGATACTAGTAGGGGGTGTATAAGTACTGTACGCCGGTACCCCTGTTTTATGTATAGCGGAGGCGGGGTACTTTTCAAAATTGCAAAGAAGCACACCCTTACACAACTTTTACCGGATAAATAATCCCCCGGAAGGATGAATGGCTTAAAACCAGACTGAGTGGCCCCTCCTGAGGAACAGTAGTCAGTACGGGTACCTGCGGAGGTGAATATATGAAGCTTACTGGTGCAAAAACACCAGCAAGGGCCTAAACAAACTTTCGAAGGCTCATCATGTACCCCAGATGGATCCCTTCGTGGTAATTGTTGAATTCGAAGGCGTCTTTGAGCGAAGCCAGATGGAATCCGGTTGCTGTCATTCTTTCGTTATATGTGATAAATTTCTCACTACTTAAGTCTTCCTCCGTTTTCTCTATAAGTGAAGTCAAAAGCGATTGCAGCTCCTTAATTTCGCCTTCTGAAAGGGGGACTGTCGGTCTGGTACCGGGCTGGTAAAGCTCAACCATACCATCCGATATATACATGGGCAGGCCGGATCCCTTGTATATCAGGGATTGTTGGGCTACTATGATATGCCCGATGTTCCAGATGAGGTTGTTATTAAAGCCGCTGGGTACTTTATTCAGTTGCTCGGGAGTGTAGTTGTCAATAAAGTCAGAGTAGATATTCCGGCTGGTTTTCCAGGTTTTTAATAAGGCTTCCATTACTACTTTTTGTTCTGATAGTTTCTGCGCCTAAATGTAGAAACGATGCCAGTAAAAACTAGGAGTTGATAAATAAATATGACTGGTACAGCTTGTCAGGCACTCGTGAATGGGGTGAATGCATTAGAAGTGGAGCCATTGTTAGCCAGGTGGAAGCAGTAAAACAGGTACGGGCGCAGCGCCCGTACCCTTCGTGGCTCAGGAGTACTTGCTCCGGATCTGGAACAGGACCCAGAAGCCGATGGCGCCGCCAATGAGCAGACTCAGAATGTTGAGCTGGATGAGACTACCGAGCAGATTGAGCAGCAGGGCGTAGTACAGGATACGCCAGCCCTGGATACGGCGGTCGCGCAGCGGCGTAAACGCTACCAGGTACATGACCAGTACCAGGGCAGACAGGACAATCCCCAGCCAGAATACTGGTGTACTACCATAGGGGACTATGGCAAGCGCAACGGTACCCATACCCAGGGCCGTCAGGATGGCAAGCAGCCCCATGAGAGCCCCTATCAGCATCAGGTAGGGGCCGTACTTTACCAGAAACTCTTTCACCTCCTCCGGAAAGTCAGGGAATTTGCCCAGAAAGATAGGTTCCAGTTCTTTTTCGAGAAGCAGTTTTTGTTCCATGGTGGTTAAGGATAAGATGAGTGGGAAAGAAGCGTGTAACGACTAAAACTAGTTTATTACCGGCAGAATGTCAATAGCTTACGAACCGAAGGTGGCAGAGGTACGCGGTAGGGGCGGTTGCCAAATTGGCTGCTAACTCAGGCGATGTGCCGTTTTATGGCTATGTTTAGTGTATCAATGGCCGCCGCACGCACCTGTTTGTTCTGATTTCTAACCTAAAGTAGTCCGTATTTTCTAAGCCAAACGTATGAAACGACTCGCACTGCACTGGCAGATCTTGATTGGTATGGTAGCTGGTGTAGGCGCCGGATATGCTCTATCGGCCTTTACCTGGGGTACCCAGTTTGTCATCGATTGGATCAAGCCCTTTGGTACCATTTTCATCAATCTGCTGAAGCTGATTGCTATTCCGCTCATAGTGGCTTCGCTGATCAAGGGAGTATCAGACCTGCAGGATATCCGCCAGCTTTCGCGGCTGGGTACCCGTACCATCGGCCTGTATCTGGTTACGACCATCGTTGCCATTACCATAGGATTACTCGTAGTCAATTTGATTAGTCCGGGAAGCTTTATTCAGGAGGCTACCCGTACCGAACTCATGGGCAGCTTCGGCGCCAATGCGGATCAAAGCATGTCTGCCGCCGCGGCCAACAAGAACCGGGGGCCCCTCACGGCGCTGGTTGAGGTGGTACCCGACAACATCATCGGAGCGGCGGGCTCCAACAGCAATATGCTGCAGGTGATCTTCTTTGTGGTCTTCTTCGGCATTGGGCTTATCCTGATCGCCCCCGAAAAGGCGGAGCCGGTCAAGCGTTTTTTTGACGGAGTCAATGAGGTCATCCTCAAGATGATCGACCTGATCATGCTCGTTGCTCCCATTGGAGTATTTGCTCTGCTGGCGGCCCTGGTGGCCGAGTCGCCTTCCCCGGATATATTCAAGGCGCTGGGCGTATACGCCCTGACGGTGCTGATCGGGCTGGCGGCGCTCATCTTCCTGTTTTATCCTACTCTGGTTCGCCTGTTTGCGGGAGTGTCGTACGTTCGTTTCTTTAGGGGAATAGGTCCGGCTCAGCTACTGGCCTTCTCCACCAGTTCCAGCGCCGCCACCCTGCCCGTAACCATGGAGCGGGTAGAGGAGCATATCGGGGTAGAGAAAGAAGTAACTTCGTTTGTACTGCCGGTAGGGGCTACCATCAATATGGACGGTACCAGCCTGTACCAGGCAGTGGCGGCGGTATTCATCTCGCAGGCCTTCGGGGATGATGTCACTATTATGGAGCAGCTGACCATCGTGCTGACGGCCCTGCTGGCCTCCATAGGCACAGCGGCCGTACCGGGAGCGGGCGTACTGATGCTGGTGATTGTGCTGGAGTCCATCGGAGTCAATCCGGCGGGTATCGCCCTGATACTGGCCATTGATCGCCCGCTGGACATGTGCCGCACGGTCGTCAACATCACCAGCGACGCCACCGTGGCGATCATAGTAGGTAAAAGCCTCGGCAAACTCACGTCGCCTCATCCCAAAAACTGGGACGATAACTTCTAGATTTTGGGTTATTTGTCTTAACAATTGTATTATTCTTTATTTAAGTTGTCTTACGTAAGTAATTGTTAGTAAGCGGGGCTACGTTCGCTTTTATCTTTCCGCTTTTTTTTTATGTTTGCTAATTATAACAGACATTGTAGCCTCCCTTTACTAATCGTATGAAGAAAAATCTAATCCTACTTAATTGGGTACTGATTACAGTCGCCGCACTGACCACGGTACTAAGTGAATACGGAATACTCGCGATATCAGATCCGGTTTTGCTTTCGCTACGCTGGCTGGCGCTGGCCGGGCTGCTGACGTACGCTTTCATAAAGAAAAACCTTACGACCTCTATTCTGGTGGCCATGCTGGTCGGGACTGAAATAGGCTACGATTTTCCCGAATTTGCTACCAACCTGCGCTTCCTGCGTCAGATATTCCTGCAGATGATCAAGACGGTCATTGCTCCGCTCTTGTTTGCTACGCTGGTTGCGGGCATAGCCGGCCATTCGGACCTGAAGCAGGTAGGGCGCATGGGCTGGAAATCTCTGCTGTACTTCGAGATAGTTACTACCATTGCTCTTTTTATCGGCCTCATATTTGCCAACTGGTTCAAGCCCGGTGAGGGAATCATACCTCCGGCCTCACTCAACGAAACGTTGCCTAAGGTGGAGCAGCAGGGCTGGCAGAGCATCATCACGCACGCGTTCCCCGAGAATATCGCCAAATCCATCTACAATGGTGAAGTACTGCAGATTGTGGTGTTCAGTGTAATATTTGGAGTGGCGCTGGCCATGCTTCCTGATGAGAAGAAGAAGAAGTTTGTGGGTGGCGTAGAGCTTCTGGCCGAGGTGATGTTCAAGTTCACCAAGATCATCATGCTGTTTGCTCCCATCGGGGTAGGTGCCGCCATCGCCGAAACGGTAGGTCACATGGGTATCGATGTACTTAAGAACCTGGCTATGCTGCTGGCTACGCTGTACTGCGCGCTGCTGGCCTTCCTGGGGCTGGTACTGGTGCCGGTGGCGCTGTTTGCCCGTATTCCTATCATCAAGTTTGCCAAGAATATCGCCGAGCCGGTTTCGATCGCCTTCGCTACGACCAGTTCGGAGTCGGCCCTGCCCAAGGCCATGGAGCGGATGGAGAAGTTCGGTGTACCTCGTCAGATTGTTTCCTTTGTAATGCCTACCGGCTACAGCTTCAACCTGGATGGCTCTACGCTGTACCTGGCGCTGGCTACCATATTTGTAGCCCAGGCATCGGGTGCCGACTTCCCGGTCAGTGAGCAGATCGCCATGGTATTCCTGCTCATGCTCACGAGTAAGGGCGTAGCGGGTATACCGCGTGCTACGCTGGTGATCCTTTTGGGAGCGGTAGCTAACTTCGGACTGCCCGAGTGGCCCGTACTGCTGATCATGGGTATTGACGAGCTGATGGATATGGCCCGTACCTCCGTTAACGTAATTGGTAACTGCCTCGCCACCGGTGTAATAGCGCGCTGGGAGGGCGAACTGGACGACGCCAAAATGCAGGCTTCTGATCAGATACCTGACAATGGTGCTATCAAAGAACTGGAAGAAGCTGAACAGATCTGAACAGACTGCCGCTGATATACCTTACTCCCGGCTAGTATATGGCCGGGAGTTTTTTATTTAGGACTGGAATACCTTTCTGTAAATAGGCTTTCGGTACGCAAACTGCGCCCAGAAAACCGGGTACATCAGGTAGTCGAACAGGATAAAAGGCGTACGGTACTCGATTTCATCGGCAATGACGGTACCTGTGCCCTGGCGTAGCAGCCGGTGCTTATGGCGCCAGTACTTCAGAAAAAAGGGCAGCTTGATCCCCTTGTCTATAAAGAAGATCTCCTCCTGATCGGATTCCTGCTCGGTGATCAGGCTGGTCCATTGCTCCTGAAACAGAAAAAAATTTAGCTCCAGACTGACGGTGTCGCCTTTGTGGCTGCCGTCAAACCGCAACAGGCGTACGGGTGGAAAGGGGGGGCTCAGCTTCAGGAACAGCGATTTGTCAAAGCCTTCCCAGACCTTGCGGATCGGAGCCGACACGGGAGTATGTATATGGAGTCTCATGCTTTGCAATGATCAGCAGCCCGTTGACCAGTGACCATTTTAGAGTTTAGTGTCGGTTAGTAGTAACCGTTCAACTACTCGTGGTGGCAAAGAGTTTGGTGAGAACCCTATTTAATGAAGAGGTTTTTCTACTATATCCCGCCGACGGGGCTGCATAGGATTAGGCATGGGCGCCATCTTGTTACGGAACTGTGGCACAGGCTGCGGGAAAGCACCGGGCATGGGCTCTACCAGCCCGGGACGCAGGATGGGCATATTATCCCATTCGGAATACGTGACGTAGCTCGTATCACGCTGATTTAGCCAGGGCTGCGGGCCCGGCGGAACAAAGCGGTACTGCGGGCCCGGCAGTGAATCCAGAGGGTGTACTCTGGGTACCAGGCCCGGTACCTGGGCCAGCAGATTCCCGCTATACAACAACCCTATGGTAAGCAATGGGTACTTCATTTTTTTGATTTTCATAAAAAGACACGGCTTTCCGGAAGATGTTGCATCAGTTAGCAACAGAAACTTTTACCATAAATTTTTAAAATATATTATTAACTATTTTTATTATTGTAAAATAAATTAGAAAAGAAAGATGTACACAGTCTACGGAATCTCTAACTGCAACACCGTCAAGAAGGCACTGACCTGGCTGGATGAACAGGGCGTAGCTTACCAGTTTCACGACTATAAGAAAAAGGGCATTACTCCTGAGAAGCTGGATAACTGGCTCGGGCAGGAGCCCTGGGAAAAGCTGGTGAACCGGGCAGGTACTACCTGGCGCCAACTGTCGGAAGCCGAAAAGGCCGGAGCCAGCAGTGCGGAGGGCGCTACTCAGCTCATGCTCCAGAAGACGTCGGTAATCAGGCGGCCGTTGATCGAAGATGAGAGCGGTACCATTGTAGCGCTGGGATTTTCGGAGGAAGCCTACCACGAAGCTTTACAGAAATAAGTAATCCAATACCTGACATTCCTAACCCTTAATTCCATTTAAGTATACTGACTATTTCATGACCTTTATCTTCAAACGAGTAACTATTCTATTGGCCTTTATGGCACTGGCGGGCTGTTCAAGCCTGTCCAGGACTTCATCCAGCAGTAAATCGGCGCCTAAAAACTTTATGGTGATCGGCTACTACACGCCGGGCACGGCCGAGCCTGAGAGCATCCCCATGGACCTGCTCACGCACGTCAACTATTCGTTTGCGATACCGGCTCCGTCGGGTGATACGCTGATTCCTCTTAAAGACGACTCCGTCCTGAAGCGCCTGGTCAGGCACGTACACGACAACCGCAAGCAGGTATTTATCTCCATTGGTGGATGGGGTATTGGTGATGGTGGTGGCGAAGATGGCCGTTTTCACCGGATGGCTGAGCGTGCCGAAGGCCGCCGCGCCTTTATCGAGAGTACTATGCAGTTTGTGCGGAAGTACAACCTGGACGGGGTGGATTTGGATTGGGAGTACCCCGATGAGGACCATCCCTCGGCTGACCACTACGTAGCGCTGGTACAGGACCTGGCCAAGCAGTTGCACGCCGAAAATAAAAAGCTGACTGCCGCGGTAGTATCGTACGGGAAGAAAGGCTACGGTATCAAGAAGGAAGCGTTCGATGCCATGGACTGGATCAACCTGATGGCCTACGACGACGATTACAGCAAAGACTACCTGGCCGCTCACTCGCCGTACGCACTGGCTATCCAGAGCCTCGACTACTGGATTAAGGAAAGAGGCCTGCCGGCTTCCAAGGCGGTACTAGGGCTGCCCTTCTACGCCAAAAAAGGCTTCGGGCAGTATGGCCCCGGCTATAAGCAGCTCCTGGCCGATGGCGCCAGCCCCTACGATGATTTCTGGAAGGGCTCCTTCTACAACGGTATTGTTACCACTGAGGCCAAAACCCGCCTGGCTATTGAGCGGGAGTGCCCGGGCGTGATGATCTGGGAGATTGGTCTGGATGTCAACGATGATCGTTCGCTACTGCGGGCAATCAACCGGGCTAAGGGAGGCAAATAAATATAAGCAGGTATATATCAATAGTTAGGATAGTGGTGGCTTTTGGGTCACCACTACTAGTTTACGGCCATCGGCCAGCGTCGTAGCAAACAGGTACCGGTCGCCGCCTTCCCTGATTTTCCACTTCTTGCGCAGGTCCTGTATGGTAGCCGGGAAATTGCGCAGCGTGAGGTTAGCCTTGCCCTCGGGCAGGTAGGCGTGCAGTTCCCGGGCATCGGGCTTACATACCGCCACTACGGCAAAGCCCCTTCCGGGGAAATCGGGTAGCCACTCATCAGAGGTATAGAGGTGGCTGCTGGGGGCAATTTTGATCAGGCCAAAGCGGCTGGCTACACTGCGGAAAGCACCGGCTTTGAGCAGGGTCGCGTGCGGTTCGTACAGGTACTTCATGGGCTCTCCCAACTGTACTTCGGCCCGGGCTTCATCGGGTCGGGTAAAGTCAAAACCAGCCAACGTACTACCGTCGGCATTCAGGATACGTACTTTTAGGATAGGCTCATGCGTGGCAGGTGTATCGGTCGTGATCAGGTACAGTACTTCCTTGCATTCACTTTCCAGCCCTATCACATGTACTTCCTGCACCCCTTGAAGTTCTTTGACCGAAAGATCAATATCAAGCAGGGGCGATGTTTTGACCAGCAGGCGGGGCGCGCACCGCTGCAGAAGAGGCAGCGCCGTGACTATATCCGGTGTGCAGTCGGCCAGGCGTACGACCTTACGCTGCTGCTCGTCGCGACGGGCCGGATCGGCGTAGATCCAGTCGGCCGGAATGGGGTGCTGGCTGAGGGCCGATAGGGCTTCTTCGTTTCGAATGGTAATATGGTCTGCCCCCAGTACCTGCAGGTTATAGGCTGCCGACCGCGCTACTTCGGGCTGTTGTTCAAAGTAGGTAGTCTGCTCGAAGGACTGGCTCATGTAGTAGCAGTCTACCCCCATGCCTCCGGTGATGTCGATGAGGTGCCTGCCGGCGAGGTGCCCGCCGGCGAGGTGCCCACCGACTACCAGTCCGGCCTTATACCGGGCCGTAGCCTGCGACGACCCCTGCTCCACCGACAGCGGCGGCGGAAACAGCAACTGCTCATTCAGGTACCATTCGGGTAGTTTATAGCGGGCCTTCTGGCGGGCGGCTATCTGCTTTACTACCTTCTGAATATCCAGGTTAGGCGAGGAGCGGTGTTTCAGCAGCAGGGTAGCTACGTCATCCTGAATATGCTCCCGCACGAATGTTCGTTCGGCGGCTGTAAGGCCGGTGGCGTTGCTGTTATCGGGGGTTGGGGTACTTACCATGCTTCAAAAATAACGGGTAGCAGGCTATGTATGGTCTTTCGGACCTGTCTCCGGAAGCGAATCTGTCCCAAAATGTCTGTTCAAGGTGCTTCAGACCATTATTTTTTTCATGGATAGAAGGAAGAAGTCTCCAATAGGGGCTGGTAGGGCGGTGGACATTAATGAAAAGTACTTTTCTTTTTTAACTTTGCACATACTGACTAGAGTGTAGTAGCCTAGCTATTCATTAACCCTTAGTAAATATCATGAAAATACAAACCTTTGAAGAGTACCAGAGTGCATATAACCAAAGTGTAGAAGATCCGGAAGGCTTCTGGGCTGAGATAGCGCAGCAGTTTCAGTGGCGCAAACCCTGGAAAAAAGTACTGGAATGGAACTTCACCGATCCGACCATAAAATGGTTTGTTGGTGGAAAGCTCAATATCACCGAAAACGCTCTGGATCGTCACCTTAAGGAGCGTGGTGACCAGCCGGCCATTATCTGGGAACCCAATGATCCGGACGATCGTCCCGTCACCATTACCTACCGTAACCTCTTCGACCGGGTATGTCGGTTTGCCAATGTACTCAGAAAGCACGGCGTTAAAAAAGGCGACCGGGTTTGTATTTATCTGCCTATGGTGCCCGAGCTGGCCATAGCCGTCCTGGCCTGTGCCCGTATCGGAGCCGTTCATTCGGTAGTATTCGGGGGCTTCTCGGCCCGCTCCATTGCCGACCGCATCAACGACGCTGGCTGTACGATGGTCATTACTTCTGATGGTGCTTACCGTGGTGCTAAGGTAATACCTATGAAAGACACGGTGGATGACGCCCTGGAGCGGTGCCCTACAGTTCAGAACGTGATCGTTATGGCTCGCACCCGCACGCCGGTATCAATGCTCAAAGGCCGTGATATGTGGTGGGAAGAGGAGATCAAGCACGTGGAGGTAGACTGTACCGCCGAAGAGATGGATGCTGAGGACATGCTCTTTATCCTGTATACCTCCGGCTCTACCGGCAAGCCCAAAGGCGTAGTACATACCTGCGGGGGCTACATGGTGTACGCTACCTACACCTTTACGAATGTATTTCAGTACGAGCCGGGTGAGGTACACTTCTGTACTGCCGATATCGGCTGGATCACCGGCCATAGCTATATTGTATACGGGCCGCTCTGCGCGGGGGCTACTTCCCTGATGTTCGAAGGCGTACCTACCTGGCCGGATGCCGGTCGCCTGTGGCAGATCACCGATAAGCACAAAGTAGATATACTCTATACGGCACCTACGGCCATCCGTTCGCTGATGAGCTTCGGCCTGCAGTACGTCAAAGATTACAACCTGGGATCTATTAAGAAGCTGGGATCGGTAGGGGAGCCTATCAACGCTGAGGCATGGCAGTGGTTTAAGCAGCACATTGGCAAGGGCAAGGCACCGGTAGTAGATACCTGGTGGCAAACCGAAACGGGTGGTATCATGATATCCTCGCTGGCGGGCGTAACTCCCGAGAAAGCGACCTACGCCACGCTGCCGCTGCCGGGCATACAGCCCGTACTGGTGGACGAAAACGGGCAGGAAATTCAAGGCAACGGCGTAAGTGGTAACCTGTGTATCAAGTTTCCGTGGCCGGGTATTATCCGTACTACCTACGGCGACCACGAGCGCTGCCGCCAGACGTACTTCTCGACCTACCCCAATATGTACTTTACGGGTGATGGCTGTCTGCGCGATGAGGATGGTTTCTACCGTATCACCGGCCGGGTGGATGACGTGATTAACGTATCGGGGCACCGCATCGGTACGGCCGAGGTTGAGAACGCAATTAATATGCACCTGGGCGTAGTGGAATCGGCCGTAGTAGGGTACCCGCACGACATCAAGGGGCAGGGTATCTATGCCTACGTCATCACCGAAAGCAAGCCCGAAGATGCCGAATCACTGCGTAAAGATATTGCGGCTACGGTATCACGGATCATCGGCCCTATAGCCAGGCCGGACAAGATGCAGTTTGTAAGCGGCTTGCCCAAAACGCGCTCCGGTAAGATCATGCGCCGTATCCTGCGTAAGGTAGCCGAAGGCGATACTTCCAATATGGGTGATACGTCTACGCTGCTCGATCCGGGTATTGTAGATGAGATCAAGGAAGGTGCACTGTAAGAAGTTGATCGGAGATTCTCCTGACCATAAATAACCCGAAGAGGGACGGTAGTACTACCGTCCCTCTTCGGCTATCTGAGGCTTTTCTTCTTTTCCCTTGCGGAGTCGCTTAAAGGGATCGTACTTGATATTTACTTCACCCCCTTCGTCCACCGCTCTCAGAAAAATGTTCATCCCCTTCATGTACTCCATACTGTGCTCCGCTAATTGGTAGTCAGCGCCTCGTTTTTTCAGATTCTGAAGGGGGAGCTGTATGCTAAGATCTGTTTTCTTGCCAAAGCTGTATATCCCATTTACGAACAGAGTCAGTACGTTGGACTCGATTTCCATCTCCGGGATTTCAATTTCCTGCCCTTTCAGCACAAACTGCTTCCGGATGGGGGCAAATTTGACGTGGTCAAAGTCCCGGCTTTTGAACAGTAGATTTTTGATCTTGATGAAAGGCTCAAACTGTTTGACTTCGGCCCCAATCAGCGCTATATCCAGCTTACCACTCATGGACTCGGGCCGGAGGCTGGCGTTGTCCATCAGGTTGGAGTCAAATACAAAGTCAGCATCCAGCTTACCCTGAATGTTCTGATCGGTGATCGCCTTCTGCCCAAAGTTTTCCAGCGAATAGAATACCGACTGCACGTCGGTATTGGTAAGCTTGCCCTGGGCGTGCAGGACGGACGAACCCGCAGGACCGATGTTATCAATATAACCGGATAGCTTCAGGCTTCCTCCAAACGCATTCATGGATATATTATCCAAACTAACCTTGGTATCGGTAAGGGTCATTTTACCGCGGATCTTATTAGCAGTGAATCGCTTGTACTGCGCCTTGTTGGATTCCAGCGTAGCTACTACTTCGGTCTGGTCGATCACTTTATCCAGTACCTGCGACAAACGGAAGTTGGGATTTACTCGCGCCTGGTCGGGTGTTTTCTTTTTCAGGAAGAAGTCCAGCCAGGTCAGCTGCCAGTCCGGGACTTTTACGTGCAGATTGGCTTTGGGAGTAATAGGCGCGCCCATCACCTGGGTCAGCAGATCCACCGCATTTCCGGATACGAAGTAGGTATTCTTTCCATCATAAAACCGCAGGTCTTTGCTTTGCAGCTCATCTTCATCGATGGAGATGGTACCTTTGATCTTGCTCAGATTTACATTCTGGGGCAGGTACGAGAACGCTACATTGTCCATGACAATCTTTCCGGCCAGCTTGCCGGTAGGGCGGTTGGTCGTTTTGTCATAGTAGGAGAGCAGATTGCCCTGGTAGCGAAAGCCTACGCTGATCGAGCCGCTTTTGACCTGGTACCGGCCGGGGTCCAGCAGGGAGTTCAGCGAGGCCGGATCTGCCGTCAGAGAACTCTCGATGACGGTTTTTATATTCTTGAAATCTTTGACAACAATACTGCCCTCCAGCGGTATGCTCTCAAAGTACCCCCTGACCCGGGTGCCGGTAATCTGGGAGTTGGCATCACCCGCCGGAAGTGCCGGGTTAGCCTGATTGGTAAAGGTACCCACCGCGGTCATTTTTCGTAGCTTGCCTATGGGTAAGTTGTAGTCGAAGGTACCGGATTCATACGCTATATGCACCTTAGGCATACCTGTTCCCAGATTACCTTCCAGTTGCACTTTGGCCTTTACTACCGGTAGGATCTTCACCCGGGTAACCATTTTTTCGATGTAGCCGGGCAGGAGTTTGAGCGCGGTAGGTAGGGCTATGGTATCCGTCGTGAACTCTGCCTTTATCTTTCCCGGCTTCTGGACCAGGTCCACCTGCCCCGACAGTTGTATGGGGTGCCCCGAAGCGATCTGAAGCTCGGAAGGGCGGACGATTAGTTGCTTATTGGTTTGATGATAGGCAAATTCCAACTGCAGGGTAGTTTCCTGCTTTTTTAGGAACGAGCCTTTTTTCGGATGAAAAGTAAGTCCTTCAAAGTAGATACCGCCCTCTACCTGACCACTCCATGTGGAGTCTCTGTAGCCTACATGTGAAATAACCTCCCGCAGAGTACCGGCAAGATATTTCTGATTGAGTGTATCGGAGTAGTGTAGGGTAAAGTTCTGAAAAGACAGCTTGTTGATCCCCCCAAAAAACTCGGTGGCAGCATGACTATTGTTTTTCTTTTTGTTGGTTCTACGCGGGGTCAGGACTGACAGGTTAGAATAGCCATTCTTTTGCTTGAAGATGATCGCTGTACCATCCTCAATAGCCAGGCTCTTTACTTTCACTCTGCTGCTCATAAATTCCCTCAGATCAAGGGTTATGTTCAGGCGCTGCGCCTGCAGCAGGTGGGTCTTATGGCTGACATAGAGTGTATCGTTCAGGGTAACGTCATGCAGCGAAAATGTAAATCCAACCCCACTTCTGAGGGGGGCGAAGGTGAATTTCCTGGCTTCAAGCTGGCCGTCTATATTGTCATTGATGTACTCTTTGATTTGTTCAAAGACTCTTTCCTGGTTTTGCCAGGCCCACACACTCATTCCACCCATAAGCAGTAGAATGCTTAGGGCTACCACTACGAAGCCTTTTACTACTTTTGAAAACATAGGATTAACCACTAATTCGGAAGGCGACAGCTTTTGCTGGTTTATGTATCATCCATTCAGGAATAGCCTGATCTTCATACCCTAAGCGAGTACTTCGATAGTCATATTACAAAACCATGCCATCACATTGAGGTGGTGGCGAGGACGCCGGAGTGGCGACCAGGGAAAGAGGAGGCCTGTTATGGATGAAGAGTGAAAACCAGGCTGGGAAAGGTACCTTAGATTTGTACAATTATTTCCCCACCTGCCTACACCTCCCAAACCAGTATAACCAAAAAAAGGAGCCCCTGGTAGAGAGGCTCCTTTCAAGATATAATTAGTTCGTTTATCGTCGGGTACTGGTAGTCATCTTATCTATTTCACAGCCACAGCCCTTGCCACAGCCTCCCGCATTGCGGCGGTTCATTGACTGCCAGGTACGCCAGCCCAGGTAGCCCAGGGCCACTACAAAAATAAGGATAACCAGGATCTGCTGTGTCATAGATAAAATAGTCGGTTACTGCTCCATAAACACAGGAGAGCCTACCAATTGTTCCGCCTGGCCAGCTGATACGCGTGCTGATAGTGGTGGTCGCTGTGCCAGGCGTACATGGCAATGTACTCATCCAGCCGTACGGTCTGTTTGCTGCCGGGGTGGTAGTAGGTACGGGCCAGCCCCTTTTCATCCAGCGAGTTCAGGAGCAGTACCCACCGCAGATGCAGGTACTTAAGGAGTTGAATCGAGTACTCAACCGAAGCAGTCTGCGCATCGGGAAGCTCAGCCCAGAGTCCTTCTTCGTAGGGCCTGACGGTAGGATTATCTTCGGTAAGGGCCAGCCGCAGGCGGGTATAGGCGTTGATATGGCTGTCGGCTACGTGGTGAATCAGCTGCCGCACGGTCCAGCCGTCGGGACGGTAGGGGGTATCCAGCTTGTGATTGTCCCAGCTGCCCAGCAGATTGATAAACTTGGAGGGCAGGGCACTTATAACCTGAATGTTGGTTTTGACTTCATCCGGCGAGTAGCTGGCCTTGCCTGTAAACCGACCAATCGGATAGCGTAGTTGTTCGAGTTCCATGTGGGGGATCAAGTAGAGTAGTACGCCTAAAAATATTCTATTTCATTACTAAAAACAAAGAACTGCCAAAGGGGGCGCTCGACAGGGCGGTTTCTTCCAGCTTCATGATACCGAGCAGCAGACCATTGATAAGGTCGCCCGGGTAGCTGACGTCCGAATCAACCTCCTGCCTATTGACCCGGCCACGCCGGAGCTGGTACTGCTGCCACTGCCTGACGGCCAGGATAGGTACTGACAGCGCAAAGGGCCAGTAGGTATGGCGTTGAATAGACAGCCCTGCCTGCCCGGCGTACCGCTCAAAGTCTGCGTGCTGAAAGCGCCGCGAGCTACCCACGGCTACATCATGCGTACCGGCAAAGGCCTCAAAGGCGTGGATATTGACCAGCAGCAGCCCTCCGGGGAGCAGCCTCTTGCGGAACGAGGTCAGCGCGTTTACAATCTCTGCGTCCGTCAGGAAGTATAGGGCGTCGTTGCAGGTAATAACATCGTAGTGCTCTCCGGGCCGGAAGTCATCCACCCGGCGCAGGTCGCCAAAGCTCACGTCCAGTCCTCGTTCCTGCGAGAAGTCAATGGCGTGCCGGGAGTAGTCGAAGCCGGTCAGTTGCGGGTAGCCCTGCTCACGCAGGTAGGAGAGCAGTCCTCCGGTACCACAGGCCGCATCCAGGATCCGGATGGGGTGGTTGTCCGGGCCAAACTGCCGCTGGATCTGCCGCAGTACCCTTCCGTGCAGCGACTGGTACCACCACAGGCGGCGTTCTACATCGTACATCCGCTGGTATTCGGTCCGGTTGTCAATCATGACGGTTCAGGAGGATTTTCTTGATGACA
Source organism: Telluribacter roseus (assembly GCF_017355915.2). Taxonomy (GTDB): domain Bacteria; phylum Bacteroidota; class Bacteroidia; order Cytophagales; family Spirosomataceae; genus Telluribacter. Next base: position 244,813 of record NZ_JAFEUV020000006.1, read on the forward strand.
TACTGGGGCTGGCCGCTCTGTGCCATAAAGCTCTTGCCAATGTACTCACCCAATACGCTCAGCAGGGTACACTGGATACCGCCGATCAGGATGAGCGTGGCCGTAACTACCTGCCAGCCCTTGGGATCGTCGGGACCTATGACCCACTGCCCAAACAGGAACAGCAGTAGCAAACTTCCGAGCCCGACCAGGCCCAGCCCCACGGGCATAAACAGCCGGATGGGCATGGCGGAGTAGCAGAACAGGATGTTCAGGAACAGCGAGATAAGCTTGCGCCACGTGTAGCTCGACTCTCCCTGCTGTCGCTTTTGATGGCTTACCTGCACGGTACCTATGTTGCGCGTCACCCGGAAGATCAGCCCGTCAATGTAGGGGTAGGGGCCTTTGTATTTAATGATCTCCTGCACTACGTCCTGCCGTATCAGCTTAAAGCTGGACAGGTACAGGTCCTTGGGTTTGTCGAGCAGGTAGCTGGTCAGCCAGTTGACGAGCCGGCTGCCCCAGTTGCGGTAGGAGGCGTGTTCCTTTTTAGCGTAATAGGTATATACCACGTCAAAGCCACCTCGCGTGGCCGCATCTACCAGTTTGATGATTTCAGAAGGTGGGTTCTGGAAGTCATCGTCAATCATAACGCAGTACTCGCCCCGGGCGTGGTTGAGGCCGCACATCACGGCATTGAACTCTCCAAAGTTGCGTCGGAGCGAAATGAACCGGACATTCGGATACAGCTCCGCCAAGTGGGTACATACTTCTTCGGACCGGTCACGGCTGCCGTCATTGACCAGCACAATCTCAAAATCAACACCGGCCAGGGCCTGCTGCAGTGTATCGACCAGCGGACTTATCGTACCTTCACTGTTATAAACGGGTATAATGACAGATAGCTGCATCAGGCTCTTTCAAACTGGTTAAGTACCCGGATCACCTGCTCCACCTCCGCGTCGGTCATCGCCGGGTTGAGGGGCAGGCTCAGCACCTGATCATGAATCTGCTCAGTAACCGGCAGGTGGAGGTAGTTGATAGGAGCATAGGCCGGTTGCTTGTGTATCGGCAGCGGATAGTGTATTTCGGTAAGTATGCCCTCCTGCTGTAAGTACTCCCTCAGTCGCTGGCGATTGGGGTGCCTGACCACAAACAGGTGCCAGGCGTCCTCTTCCGGCCGGTCGGCAGGGGGAAGTACCAGTCCCGGTACCCTGATCTCCTGCAGATACCGTCGGGCTATCTGCCGGCGACGATCATTTTCTTCATCCAGGTAGGGGAGTTTGATGTTCAGGATAGCGGCCTGTATCTCGTCCAAACGGCTATTGATGCCCTGGTACTCATTGTAGTACTTGACACCCGAGCCGTAGTTACGCAGGTACCTGATCTTATCAGCCAGTACCGGATCATGGGTCGTAATGGCACCGGCATCACCCAGAGCTCCCAGGTTTTTGGTGGGATAAAAGCTGAAGGCAGTGGCATCGGCCAGGCTGCCGGCCTTCCGGCCCCGGTAGCAGGCGCCGTGTGCCTGGGCTGCATCGGCTATTACTTTGAGGCCGTACTTGCTGGCCAGCGCCCGGATCGGCTCCATCTCACAGCAGCGGCCGTACAGGTCTACCGTCAGGATGGCGCAGGTCCTGTCAGTGATTTTTTCCTCGATCAGGGTAGGATCAATCAGCATGGTGACTGGGTCAGGCTCTACCCACACAGGCTCCAGCTGGAGGAAGCTTACGGGAAGTACCGAGGCTATGTACGTATTGGCCGGTACAATCACTTCACTACCTGGCTGGAACCCGTACGCCTGCAGGATCAGTTCAATGGCTTCCAGGCCGTTGGCTACTCCCAGGCAGTGTGCAGTACCGCAGTAGCTGGCAAAGTCCCGTTCAAAGGTCTGTAACTCCTTTCCCATGATGTACCAGCCCGAACGAAGTACCCGTAGGCTGGCCTCTTCTATGGCTGTCTGGTGACGTTCATTGATACGCTGGAGGTCCAGAAATGGAATCATAAAGTGGTGAGGGCCGAACGAGCCAGCCGTTATTCGGAATAGGCTTTACTGATGGTAGAAGGAGAAGGATAAGGCTCGTAGATGTAGTCACTCTTGTCATAGTATTCGTTGGAAAGTACCAGCAGGATGGCATCCTGTGAAAAAGCCTCCATGGTATGCCAGTCCTCAGGCTCAAGTATCAGGCAGGTACTTGGATCATCCAGTACGTAGCAAGCCTCCTCATATCCGTCATTGACATTCACTTTGCAGTGCCCGTGCAGGCAGATCAGTGCGTTCCAGGTCTTTTTGTGCCGGTGCCCGCCTCTGGGTATTTGCCCGGCTCCATAGATGTAGAATACGCGCCTGATAGGCCCGGGGATAATATTCTCGAATACAGTAAGATTACCTGAATCCGCAGGGTATGTGTCTAGCTTTATACACTTAGGCATGAACGTGTGAGATAGTGTCACTAACAAAGAGTATGCAATGAATGGTAATAAAGCCTTACCCAATTCAGGGATCTAAAATAGTTATTTTTTTACAAAAAGATCACTCGGGATATATTAAAAAATTATTTCTAACCTAGTATAAATCAGTTACTTTTAGAAGATATCCCTGATGACGGATACCAGTTCACCCTGCATAGCACAGGCCGCTACAATATTGCCGCCAAAGAGGTAGTCGTCTCCCCCCTCAAAATCTGTGACGGTACCCCCGGCTTCCTTGATGAGGAGTATTCCGGCAGCCATATCCCAGGGGTGCAGGTTGTACTCGTAGAAGCCCTCGAAACGTCCCGCTGCTACATACGCCAGATCCACGGCAGCGGCACCCAACCGGCGTACCCCGTGCGTCTTGCGCATCAGTGTACTCAGGATCTCCATGTACTGATGCTGCTTCTCAAAGTTGCGGTAGGGGAATCCGGTGGCGATAAGGCTTTCGCTGAGGTGCTGGGCCTTAGATACCTGCAGGCGTCTGCCGTTGCACCAGGCACCACCGCCCTGCCATCCGTAGAATAGCTCGTCCTTACTGGGCTCGTGAATAATCCCAATCAGCGGCTCCTTGCCCCGCACCAGTCCTACGCTCACGCAGTACACCGGCAGGCCGTGTACGAAGTTGGTGGTTCCATCCAGCGGGTCGATGATCCAGTTCAGGGCTTCGGTGTTACTGTCTTCGCCGGTAGTACCCTCTTCTGTAATGAAACTTGCTTCGGGCAGTATCTCCCGCAGGCCCGCTACCAGTAGTTTTTCGGTTTCCTTATCGACATACGATACCAGGTTGTTAATATCCTTGTACTCGATACGCTCGGTATTGAATGTATTCGCTTCCTGCTGGATGAAGGCGGAAGCCTTTTTGACTACCTCAATGGCTTGCTGGGTGAGTGCTTCAAGATTCATGCTGTTTTCTTTTGTGGAATTTTGGATAGTGAATTATTCATGTAGTACACCCGGATGATCAGCGTCACCAGGATCGGGATGACTACGTAGTTATGCTTCAGGAGATTGCCGGTAGCCAGGAGCAGCAGTACGGTATATCCTATCAGAGCAAACTGAAACCAGGCGGGTTTGTTGGTTTTGGACAGGGAGAATATAAACGGAAACCACAGCGGAAAAGCCCACAGGATATCGTAGTTCCAGGCCGTAACGCCGTGGTCGGTACCAAACCACAACAGGACGATTAACCAACCCGTCAGACCTACAATCGTGAACAGGATCTTATCGAACAGGAAGTTGAGCTTGTTGTATTTAATCTGCCACAGGGTAAAGAGTAGTACCAGGGCCGCCAGCGCCCAGAAGAAAACCTTCGGCGTAAGCCAGGTATCATCTACCTGAACGGGTGCCGCCGTAAACAGATCTATGGTACTGGCTACCAGCGGGAGTGTCTGTCCGTTGATCAGTACCCGGGAGTCGTCGTAGGCGGCGCTCAGGTTATTGGGCAGAAAGGTGGCCTGCATTGGCGTAGCTATCTCGTCCGACGGTGCCCCGATGGCCAGGTCCATGCCAAAGTCGGCCCAGGGCTTCTGGGTATAGGCGTAGCGGTCTATCCACTGCCGGAAGCTCAGTGTATCGTGGGTATAGCCGGGGTAGTAAAGGCTGTCGCCGCAGGCGGCGATAATGGCATCCTGCAGGCGGCTTGAGCAGTTGTCGTAGAAAAACTTGTACTGGTACTCCCGGTTTTCGGGCAGGAAGTTATGCTCCAGAAACTGGTACAGCCGGTCTTTCTGCGCGGGTGTCATGTTGAGTAACTGTTGCTTCACGGAGCGGTTTTCAGTCTGCCAGTAGTACACTTGCGGCATCAGCGGACCCGTAGACAACTGATAGGGCAGGGTACCCCGCATAAACTTGATGTAGAAGTTCTCGGTATGGAAGTTGAAGGTACCGTAGTTATAGGCTTTGTCGATGCCGGTGGCAGGATCTGAGATCCAGAGTACACTATGGCCGAAGCTCGAGTACAGTTCCTGACCCGGCCCTACCGTAACCAGACTGACCCGGGCGTCAGGGCTCAGCGACTGTGCCACCGAGGAATGAATAATGAAAAATGTAAAATGAAGAATGAAAAGGAGCCTGAGGGGGAGGCTGGTACCCATACGTTTATTCTTTTCCGGCAATGACGATAACAATTTCACCTTTGATAGTTTTTTCAGCAAAATAAGTAATTATTTCCTCTAACGTACCACGCACGTTCTCTTCGTATAATTTGGTCAGCTCACGTGATACACAGGCCTGCCTTTCGGCGCCAAAGTACTCCGCAAACTGCTGCAGGGATTTGACCAGCCGGTGGGGCGATTCGTAGAATATCATCGTACGCTCTTCCTCGGCCAACTCCTTCAGGCGGGTCTGGCGGCCCTTCTTGTGGGGCAGAAACCCTTCAAAGGTAAAGCGGTCGCAGGGAAGGCCGGAGTTGACCAGCGCCGGTACAAAAGCCGTCGGACCGGGCAGGCACTCGACCGGTATCTTGTACTTGATGCACTCCCGCACCAGCAGGAAGCCCGGGTCAGAGATAGCCGGGGTACCCGCGTCGGATACCAGGGCCATGGTTTCGCCTTTGAGCATCCGCTCCAGCAGTCGTGTGATGGTCTGGTGCTCGTTATGAATATGGTAGCTCTGCATGGGCTTACTGATGTCCAGGTGGCGCAGCAGGTTGCCCGAGGTCCGGGTATCTTCGGCTAGTACTACATCCACACTTTTGAGCACATTGATGGCTCGCAGTGTAATATCCTCCAGGTTACCGATGGGTGTAGGTACAATGTATAGTTTCATGAATCAGGTCAGCTAATAAGCTCCGAAAGTACTCAATAGGAGCGAGGATGCCAATAAAGCACCAGGCAGAGTAGCAATCCTGCCTACCAGTGGCACATTATTAGTAGGTATCATTTTGTACAAATACTCACAAGTAGCCATGCGAGCAGTTTCAAAGCAAAAGTCTGCCATTTCCAATATGGAGTCGATGGCCAAATGGATGGATTCCCGCTTTACTATCCCCGGTACTAACATCCGGTTTGGACTGGATGCTTTGGTGGGCCTTATTCCCGGTGTCGGTGACTTTGGTACGCTATGTGTGTCCGGGTACATGATCTCCGTTTTGGCCAAGAACGGAGCCAGCCGATATGTGATTGCCCGGATGACTCTCAATGTTGTGATCGATGCCCTTCTGGGATCTATCCCAATCATAGGTGACATATTTGATGTGGCCTTTAAGGCCAATCAACGGAATATAAAACTGATGCGTGAGCATTATGTCGAAGGTCGCCACCAGGGAGGAGCCTGGAAGGTGGTAGTACCCGCCCTGTTAGTACTATTCCTGGTGGTCGGGGGTATGGCCTGGTTGAGTTATCGGTTTTTTGCCTGGGTATTTAGCTAATCCTACACATATAAAGTAAGTAGAAAGGCTACTTCATTGCCCCAAAAAGGTTTGCTGTCGGTATTCTTTAGGCGTTACGCCTGTCCGACTCTTAAAAAACCGACTAAAATCGCTGCTGTTAGTTTCTGAAAACCTGAAGGCGATCTCGTTAATTGACAGGCTTGTTTGTCTGAGCAGCACCTTTGCCTCCAGTACAACCATATCTCCCAATAGCTCCTGCGCCGTTTTGCCGGTAGAGGCTTTCACACATTTATTCAGGTGATCAGGAGTAATGGAAAGCATGGAAGCGTAGGTAGCCACCTTATTATGGGAATAAATATGCTGGGATAGAAGATGCTTGAACTTCCTGGTGATCCGCAGGGCTGCGGTAAGCGACGAGGTGGTTTCTACCTTCTTTACCTGACTCAACTCATTGAATAAGGCCAGTTACCTCCTTTGCCTAGGTGTACGGCATGGGTGAAACCTGGAACCCCGACCTGATTAGACGAGCCGGAGCGGTGATGGGATACGAAGCCCGTTACCTTAGCCAGAGCGAAAAATACAAGTTAAAAGTCATCCTATTTGTGCCATTTCTGATTTAAGAGACTTCATAAGATCGTTTATCCGGTCAATAACAGCTCGTGTATTTTCTTTACTTTTCGACTTAAATTCTCGCATTTGTCGGCTAACGTCATCAACTTTTTTTTGTAATTCGACTTTTTGTTTTTCACTTCTGGCTACTGCAATTTGTTTATTGTAGTTTTCAATTTCATCCTGATATATCTTAATATAAACTTTTTCTGGCTTGATCTTTTCAACAGGGACATATTTCATACCTGTACCGTGAGCACTAAAATCATAACCGTACTCAATATTCGCAATTTTGCAACGGTATGCATTATCCTTAACATCTATTGTTACAACGTATCTGATGTGTTTGAAAAGACCTCTATCTATATCAGAGATACCTTTGAAAATCAAACGTCCCCTATCTTTATCCTCCAATTGAATCACTGATTTATAATCACCATAAGATTTAGCAATCCACTTTTGAGCATTTTTAAACAATGTTTCTTTACTATTCTCAACCTCCACAACTTCAGTATATATAACTTCCCCAGTTGAGGAGTCAGTAGGCAAAACAGCATCTTGTGCATACGAGATGTAGCTAAACATGAAGATGGTTAAGATCAGGAGCGGAGACAGTTTTTTCATCAGTAGGAAGTTTGACAGTGTGCCATAGATAGTAAGCTATTAATGTTAAGGCTATTTACAATTGACCTAAAACGCTACCACAATAGACCTGCAATAATTCTATGCCAGTAGTAGAGTTACATATTGTTTTATTGGGTTTTAGTTAACTTTTCGATTGTTTCCTTCACCTATGTCCAGTCGTAATGGTGAAGAGGTAGGGTAAAACCGAATAATATCCTGCCTTTTACTTATCTGTTCAGAAAAGTAGGTAAACAAGTCTATTCCTGCCGCCTTTTCTATTGCACCCGGCGTAGTGACGAAACTACCCTAGTTCTTGTTATCTACGGCACTGACTACGTTTGGGAAGTCCACAACAATAACAGGCTTATCAGCTGTTACTTTATCTACGCATGTGGCTCAAGATCAGGGAGCTGCCATAGCAGACGTGCTGGTTGGCGATTACAATCCGGGCGGGCGGCTGGTTCAGATCTGGCCAAAGTCACTGGCACATCTGCCCCCCATGTCAGAGTACAACATCCGCAACGGCCTTACCTATTTGTACAACAAGGAGGAGCCCCTTTACCGGTTTGGCTATGGACTCAGCTACACCCGGTTTGACTACTCAGGCCTTACCCTGTCTGCCGGAAGTATCGCCAGAAATGTCTCCGCCATGGTTGAGGAGGAAGTAAAAAATACCGGTAACCGCGAAGACCATGAAATAGTGCAGCTCTACGTTCAATACCCCCAGTTAAAAGTAGTGCGCCCCCTTAAAGAGCTGAAAGGGTTTAGTCGCGTATCCCTCAAGCCAGGCGAGACCAAAAAGGTAGCTGTACCGCTCAAAGCAGAGGCGCTGGCCTGGTGGAATGACAAGACCAACCAATGGGAAGTAGAGGAAGGCCCGGTAAACATACTGGTAGGTGCGTCGTCCGCCGATATCCGGCTCCAGAAGCTGTTGCAGATAGGAAACCGTAAGTAGGCCAGAAGTTCAAAAGCTGTACCCTCAGCATGTAGTATATAAAAGCGGAGCGGTAAGTCTGATCAGGCCTACCGCTCCGCTTTTATATTTATCAATAAACTTAGCTTGATGGATTCTTTACAACAGTCTCTATTAGTTTATCTTCAGTTGAGCGCTCTTACCCAGATATACCCCCTGGGGCAGGTCTACAATAAACAGGGTGCTCTTCTGATTCTCATCCACCAGCGTGCGGAAGTTTTCTCCCTGTGCTTTGTACACACCACTCACTGATAGCAGTATGCGGCTCAATTTTCTGGACGGATCTGCCAGGGTCAGCTCACTCAGCCGCCCCCCCTGCATTTTTAGCATGACCATGCCGGGGCTATCCATTCGTACGTTTACACCTTTCTCAATATCTATTGCCCCGGCCTCGTGGAAAGCCAGTTGCGCAATGCCCAACTGACCCTGTTTTACGGCCTGTAGCGCCGGCGTATTGGAAAGGATCTCGATCGAGCGATTGTTCTGGCTGGTCTCGTGCAGCACCTGCTCCGTTACATTAGGAACTACGATATACTGGTAAGATGCTCCGCCGGGTTTGGCGCCATGATCGAACCATAGTGAGAATACCTCTTCGCTGACCAATTCATTGCTAATATTTTTCTGGTCGGTGATCGCCGACCAGCGACCTGTTTCGGCCTGATTGGATAAATGGACAGAGGCTGGCTGTGGAAAGATATAACCTACCTTATCGTGGTGTACCCACTTTACGTTCTGAAGAGGCCGGCTTCCCTTCGGGACACTTTGCCGGGTTCCGTCCTGCATCATGTGTACATCGCTCCGCATCAACACCTGGTTTAGCGTGGTAGCTACCGGCAGATTTGACTTGGATTTAATATCTGTACCCAGAGCCACATATTCTTCGTCAAAGAAGAACCAGGCTTTTTTGGCCTCCAGTGGGTCGTGCGGGCTTTTAAAATCAAAGACTACGGCCCCATATAGTCCGTCGGTGACCGCACCCACAAAATCAGTCAGTCCATCTTTCTGAATGGCGTCGGGGCCCGGTAGCTGGGGCTTCTGCACGATGGTCGTTCCTGAAATCTTCTGCCAGTCGTACACGGCCCATATGTTGTGGTACTCATCACCTTTCAGCATGAGGTAGTTCGTGCCATCGGCCCGGTGGTGAGTCGTTTTACCCGGTCCGTTGTAAGGCTCTTCCATGTTCCGGTTGCGGCTCGAAAACATACGGACGGTCGTATAAAAATGGGGTCGCTGAAATACAAAATGTTCGGTTTGCCAGAAGAATTTCGCGAACGAGGCCGAGGGTTTGGCCTCGCCTTTACGCAGCCGGATTATCTCTTCCAGTTCATTTTTACGGTAGTCGGTACTCACCAGCACCCGCTCAATCTCGAGAGTACTATATGGCTGAGGCTGAGTGGCAGCCCTGTGGGTTATACTACGGTTTTTAACGCTTATATCCTCGTATACCCCGTACACCATCTGCTTGTATATACCATCTAGATAGTAGTCGACCAGCTGGTTTATTTTTTCTTTGTTGAACGCATATTTTGTGCCCGATACGTAGTAAGACCACTCGCCGTAGGCGTTGGCATACTTACCATACCCATAGGACGACGTGTTGTTAACGCGGTCGACCCGGTGGTGAAAGCTGTAATCGTGCTGCATCCCCCGCTCGCCGGTTGCAAACTTTAATTCGCCTTCTATGATCTTAATAATGGTATCAAACTCCCGGTAGTCACCCAGGAAAAGCAGGTTTTTGGCCAGTATTCCCGCAATGACTATACGGTCACCACTGGGGCGGGCACCTGACGCGTTCATGTTGGCCCGGCCAATCATGGGCTGGGCTTTGGTAACGAGGTCTTTGGGTAGTTCATCGCCAATAACCAGCATCAGGTTTCCCAGATTAGTGGGGGTTGTGATTTGGTTGTCATGCCAGTTGTCGCCTACAAAATCATGTTTAACCCAGAACGACAAACCTTTTTCAATTGCGGCCGTGAGGGGCTTGCTCCGGTAGTACCGTGACGTTTTAGTCTTGTACGCCTTGGCCATGTATACCAGGTCGCGCGTGTGCCCGCCGTGCGGATAACTGGCTGTCCGGCTCAGGTCATCATAGTTGATGCCCTTGAAGCTGCCATCCTCGTTCATTCTGGCCAATATAGCTTCTACCGTACTGTCGTCTATTTTAGTCGTCATCAGGTCGGCAACGACCCGCTCTTTTATAATTTTTATATCGTTCTGTTGTGCCAGACAGAACGAAGGCAGCAGGAGGGTGCTTAGCGCCATTAACAGGCATCGCAGTAGGGACATCATGGAAGAAAAGGTTTGTGTACCTTATAGAGCTTCCAATGATCAATTTCTACTAGCTGACAGGGAGGGTAGGGGATGATACTCAGGACTATTTAGCTTACCGGTTATAGATAAATAGACAGACCTATAAATAACAAAAGACCCGCTCTACAATGTGTAAAGCGGGTCTTTTGTTGTAAGTTTTAAGGCTTACAGATCATCAAAATCATCGTAAATCGTGTCGATGGCCTCGGCCAGTTGCTGGTCCTTTTCGGTTACGGTATTACCGGCATCGTGGGTACTTAGTTCAATATCCACCTTGTTGTACACATTGGACCACCAGGGGTGGTGATTCATCTGTTCGGCCACTTCGGCTACCCGGCTCATAAAAGCAAAGGCCTCTCTGAAATCCTCAAACTCAAAGCTCCGCTTGAGTTTGTTGTCTTGTTCGATCCACATGACTGCCTGATCCATAGGTTTTAGTGTTGATGAATAGTTGTTTATTACTATTCAACGTCGAAAAGTAGCCGGATGTTTTATGCCGGCTATTTGCTCATCTCCAGTACCACGTGGTTAACGTTCTTCCGCTCCCAGGTGTAGGTAATGTGTACTTTGCCGTCCTGCGACTGGATCACCGCCGGGTAGCTGTACTCGCCCTTTTCCTTGTCTTCCAGTACGGCTATATCGGTCCAGGTGCGGCCATCGCGCGAGGTAGCTACGTGGAGTTTCTGACGTCCCTTATCCCACTCCTTGCCCCGGGTAGTTGGGTTGTACACCAGTACCTGGGTACCATCACGGAGTGTAACGGCGTCGGTACCGGAGTTAGGATTCAGTACTTCCGTCTTTTTAAGCTCCCCCCAGGTTTTACCTCCGTCTTCTGACCAGGCCTCTACGATCCGGTCGTGCTTGCTGCGGCAGAGGATCTGCAGGCGGTTGTTGGCGTAGGTCAGGATACTGGGCTGAATGGCATCGAGTGTTGTAGTGGGGTCTACCAGTACCAGCTGCCAGGTCTTGCCCAGGTCGGACGAGCGCTCCAGGTGTACCCGCCATGCCTCTTTGGTTTCGGTACTGGTTGGGCTAAGTATATCGCCGTTGGCGAGCTGTACGGGCTTGTTCTTGATCGGGCCGAGTATGCCGTCGGGCAGGCGCTCAGGCTTCGACCAGGTACTGCCGTTGTCGTCGGAGCTCATGACCATGCCCCACCACTCCCGCGGCGAAGGACCTACTTTATAAAACAGGAACAGCTTACCCTCTCGGGCCTTGAACAGTACCGGGTTCCAGCAGGGGTAGCGCAGGTTGGCGTTCATGATACCTTCAGCCATGAGTTTGGGCTGGCTCCATTTGCCCCCCTTCTGGGTAGCCAGCCAGATACCCACCTCCTTGTGTCCCTCGTGCGGACCGCCAAACCAGGCAGCAACCAGCTCACCGGGGCGTACCTCTTCAATCGTCGAAGCGTGACATTCCTTGAAGGGAGGATTGGTAAAGATCATTTCCTGACTTACCTTTTTCCACTGGACTGCCTGTCCGGAGGCAGGCTCTCCGGAGGCCGGCTGTTCGGGGCCTGATTGTCCGTGTGACTGTCCGTAGCTTTGCAAAGCCATGACAAAAGTAAGTCCGCCAACGAGTAGAGGAATGAGTGATTTCTTCATAAGCAGTATACGTTAGGTTAGTAAGTGAAGGAAGCTTTTGCCCTAAATCTACTTATTTCTAACGTATACGTGGCGAATATTTGACTTGCCGGTTTCGCGCTCATCTATCTCAAAGGCACCTATGCTCTTGATCAGAGGGAGCAGCTTGGAGAAGCCGTAGCTGCGGGAGTCGAAGCTGGGACGCTTCTTGATCAGCAGATTGCCCAGGTCCCCCAGGAACACCCACCCATCCTCGTCGGCCAGGTCGTTGATACTGCTCGAAATCAGGTTCCGCAGCTTCTTATCCGACGGATCGCTCTTGGGCGTTTTGCGCCGGGAGGCTGGCTTGGCCTTGGCATCCACTTGTTCATTGGGTTCGGCCGGTTCGTCCTGCTCGTTTCCGCCGGACTCCGCATCGCGGTTGCGACGAAGAATCTCAATGTAGATAAACCGGTCGCAGGCGGACGTAAAGGAGACGGGGGTTTTCTGCTCACCCATTCCGAATACCTTCATGCCGGCCTCGCGCAGCCGGATAGCCAGCCGGGTAAAATCACTGTCGCTGGATACGATACAGAAGCCATCCACCCGGCCCGTGTACAGGATATCCATGGCGTCGATGATCATGGCCGAGTCGGTGGCGTTCTTGCCGGAGGTGTAGCTGTACTGCTGCACGGGGGTAATAGCGTTTTCCAGCAGTACTGCTTTCCAGCCCACCAGGCGGGGGTTGGTCCAGTCGCCATAAATACGCTTAAAGGTAGGGGTGCCATAGCGGGCAATTTCTTCCAGCATCTCCTGAAGAGTAGAGTAGGGGACGTTGTCAGCATCAATCAGAACTGCCAGGCGCAGGTCTCGGTCAGTAGTTATCATGAAGTGTAATGAAAATGGTTATTTTTTGTTAGTACTTAAAATAACTGTGCCGCGTACTATTGAGTAAGATGTATTTGAACTTACAGAAAGTAATCGGACTTTTGTACTTACTAAGAATGGGACCGAATGCCCTCGTTTAGTCCCGTATAAACTTTGTTACTGACTCATGAAAGTTGAACTCGTACGCGTAGACGACGCGTTTCATTTTGAATCTACCGGCTCATCCGATGCCATTGTACATATTGATGGCTCGCCCGAAATAGGCGGCCACAACGCCGGAGTAAGGCCCATGGAGCTCCTGCTGATGGGGCTCGCCAGCTGCAGCGCCATTGATATCGTGATGATTCTGAAAAAGCAGCGGCAGCAAATCACCGACTTCCGTATAGTAGCCGAAGGAGACCGGGAAAAAGAGGCCGATACCGAGCGCAAGCCCTACCGTACCATGAACCTGCACTTCAAGCTGAAGGGCATCGGGCTGGATGAGGCCAAGGTGGCCCGGGCGGTGAAGCTATCCATGGAGAAGTACTGCTCCGCAACCGCTCAGTTTGAAAATACGGTAGAGATCGGCCATCAGGTAACCATTGAGGAGGCCTGATCCTGCCAAGTACCTTTATATAGCTGTGTCACCTGTCGAAACGTCAGGCGCGCGGTGCTGTCATGTTTTGTAAGTACCACAATACCCGAATAACCCCATGCAACAATACCACGATCTACTACGTCACATTCTGGAAAACGGCGACCGCAAAACGGACCGTACCGGTACGGGTACCCTCAGTGTATTTGGTTACCAGATGCGCTTTGATCTGCAGAAAGGATTTCCGCTGGTCACGACCAAGAAAGTACACATGAAGTCGGTGATCCACGAGTTGCTGTGGTTTCTGAAGGGAGATACCAACATCAAGTACCTCAAGGAAAACGGCGTAAGCATCTGGGACGAATGGGCCGACGAAGACGGTAACCTCGGACCCGTATACGGCAAGCAGTGGCGCAGCTGGATGGGCCCCGATGGCGCTACCATCGACCAGATGAAGGATGTACTGGACCAGCTGAAGAAAAATCCGGATTCGCGCCGGATCCTTGTTTCAGCCTGGAATCCGGCCGACCTGCCCTTTATGGCCCTGCAGCCCTGTCATGCGCTGTTCCAGTTCTACGTAGCCAACGGTAAGCTGTCGTGTCAGTTGTACCAGCGCAGTGCTGATGTATTCCTGGGCGTACCCTTCAACATAGCCAGCTACGCGCTGCTGACCATGATGATCGCGCACGAGTGCGGCCTTCTGCTGGGCGACTTTATCTGGACCGGCGGTGATACCCACATCTACCTCAACCACCTTGAGCAGGTCAACCTGCAGCTGACCCGGGAGCCTCGTCCGCTGCCGACCCTGAAGCTCAACCCCAGCGTGCAGAGCATCTTTGATTTCAAATACGAAGACTTCACCCTCGAGAACTATGATCCGTGGCCGGGTATCAAGGCACCGGTGGCGGTGTAGAACCGATCCTAGCTAACCAATAAGGGCTGACATACATTTGTCAGCCCTTTGTGTTGGTGTATGTATAGATGATCAGCGTTGTTCTCTGAGTAGTTTCTGGTATTCCCGCTCCACCAGGTCCCCCTTGCTGTAGTAGGCATTGTAGCCTTCGAATGCCAGCCCAATCCCCCAGAAGAAGAGCGGAAAGCCCGGCCAGAAGAAGTTGTCCCCGCCGCTGCTGAAGTACCAGATGCCGATCAGGAAAGGATTGACGATGCAGTAGGCGATCAGGTTGTTCTTGAACTTGATCCGCAGTTTAGCGAGTCTCCAGAGTCTTTCGTTTTTAGTCTCCATAGCGATTGGTTCAGGTGATAGGGTACATAATTGGGGGGGGCGGCAGGTACTTACTGGCCGTTGCGTACCAGTTTTTCGTACTCGCGCTCGGTCATGCTTCTTTCGTCTCCGGCCCTATACACCGAGAAATAATGCGTTGTGAGGCCAATGCCCCAGCCCAGCGTGGGCCATATCGGCCAGGGGTGCAGGTTGTTGCCCCACTCCTGCAGGTACATAATCAGGTACAGCAACCAAAGGCCGGTGATGACGATCAGGTAAGTGCGCAGGTGGATCTTGAAGCCAGCCCGTTTTTGGGCTATTTTCCAAAGCTGGTCGTTGCGATTGGGTTCCATAGGTACGTAGGGTATAGTGTTAGACGTGTGTTTGGTCAGTTAATTTACGAATTCTTCGTGTAATTTGCTGATTCAAAGATAGTATCCGTCGCTACCCGCAGGCCACCGTAATCTGACCAATTCCCTTTTTTCCAGGATAAACCTACCTAAAGGCCGGAATGAATCTGCTTCCAAGCGGTCAGGAGTAGCATCTGTATGGATTCCGGCTTTCAGTACCGGCTACCCCTGACCAGTGCAGACTGATCAAACAAAGACCGACACAAATGGTATATAGGTAGAGGATCTTCATCATCAACGGGGACCAGTACATCCTGTAAAGCGGGTGAATGAGTAGTAAGTGTCGTTGAACATTCGTATATAGCAGTACAGCACAATGATTGAGGGTATCATAAATCAGTATTCGCGCATGAAAAAACATCTCAACATCACGGTTCAGGGACATGTGCAAGGCGTTTGGTTCAGAGCCAGTACCGAAGAGAAAGCACAGGAGCTGGGTCTGAAAGGTTTTGTCATAAACCAGCCCAATGGACAAGTCTATATTGAAGTCGAGGGAAAAGAGGAAGCACTGGAGCAGTTTCTATACTGGTGCCACAAAGGCCCCATGCTCGCCCGTGTGGATCATGTGGAGGTAGAGGATGGTGAGGTGCAGGGATTCAGGGATTTTGAGCTCAGGCGGTAGGGGCTTCCTCTGCCGGTTTTTCTGTTTGAACAATCTTAAAACTTCATGAACAGCAGCTTGTAGTAGTATATTTTCAGTAAGACTTCCTAGGAATATAGGGATAATAAAGCTAACTTGTTGATCAATAGGCGGGTATTGTTTGTAGGCGCAGGTGGTTTACCTATTCAAGTGTAGGCCTTAAACCTGTATAAATACTAGCTTCTGTTGGTCATGCACTTCAAGTACCTTCTTCAAAGGTTTGCTCTGGTATTTTACGCCATTCTCTCATTCACATATAACAGGCGCTGCTATGAAAATCCCTATACTACTCATAGGTATATGTGTACTTACTACCTGCACTCAACCCCAACGCACCAAAAGCGGCGAAACAGGAAGCCTGACGCTGGATGTAGCGGGCTCAGAGTCAGCCATGCCTCATTTTAAGCAAGGACTGTTACTCCTGCATAATTTTGAATATACGGATGCCGCGGCAGCCTTTGCTGAAGCTCAAAAGGTGGACCCCAGCTTTGTGATGGCGTACTGGGGTGAAGCCATGACGTACAACCATCCCGTCTGGGGCGATGTGAATATTGAGAAAGCCCGTGCCACTCTGCAAAAGTTAGGAAGTACCCCGGCAGAGCGGGCAGGCAAAGCCCGCACACCCATGGAAAAGGATTTCCTGGCTGCCATTGAAATCCTCTATGGCGAGGGCTCCAAGCCCGATCGGGATCAATCGCACGCCGCCTATATGGAAAAGGTCTATAAGCGATACCCCGGGAATATAGAGACAGCCGCTTTCTATGCCCTTTCTTTGCTCGGTATGAAAGAGGACTGGAGTAAGTGGGAGAGCGTCAACGAAAAAGCCGCCGCCATATCTAAGGCTATCCTGAACAAAGCTCCTGATCATCCCGGAGCACTCCACTACTATATACATTCGGAAGATCATCCGGATCACGCCAGAAAGGCCCTGGCTGCGGCTAACAAGTATGATAAAGTAGCGAGCTATGCCGGTCATGCGCTACATATGCCCTCCCACATATACCTGGCTCTGGGGATGTGGGATGATGTGGTTCGTGCCAACGAAGTATCCTGGCAGGCCAGTGTAGACCGAAAGACTAAACGCAAGCTTTCTAATGACGCATTGAGTTACCATGCGCATCTGTGGCTGGAATATGGCTATCTACAGCAGGGGCGACATTACCGCGCACGGCAGCTGCTGGAGAATCAGATCGCTTATACCAGCGAGGTACCCTCAGCTCTGGCCCGTCACCATCTGATACAGATGAAGGGACACTATCTTTTTGAAACCGGGGACTGGGAGGGTGATCTGGCGGCGCTGGGTGTGGATACAAAAGGTCTGACGCTTGGTACCCGTACGGCCAGTTACCTCCTGGAAGGGACAAAAGCGTTCAAACAAAGAGATAAATCCGCTCTGGCCCGTGTGATACAGGCACTGGAGTCGGATCTGGCAAAGGCAACTTTGCTTAGGAATTCCAACACGGGTATTCCTGTATGTGGGGTATCACGTTTTGTTGAAAGTATTCCGTCTGAGTTGGATATCAGGGAGGCTGATGCGGTCAAGATGGAGTTGATGGGCCTGCAGGCCTGGGCGAATAATGATATGAAGGCGGCAGATAGCTGGCTGCAAAAGGCCACTGCTCAGGGCGAAGGGTATTTGTACGGGCCACCGGGTATATTCAAACCCATGCATGAGGTGTACGGTGAGTTCCTGTTAGCCGCAGATCGCCCGCAGGAAGCTTACAGGCAATTTGAAACATCGCTCAAAATGGCTCCCAACCGTATTCAGTCTTTACAGGGAAAGCTGCAAAGCGCCCAAAAAATGAAAGATATTCAAAAGGAAACAGAAGTAAAAGAACAACTGGAAGGGCTCCTGAAGCAGGCAGACGAGAAGGTAAGGAAAGGGTAAGAGGTACCTGGATTATCACTTGTAAGGCAACCTGCCTGGTGTCATCTGTTTTGGATAATTCAACTACTAACCATACTACTGCTATGTCCAAAACTATCAATCAGCGCATGACGGTACAGATCGAAGGGAGCTTTGTTGTCTTCCTGATTGGCATGCGTATCAACCGCTTCTGGAAGTTTCACAAATGGGTACCGGTAGCTATGGCTATGCCCAAAATGCTCAAAGAGCTATCGCAAAAACCGGAGAGCGGATTTCTCGGCTTTCAGATGTACGGGGGTGTACCTCCGGTCATAGTTCAGTACTGGAGATCTTTTGAGCAGCTGGAGGCGTATGCCAAAGATCGTACGGGGCAGCATTATCCGGCCTGGAAGGCTTTTAACCAGAATGTCAGGAGCAACGGCGACGTGGGCATCTGGCACGAAACCTTCAAGGTAGAGGCCGGTGAGTACGAATGTATTTATAATAATATGCCTGTATATGGGCTGGGCAAAGTAGGAAATCTAGTGCCGGTTTCAGGAAGAAGTGAGACCGCCGCAGGTAGAGTTCTTAAGAAGGATAAGGCAGAATAGTATCTTCAAGACGGTACTAAAGGAGTAGCAGAAGCTGTCAAACTACTATACCCCCATAACCCTTATACGTCCAAACTAGTTTGTTGAGGCAGGAAGGTAGTACCGCTACCTCTATCCACACCACTGACTAGTGATTGATGATGACTGATAAGACCGTATATGTGTTAGGGGCAGGCTTTTCGAAAGAGGCCTCGGCACCCGCGCAGGAGGAGCTGGTAAAGCAAATATTTGAAATAGATCGTGATAATCCCGGGGAGTTTGAGGACGGCAGCGTAAAGAAGTTCCGGTCCTTTCTGACCAATATCCTGCTGGTACCCCAGAAGTTGCACGACAGTGTACCCCTGGAAGATATCTTTACCCCGCTGGACCGCTGTATAGCCGACAATGTGTCGTTCCGGAATCTGAGCGTGAAAGAGACGCTGAAAGCCCGCGACCTGATCTACTACCTGATCGGTAAGACGCTCGAATGTACCCTGCGCAGCTCTCAGAAAGACTACATCGACCAGTTTGCGAAGTACATCACCGACAAGTCGTCCACCCGGCGGGGGCATCGGTATGCCAACCTGGACCCCGTCAGCGTGATCAGTACCAACTGGGATACACTCCTGGACGACTCCATCAAATCCCAGATCAGTGCGCACTACCCCGGCGAGGCAGTGGTAGACTACTGCTGCCATTTCAGTTCGTTTGAGTCCAACGACCAGTCGGTGATGCCAGGGCTGGAAATGCTGGGACTGGGCGGGTTTAGCGTCAAGCTCCTGAAGCTGCACGGCTCACTCAACTGGCTGCAGTGCCCCAAGTGCCTCCGGCTCTACGTCGACTTCCATAACCGCATCGCCATCGGGCAGTACGTAACGCCCGTCAACTGCCGGTACTGCGACACGCAGTTTGGCGTGCAGAGCTCCCACAAGCTGATCTCCAACCTGATCATGCCCACCTTCCTGAAGAACTTCTCCAACCCGCAGTACAAGCTGGTGTGGCAGGCCGCGGGCATCGAGCTATCGGAGGCCAGCCGGATTGTATTCATTGGCTACTCGCTGCCGCAGGCCGACTTCGAGATGCGCCAGCTACTGGCCCGGATGGTCCGGAAGGATGCCCGGATCGTAGTGGTAGACTACGGCAGCCCCGACGAACATCGCATCGCCGAAAAGATGAAGCGGTACGAGGTATTCTTTGGCAAGCGAAAGCCCCAATTCTACCTAGAGGGGGCCAGAAACTATATTCAAAATCATCTGGATGAGGAGTAGGAGCCCTTTCAGACTATTTTTTTACATTGGTCCCCATACAGACCCAGCCACTACTACTGCTTAATGGCTCCGCTGGTGGTAGAGCCGCAGGAGCGTAGTAGTAGAAACAGCCAGCCCCCATGAAATTCAGGAAAGCAGTCAAAGAAGATGTACCCCTTATCGTTCAGCTCCTGGCCAACGATAAGCTCGGGCAACTGAGGGAAGAGTACCGGGACCCGCTGCCCGATTCATACTACCAGGCCTTCGAGCGGATCAACCTGGATACCAATCAGGAGCTAATCGTAGTGGAGGACAGAGTGGGGGAGATCATAGCTACCTTACAGCTGAGCTTTATACCCTACCTGACGTACCGGGGCGGCATAAGGGCTCAGATTGAAGCCGTCAGAGTGCGGGAAGATGTGCGGGGGGAAGGCATCGGACAGCAGGTATTTGAGTGGGCTATCCGGAGAGCCCGGGAGCGGGAGGCGCATGTGCTCCAGCTGACTACCGACAAGCAGCGGCCGGATGCCGTTCGATTCTACGAGAAGCTGGGTTTTGAGGCGACGCACGAGGGAATGAAGCTACATTTGGACCTACTTTCCTAACTTCGCCAAAAAACTGCGGCTGTTGCTGCCCGTTAGATACCCTGTCCTATGAACATCCAATACATCCTCGAAATTGTCGGTACGTTTGCGTTTGCCATATCGGGGGCGCTGGCGGTACGGGATAAGGAGCATCAGGACTGGTTTGCGGCTACCTTTACGGCTTTTGTTACCTCTATCGGGGGCGGTACCGTGCGCGACGTACTGCTAGGCAGCTACCCGCTGGTCTGGATCAGTGATATTACCATTGTATACGCCATCCTGCTGGGCGTACTGGCTACATTTATCTTCTATAAGCAGTTGCTCCGGTTGCGCCGCACCCTGTTCCTGTTTGACACCTTCGGGATCGCCCTCTTCACCATTGTAGGTACCGAGAAGGCCCTGAACCTGGGCGTGCAGCCCGAGATAGCCGCCATTATGGGTGTGTTTTCGGCCGTGATGGGAGGGGTGATCCGTGATACCATGAGCAACGACATCCCTATCATCTACCAGAAGGAGGTATATGCTACGGCTTGCCTGGCGGGGGCGGTTAGTTACCTGCTGCTCGACTCTCTCGGTGCTGAGCGCAACACTGCTTTTATCCTGGCTTCGGCCGTTATTATCCTGATCCGTATCCTGGCGGTGCGATACCACTGGAGCATCCCCCGGTTTTTCCGATAAGTACCTATCCATTCTCTTTTTACGAGCGAGGTGCGGCAGTAGTATAGATCGCACCTGTGATCAGTTGCAAACTGAAAATGTATCTGTATAGACGCATAATAATTATTTAATATTTGTAACTGGTTGTTAATCAGCGAGCGTATATAAGTATGTAACTCTATTTTTTACATTATTCAAAACAACTTGCTGGTACTCAAGTTCTTGCCATGTAACCAGTTTTTCCACACTTAAACAATTTCAGTATGTTTTACCATGACAAGAAGTTGCAGTACAAGGTACGTGTAGACAAGCCCAATCCGGCATTTGCGAAACTGCTTCAGCAGGCTATCGGTGGAATCGAGGGAGAGATCAGAGTATGCCTCCAGTATCTGTTTCAGGCCTGGGGCTCACGAGGACCCGTAAAGTACCGGGATATGCTGCTGGAGACCGGAACCGAGGAAATGGCTCATATTGAAATGCTGGCTACGGCGGTAGCTCTCAATCTGGAAGGTGCCACTAGTGAGCTGAAAGATAAGGTTGCGGGCGAAAACCCCATTGTAAATAGCATCCTGGGCGGTATGGATCCGCGTCATGTACTGTCGTCGGGTATGGCTGCTATGGCCGTTGACAGCAACGGAGTACCCTTCAACGGCTCCTGGGTAGTAGGTACGGGCAACCTGGCCGCTGATATGCACGCCAACGTGATGGCCGAGTCGAGCGGACGGGTGCTGGCTACGAGGCTATGGGAAGCAACCGACGATAAGGGTATGAAAGACATGCTGGCTTTCCTGATTGCCCGCGATACCATGCACCAGAACCAGTGGCTGGCGGTATTGGAAGAACTGGGCGGCCTGGAAAACAACCACCCGATCCCGAACAGCTTCCCGCAGGCTGAGGAGCATACCCAGTTTAGTTACCAGTTTATCTCGACCAACATCGAGCGTACCGAGCCACCGCTGGGCCGCTGGACCCGCGGCCGGTCCATTGATGGCAAGGGTGAGTTTACGTTTGTACATGCGCAGCCGCACGGCGACATCCCTGATCTGGGAGCACCCGATCCGCGCGGATTTGCCCAGAAGGAGCAGATGATGGATGGCGCCGGCGATGGTATCATGAATAAGATAAAGGAGACTCTGAGCTAGGAGGGTCCTGATTAGACTGAAACGGGGGGAGGCGACCACAGGGTTGCCTCCCCCCGTTTTGTTATATACCGGCCCTTTTGGCGGTTGTATTATGGTTACTTCTTTTTGTACTGAATGGCGAAATTTCAAGATTATAGTTTTTTAACCGCCTGTTAATAAATAGATTTATCTGCGGATGGGCTTTGTTACCTTTAAAACCTATGGCTAGTGTAGTGCCTGATGCAGCACAGCAGGCGCCGAGCCCGACAACACCTCTGAATTACTCTTTTTAACCATAATAAACCTTCTATTTAACTCTTTCAATGATGAAAAAACAACTACTCTCCCTATCTGTTTTGGTATGTGCTGTGCTACTGGCAGGCGGGTGCACAAAAAGAATTCAGAATACAGAGGTGTATGCGCAGGTAGCCGGGCATCGGGTAATCGCCATCATTCCGCCGGAAGTGGCTATCAACGGCATAAAAAAAGTAAACAACGGGACCATCCGGGAGCTGCAGCAGAAAGAGTCCCTGAACTTTCAGCAGCGCATGTATAGCTGGATGCTGAAAGGAAAGATCGAGAACCGCATTTTTGTCTCTATCCAGAAATTACAGGAAACCAATGATCGACTGGAGGCAGCCGGGTACTTCGATGACCAGCCCCTTACTCCCTCTCAGATGTGTGATGTCCT
The DNA here is from genome assembly GCF_017355915.2 of Telluribacter roseus. Classification (GTDB taxonomy): domain Bacteria; phylum Bacteroidota; class Bacteroidia; order Cytophagales; family Spirosomataceae; genus Telluribacter. Next base: position 267,146 of record NZ_JAFEUV020000006.1, read on the forward strand.
GGGGGTGGACGCCATACTGGTATCCAACTACCTGGTCAAGAAAGTCATGACCGATGCCCAGGCTCAGAACCTGGGCCTGGCCGTGTGGAAAGCGGGAGTAGGTGCCCCGAGAGGAATGAGAGGCCCCACCAACAAAACCGCAGTGAACCTGCAGATATTCGATAAGCAGACGGGCCGCATGGTGTGGGACTACAGCAACCGGCTGAATGGCGACATCAAAAGTACACCGGCTACCCTGGTGGATGATATGATGCGGATGGCCAGCCAGAACAGCCCCTACTACTACAGAAGAGGAAAGTCTATCTAAGAACCGGAGGTGCTGGTAGCGACTTCATTCGTAGCCGGAACCACAATCGTATATGCGTGAGGGGCTGCCATAGGCAGCCCCTTTTTTTCTCTTTCCCGAAGCTAACCGGTTGGGGTTCATCATTTCGATCGTCTCCTTCATACCGTTATTTTTCCACTTGGTCTATATCCACTGGCTACTCTCTGAAGTCGGCTGTAGCTTTGAGTATCTATTAGCTATGATACGTTATGAAGTGTGAACTAGTGCATACCCCCCGGGGCACGGTAGAAGTAAGTACCTATGGGCAGGGCCCCCATGGATATGGAGTACCGGTACTCTTTATCCACGGCGGTCAGGGCAACTGCCACGAAACCCTCTTCCATAAGGGCTTTGACCCCGGCAGGTACTACCTGATCACGCCTTCGCGGCCGGGCTACGGCCACACGCCCCTACTCGCCAGTACAACACCCCGCTCTACGGCCGACCTGTTTATGGCTCTGCTGGATGAACTGGATATAGACCAGGTGGTGGTGGTAGGCATATCGGCCGGAGGGCCTGCGGCTCTGGAACTGGCTGCCCACTACCCGGGCCGGGTATCCGCCCTGGTGCTGGTCTCGGCGGTAACAAAGGAGTGGCTCACTCCTGATCACCCCAGTTACCGTAAGGGAAAGATGCTGTTTAGTCCGGCTCTGGAAAGGTACAGCTGGGGCTTGTTTCGGGGATTATACAGTCTGTTTCCCCGCCTCATGGCCAAAACCATGTTTGCGGAGTTCTCCAGTGTCAAGGGTGCCACCATCTCTATGGAAGAGGTAGCCGAGCTGTACGGGGTAGTTAGTAAGCTACGTTCGTACTCGGGCTTCATGAATGACCTGGACCAGACCATAGAGGCAGGCACAGTAGCTGAAGTCAAAGTGCCTACGCTGATTCTGCACAGCCTCAACGACGCCGCAGTACGTGTGGAGCACGCTTACCACGCACACAAGCTCATCAAGGATTCCAGGCTGTACACCTACAAAAATAAGTGGGGACACATGCTTTGGCTGGGTCCTGATAGTTCCAATCCTATTCTGGACGTACTAGCTTTTTTAGAAAAAGATTATCAGTGGAATGTAGACCCTCAGACCCCAATCCTATGAGCCAGCATCCGATCAACCTGGGAATACGCTTTTTACTCGAGATAGCCGCCCTCGTAGCCGTAGGTATGTGGGGCTGGCAAAAGCCCGAAGGCAATATGCGCTATGTACTCGTCGTGCTGCTGCCGGTACTGTTGGCGGCGCTGTGGGGCGTATTCAGGGTACCCAATGATCCCGGCGTCCCGCCCGTGCAGGTGTCGGGCGTAGTACGGCTGCTGATCGAGGCCTTTGTGTTTGGGTCGGCGGTAGCCGCCCTCTATGACCTGGGCCAACTCCGCAACAGTATAGTCCTGGCCGGACTACTGCTGGTACACTACCTGGTGTCGTATGATCGGGTACAGTGGTTGCTGAGGCAATAAGCCCACCCGGATAAATAGAATGTATAGGCAAGCTCTAAGTAAAATTCAGTAGCACCGACAGGGAAAATTGGAGTTCGGCCTCTATTTTGCTTATATACTGACTAAGCATCCCAATAGTTGCTCCTCTTGTGAATGAACAGCTTTTTCTTGGGCCGGCTATATATACTTTTAACAGATTGACATTTGTGGATAAATTACACTCTAACTTCACAAATTCTGATATCTCTAGTACCTATAAGCTGCGTCTTGCCGACTATCAATAGTTTAGATGAAATGGAATTGAAACAAAGAAGGATCTGGGACAGAAGACATTTTAAGCTTCTGGAAGATGGTGTTTGGCTACGCCAGATATCTCCTACCGACGACGTAGAATTGAAAGTTAAATACGAAGAACTTGGCCTGGAGGTTGCATATATACGGAATAAGTCAGCAAGTCTTGTATATGGCTCACTCCTCTTTCTGTCAACAATCACAGGTAGAATGGTTCTGAGGGATATAGATTTGAATGACACCTCGGATATCGTACTACTCACTGCTATCTGTGCATTTGTTTTGATTCTTCTGCTGATGGCTTGGATGGATTCGAATAAGCCCCTGATCATCATCAACGGGGGTGAGAAGAAGATTGCCCTTCTTAGAAATAGCCCTGATGCTACTACCGTCGATCAATTTATAAATGAGTTGCACAGCAGAATTGTTGATAGGATCATTAAGGTAAGGGTTCGCCCCCATGATCCGGAATTAAACTACCGGTATAAAAAGAGCTCGCTTGATCTACTGCTGGAAGAAAAGGTGATAGATGAAGTGAAGTACGACCAGATACTTAGGCAGATCAGCGAAAATAATCAGAATCGAATTGGCTTTGCCAATAGCTTTTCTGAATTCGAAGATGAAGATAATGAAGAGGACTTGGACCTTTAATTGCCTTCCACTACTATTTAACACCTTTACTTTAACTCCTCCCTGAATACGTTATTAATTGCATCACAAATGTCTATCCGTCAATCTTGAATTTCCTGAGCAATCAGGTGCATACAGAGACAGACAATGTAGCTGCATAAGCAAACAAAAAAGCCCTACGTTTCCGTAAGGCTTTTTTGTTTGCTATATATGTTGCTAAGACTAAACTAGCTGAACATTAACTGCATTTAGTCCTTTTCTTCCTTCCTGAAGGTCAAATGACACTTCATCACTTTCTCTGATCTCATCTACTAGTCCAGAAACGTGTACGAAGTACTCCTGACCTGATTTGTCATCCTTAATAAACCCGAATCCTTTTTGGTCATTAAAGAATTTTACTATTCCGTTATTCATGTTGTTGTTGTTATAATACATAGATACTACATCCCCGGTAGTATATAGGTTCATTATATTTTTGCCCCAATGCATCGAATTGGTTACAAAGTACCTCAGGAGGCTTCAAAGGCACTAAAAGAATCCAAAATATAGCTGTAAAGCTGGTCTTGGGGATGAGTAGCGATGGCTGGCTGAGCGACAAGGGGCACTGGCGGTAACCAGTCTCTTGCCAGACTTCTTCCGTTCGAATATTAGCTTTGATGAAGCCCCTGAACACGAGAAAGCCTTCCGTGTAGTAGTTCGCACCACTTACGGAAGGCTTTCCTTATTACGCCATCCCGAAACTCCGGGAGGGCTTATGTCGATTTATTTGCTTGATATACTAGGCTTCTTACCGAACTACCTCGGGCGTCCCCTCCAGGATGTTGGCCAGGGAGTTGTCGTACAGGTCTTTGGCGGCGGCGGTGCCGATCAGCGTCTGACCATCTACCACAAAGCCTTCACCGGTCACAGTACCCAGTTGGCGGAATGCCGTGTTGAGGCCGCTTAGTAGCTGCTCAAATGCCTGCTGCTTATCCGCTTTTACGCTCACCAGGACGCGACTCTGCGCTTCGCCGAACAGGTAGGCATCTTTGCGGAAGCCTTCGTCCGTAGTGATGTCAAATCCCAGCTTACGGAACATAGCTGACTCGGCCAGGGCCACAAACAGACCTCCATCCGACAAGTCGTGTACCGACGCTACTACACCGGAGGTGATGAGCTGACGCACGGCCTGCTGCAGGCTGTACTCCTCGTCCAGATCAAAGGCCGGAGCGGGCGACTGCTTCACGCCCCGGTAGCTGTACAGGTACTCCGATGACGCAGTGTCGTTCTTGGGCGTACCTACCAGATAGATCAGGTCACCTTCGGCCTGGAAAGCCAGTGGTGTCTGCAGCTCGGGCTTCTCCACCAGACCGATCATACCGATGGTAGGCGTCGGGAATACCGGTCCGTCGTCGGAGCTCTGGTTGTAGAAGCTCACGTTACCACCCGTTACGGGCGTTCCGAATTTCTCACAGGCCTTGCCCATACCCTTTACGGCCTGTACAAACTGCCAGTATACTTCGGGTACGTAAGGGTTACCAAAGTTGAGGTTGTTAGTCACGGCCAGGGGCTCGGCGCCGGCGCAGCTCAGGTTACGGGCGGCTTCCGACACGGCGATCTGCGCGCCAATGAATGGGTCAGCGTTGACGTAGCGGCTGTTACAGTCGACGGTCATAGCCAGTGACTTTTCGTAGTCAGGACGGGCCGCGTCGCGGATACGTACCACGGCAGCATCCGAAGGCTCGTTGGTGGTGCGGGTAGCCGTACCTACCATCGAGTCGTACTGCTCCGCTACCCAGCGGCGCGAGCAGATGTTGGGGTGGGAGAGGAGGTGCTTCGCCACGGCTGACAGCTCGTCGCCCGCTACATCGGGTACGCTGTCGATGCTGAATTTCTTGAACTCCTGGTAGTAAGCCGGCTCGCGGTACTCGCGGTGGTACTGCGGAGCGCCACCCCCCAGCACGAGGTCGTGCGCGGGTACATCGGCGATCAGCTGGCCGTGCTGGTAAAAGTACAGACGACCCGTATCGTTATCGCCGGGGGCTATTACTTCACCGATCTGTACGCAGTGCAGATCCCACTTATCGAATATGCCTTTTATAACGTCTTCCTTGCCTTTGTCTACTACTACCAGCATGCGCTCCTGCGACTCCGACAGCAGGATCTCCCAGCCGTGCATGTTCTGCTGGCGGGTAGGTACCTTATCAAGGTCGATGATCATACCGTGCTCACCTTTGGCGCTCATCTCCGACGTAGAGCAGATAATACCGGCGGCACCCATATCCTGGATACCGATCACGTGGCCCGTAGCGATTACTTCCAGCGTAGCTTCCAGCAGGAGCTTCTCCATGAAGGGGTCACCTACCTGTACCGCGGGGAGTTTCTCGTTGGATTTGTCGGTGATATCTTCCGAAGCAAAGGTAGCGCCGTGGATACCATCCTTACCCGTAGCCGAACCTACGATAAATACGGGGTTGCCTACGCCGTACGACGTAGCCTTGGCTACCTTACCTACCTCTACAATACCCGCCGAGAAAGCGTTAACGAGCGGATTGGTGTTGTATGATTCGTCGAAGAACAGCTCGCCACCTACGGTAGGGATACCGAAGGCGTTGCCGTAGTCGCCGATGCCCTTCACCACACCCTTTACCAGCCACTTGGTCTTGGGCAGGTTGGGGTTACCGAAGCGCAGGGAGTTGAGCTGGGCGATGGGGCGCGCGCCCATGGTAAATATATCGCGGTTGATACCACCTACGCCCGTAGCGGCGCCCTGGTAGGGCTCAAGCGCGGAGGGGTGGTTGTGTGATTCGATCTTAAAGCTACACGCCAGGCCATCGCCGATGTCCACCAGACCGGCGTTTTCTTCTCCGGCTTTGGCGAGCATACGTTCGCTGTCGCGGGGGAGGGTCTTGAGCCATACGATGGAGTTCTTGTAGGAACAGTGCTCCGACCACATCACCGAAAAGATACTCAACTCGGTGAAGTTAGGGTCACGACCTAGTATTTCTTTGATGCGATCAAACTCTTCGGGGAGTACACCCAGCTTGCGGGCGGTTTCGACAGTGGGGAGGGCATTGCCGTCCAGAACTTCGGTAGATGACACTTTTTTCTCAGTTTACAGGTACATAGTCCGTGGTACGTAGTAAATGGCTACAGTACCTACCATTTTTCGGACCTCTTTACTCACGCAAAATTAGGCTTTTAGCTCGACACAAGACAATTTCTGAGAAATATTTCTGGCAAACTATTGACTGGAAAGATTTCCTTCTTAATTTTGCACCACGTTTGCGACACAGCAGATCTTCTTAGAGGGATGGCGGAGTGGTCGAACGCGGCGGTCTTGAAAACCGTTGTAGGGCAACCTACCGGGGGTTCGAATCCCTCTCCCTCTGCAAAGCCTCAGAACGACAAGTTCTGGGGCTTTTTCTTTTCTCGGATTACTTAGGTCTGGGCTCCTCTATAAATATCTTAGAATTTAATCAGTGACGTTATCTGTGTTGATTTTTCAATCTTCCAATTGTCCAAACCAAGTACTTTCCCAATATCTATTTAAGTACCTCCTGTACCTATATAAGTACTTATTAAATTCGGCCAGAAGCCCTTACCCGCTCAGCCTTCCAGAAGTTGACGAAATTTTTATTTAAATAAACAGCCTCCAGCGTCTTGAAAGCCACAAATTGAAATAATTTATTGATTATGAGGGATATATATATATATACAATAGCGTAACTTTGTCATAGAGAAGTCTAAGACTTTCCATAGGACATTAGTTTCCTCATCGCCGACCGCACCTTGCAAGGTACCACTGACCATGATCGATCCTGACTAGAGCTGAGTAGTTCGATGTGGTTACCTTCACAAAACTCCTTCTCACCAGCTATTATGGTCAAAAACATCTTTCTGATTGAAGATGATGAAACTACCATGCTTCTGCTGCGGAAAACTATTCTACGCTACAGCTTCGCGGAGAACATCATCGAGCTCAGGCACGGGAGGCAGGCTTTGGACTATCTGGAACAGATTATGAGCGGGCAGGAAGAATTAGCCCCGGACCTGATCATGCTGGATCTGGATATGCCCGTTATGGATGGATGGCAGTTTCTGGATGAGTATACCCGGCGGTATAAGCACCACTTTCCTCACACGCAGATATGCATACTGACTACATCTGATGATGAAGAGGAGTATCAGCGCGCCAAACAATACCCCATTGTTACTTATTTCCTGAAGAAACCTTGCTTCCTGTCTGATCTGGATCAGGTAAAACAACAGGTATTTCTGAAGTTGCTCAATAAAAATACCGTCGGATAGATAGCCGTAGTAGCAACTATCCAATCAGGTACGTATACGTAATTATCGTCAAAAGGTAGGTAGGTGTATTACCAGTCTAACTTTGACAAAACAATACCTCTTACCTACTCCACCCCCTGCATGATTAAAAGTCTTTACCTGGTAGAAGATGATGATATTACTTTGTCGCTTTTACGATGGATTATGAACCGAGCCCATTTTGCTGAGCATGTGACCGAGTTCAGGAACGGAAAGCTGGCCTTTGAGTATATGGAACAGGTAGCTACGGGCCAGGCCGGACCAGCCCCCGATCTGATCCTGCTCGACCTGGATCTGCCCATCATGAATGGCTGGTTCTTTCTGGATCTGTATACCGAAAAGCTACGGCGGTACTTTCCCCAGACCAAAGTATGTATACTTACGGTATCCGACGATCCCGAGGATGAGCGGAGGGCTATGGAGTATCCGGTGGTAGGCAGCTTCTGGCGGAAGCCCCAGTTCATCAGGGACATCGAGAAGTACAAGACCCATGAGAGCCTGAGGCACTTCTTTGAGAAGAAAACAGACTAGATCATGCAGGCTCAGCCGCCGGTGCTACACCTCAGTAGTAGTGAAGAAGTGACTGGTGTTGGTAGAAAGAGCAGCCAGGGTTTGGCGCAGGATCCGGACGATTTCATTATACCCGTTGGGCTTTACTATGTACCCTACCGCTCCCAACTCCCGGCAGGCTATGATGTCGCCGGGGTAGTTGCTTGTCGAGTAGATCACTATGGGTACCTCTCTGATCCGATGCACCTCTTTCAGCCTCTCCAGAATTATTTTGCCATTCAGCTGAGGGAGATTCAGGTCCAGGAAGATGTAGGATGGGGTAAAGCTTTCATCATTTTCCAGCCTTTGCAGGGCTGCGGTGCCGCTACTCTCTATAACCAGTTCAATGCCAGGATCAATGGCGGCTATAGCAGATTTAAAAAAATGATGATCATCATAATCATCATCAATGAAGTAGCAAACGGTATTCAAGGTATGGATAAGTTTATAATCTATCAGGTCATTCGGGGTTGCGACAAAAGTAGACACTATCAACTAATTTGCGTGGTTTATTTTTAAATTATTTTAATAATCTATCGGGTTGACACCGGTGAAGGGGTTACGCAGTGCTTCTCCTCTTCGAATTAAAAGCTCCGGAACACCTGGTTCCGGAGCTTTTACAGGTCTATACATAAGGTCTGCAGTCGTACGACTGCAGATAGTATACGTCTCTTTTCCGTTTTTGTTTAGTTAAAGGAAACAGGTATGGGCTGGGAGCTTTTACTCCAGCTTCAGCAGAAAGCCCAGTTCTTCGAGTTGATTAACAATCCGTCTATCATCACGTTGGTCAATCTGCTCACCGTAAAACAGGAATACCCGAAGCGACAGGGAATCCAGGTACTTTTCCCATTGTCGGTTGGCGTCATAAAATGTCGAGTTCTTCAGGTCTCTTAGAACTTCCAGTGTAGAAGCTCCCGATATGATCTTTCCATTTGCAGTTAGGTATCTCATCTTCACTACGTCTTTCATTACTACTAACTTACGACCTTGTATGTAACCGCTGTTGAAAGAATATGTTGGTAAAAAATTCTAATTTTTTTCTAATAAAATAAAATTCCCCCGCCAGTAGCTCCAGCGGGGGAATCTTGACTATATAAACCTTATACTCAAATTATTATCAATACGCTACTCAATCCTTAGCAGCAGACCTGCCTCCTCCATGTGCTTAAGTAGCTGATGGTGACAGCATCGCTTGATCTCCTTATCAAAAAACCATTGGATTCGCATCATCAGGTCTTCCAGGAAAGGGTCCATCGGAAGGTGTGCATCACTGGGCGACGAATTCTTCAACTCCTCCAGAATATCCCAGGGAGAATAGCCCGATAGTATAGTTCCGTTTGCTGTCAGGTATCGCATCTGTCTCTGCCGTTGTCTCTCAAAGCACTAACGTTGCCTGCTTAAATATGTTTAAAAAAATCTTTGATTTATTAAATCGTTGTAATTTTTTAGTGAAAGGAGGAGCAGAGTACTTCCTGCCTGCAAGTGCTTGTATTGAAGCAAAGAAATAGAAGGCCGTACTAGTTGATTTTGAGCAGGTAAGCCTGGTCGAGCAACTGCTCGAGTATTTCGTTGGGGTCCTGCGAGCTGATGCTGATGCAGTAGTGGGTATGGAGGTAGCTGGCAAACTGGTCCAGAAAAACCTCCATGTCGGCTCCGGAGCAGAAGTCGTTCCTGATTTGCATCAGCACTTCCTCAGACGTATGGCCCTCAAATACGGTACCGGTTAGTGAAACAAACTTCATCGCTCAGATAAGTAGAACTAGAACAAAAATAGCAGTTTTGTTGAATCAAAAGTAAACATAATTCCGTTAGTAAAGTAATTAATACCGACGGACTGTCTACCTGTACCAGGTGTGGCATATCTGGAGCCGAAAATCCAGCATATATGATTATTAGGTACTACGAAGTAGGTTGCTATGGCAATAGCATGTAACTTTGTGAACAATATTGTTGATATTTGTATAGACACCAATAAATGCCCTCTTTAGACTATGATAAATAATCTGCTGATCATTGAAGATGAAGAAGATACCGTCGGTATACTGAAGCGATTGTTGTCTGCTAACCATTTTGCCAAGAATATCCACGTGCTCCGGAACGGGAAAGAGGGGGTTGATTACTTTGAGGCACTCGCTGCAGATAAGAATGGCACGGCCCCGGAGCTGGTTCTGCTGGATATATATATGCCCGAAATGACCGGATGGGATTTTCTGGACTGGTTTACCTACCGTTATAAGAATGATTTTCCTAATACGAGTGTATGTATGATCACGGTATCCGACGACCCGCAGTACCAGCAGCGGGCTTCGCGTTACTCCTGCGTAGTAGAGCTGATTCAGAAGCCCCTCTCCAGGCAACACCTGTCGTACCTTCGCAATTTCCAGATACACCGTAAGCGCCTGTACTAGCAGGGGAGGCCCGGTACTATATTCGCTCCTGCCTTTTCTTCGTCTCTTCCACCCGTTTTTATTACTGCCTCCTACTTTTTTTGGTACGATGGTTGTACTGGCTGGTGTACCTGGCCGGAATAAATATATCCTGTCAGCATAGGGTAGATTAGCTCTGGTACCACTTGTATAATAACTACGAATACCGAAGATCACGAATTGATACACAGAGGAGGCTCCGGCATACCTCTGGAAACAACCTCTGTCCATACCGGAAGAGTTTAGCATTGGCGTATATGTAATTATTTTTCATGCTTCGGATTCCCCTCAGAATTTCGCTTATCTACTTTATAGTAGGGACGACCTGGATAGTAACCACGGATTTACTGCTGCATTTTGTGTTTCAGATTGATCGGGGACTAACGGTGGCTATTGCCAAAGGATTGCTGTTTGTGACGGTCAGCTCGCTGTTGCTCTACCTGCTGTCCAGGAGAAACTACCGTCAACTAAGCCAGTCGGAAAAGCAGTACCGGGCCCTGTTCGAAAACAACCCTTCGCCCACCTGGATCTACAAGCTATCCGATCTGCGGTTTCTGGCGGTCAATGACGCGGCCGTACAGAAGTACGGTTACAGCCAGGAGGAGTTTCTGAGCATGACCTGCCTGGAGCTTCGTCCCCCCGAGGAGATGGAGCGCTTCTTGAATTTTGTGGGTACCTACCAACAGGAGTACATGTCGGCCGGAACGTGGCGCCACCTGTTAAAAAACGGTCAGACCATATACACGACGATCAATACCTACCCGGTGGACTTTGACGGGGAGGAGGCCGCGCTGGTGATAGCCCAAGATATTACCAAACAAATAGAAAAGGAACGGGAAGCCGAACAGAAGAACCAGGAGCTGGAAAAACTCAACGAAAAGCTCCTTGAGAAGCGCGAACGGCTCCGGTACGTTCAGAAGCTGGCTAAGGTAGCCGGCTGGGAGTACTACCCCGACGAGGACCAGCTGGTGGGAGCGGATGAGATCCTGTCGCTGTTCAGCCACGAAGACCAGGGGGCGCTTACCTACGCCGAACTGTTTGAGGCCATTGTACCGGAAGATCTGCCCCGGGTACTCAGAGCCAATAAGCAACTGCTGCGGACAGGGCAGAAAACGGAGGTATCGTACCGGATCAGGTGGGAGGAGCAGATCCGGTACCTGCGGCAGGTGGGCGAGGCCGACCTGCTGGATGGGGAGCGGATACTGCGGGGCATGGTACAGGACGTAACGGCCATGAAGAAGATGGAGGACGAGCGCGACCAGGTCGGAAGTACCCTGAGACGCACCCTGGACAGTATTACCGATGGCGTGATCGAACTGGACAGAACCTGGCGGGTAACCCGCATCAACAAAGCCTTTGAAAGACTACTGGACATAGAGGCCGGTAACGTAGTGGGCCTGGCCGTGCTGGATGTATTTCCGGATGCGGTATCGCTCAGGTCCTATCCGGAGTATACCAATGCCATGGAGAAGGGCAGCGTGAGCCGGTTTGAAGAGTACTATGCTGGCCGGGACAAGTGGTTCTTTGTGACGGTGATACCTACGCAGGAGGGTATAGCGGCGTATTTTCAGGATATTACAGAGCGTAAAAAACACGAGGAGCAGGCGCGTATATGGCTACACCGTTATGAGTCGGTGGCCAAAGCTACCCGTGAGGCCATCTTTGATTTTGACCTCACTACCATGATCCTGGTCTGGAACCAGGGGCTCGAGCGGATATACGGCTACGGGCCGGAGTATCACGAAACTCCCCTGAGCTGGTGGGAGGAAAGGGTGCATCCGGACGACCGGCATAGAGCCAGTAAGAGTTTGAATGAGGGGATCAGCAACGGGTCCACCTTCTGGAGTGAACAGTACCGGTTCAGGTGCGCCAATGGTGTCTATAAATACGTCGAAGACAGCGGCCACATTATTTTTGACAGTAATCAGGAGGCCGTACGCATGATCGGCTCCCTGCGGGATATTGATGATCTCACCAGGGCCAATGCCGAGAATAAACGACTGGCCGAGATCATTACCAAAGTGAATAACGTGGTCGTAATTACGGATGTGGAAGGACGGATCAACTACATTAACCCGAGGTTTACGGAAGTAACGGGCTACACCTTTGAGGAGGTAGCGGGCCGGAAGCCCGGCGAGGTACTGCAGGGGCCGGAGTCAGATCTGGAGGTGGTCCGCCACATGGGTGAATCGCTCCGCGAGCGGCAGTACTTTTCGGTCGAGATCATCAACTATACCAAAGACGGACGTAAGTACTGGATGCATGTTGACTGTACCCCCATCTACGACGACTTTGGCAACCACCAGGGATTCATCGCCATCCAGAACGAAGTTACCGAGCGCAAAGAGAAAGAAGTGCTGCTGCAGGAACACGTTAGGGTACTCAAGGAAATATCCTGGCTGAACTCCCACGAGATCCGACGTCCGGTTACGGAGATTATGGGCCTGATGTACCTGATCAAGGATACGGACTGCGACGAGGAGAAGAATGAACTGTACGGGCTGGTCAACGAAGCGGCCCATAATCTGGACCGGATTGTACGCGAAGTAGCGGTAAAGGCCTACTCTCTGTACGGCGAAAAAGGATTCAGCTAACCGGCGTAGCCGTTGGGCAATACCTGCGTACAGCTCCCGCTGCCTTGGCCGGTGGTGCTACTAAAAAGGTCCGGAGCCCCATGCCCCAGACCTTTTATAAGCGGTATGTACCAGGTACTCTAGGAGAATTCCCTATCGATTTCTTCTCTGGTCTTACCTACTTTCTTCTGAATCTTTCCCCACATTTCATCTTCCTTACCTTCTGCGTAAGTCAGATCGTCGTCGGTCAGTTCGGCGTATTTCTGCTTCAGCTTACCTTTCATCTCGTTCCAGTTTCCTTTGGCAGTTTGCTCGTTCATGGCTTCTAACGTTTTAGTGTTTTATGACTAATTACTTATACTACTAAACATAAAGAAACCATACCAAACCCCACTACGAGCCCTGTAACGCCTGTTTTGCAAGTAGCTGTGTAAATTTTTCCCGGAAATATCCAATAGATTCTCAGCAGGCTTACACCTTAAGGAATATGCGGTGCCGGTAGAGAAAGTACAGAAACAGCCACACCAGTGCCAGAGCTCCCAGCGCATTGGCTACCTCGTGCCAGGGTTCGGCCAGGTGCTTGTAGAGTCCTTCGAATAGTAGTCGGGAGGTTTTGCCAAAGTCAATAAAGCGGTAGGCCAGGTAGATGGTCAGGGAGTTCATGCCGATGACCTTGAAGAAGAACGCCCAGCGGGTATAGCCCCGGATGTCAATGATCCAGTAAAACAGGGCCAGCATCAAAAACGCCATACCGGCTGTCAGCAGTATGAACGAGCTGGACCAGAGGTGCTTGTTGATCGGCAGATGCAGGTCCCACAGGAGCCCGAGCGCGACTCCACCGAGGCCAAACAGGATCAGGTTCTTAAGGGGGGCACTATCCCGGCGCAGAAAATCACCGGCCACCGAACCCAGGATGGTGAGGCAGAAAGCCGGTAGCTGCGTAGTGAGGGCCAGCTCGTCATAGGTTTTCTGCAGGAGGCGGCCGGGCATCACGTTCCGGTCGATCCAGCCCACCAGGTTGCCTTCGAAGGTAAGGTTACCGGCTCCGTAGCCGGGCACCGGTATCAGGAACAGGGCCGCGTAGTAGGCCAGCAGGATACCGCCTACGGTCCACAGGCGCTGCCGCAGGGAAATATTGAGGTACAGGAGCGTAGCGAAAAACGTAGCCATCCCGATGCGGCCCAGTACGCTGCCGTAGCGGATGCCCGCCGGATCAAACAGGTCAATGGGGGCATTTTTATCAAGAATCCCCAGCAGGATCAGGATCAGCATGCGCTTGGCTACCTTGGAGTAGAGGGTACTTTTGGAAAGCCCCCGCGCTACGCCGCTGCTGAGGCTGTACGACAGGGACACGCCCGCCATGAACAGGAACAGCGGGAAGATAAAGTCATAAAACGTGAAGCCGTGCCAGGCCGGGTGCTCAAACTGCTCGGCCAGGGCATCTACCCAGGGGAGGCCGGTCTTGCCGTGGAGCAGCGAAATAAAGGCGCCCCCTCCGGCGATCATGAGCATGTCGAACCCGCGCAGGGCATCGAGCGACTCGAGCCGGGCTGGACGGGTGGTAATGACTAGTTCCGGGTCGGGTGGAGCAGGCGTAGTAACGGTTTGCATGGGTCAGGGCTTTAGGAATAGACAAGATTTTACATCTTACTACTAAAAGCCCTGACCATCATACTACTACCCAAAAAGCCCCGGAGGTACCGTATACCTGCGGGGTCTTTTAATGATCAATGCCTGAGCCGGCTCAGAACTCGATGCGGTAGTTGAAGTTGGGGAAGAAGCCCATCTGGTACTGCGTACGTACCTGACCCGAGCGGCTGTCAAACGAATGGTTGAATACGTTCCGGGCGTTGGTCAGGTTCTGCAGGTCTACAAACCACTCCTGTGTCAGGTGGCGGCCGTTGTGGCGGAAGGTGATCTTGAGGTCTACCCGCAGGTAGTCTTTGAAGCGGGATTCAAAGGCGCGTGTGTCGTCGTAGATAGGTTTACCTTCGGCTACTGAGCGGCTCAGGTCAAAAGGCGTGTAGGGGCGACCGCCGGCGCGGGTCATGCGGGTATCGAGCGACAGGCTTCTGGTATCCCCCAGCTTCCACTCCTTACCCACCAGGGCATTGGCGATGTAACGCCCGTTGTAGGCCGTCTGGCGCCATACCTGATCGCTGCCCCGGTACCTTGACTCATACAGCGATAGGGTAGTCAGGAAGTAGTATCCCCGATCAAAGCTGCGCTCCAGCGTCAGCTCCAGACCGTAGTTCTTCCCCTTCCCGGTATTAACCAGACTATCCACATTGGGAGCCGCGAAGGTAGCGCCGTAGTTGAGGATGGAGAGTGATGAAAGCCTCTGCTCCACGGGTACATGGTACAGGTACTGGTAGTAGGCTTCGGCCTTAAGCCGGATGTTGTGACCGAACGAACGTTCGTAGCCAGCCACTCCCTGCGCACTGCGGGTCAGGTCCAGCGAGCGGTTGGTCTGGACGTAGCGGCCGGGAGCTACCTGGGTTTTGTAGAAGTAGAGCTGGATGGGCTGCAACTGGCTGTTGAGGCTTGCACCCACTGACACTACCTGCCGGGCAGGCAGCTCGTAGCGGGCGGCCAGGCGAGGCTCGATGGCGTAGGTAGTATTCAATAGGAAGTAGGTACCGTGCAGGCCGCTGTTGAGCGTAAGCCGGTTGGAGGGCTTGTACTGCCACTGGGCGTAGGCCTGGGCCAGCTGGGTACTTCCGCGCTCGTCGCGCAGGGTGCGGAAGCCCTCGTTGTAGACGTACACGCTGTCGGTAAGGCCATAGAACAACTGGTGAGCGAACACTCCCGCCGAAAACAGGTGCCGGGCGCTGAGCTTTCTGGTAAACTGGGAGGTAAGCGTCAGCCTGCCCTGGCTGGAGGCATCGCGGTAGGAGGGGATAGCCTGACGGGCATCGTTGAGGGAGTCTATCTGTACACCAAATTGGGAGCTTGTGGCCGCCAGCGTAGTCTTCAGGTATGTCTTCTCATTGAAGTAATGCGTGTAAGATGCCCCGGCTACACCCATACGGGCCTTGTTATACAGGTTGTTGTAGGGATCGTTGTAGAAGTTGGCGGTGTCTTTCAGCTCTCCCTTGAATGCGATATGACTGGTACCACCTACGCCAAACAGGGTCCAGCGGCTGCCGGTACGGCGGGTCGGCAGATCCACCTTAAAGGACAGGTCCTGGTAGTTGGGTACGTTGCTGCCCGTACCGGTGCTCAGCCCCAGCTTATGTACTACGCTCAGCACCGAGTAGCGGTAGTGTACCAGGTAGGTACCCTTTTTGCCTTTCACGAAAGGTCCTTCCAGTCCTGCCTCAAAGCCGTTGAAGCCGATCTGGCCGGTGTACTCGCGCTTATCGCGGTTGCCGGTACGAAGCTGCAGGTCAAATGCGCCGCCCAGCGCGTTGCCGTACATGGCTGGAAAGGCTCCGGTAAAAAAGTCGGACTGCGCCAGCAAATTATTGTTGAGCATACTCACGGGGCCTCCCGTAGCCCCCAGCGCGCCGAAGTGGCTGGGGTTGGGTATGTCCACGCCTTCCAGCCGCCACAGCAGACCGGTAGGGGAGTTGCCCCGGATGACAATGTCGTTGCGGGAGTCGTTGTTGCCTACTACGCCGGCAAAGTTGGCAGCCATGCGGGAAGGGTCGTTGCGGCTGCCCGCAAAGCGGCGGGTGTTTTCGATGTTGAAGGTTCGGGCGCTCAGCGTACCAAACTCGTTGTTGAGCCCATCGGGGTCGCGTCTTGCCTTTATGGTTACCTCCTGTCCCGTTATGACCTGCTCCTGCAGGCGGATATCCAGTACTACCTCTTTGCCCGCCGTTACGAGCACGTTCGGCACAGTCTGCTCGCCGTAGCCCAGGTAGGTTACTTTCAGGGTCTGGCGGCCCAGCGGTACGGCCGTGAGCCGGAAGGTACCTTCTCCGTCGGAAGTAGTACCTTTCAGCGGTTCGCTGTTCAGGAGCAGGATCGTAGCTCCCGGCAGGCTGCTGCCCGTCTGGGCATCCGTAACGGTACCTTTGATGGTCTGGGTGGAAGTTTGCGCCCACAGGGGCAGCACCACACAGTACAGGACAAGTACTAGTAGAACTCTCATTTTCATAGCTAACGAATGACTGGTTACACTTGCTGAGGCAAAGGTAGGAGCACCACCTACGGCGTTCACGTCTTTTCTGACGACGCTGGGAATTGGGGGGATGAAGTGGAGATGTGGGGGGACGAAGCAGGGCCGTGGCAGCAGAGCCGTATTCGTAAAAGAACAGCCCCGGCAGTTGACCAGGCTGGGGCTGTTTCACCAGTAGTAGGCAGTAAGTATGTTAAAGTATTAAAGCATTCAAACCTGCTACACCTCCCACGCGGCTGCCGCCTCAGTCCCTCCGGAGGGAAGCTTTACGAACTAGTTCATTTATTAATAACTCACGAATCAGGAGTGTACGAAGGAATTGTTTTTGGTCCAAAAGCGGCCCCAGCGGGGCGGCATATCTAGTGCCTGGTGTCGCCCCGCTGGGGCTGAAAACCACCTTCGTCCAACTATTTCTACTAAGGTACCGCCCCTACGGGGCTGAATTGAAAGTCCTTCATATACCCAAAATTCAGCATTCAGAATTCACTAATTCAGAATTCCATCACTTATCCAGCCAGTCTTTGAAAGGAGTGATTTTCTCTTTGCCGATGAATACCTCCGCCTTGGGAGCGGGAGCCAGTTCCAGCTTGAGCTTGCTCTGCGAGTAAGTATGGATGTTTTTGATGCTGGACAGCGACGCCAGAAACTGGCGGTTGGCCCGGAAAAACTCGTCGGGATTGAGCATCGTTGTGAGCTTGTCGAGACTGTAATCGATCGGCAGGCGCTGGTTGTCCTTTGTGACCATGAAGGTGACTTTCTCTTCCGAAAAGAAATACGCCACCTCGGCTACGTCGATGGTACGGATGCGGGTACCTACCGTCACCATGAAGCGCGTCTTGTACTCGGGCTTATTCTGCCCGATGGCCTGGAGCAGGGTGTCCAGATCAGTGCGGGAAAACTGCCGCTTCATGGACTTGAACTTGTCAATGGCGGCCGAAAGGTTCTCAAGACTCACGGGCTTGAGCAGGTAATCAATGCTATTGACCTTGAAGGCCCGGATCATGTATTCATCAAAGGCCGTGGTGAATATGATAGGTACCTGCAGATTGATCTGGTCAAAGATGCGGAAGCAGAGGTCATCTTCCAGGTGGATATCCATAAACACCAGGTCGAGCTCCGACATATGCCCCTGCAGAAACTTTACGGCTTCCCGGACGGAGGGAATCTTGTCCAGTACCTGAATGGTAGGGTCGTAGCGGAGCAGCAGGCTTTCTAACCGCTCGGCGGTCAGATCTTCATCTTCTATAATGAGTACGTTCATGACTGTACAGTTAAATGTATGGGTAGTTCAAAGGCAAAGGTGGCGCCGCGGTCGGGATGGTTTTCGTACCAGATGTCGCCGTTAAGTTGCTGGGTTAGTTTTTTGGCAATGGCCAGTCCCAGTCCGTTGGAGCTTTCGCCCGCTGTGGGCCGGGTAGAGAGGCGTGTAAACTTCTGGAATAGCTTGTCCAGCTCATCCAGCGGTATGCCCGCTCCCTCATCCTGCACGCGGATAACCAGGTATTCACTGGAGGTTTCCAGACTGATATGAATCGTACCGCTGACCGGCGAGTACTTAATCGCGTTTGAGATCAGGTTGTCCAGTATCTGGTACACGGCATCGGGGTCGGCCCACGCCTGGGGATATACGCCGGTAGTCTGGGCGCTGACCTGGATGTTCTTGGCCGACAGTGTATCCTTATACACCCCAAGTACTTTATCGATCTTCTTCCTGAGGTCGACAGGCTGCCAGTTGAGCAGTACCTTGCCGGATTCGATGGCATGGATGCTCAGGAAGTTCCTGATCAGGTTGAGCATCTTATCGGTGCACTGCAGGATATTCTGAGCTTGGGTGGTACAGTCGCCGGTATGGGTTAGGATCAGGTTGGCCTGGTGCTGGATGTTGTAGAGCGGGTTCTTGAGGTCGTGCGAGACGATCTGGAGCAGCTCGTTTTTCTCCTCATTTAGCTTTTTCAGCTCGCGGTTTTTGATCTTGATCTCGAGGCTGTTCTTTTCGATTTCGCGGGCGTCTTCTTCGGCCTTCTCCTTAGCCAGCCGCAGTGATTCTTCCAGCTTTTTCCGCTGTGTGATGTCCCGCACGTTGGCCAGTATGCCGCCAATAGCCTCGTTATTGAGCTGATTGGAGGCGTGGGTTTCCAGGTGGCGGTAGTATCCGTTTGCGTCCTGTACCTGGTACTCCACCGTTACTTCCTGCATTTCACCCATGACTAATTTAGCGAATGTATCGAGCATACTGGGCCGGTCGTCCGGATGAATCCACCAGAGGGGCTCCTTTGGCTCGTTGAAGCTCTGCATGGAATATTCTAGCAGGTGGCTCTCCCGGTTGGTAAACAGGATCTTGCCTTCCGCGTCGAATATCTGGATGGCATCCTTGATACTTCCCATGATGGTCTGGAAGCGCTGGGCACTCTGAGCCAGCCTGTTTTCCATTTCCTTATGATCGTGTATGTCCCGGATGTTCAGGATGATGCCATTGACCAGCGGGTTGTCCAGCTGATTGGAAGCGGTGGCTTCCACCCAGCGCCAGGTACCATTCTTGTGCAGAAAGCGCCAGCTGAATACAATAGGAGCGGGTTTTTCGCAGCACTGGTTAACAAACCCAAAAAACGTATCGCGCACCCGGTCGCGGTCGTCAGGATGATGAAGAAGGTACTGGCTCCGCATCAGAAACTCCTCCGGCTCGTAGCCCAGTACGCGCCTGACGGAGGGGCTCACGTAGCGCTCTATGCCCTTTGCGTCGGATATGACAATGACGTCGGAGCTGTGTTCGATCAGGGCTTTGAATAGCTCAGACTGACGATGAATCTCTTCGGGACTAATGCCGCTATCTTCATTATTCATGGGGGGTACGTACATTTATTATTAGAGGGTTATCCACAAAATGCCGATGAAGCGCGGGCAGGCTTCACGGTATTTTATGGAAAGTTACATGATTAAACATCACCTTCCAAAGGTTTTGGTACTGTACCTCGTTTAGCATACCAGTAGTATATTGAAGAACAGGAGTATGTTAGGTTTCTAAATTGAAGTATTCAAGTGTAGGGCGGATTCTGTCTGGTTAATTATTTCTGAACGACCGGTTGGTTACTCGTGTTACAGGCTATTGTGTGGTACTAGAAGGCTTCTGCCCGTTCGTAATTGGACGGAAGGAGCGGAACCGTCACCTGAAACTGCTCGGAACTCTCGGTAACCTGCACGACCTGCTCGGTGTACATCTCGTAGCGCTGGCAGATCGTAGAGAGGCCCTGCGGAATGGTACGATCCGGGACCGAGCGTATCTGCAGGTTATTACTGACTACCAGCTGGCCATCGGCGCGGGTACAAATCGTTACCGTAAGCGGCTCGGAGGCTGACATCCGGTTGTGACGGATGGCATTTTCGATCAGGAGCTGTAAGGTAAACGGGAGCAGGGTCAGGCTGGCAGCGGCCTCGTTGCATTCAAAGTGTACCTTAAACTTACGGGCAAAACGCACCTCCTGAATAAACGCGTACGATCGGGCAAACTCTATTTCGGTCCCCAGCGTGACCAGCTGGTCGTCCTTCTGCTCGAGCAGATACCGGTATACCCGGGCCATGTGGTCAATAAACTGTTCCGACAAGTCAGGGTCTTTGCGGACTAGCGAAGAAAGCACACTCAAACTATTAAACAGGAAATGAGGACTTACCTGATTCTTCAGGGCCGCAAACTGGGCCTGGAAGTGTACGTTAGGCAATATATCTCTGGAATCTGACATGGAATCAATTTCATTGGCACGTGGTAGAACGGGTACGTCCTAATGCTGTGCAAGTTCTAATATTAAGGGCTATTTGAAAAAAAAGGTGTACCAGGCTGGCGATATTTTCGACTGAACCAGCGAATGCTACCGACGAAGGTGCTCCTCTCTTTCAAATAACCCCTGTTGATGAAGTGAAAATTGAGTCAGAGAATGATCAGAACTGGATACCAACGTTGAGTCCCGGCCACATCATGACGCGCGTCCGGTTGTTGATTACTTTGTTGTACACATTGTAGCTGCTCCACTCGCTTCCGATGGTACCATCGGCGGTTTTCAGATCAGATACCTGTACGTTAAAGGTTGGGGTAACCGTCAGGGCAAAGCGGTTCTTGATAGGAAATATAAAGCTGGCGCGGAGCTGATTCAGCTGGTTTATGGCGTTCCAGGAGTCGCGGCCTTCTACGATCCGGTAGGCAATGGCTTCTACACTAAGCTGGCTCTTCTTGCTCAGGTCGAAGTTGGTACCTAATCCGTAGCCGAAGCCCCAGCGGGTGTTGTCAGTCTCGGGTAGGGTAGCACCGGCCGTAAACAGGTTGTAGAACTTGCGGTTACCGCCCATCTTGAGGGCTACGTTACCGTACAGTACATCGCTTCCCCACACTTCTACGCGGCGGTAGCCATCTTTGGCCAGGTTGATAAGTCCGATCTGTACACCATCCACGTGGCTGGCAACGTTGATAAGGCCGATCTGGGCCCCTTTGACGTTGCCCCCGGCTATATTGACAATACCCGCTACCTGAGCGCCATCTACCGAACCGGCTACATTGGCAATGCCCCCAAACTGGGCCCCGTTAACGTTGTCGCCGGTAATGTTAGCGATACCACCAAACTGAGCACCCCGTACTTCACCACCCACTACGTTGGCAATGCCGCCGAACTGGGCACCCGTTGCTGAGCCTCCGGTGATATTTACGATCCCGCCAAACTGAGCTCCGTTTGCCGATCCACCCACGGTATTGAAGATCCCGGCAAACTGGGCACCCCGTACATCACCGGTTTCGATGGCAAACAATCCGCTGATTTCGACTCCATTCAAGCCACCGGCGGCTCCGCCCAATAGGTTCAGGGAGAAGTTATTGATGTACCGGGTACTGTACAAGCCGTTGGTACTAAGCGGGGGCACAAAGCTGACCTGAGCGGGGCGTAGTTCCAGTTCTTTTTCAGGAGTGGCGTCAGATTGAGCAAAGGAATTCAGGCTAATGGCTGATGCTAGTGAGAGGGCAATAATAGATGTTTTCATGGCTGTTTTATTAGTTACTGGTCTTTGGTGAATTTTATTGAAATTGTTATGTCTCTGTTCAGGACACCTTACTGGCGGTTTGCCCTATCTTTTTTTGCGCTTTTTTTAGTCAGTACCTCCAGGGCCTTATCAAGTACCGTATCTTTTCCGGCTCTTACGTCCTGAATAGTAGGGGCTACGTACACGTCGGGCTGGATACCTATACCTACCCACTCGGTACCGTCGTAGAAGTAGTCACGCTTGGCGCAGATGCGGGCCGAACCGCCACCCGGCAACCGGAAGAAGACGGGCTGTCCGGTACTACCACCCGAAGGTTCGCCAATGATCAGTCCGCGCTTCGACTGCTTGAACGACGACAGGAAATCCTCGGCGGCCGAGAAGGTGTAGGAGCTGCTCAGTACCACTACCGGGCCGTGGAAGTAGTCGGACGTGTCAGGGTTGGTGATTTTGTAGTCATACTTGTCACCAAACCAGCTGTTAGGTCCGCCCCAGGCGCGCTTTACCGCCTGGTAGTTGCGGCTTTCCCACTTCACCAGCGGAAAGTCTTTGTTGGTCAGTCGGGCCAGGATATCCCAGCCGTTGCCACTGTTGCCGCCGCCGTTCTCACGCACGTCCAGGATGAGGGCACTGGCCCCTTTGAGCTGAGGGTAGATGGCGTTAAACTCGGCTTTGATCTTCTCGTCGTTGAAGCTGTTGAGGGCGACGTAGGCCACGTTGCCCGGCAGCAGGCGGTACTCGAGCAGGCGACGTGACGTAAAGAAGCTTTCGAATGGAGTATTGTATGTGAGCATGCGGGTCAGTACCTGGCCGTTGGCGGTCCTGAAGGTCACTTCTACGGGCTCTTCCTTTTTACCCAGCAGGAACTGGAAGCCGTAGGTGGCGTTCAGGCGGTACTGCTCGGTATTGGAGCTGACGTAGGGGCGGATGGTGCGGTTGGCAAAAGCATGTACCTCTTCACCGTTGACGTGGGTAATTTCCATGCCCTTCTGCACGCCCTGCGTCGCGAGTTTTTTATCTACTACATCAAGTACCAGTACCTTACCTTCCACCAGGGCGGTTACTACCCCCACCTTGGCGTGCTGGTTCTGGACTTCCATCGGAGGGTACACGCCGGTGTGGCCGTCGTTCAGCTGGGCGAACATCTCCTGGAGGGTCAGGTAGTACTCAGCGGTACTCTTGCTTTTCTGTACTTTCGGAATGTAGCTGACGTACAGGCTGTCCCAGTCCAGGTTGGGTACTTTGTCGAAGAAGGCAAAGTTGTACTTGGCCTCCGACCACGCCAGCGACAGACCCGCCAGCTTCTCCTGCTCAGTCAGATCTTCTTTATAGGTACTTTCCCAGACGGGGCTGTTCCAGCGGGCGCCCTGTTCGTAAAGTGTTTTGGAGGTAGTACCCTGTTGTGCCAGGGCCAGGGAAGCGGTACTTAGCAGGCAGGCCAGGGTGAATATCTTTTTCATGGCTTTTGGTTTCGTGTCCATTGGTTTGATGGTTCAAAAGTACCATGGTAGTAACAGGTTGTAAAAACAGTGTGACCGAAGTGGCAATTTTGAACGATGAAGCCGGGGAATGAGGCGAAGAGGGTTTAGGCTGTCTGACTGCCTACTTAGGATCTGAAAAAATAGTACACTACGGCTTGATTGAAGGTGGTAGAAAGGGGAGGAGTGAAAGCAAAAAAGCCCCATAGAGGGGCTTACCATGTGGAAGTACCAGACAAAGACTCAGAACCGGTACCCCAGGTGAATGGTAGCGAAGGGAGTGAACCTGCCTTCCTTGAAATCCAAGTTGCTGAACTTCACCTTGTCGTTCTGGAACTGGTAGTCTACGCTGGCCCAGGGGGTGATGTACAGGCCGCGCGCTTGTCCGTCCTTGGGCTTCTTAAAAAAGAAGCGATACCCTACCTGCGGACCTACACTCCACGAGTGGCCGGTATCCTCAGCCCCCGATTCGCGGTGTTTGGCTTTGGTAGTACCATTGCCCCCTCCGATTCCGGCAAACAGACCGGCACCCGATTTCCTGAACGAGTAGTTGGCCTTGAGGCCATAGCCCTGCTGCTTTACGTCGAAACCCTCGTTGCCATGGAAGGCCTCCGGAACCCCAATCCCATACACACCCAGGTCAAACGCCCAGCGGCCGGGCTGATAGATACCATGTACCGAGTACCCTTTGAGGAGGTAGGCAATGGGATCCACCTCCACGGCGAAGGTGTGGCGGATGGGTTGGTCCTGAGCCCAGGTGAGTGTACTTACAAAAGCGAATAGGAGTGATAAATAAATCTTTTTCATGGCTGTTCTTTGTTTTGATTAACTGACGCAACAAAGATAGATTCAGCCGGAGGGCGGGTGCTACTTTAAAATACCGAAGTGGCGATTTTGGGCGAAGAAGCTGCTGAGGGTAATGAAGAAAAGGTAAGTGCCCTTTATTTCTAAACAAGATTCCCGACAGATACCTATCGGGAATCTTGTTGGTTTATAGCTATTAGAATTGAGGCTAAACAAATTTACTCATTCGCTCTTTCTCTACTAGCTTGTCCAGCCGTACGATGCTCTGTACCATGGCCCGGACGCTGTGGTAATTGATCTTCCAGGAGTGGCTCATGTGTGTCCAGATGGGCTCGCCCTGGCGCGTGAGCAGGGGCTTCCATTCACCTACCTGGTGGTCAATAACGTGGTCGAAGACAAAGCGGTGAACAGCATGATACGCCTCCAGAAAACGCTCATCTTCGTACACCCGATAGGCATCCAGCAAACCAATAAGTACCTCGGCCTGCTGCCAGAACTCCTTCTCCCGGTCATATACCTCTCCCGCATGTGATCCTTCCACAAACACACCCCCGTACTCCCAGTCGATGCCGTATTCCACGGCATGGTTAAACGACTGCAGGAGCTGCGTGCGAAAGTCTTCGTGCGGGATACCGAGGATGTCCAGGGCGTGCATGAGCAGCCAGGCAAACTCCACATTGTGGCCGTAGCTGGTATTATCTTCAGCGGCACTCTTGGTACCGTCTTCGGTAAAGCGGTCCCAGCCCCACACGATGTCAAATTTGATCTGCGGCGCCACGCGCCAGTCGGCCCAGAACTGCGGAATACCCGTGCCGTAGTCGGGATGCATGATGCGGGTGGTAAGCAGTTGGATCACCTCCAGCAACTTACGGCGGTGTACCTCCTGGCCGCTGCATTCGTAGAGCGTGGTGAAGGCTTCCATCAGGTGCATGTGGGCGTCCAGTGTTTTGCGGTCACCTCCGGCAGAGCCAGGCCCTTTGAGCGTCCAGTCGCGCTGGAACATCTCGAAGTACCCCCCGTAGTAGGTGTCAACGGCGTACTTCTGCAGCAGGTCAAAAACCTTCTGGGCGTACTCCAGGCCGCGCGGGTCGCCGGTAGCCAGGGTATACTCGCTGAGGCTATAGATGGCGAAGCTGTGTCCGTAGACGATCTTTTCGTCAATTTTGACGTTGCCCCGGCGGTCCATGAGCCAGTAAAAGCCACCGTGCTCGGGGTCCCACATCTTGTTGAGGAGGAAGTCCACTCCGTGTCGGGCCATGTTGGCAAACTGCCCCTCGCCGTACCCGGCCCGGTGTACCGACGAAAAGGTATAGATGCTGCGGGTTTGGGCTATGAGTGACTTTTCGTCTTCGCCGGTGTCGTTGCCGTCCTTGTCGAAGTGGGTGATAAAACCGCCGTTCTCGCGGTCTACACAACGTTTTTCCCAGAAGGGCAGGAGTTCCTGTGTCAGGTGGTGGTGGGCCTCCTGTCGGTACTGTGTGAGCTGTTCAATATTCATTCAGCGTGGTATGAGTGTTGGGTTTAGGGAAATTACAGTAGTGTTAAAGGGGGACTCTAACATTAGCCCAGGCGTACAGCCTTGCCGGTTCTGGCCGCCTGGTAAATGGCCTCTACTACCCGAATATCCCTCAACCCTTCCTCACCAGGTACCAGCATAGGCTTGTTGTTCTTGATAGCCAGCGCGTCATCGTCCATCTGCCGGGCCTGCTGGTTATCCAGCGGGTAGTTGATTTCTCCCAGTGTGCTGAAGCCCCTGTTGCCACTGTAAGCGGTAGCGGGCTCCATCAGCAGGTTTCCTTTTTCATAATTGACTTTCAGGAAGTTGGTATTGATGCCAAAGCTGGTTGTACAGTTGGCTACGGCTCCACTGGGGAAGTGCAGCTGGAACATGGTCGTTTCGTCTACGTTCTTATAGATCTCAGGGCGGTTGGTCAGGTGGCTGGCCGTAACCAGTATGGGCTCTTCCCCGGCCGCCAGCCGCGCGCCCTGCAGGGCGTACACGCCCATGTCGTACATCACACCGCCGCCCAGCTCTTTCTTTTGCTTCCAGTGGTCGGTGCGGCCTTCATTATAACCTGCCGAGCTGTGGATCAGCTTTACCTTTCCCATCGGCTTTTCCTTCGCGATCTTCATGTACGCCTGCGTGTTGGGATCGTGCTGACAGCGGTAGCCGATAGCCAGGCTGCGCTTGTTGTCGCGGCAGGCCTTGATCATCTCCTCACATTCTTTGACACTCATCGCCATAGGCTTCTCGCAGAACACGTGCTTACCGGCTTTGGCCGCCCGTACCGTATACTCCTTGTGCATGGATGGCGGCAGTACCACGTACACGATGTCAATGTCGGGGTTGTTGGCTATCTGGTCGAAGTTCTGGTAGTTGTAGATATTTTTATCCGGTATGTTGTACTTCTTCTTCCACAGTTCGGCCTTAGCGGGGGTACCCGTCACAATTCCGGCCAGGTAGCAGTGCTGCGTTTTTTGCAGGGCCGGGGCCAGCAGGTCGGTACTGTAATAGCCCAGGCCAACCAGAGCAATTCCCAATTTGTCTTTTGCCTGTTTTTTAGCAAAGGTCCAGGAAGGCAGCAGGTTAGCGGCAGTTAAGCCTGCCATGCCGGTCAAAAAATCACGGCGGGTAGTAGATTCGGAAGCTGAAAAAAGTAGGTTCATCAGGGGCAGACTAGTTTTTGGGTTACAATCTAAAAGCACTTGAAAGGCCTGCTTTACTATTTTTTGAGCAGACCGGCCTGTGCAGGTACAGTTTATGTAAAGTTATTGATAAACTATTTTCCCAACGGCTTATTACATGACCTGGCCCTGGCTGCACAAACAGTTTACTAAATGGAAGAGCTTTCTGACGAAAGGTACGTCCATTAATCAACTTTCATGGAGTATAACCCTTTCTATTCTCGTAGGGGTGTTTCCACTAATCGGCACCAACAATCTTTTGATTGCGTTGCTGGCGATGAAGTTCCGGCTAAACATGGCCCTGATGTTTGCCATTAGCTACGCCCTGTATCCGGTTCAGATCCTGTTGCTGGTACCTTACCTGCGTATTGGAGAAAAGGTACTGGGGATAGGGGCTACCCCGCTGAGCTGGCAGGAACTGAAAGTGAGCTTTGGCCTCGGGATTTTACCCATGATTAATAAGTTTGGTGGCGCCCTGTTGGTTTCGACGGTAGGTTGGTTACTGACAAGCCTGCTGATCCTCAGTGTGCTCAATTACTTCTTCAAATTCATTCTCCGGAAAACCCTCCCTGCGCGGTGGGCGCAGGAACAGCAGACCAATACCGCTGCGGCACCAGCCAATGTTTTAACAAGTGCTTGTTAAGTAAGTGCCTGCTGATGGTTCGGGCTTAGCCGGGTATCTGTCTTTAAGTACCCTTGACGATCTTTCTCCACTTCACGGACAGCCCTAAAAAGAGGCTGCATCAGCCATGTATTCGTAGTATATTCCGTCAGAAATCCTTTCCTGAAAAAGCTTCGAACGAAAATTTTGCCCAATTTTACGGAGGGTACCTCAGGTACCAGGGTAACTGCTGATCTTTTTCTTTTATGACCAATTCTGAAATTATAGATATACTCGAGCTGACGGCCAAGCTGATGGAGCTGCACGAGGCTGACTCATTTAAAATAAAAGCCTACAGCTCGGCCGCTTTCAACCTGGACCGGCTCACCGACCGGAACATAGCCACAATGGCCCCCGCCGACCTGACCCGTATACCGGGTGTGGGCAAGAGCGTAGCCGGGAAGATCCAGGAGATACTGGAAACCGGAAAACTACGTGAGCTGGAAGAGCTGATGGACAAGACACCGCCGGGCATCCTGGCGATGTTTAAGGTAAAGGGCATCGGTGCCAAGAAGATCGCAGTGATCTGGCGGGAGCTGGGTATTGATAACTTGCGTGACCTGGAACTGGCCTGCCAGAGCGGGCAGATTGCTAAGCTGAAGGGCTTCGGCGAAAGTACCCAGCAGAAGATCCTGGACTCGCTGGTGTTCCTGAAAGGACAGGCTGGTAAGCTCCGCATGGATATAGCCGGTGCGCTGGCGCAGTCGTTGCGTGACGAGCTGGTCACCCTATTTGATAAGGTAGAAATAGCCGGCGAAGTACGCCGTAAGACCGAAATCGTGGAGACGGTGAGGCTACTGGTAGGGGCGGATTCGCCCGTGGCGGTACAGCAAAAACTTAATGGCCTGCATATACTGACTCAGGACATAAAGCAGTCGTCTCCTTTCGTTTGGCGGGGCAAGGCCATGGACGTAGAAGTACGGGTAGAAATCGTGATAGTACCCGAGGCGCGCTTTGCCAATGCGCTACTCCTGGAAACGGCTGCCGAAGCCCACCTGGCGCAGCCGGTTATTGGTGGAGGTACCCTGCTGCAACTGGCCCTGGCGGAGCCGGTCGCGACGGAGGAAGAACTGTACCAGAAGGCCGGGGTGCCCTACATAGTACCCGAGATGCGCGAAGGCCTGGGCGAGTGGGCCTGGGCACTGGACCATAGCCCCGACGACCTTGTGACCTGGGACCACCTGAAAGGCATCCTGCACAACCACAGTACCTACTCCGACGGACAGAACACGCTGGAACAAATGGCCTTGTTCTGCCGGGAGCTGGGCTTTGAGTACCTGGGTATGGCCGACCACTCCCAAAGTGCCACCTACGCCAGTGGTTTGCGTCCCGACCAGGTGGAGCGGCAGCACGAAGAAATTGACCGCTTGAATGAACGCTTCGCCCGGGAGAATTCAGAGCGTCCGTTCAAGATACTGAAAGGTATTGAATCGGATATCCTGGGTGATGGCTCCCTCGACTACACCGATGATATACTGGCTACCTTCGACTACGTAGTAGCCTCCGTACACAGCAACCTGACCATGACGCAGGACAAGGCCACCGCCCGGCTCCTGCATGCCATCGAGAATCCATATACTACCATACTGGGCCACCCGACGGGGCGGCTGCTCCTGTCGCGGGAGGGGTACCCCATAGATTACAAAGCCGTCATAGATGCCTGTGCCGAAAGGGGCGTGGTCATCGAGATTAACGCCAACCCCTGGCGACTGGACCTGGACTGGCGCTGGGTCCGATACTGCATGGAGAAAGGCGTGATGCTAAGTATCAATCCTGATGCCCACGTGCGGGAAGGCTACTACGATATGCACTACGGCGTAGCCGTGGGGCGCAAAGCAGGCCTTACCCGGCAGATGACGTTCAATGCGCTGTCGCTGGCGGAACTAGAGGCTTATCTTAAGAAAAGGAACACCCGGTAGGAGCTACTCCTGAAAGCTGATCTGGACATCCGGGGCCAGATCCAGAGTGGCCCCTTCTTTTACTTCCAGACTGCGCATATGTATGGTACCTGTATCTATCGTGATGCTATGGCCTGCCTCTATGATTACCTGATCCTTAGAGGTAGGTACGCAGTTACACGACCAGGTAGCGGGGGCGCTCCAGCTCCCGGAGGCTACGGAACTGATCAGTGGACGTGGTACAATCGTAACGGCATAGTCCTCGGTTTCACCGTATTCATACGCCGAACACGGCTCGACTGGGCTCTGATTGTACTGCAGCCGTACCCGGAGCCGGGTAGTACCGGTAGGTGCCTGATCCGGAATGTTGAATGAGCCAGTCAGTACGGCATCTGCACTGACAAATACTAGCTTATATACCATCTCTTCCGGCTCGAACAACTGATTGTTGTTAAAGTCCAGCCAGAGCGTGATTCCCTCCCGGTACCTGCCCGGATGCCGTAGTGTAAAGCTGTAGGTATACCCCTGACTAAGTGATGGTGGTGACACGGAGGTGGTATAGTCGCTGTATCCGTTGGGGGAGCAGCTACTGGTATGGCTCAGCAGGCTGGTACCGTTATGGAGGATCGAAAAGTTACTGATTACGTCATCGTCATTACAGTTGGTACTGCCAGGGATGCAGTAACAGTACGTAACCGAAGCGTCAAACGCGACGGTTACGGGAGTGCTATAGACGGCACTGGCATTGGCCGCCACGACCCGGTAGTAGTAGACCCGGCTCGGATCAGCTACCACCTCCCTGTCGGTATACTGAGAGGAGTTGGCGGCTACCTTGCCTACGGCAACAAAGTTACCATCCGGGCGGGTAGACCTTTCGATGATATATCCGCCTTCGTCACTGGCCTCATCCGTCCAGTTCAGCGTAATTGAGCAGTTTTGATAAAGGGCCGTTAGCTGGGAAGGAGCCGGTGCTTCCGGTTGGCATACCAGCTTATAGGTACCATGCTGTTCAGTTAAAAGCATCCGGTAGAGATATCCTTCGTGCATCCGGCCCAGCTGCCCTTCCGTGAAGCGGTTTCGGCAGCTATGGTAGTACGACATCAGGTTCCGGAGGTCCGGGCTGTATAGTTCGCCCCTAGCGTCCCGGTGTTCGGTATCGGTATAGGTACAGGTTCTGGGGTCGTAGGTACTATAACGGTCGGCGGGGGTATCACAGAGCAGATCACCGGCCGTTGTGCAGTTGGCTCCCTCACCGCGGGTTACGAGTTCTTCACCCAGGCTGGTTTCGTGCGTGTGCAGCAAGCTCCAGTAGTGGCCCATTTCGTGAGCGAGGGTAGAGCCATTAGAGGTAGCGTGGTTGTACATGATAATCCGGTTTTCGCGCGGATCGCTGCTCGGGAACGCTGAAATCCCGTTGATGGGAGACCCTCCGTAGTTGACATTATTACAGAAGTAGATGTTGATGGCGTCGTTGACATTGTGCAGGGTTAGCCTGGCGTCGTCCGTCAGCACCTCGCAGTCGGCCAGATCATCGTCATCAATATAGTGAATAGGGCCGCATAGGTAAAACTGCATGTGTAGGGGCTGGTACTGGGCATTCATGGTAGCTAGCGCACTGTTGAGTGCCTCGACGGAAAGCCCTCCGGTGCCGTTTTGTTTTCTGACAATATGCGCCTTGATGGGTATCTGTACGGTAGGGTACTCTTCGGTACTACGGCCTTGCTTCTTTTTTTTCTTTACCGCGTCCTCCATCTTTTTCACCTTATCGGGGGCAGGAGGCTCTGTGCCACAGTCACGGGGGAGCTGCTCGACCGTAGATTTCTTTTTCTGAGCCATGACTTGCCCGGCCCATTCAATACTCACAATCCAAAACACAGCCAGTAAGGCAAGTAAACGTACTTTCATCACAATCGGAGGGGATTTGTAACTCTTCCGGGGAGGAAGGATTCAAACTATAAATTTAGAAAACATATTTAATTATACTACCAAAAACTTTACTGTCAGCCGGTACGGCTTATTGTATCAATCTACAAGTAGATTGTCCGGCGTGGCGGCTTGTAAAATGATACACTCACACTTGACGCTTCCATGCATTGCTTTTACCGTATTACGCTCCTGTTGCTCTTAGGATGCCTTTCTTTCAGTACGGTGGCTCAGCCCGCCCAGTCGGTGGCTCTGCTGGGTACCATTACCAACGCCGCTACCGGAAAGCCCATGGCCAACGTGCATGTGTTTGTGATGGAAACACGCAAGGGGGTACAAACGGACAGGGACGGTTTTTTTCTGCTTACCCTCAAGCCAGGTACCTATAATCTCAAGGTCAGCTTCCTGGGTTTTACTTCCCTGTTCAGGGAGGTGGTGCTGAGGCAGGGCGAAAACCGGGTGAATTTTGAGCTGGAAGAGGATACCCGCCTGCTGGAGGAAGTAACGGTAACGACCGGTAAGCCCGAAGAAAATGTGCAGAAGGTAGAGATCGGGGCTTCGCGGCTCAATATCCGGAGTATCCAGCGTATCCCCGCTTTTATGGGGGAGGTGGATGTCATGCGCAGTCTGCTGATGCTGCCCGGCGTGACCACGGTAGGTGAGGGTACCTCGGGAGTCAATGTACGGGGAGGCAGTGTGGACCAGAACCTGGTGCTGATGGACGATGCACCCCTTTTTAATACCTCCCACCTGTTTGGTTTTTTCTCGGTGTTCAATCAGGATGCGGTGCGCGACGTTACGCTGAGCCGCGGTGGCATCTCGTCCCAGTACGGCGGCCGGGCATCTTCGGTACTGGATGTACGCCTTAAGTACCCCAATTCGGAGAAATTCACCGGGAGCGGCGGGATAGGGCTGGTAGCCAGCCGACTGGCACTGGAAGGCCCTTTGGTGAAGGGTAAGCTGTCGACGCTGCTGGCTGTACGTGCCTCCTTTAATGATTTTCTGTTTAAGCTGGGACCCGACAACCTGCGGGGCACCAAGGCCAACTTCTACGACATTACCAACAAGTGGTACTGGAAGATCAGCGAGCGTGATGAACTGACCCTGACCGGCTACTACAGCGATGATAACTTCAAGCTGGCCTCCGATTCACTTTCCACCGTTGAGGTCAACGCCTCGGCGTCACTGTACGGCTACAGCACCCGGAGTGGTACCCTGCGCTGGCAGCACACGATCAGGGATGAAGAAACTCTGGAAGCCGTGGGAGTACTCAGTAACTACTCAGCCAGTATCAGCGTACCGGACTCGGCCAATGCCCTTGATTTGAGGTCGGGTATACTCTACACCAATGCGCGGGTCCAGTACACCAACCGTTCCGGCGAGCGGCACAAGTACCTGGCCGGGGCCAGTGCCATCAGCTACGGGATCCAGCCCAATACCCTTACACCCGGTCCTCACTCCAATGTACTGCCGGTGGATCTGGAGCGGGAACATGCGGTCGAAGCAGCCCTGTATGTAGAGGATGAATGGAAGCTGTCAGAACAGGTGTCCGTCGTTGCCGGGCTGCGTTATTCGCATTTTTTGAGGCTGGGCAACGCCAGTGTCTACCGCTACTCGCCGGACCTGCCCCGCTCGGAGGATGCTGTCACCGAGATAGAGCAATACGCTGCGGGGGAGGTAGTCAAATCTTACGGTGGTTTTGAACCCAGACTCGCACTGCGCTGGACCCTTAATCCGGCTACTTCGGTAAAGATGGGCTACAACCGGATGATCCAGTACCTGCACCTGATCTCCAATACTACCTCCGCACTGCCTACCGCCCGCTGGGCTACGAGCAGTCAGTACCTGCGCCCGCAGGTGGCTGATCAGGTATCGGTGGGTCTGTTCAGAAATCTTAATAATGACACCTACGAAACTTCGGCCGAGATCTACTACAAGAAGTTGCAGAATGCGGTAGATTATAAGGATGGAGCGGATATTATACTGAATCCGGCGCTGGAAACGGCTGTACTGCAGGGGCGGGGACGAGCGTACGGACTGGAAATGATGACTAAGAAGAATACCGGCTTCTGGACCGGCTGGGTCAGTTATACCTACGCCCGCACCTTTCTGCAGATCGAAGGAGAGTTTCCGGAGGAGCGGGTCAACCGCGGACGCTGGTATCCTGCCAACTACGACCGGCCCCATACGCTCAATGCCATGGCCATATACCGGCCCAGCGTAACCACCACGTTTTCCTTCAACTTTACGTTCAGCAGCGGCCGGCCCGGCACATTTCCGAAGGGGCGTTACGTACTGTATGAGCCTACCATCTTTGGCGCCAATGTACCCATCTATACTGATCGTAACCTGGGCCGTATTCCCAACTACCACCGGCTTGACTTCTCCGTTACGTTCGATGAGCACCCCGACAAGCACCCCGACCGCCGGTGGAAGGGAAGCTGGGTATTTTCGTTGTACAACGTGTACGCGCGTAAGAATGCCTTCTCCGTGTTCTACAACATACGGCCCTATTCACTGGCTACGGCCTACAAGCTATCCATATTTGGTACTATATTCCCTTCTCTTACTTACAACTTTAAGTTCTGATGACTGCTGCTGGTTTTAAAAAGCTACTATATAAGTCGGTAGGATGGTGCCTGGTGCTGATGGCCGGGTGTATCACGCCTTACGACGGTGATGTGAAAGAGGTGCCGCCCGGCATAGTGGTGCAGGGATTTATCTCCAACGAAGAGGGACCTTACACCGTCAGGCTGACCACCGCGGCCAACTACACCTACGCCGGCCTCAACTATGCCATCGAAAACGCCACTGTGTACATTACGGATAACGAAGGCAACCGGGAAAATCTGGTGCATAAGGGACTGGGTGAGTACCAGACCCAGACTCTCCGGGGCCAAACCGGCCGCACCTACCAGTTGCACATTGAGGCGAACGGAAAGCGCTACCAGTCGAGGCCCGAAACCATACGGCCCGTAAGTAAAATAGATCGCGTGTACGACGAAAGCTACCGGATCATTGACCCCAATACCAGACAGGATATACTCGGTGGGTGGAAGGTATATATAGATACCAAAGATCCGGCTGAGAGTGGCAACTACTACCGCTGGAGCTGGAAGCACTACAAGCAGGCGGTATTTTGTGGCTCGGTGAATGACCGCAACGGTAACCCGCTCTATGGCCTCTTCTGCTGCAACGCCAACTGCTGGGATATTGTCAGATGCATGGGCCCCAACTGCATCAACGTAGCCAATGACGCGCTCATTAATGGCAAGAACATCACCCGTCAGGAAGTAGCCGAGGTGCCCGTGGGGTGTCTGGACCGTTACTACATTGAAATAGAGCAACAGGCACTCTCACGCGACGCCTATGTTTTCTGGAATACGGTAAAGCGTATGTTACAGAATACCGGCGGAATGTTCGACGTAACGCCATCGGCTATACCCGGCAATATGACCAACGTGACCAACCCGGACGAAGACGTATTCGGGTACTTCGGAGCCATTGGTGTGGAGCGGGTTGGTTACTACGTCGACCGTACCGGAGCCGACCGCTCTGAATGCGACATGGGTATGCCATATCCTCCTACCGGTGGAATTCCACCCCCATGCGCCCCCTGTGCCGAAAGCCTGTACCGTACCGCGAAGCGGCCCGGTTTTTGGGAATAGCGATCAATGAAAAGCCCCGCCACAGCGGGGCTTTTCATTGATCGCTATTCCGCTAACTTAGTACCTACCGACGGGCGGTACTCCTGAAATGGGATCTTCAATAGATTTCCCACCTGCGCGTTTTCTTCGGCCTTCATATGGGTGTCAATGCCATAGACCAGCTTGTCGTGCTCCAGCCGGGTAAAGGTACCGAACAGGCGGTCCCAGATCGAGAAGATATTGCCGTAGTTGGAGTCGGTATACGGCTGTACGTAGTGATGGTGTACG
This sequence comes from Telluribacter roseus, assembly GCF_017355915.2. GTDB lineage: Bacteria > Bacteroidota > Bacteroidia > Cytophagales > Spirosomataceae > Telluribacter. The sequence continues at coordinate 302,203 of NZ_JAFEUV020000006.1, forward strand.
TGGTGCATGTTAGGGGTTACGATCACCCAGCTCAGCACCCGGTCCAGCCAGGTAGGCAGGGTAATGTTGGCGTGGTTAAACTGCGAAAGCGCTACCGAAAGGGACTGGTACATAAATACCATCCACATGGGAGCACCGGTGATCACGACGGCCAGAGTAGTAAACAAAAACCGGAACACACTCTCGCCGGGGTGGTGGCGGTTGGCCGTAGTGGTATCAACGTGGAGGTCGGAGTGGTGGATCAGGTGGAACCGCCACATCCATTTTACCTTATGCTCAGTCCAGTGGACAAACCAGGCTCCGATCAGGTCGAGCAGCATCAGACCGATGAGCGCGAAGGCCCAGAGCGGCAGGGCGGGCAGCCACTGCAGGATACCAAACTCCTGCGCGACGGCCCAGTCGCTGGACTTCACCAGCACGAAAGCCATCAGGAAGTTGATAATAATGGTCGTAAGGGTAAAGATGATATTGGTACGGGCGTGCCTCCACTTGTTGTATTGGAAGCGGAACAGGGGGTAGGCTCCTTCAATCAGCCAGAACAGCGTAATACCCCCTACCAGTATAGCAGAGCGGTGGGAGGAGGGAATATGTTCGAAGTACTCAACCAGCGTTTGCATAGTACCTGATGTCTAGGGTCCGGAAGAAGTTTTGCTCTAAATTAACATTTTTTAAGGAGTGAAATTGTCCAGCTTCTTCAATAAAAATAACAACTTTGCCCCCGCTAATCCCACTGAACCTCCTCCTGTATGACCTTAACCGTATCTAACCTCCGTAAGAACTATGGTACCCACCAGGTACTGGATATTCCATACTGGCAGGTAGGGCACGGGATCTTTTGGATACAGGGTGAAAACGGAGCCGGTAAGTCTACCTTCTTCCGTACCCTGTCGGGTATGCTTTCGTACGAAGGTACTATCCGGCTGGACGGGGAGTACGATCTGCGCCAGCATCCGGTCCAGTATCGGCTACGGGTCAATATCGGGGAGGCCGAGCCGCTTTATCCCTCTTTTCTGACACCGGCTGACTTGCTGGGTTTCGTAGCCCGAGCCCGACAGAGCCCACCCGGGCAGGTCGAACAGCTCGCCACGGCCTTAGGGATCAACTACCTGACGCAGCCGATGGGTGCCTGCTCCAGTGGCATGGTCAAGAAGGTGTCGCTGGCGCTGGCTTTTCTGGGGGAGCCGCGGGTCATCATCCTGGACGAACCCCTGATTACCATTGATCAGGAGGCACGCACCGCCCTGTTTGGCCTGATCAAGAGGTACCATGCTGAAGGCGTGACGTTCCTGCTTTCGTCCCACCAGCCCTTTGAGCACAACGACCTGTCGCTAACAGCTCGCTTTGCTCTGGTGAACAAAACACTGCAACCGCTGTCCCTGTCATGAGCTGTCCTCTTGTATCTAATCCAATATTCAGTAATTCGGGTAGCGAGGCCTTATGAACGTACTGCTTATCTCTACGGTCCGGGAGTTTTACCGGCAGCGGGCCGGATTCTTTTTTGTATTGCTGGGGCTGCTGTTTGGCTTTCTGAGTGGCCGCGAGCACTACGCTTTCGCCCTGTTTTTCCTGAACGACCGGTTTGGAATGCTGTACCTGTTCCTGATCTGGGCGCTGTATACCCTGATGGTGGGCCAGTTTGTGCGGCAGCAGTGGGCCCGGCCTGACTATACCTTTATCTACCATACACGACTACTGCCTCCGGCCCGGCGGTACTATTACCTGGCAGCCGTGGGACTCGGCCTGTTACAGCCGGTGCTGTACTATGGAGGGTACCTGATGATAATAGCCCGGCAGGAGAAGATTATTCCGGCGGCCTGGCCCGTACCCCTGTACTGGCTGCTGCTGACCCTGGGCGTGGTAGCGGTAGCCGACGGGAGGCTACGCCATCCCAATACCGTCTCGCAGAAAGCCGGTGGACGTGAACTTCCCTTTGCCAGACCCCGTAGCTGGACCTTCTGGACCTTGGAGTGGCTCGTCCGGGAGCGGGCCCTCACCCTGCTGCTGTGCAAGTCCGGAGCGATGCTGTTTATGACCGCGACCCTGATCTACTTCCATACGGGTACCTACGACCTGCGCCTGCCGGCCATTGGCTGTACCTTTGCCTATCTGCTCAACGTGGGCCTTTCGTACGAGATCTACCAGTGGGAGAGTCGCGCCTGGCTGTGGGGGCGGTCTCTACCCGTACCGGCCACGAAGCGGTACCTACAGGCGGTACTTCTGCACGCGGTACTCCTGCTCCCCGAAACGCTGGTGGCGCTGCGGTACCTGGGCGGGCTACTTACCCTGACGGGCCTCCTGCAGCTGTACGGACTGGGGCTGGCCAGTGTACTGGTCTACCATACGTACCTGTACCGTCAGGATCGCCTGCTCGAAGATACCGTCCGTCCGCTGTTTATCGCCTACGTGCTATTGACCTTCCTGATCCTGTACCATCTGCCCCTATGGGTACTGGTCACAGGAGGTGGAGTGGCGTCATTCTGGTGGTGGAAGCGTAGGTGGTAGGTATTATACACGATGCGGCTGAGCCATCTCCTGCCCAGCCGCATCGTGCGTGTAGTTACTATTTCGGTTTGTAGTCAGGTACTTTCAGTACTTGGCATTGACCGTAAGGGGTACTTCTTCGGGAATGGTAGCGTCATGGTTGATCATCTCAGCCGATAGCAGCGGATACCGGCCCAGGTAGGTAAGTACATTACCCATGGGTTTGAGCGACTTGGCAGGGATAATCTTATCAACGGGTGGCTGCTGCTGCAGGTAATGGATCAGTGCCGCCATTTCCTTGTTAGAGATATAGTATACCTCGTGCGAAGGCATGTACCAGAGCGAGCGGTAATTTTTGTCGAGCCCGTGGCGTAGAGCCCGCACCCAATCCTGACTGGTATATTCAACGCCCCCGATGCCGGACGTGATGTTGGAAGCATAGAGGGTACCTAAGCCGGAACTTGCCTCAACAAAGGCGCGTCCACCGGCCAGATCGGCCCCGTGGCATCCGGTACAGCCTCGTATCTCGGCAATTTGTTTGCCCAGGGCGTATGAGTTGGCATCGTCCGGAATGGCCAGAGGTTGAACGTTTACTTCGTATACTTTTTGGATGCGGGCCTGGGTCTGTAGGTAAGCCACCGCATAAAAAAGGATCAGCAGACCGAGCACGCTGCCAAGAGCAATACCCGTCCATTTAAGTAGTTGTTTAAGCATACTCGTGTGGAATTGTTGTTGATGAAAACACGCGTTACGCCGGGAAGATCCTGTATAGAAACAGGTGTGGCCTGCAGAAAGTAAGGGGTGGCCACTGGTACTACGTTTCGTCTTTTCCTGTTCAGCAACGGGAGCGAACAGGTACCTCTAAAAAGCAACAAAAGTTACCTGCAAGAGCGCGATATTGGCTGTTGAGGGTAACTCTTTACGTATCAACTACGATACGTGTAGGGCTATAAGGGTTTGATATACAGTAAAGTTAGCTAATAGTACTCACTTGTGCAAGAGTTGGATACAACTATTTGTTGGAAAAGGTCAATATGTGGGGGAGGGGTAGTTAATGGTTCTCCTAAACAGAAGCGCCCGGACTGGATGTAGTCTGGGCGCTTCTTACAATCACTTATCTAAAATACCGCCACTACTTAGGCATAGTAGGCCGTACCTCTACCTTGCTGGGCAGGGTGCGGGCCGGCATCCGGATCAGGTCCAGCACGATCTGGCCGATGTCTTCGGGTTGGATCTTCCAGGCATCCTTCTCGCTGGGTTCGTGTCCGTTGAAGTAGGTAGCCACCGATCCGGGCATAATGGTAGTGACCTTGATGCCGTCGTTACGTACGTCCAGCATCATCGCTTGCGTAAAGCCCACTACCGCAAACTTACTGGCGTTGTAGGCCGTGCCACCGGCAAAGAAGTTGGTACCGGCCAGACTGGCGATGGTAATAAAGTAGCCCTGGGTCTCCTTCAGGGCCGGCACGGAAGCCTTGGCACTGTTAAAAACCCCCGTTACGTTGATGTCGATGGTCTCGTGCCACTGATCGGAGCTCAGGTCCTGAATGGGAGCAAAATGGCCGATACCGGCATTAGCTACCATGTAGTCCAGGCGCCCCCACTGCTGTACTACAGCATCCACGGCTTTTTGTTGAGAGTCCAGGTCACGCACATCCGATTCGATGCCCAGGGCGTAGCCTTCTTTTATCTTATTGAGTGCGGCCGCGGCTTCGTCCGCATTCTCCTGCGAGCGGCTGGTGATCGCTACTCTGATGCCTTCTCGGATAAGTACTTCGGCTATACCGTAGCCAATGCCTTTGGAGCCTCCGGTGATGAGAGCCGTTTTAGTGGTAGTGTCTGCCATGGGTAAATAGTAATGATTAAAAATGGTTGATTAGATAGTTCAAGAACCTGCAAAAACGGGGGAAGGTTTCTTTGTGGACGTATGACCGGTGCTTCCGGGCTTTCGGCAGGTACCTGCGGGCAGGTAAGTACGGGAGTGTACTATGGAGCAGAAGCGGGAGATTTGTAGCTCTACCACTTCAACCAGTACGATGAAAAATATACTACTCCTGGCGCTACTGCTGTTCTGTTCAGGCTGGGTGGCCAGCGCTCAGACAACCACCTACCGGTTTGACTTTGGCTCAGGAAAAGTCGGGAAGGATTACCTGGCCGTAGGCGCTGCCACCCTTTATACGGCTGAAAGAGGTTATGGCATTACTCCCGCCGGTACCCGGCTGGTCAGCGGTACCTCCACTGCCAGAGGAGCCCTTAAGAGCGACTTTGTTACATCTGGTGGTCCTTTTTTCTTCACCGTAGACTTGCCGGAAGGTAACTACGATGTAAAGCTGCTGTTGGGAGGAGGAAAGGAAGGCTCAGAGACTACCGTAAAGGTAGAAAACCGCCGCCTGATGCTGGAGAAAGTAGTTACCCAACCGGGTCAGGTCGTTGAGCAGACGTTTACCGTCAACGTACGTACGCCGCAGATCAACGCCACAGAGCGGGTGAGCCTAAAGCCACGTGAGCAGGCCTACCTGCACTGGGACCGGCAGCTTACCTTTGAGTTCAACGGCAGCCAACCTACTATTTGTGCGCTGGAAATTACACCCAATACCGGGGCTGCTATGGTATTCTTGGCGGGCAACTCTACGGTGGTGGATCAGGCGGAGGAGCCCTGGGCGGCCTGGGGTCAGATGCTGCCTCGCTTCTTTAAGCCCGGCGAAGTAGCCATTGCCAACCACGCCGAGTCAGGCGAATCGCTGCGCAGCTTTCTGGCGGCAAAGCGCCTGGATAAGATCATGAGCCAGATGCGGCCCGGCGATTACCTGTTCATCGAGTTTGCGCATAATGACCAGAAGCAAAAAGACCTCGAGCCATTCGTGGGGTACAAGGATCTGCTCCGGAATTTCATCACGGCCACCCGCGAAAAAGGAGGTATACCCGTTCTCGTTACCTCCATGCACCGGCGTAATTTTAGTTCTACGGGTCATATCAACAATACCCTGGGCGACTTCCCCGAAGCAGTCCGGCAGACGGCCCGGGAAGAAAACGTAACCCTGATCGACCTCAATGCCATGAGCAAAACCTTGTGGGAAGCACTGGGCGTAGAAGGTTCCAAGAAAGCTTTTGTGCATTTTCCGGCGGGTACCTATCCCAATCAGAATAAAGCCCTGGAAGATAACACGCACTTTACCAACTACGGCGCCTATCAGCTGGCCCGCTGTGTAGTGGAAGGGATCAAACAATCGGGCATAGAGCTATCGAAGCACCTGCTGCCGGGTATACCTGCCTACGATCCCGCTCAACCCGTACCGTTTGACCAGTTTCAGCTGTCGGCCAGTCCGCTGGTGCAGGTTGTAAAGCCGGATGGTAACTAAGTAGGAAGTAATAGAGTAGTGGCACCCTGGTGCCACCGCTAAAAGGCAAAAAAGCAGGAAGAGCCAGACTGCGATAGTCTGGCTCTTCCTGTTATACTTTATGAGAGTGATTAGGCTTCTTCTCCGCCACCTTCACCCAGTTTCTTGATCGCTTTGTCGATGAAGTAGCGGCCGGTGCCTTCTTCACCAATTACGTCGAAGAGTTCGAGGGCACGACGGGCGTTGTCCTCTTCTTCTACCTGCTCATTCACAAACCACTGCATAAATGCCTCCGTTGCGTAGTCTTCTACGTTGCGGCTGGCCGTTACGATACGGTTGATGGATTGTGTTACAGCGATTTCGCTCTGAAGAGCTGCTTCGAATATGGAGCGGAAAGTAGGGTAGTCCTGCTTGATACCACCTACTTCGGGCGATACCGCCGTACCACCTACAGTCATGATGTAGTTGAATATTTTCATCATGTGCTCACGCTCTTCATCTGACTGACGCAGGAAGTAAGCCGCGCTGTTCTTGAATCCATTGCGGTCACACCATGAGGCCATCGCCAGGTACTTAGCCGAAGCTTCGGCTTCCATTTTAACCTGGTTATTGAGCAGAATTTCGATTTCTTCTTTCAGAGAAGTATGTTGTCTTAACAGATCTTTCATAACTAAACTACGTTTTTAATTCGATACAAATCTAAACCTAAAATAACTCAATTGGTTCAGGAAACCAATGAATTACCAAAATTTAGAATTGGTCTAATAATGAAAGATAGAGGCTAGTTTACGCTAAATTCGGCGCTAAATACTTCGTGCAAAAGGGAGTTAAGCTCGAGGGCGAAGTGGGTACCATTGACCAATTCGCGGAGCTGAATGACCTCGCAAAGCGTGAGCTTATGAGATATATTCTGCTGAGCGGCTTCGATTAGTTCGTAGTCACACTCATCCGACAGATCAAATAGTTTGCTGTGGATATCGATGCTGTTGACGTGGCGACGGAAGTTCAGAAACTCATTGATCCGGAAGGCGGCTACCAGATCACCGAATTCAAGTATGATCCGGGAGCTACGGTCGCACTGATAGCTGGCACCCTTAACGGTGCGGAACAATTCCTGAGCTGACTTTAATGATAGATGGGTTTGCACTTCTGGAACGGATATCTTTATTCGGTAACGCAAAAATACAATCCGACGTTCTTCCATGCAAGAGTTATTTTTAATGAATCTAAATAAATTTTCATCTGACTAGTTTCCGGGTAATGGTATCCTGCTTACCATTTACCCTGATCAGGTAGCTTCCCTTCGAAAGTAGCCCCACCTGAAACCGGTGCTCACGCCGCAGAGCCGTCTCCTGAAAGTCCACTTCCTGCAGGATACGCCCCTGAAGGTCGAGGAGCTGGATCAGTACGGGAGAAGGCTGAGCGCTCCGTACTTCCACGGTCACCCAATCCTGGCTGGGCACCGGATATACATTTACGGATAGCGTTTTAGGGAGAAATTCCTGCGCAGGCAAGGCGGTAATGACATCTCCGAATTCAACGGCCTGATAGGGCGGAATGGTCACGGGAGTGCCTGCCTTGTCCACTACAAATACTGAATGCTCATGGAGCGACTCCGCTATTTTTGTGTCATTGCGCCATTCTTCCACCACAAAGGTATATATATAGGTACCTAGCTGCGTAGGAGCGTTCCAGCTGAGTACCTGCTCCTGGAGGATGAATGTTCCCCGGCGTGCAACTTCATTCGGAAACAGGTAGTTGGCCACTGCCGAGGGCTCGCTGCACTGACCGCTGGAAGGTACCTGAGCCCTGACGAGCCTATAAACCAGCCTGTCACCGTCTGGATCAGTGGCTCTAAGGTTATTGGAGTACAACTGACTAACTCCTGCCTCGAAGGTAGGGGCGGGCAATTCGGGAGATGTATTGGGGAAGCTGGTATTGATTCGGGTGTATAGGTAGGCCGCTACATCCTGACCATTCCGGATATTTAGTGCATTGCTACGGTTGTTCAGGGCTACTGCCAGTGTATACAAGCCGGTGGTAGAGTAGGTATAGGTCCCGGTGTAGACCCCTTTGGCTACCCGCTCCGATACGGCTACTGACGCGGCCCCATTTCTTGGCAGGGCCATTTTCTTTCCGTCGCCCATACATAGTTCTACTTCAACTTGCGCGTCGGCGGCTGGTGCGCCATTGATTCTGTCAAAGTACAAAAGTACTTTGACCTCATACGTAAGGCCGGATACGTGGCGGGTCTGGATGGTACCGCCCAGAAAGTGCGTAGCGTGAGCCGTGGTGGCCAGGCATAGGAGCAGGGCAAGCGGGAGGAGCTTTTTCATGTGTGTACAGGCTAAGGGTGTGAGAGTGAGTGCAGTGGATTACTCTGACAACGGTGGCCCGTAAAAAGTTATTTTATAGTATGGGCATTAAAAACGGGGAGGAGGAAGGGAGAAAAGGATGAAAGGTACGAGAGGAGAAGGTGTGGAAGAAACAGGAAGTATGAGGAATAGATCAAAATGCAAAGTGGCTTCGGGATATTTCCCGAAGCCACTTTGCCAGGTGTCGCCCCGCGCGGCGACGGCCTACGGGGCTGGTAACTAGTTTCCACGAACACTTTCCTCCTTTCCTGCTATTCTCCCTTCCTCCTTACTTCCCCGCTTCCTTTGCCCAGTTGTCGCGCAGGGTGGCGGTGCGGTTAAAGATCAGTCGATCAGGGGTGCTGTCCAGGTCGGCGCAGAAGTAGCCTTTGCGAAGGAACTGGAACCGGTCACTGGCTTGGGCTTCGCGCAGAGCGGGCTCGGCGTAGCCGGTGATTACTTTCAGCGAGTCGGGGTTGATGTACTCCTTGAAGTCACCCTCTTCGGACGACGGGTCCTCTACGCGGAACAGACGGTCGTACAGACGGATTTCTACGGGCAGGGCATTGGTAGCCGGTGCCCAGTGCAGGGTACCTTTCACGTTGATGCCCGAGGTGTCATTGCCGCTCTTGCTGTTTTCCAGGTAGGTACAGTGTACTTCGGTCACTTCGTCGTTTTCGTCCTTGATGACGTCATCACAGCGTACAATGAAGGCTCCTTTCAGGCGCACCATCTGACCGGGAGCCAGGCGGAAGTACTTCTTAGGTGGATTCTCCATGAAGTCCTCACGCTCGATAAATACCTCCCTTGTGAAAGGTACTTCACGAGTACCGGCATCCAGATCCTCCGGATTGTTCTCGATGTGGCAGATCTCGGTAGCTCCCTCCGGGAAGTTGGTAATAACTACCTTCAGCGGGTCCAGTACCACCATGCGGCGCAGGGCGGTCTTGTTCAGGTCTTCACGGATACAGAACTCCAGCAGTCCTACGTCAATCAGATTTTCGCGCTTGGCTACCCCGATGCGATCACAGAAATCGCGGATGGCCGCCGGAGTATACCCACGACGACGCAGTCCCGAAATCGTAGGCATGCGCGGATCGTCCCAGCCGTTGACGTGCTTCTCGTTGACGAGCTGCAGCAGCTTGCGCTTGCTCATGACGGTATACGTCATGTTGAGGCGGGCAAACTCGTACTGACGCGACGGGAATATTTCTAGTTTATCAATGAACCACTCGTACAGGGCGCGGTGAGGGATAAACTCCAGCGTACAGATGGAGTGTGTAATACCCTCGATGGAGTCAGACTGCCCGTGCGCAAAGTCGTACATCGGATAGATCTTCCACTTGTCGCCGGTGCGGTGGTGGTGGGCAAACTTGATCCGGTACATCAGCGGGTCGCGCAGGTGCATATTAGGCGCAGCCATATCTACCTTGGCGCGAAGTACCCGGCTGCCTTCGGCAAACTCACCCTGGCGCATCCGCTCAAACAAGTCCAGGTTTTCTTCTACGCTACGGTTGCGGTAGGGGCTCTCGGTACCGGGCTCGGTAGGAGTACCCTTCATGGCAGCGATTTCTTCGGCCGACGAGTCATCTACATACGCCAGGCCCTTCCTGATCAGCTGGGTAGCAAATTCGTATAGTGTATCAAAGTAATCAGAAGCATATAGCTCATTGATCCATTCGAAGCCGAGCCAGCGTACATCCTGCTTGATAGACTCCACGTACTCAGTATCTTCTGTTACGGGGTTGGTGTCGTCAAAGCGCAGGTTGGTAGCTCCGCCGTACTTCTTAGCCAGACCAAAGTTCAGGCAGATGGATTTGGCGTGTCCAATGTGCAGATATCCGTTTGGCTCAGGAGGAAAGCGCGTAAGTACGCGGCCACCGTGCTTACCTTCGCGGACATCTTCTTCTACAATCTCTTCAAGGAAGTTGAGGGACTTTTCTTTTTTTTCTTCCGTAGTCATATAGTCTGGAAAAACAATTGAATCTTCAAAGTTAATGTACTTACACTCAACGTTACAATGTTTTTAAATTGAACCGGAAAAGTGTAAATAATGTGCAAAAATAGATTTGAAAAATAATAGAAAACATATATCTTCACATGCTTTTAGCAGGTGCTTATAGTATGTGAATAGCAGAAAAACAGGAGTTGTTTTGATGGTAAAAAACTAAACGATTTTCTACTGCTTTTCATTCGTAGTACTTTATAATTATTTAACGTTGGTCCGGCTTTAAAACCCGGCCTCATCTTCATTACAAACTAACCATAAACAACCACTGACACTTTTTAACCGGGAATAGTCAAAAACGCCACGACCATCTGGGAGTGACGTTTTTTTTGTCTTTACCCTGTACTACTCCCTATCTTTGCTTCATGCGTTATTTTATTGAATTGAGCTACAAGGGTACCCCATACAATGGCTGGCAGCGACAGCCCAATTCTGTAGCCGTGCAGCAGGTACTCGAAGAAGCCATGGAGAAGGTGCTCAGGACACCCGTAGAAGTGGTAGGAAGCAGCCGCACCGATACGGGAGTACACGCCACGCAGCAGTACGCCCATTTTGATCTGCCCGCGGCCATCGCTGATCCCGGCCGGGCGGTACATAGTCTGAATGCGCTGCTGCCTGCTGATATAGCGGTACACAGAATAGTACCCGTGGCCGACGACGTTCACTCCCGCTTTATAGCCACCCACCGGCGCTACGAGTACCGCATCATCCGGCAGAAGAATCCCTTCCTCACGCACGAAGCCTACATCTTTCGTCCGGAGCTGGACCTTATTACAATGAACGAGGCGGCGGCCCTGCTGCTGCGCTATGATGATTTTGAAAGCTTCAGCAAGATACACACCAGCGTCAAGACCTTCCGCTGCCACATCACCGAAGCGCGCTGGTACTGGCAGGGACCGGTACTGACCTTTTCGGTGCAGTCTAATCGCTTTCTGCGGGGAATGGTGCGGGCCCTGGTAGGTACGCTCATGCAGGTAGGGCTGGGGAAGCTATCGGTGGCGGAGTTTGAGCAGATTATCCTCTCCAAAAACCGCAAAGAAGCCGGCGCCCAGGCCCCGCCGCACGGGTTGTTCCTGGTGGAGGTAGGCTACCCGGCCGGACTGCTGCCCCAGGCGGAGTTATAGCGTATCCAGCAGCTGCTTCACCTGCGTATCCCCGAAGCCATAGACACCGGCCCGCCGGAAGAACTCGGCATAAATGGTAGAGAAATCGTCGGTCTGCTTTTCGGAGATAATATCCCGAAGTACCTGTTGAGGACGTCCGTCGGCACCACCTGTGGCGAAGCGATCGAGGTGAGCTTCGCAGACGGTTTGCAGGTAGGGGAAAGCGTCCGAATGGACAGTACTTAGCTCCCGTAACCGCTCCCGGTTGTCTTCCTTATAGGCTTGCCAGCACTGGCTGAGCAGTTCCACATCGTGTTGTGATATCACTTCGCGCTCCCGGTAAGCTGCTGCCAGGTCCTCTGTGGTCATGGGACCGAAGCCGCGCCAGTCGGGCTGGCCGTTAAGCGTATGGGGCTTCACGATGTACAGATTGAGTTGGGAGGCCTTCACCCGCAGGAGCGACAGACAAAACCACAGGTTGACCTGGCAGTAGAGATCTTCCTCAAACCACAGGTTCACCTCCGAGCCGGCTGGTAGGGCCTGCATTTTCTCGAACTCACCCACTACCCGCTGGTAGTACCCTTCGCTCGACTCGCCGTAAGTCTGGCTGATAAATCGGGCCCGGCTTTCCCAGAACTCTTCCAAAGACGCTCCGCTTACATCACCTACTACCAGGCATTCACGGGCTACGATACACTCGCCGGGTACTGCCGCGTGGGGAAATTTGTCCAGCAGGGCGTCACCGTTGAGAATGTGGTAACTAGAGGGAGCTGATGTGGGGGAAAGAGTTTTCATGGGCTAGAAAATGAGTTTTGTATTTTTTCGGTTAAGGTAGGTAAAAGGTCGAGAAAAGAATAGCTGAATTACACCAATGGAGCATAAGCCCGTGGATTGGGTACAACAAGTAGCTATATCCTGGGGTTTTTGTTTATACTTGTGTGGAGGCTCTTCCGGATGGAGGCTGCTTCCCTTTCGTTTAAATTGGCTGATGCCAGAGGCAGTCAGCCGCAACTCATGTACTATGCCCATAGGAATTATTATACTGGCCGCGGGTGCCTCCCAGCGAATGGGTACACCCAAGCAGGCCCTCCCCATAGAGGATGGAAAAAGCCTCATTCAGAAAACGGTAGAAACCGCGCTGGCTACCGACCTGCGACCCGTGGTAGTGGTGGTGGGTGCCAACAAAAAAGAGGTGGTACCTGAGCTGGCCGGACAGCCCGTTACGATCATTGATAATACCCTGTGGCAGGAAGGTATGGCCTCGTCGGTACGGATGGGACTGGCCGGAGCTTACCTGACCGAGCGGAAGTTAGAGGCAGTGCTGATGCTGGTGTGCGACCAGCCCTACGTGACCTCCTCTCTGCTGAATCACATGGTAGTCACGCTGAAAGAGTCGGGTAAAAAAGCGGTAGTATGCCGCTACGGCGAAAGCTGGGGCGTGCCGGTCCTGATCGGGAGTCAGCTCTTTGAGGAAATGACGCACCTGAAAGGCGAGCAGGGGGCCAAACCGCTGCTGGAAAAGCACCTCAACGAGGTAGCCTTCGTGGATTTTGATCAGGGCAATATTGACATTGACACCCCCGACGATTACCGCCGTATAAGGTCATCTGATGAATCCTTGTAGTACTTACTTCGTATCCAGCAGGTCGTTGTAGGCTTTCAGATCCAGGGCCCGTTTCTTGACCAGTTCCATCCGATCGCTGGCGTGCATGGGGCGGTACATGGTTCCTTCGACACCGGCGTAGATGGAGGCCAGCGCTTTGAACTCAAGGTCACGGTAGGCAATCCACTGGCGCTGGGCCGCCAGCAGGGTAGCTTTCTGGTCGGCGCTGAGCCGGGTGGTTAGTTGCTTGTACTGCTTGTTGAGCTCGGCATCCCACCTGGTGTAGCCCTGCTCAAAGCACTGCATCATACCGAGGGTAGACATGTTCTTGTCCAGGCACCCCTCTACAAACACATCAATAGGGTGGGGTTGAGGTTCATCCTGAGCGGTGGCTGCCAGGGCTGTACAAGAAAGCATAGTCAGGAGGGTAAGTAGGCGTATCATAGAGGTAGGAGAGGTTGGCAATGTAGGAGGAATGTTGCCTGTAATATAGCATTCTTTGTTTTAAGGATAAGAGAATAAATAGAGTATAGAATCTTTTCTGTACAAGGGTAGTCTTCTGCTACTATTTCCTTCTAAGCCTTTAATCACTGGCTCATCCGTCAATGATACTTTTTTAAATTTGGATTTCTTATGTCTTTTGAGCTTGGCCTAGTTACATTCTTGATCATTTCTCTCTCACAGGCACCAAATTCTTCAAAGTTCTCTTGCCCTTTCTTCAGGGAAACTCTATTTGCACCACCTTCATAATATGGGTCCTCAAGTTGAATTGGATCATCTTCCCAATAACATATCTTGCAAATGTCATAAGTTCCAGATGGCGGCTCAGTCATTGTGTTATATCCGCAACATGGACAGTAGAATTTTCCTTTTGCCTGAATTTGTTGGAAGCTAACTATCGCTTCAATCTCCTTATCATTCAGATTTGATATTTGCTGTTCAATGTTGTCTGCTGAGAATTCACTTGAAAAGTAAAGATTGTAGCTCTCTCCGTTTATGTCTTTCAGGTCAGAATTAATTTCTTCGTAGTAATCATATACTATACCGGATTTTTCGGCTAAGAAGTCCTCTACAAAGTTCTTTAACTCCCAAGTTGTCACTTGTAGTATTAATATATTGTTTTGAGTCTGACTACGAATATGTGGTTTTATCGTTTTCATATAAATCCAGCAACGGTATAAACAGAAGGTACATTACTAGAGAACTACACACTCGGTGTAGCTCTCTAGTACTTTTCTTAAATAGCTTCCTTCGTCCACTCGTTATTGACCAGGCGCCATATACCGAGGGGATTGTGGCTCTTGAGCTCGTCGGGCAGGAGCTTTTCGTCCCAATCCTGGAAAGACTGCGGACGGACAAAGCGCAGGATGGCGTGACGACCTACGGAGGTAAAGCGGGAGTCGGTCGTAGCCGGGAACGGCCCGCCATGGTGCATGGAGGCGTTCACCTCTACGCCCGTAGGTACTCCATTCATGATAAATCGGCCGGCCCGGCTTCCCATCAGGCGGAGCAGCTTCGGGTAGCGGGCGGCTTCGTCGGCGTCGGCCATGAGTGAGGTAGTCAGCTGGCCTTTCAGCTTCTGGAAAGCCGCCTCAAGCTCCTGCACATCTTTGCAGACGATCAGTAAGGAGAAGGGACCGAAAACTTCCTCCTGCAACTGCGGATTATTGATGAATACCTGCCCTTCTACCCGGGCAATGGTGGCCTGCGCCTGATTTTTCCCTTCGGCATCCGCTTCTGCCTTGTAAAGTACTTCAATACCATCCTGTTGCAGGGCTTCGTCGCGCAGCTTATGGTAGTTCTGGCAGATGCCCTGCGTAAGCATAGTAGCCGGAGCAGTTTCCGCCATTTCGCTCAATAGCTGCTCCTGAAAATTCTCTACGGCAGGTGACTGTACAGTGATGATCAGCCCCGGATTCGTACAAAACTGCCCGGCCCCGAGGGTGATGGATCCGGCCAGGTTCTTAGCCAGTTCAGTACTTTTTCGTTCCAGAGTTTCGGGTAAGATCACGACCGGGTTAACGCTCCCCATTTCGGCAAATACCGGAATGGGCTCTTCGCGCTCCATCGCCATCTTATACAACGCCATACCTCCCCGGTACGACCCGGTGAACCCTACCGCTTTGGTGGCCGGATGCCTGACCAGCGCCGTACCTACCTCGTAGCCATTGTCGTACAGCATCGAGAATACCCCCTCGGGCATGCCGGTACGTTGGGCGGCCTTTACGACGGCCTGGGCGGTGAGGTCGCTCACGCCGGGGTGAGCCGGATGCGCTTTGACAATGACCGGATTGCCCGCCGCCAGGGCCGGTGCGGTATCTACGCCGGCTACCGAAAACGCGTAGGGGAAGTTGCTGGACCCAAACACAACAATGGGACCAATAGGTACCATCATCTTGCGCAGGTCGGGCTTGGGCAGGGGCGCGCGGTTGGGATCGGCGGTATCAATGGAAGCCTCTACCCAGGAACCCTCCCGGATGATGCTGGCAAAGTGCAGGAGCTGATTGATGGTACGGCCGCGCTCCCCCTGCAGACGCCCCAGGGGCAGACCCGTTTCCTGATGGGCTCTCTCCAGAAACTGATCACCCAGGGCGGTGATTTCTTCGGTGATGGCTACCAGAAAATCAGCCCGGCGGGAGGCAGGTACCAGCGCGAACTCTTCGAATGCGCGTTCGGCCAACTGCATGGCTTTCTCTACCTCATGGGGAGTAGCCGGATGAAATTTCTCGGGTAGATAGGTATGCTGCGCGGGTATGTACGACTGGAAGGAGTCGGTATTCTGCGACGATAATGAATAGCCAATGAAGTTTTTTCCTTGTATGGGCATAGGATTAAATTTTAATATAACTAAAAGTACATTTTGCGGAAAGGATATTAGGTGATCACTGATTGCTCACCCGCTAAGTTAGAGGAGATGGTAGAAAAATAAAAAAGCCCCCGCCGAAGCAGGGGCTCTCTGTGATCTCTGAATCAGGCCAGTCGGGCTACGATATCATCTACCGAAATACCTTCGGCCTCAGCCTTGAAGTTCCGGACGATCCGGTGGCGAAGTACCGGCAGAGCTACTGATTTGATGTCTTCAATATCGGGGGAGTACTTACCCGACAGCAGGGCGTTACACTTAGCCGCCAGGATAAGCGCCTGCGAAGCCCGCGGGCCCGCTCCCCATTCGAGGTAGTCGTTGGCGTTTTTATCGGCCATGCTGGTGTTCGGACGGGTCTTGTGTACCAGTTTTACGGCGTACTCTATGACATTATCGGTAACAGGTACCCGTCGTACCAGGTGCTGGAACTCGGTGATCTCGGCGCCGGTGATTACCTCCCGCACCTGATGCTTCCGGTCCATGGTGGTACTCTTCACGATGTTGACCTCCTCAGTATACGAAGGGTAATCCAGCTGGATCATGAACATGAAGCGGTCCAGCTGCGCTTCGGGCAGCGGGTAGGTACCTTCCTGTTCGATGGGGTTCTGCGTCGCCAGTACGAAGAACGGACGGCCCAGGTCGTGTTTCTGACCGGCTACCGTTACCGCGTACTCCTGCATGGCTTCCAGCAGTGCCGACTGGGTTTTGGGAGGGGTCCGGTTGATCTCATCCGCCAGGATAATGTTGGCGAACACGGGCCCCTTGATAAATTTAAAGTTACGCTGCTGATCGAGAGTTTCGGAGCCTACGATATCCGAAGGCATCAGGTCGGGCGTAAACTGAATCCGGTTAAAGCTCAGATCGAGCGAAGAGGCGATGGTTTGAATAAGTAGGGTTTTGGCCAGGCCCGGTACCCCGACGAGAAGACAATGTCCCTGACAGAAAATAGCGGTGAGCAACAACTTTACAACTTCTTCCTGTCCTACGATCACCTGTCCGATCTCCGTGCGGAGCTTTTGGTAGGCCTGCGTCATGGCTTGGGCGGCCTCTACGTCCGATTGGTATTTCACGATACTGCTAGTTGGGGTTTAGGATGAGTACTGAATAGAAAAGCTGCCGAACCTGTGCTAATTACTCGCGGTTTGGGTGAGTCCGAATATGTTACAGTTCTGAAATTCGGGTTCCACACTGATAAACACATCGCCCTGCGCTTTCTTAAACCAATCTTCGAGCGCATTGTTTTTCTTATTCATGAGCACGATCTGCGCTATCTTTTCGTAATCATCACGCAGGTTAGCCGTATGGGGTTCGCTCTTGCTCTTATACCAGATGATACGCATGGCGCTGCGGCCATCCTCAGTACGGTACGAGATGGGCTGACTGATGCTGCCTACCTTCATGGTATCGATGGCGAAGTACAGGGCAGGGTCCATGGTAGCATCCAGGGCCAGGCGTCCTACACCCGTCTGGGGATCTTTCAGAATACCTCCCGCGTCGGCTGTCATTTTATCTTCGGAGTTATCCTTGGCGGCATTGGCGAACGTCAGCGTGTCAGACTGGATCAGCGTACGCAGGCTGTCGAGGTGACGGGTAGCTTCCGTAATGTCGGTACCGCGGTTGTAGTCGGGGCGGAGCAGGATGTGACGGGCGCGGTATTCAGCACCACGGGTTTCGACCAGCTGGATCAGGTGGAAACCAAACTGGCTCTCTACTACGTCGGATATTTCACCGGGCTTCAGCGCCAAAGCGGCTCCTTCAAACTCCGGTACCATCATGCCGCGCTTGGCAAAGCCCAGGTCACCGCCGGTTTTGGCCGAGCCTAAGTCTTCCGAGTAGATCTGCGCCAGCGTTGAAAACTCTTCACCGGCCAGAGCGCGCTTTCTGTATTCGATCAGCTGGCTGCGGAGCTTTTCTTTCTGCTCTTTGGTCACGGTAGCCAGACGTACGATATGACCAATCTCTACCTCGGCCGGAATGTACGGTAGACTATCCTTGGGAATGGCGTTGAAAAACTTGCGAACCTCGCTGGGCGTAATCTTGACGTCACCGGCGATCTTCTCCTGCATGGTTTCCACGGTCATCTGCTCTTTTACCTGCTGACGAAGCTCGGTCTTGAGCGCGTCGATGCTCTTGCCGTAGGCTTCCACGATGTTCTTTTCAGAACCAAACCGCTGAATCATGTAGTCCATACGGCCACCCAGCTGGTTTTCTACCATCTTATCATCCACGGTCACCGAGTCAATATCGGCTTTGGCCAGCAGCATCTTGTTAATGATGAGCGACTCCAGCAGCTGACACTTATCGGGCGCTTTCTGACCGTTGGCGGCATAGCTCTGGTACAGCTCCTCCAGCTCCGACTTCAGGATATAGTAGTTGTCGACGCGAGCAATGATCTTGTCAATGCTCACCCCTTTTTGTCCCTGAGCAAATCCGGTCAGGGAGATACCTAACAGGACCAGAGCCAGAAGGTTGCGAAATAGGTGTTGGTTAATTTTCATACTGAGGTTTAATAGCTTGGCTAAAATAGTGTTATCGGACGAGTTTTTCTAACTCTTGTTCATTGACTTTTACCGGATACCGCGCCCGAAGCGAATCGAGCCACTGTTTTTCCAGAATTTTCTGGTAATCATTGATCACGCTGCCCCTTGCTTCGGCAAAGGTTTTGGCGCGGGCCGGCTCAATAGCCCGGACCTGTACCCATACTACTTCGCCGTTGCGGTTGTATACCTGTTCGCCGGTTTCCCAGCGTGCCGGGGCGAGGTAGTCGTTGTCGCGGCCGAAGTATCCCTCGGCTATGCGGACAGATCCTTCCTTACGGGCATTGAATGACCGCTCGACATCCTGCTTCGCGCGGCTGTAAAACTGGAAGCTGATCCGGCGGTTGCGATCCTGCTCCGGTACCGGACGGAATGAGCCGTGGTCTTTTTCCATAATGCGCGTAAGCGGAATATTATTGCTGGTCAGGTACCTGACTACGTTCCGCAGACGGGCCGCCGACACCGAGTCGGGCTCATTGGCGGTACGGAAAGCCGAAACCTCTACCATATAGGCCGGATTACGCAGCATGATCGCCATCACTTCAAAGAGCTTCTCCCGCATCTTGGGAGAAACGTCACTTTTGCCTGCTTCGTACAGCAGCTCCTCCGCTTTGCTCTGCAAGGGGTAGGGGTTCTGCGTCAAGGTAGTACGTACCTCGCGCAGTACTGCGGTATCGGTAGCCGCTACCACGGTGGCCAGTGCCCGCTCGGGGAACTGGTACTTCGCTATATTCTGCTCGTACAGGCGACGCTGACCCACCGAATCGGCCAGGGAGCGCTCCCATACATTCTTTTCCATCACCTGCGACAGCAGTACCCCTTCCCGCAACTCGCTGATCAGGGCACGGTACTCAGGGTTCTTTTCTTCCAGGTGTTCTCTTTCATGAGCAATGATTCGCTCGTTCAGGAATTCGTTGTAAAAACGATTGATCATTACCTCTGGTGATACTCTCTCTGCCGCAGGCCGGGCCTGGGCGGGGCCGGAGGTACGGCGGTCCTGGCGGGACCGGACATAGTCCAGAAAATCTTTGACCGGAATGGTTTCCTTCTCTATGGTAACAATAGCCTTACCCGCCAGCGTGGACGGCAGCGGATTGGGGTAGTTCCACTTGCCAGCTACCAGGGTACTATCGGCCAGGCGGGCTACCTGGGTCAGTACATCGGGGTTCTCCCGGATGGTGTACTGGCTGCGTATCCGGTTGGCCAGGCTCCTTTCCATGATTTTGCCACGGGTATCCGTTACTACTTTCTGGCGGAGCGTCGGAGCTACCATATTGTATGACTCAAGCGTACGCTTTTCGACCAGCCGGATAATGTGCCAGCCATAGGGGGTCTGGATGGGCTGGGAGTAGCTGCCCGGTGCCGTAAGCGCAAAGGCGGCCTGCTCAAAGGCAGGTACCATTTCGCCCGTTCCGAACAGCGGAAGAAGACCCGCCGCCTTGCGCGACTGGAAGTCGTCGGAGTATACCTCTACTACTTTTTCCCAGGCCTCGCCGTTCCGCAGGCGAGTATGGGCCTCTTCAATGCGTTTCTGAGCATTGGCTTTATCGGCATCGGTCGCGTTGGCATTGGTGCGGGTCATGATGTGCGCCACCCGCAGCTTACCGCGCGTGGGGCGACGGTCGTGTACCTTGATCAGGTGGTAGCCCGAGGTAGTACGTATCGGCTGGGATATCTCGCCAACGGGTAGTTTATAGGCTGCTGTCTCAAACGGATACAGCATCTGGAACGCCGTAAAGTACCCCAGGTCGCCCCGGTTGGTGGGAGCCGTAGGGTCTTTGGAGAACTGAGCGGCCATGTCACCAAAATCAGCTCCTTCCAGAATGCGACCACGCATGGCTACGGCGGCCCGATAGGCTGAAATGGTATCGGCCGGGGATGCATCCTGCGGTACGGCCACCAGGATATGCGAAGCGTGTACCTCCTGCCGGAGGCGCTCGTAGGCTTCGGCGGCCAGTTCTTCCACCAGGTTTTTGTCCACCAGGTAGTTTTTGGCCAGCTGATCTTTATAGGAGGCTATCTCTTCCTGAAAATCCGCCGTGGTGTCCCGGCCTTCCTGCTGGGCGGCCAGTACTTTCAGCTTCATGTTGGTATACAGCTCAAAGTACTCGCTGGCACTCAGAGCCGTAGTAGAATCGGCCGAAAAGCGGTTCTTGGTATACGACTGAAAAAACTCGTCGGTAGTAAAGGTACGACTACCTAGCTGGAGCAATACCGGAGCATCTGTTTTCTGCTGCTGAGGAGGAGCGGATGTTTTGCACGAACCAATAAGAACGGTGGCAGATAGTGCCCAAAGCAAACGGGGGGTACGCATAGACTCAATTATAAATTCAAAGGCAAAGCTGAACGTGTGCATGTAGAATAATAAACAAGTTCAGCGGTCAAATATTGTACTAGTCCCAAAGTTAGGACCTTTTCGTACAGGATAAAAACACAATAAATCAGCGTTTTGGTTTCAGACGCACCGTACTCGTCCGCAGATCATACGCCAGCTCGTAATGGAAGCTGTTGCCCAGGTTATTGCCCTTGAACTGCAGGGGTACCTGCAGGAGTGGTGTCACCAGCGCCTTCTCGTAGGTTAGTTCTGTACTGTGCTGGCCCAGGATATCGTCGTTGTCGAGGCGGTCGGCCAGCTGGAAGGCGACTCCCGCCGCCGACAGACCCAGCGACAGGTACTTGATGGGCGTAAGGGCAATGTCGGCCAGTTCGGCCAGTCCGGCCGGTACCTTTACGATATCGTGGTACTTCCGGACCTCGGTCAGGGTTTTGCGGGCCTTGTCGTAATCATCTACCTCTACCAGTACCAGGGAGGCCACTACCCTGCCGTTTTTCGGAATAGGAATCTGGATCGCCTGAAAAGCCTTTTCGGCAAATACCTGTCCCTTACGGGCTTCCTGGATGCCCCAGCTGCCGTTAATGGTTTCGAGGGCCCGGCCGTTGGCGTCTACCGCGGTGAGGGAGTAGGCCATGAGCAGTTCGTCGCTGCGGGTGACCTTTTCTTCCAAGTCCAGCGCCCTGAGTGACGTGACCTGCAGGCTGGTCAGGGTTTGTTTGGGAGCCTGGCAGGCGGCCATAGTGGCTACGGCTACTCCCGCCAGTACTCCTCTTTTTATAAATCTTATACTTTCAGACATAGGGGGTACTCAACAATCCGGATTATTTCGCAACGGTAACTTCGGGCTCCTGCTGGCTGAGGCAGTGGAAGCTACCCTGTCCCCAGATAATCTCAGACGCCAGCAGCGGGATGATCTTGCGGTCCGGGAAAGCTTCTTCCAGGATCTCCACGGCCACCTGGTCGTTGGGATTATTGAATACCGGTACGATGACCCCCGCGTTGCAGATGAGGAAGTTGGCGTAGGAGCCGGGCGCCCGGAAATTATCAATTAAGACTGCCTTGGGCATAGGGAGCTCTATGACGTTGAGCTGCTTGCCATTGACCAGGCGCATCTGATGCAGGAGCTTCAGGTTGGTCTGCAGTACTTCGTAGTTTTCGTCGTTTTTGTCACGCTCCACGCAGGCTACTACGGTATCCTCATTCACAAAGCGTACGGTATCGTCAATATGTCCGTCGGTGTCGTCACCGATGATGCCATCTTCCACCCACAGTACTTGCTCTACGCCGTAGTAGTTGTGGAGGTACTCTTCGATCTGCCCCTGGTTGAGGTGCGGGTTGCGGTTAGGGTTGAGCAGACAGGAGCGACTGGTCAGCAGCGATCCGGCTCCGTTAAATTCCACCGAACCACCTTCCATAATAATGCCCGGCTGCACCGCCAGGAGTCCCAGGTGCTGGGCTATGGCCAGCGGGGTACGGTTATCATCATCGTAGGGAGGGTACTTGCCGCCCCAGGCATTGTGCCCCCAGTCGACGATCATTTTCTGACCCGTTTCGGGATTGATCAGGAAGGCCGGGCCGTGGTCGCGACACCAGGCATCGTTGGTAGGCTTCACCACAAACTCTATCTTGTTCAGGTCCACACCAACCGCATCCAGCCTTTCGATGACAAACTGCTTCAGTGGCTCATCGTTGGCTACGATACCTACGTTTTCGCCCTGGCTGATAGCCTTGATGAACTGGAGGTACTGCGGGCGCATCCGGTCTAGCTTATCATCCTGCCAGGAGGCGTCGTTGTGGGGGAATGTGAGCCAGGTAGCCCGGTGCGGGTGCCACTCGGCCGGAAAAAAGAAACCCAGTTGCTTGGGAGTGATAGTCAGTTCAGATTGTATGTTTGTCCTTTCCAAAACGATAGTAGTTTGTAAGTTCTGCTTCTTGCACAAGAGCGCTGCAAAGTTCGTAAAGTAGAGAACAAAATTTACTATGAATAGACTCCCTTTGGGTATGGATCTTGCATATATTGCTTTTTAAGTACCTACTTCGTACTATTGTATAGCACATACTATTTTAATTAAAGCCTTGAAAGACATTATCTTATATGCAGTACCTGTATTTATAGGGTCCATTATCCTGGAGGTACTGTACCTGCGTCATTTACAGCGGCACCACGACCACTACCACACCCGCGACACGGTGAGCAGCCTGTCTATGGGTATCGGTAATGTCATTACAGGCTTTGTGTCCAAGGCGGTGGTATTTGGGGCTATTACGCTGTTTTACCAGTTTCGGATCTTTGAGCCGGACCGCACGCAGTGGTGGTACTGGGTGGCTATCTTCTTCGCCGACGATTTCAGCTACTACTGGTTTCACCGGACCAGCCACGGCGTCAGGTACTTCTGGGCGTCGCACGTTGTACACCATTCGTCGCAGTTTTATAACCTCGGTACCGCGCTCCGCCAGACCTGGACCGGCAATCTATCCGGAAGCTTTATCTTTTACCTCTGGATGCCGCTGCTGGGTTTTCACCCGGTGGATGTAATCCTGATGCAGTCCATCAGTCTGCTTTACCAGTTCTTTATCCATACCGAAGCCGTGGGCAGGCTGCCCCGGCCTATTGAGTTTATCTTCAATACGCCTTCGCACCACCGTGTGCACCACGGCTCGGATGTAGAGTACCTCGACAAAAACCACGCGGGTATCCTGATCATCTGGGACCGGATGTTTGGGACCTTTCAGGCAGAGGGGAAGCGGCCCCGCTACGGCCTCACCAAAGACATCAATACCTACAATCCCTTCCGGATCGCGCTGCACGAGTGGATGGATATAGGCAGGGATGTGGCGAAGGCTCCTTCGCTACGGGCGGCTCTGGGGTACATCTTCGGCCCGCCGGGCTGGAGCCACGACGGCTCCCGCCAGACCACCGATCAGATGCGGCAGGGGATAGGGGCAGAACGGCAGGCGGCAGTGGAGCAAACTGATAACGTCACTAATTAATTTGTATCTGGTGGTAGGCCAGCCACTCCTTTGCCATCCCCAGGTACCTCTTCAGGTAGTTCTCACTCAAAAAGAAGTTGGACCAGTTGTCAAACCGCTGCGACTGCACGCCCAGGTAAAAGATCCAGATAGCCAGACCCGCCTGCGGCAGCCATCTTTTCTCTTCCTCGTCCAGGGGTGTAACTGACTCGTAGCCCGCCCAGAAGTGTTTCAGCTTTTCCTGGTACTTCTGCTTGTCGGGCTCGGTATGGTAGAGCTGCATAGTAGTATAAGCCAGGTCGTAGAACAGGTAGCCATTCCCACAGAAATCAAAATCAAACAGGGTAATCTCCGACGCGTCGGTAATGTGCATGTTGTCGTACCACAGGTCCAGGTGGATGGCTCCCCGCCGTACTTTGCTATTATCTATCTTTTCAAATTCAGCACGTAGGTACTCCCCGGCTTTCCGGATGTACTGCATTTCCTCGTTGTCTTCCGAAAAGTGGATGCGGGCGTAGGTATAGGGCAGGTGTACCAGCGTGTCTAGACTATACGTGACCCGGTCGAGTGTCACTCCCTGGGTGATCAGGTGCAGTCGGGCCATCAGGGTACCTAGCTGGTAGCTGGTTTCGAGGGAGAAGTCGCGTACTTTCTTCCCTTCGGCATAGGTGAATAGTACCCCGTACCGAGGGCCTTCGGGGGCCGGCAAGGCTTGTATTAGCTCTCCCTGGGTATCGGCTACCGCGTACGAAACCAATACGCCCTGCGCCTGTAAGAGATTCAACAGCCGGAGTTCCTCAGCAATCTCCTGTTCCGTTCGCCAGTTGAAGCTATATACCCGGAACACGTACTTGCGGGTACCGTCCGTAACGATATAGGAGTGATTGATGCCCGTACGGAATAGGGTGCAGGTAGTGGCGGGGCTGAGCCCGTAGTGCTCCACTAGGTACTGTCCGATGTGTGGGGCGGATAGGGTGGAGTTGGTGACGGGGAAATGGGACATAGTAAGGAAGAGGTGGGTGAATGGCTGAGAATGTATACAAAGATAGATTATCTACCTCCTGCTACATCCACCAGTGCTCCCGTAATATAGGAAGCTTCGTCCGAGAGCAACCATAGTATAGTATTGGCTACCTCTTCGGGCTGTCCGGCCCGCTTCATGGGGATCGCCTCCCTGACCCGCTCCGGACGATTGGGCTCGCCAGCCTTACCGTGGATGTCGGTGTAGATGGTACCAGGCCTCACCGCATTGACCCGGATGTTTTCTTCGGCTACCTCTTTGGACAGTCCCAGCGTCATGGAGTCAATGGCGCCTTTGGTGGCGGCGTAGTCAATGTACTCGAAGGGGGAGCCCAGCCGCGAAGCCATGGACGACACGTTGACAATACTACCTCCGGAGCCGTGGTTTTTGGCAGACATGCGTTTGATAGCTTCGCGTGCGCAGAGAAAGCTGCCTACCACGTTCGTCGCGAATACCTTGTGCAGCCGCTCGGCCGACATCTGTACCAGTCTCTGCTGGGGCTCTATGATACCGGCGTTGTTGACCAGGGCCGTAAGGGTACCTACTTCGCGATCTATGGAGCTGAACATACGCACTACCTGCTCTTCATCCGATACATCTGCCTGGTACGCGTAGGCCTCTCCACCTCCTTCCCTGATCCGGCTTAGTACCGCCTGGGCCGCCTCCTGATTCTGGCGGTAATTAATACATACTACATAACCTTGTCGGGCGGCAAGAAGGGCCGTGGCGGCCCCGATTCCCTCGCTTCCGCCGGTAATCAGAATAGTTTTCTTCATGGTTGTTCAAGGATTGTGACTACTGGCTGCTAGTTCGACACATATCCATACACTACGTACAGCCCCTAAACATACGTAATTTTAAAATTCATATCCGCCTAATCGAGCAGCAGGTTGGCCCTGTACCGTGGGTGCTGGCGCTTCTGGTACCAGATCGTGAACAAGGCCACCGCCAGCAGTAGCTCCGACAGGTCACCTCCGTAGTACATCAGCTTAGCCCCGGCCCGTATCTCTTCGGCGGGGTGGGGCGAATGCAGTGGGTACAGATAGGCGTACATAAATTTGCTCAGGTACGCATGGGCTGCTATGCTGAAAAATAGTACTCCCACTCGGAGCCCGAGGCTGGGGCGCCGGGGCGCAGGATCAGGACCCGCGATGGACCAGGTGAACAGGTACCCCGCCGCCAGAAAGTGGATGTGGACCAAGTGGTGCAGCGCCGGACTGGTAAAGGTAGCGTTGTAGAGAGGGGTCAAGTACAGGACGTACATGCCGCCGATGTTCAGCAGGAGGGCCGTAATGGGATGGCTCAGGAAGTAGAAAACCGAGCTACGCAGGATGGTCGTTAGGGTACGGGCTGCCGGGGGAGAGAGTGACTTGAGCGCCAGCGTAATGGGGGCTCCCAGCACCAGCCCCAGCGGTGCCAGCATCCCGATCAGGAGGTGCATCAGCATGTGGCCCCGGAAGTCCTGATGCGCGTAACTCATCATGGCGGGCGACCCCGCTACGGCCAGCAGTACCATACCGCTCATAAAGCTCAGCGTACGCCAGGAGTTCCAACTCCGGTGGGTAGGGCGAAGCTGCCATACGGCCGCCAGATAAAGGACTGCCAGCAGGGCCAGTACTATCAGAGGTATATACTCTCCTAACGTACTGCTACTGGTATGATGGGCGTGGTGCTCGTGCATGGTACATCAGGCGATTGACCCGGTTCGGCTCCGCTCCGTGGCTTTGGCCCGTCGTACCAGCACGATCCCAATGATCAGTAGGATCAACGCCCCTATGTTCCAGGCCAGGTCGTAGGGAAGTACATCCACGTCGTAACGGATCTGGTGTACACGCAGCAGCTTATGGTCGACGATGCCGTCAAAAAGCTGGAAGCCGCCCGCTCCTATAAAAAAACCAGCCCAGCCTCGCATGGGTACAAAGCTATGCTGGCGTCTGAGGTCAGCGAGCATAAAGAAACCAGCCACAATGGCTACCAGCTCGGCCGAGTGCAGCAGTCCGTCGGTCAGCAGGCCTATTTCGGGGGTAGAAAGGTCGTAGAAATGGTGCCAGCCCAGGAGCTGATGAAAGATAATTTCGTCCACGGCGGCCATGATGCCAATACCAATGAGCAACGTGGCCCGCATGGATCGTGCCGGTTCCGGGTGTCCGAGGGGCTTTCCCCTGTGTGTCGTATCCATTCTGAAAGAGTTTAGCTACACCTACCTGAATAGGTCTAACCGCTAAACCCGGATTTTGTTAGCGGAGCTAGGCCGGCCGGCCAGGCCACCATGTACATGAAAAGTGACTGTACCGGGCAGTCTGGTAACTGGTGCCACTCAGAAATATTTAACATACAAGTTGCGAACTGCTATATGCGGAGACAGGTTAATAAAGCAATACTAACTCATACATTTAATCGCATATGAATACACACCTTCAGGGGAAAACCGCCCTCGTGACCGGCTCAACCGGTGGAATTGGTTTTGCCATTGCCCGACAGCTCTTACAGGAAGGAGCTTCGGTTATCATCAACGGACGTACCCAGGCCCGGGTAGATGAGGCCATCAGCCGGTTGAAGGGTGAGTACCCCGAGGCCTCTGTGCATGGCGTAGCGGCCAACTTCACCAGCGCCGACGAAGTGGCCGCTATCACCCAACAGTTCCCCTCCGTAGATATCCTGATCAATAACGTCGGGATCTTTGAGCCCAAACAATTTACCGAGATACCCGATGAGGACTGGCTGCGCTTTTACGAGGTTAATGTACTGAGTGGTGTCCGGTTGTCAAGGCACTACCTGTCTCGGATGCTGGAGGCCAACTGGGGGCGGATTATCTTTATTTCGAGCGAGTCGGCCATTAACATACCGGAGGAGATGATCCACTACGGCATGACCAAGACCGCCCAGCTGGCCGTGAGCCGCGGACTAGCTGAACTCACCCGCGGTACCAACGTAACCGTCAATGCCATCCTGCCCGGCCCCACCCGCTCCGAAGGAGTAGGAGATTTTGTAGCCAGCCTGGCCCGGGAGAAAGGGGTAACTACCGAGGAGGCCGAGGCCGATTTCTTCCGTACCGCGCGCCCTTCTTCCATTATCCAGCGCTTCGCAACGGTCGACGAGATAGCCAACCTGGTCACCTACGTGGCCAGTCCGCTCTCGTCGGCTACCAATGGTGCGGCCCTCCGGGTAGATGGAGGAGTATTTAAATCGGCTTTCTAGAAGTACATGAACATGTTGTAATAGCAAAGAAGGCCGGTACCTCCCGGCCTTCTTTGCTTGTAGTAGTGGGTAACTGGCTTAGTGTACAGAGCGAGTGCATGTACGTATTAACTACCTGTTCACTCTACTTTCAGCGGTGGACCTACTACCTGCATCTGATGGTCCATAAATAGCTTGGCCACCTGCTGAGGCGTAGGTTCCTGCTCCAGCGCGGCCATCGTTACAAAAAACTCTTCCAGCTTACCGGCGGGCTGCACCGTTACCGACATACGGGCCTGCTGGCTTACCTGGGTCCAGGCGTGGGGTACCTTGCGGGGCAGAAAAATACTGTCGCCCTGCCGCAGCCGGTGGGTGTCGGTACCTACTTTAAAAAAGTACTCTCCTTCCAGTACATAAAATATCTCGTCCTGGTAAGGATGAATGTGTAGGGGAGTACCTCGTCCGGGCGACAGCCCGGTCTGTTCAAAGATCGCCAGCTGCCCGTCCGTATCCTTGCCGGATACCTTTACATCCAGTACGTTGGAGTTGACACCCTTGAGCCGGATATGGCCGTGGTAACGTCCTTCTCCGGCATTGACCTTAAAGCCTTCCTCCGGACTCTGCTTTTGGCGTGCTTTGGCCGAGGTAGTAAACAGAGCCGGAACGAAGGTAAGTACTGCTGAAATTAGCTTTCTCCTTTTCATAATAAAGCAGTTTCAAAGTTAAAAAAGTACCAGATCAAGTATCTAGCGAGGAGGTAGTAACGGTACAATGCTGGCAGAGCTAATTGTGATAGGGAGGGCAGGTGAAGAAAGAGAAATCCTTTGACTAAGGTACTCACAATGATTCTGAAAGTAAAGTGGTACCGGACGTGGTGTTATCCAGGAGTTGATACCGTCCAAACATTACTTTAGAACAGCAGGTTACCCTTAGTATTGGTCCCCGGGAGGGTATTTTCAGTTAAATGTAAGTGATTTGAATATAGGCGGTACGTTAACAGCTATTTTCCCCGGGAAGAACAGGGGGCGACTCGGCTGGCTATTGGTTCTTTTTGCGGCGCTCCTGTTATCTGCTACTTCGGCGTTCGCCTTTGAGTCTGATTCCCTGACCCGAATCCAGAAACGAAATCGCCAGATTGGCGTTATCACCGGCTTTGCGGCCGGTTATACCACCAGCCTTATCCTGCTGCACAACGCCTGGTACGAGCAGGACGAGCCCCGCTCTACCTTTTATTTCCACGACGACCTCCACCACTGGAAACAGGTGGATAAGGCGGGCCACTTCTGGACGGCTTTTCACCAGAGCCGGGCGGGGGTAGATGTGCTGAAATGGTCGGGTGTGCCTGATAAGAAGGCCCTCCTGTACGGGAGCCTGGTGGGGGTGGTCCTGCAGACGCCCATTGAGATATTTGACGGGTACAGCGAAACCTACGGAGCCTCCCTCAGCGACATGGGAGCCAATACGCTGGGCTCGGCGGCGGTATGGGCGCAGTACCATCTATGGAACGAAGTACGGATCATGCCCAAGTTTTCATTCCACAAAACCAACATCGAAACGGGGCGCGTCATGGAGGTAGGCGATCACTACTTTGAACAGATGCTGAAAGACTACAACGGACAGACCTACTGGCTGGCTGCTGATCTGTCGGCATTCCTGCCCAAAGGAAATCGGTTTCCGAAGTGGCTGAATATAGCGGTGGGCTACGGAGCCAGCGAAATGGCGGCGGCTACTACCGCCGAAAACCGGAGGCTGGGCTATGACGCGTACCGCCGGTACTACCTCACCCTGGACCTGAACCTGATGAATATCAAAACCCGCAGCAAGGTACTGAAGACGGTATTCAACGTAATCAGTGCTTTTCACCTGCCCGCTCCGGCCCTGGAGTACAACCGAAAGCAGGGCTTTGTCTTCCGCCCCCTTTACTTCTAGTCATCTTCCTGAGTTTGTGATTTCACCAGTTCGGCTAGCCTGGCGGGAGCTACTTCGCAGTAGGCAGCTGTGAGGGCGTCACGGAGCAAGGAGGCAGGTACCCGCGTCAGATCCAGCCACGTCCAGCCCTGCTTGCCCCATTTGTTGGGTACGGGGTAGATGATCGTGCTGTCATACACCGAAAAAAGATCCTGATCCTGTTCGGAAAGCCTGATGGTGGCCTGCTGATTCGGTACATCCAGCGTCGCAAATATCTTCTTCCCTACCCGAAAAGAAGGCTTCTCAAAGTGTGGCTGCTCGGTAGCCTCAGGGAAGGAGAGGGCTAGCTGGCGGAAGGAGTCGGATGATTGCATTGTATATTGTGTGAAAAATTGAGTAAGCCATTCAATTGCCGTGTATTATATAATCTACTCGTACAGGTTATATACTCCTAAAAAGAAGAGGATGCTCTGATTTCATTGTAGGTAGAACAAAATAAGCAGCCCCATCTACTATACCAGATGGGGCTGCTTATTTATTGATGATGCACCGGACTACCTACGCCAGATACTCTTCCTTCCGTGTGGTGATAGCCAGCATGACGGCATCCCAGAGGTGGAGGCGGTTGGTGAGGGAGGTCTTGACGGCTTCGGTGGCTTTGTGCCAGAGGGTATCGTCGTCCAGGCACAGTTCCTCGGTCATCTGGTAGGCCAGGTGCGAATGGTGATCGACGCCAATTTCCATGAAGCGCTCCAGGTAGAACTGAAACATGCCTACCTGCTCGGGGAAGCTTTCGCTGAGCTTCCGTACGATGCTCAGGTACATGTCGGGGATGAGATCCTCGCGGCCAAAGGTAAATACCGCCGCCTGCACGGGTACTACGCTATTCTCGATGATATCAAAGGTATGTAGTACAAACTCCTTCGCCGGCGTATTGGTCTGTTCGAGGGCTTCGGTAAGCGAAGCACCCGAACGCAGGTTGTCCAGCAAGCTCTGAATGCGGCTGGTGTTGGCCCCGGCCAGTTTCATGGCCTCGAGGTATAGCTCAAAGTGGCTCAGATGCCGTCCTTCCGGGTCTATGTTGCTTTCTTCTTCCAGTACGATCTTGTTGATATGGTACCGCAGGTGCGGGGCTCCGCTCGGCATCCAGGGCAGCGTTACGCAGGTGAGGGCGCGCTGCAGGGCTTTCAGGAGCGACATATAGTCCCATACAGCAAATACGTGAATCTCCATGAAGACCCGGAGGTCGTCAAGCGACCGGATATGATCGTAAACGGGGTGGCTGACCAGTTGCTGGCGCAGCGGTTCTATATCGTCGCGTAGGCGTTGGATTCGGGGGCTGGTATGACTCATAGGTTGTGGATGTTTAGGCCGTCTAAAATGCTATACGGGTAAATAGATTGCGTGCGAAAAAGTTTTGGAAAATATGCCCCTTCTTTTTGGGAAGGCGCGTAGAAACATCTCAGGAGCTTAATTACTACTCTGGCTCCTCATACGTAACCAGGCTGTATCCTGGGGGTGACGGGCTTGCTCATGGCTGTATCATGTAAGAGTAGGAACGTAGATTGAAAAACCTGTACCAGAGCCAATGGCAGGGGGTACTACGCTTTATGGGAGAAATGTGTCGTTCCGGATAGAAAAATGTACCATTGAACCGGCCAATTCAACGGTTGAGTAGGTATACGCTGGGCAGATGCTGAAGAGGCTGCTACATTTGTGTCGTAGGAATACAGAATCATCTATTAGCCATGAAATTTAAAATAGTAACGATTGCCCTGCTTACGGTGGGGATGACTCTCCTGCTATCTTTTGGTAGCTACGCCCAATCCAAAGGCCCCCGCTTTACCCTCGGTCTGAAAGTAGGAGCCAACTACTCCCAGATTGATGACCTGTCGTACCGAACGCCCCGGCTAGGTCAGGATGGACTACCAATTATGTCGGGCGGGAATATAGTCTATGACTTCTTCCAGCAGAACGACAGTCACTCGACGGGAATTGTCGGGGGAGTATACGCCCGTATCGGCCGCACACTGTACTTACAGCCCGAAGTACTGCTGTCGGTAAAGGGCGGTAAGATGAACCTGATCCGCGATGGTCTCCAGACACAGTCATTCAACGCCAAGGTAGGTACCATTGATCTGCCCCTGTTGCTGGGGCTCCGGCTGGGCTCCTTCCGGATCAATGCCGGCCCCATGGCCTCTCTGACGGTGATGGATGGTAATCTGAAAGAAGCGGTGAAGAAGTACTCCAACCAGTCTATCGCCCAGACCAGCCAGCAGGCGCAGTTTAGCTACCAGGCGGGTATAGGTTTTACGTTCCAGGGGGTACAGCTGGACCTGCGGCGTGAGGCTAGCCTCAGCAATCAGCGGTGGGCTTCCTCATCCATAGATCCCCTGGCTGTTCGCTCGTCGCTCTGGCAGCTTACCGCCGGCTTTGGCTTCTGATAGTGAATTTGAATACAGGTTGCATATAAATAATAAAAGCACGCTTCCAGGGAGAGGCGTGCTTTTTTGTATTCGAGAGGAGAATGATTAATCCTCCTGATCAATATATCGTTTGGTAATAGGCTGGTACGAATCAATGCGACGGTCGCGGAAGTACGGCCAGGTAGTACGGTAGTGATCCAGCTTCTGCAGATCGAGCTCCTGTACGTGTACCAGTTCCTCATCGTGCGGGGCCTGGTACAGGAGGCGTCCGTGCGGGTTGGCTACGAATGATCCACCCCAGAACTGCTGGTCGGCCTCGCGGCCTACGCGGTTAACGGCTACTACATACACTCCATTGGCTACGGCATGGCCGCGCTGGATGGTCTGCCAGGCTCCGTACTGCTCCTCGTTGGTAATGGGGTCGGTCTCGTTCACATCCCAGCCGATAGCGGTAGGGTAGAAGAGGATCTCGGCACCCATGAGGCTGGTAATACGGGCTGCTTCGGGATACCACTGGTCCCAGCAGATCAGTACGCCAAAAGTCGCGTACTTGGTCTTGAAAACTTTATAACCAAGGTCACCGGGAGTAAAGTAAAACTTCTCGTAGTACCCAGGGTCGTCGGGGATGTGCATCTTGCGGTACTTGCCTAGGTAGGTGCCATCGGCATCCAGTACTGCGGTCGTGTTATGGTAAAGTCCGTGGGCCCGCTTCTCAAACAGCGACGCAATGATTACCACGCCCAGTTCTTTGGCCAGCTCACTCATATGGTTGGTCGTAGGACCGGGAATGGCTTCGGCCAAGCTGAAGTTGGCGTGACTTTCGACATCACAAAAGTACAGTGAAGTAAAAAGCTCCTGCAGACACACAATCTGAGCACCTTTGGCCGCGGCCTCGCGTACCTTCTCAGAAGCTTTCTGCACATTGGCCTGTACATCATCCGTACAGCTCATCTGTACGATCCCTACGTTTACTTTTTTAGTCATTGATTAGTAGTTGGAATATCAGCGGTTAATACAACAAGACTGCTCCCTAGATAACCCTATTTCTTACTTCGTAGTTCTCTTAACTCAAAATTGAACTGAATATCATTCATGCACTTGAAGTGCCCCAGCGGGCAGCGCTTGTAGCCGATCTTGGAGCAGGGGCGGCATTTGAGGGAGTTATTTTCCAGTACCACAAAAGGCGTTTTGTAGGGGTACATGCCAAAGAGCGGAATGGTGTTGCCCCAGATGGAGTACGTCTTCTTTTTAAAAGCCGCGGCTACGTGCATCAGACCCGTATCGTGGGTAAATACCAGACGGGACTGTTTGAGCAGCGATGCCGACTGATTAAAGGTACACTTGCCGCAGGCGTTAAAGATAAGATCATCACCCAGGTACTTGCGTACTTCTTCGCCCGCCTCGGCGTCTTCCTTACCCCCCAGCAGGATAATGGGGTAGTTAATCTTGCGGCATAGCTCTATGATGCGCCGGGTGGGCAGTTTCTTGGTGTTGTGCTGGCCGCCGATGGCGTAGGCTACGTAGCCCCGGCGGTGGGTAGCCGGAATCCAGTCCTGCTCTACCTCGTCGCGGTAGGGGATGAAGTAGTCAAGGCCTTTTTCATCGTTGATTACGCCCAGCGGTGTTACCGTTGACATGTAACGGTCTACAATATGTACCTGGGGCAGCGTGTTGATCTTGAAGCGCGTGAGCAGCCACTTCTGCATATTGAGCTTCGGGAAGCTGAAGGTCTTTACACCCAGCTCCATCTTGATCCGAAACGTACGCAGGTTGTTGTGCAGGTCAATGATATAGTCATACTTCTCCTTTCTGAGCATTGATACCAGGTCGCCCATGCTCCCTTCGAGGCACCATAGCTTATCAATAAACGGATTAGCCTCCAGTGTAAACCGGTACCGGGCCTTGGTACAGAAGTGGATTTCGGCTCCGGGAAACTGCTCCTTCAGACAACGGATTACGGGCGTTGTCAGGACGATATCCCCAATGGATGAAAACCGTATGATCAGGAATTTAGTAGGACTACTCACGATCTTGTCTGACTTCCAGTAATTGTTCGGGTTGTAGAATGGCCGGGCGCTGGTGTTTCCAGCGCTTGTGGCTCCACAGCCAGTTGCCCGGCTGGTTTACTATATCACGCTCAAGTATTTGTATCTGCTTTTCCAGTACACCATTGAGGGGTACCTCGGCCGGATTATCGGTAATGGGGTTAATGATCAGCGAATAGTACCCGCGACGCTCTTCGTTCCGGCGGAGATCAGCATATACAACCGGTAGGTTGTACTTACGGGCTATGGACTCCACCCCGCGGTACACGCCCGTATCCTGGTTGAGGAAGCGGGTCCAGTAAGCCGACTTGGGGTTGGGAGACTGGTCATTGACCAGAAACAGGAGGTACGGCCGGGTACGGGGCTTCAGGAGGTCACTGTATATCTCCCGCATAGGTACCATGGTACTGCCAAAGCGGGTACGCAACACCCGGAACCACTCCTCAAAGGTAGGGTTGCTCAGCGGCTTGTATACCACGATGCACTCGTGCTGAAACGTAACCGACGCGAACAGGTTGGCCAGCTCCCAGTTGCCCCGGTGGCCCAGTACAAACACCGCGCTCCTGCCACGGGCGTACAGGTCGTCAATAACGGAAATATCACCCACCAGTCGTTCCTGTACTTCCTGAGCAGAGGCCCGGCGTAATTTAAGCGTTTCTACAATAAGATCCGTAAAGTGCCGGTGGAAGTCCCTGGCAATAGTACGTAGCTGCTGGTCGTTTTTATCGGGAAAACTATTGCGCAGATTTTGCCAGATTACCTTCTGCCGGTAGTTGACCACACTAAAAAGCAGCCAGCTCAAACCATCCGAAATACGATATAAGGCGCTCCACGATAGGCGCGACAGGGCATTAAGTACTACTATGAACAGGTTGGTAAGCAACTTATGTAGGAAAAGATTTTTACAAAAATACGTTAAATCTGCAAGGATGCAGCAGAAATTGGAATTGTAAGGTATTGTTGATACCTTCACTTATTCCAACTTATCATAAGTACTTATGTTTGAAGGATTATTTAACATTAAGAACGACCGCCGCCTCAGCATGTACCTGTACAGGATGGGGTTTGGGATGTGGCTGATGTATCTGGTGCTGGGAGCACCGGCGCTGGCGTCGTATAATCACTACCGTACAGACTGCGGAATCGTGTCGATGATGATGATGGTAGTCGGATTTTCGGCTTCTATGGTGTATGAGTACTTTCACCACCCGCTGGTGTACGAACAGAAGAAGAAGTGGCTCTTTGCGAGCTACCTGTTTCTGGCGGCTATTATATATTTCCTCGAGTTCAAGGACAGAGCTATCAAGCCCGATCTGGATTGGACGTGGCTGCTACGCTGGCTGTCGTAGCGTGACCAGCGTAACAACGTACCGTTCATTACTATACTACTGCTATAAGTTGCGCTGAGTGATCTCCTGTACACACTGGTTCAGGTGATCGGGTAGGGAAGCGGCCTTACCAATTACGATAATGGCCGGAGAGGCTATACCACAAATCTGCGCCAGAGGCAATATGTTGCTGATCTTACCTGTTACAACCTTCTGCTCAGGCAGGGAGCCATTCTGAATAATGGCGATCGGTTCGTCGAGCTTGTCCAGCTGCGTGTAGATCTCCACGATTTCAGGCAGCTTATGAACCCCCATCAGTACCACTACCGTAGCCGTTGACTGGGCCGCCAGCATCAGATCCGACGACATCATGTGCGACTTGGTAGTACCGGTTACGACCCAGAAGCTTTCACTAACACCACGGGAGGTCAGTGGGATACCCGCCAGGGCTGGTACAGCATAGCTGCTGGAAATACCCGGAATCACCTCGGATTCTATACCGTGCTTGGCCGCAAACTCCACCTCTTCGTAGCCGCGACCAAATACGTAGGGATCGCCTCCTTTGAGACGTACTACATCCCCGTACTGCATCGCGTACTCCACGATCATGTAGTTGATGACATCCTGGTTGGCGCTGTGCTTCCCGAAGCGTTTGCCTACGTGTACTTTCACGCAGTCGTCAGGGCAGTAGTCCAGCAGGTCAGGGTGCGTCAGGGCGTCGTACAGCACTACCCGTGCGTTCTGCAGGGCTTTGATTCCTTTAAGGGTTATGAGTTCAGGATCGCCGGGGCCGGCACCTATCAGGGTTAGTTTCATTCTGGATTATAGTTATCGGGCGGTTGCTTAGGGTATGTACCGTAAGCAACCGCCCGGTTACGCAACTATACTCTTAACTATCCTGACCGAAAGACAGTTCCTGTAAAGTAGGTTCTCCTTCTTCGGTCAGTTGTTTTTCGCGGAATGCCTTCAGATCGAACAGGAACTTGGAAGCTGCCGCAATAAACTGACGGGCAAACTCTTCGGTAGGCTCGTTCTTGTTGATGCTGAATACCAGGTCACGGAAGCCTCTCTGCTCGGCGCCTTCGGCTACCGGGAAGAACTCGCTGCCAAAGTTTTCGTCGAAATCTTTGGCGATACCATGCTGGGTATTGGCCGCAATGCCTTTGCTGATCAGTACCGCCTTGGCACCCGTGATGAACACGTTGTACGCGTGGTAGATCGCATCGGCCCAAACCTGACGCTCGAGGTTTTCGTTAGCCAGGATAAATTTCTCGTCAGCCTCAATGATGGTAGTCGCTACCAGGTCAAGGATTACACTGGCACACTCACCCACACCAATCTCGGTCTTGAACAGCTCATCGTGATCCCAGTCGCGGTAGTCGCTCTCTTCTACGGTAGTCAGGTCAGCCAGGGGCTTGAGCAACTGGTAGAAGTAGTTTTTGCTCTGACGGTTGTAGTAGTCGTTGAAGTACTCGCCCTCAAGACCGTTGGCATCGTAGTCGGTCAGGAGCAGACGCAGGGCATCAGGTCCACGCTTGGTAGGGATCTTGATCACCTTATCACCAATCTGTCCATCGCCTCCTACACCTGTAAATCCACCACCCAGCAGCAGCTGCATGGCAGGTAGTACGTACTTGCCGTTCTTGATCGAGCTACCGTGCATACCGATGTTGCTGGCGCTGTGCTGACCACAACCGTTCATACAGCCGCTGATCTTGATCTTGATATCGTTGTTATAGATAATGTCGGGGAACTCCTCCTTCATTACTTTCTCAAGAACACGGGTAATACCGTAGCTGCTCGAAATGGCCAGGTTACAGGTATCGGTACCTGGGCAGGTAGTAATGTCGGCGGTACTGTCAAAGCCAGGCTCAGCCAGACCCAGTGCA
Source organism: Telluribacter roseus (assembly GCF_017355915.2). Taxonomy (GTDB): domain Bacteria; phylum Bacteroidota; class Bacteroidia; order Cytophagales; family Spirosomataceae; genus Telluribacter. The sequence goes on from NZ_JAFEUV020000006.1 coordinate 339,589, forward strand.
TTTAGTTTTTCAAAAACTACCGGCAGATCTTCACCTTTGATGAAGCGTAGCAGGTAGCCCTGGTTTACCGTTACACGGATATCGTCGGCGGCATACTGACGAACAATGTCAGCCAGTTGACGGGCCGTAGACGAGTGCATGTCGCCCAGGAGGAGGCGGATATTGACACCGTACCAGCCCTGCTGCTTTTGCTCGAATACGTTGGTCTTCACCCACTGGGTATACTGCTCCAGCTGGGAGGCATCCAGGCTGTTGCGACCCAGTTCAATGATGGCATCTTTGCTTAGTGACTCGCGGGTACCGTAGGCGGCACCTTCGTCAGGAGCATTTACAATGAATTCTTTACTCTTCAGCGCAGGCCACTCTCCCCGTACTTTCTCCATGAAGCCTTCCAGACCCAGGTCATTCAGAAGGAACTTCATACGAGCCTTGTGACGGCGGGTACGCTCACCGTAGCGATCGAATACCCGGATAACAGCTTCGGTGAAGGGGATAGCGTATTTGTCTTCGAGGAAGTCGTACGCCTCCTGAGCCGGGAAGGGCTGAGCACCCAGTCCACCGCCTATCAGTACACGGAAGCCTTTCACTTTTTCCCCTTTTTCGTTCACACCCCACTTGGCGATAAGGCCTACGTCGTGCATGAAGGCAAAGGCAGAGTCTTTCTCGGAAGCCGAAACAGCAATCTTGAACTTACGGCCCATCTCCTGGCAGATAGGGTTGCGCAGGAAGTACTCAAATATGGCATGAGCGTAAGGAGTAATATCAAATGGCTCCTCCGGATCGATACCCGCGTGGGCAGAGCCCGTCACGTTACGTACGGTGTTACCGCACGCTTCACGCAGGGTTACCTTGGCATCTTCCAGATCGGCCCAGAGCTGAGGTGAATCAGCGAGTTTAACAAAGTGAAGCTGGATATCCTGACGCGTAGTAGCGTGCAGGTTTCCGGTGGCGTATTTATCCGAAGAGTCTGCGATACGTACCAGCTGGTCGGCCGTGATACGACCGTGGGGCAGTTTGATGCGGATCATCTGTACGCCTGGCTGGCGCTGACCGTATACACCGCGGGCAAGGCGGTACTTACGGAATGCCTCTTCTGGTACTTCGCCTGTCGCAAAGACACCGATCTTGTTCTGCAGCTCATGGATATCACGTTTTGCAGCCTCGGAGACGTTGTCGGTAATAGTCAGATTTTTCATTATCTCGAAATTTCTATAACTCTATCGGAATAGTATATTAAAAAGTCACAGTAAAACGGAGCACGAAGCTTCCGTTTTAAAAATTTATTCTACCATACAGGCACCCACCGTCACGTTAGAGGTTTCGTCTATCAGAATAGCACCTCCGTTTGTACGATTTTTCTGGTAGGAGTCGTAGGCAATAGGCTGGGCCGTACGCAGTACGATACGGGCCACGTCGTTCAGTTTCAGGCTCTCAACGTCTTCAAGTTGCTCGTAGGTGTTGATATCGACCCGATACTCAATACTACGAACCGAGCAACGCGTACGAGTAGTTCCATGCTGAAGGGTAAATTTACCGCCAACCTTCAGTTCTTTGCGGTCATCCATCCAGCACACCAGCGCCTCGATATCCTGGCTCAGCTGAGGCAGGTTATTGGCAGGTACAATCATATCGCCCCGGCTGATATCGATGTTATCTTCCAGCAGAATGGTTACAGACTGAGGAGCGTAGGCTTCCTCTACCTCTTTTCCACCTACTTCTATTCGGGCTATACGAGAGGTACGCTCCGAAGGAAGTACCACGATAGCGTCACCCTTGCGGTACACGCCACTCTGGATACGACCGGCGTAGCCACGGTAGTCGTGCAGGTCTTCGGTCTGGGGGCGGATCACGTACTGTACCGAGAAGCGACCGTCGTTGAGGTTAATGTCCTTCAGTACGTTAACGTTCTCAAGTACCGAAAGCATGGTTTCGCCCTGGTACCAGGCCATTGCTTCTGACTTATCCACGATGTTGTCGCCGTTGAGGGCGCTCACCGGGATAATGGTCAGATCTTTAATGTTCAATTTGTTAGCCAGCTCTTGGTAATCCTGAGCGATGGCCAGAAATTTATCTTCTGAGTATCCTACCAGGTCCATCTTGTTTACGGCCACTACTACGTGCGGCAGGCCAAGCAGGGACGCGATCAGCGAGTGGCGGCGGGTCTGCTCAACTACCCCATGACGGGCATCCACCAGAATAATAGCCAGGTCCGCATTGGAAGCACCCGTCACCATGTTACGGGTGTACTGGATGTGTCCCGGTGCGTCAATACTGATAAACTTGCGCTTGGGAGTCTGGAAGTATTTGTAAGCTACGTCGATGGTAATCCCCTGCTCACGCTCCGAACGCAGTCCGTCGGTAAGCAGAGCCAGGTCGATCTCGCCGGCATTGCGGGTTTTGCTGGCCCGCTCGATGGCTTCCATCTGGTCGGCCAGGATATTTTTTGTATCAAAAAGCAGACGTCCGATCAGCGTACTTTTGCCGTCGTCTACGCTACCTGCTGTTATAAATCTTAGTAAATCCATGAGTTCAAGTAATGCGTCTTTATCAAAAATATCCTCCCTTTTTGCGGTCTTCCATCGCCGCCTCAGTCTGCTGATCGTCGATACGGGTTTCACCGCGCTCGCTGATCCGTGACACGGTAATTTCGGCAACTACCTCTTCCAGTGTAGCGGCGCTTGACTCCACCGCGGCGGTACAAGTCATATCACCTACCGTACGGAATCGTACCTGACGGGTTACGATCTGGTCGTCCTCGTCTTTCTGGATAAAGTCGGTGTTAGCCAACAGGCGACCGTCACGCAGGATACACTCGCGCTCGTGGGCAAAGTAGATGCTGGGCAGAGGGATATTTTCACGCTGGATGTACGACCATACGTCCAGCTCAGTCCAGTTGGAGATAGGGAATACGCGTACGTTTTCGCCCTTGTGGATGCGTCCGTTAAACAGGTTCCACAACTCGGGGCGCTGACGCTTGGGGTCCCACTGACCAAACTCATCACGGAAGGAGAAGATACGTTCTTTGGCGCGGGCTTTCTCTTCGTCGCGGCGGGCGCCACCTATGCAGGCATCAAACTCAAACTCTTCGATGGTATCCAGCAGGGTGTAGGTCTGGAGCCAGTTGCGGCTGGCATTCTTACCCGTAGGCTCTTTCAGTCCTTTGGCTTTGATGGTATCCTCCACGTACCGTACAATCAGCTTGGCACCGGTACGGGCGGCTAACTCATCGCGGTACCTGATCGCTTCGGCAAAGTTATGTCCGGTATCTACGTGTACCAGCGGGAAGGGAATCTTACCGGGAGCGAAGGCCTTCTCAGCCAGACGAACCAGCGTGATAGAGTCTTTACCACCCGAAAACAGCAGAGCAGGGCGTTCGAACTGCCCGGCTACTTCACGCATGATATAGATCGCCTCGGCTTCGAGTTGATCCAGATAATCCATGCTGGGACGTTCGATGGTTTGGGTTTGATTAACGGCTACTGACATAGTTTTTTACTACGAATTAGATGCTGTATGAACAGCTGTGTTATCAGGGAAGGTTCTGACGCTGATCCGTTGTTGCGGGGCAGCTTTCAGAACCTTCGGAAGTTATAGATTCAATTCTTACTTGGCGTGCAGCCCACACTCCTTCTTGGACTCGTCTTCCCACCACCAGCGGCCGGCGCGGAAGTCTTCTCCCTCACGGATCGCACGGGTACATGGTCCACAGCCAATACTTACAAAGCCCCTATCGTGTAGTGGGTTGTAAGGCACGTTATTCACCTTGACGTACTCTTTCACCTTGTCAAATGACCAGTGGAGTATAGGGTGGAACTTGAAGAGCTGGTGCGCTTCGTCCCACTCCAGCTGAGGCATATCCTGACGGTTGCCCGACTGCTCAGCCCGGATACCAGTCACCCATATCTTGGCACCTTTCAGGGCACGGTTCAGAGGCTCTACCTTACGGATAAAGCAGCACTCCTTGCGGTTCTCGAGGGAGTCGTAGAAGCTCAGAGGCCCCTTCTCGCTTACCAGTTGTTCTACGGCCGCCGTCTGCGGATAGTATACCTGGATCTTGGTATCGTAGCGGTTGTTGGTTTTCTGCAGGGTCAGGTAGGTCTCGTTGAAGAGCCGTCCGGTATCCAGTGTGAAAACCTTAACATTTATATTATTAAGGTAAATAAGGTCAGTGATTACCTGATCTTCGTAGCCCAGGCTGGTCGAGAATACTACCTCACCGGGGAACAGATCCGCCAGAACAGCCAAAGCCTCGGCTTCAGTCTTGCCGGCGATAGCGGCATTCAAAGAGGATAGGTTGGTGTGCATGTTGGTTATTTTTTATTTATCAACTGCTATGGCGGCAGCCGATACGGCTACTGCCTGCTCAAAATCTTCAATCAGGTCTTCTACGGCTTCCAGTCCAACCGAGATACGGATCAGACCTTCGGTGATACCCAGCGCAGCCTTTTCGTCGGCTTTGAGTTTGGAATGGGTAGTCGTAAAAGGATTCGTAACAATGGTACGGGTATCACCCAGGTTGGATGATAGCGACGGGATCTGCAGAGCGTTAAAGAACGAGCTTACCCGCTCAAATCCGCCTTCCAGTTCGATAGTCACGATAGCACCACCGGCACTCATCTGCTTCTTAGCCAGGTCGTACTGTGGGTGCGACGGCAGGAAGGGATAGTTGACCCGCTTCACATCCGGATGCTTTTCCAGCGCCTGAGCCAGTTGCAGAGCATTAGACGAATGTCTGTCCATCCGGAGTTCCAGCGTTTCCAGGCTCTTGCTCAGTACCCACGCGTTGAACGGTGATAGCGAAGGACCCGTCTGACGACAGAAGAATCTAACGGCTTTGATATACTCTGGCTTACCCACCACTATTCCACCGAGTACACGACCCTGACCGTCCATAAACTTGGTAGCTGAGTGTACAATAATGTCAGCGCCAAACTCGGCCGGACACTGAATAGCCGGTGTAGCAAAACAGTTATCTACGTTAAAGATCAGACCATGCTTCTTACACAGACGACCGATCATTTCCAGATCTACCAGGTCAAGACCGGGGTTGGAAGGAGTCTCCAGGTACACCATACGCGTGCTAGGCTGTACGGCTGCTTCCCAGTCGCTCTCGCTGGCGTCAGCATCCAGGTAGGTGTAGGTAATCCCCCACTTGCTCAGGATCTGGGTGATGATCTGGTGCGCCGACCCGAACAGGGCCCGACTGGCCAGAATGTGATCACCCGACTTCAGCAGAGCCGCCATACTGGCAAATACCGCCGCCATACCGGTAGCCGTAGCTACACCGTCTTCGCAATCTTCGAGCATGCATACCTTATCAACAAATTCCTGAACAGAAGGATTCGAGAAACGGCTGTAAAGGTTACCGGTTTCGGTTTCGTCAAAAAGGGCCTTGCCCTGCTCAGCACTTTCAAAGGTAAAGCTGCTGGTCAGGTACAGGGGAGTTGAGTGCTCGCGGTTCTGCGACTTCTTGCTCTGTATGCGTATGGCTTTGGTTTGCTTCTTCATATTCTAAACTCTTTACTCAGGATACATTCAAAGATAATGCAGGACTATACTAGTTGTTAAAGACTACTTAGTACCATGTAAATAATCCTCAAACTTACCACAATTACTACAATACCCACGAGTATCATCATGGTTTTTATGGGCAGTCGGCGGGCTAAGGAAGCTGCGATCGGGGCTGCTGCCATACCACCTAAAATAAGTCCTACTATTACCTGCCAGTGTGAAAATCCGATCAGAGTAATGAAGGTCAGCGAGCTGGCCATCGAAACAAAGAACTCGGTCAGGTTCACCGATCCGATGGTATACTTGGGGTGACGGCCCCGGGCTATCAGGGTAGACGACACAATAGGTCCCCAGCCCCCACCACCTATGGCATCCAGTGAGCCACCGGCCATGGCCAGCCAGCCTACATTTTTAACGGGGCGCTTCTGAATGCGCTTCTTTAAGGCTTTCTTTATAATCAGTACCCCCAGGATCAGGGTATATACGGCTACGATAGGCTTGATAATAAACACATACTGCTCAAGGGAAGTAAGTACGTAGGCTCCCAGAATAGCACCGATAACACCCGGAATAAGCAGCGTCTTGAAAAGTTTGCTGTTTACGTTTCCAAACTTAAGGTGCATGTAGCCCGACACACCACTGGTGAAGATCTCGGAGGTATGTACACTGGCACTGGCTACTGAAGGAGGTAGACCCACCGAAAGCAGGAAAGTAGTAGCCGTAACTCCGTAGGCCATTCCCAAAGCACCGTCGATCATCTGAGCTATAAAACCACCCAACAGGTAGAAGAGAAAGTCTTCTTCCATTAGCAGCGCATTAACACCTACCTCTATACGGTCATAGGTAAGGTAGCTAAATAGCAGGTGCCCCACGATCATCAGCGCCAGGGCCGAAAACAGATTAATAGCTATCTCGGTACGGCTGCGCTCACGTAGTGCTACGGCCGATACCTTGCTACGCAGTACTCGCCAGTCTACCTTTTGTTTTGCATTATTTGTAGATGCATCTGTGTTATCTGCCGGGGGCTCGGGTAGGGAAGCGGCTTCATTGAAAACGGGATCAGATTCTTCGGGTAAGTCCCTTAGCAGAACCACATATCCTTGTTGCCGGGCTTGCTCAGCCAGGCGTCTATCTTCTTCCAGATCACCGGTAGCAATATAGGCAACCTGCATGGACTTCCACAGGGCCTTTTCCGGATCATCAGCGGTGGTTATTTGGGAGAATGACGTCTTCAAAGTCTATAAAGTATAGTAATTTTGTAGAGTAATAATATAAAAATATAATCGTTCCAGGAACGATACCACAAACGTAGTGGCAAATTGTTGATTTTCCAAGAATAATAGTCTAAAAGTTAGACAGTAACAATCCTCGGGGAATCAGAATTGGAGGTATAACGTTACTTTAATACAAAACATTCATCAACATCCGAGATCTGCCAAAGTAATCAATCATACGTACTGGGAGGATATTTTCCGGGAAAGGTTATTTTTGGCGGAGATCAAGCTACTAACTACTAAATGATGCAGGAAGACGTATTTATTGTATCAGCGGCCCGGACGCCCATTGGAAGCTTTGGAGGCGTACTTTCCGGATTGACTGCCACAGAGTTGGGTGGTAAGGCCATTAAGGGAGCGGTAGAAAAAGCCGGTATAGATCCCTCAGCCGTGGAGGAAGTATTTATGGGTAACGTAGTGTCGGCCAATGTGGGGCAGGCACCGGCCCGTCAGGCCGCTCTGTACGGTGGTCTGCCCAAAGAAGTAATATGTACTACCGTTAATAAAGTGTGTGCCTCGGGTATGAAAGCCGCCTCGATGGCTGCGCAGGCAATCCGTCTGGGCGATATCAGTATAGCCGTTGCCGGTGGGATGGAAAGCATGTCGCAGATCCCGTACTACCTGCCCAAGGGCCGTAATGGCTACGGCTATGGACACGGCGAGATTATAGATGGACTCCTGAAAGACGGCCTGACGGATGTATATGATCGTTGTGCCATGGGGGTATGCGGCGACCGCACCGCTACGGAGCATGGTATCAGTCGGGAGGAGCAGGACGCGTTTGCCATCCGCTCCTACCAGCGTAGCGCCGAAGCTACCCAGAGCGGCTTTTTCAAAGAGGAGATCATTCCCGTTGAGGTACCTCAGAAAAAGGGGGAGTCTCTGCTGGTAGTGGAGGACGAAGAGTACAAGCGGGTGAAGTTTGACAAGATCGCTACCCTGAAGCCGGTGTTTTCGCCCGAAGGTACCGTAACGGCGGCCAACGCCTCCACTATTAATGACGGAGCGGCGGCCTTTGTACTGGCTGGGGCTTCCAAGGTGAAGGAACTGGGGCTAACGCCCCTGGCCCGTATAGTAGCCTATGCCGACGCCGAGCAGGAGCCTAGCTGGTTTACGACTACGCCTATCATATCTACGCAGAAAGTACTTAAGAAGGCCGGCCTTTCGCTATCGGATATTGATTTCTTTGAGGTCAATGAAGCCTTTGCCGTAGTGGTACTGGCGTATATGAAAGCGCTGGAGGTATCTCCTGACAAGGTCAATGTACACGGTGGGGCCGTATCGCTGGGACATCCGCTGGGAGCCTCCGGAGCCCGTATCATGACTACCCTTACGCATGTACTGCGGCAGAGACAGGGACGCTACGGCCTGGCAGCGATCTGTAACGGTGGGGGAGGAGCTTCGGCTATTATTATTGAAAGAGTGTAGTAAGTAGTTGCAGCATAAAAAAGCGGGATGTTCTCTAAGAGCATCCCGCTTTTTTTGTTCTATCAGGTACTTGCTAGTCTTCAATCAGGTTTTTCAGACGGTCATAAAAGCCGGTGCTCTTGAAGGTAAAGGTCTTGTGCAGAATGTAGTTACTCATAAAGCTGAATCCCATACCTATCACATAGCACACCATCTCATTGACATTGATGGTTTTGGCGCCGGGCAGATGAAATTCGTAGGTCTGAAAGTAGGCGTTGGAAATCATGTAGGAAAGGCGCGCAAATAGATCCGTTACGAATCCCGAAAAGATAGCCACCATAAAAAATTTGATCATTTCGCGGCGGGTCTGATTGGTGCGGCGGGCATCAAATGCAAACAGCTTGGTCAGAGTAAATCCGACGATCAGCGAAACAAGGTAAGAGGGCCAGATGGACTGCTGAAAGGTAAGGCCGAACCAATCCTGTAATAAACTACTAGAAATGAGCTGTACGACGGCACCGGTACCAGCTACCAGGAAATAGGCTACAAGGTCCTTCTTGTTAAATACTTTAGTTGTTGCGGTGGATATCACTACTTTCATTAGGCTACAGGTATAGAATCTGTCGGGCTCAATATTAGGAATAAATAGCCCATAAAACAATGTATGTACGTATAATTTATCAAAATAAGGCAGGCGTTGAGGGGGCTCCCCAGGTTGGGGTTCAGTACCTACATTGGACAAGTAACTAGGGGGTACGGGTGGTATGGAACAGTGTTTTCATGTGATTATTGTACAGTTATACATCTAAAATTGATATAACCCGCTAAAGATAGATAAGTTATGAAGAAGGCACTATTATCTCTACTATTAGTATTTGGAGTTACGCTGGCCAACGCTCAGACGCAACGCTGGGCCGTGGGTTTTAAGCTGGGGGAGCCTACCGGGGTGAACCTGCGTAAGTACGGTAATCACAATGCACTGGACATAACTATAGGTACTTACGGAGGGCTTTTGGGAATGGACCGGTCCTATCGCAGTGGTACGTACCGCAACGCCGGGATTATGCTGAATACCTCTTATCTATGGTATACCCCTTTGCTGGCAGAGCGTATGACCGTCTACACTGGCTTAGGGGCTCAGCTGAACTCACGCCGGTACTACCCCGACCGGTTTAGCAATGTAGGAGCTTATACTAATAATATCTCTATTGGGCCTTCGGCTACCGCCGGACTGGAGTATTTCTCGGCCCGTAGGCCATCGTCGTATTTTATAGAGGGAGGCACTTATGTAGAACTGCTGCCGGCATTTCTATTTATAAGTCCGCAGGTTAGTGCGGGAATTCGACACAATTTCTAATTTTTTAAACAAGAACAATCATGAAAAAGATAACACTAATTGGCTCAGTACTATCAGCAATGCTGATGTTTTCTTCCTGCTCGTCGTTCAGAGACATGTCTGACAGCCTGAGAAGAACTGATAATGAAAACGTAGCCGAGAGAAGAACAGGCTCTACCAGCGATGAGAGATTCTCACGGTCTATGACCGAAGATTTTAATTATACACGGGCTACCGATGATAACGGAGGCAATCGTACACAGGGTACATACAGTACGGGAGATGCTCCAATACAGGGAGGTGACGGCAAGTCGGGTACTGCGGGTACTGTAGGAACCAATCAGAATGCCCGGATGTCAGGCGAGTCGGACCAGAATGCGATGACCAACCGTAGGAACCGGAACAGCCGGAATACCAACGAAACTCAGCGCAACAGTGAAGGGTATACCAACACGAATAACACCTGGCAGGATGAAAGCAACGCCTATAACAGTGGCCAGATGAGCCAGAATCGTCAGAGCGGCCAAAACCAGTATAGCGGCAATGATAACAATCATTACAATACTAATAACCGCCAGAATGACCGCAATTACAGTAACTACAACCGTAGCGACTATACCAATCAGAACAACCGGGGAGGCCAGATGAATGGACAGCGCTATAGTACCAATGACAATACCAATAACAACTACAACAATTACGACAGCAACCGGGAGTATTCTGATAATTATGACAATGGCTTCAGTAGCAATCAGACCATGAGGCCGGAGGTAAGCAGCGTAAACCGTAATATCAAGGAGAACGCTGACTACCGCCGCAATAACTTCCAGAACAATGGTCCGACCACCCGTAATGGAAATGCCAACTATAACAACCAGAACTCCCGTAACGCCTCTAACCGTAACGCCTCTAATACGCAGATGAATCCGGGGGACCCCCAGGTTATGTATGATTACCGGTATGGTAATGATGGTAGCGGAAGATACCCTAATCAACCAATCACTGATGCCCGGTATAGCTACCGTGATAACCGCAGCAATGCCAATCAGATGAATGGTCAGGATAACTACGATAACCAGTCCGGTATGCGGGATAATTACCCCAATCCGTACCGCAATGAGAACCGTAACGCTTACGCTAATACAAGCCGTACCGATATGGAGCGACTGGGCGACCTGGTGCTGTACGAGATCGATAATATAGAAAATAATATGAGGGATATGGCCGAAAAGGCTAAGACCAGTACCCGTAAAGAGCGTGAGCAAATGGAGAAACAGCTGAAGGACCTGGAGAAGGACCGGATGGATCTGTACCAGGCTCATATGAAAATATACCGGGAAGGCCGCAATGATATGGAGTCGGTAGAGCGTGACGTAAGAGATACGCTGAAACGTATCCGAAATGGTCAGAGCAATAAGTAATCGTATAAATACTATTGTAACAGCTTACCTGAACGAGGCGAAGTACTATCCGGTACTTCGCCTCGTTTTTATATCAGTATCGGGTAGAGTTAACTTTGCTTCGTAAGGAGCTATACTTTCTAAACAATAGTATACGGATTGATAGTTGCTACAACAAATCACATCTACTTGTACTTCACGGATGCTACTCGTCTATATACTCTGCCTGCTCCTTGTTCTGGGGCTTCTGTACTTTAAGTTTGTTCGTGATGAGATGGACTGGGTGCAGACCGGAGTGGCATCTAATATTCAACTCAAAACAATACGACCGGACTGGCCGGGTACACCTGTTAACAAACAGGGGCGCTTTCTGAATGAAGATGGTCAACCCATACCGGGCTTTGCTGAACTGTGGCGCTGGCAGACCGAAACGAACCCGCAGAAGGAAGAGAAAAAGCGTGATACGTTTAAGCTACTGGTGGTTGAAGACGACCATTTTCTGCACTCGGAGCAGGATTGCCTGGTCTGGCTGGGGCACGCATCTTTCTTCATCCGGCTCAATGGCGTTACGCTGCTTACCGATCCGGTACTGACTACGCCTTCCAGCTTCATGAAGCGGCATTCACAACTACCCATTGATCCTACTAAGATCACCGGACTGGATTACATACTTCTTTCCCACGACCACCGTGATCACTGCGATCAGAAAAGTGTGCAGATGCTGCATCGTCAGAATCCGCAGGCCGAGCTACTGACGGGACTGATGCTGGATGAGCTACTGAAGGAGTGGGTGCCGGGAGCCAGGTGCCAGGCCGCCGGATGGTACCAGCAGTATAGTACAGATACCAGTAAGATAGAAATCATATACCTGCCCGCCCACCACTGGGGGCGTCGGTACCTCAACGATACCAACGTACGGCTCTGGGGCAGCTACCTGATCCGGTCGGGTGGGAAGAGCATCTATTTTGGAGCCGACTCCGGCTACGCCAGCCATTACCCCGACTTCAAGGAGCAGTTTGGTTCGGTAGATGTAGCCCTGCTGGGGGTGGGGGCTTACAAGCCCGAGTGGTTCATGGCAGCCAGCCATATGGGCCCCTCCGATGCTGTACGGGCCGCCCAACAGATCGGGGCGCGCACCTTCATCCCCATGCACTACGGTACGTTTGACCTATCCGATGAGCCGCTGGGCGACCCTTACCGCCGTCTGCAGGAGCTAAAAAAAGAGCCGCCCAATAGATCATTGATCTATCTGGCGGCTGTCGGGGAGGTAATTTCGTTATGACTAGTTGCCTGCGGCTTTTCTGGCTGCTTTATCCTTTAAGCTCTGGCTGAGATCATCAAAGGATTCCGCTACTTTACGAAAGGCGCTTTCAGTAGCCTTGGCACTTTCATCTTTCTTCATGGATCCTTTGCGGAGCGCATCCAGGATGGAGCAGATGGCCATACGGTTATTTACATATTCCTTATAAAACTCGTCATTGACCTGCGTCTTGGACTGCGAGATACCTTCTACCATACTTTTGAGGGAAGAAGATAATTCGAGTGGAGATGCGTTTCCTTGTGCGATCATCTGATTGAGCTGCTGGGCATCCGATCGGGCCGCATCCGACAACTGACCGGCTAGTTTGGCCAGCTCAGTTTCGTTATACTCTTTGCTGACTACCAGCCACGCCATCTTGTCCAGCGGACAGCCATTGTCCAGGCCGTTGTTGGCTGCCGTGCGGGCTGTGCTGCTGGTCTTGGAGGTAGAGGTGGTAGGCTGACTACTCACGCACTGGGTAAGGATCAAAGCCAGTGATATCCATAGAGTATACACCGAAATACGTTTCATGACTTAGGTAGGTTAAAATGTTCTGTTTAATGCGCTGTTGGCATAAGTTAGATAAAAATAATTGACTAAGGTTTAAAACGTATAAGTACTAAACAAGTCCGAAGCCTAAAAAGGCCGCTCTGATTACAGAGCGGCCTTTTTATACAATGTCTTATCTGCTTTAATTATCCATTAAAACAAGGCAAAGCCCAGGGTAGCCTGCCACAGGTTGCTTTTACGTCCAAACTGAGCGGCTGTCTGCGAATTTCCATAGCGGATGTTCATGACATCATTGAAATTTCCTTCATAGCGAACGTCCAGACTCAGACGGCCCAGATCCAAACCTACACCAGCCTGATATCCAAAAGCAGTACGGCTCTCAAACATTTCTCTTGAATCTTCGCCAAAGAATTCAGCAAAAGCATCGCCTACGGGCCAGTTAGATAAGCGGAACGAAGCCATCGGACCAGCATTTACGCGGAAGACTTTACCGATTCGCGCACCTAGTAGTACCGGAATGTCAACGTTAGAGAATTTTACATCTACTTCTCCCTGTGAGTTGGTTACACCGTCACGGTATACATTGAAAGTACCTCCTTTTTGAGATACCAGAATCTCGGGCTGTACATAGAACCCACGACCAAATCGCATAAATACACCACCTACAAAGCCGAATGAACGGTCAGACATATCGCGGAAGTCAAATGCGCTACCACCGTTGTTTAGAGCAAGGTCATTACCACGAATGTTGGACAGGTTAGCACCTGCTTTGATACCAAAGCGGAAGAACGGATCCCAGCTATTGTCTTTAACCCGGTAGGTGTCGTTCGTGTTGTTGGCACTGTTGGTCTGATCGTACCCGTAGGTCGTTGTGGTGACAGTGCGGGTAGTAACGCTGTAATTAGTAGCTGAGCTGTCGACGGTGGTACTATCTTGTGATTGAGCGAAAGTCCCGTAACCCATGAAAGTGGAAAAAGCCACTACGAATAGTTTTTTCATAGCTATTTAAAGTTTAAGTGTGTTAAGTATGATTAGTTTGGTTTGATAGGAGTAGGAAAAAATCTATACCATATGCCAAAAGAACCTGTTAAATCTTGTAAAAAAGAAGGATGGGTAGCTGTTTCCCCAGCAGGTTCTACACGTTTTTTGCTGGTACAGGGCAGGTGAAGGTAAGGCAACAGTAAGAGTTTGTGGGCAAAAACGCTAATTTTGCGGCCATACTACCTACTGATTCCAACTATTAACGAAATAGAAAGAGCGAATGAGTGAATATAATCACCGCGACATTGAGAGTAACTGGCAGAAGTTCTGGGATGAGAACCAGACCTACCGGGTAGATACCCACACCGGTAAGCCCAAATACTATGTACTGGATATGTTCCCTTACCCATCCGGGGCAGGGCTACACGTGGGGCACCCGCTGGGGTACATAGCCTCTGATATCTACTCGCGGTACAAGCGGCTCAAAGGGTTTAATGTCCTGCACCCCATGGGCTTTGACAGCTTTGGCCTGCCCGCCGAGCAGTACGCCATCCAGACCGGACAGCACCCGGCTATCACTACCGAACAAAACATAGCGCGGTACATCGAGCAGCTCAAGAACATTGGGTTCAGCTACGACTGGAGCCGTGAGGTACGTACCTCTGATCCCGGCTACTACCGCTGGACGCAGTGGATATTCATGGAACTGTTCCGCAGCTGGTACAACAACGATACCAATAAGGCCGAGCCTATCGAAACCCTGCTCACTAAATTCCAAGAAAGTGGGAATGGGCAAGTAAATGCCCCCTGTGATGAGGATACCCCCATCTTCACTGCTGACGAGTGGCGGGCCATGAGCGAAGAACAACAGTACCTAATCACCCTCAAGTACCGCCTGACCTATGTAGCCGACGCTACCGTAAACTGGTGCGCCGGACTGGGATCTGTTCTTTCCAACGATGAGGTAAAGGATGGTGTATCGGAGCGGGGCGGATTCCCCGTAGAGCAGAAGCTGATGCGTCAGTGGATGATGCGAATCACAGCCTACGCCCAGCGCCTGCTGGACGGCCTGGATGGTCTGGACTGGACCGAGTCGCTGAAAGAGCAGCAGCGTAACTGGATCGGACGCTCCGTGGGGGCGCTGGTGAAGTTTGCGGTAGATCAGCATCCTGATCGCCAGATCGAGGTATTCACCACCCGGGTTGATACTATATATGGAGTAACATTTATGGTACTGGCGCCTGAGCACGAGCTCGTAGCTGAGATCACTACGCCCGAGCAGCAGGCCGAGATTGATGCCTATCTGGATCAGACCCGGCGGAAGTCGGAGCGGGACCGGATGGCGGATGTCAAAACGGTATCGGGGGCCTTTACCGGCGCTTACGCCATCAATCCATTTAACGAAGAGAAGATACCTGTATACATAGCGGACTACGTACTGGCCGGCTACGGTACCGGAGCCGTAATGGCCGTACCGTCAGGCGACCAGCGCGACTGGAACTTCGCCCGTCATTTTGGGTTGCCCATAGTACCTATTCTGGATGCCCAGAAGGATACCGAAACAGAGGCGGACGCAACCAAAGAAGGCCGCTACATCAACTCCGGCATTGTCAACGGCATGGAGTATAAGGAGGCTACTACCACGCTCATCAACTGGCTGGAAGAAAAAGGCCTTGGCAAAGGCAAGATCAACTACCGCCTGCGTGATGCGGTATTCAGCCGTCAGCGCTATTGGGGAGAGCCCGTACCGGTATACTATAAGGATGGAGTACCTTACCTGATCGAGGAGAGACAGCTGCCGCTGGAACTACCCGCAGTAGATAAGTACCTGCCTACCGAGTCGGGCGAGCCACCACTGGGCCGGGCCGAAGGCTGGAAGTACCAGGATGCCTACGAGTACGAGCTAAGTACTATGCCGGGCTGGGCCGGAAGTAGCTGGTACTGGTATCGCTACATGGATCCTCAGAATCAGGAAGACTTTGCTTCTGAAGAGGCTATCAACTACTGGCGCAATGTAGACTTATATATAGGAGGTACCGAGCACGCGACCGGTCACCTGCTGTACAGCCGCTTCTGGAACAAGTTCCTGAAAGACCGTGGCTATGTACCCGAGGAGGAGCCGTTTAAGAAGCTCATCAACCAGGGTATGATCCAGGGCCGGAGCAGCTTCGTGTACCGCGTCAAGAGCAACGACTACAGCAAGCCGGTATTTGTGAGCGCCGGACTCAGAGATCAATACGACGTAACGCCGCTGCATGTGGATGTGAATATCGTGGAGAACGATGTACTGGATATAGAGAAGTTCAAAGCTACCCGCCTGGATATAGCCGGTGAGAACGCCGAATTTATCCTGGAAGAATCGGGCTCGCACCAAGGCAAGTATGTATGTGGGGTAGAGGTGGAGAAGATGTCTAAGTCGAAGTTCAACGTGGTGAATCCTGACGACATCGTAGTACGCTACGGAGCCGATACCCTGCGTCTGTACGAAATGTTCCTGGGCCCCCTGGAGCAGGCCAAGCCCTGGAATACCAACGGCATCGACGGTACCTACCGCTTTATCCGGAAGTTCTGGCGCCTATTCTACAACGACAACGGACAGTGGCTGGTGACGGAGGAGGCCCCCAAAGCCGAGGAACTGCGCGTGTTGCACAAGACCATCAAGAAAGTAGAAGAGGATATTGAGCACTTCTCGTTCAACACCGCGGTGAGTGCCTTCATGGTGTGCGTCAACGAGCTGAGCAGCCTGAAGTGCCATAAGAAAGCCATCCTGCAGGAACTGGTAATACTGCTGTCGTCCTACGCGCCGCATATCAGCGAAGAGCTGTGGGCGGCCCTGGGCCATGAGAAAGGTACCGTATCCAAAGCCGACTTCCCTAAATGGGAGCAGCAGTACGTGGTGGATGATGTATTTGAGTACCCGATCCAGATCAACGGCAAGGTACGTACTACACTGCCTTTCGCCCTGGATACCGCTCCGCCGGATATCGAGAAGGAAGTACTGGCCAACGAAACTGTACAACGCTGGCTGGAAGGAAAAACACCGAAGAAGGTCATCGTGGTACCGAAGCGGATTGTCAACGTAGTAGTCTAAAAACAAAACAGGGAGAGGCTAGTCCTCTCCCTGTTTGCTTATTACCTCCCTTAATTTCCCACTTGTTAAGTGGTTCACAACCATTACCTGGGCTCCTGATGGAAGAGCTTCGGTAGAAACCAAATCTAATCTTTATTATTTTGACTGGCCCGAAAGCTGCATACCTGTGATGGCGGCTTTCTGCTCAGGTGTATATTTCTTGCTGGTTACCAGGCGATCCTTGCAGGGAGCCGGTGTTTCCTCGGCGGGTACTGAGGTCGGCAAACTTTTTGCCGCGGCCTTCAGAATGGCAGACTTATCGTCTGACAGAGTCGAAGTATGTACAGTGGTAGTGTCCCTGGATGAGCTATCGGCAAAGGCCGCAGAAGTACTCAGGACCGGAGTACTAAGCGCTAAAGCGCAGGCGAAGATTTTAACTAGATTTTTCATGGCTTTCAAATTTTTCTTTTGGCTAATAGTAATGTCTTAATCGACATGACAAAGGTATATCTCTAATCAGAATTGCACTTTAATAAGTAAATGAACGGATAAGGCGTTGGATGAGCGGGCGTTATCGTATGAGTAATGGTATTCGGCCTGATAACGCCCGCCCTTATGTACATTCAGTTTACTCAATGGTCAGCTTGCGCTGGGTTACCTGCTTCTGGTTGCTAATGGTGAAGGATCTTACTTCTGCCTCTCCGTTACCGATTACTTCTACGGTATATTCTCCATCGCCCAGGTTACTTACATCAAACTTGTAGCATTGCTTCAGGTGCTTCTTACCCACATGCTCCTTGGACAGGATGTCACCCCCGGCGTTACGGATCAGGACGGTAGTAGGGATGTTGCTATTCTTTACAATGATAACAGCCAGTCTGCCGTCGATGGTAGTATAAGCACCCGTTTGAAAGGAAGTAGGCTTAGCGGCCTCTTTATCAGGACCAGCAAATGCTACCGAAGTACTAAGCGCCAATGCGCAGATAAGGGATTTGAAAATAGTTTTCATGGCTTTTTTTGATTTTTAAAAGTGGCTAATAGTTGTCGTTATTGACAGTACAAATATATGTGCATTGCGAGGTACTTTGTATTGCATAGTACATGAATGGAGACTAACTGGGATAAGTGGTAATTTGCTGTTGGTAGCTGGTGCCTGGTTCTGAGGCTGTTTAAAATATCGTTTCTGCCCGAAATCAATACCTTTGTGGTCTATGAGGTTTTCTGGGGAGAACTGGCAGTATCCAACCTATAACTACTATTCATGCGGAAGGCAAAGATCCTGTTTGTACTGGGGTGTCTGATAGGCTTACTAAACTATGCGTATGCCCAAAGGAAAGTAGCTATTAATGAAACTCAGGAAGTGGACTCGGCCTTTGCCGCACTGGTCAGAGACTTCAGAAGTATCAGGCAGTTCAGCAGGAGTACGTTGAAGCTGCCCCTTCTGTACCAAACGGGCGGCTATGAGGTCAGATTGGCCGATTCGGCTCTGAATATTCCCAAACAGCGGCTGGTACTGACTAATCCGTTCGGCGCTGATGCGTATCCTCTTTCGTATTCAGTCATTTACCAGAATTGTCTGGTCAGTTTGTTTGCTCCGGGCTACTTTGCCTGCTACACGATCGAAGGTTTTCAGCGTAACCTGCCACTCGAGGAGCAGCTCAATACGAAGCAATTTGAGAAACACTGGCTCCTGGACGGCTACCTGGTGGGCCTGTCCAGCGGAAGTTACTGGCAGTACTCACCGGGTACAGGTTGGGAACCGTATTCTAAGCAGGTACCTTTCAAAGATCGCCCGAAGCTGTATGAAGATAAGGACTATTTGGTATACAACGAGTGTAGAGGAGAGTTTGGCGGGCAGATATATTTCTACCATAAGCGGACACAAAAGACCTACAGTACCGAGTCAGTATGTGCGGTTAGGGTAAGCCATTCCAAACAAGGATATGAAGTACTTTCTAATCTGGGGCATGGTACCGGTCATACCAGAAAAGTACTGATTCGGGATCCCCGCAAACTGCCCAAAGTCAGCGATTTGATGTTTGACCTATACTCCATCGAGCTATTTGGTGGCTTTAAGTGGCAGAATCAGGACATCTACCTCCTGAATCTGGCTGGCTACACCCACCTAGCTACCCTTTCCGATCGTATCTTTGTTATTGTTGATCCACTATTTAATGGAAGACTATATACGCACAGGCCGCTATCGACGGACTATGGTAGTATGTCTTTGATAAATTTAGATCACTATGGCACCGGTAAAGATCGGGAAGTGGCTTGTATGGTGACTAGAGGGGATCAGATTGTGGTGCTTAATTGGCATGAACTGCACCGCTGGTAACTGGTAGAAGCTCTAAGAATAGAGTAGTTCGTACGTATATTGTAAAGTTGATTGATTATACCTGATGAAGTTTTTGAAACCTTTCCTGATAATAGCTTTTGCGCTCGGCATCACCGCCTGCTCCCCCCGGACCTATGTTCATGTCAATAACCTGGCTGAGTACCTGCGCTACCAGCCGGGCAAAAAGCCCCAGATCAGTGCTCACCGGGGTGGAGGGGATTACAACGGCTACCCTGAAAACTGTATCGAATCATTTGCCTTTTTGGCTCGTAAGATGCCCATTGTGATCGAAACAGATATAGCCATGACCCGTGACAGTGTGCTGCTCATGATGCACGATGATACCTACGAACGTACCACTACCGGTACCGGCCGGGTGTCTGACCAAACCTGGGAGTACGCTCAGACCCTCCACCTGGAAGACAACCGGGGCAACCGTACCCGCTACCGGATACCGACCCTGGATGAAGTACTGAAGTGGGGCAGGGGCAAAGTCATATATACGTTGGACGTGAAGCGCAGCGTACCCCTGCACTGGGTGGTGGAGGCCGTACAGCGGGCCGGTGCCGCCAACTATGCGGTCATCATTACCTATTCGGTACAGCAGGCTGAGCTGGTCCACCGCCTGGATCCTTCCCTGATGATATCCGTTACGATCCGTACTATGGAAGAGTACCAGCGCCTGCACGAGGCTGGCGTACCTGACAACCGGATGGTGGCCTTTGTAGGTACCCGCGAAGCTCCGGCCGAACTCTATGACTTTCTGCATAAGAAGGGCATTATGTGCATCCTGGGTACCCTTGGTAACCTCGACAAAATGGCCATTGCCCGCGGTGATGAGGTGTACGTGAAATTTGTGGAGAATGGAGCCGATATCCTATCCACTGACCGCCCCATCGAAGCCGGCAGGGTACTGGGACTGGTGAAGTAGTAGTTTAGAGGAGAAAGGGAGGAAAGAAAAAAGGAGGAAAGTCACCTATCATGGCCTTCCTCCTTTTTTCATTTATAGTACTACAGTATATTATTCCAGCGACTGAAGCAGATCTACCAGGTGGTCCAGTTGGCGCAGGTTCAGATTTTTATCCCTGACCACGGCGCGAGCGGTTTTCTGCTGGTCGGGCAGTCGGGACAGAATGTACTTTTCGTTGAGCCGGATGGGGATGAGGTCGTCGTTCTCCATGTGAAGCATCAGGGCCTCCATCTTAAAGTACTCGAAATCATGCTTGACAGCATCGTTGTAGCCGTTTCGTTCGGTCTTGTCCAATCGGGCTTTGTGCTGTTTGACGAGGCTTATCTTTCCCCTATGGATCAGCTCGAAGTACTGGTCCTTGATCCGGACAAACTCCCGGTTGTTGATCCAGAATCGGGGAGGTGTTACTTTGGTCTCCTTCCCCTCCCAAAGTACCACCAGGTTATCTTCCATTACATCGTAGTTGAGGTATACGTGTAGCTTTTTGCTGTTATCAAGCTGAATGTGCCCTTTGGGCCAGCCGTTGTAGAGAAAGGAAGATCCCTTGATGGCTACGGTGTGGCTGCCTCCGTCCTGCGAGTTACGGTTGTAGTCATAGTTCTGGCCAATGAAGTTGTAGTAGTGTATGTCTGTAAGCGAATCATACGCTACTTCTTTAGTATGTTGCGCCAGGGCAGTTTGAGAGCCTGAAAGCAGTAACAGTAACACGAGGATATGTAATACTTTCATGGTGCTTCAGAATATAGTAATCTTTCAGAGTAATGGTAGTAAGCTATTCATGGACAGCTGTTTGTTAAACGAATAAGTACCAAGATTGGCTACCCTAAGATACAAAATTTTCTTAGAAGAATATCAATGAAAAAGCAAAAGCGCCTACTTTAAGGTAGGCGCTTTTGGTGACATGGGTGACAATGTAGGATCAGGCCTCTTCGGTCCGGTTGATAACCACTTTGGGTTTGCGACGGGACTTCTTCATGGTTACGTCGTAGAGGTCAGTACGGCGGTCTTTCATGGTCTGCACCGAGCCGTGCTCATGGAGCTCCTTCAGCTGCACCAGATCTACATCGGCAATTAGCATCATCTCGGTATTGGGAGTAGCTTCGGACTTGATGGCGTTGGTCGGAAACTGGAAATCAGAGGGCGTAAATACCGCCGACTGGGCATAGTGAATGTCCATGTTCTCGACGCCCGGCAGGTTACCCACACAGCCCGAGATCGCCACGTAACATTCATTCTCGATCGCCCGCGCCTGCGCACAGTTCCTTACCCGCATGTAGCCGTTCTGGGTATCGGTCAGGAAGGGTACGAACAGGATCTCCATCCCCTGCTTACCTAATATCCGGCTCAGTTCCGGAAACTCCACATCATAGCAGATAGCGATTCCGATTTTGCCGCAGTCGGTGTCAAATACGTGTACTTCGTCGCCTCCCACCATTCCATAATGCTTCACCTCGTTGGGCGTAATGTGCGTTTTGCGGTATTCTTCGAAGGTACCATCGCGTCGGTACAGGTAGGCCGCGTTGTAAAGCTGGCCGCCGTCCATGAGCGGCATACTACCCCCTACTATATTCACATTGTAAGAAATAGCAAACTCCTGCATTTTCTTCCTGACTTCTTCGGTATAGGTAGCCAGTTGTCGGATGGCCTGCGGCTCGGGCATGTAGTTAAACTCGGCCAGCAGGGGCATGTTAAAGAACTCAGGGAACAGAATAAAGTCGGCCTTGTAAGAGCTTACCGCATCCACAAAGAACTCTACCTGGTCGTAAAAGGCCTGTACATTATTGAATAAACGCATCTGCCATTGTACTACTCCTATGCGTATAATAGAGTCAGAAGGGTTTGTACGGTTCTTGTCGGGCTGGAAATAGATATTGTTCCACTCCAGCAGCGTAGCGTACTCCTTGGATTCGGTATCACCGGGCAGATAACTCTTCAGTACTTTACGTACGTGAAAGTCATTGGCCAACTGGAAAGTCAGCGTAGAGTCATAGATTTCACGACGCTTTACTTTTTCTATATACTCTTTGGGGGTAAGCTCATTCGAGTAGGTATTGTAGTTAGGTATACGCCCCCCGGCCACAATACTACGCAGGTTCAGGCGTTCACACACTTCCTTACGGGCATCATACAGGCGTCGTCCCAGGCGCAGATCGCGGTAACCGGGATGTACAAATACTTCGATACCATAGAGTACATCGCCCTTGGGATCATGGGTGCGGAAGCTGTAGTTACCCGTAATCTCCTGGTAGGTATGTTCGTCCCCGTATTTATCATATTTAACAACAATGGCTAAGGCACAGGCTACTACTTTGCCATCCACCTCCACACATAATTGTCCCTCCGGAAATTTTTCCAGCAGGATGTCAATTTTATCTTCGTGCCAGTACTGCCCGCCAATACCCCGATAGGCTTCTATCATGGTGGCTTTCAGATCCTGGTAATCTTCTTTTGTAAGGTTTCTGGTTACAATCTTCATAAATGCAATGTATTGATATTGTGTGGCTTTACTTGTTTAGTACAGCGTCCGGCAGCTGCTTGCCCAGGCAGATAGGGAAGAAAAAAGCTAGTAGGAAAATGCAAAAACCGGATTTGGGATTAATCAGCTCTACTTTATTGAAATGTATTGTTAGCAGGTGTCAGTAAACCAATACAGGAGCAAGAGAGAGGGTGGAAATCACAAACAGTAAAACTGTATTTCTTCAAATATAACAAAAAAAGCCGTAACGAAGGTTTCGTTACGGCTATAAAGTATTTGTGAAGAATGAAGCTGGATTTAGGAATAACTACACCTTAGCCAGCCGTTTATCCATCTCCTCCAGGTGCTCGTCGGTGAAGTCCAGGTGGGTCACAAACCGTACCAGGTGCTTACCGAACGGTACCGCCCGGATCCGCAGCATTTCGAGCCGGCGTACGTAGTCTTCGGCCGTGATGCTTTCGGGTAGCTGGATGATCACTATGTTGGTATCTATGGGGTAGATATCCTCTACTTCGGATTTCTGACGGAACATCTCGCCAATAGTCCGGGCGCGGGCGTGGTCTTCTTTGAGTCGGTCTACGTGGTGGTCGAGTGCGTAAATACCTGCCGCCGCCAGATAACCGGCCTGACGCCAGCCTCCTCCCATTACTTTGCGGAAGCGACGGGCTTTCTTGATAAAATCAGTCTTACCCAGCAGCAGCGACCCTACCGGACAGCCCAGCCCTTTGGACAGGCAGATGCTGATCGAGTCAAACTCCAGGCCGTACTGAGCGGGTGATTCGCCCGTTTCGACCAGGGCATTGAACAGGCGGGCACCGTCCAGGTGCAGGGGTAGGTTGTGGTCGTCGCACACCCGGCGAATAGCTCTGATCTCTTCCAGACTGTAGTAGGAGCCGCCTCCCTTATTCATGGTGTTTTCGAGCGACACCAGCCGCGTTACGGCCGCGTGTATATCGTCCGGATTGTTGATGGCATCCTTTACCTGACGGGCTGTGATACGGCCCCGGTCGCCGTCCAGCAACCGTACCGAAGAGAACGCATTCTGCATGATACCTCCGCCTTCGTACAGGTATATATGTGACAGCTTATCACAGATCACCTCACTACCCGGCTGCGTATGTACTTTGATGGCCAGTTGGTTGGTCATGGTACCCGACGGACAGAACAGCGCCGCCGACATGCCAAACAGGCGGGCCGCTTTTTCTTCGAGCGCGTTGATGGTAGGATCATCTCCGAGTACGTCATCACCTACCTCCGCAGCCCACATAGCACGTTGCATCTCAAGGGTAGGTCGGGTGATGGTATCGGAGCGAAGATCAATCGTTATCATTTAAATTATCCTGTTTTGTTAATAAAGTGTAGTAACCAGAACTAATTAAAGTACAAAGAACGTACATAGTCAGGTAACATCCGCTTATCCTTTATATTTTGCTATTCCAGCGTGGAATGGTTAAATTGCTTTTCGTTTACCTCTGACAGTATTCATCTACCATTTTTCAACAATACATAATGGCAGCAATTACCTTAACCATCAACGGCAAACCGCACGAAATGGACGTTGATCCACGGATGCCGCTCCTGTGGGCCATACGCGATGTGGCGGGTCTGAAGGGGACCAAATTCGGGTGCGGTATCTCCCAGTGTGGTGCCTGTACGGTACATATTGATGGCAAGCCATCACGGTCGTGCTCATTTCCGGTGCAGGCCGCCGCTGGTAAAAAAATCACAACCATCGAAGGCATTGGCAGCGAGGATAATCTTCATGCTGTGCAGAAGGCCTGGATCGAAGAGCAGGTACCCCAGTGTGGCTACTGCCAGTCGGGCCAGATCATGAGTGCCGTGGCGCTACTGGAAAGCAAGCCTAATCCTACCGACGAGGACATTGACAACGCCATGCGTGGCAATATCTGTCGCTGTGGTACCTACCAGCGCGTTCGTAAAGCAATTCATTCAGCAGCATCAGCAAAAGCATCAGCAAACAAGAAAGGCAATGGCATCACAGGAGGTAAATAAGAAATCAGATGGTCAGGGCGTTGCGCGGCAAAGCGTTGCGCGTCGCGATTTCATGAAGATCGCCGGGCTGTCAGGAGTGGGCCTTATGCTGGGCTTTACTACCAGGGCCAACGGAGCCGTAGCCTCAGTAGTCAATATCAGTGAGCAGGCGCCAGCCGCCGTACTGTCATTTGAGCTGCTGCCCTTCGTGGTGATCGATAACGCCGGAGGTATCACGCTCATCAACCACCGCCCCGACATGGGCCAGGCTACCTGGCAGGCGGTGCCGATGATGATCGCGGAAGAACTGGAAGTAGGTCTGGATCAGATCAGGATACAGCAGTCCGATGGGTTACGTAAGTACGGAGGCCAGCTATCGGGTGGTAGTAGTACCGTCCGTACCGGCTGGACCCGTCTGCGTCAGGCCGGAGCTGCGGCCCGGGAGATGTTCGTGCAGGCCGCTGCCACCCGCTGGAACGCCAGTAAAGACGACTGCTACGCCAAAGAAGGTAAAATATACCACAAGCCCACCGGCAAGAGCCTGACGTACGGAGACCTGGTAGAGGATGCTTCTAAACTGGAAGTACCTAAGGATATTCCCCTGAAGGCTAAGAAAGACTTCAAAGTACTGGGCAAATCGCTGCCCCGCCCCGAAGTACCTTCCAAGGTAACGGGTCAGGCCGAGTTTGGGATGGACGTGGAGGTACCCGGTATGCTGTTCGCATCTATTGAGCGTTGTCCGGCCATCCACGGCAAGGTGGTTTCTTTTGACGATACCGCTGCCAAAAAAGTAGCCGGTGTAAAGATGGTAGTAAAGGCCGAGCGCCCGCTGCCCTACAAAACGCTGGAAAGCGTAGCCGTACTGGCCGACAACTATTGGGCCGCCCTGCAGGGGCGCAAAGCGCTGAAGGTACAGTGGGACAATGGCAACTATCCCGCCAAAATGACTACCGATCGCTACTTTGCTCAGCTACGCGAGGCGGCCAAGAAAGATGCTCCTTCGTACAGCAACATAGGCAATGTCAGCGAGGCCATCAGTAAGGCTGCCAAGAAGCTGGAAGCGCAGTACGAAACGCCCTTCCTGGCCCACGCTCCCATGGAACCGGAGGTGGCTGTGGCGCACGTGAAGGACGATGGTACCTGTGAAATATGGGCACCGGTACAGGGTCCCGACGGAGCCATCGAGCAGGTAGCGCAGTACCTCGGTATTGCTCCCGAGAAAGTAAAGGTCAATGTACCTTTCCTGGGTGGGGCCTTCGGTCGTAAAGCCTATCTGGACTTTGTGCTGGAAGCCGTCAATCTTTCCAGGCAGGCCAAGGCTCCGGTGAAGGTAGTCTGGACGAGGGAGGATGATATTCAACAAGGACCGTTCCGCCCCGGTATGCTCAGCGCGATGCGCGGAGGTGTAGACGCCAAGGGTAACATCGTTGCTTTCGAACATACGCTCATTGGTGAGTCGATCTCCGGACAGGTGTACAAGAGCTTTACGGAAGGTAAGCCCGACGCCTGGGCGGGTGAAGGAATCAGCCACGAGGAGAGCCCTTATGCTTTTCCCAACGCCAAAGTTGGCTTTACCCGCGTTACTACCGATATACCCATTGTATGGTGGCGTTCGGTGTATGCATCCAACAGTGGTTTTGGTCACGAATCATTTGTAGATGAACTGGCTCACGCCGCCGGAAAAGACCCGCTAGCGGCCCGTATGGAACTCATGAAGGATCAGCCCCGCTTCCTGAAGGTACTTAAGACGCTGGGCGAAAAGTCCAACTGGAACCAGAAGTTGCCAGCCGGTATGGGCAAGGGTATCGCCATTACCAAATCGTTTGGCAGTATCTGTGGCCATGTCGTCTACGTCAGGAAGGAAGGCACTGGCGTGAAAGTTGACCGTGTGGTGTCGGTGATCGACTGCGGTATGTACGTCAATCCGGACAATGTCCGCGCTCAGACCGAAGGTAACATCGTGATGGGTATTTCGGCGGCTACTAAGCCTGGTATCACCTTTGCCGATGGTAAAGCGCAGCAGTCCAACTTCCACCAGTACCGCGTACTACGCATGGACGAGATGCCTAAGGTAGAGATTCATATCATCGAAAACGAAGAAGCTCCCGGAGGAGTAGGTGAGCCCGGTCTACCACCCGTGGCACCCGCCCTTTGTAACGCTATATTCTCGGCAACCGGTCAGCGCATCCGCAAGCTGCCTTTCGACCTTACAAAGCTTAGCTAGGTATTAGCTATTAGGAGTTAGCTTTTAGCTTTTAAAATCAGAATAGGAGTGTAGTATAAAAGAAGAGAGGCCAATTCCACTGTGGGATTGGCCTCTCTTCTTTTAGTAGGTAATTAGAGTATTATAAATCTAGCTAAGTACTAATACCTAACTGTATTGGTTAACTAGGTTATTGCAAGGGCAAAATTTGTCCACAGCGGATGCTGTTTTTGAGCCATTTGGATGGGTGTCATATTATTAATGCCTTGATGGGGACGATGATGA
>NZ_JAFEUV020000007.1 GCF_017355915.2 Telluribacter roseus
AACGTAAGGCCAGCGGATGCTTATTGGGGCCTTCAGGATCAGATCTTGGCCCAGCGGCAAAAAATCAAGCATATGTCAATGCTTAAACGTCGGAAAAATTATATTTTTCAGCAACTCCAAAGAGGATAAAACCTTCTCTTCTCTTTTCACCCGCAGTTGTCCACTTTTCGCTGACGATCTACACTGTAAAGAAACTTCATTTACTTGATAATGGTAACCTCATTTTACTACCTAAGACTCATCCATTTACTTTTTTTACTGCCCATTGATGATTTCAATTGCCTTTTCCATCAGCTCATCACGTCCCTCCCTAATCCCTTGAATGGTCGGTTTAAGCTCTATATCAGGAACAATACCGACCCTCTGCGTTTCCTTTCCGTCTGGATAGTAAACTCCAATACCGCTGATCATTGTACGTATTCCGCCAGGTAATATGATATGCGATACATTCCCGTCTGCACCGGCTGTGGTTGAACCAACAACTACTGCATGGGGATGAACCCGGTAAGCCATGGTATGAAATTCTGATGAGCTTTGTGAAATCTCATTTATCAGAATAACTACTTTACCCTTATAGTGGTCGTTGTTGCCACCGCCTGCGTTCCGCGTTCTGATAAAGGTAAAGAGCCCAGGGGTCTCAATGCTTCCAGTAGAGAATTTAACGAAAGGAGTACTTTTAGGAATCAAATAACTGCTTAAATCATAGATCGGAAAATCAGTAGGATAGTTTCTAATGTCAATAATTAACCCTTTTGTATCCTTCATCTCTTCCCATATCCTTGGAAGATATCTCTTTTGAAGTGTTTCATTATTGATATAGGCTATATCCTTACTTACTAGTTTGAAGCAAGTATCAGAGCCATGAATTCTATAATTGAACCCCGCAAACGTTTTTAATGTCATGTTCTCCTGCCTGCCGTTTCGGTTGTATTCAATCGCAATGGTTGAATCATTGGACATTAGTAGATTGTGTGCGATATTCCTTAGTTTGGTAGGGTAATTTGAGGCTGATGTATATTTGAGCTTCCCCTTCACGATATCTTCGACCGGCCTACCATTAACCGCAGTAATGATATCACCATTCTTTAATCCCGTTTCCTTGCCTAGCCCTTCATCATAATAGCCGGTAACAACAGGAGCGTTTTCTACGAACGTAAGCTTAACAGGAGTTATCCGTCGCCCGTTATAGCTCAATAGAACCTGGATATTTCCGCCTATGACTGCGTGGGTATCATGAATTCTGCTAATAAGCTCTAAAATCGCTAGTTCATATCCAAGCTCATCCTTCACCTCCATAAACTTGGGGATAAACTCCTCTAATACACTTTTCCAATCCTCCTCAATCAGGTTTCGGTAGGGAAAATAGTACTGAATTATATTCCAGTACCTGAATAGAGTCAAAAGCCGAAAGCCTGCATCAGGGTATTTCATGGAGAAGTAATCATTCTCGTTCTTGAACTCCGGATTTCCAACACCCGCATACAATCCAATGTAGTAATGCTCACTGGGTCTTTTGGCACGTTTAACCTTCAACAGTAAGGATGTCAATACATTGGAATACCCGGATGTTGTAATCCAATCCAAATCAGGAGCTAACTTTATTTCGGAAGCTACTACATGGTTACCCTTCTCCTCGGAAAACGGTCCTAAACTGTTTATCCAGCCTACTAATAGGGAATCCCTTTGATTCTTACTCTCAGCTTTTATTACTTTGGGCAGGACTCTGAACAGCTCATAATCTCAGTTATACTTCCCCTGGGCGACGTTAGGGTGGTAATACTTCAGAAATCCCCATAGTAAGCCTAGTGTCTTCAGGTTATCAACCTGGGTTTCGTCAGTAGAAATGCTGGTAATTGGGGATCCTTGGTCAAACTCCTTGTCTAGTTCAGCAGGAAACACTTCTCTTTCAATGGGCTTAAACTCCCTGATGTCTTTGCCGTCAATGGTAACTTTTAGATCATCAATCCACATCTTCCCTTTGCCTGTCAATAAGCCCCCTATTACAATTTGCTTCGTTTTTTCAGGGTTCATCGTGAGGGTAATCTCATACCTGGTCCAGTCGGTGGTGCCTTTGACACCATTTCTGTTCATGTTGTTAAAGGCTACTGACGGGTCGATCCTCATCCATAAGCCGGCATATCCGTTCGTGACATTCTCCGTCTTGATAAAGCCGGAAAGGGTTATCTTCTTGCCTTCATAATTGTGTGGAATGGTAAATGCCCAGGCCTTGAAGTCGGGTTTCCCCTCTTTGTACTCAATGGAAGCAGCATATCTTCCGCTATGTACATAGCTGGAGTCAACAGCCAGATGGTAACTGGAGCTGCCGTAATTCTTCCACCCAACAGGATTTCCTCTTTCAGTAGCTTCAAAGTCTAAATTGAATTTCGAAAAGGGCTCTTTTGTCTGGCAATAAGTCGTAGAAGCAAAAAGAGAGATGAAAATTGTCAGGATTGATCTTTTCATTGTATATCTGATCTATCAAAATGGTCTGTAAACGGGGCAGCTGAAGGCGGTAAGATATAGGGCTTGCCTAGTCAGCCACCTGGCAAATAAAGCTCATGACGGTTGATGTTTTTACTGAATCCCACCCTGTTCCTATCTACTCCTGCGAAAACTGCACGATCACTCGCCGGTTTTTGATGCGGTTCTCTTCGGTATCGTTGGGCGCAGCGGGTGAGCCAGATCCCATCCAACGCATGGAAAGCTGCCGGGCAGGCACACCTAAATTCTTGAGATAGTTTACTACCGTACGGGCGCGGTATTCTGAGAGCGTCTGGTTCAGTTCTTCCCGACCGGCATCATCAGTGTAGCCAATGATGAGAGCTTTCTGCCCCGGCTGCTCGCGCAGATAGCGTGCCATACTACTTAATCGCTCCTTGACTTCAGCACTCAAATCATAGCTGCTCTGCCCAAAATACAGTATTTCTGCACCCGCAGGCTTCCCTAAAGATGTGGCAGGAGCTGAGTGATGTTTAGTAGCAGTAGGTGCATGGATAGTGAGTTCTTTGAACGTAAATCCAGCTAATACCTCCACTTCCTCGCGCAGGAGCTCTCGACCTTCTTTTGTAGATGCTGTAATAAGATAGTTGCCTGGTGTCACATTCCGTAAATGAAAAGCAGGCACTCTTCTCACCAGTCGTGAATCAACTTCCGTAACAAATGATTGATCGCCTGCTCTAGCTACCTTTACCTGTACATCCACGCTGTCCGGAAAGTTAAATCCCAGGTATAGCCGGTTATCTAAATGCACAGACTGTGAATCTACTGAGCTTATAGGCACACTTATTCTAAAAGGAGCCTTACCTGCGGATCCTTTGCTAAAATGCACCGGGAAAAGGGCAGTTTGAAATCCCTGACGCTCGAATCGAAGGTACTGAGCTGAATCAGGCACCTGAAGTTCGAAAGCCCCCGTATCGCTACTCTCTCCAAGCAGCTGCTGTCCTTTTCCAAACACGGCAAAGGCTTTTACCTTCACGTCTTCGCCTGTCCCTGTATCATAACAACTCCCCTGAACTCGGATGCTATTCTGGGCCTGAAAGGCTAATGGCTGCTTTATGCCAGGACCAAATAGAAAAGCAGCTGTCCAAAGTGTTAAAAATTTCATAGTGTGCAGATTTATGGTAGGAAAAGCTGGTAATAGCCACTGTTCAGGGATTTTGGCCTGTATAGAGATATAAGCAACAAGTACTGTTGATTCTTTCGTGGAGGCAGGTAGAATGCAGGTCCACCCTACCTGGTAAAATTGGCTTTGAACGTTACAGACTAGTATCAGAAATCCTATTGTCATATAAATTAGGAAGTACTCTTCACTATTCGTTATAAGGAAGGCGAAATTTTATCCTACGGTCAAACTGATCCACCTGCATCAAAAAACATTTATGGCGGTATAGTTCAAGGTTGTTGCAGGTAGTATCCTGGCTTATAATCTGGAGCATCTTCCAGATGGCTTCTGTACTACGTGTGTTACTCTCGTATACCTGTCGGACCTCTACCCTTTTTCCCGACCCCATCTACTCCTCTGGTATATTCTTACCATGAACAGCTGCAGTATGTTGAGTCTATACCCTTCATTTACAAAAACAGTTTGTACACTATCGCCTCAGGATACACCTGAACAAGTTTCTGATGGAACGGATGTATCGAAAGATAAACTACAAGAACTACCTCCTTCATGACTACCACACAGTCTGGGGTATTGGATTTTTCGGCTGTCTATGGACCGTTGGATAAAATTTCCCAAAATCTCAGTAGCTACTGCCTAATTAATCTTGGATCGGCACCTATTTTGCTGTCCATATTCCAAGTCTTATTCTTACCTCTATCTAAATGTATGCGTATTGTTAAACCTGTACTTTTCCTCTTCTTGCTCCTGTGCGGCTATTTTTCTGCTTTTTCTCAGACTGTTATGTACGGTGGAGATAGCACCAATAGAAGCCCTGTTACCGTGATCAAAAAAAGTATGTATGTAGAAGGGCAAAGAGATGCTGAGCGTAACTATACCAAATACAAAGCAGCAGGCACTGGTACATTATTTGCAAGCCTGGTGTCTCCTCTGATTGGCCTTATACCTGCCATAGCCTGCTCATCTACTATGCCCAAGGAGGTTAATCTGGGAGCTCCCAAGCCTGAGCTATTGGCACAAGAAGACTACTACCTGGGCTATACCCAAAAGGCAAAGAAGATCAAATCCCGTAAATCCTGGACAAACTGGGCGGTTGGCTTTGGAGTTAATCTGGCCATTGTTGTGATTGCTAGTGCAGGGCAATAAAGCAAACCAGGATCAAATACATTAGGAGCCTGAAAATTCTTTTTGACTCCTAATGATCGTATCAAATAGTGATATGGCAGCATGGCTGAAACATCAAGGTCGATCCTGGTGGAAGAACAAAGATTGATTCCACTTGCCCCTCCACTGAATGCTACTACCTGTTAGAATGAAACGAAAAGCTTATACCTGGTCTGGTTGGGCCAGCTTTCTGCTCCTATTTATACTACTCTTCAATACTATTGGATGCAACCTTCTTGTTGATCGTACGACTACTGCACATGGTAGGGTTACTGATGAAGCTGGGAATCCTGTGGATAGTGTTATCGTAGGTATGTTTTCCGCTGGATTTGGCAAAACAGGAATTCCGCTTGGAGAAACATTAACTGACAAAGAGGGGAAATACTCCTTAGCGGTTGATGTACCAAGAGGATATAGTACTACTACGGTTGGAGTCCCATTGGGTTATAACCCAAAAATTCTAGGCAAGTATAAATCCTGGCGTGTATCTCAAAACGGACAACGAATTAATAACTGTTGCTATGCACCCATAGGGGAAAAAAGTAACTACGACTTTATGTTGTTACTAAAATAAACCAATCAACATCTATTCTAAAAAGACCTTATTTGTATTGCACTGTATAAAACATAGCTGGAGCTGTTTCAAGGCTATAGCCCATAAAACGACTACTGATTGAAATATGAGCACACCAGCAGGAGTCATTGTCATAGTTCCGTGACAGACATCTTGGTACTCACCCAGGTGATCATACTGAATTTGGTAATCTTTTGACGTATTATTCTCCCATAGAATTTAACTTTTAGCCTCTATCTAACTTGAATTTAACCTCTACCTCCATTAATGCACTATGGCTGTTTTGTGTGACTATGTTGGCCTTTGTCAGCAGGGGCTTGGCCGCACCATCAGTGGCTACAAAGCCCGCACCTGCCTGGATTGTACCCGTTACACCATCAGGCAAGGCCCCGAATCCGAAAGAGTATGCTGATGGCTACTATGTGGCCTTCTACGATAAGCAGGT
Source organism: Telluribacter roseus (assembly GCF_017355915.2). Taxonomy (GTDB): domain Bacteria; phylum Bacteroidota; class Bacteroidia; order Cytophagales; family Spirosomataceae; genus Telluribacter. The sequence continues at coordinate 5,806 of NZ_JAFEUV020000007.1, forward strand.
AAATATGGAGCTGAGATCTACCTACTTCCGTACCATCCGACAAATCACTACCGAAAGTGGTGTGCAGAACGGTTCAGAAATTTCTGTGCTGTTTGATCCTGCCTACGAACGGGTAGATTTCCATTCGATTACCATCTGGCGTGGTGATAAGCCTATCCAACAGATGAAGTCGACCGAATTTAAGGTGCTTCCTCTCGAAACTGATCGACAGCGGTTTATCTACAACGGGTCTTATACGGCCTCGGTCATCCTGAAAGATATCCGGAAAGGGGACCGGATTGAGTATTCTTATTCGCTGACGGGCTCAAACCCCGTGTTCCTTAATAAGTACTCGGGCATGCTCAGCTTTGGTGTTCAGGATTATGTATCACATATACACTATGCCGTTATAGCCCCCCAAAGCCGTAAGCTCTTTTTTAAGGATTTCAACCAACCTCCCCACAAAACTATCCGGCAGAACGGTAGTCATACGATCTATGAATGGGAGCTAAAAAACGTAAAGGGCGTTCCATACGAAGAGTATACTCCATCGTGGTTCAATAGTGATCCCTTTGTGCAGATCACGGAGTTTAGTAGCTGGCAGGAAGTGGTTGACTGGGGCCTGGAGCTTTACCAGGTTCCTCCGGTGACAGGAGCGCTGCGAAGCAAAGTGGACCAATGGATAAAGCAGTCGAATGGGAGTGAAAATGCTTACATAGAAGAGGCCCTTCGGTTTGTGCAGGATGAGATCAGGTACTTAGGAATTGAAACCGGCGAAAACTCCCACCGCCCCCATCGCCCCGAGGATGTCTTCCGGCAGCGTTACGGTGACTGTAAGGACAAAGTCTTGTTGCTTTGTGCACTACTTCGGGCGAATCAGATTGAGTGTGACCCGCTGCTGGTGGATACTTACAAGGCACATCATCTGTCAGACTATCTTCCTTCTCCCCTTGATTTTAACCACGTGGTTGTACGGATGCGTACGCGTGATGAGAATGTAGTGTATCTGGATGCTACCCTTTCCTTGCAGGGAGGTACCACCTCCCGCTTCTATTTTCCACCTTATGGTAAAGGGCTACTGATAAAGCCGGGGCAGAAGGCGCTCATGGATCTGCCATTTCAGAATGAGGGATACCTTACCGTAAATGAAGAGTTCACGGTGCCGGCTCCAAGCGAAAAGACGAACCAGGCCGCTCTGCTGGTAAGATCCATCTACTACGGTTCTGAGGCAGACAACATCCGGCAGTGGATGCAGCAGCGGAGTATGGCCGAAACCGAAGAAAGCTATCTCAATTACTACCGGGACATCTATAAACATGCCCAGCTGGAGTCGCTGGATACACTGGAATACTATGACCAGCGCCAGGCTAACAACTTCTCCCTAATGGAGCGCTATGGTATCCAGAACATCTGGCAGTATGATAGTACCCGCAAGAAGTATCATTTCAGTCTGCTGGGCAAGGGTCTGTACGACCATCTGGTGGTGCTTCCTAACCGCCCTCGTAAGAGTCCGGTGGCATTGAAGTTCCCTTTCCGTATGCAGTATACCATTCAGCTCCGCATGCCCAGCTACCTCAACTTTCAAGTTGGTCAGTGGACCGTCGAAAGGGAGTCCTATATCATTCGGTATGATTCCAGATTTTCCGAGAAGGATCAGGTCTGGGAGCTATACTACGAGATGAACACGCTAAAAGATCATGTATCAGCGGATCACATTGAGCAATACAAGCAGGACATAGAACGGCTTTCCCAGACTCTGGAACACCAGGTTACTAATACGGATACCTCCCTGACGCAGGCAGATAACGTAAATGGCTGGATGATCCTGTTCGGCCTGCTGGCCCTGATCAGCAGCATTGGTTTCTGCTTCTGGTTGTACAGGTACTCCCCCGGCTCCCCGGTCGAAACCGACGAGGGGCTTCCACTGGGGGGGTGGTTGAGTATATTGGGTATTACTGTGCTACTGAAACCCATAGTATTACTGGCTTCTTTGATGGACCCTACCATGCTGGTTTATTTTACAAATGCTGGCTGGAATAGTCTGGCGGGAGAACCAATGCTCAAAGAACTAAGCTTTCACCTGTTGCTGATAATCGAGACCCTGGTCAATGCCTTGCTGCTATCGGTATCGGTCCTGCTTATTGTTTTGTACTTCAAGAAACGGGACTCGTTTCCTCGGTTGTTTTCGATCTATGTTGTGGGTAGCCTGATCTTTCTGGCCGTTGATCATCTATTGAGTCAGTCTCTGCTTGCCAGTAGTCCTTCATACTTTACCGATGAGGAGTTGGGGGATCTGGTTAGGCAACTTATTTACGTGGCGATATGGGTTCCTTACCTATTCCGTTCAGAGCGGGTAAAGCAGACGTTTATTCATACCTATGGTGCTATTAGCAGTACGGATACCTCAATGGAACCGGATGTAATAAAGCAGGAAGCCAGGTAAGCAAAGGCCAGGCAAAGACTTAGTTGCCGTGTGCAGTATGATGATCGGAATAGAGTAGTACCTGGCTTGGATGAGGAAACGGAATCTGATGTCGTTTTGTCTAATTGTACTTTCAACCTCGGTAGGACGTAAGCTCCTGATATGTTCTATGTAAATACCCTGTAATAAAGATTTCGTTACCAATATCCCATTCTACTATTTTCTTATTGATTCTTCCATGAAACCAGCAGTACCTTTCATTCTAACGCTCACTATATTTTTAGTATTTGCTTGCCGGCAAAGGACAGTGACGCCAGATAAAACAGTAGAAGTACAGAATCCAATCATCACATTTGCCGGGGAAAGTACCGGCGATGGGGGCTTGGCCACTAACGGGCGGTTCAGTAATCCTAGCGGCTTAGCGGTAGATGCAGCCGGAAATATATATATCGCCGATACGGGCAATGACCGCATCAGGAAAGTCTCTCCAAACGGGACTATAAGTACTGTAGCGGGCAATGGTACCAATGGCTTTAGTGGGGATGGCAGGGCTGCAACCAGTGCTGGTTTAAGCTCTCCAACGGGGGTGACCGTGGATGCCGCGGGCAATATCTACATTGCAGATAGAGGAAATCATCGTATACGGAAAGTGGCTGCTAATGGAGTAATCACAACGATTGCGGGCAATGGAGCGGCTGGATTCAGTGGTGATGGGGGGGCCGCTGATCGGTCCAGCCTTCAAAGTCCTACCAGCGTAGTAGTAGATAAAGCGGGCAATCTCTATATCGCAGACCGGGATAATCATCGTATTCGAAGGATAAATGCCCGGGACAATAAGATAAGTACCCTTGCGGGTACTGGGACGGCGGGTTTTCAGGGAGATGGAAGGGCTGCAACGAGTGCCAGTCTTAATGCTCCTACCGGAGTAGCAGTAGATGCAGCGGGCAATCTCTATATCGCCGATAAGGATAATCATCGGGTACGTAAAGTAGCCACCAACGGAGTAATCACGACCATGGCGGGGAATGGTACATTAGGATACAATGGTGATGCTATGCCGGCAGCCAATGCCAGGTTGAACTCTCCTACGGCCGTGGCCGTGGATGCCGCAGGGAACATCTTCATAGTCGATCATTGGAACTTTAGGATTCGCAAAATAGATAGCAAGGACGGCTACATCAGCACACTAACAGGAGATGGGAGCGATCGATCCAGTGGGGATGGCAGAGCTGCCGCCAGTGCAGGAGTCTCTTTGCCTTCCGGTGTTGCCGTTGATGTCTCAGGAAACATACTTCTTACAGACGGGGGAAATATGCGAGCTCGTATCCGAAAAGTAAGCATATCTGATGGAACGATAGGGACGGTAGCTGGTAGTGGTGATTCAGGGCCCTGTGGTGACGGTGGGGCGGCAGTAAGTGCCTGTTTCATAAACCCTACTGGCATAACCATCGATACAAAAGGAAATCTATATATAGTGGACCAAGGTAATCAGCGTATCCGTAAGATCAACCCAGAGGGTGTTATCAGTACCGTAGCTGGGAATGGGCAGGATGGGTACTCTGGTGACGGAGGACCTGCAACCGGTGCCAGTATCAGGTATCCAACCGAAGTAGCCGTGGATGCGGCCGGCAATATCTACATAGCTGATAGCTTCAATAACCGTATCCGGAAGGTAGATGTCTCTACGGGCATTATCAGTACGGTGGCAGGTAACGGTAATTATAAGTACAGTGGAGATGGCGGACCCGCTACCAGTGCCAGTATCAATCATCCTGCTGGCCTGGCCTTTGATGCAAAAGGAAACCTTTATATCGCTGAATACTGGAGTCACTGCGTACGAAAGGTTTCACCGGATGGCACGATCAGTACAGTAGCAGGTACCGGGATAGAGGGATTTAGTGGTGACGGCAGCCGCGCTACTCATGCGCAGTTAAAGAACCCCACCGATGTCACAGTAGATGCAGCGGGTACTATCTATATAAGTGACCGTGGCAACCAACGTATCCGTAAGGTATCGGCAGATGGGATAATAAGTACCCTGGCTGGAAATGGCACGGCAGGCTTTAGCGGCGATCAGGGGTCGGCCATCAGCGCCAGCCTTAAAGAACCTACCGGTGTAGCTGTTGATGACAAAGGCAATGTATATATCACTGAAATAGGTAACAATAGGATCCGCCGAGTGAGTGCTGGTGATGGCACAATCAATACGGTGGCAGGGAATGGCAAAGCAGGTTTGAGTGGTGATTACGGACCGGCTCCCCTGGCCAGTCTCAATCGTCCAACAAGCATTGCTATTGATCAGGCGGGGTATAAATACGTGGTTGACCAATGGAACCACCGGGTACGTAGGTTCAAGTGAGTAGATACGTGTTCATTATTGCTAATTTCAGAGTCATACATCCTCCATATGAAACATAATACCTTTACCTGGTCTGGCTGGGCCAGCTTTTTGCTTCTCACCGTTCTATTTTCCAACACTACCGGATGCATCTCTTTTTTAGATCGTACTACGACTGTCTATGGTAGAGTTACTGACGATAGCCAACAACCTATTGATAGTTTGGAGGTTGAGTTAAGTGGGGTATTCACCTTTGGAGGAGGACTACCATTAGCTACTACATATACGGATAGCGAAGGGAACTATAAGATTACATATAAAGTCCCAAAAGACTTCAGTAGAGGTAATGTTTTTATTATTCCATCTGGCAAAAAATTTGATAAGTATAAACGAGAGTATTTGATTTATGTGGATGGTAATTTAACATCGTCTTGTTGTCGTATCCCTATTGGTACCAGTAAAAACTATGACTTCCTGCTGCTGAACAAGTAGGTGGCAATGGCCTAATCAATGCAGATACTGGGTCTATTACGATTAGACTATCTCAGAACGTTTTGGGCTGTCTGATCCTAATCTAGAATGAATGTTTTAGTATATAGCCCCGGGCACTAATGTTCGGATGGTACCACATCATCTTCATGATGGCATAGTAGTTGGTCTATTAGTAAAGGCCCAATACCGGAAAAGCATATATCTTTTTTACTGTTGCCTCCCACTGTACAGGCTACAATTACAAAATTCATTATAGTTTAGCAGCACTTTTTAGCCTCCTTTACATGACATATCGTTACCTCCTTTTTCTCTTACTACTAGTTTGGGGACATACTCTCCTTGCGCAGCGGGAGTACCAGCCCGGCTATATTGTTAAACCTTCAGCAGACACACTTCGCGGATTAGTACGCTATACGGAGAACCACCAGCAGGCGCTTTCCTGCTGTTTCCGTCCCGACAAGGTACAGCAGGTAGTGTGTTACCAGCCCAACGAGTTGGCTGGTTATGGTTTTGATAACGGCCGTATGTATGAGAGCATTATGTTTGAAGGAGAACCTATCTTTATGCAGGTACTGGCATCGGGCAACGCCACGCTCCTGAAACACAATCAGCAATACTATGTGCAAAAAAACAGCATTCCACCCATCAGATTAGAGGTGCGGGATACTCTAGTGTATCGGTCAGGAAGGCCTTTGCTGGCCCGGAACCGCCTGTTTGTAGGTGTACTGAGAGATCAGCTAATGGCAGACTGCCCGGCAGTGGCGCCTCTGCTCGCCCGCGCCGCGCTTCAGGACCGGGACCTGATTACAATTTTCGACGTATACAATAACTGCCGTGAAACAGACGGACTCATCCGGATTGCATCCGTAAAAGCAGACACCCGACTACGGATCACTATGGGAGCCGGCGCTGGCTGGAGCTACTCCACGTTAGGCGTCTTTTCAGAAAGAATACTGCCAGTGCAGACCAAGCTCCACACTCACCAACCTGCGCTCCCTACCCCCTTCCTCCTGATACTTATCTCCACTCCGAGGGTATCACAGCGGTTTGAGTTTCAGACGGGGCTTAACTATCTGGCCGAAAACTTCCGTTATACCTCTACCGAATCAACCACCGACAACCTAGGTAGCTCCGGAACCGAACATAAAGCCATTTCAGTAGCTCTCCGCTCCCTACGGCTCCCAGTAATGGTCCGGTACACCGTTCCTGGTCTTCGCATCCATCCGTATCTGGCAGCAGGGCCATCGTTTATCTTCATGTTGCACTCCGATAGCAATTTCGAAGTAGAACGAGAGTATAATCAGGTTGTGAACAGCTATCGCTACCCCTTTCTAAACACCAGGCCTGTTACATTCAGCCTGTCGGGAGCCTTAGGTCTTAAGATCCCCCTTTTCAACAGAATATCGGCCTTCTGTGAGGGACGCTATGACCATACGTTTGAGGGAATAGCCCAGGCCCGAACTTTTGACACAGAGAAATATCCACACGCATTAGGCTTCAGTTCCATACAAAAAACCATTTACAAGACCATTCAGGCTCAATTTGGCCTTATATATCGCTGATTTAACCTATCTATCACCAGTGAAAAACCTGACCTACCTCTGGCTAATCGGGCTATTGATGCCCTGCCTACTGGTATCCTGCAACCGCGAAGACCTGGCGGAGCAGCGCGAATACCCCCGTCTGCGGGAGACATTGGTTTCCTCGGTCACCGAATCGGGAGCAACCTTTCAGAGTACGATTGCTTCGCCGGGCCGGGCCCAGATCATAGATCATGGGTTTGTATGGCTGCGGGGATCAAATGGCAATATATTAACAGACTTTACCCAAAGTCCACAACAGGTAGAGAGGCTATCCCTTGGTCCTCTTTCGGGCTCAATGACCTTTGAGGGAAAAGCTACCTATGGCCTGCTTCGGCACACCACCTATGTAGTACGCTCCTACGTAGTGACCAAGGATGGTTATACCGTATATGGCCATCCGGTCATCGTAGCCAGCCAGGGCTCCCAAGCCCCTGTCATTACACAACTTCAGCCCACTACCGCTAGCTGGGGCGATACTCTCACGATCGTCGGACGCAATTTCAGCCATATCCGAGGCAACCTTAAAGTATTGTTTCAACCGTCAGAAATAGAGGCCCCCGTCATCCACGCCACGGCTACCACCTTAAAGTGCATTGTTCCTGGCCAAATTAGTTTTAAAGAGTCTGCGGTCACCGTCCAGACTCTCCTGGGCTCCACTACCTCCCCGGAGCGCTTCAAGCTGGATGACAGCAAACCTGTTCTCACGGATTTCAGCCCGACTTCGGCCAACTCCGGTGAATTCATTACTATCAGGGGCCGCAACTTTATAGGAGACAGCAGGTATTACAGGGTAGTGTTCAGGGGTAATGACTGGGAGTACCATACAGTGCCTGTGCTTGAAATGACGCCCACCCAGCTCAAGGTACAGGTACCGGAGCTGGAGCGCCAGCACTATACCATTCGGGTAGACCGGGTCAATGCTTACGGGCATGAAGTTGCTTCCGCTACCGCAGGCGGACAGTTTAGCCTGCCTGCACCCCGCATTCATTCGGTACAGCCTGTATCAAACGGTAGCTTTACCCTCCTGAAAATAGCTGGTATCAACTTCAATAAACCTAAAGTAATATTGGCGGGCAAGCCGGCCAGAATAGAACAGTACAATAGCACCGAGATACTCGTAGATCCCATTGATGGAATATTCCCGAAGCCTACCAGCCCGGTGATTGTGGAAGTAACCTCCGGTGGGCAGGTAAGTAGCCACCAGACTTCGCTTACTTATGAGGCACCCTGGATTAAAAGAGCCTCCCGCGGAAGCGGTCACTACCCTGAATACTATTCTCTACGGGCCCATTTCTCAATGGGTGCCTATGCCTATCTGCTTTACGCCTCCAATCCTGGCCAGCCATTACAGATGTACCGCTACCAAATGAGTACGCACGACTGGTCCAGTCAGCCTTCACTAGCCATACCAGCAGGCAGTAGTAGCGAAGCATCAGCTGTTGGAACATTCACCTTTCCTGATAAAGCATATATCCTTACCTGGGCTCACTACCAGTATCCTTCGGCAGGGATGCAATGCTGGCAGTTCACGCCTGCTACGAATAGCCTCCGTTCGGTAAAAGCCCCTGATATTACCTCAGCCAGCGGCAACTACATGTGTACCCTGGGCCGCAAAGGGTATCTGCTCCGCAATACGCAGCTGTGGGTATTTGATGAGGCGCAGGAGTCCTGGGAGCTACGCCGTACTAATCTCACAGTAGACCCAGGCTATACCCAATCGGGGCTGTTTGCATTGCACAACAAGGTGTATGCCCTCTACACCAACAGCAGCAACAACATTACCCGGCTGTACAGCTACCAGATAGATACCGACAGCTGGCAGTTTGAATCGTCCTTTTCACTCCCTGTATCTTATAGTGGCATAGCCGCTTACACCTACCAGAACCAGGTATACCTGGTCAGTAGGAAAGGCGTATATACATTGGAGCCCTCAACCGGCCGCCTGGAGCCTAATACCCTCAACCGCGGCCAGATATACAATTTCCAGGCTGCTTTTCAAAATCAGAAGAAATTATTTATTCTGACTCAGGAAAGCGATTTTTGGGAGGTATCACCAGAATAGTCAGACCTTATTATAGACATGTAAATTATTTAGTAAAGTCCCCCCCCTACAGGGGGACTAAGGGGGAGGCAAGGGCATAAGTGCTATATTGGAATGAAAGTTAGTTTGTTATAAATGCTACTTAGTCCTTAGAGAAGAAGGCTCTGATTGATTTAGAATCATTTTCAAACAAGAGGATCTGTTGTAATACACTTTCCGAAAGCTGTTCAAGGCTGAGAAAGACAAGGTTCTTTAACTTTCCTTTGAGCTGCCTCCAAAGTAATTTCACAGGATTTAACCGCTGCGGCAGCTCGCTCTGGGCTACAAGCAGGCAGGGTTTCTAAATCAATACGTCCTGGCTTTTTCCTCAGTTAGGTTTTTACTGTTTCTCAGCGTTATATAGCTGCCCCATATTATGATTAAGTTTTTCTTCTGGTACCGGCCACACATCATACTCAAAAACCACTTGGATCATCGAAGCGACTATATCCTCACCAGTAAAGGATCAATTAAAGGACCCTTAAAGGAAAATCCATTGCGGAATTCGGCTTTTGGAATTAGAAACAAGGCGTTTTTCAAAGGCATTTGCCTAAAACGTCTTACTAGGCCTGAGTACAAGCAATAAAATATGTTAACGGCCTAAATTTTAGCTGATTATAACCTTCACGTGGCGGATTTACCCTGAATGTGTTAACTACCCCAACGATGATGTTGCAACCTACATTTTTAGCTGCCTTGGAGCTACCTACCAGGTAATTCGGGCGGAAAACGGGCAAATAGGTGTCGATACCGCACTAACCGAAACACCGGACCTGATCCTGAGCGACGTCATGATGCCTCTGAAAGACGGATTTGCCCTATGCGATACGCTGAAGCAGGATGAGCGCACCAGCCATATCCCCATCGTGTTACTGACGGCCCGGGCCACCTTTGATGACCGCCTTGCCGATCTACGGTACGGAGCGGATGCCTATCTAGTAAAACCCTTCGAGCGAAAGGAACTGCTGGTGGTGCTGGCCAACCTGCTCAAGACACGTCAAGCAATGCAACGCTACTACACCCAATTAGCCCTTGGCACTGAAATAAGCGTACCGGCGGCCGAATCACAGGGCTGTCCCCTTGAAAACCAGTTTCTGAAAAAACTACGGGAGGGCATCGAAACACAACTTGACAATTCGGCTCTGTCCGTGGAAGACATTTGTCAAATGATGAGTATGAGCCGGACGACTCTCCACCTGAAACTGACCGCTCTGACAGGAAAGCCAATTTCCACGTATCTCCGTCTGCTTCGGCTCCACAAATCACAAGTACTATTGGCCGACAGCGGACAAACCATTGCCGAGGTCGCTTACGGTGTTGGCTTCAGCGATCCCAAGTACTTCAGTCGTGCTTTCCGGGAAGAATTCGGTCAGTCTCCCACCGAATTTCGTAATTCGGCAAAATCCGAACGGTAGTCCACCTATTTTGTATAATAGTCCACCTCATTTGATTGCGTCTTCTCTTAACTTGCAGAGCCGTTTGATACAAAAAATAACTTTAACAACTTAAATTTTCTCACACACATGATTCACCCTGATACCTACGTTAAACCTACTTCCAAAGGACTGGGATTATTTGCCAGCCGCCGGTTTGAAACCGGAACGATACTTTGGATTCTGGATGACATAGATGTCAAGATTGACCTGGCCCATTACCAGGCCCTTGATTCTTTCCAGCAACAGAAGCTCAATGTGTATGGCTATCTGGACTACCAAAATCGCGTAATTATTGCCTGGGATGAAGGAAAATACGTCAACCACTCCTGCGATCCCAATTCAATAGGTGTTATTGGCTTTGACAACATCAGCATTGCTTTGCGCCCTATTGAAACCGATGAAGAGATAGTAGAGGACTATTACTCCTACTATGGTCATTTCGAGTCATTCAAATGCGGCTGTGGAGCTCCAAACTGCCGCGGATACATTACCCAGCAAAACTCTTACCAAGCTGGTTTACGGCTGCACGTAAACGACATACGCGCTATGGTACTTGGTCAACCGCAGGAGCTTCTGCAGATCCAGTCTTCGGAGAATGATACCTTCTTTGCGTTACTTCATCAAACCGACACGATCCTGCATGAATGAACCCCTGAAATGGCTTTTTCTTTTACTGATCCTTGAGGCCGCTTCGATCCTGGCTGACTACCTGATCAAAAAAGCGTCCCTGTTGGCTGGTTTTTCAGGGTGGGGGTGGCTGTTGCTGGGAGGTATCCTGTATGGGTCGACCGCGCTTGGCTGGTTCATTATGATGCGGTCCTTTAAAATTTTTACGTTGGGTGTACTTCATTCGTTTGGAGTTATCGCTTTGAGCCTGGCGTTGAGTGTGTTTGTCTTCGACGAAAAAATCACTTGGCGAGAGGTAGCAGGTATTGGGTTGGGCTGCGTATCTATTGGGCTCTTAATACGGTTTCGTTAGCATCTGCGCTTTATGGTACTGCCCGGAAGGAACTGACGAAAGTTTGTCAATTCTTCCGGGCGGGAAGTGACCTGTCCTGCTTTTAGTTTACACCTTGTCAAATGTCAAGCAGCTCTTTTGTATTTTTTGATACCGTTCTTCTTCATCCACAGGGCCGCCTGGGCGGTTTGATAGCGTTGCTTCTGTGATGCGGTAGCGGTCGGCAATAAACTTCTGACTCGATCCGTTTAGCAGCAAGGCTTCGATCTCTGGCCTGTACTGGTCCAGCTTACTTTTCCCTAGTCCCGTTGGCCGACCCAGTTTTACTCCCGATAATCTCTTTGCCGCCAGTGACTCTCTAGTGCGCTTACTGATCAGGTCCCTTTCTATCTCGGATGCCATAGAGAAAACCATGGCCATCACTTTGCTCTGGATGGAGTCATTCAGTTGCCAGGCAACTTTTACGGTATAGATCTTGATGCCCTTTTGCATGGCGATGGAAACATTCTCCATTCATTCCATCACTGACCTGCCCAGCCTGGAGAATTCACTATGCAGGATCACATCTTCTTTCTTTAGATCTTCCAGCACAAGACCAATCTTCCGGTTGCGCCAGGCGATTTTACTCGACACCATCTATTGCGGTCCGCCGCCGCGGGATGAACTAAACTTTCACTAGATTTTTCACGTTGGCAAGGTGCAGGAGGCCTTGTTCTTTTCCAGGTCCTGGTCCAGGACGGACGGCCGCTGCCGTAGAGACCCTTAAATAGGCAATTGTCCGGGGCATTATAAAACCCAGTTTAGGTGTTTATATTATAATGTTAGCGATGTATTATTTAGAGCTTTTCTTCATAATATCATTATGGTTTATATGACCGTTTATTTTATAAATTTTTTATCAATTTAATTATACCATATCTTACTCAACCAATTCATCTTCCTTCTATTGTTTATGTTGCTATGTAAATAACCTAAGTGGGTTACGAAAAATATGAAAGGAAGGATACGTCAGCTTCTCTAAGGCTAATTGCACCAGTTCCGGATTAGCATCTGCCAGGGCATGGGGACACAAGGGAGGGTGGATAAAGGGCACAGGGAGTGTTATTAGAAGATTGCTGCTGGGAATCTTTTAATAAATGGACAAAGAACAGCGCTAAGGATTTACATTCTCAACGGGCGTATGCCATTATTTTCAAATTGCTCTACTTTCTTGAATGTGTACCTGCCTAATCGGTTGGTATGAGCAAAGTGGGCTGGCGAGTGGTGCTCAAACGGGACCTCCAGGCGATCTTTTTCATCGACTGTAAAGCCATCGGCTTGGTGCTTTTTGAGGGGCTCTAGTGTATATACCGTGTTCCAGACTACAACCAAATTAGTTAGTACGTATAAATCGCAGGCAGTCTCTTGTTGGACATCATCTTGTTATCGCCTGAAATGACTGTCACCACCAAACCAAAGCCAAGCACGAAGCGCGTGCAGCTGCTCTCCTTTGTTAAGTTGTACATGGATATGTTGACGAAAAGGTCCCAGATTTGGATCTGCAGGACATTTTACAAGATACTCCGTCACGCTAGGGTTACCATCAAGCCAATTGATCATTCAAAGCATAAGGATGATTGAAATCTTAGCGCTATTTTATGGTCAGATGAACCCCTTTCTGGCCATGGAGGAGCTAGTTACGCAGCTTTGCACCGACTTTCGTTTTTACTATCAACAGCACACCACAGGTGAATTGCTGGAGATGACACAAAATTACACCACCGCCAAGCGTCCACCCCACACGGCCAATCTTCTAAAAGCTAAGGTCGGTCAGTAGAAGCCGGACTGAATTAAGGCTGGAGCCGCCTAGGAACACGCTGACAGTAGTAGACCAAATGTTAGACTGTAGATTCAAGGCCTGAACATCACCGTTACGGTTCGGAAGGACAAGGCTAAGAGCTAAATCAACACCAAGCCGGGCAGGTGAGAGCTTGCCCGGCTTAGCATCTCGTTTTCCGTTTAATAAAAATAAGCTTTTTTTACCTAAAATTTTTTGATTTTCAATAAACCATATGTAAATTCATATTGTTGTTCACTAGCAACTTATTATAAATAAATTCACTACCAAATTATTTCGGTAGAGGCTATATTTAAATTTATGCTTAAACCGGAGATATTGCTATGACAAAATATAATCACATTCTAATTGCTCCTGTTGTTCGACTAGGAGGCGGGGTCTCGATCTAAGGGAGACCACTATTCTTCCTAAGCATTACAAGTCTAGCTAGAAATAGACGGGCTACAGTTTGCTAATAGAGAGCTGTTAGGACACCTGCCTAACAAGACATGACTGACCGTCAATATACTATTGTCTCAACATGGGGTGCTCTAGTTGGAGTACCTTCTACTCTATTATCTTATTTTAAGGATGCTCCTGTCTACCTACAGATACTCGCAGGCACCTTATGTATGATTTCATTGACCTATCTTCTTTACAAAGTAACTTCCGGTAAAACTGGTAAAAGTCCAACCTCACTACCTCCCACGCCTGAACCAATCAATTTACCAGCACGATCGAGTCAAGATGTAAAAAATTGGGAACTTGAAAAGCTGGTTATTATTTTAGATATTTTAGATAATAAGGGAGATCAAGTAAAATGCATTCAGAAAATAGATCTTATTTGTAAAGAAGCCTGCAAATTATTTAAGATTCTTGTTAGTCCAGCGGATAAAATCAATGACATTGAGGTGTCTGATGGGCATGATCATCGTGTTCAACGCAGACCTGATAATGGATTGGAAGTATTTATCGACTTTCCAACAGAAATCCCCTCCAATAAACAGCTAAGTCTTCAGGTTTCGTACACATTTGTGGAATCTTTTACAGAAGACTTCGAGTTTTGGAAATTTAAAAAATATTATAACGGTAAAAACCTGACTGTTATTATTCTATATCCAAATGATAGACCTCCTAAGGGATATCAACCGCTACTCTATGATGACCTAATGAATCCCAAAAATTTGATGCATAAGTCATCCTACACATTTATAAATAAGAGACCAACTATTAAGCTTGAAACAGACGATTTATTTAGAGATCAAGAAGTGCTTATAAGCTGGTCTTGGTAGAATTGATTATAGCTCAACGGTTAAACTATTAAATAGTCACGCGCAACAAAGCCATTGCATATTCCTCTAATATTCGGTTGTGAATTCATTAAGATACTAGAGACTGCAAACGACTATTAGCGTTTTTTGAGAATCATGTGAGTGAAAACAGCTTCCTTGATATCTTTTCAATTTAAAGCGTCTAGGGAATCAACAGCAACCACTTTACAAGGTAGGTGATTTAGAATGGACATAAATAAAATTTACTGGCCAAATACTGCCATGGTGACGCATTGAACCGAGAAGTTCAAGTGAATAATATTTTGATCCAGAGGAGGATCAAAATATTATTCAATCAAGTAGACATAGTTGAAAAACCCTTCGCGACCATTTGGTCAAATGAGACAGAGGTTGCAGGCATTGCTCCAGCGAATGATTATGGTGCTCCGTCTAAGAACACGGGTATAACAGTGGGCTCAATGTTAGCCCACGATCCCGGTAGTGGTAAATACTATGGTGGGTATAAGTTTGTTAGAAAAGCATTTGTAGCGACATAATAAAGCGTAATCCTTAGCAGAAGCTATTGTACTACAAAGCGAAATAAATGCAATCACCACCCATTTTACCACTACCAGTAAATTTCTCCTCTTGAGCTAACAAGGGCTGATTTACTCCGGTGAAAGAAATGAAAATCAAAACGTGGATCAGCCTTATATTCAACCTTTTTTGTATTTTTAACGCAATGTGTTGTTCGAGTAGTGGAAACTTGAATTTCGGTTTCATCATGGAAATGTAATAATGGTTTTTTGAATGAATTTAATTAACCCCTTATGAAGCTGACTCTTAGTAGTACATGAGCGTATCGGCTTTACTCCCCACCTCGTCTACATGACCCGTCGCTCGCAAGGTCCGACCACTTATCCAATACTTCCGCCGCTGCCGATTATCATAGGTTACAACGAAACTCTCTTCCCGACAATTCTCATCTACTGTATCCAACTCTAGTTTTTTGACCGTAATGGTGTCACTACGGTGCGTTTCACGGTTGACTGCGGCGCTATACATAACTGGCTCTAGAGCTATCGTCAGCGTTTGTGGCTCCGGGAATTGCGATTGGGTTCCGGGGGTGACTCCACAAGTACTAGTTGCCAGGATCCCCTAGACTCATCAAATAAAAAAACTCACTTATTTGATGAGCAGGGATCGCAGGCCCTGTGGGTGAGGCTAGTACCCGTAACGATTAGTAATAAAGAAAGGCGTCGGAGTTGTTTTATCATGGAAGGTTTGAATCAGGCTACAAAGGACCTTCTAGTGGCAGCTCCATATATGGCAGACAAAGTACCCGGAGAAACAAGACAAGGAGCGATGTGCAAATAACCTGGCTATATAGCCCTAGAGTCAATACTGCATTTACAGTAATTTAGTAAAATGGTGGTAATTAAGGGTTAATCAAGATCTTGCTTTGGTGCTCAAACCGCCAAGGATTTCCATCAAAAGAATACTCCGAAAGCTAGGACGATGTATGAGCGGAATACGCATAATACAGAGTCTATTCGGGAGATGTTCCAGATCAAGAGCCTGCTTACTCTCTACAAAATTTTAGATTATGACGGTGCTGATGTTAAGGATTTTGAAATGAAAGTAAATTTATAAACCATACTCATTGGCAAAATCTATTAATTCAGACACGTGGTTGATTGAAAGTTTACGGTAAATGTTTTTACGATGAGAACGAATAGTTTCGAAGCTGACATACAACGTATTTGCAATCTGTTGACTAGATAAGCCTCTACGAATCATGCCAATGATCTTTATCTCAGTAGGTGTAAGCTTAAATTTTTTGATGAAAAAATCATCTTCATGGGCATTAGATGGATGCGTCTCTGGATATACTAGGTGACCATTCATCACTTTATGTATAGTATCGATTATAGTGTCTGCACGTTCATTCTTCAAAAGATAGCCTGCAATTCCTAAGGCGTAGCATTCCTTTATAAACTTGCGATAAGCATACATCGTAAGCATGATTACTCGCACGGAAGGACTATGCTTTATAATAAGTCGAGCACAGTCAATACCATTTAGCTTAGGAAGATTAATGTCTAGTAGTACTATATGTGGAGAAAATCTTTGAACAGCAGGTAGTACATCCTCTCCTCGATATACCTGACTTATTACCTCTAGTGAAGAATCCTTTAAAGTAAGCTGCAAGGCCAGCCCATCGTTGAACATTACATGATCATCGGCTATCAGCACTCTTATTCTAGAAGGAATCTCCATCGGGCATCATGTAATTATAGGGTATATTGAAGTAAATGGTTGTTCCTTTCGTTCCTGTATCTACTATTAATTCACCACCCATATCCTTAATATGTGAATTTATACTTTTTAACCCTATTCCCTCACTACGTAGCTGATAATTTCCAGGAAACCCCTTCCCATTATCTTCTACTGTTACATTTAGTACATCCTCGTGATAAACCAGCTGTATGACCGCTTCACTAGCTAAGCTGTGTTTGGTGACATTTGTAGTCAATTCTTGTATTATTCTATAAAGATTAAGCTCCATAGTAGGATCCAAAGCACGATATATACCAGCTTGAATAAATAAAAATGATATGCCCGATACCTCCTCCATACGTCTAGTGAGTTCGCCTACAGCATCAACTAAGCCTAAATCCTTTAGATCTGCCGGCATCAGATTATGAGAAACAAGCCGAACATCCGTAATAATTTTATCTAACCATGTAGATGCTTCCCCATGATTATCTAACATTCCCCGCAAAGCAACTAATGAAGTGCCTATATCATTATGTAAGTCTGATGCCAACCTTCGCCTTTCAACTTCCTGGGCTTCAAGAACTCGATTTGCTGCTTCTACTCTGGCCTTAGCAAGGTTGAGTTGCAAAGCAATATTCTGCTGCTGGAATTGGTTATAACGAATAGTCATTCCGAAAGAAAGTATCACTTGCTCTAACAAAACGCTAAATATAATCCAGCCATTATTAAAATTTCCTGTTGTTAATAAACCGAAACGACAGAACATAGATAATAATACACCTATCACCACGCTTCCTTTAGCAACAGCAAACAGTATAGCTACCTTATTTCTTTTTCTTATTTGCTCTATGGTAGCTCCAACAAATATTAATAATTGAATAAGTAGTAGAACTTCCCAACATCTTAACCCGTATATGATAATATAAGAAGGGAGAGGAAAATCAGCAAGCAAGGCAATTAGTAAGGCAGCACATGCACAGGCGATCGTTAACCAGCCAATTCCTGTTACAAATGAGATATAGTGGCTATTTTCTTTGCTAATCCCATAAGCTTTTCTGTATAGGAATATTGTTAATCCACCCCAAAAGCCGGATGCTATAGTTGAGATGATAGAGCTCCTATAAGTTAGATTAGGCCAAAGATATTGAAAGTCGTATCCTAATACAGTACATATTAGAAATCCGACACTTGCAACTTCAGCCATAAAAAGTAGATGAACTGAGTCACGAAGAGAAAGCCATAAAAAGAAATTAAATATTATAATAATACAGAGTATACCTAAAATGTACATGAATGCACCAAAAGCATACTTCGTATTTTTATAGAAGCGATCTGGAGAAGTCAAGCCTATGTATCCCCCTACATATTCATATCTCTTATCTATTAAAACAAGTATCTCTGTTTCTTCAAAAGGCTGTAATTTGATAGGAATCGCGAAGTAGTTAACAGATAGTGGACGGCTTACAAAGGGTCTTGCATCACCAGTGAGAGCTAGTGTATCAATCAGTTTAGCACTTTTTCTGAATACCTCAAAATAATGTAAATCGGGCGAATCAAAAGTAAAGACAACCGTTCTTTCTGAAGCATTATTCTTTAGTCTTAGATATAACCAACAACTTTTGGGCTCATAACCCCGACCTAAATAAGTGTTTGTAATTATTTGTGCTTTGTGCTTATAAACCTGTTCAAATACTTCTTCTGGCTTTAGATACTTAGCAGTTGTATATACATAGGCCTTTCCTCTAACAGACCAATTTTCCTGATCATTTAAATGAATAGTGTGTAGCTCTTGTGAGAGAGCTGAATATACTACTGCTAGTGAGCTTATTAGGAACAACCAAATCGACTTCATATTTCAGCTTTTAAACAAAAGTACTAACCTATTCACTTTGTAAAATCCCCCATTTGGGGGATATATCCAGCAGAAACTACCATTTAGCTTTGTAGTGAAGGCAGAAAATCTGCTGTAACGTCATGGTCTAACTAACCAGTATCAACTATGAATAAGTCAATAAAAACTGTGGGTATATTATGCCTGATAACCCCTACTATTTTTGCCTTTTACTCAAGCAGTACAGGCTCCAAAAAGGCATCAGGCCGCTTAATTTTTCATGAAGGCAACAAATGTTCGCAAGAAGTAAAAATGTATGTAAATACACAAGATGGTTTAACATTCAAACAAGGCGGTTCAGGATTTGTAAATGATGAAGCAAGATCTTTAACACTAGAAAATGTTGAACAAGGGACACTGATTTATATCTATGATAGTCCGGAAGGGTCAAAAGATGACGATTGGTGCACAATCAAAGCTAAGAAGAACATAACTAGACGATGTATTGATAGCTTCCAGCATAACATTAAAGATGATGAAGTTGAATTAGTATTCTATGGAAACAACAATTCTCCAAATGCATTAGATGGTAAAGTAAGTAGAATTGAGGTTATTAAATTTTTTTAATTTAGAAGTAGCGTTAGAACTCATCATTCCTAACGCTATTTCCAAAGTATATATAATCACTTTTAGGATATAACTTTCTTGTATCAGTACAATAGCAAGAAGGATTTACCTACTAAAAAATTATTTTTTTTACTATACTTTCCACACATTTACCCCCTAATCAAAATTATGGAACATTGTTATTATCCAATTCCGCTGGTTTAACCGACCACTTTCTTAACTTTTGTTCTGCTACTAGCTAAGCTACACAGCTAATAGTGTTGATCTGCTTCGCCCTCAACCATGCTATATTTAATTCAGCTGCATTCCTGTAATCTTAGAATGGTTGCTAAGGGATATTCATATGTGCTCGTGCAGGCATAAGACGTCTATGCCCTACTATCTAAATTATTAATTCAACCTCATACTATGCTTTCAGATGTACGTTTTTCAAGCTCAAAGCTCAGGCTTTTGATGATAATACTGTTTTACATTATTTCATGGCGTTGTATAGCACAAACCCCAGTTCTTCTAAAGGATCTTTATCCTGGTTTACAAATGGGTGGTACCTTCAATGGCCATGGCGCTAAACCATCAACTCCTCAATGGGCAGTTGTTATCAATGGGAAACTCTATTTCAGAGGGGACAACAGAATAAATTCAGATGAGCCATGGGTCACTGATGGCACCCCAAATGGGACAGTTATGCTTGCAAATATAAATAGGTATACCTATGAGGTTTGTACTGATCAATATGGTTGTGAAATACATGATAGTGGCTCTTCACCTGATCTTTTTACTGATGTAAATGGTGTTCCTTTTTACACTGCCTATGACCCAAACACCGGCGTTGGGATATATAAAGGATCTACCTTTATCAAGAGTCTTCCTACTGTATATATTGGCTATGAAGCAGAAAACATAAACGGTACCCTATTCTTTACTCTACATAACACACAAAGTCCACAGGATCCTTCTCAACCATATGAATTATGGAAGAGCAATGGAAGTGCTGGCGGAACAGTAAAAGTAAAAAGCTTTAAGTGGATCAACTATCTAATAAATGGAAATGGTACAGCTTTCTTTCTAGCTGATGATGGCATTAGCGGCGCTGAACTCTGGAAAAGTGATGGTACTCAGGCTGGCACTCGTCTCGTAAAAGATATCGAACCTGGATTCAGTGGGAATACCATTTATGGAGACAATTATGTTACAATTGGCGGTATATTATACTTTGCAAAAGGTGGGTCTATGGGTGGTATATGGAGGAGTGACGGCACAGAAGCAGGAACCTATAGATTGAAGGATACAAATCCTGGCTTTGATAATTTTGTTGACTGGTTAACCAATGTTAATGGTAAACTATATTTCCGTGCCTTCGAAGGTAGCATGAGTGGAGGAGTTCAATACGGTCTCTGGTGTAGCGATGGCACTGAGGCTGGCACTATACGTATAAAAGACATTCTAGGCTTCCATCCTTCTACAAGCGTTAATAATACCCTTTATTTTTTTTCTAATACAGAACTTTGGCGTAGTGATGGCACTTCTAATGGTACATACTTTGTAAAAGATGTAAATATAGGAGACAATGCAGACCGAGTTGTGGAGGCAGTCAGCTTCAAGAGTTTTCTTTACTTTATGACCCATTCAGATGATGGGAGCAATGAACTATGGAAAAGTGACGGAACAGAGGCCGGCACTGTTATGCTTAAAAGATTTGTAGAAGGACATGCACATAGATTTCTATTATTTCCCTTAAAAGATAAACTCCTGGTTGTAGCTGGGGATGGTAATACAGGTTCGGAACTATGGGTGGTAGAAGATAATTCGCCTTCAACTACTCAGCAGGTGGTAAGCTTCACGCTGATGAATGCGGATAACGAGCAGCCCATACGTGATATAGCCCCTAATGATGTATTAGATCTGGCTAGCCTGCCCACCCGCAACCTGAACATCCGGGCCAACACCAACCCTTCACGCGTAGGCAGCGTCAAGTTCATTATGAGTGGTAAGCTCAGCCGCACACAGACGGAGACGGGCTTCCCCTACGCCTTGTTCGGAGACAATGGAGGCAACTACAACGCCTGGACACCTGCTGTGGGCAGTTACAGTCTGACGTGTACACCCTATACAGGCTCCGGAGCAACGGGTACGGCAGGTGCACCTCTGACTGTTAGTTTCACCGTAGTAGAGCAGGCTACTCCTACTAATCAGGCTCCTACGGCTAACGCGGGCAATGACCAGACTATCACCTTACCTACCAACAGCGTTACCCTTACCGGTTCAGCCCATGATCCGGATGGTAGCATCAGCAGTTATGGCTGGACCCAGCAGAGCGGACCTGGTACGGCTGCATTGGCTAACGCCAACACCGCTACACTGACTGCTAGTAATCTGGTGGCGGGTACTTATGTCTTTCGCCTGACGGTGAGCGACAACCAGGGGGCCACTGCCTATGATGAAGCTTCTGTTATTGTCTATCCGGCTCCTTCAACTACCCAGCAGGTGGTAAGCTTTACGCTGATGAATGCGGATACGGAGCAGCCCATACGAGATATAGCCCCCAATGATGTATTAGATCTGGCTACGCTGCCCACCCGCAACCTGAACATCCGGGCCAACACCAACCCTTCACGCGTAGGCAGCGTCAAGTTCATTATGAGTGGTAAGCTCAGCCGCACACAGACGGAGACGGGCTTCCCCTACGCCTTGTTCGGAGACAATGGAGGCAACTACAACGCCTGGACACCTGCTGTGGGCAGTTACAGTCTGACGTGTACACCCTATACCGGCTCCGGAGCAACGGGTACGGCAGGTACGGCTCTGACTGTTAGCTTTACCGTTGTAGAGCAGACTGCTCCTACTAACCAGCCGCCCACAGTCAATGCAGGAGAAGATAAGACCATCACGTTGCCTACCAACAGCGTTACGTTTACCGGTTCAGGTAGTGATCCGGATGGTAGCATTAGCTCCCATGCCTGGACCCAGCAGAGTGGTCCTAATACAGCTACACTGGTCAATGCTAACGGCGCTACCCTGACTGCTAGCGGACTGGTGGCGGGTACCTACGTCTTCCGCCTGACGGTGACGGATAATCAGGGAGCTACTGCCTATGATGAAGCTTCTGTTATTGTCAATCCGGCTCCTTCTACTACTCAGCAGGTAGTAAGCTTCACGCTGATGAATGCGGATACGGAGCAGCCCATACGAGATATAGCCCCCAATGATGTACTGGATCTGGCTAGCCTGCCTACACGTAACCTGAACATCCGGGCCAACACCAACCCTTCACGCGTAGGCAGCGTCAAGTTCATTATGAGTGGTAAGCTCAGCCGCACGCAGACGGAGACGGGCTTCCCCTATGCCTTGTTCGGAGATAACGGAGGCAACTACAACGCCTGGACACCTGCTGTGGGTAGTTACAGCCTGACGTGTACACCCTATACAGGCTCTGGAGCAACGGGTACGGCAGGAACTGCTCTGACGGTTAGCTTTACCGTAGTGGACAATTCCATGGCTCGTCTGGCGGAGGAAGAAAAGGTAGAAAGGGGAGACATACAGGTGCAGTACTTTCCTAATCCGTTTGTTGACTCATTTACGATACAGGTGGGGGATAAAGGGCAGGGTAAGCTACCTGTTGCAGTCTTCGATATTCTAGGCCGCCCAGTACTCCAGCTGGAAGATGTACAGCACGAGCAGAGCATCAGCCTGGGCCGGGAAGCAAAGCCCGGAATGTACTTCCTGCAGGTCGGCACAGGACATAAAGCCAAACACTACAAGTTGATCAAAGTACAGTAGAAAGTAATTTACAGAAAATTAGATTTTACAGGAAGAGCCTGCTGGTGTAGCAGGCTCTTTTTGTGATCCTCTATTTGGCGGGTTTAAGCTCTTTGTACTTCTTGTTGATACCACTTCCGATAAATCCCTTTTATAATCATCCATTATCATCATAAAGCATTATTACAATTGTAGCCTGTTACATCAGCTAAGTTATGTACTGAATGGGTTGTCTTCTGAGACGAGATAACGTTACTCTTGTAAGAAATCGACTACTTCAACAAGTATGAAAAGAAGCTATTCTCTAAGTAGATGACTCAGTGCCATGGCAGAAAAGGGGTGGCAATAACAAAAATGGTACCAAAGTTTAAAAATTGTTATATATTTTTAAAAATACCCTAAGTAGGGTATTGATATCCAGAGCTTTGATATCTAATTTTACATCCAGATTTAGATCTCCTTTTCACAGGATATTCCTATTTTCATTTCCTACTACGAGCCTGCCGGCTTGTCCTGGTAAGTAGAAGCGATGAGTGGAGTGTTAGGTACCAGAAAACAAGTAGTCTTTATAGATAAATTAAATCCACAACTCACCCCCTATCTTATGGTAAAATACTACATGTCTCTATTGCTGTTCTGATCCGTAACTAGTCTCCTGCCTTTTGACTACACTCCTGATATTTCTGACTGATATAGCTGGATCAGTACGCGCTATTTAGCCTAAGCAGGCAAATAATCAGTTAGCTCAGCTGCCTATGCCAAGGTGGTTCAGGATGTTCTATGTCCTTGATTAAATCATTGTGCTTATACTCCAACCTCTATCAACACAAATATTTTATGCATCAATCTATACTCCTTAATTATCCAAAACAATTGCTATGTCTACAGTCCATACTTTGGTGTTTTTCTATAAGCAGTAAAGCTCAAATTTTTAACACCATAGCTGGTGGAAGCATTGGAGACAGAGGAGCTTCTACTTCAGCCTACCTATATCAACTTTTGGGTGTAGCTCTGGACGCCGCTGGCAATCTCTATCTCGCAGATCAGAA
Organism: Telluribacter roseus; assembly: GCF_017355915.2. Classification (GTDB taxonomy): domain Bacteria; phylum Bacteroidota; class Bacteroidia; order Cytophagales; family Spirosomataceae; genus Telluribacter. The sequence continues at coordinate 29,724 of NZ_JAFEUV020000007.1, forward strand.
TAACCACCGCATCCGACAGGTCACCCAAGAAGGAACTATCAGTACCGTAGCCGGTAATGGTTCTGCTAAGCACTGGCAGCTGGAACCTTTACCCATTCTCATATATTTCGATATAGCTATCGCCCTTAAAAATAAGCACTTAGCCTTATCTACCTTACCCTCCCTGACTAAACTAAAAGTACGATAGAGCCTGCTGGAAAACCCGAATAACTAACAGCATTGAACTACCCTATTTGGGGTATTGTCGCGCTGATTTGGACCACTCTACTTTGGCATAAATCCTTACATTATTTAGCTCACTAAATTATTATTAGTTTCCTTTCCCACAATTACACCCTATTTTATGTCTAAACATTTATTCTCCCTTCTTATCAGGTACTGCCTGTGCTTGCTGTTCATGCTCACAAGTTTTTCCTTTAACACCAGCGCTCAGTACACCATCAACACCTACGCTGGTACTGGAACTAATGGCTTCAGCGGTGATGGAGAAGCTGCTACGGCAGCTATGATAAGTAACATTCAAGGAGTAGCCGTAGATGGAGCCGGTAACCTCTACCTTGCTGATCAAGGAAACAACCGCATTCGCAAAGTGAGTACCAGTGGCATCATCACCACTATAGCGGGTACTGGAACTTATAGCTACAGCGGTGATGGAGGACCTGCTACGGAAGCTACGATACGTGAGCCTCAGGGAATAGCGGTAGATGGAGCCGGTAACCTCTACTTTGCTGATGGTGGTACTCGCATCCGCAAGGTAAGTACCAGTGGCATCATCACCACGGTAGCCGGTAGTGAATTTAATGGCTGCAGCGTTGATGGGACATATTCTACGGAAGCTATGCTTAACCCTGTTGGAGTAACGGTAGATGGAGCCGGTAACCTCTACATTGCCAGTCATAGTTGTAGTCGCATCAGCAAAGTGAGTGCCGATGGCATCATCACCACAGTAGCGGGTAATGGAAATATAGGCTACAGCGGTGATGGGGGACCTGCTACGGAAGCTATGCTAAGTAACGTTCATGGAGTAACGGTAGATGGAGCCGGTAACCTCTACATTGTTGATGGCACTCGCATTCGCAAAGTAAGTACTAGTGGCATTATTACTACCATAGCGGGTAATGGAACTAATGGCTACAGCGGTGATGGAGGACCTGCTACTGAAGCTATGATAGGTTATGCTTATGGAATAGCAGTAGATGGAGCCGGTAACCTCTACATTTCTGATCAAGGTATTTATCGCATTCGCAAAGTGAGTACCAGTGGCATCATCACCACCATAGCGGGTACTGGAAATATAGGCTACAGCGGTGATGGGGGACCTGCTACGGAAGCTACGATAGGTCAGTCTGCTGGATTAGCGGTAGATGGAGCCGGTAACCTCTACCTTTCTGATGCTAGTAATCGGCGTATTCGCAAAATAACTCCGACTTTAGTGCCAACTATTACGTTAGCCACGCTTCCCGCCGTTTGCCAGGGAGCTACTTCCTTTCAGATCCCCTATACAGCAACTACTAATGATCCTAACCAGTATACTGTTACAGGGCTTGGGGTTAACGCCAATCAAACGGGTAGCCTTCCTGGTACTTCAGGTACGATCACGGTCAGCATTGATCCTGCAACCTTCACCGGCAGCTTCTCGCTGGTAGTTACTAACACTACTACCAATACTTCATCCACCCCCATTAGCGGTACGGTTACTATCCAGGCACCGCCAGTCATCACTACCCAGCCAGCGGCTAATTCGACGGTATGCCCGGGCGCCAGTGTCTCGGTGGGCGTAAGTGTAACCGGTACGGAACCATTCACCTACCAATGGTACAAAGACGGACAATCGTTAGGAGCAGTCCAAAGCAGCGCCACGCTCTCGCTAAACAATGTACAGGCCAGTGATACGGGTAGTTATAAGGTAGTAGTTACAGGTTGTAGCAGCGTAACAAGTACAGCCTTCATCCTGTCGGTGACCCCTGTCCATCCGGACTACGCTGCCCTGGTGGACCTCTACAACAGCACCAACGGTGCGGGCTGGACCAACAAAACCAACTGGCTCACCGGCTGTGACCCCTGTAGCGGGGGGTGGTATGGCATCACTTGTACCAATGGACGCGTGACTCAGTTAGACCTCAACAGTAATAGCTTGCAAGGGACCTTACCCAGCAGCCTAAGTGGTTTGACTGACCTGCAACTTCTTTATCTAAATAATAACGAGTTGAGCGGCAGCCTGCCTGAGAGCTGGAGCGACTTAACCAATCTGCAACACCTTATACTGGGGCACAACCAGGTGAGTGGGAGCCTGCCTGATAGTTGGAGCGTCCTGACCAACCTTAGGAGTATCCATTTATACGATAACGAGCTGAGTGGCAGCCTGCCTAATAGTTGGAGCGTCCTGACCAACCTGAGGAGTATTCATTTATCCAATAACGAGTTGAGCGGCAGCCTACCTGATAGCTGGAGCGCTTTAACTAATTTGAGAATTCTTGATATAAGTGGTAACCCGTTAAACGGCAGCCTACCTGATAGCTGGAGCGCTTTGACCAAATTGCATCAGCTTTTGCTGAGCTCCAGCCAGTTGAGCGGCAGCCTGCCTGAAAGTTGGAGTGCTTTGACTAACCTGCAAACGCTTTATCTGCAAAACAACCAGTTGAGTGGCATTTTGCCTGCGAGTTGGAGCAATTTAATTAACCTTCAATACATTCGCTTGGACAACAACCAGCTAACAGGCTGCTTACCAAAATCTTATAAGTCATTCTGTGGTAGGGAAGAGGTAAGTTTTACAGGCAATATAGGCCTGCCAGATGGTGGTGATTTCAACGCCTTCTGTAGCAACGGCACTGGCCAATGTCCTCCTTCTATAGCTGTTAGCTTGTCTGACAGCAGTTCGGCTGTCTGTACCAGCGGCACCGTTAGGGTGAGTGCTACTGTATCTGGAACGGTGAGTACCACCACCTATCAATGGTACAAAGATGGGCAGTCGTTAGGAGCAGTCCAAAGCAGCGCCACACTCTTGCTGACTAATGTGCAGGCCAGCGATGCAGGTAGCTACTCGGTGGTGATTACAGAGGGCAATAACAGCGTGACAAGTACCGCTTTCAGCCTTACAGTGCCCCCTTCTCATCCGGACTATGCTGTCCTGGTAGACCTCTACAACAGCACTAACGGCGCAGGCTGGACCAACAAGACCAATTGGCTTAACGGTTGTGATCCCTGTAGCGGAGGCTGGTATGGCGTTACTTGCACCAACGGACGCGTAACATCTATTAATCTGTCCAATAATGGCTTAAAAGGCAACTTGACCAGCAGCCTGAGTTCGTTGACTAACCTGAATTTTCTTGATTTACACAACAATCAGTTGAGCGGAAGCTTACCGGAAAGTTGGGGTACATTGACTAACCTGCAATATCTTTATCTGCACAACAACCAGTTGAGTGGCAGCCTGCCTGAGAGTTGGAGTGGCTTGACCAATCTGCGGTATCTTTATCTGCCAAACAACCAGTTGAGCGGCAGCCTACCTCAGAATTGGAGTGGCTTGACTAACCTGCAATATCTTGCTCTGTATTTCAATCAATTGAGCGGCAGCCTGCCTCAGAGTTGGAGTGCCTTGACAAATTTGCAAAGTCTTCAGCTATACAGCAATCAGTTGAGCGGCAGCTTGCCCGAGAGCTGGAGTGCCTTAACCAACCTGCAAGAGCTTTCTCTGCATACCAACCAGTTGAGTGGCAACTTACCTGAGAGTTGGAGCGCCTTGCCTAACCTGCAAGGGCTTTATCTGCAAAACAACCAATTGAGTGGCAATCTTCCTGAAAGTTGGAGTAACCTGACCAGCCTGCGACAGCTTAATTTAAGGAGCAACCAGTTAAGCGGTAGTCTATCAGCAAGTTGGGATGCGCTGACCAACCTGCGAATTCTTTTGCTAGATAATAATCAATTAAGTGGCAACCTACCGGCGAGTTGGAAAGCTCTGACGAACCTAGAAGTGCTTTATTTATATGGTAACCAATTGAGCGGCTGCTTTCCGGCTTCGTATTCTGTATTCTGCGGAAAGAACGTAATCTTTACTAGTAATGCAGGCTTGCCAGGTGGTGGTGATTTCAGCGCCTTCTGTAGCAACGGTACCGGCCAGTGTCTTGATCTATCCGTTAGCCTCTCCACCAACAGTTCGGCTGTCTGTATCGGCAGCACCGTTACGGTGAGTGCCAGTGCGACTGGAACGGCGGGTACACCCACTTACCAGTGGTACAAAGATGGGCAGTCATTAGGAGCAGCTCAAAGCAGCGCCATGCTATCGCTGACTAACGTGCAGGCCAGTGATGCAGGCAGCTATACGGTGGTGGTTACGGAGGGTAGCAATAGCGTTACAAGTACCGCTTTCAGCCTTACAGTGGACAAACAGCTCGTGGTCAGTATTAGCCCTAACCCAGCTGAGCTGAGCTGTACCAACCCATCTCTAACCCTGACGGCCACTGTAGTCAATGGCGCTTCCTACAGCTTCACTGGTCCGGGTGTTACAGTGTCAAGCCCTTCAAGCAATACGGCTACCATAAATAAGCCTGGTACCTATACGGTCACGGTGACTACCTTGATGGGCTGTAAGGCAGAGGGTGAGCTAACAGTCAAAGAAGCTATCACTACCACCTTCTACGCTGACGCAGACAAGGATGGTTTTGGTGACGCAGCTATTACGATACAGGCATGTACTGCCCCGGTGGGTTATGTCACACTGGCTGGCGACTGCAACGACAGTGATAACAAGATCTACCCGGGAGCGCCTGAATTGTCGGATGGAAAGGACAACGACTGTGATGGCCAAACCGATGAAGATACCCCTGTAACTTCCCAGCAGGTAGTAAGTTTCACGTTGATTAACGCCGATAACGAGCAGCCTATCCGGGAGCTGGTCCCTGATGATGTGCTGGATCTGTACAGCCTGCCTACACGTAACCTGAACATTAGGGCCAACACCAGTCCTTCTCCTGTGGGTAGTGTGAAGTTTGTGCTCAGCGGCAAGCAGAGCAGAATACAGACCGAGACAGGCTTCCCTTACGCGCTCTTCGGCGATGACAGTGGTAACTATCGCAACTGGACACCAGCAGCGGGCAGCTATAGCCTGATAGGTACTCCTTATACCGAAGGAAGTGCCAAAGGTACAGCCGGCACCCCCTTAACTATCAGCTTCACCGTTGTGGAGCAAGCAGCTCCGATAAATCAAGTGCCTACGGCTAACGCAGGAAATGATCAGACGATCACGCTGCCCACCAATAGTGTTATCCTGGCTGGTTCAGCCCATGATCCTGACGGAAGTATCACCTCTCACCAATGGAGCCAGCAGATCGGACCAGGCGCAGCCACCCTGGTTAATGCTAACACAGCAACGCTAACGGCGAATAATTTACTAGCAGGCACCTATGTCTTCCGTCTAACGGCGACAGATAATCAGGGAGCCACTAAGTTTGATGAAGCCACTGTAACGGTCAACCCTGCGCCTGCCCCCACTACTCAGCAGGTGGTAAGCTTTACGCTGATGAATGCGGATAATGAGCAGCCCATACGTGATATAGCCCCCAATGATGTACTGGATCTGAACAGCCTGCCCACGCGTAACCTGAACATCCGGACTAACACCAATCCTTCACGCGTAGGTAGCGTCAAGTTCGTCATGAGTGGTAAGCTCAGCCGTACACAGACGGAGACAGGCTTCCCCTATGCCTTGTTCGGAGACAATGGAGGCAACTACAACACCTGGACACCTGCTGTGGGCAGTTACAGTCTGACGTGTACGCCTTACACAGGATCCGGAGCAACGGGTACAGCTGGAACTCCATTGACTATTAGCTTTACCGTAGTAGAGCAGACTACTCCTACTAACCAGACGCCTACGGTTAATGCAGGAGCGGATAAGACCATCACGCTGCCTACCAACAGCGTTACCCTTACTGGCTCGGCCAGTGATCCGGATGGTAGCATCAGCAGTTATGGCTGGACCCAGCAGAGCGGACCAGGTACGGCCTCTTTGGTTAACGCCAGCACCCCTACATTGACAGCGAATAATCTGGTCGCCGGTACCTATGTCTTCCGCCTGACGGTCACCGACAACCAGGGAGCTACCGTATTCGATGAAGCTTCTGTCACGGTCAATCCCGCGCCTTCAACTACTCAACAGGTGGTAAGCTTCACGCTGATGAATGCGGATAATGAGCAACCCATCCGGGACATCAACCCTAATGAGGTCATAGATCTGGCCGCACTACCGACTCGTAATCTAAACATACGAGCTAACACCAGTCCTTCACCCGTAGGCAGCGTGAAGTTTGTCATGAGCGGCAAGCAGAGCCGGACCCAGACGGAGACAGGCTTCCCCTATGCCTTGTTCGGAGACAATGGAGGCAACTACAACACCTGGACACCCGCTTTGGGAAGTTACACCTTAAAGGCTACTCCTTATACTCAAGCAGGGGCCACGGGTACTGCCGGAACCACGCTAAGTATTAGCTTCACGGTAGTGGATCAGTCCATGGCTCGTCTGGCTGTGGAAGAAAAAGTGGAAACAGAAGCCTTACAGGTCCTGTACTTTCCTAATCCGTTCACTGAATCCTTCGCTCTTAAGGTACAGGGAAAAGGGCAGGGTAAGCTACCTGTTGCAGTCTTCGATATTCTAGGTCGCACAGTACTCCAGCTGGAAGATGTACAGCCCGAGCAGAGCATCAGCCTGGGCCGGGAAGCAAAGCCCGGAATGTACTTCCTGCAGGTCGGCACAGGACATAAAGCCAAACACTACAAGTTGATCAAAGTACAGTAGAAAGTAATTTACAGAAAATTAGATTTTACAGGAAGAGCCTGCTGGTGTAGCAGGCTCTTTTTGTGATCCTCTATTTGGCGGGTTTAAGCTCTTTGTACTTCTTGCTGGTACCACTTCCGATAAATCCATTTTATCCTTGCAACTCAATATGAAGGTATTTCACGAGCAGGATATACAAGCTGATCTATAAACTTTGTGCAAACCAAGGGTCGTTTCTTCATAAGAATACACGCAATTAGGCAATTAAAGTAAAGAAATAAGGGAAATACGCAACTTAACCTTATTTTTAACTTTCAACCACTTCAACCCATCAGGAAATGAATCGTCTGTATGTTTTACAAAGCCTTATCAGGCACAAAAAGCTTAAGAACTACCTCGAGATTGGCGTACTAAACGGGCATATTTTCTTCAAGATTCAAAGCCCTTTCAAAGTTGCTGTGGATCCCAAGTTCAAGTTTGATCGGTTGCGTAGAATTGGTAAAACTATTCTTAATCCTTACAATTTGACTAGCCAGTATTTTGAGGTGACAAGTGATGATTTCTTTGAGCAGCACGCTCAGCAGGTGTTCGCCAACAGATCTATCGATCTATGTCTCATAGACGGTATGCATGAGTACGGGCACGCCCTACGTGATGTTGAAAATACACTCAGGTACATGAGCGATAAAGGAGTGATTGTAATGCATGATTGTAACCCGGTCACACCCCAGGCGGCAAGACATTTCCGGGAGTGGAATGGCCAGGGTTTCTGGAACGGAGATGTCTGGAAAGCTATCCTGCACCTGCGTAGCTCACGTACGGATATCAATGTATTTGTACTGGATTGTGATTACGGCCTAGGCATCATCACCAAAGGTAATTGTGAAAATCCACAGAGAATGGCGTTGGAAGATATAAACAGCCTCAGTTACCAGGATCTTTCCGAAAATCGGGAGCAGTGGCTAAACCTTAAGCCTCAGGAATATTTCTACGAATACTTTAAGGTGCCCCGGCAGTAGCGTATCAAAAACTATATAATTAAATATATAGGTTTGTAAGGAAGGCTATAGAGTGCCTTGTCCTGCTTTTAGTTGTCATTTTATAGTGAGAATCTAACAATCCATTTAAGACTTAGACCAGTCTACTTCTTCCGGTAGTGAGAGTTAGCAAATTCAATAAAATTAGCCCAATCGTACTTTGTAAGGTCATGAATTCCTTCCCGGTTGTGGTATCCCATAGGGGGAGCGTTAACAGGCGTATTTATGGCAGGAGGACTACCGGGCAGGGCTGAGTCCAACCCAAATAAGCTATACACTGGTTCCGCTTCTTTCAGTGCCAGAAAAGTACCCGTCGGATCGGCCCACAAGTCTTTGGATGCATTGGTCACATATACCGGACGGGGAGCTACCCGTTGATCAGCATATGCTGATCAACGGGTAAGGCGTTCTCGTTGTTATTATACTTCTTATAGTTTGTAGTAAACCAGTGGGGAAAAAAGGTATTGATCCGTTTGACGCTCTCGCCAAAGTTACGGCGTGATAGGGAAGCTCCCGTATTTCCTGAGCAGTTAGAGGCACAGAGGGCAAACCGCTGGTCCTGTGCCGCAGCCTACAGCGAAACTTTACCCCCGCGGGAATGCCCTACTACGGCTACCTTTTTGGCATCTATATCTTAATCCTTCTCAAAATATTCCATTACACGGCTGGCTCCCCAGGCCCAAGCGCCGATGGCTTTCATCCCATTTTCTGCTCCGATCTGCTCCGGGTATAACTGCAGTACTCCATTCTGGTAGGTGTTCTTATTATCAGGTGCCAGATCACTATTATAAAATGCAGCTACCGCGTAGCCTGCATCTATGACTAACTCGGCTGGCCAGAATTCTCTTAGGGTATCGCGGGTAGGGGCCGTGTTACGCCTACTGCGGTTGTTGACCAGCAGAAACGCTGGCACCGGCCCCTTCGCATTAGTAGGTACAAACAAGACCACATTAATCCTGACGGGCTTGCTGTTATTATACACGGTCAGCTCTACTTCTTTCAGGTGGTCTTTGCCATTCATGGCCTGTTTGTTCTCGTTTTTGATGGTGTACTCCAGACGGTCGTACTTTTTAGGAAACTGCCCATATACATGCTCCTCAAAAAGGCGGAGTATTTCGGGTCTTCTGGCTTGTTCCCACTCTCTCTTTGTGGTAATCTTCTTTCCACTCGCGGTGGTAAGGACGTCGGGCAGCGTGTACTTACCTACTTTGGATTCATCGTAGTTTTGGGCGTGCAAAAACGGTATAAAAAGGAAGGTGGCTAGAAGCAGGATAATTGGTTTCATACAGTTAGTTTTAAGCATTTAGAGGCTCTCAGGCTGAGCTATTTTATAATGTTCTTAGTCCATTGCAGTACGGAGTTTCTTATATCATGGGAGAATCGGTTATAGTCATCAGGAGTTAGAAGCTGTATGTTAGATTCTGCCTTATAAAGCTGATAGACTTTTATTGTCTCCAGTACGCCCTTCTGAACATCCGGAAGCGTAGCCGCTCTGTCTCTTTGCGGGGCTACTATGAGAAGGGGCCGGGGAGCAAAGAAGAGCTTTGCCTATTTCCTAAACTCCTACATTGAGCTTTTACAGAAAAAGAAAAATGAAGTAGCCTCTGAGCTTGCTATTCATAAAACCAAGCTAAGTCAGTTACTCTTTGATCATCGTGACCCCTCGGAAGAAATATTTATTCGTTAAGAACTTCACTCAAACAGGTTTATACCTGCTCACTACTGGTTTCGCCTTTCTATGAAAAAGCAGGAGCATGTCCTTATGACCAACAGCTCATTGAGGAACCGGGAGAGTGCACATGTAAAAGCAGGTATAGATCTAGCGTTAAAGCTAACCAGGAAAGGAAGGGCATATAGCCCCCCCTTTCCCTAAACCAAGAGCTAGGAAGTTTAGCAGCCTTTCAAAAGAATGACAGGATAACAATCAACGTTGTCTCCGCCGTTTTACTTCCTGAACCTGCCTGATGAGGACCTGCTTCTGTTCTTGGCCCTTCTGCTGCTCTATTTGCTCTTGAGCCTGCTGCAGGCGTTCCTGCTCCTTTTTCTGAGTCTCTGCCCGCAGGATCTCCAACCGCTGTGCTACGCGCTCCTGCTGCGTGCCATGCTGCTGAACACGGCTGTACTCAAAGCGCTCGGTCAGCGGCCGCTCGTAGTGGAACTGCCGGTCAAACTGCTCTTCGCTCATCCGGATGAAGGCACTTCGGTCAAAGCCTCCTTTGACAGCTCCCTTCTCCGTAGCCCGATGATTGGTGGCCGGGCTCAGCTTCAAGGGGTGCTTCCGCTGGAGCTGCCCAGACTGCTGCTGAACCTTAAAGCCCTGTAGATTCTCCGTCCGGCTTACGATCACGTGTACGTGCGTCTGCGCCCCGGGCTTTTTCTTTCCCTTTTGTTCTTCTCCCAGCTGCACCGCCCGGTCCTGTCTGGTATGACTGCGTTCCCTTTCGATCTTGCCGAACCACACCAGATCCTTTCCCGCTATGCCCTTACCAAAGTTGTGGGCATAGTGGTTCATAACCTGCCGGACATACTCCCTGAGCCTGACCGGATCCTCTCCTATGTGCTTTAGCTCTGATTGGCTGGGACTGATGATCACCTGGTAAAACTTCTCCTCCTGCCGTCCCAGATTCCGCTTGTTCTGGTCAATGGCCGGCGTCACCACAAGGGCAGGTAGCCCCTGCTGCTCCTGGCTGAACCACTGCCCCCTCTCCTGCTTCTCCAGATAGTTGACCAGTCCTTCGCAACTGCCCGCACTTCCCCCGCTTATCTTGACTACCATGCGGGCCTAGTTCTTTTTCGGTGCGTTGGGATCAACAGGTGGCACCGGTGGCTTCGGCGGGCCGGCTAAGCCCGCCTTGAAGCGGTCGCTCAGCAGGTCAGGCCGGATCGAATTGCCAATAGCGCGCAGGTGGGCCTGCCCGATCTTCCGGGGCAGGTCTTCCTGCATCAGCGTGATCAGCACCTTGACATCATCCGACAGCGGGCGCAGGATCTTCTTTTCCTGCTCGCGGATAAAGCCGATCAGCCGCTTGTCGAGGGCTTTGATGGCATCGGTTGGATTGACAGTCTGGGGATCACGTGGATCGGCCTGGGTTACTTTGAAATACCGGATCATGGCACCAAACAGGTCTTTGTTGGTCATACCGTAGGATTTAGCCAGCCGCTTGAATTCTTCGTACAGCTCAGGATCCACATCTACACTTTTCAGCGATCTACTCATAATACGTACGGAAACAAAAACGGAAATTGAGCCCTCTATATCAGCCAGTTAGCAGCTATATACGGACACCTTCCATTTTATTGAATTGTTGATAGTAAATTAAGTTGTTGATAAACAGCCACTTTCAGCCCCGCAGGGCGAGCCACAGAACAGTCTGGCCGCAGGAAATACTGTTCCGGCTCCTTCTTACGAATTCAGAGAAAAACGGACAGTCGCTAAGAGACGATAAAAGATGAAGCAAGGAGATCAAATTCAGCCTTAATCTCTCTGCGCCCCTATTAACTCCCTCAGTGCCAGGGCTGAAAACCTGGGGGTAAAGATACAAAGGAAAGCAATGTGAAGGTTGTTAAAAAATAAGTTTATCTACCTAGCAACCAGGGTGTTAGAAACGTGTTAGTTTGTGTTACCTGCTTGTTAGCAACGTGTTATTTTGTGTTGCCGGCGTGTTACTGATGTGTTGCTTTGTGTTGCTTTGTGTTACTGACGTAATACTTTGTGTTACTGTCGTGTTACTTTGTGTTAACAACGTGTTAGTCTACCAGGTAAGGAGCTGGACCTGCTACCTTTGAGTGGACTGTGAGTTAAGTAAGAAATAAAAAACTTATCACTATGTCCAGGGAGAGAACCGGGCGGAAATCTACCGGTTCATAACCACTAATAGCTCAGATTTCCGGCGGCCACCGCGCGGTTGAACATAACTTATAGTTTAATATTTAGGCATTCTGCGCATTGCATACGGGTCTTAGGCCTATATTGAAGCTTTATATGAATGTAACGCTTGTTCTTCCCGTGAACCCTTTCAAACACTTACTTTTGGCTGTCCTTGTACTTGTGGCTCTGAATGCGAAGGCACAGCTGCTGGATACACTAATTGATGCCGGGCCCTACAAACTTCATTTTAAAATCCTAAAAGGGAGGAATCCACCCATACTCTTTGAATCAGGCGGTGGGATGGATGCCTCTCAATGGGATTCAATCGCCACAACCGTGCACCGGCAGCTCCAAGCAACAGTGATAACGTATGATCGCGCTGGTTTTGGTAAAAGCAGTCTTGACACAACAAACTACAATATCTTGCAAGAAGTAAAGAGCTTAGAAGCAGCCCTTGAATATCTTGGCTATCATGATGCTAACTTTCTCGTGGTTGGGCACTCGCTAGGTGGCTTTTACAATCGCGTTTTCGCAGCGCGGCATTCAAAACAAGTTAAAGGAATTATTTTTCTGGATCCACGGATACCATCAGATGAGGATAGAAAATTTGCCAGAAATTATTTTCAGACTCTTAGACGTAAAGATTTTGAACCTGGCTATATGAGCTTGTACTACCTGCTTGCAAATATGGAGCAGATGAGTGATTATGTGAGACAGGTACCGCTCCCCCCCAGCATTCCCATATTGAATATTATGGCAGAGGCTGGACCTTTTACAGAAGCAAATGAGAATGAACGATTTAAAACAGAGCAGCGCAACCTGGTTAAAGCACACAGAAATCGAACGTTACTTGTAGCCAAAGGCAGTTCACACAATATTCCTTATGATAAGCCAGGTTTAGTTATTGAGCAAATAATAGATTTTTATGGGAGATACCTCATGAAGAATTGAGCTATTTAATTACGTACGCTACTGAAATAGCCTAACGCTTATTTCTTAATTATTCCGTTTTAGCAAACATTATAATACCAGGAAGTACCAAGGCATTGGCCGCAGAACGTACAAAAGCCGGGCTGCAGTCGGCACGAGCGAGGGCCGGAACGGTGGCCGCCCCGGGGCGTAAACCCCAAATACCAAAAGATAGCTCCCGCCGTAAAGAACCTTTACGAATCTGGCCAGGGGTCGATAACGCAGGCATGATAGGAAACCCGGATTTTAAAGAGGGTTCCGAAATCATGAAAAGATCGGCTTCACCTTCCAGATCATACTCAACACCAACAGCGACCCTCGCGCTGAGGGGACTGTATATACGCATGCTGTGCAGAACCTGCTCCTTATAGATAAGTGCTTAGGGTTGTAAAGCATGCAATGTATGCGACCAGATTTGTCAGTCCGAGCAGCGTAGTAGACAGGTAAGGTGCTAGTTCTTGACTCTTCCCGGACTGACATAAGATTACAAATTAATTTACCCATGAATAAATGGAAAAGTTGAGGTCTGTTCTGCTCTTTTGGGGTTGTGTACTTATTGGTATATCAGTTGGATCCGCCTTGAATTGGCTGCTCATTTTTGGGCCAGGGGACACTAATGGGACCGATCCAATCCCTACTGTTATTCAACAGGTCACTCAGTTTCCTAATGGGTGGTACCTTCTCATCCTTTCACAAGACATTGGCCATTTGTTTAGCTACCTTATCCCTGCTTTATTTTTCTGGTACTACTTTGAGAACAGTCAATGGAATGATTTCAACCGAAAACCTTTACGTGCTGTTTCTGCCCTTTGGATTGGTCTGTTGGGTGTTATTGCTATTTTCCCCTTCAATGAATTAATAATTGATTGGAACCAGCGCCTGGAGCTACCGGAACTACTAGGGCCGGTTGAAGATTGGATGCGTTACAAGGAACAGCAGAATGAGTTACTAACCAATCAGTTAATCAGATTTGATTCTGCCGATCAGTTTATAATTGCTTTGGCTGTCATTGGATTTATTGCTTCACTTGGTGAAGAGGTATTCTTTCGTGGCATTGTACAGCGGAAGTTAGTCGAGTGGATGCGAAATGCTCACGCCGGCATCTGGTTAGCAGCCGTTCTGTTTAGTGCCATGCACTTTCAGTTCTTTGGTTTTTTCCCAAGACTCGTGTTAGGAGTAGTATTTGGCTATCTATACCTCTGGTCAGGTAATATTTGGGTGCCCACTATGGCTCATTTTCTTAATAACGGATTGATAGTAGCCATCATCTACCTTCAACAACAGCCAATGTATGCAGGTATTGAACTTACTGTTGATATCAAGTCTTGGCTTTGGGTATTTATCTCGGGCTTCGGGTCAATTTCCTTGTTATTAATCTTCTATAAAGCAAATCTGAAAAGCCTGAACAAAGGGTTACTGGGCCAATAGTGCTCATCTGTGAGTAACGGCCTGGTTTACAATACTTGCTCTCATCTTACAATGACTCTGCCGAATATCATGCGATTACACCACTCAGCATCGGTGTTGAATGTACTCTTTCACTGGCCTATGAAGCATTCGTGCTAAGGATATCCGATTATACAAAGACATGATAGATTTTTACAATTAATAGCTGATTCCTACCCTTTAGTTTTGGGCTATTATAACCTGTGTAATTTTTTATTATGAAACAGATCTGTTTGTATTCTGCGATTATAGTTTCCTTTTTCATGCTTTCATCCATGCGTGAGTCAGATGAATGGGTAGTATTACTTGACAAAGACCTGACTCAATGGGAACGGTACTTAAGTTACCGTCATAGTACAAAATATAATGGAAGTGTACCTAAGGACGATTTAGGTAATCCTATTGAGCCCATTGGCTATAATAAAGATGAAAGCCGTGTATTCTCAATAGTTAATGAGCCGTCAGGTCCTGTACTACGAGTAAGTGGCGAGGTATACGGGTGTCTGTTTACGCGTCAATCTTACGAAAACTATCATCTAAAACTTCAGGTAAAATGGGGCAAGGACAAGTATACACCCCGTAAAGATAAACTGCGTGATTCGGGTATTCTCTATCATTCCATTGGCGAAGCAGGTAAGGAATATTGGCGGTCATGGATGCTTTCTCAAGAATTCCAGATAATGGAAGGACACATGGGTGATTTCTGGTGTCAAGCCAATTCTTCCATTGACATACGTGCTTTTCAGTCAGAAGGTACCATGAATTGCGTGGCTGATGAAAAACAGCCCTTCAGACAATTTAAAAGCGGAAGTGATTTTTATTGTCAGCGCTCAGCGAACTATGAAAGCCCTGCCGGAGACTGGACTACCCTAGAACTTATCTGTTTTGAAGGTAAGAGTATCCATATCGTCAACGGACATGTAGTCATGATCCTAAAAAACTCTCGTTATATACAGCCAGATGGGAAAGAGGTACCCATGACTAGTGGAAAGATCCAATTGCAAAGCGAGGCAGCCGAGGTGTTTTACCGCGATATCCGTATCAAAAAGCTGAACGCTTTGCCAGAGGAATATGCGCAACTGTTCTGACAGTCACAAGATAATGCTACTGTTGATTCGCAGGGAAAAGCGGACAATTTGAGGGACCGCCTTGCAGTTGAAAGTCTCTGTTGAAACTATTACTTCTAAAAAGAAAGCACTATCAGAAATACGTTCAGGGGTATCCTGAGTCTGTACTAACTAATCTATCAACCAACTAAGGGCTGTTTTATTTCAGGCTAACACACAAACATGGATTAGTTACAAATAGTAGAAAGGCCATAGTGACAGAATAAAAGTAGTCGGCAGTGAATATTCACTGCCGACCGACATACTAAAGTTTCTTCAAGAACGAAACAGTGTAATGAGTACTGCTTTTGTAGTAGCCCCCAAAAAACCTGGAACTGGATTCTACTAATTAAACCCCTCGAATTAGTAGGTGTCGGGGCATATAATAAGTTTACGAGCTACTCCCTCATTGTATGGAGCCCTTCCGCTCCCTCACCTGCAAATTCCAGGAACCTACTGAACCACCTTGCCCCTGATCTTATCATTTCCCGCATAATCACTGTGTTAGGTGTACTAAATACATCAAGCCACTCGAATAGCAGTTGGCTGTAATAGAAAACAGGTAGCAAGGTATACACCTTACTACCTGTTATTGAACTATCAGTTATGCTTTGACTACTAAGCCTGACGCTTAGTATCCATTAATTAGCCTGTGTGATGCGTTTTTCAAGATTACTTTTCACCGGTGCCACTCCTGCTTTATGCTTTTCAACCATGTCAACGATTTCCTTGATGATCTGCGGATTTTTATCGGCTACATTGTAGCGCTCGGATGGATCATGCTGAAGGTTGAATAGCTGGTATTTCTCCAGTTTTTCCAGCTTTTGGGGATAACCCTTTGGATCATTGCTGTAAAAGTAGAGTTTGTAATCGCCTTTACGCGCTGCAAAAATAGATGTGCTATGATAGAAGATCATTTCGTTGCGGGGGTTTCCGCCCTTGCCATGCAGCAGAGTGGTCAGGTCATAGCCGTCGTATACGCGGTCGGTTGGCAATGTAGCACCCGCTAGTTTGCTGATGGTTGGAAGCAGGTCCAGGGTACTGCCCATGTTGGAAACCACAGCCGGCTTGATCTTGCCCGGTGCCCAGAAAACGGCAGGTACCCGTACCCCCCCTTCATAGCTGGTACCTTTGCTACCGTAGAGCAGGCCAGCCGAACCGGCGTGCTCGTTGAATATAGCCCAGGGCCCGTTGTCAGACGTAAATACTACATACGTGTTCTTATCCAGTCCTTCTTTCCGTAGTGTATTCAGGATCTCACCTACGCTCCAGTCAATCTCTTCGATTACATCACCATATAAGCCACGTTCGCTTTTACCTTTGAACTCCTTGGAAACAAAGAGCGGTACGTGAGGAAGCGAGTGCGCTACGTACAGAAAGAAAGGCTTATTCTTATTATCCCTGATGTACTTTACAGCTTCCTGGGTATAGCGTTTGGTGATGGTATTCTGATCAGCGGGTTTTTCTATGACTTCGGTGTTCCGCATCAGAGGGACCTGGAAGTACTCAATCTTAGGGTCGGCAAAGGAAGCTTTATAGTCTACCGAATTCACCCGGTCCATATCATTACTATACGGGATACCGTAGTAGGTATCAAAGCCGTGGCTGGTCGGCAGGTACTGAGGGAGGTGTCCCAGGTGCCACTTTCCGATAGCAGCGGTATTGTATCCTTTTTCTTTCAAAACACGGGCAATCGTTTTTTCACTTTGTGGGAGACCGCCATCCGAGTCCGGGAAAAGTACCCGCCGGGTATCGCTGGTCATGCCACTACGTATGGGGAGTCGGCCCGTGAGCAGACCCGCCCGGGATGGGGTGCAGACGTTTTCGGCTACATAAAAGCTGGTCCACTTCTGCCCTTCTGCCGCCATGCGGTCAATATTAGGTGTTTTGAGGGTAGGATGTCCATAGCACCCCAGGTCACCATACCCCTGATCATCCGTAAAGATGATGATGAAGTTAGGCTTGTCAGTGGCCTTTTGTGCTTCTGCCGGACCTACACTGGCAATAGCGGCTACCATCAGAGTAACTGGCAATAAGCTTCGTATTCGCCGGAAGGCCACCCGTAAAATGCTTTTTTCTTTATTGTGCATCATTGTCATTAAGGTTTAAATAAAAAATGTTAATTAACAACCGGACCATCAGGTTGCTGCCAGGGTACCTTGCCCGCTTTCTGGATGTGAAGCATGAGTAGCTTGTTCAGCTTTTTATAGATTTCTGGTTGCTCTTTCAGCACATTTTTCTTTTCCAGCGGATCGCTTTTCAGATTGTACAGCTCCATGGGCTCGTATGGCTTGTTCTGCAGGAGCTTCCAGTCCCCCAGCCGCAGAGCATAGATGCACTGACCGGCGTAGTCGGTACCTCCCTCACGCCGGGTGAAGTACAGTGGCCGCTCAGCCTCATCCATTGTCTCACCTAGTAGAGTCTTGAGAAAACTCCGGCCTTCAACCTGGTGCGTGGCCTTACTACCAGCTACTTCCAGCAGCGTCGGGTAAATGTCCATGGACAGATTAACCTGATCCGAAACAGAACCCGCTTTGATCCTGCCGGGCCACGTGATACTGGTAGGTACCCGTAGTCCCCCCTCGTACATGCTCTGTTTACCGTCGCGCGCAGGGCCATTATTGGCCAGACTAGGCAGATGACCACCGTTATCGCTGGTGAAGATAATCAGGGTATTCTCGTACTGACCCGTCTCCCTGAGCGCCCAGATGACCTGACCAATGCTCTCGTCCATGTGTTCAATAAAGGCAACCAGCTCGGCCCGTTTTTCCGGTAGATCAGGTTCGCGCTGCTTTACCTTTTGTAGCCACTCTTTGGGCGGTTGCACCGGAAAATGCGGCGCATTGTAAGCCAGGTACAGGAAGAAGGGACTCTTGTCTTTTTGCTGCTTCTTGATATACTCCACCGACCATTGGGTAAACAGATCCGTAGCATGCCCCTGTGGATCAATGGTCTGTCGGTCCTTACGCATGTAGTTAACGCCGTGCCGGCGGTGCGTCCAGTAGTCATCCATCATGTCGCCCAGCCAGCCGTGGAAGTAGTCAAAGCCGTGTTCGTTGGGCGTATTAGGTGCCTCTAGCCCCAGGTGCCACTTGCCGATCAGGGCTGTGTGGTAACCCGCTTTCCTGAGCATGGCGGGCAGTAGCCTGGCCTTTGGGTCGAGGTACCCCCAGCTATCTTCGTCATACGTACGGATTACCCCCGGTACACCCACATAATCAGGGTAGCGTCCTGAAAGCAGGGAGGCACGGGTAGGCGAGCAGACGGTACTATTGGCATAGAAGTTGTCAAACCGCATCCCGTCACGGGTCAGCTGGTCCAGGTTGGGGGTGCGCAGGTCTTTGGTGCCGTAGTAGGATACATCATGGTAGCCCTGGTCGTCGGTCAGAATAAGCAGGATATTAGGGGCCGGAGCCCTCGCAGGAACTGCACCTATAAAGGTGACGCATACAACGGCAATGGCTGGTACCAGCACACCTACCAAGATTTTTCCCGTATGTTTAAGTGGCTCTCTCATAGGGTAAACAGCTACCTTGCATGAAGTGCAGCGTCGAAAGGTGTGGTATTCCTTCCGACGCCATGTATTCACTTTAATTAGTATCCGGTATTCTGGTTCAGATTGGCATTGGCATTGAGTTCCGTGATCGGCAGGGGAAATAGTACGTGGAAAGCCTGCGCATTTTTGCCTCTGGCTTTGGCAGTAGTGATAAACTTGCCGTGACGGATCAGGTCTTCGCGTCGTTTCATTTCCGAATAAAACTCCCATTCTCTTTCCTGCAGGAGCTGGTCACGCAGGGTTTCCTTGGTGAATCCGCCCAATGTCAATGGAGCTACTCCCGCTCGGTTACGAACCATATTGATCAGGTCAATAGCCTCCTGAGTAGGACCAGTCAACTCGTTAAGTGCTTCGGCCCGGGATAGCAGTATATCGGCGTAGCGTACCACCGGAATGTCATTACCTTGTACCGCGCCGGCCGCGTTAGGGTCAAACTCATACTTGCCGGATAGAGACTGGTCAACACCCAGTAGCTTGAAGTATTTACCCGATGTGTTGGTGTACTCCGTTACAATCATATTGCGGCGGGTATCTCCGGCCGGAAATGAATTGACGAAGCTATCGTAGAAATAAGTACGCGCCGCAAATACCTGCTGGTTGGGCTGTGGCAGGGGATAATCGGTCGGGAATGTTAGAGCCACTATGTTATGCCCGGCCTGGGGAGAAGCCGGAATTACCCACAGCATCTCGGCATTGCCTTCGTTCGCCAGGGCAAATACATCCTTGTACTTCGGTACCAACGTGTACTTGTTCAGGTCCATGATCTGCTTGGTGATATCCGCCGTTTTCTGCCACTGCCTGGTGTTCAGGTAAAACTTGGCCAGTATTCCCAGTGCCGCCCCCTGGGTGGCTCTGCCATATTGCGCCTGATTGAGCGGCAGTACAGCAGCCACTTCTTTCAGCTCCTTCTCAATAAACTGTTTTACCTCCTCGTCGGTAGCACGAGCCAGCTTGAACTCGGATGGTGTGGAGGAAAGATACAGCGGAACAGGACCAAACCAGTCGTATAGCTGTACGTAGCTAACGGCCCGCACAAAGCGCGCTTCGGCATTGAGCTGCTTGTCAAGGGCCGAAGCGTCCGCAGCACTGGTATTATCAATAACAATGTTGGCATCCCGGATGGCAGCGTACAGCCCACTCCAGGCATCGCTAAAATACTGGTGGTTGCTGTCCCAGGTGAAGTTGGTCAGGGGGGTGAGGAGCGCTTCGATACTGCCTCCCCGGTTCCAGGCCTCCTGACCCGTATAGGCCGACAGGAATAGATAAAAATGGCCCTTCATTTGTATGTTACCGTAGGCTGAGGTGAGTACAGCCTGCTTACCCGAAGGCGTATTGAGGAAGTTGCCCGGGGTCAACTCTGAATACACATTTTCTTCGAGCGCACTCTCGCAGCCAGCACCTTGAAGTAGTAGTACCAGCAGCAGTGCAGATAGGGTATTTCGTTTCATATAGCTTATGACGTTTTTCGTTGGAATGATTAAAAACCTACATTGACACCCAGCATCCAGGTGCGGGCCAGCGGGTAACCGTTGTAGTCTAACCGTACGTTGCTCCGGCCAAAGGCATTAGCCTCGGGGTCAAAACCTACGTAGTTGGTGAAGGTGGCCAGGTTCTGCCCTACTACGTACACCCGCGCCGATTGAATGAATTTCAGCTTCTCCACGGGCAGGTTATACCCCACCGAGAGGTTACGCAGACGGATGTAAGAGGCATCCTGCAGGGCCAGAGTATTTACTTTTCCGCCACCGTAGGCTGAGGGCTGTACACCCGAAGGCCACTTAGCCGTAGGGTTCTCCGGTGTCCAGCGGTCAAGTACCTGTTCCGCAATCCGGTTCCGGCGGACGTTGTTGGGGTACATACTTTCCAGCACGTTTATGTTCAGCATATCAGCTCCCTGCTGCCCCTGGAAGAAGAAGTCCAGCTGGAAACGCTTGTAGATAATGGTATTACTGATACCAAACGTAAAGGCAGGGAAGGGGCTTCCTATTATCTGCTGATCGAGCGGAGTAATCTTGTTATCTCCATTGACATCCTTGAAAATAGGGTACCCAGGCTTGGAGTTCGGCTGGGCCGATCCGGCGATATTATCCCCCTGCTGGAATAGACCCGTTACCTCGTAGCCATAGTACGAAAACGCCGGATACCCTACCGTAACGATGGTGGTAGGTCCGATGGACTCAACCCCACCCGTGATGATATTCTTTACATCGCCCAGGTCGGTAATCTTGTTTTTGATGGCGGCGAAGTTCAGCGTGGTGCTCCACGAGAAGCGGGCTTTATTGATGTTGGTAGAAGTAAGCATCACTTCCACTCCCTTATTCTGCATCTTACCTACGTTGGACAGGATGGAGTTAAATCCGGTGGCCCGGGGCAGTGGCAGGTCAATCAGCATATCGCGGGTATTCTTGATGAAGTAGTCAATGGTAGCGCTAATGCGTCCCTGCAGTATACTCGCATCAAGTCCAATATTGGTTTGCTCGGTCGATTCCCATTTCAGATCAGGATTGGCAATTCGGGAGGGACGCGTACCTACCACGACCGCATTGCCGAATACCGCAGTAGCTCCGGTGGTGTAGGTAGTCAGGGAGGCGTAGTTGTTAATCTCCTGGTTACCGGTCAGGCCCCAGCTGGCCCGCAGCTTCATGTCGTAGAAGAAGCTGGGCAGAAAGCCTTCTTCGCTCAGACGCCATCCCAGAGCCACCGACGGGAAGTAGCCAAACTTGTTATTGGCACCGAAACGCGAAGAGCCGTCGGCGCGTAGTGAAGCCGTAAACAGGTACTTGTCATTGAGGGTATAGTTGACCCGGCTCAGGTAAGACAGGATGCTGTTATCTTCCTGACCGCTGAAGAGGTTATCATTGTTGGTATCACCCAGGCCCAGGTTATTGGTGGATAAGGCATCGGATGGGAAGCCTCTGATCACACCAGAGAAAGACCTGTTGTTAAAGTACTGGTACGTCACCCCACCCAGCAGGTTCAGCGTGCTCTTCTCGTTGAGCTGCTTGCTGTAGTTCATGGTATATTCCATCAGTACGTTGGAGCGCTCCATGGTAGCGATGTTGGCGATACCCTTGGCCGACAGACCATTAAGCGTCTTGGTGGAGTTGAACAAATCCCGGCGGGAGGTCTGGCGGTCCGAACCGAAGTTCAGCTTGGCATCCAGCCCGGGCAGAATCGTATACTTTACGAAAATACTTCCCATGGTCCGGTTGGTGAAGTTGGTACTGGTCAACCCCTCCACCAGACTCATCGGATTGTTGATGGTCAGGTGCTTTGACTGGGAGAATCTGCCATCTTCGGTATACACAGGCTCGGTAGGATCATACAGTAACGCGGCATTGATGGGACCCGCGTTTTCGTTGTTGTTCACCCCGTCAATGCTGTTGTTATCTTTGACCAGGCTGGTATTCACATTGACACCCACGCTTACGCGCTCGCCCAGCTTTCTTTCCAGGTTTACACGAGCTATGTACTTCCGGATGCCGGACCGCTTAACTACCCCCTCCTGATCAAAGTAGTTCAGAGAAGAGAAAAAGGTTGTTTTGTCGTCGCCACCGGATACTGATATATTGTGGCTGTTGAGCGGGGCCTTCTGGTATACCTGATCCTGCCAGTCAGTACCGGCACCAATCCGGCTAATGTCAGCATCGGTAAATTCGGGCGCTCTTCCTTCATCCTTGGCCAACGCATTCATGAACTGGATGTACTGGCTGGTGTTCAATACATCCAGCTTGTTGGGGACGGTCTGCAGTCCGGTGTTGAAGTCGTAGTTCACCCCGATTTTGCCCTTGGATCCTTTTTTGGTAGTAATCAGAATTACCCCATTCGCACCTCTGGATCCGTAAATAGCCGTCGCCGAGGCATCCTTCAGGATCTCGATGGAAGCTATATCATTCGGGTTGATGGAGTTCAGAGGGTTACGGGGGTTGTTGTTGGTACCGGTACCCGCTCCGCCGCTCGATGCCGAAAGCAGAGAACCGTTGTCGATGGGTAGTCCGTCAATTACATACAAGGGTTCGCTGCCGGCGTTGAGGGAGTTGGCCCCTCTGATGCGAATAGACACTCCCCCACCCGGCTCTGAGCTGGTCTGGTTGATCTGCACTCCGGCCGAGCGGCCCAGCATCATCTGGTCTACCGAAGCGTTAGCGCCGGGATTAAAGTCTTTATCACGCAGAGAGGAAACGGAGCCGGTCAGGTCACTTTTCTTCTGCGTACCGTAGCCTACTACTACCACCTCTTCCAGGGCCCGTTCGTCGGTTTTCATACGTACGTCAAGTACCGACTGATTTCCGACAACTACCTCAACGGGTGCATACCCCACGAAGGAGAAGGTAAGTGTGCTGTTGGTATTATCCGGAATAGCAAGGCTAAATTTCCCGTCGGAATCGGTGGTAGTCCCACGCTGGCTCCCCTTCAGGATCACACTTACACCAGGCAGTCCCGCTCCGGCTTCGTCACGTACCGTACCGGATACCGTACGGTCTACCGTGGCCTGTGTACCCGTGGCATTGGTCAGCCTGCTGTTACCTTCGGCAGATCTATCCGGCAGGCTTAGGCCGTCTTCCTGCAGTCGGGCATTGGCTTCGACCCGCTTGGCAGGCTTCCGGTTTTCAATGATCAGGTAGGAGCTGTTATTGACTTTCTTATACTGCAGTCCCGATGTCTTCAGTACCTTTTCCAGGTTTTTTTCAATATCCTGGCCACGATTCACCAGGTTGGTAGGTACTGTTACCCCCTCTACCACCTTGAGCTCAAACAGAATATCTACCTGGTACAGGCTCTTCAATTCGTTAAGTACATCTTTCAGTTTCTGGGTACTGGCTTTAGTAGCCTGCTGGCTTTCCTGCTGCATTCCCCGGGCCATCGCAAACGTCTGGCAATGTCCGGAATGCTGCGAAAAAAGCAAAACGGTCAGGAGCAGCCCCAGCGCTGGGGCTTCGCGTAGCATTTTCATCATAAGATCTGGATTAAGTGTAGTAGTTGGTTAGCGTCTATTTATCTGAGAGTTGTACAAGGTTGCCTTGTCTGACGACATTGATATCCAATAATTCTGAAATGGTCTGAAGTAGCTCATCAACGCTGGTTGCTTTGAAAGAGCCCATAAGTACGCGTTCAGAAAGTACTTTGCCCCTGATCTCTACCTGCAGTCCGTAGTTTTCCTGGAGCATAAAGGCCACTTCTTCTAAGGTGGTTTCCTCGAATACAAATCGCTGCTCTTCCCATTCGGAGTATTTCTGGGCCTGTTGGGTCGTTTTTATTTCAATCTTATTATTCCGGTTAAGCGTCACCAGATCACCCGGCTTCATCAGGAGGTCTTTTCTGGTATTATCCTCCTGGTATCGTACCTGAACCTTACCTTTTTTGAGAACTACCTTTGAGTTGTGCTTACGGGCGTACATCGTGAACTCAGTGCCAAGTACTACCACCTCAAAGTCCTTTGGTGTTTTGACGACGAACCGTTGGTTGTCGGCGGTGTGGGTGATGGAGAAATGGGCCTCCCCCGCCAGAAACACTTCCCGGGTTTTCTTCCCGAAGCCCCAGCGGGGTACTCTGAGCGAGGAGTTGGAATTCAGCTTAACTACGCTACCATCCGAAAGCGTATGGGTTTTGACTTCGCCAAAGGCGGTCTGATACGTAGTATAGAGCAGATAATCCTTTGTTACCAGCCCCCCCAATCCCAGCAATACAACCACCGCCGCGACCGAAAGCCAGCGTGTCCAGCCCCGGTTCGTCGCCTTCGGTTCCTTGTAAGTCGTTGCCTCAACAGCCTCCGTCTGAGTATGCGGATTAGCCTCCAGATATTCTGAAAATTGATCAAACGCCTGGTCCGTCTGAGCTACATACTGAAGGTTGGTACTTTCCCATTCCTCAAGCCACATGTAGTACAGTTCTTCGTGCTCCTGAGCTTGCAGCCATCTTTCGATCATCTCCCGCTGCAGGGGGGAAGTTTTTCGGGCGAAATGGTCAAATATCAGTTGTTTGGTGATTTCCATCGTAGTAGTAGGTTCAAGGCTAATTTGATAGTGGTACAGCTATGGTGACGGGCTTTTCAGTTGATCTTAAAGTAAATGGTCCCTAAGCCCCTGTCTTACCGTTTGCAAAGCTTTACTCATGTGTACTTCCACCGTTTTTACCGAAATACCCAATTCATCGGCTATGTCCTTGTACTTCATCCCGTCAAACCGGTTCATCAAAAAGACTTTCCGGCATTGGGGACTCAGAGAATCAACCAGTGATTCAAGGCGGGTCTGGATTTCATCCAGCTGTGTTATATGATCAGGCCGCTGTGCAGGTGAGGATTCTTTTGTCTCGGCCATTTCGATCCCCTCCAGGTTTTTGAATTCCTGCCTGAGGTAATTATAGGCTTCATTGCGTACGCACCGAAACAAGTAGAACCGGTACGAAGTGGTTACAGCTTCGTAGGCCCTGGTCTTCCAGAATTTATAGAATACTTCACTAACAAGGTCCTCGGCAATCTCTTTGGAATAGATATACCGTACGGCATGACTGCACAGCACTTTATAGTACCGGCGAAACAGGAGCTCACTTCCTTTGCGCGGACATTCTTCAAATGTTTTCCGGATGAAAAACTCAGAATCAGGATGCTGATTAGGTCCCTGTACTAGTTCGTTATCGCCAACGCTCTGAATAAAAGACTGCCTTACTGACTGCGAATTGCCCTCGGAGGGTATTATGGGTACATATGCATGCATAGCCTTCGCCTACTTTATTGGTGACCTCTATATGTAGAGACACGATCTACACAGATTACCCTTAGTTCTTTTTAAATATTTCCCTATTTTTTTTTGTTATTCCAAGCCAGTGTACCCAATAGCCAATACGGGTATACTATCTGCACTTACCTAAAGCCCACTAGTAAGAAAGCACAGGCAATAGAAAGGGATAGTAAGACGGAATTTTGGGTGTTAGTCACACCTGCACTACACCATGTACAGTCCTGGACATGGGCAGCAATTTGTTCTAACAGGGAATAGTATGGAGGCAACAGGACTCTGAC
This sequence comes from Telluribacter roseus, assembly GCF_017355915.2. Taxonomy (GTDB): domain Bacteria; phylum Bacteroidota; class Bacteroidia; order Cytophagales; family Spirosomataceae; genus Telluribacter. The sequence goes on from NZ_JAFEUV020000007.1 coordinate 55,493, forward strand.
AGAAGGCTCTTTTCTGTCAATTGTAATTTGTAATCAGAAGGATAGAGTGAAGTGAGGAGCTGGTGATGCAAGCCAAACGAGCCTGTTCCGGAAGACAAGAAGTACCATCTTTCGAGCAATAGGTTGACTTCCTTAAGGTAATTTTTCATAATTTTGAATTGGTTTAATTGAAAAGGTTAGATCAAGTGCCCCCCATGCGTGTCTGATGGTCCAGATCAGATGTAGTAGCAGGGGGGTATTTTTTGTACTTGTCTTTCATCCCTACAAACGTTAAGTAGAAGACAGAGTACGTACTTATAGAAGCGTACAGTCTATATCATAATTATGTGGTTACTGATTAGGTACTCCGTTATTACTCTACTAAATTCGTAGACAAAGTAGATTTTAATATTTTAGATAATCAAGGTTTCCTGAAAAAATATTTGATCTGCTTAGGAAGCTGCTGGTACTCAGATGCAGTCCTACCGTACGTAGTGGGTAAGGAACCGACCATTCCTTTTCTTTAATTCATTCCACTAGCTACTCATCGATACAGTTGGGCGGTTAATCTATACACTCCATTTCGCACGCACCTTTGCCTCTCCCGCTGACGTTAGCCGTACATAGCACTGTACATCTGACCTACGTACAACTAGGCCTGGAATGAGAGGACCTGAAATCAGGCTGGTCCACTGATAAAGTACACATACACTTCATACGGAGAACCAGCCTTAGTGCGTAATTCATTTAAATCCATATAAGCCTTTGTTCTTTGGGAAGAAAATAGCATTCGCAGAAGAAGACTTTGAAAGCGTGGTGCGGGCCTGTATAGCGGGCAGCGAGCGGGCCCAACGGACGCTTTACGGGCAGTACTTTGGCTATGCCAAAAGCATCTGCCTGCGCTACTGCTCCTCATCAGCCGATGATGTCCTGAACGAAGGTTTCCTTAAGGTGTTCCAGCACCTCCATAGGTATGATTCCGGCCAACCATTTAAGGCCTGGCTCCGTACGATCCTGATCAATACTGCTATTAGCCACTACCGCAGGAACGTCAGGTACACAAAAGATACAGCAGGACTGGAAGATGCCACGTATTCTACATTTGATGAAGGTGTCATTGAGCATATTACAGCTGAGGAAATCCTGGTGCTGGTACAGCAAATGAAGCCTGTCTACCGCATGGTATTTATGATGTACGTAGTAGAAGGCTACAACCACCGCGAAATTGCGGACCTGCTGGAAATAAACGAGGCGACGGTTCGCTCCCACTACGCCAGGGCCCGTGCCCGGTTGCTACATCTGATCCAACGGTCCTACCCTGATCTATATAGCAGAGCTAAGCCTATGTCGGGCTCAGTGTAGAAAATCTAACAAGATGATTAGCCCGAAACTATACTCCTGCCAGTAGTATAGGAGGAGCCACTTCGAAGATGATAACCTATGGGGTAATAATATGAGTACATGTAACTAGCTGAGTAATGTATAAAATCCTCAATCGTTGATTGGGGCTTTTTTATGGGCTGATTATGAACTGATCATGGTGGCGATATGGAGACAGAGTGAACAGGTACCTACTCGAGCTACCTGTTTGATACGGTAATTCAGAGAAGCGAAGCAAGACGTCTACTACTTTCGAAATACCTGTTATTTAAAGAAATACCTCAGTCGGGGGTGGCTGCGTAGCATAGCCATATTGTCGAGTATAATGGGCTTGCTGATAAAGGCAATTACGCTGGGATAACGGGAGGCTTTTTCCTGATCTTTCGGATCAAGGGATGAGGTAAGCATGCAAATGCTGGTTTGGGGGAAATAGTTTTCAAAACGCTGGGTGTACTCTTCCAGAAACTCCCAGCCATCCATCACAGGCATATTAATATCCAGAAAAATCAGGCTCGGAGGTGCTTTTTCCCTGACTACCAGATCCTCCAGATAAGCGAGCCCCTCTTTTCCATTCTTCATCGTTGAGATATGCTGAGCAAAATGATAGCGTTTTACAGTGAGTGACACTATCTTCAATGAAATATCATCATCGTCTATCATTAACAGGTCATTGATCATCAGGGATAAAGGAAATTGGCGCTATGTACTATTAATTTAGTGCACAAGATAAAATCCTGATGATAAATATTACAAAAATCCAGTGACAACTTAGTGAATGGTCATGAAATTAACCCGATAAAGTCTACAGATGATCTAAACAGAGACTGTGCGGGGTAGATATAGACACTACCAGTGAGTAAGGCAGCGACAGTTTCCTCAGCGGGCGCTTTCATATTTAAAAGAATTTACTGTAATAGCACTACGTACGAGCTATCAGGTGGTGAAACTGTGTAACGGACGGCTATATACGACTATCTATACTGCTGCTGAGACGGCTGCTTTAAGTTCAGTCATTAGAGTTACTACTCAGGGTACTTTTACTGAAAGTTTCGGAAGTAAGCCCGCGGAGAAATACGGGTTATGGTATCATAACTTTTTCTTCTACACGTTTAGTGACTATATTTCAGCCGTTACAGGCAGCGGATATAACCGATTTCCATTGAAGTAATCAACGATTACCCTATGAATTATACAAAGCACTTGCTGTACTACATCCTGCTGGGACCTGTCTGCATCCTGAGCAGTTGCCAGTACATGTCTTATACTTCCAGCAAGGCAGGGGTATGTGGTGGTCTCTTCATGTTGGTACTTGTCCTTGTGATTACCATTTACATAGTCTCCAAAACTCTCACCAACCGGGACTGAAGGAGGAGGTTTCGGTATGTACTTCATTCCTCCTCCCACGGGCCGCGTTTACTCCTGGTTGAGCACGATCAGGATGAATATTGCTTAGCTACCGGGCTCCGGACCTCCTGATGATACATGCGGTCGTAGTACTCGGCCACCATACGCTCCGAGTCGAAGTACGGCAAAATGTCATCCATACTACTCCGCATCATAGCCGCCCACCGCCCGGGCTCCTGATAGTACATGGGCAGTACCTTGTTCTCCAGCAAGTCATAGAGTTGCGCCGCATCGGCAGCATCCTGCTCAAAGTGCGGCTTCTGGTAATCCACCGGCGGGATTACAAACCCGTTGATCCCATCTCTTACAAACTCGGGAAACCATCCGTCCAGGGTTGACAGATTGATGGCTCCGTTCATGGCCGCGGTCATTCCACTGGTACCTGATGCCTCGCGGGTAACCCGCGGAGTATTCAGCCATACGTCCGCCCCCTGTTTGAGCTCTTTGGATAGCCGCAGCTCGTACCCGGTGAGGATAGCGCAGTTGGGGTACTGCTTACAAGTCTCCACGATCAGGTCAAAGGTACCAATGGCTGTGTAATCGGTAGGGTAAGGCTTGCCCGACCAGATAATCTGAATCGGGAACTGCTTGTTGGAAAGCAGCCTCTGGAAGCGGTCCATATCGTGCAGTAACAGCTCCGGACGCTTATAACCCGCAAAGCGCCGCGCCCACACCATCGTCAGTACCCTGGGACTAAAGATCTTACCGGTCTGGTCGGCTACCTCTTCCAGCATGGGCTGCTTCATGGCCTGTTTGTGCTCCAGCAGGGCGGCCAAATCGTGCTGATGCGTATGGCGGTACAGGTCCTTGTCGGCCCAGTAGTGCTGATCCTGAGCGTTGGTGATGGCAATAGTAGGGCACAGGCCCCCGTGCTGGCTATAGGTACGTTTGACGGTTTCGGTGTGCATACGGGATACGCCATTGGCAATGGACGAAAGCCGAAAAGCTGCCAGCGTATGATCAAACACCTGACCCGCTTGCTGGGTAGCACGCAGTGCTTCCTCCACTGTAACCTGCCCGAAAAAACTCATTCGGTCCAGTAAGCGCAGGTCGGTTTTCTGGTTACCTGCTTCTTCCGGCGTATGATTGGTAAACACCATCTTACGGCGAACCACCTCCCAGTCGTGGTACTTTTCGTACAGGGCAAAGGCCGCCGACAGGGCATGTGACTCGTTGAGGTGGTATACTTCGGGGGTCAGTCCGAGTTCGTCCAGCAGCTTTACCCCACCTGTTCCCAGGAGCATTTGCTGCGCCAGCTTTGTCTCTGGATTGGCATCATAGAGCCGGTGTGTAATCGTGCGGGCCAGGTAGTCGTTTTCGGGTAGATCGGTCGATAGCAGGAATAGCGGCGCCGTACCAAAGTACCTGGGGTCAAGGTAGTATGCTGTGACCATAACGGGAGCCTGGTGTACAGTGATCTGAAATTTGATATGAGTCGGCTCCAGAAACTCATAGTGCTTCTCTACAAACGTGGCTCCCATATGCTGATCCTGCTGGCGGGTCTGGTCGTAGTAGCCATACTTCCACAGGATACCAATACCGATGGTATTCTGAAGCAGATGCGCCGCGCTACGCAGGTGCGAGCCGGCCAGGTAGCCCAGACCGCCGGCGTAGATCTTGAGAGGTTGATGAATCGCATACTCCATGCTTAGATAAGCAACCCGGGTGGTATACTTCGGATCGGGAATATAAGGGAGTGAATAATTGGTCATTGGTCTGAAGTGATTTTAGAGTGACTGATTATTTATAGCGTATTCGGTACCGGACATTCAAAAATACCCGTACACCCACCTCACTGCACCGGAGCCGTATCTATTTGCAAAGTAGCAACCTCACCGGATGTAAATTGACTGATGGTAGTCAGTTCTGAAACTGATCTTTAAGACCGTCCATCCACCGCGCCACTTCGGGCGGTATACATGACCAAGCTCATGTTTTGGGCGTAACTGCCATCATAGACACTCAGGGTGCGTACCTCTACCTTTGCTTAAAATCATATAACTCAACATGGCACAAACGGTTCTTGTTACTACGGATTTCTCTGCTAACTCAAAGGCAGGCATACGGTTTGCCGTTCAGCTGGCAGCCCAGACAGGAAGCTCACTGGTATTCCTGAATATCATTGAAGAACTGAGGAACCCTTGGCTTGCAGAAGAGAGCTTTACTGATAAAACCCTGCTGAAACACCAGGAAAAGCTTAACCGCTTTGTCAGCAAAGTATACAAGCAAGCCGGTGTAACACCCGGTAACTATACGTGTGTCGTGAGAGGTGGTGCACCCGTTGACCAATGTATCATAGACTATGCCTTAGAAGAAAAGGTGGACCTGATCTGTATGAGTACCCAGGGGGCCGGAGTCATGGGCCGACTGGTAGGTACCCTGAGCTCAGCCATCATGGCTAGTTCCCCGATACCGGTAGTAGTGGTTCCTGCCCGGTACAGGAGAGTACCCGTTACTCACCTGCTGTATGCCAGTGACCTGCAAGACCTGAAGCATGAACTAGACCTGGTAAAGAGCGTGGCTGGTCCACTGGATGCCGCTATTTCCACAGTTTACTTTGAGTACAGCCCTCTGCTTGAGGTGGCTGATCAACTGGTCAGCAAAGCAGAAATAAACCACCAGACCGACAGGGTAACGTTTATGCTCAAAAAGGCTACGCTCGAAAAATCGCTGCCGCAGCATCTTAACGATGAGGTACATAATTCCAGGCCTTCGATGGTTGTTCTGTTCACGAAGTCAAACCGTAGCTGGCTCGACCGCCTGTTCTGGCCCAGCAACTCAGCGGAGCTCTCTTTTATTACCAAAGTACCCTTGCTGATTTTCAGGAAAAGACCCCTGTAAATGTATCCCCACGTAGACAATCGGCACGTATTGGTGGTTATATAGATTACTCACAGCGAGTCCTTTCTCTAAAGATAGTAGCAGTCCCTCGAAGGCTCCTGATCTGAGTACGATTTAGTATTGTAAAACACTGGTTTCTATACCCTTAAACACTTTAACTCATGAATGCCATCCATAAAATACTGGTTCCAACCGATTTTTCTCCGGCGGCTCAAAACGGACTTCACTATGCTGTACAGTTGGCCCCCCTGCTTGGTGCTTCCATTATTTTATATCATTCGTATTCGCCCATCGAAAGCGGATTTTTTCCGGAGGCCATGCGTGATGAGGAAAATAACGAAGAAGAACAAAAACTCAGGGATCGACTGAACACCATCAGGGATGAAATAATCAGAAGTGGCAGCCAGGTACCAGTTAGTATCTATCTGGAAAAAGGTACAGATATCAAACGTATTACAGCCTATTGCACCACGAATTGTGTTGACCTGGTTATAATGGGTACTACCGGAGCCACCGGCGCCAAAGAAGTCTTGATTGGTAGCTTTACCTCCCATGTCATTAGTGAGGCCGCCTGTCCGGTGCTGGCTGTTCCTCCTACTTTTGAGTTCAGAGTACCTAAGAAGATCTTCTACGCCAGTGACTACAAAAGTACTGACTTCAAAGGTATTCATTACACCGCCAGGCTGAAAGACCAGCTTCATGCCGAGTTGCAGATGGTACATGCTGTATTCAATATGACTTTTGCGGCACAGGAAGATAAGCTCCTTAAATCGTATCAGGCCAAACTAGCCAAACTACTGCATCTGGATGTGGCTGAGCTGCCCTACCACCTGGTTCGGGGTGAAGATACGTCCGATACGCTCCTGCATTACGCAGTAAAAGAAAGGGCGGATATGCTGGTGATTGCGCAATCAAAGCAGACCAACCTGCTGGACTGGATGTTTCACAGGAGCCTAACCAAAGAGGTAGTCCATCAGGCTACGGTCCCCATTCTGGCACTTCCGGTGGATTTTCTGGAGACGCTGCCTGCACCTGAGCATGCCCCTGATTCAACCCAATCCATTTCCAATAGCTAATTGTATAGATCCGATAACCTAAGTAAGTAGGAAACGGTAGTAGTCTTAGTGAGCCTACTATTGATATGACCTGAGGTAAAGTGAGCTTCTTAACAGGCTTACCCTACCTCAGGTTTTTCTTTGTTATAAAGGGTACTTATTGCTCATATTTCAGCGCATTTCCGGTTGATAAACCAGACTCGTCCAGCCTCTAAAGTACTTACTAACTGGCTCGATTCTTGCTTAAAAATTAACGTTTTAAAGGGTTAACTCTACCTCTAACTGTTAATTATTCAACCACAATTTATGCGCACTATCCCCACACAAGCGTACCTGTACCTCCTGGTACTTCTATTTTCTGGCTGTATCCCCAAGCACCTGGATCCCACCCGCAACCAGACACAGGTAGTCATTCAGGACATGAAAGTCAACGATAGTTTTGATTTTAAGTCCACCCGCGACATCCAGCTGAATATTAAGGCAGGCAGTCCCTCCTTTGCCGGTGAACGAATCCGGATCAATGTCTACAATGATCTGCCTACAGTAGGTGAGGTACTGGCCTCAGGCATCACCGCCTCCGACCAGAGTCTGAAGCTGGAATTCAGGGCCCCGGCTCCGCTGACTGAGCTATACATCGAGAAGATCAATGCCTACGGCGCTTCGGAAGTCAAGAAAGTAAAGGTCGACAGCTACATTTCTGCCGAATTCAAAACCACTACTCCAACGCTGGCTTTGCGTATGCAGGCCAATTCCGGCCTTGACTGTGCGACAGGAGTAACCAAGCCCTATACCAATCACAAGAGTAATATTACCATCAATGAGGGGGAAATAGTAAGCCTCAAAGGTACCTACAGCGGCACCATCACCATGAGGGGGGGTGAGCTACGTATATGTGGTACCGCTACCGGGCTGAAGATCAATCTGAATAACAACAACGGGAAAGTGTACTTCCTGGAAGGATCAATTGTTGAGCTACTGGACATCGTAGGCAACACACCCAGTACCAAGGTGTACAATTACTCTCAGTCCCTTACCATGGCAGATAAAATCTCCATGGGAGGCTCCTTTGAGAACCATGGCAAAATACTGGTGAACGGTAACTTCACGGTCAGCAATAACAATACCAATACCTTTGTGAACAACGGTGAGCTTCACGTTAAAGGTACCTTCAGCAACAACCGTCATTTTGTCAACAACAACATCATGATCGTGGATGATAAGTACCAGGCCGAAGGCAGCTCTATCAACGAAAACAATTGTAACCTGTATGTAGGTGATGAGTTCAAGACCAACAACAACTTCGTTAACCGGGGATACATCAAGGTAGATGGCGAAACAACCATCACCGGCAACAGCAGCCTGAAACTGGCCGACGGCGCTATGCTCAGCACCCGCGATATCAACCTCAACGGTACCATTACCGGTAGTGGCTCCAGCTCGGTTGTAAAGGTTTCGGGTCAGTCAAAGCTCACGGGAAGTGCCGCTATGTCAGGAGCCGTGGTGCTTTGTGACGCCAATGGAGTGGAACAGAACAGCTCCCGCATTACCGGCAGCTACCTGAGTTGTACAGGCAGTTTCGTGCCCAAATCAGCTTGTAATCCGGAGGGCTTTGGTACTCCCACCCTGGTTGATACCGATAAAGACGGCGTAGCCGATGCACAGGACGATTACCCTACCGACCCCAACCGTGTGTACCAGAGCTATTACCCTTCGGCTACCGGCTGGGCCACCTACGGCTTCGAGGACCTGTGGCCGGCTCAGGGTGACTACGATTTCAACGACCTGGTGATCAACTCCCGCATTACCCGCGTATTCAACGCCGACAACAAAGTGATTGAGCTTCATAACCAGATTATCATCCGGGCCATCGGTGCCGCCTATGACAATGGCTTCGGCTTCCAGCTCGACGGCGTCAGCAGCAGCGAGGTCGCCAGCGTATCGGGTTACAGCCATACCAAGGGGTACGTACAGCTGGCCCCCAACAAGACCGAAGCCGAACAACCCAAAGCCGTTATCGTTGCTTATGATTCACCCGAGTCATTGATCAAGCGCTCGGCAGGTTCTATGTTCAACACGGTAAAGGCCAATCCAGTAGGTACTCCCGGGCAGCTCAACATTGTAATACGCTTTGCAACACCACTGGATCCGGCCAAGGTAAGTCAGGAGAAGATCAACCCGTTCATCATCGTGGATGGTAAGCGGGAAGTAGAGGTGCATCTGGGCAACTTTGCCCCTACGGCCAAGGTGAACACCAGCCGCTTTGGCTCCCTCAAAGATACTTCCAAGCCTGGCTCAGGCCGCTACTACCGCACCGAGGGCAACCTGCCGTGGGCGATTGAGCTACCCGTAGAGTTCAACTACCCGGCCGAGTCAGTACCTATCACCGATGCCTATCTGTTCTTTGCCGACTGGGCCCTGAGCGGAGGCTCTCAGAAGAAAGATTGGTACGAAGATAAGCCAGGTTATAAGGTACAGGCTAAAACTTTTAGATAGGGATTCTGACATACAAGTACCTGCTCTATACCGGACCGATTAACATGTAGGTACTCCCCTATCACATAACAAACATCCTCCGATGTAATTCCAGTGGATTACATCGGAGGATGTTTGCTTTAAGTTCTATGAAATTTGGAACTATAGCGGCAGGTGTAGGTCTCAGGCGGGGATTCCTTATAACCGGGCATAGCCTGAGCCCAACTTTATGCAACGGGAAAGTAGCCTGACTCTACTATCAAAACAGTATTTCAGAAAAACAGTATGCAGAGGTAACTACTTCTGGAATAGATTTTTGGGACTTAGTAGTGGAAGCATGCATAAGCGTGTTTTCTTGTGGTAGAATATAGGGAGCCAGTAGCCATTGGTTGCCGGTTCCCTCTTTTGACCACCACCGGTACGGGCAGGCAGCCCTGACGTAATGCTACCTAGTACCCGCATTTGCGTAAGTACATTGCCGTTGACAGGCTACTCGCTCAACGCTTCCCTACTTTCAAAATCATTCAAAAGGCCGATTTCCATTACCGGCATGATGGAAGTATCAGGCTTCCGAACCACTGTAATGGATTTGGAATCTACGAGTATACCGCTGCTATGTACAGCACGGATGTCAAAAACATTAACCGAATCGGGCAGAGCCACTTTACAAATAAAGCGCCCGTTCCTGATCGGTATGGGTTGAGAGTCCCCCAGAAATAACATTACATCATCATCGGTGTCAATAGAGCCCTCCAAGATAGCCGTATTACCCACTACTCCTTTATTCAGGAAGCGATTATTGATTTTAAGTACTTCTTCGTCGCTAAATAGTAGACTGGCAATGCCAATCCAGCCAGAAAAGGCAAGAACAAAAAATACGTTGTCTTTTACTCTTGATTTTGGAAGTAGTCCCCGATTCATAGAGCTGATTAAAGTTAAGATTAAACAACAGTAATGATCTAAGGAGGGTAGAGTCTTATACAGCCATTGATGTGGATTTATACAATAACTATATAGTAAAGCGGAGTTTAAGAGTATTTACTTAAAGGTTGTTGAATTTTCTACTGTTGACGCAGGCCCAGGGGCTCACTATCCAGCGGATACGGCTGGATAGTGAATGGGAACAGACAATAGAAAGACCGTGGTGCAGGATCAGATCTACACCCTAGTTCTGCCTGTATGCAGAGGTATATATTGTAAAGGTACCGCCACCTGTCATTCAGGTAGCCACCGCGCTTACTTTACCAGCTGTTTCTGCCGGATCTGATGATGCAGTGAATGTACAAAAGGCTCGTACTCTAAAAGTGTCTCCGGCTTGGGAACAAAGTCCGCGGCTCCTTTGGCAATGCATCGGTTGATCGTGCTATTCAGCGTTGAACAGGACGTAACAATGACAGGTACCTTGGAGTAGTCCGGATTAGCATTAATATAATCGAGGATGTCGTAGCCATTTTTCCCGGGCATGTTCAGGTCCGACAGTATGACATCAGGCAAGGCGGTGCGATTCGTTTCCAGCCACTCAAGGAGATCATCTCCATTGGTTAGCTGTCCAACCAGTTCAAACACACCGGAGCCTTCAAAGCCTTGCTTCATGAAGAAGCGTTCATCCTCATCATTTTCAACAATCACAATCTTAATCTTCTTCATAGTTCAGGAGGGGGTTTGATTACATTTTTGATGGCTAATATATGTACCAGGTATCGATAGAGGTTGAGCAAATATAAGTAATATACGTTATACAACCGCACAGGTAGATTTAATAGCTCTACATACAGGTTCCTTAGTTCATGATTAGGACACCAACGGTTACTTATATGAGATTTTCTAGCCCTTTTTATGGCTTTATCCTTATTCAGTACGAGGGGCATTGCTGATCGGAGCGGGAAATTCGTTGACGTATGATTATAAACGTCAGCATATACAACATCGATTAACCACACCTGGACGTATCAATCGCCGACAATCCTCTTGCACAGCAACAGCAGTGGGCCTGCTGCCAAAGGAGAGGTTAATTCCTGATCATCTACCTGACACTTCCAACCATTCACCCCTACCTGTACTCATTAGGCTGGAAGATTATAGTAACCTGCAGTCGCTATACCTGCCCGGGAAGAGAGTAGGCTGAGTACGTTCTGCTACCCGCGGCATAGCTCCAGGTGCACGGCTGGCTGTAATTTTCTGAATGGTATACTCAAAAAAGCTAGTAATAGGCATGGCAACAGCAGGTGAGATTCTTGAGAATACAGTAACGGGTGAACGAATCCTGTGGCTGAAAACGTCAGTAGATACTGAAGGGAGATATCTGCAGTACAGGTGGAATATCGCCCCCAAATCAAGGAGGATAATGCGTCATTACCACAGCTACCAAACTGAATGCATACGGGTAGAGGCGGGCAAACTGACGGTTGAGTGTAACGGATATACTCATCATCTCCAGCCAGGGGACACCCTGATTATCCCGAAAGGTCAGCAACACCAGTGGTGGAACCCTACCTGGGAGGAGGTACAGGCGGTAGTGACCATTGAACCGGCACTGAACACAGAAGTACTGCTGGAACAACTGGTCGGCTTATGCAATGATGGACAGCTGACAGTGGATGAAGACATCCCCTATTTACAGCAGGTGGTATTGGCAGAAGCATACGATATGAAAGTAGAAGGCCTTCCCACAAAGACCAATACGATGTCCTACCACTTTCTGCGTTTCGTAGCAAATATCCTTGGGTATAAAGAGTACTACCCGAAGTACTCAACCCCTGCCAGAGTAATAAATAAGGCCCAGTCGTCACTCCTGGAGCAGGCGGATTAAGTTAATGTACCATTATACAATGCAGAAGGGCCTGGATGATCATCCAGGCCTTTCTGCTTATTCTATGACATGTATTAGCGCTTGGTGAATTTCTTTTGTGAGTCCTGGTTGTTCTGGACGATGTCCCGCTTATAGCGGTCGGTCCAGGTCTTCCTGATGCGCAGGTGAAGTCCCAGGGCGTCGTCGAGCAGTTGACCTTTATCCCAGCCTACGGCACCACTTACCTGTACTCCCTCCAGAAATGCCAGGTCCGCCCCCACGCTCAGATAGGCGGAGAGTTGGGGTAGCATGGGCTGAAACCCTACATCATAGGTACCTGCATTGCGCGAGTAAGATACCTTGCCCAGGAAGCTCACCGCCTGTGAAAAACGTCCTGCTGCTCCCATGTGCAGGACCTGCACCCGGTTGTTGCTGGTAAAGGCTCCTCCGGCTGGCGGTACGTTTTGACCAAGATCCTGATTGGAGGTTATAAAAGGAGTACCTACAGTCCGGCCAAAGTACGACCATCCATCGCGGTACTGCCCGTGATTGAAGTAGTTGTCACGCCCACGGAGTTTGGCCGGATAATCCTGAAAAACAGATCCTCCCTGACTCATTGTATGCAGATACTCAACGGTCAGCCGTTGTAGTGATACCCCGTTCCGGTAGCGGCTGCGGTTCTGCCAGCTGACCCCGTGAAGCCCATCGGCAACACTTGTCAACAGAAACAATGAACCATCTTCATAAATGCTTTGCCGGTAAAATAGCAGCGACGACCGGGCAAAATTTAATTCCACTGCCCCATCAAATGATCCCAGGTGGTTGCCCACGCGGTTACCCCCGTCAAAGCTGTTACCGAATTTAAGTGAGTCGCCCCGTACACTCTTGGCTGACAGTACATACATGTAAGCCAGCATATTGTCTGGCAGCTCCCCTTCCGATGAGAAGAAAGGAGAGCGCCCCCCCCACTGTACCTGATGGTTGAATCCGCCGTAAAGCCTCACGCGACTATTCGACTTTCCCAGCCGCACATACAGCGACTTCTGGTGCAGCATAGCTCCCTGGACGAAGGGACGCGAGTTTTCGAAGAAGCCATGGGAGAAATTACCCTTAAAACCTACAAAGGAACGGGCGGGCCAGTACTCGGGTATGCTCAGTTCTATTTTAGGAATGGGCAGGGCATTACCTGACCAGATGTAAGACCCCGAGGTCAACAAGGTGTCCATCAGTCCCACTACCTCACGGCGACGACCTCCGTATAATTCCAGAGGGCCCAGACGCATCTTGGCGTAGGCCTGGGGCAGCAGTACCTGTGTATGATTAGTTGATGTGTTGAGTACTACCTCTACCCCATATCCAAAGTCAAGCTTCCCCCAATCCCAGGTACTTGTCACAGGCTGAGAGCGGTAGCCGGTATGGATACTACCCCGTAAAGTAGCCGCAACGGGACCTTTTGGAGCCGTACCAAACTGATTGGTTCTGAACCAGAATGGTTGAAGCTGGCCGGAGGTTTGCGCTAGATATGTGCCTGCTTCTACCTGAAATCGGGTAGTACGCCAGCCAAAATCTTTATTTTTAACTTCTTCTTTGTCAGCACTTGCCGGTCCGGTAGTGGATTGTTCGTTTGAAGAATTGGTAGAGAGGGAGTTGCTGGGAGTAATGGCTTTACGAGCTCCGGTAAAATTGAAGTCAAGATCATTGGGCTCCTTGTGAAGCTCCTGGGCCTGAGCTGCCAACGACAGCATACTTACTACCAGCAATATACATCTATTCATGGTTTCCCTTTTAAATACGATAGCAGGAACTCCCGGTGTGGATTCCTTAATGTTAATGAACAGAACTATTTATACTGGCTAATAGATGAAACCGGACGAAACAGTGAGGTACTAACGGGAGGAGTTTGCTGATGCGCAGCTACAAATCATCTCCAATAGGTAAGCGACTATTTGCCCTGTCGGTATTTGTTAATAACTAACAGTAGGCACTAGTATTCGGCGCTTACAAGTGGTATAGAGAATAAAGTGGAAGTGCCTCCTACAGACAGGAGGCCTTTTCCTATATAATTTTTAAATGGTGGGATACAGTAGTGTTTTATCATTAATAGGTATGGATTAGTCGGGTACTATTGGTGCTTAGCTCACTTCTTCCTGTAATTAGCGTGCCAGCAGTAGGGACTTATCAAAATCAGCGTTGTTGACATACATTCATCCTATGCCTGTAAGTCAATGTGGGGTATATACGCAATAGCTGAGAAAACATTTCCCCATCAACTAAGTCATTTGCAGCAGGTATAGATTTTGAAGCAACCTATTTTGATCTATCCTACAGCTTCTTAAATCTTGAATTTGTACTATTTGTTACCATAGGTAACTTTGACTTTTAAGACTACCTGCGAAAGGATCTCCTATCTATAAATACTTTAATTCCAGGATCGTGAAAAAAGTGATTCAGTCAGACTTTCGCCAGTCTTTACTTACTGGCTATCATCCTAAGCTACCTATTACCGCACACCAGACAGAGAAAATAGCATTTTTTACTTTTCTGCTGTTATTCCTTCTGTTCATATTCGCTACTGTCTCCATATAAGCACATTAGCTATTGATAAGGTTCTACAAGTGAAACTTATCAGGCGGTATGTTATATGAACCAGTATTTGTACTAAATAATAAAGCCCCACTTGGTGTGGGGCTTTATACTTATACATGGAAGCCCTTGTGGGAGTTTTAAAAACTAGACCACTCAGACTTCTGTTACTGTAAATCTTCTGTGGTATTCACGTTCGTAACGGTAAAAGAGTATTTCCCCGGTACGTAGGCCACCTTCTCTCCATTGTAGTACAAAGCGGTTGTTCTGGAAATGGCTCTCCTTCCTGATCGTCCCCGAATTGCACCTGAAGCTGCGCTTTCTTCGGGGCGGATATCCGTTTCATCAAGTAGGCTACTCAAACGTGCCTCCTTAGATGCACGCATGGAGAGCGGGTTACCTGAATTCATAGAGTAAGCCCCGTTGTTGTACTTAACATCAAATGATTTTCTGGATTCACTGAAAAACACCAGCGCATCAATAAATCCTAAAATAACAGGAATGAATGTCCAGCAAAACAGCAGGTAAAAAACGGCAAGCACAGGTTGCCCCAGGTAAAAGCGGTGGAGACCTAGCCCACCCAAAAACAGAGCTATCAAGCCAGCAATATTCTTATCTTTCATAGTAAAGCAGAGGAGTTACTTTTTGACGATAACAGATATACGGTGTATATTATTACCATTCAATTTTCATTTATGGGTTAAATCAATCAGGTTGGCCTTATAAGGTTTCTGGTGCTACACCAAGGCTAAAAGCGCAGCATCTGAGGCATTTAGATGGCAGTAAACTACTACCACCAAATTCAAAATTCGGGCTTCATTTACTTGTATACTGTTTTATCCATAGGCAAATTTTTTAGTTAATACTATACTAGTTAATCAGGTCATCAATAGGAAAAAGCCTAAAATACTATGTACCATTTCGTGTTTAGTAGTCCTATACGCTGAATTAGCCATTAGGTTAATGAGGGCATACCTTTCCCAATGATCCATTTGTATGGATAGAGTACAAAAATAAGTCAGGTTGAATCAATGAAGCTAAACTGAGCATACAGTTAGCCCCTCTCGCTTTTAAGCAGTGCGTATATAATGTGAAGCAGCGTGTGTTATTCTAAAAAACTACGTACCGTAGCTTGCTAAAATTTGGAGCAATAATTAGACCATCTATTTACTGCTTTTTAAGATGTTAATGAGTATGCATTAAATTTCCGAACGATTCATAATACCAGTCTTTTCTTGTAGCTTGACCAACTACTAATACCATTGATGCTGTGGGGAAAGATCTGCCTGTTCAACTACCTGTGATTGATAAAAAGGATAAAAGATACCATGTTCTGGTTTTGTCGGCATGAATCCATGTAACTATAAAGTAGAGTTGTTTGAAAAACAGAATGCTACGAAAGTAGCTAACAGGTTGATGTTAGACTACTTCCATAGCATTCTTCAATAATGTATCGTAATAACCAGTCCCGCTCACGGCAGGCATACATCAAATAGTAGCTTTTTAAATTACGGTGCCACCCATCTGTGGATCACTCCAGCCCCCTTTTCCAGTCTCAACCCGTCCGGCGTAGCTACAATGAAAGTGGTCAAATCCTTCAACCCCAACGGTGAAATCGTACCATTGGAAACTCTTTTTTAGATCCAGCTCAACCGTTAGCTCGGAGCCTCTGCTACCGACTTTGGACAGCTCAAGTCGCTGGGGCTTGGCATGGTAGGCATTATCTGTAATCCTGATTTGATACGCACGGCCGGGATCATGATTAATTAGTTTCAGTAGTACGTTTCCGGTAAACTGACGGTTAGTACCCTGCTTGTACTGGCACGATACCTGGATGGCCGGTTGCTGACTCCCGCCTTTGAATTCACGATAGAAGCCATTGGGCCCGTATACCCGCAGATGGTACTCTTCCTTCCACGTATCAACAAGGGTATCTCCGGCGGCGACGGCGTAGGAGCGAACGCGCAGGTCGTTATCAAAGATCTGGTACACCTGAAACGGAGCTCCCAGGGCTTGTTTACCAAATACCTCGTTGCGGGCTGCCAGGGTCAGCTCAAGCTGCCCCTGCTGCCAGCGGCTGTCAGCGTATAGCTCGTACGGCAGGGCACACGCAGGCCGAACGCCCTTTTCCTGTCGGGGCATGTAAGGTGCCGTGGTCGGACTGGTATTGATCTGAGCGATTTCCTGCGGGCTAAGTACCTTAAAGCCCGTAGGTACCTCTTTGAACTGGGCCTTGTGGATGCTCTCTATGAACGGTTTTTTCTTCACAAAGGCTGGTAAGGCTATCTTCTCCCCCTGATAGGGACGAAATACCGATGTCAGATCACCACAGACAGTGCGCCGCCAGCTGTTGATGTTTTTTTCCTCAACGGGTGCCCCCTTCTTGTGGCTCAGGAAGCGCTCCAGAAACTGCAGTACCGAGGTGTGATCAAATACCTCGGAACAGACATACCCTCCTCTACTCCAGGGTGATGCAACGACCAGCGGTACCCGGAAGCCAAGCCCAATCGGTCCGGTACGCCCACCATTACTGCGCCGACTTTCCTGCTCCTGGGTGACAAATTCAGACCGGGTGTCGATACCTTTACTGGTCAGGCCGGTTTCGGGCTGGTCGGGATGGGGAGGCACAAAGGGGGGAACGTGGTCAAAGTACCCATCGTTTTCGTCGTAGGCCAGGATGAATATGGTCTTTTTCCAGACTTCGGGATCTTTGGTCAGGATGTCCATAACTTCCGACAGGTACCAGGCCCCGTACCAGGGAGCGCCCGGATGGTCAGAAAAGTTTTCGGGAGCTACGATCCAGGATACGGTCGGTAGTTTTTTGTTCTCTACATCCGACCGGAACTGGTGCAGCACATCCCCCTTGGGTACCTTCATGCGCCGCTCAGTATCACCATCCTGATAGACCATCGACTCCAGTTCGCGGTAATCCGGATCACCCGTGTTGGTGGAAAACGCTTTCTTATGAATATTTTTTTCACGCTGCGACAAGGCTTCAAACTTTTCCGGGGCGTACTCCACCAGCTCACGTTTGACGGTTTCTAACCAGGCCTTCTGCCGATTCAAATCTCTTCGGGTACTTGCGTAGTCTTCATCTCCCTCTTTCAGACCTTCCAGCTTCTTTTCCAATTTTCCGATCCGGTCCGGCAATACGGCCGACTCCTCTTTGATGTACGCATAGTAGGCCGGATGAAAGCGAACCCGGTACTGCGAAAACCACTCGATGGGATTATCGGTGAAGTTAGCCAGCCAGCTATCCTCTTCACCCGTCAGGCCTGTATCTATACTGATTTCATTCTGGTAAATCTGCCACGAAATCCCCTGCTCCTCTAACCGCTCGGGAAAGGTTTTCCAGCTGGCTTCTGATCGGTAGGTAACATTTTCGTTGCGGACATTGGCGATGGCGTTGGGATCACGTGGGTCACGGGCGGTACCCGTCCATAGGTACAGGCGATTGGGAGTCGTACCCGTCAGCGAAGAACAGAAGTTCTGATCACAGACCGTAAAGGCATCCGCCAGGGCGTAGTAAAAGGGGATGTCCTGCCGGTCGTAGTACCCCAGGGTAAGTGGCATTTTAGCATACTCCCGATTCCCCGATTTCTTAGCTTCCAGCCATCCGTCGTATTTCCCCTCATTACGCGCATCTACCTGGTTTTCCCATGAGTGCGGTAACGCGCTCATCCAGGTCGCTTTGGTATCCTTAATGTTGAGTCGGAAGGGCGCATAGGTTTCACCCTTAGCGTTGGACTGAAGCCATACTTTATTCTTGTTGGGTAGATCAATGGCCCGCGGATCGTTGAAGCCCCGGACGCCCTGCAGGGTACCATAGGTATGATCAAAGGAGCGGTTTTCCTGCATCAGAATGACTACGTGCTCGGCATCCAGATAGGTAGTACCCGCTGGCGGGTCTATCACATAGGCTCGCTGGATTGATTCAGGCAGGATACCGGACAGTCCCGTTGACAGGAGGGCGGCCTTTTTTATAAAATCTCTTCTTGAATTCATGGGCTGGTTTAGGAATGAAGAAATACGTAAAAGTTGATGCTATACCGGGTAGTCGGCAATTTATAAAGGATTTTCTTCCAGAACAGGAAATGTATGTTAAGGCTGAATGAAACCTAGTCCAAATTACCTATGCAAAGGGGAAAGAGAGTGGATGCTGTCCCCTTACCCGATCAAAGAAAATGGACGGAGCACTAGCATGGCCCGGACACGAAATACAGCATTAGGCATGGCTAGAATCAAAACTGACAAAGGAGTCAGGGCCAGGTGTCTCTGACTCCTTTTCTTTTCCAGATTATGATGATTTAGTTGAGTAGAGGCATTTATTATAGTAGAATTAAAGTACCCTATCTGTATTCTGAACCAGGCACATGCTTATCGCTGATTATCAATCGTTACAGCCTTAGTAAGCTGTCGGTTAAAAATATTTATAATCTTTTTTAAATTCTTCCAAAGGCATCGGTAGATGTAACTAAATACAGACTTTGACTGACAAATTTATTTATAGGTGCCTGGATATTACCCGAAGGTTACATTCTTAGATATCTATACCCCCAGTACCTGACTAGCCTTTCAAATCAAAGTAAATAGGAAGCTGGCAAAGAGGGACCTTGCATTTTCTGGTTCACGCATTTACGATCTAAAATCAAAGGCTCCTGATTCAATGGAGCCTCCCGGTAGTAATAATTCAAAAGGAGCATACAAGACTAACCTGCTGATCAACTAGCTGTAACACAGTACATCCAGCTCCTTTCTGAACTGAGTACTTTACGACATCATTCCTTACCTATTCTTCCAGTACCTACCCGATCGGGTAGTAATTCCAGTACTTATTGCTCACCTAATTTACCAGTAGAATCATGAAAAAACATGTACCGTACTGCAGCCCGTTACTCCGCAGGAGTACGCGCTTAGTGGCTACTTCGCTGATGCTTTCTATGTTGCTTACCGGAGGGGCTGCCGTAGCCAATGACGAAAGTAACCATGCCCCTCGCGAAAGCATTTTCCGAACGCCCAAAAGACTCATATCTGGTAAGGTTACCGACGACACGGGTGCTGGTTTGCCCGGAGTGAGCGTAGTGATCAAAGGCACTACACGCGGGACTACCACCAATGGTGATGGTCAGTTTCAACTGGATGTGCCGGAGAATAACACGATCCTGGTTTTTAGCTTTGTGGGATATACCTCTCAGGAAATAGTAGTAGGCAATCTAAGCACAATCAACCTGAGTCTGAATGTGGAAGACAAGGTACTGAATGAGGTGGTGGTGGTAGGCTATGGTACCCAGGAAAAAGTCAACCTGACCGGTGCCGTGGGCGTGGCCGATTCCAAGCGGCTCGAAAATCGTCCTATCGCTAATGCGGGCGAAGGCTTACAGGGCGTAATTCCCAACCTGAACGTCGGCATCCGGAATGGTGACCCTGCCCAGGCTACCACGTTTAATATCCGGGGATACCAGTCAATCAATGGAGGTAGTCCTTTAATTCTGGTTGATAACGTCCCGATGGACATTAACCGCATCAATCCCAACGATATTGAAAGCATCAGTGTGTTGAAAGATGCCTCAGCGGCAGCTGTATACGGAGCACGGGCCGCTTTTGGTGTGGTACTTGTTACTACCAAAAGCGGAAAATCGGGCAAGGTACAGGTCAATTTCGGCGCGCAAACTTCGCTGGCCAAGCCCATCTTCAACATGGATGTGGTGACGGATCCCTACCAGTTTGTACTCGCCCGGAACAGAGCTAACATAAGGACCAACGGCAACCCGTCGTATAACGAAGACTTTGTTGCGGCGGTCAAGAAATACTCTGAAAACCCGATCCCGGCTAACGAATGGGGCGTGGTAAATGGGGCACTTCAGTACTATGGCTATAACCGGTACCAGGAAAAAATAATGACCGACTACGCCCCCACCGATCAGCAGGATTTGTCCATCTCCGGTGGTTCAGATAAGTCAAAATTCTTCTTTTCGCTGGGTCGTTTCAGCAAGGATGGCTACCTGCGCGAGAACAACGAGAAGTTCAAGCGCTACAACGTCCTGATGAAGGCTGACTTCAAAGTTAACGACTGGTTGAGCTTTGATGAAAAGGTAATATTTAATTCACAGAACAGCAATAAGCCCCACTTCTACAACTGGGACGTGAACATTAATTCGCTGGCGCGGGTGAACCCTATTCAACCCATCCAGTTTCCGGACCTTGAGTATTACGTCACTCCGGGTGACCGCGACAAATACGCCCCCTACATTGGCAAGTACTTCGGTGGCACCAACTTCTTTCCCTACCTGTTGAATGGTGGCCGCGAAACCTTCACCAGAAATGACATCTGGCTCACCCAGGGCGTAACGCTGACCCCGTTGAAGGGGTTAAAAGTGATTGGTAACTTCTCCTACAATATCTTCAACAACATCCATCAGGATGTACAGAGTAAGGTAGAAATCGTTGATGCCAACCTGTTGGCGGCCAACCCCATCAGCAATGGTTTTAGCGGGGATGACTGGATCAGAAACAACAATGATTACAACCAGTATTACGTATTAAATGCCTTTGCCGAATATACGCTGCAAAAACTTGGCAAACATAACGTGACTGCCCTGGTGGGTTTTAACCAGGAGCGGGGCCAGAACCGTTACGTAGGGGCTATGGCCCGTGCGCTGATCACACCCCAGGTTACGGACATCAACGCAACAACCGGTGTGCAGCAATCCTTCGGAAGCCAATCGCATGTAGCCCTGCGGGGAGCCTTCTACCGCCTGACCTACAATTTTGACAATCGTTACCTGGTCGAATTCAATGGTCGGTACGACGGAACTTCGCGTTTCCCCAAAGACAGCCGCTTCGGTTTCTTTCCCTCCATTTCGGCCGGCTGGCGTATCAGTAACGAAAGCTTTATGGCGGGAACTGCCAGTTGGCTGGATAACCTGAAGCTGCGGGCCTCCTACGGTACACTGGGCAACCAGTTGCTGGGTAACAACTTCTACCCCTACGTATCTACGATGGGTACGGGCCAATCACCTTACATGTTTGCCAACAGCACCATCCCGTTTGTATCCGCGGCCGGACTCGTAAGCCCTACCCTCACCTGGGAGTCAGTAACCTCGCAAAATATTGGCCTGGACGTAACAATGCTTAAGAGTCGGCTCGATTTTTCCTTTGACCTGTTCGCCCGCGACACGAAGGATATGCTCATGAATGTCTCGTATCCGGATATTCTGGGTACGGCAGCTCCCAAGCAGAACGCCGCTGATCTGCGCACCAAAGGCTGGGAGCTGGCCCTGACCTGGCGCGATAGAATCAGAACTAACTGGAGCTATGATGTAACACTGGCGCTGGCTGACGCTACCTCAACCATTACCAAGTTCGAGAATCCATCAGGAGCGCTGCCCAATAATAGTAGTATATTCTACGTAGGCCAGAAAATCGGGGAGATCTGGGGGTATGAGACAGTAGGTATTTTCCAGTCGCAGGAAGACGTCAAGAACGCTCCTGACCAGTCACGGATTGGTAATAACTGGCGGCCGGGCGACATCCAGTATGCCGATCTGAACGGGGATGGAATCATCAGCCCAGGAAAAAACACCCTGGCCGACCCCGGAGACCGTAAGATCATAGGCAACACCACTCCCCGGTATAGTTTCGGAATTAATGCCAGTGTTGCCTACAAGGATTTTCGGCTTACGGCCTTCTTCCAGGGCATTGGCCAGGCAGACTATTCACCTGACAATGGCAACTGGACCTGGTTCTACCCCTTCAATGCTGGTCACGTAGAGAATTACTATATCACCGATACCTGGACAGAGGAAAACCGGGGTGCTTACTTCCCCGCTGCGCACATTTCAACCAGCGACAAGAAGAACGTCCAGACCCAATCGCGCTTCCTGCAAAAAGCGGGGTACATTCGAGCCAAAAATATCACCCTTAGCTATAACCTGCCACAAAGCCTTATCAGCAAGATCGGAATGACGAATGCGCAGGTATTCGTAGCGGGGATGAACCTGTTTGAGTTCTCAAAGATTCGCAAGCCACTCGACCCTGAAACCATTCAGACCCAGGTTATCGAATATCCTATGCAACGAATTGGCACCCTGGGAATTAACGTATCCTTTTAGTGGATAGTGGATTATAAGAAATGCTCCCGGTGAGCAACTTGAATCAACACATCCACAATACAACATCTAAACAATTCACTATGAAAAAGATATTTCTTAAACTTGGGTTAGGCTGCCTTACGGCGGTGGCGGTCAGTGCCTGCAACGACGACTTCCTGGAAAGGTACCCCTTGGACCGGATCACGAACGAAACCTTCTGGAATACGGAGAATGACCTCGCCGTATATAATAACAGCCTCTATGATCTGATACGGGTGGAACCGAACGTTCCCATTCTGCAAGGCCATAACAACGGCTTCGACAGCCATTTTGGAAGCATATGGAATCAGGATGAGCTTTCGGATAATCTGGCTCCCATTGAACCCCGCCATACCTTCTTTCAACAGATCAGGAGTGGCAAGTACACCGTACCCGCCAACCCCGACTGGTTTGGCTACCGGGGCTGGAACTTTGTCCGGGCAATCAACGTAGGCCTGGAAAACTACAACCGCGCTAATGTATCACAGGCGGTCAAGGACAAGTACATCGGCGAGGCGCGCCTGTTCCGTGGCTGGTTTTATGCCGATAAGGTAGCCAAGTACGGAGATGTACCCTGGGTAGAGCGGCCACTGGATATCAATTCGGAAGAGCTTTTCGCCGCACGAACTCCTCGTGAGGAGGCCATGAAAAAAGTGCTGGAAGACCTGGACTTCGCCACCCAGAAGCTCCCCAACAGCTGGGGTGATGGCGGCGCCCCTGGCCGGGTAACCCGCTGGGTGGCTCTCCTGGCAAAGGCCCGGATCTGTCTATTTGAGGGTACTTTCCGCAAGTACCACGGTGGCAGCGACGCCAATATGTGGCTGGAGGAAGCGGCAAAAGCCTCCAAAGAAATCATGGACAAAGGACCTTTTCGCCTCTACTCGACCGGAAATCCCCAACTTGATTACAATGCCTATCACCGCGTATTTGATCTGACGGGTAACCCCGAAGTAATGTACTGGCGCAAATACAAGGTCGGTGTATATACCAATCACATCCAGTCGTATTTCAGCTACACGGGGGGGGCCACCAAGAGCCTTGTGGAGGATTACCTCTGTACCGACGGGCTACCTATCTCGCTATCACCACTCTACAAAGGGGACGACAAAATCGAGGATGTTTTTGTTAACCGGGACCCACGCCTGCGCCAAACCGTGCTTCATCCCGAAGATACGAAGCTGTATAACTACCACATGGGCGATGGACTTCCCTATCCCCGACTCAACGGCATGGCGGGCGGCTTCACTACCACAACGGGCTACCACATTATCAAGCATTACAATGCGGCCGATCTGATCGGTAAGGCCTTCGATACGGGCGAATCCCCCGCCATTATTATGCGTTTTGCTGAAGTACTGCTCATTAATGCCGAGGCCAATGCCGAACTGGGTACCATCACCCAAACCGACCTGGACCTGACCATTAATAAGCTGCGTGACCGGGTGGGTATGCCGCATCTGGAGATAGGCAAAGTACCGGTAGATCCTCGCTACACAGCTGACGGTGTTTCGCCCCTGATTCAGGAAATCCGCAGGGAGCGCCGCATTGAACTGTTTATGGAAGGACACCGGTACCAGGACCTCATGCGCTGGAAGCAGGGCAAAAAATTGACTATTCAGACGATGGGAATGCGGTGGAATGATGCCGCCATTGCCCGGTATCCCAAAGCCATCGTAAAATCCAAGGTAGATCCTGTCTCGGGCAAAACCTACATAGACGTATACCAGGGCACCGACTTCGCTATTCCGGTTTTTGACGAAAAAAAGCACTACCTGTGGCCCATTCCGCTGAACACCCTGGCCCAGAACCCAGCCATTAAGCAGAATCCCGGCTGGGAGTAACCTATTTTACTGATCATTCTTAAAAAGCAATCCGGTAGACCTTATAATAGTCTACTGGATTGCTTTTTACTTTATTGACCACTCAATTCCTAAATCCTATGAAATTCCTGACCATCCTTTTGTCCACTCTGGTGCTCTCCCTGGCTACAGGACTGCATTCCGGAGTAGCCCAGAACCTGCCCGCTCCGCCCGACCACCCCCGCTTGCTCCTGCTGGCCGGGGAAGAAAAGCAGATCCAGAAAGCCATAGCCGCTGATCCAACCTGGCAGAAAATGCATGGGGCCATTCTTTCGGAGTCGGACCAGATCGTTCAACTACCTCCTATCGAGCGTATCCAGATCGGCCGAAGGCTGCTGGACAAATCACGAGAGGCCCTGCGCCGGCTGTTTCATCTATCCTATGCGTGGCGGATGACGCAGGATAGCAGGTACGCGCAGCGCGGGGAAAAGGAAATGCTGGCCATTGCGGGCTTCACCGACTGGAACCCCACCCACTACCTCGACGTAGCCGAGATGACCATGGCCATGGCCATAGGCTACGACTGGCTGTACCCGGTGCTCTCTCCGCAGTCCCGAAAAACCATTGCTCAGGCTATTACCGAAAAAGGGCTGATGACTTCCCTTGATGATCAGTATAATGCATTTCTCCGGGTATCTAACAACTGGAACCAGGTATGCAATGCGGGAATCAGCTTTGGCGCGCTGGCCTTGTATGAGGATAATCCGGAGCTATCGAAGCAACTCATCCAGCGGGCGCTGACAACCATCAAACTACCCATGAAAGACTATGCCCCCGATGGCGCCTACCTCGAAGGATACAGCTACTGGGGCTATGGCACTTCGTTCAACGTACTATTCATCAGTGCCATGGAGAAGGCCTTCGGTACGGACTTTGGCCTGTCGCAGGAGCCGGGCTTCATGAAAACGGCCCGGTACATGGAGTACATGACCGGTCCCTCGGGTCTATCCTTCAATTACAGCGATGCCAGTTCGGGCAAAGGAAGTCTTCATCCGGCCATGTTCTGGTTTGCGCAGAAAAGCCAGGACCCCTCTCTGCTTTGGGTGGAGAAAGGGTACTTACAGCAGTCTGACTACTCCGCTTTTACCAAAGATCGCCTGCTCCCGGCGGTGATGATCTGGGGTGTTTCTAATCCTCTCAGCAAAGTCACTCCGCCGGCCTCTACCTTATGGACAGGACAGGGCAAGAATCCGGTAACCATGATGCGCAGCTCCTGGACCGACCCGGGTACTATCTATGTCGGATTCAAAACGGGTACCCCCTCGGCCAGTCATGGCCACATGGATGTGGGCTCTTTTGTGATGGAATCGGATGGAGTACGGTGGGCGCAGGACCTGGGCATGCAGAATTACAATTCGCTCGAGTCAAAAGGGCTGAACATCTGGGGTGGAGAGCAGACGGCTCAACGCTGGCAAATTAAGCGCTACAACAATCTGATCCATAATACCCTTACCGTCAATGATCAGCACCAGTTGGTAAAAGGCAAGGCCCGAATCAACGCGTCCGGAACGAGCGGCGCATTGAAGTATGCTGTTTCGGATTTGTCCGGAGTATACGAAGGCCAGCTTGCCGGTGCCCAACGGGGAATCGGAATCGTAGGGGATGCCTACGTAGTGGTACGGGATGAAGTAAAGGCGGCCGACAAACCAGCCAAAGTCAGGTGGGTAATGCTCACACCCGCGGAGGTAACCATCAATCAGGATAATACCGCCCTGCTCACCCATAACGGCAAAAAACTTACTCTCCGGGTGACTACTCCGGCTTCGGTACAGATACAGACGTGGAGTACGGCTCCCACCACCGACTACGACGCCCCTAACGACGGCACGCAACTCGTAGGCTTCGAGTACGAGGTACCGGCAGGTACTTCCCAGACTTTACAGGTACTACTCCTACCCGAGAAAGCCTCAGCTACCAAAAAGACCCTTGATCTCCCCCTGGCTCAATGGGGCAAAAAATAAGGTACAGCAATGAAAAAGATATTGATAATAGTAATGACCCTATGCGTTTCGACCCTGCACGCGCAGGTTACCCCCCGAAACATCCTGGCGAAGAAGTATTCACAGGAACAGGTAAAACAAGCATTGGTCCCGCGTGAGCAGTACAAGCCCTACCCAACTACCCCTCAGGAATGGAAAGCCGCCGTACCGGATTCAGTTCTGACACGGATTGTAAAGGCCGGTCAAGAACAGCTCACTTATACCTTTGAACCCATCACAGCCTCCACCGCCCTGGACTTTGTACGCTCAGGTGACCGCGAGCGGCACAGTGGCATCTCCTTTGGCAAGCGGAACGCCATGGTAGACCTGATGCTGGCCGAAAGCGTGGAAGGGAAAGGTCGCTTCACAGAAGCCATTCTGAATGGAGTATGGTCCATCTGCGAAGAAAGTTTCTGGGGAGTACCTGCCCATATAGGTAATACGGGGTTGCCTGATGTTGAAAACCCGGTGGTAGACTTGTTTGCGGCCGAAACAGCCGCCGTTCTGGGGCTGGCCGACTACTTTGTGGGGGATCAGCTAGATAAGATAAATCCGCTGGTACGCAAGCGCATCTACTTTGAAACCAACAGGCGATTATTTACACCCATGCTGACCAAAGGGGATACCTACGGCTGGAATAGCCCTACCCGCCCCGTTAACAACTGGAACCCGTGGATCATGTCCAACTGGATTTCAGCCACCCTGATGCTGGAAAAGGATGAGGATCGCCGGGCAGCCATGATCCACAAGTCAATGACAGATCTGGACCGCTACCTGAACAGCCTGGGGGATGATGGAGGTTGTGACGAAGGTCCTAGTTACTGGACCGCCGCCGGAGCCAGTGTATACGACTGCCTGGAGCTACTCAGTGACGCTACCAATCGTACAGTGAATCTATATGATGAGCCACTCATCCAAAACATGGGGGGCTACTTCTACAAAGTACATATTGACGAGCATTATTTTGTCAATTTTGCCGATGCCGACCCCAAACTCATGCCGGACGGACTTCTCCTGTACCGGTTTGGAAAAGCGCTCAATGATGAGCGTATGGTGGAAATGGGACAGTGGGCATTGGGTAAATATGCTCAGTCGTCCCTGGCACCGAGCCGGTTCCACCGCTTCCGTTTTATCAAGAATCTGCTGACGGCCCAGCATATAGGCCCGACAAAATCTTCCTATAAAAAAGTAGAGGACGCCTGGCTTTCGGACATACAGGTTCTAACGGCCCGGTCCAGCAACGGCCTCTTTCTGGCTACCCACGGAGGCCATAATGCCGAAAGCCATAACCATAATGATGTGGGAGACTTTATGCTTTATGCCAATGGCGAACCCGTCATCATTGACGCAGGCCGGGGGAACTACACCGCCCGCACTTTTTCGAACCAGCGGTATGAGTTGTGGTTTACCCAGTCACAGTACCATAACCTACCTATCATCAATGGCTTGGGCCAACTAGCGGGTCGTAATTTTGAAGCCCAAAATGTAAGTAGCCGTATCTCAGATAAAGACGCTTCCCTGACTATGAATATAGCACCGGCCTACCCACCCGCAGCCGGGCTTACCAACTGGAATCGTAAGGTGACCTTGAACAGAGCTAAAAATCAGGTGGAGGTAACGGATGAGTTTACGATGCAGCAAAAGCCGTCCTCTTTACAGGAAGTATTCATGACTATTGCGGACGTAGACACGACCAAACCCGGGCTCGTGAAGCTAACTACCCCCGGCAGGCAGACATTCGTTCTTCGTTATGATCCTAAAGAATGGAAAGTGTCCACTGATTATCCTTCTACCGATGGTATGGAATACCGGAGTTTCAAAACAAAATGGGACAACCGCCCGGTACAGCGTATTCTGCTATCTAATATTTCCTTGTCCCAAAAAGGGAAGCACAGCTTTACCATCGCCCCCTATACGCCAAATTAATGAGGGTGAATATTTACCTAGCAATGCTAACTGCTTAGAAAGCTTATCAGTAGTTACTAAACACAAAGAGCCGGGGAATACCTCCGGCTCTTTGTGTTTAGTAAAAGACGCTGAACTTACTTGACGTCCCAGTCAACCCAGAGGTTATACTGGTTTCAGATCCTGGGTATCCCTCACTACCTCAATAGGTATCAACAAGGTAGGAAGTAGGTTGTGGAGACCGTTTCTAAACCACGCTCCGGCGTTGCCGAAGCCTATGATGTCAGCACGTTTATCGCCAGTAAGCTTAGCCAGGAAGCGGGGATGCTGATCGACCCGCCAACCCTGAGCATAGCCGTAGTTAGCCACCACCATCTGCGGAGCCTTGAAGGTACCATCGCCGTTATTGAACGAAACCCAAGTACCCGCTGTACCAAAACCCACGATATCAGCCCGACCATTCCCTGACATGTCAGCCATAAAACGAGGATGCTGATCGACCCGCCAGCCACCGGCATGGTAGCCAAAATTAGGTACTACC
This sequence comes from Telluribacter roseus, assembly GCF_017355915.2. Taxonomy (GTDB): domain Bacteria; phylum Bacteroidota; class Bacteroidia; order Cytophagales; family Spirosomataceae; genus Telluribacter. The sequence goes on from NZ_JAFEUV020000007.1 coordinate 84,408, forward strand.
ATTTGAGGAGCCTGAAAAGTACCATCGCCGTTGTTTCGTGATACCCATACCCCGGCATTACCAAAGCCCACAATGTCGGCCCGGCCGTCTCCGGTAACATCCGTCATGAAGCGAGGATGCTGGTCGACCCGCCAACTACCAGCGCTGTAGCCGAAGTTAGCCATGACCAGTTGCGGAGCCTGGAAGGTACCATCTCCATTGTTACGCGACACAAATACGCCAGCGTTGCCAAAGCCTACAATATCCGGACGACCATCACCGGTTGTATCTGCCAGAAGTCGTGGGTGCTGATCCACCCGCCAACCCTGTCCGTAGCCAAAGTTGGCTACCACCAGTTGCGGAGCCTGGAAGGTACCATTGCCGTTGTTGCGCGACACCCATACACCGGCGGTACCAAAGCCTACAATGTCGGAGCGCCCATCGCCCGTCACATCTACCATAAAGCGGGGGTGCATGTCAACCCGCCAGCCCCCGGCATTATAGCCAAAGTTGTCCATCACCATCTGTGGTGCCTGAAAGGTGCCGTTCCCGTTGTTACGCGATACCCATACTCCGGCATTACCGAAGCCCAAAATATCAGCCCGGCCATCACCGGTTACGTCAGCCATGAAGCGTGGATGCTGATCGACCCGCCAGCCCCCGGCACTGTATCCAAAGTTAGCCACCACCATCTGCGGAGCCTGGAAGGTACCATTACCATTGTTGCGTGATACCCAAACCCCAGCGTTACCGAAGCCCACAATATCATCACGACCATCGCCGGTCACGTCGGCCATGATCCGTGGGTGCTGGTCTACCCGCCAACCCCCGGCATTGTAGCCGAAGTTAGCCATGACCAGTTGTAGGGGTCGGGCCCGCTGTACCGCCAGGGCCGCATTAATCCGACCATAGCCATACTGGTTGCTCCGGCCGTGTACATCATAAGCAGCGGCAGCAGATGCGACTTTGGTAGCAGATCCCTGCAGGAGGTACCGGATTCCTTCCGGTCTTAACCCCGGATCTACGCTCAGCATCAGGGCCGCTACCCCGGCGGCCAGTGGCGTAGCTGATGAAGTTCCCCCAAAGCCACTGGCATCTGCGGCCTGGCAGTAGTCTCCGTTGGGGTTGGTATTATACCCAAAGGCCCCGCGTACATCGGTAGTTTCTATACGTAAAGTACCTCCACTACTGGGTGCCACAAAATCAAGTCCGTTTCCATACTGGCTGTATCCTGAACGTACATCCCGGTTTGTACTGGCCCCTACTCCGATGGTTTCGGGTAGACTGGCCGGATAGGATACCGTATTGGTACCACCGTTCCCCGTTGCGCAGAACACGGTAACGCCGTTATTAACGGCCCGGCGAATGGCCGCCGTCAGCGTGTTATTGGGCGTGATACTCCAGGAGCAGGAGATGATCTGCCCTCGCTGAGCAGCCCAATCAAAGGTCTGTGCCCAGGTATCCCAGGTATGAGCTCCCGCAGCCCGTAGGGGTACTATCCGGCAATTAGGCGCAATACCTACTACCCCAAGACCATTCTCCGCTGCTGCTATAACACCGGCACAGGCGGTACCGTGGGCATCGCCATTGTTAGTCGCGTCATTATCATTGTTATCAAAGTCCCGACCCGGATCAATGTTAGCAACCAGATCAGGATGATTGATATCAACTCCTGTATCATGTACAACCACCCGGATAGTGGGACTACCGGTAGTAATAGCCCAGGCTCCCAGAGCGTTCACATCCGCCCCGGCAGTACCCCCACCCTGCCCGGTATTGCGAAGATGCCATTGACTTATGAAGCGGGGCGCATCCTGCGGAAAATGAAAAGTGGGCGCCTGCACGGAGTTGGGTTCGGCGTATTCTACAATATCCTCGGCGGCCAGTTCATTGGCAAGTAGTAGAGGAGCATCCTCCTCCGGATCATTGACCCGAAACTTCCAGTAGTCAGGGCCCTTTTCAATAACTACACCATCCACCTTTTCCAGCACTTTCTCCCGCTCCTGCTCAGATGCCCCTTCCTTAAAACTGATCAGAATATCATTAGTCAGTACGAACACGTTTCCTTCCGGATCCTGAAAAGCGGCCCGCGTGTTTCGGATATCCGGGTATGATTTCATCTCCTGCAGCTTCTGCTTTTCTCCTCTGACAATGAGCAGTTCCGGAGGGTAAGTGGGATCAATGGCTAAGCGGGTTGATCTGCCCAGACGGGATGCCACGGTGGCAGGATGCTCGTCCCTTGCTGGCGTGACAAGCCGTACATCTTCTACTTTTTTCAGGGGAACCTGGGTTCCTCCTACGGTGAGAGAATAGTTCTCGATACTCATGTTGGCCTCCTTTCGGTTTAGGTGTAGAATATAATGAAATAGACAGAGCTTTGATCATGGCCAAACCTACGGAATGGGATGACAAACACTCCGGCTTATTAGTCGGGATGCGGATAGAAGACGGAAACAGCCGGTGATGAATTTCTAAAAAATAATGTCGGCGGTCCCCCCTCAATGAAGGGCAGATTGCAGTGGAAAGACACATGTTCGTACAGAAGGCGATCTTTAGCAGATTCCGCTTTTGAAGCAGTGCCTGGTCCTTTTGTGGCGTAGTGCCACCAGACAGTGGTTTCAGTTTCGGAACTATTAATTGGGGCACCAGGTAGTACCCAGGCTGTACTAAGTTTCTATCATCAGTACAACCCTTGTCGTAGATCAGACATAATTTTTAAAAGCGGTGGAAGCAAAATAAGGTATATCAATAACAGGATGTATTGATTACGAAGAGCCTCAGGGGGAGTAGACTTAAAACGGTTGTAAAGGCAGTGTAAAGCAAGCCACCTTCATGAAGAACAGTTTCGTAGGAGCAGTATATTTATTAATAATAAATATACTCCATATCGCATACCAGGGATGCTATTGCCCCTCAGATGCTGACACTAATGTAGCATGAATTCCAATAAGTTACCAGCATATACCACAATTTATATCACAAATGAAATTTGTCTGTACAGGTGGATACTCACTTGACAACAAGCAGTAAAAAAAATATATTTCCTTTACATTTGAAGACTACTTTTTAACCCGATGCAAACCCCCTCTAACCCACCAACATTACCCAATGAAAGCAGCTATATACACACAATACGGCCCTCCGGAAGTGGTCAGTCTTCAGGAGGTTGACACACCTACTCCCAAAATCAGAGAAGTACTGATCAGGGTACATGCCACCACCGTCAACCGCACCGATAGCGCCATCCGAAATGCCGACAACCTCCTGACCCGCTTGTTCAGCGGACCTCTCAAACCCAGATTCAAAACATTGGGCAATGAGTTTGCCGGAGAAGTGGAAGCCGTTGGGCCGGAGGTTACCTCCCTCAGGATCGGGGATAAAGTATTTGGTTATAACGATACCCGCTTTGGAGCCCATGCCGAGTATATGACGATGCGGGAGAATGGAGCCATAACTACCCTGCCAGCCGGGCTATCTTACCAGGAGGCCGCCCCGATTACCGAAGGGGCACACTATGCTTTATCTAACATTCGAGCCGCTCGCATAAAAAAAGGGCAGAGGGTACTGGTAAACGGCGCAACGGGCGGCATAGGCTCAGCCGCCGTACAACTGATCAAGTACCTGGGCGCGGAGGTCACAGCGGTATGTAGTACTCCCTATATGGAACTGGTGCGATCGCTGGGAGCCGATGAAGTGATAGACTATACCACAACTGATTTTACGGCTCTTGATCAAACCTTTGACGTGGTATTCGATGCGGTAGGCAAGAGTTCATTTGACCAATGCAAACAACTCCTTACTGAAAACGGGATCTACCTTTCCACTGAATTGGGCCGCAATTCCGAAAATATTCTTCTGGCGCTTACCACTCCTTTACTAGGGGGAAAGAAAGTACTCTTTCCTATTCCCTCCATCAATCAGGATGACGTAAAGTTTTTCAAAGAGCTGATCGAGCAGAAAAAGTATAAGCCCGTAATTGACCGAACGTACCCGCTGGAACAAATCGTAGAAGCCTACCGGTACGTAGAGACGGGCCAAAAGATTGGCAATGTAGTGATTACCCTATCTGCTCAGGAGTAGGAATACCCTCTATGTACATACGGAAGTGAGCAAGCAGATACAAAATAAAAGTGCTAGATAAAGCTACAACCAGTTAGGGTTGAGCTTTATAGTACCGGTGCGGCACCAAAAGCACAAATGCCACCTGATGTGAAGCAGTTAGTCAACTACTTATCAGGTGGCATGTTCTGTTAAAGGTTGTCCTTAACAGAGAATATAAAGTGATGTGTGCATAGTGTGTGAACATGTACTTCCTAGGAAACACTGCTTTACACGAACTTTTACTAGGTATGGAATGGATATATGTAAACCTAACGCATCAAAGTTATACAACTTGAAAAGATACAATCAATACCGTAAATACGGTATTTTATAGTGGGGCCGTCACCTATCTAGCTTCTGTCATAGTGGTTAGAGAAAAATCACAATAAATACTGAAAATAAATAGCGTGTATAAAGTAAAGAGCTAAAAATTATTGATCCATTGCTCACTTATTTTATATCCAGTTGTGCAAGTAACCTGTATATAATTAAATTATCCCCCATATTTGAATAGTGCTACACCTAAAACATCACCGGGTATTTCAGAATGGAATGGGGTGACTGCGGTGCTTCTGAAGGTACTCTTATTGAAGGCTACAAATAAAAACGGCCTGCAATAAGTTATGCAGGCCGTTTCGAAATATCCACCCTCTTACAACCCCGTATTGCTACACCTATTGAGGTTGTAATTTGAATCTTCACAAGTATATCCTCAACTTGTCTATGCTGCAAAGAAATACTATCAGACGGTAGCTTTGCCTTTCAGGAGATACTCTTACCGTTGGATAAGTTTATATCCTTACTTCCAATCCTGTCTAGTATTATTGATATAGAGGCCCGCCTAACGAGTCCCTGAAAGTACCCCACTCCAGTCAACATCGCGTGGCCATAAAGTTGTCTGCATGGACTAGTGGAAGTAGGAGTCAGTAGTGCAGGGAAGCATGTACAGGTTAGTATAAGGAGGTAGTTAACTCAACTTTATCCAGATCAGCGTATGAACCATTATTCTACCAATAATAAACGTTTCCTGGTCATCGTAGTCCATTCCAGCGAAATAGGGCTGGCTTATGTGCAGGATGGAAAAATCTCTGACACCGCTTGTTTTAACTATTCCCAATCCCTGACTGGTTCGGCCTACTCCAACCCACTGATAACCGGGGTGTGGCCACAGGTACAGGCCTACTTTGATAAGGTGGACGACGTACTGGCGTATAATATGGTAGTTCATAAAACCAATCTCAGGGAGATGCTGACGTACCATGGGCTTGAACTACCCGAGAAGAAATACGTATGTGTATACTACTGGGCCAGGGCCGTACTGGGTATCACTTCTCTCCGATCGCTATACGAACTGATTGATGTACCTGGGGTCCCGACCAGCCCTGACGCTCCTCTTTACCAGACAGATACAGTACAGCGGGCCGAATTCATAGCCAGAATAGCCATATACCTCCAGAACATGGAGACATTCACGGCTCCCCTGCCGGAAGGAGGGGAAAGTACCACGGTACTCCCTAAACCGAGCCTGACCAAACAGGAAGTGTTTTAGTACCTGCCGACGGTGACTATCTGACTATTCAGCTTTTACACATTCTACCCGAGTTTTTCGATTAGGTACAATCATCTACAGTATTTATACTTGTACTGCAATTGGTACTGCCTTCCCCCCGGAGAGTAGCAGCAGATGCCAGTCACCCAAGTATACTACTTTCTGATACGTACCGATGAAATCGTTTGAGCAGCAGCGGGAGGAAATTATCCTCCTCAACAAGAATGGAGTTAATTTTCTGGTTGCAGCCAGTATCTGCTGGCTGATCATTACCGTGATCTGGTACCTCCCGTACAGCACGGTAAGCAGGGCCTACTTTACTTTCTATGCCAGCATGCCCATGCTGCCTCTGGCTTTCCTGTTCTCCAAGGTATTTGGTACCAGCTGGAAGATCCCTGATAACCCCCTCAACGATCTGGGACTATGGCTCAACCTGGCTCAGCTTTTCTACTTCCCGTTTATATTTATCATGCTGGGCCAGAATCCCCTGTACATGCCCATGGCCCTAGCCATTATTACGGGCGCTCATTTCTTCCCTTATGCCTGGTTTTACCAAAGTAAGGGCTTTGCCGTAATGGCAGGTGTAATTGCCATCGGTACTACTCTGATCGGTACGAGTACCCGACTGGACACCCCGCCCCTCTGGACGGGTCTGTTTATGGTGGTAAGTCTGTGGGTGCTTGCTCTGTGGGTTTATCGTGATTATAAGAAAGTACTTTACCACTCTACACTCTCATCCAGGGCACCGGCTGAAATGACAGCTCCTGGCATGAACCAGGTATTTTGATATACCTTATGCCCATCAGTGAGTCCTATCAACTCCCCGGGCGGGATGGAGGCAACGTTGCCATTGAGGCTCTCTCACTGCACGTCAACCCGGGTGGGATCGAGGGTTCCTATTTCCCCAGGTCCTTTACCGGCGGGCTAGAGGTGACTCCTGTAGTGTGCCTGATGAATACGGCCCTACGCTTTTACTGATTGTGACCAGACCTGGGTATCCGGCGGCCGTACTTTTATACTGGCAGCCCTGATCCATTGTACGGCTAAAAATAGACGAACCACTCACCCACTTCTCCAACCGTCTGCCCTTTTCAGCTAGCTAGTATTGCCGCACAGTCTTATCTTGTGCAGAATAAGCCGCTGCTATTCCGCGGTCAACTGCTCACTACGTACCAAATCCATCCAGCCAATCCTATGAAACCATTGGTCTACCCCCTCCTGCTGATTACCATGCTGGTATCTGGTATTCAGCTAGTACTGGCCCAGTCGTCCCCGTCGGCCGCCAGGATAGATTCACTCTTTGCGGAATGGAACAAGCCCGGTAAACCGGGAGCCGCCATTGGGGTAGTGCACCAGGGGAAGCTCATTTATGCGAAAGGATTTGGCGAGGCAGACCTGGAAACGGGGGCACCCAATTCACCCGAAACGGTTTTTCACGTAGCTTCCGTGTCCAAGCAGTTTACGGCTTACGCCATTGTGCTGCTGGCGGAGCAGGGCAAGCTATCGCTGAACGATGACATCCGCAAGTACCTGCCCGAGGTACCTGATTTCGGGAAGACGATTACCATCCGGCACCTGCTCAACCACACCAGCGGCCTGCGCGACCAGTGGAACCTGCTGGCTATGTCGGGACGGCGGTTGGATGATGTTATCACCAAGGACCACATTTTTAACCTCATTAAGCGCCAGAAGGAGCTGAACTTTGAGCCGGGCTCTACCTTTACCTACTGCAATACCGGCTATACCCTGCTGGCCGAAATCGTCAGCCGCATCAGCAAGCAGACCTTCCCGGACTGGATGCAGCAGAATGTATTCAAACCCCTGGGTATGAACAGTACCTTGTTCTACGATAACAACGAGCGGCTGGTCAGGGGACGGGCCTACTCCTTCCACATCACCCCGGGGGTAGGTACGTTCAGCAAGAGTCCGCTGAACTATGCCAACGTAGGTGCTACCAGTCTGTTTACAACAGTCAGCGATCTGGCCCGCTGGATCGACAATTTCCGATCACCAAAGGTAGGTACTCCCGCTACCATGACGCAGATGCTGGAAAAGGGACGAATTACCAAAGGGGATACCCTTAGCTACGCGCTGGGACTGTTCCACAACCAGTACAGGGGACTCTCTTTCTACGGACACAACGGAGCTGATGCCGGCTTCCGCTCGTTTCTGGCCTACTTCCCCAAAGAAGACTACGGGTTTATTATCCTCAGCAACCAGGCTGAGTTCAGCCCCGACCGCAAAGGTCTGGAGCTGGCGAACCTGTACCTGGCTCCTTACCTAAAGGAAGAGAAAAAGGTGGAGGCACCCGTAGCCAATGGCAACTATAAGTTCGATTCTACCCTGTTCCGCACCTACGCCGGCTCCTACGAGCTAGCCGAGGCGCCTGGGTTTGTCATTAAATTCCGTAGGGAAGGCGACCGCTACTTTACCCAGGCCACCGGCCAGAGCGAGGTAGAGATGTTTCCATCGTCGGACTCTACTTTTTTCCTGAAAGTTGTCGAGGCTTCCGTTGTTTTTCACCGTCCGAAGGCGGGCCCCGTGAACCGCATCACCCTCCGGCAAAACGGCAACCATCCGGGTACACGGGTGCAGCCGGTTAAGGAAGAGATAAGGCAGGAGCAGTACGTAGGTAAGTACTACAGCCCCGAGCTGGAGACCGTCTATACCATCGCCCGGGAAGGCGAGACACTCAAACTCATTCACGTGCAGCACGGTGAAGTACCTCTGAGAGTACTTCACCGCAACCGACTGCAGGCGCCCTGGTGGTTTGTGCAGAACATAGACCTGGTGCGGGACAGCTCCGACCGGATCATTGGACTCAGGATGAACAACGGCCGGGTGCAGAACCTGTGGTTCCAGCGCCTGAGTGACGATTTCGCTTCGGCCCAGCCACCGGTGGCTGGTAAGTAGGAAGAGTGCCTTCAGGTACTTATACCTGACATCCCCACTATCTTGATGACACCCAGCACGTGAAGAGATGGAACAGAAGATTCTGGATTACATAGCCAAGTATGTACCCCTTACGGTAGAGGAAAAGCAGGCGATTGTAAAAGAGCTACCTTACAGGACTTTTAGGAAAGGCACCCATGTACTGAGGCAGGGGCAGATTTCGAGGGAATGTTACTTCAATGTTCAGGGCCTTGTCCGGCAATATGAACTGGTAGATGGAGAGGAGAAAACAACCGACTTCTATTCCGAGGGAGAGGCCCTGGTTGCCTTTGACAGCGCCGCCAGGCAGGAGCCCAGTACTTTTAACTGGATTTGTGAAGAAGACACTACTCTGGTCATTGGACGGCTGGATCAGATTGAAGAGGCCTACGCTAAAAATCCTAAACTCGAGAAGATGTCGGCGTTGTTTATCAGTCAGGAATTTGGAAAGTACCAGCGACTAAGTTCTGCCCTGCTGACCCTTACCTCTGAGCAACGATACCTGCGGCTAACAGAGCAAAGGCCAGAGTTACTACAGCGTGTTCCCCAGTACCACCTGGCGAGCTACCTGGGTATAAAACCGGAAACGTTGAGCCGAATCAGGAGGAAGATCTCCCAAAAACAATCAGACACTACTCCCCGGAAGCAACACACTACTCCGGTGCCGGAGCCACAGCCAAAGTCCGAATGACAACTCGGCAAAGGTCATGGGAATAATGAAAACGGCAATGATAAGTACATGTAGCTGATCAAAATCGGCTGGGAGAAAACTGACCAGGCTATTCATACTGTACCCAATACCGGCTACCAGCATCAACCTGACCAGCCATTGCGGAACACCATTCGTTTTTCGCATAAGCATAGCCAAAAGTACTAGGTGGAACCCAAAGAAAATAAGTCCCACCCCAAACCCGAAGTGGTGCATTTTCAGAAACAACATGGCCTGAGTAGCGTACATGCCGGTCTGACCAGGCTCGGCACCCACCGCCGAAGAATAAATATCCGAGGCAACTAGCAGTCCGGCTACTGCTACTCCTTTTATTGCCACATACACCAGCCGCAGGCTTGTCATCAGGAAGGCCAGCGGGCTATGAAGCGACTGAAACATTACATAAAACGCAACCGCCAGGACAGCATCTAACAACGCAATGATGATCCAGGCAATGATACCCAGTAAAAATAATCCGGGAGACTCCTGAACAGTAGTAAAGGTCAGCCGGGGATCCTCCAGGTTGATTAGCTGACCGCGTACTACTGCTTCGGCAAAAACGCCAAGGAAAAACATGATGATAAAGATGCTACCTATTAGTCTGGCCAGTGTCTGTGTTTTCATTAGGTATGGGTGGGCTGGTACGTTCTGACTTTCTTATCGTCAGTAAAAATGCCGGATAAAGCCTACGATGTCATTGACTTAAATCAATAAAGAAGAAATACCCTGTTATACATCAACTATGGCGTCCTCTCCTGATAACATAGTACTACGCCCCGCCACGCCGGCTGACCTACCACTCCTAAGGCACTGGGACGAGCAGCCGCATACAGTAGCCTCCGACCCACATGATGACTGGAACTGGGAAGAAGAGCTGTACCGGCAACCGCCCTGGCGTCAGCAACTGATCGCGGAGCTTGACGGACGCCCCATCGGATTTATCCAGATCATTGACCCGGCTCAGGAAGACTCCCACTACTGGGGAGAAGTACCTCCGCACCTGCGCGCCATTGATATCTGGATTGGCGAAGAGCAGAACCTGGGCAGAGGCTACGGCACACGGATGATGGAGCTGGCTAGTAAGATCTGCTTTGGTGATCCGCAGGTAGAAGCCATCCTGCTGGATCCGCTGTCTTCGAACCATAGAGCCCACCGTTTCTACGAACGACTGGGCTTCCGGTATGTGGAGGAACGGGTTTTCGGCGAAGATGCCTGCTATGTCTACCAACTCGACCGGACGCTGTGGGAGCAAGGGAGCTCTCCTTCCAGGTAACTCAGCAGCCGGAAGTAGTAAATACCTTCCGGCTGCTTGTATCTACCGATACTTAGTTCATGACCAGTAGGGCCCGGGAGGGCATTTGGTAAAGTACCTGGGAGGACAGCTTAACCAGTTTGGTAATTTGCTCGCTTTCGTTGGTAACTACTACGGTGTACGTACCATCCGGCACATCGGCAAAGTTCAGCTTCAGCCAGTATTTTTGCTGCCGTTTGGTTAATAATTCTTCGTAGAGTACCTCACCTCCTTTGTTGAGCAGCCTTACGCGTACCCGGCACCCGAGGTCTTTTTCTACCAGCACATTCAGTATCTGGGAACGAATGGACTGGTACATCCCGACCTGAAAGCCGGGACGTCTGGGCGCAGTAGTGGCGGAGTCGGTCTGTGTGGTTGACGGTACAGCTCTCCCTGCCAGAGCGGGTAGTGATGCAAGTACACTGAGTAGGGTCATCATCATGGTAATAGATAACTTTTTCATAGAGATTGATTGGTTAAATGGAATGTGTGCTTTACGTAAATCTGCCTAAACTGGGTCCTTTTAATGAGAAGAAACTGCCTCTCTTTCATGGGCTTGTGTGTTTGCTCTATCCAAGATTAGGCAATAAAAAGGAGCTCCCAATGCTGGTATCAACGGACAGCGGGAGAGGGTCTACCAACGACAGAAACTGGCGTATAACTACCATTCGTTGACGAAAAATGGCCTTCTGTTGACGATGGGGTCAGCGGGTGGCAGGTATGTGAAAAATATCCCGTATTTAGCGGTATGAACCTTACTTTTGATAGAGAGCGCTTTCTGTTTTACCTGCGGATCGGGGGTCTGTTCCTATTGATGTGGCTGTTTATCGAACTGGCCAACTACCCGCATACATTTGTACCCCGGGTCTGGAACAACCTCTGGCGATGGAGCTACGTAACGGTACTCAGCTTTATCCTCTTTGAGTACACGATCCCCTTTATACGCCTAAGCTGGAAGCGGATACTGGCCGGCTTATTCCTGCTGTTGGTACACCTGATGCTGTACTCCTTCGGGCTGTATGCCTGGCGGCAGATTGGCATCTGGCTACACATCTACACGCCCCTGGCGGATTATCACCGAATCAGTAGAGGGGTAGAGACCCAGATGTCCTACAGCGCCGGAGCTATATTCTTTTACGGAATCAGCCGCCATATCTTCGGGTATATGCAGCTGAGACAGGCCGCCCAGCAGCTGCGCATTGAGAAGCAACAGGCTGAGCTCAGCTATCTCAAGTCACAGACCAACCCCCACTTTCTGTTCAATACGCTCAACAACATCTACTCCCTGGCCCGCGACAAATCAGACCTGGCTCCGGAGTCTATCCTGCGCCTGTCCAAAATCCTGCGCTTCATGCTGTACGAGACGGGCGGCCAGTACATCGCCATCGAGCAGGAGCTGAAAATCATCAGTGACTACATAGCCCTGGAACAGCTCCGGTACGATGAATCGCTGCGGGTCAATTTTAACTACGATGTGGATGACCTGCGCCAGAGCCTGCCTCCCCTGCTGCTGATCCCGCTGGTAGAAAATGCCTTCAAGCACGGGGTGTCCGAATCAAGAGGAGAGCCTTACGTCCACATTCATCTGTCGGTAAAACAGAGGCAACTGGACTTCCTAGTAAAAAACTCCATTGAAGCGTATCAGGTGGAACGCGGGGTGAAGGAAAATATTGGGCTCTCGAACCTTCGCCGCCAGTTGGAGCTCCTCTATACCGACTATACCCTGTCGGTTGTGCAGGGGAGTGATGCCTTTACCGCCACGTTACATATCAACCTGTCCAGCCATGTCTAAACTACGCTGCATAATCATTGAAGACGAGCCCCTGGCCGTTAAAGTACTTACGGACTATATTTCACAGGTACCCTTCCTGGATCTGCGGGGCAGCTTTCGCGACGCTATTATGGCTACGGACTTCCTGCGGCAGCATACGGTAGACCTGATGTTTCTGGACATTCACCTGCCCCGGCTCAAAGGCATGGCCTTTCTCAAAACCCTGACGCACCCGCCGGCGGTGATCATCACCACCGCCTACCACCAGTACGCCGTCGAAGGCTTTGACCTGAACGTGACGGACTACCTGCTGAAGCCCTTTGAATTTGAACGTTTTCTGGTGGCCGTCAATAAAGTAAAAGCCCCGGAAGCTACCCATCCCCGGCTATCCGAAGGCCTCGACTCTAAAGACTACCTGTTTCTGAACGTGCAAAAGAAGAAGGTAAAGATCCTGTTTTCGGACATCCTGTACATCGAAAGCCAGCGGGAGTACATCAAGCTGGTGACCACCCGCACTACCTACCTTTCCAAGATCAGTACGCACGAAATAGAGACCCTGCTCCCCCCCCAGCTGTTCCGGCGTGTCCACCGGTCGTTTATCGTATCTGTCAGCCGGATTGACTCCTTTACTGCCGAATACGTAGAGGTACTGGGCGTTTCCATTCCCATTGGTCGGGGGTACCGGGATGTACTGGATCAACTGTAACGGCGGAGGGGTAACTAAGGCAAAGGGCGCCGGTACGTAGTTACCGGCGCCCATATCTGCTGTTCCTTCAAAGTACTTCCTACTGCGTAACCACCCGCGCTATCTCTTTGTAATCAGCAAAGGCCAGCCTTAGCGGATACGACGTTACATTCATAGCCCCGACGACGGTAATATCCTGCTCCGGAAAATAGAACATAAAGGAGGAGGCCCCAAACAGGTCACCCTCGTGACCCATAGCCGACCCATACGGCGTAGAGACAAAGCTGAGTCCCAGACCATAACCGGGAAAACCATCCCAGCCAATCAGCCCGTCGGGAATAGGTACCGACTCTTTCATCAGTTCCAGTGTCTCGGGCTTGAGCAGATTACCCTTGAAAAGCGCCTCCGCAAACTTCATCAGGTCGTGGGCGTTACTGATGCCGCCACCACTGGTAAAGTCAAGAGCTCCCTCCTTGGCCGGTACAAAGGGTACTTTCAGCTCAATGATCTTCCCATTGGCCTGCAGGTCCATGTACTTCTTGGGTAGTCCCTCGGGGCGGGTCCTGTCACTCAGGTAGGTATTGCGCAGTCCCAGCGGTACCAGTATCTCATCCTCAATCACCTGGTAGGCTGACTTACCCGATACCCGCGCCATGATCACCCCCACAAAATCAAGTCCCGACGAGTACTCCCAACTGGTGCCCGGAGCGAAGCGAGGTTTCTGAAGAATCTTCAGCCAATCGTCCAGCGACTTGGCTTCAATGGGTGTATGATTGAAATAATCGAGTGTAGACACCGTGAAGTTGTCGTTGCCAATGCCGCTGGTGTGATTCATCAGTTGCCGGATCGTGATCTTGTCGCCATGAGGTATACCTGCAAACTCAGGCAGGTACTTGATTGCCGGCTCGTCAATATGAAACAGCCCCATTTCGTGCAGTTTCAGGGCCGCCGCCGCCGTAAAGGTCTTGGTGATACTGGCCATGTAAAACAGGTTGCAGGGCTTCATCGCTACGTTACCGGCCAAATCGGCCTTACCGGCAGCGTCCACCCACAGGCCATGCTTATCCCGCACGAGCAGGATGGAGCCGGGTAAGCCTATGCGTTTCCACGATTGCAGAAACTCGTGGTACACCTGGTGCTTGGGATGGGCGGTACCCAGGCCTGGATCAGTAACAGCGCAATCGTAGACGGCAGGAGCTACCTCTATTTCTTTTTCGCAACCGGTAAGTACTGCGGTCGATACACAGCAAACTACGGCCAACATATAGGTTGGATTTAAATATTTCATCGGATGTAGATCGGTAAGGCTTAATTAAAAGGATAGAATTTGGCTCCTACGTGGAACAGGGTATGCGGTAGGGCCGGGAAGGTATTCTCGGGTGCATAGGGCCACTCCACCAGCAGCTGGTACCGGGTGAAAACGGTAACGGGATTGGGGGAATGACGGTGAATGGTGTACCCCAGGTTCAGCTCAAAGGAAGGGGCCAGCGCCGATTTTCCCCAATCGGTCGCCTTCTGGTACTCTCCGCCTTCCAGCTGGTACACCTGAATCGGGTAGACGGAATGGCTATACCCCAGCCCCAGTGCCGTACCCACGTGCAGGCCGCCTGCTACCCGGTGCTGATACCCCAGGGTCGCCAGCAGGTGGAGGTTGTTCTGGATATTTTTGTGGTAGAAATAGCCCAGGGTACCATTCAGACTAACGGTACTACGGGTGGTTTGGCGCAGGGTGTACGAAGTACCCACACTAAGTCCGGGGTGGATGGGACTTTTGACCAGTTGCGTGGAAGGAAGCGCCCACGCTTCGCTGAAAACGGAAACCATAAGGGGCCACTTTCGCGGCTCCCGCTCACGTGACTGGGCACGGACTGCTACGAAGCAATGGCTAAGCAACAGGCAAAGGATAATTGTTTTTTTCATGGCTTGATACTAGTTTAATTCGAGGGCAAAATTACGCCTCCTACTTATTATCAACTAGTTACCAAGCACACATGCAGGAAAAACTAACCCAAAAGCAGGAGAATGACCTGCCAGATCAGGAGATTTTGGGCTAAAAAACAGCCGCCATCCAGGAGGAAGAAGCCTTAGATGGTCACTAGTTTGTTCTTAAAGTCAACGCTGCGGTTCTGACTGACGATGATTTCCTCGGCACTCTCCGCGTGTAGCCGCAGGATCAGCTTTCCGCTTTTCTCCGCCTCAAAGCCTTTCACTTCTTTCAGGTTGACAATCGTGTTCCGATTCACCCGGAAGAAATAGTCGGGTAGGGTTTCATCCAGGGAGTTAAGGGGAGTATTGAGTACCGAGCTGGTACCATCTTTCAGGTAAGCCACCGATACGCCGTTCTGCAACTTTATAAACTGCATCTCATCGCGGTCCAGCAGGGTGTACTTGCTACCATTGCCAACCAGTAGCTTACTGGAAGCCCAGGCTGGCGGTTGATTCTCTTCCGGTAGGTCCATAGGTACTCCCAACGGCTCCGGCGCGGACGATTTCAGGTATTTATGAATAAGGGTAGCTATGACAAAGACCAGATTCTGAATCAGGATCAGCAAAGTACCCAGCAGAAGGTCCACCTGGAAGATCAGGGACTTCTCCAGCCGGAAAGACTCCGCGTAGTATAGCTCCATATACCCAACATACAGGGCCAGCAGCAGGAAGATGGGCAAAAATCCGGAGAGCAGGGCCTGGCAGACCAGGCGCCTGGTAAAGTGAGTACCCCAGGGCAGTGTCCGGTCCAGGAGCTGATAACTATACTGAATATACGTCCATATAATGGACCCGATGATCAGGGCAAAAATCAGATCAAAGTAAAAATCGCGGTGGCCCAGATAGTCCCACAACGGCAACGGGCGTCCAACCTGTAAAAACACCAGCGCCTGCAGGGGTATGAGCAGGTACTTCAGTCTGTTTAGGTAGTTGTTATTTTTCATCGGCTCTTTGTCGTTACTCCATGAGCAAGTGGTGTAAAGATAGTAAGCTTTCCGCTGAAAAAACACCCGCTGGCCCCTCAGCCGCTCCTTTTGCCTGCTTTGGCGATAGTGCCCCCGTAGTACCACACCTCCTACTAAGTACTTCCATCCAAAGTTTCATCGGCCGATTTAGCAGGTTAATCAGTCCGATTTTCGGTTTCAGTAAACCTCGTTTCAACCACTGGAGGGGTAAGGTGCATCTTTGTAGCACGAATAATCTGTTTTCTTATCCAATTACATAAGCCATGAAAAAAATTTCCGTTCTCTTACTGCTGCTCATACCGCTGGTCATGCAGGCCCAGCACCGCTTCACCATCAGTGGTAGCCTCAAAGACGCCAAAAATGGCGAAGACTTGATTGGCGCCACGGTAGGTGTGCAGGGAGGTACCTCGGGTACTACTACCAACGCCTACGGCTTTTACTCCCTAACGTTACCGGCTGGCAAGTACACGCTGGTGTACTCTTACATCGGCTACACTACCCAAACCCGCCAGATTGATCTTAAAGAAAATAGTACCCTCAATCTGGAACTGGCAGGCAGCGATGTACACCTGCAGGAGGTGGTCGTCAAAACCAAAAAGGAAGATGCCAACATCCAGCAAAACCGGATGAGTGCCGATGTACTACCCATCGAAACCATCAAGACCCTGCCCGCCTTTATGGGTGAGGTGGATGTGCTCAAAACCATCCAGCTACTACCGGGAGTGCAGTCAGGTGGCGAAGGTACCTCGGGCTTTTACGTACGCGGTGGCAGCATCGACCAGAACCTGATCCAACTGGACGAGGCGCCGGTCTACAATGCCTCGCACCTGCTGGGCTTTTTCTCGGTTTTCAATGCCGATGCCATCAAAGATGTAGAGATCTACAAGGGGGGTATACCGGCGGAGTACGGCGGACGCCTGGCCTCGCTGGTAGACATCCGGATGAAAGAAGGCAATAGCAAACGCTTCGGGGCCTCGGGGGGTATAGGTACCATTGCCAGCCGCCTGACCCTGGAAGGCCCGATCGTAAAGGACAAAGGCTCGTACATCATTTCGGGCCGCCGGACCTACGCGGATATGTTTCTGAAGCTAAGCTCCGACGAAAACATAAAAAATAACAAGCTGTACTTCTACGACCTCAATACCAAGCTCAACTATAAGTTTGGCGATAAGGACCGCCTGTTCATTTCGGGCTACTTTGGACAGGATGTATTCAAGTTTAAGGAGGTAATGGGCATGGACTGGGGCAACGCCACCGCCACAGTTCGCTGGAACCACCTGTTCTCCGACAAACTGTTCTCTAACTTTACCGCCATCTACAGCAACTTCAACTACCAGGTTGGTATGCCCAGCGGGAACACCGCGTTCAGCTGGAAATCCAATATCGAGGATGTAAGCCTGAAAGCTGACTTCTCCTACTTCCCCAACAACGCCAATACCCTCAAGTTCGGGATCAGCTCTACGTACCATACCTTCAAGCCCGGCGAAGTAAAGCCCGCCTCCGATAACTCGGTAGTGAAAGAGCTACTGCTTGACCGGAAGTACGCTCTCGAAAATGCGGTATACCTAAGCAATGAGCAGGAGCTATCGCCCCGACTCTCGCTGACCTACGGACTGCGTTACTCGTTCTTTCAGAACATAGGCGGTCGGGTGTACGATTACGACGAGACGGGCCAACAGATCGTTGGGGTAGTGGATTATGAGCGTACTCACATCTATAAGACGCAGGGTGGCCTGGAGCCCAGACTATCGGCCCGCTTTATACTGGATGGCAGCAGCTCGCTGAAAGCTTCTTACAACCGCACCATGCAGTACCTGCACCTGGCCTCCAACGCCACCTCTACGACTCCTCTGGATGTATACGTACCATCGGGCAAGTACATCAGGCCCCAGTCGGCCAACCAGGTGGCACTGGGCTACTTCCACAACTTCCGTAGCAATACCCTGGAAGCCTCGGCCGAAGTATACTACAAGAGCATGAACAACCAGATTGATTTTCGTGATAACGCCGACCTGATGTTTAACAACAACATTGAAGCCGAAATCCTGGCGGGTACCGGCAAAGCCTACGGACTGGAACTGATGGTAAAGAAGCAGACGGGCCAGCTGACCGGCTGGGCCAGCTACACCCTGTCCCATACTGAGCGTACCATCGAGGGGATCAACAACAACCAGCCTTACCGCGTACGTCAGGACAAGCCGCATAACCTGTCGCTGGTACTTTCCTATAAATTGTCCGAAAGGCTGACCCTGGGAGCCAACCAGGTGTACAGCAGCGGCAATGTGGTGACCATGCCTTCGGGCTCATTCCGCAACGGGAACATCATAGTACCTATCTACACCGAACGCAATGGCTACCGCCTCCGCGACTACCACCGCCTGGATCTGTCCCTGACGCTGAACGGAAAGAAGCGCCCCGGCAGGAAGTACGAATCGAGCTGGAACTTCTCACTGTTCAACGCCTACGGCCGCAAGAACGTCTTCTCCATTCAACTGGACCAGACCGAGGAAATACCTGCCAGCATCAACGCCAAGGAGATCTCCATCGTGGGTGCACCCATACCCGCCGTTACCTACAACTTTAAGTTCTAAGTACTCTCTCTTTTAACTACGATATAACTAAGCAAAGCCATGAAGAACATCACTGCAATCCTATTAAGCCTTCTTACCCTGGCACTGACCAGCTGCGAAACCCCGGTAGAACTGGACCTGGAACAAAGTGAGCCAAGGCTGGCGGTAGAGGCCACCATCACCGACCAGCCTACCCTGAACCAGGTGAAGCTGCACCTATCAGCCCCCTATGCCAAAAACCTTGAGCCGCAGGCGGTAACCGATGCACAGGTAGACCTGGTGGACAATACCGGCACCAGCACCTCCTTCACCCACGAAGGCCATGGTGTCTACAAGCCAGTCGGCAAGTTTACAGGAGTAGTTGGGCATACCTATACCCTGACCATTCGGGCCAATGGTAAAACCTACACCGCCACCTCTACGCTGCACCCGGTAGCCCTTCTGGATAAGGTTACCTATAAGTACGTAGACGGTAGGAATGATAATCGGGGCCGGAAGGAAGGCTACTACATCTCCACGGCCTTCCGGGATAGTGCCGGAGTAAAGAATTACTACAAGCTGAATATCGCCGTCAATGGTCAGCTGAAACAAAACGAAACCCGCGACATCATCATCACCGAAGATAAGCTATACGATGGCTCTTACCTGGATGATATACAGGTTCCTGTCACCTTCGCCAAAAATGATGCATTGGAAGTAAGCCTGCTGTCGCTGACCAAGGAAGCCTACGAGTTCTACAACGCATTGCAGGGACTATCAGGACAGGGAGGACTTTTTGGTCGCAATCCGGCCAATCTGCCTACCAACATCAGCAACGGGGCCGTGGGCTTTTTCTCCGCCAGTGCCGTCTCTACCCGGTCTATAATCATTGAGTAGCAAACGGTAAGCCATGAAGGTAGGTCTGATCAGGCACTTTCCGGTCGAGCACGAGTACCTTAAGGGGCTGGTAAGCCAGTCCCAGGTACTGCAGTGGTTTAATGGGTATAATAGTGCCCCCCTGCAAAGCCGGCAGGTGGATGTTGGTAGCTGGTGGGACATCTGCTATTCCAGTGAGCTTCCCAGAGCCAGACAGACCGCCGAGGCTATCTACCACGGACCTACTATCACTACCACTCTGCTCAATGAGCCCGTTCCGGATCCACTTTTCAAATACAATGTCAGACTGCCTTTTATGCTGTGGGCCCTGCTGATCCGGCTGGCTCTTGTTTACAACCACCCTACGCAGTCACACCGAAAAGAAGTACTGGAAAGCCGGATCAGGACGTGGTTCATTGAGCGTCTTGAGCATCAAAACGGAAATATCCTTATAGTCAGCCACGCTTTTACCATGGAAGTACTGAGCCGGCTGCTCGTGAAGGAAGGCTTTACCGGGAAGGTCCTGAACAGGCCCCCGAACGGAGTACTGTACACTTACGAACGGCCATAATCATCCACATCAAGTACCTAAATACTACCACCATGCTATACTCATTCACACACCAAAATACACTGCCCCTACTCCAGCCTTTGAACGGACTGAAAATCATTCAGAACAGAGAGCCCTCCTTTATGGCAGAAATCGGGCAAACAACCATCGGTGAAGCCGAAAATCGCTTTGCGGCGGGTCATAAAGCCTATGTTGCCTACCTCCACGGAAGGCCAGCGGCCTTCGGCTGGGTAGCTACCCAAAGCGCCCGCATCGGGGAACTGAACCACGAGTTCAGGCTCCCGCCCAATCACCGATACTTATGGAATTTCAGGACACTGGTTGCTTACCGTGGGCTGGGGATCTATCCGCATTTACTCCGGTTTATAATGACAATTGAGCTGGCTGAGGCCGAGTACCTGTGGATCATGCACGCCCCTGAGAACACGGCCTCGGAGCGGGGAATTCTTAAAGCAGGATTTACCCTGACTGGTCAGGTGTCGGTCATCAACGGAAGTGAAGTACTATTTACGACTGAGAGCCAGTCACAGCCCCTGGCAGAGGTACTTAATACCTTTGGCTTCCAAAAGTCTGAAGAGCAACCCGCCTCCTGCTGGAACTGCAGTAGCCCTTATCTCAAGAACAGAACCCCATCCTGCTGCTGTGCGCCTAAGAACAAGGAATGCACCCGCAACCTATATGCGCAGGCGGAGCTGGTATTGTGATATTATACTGGTAGTAACGAGATCGAGTAAAGGAACGACCTCGTATGCTCTACTCACTAAACATATGGAGGCGTCTGGATGATAAAGTCCAAACGCCTCAACTACTTACTTCCCTCCTGTTAAATGCGTTCTAAATAGTATAGGCTTACTAAGTAGCATACTACAAACGAGTATGTTATACCGGCTACACTTACAGGGGCAGGAATGGAATGTATTCCTCCTGTGGGGCTTCCTGCTGTACAGGCTCAACAACCCGGTCATAGAGTGTCAGCAAAGGCACCCGGGGATGGTAGGCGATCGAACGGGTCAGGCTGTTGCCCAGGAGCACATCCCATATGCTTTTGTGGTGAGGCAGCATAACCAGCATATCTACCCGGCAGGCGTCCAGGTAGTGGTTCATCCCCTGCAACACATCCTCATCGGTAATGGTAGCGGTTTCTATTTTGATACCTGCAAAGTTACTCAAGAGGTACTGGCGTATAGTTTCCTCCGCAACGGGGGCGGCCTTCCGATCGGCTTCTACATGAAGAAGTGTCAGCTGTGCCTTCTTACGAGCTACAATATCTTTTAGTAAAGCAAATGAAAGAGCGCTAGTAGCCGGCTGATAGTCAGTAGCCAGCACCACCTGTTCAACCTGACCAGCCGTGGCCGTAGCAGGCACAACCAGTACGTTAGTAGTAGCATGACGAACTACGCCCGTAGCTACACTTCCTAACCGCTCACTGATCCCGGAGCCAGTAGCTCCTACTACAACCAGGTCAAACGGCTCCCGCGAGAGTTGCACTTCCAGGGCATTAATAGGTCCTCCCGGAAGTACCTCAATACGAAAGGTATGCTGCTCAGATATAGACTTCTTCTCCACTTCCTGACGCAGCTCAACGATGGAGTCCTGCGCTAGTTGCCAATAGTTGATAGCTGTATAAGACAGTCCGTACGCCACTTCGGCTTCTACCGGAAAGGCATTCAACAAACAAAAGTCAACGGGAGTGTCGGCAAAAAGTTGCTGGGTATAAACAATAGCCTGACGCGAAGCATCAGAATAGTCGGTGAGGAGCAGGATCTTATACATAGCAGTAAGTGGTTAGAGTGGTCAATTCAGGTTGGAAGTACTTGCTGTAAAACAGAAATCAATACCCCAAAGTACCTACCTTTTATCCTTACCGGCTATGACTGGAGTCATACCCATATATGACTTTCACTACCCCTATACCTGCCTGATGCTACTGTACGAAAAATGGCCTTGATCTGCCTGACCGGAAGTAGCATCTGATCAGGGCAGCGGGCGCTTGGAAATATACACTACGCCCCGGCCCCCTTTACTGTTACAAAATGAAAAATCAAACCCACGACCACATACCGCATCGGAACCTGCTACGTAAAGACGCTCCTTCGAGTCCAGGTACAGGCTATTGAGCTGGTGGAGCCGGGGCAGGTCAATGCGGCGACCACCTGATGTGATTACTCCGGGTGTTTCGAAGGGCCCAGTGGTAGCCGTAGGTCCATCCCGAAATACCCGGTTGATTGTATAGGTAGTATCGTTGCTGGTGGTAACCGGATTGATTTTGAATCGTATTCTGGGTGACGAGGTATGCAGGCTTTCAAATACAGCGTTCCGCTTCCCGTAGCGCTGCCAGGTTAATCCCTCGTCTACACTGTATTGCTCTGCATTCACCAGATCACTGTATGCGTTTCCATTCATTTCTTGAATGTTCCTGAGTCCGTTCATGGTGAAGAGAGTGTCCTGCAAAGCAACGACACCAAATATACCAGTTGATTGGCTATGTACCTGTTGCCAGGTTTTTCCCTGGTCGGTCGAGCGGAATAGCTCATACATGGTTGAGATGATCAGCGTGTTATCCCAGTCGCCCCAGATACTTTGGATCGGCTTATCAATGGGTGAGGTAATGGTGTACCAGTCAGGGTACTCAACGGGAGCATCGGGTACGGGCTCCTGATCCATACGGATACACGAAAAGGTCAGTACGATCAGGGATAAGGAAAGCAGCTTTCTCATGGCAGGTGTGCAAGTATGTTTTGTGAGCAAAATAGTTTGATTGATCCAAAAATGGAAGTAACCCTATACTATTTAATATTAATTTTATAGGGTTACTCTCTGGCTCCGGAAGTTCGCTCCTGCGGCTATTAGCCCGTCAGAAAGGATCAGGAAAATTTTTAGCTTTAAAAAGCTACTATTAAAAGCGTTAGAAACAGTAGACAATCCATACCTGAACACTCTATGAAGTAGCTCGTGTTATAGGAAAGAACGATTATCTGATACCATGCCACATTTCAAGCAATTTGCCTTTAAGAAGTTTGGGTACTTTGACTTCTCTAATGATCTACCGGATAAGCAGCTAAATCAGGACTTTAAGGAGTACATTAAGGTTATTTTTGTACGGGCGGGCGGAAAGGTAGTTATTGATTTCAAGGAGTTCCAGCTCGAGACCGATGCCCTGTTTTTCATCAGTGGCAGCCAGCACTATTGGCTGGATGAGGTATGCTGCGGTACTCTGCTGTATTACAACCGGGACTTTTATTGCGTAGAAATCCATGACAAGGAGGTATCCTGTGATGGCATTCTGTTTCACAACGTGTACGAAATACCCGTGGTACCGCTGGATGCCGAGCAGTCGGCTGCCATTCAAAAGCTGCTACGCGATATAGAGGTAGAAATAGCGAGTGAAGACTCCACCACCGAAGAGATGCTACGGATCCTGCTTAAGCAGATCATCATCAAAGCCACCCGGCTCTGGAAGCAGGAACACCAGATCAGAGATGAAGAAGCCCGCCAGGAGGTAGAGTTTTCGCGCAAATTCAGTCAGCTGGTAGAGTGGAACTATACCCAACTCCATACCGTAGCCGACTACGCCGAGATGCTGCATATCACTCCGAAGGCATTGAACAAGCGGATCACCCGGTACAGCAATACGACTCCCAACGACATCATCAAGAACCGGATCATTCTGGAGGCCAAAAGACTACTGGCACATACTACTCTAAGCGTTAAGGAAATTGGCTACCGGCTTGGCTATGAGGACACTTCCTACTTTATCCGTCTCTTCACCAATCAGACCGAACTTTCTCCTCAGAGCTTTCGTTCGCAGTACGTGGGCCACCAAAATGCTACCTTTTCTTAGCTGTCAAAACCGCAGGGGGAAAAAAGTGCTGTTCACGTCTACAAACGTGCATTGGTAGGCCTATGTACGTGGGGTACCTTTGTATTGTTCAATAAGTCGTAACGACTGGCTCGAAAATACAAACTCAATCGCTCATACCCATGAATGTAAAACGTAATGCCTCCGCTGTCTGGAACGGAACGATCAAAGAAGGAAACGGTCACCTGACTACCCAGAGTACAACACTTAGCAAGACCCAGTACTCATTCAACAGCCGGTTTGCCGAGGGTGTAGGTACTAATCCCGAAGAGTTAATGGCAGCGGCTCACGCCGGATGTTTTACGATGAAGCTTAGCCTGGACCTGACTACGGCCGGTTATACGCCCGATACGCTGGAAACCTCCGCCACGATTACGCTGGAAAATGGCGTCATTACTACCTCTGACCTCGTACTAAAAGCCAAGGTACCGGGTATCAGCGAAGAAGAGTTTCAAAAGATTGCGGCAGGGGCCAAAGCCGATTGCCCCGTCAGCAAGGCCTATAATCTGGACATCCGGTTGCAGGCAACACTGGTGTAGGCTGGTCATCTATTAATATAAAATAATAGCGTACTGCCCTCCTCTATAATTTTATACGTATGGGTACCCTTATGGGTGCTCCTTAGTACTCTCAACAAAGATTAGTTTAATGGTGTGGATATATAGTATACACCCTGCCGATGGTTTATCGGCAGGGTGTTTTGTTTATTGCCAGCCTAACTTTATTTTAGAGTTCATGAGTGAATAAATTCAGAAAGCGTTACTACTTCTTCTTGTAGTGGTAGTTAGCCAATTCAATAAATCGAGCCCAGTCGTACTCCGTCAGGTCATGGCTCCCTTCCCGATTATGATACCCCATAGGTGGATGAACGACCGGAGTATTGATCGGTGGCGGGGACTGAGGGAGTGCTGACTTCAAGCCAAAGAGGTTATAAACACGTTCTGCTTCTTTCATGGCCAGAAACGTCCCGGTGGGATCGGCCCAGAGGTCTTTGGAAGCATTGGTTACGTAGATAGGTCTGGGTGCAATCAGTGCAATCAGCATATGCTGATCCACCGGCAGTTCATCCTCCTTATCGTTGTATTTCTTATAATTAGTACTAAACCAGTGGGGAAAGGTGGTATTGATTCTGGTTACTGTCTCGCCAAAATTTCTTCGGGACAAGGCCGCTCCGGTATTGCCCGAGCAATTTGACACACAAATGGCAAAGCGCTGATCCTGGGCTGCTGCCCATAAAGAAGCCTTTCCCCCGCGTGAATGCCCTACCACAGCTACCCGTTTGGCGTCAATGGTTGGGTCCTTTTCAAAGTAGTCCAGCACCCGGCTGGCGCCCCAGGCCCAGGCTCCGATGGCCTTCATCCCGTTATCCGCATTGAGCTGTTCAGGGTATAGCTGCAAGACTCCATTCTGATAGGAGTTTTTATTATCCGGAGCCAATTCGCTATTGTGAAAAGCGGCTACTGCGTAGCCGGCGTTGATAACCATTTCGGCAGGCCAGAAGCCACTCAGGGTATCCCGTTCGGGGGCGGTGTTGCGCCGGCTCCGGTTGTTGATCAGCAGGAAAGCCGGGGCAGGACCCTTTGCCGCTGTTGGAACAAACAGGACCAGGTTGATCTTTACTGGCTTGTTGTTCTTATACACTACCAGCTCCATTTCTTTCAGATGCGCCTTCCCATTCATGGCTTTGGGATCCTCACGCTTCACCGAGTACTCAAGCTTATCATAGCTCGTTGGAAACTGCCCATACACATGCTCCTCAAAAAGGCCCAGTATCTCGGATCTCCTCTGCTGCTCCCACACTTTTTTGCTCGTGACGGATTTACCACTTTCTAATTTGAGTACATCGGGTAAGGTATACGTACCCACTTTGGACTCATCATAGTTCTGAGCACACAGGGATGAAGAAGCCAACAGGGCAGTAAGGAGCAGGGGTAAGAGTTTCATAAATTCTTTTTTGTCTATTTATTTAAAGATTATTTCAATCTGAAATTACCCGGATTGGAGCTAAAACCACTGTAAATAGCTCCTATGTAAGCCCCTGCTATCTAATTAGAACCAGATTCATTTCATTAGATTATACGTAATGAACAAATGATAATTAATCTAATTTTGAAGTCATCCAAAATCAATACTAAGGGGAGACAGTATCTGCCTCCCCGATCCTCCCGTTACTTTATGCTGGGTAGTATGCGCTCGATCTCTTTACGGTGGGGCTCGTACTGGGGTGGTAACAGTAAGTTAGTTCCCAGCTGATCCCAGGACTCGTCAATGCCAAAGCCCGGATTATCGGTAGCGATCTCAAACAGTACTCCACCCGGCTCCCTAAAATACAGGGAGTAAAAGTAGTTGCGGTCTATTTTCTCGGTGATGTTAAGTCCTCGACCTGACACCTTCTGGCGGAAGTGCATCAACACATCCTCGTTCTTTACCCGGAAAGCTATATGATGGTTGGTACCTGCCCCTCCTACTCCACGGGGTTCATTAGGTAGCTCTACCAGGTCAATGATTGCGGCCGACTCTACCGCATCCGTTATATACCGGTAGCGGTTTCCACTTTTCTCCAGAAACCTGTACCCAAATATCTCCGTCAGAACCGCCGCCGTCGGCTTGATATCCTTCAGCGTCAGCGTAACGCCGTGAAAGCCCCGGGTGGCTACATTAGCCTGTACGTCAGCCGTTTCCCAGGCTACCCGGTTGTCGCCATTCCTGGGTACTACCAGTTCCAGCTTCAAACCATCCGGATCCAGAAAAGTCAGGTAGGGCTCACCAAACTTCTGAGAAGGCTTGTTGTAAATAATGTTATGCTCTTCAAACCGATTAACCCAGAAATCAAAGCTACCTTCGGGTACTGAGTAGGCTATATTCGTAGCCATACCGGTTCCGGCGCTGCCTCTACCGGCTCCCTCGTAGGGGAAGAAGGTCAGGATGGTACCGGCACTTCCCTTCTCATCACCATAGTAAAAGTGGTACGTACCGGGATCATCAAAATTAACCGTCTTTTTCAGCAAACGGAGACCCAGTACTTTGGTATAGAAGTCTACATTGGTTTTGGCCCGATCGGCAATAGCCGTGATATGGTGCAGGCCCATTATTTGATTCTCCATAGCTTTACCTTTCTGAGGTGGTCTTTAGTTTTGCTTTACCAGCTGAATTTCAGCCTGTAATTTTATTTCATCACTTACTACAACACTTCCGGCCTCGGTTACTGCGTTCCAGGTCAACCCGAACTCCTTCCGGCTGATTTTGCCATTGATTGTAAAGCCCGCCTTGGTCTGACCGTAGGGATCTACTACAATACCACCAAACTCTACTTTTACGGTTACAGGTTTGGTAATGCCCCGGATCGTCAGGTTTCCCTGCAGTTCGTAATCATCGTCACCTGTATGGGTATAGCTAGTACCCTCAAAACGGATTTCGCCATGATTTTCAGCATCAAAAAAATCAGCCGATTTCAGGTGCGTATCACGCTGGTCGTTATTGGTATTGATCGAATTTACATCAGCAGTAAATACAACCTGCTCAGCAGAAGTAAACTGTTCGTCGGAGGTCTCCGCTTCTACATGGAAGTTCTGGAAATATCCGGTGACGGTAGTGATCATCAGGTGCTTTACCTTGAATTGTACTTCACTATGAGTGGGGTCTACTGACCATTTGATAGTTGCCATAATTGCTTGTGTTTATGTGAATAGGTTATCGATTTTCAAATGTATAAACATTTAATGTACATACATATATTTTTAATCAAAAGTTTCTATTGCTGGTATTTTGTTCAGCAGATAGCGTATGCATAGCTAACCAGGGAAGTTGAGGCTATTGGCAGAGGAGTCAGGCAGAAGAGGAGACGGCAAAGGTATATAAACAATGAAGTCAGAGGGTAGTACCCTCTGACTTCACGACACTATACACACTATTTATGAATTTCATTCATGCAAACAGGTACTATATACACTACAAATATGATGCCAAACCTTAAATGTTTCAAAATAAATTAATCAATTCACTATCATTATTCTGCTCGTAGTAGAGCTTTCGATAAAATCATAATCCTGTATAGGGTAAGTACACAATCGTCACTTCCTCAATAGGACAATACAAATATAATATTTTGCTATATTAGTTATTTACAACACTTTATACTTTTTTTTACCCTTACTTTAAATTTTTGTTAAATTGTGCACTGGGAAATGCAGAATAAACTTATACTTAGAAACATAGGACTGAGCTATTAATAACTTAAACGTCTGAGGATAATAACACCTTCACGAAGCGATTTGAGGATACCTCCCCCGGATAAGACTATGTGTTATTTCGGGAAGATACCGTAGTAGCCCCAGGAGCTTCAGGCAATTACCGCTTGGAAAGAACACCTTTTCTTTTTGATCATACAGTACTTGCTGAGGTAGCCGAGCCAATCCAGGAGCGATTCAACGTAAAGATCGTGACACCTGACTCTTCCCTGGCCAGCCGGAAAATTGGAGGCATCTACCGGGCCCGACAGGTGGATGAGTTGCTACAGGTACTAACAGAACTGCTTGAACTGAAAATAACCCACCAAACCGATCATATAGAATTACGAATTTCCCAAACTCCCAACCTATGAAAAAACAATTTCTACGAACGTGGCTGATAGGTACCAGCCTGCTTATTACCAGGGCTGGTATTTCCCAGGACCTTTCCATGCTTCGACCACCGGCAGCTAGTCACGTAGTTATCGAAGGGCTTTCCACACTGCAAAGAACCCAGCGGGCGGTAGCAGACATGACCGTGAGAGGAAGGGTAACGGATGAAAAAAACGAAGGACTCCCGGGTGTAAGCATCCTGCTAAAGGGTACCAACAGAGGGGTGGTGTCCGATATGGAGGGGAACTACACCATCAGTTTACCCGAGCAAAATGCGGTGTTGGTCTTTTCTTTCATTGGATTTGTCACGAAGGAGGTACCCGTCAACGGGCAGACTCAGCTCAACGTAAAACTCGATGCCTCCGTTAGTAACCTGAGTGAAGTGATGGTGGTAGGGTACGGTACGCAGCGGAAAGGCGATATCACCGGCTCTATCGGGTCGCTGTCCGCCAAGAACATCAAAGAGATACAGGTCACCAACTTTGAGAACGCCATCCAGGGACAGATCGCGGGGGTTCAGGTACAGGAGCCCAGTGGTGAACCCGGTGCCGCGCCTACGGTCAGGGTACGTGGCTTAGGGTCGGTTTCAGCCGGTAATGAACCCTTATATGTCATTGATGGATTTCCGGTAACCAAGAATATGGATCCGGGTATTCAGGGGGATATTTCCCGCCGGACTACCGCCTTTGCACTTCCCGCTACCAATCCACTGGGTACTTTAAATCCCAATGATATCGAATCCATAGAGGTTCTCAAAGATGCTTCTGCGGCGGCTATCTACGGTTCCCGAGGCTCCAATGGAGTCATACTGATTACGACGAAGAAAGGAAAATTAGGCTCCAAACCTGTAGTAGGCTTTGACTCATACTTTGGTATGCAATCGGTGGCCAAGCGGGTAGATCTGATGAATTCCGCAGAACTGACGGCCTATGTCCTGGATTCTAAAAATAATGCCTATATGCAGGATGTACGTGGTGCTAACATCAACGATGACAACGCCACCCGCTATACCAAAACCACCAATACCAGCTACTATATACCGGATGACTTTGCCAACCCGGACGGTACCGACACCGACTGGCAGAGCCTTATCTTCAACACGGCTCCTATCCAGAGCTACAATGCCTCTGTTTCAGGTGGTACTGACAACGTAAGGTACTACTTCTCCGGCGGGTACTTCAACCAGCAGGGAATCATTGAGCGGAGCGGGTTTAAGAGATATAGTTTCCGGGCCAATATGGAAGCGAATCCAACCAAAAAGCTCAAAGTAGGCTTCGGATTAAGCCCCTCCTTTACGGATACCGACCGATCACCGGCCGGAGCCCCCTATTTTGCGGATCCTCCGGGCATTGTGTACTCGGCATTGGTACACTCCCCTACTGTTAAACCTTACCTTCCAGACGGTACGATTAACCAAACTGACAACCAGTCCCATCTGCTCACCTCGGATGGTCGTGGTACTAACATGACGGCGGCCAGTAACCCTCTGGCAATCATTAAATATGTTACGGATGATCTGAAGCAGTTCCGGACATTTGGTAATGTATTTGCTGAATATGAGATTCTGAAAGGACTGAAGTACAAGCTCTATACGGGTATCGATGTCAACAGCTACAACCGGTCCTTCTACATGGCCAGAGCCTTCCTGAACCGTACCGCTACCACCGGTGACCCCTATGCGCAGTCCAATTCCTCCCTGAACTACAACTGGATTACTGAAAACACTTTATCCTTTGATAAGATCATCAATGAGCATAACATCTCAGCGGTGGTTGGTTACAGTGCTCAGAAAGACCGGCTGGACGCTAATCAGGTATATGCTCAAAACCACCCCGATGACCTTTCCCCTACCATCAGCGGCGGTCAGGTAACCAGCGGAGGAGACAACCGTCAGGAATGGTCCCTTGTATCGGCACTTGCCCGGGTCAACTATGCTTTCAAAGATAAGTATCTGTTTACAGCTACGGTACGTTCCGACCGGTCATCCCGATTTGGAGCCGGCAACAAAACAGGCACTTTCCCCTCTTTTTCAGTGGGATGGAGACTCTCCGAAGAACCCTTTATGAAAGGGTTAACCGCGGTTAGTGACCTGAAAGTAAGAGGAAGCTGGGGACAAACCGGTAACTTCCTGATCCCTAACTACGCGGCCATTGGCCTGTTAAGTCCCTACAACTACGTCTTGAACAATGTGCTGGTGAATGGTATTGCTCCGACTTCGCTAAGTAATGAGAACCTTACCTGGGAAAAAACGGCGCAGGTAGATCTGGGTCTGGATTTCTCCCTGTTCCGCAACCGCCTGTATATCTCAGCCGACTGGTACAGAAAGCTTACATCAGACCTCCTGCTGAACGTACAGGTTCCGGCATCGGTAGGATTCACGAACGCTTTACAGAATATTGGTGAAGTCGAAAACAAGGGGGTTGAGCTAACGGTTTCCAGCCGTAACCTGGTGGGCGACTTTACGTGGACGACTGACTTTAACTTCTCTACCAATAAAAACGAAGTGCTGAAACTGGGACCCACCGGTGATCCCATCCTTAGCACCGGAGGTGCCGGTATCCGGCACATTACCCAGATTGGTGCTCCAATTGGCAGCTACTATGGCTATGTAGTAGAAGGGATCTACCAGACCCAGGCTGAAATTGATGCCGCTCCCAAGGATGCGCTGGCTCCGGCAGCCCGCCCCGGCGACCTCCGCTTCAAGGATGTCAATGGCGATGGGGTAGTCAATGCGAATGACCGTACCGTTATTGGTAACTACATGCCTGATTATATGTGGGGGATTACCAACCGGTTTGGTTACAAAGGCCTTGACCTTACTATATTCTTCCAGGGGGTGCAGGGGTCCAAAATCCTGAACCTGACGCGTCGGCACCTCGGCAACGGCGAAGCAAATGTCAACTCGTACGCAGCCTGGACAGAAAGATGGATGTCACCCGAAAATCCGGGTAACGGTACCATTCCACGGGCTGACCGTCTGACCGACCTGCACGGAGGTAACAACCGTCCTTCCTCCTATCAGGTGGAAGACGGCTCTTACTTCCGGCTCCGAAGCGTTTCGATCGGGTATACCTTCCCTAAGAAGCTTCTAGGAACCAAGCTTCAGTCGCTACGCGCGTATGCTTCCGGAACCAACCTGTTCACCAGCACCAAGTACCTGGGTTACAATCCGGAAGTTAATAATCAATCTGGTATTACGGGGGTGCAGGGCGAGGACTACGGAGCCTATCCGCTTTCCCGAAACTTCACCATTGGACTTAACGTCTCCTTTTAATTATTAAAGTTCCAGAGCTACTACCTACAATTGCAAAAGACATGAAGCTAAGACAACTATATATAGTACCACTAATGGCCGGAGTCCTGTTCTCCTGTAGTCAGAACTTTACTGATCTGAATCCCGTCTCCCAGCGTAACGTAAACGGGTTCTACAAAACGGCCGGGGATATGAATACCGCCATCAATGCTGCCTACAAAGTCCTGCAGATGAACGGCACCTATAACCAGAGCTACTGGGTTATGATGGAAATGCGGTCCGATAATACGGATCAGGGACCGGATGGAACCGGACTGGCTGCTGAACTGACGGTTATTGACAACTTTTCTGAGATAGCTACCAGCGAAATCATAACGGCTGCCTACACGGATTCCTATCTCGGCATTACCCGCGCCAATATTATATTGGATCGTATTGACGCCATAGAAATGGATGCCGCCGTAAAAGACCGGATCAAAGGGGAAGCCCTGTTTATCAGATCACTATTCTATTATAATCTGGCCGTGCTGTTTGGGAATATCCCCATGCCTCTGAAAGAGCTGAAATCTGTTGATGAAGGAAGACAACTACCCCAGCTTCCTGCTTCGGAAGTGTATAAGCAGCTGATCACTGACCTTCAGAAAGCCGAAGCGAGTCTACCCATTAAGTACGCCGCCTCCGCTGATCTGGGGCGCGCCACCAAAGGTGCCGCCGCTGCCCTGCTTGGTAAAGTACTCCTGACGGCCGGCGATAAGCAAGCGGCAGCCACGGTTCTGAAACGGATTGTCGACAGCTACGGCTATTCATTAGTACCGGACTACGCCAACCTATGGGGACTAAACAATAAGAACAACCGTGAATCTATCTTTGAGGTGCAGTTTCGCGGTGGAGGTACCGGAACGGGTAATGCCTTTACCAATGCTTTTTCACCCCTGCTGCGCCAGACTACCGGGGCCTACAAGAATCGTCCGACGGTCAACATGATGAACGCATATGGGCCGGGTGATGATCGTTTCCTCAAATCCATGGATACCAGCTATGTCAACGCACAAGGCGCTCTGGTCTCCAGCTCACGCAATGATTCCCGCTTTATTACTAAATACGGAAGAGAAAATGCCTTTAACGAAAATGACGCCTCCTACAACTTTGTCGTGCTTCGCTACGCCGATGTGCTGCTGATGCTGGCCGAAGCGCTGGGTGAGTCGGATGCAGCCTACGGCTATATCAATCAGGTAAGAGCCCGGGCCAAATTAGCTCCCATCAGTGCCAGTACACCCGGTACTTTTGAAGAAAAGCTCCTTCGTGAACGCCGGGTAGAGCTGGCCTTTGAAAATCAACGCTGGGCGGATCTGCTGCGCTTTGGAAAAGCCAGGGAGGTCATGCAGGCACAAGGCAAGAATACCCGGCTCCTTTACCTGATCCCTCAGCGTGAACTGGATATTAATTCTTCCTATAAACAAAATCCATAAAGTATAACGCAGAAAGCAACAGGCAGCCATTCAGCAAGTAATGCGCTACTGCTCGGGGCAATAGCGTATTACTCCACTGCCCGAACTTTACAGCCTAAACCCGTTCTGAGCCATGCGCTTTACCGTCAAAAACGCGATGCTGTTCCTCTTCGCTGGACTCCTGCCCCCCCTTTCGGTGAGGGCCCAGGCTCCGGCTAAGCCATCATCCAATAAGATATTACAGGATCTCAAGAAGCTCAACGTATTGGGCAACGTGCTGTACATGGCAGCCCACCCCGACGATGAGAATACGACCTTCATTGCCTACATGGCCAATGAAAAACTCTACAATACCAGCTACCTTTCGCTTACCCGCGGTGACGGGGGACAGAACCTGATCGGCCCGGAAATCCGGGAGCAGCTAGGTATAATCCGTACGCAGGAACTCCTGCAGGCGCGGCGTGTGGACGGAGGAAAACAGTACTTCTCGCGGGCCAACGATTTTGGGTTTTCCAAAAACCCCCAGGAGGTATTTACCATCTGGGAGCGTGAGAACCTGTTGGCCGATGCGGTATGGGTGATACGTAACCTAAAGCCCGACGTGATCGTCACTCGTTTCCCGCCCGACTCCCGGGCCGGACATGGACACCACAGTGCCTCGTCCATCCTGGCAGAGGAAGCCTTTGAGGCCGCGGCCGATCCGAAACGCTTCCCCGAGCAACTACAATACGTACAGCCATGGCAGGCTAAACGCCTGCTCTGGAACATAGGCATGTGGGCGATGGCCAACCGGGCCGAGTTTATCAAAAATGCGAAAGACTACCTGCAGATTGATGTAGGGGGATATAATGCGCTGCTCGGTAAATCATACGGTGAAATCTCCGCGGAGAGTCGGAGTATGCACAAAAGCCAGGGATTCGGTTCGATAGGTGCCCGCGGCACCAACGTCGAGTACCTGCAGCATACTAAAGGAGATAAGGCCCAGGCCGATCTGTTCGAAGGCATCAATACCACCTGGACGCGGGTGAAAGGCAGTGACAAGGTAGCCCAGCTGATCAAACAGGCTATAGATGGCTACAAAGCGGATAAGCCCGCAGCCAGTATCCCCCTCCTGCTCTCGATCAGGACAGAGCTACAGAAACTACCGGATAGTTTTTGGAAAACTACTAAATTGAAAGAGGTAAATGGGTTAGTAAAAGATGCGCTGGGGCTTTATCTGGAAGTAGTGGCTGGTGACTATGCCTATACTCCGGGAGAACCCATGGCGCTATCAGTTGAGGCGAACAACCGGTCCGGGGCCAACGTAACACTGCAAAAAATTACCTTTCCTTTCCAGGGAAAAGATTCGGTTCTGGCCGCACCACTGACTGCTAACAAGGATGTCTCTTTTACCATCAACTCCCGAATACCTGCTGATGCCGG
The DNA here is from genome assembly GCF_017355915.2 of Telluribacter roseus. Lineage (GTDB taxonomy): Bacteria > Bacteroidota > Bacteroidia > Cytophagales > Spirosomataceae > Telluribacter. The sequence goes on from NZ_JAFEUV020000007.1 coordinate 118,972, forward strand.
GATGTCCCAGCCGTACTGGCTGCACAGGCCCATCGGGTACATGGGTTTATTTGTAGTAGAAGATCAGCATAAGATTGGTCTGGCCGAAAACCCTCCTGTTGCTACGGTACAATTTGAAGTACTGGTCGAAGGTCAAAAGCTGCAGTATGATATTCCGGTAGTGTACAAGAAAAAAGATCCTGTCGTCGGAGAGGTGTACCAGCCGCTGGTCGTGACCCCTCCGGTCTATGTCAATATCTCACAGGAGGTATACATGTTTGACAATCAGGAAGCCAAAAAAGTAGTAGTTGGCATCAAAGCCGGTAAAGCTAACTGCCAGGGCGAGGTCATGCTGGATCTGCCAACCGGCTGGAAGGCAGTTCCTCAATCTATTCCCTTCCACCTTGCCTTCAAAGGAGCGGAGCAGAGCGTAGAGTTTCAGCTGTACCCGCCGGCTAGTGCGCAGGAGGTGGAGATCAAAGCCCTGGTCAAAACCGATGGAAAGACATATGACAAGAGTCTGGGTATGATTAGTTACAACCACATCCCCACCCAGATATTTTTCCCGGATGCGGTTGCCAAAGCGGTAAAGCTGGACCTGCAAAAGAGGGGCAACACCATTGGATACATAATGGGAGCCGGCGATCTGATCCCGTCCAGCTTACGTCAGATCGGCTACAACGTAACCCTGTTGGAAAACCAGGATATTACCGCGGGCAATCTGAGCCAATACGATGCAATCATCGTGGGGGTACGGGCTTACAACACCAACGAACGGATGAAGCACTACCAGACTGCGCTGATGGATTATGTCAAAAATGGCGGTAACCTGATCGTCCAGTACAACACCAACTCAGATCTGGTAATCAAAGAAGTCGGTCCTTATCCCTTTGAGCTTACCCGTGACCGTATCACGGTCGAAGGTTCGGAGATCCGCTTCCTCAAACCCGATAGCCCGGTGTTAAATACACCTAACAAGATTACCGCGGAAGACTTTAACGGATGGGTGCAGGAGCGAGGGCTCTACTTTCCGCAGAAGTGGGCTCCCGAATACGAGGCCATTATATCCTCCAACGATCCGGATAGCCCACCGCTGGATGGGGGTATACTGGTGGCAAAACACGGTAAAGGCAACTACGTGTATACCAGCCTGTCGTGGTTTCGCGAACTACCAGCCGGAGTACCTGGAGCCTACCGACTTTTTGTTAATCTTATCTCGATGGGCAAATGATCACTATTCCTAAACCTACTACCAATCAGGTCGATGAGCCCAGAGTACTTCCACGGCGTCTGCAATCACTGGATACGCTGCGGGGCTTTGATATGTTTTGGATTACGGGCGGTAGCAAGCTGGTACATGCGCTGGCGGCAGTGACCGGATTGAGCTGGTTACAGACGATGGGGGCCCAACTCCACCACCCGGACTGGAATGGGTTTCATGCCTATGATCTGATATTCCCGCTATTCATTTTTATGGCGGGAGTATCCACTCCTTTTTCGGTTGGCAGCCGACTGGAAAAAGGCGCCTCTAGGACACTGTTAACTCGTAAAGCCATTCAGCGGGGATTAATCCTGGTGCTTCTGGGTATCATTTATAACAACGGCATTCTGCATACAGATCTGGCGGAAACACGTTTCCCGAGTGTACTGGGACGTATTGGCTTGGCAGGCATGTTTGCGCAGATTATCTATATATATAGTCCTAAGCGACTCTTGCACCTTTGGCTGGGCATACTGCTGCTTGGCTACTGGGCCTTCATGGCACTATTCCCCGTACCGGGTTGTGGCGCAGGGCTCCTGACGATGGAATGTAATCCGGCCAGTTACTTTGATCGGTTGGTATTACCAGGTAGACTACACCAGACCATCCATGATCCGGAAGGATTAGTATCTACCATTCCGGCCGTAGCCACGGGACTTTTCGGTATACTGGCTGGCCAGCTGCTGCGAACCAGTGACCTGGCCTTCTCCCCTGCCCGAAAGGTACTGGCTATGGTGCTTTCTGGAATAGCGGCCCTGGCGCTGGCGCTGGTGTGGAACCTGGTTTTCCCGATCAATAAGAACATCTGGACCAGCTCCTTTGTACTGCTAACAGCCGGTCTAAGCTCCCTGCTGCTTGCCCTGTTTTACTGGGTTATTGATGTACAGGGGTATCGCCAGTGGACCTTTTTCTTCCTGGTGATCGGGATGAATTCAATCGTTATCTACATGTCCAAGAAATTCTTTGACTTCACCTACACCGCCAACGCCCTGTTCGGCGGCCTGCTAAGCCAGTTCCCCGATTCCGTACAGCTTGTCGGAGGAGTAGTGGCCTTCATTATGGTACAGTGGGTTTTTATGCTTATCCTGTACCGCAACAAGCTGTTTCTGAAGGTGTAGCTTTATGAGTATCCCATATAATGAGAGCCGTCTGCACTTTGTGGGGCGGCTCTCGTTTTTACATAGTATTACCTCGTATAGTTTGTTATTCAGATATACGTAGCCAGCTTTTGCTAGGTATAAAAAGTCGTAAACGATTACCTTTGTGGCATGCAACAGGATGCTTCAATCAATACAACTCCCCCTACCCTACCCACCTACCACGACAAGTGGATTCAGGTGATAGGGATTCCCGTTATTGCCGCCTTTGCCCATTACCTGACTTACAACTACGAGCGGTTCGAGTGGATTATAGCGTATGAATACATCAGCGACTGCCTCAAGATTTTCCTGATCTGGCGGCTCATGCGCGGATCTATAATCTGGCTGGACAAGCGTTACCCCTGGCAACAGAACTTTGTAGTAAGGCTGCTCATCCAGCTGGTACTTACCAATGTGGTCAGCTTATCGGCTCTGACCGCCTTAGTCTTTGCGGAATACGCATTTATACGGCCCTACCAGATGGAGCATTTCTTCTCGCTGGATCTGGTCATCGCCTTTCTGTTCATCCTGTTCGGCAATGCCATCTATATCTGCCTCTACTTCTATGACTCTTACAAACGGAGTGAGGATGATAAAAGAGCCATTGCGGACCTGCTCCAGGCAGCACCGTCAGCACCACCCATGGAACACGTGACGGTACGGACCGGCAAAAAGGAGGTACTCGTACCGATACACTCTATACTCTGCATGTACTCCGAAGAAAAGGAAACCTACCTGATCGATCTTAACCAGAAGGTGTACCTGCTTGACCATTCGCTGGACCGGCTGCAGGAGCAGCTTCCCGAGGCGCTATTCTTCAGAGCCAACCGACAGTTTATCGTAACTCCCCGCTGCCTGCAGAGCGTAGCTACCGACGCCTACGGCAAGCTCACCGTTACGCTCACTCCCAATCCCAAGCTCCCCGAAACTATCACCATCAGCCGCCAAAAAGCCCCCGCATTTCGTCAGTGGATGAAGCGCTAGGCTGCATTTCGTCGCTTTTTTTTGTGCGGTTCAGCAGCAAAAGTGGCTTTTGCAGCGCGTAGTACGCCTTTTGACCCTTGTTTTGCGCTCAGTTAAAAACGAGCCATGAAACAAATCATTTTATTCCTAGGCCTGCTGCTCAGTAGCGGGACCATCCCCGTGGATGTACGGGCACAACCTCTGGTGGGAGTCCCTACCGCCCGTATGGATTCCCTGTTCAAAGACTGGACTACTACTCAGTCACCCGGTGCTGTACTGGCTATCGTTAAAGATGGTCAGATCGTATACAGGAAAGCCTATGGCATGGCTAATGTAGCGGCTGGCGAAAAGCTAACCCCACATCATGCTTTCTGGGTAGCCTCCATGACCAAGCAGTTTACGGCCATGAGCATTGCCTTACTGGCCGAAAATGGAAAGCTTTCTGTAGAAGATGATATCCGAAAGCACTTGCCCGAGCTACCCTACCTGGGTGATACCGTCCGGATCCGACACCTGATCCACCACACCAGCGGCCTGCGCGATGGCTTCACCCTTATCGGACTGACTTTCAGGGGCGAAAAGCACTACACCAGCGCCAATGTGATCCGAATGCTGAAAAAGCAGTCGGCCCTCAACTTTAAGCCCGGTAAGCGCTATGAATATAACAACGGAGGCTATGTACTGCTGGCTGAGATCGTGGCCCGTGTGAGTGGGATGCCTTTTGATAGCTACGTGGCCTCCCACATCTTTCAGCCCCTGGGAATGACCCAATCCAGGATCATCAGCCAACTAGACAATAAGTACCCTAACCTGGCGCGAGGATATGAGAGTACGTATAAGAAAGGGCGCCCTACGTACAAGCGCAAGCACTTCAAAGGAAATACCTACGGCTCTACGGGGCTAGTTACCACGGTAGATGATCTGATCCAGTGGGATGCCAACTTCTACCGGAACCGGTTGGGAAAAGGAAATCAGGAGCTGATAAAGCAGGTGATGGAGTCGGGCCTCCTGAACGATGGGACCCACACCGCCTATGCCTATGGCCTTGAGGTAGTTGATCAGGATGGGGTCCTGACCGTAAGCCACAGTGGTGCCGACCCGGGCTATAAGGCCGAAATGGTTCGCTTTCCCGAACACCGACTGACCCTGATCTGTCTGGCTAACACGGGTAACATGTGGAGCCTTACGCAGAAACTGCTCCTGATGGGTGAATGGATGATAAAGGGGGAAACCCACCTACCGGCGGCGCATCTAACAAAAGCCTCCCCTGCCCCGGTGACGGATCTAGATGGAATATACCTCCACCCGCAGAATAAAGCAGATATTCGGTTTGTTTCGGAGACGGATGGACAACTCTTTGCCTCCGCCTCAATGCAGGGCTACAAAGTACCACTGGTACCAACCGGTACCGATTGCTATCAGAATAGGGGCTTAAAGGTGAATAGATTTCAGTTTGAAAGATCGGAGTCAGGACAGGTAACCGGGTTGACTATCTACAACAGAGATCAGCAACTCTCCCTGCAAAAGGTACAACCACAGAGCTACCAGACCAATGAGCTAAAAGCCTTGGCGGGCAAGTACTACAGTCCGGAGCTGGATCATCAGTACCGGCTAAAGGTCAGGAAAGGAAAGCTGGTCATGAGCATTTACGGACTAATCAACATCCCCCTGCTCCCGCTTGAAAAGTACCGCTTTGCCGCCGACCTGATGGGAAACAACAGCTTCGAGTTTCAGACGGATGCAGCGGGCTCACCAACCGGTTTTACCTTCAGCCGTGCTGCCGTCACCAACCTTCATTTTAAAAAAATTAAGTAGTACAAGTACATATTAATCAAATCAAAAAAGCCATGAAAAAAGTAATCGTAGCACTCCTGTGCCTGGCCGGCTCCTACCGTTTGGCGGCCCAGGAACACCCCAATTCACTCCAAATAGGAGTTGGATCCCTATCCGGCAAGATGCTGGACCAGCAGGCCTCGCCGCTTCTTTATCACACCAAAGCCACTCAGGTAACTCTGGACTACTTACACCAGAGTAAGCGGGCGCGGTTCGAGGTAGCTATCACCCCTGCCCTGGGTACTACCCTGCCCGAGCGGTTTGGCGAACGGGCTTTTGGTGATGATTTCTACCAGTACAAGGTGCATTCATCCTACTACAGAGCCGATATAGACATCTCCTATATCCGTCGCCTGGGCAAACAGCCTCGGAACGTCCAATTCTTTTTTGGTGGTAAGCTGCAGAACACCCTTCAGGTTGCCGACCAGGTAGCTAACTTCTACTGGGCTACCAACGTAGCGGCCCTGCACGCTCAGTTCCAGACGGAATACCATCACAACCGTCACCATCTAACGGCCGGTTTGAGTGTACCTGTACTAGCCGCGGTATCGCGTCACATCCACGCCAATTTCCCTAAGTCAGCGGATAGGTCCAACTTCATCGCTTTTTTCGAAGAGGGTACCGAGCTTACGGCCCCTCACAAGCTGCACATGCTCCAGGCTTACGCTAACTACCAGTTTATGCTCAGCCGACGCATGAGTGCCGGCCTACGGTACGGTTTCCGAATGATGCAGTACCCATTACCACGCCCCATTCAAAGTATTAGCCAAAGCGTATCCGTTCATACAGCCTTCTATTTTTAATCCTTAATAGCCATGAAAACATTCGTTAATATCTGTCTTCTAATCGTTGCAACCTTCATTTTCAGTGCCTGCGAAAAGTCATTCATTGACCCGCAAACACCCAATACACCCGAAACCAACTTTGATGCCCTGTGGCAGGAGTACGACCGGCTGTATGGCCAGTTTGAGGTAAAGCAGGTAGATTGGAACGCCCTTTACAAGCAGTACCGCCCCAGAGTAAACGCCGGTACTACCGACCGGGAGCTACTTACGGTTATGGGCGAGATGCTCGACCACCTCAATGATAATCATATCTACGTCCGACCTACCCTGGATACGGGCCTGCCCTACTACAACGGCGGCCTGCTGGGGCGTCAGAAATTTGAGGATTTCAGTACCAAGGTGGTAGACAAGTACCTGTTGGAAAAGAAAAAGTATGGCAATGATATAGAGTACGGCTGGCTGCCCGGTAACATCGGGTACCTCTCCCTGCTGGGCTTCTCCAATGACTTTAACTACTATCCCGAAGCCATGGATATCGTGCTGGGAGAGCTGAAAGAAGCAAAGGGTTTAGTCATAGAACTGCGGAACAACGGTGGGGGCGAAGACCGGGTAGCCCAGTACATTGTCAACCGCTTTGCTACCTCTAAGCACCTGTCCTTTACCAGCAGGTTACGCAACGGACCTGATCACAACGATTTTGCCCCCCAGATCCGGTTCTATACCGAACCAGCGGGGAGCTTTCAGTATACCAGGCCGATCGTGGTTCTTACGCGCCGCCAGACTTACAGCTCCGGAGAGACATTCGTACTGGGCATGAAACAGGTACCCCATGCCATGATGGTAGGTGACAGTACCGGGGGTGCTTTCTCGGATGCCATCCGGAGAGAACTACCCAACGGCTGGTTGTACCGGGTCCCGGTTGCCGATGTACGTGATGCGGAAGGCAAAAACCACGAAGGAGTAGGCCTGGCCCCTACCCTGCTCGTTCAGAACAAAAAGGAAGAAATAGAGGCGGGCAGGGACCGAGCACTGGAAAAAGCGATAGAGATCCTTTCCAGGTAGTGACAAACTACCCGATACACAGTAAACGAGCAAGACCTGATAGTGTGGTAATACCAGGTCTTGCTCGTTTGTATTCAGGATGGTTAGTAATCCATCAGATAGTAGGCGTACCTCCCGTTACCTGTACGGTTGACGCTGTCATGTAACTTGAATCCTCCGAAGCCAGCAGTACGTAGATGGGTGCCAGCTCAGCGGGCTGTCCGGCCCGCTTTAGGGGCGTATTCTGACCAAAGGTTTTGACATCCTCGGGGGGCATGGTTGACGGGATCAGGGGCGTCCAGATAGGACCCGGAGCCACGCAGTTCACCCGTATACCATCCTCGGCCCAGAGCTGTCCCAGACTGGCGGTAAAGTTCTGTATGGCGCCCTTGGTGGCCGCGTAGGGTACCAGTATGGGCTTTGGGTTATACGCATTCACGGAGGTAGTGTTGATCACTGTACTTCCGGGCTTCATATGAGGCTTGGCGGCCTTGCACAGGTAGAACATGGCGTAGATATTGGTTCGGAAGGTATAATCCCACTCCTCGCTCGGCACTTCCTCCAGTGATTCTCTCGCCATCTGGAAAGCAGCATTGTTAACCAGTATATCAATCTGTCCGAACTCCTCAACAGCCCGCTGAATAATGCTTTTACAGTGAGCCTCCTCGCTGATATCCCCGGGTACCAGCACGGCTTTTCGTCCGGCTTCCTCTATATAGCGTGCTGTCTCCTTAGCGTCTTCATGCTCACTTAGATACGAGATTAGCACGTCAGCCCCCTCCCGGGCAAAGGCAATGGCTACGGCCCGGCCAATTCCGGAGTCGCCCCCTGTGATGATGGCTTTACGTCCCGTAAGCTTGCCGGAGCCCCGGTATGAATTTTCGCCATGATCGGCTTTGGGTTGTAGCTCCGCCTCGGTACCTGGTACCGATTGTTCCTGTTCAGGGTATTCAGGCTTGGGGTACTTGTCCTTAGGGTCCTGCTGCGTATTCTCTGCGCTTGAACTCATAGTTTCTCTGCTTTTAATGGTTGGATTGATTAACTACTTTCTTTCCCTCCTTCTCGGTAAGGATACTTTAGTAACTAAAAGCCAAGCTCTTCGTCCTCCACCAACCCCTAAAAAGTTCAGATGTCCTACCTCCTGCTCCGATGGTACCCATAAAAAAAAGCCCCAGAGCAGACCTGCCCCGGGGACTTTATCGGAATACGATTTACTGATATAGCCCTAGTAGGCTTCTTCTAGAACCTGTACCGGTACCTGGGAGGACTGACGTGCTCTTGTTCTTTTTACTAAGAGCCAGGCAAAAAAGATTCCAACCAGCGCCATGGCCATGCCCACCAGCTGAGGGGATGTATAGCCATACCCGGCCGCGATCGGAAGACCACCTAAAAAGGCGCCCAGAGCATTACCCAGGTTAAAGGCAGCCTGAGTTACCGAGGCTCCCAGCATTTCGGCATCCCTGGACGTTTGAATCATAAGTATCTGAATGGGTGCGGCCAGAGCCAGGGAACAGCAGCCTGCCATAAACGTCAGGACTAGTGAAGCTACCTGATTCGATGAAAACAGGTATATGAGCAGTAAGGTAGCCGCCATGGCGGTTAGCAGTACCATGGTGGCTGTAAGAGGCTTTAACCGATCGGCCAGCTGACCTCCAACCACATTACCTACCACCATACCCAGTCCCGCCACAATCAGAATGTAGGGTACCATCGAAGCCGGAAAGTGGGATACCTCCGTCATGAGCGGGGCAATGTAGCTGATCCAGCAGAACAACCCTCCGGTACCAATGGTGGTAATCAGAATAATCAGCCAGGGCTCGATCCGGCGGAATAGCCGTAGCTCCGACTTCAGACTTCCGGAATGGGAGGCAGGCACGGCAGGTAGCCGCATATAGATAGACAGGGTAGTAATAAGGCCGATAAGACCAATGCCGCCAAATGTATAGCGCCAGGAGTAGTTGTGGCCTATGTAGGTACCCAGGGGTACCGTCAGCAGATTGGCCACGGTCAATCCCGCGAACATCAGTGATATGGCCTGCGCTTTTTTCCCCTGGTCAGCCAGCTTGCTGGCCACGACCGACCCCACGCCAAAAAAGGCTCCGTGGGGTAATCCGGAAAGTAGCCGGGCTACAAACAACGACAGGTAGTTGGGAGCAAAAGCGGATATCGTATTAAAAACCGTAAAGAGCAACATCAGCAGGATCAGGATCTTCTTGGGAGCCATCCGGCTGCTGGCGGCCACCAGTAAAGGAGCGCCTATCACTACACCCAGGGCATAGGCCGAAATGATAAGTCCTGCCTGGGGAATAGACACCGAAAATTCCTGGGCAATATCCGGCAGGAGCCCCATGATCACAAACTCGGTAGTACCGATTCCCAGTCCCCCCAAGGCCAGTGGTAATAATCGTTTTTTCATTTTTTCTACTTCAACCGGGTAGCCTTCTGAGCAAGATGCCCGAACTACTCAACTTTAAATTTTACTACTATACAAGTTAAAATGCAATGCGCTCAGACCACCATCCAACAGGCTTTGAGAGAGTATACATAGTAAGTTTTATATTAAAATAGTTATATATACTACTCCTACTGGACCAAGGGGCCATCTCTGAACTCATGTAGCAACACGCATTGCAAATCATTGGTTTAAGCCCACATTACAAATTTTGGCTTAATAGCGCATCTTCTTTAAAACATCAACCTACGTATTTAAATAGTGATACCTATGTTGTAAAACTACTATTTAGACAATTTACATCCGCAGTAGCCCCGGGATTAATCTGATAGTAGAATAATTAATAACAGTATAGTTAAAATCATATTACATCTACCTCCCAGGAGCAAAAGTCGCTCCTGAGAGGTAGGGTACATCCGGTGATTTTGAGAAAGTAGGGTCGTAGGTAATGTGGCGGGCCAGTAGTTCAGATAAAGCCATGGTATACGAAGCCTTTTATATACCATGGCTTATTGTATATTGTAGCATAGCAGCTGCTATGCTACAATATATAAACTAAGAAAGAGTGCCTGGATTGAAGGCCAGACGTCTTTATTGATATTAATACCTGCCGGATAAGCTCCGGCTTTAGAAAGCTAGCAGTACTACCATTACTTGAAGAATATGCTATTTCATCCTGTGTATTCTCTATCTGCCTGACCTGTTTTCGCTATCGGGCTGACCTACTCGCTGAAAAGCCAGCGGTTGTACCGAGAAGCCCGGTCCACTCCAGGTTGCGGTGAGAGATGGTTTTGTATGTTTGCCTCCGGCGTAAATGAGCCGCAGTGGATGGTACCCTTTCTCCAGGTGTACTTTGCTGCTAAGCAGGCTACCCGATTTATACCCTTTATCCGCATCCAGTACGGTAGCATCGTGCAATCGGAGTACAGCTCCCCCGTCTGCCTGAACAGTAAATGTATACTCGCCGGTCTGGGGTACTTCCAGCAGTCCCTGGTACTGGATGACAAGGTCATGGTCACGGGTACGCACGCTCAGATCCATTCCTTTACCTCTGCCCGACTTTTTAGGTGGTACCCCAAGGCTGGATGGCAAAGCAACCCAGGGAGCAGAAACCTCAAACACCTGATACTCCAGTCCTCCTTCAGAAGCCTGTTCCGCCTTAAGAGCCGGTATGGCTACCTGGTCGTAGGGCCTGACGGCGCTGGTGTCAGGACGGCGAACCCGTAACACCTGTTCTTTCATGCGTTTCTGTAGCTCCTGGTAGTAGGTGGAGCTGCTACTGAGGTCGTTCCACTCCTTGGCATCGCTGCGGGTATCGTAGATCCGAAAATTATCCTGCCCGGACTTAATGTTGGTCCGTATGCCTTTGTAGCCGTCCAGGTAGATCACCTGCATCTCACCGTGTGCCTGCCCCCGATGCGAAGGATCAAAACTTTCGAAATCGGGCGTTTGCCCATTTACCTGGTACTCGATGTAAACAGTAGATGGTGCCTGACTTCCTTTTCCGGTCAGCGTAGGTACCAGTGATACCCCATCTGTATTGGCTGGTGTGGGAACGCCAGCCAGCTGTGCAAAAGTAGGTAACCAATCGTGGAAGCCACTTGGGGCATCATTCCGCTGGTTAGCGGAAACCTGTCCGGGCCACCGGACAATGGTAGGCACTCGTATTCCGCCTTCCCAAACGTCCCTCTTGATGCCATCCATGGCTCCGTAGCTATCAAAAAATGTAGGCTTGTAGGGACCGTAGCCATACGACTCAGTATGGGGACCGTTGTCAGAGGTGAATATGATCAGGGTCTGTTCATCAATTTCCAAATCCTTCAGGAGCTGAATCAGATCACCAACCCCATCGTCAATACGGCGTACCATTGTAGCATGGCGCTTCTGCTCGTCAGGCCAGTCTTTGCTGGCATAATCCGGGTGGATGTAGTGGTCTATGGTATCTGATACTGTATTGATGAAGCGGCCGGCTTCCCCTTTCCACTGCACCCCGCCCTTCAGTCCTCCTCCGGCCGGATAAGGAGAAGCGGGTACCTGAAGTCCCGCGTGTGGCGTATCATATGCCAGGTAGAGGAAAAAGGGCTGATTGGGTTGTTTTTGCTTTTGCTCGATAATCCATTTCTTCGCTCCGGCGGTAAACAAATCAGCCGTATATACTCCTTTAAGGTGTTTTGAGATCTCCTCCTGCCCCTGGTAAAGCTCTACCGCAGGACGCTCCCGGGCTTTGTGGGCGGGATAATGATTGTGTCCATCGCGGTGACGGACATAGCCCAGAAAATAGTCAAAGCCACGCCTGGTCGGATAAGCCTCCCAGGTAGCCGGACTATCTCCTTCAAGTCCCTGTAGTCCCCATTTCCCAACAATCCCGGTTGCGTACCCTGCCTGCTTCATTACGGATGCAATCGTATGATTATCTGCCAGGGCTTTATCAAACTGATTATTCCGTATGTTGGCGTGTCCCTGATGCTGCCCCAGCATCAGCGAGGCGCGGGAAGGAGCACAAACCGGTGCAGGTACATAATGGCGTGTAAGGAGTAGCCCCTGACGAGCCATCTCATCCAGGTGGGGGGTTCTTAGTGAGGGCTTTCCTGCGGCTGCCCTCTCATTCTGAAACAGTACTCCTACATCCCCGTACCCCAGATCGTCCGTCAGTATGAATATAATGTTGGGTGACTTTTGAACAGCGCTGGCTCTTTCAGCTGGTTTCCGACAGCCTACCTGAATGAGCAAAGTCAGTAGGACTAATAAAGAAATTATTACTCTTTTCATTTTTATACTTAATAGTTATTAAGGGTATGGCTTTAGGGATAACATCCGCCAGTTCTTACAGACGGTTCAACAGGGTCTGAGTACCTTCTTGTATATTATTAGTTTGCTAATTGGGAATTTGAGCTGCTTATGGCCGCTCCTGAAACGAGCGCTTCCTAGAAGCAATAGTACTATTGATTAATTAGTACGATCAGGCTACCTGCTAGTCGTCTGTACAAACTCCCATACGGGTACATGGGAAGGCCGGTGCTCCTTTCGTACTATCTGATCGAACCTGGCAAGGATATCCGGATGCGTAGCCGCCAGGTCAGTAGTTTCACCCTTGTCTTCTTCCAAGTTGTACAGCTCCCAGCTAGCCTCTTTATTCTTCTTCATATTTACCTTCACTCCTTTCCATTTCCCCATCCGAATGGCTAGTTGCCCCCCTTTTTCCGGGTATTCAAAATAGAGGTACTCATGTTTTCTCTGCCTGCCAGCCTGCCCCAATAGGGTGGGAAGAAAAGAAATCCCATCCGTTTCTAGGGGGCCAGCCTTTACCAGTTCGGCCAGAGTGGCCATGACATCGTAATGGACTGCTACGTGATCTGTTACTTTTCCGGGTGCTATTTTCCCGGGCCACCTGGCCACCATTGGCATCCGGATTCCTCCTTCGTACATATCCATTTTTAAGCCTCTGAACGGCCCTACACTCTCAAAAAATTGGGCATCTACCCCGCCGTTGAAGGTCGTACCATTATCAGAGGTGAAAATAATAAGTGTGTTTTCATCAAGACCTAGTTCCTTGACCAGAGCCATTACCTCTCCTACCTTTTTGTCCATATACGTAATCATGGCCGCATAGGTAGCGCGTGGATAGGGCGTAGAGGCATAGTTCTGCTGCCCATAGTAGGGTTTTTCTTCAAACTTGCCCAGGTATTCCTTAACGGCTTCCTCAGGAGCCTGTAGGGAAACGTGGGGAATGGTGAACGGCAGGTAAAGGAAGAAGGGGGTGTTCCTGTTCTCACGTATGAACCGCCGGGCTTTCTCCGCCATTTTATCAATGGCGAATTCGTTTCCCTGGTAGTAGCTAAAATCGCGATCGGTGGCCTTTTGAGGATCCAGTCGACGGTGCACATCTATCACCGGATTATTGAGAGTATCCCATTTTCCGTTCTCCCATAGGTGGGTCGGATAGTAATTGTGTGCCTGCTTCTGATCGTAATATCCATAGAAGTAATTAAAACCCTGCTGGTTAGGATTGCCGGTACTGTATCCCATTCCTAACCCCCATTTGCCGATACAGGCCGTTGTATAGCCTGCCTTCTGCAGCATGGTACCTATGGTCACCGTATTGGCAGGCAGGGGCATTTGTCCTCTTTCCGTCGAATCAGCAAAGCCTCCCAGCTCGTAGTTTCCTCTGATGTAGGAATGCCCCCCGTGCGTACCCGTCAGGAGTTGACACCGGGAGGGAGCGCATACGGGGGTGCTGGTGTAGTAATCAGTAAAGCGAATACCTTCACGGGCAATGCGATCAATGTTAGGTGTGCGTATTTTCTTTTGACCGTAGCAGCCTAGCTCGGCGTATCCCAGATCATCCGCGTATATGAAAATGATGTTGGGTTTTGCAGACTTCTGAGCCTGTACCAGCTCATTGCTTAGAGTAATAAGAGACAACAGGAGAAAAATAGATCGCATGATAATAAGAGTTTAGAATTCTATCGCGCCACGGCTTCAACTGTACCTGGCCAGTAGCTAAAAGGTGTTCTGCATGTAGCAAATTAAGACTACAGGTAGCTGAGGCTCATCTCAGCCACCTGTAGGGTACAGATGTAAAAGGTTGCTAATTAGAAGTTACTCCACTTTCACGAACCCCCTTTCCTGCTCTTTTTGTGATATCATCACCCAGATCATCGCGTGCTTCATCGGCTAGTTTCTGAAGCTCAGCCACCACGGCCGGATACTGATCCTTTACATCATAGCGTTCGCCCGGATCACGGCCCAGATCGTAAAGCGCCATGGGGAAGGGGTGATTCTCAGGTGCCGGGCCGGGTAGCCCATTGGTACCCGGACGCTGCCCTTCGTACGAGCGACCTTCATGGGCAAAGACCAGCTTCCAGTCGCCTTTCCTGACTGCTTCGAGGCTATTACGACGGTAGTAGTAGTAGAAGCTCTCGCGGGGAGTGACACTGTCGTCTCCTTTCAGGAGTGCTTTGAAGTCTACGCCATCAATCTTCTGTTTAGGTAACCGAGCCCCGCTAAGAGAAGCGATCGTCGGTAGAATATCCAGTGTGGTGAGCAACTTGTTATTCACCTTACCGGCCGGAACAACGCCCGGCCATCGAATGATGCAGGGTACCCGGTGCCCTCCGTCGAACGAGGTACCTTTGCCCTCCCGGAAACCACCCGACGAACCGGCATGATCTCCGTAATTCAGCCAGGGACCGTTATCAGAGGTGAAAATAACAATCGTGTTTTTGTCCAGCCCCTGTTTTTTCACTTCGTCCAGAATCTGGCCCACCGACCAATCCAACTCCATCATTACATCACCAAAGAGTCCACGGGAGCTTTTACCCCGAAAACGGGGAGAAGCAGCCAGCGGAACATGGGGCAAAGGATGAGGGATGTAAAGGAAGAACGGATCCTTCTTGTGGTTTCGGATAAATTGCACCGCCTTTTGCGTAAAGGTACCAGTCAGTTCGCTGGCATCCTCCAGGGTGTTGATAGCCTTGCCTGGCTTATCTCCCTCGATAAGGTGCAAAGTCGGGTACTTGGCCCTTGCCTGCGCTGGATGCAGCGGCCACATATCATGCGAGTAGGGGACCCCATAGTACTCGTCAAACCCATGTTGCAAAGGCAGAAACTGGGGGCGGTCACCCAGGTGCCATTTGCCAAAGATACCCGTGGCGTAGCCCTGTTCTTTCAGGAGCTCAGGGAGCGTTTCTTCTGAGGAGTTGAGACCAAGGGGCGATTTAGGTCCTAAAGCACCGTAAAGCCCTATCCTATTCGGATAGCATCCCGTAAGCAAGGCGGCCCGGGAGGCAGAGCAAACGGCCTGTGCCGCCAGGAAATTCGTAAAACGGGTTCCCTCAGCCGCCATCCGGTCCAGATTGGGGGTCTGGTAGCCCAGCGCACCATAGCAGGATAGGTCACCGTATCCCAGATCATCCATGAAGAAGAGGATGACATTCGGCCGATCGGCCTTCCTGGAAGTAGGAAGTGACAAAAATCCGGATAGAACTACCGTTACGAGTACAGCTGCAATCAATTTTTTCATAGTAATTGACGTATAAGATTACTACCCTTCTGTCTATTCAATCTCATAATGGGTAGTAATAAAGGTTGATGAATGAGGACTCTATCTACCAGCCCGGGTTTTGAGTCAGCTCTTTATTTAGATCCAGCTCCTTCTGAGGGATCGGCCACAGGTAGTCGCGGTTTGGATTGAAAACCCGCTCAAAAGCCTGTACCTGAACCGTCTTCAGCTCGTTGTTGTCAACCCAGGTCATACCGTATACATTGCCGGGCATCATCTTCTCGGCTGTCTTCCAGCGTCTGATATCAAATAACCGTAACCCCTCGAACGCCAGTTCGACCATCCGTTCATGACGTACAATTTCCCGAAGTTGAGCCTGTGACAAGTCTGTGGGTACCGAAGGTAGCTTTACATCCTGACGGCCGTTCCGAACCAGGTTAATAGCATCATATACCGATTGGTCAATCTGATTCAGTTCGATTTTTGCCTCGGCGTATGTCAGAAGTACTTCAGCATAGCGTATCAGGATTATATTGATACCGCTCACAGCAGGGGTAGCAAAATCCTCCGGATTGATGTACTTCTTTAGGACATAGCCCGTAGTGGTAGCCAGGTAGGTGTTCCCAATGGCATCAGCGGTACCACTGTTGGGTTCCGGGCGGAAGGCGACTCCGCTGGGTAGTGGATCGCCCGACAGGAACATCGTGAAGCCCAGACGCGGATCACGGTTCTTATTCGGATTGCGAGGATCAAAACCACTGGCCGGATCTGTAATAGGAAGACCATTCGCCATGGTAAAAGCGTCAGCTAGTTTCTTCGTAGGCACAAAGGTATTATTAGCCGTTTTCTGACTATACGGCCCCATGTGTGCAAAAATATTGTGACTTAATCCGGCACTACTGATATACTGGCGGTCCAGAATTACTTCCGGATTATTTTCAGCCGCGTAGCTAAATAGTTTGCCATACTGGGGATACAGGCTATATCCTAACTTCATTACCTCACTGGCAGCTGTTGCCGCCTGCTGATATTGACCGGAATAGAGGCTGGCCCGAGCCAACAGGGATAAAGCGGCTCCCCTGGTAATGCGCCCCTTATCAGTAGCCGGATAGGTGGTTGGCAACACGCTAGCTACGGCGGTTAGTTCACTCGTAACAAAGTCCCATACCTTTTGTACTTCATCGCGTTTGAGTTGCTTGGCTTCGTCAGTTGTTAGTGTCTTGGTCACAATGGGTACTCCTCCGTATAAACCCGCTAGATTGACGTAGTGGAAAGCGCGCAGAAAGCGCATTTCGGCTTTCAAGCGCTCAATCAGCGCACTATTGGTGGTAGCAACCTTGTCAACATTTTCAAGAAAGTCGTTCACCGTAGCTATACCCGCATAGGCATTGACCCACTCATCGTTGATTCGCGAGTTGGAGGCATCATGTGTCCCACTCTCAATGAAAGCATTTACGTTAAATACCTGATTGGTATGACCAATATCCGTAATTCCATCCAGAGCAAATATGCTAAGTCCAGTTAGATAGCTATAAGCCGCATTGGCCGCCAGCAGGGCATCACTTTCCGTTTTCCAGAAGGTGGCCGTTGAGATGCGATCGTTAGGAACGGGGTTCAGCAAATCCTCCTGGCAGGAAGCCAGCATCAGCGACATGGCAGCCACTGATAGGAGTTGACGGGTTTTTGAAGAGAATGTCATATGTTATATATAATTAACAGTCAAAGGATGAATTTAGAATTGAAGGTTCACCCCCAGCGTCTTCATGGCAGACTGAGGATAGTACACACCGCGTCCGGATTCCACTTCCGGGTCCAGATTCCATTCGTTAAGTCTGGAAATGGTAAAGACGTTGGTAGCTGATACATAGACGCTGGCACGCTGAATCCAAAGCTTGCTACTAAACTTTGCTGGTATGTTGTATACCAGCTGGATGTTTTTGAGACGCAGGTACGAACCATCTATGATCAGGCGGTCGGTAGTAGCCTGATTACGCAAATCCAGCTTGGTAGGCCGGGGGAATCGGGCATTCGGGTTCTCGGGTGTCCAGTAGTTATTGGTGTAGATCTTATGGGTAAACCCTTCGTAATTCCCCTGCTCTGAAAGTGCTCCCGCTAGTCGTACATCTACATCGGCCGTTCCCTGAAATAAAATATTCAGCTGGAAGTTTTTGTACCCGGTACTGCTATTCAGGCTGAATGAATACCTGGGGAAAGGATTTCCAATCATGGTCATATCCGCCGTAGTGATGATTCCATCCTTATTCAGATCTACAAAGGCCACATCTCCGGGTTTGGCCGTGCGCTGGAAGTAAGGGGTCGACTCGGCATCAGCCTCCGTTTGAATAAGGCCGTTCGTCAGGTACCCCCAGTGGGCATTGATTGGAAGCCCTTCCTTGATAATATAACGGGGATCAATGTCTGAGCCGGTTATATAAGGCCCCGTGCCGTTCAGACTGAGAACCTTGTTATTGTTCATTGAGAAGTTACCATTCAGGCTATAATTGACTCCCCCACCGGTTGTATTTTGATACGTAATTCCCAGTTCCAGACCCTTATTTTCTACCACTCCCGCATTCTGTGGACCCGGCAGGAGTCCAATCGTCTGCGGTATAGGCAGGTTAAGCAGGATGCCGTCCGTTATTTTCTTGTAGATATCAAAGGTCAGGTTAAGCTTCCGCTGCAACAACGAAGCATCCAGCCCCAGGTTGGTTTGGGTATTGGTTTCCCAGGTAACGTTAGGGTCTATACGCGTAGACTGACGATAGCCCGCTACGACATTACCCCCAAAGGTATAGCTGGTTGCGGTAAGCTGGGGAAAGAACAGGTAGGGAGCGATGGCTTGGTTTCCGGTCTGTCCATAGGAGCCACGCAGCTTCAATTCATTGAATACATTTTTCAGAGAGCTAAAAAACTCTTCTTCCGAAATACGCCAGCCCAGTGAGCCCGAAGGGAAGAAGGCGAACTGGCGGGAAGGTGAGAAGCGGGAAGAACCATCGCGCCGGGCATTCAGCTCAAGCAGGTACTTATTGGCAAAGGTATAGTTGACCCGGCCAAAGAACGATCGCAAGCCACCCTCTTCGTCATACCCTCCGTTATTTTTGGTAGCATCGTTTATCCCCTGTCCTATGGACTGGATATCATTGTTATAAAACTGCTGGCGGTAGGCGTTCAAACCAAAAAACTGATAGTAGTACTCCTGATAGCCTCCCATGATGCTGAAGGTATGATTCCCCCAGTCACGGTGGTAGGTCAGCAGGTCCGTAATAGTGTATTCCCGTCGCTGATTACGTACTTCGGTAAGGTTGTTATTAGCAACGGTCTTAACTACACCGGTATTAGGATCCCGGTTGGTATACGCATTGTTAAATTCTTTCTGGTAGATGCCCGTATAGTTCCCGGCTACCTGTACCGACAGGGTAAGGTTGTCCAGGATGTCCCACTCTCCTTTAACACTGCCAAGCATCCGGTCAACTGCTTCACGATTGAGTCCACTCATTTCGGCGTACATCAGGGGATTGTTACCCTGCTGGCTCAGCCCATAAGTTCCGTCTGGATACTTAGGTACTGCCCACAGTGATCCGTGGTAAAAGAAATTGATCACGTTGCCGGTTGGTGCGGTAGAGGTGTTGTACCGGTAATTGACATCGGTATTAAACCTGATTTTGGGAGATACATTGAAGTCAGTATTGAGTCGTATCTCCTTGATCTTGGCATCATAGTTTGTGATCATTCCGGCCTGATCCATCATCCGGATACTCGCCCTGGCTCTGAAATTTTCATTACCCCCGCTAACTGACAGCGTTTGGTTTGACATGGGAGCGGGCTTCAGCATGGTTTCAAACCAGGTATTGGGTAAGGGGTACTTAAGGCGATCTGTTGCCTGGATCCATTCATTGATGGATTGATCGGTGTAACGGGCGGGTAGTGCCGCTCCTACATTGCGGTAGGCTGTCTGCTGGAGGCGCATGTACGGTTCAAGGTCCATCATTTCCGGGCTATTGATTGAGGTCTGAATACCATAGTAGCCATTGTAGTTTACGGATACCTTACCCGTTTTCCCGCGTTTAGTCGTTACCAGAATTACCCCGTTGGCACCACGTGATCCGTAAATAGCCGTAGAAGAGGCATCTTTCAGTACCGTTACGGACTCAATGTCCTCAGGGTTCATATCAAATAACGTTTGCTCCACGCCGTCTACTACCACAAGTGCAGAGTTATCGCCCAGAGTAGTAATACCTCTGACCCGCATGGTTGCACTGGTACGACCCGGAGCACCTCCGCGATCCAGTACGGTTAGCCCCGGGGCTAACCCCTGTAGAGACTGCTGTACATTACCAACGGGACGAGAAGTAATCTGTTCATTCTGAATCGTAGACACCGCACTGGTCATGGTTACTTTCTTCTGAGTACCAAAGCCCACTACGACCACTTCTGACAGATTGGCGACATCTGCTTCCAACTGAACCGTAATAGTACTCCTGGTACCAACTGCTACTTCCTGGCTCTTATATCCCACAAAGCTAAAAACCAGTACAGCGGCTGCGTCAGGAACATCAATCTGAAACTGGCCTTCCGCGTTGGTGGTAGTCCCCCGCTGGGTACCTTTTAGAATAACACTAACGCCGGGCAGGCCTTCTCCCTTTTCATCGGTAACCTTACCCGTCACCGGTTGCAGAGTACTACTAGCGCCGTTTGGGTACTTGCCTGGTATAGCGCCCTGCTCTTTCGGGTCCTGGCTTAGTATAATTTGTTTTCCAGCTATTTCGTAGTTTATGTGCAAAGGCTTTAGAAGGATATCCAAGACATCTTTGAGGGGTCTGTTCTGAATATTCAGCGTTACCTTACGGCCCGACTGAATCACCTGGGGACTATAAGAAAATTTAGCCTCTGCTAGCTTTTCAATTTCTTTCAACACCACCTTCACACTCTCCTCCGTGACCTTTAAGGTTATTCTGCGCTCTAGAACCTCCTGAGCAGAAAGACTATTCGACCAAGCAGTACCGATGAAAATAAAGGCAAGAAAGACTTGAACCAATGATATTTTCATACACTGTATTAGTATAGAGTTCACATGTTTCATACATTTGATTGTTTTGTTCTTTTTGAAGATTAGGGCAAAATACTCCCTATCAGCCCTGCCAGGCTGAGATCGGGATAACTAGCCAGCGGTGGGGCAACTCTGCTGGCTTTTTACTTGTAGAAGGAAGTGGTAATTATGTCTTCATGAAGCTGTATGGGTTAAATGGGAAAAATATGGTATAGGGTTACAGGGATTTACAACCAGTGGAGTGGATAATGATGTAGGCATCAATGACCTCATAGGTAGCACCTATCGATTTGCATATAATGGTAAGCTTCTCTCTGAAGGTTTCGTTGGAAAGGGAGGCGGTTAGCTGGCAGGTTTCTAACTGGCTCTTCGTATAGATGAGGTCAACCCCATATACCTTCTCAAGATCTTCAAATACAGAAATCACCGGGGCTTCTTCATAGGTAAAGCTGGGCTCCTGAGCCTCCTCTGAAAAAATAGGAAGGGGAGCATCCACCAGCTTTTTGTTAAACTCTTCGCTCTGCCGGGAAAACTTGACCTGCTGGTTCGGCCTTAGAACAACACCCGTTTGTTCAGTCCCTGATGCGGGCCGCTTGGTAAGGGTACTGTTCTTGAATACACTTACCTGTCCACTATGCACCTTTACGATCACGTCCCTGGAATCTTCGTAAGCCTCCACTTCAAAGCGGGTACCCAGCACTTTGGTAACCAGCTCATTGGCATAGACAATGAAAGGCATATTCGGATTTTTGACTACATCCAGTACGGTTCTCCCTGAGATGTTTACCGTTCGATCAACCTTTCCGAATTTAACTGAGTAGCTAATGCGGCTACCAGGGTATAAAAGTATCGTTGATCCATCAGGTAGTGTGACGGAGTCAATCCGGGACGTGGTATTAGCCGTCTCAATGACAGAGTCAAAGAGTAACGTTTTATGCTTCGTATAAATAGACTCCCTGTCATTATTCCCGTAAAAGTACCTCAGCCCGATACTGATCATAACAAGGATACAGGCAGCCACAGCTATGACCTGCGCCAGAGATGAGCTTTTTATACGCCAGGATCGGGAAGTACGTTGGTTATACTGGGCATTGGTGGAGAGAATCCGGTTTAAAAGCTGTTCTTCTGCCTCTTCAGAAAGAAAGGTGCGGGTATAATCATCCAATCCCAGTTGTACCGCTTCTATTAACCTTTTAGCTTGATTCCATTCTTCCGCCCTATTAGGATTACAAGCCAGCCAGTTCTCCCAAAAGGATTGAGATGATACGGTGGGATGCAAGTGATGCTGTAAAAAAGCATCATCGGTAACGAAATCAGCTACGGTAAATCGTGTATAATCCTTTTTCACGGATATAGGTCTGCCTTTTCACATAGATGACCAATTCCGGGCTATCATACTCACTTATCTGAAAGAAAAGAAGAAAAAATATTAAATTTAGATGGCTATCCAGCTCCGGAGCCGCTCAACCGCCCTAAATACCAAGTTTTGGGCTGACTGACGGTTAACCGATAGCAATGAGGCGATTTCACCATAATCCATGTTTTCTACATAGCGAAGACGAATTGCTTCCTGCTGTCGCGGGGGAAGTTGAGCGATTAGTTTTTTGATTAGGTCCTGTCGGTTGTAAAACTCATCGTTCTGGTTGAATATACCATCCGAAGACTCTTCCCAGAGCGTATCAAAATCTTCATCAGCCAGAGATACATATACCTGTTCCTTCCGTTTCAGAAGGTGAAGAATCCTAACCTTAAGCGACTTGAGTAAGTAAAAGCGCATATTATCAGGTACTGAAAGCCTCTCACGCTTAATCCAGAGCTCTGTAAAAACATCATGGATACAATCAAAAACAAATGCTTCTGACACCGAAACTAAACTCATTCCATACCTGTACATGACTTTCACATGCAGACGGTATATCTGAGTATAGGCCTCTTCATCACCTGATTGAAAGGCTTCCCATAGCAACTTTTCATCCTTCGTCTCAATCATGTTGGGGATCTACGTTATCCGTCAAAAGTTAAACAAGAAAGTCAACTTTCATTTTTTCATACCTATTACACGTTTCTCTGACCAAGTAAAGGCTCGATCTTAGGAGAATATGATCTATATACTGCCAGGTCGTCTTAACTGTCAGCTGCCAACGAGCGATCCATCCGGTAAGTCTAACGGTCAGCGGAGAGTGTAAGTAGTCTATACGGTCAACAAGAAAAGGTAGCATAGGCTGTACTTGATTGGTTGGTGAAGGACAGAAGGTTTATTTACTATACTTAATCTACATAATTTATAGAGTTCCCTAATACAAGAAAAAGCCTGCTTGCGATATTGGGTACATACATGGGAGTGTCTTGATTTGTTAAACAGGGAAAAAAGGGGCGTTGGTAGGCCGAAAAATTAAATACAACAACTATTTGACGCCGACGGCAGGCGGTACAAACTAGTATCTAAAGCAGGATGTTGGACATTGTTTAGGGACATAGTATGTATGTGCTGTTGTGCGCTTCGTATGCTTACCAATGAGTTGTTGTACTACACGATCGTTGGCAAATGTGAATAGACAAATCTGGTTTTCCAAACTTTTTGAAACTGAATTACGGGTAATACGGCTAATAGTTGCCACTCGTTAACGGTTTTTTTTTCGAATCTAGAACATTCATGATCAGCGAATTAACTGTAATACTCCAGGTTTGGCACCCTTTCTGTATAGCAGAGCTTTTTTTAGCAAAGTAGTCCCGTTACATCCCACAACTGCTATTTGATTTTCTTAACTTTGCTTAATGGAAAACAAGATAGTGCGACCCGTTTCAGAATTCAACACCGAACTGAAATTGAAAGGATTCAATGTCTTTCAGATTGAAAGTGACGGTCAGGCCACCCGCATCTACAGTAGAAAGGACTTTTATAAAATTTGTCTGACTACCGGTAAGAGCATCATTCACTATGCGGACCGAAGTTTTGAAGCCGAGGGTACTATTTTATTCTTTGGCAATCCCCATATCCCCTATTCCTGGGAGACTCTGTCCACTACCTATGTAGGCTATACCTGCCTTTTTTCAGAAGATTTCCTAAAAGTATCTGAGCGTTCCGAAAGTCTGCAGCAGTCCCCTCTATTCAAGATTGGCGGTACTCCCATCCTAAAGATAAGCGAGCAGCAGCGGGAGTTCTTGAATACCATCTTCCAGAAAATGATTGATGAGCAGCAGACGGATTATGCTTATAAAGACGACCTTATACGCAACTACATCCATCTGATCATTCACGAAGCGCTCAAACTGGAGCCTTCGCAGAACTATGACCAGCATAAGAACGCCGCCTCCCGCCTTACTTCCGTGTTCCTGGAGCTTCTGGAAAGACAGTTCCCGATTGAAGGGTCCGACCGGCCGCTGCAACTTAAGACGGCCCAGGACTATGCTGATCATCTGCATGTGCATGTCAACTACCTGAACCGCGCCGTGAAGGAAGTGACCGGCAAGCCCACCACTACGCATATTTCAGAACGCATCATCAGCGAAGCCAAGGCTTTGCTTCAGCATACGGACTGGAATATAGCCGACATAGCCTATGCGCTAGGCTTTGAGTATCCCTCCTATTTCAACAACTACTTCAAGCGTCTGACCGGCACAACTCCCAAGTCCCTGCGAGGACAGGAGGTTTGAAATCCTTAATGATTGGTTTGATTCTCATTACCCGTCGGGGTAATGGGTAGAGTATCTTTGTGTTTTTAAAATCTTAGGGCAGCCAGCGCTTCCCGAAAACACACCAAAGGTATGAATCAAGCGAATCAGGATATATTTGATAGGATGAGAGCCGGAGAATTATTGCGGTTAGATGACCCGCAGTATCCAAAGGTGCTGGAGATTGTATCCCGTACCATCCGATTATCTGCCGAACTTAATACGGCCACCGACGTGGACCAGGTACGCGAACGGCTAAGTGACATCATAGGTACCCAACTGGATCAGAGTACCACTGTATTTCCCCCTTTCTACACCAATTTTGGCCGGTTTATCCGGATCGGCAACAATGTGTTTATCAATCATGCCTGCTCCTTTCTGGATATGGGAGGTATTACCATTGAAGACGATGTACTAATAGGCCCCAAGGTAAACCTCATCACCGAAAATCATCCGGTAGATCCCACTACTCGAAAAGCACTTATTTTAAAACCAATCGTCGTGAAGCGGAATGCCTGGATTGGTGCCGGAGCTACCATCCTCCCCGGCGTGACCATTGGCGAGAACGCCATCGTAGCGGCAGGAGCCGTGGTAGCTAAGGATGTTCCGGCCAATACCGTGGTAGGTGGTGTACCCGCCCGATTCATCAAAACGATAGAATGATCATGAACTGTCCGACCCTATTGCTCGGACCCATTAACTAGTCCCTTAAACACCGACGCGACGTATGAAAAATTCCTTAATAGCGGTTTTTGCTTTGGTAACCTTGTTCAGCATAGGCTGTAAGACTCTGGTACCTCAGCAATCCACTGCTGCCGAAACCAATGCCATCTTCCCCAAAGGTGAATTAGGACCCGCCCAGAACTTCACCGGCAGGGCCTGGGCCTACGGTCTGGTAGCGGATGATACCGTTTACAATACCCTCGTCGGCAACGTCTACTTCGAGCCGGGCGCCCGAAGCAACTGGCATATTCACCCGGCCGGGCAGATGCTGCTCATCACGGATGGCGTAGGCTACCACCAGATACAGGGACAGCCCCGGCAAACGATCCGCAAAGGCGATGTTATAAAGTGTCCGCCCAATGTCATGCATTGGCACGGAGCCAGCCCTGATAGGGGAATGCAGCAAATCTACATCCTGCCCAATACAGAAAAAGGAATTGTAAAATGGCTGCACCCGGTAACAGATGAAGAATACAACAAAGCAGATTAAAGTGCTGTGTTAAAGTCTACCCTATGGGGGAAAAGTAAAAATCAAATTGATCCAACCAATAGCAGGTACCAGAAATCGGCAACCCAATTTCAAGTACCTGCTATAAAAACGCAACCGCTATGAACTATTCCCTTACCCTTATTTTCTCGCTCCTATTCTTTACTACAAGTTTTGCCTCTTGTGACCAGGTCGCCACGGTATCCGGAAGCTCTGACGCGGGAAAAGAGGATAATAGCAACACTCCTAATCTCACTGGAAGTAAAATGAGAATAAAAATCGGAACCCATACTTTTCTGGCCACACTTGATGACAATGCTGCCGCTACCGCTTTTAAAACGCTGTTGCCTCTGACCCTGGCGATGAATGAGCTAAACGGGAATGAGAAATATTTTGATTTTTCCACCAGTCTGCCGACCAACGCATCTAATCCCGGGACCATTCAGATCGGCGATCTGATGTTGTACGGTTCTAAAACGCTGGTACTCTTCTATAAAAGCTTTCCAACCCCGTACAGCTATACCAGGCTTGGCCGCATTACTGATCCTGCTGGGCTTGCGGCGGCTTTGGGTTCTGGAAATGTAACCGTCACGTTTGAATTGGAATAAAAAGCATAGAGAAGGCCTTAGAGTTAAAGAATAAAATTATCAGGAATACATTCCACCTATTTAAAAATTTAGCCCTATGCATAAATCAACCTGGAAGCTACTACTACCAATACTAGCCTCTGCCATCCTATTACTAGTTTCTACTAGTAATGCAACCTCGGCATTATCTTTATCAAAAGTGAAGCCAGCAGAAACCTATACTGTAACGCTTGTTCCGGCCGAAAACGGTTCTTATACAATCACCCCCAAAATTCCGGAAGACGGTAAAGTACCGGCGGGTACCATCTTAACCGTACAAGCCAAACCCGCATCTGCTTACAGTCTGGATGCCGTATACTACACGGTAAAGGGAGGCATGTGGGGAACGACAAGCTACGAAAGCTTTTCGCCCACAATGAAAATTACGGTTACCAAGGATAAGAAGATTGGAGCCACTTTTGTGCCGCGTTCGCTGGTGAAAGATATAAAAGTAACCCAGGATGTTGTGTATGCCAAGCCAGGAATCAAGCCTCTGAAGTACGATGTTTACTCTCCGAAAAACGCCAAAAACCTGCCTATAGTTGTCATCATTCATGGGGGAGGCTGGTCTTCAAACAACGAAGATATCATGCGGGGCCTGGCCCGGGAGTTGGTTAAAGATGGCAAATATGTGGTATTCAGTATTGATTACCGGTGGATGAACAAACTGGACGGAGACCCCCAGCCTACATGCACCAATTGATTGAAGATGTTTTTGGGGCTATAGCCCATATCCAGGAACATGCGGCGCAGTATGGCGGGGACCCAACCCGAATTGCGGTGACGGGCGACAGCGCCGGCGGCCATTTGGCAGAAGCAGCAGCCACCCTTAGTCCACTTATTGGCAGTGGTGGTTTCGGGGCAAGCAATGGAGTGTATCAGTATATGCCCACCTACCTGCCCAAAGGAAAATCAGTTGATCAGGTAAAGAAAGAAATTACCAATGCTATTAAAGCCGTGGCGCCTAGTTACGGTGCTTCGGAGGCATCCGACTTTAAAGCATTACTGGAACAAACCGACCCCGGGTATTGGGACGCCTTTTCTCCCACAAAGCATGTACCCCAGGTAGGTGACCGGAGCCTTCCGCACTTCATGGTGCGTGGTACTAATGACCCCATCGTAAACCATGCCATGGTACAGCGCTATGTAGATGTGTTAAAGGAAGCCGGACAGCCTGTTCAATATATTCAGGTGGAAGGCGCCGGACACGCCTTTTTTGACTGGAAACCAGATGCGGCCACAAGAGCAACATTTGCCCAGTACGGAGTACCTTATGCGGCTCAAATGCAATCATTCTTAAACAGCGTTTTCTACAAGAGTTAATTGAGATTGAATTGGGGAATGAAGACGTCTGCCAAAATAAAATAAACAGCTATGGAAATCACAAGAATAGGCTCACAGCCTTCTCAGAAAGGACCCGAAGACTGGTTTACCGGTACCGTGCGGATCGATTACCTGTTTCAGGCCATTGAGCCGGCACGCGCTGGTGGTGCCCAGGTTACGTTCGAACCCGGAGCGCGTACGGCCTGGCACACCCATCCGCTCGGCCAGACCCTGATCGTTACGTCCGGTTGTGGATGGGCGCAGCGCGAAGGGGGACCCATTGAAGAAATCCGTCCCGGAGATGTAATTTGGTTTTCGCCCGGAGAGAAACACTGGCACGGTGCCACCGCCACGACCGCCATGACGCACATAGCCATTCAGGAAAGTCTTAATGGGAAGCCAGTTGACTGGTTGGAAAAGGTCAGCGACGAGCAGTACCGTGGATAGTACTCGTTAAAGGGCAAATTTGGAAACTTAGAGCCGGTACCCTAAAACAACTGGCCTGCTAGCATGTAGTATACCTATTCATGCTATATGAAACGGGGTAAGAACCCGTAGTTATTATTCTTTAGATACACAATTTGAAAATTACACGAATGGAAGTTAAAGAAATAAAAGCATTCGGAACAGAAGCGGCAGAAGCACCTTTAAATCAAATGAGTATCAACCGCAGGATACCTACACCGCACGATGTGGAAATAGAAATTCTGTACTGCGGCGTTTGCCACTCCGACCTGCATACCGTCAGGAGCGAATGGGGACCTTCGCTATACCCCTGTGTTCCCGGTCACGAGATTGTGGGTAAGGTTGTTAGTGTGGGCGGTCATGTCAGCAAATTCAAAGTAGGCGATATGGTTGGTGTAGGCTGCATGGTTGATTCCTGCAGAGAATGTCAGTATTGTAGTGAAGGGCTCGAGCAGTATTGTGAACCCGGCATGACCGGTACCTATAATTCACCTGACCAGCACCTTCCCGGTAATCCAACTTTCGGGGGGTATTCAGAAAGCATTGTGGTGGATGAGAACTATGTACTGCGTATCCCGGATAATCTGGATCCCGCCGCTGCGGCACCTCTGCTTTGCGCTGGGATCACGACTTATTCACCACTGCGTCACTGGAATGTGGGTCCAGGTAAAAAAGTGGGTATCGTAGGAATAGGCGGTCTGGGGCATATGGGCCTTAAGTTAGCAAAAGCCATGGGCGCCCATGTAGTAGCGTTTACCACCTCGGAATCGAAATTTGCAGAAGCTCAAAGATTAGGCGCTGATGAAGTGGTACTATCTAAAAACGCTGAACAAATGGCTGCCTACCATGGTAAACTCCACTTTATCCTGGATTGCGTTTCGGCAGAGCATGATATTAATGCTTACCTGGCACTGCTTCGCGTAGATGGTTCGTTAGCCCTCGTTGGAGCGCCTGAGCATCCGCTTCCCGTTGCTGCCTTCAGCCTTATTCCCGGCCGCAAGAGCTTCGCCGGATCCATGATTGGTGGCATTGCGGAAACTCAGGAGATGCTGGATTTTTGTGCCGAGCACAACATTCCTGCTGACATCGAAATAATCAACATCCAGCAGATCAACGAAGCGTATGAGCGCCTCCTGAAAGGTGATGTCAAGTACCGCTTTGTCATTGAAATGGCATCTTTGAAAAAATAAAATAGCAAGTAAAAAGGGTAAACCCAGTATATCGTGCCTATAAGGAAAACATCTGTTTTCCTTATAGGCACGAACTTTTGTAGTATGCGGGAACTTGTAATGATTGGCGAATAGTATTCATTGATAAAATACATAGATGGTGGAAAACAAAAAACGTACTCTTTTAATAGTTATTCTTGGGTTGCTCTCAGCCATTGGTCCATTTTCTATAGATATGTACCTGCCTGGTTTTCCAACCATTGCCGCAAGTCTAAATACAACCGTTGATAAAGTAGGCTATTCACTTTCCAGTTTCTTTATAGGAATTTGTGTAGGACAATTGCTTTGCGGACCGCTGCTCGATCGTTTTGGAAGAAAAAGGCCCCTGCTCATCGGACTGGTTTTGTACATCCTGGCTTCTGTGGCCTGCTCCTTATCAAAATCAGTGGAAAGTCTGATCATGTTTCGTTTTCTTCAGGCCCTAGGTGGCTGTGTAGGAATGGTAGCACCCAACGCCATTGTACGGGATGTGTTTCCTGTGAAAGAAAATGCAAAGGTATTTTCTCTCCTCATTCTTATCCTGGGCGTTTCTCCTATCCTGGCACCAACGGTGGGAAGTTATGTGGTAGCCGATTTTGGATGGGAGACTGTTTTTATTATACTAGCTATCGTTACTACCCTTATTCTTTTGTCGGTAGTCAAATGGCTTCCTGAAACCAAAGCCTCCGATCATTCTTACTCTTTAAAACCCGCAGCTGTCCTGCAGGGCTACGCTCAGGTTTTTAAGGAATCTCAGTTTGCAACCTATGCCCTTGCCGGTGCTATTGCCTCGGCGGGTTTGTTTGCCTACCTGGCTGGTTCTCCTTTTATATTTATGGAGTTGTATGGAGTAAGTGAACAACAATACGGGATGATTTTCGCGCTCATAGCCGCGGGCCTCATTGGATGCAGCCAGTTGAATAACCGTATCTTAAGAAGATACAATAGTGTACAGATACTCAAAGTTGTGCTGTTTTCACAATCGCTCATTGGTCTTCTGCTGATCCTGGGGATTGCAACAAATCTGATAGGCTTGTACGGTATTATCATATTGATATTGCTGTTTCTGAGTTGTCAGGGCTTTACATTCCCAAACGCTGCAGCCCTTGCCATGGCTCCCTTCACCAAAGGAGCAGGCAGTGCGTCCGCTTTGATGGGTGCTTTGCAGATGACTTTTGGAGCTCTGGCTTCTGCTTTGGTAGGCGTGTTCTTTAACGAAACGGCCCTACCGATGGCAGCCATAATGGCTATTTGCTCCATTAGTGGACTGATCATTTTGTGGCTGGGATACCGCAGGATTGAAAAAGCCGTTAAGCAGGATGAAGTAGAGCAACAAACTATGGAAATGATAAAGAAGTATTAAACTGAGCAGCTTAATCCTGGTTATAACCTAATCAGGTTCAAATTTTAATGAAAAAGGACACTGCACATAACCTGTTGAAGAGCTAATCTATATGTCTTGTACGCAGGTACTTTTTTAATTATTAGCCCTCTCATTACCTCCCATTGAATTTCGCCTGCGCAATCATGCGGATGTAGATCCTGAGCACAACCGGCCCTGGTCAAGCCACCATCTCAAAGAGTGCTATGAGATGGGAGCCGAAAAGATCGGGTGGAAAAACAGACAGCTTCAGCCCGGTATGTTGAAAGAAGGCGACTGGCTGGTTGGCTACGGGATGGGCACGGGTGCGTTTGGAGCTATGCGGTGGGTTGCCACGGTAAAAGCCAGACTGGAACCGGATGGCCGGCTGCTTTTGCAGTGTTCGGTAAACGATATGGGTCCGGGAACGGCTACCATGATGACGGCCGTGGCCTCTGAGGCTATGGGGATTGACCCAGGCAAAATCACCATACAAATGGGTAGCACTACCCTGCCGCCGGGCCCTATGCAGGGTGGTTCTAATGTTACCTCAACGGTAGGTTCAGCCGTATTTGAAGTATGCGCAGCCTTGAAAGAGCAGATTACTGCCCTGGCCAGCAAAGAAGGTGCGGCATTTAATACCGCCAAAGTCTCCGATGTAAAAGTAGAAGACATTGACTTCGCCGGTAACAGGGTCTCCCTGAAGAAAAAGTCTTCCGTTAAAGTAGCCTATGACGAGCTATTCCGGCAAAACAACCTGACCGCCCTGGAAATTACCAAAGAGTCCAAGGGGCAGCAGCAGCCGTATTCCATGTACTCTTTTTCCATGCATTTTGTAAAACTACGGGTTCATCCCGCCACGGGTCGGATCAAAATTGATTACGTGGTGTCCTGTGCGGATGCGGGTACTATAATCAGCCCCAAAACCGCGGCTAGTCAGATGATTGGCGGAGCAGTAGGCGGTATTGGGATGGCCCTGATGGAAGACCTGGTGATTGACCACCGTTTAGGCCGGCCTATCAATAATAACCTGGCGGACTATCACGTACCGGTCAATGCCGACATACCCCATGTGGATGTCCTGTTCGTCAATAAAAAAGACCCCTACACCAACCCAATGGGCTCAAAGGGGCTGGGTGAAATTGCCCTGGTGGGCGTGGCACCGGCCATTGCCAATGCCGTGTTCAATGCCACCGGCAAACGCATCCGCTCATTGCCCATCACACCCGACAAGCTTATTCAGGCATAAGAAAAATATCCACAGGTACCCACCTTAGTACAGGAAGGGTACCTAATCGTATAATTTGCAGGGCTCTGAGAATCCTAAGGCTTAGTCAGGCAGATTAGCGATCAGACTTCGTAAGTTCTGGTTGATCGTAAGTATAGAAGCCTGCAGTTCATTCAGCATATTGGACCGCGCGTGTAAATCATCAGAATCGTAATCTCCTCCCGCACTGAAATACAATACCTGTTCCTCGTCGGTTGCCTCAGTAAGCAGGTAGTCCTTCCAGCGCTGCCGGATATTATGCCGAATGGAAGTCTCCCCACTGTTACTAAAAAACTTTTCGTTGAGTACATACCAGATAAAAGGTGAATAGATAGTTGACTCTTCCGATCCTCCCCAGATGTCGGATAACAGGTTGCGTTTGTGCGCGAAAGGAACCGTCTGATTTGAGGTAAATGCTGCCGCTGTGCCCAGACCGGCACTGACGATACCCCCTCCGATACTAATGGCATTTTCGACATTACTATTTGCCATAAAGGCAGCTACAACGGCGGTTGCGGCACCAGCCACAATAGAAATCACGGTTAGATTCCTGATGCGCTGCTGATCCCGCTGGTCCAGATAAAAAGCCAGCTGTGAAGCCCGTTCCCCCTCACAATCGAGTTCAGCGACTATACTGGAGATTTCAGTAGAAGCCAGTAGTAAACGGCTGTTGATCTTGCGGTGTAGAACCGCCTGCTCCAGACGACTATCCCTTCCTTTCTGCTGCTGTAGCCGGATCAGGTCCTGCAGCAAAGGCAGTACACCGATGGCATTGGCAACAAGTAAATCATGCTTTGAGAAACGATTGGTTAAGCTGCTATCCTTACTCAACATTGATTCAATTTCACCCTTCGGCAGATACTGGGAATGGTAGGTATAGATCAGACTAGGCTCGCAATAACGACTCTCCACACTCGAACGAAGCAGATGCCTGGGAGAGGAGCAGGAAACCACAAACACGATGCAGAAAAATACAAGTAGCCGGGTAAGGGTACTCTTCAGTTTCCAATTGAGCATAGAATAGACCGGATTGAGTGTAGAGCTATCAATGGGACCCAATCTGCGGGGTTGGCTTTTTCGTTTCTCGCCATTGCATCTTATAGAAGCTCAGATACAAAAACTTGTAGGAATGTAATCTGTTTCCGCGTTTTAACTGTTTTTTCTGATTGCAACAGGGATGAAGGCATTAAATAACAACCAATAGTAGTACGAGTTGGAGTACTTCCTGTTGGCTTATTTGTGCCAATGCGCCGCGGCAATAGCCCTTGTCCCGGAATTCCAGTATGGATGGTATACTTATCTATTAGACCCAGCAAGCTTATTCCAAAAAAGAAAGGCACCTGGTACTCCCTTACAAAATGGGAGTACCAGGTGCCCTATTTTCACTCGTTCATGCTACTTTACCAGCTCCTGAAACTTCTGTTGCCCCAGATTAGTAAGGTAAGCCGCGGAGATCAAGCCATTGTGATCACGCTCCACGCTCACATAGCCATTACCCGACAAGTACTCCATGCACTCCTGAAACAACGTCATATTGACAAGTGGAACGTCGTTGAAGGTTATTGTATACTGACCTTCAAAAAAGCGCAGGCTGTATTCCAGGTCATGCTGCATGGTATCCATAGACTAGGTAGCTTGTACGTATTAGGAGGGTTTACGCTACAATGGGTATTATTTAGGTTTAGGAATAGTCAATTTTGTGATTTCTTACTACCGGACCAGCTGTGTTTCCTGTCCTGTTGGCTGGTGTAGCCGGAGGCCTGCTTCCTGATGCTTTGGCATAATAGCCCCTATGAGTCAGACCTGCGACTACCAAACTACTGAGCGTTTTGCCACACATCCATGATGAAGAAGGTTTTCATGCCGGCGGGCATTTTCCAGTCTATCTGATCTCCTTTGCGTAATCCGATCAGGGCGCTACCCATGGGAGTAAGTACCGAAATCTTTTTTTCATTGATATTGGCAAAGGCCGGTAAGACAATAGTAAGTACCATTTCTTTCCCGCTTTCCAGGTCTCTTACTTTTACAGTAGAGTTCAACCGGACGCTATCCGGCGGAAGATTTTGCTCTTTTACGACAACAGCTCTCTTTAATTCATAGGATAATGTCATGGCATGATCCGCTACTCTGGAGTTGTTATCTGCGAATTGCTTTAAAAGACGGAAATCTTCCTCTCCAAGTACTACGCTGGTTCTCTGTGTTTCCATACTAGTTGAATTAAAATTTAACCAAACTATACCAATAGGGTACTGTGTCTAGTACCCCCTTATAATGATGTTAATTCAGATGAAAGGAGGGTGATTTTGTATCTAAAAGCCGGGCATTGTACACCAGTCTCTGAATCTGTATGACTACTACAATGGCTATTGTAATGAGCAGGGTAGAAAGTATCGAAGCCCTGGCCACATCCTGATGTGACTGCTTTACCGCCGCTTGTCCCGTCTCCAGTTGAAGTTGCGCCAGTTTGTGCAGATTCTGGATACTTTGCCTGAATAGTAATCCCCCTTTCTTTTGGAACAGATGAATGGCCTCATCACTGCGGGCATTCCTGACTGAATCAATCAGGGCTCGTTCCAGTTGCGAATAGGCGGCCAGACTGTTCTTCAGCGAAGCCAGCCATTGTGATTCAA
The DNA here is from genome assembly GCF_017355915.2 of Telluribacter roseus. Lineage (GTDB taxonomy): Bacteria > Bacteroidota > Bacteroidia > Cytophagales > Spirosomataceae > Telluribacter. The sequence goes on from NZ_JAFEUV020000007.1 coordinate 153,234, forward strand.
AACCTATGAGCGTTGTTTTTTCAAATTGCTCAATGAGTAACTGACTTTTGACATCGTGCACCTTCAGCTGACTCTCCAGGGCAGTAGTGGATAGGGCTGTCTGACCGGTCAGATAGTCCTCAAGTAGAAGTCTTTTAGCGTACAGATGCTCCGTCAGGTACACTATAATGACGGAGGGCTGCAAGCGGTCTTCATATACTGAAGTCATGCTCTTATCCATTCCCTGAACGGCACGTTCCATGGACAAAGAGTTATAAATGGCGATAACCAGGACCAGAAGGAGTAATCCGACAATCTTGATTTTCTGCTGTTTGAAGAATGACCACTTCATCATATACCCTTTGAGTTTAGTATCCGGAAGTGGCCAAATATTCACTAAAGGTCAACCACTTGATTAGTTTCCATTAAAGTACCCGTGTATGGGATTAACTACCCCCCTTCCCTATTCTTCTGGTAACAGATCAGGTAGATCCTTTACTTCTACCTGGTATACCCGGTGTTAGCTGTTACTCCCTGATCTCAACCTATGATCAGATTTATCAAGACTCTATTTGGAGAGTTAAACTTATGGTTGTAAATTTACAGTTGTAAAATTACAAATGCAAGCTAGATGACTTATAAAAGTACTGAACCTACTATCACTGATTCCTGGGACGATATATGTTATCCGGTGCAGCCTCTTTGGCTGAGCGATTTATTACCTGACTACGACATCATGGCTACTGACCGCCAACAGCTGATAGTAGGGCAAATGCCAGGGGGACGTAAGACTATGTTTGGTATTCAGAGTGCTGATTACACCATCATTCCCAATCAGGCCATCCGGGAGGTAATCGATAGATTGGTACCGGACTATCAGCTACTGATCAAGCATACCATAACCGGTGAGTTTAATATCACTATTATTTTACCTGCTACATTGCCCATTGGCGGAGAGGAGCTTCATCGGAGCCTGATCCTTACCAATAGTTACAATGGCAGAACTCCCTTCAGTATACAGGGGCAGACGCTTACGACGCTGCTTGAACCCTCGACCCATCTTGGTAGCAGCATGTACCGTAATATTTGCCAGAATGGCCTGATGGGCTGGGCTGATACCTTTACGGATCTGCATTCTTACCAGAACTGGCTCCAGTACGGACTGGGAGATTTGAAGAAGAAGGCTGCCCAGAAAGCGAAACCAGCAAAGGAACGATCGCTTCGGACCGACCCGGAAATTCGCAAACTCCACCATAATTCGCTGACTATTGAGCGTTTTCAGGAGCATCTTCATGATTTGCTGGTAGAACATCTGACTTCACAGAACACGCTTACGGCTTCGGTATACCAGCAGCTTCAGCAAGCGGGCCTATCCAACAGAAACGATTCCTTACTACGGAATCTATCTGTACCGGTCCAGCTTATCAAACAGGCTCACGAAAGACTGCGCCTCGAGGAAAGGTTGCTGGGCGTCAAACCCTCATACTGGCTGCTCTACAATGCCATAAACTATGTGTTGTTTAGCGCCAGAAGCAGCCTGACCCTTAACGATCGCTACCGGCTTGATGAAAAGACGTTTCATTCACTGGCAGCACACGCATTAGCCTAGTTTTTCCGGAAGTATTCTCATCAGGTACCGGAAAAAACCAGTGAGGATAAACTTATAACCACACCTACGTTTAATGAATCCGCGTATGAAGCTTACCAGTAGTATCACAAGCACATTGGCTACCCTGAATATGAACGTTCAGGAGGCTGAGGATAAGGCAAAGGGAGCCTACTCTCCCCTAACGGCCAGCGAACTAGCTATTTGTACCTCCTTCCTTCAGGAAATCGGGGGATCCAGTGTACCAGAGACATTCACGCACGAGACCCCTAAACCAGCAGACCAACCCGTACTACTCTCCGATAAGGCCCGAAAACGATTCTGTTCCATTCTCCGGCGGGTCGCACGGGGACAGGAGGGGCTCTCACGGGAAGAACAACTATTCGTACGACAGTATTGGCAGGCGTACCTCATGGCGCAGGCAAACCGTACTACCCCTACCACAACCTAAGGAGTTACCCCCCTTACACTACCTGTTGAAGGTCATTTCAGTATATGTATGATTTTAATTTTCCATCTACTTAAATAATGCAAAAACGAACTACGTCCGATTACTTGTTGCTTTTTTCGAAGGGAGTAGGCATGGGAGCCGCCGATGTGGTCCCGGGTGTCTCCGGTGGTACCATCGCCTTCATAACGGGAATTTATGAAGAACTACTAGCTTCGATCCGCTCTGTGAATGGTGAAGCCCTGAAGCTGTTACTAGCCTTCAGAATCAAAGCGCTATGGCAACACGTTAATGGTACCTTCTTACTTACGCTTTTGTCCGGGATTGGATTCTCGGTCCTTTCCCTATCCCGGGTGATCCTGTTCCTGCTGGCTAATTACCCTGTGCTGCTCTGGTCATTTTTCTTCGGGCTCATTGTAGCGTCGGCCGTAGTAGTTGGAAAAAAGATCACCGGATGGAGCCCTGCTGTTTTACTTTCCGGAGTCGCGGGGGCAGCTATTGCCTACTTTGTTACGGTAGCCACTCCTACCCAAACCCCCGAAGCGTACTGGTTCCTGTTTCTGTCGGGGGCTATTGCCATCTGCGCCATGATTCTGCCTGGTATTTCAGGTAGCTTCCTGCTGGTACTTCTGGCCAAATATGAGTTTATTCTTAATGCAGTAAAGGATCTGAAGATAGGTGTAATAGCCGTATTCGGAATGGGTTGTGTTGTGGGTATTCTTTCATTTTCGCATGTCCTGAACTGGGCCCTCAAGAAGTACCACAGTATCACTGTCGCTTTACTGACGGGCTTTATGGTGGGGTCGTTGAATAAAGTATGGCCCTGGAAGCAGACTTTGAAAACGTACACTGATCGCCACGGAGAGGTAAAACCTCTGGTTCAGCAGAATGTACTACCTGCTGATTTCGAATCACTGACGAATCAGGATGCTTACCTGGGTATGGCTTTAGTACTGGCGGCAGTTGGTTTTCTGGTAGTATACGCAACTGATTACTTTATCTCAGAAGAGGTACCTGCCGAACCTGAAACTGCTCCGGTAGTATAGTTGCCTTACTCCATACTAGCAGGGGCTGAATAGGTAGACGGGAGCTGACCAGGTACCTGAGCCCGCTGTATGAACCGCAAAAGGCAATAGTAGTCAATAAACTAACCGGGACCTATCTGATCAGATAGGTCCCGGTTTTTATGTGCGTTGCTATAAAATACTATTGCAGGCTCACGACCCGGGCAGGAGCCGTTACGGGTGCTGATGTTGATAGCTTTATGGTACGGCTTTGGGTAGTAGTTCCGTCCGTGATCAGCAGTTTATAAGTACCATCCTGCAGATGATTCACTTCAATGCGGGCCCGGTAGCTGTTTTTCTTTTTTCCTACCACTTCATCTACCAGTACATCTCCCTGCTCATTCAGCAGCTGGATCTGTACCTTCCGGCCTTCCTGTTTCTCAACGGCTACGTGTAGTTGCTGCGTAGTAACTGACGTATAAGCCGAAGAGTTGAAAGTAAAACCCTTTTCGGGAGTGGTGGCCGTTTCAGTACTAGCGAAAGAAGCCGTTAACGTAAAAAGAGCAAATGCGAAAGTCAATAGTTTTTTCATGGCTGTATAAAGTATAGGTGGCTAAGTTTTAGTGCCTTTTGGGCTTGTTTGATGATTCAAAGGTATAGCGCACCCCACTGATATACTACGGGATCTTGCTCAACTGGCAATATGAGTGGATAAGCCGTCTATTCTGACGATGAACTGAATTTGGGTAGTAAGAAGAAAGGCTGTATCAGCTTCGTTTTCTTCCTATAACCCATGTAGTTAGGGATAGTAGTGACTGTACATTCAAAAGAAAAAACAGGCAGTACCAAATGGGTACTGCCAGTCCAATAATCAATGCACTCACCAGCCTGGATTCTGGGTAAGCGAAGGATTCATTTCAATTTCCTGAGCAGGAATAGGCCAGATAACATGACGATTCTGGAAGTTACGGGTCAGGAGATTATCGCCAACGATACTTTTCTCAGTGACTCCTGCGGTATAGGCTTTGAGAAGGCCCCAGCGTTTCAGATCGAAGTACCGGTGTCCTTCACCAGCCAGTTCTACGGCTCTCTCATGAACAATGCGCCGGAACATATCTTCCTTACTGCTTACTGCCAATGCTGCTACCCCACTGTTAAGGCCAGGCATAGATGAGCGTGCTCTTACTTTGTTCAGTTCAGCAATGGCTTTGTCGAGCTGCCCCATCTCGTTATAGGCCTCGGCCAGCATAAGTAGTACATCCCCAAGACGCATGAGGGGGAAGTTGATCGGCGTATGCGCTCGGTCGGTCAGGTCACCGTTCAGGTTAGCCTCCGGTACAAACTTTCTCCATACGTAGGTCATCCACCCTCTGTTATTACGGATTTGACCAAAATTTTCGTTCGCACCGGTGGCCAGTACCAGCTGCATCTGGCGGGGAGCGTTGGCATTCCATCCCAGTTGGTACGAATAGGGTACTACCAGTGTCTCAGTCATACGGGGATCCCGATTACTATAGATCTCATTCAGTTTAGCCGTATCAGGTACCGTTACCAATTTGCCACTCTGCTGGGTAGCAATCATGGCCGTTCTTTTTACGGTATTGTTGGTAGTATAGCCGGGGAAATGCTGTTCCCAGTCAAAGGGTGTACCATCTCTGTTTTCATACATATCGGCCAGGGTGGTACTAGGCATTCCATTATTCCAGCTGCTTCCGAAGGTAGATCGGGTACCCAGATAAAAAGCCAACGGCATACCATACGGGAAACCTACTCCCCCCTTGTTCTGGATAGTAAAAATCATCTCTTTACTATTATGACCCGTTTGCTTGAACAGATTGGCGTAGCTGGGATTTAGCTCATAGCCATAATTGTTAGACTTGTTGTACACAACTTCTTCAAAATCACTGATGGCTTTGGCCCACTCCTTATTAAACAGGTACACTTTACCCCGAAATGCCAGAGCGGCTCCCTTGGTAGCTCGTCCCAGATGTGCCGGCGGATAGGTAACAGGCAGTCCATCCACAGCGGCAGTCAGGTCAGCCAGTATGAAAGCACGTACCTCTTCTTCTGAGCTTCTGGGCTTTAGCAACTGATTGAAATCCTTATTCAGATCTACCGCTTCATCATAAATGGGTACTCCTCCGAAGAGGTTCATCAGATAGAAGTAGTACAGCCCCCTCAGGAACCGGGCTTCTGCGATATAAACCGTCTTTGATGCTTCGGGGATATCCATGCCAGCTATGTTACGAATCGCGGTGTTGGCCCGTTGGATCCCGTCGTAGCCACGGCGCCAGCGATTCACAACGGCTCCGGTACGGTCGGTAAAATTGCCGTTAATGAAGTCACCCATCCCCTGAGGGTCATAACCGATAGCGATATCCGTCATGTTATCAAACATGTTATATAGCCCGAAGAGATTGTGATCCTTCATGTCTGCATATACGCCCACCAGTCCCTGAAGGGCATGCTCCTCCGTTTTCCAAAAGGTACCGGCACTTACTCTATCATAAGGTTGAGTGTCCAGGTCATAGCAACCACTAACGCTGAGTAGTAGTACTAGATAAAGTATTTTTTTCATGATGCTTCTAGTTAAAAAGTAAGGTTGAGTCCCAGTAATGCTTGTTTAAGAGTAGGATATTGTACTCCACTTACTTCCGGATCAAATCCCTTATAGCGGGTAAAAGTCAGGTAGTTTTCCAGACTTCCGTACACGCGCAGGGTAGATATTTTTACTTTTTCAGTTATTGCTTTGGGAAGTGTATAGCCCAGCTGAATATTCTTCAGACGCATGTATGAGCGATTCTGTAACCAGAAGTCACTGTTGCGGGTATTTCTCACATCAGTATAGTTCAGCAGCCTTGGATAGGTAGCATCGGTACGGCCCGGGTACCATCTGCCTTCAGCTACTTCCTCATTGATCTGATATCCCCAGCGTACACCGGTCGTATGATAGATGTCGGTCCAGATGGTTCTAAGACCAGCCGCTCCCTGCAGCAAAACTGAGAAGTCAAAGTTCTTCCAGTCAAAACCCATATTCATACCATAGAAAATACGTGGTGCCGTACCATGCCCTACCGTATACCGATCCTCGTCGTTGATGATCCCGTCTCCATTCATATCCTTATACAGAAGATCACCTATTCTGGGAGTACCATAGGCGGCAAAGGGATTACGTTTTTGTCCGGTTGCAGGATCCAGCGGAGCATTATCGATCAGGCTTTGTACCAGTGCGAGGTCCTCGTCAGTCTGGATGATCCGGTCTACCGCCAGTACATACTGGGTATTGATGGCGTATCCCTCCTGAATCAAGTTGGAGCCACTGATGGTACGGTCCTTCCCTTTAAATTTAGTCACCTTGTTGTCCACAAAGCTGAAGTTACCTCCTACCCGGTAGTTGAAGGCCCCTACATTGTTGCGGTAGTTAAGGTTCAGTTCTATCCCTTTGTTTTGTACTTCAGCCGCGTTCTGTTTTGGAATGGATGCATTTCCTACGACCAGCGGAGCCGGCAGGTCGATCAGGATATTCTTGGTTCTCTTATCGAATACTTCCAGGGAGCCATCCAGTCTGTTATTGAACAGTCCGAAATCCAAACCCAGGTTAGTAATGTAGGTACTCTCCCAGGTCAGAGCCGCGTTTGACAGCGCCGTCTGGGCAAAGCCGACGTACAGGTTATTGTTCAGGATATAGTTGGCCGCATTATACACCGCCTGGTACTCATAGTTACCAACGGCGTTGTTGCCCAGCGAACCATAGGAGGCCCGGACTTTCAGGCTTGGCATCCAGGAGATGTCATAGAAAGATTCCTCTGAGATTCTCCAGCCCGCCGAGAATGAAGGAAACATACCCCATCGGCTCGCTCCGGCGGCAAAGCGGGAAGTACCATCCCTACGGAGGTTCGCCTCAAACAGGTACTTGTCATCCAGATTCAGGTTGATCCGTCCGAAGTAAGACCTCATCACCCAGTCGCTGGCATTTCCGTTGGCCGCCGCATCCATGGTGGCAGCATCGATCACACTAAGAAGGGGATCAACCAGATCGAGCTTGCTGGCATTGAACCAATCGTTTTTATAGTACTCCTGGCTGGCACCCACCATCAGATTCATCGTCAACCGGCTGAAAAACGTCCGGTCATACCGAACAATCCCATCCATGAAGTACTGGTAGTTTTTGTTGTTCTGGTTGAAGACCGACGATCGGCCGGTACCCGCAGTAGCGACTGTATTGTTGATAAAATCCCAGCGATCATTAAATACCGGCTGATGGTATTGTAGCTGATCATCAAATATATAGTTAAAAGATCCTTCGATAGAGAGTCCTTCCAGCGGCTGCAGTTTACCAAAGAAACGACTCGTTAACTTATTCTGTCTGATGTCGCCCTTCCGGCCGTAAAGCCTGTGAAGTACGTTGTTGGACTGAGGATCATCTTCGGGATTATTAGGACTTCCGAAGCGACCATCCGGAGCTCTGAGTACCATACCAGGTGTACTGGCGCCGGCATACGTAAAGACATCCTCCAGGATATTGGTCCCTATATCCGTTTTAGCAACCAGACCATTGAGCATAGTACCCAATGTCAGCCAGGGCTTTACATTAGCTTCCATATTCAGGCGCATACTGTAGCGCTGGTAGCCTGCTTTTTCGATAATACCCGGGTTATCTAAGTATCCAAAGGAACCAAAGTAGCGACTTGTAGCGGTACCACCGGAAAACGATAGGTTGTGGTTTTGCTGCAAGTTTGGTCTGAATACTTGTTCGGTCCATTCGGTGTTGGGGTACTTGAGCGGATCTTTTCCTTCATTGGCGCGCCATAAGTCTATTTTTTCCTGTGAGAAGATGGGAGTAGCATTAGGATCCGAGTTCCTGAATCCCTCGTTGATCAGCTCCATGTAGTTAGCGTAGTTGGAGACGGTCTTTACTACATGGGAAGGTTTTGCCGTAGAAAAGAAGGAATTGTAGTTTACCCTGAACTCGCCGGACTTACCCTTTTTGGTAGTAATCAGAATAACCCCATTGGCTGCTCTTGATCCATATATAGCGGCTGAGGCGGCATCCTTCAGTACCGAAATGCTCTCTACATCCTGCGGGTTCAGGTGATTCATATTCCCTACGGCTCCATCAATGATCACCAGTGGGTCTGAATTATTCAGGGTACCCTGGCCCCTGATCCGTAGCGTGGCCCCATCTCCACCCGGACGTCCACTGCCCTGGTTGACCGATAGACCGGAAGCCAAACCAGACAAACCAGAGGAAAGAGAAGTAATAGGACGGGTCTCGGCCTGTTGAGCTATATCAACGGTTGCGACCGCGCCCGTTAGGTTTGCCTTTTTCTGGGTTCCGTAGCCAACTACTACCACCTCCTGCAGGGACTTCACATCCGCTACAAGGTTTATTTCCAATTGGGTCCTGTTCCCGACTACAACCTCCTGATTTGTATACCCGACAAACGAGAAGATAAGTACTGACTCATCGTTTGGAACAGAGATCGAAAAGTTACCTTCCACATCGGTTGTGGTACCTTGCTGGCTCCCCTTCAGGATAATGCTAACGCCCGGTAGCCCCTCCCCTTTCTCATCCATTACTTTTCCCTGTACACGCTTATCCAGCACGGAGGCTTCTGCCCCTACTTTGATGGAGGGAGTACTAGGTAGAGGGGTAGCCGCACGCTTGCGGAGAATAACCTGCTTGTCCATGACAAGAAATGTTACATCCAGAGGCGTTAGTAGCTGTGTCAGTATATCGGCAACTCTTACGTTGTTAAAATCACGGGTTACCGTATGGCTCCTGGGGATGATCCGTGAATTATAGGTAATATCTACCCGGGCAGCCTCACTTAGCCGGTCCAGCACCGTAATCAGGTCTGTGTTTTCAAACGAAATACTAATCCGGCGGTCCAGCATCTCCTGGGCCGTAGTATTGGCTAGTGCGGGTCCTAAAAGGAGCCAGATTAACAAAAAGGGTAGCCCAGTCAGTTGTAGTAACATCCATCCACGGGACTTTACTTTAGAATTTACTTTCATTTAGGTCAGCATTAATTGGCAAAAAGATTAGCTCATACTTTCAGGGGGTGGAGGTTATTACAATAGGTATTCTGCACCAGAATACTTCGCACCTCCATTAAGGTGGTAGCAGTAGCTAGGGGGGAGCGTTAGAGATTGGTGGCATAATGGGTAAGGGTTTAGGAGTTAGGTTTTAGTTGTTACATCCTAGGGATGTTATGCTTATGGATTCTTCCCGGACGGTGTAGTAAGTACCTGGGCCTATCCCTTCACAGATAATCTTCAGCTTTTCGAACAGCGATTTATCTGCCAGTGTAGTGGTAAGTGAGCAGCCCGATAGAACCTTCTCGTCCACCTGAATCGGGATGCCGTAATCCTGACTTAGTGTCTTCAGAATCTGGACAACGGGTACATCCCTGAATCGGTAGGTAAGCGGGGCCGGCGGAATCAGCTCGGGGACCAATTCGGGCTGAATGGACACTGCAGTAAAGGATTGGTTGCTTCTGGCCAGCACGGCCTGCTGGTTAGCCGTCAGTTGTATAGACCTGGTGGGCCTGGCTTCGCCAAAAGTAACTTTGTCGTTCGTAGTTACCGATACTTTACCGGTTTTCACGGTTACTGAAAAGTTCTTTTGGTTTTCAAAGGCTTCCACCATGAAGCTGGTACCCAGTACCTTCGTCACCATGTCGGTAGTCACTACCATAAAAGGTCTTAGGGAATCTTTGCTGACTTCAAAAAAAGCCTTTCCCCACAGATGCACCACCCGCTGATTGCCTTGCAAGGAGTCGGTAAAGCTGATTTTGCTATCCGGGTACAGCAATACTGAGCTGCCATCGGGTAGAGCAACGGGTTTGATACCTGACGACTGATTGGAATTTTCAATAACATGAGGAGCATTGGAGGCAACTGAGCCCTCACCTGATGTTAGCTCTGCCATACTACTCCAGTACCACCAGCCCGAGAGGATCAGCAGCAGAACTGAGGCCGCAGCGGCCCAGTACCTGAATTGAAAACGACTCCGAAGCATTGGTGTACGGTAGTCCTCCGTAGTGGCGGGGCCTGCCGCATCGGGCTCGCTGGCTAGTGGTGCATCGACAACTATCCGGTTATGTATTTTCTGGAGAATCAGAGTCGCTTTTTCCTCCTCCAGTGCTTTGTGCTTATTTTTGAGCAGCTGGATGTATGCTGTGTATTGAGAAAAAGCCCATTCGTCCTGGTGATTATTAAGCCAGGAAAAAAGGTAGCGTTCTTCTTCTTCGGTAATGGTACCCTGGACTAGTTTATCCAGAAGCTGATGGATAGTAGGCATGGAGCATTTGGTTTATATCCCTAAATACTCCGGATTGAAAAACAGGATGGGTAGTTTTTCAAAAAAATTATAAAATCAGCAAATTGCCCCCTCAAAGGGAGAAGTACAGGGAGATCAGCAGGAGGTCAGCATTTGAAGGATGACAGGACTTTTCGGTCATATACTCCCGGATAAACTTCGTTGCCACCTTCAGATGGTCCTTTACCGTATGAACGGAAATGTTCAGGAGAGACGCAATCTCCTGGAGAGGAATGCCTTCAAAGCGGTATTTATAAAAGATTTCTTTTTTGCGTTCCGGTAAGAGTGCTATGGCTTCTTCTACCATAGCCAGCCGTTCCAGAAAGTCTTCCTCCGAAAGTAAATCGCTGGAAGCTATGTTCTCCAGTACGGCTATCTCAGGTACCAGAGAAACCGGACTTCGCCGTAGCTTTTTTAGAAACGTAAGTGATTTGTTATAGCTCACTACAAATAGCCAGTTGGCTACCCTATTGCTCTCAATAGAGGTGTGGTGTTCCCAAAGCGCCAAGAAAACATCCTGCAACAGATCTTCCGCAACAGCAGGCTCCCGCACCATTTTAAGAATGTTTGCATACACGGCCTGGTGGTACTTGTAATACAGGCTGTCAAAACCGGCCATACCACTACCCATCTCCGAAAAATCCAAATATAGATCAAGGTCTTTCATCTCCCCTTTTATCATACAATAAGAAAGGGAGCACTCTACTTAAATTACTTACCTAAAGTTGCTTTACTAATAAAGAAGACCAGACTCAGGTACAAAAGAAACAGGTTATGTAGGCCGTGCGGTAGAGGTGCCTAAACTCCGTTAGCCAACTACTATAAGAATGGGTAAGTACTTAAAGATCTGCCTGATACCATACCTATGAATGGTGAATTGGGAGGCATCAGTTAGTCTCACATCGTGACGGTGGTATTTACATTCGCTTAGCACTTCTACCATCAACTTTTTGACTCACAGACCGCTCCTCCCCCAGTCTATTCTTCACTCATAAAATCTACCCCTCATGCAGAGGCTTCGGCCTGATTGTTGCATACCTCAAAGTATCCATTATTACATATAGAATGATTAACCATTTACTCTTGATTGATGATGATCCTACTACTCTCAAGCTACTAACCTTAATGGTCAAACGGCACAATTTTGCGGAGAATGTGATTGTCCTGCGAAATGGCAGGGAGGGGTTGGATTACTTTGAAAAACTACGTACCGGTGAGGTACCCCATGTACCCGAGTTGATATTTCTGGATGTGGAGATGCCCGTTATGAATGGGTGGCATTTTCTGGAAGAATATACCACACGGTACGAGCACCTATTTCCGAATACAAAGATCTGTATCTGTTCCTTTTCGTTTCTTCCGTTCGATACAGAGAGAGTCAGGCGCTATAGCAGTGTCTTGTCATATATCAGAAAACCACTGGTGATCGAAGAAATCAATAAGCTGAAAGAACACGAACTACTGATACAGAATTTTCCTACACCTGCCGCGAAGTCTGGTACTTACGCGCAAGGTCCAAATCATAACTAGATCCCTGACATAGCCTGAAATTTGAATCATTCATCTGAAAATTATACTTCCTCCTCTTGAAATTGAACTCCTTACAACTGCCTCCTATGATTGGTATTCCCGGGCATGAAGTCCCGGGAAAGTGGGTAGGTGACGCTTACCCGGCTACTGCGCTGGGATCCTCTGAACAATGGCCACAAAGTCTGCGAACCACATTAAGTATAGTAGAAAGCTCTGTGCTGCCCATGGTTCTCTTCTGGGGGATTGACGCCCTGGTTTTCTATAATGAAGCCTTTAGAAACCTTAGTGCATTCGACCAGACGGGCCTCCCTCCCCGGGGAAGCTCAGCGTATAGTACCTGGCCGGATGTAGTACCTCTAATAAAACACATATTACTCTCGGGTACTGACCCCAGTACTACTACCGATCTACTACCTGCCGATAGTCCGTTACAGGTGGAGCAATGGCACCCTTCGTGCAGCCCGGTGATGGACGAAACAGGCCGTCCGGGAGGAATATTGGTAACGTATGTACAGACAGGACTAGCCCCTGATGCCCCCCATAGTTCCCCTCCTGCAAGCCAGAATCAGCATAAGTTGATTCTGGATCAATTACAGGCTTGCATTATCCTTCTGGATCATACCGGAAGGATAACCTATGCGAACGATCAACACTGCTGCTTTCAACCAAAAGGTGATATAACGGGTTATAACTATCTGGATCTATGCAGGCAATCGGGTGAAACAGCCGCGGGTGGCATAGCCGAAGGGATTGAAAAAGTCATACGTGGGAAGTTAAGTATATTTGCTCTGGATTACCACTGCCAATCCTCAGCCCGTCCCCACTGGTTCAGGGTAAAGGCCATTCCCCTACTCACGGAGGAGGCTCCACCAAGTGTTTTGGTCACTCACCTGGATATTACCGATCGAAAGCTTACAGAACTGCAGACACAGAAGGCCCTACAGGAAAATCAAAAGATTCTGGATGCCTCGCTGGATGTGATCTGCACCTTTGATGATAAGGGGAGGTTCATCCAGGCAAGTAGCGCCTGCCGGATGGTATGGGGATACGAGCCCGAAGAACTCATCGGCAAGTACTTTATGGATATGGTAGTACCCGAGGATCATCCCAAAACCATGGAGGCGTTCAACTGGGTCATTGATAATAACTACCTGCGCAACTTCGAAAACCGCTATATCCGCAAAGACGGCACCACAGTACCCATCGTATGGACGGCCACCTGGGACATCGAAGAAGGGGTACTATTCTGTATAGGTCGGGATGATACTGAGAAGAAAAAGGTAGAAGAGCAACTAACGATCAATAATCAGAAGATCACCAACATACTGGAAAGTATAACGGATGGTTTTTTCACCCTTGACAAGGACTGGAAGATTACCTACTGGAACCACGAGGCCGAGCATATTCTGGGAGTTAGTCGCGCTGAGGCAATGGGAAGAAACCTCTGGGAAATGTACCAGGAAGCAATCCCACTCCGGTTTTATACCGAGTACCACCGGGCCCTGGTCGAACAGGTATCCGTCCACTTCGTAGAGTACCTGCCTTCCATCGGGGCCTGGCTCGATGTCAGCTGCTACCCTACCGAGGATGGATTGACCTTGTACTTCCGGAATGTGACAGCCCGTAAGCTGGCCGAGGAGCAGATCAGAATAGCCAAAGAACGCTATGACCTGGTAGCAAAGGCTACACACGACGCGATATGGGAATGGGATCCGATGGATGGCAAAATACATTGGGGAGATGGCTACAAAACCTTGTTTGGCTATGACATAGCCGAAAAGATATACGATACTGACTCATGGTTAGCACACATTCATCCGGATGATAGTAAGGCCGTGATGGAAAGTATTCACCAGTCTATCCGGTCATCACAGGCAACGCAGTGGAGGAACGTGTACCGGCTGGTCAGGGCTGAAGGTTCGTACGCTACCGTACTGGACAGGGGTTTTCTCATCAGAGGGAATGATGGTACGCCTATACGTATGATCGGATCTATACAGGATATATCCCTGCAAAAGGAAGCCGAAAAGGAGCGGGAAGAGCTGATCCGACAGCTTACCCAAAAAAATCACGACCAGGAGCAATTTGCTTACATTACCTCCCATAACCTCAGAGCTCCGCTATCCAACCTGCTGGGCTTGCTGTCCCTGGTTGACTGTATACCCACTGAGAATGCCGAACTCGATGAAATACTCAAAGGCTTCAGAGCCTCTACCATGGCTCTGAACAATACGGTAAATGACCTGATCAATATTCTGATCATAAAAGGCAAGCCCGTCCAGAACCGGGAACTGATCAGTCTGCGTAGTATTTATGACAAAGTGTGCCAGCAGCTCAACATGTCGATGGAGGAAGTGGGTGCATGTATTATCTTTGATGATTCCGAAGTTCCGGCTGTAGTTTTCGACAAGCTGTATCTGGAAAGTATCTTCATGAACCTGCTTAGCAACTCCATCAAGTACCGCAGCTTTAACCGAAGGCTGTCAATCAGTATCAGCACGAAGAATGAAGGAGACTCCGTACGGCTGATATTCAGTGACAATGGCATTGGTATAGATTTGGCCCGTTACCGGGAGCGTCTGTTTGGCTTCAACCAGCGGTTTCACGACCGGCCCGACAGTAAAGGCTTTGGGCTGTACCTGGTCAAGTCACAAGTTGAATCCATGGGTGGTAGTATCGAAGTCGAAAGTCAGGTAGAGGTAGGTACTACATTCACCATTACAATCCAAAAGTAGCATACATAGATAGCCCACATGATTGAAAAAGTACACTACATAGACGATGACAGCACGGCTTTGCTGATATTCAGAATGGTTAACAGCAAAGCTTCCTTTGCCCGGGAAGTAGTGACAGCCACCAATGGGCAGAAGGCCCTGGAATATTACGAGCAGTTAGCACAGTCGGGACAGGAAGAACAGAACTTGTACCCCCGCCTGGTCATTCTGGATCTGGACATGCCTGTCATGGGAGGATGGGAGTTTCTGGATGTATTCATGAAAGACTACTACATCTACTTCCCGGATACGCAGGTGTTTATTGTCTCCTCAACGATCAATCCGGCCGATAAGGAAAAAGCCAGTCAGTACCCGTGTGTGCTGAAATTCATATCCAAACCCATCACCGTTCAACTCCTCCATGAGTTGTCACTGGTACTGGAAGCGCAGTAGTGGTGTACCTGTATTGTCAACCCACTTTGCTATTCAATTACTAACTCTGGGGCCAGTATACCAACTTATCCGAAATGGATTGGTTGGTATACCCCATAAGCAGGCTAAATATATTACAGCAGGTTTTCTCTAAAAGGTTTCATCATCCGCTATATTGCCACTATGAATAAGTTGAAAAGAAAACACTGGATTGGTATTGTGGTAGCTCTGCTGCTGTTCTGGATCATTGGCAATTCCATAAGTCAGCCGGGAGTTAACGATCTGACCGGCGATTTCAAAGAGGTAGCTTTGTACCGCAATGAGAACAATACGGGACCTGTTGTACGTATCTATGCCGTAACTACCACTGATACCTTATGGTCCGAAATGGAGCAGTACGGCAACTTTATGCCTCATACCAAATACGGAACCACCAAAGTATACTTTTTTCCCGCTGGTGCGCCGGTACCTGCTAAGCTGGTACCGGGCGATGATAACTTTGAGGACGAGCTTAAGCCCTACTGCCTGGCCGTCTTTGAAAAAAATGCCATGAGTGCGGTATCGTTCCGTAAGTATCCGTACGGCAGAAACCAGTAGTTCTGCCGTACTTTCCCTCTCTGCTTTGTTGATCTCTCTTCCCGAATTGTAGTACATAGCCGGACGCTCTCCTCCGGCCTTTGATGCTCTTCCCTGATCGGGTTCAAACCTCATTCAGTGATTTTCGTTTCATCTAGAAACCATCACTACAACCACTACCTATGGAATATCGACAATTAGGTGCATCCGGACTTCAGGTACCGGTACTTTGCTTTGGTACTGCTACATTTGGTGGCGGCAATGATTTTTTTAAAGCCTGGGGGAGTACGCAGGTAGAAGAAGCAACCCGGATGATCAACCTCTGTATGGAGGCCGGTGTAAATTTCTTTGATACGGCGGATGTGTATTCAGACGGACTTTCGGAGGAGATCCTGGGCAAAGCCCTCAACGGACTCCGGCACGAGGTCCTGATCTCGACCAAGGCTACTTTTCCCTTCGGCCAAGGCCCCAACAACCAGGGCTCCTCCCGCTTTCACCTGATGCGACAGGTGGAAGGCAGCCTGAAGCGTTTAAATACCGACTATATTGATGTGTACCATATGCACGGCTTCGACGGAGTCACACCCGTCGAAGAGACCCTGCGGACACTGGATGATCTGGTGCAAAGCGGAAAGATTCGGTACCTGGCTGCTTCCAACTACTCGGGCTGGCACCTGATGAAGTCGTTGGCTATATCGGAAAAGTACGGCTGGAACCGGTACGTAGCCCATCAGGTGTACTACTCACTGGCCAATCGGGAGTACGAATGGGAGCTCATGCCACTGGGCCTGGATCAGAAGGTAGGAGGCATCATCTGGTCACCCCTGGCCGCTGGCCGACTGGGTGGCAAGTACCGCCGCAACCAGCCCCTACCGCCCGATAGCCGCGTTGCGCAAGGGGGTAGTCCGGTACCCGAAGCCGTTGTCAATGAAGAGGTATTCTACAATACGCTGGATACGCTTGATGAGATTGCGGCCGAAACCGGTAAGACCGTCGCTCAGATTGCCATCAACTGGCTCCTTCAGCGCCCTACCGTTTCCAGCATTATCATTGGTGCCCGCAACGAGGAGCAACTCCAACAGAATCTGGCAGCCGTTGGCTGGAACCTGACCACCGAGCAGGTTAAGCGCCTGGATCAGGCCAGCGAACTACCTACCATTTATCCTTACTGGCACCAGCGGCAAAATGTAAAGCTAAATCCCCTGCCTGACTTCTATAAGTAGGTACCCCACAGCCTAGGGCTTGCTACCGGGCAATGTCCTAAAACAAAGGAGTCAAAGGCCAGTAGCCTTTGACTCCCAAACAATATCCACACCATTATTAGAAATTCAAATTCTTCTCTTACATAGAGCAATAGTGATGCCAAAAATTCAGGATCTCACTATTACAAGACACAGAAATCGAAATTATTTTTATTCAAACTATATACTCCCATCTATCTCCCTGGTACTATTCCTTTAGTACTTCATCTTTCTTATATACACGTACTGTACGCTGAAGTACTAGTATAGTCTGCCTGACTACTATTTTAAGTACCCCGCTTTACGCAGACAAATTTAAAAAAACACATATACCTCATCACTATAATCCCTCTCTAGTACCTGATTACTGCCCGTCTTTCCAACTATACTACTTTCTGTCTTGGTACATATAGGGTGTTATATAAGCTAGGGTCGGAAGGATTTGCATAGGATAGGGCCTCGACCGCTCTATCGTGAATTGTCTATCGGTTTACATATAGAAAGAGCCGCTACTCATATAGCGGCTCCTGATGTCATACAGTAAGGAGTAGTGGAGTACCCAGTAGTACCATATATCGGTAGTCTACTCCCAATCTCAATGAGAGTAAAATGTGTTTTTATCTATACCTACTTCTATAGGAACCAGTACCTGAGGCAGTGTCTTTATCTAAATAGTATTCTTACCAAACTATTTCAATTTTCGGATTATGCCTATTTTCTCGGCCTGGGTCAGGGTAATCAGCGCCCGGTAGTCTTCAGAGATTTCGTGAGCAGCATCCGGACTAATCCGCTTCCATATATCTTCCAGCTTGTTTTTGATGAGCCATTTGCCGCTGATCTCTATACGTACATCATCCAGCTTGGCCTTAGCTACCTTGTTGCGCATCTGCTTCAGGAGCTCTTCGGTTTCATCCGGAGCTTTAGTGGTTGCCTGATGGGGTTCCTGTTCTTCAATGAGGTGATCAGTAACTTCATTGATCAGCTTCACCGTAACCGGACGCGCCTGTTGTACACTCTCCTCGACGATCTTCTGCCAGGCCCGGAACCTCAGTACGGCGGGTATCCGCGATAAAGCCGCGGCGTGCGATTCCTTGTCGGGAGGAGCAACCCTTTTGTCGGAAATTTCCGACAAATTTTCTGACAGCTGATTTACTATCTCAGCGGCTCCCATCAGCTCGTAAGCGCGCTGCCGCTTGAGTTGCCAGCGATCCTGGCAGTAGCTTTCAAAGGTCTTATAGTGGCTGCGATACAGTTTTTTATCCCGGATCTCGTACAAGGCGCTACCCACCTCCACAAAAGTCTTTAATCCCTTGTGGATAATTTCTTCGCACTCTTCCAGGCGCGACTGCTCTTCAAAGGAAAGCTCAGATAGTTCAGTGCTTTCGTCTTCCAGGGAGGGGAGAGGAGCTACCGCCTCCGCGTGCAAGTCACGCAAAAGATCACTGCTGAATTTTTTCTTCGCCATATAGTTCTAGTAGTTCATCGCATAATTTACTGAAATCACTGGCTCCCCGTGAGTCGGGTGCATAAGCAAAAATGGACTGGGCAAAGGCGGTACTTTCCATCAGCGATACATCCTGCCGGATCGACGTTTCAAATACCCGCACCATCGGATTCTGCATAAGCTTCTGCAGTACCATTTGTCCAAACTTGGTCCGCATGTCGAAGCGGTTAAACAGGATGCCGGCCAGCTTGATCCTGGGGTTCATCCTGCGTCTGATCTTGGCCGTGAGCTGAAGTATCTCGTCCAATCCCACGTAGGCAAAGTTTTCACCCTGCATAGGTACCACAAAGTAGTCACTCGCCACCAGGGCATTGACGGTCAGTGATCCCAGGCTGGGAGGACAATCGATAATGACAAAATCGTAGTCCTTTCCCTCAAGGTTTTCCGACAAAAAGAAGCCGCTATCCGGCTCGGTATTGATACGGTACTCATAGCTCAGGAGCATCCGGTGGGCAGGCAGCAAATCAAATCCGTCCTTTTTTACGACCACCTCATCAAAGCCAGCTTCTCCCAACAGCAGCTCCCCAATATGGCGACCCGTAGTCGGGACTCCCGCGGCGATGGTAAGATTACACTGAGCATCCAGATCAATTAACAGTACTTTATGATTGCGATTGGCGAGGGCAGCGCCCAGATTGTAGGAAGTAGTGGTTTTACCAGTTCCCCCTTTGTTGTTGGTTATAGAGATTACCTTCATAGAGAAATGAGTCTTGATAGAGCCAAATGTATTATTTTCTTCCTGAATTCAGACACAACACCTCAGCTTTTGCGTAAATATTTGCAGGACCCGCTGGTTTGTTCCTGCCCAACCAATGTGTGGTATATGTGTTTTTTCATTTAGCTGCTGATGCCTGCAAGGGTATTTCGCCAGGCACATGGCCCCCAATCAGATAGATCCTACCAAGCCAGACGCAGTAACGTGCTGGGTTCGACTACATCAATGGTAAGGTAGTATCTGCAAATAGGGTAGGAGGTATATGTGTTTTTTAACCCTTACCTGCAGGTCACGAGGCGTCACTGACCCTGGAATGACGTGAGGGAAATGTGTTTTTATTTGCGTGTTATCTCTAACTCATTGACCCTAAAGGACTAATTCCTTTGGCACGGCGCCCCGCGGAAATTTATTCTAAGGGTGTCAATGCTCCTACAGTAGAAAGAGAGCCTACCAAACGCAAAAAGATGAGAGGTTTTTGTGCTTTATTACCAATTGGGCTACTAAAAACCAGAACTAAAAAATGCAACTACAATTATTATTGTATGTTCTTCTCTTTTACAATTTAATATATTGTATTCTTTAGAGCTTTGCAAACGTCTGTATCTCAATGCCTTTCAGAGGTTTAAAGCACGTATACCTCTCGATAAAAGCACAAATACCACCCGATATAAACACATATACCTCCTGATATAAACACCTATCCCTCCCAATAAAAGCACGTATAGCTCACCATTTAAGCACGTATACCTCTAAGTAAAAGCACAAATTCCTCTTATTAAAGCACGTATTCCTCATCTCTTTTTTTTACATTTGGATACGTACTACCCATATATGTTGATAAATGGCTAAAGGACCTGAGGAAAGTAAACGATCCAAGAAGTACAAGTCGATTACGCTCATCAAAAAAAGTAATGAGCTGGTAGAAGCCCGTTACCGGTTTACGCTGTGGGAGATCCGACTGTTCGAGAAGATGGTGAAAGAAATCCATAAGGATGACACCGAATTCAAGCAGGTGGATATCTTTATCCGGGACTTTATGTCGGAGTACGATAAAAAGCCCAACGGAAAGCTGTACGAGGAAATACGTAAAGCCGAAGAACTGCTGCTCAACCGGGTAGTACATATACCCTATACCGACGAAAATGGTGAAGGTCGTCTGAAGAGCTACCCGCTGATGGCCATGGTAGACCGGCCCAATGATCTGAAAGGGTACATGGGCGAAGGAGGGTACCTGAGCCTGAAGTTTAATAATGAGCTAAGCCCCTATCTGCTCCAGCTTAAGCAGCGCTACACGCAGTATGATCCCGAGATAACCATGCAGATCGACAGTACCTACGTCATTCGTACGTACGAACTGCTGAAGCTGTACGAATACGTTGGATCAAAGACCCTGAATTTTGATGAGTTCCGGGAGATGATTGGTGCCAAGGAGTATGACTCCAGGCTCAAGAAAGTCATCAAGGATACGCTCAAAACCTGGGAGCACGTCAAGCAGCGGGTGCTGGAGCCCGCTTACAAGGAGATCAACTCCAAAGCCGATATTACCTTTGATTACGAACCACAGTACGAACGGCGGCCCGGTGCGGGTAGAAAGAAGGTAGTAGGCATACGGTTTTTCAACATCCAGGCCAAGCGTAAGAAGCAGGTCGGAGCGGCCGAGGAGAATACGGTGGTAGAGCCTATCCTGGACATAAGTGGTGACTTTGAGGCGGTGTATAAGCAGGTAAAGGAGTACGTAAGCAGTACTACCGTAGAGAAGTGGTTCCGGGACTTTCCGCAGGAGCAGATCAGAAGAGGGATTAACTATACTTTCAGCCACCTCAAAGCCGGCCATACCATACACAACATTGGCGGCTTTCTGCAGGCCATGGTAGCGATCAGGGATCTGCATAATCCGTACGAGAAACAGGAGCAAAAGGCAGCCGATGGGCGTAAGAAGCAAAGCGAGCACGAGTCCCGGGCAGGAGTAATAAAAGAACTGGAGCTTAAAAAGGAGCAGCTGCGTAAGGCACAGTTTGACCGTCAGTTTGCCATCGCCTGCAATCTGCTGGAAAAAAAGGCTTCACTCAGGGAGCGGCTGATCGAAAAGGCGCAGCATAGTCTGTTTGCCCGATATAATAAGGATGAAAGCTACGAAGCAAACCTGGAGAAGGCCCCCTTTCAGGCGTTTCTGGTGGGGTTTGTAATGGGGGAGCACCCCAAACCTTTTGAAGCTCATACCAATGAGTTCAAGGCGTTAATTGATGCCGTTGAGCAGGAGATCGGGGAGATGCACAGCAGGCTCTAAAATCCGGTACATACTTCCAATAAACTTATAGCGCTTAGGACCTACCTGGGAGCAGCGCTCATACCTTTATTGGTGCAGCAGCTTTGTTGGGCCTTTATTGATGCATTTCTCTGCCATTACTTTATACTTTTCCCTTCTGTGGGTACCTACTACTTACAGTTTTATCCGATAAATAATGGTCGGTAGCCATTGCAAATTAGCAATGGAAGCTCCATATTTGCAACTACGATGCATTTGCATCCTGGTTGCAAATATGGTAGTACTATCTGTTTAGCCGGAAAATATATCTAGGAGGCTACGATAACTTCCGGCCAAGCCTGGGGCCACCTGCCCGGGACCACGAAATTTTATGGCTACTATGGACTATACCTTCTGAATCTAAACTAATCTCCATAAAACATTTACACGAATGAGCATTGTTCTGGAAGCGAAAAAGCTTAGGAAAGAGTACCAGGATAAACTGGCGCTTAAAGGATTGGATCTGCAGATCAGGTCCGGGGAGATCTTCTGCCTGCTGGGGCAGAACGGTGCCGGCAAATCTACTACCATCAACCTCTTCCTGGGATTTATCAAACCTACCTCAGGGGCAGCGTACATCAATGGGCTGGAAGTAGCCTCCCATACCACCAAAGTAAAGGAATACCTGGCGTACATACCCGAGAACGTCATGCTGTACCCCAACCTGTCGGGCCTGGAAAACCTGGCCCTGTTCAGCAGCCTGGCGGGATTTAGCTACACCCAGGATGAGCTGGTGCAGTACCTGGTAGGGGCCGGATTACCGGCGGAGGCAGTCCGACGCAGGGTAGGGGGGTACTCCAAGGGAATGCGCCAGAAAGTAGGTATTGCCATTGCGGTGGCCAAGCAGGCCAACGTACTGCTGCTTGATGAACCTACCTCGGGGCTGGACCCCAAGGCCAGCAATGAGTTTTCGGAACTACTGCTCCGGCTGAGCGAGGCCGGTACGGCCATTTTTATGGCGACTCACGATATTTTTCGCTCCAAGGAAGTAGGTACGCGGGTAGGTATCATGCGGGAAGGCGAACTGGTGGATGTACTGGCCGCATCGGACCTGGATGCCAATGAGCTCGAAAAACTATACTTAAACTATATGCACGTGTAGGTATGGTCAGAAGCATCGCCCAGAAAGAATTTATCAGTACCCTCCGCGATAGCCGTTTTATGGCTCTTAGTATCATCGTGCTGTTGCTCCTGCTGGCGGCTACGGTGGTGGGCCTGCACAGCTACAGCACCCTGCAGAAAGAGCGTGAGGTAGCCCAGCAAACGGTAAATGATCAGTTTGCCAACTCCGCCGACCGGCATCCGCACCGCATGGCCCACTACGGCTCCTATGCCTTCCGGCCCAAGTCCAGCATTAGTTTCCTGGATTTCGGGCTCGATAGCTACACGGGCGCCTCCGTATACATGGAAGCGCACCGGCAGAACAGCGCCAATTTCAGCCAGGCTCAGCAGTCGTCTTCCCTGATCCGGTTTGGGGAGATGACCGTTGCCTTTGTGTTACAAATGCTCATTCCGCTGCTCATTATTTTCCTGTGCTTTGCCGCCATTACGCAGGAGAAGGAAACCGGTACCCTGAAGATCCTCCTGAGCCAGGGCATTTCGCTCCGGCAGCTAGCCTGGGCCAAGATCGCCGGGTACAGCCGGGTTGTAGGCCTAGTAGTGGCTCCCGCTCTGGTACTGGCCAGTCCGCTGCTTTTTAGCCGGGGAGGCTATGACCTGGAGGCCGACGTACTGCTCAGACTGCTGCTGTTTATCGTGTTTTACCTGATTTACTTCTTCATTTTTATTGTGATGTCGGTGGTGGTATCGTCCTGGTACCAGCGGTCCAGTACGGCTCTGGTAACGCTACTGGGCATCTGGATCTTCTGCTGCGTCATCCTACCCAAGGCTTCGGCCAATCTGGGTGCTAACCTGTATACGACGCCTACTAAAGCCCAGATGGACGCCGATGTGCACGAGGAGGTAGCCAAAGGCATTGACGGGCATAATGCACATGACCAGCGGGCCGAAGCGCTTAAACAGGAGCTACTCCGCAAGTACGGCGTAAAAACCCTGGAAGAACTACCGGTGAATTTTGACGGGATACAGATGGCCGCGGGCGAGGAACACAGCAGCCGCGTGTACCAGGAGCACTTTGAAGAGTTGACGGGCATCTTCGAAAACCAGAACCGTATATCCGAGTACGCCAGCTT
The DNA here is from genome assembly GCF_017355915.2 of Telluribacter roseus. GTDB lineage: Bacteria > Bacteroidota > Bacteroidia > Cytophagales > Spirosomataceae > Telluribacter. Next base: position 176,804 of record NZ_JAFEUV020000007.1, read on the forward strand.
TCTAAACCCGTACCTGGCCGTACGCCACTTGTCCATGGGCATGGCAGGCTCCGACTTCCGGCACTACATCCACTTCCAGAACCGGGCCGAAGAGTACCGGTACCACCTGGCTCAGGGGCTCAATCACATCCAGGCGACCCAGCTTAAGTACGGTGATAAGCAAACCCGGCTGAGCAGTGACACCTGGAAGAGTTTCAAGCCCTTTACCTATGAGACCCCGTCGGCAGGCTGGGCACTGGGTAACCACCTGCTATCCCTGGTGGCTCTCCTGCTGTGGCTGGTGCTGGTATGTACAGTGGGAGTAAATCGGATCAACAATACACAAATTACCTAAGCCATGATAAGAAAGTTCTGGATTTTGATAAAATACGAATGGATCAACTTCCGGGCCGACAAGGGCTTGCTGATCCTGACGTTGTTTACACTACTGGCGGGCCTGTACGGCATTTACTACGGTACGACCGAGATCGATAGACAGCGCCGGAATATTGCCGCTCTGGATAGCATTACAGAGCATAATATCGAGGAGATGAAAGCTAAGTACCCCGGTGAGGCTGATGCGGGCGATATCGGGTACTACCACTCTACCTTTGCCGTCAATCATCCTGACACCTGGGCGAGCCTGTCCATGGGCCAGCGGGATGTGAATCCCTACTACATCAAGCTACGCCTGCTTAATCTCCAGTCGCAGTTGTACGATACCGAAAACATCAACCCGCTCAAAGTACTTTCAGGAAACTTTGACCTGGCCTTTGTATTCGTTTACCTGTTCCCGTTACTCATTATAGGATTATGCTTCAATATCCTGTCGGTCGAAAAGGAGCAGGGTACACTCCCGCTCCTGCTATCACAGCCCCTTGGCTTGCCGCTGATCGTGGGCGCTAAGCTGGGCTTTCGGGTGATGATCGTGCTGGCTCTCGCACTGTTGCTTTCAATAATTGCTATGGGATGGGGTAGGGTAGTACCCGATGTACGGATAGGCATGTGGTTGGGGACGGTGGTACTGTACTGCCTCTTCTGGTTTGGAGTGGCCTTTCTGGTAGCCGCCCTGCACAAGGGATCTGCTTTCAATGCCATTACACTGCTGGGAGTATGGCTCCTGCTCACCATCGTGATACCCGCCCTGCTCAATGTGTACGTAGCGGTAACCCAGCCGGTACCGCAGGCACTGGAACTCACCATCCGGCAACGTGAGGTAGTGCACGGAGGCTGGGACAAGCCCAAGCGCGAAACCATGGAAGCGTTTTTTGCCCGCTACCCGCAGTGGACTGATACCACCGAGATCAAGGGGCGCTTTGCCTGGCGCTGGTACTACGCTTTTCATCAGCTGGGCGACATGGCCGTGGAAGACCTGGCCAGGGAATACCAGGAGGGCCTACGGGCACGGCACCAGCTAGTGGAACGACTCAATGTTCTATCAGTTCCTGTCAATGTGCAGGGAGTATTCAATGCTTTGGCCGGCTCCGATCTGCCTTCTTATCTGGATTTTCTGCAAAGTGCTACGCGTCACCACGATTCCCTGAGGGAGTTCTACTACCCATTCCTGTTCAAGCAGATCCCTTTCAGGCACGCTGACTATCAGAATGAACCCCGACACAGCTTTACCAGCTCTCCGGATCTGGACACGGCGTACGGAGGTATGTATAAATTACTGGTCAGTGTGCTGGTGGTGTATGTAGCTGGTCTGGTGTTATTCCGGCTACTACCCGCTATGGTTAAGTAAAGTTTAGCTAAATCATATGCTCCGCTCTGCCTATCATGTGCGATAGGCAGAGCGGTTTTTTGCTGTTCACGTAAATTGAAAGTTATCCATTACCTTAGTTTGAAATCTCCTATTTCCCTAACTATGCAAACCGAAGTAGTAAGTATGGAATAGGGCAGGGGAGTACCCTAATTATCACATTGCCTACACCATCAACGGAGGGATGGCCGGGAGCTGACCAGGTAGTTACGAACTGATGAACAAAAAACTAGCATATATTTTTGTTGCGATGGCCGCCGCTCTATGGGGAGTGATTGGCTTGTTTGTCTCACAACTGTATGATCTGGGCTTTACCACCAATCAGGTAGTAGCCGTCCGGGCTCTATCCGCTACTGGTTTTCTGGCGCTGTATACCCTTCTGACCGACTGGCGGCGGCTGAGGATACGGCTCTCCGACACCCGGTACTTTATCGGGACGGGTGTCATCAGTATCGTGCTGTTCAACTGGTGCATGTTCAGCGCCATCCGCGAAACATCGATTTCGGTGGCTACCATTCTGCTCTATACGGCGCCCGCTTTCGTGACCATTCTGTCCCGTTTTCTCTTTAACGAAGCCCTGACCATCCGTAAGGTACTGGCGCTCCTGGCTACCCTGGCAGGCTGCGGACTGGTAGTTGGCATTGGATCGACGACGGATAATCCGGTCTCCCTCTATGGCATACTTCTTGGCCTGGGGTCCGGGTTTTTCTATGCCCTGTACAGCGTGTTTGGGAAGTACGCCCTGCAGAAGTATGATTCTCTCACCGTTACGCTCTACACCTTTGTCTTCGCTGCGATAGCCATTACGCCATTCAGCCATATTCAGCAGGTAGTTCCTCTGCTCCGGAAGACCGAAGCCTGGCTGTATATTGCCGGCCTCAGCTTTTTTTCTACCACCCTGGCGTATCTGCTTTACACCAAAGGCCTTCAGGTCATCGAGTCCAGCCGGGCCTCCATTGTGGCTACCATTGAGCCGGTAGTGGCCTCCCTGATTGGTCTGCTGGTGTTCCAGGAGATGTTAAGTATAGGGCAGTACCTGGGCATTGGGCTGGTACTGGCCGCCGTAGTGATCGTACAGGAGCCGGCTACCCAACCGTCAGACCAGGCCCTGGCTAACCGGGACGGAGCCATCTACTAAAAGAGGAGGCTTAGAAAGCCAGAATGGACATTTTGGTGAGGTTTTTGCGGGCAATTTGTCTCCGTTTTCTGCCGGTTATTTCTCCTTTTCTAGTACGCCCATTTTTGTATAATTATTGGCAAATCAGGTTATTTATAAGGCTATTGGTCGAAATTTCTGATCCATTGTGCCTGGTGGTTATACATTTGCTGAGGTTCAAACATAATCATGATCATATACCTCTGTATCTGTCCTACCATGAAAACTTTTTTAAAACACGGGGCCCTGGTAGCCCTGCTTTTCTCAGCCTACGGCTGTATTCCTGAACACCTTGATCCTACAAAAAGCGGTACGACGGGGGCAATCGAAAACCTGAAAATTAACGACGCCTTTACCTTCAAATCTATCAAAGATATTCAGCTGAATATCAAAGTTAGTGGTGGGTCAACCGCGGACGAACGGTTCCGGATCAACGTCTACGATGACCGACTGGTTGGGCTTGTTTTTTATATGTAGTATTCTGTGGTCAAATGGATCTGATTAACTATTCAAAAGCCAGACTACCTGATATACCTGTAGTATTGACTGTAAATCAATTAAATGGCAGGCTGTCTACTTTGAAATAAAGGACTTTTATAGAAACATAGCGAAATGTCATAAAGGAGAGCAGAAAATTACTACGACTATAGCTATACCTGATATTAATTTATGATGAAGATATTCAACAGAATGTAGTTTTTTACAGCCGTCTTACAATCATCCAATGGTTGATATACTTTATAAATAAGAATTAATTTCAACTATTTTAGAAGTATTCATAGTATTACTTTAACTATTTGAATTATAGCTATATATGCTACTAAGGTAGGTACGCTTATTTTAGTAGTAACCTGTATAAACTAATAGAAGCCACAGGTATGAAAAAATTAAAATTAAGCGTAATTCTTCTCTCGGGGTTGCTTTTCGCAGCTTCCTGCAAAAATGATGATGATAATGTCGTTACTGTTCCCGAGCAGGATAGAAACTTTGCCGTAATGGCAACAGATGCTAATTTGTTCGAAATTCAGGCGGGACAGTTAGCACAGACCAAAGGCGCCAGACAGGATGTTAAGAATTTCGGACAGATGATGGTTACAGACCATACAAAATCTACCGAGGAATTGATGGGCATAGCTACTCCCAAGAATATAACACTACCTACGACCCTTAGCACGGAGAAGAGACAAAAATACGATAGTTTGAATGCAGTTACTGGTCAGGCTTTTGACCGTATGTACGCCAGAATGATGGTTACTTCTCACCAGCAAACTATTAATCTATTTGAGACTCAGTCTAATCAGGGAGGAGATACTGAATTAAAGAGTTGGGCGACCGGTAAGTTACCGGCTCTGCGGACACATTTGCAAGGCGCTCAGACTTTAAGAGATAGTGTAGAAAGAGCTGCTATGCCTACTACCCCTACTACTACTACAGGTAATCAGTAGATTATTTCATATTCTAAAAAAGCAGGGACCATTCGGTTCCTGCTTTTTTATTTAAGGGACTCTCATTCAGATTACTATTGCCCTATTTTCATTTCATTCGAAATTGCCAGTCTCAGCAGAGAAAATTTGTATATTTCCTCTGCTGACTCTCCTGTTTTTTATCATTAAGCTTACGACTACTATAATCTTTCGAAGTTTTACTAAATATTGTTCCTAGCTTCAGCTTTACGTTAAAGTAACATTTGCTACTTTTAGTATAGTATACGTTTGTAACTGGTTACTTTATATATCTATACACCAATTATATTTAAGCTAAAAGCATGAGGAACAGTGTCTGTCTATTTATTGATGATGATGCAGAAGAGCATGAGATTTTTACAATAGCCATGATCCGGCTTAATCCCTTTCTTAATTGCGTTACAGTAAAAAGTGGAACTCACGCGGTAGAAAAACTGCAGAATGATGTAAACTTTACGCCCGATTATATTTTTCTTGATCTGAATATGCCGGGTATGGATGGAAAGCAATGCCTGGCCCATCTTAAAAAGATCGATAGACTTGAGAGAGTACCTATTATAATTTTCTCTACATCTTCCAACGAAACAGATGTAAAGGAAACCATGAAACTGGGCTCACATGGTTATGTAGTAAAGCCCGATACAATATCTGAATTAGTGGGTACTCTCGGGCAGATCATAAATACGCCCAAACAGACGCAGCCCCACTTCTTCTTCCCCAAAAACTAGGTGTAAACCAGGTTTAGTAGGTTGGGCAGTAAGTAGTCGTATAGTAAGCTACGTTATTTGAGCGTATGTTCAAACATGTAGGTGCTTTATTACGAAGCTACCCATCTATGCTTTTTCTCAATCTGATTGCTGGGACCTTCGTAGGGGATAAAAATAGCTATCCAGGCGGCACGTGATAACCTGAAAATGTAAGGCAGAAAAAAGATAGAGATAAATAGCAGACTGGTTACCATCATGGTAACAGTTAGCTGTTCGACAATAAGGCCAAGAGCTACCCATACGGCTACAAATAGGGCTGTATTGATCGCATAGCTTACAAACATGGCCCCCCAGTAGTAGCCAGGCTCGGGTTCAAGGTTTTGGCCGCAGCAGGTACACTCCTTATTCATGGTTCTAAACTTCGTTGGCTTAGCCAGTATAGAGGTAGGGAACATATCCCCTTCATGACAGCGGGGACACCTGGCGTTGATAATGCTATAAAAGGTTGATTTATTGGAGGACATGGCGTTCTGCATTTAGAATTAGATATACCACAAAAATACTCCCAGCTACCCATCTGAACAGGGTAGTAGTTATGGGTTTTGTGGTACTAAATGCAGATTCTGAATGGAGTCAGGTACGGCTGTACATTTTACGGAAATCTTCGGGTGTAAGCCCTACCTGCTTTTTGAAGAACTTGATAAAGTAGGAGTTGTCATTGAAATTGAGCAGGTACCCCACCTGCGTAACACTCAGGTCCAGATTAACCAGCATGCGCTTGGCTTCCAGCAGAATCCGGTGGCGAATCAGTTCCCCTGCCGACTGGCCGGTCTGCTCTTGGCAGATGGCGTTCAGGTGGCTGGGGGTGATGTGCAGCAAGTCGGCGTACTCCCGGGGGCGGCGCAGAGTCAGGTACTTCTTATCGATGAGCTTCTGGTAGTTTTTCAGCAGGATGAAATGGTGATGCGGTAGGGTCTGCGGTAGTGAAAGGGTTTTCTTCTGGTCGATGAGGATAAACAGCTCCAGCAGCAGTATACGGATCATGTCCCATTTCAGGGGCTGCTCGCTCTGATACTGTGCCAGAGCCTTTTCAAAGTTAGCCAGTACCTGTTCTCCATCCCCGCTAGCCAGGTTGATTACCCCTTCCCTGGCTACTCCACTAAAAAAGGAAAATGTATCCAGGTAATCAGGTTTGTGCAGGAATGAGTGGAAGAAAGAATCCGTAAAGTTAACCACGTACCCGTCTACCTGACCCTGGAAGTTCCAGGAGTGTACCTGCCCCGGAATCATGAAGTAAACCTGAAACGGCTGTGCCGTAAAGTTTTCAAAATCAATCGTGTGGGTACCTGCACCTTCCGTAAAAAAAACGATATGGTAGAAGCTATGCCGGTGTACGTGCGGGAGATTTTTCTGGTGTTGTTCCAGGTACTCACCAAACCGATGCAGCAGCACCTCCGTCTGGTCCATTATGGAGAGGTTCGATAGATCGATCAGAGGAATACTGTCTTTATGCATAGCCATAGATGTTGTGCCACTAAGGTACTAATCCTGTCATTAACCCTTTATCTGATCCTTCTCTTTTGTAGATAGGGAGGCTGATTTCCGCTACTCACCCGTCCTGTAATAGCTTACATTTTTGAACAGGTAAAAGGCAACCACTATTTTGTTTTTAAAATATTTTATTAATTTTAAAACTAGCCTTTTAGGGAGGCATAGTCAGAGCCTAAATCCAGTTTTACTTTACACATTTTATATGAAACGTACATTTTATCTGCTAATCACCTGCTACCTGATCTCCTGGCAGGCGTTTTCTTCCACTCTGGGAGAAAAACCCAGAAGCACCCCTTCACAAGCCGTAGCTACCGAAAAAGCTTCACCTACCAGGGCGCTGCCCCGGATTGCCATTGCCGGATTAGGTATCGAGTCAAGTACTTTTTCACCGGCTCTTACGCATGAGGAGGCCTTTCATGCCCGGTTCGGGACTAATGTATATACCCCTTACCCTTTCTTTAAAGAGGGATCGCCCATTCGGAAAAGGGCTGTATGGGTCCCCACAATAGTAGGTAAGTCACTACCGGGTGGCGCAGTAACCCGCGAAGCCTATGAGTCGCTTGTACGGAAGACACTGGACTCACTCAAAAAGAATGGACCCTACGATGGTCTGTTCTTCGATATACACGGTGCTATGAGTGTAGTAGGGCTGGATGATCCGGAGGGTGATTTCATAGCCCGGATCCGGGAGGTAATCGGAAAGAAAACCATTATCTCTACGTCGATGGATCTGCACGGAAATGTTTCCTGGCGGCTGGCGCAGCATTCTGATCTGATCACCTGCTACCGCATGGCACCCCACGAAGATGCCCTGGAGTCGAAGCAGCGGGCGGTTGAGAACCTGCTCACAAGGATCGAGAGTGGTAAGGGCAAACCTGCCTATAAGGCCTGGATACCCGTACCCATACTACTGCCCGGTGAGAAGACCAGTACCCGCATTGAGCCCGGCAAAACCATTTATAGCAAAGTAGCGCCTGCCGCGGCTCAGGAAGGTGTCATTGATGCCGCTATATGGATAGGTTATGCCTGGGCCGACGAGCCGCGCAATCATGCGGTAGTAATGGTAACGGGCGATGATAAGGCCAAGGTAAGTCGCACGGCAGAGCAGCTGGCCCGTACGCTATGGAATGCCAGACATGACTTTGTATTTGTGGCCCCTACGGCTACCCTGCAGGAGAGTCTGGATAAAGCCATTGCCAGCCAGAAGCATCCCTTCTTTATTAGTGATTCGGGCGACAACCCTACCGCCGGAGGAGCCGGTGACGTTACCTGGACGCTGACCGAAATACTGGCCCGGCCAGAGTTTAAGAAGGAAAACGGTCCTTCGCTGATCTATGCCTCTATTCCGGGTCCTGATCTGGTAAAGAAAGCCCTGGAGGTAGGGGTAGGGGGCAAGATTGATGCCTATGCGGGTGCTCAGGTGGATGCCCGTTTTGCGCCGCCCGTTCGTCTGGTAGGTACTGTTACTGCCATCGAAAAGGGAGATGTGAATGCCGAAGTAGAGGTAGTTGTAAAAGTGGGCAGCGTAAATGTAATCGTAACGCAGAAGCGTAAGCCTTACCACAAAGAAAAGGATTTTACCCGCCTGGGACTTAACCCCCGTCAGTCTGATATAGTAGTAGTGAAGATCGGCTACCTCGAGCCCGAATTGTACAACATGCGGGCCGACTGGCTACTGGCCATTACGCCGGGTGGTGTGGATCAGAACCTGGAGCGGCTGCCTTACAAACGGATCAATCGCCCCATGTACCCTTTTGATAAGGATATGAAGGATCCCGATCTCTCAGCCAGACTGGTACCTTCGTCGGATCAGATCTGAGGTATAGCCTAAGCAGGTAGTATATAGAAAAAGCGTCCGCACGGGTACCCGTGCGGACGCTTTTGTTTGAGATATTGATACCTCTGACAGAGTTAGCAGATCTTGCTTTCCAAACTAGCTACTGGTAATTCCGCATACGATCTGTATCACAGGCCGGGTACTCTATACTACTGTCAGCTACACCCGGAATAAGCTGTTGTAAAACAGAAGTCAGCTCCTTGTACGAGCCGGGCTTGGTTATGTACTGAGTAGAGCCAAGTTCAGCCGCTTCGTTTATATCTTTTTTGAATGACGAAGTCGAAAAGATTATGACAGGTACCTCCTTGAGCCTCTCTATCTTCTTTATTTCAGCAAGGCACTCCAGCCCGTTCATGTTGGGCATGTTCAGGTCTAGGAAGATGTAGGAAGGAGTAAACTCTGAATCGCTTTGCAGTTTCTCAACAGCATACTGGCTGTTAGCCTCACCGGAAAACTCCAGAGCGGGGCATACCTCCTTCAATACTGCTGCAAACAGATAATGATCATCGGTATCATCATCTATCAGGTAACAAAAAGACTTCAAGATTAAATGATTAACAGGGGAATGATATACTTTTACACTAATGGTTACAAAAATATATAAGGAGCTTGATTGATACTAATCTAAAGCAATTTTATTACAAATGCTTTTACTGTAAAAGGTAAGAAAGTTTTTATGTTTACTTTTAATTAGCGGCTCTATACCTTTATCCACTCTATCTTACATTGAAAGCACCTGTAACTGCTTCCAAAGGCCTGGTACCAGGCGGTACAAACGGCCTTACCGGACCAGGTGGCATTGATGGACGCATTCTGGATAGTTTACCTATGCAGATAGCCATTATTGACTGCCAGCATACGATTCTCTATATCAATGAAACCTGGCGCCGGTTTATAGCAGCGAATGGAGTTTCTGAAAAAGAATTGGTTGGGGCTGATTATCTGGAAACATATAGGATTGCCGATCGTCCTGATGTAGCACTGGGAATCAGGCAGGTACTGGTAGGCGAACAGACCAATTTTACCTTTGAGTTTCGTTGCCCGGTATCAATTGGGGCGGGTTGGATGAAGGCGCAGCTTACTCCGGTTATCAGGGAGGATACCATCCTGGCACTGACAGTCACGCATCAGACTAGTACCGAAACCCAAGTGATAGAGCCTACGCTGCCTGAGGTTTTGCCAGTGACGCAAAGTATCCAATGTCCTCAGCAGTTGGATAAAGTATTAGAAACAATCCGTGAAGGCTTATATACAGTGAACAGGCAGGGGGTTGTTACCTACTGGAACAAAGGAGCCGAAGCGATACTGGGTACAACCCGGGACGAGGCACTCGGAAAAAACCTTTGGCATCTCCTCCCCGATACAGAGTATCCAATTGCCTCTTCATCCCTGCAACGGTCATTGACCCAACAGATTTCTCTGCAATTTGAAGAATTCAGCCCCGGAACAAACCAGTGGCTGGAGGTGAGCGCCTATCCGTTTGAGGGAGGGCTAGCTGTTTTTGTCAGAGACATCACCGCTCGCAGGCAGTCAGAAGAGCAGCTGCGGATAGCTCTGGAGCGCTATGATATAGCTACCCAGGCTACTAACGATGCCGTGTGGGATTGGGATCTTATAACAGGTGAAACCTATCGTAGCGAAGGATTTAAGGAGATACTAGGGTTAGATGCCAGTGAGATCATACCTAATGAAGACTTCTGGCTGACTGTCATTCATCCTGAGGATTTAGAAAAGTCAAAACAAAACATCCGGGAGATCATAGCAGGTAGTGATATCTACTGGGAGCTTGATTACCGGGTACTCCGTAAAAGCGGGGGATATACGTATGTAAAGGATAGGGGCAAGGTACTTAGAGATGCGGAAGGCAAAGCCATACGGATGGTAGGGGCTATTCGGGACATATTCCAGAACCACTACTACCTGACGCTGGAAAAACTGGAGCGTGATGTACTGCAGATGAATGCCATAGGTGGTATGCCACTGGCTGATATCATGAGGCACTACATGCGGGAGATAGAGTTGCTCCATCCGGGTATGATTTGTTCTATTCTGGAAGTGCGTAATAACCGGGTCTATAACCTGGCTTCCCCTTCACTGCCACCCGACTACCGGAGTGCAATCGAAGGTTTACCGATCGGAGATAACGCCGGCTCATGTGGTACGGCTGCCTTCAGAAAAGAGAAAGTCATAGTGACGGATATTCAGAATGATTTTCGTTGGAAGGATTACAAATCACTTGCCTTACAGGCTGGCCTCCGGGCCTGCTGGTCACAGCCCGTACTCGATTCGTCCGATAACGTAATGGCTACCTTCGCCTGTTACTATACAGAGCCCAAAGCCCCAACGCAGCTGGAAGAAAACACAATCAGAAGGACGGAGCATATCCTGCAGGTGATCCTGGAAAGCAGCCGGACGGAAGAGGCCTTGAAGGAAACGAACAAGCGATATGAACTGGTAACGAAGGTAACCAATGATATCATCTGGGACTGGGATATCAAGAGTGATATAATATACTGGAGCACGAGTCTGGAATCAATGATCGGGATGCAGGAGATAGCCCCAATCAAAACCGTAGAGGCCTGGGCCACGCGTATTCATCCTGAGGATATAGATCGGATATGGGAAAGCCATACCAAAGCCCTGGGTTCACCTGATGTAACGCAGTGGAAGGGGGAATATCGGATGATCAAATCCGATGGCACCTATGTTACTGTGTTGGATAGAGCCTATCTGATGCGGGACAAAGAGGGTACCGCCGTCCGGATGATCGGTGCTTTACAGGATATAAGCCAGCAGAAAGAGCAGGAACTGGAAAGGGAGCAACTCATCAGGGAGCTGTCACAGACCAATCAGGACCTGCGTCAGTTTTCTTTTATTACTTCTCATAACTTCAGGGCTCCGCTCTCCAATCTGATGGGGCTGCTCAAACTGATGGAGGAAATATCCATCAATGATCCCATCCTGGAAGAATTGATACAAGGATTTAACGTCTCGACTTCGGCGCTGAACGATACCGTCAATGATCTGATCGATGTCTTGATCATCAAGGGCAATCCCTCCAAAGAGAAAAGTGAAGTACGGGTAAAAGAGATTTTTGATAAAATCTACGGCCAGATCAGGATTCCTCTCTACGAGGCGAACGCCAGTGTAGAGTTTGATGACAGTGCTGCTCCGGTAGTACTGTTTGACAGATCCTATCTGGAAAGTATTTTTATGAACCTCCTGACCAACTCCCTGAAGTACCGATCGTATGAAAGGCGGCTGCAGGTAAGCATCCGTACGCAGATAGCGGATGATTCAGTGCTTCTGATTTTCAGAGACAATGGCATTGGCATGGATTTGCCACGCTACCGAAACCGGTTGTTTGGGCTTTACCAGTGCTTTCACGAACGGCCGGACAGCAAAGGGTTGGGTTTGTACCTGGTGAAGTCTCAGATTGAAGCCCTGGGCGGAACGATAGAGGTAGAAAGTGAGGTCAATGTAGGTACTACCTTTACCATTGCTCTAAAAAAGGAAATGAGTTAACCTACCAGCACCTGGCTGACAGCGAGATAGTTTAGGAATTACGTAATAATTGAAGGCTTTGCTGAAATAGTATGTAGATGGAAGTGCCTGATCTGCAGAAAAAAACGGCTGAAACAGCTGATGAAATCCCTGATAACTTATGAATTACTGCCGGTAAGAGTAACTAATATTTCCTTAAGTTTAGCCACGATCTCCTTGTATCCACTGGGCTTTACCAGATAGCCCGTAGAACCTAGCTGCTGTACTTCGGTAATATCTTTATTGTAGGAAGAAGTAGAGTAAATAACGATAGGTACCTTTTTGATCCGTTCTATTTTTCTTAGTTCGACCAGGCACTCCTTACCATCAATTACGGGCATATTCAGGTCCAGAAAAATCAGCTCCGGACTATAATTATCATCCTGTTGTAATCTTTCCAGCGCCCTTACACTGCTATCCTCGATTTCAAGCACCAGCGAGGGAGCTATCTCCTGTAAAGCAGAGGCAAAGAGAAAGTTATCTTCAACATCATCATCAATAAGCAGGCAATTCGTAATCAAAGCATTTTCTGTTTTAAAGTTACATTATAGTGGGTGGGGTGTGAATATAGGTCTAAATTTGATATTTAACTGAGTTAGTAATGAATATGTTTATAAATTTTTTTAAAATCTTAGACAAGCTATACAAAAAGTCACTAGGGTACTCACAGTTAAAGAAGTAGGGTGCGATCTTGTTTCTCCTGCGTTGAGTACTTTACATCAATAGTATGCAATCTAGTGTACAACGTCATCCAACTGGTAGCTGTGATCAATATAGACTTAATAAATAAATATTGTATAACACTTGGTGGCTTGCTCAAATTAGCCATAAGTTTACGTCTGGTAACACTTCTGTTCACTCTATACATTACTCATACATTCCGCGATGAAAAAATCCTTTATTATTCTTGTAACACTATTAAGTAGTTGCCTTACCGGTTGTAAAGATCATAGCTTAGACCCTGTTCAGGACGAGGTAGCCACAGCCTGGCGAGCAGGTGGAGAGGCCGTAAACCAGGGAGAAGGTGTAGCTGTAGATGGCAACGGCAACCTGTATGTTACAGGTACTTTCCAGGGTACTGCCACGTTTGGCACAACTACACTCACTGCAAGTGGAGAAAGTGACGTTTTTGTTGCAAAATATACCGGTAAAGGCAGTCTCCTTTGGGTAAAAAAGGCTGGAGGCGCAGGTGTGGATGGAGGGTATAGTATAGCCGTGGATGCGGGTAACAGTGTGTATATAACAGGAAGCTTTCAGGGATCTGCTACATTTGGTACTACCACGCTTACCTCTTTGGGCGATTCTGATATGTTCATTGCCAAATATAACAGTAGCGGAGATGTAGTATGGAGTAAAAAAGTGGGGGAAACAGGTGAGGACACTGGATATGGTATTACGGTAGATAATGGAGGTAATATATATGTAACTGGTGGTTTGACGAAAGTACCGAGCGATAATTCTTCGTCCAGGCCTGGTACTGTGTATATAGCTAAATTGTCAGGCACGGGTGATGTTCAGTGGGAACTGAAGGGGGAAGGTACTAATGAGTATAATAAAGGTAAGGGAATTGCTGTAGATGGAAGCGGGAATATTTATGTAACTGGACAGATTGTAGGGACTTTGACTTTTGGTACTACTACGTTAGCAACTAATAATCAGGAGGTTTTTACTCTTAAACTATCTTCTAATGGTGATGTGCAGTGGGCTCAGAAGTCACAAGGTATATTTTTCGCTACTACAAATGCCATAGCCATAGATGGCAGTGGTAATGTATATGTAGGTGGTTTATTTAGAAATTCTATTCGTTTTGGATCTTTATCAATTGGTGCGCACCCGACTTCACATGATGCCTTCCTTGTTAAGTATGGTCCCACAGGTGAAGTTCAATGGCTTAAGCAGGTTGGTGCGCAGTATGCGAGTGTAGTGGATGATGATGTGAATGGTATTGCGGTCAATGAAAGTGGTAATGTATATGTAACAGGAAAATTCGGTAAGTTAGCCAATATGTTTAGTGATAAAACACTAACAGCAAGTGGCGAAAGTGATGCTTATATAGTTAAGATGACAAGTAGTGGAGATGTTGAATGGGCACACAAAGCAGGAGGAACAGGTTTTGATTACGGAAGAGGTATAGCAGTGACTAAACAGGGGGCAGTCTATATCACAGGTAGCTTTAGTAGTACCGGCACCTTTGGTTCCACAACGCTTACGGCAGGTGGAGTCAGAGACATATTTGTAGCCAGGTATTAGTAAATAGTTAGGCGTATAAACAGGTCCGGCAGAAAGTAGATGATTTGCTATTTTCTGCCGGACCTGTTTTGTCTTTGTACATTTACATTATTTAGGGATCATGTTAGCAAGGGTAGTAGCAGTGATCTGACTACCTATTACAGCCCCAGTTTCTTCCCCGCGTTGTACTTCCGGATGTCATCGGTACGGGTATAGCGCTGAATCATGGCGGATGTCTTGTGCTTGGTCTGCTGCATCACTTCCAGGTCATCGGCGCCGTTGAGCTTGGCGGCTGTCACGAAGGAGGCCCGGAGCGAGTGGGCGGAGTACTCAGTACCCAGGTAGTGTTTGACCAGGTTATCCACGGTTTTGCAGGAAAGTCGCTCTTCGGTCAGCCGCACTTCGCCGTGCGTCTGGCCTTTGCGGAACCGGACGAGCAGGGGACCCTGTGCGGGGCGCAGAGCCAGCCAGTCTTCCAGGGTGCGGATGGGGCACAGCAGCGGGTCGGGATGAAAGAAGAAAGCCTTCTGCTCGAGTTCACCGTACTGATTGGTCTTACTCTGCCGCATGGTAATGATGAGTCCCTGCCGGGAGAAGCTCAGGTCTTCGATATTCAGGGCTACCAGCTCCGATCGGCGGAAGGCACCGGTAAAGCCCAGCAGCAGCACCAGCTTGTCCCTGAGCTCGGTAGGGTTATCATGGTCCAGCGACTGGATCAAACTTCTGAATTCATCCAGATCAAAGGCCGGAGCCTGCTTCTGACGTACGCCCTTAACGCGCCGGATCCCCTCCAGTACGGCTATTACCTGTTTATGTTTTGAAGGAAACTCCTGGTCCTTGAGGTCATGCCACTTACGGATCGCCGCCATGCGCCGCTGTATGGTAGCCCATTTACATTCGTCAGCCAGGTGAGCCAGGTAGGCCGACAGTACATTCGCCTCGGCCGGAAAGGCACTCACTCCCTGCTGCTGACACCATGCTGCATAGTGGCGGATGTCGGCCTGGTAGGCACGTTGCGTATTTTTGGCACCTTCCAGGCCCGCCTGTACATATTCAGTTATCTTGTCACTATACCGGACCAGTGCCTGCTCTTTTCTCTTGTCTGAAATCATGTCTGGGCAACTAAAAAGATGGATACTGCAATATAGTTAATAGTTTGAAAGGATGAATACTCTGTCCTCCCTATCTGTTGGCTTCATTAAAGACAGCATCATAACTTTCTCGCACCGAAGACCCCCTAATAATCAATTCAGTCTCCAGTACTTTTGCCTCGGGTACCCATTGCTCTTCTTCTTCGTTGATCAGTTTCAGGATCATTTCCGCGGTGATCTTTCCCATCAGGTGAGTTGGCTGCCGTACTGTGGTGAGCCCATTGCCAATATGAGCGGCTATGGGGTCGTCACTGAATCCTACCACCCCCAGATCTTCCGGCACACGAAGCCCCCGGCTTTTGGCCAGTATCAGGATTTCAATGGCTGTCGGGTCATTGACGGCAAAGATCGCATCCGGTGGCGTTTCCATATCCAGCAGGTACTGTCCGTAGATCCGGGCTTTCTGAGCAGTCAGATCACTGTGTATGATCAGCTCGGGATGGATGTCAAATCCATGCTTCTGTAAGGCAGACGTATACCCACGCAGGCGCTCCTGGCTGATGACCAGGTTGGGCGGCCCTCCCAGGTGAGCGATTCGGCGGTAGCCATTCTGAATAAGGTGCTCCACGGCCTTAAAGGCACCGCCGAAGTCATTTACGACTACCTTGGGGCCGTTGAGCTCCTGACAAACCCGGTTAAAAAATACAATGGGGATACCTCTTTTCTCCAGCGCCTTGAAGTGCTCATAGTTGTTGGTCTGCAGGCTCAACGATGCTATCACACCGTCTACCCGGTTGGCCAGCATGGCTTTGGTGTTGCCAACTTCCGTATCATACGACTCGCTCGACTGCATAATGATCAGATGGTACCCCGCCTGTGAAAGTACTTCCTGTACTCCTACGATAACATTGGGAAAGAAAGGGGTAAAAAACTCAGGTACTATAATACCAATGGTATTGGTCAGGCTTTTGACGAGGCTGTACGCCAGCTGATTGGGCTGGTAGTCCAGCTGGGTAGCCGTATCCAGTACCAGTTGCCGGGTTTCGGGACTAATGTCAG
This sequence comes from Telluribacter roseus, assembly GCF_017355915.2. Classification (GTDB taxonomy): domain Bacteria; phylum Bacteroidota; class Bacteroidia; order Cytophagales; family Spirosomataceae; genus Telluribacter. Next base: position 193,181 of record NZ_JAFEUV020000007.1, read on the forward strand.
GATGGCCATGCAGGGCCCGCGATACCGTAGAATTTGAAACCCCCAGCGTGCGGGCTATATCTATAATGGTCGTCTGGTGGCGTCTGCGCTTAGGATGTATAGCTGACGGTAGGGTAGGAGTAGGGAGCGTAAAGTAGAAGTTACACTCCTTACACAGGTACCGCTGCTTTCCCCTGACGAATCCAGCTTTCATAATCATATCTACCTGCTCACACTTTATACAGCGTATCATCTTTGTTGTATTATTTCTATAAGTTGCCTTTGTGCTATTCGTTTCTGGCTCCAGTTGCCAGCGAATTTACAAATTTTAAAATTATCCTATTTACAGTACTTAAAATTATATATCGGTAACGTTTGCGCAAACGTTACCGATACTTTTTGACTTTATTTTAGAATTTGTAGCGCTATTCTACCCTTGCCCTTTTACCTGCTCTCCTTATATTCGACTATACAATCACCAGAAAGCAGGGTAAAGATACCCGCCTGACTTGTATATCCACTGCCCGCTGCCTATTCCTAAACCATGCCCGAATTGTATTTTATTAATGATGTCCTAAACCCCTAATCATTACCTGTATGCTTAAATATTTATTAAAATCCTGCTTACTGATCCTGCTAGGTATAGCCGTATCGGGACAGCTTCAGGCCCAGGACGTAACTATAAAAGGTAGAGTTACGGACGACAACGGAGAAACCATACCCGGTGTAAGCGTAACCGTGAAAGGTACGCAGCGCGGTACCATCACGAACGTAGACGGGAGCTACTCGGTCAATGCGGCGCCCGGCGCAACGCTGGTGTTTTCCTTTCTGGGCTATGTGAGCCAGGAAGTACCGGTTAATAATCGGACTACCGTAGATGTAGCGCTCCGGACTGATACCAAAGCGCTCGAGGAAGTAGTGGTGGTGGGCTACGGTACCCAGCGCAGGGTAGAAACAACCGGCTCCATCGCCTCAGTAAAAGCCGATGAACTCACACAACTACCCGTAACCAACGTAGCACAGGGGCTACAGGCGCGGGTGTCAGGCGTGCAGATCAATCAGAACTCCGGTTCTCCCGGGGGTAACATCAGTGTCCGGATCAGGGGTACCAACTCTATCAACGGTAACTCGGAGCCGCTCTACGTTGTGGATGGGATCCAGATCTCAAACGGTGGTGGAGTCAACGATGTAAGCCCATTATCAACCATCAACCCCAATGACATTGAGTCGGTAGAGGTACTTAAAGATGCTTCCGCATCGGCCATCTACGGCGCGCGTGCCGCTAACGGGGTGGTACTCATCACGACCAAGCGTGGTAAAGCAGGTACTACCCGGGTTTCGGTAGAAAGCTACTATGGTGTACAGCGAGCCACCAAGACGCTAGATGTACTGAATGCCGCTGAATTCGCACAGCTTGAAAACGAAGTATTCAAGAACAACGCGTATCCTGATCCTGCTTCACTGGGCGAGGGCGTCAACTGGCAGAAACTGATTTTCCGCGAAGCACCCATCCAGAACCATCAGCTATCCATCAACGGAGGAAATGAAAAAACACAATTAGCTCTCTCGGCTAACTACTTCAACCAGGATGGAATCATCATCAATTCCAACTTCAAGCGCTACTCATACCGGCTCAACGTGGACCACCGGATCAACAACCGGTTCAGGATTGGTACCAGTATCCTGGGAAGTTTGAATATTAGTAATGGCGTAGAAGCCGGAAGTACCAACCTGGGCGATGCCGGCGTAGTGACCGGAAGTGTGCTGGGCGCAGCCATCGGGGCACCCCCTACTCTGCAGCCATACCGGCCGGATGGCAGTATATTTCCTTTTGGGGAGCAGGGGAACGGGCAGTACCGGGAGGTAGTCAATCCGCTCAACTTTACGGAGATCCTGCGCCAGAGGGATATTAAGCGTACCCTGATCAACCTGTTTGGGGAGTATGAAATCCTTCCCGGCTTTACCTACCGGGCCTCCTTCAATGCTGACCTTGAAAACCGGCTGCATAACTTCTATTCGCCGCTTTCAATCATCAACCGGTCGGATATCAACGATAACTCCGGCTCAGCATCGAAGACCAACACCAACTTTATGGGATTGCTGCACGAGAGTATTCTTTCCTACAACCGTAAGTTCGGGGATGACCACAGCCTGCGGTTTACTGGTGTATTTGCCTCGCAGATTGAGAATTATAATGCCAACTCCATTAACGCCACCGGTTTCCCCAATGACGCGACCCGCAACGAGGCTCTACAGCTAGCCATAAACCGTAACGTGAGCAGCGATCGCACCATGCAGCGCCTCGATTCGTACATGGGACGTATCAATTACGGTTTCCGTGACAAGTACTTCCTGGATCTGACCGCCCGCGCCGATGGTTCCAGTAAGTTCGGTGCCAACCACAAGTATGGTTTCTTCCCGGCCATCTCAGCCGCCTGGCGCATCGCCGAAGAAGCCTTCCTGCAGGATGTAAACTGGTTGTCGGATCTTAAACTCAGAGCCAGCTACGGGATTACCGGTAATGCCGGCGGTATCTCTCCCTACCAGTCCTTGGCTACGGTAAGTTCTACCGGAGGGTATAACCTTAACAATGCGTACCAGACGGCCATTCGTCCGACGGGTATAGCCAATCCTGATCTGCGCTGGGAAAAGTCGGCACAGGTCAATGTGGGACTGGATCTGGGGTTGTTTAACAACCGCATCTCTGTGATCATGGATTACTACCACAAGCGGACCAATGACCTGCTTTACGTAAAAACCCTGCCCCTTTCATCAGGCTACGGCTCCATAACCGGAAATTTTGCCTCTCTTGAAAACAAAGGGTTCGAGTTTGCTACCAACGCCGTCATTCTGAACGGCCCCGTACGCTGGACCGTATCCGGTAATATCACCGCCAACCGTAACAAGCTACTGGATCTGGATGGTGGAACGACCCAGGAGCGGTTTATCACCAACTACACGATTCTGAGCGTAGGCCAGCCACTGGGTGTATTCAAAACCTATGTATTTGATGGGATCAACCAGACGGGTGAAGCCATTATACCCGGCTACGACGGACGGGTCGGTGGACATAAGATTAAGGACATCAATAACGATGGGGTGATCAATGCCGAGGATCAGGTAATTACCGGTAATCCCAATCCGGATTTCATCTTTGGTGCTTCCACCAACCTGAACTACAAAAATTTCGACTTCAGCGCTTTTGTATCGGGTACGCAGGGCAATGACATCTACAACATCAGCCGGCTGTCATTCGAGAATCCCCTGGGACAGCGCAATCTGCTGAAAGGGGTAGTCAACCGCTGGACGCCTGAAAATCCGAGTAATCAGTACGTAAGTCCTTTTGTGGCGGGACGCCTGCCCATTACGGATTATGCCATGGAGGATGGCTCCTACGTACGCCTCAAGAACATCACCCTGGGGTATACACTGCCGGCCATCAAAGGCATCAGCCGGGCCCGCATCTATGTCAGTGGAAACAACCTGATCACCCTGACCAAATACAGCGGCTTTGATCCCGAAGTCAACACCTACGCCGGCTCCAACACCACGATTGGTATAGACAACCTGGTGTATCCGCAGGCCAAGTCGTTCCTGGGCGGAATCCAGGTAACATTCTAATCCGACCCTTTCAAAAGAGATATCGTTATGAAAAGAAGTTTCAAATCCATCTATAAACTACTACCTATGCTGCTCCTGGGCGTAGGCATGACATCCTGTGAACTGGAAGAGACAGTCTATTCTTCCATCTTCACCGACAACTTTTACAAAACGGCCTCCGATGCCGAAAAAGGACTGATCGCTGTTTATGATGCCATGGGTGGACTGTACGGAGGTCCCGCCGCGACACTGGTACCCGATTTCAGTGCTGACCAGGTGTACCCCCGGGCCGTGGTAGGGCGAAATACCCTTACGTTATTCACGGTAGAGCCTACCTATACCACCCAGCGTAGCGCCGGGCGGACCAACGAATCACCCCAGCAGATCTGGATTTCAGCGTACAGTGGTATCGAACGGGCCAACTGGATCATCACCAAGGTACCCGAGGCAACCATGGACGAAACCCGTAAAAAGCAGATCATCGGGGAGGCATACTTCCTGCGGGCCTTCTACCACTGGATGCTCACCAAGAACTTCGGGGATATACCGGTCAAGATCGAACCCAGTACTTCTGAATTAAAGGCTTACGTTGGCAAAAGCCCCAGGGCAGACGTCTATAAGCAGATCTACAGTGACCTGGATCAGGCTTTAGCCGCTGGGTTACCCTCATTTCCCGCCGTGGTAAAGGGACGCCCTTCGCACGAAGCGGTGAACGCCCTCTACGCCAAGGCGGCCCTGTACAACGAAGACTGGGCGAAGGCTTTGGAAAAAGCCGAGGCGGTCATCAAATCAGGCAAGCATTCGCTGATGCCTGACGTTATGGATGTATACCATCATCAGAAGGAGGATGCCGCTCGGGTAGAGAATATCTGGGCCTTCGAAACGGATCCTATTTCACCCGGTACCGGGCATCAGTTGGTGGGTCTGACCGGCCCTTCGGGAAGTGCCGGAGCAGACTACGCCCGTACTTCATTCGGGTCTATGTTTGCCTATATGTCCTTCTACAGATCATTTGATCCGACGGATAAGCGCCGACAACTCCTGGATACGACCTACGTAAACCGGGCCGGTCAGGTAGTCCCTCAGCGCAGCATCACGCCCATCACCACGGAGGGAGTACTTATTAAGAAGTACCGTGATCCTGTATCTACTACGGGGAGTATCACCAACATTCCCATTCTTCGGATGGCCGATGTGTATCTGATTGCCGCGGAAGCCGAGGCACGTCTGAATGGGGCCACTCCCAAGGCTTACGAATATATCCAGGTGGTGCGCAAGCGTGCGGGGCTTCCCGAGCTGCCGGCCGGGCTAAGCAAGGAGGCCTTCGTTGATGCCGTGATTCAGGAGAGGGCCTGGGAGTTTTTTGCAGAAGGTGATCGGTGGTATGACCTTACCCGTACCGGCTTGTTCATGACAGTGATTCCGAAGGCAACGAATCCGGTATACCCCAGCCGTCCGGTACAACCCAAGAACAAGTACTTCCCCATCCCTCAGGAGGAAGTAAATGCTAATCCGGAACTACAGCAAAATCCCGACTGGCAATAAATAAATGCTAGGCTTATCAGGCTATAATCCGGAGTGGTGGAAGATAGTCTGATAAGCTTCTGGATAGATACTCGTCACCCTAAGACAAAGTTAGTCGGCAGAACAACTCACCTCGAATGAAGAAGCTCCTGTTGATAGTAGGCATCCTGATGACGGCAATGGCTTTCCTTCCCGGTAGTAAAGATACCGTCAGGAAGGAAAAAGCCTTTGAAGCCTTTATAGGAGATTCCATACAAATCCAGGTTGACATGGCCTACAGTCCGTCCGGGAAGCCCCACTACTATACCAGCCACGTCAGGACACCCGTCTGCAAAGACACTCTTTGTTACCTGGTCGTCATAGATCTGTACTGGGACCTGCTGGGGAACTTCCAGAAGTACGAAGTGCCGTCCGACAAGCCGCTGACGAAGTTTGATCACGATCCATTTACGGAGGAGGACCATAAGAAACTGAGCGCTATCCTGGCCAATAAAACCAGTTTGCTGCGTGACTACGACATGAAAGCCCTGGTGGATGACCAGGTAAAACGCAGCTCCAGCGTAGTGGATGCGACTACCGGTGCTACCAGTACCACCATCCGGGATGAGGTAGTAGGAGGGGCTCTGTACACGACGCATACCCTTTGGCACATAGTCAACGGCCCCGTAGCCAGGCAAATCCTTGAACATACCGAAGCCCGCTTTACGGATTCACTGCTTGTACAGATGCTCCGATCGGATCAGTTCCAGTACCAGTTCTACGCGTTGAACCGGATCCCTTCAGGGGCTATGAACACGTACCTGCCCCACCTGGTTCGTCTGGTCGAAGCGGGTGATTCGTACGTACCCTACTTTGCCATTGAAAAGTTGCCCGGGGAGGTATGGAAACAGGCCCGCTGGCAGAAGGAGCTGGCATCCCTGGTGGGACGGGTCGATTTTGAAATGCAAAACGAGCTGCTCAACAAACTAAAAGAAGTACCCCTGCAGGCCGCTACCCTGGATGCCCTGACGCAGCATACCAAAAAGCTGACGGACCAGCAGGTCATCAGGGTACTGGGGCTGCTACGTACCAATCAGACATCCCTAAGGGATGAATCGCTCATGAGGCTGGCCCCACTGCTGGATAGTCCGGTCAGGGAGGTAGCCACGCTGACCCATCAAATTTTCCGGCAAAAAGCAGAAACGGATAAAAAGGTAAAAAAACTGCTGGATGAACGGGAAAAAGGGTAGTAAACCTGCTCATTACTATGAAAACCTATTGAATGCCTAAACCCTTATTTTTTAGAATAATGGAAAATAATAGAAGAGATTTTCTAAAGGCCCTCGGCGTATCAACCCTGGGTACGGGATCCGGTGGTTTATTTACCAGCAGTCCTACGACCCTGTTTGGTAAAGAGCCCCAAGAGCTGGCGAAGGAGGTGAACAAAAACGTCTACCAGAAGAAGCAGTATACAACCGATGTACTGATCGCGGGAGGAGGAATGGCCGGGGTGTGTGCCGCTATCGCCGCCGCCCGTAATGGCTCCAAGGTTATCCTGATCCAGGACCGCTCCCGGCTGGGCGGTAACGCCAGCAGCGAAATCCGGATGCACGTACTGGGAGCTACTGCCTTGAATCAGGTGTGGCGCGAAACGGGTATTCTGGAAGAGCTATTTCTGACTGAGGCCGTTGATAATCAGCAGCGATCCTACGAGATGTGGGACTTTGTCATGTATGACAAAGTTATTTCTGAGAAGAACATCACCCTGCTGCTGGACTCGGTACTCTATGATGCCGAAGTAGCCAACGGGGAAATCCAGCTGATCCGGGCTATCTGCTCCCAAACCGAAGAGATCTACGAAATCAAGGCCAAGTACTACGCCGACTGCACGGGCGATGCTACCCTGGGAGCCATCGCCGGGGCAGAGTTTATGCGGGGACGTGAGGCCAAATCGCTCTGGGGCGAATCGCTGGCGGTGGATAAGGCCGACAACAAGTCCATGGGTAACAGCCTGCTCTTTATGGCGCAGAAACACGACCGCAAGATGCCGTACACCCCACCAGCCTGGGCTAAGAAATTTACGAAGAAAGATTTTGTCCATCGCAAGATCAACTCCTGGGAGTTTGGCTACTGGTGGCTCGAACTGGGCGGGATGGTAGATATCATTCAGGATGGGCAGAAGCTCCGCCACGACCTGCTGACCATCCTGTTCGGCGTGTGGGACTACATCAAAAACTCGGGCAACCATCCCGAGTCCGAAAACTGGGCGCTTTCCTGGGTAGGTATGATACCCGGTAAGCGCGAGAGCCGCCGCCTGGTGGGCGACTACATCATGAAGCAGGAGGATGTGCAGTCGGCCAAGCTGTTCCCGGACCGGGTAGCCTACGGAGGCTGGCCCCTCGACGATCATCCACCCGAAGGCATGAGCAGTACCGACATGGTACCCTATATCTCGATTCCGCTTAAGGCGCCTTACTCCATTCCGTTCCGCTCGCTGTACAGCAAGAATATCAAAAACCTGCTGATGGCCGGACGTAACGTGAGCGTGTCGCACGTGGCCCTGTCGTCGACCCGGGTTATGGCTACCTGTGCTACCATGGGGCAGGCCATCGGCACCGGCATGGCCTACTGCGTCAAAAATAACGTCAAACCAGCTACCCTGGGAAATCAGGAAAAGCACATGGCGGCCTTACAGCAAATGCTCCTGCGGCAGGATCAACCTATGCTGGGCGTTAAAAACGAGGATGTAAAAGACTTGGCCAAACTGGCCGCTGTAAAAGCTTCTTCCGAAACCAAGGACGGAGCGGCAGCTCAGGTACTGGATGGCTACAACCGGAACGTGATGGATGGTAAGACCCACCAGTGGCAGGCCGACATGAAAGCCGGTGAGCCGTGGATAGAGCTATCGTGGAGTAAACCCGTCAAGCTGAATACGATCCAGCTGGTCTTCGACACGGGACTACACCGGAGACTACTTATCTCGGGGGAGGACCGGGTCTACTACAAACAGGACCGGGGTCCACAACCCGAAACCATTTCTGACTATACCATTGAGTTAAAGACTAAAAAGGGCATGCAGCAGGTAGCTCAGGTGGAGAACAACTACCTCCGTAAAGTAGAGCATATCTTTGATCCAACCGAAGTCGAATCCATCCGAATTAAAGTACTTAAGACTAACGGAGATCCGCTTGCCCGACTCTTTGAGGTACGCTGCTATCTGGATGATATACAAGTATCCTAACCCTGGCTATGCAACCATTACGATCCATACTGTACCTGATCATTGTCTGTATGCTTGGCCCCTCGATAGGGGTCCGGGCCCAGAAGGTCCTGCAACTCTCCAGCAACCACCTTCAGCTGGAATGGAAGAGTACGCCGCAGGGCTGGCAAGTCCAGAAGGTGCTGGTGAAAAAAGGAAACTCCTGGGATAGTGGATTGACTCCTTCCGGGGAGTATACCTTGCTATTCACGGAAGAAAAGCCCTCCGGTGAATCGGCGCAAACCTTTGAAAAAATAACCGGAGGCAAATTCCCCGAGGATAACTACCACTATCAGCGGGAGCAGTGGAAGGAGAGTACTACCTCCGTAGCGCTGAATACCGCCGGAAAGGCCTACCACTTCTTCCCAACCAGTGGTAAGCTTGTAGGAAAAAACCACGTACAGTTCCGCCACGAAACTGAGGTAGCCACGGTCACTACGGACTGGCGGGTGGACCAACAGTTTCCAACGGATGTGCTGGTAACGCAAACCATTACGCCAAAGCGGAAAGGGTACTTCTCCCTGGCCAGTCCCTCGGTAGCCACCGTGGCGGAGTCCAGCATGGGCTGGGCCTCCGTGCCGGGCTACTTTCAGGGGAACTACTTGCAGGACAATTTTGCCAAGGCCTACGCCTACGGGCACGGGGTACCGCGGCTGCCGGTCATCTACCGGGAGCGGTGCGCCAGTACCCTGGCTCCGCTGGTAAGTACCCGGACTGGTATTACTCTGGCTATCATACCCGAGCCTGGTCTGGCGCGCGATCCCTGGAAGAGGGACAAGATCACGCAGACGGACTGGCACGTGGGTCTCTCGCACATGAACCGCAAAGGCCAGCTCTCCCCGACATTGTACTATCCGGTATTGGGCGAGCACGAGTCCAGCCGCGAGGTAGGTAAGGCGCTGAGCTATAACTTCCGGTACAGCCTGATGGAGGGCGACTGGTTCAAGTCCCTCAAGCACGCCATCTATGACATCTATAAGTTTGGGGAGGGGCTACAGCTGCGGCAAAGCAAGCAGTCACTGATGAGCCGCATTGAGCAGATGCACCACTACCTCACCGACCCCCAGACATCCATGTGGAATGTGGAGGAGTTTGAAGGCACCAAAATAGGGGCACAATCTTATCTGGGGGGAGTTGTTGGTTCCCAAAAGGATGCCATGAAGAACTCCGACTACGGCGCTATGTGGATGCTGGCTCACGCCACGGCTGATCCTAAGCTGACCCAGCAGGTACTTCCTTACGCCCATAACTTCAAGCTGAAACAGCAACAAACGGAGGATGGCTTCTTCAGGGGAGCCGCGGTGGGTCAGTACTACCTGGCCAAGCGGAAGAAGTTTGTGGAGGAATGGGGAGAGGTCGTAGAGCCCATGGGCCTGACGTACTACACCATGCTGGACCTGGGGAATATCCTGCTCTTTGATCCCAACAACCAGGAACTGAAAGACCGGCTCAGGTTGGGAGCAGAACTGCTGCTGAAATGGCAAAAGCCGGATGGTAGCTGGGCGGTGGCCTATGATCGTCATTCGGAGCAGGAGCTGTTCAAAGATGTGGATGATCTGCGCCCTACGTTCTACGGCATGATCGTGGCGTATCGGGTACTGAAAGATCCCAGGTACCTGGCGGCTGCCCGCAAAGGAGCCGATTGGTTCGTAAAAAATGCGGTTGAAACGGGAGCCTTTCTGGGAGTCTGTGGGGATGCCCGCTACGCACCAGACTTTGCCACAGGACAGTCGGCCCAGGCTTTACTGGACCTGTACGAGCTGACCAACGAGAAGCGCTATAAAGAGGCGGCCATTACCGCAGCTAAGATTTACACAGGCTCCATTTATACCCATCCTATTCCAACCCGTACCATCAAGGAGGTGAATGGAATACAGCGCGAAGACTGGGAGATTGCTCAATCCGGATTGAGCTTTGAGCACGGAGGCATCTTCGGCTCGGCCACCCGCCACGGTCCCATCCAGCTGGCCAGCCACGCCGGGATGTTTATCCGGATGTACCAGCTGACCGGCGAACCCTTATTCGCGGATATGGCCCGGGCCGCGGCCATTGGTCGCGATGCCTTTGTCGATCCCAAAACCAGCGTAGCGTCCTACTACTGGAATGCCATGAACAGGGGGGCGGGCCCCTATCCGCACCACGCCTGGTGGCAGGTCGGCTGGATCACCGACTACCTTCTTGCGGAGGCGGAGCTCAGATCAAAAGGAAAGATATCTTTCCCCCGCGGATTTGTCACTCCCAAAGTAGGTCCCCACCAGACTTACGGATTCGCTCCAGGTACCGTCAATGGCGACAAGGCCAGGCTTGTGATTAGGGAAGACTGGGTAAAGGTGGATCAGCCGTCGGTGGATTATATTCTGGCCGAATCAGTAGAAAAGGGGAGAAAGTATGTCATACTCCTGAACAACCGGGCTCAGGCTACAAATTTTAATCTTACGGTTGGACAGAAAAGCTCTGTTCAAAAGCAACTACCAGCCTGGGGAATGGAGATAGTGCAATTTTGAATGAGTGAATGAAAGAATGGAGAATGTTTTCGATTATTGAATGCAGAGTGTCAAGTTAAAAGATGCACTTACTGAGTAATCGGAACAAATCGACAGCCACGGCGGTGACCCATTAAAAATAAAACTCCGATAATACGTATACTATCTACCACCTACTGATGCAACAGCTTGATTTTATAGTGATGGCCGTTTTTGCGGTTTTCCAGATGCTCCTGGGGCTGGCTTTTTCCCGTACCGGAACCGATGCCAAATCCTTTTTTGCCGCCGGGGAGTCAGCGCCCTGGTGGGTAAGCGGGCTGTCCCTGTTTATGAGCTTTCTGTCAGCAGGAACCTTTGTGGTATGGGGCTCCATTGCCTATGATCTGGGGTTCGTAGCCATTACCATCCAGTTATCCATGTGTATTGGTGGGCTGGTCACGGCCTTTTTCATTGCGGATCGCTGGAAGCGGACCCACGCCATGACCGCCGCCGAGTACATAGGCCGGAGACTAGGAGTACGGGTTCAGCAACTTTTTACCTACCTGCTTACGCTCTTTACCTTGTTTACCATCGGAGGTGTCTTGTATCCGGTTGGGAAGCTTGTGTATGTAGCTACGCCCTTCTCTCTGAATACCTGTATTATAGTACTGGGTCTCATGGTAATCCTGTACACCGCTATGGGTGGGTTGTGGGCCGTACTGGTTACGGACGTACTTCAGTTTATCATACTGTTGGCCGCAGTACTTATGGTGGTACCCCTGGCTCTTGAGCGAGTGGATGGTTTGGGAACGTTTGTTCAGAAAGTACCTGATGATTTCTTCAGGGTATTTAACGGCCAGTACACCCTGGGCTTTACCATGGCCTTTGTGTTATACCACATCATATACATTGGCGGTAGCTGGGCCTTTGTTCAACGCTATACCAGTGTCAGTACTCCCCGCGAATCCCGTAAAGTCGCCTTTCTGTTCGCCGGACTCTATTCAGTTAGCCCTTTCCTCTGGATGCTTCCGCCCATGATCTACAGGGTTCTAAATCCCGGCCTGTCTGGTCTGGAATCAGAAGGTGCCTATATGCTGATGGCCCAGCTGGTGCTACCGGCCGGACTTGTAGGTCTGATGCTGGCCGCCATGGTGTCCGCTACGGCCAGTACGGCCAACACGCTGCTCAACATGCTGGCGGCCGTATTTACCAATGATGTCTATAACAAATTGATCAATCCCAATGCCTCGGATACTACCCTGGTGCGGGTGGGCAGGCTTATGACCGTTGTCTTCGGGCTCATTACCATTGGCATAGCCCTGGCGGTACCTCATATCGGGGGGCTCGTCAATCTGGTACTTAGTGTGGGGGCTATATCGGGCGGATCACTCCTGCTCCCGGTCGTATGGACCCTGTTCTCCAGACGGCAGAACGCCCGCTCCGTCCTGACTGTCTCGATGATCAGCCTGGGCACGAGTGTATTCTTCAAGTTCATTACACCTACGCTTTTTGATTTTACACTGAGCCGGGCTGCCGAGATGTCTCTCGGAATGGGATTGCCTTTTCTCCTGCTTGCATTCTACGAATGGGTCGTATTTCGTAGCAAAGCCGAGGATGTTCAGTACACCCACTACCAGGTATGGCTGGCCGGACGGGAAGTGACCCATCCGCAGGTGGTAACGGCACCAACCGGTACCTCACAGGCTCAGAACACCTTTGCCGTTCGGGCTATTTCCATCAGTTTTGCCCTGACTGGAATTGGCATCGCCGGACTGGGCTTTAACGCTGGTGAAGATGTCGGTCTGATTGCCGGTATAGGAATGGCTATCGTTGTTGCAGCAGCCTGGATCTGGAGGATCAGTACTACAAAAGTACCTGCCCCCGAAAACCAACCAGCCGCTATCCATTCCCAATCCAAAAAAGAAACCCTTACCCGGAATTAAACCATCACCTAATGAAGAAGTACGCCTATATTTTTCTTTTGTCCCTTTTACTTTCTGCCCCTTCCTTTGGACAATATACCATTCGGGAGTCCAACGCTATCCCACTGCATGGCGAGTGGTCGTTTACCCTTGATCCCGGAGAGATGGGCCTGAAAGGGGAGTGGTACAGCGACAAAGTACCCACCGCACGATTTGATAAAGTGTCTGTTCCCCATAGTTTTTCGGTGGATCCGCGCTATGGTTTCTATACGGGTACCGTGTGGTACCGCAAAAGCTTCCCGTGGCAGCCCGAAAGGGGGAAGAGAGTCATCCTGCACTTTGATGCGGCCTACTACATGACGAATGTATGGCTCAACAACCAGAAGGTTGGCCGTCACGAAGGGGGCTATACTCCTTTCCATTATGATATAACCGATTACCTCAAATCCGGCGAAAATCTACTGGCTGTATCGGTCAATAATGATACCTGGAAACCGGGTACTGTACCCGGTGCCAAGGACAACAATCAGCCCAACGACTCCTTTATGGGCTGGATGAACTACGGGGGACTCAATCGTCCGGTGTACCTGACCGTAGAGCCGGAAGTATACGCCGAAAATATCAAAGTGGAGGCTACGCCTGATCTGTCCAAAGGTACGGCCGCGCTACGGGTGAGGATGCGGGTGCGAAATACCACCGGGCAGCAGGTGAGTCCCGAAACCAGCTACCAGGTATACTACAACGAGAAGCCCCTGGCCCTGAACTGGAAAAGCAGCACCGGACGAGTAGCCCCCGGACAAACGGCAATTCTGGAAGCCGAAGCGACCGTACCGGCTGCCCAGGTACATCTATGGGGCCTCGATTCGCCAAATCTCTATCAAATAAAGGCTTCCCTACCTGGTGATACCCTGGCTACCCATTTCGGAATCCGGAAGGTAGAGGTACGTAACACCCAGCTCTTGCTTAATGGCCAGCCCATTAAGGTAGGAGGGGGCAATAGAGTAGTAGACTACCCCGGCCTGGGCTCGATGGAGCCGGACTGGCTGATCGAAAAGGACTTTAAGTTGATGAAGGAGGCCGGGATGGAGCTGCAGCGCCTGACGCACTATACGCCCAGTGAGCTTTTCTACGATCTGGCCGATCGCTACGGCATGCTGATCATTACCGAAGCCGGTAACTGGCAGCTGACTCCTACGCAGATGGACACTGACTCCATCCGCAAAAATTTTAAGAATCAATTCCGGGAGATGGCAGAGCGCGACTGGAACCACCCCAGCGTCATCGCCTACAGCGTGGGCAATGAGTACTTGTCGGAGCAGCCGGCCGGACAGCGCTGGACCAAGGATATGATCGCCTATGCCCGCGAACTGGACCCCACCCGCTTGTATACGTTCGCTACCATGCGGCTGAACATACTTCCTAAAAAGCCGGAAGATGAGGCGAGCCAGTACGTGGATTTCGTCTCGACCAACACCTACGGCAACCACGCCAAAGTACTGGACCACATTCACCAGCTTTACCCCAACAAGCCCATCTTTATCAGTGAGTGGGGCCGCCGCGCCGACACTCAAACCGGAGAGGCCGGACAGGTGGAGCACCTGCGCGATATTATGAAAGAGGTCCGGAGCCGCCCGTATGTGGTAGGGGCCTCCTGGTGGACCTACAACGACTACCAGAGCCGCTTCCACGGTACCAACGCCAACGGCTACCGTCCCTGGGGCATCGTAGGGCCAGATCGGGCTCCCCGCCAGGTTTATCCCGTGTACCAGCAGGAAATGTCCCCCGTAACGGTTGAGAGGGTACGCTATACTCCCGGTGTTCAAGGCCTGCACCAGTTGGTGCTGCGGGTCAAGACAAGAGCCGATTTTCCGGCCTACCCGGTGGCTAACTACACCTTGACGGCTGGGGATACAACGTTGCCTATCCCTGATCTGCATCCTGGCGGTAGTACCGAGATAGTAGTGCCAGTAAGAGGATTTGAGAAAGCCCTGCGGGTAAAAGTAGTAAAGCCCACTGGATTCGTATCCGTAGAGCAGACCATAGAATTAAAAGAAAAGGAGTCCGCCAACTAGACTCCAGATATATTCACATTATTACAATACAGTTATATGATGCAATCAATTGCTACTGATAAAAGAACCGCCAAGACACTAGCCTTATCCGCTGACCTGGTTATCGTAGGGGGAGGCTTGTCTGGTACCTGCTGCGCTATTACCGCCGCCCGGGCAGGTACGAAGGTGATACTCGTACAGGATCGTCCGGTGCTGGGGGGCAATGCCTCGTCGGAGGTGCGGCTGTGGGTATTGGGGGCTACTTCTCATATGGGCAATAACAATCGCTGGGCGCGTGAAGGGGGAGTCATAGATGAAATTCTGGTCGAAAATCTGTACCGCAACCCGGACAGCAACCCCCTGATCTTTGATACCATCCTGCTGGAAAAGGTGGTGGAGGAGCTTAATATTACCCTACTCCTGAATACTGCCATCTATGAAGTAGAAAAAGCGGACCCCGATACCATATCCAAAGTGAAAGGATTCTGTAGTCAGAACTCCACCCTGTACGAGCTTGCGGCCCCACTTTTCTGCGATGCTTCCGGAGATGGTATTGTTGGGTTTCTTTCGGGGGCGGCCTTCCGGATGGGCGCTGAATCGGCCGAGGAGTTCGGCGAGAAATTTGCTCCCACCAAAGAGTACGGTGAGCTCCTGGGCCATTCCCTCTACTTCTACAGCAAAGATGTGGGGCGTCCGGTCAAATTCGTACCCCCCAGCTTTGCGCTGAAAGATATCACCAGGATTCCCCGTTTCCGGAGCTTCAACGCCCAGGACTTTGGCTGTAAGCTCTGGTGGGTTGAGTATGGGGGACGGCTGGATACCGTACACGATACCGAAACCATCAAGTGGGAGCTGTGGAAAGTCATCTATGGCGTCTGGAACTATATCAAGAACTCCGGGCAATTTCCCGAGGCCGAAAACCTGACCCTCGAGTGGGTGGGTACCATCCCTGGTAAGCGGGAAAGCCGTCGTTTTGAGGGCGACTATATGCTGATCCAGCAGGATATTGTCGAACAGCGCTCCC
The DNA here is from genome assembly GCF_017355915.2 of Telluribacter roseus. Lineage (GTDB taxonomy): Bacteria > Bacteroidota > Bacteroidia > Cytophagales > Spirosomataceae > Telluribacter. The sequence continues at coordinate 208,981 of NZ_JAFEUV020000007.1, forward strand.
ACCCGGACTCAGTTGCCTTTGGTGGGTGGAGCATCGACCTGCATCCGGCCGACGGGGTATTCAGCGAGAAACCAGGCTGTAACCAGTGGCACAGCAAGGGCATCTACGGCATACCCTACCGCTGTTACTATTCCCGTAATATCAGTAACCTGTTCCTGGCGGGACGCATCATCTCGGCTTCGCACGTTGCCTTCGGCTCTACCCGGGTCATGGCTACCTCAGCCCACGGTGGTCAGGCCGTAGGGATGGCGGCGGCACTGTGTGCCAGAAAGGGTTTACAACCCCGACAGCTGCTCGAACAGAACCTCATGAATGAACTGCAAGCCGAGTTATTAAGAATTGGACAGCATATTCCGGGCCTAAGTCTGAGGGATGAGTTAGATCTGGTTCGTAAGGCAAAGATCAAAGCGTCGAGCGAGCTGGTACTCACCGAACTTGCCGAGGAGCCGGATCCCCAGCCCATCGAGTTTGCCACCGCCCAGATGCTACCCGTTCAGGCCGGTACAATGCCCAAGGTGGTTATACACCCCTACACCGACAGTCCTACTGAGCTGGAAGTGGAGCTGCGTATCTGCAGCAGGAAGGGGAGTCACACGCCAGATGTGACGCTGGAGAAAAAGACCATTCCGCTACAGAAGGGCCGGAACTGTGTACATCTGTCATTCGACTCGGTGATCGGTGAACCTACCTATGCCTTTCTGATGATCGGGAACAATCCAAGGGTGTCGCTGAAAATGACCAGTCAGCGGGTTACGGGGGTGTTATCCGTTTTTAATTCTATTAATCCTGCCGTATCCAATTATGGCAGGCAGGAGCCAACGGAAGACATTGGCGTGGATGCATTTGAGTTCTGGTGCCCCCAGCGCCGACCCAAAGGCAAAAATGTGGCCATCAAAATAGAGGAAGGGTTGAGAAGCTTCGGAGCCGAAAATATTCGCAACGGTGTGCAGCGCCCTACCTTCCAGCCCAACGCCTGGGTGGCCGATTTTGCGGATCCAGATCCGTCCCTGACGCTTAGCTGGACCGAAAAGCAAAGCATCCGGCGGGTGGAGCTCTTCTTTGATACCGATTATGATCATCCTTCCGAAAATGTACTGATGATTCATCCCGAGCCCATTGCACCTTTCTGCGTACAGAAGTACCAGCTCCTGGACGATCAGGGTCGGGTGGTGTTTGAGAAGAGCGAAAACCACCAGACCCGCAATACGATCTATTTTGAAGAGCCCCTAACCACCTCACACCTACAGCTACGGGTGGAGCATCCATCCCCTACCTCCCCGGCGGCTGTTTTTGAAATACGATGTTACGAATGATTAATTGGTTGATTGGATTTTGGTACAAAGCGGCGAAATTTTCGCCGCTTTGTTTTTAAGTACACCTACTGGTAGTATCTGTACACATAAGTATCGTTTAACTGACAATCCAGTTTCAATATATTCTGAAAATACAAAAAAGTACTCCTCAATTAGGCATAGTGTTTGCTGCAATGCTATTGCAAATCTACCCTTGTTAGGTTGGAATAGGAGTGCAATCGTTTTTCTTATCAACGTTGCTATTAATCTACTAACAGGTAGGCTTTGGTGAGGTACATTTCAATCAAGAAGGGTTTTTTAGGCATAGTGTTTGCTTAAATAAATCAAATAGTTGTATGATAGTCAATGCCAATATAGCCGTCTGTAATCAGATGAACTTGTAGTCTAAATAGGGGACACAAGTAATAGGCTGGTACTAGTAGTTTCTGTTATGTATAATTTTATAACCCTCTAATCATGAATAAAAATCTACTTTCCGCTACAATAAACTATCTAAGATTTCATTCGGAACCACTCTTTAATAAGTAGGTATACCTCCTGAATTCAATAAAAAGACCCTGATTACCTATTTGGCTAGTTTAGTACCGGTCAGGTTTCAGGGAAAACAAATTGATCTTTTATAACCCACGTACCCTCATGACTATACTTTTACCCTCTTTTCACTACAGCTATTTCTCCTTCTACCCTGCATTACATTATGGCACTGCTATTTCAGAGTCTTGTAAAGCTCTAAACGACAGTACCATTACCATAGGGCTATCCAGTTGTAAATATCAATATCTTATTGGCTAAGTATAGCAGCAGAGTAAGCCAGTAGCTTCATCCTTTGCTTTCAGAATTTCTGTATTCGTACATGCAGAAAACCGGGTAAGTACTGCCTGTTGGTTAGGTAAATTCTATGGATTTACTAGCTCCTATTATGCCCCTTGACCTTGTGAATTGAATACGTGTTCCAGAAGTAGTAATGCAACCATGCAATTGAAAAGAATATTTATTATTAGTTGTTTTTTTTGCTCTTTTTTCGCCAATAAACTTCTTGCTCAGAATATTGATATTGCCAATATTAAAAAGTTTGGTATATCGGGTGGCTTGTCGGTAAATTCTCTCTACAATTCAAATAGTCCAATTGGATCAGACCCACTTAGCTACTTCGTTGCTGGTAATGTCAACGTCTCAGTACTAGGTACCATAATTCCCGTAAACCTTGCGTATTCGAGCAGAAAGTTTACCTACAGCCAGCCTTTTTCATTCAATCAGTTTGCACTACATCCCACCTATAAATGGGCTACTGCGCATGTAGGTGTGGCTAGTATGACCTTTTCGCCCTATACCCTTAACGGGCACCAGTTTAGTGGGGTAGGAGTAGACCTGACACCTGGTAACTGGCGGGTGAGTGCCATGTATGGCCGGTTGATTAAGGCTCAGGCCGGAACCGAGACTACGCCTGCTTCTTATCGACGTATGGGGATGGGAGTTAAGACTCAATGGCAGAACAACCGCTTTCGGCTGGGGGTGACTACTTTCAGGGCCTCCGATGATTCGCTGTCTGTAGATAGGTCATCTCCCTATACCACGGTGTCTCCGCAGCAGAATCTGGTGCTGGCTGTCACGGCCGGAGCTTCCGTGTTCCGCATAGTTCAGGTTGATGTTGAGTACAGTAATAGTGTACTTGAAAAAAATCGCCTGCTAACGGAGCCGGATTCAATGCGCTCAACGGTTGGAATCATAGGTCAGCCTAATGCCTCCGCTGAATCGTATAATGCACTGAAAGGAACCCTCAATGCACTGCTCCCAAAAACCAATACTACCGTAGGCATGGGCTTTGAGCGGGTTGATCCTAACTACCAGACGCTGGGTGGTTACTTTTTCACGAATGATTTTTCAAACGTCACTGTCAATGCCAGCCAGACCTTATGGAATGGCAGGCTATCCGGTAACGCTAACCTTGGGATTCAGAGAGATGATCTGAAAAATGAAAAAAGCAGCTCGCAGAAGCGGATGGTAGCCGGCGTCCATGTCATGGCCGTGCCTTCGGCCCGACTGAACCTGTCGGTTAACTATTCCAATTTTAAGGCGTATACTTTTATCCGGAGCGCCCTGCAGGATATCAGCCGTTTGTCTCCCCTGGAACAGATTGACACGCTCAATTTCACACAGATTACCCGGAACCTGAACGCGAACGTGGTGTATCAGCTGCAAAGTTCGGAGGCAAGTACGCAGAGTATCATGGTAACCTATATGGTAATGAATGCCGCCAATAAGCAGGGGGATCTTATCAGGACGGGACAGACCACACAGGTCTACAATTCAAATATCAATTACAACTGGGCACTGCCCAAGCTGGGTTTTTCTCTGGCTACGGGTTTAAGCTTTAACCAGAACAGCGTAGCGAGCCAGTCCTTCTCAGCGTATGGCCCTACCGCAACAGTCAGCAAGATGATGCTCAAAAACCGGATGAATAACTCTCTGTCCTCATCCTACCTGATCACCCGCCTTGGAGAGCTTAACTCGTCGGTAACGAACCTTCGTTACAATGCAGGTTTTGCACCTGGCAAAAAGCAGAGCTTCCAGCTTATGGTTGGTAGTGTGTTTCGTGGAGGTAAGGTCTCCGCAGGAGGCACCCGCAATTACGTCAACGCCACCTTTGGTTATAGCCTGAGACTCTAATCTACACTCCTGCCAGCTTCTTATTTATAAGTTCCCTTCCTTTATCACAATGAGAGTACCCTTACGTTTCCTGTTAATTTCAATATTTCTAATTGTTTCGGTGCTGCAGGCGGTTGGTCAGAATTACCCGGTACAGGTCCAGGTAATTGCCAAGCCTCCTTTCACGCAGTTCTTATCTGATCTTACCCGGCCGGAGAATGACCGTCTCAGCATACAGCTTCTTCTGAAAGACCTTCAACTCCCCAACCGGCAGGTCAAACTGCGTTTTTCGATCGAGGGGCCAGGTACCCGCATCGAGGGAGCCAGCAGTGTGCCGGTTTCTCCGATCAATCTGCTGGCTGGGACTATGATACAGCTGAGTGGGGCTGATCTGGCACCCTACTTCCAGCCCCAAAGTTTGATGATGTCGGCCAACCAGTATGGACGGCCGCTCCCGGAGGGGATGTACAAGTTTTGTGTGGAAGTTTTTGATTTTAATACCAATCAAAAACTATCCGCCACTACCTGCTCCAATTACATCTGGCTACAGCGTAGCGATCCCCCTATACTACTGACACCGGCCAGTAACCAGATCGTTCCCTTTCAGTTTAGCATGAATGTGGTATTTCAGTGGGTGCCCCGGCATAGTCAGGTTAATGCGGTAGAGTATGAGCTGACCCTGGTAGAATTGCTGGTACCGCCTGGCTCGTCGGTAAACCCCCAGAACCTATTTCTATCGCAGCCCCCTTACTTTAAGAAAAGAGTAAGCGGTACCTCCTACAATTTCAATATATGGGATGGTCTTCTGGTACCTGGTCGCTTGTATGGGTACCGGGTTCAGGCCATAGCCAGGCCCGGTTATGAGGGAGTGACTTCTTTTACCAATAATGGCTACTCGGAGATTGGTTTTTTCTGGTACGGATCAGCAACGCCGAGTGTACAGACCTCCATAGAGAAATACGTACCGCAGGCTAAGGTAGAACCCACTACCTCTGTAACTGAAAAAACCATGAAGGGCAACGTGGTGTGGTCATTTAAAAAAGCTGAAATGGATCCTGACACCGCCCGCAGCACCTGGGTCGTCAATACAGCCAGAGAGGCTGGCCCGGAAGCTAAACAAACTGTTACTTCCCCTGCCGATAAGAGCAACATCGCAAATCCACTGGCGAATGCCCGGGTCACCGTGTCCGCGGGTACTACCATCATCGGAACCGCTACTACGGATAAGGAGGGAAAATATGAGCTCAATGGGTATAATCCAGATTTGCTGAAGGGCGTTTCCAGCTTGTCCGTCAAGGTGGAGCATAGCAATGACTTTACTACCTTTAGCCAGTCCGTACCAATTAAACAGGGAGAGGTTGGGTATGATCTGGGGCAGGCAGTACTGATGGCCCAGACGTTCAGGGTAGCCACCAGGGTAGTAGTTCCGGCAGGTATACCCAGGGGGGATTTTACTGCGTACTTACTCCGACGCAAAGAGGTTATAGGCCAGCGCCCTCACCTGGCCCTGGAAGGTAACGGCCGCAAGCAGGAGGTTATGTACAACGGGCAAACCTACCTACAGGTGGCTACCATTACCTCATCAGAGGCCGCCCGACGAATATTTTATAACACTACGGGGGGCGATAACCTGGTCATCCAGGTAGTTGCGAAAGGCAAGCCTCCGGTATTCCTGCCTTTGGACCCCGTCAATGAAAAAGCGGAACCGAACGGTAATAAGCCTCTGGTCTGGTTAAAGAAAAATATAACTTATACCAACGCTATATCAGTAACGGGAATAGCCGGTGTGAAGACAAAAACGCTGGTTCCCAAACAAGATATAAGGCTAAAGCTAAGTATCAGCCAGGCTGATCTTCTGGCTCCCCTGCCCGCCGGAAAGTCTCTGGAATGGGAAGCGGTTTCGGATCCTTCGGGCAACTATGCCTTTACAGACTTGCCTCTTCTTAAGAAAGGGAGCAATATCAGAATAACTGTCATTGACTATTTTCTGGCATCGGGCTCCAGAACCTTTGATATTAAGTACAATGGCAATGACCAGATCAGCTACGACATAGCTCTGGAGCCAAGTGTGAGCGTGGCTATGGGACTGATGCGTGACCAGTACGGTGCACCGGTAAAATTCGCGGTAGTTAAGAATAAAGCTACCGGTGAGGTAACAAAAACCAACGAGTATGGCTTCTTCATCACCAAAGTTTATGATGCCAGCGATGCTGTGTTCACCATTACAGCCGATGGGTACGAGACGTACGATTATACGCTAAAAGGAAAAGCCTTCAAGTGGAACGACAAAAGCTGGGATGTGAACGCTACCGCTTTTCTTAACCAGCTAAAAGAGAGTAGCAGCGTAGTTGAATTATTGAAGTCACAAAAAACAGTTACACTCACCCCTGAGCTACTGGGTGTTGCTTCGGCCGATCTCAATGGTGTTTTTGCTCAGTTCTGTCAGCCTACCCAGCGCCTTTCGCACTTTATTGATGGTGGTGCTATCAAACTGCTTGACCTGCGGGGGATAGTTGCGTTTCAGACCTACCTGGGTATAGGATCCACTCCGGTGAAGGCAAAGATTCATGTAGAGAGAGATAAAGATACCTCTGACGGAACAATTACTTCACCATCGGGCTGGGAATATCGCGGAGCAAAAGGCCTGATCACTTATAAAGCAGAGCCACTGGAAGGAGACTCCCTGTTCCTGCCTATGGAAGGGACCATAGATGTCGTAGCGGGTACCCGCCAGACCGTCAAACTACTACTACAGCGGGGACGAATGATCAGCGGTCTGCTAACTGACTCAGCCAGTGGTAAGCCTGTACAGGGTTCGGTAAAAGTACTGGGACTAGATATAGAGGCCGATTTTGACTCTACGATGGGACGGTATGAGGCCATAGTACCAATGGGCAAAGAGATCACCCTTAAAGTCAACGCCGACGGCTACAACGCTCGAACGCTGGCTCTTATTCCCGAAGCAGGTAAAACCTATTCTTTTGCTCTGGTACCGCGCGATTCCACTCTGGCGGAAATAAAGACGCTCAGTGGGTTTACAGTGGAACTGGAAGGATACGAGCGCCTGGATGACGATATCTATCTCATCGGAGGCACTCTGAAGCTATCTGATACGGAAGGACACTTCAAACTAGTGGATGGTAATAAGGAACTGACCTTTGCAAAGGTAAAAGTAAAGGTTGAAGATGACGGTACGGCCATACCACTCCAGAACGTAGAGTTCAATGAAGTAGAACTGGAGGCCCTCGCTTTCGGTTTTGCACCGGTTACCGTAGCATCTCAATCAGCACTGGTACTTCGCCCCCAGCGTTCAGAACCCAAAGTGGCCCGAATAGGTGGAGAAGAAGTAAAGCTCATGATAAGTAAGCTGGAGGTCAGGGGCTTCGATATGCAGCTTTTCCCGGACGCAGGTCTGGTACCCATCAATCGGGATACGGTGGATATGCAGTATCGACTCAGTCAGGTAGGGGCAGCCAAACCTTTTAATACTGCTTTTACAACTCCCGGTGTCGTATCCAGGGAGAATAGCAAATATGCGCGATACCATCTTGAATTTGATGACGCGATTGCAAAAAGAGGTATATTCAGTAAAAAGGATAGCAGTGCTGCGGCAGCCGGCTCAGCACCTGCAACAAACACAATGGCGGCATCAGCACCGGCGGCCAAGACTGCCGGTTCAACAACTACTACTGCCGCCGCTCCACCAGCGACCCCGCCAGCTGTTCCGGAAAGCGAACAATATTTCGAGCACCGGACAGGACTTATTACCATGCTATTCGATAAAAAGACCACGACACTCAGTGATTCGGGGCTGTCAATGGAAGGGAAAGTGCGCTTGCCTACAGTGAAGGGATTACAATGGCGGGTTTGGAACATGAGCCGATCCAGTGTGAAAACGCAATCGGATGGGCTGGAGCTGGAAATTGATAAGTTCCATATCAACAAGAGCAGCAATGGTGTGAGACTGGAAGAGTTCGCGCTGAAAGTAAGTAAAAGCAACCCCATCAATGGTAAGCTGTCCAGGTGGAGTGCTCAGCTGGATAAAATTGCCTTTTATGATAATTTCAGGGGGGTAGGCTTTGGTGGTAGAATCAAGACTACCACCAATGAAAATAATGACTTTATCATTGATGAGCTTAAATTCATTAAGAATGAGGAGGGGATTACGCTGGGTGGTAAAATCACGCTCCCCAAGGATGGCTATAAGATTAAGACCTTCTCACTGACTACCCCGCATGGCTTTCAGTTGAGCTACGTTTCGGCGGATAATCTTTTTGAGATTGACGGATCACTCCGAATGGAGTACAAGGGTACGGCCAAAAGCGACATGATGACCATCTTCCCGCTGGAAGTACAACGATTTATTTTCCGTACCAACAACGAGCTTTTTGTGGCGGTTAAAGCCAACACAAGTGTGAAGGTGGGGCCGGTTAAGATCAACCTGCGTCGTTTTCTATTTAACCGTGGCGTCGATATATCAATGGATGCCATGAAAAAGTACATGGAGCGCGATTCATCGGAGAACGCCAACCTGGTGGCAGGAGCCCGATTCAAAACGACTCAGACCAGGGCGGACTCAGCAGCGGCAGCGACCCTGGCGGGTACAGCCGGTACAAACGTAGCCACGGCGACAACCCAAACCAGCACGGCGAAATCAGCAACAACACCCGCGGGTTCAACAACAACTACCACACCTCCAGCGGGAACGGCCAATTCTTCGAATACAACGACCGCGACGGGCTCAACCACTGCGGCCACAACAACCGCTTCGCCTGCTGCCGGCACCACAACTGCTGCTGCCAGTCCGCCGGCAAGGAAAGGTACTATCAACGCAGATACCCTGGCTTCTGACCTTGATAGCTTTATGGATCAGGATGAGGAGGAACTACTGCCCGAGAGTAAGATATCCTGGGGTGTAGGCTTCGCCGGTGGTGTGGAAGTAGACGTAAAGTCAGTAGATATCCGCTCGGATGCCTCAGTCCTTATTGTCGAAAACAACGACAAGATGGAGGTACATGTCAATGACTTTATGATGGCTATTGACAACACCTCGTTCAGCGCGTCCATAACGGCGAAAATGGTATTCAATGATTCTAAAAAAGGTTTTGAAGGAAGTGCTCAGGTCCAGACCCTAGCGGCAGGACTGGCGGCCGGTTTCAAGTTCTACAAAGTAGGGCCCAATCCTTCCGATGTTGAAATAGGACTAAGCCTGCTGGCAAGTGCCAATATCATTACTGGTCCGGTTACCTGGACCAAGCTGGGTGGCGAAATTGACTTTAACCTCAAGGAGCAGAAATTCTACGTGGCGGTCATGGGGGCACTCATGCCAACGGGTGCCGATAGCTCCCTCATCAACTTTGACCGCGTAAAGCTGGGTATAAAGTTTGAGGTGAATGAGTGTGGAGCCAAACCAGTTGTGGTCGGAACTGCCGGTATCCGCCTGCGTAAACAGGACTGGGGGTTGATCCAGGCCAATCTGGACTTCTGCCGTAGCCGTGTAGTAGTAACATTCAATAACGATGTGCAGGTAATAACCGGACTGGCCAAGGTACGGATGAACGGCCTTCTATTTGCCAAGACGGACATGGCCTTTGTCGGCTTCAATGCGGAAATGGAATTCCCCGTATTTGGCAGGAGGAATATCCTGGCTGTACTGGGTATCAATGCCCGACAGGCGGAGGTACCCGAAGCATCGCAATATTTCAGTAAACTACCTGCGTCACTGATGGACCAGAATGGAAAGCGATTTCACGGTATTCTGGTACGCGCCGGGGTAGATATAAGCAAAAAGGAAGGTGGTTTCGATATAGACCTGTTGGTTACCTCCGTAGGCTTCAAATACGAGTTCTGGGCCAATGCCAACCTTGATTTCAGTATGCGCTTCTCCAACTTTGCCCTCAGTCTGGCTGCCCAGGTGGAGGCTAAGGGAAGTGCCAGCGTCAAGCTATCACCCCTGGAGTTGTACGGGGACGCCTATACCAAACTACTGCTGAACGGGGGGTACGACGAGCCACGGGGCTGGTACTTTGGTGGCTCCGCCAAGATGAACTTCTCACTGGCATCCGACCAGGATCAGGGGTGTAATTCAGCGAGTATCAAAACCTGCTACCTCACCGAATGTACCCGCATACCCTATCCCTGTGGTCCCTGGTATTGTGGAGGAATATGTGAATGGTGCTATCCGCAAAATCCTACCTGTGTATCGGTTCCCTATCCCTGTGGCTTCAAGTTCAAAGTCTGTAGAGACATTGACGCTCAATTTTCCTGGAAACAGAAATAATAGTAACCTGTATGAAATTAATTACCAATATCCTGATTTTTCTGGGGCTGGCGCTGGGCCTACTACAACCCGTGTCCGCTCAAAAGAGTGAAACATTCCCCCGCCAACTAGTAACGCTACCTTCCCCACGGGGCAATTACCTGCTGGTGTCGCCGATGATACCTACGGCGGAGGATACGTTGCAGTTGCGCAATACCGCCTACTTCGTCATAGAGCGGGCTGTGATCTCCGCAAAATCCATCAATAAAAGCCTGCAAAAAGAGGAGCCTAAGAACCCAAAGCCCGCTCCGGCTAACGGCACTGGCCCGGAGCTTAAGTACAGGGAAGTAGAGAAACTTCGCAGAGCCGCCTCTCGTAGCGATCTTCGGCAGTATGTAAGCGATGAGTATATAGCCAACATGAAGTCCGTGCTGGGCCAGTCGACCGACGAGCAGCTCATCAACTTCATACAGAACCACTATAATCCTTTCGATTATAAATTACTGGCACTAGGCATCGAGCTACAGTCTATCCTGGGTCAGGTGTTCCTGGATACGGAGGTGGAACAGAATGACATTTGCTACTACCGGGTGTATCAGGTAGACAAGAAAAACCGCCGTACACCCTGGGGTGAGGCTTTCACCATAGCCGGAGTCGAAAATCAGGCCTTAAAGCAGGCAAAGTTTGCGCTGGATAAAGTCATTAGCAACGACAGCCTGGTAGCCTTCCGCTGGACCTGTGCCAATAATGCTCTGGCAAAAAAGAGCAATGGGCCTCTGACAGGTGGTAACATACTGACTAATGCAGTGATGCGTCAGGAAGCTACCACGCATATATCCGATCCGGCTACGCTTCGTGCCAACCTGTACCTCTTCGTGAATAATTCGTGGCAAAAAGTAAGTGCCCTGATGCCACTCCAGAATACAACCGGTGATTCGCTGGTGCTCTACTGGCAGAAGAAATGCCGTCCCGAGGAAGTAGTCAGAGCCTATGTACAACCCTATGATCTGGTCTATAACGAAGGCGTGGAATCGGATACCGCTACGGGCGTAGCGGTGTCAAAAAACTCTGTTTCGCTCATTTATGCTGCCTTTGCCAAAGATACCACCGATGCCATTCGACTAAGCTGGAAAAAGCTACCACCAAAGCCGTACTATACGGGCGTTGAAATATCAAAAGAAGTAGCGGAAAATCAGTATGAGGTCATAGCCACCGTGTCACCACAAGATACTGTCTATGTCGATTATGAGGTACGGCCGGGTATTACGGTGGCATACCGTGTCCGGGCGCTTTTCATCCCGATTGATGGCCTGCAGCAGGAGTTTCCGGCCGAGGTAGCCGGAACCTGTACCAATTTCTCGCGGCCCCTGCCGGTCCGGAACCTGAAGGCTACGCACCAAGGGCCCCATGTTAAACTGGAATGGGAAGGAGTAGCCTCTCCCTCACTGTTTGGGTACTATGTCTACCGGGGTACTTCGCCCCGGAACCTTTCACTAGTTAGTCAGACCATTCGCGGTACTATGTATGTAGATAGTTCCGATGCTCTCAGCGGACGTTCAACCTACTACTATTCCGTCCTTACCATGAACCTCACCCAGGATACGAGTGATCTGGTCCCCCCCGTGGCCATTCAGCCCCGGCGGGCCATTGAAACTACCTACCCGCGTACCCTGGAAGTGCGCCTCATCAATGGAAAGGCCTGGCTTAGCTGGAACGATGTAAGGGAGTATGATACGATTCTGGACGCGTATGTAGTACAGCGTCAGGACAATCCTCAGTCTGACTACAAAACGTTGCACAACACCCCACTCAGACAGGCCTCCCTGGTAGACTCAACTCTGACCGAAGGAAGTACCTATACCTACCGAGTGGCCGCTATTACGGCACAGGGTGATACTACTCAATTTTCTGAAGCTACTGTACTGGCCGTACCTTTTCCCACCGTTCAGCCAGTCTTCAATTTCTACGTCCGTAATACCTCGCAGGGGGTGGAAGTAAGCTGGCCCAATGCGGTGCTGGAAAAGCGTACCCACTATGTCATCTACCGGCGTCGGGCTGAGGAAGTGAACTTCACCCGCATTGGTGAGGTGAGCAGCCAGATAGACACCTTTCTGGACACAAATACAAGTGCTAAAACAAAATATGTCTATACCGTAACTGCTCTCGAAGCACCGGGACGTCGTGAAAGCAAACCGGTAAAATCAAAAGCCATAACGAAAGAGTAAGCCTTCCTATACCAAATGAAATATTCTTTACCATACCGATTCAGCAAATTCTGGTATTTACTAGCCCTGGGCGTACTACTTCTGGCTGTACAGGTCAAGGCTCAGGTTGCGTATCCGAATGAACTTACGGAAGCGAACTGTAGAGCCAAGATGATACCTAACCGTTCATTCACCCTCTTTCAGCAACGGATCAACCTGACGTTATTCTTCCCGCCAAATAATAGGAGTCTCTTTTTCCAGGGTTTCTCTTCAAACCTATTTTATATTAAGATCACCAGAGGAGGAACCTTCTCGATGACGCTGGATGAGGATGACAGACCGCGGAAAGATAACATGGCCTATATTTTCTGGGGGCCCTTTAACTCCCTGAATGCGGAGAATCAGATTACAAATACCCCTTATAACTATAATCCATCTGCGCCCTATGTAACAGGTTCCCAGAAAACCTACAACTTCACCGCTGCTACCGGGCAGTACTTTATCCTGATGGTGGATAACAAGGATGACCTGGCGCGTACTGTACGGATGACCTATACATCAAGCAATGGAGGTACCATTGATGATACACCAGCGGGGAATACACCAGTCATAACGGCGGGCCCAACTAAGAACATAAACTGTACTAACCGCACATTCACCTTGGGAGTAACGGCAACCGGAGCCACCACCTACCAATGGCGTAAAAACAATACGAATATTCCGGGGGCAACGGGTGCAACGTACACCGTTACAAACTTTTCAAGCTTTGATGCTGGTCAGTACGATGTGTTAGCCCTGAATGGGGCCGGATGTTACTCGGTGAGTTCTGCCCTGTCCATAACAACCAATGAGCTCACCCCCATCGCTATCAGCAGCCAGCCGATCAGCAGAACGGTATGCGCAGGCCAGTCAGCCACATTCTCGGTCTCTTCCAGTACTACCCCCGTCTCATATCAGTGGCGTAAGAATGGTGTTGCTATTCCGGGAGCCACTTCGTCTAGCTATACGATCAATAGTATTTCTGCTACTCATGCGGGAGATTATGATGTGGTGGTTACGGGAAGCTGCAATGCTGTAACTTCTACTAAAGCTACCCTTACTGTAAGGCAGCCGGTTAGTATTCAGGTACAGCCCGCTGCCCAATTCAAATGTGCGGGTGAAGCGGTAACCTTTTCGGTAACCGCCCAGGGAGATGGTCTGACCTACCAGTGGCGCAGGAACGGCTCCAACATAGCGGGGGCTACTTCTTCCACCTACACCCTTACCAATGTTTCGGCGGGCCATGCCGGTGCATATGATGTGGTAGTTACCGGAACCTGTAATTCTAGTACCTCTTCATCGGCCAGCCTCTCAATCAGGCAACCCGTCAGCATCCAAAGCCAACCCACTGCACAGGAGAAATGTGTGGGTGAATCGGTAACCTTTTCCGTAGCCGCTCAGGGGGATGGTCTGACCTACCAGTGGCGCAGGAACGGCTCCAACATAGCCGGGGCTACCTCGGCTAACTACACCATCAATACCATTTCATCAAATGAGGCGGGTACCTATGATGTAGTGGTTAACGGGAATTGCGGCAATGCCACATCCACCGGAGCCTCCCTCACGGTGAAACAGCCGGTCAGCATCCAGGAACAGCCCGTCTCGCAGGCCAAATGTACCGGTGAGGGAGTAACTTTTTCCGTAGCAGCTCAGGGCGATGGAATACAGTATCAATGGTTTAGGAATGGTACTCCCCTGTCTGGAGCCGTTTCCAATAGCTATACAATCAATACAGTAGCCCCGGGTGATGCCGGAGACTACTCCGTAGTTATTAATGGTCGATGCAATACAGTGACTTCATCCATTGCTAAACTGACCATCAAACAGCCCGTTACCATACAAACGCAACCTGTCACTCAGGTAAAGTGCGTAGGAGAGGGGATTACTTTCTCGGTAGCAGCGCAGGGAGACGGACTGACCTACCAGTGGCGGAAGGGGGGGACTCCGATCACCGGAGCCACTTCGGCTACTCTTACCATCAGCAACCTTACAAACAGCGACGCCGGAGACTATGATGTGGTGATCACCGGAAGTTGTAGCAATTTGACTTCCAACGTTGCTGGTTTATCAATCAAACAACCGGTTACCATTCAGGCTCAGCCCGTGGCTCAGGCCAAATGCGTGGGGGAAGGCGTTACCTTCACCGTAGCAGCCCAGGGAGATGACCTGACCTACCAGTGGCGTAAGGGAGGAACCAACATAGCAGGTGCTACCTCCGCCACCTATACATTAAGTAGTGTTGCCGGTCCCGATGCCGGCTCGTATGATGTAGTAGTTTCCGGGTATTGCAATAGCATTACCTCGGCAGCGGCCGCCTTATCTATCCGGCAGCCCGTGAGTATCCAGACCCAACCCACCGCCCAGGAGAAATGTGCGGGCGAAGCGGTAACCTTTTCCGTAGCAGCTCAGGGGGATGGCCTTACCTACCAGTGGCGCAGGAACGGCTCTAACATAGCCGGAGCTACCGCCAGCAGCTACACACTGCCCAATGCAGCCTTACCAGATGCGGGCACCTATGATGTAGTTATTACGGGGAGCTGTAATGAGGTTACTTCTAATACGGCCACTTTAAGCTTTAAGCAACCTGTCAGCATACAAAGCCATCCTATTGCACAAACCAAATGTCCCGGTGAAACGGTGACTTTCACGGTGGTAGCCCAGGGGCATGGCCTTACCTACCAATGGCAGAAGGGGGGCACGAACATCGCCGGGGCTACTTCGTCCACTTATACAATCAGTAGTGTTGCCGCCTCCGATGCCGGTGAGTACGATGTACTAGTGAATGGTAGCTGTAACAACGTAACCTCTAACAAAGTCAACCTGTCCATCAGGCAACCCGTATCTATTCAGACAGGACCTGTCGCACAGGCCAAATGCGCCGGTGAGTCGGTTACTTTCTCGGTAGCGGCCCAGGGGGATGGGCTGACCTACCAGTGGCGCAGGAATGGGAACAATATAGCGGGTGCTACTGCGGCTACCTATACCGTACCGAATGTGTCTGCCGCTCATGCTGGCTCCTATGAGGTGGTAATTACCGGCCACTGTAACAGCGTTACCTCCAGTGCCGCTGCATTGTCATTGAAGCAGCCCGCTACAATCCAGACCCAGCCTGTATCACAGACCAGGTGTACGGGTGAAGCGGTAACCTTTACCGTAGTGGCCGTGGGAGACGGCCTGACCTACCAGTGGCGCAAGGGGGGCACTGCTATTGCTGGAGCGACTTCGGCTACCTATACCCTACCTGATGCATCAGCCTCTGATGCGGGTACCTATGATGTGGTGGTTACGGGTAACTGTAATGTGGTAACATCGGCAACCGTTAGTTTAAGCTTTAAGCAGCCTGTATCAATACTAACCCAGCCTGTATCCCAGGCGAAATGTCCCGCAGAGGGGGTAACGTTCTCTGTAGCTGCTCAGGGAGAGGGTATGACGTACCAGTGGCGAAAGAACGGTGCCAATATAGCAGGAGCGACTTCAAGTACTTTTACTATATCCACTACCACCCTGTCGGACGCTGGAAATTATGATGTAGTAATCACGGGTAGCTGTAATGCTGTAACCTCCCAGGTGGCCCCTTTAAGCATTAAGCAACCGGTCAGCATTCAGACACAGCCTGGGGCACAAACCAAATGCCCCGGTGAAGCAGTAACTTTCTCGGTTACTGCCCAGGGAGATGGATTGAGCTACCAGTGGCGGAAGAATAATATAGCCATTGCGGGGACTACTTCGGCTGCCTATACCATAAGCAGTGTAGGGGCAAGCGATGCCGGTACTTATGATGTAGTCATTACCGGGAGCTGTAATACCATTACTTCATCCGTTGCTGTCCTTATAATCAACAAGCTGGCGAGTATCCAGACGGGGCCCGTTGCTCAGAACAAGTGTGTGGGCGAAGCTGTCACCTTTACGGTAGCGGCCCAGGGAGACGGACTGACCTACCAGTGGCGCAAAGATAATGTAGCCATCGCGGGAGCCAATGCGGCTACCTATACTATCAATCACGTAGAGAACGCCCATGCAGGTAGCTATGACGTAGTGGTTACCGGGAGCTGTGGCAGCGTTACCTCCAATGCGGTCAGCCTGACCATCAGACAACCGGTTACCATCCAGACACAACCCGTGGCGCAGGCCCAATGCGCGGGGGAATCGGTAACGTTTACCGTAGCGGCCCAGGGAGATGGTCTCAACTACCAGTGGCGCAGGAACGGCTCTAACATAGCCGGAGCTACTGCTAGCAGCTATACCATTGGCAACATAACTGCCGGGGCCATTGGTAGCTATGATGTGGTGATTGCCGGGAGCTGCAACACGGTTACTTCTTCGGCCGTTAACCTGACCATCCGACAAGCCGTAAGTATTCAGACGGGGCCCGTAGCGCAGGCCAAATGTGCCGGTGAGTCAGTTACTTTCTCGGTAGCGGCTCAAGGCGATGGGCTGACCTACCAGTGGCGCAGGAACGGAGCCAATATAGCGGGTGCTACCTCATCTACCTATACCGTGAATAGTGTAGCAGCGGCGGATGCCGGCACCTATGATGTAGTAGTGGCAGGAACTTGCAATTCGATTACTTCTTCGACCGCTACTCTTTCCCTGAAGGTCCCTATCAGTATTCTGACAGGGCCATTAACACAGTCCAAATGTGCCGGTGAGTCAGTTACCTTATCGGTTGCGGCTCAAGGCGATGGGCTGACCTACCAGTGGCGCAGGAATGGAGCCAATATAGCGGGTGCTACCTCATCTACCTATACCGTGAGCAGTGTAGCGGCTAGCGATGCCGGTACCTACGATGTGGTAGTTACCGGTAGCTGTAATAGCCTCACCTCCTCTACGGCGGGTCTATCCATAAAGCAACCTGCCACCATTCAGGGACAGCCAGTTGCACAGTCAAAATGCCCCGGTGAGTCGGTTACCTTCTCAGTAGCGGCCCTGGGCGATGGCCTCACCTACCAGTGGCGCAAGGGAGGAACCAACCTAGCAGGAGCTACTTCGACCAGTCTGAGCCTGACTAATCTTTCAGGCGCGGATGCCGGTAATTACGACGTAGTAATCACGGGTAGTTGTTCTACCGTTACCTCCTCTGTGGCAAGTCTGACGATCACAAAGCCCGTGACCGTCCAGACGCATCCGGCAGCTCAGATACTATGTGTTGGGGAACCGGCTACCTTTACCGTCGCGGCTCAGGGTGATGGCCTAACGTACCAGTGGCGGAAGAATGGCGCTATCATAGCGGGTGCTACCACGGCAACTTTTACGATCACTCGTGTTGCCATCTCCGATGCGGGTACCTACGATGTCGTTGTGGGTGGAAGCTGTAACAGCGTCACCTCGAATACGGCCAGTCTAACCGTCAGGCAGCCCGTTGCGATCCAGGCGCAGCCTGCTGCCCAGGCCAAATGCCCAGGGGAGGGGGTAACTTTTACGGTAGAAGCGCAGGGCGACGGCCTCACCTACCAATGGCGTAAGGGGGGTACTAACATAGCGGGGGCTACTTCAGCGACCTACACCATCAGCAGTGTTTCCAATTCTAGTGCGGGCAACTACGATGTAGTGGTTACCGGCAACTGCAATACTAGTACATCAGCCATCGCCAGTTTGACTATCAAACAAGCCACCAGCATTCAGAGCCAGCCGGTAGCGCAGGCCAGGTGTGCCGGTGATGCCGTAACCTTCTCGGTAGTGGCACAGGGGGATGGTCTGACCTACCAGTGGCGTAAGGGAGGTACTAACCTAGCCGGTGCCACTTCGGCTAGTTACACCCTAAGTAGTGTTACTCCATCAGATGCCGGAATGTATGATGTAGTGGTTACCGGAAGCTGTACTACTGTCACTTCTTCGGCCGCTGCACTTAGTCTTAAAAATCCCGTCAGCATCCAGACCCAGCCCACCGCCCAGGCTAAATGTGCCGGTGAGGGGGTAACATTCTCCGTAACTGCCCAGGGGGATGGCCTGACCTACCAGTGGCGTAAGGGAGGTACGAGCATAGCGGGGGCTACCTCTGCTACTTACACCATCAGCAGTGTGGCCGCTTCCCATGTCGGCACCTATGATGTAGTGACCACCGGTAGCTGTACTACTGTCACCTCTTCGGCCGCTACTCTTTCCCTGAAGGTACCGGTCAGTATCCAGACCCAACCCGTCGCACAGGCCAAATGTGCCGGTGAAACGGCTACCTTTACCGTCGTAGCGCAGGGGGATGGACTTGCCTACCAGTGGCGCAAAGGGGGTATCGCCATCGCCGGTGCGACTTCGGCGACCTATACCGTAAGTAGCCTTGCTTCAGCCGATGCCGGTGTCTACGATGTAATCATTACCGGTTGCTGTAACCAGGTTACCTCCTCGGCTGCCAATCTTACCCTGAAAGTACCGGCCAGTATCCAGACAGGACCCGTTGCGCAGACAAAATGCGTGGGCGAAGCCGTAACCTTCTCGGTAGTGGCGCAGGGCGATGGCCTGACCTACCAGTGGCGTAAGAATGGCGTTTCCATCGCTGGTGCTACCTCGGCTAGTTTAAACCTCCCCAACCTGACCAGCACCCATGCGGGAGCCTACGATGTTGTCCTGACCAGTAGCTGTACTACCATTACCTCAGCAGCCGCTGATCTGGTTATCAAACAACTGGTCAGTATCCAGACCCAGCCCAAAGCACAGGCCAGGTGCGCGGGTGAAGCCGTCACGTTCACCGTAGCAGCGCAGGGCGATGGTCTTACCTACCAATGGCGGAAGGGGGGCACTGCCATTGCGGGCGCCACTTCGGCTACTTATACTGTACCTGGGGTTACCCCAGGTGATGAAGGCAACTATGACGTCGTGGTTACCGGCCTTTGCAATAGCGTCATCTCCACGGTGGCCCCGCTGAAAGTATCGCAGAAGATGGTCATCACCGCCGTGGCGAGTCCTGTACTTTGCTATCAGGGATCAGACGGGTCGATTGCCGTAACGCTAACGGGGGGATTAGGTACCCGTCGCTATCAGTGGAACAACGGAGCAACGGTAGCTTCCCCTAAGAATCTGAAAGCAGGGACCTATACGCTAACGGTAACTGACTCCCTGGGCTGCCAGGTTACGGCTTCGGTGGAAGTGAAAGAGCCCACCCAGGTTCGGCTTACACTTAGCAGTGAAGATGTGAAGTGCTATGACGGAAGGGATGGCAAGATAACACTCTCCGCAACGGGTGGTCTGGGTGAGTACCAGTACTCACTGAACGAGGGTACCAGGACCCATTTTGAAGGGGCATCACAGCACGAAATCAAAGGGATGGCCAGTGGTACCTACAAGGTCTACCTTACCGATAAAAATAGCTGTAAGACGGATGCCGTAACGGTAACAATCAAGCAACCGGCAAAAGCGCTTTCTGTTAAACTGATTGAGTACAATAATCCCAAAGGGTTTGGTTTGAACGATGGCACTATCCGGATTGAAGCTACGGGAGGTACTACTGGCTACACGACCAGCTGGACCAACACGAAGGGACAGGCAGTAGGGGCGGGATCCACTACCCAGCAGGGAGCTGGTATCGTCAATACATTGACCAATGCAGGTGACGGTACCTATATCATTCGGGTAACCGACGCTAATTACGAAAAGGCTGTTCAGAAGGAAGGCTGTCTGGCGGAGCTCAGGCAGACCCTGGTAGAGCCACCCAAAATCGAAATCTCAATATCAGCCAAGTCCTTGATTTCCTGCTATGGTCGTGCCGACGGGGAACTGGGCGTGCAGGTAAAGGGAGGAGTACCCTTTACGGAGGGGGCTTCCTACAGGCTCAACTGGATGAGGAAAGCAGCAGGAACAGATTTCCAGACCTTCACCTCCAATAGTACGCTGGTTCGGGAGCTCACGGCGGGCTGGTACCGCTGTGTGGTGACCGACAAAAATGACATCAGCCGCTATGAAGACTTCTATCTGGAAGAACCCCTGAAACTGGTAGCTACTGCATCAGCCCTGACCGATAACCTCTGCTATAACGACAGAAAAGGAGCGATCACCGTGGACATCAAAGGGGGCGTAGCACCTTTTACGGCTGACTGGAACACCGGGGCGAGCGGACTGGTAGTAAACAATTTGCGAGCAGGCAAGTACCTGGCGGTAATCAGTGATAAGAACGGCTGTACCACCGAACTTTCTGCCCGCATTCAGGAGCCTAAGGCCCTGTCGGTGTCTGTCCTGGAGAAGAAAAACCCCGTCTGTGCGGACGATTGCAGCGGAGCCATCACGCTAACCGCCAGGGGAGGTAACATGCCTTACTCGTACGTCTGGAGCAAGTCGGGACTCTTGGGAAGTGCTGTTACAAAGCTTTGCGCGGGTGACTATACGGTTGCCGTTTCGGATGCCAACGGTTGTACCGTCACCTCGGAGAAAGTAACGCTTACCTCCCCGCCTGCCAAGACGCTGAACATTTCCGATGACCGTACCATTTGTCAGGGTACCAGCATTCAATTGGATGCGGGCGCCATTGGTGGTACTGGCGTCTACCAGTGGACGTTACCTTCCGGCTCTGTTTCAACCAATCCGGTTCAGACCCTTTCGGAGGCGGGTACCTATGTAGTTTCTGTTATTGACTCTCTGGGCTGTAAGGCTTCGGATCAGTTTAAGGTAACTACGCTGCCTGCGCAGGTTAATCCTTTGTTTGCCATGGCGAGTAGCGGCCAGGTGGGAGAGACCATCATGATCGTGAATCTGACCTCGGGTTCCTCCTCTTCTTTCTCCTGGATTATCCCGGCGGCTGCCAGGGTAGTGAGTCAGACAAACTCGCTGCTCCAGCTTACGTTCCCGAAGACCGGTAAGTACGAGGTAGGCCTGAGAAGCTCGAACGGCTCCTGCGATTCTGAGGTATACAAGGAAATCGTGATCACGCCTAGTACAGCTCGTCTGGGCGGGGAGGAAAAGGCAGGTCTTACTACGCTGGTGTACCCCAACCCGAGCCAAGGTGACTTTACTGTCACAGCGGATCTGGGAACAGAAAAATCATTTATACTTTCTGTGGTAAGTACCCAAACGGGACGTGCCATCTACACCGAAACATTTACCGGTGAAAGCAAATACCGCATACCGGTAAGCCTGCCTGATGCAGCCGAGGGCATGTACCTTATCCAGATCAAGACAAAAACTGAACAGAAAGTACATAAAATCATAATCATAAAATGAGCCGAATAAGACAATTACTAACCAGTACTACTTTAATACTGGTGATCTTGCTGAATGGGGGATGCTTCCGTGAGGTGGCTCTGCCCGTCAAAGCCGGGTTTGTGGTGAAAGCCGCGGAAGATAACTTTTCGATTCCCGCTACACTGACCATCACCAATCAGTCCGAAGGGGCCGACTCTTACGAGTGGACCTTTGAAGGCGGTACCCCCTCCAGCTCAACGGAGCGCGATCCGGGGAAAGTCCTTTATACCAAAGCCGGTAGCTATAAGATAGTCCTGGTAGCCCGCAACGTGGACAATCAGGAAGCAAAGTCAGAACAGACTATTATCATAGGCGATGCGTTGGTTCCCTCTTTTACGTATCAGGTTGTGGATAATAATTTGCCACCGGTTACGGCTAAGTTCAAGAACACCTCACAGGGATCCTCCAAAGTAGAATGGGTGTTTGAAGGCGGAACACCGGGCACCTCCACCGAGATAGAGCCTACGGTAAACTTCGAAGCGCCAGGACCACACAAGGTAACCCTAAAGGCTTACTTCGGAACCTATTTCCGGCAAAAAGACACGACCCTGGTGGTTGGTGATGCTCTTAAGCCTGATTTTGATTATGCGTTTTCGCCGGTAGATTTTGATGGGGAGGCTCCCTTAACCCTGAACACGCTTAACAAGACCATGGGTGGAGTGGAGTATACCTGGAAAGCGGACGGTGGTAAAATCAGCTCGCCTTCCGCCAAGGAGACGTCGATTACATTTGATAAGGAAGGTACCTATGCAATCATTCTGGAAGCCTCTAATGGTAAGAAGAAACAGCAGGTAACGAAAACGGTGACGGTAAAGCCCAACAGCAATCTGTACGTCCACAAGAATGTAAAATTAGGGATCAACACCGCAAGCCGGGAAATTGGTTGTTTTTTCTCGACGAAGACGGGACAGATCTTTAAGGATACCGGTGAGCTGACCGAGGAGGAGGCCCAAACCATCGATGTAGTGTTCTTCGGCCTGAACCCCTCCTTTACCTACAATCGCTTCGTATCCCCAACTGATGCCGGTCGGCTGACCTTTGAAGATATACCCAAAGCCCAAAAGGTAAGCTTTGTGAATGTTATGGAGCGCTGCAGCAGTTGTAAGTCCTTTACAAGTACAGACTTTGATGCGATGGTGGATGATTCAGCCTTCAGAACGCTGCAGGTACCCGCTCCGGGAGAAACGCTCGGCTTCAACGACGCGGAAGTACCCCGCCTGGTGCTGTTTGAAACACAGAACGGACGGAAAGGTCTCATACGCATTACGAAGTTCGTAAGGGAGGGGGAAGCCTCCTATATAGTAGTGGATGTAAAAGCCATGAAGGAGAAGCGCTGATGTAGATCAGAAGGGTCCTCCTATACTATTCATTGTTTTTCTTATATAGTAATAAAGCGGCGAAAATTTCGCCGCTTTGTTTTTTGTGATTTCTTTGCCTTACAATCAAATTTTGCTTTGCTACCTCCTATTGTTTATGTTTGCAACGTTGTTGCAAATGTTTGGTGGCGTCTGGTCTTTTTAAAGGGTAATGGCCAGCCGGACTAACCTCATTAGGACAAATCCACTTAAAACAGGGCCTTGGTGGAGGTGGACATCCAGCATTGCTTCTTTTTGATTCCTCTATCTAATCGAAACCCAAATGAGCTTTTCGAAACCATTGGTACTGGTGCTACTAAGTATATTGACGCTCCCGCTTTCCTATGCTCAGGTACCCACTTTAGTGTTTGGCGGGAAGCAGATCCGGCCGGGAACAAAGCTTCAGGTGCTGCTGCCGGTAGTTACAGATAAAGACAGTACTGTAATTCCCGTAACTGTATTTCGTGGAGCCCAAAAAGGCCCGGTGCTGGGCATTACGGCGGGAGTACATGGTTGGAATATGCTCCTATCATGGCGGCGCAGCAGCTACCCAGACAACTGGAGCCACTCAAATCAGGTTATCGCTCGTTGTGGTTGTTTTATTGATGTACATGCCGGTATATTATCTTTTTAAACAAAGCTGCCTGGCAGGCGTTTTGTTCCTAAAACTGTAAGTAGGTCCCCCTTTGCCGATACATTTTACCCTTGTAGTTGCTCAAACTTGCGGCCATTCCAGCTCCTGGTATCTTACTTTTCGAGTACCTTTGACTATACACTCCAGACTCAGATTCTATCAGGCTTCCTTTTATGACTTCTCCCGAATCCAGAAACGAAACCAATTCTTTCTCAAGTTCTCCCAAAGAATCCCATACGATACATACGAGTTCTCCTGCGGAAGCAGAAGCCCTTATGTTAAATGCTATCGAGGCTGCGGATCTGGGCTATTGGAATCTTGATCCTGCTACCAACCAGTTTATCTGCAACGCCCGCACCAAGTCCCTCTTTGGGCTACCGGATCAGGAAGATGTAAATCTGGATATAGCGGTTCAAAGTATTCATCCCCAGGATCGTCAACGGGTAGTTAGTACCATCCAGCAGGCCCTCAGCCATCACAACGACGGCAAATACTACTGCGAATACCGGATCATTCATCCGGTAACTGAGCGTATGACCTACCTGAAAGCCAAGGGGCAGGCCTTTTTTCAGGACGGAAACGCCTACCGGATGAGCGGCATCGTCATGGACATCACTCAGCAGAAAGAGGAAGAGGTACTCGTGGTTCAAAGTGAGGAACGCCTGCAGACCGCTTTACGGTCAGCCGTCACTGGATACTGGGACTACAATATACCGGACGATACTACCATAGCTTCTGATGAGTTAAGAAAGTTATTAAATATACAGCCGGAAGAAGATTTTACCTATCAGACCTTCCTGAGCCGAGTGCATGAACAGGACCGGGCGTATGTAGCCGAACAAAACGAAAATGTACTCAGACAACTTGATGGTCAGCTGGAGTTGGATATTGTGTTCCGGACCCTACCCGTTGATCAGAAAGCTCCTCAATGGCTCCGTTCCAAGGGGCGTCTTCATACCGATGCCGAAGGGAAGCCCGTGCGGCTTACCGGTATTATTCAGGATGTAACAAAGGAAAAGCTGGCCCAGCAGGAGGTTGTGTACCAGAAAGCGGTGCTGGAAGCGCAGAACGAAGCCATTCCCGGAGGTATCCTGATAGTGGACTCTCAGGGGGAAATTATCTCATACAACCGCCAGTACGTGGACATATGGAAAATATCAACTTCCCTGTCCCTATTACAGAGCAACCATATGGATATCATCCGTTTGTACGTGATGAAGCTGGTAGACAATCCCGAGGAGTTTTTCAACAATATAAAAGACGTCTATGAGCAATTCAGTAATGGTCTTCCCATAATTACAACTCTTCCCTGGTCAGAATTGCACCTTACAGACGGTCGGGTCATTGAGCGGCACGGTAAAGCGATCATTGATGAAGATGGCACCTACTACGGATGGACCTGGTACTTCCGGGACATTACCCAGGATAAGAAAGCCCAGGATATGCTCCGGCAGAAAGAAGAACAGTTCAGAACCCTAGCTAATTCAATCTCTCACCTGGCTTGGATGGTCACAGCCGATGGTTGGACGTACTGGTACAATGACCGCTGGTACGACTACACAGGTACTGTTTTTGATGAGGTAGAGGGCTGGAGCTGGGAAAAGGTCAATCACCCTGACCATGCGGAAAGGGTACTTGCTTTCGTAAAGGAAGCCTATCAAAAGGATGAACCCTGGGAGCTGACCTACCCTTTGAAAAGCAGGGACGGGAGCTACCGCTGGTTTTTAACCCGAGCCTATCCTGTAAAAGATAAGGATGGAGTGGTACTAAGCTGGATTGGTACCAATACGGATATTCATAAACAGCTGGAGACCGAAAAAGCCCTTCAGCAGAGTGAAGAACTGTTGCGGCAGGTTTCTGACTTTATGCCTCAAATCGTCTGGGCTACCAATGCCGATGGCTACCACGACTTTTACAACAAGCGGTGGTATGAATTTACCGGCCTCACGTACGAACAATCCCGAGGCATGAAATGGTCAGAGGTACTTCATCCCGACGATTATGAACGTACCTGGCAGGTCTGGAATCAGTCCCTGCAGACCGGTCAGCCCTACCAGGTAGAATACCGGATGAGGCGCTACGACGGAGAATACCAATGGTTGCTGGCGCGGGCGTTTCCGCTTTGGGATGATTCAGGCACTATTGTACGCTGGTTTGGTACCTGTACAGATATTCACGAACAGAAATTAGCCTCTGACCTTTTGGAAGAGATGGTGGCTGCCCGTACACAAGAACTCAAAGGGTCCAATGACAACCTGCGAAAGCTAAATACCGAACTGGAACAGTTTAACTATATTGCCTCGCATGACCTGCAGGAGCCGCTTCGTAAAGTCAGGATCTTTGCCGACCGGATTCGAAACGCGGAGTTTGACACCATGAGCCCCTCCTCCCAGGGTATCTTTGATCGTCTCACCGAATCAGCCGAGCGTATGGCTACCCTGTTGAAAGACCTGCTTGACTACAGTAGTATACAGAGGAAGGAGGTAACTCAACAGGTAGATCTCAATGAGGTGATCCAGGATGTTCAGCACGATCTGGAACTGGTAATCCTACAAAAACAGGCTGTGCTACACCATGACAAGCTCCCTCAGGTACGCGCCTTACGTATGGATATGCATCGGCTGTTTTACAATCTGATATATAACGCGTTGAAGTTCTCCAAAGATGCGGAGCCTCCCCAGGTACATGTAAGCTACCGGACGGTTCCGGCTTCAGCGGCTCAGGCTATGGGCCTGGATATGCCATCAGATTGCCACTATATCAGGGTAGCTGACAATGGCATTGGGTTTGAGCAGGACTATGCTGATAAGGTATTCGAGCTTTTCAAAAGGCTGCACGGCCGTCAAACCTACCCCGGAACGGGTGTCGGACTGGCACTGTGCAAAAAAGTAGTGCAAAATTACGATGGGAGAATATGGGCCATAGCAACTCCAGGAGAAGGGGCAACGTTCCATATTTTGTTACCCGTATAAATGGGAAACCTACCGTAGGAGTATAGCCATTTTATTCATTCCTGAATAATTCCAAAGCTCTTTCGGGTACTCTGACCCGGCCGGCTGCTAATTTGCCTGCTGATTCTGTACGTTCTTCTTGGGCAAAGGCCATTTTGCCCCATAGGATGCTCCATTGAGGCATACATGACTGTTACTGCACATTTGTACTTCCATAAGTAACCGAAATAGGTATACCGTTTAATAAAATGTCTTTTGTTGTGATGATAAAAGACTGTCATATAGGTATATTTGATTCGTTTAGAGGTGGTTACGAAAAAGTTGCTAGTAGCAATTAGGCCATGATGCGATACCTTCTTCCTTTTCTTGTGTCCTTGGTGGCTTCCCTGGTTGTAAAGGGACAGAAAACATCCTATACCTTTGATTATCTCACCACTGAAGACGGCTTATCCAATAACATAGTACGGTGCATTCTGCAGGATCGGGAAGGCTTTATGTGGTTTGGTACCAGCGACGGGTTGAATAAGTACGACGGTCACACTTTCAGGGTATTCAAGCCCGATCCGGCTGATCCGGAAAATTCCCTTAGAGGGGCCGAAGTCTGGGATATTCATGAAGACCGGGCCGGTAGGCTGTGGGTGGCTACCTATGAGGGAGGACTTCAGCAGGTAGATAAACGTACGGGTAAGATCAGATCCTACACCATTGATGCCCGGAAAGCCAGCCGATGGGACGAACTATTTACTATTTCGGAAGATCGTAAAGGAAACCTGTGGCTGGGTACCGAAAAAGGCTTGGTCCGTTTTGATCCGGAAACCCAAAGGTTCAGAAAGTATTCCTCCCCCCGCCTGATTCATACGGAAGCCATGGCTATGTTTCAGGAAGATACCCTGGGTAACTTCTGGGCTACCAATATTGATGGAGTTTTCCGGTTTGACCCGCAGACCGGGAAGTACACCGTCTTTCAGCTGGATAGTTACCCGCCGGATCAACGGCCCATCATCTGGGGACTACACCTGGATAAAGCAGGTACGGCCTGGGTGGTTACTGATGGGGCCGGACTCTTTCGGATGGATACCCATACCGGCCGGTTTAGTCTGTTGTATCCTGAAAAGATACACGATAAGATAAATCCTCTGGGGATTTATGAAACTGGCGGAGAAATCTGGTTATCTACCACGGAGGGGCTGCAATGTATCTCTAAGAAAACAAGTCGTATTACAACGTATCGCTCTGATCCTTCAACTCCTGGTAGTCTTAATAGCAACGATGTTCGATCCGTATACAGGGACCGCTCCGGAAACCTTTGGGTAGGTACCGGACATGGTATCAATAAGTCTGTAGCTACCCGCAAGCCGTTTTTTGTCCATCAGGTCGTTCCTGCTCCCAAACCATTTTATAAAGCAGAAAACCTGATCAACGAGGTACTGGAAGATCAAAGGGGAGATATCTGGATTGGGAGTGCCTACAACCAGGTGATCCACTATGCAGGATCCGATACCCGGAAAAACATCGATCAGAAAAGCCTGCTACAAGTTAAGAAGAAACTAAAAGAAGACGTAAATACCTTTATAGCGAGCAGAAGCGGGCAAATCTGGTTGGCAAGCTCCAGCAGTCAGGTACTTAAATCCATCGATCCTACTACCGGACGGGTGTCTTCCTATCCCTGCCAAATACCCGTTAGAGACCTCGCTGAAGACCCATCCGGCCGGATCTGGATGGGGGGCTGGACCTTGGGCGTGGCTTGCTTTGATCCACGGAGTAAACAATTTACCTACTATAAGCCTTCCCGTGACTCTTCAGGGTTGCTGCCCGCCAGTGTACAGGATATAGTAGCCAGCAGGACCGGAGAAATCTGGATAGCGACCTATGCCGGCATTAGCCGGCTGGACCCCCGAACAGGTACCTTCAGAAACTATGTTCAGAAATCTGGTACTTCGGTCGGTTTTCTGAATGATTATAAGGTAATGGTCCTCTTCGAGGATCAAAAAGGGCTCATCTGGGCCGGAACCAACCAGGGGGGGCTTAATTGTCTTGATCCTGCCACGGATACCTTCACCTACTACACCACCCGGGATGGATTGCCCAGTAACCACATAAGGAGCCTGGCAGGGGACGCTAAGGGAACGCTTTGGATAGGTACGAACCGGGGTCTGAGCAGGTTTGATCCCCGGGCCAAAACTTTCCGGAACTTTGATATCAGCGATGGACTTCCCGACAATGAGTTTTTACACGGAAGCGCATATAGTAGCAGGCGCAGGCTGCTGTTTGGTACCCGCAACGGCTTTACGATTTTTTATCCGGACAGTATTGAAAGTAGTTCGGCCAAAACACCCGTATACTTAACCGGCTTAAAGGTACTGGGTAAGGACCGTGAGCTCCCTGCTGGCAGGATGGAGCTGGCCTATGATCAGAATGCGCTTTCATTTGATTTTGTGGCGATCAATTATGCATCGCCTGGAATGAGTCAGTACGCGTATCGGCTTGCAGGCTTAGATCAAGAGTGGATACACAGCGGTACCAGGAGGTTTGCCAGCTATACCAATCTGGATCCGGGGGAATATGTTTTTAAGGTAAAAGCCAAGAGCAGGGAGGGAGGCTGGGGAGAGCAGATAGCTAGCCTCCCCTTTGTCATACTACCCCCCTGGTGGCAGACCTGGTGGGCCTATGGTCTGTATGGTATGCTGATAGTCGGGCTACTACTGGGGTTGCGACAGTATACCATTAACCGGGAGCGGCTGAAGAATGACTTGATACTGCAGCGGCACGAAGCCGAAAAGATGCATGAGCTTGACCAGCTAAAATCCCGTTTCTTCGCCAATATCTCGCATGAGCTCCGAACCCCACTTACCTTACTGCTAAGCCCATTGGAAACGCTGATAGCGCAGGAACCAAAGGAGGGGAAAAACAGGCAACTGCTACAGCTGATGCTCCGGAACGCCCGGCGCTTACTAAACCTAATCAACCAGTTGCTTGATCTGGCAAAGTTAGAAGCCGGACGACTTCAGCTGCAAACGGTGGCGTTGCCCATTGTCCCCCACCTCAAAGGTGTAGTACTGGGCTTTACCTCCCTGGCGGAACGTACTACTATTCACTTCACCGCTAGCTTCCCGGATAGGAGCCCCATCGTGGTATTTGATGCGGACAAGCTGGACAAAATCGTCATCAACTTGTTGTCTAACGCTTTCAAGTTTACACCAGGGGGAGGGGTAGTCAAAGTAAGCGTGTCTCTGTCGGATGCACCAACGGCAATGCCAGGTCGGCGGATTGTTCTTGAAATTAAAGTAACTGACACCGGAATAGGTATCGCCGAAGAAGAGCGGGAGAAAGTATTCGATCGCTTTTATCAGGTTGATCATGCCCATACCAACGAAAAAGAAGGGACCGGTATAGGCCTGGCACTTACGAAGGAACTGGTAGAACTACACGGGGGCACCATTGAGCTGGCCAGTACTCCGGGGCTGGGATCTACCTTCATGGTTAGAATACCCCTGGACGTAGCGGAGGAGAGCGTAGTAGTAGAGCGGCAGGAACCGGAAGGGCAGGAGGAAATATACTCCGCTATTGGTGAAGAGGAGGCAATGGACCCTACCGGCAATGGCCTCGCTGTGGCCCCTAAGTCCAAAGCGCCGGTGATACTATTGGCGGATGATAACGCCGATGTTAGGTATTTCATACGAGAGCAGATTGGCGCAGCCTATCGATTGATCGAGGCAACCAACGGGGTAGAGGCACTGGCAATGGCTACTCAGTATGTACCTGATCTGATTATCAGTGACATCATGATGCCTCAACTGGACGGCGTTACCTTTTGTCAACGGGTTAAAGCGGATCTTCGTACCAGCCACATACCGGTAATACTTCTTACGGCCAGAGCCGGGGAGGAAAGCAAGCTGGAAGGGTTGGGAACGGGAGCGGACGATTACCTCATCAAGCCCTTCCAGGTGGAAGAGCTGAAGGTGAGGGTCAGTAATCTGATAAAACAGCGGCGGCTACTGAGAGACCGATTCAGCAAGCACATTACTCTGGAGCCCCAGGCGGTGGTGACTGCGTCGGTAGATGAAAAGTTCTTACAGAAAGTCCTGACTTTAATTGAAGACAATATGGCCAACCCGGATTTTGATGTGGATCTCTTTGGCCGTGAAATGGGGATGAGCCGGATACACCTGCACCGAAAGCTGAAAGCCCTTACGGATCAGTCGCCCGGTGATCTGGTTCGTACCATGCGCCTGAAGAAAGCAGCTTCTCTGCTGGAACAAAATAGTGGCAACATCAGTGAAATAGCCTTCGGCGTTGGCTTCAGTAGCCTTACCTATTTTACCCGGTGCTTCAGAAAAGAATTTGGGGTCAGTCCCACCGAGTATCTTCAGCGCCTGCCCTAGCTGGAATGCCTTACTCTGGTAGAGTAGTCATGTCCTTCATTGGCTGCTTGTCGTCCTTTTTTAATACGTGTCCATTTGGTAGTCATCGGGAACAATAGTACTACTATTGGTAACCATTGTACTAACTCTCATTCATCGCTCTGTACTAGGTTTACAACTACGTTTTTGTGCCCTTATGCACAGGATGCTGGATCATTTTAACTCACCTATTTACAGGCTTATGAAAAATATAATGGTAACCATGGTTTGCGTGGTAGCGTGTTTGGCTGCCTTTGGTCAGGATAGATTTGTTTCGTCAAAGCATTCACCAGCTGACGAGAAAGTACTGGCACTTCATGAGGATTTTCGGGAGGCTCTGATTCGGGAGAATGTACCCGCTCTGGAAAAGATCTTCGCAGATGAATTTGTGTTTATCGGCAGCAACGGGAAAAAGTGGCCAAAGAAACAGATGGTTGATCTGTTAAGAGGGGATGTGCTTGATCATCACGCAATACAGTGTGGTGATATCGAAATAAGATCAAATGATAAGGCCGCCATCCTAACGTGTACATGGACTGCCCGTGCCACCTGGAACGAGGGAAACACTTCTACTAAAAGGGATGGCTTACATGCCTGCACCTTTGTGTACCTCAACAAAGATGGGCAATGGCAGATGGTGGCCGCCCACTTCTCGCCCCTGGAGCAGTGACAGTCAGAATGGTGGCTAGTATCGAAAATATTATTCAGAAACTTAAACCCACACCCATCATGGAGCAGACAAATACTTCAGCACCCCCAGTGATAGCCACGGTAGCTATTGATGAATTTAAATCAAGTATACGAGGTACCGTACTCTTTGCCGGTGATGTGGAATATGATCTGAAACGGCAGGTATGGAATGGTATGATTGATAAGCATCCGGCCCTGTCCGGAGGGTAAGCCCGACTATGTTTCCTTAATAAAGGAAGTCTTACATTTTGATTTAGCCGCTATTTAGAGGCAGAGGAGATGCTGAATAGTCCTCTGCCTACTGTCCTATACTTTCTTTCCTCCTGGTAGTAGCTGTGCCTCTGCCAGAGACGTATTGTCCTGCCTGCCCATGTGGTGATATGCCGATTCAGAATCCCCCTTTTTTAGACAAACCCACTAAATCACCCTACTAGTATGAGAGCTTTTCTACGCATTCTCCTACTACCCCTACTGATCCTTTCCTCCATGACCGCTAGTAGCCAGGCTATACGGGGGGAGGTAAAGGATGAAGCGGGTAAGCCATTCCCGATGGCTAATGTACTGCTCCTGAAAGCGGAAGACTCCACCCTGGTAAAGGGTATGGTTGCCAATGATGCTGGCTTGTACAGCATGGACAAAGTACCCAGTGGCAAGTATTTGCTGGCTGCTACGGTAGTAGGCTACCGGAAGGCCTACTCGGCTCCGTTTACCATTTCATCCACTACTGCCGGCCACCAGCTATCACCACTAACGGTACTTCCCGACGCCAGACAGCTCCATGAAGTGACGGTTACAGCGCAAAAGCCGCTGTTTGAGCAGCAGATCGACCGAATGGTTATCAATGTTCAAAGCAGTATAACGGCAGCGGGTAGCACTGCTCTGGATGTGCTGGAGAGATCGCCGGGAATCATGGTAGATCGCCAGAACAACGCTCTGCTGATGAATGGAAAACAAGGTGTAATGGTGATGCTGAACGGAAAGCTTAGCCGGCTTCCCATGGAGGCAGTCATGCAGATGTTGGGTGGCATGAACGCCGGTAACATCGAGAAGATAGAGATCATCACCACGCCACCTTCCGGGTACGATGCCGAGGGTAACGCCGGGCTGATCAACATCGTTTTTAAGAAGAATACCAACTACGGATCCAACGGCACCTACACCATCAACATCGGGTATGGTCGCTTTGAGCGCGTAGGGGGATCCATGAATGTTAACCACCGTTCCGAGAAGATTAATTTATTTGCTGACTATTCGGGACAGATGGATCACTTCCTGATGTTTATGAATACGGATCGGAGTATCAGAGAACCCGTACCTATCGTGACCACGCTTTCGGGGAAACGGGACTTTCGCAACTGGATGCACAATGGACGCGCGGGGTTTGACTATACAGTAGGTCTTAAAACTACGTTGAGTGCTCTGGCTACAGCATTTAGCTTTCGACAAGATCAGCTTGCTTTTAACCATTCACAGATTACAAGAAACGCCCGCCCTGATACCAGAATGGCCATACGCGACCGAGAGCTCAACCACTCCTGGAACTATACCGGTAACCTGAATATTCGTCATAAACTGAGCAGCAGGCAGGAGTTGAATGCTGATCTGGATTATATCTATTTCTTTAACAACAACCCCCACAGCTACCAGTTTTCGTATGACTATATTCAGGAAAACCGGCAGGAAGTGGAGCTCCTTAACAATACCAAAAGAACCCCGGGGCGTTTGTGGGTAGCCAAAGCGGATTATTCGCTGGAAGCAAGCCGAAAACTGAAACTGGAGTCCGGCGTGAAAAGCACTTTTTCCCGCTTTGAAAATGATATTGATGCGCAAAGACAGACGAACGAAGTGTGGGCTGAGGACCCATCCCTTACGATGCATGTGTTAATGGATGAAACCATACACGCTGCCTACGCCAATGTATCGCAGCAGTTGACGGCTAAAAGTAAACTTCAGGCAGGTGTACGGTATGAACATACCGTAACGGATCTCAGGACGTTCAGTCAGCAGCCACTGGTATATCGAAACTATGGCAACTGGTTCCCAACCCTGTTTTTCTCGCAGGACCTTTCCAAAAAGAGTAGCCTGCAGTTTGCCTTCAGTCGTCGGATTACGCGCCCTACCTTCAGAGATCTGGCTCCATTCTTCACCATTTTTGATCCTACATCAACCATTGGTGGAAATGATCGGCTGCTACCGGCACTATCCAGTAATCTCCAGACAACGTACCGCTTCCGGAGCAACTACCTGCTGACGTTTGAGTACACAAACACCCGGAATGCAATCTTCTGGAATATCAAAATCTTACCGGAAGAAAACCGGCAGATCACGCAGCGGGATAACATAGCGCGCGTCCACAACTACTCCGTTTCATTGGGTTTTCCGTTGCAGATCGCTACCTGGTGGCAGATGCAGTTAAATCTGCAGGCGGTTCGTCAGCAGGGACGTACAAAACTAGCGGAGGAAGATATAAACCGTTCCATCCAGTATGGCCGTATCAACTTAACCCAAACATTCCGTCTGCCACAGTACTTTACGGTTGAAGTAAATGGCTTTTACCAGAGCAGGAGCTTGAATGGGATACTGGTACGAAGGCCCTTTGGTTCATTGAATATCGGTGTCCAGAAGAAGCTGAAAGAGCAGGCAGGTACCCTGCGGTTGTCAGCAGAGGACGTCTTATGGACGCAGCGCATGGAGTTTTTCTCCCAGGATACCAGTCAGGGTTATAGCACGAACTTTAATTTTATGATGACGAGCCGGGTTGTACGTCTGACGTACTCGCGGAACTTTGGCAATCAGAATGTCAAAGTAAACAGTAAGCGGTCTACAGGTGCAGAAGAGGAGCGGCAACGGGTAAATTAAAATTTATTTCATCCGATCATTTTTATAGCTATTAATGCTGTGAGAAGCATACAGGCCTGAATGGTTGTCAGTGGGCAACCCTTCAGGCTTTTGTATTTTCTAATGGATGTACATACCGTTGGGTTGATACTTTGTTCTGTCCTTGGTATGGATCAACGCTGCCAGACTTACCGATAGATTTGCAGTATCATGTACTTTTACTCTTAGAGTATAGATTGAACCTATTACAAGTATCGACCTGGTTAGTATCCTTACATGATGTACAGCAAACGACTGCTCCTCCTACTGGTTGTCCTCCTGAGCGTATTCTGCTCGTTCACCCAGAAGCCCCTTACCTGGGTAGCCATTGGCGATTCGATTACCTACCTGAATGAGCACCAGAACGAAACCGATCACCGGATCACGAAGGGGTACATGACCCGGGTTACAGAGAAGCTACCCTATATCCAGTACATCAACCAGGGACACAATGGATGGACCGCCGGACGCATCGCGCAGTCCATAGACCAGCTTGGTATAAGCAAAGCCGACATTTATACCATCTTTCTGGGTACCAACGATTGGTGGGCGGGTAGGCCGGTAGGGCAGTTGCGGGATTACCAGAACAATACCGGAAATGCTACCTTATATGGGTCTTTTCGTATTATCATTGATAAGCTACGCAGTCTGAACCCAGATGCGCGCATTGTGCTGATTACGCCGATGCAGCGGGCGGACTTTGTGTACCTCTTCAACTACAAAAACAATGCGTTTGGCTCCTACCAGGCCAAGAACGGGCAGCAACTGGAAGCCTTTGCGCAGGCGATTGATTCCATTGGCCAGCTGGAGCGGATCCCGGTTATTGACCTTTTCCATACCCGGGGCCTGCGACTGGAAAAGCTGATAAAGTACAAGCGCCTCAAGAACCCCGATACCGGGCAGTATCAAAACTACACCTACCCGGCCTACACCCAGGTACCCTTTAATCCCGAGACGGACGAGTACCCTTATCCACTGGATGCGGTGGCTCAGACCTACGATGGGCTGCATCCTTCGGATAAAGGCTACGCGCTTATTAGCCAGAAACTGGTGAAAGTACTACGGAAGTACTAGCAAGAATTTTACATCTTCATATATAGTTAAATATCTGTTCGTTACTACGCACGGCTGCTTTCTGTCCCCTTCGCAGAATCAGAAAGTACTTGACTTGTATCCAAAGTATTTAGATATTTGCCTAAATATATAATGGTTCAAATGCAATCTCTACATGAATGCAGTTTTTAAGGCTCTGAATGATCCTACGCGGCGTAAGATACTGGAGATGTTAAGGGAGAAGGATATGACCGCCGGGGAAATAGCGGATGCCTTCAACATATCAAAACCAAGTATTTCGCATCATCTGGATCTGCTCCGCCAGGCAGATCTGGTGGTGAGTGTCAAAGAGGGGCAATTCATTAATTACTCCATTAATACAACCGTCATGGATGAGATCATCCAGTGGATCATTCAGCTAAAAAAATAGTACTATGGCAACGAAGGAATTTATAAAGAAAGAGTCTATCATCTGGATCGCCCTTTTGATCCCCATCCTGTACATGATCCTGGTATGGGACCGACTCCCCGAGCAGCTCCCTATCCATTATACCATACAGGGAGAGGTAGATCAATATGGCCCTACCTGGATCATGCCATTGCTCCATGTTGGGTTGTACCTATTGCTACTACTGCTGCCCAGGCTCGACCCCAGAAGAGATAACTTTGCCATATTTGGCTCGACCTGGTACAAGCTGCGGCTGGCGATTATGGTTTTTCTGGGCTACACCACTTCGGTCATTATCACCTCATCCATCGGCTATGAGATCAATGTGATGAAGTGGATTCTGGTAGGGGTATTCCTGCTGTTCATCATTTTCGGCAACTACCTGAGTACCGTCCGACCAAACTGGACAGTAGGTATCCGGCTGCCGTGGACCCTGGAGAATGAAAAAGTCTGGAGAAAAACCCACGCTTTTGCCGGCAGGCTGTGGTTCTGGACGGGAGTCGTGGCAA
The DNA here is from genome assembly GCF_017355915.2 of Telluribacter roseus. GTDB lineage: Bacteria > Bacteroidota > Bacteroidia > Cytophagales > Spirosomataceae > Telluribacter. The sequence continues at coordinate 245,521 of NZ_JAFEUV020000007.1, forward strand.
TTTTGATAATTATTGTTCTTCCCACTACAGTTGCTTTACCGCTGCTCTTTACCGCGCTGATGCTCATCGTTATCATACCTATGGTGTATGCCTACCTGATCTATAAGGCCGAAAAGAGACACAACTACGATTAACAGTTTAGAGTACCTTTTATTTAACCCATCTATAATTTACATAAGCTATGAAAAAGACAATATTGATCACTGGACTACTTCTGCCTACTTTGTCATTTGGCCATACTGGTAAGGAAAGCACAGAGCCTGACACGCAGGATACTGCTACCCAAACAGAATATCATGAAGTACAAAGCCGGGCTGGAATTTTCAAGTTAGAAACCCAGATGAACACCGAAGGAATATCCTACAGATTTGCTCCGCTGTCGAAAACCCATACCATCGAATGGGACGAAGTAGAAAAAGCGTACGTAAGGGAGTTTAAGCCCCTCAGGGAGTACGGCGGCTGGGGCATCCGCTACTCGTTCAGCAGGGGCAAGGCTTACTTTATGAAGGGGAACAAGGGTATCCAGCTGGAGCTAAAGAATGGCAAAAAAGTACTACTGGGTACGCAGAATCCCGCGGAAGCCGGGCAGCTACTCCAGCACCTTGAGGAAAATGGTTTTATCAAGTAGTTGTTAGGTATTGTGAGTCGGGCTGGTACCTGTCCTGAATAGATTTGCTATCTGGACAGGTACCAGCATTAGTTTAGGCAGAAAACCACTATTCCACCACCCACCGGTTGACCGTGTTGTGTTTTCCTTCCAGTACGATCTTGTAGAAGCCCTTCGCAAATTTTGCTACATTTACCTGAACCTGCTCATGGGCTACGGGTACTTCGGTAAGCAGGGTATAGGTATCCCTGCCCCCTGTTTCAAACCCATTAGTTGTCGCCAGCCATACTTTTACGGTACCTTCCTTCTCAATAGCTTTCCAGGTAGTAGTTATTTTCCCTTCCTCCTTACGTACCGTAGGGTTGATCAACGACAGCTTTCCCGTCAGGGGTATACCGTCTATTTCAAGGGCCTGATCGCGGGGAATGGATAAATCCAGGTGTCGGACCAGGGTAGGCATTATATCCACGATGGCGGGTAGTACCTGCGTTCCGGTCGTGCCCCGGAAGTAGCTGTTCAGCCCGGTAGCATTGGTGGTGATCCAGGTACTGCGTTCGCGGTCCGACTGGCCGCCGTGGTTTTTGCCGGTATCGGCACTACGGCCGTGGTCGGTGGTGATAAATACCTGCCAGTCTTCTCCAAACTGCTGTTGCCGGTACCTGACCGACTGCCATATCCGCCCGATCTGCTGGTCCATGATCCGGATAGACTCTTCAAAACGTTCACCATCGCCGTAGCGGTGCCCCATATCATCGGTATATTCCAGGTACACCCACGACAGGTCGGGGCTCTCTTCCCGGATGAAGCGGGCCGCTTCGGTGGCTACTTTCTCATCAATCAGGTGGATGTAGTGCGCGTCTTTATCGTGGGGAAAGTGAATGGTATCCAGTTCGAAACCATCAAATGCGTAGTCCAGACGCAGGTGGTTGGTCTGGGGCAGACCCTCGCCGATGAGTTTGGTGCGATTGTCAAGCCAGGTGGAGTATACGGCTGTTTTCTTCTCCGGGTACTGCTCCTCCATGAACCGGAACAGGGTCCAGTAGTGGTAGTTGGGTTCTTTGATCCGGTTGTCCCACACGTTGTGCTTGTTGACCCAGGTACCCGTGAGCAGGCTGTTATAGCCAACCGCCGAGATGGTCGGAGTCTGGGAGTAGGTACCCTTGCCGCCTCCCACGTAGGCACGGGTATAGCCTCCTTCCCGGGCAATAGCATCCAAGTGTGGGGTACTTACTTTTTCAATTACATCGGCCGAAATCCCGTCCACGATAATAAACAGGGCCTTTCTGGAGCCGGTTTGGGCGGGGCTGGTTGGTCCACTGAAAAGGCAAGTGCTAAGTGTAATCAGAAATAAAATTGTCTTGTACATAACTCCGAAGAGGTCTATTGGTAGGATGAGGAAAAGGGCAAAGATCCCCTTATAAATCTAAAACAACCGAAACTCAATATTGCCACTACTTTATAAAATTGTTAAAGATCGTGCCTCCTGATTATGAAATCGTTAAGGTTGATAGAGAGTCTCCTACTCATTTCGTGATGTGAGTAATTTGGCTGCTTCAATTCAACCTACTCATAATCACATGATCTCACACAAGCTACTTATCCGTTTAGCTTTTTTAGCAGTAGTAACGTATGGCTGTACGGACCATGCTCCGCTTGATCCTGTTGCAGAGGATCCCACCACTTTTCAGGAAGTAGCCAGTATTGATCTGGGAGGTACCGGCGCTTCCGAGATATCTGCCTACGATCCCGCTACGCGTCGGCTCTTCACGGTCAATAATGAATCAAAAGCACTCGTAGAGGTGATGGACCTGTCTGCCTTTCCGGCTGTTACTAAATTACAGCCTATTGATGTATCAGCTCTGGGCGGAGTGGCCAATAGTGTGGCTGTGTCAGGCGGTAAACTGGCCATAGCACTGGAGGCCACCAACAAGCAGGCCAACGGTAGCGTAATCATCATCAATACTGCTACCCTCGCCACGATCAGGCAGGTACCTGTAGGGGCTATGCCTGATATGGTTACGTTTAGCCCCGACGGAAACTTTATCGTAACGGCCGACGAAGGCGAACCCAACGGCGACTACAGCGTAGATCCGAAGGGATCTATCTCTATTATCAATGTAGCTGATAATTACAGCGTGAAAACGCTTTACTTCGATGCCTTTGCGGGTTCGCTTCCCCAGTTGGCTCAGGCCGGCTTCCGGGTATTTGGCCCTAACGCCAGCTTTGCGCAGGATATCGAACCCGAGTACGTAGCTATCTCCGATGATTCCAAAAAAGCCTACGTTACCCTGCAGGAGAATAACGGTATTGCCGAAGTGGATCTGGTGAACGGTACGATCCTGAAGCTACACCCGCTGGGCACCAAGGATTATAGTCAGCCTATCAATGCTATTGATCCAAGTGATAGAGACAGTAAGGTAGAACTACGAACCGTACCCATTAAGTCGCTGTACCTGCCGGATGCTATTTCGTACTTTACGGTGAATGGTACTCAGTACCTGATCACTGCCAATGAGGGAGATGCCCGGGAGTACTCTACGTTTGATGAGCAGGCGCGGGTAGGTACACTTAATCTGGATGCTACGGCTTTTGCGGATGCCACTACGCTGAAGCGTCCCGAAAACCTGGGCCGTCTGCGCGTCACTAAGACCATGGGTGATATTGATAATGATGGAGACTACGATGTACTGTATGGATTTGGCGGACGTGGGTTTAGCATCCTGAATGCGGCAACGGGGCAGCTGGTATACGAATCAGGTACCAGCCTGGAGCAGGAGGTGATTAAGGCCGGTCTGTACGATGATGATCGCTCAGATGATAAAGGCGTAGAACCCGAGGGCGTAACCGTAGGCATGATGAATGGCAAGCCCGTGGCTTTCGTAGCCCTCGAGCGGGCAGATGCCATTGCGGTATATGATGTAAGCAATCCGGTGGCTCCTGTATTCCTCAAGCTCATCAAAACGGGAGATGCTCCGGAAGGGGTACTGTTTGTAGCAGCAGACAAGAGTCCATCCGGCAAAAGTCTGCTCATTACCAGCAATGAAGGAGATGGTACTGTGAAGTTCTTTCAGAGCAACTAGTAGTATAGTATAAATTTAGTTATATGAAGTGGTGGCTCAGGTAGAGACCGCCACTTCTTTATGCTATCACGGAAGTAATCTCTGCTGAGAAATAATCCCTTAGACTTTACTTATTATTATGATTTTCGAAGAGTTAGTCCTGCCAGAAGTAGGGTAGGAGCTATTGAGCTAAAATCGTACAGGAATAAATATAACAAAAACAACCTATAGATAAGTATCCATAGGCTGTCCGACATATATCCACACCATTTAATTGAGCCGTAAATCTATACGTCAATAGTATGCAATGCAACTATACGAGAGCTATTTTTTTGATTTTTGTAATATTTACATCTCTATTCAAAAATCATTAAAAAATAACCGGAAGTTTGGGCGGTCCTAACTATCACAAATTGTAATTTTCGGTTAATTCTTCGCCCTTTCGTACTGTACCGGCCACTTTATATCTACGCCTACCTCCTGAGCCGCATGCAGGGGGAAATAGGGATCCCGCAAAAACTCCCGGGCCAGGAATACCATATCGGCCTTTCCATCGGCTATGATCTCTTCGGCCTGCGCGGTTTCGGTGATCATACCCACGGCTGCGGTCCTGATATCCGCTTCTTTTTTAACCTGTTCCGCGAAGGGTACCTGATAGTTGGGGCCTACGGGTATTCTTACCTTTGCAACGTTTCCTCCCGAGGAGCAATCCACCAGGTCCACCCCATAGGGTTTCAGCTCTTTGATCAGTGCCACCGAGTCATCAGCGGTCCAGCCGCCTTCGGTCCAGTCGGAGGCAGAGATGCGTATAAAAAGAGGAAGCTCCTCCGGCCACACCTTACGGATGTCTTCGGCTACTTCCTGAACCAGCCGGATGCGGTTTTCGAAGCTTCCGCCGTACTGGTCGTTGCGATGGTTGCTCAGGGGAGACAAGAACTCGTGCAGCAGGTAGCCATGGGCGGCATGGATCTCCACTACTTTGAAGCCTGCCCGTAAGGCCCGTACAGCCGCATCCTGAAAATCCTGCCGTATTTTACGAATACCAGCTTCGTCCAGTGCCAGGGGAGCGGGGGTCAATTCGGTGAAGGGTACCGCGCTGGGGGCTACGGTTTGCCAGGCCTCGGGATGATCGGGTGGGAGAGCCTGACCGCCTTCCCAGGGCCGCTGATGACTGGCCTTACGACCCGCGTGAGCCAGCTGGATGCCTGCCACTGAACCCTGCGCGTGGATGAACGTAGTTATCCGCCGCAGAACCTCAATGTGTTCGTCCTTCCAGATGCCTAAGTCGCCGGGGGTAATTCTACCCTCAGGACTCACGGCGGTAGCCTCGGTCAGTACCAGGCCGGCACCGCCTACGGCCCTGCTGCCCAGGTGTACCAGATGCCAGTCGGTGGCAAAGCCATCTGTACTACTGTACATGCACATTGGCGAAACTCCAATGCGGTTTTTGAACTCTATGCTTCTTATGGTTAACGGAGAAAATAATGTACCTGACATGATCAAAAGTTTTCAGATAAAAAAGATCTGTTTGTTGTGTAGAAAAGCCCGTTCCGGCCATTTTTGTTCCTGTCTGGTCTGGCTATGAATGAGTCAGGCTCCCCATGTGTACCCGGGGAGCCTGATCTGGATCATGTAACTGGATGTAAAAGTGGTAGATAGAGCCTTAACCTTACGTCCAGTACAGAATGGGAGCATCGGGAAAGCGCCTCTTCAGCTCACTCTGAAAAAAGCTTCGCAGCAGACTCATGGTAGCAGGCGTGTACACGTACTTCTTACCACCAAACTTGGTATACTTGGCTGAGCGGTTGCTTTCGTCGAAGTCAATTAGGGTATTGGGGTACCACTCCTGCAGGAGCGCCTTTGAGCCAGGGGTAAAACGGTGGCTGATCAGCTCAAACGTAATATCGCAGGGGAAGTCCAGCGCCTGCTCCAGACGGTCGAGCAAGTCAGTATACTGCTCCTCCCAATCCGGGATGGGCATGATGGGGGCTATTACCAGACCCACCTTATAACCTCCTCCGCCCTGGGCCTTTGGCAGAGCCAACTTACGAATGGCCTCTAGCCTGGCCTGGATGGAGGCAGTACCCCCTTCCATTCGTCGGGCTATAAACTCGGCGTTGATACTAATCCGTGGCTGTGTATGGCTCTGGTGAGGGAGCTGAAGCAACTCATCCACCTGATCATACTTGGATACCCAGCGCAGGTGCATCCCTTCCTGCTCGCCAAAGAAGCGTATGGTTTCGGCCAGGCTTCCTGTCAGGTGCTCAATGCCCAGCGGGTCGGTGTAGCAGCTGGCTTCGTAGGTAGTAGTCTTACCATTGTTCTTATAGGTGGGCAGGTTGTGAAGTATAGCTGGCAGGTTGGCAAAAGCTCTGATCACTGGTGGTCCCTGCAGGCTACCCGCCAGATAACAGTACTGACAGTGGGCAGGACAACCCTCCGCCAGGTGAAACTGGAAATCTGCCGATGGAGGAATGGGCTGGAGCTTGAACGCACTGGCCGGTGCCGTTACGACCGCCAGAGTATTCTTGGCATTTCGGTACGTTTCCCGTTCGTCTTCGCCCCTGAGTCCTACGAGCCGGTTGTGTTTCAGTACCTGGATAGGAAGTCCCAGCGACTCCACTCTCTCGTATATATGCTGTCCCCACGGCTCATCCAGAGCTGCCGGTGTAAATAACACTTGCTTAGGCATCCATAGTCTGGCAGAACGCTGGTCTACCCGGCTGGGTACTTTCTCCTGAACGATTTCCATTGATTGGTTTTTAAGTTGTGCAGATTGGCTGTTCCGTCAGATACTCTAATTTGTGTCTGTCGGCGCTATATAATAAACAGTTATTCCTGTCCTATAATTCAGGATAATCTGGTTATTGTGCTTTGTAAATTACTGTGGGTAAGGAGGTTATAAATTAATTTTTCTAGGTAGTGTAGGTACTCGCTAAACTGCTGTGTAGTATACTTATAGCAACAGGAGAAAGTCTATGATGAAAGGAACTGTTGGTGGTATGGGCACAAAAAAACCACAGAGTGTTGCTCTGCGGTTTCTTGCTTGACAGGCTAAGAGCCTATTTGCTCAGCGAGTTGGTAAGACTTCCTGCCTATTCAATTTTTTACGGCTGTACACTTCCGGATGAGGGAGTTGACTAAATTAACGTAAGTGTCTGAAATTTAGTTTATTTAGGAATAATAAATTTCTAAAATGTATCCATCAGATTCAATAGGTCCTTATCGAAGGAGGCTGCTTATTCACACTATATTCAAATACATCGGGTCGGGCGTAATGTCCGACGCAGTCAAAGTCCAGCTTACTTTTAGCCAGTACCGAAAAATCAAGTTCAGCAGTCAGGAGTCCCTCTTCATTCCAGAGCGGGCCCGCCAGTACCTCACCCATGGGTGAAATAATAACGCTACCACCCGGACTCATGATATCGGGCTCCCCGGCCAGTTCCGCCTGGTATCTTTCGGGATAGTCCGTACGCCTTACAAACTGGTTGCTGGCCAGTACGAAGCAGCGCCCTTCCAGAGCGATATGCTGCATGGTAGATTGCCAGGAGGGGCGGGCATCAGCCGTTGGAGCCAGGTAGATCTCCACTCCTTTGGTATACATGGACAGGCGGGCCAGCGGCATGTAATTTTCCCAGCAGATCAGGCCACCGATTCTACCCAGGGGAGTATCCAGGGTAGTGAGAGTACTGCCGTCGCTCTCCCCCCAGATGTAGCGCTCCAGACCGGTAGGTTTTAGTTTTCGATGCTTGCCCAGCAGGGATCCATCCTTCCCAAAGTAGAGCAGGGTACAGTACAGCGTACCACCCACCTTTTCTTTTTCGGTTATTCCCAGGCCTACCATCAATCCGGCTCTTCGGATGGCTTCACTGATACGCTGACTATATGCCGACGGTACTTCCAGGCTATTGGACCAGTAGTCAAGCCACTGGTTCCTTCCTTTTTCCGTTCGCTTTCCGACCACAGCATCAAAGTCCAATGCCCGGGGGTAGCAGGGAATGAATGACTCGGGAAATAGCAGTAGTTCGCAGCCGCTCTCTGCGCCCCGCTCAATCCACCTGCATACAATTTCGACCGACCGCTCCAGGTCAAATAGGGCCGGTGTAGCCTGCACTACCCCTACTTTTATTTTTTTATGGTGTATCATGTACTAGTAACGCTTTGATGTTTCGGTAAAGGTAAGGAGCCCGTAGGGTTGAGTATCTACTTTTATCAGGTAGTCTTGAATTTGCCGGCCACTTGCTGTACTTCCCTGAGGACATTATGTAGTACAGGCCGATTGTCTTCCCGGCGCCAGATGACATGCAGATCAACCTGGAAGGGGAGGGTAATAAACCGTACGTTGGGAGGGGCGCTGAAAGAGTAGGAGCTGGGCAAAATGGAAACACCCAGTCCCCGGGAAATCAGACTCAGGATAACCCCGCCAAAATCAGATTCAATGTGAATATTCGGATTTACACCGTAGTGGTCAAAGATCTGCCGCAGGTTGGATACGTAGAAGGTGTTGTGATGCAGGCCGGAAGTAATGAATTTTTCATCTTTCACATCCTGCAGGCCCGTAAAGTTTTCCTGGGTCAGGGGGTGACTCTTGGGCACGATCAGGGCGAAGTGCTCCGAGTAGAGCCATATCGACTGCAGAGCCGGATTGACGGCCGGATCGCGCCGGAAGGCAATGTCCATCTGGTAGTTTAGCAGCAACTGCTCAAAGCTGATGTCCGTCGGCTCAAACAGCTCTACTTTCAGGTCAGGAAATAGCTGATCGATGCTGGCGATGAGCTCCTGCAGGAACCCGTACGTAACCGAACCCGGGTACCCGATACTAATAGTACCGTAGGCACCCTCATGGATCCGCTGGGCCTGGCGATGGATGCGGCTGATCTCATCCATCATGGGGAGCCACTTGTCCCGGAGGAATGCTCCGGCTTCCGTTAGCTTTACCCTACGTTTATTCCGTTCAAAAAGCGTTACACCCAGCTCTTCTTCCAGGGCTTTGATCTGCCTGCTCAGGGCCGACTGGGTAATATACACCTTCTCGGCTGTATTCCAGAAGTGTAGCTCCTGGGCCAGCGTCAGGAAGTTCCGTATCTGCTGCAACTCCATCCTGTGATCTGTTTTATGCATTAGTTAATCTCAAAATAGCATTTTATAGGCCGTATTTTCACTCTTTTTTTGCAAAAAAGTAATTAAACCATGTTCTCAATACTACTAAGAAGATATTTGGTAGAATCGGTTGGCTGGGCGGGAGCGGTATTTTCGCTGTCGGCTTACAGCCTCAACAGCCTGAATATTATAAGCAGCCAGTCGCTGGAATACCTGGTGATGAATATGTTGGGCTGCTGCTTCCTTATTGTCTATGCCGTATATAAAAAAGCGCACGCCAGTTGGGTGCTCAATTCTATCTGGCTCCTGATGACGGCGGTAGCTTTGATCCGAATCTTTATGGTATCGTAGCCTTATCTCACTAAAAGTTTAACGTACATCTTACATTCACATCTTTTTCTTCATACGTGTTCGTAGGGTAGGGGATGGGCTTATTAGTTAGCCCTTTCATACTTTCCCTAATTGTTCCGATCCATTTTTTTATTAATACTTGCTTTACAATCTATATCTATTTTTGCGCATGTGTGTGCAGAAGTAGATATATCTATATATATAGTAATACATAGAAGTATGTAACGACTCAATATATTAACGTGATGAGCGCGTTATAATTTTGATTTCTTAAATGTAGTTCCTATATTTACCATTATCAATTTATACACAGCTATGCCCAAACTAGACCGCTCTGAATTCAAGTACAATGCCAAGGTATTCGAAAAAAACTGTCTATGGTGCGGTACCTTGTATTTTGCCAGCCGCTCTACGGCTAAGTACTGCTCATCCACCTGCCGGGGGTATGCCAACCAGGCCAAACACTCGGAAGAAGCCATCCCCTACGACGAAACTGATAAAATGATATCGGCCCTGCTTTCAGAAAATGCCTACCTGAAAGGTCAGCTCAACCGGTACATTCTCGAAAACGAAGAACTTAAAAGACAACTGGGGGAACAGTATAAGCAACGGAATGAAAGCTAGTTGACTACTACCTCACTATAAGCATTAGGGAGCCTGTCATATCTAAGATCCGACAGGCTCCCGACCTGTTTCATGTATAGGTTGATGCAAACCTGTTGATCAGCTTCCTCTACCCATTTTTCCGGACCCTGTCTTCCCGGTCATCTTCTCCATGTCTCCCCGCTGAGGACATGAAAGTACTCTTTAACGCTCCCAAATAAGTTTATTTCAACTTTTTGAAAATTTAATGCTACTCTATTGACTTTTATAGAACTAACTTATAGCTTTGTTACATCTTACTTAGTGCGTTAAGCTATATGAAAACTTCGTCTACCCGCTGGTTCATAGTTTCCCTCCTGTTTGTAGCTACTGGTCTGAGTTTTCTGGACCGGCAGGTGTTATCGATAGCGATCATAAAGATCCAGAAAGAGTTCTCTATCTCAGATGTCGAATACGGAATGATCAATACCAGTTTCCTGATCAGCTACGCACTCATGTTTACGTTGGGAGGTAGGCTTATCGATAAGATTGGGGGTAAAACAGGATTAGCTCTTTCGGTTGGTGTATGGTCAATTGCCAACTGTCTCCACGGATTTATGACTAACGTTTCACAACTGCTGGCTTTTCGGTTTTTGCTGGGTATGGGTGAAGGAGGCTGCTTTCCGGGAGCCGCTAAAACCGTATACGAATGGTTTGACAAAAAAGAGCGGGCGCTGGCTAATGGCATTGCGATTGGTGGCTCGGCCATAGGAGCGGTGATCGCACCGCCACTGACGATATGGATCGCCGACTTTTACGGCTGGCGGGGTGGATTTATACTACCTGGTTTGGTCGGATTGATCTGGGTGGTAGTATGGCTACTTATTCCGTGGAAAAAAGTAGCCCGGAATGTAAAGTCAGCAGCTACCGAACCCGCAGAAGCAAAGAAACCAGCCACACCTCTACTGCAACTATTCAAGAACCGGGAGGTATGGATCCTAATCATTATTCGCTTTCTGCTGGATCCGGTGTTTTACTTCCTGATGTTCTGGATCCCCAAGTACCTGAGTGAAGTCCGCAACGTATCTTTTGAAAGAATTGGCAGCCTATTCTGGATACCCTTCATGGCATTGGGGGTTGCCAATATACTGGGAGGCTGGCTTTCGGATAAGCTTGTCAAAAGGAGGGTATCCATCAACAAAGCCCGTAAAACCATTATGGGATTAGCCGCCGCCCTTACGCTGGTAGCTCCCATGATCGAATGGGTCGCTTCTGTAGAGGTAGCCATAGCCCTAATGTCAGTATTCATGTTTGCCCATGGGTTTTGGATCACCAACTACATCACCTCTATTTCTGATCTCTTCGGAGAAGGCGCTACCTCCACGGTGGTGGGTCTTAGTGGTACCGCCGGAGCTGTATCGGGGCTTATCCTTAATCCACTCATGGGACTTATTATTCAGAACTACTCGTACCGTCCGCTTTGGATAGCCTCGGGCCTTATGTACCCACTGGCCTTTATCGTATTTATACTCTTTATTCCCAAAATAAAACCGCTGTATGAACAGGCATTCCGGTCATCAGAGCCTGTCAATGCCTAAGTACATGCGCTTCACTTCTTCCTAAAAAAATTTGTCCAAAATAACTTAGTGCACTAACCGCACATAACTTTAAGAAATATGAATAACAATACAGAAGCACAGGTACTCCCTGAGGAGAATAAGATCACAATCCAGCACCGCCAGCGCAACAAAGCCAGAATAGGGGTTTTTGGGGTAGGGTACTTTAAGTACTGGGCACAATTTGATGGTCTGCTGGATCAGCTCCTCCAGAAGCAGGAAGTCTTTCTGGATAAAATACGGGCAGGTAGTGATGTGGAAGTAGTAGACTTCGGTCTGGTAGATGATGCGACCAAGGCATACGAGCTGGTACCTAAGCTGAAGGGAGCCAATCTGGACCTTATCTTCTGTGACATGCTTACCTATGCCACCTCCAGTACATTCGGAATTATCATCAAAAGCATTGACACACCCATTGTACTGGTAGCCCTGCAACCGGATAAGGCACTAGACTACGCAAAGGCTTCCACCTACTTACAACTCTACAACGACGACATCTGCTCCTTACCTGAATTTGCCGGGGTAGCCGTCCGGATGGGCAAGAAAGTGCCTGAAATGATCATCGGTACCCTACACGACGACGCCGCAGCTGAGGCGGAAATTCAGGAATTTTGTCGGATTGCCGCTGTACTGCACGATCTGAAAACAGCCCGCATTGGTCATATTGGTCACCCGATCGAGGCCATGCTGGATATGCATTCTGATTCTACCATGCTCACGGCCCATTTCAGTCCGCACATCGTGCAGTGCGAGGCCCACGAGATAGTTACCAAGTTCCGAGCCGCTACCGAGGCGGAGATTGAACCCGTCAAGGAGCGAATCCTGGATTTCTTTGATACTCCGGACCCGGTATCCGATCCGATATCCGAAAAACTGAAAGAATCGGATCTGCACGTTGCCGCCCAGGTAATGGTAGCGCTTGAAAAATTTGTAGAAGAAAAAAAACTGGACGCGCTGGCCTACTACTACGACGGGGAGGATAACAGCGATACCCGGCTGGTCATGTCCAATCTGATCGTAGGCAACTCACTGTTAACCGGTGCCGGTTTTCCTATGTGCGGGGAGTCAGACTTGAAGACCTGCATTGCCATGCTTATCATGGAGCGCCTGGGTATTGGCGGAAGCTTCGCGGAATTTCATCCTGTTGACTTCAGGGAAGACTTCGTCCTGGTAGGACATGATGGTCCGCACAACATTGCCATTGCCGAAGGACGTCCGGTGCTGCGTAGTCTGAAAAAGTACCACGGCAAGCCCGGCTTCGGGGCAGGCGTAGAATTCCAGATCAAAGAGGGGCCCATAACCATGCTCAGCATCAGCTCCACCTACGAGGGCAAATTCAAGTTTGTGATTGCCGAAGGAGAATCCATCAAAGGACCCATACCTCCCACCGGGAATACCAACACCCGCGGTTTCTTCAAGCCGGACGTGAGGACTTTCCTGAAGCGCTGGATGATGGAAGGCCCCACCCACCACTTTGCGCTGGGTACCGGCCACCACGCCCGGACGATTCAGAAGATAGCCAACTACCTCAACATTGAGTCAGTCATCATTGATCAATAGTACCTGGTCCTGGCCCATTCCTACCACAGTCTATTCCTACATCCAAACCTTTTGACCATGATACACATTTTCAAACATCGTTTGGTGCTATTGCTCTTAGGCTTTGTCCTGAGCATGGCAGCCTCACCTGATGAGCTCTGCGCCCAAACCGCTGGCAAGCGACTGATCCAGGGAAAAGTTACTGCCGCCGAAGATGGTACCCCGCTGGTGGGAGCTACCATTACCGAGAAAGGAACCAACAGCGGTACTACCACGGATGCCGAAGGCAACTTTCAGCTGAGCGCCTCGCCGGGAGCTACGCTGGTAGTAAGTTTTATTGGCTATACCTTTGCCGAAGTACCTGTAGACAACCGTAGTACCTACAATGTAACCCTGCAGGCAGATATGCAGCAGCTCAGTGATGTAGTGGTAGTCGGGTACGGAACGCAACGCCGGAAAGACCTGACCGGCTCGATCGCCAAAATTTCCGGTGAGCAGATGATCCAGCCTTCTGCCGCCAGCTTTGACCAGATGCTTCAGGGCAAAGCTCCAGGCGTACAGATTACGCAAACCACCGGAGCACCCGGCGGAAACGTGAATATCCTGATCCGGGGCGTGAGCTCCATTACCGGAGGGAACCAGCCGCTTTATGTTATTGATGGCTTTGCCATGGGATCAGGGGGCGGAGGTTCCGATATGCGGAGTTACGGGGCCAATAGTTTCTCGTCGGCTGGTATGGCCAGCAATACCGGAAACCGGGTCAATCCGCTGGCTTCTATCAATCCATCGGATATTGAGTCCATAGAAATTCTGAAAGATGCTTCAGCCACGGCCATTTATGGCTCACGAGGGGCTAATGGTGTAGTGATTATTACGACCAAACGGGGCGCATACGGTAAATCGCAAATTAGTGTAGATGCCTCCTACGGGTTCCAGGAAGTAGCCAATAAGTTGAAAATGCTGAATGCCAGACAGTACGCTGAGTATGTCGCCGATGGCCGTGACAATGCCTGGGTGTATGCCGGCGGAAAGTTAACGGATCCCAACGAGGTCAGATCGGCGGCTACACGGGTACGCCCCGAATTTAGGAATCCCGAGTCCCTCACGACCGATACCGACTGGCAGGATGTGCTGTTCAGAACGGCTCCTGTACGAAACCTGCAGGTATCCTCGACGGGGGGTACGGAAAAACTCAGGTACTTTATTTCCGGGGGGTACTTCTCACAGGAAGGTATCATTATCAACTCCGATTATAACCGGTTTAACCTGCGGGTCAATGTAGATGCCCAGGTAACAAACCGGATCAAAATAGGTACTTCGACCTTTGGCTCGTACGGCTTCGGACGGTTTGCCAATACCGAGTCACACTACGGTCAGGGTGGACTTCTGAGCAACGTCCTGGCGGCTTCACCTACCATTCCGGTCTATAACCCGGATGGAAGCTACTATTTCAATCAGGCTGACGTGACCGATGGTTTAGGTTTTCTGGCTAACGTTCTCGCCGTGAGTGAAGGCTCCGAGGACCGCCGTAATATCATGGATGTGGTGACGAATAATTTTATAGAGATCAACCTGACCAACGACCTCACTTTCCGCAGTTCCATCGGGGTAAACTTCAGCTCCAACAACACCCGGCTGTGGCGCTCCTCTGCGGTACCTAACTTTACTACCCTGAATTTTCCCGCCTCGGCAGGTACTTCCAAAGCCGAAACGCTGAACTGGCTAAACGAAAACACCATCAGCTACAATAAGGTATTTGATAATAAGCACTTTGTAAATGGCTTGGTTGGATTCACGGCCCAGAAAAATCGTTTTGACCGGGTATCAGTGGGCGCCTCGGACTTCCCTACCGAATACGTACCCTTCATTTCAGCCGGTATTGTAAATGCGGGAACACAGATCGTAAACGAGTGGGCGCTCCTATCTACCATGGCTCGCGTCAACTACTCCTACGGCGGAAAATACCTGCTTACTGCAACTGTAAGACAGGACGGTAGCTCACGATTTGGCTCCAATAACCGGTGGGGCACTTTCCCTTCGTTTTCGGTAGGTTATAACATAGCCGAAGAAGATTTCATGAAGGATGCCCGGTACATAAGCAACCTAAAGCTCAGGGCCAGCTACGGTATTTCGGGAAATAATCAAATTGGTGACTACACCCACATCGGTCTGTTAAGCACGACGCGCTATATTAAAAACAACGCCCTTAATCCCGGATTGGTACCCAGTACCTTGTCAAATGATTTCCTTACCTGGGAAAAATCGAAACAAACGAACTTAGGGCTTGACCTGGGCCTGTTTAAAGATCGTATTTCCGTGACCGCCGATGTCTACCGCGACCTGAAGACCGACCTGTTGCTGGCGGTACAGCTACCAGCGGCCTCCGGTTTCAACAGCTCCACCCAAAACATTGGCGATATTGAGAACAAAGGCTTTGAACTGGGCATCCAATCATTAAATGTGCAGACAAAAAGCTTTACCTGGAATTCTAACTTTACGTTCAGTCATAACCGGAATAAGGTACTTAAGCTGGCTACCGAGGGAGGACGTATCGCTAACTCTGCCTATCAGATCACCGAAGTAGGATCGCCTATTTCCAGCTTCTACCTGATTAACAAATTGGGGGTATTTATGAATAGTGCCGAACTGGACGGTGCGGCTCTGCAGCACCCACGAACCCAGGCCGGTGACCTAAAATTCGAAGATGTCAACAAAGATGGAGTTATCAACCAGAGCGACCGGAAGATTGTAGGTTCCCCCTGGCCCGATTTCACCTGGGGCTTCGATAACGGCTTTACCTTAGGCAATCTAAGCTTGAATGTAAGCATTGTTGGCTCTCAGGGTGCCTATACCTACCTGGATGCAGGAGCGGCCCTATTGGGATCTAACGGAGTACAGAACAATCTGATTCTGACGGATAGAAGATGGCGGTCGGAGACAGATCCGGGCGATGGCATTATGCCGCGGTCTATCCGGAGTAATCACGCGCTGGGCTTTGGTACTTCTTCTCATTACTTGTTCGAGAATTCGTTTACCCGGATCCGGAATGTCATGTTGTCCTACAACTTACCAAAAGGACTTAGCTCAAAACTGAGTCTCAATAACCTGACTGTGTACGTGAATGTAGCCAATTTGTATACGTTCACCAATTATCCCGGGTATGATCCCGAATCAAGCATTACGGGTGATAATGTGGTCAATGCAGGCATTGATTACCTGAACTACCCGCTGCCCCGTACGTACACGTTGGGTATCAAAACAACCTTCTAATCCCTACTGCAATGAAGAAATATATCATCTATATATGCATGGGTGCCTCGTTAGTATCCTGCTCGGACTTCCTTACCCTTCAACCCGAGTACCAGATCAACGAACTCTCGTTCTATAAGAATGCCAAGGACTTCGAGACAGCTCTGACCGGAACCTATGCCGGTCTGCAAGGGCTACACGACGCTTCTATCGTTTATCTGGGGGACCTGACCACTGACAATGCAGAGATAAGGTGGACTTCCCCCACGGTGGCCGAGACCGAACTGGATGAAATGAATCCAACTCCGGCCAATAGCTTTCTAAATACCGTATGGACTACCTGCTTCGCCACCATTGCCCGCAGTAATAACATTCTGTCTCGTCTGGACGCGGTAGCTTTGACTGAGGCGCAGAAAAACCAATTTCGGGGTGAAGCCCTATTTTTAAGAGCATACAGTTACTTCTATCTGGTTCGGTTGTTTGGCAATGTGCCCATCGTGGAGGTGGCATTCAGAAGTCCGAATGAAATCATGAACTTTGACATGACCCGTAAACCGGCCAGTGAAGTATATGCTCTTATAGTCAAAGACCTGACCGAAGCAGCTAGTCTCCTGAATGGAATGCAACTGGCCAGCAAATCACAAGCCTCAGCCGGAGCGGCCAGAACCCTGCTTGGCAAAGTCTACCTCACCACAAAGCAGTATGATCAGGCGAAAAGCGTGCTTAAGGAGGTAATTGATCAGAAAACCTACTCACTGAACCCGAATTACAAAAGCTTGTTCAGTACCGGCAACGACGAACTGCAGGAGTCTATTTTTGAAATCAAGTACCTGGCTGGTAATGTAGCCGAGGGGAATTCTTTTTCAAGCATTTTCACTCCTGCCCGTTTTGATATGGCAATATTTCCCGGAAATATGCAGGGATCAGGACGTATACTACCTACCCGTCAGATGGCCAATGCTTACGAATCAGGAGACCTGAGAAGAACGGCTTCCATTGGCGACTCCGTACGGCTAATGACCGGGAAGTATGAAAAAGAGCTGTACGGGCTGAAGTTTGTAGATTTTACGACGGGGATCGGAGGGGATGGCGGTGTAAATTTTACCGCTCTGCGTTATGCCGATGTACTGCTGATGTACGCAGAAGCACTTAATGAGACCGGTAGTACGGACGAAGCCCTTACCTACCTGAACATGGTCAGGAACCGTGCCGGACTTCAGCCCCTGTCGGGCCTGCCCCAATCTGAAATACGGCTGGCACTGGAGCAGGAAAGAAAAGTGGAGTTCTTCCTCGAAGGACACCGCTGGTTTGATCTGGTCCGTACCGGACGCCTCCAGACGGTGATGAACAAGTACTTCCAGGACAATGGTCTGAAGTTTACGGTTGCCAATCACGAAGTACTCATGCCAATACCCCTGCGCGAAATTGATATCAATCCAAACCTGGGACAAAATCCAGGGTACTAAATCCTTATCACCTACTAGTACAAGCTATGCGAATGCCACTGAACAGACACATTGTCTTCCTCTTTTGCCTGGTGATGGGCTGCGGGTTTTACTCACAGCCAGCCCGGGCGCAGCTTCTGGATTCCCCGCTGAAAGGCAAGTCCTTCAACAATATTACGCTGGAGTCCTCTCTTAAACCTTTCAAGAAGAATGATAAAACCTATATCCGGGAAGTAGCTAAGGAGATGTTTACCCAGTGGCATTCGCTGCTACGCCATACCGATACCGTTTCGGTGATGCTATGGACCAGCGATGGCTCCGAGATCCTGGACTACAAGGGCACGCTCAGCCAACCACTTGAATGGGCCAAGTACCTGGGCAATCCCAACACGAAGCATGAGGTTGGATCTGGCCCCGAGGAGCTTTCGATCCACGAGCGGGCTTACCTCTACATGGAAAATCCGCCCGCCTTCACCTACGGTGACCTTAAATTTATCATTCAGACTCTCAAAGAAGTAGGTAAGCAGGTAACGGGGAAACCTGTTCTGGTGGGGGCTACCTTTGATCCCGGTCCGGAATTTGCCAAGTCAGAATTCAAATACAAAAAGCATCCGGAAATACTGGGTGGCAACGCCATGGGACACAAAAGCTTCGTAAGCAGCTACTCGGTACTGAATACCGATAAAGAATCCTACGCTGGCTTTCCCAAGGGTATTCCTGCCAATACACCTTTCGGCACCTTTTTTGGCCGCCAGAGCCAGCACTTCCTCAATGATCTGGGCTTTGATTACATCTGGTTCAGCAACGGCTTCGGTTTTGGGGCCGAAGGCTGGTCGGCCACCGGGGCTACTTTTACCGGTAAAGAGTTTGAGCAGGAAAAACTGGCTGGTTTAACTACCAAAATCAACGAGTTCTGGAAGCTGTTCCGTAAGGAGTGCCCCCACTTCCAGATCCAGACCCGCGGTACCAACCTGTCAGTAGGGGCTGACCTGGCCCGTGATGCCGTGAACCTGAAACAGATTTACGAAGGCAAGTATAACATGCTGCCCCCGCCCAATTCTCCCTGGGCGGCGCTGGATGGTGATTTCGGCCTGGAAATGGTAGGCTATATGTCCCGCATGGCTGAGCTGCCCGACAACCGCTTCCTGTTCCGCTACTATACACACGACCCCTGGTGGCTCAACAGCCCCTGGCTGGACCGCTACGGACGCGAACCTCATGACATCTACCTGCCTATGTCAGTCAGCCGGATTGACGCCAAAGGTAGGATCGGCATCCCGACGCACCTGAACTTCCTGACCATCGACAACTCACTGGGTGAGATGCCTACACAGGTACCCGACGAGGTTACCCCGCACATCCTGAAAGCCCGCTACGATGCTCCGACGGCTCCGGGGCCGCTCGTATGGGTGTATCCGTTTGACGAGTACCACAAATGGGCGTACCAGTCCGAAGAGCGTTTGCAGGAGGTATACTACGGCGACTGGTATATCCGCCAGGCCATCAACAACGGTCTGCCCCTGAACACGGTTATTTCTACCACTTCATTCCAATCGGTTATCAGCCAGACGCCGGACTACTTCAAAGAATCTACCTTGGTGACCATAGCGCCGGATGCGGGCTCATCGCTGGAAAAGGCGCTGATAAGCTTTGTTCAGAAAGGAGGCAAGCTTATTATTTTCGGACCTACCGACCATTCCAGCCCGGCTTTTCTGGACTTTCTGAATCTGAAAAACGAAGCTCCGCTCAATGGTGAGTTTAAGGTCAAGACCAACTATTCGACTGACCTAGTCGAAAAAGTATCCCCCAACGTCATCAACCACCGGCCTCTGTTCAGTGGAGGAGGCTTTCGCTCCATGCTCAAAAACCGGAACGACGCCGGTACCAAACTGCTGGTACAGGTAGAGCAGGGAGGTAAAAGTCGCGATGCCGTGTGGGTACGAACCCAACCGGACTGGCAGGGTGGAAAAGTGGCCTACCTGCGGGGTACCAACTCCAGCAGTTTTACGGGTGGCCGCCTGCTTACACCCGATGATCCGGACCAATACTTCATCGGCCCGCTCCACCTGCGCTACGTCCTGCCGGAGTTCGGTATCAGCCATCTGGTAGAGAAGCAGGATCCTACCGTCAAGAATCCGGTACTTACCGTATCTCGCTCCAACAATGCGTTTATCTTCTCAGGGTACAATCCCAATAGTACCGTGAAGCAGCGCTTCCGCTTTCAGCAGGGTGCGCCGCTGCTCCTGGGCCTGGAGACCCGGCTGGACAAGGGACATTCTTCCTATACCATGCCTACCTCCTGGAATCGCGAGTGTCGGGTATTCGTAGAGCAGAATGAGGGTATCCTATCTTTTAAGGAACTTCACTCCGGTCAGAAGGACGTTACCAAGCGGTACCGGGTGGAGGGGTTGAAAAATGCTACGGTACGTATCTATCCCGAAGCGCATGTTACAGATCAGCAGTTCCGGGCTTATGTCAATGCTGACTACCCCTGGAAGACCGGAAGGATCTCTTTCAAGGAGGGGGACCAGAAACTGGGCAGGCATTACGTGGTGGAAAATATAACGGGAGATCTGGTCGTGTCGTGGTAAGTTGAAAACAGACGGGGCGCTGATTCAATAGAGGTATAGTAAAAAACATAAAGAGAATACCATGAAGAAGGCAGGCTTACTAACAACTATACTATGCGCAGCAGCGCTGCTGTACGGTTTTATGGCGACACCTGGTGAACCAGCTCCCAAGCGCCCCAACGTCCTGATCATCATGACAGATCAACAAACCAATGACTGTCTGAGTCTGATGGGGAATCCAAACCTTAAAACCCCCAACATGGATGCCCTGGCTAAAAGCGGTGTCTACTTTACCGAATCATATTGCAGTTCACCCGTATGCGGACCATCCCGGAGCAGTCTGCTTACCGGACGGATGCCCCACGAAACGGGTGTGGTCTGGAACTCTACCCATATATCTGCTTCCACCCCTACCATCGGTACTATTTTTAGCAAAGCAGGCTACAATACCGCCTGGGCCGGAAAGTGGCACCTGCCCGAGGCGTACCCGGCTAAATCCGGTAAGGATTCTGTAAATGGATTCAAGGTGCTTCCCGTCCACCTGGCTAAGGAATCATGGGAACTGGGCGAAGATACGGATCAACCCATTGCCGACGCGGCCGTAAAGTACCTGAAAGAATACAAGGATACCAGCCCTTTTATACTGGCGGTGTCTCTCCACAACCCACATGATATATGCCACGTCCCCCGGCAGCCGGCTAACTACGCCAAAGCCTCCCAGATCAAAGACCCGCTACCTCCATTACCTGCTAATTTCAATCCTCCGTTGAAGGAACCCCAGTGGCTGGAGGAGAAGCGGCAGATGGATCATTACGGGGATGAACTGCTCCGAACCCAACACTATACAGAAGCCGACTGGCAGGCTTACCTCTACCACTACTACCGTTTTGCGGAGAAGGTGGATGGGGAGATTGGTAAGATCATGAGCGCTCTGCGCGAGCGGAAGCTGGATGAGAATACCATTATCGTGTTCACCAGCGACCACGGTGACGGATCGGCGGCCCACAAATGGGCGGCCAAGCTGAGTCTGTACGAAGAAGCTGTTTCGGTACCTTTTGGCATTAGCTGGAAAGGCCACATTCCCGCAGGACGTATTGATCGGAATCAACTCGTGTCTAATATCGATCTGGCACCTACCTTGTGCGACTATGCCGGCATCACCAATCACCCGGCCTTCACGGGTACCAGCCTACGGAAAGTACTGGAAAATCCGGATGCTACCCTGCGCAGCTACGTAGTGGTACAACTCGAAGATGACAAAGAAAATCAATCGCGCCACGCCCGTATGATCAGGGACCAGCGGTATAAGTACAATGTATACAACCAGGGAGCCAACAACGAGCAGCTGTTCGACCTGTGGAACGATCCCGGTGAGACCAGGAACCTGGCCTACGAAACCAACTACCAACCGGTAAAGGAGCGGCTCAGAAAGAACCTGTCGCAGTGGAAATCATCCACCCGGGACACGCACGCGATTCCCTGATAGTATTAGCAATGCATCCTAACCCTTACCTGATATGAAAATAGTTAACCCTACATCACCGATTTTCTCTTTCCTCATCTGCTGTTGGATACTGGGTTCTATATCCCTTTCTGGCTGGAGTCAAGACCTGAAAACCATGCAGGCTAGTTTTAAAGATCCCCAGGGTACCGCCCGCGCCAAAGTGTACTGGTGGTGGCTCAACGGCCATACCGATACCACCCTGTTAAAAGAAGAATTGCGGAGCATCAGGAACGCCGGGCTCGGTGGAGTAGATATTTTTGAGATCGGCTTCAGACACGATGGGCTGGTACCGGCGGGTCCAGCCTTTATGGGGGATGAATCGCTGAATACCATTACGATGGCTATCAGAGAAGCGATGAAGCTGGGCCTGGAAGTAGGCCTGAACCTGGCCAGCAGCTGGAACGCCGGTGGCAGCTGGGTCACGCCGGAGCATGCCGCCAAGTCACTTTACTTTTCTAAAATAGCAGTGGATAAACCGGGTCGTCAGGCTATCAAGGTACCTTTCCCGGACATTCCCCGCAAAGACGCGAAGGGCAACGAACTGCTGATCCAGTTCAGGCCGGACGGGAAGCCCGTGTACAGTCTGGAAGTGGCAGTTCTGGCCATTCCGGTTCAGTCAGGCAACTACCTGGATACCGCCCGCATCGTCAACGTCTCCCGCTACTTTGATCCCAAATCCGAAACACTGAACTGGCAGGTACCTATGGGTTCCTGGGAAATCCACCGCTACGTCTGCTCCAACTCCGGCGACCCGCTGCTGGTGCCCAGCCCTAACTCGAAGGGCCCAATCATTGACCATTTCGATTCCACGGCCACCCGCATGCACTTCATGTACTTCATCAACCGTCTGAAGCCGGTACTGGGTGATTTTAGGAAAACCGCTTTAAAGAACCTGTACCTGGCCAGCTTCGAAGCCAAGAACGCGCTGTGGACACCTTCGCTCGCCCGGGAGTTCAAGCGGCTGAATGGCTACGAGGTGGACAAGTTTCTTCCCTATATCTTCAACAAGCAGGCTTTTGATCAGGCAACGACCGAACGCTTCCGGCAGGATCTGAACCTGACGATTTCCGAACTGATGATCAATAATCATTACCGGAAGGGAAGGGAAATTGCCAACAGCTACGGACTGAATCTGATCTCCGAATCGGGGGGGCCCGGTCCACCACTTCATAATGTACCCGTTGAGGCCATCAAAGCGCTGGGTTCGCTGGATGTGCCCCGGGGGGAGTTCTGGATCAACCACGCCCGGTTTGATGATTCCAAAGACAGCATTGACCTGCTGATGCTGGTCAAGGAGATTGCGGCTGCATCTCATCTCTACCAGCGTAAGATCACCGAACTGGAAGCTTTCACCAGCTTCCAGAACTGGCAGGAGGGTCCCGGTGATATGCGTCCCATCGGCGACCGGGCATTCTGCGAAGGCATGAGCCGGGCAGTGATTCATGGGTTTACCCATAACCCTACCCGGGCGGGTTTTCCAGGCAATGTATATGCCGCCGGTACCCATTTCAACGTCAAGACCACCTGGTGGCCCAAAGTAAAACCTTTTAACGACTACCTGGCCCGGGTATCGTACCTCCTGCAGGAAACGGATTTTGTCGCGGATGTACTCTACTACTACGGCAACCGGGTACCCAACTTCGGTACGCCTAAAAACACCCGCTTTGCCGTTGGCTCCGGATATGACTATGAAATCATCAATACCGAAAAACTGCTAAAAGATCTTACCGTCAAGGATGGACTACTCACCCTGCCGTACGGGGTACAGTTCAAAGTACTGGCGCTGGACGAGATTATAGGCAATGACCCGGCGGTACTCCTCAAACTGGAAGAACTGGCTAAGGCCGGAGCCATCATAACGGGTAACAAGCCGACGAAGGTTTGGGGACCCAGCAAGGCAGTAGCCGACCGCCTGTGGAGCGGATCGGGTCAATTTTCAGCCGATGCTCTAAAAAAAGGCAAGGTTTTTACCACTCCATCACTACAGATCCTGCAGGCACTGAACGTCAAACCCGATTTTGACTACCCCGACAAAGGCTCTGATCGACTGGACTATATGGGAAAGAGCCAGCCGGTACTGGACTATATTCACCACCGGAAAGGAGATCTGGACTTTTACTTTATCCGAAATACCAGCGATAAAGCCATCTCCAGGTACATTTCCTTTCGACAGCTGGGCAAGGCACCAGAACTCTGGAATCCAGTAACGGGAGAGACTATTCCAATCAATATCTATAATCAGGCTGGTGATCAGGTACAGGTACCCCTAACCTTCGGTCCCTACGGTTCTTACTTTGTAGTTTTCAACCGAAAGAGTACTGCGGGGCCAGGGTATAAAGCGATAGCCTCAGCCACATCGCATCCACCCCTGTTTACGTATACGCCGCAGGGGTTGGAGTTTATGGAGAATGGTACCTACGAATTGACGGGAGGCTCAAAGCCCCTGAAAGTAGAGAATACCATACAGGCTCAACCCATCATAGGGGCGTGGGATGTCCAGTTCACCAAAGGCTGGGGCGCCCCCGAAAAAGCAACTTTCCCGCAGCTTATCTCTTGGACTCAATCACCTGATAAAGGCATAGCGCACTACTCCGGGTCCGGTGTGTACACCAAGACATTCAACTACACCAGGCCCGCCCATCAGACCGAACGGGTATATCTGGATCTGGGTAAAGTAGGTAAGGTAGCCGACGTATGGCTCAATGGAAAACCTCTGGGAATTACCTGGGCCGCCCCGTACCGATACGATGTGACCGATAGCATCAAACCGGGAGAGAATACGCTGCGGGTAGAGGTGATCAACACCTGGTCCAACCGGATCATTGGTGATATCAACGAAAAGGAGAACTATACCCAGACCAACCTGAAAGTGCGGGGCTCGCGTGAGTTGCTGTGGTCGGAAACACCACTGGTAGAGTCAGGCCTTATGGGTCCCGTTACTATCCATACTGTTCAACCTGTTAAAATAACAGCTAATGGTAAGCTTTAACCAATATCTATCCTACGCTTCGAAGACACGACTAAACCGGTGGAAGATTCTCAGCCTCCTCACTATCACGGTGGCTGCCCTGTTCTTTTCGTTCCGTAAGAGCAGTATACCAGTAGTTAGTCTGGAGGTCATACAAGCTGGTTTTAAAAATCCCCCGATCCAGGCACGCCCCAAGGTATACTGGTGGTGGCTCAATGGCTATGTAGATAAGGTGCGGCTGAAAGAAGAACTACTGGCTATCAAAAATGCCGGACTGGGTGGAGTCGATATCTTCGAAATCGGGCTACCACCTGCCAGCGATCCCAATGGCATCATACCGGCGGGTCCGGCCTATATGGGGGATGAATCCCTGGATGTAATCGAAATGGCCATAAAGGAGGCCGGTAAACTAGACCTGGAAGTAGGGCTGAACCTGGCCAGTAGCTGGAATGCCGGAGGGAGTTGGGTGCAGCCCAAACACGCGGCCAAAACCCTTTACTTCTCAAAAACGCCTCTGTCCGGAAATCAATCCGCTTCGTTAAAGCTGCCCTTCCCGACCATTACACCCGACCGGAACGGCAACCCGCGCCAGATCGAGTACGACGAAACCGGACGACCCGTATATAAGGAAGAGGTAGCGGTGATTGCAGTACCAGCCGGTGCCCGTCATCTGGCAGATACCTCGGCCATAGTCAACGTGAGCAGGTACTTTGATCCTAAAACAGAAACACTCTCCTGGAAAGCACCCGCCGGCAACTGGGACGTGTACCGCTACGTCTGTTCCAACTCCGGTGAGCAGCTGATCCGCCCTACGCCTAACTCGCAGGGACCGATCATTGATCACTTTGATTCGACGGCCACCGAGATGCACCTTATGTACTTCATCAACCGCCTGCAGCCCCGCCTGGGCGATCTTGGCAAAAGTGCCCTGAAGTACCTGTACCTGGCCAGCTACGAAGCCAAGGAATTTACCTGGACCTCCTCGTTGCCCGCTACCTTTCGCCAGCTGCACGGCTACGACATTTATAAATTCCTGCCGGCCGTGTACACTCCGGAGGTATTTGCTCCCAAAACCTACGAAGGCTTCCACTTCGACTTCACGAAGACATTTTCGGAGTTGATGATCAACAACCACTACCGGAAGTCGAATGAGATCTGCAACCGGTACGGCCTAAAAATCACTTCCGAAGCCGGTGGGCCGGGACACCTGCACCACATACCAGTCGAAACGCTTAAAGCGCTGGGGTCACTGGATATTCCCCGCGGCGAATTCTGGTACAACCGTACGTTTTTCGACAAAGACAGTATCGTGGATCTGATCTGGCTGGTGAAGGAGATTGCGGCGGCTTCGCATATCTACAAACGGGGTATGGTGGAAGAGGAAGCCTTCACCAGCTACTGGGACTGGCAGGAAGGTCCCGCTGACCTGAAGACCATCGCTGATCGCGCCTTTTGCGAAGGAATGAACCGCCTGGTGATCCACGGCTTCACCCACAACCCGACCGGCTTTGGCTACCCGGGCATCGCCTACTTTGCGGGTACCCACTACAACGACCGGCGCGCCTGGTGGCCTAAGATCAAACCGTTTAACGAGTACCTGAGCCGGATCTCCTACATACTTCAGCAAACCGATTTTGTGGCGGATGTCCTCTACTACTACGGTGATAAGGTACCCAACCTGGTACCACCCAAGAACACGCGGTTTAGTGTCGGCCCTGGCTACGACTACGAAATTATAAATACCGAAGTACTCATTAAAAACCTGACGGTCGACAGGGGAGAACTGGTGCTGCCGGGTGTGGGTAGGTACAAGGTACTAACGCTGGGTAATGAATCCGAGATGAACCCCGAAGCCCTGGCTAAAATCAGGGAACTGGTCCGGCAGGGAGCTATCATAGTAGGTCAAAAACCAGCAGGTACGGCCGGCCTGAGCCAGCAGCCAGGGGCAAGTACCCGGCTGGCAGCTATTGCTGATCCCTTGTGGACGACAAAGCCATTCAATGGTAAGGCACGTGAAAAAGGAAAAATATACGCGGGCACCAGTCCACTGCTGGTACTGGAAAGCCTGCAGGTGGCTCCTGACTTCAGCTATTCCGGCCAGAAAGAGGGTGCCCTGGACTACATCCATTACGCCAAAAATGGCAATGACTTCTACCTGATCCGCAACACCACCGACCAGTGGGTAACCAAAAGCTGCCTCTTCCGTCAAAAGGGTAAAGCCCCACAGCTCTGGGATCCGGTAACAGGCGAGGTAGCACCCGTATCTATTTACGAGCAGACCAGTACTCAAACGGCCCTGCCTCTTACTCTTCCTCCGCATGGTACCTACTTTGTCGTATTCACCAACGAAAAGCCCCGAGCGCACTTCCAACCAGTGGCTGGCAGCGGTACCGATATACCGATGATCCACTACACAAAAGATGGCTTTTACACCCTATCGAATAGGCCCACAGAGGTAAAAAAGGGTACCGCCATGCAGCGGGTGGAAGCGCTGTCGCCCCTTACCACCCTGACAGGCTCCTGGAACCTGACCTTTCCCAAAGGCTGGGGAGCACCCGAAAAGTCCACTTTTCCTACACTCATTTCCTGGACGGAAGCACCTGAAAAAGGCATCCGGTACTTTTCGGGCATAGCGGCCTATGACAAGGCTTTTCAACTCAGTAAAATGGCTCAGGGTACACGTGTTTTTCTGGATCTGGGAGATATAGCCA
Source organism: Telluribacter roseus (assembly GCF_017355915.2). GTDB lineage: Bacteria > Bacteroidota > Bacteroidia > Cytophagales > Spirosomataceae > Telluribacter. The sequence goes on from NZ_JAFEUV020000007.1 coordinate 272,822, forward strand.
AAGTCGCCGAAGTATGGGTGAACGGTAAGCCTATGGGTATCACCTGGTCGAAGCCCCACCGGTATGATATTACCGAAGCCGCCAGAGAAGGGGAGAACCAGCTGAAAGTAGAAGTAGCCAATACCTGGTCCAACCGCATGACGGGTGACGCGCTGACCGGAGAGAAATTTACTAATACCAACATCGTAAAAGCCAACAAAAACCTGACCCCCTGGGGAGAAGTACCTCTTAAAAAATCGGGGCTACTCGGCCCCGTTACCCTCTGGACCGTTAAACCCACAAAACCATGAAGTACCTACATTGGACTCTAGTCACGCTGCTTCTGCTCTCGTTACCCGGCTGGGGACAGCAGGCGCAGATGGCGGATAAAAAGGCGTACCTGGCGGATGTAAAAAAGCAACTCAACGCAGTATGGCCTAAGAACCGCACGGTCAATATTGTCTTCCACGGGCACTCGGTTCCGGCGGGGTTCTGGCACGACCACGAAGTACATACGCTGGAGTCGTACCCCCATCTGGTGCTGAAAGCGCTTAAGGAGAAGTACCCTTACGCGGTCATCAATACGATCGTAACGGCCATTGGTGGCGAGAACTCACAAAAAGGAAATGCCCGGCTGGAAAAAGAAGTACTGGTACACCGCCCGGATGTACTGCTGATCGACTATGCTCTCAATGACCGGTTTATAGGCTTGGAAAAATCAAAGGAAGCCTGGGAAGATATGATCCGGAAAGCCCTGGCTCAAAACATCAAGGTTATACTGGTCACGCCCTCGCCCGACCAGCGGGTAGATATACTGGCAGCTGATAACCCACTGGAACAACACACGGAACAGATCAGACAACTGGCAATAAAGTATGGAATAGGGCTGGCTGATCCTTACGTGGCATTCAAAAAAATAGCAGCCAGTGGAAAGTTAAAAGAGTACATGTCTCACGTCAATCACCCCAACCAGTCGGGACACGAACTAATTGCCCAAACCATTGCCGAGTGGCTGGTGGAGCAGCCATAAGCGGATATCAATCAGGCTTTTGGCCATTGTCCTTGTAGTCAGGGCTCGCAATAATGGCAAATTTATATTTATCTCCGCGGTAGAGGGAACGTTCGATCTCGACTACCTTATTTTTTGTACTTACGACGGCACTGTCCAGTATGAACATAGCCGTGGCCTTTTTCAGCTCAAAATTATTTTCAGACGAGTCGGGTTGAATAATTTCCGTACTCAGCGTCTGCTTTACTTCTTCAATCTTGAGGTGGTAGGTACTCTCGTATACTTTGAAGTAGGAGATTTCGGTGGGCATCCGGTTGATGTTCGGGCACAGCTTCAGGGATATGTACTTGGTTTCATCCTTGATAATCTCCTCATCGGCATAGCGTAACTGGTGTATCTTTAGCACCGGCCCATCGATGATAAAATGTTTACCGCCAATCTCCGACGAAATACCATCGGGCAGGATCGTTTTCTCAAGAACCAGATTTCTGGGCTGAAACCCCTCCGCGATCAGGCTCTCGTGGAAGCCGCGGCGGGTTGCGTAAATAGATCCCAGCGTACGTACCAGGTGATGATCCGGCGTCCGGTTGAGTACATAGGTACCTTTCCCTTTGATTCGCTTGGCCCAGCCTTTTGATTCAATATCCAGCAGGCTTTTGCGGGCCGTTGTATTGCTTACGTTATAGCTCTTGATCAACTCATTCTCAGACGGAATCTGATCCCCTGGCTGTAATTCTCCAGATCTTATTTTTTCAATAATGGTATCACTTATTGCTATAAACTTCGGCTTCATTGGCTTTTTCTGTTCAGGGAATTCTGCAAAATGGTAGGAGCCAGACTATAAATTGCGGATTCACAAATCGTAAGATATGGTACCGTAACTGGCAAGACCAATATCGTAAAAATAGATAATTAGATGTAAATATAAAGCGGAGTTAGTATCAGGCAAGGGGCTGGGCTTTTACCTGGCCAGGTCTTTGGTAGCAGCTAATAAAAGCAATGTTTAAATCCTTTTAAACAAAAAAGTAAGTTATATGTTTAGCAGTTGTTGCTTATATAAAAACTCAGAATAATAACATTAGTAACCATTCATAAATTAGACCTTACTATATAACAGATTGTACTGGTTGTTATATAGTATCAACTAATTCAAGTTAAATGAGATCATAAGTACAACTGGATGAATCATTCTTTACGCTGTTTTCTGATTGATGATAAAGTAGATGACAAGGTTAACCCTGGCCTGGTCATCGGATTGGTAGACCTAACCATTCTTTTCGTTAGTGCTCAGCCTGACCCTATATATTCTCTTCCCGCACTTATTTCTACACAGAAAATCCGGACACAATGAATTTCCCTCCTTATGGCTGTCATCGTTTCATAGGAGTACTATTTATTTTCTTATTTACAACCAGCCTGTTGTTACCCCGGATGGGGGTCGCGCAGCAGGAGGTCACAGAAATGCCTGAAGATCTTAAAAGGCTCTCCATCGAAGAGCTTATGGATATTGAGGTGAATCTGGTTTCCAGAACGCCTCAAAAACTTTCAGAAGCAGCCTCCGCGGTACAGGTCATCACGGGTGAAGCTATTCGGAGGTCCGGTGCTACCAATATTCCCGAGGCGCTCCGGCTTGTCACCAACCTGCAGGTGGCTCAGTACAATGCCAATACCTGGATCATCAGCTCGCGCGGCTTCAATACTATATTTGCCAATAAGCTCCTGGTCATGATCGATGGGCGCACCGTGTATACTCCTTTTTTCGGAGGGGTACTCTGGGAGCTTCAGAATGTACTGCTGGAAGATGTCGAGCGCATTGAAGTAGTAAGTGGCCCGGGAGGAACGCTATGGGGAGCTAATGCGGTCAACGGAGTAATCAATATAGTGACGAAATCTTCGGCCCAGACCCAAAGAACTTACGCTGCCGCTTCGGTAGGTACCTTTGTGCGGGATAGGCTGGCGGCTCGTTACGGAGGCCGTATAGGCAAGAACCTAACCTACCGGGTATACGGACAGCACATGGACCGCAACCCAACCCTCATGCCGGATGGCAGCGACAGCCAGGATGCCTGGCGGATTACGCAGGGGGGCTTCCGGGCCGACTGGACTCCCACTGCTGCGGATGTGCTTACCTTCCAGGGCGACTTGTACGGAGGAATCAGAAAGACAGCGGGTGGTAACTCAGGATTGAACGGAGAAAATGTACTCGGGCGCTGGAAGCATACCCTCTCGAACCGATCAGACCTGAGCCTGCAGCTGTACTATGACCGCTACTTCCGGAGTGATGTCCCTTCCGGCGGATCCGATGAAATGAAGACCTACGATGTTGACTTTCAGCACAGGTTTGCCGTTAAAGAGCGCCATCAGGTACTGTGGGGCGCCGGATACCGGTTATCCAGTGACGACGCTCATTTCCAGTCAGATGCCATAGGTATCATACCGCGTTTCAGGAAGCTGCCTTTATACACCGCCTTTCTGCAGGACGAAATACAGGTGGGCGAACGCATCAGGCTAATCGTCGGTACCAAGTTTCTGCACAATGTATATTCGGGTTTTGAGATTCAGCCCAGTGTACGTATGGCCTGGACCCGTGAAGGTACTACGGTATGGAGTGCTGTTTCAAGAGCCGTCCGAACCCCAACTCGCCTGGATGTAGATTATTTCCTTCCGGCCTATCCGGTTCCGGCTGACAAACCCAGTGTAGCGGGCGGTCCTGACTTTGTGTCTGAAAAGCTGGTAGCTTATGAGCTGGGGTACCGGCTGCAGCCTACGCCTTACTCGTCGCTCTCACTGGCTGGCTTCTATAACGTTTACCGTGATGTGTACAGCGTAGAGGCCCTGCCGAACACGCTTACCTACCAGATCCAGAACGGCTCAGAAGGGGAATCATGGGGAGTAGAGTTTGCCGGAAACTACCAGGTGTTGCCCCAGTGGCGGCTGCGTTCGGGATATACCTACTTTATGAAAGACCTGCGCGCCAAACCAGGCCGTAACTTTGATCCGTCCTACCTGGGTAATGACGCGCGCCATCAGGTACTTTTGCATTCAATACTGGATCTTTACCGGAACTGGCAGCTGGATGTCAAGGGCCGCTACCTGGACCAGTTGCCCCAGACGTTCGCCACCATTCGGGTACCGGCTTACTTCACCATGGATGCTCGCCTGGCGTATACCCTGGGGCCCGTGGAGCTATCTATAGTTGGACAAAATCTGTGGAAGAAGCAACATGCTGAATTTGGACCGCTCCTTATCCCACGAAGTGTTTACGTTAAACTAGTTGGTCGGTTTTGAAAACAACGTATCTACCTGCACTTGTAAGGCAATCTATCCGTAACGGGTTGGTGGTGGTACTTGGTATCTTTCTTGGCGTATTCATACCTAACCGGCTGCCGGCACAATCAACTCCTTCCCTTGAGTATAAGGTAAAAGCCGTTTTTTTATATAACTTTACTCAATTCGTAATGTGGCCCGAAAGCTCCTTCGCAACGGATGACGCTCCTTTTGTAATTGGGGTGCTGGGCGAAAATCCCTTTGGTACCTACCTGAAAGAAACGGTGTCGGGTGAAAAAAAAGAAAACCATCCGATTACGGTTCAGTACTATAAAGATGTGAAGGATATCAAGCCATGTCATATTCTTTATGTACCATCCGGACAGGAACAGCCACTCCAGGAGGTACTGACTGCGGTGCAGAAAAGAGCCGTACTGACGGTTGGTGATGCCCCTGATTTTATTACGAAGGGGGGTATAATCCGGTTTTATACACTGAGCGGCAAGATCAGGTTACAGATCCAGCCGGAAACGGCCAAGGCCGCCGGACTTACCATCAGTTCCAAGTTACTGCGCCTGGCTGAACTAGTTCAATAATCTCTCTTCTATGAAACTGAATAATATACCCATACAAGAGAAATTGATGCGGGTCATGCTACTGACCAGCGGAGCCGTTCTGCTTCTGACCTATGCCTGTTATTTTATCTATGAGCTTGTTACATTTCGTCAGGTTACCCAGGCCCAGCTATCAACGATCGCCAAGATAGTAGCTACCAACAGTACCGCCGCCCTGGCTTTTGATGATCCCAGGGAGGGGACTGAAATCCTGCAGGCCCTGCAGGCTGAGAGGTACATCGTAGTGGCCGGACTGTATGATGATGAGGGGCACCTTTTTTCGAGGTACCCCGATACTCTTGCGGCTCCTGCATTTCCAGATACGCCTACTGATAATGGGTATGTATTTACTGCGTCTCATCTGGAAGGCTTTGAGCCCGTCATTCAGGGCAACAAACGCCTGGGTACGTTATATGTAAAACTATCCATGGATGCCATGTACCAGCGGCTTCAGCTTTATGGCCTCATTGCCTTTGGTATGGTCGGTATTTCATTCCTGCTCGCGTATAGCTTATCCCGTACATTACAGAAAGTAATCTCGGGACCCATCCTTTCGCTGGCCGAAACAGCCCGGGTCGTTTCACAGGAGTTTGACTACTCCGTAAGGGCCCAAAAATCAGGGAACGATGAGCTGGGACTGCTCACGGATGCCTTCAATAACATGCTGACGCGGATTGAAGAACAGAACCATGAAATCAGACAGTTTAACCATAGCCTCGAGCAGAAGGTACGCGAACGAACCCTTGAACTGGAACTGGCCAATCAGGAACTGAAGAAGAAAAACGAATTTGTAGAGACGATCATTGATTCGTCGGTGCATGTCATAGCTGTACTGGACCGGGATCTGCGATATACGACCATTAATCGGAAGTTTGAGCAGATATATAAGGTAAACCGGGAAGATATACTTGGGAAATGCTATACCGACCTTTTTCCGCAAACGGTCGGCTCTTCCATTCACCGGGATGTTTTGCTGGCGTTGCAGGGCCAGACATCACACAGCACCGTCACGCAGTCGGCCATAATACCCGGGTATTTCGAAACCTACTGTGTACCCCTGAAAGAAGGGGAGGAAGTGTATGGTGCCCTGCTGGTCGGTCATGATATTACCAGTATCATGGAAGCCAATGAGAAGCTGAAAGTAGCCAACGAAGAACTGGTAAAATCAAACATTGATCTCGAGCAGTTTGCCTACGTGGCATCCCATGACCTGCAGGAGCCTCTGCGCAAAATCCAGGTATTTACGGATTTGATACGGAGCAGGCGGCATGATGAGGAACAGACTGCGGTGTATCTGGACAAGGTACATTCGGCAGCCGAGCGAATGACATTCCTCATTCGGGATCTGCTGAGCTACTCCCGACTGTCACGTTCTGAAGAAGGCTTTATGGAAACGGATCTGAATGCGACGATCGAAACGGTGAAATCAGATTTTGAAATGCTGATTCAGCAGAAAGCAGCTACCATCATCTATAAAGATCTTCCGGTGGTGAAAGGTATCCCGCACCAGTTGGGTCAGCTCTTCTCCAACCTGATCAGTAATGCCATCAAGTTCAGCCAGGAAAACCCGGAGATCCGGATCACGGCCAATCAGCTACCTCCCGGATCAAACACCCAGTACGGCCCCCTACCGGCAGAGCACCCTTACTGGGCCATACAGGTTTCGGACAACGGCATTGGATTTGATCCCCGATACAGCCAGAAAATATTCACCATCTTCCAGCGGCTCAATGACCAGAAAAAATACTCCGGCACGGGTATTGGATTAGCCATATGCCGGAAAATCGTCGAAAATCATCAGGGTACCATTGTGGCCCAAAGTACCCCCGGACAAGGAGCTACTTTTACGGTGTTACTGCCTGTGCATTCCGAAGCCATCACTACCGAGGCTACTATATAGCAGCGGCCTGACTAAACTCTGGTATTGACCCTGTCGCAAACGGAAGAAGTATGGGTTTAACTCCATCACCCGGGGCATTTGCCCATAAACCAGGGTACTAATCTTGCTGTCAGTACTAATTTCAAATAGTACTATCAGAAGTTGCCTCACTTTCAAAGCCTTATCCAATCATACGTATCATACCATTCGTTCAAAGCTCACAAAGCTTCATTCTCCAGCAATTCATCGGGTCATTTTACTCTTAAAGATTTTATTACCATTCCTCCAAACAGGTAATAAATCCTTAATTCCTGCTTAACATCTACTTGTAACTACACGACTACTTTTGTGGCCTATTCCCTTTACTGATGCAGCTACCAGGACATTACAGGTCTTTGTAGCCTTCTTCTTATTTAACTGTCACAATTGTATGAAAACAAGTTTACTGGGTACTCTTGCGCTGCCGTTGAGTTTGTTCCTGACGATGCCGGTATCCGCAGAAAGACGTATCACCGGCGAACAGGTTACCGATCGCGCAGGTAATCAAAAGGTGATTGATGAGCGTCACAAGCTAGCACGCTTAACTACCCTCAAAGAGGTATCTCCGCAGGCGTTCAGAGTAAAAGGTACGGTAGTCGCCTCTGATGGACAGGGAGCACTGCCGGGAGTAAGCGTGGTAGTCAAAGGTACCTCGCAGGGTACCACGACCGACGGAAGCGGCAACTACGAACTCACTGTACCGGGAGAAGAGTCCGTGCTGGTGTTTAGCTTCGTGGGCTACACGCCGCAGGAAGTACCGGTAGGTAATCGCCGGGTGCTGGATGTAACCCTGGCGGCTGACAACAAGGTCCTGGAAGAGCTGGTCGTAGTAGGATACGGTACCCAGAAGCGGGTAAACCTCACCGGAGCCGTTAGCCAGATCCAGGCCCGTGACCTGCAGGACCGGCCCCTCAACAACTTGTCCCAGATCCTTCAGGGAATGGTCCCCAACCTGAACATCACCTTCAGCACCGGACAGCCCGGCCAGGGGGGTAGCCTGAACGTAAGGGGGGAAACCTCTATCAACGGGGGAGGCCCACTGGTCCTGATCGATGGAGTACCCGGAGATATCAACCGGATCAATCCCAATGACGTGGAGTCGGTATCGGTCCTGAAGGATGCGGCAGCCTCGGCCATCTACGGGGCACGGGGAGCGTTTGGGGTAATCCTGGTCACTACCAAAACCGCTAAGAGTGGCAAGACCAGCATATCCTACGGCAACAATTTTGGCTGGTCTACTCCGACGGTAAGTACCCGGTTCATGACCAACGGGTACGAGCACACGATGCTCAACGATGAAGCCTTCAGACGGGCCACCGGTAATACCTACACCCGGTATTCGGATGAAGATTATAAAGAGCTGGAAGCGCGCCGGTATGACAAGACCGAGCATCCTGACCGGCCCTGGACGGTAGTCAAAAACGTGAATGGCCGGGAGATTTATAACTACTACGGCAATTACGACTGGTGGAATACGCTCTTTAACATGACTCAGCCTACGAGTCAGCATAACCTGAGTCTTTCGGGAGGTACCGACAAAATCAACTACTACCTGTCGGGCCTGGCCTTTCAGAAAGACGGGATCATGCGCCTCAATACGGACAAGTTTACTTCCTATACACTTCGTAGCAAGATCAACGCACAACTGACGCCCTGGCTCAAAGTAAGTAACAACACCCAGTACTTTGACTCCCAATATACGTACCCGGGTCGGGAGGGTGGTGCCAATGCCAACTTCGTAGCCATTACGGTACACGCCATGCCGGCCTATGCTCCCCGTAACCCCGATGGTACCGCTACCTATAACACCCTGAAGAACAACTATTCCATAGGGGACGGTCTGTTTGCCAACCTGCTGAATGGGGTAGCGGGTGGTGCAAATAAAGTCCATGAATTAACTACTATCAACTCGGTTACCATAGACTTCACAAAAAACTGGAACCTGGTAGCCAATCACTCCTACTCGTTCTACATAGCTGATAACTGGTACCGTTCCGCGGTGGCCAGGTACTCTATTCAACCCGGTGTGCTGATTCCGGTTCCTAACTACAATTCGGATCAGTACAGCAAAACCATGACGTTTGATCCGATGAACGTGACAAACGTTTTCACCTCTTTCAACCAGACGTTCGGTAAACATTTCGTGGGAGCTACGGCCGGTCTGAACTACGAATCCAAAAAACACCATCGCCTGTACGGTGCCCGTAGAAACCTGCTTTCCGAGAGCCTCAATGATATGAACCTGGGTACCGGTGAGCAGCTCTCTGGGGGCGGATCGTACCAGTATGCCTTGTTTGGTGCCTTCTTCCGTATGAACTACGACTACAGTGGTAAGTACCTCCTTGAAGTCAATGGTCGCTACGACGGTACATCCCGTTTTGGCGCCGGCAGTCGCTATGGCTTCTTCCCTTCGGTATCAGCCGGATGGAGAATCAGCGAAGAGTCGTTCTTTGAGCCCGCTCGTAGGGTAGTGAATAACCTGAAGGTGAGAGGCTCCTACGGTACACTGGGTAATCAGCTGCCTTCCAATACCAACTCTGCCAGCTTCTACCCTTATATTTCTATCATGCCCACGTCACAGTCAGGATGGCTGGACAACGGACAAAAGCTTTTCCAGGTGAATACACCCAATCCTATTTCACCCAATCTGACCTGGGAAAAAGCCACTACCTCCAACATAGGTCTGGATGCGGATGTCCTGAACAACCGTCTGAACTTTACGTTTGATGCCTATATCCGGAATACCACGGATATGCTCATACCAGGCAAAGTAATTCCTGCCGTATATGGAGCATCGGTACCCACCGAGAACGCCGGAGACCTGCAGACCAAAGGCTTTGAACTGGCTATATCGTGGAGAGATAAGCTGAACGTAGCCGGTAAGCCGCTTTCGTACAATGCATCTTTCATTCTCTCCGATTCCAAGTCTACCATCACTAAGTACGATAACCCGAACAAGATCTTATCGAACCGCTACGTAGGACAGACCATTGGTGAGATCTGGGGGTATTCCATCGACGGAATGTTCCAAACCAACGAAGAGGCTCAGGCTTACGAAGTAGACCAGACCATCGTGAACCGTCAGCGCCTCAATGCTCCCGGCGAATGGAGCAAGCTGCAGGCGGGTGATCTCAAATTTATTGACCTGGATGGTAACGGCAAGATCGACCAGGGGGCCAATACATTGGAAGACCACGGTGACCTGAAGATCATAGGGAACAGCCGGGCCCGCTACCGGTACGGGATGAACCTCGGTGCCAGCTGGAATGGCATAGACCTATCGGTACTGGCCCAGGGTATCTGGCGTAAGCACTGGTACCCGGGCAACAACGCCGACAAGTTCTGGGGGCCCTATTCACGTCCGTACTACTCCTTTATTCCTGAGAACTTTTCGGATGATGTCTGGACGCCGGAGAATCCCGATGCCTACTTCCCGCTGCTGCGTGGGTATACGGCGCTCAACAACGGGGGCGATCTCACGGCTGCTAATGACCGGTACATTCAGAACGTGGGGTACCTGCGTCTGAAAAACGTAGTACTTGGCTATACCTTCCCCGAAAGCCTCACCCGTAAGATCCGGGTACCACGCGCCCGTATCTATGTAAGTGGTGAAAACCTGCTTACCTACACGCCGCTCCGTTCCAGGTACATCGATCCGGAACAACTGGATGGCGATGCTACCAACGGTAGAACGTATCCCATGTCCAAAACTTACTCTGCTGGTCTTACCATTAATTTCTAAACCGGCTTACTTACGTAGTACCTATGAAAAGAACTATTAGTTGCCTAGCCATAGCATTGGGACTGGTATCCTGTGATCTGGACCTGCTGCCTCAGGATGCCATTGCACCCGAGACCTTTTTCAAAACCGAAAATGATCTTCAGCTTTATACCAATTCATTTTACAACGCCCTTCCCGGCGCGGAGGATGTATACAATGAAGATGTAGATAACGTAGTAAAAACCAGTCTCCGCGACGAGCTGAGAGGAACCCGGGTGGTACCTACCAGTGGGGGAGGATGGAGCTGGGGAACCCTCCGTAACATCAACTACTTCCTGGCTAATTCGAATAAATGCCCGGATCCCAAAGCCGTCGCAAAATACAATGGCCTCGCCCGATTTTTCCGCGCTTACTTCTACTTCGGTATGGTCAAGCGATTCGGTGATGTACCCTGGTACTCAAAGCCCATGGAAAGCAACGACACCGAAATGCTTACCAAGGCGCGGGATCCGCGGGCCATGGTGATGGACTCCGTCATGGCTGACCTTGATTATGCCATTGCCAATCTGGGTACCGGGCGTCAGCTCAATACGGTCACCAAATGGACGGCCCTGGCTCTGAAATCCAGGGTAGCTCTGTACGAAGGTACCTTCCGCAAGTACCATCCAGAAGCCAACCTGCCCAATGCCGGCCAATTTCTGGATGAATGTATTGAGGCTTCGGATGAGCTGATGAAAAACAGTGGCTACACCATCTACAAGGCGACACCCCAGACCGCCTACCAACGGTTGTTCTCGTCGGATAACGCCATTGCTGAGGAAGTAATATTGGCCCGTGACTTTAGCGATGAGGCACAGGTATATCACAACCTGAACTACTACACCATGACTGCTTCCTACGGACGTCCGGGTCTGGAGAAGAAACTGGTCAATAGCTACCTGATGGCCGATGGCTCGCGCTTCACGGATATACCGGGTTACGATACGATGCAGTTCTTCGATGAGGTACAGAACCGCGACCCACGTCTCTCCCAGACCATCCGGACACCTGGCTATACCCGTATCGGGGAGACGACCCGGCTGGTACCGGAATTTGGAGCTACGGTTACGGGCTACCAGCTGATCAAATTTGTATCGGAACCCAAGTGGGATACCTTCAACAAGGACATCACGGATATGCCCATCTTCCGCTACGCCGAAGTCTTGCTGAACTTTGCCGAGGCAAAGGCCGAGCGGGGTACCCTGACCCAGGCGGATCTGGACCGTTCGATCAAGCTGATCCGCGATCGGGTAGGAATGCCCAACATCAATATGGCAGACGCTAATGCCAAACCCGATCCTTACCAGGCCGACATGTACCCCCAGCTCAAAGGAGCTAACCAGGGTGTTCTGCTGGAAATACGTCGAGAGCGACGCGTAGAGCTGGTGATGGAGAACTTCTTCCGCTGGGACGATATCATCCGCTGGAAAGAAGGTCAGCTCCTGACCAGGCCCTTCAAAGGAATGTACTTCCCCGGCCCGGGTAATTTTGATCTGGACAAAGATGGCAAGGTGGATCTGGTGATCTACGAGGGTACCAAACCCACCGTACCGGGCGCTCAGATCCTGAAACTGGGCAGTGAGATCTCACTCGAAAACGGGAACAAGGGAGGTAACATCGTGATCAACGGGCATATCAACAAGGTTTGGAATGAATCAAGGGATTACCTCTACCCCCTGCCCACCCAGGAAATCCTGTTGAATCCAAAACTGACCCAAAATCCAAACTGGAAGTAATTGATTTTGAATAACGTGTAAAAAAGAAGCAGGCAACCCGCTAGGATTAGTGAGTTGCTTGCTTCTTACGTATAAACCAACCCATCTCACCTTTATGCATTCCAATAGAAGAGCCTTTCTCGAAAAAATAGCAGCGGCGGGAACATTAAGCCTGCTACCCGCTGCCACTGCCCTGGCTGATGGCGCACCACAGCCCCAAGCCGATGAAAAGAACCATTTTGTCGTGGGACCTTACCTGCAGAATATAGGCACTGATGAGGTAACCGTAATGTGGATCACCCACAAGAACTGCTTCAGCTGGGTGGAGTACGGAGCCGGTACCCATACCAGCAAGCGGGAGTTTGGCTATACCAATGGGTTGATCGAAGCCAACAACCGGATCAATAAGGTAACCCTGACCGGTCTCAAGCCCGGTACGGACCATAAATACAGAATTGTGTCCACGGAGGTACTGGGGTATAAAGGATCAAAGGTAGAGTTCGGTGAAACCATCACGAGCCCCATGTTCTCGTTCAAAACGCCTGCTCCTACCGATGAAGAGGTAAAGCTGGTAGTCCTGAATGATATCCATGACCGCCCTCAGATTATCCCGCAACTCCTCTACCGCCACGGCTATACCGGCAACACCCGTGATTACGATATGGTGGTCTTTAACGGGGATTGTTTTGACTGGGTGACCGAAGAAAAGCAGATGGTGGATCACCTGATCAAGCCCTCGGTGGATGTCTTTGCTACGGAAGTACCTTTTATCCTTACCCAGGGTAATCATGAGTGCCGGGGTAGTTTTGCCAGGCACATACCCCACTACTACGCCTACCCCGAAAACAAATACTACTACTCCTTTACCCGCGGTCCGGTACATTTTGTCGTTCTGGATTCGGGTGAGGACAAAACCGACGACAGTGTGGAGTACGGCGGACTATCGGCCTTTGATCGCTACCGGGACGTACAGAGACGGTGGCTTGAAAAAGAAGTCATGTCCGAAGCTTTTAAGAAGGCTGCATTCCGTGTAGTATTGATCCATATTTCCCCCTGGCACTCCGGCGACTGGCACGGGACCCTGCACTGTCGGGAGCAATTTGGCCCTATCCTGAACAAAGCTAAAATTGACCTTCAGATCTCGGGACATACCCACCGTTACGCGACCCACGATGCGGATAGTACCCATTCGTTCCCCATTGTGATCGGTGGCGGACCTTTGGAAGGAAAACGTACGCTGATCAAACTTCACGCTACCAGAAAAGAACTTAACCTGAAAATGATCCGGGATGACGGAGAGCTGGTGGGCAAGTACACGCTTTCTAAGAAAGTAGTTTAAATTGCGGCTGTCTATTCCTATCCCCAATAGCTTATTAATTTTTCTAATGAAAAGATCTGTTTTTACCCTAAGTATCCTTTCCGCTTTATTCTCCCTTGGCTTTACCAATCAAATAGAGGGAAAGAAAGATCCTGTGGCTGCCAAAGCCAACCTGAAGGTAATGACCTACAACATCCACCACTGCAATCCACCCTCCGAGAAGGTGAAGATTGACGTAGAGGCCATTGCCCGGGTGATCAATCAGGAGAAGCCGGATCTGGTAGCCCTACAGGAAGTGGATAATTATACCGAGCGGTCGGGCAAGGAGCTAAACCAGGCCCGCGAACTGGCTCGCCTCACGGGCATGAAGTCATTTTTTATGAAAGCCCTTGACCACCAGGGGGGCGAGTACGGGGTGGCGGTACTATCCCGCCTGCCGATCGTGGATTCGGTGGGTTACCTGCTGCCCCGCAATCCGGAACTGGGCGGCGAAGACCGGGCCGTAGCCGCCGTAACGGTACAGCTACCCAACAAAAAGAAGGTGATCTTTGCCAGTACCCACCTGGATCTGAAAGAAGGCAATCGGGTCACGGAGTCGGAACAAATTGTCAAGCACTTTAAAGATGCCAAACTCCCCATGATACTGGCTGGTGACTTCAATGCCCTGCCCGGTAGTGCTACCATCAACTACTTCGACCAGTACTTTACCCGTACCTGCCAGCAGAACTGCGAGCCTACCATACCCGTGGATAAGCCCAACCGTACGATTGACTTCATCATGTACAATCCGGCTGGTGGTTTTAAGGCACAGTCAACCCGGGTTATTAGCGAGAAATACGCGTCGGATCACCTGCCGGTGGTAGCGGAGCTGGAAGTAAAGTAGTAGCTCCATCATGACCTGCTACCGGTATCTTTTGCCGGTTGCTAATTAACAGAATGCCCCTAAACGCCCAACGCCTCAGAAGATAGTATCCTCTGAGGCGTTGGGCTTATTAATGTAATATGGAAAGATATATACCTGAAAGGGCGTATACTTTACTAAGATCCAGGTTTAGTACCCGGCATTCTGGTACATTTTCTCAGGACTGAGCTTATGTTCGTCAAACGGAATGGGGTAGTAGCGGTCTTTCGTTCCAAAGTTGGAAAGTTTCGCAATCCCGTAGTCTGCCTGGGGCTTTGATTTGAAGTAGGCTACCAGCTCCTGGGTGTTAAAGAAACGGAGCAGGTCGTACCAGCGGTGGTTTTCGAAAGCCAGTTCCACGCGTCGTTCGTGCAGAATCGCCAACTTTAGGGTTGGGTACTTAGCCGCGTAAGCCGGATCCGCTTTGGCCACCTCGTAGGTAGGTAATCCAGCTCTTTCCCGAACCTGGTTCAGGAAGCTAATGGCTGTGGCATCATCGCCCAGGTGCATATGTACCTCCGCCAGCATCAGGATGACATCCGCGTAGCGGATCAGTATCCAGTCATTACCCCCAAAGCCGTTGGTGGTTGCCGCGGCACTGTTGTCACGGAACTTCGTGATGAAGTAGTCCTTGACAATAGGATCGTTAGCATATTTGATGGAGTAATCTTTTCTGGCGTCTCCCTCCTCATAGTCCTTCACCAGATCCATCTTTACGTTTCCTCCTGCACCATTTGATGTGAACAGGGAGTTAATAGTTTCACCTTTCGCCTGGTTGTTACGGGCAATGGATGAGGAGTAGTTGATATCTCCCTGCTTGTTCACGATCTGGAATATGGACTCCGGATTGGTCGTCTTCTTGCTTACATCAAATACATCCGCGTAAGGAATCTCTTTCAGATTCCCGAACGTACGCATGTTATAAGCAGCCGTGAGATAGTTTTTGGCTTCGTTGAGGTTGGTGGTGCGATTGGAGGCATCCAGGGTAGTAGCCATAGTCAGGTACACCTGACCCAGCAAGGCATTACCGGCGGCTTTGGAAACCCTTCCCTTGTTGGCAGCCGTAGGCAGATTAGGCAGCGGACTAGCCACCACATCTTTCAGATCCGCTACGATTTGCTGGTACACTACCTCCTGTTTCTCCCGGTAGGTACTGGCATTTACTTCATCTGCGGTGGTCAGCTGTTTCGTAACCAGAGGTACATCCCCCCATTTGCGCACCAGGTGGAAATAGATCAGCGCCCGGATAAATTTGGCTTCTGCCTTGTACTGTTCTTTAAGGGAATTGTCTGTAAAAGTAACCCTTTCAATGCCGTCAAGTACCTGATTGGAGCGCGAGATGCTCTGGTACAGGCCCAGCCAGTGGCTTTTTAGGTAGGTATTGCTGGGCAGTAGGGAGAAGTCGTTGAACTGGAAGGGCTCACCGGCATTCGACTGGTTATCGTTCCGCCCGGTATTGTCCGAGCGCTCCTCGTTGAACAGTCCGCTGGATTCCCCGATGGAGTTACCACTCCGCAGCGATTGGTAGATACCATTTACGGCTAACTGAACATCATTTTCAGTGCGGTAGTAGGTAGTGGCGGCCACCGCGTTAGGGTCCTGTAGATCAATAAAGTCAGTAGAGCAGGAGCTCAAAAAGGCCAGGCTCACGGCTACTACCAGGGTACGTAGGGTATTGGTTGTATAATTCATGATTGCTAATTCTTAAAAAGTAACTCTTGCTCCTACTGTGTACGCACGAGCCAGTGGGTATTTACCGTAATCTACGCCGGGTGTCAGGTTGGAACCGTTGTTGTAGTCCACCTCAGGGTTATAA
This sequence comes from Telluribacter roseus, assembly GCF_017355915.2. GTDB lineage: Bacteria > Bacteroidota > Bacteroidia > Cytophagales > Spirosomataceae > Telluribacter. Next base: position 289,119 of record NZ_JAFEUV020000007.1, read on the forward strand.
CCCAGGTACTTTGTTAGGGTAAAGGCATTATCAGCACTTACAAACAGCCGGAGGTTGCTGATGGCATTGTGGGTAAGAGCCGAGATGGCCGGGACGTTATAGCCAAGGGTGAGGTTGGTACAACGGAGGAATGAACCATCACGTACATAGAAGGTAGATAAACGGGTACTGTTGCTCTGGGTACCTCCGCGGGCAGCCCGGTACACTACGCCATCGCCGGGTTCAGTTTCAGAGCGGTAGCGGTTGAGCACCTTACTGTACTGGTTGCCGGAGGCCTCCATGTTGAACAGGTAGTAGTCCTGACCGTCCAGTACTTTGTTGCCATAGGTACCGTTGAAGGAAGACGTAAAGTCAAAGTTGCGGTAGCTGGCCGTGATGTTAAAGCCGAAGGTAAACTTGGGGTGAGGGTTTCCGATCACAGCCTTGTCCGCATCATTGACCACACCATCCCCATTCACATCCTCAAAATACAGGTCGCCGGGGCGTAGCGGATTGGAAGAAGCCGTGGAGCGGGCCGGTCCTTTCAGTACGTACCCTTCGGGGAATGACTGGGTAGCGGCGTTGTAGTTCGCATCGTCAATGGCCAGGTTTTCCATATCGGATTGGCGTACCATGCCTTTCACCTTAAAGCCGTAGAACATACCGATGGGTTGTCCCTCCGTGGTAATGTGGGTCAGGTACGAGCGCTCGGCCCCGTTGGTAATGATGGTGCTGGCACCACCCATATCCAATACCTTGTTGCGGTTAACGGAGATATTTCCGCTCAGGTTCAGGTTGAAATCGCGGCCTGATAAAACCCGGGCGTCGGCCTGTATCTCAAAGCCTTTGTTCTCCACCTTCGAATTGCGCAGGTTGGTAAGAATGGTCGATGTTCCTGAAATAGCCGACAGGGGCTGGTTGAAGAGCAGGTTGTACGAGCGGCTGTGGTAGTAGTTGGCAATGATGGAAAGCCGGTCGTTGAATAAACCCAGGTCAGCTCCCACGTTGAACTGCGACGTGGTCTCCCAACCCAGGTTCAGGTCTTTGATGCCTTCGGCCCACATAGCGGTGTGTACGGTACCATTACCAAATACGACTCCACCCGGGGTTGCCATAGTCTGGAGGAAGTTGTAGTTACCAATGTTGTTGTTACCGCTCAATCCCCAGCTACCACGAAGCTTCAGGGTGGAAGCCGCGCCCAGCCAGTCGCCGTAGAAGGATTCGTTGGAGATATTCCAGCCCGCCGAAACAGAGGGGAAGCTACCCCAGCGGTTGTTAGGGCCGAAGCGTGAGGAACCATCCGTACGGAAGGAAGCCGTCAGGTAGTAGCGGTTGTCGTAGTTATACACGGCCCGTGCCAGGTACGACAGGAGTGACCATTCGGTTTTGCCGGTACCCGACAACATTGAAAAGTTTGTCGCATCGGCTCCCTTCGCGGTAATCTCTTCGATCCGGTCGTTCTGGAAGCCATTGCCCCGTACCGCTACTACATCACGTATGTTTTTTTGAGCGGTATACCCGGCCAGACCATCCAGACTATGCTTACCGAACTGTTTCCGATAGTTGAGAGTAAATTCCGCCAGCTGGTCCATCTGGGTGAGCATCTGGGATTCGGCATAGGCCGCCGCGATAGCCTGGGGTGAGCCGGGTGGGTTGGCCCCGCTACTCAGGCTGGTAGGCTTATAGAATTCGTACTTCTCGTTGTAGGTCTGCATACCCAGGTTTACCTTAAAGGTAAGATCCCGGATGATCTCGTAGGTAGCGAAGCCATTATAGGTACCTCGTAGTCCCCGGCGGTTGATGTGGGTTTCGGTAGCCAGAGCCACCGGGTTTTCAATAGATTGATATCCAAATCCCGAGCTCAAAGCCGCCGCTTCATTCTTGGCCAGTGAACCATCCTCATTGTAAGCGCGGAAGATAGGCATGTAAATGAGAGCTCCCAGAATAGGTCCCTGGTGGAAACGACCTTCCTGAACCTCCCGGTTGGTGTTAGAGGTCACGGCCACGTTAGCTCCTACCTTAAGCTTACGGGTGAGCTCCGCATCGAGGTTCGACCGGAAGTTAACCCGCTTATGACCGGTGCTCAGGATAATGCCGGGCTGATCCAGATACCCACCGCTCAGAGCATAGCGTACGCCGTTCTTTCCGCCCGTAAACGATACATTATGCCGCTGCACCAGGGCATTCTGGTATAGCTCGTCCTGCCAGTCGGTATTATACTTCGGCTGGATCATGGATTGGGTGGCCAGATCGTACAGATCCGTAGGGATACTGACACTACCCGCATTGCCTACATTCCGAATCCGGGTGGCATTGTCGTGCGAGTACATCTCGTCCGACCATGATTTGCCGGAGTTCACCATCAGGTCACGGTAGGTACCGTTGCGGGCATCGATCAGAAGTTGAGTAAATTCCGTGGAATTGAGCAGATCGACTTTTTTGCTCAACTGATTTACCCCAAACTGATAGTCATACTCCAGGCGCCCTTTGCCTTCCTTACCTCGCTTAGTGGTGATAAGTACTACCCCGCCTGCCGCCCGGGATCCGTAAATAGCCGCGGAGGCGGCATCTTTCAGAATATCAATAGATTCAATATCATTGGGGTTGATGAACACATCATTACCCGCCGGATAGCCATCAATCACGTAAAGGGGGTCAGAGCTGGCGTTAACCGACCCCACACCCCGTACTCGTATCTTGGTAGATACATAGGGAGCACCACTTACCTGCGATATCTGTACCCCGGCTACCTTACCTACCAGCGCCTGGCCTACCGTAGGGGCAGTCAGGTTAAGTTCTTTGGCTTTTACACTCGCTACTGCACCGGTCAGGTCGCTTTTCCGTAGCGTCTGGTAGCCGACGGCCACTACCTCATTGAGCATCAGGGCATCCTGCCTCAGGGTAATAGTGAGATTTTTCGTATCCGTAACGGTAACTTCCTGAGCCGTATAACCTACAAAAGAAAATACTAAAGTTGCTCCTATTTCTGTTTCCAGTGAAAAGGTGCCCTCTACATCCGTAACGGTACCTTTATTACGTCCTTTTTCCAGAACCGTTACTCCCAGGAGTGGCTCCCCACTTTCATCCACTACTTTGCCCGTCACTCTGACGACAGCCTTCTGCGGAGTACTCTTTCCTACGAGGTGAGGGAATCCTTTCATCGGCACAGCATAACTTCGGCCGGCTGACCCTACCAGGAGTGCCCCTGCCAGCGCGATGGGAATGATTGGTAAAAATTGTTTTTTCATACTGACGTAACGTCTTTAAAAAATGGTACTGAAGCAATAAAAAAATACATCCGGACTTGTTTCTGGTGCTTTGTCAAAAAGCCCTTGGCAAGCCACAAATGTATTTCCTCAATGTTACCCCAATGGGTAGGGTTTATTACCAGAATATGATGTTTTGAAGGAAGGGGGTTAGAGTTGAAGATTCAGGAAATGTACGTTTTCTTTGCGGGAAGAGGTCACGGCCATACCTTTTTGTCCCCCTTCCAACAGCGTAAAGCCTTCCAGTTCATCGGCTTTGTCAAAATCCTGGATGCCGAGTACATGCTGCTGACCACTACGTAACGATTTGTTTAAATCCAGAAAAGTGAGTCGCCATCTCCGCCCTTCAATTTGATTCTGGATGAGCACTAGTATTCCCTTCTCCGGTATCCAGTGGAGGTTCTGTACCCAGGGGCCGCAGGAGAACTTTTTGTATAGTACACCGGGTTCAGAGGTTTTTTCGGCCGTTTTCAACCTTTCAGGATCATATAGCCTTACCTCATTCCGTTTGTCGCCATAGTCGGCGGTGGCTACGTACCATTTTCCCTCGTACTGTACGTACTCCGGGCAGGTACCCTGTATACAGGCGTCATCCTCAATGGTTCGGATCAGGTTGCCATCCAGTGTTTTGTTCTTCCTCAGCCCCTCCCAGTCTACGTGGTAGATCAGGGCCTTCCACAAGGTACCTTCCTTGTTGAGTCGGATGCTGTTGCCGATGAATACGGGACCATCGCCACGGTAGGCAATACCCGTAGGATGATTGATCACATCTTTCCCCTCCATAGTCAGGCGATACTCCTGCCCCGTATAATTCAGCGAATCAGGAGTCAGTTTATACTCACGAATCATTCCTACTTCACGGTCTCCGTAGAGGAATAGCTTGTTCTGGAAGTAGCTCACTCCCTGGCAGGCTCCCAGAGAGTCTACTGACAGCGATTTATGTATGGTTGCTTTAAAAGGAAGCTGTGAACTAACAGCCAGCAGGCCAAGTATGGCGGGTACCAGTGCCCCTTTGAGTAGTTGTTTCATGTGGCTAGGGGTCAAGGGGTTCGTCATTGTCAATCTGTAAGGCATCCAGTACGGGATAGAATTCAAAGTCAGTATCGCTGAGCCGGTTTCCCAGGCGGTAAGGGATGTGGCCGATCTCCTTAAGGCACCGCTGCTCAAAAAGATCCCTGGTGATGTAGTAGCTCTGTTGACGCATGGTGGAGACCAGGCACGGCTTATCTACCGGCATGCCTGCGCGGTACAGCAGGCGTACACAGTTACGTAGGTTGGTGGTGGTATGGCGGGCGTGCGGGTCCATGATGATGGCATGTTCGGGTACTTTCAGCTCGTTGATGAGGTACTTCTTCATTTCGTAAGCCTCGCTGTATTTGGTCTTGTAGGGATGTACCCGCCCTCCCGAGACCACAATAAACGGAGCCACTCCATCGAAGTACCGGAGTGCGCCTACACGGCACCGGAGCTTACCGCCCGGGCTTAGTGCTTCGTCGGGATTGGAGGGACCAGCCCCCGGTATCAGTATGAGCGAGTACGTGTAGGTTTTCCAGTCTACCTTTCTGGCTTTGCTGAAAGCAGCCCCATTCACCGTTGTTTCCATGGGTTCATAGTCGGCGGCTTCGCTGCGGTCATTCACTTCCAGGATGCGGAGGGCAAAGGCCAGCGAAGGACGAAAAAATAGTGCCCCCTTTTCCTCCTGTCGGACCATCTCGGTGACGTCCCAAACCAGGGTGCTAAAGCTCTTCGAATGTACCTTGAATGCGATGGAGTCAATGGCGGGATAGTTGGGCTTTTTGCCCTCGGCATATACTTCCAGTATGTGATTGACGGCATTGGCATCCTGCTCCCAGGCTTTGATCAGCAGCTCTTCGGCTGGCAAAGCCTTTGCGTGCAGGATATAGGTACCCGAAGGGATCAGGTGCTGCCCGACCAGTGTACCCAGTTCGTTGGTGGGGGCGTACAGGGTGGAGAGGCGTTCACTGACCAGCTGGATTTCCTCGGGTGTAAACTTCATTGGGGCCGTGTAGCAGGGAACTTGGTTGCCGCAGTCCTTTAATGCGCGGGACAGGTGTTCCTTCTTGGTTTCTGCCAGCTTCTTTAGTACCTCATCCTTTTCAAGCAGCCTTCTGACATCAGGCAGCTGCTCCATCAGGGTGAGCAGGTAGACATTTTTGCTCTGGATGATCGAATTTCCTCTGAGTAGTTTGTAGGCTGGATCCGGACCTTTGGTTTGGGAATAGGAAAGGAAAGGGAGAAATAGGAGAAATAGTACTCTTACAACCAGATGCATTAGATTAGGATAAATAGTTAACTGAAACCCCAAAGGAATAGTCAGCGTATTATTCCAGTATTATGCCTGGATGAAGAATTTGGGAAGGTATGAGTGGGAAGAGAATTCAAAAAAGAATGCAACCGGGATAGCTGCTTATGTATCACCAGCTATCCCGGTTGCATAGGGGTACAAACCTATCTATTGAAATTTACTGGCATCCAGGCGGAAGAAGCGGACGGCATTGTTAAAGAGGATGTCACGCTTCTGCTCGAACGAAAGATAATCAGCATTTTCAATGATGCCAATGGAAGTCTCGATGAGCTTAGGCCAGATCATCAGATCCGTGCCGTACAGGATACGCTTCCCAAAACCCGCCTGCACCAGGCGCTTGATGTACGCGTGGATTTCCGCCTGCGGGTAGCTCCAGATAAATCCTGCCAGATCCACGTATACGTACGCATTGGCTCCCATCAGCGCAATCATTTCATCGGCCATGGGGTAGCCGGCGTGCATAACCCATATCTTCATCTTGGGGTGACGCGCCAGTACATCCTCCAGAAGGAAGGGCCTTCCCAGCGAAGCCCGGTACTTGGGCTGCGTCAGGTTCGCCATTCCGTTACCACCCGTTCCCATATGGATACCCACGGGAATGTTGAGCTTCTCTGCGGCGGCAAAATAGGCATCCAGTGACATATCGCTGGGGGACATACCCTGGTATTGCGGCGCTACCTCGGCCATGACCTGATAAAAGCCTGACGATAGGGAGTCGGTAAAGGCTTTCACAGTCATGTCGCTGGGTGAGCTGACACCAATACCGGCGATTACCCGGTTGGGAGCGGCCTTTTTCCACTTGTGCAGGATCTCAGCATCTCCATAGGCTACGATGGTCATGTTGAGGCGTTCCATGGTGTTCAGCAGGGCCGTCTGCATTTCCTGATCCGTCTTAGCCGGCTGTAGGGGATCCACACAGTCCTGGCTCAGAAAAGAAGGGGCGGCTCCATTGGGATCACCACCCGGCATATCCCTCAGAAACCAGGGGCACAGTTCCATGGAAAAGTTTGGATTCACCTTCATCGCGTGTACGTGTACATCAATAATGGGTAACCGCTTTTTGGCTGGCGCCGTTTGTGACTGGGCCAGAAATGGGGCAAGCAGACAGACCAGCAGTAGGTAGTAGTTTCTCATAGAGAATGGAATAGAATTTGGTATAAGTGTTATCTTTATGTTAAAAGTACACAATTATTCTACTTTACTATTTTCTGGAAAATAATTTATACACTTCAGGTACATCCTAAGGCTTCTACATAGTCTGGTAACACAGCAGGCGCCTGCTTCCCGATCCACCAAAATAGATACCTGCATCCGGTGCTGAATTACTATTGGAACGGCTTTTCGCAGTTCCCAAATCTCAGCTTCCCTACCGCATAGTAAATACCTGTTCACCTGAGCTTTTGGCTAATGCTGCCGACTGCCGCCCCTGGTAGCAGGGTCAGCTTCCTATGCGCATTCAGTGCCTTTTCTACCCGTACATCACAATTTCACTTCAGCCCATTCAACCCTTATGAAACAAACGAGTAGCAGTAGCAAAAGAACCCGCGTACGGTACAGTATGCTGGCTCTTGTATTTATCAATGTGGTCATCAACTACCTCGACCGCAGCAACATATCTGTCGCCGGAGCCGCGCTTGGGAAAGATCTGGAGCTGTCGCCGGTACAACTGGGCTTGATCTTCTCCGCCTTCGGCTGGACCTACGCCTTTCTGCAGATACCGGGAGGATTGGTGGCTGATCGGTTCGGGCCCCGTATTCTGTACGGATTTTGCCTGGTTACCTGGTCACTGGCTACGCTGTTTCAGGGATTTGTCAGCAGCTTTGCCGGGCTATTTGCCCTACGCCTGGCAACAGGTGCTTTTGAGGCACCTTCTTATCCTATTAACAACCGCATTGTCACCAGCTGGTTTCCCCAGCAGGAAAGAGCCTCGGCCATTGCCATGTACGTGTCGGGGCAATTCATCGGCCTGGCTTTTCTGACTCCCATTCTGATGACCATCCAGTACCATTTCGGATGGAAAGGGTTGTTTGTAATTACAGGTCTTGTGGGGCTGGTATGGGGAGTAGTCTGGTACATCCTGTACCGGGACCCCCTTGACTCCAAAAATGTAAACGAGGCTGAACTAAACTACATTGAAGAGGGAGGCGGACACTTCCGGAACGAAATCGGTAGGGGGAGCCAGGCCTCGGTGTGGCAGTGGAGCAACCTCAAGCAGGTGTTCTCCCGCCGGACCCTGTGGGGCGTCTACATAGGACAGTTTGCGGTTAATGCTACCCTCTGGTTTTTTCTAACGTGGTTTCCCACCTACCTGGTGCAGTACCGGGGATTAGACTTTATTAAGTCGGGGTACCTGGCTTCGGTGCCTTTTCTGGCCGCCTGCGCTGGCTTGCTTCTGTCTGGTTTTGTTTCGGACTACCTCGTCCAAAAGGGCCGGTCAGCCGGTATGGCCCGCAAGGTACCGATCATCATCGGCTTGCTGATCTCGGTAAGTATAGTAGGGGCTAACTACAGTAATGATACCGCTTCCATCATCTTCTTCATGGCCCTGTCATTCTTTGGAGCGGGTATGGCGCTGATCTCCTGGATATTCGTATCCCTTCTTTCCCCCAAGCACCTGATCGGCCTTACCGGGGGAGTCTTTAACTTCATGGGTAATCTGGCTTCCATTGTCGTTCCCATTGCAATCGGGTTTCTGGCGCAGGACGGAGATTTCAAACCAGCCCTTCTATTCATCGGAGCTCTGGGATTGGTAGGCGCCTGCTCGTATATATTCCTGGTGGGAGATATTGACAAGGGAAGGGCTAGCGAAGAGAAGAAGGACGTAGTACTCGAAACCGCCTGATCCGTACTGTGTAAATAAACTGTTGGTACCAGCCCCTGCTCCGATCCATAGGAGCAGGGGCTGATGCTATTCATGGCCTCGTTGCCGATTTACCTTTTTCGACCGTTGCCCGTACAGCCGGTTCCACACAGAGTTGCCTCGATCGATAGCCCCATCCTGGTTTGAATGAAAAATAATAGAGTGGGTTTCATCAGGATTCACTACCGTGGAGGTAGTACCATTATGAAAGGCCGTCGAGTGAGTACTTTCAGACCTTTTACTCTTACCCAATTTACAAAAGGCTTATTGTTTCTGAAATAGGTCCCATGACTTTTTCTTTTACAGGCTGCCCGTGAGCAACTGCATCTTTTACCCAATATACTCCCACTCTGGCTTTACCTATGCTGTACTATTTGGTTAAAGCCAAGTTTGTCAGTAAATTTGGCCATAAGTAGTAAACTAACTATACTTATGGCCAAATTCCGCAGTAGTATATGAAGAAACTTATAGGAAGGCAGCAGGAACTGGATACTTTACAGGCTGTGCTGCATTCGGATAAATCCGAGTTTGTGGCTGTATATGGCCGCCGGCGGGTTGGGAAAACGTTTCTTATCCGGCATGCTTTCAGGGGTAAGTTTGCATTTGAAGCCACCGGACTGGCCAATGCTACCCTGAGCCAGCAACTTACCAACTTCTGCCTAGCGCTCCAGAAAGCCGACAGTAGCACTACCTACGCCCCGGCGGGTTCCTGGCTGGAGGCTTTTCAACAGCTCATTGCCTACCTGGAACGGCTGGATACGCCCCGAAAGGTGCTATTCATTGATGAGTTGCCCTGGTTTGATACCCACGGGTCGGGCTTTGTGCAGGCGCTGGAGCATTTCTGGAATAGCTGGGCTTCCGCCCGTACTGATATCGTGCTGGTCACCTGCGGCTCGGCGGCGTCCTGGATGCTGCATACCCTAATCAATAGCAGGGGCGGCCTGCATAACCGGATAACCAAGCGGATCAAGGTAGTACCCTTTACCCTGCACGAATGCGAGCAGTTGCTGCAGTCCAGACACTCAGTGCTGGACCGGTACCAGATCATCCAGCTGTACATGGTACTGGGTGGCGTACCCTACTACTGGGAGGAAATAGATACCGGTCAAAGTGCCATGCAGAACATTGAACGCATCACCTTTTCGGAAAACGGACTCCTGCGCAATGAGTTTACCAACCTGTACCGGTCCCTTTTTAAGAACTACGAGCGGCACCTTAGCATCGTGAAGGCGTTGGCGATGAAGGCCAAAGGGCTAACGCGGGATGAGATTATCCGGGCTGCGAAACTGACCAGTGCCGGAAGTACTACCCGCCTGCTCGATGAGCTGGAAGAAAGCGGCTTCATCAGAAAGTACAGCCCCTATGGTAAAAAATCGCGTAACAGCCTGTACCAGCTGGTGGACTTTTACACCTTGTTTTACCTCCGGTTTATACAGGATACTTCCCTGAACGAGCAGTACAACTGGATATCCATGCTGGATACGCCAAAGTACCGGGCCTGGTCGGGCTATGCCTTTGAGCAGGTTTGCCTGTGGCACCTCCCCCAGATCAAGCAGGCCCTGGGCATCAGCGGCGTACAGACCACCACCTCTTCCTGGCGGAGTACGAGTGCAGAAGGTGGCGCCCAGATCGACCTGGTAATAGACCGGCGGGATCAGGTGATCAACCTATGTGAAATGAAATTCTCCATCAGTCCCTTTGTCATCGACAAGAAATACAGCGCCGAGCTGCGCAACAAAATAGGCGCGTTCAAAGCGGAAACCGGTACCCGTAAATCCGTATTTCTGACAATGATTACCACCTTCGGCCTGAAAGCCAATCCCCACTCTACGGGACTGGTCCAGAATGACCTGACCATGGATGCACTTTTTGTGAGCTAAGCCTGGATGAGGAGGTACTTGAAAAATTAGGGAGAAAGCCATTACGACTTTCTCCCTGACAGAATGAAGACTTGTAAGCAGTACCTGGCAACGTTATTAGCTGAGCTTGATAGCCTTACCTCCTAAGCGCCTGCTTTCCTGTGCGGCGTTGATAAAAGTAAAGATTTCAATGGTCTCTTTGGGGGAAACGGGTGGTTGGCCGGTTTCGAAGAACGTGACAATCTCCTTGACGAGTGGCTCGTAGGTCGAGAAGGGGCCAAGCGGAGCAATGCCTTTTTCACCAAAGGCTGTTCCGGCGATACTGGAGGCTCCCTTCCGGATGGCGCGTACGGTGCCGATACGGTCCCCATCCCATACCCCTACGACCATATCCGTACCGTCGGTATAGGTACGAGCTACGCTCTTACAACCTGTCCCCATGACGGTATAGAGCATCTCGATCCCGTGGATGGCATACCACGCCAGGTCCAGGTGATTTTTATCAATTTCGGCAGGAGTGTATACATCAGCGCCGGTCACCGTACCAATGGATCCCCCCACTACCTTCTGCACATTGGCATCAAACCGCAGGGCGGAAGAAGTGAATAAGGGGGTATTGTACTGTTCGGCCGCCCTGAAAATAGCCCTGGTAGCTTCCAGAGAAGGCGCAATGGGCTTATCTATGAATACACGTTTTCCGGCTTTAAATACGGGTAGGGCCTGCTCCAGATGGGGGCGGCCGTCGTTACTTTCCAGCAGCACTACATCCACCTTTTGCAGCAAATCCTCAATAGAATCCACAATCTCTACGCCCTGTTCCTGTACCGCCTTGATGATATTGGGCTTCATCTTCAGGGCTGAGGCGATGTCCTTACTGCCGTGCGGGTAGGCAGCTACTACCTGATAGCCCCTCATATCGGCTCCCCCGGCGTTGATCATCTTGGTAAAAACTTCGCTATGGGAGGTATCCAGACCTATGACACCTACTCTTTTCCCCGCGGCGACTGCATAATCATTGCCGAAGACAGTTTCGGGGGTAATGAGGCTCAGGCCCGTCCCGGCCAGGATCCCTGTCTGTAAAAAACTACGTCTGTTCATTAAAAAAGGGTTAGTAATTAACAATACTTTATTTTTCAGAGTACATCCAGTCGACATGGAACAGTCTCCGTCCGGACTCCGGATCTGTGAATATAGGGTAAAGGTGATGAAAGCCTGAAATTGATTTAGTGGCGGCCACTATCGCCTTCCAACCGGGTCTGGGTTAAGGACTTTGCCAGCCGGCATTTCTGCACATCCGACTAACTTACAGCCGGGCTACGACTACCCCGGCGAGAATAAAAAGCACCCCAGCCATGGTAGACTGGGGTGCCCTGGAAGGAAAGATTAATAATTGGGATTCTGAGCAATAGAACCGCCCGAACGGTCGATCTCTACCTGCGGAACGGGGAATACTTCGCTCTTCCCTTTGGTAAAGTTAGCCCCCTTACCATTGGAGAAGGGAAGTTTAGAGAAAGCGTTCATGGTTTCAACCAGGGTATTCCAGCGGATCAGATCAAAGAGTCGGTGGTACTCCATAGCCAGCTCCACGCGGCGCTCGTGACGTACCGCCTTACGTAGGTCATCGGTGGGCTTCACGTCGGGAAGTTCCTTATCCGCAACCTTCAGTACGCGCGACACGGCCTCCACGTCTTTAGGAGTCGAATTGGCCGCTCTCTGGCGTACCATGTTGATGTAGCTGGCAGCTTCCTCTTTGCTTCCACCACTCTCGATCAGAGCCTCCGCGTACATAAGCAGTACATCCGCGTAGCGAATGGGATGGTACGTCCAGGCGTCATTGCCCCATCCCTGCCCCCGGCGGGATTCGGGTAAGTAACTTTTTCTGTTATGATACCCCGTGTTAGCATAGGTAGAGAAGTCAAGTACTTCCGTCGTACCATTCAGCCGGGGGAATACATCCCCTTCCTCAATAATGGTAAACAGCAGACGAGGATCCCCCTCCTCAAACTCATTGACCAGATCCTGCGTAGGCATATCAAAGCCCCAGCCACCGGTGGCTCCCCGGGGTGAGGTGTAGACCGGCGTAGTACTACCGTAGATGGGTACGGCAGGTACATCCCCCATGATGATTGAGAATACAGCTTCCTTGGTCTTGTAGCCGTGCTCCAGGAAAATTTCCTGGTACTCCGGGTGCAGGGCAAACGCATTGGAATCGATTACCTTTTTAGCGGCATCTCTGGCCTTGGCAAACAGAGCCGTATCATCCTTGGCGAAGAAAAGATAGGTACGGGCCAGTAGCGCCCAGGCAGCCTCTTTGGTGGCTCGGCCCAGTTCGGCAGGTTGCATGGAGGTCGCCGAAAGCATATCGGGATCATTGGCAACGGCCAGGAGCTCCTTCTCCACAAATTCAAAAACTTCCCTGCTGGTCGCCCGGTTCAGCTTGGTACGATCATCCACGGTCAGCGTCGTGGTGATCAGCGGTACGCCTCCAAATACCTTAGTCAGCTCAAAATAGAACATAGCCCGCAGGAAACGGATCTCGGCCAGGTACCGGTTCCTGAGGTTGTCAGAAAGCGGAGCACCACTGGCATCAATCAGGTTGGCCTCCGGCAAGCGTTCCAGCGCCACATTGCAGTTCCCGATGGCAGCGTAGCAGGCAGCCCAGTAGCCGGAGAGGGTTTCGTTGGAGGAGAGGGCTCTTCCGTAGCCCAGGTCCGTCACGAACGGACGGTCACCGGCGTCAGAGCCTCCTTTGTCGCTATCGTCGGTGGCCATGTTTCCCAGTTCGGCCCGGGCAGCTTCGTACCCCCAGAAGTTGTAGAAGCCGCGGTAACAGGTAACCAGTGATTTGAAAGCTGCATCAGGAGAGTTATAAAAGGTCTGGTCGGTAAGGTTGCCCGGCGGCGTATGGTCCAGGAAATCTTCCGAACAGGATGTTCCCATCAGGGTCAGGAAGGATACGAACAGTAGGGTTGATAATTTTTTCATAATCTTATTTCAAGTTAAGAATGACTCAATTCGTTGATAGCCGGGCTTAGAAATTGGCGTTGATACCAAACATCCAGGTGCGGGCTTGCGGGAAGTACCCCTGATCAATCCCCATCAGCTTCGGATCAGTGGATCCCATCTCCGGGTCCAGGCCCGAGTACTTGGTGAGTGTAAACAGGTTTTGTGACCCTACATACACCCTTACCCGCTGGATCTTAGCCTTGTCCAGAACGCTGGCCGGTATGGTGTACCCGAGCTGCAGATTCTTCATACGCATATAGGAACCGTCCTCAATGAAGTAGTCAGACACATTGGTGTTCAGGGCGGCATTCTGCGAGATCTTATAGTACTCGTTGGTAGTACCTGGGCCATTCCAGGCTTTCTCGAGGAAGCCTTTGGGAGCATTGTACCAGCCGGTACCCGCTTCGGTATCGTAGCGCAGGATGTTCATGACATCATTGCCCTGTGAGCCCTGCAGGAAGGCACTGATATCAAAGCCTTTGTAGCTGGCATTCAGGGTCAGGCCGTAGATAAAGTCCGGCCAGGGATTACCGATAAGGGTACGGTCATCGGCATTCAGTACATTGTCGCCATTGATATCCTTAAAGCGAATATCACCGGGGGTAGAAAGACCTTTCTGTGGACTACTATTTACTTCATCCTGGGTCTGAAAGATACCATCCGTGAGCCATCCGTAGTAGTAGCCAACGGGCATTCCCTCTTCGGTTTTAGTGAAGACCTGACCCAGGTGGGCGGTAGCATGGATGGGCTCGCCACCTCCCAGGGTAAGTACCTCGTTCCGGAAGGTAGACAGCGTAGCTCGTACACCATAGGTGAAGCCTCTGATGGAATTATCATAGCCCAGCGCAAACTCCCAGCCTTTATTCACCATCTTACCCGCGTTGGACCAGGGGAAGTTGGGGTAGCCTAGCGTAGTAGGCAGGGGCACGATCAGGAGCATGTTGTCGATCTCCTTATTGAAGTAGTCAACCGTCAGGTTTACCTTATTTTCAAACAGCCCTACATCCAGACCCACATCCGTCTGCTTGGACGTTTCCCACTGCAGGATGGGGTTCCCGATGCTTGTTCTTCCTGCTCCCAGGTAGCCCGTGGTATTGTTACCAAACAGGTAGCGGCCGTTGTTGCCGTAGGTAGACAGGTACGCTCCGTTACCCACGTTCTGGTTACCTATCAATCCATAGCTCGCTCTCAGCTTACCCTCCGACAGCCACTTCAGCCCAGCGTCTTTTACAAAGTTTTCGTTGGTGAAATTCCAGGCGGCCGATACCGACGGGAAGGTGCCCCAGCGGTAGTCTTGGGCAAAGCGCGAAGTACCGTCTCTACGGATGTTAGCCGCCACGACATAGCGACCAGCGTAGCTGTAGGTAACCCGCCCAAAGTACGAGTTGAGCGCGTTGGAGTAGGTATAGCCCGATGCTCCGGGATTGATCGTAGCCGCGTTGATGATCCGCATATCGACATCGTTATTCACGATCCCCTGCTTGGAAGCGCCATACTCAAGTCCCCTGGTTTGCTCGGCTGACGTACCGGCCAAAGCCGTTACGTGATGATCCCCCCATACCTGGTTGTACGACAGGGTATTTTCCCACAGGAAGTAATTGGACCAGTAGGAGTAGTTGCTCACGGTATTGAACACGCTGTAATCGTAGCCGTTGAGGTGGTACTGGGGGGTAAAGCCTTTGGAAAGTCCCCGGTGAATATCCAGACCGAAGTTGCTGCGGAAGCGCAGCGGCTCAATGATCTTGATTTCGAGGTTGGCGCCCCCTTTCAGGCTTATCCCTTCCCAGACGCTCTGGCGCATGCGCTCAATCTGCGCTACCGGGTTGGGCTTGTTGGTATAGAGTACACCGGCGTACTGCGAGAAGGGGTTACTGGCGTCGTACCCGTTCATGATCGTCTGGTAGAACGAAGGGATGTTGGTCAGGTTGTTACGATAGACCGGCGTAATAGGGTCGGCGGTCATCGCACTGAATATAGTACCCGAGAAGGGATTGTTCTCGTTAATGTTGCGACGGCTTTCGTAGATGACAGCCATGTTAGAGCCCAGCCTTACCCGATCACTGATATCTGAGGTTATGTTGTTGCGCCAGGAAATACGGCTGTAGTCAGATCCGCGTACGATCCCTTTCTGATCCATGTAACCCAGTGAGGAGGCAAAGTCCACCTTTTTGCTTCCACCCGACACGGAGATATTGTAGTTCTGGATGGGGGCATTGTACTGGGTGATGTGCTTCCACCAGTCGGTACCACCGGCACCGGTGTTGGCTTCCACAAACCGCAGGGCCTCAGCCTTCATGGCATCCGTTATGGGTAAAGCGGCGCCTACGGCCTGGGCGGCCCGGTTCTTATAGGTAATGAATTCTTCGGCGTTGAGCATGTAAGGGCGCTTCCAGGGCGACTGAAAACCGTAGTAGCTGTCGAAAGACACGTTCATAACCTCCCGCTTGGCTCCCTTCTTGGTCGTGATCATCACCAGACCGTTCGAAGCCCGTGATCCGTAAATAGCCGCCGCCGAAGCATCCTTATGGATGTCCATGGTTTCGATATCGTTGGGGTTTAGCCAGCCAATGCTACTCTGCGGCAGTCCATCCACGATGTACAGGGGTTCGTTGGAGTTGTTGATCGAGCCAATACCCCGTATCCTGACTACCCCCATTGAGCCGGGGCTACCGCTGCTTTGGGTGACCATCACACCCGCGGCTTTGCCCTGCAGGGCATCCGAGGCTGAACGCAGGGGCATATTACTAATCTCGCTTCCTTCAATGGAGGATACGGCTCCCGTCACGTCTTTCTTGGTCACCGTTCCATACCCCACTACCACCACTTCCGAAAGAGATTTGGAATCCAGGGATAGTTTGATGTCAATGATGGAGCGGTTATTAACCGGCACTTCCGTAGACAGGTACCCGATGAATGAAACCACAAGGGTAGCATTCTCAGGTACTTCTGTCAGTGAGTACCGTCCCTCGTTATCGGTGGTAGTACCTTTACCCGTATTCTTCACCACGACACTGGCACCCGGCAGGGCCTCACCGGTAGCAGCATCCGTAATCGTACCAGATATGGACAGGGCTGTCTGGGCTGTAGTACCTTTAGCCGTAGTAGCCAGCAGTAAAGGCGTTGCACCACCGGTTCGGCGGGCCAGGGCATTTTCTTCAACACGAACAGCCTGGGGTACCTTAGGGTCTGTTTTGGGCTGGATGCCTGATTCTTCGGCACCTTCTCCTTTATGATAGATCACATAAAAGTTTTCGCGAAGCTGCTTAAATGAAAGATTATTAGGCTCCAGCATGTGCTTAAGCGACTGCTCAAGGGATAATTTCCGGACAGCCTCTTTGACTGTCTTACCATGTACATGGGTAGAATTGTACAGAAAGGAGACGTTAAACTGCTTTTCCAGCTCTTTTAGTTTGGTCTCCAGGGACCTGACGAGCGGCTGTTTGGGGAGCTTTTGGTTTTGACTTCCCCGGTTGGCCTGCAACGGAGAAGCCTGCTTTGCCCTTGCTGTAATCATACAATTACAACAAAGCATAAGAATGCTTAACGTAAAGATAAATCGTTTCATAGGCAATGGTTACAATAAAGGTTTGGAATAAGTGGCTTGTTTTCTCGGCTGGTACTAATCAATTCTGCCTTCTAGTACTACAGTACCTTTTCCTTTTGCTTACCGCCATCTTTACGTTAACTTTTTAATAATTTTTTTCTGCATGCTTCATATTTAAGAAGTATCCGCAGAACACTTCAGTATTTTATTGATAAAGAAGTACCCCATCCTCAGCTTCTGAGATTAACCATGACAAAGAAGCCATTACTTTATATATACATTTATAAAGTAATCGCAGTAGTACCTTTACCCAAGTCAATGAAGAGGAAGTTAATAAATGCTGAAGCTGATAATCAGGTAGCTGATGTTACACGTAGTGTAAGAGTAGGCAAATTACTAAAGTATATGAATGACACCAGGACAGGTACTTACCCAGGGTGCATCTGGCATCAGTAAGGTACTTGCCGGGTCAACAGGGGTAGGGAAGTTAAGATTAGGAACCGAGACAGAGCTGCTTCGGGGTCTATCAGCCAGAAGATCGAATGAAACGCTCGCATATATACGCCACCAGTAAGACAGGTTACAACAGTTCCGGTGTAACAGCATCAACAAGAGCTTAATAATCCTATACAGAAAATCAGGGTTGTTTGTCAGTAAGATAAATTGTCTTCTCTTCCTGCCTGATCGTGAGATTACAGGTAGAAGCGATTCCTTCCAGTAGAATACTCACATCATCCATGGGAACGGCTCCGGATACCTGTCTCTGCAGCAGCGCAGGATTGTCAGCTACTACTTCCAGGCCGTACGTCTCGGCGAGCATTTCTGATATTTCTTTCAGGGAGGTATTTTTCAGCACCAGCCGGTGATCCGTCCAGGACGAATACAGAGAGGGATCTACCTGTTTATGCACGTACCTGGACGGTTCAGAAGCAAACTGGACTAACTCACCCGGCTTAAGGAGTAGCGTATCTTTTTTCAGGTTACACTGTACTTTCCCTTCGTTCAGTACCACCCGCTTGCCGGACGCCCGGTTGGTGACCAGAAACTGGGTACCCAGTACATCCACGCTAAAGTCAGGGGTCGTATTAACCCGGAACTTCCGATGGTCCCGGGTATGAACTACTTTGAAGAAAGCTTCTCCTTTGAGCTGTACCTCCCGCAGTAGATCCCCCTCCCAGTCAGCGGCGTATACTAATTCAGAATTACCGTTCAGAACTACCTCCGTCCCATCGGGTAGAACAAACGTTTTAATTTCGCCAAAGTCCGTCGTCACCTGTACAAGGCTACTACTCTGGTAATAGTGATAGATACCTATTGACCCGAGTAGTATACCAACAAACACCGCCGCTACCCAATACCAGCGGGTAAATATACCCGACGCCGGTAGAGGCTTAACAGGCACCTGAGACTCCTCAGCGGGCTCCGAAAGATCAATGGAAGTAGTAATGTTACTCAATAGCTTCACCTCCAGGGCTGACAAGGCCGCCTCAGACAGTTGATCAGTGAAGTTGGGGTGATCGGCCGGAGCGGCATACCATTGATCCAACTCCGCCGACTCCTCCTCGGTAGCCTGGCCGGTACTCTGTCGTTCCAGTAAATAGTTCAATCGTTCTTTCGTCATTGATCTTTCAGGACCTATTGGATAGCTTGTTGTTATATACTAGTAACGTTACGAAGCCTACTCCGCCAAAAAATTCAAAATTAAGTTTAAATGGTAAGGGTATGTACCCATACCAGCAGGGCCGCTACAAAGTCTTTCAGGCTCTGTCGGAGTAGCTTCAGGGCTTTTCCCATTTGTTTCTCAACCGTATCCAACGGTATATTTAACTGATCGGCTATTTCCTTGTAGGTGTAGTTTTCTTTCCGGCTAAGGAGGTACACCTTCTTCAGCTTTTCCGGAAGGTGCTCAATGCTTTTTTCCAGGGCAGCCGCCAGTTCCTCGTAGTAGATCGTGTCTTCGATGAAATTCTGTTCAGGAGTAGCGGTATGATTCAGAGAATCCAGATAGGCTTCTTTGACCTTTCGGGAACGGATGAAATTATAGATACTGAATTTCAGAGCTCCCTGCAGGTAGGCTTCCAGGGTGGTAGTAATCTCGAGCGTGTCTCTCTTAGACCAGATGTACACAAAAAGGTCTTGAATGACCTCTTCAGAGTCCTCCCGGGACAGGAGCCTCCGATAGGCCGTATTATACAGCCTGCGCCAGTACTTTCGGTATAATTCCTCAAAAGCCTCCCGGTCTCCCTCCTTCAAACGGGCGAGAGCCTGTACATCATCCATATGGGAGGCCAGCTTATTTATGATACCTGATTTTTAGAATGAACGTCCATCATCCTGAAAAGAAGCGGCAAAGTAAGCGATTCTAATGTAATAATTTACAGGCGCATGTGTAACGCATACAAAGTCAAACAGGTGCTTATAGACCAAGAAAACAAAATAAGCTACCGGGTACAGACAGCAGTTTTTTAAACATGCCTGCCCCCGGTAGCCTATACTAATCAGATCCTTAACCGTTACCTCACCATCAGCCGGCCTGCTTGGCGCGCTCGGCACTGATGAAGTACGCCCCCTGGCGTACAATCTCCCTGGCATCAAGGTCTGTGGGTAGCTGAACCTCGGTTGAACGATTCTGGGTGATCCCTACGGTAACGGGTACCAACCTGAACTGGTAGGTACCTGCCGGGCCGCCAGTCTCCCGCACGTAGACGTACGACCGATCGCCTTCGGTCACTACGGCCTCTTCCGGAAGGGCCACGACGGATTTCTGATCCGCCAGTATGGTTGCCCGTACGTAGGATTCGGCAAACAGCCTTCCAAACTCCTTACTTATGAGGTTGGCATGCACCAGTACCGTTCTGGTCTCGGTATCAAAGGCTTGCCCCACCCGATAGACTTTGGCCTGCATCTCCCCCGTCTGCTGCTGGGGAATCACAAAGCGTACCATCTGCCCCTCCTTAACCTTACGAATATCTTTCTCAAATACCCGTAACTCAAGGTATAAATGCTCTTTATTCACAATCTCGACCAGAACGTCAGTAGGCCCCACGTACTGGCCAATGCGAAGATTGACCCGGTCGACGTAGCCGCTAATAGGAGCCAGCAGCGGGATGGTTCGGCTGATGGTACCTTTGCGGAGCTGTTCCAGGGGAATATGCAGGGCTGTCAGCTGCGCCTCCAGAGAAGTAAGTAGTGCCTTGGACGTTTCGACATCTGCCGTAGATTGCTGCAGCTTGCGCCGGGCCCCCACTTCTTCCCGGTTCAGTTCCGTTTGCCGGTCCAGTTCCTGACGCTCAAACCGGCTCTGGGCCAGGGCCTGCAGGTACTCCTGCTGGAGTTTGATGTAATCGGGATGCTCCAGTACAGCCAGTACCTGTCCTTTTCGGACATAATCTCCCTCGATCAGGCGGGTAGAGCGGACGAAGCCGCCCAGGGGTGCATGTACACTGGCCTGGTGGTCTGGCGGAGCCTCCAGCTTGCCCGTCGCCTGAATGGTTTCACCGAGCATCAGCGTATCGGGAGCTCCCAGTACAATACCCGTTTCGCGAAATTGCGCTTCACTGATGGTAACAGACTGAGGTGTTGAAGAAAGAGTGGGCTGAGCCTCCTCCACGGGCTGATCCGCCGAGGGGGAGCAGGCGAGTAATCCGCAAAGACCCGCGGACCAGAGCGCGGTCAGCCAGTAGTGAATTTGACGAGTTTTCATAAAACGTAAGTAATTAGGGTGTAACAGGGGCAAAACCTGTCAGTGCTTCCTGCTCGATTAATGTCTGATTATACTGCTGAATGGCATCCAGGTACTGTTCCCGGATCTGCCAGGCCTGAGCCGTACTCTGAACGAACTCCAGGTACTCAATATCACCACTCAGGTAACTCTTTTCGGCCGTCTGCAGGATGAGTCTGGCCTGCGGCAGTGCCGACGTTTCGTAGTACGTGAGCGTAGCCAGCGACTGGGCATACTGCTGTTCCCGGATGGATAGCTCCCCCCCGAGCCGGTGCTGCTGGTAGTTAAGCTGGCGCTCGGCGATGACTCCCTGTAGCCTGGCTACCTCCACCCTGGCCCGCAGAGGCGCCAGGAACAGGGGCATTGATAGTCCGATCTGGTACACCCCGAAACCACTGCGCCGTTCGATGGACTGGGACAGGTACCCCAGCCGTAGGTCGGGCAGAAACCGTTGCCGTTCCAGATCGGTTTGCCGGCGGGCGGCTTCCACCTGCTGACGCATCACTGCCAATTGGGGATTGGTACCCAGGGTAGGTTGCATCGCCGGAAACCCTGCTTTCAGGGCTATGGTAGTATCAATGATCACCGGCTCGGACTGCTGCAGCAGTATGGCCAGCGTCTGGCGCCCCACGGCAATATCCGTTTGCAGGATGGCTAGTCTGTTCTGAATGTCCCGCTGTCGGGTTTCGGCGGTTACCTTTTCCAGCTGATTCGTTTCGCCGGTCCGGTAGCGTACGGAGGCCGCGTGGGCGGCTTTTTGGTACAGGGTGTCCTGGGCCTGCAGCAGCCGCAGGCGCTCGTAGCTGATCCGGAGCTGAAAGAAGGCCAGCTTGATCTGGCGGATGAGTTCGGTTTTCTGAACCGCTACCTGCCGCTGGGTAAGCCCCTGCTGGGCCTGCAGGAGTCGTTTCTGAGCTCCGTATACCGAGGGCAGGGAGAGGGACTGCGTCACGGTCAGGGTATAGTCGATGGGGTATGACTGCAGCTGTCCCCGCTGGTAATCCAGGGTCGTGGCCGGAATGTCCCAGGCGGTTTTGAGCATTTTCCGGGCTGCCTCAATTTCCAGGCCGGCGGCCTGTATTGCGCCGTTATTCTGTAACGCTTTCTCAATGGCCTGATCAACGGTCATGGAAGCTGGCTGCGCCTTGGCTGCGCTGAGTCCGCTAATAGCCAGGACCAACCAGATAAGGGTATGGAGTACGGCCGGCTGAGTAGTTGGGGAAGCCTGGCGGGGCGGACGGCTCTTGCGACCCGACACCAGCGTATACAAGACCGGAAGTACGACCAGCGTGAGCAGGGTTGCTGATACCAGTCCCCCGATCACTACGGTAGCCAGGGGCTTCTGAACTTCGGCTCCCGCCGAGGTAGACAGCGCCATGGGCAAAAAGCCCAGGGAGGCCACTGCCGCGGTCATCACCACGGGGCGGAACCGTACGGCGGTCCCTTCCCGTACCCGCTGAAACACATCCGTCACTCCCTCCGCTTTCAGCTGGTTGAAATAGCTGATCAGGACGATGCCGTTGAGCACGGCAATACCGAACAGGGCAATAAAGCCAACGCCTGCCGATATGCTGAACGGCATGTCACGCAACCACAGCGCCAGGATGCCTCCAATGGCCGACAGGGGAATGGCGGAGAATATCATCAGGGCCTGCTCCACGGAGCCAAAGGTGAAGAACAGGAGGATGCCGATCAGGGCCAGGGCCAGCGGAACCGCAATGGCTAAGCGTTCCTTTGCCTTCACCAGATTTTCGAACTGCCCTCCGAAGGTATAGCGGTAGCCCGGTGGTAGCGGGACGTTCTTATCCAGCCTCTCCTGCATCTCGGCCACCAGGCTCTCCACATCCCGTCCCCGTACGTTAATGCCAATCGTGATCCGGCGCTGGGCGTTGTCGCGGGAAATCTGCATGGGGGCGTTCTGGTAGCGGATAGAAGCCAATTGTTCAAGAGGCACCTGCTGCCCATTGGGCAGATCCACGTAGAGTTGACGGATATTTTCGATGCTCTGCCGGTAGGAGCTGTCCAGCCTTACCACCAGATCAAAACGTTTTTCACCCTCGAAGATGACCCCCGCGGCCTCTCCGGCAAAGGCCGCCTTCAGCGTCCGGTTGAGGGAGGCCACCGAAACCCCGTACTGGGCCAGTTGGGGGCGGTTGTACTGCACCAGCATTTGGGGGAGCCCCGTGATCTGCTCCACTTTCAGATCCGCCACCCCTTCAATGTCCTTGAGCTGAGCGGCGGCCTGGTTGGCTTTGGTGTAGAGCGTATCAAGGTCTTCGCCATAGATTTTCACCGCAATGTCAGATTTAACACCCGTCATTAGTTCATTGAAGCGTAGCTGAATCGGTTGGGTAAATTCCAGATTAAGCCCCGGGAGTACCCCCAGTGCCCGCTCCATTTTCTGGATCAATTCTTCCTTGGTTGAGGCCGTAGTCCATTCATCCGGATTTTTCAGCAGTACCATCACGTCAGCGGCTTCGATGGGCATGGGATCGGTGGGAATTTCGGCCGTACCGATTTTTGATATCACCTGCCTGACCTCCGGAAAGCCATTTTTCAGGATGGTTTCTAGGCGGCGGGTGGTCTCGATGGTCTGGGTGAGGGAGGAGCCCGGCTTGAGCGTCAGGCTAATGGCAATATCCCCTTCGTCCAGATTCGGGATAAATTCACCACCCATCGTAGCGAACAAACCTACGGCGCCAGCGAGCAGTACTCCCGAAGTAACCAGTACCATCCGGCGCCAGCGCAGGGCTCCCTCCAGTAAGGGAGCGTAGCCCCGGTAGAGCCCCTTCATGATCCGGTCGGCCAGGGTACCTTCTTCCTGGATATCTTTGCGCAGCAGGGTGGCGGCCATCATGGGTACGTAGGTCACGCACAGCAGCATGGCGCCAATAATGGCAAAGCCGACCGTCAGAGCCATGGGCCGGAACATTTTTCCTTCGATCCCCGTCAGCGACAGGATTGGGACGTATACAATCAGGATGATCAGCTGCCCAAACAGCGCGGAGCGCATCAGGCGACTGGCCGAATCCAGCGCAATCTCATCCATCGTACCCAGGCGGGAAGCCTTGGTGTGCACAATGCTGAATATCATGCTTTCTACAATGATGACGGCTCCGTCGACCAGCAGGCCAAAATCAATGGCCCCCAGGCTCATCAGGTTGGCCGAGACGCCAAAGACGTGCATCATACCCAGGGCAAACAGCATACAGAGGGGGATGACCGAGGCGACCACCAGACCGGCCCGCCAGTTTCCGAGCAGGAGCAGCAACACGCTCATCACGATCAGCCCTCCTTCCAGCAGGTTCTTGACCACCGTATGAATGGCCCGGTCAATAAGCTCTTTCCGGTCCAGGAAGGGCTCAATCTCAATACCCGGGGGCAGGGTTTTCTGGATCTGCGCAATGCGCTGCTTCACGGCCTCGATGGTGGCCTCGGAGCTGGCCCCTTTGAGCATCAGCACAATGCCACCCACCACTTCACCCTTGCCGTTGCGGGTCATGGCACCGTAACGGACGGCATGGCCCAGGCCCACGTCGGCCACATCACGGACCAGTATGGGAGTAGCCCCTACGTTCTTGACGACAATCTGGCCGATTTCATCCCGGTTTTTCACCATGCCTTCCCCGCGGATAAAAAATGCCTCCGGGCCTTTTTCGATGTAGCTACCGCCGGTGTTGGCATTACTGGCCGTGAGGGCATCTACTACCTCGGTCAGGGTCGTGTTCATGCCCCGTAGCCGCTCTGGATTTATCCGTACTTCGTATTCTTTCAGAAAGCCGCCCAGGCTACTTACCTCCACAACGCCGGGTACGCCGGCCAGCTGCCGCTTCACGATCCAGTCCTGTACCGTACGTAATTCGGTGGCCGAGTAGCGGCTTTCAAAACCTTCCTTCGGGCGCACTACGTACTGGTAGATCTCTCCCAGTCCGGTCGTGACCGGAGCCATCTGGGGGGAACCGGCCATGATCTCTCCCTCGGCCGCTTTGAGCTGCTCGGCCACCAGCTGCCGGGCCAGGAAGGTAGGCGTGGATTCTTCAAAAACAACGGTTATGACCGACAGGCCAAAACGCGAAATAGAGCGGATTTCGGTAACGCCGGGTACATTGCGCAGGGTAGTTTCCAGCGGAAACGTAATAAACTGCTCGGTTTCCTGAGCCGCCAGCGACGGCACCTGAGTAATGACCTGAACCTGATTATTGGTAATATCGGGGATCGCATCAATGGGAAGCTGCCGCAGCGCATAGGTACCCCAGGCAATCAATGCCAGAATACCCAGTACCACCACCAGCTTTTGTTTGATGCTAAACTGAATGAGTTTATGCAACATGTACGTACTAACTACTGATTAAGGAAAATAAAACAGATAGAGGTCCAGGAGCTTAAAGACCTTAAGCCCGGACAACATAGATCCAGTAAGAGTAGTTAGCCAACCTGTGGAGGGTGGAGCAACGGCGAAGTAGCCTGAAAAGAATACAGGTTCTGGTAAGAAAAGCAGGCTTTGACCTCGGGGTCCAGAAGCACTTCCTGAACCGGTAGTCGCTGAGGATGAGTGACTACAAAGACAAAGCCGGTCGACAGATGATTATAGAGCGGAATCTTGACGTCTTCGTGGGGTGTTTTGGCATGCTCTGAAGAGGAGCTATAGTGCATGTCCAGAAACTGCCAGATGTCAAAGTTGGCTCCCGCCTGCCGCTTGTGAAACTGGTAATGTACGATGAGTCCCGGTATCTTGAATACCTCCTCCACGTCTGTCTGGGGAAACAGGCTGCCTGCAAACATCAGTATACCTAGAAAAAGGGCAGTGGCGGACTTCATCTGGTAAAATTACATCCGAAATTTCGTGTGACAATCGGTTACATATAAATTGTTTAAAAAATACAACCAGAAGTCAGGTAAATATAATTAGTAGTGGCAAGGTAGTGGGGAATAGAGTAGATATACAGCTGTTAGCCATCCATAGCTTAAGCAGGCTCGAGTCGCTGCCTTTACATTTTAGTGAGTGGTAATTCGTCTTATCCCTTTATTGACTAAATTGAAGTAGCTCAATCCATTACTCTATCCTATCCTATTTCACACCATGGAAACGCCACGTTACTGTTCACTGGTCACGGCACCACCCACTCCACTACCGCCCGATGTAGCCGGGGTAAGGGCGAGGTTAATACTCCTATCCCGAAAGAAGTGGGTCAACGGAACCAGGCTGAGGTACTACTTCTTCAACGGCCCGTCCGATGGTTCACCTACTGCCTGGAAAGGCGCAGAAGCACAGAAAAATGTGGTAAGACAGGCGTTTGGTGTCTGGAAAAGCCAGGGAATTGGTCTGGAGTTTGAGGAAACCAACGATAAAAATGAGGCAGAAATAAGGATCGGGTTTCTGAAAGGAGATGGGGCCTGGTCGTACGTGGGGCGGGATGTGATTGACTTTGTAACTTCTCCCAACGAACGGACCATGAATTTTGGCTGGGACATCAGCAATGAGCTGGACACCGCGCTTCACGAAATAGGTCATACGCTTGGGGCACCGCACGAACATCAGAACCCGTTTGCGGGTATCGTATGGGATGAAGAGGCGGTATACGCCGCCCTGGCTGCGCCACCCAACAACTGGCCCCGCGAGACCACCTACCACAACATTATCCGGAAGCTATCCGTCAGCGAGGTAGAGGGCTCCACCCATGATCCCAATTCGGTCATGCACTACCCCTTTGGTCCGGGCCTGATCAAAGAACCCGTCGAGTTCAGAAATGGAATCGAGCCAGCGGGTGGGCTTTCGGCCAAGGATATTGAGTTCGTAAAGAAGTTTTATCCGCCCCTGACTAAGAAGGACTACATCGAACTGAAACTGGCGAAGTCGGAAGTACTCAATATCAAGGCGGGGGAACAAAAGAACTTTGTATTCAAGCCGACTATTTCCAGAAGGTATAAGATCGAAACCTTTGGTACAATGGATACCGTGATGGTACTTTTTGAACGAAGTAACGGCGAAGAACTGTACCTGGCCGGGGATGATGACAGCGGCACCAACCTGAACTCCCGGATCCAGATCCGACTGCTTAAAGGCCGGGAGTACGTTATCCGCCTCAGGCTGTACTATGCCGAGAGCGAAGGAAGCGGCTCGGTAATGGTGTACTGATCTTTTTCAAAATGACTATGTAGCCGGGTGACGGTACCTGATAAAAACGACCAGGTACTTGCGGCTCTCCGCAGAGAGTCACAAGTACCTGGTACTACTTTACGGGAAACATCAACTAATCTAATCAAACCAATTAATAGGAGGTAGTGCTGCCGGATTTGATAAAGGTGAGCAGGTCCTGATTCAGCCGGTCCTTCTCCGTAAAGAACAAGCCGTGCGGGGCACCACCGTATACAGTGTACTGTGCTCCCGGAATAGCCTTAGCCGTTTGTTCTCCCGACGCTTCGATGGGTACGGTTTTGTCATCATCCCCGTGGATGATCAGCGTAGGTACCTTGATATATGTCAGGTCGGCCCGAAAATCCGTCATGGCAAATGCCTTGGCGCATTCGATGGTCGCAACGGGCGAGGCCAGATACGCCCTGAAGAAATCCCCGTCCAGGTGCGCCTGGCTCACCGGATGGTTCAGGAGGTTTACTCCGTAGAACTGCTTACCGAACGTCTGCAGGAAATCAGCCCGGTCTTTCTGAATGTTTTCGAGTATCTCATCGAATACCTCCTTATCCACACCACTCGGATTATCCTCTGTCTTGAGCATATAGGGCGTTACGGCACTGACCAGTACGGCTTTGGCTACCCGCTGGCCGTTGTGACGGCTCATGTAACGGGCTACTTCGCCTCCTCCCATCGAAAAACCCACCAGCGTCACATCAGTTAGGTCCAGGTAGTCAAGTACTGCTTTGAGATCATCAGCCAGGGCATCGTAGTCGTAGGGGCCGTAGGGTTTGGAGGACTTACCGAACCCCCGACGGTCATAGGCGACCACGCGCAGGCCATGCTTAGGTAGTTCGGTCAGCTGGTACTCCCACATTTCGTGGCTCAGCGGCCAGCCGTGAATCAGTACTACCGTTTGGGAAGAGGTACCCTGGCTGAGATCAGCATAATATACGTTGATGTCATTGCCCAGGGCGTCAGTGCCTGCTTTAATGTAACTCATGGTGAATGTAGATTGAAATGTGGAACAAGGTTTACCAAAACCTACGGAAGTGGAGCCAAAATGGATGTAACTTAATTATTTTTTTACTTCTTCTCACATCCCCTGTATGAGCGAAAGGCTGCTGGAAAAGTATCTCCGAGCTCTTCAAAGAAGCCTACTAATCAACCATTACCAATCAGCCCCCCATACATTAGTTGACCAGCTACCACCACTCAATCAGTATTCTTCACGGTTCATTCACTAAATATCCCCGTTGGTAGCATACCAACCTTTTTCTCCGCTCCTGACTCTATAAGTTTGTCTGCTTTTAGTCCCCGGATTAGCAGTCGCATTAGCCATCAAAAATTTTTCACTAAAAAATACCCGCGCGGGGTGCGGGCATTGCTTTCTATGAAACGTAAACTTTTATGGACTTTCGTCTGGGTGCTTATGGCATTCCGGAGCTTAGCTTCACCTTCCACCACAACCGGTTCGATCCGGGTCGATCAGTTTGGGTACCTGCAGAATTCCCGCAAAGTAGCAGTTATCATCAATCCACAGGTTGGTTCCAATGCGGATCAGAAGTTTAACGCCAGTACCGGCGAAAACCAGTACCAGGTACGCCGCTGGGCCGACGATGCTGTGGTATTCAGCGGTACTATCCAATCCTGGAAAAACGGCACGGTTCAGGCCTCATCCGGCGATCAGGGCTGGTGGTTTGACTTTTCGGTGGTCAATACCCCCGGTTCGTACTACATCTTTGACGTAGGCAACAACGTAGGCTCCTACCGCTTCGAGATTGGCGACCACGTCTACAACGAGGTCCTGAAAGCTGCTGTACGTACCTACTTCTATCAGCGTATCAATTTTGAAAAAAAGACTCCTTTTACTGATGCCAAATGGGCGGATGCCGCCACCCACGAAGGGCCGGGACAGGACCGCCAGGTAACCAGCCGGCACGACAAAGGCAACATGGCCACCGTGCGCGACCTGCACGGGGGCTGGATGGACGCCGGGGATATGAACAAGTACGTAACCTTTGCGGAGGAACCCGTAGCCCTGCTGGTGGAGTCGTACCGGCTGAATCCTTCGGTATTTGGCGATAACTTCAACATTCCCGAATCGGGTAACGGTATTCCGGATGTACTGGACGAAGTAAAATGGGAGCTTGACTTTATGAAGCGGATGCAGGATGCTACCGGTACCGGGGGCTTGTTCCTGAAAGTGGGCGTTGACAACTACAACGAAACCAATCCGCCCAGCGCCGACAAGCGTCCCCGCTACTACCTGCCCGAATGTACATCGTCTACTCTGTCGGGAGCGGCCATGTTCGCCGTGTCTGGCGCGGTATTTCGTACCATTCCGGCTCTGAACACTTACGCGCAGGACCTGATCGCCCGTGCTGAACAGGCTTTTGCCCGCGCCAAAGTAACGACCAACTACTTCACTACCTTCGAGACCAACTGCGACGACGGCAACATCAAGTCCGGTGACTCGGATAAGCCCGCAGATATCCAGAAACAGTCGGCTGTAGTAGCCGCTATCTACCTGTTTGAGGCCACCGGCAAAGCGGAGTACAAAGTATTTGTGGATCAGTATTACTCCCAGATCCAGCCCATCGCCAACGAATGGTGGGGGCCTTACCTCATGCACGTGCACATAGCCCTGCTGCGCTACGCGTCCAATCCAGCGGCTACTCCCTCGGTAGCTACCCGGATCCGCAGCATGAAGAGCGTGCAGAACGGGGTACTCTCTATCAATGACTACAACGCCCGCACCGACCTGTACCGGGCGCACATGGCCGATGCCCAGTACCACTGGGGCAGCAACCAGGTACGCGGTAACGCCGGTATTGTCAATATGGATTTCGTGGACTTCAATATCAACGGGTCCAACAAGGCGCTGTACCGGGAAGTAGCGGAGCAGTACCTGCACTGGTTCCACGGGGTCAATGCGCAGGGTAAAGTAATGCTGTCGAACATGTACGCCTACGGAGCCGAAAACTCGCAGAATGAGATATACCATACCTGGTTTGCGGATGGTACCGAGTGGGACAACGCGCTGACCTCGCCCCGGGGTCCGGCGCCGGGCTACCTGACGGGCGGCCCCAACAACATGAACCAGTACGACGGCACGCAGGGGGACATCCGTAACGAGCCCCTGCAGAAACGATACAAAGACTGGAACACCGGCTTTCCCGAAAACTCCTGGATTTTTACGGAGGTGGCAATCTACAACCAAGCCCCCTACATCAGCCTGCTTAGCCGCCTGATGACGCCTACCTCGGACCCAACCGATACCGAGGCGCCTACGGCACCTAACCAGCTGGTAGCCTCGGATCTCTCACCCTATTCGGTAAAGCTGACCTGGAACGGATCCGTGGATAACCGGGCCGTAACGGCTTATGAGATCTACCAGAACGGTACTAAAGTAGCCGAAACGCCGCAGACGTACTTTAATCTTACGACGCTGTCACCCGGCACTACCTACGAGTTTACGATCAAGGCCATTGACTTCTCGGCCAACCGCTCCAATCCGAGCAACGCTGTAACCGTTAATACACCGGCTCCGAGCCCCAACGACTACATCATCTACGGTGATGCCCTGAAGAGTACGTTTACGAACTGGTCGTGGAACAGTACCCAGGACTTTGCCAACACGGCTCCCGTTAAGTCGGGTGAGCGTTCGCTGAAGGTAACTACTACCGCGGCCTGGGGTGCTTTGAGCCTTCGTAACAGCGAGATTCTACGCACTTCCAACTATCCCGGTGGCGTGCAGTTCTGGTTCTACGGCACCGAAAAGCCAGTACGCGTAACTGTTAATCAGACGGAGACGGGGGAGTCTTCCTCATCCTACCGCATCAGCGCCGAACCCAATACCTGGACGCTGGTACGGATTCCCTGGAGTGAATGGGGAGATGTGCCTCAGATACAGCGCATCAATTTTATGGATGGTTCGGGCGAGCTTCAGAGCTTTATTATTGACGATGTGCGGCTGGTGGCGGGCCAATCTACACCCGATACCCAGGCTCCCAGTACTCCGTCCAACCTTACCGCTACCAATGTGACAGGTAACAGCCTGCGCCTGACCTGGACGGCTTCGACGGATAACATTGGCGTTAAAGCGTACGAAGTATACCGGGGCACTACGCTGCTGGATGGGAATGTGACCACCAATCAGCTGGATGTAACGGGCCTGAGCTGCACGACCAACTATAACTTTACGGTGAAGGCCCGCGATGAGGCTGGTAATGTATCAGGCAGCAGCAACACCATTTATGTCAATACCCTGTATTGTTCGGATAGCCAAGCCCCTAAAGTACCTGCCAACCTTACAGCCAGCAACCTGACCGGCACGGGCCTGACCCTAACCTGGGAAGCCTCAACGGACAACGTACGGGTCACGGCCTATGAGGTCTACCGGAATGGTACCCTCATCAACGGGAATGTAACAGGTACTTCACTCCCTGTTACCGGCCTGAGCTGCAACACGGCTTACAACTTTACCATATTGGCCAAAGACGCAGCGGGTAATAAATCAGCCCAAAGCCCTGCGCTTACAATAACTACCCCCGAGTGCGGAGATAGCCAGGCGCCGGGTGTTCCTACCAGCCTGTCCGCCAGCAACGTGACGGCTTCGGGCCTGACCCTTACCTGGACAGGGGCTGCGGATAACGTGGGAGTTGTGGCCTACGAAGTATATCAGAATGGTACCCTGCTGAATGGTAACGTGACAGGTACTTCACTGGCCGTGAGCAATCTGGCCTGTGGTACAACCTACTCGTATACGGTACTGGCCAAAGATGCGGCTGGTAATAAATCGGCATCGAGTACTGCCTTGAATGCGACTACCCTGGCCTGTCCACCCGCTGAGCCAAACGGCCGTGAGGTAATCTACGACGAGGCCCTGCACGCCAACTGGCAGGAGTGGGGCTGGGGCATTAATCCTAACTATACCAATGCTAGTCCGGTCAAAGTAGGCCAGAAATCCCTGGCGATCAATTATACGAGTGGCTGGGGGGGCTGGTCCATCATCCGCAACAGCCATTTCACCACCACCGCACAGACTACCATTCGCTTCTGGATCTATGCCACCACCAACAAGACGATTGGCGTATGTACCTTCTCCGAAAACGAAACGGGTCAGAGTCCTTACGTGTCGTTCCAGCCTACGCCTAACGTGTGGCAGGAGGTAGTCATTACGATGCCGCAGCTAGCTAACCCGGCCCGCATCAAGCGAATGATCATTCAGGCCCAGGCATCCGACCCGAATCTGATCTACGTTGATAACATTCGTCTGGAGCCATCCATCAACCTGACCGCCAGCCAGGTGACAACGACCAGCCTGCGTCTTGACTGGACGGCACCTACCGATATTACGGCCTCAGCCTATGAGGTATATCAGGATGGTACGCTACTCAATGGAAATGTGACCGGTACCTCCTACGAGGTAGCGGGCCTTACCTGCGGAACGGCGTACTACTTCGAGGTGGTAGCCAAAGAGGCGGCCAGTACCACTACTGTGAGAAGCATACCGCTGAATGTAAAAACCGTAGCTTGTCCAAACACTTCAACCGTCGAGATGGTCTACGATGAAGCCCTGAATGGGGCCTGGCAGGAATGGTCGTGGGGTATTAACCGCAACTACTCGAGTACCAGTCAGGTCAAAGCGGGAGAGAAGGCTCTCTCTATCACGTACAACGGCGGCTGGGGTGGCTGGTCCATTATCCGGAATGCCCACTTCGTACCTACCCCGCAGTCGACGCTCCGGTTCTGGATCTATGCGACTACCAACAAGAAGATAGGCGTATATACCAACGCAGAAAACGACGGCCAGCAGAGTCAGGTGGCAGCCTTCGTACCGACGCCCAATGCCTGGCAGGAGGTAGTCATACCCATGTCTCAACTGGGTAATCCGGCCCGCATCAAACGCATCACGGTACAGTCGCAGGCTTCGGGTGATAACCTGATCTACCTGGACAACGTCCGTCTGGAAACGCCAAACAGCAACCAGGCTGCCCGCCTAGCGGCTCCCTCGGCGGAGGCTCCTGCCGAAAGCCGCCTGCTGGTTAGCCCCAATCCGACCGATGGACCGGTAAAGGTACAGGTATGGACTGGTGAAGCACAGGAAGCCACCCTGACAGTGCTGAGCGCTACAGGCCAGCCGGTGTACTTCCAACCTGTACAGGCACAAGCCGGTATGAACGAGTACACGCCCGACCTGAGCCAGCTCACACCGGGAGTCTACCTGGTGCAGTGGAGTACCGCTACCCGGCGACTGGTACAGCGTCTGGTACTTACGAAGTAATTGCCTGGTCAAGCAGCCGGGTTAACTACTAGTCCTGTAAGTTAACCTGAACATACCTGGAGGAGCCCGTGATAGCTTATCACGGGCTCCTTTATTAGTATCCGCTCTTATGGGCTCAGCTACCCATCATTCTTCAGGAGGCCCCTGATTACTTTTAGCAGGTTAACACTGATTCGGGTGGTACAGTAGATAGCCCCCTGACCTGACTTATGAATCACGGTCCAGAGATCCCCATCGAGCAGAAGGAACGAGTACTCACAATGGGCTTTGTCAAAAGCTGTGCGTTCCTGACTTTGGGGTAGGATACCCGAAATCGCGATATACCGCATATCCAGTAACCACATCACCCATTCTTCTACATCCCTATACTACTTACCAACATGAGCGAAATCAAAAAAGAAGACATCAAGCAGGAAGTATTTGACTTGTATGACGACTACGCCCACGACCGCATCGACCGCCGGGAGTTTACCCAGAAGCTATCTACCTACGCTGTTGGAGGTATCACAGTCGCCTCCCTGATGAGTTTTCTGATGCCCGACTACAATGGGGGCGTACAGATCAAAGCCGATGATCCCCGTATTAAGTCCGACTACGTCAACTACCCCTCTCCCAAAGGAGGTGGTACGATAAAAGCTTTACTTTCGATGCCCGCCGATGCCAGTAAAAAGCTGGGTGGTATTGTGGTGGTCCACGAAAACCGGGGGCTCAATCCGCACATCGAAGACGTAGCCCGCCGGGCGGCCCTGGCCGGTTTTGTATCGATTGCTCCGGATGCCTTGACACCCCTGGGTGGCTATCCGGGTACTGATGACGAAGGTCGTACCCTGCAGAGCAAACGCAACCGGGATGAAATGCTCGAAGACTTCATAGCAGCTTACGACTATCTCAAAACGCACAATGCCTCCAATGGCAAAGTAGGAGTAGTAGGTTTTTGTTTTGGCGGATGGGTGGCCAACATGATGGCCGTACGCATTCCGACGCTTGCCGCATCCGTTCCGTTTTATGGCGGTCAGCCCGCCAAAGAGGATGTACCTGCCATCAAGGCTCCGCTCCTGCTGCACTACGCCGAGCTGGATACGCGGGTCAATGAGGGCTGGCCGGCCTACGAGGCTTCCCTCAAGGAGCACGGCAAGCAGTATACGGCCTATATGTACCCCAAGGCCAACCACGGATTCCATAACGATACCACCCCCCGCTACGACAAAGCGGCAGCCGAACTGGCCTGGAAACGCACCACAGATTTTTTTAAGGATAAATTATTGTAAAAAATACATTAAGAAAGCAGCCCTTTCTACTTACTGATAATCAGAGCGTGCCGAATGTCCGCACCTCAGCCATTGTTTCTTATAACCTTTATCCCACAATCAATCCATGAAACCATCAAGACGGAATTTCTTACAATCACTGGGTGTAGGTGTAGCCGGATTGGGAGCCGCTCAGCAGGCCACTGCCATGAGCTTTCAACCACCCAAAACGGCCAAGGCGGCAGCCGACGATCAGGTACTATTCGTAGGTGACAACATTGCTGTTGCCAATACAGAGTACGGAAAGGTCAGAGGATTTATCCTGCGGGGTATCCATCAGTTTCTGGGAATACCTTACGGAGCCGATACCTCCGGTAAGAATCGCTTCATGCCTCCCCAGAAACCTACGCCCTGGTCTGATGTACGTCCGGCCTTGTGGTGGGGCAACTCGGCCCCCCAGATCATGGAGAAGCGCTACGCCAATCCCTACGCCTCCTTTGTAGACCACTGGAACTACGACGATGTGTCAGAAGATTGCCTGAAACTAAACGTCTGGACCCCGGCGCTGGATACCCAGAAACGGCCGGTGGTAGTCTGGCTGCACGGAGGTGGATTTACCAACGGCAATGGCATTGAGCAGGATGGCTATCACGGCGAAAACCTCTCCCGACTGGGTAATGTAGTATTCTGCTCGCTCAATCACCGCCTCGGTCCCCTGGGCTATACCCACCTCAAAGCAGCCGGTGGTCACGCGGCATCGGGTAACGTGGGGAACCTGGATATGGTAGCTGCCCTTGAATGGGTCAAAAACAACATTGCCCACTTTGGAGGCGATCCCACCAACGTGACCATCATTGGTCAATCGGGAGGAGGAGCCAAGGTGACTACGCTGATGAACATGCCCGCGGCCAAAGGCCTGTTTCATAAGGCGGTGGCGCTTAGTGGTAGCTCGCTGTCAGGAGTTAATAAAGAGTACGCCGAAAAGCTGGGACTGAAGGTAATGGAAGAGGCGGGCCTGAAGCCGGGTGAGGTAGACAAGCTCCAGCAGATACCCTGGCGGCAGTACATAGACATCGCCAACCGCGCGGTGGAGAAAATGGCCGACGAAGCCAAACGTCTCAACCTGCAGCGCGGGGGATTCTCACCCGTAGCCGACGGTGTAACCATGAACGGGGAAGCTTTCTTTAGGGATGCCAGCCATTTCTCGGCTGATATTCCCCTGATCATCAGCTCTACCTTCCATGAGTTCAGCCCCAGCCGTACGGATGCTGCTCTGGAAAACATATCGCTGGCCGACGTGAAAGAAAAAGTGAAGCCACGTTTCGGTGATAAATCAGGTGAAATTGTGGATGCCTACGCCAAGAACTTCCCGAAGGCCCGTCCCGTGGAGATCTGGGCGCTGATCCTTTCCAACCGGAAGAATGCCGTAGCCGCCGCCGATGCTAAAGCTTCCCAGCAGAAAGCGCCCGTGTACCTGGCCTGGTTTGGCTGGCAGCCGCCCCTGTTCGATAACCGGATGCGGGCCTTCCACTGCGATGACATCTGTTTCTGGTTCTATAATACGGACCTGATGCTCACCCACACCGGAGGCGGTAAGCGCCCCCGGGCCCTGTCGGAGAAGATGGCCAAGTCATTCATCAACTTTGTCCGGACCGGCAATCCCAACGGAGGAGGGCTACCGGCCTGGAAGCCCTACACCACTCAGAACGGAGAGACCATGGTCCTGGATGATACCTCTCTCCTTGTCAATGATCCCGACCGTGAAGCCCGGAAAGCGCTGGCCTAGCAGGTAAAGTAATCTTAACCAGTAAGAGCACGCAGTGTCGGAATGGCTACCTGCGTGCTCTTTTTTAGTTTAGGCTATATAATCAATTAAGGGAAGTACTGGCGATGTTCTCCCTTTTTTGCCCGACTATTTGTCCATTTTTATCTAAAATTGGTTCATACCTGACTACTACACCTGATAGCGTACAAAAGGGGGCGAATGTCGAATAAAATAGCCGAATGGTCTAATTTCTGAATCAATATCAATAAGATGATTTTGTTTTGTAGCAGCATCTGCCTGAATGGATTATCCATCTCTTCAATCTATTTACTGCTATGAAAAATATACTACCTCTGACCACCATCCTTCTACTCGCCAGTGGCCTGGCCCTGGCGCAGTTCCCGGGCGGTCCCGGTGGACGCCCCGCTGGCGATGGTAATGGTCGCAGCCGCCCAGCCACCAGCCCTACCACTTTCAACATGGATGCCAACGTACCCCGCGGCAACTCTAAAATAAGTGGCTTCGTGGTAGACTCCTCCGTGACTAAAGCTGTTGAGTACGCTACCGTAGCCCTGTTAGACAAAGACTCCAAAAAGCCCATTGATGGTACCGTAGCTGACGAGAAGGGAAAATTCACCCTTAACCGCGTAGCCGAAGGAGAGTACCGCCTGCTGATCACCTTTATTGGCTACAAGGAGAAAGTAGTTGACAACATCAGGGTAGAGAAAGGCAAGGATCTGGACCTGGGGGTAATCAAGCTCTCGGAAAATACCGTTGAACTTGACGCCGTGAACGTGACGGGTGAACGGGCCCTGATCGAGGAAAAGGTAGACCGCCTGGTGTACAACGCCGAAAAGGATCTGACTGCCCAGGGGGGCGATGCTTCGGATGTACTCAAGAAGGTACCCATGCTGTCGGTAGACCTGGATGGTAACGTAAGCCTGCGGGGTAGCTCCAACATCCGCGTACTGATCAACAACAAGCCCTCTACCATCGTAGCCAGCAGCATTGCCGACGCTCTGAAGATGATCCCTGCTGAGCTGATCAAATCCGTAGAAGTAATCACCTCTCCCTCGGCCAAGTACGACGCCGAAGGATCGGGGGGAATCATCAACATCATTACCAAGAAATCAACGCTGCAGGGCATAACGCTGAACATTGACTCGGGTATTGGCCTCAGGGGCTCCAACCTGGGCCTGAACGGTAGCCTGCGTACCGGCAAGCTGGGCGTAACGCTGGGTGGCTTTGGTCGCGCCTTCTACAATAAATCTTTCATATCATTGGATCAGAGTGCTATCCAGAATGGTACCCGGGTACTTACCCAACAGTCGGCCGACGCCTACGACAACGGCCTCTTTGGTCGCTATAACCTGGGCTTCGACTACGAACTGGGCAAGAACCAGTCCCTGGCGGCCGGGATTAGCTTCGGCACGCGAAACTTCATCCGGGATCAGGACTACCGGACCAACATCCTGCGCAACGGCCTGATCGACTCTACCTTCAACCGTAACGTTGACAGCCGCGACCTATCCAATACGACAGATATCAACATAGACTACATCCGTACCTTCAAGCCCGGGCAGGAGTGGTCGGTGTCAACCCTGTACAGTACCAGCAACCTGACCAACAACTTTACGGCTGACCTCCTCAGCGAGTCAGGCAGCCTGAATAGCCGTCAGAAAAATATCAACGGCAACACCAACAGCGAGCTTACCGTACAAACCGACTACGTCAATCCGATTGGTAAAAACCAGCAGATCGAGTTTGGGATAAAAGGCATCTTCCGCGAAGTGAATTCCGACTTTCTCTACCAGATCGCCGGACCATCGGGCGTGTTTGCGTCGGATGTCAGAAGCCCATCCGGTTATCTGAATTACCACCAGAACATAGGGGCCGGATATGTTTCCTATATGCTTACTACCTCTAACAAGTACAGCTTCAAGCTCGGTACCCGCTACGAACATACAACCATCGATGCCGTAGATCAGTTGGGTACTATCAATATACCCGCTTACTCCAACCTGGTACCCAGCCTGAACATTTCGAAGTCGCTGGGTAAGAGTTCCACTCTGAAACTAGCCTACAACCGCCGGATCCAGCGTCCGGGTCTGCAGCAGCTGAACCCCAACTTCAACGCGGCCAACCCTCAGAATATCAATATTGGTAATCCAATGCTACGTCCTGAACTGACCGATAACATAGAACTGAGCCTGAGCACCAGCATCAAGAAGACCTACCTGAATATCTCATTGTTCAACCGCTCTACCAACAACAGCATTACGCGCCTCACCGTACCATCCGACACGCTGGCGGGAGCCGTAATCACCACCTGGCAGAACATCGGTCGCGAACAGGCTACTGGGGCCAATATCTTTGGTAATGTATTCCTGACGCCCAAGTGGACGATCAATGGGGGGGTAGATATGTACTACAGTTATCTGGAAGGTAGGCAGCAGTCGCTGAGTGGTACCTCCGAACCCGTAAGCAACTCGGGCTTTGTAGTGGGAGGACGCCTGCAGTCGCAGGTGCAGCTTCCGCGCGGCTGGGGCATCCAGGCCTTCGGGGGCTACCGTGGCAATCAGGTGCTGCTGCAGGGAAGCCAGTCGAGCTTCTACATGTACTCCATTGGAGTACGTAAGGAACTGGCAAATAAGAAGGGAAGCTTTGGTCTGGCGACGGATAACTTCCTGGGCGGAGTACGTATGGCTACCACCCTCAACTCACCGCTGTTTAACCAGCGCATGGTCAACAACATCTACAACCAGAACGTGAAGCTGACCTTCAGCTATAAGCTGGGCAAGATGAGCTTCGTGGAGAAGAGAAAGACCCGGGGGGTTCGTAATGATGACGTTAAGAGCGGCGGTGGCGACATGAATTAGTAATTTTCAATCAATCTAACCATAATCCAATCAATCACAATGTCTATGAAAAAGACGAATCTATTGCTCATGCTCCTGTTTGTAGTAGGACTCACCGCGGCCATTGCCAAGCCTACTCCGGTAAAAGTAAACACCAAGGCCAGTACCTTCAACTGGCTGGCCAAGAAAGTAACGGGTGAGCACTACGGCACCATCAACATCCAGGATGGTACCCTGATGGTAGACAAGGGTAAGCTTACCGGAGGTGATTTTACCATTGAGATGAACTCGCTGACCAACACCGACGGCAAGGATGCTCCTAACCAACGGCTGGTGACGCACCTGAAATCAGCGGACTTCTTTGATGTGGAGAAGTTTCCTGCTTCTACCTTCAAGATCACCAAGGCCGTACCTAAGGGTGGAGAGAACTACGACATTACCGGCGATCTGACCATCAAAGGCGTGAAGCAGAGTGTGACTTTCCCGGCTAAGGTCAAAGTGGACGCCAAGGGCAATGTATCGGCTGAGGCCAAGTTTGACGTGGACCGTACCAAGTTTGGCCTGCAGTACCGCTCAGGCTCGTTCTTTGAGAACCTGGGTGACAAGCTGATTTACGATACATTCACAGTGGATGTAAAGATCCTGACCGGAACCGCCGCCATTTAATATATAGATCAATTAAAATTAGTATCCTCCTAGCAGTGGATTATAAAGCACAAAAGCCTACTGATATTCGGTAGGCTTTTGCTTTGTACTACCAACAAGGTAGGTTATAGACTACTACCTAGTCCGCTTTTTAGCCAACCGACAGGTCTTCGTCGTTAAGCAATTGCTCGTAGCGTTCCTTATTGAACCGGTACAGGTAGGGTGCTTTGCTGGCCGGAATGGTAGGCCTCTTCTCCAGGCGCTCCAGCACCCTGTAGTTCATGATCTGCTTGTAGAAATTACGCCGGTCCAGCCTACGCCCCAGAATTGTTTCGTAAAGGCTCTGCAGCTCGGACATGGTAAACTCCTCCGGTAGTAAGTTATAGCCGATAGGCTGGTAGCTGAGCTGCCGAACTTCGGCATGGGCAAGTACCATCCTACGGCCTGGTACCGCACGGTAGGTCAGGGGAAGACGTTCTATACGTCAATGGGCCATGATGCAAAGGTATGGCAGGACCCACATTTTGTCCGGCTGGTAGAGAACGCCCTCCACTGGTCAGTACAATAGGTAGAATAGAGAGAGTATGGCTTGAATGAATTTATACTTATTTGTAATCGTAAATCTAAAACCAATCAACGGAATGAAGAAGAATGTTTTAATCTTTGCTTGTGTAATTTCCCTGTCGGCCAGTTATGCGGCCCCCGTTGCTGAAGTGGCTTCATCCATGGCTACCCCGGTATGTGTCGCTGATCAGGCGGATCTGAGCCAGTATGCTGGCAAGTACAAATTTGAAGGATTACCTTTTGAGTACATTACGATATCGGTTGTAGATGGCAAACTGATGATTAGTACCGGTACCGATGAGGGTGAACTCACGCCTGTTAAAGATGCGGCTGATAAATTCGACGCGGGCGGACAGGCCACTCTGACATTTACCCGCGACGCCGACCAAAAGGTAACCGGCCTTACTCTGGACGCTCAGGGCTTCACGTTCGACGGCAAAAAGGAAGCCTGATATTGATTCACTTACTGCCAAGGGAATCTCGATATAAAAGGGATTCTCTTGGCTTATGTACTAATATGATAGTGGCTACGCCTCAGGACAAACAGTAGGTAGTAGATATTCTTGCCACCGCGTTTAGTACTAATGAAAGGGTCAACTACCTCATGACAACAGACGAAGCCAGCGGATCAGAAAAAGACGACCCTTACCAGCCTGCCTTATCCCTACGACTTATCCTGCAAGCCATTGGCTTCAGAAATATCAGCTAAGCCTTTCAGTGGGAAAATCTGCTGGCAGTACACCATCCCGATACTATCTGCTACCACCTGTAGTTTCTAGGCGTACTGCCGCAATACCAGGGAAAATGCATAGGAGGCTGGTTACTGGACGAAATCCTGCCGGAAGCCAGATAAATGAACAGACTTGTCTTGCTGAAATCATCTGCATTTAAAATTTCCCCTGGTACGAGAGGCACGGCTTTACTATTTTCGAAAAATACAGCTTACCTATACGCTCAATCTGCTCTGAAGTACCTGATATGTGTATACCCGTGTCTAGTCCAACTACCTGGTATAGGTAATTTTTTCTACAAGTACTAGCGGATAAGCCCCCGGTCGCTGTACGCGATTTCCAGAGAGTAGGTGTATTGGTTAACTAGGTTATTGCAAGGGCAAAATTTGTCCACAGCGGATGCTGTTTTTGAGCCATTTGGATGGGTGTCATATTATTAATGCCTTGATG
>NZ_JAFEUV020000008.1 GCF_017355915.2 Telluribacter roseus
GAACATGCTATCGGCGGTATGAAACGTTACCGTATTCTGTCCGACCGTTTGCGAATCCACAATTGTAAAATGTACAGTGATACAGTGGAGGTTTGCGCCGGATTGTGGAACTTCTACTTGACTAACTAGCTAGTTTTCACCGATGCAACATATCTATTAATTTGGGATGAGATTTTCTAAATTTAGAAAAGAAAAGAATATAGCCAGGGGTGAACAATGATGAGTAAAGGGGAATTTATTAATGTATTAAATAGGCTAGATACATATGAAAGAGGATAATCTTTTATATCAGAAGGCGTATGCTTTTGCCATACGTATTGTAAAGTTGTATCAGTTCCTAAGTGGGGAGAAGAAAGAGTTTGTGCTTTCGAAGCAGTTGTTGCGGGCGGGTACCTCAATTGGAGCTAATGTGTCCGAAGCCAACGGAGCCATATCCAAGGCTGACTTCTCCAATAAGATATCCATTGCCTACAAAGAGTGTCTAGAGACGAAGTACTGGCTCTCTCTGCTAAAAGATACAGGGTTCATAGAGGAAAAAATATATACCAGTATGGATACTGACGCCCAGGAGCTCTCCAAGCTGATGTTCGCCATCCTGAAAACAACAAGAATCAATCAGTGACAGGGATTGCGTTGTTTATTCATTAATCTATGTCTAGCTTTTGATACAATTTAGTCGTAAATACCGGAAGACGTAATAGAGGACTCAGTAAGAATCGGACATCACGCCTTTCCTTCCGAGTCCCCTTACCTGTCAAAGCTCCTCCCGGAGGAGCCACCGTGACGGTTATTGGTCACTGCACATTGGTCACTGATAACTGGTCACTGGTCACTGAAAAAATTATTTTTTCCTATCCAGCACGACCAGGCCGATGCCGGCGACGAGGACGATGACGCCGGCGTAGGTAGGCCAGGCGACCTCTTTGGTTTTGTCGGCGTTGATTTCGATGGGACCGATGTCGGCCACTTTTTCTTCGGTCTGGTAGCTGAAGCCGCCAAAGAGCAGCATCGCCAGACCTACTACCGCGAGGATGATTCCGAGTGTTTTCATATATCAGGTATTTAGCTGTTAGTGATTAGGTGTTAGCTTGCTCAGGAATATAGCCTTTTCTGTTGCCTCTCCCGTCTCTCCCCAGCCATACTACTACCAGCCTACTTTACTAAAAGTATTCCCTACGTATACTCCTACGGAAGAGAAGGTGAATGGGGAAAAGCAGCCACAGGTTTTCAATGACCGCAGCGGCGGGCCGCCAGTGACCAGTGACCAGTTTTAAATTACCAGTTACCAGTGACCAGTGACCAATGTACATTGACCGCAGCGGCGGACCGTCAGTTGCCAATGTCCAGGTACCAGTGATCGTTAGTTTTCAGTTGCTGATGATGGATGGGGGATAAATAGGGGAGGGGGATTTTGGTCGTGGGAAAATGAAATGGTGTACTTTTGTGGGAGTGGCTACTCAAAGGTATAGAGGTACAGACTCTGTGTAACTCGGTGCAAAACCCGGGCGGCGTACCGCTCATTCTCCTCTGTGCCGGGCCGCCGGGCGGTTCAAAACCTAACCAGCCACTGTACTCATAAACTCATAGACTCATGAACTCATATACTCAGAACAAAAGTACGCTCATACTGAACGCTCGCCTGGTCAATGAAGGAACCATACAGGAAACGGACCTGCTGATCCGGAACGGACGCATTGAGAAAATTGGTAAGGACCTGCAGCACGAAGCGGCTGACCGGACCGTGGATGCGGGTGGGAAGTACCTGCTGCCGGGTGTGATCGATGACCAGGTACACTTTCGGGAGCCGGGCCTGACGCATAAGGCCACCATTGGCTCGGAGGCGCGGGCCGCCGTAGCGGGTGGGGTGACTTCGTTTATGGAGATGCCCAATACGGTACCCAACGCGCTCACGCAGGCCCTGCTGGAAGACAAGTACCAGATCGCGGCCCGGACATCGCTGGCCAACTACTCCTTCTTTATGGGTGCCTCCAACGACAACTACGACGAGGTCATGCGTACCGACCCGAGCCGGGTGTGCGGCATCAAGATATTCATGGGTTCTTCAACGGGCAATATGCTGGTAGATGCGCCGGAAGTACTGGAGCGGCTGTTTGCGGGTGCGCCCTGTATCATTGCCACCCACTGCGAGGATGAGCCTACGGTGCGGCAGCGCATGGAGTACTATAAGGAGAAGTACGGCGATCAGGTGCCCTACGACATTCACGCCATTGTGCGCAACGAGGAGGCCTGCCTGAAATCATCACAGTTTGCGTCGGCCTTGGCGCACCGGCACGGCACGCGCCTGCACATCCTGCACATCTCGACGGGGGAGGAGACGGCCCTGTTCGAGGTGGGGACTCGCACCAACGGGAAGATCCTGCGCCCGGATGGCTCGCCCAAGCTGGTGAC
This sequence comes from Telluribacter roseus, assembly GCF_017355915.2. Classification (GTDB taxonomy): domain Bacteria; phylum Bacteroidota; class Bacteroidia; order Cytophagales; family Spirosomataceae; genus Telluribacter. Next base: position 2,410 of record NZ_JAFEUV020000008.1, read on the forward strand.
GGCGGAGGCCTGCGTACACCACCTGTGGTTTAGTGCGGAAGACTACCGGAGGCTCGGTAATAAGATCAAGTGCAATCCGGCCATCAAGGCGCCGCACCACAAGGAGCAGATCTTCCAGGCCCTGCTCGACGACCGCATCGACGTGATCGCGACCGACCACGCCCCCCATACGCTGGATGAAAAAGGACAGGGCTACTGGCAGGCGCCATCAGGCTTGCCGCTGGTGCAGCACTCGCTGCATGTGATGCTGGAATTCCACCGGCAGGGAAAGATTACGCTGGAGCGGGTGGTGGATAAAATGTGCCACGCCGTAGCGGACTGCTTCCAGATCCGGGAGCGGGGCTACGTGCGCGAGGGCTACTGGGCCGACCTGGTGCTGGTGGACCTGAACCAGCAGACAGAGGTAACCCCCGGATCGGTTCACTACCAGTGCGGCTGGTCGCCCTTGGAAAGTACGACCTTCGGCTCCCGCGTGACCCATACGTTCGTATCGGGACACCTGGCCTACGAAGAGGGGGGATTCCACGAGACGAAGCAGGGGGAACGGATGGAGTTTGACAGGCAATGACCAGTGACCAATATCCAGTGACCAATTATACAGTGACCAGTGACCAATTGGGCAGTGACCATTGGTTAGTGAACGCTACAGGTGGTATGGGGCGTGGTACAATACCTCATGTGTTTCCTTTGAACGGGGGAAAGAATAGAGAGGTACTTTGTAGTGTGGAAGTATGCTGTAAGTACTACATCAACCTGGATGTACTGGCCTGCCCGGCGCTGGAGGCCGGGCCGTGGGCAAAAGCAGGCTTCATACAGTTGATATAGGTGTATATAATTATGTAGTGTGTATAGTATCAGTAGTGTCTTTGGTAAGCCGGTCGCCTGAAGCGTATGGCCTAAAGCATACGGCTTATAGCTTTATCAAAGCCTCAAAATACCATTACCTCATTCATGGCTTCGCACTCGGCGGCGCAGGTACGGCAGGCTTCGGCGCAGATGCGGCAGTATTCATCATCAAATTTTTCGCATTCAGCGGCGCAGGCGTGACATAGGTCGGCGCAGAGCGTACAAACCTTGCGGAGGTAGTCAGAGTCAGTAGCGGAAAAGCGTGCGCAGAGGTTACACATTTCGGCGCAGTCCAGACAGGTCTGGATGCAGTTGATCATGGCTTCGCTGGCCATTTTGATGCCTTCATTCGCACAATCCAGACAGGCGGTGTAGCAGGCCAGGCATGCTTCCACGCAGGGTATAACTTCTCTCTTCATGGTAATTTAAAGTTTGTATAGTTGAGAACAATCAAGTAGGTGAGGAGAGAGCTTTAAAAAACCAGACCCGCTGGGGCAGATGCCCCCAAAATGCCCTGAAAAGCGGATTGAGGGGGAAGCGGGGCGGGAAGCGGTTACAAAGTCTGGGGAAAATCTTGTACGTTGGGGAATGCAACAAAAAAAGCAGCTACAACTTGGGTTGTAGCTGCTTTTTTTATCTGTAAAATCTAATAGTCGGGCAGGGAATGCCGGATGGGCTATACCAGTGCGTAGATGACCCGCTCTACCAGCGTTACCAGATGGCTGCTCATGGAGCGCTCACCATCAGAGTCACCGCTGGCTTTCTCGTCCCCGTTGCTGTCGGAGCATACAAAGCCTACGATCCAGCGGGCCAGGTGCTGTGTAAATGCGGCGGGAGTCAGCTCAGCTGTTTTTACTTCCTCCTGATCCGAAGGAGTAGTAGTGACACGAGGAGTTGCTTTCACTACCGCCACGCGGGCCGATGCTACGCTGGCCGGTGCCACGCTGGCCGGTGCCACGCTGGCCGGTGCCACGCTGGCCGCTTCCTGCGCTTTGGGAGCCGACTTACGCACCTCCTTCTTAGCCTTGAGCATCTTCTGGGCCACAAACATATTGTGAGAGTAGCCCGTAGCGCTTACCTGGAGGCTAATCAACATCATCACGATCAGTAGTTTCAACGTTTTCATGGCTGTATTTAAGGATAGTAAGCTCTCAGCAGTCTGCTTTTGGCTTTGGGTTGTTGATATCGTTAACTCACTGGCTCCTCAATCGATCATCTACTCAACAAAGGTAGAATTTTATATAGTACTATGCAACACATAGTACCTTGTTTTTTGTTAAAATTTATTAAAATTAATATTCCTGAAATAAGAGGGTAATCCTTTGGTAGTCAATAGGAGTCTCCCTCTGCTGCTTTTCCGCTTTCTGTCTGGCTAATGGATGCAAAAGTGCCTCATTGTACTATGGATACAAATTTGGAAAGAAAGGTTGCACGGAAAAACTAAAAAAAGATGAATTGCCAAATATAGAGTTTGAAGCAGGCAAAAAGAGGGATCAAATTATTCAATGACCAATTGTTAGTGAGGAATGACCGTTAGTCATTTTATAAAGGGGGAATGGGTAGGAAGTTAATATAGGGATGGACAGCCCCAGCAGGGGGCTGGGGTATATACGGGAAAGTGAAAATCCGGTGCTTCCTCCTCCTGATAAGTAAGTTACTTTTATGCTAATCTGTTTGTACTTCTATCAGGAAGGGCGGTAACTGGTTCTCTCATCCTGTCACCGCCCTTCCTGCTATTCTCCTCCCATCCCCTATAAATGGTAATTGGTCACTGCTCACTGACTGGTGCCCTTTCCTCCTGATTACTAGTTGGTCATTGGTCACTGGTCACTGATTATTGCTTCCTGAAGTTCCAGGCGGAGAGGCCCAGGTAGACAAAGGAGCCCCGGGTGGCGCCTTTCCCGATGAGGCCGTTGAAGTTGCTGAACCCAACGTGGGCGGGACCGAAGCGGGCCAGAAAACCAATGGACGCTTTGCCGTTGCCCTCAATGAAGGATATGGGAAAGGCAAAGTCGGAGTCTTCGCCTTCAAAGCGGGGCGTGATGGTCATGATGCTGGGCTGCATCACGGCCAGGGGCGAGTCAGGCTGTCCGTAGTGACGGGTGCGGGCGACATTCACAAAGAATGCCTTGAGCAGCTGAACATCCGCTTCGAGGTGCACGGCCGAGGGCAGGGAGACCTTACCAGCCAGTGCGGTAGTAGACTGAGCCGGGAACAACGACGCGAAGCCCTCCGGCCCGCGGTCGGCGATGGTCTCCAGAGCCCTCTGCCCAATCACGGACCGGCTCTGCTGCCCACTGATGACGCGGCTGTTGGTGGTCCCGTACCGGATGGAGCCGAGGTCGGTCAGCGAGGCCGACAACCGGACCAGGTAGCCCGGACGGCCGTCGGTGAATTTTTCGGTTCGTTTCTTATTGTTGCCCCGGTTGGTCCAGTAGGAGCCCAGCTCGTAGCTGGCGCCCAGGTCGTAGCCCCAGCCCTGCGCGTACTGGTTGGCGTCGAACAGGTTGTTGAGCTGCAGTGGCTGGTTGGGATGGCTGTACCCGCTTTCGTAGGTGAAGCCGTTCAGGGCCAGTTCTTTTTCGTCTTCGGTGGTGCCGGTGGCCTGGATCTCGTAGCTATCGACGGAGCCACGCAGGTAGGCAGCGCGCGCTCCGAATATTTTTTTGGCAGTACCTCCTACGCGGAGCTTGTGCGAGGGCAGGTCCAGCAGCATGAGTCCGTACGAGAAGCTGGCTTCCGAAAAACTTTGCTGCAGAAGATTAAAGTCGCCCCAGATCCCTTCCTGTACGGGCGTAGCCGGGGTATCGAGGCGTCGGAAGTAGAGGGTACGAATGCCTTCGGGAATGTTGGTACCCTGTACGTACCCCCGTGAGCGTAGCTGGAAGGCTACCCCGTGGCGCTTGCCGATGGATACCATGGCCGAAGGCCAGCGTATATCACTCACCAGGTGGACCGGATCCTGCTGCGTAATGGAGCCCATGGTACGGGAGCGGCCGTACAGCTCGTCGGTGGAGTGGGGGGCCAGCAGCGGGTAAAACAGGGAGTTGCGGCCTAGGAAAATAAAGTAGCGGTTGTTGATGGTGCTACCCAGGGTAGTAAAGTTGACCTGCCAGCGGTAGCGTGAGCCTCCGAGCGTGGAGGGGTTGTAGGTGGTGCGGTAGAGGCCGCCGTAGTTGCTGAGGTGGAGGCCGGGTACCTGCTGAGCCCGGGCAGAGGGTAATGTGAGAATGGCTAGTAGCAAAAAGGCAAAGTACCTGAAAAGAGGTTTGGTCATGGGGGCTGGCGCGGGTTTAAAGCTAATTTTCCGATTTCGTCATACACAAGAATCTCCTGCTCGATAAGGTAACGCACCGTATGGAGCAGTTGTTTTTCGGGAACAGTACCAAAAGCCTGGCTCAGCGGGCGCGGGGCCACGGGACCGTACTGCTGTAAGTGTAACACGATATTCTGCCTCAACTGTGTATCCGTTTCGTGAACGGTATCTGATTTGCGCTTGCGGATGCACACGTCGCAGAGGCCGCAGGGCTCACCGTTGGGCTCGTTGAAGTAGTCGAGCAGGAGCAGGGTACGGCACTGCTGCTGGTGCTGTACGTAGTGGATCACCGCCTGGACCTTGCTCAGATCCCGCTCCTTTTTCTTCTGGATCTCGTACAGGTTCAGGGGCAGCTGGCTGGCCTCATAGCGGGGCGTCAGGAAGGTAAGCTGGGGCTTGTCGCGCTGCTTCTCGTAATGGACCATATCGCGCTCCTGCAGGAAATTCAAACGCTGCTGTACCTCCGGAACCGGCACGTAGTAGGTCTGGGCAATGTCGGTTTCGGAGATATTGACGTAGCCCGTAAACAGCTCGCCGCCGTACATCCGGAGCAGTAGCCGTACGAAGGTGTCGTAGTCGGGGTAGCGGATCTGGAAGTCGTACAGCTGCTGGTTATCAACCATAAAGTGCAGCTTCGACGGGGAGTTGTAGGCTTCGCTGAGCTGGATGAAACCTTCGTCCTGGAGGAGCCGCAGGGCAAAGTGGGTATCAGAAACGGGTAATCCGAAAATACCGGTAAACTCGTGCATGTCGAGGTCGTAGCTGCTGAACTCGCCCCCGCCCACGGGTACCCGGAAGTAGTTGGCGAGCGACTGGTACACCCGGCGCAGCAGCTCGGCGGGTGGGTACTGGCGCTCGATGTTCTTCTCCATCTCCCCGGCGTCTTTGCTCTGAAACAGGGCTACCGCGTAGGCTTTGCGCCCGTCGCGTCCGGCCCGCCCGGCTTCCTGGTAGTAGGCCTCGAGGGTATCGGGCAGGTCGAGGTGAATCACGCTGCGCACGTCGGGCTTGTCGATACCCATACCAAAGGCATTGGTGGCTACAATGACGCGGATGCGGTTGCGCAGCCAGGCCGTCTGCTTATCGGAGCGGTCGCGAAAGGTGAGGCCCGCGTGGTAGAAGTCGGACCGGATGCCCTGCTGGTTGAGCCAGTCGGAAACCTGCTGGGTGCGTTTGCGCGTACGTACATATACGATAGCCGTACCGGGTACCTTCTGCAGGATCTGGAGCAGCTTGCGGTCTTTGCTCTCTTCGTGGAAAGCGGAGTAGGACAGGTTGGCGCGGGCAAACGACTGCCGGAATACCCGGGGCTGCCGCATCTCCAGCTTCTCCTGGATGTCAGCCTGCACCTCCGCCGTAGCCGACGCGGTGAGGGCCATGATGGGTACACCCGGTAGTAACTCGCGGAACTCCGCGATGAGCAGGTACGAAGGGCGGAAGTCGTAGCCCCAGGCCGAGATACAGTGGGCTTCGTCGACTGCCAGCAGGCATACCTTCATCTGCTTGGTACGCTCGATCATGATGTCGGTGCGCAGGCGCTCCGGCGATACGTAGAGGAACCTGGTCTGTCCGTGGATGCAGTTGTCGAGGGTAATGTCGATCTCGTGGCGGTTCATACCGGCGTGGATAGCCGCCGCCGGGATATGGCGACGCCGGAGCTGCTCGACCTGGTCTTTCATGAGGGCGATCAGCGGCGTGACCACGATACACACCCCCTCCTGAGCCAGCACCGGTACCTGAAAGCAGACCGACTTCCCCCCGCCGGTGGGGAGCAGTACGAGGGTATCGTGCCCCGCCAGCACCGACCGGATCGCCTCTTCCTGAACCGGTCGGAAACCGTCGTAACCCCAGTATTGCTTTAATATTCCCTGAATATCGTTCATAGCGCTCTTCTGCCGTAGCTGTTCCTACCCGCAAAGTACTTAAATCAGGGCCATAATTCAGATAATTGTCCTGCCAAATATCCCACCTCATCCCCTATATTCGTTGATTAGTGGGTGTTAGAGGTAGCGTATGTTTTGATCGATACTATTACAAAGCTCTTAAAGCCTAGTTGTTCGGGTTAAGCCAATGTTTGTCCTCTTCCTAGCCTTCTTGGTTAATGCCAGCTTTCGCCCTCGCGGCCGGGCGGGCCCCGCTACCCCAACACCACTAAATTTTACAGCCCTGCGCAAAGCCAGCCGCACAAATGGCTGTAAAACAAGGTGGCTTATGGGGTAGCTGTTAGAGTTAACATTATTCATGTTTAGTAACGGTAAGAGTTACTAATTAAAATGGATTCATCGTTACCAATATGCAATCTGCTAAGTTTCTCAGCTCTCCCCTAAGCCGACCTTAAAGTGTGGGCATTTGTGCGTGAGCCTAGCGCAGGCCCACAGTTTACAGAGGCGTGGGGAGAACGTCCCGCAATGGAATTGGCCCGCCCGGTGGAGGAGGGCGAGCCTAAGCTTTATCCTAAAAGTAAGATTAAGGCAAAACAGGTTAAAAAATTAGATTGGTGAACAGCTTAAGGGAGAGCTGGGAATCTCGATAGTGTGCCTATTGGTAGCGTAAGCATTTACTGTCAAGTATGAAGTAAAAGTACTGACGCTACTAAACATGAAATATGCAAAATCTAGCAGCCCTCTCATAAGCCGCCTATATTTATGGCCTGTGTGCGGCTGGACAGCGCAGGGCTATAAATATGCCAGCGGCGTTGAGAGGGCGGGGCCCGCCCGGCCGTGAGGGCAAACGTTAGCTAGCTCTAAAAAGTCTGAATATCCTCAAAATAGCATTGAGCTTACTTCAGAATATTGAGCCTACATCAGAATATTGAACTTATATATTATCCTTTTACCTTCACCCTACATGCGTTTACTCCTTTTTGTATTAAGTATTCTTTCCCTATCCAGCTGCTCAGTGTCCCACTACGTGAAGCGGGAAGTGAAAAAATCACCGGTGTTGAGCGGACACCACGTAGGCATAGCGATATACGACCCGGCCCGGCAGAAAACACTGGCGGCCCACCAGGCCGACAAGTACTTTACGCCAGCGTCCAATACTAAATTATTCAGCCTCTACGCCGGACTTTCGGCCCTGGGCGACTCACTACCGGGGCTGCAGTACATCCTCCGGGGGGATAGCCTGATATTCTGGGGCACGGGTGATCCGTCGCTGCTGCACCCCGACCTGACGAGGAGCGCGGTATACAGCTTTCTGCGAGGGCGTCCGGAGCAGCTCTATTTCTCCCCCACTAACTTCCAGGACGAGCGCTTTGGGCCGGGCTGGGCGTGGAGCGACTACAACGACTACTACCAGCCCGAGCGGTCGCCGCTGCCGGTCTACGGTAACTTCGCACGTTTTGTGAGTGACTCGGCCCGGCTGCTGTACGTGGGCCCGCGCTACTGGGCCGACTCCCTGCTGACCGACCCGGCCGTATCGGGGATCCGGCGCGATGAGGACCGGAACCTGTTTCGCCATTCGCTGTACGCGCTCCCGGCGGGTCTGGAGCAGGACGTACCGGTGAAGATGTCGCACCAGGTCACGGCGGACCTGCTGGCCCATGCGCTGAACCGGCCGGTGGGAGTGATAGAGGAGCCATTGGAAGAGGTACGCTTCAGTACCGTGTACAGTATACCTTCGGATTCGCTCTACGCCCGTATGATGCAGGTGAGTGACAATATGCTGGCCGAGCAACTGATGCTGCTCTACGCGACAGCCAATGGGTTGCCGCTCAACACTGAACAGGCCATCGAGCACGTCCTGGAGCACCACCTGGCCGACCTGCCCGACCGGCCGGTATGGCGTGATGGCTCGGGACTATCGCGCTACAACCTGTTTACGCCGCGCACCCAGGTAAAGCTGCTGGACAAAATATACAACAAGGTACCCCGGGAGCGGCTGTTCGCGATCCTGCCGCAGGGAGGCAAGACGGGTACCCTACGGAATATGTTCAAGGGCAGCGGGGAACCCTATGTGTTTGCCAAGACCGGATCGCTAAGCAATAACTACAGCCTGAGTGGCTACCTGGTAACCCGGAAGGGCCGGACGCTGCTGTTTAGCTTCATGAATAATAACTATACCCGCCCTACGTCCGAAATCCGGAAAGAAGTAGAGCGGGTATTAACGGGGCTGCACCGGCGGTACTAAGTCCGTCAGTCCTTTTCGACCCAGGTACGGTCGGTACAGTAGATCTTATTGATGCCGTTCTGGCGAACCAGCAGGTAGATCTGGTAGGTACCGGGCTCAATACTGGCCTGGAAGAAGGACGCGTTGAACCCGCGGCCAAAGTACCGGAGCCTCCGGAAAAAGGTACGCGCCGGTAGGGCGTTCAAGCCGGGGGGAGAGGCGTAAATATGGGTGTCGGATTTGAGCAGGACGTAAGGGCCATCGGTATAGTCTTTTTCCGCTTCAAAAAAATCCTGCGTCGAGTACACATTGATACCTCCCCCCTGCGCGTAGACGCTATCGATCGGGTAAGATCCCACGCAGGGCAGGGGGGCGCTCACCTGCCGCGGGTTCCAGCCCTCGGCCAGCGGATCGTCGGAGCCGTAGTAGGAGCGAATCTTCTCGAAATAGGCCTGATCTATATCAAACATCTTCAGACCCAGCCAATCGGCATTGTAGCGGGAGTTAAACTCCAGCGCAATAGCCTGGCGGCGGTTTTCAACGGCCGCTGCAAAGTTGGTATACAGCAGGGCGAGGTTCAGCACCATACTGCCGGCAATCAGTAGCCCCAGCATACGGAAACGAAGGGTATGCAGGGTAATGGCCCCCAGATAGAGCGCTACCAGCCACATGGCCGAGTACATGCGGTAACGGCCCTTGAACATACCGTGGAACTCATCAATAGGAATACGCTTGTAAACCACGGCAAAGGTAGTGATGGCTACAAAGAGCGCAGTGACCAGCGCAAACTGCGCCGCCGGTGAAAGCTGCACCGGCTTACTCCAGACGGAGCGGATGATAGAGGGCAGATGGGCCCGGTAGACCCACAGCAGCAGAGCTACCATCACTACCCCTACGGGTACGGCCAGGTAGAGCATGTGGGTCTGGCCGTTGTAGGCGGCGTAGCCCCAGAGCGTAGCTATGGAGCCAATAAAGCCGAAGAGGCTGGCAATGGCCTGCTGCACCTGCGTAGGGTTGGTCAGGCTCATGCTCTCGGTAATGGGCGTAAAGTCGATGAAGTAGATAATGCTGGTAGCGACCGCTACGGCCGCTATAATGAAGAAGTCTTTCTTGCGGCCGGTGATCCAGGCCAGCCCAGCCAGTACCGGAAAGATCATAAGGCCATTGCCATAGGTAAAGGTAGCCGCGATAGCCGCCAGCAGAGACGCCAGGAGTCGCTGGGGATAGTGCGTAGCCAGGTACAGGGCCAGCAGGGCAAAAAATAGTACTCCGAAGTTGGCCAGAGAACTAACACCCCAGTAGATATTCTCGAAAGACTGGATATTAAACCAGATCCACATCACCGGCACAAAGTACCAGAGGGAGAGGTGGAGCCTGCGGAAGACCCGGTAGAAAAGCCAGGCGCAGCCTGCCCAGGCTACGTTGGCAATGATCATGAGCCAAACCAGGTTGACGCGCCCGGACAGTTCGTAGAATAGCAGGACCAGCGAGCGGGAGAATACCAGGCGGTGCTCGGGGAAAAGATCCGTAAGACGACGCCAGCGCTCGGGCCAGGAGGCTTCGTCAAAGCCGGGAATCACGCTGAGGATGGTGATATCGTCGTAGGCAATGTAATTGACATTATAGGCTACCCTGAAGAAAGCCCATGCGTACAGGAGCAGGGGGAGCAGGCAGGCTGCTACCGCCAGCCAGTGGGGAGGCATCCGTGGGGACGTAAGCCTTTGATTCTTTTCTGACAAATACTGGTTCCGTGGGAGTATTTCCATAAAAAAGGCGCTCTGTTAGTAGAACACAACGCCAAAAATAGAAAAGATTTGGAGTAACTACCCGTAAAGGCTTAGTTATCGTTCTCAACCTCCGCTTCTGCTTCCGCCGAAGCTCGCGGATCTTTGGAGTAGTCATAGAGCATTTTTCCTTTGTCGTCCCACTCGCGCAGTACGAACGGCTCGAACTCTTCGTCCCAGCAGCTCTTGGGGTACTGGACCTCCTGCTTGCGCTGGCGGCGGTACTGGTAGTACTCCACCCAGCGGCCTACCTTTTTGCCCCGCTCGTACTTGCCTGAGGTCATGAGCTGGCCTCCGTCGTAGAATCTCAGGTACTCGCCGTCCACGATGCCGTACTGTACGGGTATGACTTCCTTGATCTTGGTATGAGCCGAGTCGTACCAGGTGATGCGTGACTCAGCGGGGAAGCCCCGGTACCAGTGGCTCTTATCGAGCAGGGTGTACTTGGAGTCGTAGCGGGCCCAACGGCCATCTTTGGTACCCATATAGTAGTACCCTTCCTCGACCAGGACACCGGCTACGTAGCGCTTGTAGGGGCCGTGCAGCGGGAGGGCCTCTTTCTTCTCCTTGATCAACGACGAGCTCAGGTTTTTCTTTTTCAGATCGTACCAGCGAGTCTGGGCGTTACGGACGTAGGGATTGATAGGCTGGTACTCTTTCAGCACGTGAAATTCTTCGATGGTAGCGCGGTCGCCACTTCCAAACTTCACCGCCATTTTCTCCATAGGTACCCCCTCGTACTGTACCCTGGCTAGCTTGGACTTTTGGGCTTTGCGGCGTTTCTCGCTGCGGCGGTCTTTATACTCCTGTACTTTCAGGCCCAGATCAGGGATGTCTTCTCCCAGCAGGGTAGAGAGGCTGGCGGCCTTGCTCTTGCCACCAGGCAGGGCTACTGAGCCGGTAGGGCTGAGCCCGGGCAACTGCACGTCCAGCCCGGCCGAACGTAGCCGGTCACGCAGGGAATCCGTTCGGGCCTGCGTTTGCTGTATACGTTCTTTGCCTGATTTTTTGGGTTTATCGGTCTGAGCCCACGCCACGGCAGAGAGGCTTATCCACACCATACAACATCCGATAATACTCCTTTGCATAGGATAATTTTTAACTATTGTTTCTGGGCAAGATTAGTACATTTGTAACGAATGGAGATCAGGGTTATTGACCCACAAATTAACAAACTTCTCTGCACCTTGGAAAAAAACGCTAAAATCTACATCGCCGGCCACCGGGGTATGGTGGGCTCTGCTATTCTGCGCCGTTTACAGGCCGATGGATTTACCAATTTCGTATTTCGTACCTCGTCCCAGCTGGACCTGCGCAACCAGCAGGCGGTTCGTGATTTTTTTGAGGCCGAACGCCCTGAGTACGTGTTCCTGGCGGCTGCCAAGGTAGGAGGTATCATGGCTAATAACATCTATCGTGCCGAATTTTTGCTGGATAACTTACAGATTCAGAATAACGTCATCGACAGCGCCTACCGGGTAGGAGTCAGGAAGCTGCTCTTCCTGGGCTCGTCGTGTATCTATCCCAAGATGGCTCCCCAGCCGCTGCGGGAAGACTACCTGCTGACCGGCCTGCTGGAACCGACCAACGAGCCCTATGCCATTGCCAAGATCGCGGGCATCAAGCTCTGCGAATCCTACCGCAGCCAGTACGGCTGTGACTTCATCAGCGTCATGCCTACCAACCTGTACGGCCCCAACGACAACTACGACCTGAACAACTCACACGTGCTGCCGGCCATGATCCGGAAGTTTCATGAGGCGAAGGTAGAGGGTAAGCCGTACGTGGAGCTATGGGGAACGGGCTCGCCCCGCCGGGAGTTTCTGCACGCCGACGACCTGGCCGATGCCTGCTGCTACCTCATGGACCACTACAGCGAGCCGGAACTGATCAACATCGGAGTAGGGGATGACGTCACCATCAAGTCCCTGGCCGAGCTGATCCGGAGCGTGGTAGGCTACGAAGGTGAGATCAAATGGAACACGGATAAACCCGATGGTACCCCCCGTAAACTCATGGACGTAAGCAAGCTGCACGGGCTGGGGTGGAAGCACCGGATTGAACTGGAAGAGGGCATACGCGCTACCTACCAGGACTTCCTGCAGAAGATCGAAGAATACGCGGTATAATAGAATATACTTCTCAGGTAGCCCCTGCCGGGTAGGATCCATTCCTGTGCGGCAGGGGCTACTGGTATTTAGGCCGTCAGCGTAATCAGTACGGCCCCGGCCACCATAATAAACGCGCCGATGAGCTTGCGGCGGATGTTCTTCTCCTGAAAGAAGCGGTAGCCAAATAGTACGCTCAGTACCGCCGAAAGCTGGAACAGGGCCAGCGCGTACCCTACCTGAATACCCTCAAAGGCAAAGTTGGTCGAAAGCTGCATCAACCCCACCGACAGAAATAGCAGCAGGTACGTACGCCAGTGGGTATGTGCCAGTGCCAGTTGCTGCCGCCACTGGTGACGTAGCGCGATGGCTACCCAGACTAGGGAGACTACAAAGCCCAGGATACACCAGAAGACAAAGGAGATGGCCGGTGAAGAAAGCAACACGGCCTTCTTGATAAAGACAGCTTCGGTAGCGGTACATACCAGAGCCGCCAGCCGGTAGCGTATTTCGGGCTGGCGGAGTACGTCCCACGACCAGGAGTCGGAAGTACCCGAATCCAGTACAAAGTAGCTGCCTGCTATGATGCACACCACTCCGGCGAGGCCGAGCCAGCCGGGTACTTCGCCCAGCAGCACAACCCCCAGTACTATACTTACCACCGACTTGTAGGCATTGATAGGCCCCAGCACCGAAAGGTCACCCAGCTGAAGTGCCTTCACCAGAAGGACATTACCGGCGGCTGACAGCAACCCGATAGTCAGCATGGTAGTCCAGAAAGTGGGGGGCAGGCGGAGCAGATGGAGCGATGGGGAGAAGGCCAGACACAGTATACTCAGGAAGCCAAAGGTAGTAGTAGTAATAAATAGCGGGTGCGCCGACCGGGCAGTCAGTTGTTTCTGGAAGACATTCGAAAGCGGATTGGCTATGATGCGTACCAGGATAGCCAGTGCCGTAGTAAAAGATAGTAGTGCAGATACCGACATACGTACAATAGTAGACATTTACTAGTTGGACTGCAACAACATGGGGCCGGAGAGTTGACTATGGAAACCGACGGTCGGCTGGTGGCAGGTACTTGCCGGTAGTATACAGATGTACTTAGGTGTAACCACAGGCATTGCGGGTGGTGCAGGGGTTAATTTACCGTTTTGGCCGATTAGGTGTATAATTCTCAAAACCTAATATTTAAAGGTTAAAACCAATATTTGCCTACGATAATTTTATCACTGAACAAAAATTCAGTATTTCTTTGTAATTATATTCGGGAATCTTGGTAGCTTTGCGGAGCAAAACCAGATAGCATATAAATCATTCATAAAGAGATGTCTTCCACGTTGAAACTCGATCACATAGATCGTAAAGTACTCGAGATTCTGCAATCAAATGCCAAGATTACCAATGCGCAGCTTTCCAAAGAAATTGGACTTTCGCCAGCTCCAACCCTGGAGCGAGTGAAGAAGCTGGAGCAGTCAGGCATAATCAAAAGTTACCATGCGCAGCTGGATCCCGAGAAAGTAGGCCTGGGCGTCACTACCTTCGTGCAGATATCGCTGGTAGGTCATAAGAAAGCCGTTACGGAGTCATTTGTAGAAAAAGTAAATTCGATACCCGAAATCATCGAGTGCCACCATATCACCGGTACCGGGGACTTCCTGATCAAGGTGATTTCGAAGGACATCAGTACCTATCAGAAACTGATGCTGGAAAAGATCAATGAGATAGAAGAGGTAGCCAGCACCCAGACGATGGTGATCCTGTCGACCTTCAAAGAAAGCAAGACCATGCCTATCCCCTGAATCGAGGGAAAGCACCGTTTATAGCATTTGATTCTTCAAAAGAAAATCCCCGCCGGTGCTGGCGGGGATTTTTGTTTATATAGGCTATCAGGCTCAATGAAGGAAATACTAACCGCTAATGCATAACTGTATTGGTTAGTTAGATTATAAATATAAGTGGTAAAGAAGAAAACCGGGGCCTGTGGGGACACAGGCCATGGATAAGAATACTAACGGCTAATACCTAACACCTACTAGCTAAAAACCTATTTCCTGCGCTGGCGACGAGCTTCACGGCGGGCCTTCTTGAGGTTGTCGATGGCTTTCTTGGCTTCGTCGTGCTGGCTCGACTTCCGATCGGCTTTGTCAAGGGCCAACTTGTAGTAGCGTTGCGCTTCGTCCAGGTCTTTTTCGGCTTCGGCCACCTTGCCCAGTCCCAGCAGCGACGACACGTAGTACCCAGCATTGAGCGATTTGGTCTGTACAGAGTAGTTGATAGCCTGCTGGTAGTACTTTTTGGCTTCGTCGTAGTTGCGGAAGTAGTTGTGGTTGTAGTAGGCCAGTACATAGGCCGCGTTGCGTCCGCTCACGCCTTCGTAGCCCGGCATACCTCGGTTGATCTTGTCCAGGATGTTAGAAGCGGCCTGCTGTGCTTCGGCCATGTGACCCGTTACGAAGGCCGTCCGGCAGAAGTACCTCTCGAAGTAAGGGTTGTCCGGGAAGGTCTGCCACATGTACTTGGCCATTTCGTAGGCCTTGCCGTATTCGTTCTCCATGCTGTAAATCTGCAGCAGGAAGTACCGGGCCTCCACACGGGTATAGAAGGCGTTGTTGGCTACCCTTTCCAGTTGCTGGGCACCGAGCTTCTTATTACCCTTGGGGAAAAACACCAGGATGGGCTTGAGCAGGGGGTACTCCTTCGGAATCCACTCAGCGTAGTAGTTATAGATGCCATCACCAAACAGCAGTTCCGGGCTCAGCTCAGCGTTGCCTTTGGACTGATCCATGTACTTCAGGGAGTTTTTGCCGGCGAAGGTCGCCTTCGTCCACATCTTGCGCTCTGAATACAACCTGGCTTTGAAAGCATACGAAGCCGCCAGGAAGAAGGCCGGCTCGACCTTATTGTCCCGTTCTTCGTAGAGCTTTTCGGCCAGGGCTATGCTGGAGTCCATCTGGGCGATCAGCCGGTCGTCGTAGGCGGTGTTTTCGGTATTTGGTACGATTTTCCACCACTCCGCCAGTCCCATCAGGAAGTGCGGCATGGGGTGGTTGGGGTAGCGGTACTTAAGCCAGCGAAACTCTTTGTCGGCTTCGTCAAACTTATAGTTATACAAAAGGTTAATAGCCTCAGTGGCCTCGATCTGCACACCGGGGTTTTTCAGGAGCATGTCGTAGTTCTTGTCCAGCTCGGCCGAGGAGTATAACTGAGCCTGGGCTTGAGGCAGGGCAGAAAGAACTACAAACAGGAGGATTAACAGGTCTTTCAGTCTTTTCATTTTTGGGTGTTACGGAAATCTGACCAAGTAACGTTAGATTTGAGATTTACGTTTGGCAGGGGGCGTGTTTTTGAAAAATAGACTAATTTCGCCTCCTTCTTATTAACGATATGGTTACTGTAAAAGATAAAGTTTTTGCGCCTTTTATTAGCCAGGAGGTTCTGTCACAACGAATTGATGAGCTGGCTGAGACTATGAACCGTGAATATAGGGGCCGGAATCCGCTGTTTGTGGTGGTACTCAACGGAGCCTTTATGTTTGCGTCGGATCTGCTCAAAAAGGTGGAGGTGGACTGTTGTGTGACTTTCATCCGGCTGGCTTCGTACGAGCAGACGCAGTCGACGGGAAAAGTAAAGCAGATCCTGGGCCTGGGCGAACCGGTGCAGGATCGTGAGGTAGTGATTATCGAGGATATCGTCGATACCGGGCTTACCATGAGCCAGCTGATCAGTCAGCTTAAGGAGCAGGGAGCCGCGTCGGTGGAGGTAGCTACACTACTGCACAAGCCGGAGGCGCTCAAAACTCCCATTAGCCTGCGCTACGTAGGTTTTGAAATCGAGAATCGTTTTGTGGTAGGGTACGGGCTGGACTATGACGGTCTTGGACGTAACCTTGATGCTGTATACGTGCTGGCGGAGTAACACAATACGCTGCCGCACCTGATCTGGACTTAACCTTTTAGCCTATGCGTATTCAGTTCTTCGGGGCTGCCCGTACCGTTACCGGCAGCAAGCACCTCATCACCACCGAACGCGGTACCCGCCTACTGCTGGACTGCGGCCTGTTTCAGGGTATCCAGACGGATGAGTTCAACCAGGACTTTGGCTTCAAGGCCTCGGAGATCGACTACCTGATCCTTTCGCACGCCCACATCGACCACTCGGGGCTGATACCCCGGCTGGTACGTCAGGGCTTCAGGGGACCTATCTACTGCACTTCCGCCACGGCTGATCTGTGCCGGCTCATGCTCCTGGACAGCGCCTATATCCAGGAGAAGGATGTGGAGCGGATCAACAAGCGTCGTCGCAAACAGGGACGCCCCGAGCTGGAGCTACTCTATGACGCACAGGATGCCGAGCGGGCCCTGAGCCAGTTCCGCGCCGTACAGTACCATCAGCCCTTTAGTCTGGGAGATGATGAGGTAGAGGCCTTCTTTACGGATGCGGGCCATCTGCTGGGTAGTGCGGCGGTGCATCTATCTATACCGGATGGAGGTACATATAAAAAGCTGACCTTTACGGGCGACATCGGTAGGCCCAACGATAGCATACTACGGAGCCCGGAGCCATTCCCGCAGGCTGATTACATCATTTGTGAATCTACCTATGGTAACCGGCAGCACGAGCCCCACACAGACATGAGGGACCACCTGCTCCGGATCGTGCACGACACCTGCGTAGAGCGACGCGGCAAGCTTCTGATTCCGGCCTTTGCCGTAGATCGTACGCAGGAGCTGATTTACGCCCTCGACCAACTCTCCAGCGAGGGTAAACTACCCCGGCTGCCGGTGTACATTGATAGTCCACTCGCAGTACGGGCCACGCGGGTGATGCAGGAAAACAGCGACTACTTCAATCCAGATATTCTGGACTACATCGAGAAGGATGGCGATGCCTTTGCTTTCCCGTACCTGCACTACATCTCGGATGTGGCCGACTCCAAGGCGCTGAACGAGCGGGATGAGCCGTGTATCATTATATCATCATCCGGAATGGCCGAGGCGGGCCGCATCAAGCACCACATCCGCAACAACGTAGAAGACCACAGTACTACCGTCCTGATCGTGGGGTACAGTGCACCCAATACCCTGGGCGGAGCCCTGAGGCGGGGTGACAAGGAGGTTAAGATCTTTGGGGAGACTGTACCAGTCAGGGCCCGGGTAGAGGTAATGGATTCGTTCTCCGCCCACGGCGACTATAACGAAATGATCGACTACCTGTCCTGTCAGGATCCCGGGCGGGTAAAGCAGGTATTTCTGGTACACGGCGAGTACGAAACCCAGGTAGCCTTCAAGCTTAAGCTGGAGAAGGCCGGCTTTGCTACGGTACATATTCCGGCACTGTACGAAAGCGTAACTCTCTAGTCGCTTGAAAAAGAAGAGGGTAGGCAATGGACGATAATTTTTCTGCATTTACTGCGCCTGATCTCTTGCTTAATTAAAATTTGTTGCTGTATATTTGCACTCTCAAACGTCGTACGCCGAAGTGGTGGAATTGGTAGACACGCACGTTTCAGGGGCGTGTGGGGGTTGCCCTGTGCGGGTTCGAGTCCCGCCTTCGGTACACAAATAATCCTTCTAAGGACTGGCAACAGGAATTAGAAGGATTATTGCTTTTACGGCTATTAAAGTAGTCTGACCTGCATCCGCACGCTTCGCTCCTCCTATTATCGCTGAGTCCCTGCTCCGGGACATATAGTGCCTCTCAGTATACTTCATCGGTTAATTAGTAACAGGTTAGAATATGCCTCTACTTATCAAAAGGTAGTAGTAGACTATTATTTCTCCAGTACATTCACAAGCTAGTGCGGTACTTTGCTGGTCAATAAGGTAAAAATGGTTACTTAATCTCTTTTATTTGTATAAGTATACAGGAGTACAAATTGTCTGCTTATCTGCACTAACGGATAGGATTAACCCACATAGCCATGACTGAAGAAGAAAGGCTGCGCGAGCTGTCGAAGTATAGTATATTGGATACGCCACCCGAAAAGGAACTGGACGAACTGGCACAAATCGCATCGGCCATTTTTAATACTCCTATTTCGCTGGTATCGCTGGTGGACGAAAAGCGGCAGTGGTTTAAGGCCAAAGTAGGTATTGACGTTGAAGAAACACCCCGCCAGTATTCGTTTTGCCAGCATGCGCTGCATACGCCCAATGAAGTGTTAGTGGTGAACGATGCCCTTGACGACGAACGATTCAGGAACAATCCTATGGTAGTGGGTGAGCCTAATATCCGCTTTTATGCCGGAGCCCCTCTCGAGACGCCGCAGGGAGCCGTATTAGGAACGGTATGCATCATAGATGATAAGCCCCGAGATCTGCCGGAGATCCAAAAGAAAGCCCTGCAACTGCTTGCCAAGCGCGCTATGGACCTGCTGGAAAAAAGGCGGCTGATCATAGAGCAGGCCAATAAAATCGAATCGGATGCAGTACGGCTGAAAAAGCTGACGGACTATGTTCCGGGCGTTATTTTTCAGTTTGAAATTAATGAATCCGGTAGAATGTCTTTTTCATTCGTGAGCAAGGGAATCACGAAGGTACATCGCAAACTGACTCCTGAGTTGCTCGAAGCCAGTCCGAACCATTTTTTTACTGTCATTCATCCTGATGATATAGCCCACGTGCAGGGGAGCATCAACGAGGCGCTCCGGGATAAGAATGTCTGGAAGGTAGAATTCCGGATTATTTCGGAGGAGGAGAAGACCACCTGGCATTTTGTGGATTCGGTACTGGAAAGAAACAAAGATGGAGCGATCACCTGGTATGGTATGCTGCAGGATGTGACCGAACGGAAAGAGTACGCCCGCACCCTTGAGCAGATCCTGTTTGATATCTCCCACGTCCTGCGCAAGCCCATCGCTAACATGGTCAACCTGGTGACTATCATTCAGGACTACGGCCTGGATGAAGAAACGCAAAAAGAGTACATGAGCATGCTGAAGGCCGTATCCGACGAACTGGATATATACACCCGCCAGCTCAACGACGACTACCACTTATTAAGGGAAAAGAATAAAGGAGGGAGGTGAAGTATGTAGTCTATTTATGAAGTGAACATTATTACTGCTACGAGAAATAATTGATAGTAAAAGCAACTTCATATTTCGGAAGAACGTCTTGATTAATTGAAGCTCTTTTCAAAATAGGTTAATTTGTTGTGTAACTGTCTTTGTGAGTTGCTCAAGATTCATGAATGTTACGTTCTTCATTCTTCCTTTAAGCTGGCTCCACAATAGCTCTGCGGGATTTAGCCACGGCGGCGGACCGCTCTGGACTGTAAACAGGTATTTCTCTACATGAATTCGTCCCGGCTTTGAGCGTAATAAATATTCCACTGCCTGAGAACGATGAATAGTTGCGCCATCCGCCGAGCGGCCTCGCCAAATAATAAGCAGATTCTTCCTATGATTGTGCCCGCACAACTTTTTTAGGAAGCAAACTATATCCCCGCTTGTAAAGGGCTGAGCTTGACCAGCTACATAAAAGCGTTCGTTGGGAGCTACCGCAGCAGCGATAGGATTTTAATGCTCTCTTCCTGCTCGTTCTTTTATAACCGGTGCTCTCCCCCTGAGAGCATACGTATGAGCAAACAGAGTAGTTAGTAACAAGCTGATTCATCTATGTATAAAGCTACTCGCTGTTCAGCCTCAGCTATTTTTAGTTCAGGAAGACATTTTTTTCGCCATTGTTTAAGCGCTTGAACATCCTGTTGACGCGCTTTACGCTGGGGCCGCTTCGGCGTTCCGACCTTTTCTATTCAACAGCCTTCTTGAGCAATCTGCCTACTTGTGACGGATCGTACTATAGTCCATACAGCACCACTTAAACCATGATGCTTTAACTCGGTCACTAGTTCAATAAGTTGCTTGTCGGACAGACGAGTAGGAGTTCCCGTACGCTTGCCTTCCTTTAATGCCGCACTTCCTCATTCTCGGTATTTCTTCAAGGTCTGGCTTACCCAACCTTGGCATAGTCTGAAAGCTGTAGCTATCTATGTCTGCTCTCAACCTTTATTTCTCAGCTCGACGCAACGGTTTAGTAGCGACTCGTAATTACTTCTTTTGTAGCTTGCCAAAAGCTATGAAGATAGATATTTCTTAATTATTCACCTGTCAATATCTAGGAGAGCTGAGGGACAGTGGGTGAAGCCTTTATAGTGAGACTTGTACTGATGTACTTCAGGTTATGAATTGTTTTTATTTATGGGCATATAAATGTATTATAAGTTTAGAGTGTATTTTAAGTAAAGATTTGTTGGAATAATGTTCTGATAAGCGGAGCATTATTTATTTCAAAGTCTGATATAGTTGTTTTTTCTATAAATAGATATTGAATATTCATTTTGGCACCAAAGTTGATTGTTCAAAATTGTGCATAACAGTTATGCTATGATTTTTTTTCTAACTCTTCAACCTGTTTATTATTATAGATTTCTTGATGGTGGTATGTGAGTCAACTTCTTGCTTTATTTACTTATTAGTCTGGTTTAGTATACGGTAGCAAAGCTCTATTCCTGATTGTTATGCTGTCAGGTAGATAGATACAATGAAAATATTGAGTGGGGAGAAGATCTGTACTATACAGTTGTATATGTACATAACTAGGGACATTAGTTAATACTTTTGCTAATATACATGGCTCCCGATATTCATAAGAAGATACGTATATAATATATTATCTGTATGTAAAAATATAGTCCATTAGCTAATTGAATGTAGAAATATATCATAGTATTAAAGGTAACATAAGAATAAAATTACTGTAAATAATCATTTTTAAGCTTTATGCTATTACTAACTCCTCCTCTACCATGATGACCAAGAAATACATCTTTTTTATACTATTGTTGTTCCCCTATTTAAGCTTTTCGCAAGGAAAGCCGGTTTCGGAAAGCGAGGCTCGCACTAAGGTTTTTGAAAACTATGACATATCTAAACATCAATATATCCATCCAGACCGGGAAATTGAAGCTTTAAATAAGATTATTGATTATGCTTCGCAACGAGTGCCATTTCTGACAGCAACACAGCTTAGGGCTGGTAAAGCTGATACGTCCCAAGTAGTACAGATTATCAAAAATGGTCAGATTTTTACCTACTGTTATGATGCAAACTGCAGCACCGAAGACGACTCGGCTACGGTCTTACGGCATGGTAACAGGCGGTATGTAATAAACGTGGAGCGTATCACCCCCCAGATTTGGGGAGCTGTGCCTAACGATGGGAAGGACGATATTGTGGCTTTGCAAAAGGCCAGTGACTACTGTATTAAAGCTAAACGTAATTTATACATACCGGCAGGCGATTACAACATTTCAAGACCATGGATAATTGGTAGAAGATCAGGGGCTTATACATTCAGCAACTATGCATCATTAAGTATAGAAGGGGAAGCTGCCCAGCTAGAAAGCAGCCAGAATGCCACTCGTATTTTACCCTCGTATAACAATACTTTCGCAATTGGTATTACAAATAGTCGGGGTATAAAAATTTCTAAGATTAAAATTGACGGGCAAAACCCTGTCAATAAGATTTTGACTGCGGCCCAGGAGCCCCTTCTTGATATTAATAACTATGTACTTAATGGATCTAGGGACAGTCAGTATTCACCATATGCAGGAATCGTTATTGATCCATTTTCGAAAACAGTTCCTGAGGATGGAGGATATCCTGGTATGACTGCATATTATAACAGCAGTGTTTCCGGAACAGCCAAATGTACCTTTGAAGACGTTGTGGTTACAGATTTTGTGGTTGGGTTCCTAATTGAACCCTATATGCCTGGCGCCCCTTTGGGCAGCGAAATTACGTGGAGGAACTGTGTCGTAAAAGGAAACAAGGTAGGAGTAGCTAGCTGCAACAATCAAAATCGGAATCTGCTCTGGTATGGTGGAAGCGTTGGAACGTGCTACTATGCATTTGATGGGGCTAGTTATGGAACTAGAACAGGGAATATACCCCATATTTTTGGAGGAAACTACGGGGGGAAGTACTTATTCAATGCAAAGAATGCCAACGGTGAATCTACGGTTAAGGCATGGGGTATGCATGCTGAACGATTTGGTGGTATTGGTTTTTTTGGTGGAGCAGGTGTATCTGGTACTAATCCGGCTATACTTACAGATTGCAGATTTAGTTTTGGATTTCCTACTTCTTCGGTAGATCATCACATAGTAGCGTATTCATCAATCTTATTTCAAAACTGCGTCTTTGCCAATACAAAAGCAGAATATGAGGGAGCACCACTCAGAATTTGGAAGTGGGGAGCTGTAAATATCACTTTCCAGAACTGTAGCCTGAGTAGCGGAGGGGGCAACTTGGCTCTACCCGTATGGGCTGACTCGGAGTATAACTTTATAGGTAACTCATTGGCAGAAGGTGGACATAATCAGGGAGGCAGCCAGGGAAGTACTGAGTTGACCAGCAACAAGCGTGCAGCTTCAAAGGCCGCTTTGAATCGACATACACTAACAGTACAAACTATTCAATTTGCTGATGATCCTGGTTCCATATACTACGTAAATAAGGCTGTTAATACTATTAATTTAGGCACTCAGACATTAACCAAAGATCCTGCTACTGGTACTGCAACCTTTACTGTAGATGATCCTGGTGTTGTTAAGGTGGGAGATCACATCATTAACCGGACTACTACTAACTATGAAAGCTATTTGGGAACAAAAACCTTATCTAGTAATGTAAGCCCAATTGGTACAATCTCGGCTATCAGCGGAAGTACTATAACTATCAGCGGAATTCCAGAAAGTATTAATAGCGGAAACTATAACCTGTTCAGCACCTGGTGGTCGCGCTACCATGAACCAACAATAGGCGATGTGATTTCCGGGCAAAATGTGATTAGAAACGTTAGCAAGCCTGATGCATGGAAAGTTGGTAATCACATTACAGGGGCTGGTATTGCGCTGGGTACTTATATTACTGCCATCAGTGGCAATACTTTTACTATCTCTAAAAACGCTATTGCTACTAATTCAGGTACTAAGCTCTTCGATACCATCGTATATAAAGTAACAGGAACGCAGGATTAGATAATAATATCTATACGCAGGTATAGACGGCAGAAGTTAGAGTAATCGAGCCAGAGGTGGTAGCCTTTGGCTCCTTTGGTTATTTGTATACAGAGACGTAACAGTAGGCACCGGTGAAATAAATATCTAAGAGCCTTTATAACCTCCTTGCTACCATATTAAAATTAAAGGCTACCCCCGCTTTTTCTCCCGTACCTTCTTGGCAATTCGTACGGCGGACATAATCACTACCGCGAAGGCTATCAGCCCTACTACGCCCCAGATCCAGTCGAGGGTATTCTTAAGTACTACCAGAAATACTATAGCAAAGAGAAATACCGTAGCTACTTCGTTCCAGAGGCGCAGCTGCAGGGACGAGAAGCGGAAGTGTCCGCGGCGGATTTCGAGCAGAAGCTCGCGGGTATAGAAGTGGTACGCCAGCAGGCCCGCCACAAATCCCAGCTTGAGCTGCATCCAGCCCTGGTTGATCCAGTCGGGCGTGATGTACAGCATAGTAGCACCGGTAATAATGGTCAGCCACATAGCTGGTACCATGATGGCCCCCCATAGCAGCTTTTCCATCTTGATAAACTGGTTGAACAGTACGTCGCGGCCGGGCTCGGGGAGCTGCTGGGCTTCGGTATGGTACACAAACAGCCGGGGCATGTAAAACAGGCCCGCAAACCAGCTTACTACGAATATTATATGCAGAGCTTTGACGTGAAGATAGGTCATGAAAATGGCTATGGAATCAGGGCCTGAGCGGATAAACTTTCCGCAGCCACGATACGTTACTAAATTATCTAATCAAAAGAACAACATAGTTCGCATGAAAACAACCCTCCTGCTTTTCACGCTTGTGCTACTGAGTATGGTAACAGGGGCGTCCTATGCTCAATCAACCAAAAACCAAACCAAAAAAATGAATAGCGAACCTACTTCAACCGCGGCAGGACTGGAAACGGCAACCTTCGGAACGGGCTGTTTCTGGTGTACAGAGGCCGTTTTTGAATCACTGGACGGAGTGTACAATGTGGTATCAGGGTATTCGGGCGGTCAGGTACCTAACCCTACCTACCGGGCCGTGTGCGAAGGTACCACCGGCCATGCCGAGTGCGTACAACTCAACTACGACCCCAGCAAGATCAGCTACGCCGAACTACTGGAGGCTTTCTTCCGCAGCCATGACCCTACCACGCTCAACCGCCAGGGTAACGACGTAGGTACGCAGTACCGCTCGGTGATCTACTACCACAATGAAGAGCAGAAGCAACTGGCTGAGCAGGTGAAGCGTGAGCTCGACCAATCAGGAGCGTTCGGTAAGCCTATTGTGACGGAGATATCCGAAGCTGAGACATTTTACAGAGCCGAAGACTACCACCAGAACTACTTCGCCAATAACCCCGAGCAGGGATACTGCGCGTTTGTGGTAGCACCCAAGCTGGATAAATTTAAGAAGGTATTTAAGGACAAGCTCAGAAAAGAGCTGACGAACTGAGACGGTCCCCACTATATTAATTCTGCTATCTGTACCTGACAGGTAGTAGTGATACGCAACAGAGCCCGGCTGCCTATGGCAGCCGGGCTTTTTTATGCTGGTAAGTAGCTGAATAAGGTGCCTTATAATACAACTATACAGAGGAATAGACCGCTGAATAAATCTTTTTAAAAAATTTTACTTTATATGAGTATAATGTGTCATTATCTGATTTAATAGTACTACTGCTTCATCAGATTGTAACCGATAAGGTGTAACCATTATACACTTATATGCTTCATCGTTTCGATCATCAGGTAGTTTTTAGCTAAATGATTATTGCATCAGTGTAATAATCATTTTTTATGTACCTCTCTAATTATGTAATGTTTAACCCAAAATGAAACACTATGACAGAGCACACATCCTGATCTACTCGCCTTTTCTTGCCTGTATATGAGGTATATACAGTGAAAATCTCAACTTAGACTTAACCAATGAAAAAAAAATCTACTTCACTATATATGTTCCGCCCCAGGAACATATTCTATAAGAGTCTGCCCATACTGCTGGTGCTAGCCTGCCCGATCGGAACCCAGGCCAGTGCCCTCAACGCATCCAGCTTAGTTATTAAAAGCGCAACTGTTGACAAAACAGTAAAAGGTAAGGTGACTGATCAGGAGAGCGGAGAAGGTCTGCCTGGTGTTAACGTGGTTGTGAAAGGAACCAATGTCGGAACCACTACCGACGGAAGCGGAAACTATACCATCTCGGTGCCTGACAACGGGGGCGTTCTGGTTTTCAGCTTTGTAGGTTATACAAGCCAGGAAGTACCGGTAGGTAACCGCAGCACCGTTGATATAGCCATTGGATCAGATACCCGGGTACTGAATGAAGTGGTGGTAATCGGTTACGGTACGGCTAGAAAATCAGATCTGACCGGTGCCGTAGGCTCAGTAAAAGAGGCCGAACTTAAAGAGCGTCCGGCTCCTTCTCTGAACCAGATGCTGGCAGGTCGCCTGCCCGGTGTACAGGTCAATACCAACTCCGGTCGTCCGGGGGGTAGAACCAACGTACGTATCCGCGGATTCAGCTCTATCAACTCTTCCAACAACCCGCTGTACGTAGTGGACGGAGTAATGCTCCCTCAGGCTAACCTTGCTCAATACAGCTCACCCATTGACTACATCAACCCCAACGATATCGTATCGGTAGAGGTACTGAAAGATGCTTCTTCAACGGCTATCTACGGTGCCCGTGGTGCAAACGGGGTAATATTGGTAACTACCAAGAAAGGAAGAGCGGGTGAAGGACAGGTAACGTACAGCACTGACCTGAGCGTGCCTACCATTGGTCCCAAGCGGCCTCAGGTACTGAATGCCAGAGAATATCTGAAAGTGGAAGATCTGGCCTATGCCAACATCGCCAAGTATGATCCGGCCGGCTGGGCATCGGGCAAGTATGCTAACCTGGACCCTGTTAAGCGTCGTAGAGACTATGCGGCTAAATTCCCCGGTGTTTTTGATGCTGACCTGAATCCCCTGCACGATACGGATTGGTTCAAAGAAGCTACCCAGAACCGGGTGTCGCAGAACCACCAGCTGGGTATAAGCGGAGGTAACAGCCGCACTACCTATGCCCTGTCGCTCAACTACCGCGACGAGCAGGGGTTGATCAAGACTACCTACCAGACCCGCTACGCCACCCGGTTTAGTATCGACGACCAGGTGAAAAAATGGCTGAAAATAGGTGCTACCCTCAGCTACAACCACCAGACCGAGAACCTGTCGGATATCAATGATGCCGTATCGCGTCAGATCGTAGAGGACTTCCCGTTCCTGCCGGTACGTTATGCCGACGGTACTTTCGCTAATAACCGTGACTACCCACAGGCTGAAGGTACTATGAGCTCAATACACCGCCTGATGGGCCGGAAGTATATCATAGGTACCCAGACTACCCTGGGAAGCTTGTATACGAACCTCACGCTGGCACCAGGCCTGGAAATGCGTACCGTATTGGGTGTAAACGCCATTGGCCAGGAAATAAACCAGTCGAGCACCCGTACATTGGCCATATCGCAGTTTGGTACGGCCGAGAAAGTGTTTAACAAACAGATGTTCTGGTCGCTGGAGAATTACCTTACCTATACCAAGACCTTTAATGGTATCCATGCTTTTACGGGTTTGGCAGGTATTTCGTGGCAGGAAACCAGGTCTACTGCTATGCGGGCCTACATCCAGAACTTTGCTACGGACTACTTTGGCTTTGATAACCTGGGTGCCGGTGCCACTAACCCTCAGGTTGGATCGGGCGCTTCACGCTTCGCGTTTAACTCGTACTTTGGCCGTATTAACTATAGCCTGAGAGACAAGTACCTGGTGACTGTAACCGGCCGGGCCGACGGATCGTCTAAGTTTGGAGACAACCACAAGTTCTCGTTCTTCCCGTCGGCGGCTCTGGCCTGGAAAGTATCCGAGGAAGACTTCCTGAAAGGAAATAACCTGATCTCTAACCTGAAAGTACGTACCAGCTATGGCGTAACGGGTAACTCCGAGATTCCACCGTACTCATCCCTGTCGCTGCTTAGCTCCAACTACTCTGCTGTATACGGAGATACCCGTGTAGGTGGTACTGGTATCAACCGTCTGGCTAACCCTAACCTGCGCTGGGAAAGAACTGCCCAGAGTGACGTAGGGGTAGAAGTAGGCTTCCTGAAAGGACGGATATCTTTCGAAGCTGATTACTACTACCGTAAGACAACGGATATGCTACTGGATGCTCCCGTACCCCGTACCAGTGGTTACGCTGTAATCCGGAAGAACATTGGTTCAATGGAGAACCAGGGTGTAGAGCTATCTCTGAATACTGTTAACGTAGAAAGAAGCAACTTCAGCTGGACAACTAACTTCAATGCTTCTTTCAACCGCAACAAGGTACTGTCGCTGGCTACTCCTTCGGACATCTTCGGAGTGGGTGGTCCTAACTTCACGAACCCAACCAGTATCATCCGCATTGGTCAGCCGGTAGGCTCCTTCTGGGGACTTATCCGGGATGGCGTCTGGAGTGAAGCCGAGCGTGATGAGGCAGCTCAGTTCCGTAGCTACCGTAACAACCTGCCTATGCAGCCCGGAGATATCAAGTATCGCGACCTGAACGGTGACAAGGCTATCACAGATGCCGACCGTACCATCATCGGTAACGGTAACCCTAAAGGCTGGGGTTCTGTAATGAACACAGTTCGTTTCGGTAACTTTGACCTGACCCTTGACCTGCAGTATGTATACGGAAACGACGTACTTGATCTGACCCTGCACCCAAGCGAAGACCGCCAGGCTATTGCCAATAGCTACAAGTCAGTACTGGATGCCTGGACACCGCAGAACCAGAATTCACCCATCGCCGAAATTCGTGAGACCCGTGCCGGCTACGTAACCAATGTAGATACCCGCTGGGTGTTTGACGGCTCTTTCATTCGTGGTCGTAACCTGCTGCTGGGCTACAACGTACCCTCAGAACTGACGTCACGGATGAGACTCAGCCGTCTGCGCGTGTACCTGTCGGCTCAGAACTTCTTCCTGCTGACCAAGTACCCACATGGCGATCCTGAGGCTACACCTACCAACGGAGATGCAGCCAGCAACGTATTCTCGCAGGGTATCCTCTGGCATGGCTATCCCAAGCCAACCATCTACATGGGAGGTATTCAACTTACATTATAAGTTTGATATTTATTTTCTAAATAATATTCAATATGAAGTTATATAATTTGAAAAAGGCTGGTCAGATACTCCTGTGTGGGGCTGTACTGCTCGGGCCTACCAGTTGTAATGATTTTTTGATGGAGAAGGATCCATCCAACCTTACGCCGGAAAGCTTTTATAACATTCCAGACCACGCCGAGGCGGCCATTGCAGCGGCTTACTCAGGACTGCGGTTCTACGGGGATGGCGCCGGTATCTTTTCATCTAACTGGCAGATGCTGGAAGCAGTAACAGGTACCGCTACCACCGAAACTGCTCAGAACTCGGACCTGAACAACCTGTACTCGCTCTCGTACGATGGGTATACGATGCACATCGTCAACTGGTGGAATGGCCTGTACCGCGTAGTAGCCAATGCCAACATGGTGCTGGAAAAGGTACCGCCTATTACGCCGATGCCTGATACTCAGAAAAAGAAGATTCTGGGCGAAGCTAGTTTCCTCCGGGCCTGGAGTTATTTTAATATCGTTCGCCTGTGGGGGGATGCTCCGCTGGTTACCAAGCCGCAAACCGCTACTTCCGAAGATTTCTCACCTTCCAGAGCTTCTCAGGAAGAGATTTATAATCTTATTGTGAGCGATCTGAAAACGGCCGAGGAAGCCGGACTGCCCTGGATGGATCCATCAGGACGCGCCAACCAGGCGGCAGTGAAGGCGCTGCTGTCGAAGGTGTATCTGACCATGGCGGGATTCCCGCTGAGCAAAGGTGCTTCGCACTACAAGCTGGCGGCTGACAAGGCCAAGGAGGTGATTGATTATGCCAATGCCAACCCGTCGGAAATCAACCTGTTCCCTACCTACAAGGATGTACACCGCGAGAGCCTGAAAAACCGCGTTGAGCATCTGTTCATGATTCAGTACAATGCTTCGGTAGCCGGTAACCCTATGGGTAACTACTTCCCGAACTTTAAGCCCGTTACATTTGCCGGACCGGGTGGTACAGGTAGTACGGTGCCTACTACATCGTTCTACAACTCGTACGAAGCAGGCGATCTGCGTACTAAAGATCAGGAAGGCTGGTTCTATACGACCTACTTTACCAACGGTAACGGTGCCCGCTTCGAACTGGGAGCACCTTACGTGTTCAAGCACTTCAACCAGACGGCCAACGGCGCGGAAGGTGTAGCCGGTACCCGTACCGACAACCTGAACGTACCACTGATCCGCTACGCCGAAGTACTGCTGATCTTCGCGGAGGCGCAGAATGAGCTGGGAGCTCCTACGCAGGAAGCTTACAACGCGTACAAGAAGGTACGTGACCGCGCTCAGCTCAAGACGCCGGAGCTGGGTACTTTCACCCAGGCTTCATTCCGGGAGGCGGTATGGCGGGAGCGCTGGTACGAGTTTGCGTACGAAGGCATTACCTGGTTTGACATGGTGCGCCTGCGCAAGGTGTTCAACGAAAAGACCAAAGGCTTTGACAACTTCGTAGGTCACGTGAACCTGAACACCAACGTACCCCTGGCTGAGAAGCACCTGCTGTTCCCATTGGGTGTACAGGAGATGCTGAACAACCCGAATCTGAAACCTCAGAACCCGGGCTATAACTAGTACATAGCCCCTGAATAATTACAAACCGCCCCGGTCACTACCAATGCCGGGGCGGTTTTTTTTATGCCTCTACTTACCCATGCAGTACCTGTACTTTACTTAAAACAGACGTATGGATGAGAGCTGAATGGTCACTGGAAAGCCCTAATGAATCCTGTACTTAGTAGTCAGTATAGGTATGACTGTTTACAACCAGGACGTGGATTTTTAGAAAAAGTACAACTAGTTAGGAAGCTACACTACTTCAGGAGAAAGGCTTTTATACAGTTCATACGTGTTTTTATACGCTCTAACTAGCCATTTGCTAAGTTGACAAGTTCATTTGTTCATGAGCAAACAAAAATAGCTTTACTTTGTCTTATTAATTACTCACCCAAACAATTCTCAATAGCACATGAAAAAATTCTTCTTGACTTTTGTTGTAATGGCCATGTTTACACTGGCATCTCAGTCTGCATTCGCACAGTATGAAAAAGGCGATAAATTATTAAATGTAGGTATCGGCTTAGGTACATACGGCTACGGCGGTATAGGTCTTGGCGGATCCTTCGAAGTAGGTGTACATGACGCTATCAGCGTAGGTGCATTGGGAGGTTATTCAAGCAGAGGGTATCTGGGCTACAGATGGTCAGTACTTACCATTGGTGCTCGTGGTTCATACCACTTCAACGAGCTACTAAACCTGAATGACGAAAGATTCGACCTTTATGCCGGTTTAGGACTTGCTTACCGTAATATCAACTATGGTGGTATCTACGATAGCTATGGCGATGGCGTTTCACTTCTGGCCCACATTGGAGGCAGGTACTACTTCAAACCCAGCACGGCTTTATTCGCTGAATTAGGCTCTGGATTTAGCGTACTGCACGCCGGAGTTGCCTTCAAATTCTAACAGAAGCAATATATATAGAGAGAGCGTGAGGCCTGGCCTCACGCTTTTTTTTGCACAAAGTACCAAGGCCTTACTTAGTATATCATCCAGCGCCATGTATATGAGAAGACCGATCCAGCTACTGTTATTTCTACTCGTCTTTGCTTCTGCTTGTCAGAAATATTCCTATCCGCTTATTCGTAAGCCGCAGTTTATAAGCTATCATCAACCAGCCTCTGCGGACCATAACCCAACAATTGTACAGGAGACTCAGCTAAAGGCTGATCCACAACTGACAGCTCCAGGTATTGATTATTTAGCCTCGTCGGCAGAAGGTATAGAGGTAATAGTACCCGATAAATCTGTTGGCCAAACTATTGGCGACAAAAAAAATAGCCTCCATATTTCAGCCACAAAGACTCCATCATCTTCGAAGGAACAACTCGTCAGCAGGAAATATCAGAAACCGGAGAGAGCGGCCATAGCTAAAAAAGCAAGGGCTGGTGGCAAAACCGAAGTAGCACCTTTGCTGTCATTTCTTACCGGAGTAGCAGGAGTAGTACTTCTTGTGGCGGGTATACCGGCTGTTGCTTTTCTTCTTGGAATTGTCGGATTGATACTTGGTATAGTTGGACTTAAAAAGGCAAAAAGAGGAGCAGCCCCCCGATCTTCTAAGGTCTTGTCTATATTAGGTCTTGTACTCAATGGAGTATTGGTACTTGTCTTTCTTTATTTTTTGGCCTTCTTTGTAGCCTATGCGGCATCTTAATTGCTCTAGGAGCTATAGGTAGGTGCCTGACCATTACCTAATTGTTCTAAAATGTATTATTCTTTTTTTAACCTTTTGTACATGAAACAAACAACTCTACTCTTCCTCGTTCTGATCAGTATTATTTCTGCTTGCCAAAAGCACCAGTACCCCCAAATGAGTAAGCCCCAATTTGAAAGTTTTAGTACAAAGAAAGAAACAAGACTTTCATCAAGCCCGGCTCCATCAACACAACCAGTAGGTACCGTGGAAGATGTTGCCGTGGTCTCAAGTGATGTGGCAACGGCCCCCGTGGCAACGGCCTCTGCCGCTGAAGGTATGGAGTCAGTAGTATCACCTGCTGATGTTTCCGCCGTAATTCCTGCTGAGGCGATAAGAGAGGCGTACAAAGCCGAAAAAACTCACGCAAAACCCAGCTGGAAGGAGCGGATGATCACCAGAAAACTGGAGAAAAAGATCAGCAAAGCCTCGGCACCTAAGGAAGCCGGAGCCAACGGACAGTCCAAAACCATACCCCGACTGTCCCTGATATTTGGCGGACTTGGGCTACTGATGTTGATTTTGGGCATTGTACCTGGAATAGCCATACTATTTGGTATAGCAGGACTGGTACTAGGTATCGTAGGACTAAGTCAGATCAGAAGAGGAGAGTCGCCCCGGTCGTCCAAGGCTGCCGCTCTGCTTGGTCTTATCTTCGGCGGGGCCGTTATCCTTTTCCTTCTCCTGGCTATATACGCTATTGCTGCCTTTGGCTTTGCGTGATGTAAGTACGAAGGATTCATAAACAAAAAGAGCGGGGGCCTGGCCTCCGCTCTTTTTAGTTATACACCGAATTTATCCAGCTGCTTTACCAGCACGTCAAAGTCCTTGGGGTAGGGAGCTTCAATGCGAATGGGCTCGCCATCCATCAGTGCGAATGACAGCGCAAAAGCGTGCAGCGCTACCCGCTGGATGAGCGGCTGCTCTTCGGTTTCTTTCTTCAGGTTGAATTTGCGTTTTATACTTGACAGGTATATGGGCTTCCCACCGTACTGAGGGTCGTTGACAATGGGTGCGTTGAGGCACGACAGGTGGATACGGATCTGGTGCATACGTCCCGTAATAGGAATACACTCCACCAGCGTATAGCCGCGGTACACTTTCAGGGTGTTGAATATGGTTTCGGCTATCTTACCGTTGACCTTGTCGATCTTAACGGCGGTACCATTCTTCAGCGGCAGGATAGGCAGGTATACCGATATGCTGTCCAGATCGTGGATGCCGTTGGTGACGGCATGGTAGCGCTTGGTCACTTCGCGGTGCTCAAACTGCATCGACAGGTGCCGGTAAGCTTCGGGATGCTTGGCAAAGGCCAGTACCCCGGAGGTCTCCTTGTCGAGGCGGTGGGCTGCCTGCAGGTCGGGATGGTACTCCCGGGCCAGGCGCAGTACACTGCCGCCCCGGTCGGCGGTACGCTCGTCGAGGGTAGCCAGGTGGGGTGGTTTGTTGACGAGCAGGAAGTCGTCGTTTTCAAAAAGTATTATATCCGAAAAGTTAATCTTCATAAAGTACTGATCAATAATAAAAAGAGAAGCCAGCCCGTAGGTACGGGGGCCGATTCATAGAAAACAAAAAATCTTCCGGGCAAAGTTCGGAAGATTTTAAGAGAAAACAGGTTTTGATCTATACAGGATACCAACAAGTGTCATTAATGGTCCTGTTCGCGGGCTTCTTTGGCCAGATGTTCCACCTTCGTAGGATTGGGATTGACGGTATCCGACTCAATAAGGCCGTCACGCAGGCGGATGATGCGGTGCGCGTAGCGGGCTATGTCTTCTTCGTGCGTCACCATCACTATAGTATTGCCTTTGCTATGGAGCTGGTCAAAGAGGTCCATGATCTCGTAGGAGGTCTTGGTATCAAGGTTACCGGTAGGCTCGTCAGCCAGCAGGATACTCGGGTCATTGACCAGCGCCCGGGCTACGGCCACGCGCTGCCGCTGTCCCCCCGATAGCTCGTTGGGCTTATGGCCGGCGCGGTTTTCGAGGCCTACATTCCGGAGGGCCAGCATGGCTTTTTCGGTACGGTCGGTCCTGTTGTAGCCGGCGTAGATGAGCGGCAGAGCCACGTTCTCCAGCGACGACATGCGCGGGAGCAGGTTAAAGGTCTGGAACACAAATCCTATCTCCTTGTTGCGGATCTCAGCCAGCTCATTTTCGCTCATGTCGCTTACGTCCTTGTTGTTGAGCACGTAGCGGCCGGCAGTGGGGGTATCCAGGCAGCCGATGATGTTCATCAGGGTAGATTTGCCCGATCCGGATGGCCCCATAAAGGCCACATACTCCCCTCTGTTGACTGCTATACTCACAGACTTCAGGGCTTCGATCACCTCTGTACCCATTACATAGCGTTTGGAGATATTACTGGTTTCGATGATTTTCATAGAGTCTCACTTAGGATTATGGACGCTCAGCTGGACAGCCAGCCAGGAAAGCTACTTGCATCAGGAGCTACGATATAAACAGACCACACAGTACTATGGCCGGACTGGCCCATTCGTATTCGATCACACCTTGTTTTTCCCAGAATCCCTGCTGCTGATAGTCTACCTGCTCTTCTTCATTGGATACCGACCAGCTACTGCTCCTCCACGAAGCTCGCTTCCAGTCAAAGTGCTGATCTTCGTAGGTTATGCGGGCCGAGGTTTTCCAGCTGTCATACTCAATCCTGCCTAGCTCCCGCGTCCCTTCTATATCCAGGATGCGGGTAGAGGGCTTCCAGAGTCCCTGGGTCTGAAAGCGCAGCAGGTGTCCGTTATATTCACCGTAGGCAGTCTTATCCCAGAAGCTTTTTTTCAGGATTCCGACGATGGTCTTTTCCCTGAATATCCGGTATTCACTTTGCCAGCCGGTGGTTTTCCAGTGTACAGTCATAGGTAGTACTGGTCAGATCAAAAATAAAAAATCAACGAAACTCCTCGCGCTGTTTTTCGATAAGAGCCTTTCTGGGCTGATAGCGCTCAGTAAAAGCCTGATAGTCGGCGGCCGACGCGTAGGTCTGTACTTTGGCGGCCCCTTCGTCAGCCTGTTGCAGCAGACCCTGATCCAGACTCAGCAGTGCATACTGCTCCCAGATACGGGACGAACTATCGTTGAATCTCAACGCGTTCACTACTATCTGGTAAGCTTTTGTGGGTTGCTTTTGTTGCCTGAAATAGTTAGAAGCTGCCACCACGACA
This sequence comes from Telluribacter roseus, assembly GCF_017355915.2. Classification (GTDB taxonomy): domain Bacteria; phylum Bacteroidota; class Bacteroidia; order Cytophagales; family Spirosomataceae; genus Telluribacter. Next base: position 37,244 of record NZ_JAFEUV020000008.1, read on the forward strand.
TCAGCATCCAGCGGATTGGCCTGCAGCGCCCTCTGGAAGGTCACGGGCGAAGGCTTAGCCTGGGCAGTAGCCAGGAGCGTGTCGGTAGCCGTAACGTGTTTCATCCCGTCGGAGAGGCTCTGCTGCAGGGCCTGTACCGCGGGATTAGCCCCTTCGTCCTGCAGTCTCTCGAGCAGTATGGCCGCGGCCGCTACCTGACCCGATAGGGCCTGCGCCAGTGCCTGTCCCAGCAGACCTTCCGGCCCCTTGACCAGCGACAGCTCCTCAATGGCCATGTCATACAGGCCCAGCTGCAGGTACCAGTGTCCTATTATTTTGCGGAAGAGCGGCTCCTTTTCACCGCCTTCCTCCACCCAGGCATTCATAATCTCCAGGGCCCGGAGCTTATTACCACTGTAGAACTCCGAGTAAAGCGAAGCCAGCAGCAGGTCGTCAGCCAGGAAAGGGTTTTTGTCCGCCAGACTAGGCGCCAGTTGTATGAGCAGACTATCCTGACGGGCCTGATTCAGGGCAAAGTTGTATACATAGGCCAGCCCCGATACACTCAGGAGCGAGTCAGCCGGAATGGCCTCCTGCCGGAAGCGGCGATCAGTAAAGTCCTGACGCAGGTTCTGCACGGCCAGCCAGTTGGCCTGCCAGGAGGGATACTCCCGCTCATCCAGTTGCCGCGTCAGCGAGTCCAGCAGAGTAGCGTCGGCACTGCGGGCCCATATAGCCAGCAGGTTGGTAGCGGGTACCTCCCGGCGAAGCGCTGTACGCTCGGCCTGCTCAAGATACAGGTAGGCCGAGTCAGCTACGTTGGTACGGGCATACAGCATACCCAGGTTGTTGAGCAGCTCACCGCTCTTAGGGAAGGTAGTGATACCCTCGCGCAGGCTGAATACGGCGTCAAAGAACAGGTTTTCCTGTACCAGTACATTGCCGAGCCCCACGTAAGCTTGCGGGGATGGGTTCTTGAGCGTAGCCTGCCGGAAGTAAAAGGCCGCGGCGGTGCGGTCGCCCTGCCGCAGGGCCAGTGAAGCCAGCGCGTAGTTGGACTTGTGGTTCTGGAACTCCTGCTGCAGCGCCATTTTGTAGTACTGCTCGGCCAGCGTGTACTCGCGGGTAGTAGTGTACAGGTCGCCGAGGCCGTTGAAGTACCCGGCCACAGCTTGGTATATGGGCAGCAGTGTCTGGGTAGAGATCAGGATCACAAATCCGGCAAAGCCCAGCAGGCGGGTTTGGGTAAGGCCAAACCTGAGGGGTTTGTAGAGTACCTTATGTACTGCCAGTCCTTGCTGCAGCAGCGGCAGAAAGTTGGCCAGGACGTAAAACAGAAAGACTGCACTCATGGCAAGCTGACCATTTACTACTACGTCTTCGAGTACTTCCAGCAGGGGGTCATTGGCCATAGCGGCCGCATAACCCGCAAAAGCAGCCGTAACCACAAAGAGTCCTATGTAGATCCAGAAGCCGGCTTCGCGGTAGTAGAGTACTCCATTGGTAGACTCACTGCGGGCACTGAAGCCCCAGATCCCGAGCAGGCCGGCTACTATGGCCAGTACCGCCGGGTTTACGAGCGTCATGTCCCAGTCGATCTGGCGGGTGTTGCGCAGGAATAGCAGCAGCAGGTACACCAGGTACAGAATAGCGATGATCAGGAAGTTTTTCAGCGACGAACGACCCATGCCTACCCTGGAACTGGTACTAAGCCACACCAGTCCGGCCATGATCTCGGTAGCCGAGATGAGCAGAAACAGCACCGACAGTACCAGCCACAGAGGTGTGGAGTATGCAGCAGCGGTGAGCGCAGGATAGGGAACGGTAGACGTAAAGGCAGCCAGCACCGCAAGGCCTACCGATACAGCCAGAAAGGCAAGGATACGAAAGCCAACGGATACGTCGGTCCTGAACGCGTGTAAGTAGTAGCTGAGGCCACCATACAGCAGCAACATCAAAATAAAAAAAGTACGGCTGCCTTCACCGAATATACCCAGGGTTTCGGTTTGGGAGGCGCCCAGTAGCAGGATAAAAACCACCATACTACCCAGGTACCAGAAGCGGGGCAGTGTCGTGAGGCCCGCCAGAATAAGAGATATACCTATCCCCCCCAGACCCAGCAGCATCCACACCGACATGAAGTCTACTTCCATAGTGGATGCTACAAACTGCTCCGTCACCAGGTAAGAGGGCACGGATACCCCGTACTGCCAGTTTTCCAGACGCAGAACATCCACTGCGGCAGACACTTCGGACAGCTCGCTGAGCACATCCCAACGGGTTGCGTTAGCGAGCGGATTAACGATTTTAACACTAAAAAAAACTAAACCTATGACCAGTACGATGAGCGCTCCCAAAGCGCTGCGTAGTTCGTTGGTATTCCAGTCTCTCTGAAAAAATAATTGTCTCATAATTACTAAACGTCGCCATTCTAAAAAACTTCAATAGACTCATCGTAAAAACAGGGTTATTTTCTAAAAAATATCCAATAAATGCGTGGGGCAGCTATTGGTACTGACCAAATTATATTCTAATTTTGCGGCCTTGAAATAACAACTTGACGATAATCATATCTCACAATGGCAAACGCGACAAACATAGGAAAAATTACGCAGGTAATTGGTCCAGTTGTAGACGTATCGTTTGAAGACAGCGAGCGCATCCCAGCTATTCTCGATGCGTTGGAAGTCGTAAAACCGAATGGTCAAAAAGTAATACTCGAATGTCAGCAGCACCTGGGTGAAGATCGCGTTCGTACGATCGCGATGGATGGTACCGAAGGCTTGCAGCGCGGCATGGAAGTAAGATCATATGGCTCACCTATCAGAATGCCGATTGGTGAGGGAATCAAAGGCCGTCTTTTCAACGTGGTAGGTGAAGCCATTGACGGACTTGAGTCTATAGATACTGCCAATGGTATGTCTATTCACCGGGCAGCTCCCAAATTTGAAGATCTGGCTACGGGTACTGAGATCCTCTATACCGGTATCAAGGTAATTGACCTGCTGGCCCCTTACGTAAAAGGTGGTAAGATCGGTTTGTTTGGTGGTGCGGGTGTAGGTAAGACCGTACTGATCCAGGAGCTGATCAACAACATCGCCAAGGCTTACTCAGGTCTGTCGGTATTTGCCGGTGTGGGTGAGCGTACCCGTGAAGGTAATGACCTGCTGCGCGAAATGATCGAAGCTGGTATCATCAAATACGGCGACGACTTCAAGCACAGCATGGAAGAAGGCGGATGGGATCTGTCTAAAGTAGATTACAACACTCTGAAAGAATCACAGGCTACCTTCGTGTTCGGTCAGATGAACGAACCTCCCGGAGCCCGTGCCCGTGTGGCACTGTCAGGTCTGACGGTAGCGGAGTACTTCCGTGACGGCGACGGCCAGGGACAGGGACGTGATATTCTTTTCTTTATCGATAATATCTTCCGTTTTACGCAGGCGGGTTCTGAGGTATCGGCCCTTCTGGGACGTATGCCCTCGGCGGTAGGTTACCAGCCTACGCTGGCCACCGAGATGGGTGCCATGCAGGAGCGTATTACTTCTACCAAGCGTGGTTCTATCACATCGGTACAGGCCGTATACGTACCTGCCGATGACTTGACTGACCCCGCTCCGGCTACTACCTTTGCTCACCTTGATGCTACTACGGTACTTAGCCGTAAAGTATCTGAGAAAGGTATCTACCCTGCGGTGGATCCTCTGGACTCTACATCACGTATCCTTTCGGCCGAGACCCTGGGTGATGCTCACTACAACTGCGCACAGAACGTGAAGAACATTCTGCAGCGTTACAAAGAGCTTCAGGATATCATCGCGATCCTGGGTCTGGAAGAACTTTCAGAAGACGATAAGCTGGTGGTATCACGGGCACGTCGTGTGGAGCGCTTCCTGTCACAGCCTTTCTTCGTAGCTGAGCAGTTTACAGGTCTTAAAGGAGTACTGGTAGATATCAACGATACTATCAAAGGCTTCAACATGATCATGAACGGTGACCTGGATCACCTCCCTGAGATGGCATTCAACCTGGTAGGTACTATCGAGGACGCCGTTGCCAAAGGAGAGAAAATGCTTGCCGAAGCGGTCCGATAAAAAGACAGACAGTAGCTACCGGGTAGAGGTGCCTTAGGCCATTACTACCCGATAGTTACCCCTAATAGCTAAAAAAGTTATGAACTTAGAAATAATCACCCCCGATAAGAAAGTATTTGCCGGCGAGGCGACAGCCGTTACCTTCCCGGGTACTGAAGGGCAGTTTCAGGTCCTGAACAGCCACGCTCCACTGGTGAGTACACTGGGTCGTGGAGATGTAGTAGTGGATACGGGTGCTGTAAAGCAGGTATATACGATTGATGGCGGTGTGGTAGAGGTCTTGAACAATAAAGTACTTGTATTAGCCGAGGCCGTATTGTAAGTATATAGTAGCATTATAGAAGAGGCAGGGACCAGCAGGTTCCTGCCTCTTTTCGTTTGGCGGCTTCCGGACTAAGACTACTGTACGGCCTGTTCACCACCGAACAAAAATGTTCGAAAGCGAACGTTAACTTGAGCGTTGCATGGATTGCTATATATTTTTTAAGTAATTTATTTATTGATTATCAATGGGTTATACTAGTGTATGGATTTATTTTTATTTGGTATGGCACATGGCACAGACTTTTCATGAATAATAGTATTAGCCAAGGAACGAAAAATAAATTAGCCATTTAAAAACATCTATTAGCCATGAAAAATGTAGTATCATCAATCCGCACATTACTATTTGTTTTTGCTCTGTCGCTGCCTCTGATCAGCTTCGCCGACAACCACATGATGGTGGGCCCTGAGAAACCTAAGTCATTCAATTTGGGAATGTATCAGGTTGCCAATTCATCCAAAGTGAACCTGGCCATTGTAAAATCCGCTACGTCTCGTATGACCATCCAGATCAAGGATGAAAATGGCAACGTACTGCACCGCGAATCACTACCCAAAGATATGGAGTACTACAAGCGCAAGTTTGATCTGAAAGAAATGGGTGACGGCACCTACTACTTCGAGATGATTACCAATGAAGAAGTCGTATCCAAGAAAGTGACTATCACTACCGCCAGAGAACAGGTAATAGCTCTGGAGCAGAAGTAACTACTATATCCTATCATTTAATTAGCCGGGCCGCCATCAGGTGGCCCGGTTTTGTTTTTAGCCCGGTTTCAGAATCCCCTAGCTCCCAGCTGCTGCCGTAGTGTAGTGTCTCCGGGAGCATTATGTTTCCAGTACTCGGAGCGGATCAGGCTGGTACGGACGGCGCGGGTAGTAAGTACTTTGCCCCGTGAAGTATAGGTCTCTTCCCAGCCGGCTATCTCGTGCGGGAAGGCTTTCTCAAATACGATGCGCAGCTCGCGGTTATGCTCCGGATAGAGCAGTGAATACACATTCAGGGCTCTTCCTTTAAATACAGTACCCTCGTAGGCCGTCATGGAGCCGATGGCTTTCTGAGGCTCGAGGGGCTGGCCGGTCAGCCGGGCGGCGTAGGCGGCAGGTACTGCTTCGGTATCACCTATAGGTAACTGATCCGGCGCGAAGCGCAGGCGGGTCCAGATCTCATCTTCCAACCAGGCGTCGTTGAAGCTGTAATCTTCTTCGACATTTTTCTCAAAATACGACCGGCCCATTACCTCGTAGCCTTTGCCACGCCGGTTGAGCTGAGTGTAAGTTTGTCCGCACCAGTCCTGAGCCGACATGGTTACTTTCAGGCTATGAGGGTACTTTTCAGTATTGACGGGGGTGAATACGGAAGAGTAAAGGGAGTAGTCGTAAATGCCGGTTACGAAGCGGCGGATACTGTTGAGTTTAAGTACCGAAGTAGCGTCGCCGGAGTTATCTTCGGTTTCGAGCTTCACCTGCTTATCCGTCAGGAAGTCTTCGGTTACGAATATAAGTACTGCCTCGCCCGGGTTTTGTGCCCCGTACTGTACCTGCTGAAGGCTGTACCGGCTGATCTCGGCCTGGCCGTTGTACCAGTAATCGCGGAAGGGTTGGGAGGGTGTATAGCTGGCTCCTTTTCCAAACTGGCAGGAGGTAGCCAGGGTCAGCCAGAGCAGCATCGCAGGTACTTGTAGTTTCATAGCGGTGTAAGCTTATCAGTGAAAGTCGTTCCGGATCCGGAAGACGTACGGTACGTCAGTTTATTGAAGCAAGTTACCTTTTCCTGCAAAAATATCTATCCCGTCTGCTCTGGTATCTAAAAGTTTCGGTACTTTCGGAATGGTCTAATCTACTGTTCCTCCTGCATGCAGCCTGCTTCTACGACTTCCCGCAATGAGCTCTTAAAAATACTAGGTGTTGGATTCGGTATAGCCGTTACCATTGGAGGTACCATCGGTACGGGTATCCTGCGTAAGCCGGGACCCATTGCGGCGCAGCTGGGTGATCCGTGGCTGATTATGGGCGTATGGCTGGCGGTGAGCCTATATGCCTTCCTGGGTACCTTGTGTACCATCGAACTTGGTACCTCCGTACCCAAAGCGGGAGCCTGGTACGTGTACGCCCAGCGGGCATTCGGCAGCTACGCAGGTTTTGTGGTAGGTATCAATAGCTGGCTGGGTACCTGCGCGGCACTGGGCTTTGGCGTGTATACCATGAGTGAGTACCTGGCGCTCCTGCTGCCCGGGTTGGAAGGGCAGGAGCCCTACGTGGCCATCGTACTGCTGTTGGCTTTAACAGTGGTACACTGGCTGGGACTGGCACTGGCCAGCAATTTCCAGAATGTCATGAGCTTCCTTAAGGCAGTAGGCTTGTTTGCCTTTGTGGCAATCTGCTACATCTACGGGCAGGAAGTGTCGGCGGCTGATGCGATGGCTACCACCAGCCAGATCGCCGCCACCGGTAGCTGGCTGGGGCCGCTGATCTTTTCCTTACAGGCGGTATTCTATACGTATGATGGCTGGCATACGGCTGCCTACTTTACCGAAGAAGACCGGGACCCTACCCGCAACCTGCCCCGCTCCATGATAGGGGGTGTACTGCTGATCATAGTGATCTACCTGCTTTGTAATGCGGCTATTCTGTACATTATGCCCATGAACCAACTGGCCCAGTCGAAGCTGGCGGCAGCCGATGCCATTGGGCTTATATTTGGAGAGAGTTCGGGTAAGATCGTCACGCTGTTTCTGATGATTTCAATACTAGGTATTGTCAACGCCCAGCTACTGTTCAACCCGCGGGTGCTGTACTCCATGAGCCGTGACGGTCTGTTTCTAAGGGCCGGTACACGTGTAAATAAGGGTGGTACGCCTTCGTTGGCTATGCCACTCACTGCCGCACTGGCCATTTTGCTGATCCTGATTGGCAAGGAAGCTACCGAGAAGTTGTCCGATATTGCTACTTTCTTTTTTGTGCTTGGGCATACTTCAGGTTTTGCTTCGCTGCTGGCGCTGCGCCGGAAAGAGCCCACACTGCCGCGTCCGTGGAAGGTACCGGCCTATCCGGCACTCCCGATCGTCATGCTGATTGCTTCCATTGCCTTTCTGATAGGTGTTGTGGTACAGGATATGGCCAGCAGCCAATACGCGTTGCTCTTTATGATAATAAGTTATCCGTTATTTCTGGTAGTACGGCGTCTGAACCAGTAGACAGGTACCCTTATGAGCGGGTACCGTTCAGCAGGCTGATATCCATTTCGGACAACTTCTCGCCGCCTTTGATGCCGAAGTCCAGCGTCCGGATCGGGAATGGGATCATGATGTCATTCTGATCATAGGCTTCCTTGATGTACATAATTGCTTCAGATCTCCCCTGCAGGAAGGTAGGCTGGTCGGGTGCATTGAGCCAGAACCGGAGGCTGAAGTTGATGGAGCTGTCCCCAAACTCTTCGAAAAACAAGGTAACTTCCTCATTAGGATCCCGGACACTGACCTTCTCCACCGCGCGTATGGTTAGGTCCTGTACTTTACGAAGGTCATCTCCGTACGATACGCCTACTGTCATATCCATCCGGCGCCTGCCTGTGGTAGTAAAGTTTTCGATGGGGTTCTGGAATACTTCCTTATTGGGTATGATTACCCGCTGTCCCTGCAGAGTTCGTAGCACCGTATCCCGGAGGTTGATTTCAATGACTGTACCAAAGTAGTCGTTGGTCTTGACCAGGTCGCCTACCCGTAGCGGATGCCGGAACGACAGAAAGATACCGGACATGAAGTTGGCGGCAATATCCTGAAAGGCAAACGCCAGCGCTATACCCGCAATACCGGCTCCGGCCAGAATGGACGTAACGGCCTTATCCAGATTGAGTATGCTCAGCGCGATAAAGATGATAACTCCGGCAAAGATGGTATAGATCAGGGAGCCAAAAAGGGCGTTGACGGTGCCGTGCGAAGAAACCCGCTGAATGAGCCGTAGCGCCAGCCGCCTGACAAACTTTGCGACAAAGAACCCCAGCACCAGTACCAGAGCTGCCAAAGCAATATTGGGCAGGAGCCGGATCAGTTCTCTGACCCAATTGTATAATTTATCCGAAAGTAAGTCTATTGCTTTATTAATATCCATAGCAGTAAAGGTGTGGACCTTCTGGTATAACCTGCTGAGATATGAAAGGTTTGGCGGCCAGGCTGGATCTGTAATAGGAGCCAGGACTAACAAAAAAGGAGAGCCCGGGCTCTCCTTTTTTGTTAGTTAGAACGGTAGATCGTCTGATTCGTCTTCCGAGAAAGTCATGCTGGGTGGGAGGGGAGCTGCTGACTCCGAAAAGTCCGCATTGCTACGGCTGCTTCCACCGCCGCTACCGGCTTTCTCCACTTTCCATGCTTTTACTTCAGTATACCACCGCTGGTTGTACTCGCGGCTTTCGATATCAATAGAGGCAGTGACATTATCACCTTCTCTCAGGTTAAACTGATCAATTTTATCACCCCACATAGTAATACATACCTTGCGCGGGAACTGGGACTGGGTCTGAATCTCAAGAACAAATTCCTGCTTACGCCACGTCCCGTTTTTCCCCTGGCCATTGACCTCTGGGAGCAGCGAAATAACTTTTCCGGATAATTCCATTTAGACTTGTGTTAAGGTACAGTACTGTACGGATTGTAGTGTTTGATTACCCCAAATTTACGGGTTTTGCTACGCTTCGCCAAGCTTTCGGGGCGGCAATCGTCAACCGATTGCTTTTTCCAGATCTCCGATCAGGTCTTCCACATCTTCTATACCTACGCTGAGCCGGATCAGGGTATCTTTGAGTCCACCTTTCAGGCGTTCTACTGCCGGTATACTGGCGTGGGTCATGCTGGCCGGGTGGGTACACAGCGACTCTACACCGCCCAGCGACTCTCCCAGAGAGAACACCTCCAGGCTTTCCATCACCTTGACGGCCTCCTCGTATACATCACCTTTCAGCTCAAAAGATACCATGCCGCCAAAGCCGCGCATCTGCCGGGCGGCCAACTCGTGGCCGGGGTGGTCGGGCAGGCCGGGGTAGTATACCTTACCTACCTTGGGGTGCTCCTGCAGCCACTGGGCTATGCGTCCGGCGTTTTCGCAGTGGCGCTGCATACGGATATGCAGGGTCTTGAGGCCGCGTAGTACCAGAAAACAATCCTGTGGGCCGGGTACGGCTCCGCTGGCGTTCTGGATGAAGGCCAGTTGCTGGGCCAGCTCCGTGTCGTTCAATACCAGGGCACCCATTACTGTATCTGAGTGTCCGCCCAGGTACTTGGTCACGGAGTGCATCACGATGTCAGCGCCCAGGTCCAGCGGGTTCTGCAGGTAGGGCGACGCAAAAGTATTATCCACAACGCACATAATACCCCGATCGCGGGCCAGCTTTGCCACGGCGGCTACATCTATAATCCGGAGCAGCGGATTGGTAGGCGTTTCGACCCAGATCATCTTGGTCTTATCCGTAATGGCCTGCTCCACGTTGGAGATATCGCTCATATCCACAAAGCTGAACACCTGGCCCAGTGGCTCGAATATCCGCTTCATGATCCGGTAGGTACCGCCATACAGGTCATTGGTACTTATGATTTCATCGCCGGGACGGAACAGCTTCAGTATGGCGTCCGTGGCGGCCAGTCCGGAGGCGTAGCAGAGGCCATGCTGACCGTTTTCAAGGGCAGCCAGGGCTTTCTGCAGGGCCGTACGCGTAGGGTTGTGGGTACGGGAGTATTCGTAGCCTTTGTGCTTGCCGGGGCTTTCCTGCACGTAGGTAGAGGTTTGGTAGATGGGCGTCATGATAGCGCCGGTGGTAGGATCAGGCTCTACGCCCGCGTGTATGGCTTTGGTTCCGAATCGCATGTATGTAGTATCGTTTGTATAAGTACTGGAAAAGAGCTGTGTGTTTAAAACAGACGCGTTCGGTGGATTGTTGGAATAAAAGATCCGGATCAGCGGCTTTGTGAGTCCCTGGTTTTACTTATGGCTGAATCTGCTTTCCTTTGCTCCTAAACAAATACTTATTGCTTGGCTAATTCTTTTCTACGCAAGTACCCGCTCCCGCTTCTGCTCAGTACGCTTCTGACGGTGATGCCACTGGTGACCAGCTCCTTGTTTACGGGCTGGGCTATTACCCACGAGAGTAGTATTACCGGCTGGACCCTGATGCAGTGGGTAGGGCTGACGGGGGCGCTGGCCGTAGCGTCGGCACTGGCTCTGGTACCGCCGGGCTTCCTGGCGCTGGTATATGGGTACATACTGGGGTGGATCTCGCTCCCCCTGCTGTTTGCCATGAATATAGTAGCGATTGCTATGGTGTACTTCCTGGCCCGTTACCTGAAGGCGAATGAGATGCTACTGTATCTGGAACAGGCTTTTCCCAGTGCTAAAACTATCCTGACTCGCTTTCGGGAGAATCAGCTGAAGCTGATATTCTTTACCAAACTTTCACCGGTACTTCCTTTTGCCGTTACCAACCTGTTGTTTGCCCTGGCGGGAGCCAGCCTGAGGCGCATGCTGCTGGGAGGGGCGCTGGGAATGGTACCCCGTACTATACTAACTGTATGGGCCGGTACTAAGGCCAAAGAAATCCGGTACTTGCTCGAACATCCCAATGAGGGTCTGGCTACTCAGGTGCTCCTGCTGGCGCTCTTGCTGATCTCGACGGTAGGGATAGGCTGGTTTTTTAAGCCAAAAAAATGAGAGGCCCGATTCGGGCCTCTCATGATCATCGTCCTCAGTGAGCTATTTCAATGGTCGTGCGTTCTCATCCATTCATCCATTGAAAATTTACCGGATCCTGCAACGGTGAAGACAATCACTAGAAGGAGCGTGATAACAGAGAGCCAGAGCTCGGAGTTGAGGTACGAGAATCCCATACGTAGGTTTACGAAAAATACAGCAAAAAATAAGATCGGTATCTGTAGAATACAGGCCAGACGGGTCATGCTGCCCAGGGCAATCAGGAAGCCGCCGAAGATATGGGCAAAGGCCACGTAGTGTACCGCCATTACAGACCACAGGTCGAAGTTCAAGCCGTTAACTAATTGGGCCAAACGGGTAGTATCGCTGATGAAGCTGATTCCTTTTACGAAAAGCAGTACTCCAAGGGCAATACGAACGATGTCAAGCCACGCCGGATGATGCGTTTCACCCCAGCGCTCAATACGATGAACTACATTCATAGCGTATATAAGTTTATGACGATGAGAAAGTTACCTCTTTACTTGCATAAAGTCAAGTAATAAGTAACTTATTTTAATAAAGTGGAGATATAAGGGGTTGCATGGGCTACTAATCGGGTGTGTCCGCAGTTGAGGATATGGTACTGGTCAGGAGGAAGGAGGCGGGATAGAGGCGCGACCTGAGCCGGGCGAAGCATCTGGTCGTGGCGCCCCATGAAGAGGTATACCAGTACGCCATGCTTTTGAAGAGTGTTATAGAGAGCAGGAATGTCAAAGCGTAGCTGCCGGAACGCCACCCAGGAATGGTACACAGTATGTCGCCTTTCGGGAGTAGCCAGCATGTGCTGGACGAAGCGTACGAGGCTTCCGCTGATCAGGCGGGTCTTTTCCAGGAGCCGGGCCGCATGTATAAGGGTTTCATGATGATCAAGTACCCAGTGAAAGAGCCTCCGGGCAGGAGCCAGGCGAGTAGCCAATCCGTATAGGGGGTGCTCAGAGACACCGTCGGGAGCCATCAAAAAAGCCTTATCAATACGCTCGGGAAAAGCCTCAAGCGTAGCCAGCGCAAAGCGGCCGCCCATGCTGAACCCCGCTACATCAAACCTGTCGATGCTATGGGAAGATAAAAAGTCCTGGATGATCTGTTTCCAGGCTGCTTTGGTGATAGGTTTGTCTTCGGAAATGGTGTCAGGTAATAAAAGATCCCTGCTCTGCCCGTGGAAGAAAAGATCAAATGCGTAGATGGTGTAGTAGTCGCCAAGGGCGTCGGCAAGGGGTTGGTAGCAACTGGCTCCTTCCTGACCAATGCCATGAAAAGCAAGTAGTACGTGCGGGCCGTGACCCAGGCGGTGGTAGTGGAGCGGCATAGAGATCAATCGTAAGCTTCACGGCGATGACGGACGCCCGAAACTTCTACAATCCGTATGGTATCTTCAACTATATAAAGTATGCGGTATTCACCGATGCGTATTCTATAGTAATTTTTACTTCCCACTAACTTTTTACAACCTGATGGACGAGGCTCCTCGGCAAGCTTTTGAATAGCAGGAATTATACGGGCAATTTCTTTGGGAGGTAGTTATTTAATTTCCTTTTGCGCTGAGGAGGCTATTCTGACTAAATACTGCTCAGACATCCAGCTTCCCTTCGTTCTTTAATTCAGTAACAAAATCTTCCAGTGAAACCGAATCTTCGCTCTTACGGTATTCTATTAGTAGGGCGTCCAGAATATCTTCTACTAGCTCCTGATGCTCTTCAAGATTAATAACGATATCTGTCTTATTCCCTTTTTCGTCGGTTATATAGCGTATTCCTGTCATGGCTAATGCACATAGTAGTTATAAGAGCAATTTATAAAAATACCTCCGGAAATATAACTGTTTCCGGAGGTATTCTATTTTATGACTCCATTAGATACGCCTTGATGAAGTCATTGATTTCACCGTTCAGTACCGCATCGGTATTAGAAGTCTGGTAGTTTGTCCGGTGGTCCTTGACACGGCGGTCGTCGAGTACGTAGCTGCGGATTTGCGATCCCCACTCGATCTTACGCTTGGAGGCTTCCACCTCGGCGCGTGCGGCATTACGCTTTTCCAGCTCGATTTGGTACAGACGTGACTTGAGCAGGCGGATGGCTACCTCCTTGTTCATGAGCTGCGAGCGCTCCTGCTGACAGGCAATGATTATGCCCGAAGGTTTGTGGTGCAGACGCACGGCCGTTTCCACCTTGTTTACGTTCTGTCCACCGGCACCACCCGAGCGGTAGGTATCCCAGGTAATATCAGCCGGGTTTACTTCAATCTCAATATCATCGTTGGCCAGCGGGTACACGTACACCGACGTAAAGGACGTATGCCGGCGGGCGTTGGAATCAAAGGGCGAGATGCGCACCAGACGGTGTACTCCGTTTTCGGACTTGAGGTTTCCGTAGGCGTAGTCGCCGTCGATTTCGAGCGTTACGGATTTTACTCCCGCTACGTCACCGTCCTGTATATCTACTTCACGTACTTTGTAGCCGTTCTTCTCGGCCCACATGATGTACATCCGCATCAGCATCGAGGCCCAGTCCTGCGACTCGGTACCTCCGGCTCCGGCGTTGATCTCGATCACGGCGGGTAGTTCGTCACCTTCTTCACCCATCATTTTCCGGAACTCTATTTCGTCCAGCTTGGCGGCGAGTTTACGGCCTTCTTCGTCTACCTCCTCTTCGGTGGCTTCGTCGGCTTCGTAAAACTCCCAGATGGTATCCAGGTCGTCGCGCAGGCGCGACAGCTCTTCGTAGCCCTGCGTCCAGAACTTCAGGCCACGTATTTCTTTCATGGTACGCTCAGCGCGTTCGGAGTCACCCCAGAACTCCGGCTGGGCGGTTTGTTGTTCGAGGTCGTCTAGTTGTTGCTTACGATTAGCGTAGTCAAAGATACCTCCCCAAGGCCTCTACTCTGGCCTTCAAGTCTTTCAACTGTTCAAGTGTCATATTGAAAAGAGTTAATTTTTAAAATACTTATTACCTACTACGGTTGCCGGATCCATTAGAAGTACTCCTCCAACAATCGTTGCCGCCCGATGATTTATGACCGTCAGGGCTTTACCCCTACATAGGTACCAGGGGCAGCAAAGATAATAACAATTCGACAGGGACCTTGGGTTCGGGCAAATACCATCCGGTGTCGGTGTAGGCATTCCCGCAAATCGTCTTAACTTTGTAGCGTTTTTCAGTAAAACCATTTTTACCAAAAATCAATAGGAAATGGCTCAAACATATGATGTGATCGTCATCGGAAGCGGCCCCGGAGGTTATCCGGCTGCTATCCGTGCATCCCAGCTGGGATTGAAAGTAGCGATCGTAGAAAAAGAAAGTTTAGGTGGAATCTGTCTCAACTGGGGTTGCATTCCTACAAAAGCCCTGCTCAAAAGTGCGCAGGTATTTGAATACATCAAGCACGCCAAAGACTACGGTATCAATGTAGGCGATTACTCAGCTGACTTCACCGGAGTAATTAAGCGGAGCCGTGGCGTTGCCGATGGAATGAGCAAAGGAGTATCATTCCTGATGAAGAAAAACAAGATTGACGTCATCATGGGTGCCGGTAAGGTGAAAGCCAACAAGACCGTAGAGGTAACCGACAAGGATGGCAAAAAAACAGATTATACAGCCAGTAAGGGGGTGATCATCGCTACAGGAGCCCGTGCGCGTGAGCTGCCTAATATCAAGATCGATGGCCAGAAGGTAATTGAATACCGCAAGGCGATGAGCCTGGAGAATAAGCCTGAGTCGATGCTGGTAATCGGATCGGGTGCAATCGGAGTAGAGTTTGCTTACGTGTACGCGAGCATGGGTACCAAGGTAACTATCGTAGAGTTTATGCCGAACGTAGTACCCGTAGAAGACGAGGACGTATCCAAAGAACTGGCTAAGCAATACAAGAAGAATGGTATCGAGATCTACACGAACTCTTCGGTTGAGAAAGTAGACACCAGCGGCAAAGGCTGTAAAGTGTCGGTGAAGACTC
Source organism: Telluribacter roseus (assembly GCF_017355915.2). Classification (GTDB taxonomy): domain Bacteria; phylum Bacteroidota; class Bacteroidia; order Cytophagales; family Spirosomataceae; genus Telluribacter. The sequence continues at coordinate 52,328 of NZ_JAFEUV020000008.1, forward strand.
CGGACGGAGAGAAGACTTTCGAAGTAGATGTAGTACTGTCGGCCGCCGGTGTAATCGCTAACCTCGAGAACATTGGTCTGGAAGAAGTAGGTATCAAAACCGACAAAGGCAAGATTACGGTGAATGAGTGGTATGAGACCAACGTTCCCGGCTTCTACGCCATTGGTGACTGTACGCCTGGTCCTGCACTGGCTCACGTAGCTACGGCTGAGGGTATCGTTTGTGCCGAGAAGATCGCCGGTCACAAGACAGAAGCTATCGACTACGGTAACATTCCTGGTTGTACCTATTGCCAGCCTGAAATCGCCTCGGTAGGTCTGACTGAAAAGAAAGCCCGCGAAGCCGGCTACGATATCAAAGTAGGTAAATTCCCATTCACCGCGTCGGGTAAAGCTACCGCCGGTGGTGTACGCGAAGGTTTTGTAAAAGTGATTTTCGATGCCAAGTACGGCGAGTGGTTAGGTGCTCACATGATCGGTGCTAACGTAACCGAAATGATCGCTGAGGTAGTAGCGGCTCGTAAGCTCGAAACTACGTCACACGAGATCCTTCGCTCGATCCACCCGCACCCAACCATGTCGGAAGCGGTGAAAGGTGCTACCGAAGCAGCCTACGGCGAAGCCATTGATCTGTAATAGTTAGTAGCTATTAGCGGTTAGGTATTAGCTTTTAACTTTGTAATAAAAAACCTCCGGGGGCTGCCCCCGGAGGTTTTTACTTTTTTATTATCCTTTTTCATTGGCGCCCATATCTCCACTTCTTATTTGGGTAGCCTGATGCCATTGCTCGTGAGATGCAGTTTTAGCTTATAGTGTTAGTAGTTTATTATATAGATTTTGATTACCGATAGGCTTATGTGACTTTACTGCCTATGAGTTGCTTCCGCGTAGACAATAGCGTACTTCTGATGATCTCGCCAAAGTAATTGCTTCTTCAATATATGATCCTTGATGATAGTGGCGAAGTACTGTACGCCATCCTCCTCGCTTAGGTGGCATATGTCACAGTAGTACTCTTTGCGCCGAACCATGGCCTGGTCCATATCCAGAAAATTCACTTTGTTCAAAGCAGCCAGCTCTCTGAGCTCCTTATTGTGAGCAGCTATTCCCTTTTTCACATTCGTGACATCTCCCCAGATCAATATATTCGAGCGAAACTTACAGCCTCCAAAGTACTTCTCATCCGTTTTACTTCCCGTGAGCTGTACGCCCTCCGGAAAAAAAGGAGCATAAGACATTAGCAGTAGTTGCTGGTTTCTGGAATTAGCCAAGTTGATCAGCTCCTGAATATTCTTCCGATAGGGTGAAGATGTTTTGATTTCGCTTCCATACACAATGTCGTTCTGGGGCACGCCATTCATATCAAGACTAGCCGACTTTGTAAAAAGGTCATTGAGCTTCCTGTAAATAAAATGGAATGTATAGGGTACGACTGTATAGTCTAGCTCGGGATGCTGCAGAATCATATAGATGTTCCTATACCATTCTACATGACTGTAGTCCTCCCTGAAAAACTTGGCAGGTACGTTGTTGAACCGGTTCTCATTAATAGCTTCGTAGTAGATTACTAAGTCAAAGTCATAGTCGGCTAACAACTTGTATTTAATGAGGTTGTCCAGCGAAGTATTAGCGGGAGCAGCTGCATTGTAAACGCGAATGGCTGCTTTATCAGGGTAATGAGGCTGGAGCAGTTTTTCTAATCTGGTTTCTAAATGTGACCAGTTCGTACTCACAACCGAACCACCCAGGATCAGAATTTTCTTAGCCTTATCCTCTTTTTGTACTTCCTGATCAATAATTGGAATCAGTTCGGGATAATGTTTAGTGAGCAGGGACTTGTGAGGATTGAAGAATCCTTCGTTAAACCCAAAATAAAATAAGCGCAATACAATCTCAATAAATAGGAAATAGACTGCAAAAACGCAGGAATAAATAAATACTCTTTTCATTCTTTTAAGTAGGAGGGTGCTGAATAATCTCTCAATAATAGTTTTTATTAAAAAGAGATTTACTAATTAATTGGCTGATACTGTTATACCTACACAAAGATATTAGCTGTTTGGACGACTTCGAAGAGGAGGCAATTTTTTTGTCTGTAAATTTATTTAATGGTAAGAGTGGAGCCTTTGATACGATACATCTGACCTATAAAGGCCTAAAAACAACAGAGCCTGTGCAGTGGGTTATGAAGTCACTGCACAGGCTCTATGTGGATATACTTACCTACTTCACCTGCTGGCGGTGCTGCATGGCTTCGCGCCAGGTAGTCAGGATAATGCCTTCCTTCTCGATGTACTTGCGTAGCTCGGGATCAATCATAGCCAGCAGGTCGCCTTCGCGTGTAATACCGGAGTCGGAGATGCGGGGGAATATCTCCGACGGATCGGTACAGTGCATAATCACCATCGTGAGGCCGGGCTTCAGGTTTTTCAGCCCGTCGATGTACTTCTCGGTCTTGTAGCGCTGCAGTTCTTTCTTGGACATGCTACTGTTGCCTTTCCAGCCGTAGCTGCTGTTGTGCAGGTCGTCCAGTACGGGTAGGCCTGCGCTCCAGAGCTGACCTCCGATCTGACGTGTCATCGCCAGCATATCAGGGGACATCCGTTCGTCAACCTGAATGGCGGTATTGTGGCCGCCCGGGAACATCACCGGGATCTTCTCCTGCATCCCTACTTTCACATAGCGTTCGATAAAAGCGGGTGTAGCAAAGAGAGTACCCATGTGTGAGTCCAGGTGCGTAGGCTCAAAGCCCATGGAGCGGGCACGGTCAATCTGAGCGTGGATCTCCCGCTCCACATCATCCGGCGAGCCATTTTTGACTACGTCGCTCACGCTGGGCCACAGGGCACCTTCAGCGTCTACCAGGCTCTTTACAGTAGGCTTACCAGCCAGTGGTCCCCAGCGGTAGTCTTTCCACTCGGAGGTGAGCGTCAGGTGCAGGCCAGCGTCCAGCCCGGGGTGCTGCTTCATGTAGTGAACAAAGCCGGGTACCCACGAGCAGGGCATCATAATGCTGAAGGAGGTAGCCACTCCTTCGGTAAGTGCTTTAATGGTACCCTGGTTGGACTCGTAGGACATCCCCACGTCGTCCACGTGCATGATAATTACCTTCTTGCCTTTAGGGTAGCCCAGCCTTTCGGCGTAGGTCGTAGTTTCAGAATACTGGGCAAAGGTGGTAGTGGCCAGGATCAGGAGAATAATCAGTAATCTATATTTCATGAACAACAGATATAAGGTTTGGATATAGGAAAGCCGTTTCCTTACTAAAGTTACTACCTCGTTAGTACTCCACATTCCGGCATTCGGACTACCTCCACAGCAAGATTCCTTCGTACGAATAGTTGTTGCCATTGCGCGAAGCTGACCTGAGTACCAGCCGTAGCGAGTGAGTCTGATTCTGAAAGTCGAACCGGAGCCGCGCCGGATCCACCTCGTGCGAAGAGGTACCGTACTCCTGCTCCAGCTCGGCCAGGCGGGTGGCAATGTCCCAGGATGTAATGCGGGTACTACCCTGGTAAATATTCAGCGTACGACCATTCTGAACCGGTTGAACCATCCAGCCGCCCTGCTCGATCCGTTGCTCACCGTACACCTGAAACATCCACAGTTGCTCAAAGCCTTTGATGTCCAGTGCGTATACATCGTTGAGCGCTGAGCGGGAGGAGAAGTTGAGTGTTCTGCTGCCTTCGCCCGGTACAGCTTTGGCCGTAAGGCTATTCCGAAGGCGTAGTTCAATGGCATTGGCAACCGTAGTTTGGTTGTTGCGGGTGGGGAGCTGAGCAAAGAAGGGTTGCAGCGTTTGAATCTCGCCCCGGTCCCGGAAGTACCTGACTATCGACAGCAGATGGTCGTAGTCTGAGGGGGGCACTGCGGCCTTCCCCTCCACCTGCTGCTGGCCGTTCAGGAGCTGGTACTGGGCCAGGATATCCCGGAAGCGGTTGGCCTGGCTCTGGCGCGACACCCCGAATATGCTCCACGGCCCTACCGCTATCAGTAGACTGATGAGGCAGAGTGTCAGGGGAATCAGGCGGATGTCGTCGCGCTTGCTGAACAGGAAGTAGATTGTGATGCCCAGAAGCCATACCGCCAGTATACCTACCAGGTACCGGTTTTCGGTAATGCCGTAGTCTCTGATCCGGCGGAATATGCCTATGAAAAGCAGTACGATCAGGGGCAGCAGGGCCAGGTGAAAGCGTCTCGTAAAAAGCTGTATCCAGCGCTCTTCGGCGGAGTCGCGTAGGGGATACAGCAGGAGCAGCGCAAGGATACCCGCTACCGAAAAAGCCACCACCAGATAGGCTACACCCCCTTCGGGCAGTTGCCACTGAGCAAGTATCTTGGCAGAGTACACGTACAGGATAATGAGGTACACTACCTCGAGGGGCAGGAGTACGTACTGCGTAAACAGCTTGAGTCCTTTGGGGTATTCAAGGTTTTCTTCCAGTGTATCCAGCCGCTCCGGCAGGCCGCTCAGGAACAGGATGGTGTGGACAAAGCTGAATATAAGTACGAACAGGTCGGCCTCGATACGGAACGGATAATCCACATCAAACAGGAAATGGACGGTCTCGATGGCAATGATGAGTCCTATGTACAGGGTACCCGCGTACAGAGTAGCGGAGAGTATCTGCAGGAACAGCGTTTTGTTATACTCCCAGAAGCCCTGCTGCTCGCGGTAGCCTATAAAGGGCGCAAACGATACGAGCAGGTGAGCCGCGGCCATAAATAGCCCGAATCGGTAGTAGTCGCGCTGAATGGGAGTTTCGTTGATAGTAAAGAAGTACCCGATGAGCAATGCTACTATGCCCGCTACGGCCCCCAGCTGTACGGTATGGCTCCAGTGCCTTCGCTCACCGACCAGCCTTACGGTAAGCAGGAGGGGCAGGGCCAGAAATAGCAGAAAGATCAGCCGAACCAGAAGATTATGGGTAGCCTCGTCGGTGCGGGGCGTTTCGATGAGGATGATGAGTAGTATAGCTTTGGCTGCTGCTACCAGTACGACCCACGGTAGTCGCTGTACAACTCGCTGAATAGCTCCCGTCAGATTCTGAACAGAGGGCAGTTTTATCATGTTTTAATGGTATGTTTGGCCAAAAGGTAGAAAATCAATCTATTCAAACCAACATATAGTTGACAACTAAACTCTGATTCGGGTCAGGCAATACCGTATTGATTCCGGCGTTATTGCGTACAGCACTACTCGTAAAGTACCTACTTATGAAGCTTCACCAACTGGTTCTGGTTCTTGCATTGTCTTTGTATTATTCGGCTGCTTCCGCACAACAGCTAAGCCTCAGCCGCCTGTTTTATCCCAATGTCACCCTACGGGCTGAGTACTTTGCTCCGGCCAACGTACCTACCAGTACGGACTTCGGATTGACCCGTACCAGCTTCTTCGGGATGGTACCTTTACAGAGTGAGGTACAGGCGGGTTTCAGCCTCCGCAAGAAATTTGACCTGCGGGCGGTACATACGGTAGCCATTGCGCAGTTCTCACAGTTGCAGCCTACTTTTGACGGCGTCAAAACACCCACCAATGGCTACAAGACCGGTTCGCTGGGCGTCATTCGCTTGCAGGCCAGCATAAAGGACAGGCTGTGGGTATACGGGGCAGGGTTAGGAATCACCGAAACCAACGAGACCTTCTTTACACCTAGTCCTTACCTGTGGGGAGGGGCCGCGCGTATGCACATCTTCGGCCTGCAGTCACAAATCCTCTACGGATCCATGCTGGTGTATAGCCAGAAGCTACGGGTAGTGCCGGTGGTAGGTGTGAACAAACGCTTTGGACCACAGTGGCGGGCTACAGCCCTTCTACCTTTTATGGCTGATGTCAACTACAAGATCAATAAGTGGGCCAATGTAGACTTCATCGCCGGAGTCAATGGATACAGCGGCGGATTTCAGATACAAACTCCTGAAGAAAAAATGCTTCGCCGTCAGAACTACCAGCACCTCAAGCTGGGTGTAGCGGCCAACGCGCACCTGTTCACCATACTGAATGTGTCCGTCGAGGCGGGAATGACGGGCTTCCGTCAGTTGCGTACCTTCAATAGCGCCCGGGAGAATCTTACCGCGTATTCACCCGCACCTGCTCCCTATATTGGGGCCAGCGTACGGTACATCACCAGCCGGTCGGGTATCTCCTCCAAGTTCACCAAGCGCCTTGGCCTGGGCGACAGCGGTATCAACTGGTAGTGACATAGCTCTGGGTGCTGCTTTTTTTAGTTGGATAAATCAAAGAACTTAATCGTCTTGAATGGCTTTCCCGTTAGCAGACTTTATGGTTCATTGTATAAAATAATTTATACAAATAGGTAAAATAATATTTTGTTGTAAATCATAATCTATTGCAAAATATTCTTGTATTGGCTTGTGGTGAGTAGTATATGTAAAATTATATTTTGTTTGGAAGCTTATTTTTGGGTTTGGAAATGAAAGGTGATTCGTAGCACTTTTGCAGCATCAAACTCAACAATAAGCAGCTATGAAAAATACTACCATCTTTTCCATCATGTTTGCTCTGGTAGCAGGCATCAGCTCTACAGCCTTCGCAAGTACTACCAACCCCGGCAGCAATGTACAGGTACGGGTAGTCTCCCTGAAAGAAAACAAAATACTCGTAGCCTCTGAGTCGGCCTCGGCCGAGGCCGTACTGGTGGAGCTGCTGGATGCGAACAAGAGTACGCTTCATTCCAGAAAAATCAGAAGAAATTTTTCCTTTGCTCAGTCTTACAACCTGAGTAAGCTCACCGACGGCAATTACTTCATCCGGGTGTTCAATAGCAGCTACAGCTACACAGTACCCGTAGAGATCAATGGGGGAGTGGCTACCATCCGTCAGCAGGAGGTTCAGGAGATTCAGCGTCCTACTGTACGCCTGGCCGACAACAAGCTGAATGTATACGCCCTACTCGTCGGTAATCCTGCCGTATCGCTGCAGATGCTTAATGACGAGCAGAAAGTGGTATACACAGAAGAAACGAAGGTGAATGAGAATATCCTCAACCGCCGCTACGACCTGAGCCAGCTGCCCGAAGGTGTATACGATGTACTGATCAATATCAACGGCAAAGTATTTACCGAAGAGGTGACCATCGCCCGCTAAGCCAGCCTTAACGACTATTAGCAAATCCCCGTGCCCACAGCACGGGGATTTGCTGCTCTAGGCTACCCCGCCGTTTACACTAAGTGTGTGGCCATTGACGTAGAAGGCTTCGTCACTGGCCAGGTACAGGTACGCGTGGGCAATATCCTCAGGAGATCCCATGCGTTTGGCAGGTACAGTGGCTACGGTTTGTTTGAGTACTTCCTCCGGGATCTGATCCGTCATTTCGGTTCGGATAAAGCCGGGAGCTACGGCGTTGGCGGTAATGTTGTACTTACCCAACTCCCGCGCCCAGGTTTTGACCATACCGATGATCGCCGCCTTCGTGGCGGAGTAGTTGGTCTGGCCAAAATTACCCGTAATACCTACCACCGATGAGGTACAGATGATGCGCCCGTACTGCTTCTCTACCATATAAGGTACTACGGCTTTGGTACAGTAGAACACTCCATTGAGATTGACATCAACGACCTGCTCCCACTCGGTGTGAGACATCTTGAGCAGGGAGCGGTCACGGGTAATGCCGGCATTGTTGATCAATATATCTATACGGCCATACGCATCCTGTACCGCCCGGGCGGCGACTTCCAGCGCGGGCGCATCGGTTACACTTACTTGCCCGAACTCAGCCTTGTAGCCTTGCTGGCGTAGCTCGTGGGCGGTCTGCTCTCCACTCTCCAGCATATCCCAGATGATGACGGTGGCTCCTTCCTGTGCAAATAGCTGAGCCGTGGCTTTGCCGATGCCGCGGGCACCGCCGGTAATAATAGCAACTTTGTTCTCTAAGCGTCCCATGGGTGAGGGGTTAAGGTTTATATAGAATTCTAGATTATCCTGCTACGGAAGCTAATAATAGCATCTTTTGGAGAAAATGTTTTCTAAAAGTTGGAGGAGGCTCCGGGAGAGGGGATGTACGTGAGGCATTTTCATAAATTTTTAGACATTTGCGCTGGCAAATGGTATATGTACTAGACATCCTCAATAACAGAAGACAGACAAACGATCATCGATGAACATAGATCAGGTTTTTGAAGCATTTAATTCGTTGCGTGTATTAGTGGTAGGAGATGTCATGCTCGACTCCTACGTATGGGGAAAAGTAGAGCGTATATCGCCCGAAGCTCCCGTACCGGTAGTAAATGTAAGCAAGCGCGAGTACCGCCTGGGCGGAGCCGGTAATGTACTCCTCAATGTACAGGCATTAGGTGCCGAAGCCATTATATGTTCGGTAGTGGGAGTGGACGCGGCGGGTGATACCCTGTGTGCGAAGCTTACGGATCTGGGGCTCAACTGCGAAGGCCTCATCCGCAGCGAGAGCCGGATCACTACCATCAAGGAGCGGATTATAGCCGGCTCGCAACAGGTAGTACGTATCGATACCGAAACCGACAAGTACATCAGCGACGAGGAGCGCCAGCGCCTGGTCAACAAGGTAAAGGAGCTGATACCAACGTGTCAGGTTATCATCTTTGAAGATTATGACAAAGGGGTACTCAGCGCTGAGGCCATCGCCGATATTACCAGCTTTGCCAACGAGCACGGAGTACCTACCGTAGTAGATCCCAAGAAGCGCAACTTCCTTTCGTACCATAATACCACTCTTTTTAAGCCCAACCTCAAAGAGCTACGCGAAGGCCTGAAAGTAGACTTCGACGTGGATAAGGATGGGGAGCTACAAGACGTAGTACAGCAGCTCAAGCAAACGCTTAATGCCCAGGGAGCCCTTATCACGCTGTCGGAACGGGGCGTATTTATCGACTACCAGGAAGAGGTGCACCATCTGCCTGCACACATTCGTAAGATAGCCGATGTATCCGGAGCGGGTGACACCGTGATCAGTATTGCGGCCTGCTGCGTAGCGCTGGGGCTCCCTTCGCGCGCCGTAGCCGGTATTTCCAACCTGGGTGGCGGCCTGGTGTGCGAGTCGGTAGGGGTAGTACCTATCAATAAAGATCGCCTCCGCGAAGAGGCACAGAAGGAGAAGCTCCTATAACTAAGTACCCTGGTCCAGATACTATAAGCGGTATGCTTCTTACTTGTAGAAGCACACCGCTTATTTTTTATTCGTAGTTGCACGTACTACTTATTACTCCGTAGTCTACGAAATAGCAGTACTGTACTAATGATGAAAAGAAGGTATGGTAAAATAAAAGTTAGTGATCTTTCAGTATGGACAACATGGTTTGTATATACCCGAAACTGTTTAAAGCCAATATGTATAGCATGCGCATGTAAACTAAAAAATGCTATAATAACATTTGTGGTAGTTGAAACGGTATTTTTAAAAAGTAAGATCCACAGGTAGAGCCAGCACAGAATTATGTAACCTGAGAGAATCTGATCAGATCTTTGCCCCATCCATAAGCCTATCCAGTACCAAATCAGGATAGGAAGATTCCATTTTGTATCATACTGATGTATGAATAAATAGAATATTATACATAAGAATATTAGAGCCTTCTGTGCTATGTTGATGCTTCCAGTCTGATATGACTCTCCAACTTTCTGACTCATCGTCGTGGCTGTTCTCTTACTACATAACTCCTACCAGTTGCTGGAACATGTTCTGTAACAGCAGGGTACGTTTACCGGGTGTACCGTTGCCGATAGAGTGCTCACCTACCCGTACAATGGGCATAACCCACTTGGTAGTACTGGTCGTGAAGGCTTCGTCAGCATAGATAAACTCCTCGTAGGTAACCTGACGTTCCTGTACCTTAAAATGCGCGGCTGCCAGCTCCATCACTACCCGTCGCGTAATACCATGTAGTATGTGTCGGTTGGGAGTAATAAGGGTGTCGCCTTTAAAGATGAATACATTGCTCCGGGTTAGTTCGCTTACCTCACCTTTACAGTGGAACAGCAGGTCTGAAGCCTGCTGGCGTTTCATCTCATCCGCCATCAGGATCATATGGGTGTAGTTAGTCGTCTTTATTTCGGGCAGGTCACGTACGTACTCATAGGGAAGTACCTTCATCCCTTTTTGCCGGGCCATGGGATTGTCCTGCGGGAGTGGCTCGGTGCGGATCAGCAGGTTGGGCTGTACCACATGTACACCATCAGGCGAGTACCCTCCAGTGAGTACAAAGCGGAAAGCTACCTCGCGCTCACCCGATAGCTGGTGCAGTTCCGTCAGGATAGCCGATGCCGCTTCTTTGCTCACGGGGAGAGTGAGCTTGAGCATACGCGCTGAGTTTTCAAAGCGTTGCCAGTAGTCATCCCAGCGGAAGGGCACGCCGTTGTAGGTACGGAAGTAGTCAAACATACCATAACCACGGAGCAGACCCAGGTCGTTGGTTTTTAGGAGAGGGGTATCAATGGGGGAAATCTGACCGTTGAAGTAACAGTGGTAGGGCATAGTAAACGTGTGATCTATAGGTCTGAAGTTATAATGAGATTACGCTTTTAGATGATTAGAGTGCGTGTAACATGTCTATGCTGACCGTAAATGTAGGGAATAGGAGAGTACACCGGCCTATCTTTTGAGTTTTTCGTTGAGAATTAGCTACTTTGTAGACCTCAAAAAAGTAAAATATCTAGTTCGGACTAAACTCTGGTTAATTACAGTAGTTGAAAAGAACAGAACTAACGTAAGAATGACAACACCCGAACAACTGCTGCAAGTACTGCAAACCGATATTGAACAGAATACCTACGGCGAACATCCTGTTGAGCTTTACGAACCGATACGCTACATCATGTCATTGAACGGAAAGCGCTTGCGTCCGCTGATGACACTCATGTCGGCAGCCATGTACACCGACGACTGGCAGCGTGCCCTGAAGCCGGCCCAGGCGGTGGAGGTATTTCATAATTTCACCCTCATGCACGACGATATCATGGATCAGGCTCCGCTGCGTCGGGGACAGCCTACGGTACACGAAAAGTGGAATACCAACATCGCTATCCTGTCGGGCGATGTGATGCTGGTGCGGGCCTATGACCTGCTGCTCGATGTAGAGGTGGACCGGATCCGGAAGGTACTGGCCCGCTTCAACCAGACCGCCGCTGAGGTATGCGAAGGGCAGCAGCTGGATATCAACTTTGAAACCCGCTGGGATGTGTCGGAGCAGGAGTACCTGGAAATGATCCGCCTTAAAACCTCGGTACTGCTGGGCTTTGCCCTGGAGCTGGGAGGTATCATTGGCGGAGCCGACGAAGAGGCCACCCAGCTACTCTACGAAGCCGGCGTAAGTATGGGCGTAGGCTTTCAGCTGAAAGATGACCTGCTGGATGTATACGGCGACCCGGCTAAGTTTGGCAAGCAGGTAGGTGGAGATATCATAGCCAACAAGAAGACGTTCCTACTCATCGAAGCGCTGGAGCGCGCGGAGGGTGAAACCCGGGCCGAACTGGATCGCTGGCTGGGTGAAAAGGAGTTTGACAAGGAAGAGAAAGTAAAAGCCGTAACGGCCATTTACGACTCACTGGGCATACGCACCTTTACAGAGCAGAAGATCAATGAGTACTTCTCCCGTGGTTTTGACTGCCTCGAGCGCGTACCGGCCGATCCCGCCCGCAAGGCACCCCTACTGGGCTTTGTTCACCAGCTGGTAGAGCGGGAGCAGTAACTAATGAAGAATGTAGAATTAATAATGTAGAGTGAGCTGGTAGTCATTTGATATTCTCGATTTGAAAATTGACCAGTATATTCACTCATTCGCTCAATCACCCATTCACTCAATAATAGATGTCCATTACACTCATACTCATCATCATCACAGTAGGTATCAGTATCTACGCCTGGAACAATCCGATACTACTGGACCGGTGGGTGCTGAATCCGTATAAAGTGACCAAGCGACACGAGTACTATCGCTTCATTACTTCCGGTTTTATCCATGCCGACTACGGGCACCTGCTATTCAACATGCTCAGCTTGTGGTTTATCGGGGAAGGGATCGAAAGGCTCTTTGGCATGTTGTTTGGCGCTAATGGTGCGGCCTACTACCTGTTCCTGTACATCGTGGGTATTATTGTTTCGGATATACCTACCTTCCTGAAACACCGCAACAATTCGAACTACAATTCGCTGGGTGCTTCGGGAGGGGTATCAGCGGTACTCTTCGCGGCTATCTTGTACGCCCCTCTGCTGCAGATCTGCCTGTACTTCTTTATCTGTATGCCCGGCTTCATATTCGGGCTGCTGTTCCTGGGCTACTCTTTCTTTGAGTCGCGCCGGGGCGGCGGGTACGTCAACCACGACGCTCACATGTACGGGGCTATCTTCGGAATGCTGTTCATGGCCGTTGTTTATCCGGAAGCGGTACCTGGCTTCTTCCAGCAGATTGCCAGCTGGCGGATATTCTAAGGCTAATTAAGCATCACAACTAAAAGAGCCATAAACACCTCTGTTTATGGCTCTTTTGGTTTATGAAGAATCTCTTTTATACTGATCAGGAGCAGGAGGTAGTTACTCCTCTTTCAGCTCGGCGAGTACCGTTACACTACCTACGGTTTTATCACCCAACTTCACCTTAATGTCGGCATCCAGTGGTACAAATATATCAACCCGCGAGCCGAACTTGATAAAGCCCATTTCTGAAGCCTGCTCTACCGGCTGGCCTTCCTGCACGTACCACCGGATACGGCGGGCTACCGCTCCGGCGATCTGGCGGAATAGAACATCTACACCCTGGGCCGTACGAATCACGATAGTAGTACGCTCGTTGTCGGTACTGGACTTGGGGTGCCAGGCTACCAGGTACAGGCCGGGGTGGTACTTGAAGTACTGTACTACACCACTAACGGGCGTCCAGTTGACGTGTACGTTCAGCGGCGACATAAAGATACTGATCTGACGGCGGGGACCGTTGAAGTACTCGGTTTCTACCGTTTCTTCGATCACCACCACTTTACCGTCACAAGGCGCGATAATCTGTTTTTCGTCTTTGGAAACCACCCGCTTAGGATGACGGAAGAACTGAACGATCAGCAGGAGGAAGACTATACTCATGATCACGAGCAGCAGGTGCAGCCAGTCCATACCCGGTGTAAAGGCACGTACACCCCAGTTAACTAACAGGAGCAAAAGGGCAGTTCCGGCAATGATCGTATAGCCTTCTTTATGAATAGTCATAATTGATAGTTTGGTGCAAGTGCGGTAAAAGTACAAATATCGGGCAAATCTTCGAAATCCTCTGCGTTTGTATACTCTTCCTAACTTTTTCCTAATAACAATCTAGAGTAGCTACGGTTTGGGAGGTGGAAGCCTTTCCGGAATTTTTATGCTCTTAACTAGGTACTAACCACATGACTGACCCGACCCGAATAATCAAAGATAAGTTACTGGCTGTTCTGGCCCGGACTGAGCACACTATATCTGCTGCGAAGCTGAAGGTAAAGGAGAGATTCAACCTGCTGGAGCCAATCCTGATCGTGCCCTACTACGGTTTTGGCAATGAGCACTACGTATATCTTAGGGGAAGAGTACTGGAAGACGAAAAGATTCAGAACGATCAGGACAGTGATAGCCTGCGGGTGCATATACGGAATACCTACAAGCGGTACGAGTCGGACGAAATACCTGGTATACGACTACGGGCGTCCTTTGCCGGACAGGATATTGAGGTAGTAACGGACGAAGAAGGGTACTTCGAGGTGGAGTTCAGAGCCGGGGAGGGATTTGACTATGCCTCCGTAGGGAATAAAGTGCAGTTAAAGCTGCTGGAGCAAAAAACGGATCAGGACAGGCTGGAAGCGGAGGGCACCATATTGGTACCGGGGGAGGATGTGGAGTTTGGGATTATATCAGACATAGATGATACGGTCTTGGTCTCGAACGTTACCCACTTCCTGGGGCAGCTCAAACTCACACTTACCAAGGATGCTACCCAGCGCAGCCCCTTTCCCGGTATTGCGGGTTTTATGCGGGCGCTCTGCAAGGGGAGTGATAGCCAGGGGCACAATCCACTCTTCTTTGTGTCGGGGAGCGAGTGGAACCTCTTCGACCTGCTGGTTAATTTTTTTCAGGTACATGGTATCCCGGAGGGGCCACTGCTGCTCCGCGACAGGGGTACCTACTATACCAACGGCAATCTGGCGGTGAGTGAGCAGGAGTACAAGCAGAAAAAGATCAGGCATATACTGGATACCTTTCCGGATTTACACTTTATCTGCATTGGCGACAGCGGTCAGCACGACCCCGAAATCTACCAGCAGATGGTGGGTGAGTACCCGGGGCGGATTATAGGAATATACATCCGGGATGTGAGCGATGAGAAGCGCGACGCGGAGGTGCACCAGATAGCCCGGCAGCTAAAGGAGCAGGGCGTAGAGATGGTACTTACCAGGGATACCCTGGAAGCCGCCAAACACGCGGCCGGAAAGGGCTGGATCAATGAAGAGCAGCTGGCTGATATAGAGCAGGAGTGCGAGAAAGATAGCACGAAGGGAGAGAAGAGCTAGCCAGCTATGAGGCAGCCTGTACTATACTATATGATAGTTTAAAAAAGAAGCCCCGCCAGCCTTGAACAGGTACTAGCGGGGCTTCGGTGTATTGCTAACGTTGTTATTCGATCACTACGCAGTGGCCGCTTTCAACGTCGTGTTCTACTTTCTTGTACTTCACGTCACGTAGTACCCGACCATCGCGGTACTGTACCGTTACCTTCTGATTACGGTCAGCGATTTTGATCGATCGTACCGGCTCCTTACGGGTAGTTGACTCCATGTTGCGGGCATACTCATTAGGACCTCCGCCCATGTGTTCGTCCGAGTCTTCTTCGCGGTTAGTATGCAACTCCGGGGTTGGCTCCGGGCGCTGTACGGGCTGCTGTACCTGCGGGGGGGTTGCCTGCTCCTGCGGGATGTCGGCCTTCATCAGGAACGAGATCAGGTCGAAGTTGACCTTGCTCAGGAAGCGCTTGAACAGCTCAACTGATTCAAACTTATAGATCAGCAACGGATCCTTCTGCTCAAATACGGCATTCTGTACCGACTGCTTCAGATCATCCATTTCGCGGAGGTGTTCTTTCCACTCCTGATCGATGATGGACAGTACAATGGATTTTTCCATCTCACGCACTATATCCTTACCCTCGCTCTCAACGGCTTTCTGCAGGTTCACCACTACACCCGCCTGACGCAGACCGTCGGTAAATGGAACCATGATCTCGGTGATGAGGGCACCACGCTCAGCGTAGATTGCCTGCAGTACTGGCATGGCCTTGCTGGCTATTCCCTGATTTTTCTCCTGGTACTGCTTCTCGGCAGCAGCGTAAAGGCGCTGTGCTTTGTCGGCTTCTTTGAGGCGGCTATACTCTTCCTTGCTGAAAGGTACTTCCATTCCTAGTGTAGTCAGGCTAGCCAGTTCCAGCTCTTCGAAGCTGCCGGTAGTATTAGCTGCCAGTTCCTCACACACGTCGTAGAGGGTGTTGGCAATATCCACCGCCAGACGGTCGCCAAACAGGGCGTTGCGACGGCGACGGTAGATGGCGTCACGCTGGTAGTTCATCACGTCGTCGTACTCGAGCAGGCGCTTCCGGATACCGAAGTTGTTTTCCTCAACTTTCTTCTGCGCACGCTCAATAGACTTGGTAATCATGCTGTGCTGGATTACCTCACCCTCTTCCAGACCCATGCGGTCCATGATTTTAGCCATACGGTCAGATCCGAACAGACGCATCAGGTTATCTTCGAGTGATACAAAGAACTGTGACGAACCCGGGTCACCCTGACGTCCCGCACGACCACGCAGCTGGCGGTCAACCCGGCGGCTTTCGTGGCGCTCCGTACCGATGATAGCCAGACCACCCGCCGCCTTGGCATCAGGTGTCAGCTTAATATCCGTACCCCGACCGGCCATGTTGGTAGCGATGGTAACCGTACCGGGCTTACCAGCTTCGGCTACTACCTCGGCCTCGCGCTGGTGCTGCTTGGCGTTGAGTACCTGGTGCGGGATCTTACGAAGGGTAAGCATCCGGCTGATGATCTCCGAGTTTTCAACGGAGGTAGTACCTACCAGGATCGGACGTCCGGCTTCTACCAGCTCTACGATCTCATCGGCTACGGCATTGTATTTCTCACGAACCGAACGGTATACCTTATCCTCCTGATCTTTACGGGTGATAGCTACGTTGGTCGGAATGGACACTACGTCCAGTTTATATATCTGCCAGAATTCACCCGCTTCGGTCTCGGCAGTACCCGTCATACCAGCCAGTTTGTGGTACATCCGGAAGTAGTTCTGCAGCGTTACCGTAGCGTAGGTCTGGGTGGCATCTTCCACCTTTACATTTTCTTTGGCTTCGATCGCCTGGTGCAGACCGTCGGAGTAGCGGCGGCCTTCCATGATACGGCCCGTCTGCTCGTCTACGATCTTTACCTTTCCGTCCATGATCACGTACTCCACATCTTTCTCAAAAAGCGTGTACGCTTTCAGAAGCTGGTTTACGGTATGGATACGGGCGGTTTTTACGGAGTAATCACGGATGAGCGCCTCTTTTCTTATCACGCGCTCCTGCTCTGTGATGGTAGCATCCTTTTCAATAGTGTTGAGATCAACGGCTATATCAGGCAGGATAAAGAAGTTGGATTCTTCGGACTCGCCGGTGAGGAAGTCAATACCTTTCTCAGTCAGCTCAATGCTGTTGTGACGCTCATCTATAGTAAAGTACAGCGGGGCATCAGCTTCGGGCATCAGCTTCTGGTTTTCGGCCAAGTAGATCGCCTCTGTTTCCTGAAGGATAGCCTTCATACCCGACTCACTCAGAAACTTGATCAGCGGCTTGTACTTAGGCATACCGCGGTGTACCCGGAACAACGCCAGACCGCCTTCTTTGCGATCACCGGCTGATATCTTACGCTTGGCCTCGTTGAGCAGGTCCATCACCAGGCGCTTCTGCGCCTCCACGATACGGCCTACCCGGGGCTTCAGCTCCATGTACTCCTGCTCATCACCGCGAGGTACCGGTCCGCTAATGATCAGAGGGGTACGGGCGTCATCGATCAATACGGAGTCCACCTCATCCACCATGGCATAGTGGTGCTTGCGCTGCACCAGCTCTTCGGTGTTACGCGACATGTTATCGCGGAGGTAGTCAAAGCCAAATTCGTTGTTGGTACCGTAGGTAAGGTCGGCTTTGTAGGCATTACGGCGCGCCATGGTATTGGGCTGATGGCGGTCGATACAGTCGACGCTCATACCGTGGAACTCAAACAGAGGAGCATTCCACTCGGCATCACGCTTGGCCAGGTAGTCGTTAACGGTTACGATGTGTACTCCCTGTCCGGCCAGTGCATTCAGGAAGGCGGGTAGGGTAGCCACGAGGGTTTTACCTTCACCGGTAGCCATCTCCGCGATTTTACCCTGGTGCAGTACCAGTCCACCTATCAGCTGTACATCATAGTGTACCATATTCCACTTGATAGGGTGACCTATCACGTTCCAGGTACTACTCCAGTAGGCTTTGTCGCCCTCTATGGTTACGTTGGGCTTACGGGTAGCTACTTCGCGGTCAAAGTAGGAAGCTGTTACTTCCAGTCTTTCATTTTCCTTAAAGCGTCGCGCTGTTTCCTTCACAATGGCAAATCCTACGGGCAGGATCTCCATTAGTACTTTTTCCAGCTCTTTGTTGCGATCTACTTCAAGAGTATCTATTTGCTTAAAGATAGCCTCTTTGGCATCTACGTCAGACTCCACCTCGGCCTGATGGCGTAGCTGATCTACCTGATCATCGATGGATTTGAGTCTATCTTTGATGTATGCTTTCAACTCCGCTGATTTGGCCCGCAGTTCGTCGTTGGATAGGGAAGCTAACTTGGTAAACTCTGCGTTGATCTTGCCCACATACGGGGTTAGCTCCTTCAAATCCCGCTCAGACTTCGTCCCAAATAGCTTCGAGAATAAATTTATCATGATTTGTACTAAGGCGTTAATCGTCAATTGTTAATCGTTAGGCTACAATTTCCTGACAAATAGATAGTACCAACGCTAACAAATAACCTTTATGTTTAAAAATGGATGTAGTTTTTTATCTGGCAAATATCAAGCCTATACTTTATACGTGCCACAATGGCAGAGTTCAGGTTTACTATCGCAAAGTTAATTTTTTACTACTAGTTTAATAACAAGATTTTTATAATACTGGTGCCATTAAGTAAGAAAGGTAAAAAGGGCACCTTTTGCGGAGCATTATCGTCCTCCGAAGCAGAGAGAATTTCTATTTATCCAGCATAAATGTCAGGAAAGCAGGGGTAGTACAAAGATCGTTACGCTTGTCGTGCTATATTTGTTACTTGTCGTAACGTAGGCAGCCGAGCAGTCAGTACATCAGCGTCAGTAGTACTTGTCGGCAGGCAGCCTGTTCCCGTAAGCCCTTGACTAATCCTTTATGAACAAACTTCTCAATAATCTCACGTTTCGGGTACTGGTAGCCATAGTCGTTGGTATACTGCTGGGGCACTTCGCTCCCGAATTCGCCAGTAAGCTGAAGCCCCTGGGCGACCTCTTTATCAACCTGATCAAGATGGTTATCGCTCCTATCATATTCCTGACTATAGTACTGGGTATAAGTAATATGGGGGACCTCAAAAAAGTAGGCAGGGTAGGAGGTAAAGCACTGCTCTACTTCGAGGTAGTGACGACGGCGGCACTGGTGATCGGACTGGTCATAGCCAATTGGGTGCGCCCGGGTGACGGAGTGGTAGCGCAGGTAGGTACATCCGATGTAGTGAACCGCTACGCCGAGCAGGGCAAGTCCATGAACTGGGTTGATTTTCTGATGCATAGTGTACCCAGCAACGCCGTACAGGCCTTTGCCGAAGGCGAGATCCTGCAGGTACTGGTGTTTTCGGTCCTATTTGGGATGGGACTCACGCACATGGGTGAGAAGGGGCACAGCCTCATTATGACCTTTGACCGTCTGAGCAAAGTGTTTTTCAACATCCTGAACATGGTCATGAAGTTGGCACCGCTCGGAGCCCTGGGTGGAATGGCCTATACCATTGGTACCTACGGGGTGTCGGCCTTGCTGCCTCTGGGGAAGCTGATGGTCACGGTGTACCTGACCATGTTCCTCTTTGTGTTCGTGATACTCAACCTCATCCTGCGGTACTACAAGATAAGCCTCTGGCAACTGCTAAAGTACATCAAGGAAGAACTGCTGATCGTGCTGGGTACCTCTTCGTCGGAGTCGGTGCTGCCTCTGATCATGGATAAGCTCGAAAATCTGGGCTGTTCGCGTTCGGTGGTGGGGCTGGTCATACCAGCCGGGTACTCCTTCAACCTGGATGGTACTACCATCTATCTGTCCATGGCTACTATATTTCTGGCGCAGGTTTTTCATGTGGATCTGACGCTGGCCCAGGAATTAACCATCATTGGTATCCTGATGGTCACCTCCAAAGGAGCAGCGGGTGTGACGGGCAGTGGATTTATAGTACTGGCTTCCACGCTGGCGGCCATTGAAGTAATACCCGTGGAGGGGCTGGCACTGCTGCTGGGCGTGGACCGCTTCATGTCCGAAGCCCGGGCCATCACCAATACCATCGGTAATACAGTGGCTACGGTATGGATAGCCCGCAACGAAAACGAACTGGATATGAAACGCCTGAACCGGGTATTTAAAAAGGAGGAAAAGGAGCCTCTGGCCAATTATGAATATTAATGATATAGAGCCGCGGGAGCGTAGCTACGTTTTGCTGTCGCGGGTAGCCATATTTCTGTACATAGTACCTATGCTGCTGGTGGCTTACCGGGTTATCAGCCTGCCGCTGTGGGCGTTGTACCTGCTGCCGGTGCCTTACTTTCTGCTGATTGCCTTCTGTTACCTCAGGTTGGGTGAAGTAGGGCGGCTGCACATTCGTCCGGTATCGATCGTGCTGACGCTCATCACGCACGTAGCTATCTGCTTTTATGTATTCGGAAGCTAAATGAGCTCTTACTAGCTCTTCCCCGAAAACTTCCTTTCTTCCAGGTTTAGTACCGCTTGTCCTTAATGCTTTTGTGTACTTTGCATAACATAGTACCTTTGAATCAACAATAACAGCAAAACAGACAAAGCCATGAACAATAACAGATTATTCCGTAACATGAATCAGAAGGTAATAGGTGGTGTAGCATCAGGTTTAGCCGAGTACTTCGGAGTAGATGTAGCCATAATACGTGTACTCTTCATAGTGGCCTTTTTTATACCACTGCCTTTTCCCGTTGTGATCGCTTACATTGCCTTCTGGATCGCCATGCCCGCTAAACCGATCATCCATACAGCCACTACGGCCGGTGGGGGACTATGAAAGAAAAGGCATAAAATATCTTAATACTATTCAATAAAGCCGCCGGGGAACAACCTCCCGGTGGTTTTTTGTTTATAAATTAATTGCTACTTTTACAAATGGTATGCCTGCATACCATTTTATTCCTGATACAGACTTAACCGTTACAATTTTATGAATGCATACATAGTAGCTGGATACCGTACTGCGGTAGGAAAAGCCACAAAGGGTGGATTTCGCTTCACCCGCCCGGATGATCTGGGAGCCGAAGTGATCAAGTACATGATGAGTACGGTGCCGCAGCTCGATCCCGCCCGTGTCGATGACGTGATCGTTGGGAATGCCGTACCCGAGGCGGAGCAGGGTATGCAGATGGGCCGCTTTATATCGCTGCTTTCGCTGCCACAGAGCGTATCAGGTATGACCATCAACCGCTACTGCGGGTCGGGAGTAGAGTCTATCGCCATTGCTGCTTCTAAGATACACGCCGGCATATCCGACTGTATCATAGCCGGAGGGGCCGAGTCGATGTCGCTGGTACCGGTGATGGGCTGGCGTACGGCACTCAATTATGAAATCTCTCACAGCAACCCTGAGTACTACCTCAGCATGGGACTTACCGCTGAGCAGGTAGCCAAAGACTTTAACATCAGCCGCGAAGACCAGGATGCTTTCTCGTACCAGTCGCACCAGAAAGTACTGGCGGCTCAGCGTGACGGAAAATTTGACAATGAGATCGTACCCATCACGGTAAAGGAAACATTTTTTGACGCGACTTCCGGCAAGAAAAAGACTAAAGAATTTGTAGTAAAGCAGGATGAAGGCCCGCGGGCGGATACTACCGTGGATGCTTTGGCTCGTCTGAAGCCCGTATTTGCGGCCGGTGGTAGCGTTACGGCCGGTAACTCATCCCAAACTTCTGACGGAGCAGCCTTTGTGCTGGTTATGTCGGAGCGGATGGTGAATGAGCTGGGGCTCAAGCCCATTGCCCGCATGATGTCGTACGCTACGGCAGGAGTTGATCCGCGTGTGATGGGTATCGGACCGCTGGAAGCAGTACCCAAAGCTCTGAAGCAGGCGGGTCTTAAGATGGCTGACATTGAGCAGATCGAGCTAAATGAAGCCTTTGCGGCTCAGACACTGGCGGTTATACGCGGCTTGGATGTAGATCCGGAGATCGTTAACCCCAACGGTGGAGCCATTGCCATTGGTCATGCGCTGGGCTCTACCGGGGCACGTCTGTCGGTGCAGCTATTTAATGAGATGCGTCGCCGTAATCAGAAGTACGGGATGGTAACAGCCTGTGTTGGTGGCGGTCAGGGAGTAGCCGGTGTGTACGAACTACTGAGTTAAGAGATATATTATATAGGTCCACTTGCTAAAACTCCGGGGATGGTTGAAAGACTTCCTCGGAGTTTTGCTATTTTTACCCCCCTCAACCGCGCTATCGAATCGTATATGGATGTCTCCATTGTAATTATAAACTATCATACATCTCAACTCATACTTAATTGTCTGCAATCCATCTACCAGCATACGAGGAATGTTAGCTTCGAGGTAATTATAGTAGATAATGATCCGCCGAACGGAGGGGGAGAGCTGGTGCGGACGGCGTATCCGGAGGTGAAATGGATAGATATGCCTTATAATGCAGGCTTTGGTCGTGCCAATAACGAGGGGATGAAAATAGCCCAGGGGCGTTACTTCCTGCTGCTGAACGCCGACACCCTGCTGATCGATAACGTCATTGACCGCTGTGTGGAGCGAATGGATCAGCGGATGGATGTGGCTGCCTGCGGAGCCCTTCAGTACTATCCTGACTTTACCCCGATGCCTTTCTACCGGAGCTTTAACGAGTTTCGCCGGACCTTCTTTATCCTGCCGCCCAACCGGTTTTTCCAGGGTATGCTCGACCGGCTGTTTCCGGAGCCTGTCTATGATGACCCGGAACAGTACGATTGGCTGGTAGGGGCGTTTATTCTGGTGCGTAAAGAGGTAGTAGAGAAAGCGGGAGGCTTTGACGAAGACTTCTTTATGTATGCCGAGGACGTGGAGTGGTCGGGGCGGCTGGGTAAGCAGGGAAAGCTCTGCTACTTCGATGACTGTAAGTTTATCCATCTGGAAAATAAAAATCCTTTCCGACGCACCAATATCTCCTGGATCAACCGCTTTAGTACCCAGATGCAGGTATCCAACTTTGCCTGGGTGCGCAAGCAATACGGCATCGGTCACTACCTGATACTTATCCTGCATTACCTGTCCATGATACCCGTTATCTATGTCTGGAAGTTCGTGATCAACATCAGAAAGTTCGGGAACCCATTCGCAGAGCTACGAACACAGGGTATATACGTACGAAAAACATTTGTATTGCTTAAATACTTTAGAAAGACACTCTTTCTGAAAAAAGGATTTTACAAGATTTCACCCAGTGAAAATATCGACCTACTAACATCTTCATGAGTACATCCACTACCAAGCGCCGTATTCTCTTCTTTACTCCTTATGCAAGTCGTACCGGATCAGAGATGATGCTTCTGTACATCTTACGTCATTTTGATCGTACCAGGTATGAAGCCGGGCTGGTGTGCTTTGCTCGTGGAGAGCTGCTGAACGATATTCCTTCCGATATTCCCGTTTTTATCGTTCCCCGCAATTTCAATACATCCGAGCGGATAGCCTTCCACCTGGGGGTGAATCCGATCCTGTACCGGCTGCGCAAGCTGGCCAAAAGCTTCAGGGCTGATATATGGTACGTTAATACCATCATGCTACCTGAAGTGGTGAAAGTCGCGCGCGAGTTTTCTATTCCGGTCATCACCCACTTCCACGAGCTTCCCCTCACGTACTCCTACCTCGAGGAGTCGGACTACCGGAATATCGTCGATTACTCTCAGCTATTGATCGGTTGTTCGGAAGTGACCTGTAAGGCTATCAAAGATTCGGGTGGAAAAAACGTAAGGCTGCTGTATTCTTTTATAAATGAACATGGTGTAGAAGCCAGTGAAGACCGGACCCGTACGCTCCGCCGGCAGCTGGGCATAGCCGATGATGATTTTGTGTGGGTGATGTCAGGAACTACCTCGGAGCGCAAGGGCTTTGACCTGTTCCCGGATATTGCTGAACAGCTCAATGATCCGAAGGTGCATCTGGTGTGGGTAGGAAGCCGCATCAACGACGGCCTAGTATATTACACCGAGCAACGATGCCATAGCTCTGGCTCTCGTACCAAAATTCACCTGGTGGGTAAACAAAAGGAGGACTACTATAATTACCTTAATATAGCAGACGGATTCTTACTTACTTCCCGGCAGGACCCCTTCCCGCTGGTGATGATAGAGGCGGCCCTCTTGGGTAAGCCTATTGCTGCGTTACCGTCTGGAGGTGTGGTTGAGTTTGTACAGGAGGGTATGGGACTGGTTACCGATGACTTTAGTATAAATAATCTGGTAAAAGCCATGAGGCAGGTGATGGAAGGAGAGGTGGCTACCAATCCGGAGGTGAGCCAGGTACGGGCCCGCCGGTTTACGCTGACCAATGGTTTGGAAGACTGGAGTAGCCTGATTAACGAGTCGGTAAGCGAGATGGCCGTGGTGTAAGTGATGCATAAGGTAGAGCCGTTGTTGGTATTTGTACTATGAAAGCAGGAAAAATCTTTACTATAATAAATCGGCTGGTAGTAGTTATGTACCTGCTGAGCGGCGTATATACCTATGGCGTAGCCTCGGGTACCGGTACTGCCCAGCCTCTGACCAATGATCCCCAAAGGTACCTGGCCCTGATGCTGCTCAACCTGGGACCTGAACGTGAAAATGACATCAATCTCCTGCAGACGGGCAACAGCTTCGGTATGAATGCGGTGTACCTGACCATACCCTGGGACCAGGTATACTATAACTCACCTACCGAAACACCTCGCTGGGCCAAATACGATGAGCAGATCCAACTAGCCTCGCGCCTGGGTATGAAAGTAGGAATACGGGTGCATGTAGGCAGAAACATCGACCGGATCAACGGATTCTGGACCCGGGACGACTGCCTTACCGACTTCAATAAGCAGCCGCTGATAGAAGTCTACGGAGGTACTTCATTTCGGTATGATCATGAGCCATCCGTGCAGAAAGCCACTGGCTTTGTCAAAGAAGTCGTAGAGCGGTACAAGTGGCTGCATCAGGAAGGGAAGCTCCTTTTTGTCAGCGTTACCAATACCCCCCAGCAGGAAGCCGGCTACCCTTTCAATAACCTGCCACCAAGCGGCGACTTCAGTAAAGCCTATCTCTCGATATTTGATTATTCACCGGCTACCGTCAGGTCGTTCCAGCAGTGGCTGGCCAACCGGTATAGAAAAATCCAGCGTTTAAATCTGCTGTGGGGGACTCGCTATACTTCTTTCAGTGAAGCACCGGCCCCTGCGGCTCCCTGGAGTCCTAATGAATCCTTTGGCAGCCGGTACGGTCGGGACTGGTATATATTCAGGCATGAAGTACTTAAGGCATATACCAACCGGATGGTGGATGCTGTAAAAGGAGTTGATAAGGGTATTAAGTTTATTTCGGATTATGGCTCAGTATTTGATGCGGTGAGCAATGTCCGGGGAACTGTAGCCTTTGGTGACCTCAACGAGCGTACAGACGGTATTAAGATAAATGATGACCACCACTATGATCATCATTACTCCATGGATGTATTGCGGGGCCAGCTCTCGCCCAATCATTTTTATGCCAATGAGGTTTTTTACTCTAACTGGCTCATTCCCGACGATTATATCAAACAGTTCAACGAGAACTTTAAGTACGGAGCCAATATGATTGCCTTCGTGCTATCATCTGTGAACGACATGCGCCGGGTGGAATCTACCATACGCACCGTGTCCAGTACCTGGCTCAATGAACCAATACGCCCCATAATACCTCAGGATACGCTGACTTACCGGATGTCAAGATCGGTGGAATGGAACATCCTGAACACAACCTATAATGACTGGCGAAGGGTGAGTCGTCGGGGAACACCGGAAGCTCGGCCCGTACAACTCACCATGATCAATGACCTGTTGTCGGAGGACTACTGGCGAGAAGCCGCTAACCGGCCTCCCTACCTGCTCAATCCGCTCCCGATGCGGATCGTAGCCGTAGGTCGCGATTTTACTTACCGAATCCCCAACAATACGTTTGCGGATGCGGACGGGACCATCGTCAGAATCGAAGTACCTAATCTGCCTTCCTGGTTACGGTATGAAAATGGGGAGATCCGGGGGAGATCAGATGTGATGGGAGATACCCGTATTATGGTCAGAGCCATTGATGACGAAGGGGGTATAGTTGAGGCATTCTTTACCATTCGGGTAGATACCCGTGAGAATGCCAATCAGCCCCCTACCGTCAGAGAGAATTTTCCAAGGCTGGTGATTAAGGTAGATGAGCCATTTACTTTTGCGCTGCCCAAAGAAGCCTTTGTGGATCCGGATGGCACTATTACACGCGTGGAAGCGAGCGATCTGCCTGGTTGGCTTACCTTTACCAACGGTCAGCTGAGAGGCACTCCCAGAACTACAGGCGAGTACCGTATTTTCGTAAAGGCTTATGATGATATGCAGGCCTTTGTTGAAACCTTCTTTGTCATTCAGGTAGTGGAGCCGCAGTTCTTCAATAATCCTCCCTATACCTACCGTACGATTCCGGTTAAGTTTGCCAAGGTCAACGAGCCATTTACCTTTGCCCTCCCACATGATACCTTTGTCGATAGTGACGGCTATATCTCGCTCATTACGGTACAGAACCTGCCTACCTGGCTGACTTTTAGTTTCAATGTCTTCTCGGGAACACCTCCCGAGGAAGGCGAATACCGGCTGGTTGTACGCGCCTACGACAACGCCGGAGCCTATGCCGAGACTATATTTATACTCAAAGTAGAAGTACCCTACCTGACCTTTGATCTGCTGCAGTCGGGTAGAACCATCGATCGTAAAAAACTACGTACTCTGGCGAATGGCGATGTGATTCCGGTAGATTCACTGCCCTCGCTGCTGAATATCTATACCTACGGTAACTTCGAGTTTGATCGGGTCAACCTTCAGCTAAACGGGCCGTATCGGTACGAGTCGCAGGCCAGGAAGTTCCCGCACTCACTGTTCAGGGAAGGCGCCGGATTTGCCCCCTATGTAGGGCACTACACCTTGTCGGCCACAGCCTACAACCAGGACTCCCTTATCATCACCAACACCATACAGTTCAGCATTTCGGCGGGTGATTCCCTCAATATTGGCCGTGATCTGTCCGAATGGCAGGCTTACCCCAATCCGTTCGACAGGGTATTTAATATCAAACTACCCGACGCATCTCCGGCTACGAACTATGATTTCACACTGATTACGGTCAGCGGGCAACGCCTGCCTATTTCTGCGCAAAAAATAGCCGTCCACGATAGTATCGCGCAGATCGATCTAAGTGATTTCACCCTGGCGTCCGGCATTTACTTCATCCGGCTGGAAGAGAACGGCGAACTGGTTAAGCTTTTCAAGGTATTCAAGCGCTGATGCGTTAGGCTCAGAGGTAACTTACTGAGCAAAAACATCTTTACTTTCTCGATAGTATGCTTGCATAATATTTTTTAGAAAATTATATTTGCATATAGTAGTTCGGTATGCATGCATACTGGTTAGTAGATAAGTAGATAAATGTTTACCTAAACCATATATCAGATACCATGGCAGTAACAGTTGGCAATAAGGCGTCTATCAAGGGAGGAGAATTCCTGATCAAAGAAACCGAGGCGTCACAAGTATTCATCCCGGAAGACTTTACGGAAGAGCAGCAGATGATCGCTGAAACCTGCCGGGACTTTCTGCGTACAGAAGTAACTCCTCGTATCGAGGAAATAGATAAGGCCAGAACCCCAGAACTCATGGCCTCGCTTCTGGATAAGGCCGGTGAGCTGGGCTTACTGGGAACAGCCGTACCAGAAGAGTACGGTGGTTTTGGAATGAATTTTAATACCTCTATGCTGGTAGCCGAAGCAACCGGAGCCGGTAACTCTTTCTCGGTGGCTATGTCGGCGCATACCGGCATTGGTACATTACCCATACTCTACTACGGTAACGAAGAGCAAAAAGCCAAGTACCTGCCCAAGCTCGCTACCGGCGAATGGAAAGCAGCCTACTGCCTGACTGAGCCTGATTCGGGATCGGATGCCAATGCGGCTAAGTCGCGGGCCCGGCTGAGCGAGGACGGTACGTACTACGTCATCAACGGTCAGAAGATGTGGATCACCAACGGTGGCTTTGCCGATATATACATTGTATTTGCCAAGATAGACGACGGCGCCGGACAAGTAGATAAGAACCTGACCGCTTTTATCGTAGAGAAGGGCTTTGGTGGCATTACCATGAACGAGCCCGAGCACAAAATGGGTATCAAGGGCTCCGATACCCGTCAGATTTTCTTCAACGATTGCCGGGTACCGGTCGAGAACATGCTATCCGAACGAGGCAATGGTTTCAAGATTGCGGTAAATATCCTGAACATTGGTCGAATCAAGCTGGCAGCGGCTACGCTGGGGGGCGCTAAGAAGGTAGCTGAGCATGCGATTAACTACGCCAACGAGCGCAGGCAGTTTGGTACTGCTATCGCTAACTTCGGTGCCATCAAACATAAGCTGGCCGAAATGGCCGTAAAAATATACGCTACTGAGTCGGCTGCCTACCGGGCGGGTCAGAATATAGATGACCTGATCATAGACCTGAAAGAGCAGGGAATGGGTGACTCAGAAGCCAAGCTGAAAGCACTGGAGGAATTTGCCATCGAATGCGCCATGATGAAGGTACACGGCTCTGAGGTACTTGATTACGTAGTGGACGAAGGCGTACAGGTGTACGGAGGTATGGGCTACTCAGCGGATGCTCCGATGGACCGCGCCTACCGCGATAGCCGGATTAACCGGATCTTTGAAGGTACCAACGAAATCAACCGCCTGCTGACGGTAGATATGATCCTGAAGCGGGCTATGAAAGGCCAGCTGGATCTGATGGGACCCGCTATGGCCGTTTCGAAAGAGATTATGTCCATTCCTGATTTTGGGGCTGAAGAGGACGATGTTTTGTTCGCGGCCGAAAAGAAGGTGCTCAGAAATCTTAAGAAAGCGGTATTGATGGTTGCGGGTGCGGCCGTTCAGAAATTCATGATGAAGCTTTCGGAAGAACAGGAGATCATTATGGATCTGGCTGATATGGTCATTGAGACTTACGTGGCCGAGTCACTACTGCTCCGGGTGGAAAAACTGATAGGTATCAAGGGAGAAGCAGCTACTTCGCTACAGAGAGACATAGCAATGGTGTACCTGCACGAGGCCGTGGAAAGAGTCAATAATGCCGGTCGCACCGCTATTATGGGCTTTGCTGAGGGAGATGAGCTGCGTGTCATGCTGATGGGTCTGAAGCGATTCACCAAAATAGAGCCCTTTAATCTGAAAGTAGCTCGCCGCCGTATTGCAGATGCGCTGATTAGTGAGAATAAATTTATATTCTAGCAGATCATACTAACAACCATAAACTACCTAATACAGAAGCCGGTTCTGATGTAGAACCGGCTTCTGTGCGTGTATGAATCTACTAGTCATTTACTTTTTTTAGCCATTGCTCCTAAAGCTTTTGGAGTAGATAGTTGCGAATAGTAAGTTTGATCAAGTGGCTTCTTTGATTTGTGTAGGTATGAAATCTGCCGGTACAGAAACTTTACCAAAAGCCGCTTGGTTTTAGTACAATAGTCAACTTTGATGGAAACAGAAACTACTCTATCTCGTCAGCAGCCCGCATATAACCAACGTTCCATGACGCTTCATTCCGTCGATCTGCGCATTACGGATCAATTCCCTGCATTTTTATTAGATTATCTGGATCAAAAACCTGAGCTCAAGGACTTCTATTCAGTTTTTCCTACGGTTTCCAATGCAAAGGAGGTTATTGAGCGTAAGAAGCAGTTTAGCCCGGCCGTTCGCCAGACGCTGGTAGAGGCCCTGACGCGTCAGTATAGTGGTATTGATAATGCCCCTGATTTTTCGGTGTTGTTGAATGAAAATACATTCACCGTCACTACCGGGCATCAGCTGAGTATCTTCACCGGTCCTCTGTTTGTCATTTATAAGCTGGTTACTACCATCAAGCTGGCGCGCCAGCTGCAGGAAGCCTACCCTGACTGTACCTTTGTACCCGTATACTGGATGGCTACCGAAGACCATGACTTTGAAGAGATAGCTTCGTTCCGCCTGTTCGGCAAGAAGTACACCTGGGCCGGTGAGCATCCGGGAGCGGTAGGTCGGCTAAATCCTAAGGAGCTGGAGACGGTACTCAATCAACTCCCCGAGCGGGTACCATTTTTCGAGAAAGCCTATCTTCAGCATAGTACCCTGGCTGATGCCGTTCGATGTTACATGCACGCGCTGTTCGGGAAGGAAGGGCTGGTCTGTCTGGATGCGGATGATGCCGGTCTGAAGCAACATTTCCTCCCGGTCATTACGGATGAACTGGTCAATCAGGTTTCGGGTGCACGGGTAGCTGATACCTCGTCCCAACTGGAAGCCCTGGGGTACCATACACCGGTAACGGCCCGTGAGATTAACCTGTTCTACCTGGAAGATGACCTGCGGGAGCGTATCGTCTGCGAAGAAGGTACCTACCGCGTCCTGAAGACAAATCTTGCCTTTACCCGCGACGAAATACTACAGGAGGCCGGGAGCCATCCGGAGCGGTTCAGCCCTAACGTGGTGCTGCGTCCCCTGTACCAGGAGGTGATACTACCCAACCTGGCCTACGTCGGTGGCCCCTCTGAAATCCCTTACTGGATGCAGCTCAAGGGAGTCTTCGACCACTACCAGACGCCTTTTCCGATGCTGGTTCCCCGCAATTTTGCTCTGTACGTAACTACCCCCAGCTGCAAGCGCATGAAGAAACTGGGACTAACCTACGAAGAACTGTTTGTGGATCGGGTAGCACTACGTAAGTCTTATGTGGAGCGGCACTCGGAGCATACGCTTTCGCTGAATGCGGAAAAGGCCGCCTTCGATGAGGTACTTGAACGCATAGTAGCCAAAGCCGTAGCGGTGGATAAGACCATGGAAGGCGCCGTACTGGCTGAGCGCGCTCGCCTCTTCAAGTCACTCGAGCATCTTGAAAAACGGATCCGGAAAGCCGAAGAGCGGAAGCACGAAACAGAGCTGAACCAGCTACAGAACCTGCTGGATACCTTCTTCCCGAATGGTACTCCGCAGGAGCGCACTGACAACTTCCTGAACTTCTTCCTGAACAACCGAAACTTCCTGAAGGAGCTGTTTGACATGCTGGATCCGCTGGACTTCAAGTTCAATATATTGGTAGAAGGAGCGGATGAATAAAGCTTCTCTACGTGTCCAGTATCTGGAAAAAAGAAAGACGCTTACCCCGGAGGAAGTACAGGATGATAGCAAGCAGATAGCAGACCGGCTCATCCGGCTGCTGGCCCACAAATCACCCTACTACCTGCATATTTTCCTGCCTTATATTGTAAGGAATGAAATAGATACCGTACTTATTGGCGAAGCTGTAAAGGCTCAGTTTCCGGAAATACAGCTGGTAGTGCCCCGGGTAGTGCCGGGTACCCGCCTGATGGAGCATTATCTATTTACACCTGATACTCCACTCCTGACCAACCGCTGGGGAATACCAGAGCCCGATCCGCACCTGGCACAGCCGGTAGATCCTGAGCTATTGGATGTTGTGATTGTACCTCTGCTGGTTTTTGACCAATTGGGCTACCGGGTAGGGTATGGGGGAGGCTACTACGACCGGTTCTTACCTGTATGCCGCCCCGACGCTCTGAAAGTAGGGGTGTCTCTCTTTGATCCCGTACCGCAGATCGAAGATAGAGATGAGTACGATATACAGCTTGACTACTGCCTGACACCCCACAAAACATGGCACTGGTAGAGGTACATGCGGATAAATTTTCTCCTTTAGAATTACAGAGTCTGCACATCAAACAAATTCCCTGAGGGTCATCGTTTTTGTTTTGATATTCTTCGTAATTTTGCGGCAATTTTTAATAAATCTATTCATGTTTTACCCAAATCTTTAGTAAAAATGAAAATCGCAGTAGTAGGCGCTACCGGTCTGGTGGGCGGCGAAATCCTCAAAGTGCTCGAAGAGCGTAACTTCCCCGTGACGGAGCTATTGGCCGTTGCATCCGAAAGATCAGTTGGTAAGGAAGTCACGTTTAAGGGTAAACAGATAAAGGTAGTAGGGTTTGAGGACGCCATTGCAGCCAAACCTGCGATCGCGATATTCTCAGCCGGTGGAAGTACCTCTTTGTCACTGGCTCCCCGATTTGCCGAAGCGGGTATTACCGTAGTGGACAACTCATCGGCCTGGCGCATGGATCCTACCAAGAAACTGGTAGTACCCGAGATCAACGCCAATACGCTGACCAAAGAAGATAAGATCATCGCCAACCCCAACTGTTCTACGATCCAGATGGTGGTGGTGATGAATCCTCTGCATCAGAAATATAAGATCAAGCGGGTAGTAGTTTCGACCTACCAGTCGGTAACGGGTACCGGTAAAGCGGCCGTGGACCAGCTGTTTGCTGAGCGTACAGGCAAGGAGGATGTGCAGAAGGTATATCCGCACCCTATCGACCTGAACGTACTGCCGCACATCGACGTGTTCCTGGACAACGGCTACACCAAGGAAGAAATGAAGATGACGAACGAGACCAAGAAGATCATGGGAGATGACAGCATCGCCGTGACTGCTACGACCGTTCGTATCCCAACCATCGGCGGACATTCCGAGGCGGTTAATATTGAGTTTGAAGAAGAGTTTGATCTGGATGAAGTACGTAGCATCCTAAGCCAGGCTGAAGGCGTAGTAGTACAGGATGATCCTAAGAACTTCGTGTACCCGATGCCATTGACCGCGCACGGCAAAGACGAAACTTTCGTGGGACGTATCCGCCGTGATGAGTCGCAGCCCAAGACACTCAACCTATGGATCGTGGCGGATAACCTCCGCAAAGGAGCCGCCACCAATGCCGTACAGATCGCCGAGTACTTAGTAAAGAACGAATTAGTAGAAGTTACCGAAGAAGTGTAACTTTGTCGCATCAATCTGACACCCAGTAATTATGAAAGAAGCCACCGCACGATCGGTGGCTTCTTTCTTTTATTCAGGAACTGTGATTTCAAATGGACTGGTTAGAGTCTTCTACCTGTCTACTTCCCCCATCACCACATCAATAGATCCGATGTTAGCTACCAAGTCGGCCAGCAGGCCACCCCGGGATATTTCACCAATGACGGAGAGGTTGTGGTAGCAGCAGGAGCGGGCCTTGCAGCGGAAGGGGATGTCGGAGCGGCCGTCGGTACGGAAGAAAAAGCCCAGCTCCCCTTTGGTACTTTCACCACGCGAGTAGAAGTCCATCGCCTTCGGGCGGATCTTCTTGGGTACCATAGCCTGCGGATCAAAGTCGCGCGTGCGCTTGTATTTGCCGTTTAGTTGTTCCAGACACTGCTCTATAATCTTCAGCGACTCCCAGCACTCCACCACCCGTACCCAGTTGCGGTCCCAGCAGTCACCGAGGGTACCTACTGTTCCTTCCCCGATGGGTACCTCAAAGTCCAGCTCGGGGTACACCGAGTACCCATCGACCCGGCGAAGGTCATAGCGCAGCCCCGATCCCCTAAGTACCGGACCTGTACAGCCGTAGTTAATGGCTACCGGCAAGGGCAGTACCCCTACGTTGGCGGTACGTTGTATAAATATCTTATTATCAATGACCAGCTTCTGTAGTTCCTGCAGCTTGGGCTTGAGGTACTTCACAAACTCTGCGCAGCGCTCCTCAAAGCCTACCGGCAGGTCGTAGAAGAGCCCCCCGATCCAGATGTAGTTGTAGAGCATGCGGGCACCGCAGGTCCATTCCAGCATACGAAGGATGTGCTCGCGATCGCGCATGAGCCACAGGAACGGTGTATAGGCTCCGATGTCCATGGCGTAGGTACCAACGGCTATAAAGTGGGAGGCGATACGATTCAGCTCCGCCACCAGTACCCGTATGTACTCTACCCGCTTGGGAATGTCGTTTTCAATACCCAGCATCTTCTCCACCCCCATGACATAGGCATGCTCCGAATTCATGGCGCCCAGGTAGTCGAGGCGGTCCACGAAGGGGATAGTCTGGTTGAACGGAAGGTTTTCGGCGTGCTTCTCAAAGCAGCGGTGCAGGTATCCCAGGTGAGGAACTACATCTACGACTACTTCCCCATCTGTGACTACTTCCAGCCGTAGTACCCCGTGGGTGGAGGGGTGCTGAGGTCCCATGCTCAGGACCATCTCCTCGGTACGCAGGTTCGAGGAGTTATACTTGTTAGGTTCCGAAACCGCCAGGTGCTCTGGCTTATATTGATATTGTACTGAGTTCATAGGTATAGTTTCACCAACGAGGTGATATAGGCAAAGATACGAATTATTATTCCGGCATGGTAGGTACGGCAAGAGTGATGAGCAGGGCACGACTACCGGGTGGAACAACTGGCTATGGACTATTTTCTGTAGTTGAGGGGCCAGATTCTGCTGTTCATCGAAAAAACAGGCTCATACTCAAAGAGGTTCGACAACTTTGGTTATTATGAGTTTGATATCAGCTCGATAATGAGGATAGCAGTATTCATAACGTTGAGTAAAGCGGACACCCCAAGGGCAATGCCTTCGGGGTGTTTTTGTATGGGTACATACCAGTAGGCACCAAAAAAGAAGCCGCCCCCGTCGACTAGGGGCAGCTTCAACTTCAACTGGCACTATGAATACTATTAAATGTCTTTAGTAATGCCTTATTAGTAAAAGCATTACCAGCGATTATTTTAATGAGTTAATCCAGTTTGCAATTTTTACAATGTCGGCTTTAGGTACATTAGGCAGTGCCATCATTGGTGGATAATCCGGCCAGTTTGATGGTTCAGGCTGATGTACAAGCTTCACGATCCGATCTGCAGAGTAGTTTCTCTTGGCAACATCAGAAAAGGCAGGTCCTACCAGTTTCTCGTAAGGGCGGTGGCAGGCAGCGCAGGTATGTTTGTTGAGCAGAGCCGCTACATCAGCCGGTACTTCTTTCTTCTGGGCAGCAGCCTGTGGCTGTGCGGCTGGGGTTGCAGTACCCGCAGAGGCAGTTCCGGCAGCAGCAGTACCCCCACCATTACCCGTTCCCTTAGGATTAGCATCAGTAGCGTTGGCTGATACATTAGCCTCTGTTTTTCCGGCTACTTCCACGTTCGAGTCAAAGCGTTCGTCGCTGGCTCCACCTACCTGATCATCCATATTATTGGTTACAGACAGTGAATTTATAGTATCGGGATCTATCTTTTTTTCTGTATTGACAGATGCAGCTTCTTCTCTTTCCTGACGGCCGCTACCGTAGTATTTATCATACTTATCCTGATCTTCCTTTGATGAGCAACCGATCCACAGTGATCCTGCCAGAGCAAGAATGGCCAGTGGTGTTAATTTCTTGAGTGTCATGTTTAACTTTTGTGTTTAATTAAGTACCAGTCGGAGATACTACAGCTGAGTATCATCTGAAAACACCTCAAATAAAGCAGGAATGGTAATAACTTTCCTGAAAATCCGACAAAAAAATAACTAATAAAGCTGTGCCAGGGTTTATGAAATCAGCAAGTTCGTGAGAAAGAGCCGGATGAATGAAATAATATTCAAAATTTTAAAACACAGCCTTTGCTAATTCATCCGAAACTATTAATTTTGCAGTCCTATTCGTAAAAAGATGTAAAGCAATGGCTAAGAAAGGTAATAGAGTACAGGTAATTTTGGAATGCACCGAGCAAAAAGATACCAGCGTTCCAGGAATGTCGCGTTACGTAACGACTAAAAACCGTAAAAATACCCCCACTCGTATCGAGTTAAAGAAATTTAACCCGTTCCTGAGACGTTATACGGTACATAAAGAGATTAAATAATTATCACATACGCTATTTGTCAGCCGACAGGTAGCCTTAACGAACAGAAAACATGGCAAAGAAAGTAGTTGCTACCCTGAAAAAAGAAGGCGGTAAGTCTTTTGCCAAGGTGATTAAGGCTGTAAAGTCTCCTAAGACTGGTGCCTACACCTTCAAAGAAGAGATGGTGCCTGCGGACAACGTACAGAGCACTCTGAAAGGCTAAGATGACTCCTGCCTGGATAGTCCTGATAGACGTTCCGATTTTAATATAGAAATTATGAAAAGTCCCATATTGGGACTTTTTTGTTTTATTTTTAAATTTCAAATTGAATGGGTCTGCCTCCGGTGGCCCTCTCTAACCACAAAACGGCCACTGAATATGGGTTTGTTTGGCTTTTTCTCAAAAGAAAAGAAAGAAACGCTTGATAAAGGACTGGAAAAGTCCAAAGAGAGCTTTTTTGGTAAGCTGTCACGTGCGCTGGTAGGTAAAACTACCGTGGACGAAGAGGTACTGGACGAACTGGAAGAAATTCTGATCAGTTCGGATGTAGGTGTAGAGACCACCGTGAAGATCATACGCCGTATTGAAGAGCGCGTAGCGCGCGATAAATATACCGGTGCCGACGAACTGGATGTGATCCTGCGGGAAGAAGTGGCAGCTCTGCTTACCGAGAACAAATCAATTGATGTAAAGGACAGCTTCGAGACCGAGCACTTACCTAAGCCGTACGTAGTGATGGTAGTGGGTGTCAACGGTGTCGGTAAGACTACCACCATCGGAAAGCTGGCGCATCAGTTTCAGCAGCGCGGACATAAAGTAGTATTGGGTGCCGCCGATACCTTCCGGGCCGCCGCCGTGGAGCAACTCAAGATGTGGGGCAAGCGGGTAGATGTACCCGTGATAGATCATGGAATGAATACCGACCCCTCGGCCGTGGCCTTTGATGCCGTTAAGAAAGGCATGGAGATAGGAGCCGATGTAATTATTATTGATACGGCCGGCCGCCTGCATACAAAGGTCAACCTCATGAATGAGCTGGGCAAGATCAAGCGGGTGATGCAGAAGGTGATACCCGAAGCGCCCCATGAGGTACTTCTGGTACTGGATGGTAGTACCGGTCAGAATGCCGTGATCCAGGCGCGGGAGTTTACCAAGGCTACCGAAGTAACGGCGCTGGCCATTACCAAGCTGGATGGTACCGCCAAAGGAGGTGTGGTAATAGGTATTTCGGATGAGTTCCGTATTCCTGTAAAGTACATAGGAGTAGGTGAAAAGATGGATGATTTGCAAGTATTTGACCGGACTGAATTTGTAGACTCGCTGTTCAAAAAATAAGGCACCACCATGACAGGGTTTGAAAAGTTCATTTTGGTACTTTTCTATCTATCTTTCTTTGTTGGGCTGTTTGGTTTAATGATCTATTGGCTGATTCGCGATAGTAACGAGACCTACGATCCTCTATACGAGCCACGAAGCTTCCAGACTACCGGCAAGACCTACTTCCTGAGTGGTGACTGCATCATGGCCTATTTTCTGGGTGGGATGGCTCTGCTTTTTATTCATATGGCCATAACTGTCAAAGTCACTGACTCCACACCCCGCTGGCAGGTAGTAGTTGCGCTTGGCCTTCTGGCTCTGATGATGGGTGCATTGGCCTTTCATATACTTAACTTCAATATCAACTACTGGAAACATACCAGGGGTACTACACTCAGCTTCAATCCCAACCCCAGGACGGTTACAGTAAGTACCCCGGCTGGGCAGTATACTATCAGGGAGGGAGATATTGAGCATATAGAGGTAGTAAGCAATGAACATACAAAGCTCCTCTACAGCTACTTCAGAATAAGGCTCCACAATGGCGATGAGCTACTACTAACAGATAAAATGCCCGGTATAGATGCTTTCTTTCTATACTTCAAAGATATTCCTCATACACGCTATAAGCAGGACTTTCCACTAATACCAGAGCACGCTTAGCCGGCATGATATATGTCCAGTATTGTCTTTATATTCCTGCTGGTCTTTGGAGCCTTCGGCTGGTATCTCTACAAAGCACTCCGTCTTACCCGTAACACAGTAGGCGAGAATTCGCCCCTTTACGTACAGCGTACCTACCATGTATCGGCCTGGGGGTACTTTACCAGCCTTAATAGGGTTGTGAGTTACATGTTTTATCCGGTAGGTCCTATATTGCTTATCCTGCTGCTCCGGGCAAATTGGTCAGGCCTGACAGGATCACCTTTGTACCTTGTAGGGCTAGTAGTAATTATTGCCGGTTTAGTATGGATGAGTCTGATGAGCTACCGGTTGCTACTCCTGGATCTTAATCATTGGAAGTACACGCGAGATAAGACACTGCTATTTGATCCCGCTGATTATAGCCTCACTGTGCAAACTCCTGATCGCACTATTTCTATCAGGCAAGAAGATATTGCCGCCATCGAGTACTATTATAGTGATATTCGCTTTTTTGGAAGCCATTTCTACTACCGGCTGAAACTGATGAACGACGATGAAGTAGTCTTGACTAGTAGTTCGAAGGGATTATGGGCTCTGTCTGAGTACTTTAAGAATGTTCCGCTCCATAGTCACCGGCAGAACTACCCAATTATCCAATAGTCTCGCTTTTTCTCCAAATTTTACCGAACTTTGCGGCCCC
The DNA here is from genome assembly GCF_017355915.2 of Telluribacter roseus. Lineage (GTDB taxonomy): Bacteria > Bacteroidota > Bacteroidia > Cytophagales > Spirosomataceae > Telluribacter. The sequence goes on from NZ_JAFEUV020000008.1 coordinate 90,283, forward strand.
GTTCGACGTTCAAAGTCAACGACTTCAAGATCAAGGCGTACCTCCTGTGTCTTGATTTTATTATAATTCTTGATCAAGTAGAATGAAAACTAAAGGAACCCGTACCAATAAGGTCAATATAGTAACGCTGGGCTGCTCCAAAAACCTGGTAGACTCCGAAGTACTTTACACCCAACTCAAAGGCAATGGCTACGACGTAGTCCACGAGTCAAAGAAGGATAACGCCGAGATTGTGGTTATCAATACCTGCGGATTTATTGACGGTGCCAAAGAAGAATCCATCGAAACCATCCTGCGCTACGCCGATGCCAAAGACAGAGGGGTGGTAGATAAAGTGTACGTGACGGGCTGTCTGTCGCACCGCTACAAGGATGAACTAGCCGTAGAAATCCCTACCGTAGACGCCTGGTTTGGTACCAACGAACTACCCCGTCTGCTCAAGACCCTCAAGGCAGATTATAAGCACGAGCTGGTAGGGGAGCGTCTGCTCACTACGCCGGCGCACTATGCTTATCTGAAGATCGCCGAAGGCTGCGACCGTCCGTGTAGCTTCTGTGCTATTCCGTTGATGCGGGGCGGGCACATATCTCGCCCTATCGATGAGTTAGTAGGCGAGGCTCGTTCGCTGGCAAAGCGCGGGATGAAGGAGCTGATTCTGATCGCGCAGGACCTGACCTACTACGGATTGGATATTTATAAGAAACGTAACCTGGCAGATCTGATGAACCAGCTGGCCGACGTAGAAGGCATCGACTGGATCCGTCTGCAGTACGCGTACCCATCGGGCTTCCCGCTGGATGTACTAGATGTCATGCGTGAGCGCTCCAATATCTGCAAGTACCTCGACATGCCTCTCCAGACCGGCTCTACCGAGATGCTGAAGGCCATGCGCCGCGGCATTACCCGTGAGAAGACCGAAGCCTTGATTGAGACGATCCGTGAGCGGGTACCTAGCATAGCCCTGCGTACAACCCTGATCGTCGGCCACCCGGGTGAGACGGAAGAGCTGTTTGAGGAGACCTACCAGTTCGTTGAGAAGATGCGCTTCGAGCGTCTGGGCGTATTCCAGTACTCACACGAAGAGAATACTCACTCTCACACGATGGTGGACGATGTACCGGCTGAGGTAAAGCAGGAGCGTGCTGATGCCATTATGGAGCTGCAGCAGAGCATATCGTGGGAGCTGAATCAGGAAAAAATAGGCAAGGAATACAAAGTACTCTTCGACCGGAAAGAAGGCGGCTACTTCATCGGCCGTACAGAGTCGGATTCGCCGGAGGTAGATAACGAGGTACTACTGCCGGCCGCCAGCAACTACGTGAGGCTGGGCGACTTCACCAAAGTACGTATCACCGAAGCGGAAGAATTTGACCTATATGCCGAATTAGTGACGGAATGATTTTGCATTATTCCATTACTCCCTATTTTTGCAGGCCAGTTTATAGTCTAGGCTATACTGATTTGTGGAATAACATATTTTAAAATTACTACTAACAGTAATGTTACAACGTATTCAAACCTTATTTTTAGCTATAGTAGCCATCGGAATGGGCGTATTCCTGGCGCTGCCCCTGTGGCAGAAAACCGCCGCAGATGGAGTACAGACTGCTTCATTGACAGTAATGCGCCTGAGCCATCAGGTAAATGCCGTACAGAGCCAGGAAGATTCAGTGATTTATCTGGCTATACTAGCCGTGATCGTAGCTGGTGTAGCTATTTTTGCCATCACTAGATACCGCAACCGGTTGCTGCAGTCGGCGCTGTGCGCGGCCAATTCTATATTGATGACCGTGCTGCTGGCCGGTACCATTTACCAGACGTACTACAAGGGAGCAAAGTTTTTTGAGCCGGAGTCTCCCGGCGACTATCTGCCCGGTTTTTATGGCCTCATTGTGGCTATGCTGGCCAATGTAATGGCCAACCGCTTCATCCGTCGTGATGAGCGGATCGTGAAGGAGTCAAACCGTATGCGTTGATAAAGAGAGAGGGATTGGTGCTTATACCAATCCCTCTTTTAGTAGATCATGTAAGTGAACAAATCCCTTCACCTTACCTTCATCGGCTACAATCAGTTGGGTAATACTCTTTGACTGCATGATCTGCAGAGCATTGACGGCGTACTCGTCCGAGGCTATACAGATAGGCGAAGGAGTCATAATATCACGAGCTGTAAGGGACAGAATGTGCGTAGTATCGTACTGGTTGAGCATACGACGCAGGTCACCATCCGTAACGATTCCTGCCAATTGCTGGCCAGAATCAACCACGGCGGTAGCGCCCAGCCTTTTGGAAGTAATTTCCAGGATTACCTCTTTGACCGTAGCCGAATCGTATACTACAGGCAGTAAGTTGCCAGGGTATATATCACACACTTTCAGATAGAGCTTTTTGCCGAGTGCACCTCCCGGATGGTACTTCGCAAAATCCTGGCGGGTAAAGCCGCGGGCTTCCAGCAGACAGATGGCGAGAGCATCACCCAGTGCCAGAGCTACGGTAGTGCTGGTAGTAGGAGCCAGGTCCAGCGGGTCGGCTTCGCTGGGAGCATAGGCGTGCAGTACATAATGAGCATTACGGCCCAGGTAGGAGTCGCGGTTGCTGACCATCGCAATCAGCGTTACGTTAGTGCGCTTAAGTAAAGGAACCAGTACTTTTATTTCGGCCGTATCGCCGCTTTTAGAAATAGCAATGACTACGTCGTCCGACTGGATCATCCCCAGATCACCGTGAATGGCATCGGCGGCGTGCATAAATAGGGCAGGTGTACCGGTAGAGTTAAGTGTAGCCACGATCTTTTGACCGATCAGAGCACTTTTACCAACACCCGTTATGACAACCCGGCCTCCCGAGTGGAGGATGGTTTCCACACAACTCTCAAAAGAATCATCGATACGGTCCACCAGATGCCGCACAGCATCCGCTTCCTGCTGTAAGACATCTTTTGCTATGGACTGAATATTTTTTACTAATTTCAAATTTGAATTACTGTTAGAGAATTGACTAATTTTAGTATTGATTTTACAAGCAAAGATAGAGAACTTTGGAATAACCCATTTGTTGACAGAGCATGATACAGCAGGTTGATAAAGTCGTTTTAGACACATTGAAGGAAAGACTTAAGGAAATCTTTGGTTACAGCCAGTTCCGGGGCGACCAAGAGATTATTATCCAGAATATACTCGCCGGAAAGAACACCTTCGTAATTATGCCTACCGGGGCTGGTAAGTCGCTGTGCTATCAGCTACCTGCCATTGTGAGTGATGGAATGGCCATAGTAATCTCTCCCCTGATCGCCCTGATGAAAAACCAGGTAGATCAGATGAATGCCTTCGGTATCAATGCGCAGTTTCTGAATTCAACCCTGACCAAGGCTGAAATCAACAAAGTAAAGAAAGATGCCCTGGATGGTTCGCTCAAGTTGCTCTATATCGCTCCCGAATCTCTGACCAAAGAAGAGAATCTGGACTTCCTGCAAAAGACCAAAATCTCGTTTGTAGCCATCGATGAGGCACACTGTATCTCGGAGTGGGGACATGACTTCCGCCCTGAGTACCGCCGTATCCATGGTATCATTGATAATATAGGTAATCTCCCCATCATTGCTCTGACGGCTACCGCTACCCCCAAGGTACAGCAGGATATCCGTAAGAACCTGCAGATGGAGGAAGCCGAAACTTTCAAGTCGTCCTTTAACCGGAAAAACCTGTACTACGAAATCCGGTCCAAGAAAGAGGCTAAGAAGCAGCTCATCAAGTACATCCGCAACAACAAGGGCAAGTCAGGGATCGTGTACTGCCTCAGCCGTAAGACTGTGGAAGAGGTCGCTGAGTTCCTGAGCGTAAATGATGTACGGGCGCTGCCTTACCACGCGGGTCTGGACAGCAACACCCGTATGGCCAATCAGGATGCTTTCCTGAATGAGGAGGCAGACGTTATTGTTGCGACCATTGCCTTCGGAATGGGTATTGATAAGCCGGATGTACGGTTTGTGATCCATTACGATGCTCCCAAGTCGCTGGAAGGCTACTACCAGGAGACCGGTCGGGCCGGACGCGATGGACTGGAAGGTAACTGTATCATGTTTTACAGCTTTGAGGATATTCAGAAGCTGGAGAAATTCAACAAGGATAAGTCAGTAACGGAGCGTGATAACGCCCGCCACCTGCTCAACGAGATGGTGGCCTACGCCAACCTGGGGGTATGTCGTCGTCGCCAGCTGCTGAGCTACTTCGGTGAGTACCTGGATAAAGACTGCGGTTTCTGTGATAACTGCGTGAAGCCAACCGAACGGATGAAGGTACAGGATGAGGTAATCCTGGTGCTGAAGGCTACCCAGTTCACAGGCCAGCGCTTCGACGCCGAACATATAGCCGACCTCGTAACCGCTACCGAAAACCAGTACGTACGCAGTTATGAGCATGATAAGCTGGAAGATATCTACGGTAAAGGTACCGAGCTTAATGAGTCCCATGAGTTCTGGGTATCGCTGCTTCGCCAATTGGTTATTTACGGATTCCTGGAGAAGGACGTCGAAAACTACGGTGTACTGAAGCTGTCCGAAAAAGGTGCTAACTACATCAACGATCCGTATCCGGTTACGATCAGCAAAGATCATAACTACGAGGAGGAAGACGAGAAGGTAGAGGAGGAGGATAAGGAAGTAGCAGTAGGTAGTGGCAGTGCCCACGCTTATGACGAGGCTCTGCTGGGGATGCTGAAAGCCCTCCGGAAGAAAGTAGCCAAAGAAAAGAACCTGCCTCCGTACGTGATCTTCCAGGATCCTTCGCTGGAAGAGATGGCTACTACCTACCCGACTACGCAGCAGGAGATGGCCCAGATCAATGGGGTCGGGATGGGTAAGGTACAGAAGTTTGGCCGCCAGTTTATCGAGCTGATCAGCCGCTACGTGGAGGAGAACGACATCGAAACCGCTAAGGATGTCGTCATTAAGTCAACCGTTAATAAGTCAAAGGTCAAGATCTATATTATCCAGCAGGTAGACCGTAAGGTGGATCTGGAGGAGATTGCTGAGGCCAAAGACTTGTCCATGGAGGACTTGATCGAGGAAATTGAGCATATCTGCTACTCAGGTACCAAGCTAAACCTGGACTACTACGTCAACCAGATCATGGATCGGGAGCGTCAGCAGGATATATACGATTACTTTATGAATGCCGAGACGGACAATATAGCCGTTGCCCTGAAGGAGTTTGCGGGAGATGATGTAAGTGAAGAAGAGTTACGCCTGATGCGTATCAAATTCCTGTCAGAACTAGCTAACTAATTCACACCTAATTGACAAGGCAGGGCGGTTGCTCTCCGGTTATTTATTCTAAACATAGCATGAACATACTTATTCTGGGCTCTGGTGGTCGCGAACACGCCTTCGCATGGAAAATCTCTCAAAGCCCTCTTTGTGATGAATTATTCGTTGCGCCTGGTAATGCAGGAACCGCTGAACTGGCTACTAATTTACCTGTTTCATATAATGACTTTGAGGCAGTAGCTGATGCCGTCCTTAAAAATAAAGTCGATCTGGTTATTATCGGTCCCGAAGAGCCATTAGTGGGAGGTATTGTAGATTTCTTCCGCAAGCGTCCAAAGCTGAAGCACGTCCGGCTGATCGGACCTGATAAGGCCGGAGCCCAGTTGGAAGGAAGCAAGGATTTTTCCAAAAGCTTCATGCAGAAGTACGGAGTACCTACCGCTGCTTCCCGTACCTTTACTTCCGAAACACTGGAAGAGGGCCTGGCCTACCTTGAGGCTCATGCTCTGCCTATCGTACTGAAGGCGGATGGACTGGCAGCCGGCAAAGGAGTAATCATAGCCGAAACTCTGGCCGACGCACAGGCTGCCATGAAGGATATGCTGGTAGGTGGTAAGTTTGGCGAAGCCGGCAGCAAGGTAGTAGTAGAGCAGTTTCTGCGTGGGGTAGAGCTATCTGTGTTTGTACTCTGTGATGGCGAAAACTACAAGATACTGCCCGAGGCAAAAGATTATAAACGAATCGGAGAAAACGATACTGGACTCAATACCGGTGGGATGGGCGCTGTATCACCTGTTATCTTCGCAGATAGTAACTTCTTAAGAAAGGTAGAAGAGAAGGTGGTAAAACCCACCCTGGCCGGACTTAAGAGCGAAGGCATCAAGTACGTAGGCTTCATCTTCATCGGGCTCATGAACGTAAAGTCAGAGCCCTACGTTATTGAGTACAACGTCCGCATGGGCGATCCTGAGACCGAAGTGGTACTGCCACGTATCCAATCGGACCTGGTGACACTACTGGCGGCTACGGCTAAGGGTACTTTGCAGGATGTTGAAATGAAAGTATCTCCGCAGGTGGCCGTAACAACAGTAGTAGTATCGGGTGGATATCCGGATGCCTATGAAAAAGGAAAGGTAATTGCAGAAACGCACCGTCTGGATGATGTAGTGGTGTTTCATGCAGGTACCACGTTCAACAATAATACCGAGGTCGTAACCAATGGAGGTAGAGTGCTGGCCCTGACGGGCATCGCTAATTCCCTCGAAAACGCTGTGCATAAATCGCAGCGGGCTGCGCATACGGTGCAGTTTGAGGGGAAGTACTACCGGCACGACATCGGTCTTGATTTAATACGTTATAAAGATTGAGGAAGTAGTATTATGGGATGTATATCATGTACATCCGGAGGTTGCGGCACTAGCGGTGCCACAGTAGCCGGGTGTGGGAGTAACGGGACCTGCGGAACAGGCGGGTGTAACAAGATGAATGTATTCGACTGGCTGAGCCACATGGAAGTACCCGTGGCCCAGCGGTTTGATGTATTGGAGGTGAAGTTTAAAGGAGGGCGGAAAGAATACTTTCGTAATGTAAATCAACTGGACCTTACCACCGGCGACTATGTAGTATGCGAGATGCCTTCGGGTCATCATATAGGTATGATATCACTACAGGGCGAGCTGGTTCGGCTGCAGATGAAGCGTAAGAGCATTCTTCTGAATGACGATCTGAAGGTAATATACCGTGTAGCCAATGAGAAAGATCTCGAGAAGCATACGCAAGCCATAGCCCGCGATCTGCCTACCATGTACCGGACGCGCGAAATCATCCGTGAGCTTAAGCTGAATATGAAGCTGTCGGATGTAGAGTACCAGTCGGACAATACCAAGGCTACTTTTTACTACTCATCCGAAGAGCGGGTAGACTTCCGGGAGCTGATTAAGCTACTGGCGGCCGAGTTTAAGATTCGGGTCGAAATGCGCCAGATTAGTCTGCGCCAGGAGGCCAGCCGCCTGGGCGGAGTAGGTTCCTGTGGACGTGAGCTCTGCTGCTCGACCTGGCTTACTGACTTCAAGAGCATCTCTACCTCAGCGGCACGTTACCAGAACCTGTCACTGAATCCGGCGAAGCTGTCGGGCCAGTGCGGAAGGCTGAAATGTTGCCTGAACTACGAGCTGGAAACTTACATGGATGCCTTGCGGGATATTCCGAGCGTAGATGTACCTCTCAAGACTAAGAAAGGGAATGCCACGTTGCAGAAAACGGATATCTTCAAGAAGATCATGTGGTTTGGGTTTGATAAGGAGACCAACTGGTACTCCCTGCCCATCGGTAAGGTACTGGAGATAATAGAATTGAACAAAAAAGGTATTATTCCGGAGTCTTTTGAAGTACTAACGCCTGAGCCGGAAAAGAAGCCAGAGAAAGGGCCTGCCTCACTCAATAGCGATCTGGAAAGCCTGGATCGTAAGTACAGTGAAGAGCAGAAGAAGAAAAAGAAAAAGAAAAGTCGGAGTGGCCGCAACAAGAGCAAGAATAAAGCGCCACAGCAGAATCCGAATAGCTAATATAGGTAAGGCTGTCTGAAAGGGCAGCCTTACTTGTTTCTCCTAAGTACGAATGGTCTTATAGCAGGGGAGAAAGCAGGATCAGGAATGAAAATTTAAGGTTGGTACTCGTTCCTGCTAACAAAATACAGATATTTACGCCTTATTTTTAGATTACACCGAATGAACAAATACATTAAAGAGCTGGGGGAAATTGCCGGTAAGCAGACACGTACTATTGTAGGGTTAATGTCAGGTACTTCACTGGATGGGCTTGATGTAGCTCTTTGTCATATTACAGGTAGCGGTATGGCTACCCAACTTGAACTAAAAGAGTTTACTACCGTCCCCTATACCGATGCCTTCCGGAACGAAGTACGGAAGATTTTTGCTAAGCCTGAGATTTCCTTTCAGCAACTCTGCCTGCTCAATCCGCATATCGGAAAGGTACATGCCCAGATGATTCTGGACTGCCTCGCCAGCTGGAATGTAGCTCCCGCTGAGGTAGACCTTGTTGCGAGCCACGGGCAAACTGTATTTCACGCTCCTCAGAAGCAGCACAACCTCACCAACTATCCCAATGCTACCCTGCAGATTGGCGATGGTGACCACATAGCAGTTAAGACCGGGATAATCACCCTTAGCGATTTCCGCCAGAAGCATATAGCGGCCGGTGGTGAAGGAGCACCCCTGGCGGTATATGGCGACTACCTGCTCTTTTCCAAGAAGGATGAAAACCGAATTCTGCTCAACATGGGTGGCATCGCCAACTTTACCTATCTTCCCGGCACTCTGGATGCTACTGAGGTATTTACCACCGATACCGGACCCGGCAATACATTAATAGATGCATTCTCAAGGCGCTTTTTCGAAAAGTCTTATGATGAGAATGGAGCGATAGCGGCGAGTGGCCATGTTAATGAGGATCTGCTTCGCTTTCTGAAAAGGAACCCGTTCTTCGAGGCACCTTTCCCTAAGACCACCGGACCTGAGGTCTTCAACCTTGACTTTGTCCGGAACGCCCAGCAGCGGAGCGGTACTACCTCCATGACTCCCGAAGACCTGATGGCTACCCTTACCCGCTTCAGTGCCGATACCATAGTAGATGCAATCCGAAAAGTGATTCGTCCGGAGGAGTCGTATGTAATGTATGCAAGCGGAGGAGGGGCACACAACCCGGTACTGATGCGCCACATCCGCGAACAACTACCCGACCTGCCGCTATACCTGACCGATGAACTGCGTATTGCGGGCGATGCCAAGGAAGCCGTACTATTTGCCGTTCTGGCTAATGAGACTGTAGCGGGTGGTAATACCGACTTTGGTACCAGAGAGGGAGTACCCAGTGTTACTATGGGAAAAATATCCTTTCCGGGCTAACTTTGTTCTTTCAAAATCCGGTAGACCCTCATCATATACCTAATCACATGTACGATATCATTATAGTAGGCGGAGGAATCGTGGGTATAGCCACGGCCCTTCGCCTGAAAGAGCAGCGCCCATCCTTAAAGCTACTGGTACTGGAGAAAGAGTTGGAAGTGGCCATGCACCAGACAGGTCATAACAGTGGCGTGATTCACTCGGGCTTGTACTACAAACCCGGAAGCCTCAAAGCCACGAACTGTATCAGGGGGTATCAGATGCTGCTGGATTTTTGTGATAAGGAAGGAGTACCTTATGATCTGTGTGGGAAGATAGTAGTAGCTACCCGGCCCGAGCAGATCCCGATACTGAATGGATTGTACGAGCGCGGAATGCAGAATGGCCTGACTAAGAACCGGAAAATTACGCTGGGGGAGATGCGGGAAATAGAGCCGCACGTCAATGGGCTAGAAGGGATCTGGGTACCCTATACAGGTATCATAGACTACAAAGCAGTTACCGAAAAATACGCCGAGCGTGTACGTAGTTTGGGTGGTGAAATAAAATTTGGAGAGAAAGTAATTGATATACGTAATCAGACTGGCCGCACCGAACTAGTAACCCAAAAAGGTACTACCTATACTACCAGGCTGGTGGTGAATTGTGCCGGCCTATACTCCGACAAGGTAGCTCAGCTCACCCAACCCGAAGCCATTAAGCTACGGATCGTACCATTCCGCGGTGAGTACTACAAGATCAAGCCAGAAAAGCACCATCTGGTCCGAAACCTCATTTATCCTGTACCGGATCCTAACTTCCCCTTCCTTGGCGTACACTTTACCCGCATGATTGGAGGAGGTATTGAGGCTGGGCCTAACGCTGTACTTGCTTTCCGGCGGGAAGGATACAATAAGCTTGATGTAAATATGACGGAGTTCTGGGAGACACTGGCCTGGCCTGGTTTCCGGAAAGTGGCTGCTAAGTACTGGCGTACGGGACTTGGTGAGTACTATCGTTCCTTTTCAAAAGCAGCTTTCACCAAAGCACTGCAGGAGCTGATTGCAGACGTTCAGGAAGAGGATCTGATACCGGGTGGTGCGGGTGTGCGGGCTCAGGCCTGCGACTACGAAGGTGGACTGGTAGATGACTTTGCTATTCTGGAAAGTGCGCATGCCATTAACGTGTGTAATGCTCCGTCACCGGCGGCTACTTCATCACTCTCCATCGGTCAGACTGTTTCCGAGCGGGTATTAGCAAGATTATAATAACAAAAAAATAGTAAATAAAGAAGAGGCCGGTGGAAACATCGGCCTCTTCTTTATTATCCAAAATCCAGAAAATAATATTCACGCCTTTCTTTTTTGGCACAGCTATTGCTCACTAAGATACTACATATGCCGAAGGGTATATTATGCACACTATTTGTTCGTAGAGCCTTTTACAGTACCATACACTAAGTGATCATTGATTGAAGCCTTGATTATTGGTTCAAGTAACAGTTTGGGCTTAAGTTTGTAACTATTATTGTACATAATATACTTTAATCACCTCCTCTGATGAAAAATTATTTTGCATTTAATCAAGGGCCGTTCGGCTTTCTTTTTCAACCTCCGTACCTGCGGAAATCACTATCTAATTACACTGCCAAGCAGTCGTATCTGCTGCGATCTATCTGTTCTTGAACCTAGACAGAGCCATTTTCAGAACTTCTAATTGTAAGTAATATTCCTCCTCATGAAAAATTCTGTACAAGACTATTGTGTCCTCACATTTTGTAACCGAATTGGACAAAAAAGGTACAATAATTTGTTTTATTGTTCTTCATCAATCTTGAAACTACCCGCGAGATTTATTATTCTTGCTCTACTACTATCCTTTTTAGGAGCCTTTTCGTATGCTACACCCAAGGCTAAGGTAATCTCAGGTGAAGATAACCAGCGCTATCTGGCACTCATGCTTGTAAATGATAATGAAGATGATGATTACAGGCCTACCATTGAAGCGGCCCATAGTTTAGGGTTTAACGCGGTATATCTTACGGTAAGATGGGATGTTATCAAATGTAAGAATGGTGAGTGTGCTACAAATCCCAATTGGCAGCCAACAGATTATTGGCAACAGGTAGATCAGGAAATAGAGAAAGCTAAATCATTAGGAATGAAAGTAGCTTTACGAATTCATCTTGGATCTGCTGACCTTAATCGCTTTGGATTTCCTGCCAATAGATCAGAATATCTTTGGGGAGCTGGTACACACATGAAAACGCCAGAGGGTAATATTCACCTGGGTGGATGGCAATTCCGTATGTTTAGCTATTCGAAGCAATCGACCATTGATCGTGCTAAAGGATTTGTTGGTGAGGTTTTGGGAAGGTACCGCAGTCTGATTAATGAGAATAGGCTTCTATTTGTTTCGGTAACAACAGGTACCTCACAGGAGCTGGAATACAATTACTCTTATGATTTGGATTACTCTGATGATATGGTAAACCAATACCGTGAGTGGCATAAGAACAAATACTGTACTGACCCTATGGTTGCGCCCAGAGATTTTAATTCTGAACAGGGAAAGAGGTGGTATACCTTCCGTCATAAAAAGCTGAAGGAATTTATTGATCAGATGGCGGGGCATATTAAGTCCTTCGACTCACGGATTAAGGTTGTACTCGATTTTGGCTCCTCATTCGATGGTATGTCTCGTAGAAGGGGAACGATGGCTTTCAAAGATTTAACGGAGAAAGTTGACGGATTGAAAGTAAATGATGACTATACCTATGACCACCGATTTTCGATGGATATACTTCGTGGGAGCTTGCCCGGGAAGTGGATTATGAACGAAGTATTGCCCTATGATGATAGATTCTACCTGATTCCCGAATTTATTAATAGCAGTTACGCACACGGAGCCAAGGTATTCTGTGTTGTAACAGGTGATCCGTTTAAGTTGTATGCCATGGCTTCTGTGTATACCCAAGTACGGGATCAGTGGATAGCAGGTAGTAAGGGAACCATGTCGCCACTTCCTACAACGGGCTCAGTTAACTACAACTTTTCCGATATTTTCAATGCCAACTTTAGCTATAATAGATTCACTACGGCAACCGGAAGAAATATATACCAGGAGTGGTTGGATCAGTACAATAAGAACCCTTCTAATGCAAAGGCCGTCAATGTAAGCTTGGATGACAGCGGTATAAATGATAATGCTGCATGTGGTACCTGTACACCGCCCGCAGCACCAGTACTTACTGCAAATCCTTCTTCTATCACAAACGGTCAGAGCACCACCCTTACGGCTAGTGGATTCTCAGGTACCGTAACCTGGTCAACGGGTCAGACGGGTAGCAGCATTAGCGTGAACCCTGGTCAAACAACTACCTATACCGCTTCATGCAGTATTAACGGCTGTACCAGTCCGAATGCCAGCATTACTGTAACGGTCAATGCCCCTGCTCCTGTGCAGGAACCACCGGTCAACTGCACTACTCCTGCAACAGGCTATGCTACTCGTAAGCGCTGGACCAACATTGGCGGCAAGACCATCAGCGACCTGGCTAATCAGACCAACAACTTCAACAAAGCTCCTAACACTACCAGCAACCTGACCGAACTCCGGACTGAGACGAACTGGGGTGACGCCTACGGACAGCAGATCCAGGGATACATCACAGCACCCCAGACAGGTAGCTACACCTTCTGGATTTCCAGCGATGATCACAGTGAACTATGGTTAAGTACCAGTGAAGATCCAGCCGGTATGCAGCGTATAGCCAGAGTGACAGATTGGACTAATCCTTTGCAATGGGACAAGGAGTCGAACCAGAAGTCAGTAACCATCAACCTGACGGCCTGCCAGCGCTACTACTTCGAGATCCGTCATAAGGATGGTGACTGGTGGGATAACCTGGCCGTAGGCTGGTCTAAGCCCGGACAGTCTACCTCTGCACCAGCTGAGATTGTGCCTGGTTCGGTACTGTCACCTTATACCAGCAGTGCCCCGGTATGTACGCCACCTTCGGCCCCATCATTGAGTGCGAGTGCTTCCAGCATCACCGCTGGTCAGAGCACGACCCTTAGCGCCAGCAACTGCTCAGGTACCGTGACCTGGTCAACCGGCCAGACCGGCAGCAGCATCAGCGTGAGCCCAGCTCAGACTACTACTTACACCGCTACCTGCAGCGCTAACGGCTGTACCAGCTCTAACGGTAGTGTCACCGTTACAGTGAATGCCCCAGTACAGGCGCCGGCACCAGCTCCTGAGCAGCAACAACCCATCAGCGGCGGCTGTGTAGTCAACAAGGTGCGCCTGGTATTCCGTACCGACTGCTGCTTCCACCGCCTGAATGGCGCCAGACTGCAGGGTAGCAACGACCAGAACAGCTGGACCAACCTCTATAACTTTACAACAGATGGGAATGGCAAGTGGCAGGAGTTTAGCTTCAGCAACTCGACCAGCTACCGCTACGTACGCTTTGTCGCCGCTCCCAACAGTGCCGGTGAGCTGGTAGAGCTGGAATTCTACAACGGTGTTCAGAAGCTGTCAGGTACCGTATTCGGATCATCAGGCAACTTCAACAACGATCCCAAGTACAGCTTCCAGCGTGCCATGGACGGAGCAGTAGGAGAGATGTGGCACGGCGCCAGCCAGGGTACCCACAACTTCGTAGGCCTTGACCTGTCATCATGCAGCAGCACCGCCTGTACACCACCTTCGGCCCCATCATTGAGTGCAAGTGCTTCCAGCATCACCGCTGGTCAGAGCACGACCCTTAGCGCCAGCAACTGCTCAGGTACTGTAACCTGGTCAACGGGCCAGACCGGCAGCAGCATCAGCGTGAGCCCAGCTCAGACAACCACCTACACCGCTACCTGCAGCGCCAACGGCTGTACCAGCTCTAACGGCAGCGTCACTGTTACGGTGAATGCCCCGGTATGTACGCCACCTTCGGCCCCATCATTGAGTGCGAGTGCTTCCAGCATCACCGCTGGTCAGAGCACGACCCTTAGCGCCAGCAACTGCTCAGGTACCGTAACCTGGTCAACGGGCCAGACCGGCAGCAGCATCAGCGTGAACCCAGGTCAGACAACCACCTACACCGCTACCTGCAGTGCTAACGGCTGTACCAGCTCCAACGGCAGCGTGACCGTTACGGTGAATGCCCCGGCACCAGCTCCCGAGCAGCAACCCGTCAGCGGTAGCTGTGTAGTCAACAAGGTGCGCCTGGTATTCCGTACCGACTGCTGCTTCCACCGCCTGAATGGCGCCAGACTGCAGGGTAGCAACGACCAGAACAGCTGGACCAACCTCTATAACTTTACAACAGATGGGAATGGCAAGTGGCAGGAGTTTAGCTTCAGCAACTCGACCAGCTACCGCTACGTACGCTTTGTCGCCGCTCCCAACAGTGCCGGTGAGCTGGTAGAGCTGGAATTCTACAACGGTGGTCAGAAGCTGTCGGGAACCGTATTCGGATCATCAGGCAACTTCAACAACGATCCCAAGTACAGCTTCCAGCGTGCCATGGACGGAGCAGTAGGAGAGATGTGGCACGGCGCCAGCCAGGGTACTCACAACTTTGTAGGCCTTGACCTGTCATCATGCAGCAGCACCGCCTGTACGCCACCTTCGGCCCCATCATTGAGTGCGAGTGCTTCCAGCATCACCGCTGGTCAGAGCACGACTCTTACTGCCAGCAACTGCTCAGGTACCGTAACCTGGTCAACGGGTCATACCGGCAGCAGCATCAGCGTGAGCCCTGGTCAGACTACTACCTACACCGCTACCTGCAGCGCCAACGGCTGTACCAGCTCTAACGGCAGCGTCACTGTTACGGTGAATACGCCGGCAGCGGAACAGAATAACAACTGTAATACTCCTGCAGCAGGCTATGCTACTCGTAAGCGCTGGACCGGCATTGGTGGTACGTCCATCAGCGACCTAGCTAATCAGACCAACAGCTTTACCAAAGCTCCTAACACCACCAGCAACCTGACCGAACTCCGGACTGAGACGAACTGGGGTGACGCCTATGGGCAGCAGATCCAGGGCTACATTACAGCGCCTCAGACAGGTAGCTACACATTCTGGATTTCCAGCGACGATAACAGTGAACTGTGGCTAAGTACCAGCGAAGATCCAGCCGGTATGCAACGTATAGCCAGAGTGACAGGATGGACCGATCCTTTGCAATGGAACAGAGAGTCGAACCAGAAGTCAGCAACCATCAACCTGACGGCTTGCCAGCGCTACTACTTCGAGATCCGTCATAAAGAAGGTGAAGGTGGAGATAACCTGGCCGTAGGCTGGTCTAAGCCTGGACAGTCTACCTCTGCACCAGCTGAGATTGTACCTGGTTCGGTACTGTCACCTTATACAAGCAGCAACAGTGCGTGCGTGGCACCAGCTGCGCCAGTAGTGTCAGCTAATGTCGCTACTATCACTGCTGGTCAGAGCACGACCCTAACCGCCAGCGGCTGTACGGGTACTATCAGCTGGTCGAATGGACAGAGCGGCAACAGCATCAGCGTGAGCCCTGGTCAGACAAGTAGCTACACCGCTACCTGTAACGTTAACGGTTGTACGAGCCCTGGAGCTAGTGTGACAGTTACAGTTACCAATGCAGATCGGACCGATGCCAACACCAACTGCTCTACTCTTGAAGGATTCCTGGATGTTGCAGATTGTGGTATCATATCGGGATGGGTGTACGACAGAAGCAATCCAAATGCGGTACTCAAAATAGATATCTATGATAACTTCAATGGTGCTACCCTGATTCAAAGTGGAATCACAGCGGGCAACTTCCGTCAGGACCTCCTCAACGCTGGCAAGGGCAACGGTAACCACGGGTTCCAGATAAGTACTCCTGCGCAACTGAAGAATGGCCAGAACAGAAACATCAGTGTCCGGGTAAATGGATGTAGCTATACATTGAGTAACTCATTCAAGGTATTCCAATGCTCATCGAATGCACGCACCGGTGCTGAGGAGGAGGAAGAGGTAAAAGAAGTGAGTATGGCCAACACGGAGCTGAAAGTGGTATCTGACCAGCGTATGGCAGCCTGGCCTAACCCAACAAAAGGCGAACTGGAGGTAAGCTTCTACGTAGAAGAGCAGAAGGAGGCCGTGCTTTCAGTAGTGGATATGATGGGTGTGAGCCGTTACGAGCAGAAGATCAAAGGAGCCGGACAGCATCAGGAGAAAATAGACCTCTCTCATTCAGCAGAAGGTATCTACATTATCCAGCTGAAAAAGGCTAATAGTCTCGAAACAAAGAAAATAATAGTAACCCACTAAATAATTACGGTGGCTGTTGGGGGATAATTTCTTAACAGCCACTTGTAATTCAATTTGTTAACCTCTATATTTGCAGTCCCATTTTGAGGTGGGACTGCATTTTTTTATAGTAATTTACTGAAAATCAATTTATAATTCTTTTTTTGTTAATCGTGGATACGTTAAGCTACAAAACCATCTCGGCGAACAAAAACACAGTAAATAAGGAGTGGGTCGTGATCGACGCCAAAGGAGCAGTGCTAGGCCGTTTGGCCAGCCAGATCGCTATGATCATCCGTGGCAAGCACAAGCCAAGCTTCACTCCCCATGTTGACTGTGGTGATAACGTTATCGTTATCAACGCCGACAAAGTAAAGCTGACCGGTAACAAGATGACCGACAAAATTTATGTCCGTCACACAGGTTACCCAGGAGGTCAGCGTTTTCAGACGCCTCGTGAGCTGCTGTCGAAGCACCCGGAGCGCGTAATTGAGAAGGCCGTGAAAGGTATGCTTCCTAAAAACCGTCTGGGACGTCGCCTGTTCACTAATCTTCATGTGTATGCCGGTGCTGAGCACCCGCACGTTGCACAGCAACCCAAAGAAGTTAAGTTGTAAGTCGTTGACAACGAATAACGCAAAAGCGAACTAATGGAAGTTATCAACAAGATAGGCAGAAGAAAAACCGCCGTGGCCCGTATCTATATGACGCCCGGAAAAGGTGAGATTCAGGTGAACGGACGGGACTACAAAGAGTATTTCCCTTTTGAAGTACACCAGATCGTACTACAGCAGCCCTTTGCTACCATCAACGGTGGCGGCAGCTATGATGTAAAAGTAAACGTACGTGGAGGCGGAATCACAGGACAAGCCGAAGCCGCTCGTATGGCTATTTCACGTGCACTGGTTGAATACAATGGTGAATTCCGTCCGGCACTGAAGAAGGAAGGATTCCTGACTCGCGACCCTCGTATGGTTGAGCGTAAGAAATACGGTCGTCGGAAGGCTCGCAGAAGATTCCAGTTCTCAAAGCGCTAATACAATCTGTGGTCAGAGTTATCAGACTGTTGCTGCCTATATCTGGCAAACGCTGTGCAACTACCTGATTCATTTGTATTGCCAACAAAAAATATTTGTCCAGACGATGCTTACTGTGTCCGGTGTATCGTGCTGCAAAAACAAAACATTCTAATCTAAAGCATTAAAATGGCACAAGTAGAATATAAAGACCTCCTGGATGCAGGTGTGCACTTTGGCCACCTCACCCGCAAGTGGGATCCGCATATGGCTCCATATATCTTTATGGAGAAGAACGGAATCCACATCATTGACCTGAACAAGACGCTGAGCTGCATTGACCAGGCTGAAGCCGCTATCAAGCAGATCGTGCGTTCAGGTCGCAAGATTATGTTCGTTGCTACTAAGAAGCAGGCACAGGAAATCGTTACGGAAGAGGCTAAGCGCCTTAAAATGCCGTACGTAACTGAGCGTTGGTTGGGTGGTATGCTCACCAACTTCGGTACTATTCGCAAATCGCTCAAGAAGTTGCAGAGCCTCGAGAAGATGCTCAAAGACGAAACCACGATTAACAACATAGCGAAGCGCGAGCGCCTGATGCTTTCCCGCGAAAAGGAGAAGCTGGAGAAGGTGCTAGGAGGTGTAGCTGATCTTACACGTCTCCCGGCTGCCCTGTTCGTAATCGATGTTAAGCGCGAACATATTGCAGTTTCAGAGGCAAAGCGTCTCGGTATCCCGGTATTTGCTATCTGCGATACCAACTCAAACCCTGATCTGGTTGACTTCCCGATTCCAGGTAATGATGATGCCTACAAATCTATCTCACTGATCACGCTGGCAATCGGTAAGGCTATCGAAGAAGGTCTTATGGAGCGCAAGCAGGATAAAGATGACCAGCGTATGGCCGATGAAGAAGAGGCTAAGCGCCAGGTTGATCAGGGTGGTGAGGAAGATACTGTAGAGGCTCCCAGCGCTGTTGTTGAAGATAGCGACGAAGAGTAATATATACAGCATAAAAGCGTATGGTTCAGGTACCAGGACTTAACGATCCTATCTGAGCAATAGATTAGTAGCCCGTAGTCTTTCCACTATGGGCTACTCTATTTAAAATAAGGTACTAACTCCTCAGGGGTACCTGCAATAAATAAAGTTAGATTTTAATTAAACACTACATTAATCACAGAAATCATGGCAATTACTGCGCAAGACGTGAACAAACTTCGCCAAATGACCGGCGCCGGAATGATGGACTGTAAAAAAGCTCTTTCGGAAGCGGATGGTGACTTTGAAAAGGCGGTTGATATCCTTCGCAAACAAGGACAGAAGGTAGCCGCTAAGCGTGCAGATAACACTACATCAGAAGGTAAAGTACTGGTACATATCAGCGACGACAAGACCAACGGCAAATTAATCGCCCTGGCTTGTGAAACTGAGCCCGTATCTAACGTAGAAGACTTCAAAACACTGGCTCAGACTATTCTGGATCAGGCAGTAGCCCAAAATCCTGCTACCAAAGAAGAGCTTTTGTCTTCTACTCTGGCTGACGGCCAGACACTGAGCGAGCGGATCACTGAGCTCGTTGGTAAAATGGGTGAGAAGCTTGATGTAATAGCCTACGAAAATGTAACGTCTGACGAAGTTGTATCATACATCCACTCTAACGGTAAGTTAGGTGTACTGGTAGCTTTCGAGGGTGTGAATGGTGCTGATGTTACTGAACTCGGTAAAGACGTAGCTATGCAGATTGCTGCTATGCGTCCTGTTGCCGTAGATAAGGATGAAGTAGATGCTTCTATCGTTGAGCGTGAAATCGAAGTAGGTAAAGAGCAGGCTCGTGCCGAAGGTAAGCCTGAGGCTATGCTTGAGAAAATCGCTATGGGTAAGCTCAACAAATTCTACAAAGACAATACCCTGCTGAATCAAGAGTTCGTGAAGGATTCTTCACTGACTATCCGTCAGCTACTGGAAAAAACTTCCAAAGGCCTGACCGTAAAAGCGTTCAAGCGTGTAGCGATCGGTGGTTAATCTGTAAGCAGCAGATACTAATTCACAAAAAAGCCTGGTATCGTACGATACCAGGCTTTTTTTATAGAAAAGACCCATAAATTAGTACAATGGTATCCATAGCTGCCGGGAAATTTATACAACCATTCCTGAATAAAGCAGGTTAGTAAAACAGCTACTGTAGTTTCATCAACCCCTCCATTTCATGCAAAAGTTTTTTATCAGACTACTGCTTGTTATCTCCATCTTTCTCAATTCTCTGGTAGTCTTTGCGCAGGTCGATTCATCAGGTATAAAGGCTGATACATTGATTATACAACCAGATACTCTGATTATACCAGCCGATACAATCATCATAAAGCCTCGTGAAGTTGTAAAAGATACCTCCTGGAAGTCTAAAACAGAATATGGTGCCAACCTCAACCAAGGCTCGTTCAGCAACAACTGGACGGGCGGTGGTGTAAACTCTATAGCCTTAGGTCTATTTTTTAATACCGTAATCGAGTACAGAAAAGAAGATGAGTCGTGGCGTAATGAGTTGCAGACACAGTACGGTATAGTCAAGAACAGGGGGCAGGCAAGCCGCAAAAACGTAGACCGGATATTTTTTGATACCAAGTACTCCCGGAGGATGGCCAAGTCCTGGAACTTTATAGGCAATATCAACCTGCTGACCCAGTTTGCGCCTGGTTATACGTACGAAGAAGGTCTGGATGGAGATATAATTCCCAGGCGAGTATCCGGATTCTTTTCTCCGGCCTATCTTACAGAATCAGTAGGTATAGAATACAAGCCGGTCCAGCACTTCTTTATCACTTTCTCACCCGGAGCCGTACGCCAAACTATTGTGGCTGACAAGGGACTATATGTCAATACACCCGATCAGAAAAATTACGGAGTACCAATCGGACAAACCATGCGCACTGAACTGGCGCTGATGCAGGTAGTAGTTAACTTCAAAAAAGACATAGCTACCAATGTCAATCTAAGTTTCAGGTACCTGCTATTTGCCAACTACCGCAATCTGGGAGCCATGGACAACCGACTGGATGCTACGCTGACTGCTAAGGTTAATAAGTACATTAATGTCAATCTGGGGGCTATTGTAGTTTATGATGAGGACCAGAGCTATCAGATACAATATGCGCAGTCACTGGCTTTAGGGTTTATTTATAAGTTATAATATTTTTTAAATTCAATAGTTAAAAATATGCTGGAATAATTCGCTGAATAGCTAAAAGAGAGTGGAGCATAAATACCTTTTCTGAGCTAGTTTTATTAAAAACTTTTTTATTGGAAAGAACCAGCGGCTGTTGCATTAGAGCTAAAAAAAGACTGAAATTTACACTTGAAATTAAATAGCTGAATGGGGCAAAAAAAAATATCCATACTGGGAGGCGGAGAAAGTGGAGTAGGAGCAGCCTTACTCGGTAAGGCTAAGGGATTTACCGTTTTTTTATCGGATAAAGGTACCTTACAGGAAAAGTATCGACAGATACTGGAGAAGGAAGGCATATCCTACGAAGAGGGCGGGCATACTCCCGAGCAAATACTGGATGCGGATGAAGTAGTGAAAAGTCCGGGTATACCTGACACAGTACCTCTGGTACAGGAGCTGCACCGACGGGGTATACCCGTTATATCCGAGATTGAACTGGCGGCCCGCTATACCAATGCTCATCTAATTGCTATCACGGGCAGTAACGGTAAAACTACTACTACCTTACTGATCTACCATCTGCTTAAGCAGGCAGGCTTGTCGGTAGGGCTGGCAGGTAATATAGGTGATAGCTTTGCACGGCAGGTTATCGAAGAAAACTACGACTACTACGTACTGGAGTTGAGCAGCTTCCAGTTGGATAATATGTATGATTTTCGGGCTAATGTAGCCGTACTGCTCAATATTACTCCCGATCACCTGGACCGTTACGAGTACGACTTCCAGAAGTACGTTAATTCGAAGTTCAGGATCATACAGAACCAAACACCGGCAGATAGTTTCATCTACTATTGCGAAAATGAGCCAATCGTAGCTGAGCTGGCTAAACGGGAAGTGGCGGCACGTCAGTGGCCTATCTCGCTCACCAAAGCGGTGGAAGCCGGCGGCTATCTGAAAGAAGGTACCCTGCACGTTCATAGCCATGACCAGGTACTGGCGCAGATAGTGGATGAGCTTCCTATCAAGGGGCCTCACAATGCTATCAATGCCATGGCCGCTATCCTGGTGGCGCAGTCGGTAGGTATTGCTCCCGATCAGATTCGGGCCGGGCTCCTTACCTTCCAGAACGCGCCGCATCGGCTTGAACCGGTTGGGTCCATCAACGGCGTTAGCTATATCAATGACTCAAAAGCGACCAACGTAGATTCAGTCTTCTATGCGCTGGGAAGCTTCAACAATCCCATCATTCTTATCGCCGGGGGAGTAGATAAGGGGAACGACTACTCCCAAATCGACGATCTGGTGCGGCAGAAGGTAAAAGGCCTGATCGCTCTGGGAACAGATACGGGTAAACTGACCAGCCACTTTGCAGATACAGTACCAGCTATGTACGCTACCCAGAACCTCCAGGATGCCCTGCTGAAAGCACAGGAATGGGCAGCTCCCGGAGATGTAGTACTGCTGTCGCCGGCTTGTGCCAGCTTTGACCTGTTCCGTAACTACGAAGACCGCGGCAATAAATTCAGAGAAGCAGTGGCTCAGTTAACAGCCCAAAATTCTTAATAACCGAAGAAGTATGGACCTACTGCAGCAGCTAAGAGAAGATACCCAGGGATGGTTTGCCCGTAATCTGAAAGGCGATCCCTATATCTGGATCGTCAGCGTGGGACTATTGCTGTGTAGCATTCCTATTGTGTATAGTGCGGCCGTGAAGGATGCCTATACGTACCGTGAGGGCAATACCGAGTACTACCTGTACAAGCAGATCGTACTGAGTGTATTTGCGCTAGGAGTGATGATACTGGTACACCGTATTCCCTACACTCGTTTTGTGCGGTTTTCCCGCATTGGTGTCTGGATTAGCGTACCCCTTTTATTATTTGCCGCTTTCAATGGTAAAACAGTAAATGACGCCTCCCGCTGGATCGAAATCCCTCTGATCGGGCAGCGTTTCCAGCCTTCCGAGTTTGCCAAAGTTGCCCTTATCACGCACCTGTCGCTGGTACTGGCGCGCCATATCAAGGGAGGGTGGAGCACCCGGGAGCTACTAACCGAACCGGTGCTATTGATAGGTATGGTGTGCGGGCTCATATTCCCAAGTAACGTGTCGACGGCGATACTACTGGTGGGGGTTTGCTTTTTCCTGATGTACGTAGGCAAAGTACCTATGAGGTACCTAGTCTTTACGGGGCTTGGACTAATATTCTTTGCCTCTACCGCCATCATGCTGCGAGCTACTCAACGATCAGGCACGGCTCAGAGTCGACTTCAGACTTTCTTCAATAAAGATACCGTAGTGTACCAGTCGCAGCAGTCGTATATGGCTATGGCGCGGGGAGGTGTCTACGGGGAAGGGATCGCCAAGAGTCGCCAGCGGCGCTTCCTGCCGGAGCCCCAAAAAGACTTTATCTATGCCGTTACGGTAGAAGAGTGTGGCACGATTGGTGGTACTTTATTGATACTGGCTTACCTGGTGCTGTTGTACCGGGGCCTGAAAGCCATAGAAAAAACAAAGAGGCCCTTTGGAGGCTTACTATCTGCAGGTCTTACGTTCAGTATAGTATTTCAGGCCTTTTCCACTATGGCCGTAACGGTGGGGCTACTGCCGGTCACGGGGCAAAACCTGCCCTTCTTTAGCCAGGGAGGTACCTCTATGCTCTTTACGGCGCTGGCCATAGGGATGATCCTGAGCGTAAGCCGCGGTGAGCTTGACGAAAAAACAATTTAATCAACCATGCCAAAGCGTGTAATTATCAGCGGTGGAGGAACCGGCGGGCATATCTATCCTGCCATTGCCATTGCCAATGCTCTTAAGGAGCAGGACCCGTCCACCGAGATCTTGTTTGTGGGGGCTGAGGGCAAGATGGAAATGGAGAAGGTACCCAAGGCTGGGTATAGCATCATTGCTCTGCCAATAGTGGGTCTGAAGCGTGAGCTTTCGGCCGACAATCTGGCTTTTCCCATCAAGCTTACGCGCAGCCTCCTGAAGGCACGTTCGGTGATTCAGGAGTTTCGGCCTGACGTGGCCGTAGGCGTAGGTGGATTTGCTAGTGGGCCCCTGTTGATGATCGCTTCACTAATGGGAATTCCCACCTTAATTCAGGAACAAAATTCATACGCCGGAGTTACCAATAAAATACTCTCTAAAAGAGCACGTACCATTTGTGTAGCGTATCCGGGCATGGACGCATTCTTCGAAAAAAGCAAGATTAAGCTGCTGGGCAATCCGGTACGTAGCGACATTATCAATGCCAATGCCAAGCGGGCCGAAGGCCTCAGGCACTTCGGACTAGACTCCCAGCGGAAGACACTGTTTGTTATGGGAGGGAGCCTGGGGGCCCGCACCATCAATGAGAGCATAAGTGCCGGACTCAAGAAGCTTAGCGAAGCCGGTTACCAGGTACTATGGCAGACAGGGAAGCTTTATATTGATACCGCCAGAGAACATATACAGCAGGCGCGCACGGAACGGATTAAGGCATTCGATTTTGTGTATGAGATGGATCTGGCCTATGCCGTAGCCGACGTAGTCGTATCACGGGCGGGCGCTCTGTCTGTATCGGAACTTTGTCTGGCGGCTAAGCCGGCCATACTAGTGCCTTTTCCGGCGGCAGCCGAAGACCATCAGACCAAAAATGCCATGAGTCTGGTACGGCAAAATGCCGCCCTGCTTATTCAAGATGCCAACGCGAAACACGAACTGGTGGAGACGGCTATCCGGCTGATGGAAGACCCGGCGAAGCAGGCTGAGTTGAAAAAGAATATTCAGACGCTGGCGCGGCCGGATGCCGCCCGGGACATAGCCCAGGAGGTAAAGAAGCTGATGAATGCCTAGTATATTGAGTATATAATTATTAGTAAGCGCGATAAACCCTTTAGCATGAATTTAACTTCGGACTGGAAGTACGTATACTTTGTCGGAATAGGTGGTATCGGCATGAGCGCTCTGGCTCGCTGGTTCAACACCAATGGTTTTCCTGTTGCCGGGTATGATCGTACTCCCACTACGCTTACTGATAGTCTTGAGCAGGAGGGGATCTATATTTCCTTTGAAGATGATATAACCACCGTACCTTCGGCCTTTCTGGCCGATCCGGGTCAAACCCTGGTAGTATATACGCCAGCCGTACCCGCGAATCACCGTCAGATGGCCTACTTCCGGGAGCATGGGTTTGCCGTTCAGAAACGGTCACAGGTACTGGGCTGGCTCACGCGCAGCCTGCGCACAGTGGGCGTGGCAGGTACCCACGGCAAAACTACCACCTCCTCCATGGTAGCACACTTGCTACGGAGTGCAGGTGTCAATTGTACGGCTTTCCTGGGAGGCATTACCCAGAACTACGGTACCAACTTCTTACTCAATGATCCTACGGATAATCCGGAGGAGATTGTATGTGTGGTCGAGGCGGATGAGTTTGACAGGTCATTTCTGACGCTGTACCCCGACCTGGCTATCATTACGTCTACCGATGCCGATCACCTGGATATATACGGGGCACACGATGCCGTGCTGGAGTCGTTTAGGGCCTATGTAGAGCAGATCAAGCCCGGTGGATCGCTCATTATGAAAAAAGGCCTCACCGTAGCCGACAGTAGGGCTGAGGGGGTGCAGGTATACTCACTGAACGAAGGAAATTACCACAGTACTAACCTTCGCATCGAGAATGCCCGATTTGTATTTGATATCGTATATCCGAGTGGCGTTATTGACAACGTCGCTATGATGGTACCCGGCTACCATAATATTGAGAATGCATTGGCGGCCACGGCCGTCGCTCTCAAACTAGGCGTTGAGCCGGAGCAGATCCGGCAGGGACTAAGTACCTACCGGGGCGTAAAACGTCGCTTCGAGTACGTACTGGAAGATGAGTCGAAGGTATTTATCGACGACTATGCCCACCATCCGGCCGAGATTGAGGCCTTCCTTTCGTCCGTCAGGGCGTTGTATCCGGGGCGGCACATTACAGCCATTTTCCAGCCGCACCTCTTTACCCGTACCCGCGACTTTGCCGATGGATTCGGACAAAGCTTGTCACTGGCCGACCGGCTCCTGTTACTGGATATCTACCCGGCGCGGGAGCAGCCCATTGAAGGAGTTACGTCCGACATGCTACTGGATAAAGTATCCATTTCGGATAAGTATATCGTTTCAAAAGAAGAGCTTTTAGAGAAGCTGCTCGACCAGCCAACCGACGTGGTAGTGACTATTGGAGCAGGGGATATTGACAAATTAGTTTTGCCGATTAAAGAAGTACTTGTCACTCCTTTTACGAATTAATACGTAAAGCATTTTAATATTGCTGCCATGTTACGTAAATTTGAGTATTCCGGCAAATGGCTACGAAGAGGCGTATGGCTGCTTGTACCCCTGCTTTGCGTAAGCATGGCAGAGCGCAAGCTCAGCAGGCAGCGGTGTAAAAATCTGATAGTGAAGGTTGACTACGAATCTGGGATGCGCTTTATTAACCCGATTGATGTAGAAACCTTGCTCACCAATCAGGGAAGCGACCCGTTACAGGGGAGCCGTCAGGGAGATTTAGTTCTCCGAAAGTTAGAAAATCGTGTAAAAAGAAATAAATTGGTAAGAAATTGCCAGGCCTACCGTGATCTGGAGGGAAACCTGGTAATTGAAGTGGAGCAGGAAATGCCGCTGGCCCGTTGGATCGCTACCTCCCGCGAAGGAGAATGGCGTAAGACGGCCGGATTTTATATTAACGAAGAAGGCAATTATCTACCGCTCACCGATCGTTACACGGCTCGTACTTTACTGGTGTCGGGTCAGTTTTTTCAGAATTACAACCACCTGCACGGCAAGCGTGGTAAGCCGGTGTTGGAGCTGATACGCTATCTTAACTCGGACGAGTTCTGGAAGGCACAGGTTACCCAGATGATGGTATCCAGTGACGGAGAAATCACTTTGTTGACCGCGCTGGGTGATCAGCGGATTGAACTGGGGCCTGCCGATAATTTTAAATCGAAGTTGGATAAACTTCATATTTTTTATAAAGAAGTAATGGCATCGGATTGGGGACGCTATTCACGTATAAGTATTAAGTTTCAGGACCAGATTGTTTGCGAATAAAAATAACACACCAGGAAGCATGACAAACGACAGCATTGTAGTAGGTGTAGACATTGGAAGTACTAAGGTAGCCGTAGTGGCTGCTCAGGGTTCGCCTT
This sequence comes from Telluribacter roseus, assembly GCF_017355915.2. Lineage (GTDB taxonomy): Bacteria > Bacteroidota > Bacteroidia > Cytophagales > Spirosomataceae > Telluribacter. Next base: position 117,085 of record NZ_JAFEUV020000008.1, read on the forward strand.
ATTCTAAGAGGGATACGATTGAAATACTGGGATTCAGTGAAGTGCCAATCGCCCCGGGAGCTGTGATGAACGGCTCGGTCGAAAATGTAAAGCAGGTAGGCGATGCCATTCGCACGGCCCTGCATGAGGTATCGGTGCTGTCGGACCTGGACATTGGTCTTGTAAATGTCAGCTTTGGTGGAATGCATGTAAAAGTAAGCGAGCAGAACGACGGTGTGATCCGTCCGACGTCATCGGCGGGTGATGAAGTAACCCAGCGCGACGTGGATCAGCTCGTGGACGATATGTTCCGTGCCAAAACAGAAGCCAACTATGACGTCATGCACGTGTTCCCGAAGGAGTTTGTGGTGGATGGCACCAGAGGCGTACGGGAGCCGGTAGGGCGTACAGGTATCAAGCTGGGAGGGGATTTCCTGGTAGTATCTGCCAATAACCAGTCCATCCAGCGTACGATCAAGAGTCTGGCGATGGCTGATAAAAGCCTGCGCTACGACAAAATGCTGTACGCGCCGGTAGCAACCGCACTGGCTGTACTGGAAGAAGAAGAAATGAAAGCGGGAATCGCTTTGGTAGATATTGGTGATCATACTACTGATCTGGCTATCTATCATGAGGGTATATTACGTTACATTGCTACTTTCCCGATAGCAGGCCGTCACATTACTTCGGACTTGCGGGTAGGATGTGGTATACAGCCTGACAATGCCGAGCAGCTGAAGAAAGAGTACGGTACCGCTCTGTCGGAAGATACTCCGCTGAATATAGAAGTACTTGTCAACTACCTTGCGGGCCGTGCGCCTAAGCAGGTGTTGAAAAAGAACGTAGCACTGATCATCGAAGAGCGGCTCAAGGAGATAGCCGCCATGGTGTATGCCAAAATTCTGGAGTCAGGCTATGCCGATGAACTCATCGGTGGAATTGTACTTACCGGAGGTACCGCAAACATCTTTGACATTGAGAAGTTATTTAGTAGAGTGTGTGATGAAATGCCCGTGCGGGTAGGTATACCTGAGCGGCTGGCTCATACACCCAAGGCCGATGCTGTAAGTAATACCTCCTACGCCACCGCACTCGGATTAGCGTGGGCCAGCATGAGGCCGATAGATTCTCGTGTCAAATCAGTATGTAAATCCAGCGAGCCCAGTGGCTACAGCTATTCCCAACGGATAGAGCCGCAACCTGTGAAAGCACCCGTAAAGGAAAGTAGTGGAGTTAGTATTTTTGGAAAGTTATTTGGACGTAAAGACTCCGACCATATAGGGGAATATGAATAATCATAAGATGCTACGTTCACCCTACCCATTAGGATCATGAATAAGAACTTACTCAGCGCCTTAGACCAGGATTACATTGTGAATGATATCGTGAAAAACACTATCGCGAGTGGAAACGGATCGCTGGAACCCTCCATCATTAAAGTGATTGGAGTAGGAGGCGGTGGTAGCAATGCAGTCAACTACATGTTTGAGAACAAAATCAAAGATGTAGAATTCGCTATTTGTAATACCGACCGGCAGGCATTACACAAAAGCCCTGTTCCTATCAAAATTCAGCTCGGTGCTAATCTGACTCAAGGATTAGGAGCGGGTACTGACGCTACTAAAGGTCGCGAAGCAGCCCTGGAGACCATTGAAGAGATCAAGGGACTGCTGGGAGGCGCTACTCAGATGGTATTCATCACGGCCGGTATGGGTGGTGGTACGGGTACCGGTGCGGCTCCTGTTATAGCCCAGGTGGCTAAAGAGATGGGGAAGCTGACCGTAGCGGTAGTAACGGCACCCTATACCTGGGAGGGGCTTGACAAGAAAGAGCAGGCCTTGGAAGGTATTGAGCAGCTCAAGCAGTATAGCGATACAGTACTGGTCGTTCTGAACGATAAGCTCGAAGAACTGTTCGAAGATATGACGCTGACGCAGGCCTTTGCCGAGGCTGACAGCATACTTCTTAATGCCGTAAAGAGTATTTCCGAGATTATTACCACCAGTGGTAATATCAACACCGACTTTAAAGACGTAGAGAAGGTACTCAAAAGCGCCGGACAGTCGGTAATGGGAACGGCCGATGCCGAAGGCGAAGACAGAGCGTATCAGGCTATCAAGCAGGCGCTGGATTCTCCGCTGCTGAACGATCGTACGATCACGGGTGCCAAGCGTATATTAGTAACCCTGGCTACCAGTAAGAAGAAGGAAGCTACCATGCGCGAGCAGCGTGAAATATGGAAGTATGTACTTTCGCAGGTGCAGGGCGAGGCTCGTATGTTCAAGTTAGGTACGATCACTGACGACTCACTAGGCGACAGACTACGGGTAACCATAGTGGCAGCTGGCTTTGATAGTATCGAGTCACCCGTTCCGGGAGTTACTATTCCTGTTCGTCCTAAGCCTACGCCTGAACCCGTAGTATCACCTGAGCCAGTAGTATCTACTGTTGTACAAACAGAAGAAACTTATACGCCCAATGAGGTAATAGAGAATCCTCGCCCGTTACCTCCTAAGATAGAAGAGCAACCAATCGCTATCAAATCCGAGGCCGAAACACCCACCGGTGGTGTATCAGGGGGAGGCTACGTGGTAATGATGGACGAACCTACTGTTATCATAGATGAGCCGGCTTCCGCAAGTACTTCCTATGGGTACGAAGAAGCAGTGGACGGCTGGTCAAATGAGGAGCGGCAGCGGATACGCGATATGGTACGACGCTTCCGGGATGGAGCAATCAAGTATTCCGAGCTCGAATCTCCCGCCTATCGTCGCAGCCAGATTGAGCTTTGTCGGCGTCCTGCTATTCCGGCCCATGAGATGGAACAACACCGGTTAAACTAACTACCGGATAATTTTAAAAAGAAGAGGTGCCTTCCGGAGAAGGCACCTCTTCTTTTTGGTGGTACGTACTACCTGTCAAAGCCGGATCAACTGCTGCGCCTGCATATCCAGCAGCTCATTGTATAGATCGTTGGTAATAGTACCGTTGGAGAAATAGCTCCTGATCTGTCCCAGCTTTACACGCAGAGCCAGGGTATTCATACCCAGATAGCTGAATACATCATTAAGATGACTCAACGCGATAATGGCTCCCTGGGGATTGGACGAGAGACCAACCAGAGCTGCTTTTTTGTTTGTAAAGCTATTGGGGTAGGGGAGTCCGTCTATAAATGCCTTCAGTACCCCCGGATAGGAACCATTGTATTCAGGTACGATAAATACAAATTTTTCCGCTTCATCAACCAGTTTCCTGAGTTGGTTAAATGCTTCACTTTTACCATTATTACTGTACAAAGCAGATACCGTAAAGTCAGCCGGGAGGTCGTGCAGGTCCAGTATGGTACTGGTAGCTCCGTTGCGGTGAAGTATTTGCTGGTAGTAGTCGGCTATCTGACGTGATACGGAGTGAGGGCGGTTAGTACCTACAATAATTACAATGGGAGTAGCAGGATCGGTCATGGTTTCCTGGTAAGAAGCAAGTAAGGGAACAAGGCAATGGCGCCTTTAATACGATATAGTTGAAAAAACAATTTCCTATGGATTTGGTTCAAGCTGTCCGGTCTGAGCTACAGGTTTTCGCTGATCCGGTAAGAGCTGGGTTTGTGGCTGGGTACTTTCAGGCAAAGCCCGGCCAGTACGCCGAAGGCGATCAGTTTTGGGGAGTATCCAATCCGCAGGTACGCCAGGTAGTTCGCCGCTGGCGCACGCTGCCCGCTGATCAGCTCCTCCTCCTGCTTCATGACCCTATTCACGAGTGCCGGCTGACGGCCCTGCTGATTATAGTCGAACAGTTTGCCAAGGCTTCGGCCGGGGGGCAGAGGGAGCTCTACGATATGTACCTCAGTAACATCGAGTACATCAACAACTGGGACCTGGTAGATGCCTCGGCCCGGGATATAGTAGGTAGGTACTTATACGACAAGGACCGAAGTAGGCTGCTGGACATGGCCCGACAGCCTCATCTTTGGACGCAGCGGATAGCCATAGTAGCCACCCACTACTATATTCGTAAAGGGGAGTACCAGGATACACTGGCCGTGTCCCGGGTACTGCTCGCGCATACCCACCACCTGATCCATAAGGCCATAGGGTGGATGCTCCGTGAAGTAGGAAAGCGTGATCTGGACGTGCTGGAGGAGTTTTTGCATGAGCATATCCGTGAGGTACCACGTACTTCATTACGCTATGCCATCGAGCGGCTCCCGCCTTCCCGGCGTCAATACTACCTCTCTCTTTGAGGTTACAATACATTTATTACTATATTTGAAGCCTCATTATGTCGTGAGTTCACCGTTAAGAGTCAGAAGGTGTTGCTCTTAGAGGTTGCGCGATTAACCTACTACTGCTTATGTCTTGGTTTGTTCGGAAAGAAAAGGGGATTAATACCCCAACTGAAATGAAACGCGAAGCCCCCGATGGGCTTTGGTATCAGTGTCCCAGTTGTAAGAAAATTACGCACACGCGTGAGCACAAGATGAATGCTTACACGTGTACGCACTGCAACTACCACGATAAGATTGGCTCGGAAGCCTACTTTGAGCTTCTGTTTGATAATAATGCCTTCACCGAACTGGATGCTACCATGCGGTCAGGTGATCCCCTTAAGTTTATAGATACCAAGCCCTATCCGGACCGTATCCGTACTACCATGCTCAAGACCGGCCTTAAAGATGCCGTACGTACTGCGCATGGTAAGATGAACGATCAGAATATCACCATAGCCTGTATGGACTTCAACTTCATCGGAGGGTCAATGGGCTCGGTAGTAGGTGAGAAGATCTCCCGGGCTATTGATTATTCGCTGGAGCACAAGCAGCCTTTCCTCATGATCTCCCGTTCGGGGGGTGCCCGTATGATGGAAGCGGGTCTGTCGCTGATGCAGATGGCCAAGACATCCGCTAAGCTGGCGCTGCTCTCGGAGGCGAAGATTCCATACATCTCCCTGCTGACCGATCCTACGACGGGTGGTGTAACAGCTTCCTACGCTATGCTGGGCGACTTCAACATTTCTGAGCCGGGCGCTCTTATCGGATTTGCCGGCCCCCGGGTTATACGGGAAACTATCGGTAAAGACTTACCTAAAGGCTTTCAGAGTGCTGAGTTTGTACTTGAGCACGGCTTCCTTGATTTTATTGTAGATCGCAAAGACCTGAAAGATAAGCTGAGCAGCTTGCTGAAGATACTAAGCTAACCCTATGCGCCTGGTTTCCCACCCTGTGTTGTGCAACTACTACGTAACGTACCGTTGTAACGCTACCTGTAGCTTCTGCGACATCTGGGAGCGTCCCTCGCCGTACGTTACCGTCGAGAACGCGCGGCAGAACTTCCGGGACCTGAAACGACTGGGTGTAAAAGTAGTAGACTTTACAGGTGGTGAGCCCCTGCTGCACCGCCAGCTCGATGAGTTACTGCGTGAGGCCAAGGCTTTGGGTATGATCACTACCGTTACTACTAACGGACTGTTGTACCCAAAGTACGCCCAAAAGCTCCGGGGGCTGATCGATATGCTGCACCTGTCCCTCGACTCCCCTCATCGTGAAGAGCATGATCTCTCACGCGGTGTCAAGTGCTATGACAAGGTAATGGAATCCATCGAGGTAGCCCGGAGCCTTGGGGAGCGCCCCGATATCATCTTCACCGTTTTTGAAAGCAATGTACATCAGATCCGACAGGTGTGGGAGGAGGTTTGCTTGCCCAATAACCTGGTGCTGATTCTGAACCCGGTATTTGAGTATAATACGGTCGGGGGCAACTTGTCCAAAGAGGCCTTACGCGAACTGGTACAGTGGGGGAAGCAGAAGAATGTATACCTCAACGAAGCCTTTGTGCAGCTACGGCTCGACGGGGGCAACCATACCGAAGCTCCCGTATGCAAAGCCGGTAGTACTACACTGGTTATATCACCTGAGAATAAGCTGGTACTGCCCTGCTACCATCTGGGGCTGAAAGAACTCCCTATTGAAGGCAACCTCCACGACCTGTACCTGTCCGAAGAAGTACAGAAGCTGGTGGCTCTGGAAGGGCGTCTGCCGGCCTGTGAGGGCTGCGCCATCAACTGCTACATGCAGCCTTCCTTTGCCGTTGAACTAAACAAGTACTGGTGGAAGGCGCTGCCAAGTACCCTTAAGTACAACCGCATCAAAGGTACCTGGAAGCAAATGATCAGGTTCTGACACCTTACAGGCAGTTGTCGCGCCGGCGGGTATCCGTAATACCGGCAATCTTCCATCCCTCCGTAGTTTTGACCAGCGTAAAGGCATTGACGCCGCAGTGGCTGAACTTGCTCCCTATATAAAACTTGTATGGCGTCCATACAATCGCCATAGGTCCGTCTATCTGTACTTTTACATTGTAGATACGTTCATCCCACACCTCATCGTGTGGAGTACCTATGGCATTGATGAAGCCCTCAATGGCATCTTTACGTACCTTCACGGTACCATCAGATGCAGTAGTGACAGACTGCAGGGAGGCATCGGGCAGAAAGGCCCTGCGTACCAGGGACGAATCACCGGACCGCATACCTGTAAACAGCTGGTCTACCACGGCTCGTGCAGCGGATTCCTCACTCTTCGTTTGCGCCTTTACGGGCATAGAAGTAAAAGCAGCGATGGTACCTGCCACAAGCGCTGCCCGTAGGAGTGACACTATCATAGAAATTGGTATAGTTTTTTGAATGGAGTAACTTTACAATCCTTTCTGAATTACAATAAAATGTCCGACAAAATAGCTAAAAAGGTAAACATCGAGAACCGCCGTGCCTCGTTTGAATATTTTTTTCTGGAAACATTCTCGGCTGGGATGATGCTCACCGGTACCGAAATCAAATCTATCCGCCAGGGAAAGGCCAATCTCCAGGATGCCTACTGCCTGTTCATGGGGGAGGAGCTATTCATCCGGAACATGCACATCTCTCCCTATACCGAAGGTACCCATTATAACCACGAGCCTCTCCGCGACCGCAAGCTGCTACTGACCAAACGCGAACTACGTCGCCTGAATGATAAGCTGAAAGATCAGGGACTGACCATTATTCCCGTTCGATTATACACCAGCGACCGTGGGCTCGCCAAACTGGAGGTAGCACTGGCCAAAGGAAAGAAACTCTACGACAAGCGGGAGTCAATCAAGGAGAAGGATATCAAACGGGAAACTGACCGGATGGGTTTTTAACAACCTGCAGATTACGGGTTGAGAACGACCGTCTGCCAAAGTTATTTCTTCTGCTGCTCTTTGGTGATTTTACCAACATTTAACCTGACTATTACGTTATTAATGAGGGGAAATGCATATATTGGTAGGAAGAAATCATATCTAGATCCATGGGCAGGAAAGTTTTGGTTCTTAATCAAGATTACAGTGCATTAAGTGTTTGTTCGGTACCTAAGGCTTTTTTGCTGGTTTATATGAACAAGGCGGAGTTGTTGGCAGAGTCATCCACCCATGTACTACGGAGTGTAAGGGAGGTGTTTCCTATGCCTACTGTTATTCGTCTGCATCGCTACGTCCACTTACCCTATCGCGGTGTTATGATGACACGGCAGAACATCTTTAAGCGGGATGGTAACCGGTGTCAGTACTGTGGTACCAGCGACGATCTTACGCTTGACCACGTACTACCTAAGTCGCGTGGTGGCAAAACCAACTGGGACAACCTGGCTACCGCTTGCAAGCGCTGCAATTCCCGCAAAGGCGACTATACACCCGAAGAGGCGAATATGCCCTTACGTCAGCGCCCCTTCAAGCCTTCTTTCCTGATGTTCCTGCGCGACTTTTCGGGCGTTGTGGACGATGGCTGGCTACCTTACCTGGGCGCCAAAGAAGCCATCTACTAAGCAAGCCGATTGTATTATATAGTTCAGAGGCTCAAGTTTTTACAGAATTCGTAAAAACTTGAGCCTCTGTGTTTTCCTTTTTTTTAATTTTCCTATCTTTGCGGTCTATTTTTACGAGAGTAATAGCATGTATCACTAATTTTCAGCCTTTTAGCTCGGAGGCTGATGTAGCTCAGAGCGATTCTATAAACTATTTATGGCAAAAGGAAGACAAAGCCAAGCACTCCCCGACTTCGATTGGGAAAAGGCCGATGACAAAGGTTTCGGCACCGGTTATTCAGCCGCCGAACGTACTCGTTTGGAGGAAATGTACGAAAATACTCTTTCTCCTATCCAGGAAAAAGAAGTAGTAAAAGGAACTGTGGTAGGTATCACCGACCGCGAAGTTATTTTGAACATTGGATTCAAATCTGACGGCCTGGTGTCGTACAACGAATTCCGTGACATTCCTAATCTGAAGATTGGAGATGAGGTAGAAGTTTACGTAGAAAATCAGGAAGATGCTCAGGGACAGCTGGTGCTTTCACGTAAGAAAGCGAAAGTAATCACTGCCTGGGATAATATTCAGAAGTCATTTGACGAGGATCTGGTGATCGACGCCACTGTGAAGCGCAGAACGAAGGGTGGTCTGATCGTGGATATCTTCGGTATCGAAGCCTTCTTGCCAGGTTCACAAATCGATGTGAAGCCTATCCGTGACTTCGACGTATTTGTTGGTAAGCGCATGGAGGTGAAGGTTGTGAAGATCAACTACGCTAACGATAACGTAGTAGTATCGCACAAGATCCTGATCGAGAAAGATCTCGAAGCTCAGCGTCAGCAAATCCTCAACAACCTCGAGAAAGGCCAGGTACTCGAAGGTGTTATCAAGAACATGACCAACTTCGGTGTGTTCATCGACCTCGGTGGTGTAGACGGTCTGTTGCACATCACAGATATCTCATGGGGACGTATCAACCACCCATCAGAACTGCTGAGCCTCGACCAGAAACTCAACGTAGTAGTACTCGACTTCGACGAAGAGAAGAAGCGTATCTCACTAGGTCTGAAGCAGCTTCAGGCTCATCCTTGGGATTCACTGCAGGAAGAAATTCAGGTTGGTTCCAAAGTATCGGGCCGTATCGTGAATGTAGCTGATTACGGTGCATTCCTTGAGATCCGTCCGGGTGTTGAAGGTCTGATCCACGTTTCTGAAATGTCGTGGTCACAGCACCTGCGCAACCCACAGGAGTTCATGAGCGTAGGCGACGAGATCGAAGCAGTAGTACTTACCCTGGATCGTCAGGAGCGTAAGATGTCACTTGGCATTAAGCAACTGACCGAAGATCCCTGGACTCAGGCTGACCTGAAAGGTAAGTATGCTATCGGTACCCGTCACAAAGGTATTGTTCGTAACCTGACCAACTTCGGTCTGTTCATCGAGCTGGAAGAAGGAATCGACGGTCTTGTACACGTATCTGACCTGTCTTGGACTAAGAAGATTAAGCACCCTTCTGACTTCATCAAAGTAGGTGAGGAACTGGAAGTGGTAGTACTTGAGCTTGATGCCGACAACCGTCGTCTGGCTCTGGGCCACAAGCAGCTCGAAGAAAACCCATGGGATACTTTTGAGTCTATCTTCGCAGTAGGTTCAGTACACCGTTGTACTATCGTATCTAAAGGTGATAAGTTTGCTACTCTTGAGCTTCCTTACGGAATCGAAGGTGTAGTAGTTCTGAAAAACCTCGCGAAAGAAGATGGTAGCGTAGCTGAAGTAGGTGAGAGCCTTGACTTCACTGTACTCGAATTCTCTAAGGACGAGAAGAAGATTGTCCTGTCTCATACCAAGGTATGGCAAGGCGGTGGCGTAGAGGAGAAAAAAGAGGAAAGAGCTAAGAAACCAACTGCTAAAGCCGATGCTCCTGCCGCTAAAGAAGTAGAGAAAGCTACCTTTGGTGACCTTGACGTTCTGTCTGCTCTGAAAGAACAAATGGAAGAGACAGAAAAGAAAGATAAAAAAGCTGCGAAAAAAGACGGCAAAGACGAGGAGTAATCTGAATAATTTATAATTTTGCGCCAGCTTAGCTGGAAGTAGTACCAACTACACCAGCTAAGCGGCTCATAAGGTTCCGTGGCCGAGCGGCTAGGCAGAGGTCTGCAAAACCTTGTACAGCGGTTCGAATCCGCTCGGAACCTCCCCCAAAAGTGTAGGGATTTGATACCCTTGTAATGCTTTTCGATAAACGGAAAAATACCATTTGTGCTACCCGTACACTGTACATGCACAAATGGTATTTTTTTTGGTAAATACCTGACGTGCAAACGCTATTAGGGTAAGTAAAAAGGCTTAAAAAGAAGTTCTGAGATTAGAAAAAGTATAAATAAGTAGGTACTATAAAATATCAAAGAAATACTTTTGTGGATAAAAAATCGTGCAGTAGATTTGTGTGATGAAGAATCAATGAATAACTGATTATGTATAAACAAATTAAAAAAATCTCTCTTTTTGGCCGAAAAATATCAGTTAGGACTTCACTATTTACTCTCTTGGTGGCCCTTCTGGTTGGTCTAACACAAGTCTCGGCTCAGGACGCAGCTGCCCCTGCTGATGGAGCTGCTAGTGGTGCTGCCGCAGATGCAGGCGGAGGAGCATCCGGGGACGCCGCCAAAGGCGAAGCCCTCTTCAAAAACAACTGTGCCGCCTGTCATGCCGTTACAGCTGAAAAGTCTGTAGGACCAGGTTTGAAAGGAATCACACAACGTCGTGATTTCGATTGGTTAGTAAAGTGGATCCATAACTCACAGGCGGTAATCGCCAGCGGTGATCCGTATGCGGTAAAGCTTTACAACGAGTACAACCAGGCACAGATGACTCCGTTCCCTAATTTGTCAGAAGACGATATTAGGGGAATTCTTGCTTACATCGAGCAGGCCAACGCTGCTCCTGCTGCTGGTGCCGCTCCCGCTGCTGGTGCTGCTGCTGGTGGTGCCGCTGGTGGTGCTACTGTACAGTCAGGCGCTCCGTCTGATCTTTTTGTACTGGTACTTGTTGCATTACTGGTTGTGATGCTGCTGGTATTGGGTGTGTTGCTGGTTATCGTAACTATTCTTTCTAAAGCCGTTAGCGGAGATACCACTACTCCCGAAGGAGAGAAGGTAAACTTTGCTGATCGTCTGAAGCGTAATCTGCTTACTGCTGCCAACAACCCTGCTATCCGTTCTGCTACCATCTGGGTGTTTATCCTTCTGGTTGCAAAAGCTACTATCGATGGTACGTATAGCATCGGTATCCAGCAGGGCTATGCTCCTAAGCAGCCTATTGCATTTTCTCACAAGCTACATGCAGGAGAGTATGCCATCGACTGTAACTACTGTCACACGGGTGTGAATCGTAGTAAGTCGGCTCACATTCCTTCGGCTAACATCTGTATGAACTGCCACGGTGTGATCAAGAACGAATCTCCTGAAATTCAAAAAATATACGCAGCCATCGAGAACAATCAACCTATCGAGTGGGTGCGGGTTCATAACCTTCCTGACTTCGCGTACTTCAATCACTCACAGCACGTAAATGTTGCGGGTCTGGAGTGTCAGCAGTGCCACGGCGAAATCCAGCAGATGGAAGTAGTAGAGCAACGTTCATCTCTGACCATGGGATGGTGTATTGACTGTCACCGTAAGACGGATGTCAATACTAAAGGCAATGCTTACTATGACAATCTGGTGCAGCTGCATGATAAGTATAGCGAAGGTACTTTGAAGGTATCGGATATAGGTGGTTTGGAATGTTCAAAGTGTCACTACTAATCGCCTGAGTGAAATTCCGAAATACATTTAATTTGTATTGAACAACTTTATGGAAAATAATAAAAAAAGGTACTGGCGGGGTCTTGAAGAGTTACGTAACGACGAAAACTTTGTCAAGAACGCCGAAAGAGAATTTGCCGAGCTTACTCCCGGTGAAGAAAAAGAATATCAGAGTATAGTCGATGGAACCAATACCCATCGACGTGATTTCCTTAAGGTACTTGGTTTTGGAATGGCGGCTGTTTCTCTGGCTGCCTGTGATGCTCCAGTTACCAAAGCAGTTCCTTATCTTAATAAGCCTGAGGGTGAATATCCAACCCTTGACAACTGGTATGCTTCTACCTATGCAGAAGGCAGCGAGTACAACAGCATACTTGTAAAAACACGCGAAGGACGTCCCGTTAAACTGGAGCCCAACAGCATGTCTAGCCTGACACACGGTGTTAGTGCACGCGTGCAGTCATCTCTACTTGGACTGTACGATGTAGAAAAGCTGAAAGGCCCACAAAAAGGAGATGATACTAAAGTAAGCTGGGAGATGGTAGATCGCGAGATCACTACTCAACTGGCACAGGTTGCAGGTCGCAATGGCGCTATTCGTATCGTGTCTCCAACTATAATGAGCCCTTCTACAAAGGCCGTTATTGCTGATTTCACTGCGAAGTACCCTTCAACAACTCACATCATGTACGATGCGAACTCTCTATCGGCTATCAGAAGAGCCAATGAAGAGTCGTTCGGACAGCCCGTGTTCCCTTCGTATGATCTTACTAAAGCTAAGGTTATCGTGGGTATCGATGCTGACTTCCTGGGTACCTGGGTTAATCCTGCCTTCTTCGATACGCAATATGCAGCTACTCGTAAGGTAAGCAGTGCTCCTAACGGAAAGAAAGACATGTCTCGTCACTACCAGTTCGAGTCTGATTTCTCTCTGACCGGTGCTAATGCCGATTACCGTACTCCGGTTAAACCTTCGCAGTCAGCTCTTGTAGTAACAGCTTTATATAATAGAGTAGCTTCAAAACTGGGTGGTAAGACTATCACTGCACCGGCCATTGAAGTGGCTAACCTGGACAAGGCCGCTACTGACCTGGTAGCTGCACAGGGACAGGCCGTAGTAATCTGCGGATTGAATGATCCGGCTGCTCAGGTTGTAACCAACGCCCTGAACAGCCTGCTGGGTAGCTACAGCTCTACCATTGACCTGGGAACCCCATTGAATGTACACCAGGGTAATGACCTTGCCATGAATGGCTTCATCGATGAAGTAAAAGGTGGCAGAATAGGAGCTGTTATTTTCTTAGGTGCTAATCCGGTATATGATCACCCACGTGGTGCTGAACTGGCGCAGGCACTTCCTAAGGTACCTCTAAGCATTTCAATCGCTGATCGTGCGGATGAAACGGCTTCATTAGTAAAATATATCTGCCCTGCCCCTCACTACCTTGAGTCATGGGGTGATTCAGAGCCCAGAACTGGCTACTATAGCTTGACCCAGCCTACCATCAGCCGTATCTTCAATACGCGTCAGGGACAGGAAAGTCTTCTAACCTGGGCTGGTCTTCCGGCTAATTATCATGAGTACATCAGATCCTTCTGGCGTAGAAACGTATTTACTCAGGGTGGCGGAGGAAACTTCGACGATTTCTGGGTAAAGTCTCTGCACGATGGAGTATTTGAGCGTAAGGCAGCTCCGGCTGCCGGAGCCACTTTTGCTGGTAATGTAGATGCAGCAGCTTCTGCTATTGCAAGAACAGGTGCTGCGAGTGGTTCTGCTCAAGGAATTGAGCTTATTATATATGAAAAAGTAGGTATGGGTACCGGCCGCTGGGCCAATAGCCCATGGCTGCAGGAGTTCCCTGATCCAATGACCAAGGCTACCTGGGATAACTATGCCAAGCTGTCCAAGAAGACGGCCGCAGATTTGGGTGTTGAGCAGGGAGATCTGGTACGCGTAGAGGCCAAAGGTGGCTACGCAGTCGAACTGCCAGTACTGGTTCAGCCCGGTCTTGCGAATGGTGCCGTAGCAATTGCTATCGGTTATGGCCGCGAGAAAGCAGGGAAAGCTGGAAATGGAGTAGGGGTGAATGCTTACCCGATGGCTGCTTTTGTAGGTGGTTTCCTTTCCTTCCGTCCGGGTACTGTGAATGTGACTAAAGCGGGTGGATCTCGTGAAATAGCGCAGACACAAACTCACGAAACTGTAATGAGCCGTGAGTCAGTAATTCAGGAAACGATTCTAAGTGAATATAAGAAAAATAATGCGGCAGGTCGCTTTATTCCGGAAGTAGAAACTTCGGAGGGACCTGTTCACGCTCCTGACCTGTCACTGTGGAACGGTCACAAATATCCGAACCACTCATGGGGTATGGTTATCGACCTTAACTCATGTACGGGTTGTGGATCCTGTGTGGTCAGCTGTCAGGCTGAAAACAACGTACCGGTAGTAGGACGTCAGGAAGTGGCAAGACGTCGCGAAATGCACTGGATTCGTATCGACCGCTACTATAGCAGCGATGCGGAAGAAGGTGATTTCAAAGGACAAGAAATAGCTGCTGAAAATCCAGCTGTTGTATTCCAGCCTATGCTGTGCCAGCACTGCCAGAACGCACCTTGCGAAACGGTATGTCCGGTTGCTGCTACGACTCACAGCCACGAAGGTCTCAACCAGATGACCTACAACCGTTGTGTTGGTACCCGTTACTGTGCTAACAACTGTCCTTATAAAGTACGTCGCTTTAACTGGTTCAAGTACTTCGATAACGACAATTTCGACTACCACTTTAACAATGACCTTGGTAAAATGGTAATCAACCCAGAGGTTACTGTTCGTTCACGTGGAGTTATTGAGAAGTGCTCATTCTGTGTGCAGCGTATCCAGGAAGGTAAACTGACTGCTAAGAAAGAAAGAAGACGTCCGAAGGATGGCGAAATCGTTACAGCTTGTGCTCAGTCATGCCCAACAAGTGCGATAGTTTTTGGTGATTTGAACGATCCTACCAGTCTTGTTTCTCAGCTAGCCCAAACCGAGAGAAAAGGTGGACGTGGCTTCCAGGTGATCGAAGAGATCAATACCCGGCCACAGATTACTTATCTGGTAAAGGTTAAAAACGTAGATGCAGATGCCACAGCAACACGCGATGAGGAAGGTGAAGTTAAAACACCTCATACCGTAGATACCTAGGCGCGAGCATTAACAGATCATATCAATTGAATAGCGAAAGTTTAAATCATTATAACTAATAGTCGTATGCATGTTACTTCACCCGTAAGACCGCCGCTGGTAACTGGCGGAAAAACATACGCCGATGTTACGGAGGACGTATGTCGTCACGTAGAAGGAAAGCCGACCAAAGAGTGGAAGATCGCTTTTATCGTATCTTTAGTAGTATTGATATATGGTACGGCTTGTCTTTTCTGGACCTGGTGGGAAGGTCTTGGCGTTTGGGGCCTTAATAAAACTGTAGGTTGGGCATGGGATATTACCAACTTCGTATGGTGGGTAGGTATCGGTCACGCTGGTACACTTATCTCTGCGATCCTTTTGCTTTTCCGTCAGAAGTGGAGAACTTCTATCAACCGTGCTGCTGAGGCGATGACAATCTTCGCGGTAATCTGTGCGGCTTCGTTCATCCTGATGCACATGGGGCGTCCCTGGTTAGCGTACTGGGCACTTCCTCTACCTAATACCTTCGGTTCACTGTGGGTTAACTTCAACTCACCACTTGTATGGGACGTATTTGCGATCAGTACTTACTTCTCTGTATCACTGGTGTTCTGGTATATTGGTCTTATTCCTGACCTAGCTACTATCCGTGACCGCGCTACCAGCAAGGTGTCTCGTTTTATCTATGGTACTTTTGCCATGGGATGGAATGGCTCGGCCAAGACGTGGTCTCGTTATGAGTACATCAGCTTGATTCTGGCGGGTCTGTCAACTCCTCTGGTACTTTCGGTACACACGATTGTAAGTATGGACTTTGCTACTTCGGTAATTCCGGGATGGCACACTACCATCTTCCCTCCTTACTTCGTAGCCGGAGCGATCTTCTCAGGATTTGCCATGGTACAGAACCTGATGCTGATTACCCGTGTAGTATACCGTCTGGAAGACTACATTACCATCGAGCACATTGAGTCGATGAACAAGATCATCACTCTGACCGGATCTATCGTAGGTATTGCTTACCTGACTGAGTTCTTCATCGCGTGGTACTCAGGAGTAGAGTATGAAAGCTACGCCTTTATCAACCGTGCTACTGGTCCTTACTGGTGGGCTTACTGGGCCATGATGACCTGTAACGTAATCTCTCCACAACTGTTCTGGTCACGTTCACTACGTCGTAGTGTTACCTGGACGTTCTTCATATCGGTGATCGTAAACATTGGTATGTGGTTTGAGCGCTTTGTGATCATCGTTACGTCACTGCACCGTGACTACCTGCCTTCTAGCTGGGCTATGTTCTCACCTACTTTCTATGACATTGGTGACTACATCTTCTCTTTCGGTCTGTTTGGTACCTTGTTCTTACTTTTCTCTAAGTACCTGCCCGTAGTGAACATGGCTGAAGTAAAAGCTATCATCCGGTCATCTTCTGAGCGTTTGCCAAAGAACATATCTGGCGTGGCAAAGGGAGCACGAGTAGCAAATCCATCATTTAACAAAGACGCTGAATAATCAATAAAGCCAGAGTCGGCAGGGAATAGTACCTGCCGACCTGCTTGTAAAAGATATAAACATTTATGGCAGAGCTAACCGGAAAATATTTAGTTGGAGTATTTGATGATGATGATGTCATACTCCATGCAATACCTAAACTCCGTAAAGCAGGTGTGAAGATTCACGAAGTATACTCTCCCTTCCCGATTCACGGACTGGATGATGCACTCGGACATCCCCGCACTCGCATAGGTATAGCCGCTTTCCTTTTTGGTCTGACAGGAGCCACTTGCGCTTTGACAATGATGACCTGGATGCTGGGCTATGACTGGCCTATGAACATTGGTGGTAAGGATTACATCTCTCTCCCCAACTTCATACCCATTACTTTCGAGTTGACAGTACTTTTTACTGCATTCGGTATGGTGACTACTTTCTTCGTTACGAATGGTCTGAGTCCTAATCCGGCTCCTGTTTTGTTCGATCCCCGTTCAACTGACAATAAGTTTGTAATGGCCATTGAGATGGGTAAGAATAAGATGAGTGAGGAAGACATCACCAAGGCACTGAAAGACCTGGGTGCTGGGGAAGTCAACATCAAACAATTCTAAAAACATTGCACTGATGAAATTTCAAGTTATAAATAAGTATGTAGGAGTTCTGGCAGTTGCTGCCATAGCTTTTACAAGTTGTAAGCGTGACCCGAATGATACTGGTTGGGAGTTTGCTCCTAACATGTACCGTTCAGTAGGCTACGAAGCCTATAAGCAGGTAGAGAAGCACCCTATCAACCCCATGGGACTGAACATGCGCGAGCCGGTAAATGGTACTGTAGCTCGTCAGCATTATACCAATGTCGGGGGGAGAGATTTTGGTGGAGGTGACTCTACGGCAGCCGTTAACTCCAACTCCACTACTATGGAGGGAAGTACTGATCTGATGGTATACAACATTCCAAAGGATAGTATCCGTACAGCTGAGCGAGTGCTCAAGAACCCTGTACCTCTGAATGAAAAGACCTTGGCTGAGGGTAAAGTTCTGTTTGAAAGATACTGCCAGCACTGCCACGGAGCAGAAGGAGAAGGTAATGGACCTGTTGCTGAAGTGTATAAAGGGGTACCTAACTACAAAGCTGCCAACTTCCAGGATATGAACGACGGACATATCTTCCATGTGATCACACACGGTTGGGGACGTATGTGGCCTCATAAGTCACAAGTAACACCTGAGGAGCGTTGGGAAATTGTACACTACGTACAACAGCTTAAAAAAGGATCCTAATTTTTTGATAACTGCGTAATTAAAATCATAATGGCATCAGTACACGCGATTCCTTCTATAGAAGAACGATTTGAATTTACTTCCGGTGCGAAACGAAATCTACTGATTGGTGGAGCCATTGGACTGGCTCTGATCATCATCGGTGCGTTTCTGTTGGCAAACGGTAGTGGACATGAAGCTGCTCACGGCGCAGAACATGCTGCGGCTGCCGGAGCAGACCATGGCGCTACTGCCGCTCAGCATGAGGCTGGCGCAGCAGGAGGACACGGTGGTAGCAGCTGGATGACCCGTATCTGGGCTAACATCTGGCTCAATGCGGTATATTTTACCGGAATTTCAGTAATAGGTATGTTCTTCATGTCCTACAATTACCTGGCACAGGCAGGATGGTCAGTTGTATTCAAGCGTATTCCTGAAGCTCTTCCTTCTTTCCTTCCTGTTACAGGAGCGGTCATGCTGATCACATTCTTCCTGGGTGGGCACGATTTGTTTCACTGGACTCACGAAGAACTATATGATGCAAGCAACGAAGGCTTCGATGCAATCATTAATGGTAAGAAGGGCTTCCTTAATACTCCCTTCTTCCTGATACGTCTGGTTCTTTATTTTGTTGGCTGGTACTTTCTATGGACTGTACTCAGAAAAGCCTCTCTGGAAGAAGACCAGATTGGCGGCCTCACGAACTATGACAAGTCAGTGAAGTATGGTACTGCCTTCCTGGTATTCTTTGCAGTTACTTCGTCTACTTCAGCCTGGGACTTTGTGATGTCAATCGAGACACACTGGTTCAGTACTATGTTTGGCTGGTACACCCTGGCAAGCTGGCACGTAACAGGTCTGGCTGTAATCACTCTGATGGTAGTTACTTTACGTGAAAGAGGATATCTGAAGGCTGTAAACCATAGCCACCTGCAGGACCTTGGTAAGTTTGTTTTTGCATTTAGTATCTTCTGGACCTACGTTTGGTTTGCTCAGTTTTTGTTGATTTACTACGCTAACTTACCCGAAGAAATTATCCACTATAAGGAGCGTTTTAGCGGTTATGGCGGCATCTACAGAGCACCATTCTTTATCAATCTGATACTAAACTTTTTCTTTCCGTTCCTCGTTCTAATGACAAGGGATTCTAAGCGTACTCACAGTATTTTGAAGCTTGCTTGTTGGAGTATTATTGTGGGTCACTACTTCGATTTCTACAACAACATCATGCCTGGTACAGTAGGTGCTAACGCTGGTTTTGGACCTGTAGAATTCGGCTTCATTCTAGTATTTGCATGTGCTTTCATCTGGTTTGTTTCTGCACAGTTAGCCAAAGCGAATCTGATTCCAAGGAACCATCCTATGCTGGAAGAGTCATTGCATCATGATATAGCTTAATTAGCACAACCTGTTCAATCATTATGGTTTATATTATAGGAATACTTACCCTTGTCTTTCTGGTGCTCACTGTCATGGTGGTCGCAAGATTGCGTAATGTTGTTAAAGGTGTAAATGCAGGCACGGAGGAAACTCGACCTGAGAATATCCCTTCAGGCAACCGTTGGAATGCAAATCTCTTTATCTTATTTACAATTCTTAGTCTAATTGCCGTAGTAGGAACACACATAGCTGCCAGAGAAGATCTTCTTCCGGTAGCTTCCTCAGTACACGGACGTCGTCTGGATGACCTGTTCTGGTTTTCTATGGGTGTGTTAGCTATTCCTTTTGTAGCGGTTAACGTTGTATTGTTCTACTTTGCTTACAAGTATCAGTACAAGCCAGGTAGAGTAGCTACATATTATCCTGAAAACCATAAGCTGGAGATTATCTGGACTGCCATTCCGGCTGTCGTGATGGCCCTGCTGGTATTCACCGGCTGGAGAGCCTGGTCGGATATCACTTCTGATGCTCCCGCTGACGCCGAGGTAATCGAGATAGTTGGAAAACAGTTTAACTGGATTGCCCGTTACGGTGGAGTTGAAGATAACCGTCTTGGTAACTACAACTTCAAACTTATTGATGCTCAGAATGAGGTAGGTATAGATTTGAGTGATGAAAGCTCACTGGATGATTTTACCAATAATACAGAGCTTCATATTCCAGCTGGTAAGCCTGTGCTTCTGAAGATCAGAGCCCGTGATGTACTGCATAGTGTATTTATCCCTCATATGCGGGTAAAGATGGATGCGGTGCCTGGTATGCCTACTAAGTTTTGGTTTGTAGCAGATAAAACAACCAATGAGATTCGTGCTGAGCTTGGTAAGCCTGATTTTGATTATGAGCTTGCCTGTACAGAGATCTGTGGTCGTGGTCACTTTGCTATGCGTATGCGCGTTATTGTGGAGGATGAAGCTTCTTACCGTAGATGGGTTTCTGAGCAGAAAACATTCCTTCAGACATATCCTGAGTATCTGGCCAAAGTGCCTGATAACCTGAAGTCGAAGGCGATGAAGTATCTGCCTGAGCCTACAGCTCCGGCAACAGCCCCAGCTGATAGTGCTACAGCTGAGAATGCCGGTTCTGCGGGTGCAGGAGCAAGTGCATCGGTACGTTAATTTTCGAAATTTAAAAAAGTAGCAGAAGATATGTCATCATTAGAGACAGGAATTGACATTACAAAGGTGCACGACGATGATCACGCGCACCATGAGGAGTTGAGCTTCTGGCGTAAGTACGTTTTCTCAGAAGATCATAAAGTGATCGCAAAACAATACCTGATAACAGGTATTTTCTGGTCAATCATCGGATTGGCTATGTCAGTAATATTTCGTTTGCAGTTGGGTTTTCCAGGTATTGATATATCATGGCTGAGACCTATACTTGGGCAGTGGATTGATGAGTCGGGTAAACTGGATCCCAACTTCTACCTGGCTCTGGTTACGATGCACGGTACCATCATGGTGTTCTTCGTACTTACTGCCGGATTGAGTGGTACTTTCAGTAACTTCCTCATTCCCCTGCAGATTGGTGCCCGCGATATGGCATCAGGGTTCCTGAATATGCTTTCCTACTGGTTCTTCTTCCTGGCCGGTGTGATCATGTTCATCTCTCTGTTCATTCAGACAGGTCCTGCCTCGGGTGGTTGGGTAGTATACCCTCCTTTGAGTGCACTTCCTCAGGCTATGCCAGGCTCGGGCTTAGGTATGTCGCTATGGCTGGTGAGTATGGCGCTGTTTATCGTGTCGCAGCTACTGGGTGGTATCAACTATATCACAACAGTGATTAACCTGCGTACACGTGGTATGTCCTTCAACCGTCTTCCTCTGACGATCTGGGCATTCTTTATCACGGCCATTCTGGGTTTGATTTCATTCCCTGTACTGTTCTCAGCCGCTCTGCTTCTGATCTTTGATCGTCAGTTTGGTACCAGTTTCTACCTGTCAGAGATCTATATCAATGGTGAGGCACTGCCAAACGTAGGTGGTAGCCCTATCCTGTATCAGCACTTGTTCTGGTTCCTTGGGCACCCGGAGGTATATATCGTACTTCTACCTGCCCTGGGTATTACATCTGAGATCATTGCAACCAACTCACGTAAACCTATCTTTGGTTACCGTGCGATGATTGCTTCAATCATAGGTATTGCGTTCCTGGCATTCATCGTGTGGGCGCACCACATGTTCGTATCAGGTATGAACCCATTCCTGGGATCAGTATTCATGTTCCTGACGCTGATCATTGCAGTACCTTCGGCGGTTAAGGCGTTTAACTATACTACTACACTGTGGAGAGGTAATATCCGGTTTACACCAGCTATGCTGTTCTCAATCGGTCTGGTATCACTGTTCGTAACGGGTGGTTTGACTGGTATTATTCTTGGTAATAGTGCCCTTGACATCCAGCTGCACGATACCTACTTCGTGGTAGCGCACTTCCATATTGTAATGGGTGCGGCATCGGCCTTCGGACTTTTCGCTGGTGTATACCACTGGTTCCCTAAGATGTTTGGCCGTATGATGAATACCACACTGGGACAGATTCACTTCTGGGCTACTTTTGTAGGAGTGTATCTGGTGTTCTTCCCGCTGCACTATACCGGTATCGCTGGTTTCCCACGTCGTTATTATACGTTCACCAGCTATGAGTTTACCAAGAGCTTTACTGATTTGAACGCTTTCGTAACGATTGCGGCTATCTTTACCTTCTTGGCTCAGTGGATATTTGTATGGAACTTCTTTTACAGCATGTTTAAAGGTAAGCTTGCTTCCAAGAACCCATGGCAGTCAAATACGCTGGAGTGGACTACTCCGGTAGTACCTGGACATGGTAACTGGCCTGGCGAAATTCCTGCTGTATATCGTTGGCCATACGATTACAGTAAGCCTGGTGCAAAAGAAGATTTTATTCCTCAAACAGTACCTCACTCTCAGACTCCTGAATCTAACCTGCCTCACGAAAATGAGGAGATAGCTATCGAGAAGGATATTGAGGCACAGAATTTCAATGACCAATTCAAAAACGCTCACTGAGCGTAGAAATAATAATCGCCTCTTCCGGCGCCTGGCCCTGGTAACGGTTGCTATTGTTTACCTGCTGATCATGGTAGGTGGTATAGTTAGAAGTACCGGAGCAGGGATGGGATGTCCTGATTGGCCTAAATGCTTTGGTAGCTGGGTTCCTCCAACGGAGGAGTCCCAGCTACCTTTAAATTATAAGGAGATTTACGGTGCGAAACTGAAAGGAGAAGTGGAGTTCAATGCCGTAAAGACTTGGACCGAATATGTAAATCGCCTGTTTGGTGCATTTACTGGGTTGATGATTTTTGCTACTCTATTAGCTTCTATTCCTTTCCTTCGTTCGGATAAAGCTATTTTCTACCTGAGCCTTCTAACCTTTCTTCTGGTAGGCTTCCAGGGCTGGTTAGGTGCGAAGGTAGTTTCTTCGGAGCTGTTACCGGTCATGATTACCCTTCATATGCTACTGGCCATTGTTATAGTGTTTATTCTGCTGTATGTACTGGCACGATCCTATGTAGGCACTATTCAGGTAGAAGCAGTACAGAACAAACCAAAGATCAATAGATTACTTATTGTGGTGCTGGTGCTGTCACTAGCCCAGGTACTGATCGGTACACAGGTTCGAGAAGCTATGGATCTGGTCATTGATGATCTGGGCTATTCGGCACGTAACCAATGGATAGATGCACTAGGAGCTACCTTCTACATACACCGCTCCTTTTCTATAATCATAGTAGGGACCAATGCCTGGTTGTACTACTGGATCTATAAGTACTCGGCTGGTCACGGACCTATACGAATGTTAGCGAAGAGTATCATGGCAATTATTGCTGTGGAGATACTAACAGGAGTCGTTATGGCCTACTTAGCTGTACCTGCTCTTTCGCAGCCTCTACACCTTACTTTTGCTGTTGCCATGCTGGGGGCACAATTTGTACTTTACCTGTTTTTGAACGCAGAAATCGTGTTCAGAACCAGTGCCCACAGTGAACTTAAAGTGGTATAAAAAGATTAAATATATAGACCTTCTTATCAGAAATTCAGTTCATAGACCGCAATGATATCATCTGAAAGTAGCTTATCAACAGGGGAGAAAATTAGTGGAAAAGTAAAAGCACTATTTGAATTAGTAAAGTTCAGACTGGCTTCATTGGTGGCATTTTCCGGCGTATTTGGATATTCTTTAGGAGCAGAAGCCATTGACTGGCCCAAGCTGATATTGTTTTCGTTAGCTGCGATCGGAATTACAGGAGCATCTAATACTATCAATCAGATCATTGAGAAAGATCTGGATAAGCTAATGAAACGGACGGCTAATCGTCCGCTGCCTAGTGGTCGGTTGTCGGTTGAGGAGTCTATCCTCTGGGCTGTGTTCTTAGGTGTAACAGCTATGTACATCTTCCTGGTGTACTTTAACCTTACTACCGCACTTCTGGCATTGCTTTCTCTGATCCTGTACGGGTTTGTGTATACACCTCTTAAGCGGGTAGGCCCCATAGCTGTGTTTGTTGGAGCTATTCCGGGTGCTTTCCCTCCAATGATCGGGTGGATTGCTGCTACCAATCAGTTTGGGCTTGAGCCGGGCATTCTGTTTGCGATTCAGTTTTTCTGGCAGTTCCCTCACTTTTGGGCTATTGCCTGGGTATTAGATGACGATTATAAAAAAGCAGGTTTTAAGCTGTTGCCTTCGCAGGGGGGAAAGGATCATCGTACGACGATCCAGATTATGATTTATACCCTGTTCCTGCTACCGGTGGGATGGTTGCCCTTCGAGCTTGGAATGACTGATATCAATTCAGCTCTTGTAGCAACTGTTTGTGGAGTGTTCTTCCTGGCGCAAACGTTTCATTTAATGCGTAAGTGTTCTGATAAGACGGCAATGCAACTGATGTTTGGGTCTTTTATTTATCTACCCATCGTCCAGATCGCCTTCCTGTTGGACAAAATGTGATACCTTAATCTATCCTGATCATACAATGGAAAATATTCATCAACTACGTGCACAGCGGGAGCCTGAGGAAACCCTCTCGATGGACCCCAAGAAGTTTATACTTTGGCTGTTCATACTAAGTATCATAATGATGTTTGCTTCCCAGACTAGTGCCTACCTGGTGCGTAGAGCTGAAGGTAACTGGCTGGAATATGATATGCCTCAAATATTCTGGTATAGTACGGCTGTACTCGTTGCCAGTAGTATTTCAATGCACTGGGCGTACCTTGCGGCAAAAAAAGATAATTTTAAAAGTTTAAGAATTGCAATTTCTATTACTTTTGTGCTTGGTTTGGTATTCCTATGGATGCAGTTCCTGGGTTGGAAGGCGCTGGTAGATATGAAGGTGTTTTTTGTAGGTAATCCCTCAGGATCCTTCTTTTATGTCTTCACCGGCTTGCATGGTTTTCACCTTATCACGGGGTTGATCGTGCTGGTTTTAGCTTTGTTAGCCGCTTTCCAGCTTCGTGTACATTCCAAAAACCTACGACGGATACAGATCTGTACAACGTACTGGCACTTTTTGGATATTCTGTGGGTATATTTGTTTTTCTTTTTATTGACTTTTAATTGATTAATTAAGTTAACCAATGGCGTCTACTGCAACGACAACGAGCACGGTAAAACCCAGATTGTGGATGGGTGGTATCGAGCCCATGAAAGCAAGCTACGGAAAATTGATGATGTGGTTCTTCCTCATCTCAGATACTTTCACTTTTTCAGCTTTGCTGGTATCTTACGGAATGGTTCGATTCAGCTACCCTGCTTACGAGGGAGCGGTTGAAGACTTTACCTTCTCCAATCTGTACTGGCCCATCCCTGAAAAAGTATACGAAGCAGTTCCTTTCCTGCATGGGGTTGAGCTGCCGCTGGTATTCGTAGGTATCATGACCTTCATCCTGATCTTTAGTAGTGTGACGATGGTATTGGCCGTAGAAGCTGGCCATCGCATGGATCGTGCTGCTGTCGAAAAGTACATGCTATGGACGCTCCTTGGTGGTGTTACCTTCCTGGGCTGTCAGGCATGGGAGTGGGCACACTTTATTCATGGAACTGAATCAGGTACTGTTATCCGCGAACTAGTCAATGGTAGCTGGGTAGAAAGAACGATCTACGGTGCCAACCTGGTGGAGAATCAATACGGACCTCCGGCTTTTGCTGATTTCTTCTTCTTCATCACTGGCTTCCACGGTACTCATGTATTTAGTGGTGTTGTACTTAACTTCCTGATTTTCTACCGTACTGCTACTGGCATGTATGAGCGCCGTGGTCACTACGAAATGGTAGAGAAAGTAGGTCTGTACTGGCACTTTGTGGATCTGGTATGGGTATTCGTATTCACCTTCTTCTACCTGGTATAATATTCAAGACAGACTAATCTTATAAACTGTATAAAGACATGGCAGATACACACGTACATGATCACGGACATGAGCATGGGGATGGTTCAGAACAGCGTAAAGCAATCTGGAAAACCTTCTTTATCCTGTCTGCTATCACAGCGGTTGAGTTCTTGATCGCCTTCACACTGGGTGCTGGTTTACTTAAAGTTGCGATCTTCATCGGATTGACTATTGTTAAGGCCTTCTATATTGTGGCTGAATTTATGCACTTAAAGCACGAGACGAAGTCACTGATCTGGTCTATCCTAGTCCCCTGCATTTTTGTGTGTTGGTTACTAGTAGCTCTTATACTGGAAGGTGGTTCCATCTTCGATGTGCGCTAAATAAATATGCAAAAGTTTCGTAAGGCCGGGCTGCTAATACTACTATTAGCAGTACCGGCTTTCATCTTTATTTTCCTTAAGCTCTTCGGGATTAATCATTACGATCTCCCCACCTTTCATCCGGCTAAGAATCCTACCACAGGTGAAGTTACGTTAAGTAACGGTGATACTGTTTACTATGCTGTCCAGGGACTGAAGCTTCTTAGTAGTAGAGATAGTGCCATGTTTACAGAGGCTAATCTGCGGGATAAGTTTACAGTAGCTCACGTACTTCCTACTGTTTGTAGCGATACCTGCCAAAAGGCACTGACTCAGCTTTCGAGGGTACATGATCTGACTCAGTCAATCCCCCAGCTGCAGTTTCTGACTATTACGGAAGGAGGTACCACAGGCCTGGATTCTCTCTCTAATCAGTATGGGATGAACTCGGCATCCTGGGTAGTAGTTACCGGGAGTCAGGAAGAGGTGAACAGAGCCGCCGGTGAGGTAATCAGACTAAGTCAGAACATACCGGCCAGCACGCAAACTATTTCGTTGAGTAATAGGTTAATTCTTATAGATGGAGTAGGTCATATCCGCGGCTACTACGATGCTCAGGATATAGAAGATGTGGATCGGCTGATGGCCGAGATAAAGGTTTTGGAGTATAGTAATTCATTGAAAAAGTAACCCTCATGGAAACGTTGGTTCTTGAGAAAAGCCCCAAGTACAATAGATTGATCAATATTGTAGCGATACTGATACCCGTAGTGGTGTCGGTGCTACTGGGAGTGCGTCAGAAGGTAGATCTGGGAGAGTGGACAAAGGTACTTCCACACGTAAATGGTGTTATCAATAGTCTTACGTCACTATTACTGGTGGCAGGTTGGTACTTCGTGAGGAATGGTAATGTGAATGCTCATCGCAAATCAATGACTGCCGCTTTTGTACTGGGATCACTGTTTCTGGTAACGTACGTACTTTATCATCTTTCAAACGAATCTACCCCTTTTGGTGGAGAAGGTATAATCCGACCTGTGTATTACTTCCTGCTCATATCGCACATTGTCTTGTCGATAGTAGTAGTATGGTTTGTACTGAGGGCCGTTTATTTTGCGTTTAGTAATCAGATTAGCGAGCATCGTAAAGCTGTAAAGTGGGCGCTCCCGATCTGGTTATATGTAAGTGTAACTGGTGTAATTGTTTATTTACTTATTAGTCCTTACTACCAATGAATAAGATACTAATGCGATGTGTAGCTATGCTGGTTGTGGTACTACTTACTACGGCCGATGTATGGGCGCAATGCGCGATGTGCCGTGGTTCGGTAGAGAGTACCATGGGAAATGGCCGCAATAACGTAGGAGTTGGTTTGAATACGGGTATTATGTACCTGTTCTTTATACCTTATCTGGCGGTAGCTATCATTGGGTACCTGTGGTACCGCAATAGCAAGAAGCTAAGAGCAGAACGTCAGCTGGTCGCGTCGCGGATACAGCAGGCTTATCCCAAGCACTAATCAGCATGGCTGTACATAGCCAGCCAACGATACGTAACAAAAAGCCCCGGGCCTTATGCCTGGGGCTTTTTGTTTATTCCCACAGCGGATAGTGGGACAGCTGAATCTGTTTGCCAAAGAATAGCCGGGTAGATGCCTCAAAGGACTGTGTATAGTCAGATACATAGAACCGGCGCTCGCCGGTACCTTTATCGTTGAGCAGGTAGTGCTGCTCCATCCAGGCCCTCAGCGACTGCGCTACAATTTCGGAGGTGTCAAGTATCTCTACTGTATCTCCGTAGTACTGCCCGATTTCTTTCTTGATAAGTGGGTAGTGCGTACAGCCCAGGATCAGTGACTCTATTCCTTCCAGCGCCGGGTCAGACAAGTACGTGGTAATGATACTTTCACTGATAGAATTATCAAAGAAGCCTTCTTCGATCATGGGAGCCAGTAGCGGGGTAGCCAGTGACTTCAGCGTGATATTCTTATTTAGTACATCTACTTTCTTTTTATAGACATTTGATAGTACCGTTTGTTTAGTACCTATCAGGCCCACAGTTTTACCATCGTACCGGTCTTTGATATAATCGACCACGGGGTCAATGACATTCATAACTTTTGCCTTGCTGCCGACGTACTCACGCACCAGTTCATAAGCGGCCGCCGATGCCGAGTTACAGGCGATCAGTATAAGCTTGCACTGCTGCTGAAGCAGCATATTGCAGATCTTGATAGAATACGCCTGTATAGCGGCGGTAGATTTGTCGCCGTAGGGTAGGTGAGCGGTGTCACCAAAATAGATGGTATTTTCGCGGGGTAACAGCCGGGTAACCGCACTGGCCACAGTCATGCCACCGATACCGCTATCAAATATCCCAATGGGGGCAGAGGATTCAAGCATAAATTTTTAAATAAAAACGAAAAAAGTTAGGTACCCGTGCAACTTGTTGGATGCGAATATGCATCTAGTCAATGAAACCACCCCAAAGGTATGGGCAAAATTTTACCATTCTTCAACCAGGAAGCACAACTTGTAAAGGCGCTGCAGAAAGCTGACCCAAAGGCGCAGCGGCAGGTGTACGAAAAGTACTCCTCCCGAATGCTGGGTGTATGCATGCGCTACGTAGGCGACCGGATGTCGGCTGAGGATGTGTTGGTAGAAGGGTTTATGCGGGTATTTGACAAGATAGATCAATTTAAGAGTGAAGGTAGCCTGGAGGGATGGATACGGCGGGTCATGGTCAACGAAGCACTTGGGTACCTGCGCCAGCGCAAACGTCTGCTGGATGATGTGGACCTGGATGAGGCTCAGACGGTACCTGATGCTAGTCCGATAGATCAGAATCTGGAAGCGCAGGAGCTGATGAATATTATTGAGGGGCTGCCAACCGGCTACCGGACCGTATTTAACCTGTATGCTATCGAAGGGTACTCACATGCTGAAATTGCGGATTTGCTTGGCATCTCCGAAAGCACATCAAAATCGCAGTTGCACCGGGCCAGAGCTCTGCTGCAGCAGCTTGTAATGGATTGGGAAAATGGATATAAAAAAAAAGGGACCTATGAAAAAGCATCCAGTTGATGATTTGTTCGCCCGAAAGCTAGATGCATGGGAGCCTAAGCCATCGGCCGAAGTATGGCAACGGATTCAGGCAGGCCAGCAGAAAAAGCAACGCCGTGGGGCAGGGTGGTACTGGTATGCGGCGGCTAGTGTAGCAATACTACTTACAGCAGGCTACATAGTGTGGGATGGACCTGCTAATAACCCGACCGGACTTGCAGAAGGGTCTATCGCCAAAGTAAAAAAGACTACTCCGGAAACTTCAACCATACCTGGTACACCAGCGGCAGATTCAGAGGCAATAGCAGGTAGCACATCTGTGCCGGTAGAGGATAAGAAGCCGGTGTTAGAGTACAAATCCGCAGAAGCTATCGCCAGAGGGGCAGATACAAGAAAAGTGGTGCCAATAAAGCCAGGCCAGACAACAGAAGCAGAACCGGCAGAACGAGCTCTGGACGTAGAAGTAGCAGCGCTTGCTAAGGAAGAAGTACCCGCGAGTACTCCAACTATCAGTTCTCCCGATTTGAATCTGCCCGCTACTCAACCGGTAGGCAGTGTTGATAAAGCCTTACGTGAGAGTACAGAAAAGCGGGTGGTAATAGCTCGCGTTGAAGTAGAAGATGATCTTGATGAGGATCATAAATCATCTCGTCTGATCCGGATACTACGGCAACTCAAAAATGCCAAAGAAGGAGAGGCTGTTAACTGGAACGAAGTGGGTATTAACCCCAAGAAAATAATGGCGAGAGCTGACGAGCGTATCCGAAACGAAGAAGAAAAAGTATCAAAACAATATAACACCCTGAAAGAAAAACTAGAACTATAAAACTATTAGCCATGATAAGAACTCTGAAAACATTTTTTATAGGTGCATTATTAGTACTGTCTGCTATGGCGGCCGAAGCTCATCCTGCCAGTAAAGATTCCATCATCATTACGTTTGGTGATAAGACCCGCCTGATTATCTACGGTGAAGATCGTCAGGAGCTGGAGAAACTGCTGAAGTATGATCTTAATGCCTTGCTCAGGGATTTGGGAGCACGTCTGGATACAATACAGGGCGATACCAAGATCTACTACGATGAACTGGATGGACGTGATTATCTGAAAGACAAGTCGGAGGCCGACAAGGATAAGAACTACGTACGGATTGGCCTGCGGGGCATCCGCATCAAAGATGGGGATACCGAAGTAAACATAACCAGTCGTGGGGTAGATATAAAAGATGGCGGCGAGCGTGTAAGAATCGGAAGTGTGGATAAAGACTCTACCGATAAGGATGATGACGATGAACAGGTAACGCGTATCCGGAAAGTAAACAGGTACTCTAGTCCACGCAAAGGGTTTAATATCAACATTGGCCTGAACGCCTACGGTGATAATCAGCCTATGGGGTACAACGTTTCTGATTATGATCTCCGCCCTTTCGGTTCCCGGTTTGTCAGCTTGGGAATAGTAAGAAGCGCTACCATTGCACGTGGCAACTCCGTAGGTCTGCATATGGATTTCGGCTTGAATGCCTCCTGGTATAATCTGATGTTTGATGGCAGCAACACCGTCGAGAAAATAGCCACTGGAGTAGCCTTTGTACCTCTGATGAGCCGGGATAATACGCCCCTCGAGTTAGCAAAGAGTAAGTTGACCGTACCTTACATCAACCTGTCGCTAATGCCTACGATCAGCTTTCCCAAGGCAGCAGTATCGTACATAAGTGCCGGCGTGTACGGCGGGTACCGCCTGGGAGGCTACACCAAGACAAAATTGGCAGGCAATGGCGATAAAGACCATGTCCGCAGCAACTTTTACTTCAATGACTTCCGCTACGGAGCGGCCTTCGAACTGGGTATTCGTAATTTCCCTGATCTATTCGTGAACTACGATTTCAATACCCTCTTCGAAGACAGCCGAGGTCCAGCGGTCAGAATGGTAAGTTTTGGTATACGACTATAAAGTACCTTATTGCCTGTATCACTGGCTGTTGTGGATGATGCCGCCGCAGCCAGTGATTTTTTTTGAGAATATTTTCTAAAAAGTATTTGACAATAATATAAAAGCACATAATTTTGTGCCTCCAAAGTGAATGACAACGGCATTCACAACTGATTTGAAATACTGACAGGGGGGTGTACCAGAGTGGCCAAATGGGGCAGACTGTAAATCTGCTGGCTTATGCCTTCGGTGGTTCGAATCCATCCGCCCCCACCAAAAGTACGCGGGTGTAGCTCAGCTGGTAGAGCGATAGCCTTCCAAGCTATAGGTCGCGAGTTCGAACCTCGTCGCCCGCTCATTAAGTCTCAATACGTTCAAGCGATCAGTGAAAAATTCATTTTTGGACCCTTTCGCTGGTCGCTTTTTAGTTCCGGTTGAGTACATGCCTTTGTAGCTCAGGGGTAGAGCACTTCCTTGGTAAGGAAGAGGTCAGGGGTTCAAATCCCCTCAAAGGCTCCAGATTGAATAGTTGAAGAGCACTTACATAAGTAAGGAAGAGATCAGGGCTGGTCCGCCGCCGCGGGTCAATTCCCTCAAAGGCTCCACGAGAGAAGTTGATTATTTTCGATACGTAGATTTGGCATTGAGCATTCCTGCTAGAGGTTTGTCAATGCCAATGGGTGAATCAGCAAACGTTAACAAATTCGTAATAATTTCTAATTTTAAGCGTACATAAACATGGCAAAAGAGACGTTTGACCGCTCGAAACCGCACGTGAATATTGGTACAATCGGGCACGTTGACCACGGTAAAACTACCCTGACAGCTGCAATCACGACTGTACTGGCTAACAAGGGTTTCGCACAAAAACGCGACTTCTCATCAATCGATAATGCACCTGAAGAGAAAGAGCGTGGTATTACTATCAATACATCACACGTAGAATATCAAACCGAAAATCGTCACTACGCTCACGTTGACTGTCCAGGTCACGCTGACTACGTGAAGAACATGGTTACTGGTGCTGCTCAGATGGATGGTGCTATCATCGTAGTTGCTGCTACTGATGGTCCTATGCCACAAACTCGTGAGCACATCCTTCTGGCTCGTCAGGTAGGTGTACCTCAGCTGGTAGTGTTCATGAACAAAGTTGACATGGTGGATGATCCCGAGCTTCTTGAGCTTGTTGAGATGGAAATCCGTGATCTTCTGAGCTTCTACGAGTACGATGGAGACAACATCCCTGTAATCCAAGGTTCAGCTCTTGGTGCTCTTAACGGCGAAGATAAGTGGGTTAAGACTGTTGAGGCTCTGATGGATGCAGTTGATAACTATATCCCAATTCCTCCTCGTCAGACAGATCTTCCATTCCTGATGCCTGTTGAAGACGTATTCTCAATCACTGGTCGTGGTACTGTTGCTACTGGCCGTATTGAGCGTGGTGTAATCAACTCTGGTGATCCTGTTGAGATCCTGGGTATGGGTGCTGAAAACCTTAAGTCTACTGTAACTGGGGTTGAGATGTTCCGTAAGATCCTTGATCGTGGTGAAGCTGGTGATAACGTAGGTCTTCTGCTCCGCGGTATCGACAAAGAAGATATCCGTCGTGGTATGGTTATTTGTAAGCCTGGTTCAGTGAAGCCTCACGCTCACTTCAAGGCTGAAGTATACGTACTGTCAAAAGAAGAAGGTGGTCGTCACACTCCATTCTTTAACAAGTACCGTCCTCAGTTCTACTTCCGTACCACTGATGTTACAGGTGAGATCTCTCTGCCAGCTGGCGTAGAAATGGTTATGCCAGGTGATAACATCACTATCGAAGTAAAACTGATCAATAAGATTGCAATGGAGAAAGGTCTCCGCTTCGCTATCCGTGAAGGTGGCCGTACCGTAGGTGCAGGTCAGGTGACTGAAATCCTCGACTAATAATAATTGTTTAAAAAACAGGTGCATTTCTTTATGGAATGCACTTGTTTTTTATAAATAGTTCGTATCTTTGCAGCCCGAAACGACAGTTAATCAGTTGAGGGTAAAACAAACGGGTGTAGTTCAAGGGTAGAATAGCGGTCTCCAAAACCGTTGATGGGAGTTCGAATCTCTCCACCCGTGCTAAGTGTTTATTAGGAAATGGAAAAATTCACCGCATTTTTAAAGTCCTCCTGGGAAGAAATAACCCAGCACGTGACTTGGCCTCCTTACAATGAGTTGCAGTCTAACACGACGCTGGTGCTGGTGGGTTCACTCATCTTTGCCCTGGTTGTAGGTGTAATGGATTTTGTTTTCGAGAACGCACTCAATCTATTTTATCAGTCCTTCTAAGGCATCATTAGCTTTGCCTGAAACCCCCCAAACGGTATGAGTGGTGTTAATTGGTATGTACTGAGAGCTGTATCGGGTCAAGAAAAAAAGATCAAGTCTTACATCGAGAACGAGATCACCCGACAGAGCCTCAACGAATACGTCCCCCAGATCCTGATCCCCGCAGAAAAGGTATATGAAATGCGCAATGGTAAAAAGCGCGTACGGGAAAAGAACTTTTTCCCTGGATATATCATTATCTCCGCAGATCTCTCTAAGGGTGAGGTACTTCACATCCTGACCAGCATACCAGGTGTGATTGGTTTCCTGGGAAATTCAGAAGGGGCTTCAAAGGTACCTGTACCTCTTCGCCAATCAGAAATCAACCGTATTCTGGGTAGAGTGGATGAGGTAGCTCAGGAAGAAGAAGCTCCAAGCATGTCTTTCCTCAAAGGAGAAAGCGTGAAAGTAGTGGATGGTCCTTTCAGTGGCTTTATCGGTACCGTTGAAGAGGTATTTGACGAGAAGAAAAAACTCAACGTAGTTGTAAAAATATTTGGGCGTAGTACGCCCGTCGAACTTAGTTACGCACAAGTAGAAAAGGAAAGTTGAGTGTACGTACGGGCAGGATTGCTTCCCCCTGCAAGTGAGCCGTCCGAACAAGCAACAAACCGACAAATTCAAAAACAATGGCAAAAGAAATAGCTGGATACGTCAAACTCCAAGTGAAGGGTGGCCAGGCCAATCCTTCACCCCCAATCGGTCCTGCCTTAGGATCAAAGGGTTTGAATATCATGGAGTTTTGCAAGCAGTTTAATGGCCGTACACAGGATAAAATGGGTATGGTCTTGCCGGTAGTAATTACATACTACAAGGATAAGTCTTTTGACTTCGTCATTAAGACTCCTCCTGCTGCGATTCTGCTCATGGAAGCAACCAAAATCAAGTCCGGATCGGCTCAGCCTAACCGTACGAAAGTAGGTACTGTTTCATGGGATCAGGTTCGTCAGATTGCTGAAACCAAGATGCCTGACCTGAACTGCTTCACAGTAGATTCAGCGATGAAAATGATCGCAGGTACAGCACGTAGTATGGGTATTACCGTATCAGGCAAAGCCCCGTGGGAAGAAAACAAAGAAGCGTAAATCATTACGCCTAAGCAAACAAGAACATGGGAAAATTGACGAAAAAGAGAAAAGAGGCTCTTTCGAAATATGACGCAACGCAGTCGTATTCCCTGCATCAGGCTGCCGAAATTCTTGGCACGATATCAAGTACTAAATTTGACTCTTCAGTAGATATTGACGTTCGTCTGGGCGTTGATCCCCGTAAGGCTGATCAAATGGTACGTGGTGTAGTAACTCTACCTCACGGTACGGGTAAAGAAGTTCGTGTGCTGGTGTTATGTACGCCTGACAAAGAGGCGGAAGCGAAAGAAGCCGGAGCTGATTACGTAGGTCTGGATGAATTTATCCAAAAGATCGAACAAGGCTGGACGGATGTTGATGTGATCATCACTATGCCAAGTGTTATGGCGAAGGTAGGTCGTCTGGGTAAAATCCTCGGTCCTCGCGGATTGATGCCTAACCCTAAGTCCGGAACTGTAACTACTGACGTGGCAAAAGCAGTACAGGAAGTGAAAGCAGGTAAGATTGATTTCAAGGTTGACAAAACCGGTATCATTCATACCAGCGTTGGAAAGGTCTCTTTCGGCCCTGACAAACTTGTACAGAACGCCCAGGAAGTTATTAATACGCTGGTTCGGCTTAAGCCTTCATCAGCCAAAGGTACGTATGTGAAGAGCATTCACTTGTCAAGCACGATGAGTCCGGGTGTTACGATTGATAAAAACACGATAGCAGGATTATAACCATGACACGGGAAGAAAAAGCAGAAATAATTGACGAGCTGAGTCAGAAGTTCTCCAGCACGCCATACTTCTATATCACCGGTGCAGAAGGCATGTCCGTAGCTGAAGTAAATCAACTTCGCCGTTTGTGCTTTGATCGTGGTATCGAGTATCGTGTGATCAAGAATACGCTGATTAAAAAAGCACTAGAAACATTAGATACTGATTACGCTCCTTTTGAAGAGAAAGTACTGAAGGGACAGTCAGGAGTAATGTTTCATCCGGAGTCAGGCAAAGTCCCTGCACAACTGATCAAAGAATTCCGCAAGAAAGCTGGTAACGATAAGCTGAAGTTCAAAGGTGCTTCGGTAGATTATTCACTCTTCGTAGGTGAAGATCAACTGGAAACCCTATCTACGCTAAAATCGAAGCAGGAGCTTGTTGGAGACGTTATCGGCTTGCTGCAGTCACCTGCCAAGAATGTACTTTCTGCTCTATTGGGTGGTGGTAACAAACTGGCCGGTATCCTTAAGACTTTGTCTGAGAAAGAGGAACAATAGTATTAGAACAACCGCAGGAACTGGCTCAGCCTGTGGGATAATTAAGGGCCACAAATCATTTTCAACTTATTGTGTAATCACTTAATCAAGAATAAAAAATGGCAGATTTGAAAGCTTTCGCAGAGCAGCTTGTTAACCTGACGGTTAAAGAAGTGAACGAACTGGCAGCAATTCTGAAAGACGAATATGGTATTGAGCCGGCAGCTGCTGGTGCAGTAATGGTTGCAGGTGGTGCTGCAGGTGGTGGCGACGCTCCTGCTGCTGCTGAGCAAACGTCTTTTGATGTAATCCTGAAAGAAGCAGGTGCAAGCAAGCTGGCAGTTGTTAAACTGGTAAAAGACTTGACTGGCCTTGGTCTGAAAGAAGCTAAGGAACTGGTAGACGGTGCTCCTAAGCCTGTTAAAGAAGGTGTTGCTAAAGATGAGGCAGAAGCTTTGAAGAAGCAACTCGAAGAGGCTGGCGCCGTTGTAGAAGTGAAGTAATCTTCTTTTCTGCATAGCCGGAATATTCCAGGAATAGGCCTGACTATCGTCAGGTCTTTTCCTGTTTTGTATGCAGATGTGAACTAAGAGTGACAGTTACACGTTATACTTAGTGAATCTGTAAAAATGTAACCCTAAAAGAGTGAGCATCAGGATTTGACGCTTAAAGTAGATTTATCTCTCCTGAGTTCATTATATATCCTATTTCTTCCTTTTGGGAGAGCTTGTCCGAAACACTTCCTTACTCGTAGGAAAGAAGAAGAGGGACCCGCTTTCCGACATATCCTACGAGGCATACGTTTGCGGTTTAAACTGATTAGTGTGTTGTGCTCATTTTAGTCTTGCATCGACACTCCGTTTTTTGTTCTTACAAACCAAAACAAATATAGCCTTGGCTACCAAAACAACTCCCAGAAAAAATTTCGCACGGATAAATCCGGTCATCGATTATCCTGACCTTTTGGCCGTCCAAGTACAATCATTCAGAGATTTCTTTAGTCTTGATACGTCGGCCGAAGACCGGTCGGAGGAAGGACTGTACAAAGTTTTTGCGGAGAACTTCCCTATCGCGGACTCTCGTGAAAACTTCGTACTAGAATTTGTAGATTACCTGTTGGAGCCACCAAAGTACTCAGTTGACGAATCAATTGATCGTGGATTGACTTATGCCGTGCCTCTGAAAGCAAAGTTACGTCTGATCTGTAATGATCCGGATCACGAAGATTTCGAAACCATTGAGCAGGAAGTGTTCTTAGGAAATATTCCTTACATGACTGACAAAGGTTCATTCGTGATCAATGGTGCTGAGCGTGTTATTGTATCACAGCTACACCGCTCACCTGGCGTGTTCTTCTCGATGAGCAAGCACACCAACGGATCTAAGCTTTATTCAGCTCGTATTATTCCATTCAAAGGCTCCTGGATCGAATTCTCAACGGACGTTAACAACGTGATGTATGCGTACATCGACCGTAAGAAGAAGTTCCCGGTTACTACCCTGCTACGTGCTATCGGATTCGGTTCTGATAAAGATATATTGGATCTGTTCGGTCTGTCCGAAGAGATCGGTGCTACCCCCGCTAACCTTAAGAAGGCGGTAGGTCGTCGTCTGGCTGCGCGGGTACTGCGTACATGGACGGAAGACTTCGTAGATGAAGATACCGGTGAAGTAGTGTCTATCCAGCGTAATGAAGTACTGCTGGAGCGTGACTCACTTATCACTGCTGATGATATAGAAGTAATTGTAGATTCAGGTCAGAAGTCGGTAATCCTGCACAAGGAAGACATGAACGTAGCTGACTATAACATCATCTACAATACCCTACAGAAAGATAGCTCAAACTCAGAGAAGGAAGCGGTAGAGCAGATCTATCGTCAGCTCCGTAATGCCGAGGCTCCTGATGAGCAAACCGCTCGTGAAGTAATTCAGAGCTTGTTCTTCAGTGATAAGCGTTATGACCTGGGTGATGTAGGCCGTTACCGTATCAACAAGAAGCTGGGATCAGATACCAGCCTTGACGTACGTGTACTGACTACCGAGGACATCGTCTCGATCGTAAAATACCTGATTGGTCTTATTAATGCCAAGGCCGTAGTGGATGATATAGATCACCTCTCCAACCGCCGTGTTCGTACGGTAGGTGAGCAGCTATATGCTCAGTTTGGAGTAGGTCTGGCTCGTATGGCTCGTACAATCAAAGAGCGTATGAATGTACGGGATAATGAAGACTTTAAACCAGTTGACCTGATCAACGCACGTACTCTGTCGTCGGTGATCAACTCGTTCTTCGGAACCAACCAGCTGTCACAGTTTATGGACCAGACCAACCCGCTGGCTGAGGTGACGCACAAGCGTCGTATGTCAGCCCTCGGACCTGGTGGTCTTTCACGTGAGCGTGCCGGTTTTGAGGTTCGTGACGTACACTACACGCACTATGGTCGTCTGTGTACTATCGAAACTCCCGAAGGTCCGAACATCGGTCTGATCTCTTCGCTATGTACCTATGCTAAAGTAAACGGTATGGGCTTCATCGAAACTCCTTATCGTGTTATTGATGGCAACGGTAAGCTGACCGATGAGATCATATATATGACTGCCGAAGAAGAAGATTCCAAGTACATTGCCCAGGCTAACGCTTCGGTTGACAACAGCGGAAACTTTACGGTAGATAAAATCAAAACCCGTTTTGAGGGTGACTTCCCAATGGTAGATCCGGCGCAGGCGTCTTATATGGACATCGCTGCCAACCAGATCGTATCGGTAGCGGCTTCGCTGATTCCGTTCCTGGAGCACGATGATGCTAACCGTGCCCTGATGGGATCAAACATGCAGCGTCAGGCTGTGCCTCTGTTGCGTCCACAGGCACCAATCGTAGGTACTGGTCTTGAGCAGCGTGTAGCTATGGACTCACGTGCCCTGGTAGTAGCCGAAGGTGATGGTGTGATTGATTACGTAGATGCTGACCGGATCGTAGTACGTTATGACCGTACTGACGAAGATCGTCTGGTTAGCTTCGACGACGACTGCATCACGTACGACCTCGTGAAGTTCCGTCGTACCAACCAGGATACCTGCCTTAACCTTCAGCCTATGGTTCTGAAAGGCCAGAAAGTGAAGAAGGGGGAGGCCCTGTGTCAGGGATACGGTACTGAAGGTGGTGAGCTTGCTCTGGGTCGCAATATGATGGTTGCGTTCATGCCTTGGCAGGGATACAACTTTGAGGATGCCATCGTAATCTCGGAGAAGGTGGTACGTGAGGATATCTTTACCTCCATCCACATTGAAGAGTTCGAGCTTGAAGTTCGTGACACCAAGCGTGGAGAAGAAGAACTAACCGCTGAAATACCGAACGTAAGTGAGGAAACTGTTAGAAACCTTGATGAGAATGGTATCGTTCGCATCGGTACTGAAGTGAAAGAAGGAGATATCCTGATTGGTAAGATCACACCTAAGG
This sequence comes from Telluribacter roseus, assembly GCF_017355915.2. Lineage (GTDB taxonomy): Bacteria > Bacteroidota > Bacteroidia > Cytophagales > Spirosomataceae > Telluribacter. The sequence continues at coordinate 155,893 of NZ_JAFEUV020000008.1, forward strand.
GTGAGTCAGATCCAACTCCGGAAGAAAAACTTCTTCGTGCCATCTTCGGTGATAAAGCCGGTGATGTGAAGGATGCTTCCAAGAAAGCGCCACCATCCATGAAAGGGGTGGTTATTGATACAAAACTTTTCTCTCGTCCTACCAAAGAAGAGCGTGCTAAGCACAAAGATGAGCTGAAAATGCTCATGAAGCGTTACAGCCGCGACCTTACTATGCTTCGCGATCATATGATCGATAAGCTGGTAGAGCTTCTGGATGGTAAGACAAGCCAGGGAGTGAAGCATAAATTTGGTGATGAGCTGGTAAGCAAAGGAGTGAAGTTCAACCGCAGAAATATCTCGGAGAACCTGTTCCCATCGGCCAACCCATACCGTGACGAAAGCCAGTACTCCGTAGCCGAAGAAGTAAACCTGATCGGTGATGTACTGACTGACGCCTGGACTGAGGATTCACATCTGAATCGCCTGGTGTCACGTGCCGTACGTAACTACCTCAACCGTCGTAGTGAGCTGATGGGACGCTTCAAGCGTGACCGTTTTGCTCTCGAAGTAGGGGATGAGCTACCAGCAGGTATCGTGAAACTGGCCAAGGTATACATCGCTAAGAAGCGTAAGCTGAAAGTAGGGGATAAGATGGCAGGTCGCCACGGTAACAAAGGGGTAGTAGCCCGTATCGTTCGTGACGAAGATATGCCATTCCTCGAAGATGGTACACCGGTTGACATCGTGCTGAACCCACTGGGGGTACCTTCACGTATGAACATCGGTCAGATCTACGAAACCATTCTGGCGTGGGCCGGTCTGAAGTTGGGACGTCGCTATGCTACGCCTATCTTCGACGGAGCTACCGAGGATGAAGTAGCAGCTGAGCTGAAAGAAGCCGGCCTACCTGACTGGGGACGTACGTACCTGTACAATGGTCTGTCAGGTGAGCGCTTTGACCAGCCTGTAACCGTAGGGCTTATCTATATGATGAAACTGGGTCACCTGGTTGATGATAAGATGCACGCCCGTTCAATCGGACCCTACTCGCTCATTACGCAGCAGCCACTTGGGGGTAAAGCTCAGTTTGGTGGTCAGCGTTTTGGAGAGATGGAAGTGTGGGCACTCGAAGCTTTCGGTGCATCTCACATCCTGCAGGAGATCCTGACTGTGAAGTCAGACGACGTGGTAGGTCGCGCTAAAGCTTACGAGGCTATCGTAAAAGGTGAGAACCTGCCAAAACCAAATATCCCGGAATCATTCAACGTATTGGTGCACGAACTACGTGGTTTGGCACTCGAAATTACGCTGGACTAATACATAGTAAAAGCTGGAAGGGCCCGTCAAAGGCTCTTCCAGCTTACCATTCCGAAGTTTATCTAAGGACTATTGACTCACAGAATAACGATCAACAATATGTCTTTCAAAAAGAACAAAAAACTCAATAGTGACTTTTCCAGCATAACCATCAGTCTGGCGTCACCGGAGTCTATCCTTGAGAGCTCCTACGGTGAAGTAACCCAGCCTGAAACCATCAACTACCGGACTTATAAGCCGGAGATGGGCGGGTTGTTCTGCGAGCGCATTTTTGGACCTGTTAAGGACTGGGAATGTCACTGTGGTAAATACAAGCGTATCCGCTATAAGGGTATCATCTGCGACCGTTGTGGTGTAGAGGTAACCGAGAAGAAGGTACGCCGTGAGCGCATGGGACACATCGAACTGGTGGTGCCCGTAGCTCACATCTGGTACTTCCGCAGCTTGCCTAACAAGATCGGGTACCTGTTAGGATTGTCTACCAAGAAGCTCGATCAGATTATCTATTACGAGCGGTATGTGGTAGTACAATCTGGTATCAAAGGAGAAGATGGTGTCAATGCGATGGACTTCCTGACCGAAGACGAGTACCTTGATATCATTGACAAGCTGCCCCGCGACAACCAGATGTTGCCGGACACAGATCCTAATAAGTTCATCGCCAAGATGGGTGCTGACGCGCTGGAAATGCTGCTGAACCGCATCAATCTGGACGAACTGTCATATGAACTGCGTCATCAGGCTGCTACGGATACTTCGCAGCAGCGTAAGGCTGAGGCTCTTAAGCGTCTGAAAGTAGTAGAAGCTTTCCGTGATGCTAATACACGCGTAGAGAACCGCCCTGAGTGGATGGTGATCAAGATGGTACCTGTAATTCCACCCGAATTACGTCCATTGGTACCTCTGGATGGTGGTCGCTTTGCAACCTCTGACCTGAATGATCTGTACCGTCGTGTAATTATCCGTAACAACCGTCTGAAGCGTCTGATCGAGATTAAGGCACCTGAGGTGATCCTTCGTAACGAGAAACGTATGCTACAGGAAGCGGTAGATTCACTGTTTGATAACAGCCGTAAGGTAAACGCCGTACGTTCGGAAGGTAACCGTGCTCTGAAATCACTTTCGGATATGCTGAAAGGTAAGCAGGGACGTTTCCGTCAGAACCTACTTGGTAAGCGGGTTGACTACTCAGGTCGTTCGGTAATCGTAGTAGGTCCTGAGCTGAAGCTGCACGAGTGTGGTCTGCCTAAGGACATGGCGGCTGAGCTATTCAAGCCGTTCATTATCCGTAAGCTCATCGAGCGTGGTATCGTCAAAACAGTGAAATCAGCGAAGAAGATCGTAGACCGTAAGGATCCTGTGATCTGGGATATTCTGGAAAATGTATTGAAAGGACACCCCGTTCTGCTGAACCGGGCTCCAACGCTACACCGTCTGGGTATCCAGGCATTCCAGCCTAAGCTGATCGAAGGAAAAGCTATTCAGCTGCACCCGCTGGTATGTACTGCGTTCAACGCCGACTTTGATGGTGACCAGATGGCCGTTCACGTGCCACTTGGACAGGAGGCAGTACTTGAAGCGTCGATGCTGATGCTTTCTTCGCACAACATCCTGAACCCTGCCAACGGAGCACCTATCACGGTACCTTCGCAGGACATGGTGTTGGGTCTGTACTACGTAACCAAAGGTCGTAAGAACACACCTGAGTATCCTATTGCAGGTGAAGGTATGACTTTCTACGGTCCTGACGAGGTAGTAATCGCTATCAACGAAGGTCGTATCTCTAAGCACGCTCACATCAAGTGTCGTGTACGGGTACGTAACGAAGATGGTAGCTTCGAAACAAAACTGATCGAAACCGTAGCCGGACGTGTTCTGTTCAACCAGCACGTACCCGACGAGGTAGGATATATCAACGAGCTGCTTACCAAGAAGAAGCTGCAGCAAATCATTGGTCAGGTATTCAAACTGGCTGGTGGTGCTCGTACTGCACACTTCCTGGATGATATTAAGGAGCTTGGATTCCAGATGGCCTTCAAAGGTGGTTTGTCTATCGGTCTTAGCGACGTGATGGTACCTGCCGAGAAGGAGAAACTGGTAGAAGAAGCCAAGAAAGATGTAGAAGGTGTTTGGAGTAACTACCTGATGGGTCTGATTACGGAGAACGAGCGTTACAACCAGGTGATTGATATTTGGACGCGTGTAAACTCCCGTATCACCGAGACGCTGATGAAGCAGCTCGAAGCCGATCAGGGTGGATTTAACTCTATCTACATGATGATGCACTCAGGTGCCCGTGGTTCGCGCGAGCAGATCCGTCAGCTGGGTGGTATGCGTGGTTTGATGGCTAAGCCTCAGAAGAACCTCGCTGGTGGAGCCGGAGAAATCATCGAGAACCCGATCCTTTCTAACTTCAAAGAGGGGCTTGACGTACTCGAGTACTTTATCTCTACCCACGGTGCTCGTAAAGGTCTTGCCGATACGGCTCTTAAAACAGCCGATGCAGGTTACCTGACCCGTCGTCTGCACGACGTAGCACAGGATGTGGTAGTGGTAGAGGAAGATTGCGGTACCCTGCGTGGTATCCAGATCTCCGCTCTGAAAGACAACGAAGATATCGTAGAGCCACTGTCAGAGCGTATTCTGGGTCGTGTGAGCGTTCACGATGTATTCGATCCGTTGAATGGTCAGATGATCGTTGAATCGGGTCAGGAGATCACTGAAGAGATCGCCGCCTACATCGACGAGACTAGCATCGACAGCGTAGAAATTCGCTCCGTGCTGACTTGCGAAACCCGCAACGGTGTATGTGCCAAGTGTTACGGACGTAGCCTTGCATCAGGCCGAATGGTAGACAATGGTGAGGCAGTAGGAGTTATTGCTTCTCAGTCTATCGGTGAGCCTGGTACACAGCTTACACTCCGTACCTTCCACGTGGGTGGTACCGCTTCAAACATTGCCGTAGATGCCAACATCAAGGCTAAGTTTGAAGGTCTGATCCAGTTTGAAGATCTTCGTCTGGTAGAATCTACCAACTCCGAAGGCGATCCGATCACAGTAGTAATGGGTCGTTCGGGTGAGGTGAAGATCGTACACCCTGAAACGAAGCAGCTGCTTATCTCTAACAACGTACCTTACGGTGCGCACCTGCAGGTGAAAGAAGGAGATATCGTATTCAAAGGACAGGAACTATGTACCTGGGATCCATATAACGCAGTAATTCTTTCGGAGTTTGACGGTTCTGTACAGTTCGACGCTATCGAGGAAGGTATCACCTACCGCGAAGAGTTTGACGAGCAGACCGGTTTCCAGGAGGCTGTAATTATCGAAACCCGCGACAAGACCAAGAACCCGGCTCTGGTCGTGAAAGGTAAGAGTAACCTGCTGAAAGATCAGACCGAGAAATCATATAACCTACCTGTAGGATCACGTCTGGTAGTGAAGAACGGTGCTGCTGTAAAAGCAGGACAGCCGCTGGCCAAGATCCCACGTGTAGTAGGTAAGACCCGCGATATCACGGGAGGTCTGCCACGTGTTACCGAACTTTTCGAAGCTCGTAACCCATCTAACCCTGCAACCGTGAGTGAAATCGACGGTGTAGTAAGCTACGGTGGTGTGAAGCGTGGTAACCGCGAAATCATCATCGAATCACGTGATGGCGTACAGCGTCGTTATATGGTGGCTCTGTCGAAGCACATTCTGGTACAGGATGGAGACTTCGTACGGGCAGGTGATCCGCTGTCAGACGGAGCTATTACTCCGGCCGACATCCTTTCTATCAAAGGACCTACCGCGGTACAGGAGTACCTGGTAAATGAAATTCAGGAAGTATACCGTCTGCAGGGTGTGAAGATCAACGATAAGCACATCGAGTGTATCGTACGCCAGATGATGCAGAAGGTGGAGATTCTTGACGCTGGTGATACCAACTTCCTCGAAATGCAGCCGGTAGATCGCTGGGTGTTCCGCGAGGAGAACGACAAGATCCTTGACATGAAAGTAGTTGAGGACGCCGGAGATTCAGAAACTCTGAAACCTGGTATGATCGTGTCGGTACGTCGCCTGCGCGATGAGAACTCAAGCCTGAAGCGTCGTGACCTGCGCCTCGTGAAAGCACGTGATGCACAGGCGGCGGTAGCAAGACCAACGCTGATGGGTATTACTCAGGCTTCACTGGGTACCGAAAGCTTCGTGTCTGCGGCTTCATTCCAGGAGACCACCAAAGTACTTAGCGAAGCGGCAGTACGCGGTAAGCGTGACGAACTGAACGGTCTGAAGGAGAACGTGATCGTAGGTCACCTGATCCCGGCCGGTACCGGTATGCGTCGCTACACCGACCTGATCGTAGGTTCGAAAGAAGAGTTCGATACTCTGGTAGAATCTCGCGAAAAATCAGCTCGTAAGAAGCGCGAACTGGCCCAGTAATTGCTATTCGTACAGTATAAATACAAAAGCCAGCCTCATTCCTGAGGCTGGCTTTTTATTGTAAAAGTATAGCTTTGTAAAAATTAACTACTTTGTATCATGAAAGACAATAATCAGGATTTTGAACAGCAGATTAACATAGAGTTATCTGAAGAAATGGCCGAGGGGATATACTCTAACCTGGCTATGATCGCTCATTCCAACAGTGAATTTATCGTAGATTTTATACGGCTTATGCCCGGAGTACCCAAGGCCAAGGTAAAAGCTCGGATCATTCTGACCCCTGAGCATGCCAAGCGTCTCCTGTTAGCCCTGAATGATAATATTCGTAAGTATGAAGACGCACATGGTACTATCCAGCAGACTTCCGAAGACGGACCCAGCTTCAACTTCCCGATGAGCTTCGGAGGTCCCGGAGGTGAAGCATAAGCGCTGCCAGTGCAGCTCAGGAGCAGGATTTCATAATTAATCCTCTGACTCATTGACCAAAAGCTCCTCCGGCTCGTTTAGTATTACAGACAAACCTTTGAGAAAACTAATGAAGATACCAAGCCTACGTCTATGGGTCTTGATCTTTAGCTTATTGAGCGGACTGAGCGCCTTCGCGCAGGAAGCTGATAAGTCAAAGTATGACCATCATGTACTGTTTCATCCTCTGTTCAACTTTCAGCCCGGTAATGAATACCGTACGGGGGGAGGTTCACCCGGCCCGGCCTACTGGCAGAACCGCGCTGATTACAAAATTAATGTGACGCTGGATGAGGCAGCCGCCACCCTGAATGGCGATGTAGAAATTACCTATAAGAATAACAGCCCCGAAGCGCTGGAGTTTGTATGGCTACAACTGGATCAGAACGCATTCAGCGCTCATTCGCGTGGTGCCAAAACTACTCCCATTACCGGAGGCCGCTTTGGGAACCTGGGCTTTGATGGAGGCAATACCATCAAAAGCGTAACAGTACAGCAAGGTAAGGGCAAGGCTACCGAAGCCAACTACCAAATCACCGATACCCGGATGCAGATCCGCCTGTCGGATCCTGTTAAAGCCAACGGCGATGTCATTAAGATCCGTATTGGCTACTCGTTCAAGATACCCCAGTATGGCTCAGACCGGATGGGTACCTTACAGACCAAGAATGGGATTATTTACGAGATTGCTCAGTGGTACCCTCGCATGAGCGTATATGATGATATCGAAGGCTGGAACCTGCTCCCTTACCTGGGCGCTGGTGAGTTTTACCTCGAGTATGGTGACTTCGAGTATGCCGTTACGGTACCGTGGGATCACATAGTAGTAGGCTCCGGCGACCTGATCAACGCCAGCGAAGTACTTACCGGCGAGCAGCTCAGACGCATGGATCAGGCTCGTAAGAGTGACCAGACGGTCATGATCCGTTCTGCCGAAGAGGTGACCAATCCGGCTTCGCGCCCCAAAAAGTCAGGTACTCAGACGTGGCGGTTCCGCTGTCAGAATGCCCGCGATATAGCCTGGGCTACTTCCAAGGCATTTATCTGGGATGCTGCCCGTATCAATCTTCCCAGTGGCAAGACAGCCCTGGCGCAGTCGGTGTATCCGGTTGAGGACAGCGGCAGAGAAGGCTGGGGCCGTTCGACCGAGTACGTAAAAGGAAGCATTGAGTTCTACTCCAACTACGTGTACGAATACACCTACCCCGTAGCTACCAACGTAGCCGGTATCGTGGGAGGTATGGAGTATCCCGGTATTATATTCTGCAGCCATAGCGACCGTAACGAGGACCTCTGGAACGTAACTGACCACGAGTTTGGGCACAACTGGTTCCCGATGATCGTGGGTAACAACGAGCGCAAGTACGCCTGGATGGACGAAGGATTCAATACCTTCATCAACTTCCTTTCTACTGATAACTTCAACAACGGAGAGTTCCGTAACGATCAGCTGCAGGATCTGCATCGGGTAGCGCCTATGATCCATCGTCCAGGTGCTGACCCTATCATGACCATTCCGGACGTAGTACAGGCCCGTAACCTGGGCTGGGAGGCCTACTACAAGCCTGCCATTGGTCTGGTGATGCTCCGTGAGCAGGTACTGGGTAAAGAGCGTTTTGACTACGCCTTCCGCCAGTACGTGAAGCGCTGGGCCTTTAAGCATCCTACTCCTTACGATTTCTTCCGTACTGTTGAGGATGCCGCCGGAGAGGACCTGGGCTGGTTCTGGAAAGGCTGGTTCTTTGAGAACTACAAGCTGGACCAGGCCGTGAAAGAAGTTACCTACATAGAGCAGAATCCACAGAAAGGTTCAGTTATCACCATTGACAATCTGGAGCAGTGGGCTATGCCGGCTACCATCGAACTGGAAGAGGTAAGTGGTAAGAAAACGCGCGTAGAACTGCCGGTGGAAGTATGGCAGCGCGGTGGAAGCTGGTCTTTCCGTGCTGCTACGGAGCAGCCATTGCGTTCAGTGACGATCGATCCGGACCATAAATTACCGGACGTGAATCCCCGCAACAATACCTGGAAACCTTCGCCCGTAGGTTCGTCCATGACCAACTAGTATAAATGAGGTAGTTATCTGCCAATAAAGTAGCCGTAAGAGCCGCTATGACCCGATCATCAGGTCATAGCGGCTCTTGTATTTTTGTATAGGATATCTACCGGATATTTTGCAAATTTAGGAACAATAGAACAGCCATGAATTATGATAAAGCTGTTGTTCCTTCTGGCGGCTTCATTATTTTATCTGATCCCGATCTGTTCGCGGGCTCAGCAAAAAGCTTTTGGCTTTCATCTGGTACAGCAGCGGAAGAGTGTGCGGGTACCTTTCAAGCTCCATGCCAATCTGGTCATTGTACCTGTTCAGATCAACAACTCCGATACCCTGCATTTTATCCTGGACTCAGGAGTGAGTACCATTATCGTTACCGATCCGGAGATTGCCAAGTTCGTCGATAAGGGATATACCCGTACGGTTACGATTGATGGGGTAGGGAACGAGGCATCCCGAAAAGCCACTGTTAGTATCGGTAATACATTCCGGATGCCACACATCCAGGCCTTCGATCAGAATCTGGTCGTGCTGGAAAACGATATGCTGAAGCTGTCGGAGTTTCTGGGTACTCCCATTCATGGTATTTTCGGCTATGAGCTATTTGAGCGTTTTGTCATTACTATTGATTTTCGTCGGCAGGAGCTTATCCTGAGGCCGCCCGAGCACTACCAGTACCGGCGCAAGTACGGCGACAAGCTCCCGATCCAGATTGAGAACCGGCGTCCCTACCTGAGTACTGTACAGATTACCGATAGGGGAGAGAAGAAGAATGTACAAATGCTACTGGATACGGGAGCCGGGCACGCGCTGATGCTGGATACCTATTCATCCAATGTTTCACTTCCTGATAAGGTAGTCCGGGTACAGCTGGGAGTGGGATTGGGAGGAGCTGTGAGTGGGCATCTGGGGCGGTTGCCGAAGCTACAGGTGGGACGATTTGAGCTGCATGATGTACTTTCTTCCTTTCCTGATAACTCCTCGTTCGGGGCCAAGATCAACTCCATGGGCAGACGACAGGGAAATATCGGAGGAGAGCTGCTCCGTCGCTTTGTGGTCACATTCCATTACAAAGGGCAGTACGTTGTGCTGAAGCCCATAAAAAGCGCTCTACGGGAGACGTTTGAACATGATATGAGCGGGCTGGAGCTCCGAGCCAAGGGCGACAAGTACAACAGCTACGTAGTAGATCACGTGAAGGAAGATTCGCCCGCGTACTATGCCGGAGTGCAGAAAGATGACAAGCTTATGTTTATCAATAGTACTCCGGCCAGTAATCTGTCACTTACCGAAATAAATAAAACGCTACAGCGTAAAGAAGGAAAGGAGATAGATCTGGTACTGAAGCGTGGGGATGAACTGATAGTGACGAGCTTTGTATTGAAACGGATCATCTAACAATCCCGCTTTGAGGGAGTGGTTGTGGTACACGTATCATCCAAACAGGCTGCCTGATAGAGCAGCCTGTTTGGATGATAAGCTATATTGTAGGCTTACTATACCTCTATGAGCATAGCTCCAAAAGAGTAGCCACCTCCAAATACCGTTACGACGATACGGTCCCCCTTCTTGAAGCGATCCTGGTTTTCGGACAGGGCTATGGCACAGCCGGCACAGCCGGTGTTTCCGTAACGCTGAATGTTGGAGATGAGTTTTTCTTCCGGAATACCCAGTGTGTTGATGACATTCAAACTAATGCGGTGGTTGGCCTGGTGAGGGATCAGGTAATCCACGTCATTGATGGTTAGTCCGCAACGCTCCAGTACCTGCTGGCTCACTTTCGGCATGTAGATACAGGCATACTGGAACACATCACGACCATGCGGCATAATAACGCCCCGTTCGTTGGGACGCAGTACTACCCCCTCCGTAGCCTTACCACTGGTAGCGGCACCGCCCGTAATCACCTCCTGAATGTACATATCAGAGTCAGACAGGCGCTCCTTTGACAGCAGCAGAGCCGAGGCTCCATCTCCCCACAGGTGTCCCGATACGGTATCCCGCTCATTGTTGTAGGCCGTGTTATGATCCGACACCACTACAATAGCTTTGGAGGCTTTTCCCAGAGCGAAGTACCCCTGCACGACCTCAATGGCGTTGATCAGCGACGAGCAGGCCGACGATACCGATACTACCGGAATATCGGGTACCCCTACATAATGCTGCACGGCGTGAGCCAAAGATACGATGGTATCGTAAGGCGTATAGGTAGCTCCTACGATCAGATCTATTTCGTTCTTGCTGTAAGGACTTGATTCAAGCAATAGCTTTACGGCTTCAATAGCCATCGAGGAGGTGTTCTCTCCCTCGCCAGCTTTACGACGTTCACAGATTCCTGTCCGTGAAATGATCCATTCGCTGGAAAGATTATTTAATTCTGTAAAATACTCATTGCCAACTACTTCTGATGGAAGATAATGGCTTACTTTATTTATATACATGGTTAAGAAAATGTCTTTACAAGAAGCATTTCAAAATACGGCCGAAAGTTAAATATTTCATAGAGGGCGTGGTATTGTATATTTGAACAATTAAATAATAACTTATTATAATTATAATAGTTATGACTAATCGTTGTAATTAGCTGGTACCTGCTGATACGGGCCCCGCAATACTGCTGTAAAGCCTCAGAAGAAGGCTTTCTTCCAGGTGCCAGTTATACTCTTTTTCTACGGCCTGTCTTCCCCGCTGGCCCATGGCCGCGGCTTCGTCCGGGTGTTCAATCAGCCATTGCAGCGCATCAGCTACGGCATCAGCATTATACGGAGAAATACAAAATCCGCACTGGTTATGTTCAACTACCTCACGATACAGTGGGAAATCAGACGTAACGACGGGTAGACCCATAGCCATGTACTCGAACAGTTTGGTCGTGTAGGAATCGGGGTAGTCGCCTACGGGTTTGAGCAGCGCTATACCGGCTATGGCACCATGAGCATAGGGCAAGGCAACGCGCAAATCGGTATAGCCATAGAAAGTAAGGTGCGGCTGTACCAACTCAAAGCCCGGTAGAGTATGCGCCTCCTGCCAGTCGAACTGAACGGGGCCGAAAAAATGTACCCGGAAGTCAGGATATGTGCTTCTCAATTTAACTAAGGCAGCTACCAGCGTATCAAAGGATCTTTCCATAGATATGACGCCACTATAAAAGAACGTCGGATAAGCTGGCGCGGGTGAGGCCGCGCCTTTGTACTGATCCACGAAAGGGAGCGATACATAGTTGTGAATGACGGTAGCCGGGTATCGTGTATTTCGGTACTCTGTAAGGTAGGCATGCTCGGTCAGGACGTACCTGAAGTGGCGCCTGGCCTTGTGGTCAAACCAGCGGAAGAGCTGCTGAAACAGGGGCTCGTTGTTGTAGCGCTTAAGCGAAAACTTCTTGTACAGGTTTTCCTGTACTTCGTAGATTACCTCAGAGCCCAGCCATCTGAAAAGAAAAGCCATGGGCAGGAGCTCCGGTACGAATATATGGACTACCTCCGGCCGTAGCCTCAGGCATTTCCATAGTACTACCGGGTGGCAGAACAGGAGCCGGAAGAGCAGCCTGCTGAAATAGGGCAGCCGGATCATGGTAGTATGCCTGCCCGAAACGGAGGAAGCCGTAGCATTAGGTAAGGCACAGTATACCTCATACTCACTAGCGAGAGCCGGAGCTATCTTATACACAATGCGCGGATCGGTGGGCGGATGTACAGTACTCAGTAGGAGAACGCTGGGCCTCATGCTTCGGTTACGATGGCTACTCCCGCCGAGGTACCTATACGGTCGGCTCCTGCTTCGATAAAGGCAATGGCCTGCTCGCGGGTACGGATACCACCCGAAGCTTTTATCTTAGTATGAGCGGGCAGAATGGACCGCATTTGCCGCACGGTATCCAGTTCAGCTCCTTTGGGCGAAAAGCCGGTTGAGGTTTTGACAAAGTCAGCACCGGCTTCAACGCATATTTCGCAGGCGGTGTGCAGTTCAAAGAGGTCCAGGTAGGCCGTTTCGATGATGACCTTGAGCAGCGCGTTCTGCTCGTGGGAGAGGGTAGCCAGCTGGCGAAGCTCTTCGCGTACGCTGAGGTACGCCATGGACTTAAACTGCGATAGGTTAATGACTACGTCCAGCTCGGTAGCGCCATCACGCAGGGCATTCTCGGCTTCCCGGAGCTTGGTATCGGTAGTGGAGTACCCCAGCGGAAATCCTATCACGGTGGCGATCTCAATGCGCACCGGGCAGAACTCCAGCATATCTTTGGTATAACCTACATAGGTAGGAGCCACGCATACTGCCTTAAACTGTTGTATCCAGGCTTCTTCGCAAAGCTTCCGGACGTCGGTTTCACTGGCAGTGGGACTTAGTAAGGTATGATCTATGTAGGAAGATAAGCTGTTCATAGGGGTATGCTCAATAGGCGGGAAAGATAAAGCAAAAACCCCGTCGGTCCGACGGGGCTCGCTTTATGTCATCGATCGGCACAGGCCGATCGGATATAGCTGATTAGGCTTTGTTCTTTTTGGCCTTGCCACCTTTTGCTTCGGCTTCGTCGCTGGCTTCTACGGGCGCTGACTCTTCTGTTTCGGCTGTTTCCACAGTGGCTGTATCCACAGTGGCTGTTTCCTCAGCAGTTGTTTCTTCAGTAGCAGCCTCCGCAGGAGCTACAAAAGCCTCGGGTGCATACTGAGACAGGAGGTTGTACCAGTTGATGATCTTCTTGATATCAGAGATGTATACCCGTGAGCGGTCAAACTCCGGCAGTACATCATTCATAAACTCAATGAGGTCCTTGTCAGAGGCAGTCTTAGTGTCCAGCTCTACCTCATTACCGTACTTCTCATTGATCTGCATAAATACATCGGCCAGAGGTACGGAGTCCTCAGCTCCATCGGTGAATACCGATACATCTTTCAGTACCGATACCCGCGCTGTGGGGCCGATCATTGTTTTCTCTCTTTTTTCATTGAGGCTCTCAACGATCACACCAGCGCGGCTGGGTTTGAGAATACGGTACAAGCCACTTTTACCCGAAATATTGGCAATCTCTTTTAACAAATCCATACCTGCAGATTCTTCTTTTACACTTATTTATATATTGATAACTAGATATTTAGCAAACGGATGAGTACTTGAAATCAGGATGAGGCCCGGTTTCTGTCCGCAAAATAACGGAAAGATTAGGCGGCAAACAACTCTACCGCGACCTTGCCTCTTCAAACGCCAGATTATAGTTCTCTATTGTCTCAAGTAAGGCTTCGCGTCCTTCTCCTTTCTCGGATGAGGTCACAAATATCGGCGGTAGCTCTTCCCACACTTCCAGTAGCTTCTGTTTGTAGCTTTCTACGTGCGTCAGTACCTGATTACTCTTTTTCAGTTTATCTACCTTGGTGAATACTATATGAAACGGTACACCATCCTGCCCCAGCTTCTCCATAAATTCAAGATCAACCCGCTGTGGATCGTGGCGACTATCTATCAGCACGAAGGTACACACCAGGTTGGGCCGGTTGCGGAGGTAGTTGTCAATCATAGGCTGCCAGCTTTCCCGATCCGTCTTGCTCACCTTGGCATAACCGTAGCCGGGTAAGTCTACCAGGTACCAGGAGTCATTGATCATAAAATGGTTGATCAGTTGGGTCTTGCCCGGCTGCTGGGACGTTTTAGCCAGATTTTTGCGATCTGTAAGCATGTTGATCAGCGAAGACTTACCGACGTTGGAGCGTCCGATAAAAGCATACTCCGGCCTATCCGGCTCCGGACACAGGCGGTAGTCAGTATTACTTGTTACAAATTTCGCTTCTTTAATCTTCATGATACACCTGGTTTGTAGGTGTACAAAGGTACACCATTTTTGTCCTAACACCGAATGAACCAGCCTTTATGGAGTGTGTATGGGTTGATTAATAGTACAATTAAAATTTATTTTATAATTTGGTGGGACAAAATCCGGAACGCCTCACTACCTCTGAATAATCCGCTCAGGAGCGAAACGAAAGGCAGGGGCAAAGTCGTTATACAGATACTTGTACTTGAATGTATGGATCAAACAAAACCGAATCTAATGAGAACATTTCAGAGAGTAGCGTGGGTGTGGGGACTAGTACTATTGGTAGCTACATCAGCGTTGGCTGAGGGTGATAAGAAACCAGCCAAAGCGACGGCTGCGGAAGGAATAGAGTTTACGGATGCGGCCTGGGCAGCCGTTGTAAAGAAGGCAAAAGCAGAAAAGAAAATCATTTTCCTGGATGCCTACGCCAGCTGGTGTGGTCCCTGTAAGCTACTCCAGAAAAATGTGTTTACCCGTCCGGATGTGGGTGAGCTATTCAACAAGAACTTTGTGAACGTGAAGGTAGATATGGAGAAGGGCGAAGGACCTCAACTATCCCGTATGTTCCCGCTGGAAGCTTATCCTACCTTGTTCTTTATTGATCCGAACGGAAAAGTACTTAAGAAGGTAATCGGCTACCAGTCGCCCGAGACGCTGATCAGCATCGGTAAGAGCCTTGTCACCAACCAGTAGTACTCTCAGATATTCATTAGAAGCCCGGCGCCAGCGCCGGGCTTTTTTATTAGAAAGTACTCTGGATTATTTCCACAATCCGACTGCGGTCGTGGTCGGTGAGGTTGGAGCCGGAAGGCAGGCAGAGTCCCCGCTCAAAAAGCTCCTCCGCGACCCGACCTCCAAAATAGGGAGCATCCCGAAATATCGGCTGCATGTGCATGGGCTTCCAGAGGGGCCGCGACTCTATGCTTTCTTCCTCAAGTCGTAGCCTGACCCTTTCGCGGGTAGTACCACCGGCCTCCGCCGGATCAATGGTGATACAGCTGAGCCAGCGGTTGGAGTAGGAACCTTCGGGCTCCTGCTGGAAGGCTATACCGGGTAGATGGCCAAGCTCCTGGGTATAGTAGGTGTAGTTGGCGCGGCGCTGGGCTACCCGTTCGTCCAGTACTTCCAGTTGTCCGCGTCCTATGCCCGCGCATACATTGCTCAGGCGGTAGTTGTAGCCAATGTGGGAGTGCTGGTAGTGCGGAGCCGGATCACGCGCCTGCGTAGCCAGGAAGCGAGCCTGATTAATCAGGGCTTTGTCGTTAGAGAGCAGAGCACCTCCGCCGGAGGTAGTAATGATCTTATTACCGTTGAAGGATAATACACTCATAGTACCGAAAGAGCCAAGCTTCCGCCCCCGGTAGCTGGAGCCCAGGGCCTCGGCCGCGTCTTCGATAAAGGGTACTTCGTACTTCTCGCATACAGCCAGTACTTCGTCCAGCCGGGCGGGCATTCCGTACAGATGTACTCCAATAACAGCCTTAGGCCTTTGGGCCTGAGCAGAGTACTTTTTGAGCGCCGTTTCGAGTGCTTCGGGACAGATGTTCCAGGTGGTAGGTTCGCTGTCTATAAACACAGGCGTAGCTCCCTGGTACACGATGGGATTGGCACTGGCCGCAAACGTGAATGACTGGCACAGTACCAGATCTCCCGGCCCGACGCCAAGCATCACCAGTGCCAGGTGCAAAGCCGCCGTGCCCGATGATAAGGCCGCGGCATGTGCTGTGCCCACGTAGCTGGCCAGCTCTCCTTCAAAAGCATTGACGTTAGGCCCAAGTGGGGCTACCCAGTTAGTGTCAAAGGCTTCCTGTACGTACTTAAGTTCATGTCCGCCGAGGTGTGGCGACGACAGCCATATCTTATCCTGAGGCATTAGGTAGGGCTCTGGTGGTAGGATGAAAGTGAATTAATGAAGTTCCTGGAAAAGTACTACCACTCATGGACCACCTCTACCACTTTCCCTGGATTACCCCGCACGACGGCGCCATCAGGTACATCCCTGACTACTACTGTACCCGCGCCTATTTTGCATCCGCGGCCAATGGTAAGGTTAGGTACTACCACGGCGCCGGCTCCTACCAGCGTACCTTCACCTACCTGTATGTTACCACACAGGATAGCCCCCGGAGCTATGTGTACATAATCGGCTATGCGGCAGTCATGGTCGACGGAGGCAGCGGTATTGATGATTACATGGCGGCCCAGAGTAGTGTCGGCCTGTACCGTGGCGCGGTGCAGGATGACGGTACCTTCGCCGATCTTGACGCTGGGATCTACCAGGGCTGACGAATGAACGGCCCGTCCGAAGGGGTGCTGTATCCGCTGAACGATCCTCCGGCGAACGTCATTGTAGCCAATGGCTACTATAATGGCGCGCTCGTGTTCGTACGCAGGATCGTAAGGACCTACTACCTCAATATTTCCGAGTGTTTTTCTGGCCGGATCATCATCAAATATAGCCTTTACGGTCCGTCCGTTGGAGTGGAGGCAGGAGGCTATTACTTTGGCATGGCCGCTGGCACCGTACAGAAGCATAGGGTCTGAAATTATGAATTAGTGAATGCTGAGTTATGCATGAAAGAAGAGAGAGTAAGTGCGTAAAATATATATCAATACACTCTTTACCCTTAGTAACTAAATAATTCAGAATTATTCATTCAGAACTCAGCATTATTTTTCATCAATTCCCCTCAAACTTCTCCATCGTCACGGAAGTGGCGGAGCTGATCCCTTCGCGGCGCAGGGTCTTCCAGATGGTTAAGGAAATGATTTTCAGGTCCAGCCCCAGCGACAGGTTGTCTACGTACCAAATGTCGTACTCAAACTTCTGCGTCCAGCTGATGGTGTTACGGCCATTGACCTGCGCCCAACCGGTGATGCCCGGACGTACCTGGTGGCGTCGGCGTTGCTGCTCGTTGTACAGGGGCAGGTACTCGACCAGCAGCGGCCTCGGGCCAATGAGGCTCATGTCGCCCCGGAGTACATTCCAGAGTTGGGGGAGCTCGTCGAGTGAGGTTTTACGAATAAAGCGCCCAACGGGCGTCAGTCGTTCCCCATCTGGAAGTAGCTGGCCGCTGGCATCGCGGCGGTCATTCATGGTCTTGAATTTGACCAGCGTAAATACCCTTTCGTGAAGGCCGGGACGCGGCTGGCGGAAAAAAGGAGAGCCGCGGTTGGCAAGCCAGAGCAACAGCGTAAGTAAAAGCAAAAGCGGCGACAGGACCATTAATCCTGCCGCCGCCGCCGTGGTATCTAATAGTCTTTTGCCAAACGCTCTGTACATGCGCCTATGGATCAGTACAAAGAAGGAAAACGCTGCGGTTCGGCTTCGTGCATAATGGCATAGACCGCCTCAAATATGTCCTCTATGTTGGGCTTCGAGAAGTAGTCTCCATCAGAACCATAGGCTGGCCGGTGTGGCTTGGCCGAAAGGGTCTGGGGCGGTGAGTCAAGCCAGCGGTAGGCGTTCTGTCCCTCTACTACCTGTTGCATCATGTAGGCCGACGCGCCTCCCGGTACATCCTCATCCGCAAACAGCACCCGGTTGGTTTTCTTTACGGACTCCACAATGCGGTGGTTGATGTCAAAAGGCAGGAGCGTTTGTACATCTATGACTTCTACACTTATACCCTGCTGCTCGAGTTGCGCGGCCGCCTCTAGCACGATACGACACATCGAGCCGTAGGTCACTACGGTAACGTCAGTACCTTCACGGAGTACTTCAGGCTCGCCCAGTGGCAGACACATGTCACCTATGTTGGAAGGCAGGCGCTCCTTCAGACGATACCCGTTCAGCGGTTCTATCACCAGGGCCGGATCGTCACCCTTCATAAGGGTGTTATAAAAACCAGCGGCCTGGGTAAAGCTGCGGGGTACCAGCACGTGCATGCCCCGGAGGCTGCCCAGCATAGCGCCTAGTTGCGAGCCGGAGTGCCAGATGCCCTCCAGGCGGTGTCCCCGCGACCGGATAATGACCGGGGCTTTCTGGCCGCCTGCCGTACGGTAGCGTAGGGTAGCCAGGTCGTCGGTAAGGGTAGCCAGCGCGTAAAATATATAGTCGAAGTACTGAATCTCTACGATAGGGCGGAGGCCACGCATGGCCAGTCCTATGCCCTGACCGATGATGGTCGTTTCGCGGATACCCGTATCGGTAATTCGGATCTCGCCGTATTTTTCCTGCAAGCCAGCCATTCCCTGATTTACATCTCCTATATGGCCTACATCTTCACCAAGAGCCACCACGCGGGGGTCCTTAGTAAAGAGAGCATCGAAGTACGAGCGGATAATGTCACGTCCGTCCAGCAGGGGGCCGGCTTCCTCATAGGTAGCGGCCACAGCCTCTACCTTCAGGGGCGATTCGTCCGACTCGCTGTACAGGTTATGGCTGTACCGCAATGTATTATTTTCAAACTCCTGGTGCAGCCAGTTCTGGAGGGGGCGGCGCACTTCCGGTGTAGCCGTAGCCATTATACGTAGGGCTTTACGAACAGTAGACACACTATCCCGGCGCAGGGGCTGGTAGGTTTTGCGTAGCTCGGTAGCCAGCTCCCGTACCGCTTCCCCGTTAGGAGTTTCTTCGGCCGCTTTTTCCAGCAGGCCTATCATCTGGCGATGCTCCTCTTCGATATCCTGACGAAATGCTTTCCACGACTTGTTGCGGCTATCGCGGGCGGTTTCTCTGGCTTCTTTTTCGATAGCCATTACCTCTTCCTCGGTAGCATAGCCATTTTTCAGGATCCACTCCCTGAACCGCTGGTTGCAGTCGTGCTCCGCTTCCCACTTCAGGCGCTCCCGGCTTTTGTAGCGCTCATGGGAGCCCGAGGTAGAGTGCCCCTGCGGCTGGGTAAGCTCCTGCACGTGTACCAGCACTGGTACTTGTTCGTTGCGACAGAGCGCGGCGGCCTTCTGGTACGTTTCAATAAGAGCGGGGTAGTCCCAGCCCTTTACGGTAAATATTTCGATACCGGCCTCGTCTTCGGTACGCTGCAGGCCAGCCAGAGCTTTGGAAATACTGCTCTTGGTAGTTTGGTAACGGATAGGTACGGATATACCGTAGCCATCGTCCCATACCGACATCAGCAGCGGTACCTGTAATACACCGGCTGCATTCATGGTTTCCCAGAACATCCCCTGCGACGTAGAGGCGTCGCCGATGGTGGCGAATACAATCTCGTTGCCCTGCTTGGAGAAAGTGCTGAGCTGGTGCAGCGTTTCGTTATAGCGGTATAGCTTGGAAGCGTAGGCCAACCCCAGAGAGCGGGGGATCTGCCCGGCCGTTGGCGAAATATCACATACTGAGTTGTAAAGTTTGGTCTGGTCGCGCCAGTGTCCCTCGTGGTCAAGCCAGCGGGTGGCGTAGTGCCCGTTCATAGAGCGCCCGCCCGTATGCGGGTCGTGGGCAATATCAGCATGTGCGTATAGTTGAGCAAAAAACTGCTGCCACGTCAGGTTGCCCAAAGCGGCTTCGACTGTCTGGTCACGGTAGTAGCCCGACCGGAAGTCACCCAGCCGGAAGGCCCGTGCCATAGCTACCTGCGCTACTTCCTTGCCATCACCGAATATTCCGAACTTTGCCCGGCCGCCCATCACATCTTTCCGTCCCAGCAGGCTCACCTGTCGACTCTCGCAGGCTATGCGGTAGTCTTCAAGTATCTTCTCCTGTGTCAGTACACTATTTTCGGGCAGAATATCGTTTATAAGCATAGTATTTCGGGTAACTGCAACGTTCAATAATCGTGTAGTTAATATACGGATTAGAACGTTTTAGGTCAAAAATAAATTAAAATCCTTCTCCTTTCAAAAAAACGAATTCTTATGTTTCTTTGTTGGAAAGGTGCTACAATAGTCAAAAGTTTGGCAAACCTTTTGTATACTAACCAAGTGTTGTCTTAGCAAACAAATTTTTCACAACTAAATTTTGAGGGTATCATGAAAAAATTTTTTTCGGTTTTGGTAGTGTTGTTATCAGTAGCAACGTTCAGCTATGCGCAGAAAGGAGTAATGAAGTTCAAGGCAGAAACGCATAGCTTCGGAAAAATCGAGCAGGGTAAGCCTGTTACGCATGAGTTTACTTTTACCAACACAGGTACTGATCCAATTGTTATCTCTAACGTAAGTGCCTCATGTGGCTGTACTACGCCTAGCTATACCAAAGATCCCGTACTACCTGGTAAGACTGGTTCGATCAAAGCTACCTACAATGCCGCTGCTATGGGTTCTTTCAATAAGTCCGTAACCGTATTCAGCAACTCAGAGTCACCAAGCATTACACTGTTCCTGAAAGGTGAGGTAGTTCCGAAAGAGCAGGCTGTCAAAGCATCGACTAAGAAATAAGCCTTCCGGGTTATTTATATAGCATTTCAACAAGAGCGGCCTCCCCATGTGGGGAGGCCGCTCTTGTTTTGTAGGGTACTTTCCGTCAGGCAAAGTAGTTGATAGTCTTAATATCCGCCCCGGTCGTAGAAGGAGCGACGGCGGGTGAGTTTGAGATCCTGCAGGATGGACGACTTGGCCTTCAGCGTAAAGTTGTAGTTGCTAACCCGGAACTGGCTACCCGCGAAGGGAGTCCAGTTGAAGCTCATGTCCCAGCAGTGCAGGTCGCGGTAGAGCGTGAGGGTAGTAATCGAGGGCTTGAAGGCCACAAAGTCAAAGCCCGACTGTACGCTTAGTTTCCACTTGGGCGTCAGGCTCAGGTCACCCGTTACGTTTACAGTCTGAATGAGGCTGGGATCCTGCAGACCTATGCGCGACAGGCCGAAGTTGTAGTTCAGGGTTACGTTCCAGGGTATATTAAAGTCTACGTACAGATCAGGATTCCGTTCGATAAACTCGAGCTGCTCTTCGGTAGCTGTAGGGCTATTAGGAGGCGTATTGATATTGTTAACCCCGGTTGGAGTGGGCTGGGTCCTGTTGTTCCCCTTTTTGGGAGAGAAACTGGTACCTACCGCCAGGTTCAGGTTTTGCAGCCGGGCCAGGCCCTGTCCTCTGGTAATGGCAAATTCGTTGATCTTGATCCCGGGAGAGTTGATAAAGGTACTGCCCGTGCGCGTGTCAGGTACATAGGCGTAGGGATCAAAGTTCATGTTGAAGTTCAGGTTCAGGTTCTGACCGATCCGGGCGTTGGCGTTGACGTTGACGTTGGACAGATTGAGCGAGTCGGCCAGCATGTTGTACGACCCTCCAATACTCAGGTTGTCGAGCAGGGATACCTTTTCGAACTGGGTCGCTGCCGTATCACTCCTGGACCGGAGCTTCATTTCAAAGGAGTTGTTGATACTATACGATACCACACCGGCCGCTCGGGATGAGCCCGACCCAACACCACCATTTAACCCCCGAAAGCGGGACAACATACGCGTTTCGCCCATATCGTTGATGGTTACCTGCTGATAGAAGCTATTATTGGTAGAGAAATCAGGGGTATAGCTGAACGAGAGTGAGGGGATAACAGTATGCCGAATAGCCTCCAGTCGACGCCCCCGCACAAAGAAGGTACCGTAGAAACGGGTGTTCATGCCCGCTCCAAAACCGTACGTGTATTGGGTAGCGATGGTATTGACGGTATCAATCCGGACTTGGTTGTTGCCCAGGTACGTGTAGTTGTACTTCTTCGTAAATACCTCCCCCTGCAGTGAGATACTGGGTGTAAAGTTGATGTAGCGCATCAACTTGAAGTTAGGCAGCGAGATAGGGAGCGAGTACCGTCCCGCAAACTGCGCATCGCGAAGCATGGTAGGCAGATTGGCAAACTCAAACGGAATGACTACCTCGGTACTTCTGATTCTTGACGTATCTATCGGATTGGCAATGGTAAAGCCAAGCCGGGCAGAGGAAGTATCAATAGGAGCAAGAGCGTTTGACAGGGTATAGTTTCCGGTGAATTCCATACCCAGACGGAAGCTCTCGTACCAGCGCCCGATACCGCCGTTGAGGGCAAAGGGAGCGATCTGGTTAATACCAAAGTTAAAGTCGGATGATACGGCCGTTTTGCCTCCTTCACGCAGGCCGGTCCGCTGGTTGTACTGTCCGAAGTTCTGGTTAACCCGTACACTGGCTCCCGCCCGGGCGTATTGTCCGAAGTTGCGGTTGTACTGCACCGACGAGGTCGCGATGTTGGAGATGTACCGCTGCGTCTCGATGGCGTTAAACTGGTTGAAGCTGTTGCTCGTGATGTTGACGTTGGCCGAGAAGGTAGAGGTACCTCGTGGCACCGGCGCATGCGACCACAGCAGGCTGAAGTCATTACGGCCAGGTACCCGCATGATCCGGTCGATCTCGTCGCCGGAGCGGTTGCGGTTAAAGCGGAACGCAAAGTTACCGTTGTAGCGGTAGCGCTTGGCGTAGGTAGAGGCCACCCCGGCTCCCCAGCTACCGGTAGAGTAGATCTGCCCGGTAATGGCGGCATTGACATACTTGCTGATGGCAAAGTAGTAGCCTCCGTCGCGCAGGTAGAAGCCGCGGCCGTTGGGTTCTTCACCGTACTGCGGGAACAGGATCCCCGATGTACCTATCTCTTTCTTTTTGGGAAACGGGAAAAAACCAAAGGGCAAGCCTATAGGTAAGGGTACATCGGCTATCACCAGGTTAAAGGGGCCGGACACGACCTGCTTGTTCTCAATGACTTTCAGCTTAGGCGCGTTGATATGAAAGTGCGGATGCGTAAGGGTACAGGTGGTATAGATGGAGCCGTGAATAAACAGGTTTCCTTCGTCGTCCCGTTTGACCCGGTTTCCCCGTATATTTCCCTCACCCTGCTGGGTCACTACCCCGCGACTAATTCCCTTCTTACTCTTGAAGTTATAGCGCATTTCCTGGGCATTGAAAGTCTCCGGTCCATCCTGGAATACCGGGTCCCCGACTACCTTCTTCGCCGTTGAGTCGTAAGTGCCTTTTGCAAACACTTCGTTCGTTACCCAGTTAAGTCTTATGTAACTTGCTTGCAATTTTATGCTTCCGTACGTAACTTGTGCATTACCATACAGATGCACCTGCTTGCCGTCAACGTCCATAATGGTGGAGTCTTCGGCGGCATATTCTACTACGGCCTGCAGGTCGCTCTGCTGGGCCAGCGTATCGGTCTGGGTGGAGTCAGTGGTAACGGCTATACCTGAGGGAGTTCCGCTGGTATCCGCCGGGATCGTATCAGTTCTGGGTACACTAACACCGGGTACCGCCGTACCGGGTACTGCCGTACCGGGTACTGCCGTACCGGGTACTGCCGTACCGGGTACTGCCGTACCGGGTACCGCTGTACCGGGTGCCGTAGCACGGGGTATACCTGTACCATCCGCCGGACGTATAACCGGACGAGTGGTTTGAGGCTGGCGGGAGAGGCCTGGTAGACGAGGTTTCCGCTGCTGGGCGTTTGCCTGCCCCATCAGCATCACCATCAACAGGCCCAGCCATATAATAATAGCTTGTTTTTTCAGTTGTGTAAATAGATTATTTTTGTAAAAGGAAGCCAAAATTAGCAGAGAATTCTCTTTCAAGTAACGCACCAACCCTAAATTTAATGTTAAAAGTTCTTAAAATCGTAGGCGCAGCAGGTTGTTTGATGTTGAGTGTAGCCTTTGCTTTTCAAGAAGAACCCGAGCCTGAAAACGACCCGCGGAAAATTGATGTAGTTGTGATCGATGCCGGTCATGGAGGCCATGACATTGGCACCCGCGGACGGGTAGCCCGCGAGTCACGTACGACCCTCAAAATAGCTCAGGCTCTGGGACGTAAAATTAAGGCAGAAATGCCGGAGGTGAAAGTACTTTATACCCGGACGTCAGATGTTTTTGTCGATCTGGCCGATCGCTCCGCTTTTGCCAACCGTAACAAGGCCGACCTATTCGTATCCATTCACTGTAACTACGCACCGGGCTCCAGCCGCGTCCATGGTACCGAGACCTACGTGATGGGACTTCACAAGACCGAAGGCAACCTGGAAGTAGCCAAGCGAGAGAACTCCGTTATTCTGCAGGAGGCTAACTACAAGCAAAAATACAAGGGCTTTGATCCTGATTCGCCGCTGGCGCATATCATGCTGGCCAACTACCAGAGTGCCTTCCTCACCAGCAGTCTGCGCTATGCCGACCACGTCGAGCATCAGTTCCAGACCATCACCCAGCGCGCCAGCCGCGGCGTTAAGCAGGCGGGATTCCTGGTACTATGGCGTACAACCATGCCTAGCGTACTGGTAGAGACCGGCTTCCTGAGCAACCCTACCGAAGAGGCGTATCTGAACTCGGATCGGGGACAGGACGAGGTGGCGGAGTCGCTTTACGCCGCATTTAAACAATACAAGCGTGAGATGGAACGATATTAGTCGTATTTTCGTAGCGAAAATAGCACTTAGTTCTGTCATCACTACTGTCCATGAAATTATCAAAGGAAGCAAAAGTCGGACTACTGGCTATCGTTACTATGACGATGCTGTATTTCGGCTTTAATTTTTTAAAAGGTTCTGATCTACTTTCCCGCACTAACAAGTACTACGTAGTTTACGATAATATAGATGGTCTTGCCGCGTCTAACCCTGTACTCCTGAACGGTTTATCAATAGGGCAGGTGAGCGAGATCAGTATCATGCAGAACAGAGGTAACCGTCTGCTGGTTACTCTTGATGTTAACAAAGACATACAGGTACATAAAGGTACCGTAGCGGTACTGGACGACGGAGGTCTGCTAGGTGGCAAGGTGATCCGGCTGGATATGGCCGCAACCGGACCTCTGCTGGAAGGCCAGGATACGCTCGTAGGTAGAAGAGAGGCCGGTATCTCTGCCCTGTTACAGGAGAAGGCCCTGCCCGTGATTGATCAGGCCGACTCACTCATGGCTCATCTGAATATGGTAGCTATGGGATTCCGCGAGACGGGTACCATCCTTAATCAGGTACTTCGCAACTACGACCAGACCGGCCAGGTACTACAGGGTACGCTACAGGATAATCGCGCTAATCTGGCGGCGCTGACGTCAAACCTTAACCAGCTGACGGCCTCACTGGTACAGACCGAAAAGGAACTGAAACCGCTGATGGTTAAAACCAACACCTTTGCCGACTCGCTCAACGCCCTGCGACTGGGTGAAACGCTGGCGGCTACCCGTCAGACCATTAACGAGATGAAGGGGATCCTGACTGAGATCAAGTCAGGAGATGGTACATTAGGTAAGCTGGCCAATGATCAGGCGCTCTACAACAACCTGAACTACACCCTGCTCAGCATGAACAAGCTGATGACCAACCTACGCGAGAATCCAAGCCGGTACCTGCACTTCTCGGTGTTTGGTAAAAAGGACAAGGGAACTGCCGAAACGGCTATCGATACTACGGTAAAGATCAAATCGCTGGACCCGGAGCCGACACAATAAGCTACCGGTTGGTCAACATGTATAGATACAGTAAGAAGACGTCTGGTGAGAGCCGGACGTCTTCTTTATTTTAGAACAATGGAAAAGGATATCGATTTATAATATATTCACGAGGTGCGTCATCCGATGGCGCTACCAAGTTCTTTTGTTCCAATTACACTTCATCAAGCCCAATGACCAATCAGAAGACTATTCCGCAACTAGTAGAAGAATTAAACCAGAAGTACGAAGCAGTCAAGCTGGGAGGAGGACCCAAGAAGATCGAAGCCCAGCACAAGAAAGGAAAGCTTACCGCCCGCGAGCGCATCCAGTACCTTATTGATCCCGGCACAGAGCTACTCGAAGTAGGTGCCTTTGTGGGCGAAGGGATGTACGAAGCCGAGGGCGGCTGCCCCTCGGGTGGGGTAGTGGTAGGTATAGGCTATGTGTCGGGCCGCTCCTGTGTGATAGTAGCCAACGATGCTACCGTCAAGGCCGGAGCCTGGTTTCCGATCACGGCCAAAAAGAACCTGCGGGCCCAGGAGATAGCCATGGAAAACCGCCTGCCCATCATCTACCTCGTCGATAGCGCGGGCGTATACCTGCCTATGCAGTCGGAGGTATTTGCCGACAAGGAGCACTTCGGACGCATCTTCCGCAACAACGCGCAGATGTCGGCAATGGGTATCGTACAGATAGCTGCCATTATGGGAAGCTGCGTAGCCGGTGGTGCCTACCTGCCCATCATGTCCGATGAAGCTCTCATTGTGGAAGGTACCGGCTCAGTATTCCTGGCGGGGCCGTACCTGGTCAAGTCGTCCATCGGCGAAGACGTAGACGCCGAAACGCTGGGAGGAGCCACCATGCACTGCGAAATATCCGGTGTGACCGACAACAAGTACCCCGACGACCAAAGCTGCCTCGATGCCATAAAGCGGCACATAGATAGGATAGGGGGGGCGGAGAAAGCGGGTTTTAACCGCACGGAGCCGGTAGCACCCGCTCGAAAGCCGGAGGAACTGTACGACCTGCTGCCCACCGACCGCATCAAGCCCTACGACATGCGCCATATACTGGAGTGCATCGTGGATGGAGGCGAACTGGACGAGTACAAACCCGACTACGGCAAGACGATCCTCTGCGCCTACGCCCGTGTAGACGGCTGGGCGGTGGGCATCGTAGCCAACCAACGTAAGATGGTGAAATCAGGTAAGGGGGAGATGCAGATGGGCGGTGTGATCTACGCCGACTCGGCCGACAAAGCCACCCGCTTTATCATGAACTGTAATCAGAAAAAAATACCACTGCTGTTCCTCCACGACGTGTCAGGCTTTATGGTAGGCAGCCGGGCCGAGCAGGGAGGTATTATCAAGGATGGAGCCAAGATGGTGAACGCCGTGGCTAATTCGGTAGTACCCAAGTTTGCGTTCATTGTGGGTAACTCTTACGGGGCCGGCAACTACGCCATGTGCGGCAAAGCCTACGACCCGCGCCTGATCTACGCCTGGCCTACGGCCCAAATGGCGGTAATGAGTGGAGCCTCAGCGGCCAAAACTTTATTGCAAATAGAGACGGCCTCGCTCAAAGCCAAAGGAGAGGTAATCACCCCCGAAGCCGAACAGGAGCTACTGAAAGAAATCACCGACCGGTATAACCGGGAACTATCGCCCTACTACGCCGCCGCCCGCCTGTGGGTAGATGGTATCATTGATCCCGTCGAAACAAGGCGGGTAATATCTATGGGTATCGAAGCGGCCAATCACGCTCCTATTACCAAGCCATTCAACGTAGGGGTGATACAAGTGTAGGATGTCATTTAGATATCTATGGCACAGTTCTAAACAGTGCCATAGGTCTACTACTACCGGTGCCACGGTTTGAACCGTGGCACCGGTCAATGTCAAATCCAGAAGCTAAAACCTTAAAAGCTATCAACCTAACCACCTAGCATACATGTCTGAAAAAATTGCCTTTATAGGTCTGGGAACCTTGGGTACTCCCATTGCGGCTAACCTCATACAGGATGGCCACGAGCTGACTGTCTGGAACCGTACCAAAGGAAAAGCCCAGTCGCTGCTGGATCAGGGAGCCAGAGAAGCCGATAGTCCCGAGGAGGCCGTAACACCCGGTGGAGTAGTGGTATCGGTACTGGCCGACGATGCCGCCGTGGAGGCTACTTTCAGTAAGGAAGTCCTGGAGCGACTGGGTAAAGGCAGTGTACATATTTCTATGAGTACCATTGCGCCAGCTACCGCCCGTCGCCTCGCTAAGCTCCATCAGCAGTACGGCGTAGCCTACATAGCGGCTCCCATCTTTGCCCGTCCCGACGCTGTATCGGCTCGTGTTGGTAACCTGTGCTTATCAGGTGAAGCTGCGGCTAAGGAGCGGGCCCGGACCGTGGTACAGCCGTTGGTCAAAGGCGTGTTTGATTTTGGCGAAGAGGTAGGGGCCGCCAACGTGGTCAAGCTGGCTGGTAACTACATGATTGCCGCCAGTATGGAGATGATGGCAGAGGCCTTCACCATGGCCGAAAAGAGCGGAGTGGCCCGGCAGGCTATCTACGATATGTTTACGCAAACGCTCTTTGCGGCTCCTATCTTTCAGAACTACGGCCGCATGATTGCGCAGAATACCTACGAGCCCGTAGGCTTCAAACTACCTCTCGGTCTGAAAGACCTCAACCTGGTACTCGAAACCGCATCGGAGGTACAGTCGCCGATGCCCCTGGCAAGTATGCTCCGCGACCGGCTCATTTCGGCCCGCGCCAAAGGCCGCGACCACCTCGACTGGACCGCCCTCGCGCAAGGCGTCTCAGACGACGCGGGTCTTTAAGGATCTCTTAAAATTACTCAGGCTCCCAGCAGTTAATAGGCTGGGAGCCTGCTTTTTTATCAGCTGCCCTCTCATCAACGCCGTTAAATAACTTTTGTATAAAATAGTTGGTCGTAGTGACAAAAAGTTAGTTCTTGGGCTTGTACTTACTTTAACTGAGTATAACCAAAGCTGCTCTACATGTTATCTCTACGCCATTGGCCCGTACTACTTCTGTTCTTTACCGGTTTCTTTTTCAATAGTGCTTGGGCGCAGAGCCGCTTTTCCGTCGCTCCTGTAGTAGCTCCCTTTTCTTCCTATGCAGAAGCACGCCTGAAAGAGCCGCATCGTTTCCAGTATAGTACCGGCCTTTCGCTAGGAGCTACAGCACACTATCATTTTTCGCCTGTCTGGTCGCTGGCTACAGGACTTTGGTATCAGTGGGCCTATGTTAATGGCCAGACAGGGACAAATTTTGAGCTTTTTCGAATTAAGGAGCAGTACCTCGAGTTTCCGCTGCTGCTCAACTACCGTCCTACGGCTAGAAAAGTCTCTCCCTATTTCTCGGCAGGTATGTTGCTCTCCAAGCAACCGGGTTATTATCGATCGCTGGTATCCAAGGTACAACTGGGTGCGGGGGTGTCGTATCAGCTAAATCAGCGACTCGCAGTGGTAGTGCAACCTACCCTGGTACTTGGCTCCGATAAATACGCGCGGCACTACCCGCCCAAGCGGCTCCTTAGCCTACAGACGCAACTAGTATACCATTTAGCCAGACCAAAACAGAAGGAGTAATGAAAATAAATAGTGTAATTCTAAGAAAAGGAGTGGCCTGGGCTCTAGCGGCTCTACTGCTTGCCGTGATGCACAGCGGCCATGCCCAGAGCCGTTTTTCTGCGTCCCTCACGGTCGCGCCCAGTCTTACCCGAGTAGTGCATCAGGATGAAGCAGATCTTATTACCCGTAACCCCTATAAACAACTAGGCTACCAACTGGGGACACAGCTGTATTATCACTTCTCCGATCAGTGGTCAGTTTCTTCGGGACTGTGGTTGGAATGGAACCAAATTCCGAGTAAGTATTATGACGCTGTACCTGGATCGCTTGCATTTGAAAGGTCTTTCCATCATAACTTTCAGATACCCATTCTACTGAACTACCAGACTACTACAAAACGTTTGGCGCCGTACTTTTCAGCCGGCTTGGTATTACATAAAGCTAAGTACTCTTATATAGTAATTAGAACCACAACCGGGGAGGAAACCGAACATGGGTCCAACTTTTACAGTCCGATACTCCCGCGTCTGCTGCTGGGAGCCGGCATAAAGTATCGGCTCAACGAACACCTGTCGCTCATTACGCAGCCAGTTATTATGTATGAAGTAGAAAAGGAGAGAGGTAAGCGCGTCTTCCAGTACAGCCTCCAGACGCAGCTGGTGTGCCGGTTTTGATAGAGCATTAATATCCCGTATTGCCGCATTATTTTCAACCCATAACTACCAATAAAATCTACTTCATGAAGAAGCTATTCCTTGTTCTTGCTCTATTATTCAACAGCTATTGGGGTATTTGTCAGATGAGTACCCATAGTGTCAAAGCAGGTGTATCCTATGTACAATTTGGAAGTGGTGATCTGGTAGGGTTTAACTACTACAATGAGTATAACCAAAGTATTACCCCATATATGACCATTGCCCCATCCCTGCACGTGGGGTATGGTTCCAGAGATGAGGGGTATGCACGATTCACGAAGGCTTCTATCTCTCTTGATCCCAATTTTTTTGTATCACCCATGCGGTTTGATCGGAGCAAGATCCGTCTGGGTATTGGTCCCTCACTACGCTATACATCCAGTTCATTGCCAACTTCCTATGGGTATTCACTCGTAGGCCCAATTCCGGATCGTCCCACCGATCAGGCTACCTATGCCATTGATCTGAATTATACGCGTCCTATGAACTATTGGGCTATGGGATATACCGTAGCACTTGAAGGCGAAGTAACCCTTGACCGCGGGTGGAGTACTGGTATAAGGGCATCATTCCAGAATTATACAAGTGGCGGAATGGTAGCTAACATAGGCTTGAACGTAGGGTATCAATTTTAAATCCGCATTACTTATCTATTTATGGGATCTACTACGAATACACTCTACGTAGCTTGTATTCGTAGTAGTAAATCATGTTCGAATGCCACACTCCTACGATAGTCTTTCCTAAACCTTCTAATATTTTCTCGTTAATACATCTACCTCTCTTCCCTGTTAAATATGGTTGGAGGTTTATTGTCTGCCTAATGATAGCGAAGCATCAAAGTGTTCCTTCTGTTCAATGCTATAATGGTATCTTGTCTAATAGCTTTTGTCTATTAAGTCATAGAAAATATAGATTTTCATTATGATGTGGGTTGATTTAGATTTGTCGCATCATTAACCCTAAATCTACCACATATGTCTAATAGCATAGGCCCAAACACCAACGTACTGGAGGTAAATGACGACAGCAAAGTCAACACCGTAGGCAAGTGCCCATTTTCGAGTGGAGCTCTTAACAAAAGTGCTGGCGGAGGTACCAGAAATCATGACTGGTGGCCCAATCAGTTAAAGTTGAATATTCTGCGCCAGCACTCTTCGCTGTCCAACCCGATGGATGAAGGCTTCAACTACGCCGAAGAGTTCAAGACCCTGGATCTGGCGGAGGTAAAGAAAGATATTTTTGAGCTGATGACCACCTCGCAGGACTGGTGGCCTGCCGACTACGGTCACTACGGTCCGTTCTTTATCCGGATGGCCTGGCACAGCGCGGGTACCTACCGCATCGGCGATGGCCGGGGTGGCGCGGGTGCCGGTATGCAACGCTTTGCGCCCCTCAACAGTTGGCCTGATAACGCCAACCTCGACAAGGCACGCCTGTTGCTGTGGCCTGTAAAGCAGAAATACGGCCGCAAGCTTTCGTGGGCTGACCTGATGATCCTTACTGGTAACTGTGCCCTTGAATCCATGGGTTTCAAAACGTTTGGATTTGCCGGCGGACGGGCGGATGTATGGGAGCCTCAGGAAGACGTGTACTGGGGATCCGAAACCGAGTGGCTGGGTGACAGCGCCAGGTATGCGGGTAGCACAGAACATAAACGTACGCTTGAGCATCCACTTGGGGCCTCACACATGGGACTTATCTACGTCAACCCCGAAGGTCCGGGTGGAAAGCCTGACCCGCTGGCGGCTGCCCAGGACATTCGTGAAACCTTCGGCCGCATGGCTATGGACGACTACGAAACTGTAGCGCTGATCGCGGGTGGACACTCCTTCGGTAAAACCCACGGAGCTGCCGATCCTAACAAATATGTAAGCTCTGAACCAGCTGGAGCCACCATAGAAGAGCAAAGCACGGGCTGGCGGAACTCGTATGGTAGTGGTCACGGAGCGCATACTATTACCAGTGGTCTGGAAGGAGCCTGGACAACCACGCCTACCCAATGGAGCAACAACTTTTTTGAGAACCTCTTTGGCTTTGAGTGGGAGCTGACCAAGAGCCCCGGCGGAGCGCACCAGTGGAAGCCAGTAAATGGCGGCGGTGCCGGTACAGTACCCGATGCGCACGACCCTGCTGTAAAGCACGCACCTTTCATGCTTACGACCGACCTTGCCCTGCGCGTAGACCCGGCCTACGAGAAAATAGCAAGACGCTTCTTAGAGAATCCGGATGAGTTTGCCGACGCGTTTGCCCGCGCCTGGTTCAAACTGACGCACCGTGACATGGGACCCAAAGTGCTGTACCTGGGCTCAGAAGTACCCGCCGAAGACCTGATCTGGCAAGATCCCCTTCCGGCCGTTACGCATCCGCTGATTGATAATCAGGATATTGCTGCTATCAAGAAAAGAATACTGGCTTCGGGACTACCCATCTCTCAACTGGTATCTACCGCCTGGGCATCAGCCTCTACCTTCCGTGGCTCCGACAAGCGTGGTGGAGCCAATGGCGCCCGGGTTCGTCTGGCCCCGCAGAAAGATTGGGAAGTCAATAACCCAGGACAGCTGGCGACCGTGCTGGCAACGCTTGAGGTGATTCGGCAGGAATTGGAAAGCACGCTGTCTGGGGGTAAGAAGGTATCACTTGCCGATCTGATCGTATTGGCTGGTTGTGCAGGTGTGGAGCAGGCGGCCCGTAACGCCGGTTTTGAAGTAACAGTACCCTTTACACCGGGACGTGTTGATGCCTCGCAGGAGCAAACGGATGTGCAGTCATTTGATGCTCTTGAGCCCGCAGCCGACGGGTTCCGCAACTACGCTAGCGCTAAGCATAAGGCCTCGGCAGAAGACATGCTGATCGACAAAGCGCAGCTTCTGACACTGACGGCACCTGAGATGACCGTGCTCGTTGGAGGAATGCGGGTACTTAATACGAACTTTGACCACTCCCGACATGGTGTTTTTACCCACCGTCCGGAGGCTCTGACCAACGACTACTTCGTGAACCTGCTCGACCTGGGTACTACCTGGCGGGCTACTTCCGATGCGCAGACGGTGTTCGTAGGCAGCGACCGCAAAACCGGAGAGCCTAAGTGGTCGGGTACCCGCGTAGACCTCATCTTTGGTTCTAACTCCGAACTGCGCGCCATTGCCGAAGTCTACGGATGCAGCGATTCGCAGGAGAAGTTTGTACGTGACTTCATAGCCGCCTGGACCAAGGTGATGAATCTTGATCGTTTTGATCTGGCCTGATTATAAGTTATCGTAAATCCTCCTCTAGGGGTGGCCTGGAAACAGGCCACCCTCTTTTTGTTGACTGGGTACTTACCTCAATTTTTACTGGAATAAGCTTTAACCAAAGTCTTGGCTTCCTCGGGGGTTAATAACGATACACAACCATGCCGGGCTTCTGACGGAAAGCTTACGTCCTCTTCCACTTTCCAGTTAATCAAATCAGGGGAATAAGAAGCACCAAAACGGTTCGTCATGCAGTAGTCATAGAGCAGTAGCCATCCTGGCTTGGTGGGATCTGGCATGACGGTGGGGCCTTCGGTGATGACCGGTACAATCTGCCCGTTATTCAGTGGTCCATCTATATTGGTATAGGGCCCTTCCAGGTTTTTGGAGGTGGCTACCCGGAGGGCTCTCCTTTCACCGGTTCGGGCACCGAATTCCTCCTCCTTATGATAGAGATAGTAGGTTCCTTCGTGTTTCAGTATCGTTCCGTCTATTACCGAATAGCCAGGATTGAAAAGCTCTTTGGCCGGTGTAAAGGTTTTCCAGTCACGGGTCTTACAGTACCAAAGCCGACTCTCCTTCCATCCCGCATCCTTATAGGATGAAGACCAGACTAGGGTATACTCTTTGGTTTCGTCGTCATAAAACCATTCGGGTGCCCAAATATTTTTGGCTAAAGCTCCTGACTCATCCCGTGCGTCTTTCATCAGGGGCAAAGCACCTTCAACCTGCCAGTGAATTAGGTCTTTGGAGGTGGCAAAAAGACAGCTAGGCCCTACTTTCTCCCGGTCGTTACCTCTTCCCCCACCGGTTGCCAACAGGCGCCAAAGCCCATCGGGTCCCCGCCGAACGTAGGGATCACGCATTTGCTGCTCCCATACCGGATTATTGTCATTGAGAGCAGTCCAATGGCGGCCATCAGTGGATAAGGCTATGTGTAACTTTGCTACCAGCATAGGATTCTCTAGGGGCACTTCCACTGTTTTCCCCTGCGCATCAATCTCAATGCGCGTAGGATACCGCTGACGAAAGTAAGTCAGCATATATACCTTTTTATCTTTATCTATTTTGAGCTGCTCCTTTGCCTTTATATCGGCGGAGGCTGTCTCTTTTTTAGATTGGGCCCAGGCCCCCGTAAAGGAGATAAGCAAGGCAATGACTAAGGAGAGTTTCATTACTGTGAAATGTTATAGTGGTCTATAACAAGGAGAGTTACTGCTATTTTCTAACCATCAAATTGAAATTATTGGAAAATGCCTCACTTGCTCCTATCAGTAGTTCTTAAAGTTTTAGGTATGCCAAAGAAGTAGGAATGCTTTGGGAAGGGAAGTGAGAGGTAAAATATACATAGTAAAGAGGGTAGTAGCCCGTAAAAAGCGTCTCATGTAGGGTAGGTTAAGAACTTTGATTAAATCCCATTCGCCTAGTACTTTATTCAGTACCTTTTTTAGTCAGATGAAACGTTACGCTCCACTCCTTTACCTGTTGCTCATTTGGCTGGTAGGCGCCACTACCGCTTACGCCCAATCCAACGAAACGACTACTTTCTGGAAGGGATTTGAGAAAGTAGACTTTACCTTCCGCGATACCCCTGCCTGTTACGTAAAGCCCCGGCAGGCACTGCCGGGTAAGCCGTGGGTGTGGCGCGCGCACTTCCCTACCTGGCATACCGAAATGGACAGCATCCTGCTCAGCCGGGGCTTCCACGTGGCCTATATCAATACCAACGACCTGTTTAGTCACCCCAGGGCTATGCAGCTATGGGACAGGTATTATGACTATCTGACGCAGGAAAAAGGCTTTGCGCCCAAAGTAGCGCTGGAAGGCGTGAGCCGGGGCGGGCTGTACGTGTACGGCTGGGCCAAGCGCAATCCGGCTAAAGTAAGTTGCATCTACGCCGAAGCCCCAGTCTGCGATCCGCGCAGCTGGCCCGGCGGCAAAGGGAAGGGCAGCGGCTCACCGCAGGACTGGACCCGCTGGCGGGAGCTGTATGGGCTGACAGAGGAAGAGGCGGCTCAGTTTACTGACATACCCCTCAACGACCTGGCCGGACTGGCAGCTTTTAAGATACCCATCGTGCACGTGATAGGGCTGAATGACAAGATAGTCCCGCCCGAAGAGAATACCTTTCCGCTGGTGCAGAACTACCTGAGGCTGGGTGGCCCCATCAGCGTGTACCCGATGACCCGCGGCGAACAAAAGCTGGATGGGCACCACTTCCCCATCGAGAGGCCGGAGCAATTCGCGGACTTTATATACCAGCATTCGGTACCTGTGCAGAAAGTACTAGCTACCACTCCCTACCTGGTCCCGAACCGGGGCCTTACCAATGCCTACCAGACCTTTATTTCTACCGGCAAAGGTACCGTCGCCTTCCTGGGTGGATCTATCACGCATAATCCGGGCTGGCGCGATAAAGTATCCAGGTACCTACAGGAGCGTTTTCCTGGTACCCAGTTTACCTTTATAGCAGCAGGTATTCCCTCCCTGGGTAGTACGCCACACGCCCACCGTTTTCAGCGCGATGTACTGGCGAAAGGTACCCCTGACCTCTTGTTTGTGGAATCAGCGGTGAACGACCGTACCAATGGTTTCAGCGAGCAGGCCCAGGTGCGGGCGCTGGAGGGTATCCTGCGCCAGGCCTATGCCGCCAATCCCAAACTGAACGTAGTACTGATGGCCTTTGCGGATCCGGATAAATTTGGGGATTATGATCAGGGCAAGGAGCCCGTGGAGGTAGCGGTACACCGGCGGGTCGCCGCCTACTATGGCGCTCCCTTCATCAACCTGTCGCAGGAGGTATACGATCGGCTGAAGGTCGCAGAGTTTTCGTGGAAGTACGACTTCAAAGATCTGCACCCGTCACCTTTCGGGCAGGAGATTTACTTTCAAACCATGAAGGACTTACTCAAGCAGGAGCCTCCCGCTGGTGTGGCTGTGCAATCTATCACCCTACCTGCCCCACTGGATCGCTTTGCTTATGAAAAAGGGAACTACCGTCCGGTAAGCGAAGCACGAGATACGAAAGGATTTTCGCTGAACCCCTCCTGGAAGCCACAGGGTCAGGTAGGGACTAAACCCGGCGGGACCCGGGCCGGATTTGTGGAGGTACCTGTGCTGGTGGGCGAAGAGGCTGGTGCTTCTTTAACCTTTGACTTCAACGGAAGAGCCGTAGGCATAGCCGTTGTATCCGGCCCCGATGCCGGTACCATCTCGTACAGCATTGATGGCAAAAAGCCGCAGCAGCTTGATCTGTTTACGCAGTGGAGCCAGCAACTACACCTACCCTGGTACCTGATGCTGGCCGATGAACTGAAACCCGGTAAGCATACGCTAAAACTAACAATCGCCGATACAAAAAATCCGGCAAGCGCGGGGAATGCCTGCCGGATCGTGTACTTTCTGGTGAATGAATAGAGGCTGTATGCTGTAAGCTTTAGGCTATAAGCTATAAGCTATTTTTTTATTAGCCTAAAGCTTACAGCGCAAAGCCTACTGCCTGCTCGAAGTTTGGCTAGTGTAGGTACTTTCGAATATCTTATCCGCGTTGCCCGCTTCAAAGCCATCACGGCGGTGCTGGCGCTTTATCTGCTCGGCAGGGAGGTGCGTGAATTCAGGAAGCACCCGTCGCTCGGCAAACTCCACGTAAGAGCCGGAGATACGATGCGTTTCACCCCCCGCAAATTCGGCTTCAATCATCTCGGCCACGGTTGAGCTTTGCAAGAGTCCTCCGTCTGGACTCTCCTTTATCTTCCCGCCAGAGTCGTTGAGCCTGAAGCCGTGCTTTTCCAGAAACTGGTTGAACTCCGCGACGGTGTTATAGCCTTCGGGTAGGTTATGTACACTGATGGTAAAGTGGTTGAGGTAGTACCGGTTGTAGATCACCCAGGCGGCGTACTCACTTTCCTTGAGTAGCGTCAGGTAATCACTCAGCGTAGGGGTACGCCACAGGGGCTGGTGCAGGAATCCATCCACGGCAGCACCATCATTCAGGTCCAGACTATCCACCGGATCGCTGGTCACTTCATCCGTATAGCTGCGGATAATGCGCTGGGTTTCTTCCGACAGTTCACCTACGCGCAGTTCGCTGACGAATATGCGCGGGTGGTGCGGCTGGGGGGGGCTGTACCAGTAGGCATCCAGCTTTTTGCCTTCAAAGTAGTAGTAGTCGCGCTTCTGGTAGCCGTAGTGTAAGAATATCTTCTCGAACGATTGAATACCCAGGTGCGGCACGCCCATGGTCCGGAAGGCAATATGATCGTTTTCAATATCGTTAGGCTGTTCGATCAGGCCTTCGGCAATCATGGCGTTGATGATGCCCATTACATCAGGTACCCGCTCCTGATAGCGGCTCATAAGCCCTTCCAGGACGGTATCCAGGGTTTGTAGTTGCTGCGATGAAGTGTTGTTCATATCCATATGGTCTGCTACTACGCTAATTTGGTAGTTTGTTTCTATAAAAACGAGAATAGGGGTGGATTGATTTGAGAAAATTGTGGTAATGATCCGATGACCCGTGGCACGGTTTCAAACCGTGCCACGGGTACAGTGTCCATCTATAAGATCTGCTGCACCAGCTCATCAGTAATCACTTGGTATGACTCCTGGTAGAAGTTGTTAAAGTTAACCTGCAGGAACTGATGACTCAATTTTTGATTACAGAGGGTACCTTTCCTTAACCCTGCGTAATCACGGAAGGATGAATAAGGCCACTCCTCCAGACGGCTTACCAGTTGTGCTTTCATTGGGTTTTGGTGAATGTAGTGGAAGCAGGTAGTACTGTATAGCTCTTTGTGTAATGTATCGGTAAGGCATTTAAAGCGGGTGTTCTGCGTGAATAAGGAGCCGGTGCGCGCCTCCTGCTTATTGATAGCCTGCGTGTAAGAACTTAATAGATTACGAATACCTTCGCTAAACACATTGCGGCTGATAGGATGATTCCCGACAGGTTTTATTGTATATGAGTTAGCATAGATTAAAAGATGAAAGTGGTTTGGCATCAGACAATAAGCCAATACATCACAGTGGGGGAGCAGATAGATCCGAAACTTCCGAAGGAAAAATAGGTAGTTTTCTGGCTTAAAGAAAAGCGGCTCCCGATTATTCCCCCTATTGTAAACATGATATAGGTGTCCCTCCTGTAATGCCATTAAGCTTATTGGTTTTTGATTTATGCCCAAGCTGTGACCCGTGCCACGGTTTGAAACCGTGGCACGGGTGCGTTTCGGTTCTTTTTCTACTGTAAAAGCATATGAATCTATTTCTCCCTGACCTGTGGCACTGTTTACAACGGTGCCACAGGTCAGTACCTACTACTCTATTAACAGCAAACGAGCGGCTTTGCTTAGAATTAATCGGATAATCCCCAAAACCTTTCGAAATTTGCGATTCATTTAGTATTCATCTGTAATTCAATAAGTACTTTGAAACTCTGGCAAAAGGAAAATACCGTTACCTCTGATAAAATAGAGTGCTTCACCGTAGGACGTGATCGTGAAATGGATCTCTATCTGGCCGAATTTGATGTGTTGGGTAATCTGGCTCACGCGACCATGCTCGAAACCATCGGACTGTTGACAGCCGACGATCTGGCCGCACTGCGTGTTGAGCTAAAAGCCATCCACGAGCAGATACAGAGCGGGGAGTTTGTAATAGAAGAAGGCGTGGAAGATGTACACTCGCAGGTCGAGCTGATGCTGACGCGTAAGCTGGGTGATGTTGGTAAGAAAATACATAGCGGCCGTTCCCGCAACGATCAGGTGCTGGTAGATATGAAGCTTTACGTGCGCGATCAGCTTACGGAAGTAGTACAGGCTACGCAGAAGCTGTTTGACGTACTCGTTCGCCGTTCGGATCAGCACAAGGATGATTTGCTGCCCGGCTATACGCACCTGCAGATTGCCATGCCGTCGTCGTTTGGTCTTTGGTTTGGCGCCTACGCCGAGGCCCTCATTGATGATGTCGTACAACTCAATGCCGCCTATCGTCTGGCCAACCGCAACCCATTGGGATCAGGAGCTGGTTACGGATCGTCGTTCCCGCTCAACCGTACCCTTACAACCCAGCTGCTGGGTTTTGAAGGCATGCATCATAATGTGGTGTATGCTCAGATGAGCCGCGGACGTACCGAGCAGGCGGCTCTTACGGCCATAGCTTCCCTGGCGGCTACCGTGTCGCGGATGGCGATGGACGTGTGCCTCTACAACAGCCAGAACTTCGGCTTTATCATACTCCCCGACGACCTGACTACGGGTAGTAGCATCATGCCCCACAAGAAGAACCCGGACGTGGCCGAGCTGCTTCGCGCTAAGACTAACCGCCTGAAGGCCCTGCCGATGGAGGTGACGCTGGTATTGAGCAACCTGCCTTCGGGTTACCACCGGGATATGCAGCTGCTTAAGGAGATCCTGATGCCTGCGTTTGAAGAAACACTCAATTGCCTGGACATTGCGGCCTTTATGCTGGAGCACATGCAGGTAAAGCCTGACCTGCTGAAGGACGAGAAGTACGATCTGCTGTTCAGTGTGGAGCGGGTCAATGAGCTGGTGATGCAGGGAGTACCTTTCCGCGATGCTTACCGGCAGGTAGGAAAGGAAATAGGCGAAGGTACCTATCAGGCCCCACGCGCGTTGCAGCATACCCATGAGGGCAGCATCGGGAACCTACAGAACGAGGAGATCAGAGCGCGTATGGAGCAGGAGCTGTCGCGTTTTGAATTTGGTAAAGTAGACACTGCTCTTAAAAATCTCCTCAACGCGTGATCCCATTTAGTAAAGTTTGGTTCGCTCTGGTTGCGCTGAGTACCGGAGCGATAGGGTATTGGTCGTGCAGTACGGGAGGACAGCAGCGGGGAGAGGCGCTGGCTCGTACGCACTGCGGTGGATGTCACGTATTTCCGCAACCTTCGCAGCTTCCCAAAAAGGTATGGGACGAGGGGGTACTTCCGCACATGGCGGCCCGCCTGGGTATCGCCTATGGGGGGCTAAATCTGGATAGCCTGCAGGGTGCCAACGAGCAGGAGGTCATAGATGCCGGCGTATTCCCGGTGGAGCCGGTGGTGAGCCAGAAGGAGTGGGAGAGTATCATCGCCTACTACCTGCAGAACGCTCCTGATGAGCTGACGGATTCCGTGCGAAAGGAGGCACCGCAGCCATTGAATGGTTTTCAGGTACGTGCCACGCCGCATCCTATACAGGCCATGGTGACGGCGGTACGTTATGATTCATTGCACCAGCGGATCTGGGCGGGGCTACGCTCAGGGGCCATCTATGTACTGGATCCCACTCTTCGGCCGGTAGACTCTCTGTTCCGATCCCGCAGTCCCTTCTCCGATATACGTATCCGGAAGAACGAATGGGAATTACTAAGTATGGGGATCATGGACCCGAACGATAAGAGCACTGGAGACTTGTTCCATATAAGTAAGGAGGAGGGGAAGTGGAAGGGAAAAGCGCTGGTAGAGGGATTACGTCGTCCGGTACATATGTCTTATGCCGATATCAACAAAGATGGTCGGGAGGATGTGGTGGTGTCTGAGTACGGCAACTACGTAGGCCGCCTGGCCTGGTACGAAGCTATGGCCAATGACAGTATGCGCAGGCATATTATTGAGAATCGGCCCGGAGCCCGCCAGACCTACTGGCACGACTACAACGGGGATGGCCGCAAAGACCTGTGGGTACTGTGGGCGCAGGGCGACGAACAGATAGCTGTCTACCTGAATGATGACAGGGGAAACTTTGTCAAGAAAGTACTGCTCCGCTTCTCGCCGGTGTTTGGGTCAGGGTACTTTGAGTTGGCTGATTTCAACAAGGATGGCCACATGGATATCCTGTATGTCAACGGGGATAATGCGGACCTTTCACATACTATGAAGCCTTACCACGGTATCCGCATCTACCTCAACAATGGTTCGGGAGTTTTTAAGGAGAGCTTTTTCTACCCAATGAACGGGGCTACCCAAGCGCAGGCCCGCGACTTTGATGGTGATGGTGATCTGGACATTGCAGCCATTGCTTTCTTTCCTGATTATGATAAGAAACCGGTGGAGAGTTTTGTGTACCTGGAAAACCAGGGAGGGGGCAAGTACCTGCCCCGCACTTTCAGCGATACCAACCTGGGGCGTTGGCTGACGATGGATATCGCCGATGTGGATCAGGATGGTGACCTGGATATTCTGCTGGGTTCATTCTCTCTGACTATTACTCCTACACCTAAAGAAGTAAAAGAGCGCTGGAACCGGGAAAACAGGGGAGTCGTACTTCTCAGAAATACGCTACGCTAGGTAAGCATCAGGTACTTACTGCTACAATAAAAAAAGCCGGGCGGATATCCGCCCGGCTTTTATATATACACCACAATCAATCTATTACAATCCAAGACGGTCCCACCATACGCGGCCGGTAGCATCCTGTGGATCACGACCGAAGCCCTGGATCCTTGACATCTCTTCGTAAGCAGCCTGCTTATTAGCGAAGTTAGGATCGTTCGGGTTGATTAATCCAAGCGGAGCACGACGGGGAAGTACCAGCGTAGCGCCGTTGTTGGTCAGAGTAGGCATAGGCACTACCGAGTTAGCGTTAGGGAAACCGGTACGCTTCCAGGTAGCCCATCCTTCGGTAGGCTGCTTCAGGAAGTGCAGGTAAGCCTGGCTGGCGATCTGCTCCAGTGCTTTAGCAGGATTGAAGGCTACTTCGGGCTCTGCCATATACGCATCAATCTCAGCCTGCGTTACAGGAGTATAGTTAGTCAGATTAGCTCCCTGAGCGATAGTGTCGTACCATCTGATAGAGCTCACTACGCCTGTCTCATACCAAGTCTTAGCGCTTTCGGCGGTGATACCACGAGCAGCAGCCTCGGCCCGCATGAACGCAAAGTCAGCGAAGGTAATAACCGGCAGATAAGAGAATCCGGTACCGGCGTTGCCGTTAGCATCAGCTATGGTAGCACTGAAAAGGCGAGGCTGGATGAAAGACAGTGTATCTATCGACAGCTGCTGACCATTCGATGTTACCATACGAGGCGTGTAGTACCGCTGGATAACCGTCTGGCTTCTTACTTCATCAGGATTGGTGAAGCTACCTACGTACCGACGGGCAGGAGCCTGAGTACCAGCTGGCAGCATATTGTTCGCTACAAGCAGATCAACGTTGGCTTGTGAGTAGGAGTTAGGCGTAAAGAACGCATCCAGACGAGGATCTTTGTTTTCCCACATAAAGTCAACCATAGGCTTGGGAGCACGCAACGTTGTAGGATCAAAGTTACCACCACCGGTAAAGGCGGCATTGGCTCTGTACACCCAGCTATCTTCGTTAGATGCCATCAGATCACCAGCAGGCTGTGAAAGTACCTCTTTGATGATAGTCTCAGCCTTCGTGCGATCAGCATTCACCTGACGCAGGGCTATCTTCAGACGTAGCGCATTTCCGGCTTTCACCCATTGCTGAGCGTTACCGCCGTAGTACTGGTCGTATTGTCCCAAGCTTACCTGAGGAGCCGATGGAGCGGCCTTCAGAGTACTGATAGCTTCTTTCAGGTCAGTGTCCAGCTGGGCGAATATCTCCTGCTGGCTGTCATAGCCTGGCTGTAGAGTACCACCATAACGTGCCTGGAAAGCCTCTGAATAAGGGATGCTACCAAAGATATCAGATACGTAGAACGTATAGTATGATCTCAGGATCCGGGCAATACGGATCATGTGCTGATAGCGAGCCTGCTCTTCGGTCGGCATCTTTTCTACCAGTTTTTCGATATCATACAGACGGTCACCGATACCGTTGTACAGCCTTCCGTAGCGCTGTGAGAAGTTATCCCAGGTTTGGGTAAAGGCTCCCTGGTTACCGTTCAGGTCGGTAGTGTATTGCATCCAGGGCATAATACGACGGTAAAAATCGTAGTAAGCCTCAAAGTCCTGGTCATGGATGCTCTTGCTTGCATTAAGGAACTGATTCTGGGGGGGCACCGCCGAGAGTGCATCGGGATTAGTGTTGATATCCACGAACGCCTGCTTCTCACAAGAGGTCATCAGAAATCCCGCGGCCGCCAGTAGCAGAATTTTATGTTTGAAATAGTTCATGTTGCTTCTGTTGTTGTATTCTTAGTAAGTATGGGTTATTAGAGCCCGATGTTAACCGATACACCCAGGTTACGAGTGAATGGAAGTCCACCGTACTCCATGAATTCGCCCGCACGGTTGCTGTAAAGACCTTCTGGGTTGATACCATCCTTGGCA
Source organism: Telluribacter roseus (assembly GCF_017355915.2). GTDB lineage: Bacteria > Bacteroidota > Bacteroidia > Cytophagales > Spirosomataceae > Telluribacter. Next base: position 199,027 of record NZ_JAFEUV020000008.1, read on the forward strand.
GTGCGGTACAGGTAAATCAGGTTACGACCTACCAGGCTCACACGCATCGACTGGATCTTAGCTTTGTTAGTGATTGAGGCAGGAATGTCATATCCTACTGATACTTCACGCAGAGATACCCATGAGTTTTCGAATACAGAGAATTCACGGATACCCGAGCCCCACTGGGTTAGGTTCTGGTAGTAAGCGAAAGCAGGGATAGGAGTCAGATAGCCTTTCTCTACTGCCTCAGCGTAGGTCATACCACCCAGGTCAACTACCTGATCATTGACACGTACCTGGTAGCCATCGGCCAGTACACCTTCAGGAATGATACCATCATTGCGAACAACGCCGGAAGCATCAGTAAAGGTTACACCACCGAGTTCGGCATTACGACCTGGCAGGGTAAAGTCAAACGCACCGTAAGATGAACCGTACTGGTGAGTAGCCGAAGCCATCAGACCACCGATTTTGGCATCCAGTTGTACGTTAGCGCTGAAGTTACCGTAGCGGAAGCTGTTGACGTTGCTCGCCAGGAAGTTTTCCATCATAGTACCCAGCTCTTTAGAACCCTGTCCGTAAGCACCGCTACGCAGGTAGGAAGGATAACCACCTACTGTACCACTGGCAGCACCAATCACTCTCTGACCATTGGCAGGGTGCGAAATAGCATTACCGCTGGCATCTTTGGCCTGGTAGGTAGCAAATGCATACGAAGTTACCAGTGTACCGTAGTCTTTGCCTACACGGGCTACTGACGCGATATCAGCACCGAAGCCCAGGGCCAGTTCGTAGGTATCAGTACCTTCTACCAGTTCAAGTACCTTGTTGCGGTTGCGGGTAAAGTTGAAGTTGGTATTCCACTCAAACTTGTTGGTCTTAACCGGAGTAGCAGTGATCAATAGCTCAACCCCTTTGTTCTGAATTTTACCGGCGTTAACGATGCGACGGCCTACACCTGATTCAGGAGTAGTGTTCAGGCTAAGAATTTCGTTGCGGGTAAGCTTGTTGTATACCGTTACGTCAAAGCCCAGACGGCCGCTGAAGAAACGAATGTCAGCACCTACTTCCCACTCACGAGCCAGACGGTTACGCAGGGCGTAGTTAGGAAGAGTGTTATCACGGAAGCCTGACAGGTTGAGCAGGCCACCACCAGGTAGTGTATAAGGATCCAGAGGGCCGTAGTTACCGGTTGAGTTGGTCACCCATGGGTCAGTGTCACCACCTGTGAAACCGTAGCTGGCACGTAGCTTACCGAACGAAAGCCAGGTAGGCAGGTTAGACAGCGACTCAGTAGCCATCCAGGCCAGACCTACCGCAGGATACGAGTAGGAGTGGTTACCGCTTCCGTCGGCGTAGGTCAGTGTTGATGACCAGTCATTGCGGTAGCTGAAGTTAAGCGTAAGTGCATCCCGGTAAGTCAGGTCTCCATACGCATAAAGAGCATCGATACGGCGGGAAGGTGTAAGTCTGTTCTCAAGAATCAGTGTATTGGTAGTATTAGCCAGTGAGAATACATCTGGTACACGAAGACCACCATTGGTAGCAGCACGGAAATAACGGCCACCGTTGAGGTAGTTGGTTTCACCCCCTACGTTGAAGCTCAGATTGAAGTCTTCACCCAGCTGGCGGCTAGCCATCAACAGACCCTGGAAGCGCGACTGGCTCCGGTTTTCAGTATATTCACCGTATTCACCACCCGTAAATCCGGCATTAGGTCCACGGTTATTGTTAGATCCGGCATAAAGCTCAGTCTGTACGTTACCACGTACCAGGAAGCTCAACCATGGAGTGATAGTACCATTCAAATCCACGTTACCACGGAAGATTTTCTCGTTACGTAGTTGTCTGTACTGGAACGTCTCCCACATAAAGGCAGTCATACCATAGGGATCAGCGGCACCCTGACGACGTCCACCGACAACAGGATCAATGTAGTTGTTGGCCCAGTAGTTGATATCCATTGAGCGGGGACGAGCGAATACAAAGCGGAATACAGGGTTGAAGTTACCACCCTGACGGATTGGGTTCACCATGTCGTTGTCTGTGTAGTCAGCGCTCACGTCCAGGTTGAAGATGCTACCGATCTTCTGCGTACCGCGGATGTTGAAGTTGTTACGCTTCATTTCGGTACCGGCAGGCATGATAGTCGAGTTGCGCAGGCTTGAGAACGCAGCCCGGAAAGAACCACGGTCAGTACCGCCTTCTACGGCTACGTTATGGTTGATGAATTTACCGGTCTGGAAGAAGCTCAGAGGATCGTTGGCTTTCCATTCTACCATACGACCATCCAGGTCACGAACTTGCTGGCCGTTGAACTCAGGACCGTACGAATAGTTATAGTTAGGGCGATCTACTTCGTCTACCCCATCAGCACCTTTGGCAAAGGTAGGGTTCAGACCAGCACCAAAGCGGTTCTGGAGATCCAGGAAGCGGTAAGCTGTTTCGAAAGAAGACGTATGGTTGTAGGTAACTCCAAGACCTTTGTCCTGACGACCTTTCTTGGTCTGGATTACAACTACTCCGTTCAAAGCTTCTGAACCGTACAACGAGCTGGCCGCTGAACCTTTCAACACCGTCATTGACTCGATGTTGTCAGGGTTGATGTTCTTCATGATATTACCGAAATCCTGAGCAGCACCCCACGAGTCAGCACCCGAAGTACCCGGGCGAATCAGCACCCCGTCTACTACGAAAAGAGGCTGAGCGTTAGGGCTCAGTGAAGCGTTACCACGGATACGGATACGAGAAGATGACATAGGACCACCAGTACCCTGGTTGATCATAACCCCGGCAACTTTACCCTGTAGGGCGTTTACCAGGTTGGCGTTGTTGGTACGAGCCAGTTCAGGACCTGCCACACTCTGTACAGCATAAGCTAACTTGCGGGCTTCCTGTGTCATACCAAAGCCGGTAACAACTACTTCGTTCAGGGTCTTGGTATCTTCTTCCAGCGTTACATTTAGTTCACTGGCATTACCTACCGGAACCTCTTTGCTCAGATATCCGATAGAGGAGAAAACCAGAACAGAATTGTCAGATGGGATATTTACTCTAAAAGTACCATCGGCATCTGTCGCACCGCCTGTATTAGTTCCTTTTACTAAGAAAGAAACACCGGGTAGAGGGGATCCCTCCTGATCACGCACCGTACCAGTGACGGCTCTGCGGTTCTGAGCCATACTCAACGTGCTGCTTAGCAACAGGAGAAGTACGATCAGTACACGATGTAAAGACGTAAATCTTGGTAACATAAATAGTTTGAAAAAGTGGTTAGATTGGTTAAAGATGGACTAACAGCTTTGTGTGTTTTTAACACCTACTGAACGTTGATGTAACTGCTAATACATATAAATATAGTATAATTGATTCAAATATAAATACTTTTATTATAAACAAGCTTCCGAATTTTAAATTATTTTAAAATATGCTTGCCCTACGTGTACAATTAGGTAATACAGGAAGTAAGAAATAGAAATGTAGATAGGGGAGAGGTTGCAAGTACCCGATTGTTACAAATTGTAATCAGTTTTCTGCTTATTGCTTAAGACGAACTTTCTGAAGGACACACTCGCCTACTTTAGCCCCCTGTGTCTGTCCCTGCTCAATGGCAGCCCGGTAGTGGATACCACCATAGAGCCGACTAATGGCAGCCTCGTCACAAGCCTGCTTAAAGGAGGTGAAGCGGCGGGTGGGCAGGCCGTATTCTACCTCGGTTGTATCCAGAAAAGTAAAGTCCTGGCCGAACCAGTCTGAAAGTACCGTAGCCACCGCCGTAGAGATCACGCTGTGCCCGCTGGTGTACTCCGGAAAGGGGGGCGTCTGCAGGAGCGGGTGCCAGGCTTCATCAATATGTGCATTAATGACCGTTTCGGGGCGAATCATCTGGCTGCGGTACTTTTCATCCCAGCAACTAATAAAGCTATCGAACAAAGCAATAGACGTAAGTACGTAAGCAGCCGACGTAGCAGGCCAGTCCAGTTTTGCGGACGCGGCCGCCTGACCGGCTATGGATATCCAGTGCCCGCCGGGCGAGAGTTTTTTAGTAGCAAAGTTGAGGTGGCCCTGCGTATTGAGGAAGAAAGGGTTGCAGTCCCAGTAGCTGGCGATCAGCCTTTGCTCGTCGGTCATCTGACGGGTTACGTCATACACCTCACGCGCCTGCTTCATAAACTCACTATCTCTGTCAGTGCTGAACGCCGGGGGTGGGACGGGTTTGAACTGCTGGGCCGAATCCAGAACTACCGGGCGGATCTTGCCCCAATGAGGCTCGATGGCATCCATAAAGCCGGGAGGCGTAGGCATCCATTTGCCGGGCGTCTTACTGTACGAGTAGCGGCGCCGCTTGCGGGTAGCCAGGTAGTTATCCCCAGCGGCCCACTTCATGATGCTGTCGCTAACTGCCTGTCCGTAACGGAGGGAGTTCTGGTAGGTAGCCGGATTTTTCTCGCCTACTTCCCGCAGCAGTACTTCTACACTGTCTTTAAGCAGGTGCTCGGAGAATACGAGCAACCCTCCCGTCCGCGAAAAAGCATATAGGGCCGCCAGCTGGTAGTTGACGGCTCCCTGAGTTGGTATCTGAGCAATAGCGGGAAAGTCTGCCACCTGGCCATGTAGACTAGCGTAGCTCTCCTTCTCGCGAATGAGAGCCTCATAGGCGGCAGCATTGGCATATAAGTAAATGCGGCTGGCTACCGGGGGCGAGAATATGTCGTGGACTATAGTGCGGGTGAGGTTCTTCTGAGCCCGGTGCAGCAGCGCCGTAGAGGGAGCAGGCCCCTGCGGATGTACACCTCCCAGGCATAGCGCCGGGGAGGAGCAGAGCAGTAACAAAAGTAAACGTCGGATGTAGCTCATTTCCTGCTGTCCCTATTTATGGGGTTGATTGATCCTGAATACCAGTACTTCGTCCTCGTTGCGCCCCACAACCAGCCACTTCTGCTGGGCTCCGGAGTTGATAAGCGTCATGGAGCGCACATCGCCACCCGCCCATAGTCCGGACTGCTCGGGGCCTACCGGCTCAAAACGCATAGGCCCTATTTGCTTAAGAAAAAGGCCGAAGGAAGCATCACAAGGCCCCAACTGCACCCGGTAGGGTAAGAAGTTACCCGCCACAACCAGGTCTGTTTTTCCGTCGCCATCCACATCATCTGCCACGATACCGCTGATGCGGGATACCTGGGCGGTCTGGGGTAGTTCATGAACAGCAAAGGTGAAGCCCCCTTTATTTTCCAGAATTACACTGGATAGCTGGCGGCAGTAGAGCTTCCGGGCTTTCTCAACGGCAGCCTTACCGAACAGGTCTTCGGTGGTGGCATCGGCGTAGGAGGCGTAGGAGGTATACTTACGGCGGAGTGGTACCATCTGGTCCAGCATCTCATCCCTCGAAAACATCGGGAAGCTCTTGTCGCCCACGTAGTAGCTGGTGATTGGATCAATGACACCATTCTTATCAAAATCATCGTAGTGTAGTATCATGGGCTTACCCACCGAAGCCTTAAACTGGTTGTTCAGCCCGCTGTTGCCCACTATGAAGTCCATATCCCCATCCCCATCCAGGTCAGTAGCGGTAATGGAGGCCCACATCCCTTCGGTATTGAGCAGGCTCTTGTCTTTTACCTCTTCAAAGCCATTGGATTTGTTACGGAACGTACGAATCCCCATCCAGTCACCTGCCAGCACCAGGTCCTTGCGGCCATCGGCATCCAGGTCGGCAAAGGTAGCGGCGGTGATCATGCCCGGGTTGAGCAGGAGGGGACTCCACTCGGCTGTGGCATCGGTGAAGCGGGGCTGTCCGGGTGTACCATCGTTGCGCAGCAGGTAGCTACGGGCGGCTTCGGGGTAAGAGCCGGGTACGGCCCGTCCTCCCACAAACAGGTCCAGGTCGCCATCACCGTCTATGTCGGCGCTCACTACGCACTGCTTGCTGCTGAGCATGGCCGGAAGCGCTGCCGGGGCGTAGAGCATAGTACCATCACCCTGGTTGAGGTAGAGGTGGTCCTGGTACTCGGGCGACTGATCCTCGTATTCGTTCCCGCCGCAAACTACGTACAGGTCCAGATCCCCATCCTGATCAGCATCAAAGAAGTGCGCCCCTACTTCCTCTGATACCACATGCTGTCGCCACGGCTGGGCAGAGGCAGCTATGAACTTGCCATTGGCTGTCTGGAGGTACAGTACCCCAAACTGATTGGCCGCACCGCCAAAGTACAGGTCTTCCCGACCATCGCCGTTGACGTCGCCCCGCGCCAGAGCCGGTCCCATACGCGAAAGCTGGTAGGGCAGGAGTACTTCTACTTTGAAGTCTACAAAATCATTTTCCTGATGGTAAAAATCCAGCCCCGTTGCTTCCGGCGCGAGCTGCTCGAATAGGGTAGGTTTGGCTACCTGCTGAGCAAGAGCCTTGGCAGGAGTGCCAGTAGCCGGTTCCTTTACTTCTACTATTTGATTGGGAGCCGGAGCCGGTAGTACAGAACGCGCGCCCATAGGCCAGACGATCACCACGGAGTCGATGGCGGTAGCTTTACCCAGCCCGAAATGCAGATCAGTCGTGACCGAGGACTGGTAACCCCGTACCGGATACAGCTCTTTGTACTGCTGCTGCCCCCCGGCATATACCCATACCTTCGCCCCCAGGGCCTGCGAGTTAGAGGCTTTGCCTTCCAACCGGACGGTCAGGTACTGCTTTTGGGCAGCGTTATTCTGGTATATGTGGAGTGGCTCATTGATGTTGGAAACTACCAGATCCAGGTCACCGTCCCCGTCGAAATCGGCATAGGCGGCGGCATTTGACACGGTAGCCTCCGTCAGCCCCCACGACTGCGACACATCTTCAAATCCCAGCAGGTTGGCGGTTTCGCCTCCCCGGTTACGGAATATATAGTTGCGTAGCTTGTTGGACGGCATTTTCTGCACCAGTCCGTAGGTCCTGAAGTTCAGGTTGCCCTTGGCGGCTTCCTTTAGCTGCTCATCGGCTACAGTATACTTCAGGAAATCCATGTTGGTGAAGTCGCGCAGGTAGCCATTCGTGATCAGGATGTCCTTCCAGCCGTCGTTGTCAAAGTCAGCCATAAGGCCGGCCCAGCTCCAGTCGGTGTTGGAGATGCCCGCAAGTTGTCCTATTTCACTAAATCGGACCCGTTTCTCTGCATCCAGTCCCACGTTGAGGTGGAGCATGTTCCGCATCTGCTGGTGGTAATAGCCGCTGTCGAGCAGCAGGTGGTACTGGTCGTACTGATCGGGGCCCTTCAGGAGCTTCTGCCGGTGGTTGTCCTCGGGGAGCATGTCCAGCGTAAGTACATCCGGTCGGCCGTCATTATTAAAGTCACCTACATCCGCTCCCATCGAAAACTTGGAAACGTGCGCGAACGACTGCTTAAGGGACTCGGTAAAGGTCGGTCCGTCGCCACGGCCATTGCGGTTGTTGACGTAGTAGCAGTCCACTTCGGTATAGTCGCTGGTAGTGTACAGGTCGGGCCAGCCATCCTGATTGATATCGGCTACCGTCACGCTCAGGCCGAAGTTGAGGGCATTGTTGATGATACCGGAGTTGAGCGTCACATCCGTAAATTTCAATTGGCCGTTTTGGCTGTCGTTCCGGAAGAGGCGGTTGCCAAAGTGGCGGCTCGGGGTACGACGTATCTGCCGGGTGTTCAGCAGCGGATTAACGGTATGGTTAGAATGGTTCAGCAGAAACATATCCAGATCGCCGTCGCGGTCGTAGTCAAAGAAGGCCGCCTGAGTAGACAAGGTACCGGGCGCATCCAGGCCCGCCTGTTTTCCCATCTCCTTGAATACAGGTACCCCATTCTTTACACCCTGGTTGATGTACAACTCGTTGGCGAGCCTGGTAGAGTCACGGAAGAAGCCCGAGTGGCAGACGTAGATGTCCAGCAGTCCGTCACCATTGACATCCACCACGCTGACACCTGTACTCCAGGTACCGTTGCCGGCTACGTTGGCTTTGCGAGTCACATCTTCAAACCGGATGCTGCCGGGCGTCTGGGCCGAGCGGTTGAGGTACAGCTTGTTCTTTACCGTATTGCCCGACACGAACAGGTCGGGCCGTCCGTCCCCGTCGAAGTCCCCGATGCCTACGCCATTGCCGTTGTAGAGGTACTCGTACCGGAATATGTGCAGGGAGTCGTTTTCCTGAATCTTATTCACGAAGTCAACACCACTGGCTTTGGGTGTGAGGCGGGTAAAGAGGGACTGGGCAGAGGCTTCTACCCCCATGAGTACCATAGCTCCCACAAGGAAAGAGCCTATTCTCTTCCGGTACATATCAGGTGCGCAAGCAGCCATATGGAAAGTTTTTTAGAGCTATTTGGAAGAGATCTGCCAGTCGAACGTCAGTTGGTCGTCGCCTTCCTCACGTACTACATACATCAGCAGCAGTGTCATCATTTCCTGATCACTCCGCATGTTACCTTCCGAAAGTACCAGCTTGGGCGGGTTGTTCGGGTTCATGGGGTTCTGGGCCGTGTTGTCGTAAGTACCTTCTATATGCACAACAGCACCCTTCGGTAGCAGCACCGGCTTTTGATAACGGTATATCTCCTGCCAGCGAAAATCCCAGTCCGGTATCCGTACCAGCGGTATAGTATCTCCGTTGGCCTGGGTGGCATAGGCCTTAAATGTCTTGCCTAGCTGGTGCATGTGCGGCCAGGCCGAGAGCAGCGACACGTCGGGCTGGTTATTGGCTATCCGGAGGGTGAAGGTCTTGACTTCATCCGCAAAGAGCATAAAGGGCGGAGTGATGTCTTTCTCACCGATGCCCCCCGATCCCAGACTGATCACCTTTACCTTTCGCTTGATAGGGGTATTCTTGAAGAAAAAGTTAACACCATTGATACTCTCGGCATCCAGAGCCGAAGGCCCGTAATGTACCGTGAGGAGCATAACACCGCGGCGGGGCATTTCCCAGCCCATATCTTTGGGGTACGTCTCGAGAGAGGCACCAGGTACCCAGCCCCCGTAGTAGCTCATTTCTTTCTTGTACTTCACCCACTGGTAGTACTGGCTGGCCGACTCGCCGTTCATATCTACGACATTGACCGTATTATGTAAATTTATGACTGTGTCCTCCACGGGGTGAATAGCAAAGTTGGCGTGGTGGATGATCTTTTTGTCGTTGGACGTAAATTCAATGGCCTCAATGTTGGCCCGCTGCGCCAGCTCAAAAGGAACCTTGAACATGATGAAGCGCTCCTTACCGTCGCCTTTCTGTACGTAGGCTTCGCTCATTTTGAGGGTCAGGTCGGGCTTGCGGTGGTAAGCCGTACCAGCGATGGCTCGTTCCAGCAGGGCTTTTTCGGCATCCTGCTTTACTTTCCCTTTCGGAGTGCCAGCGTCTATCCAAGCTACCAGCGTTTCTATTTCCTTATCACTCAGCGAGCGGTTATTAGCAAACTGGGTATAGTGGTCGTCGGCTTTCCAGGGAGGCATATAGCGGCTGCTTACCACCTTCCGGATAAACTTCGATCGCTTGGCTACATCATCGTACGTGATAAGGGAAAAAGGCGCGGCCTCACCCGGACGATGGCACACTGAACAGTTGTTATGAATAATGGGCTGCACATCCTTATAAAAGGTCACGGATTGGGAGTATCCTTCCAGAGTTGAAAGGAGGCTACCTATCAGGAGTATAGCAGCAAGCTTGGTTTTTAGACGAGACATTCGTTGAGGAGGATTACTTCTACCTATCTACACATGATTACCTCCTCAAAATTAAAAAATTTTAAAAAGCATAACAACTAATTCCAAATGTATCAATCGGTTACACTTGTGTAGCCTCCTATTGGAGTGAGAGAATAGTACCCGCTGAACCGCTCGTAGCGGCGGCCAGATCATCAGCATGGCAGATGGTCACGCGGCTGACTTGCTCCTGTAGCGCCTTAAATGCATTGTCCAGCTTAGGTATCATTCCTTTGTTGATGACGCCCTCCGCTTTGTAGCTGGCGTATGAGTCCGGATTCAGGGAAGAGATGACGGCATTGTCGTCATCAGGGTCGGAGAGGACACCCTTTTTCTCAAAGCAGTACACCAGATTCACCTCGTAGCGCTCCGCCATACCCACGGCCATGGCGGAGGCCATGGTATCGGCATTGGTGTTGAGTAGTACACCTTCGGCACTATAAGTTAACGGGGCTATAATAGGTACCAGCCCACTTTGCAGCAGAGCCTCTACCTGAGTGGTATTAACGGCTTCAATATCTCCCACAAAACCATAGTCTATCTCCTTCACCGGGCGCTTTACCGATCGGATAATGCCCCCGTCGGCTCCCGTGAGACCGATGGCATTGCAGCCCTGCGCCTGTAGCTGCGCCACCAGATTCTTGTTGACCAGTCCTCCGTATACCATCGTCACTACGTCAAGCATGGGGCGGTCGGTGATGCGGCGGCCGTCTACCATCTGGGTTTCGATCTGCAGCTTGGCGGCTACCTGCGTAGCTACTTTACCACCACCGTGTACGAGTATCTTGGGAGAGGGGAGTTGGGCAAAGGCCTGCAGGAATCGGGAGCAGGCTTCGGGATTATCAATGACGTTGCCGCCGATCTTTACAACCAGTAGAGTACCAGACATAGGACGCTGCGAAAATGAGATTAGATGTGTTCCTGGAATTTGGGAAGCAAAGGTATATAAATGCCTCCGGATTTGCCGAATCAAACCGAGGCTGATGAATGTCATTCGCTGATTCCGAACGCAGAAGTACCTTTGTTGTGTTGAAGAGAGAGATGTACTACCCCATGGTAGTACCCTACTATGTATATAACTACGTACTATGCTTCCTGATATAACTACCAGAGCCGATGTAGAGCTACTGGTTAATACGTTTTATGGCAAGGTCCGGGAGGACCAACTGATCGGGCCGCTGTTTAGTGAAGTAGCCCGGGTGAACTGGGACCTGCACCTGCCCAAGATGTATGACTTCTGGGAGAACATCCTGTTCGGAACGGGAGGGTACCGTGGCCGGCCCATGCCGCCGCACTTCCGGCTTACCCAGCAGCATCCGCTGAGGCCCCACCACTTCGATCGGTGGCTGGTCCTGTTTTACGAAACGGTAGATGAATTGTTTGAAGGCGAAAAAGCCGCCGAAGTGAAGGTACGGGCGCTGAATATTGCCTCTATGATGGAGTTCCGGGTGGAGCAGCTCAATAATATGAATGAGGCGGCCCAGTAGGCCGCCTCGTGTTTAGATTATCGCTTTCAGCTCGTGAAGGTGACGGATGTCGTGCGTGGGTACCTCGTCGTACTGCAGGCCCAGCGGGTTGTAGTAGACGGTATCCAGTCCGAAGCGCTTGGCCCCCAGTATATCCGCTTCCCAGTTATCACCGATCATGATGCACTCTTCGTGCCGGGCGCGGGCCAGTTCCAGCGCGTAGGCAAATATGCGCGGATCGGGCTTCTTAGCCTGTGCCTTTTCGTTGGTAATGATATGGGTGAAGTAGTGGAATATTCCTGAGTTTTGCATCTTCTTCGCCTGCACATGGTCAAAGCCATTGGTGACGATGTGCAGCACATACCCTTGCCCGGCCGCATGATCCAGTACATCCAGCGCTCCTTCGAGCAGGTACTTTTTCTGGGGCAGTAGCTCCAGGTAGCACTCACCGAGTTCGGAACAGCAGGTAGGGGCTACCAGTCCCATCTCCTCAAAAACCATCCGGAAACGATTCTCCCGAATGTAGGTATGCGTATAAGTACCCTGATCAAAGGCCTTCCAGAGGGCCAGGTTGATGCGGGAAAACGTACCGATAAACTCGTCGCAGGAGGTTACGCCATGGCCTGCCAGTTCAAACCGTTCAAATATTTCCAGGAGTGATTCGGACGAGTTACGCTCAAAGTCCCACAGGGTATGGTCCAGGTCAAAAAACAGATGCTTATACTTCACAGGTTATTCTTTTTATCTCCTCTTACCTCACTTATGGCAGAAAGTCGGCTTACGGACTAAACGTCCAGCTTGAGCCGCTCTACAGGCGTATTATTTACCAGGTGGCTTTCTATAATCTCTTCTACATCCGAAAGTTGTACATTTCCATAAAATACTCCCTCGGGATACACTACTACCGCCGGTCCAAAGGCACACATATCCAGGCAGGCGGTACCTTGCGCACGCATCTCAGGCATCAGTTTACGCTCTTTCATCCCTGTTTTGAAAGCATCTACCAGGGCGAGTCCATGTTCACGTCCGCAGCATTTCTTGGGAGCATCTTTCTGGTTTGTACAGATAAAAACGTGCTTACTATATTTCATAAAGATATTTGTATTAAATATGACTAAGATTATAACTATAAATTAGGATTTGATTGAACTTAGGAAGGTCAATCTTCGTATATACATTCCGAACACCCGGATGCCTGCCATCAGCTACTCCGGCAAAGGTAGTAATTTGGGAACAGATACGAAGTACCAGTAACCAGCGCTCCGATCCGGGTAGCTTTTTTACCGTTTACTAAATAGTCATAAAACCTGAGTCTTACTTTCTGAACTATCGGTAGTAGTTCAGAGTTTAGATATTTGCGGAAAAGTTGCAATAGTTCTAGTTTTTCGCCGAATGAGTACAAAATGCCCAAGTAGAGGTGCAACCATAAAAATCGGGCCCAAAACTTGTTAACAATTGTTAATCCCCGGCGTTAATCGAAAAAAAGCAAATAGAATGCTTGCAAATCAATGATCTAATATATTTCTTTGATATACCTAAAGAAAAAGGCCCAATAAAATAAGCTTCTTAATTACCCAGACTAAAAACGAAAGGAGGTACAATATCGATACACGGCTCTACGTTAACTAAATCGAACAACTTAAATGGATAAAGTCCTAGTTAGCGACAGTGAGTTGGTATCGCTGTACATCCGTGGCAATGAAAAAGCTTTTGAAAAGCTGGTTCAGCGTCACAAGTCCAGAATCTATACGACTATTTATCTGATTGTAAAAGACCAATACGTTGCCGAAGATCTATTGCAAGACACACTGATCAAGGCAGTCGATACTATAAAGTCAGGTAAGTACAACGAAGAGGGTAAGTTTTTGCCATGGATTATTCGTATCGCTCACAACCTCGCAATTGATTATTTCAGACGTGATAAACGCTACCCCAATGTAGTGTTTGAAGATGGAAGCAATGTGTTTAATACACTTGACTTTTCGGAAGATTCGGTAGAGTCGATCCAGATTCGTCAGGAAACACATGAGCAGCTGCGGGAGATGATCCAGCGGTTACCCGACGTGCAAAGGCAGGTACTCATCATGCGCCACTATGAGGACATGAGCTTTCAGGAGATCGCCGATGCCACAGGGGTGAGCATTAATACGGCATTGGGGAGGATGCGTTACGCGCTGATTAATTTGCGCAAGCAATTTAGCCAACGTACTCCGCAATATGACCAAAACTTTTACTTACGATGATGTTGTACGGTATCTGTATGCCGAAACAACCCAAGAGGAAAACGCCCTGATTGTTGAGGCACTCGCCCTTGACGATGAACTGATGAACTTCTACCTCGACGCGCTCGAGATACAGCATCAGATGAACCGCATCACCCGAACGCCATCCGATCGGGTGATCGAAAGGGTGCTGGATTATTCCTGTCAATATACTATAAATCAACCGGCCGAACTGTCTGTATAGATATTTCTGTCGGTTGTTTTGTTTGTACACTACCTTCCTGCTTCAACAGCATAAGCAGGAAGGTAGATTTTTATTGCCTTACCGTTAGAGTATAATTAGCATGCAGAAGAAAGAGCGTTTTCGACTTTTCCTCGATTACTTTACTACCCATTTCCCCCAACCTGAGACAGAGCTACAATTCGGTAATGCGTATGAATTGCTGGTGGCGGTGATCCTGTCGGCGCAGTGTACTGATAAACGAATCAATGCCATTACCCCCACGTTGTTTGAGCGTTTCCCGGACCCACAGTCGCTGGCGGCCTCTACGGCCGAGGAGGTATTCTCCTATATACGGTCGGTGTCGTACCCCAACAACAAAAGCAAGCACCTGGTAGGTATGGCTCGTATGCTGGTGGAGGAGTTTGGCGGGGAAGTACCTGCTACCGTGGAGGAGCTACAGCGTATGCCGGGCGTAGGACGCAAGACTGCCCACGTCATAACTTCTATTATATTCAACCAGCCTACTATGGCTGTAGATACGCACGTGTTCAGGGTGTCGCACCGGCTGGGGCTGGTACCCCGTACGGCCACTACGCCACTGGCGGTGGAGAAGAGCCTGATGCCATATATTCCTAAGGAGCTGGTACCTAAGTCGCACCACTGGCTGATCCTGCACGGCCGGTACATATGCCTGGCCCGTACCCCCAAGTGTCACGAGTGTCCGCTGACTCATTTCTGTAAATACTACGAGCAACTTCAGAAAAAGAAGGCAGCCTGATTATTTTCGGACTGCTTTCCAACCTTCCCCCGTTGGTTATACTCTTAGAGTAGATAGCTTCGGGCCGGTGCAACAAACCTGCCCGAAGCTACGTACTAGAGTGAAGCAGTAACGCAATCCCTTATTAACCCAAATTTTACCTTATTTTACTTTACATTGTTTTATGCTTAAAAAGTGGACAGCAGTAGTGTGTATGGCACTGGCAGTGATGCTAAGTTCTTGTAATGATTTTTTGACTAATCAGGAATCTAATAAGATACAGGAGAATGAAGATCAGATTAAGAAGTATCTGACAGCACGGAACCTAACGGCGGTAGCGGATTCGTCGGGTTTGCACTATATCATGCAGCAGACCAATCCCTCCGGACAGAAAGCTCAGATCGGGGATGAAGCCAGTATATATTTCAGAATGTATACCCTGGACGGAACACTCATCGATAGTACAGAAACCATGAAGCAGAAGCCTTTGGTATTTCCGGCAGGTATTGGTTTATTACTACCCGGTATGGAGCGGGCCATAGGTCTGTTGCGTACGGGCGAAAAAGCTACCTTGTTGCTACCATACTACCTGGCGTTTGGAAATGTGGAATACCGAAGTATTCCGGCCTACTCAGTGATTCGGGTGGAGATGGAGATAGCTGCGCTGCGGACGGAGTTAAAGCAGATACATGATTACATAGCGACGAAGGAGTATAGCGGAACCGAAAAGATGGCCAATAACCTCCACATCATCCGTCTGAATACAGTAAGTGGTGATACGATCGGCGCGGGTAAGACGGTAAAAGTGAACTACTCCGGTAAGCTGATGAAGGGTACTGAGTTTGACAAGGGTACCCTCGAGTACGTGACAGGCCTGGGTACTATGATCCCGGGATTTGACCAGGGAATCCGTAAGCTACGTACCGGCGAGAAAGCCGTACTGATATTCCCATCTAATCTAGGCTATGGCCGCAGTGGCCGCGTAAACCAGCAGACAGGCCAGTACACAATTATGCCTTACGCACCGCTGGCCTTTGAGGTAGAGGTAGTAAGCGTGAAGTAATACCAGAGAGTGCTTGCCAATTGAGAGTAATACAACAAGAAAGCCCCGGACGTATGTGCCGGGGCTTTCCCTTTTATATCCTTAAAGTACTACTACAAAAGGAATTTCAGTCGTATCACTTCTTTCTCCGTCAGGAACCGCCACTTACCGCGAGGCAGGTCTTTCTTGTTCAGACCGGCAAACACGGTACGATCCAGCTTCTTTACCTCGTAGCCCAGGTGCTCAAACATCCGGCGTACGATGCGGTTGCGTCCGCTGTGGATCTCGAGGCCTACTACCATGGCGTCGGGTGTTACGATACCTACCTCATCCGGTTTGATAAAGCCATCCTCCAGCTCCAGACCTTGCTGCAGAGCCTCAAAGTCTTCGTTGGTAATGGGCTTATCCAGTTCGGCCTGGTATACTTTCTTCACACCGCTTGATGGGTGCGTTAGCTTTTCGGCCAGCTCTCCGTCATTGGTAAGCAGCAGCAGTCCGGTGGTGTTACGGTCCAGACGCCCTACGGGATATACGCGCTCCTGACAAGCTCCTGCAATCAGGTCCACTACCGTCTTGCGATCTTCCGGATCTTCGGTGGTGGTGATATAATCCTTCGGCTTATTGAGCAGTATGTACACCATCCGCTCCGGGTTCAGCGCTTTCTTGCCGTACTTTACTACATCCGTGGGCTTTACTTTATACCCCATTTCGGTGATGGTCTTGCTATTAACCGAGATTTGTCCCGATGCGATCAGATCATCAGCCTCCCGACGTGAGCAGATACCCGCATTGGATATATAGCGGTTCAGACGCATCAGATCTTCGCCACCTTCACCTTCCTTACGCTTTTCGCGCGGTTTGTCTTCGTAGCGGCTGAAGTCATAGCGGGGAGCTTTATCAAAACGACCTACGCGACGACTGAGTCCTTCGGTAGAGGGTTCATCACTATTCCTGCGCGATGGACGGTCCTGGTCCTGACGGTCAAACCTGGGCTTATCAGATCCTGATCGGCCAAATCTGGGCTTGTCCGAGTCTGACTTATCGAAACCCGGCTTATCAAAACCGCCTTCACGTCTGGGTTTGAAGTCGCCACGTGGGCGCTCATCCTGTGAGTTGTTGTCACGGTTGAATGGGCGACGGGGGCCATCAAAATCTCCTTCTCTTCTTGGCTTGAAATCATCCCGTGGACGCTCATCCTGCGAGTTGTTATCGCGGTTGAATGGACGACGAGGCTTGTCGAAGCCCGGCTTGTCGAAACCCGGCTTATCAAAACCGCCTTCGCGTCTGGGTTTGAAGTCGCCGCGGGGGCGTTCGTCCTGTGAGTTGTTGTCACGGTTAAATGGACGGCGGGGCCTATCGAAGCCTGGGTTGTCGTTGCCCGGCTTATCAAAGCCGCCCTCTCTTCTTGGCTTAAAACCGCCTTCTGATCTGAAGCCGGAATTCCTTTCGCGGTCAAAGGGACGAGCGGGTCGGTCAGAGCCTTCTTCCCGGCGTGGTCTAAACTCACCCTTAGGTTTAAACGTGTCTCCACCACGCTCAGGACGATCTTTTCGGAAGCTTGGCTTATCGTTGCCTGGCTTACCGTAGCCCGACTTGCCAAAGCCTGGTTTGTCGAAACCCGGCTTCCCGAAGCCCGACTTTCCAAAACGTTTTTCTCCTTCGGGACGATTATCGTAGTCCCGTCGGGGCCGGTCGGTACGGTTATCTTCATTACGCTTAGCAGGGGCAGCTCCCGGTCTAAGGCTTGATTTCTTTATACTGGGTTTGCTAAACCGGCTTTCCGGGGCAGGAGCGAAGCCTGATTTACGCGGGCCCGATGATCTTGTGTTCTTGGAGTTGCGATTTTGTTTTTTCATAGGAATGCAGTATCACTACTGGATAGTTGGTCCTCTTTCCAAATTTTTTTATTAGCTAATACAGTAGGAGGAATATAATTGATAAGTTTAATGCTGTTGCAAAATCTAGTGGCTTGTGACTGGGCTGACTATCAGAAAATTATAGCCCGTTTTGTAATGGGCGTGCAAAGTTAGGATAAATTTCAGCACGAAGAATTTTAATCTATATTTATCCTAAAACTTAGGAATTGTCGTTAGTATTAACTGTAATTCATACGTGGTATTTAGTCCACCCCTACCTTCACTAACCTATATGTCTCAGAATGTATCAGTACAACCTCTTTGGAAGCCCAGAGGTTCCTTTATAGAGCAGTCGAACCTGAAAAAATATATGGACTGGCTGTTTGTCAAAAAAGGACTTTATTTCCGCGATTATCATGATTTGTGGGAGTGGTCAGTAACCGATATAGAAGACTTCTGGGAGAGTATCTGGCAGTACTTCCAGATCAAATCACACGATATATACCTTGATGTGTTGCGGCGGTCCGATAGCAACGACATGATCGGTACCCGCTGGTTTTCGCGGGCCACTCTCAATTACGCCGAACACGTATTCCGTAATAAAACCAAAGACCGGCCAGCGCTGCTGTTCCAGTCGGAGCGGCAGTCACTCACTGAGGTATCCTGGGCTACCCTGGAGCAGCAGGTTGCGGCCGTAGCTACCTGGTTGCGCAAGCGAGGTGTAAAGCCCGGCGACCGCGTAGCCTCCGTACTTCCCAATATTCCGGAGTCGGTAGTGGCGTTTCTGGCTGCCAATGCCGTAGGGGCCGTATGGTCCAGCTGCTCGCCCGACTTCGGGCACGCCAGCGTCGTTGACCGCTTTCGGCAGATCGAGCCCAAGGTACTCATTGCCGCCGACGGCTATACCTATAACGGTAAATCATTTGATAAGACCTCTGCCTTACGGGACCTGCTCAACGCCCTGCCCTCGGTAGAGGAGGCCGTACTGGTCAACTACCTCGACAAGAATGCCGAGATGGAAGGAGTCACCAACTGGGATGATGTACTGGACACGCCTTCGGCCGCTCTTGAGTTTGAGGCGGTACCGTTTGATCATCCCATCTGGGTACTTTACTCGTCCGGTACCACGGGTAAGCCCAAGGCCATTACCCATAGCGTAGGAGGTAGCCTGCTGGAGCACTTTAAGGCACTGGCCCTGCACCAGAACGTCAAGGCCGGCGACCGCTACTTCTGGTACTCTACTACCGGCTGGATGATGTGGAACTACTCGGTAGCCTCTCTGCTGATGGGAGCTACACTGGTGGTATACGACGGAGCCGTAGCTTATCCGACTATGCAGGTACTCTGGACGCTGGCCGACCGGGCCCGGATCAACCACTTCGGAGGCGGGGCTGCCTACTTCATTGCCTGTATGAAGGCCGATGTACAGGTACCCACCGAGCGCCTGCGCCACCTGCAGACCATCGGCTCTACGGGCTCACCCCTTATACCCGAAGCGTACGAGTGGATATACCAGAAGGTCAGGAAAGATGTATGGCTGATATCGCTCAGTGGAGGTACTGATGTGTGCAGCGCCTTTGTCGGAGGCAGTCCGCTGCTACCCGTATACGCCGGTGAAATCCAGTGCCGCATGCTGGGCTGCCGGCTCGAA
Organism: Telluribacter roseus; assembly: GCF_017355915.2. Lineage (GTDB taxonomy): Bacteria > Bacteroidota > Bacteroidia > Cytophagales > Spirosomataceae > Telluribacter. The sequence continues at coordinate 217,922 of NZ_JAFEUV020000008.1, forward strand.
GCCTACGATGACGACGGGCGCTCGGTGCGGAATCAGCTGGGAGAGATGGTGATTACGCAGCCCATGCCTTCCATGCCCATCTACTTCTGGAACGACCGGGACAATGAGCGGTACCGGAGCAGCTACTTCGAAATGTACCCTGGTGTGTGGCGCCACGGCGACTGGATCAAGATCACGTCCCGCAACTCGGTCATTATCTACGGGCGCTCCGATGCTACCCTTAATCGGGGTGGTGTGCGCATAGGTACGGCCGAGGTATACAGTGCCGTAGAGAGCTTACCGGAGGTCAAGGATAGCCTGGTGATATACCTTGAGCGGGAAGATGGGAGCGGCTACATGCCCCTTTTTGTAGTGCTGGCGCCGGATGTACTGCTTACCGACGAGCTAAAGGCGCGTATCAACCAGGAGCTTCGGACGCAGTTTAGTCCCCGCCATGTACCCGATGCTATTCTGGAGATATCTGAGATACCCTATACGATCAGTGGCAAAAAGCTGGAAGCGCCCGTCAAGAAAATACTGATGGGCCATGACCCAGCCCGGGTAGTTAGCCGCGATACCATGCGCAACCCGGAGGCTTTAGACTTATTCGTTGAAATGGCGGGAGAAAAGTTTGTTGGTTGAGCTGCAAACCAAATAGAATTTGGCTAGCTGCTCGCCGAATATCCTGTTTTTTTCGCAACGAAAACCTTCTATTTCTCGTTAAGGAATAGTATTGTAAGGAAGTGATTGTTTAAGTAGCAATGAAAGGAAGATAGCATGAACGAACCTACACCCGATAAACCGGTTCAGAATTCGCGTACAGTGGTACGTTTGCCCATTATTTTGAGTATAACTATGGCAGCCGGAATGCTGCTGGGAGCTACTTTTTTTAGTGGAGGAAGAAAATTGACTGAGGTAGCCAAAGGCTACGCGAAGTTTAGAGAAGTACTGATGCTGATTGAGAATAACTATGTAGATTCGGTCAATACCGACGAGCTGGTAGATTATTCCATCCAGAAAATGCTCGAGAAGCTCGATCCCCATACGACGTATTTCAATGCTGACGAAGCCTCTGCGGCACGGTCGCAGCTGGAGTCGGGCTTTGATGGGATTGGCGTAGAGTTCAACCTCTTTAATGATACCGTTTTTGTAGTGACTCCGTTGAGCGGAGGCCCCTCGGAAACGGTGGGTATCCAAAGCGGTGACCGGATCCTGAAAGTAAACGGAGAACCGCTGTCCGGACCCGGTGTCACCAACGCTAAGGTATTTAAGATGCTGCGCGGACGCCGTGGTACCGAAGTAAAGCTTGAGATTGGCCGTACGGGCGTTAAGGATCCTATGGTTTTTAACGTAAAACGTGATCGTATCCCTACCTACTCTGTAGAGGCAGCCTATATGGTGGACGAAGAAATCGGGTACATCAAGATCAGTCGTTTCTCCGAAACTACCTACGATGAGTTCAAGAATGCGCTGTCGTCGCTGAAAGCCAGCGGACTGAAAAAGCTGATGCTTGACCTGCGTGGTAACCCGGGCGGCTACATGGAGCGTGCTACCAGCATTGCCGACGAGATGATAGCCGGTAACAAACTACTGGTGTATACCGATGGCAAAGACAGCCGCTTTGACCGCCAGACCCGCGCCCATGTTACGGGTATGTTCGAAGAGGGGCCGGTGATCGTCATGGTAGATGAAGGAAGTGCCTCCGCCTCTGAGATCGTGGCCGGAGCCCTGCAGGATCATGACCGTGCCCTGGTAGTAGGCCGCAGGAGCTTTGGAAAAGGACTCGTGCAGATGCCGGTTAAGCTTTCGGACGGATCCGAGCTGCGACTGACCATCTCGCGCTACTTTACTCCGAGCGGACGCAGTATTCAGAAACCCTACGAACTGGGTAAAGGCGACGAGTACGAAAGAGATATGAAGAAGCGCTTCGAGAGCGGCGAGCTCTTCGTACAGGATAGCATCAAGTTTGATCCGAAGCTGCGGTATAAGACCGAAGGCGGACGTGTGGTATACGGAGGCGGTGGTATTATGCCCGATGTATTCGTTCCCCGAGATACCAGCATGAACAGCAAGTACCTGTTTGAGCTGTACGCCAAGAACATCATACGTGATTATGCGCTTCGCTATGTAAGTGCAAATCAGAAAAAGCTCGAGAAGATGTCGTTTAAGGAGTACCTCACTACCTTCAGCGTAACAGATGCCATGGTGGCTGATCTGGTACAGGAGGCCTCGAAGGCAGGTATCAAGCGTAACGACAGCGAACTGTCGCGGTCCAAGCCGGTCATCGTCGCTCAGACGAAGGCACTTATCGGCCGCTACGTATGGGGCCGTCAGCGCAAGGATGGATTGAGCAACGAGATCTACCAGGTACTTAATCCTATAGATAATATCTATCGCGAAGCCATGCGTCAGTTCAGCAAGGCCGAAGCGCTGGAAAAGGGAGATTTCAGCAGCCTGAATCTGCCAAAGAAAGAGGATTAATAAGAAGAGTAGTTTATACTGAAAGCGGTGCGGGACCTTTGTTCCGCACCGCTTTTTTATTTCTAGGAAGCTACCAGTTTGAGACCTACCAGAGAGGCGATCAGGGTGAAGATAAAGAACACCCGCCAGAAGGTGGCAGGCTCCTGAAAGAGAATAATCCCCAGCAGAGCGGTACCTACCGCGCCGATACCTGTCCATACGGCATAGGCCGTACCCATAGGAATGTGCTGAATGGCTTTGTTCAGAAAGTAAAAGCTGAGGCCAATGCACAACGCAAAGCCGGTACTCCACTTGTGGTTGGAGAAGTTATTGGATAGCTTCAGACAGGTTGTGAACCCTACCTCAAAAAGACCCGCTATAATCAGATACACCCAGCTCATCGTCAGTACCTACTGGTCTTTTTCTTTTTTATCAAAAACATAGATGAGGCCGAAGTGCGTTTTGAGCACTCCGCTGGCCAGGTCATCCTTTACGTAGGGATTGAGCTCGAGCGCGAGCTGGATACGGCGGTTGGCCGCAAAAGGAGCCGCCCGTACTCCGGCATTGATCGAGTAGCCATCCACGGTGATCAAGCTGGCCCGCGGGTCCGCAATCCGGTAGAGCGGGTTCAGACGCAGACCGCCCCCCGCATACCACTGCACTACCTCGGTCCGTTTGATGGTGACGAGCGGTAGCAGGTCTAGGCTGAGGCTGCTGAATAGGGAGTTGGTCTGGACGCGGGTGTCCAGCCACAGGGGGCGATTGGGATTGGTACTTACCGATAATAACCCGCTCCATGGGTAGTAGCCTACGGATGCCTGTGCAAATACACCATTGGCCGCCAATACAAAAAGGAAAAGGAGAAAAGCTCGTTTCATAGATAAAAAGAGACCTCCAGAATGAGTAAGTCCTGGAGGTCAGCTATTGATACAAAGGATATTATTTTTTCAGCATCTTGCCAACCTTTCCGGCTGCCTGCATGGTATTCATCTTTCTCATCATCCGGCGCATCTCGTCAAACTGCTTGAGCAGGTTATTAACCTGCTGGATAGAAGTACCACTACCGGTAGCAATCCGTTTCTTCCGGCTGCCATCGATAATGTCCGGATTTTCGCGCTCCTTCTTGGTCATAGACTGGATAATGGCCTCAATGGGTTTGAAGGAGTCGTTGTCAATGTCCAGATCTTTGATGGCGTTGCCCATACCGGGAATCATCCCGATCAGGTCCTTCACGTTACCCATCTTCTTGATCTGCTGCAGCTGCCCCAGGAAGTCGTCAAAGTCAAACTTGTTCTGACGCATCTTGGCGTTGATGCGCTTGGCTTCGTCTTCGTCAAAGGCCTGCTGAGCGCGCTCTACGAGTGAGATCACGTCACCCATACCCAGGATACGGCTCGCCATACGATCGGGGTGGAAGGCATCGAGAGCCTCCATTTTTTCACCCGTACTGATAAATTTGATCGGCTTATCCACGATCTGGCGGATAGACAGAGCCGCTCCACCACGGGCATCTCCGTCGAGCTTGGTAAGTACTACGCCGTCGAAGTTGAGGCGGTCGTTGAAGGTCTTAGCTGTATTTACCGCATCCTGACCGGTCATGGAGTCCACTACAAACAGGATCTCACTGGGATTTATGGCCTTCTTGATGTTTTCTACCTCCTGCATCATGGCTTCATCCACCGCCAGACGACCCGCCGTATCCACAATCACGATCTTCTTGCCAGTTTTACGAGCCTGTGCAATGGCGTTCTGAGCAATCTCTACCGCATTTTTGTTTTCGGGTTCGGCGTATACTTCTACTCCGATCTGCTCACCCAGTACTTTGAGCTGGTCTATCGCCGCCGGACGGTAAATATCACAGGCGGTAAGGAGTACGTTACGGCCCTGCTTCTTGAGCATGCTGGCTAGTTTACCCGAGAAGGTAGTCTTACCCGATCCCTGCAGACCTGCGATCAGGATCACGGCCGGGTCACCTTTGATGTTGATGCTCTCGGCCTGTCCACCCATAAGTTCGGTCAGCTCCTCCTGCACGATCTTCACGAACATCTGACCCGGCTCTACCGAAATCAGGATCTTCCGGTCGAGGGCCTTATCCTTGATGCGGTCCGTAATTTCTTTGGCTACCTTAAAGTTTACGTCGGCGTCGACCAGGGCACGGCGTACTTCTTTGGTCGTAGCGGCTACGTTAATATCCGATATACGATCCTTCCCTTTGAGCGTGCGGAAGGCGTTATTGAGTTTATCCTGTAAGCTTTCAAACATGGTTATGCTGAGCTACTGCCCGGTTATCTGTTGGATATATAAGAGGTACAATTTCTGAAACTGTTTGTTTCTGTTCCTCCTACGAATAGTAACAAGTTCTATTAACTCACAAAGTTACGAAGAATCGTGAGAAGTATAAGTACATCGTAGCCAGTAGACGTTTTTTGCTGATTTTTTGTCAGCAGAAGCCGCTGCTCAACCTGCTAAGGAGCCTGCTTATAGCTTGTTACGCTTCATTTGCTTCAGGGTACTCTCAAAATCTTTTGCCTCCTCGAGGTTGAGGTCCTGCGCAAGGGTTAGGGCCTGTGTCTGTGCCTCAATCGCTTCCTGCCGGTTGCCCTGCTTGTAGAGGAGCGAAGCATACTGGTTCAGTATGTGGGGGTTCTGCTCTTTCTGGATCAGGCCCGCCATGCAGTCACATATCCGGGATAGCTTGTCTTTGTTGATGTGGTTGATGTAGGTCCAGCAGAGAGAGCTAAGCCGGTCCTGGGCCTTTTTGTAGGCTTCCGGGTTGTGCTGTTGGGTTTCTTCGGTGAGGTAGGGGGTGACTTCTTCCTGCAGGTACCGCTCCGCCGACTGGGTTAGCTTATCCAGCTTTTTGGTCTCGGTATAAAAGCCTATTTCGTACCTGGTTTTCAGCTCACGGGCAGCTCTGGGTTCTTCAATCTCATCCAGGTAGGCTAGAGTGCGCTGGAATGCCTCAAGGTCTTTTTTCTCCTGAGCCACGCGGATGCTATTACTGATAATAAACTCGAGCCGATTTTTGATGTTCGGCGTCTGCTTCTGTGTCAGCAACCACTCAAAGCCTTTGCCCCGGGCCCACTCCGTATTCTGAGCAATGAGCTTCTGCCAATTGGGTACCTGGAGTGAGTCGGCGGGAGTGTCGGCCAGTACCTGTTCCAGTTGCTCGTGGGTAGGCAGGTTGTAGATCCGCCGGAACTTGAAGTAGATAAGTAGCAGCTCCGCGTCTCTTCTTCCTTGGTCGAACGCTTCTTTATATAAACTATATACCAGACCGTTTTCGGTAGTGCGGAAGGCGCGGTCGGCCTCGGCCAGAAACTCGTGTACAGGCCGGAAGCCGACAAACTGGTGTACTACTTTTCCCTCATGGTCCAGGAAGAGGCCCGTCGGGTAGGCTTTGACACTGTACTGGAGCGCCAGGGGGCGACCACCTGCTTCGGCATCCGCTTTGTAGCTGATAAAGAAGGAGTTCATTTTCTCGCCGACCTCTTTGGTACTGAATACCTGCCGGTTGAGTACCTTGCAGGGGCCGCACCAGATAGCATAGACATCTACAAAAATCAGTTTTTTCTCAGCTTTGGCCTTTGCCTTCACGTTTTCCCAGGAGCCTCTTTCAAACCTGATCTGGGCGGAGGCCGGAATACCAATGCATACTAAACATACTGAAAGCAAGAGGAGGTAGAGGGTACGAATCATAGAAGAGTGGATAGTAAATAGGGTGATAGATAACATGGGCAAGTTAACAAAAACCATGAAACCAGCCCATGCACCCTCTGTTAACCCTATTTTAAAAAAGCCACGCTACCTGCACCAGCGCCCGTGACCGGGCTACCACGTGGCCTCCCGACAGGTTCTGAGCCAGGGGCCGCTGGGCCGTGATCCCCAGCATCCAGTGGTTGGCAAACAGGGTAGCGCCGGCCGTGGCATTCAGCAGGCTGCCGCCCGTTTCGGTTAGTAGTTTCTGATCCTGGCTACCGTGCGCCGAATGCTCCGCGTATACCCCCAGATGCGGCACCAGCGAAAGGTTGCCGAGTGAGAAGGTACGGTACAGCTCGGCCGTCCCGTACCACTGGTTGCCGAAGCGGTACCCCTGCGAGTTGGTTGTATTAAACTTCCGGGACACGTTGAGCGCCAGCCCCCATTTGTCCTGAGTAATAGTATAAAATGCGTTGGCGATAAAATCCGTGCTGCCGGTACCGGGCTGGAAGTTGGCATTGGCTACTTCCAGAGGATTCTCGGCGTTGTAGCGGAAACGCCCGGTCGGAAGCTTGATGCCTCCTCCTATCAGCAGTGTATGGTTAAAGCGCCGCGACTCGTCACTGTCCATAAATGTGTTGAGTACATTGTAAGAGGCCAGTACCGTAGCGTCGCCAAAGCCCTGCTGCTGCTTTACCTCCGAGGTAGTGATTTGCTCGTCGAATCGGTAGGGCAGAAACGCCAGCACCTGCACCCGCTTCACCGGAAAAAAACGGCCGTATAGTTCAGTGATACGAAACGTTTCCTGTGTATGAAGTACCTGGCTGGTAGGGTGGGTATCGAAGTGGAGGTACTGGTAGCGCACACCAGCCATAGCGCGATGCGCCTGCGGCATCATGCCGAAGTAGGAGCCCCCGTTGGCGCAGCCACACACATCACACGAAAAGGCAATACCTGGGGCCAGCAACAGGACGAGCAGGAGGGGCAGTACGCACCAGCGCCTGGTGCGTAGGAGTATATAAGTAGTCATAGTGACGTAGAGATCACGTAGAAGTGTTAGAATAAATAACAATTAGAATGCATTGCCGATACCGGGGTCAGAGAGGCGACGGTCCCGGATAAACTGGTCGTCGTTCAGCGTTTTCAGGAAGGCTATGATGGCCTGCTTCTCGGTGGGGGAGAGCGTCAAGCCCCCTTTACCCGTGTCGTTTTTGAGGATGGGATCGAGTGTCAGGGAGCTGAACACGCTGTCCGTATAGTGATCCAGTACCTCTTCCAGCGTATAGTAGCGCCCATCGTGCATGTAAGGCGAGGAAAGACCTACGTTGCGCAGGCTGGGTACCTTGAAGGTGTAACGATCTGTTTCGACCTGTGTAACGTCATATCGCCCCAGGTCGTTACCGGGCAGCGGCCGGAGGCCATTGTTCCGGAAGCTGTGGTCGGTAAATAGCTCACCGCTATGGCAGGAGCTACAGTGCTGCTTGAATAGAGTCAGTCCCTGCCGCTCCTGCGTGTTGAGGGCAGAGGCATCGCCCATGGTGTAGTAGTCGTAGCGTGAGGTAGCCGACACCATCGTGAGCATAAACTGCGACAGCGCCTTCATCATGCGCTCAGTAGTGATCTCGTCGCTACCAAACGCTGACCTGAACCGCCTGGGGTAGTCAGGAGTCTTGCGGAGCTTATCCAGTACATTACCTACCTTTTCGTCCATCTCCACCTCATTTTCGATGGCATTGAAGGGCACAAAGTCCAGATCATGGACACCCCCGTCCCAGAAGAACACCGGGCTCCAGGCCATATTCTGTACGGACTGCGCATTGCGCTTACCCAGCCGATCATCTACGCCGTGGCTGAGGTCGTGGCCGTGGTGCGTAAAGGCCGAAGCCTGCTGGTGGCAGGTACCGCAGCCAATGAGGCCATTGCGGGACAGGATACCGTCGTAAAACAGGAATTTGCCCAGCTCCACGCCCTCCGCCGTCAGCGGATTGGCCTGGAAATCGTACACCGGCTCCGGAAAGTGACGGGGCTTGGTCCAGTTGTAAGGGGTAGGCTTAGTAGCCGGCTCCGGTTCGGGGCTCTCCCGCTCGGGTTGGCAGGAGAGCAGAGTAAGACCAGTACCCATCAGAAAGCTGTACAGGGTAAGACGAAGTAGGCTTATCATATCACTAGTGGCTGTGGCTATGCATGTGGTCATAGCTGAACATGTTGACGTAGTTGTTGGCAATTGTTGTCGAAAACGGCGACACCATGACCGTCGGATTGGTGGCTAAGCTTACCTGAGCAGGACCGTTAAAGACTTTAAGTACATCTGCCAGCAGGTGTACTTCGGGGGAGGAGCTAGGCCCTACCTGCGCTTTATCGGAACCAAACTGGAGCCGTACGGTATGTATGTTATTAAAGGTAGGCGTGCTATACCCACCAAAGCCGCCGATATGGTACCTGAACTTGCGGTTGCCCGCGGCGTCGGCCGGAGCCTGCGGAGAAGTACCTTCCATTTTCAGGAATATATAGCCCGAGTTCCAGGACCAGTACATGCTGTTGCCTTCGTGTGAGGCATCCGCCGGGTCAAGTACTCCCGTACGTTTGCTGATGTCCGACACGGAGCGCAGACTATCCACACCCACCACAAACTCTACGCCCACGTACTCTCCGGCGGGTACATTTTTCAGCTTCACAAACTGCGACTGCCGCTCCGCTTCCCGGATCAGGAAGTAGCTCGAGTCCTGCGGTACGGTATAGTGGGTGCCATCGGCGCGCAGTAGCTTGATGTTTGATACAAAGTAGTTGAGGAGGTCTACGGTGAAGCTTTCGCCCGCGGCATTCTGGTAGGTACCACTGCCGAGGACAACATTTTTGGTGCCGGCTACATTGTCAAATTCCAGCGTCAGCTCACCCGTACCGGTAGGAGCTATCTCATTAGAGTTGGTACAGGCTAGTAGAAGTGCCGAGAAAGCAAGGGCAGCAAAAAGACTATATATAAAGTAAGAGAGACCTTTCATGGTAATGCAGGTAATGTAATGAAGAAATAAAAAAAGAGTAGTACCCGGCGCTAGTGGATAAGCCGGTCACGGTATAAGGCCGTGACAGCCACTACGCAGCAGGTGCATTTGATAAAAATAGAAAGGGAGATATTAGGCTACTGATGGCGGATGAAAGATGTCATCAACGGCCGTAGAGACTACCAGAGAGGCAGTATACGAATAGCTGGGAGTAGGAAGATCCAGCACTTGTGTCTGGGGGGGCTGAAAGAGCGTTGGATGGTCCCATCCCTCCGCTACCTGAACAAGCAGGCTGTACATGAAGCTTTGCTCAGCCTGGCGTTCTTCCTGTTTGCGGCTGTCGGCCAGGCGCTTGGCCAGGTAGCATTTGCCGTTGCAGCGTAGCTGGGGCCGGTTGCGGTTGACGCACAGATTCTTGATGATGTAGTCGCGGCGAAGCTCGTAGTCAAGGTACAACAGGGGCATCACCCATGCTTTCACAAGCATCAGAAACAGTAAGCTCAGGGCCATCCATTGTCTGCTGAAGTCTTTCATTAAAGGAGTAACGCTACTTTACCCGGCGTCAGTATGTACGGCGCAAAGGTAGTAACGAAATCCGGGGGAGCCTACCCTAGGTACTTTGTTTTACTTTTCAGGGGCAAGTACGGTACCGGGTTGTCGGATGGTACGGATAATCCAGTACAGCAGCAGACCGACTGGTCCCAGCATAAAGCAGAACAAGAGCGGTACCACGATCAGCCAGTGCGGCACCTCTCTTTCCTGCGCGTCGCGCAGCACCACACTACCCGCTACCAGGTCAAAAGCCAGGTAGTGGATCCAGCCCGCCAGCATAACCTCATCGCCTCCGTTCTGAAAAAGTCCTTTCACGCCCGCCAGCGTACTGAATGCTCCGAAATCTACCGGACCACCGCCAAACAGGTACAGGGCGTACAGTACCGCCAGCAGTACCGGTATCACAAAAGATCTCACCAGCCATTGTGTAAAGCGCCAGCGGGGCGCTACCGCCATAAGCAGCCACTGCGGCAGTACCAGCAGGTTAGCGATCTGAAAAGCCTGATCGGGAGTCATAGGATGAAGAGTAGGGGGTGTGACATGAGAAATTTACTTAAATAAAATGTATTGCAGCAATAGATAAATAGTAAAGTAATCGCTACCTGATTAACGGCCTCTAAATTGATAATGTAGTTGCAGGCTGGTACCTGCCGACATAGTAAAGTGATAGCCGCCTGCAATGCCAATTCCGGGGTAGTAGGGGGTATATCCCTCACCAAACAGGCGGTAGTGATAGTTCAGGCGGGTAACCCAGCGGAGCATCCAGCGGGACTGCGGAAAAAAGTCAAAAGCAAAGTAAGGCTCCGCCCCAACGCCTATGTTGTTGACGAGGCGGCGCTCCGTATAGTCACCGTAGGTAGGGCCCGCATAGCGGAGGTCGGTGCGATACTGGCAGAAGGTGACGATACCAAGTATTCCAAAATGGGTTCGCTGCCGATCGCCGGTTGCCCGTTCCCTGCCTGCCTTTAGATACCAGCCATTGATCTGGTTGGCCTCCTCTACGCCGCTCGGATAGTTGATCGTTAGGTGGGTGTAGCCAAGCAAGCCAGTCAGGTGGTAGTACCTATCTATTCTTTTACGAAACGTAACCTCATAAATACCCCGGTTACGCTGGGTACCATTGGCATACTCAATAACAGGAGCTTTATTACCCTGCAGCCAGAAGGGAATATTCTTGAATACGTCTATACCTACCGAATACTCTCTGAAAGTAGGGGCGGTTGGGGTACTTTTTGAGCTGGTATCAACCTCAGTTACTTGCCCATGGACTACTTGCCCAATCAGGAAGTGGAGCCACAGCAGCGTCCAAAGTAGTGCATGTATATTTTTCTTCATCACTGATTCTGGATTTGGATGTATATGCCTCTTAGAGCATAATGTCCGGGTTCCCGTGAGCCCAGGTACGAGTGATATTCTACATGTACCTTTGGAAAGGTACTTCGGTAGTACGGTCCACGTTCCGGTGCTTTGATGTCATTATAGTAGCCACATTTTTTACTTGTATCAAATACTCTTTGGTAGTAAAGAGTAAGAGTATCAACGTGGTCGGGAAAGTGGAAAAGAAAGGTAGTGCTATCCTGAAGCAGGGAAATGGGAAATCTACTATAGGAGAAATATAGCGACATCGTATCCCTATTAAATATAGAGTCAGATTTAGCCCCCAATGCACTTATTCGTATCAATTGATCTTTTTGGGGTAGGCTTATTTCAACAAAGGGCTCGCCCATAGGACCGCAGTCGTAGCAACTAGTCGTGATCCAGGGTAGTGTCAGCAGGATAAGGATACGTAGAAGTTTAATCATATATGTTCAGATAGGAGGAGGATATAAATAAGAAGAGTAAGGCCGGTACAGGTCTACTTACTCTCCTTCAGGGTACGTCCCAGCAGAGCACCTACGAAAGCACCTGTCAGCGTAGGGAATATACCCATATAAGTCGTAAACTTGGCTATTCGTGGATCAGTGGCAACCACTATGTCGCTGTTGCTGAATAGCGAATAGGCTACCAGCAGGGTAAGTACCTGAACCAGCGCCAGCACCCAGCCCTTACGAGGCTGCAGCCATCCAAGCCCGAAGCTTAGAAGAACATTGATAAAAAACGGCAGGTGGACCGTCGTACTCTTGAAGCAGACCATGGCTATGATACCACCGCTTACAACTGCTACGGGCAGCTGACGTACCAGGTCCGGAGTGAAGAATGGTTTCATCAGATATGATTTAGACGTATGAATATTACCAGTTGGTAAATAATTGATCAGGACAAAGGTAAAAAAGCGTTCCAGTAATCCTTGCCCACAAGTTGCGTAGTACAGGGGCAGGAACGGATTTTATAGCCTTTTTCATCAACCCGGAAATCCGGTAGTGGTGACAAAAAATCAGAACAGACGTGAGGAAAGAACAGGTTACATTCCTCCTGAAAAGTAAAATCTCTATCTTTGGACTTTGAACAATAAGAGCGGGAGTAGTCCGTTTATTGTCAGAAGTTGTTTTGAAATGTATTGATACGTACCATTCAGTCTTAAACTTTTCACTTTTATTGTTTATATGATGCTTCTTCAAGTCGACTCTACCATGGCAGCTCCGGCTGCAGAGCAAGGCCTTTCCGTCATTGACCTTTTGATGAAAGGAGGCTGGGTAATGCTTCCTCTTGGCTTGCTGTTTTTGGGAACTCTATTTCTGATCATTGAGCGCTTTCTGGCTATTACTGCCAATGGAAAGATCGAACAGGGTTTTGTCGATAACGTAAAAGACTTTATTCAGCAGGGTAACCTCAAATCAGCTGAGTCGCTCTGCCGTAACCAGCGTACCGCCGCCGGGCGTATATTCGAGCGGGCTACCGGCCGGATCGGCTACCCGATCAAAGACATTGAAACTTCTATAGAGAACGCGGGCCAGATCGAGCTGCAGCGGATGGAAGGTAACCTGCCTTACCTGGGGGTTATTGCCGGTATTGCACCCATGCTTGGTTTCGTAGGTACGATCTCGGGCATCATCCGTATTTTCTACGATATCTCTATCTCCAACGACTTCAACATCAGTACGATCGCGGGTGGTATGTACGAGAAGATGATTACATCCGGAACGGGTCTGATCATCGGTCTTATCGCCTACGCAGGTTATCACCTGCTCAACATGAAGATAGACCGCTTCGCGCTGAAGCTGCAGATGGCTGCTTCGGACTTCCTAGATGTACTACAGAAGCCGGTAGCCTCACGTTAATCGTAGGTACTTTGTATAGCGAAGAAAGCGAATTACCTAACCAGTTAACTCTCTAATACCTAAGTTAGATGAAAATACGTCGGAAGAGTCGGTTTGCGCCGGAAGTGTTTACGCACTCGCTCAACGATATCATGTTTTTCCTGCTGCTGTTCTTTTTGATCATCTCCACGATGGCCAATCCGAACGTTATCAAGCTGCTCTTACCCAAGGCCGGTTCATCACAGCAGGTATACAAGAAGCAGATCACGCTGTCGGTAGATGCCGATAAAAACTACTTCATAGATAAGGACCCCGTACCGTTTGAGCAGCTGGAAGCCCAGCTACAGGGCGTCTTTGCCAATGTACAGGAGCCTACTGTGGTACTGCGTGTGGATAAAAATCTGGCCGTACAGGATCTGGTGGATGTACTGGAACTGGGAGCCCGTCAGAACATCAAGATGGTAATGGCCACCGCCAGGTAGTACCTGAGCAGATAAATAGTAAAGCCAGGCAGCCCGCACGAGTGTACTACGTGCGGGCTGCCTGGCTTTTAGGACTACCACTCTCTAAAGTCTTCTACTTTTAGAGGTAAAATGCTCTTTTGCGCGTCTTTGGATAGTAAGGGTTACTAAATCCTTATGCTCCTGAACCTCATGTTAAGATTCTTATCTGTTATACTCCTGACCGTATGGTTAGGCACTCTTGCAACTCAGGCCCGAGCTCTGGATCATGGGTCGCAGCGCCCGCCGGATGCGCGGCCCCTGGATGTATGGGCCTTCCGCTCGGTACTGGACAAGCAGCCCCGGATGCTCACGCTGGCCCTCGATCAGGACCTGTACCTGGCTTATGATCTGGCCCGCTGTGCGGTCTACAAAGCCTGGAAGGGGGGCGTACTGATGGACGGTGCCGCCTATACCGACCGTAAAAATGTGCAGCCAACCAGTTGGGGTACGGCCTACTTTACCGACACCGACCGGGAGCATAGGTGGATTGTCCGGCGGGGCAAAAAGGAGCTACCGACTACCATCATCAGCCAGGGATACCGGTTTAAAGAAGGGCAGATCTACCTGGGCTACTACCTGATACTTACCAGTGGCGATACCATCCGGATTGAAGAGCGGCCGGAGTTTATAAGTGATAAGGGGAAGCCCGGCCTGGAGCGCGTGATACGGACTTCGGGCATACCTATCGAGCTCACGGTAACACTGACTACTGCCGGAGAAACGATTACCATAAAGCCCAACGGTACCACGCGACTACTAAGGTACTTTGAGGCACTACCCAAACAGGCCCCGCCCCGGATGCAGGACCAGTATGACCACCTGGGCCGGTACTGGATGGAGAAGAGCGATTGCTTTACCTGCCATGAGCTGGAGAAGCCCATGGTGGGGCCGGCCCTTCAGCAGATAGCCAGCCGCTACCCCAAAGACAAAGAAACCCGGCAGCAACTGATCAGTAAGGTGAAGCAGGGAGGCTCGGGTACATGGGGCTCTGCCGCCATGAATGCTCATCCGGCTCTGTCTGACGAGGAGGTCAAGTCCATGCTGGACTACATCTTTACGCTGAAGCCTAAGGAAGAAACCCAAACTTCTAATACCACCGCCCAGGCACCGCCTAAGCCTAAAGAAGCTCCGGAAGCCCCCAAGCCTGTTACCAAGCCTGGCTTTGGCGAAGCGCTGGAGGGACTGCATCCGAGTTATAAGGTGAGTACCATCCGTCCAGAGGGGTTCAAGCCGCGGGTAGGAGCTATGGCCTTCCTGCCCGACGGGCGTCTGTTGGTCTCTACCTGGGACACCGTTGGAGGCCTGTACCTGCTGGATGGTGTGCAGTCGGGTGATGGCAACCGGGTAAAGGTAAAACGTATTGCTTCCGGCTTGGCCGAGCCGCTGGGTATGGAGGTGGTAGATGGAGAGATATACGTTCTGCAAAAGCATGAGCTGACCCGGCTGATTGATCATGACGGCGACGAGGTCATAGATGAGTACCGGCCCGTGTGTAACAGCTGGGGCGTGACCGACGACTTCCACGAATTTGCCTTCGGGCTGGTTCATAAGGATGGCTACTTCTACGTGACGCTGTCGATGGCTATGCGGCTCATGGCCGGTCAGAAGCAGCACCCCGACCGGGGACGTACGCTTAAGATCAGTAAGAATGGTACCTACGAGTGGCTCAATTACGGCCTGCGTACGCCCAACGGCATTGGCCTGGGACCCGACGATGAACTGTTCGTGACCGATAATCAGGGACAATGGCTACCGGCCAACAAGCTCATCCATGTCAAGCGGGGAGAGTACCACGGTATGGCCTGGGGGTTAGATGACCCTACCAATCCTCCCCCCATGGCGATGCCGGCGATCTGGCTGCCGGAGGACGAAATTGGTAACTCGCCCTCTGAGGTACTGCTTATGCGCGATGGCCCTTACAAGGGGCAGCTACTGCACGGAGAGGTAACCCACGGAGGCATCAAGCGTGATTTTCTGGAAAAAGTAGACGGGCAGTACCAGGGGGCGGTATTTCGCTTTACCCAGGGGCTGGAAGCAGGCATCAATCGGATGCGCTGGGGACCCGACGGAGCCCTGTACGTCGGAGGAGTAGGTATGGTAGGAGGCTGGAGCTGGAAAGAAAAACAGTACGGCCTGCAGCGCATGAAGTACACCGGCAAGCCTACCTTCGAGATGCTGGCGGTACGGGCCCGGCCCAAGGGCTTCGAGATAGAGCTGACCGAGCCGCTGTCACGCCGACAGGAGCTGAAGTTATCGGACATCCTGGTGCAGCAGTGGTGGTACCTGCCTACCGCCAGCTACGGCGGCCCCAAGAAAGACCTGGAAACCTTATCGGTGAGCCGGATGGAGCTATCGAAGGACCGTACGAAACTATACCTGGAAATACCGGGGCTTAAAGAAGAGCATGTAGTGTACTTTCGATTGCCGGATTGGATGAAGAGCACGAAGCGCCGCGCGCTCTGGTCCGGTGAAGCCTGGTACACACTCAACCGCATACCGAAGTAGAAGCGGGCGAAGTAGAAAAAACTTTCAACGCCACCGTCAAGCCCCGTAGGGGCGGCACCAATTTAACCTATTACCTAAACCAATAACCTAAGCCCATGAACCATCCACCGCACACGGGCCCCACTACCAACCGCCGGACGTTTATCAAAAACAGCGGGGCTATGATGGCCCTGGGTGTGGCTGGCTTCTCCATGGCCCCTGATACAATGGTACCTGATCAAAAACCGTTTGCTCCGATCCGCATCAAGCGGGTTGATTCTAACTTTGAGCGCGAGCCCCTGACCCCTTATCGTTTCAAAGGGAGCGCTATTACCGAAGCCTGGCAGAGTATCGCCTTCATGGAATCTGATGCTGGCGTCAGCAAGATCGGCCTGGGTACCCAGAGCGTACTTTGGTCTGATTCAAGGGTATTCTCACAGCATTCCGAAAATGGCGGCAATGCCCTGATGTACGCCATGACTGACCGTGCCCTGCAGATGATACAGGGTACTTCGTTTAGTGATCCGGTAAAGCTGCTGGATGATATACTGCCCGAGGTACTAGCCTATGGCCGGGCCATCACCCGCACGCCCGACCTCCGCAAGACCTTCGCCCTGAATGCCCTGGTAGCGGTTGACAACGCCGCCTGGCTGCTGTACGCTCAGCAGAATGGCATTAACCGCTTTGACGATATGATACCCGCCGCGTACCGGCCCGGCCTGTCGCACCGGCACAGCAAGGTGGCGAGTATACCCTCATTCAGCGTGGGTACGGAGGTGAGCAAGCTCAAGGCCGCTGCCGACGAAGGGTACTTTATCATGAAGCTCAAAACCGGCGCGGCGGGTACGCAGCAGGAGATGCTGGAGAAGGATATCGCCTTTATGACGGCCCTGCACAAAGCCATCGGTCACTACGAAACGCCCTACACCAAGAGCGGCAAGATTCCCTACTACTTCGATGCCAACGGACGCTACGAGAAAAAAGAAACGCTGCTGCGTTTCCTGGACCAGGCTAAGAAGATAGGCGCCTTTGATCAGATTGCGGTCATTGAGGAGCCCTTTGCCGAAGAAAACGAAACCTTCGTCGGGGACATGGGCGTACGCATTGCCGCCGACGAAAGCGCCCATACCGTGGAGGACGCCGCTACCCGCATTGAGCAGGGCTACTCGGCCATTGCCGTCAAGGCCATTGCCAAGACCCTCAGCATGACCATGAAGATTGCCCAGTACGCTTATGAGAAGGGAGTACCCTGCTTCTGTGCCGATCTGACGGTCAACCCCATCCTGGTCGACTGGAACAAGAGCGTAGCCGCCCGTCTGGCTCCCTTCCCGAATATGGACATTGGTCTGCAGGAAACCAACGGCCACCAGTACTACAAAAACTGGGACAAGATGGTATCCTACCACCCCAAAGCCGGTGCCAGCTGGACTAAAACCCAAAAAGGCGTGTACCCAACCGGCCCGGAGTTCTATGAGCAGAGCGCGGGAATCTTACAGACTTCTGATCACTATGAAAAGCTGGTGAACAGGGGGTGAAAGGGTAGGAAAGGAGGAGAGGAGGAAAGTAAAATAACTACAAAGTAATTAAAGTTGGAATGCAGAGTAAGAGGATTTTTTCCCTCTGAGAAACTCAGTGCGCTTACTCTCTTTACTCTGTGGTTAACCCTCTTAAATCACTCTACCTGGAAGTTGATAGGTAGATTGTACTGTACGGCTACCCGTTGCCCTTGGAGCTCTCCGGGTACCCACTTAGGCATACGTTTAATAACCCGTACCGCTTCCTGATCTACCTCCTTATTAACGCCACTTTTTACAGTTATGTCACGGATGGTACCATCTTCGCCCACCACAAAGGTAGTCATAACTTTTCCCTGTACCTTATTGCGGGCTGCCATAGTCGGATATTGGATATTCCTGGCTAAATACTCATACATGGCCCTGACCCCTCCCGGAAACTCAGGAGATTTATCCACCTCCGTGTATATTTTTTCTTCCGACTGAGCGTAAGCCGCAGGAGTACCTGCCATGGTCCAGAGCCCGGCCAGGGCTAGCAGCAGCATAAGTTGCCTTTTCATGGGTGTGGTTTATTAGATTAGTTATACCGTAGCAATATACATACTACCCATATTTCCTTCTTTACTCCTTCTTTAAATTTTCTGATTCGATAATAATAGTACTGCTGCTTCTGGAAGTATGTATGGGACTTAGGCCTATGGGTATATTATCCGGTAGTCGGGTTGGTAAAGCAAAGTCCACCGCATCGTCCAGCTTATAATTTAGAAATCCGGTAGCACTGCCCTGCCGCTTTTCCTTGTTTTCCTTTACGTCGTCTTCCTCTATCGTAAACTGAATGGGCAGCGTATACACCACGGATACCGGCTGGCCGTTCTGCATGGCGGGCTTCCAGGCGGGCATGTTCAGCACCACCCGCAGGGCCTCCTCGTCGATACCCGCGCCGAGGCCCTTAGTGATTCTGGGCTCCCGGATCGAGCCCCTTTCACTGACCACAAAACTAATAAATACCTTTCCCTGTATCCGCTTGTCTCTGGCTTCCGTAGGGTACCGGATCTTTTTGGCAAGGTACATGTACATTTCCTTTATTCCACCCGGAAACTCCGGCATTTGTTCCACAAGGCGGTACACCTCTCCGTCACGGGTAGGTAGGGCGCTGGTATCGGCGGAGGACGCTTTAATTTGGGCGATCGGATATGTGACAATAGTTATTTCCTCCAGCGGCTGCTCCTGCCGTTTCAGGGCTATGCGCAGTACCTGGTTTTTCTTCGTTACGTTCACCTTCAGGGTTTCGTAGCCTACGTGGCTAACCGCCAGCGAACTGTTGAGCGGTACCTCCTTCAGCTCAAACTTCCCGTCTGGACCAGTGGTAGTGGTACCTGCCGTACTGCCGGTCACTACCACGTTGGCCCCCGGTAGCGGCTGGTTGGTCTGGGCGTTGAGTACGGTACCTGTTACGGTGGTTTTTTCTTCCTGCACAGGCGCGGGGAGAGGAGTAGCTTCGGGTAAGGAACCGCCCTGTGGCACTGATACAGGGCCAGGTTTGTCGGGCACTACTGTCGGAAAGAGTATGGACGTGACACTTTCCTCAGGAATCAGTGCCAGGCGTTCATGGGCCGCCGAGAGCATCAGTACCAGCCCGATCAGGGGCAGGATGGTCAGGTACTTACCCAGCGACCAGCGGGAGTCACGGTTTTTGTATAGCATCTGAATGCGGTCTTTTAGGAGTGATGAATTGAAGAAATGATTGGTAAGTACCGCCACGGGCGTGTTCAAAGAATAAGCCACCAGAAAGCTGGCGTAGCGGTCGCGGTTGGTGGCCTGCTGGTCGGCCAGGTACTCGTGTACCTGCTGCAGCGAGCGCTTATACAGGATCAGCACCGGATTGAACCAGAACAGGGCCCGCAGTAGCTCCACCAGCAGAATATCCAGACTATGCCGCTGCTGCACATGTACTAGCTCGTGGCTAAGAATCGTGTCAAAGTGGTGTTCGTAGTCGTTGCGGCTGATGACTACCCATTTTAGGAACGAAAATGAGCCTACCGGAGCGCCGGGCCGCCGGCCGCCGGACCGCTTGTCATCGTTCATCAGGACCAGCGTGTAGCCCTCCATCTCAATCGTTTCCCCCTGTCGGATAAACCTAAACAGCTGGCGCAGGTACCGGTATAATCGGATACTCATACCTACTACTCCCAGAGCGTACACTAGCCATACCCACTGCGTCCAGTCGGGCTGTGACCAGTCGGGGGAAGCGGAGGTA
Organism: Telluribacter roseus; assembly: GCF_017355915.2. Lineage (GTDB taxonomy): Bacteria > Bacteroidota > Bacteroidia > Cytophagales > Spirosomataceae > Telluribacter. The sequence goes on from NZ_JAFEUV020000008.1 coordinate 237,566, forward strand.
CTGACAACAGAGGTCTCCGGCCGGATAACTACGGCCGGCACGGCGTCCACCACGTACATGGCCTGCGGTGCTACGGGAGCGGCCTCCGGATACTGGAGTAGCGGTAGGGCAAACGACGCCAGCAAAGCCCCGAGCAGGTAGGCGCGGTTCCAGCCGAAGAAGGTATGCTTACGCAGCAACAGCCAGTAGCAGACGTAGAGTAGTAGCCAGTACAGGCTTACTTCCCCGAGGTATCGTAGCGCTTCCATGGTAGATGGTGTGGGTAAAGACAATTTGTTTTAGGACAAGACATTGACATAGAGAGGGGAGCAGCCTACTCCTGCGCAAACTGCACGACCACTCGCCGGTTTTTCATACGGTTTTCCTCGGTATCGTTGGGTGCAGCGGGTGAGTTGGACCCCATCCAACGTATTGAGAGCTGCCGGGCTGGCACGCCCAGGCTCTTAAGATAATTCATTACCGTACGGGCGCGGTACTCTGAAAGGGTCTTGTTAAGTTCTTCGCGGCCGGCATCTTCTGTGTAGCCGGTAATTTGAGCCTTCTGCCCGGGCTGCTCGCGCAGGTAGCGCGCCATCGTATTTAGCCGCTCCTTGACTTCGGTACTCAAGTCATAGCTGCTCTGACTAAAATACAGTATCACGGAACCAACAGGCTTCCATGATGAAGTTGTAGGCGCGGAGGTACTAGTAGCAGAATTGGGTGCCTTGATAGTCAACTCTTTGAACGTAAATCCGGCACCTGCTGGTACCTCCTCGCGTAGGAGTTGTCGTCCGTCTTTGGCAGAGGCAGTAATAAGGTAACGATCCGAAACGACATTCGGCAAATAAAAATGCGGTAGTCTTTTCACCACGCGTGCATCAAGTTCCGTCACAAAAGTCTGGCTGCTGCCTCTTGTTACCTTTACCTGTACATCCAGGCTATCTGGAAGATTAAAATCCAGGTAAAGCCGGTTATCCAACTGGACTGACTGCGAGTCTACGGAGCTCATAGGGACACTAATTTTAAAGGGAGCCTTACCTTCGGATCCACCGCTAAAATGTACGGGAAAAGTCACTGTTTGAAAGCCCTGACGCTCAAACCGAAAGTACTGAGCTGAATCGGGTACCTGGACATTGAAAGTACCTATATCATTACTCTCTCCAAGTAGTTGCTGCCCTTTACTGAATACGGCAAAGGCTTTCACTTTAATGTCTACGCCTGTCCCTACATCATAGCAGCTCCCCTGTACTCTGATCAGGTTTTTTGACTGAAAGGCTGTTGGCTGCTCTATACAAAGTCTGATTAGTATTGCAGCCGCCCAAATTGCTAAAAACTTCATAGTGTATATAGTAGGTTAGAAAAGATTGGGAATAGGATTCAATTAATTACCCTCAGTAGTAGTCTTACTATCCAGTTGGAAGTTGATCGGCAGATTATACTTTACATTCACCGGCCGGCCACTCTGCATACCCGGCCGCCAGCGGGGCATGGACGACACAACGCGTATCGCCTCCTCATCCGTACCGAAGCCCAGTCCTTTCAGTACCTGAATATCTTTGATTTCTCCCTCGGTAGTGATCACAAAGCTCAGGAACACTTTGCCCTGTACCTTAGCCCGCGTGGCAGCGTCGGGATACTTAATGTTCTGGCCCAGGTACTCAAACAGGGCGTTAACTCCACCGGGAAACTCAGGTACTTTCTCCACTACCGTAAAGATCGGCTGGCCGTTGATAGTGGACGACTGAACAATTGTCTTCAAAGAGTCTCCTGTGCGCGATGGTACCTGAACGGAAGGGGAGGTACTGATCTCAGTACTTGCTCCTGGAGTCATGGAGACAGACAATGTTACGTTTTTATACTTGGGATTCAGCTTTACCTCCTGCGTTTTATATCCATCGAAACCAATGTAGAGAGCGGCGTCTTTTTTGCTCCAAACGTCTATTTTGAAACGCCCTTGTAAGTCAGTAGTGGTTCCCGTTTGGGTGCCTTTGACTTCTATTATTGCGCCCGGTATAGGCTTACCTGCCTCGTTGGTTACGAAGCCCTCTACAATGGTAGGCTTCCCAGCGTCGACATCCTTGCCTTTGGTTGAAGGTACTACGTCTCGTTCGCAACTTGCGACCACCAGGGCTATAAGCAGGGTTACTACGGCCACGGCAGCGTAGGTGCTCAGTGACCAGCGGGAGTTAGGATTCTTGTACAGCATCTTGATTCGGTCTTTTAACAGTGATGAGTTGAAGAAGTGATTGGTGAGTGTAGCCACGGGAGCTCCCAACGCGTAGCTGACGAGGAACTCGGCGTAGTGGTCGCGGTTAGGCGCCTGCTGGTCGGCCAGGTACTCATGTACTTGTTGTAAGGAGCGCTTGTACAGGATCAGCACCGGGTTGAACCAGAATAGCACGCGAAGTACCTCTATCAGTAGAATGTCCAGGCTGTGGCGCTGCTGCACGTGTACCAGTTCGTGGTTGAGGATAGCATCGAAGTGGTGCTCATAGTCGCTGCGGTTGACAACGACCCATTTCAGGAATGAGAAAGAGCCAACCTGGTTGTTGTTCATCAGTACCAGCGTGTACCCTTCCATCTCGATAGCTTCGCCGCTTCGGATGAAGCGGAACAGCTCCCGGATGTGTTGGCCCAGCTTCCAGGCCATGTACAGGCCACCACCGGCATAGACGAGCCACAGCAGATTCATCCAGGTAAAGAGGTCAGGCGAAGGCGCTGCCGCCTGCACTGCCAGCACGGGAGCTGACACGGTGTAAACAGCGGGCAGGGGCGGAGCGGCTTCGGGGTACTGCACCAGTGGCAGTACAAAGGCCATTAGCAGTGAGCCCAGCAGGTAGGCGCGGTTCCAGCCGAAGAAGGTGCGCTGGCGCAGTAACAGCCAGTAGCAAGCGTAGAGTAGTAGCCAGTACAGGCTCACCTGGCCGATGTATAGGAGTGCTTCCATGGTAAGTTGGTGTGAAAAAGGTGCAGTTTATGTTTCCTGGGGTTTGGCTTCTAATCCAACTGAAAGTTTATCGGCAGGTTGTAGCGGACGTTGACAGGCTGGCCGCTCTGGATACCCGGCTGCCAGCGAGGCATTGATGATACTATACGCTTGGCTTCTACGTCGGTCCCAAAGCCCATGCTTTTTAGTATCTGAATATCTTTTATTTCTCCCTGGGAAGTAATCACAAAGCTCAGATATACGATGCCCTGTACTTTGGCCCGGACGGCGGCTGGGGGGTACTTCATGTTCTGGTTTATGTACTCGTACATAGCAGTAATTCCGCCCGGAAACTCAGGCTGCTCTTCAGCTACCGTAAAGATGGGTTGACCATCAATTGTGGATATCTGTTCTCTGGGAGGTTCTTCTGTTCTTTCCTCTAATCTACTCAATTCTTCTGACAGCATAATATTAAGTCTGCTGCTCTTATAATTGGCGCCGATAGATACTTCCATCTTTGTGAAGCCTTTGTAACTAACTATTAATTTACTATTTGAGGGTACACTCATTCTGAAGTACCCTTCTGTATCAGTAGTAGTACCGGAGGATCCTCCTTCCACGGCTATGGTGGCTCCCGCAATTGGCTTACCTTCCGAATCTCTTACAATTCCCTCTACCCGAACATTCTGCCCGGCCTCGACCTGCTCACCCATTGTAGCAGGTACTACCTCCTCACGTTCGCAACTGGCCACTACCAGAGCCACAATCAGGACTACTACGGCCACGGCAGCGTAGGTACTCAGTGACCAGCGGGAGTTACGGTTTTTGTACAGCATCCTGACCCGGTCCTTCAAGAGTGATGACTTAAAGAAGTGATTGGTAAGTGCGGCCAGAGGAGCGTCCAGTGCGTAAGCTACTAGAAACTCAGCGTAGTGGTCGCGGTTGGGCGCCTGTTGGTCGGCCAGGTACTCGTGTACCTGCTGCAGAGACTGCTTGTAGAGTAGTAGTACCGGATGGAACCAGAACAAGACCCGAAGTACCTCTACCAGTAGAATATCCAGACTGTGCCGCTGCCGGACGTGCACCAGCTCATGGTTGAGGATGGTATCAAAGTGCTGCTCATAATCGCTGCGGTTGACTACTACCCATTTCAGAAAGGAAAAGGAGCCGACTGAGTCAGTGGTGCTAAGTACCAGTGTGTAGCCCTCCATGTGAATAAAGGTACCCTGCCGGACAAACAGAAAGAGGCTGCGCAGGTGGCGGTACAGGCGCATCGCCATGACCACTACACCCACCGCGTACAGCGCCCACAGCACATCCATCCAGTTGAGGACGGCAGATGGAGGCGTCCGGGGGGCTACTGAGGTAGCGGTCACTTCACCTGGTACTGCGGGTGGGAGTGGAGATACCTCATACACAGCTGCGGGTAGGGGCGGAGCGGCCTCTGGATACTGCATCAGCGGCAGTACAAAGGCTCCCAATAGTGAGCCCAGCAGGTAGGCGCGGTTCCAGCGGAAGAAGGTGTGGTGGCGCAGGAGGAACCAGTAGCAACCATACAACAGGAGCCAGTACAGACTCACTTCGACACTATAAATGAGAACTTCCATAAACTTTGAGTTTAAGTAATGGATGGTAGTACTGTCTCTTTAGATGCGTATATAACCTGTCTCCTGATGATAGGAAAGTAGATGCCGTGCTACTTACTAGTAGCTTTCTTAGTCGTGATTTCGATTACTCCGACTTTGCCCCGTTCTCCGTACTTGTCGGTAGCGTGTTTATCCTTCAGGATATTCATTGCGTCAATGTCATTGGGATTAATAGCCTGTATCTCTTCAAAGCTTTTCAGAATTACTCCATTCAGAACATAGAGAGGTGGCTCTCCCTGCTGGGCTCCCTTGATGGCCGATGAAGACTGATCCGCTTTTGGAATTGCGGGAACCTGATTAGTCTTATCCTCCAACTGGAAGTTGATTGGCAGATTATACTTTACATTCACCGGCTGGCCGCTTTGCTTACCGGGTATCCAGCGGGGCATTTGTTTAAGTACCCTAACCGATTCCGCATCGGCCCCGTAGCCTAAGCCTTTCAGGATTTGAATATCTCTGATTTCTCCCTCGGCCGACACGACAAAAGCTAAGAATACTTTTCCCTGAACATTGGCTTTGGCGGCCGCCTCAGGGTACTTTATGTTTTCACCCAAGAATTTGTACATAGCTTCAAGTCCACCCGGAAATTGAGGCTGCTCTTCAACGACTGTAAATACGGGGCCGTTTACTCCGAAGCTGGCTTCTGTGGTAGACTTATCAGTAGCGGCGTTTCGGGCGGGTGCTTTTTGTATGGTCTCTTCTAGTTTGCTGGCATCACGTTCGCAACTTGCAACCAGTAGTGACGCAAAAAGAGTCAAGGTAGCCACGGCAAGGTACTTACCCAGCGACCAGCGGGAATTAGGATTCTTATACAGCATCTTGATTCGGTCTTTTAGGAGTGAAGAAGTAAAGAACTGATTAGCGAGGGGAGCGACGGGCGTGCCCAGCGCGTAAGATACAAGAAAGCCGGCGTACCGGTCGCGGTTGGGGGCCTGCTGGTCGGCCAGGTACTCGTGTACCTGCTGCAGCGAGCGCTTGTACAGAACTAACACCGGGTTAAACCAGAACAAGACTCTAAGTACCTCCACCAGCAGAATATCCAGACTATGTCGCTGCTGTACGTGGGCCAGCTCGTGGGTAAGGATGGTATCGAAGTGGTGCTCATAGTCGCTGCGGCTTAGTACTACCCAGTTTAAAAATGAAAAGGAACCAACCGGAGCGCCGGATCGCCGGCCGCCGGACCGCTTATCATCGTTCATCAGTACCAGCGTGTATCCGTCCATCTCAATCGCTTCGCCACGCCGGATAAACCGGATCAGCTCAATCAGGTAGCGGCTCAGCTTCCAACCCATAACCATGACTCCGCCGGCGTAGACGAGCCACAGCAGGTTCATCCAGGTGAAGAGAGAGGGGGAGGGCGCTGTAGCCTGTACCACCAGCACCGGAGCTGTTACCGTATACACAACCGGCAGCGTGGGAGCGGCTTCGGGGTACTGCACCAGGGGCAGCGCAAAGGCCGCCAGCAGTGAGCCCAGCAGGTAGGCGCGGTTGCTGCGGAAGAAGGTGTGGTGGCGCAGGAAAAGCCAGTAACAGGCATACAGCAGGAGCCAGTACAGGCTAACCTGGCCAATATATTTGAAGGCTTCCATAAGGTTTTCAGGTTTAGGTTAATGGTGTGGATAGCTGCCTCTATTCTGGCTTTTTGCTTTGGATCAGCTTGATGATCTCATCCAGGTCTTTTGTATTGAGCTGGTTGTCCTTCATGAAGAATGACACCAGTTGGGGGAGCGAATTATCAAAGTAGTTCTCAAGAAGCTGCTGGGCTTCGTGGCGCTTGTACTCCGCCTGGCTGATGAGCGGGTAGTATTCGTGGGTTTTGCCGTAAGCGGTGTAGCCCACAAAACCCTTTTTTTCCAGAATACGAATGATGGTGGATACGGTATTATAGGCGGGCTTGGGTTCGGGCATCTCGGCCAGTACATCCTTGACAAAACCTTTTTCCAATTGCCACAGGATGAGCATTACTTCTTCTTCGGCGCGTGTCAGTGATCTGATTTCCATTGGTCTAGTTCAGGTTGGAGTGCAGTGATTAACTACTTGTATAAAGTTATGACTAATCATTTAGTTTTACAACTACTGTGTTAGTTATTTTGTTTGGAAAAATAAAGAAGGCCGTAGAAACGGGTTCTACGGCCTCCTGGCAATCTATATTCTAAAAGTGCTTTCAGTATTCAAGAAGGTGATACGCTGCCTGATTAACAGGTATCAGCCCTGATCTCAAACAGCTACTCGACCACGCTCAGCTTAAGTGCGTTGGTTTTGCGATTCTTCATGATAGGCATGCTGAGCGTATTGATGAAGATATCTCCTTTTGTAAGCTCTCCCTTTTCGATGAGGATACGCTTAATATCATCGATCAGCTCGTCGGTAGATACGTTCTCGTCGCGGTCGTAGAAGAATACCTTGGTACCCCAGTACAGACCCAGGATGTTCATCAGCTTCTTGTCCGAAGTAAAGATGAGCAGGTTGGCCTTGGGACGGTGGTGCGACAACCGGAATGACGTATAGCCTGAGCGGGTGATACCGATGATAGCTTTCGCTTTGGTATCGCGGGCCAGACGGCAGGCGCTCATTACTACGTTATCGTTAAGCTGATCTGCGCCGGGTCTTTCGTTCACGAAAGCGTGGTAGCGGAAGTAGATGCTGGTTGAGTTGAGTTCAACCTGCTCGATAGTCCGTGACATGTTCTCAACGGCCAGCAGAGGATACTTACCAGAAGCCGTCTCGGCGCTAAGCATTACGGCGTCGGCTCCGTCCAGTACTGAGTTAGCCACGTCGTTCACCTCCGCACGGGTAGGACGGGGGCTCTCGATCATGCTCTCGAGCATCTGGGTAGCCACGATTACCGGCTTACCAGCCTTGTTACATTTTTCTACGATCATTTTCTGGATCATAGGTACTTCTTCGGCCGGAAGCTCCACCCCGAGGTCACCCCGGGCTACCATTACTCCATCCGTAGCTTCGATGATCTCGTCGATGTTAGCTACGGCTTCAGGCTTCTCAATCTTAGCTACTACGCGGGTCTCCTTACCTTTCATCCGGATGTAGTCTTTTACCTTCAGGATGTCAGAAGCCTCACGAACAAATGACAGCGCGATCCACTCTACATCGTTCGCCAGACCAAAGTCAAGATCTTCGAAATCTTTCTCCGTTACCGAAGGCATTGATACCTTTGTGTTAGGCAGGTTTACACCTTTCTTTGACTTCAGGTAGCCACCGTATACTACTTCAGTTACTACATCGGTACCCTCTGTGCCAACTACGCGTACTTCCAGCTTTCCGTCGTCCAGTAGGATGCGGTCTCCCTTTTTTACGTCGTTGTACATTCCATCGTAAGGAGTACTTACACGCTCTGCGGTACCAATAATATCTGCGTTGGTGAATACCAGTCTGTTACCGGCTTCAATAACTACACCGTCTTTTTCGGCTACATTACCAATCCGGATTTTAGGTCCCTGCAAGTCCTGCAGAACGCAGAGGTTCAGCCCGTGTTCTTCATTTATTTCCCGGATCAGGTTCAGGCGCTGCAGGTGGTCCTGATGAGTACCGTGCGAAAAGTTAAGGCGAAATACGTTAACACCAGCCTTCGCCAAAGCGAACAGCATTTCCTTTGACTCCGACGTTGGGCCGACGGTAGCAACTATTTTCGTTTTTTTAGAAGACATACAGTTTAATATAGCAATTTGAGATGCGCAATGAATATGTTGATTGAGTGAATGCAAGACCTATGTGCAGTCTACGTCAATCACTACATTGATATTTTTCAGGGTCTTGTCGGTCAGAATATCTGTTACTTTTTCCTGAATGAATGACTTTGCGGCCTTAAAATTAATCTTTTCTCTTTCAAGTTTGATGAGAATTTCAAACAAAAACTGATTCCGCACCCGCTCGACCAGTGGAGGTTCGGGCCCCAGTACCCGGCTACGGCCCAGTTGCGCGACCAGTTTTTCGGCCAGTTGCTCGGCGGCGCGGTGTGAGGTGTCGTAGTCGGCGTGCTTGACAATCAGCTTGATAAGTCGTGTAAAAGGCGGGTAGCCGTACTGCTCCCGTTCCTGGATTTCGTTGTCGTACATACCCCGGTAGTCACCCTCAATAATCTTATTGAGTAGGGACTGGTGCGGGTTGGCCGTCTGGATAAGTACCTTTCCCGGCTTGCCCGCCCGCCGACCCGCGCGCCCGCTGACCTGGGTGAGCATCTGGAAGGCCCGCTCCGAAGCCCTGAACTCCGGGAAGTTGATGATGCGGTCGGCGTCGAAGATGCCTACTACGCTCACGTTGTCGAAGTCAAGACCTTTGGAGATCATCTGAGTACCTACTAAGATATCAATCTGCTCGGCTTCGAAGTCCTGGATGATCTGCTGGTAGGCATTCTTGGCCCGGGTGGTGTCGAGGTCCATACGCTGGATGCGCGCCTGCGGGAAGATCAGGTTGAGCTGGTCCTCGATCTTCTCGGTACCGAAGCCGATGGTCTTGACCTTGGTAGAGCCGCAGGCCGGACAGGTGCGGGGTACCTCTTCCTTGTGGCCGCAGTAGTGGCAGCGCAGCTCGGCGGCCCGCATGTGGTAGGTGAGGCTCACGGCGCAGTTGTGGCACTCCGATATCCAGCCGCACTCTTCGCACTGGAGGTAGGGCGAGTAGCCACGGCGGTTCTGGAACAGGATGGTCTGCTCGCTATTCTTGAGGTTATGGGCCAGGTACTCCAGCAGCACCGACGAAAACTCGTCCTTCATCTTACGCTGCTTCTTCTCCAGCTTGGTATCGATCAGTACAAACTCCGGCAGGGCGGCATCGCCAAAGCGCTGGAACATCTCCACCAGACCGTACTTGCCGTTCTGGGCGTGGTAGTAGCTCTCGAGTGAGGGGGTCGCTGAACCCAGCAGCACCTTGGCCTTGTGCATGTAGGCCATCACCACGGCTACGTCGCGGGCGTGGTAGCGTGGAGCGGGGTCCTGCTGCTTGTAGGAGGTTTCGTGCTCTTCGTCCACGATGATCAGCCCCAGGTTATCGAAGGGCAGGAACACGGCCGAGCGCACCCCCACCACAAACTGAAACTTCCCGTCCAGGATACCCTTCCAGACCTCTACCCGTTCGTTGTCCGAAAACTTGGAGTGGTAGATACCCATGCTGTCGCCGAATACCTTCCGGAGGCGTACCACGATTTGGGTGGTAAGGGCGATCTCGGGCAGCAGGTACAGTACCTGGGTACCGCTTTCGAGGGCCTGTTTGATGAGGCTGATAAATACCTCCGTCTTACCACTACCCGTGATACCGTGCAGCAGTACCACCTCCTTGTCCTGAAAGTGCTCCTGGATCTGACGGCTGGCTAGCTGCTGAGTTTCGGTGAGTTTGATCTCCTTGGCCGGCGAAGCGGGCAGATCAGCAAAGCGTGATATAATGGTTTCAAACTGCTCGAATACCCCTTTCTTGAGCAGGGTCTGCAGGGCCGAGTCCGAGAGGCCATCGTCCTGCCTGAATATAGCTTTATCCAGCCCCTTCTGGTTGAGGTCCGGGTTGTTCAGAACAGGGACGTAGCTAAGGTATTTCAGCAGTACTTCCTGTTGTTTGGGCTGCTTTTCCAGTGCCGACACCAGGTCTCTTAGGATGTCGGGCGTAGCATACTGCGCCGACAGGCGCACGTTCCGGGCTAGCTTAGGGGTATATTTTTCTTTTACTTCTTCAAATAAGATCACCGCCCGCTTCCCTACCAGCGACTTGATCACCGCCGTCACGTTGGTCTGCTCTACCAGCCGGGCTACCTCCTCGTACGACAGCGCCTGGTGCTTCTTGATCTCTTCCAGTATTACTACTTCCTGCTCGGTCAGGAGCTGCGGATGGTCAAAGTCCGGATTGTACTGTACCTTCGACTGGCTCGTGATCTTGAGGCCCGAAGGCAGCGCCACGTTCATGACTTCCCCAATGTTACACAGGTAGTAATCGGCCATCCAGCTGAATAGCTCCAGCTGATGGGGCGTCACGATCGGCTCTTCGTCGAGTAGTTCCAGGATGTACTTGGCCTGGTAGTCGGTAGGGGGATGGGGGTGTAGCCGGGCCACAATAGCCGTCGTAACCCTGTTTTTTCCAAATTGTACGATCACCCTCGCACCTACCTTGATCATCTCGCTCATACCCCGGGGCACTCTGTACGTAAAGAGCTTCGGGATAGGTACGGGAAGGATCAGATCGGCAAAAGTAGTTACCTCGTCATCGAATAAGGAAGATAGGGGAAGCGTCATGCGGCTCTGTTACATTACTCATCAATCAGGCGGCAATTTACGCTTTTTCCAGCGGCTTTGGTGAAAGAAGTAGTGGGGTAAGGGCAGAAATCTGTGAGGTAAAGAAAAAGGAGGGGGTACGTGTATAGGGTCGGATTAGACCGCCGATTGGCTGCTGTTCCAGATGTCGCGGTGCAGGTACCAGCGGCCGTCCTTCCGCTTCCAGATTACCAGGTACTTGCCCTGATCAATGGTGTCGCCCGTAGCGCTGCTGATTACAAAATTTCCGATCTCGGTAGCAGTGTCACCGTGTTCTTCGGCCTCAACGGTCGTGAGCCTGATTCTGGCGACACCCATTTCCATGGCTCCCCTCCAGAAGTCCCGGACAGCCTGTATTCCTTTAAATTCTGCATAGCCGGGTGGAAGCAGTAAAGCATCAGGGGTGTAGAGGGCGGCTACGCTGGCGCTATCCTGCTGGACAAAAGCCGCTTCAAAGGCATCGTTGCACTGGCGAATCTGTCCAGTGATGGATTCGGTGGTTTGGGTCTGCATAGAAGTAAAGGGTTTGAATGTAACTGAAAAGGAGGATAAAGTTTATATTTTCCAAGCCCTTTGGCAATACCGTATTTACGGTATTTTTCAGTTACAACCCACTCATTATCTGATCTGTTACAAGTAGAGTTCCTTCTTCCCAGGAGAGCATAGCATTGAACAGCTTTACCTCCGAAAAGCGATGCAACTCCTCAACTTTGATAGGCGCCTCCTGTATAATTCTCTGATCCAGCAGAAAAGCCCGCTGGGTACCCGGCAGCAGGGGGGCAGAGGGAGTGAGCCACCGCTCGCCATCGTAAAAAGCCACGTTGCAGTAGGAGGTGTCCGTTACCAGGCCCTGCCGTACTATCAGTACATCATCGCAGGTACCACGTTGTTCGGCCAGGGCATTGAGCCGCTGGCGATCGCGGTACTTGTGGCTGTAATCAATGGAATCATCATAGACTACCCGGAGGCTCCGGATCGGGCGCGGAGTGTACGGCTCCCATTCAATATTCTCAACCTGCTGCCCATAGGTCAGGCGGCACTTATAGGTACCTGTACTCAACGAGTCAGGCACGGACAGGAGGTCAGTCAAAGACCACCTATCCCTGCTTCCCCAAAGGGTGGTGCGGGTGCGGTGGAGACGGGCCTGGTGGTAGGGTAGGTTAATTAACCTGCGGTTCCTGACGCAGATCGTCTCGAAGCAGAGGGGAGCTTGCATGGGCAAAAGGTAAGTATACTTTATCAATGAGTTCCTGGTATTCGGCGGGGGCCTGGCTGCGGGCCGTAATACCGCCGCCGCTCTTAAAAACGAGCTGCCCGTTCTGGTTTTCGATGTACCGGATCATCACGGCACTCTCGAAGGTACTTCCATCAAAGTAGCCCATGATACCCGTATAGTACCCCCGGTCGTAGCCCTCGGCTTCACGGATGATCTGCACCGTACTGGGCTTGGGAGCACCGCTGATGGAGCCGGCGGGAAGTAGCTTCATCAGCAGATCACCATAAGAGCCATCAAAACTCTCTGGTAGCAGACCGGCTACTTCCGAACTTACCTGCAGCAGGGTCTTGCCGTGGGTCTGGATCTGGTCGAGGTAGCGGTAGCGCTCCACCCATACCCGTTGGGCTACCATACTCAGGTCGTTCCGGATCAGGTCTACAATGGTGGCGTGCTCGGCAGCCTCCTTAGGGTCGTTGAGGATGGTCTGCGCAGCATCAGGCAGAGCGGCATCAATAGTACCCTTCATTGGGAAAGATGAAATCTGCTTGCCCTGTACCCGGATGAATATCTCGGGTGAAAAGCAAACAAACTGGTCCTGCAGCCAGAAGCGATACGGCGCCCGGCTGTACTCATAGATATCCCGCAGGCTGAGGCTGGTGTCGATGGGGGTAGGTGCCGACAAATTGACCAGAAACGAGTTGCCGGCCCTGATATTCCTTACTACGTGATCAAAGCGAGGTTGGTACTCTGCGAAGGAGATAGGATATTTGTGAAAATAGAAGTCGGGTACGGCTACCTCATGACGGCTGGTATTGGTGAAGCCATTCAAGTCGAAAGCAACTTCCGAAGGATCGGCCTCAGCGAGTGGCCAGAAGCGCGGTTGCTGCCCCAGAAAGTCTATGATAAATACAAAGGGGCTCCGTCTGCGTCCGAACTCGTTGAGATTCCGGATAAATTGGGAGTTGGTATGTAGGAGCAGTTCTGACACGGATAGAGGCACGAATACGACGATTTCCTAACAGTAGGAGCATTTACAAAGTTCAGAAACCAATCCATTACACGGGACGTTGGAGAGGTAGAGCTATACGAGGCACAAGAATGTCAACCATACAGTATCACATGCATTTGTACGATGTTATTATTATAGGGGGCGGTCCCTGCGGACTGGCGATGGGTATCGAAGCCGCCAAAAGCGGATTGGACCACCTGATCCTCGAAAAAGGTAACCTGACCGAATCCATCCGCAACTACCCCCGCAATATGCGCTTCTTTTCGACGGCCGAGAATATTGAGATCGGGGGTTTACCCTTCGCTATATCGAGCGTCAAGGCCAACCGGAATGAAGCCCTGCAGTACTACCGCAAAGTGGCGGGCTACTACGATCTCAACTTCAAGCTATTTACAGAAGTAGCAAAAACCGAAAAGCAGGCCGACGGTACCTTCCTAACCGAAACAACAACGGGCGAAGTATTCCACAGCAAGAAAGTGGTACTGGCTACGGGCTACTTTGATGTACCCCGTAAGCTGGGTATTCCGGGCGAAGATATGCCGCATGTATCCAACTACTACGACGAGCCTTTTGAGTACTCTTATACCAATGTAGTGATCGTGGGAGGCTCCAACTCAGCCGTGGAAGCGGCCATGGAGCTGTACCGACACGACGCGCACGTGACGATTGTACACAAAGGGGAAGACTTCCGCCGAACGGTGAAGTACTGGCTGATACCTGATGTAAAGAACCGTGTCAAGGAGGGGAAGATTCATACCCGCTTTAACAGCGTAACCAGAGCCATCGAAAAGGGGCGTGTACTTATATATAATAGTGAAACCAACGAAGAGGAGTGGCTGCCGGCGGATTTTGTATTCCTGCTGGTTGGGTACATCCCGGATGAGCACCTGCTGCGGCGCTGTGGCGTAGAGCTGGATCCGGTGAGCAAAGTACCCGTCTACGATCCTGATACGTTTGAAACCAATGTACCCGGGCTGTACGTATGCGGTACGGTCATGGCCGGGGTATTTACTGAGAAAGTATTCATTGAAAACGGACGTGATCACGCTGCCGCTATCGCCGACCATCTCTCAGGTCGCCCCGTCCGAAAGGTAAAGGAGTTGATCGAGCGGATATAGCTTTGGGCTTCGCGCTGTAGGCTATATACGGTCCGCCGCGCGGCTGTAGGCTCTAAGCTTTTACTTTTATAATGAATACGCGAAGCCCCAGGGCTTCGCGTATTTTTTGTTTCAGACTTTTCACCGCTTCTCATTCCTTTTCTCCCTTCCTCCTTTCGAACCTTTTCTACTTCTCATTCTCCCCACTTCGCTACCAGCCCTTTTCCGCCCACGGCGTAGCCTACGCTGCCGGCAAAGCTGACCGCATGGAACGGGTGTTGGTCCAGAGCCACCCAGGTGCGGCCCTGGTCGGCCGAGTACCCGCTACCGGAGGCTCCGACTGCCATCAGTAATACGTTCTTCTTCCCGAATGGAGGCGGGTAGTACAACCCAACGGCTTCTTTGAGGCCGGGTGGTAGGGTACCTTCGGTCAGTTGCCAGCTCTTGCCGCCATCCCTGGTGAGCAGTACGTTTGGTGTAGCTTCGGTGAATGTACGGTAGTCGCCGCCTACGGCTATGCCTTTCTTCCTGGACCAGAAGCGCAGACCAAACAGGCCGCTGCTGGGCCCCGCCGGGAGTCGCGTGGTAATGCTCTGCCAGGTAGCACCATAATCAGTGGAGCGGAGTATACGGGCTGCCTGGCTACCGCCCGTACCTATATAGACAGAACGCTTGCCTACTGTAATCAGAGTGGTACCACTGGCGGCAAACGCTGCTTCGCCGGGAAGCGCCTCCGGACGAGCCGTCACGGGTAGTTCCTGCCAGCTGCGCCCCCCATCCTGCGTAGTCAGGATGAAGAAGCGCCCGTCGACGGGGTCACCAAAGCAGATGCCTCTGCGGGTGCTCCAGAAGTCTATCCCGTCCAAAAAAATCCCTTTCTGGGTAGTTTGATACACTACTTGCCAGGTTTGGCCCGCGTCTTCGGTCCGGTAGATACGGGCTTTACCCTTCTCAGACTCACCTGCACTCATAGCTACTGCAGTACGATCATCAAAGGCATGTATATCCCGAAAGTCAAGCGAATCGGCTCCGGCTACGCGAAGTACCTGCCAGGCCTCGCCCCCATTGGTAGTGCGTAGAATAGCACCGTTAGTGCCTCCTGCCCAACAGGTTAGCGGCGCTGGGGCGTGTACTGACCGAAAGCTGGCGTTGGTATTTATATCCAGCAAACGCCACTGGGCCTGGAGGGTTGAACCAGAAAGGAAATAAAATATAAAAGCTAAAAAGGGTATACAAACTCTCATAGGTGAGTTAAAAAGGGCTGGTCTGATTTTTTTGAGAGGATTAAGAGTAATATCACAATCAAGATATAAGACATTTAACAATAACCAACCAATAACTTATATTATGACAAGCAATCAGAGATTTGTTATGGGCACGTTGGGAGCGACGTTAGCCGGTGTAGCAGTAGGTGTTTTGATGGCTCCTAAAAAAGGAACCGAAACACGTAATATGATCAAAACAAGAGCGAATGATCTTTCTTCAAATGCAAAAAGTACTTTTGAGAAGAACTATTCGACCTGCAAGGACTATATCACTAATATGACTGATAAAGTAAAAAGTCAGTTCAACTCAATGAGCAACGGCATGACCGCCGGCCATACTGGTGATAATGTAATGGGTAATGATAAAAGTGCTGGAACCAGCAGAAGATCAACCCATTCGACTAGCGGCTCATCAACCAGCCCAGGTGGTGTTTCAACTAGCGGAACTACTGATAAATTCAATCAGAACTCCTAAGGGAGTTGATATACATCTAACAGAGCCCGATGGTACGCCATCGGGCTCTGTATCTTTAGGCGGCTCAGCTTCTTTATTTGCTGTTACACTGCTTCAGCAGTTTCTGATGGTTCAGGATGTACGCATCGTCATTGGCTTCTTTGGCCAGCTGTAGCCCCTTCTGCGCGTCAGACACGGCTACGTCACACTGTCCCAGCTGGGCGGCTATCTTGCCACGCAGGTAGTAGGTCCAGTACTTTTGATCTTTCTCTACTACTTTGCTAGCCCACTCAAGTGCCTGCTTCAGGTCGCGGTTGGTGTCGTAGTAGTAGTTAGCAGCGGCGGAGTAGGTAGCAGGGCTCACCTCAGCCGCAGCAGTCTTCTCTTTGATCTCAGCCATAATCTTCGCATCGGCGTCATTCTTGAGGCTGAACTTCACCAGTGTATTCTCCCAGCGAATAGCCACATTAGCCTCACTGGCGTTAAAGTCGGTAAACTCAATGGTGAAAAACTCCTCAGCCTTGGCCAGTTTCTGGGGCTTTACGCTAAACTTCAGTACATCATTGGCGGGGTTGTAGGTATAGGCACCCCATACGTTAGCGTCTTTGCTCAGGATGATGGTCCACTCGTTGGCGTTGGGTATGGTGAATAAACCATACGCACCGGCGGCTACTTTCTGCCCGTTGACCAGCATCTCTTCGGACAGGATCAGGTTGGTGATTTTGTTGGCACCGGTCCGCCATACCTTACCGTAAGGTACCTGTGCACCGAACATCTTGCGGCCTTTCAGCGCGGGGCGGCTGTATTCAACCGTAGCCTTCGCCAGACCAATAGTCTGAGAAATAGTAGCGGCGGGACTAGCCTGTGGAACCTGAATCTGAGCCTGAGTGGTGAGGGCAGCTGTACTTAACAGTAAGCTGAGACTGGCAATCTTCAACAAATTTGTTTTCATAAATTGGTAAAGTGAAATATATAATTGGGTACTCTTAACCTACGACGCTGCCCAGCTCGCGGGCAGCTGCCATACTTATTTTCTTGAATTCCATAAATTCTTTCAGACACTGCGCTTCTTCCTCGGGGTCTGCGATGGTTTTGAGCCTTTCCAGGCACTGGTTCATCTTCTCCTCGATAAAGGCTTTCTTCAGGCGCAGGATATTTTTGAAGCTGCTTTTGTCGAGCATGTCCTGCTCGCTGGGTACGTATATTTCGTACTTGCTGGTCCACAGATCACTCAACTCGTGCTTATGGGTGGCCCAGCCGATAGCAAGGTCCCGTACTTCCGGCTCGCGATGGTGCAGGAAGTAGTCGGTAGATAGCAATACGTTCCGGCTGTAATTCTCCCTGAACAAGGTCAGAATATGATTGAACACCGGATCCGTAAAGTCAATACCCGGTATCTCACTCAGTACGTAGGCGCATACGGTAATCTCCGGCTCCAGTTCGTAGCTGCCAAACAAGACCAGCAGCCGGACAAAAGCCTCCTCCTGGTAGTATAGCTTGCTACGGCGGGGTGTGTCATCAACAGGTGCGGTGGCTCCTGTCGCAGGGGCACTTCCCGGAGGAGCCATCATGCTGTCATCAAAAAACAGATCATCCGGTATTTCGGGAGGAGGCCCAAATGAGGAAGCTCCCGGAGTGGACGCTCCCGGAGTGGACGCTCCCGGAGTAGAGGTGCCTCGTGTAGAAGTACCCGTTCGGGTAGCATCGCGTCGGGGTTCCTTCTGGGGCTTCTCGTACTGCTTGCGGAGCAATTTGTTCCCTTCCGAGATCAGCATCTGCTCATCCACCTTCATCATCTCGGCGGTACGTCGGAAGAATACCTGCCGTTTGATGGCATCGGGTATTTTGGTGATGCTGTTCACTATTTCGCTGATCACCTCAGCCCGCTTGAACGGATCATTCCCCGCCTCTTTCAGTAGAGTGTCCGTCTTGAAGCTGATAAAGTCACGGGAGGCTGTGCGCAGGTACTCTTTGAAGGCCTCAGCTCCTACACGCTGTACGTAGCTGTCGGGATCGTCGTTGTCGGGGAAGGTGACAATGCTTACGTTCAGGCCTTCCTCGAGTACCATGTCCAATCCGCGCAGGGCGGCCCTGATTCCCGCCGGATCACCATCGTACAGGATCGTAACGTTAGGAGTAAAGCGGCCGATCAGCCGGATCTGCTCTATGGTGAGCGAAGTACCCGACGAGGCGACCACGTTTTCGATACCTGCCTGATGCAGCGAGATTACATCCGTATAGCCCTCTACCAGGTAGCATACGTCGTGATGGCGGATGGCATTCTTGGCCTGATAGATGCCGTATAGTACATCGCTCTTGTGGTATACCTCCGTTTCGGGAGAGTTGATGTACTTGGGCTGCTTCTTATCCGCCTTCAGGATACGGGCTCCAAACGCAATTACCTTACCCGCTACGTTATGGATCGGAAATATCACCCGGCCCCGGAAGCGGTCATAGCCGGTAGTAGTACTCCCTTCTTTATGGATGAGTAATCCTGCTTTTTCGAGTATTGCGGCCTGGTACCCTTTGGCGAGTGCCGCCTGGGTAAAGGCATCCCATACATCCGGACTATATCCCAGTTCAAATTTCTTAAGTGTAGGGTCGTTGAAGCCCCGCTCCCGGAAGTAGCTCAGGCCAATGGCCCGGCCTTCGTCAGTCTGGTGGAGGTGCTCCTGGTAGAAGTTCTTGGCAAAGTTCAATACGATGTACAGACTCTCGCGCTCGTTCTGGCGCATGGCCTGCTCGTCGGTAATCTCCTCTTCCTGTATCTCTATCTGATACTTGTTGGCCAGGTAGCGCAACGCTTCTCCGTACCCAACCCCGTCGATATCCATCACAAATTTGATGGGATCGCCCGCCGCCCCGCATCCAAAGCACTTAAATATCTGGCGCGCCGGATTGACGTTGAATGAGGGTGTTTTCTCATTATGGAACGGACAACAGGCCTGGTAGTTGGACCCTCGCTTCTTGAGCGACACATAGTCACCTACCACCTCTACAATATCAGCGGCCTGTTTTATTCGTTCTATGGTTTCGGGATTGATCCGCATCTCCTTGGCTTCATGATTCTCGGAAGCAAAAGTAAAGAAAAAGCCGCCTCTTCTGAGGCGGCTGGCGGTAATAATATTAAGTAGCTATCCGACCCTGCCCTATGGCCTGACGGAAGCGTTTTTCTTCTGGTACTGCATGTTGAATAGCCCCACAAAGAACGAAAGCGCCGATACCGGAACTACCTAAATAGTGTCAGAGTCAGTAGACTAATCTGGTGGTGAGCCATAAGAAACCTTTCTATTCTACTAAGTAAAATTGCGAAAAAAATCAGGGGTTGATTAGCTTGCAACTTTCTGTAAAATTAGAATATATTTGTTGGTGAGGAGTATGTATGCATAAAAGTTTCTGACTGAGAATACTAAAAGATAGTACCTGGCGTTTCTTCAGTGCTTTTGTATTGTATTGGTATAATTCAATTAATGTTCTTGACCAATAGAACTATTTTTGTCTTAAATTTGTAAAATAGTTATAACAGTAAAACATTGGCACATCCTTTGTAACCAGGTTTTACAACATTCAACAAGTGTAATCCAATGTATGTGCTGAGGAGTCAGGACAGTGGGAGTTACAGGAAAAGTAGAGATAGAGATGTAACCTTTAGACAATTGTTTGAATCGTTACACAATAAGAAGGGCCGAACATTGGTTATAAAGATAGTGGAAATATAGTGTGTGTATAGTGTGGAACAGGGCATGGATTATTTCCATGCCTCTGTTTTTTTAGGGGGTATCATCCATCATTACTGCTAGCATGCAAGTAGTTTAATCCTCGCGGAATCATCCAGATCACTACACTATACAGGAAGAAGATCTGACCCGGTATCAGGTTGTACTCCACCCAGTTGATTAGCAGCGTCGGTAGGAACAGCACAAGGTATACCTGCACAAAGAGGATATTCCTTAGCTGTAGTAGCTTTCTCAGGCTTCTTATCAGAAAGACAATAAACAAAAGTGTCCCCAGCAGGCCGGTCTCGGCCACAAGGCCTACAAAGGTATTATGGGCCGAATATCCTTCCAGATCCTTACTATATCGCTCAGTAATACGCTCGTTGGCCGCTAATCCGGCACCCATTATGGGGTTTTCGTAGAAAGAGTCCAGGTATATGCGCCATATTCTCTGGCGGTCCTGATAAGATGTTTCCTCCCTTCCTTTCACAAGTCCCAGCATGCGTTCAATCCGATATTTGGCGTAGGAATCGGGTAGTATGTCAGTGATAGTTCGGAGATCAACTACGCTGGTGAGTGCAACCGTAGCTAAGAGCATAAAAGAAAAGAGCAGGACATAGGGTAGTCGCAGGGGGATATAAAGCAGGAAAGGAGAAAGCAGCAGAACAAAGAGCGGCGTCCGCCGTGCCGACAGATACACCATATACAGGGCCACACAGTATATGAACAGGTAGATCAGCTTCTGTTTTCTCTCTGATGAAAGCTTCATCTGAATCACCGCAAGTATCCCCAGAATCATAGTAGGATAAGCCCAAAAGGTATTCGATGAAAAGATAATGTTATAGGGGCCGACACCTGGTCGGATGATAAACAAACTACCTATATCCAGGAGGAGTATAATGATGTTCCCTATCCAGATCGTGTGTAGAATGCGCTTATAGAACGTACCTGCCTCCCGTGACACTACGGCTGCGTAGCCGACGAAAAACAGGACAGCCAGAAAACAGGAAAGTGTCCAGGTACCATAAATCATATAACTACTACTATCCAGACTGACCAGGGAAGAAAGGAGCCAGCTTAGCCCAAGCAGCAGTACATCTATGTTGTCTTTAACAATTCTGGAAGAAAAGCTGTAGCTGAACCGAAAGGCATACAGGACGATCCATACGGGCAGCAGGAAACGGAGCTGAGATATAATGCGCAGAACGGCAGGAGCACTACTGTTGCCAAAGACAGAGTACCTAAAGAAGGAATAGTTTCCTATTGTCAACAGGAAGAAAAGGACAATGGGCAGTATCATATGTCTGCTTATCCTTCGGGTTACTATTTCCTGAGCTGTAAGCAACGCACTAGTGTTTTATATTCATCCTTGATTAGGTACTCATGTTCGGGTATGGCTGTAAGTGCCTTCTCCATGTCTTGTAAATAGTCGGGTGTTAGTTGCTCTTCAAGGTATTGAGCCGCCTGTCGGGTATCTTCAAGGTCCACCTCTATGGCTATGTTTCCCAGTGTTCTGGCTCGGTCCGCGTCACTGGTGCCTTTCTGTACAACGATGGGTCTACGAAAGTAAAGGCTCTCGTAAAACCGGTTGGTACGAGCCCAGAGGTGATTGCCGGTTATGCTTCGGGGCGAGTAAGGATAAGCAGCCCATACGATATCCACAGAGCCATACAATGTCTTTAACTCTTTGGGAGCATCATATGGCCCCAGGTACTGCATATTGGGCGTCTCTTTCACGAGACTTTCGTAGTGCCGGGTATCAGGCATAAAAATACCCCTTAAGATAATGTCAAAACGATTGGTGCAGGCCAATAGCATCAGGCAATCAAGAGAAGCCTTACAACGTAGTAGCCCAAAGTAGCCGATCCTGATCCGGTTCTGACTGGCCGGTCTTTCAGGGGTATTTGGCAGGTGATGGGGGCGGGTGTGTATCTTGTTTTCGATTACCAGGTACTTTCGGACGGGTAATCCCCGGAGTTTCTGATAGTACTCAGTCACGTACTCCGGAGAGGTAACTACGAGTAGATCTATGCGAGGAATTACCCATCTTTCTATACGACGCAGCAGCCACCCCGCCTTTCCCTTCCGAAAGAACATTTCCCGAATATCCGGTACTTCGTGTACCAGGTATACGGAGCGTCGGGTGAGAGTCCGGAACAGCAATGTAATGGCCGCCAGATCAAATCCGTAGGTGTACACAATATCCCCGTTCTTTACGGTTTTATACAGTTGTCGGAAGAATTGGATATAGATATTCCATCGCTTCAGATAGGAGGCGTGCTCCATCCGGCCTGTCCAGAGAGGCTCAATGGAAGAGGTAGCCGGATAGTAGGTGCGGGTAAAGGTAAGGCACACCAGAGAGGGGCAGAGCGCCAGTAGTGCCTGCAGACGGACTTGCTGATGGGCATCAGCCCAGTTATTTGATACGAAAATAATCTTCATGATACTGTTGTAGTACCTCGACAAACCGCTCAAGTACCTTTTCGAACGCGAATTTCCGGCTCACATAGTCATACCCTTTCTGCTGCTTCTCCTGTCGCTCCGCCGGATTAGCAATTACATGTCGTATGGTATCCGCCAGTTTATCAACTTGTCCCGGAGGGACCATCCAGCCATTAGTGCCATGATCCATGGTTTCGGGTATACCTCCTACCTGGCTTGTAATAACGGGAATGCCATTCATGAGTGCTTCCAGGTTAGCTACGCCCAGTGCTTCCTTGTAGGAAGGTACTACAAAAAGATCACAATGCTGCATATAGCCATAGACCTCCTGCTGCGTAGCCGGCCCCACAAACCGGATCTGTACATGGGTCGACGTAGTAGCCTTCACTATATCTTCTTTAAAACGCAGGGCGGGGCCTACGACATATAATTCAAATGTACGCTCGGCTATGCTGCTCAGCGCATTTATTACATCATACAGCCCGCCCAGTTTATAATCTGACTTTACGAACAGTACCTTGATGGAACTTTGGCTGGGGATAGGGGAACGGATGGGCATTGGGTACACCTTGAGGCCTTTGTATACAATGCGGAGCTTGGCAGAAGGAACTCCGTAGGTAGCCTTTACCTGATTAAACAGATACTCCGAATTGACTAAGATGCCGTCTTCTACGGAGCAGGCCAGGCGCTCACTCCATTTGAAGATGAAACGCCTGAACCACTGCCAGCTGGCATCGAAGCTAACCCAGGAGTGGGTCAGGCTGGTGTAGTCGTTGATCATGCCAATGACCGGTACAGGTAGTTTGCGGGCCGCCCATATGCCCGTAATCGCATTGTTAAAAATGACGATATCATACGGATACTCGGCCCGTAAGCTGGCACAGGCCCGGTAGTAAGGAAACATCCGGTACAGAAACCCCCACGGCCTGGTTAGGGGGTTAATCTTAGGATCCACCCTGATCACCTGTCCCTTATAGGAATCCAACCGGCTGGTACTAATGTCCTCGGTCAGTATACGTATCTCTATTCCTTCGAATCTCTGATTTATTTCCAGTAAGTGATTGGCGAACTTGGATGGGCCATTTTGCACATTTTCGAATGTATTTGTACAAAATAATATCTTCATAGGAAAAGGGCGCTTAGATCTTCCCAGCGTGAGTTTCGGAGAGCTGCATAATTTTTGGTACCTACGGCCTGTCTCTTTTCATCAGGCCAGTGTAGTACCTGATATAACTTTTCCGGTAGTTCCTCTGCTGATTTGAACAGTAGCTCGCTCTGCTGACTGAGCCTTTCTTTGACTACTCCAATGGCAGGAGCTACAATGGGTTTAGCAAAGCCCATCGCCATAATAACTGACCCGGAGTTCTCAATGTTTTTGAAGGGCAGTACTACCGCATCTGCTGCGTTGTAGTAGTATTGTAGCGCATCTTCCGGTACGAATTGGCCTTCCAGAATAACCGACTCATCCAGTACCCCGCGAATGGCTTCACCGTAGGCCCTGTCCATGACTTTTCCGGCAATGATCAGATAGGTATTGGCCAAGTGGAGCTGCTTAAAGGATTGGATCAGTTCCAGTACGCCTTTGTAGGGCTTGATAAGCCCCAGGTACAGCAGTACCCTCGATGAGGCTGGTAGCCCCAGGTACTCCCGGGCTTGTATCCGATCCGTAGCATTGGGGTAGTAGGAGGTATAATCTCCCTCAGGTACTACCCGTAGCTTACTGGCGGGTACCCGCAGCTCCCGGGTCGCACGCGCTACCGTATCCGGCGAGAATACCCGTATCCAGTCACACTGTCGGGCCATAAAGCGCTGGCACAGCCGGTGAAGACCTACCTGATCGGTATCATGGGGCAGGACGTTGTGCAGGGTCCAGACGATGCGGGTCCGGAACAGGTACCGGGCCACAAGAATCTGGATGAAGAACAGAGGTACACTAACGGCAGTGAGCCACCACCACCTCCGGTAGTAGTACGAGATGATCCAGTCAAAGTGCAGGTAGTGGGGCCGGTGGTGGACTACTGTGCTTATAATACCCAGAAAACGATCATGGACGCCATTGTATGCTTTGAGCCGGCTACACCGGTTCAGCCCCTGCATCATCAGCCACTGGTAGGGGTTTTTAAGCCCGGCAACGGGCAGGCAGGCAATCTGTATCTGTGTATCTTCCGTCGAAGTCAAGGTAGGTAGGTCAGGTTTAAGGCGGTTCTATCAGGCACGTATAAGATCATCGGCAAACTGCCTAAACGATTTTAGAGTGTACTGCTGCTGCACTTTTTTATTCAGTTCTATAAACTGAGCCTCATTGGCTCGGGCTAAGACTTCTACAAGTTCTTTTCCTGATTTGATGGCATTTTGTGGCGCCAGCTCAATAAGGTGCCGGTCATTCTGGTACTGATGTATAAAGTTATAGAGGCTGAGGCCATGCTGCTCCCTGTAGCCAAAGTCCAGGATAAACGAGGGAGTATTGGTTAAACACGCCTCGAGTCCCATGGTGGTACCCAAATGCAGGAAAGCCTCTGCATTACATATCTTTTCAAATTTCTCCATGATGTGACTATCTTTCACCGCTAGGTCAAGGCTGCGGTAGCCATCATCAATGACTACATTGGGCATAGTCCGAAGCGCATCATAATGCTTCCAGTTGGCATACTGTGGGTAAGGCCGGACTACCAGTTTAAGATCGGGGAGGGCTACGGCAAGTTGCTGTGCTATCTGATAGGCTACCTGTACCTCATCAGCAACCAGGTCGGATGTACCAATGGCACATCCCATATAGGCATAGGGAAAAGGATATGAGCGGGGCAGGCTACTTTTATATTCACTGTCAAACTCTTCGATATAGCCAAACTGGCTGGCACCTATTACCTGTACCTGAGAGGCAGGTACATTCTGTAACATAATGACGTCCTGACGGATTGGCTCGGTCCAGACCAAATAGTGAGTACGTCTGGAAAAGCAGGTGTGCTTGCAGGGGTGGTCCCAGCTATATACATAGACTTTCAGCTTTGGGTGCTTCTCCCGAATAAGCCGGGCCAGCAGATAATCATCGGCGATGGCGGTAAAAAAGATAAACTGATCAATGTCTGAGATGGGAGTTTTTCGCTTGATATGCAGTCGGTCAAGATACATGTCATAAGGTACTACCTTTGGTAATAACCGTACCCATCGAAGTATCCGGTAGCCTTTCTTCCGCCGGACAGGATCAGTGGTGATGGAAGCCTTGAACAGCTCCATCAGGAAGAAGTTGTGCCGGCTGCGCGGAATAGCCCTTAACAGCAAAAATATCCTTTCCCACAGGTAATTCAGGAAAGATTTTTTTCGCTCGTTGATAACACGAAACTCGACTCCCTTCGGCAGGTGACGCTGTATGGCTTCGGCGTTCTGAGCTTTGCCAAATACAACAACCTGATGCTGGCTGGCTACTTCAGCGATGACACGCCGTACATCATTCCGGAAATCAAAAAAAGATACAACGAAGCCTATTTTCATGAAAATATACGTCTGATTACTGAGCGAAAAATCATGAGATAGTTGGACAGATGGAGGGGATTCTGCCGGGTGCCCTGCAGAGCCAGCGACAGCCCTCCTTGTACATCTCCTTCCTGCAGCGACCGATAGCTCATCATGCGGTAGATCCGCGATGGATCTTTGCGATACGGAGCTTCGTACTTGTCTATGAGTGCCTGCAGACCCGCCTGGTCGTTGCACATCAGCAAGTCTGTCCTGGTCTGCAAACGCTGGTTAGCCAGTTCCAGGCCTATTTTCTTGATCACCAGTTTTCGAACAGACCGTACTGAAACATCAATGGCACGTGTCACAGAAGAAGGATTATGCCTGTAATAATATACTATATTAGGAATATTCGAAGCTTTGTAGCGCTCACAGCACCGGATTAGCCAATCATGGTCTTCCCATCCGACCCGATCAAAAAAATCCCGATAACCACCCACCGCCTCGGCCACCTCCCGCCGGATCATCACTGCGGAGCCGCAGAACGGGAAACGGGTGGGATCGTACAAACACGTCTGGATCTGCTCCCAGTCAGAGGGATAAGTGCGCTCGCCTACCACCTGCTGGTCATTATCCACAAAGGCGATGCCTGTCCCACAGATATGCACATCCGGGTGGCTATTCAGGAAGTTTACTAGTAGTAGTAGGCGCTCTTCCTGTATATAATCATCGGCATCAAGAAAAGTTATGTACTCACCCCTGGCTTTTTGTAACAGGCTGTTCCAGGTTTTGAGATACCCTTGGTTAATCGCCTGATGAAAACGAAAGATTCTGGTATCGTCAAAGGAATCAATAAGAGAACGGGTAGTGTCAACTGATCCATCATCGGCAACGAGTAACTCCCAGTTAGTATATGTCTGTGCAAGTAATGAATGCAGTGACTGCATAATGTACTTTTCTGCATTGTAGGCAGGCATGATGACAGATACTAATGGCTGCTTCATAAAGGTCATGCCATTACTCGTTTAATGAGCATTTTGATCAAAGTTATAGTACTAATAGGACTGTACTTGCGCAATGGTGAGAAAAATAATAGGTTTAGTAATACCAATAAGGGTACCTTTTTATACTGAGTAATCAAGAGGTGCTCGTATCGGCTGGCAGTAGTACTAAGGTAATAGTTAAAGTCAATTCGGGAGTTTTCTGTGCTTTTAACAGCCTCAACCAACTGCCATCCACTTTTTACAACATGTACATTCGATAAATCATCCTGCAGAAATAGTCGCTCTTCATCTGTCAAAGGACGGTTCAGGATCCATTCATACCAATTCGACCGGATGTTGTAAGCAGCTATACGTTGTTTAGTATTGAACGCATGAGTAATACTTACATTATGTACACGGTAGTAGAGTAGTACCTCAGATATAGCTCCTAGATCAGCATGCTTTGCTATCTGGAGCCATAGGTCATAGTCTTCGGAGTACATGTACTCCTGTTGGTAGCGAAGCCTTTTTTCAACCAGAACCTGCCAGCGCATCATGACGGTAGAGGCCGCAAAACAGTTGCCCGCAGCCAGGCTTGTAAGCAATGTTTTAGAGTCGGTGAGTACGCGGCGTATTCGTCCGCTGGATAGCTCAAATGAACTGCCGCAGGCTCCTATATGATTATTGATATCCATAAAGGATACCTGCTTTTCAAGTCGTTCCGGCAGGCTGATGTCATCAGCATCCATACTGGCTATGTATTCCCCACGAGCAAGGTCCAACCCCCTGTTACGTGAGTACACTACTCCCTGGTTCTTTTCATTTTTGAGGTAACGGATGCGCGGGTCCCGGTAGGAAAGAATGATTACTTCGCTCCGGTCTGTGGATCCATCATCAACTATCAAAAGCTCCAGATCAGTTAATGTTTGGGAGAGTATACTATCAATGGCTTCACGCAGGTATTCTTCCGCATTATATACGGGCATCACTACGCTTACTTTAGGCCTTATAGTCGTATCCATGAATCAGGAACAATATCTTGAGTCTGGCTTTGAGCGGTCTCGTCGGCAAACCACCGCTTGGGAGCTATTACAATTTTATCCGGAGAAGGGTTGAGCCAGGCCCCCCACCAGCTAAAGCTACTGTTGGCGATGATATGGTGCTGACACATACTCATCAACTGCATGTCCAGGTAGCTATTTGCCCCGAGGTTTCCTTCTACAAAGTCAATAGGATGCGGAAACGAAATATGCTGCCTGGCCCAGGGCAGATCATCCGAAAAAACAAAAATATGTATGTCAGGCCGTTTGCTGGCAAGGTACGCTACGGCTCTCCGATAGTAGTCCGGCGAGCACAGGCCGTGATACTGACGGGCCGACGGGTTGGTCAGGTAGTCGCCCCGCCGTACATGCATACTCACTGAGCAGCTGTTTCTGATCCGGTGAACGACAGAGGCATCAGGCTGACCTATGAATCGTAACTCTGTACGAAGCAGCGGCTCTATACTTTTGAAATACCGCTCCGATGGAAAGTAGCCGTTCAGGTACGTCCTGGCGGCTGTTCGGCTTTCGATAGCAGGGTCATAGCTAAATGACTTTTCATTATATACCTTTCCGGCTATAACCCTCCTGACTATTCGCTGCAGAAGTTTTCTGGCCGGAATGTCCATTAGTCCAAAGGCCAGCTTCTCAATCAGGGAAGGCTCCACTGGTGGAATAGTCAGGGCTGCCAGTTCATACTCCCGGAAGGTATGAGGGGCATCGGCTTCTCTTTTCAGCAGAAAACTCAGATCAAAAGCTACGCGGGTCTGGTGTTTCACCGCCAATGCTCGGGCCGTAGCGTATTGAAACAATTGATTACCAAGCCCGCCTTTTAACTTGATTGTAATCATTCACTCGTTATTTGATAAACCAGAAACAGCCACATCCGTAGCTGTCGGTGGTTTGGAAGGTTTCGACTTGTTCTACCTGCAGGCCGCCGCTCTTTTGGGCTAGGTAGGTAAACTCCTTTAGCCGTAGCCCAAACGTTTCGAAACAGGTTTTGATAGCTTTGGCCGTATAGATCCGGTGTGCATTGAAGTGGATCTTATCTTCTTTTCCGATGGGTGTTACAAAAAGTAGATTACCGCCCGGAGCAAGTACCCGCGCCAATTCTTTCATGGCTTTCAGGTCTGCGTTATAATCGATTGGATCGCCGTAGCGGCCCAGGCCAATGTGCTCCACGGTATGCATGCACGACAGCGAATGGATAGAATTGTCGTTAAAAAAGAGTTGGGTCAAATCAGCCTTGGAAGAATAAAAGTTGTCTAATTCTACTTCTGCTGGTCGGTAATCGTAAAACTCCGTTTCCATGAAAGCAGAGAGCATAGTACTGAAGTGTAACGTGGAGGAAATATCTATATGCTTGGCCGGCTTAGTACGAGCAAGCACCCGCGCCGCCCAGGCAGGGTGGTAGATGTAGTGCCGGTCAATAGGGGTGATGGTAGTACGGTCGTGAAGGCAGGGGTACAGATCAGCTTCTGAAAGTATAAACCGGCTGGTAGTAGTTTGCTCCTGAGCTTTGAGGGTGGTATAGTCATGGGTAAACCAGCCCGGGGGTTTTGGCCTCAGAAACGGGAAGAGTCGGCGTACTATTCGTTTGATCAGTGCAACCATGAAAGCTATGTTTTTGGGCTGTTAGCCAATTCGTTTTAGTTCAGTATGGAGCTGGTTTAAAAGTAAGCCGCTCTTGGTATTGACGACCTTCGAGGCATTTTGCGGATTGGGTACCTCCGATACTTGAATGTACGCTGTTTGACTGATAAATTGGAACGTACGCAGAAAGGAAGACAGCCCAACATTCAGAAAGTACACACCCGGAGCATACGTAATGTCGGTATTTATAAAAATAGCTTCGTAATCGCCCGCAGTTAGACTTGCCGGGCTGCTCCATGATGTCTGAATGGGCATGCCAAGCTGGGTAGTCAGGCCTATTCCAATTATGAAATGCTGGATTGGACTGTTCAGCCGGAATTTAATCCGTACCTGCCAGCTGTCCCAGGTAGGTACCTCCGGCAGGAGGTTACCGGCCAGGTCCTCAATGGTAGCCTGGTAAGCATATCCGGGTAGTTCGTGGCTATTGGCAGGAGGGGCAAAATGGAAGCAGGCGTCTGCCGAAGTACTACTGGAGAGGTAGGTATCCAGTACTTCTTTCAGATTACCACTGGCAAAGATAGATCCGTGGCGTAGCAGCAATCCCTGAGTACATAGTTTCTGCACAGCCTCCATATTATGGCTTACAAACAAAACCGTCCGCCCCTCCTTCTCGCTGACGTCCTTCATTTTGCCCAGGCACTTTTTCTGGAAATCAGCATCGCCTACGGCCAGTACTTCATCCACGACCAATATTTCGGGCTCAAGATGGGCTGCCACCGCAAAGGCCAGCCGAACGTACATACCCGACGAATAACGCTTCACGGGAGTGTCAAGGTAACGCTCCACCCCGGCAAACTCCACTATTTCGTCGAGCTTGCTTCGGATCTCGGCTTTGCGCATACCCATGATGGCACCATTCAGGAATATGTTTTCGCGGCCGGTGAGTTCGGGATGGAAGCCCGTACCTACTTCCAGCAGAGAGGCAATACGTCCTTTCACCTTTATACGCCCGGTAGTAGGTTTAGTAACGCGGGAAAGTATCTTGAGCAGGGTAGACTTGCCGGCGCCGTTGCGTCCGATAATACCAAGTACTTCGCCCTGGGGTACTTCAAAGCTGATATCCTGCAGGGCCCATACAAAGTCACTGCTACCCTTAACGGTGCGATCATTGGCCTCACCAATCTTCCGAAAGGGATCCTCCTTGCCCCGCAGGCGAGCCCACCAGCGGTGCAAATCACGTGCCAGGGTACCCGTAGAGATTTCCCCCAACTGGTAGAGCTTTGATATATTTTCAACGCGTATGGCTATACTGGAGCTACTCATCAGACGGTATCCATGAAGGTTTTTTCGACCCGATTAAAAATCACTATACTCACCAGCAGCACTACTACCATGAATACAGCACTATATCCGAGCCCCTGCCAGGAGAAGTACCCCTGACCAGTAAAAGAGTACCTGAAAGCTTCCATCACGCTTGTAATAGGGTTGAGCATCAGTATCCAGCGGTATTTTTCAGGAGCAATCGCCAGCGGATATACTACCGGAGTAGCGTACATGAGCAACTGCACGCCAAACTGCACCAGGAAGCGCAGGTCGCGGTACTTGGTGGTCAGGGAAGAAATAAGAACCCCAAAGCTGAATCCCAGCCCCGACATAAGCAGCACGTATAGCGGAAACAGCAGCAGGGTCCGGTTGGGCTGAATAGCCGTATCCGGCTGCCACAGGAAGTACATCCATACGGCCAGAAACAGACACAGCTGAATAAAGAACTTAAACAGGTTGGAAACAACAATGGAAACTGGTGCCGCCAACCGCGGAAAGTATACTTTGCCGAACAGGCTCTGGTTGAGGATGAAGGTGTCGGAGGTTTTCATCAGGCACTCCTGGAAGTAGTTCCAGAGAGTAATACCTGCCAAGTAGAAAAGGATCTTGGGGATACCTCCGGTGGATATACCGGCAATGTTGCCAAAAATAATGACATAGGTAACGGTAGTAAGAATGGGCTGAATAAAAAACCAGAGAGGCCCCAGGATGGTCTGCTTGTACGTAGCCACTACGTCGCGGCGCACAAACAGGACGATCAGGTCGCGGTACTGCCACAACTCCCGCCAGTTGAGCTCAAGCAGCCCCGAGGTCGGCTGGATTTCCAGGTCCCATTGTTCTTCGGTTGGTGTCATCATAGAGGTAGTAGCATTTCCACAAGCTCACGTACACAGCCCTGGCCTCCCTTTGTGGATAGTATGTGAATATTGGGTAAGGCTTTGACCTGAGCTACCGCATCGGCCGGACAAGCCGCAAAGCCTACTCTTTTTAGCAATTCTATACAATTGATATCATCACCTATATAGGCCACCTCATGGAGCGATATGCCCTCCTTCTCACATATCTCCTGAGCCGCCGCCAGCTTGCCACCGTCACGCTGGCCCTGATGCAGGTAGTCGGCTTTGATCTTGGTGGCCCGGCGGGTTACTATTTCCGTATTCTCAGAAGTAATAATGCCTGTTCGGATACCCGCCTTGCGGAGTAGCTCAAAGCCCATCCCGTCGCGGGTGTTAAATTTCTTGTATTCGTCGCCGTTTTCGGTATAGTACATACCACTGTCCGTTAATACTCCGTCTACATCTGTCAGGAACAGGCGCACCTGGGTAGGCTGTGGCTTGAGTACATACGCACGCATCAGGCTCTCGGCGATGGTCCAGTCTACGGGCTCATCCAGCTCTACGGCCGTGTGCTCGGGCATCTCGTAGATACCTATGCGCCCGCCCAGCCGGTTCTGATGCTCCTTGATTCCCCCTACTGACTGTATGTAGAAGGCGCCGTTCTCCATCCACCAGCCTTTAAAATCCTGGCGGCGGGGGCGGTTTCGGTAGTCGTAGTTGATAGGAACGCCTTCTTTATTCCAGAAGAACCGCCTGGTATGTACACAGGAGACTATCGAATCGTAACCTTCAGATCTGTATTGCGTCAGAGCTTCCTCCAGGTGCTGGCTTTCCAGCAGGGGAGATGTAGCCTGTACCAGTACCAGAGTATCTTCGGCACTATACTCAGGATGAGCCTCCAGAAACTCAAGCAGCACGCTTTCGGTGGAGGCCGTATCGCTGGCATTGTCCGGGCTGCGGTGGTAGATCTGTACTTTATCCAGCCCGAGCGCTAGTACTACCGAAGCAACTTCTTCGCAGTCCGTAGCCAGGTATACCACATCCACCTGCTCGCATTGCTGAAGGGCCGAAAGCGTCCAGTACACGAGGGGCTTCTGGCAAAAACTCTTTATGTTTTTAAAGGGTATTGATTTACTTCCACAGCGAGCCGGTACGAGTCCAATAGTACTCATAGGGTGGGACTGGTGGTTTGTTTTCGGTATTTAAGTTTTTCCCGTTGTACCTTCTCGATGTCCAGTATGTCTTCACACTTGTAGCTCAGCGCTGTATAGGTAGCCTGCAGGTCCCGCACCAGTTTTTGCAGGCCTGGTACTTCCAGCGAAGCCGCGTGGTCGGTGCCGCGCCAGGTCCGGTCTTTGGTAAAGTGTCTTTCGATCCAGGTAGCGCCCAGGGTATAGGCGGCTATGTCAATGGCTACTCCCAGGTGATGGCCCGAGAAGCCGATCTCTTTTACCCGGTGGCCGAAGCGCTCGTACAGCTTGTTGATTTCCAGCAGACATACGTCTTGGAAGGGCACGGGGTACCCCGACGTGCAACTGTATAGTACCAACCGGTACCGGGCCTGACCTGATTCTTCAAAGAAGCTTACCAGCGTTTCCAGTTCATCCAGCGTAGTCATGCCCGACGATACGTGTATATCCCCTTCGTAGGTATCGCGCAACAGGCCCAGCATGGTAAAGTTATTATTACAGGCCGAAGGTACCTTGATAAAGTTGGGCTGGAGCTCTATGATCTCACGGGCCGAGGTCACATCCCACACGGAGGTAGAGTAGCCGATCCCGATGGACTCGGCGTACTTTTTTAGATCGGCGTGCTGCTCCTGCGAAAGCTCAAGGTACTCACGATGGGCACCGTAGGTGGGGCCATAGGCATTGTGCGGTACCGGATGAGGAGCATTGTACTGCTCTTCCGTCAACAGCTCGCGGGAGTGACGTTTTTGAAACTTGGCGTAGTCGGCCTTACAGTCTCTGGATAGCTGAATCAACTCCTTTGCAATCTCATACTGTCCCATGTGATTACATCCAATTTCGGATATAACCCGTGGCTTCTTGTAGTTGAATGAAAACATATCGAGTAGTTTAGCGGTGAGCTACTCCTTACGGACACTGAATATATTCTTTATTCTTTTTTTCCAGCCGGGGGAGGGTTTTGAAAGATAGCCGTTGTCATTGTAAGCGTAGCCGTAGCGATAATGACTATACCCGGACCCGTAGTAAGAGCCGGAAGTAAGGCTACTGTACAGATTATCAGGGTAAAAGTCGTTTACGACTACTTTTACATCTTTGATATCATATTCTTCGGACAACTGCGCCGGCAGGCGGTACGCCTCCTTCTCGGAGTAGAGCCACCTGATTATAAACAAAATATGATCGCTTTGGTTTAAAAGTGGCACATTATCGGCTACCAGGCCTACCGGTGCGGTGTCAAGAAGCACAAAGTCGTAGTGGGTGCGGCAGTAAGCCAGTAGATCCTCAAACACAGGCTTTTGTAGTAGTTCGGCCGGGTTAAAAGGAGCCGGTCCGGCGGGTATATAATCGAGGTTAGGGATGGTAGAGGCATAGATAAATTTATCATAATCACAGCTCTCTTCCTGCAGCAGATTACTCAGGCCGTACCGGTTGTGCTCATCAAAGAACAGATGCAGGCGCGACTTCCGCAGGTCACCTCCAATAACTATTACCTTCCGGCCTATCTTATTGAGCGAAAGGGCCAGGTTGACCGTGACAAATGATTTTCCCTCACCAGACTTTTCGGAGGTGATCAGGATCTGCTTGCCGGACTCTTTCTTTTCCACCAGTTGACTTTTTGAAAAGCTCAACCGCGTACGTAGTGCACTGATGGACTCAGTAAATACGCTACGATCGGAGAGGAACTGGTTAAGGTCACGGCTACTGTTGGTCACTTTACCCGGAAAATGGTGGATAATGCCCAGCAGGCTTACACGCGGATGCTTATCAATCTGCGCCATATCCGTAAAGGTGTGATTGAAGTAGCGGGTAGCCAATACCGAACCTAGTCCCAACCCTAAGCCCAGAAACAGGGACAGTGCTATGATCTGCAGGGGCTTAGGCGAAACCTTATCCAGGTCAGGCTGCGTAACTACCTGAAAGGAAGGTAACATACCCGCCCGCACAATGGACGATTCTATCTCCTTGTTCAGCAGCAGGGAGTAGATGTTTTTGTTAACCTCAAAATTGCTCTGCAGATAAATGTAGTTCTTTTCCAGCGCCGGAATCTGGTTGAACCTTCTCCTGAAAACTGCTATATTATTATCCAGAATGCGGATGGTACCATTGTTCTTCTGCTTCTGCAGGCGTATGTTGTCCAGGATCTGACTACGGTATTTGTTGAGCTCCTCGTCCAGGTTCCGAACGGTAGAAGAGTTGGGGCTGTACTTCACCAGCAGTTCCTTACGCTGTGTAATCAACGTATTAAAGCGTTCGAGCAGGTTGACGAGTACAGCATCCGTTGTACCATCCAGCCCTACCGAGAGGTAGTCTACATGTTCAAAGGTACTGCCCAGGTTGCTTTCGAGCATGTTGATATAGGCCTTTTGGATCTCGAGCTCATTCTTGCGCTGTTCCAGTTCCCGTACCTTGGAGGTGATTTCGGTGGCTGAGTTACTTATATCAAGTACCTGATTGCGCTGCTTGAATAGTTCGAGCTCGCGGGCGGCTTCCTTGAGCGAGGCCGAATAGATATCCACCTGATCATTGATAAAGCGGATAGTCAGGTCCGATGACTGTTGCTTTTGCTTCAGATCAAATTCCCGGTAAGCCTCCAGTAGTTGATCCAGAAAATCCTTGGTAAAAGCAGGATTATGATAACGGAAAGAAAGAGCCATTACGGGCATATCCTGCTCTACTTCGTCCATATCAATACGACTGACGAAGCTATTAACTAAACGTACCGGATCATTAAACACAAATTCATAAATATATCCCTCGGTGTTTGGAGCTATTGTCTTTACCCGGAATACCAAGCCCCGTAGCGATACCAACGAACGCTCCACCAGCCGGATAGGTACCTCGCTGGTTTGGGTTTGGTAGGTGAGGGAGAGGTCATCTTCCAGTACGAAAGTACCATGCTCGTACAATTCGCGGTCGTAGCTGATGACTTCCAGGTCCAGTGGTCGGTTGGGGTATACGTCGATACGTCGCAGGTCCTTCAATCGGTAGAAGGTAAAGGGATTGTTCAGCTTCGTGATGGCATTCTGGACTACCTCCTGTGACTTGACATTGTACTTTTCGGTTAGGTAGTCGGTATTACCGGAGTTAAACAGGTAGGTAGTTTGTGAATTGGCAAAATCATCGAGTTGCGAACGCTTCTCCAGGTACTTAATCGTAACGGAGCCAACGTACTGGGGAGTAGCCAGTTTGAGATATATAAAGCAGAGAATACTCGTAAGAAGAAGCGCCCCCACAATCCAGTACCAGCGACTGGCCAGGACCTTCATCAGTTTCTGAAAGTCAAGCGAGTCGGAATGGCTTAGTAGCTGCTCAAAAAAGACGCTGTCATTATCGTTCTTCATGCTTTATCAGCTAGTAGTATGGTGTGGTTCAGTAAGGGCAGATCGCCCAGCAGCTGAATGGAGGGGTTCTGTAAGGCCCGGTGTATGTAGCGGTACTGAGCCGCCTGGTGCAGATCTGACCCTACTGCACCTACCCAGCCTTGCTGAATCAGTTTTTCGGCAAGGGCTTGCTCAGCCGGCCCGTACAGCCCGCCCAGCGACAGCAGATTTATCTGAAATATAACATTCATTTCGTAGAGTTCGGCATACCGCTGCGGGCGGTGATGCCAGGGGCGGTACCGCTCCGGATGGGCTAGTACCGGCTTCCAGCCTCTGTCAATCATGGCTCTCAGGATATCGATGAAGTAAGGCTGCTCCGAACGCATGGATGTTTCGACCAGCACGTAGCGGTCAAAGAGGGGGAGTAGCTCATCCGTCTCAATCAGGGCCATCAGGTAATCATCCGCGTAGTACTCAGCCGCATAGGTAAGCTCCAGATCAGGCCAGCGTTGAGCAGCCACGGACTGAAGCTTGGTATAAGCTTCCTTGATAGTGTCGGCTGTATTGGGAAAGAAATCAGAGCGAATATGGGGAGTAGCTACGATCCGACGGATTCCGGCCTTATAATGCAGCTCCAGTAAGGCTAGGCTATCGTCCATAGTAGCGGCTCCGTCATCAATAGCGGGTAGCACATGGATGTGTATGTCACTTCCGATTGTGGCCAATAATTCATCAGGAGAGGAGTGCATAGGAACGAATGGCTGTGGAATTTCTAACGATTGGCTAGGTTCAATACCAGTACTGCCAGGTTCAGAGCTACCAGCAGTGGCTGTACTAAGGTCAGATTACGCTGGAACTTGACCGTACGCAGGTTTTCGCGGGAAGGAGGTACATAGACAATATCGTTATCATAAATATACTGATTTACAATAAGCGGATTACCTAACTGCTGAAAATCATACTCCACCGTTTGTTGGTGATCTCCCTCACCTCGTATAATCTGTATCGTATTGCCAGCTTCGTTGTAGCGGATACCGCCGGCTTTTGCCAGTACCTCACCCAGCGATTGATACTCTTTTTCTAACGGAATCAGACCCTGATTATTGACTGCACCGAGCACTTTTACACGCAGGTTGGTAATCTCTACTTCGAAGAGCGGATCACGTACTACGTCGCGGTACAGTACCGACAGCGTATCAGCTATCTGCTTGCGGGTAAGCCCTTCTACCTTCAGTGTACCAATCTCTGGCATGCTTACCAGTCCATCCGAGCTCACTGATACCGCAAATCCTCCTTCGCTTCTGCCCCCCGCGGGAGTACTTTTCATCAGGGCCGGGTCCGGAAACAGGTCTGTAAGCCAGTTCAGGTTGCGGATGCGAAGCCGGTCGCCGGGCTTGATCAGGTAAGCGCCTTTATTGACCGTAAGGGACGGTGGTGTAAGCTGTTGGGAAGTGATCCGGGGAGCCACCTGCTGAGTACGGCAGGCACTCAGCAGAAGCAGCGCCAGAATCACTCCACCCACGCTTTTTATCATGTTGCTCAGTTTTGATTATTCACCAAAATGCACTTTTACTTTTTTCAACGCTGAGCCTATCACCTGATGCATATCATAGTAGCGGTATTCGGCCAGCCTACCTCCGAAGATCACATTTTGCTCCTGCTCAGCCAGGGATTTGTACTGCCGGAAAAGCTGATCATTCTTGTCGTCATTGATGGGGTAGTAAGGCTCAGCACCCGGAGTCCACTCCTGCGGATATTCGCGCGTGACTACGGTCTTGGGCTGCGTTCCAAACTCAAAATGCTTGTGCTCAATGATGCGTGTATAGGGCGTTTCGGAGTCAGTATAGTTAACTACGGCGTTGCCCTGATAGTTATCAGTATTTAGTAATTCGTCGTCAAAACGCAGGCTGCGGTACTCCAG
Source organism: Telluribacter roseus (assembly GCF_017355915.2). Lineage (GTDB taxonomy): Bacteria > Bacteroidota > Bacteroidia > Cytophagales > Spirosomataceae > Telluribacter. The sequence goes on from NZ_JAFEUV020000008.1 coordinate 275,223, forward strand.
CGCACCAAAGCGGAAGTCAAAGTACTCGTCTATCTTACCTGTATATACTACAGTATCAGCCAGCTCGGCCAGCTCCTGTCTATTGGCAAAGAAATCTACCCCTAAGCGTACTTCAGAGCCTTCCAGCAGCCCCTCGCTCAGCTTATTGTAGCCCCCGATGGGTATACCCTGGTAGCGATCGTTGAAGTAGTTGTTATCAAAAGTAAAGCGTACCGGCAAACGCTTGATGATAAAAGCCGGCAGCTCGGTAGCTTTACGTCCCCATTGCTTTTCGGTATAGGCTTTGATGAGCTTCTCGTACATATCTACCCCCACCAGCGAAATTGCCTGCTCCTCGAGGTTCTGGGGCTCTTTGATACCAGCCTGCTCTACCTGCTCGGCTATCTTGGCCTTGGCTTCTTCCGGCGTTTTTACCTTCCACAACTGGTAGAACGTATTCATGTTGAAGGGGAGGTTGTACAGCTCGCCGTTGTAGTTGGCTACTGGGGAGTTGGTATACCGGTTAAATTCTACAAAGGAGTTGACGTAATCCCAGATCTCTTTGTCGTTGGTATGGAATATATGTGCCCCGTACTTATGTACGTTAATTCCTTCCACATTTTCACAATACGTGTTGCCGCCAATATGGTTGCGACGATCTATAACCAAGCATTTTTTACCCCTCTTGGTAGCTTCGTGGGCAAATACACACCCCCAAAGTCCGGCTCCCACTACCAGATAGTCGAATTCTTTCATAAATGTAGTTAAATGTTAAGTATAAGGTTTCAGGCTAATTATCAGTGAAAGTTACAGACGCCAGTACATAAGGTGCTGGTTCTGTTCAGGATATAGTCCTTTCAGATCCATCAGGATGGCGTCGGGTTGACAAATCGCTTTAAAATATTCACTGCCAAGATCACGGTACTCATCATGAGCTACGGCCACAATGACTGCATCATAGCGGTTAGATGGACTGTCTACTAAAGTCAGGTTATACTCGTGAGCTACTTCATTGGGCGAAGCATGTGGATCGACGATATGAACATGAACGGAGTACTGCATCAGTTCCTTAACCAGATCCGCTACCTTAGAGTTACGAATATCGGCTACATTTTCTTTAAAAGTGATTCCCATGACCAATACCCGTACGCTCTGCGGGCTCTTATTCTTCTGTATGAGCATCTGCACCAGCTTCTTGGCGACAAAGGCCGGCATAGTATCATTGACGCGCCGGCCGCTGTTAATCACCTGCGGATCGTAGCCCAGTTGTTTTGATTTGTGAAGCAGGTAGTAAGGGTCTACCCCGATGCAGTGCCCGCCTACGAGGCCGGGGTAGAACTTCAGGAAGTTCCATTTGGTGCCCGCTGCTTTGATCACTTCCTGCGTATCGATACCCATCCGGTCAAAGATGATAGCCAGCTCATTCATCAGCGAAATATTCAGATCGCGCTGCGTATTTTCGATAACTTTGGCGGCTTCGGCTACTTTGATGGTGGGCGCCTTATAAATACCGGCGGTAATTATACTACCGTATACGGCGGCGATCTCTTCCAGGGCTTCGGCATCACTACCCGAAACAATCTTCAGAATATCGGGGAGAGCCCGGTTTTTATCGCCCGGGTTGATGCGTTCGGGTGAGTACCCAATCTTGAAGTGTTGGCCTACCTTCAGGCCGGAGTGCTCCTCCAGGAGCGGCAGGCAATCATCTTCGGTGCAGCCCGGGTATACGGTGGATTCGAATATGACATAGTCGCCCTCTTTGAGAGCCCTTCCTACCAGCTCGGATGCCTTTTGCAGGGGTTTCAGATCCGGCACTTTGTAAGAGTCGACCGGGGTAGGCACGGCCACTACGAAGAAATGGGCCTGCAGTAAATCGTCGGCGTTGCTGGTAAAGAAGATATCTTTTTCCTGAAAGTCTTCAGGGGTTATCTCACGAGAGGGATCAACTCCCTGGCGCATCTTCTCGACCCGATCAGCGTTGATATCAAAACCAATAACACTAAACTTTTTGGCAAATTCCAGGGCAATGGGAAGTCCCACATATCCCAGCCCGATGACAGCTATTCTTTTTTCTTTGGCAAGTAGTAAGTCGTACACAGGATTTAGGCTTAGGCAGCTATGCTCCCTGGTAGGGTACATAGCCTTGATCTTTTAATGGAGTGACTGAAAAAAGGCTCCCTTGGGGGGGAGCCTTTTTTGTTTTAATATATTTCTGAGCTCTGCATTAAGGGAGCAGTTTCAGTTCTACACGACGGTTTCTCTGCAGACCGGTGCGGGTAGTACCCTCAGCGATTGGCTTGAATGAACCGAAGTAGTCAACGATGATCTTGCTTGGATCCTGCAGACCCGCCTCGTTAACCAGGAACTCTCTAACGGCTTCTACGCGGCGGCGTGACAGAGCCATGTTGTAACGGTCAGATGCACGACGGTCAGCGTGACCAGCCAGTTGCAGACGACAGCCCGAGCGGTTCATCAGGGTAGCGACATTGGTCAGCATTTCGCGGTACTCAGGTTTGATCACACTTCTGTCGGTGTCAAACATCACGTTGGTGAAGATTTCGCTACAGGTAGCACCTGAGGCAATGGCATCTCTTACATAACGATCGAAGTCAATCACACGACCACTACCGTCTACTACGCTACCGGCAGGTGAGTTAGGCTCTTTATCGAAGAAGTCAGATACACCGTCACCGTCGGTATCAAGCAGCAGGCGGGGATCGATATCTGGTGGACGGTTAGCTTTAGCAACTGAGTCCATTTCTTCCAGAGTCAGGATCTTTGGTGGCTTCACGAGTACCCGTGGGTCGGTGTAGCGCAGGTGGTAGAAACCTTCTTCAGGTGTATACTCGTAACGTCCATCTGCTTTACGAACACGCAGTGGGTTCTTTCCGAACTTATAAGTAAGCATCAGAGAGCCGTAGCCGTATTTATCAAGAGCGGAGTTACCACGACGGTGTGAAGTCATGTTGGTAAGATTAACTCCATCGTTAGGATCTCTTGAGTAGTCACCTCCGAAGGTAGCATCCACGATATCCGAGTTAACATGGTTCACGCGGAAATCCACACCTATATCAAAGCGGGGGCTCAGTTCGTAGTTGATGTTCAGACCTAGGGGTATGATCCAGTCATTAGTAGTGCCTCCGGTGCTGCGGATAACACGACCTGTACCAAGTTCGTAAGCGGTAGAGTTATACCATACCTGACCAGCTCCTACGTAACCATCGATTTTCCAGTGCTTCATCTTGTTAGGACCAAACAGGATTCCCTTCAGGTTTACAGTACCTGCGATAGAGAAGTCTGTGTACGTTCCGCGGAAGTAGCGATAGTAAAAACGACGCTTCATACCACGCAGAGCACCGGTAGTTACGTCAGCACGCAGGCCAAAAAGATATGAAAGCTGTTTGTTTAGCGTTAAGCCTCCCTGGAATGTTCCCCACTCGCTGTAGCTATCAGATGAGTTTTGGGTCACTGGCATGAAGTCGTATTCTCTCAGGTCTCCGAAGAATTGGGTAGGACCGCCGTGAACAGAAATAGACCACGTATTCAGCTTATAAGGGCCTTCATAGGCAGCCCGGGGATTATAGTCCGGTGAATTGGGCTGTGTGGGCTGCGTTAGAGGCGGTTGCTGTGAGCTCGCAGGCTGTGCACTCAGAGGCAAAGCCAGTATTGATCCCAAAGCAAGCGAACTAATCAACAGGGATACTTTTTTCATACTATACAAGTTAGCGTTATGAGATGAACATGGATTCTGCTAAATTAACAACCGTATTACGCAACAGTTTATTTAACCGAATACTAATTGTCGCAAAAGTAGGTTAACCCTTTGAGTTAACCAACTTGAATAGGTCGTTAAAATTAGCCTTAGTGCTTCAAATTCTTAATTAAGCTCAATTTTAGCCCGAAAAAAAAGTCCTTTTCTGAACTTTCAAAGACGTTGCATCACTTTTTTTTCAATTTCAATTTTCCAACTCCGAAATTCTCCGGCTATAATTTTTTCCCTTGCCTGCCCGACCAGCCACAGATAAAATGTCAAATTGTGTACACTGGCAATCTGAGCACCGAGCATTTCATCGGATCTGATCAGGTGACGTAGGTACGCTTTCGAGTAAAAGGTGCTGACGTATCCACCCAGGTTTTCATCAATGGGCGACAGATCGTCCTTCCACTTTTCGTTTCGGATATTGATTATCCCTTCTGTGGTAAAAATCATGCCATTGCGGGCATTGCGCGTTGGCATGACGCAGTCGAACATATCTACGCCCAGCGCGATCCCTTCCAGAATATTGGCGGGTGTACCAACCCCCATCAGATAGCGGGGCTTATCCTTCGGTAAAATATCACACACAACCTCAGTGAGTTCGTACATGATCTCAGCGGGTTCCCCTACAGACAGCCCACCGATGGCGTTGCCTTCGCGCTCCATGGAGGCAATGGTTTCAGCCGACTGCTGTCTCAGATCTTTGTAAACGCTTCCCTGTACGATAGGGAACAAGGTCTGGCTGTAGCCATACAAACTCTCGGTACTGTCAAACCGGTCACAACAACGTCGTAACCAGCGGTGTGTCATTTCCATGGATTGGCGGGCGTAACCGTAGTCGCAGGGGTAGGGGGTACATTCGTCAAAGGCCATGATGATGTCGGCGCCAATGACGCGCTGGATGTCCATCACCCGCTCAGGCGTAAAAGTGTGGAGCGACCCGTCAATGTGTGACTTAAATGCCACACCTTCTTCGTTGATTTTTCTCCCCGTTCCAGCCAGAGAATACACTTGATACCCTCCGCTGTCGGTCAGTATGGGGCGCTCCCATCCGTTAAATTTGTGCAGGCCGCCCGCTTTTTGTATAATGTCTAAGCCAGGACGTAAGTAGAGATGATAGGTATTACCAAGTATAATCTGGGCGTTGATATCGTCTTTGAGTTCGCGCTGGTGGACGGCCTTGACCGAGCCAGCCGTGCCCACCGGCATAAAAATAGGGGTCAGGATGGAGCCATGGTCAGTTTCGATCCGCCCGGCGCGGGCCTTTGTGGAGGCATCCTGAGCTTCTAATGTAAAATTCATTCAATGAACTTGTTGATGTGCCCGCAAAAATACAAGGATGCACTTAAAGATTCTTGTCAATGACCGTATATTTGTCCTGAACTTGAAGACTAACCATCTACTGCGTGACCGAACTTTTACTTGCGATTCTCGGATTCTTTATTCTGATTCAGCTCTTCTATTATCTGTTTGTATTTACCCGTCTTATCGGGTATAGGCAGTACTCCGAACCCGGCCCCAATGCACCGGCCGTAACTGTACTGGTGTGTGCCTGGAACGAACTGGAAAACCTACAGGAACTTCTTCCGTTACTTGATGCTCAGGACTACCCTACATTTGAAGTGCTGGTCCTGGACGACCGCTCTACGGATGGGAGCCACGACTTTCTCAAAAAGCACGTCTTTGACTGGGATCATGTGCGCTTTATCCGCATTGATGCGGAGCACAAGCACATTACTCCCAAGAAATACGCGCTCTCGGTGGGGATGAAGCACGCCCAGTACCCCATAGCTCTGATGACCGATGCGGACTGTCGCCCGGTAGGTAACAACTGGATCTCCAGTATGGTAGCGCAGCTTTCAGACAGGAAGGATATTGTACTGGGCTTCTCACCGTATATGAAGACCGGTGGCTTGCTCAACTGGTTTATCCGTTGCGAGACCTTCTACACGGCCGTGCAGTACCTGTCGTTTGCGCGGGTGGGCTGGCCCTATATGGGAGTCGGTCGTAACCTGATGTACAAAAAGTCGCTGTTCTTTGAGCACAAGGGGTTCTATACTCATAAAGGAGTAGTCGGTGGGGACGATGACCTGTTCATGAACCAAGCCGCTACTTCGGATAATACCGTCATCAACCTGGACCCGGAGTCATTTATGTACTCAGTGCCGAAGACCAGCTGGGGCAGCTGGATCACCCAGAAACGCCGGCACCTGTCGGTAGGAAAGCTATATAAGCCTAAGTACAAAACGTTGCTGGGGTTGCTGTCAGGCTCGCACGTGGGCGTGTGGCTGGCGGGTATCGCCTGCCTGGCGTACGGGCTGCTCAATCAGGACTTGCTGCTGCTGCAGATACTGGGCGGAGCATTTGCGTTCAGGTGGCTGGTGCAGCTGATCGTACTGGGAGGGATCAACAAGCGGCTCGACCGCACCGTCGGAATCCATACCTTCCTGTTTATGGACCTGGCTTTCTTTATCTACTATATACTTATGGGGCTCATGATGTTTACCAAGCCCAAAAAAGATACAAAGTGGCGCTGATTGACCCGGTTATTACTACGTACACAAATACTAAATGGAACAAATACTACAATACTTCCCCAACCTGACCGACACGCAGCGCGACCAGCTGGCACAAATGGACGAGGTGTACCGGTTCTGGAATTCTCAGATCAACGTAATCTCCCGGCAGGACATTGATACCTTATACGAGCGCCATATCCTGCACTCGCTGGGGATAGCCAAGGTGATACAGTTCAAGCCGGGTACTAGTATTCTGGATGTAGGTACGGGCGGAGGTTTTCCGGGTATTCCGCTGGCGGTGATGTTTCCGGAGGCACAGTTTCACCTGGTGGATAGCATCGGCAAAAAGATAAAGGTAGTACAGGAAGTAGTACGGGCCCTGGGGCTGCAGAATGTAAGAGCCCAGCAGGTACGGGCCGAGAAGCTCGACGATACCTACGAGTTTGTGGTAAGCCGGGCCGTTACGCGACTGGCTCCCTTTGTGGGATGGGTGCGCGGCAGTATCAGCCGGAACTCCTTCCACGACCTCAAAAACGGCATACTGTACCTCAAAGGCGGCGATTTGGACGAAGAGATTCAGGAACTGGGCCGCCGGGTATATACCTATGAACTTTCGGATTACTTCAGCGAAGAGTTCTTTACTACCAAGAAAGTCCTGCACGTACCGCTGTCCTGACAAGCTTCCTGGCGGGGCTTTCTGTAGCCCCGCCTACCACACTTCCGGCTGAGTTTACCAACGGTAACCATAAAAGCCATATTTGATGCAGTTCATCTCCGAATGCCTACCATTTGTCGAAACATTGTTACATCCGCTTATAGATAGATTAATTTTGAATCATCAGAGGAGAACAATCAATCGGCATCCGGTCAACTCAGCTTTCTCTGACTCGACCGGATTCTTGACAGAACATATCTGGAAAGTGCTCGATTTAACCTACACACACTATACACACTCTATTTTTTTAGTACACACGCACACACGTATTGATCAACACACACTATTAAGAGTAACACACACACTATCAATTTGACATTAGTACTTTGCATCAGTGCCAGTCATACCGACTGGTACTGATGTTTTATAGGGGTACGCATGGCAGCATACGGAGTTGTCTTCTATATTTGCGGCCCAAACTACTACTACTAAACTAAGCAACCAGCATGAACGAACGTTTCAAAGCTAGCAGTCTTAAGAATCCCATGTTTCCGGACGAGGTCATCTTCGGCGAAAAGGGTGTTACCTTCAAGGTCCGCAAGATGTTCAGCAGTACCGACAACTTTGTTTTTTATAATGATATATCAGGGGTAGAGATCGAGAATGGGGTTATGTTTGCCACCATTCGGGTGATTCCTCGTATGCGCCCCGAAATAATTATGAATAATTTTAGCAAGGCAGATGCCAAGAGAGTCAAAGAGTTAATCCTGCAGCACGTTAAAAATTAAGATTTTTTTCGAGCCAGGTATTGCGCTGTACCTAAAGAGTGCCTAAATTTGCACCACAATTCAGATGAACAATCTGGGTTGCGAAACTCCCGAATAGCTCAGTCGGTTAGAGCATCTGACTGTTAATCAGAGGGTCGCTGGTTCGAGCCCAGCTTCGGGAGCAAAAAGCCCCAAATCGCAAGGTTTGGGGCTTTTTTTGTGTTACATAGCTTCGATTCGTAACATTTTTGTACTACTTATTACTTTTCATTATCTTAACAGCGGGCGCTTAACTAGTTTTCGCTTGATCCTCAGGGTCTAGCAATACAATCTTGCACTTCAAGTTCAGCATAACAACCGAGTAGAAGCTTATATTTTTTGGAACATAGGCGCTCTGATAGTTTTTTACTGAAGATATCAGAGGTTTTACAATTCTATTTTTAACGAAGACATTTTATACGAATCTTGCTATGATCTCTTATAGTGGTTTTTTGATGACTTTGATAATGTTTGGGATTTGAAAGTAAGAGTTTATTAGAAAATAAGATATGAAGAAGCTAATTGGATTGCTTTTATTATGTGTTTCAACATCCTGTCAACCAAGCCGGGAGGAAGTATGTGAGAAACTGGATGTAGGAATAAAGACCTATTTTGAAGATCTAGCATTTAAGGAAAATCGTGAAATTAAGATATATGACATCAACACCGTAAGATTTTCGATGGTGGGTGAAGGGGCTATTGATACAATGAAATCTCTTTATTACATAAAGCAGCAAGACAGATTTATTAATAGAGGAGTTAATGCTAGGAAATCTGTACAATCAAGTTTGAGCCGTTATGAAGCTATGAAAAGGCTTGGGATAGAGCTGCCACTAGGTTGGGAAGAAGAAATAAATGATGGATTGAATGAGTCTAAGGCATACATGGATTCAGCTTCATATTATGGTCAGTTGGATTCCATCATAACTATTAAAATGAGACAGAGTACTGATTATAAGCCCCTTTATTACAAAACCCGGACATTCGTAAAAGCTACTATGGACAAGGACAATTTGCTGGATACACTAGAATTTATCCTGAATAAGGATTTCAAGCTACTTACAGTTGAATAATAACTTCTAACTTCATAAGATAAACTAATGTGCTTCTTCCAATAGTCATGTAGCTCAGCTGGATAGAGCGTCCCCCTGCTAAGGGGAAGGTCACGTGTTCGAGTCTCTTCTGGAAGTGATTATAGGTTTCTCCCAGACGCAATTAAAACCGAAAAAGCCCTGATCATCTCAGGGCTTTTTACTTTTACCTTATTTATTGGCTCTTCAATTAGCTTTTCTTCTCCTCTGTCTTAAATGCGCCTTCTGGCATCCTGGGCTGCAAAAGGTAGAATCAACTCTCTTTCCTTCATACTCCTTCCTGCAGTATTGACATTCCTTCGTATAGAATAAGCCTATCAGATTTTCTGTATATCTATAATCGTCATAATGGTGAATGATTTTATCCTTCTGTACTTTCTTGAAGCCGTAGTTTCGTAGGCCGTTCTTTCCTACTTTGATGTTTGTGTTATTCATAGTTGTACGCGTTAATGATTTGATAAAGGTTGCTTGATGATGGGTTATATAGCTAGATCGGTATCTAAATCGGTGGGTAAATCACTATCTAAATCACTGGTAAAATCACTTCCTATAAGGAAGTCACTATAGTCCTTATAGGAAGTGTATAGGTAGGAGTAGTCATTTACTTGTACTCCATGCTGCCTTAGTCTAGCGATTGCTTTAATTCCTGGGGTATCATTGTCCAGGAAGGTATTGATAGACTCATAGTGTGATAGGGTAGGGAGTGCCTTACTCATCAGGGAGAGTGAGTTCAGGACAATTGTAGGACTAGCTAATCTAAGAACGCCCAGGTGCTGGCAGCAGGCAAGAAAATCAAAGAAGCCTTCAAAGAGGTTGAGATGATTCTCCTTTTCTCCTGGTACAGTAGAATACCACTTAGGAGAAGTACCTCCTTTGAAGTACTTGCTTCGTAGCTCAAAGCCTCCAAGATCATTCTGAAAGCCTACAGCAAAGTAACGCTTACTCTTTGTCGTATAGATTACTTCTTTCAGATAGGTACTTGCTAATTCTAATGATATACCCCTTTGTTTTACATATTGGACAAGAGCCGGATTTTGTAGTGTACATACAGAAACAATAGTTAGCCCTTCTTTGGCCTTTTCTTGAGCTTTAAGACCGCTAAAGGAAAAAGATGAGGGTTCTGCTTGTTCCAGGGCTAAAAGCGTTTCTACGGCCTTTATAAAGCTGCTATTGCTATGAAGTTGAACCAATCGGATATTATCCCCTTTCATCTCCTCAGATCCGCCAAAGTCTGTAAAGCAGTTTTTAGCTGTGTTTACAAAGAGGGAGGGGGTACTTTCATTTCTTAGTGGGGAAAAATACAGGAGTTCGCTTCCTGACTCCCTGTATGGTTCCACCCCTACCGACTTCAGATAGCTTACAATAGGGATGGTTTTTACTTTTTCAATTATCATCTTATCGTAGAATGTTAGATGGCTCATTTTGTCTTTTTCTTTTAGCGGTTTAAAACCTAACTACTCGCTTACTTCCTTACTTTGGCTTCTGTGGATCAATAAGTTATATTCTTTTTTTCGAGCTACTATCTCTCATTCTTTACTCGAGAAATACCGAAAATCTGAGATTCAGGTAAAGTCGAGTGATAGCTATACCACTCGACTTATTACTATATAAATTATTGATTAATAGAATATTATAGGGGATAGAGTAAGCGAGTAAGTAATTAATGGATAGTTTTCAGGAAGTACCCTTTGCAGGAATATCCCTTTTTAGAGTCGTAGAAGGATTCCTGACGAATTCCAAGCACCTGAAGGGCTTTGCCTATCTGTGTTCTATGAAGGCGAAGAGAAACTTTACCTCTTAAATATTCTTCTATATCCGAGGCTGTGTAGAACATAGAATCAATTTCGTCCTTTGCTCCCTGGGTGAAGTATTTGGAGATGATCTCCATCTCAGTAGTAGTACGAAGGAAGCGGCGGTTTAAAGCTTCCTGATGAATGATTTCACTAGGTAACATGTCATACTTAAACTCTGGATCATTGAGTAGGTAATAAGCTTGTGCTAGTACCCTGTCAATGTCAACTGACATGTACCCATTGGGGCCGCCATTGTCATGAACAATTTTATGAACTACAAAGGCTAGCCATCGTACATTACCCGTTTCGTCAGTTAAGAATTCATAGTGGTTGGTGCTGGCGACAAAGCTGGCTCTCCTTTGATGTGGTACCTCTATATCCTGGAACAGTGGCCGGAACTTTACTATCTTCTCAGAAAGGACTGATTTGAACTCATTATTTAGTTCCTTCTTCTCAAATGAAGCCAATTCATCAAGATTGATAAATAGGTTTTGGACTAATGATCTTTTTCCATCATTACTGCCAAAGTCAAAGCCTTTCCTTGTGTAGTTCTTTAAAGCGGGTGGTACTAAGTAGTCTAGGAAGGTGGTTTTACCATCATTCTGCTTTCCTACTAATGTTAAGCACTGCTTATTAAACATATCTCTTCCTATAGCTTGCCCTACGTATCTTACTAGCCATTTTCTGAGCATTAATTCAAACCATTCATCATCATCGGTTTTTACGTATGAAGCTAGTTTCTTGATGTAGTCTTCTTGTGTTGGATCCCAGGGTGCTAGATTTTCAAAGTAGGTAACAAACGGATCATATTTGGGTATGGTTGATGAGCCAAACAAAGCCTTCAAAATTTCGCTGAAGCCTTTTAAGCCGTACTCGTATAACTCTACTGATAAGTCGTTCATTGGAACCAACTCCCATTCACCCTTTTCTTTATGCTTGCGCTCCAGATGATTGGAGATGACGTTGATACGATAGTCATAGTCAGTAAACAGGTATTCCTTGATCTTGAAAATAAGAGGCCTTGTTTCGGGCTTTGGGTTGTTGTTACGAGGAGTATTCATGAAGTATATAGATTATTAGTGGGCAATAGTTTTCTAGCCATGCTTTTGTAAGCAAGGTGTGTAAGTAGTTATGTGAGTAGCTTATTTAAGTCCCTTGCGCTGTTGGAAGTCTTGGATGTGCTGTATGACGGCTTCTTCTGACCGTTGGGTGTAGTATTGTTCTGTGGTGCTAGTCTTCGTGTGTCCTAGCATAGTAGCTACACTAGTCAAAGGGACTCCATTGGCTATGTAGTAGGAAGCACAGGTTTTACGGGCTACGTGGGTAGTAAGTCGAATGTCTATGCCACAAAGAGCTTGGATTTCCTTAAGTACCCTGTTCATTACCTGGTTGGAGAAGACAGGAAATATCCGTTCTCGGTGCAGGCAATCAGCATTATTGGAGTACTTCTCTATGAGTTGTAGAGCTTGCGGCACAACAGGGATGATACATTGATTCCCATTCTTGCCTCTTTGGATCTTTATTAGAAGATCTCCATTCTCTAAGGTGACTAGATGAGAAGAGCAAAGCTTACTTACATCTACATACGCTAGGCCGGTATAGCAGCAAAAAAGGAAAACGTCCCTGACGTAGTTGTATTCACGCCCAAAAAAGGTAGTGCTCTCCAGCCGTAGTAGATCAGACTCTTTAAGTGCAATAACAGCCTTGCGTTCTCTCTTAGGTCGAAAAAAGGCTAAAGGATTCTTATCAATCCATTCATTTGCAATAGCGTAGTTCAATGTTCGCTTCAAAAATTCAGCATGCAGGACAGCATGATTATGTCCATGGCCAAAGGTCTTTTTGCAGAAGTTTACCAGGCTTTGCCCATCAATAGGTTTCAGATCGGACAGATTCAGGTAACGGTTCCCATAGCGTGTTAGGATGTACTGCTTTATTCTATCTACTAAGAACCGTTTCTTCTCCACAGTCTTTTTCTCGTACTCAATACCTTCTAAGGCTTCAAACTCTTCCTTAAGGTATTTTTCCAGGCATTGTATAACTGTTGGTATATCAGCAACATTACGCTTTTTGTTAAGTGCTATATCTCTGATTTCCCGTAGGTCTGGGTGACGTTTGGTAATAAGAAAATCAGCATAAGTTCTTTGTATATCAGAACGCATTGTCTGTAGTAGATCGGTCGCTGATTCATCTCCTTCAATAATGAGAGAGTCCTTCTGAAGCTTTGACGGTTTGCAGGTTAAGCCCGTAGAAAAAGCTATACTCTTTCCATTATGGAACACCTTGAGGTAAATAGCATCACCTCTCATGTAGGGCTGTACTGTTAATCTTTTAGTCCTACTAGTCTTGACCTTAGTAGCATTTTGCTTTACTTTCGTCATAAATCACTTGTTTTGAATGATTAAGGATTGCGCCCTCTTACGTCTGGCCACGTAAGAGGGTTTTTACTTTTAAATAAGTTCTTCTAGTGCTACTCCAAAGAATGTTGACAGATTACGAGCCTCAAAGCCCAACATTGGCTTCTCTCCTCTGACTAGTTGTCCAAAACGTTTTTGGTTGATGTTTACCTTTTGATAGAAGCGTTGGTCTGGTTTGAACTTGCCTCCGATCCTGTTCTCATAGGCGTTTAAAGCTCCTTTTAACCTTGTCTGATACATAATGTAGAATATTTGAGTTGTTAATTCTTGAAATGTGATACGCAAATCTAAACTATTGTAGATTCTTATTCCTAATATTTGTTACTATAATTGTATAATATTTTATGCTTAACTTTGTATTGCTCTAAAAATCAGTCACATGGAAGTATCAAAAAATATACGCTCAATTAGAGAAGCAAAGGGATTGACACAAGTAGATGTAGCAGAGAGGTTAGGGACAGAAAGAAGTAACTATGCCAGATTAGAGAGTAGAGATGTCAATCTTACTCTTAAACAGATAGGGGAGATTGCTAATGCACTTGAGGTGTCTATCTATGATATCATAGGCTCACCGGAACGACAGGAGGTTGAAGATGATAGGTCAGAGAGAATTAGGTATCTAGAAGACAGGTTGGGAATAACGGAGGAAATTGTAAGGGCAAAGCAATTGCAAATCAAGCTTTATAAAACATTCATTGGATGGGTTAGGGAGGTATTCAAATTAGAACTATCCATTGGAAAGATACAATGTGCACAAGTTCTTGGAATTGCAAAGAAACTGAAAGATGATGCTCATGATCTTGATGAAGATGCTTACCATTTCTCAGAAGAAGATTTAAAGAGGATTGGTGAGTTAATGTTTGATAGAAACTCAAATCGTTATTATTGGTCTAATTTTATAGCATCTACAGGATTAATTGAAGAGGCTTGGTTTAATGATGCGTATAAAAAGAATATAGACTTAGCGGTTCCGAGTGACACTTTAAATTGGGCAAAGACAATACTTGATATGCTAGACGATGAATAATTTTAGTGAAATATAATTTAGATGAAAAACCCTCCTTGGCAGCGAGATGAGCTGATATTAGCACTTGATCTATACTTTATAAGCGACTACAATAAGCTTGGTGGAAAGCATCCTGATGTTGTGAGGCTTAGTAATCTACTTATTGATGCGTGAATTAATCCGTAAAGAATGCAACTTCCTTCTTGCGGAAGAATACTTGAATTAAGGCTGGATCTTCCTCCAGCAAGTTTATCTGATCCAAAACGGTATTGACCAAATCTTCCAACGAGAGAAAAACCCGATTCTTCAAGCCTCGTTTGAGGTGATTCCAAACTAATTCAGCCGGGTTAAGCTCTGGACTGTAGCCAGGCAAACGTTCCAAATGAACCCGCCCAGGC
>NZ_JAFEUV020000009.1 GCF_017355915.2 Telluribacter roseus
ATCAGATAAACTTGCTGGAGGAAGATCCAGCCTTAATTCAAGTATTCTTCCGCAAGAAGGAAGTTGCATTCTTTACGGATTAATTCACGCATCAATAAGGCTTATCTCTCCCAACAAACCTTCCTCTCCCTAAAAGGAAATCTATCGCTCTGACTACGTTCCTATCGACACTTTCTTCTGACTTCAGACGGGAAATATAACGTACTATTTCAAGTTGTAAAGAGGGGCGCAAGCCATCAAATACTCGCTTGGCTTCGTGATTTTCGTCCAACGCCCTTATCAACTTTGGGTGAGGAGTTATAACTCGTTGTTCCGGGTCAAACTCTATCGTTACGTTAATGACTTCCCCGATTCGCCTGGGAGAGTTCTTCAACATTTTCAGATTAATGTACAGCCGCCAAATTCCATCATACTTTACTAGTGTTTGTGTATAGGGTTTGTCATTGATTGTTCCTCTTACTTGTATAGGTCCTTTATCCTTGCCCGCTTGTTTGAATAGTTCAGTCAAAACCTCGTCAGGTAGAAGTACATATGGATTTATTCCAATGATTTGAACTTCAGCTTTTAGTTTTTGCATTCCTCTATCCTTGTCGAGTTTGTAGTGTCTTCTTGCAATGACAGCTTACACGTGGCTATGTTCTCTCCATTTTCTTTCTCACCTCCTCTATCTGCCCGGCCAGAAATAGTGCATATAGCTCCTCAACTTCTTCCCAGTTCCTGGCGGTATATTCGATTTGTTCATCAGAGTCCGAGCCAAATTCTCCTACTAGGTTCAGATTCTTATTGACCTCCAATACATACTCATCTTCGTCAAATATCCCCACCCAGAAGGCTCCCTGCTCATCGTCCACTTCCTGTACTTCTGAAATGGCTTCCTTTACATCATCGATAGTAATTGATTCGATTGAATCACTCCAGGCTCTCTGAAGATAGTTTTCTTCTGTATTCATATTTTCCTTTAAATTAGATTCAATTATAGGTTCCACTCAGGGAGCTACTGCTCCGGAGGCCTTTTTCAATTCTTTATCTATTAATTGCTGGTAACGATCTAGTGTATGAGCAGTAGCGGGTTTTACCCCCCTAACCTGTCAGATAGCACCGTTTCCCTTCAAAGTTTCAAGTTAGCAATTTCCTCGCGATTGCTCATGCACATGGTTGGCAGATGGCTCCATAGAAGTTCCATAGGATTGAGCCGCGGCGGCGGGCCACTCAAGAAGCTTTTCTATCATCGACTTCACACGAGCTCGTGTCCATGCTTCAACATCAAAATCATGC
The DNA here is from genome assembly GCF_017355915.2 of Telluribacter roseus. Taxonomy (GTDB): domain Bacteria; phylum Bacteroidota; class Bacteroidia; order Cytophagales; family Spirosomataceae; genus Telluribacter. Next base: position 1,276 of record NZ_JAFEUV020000009.1, read on the forward strand.
TGCTGCCCCCCAAATTTAACTCCAGCACTAGTTCTTTCAACTGCTTTTCTGTCAGTCGGTAGACAGACCCCTAGGGGTTTACGCCATCCTAGACCCGCCTAGCCTTTCAGGAAAGGAACTATTCATTAACCCAAGAACAGTATCATAGGTTTTTCTGCCAAGAATATCTATGTCAATAAATATCTAAAATTCAGCATGCCCACAATCATCATCTTTGGTAGCCAAATAGCCATCAAGGCTCATAAAATGTATGGGATTACTTTTCGATTTTCATAAAATTTGATTCATGAAAATAAGAAAGGAATGGAAGCAAACAGTCCAATAAAGGATAGGTATGCTACATTCGTGAGAGTACCGCTTGGAGCATTTACAACAATGTCTGTATTTCTATTTGCAACAACAGTAATTTTAAATTTTTCAGAATGTAATTCACGACCCCAGGTTTGTTTGGATACAATATGTATTTCGTAAGATTCTGGAGTAACGGATTCTATTTTGATCGTCTTAAAACTCTCACCATTAATTACAAGGCTATCATTTAATGTTATAAAGGCATTTCTCAGTTGCCTAGTGCAGTGAATAGTAATACTTCCCTTATTAATACCACTTGATAGGTTACCATCGGAAATAGATTTTGGTAAAGAAGCACAGGAGGCAATGCTTAACATAGCAACTGCCAAAACAACTACTCTCATGGATTAACTTTTTTGTCTATAAATGCATCTACTGAATAATTACCCGCACCGCTTACCATTAAAGAGAATGATGTTAGGAAAAACAAAAAAGCTAATTCCTTTACAGCAAAGGGGTCTTGGCCATGTGCTACAAAAACGGCAACAGCCATTGTAACAAAAATCAGAAAAGAGAAGAAACGAGTTAAAAGGCCAAGACAGAGGGTTAGCCCGCCAATAAACTCAGCCAAAATTACGAGTCCAAGTGCTGTTTTAGATCCTAAACCTATGGGGTCAGAGAATTGGGAAGAATAAACTGAAAAGCTTGAAAGTTTATCAATTCCATGTATAGCCATCAAAGAGCCCACAGATAAGCGTAGAATGACTAAACCAATGTCATATTGGTTCTTTGTCGTTTTAAGAAGTATTTGATTGATTCGCATAAAACATTTTATTTTTATGCAAATGTCCGGTAGTGTGAAGACTTGAAATTGTACAAAATTTACCCTTCAGACTATACTTTGTTATTCAGAAATCGGCTTGAAGTAACACCATAAAACTGCTTAAATATTTTAAGAAAGCGTGATTGGTCATATAATTCCGACTTCAACTCAAACCGTATAAAGTTCAATATATCAACTATTTTCAACTTTTGTACGGCATAATCAACTTGATTCGGCTTGATGTACTGACTAAGGCCAACGTAGAAGATCATAGTCACTTTTATCCAAATTGACCACAGGACTCCCCCCTTGCATTACCACCCACAATTTACGAAATTGGGAGGATAACCTAAACCTTCCCGTTCAGTATGTCGCAGGACACCTCCCAACTTCAACGTACCCTGACCCCTACGCTACTGTGGGGGCTGGGCGTCGGCTATGTGATATCCGGTATGTACTTTGGCTGGAACCTGGGCCTTGAGAAAGGAGGTACTGGGGGTATGGCCATCGCAACGGGAGTGGTGGTGGTGATGTACGTCTGCTTCACGCTCAGCTACGCCGAGCTGGCCTGTGCCATTCCCAAAGCCGGAGGTGCCTTCGACTACGCCGGCCGGGCCATGGGAGTGCGGGGTGGCTTTGTGGCGGGGATGGCGCAGAACATTGAGTTTCTGTTCGCCCCTCCGGCCATTGCGGCGGGCATCGGGGCCTACCTCAATCTTTTCCTGCCGCAGCTCTCCCCTACCGCCATTGCCATTGGGGTGTATCTGCTCTTTACCCTGCTCAATGTGTGGGGTACGCACGCAGCGGCTACCTTTGAGCTGGTGGTGACGGTGGTGGCGGTGGCCGGGCTACTCCTTTTCGCCGGAGTAGCCTTACCCGAGTTCAGTACTACGGCCCTTACCGAAAATGGACTGCCCAACGGCTGGACGGGTGTACTGGCTGCCATTCCCTTTGCGATCTGGTTCTTTCTGGGTATTGAGGGGTTGGCCAACGTAGCCGAGGAGAGCATCAATCCGCAGCGCGACCTGACCCGTGGCTTTGGCTCGGCCATGCTGACGCTGGTAGCGCTCTGTGCCCTCACCTTCGTCGCCTCCGTCGGGGTAGGCGGCTGGGATGGTGTCGTATACGATGCTGCGGGACAGCCCTCCGACTCGCCCCTGCCGCTGGCCCTGCAGCAGCTGGTTGGCGAAGGACATATCCTGTACACGCTGGTGGTAGTGTTCGGGCTGTTCGGACTGGTGGCTTCGTTTCATGGTTTGTTGCTGGCCGCCGGGCGCTCTACCTACGAGTTCTGCCGCATGGGCAACGGCCCCGCCTGGCTGGGCAAGGTACATCCCCGCTTCCGCACCCCCGCTCCGGCCTTGTTGGTTAATATGCTGATCGGGATAGCCGCCCTGGCTACGCGTACCACGGCCGATATTATTGTACTTTCGGCCTTCGGAGCCCTCCTGATGTATAGCTTATCCGTAATTTCTTTGTTAATTTTGAGAAGGACGGAGCCCGGGCTACCGCGTCCGTTTCGTACGCCGGGTTACCCGCTGGTACCTTACGCCGCCCTCCTGATCTCGGTAAGTTCTTTGGTGGCATTGTGCCTCTTCAACCCGCAATCGGCGCTTATATTTGCATTGATTATGGTCGGGAGCTTCCTGTTACACCGGTTACTGCCCGGCAAGCGCCTGGAAGCCGATGCCGCCTGAATACTACCCGTTGTAATACTTAATAAAGCCATGGATATCATCATTATAGGAGCCGGTCCTTCGGGACTGGCCGTAGCCGGACGGCTGGCCGAGAAAAAGGTACCGTATCTGATGCTGGAAAAGGGACAGCACATAGGCGAAGCCTGGCACCACCACTACGACCGCCTGCACCTGCATACCGACCGTCGGTTTTCGGGGCTTCCCCACCGGCCTATCCCCCCATCGTACCCGGTATTCGTACCTAAAGACAAGCTCATCAGCTACTGGCAGGACTACGCCGAGTACTACGGCATCAGGCCCCAATTCAATCAGGAGATAAAGAAAATTTACCGCCACGGCGAGCGCTGGAAAGTAAAAACAGCCACCAACGAATTTGAGGCCGATCAGGTAGTAGTGTGTACGGGCTACAACCGCGTACCTAATATCCCCCACTGGCCGGGTGACAAAACGCTATTCGAAGGAGAGATCATCCACAGCAGTCAGTACCGCAACGCGGAGCCGTACCGGGGCAAGCGGGTACTGGTAGTGGGCATGGGCAACAGTGGCGCCGAAATAGCCCTGGACCTGAGTGAGAACGGCGTGGAAACCTACCTGTCGCTACGCAGCCCGGTCAACATCATGAACCGGGACATTGGCGGCAAGCCCACCCAGCTATCGGCTATAGTACTAAGTACCCTGCTGCCCAACTGGGCCTACGACCAGCTGTCGCGTTTTATCCAGAAGCGAACCATCGGGGATCTCAGCGCCTACGGGATCGCTACCCCCACCTATGCCCCCGCCAAAGGCATCCGGATGGGCCGTATACCCGTACTGGACGTGGGTACCCTGGCCCAGATCAAAGCCGGCAAGATCAAGGTAAAGCGGGATATTGAGCATTTTCTGGCCCACGGGGTGCAGTTTATCGACGGTACCCACCAGGAGTTGGACGCCGTGATACTGGCTACGGGCTACCGGGCTCTACTGGGTGAACTAATAGAGGGACTAGGACCGCGCCTCAACGAGCGGGGCTGCCCCGGCCAACCCTGGTACGACGACCTGCCGGGCCTGTACTTCCTGGGCTTTTCGGTACCGCTGACGGGCATCCTCCGCAATATCAATATTGAATCGGGCAAAATTGTGAAAAGACTATTGGCAGAAAGAGAGTAAGGCTATTCTCTATTCCTCTGCTTCTTTGAGAATTGCTTGAAGTAGAGCTGGTGAAACTCTATAATCTGTATTAATAAGTTTTTCTACAAGTACCCTTAGATCTGGTACAACGCCCATTCTTTTTGCTTCCATAAGTACTCCTAAAGTACCTATTATCTTGAGGCCTAAATCTTTTGCAATGGCTCGTCCTTTCTTTTCGTCTACTATTAACAGAGGGTTTGTTCGCTATAACCTTCTCCATTCCACCAGGTCTGAAAAGTCGTCAATAGCTTCATCAGCAGTGTAGCCAAATACAGAAAAACCATACTTACCAAGCATTTCTATAAAGGCCCGTTTAGACAAACCAACTATCTCCGCTGCCTGTCCAGCCGTGAGCTTGCCTTTTTCATATAATCCTCCTGCTACCAACATCTTCAGCTCAAAGGGGTCGGTCTGCGTGGAGGCGGGAATAGTTATGGTGATATTTTCCATAGGCATTGTATTGGCCGTAGTTGTTAGAAGTTAATATAACCACATTTTTTGAGAATTAGCACGAAAATTCAATTAGTTTTAACCCTTTGTTGTGCAAGTATCACCGAAGTAATCGTTAACTGGTAGCTGTAGTAATACCTCCTCCATGGCTCTGAATTACATTTTTGTTTTTTTCTTCGTCATTGCGTTTATCATTGCGCTTTTCAAGTTTATTTTCCTGGGTGACGTCCTGACGTTCAAAGCCATCGTAGAGGGCATGCTGGACATGGCTGAGGTGGCTGTGATGGACATAGCCCTGCCCCTGGCCGGGGTGATGACCTTCTTCCTGGGTATCCTCAACGTGGGTGAGCGGGCCGGGGCCATTAATGTACTGGCGCGGGTGATTGGTCCATTCTTCAATAAGCTGTTTCCCGAAGTACCCAAAGATCACCCGGCCAACGGGCAGATGATCATGAACTTTGCGGCCAACATGATCGGCCTTGACAATGCCGCTACCCCTTTTGGGCTTAAAGCCATGCAGAGCCTGCAGGAGCTGAACCCCGACAAGGATACGGCCTCCAACGCCCAGATCATGTTTCTGGTACTGCATACGTCGGGCTTACAGATCATCCCCCTTAGTATCATCGCGCAGCGGGCTATTTTGGGCGCCGAGAGCCCCTCGGATATATTCATTCCCTGCGTAGTGGGTACCTACGTCACTACGGTAGTGAGTATGATCATTACAGCCTTCTGGCAGCGCATCAACCTGTTTAACCGCACGGTACTATTGGGACTGGGAGGTGTAACGGCTGTATTGGGACTGTTGCTGGCCTACCTATCTACCCTTCCCAAGGAGCAGATCGAGACGGTATCGGTGGTGGTAGGTAACTCTCTGCTCCTGCTTATTGTAGCCGGATTCCTGGCCGGGGCGCTCTATAAGAAGGTCAATGTATTTGAGGCCTTTATAGATGGGGCCAAAAATGGCTTCTCCACCTCCGTTACTATTATCCCCTACCTGGTGGGGATGCTGGTGGCCATCAGTGCCTTCCGCAACTGCGGGGCCATGGACTACCTCGTCAACAGCCTCAAGTACCTTTTCTCCTTTGCCAGCTTCAATACCGACTTTACCGATGCCCTGCCCGTAGCCCTCATGAAACCCCTGAGCGGGAGCGGTGCCCGAGCCCTGATGATCGACGCCATGAAGCAGTTTGGCCCCGATTCGTTCATCGGGCGTCTGGTATGTATCTTCCAGGGATCGGCCGATACTACCCTGTACATTGTGGCGCTCTACTTTGGCTCGGTTGGGATCAAGAATACCCGCTACGCCATAGTAGCCGGCCTTATCGCCGACTTTGTGGGCGTGCTGGCGGGTATCTGGCTGGGGTACCTGTTCTTTCATTGATAAAACTCCATTATGGCTGAACCCTCCAGTACCATTCGCCCGCAGATCGGCCCCTTCGATCTGGGCATGATTGTCGTTAGTCTCGTAATTGGTATTGGTATCTTCCGGACGCCCGCTATAGTGGCCCGGCAGGCGGGGTCACCGGAGATTTTCTTTTCGGCCTGGGTAGCCGGGGGACTCGTCAGCCTCATCGGAGCCTTTGTATTTGCCGAGATTGGCTCACGGCACCACTTCCCGGGTGGGTTTTACAAGCTTATTTCGACAGCCTTTCACCCCCTGTACTCCTTCATGATCAACTGGGTGATCGTGCTTACGTACGGGGCCGGTATGGCCGGAGTAGCCCTGATCGGGGCTGAGTACATCAATCCGCTGCTGCCTACTGCCTGGCACGGAGCTACGGGCATACGTAGTACCGCCATCGCTACGCTGGTATTTTTCTACGTCGTTAATATGCTGGGCATACGGTCGGGAGCCCGCACCCAGAATCTCCTCAGCGGCCTCAAAATCGGGATGATGCTCATGCTGTGCGCGGGGGTATTTATGGATGTACCTCATATAGCTACCTCTGCGGTGCCCGTACCTGACGCATCCGGCTCTTGGTTTACGGCCTTTGGGGCCAGCCTCATCGCGGTATTCTACACCTATGGCGGCTATCAGCAAACCCTCAACTTCGGGGCCGATATCAAAGATCCCGTCCGCAATACACCCCGCGGTATCTTCATCGGGATAGCACTGATCTTGGGCCTGTACCTGACTCTCAACTATACCTACTACCACGCGCTGGGCTTCGAGGGCCTACAGGCCTCCAACCTCATTGCCGCCGATACGGCCCGTGCCCTATTTGGGCCGTGGGGACAGGTCTTCTTTTCAGTGGCAATATTCCTGTCGGTACTGGGCTTTATTAATGCCAATATGCTATCGCTGCCCCGGGTGTACTACGCCCTGGCTGATGATAATATACTTCCTCCCGCTTTCAAAAGGGTTAACTCCCGCACGCAGGTACAGGAGTTTGCCCTCACATTCCTGATCGTGACTACCCTGGCCTCGCTCTGGCTCCTGGATACCTTTGAGCAGATCGTCAACTACGTAATGTCGGTGGATAGCATCGCGCTGGCGAGTGCGGCGGCTACGTTGTTTGTATTCAGAAAGAAGGCAGGTCCTGATGATCCGCATCAGGGCTTTAAAGTAATGGGCTACCCCTGGCTTCCGGCCTTCTTCGTGCTGTTCCTGCTTGTGATCGCTGCTAATGTCATCATCACCGATCCTTCGTCGGCGCTTATCGGCTGGAGCCTCTTTCTGGGCGGTGCTCCGCTGTACTGGGTACTGCAGAAGGTGGGGAAACAGTAAGGGAGGTTTTCGGGTTCAGGGGTAAAGATCACCGTCTGAACTAGCCTCACGAACCGTACCGCCGTGCCATCCAAACGCCCCACTACAACTCTACCGCTCACACTTCCGCTGCTGGGGGTACTGCTGGTAACCCTGGCTGGTTGCTCCCTGCGGTCTGTCCATCGGACCAAAGATATTACCTATACACAGGCTGACGCGGCTAAGAACGTACAAGAGCAGCAGCTGAATGTATTTGCTCCGCGCAAACGGGACGCTATTAAGAATGTTCTGGTGTTTTTTCACGGTGGGAGCTGGAACTCCGGCAACAAGGACCTGTACAACTTTTTCGGGAATCGCTGGGTTCGTAAGGGCATCGTCACGGTAGTAGTAGGCTACCCGCTCAGTCCCCAGGCCAACTACCACCAGATGGCTACCGCAGCGGCGCAGGCGGTAAATTGGGTCAGGGATAACATCCGGCAGTACGGCGGTGATCCGGAGCGTATCTTTGTGTCAGGACATTCGGCGGGTGGTCACCTGGCTGCGCTCATTTCCCTGGACAAGGAGTACTTCAACACATTAGGCATAGCCAACCCCATCAAAGGTACCATCCTGATCGACGCGGCCGGACTGGATATGCATGGGTATCTGATGGAGCAACGGTTTGACAGCGGCCATACCTACCTCCAGACTTTTACCACCAGTCCTGAGGTATGGAAAAAAGCCTCTCCTATGTATCACCTGCACGAGGGTATGCCTCCCATGCTCATCTACCGCGGTGGCAGGACCTACCCCTCCATCATCAAAAGTACCGAACGGTTTATCACGGCCCTCAAAACCCATGTACCTGCCCCAAACTACCATATCCAGCAAGGCAGGAGGCACGTCGGCATGATACTCCAGTTTTTCTTTACCTGGAACCCACGCTACGACCAGATGCGCCGATTTATGGAGGAATAGCTCTACCTTTGTACTCTATTGTAATACCTGTGCTATGACTTTTGACGAACTGAATCTAAATAAGCCTTTACTCAACGCGCTGAATGACCTGGGCTACACAACCCCTACTACCATTCAGCAGAAGGCGTTTCCGGTGGTAATGTCGGGAAAAGATGTGTGTGGAATAGCCCAGACGGGTACCGGTAAAACACTGGCTTATCTGCTTCCCTGTCTTCGTCTGCACCAGTTTTCTAAGGAGAAGCTCCCGCAGGTCCTGATCCTGGTACCTACCCGCGAGCTGGTGGTACAGGTGATAGAGACGATCCAGAAGCTGAGTACCTACATGAGCCTGAGCGTGGTGGGACTGTACGGAGGCAGCAACGTCAAGCCCCAGGTAGCCGAGCTCCAGCAGGGGGCCGACGTAGTAGTAGCTACGCCGGGGCGACTGATTGATCTGGCCCTGAATGGTACACTCAAAGTAAAGGCAATCAAGCGGCTGGTGATTGACGAATTTGATGAGATGTTGAATCTAGGCTTCCGTAGCCAGATCGATACCATACTGGACCTGCTGCCCCAGCGTCGGCAGAATCTGCTCTTCTCGGCTACCCTGTCACCGGAGGTGGAGACGCTTCTGGATACCCACTTCAATGCTCCGGTGCTGATCGAGGCGGCCCCCGTGGGTACCCCGCTCGAGAACATCACCCAGACCGGCTACTACGTCCCTAATTTTTATACGAAGGTCAACTTCCTGAAATGGGTACTGAGCCAGGATACCGACATGACCAAAGTACTGGTATTCGTGGCGACCAAACAAATGGCCGACCAGCTTTACGAAGAGATAGAAGCCCGGTTCAGAGAGGGAGTGGGCGTGATCCACTCCAACAAAGCCCAGAACAGCCGCTTCAACACCGTGAAGCAGTTTCAGGAGGGGCAGCACCGTATCCTGATCGCTACAGATATCATAGCCCGCGGACTGGATGTAGCGGAGGTATCGCACGTAATCAATTTTGACATTCCCGACGATCCCGAGAGCTACATTCACCGGATCGGACGGACGGGCCGGGCTGACAAGAAAGGCATAGCCATCAGCCTGGTGACGGAAAACGAGAAGGAGAACCTGGCGGCCATCGAAGGCCTGATGAACTACATCATACCCGTAGCGGAGCTACCGGCGGAAGTGGAAGTGTCGGAGGTACTGACGGAGGATGAACAGCCGAAGGTGTACATGAAGAATGCCCCCGTTAAAGTAACCCGGCCGGAAGATGGCGGTGGCGCCTTCCACGAAAAGATCGACAAGAACAAAAAGGTGAACGTTCGTCGGGACCATAAGGAAGAAAAACGATTGAAATACGGCCGCCCCATCAAGAAAACCCGAAAAAACAAGGGAGACTAGCCAACAGGTAGTCTCCCCTACTCCTTTATATCCTCCCCGTCCACCTGGCTACTTCCCTCATAGTGCTGATCAAAAGACAAGTGGTAGAGGCTACTTCCTCCGCCCGGAACTGTATAGTGAACATCTACTTTACCAGATAGATGGGAGGCCTGATCAAAGGCTATCCCCATCACAACTACATACAGAAACAGAAGCCTGAGAAGCGTATGGTACAGCTGAGGTGATGACCTGTGTGTGTATATGGCTCCAGCTAACCATTCACAACCAGATACAGGTAGTAGAAATGCTGCCTGCGAGGTACTTATCCTTTCATTTCCCTACTCATTTTGCGTCACCTTGTCCACCTCGGGAGGCTATACCATCCACCTGATTATTCCTTTCAGCCATCAGCTTCCGGTACCCATTCGGCACAGGTACGTTTTATTTTAGAAATATATAAAAATAGTGCAAGTTCTATTTTTAAACTATGGCTTACCATCCTAAAAATAAGTTAGAATACAATAAACTATATGTTGTACTTTTTCTATAAGTATGGTACTATTCTAATATATACATAGGATCGTAGAATGAACTTTAAAAAGCAAAAGTTTATCTATTGACTTATATACAAGGTTTTATCTACGTTTGTATCAACCAAGAGCAAAAAACAAGAGCTTCTGGGGCCAGTTATTCAAGTACTAAGGCAAGACATTATCAGTATTAGAATAATACAACAACATCACAAAAATTAACTTAGAAATTACTATGAAAAAAGCATATTTAGTTCTGGCAGTTTTGATGGGAGTATCAACTGCAAACCTGGTTGTAGCAAACGACGAAACTAAGAAAGTAGAAGTTCGTACTAACGATTCAGAAGAACTTAACATCCAGGCTACAAAAGACCTGAAGTTCAGACTGACCGCTCAGAGCCTGCCTAACCGCGCTTACATCGCGATCCGCAACGCCGATGGTAAAGTACTTTACTACGAGTACGCTACCAAAACTGAGAACTTCTCTAAGATTTTCGACCTGTCGAACCTGGAAGATGGTACATATACATTCGTAGTAGAAACTACCAATGGCTACGTTGCGAAGCCTTTCGAAATCAAAACCGAAGTTACTCGCACAGTATCTGCTAACCTCGTTAAATAAGTCATGAGTCAACGGACTACCGTTTAGCTCTTGCCTGATTACTTGAAGGGAGCCGCCCATTTGTACAAATGGGCGGCTCCTTTTTTTATCCCCCCTGCCTTATTAAATGCCACCTTTGCTGCGTAGTTTCGGACAGAGCCTCACTTTTAGTTTGGGCTGGGCTCTGCCCCTCAAGCCCAGAAAGGCGTACTATGAGGTGGTGAAGGCTTAATGTAGAGTCTATGAGTTTAGAGTTAATGAGTACTTTGAGTTTGAATGCATGAGTAATGTACTGGTAACAGTATCTCTTTATAGTATAAAAGAAGCCTGTTGCATAAAGCATACAGCTTACCGCTTAGAATATGTCTTCCCCTACCCTACATACCTCCATTCACAAATACCGGGACGGGCAGCTACGCGCGGCTGACGACGTGCTGGCGGTGGAGGAACCGCTGGGCATAGCGGTACTGTACGGTCCTGACCGGAAGCGGAAAAACCTGGCCGTGACCATGCGGACGCCGGGGCATGATGAAGAACTGGCGCTGGGGTTCCTGTTTACCGAAGGTATCATCCGCAGGGCTGATGAAGTAGTGGAACTACGACGGGATGACGACAATCGGGTAACAGTGATCCTGCGGGAAGAGGTACTCCTGGACGTACAGAGTCTGGATCGTAACTTCTACACGACTTCCAGTTGCGGTATCTGCGGCAAGGCCTCCATTGAGGCCATACAGGTAACGTCCGAGCTACGTACCCACGCTGAATGGCACATTTCCCCTGCCCTGCTGCACCTCTTGCCGGACCGGCTACGTCAACAGCAGAGCCTATTCGAGCATACCGGGGGGCTACACGCCTCAGCCCTCTTCGATCAGTCGGGACAGTTGCTGTCAATACGCGAGGACGTCGGAAGGCACAACGCGCTGGATAAGCTCATAGGTTCAGCGCTACGATCCAACCAGCTACCCCTGAGTCAGTACCTGCTGCTACTGAGTGGTCGGGCCAGTTTTGAATTGATCCAGAAAGCCGGCATGGCCGGAATCACCTTTATAGCCGCCGTGGGTGCCCCTTCCAGCCTGGCCGTTCAGCTCGCCGAAGAGCTGGGTATAACGCTGGTAGGTTTTCTCAGGGAGAACTCGTTTAATGTGTATACAGGGAGAGAGAGAATTTATCTGTAAGGAGGAAAGGAGGAAAGTGTCAAAGGGGCTTTTATCTTTAAGCATCCAAAAAACTTCCTACGCTGGCTTATCTACAAACTGTACTTATCCTCCCTTTCGCGTTAGCAAATGATGAAACAAAAACGCCTTTCCTCCTTTTATTCTTTCCTCCTTTAGTACCTTTACTACTACTATTGCCAACCGACTATGACTACTCAACCACCCATCCCCCAGGCCGAAAATCCGGCCCGACTGACCGGTCTGAAACTAGACGAGCCCTACGTCGTAGCCGCCGGTATGGAGGCCGTAGCCGTGAGTATGAAGACAGTTTATGAGGAGGCGGGCGTCAACCGGGGCTTGAAAGCACTTTTTAAACTGAATCAGAAAGGTGGGTTTGACTGCCCGAGTTGTGCCTGGCCCGATCCGGATGGCCACAGGTCGGCCATTGCGGAGTATTGTGAGAACGGGGCGAAAGCCGTAGCCGAAGAAGCCACCGAAAAGGCTCTTTTTGCCGATTTCTTCGCGGAGCATTCCGTGGCCGACCTGGCTCAGCTATCGGATCGGGACATCGGGAAGCAGGGACGGGTGGCCGAGCCTATGTACCTGCCCGCCGGAGCTGCCCACTACCAGCCCATCAGCTGGGAAGCGGCGTTTGATATGATAGCCACACATCTCAATAGTCTCCAATCGCCGGACGAGGCGGTGTTCTATACCTCCGGTCGTACCAGCAACGAGGCAGCCTTTCTGTACCAGCTTTTTGTCCGCGAATACGGCACCAACAACCTCCCCGACTGCTCCAACATGTGCCACGAGTCCAGTGGAGTGGCCCTGCTGGAATCGGTAGGTATCGGAAAAGGCAGTGTCACCTTAGAGGATTTCTATGAGGCGGAGGTTATTATCGTGATGGGGCAGAATCCGGGTACCAACCACCCCCGTATGCTGACGGCCTTACAGCAGGCCCACCGCAACGGGGCCAAAATCATAGCCGTCAATCCACTGCCGGAGGCCGGGCTGATGGGCTTCAACAACCCGCAGACCCTGAAAGGAGCCCTGGGTATGGATAGCCAGCTCACGGACCTGTTTCTGCAGGTAAAGCTCAACGGCGATATGGCGCTGCTACAGGCCATCGAGCGACTCCTGCTTGATGAAGAAGAGAAGCAGCCCGGCTCTGTATTTGACCACCCTTTTATCAACGAACATACCGAAGGCTACGAAGCCCTTATCCAGCACCTGCGGCAGCAGAACGCCTCCAAACTGGCCGCCCTCAGCGGCGTGCCTCTGGCTCAGATCCAGGAAGCCGTCAGCCTTCTGAAACATAAGAGTAAGATCATCATCTGCTGGGCGATGGGCCTTACCCAGCACGCCAACGCGGTGGATACCATCCGGGAGGTAGTGAACCTGCTGCTGCTGAAAGGTAGCATCGGCAAACCCGGTGCGGGTACCTGCCCAGTCCGTGGCCACAGCAATGTGCAAGGCGACCGCACCATGGGTATCTGGGAAAAGCCGCCTAAATATCTGCTGGATAATATCAAGGCTAGATTTGGCTTTGAGCCTCCTCACCACCACGGCTTCGACACCGTAGAGGCCATTCGGGCCATGCATGAGGGCCGGGCCCACGTATTCTTTGCCATGGGCGGCAACTTCCTGTCTGCTACGCCCGATACGCAGTTTACGGCCGAGGCGCTGCGCCGCTGTCGGCTGACGGTACACGTATCGACCAAGCTCAACCGGAGCCACCTGGTACATGGCCGGGAGGCGCTGATCCTACCTACCCTGGGCCGCAGCGACCGCGACCTCACCGGAGGTACCGACCAGTTTGTCAGTTGTGAAAACTCCATGGGCGTGGTACAGGCCTCGCGGGGCGTGCTGGAACCTGTCTCTGACCAGCTCCTGAGTGAGCCCGCTATTGTATGCCGACTAGCCAAAGCCACCCTGGCCGGACGTACCCGCATCAACTGGGACACGTACGAGCAGCACTACGACTTTATCCGGAACGAAATTGCGCAGGTCATACCCGGCTTCCGGGACTACAACGAAAAGGTACGCCAACCGGCCGGCTTCTACCTGCCCAACGGTGCCCGCGAAAGGAAGTTCAACACCCGCAACGGCAAGGCCAATTTCAACGTGGCGCTTGCCACCGTGCCTGCCCTGTCCGAAGGTGAGTACCACATGATGACTATCCGCAGCCATGACCAGTTCAACACCACCATCTATGGCCTCGACGACCGCTACCGGGGCGTACGCAACGAGCGGCGCGTAGTATTTATGAATCCCAAAGACATATCAGCAGCCGGCTTCACACCGGGTGAGGTAGTGGACATCTACAATACAACCGACGGCAAAGAGCGCGTAGCCCGCACCTTTATTCTGGTAGCCTACGACATCCCACCGCGCTGCATCGCCACCTACTTCCCCGAAGCCAATGTACTCGTCCCCATCAGCACCACCGCCAGCAAGAGCAACACACCCGTGTACAAGACGGTACCGGTGAAGCTGAGGAAGGGGGAGGTAGCTATTTAGAACCGGCTTTCAGATGAGCTAATACTACGGGAAGCGTGTTGATGCCCCAATGCTCGATGTATTTTCCGTTTTGGATGCGGACAATATCAATGACATCAATGCTGATTGTCTGACCCGTTGGTACTATTCCCAACAGTGTGCCGGTATGCGTACCGCTGATATTTTTTCGGGTCGTTACCAGATCGCCTTCTGCCACCTGTTCATAAATTGTTACTTTCAGGTCGGGCATAGCAGGACGTAAAATAGTATTAAAGGTGTTGAGCATACCTTGCGGGCCATTATCAGATCCAGGTACCGCCGCATGGTTGATAAAGGCTTCATCCATCAGCTCCCAGAAAGTGTTCAGGTCTCCTTTTTCAATAACTTCCTGGTTGAAGCGGCGAACCACAGCTTTGTTCTGTTCGGTTTGAGATTCCATGTACTTAACAGATTTACATTCTATCTTTGGTTGAGTGGTAACGCGAGGCCCTGGCTGACAAGCAGGCTCAGATCCAGTACCACCGCGTCCCTGTTATTACTTTAGGTATTTATGCAGCAAAGGTAAGCCTGCCCCAAAGACGTACGCTAAAAATCATAAATGTTAACAAAAGAAGCCTCTGATAAGAGGCTTAGGGGCAACCAACTACTCCGACCAGGGAGAGTGCAGTATACAATCGCAGAAGTTCTTTCGGTGAAAGTTAGGCATCATAAAGGCACAAACATCGGCTTTGATATTCCCAAAGGTAGTTTCGGTTTTGTGTTCAAAGCCCGAAAAGAAGGTGGGGATAATCTTCTTTTTGAAGTCCGTTCGGGGAAAGGCGGCAATAATCTCCTCCCGCGTAGCGGCACTCAGGTTTTCATATCCTTCGCCCATTACGTCCAGGCCAACTCCTGAGTACAAAAGAGCTACTTCGGTTTCTTTGTGCTCAGCGATACCAATAGTTGTATGCAGGGCAATGGCATCCCAAACCAACTGTACAGACTCTTTCGGCAAGCCATGACTCTTCAGAAAATCACGGGCCGCATTGGCACCATCCACTTCAAACCGAAGGTCGGGGCTGCTGTACTTCGAAACCAGGCCCAGATCATGGAATACCGAGGCAATGTAAAGCAGCTCAGCATCGTAGGGTACCCCCCTTCGCTGGCCATTGAGCGAGGAGAATAAGAACACCCGTAAGGAGTGGTTATAGATAAATTCGGTGCCATGATCCAGCAGGAGTTCGGTAGCCTGTCGGGCCATGGTACTGTCGGGAATGTTGATCCCGGCCACGGAGGTGAATGTTGTAGTAGCCATATCGCTTTTTGTTTTTGACAAAAGTATAGGCTTATGAGGCGGTGGAGAATGTCAAAAACCGACTACTACCTGTCAGAATCTACATACACCCTTCTGAATTCATGGGGGGCTATGCCGGTGTTCTTTTTAAAGAAATGGCTAAACTGCTCCGGGCTGGTAAAGTTGAGGGCAAAGGCAATCTCTTTGACGGGGCTGGCCGAAAACAGCAGCGAACGCTTCGCTTCGGCTATGAGCTGACCATTTATAATCTCTTTGGCTCCTTTTCCACTGCTTCGTTTGCATATTTCGGTGAGCTTGCGGGCAGTTATATGCAGTTGGTCGGCAAACCCGGCTACTTCATGCCGTAGCTTGTACTGAGTACTCACCAATTCAATGTACTGGCGGTATAGTTGCTTTTCTTCATCATCATAGCCCTGATGCAAACTCGCATTGATATTCGCTATCTTGATCATGATTATCTTCAGGTAAGCGGCCAGGGCGTCCAGTTTGTTACTATAGCCAGGTTTCTCATTTTCCTGGTATAGCGCCCGGAACAAGAACAGGAGTTCCTGTAAGTCAGCGGGGGAAATATGTAGTTGCTGGTTGGCTTCCGCATTATTAAAGAGTACGGCCTTGCAGTTGCTGGCACTGGCCGGTGCTTTTTCCCAGAAGCAATTACCGAATAGTATTTCATAGCCTTCCAGTTGTACCCCTTCCACAAAGGCTTTCACCTGCCCTGTCGCCATCAGCAGCAGCTGATTTGCCCCCAACACATAATGGCCATCGTCAATCTGTATAGCTCCACTAGCCTTTACAATCAGGTAAATTCTATTGTACCGCAACCTGACCGGCCGGCTCTCTACATCCTGACAGGTTTGCAAAAGCTTTACCGAAAAAGAGTCCTGAACCTCCTGGTCCATTATAATAGGGGTAGCAAGCAACATAGTAGAAATGCTTAAAGGCACAAAGATAGTAGGCAATTTACCCTTGGTCGTCCCCAACGGCTTTTACTAATGTACTGAATTTTGACTACACCTAAAATGCCCGGAAATTAGGTCGGCTTGTGAGGGGTGAAAATGACCAGGGTATGGAGGTCAGGACGATGAAAAGTCCTATGGCAAACCAGATCGCCATAGTCCTGAACTTCTCGGCGTCGGTCGGTCTGCGTTTTGCTTTTGCTGAACCGATTGTAATAACTACAACGGCGGTGATCATCATGGAGCTGTGCTCCATTCCGAAAAAGCGGATTTCTCTCTGGTGAATAGCGTTCCAGAAATTGTGCAGAAAGTAGTCAACAATTGGGCTGATGAAGTAAAGCACCAGTCCCAGGGTCAGTTGAATGTGTGCAATGGTAGCAGTCCAATGCCGGACGGAGTTATCGAATCCTCTAAACTCCCTCTTGGAAAGCCAACCTCTATAAGCATGAACTATGGCAAATAGTAAACTGGCCAGTACCAGCCAACGAATGGATGAATGTAAGGCTAATAGGATTGAATACATTTTATATCGTGATCATCTTTTGCTTCCGGAAGAGATTCCAAACCGAAGGCGCTCCAAAAAAGAACCAAACAGCAAGAATGGGGTCGCAAACAGCACAACCTGCCGAGGAAGAGGGTTCAAGATACACGATTGGACTTCCGTATACATGGTGTAGTAAATCCCAAACGGTATGAAGCAACCAACCAATCCCAATAAAGTAATAATGCTTTAGCCCTTTGTAGGCTACAAATAGCATTATTGTACCAAACATAAATTCCCACACACCCAAACCGCCACTCCAATACACACCGCCTGCCCCTGCAATAAGTATGGCATTGATCTTTTGTCGGCTGGGCTCTTTTACCAATGACATCAGGGCAATAAAAGCAAAAGCAATCAACACCGCAGCCAGTGCATTGGTGAGTGTAAATTCAGGAACTACATGATTGGGTGTATCCATATCCATTAACTGGTTCTCTATTTCGGTGCTAAGGTAAACCGAAAACATACTAACTAGTATGTTTTCGTACAAAAAATTATTTCAGACTATCCAGGTACCTTCTAAGCTCCTTTAAATAAGGCATATATACTTTTTTACTATTCTCCAGCTTTCCGTAGTTTCGTATACCCCAATAGCCCGACATGACAAACAGGGTTACCTGCTTCGCGTTCACATCTTTACGTATAGATCCGTTTTCCTTTCCTTTTTCGATCGTAGCGGTCAATACCTGGGTCCACTGCTGGGTCAGTTCGTCCAGTACTTTGCTGAACTCGGCGTTCCAGGGTGTCATTTCCTGCGTAAAATTGGCAACAGGGCAACCGTATTCCACTTTCAGAAACTCATTTTCCATGAGCAGATGGTGCATCAGGTTGTAAATAGCATCCAGTGGATCCAACCCCTTTTGCAGAGGTTCAATAAAGCTACTGGTAAGGTTGGGTTTCAGTATATCGTTGATAATGGCAAGACCCATTTCGTCCTTTGTCTTGAAATGGTAGTAGAACGCCCCTTTCGTTACTTGCGTAGTAGCTATAATGTGGTCAATGCTTGTAGTCTGGTAGCCATTCACATAAATCAGCTCAAACGCTTTCTGTAAAATCATCAGCCGGGTTGCCTCTGCCTTCTTCATAAAAGATACTGCTTAGTATTTTTACAAAGGAACGAAGAATTTAGGAAGAAGTGGCATCTAAGGTAGCTTCAGCCTCACGGCTGTATCAGCGTTCAATAATGTTTTCTTCAGGCTGTACGGGTCTGACTGGCAATGGTACGAACATGCTCTTCGTCGGTACCGCAGCAGCCGCCAAATACATTGAGGTGAGCAAAGAGGTCTTTAAGCCTTTTATTTTCTATACCCAGCTCCTGCGGGTCGCCTCTATCTAATGTTGTTGCCTCATCCAACTCCGCATGACTTTTACACGAAGCATTCGCTCTGATTCCTCGTATACGTTTGGTCCACTGTTGGTTCTTTCCTGCCTGCAATTCATCAACAAAGTGCGTGGGGTGAGCGCAATTGATCATAAAGTAAGCTGGCGGGTTCGCCACACTTTGGTCGACTTGCTCAATGGCGTCCTTCAGCCGCATCCCCGTTGGTAACTTCCCGTCGGTCTCTACCGTAAAGGAGATGACCACCGGCAGGTTGTTGGCATTCGCTGCCCGGACTATACCGATGGCTTCTTCCACATAATTCATGGTGATTGCTGAGACCATATCAACGGACGTATCAGCGAAAACCGCTATTTGTGCAGTATGATACGTTTCTGCCTCTTCGGCAGTCATCCTGTTTCCTGGCGTATAGCCGTCGCCGCGTGGGCCAATGCAACCACTCAGCACAATGCTGTCAATATCACTCTCGAACTCCTTTTTAAGGTCTACAAGAAGCTGAACTGCCTTTGTATTGATTTCAGTCAAGGCTGTTGCAGGATATCCCAGTTTATGGATCCAGTCAGGATTGGCCCGCCAGGTAGGACTTTCGAGGATGAAGTTCGTCCTGAACTCTTTGGCAATGTTCAGGTATCGTCGGTAATACTCTTTGATAGCCTGGTAGCCTTTCTCATCTTTCAGTAAGTCAAAGGCAGCAAAGTAAGGAAGGTCAAAGCCTTCCAGAAAAACCAACGTCGTTTCCAGTCCGCCGTCTGTTAGGAACAGCTCAGCAGACTCATTTGGTAGATTTGATTTGATCCGTGCCATGGTGTAGGTCTTGGTTGTGTATAGTACTTAAATATACACAATTTCTGCGGACGCTGAGTTGTCCTATTTCCGGGGCTATAAAGCTGGTGCGGTGAAACTTAGGATGAGAGGCGGAGGCCAGGTCATAACACGAAGTACGCCTGCTCCTTTGTCAACCTGCTATTTTCATCGACTGGATTAGTCCGTCTTTTAGGTCAACATAGTAGTTGAGCACAATGGGACTTCCGTCAAACGAGCCTGAGACTTCTGCTGTCAAGAGACTTGCTGTATCTGTCTCAGTGAAAGCAGTTGGTTTCAATACCGTTCTATACTTTTGGTTTGATTCGGCAATCCAATGCTGTATGTCAGCTTTTCCTTTGTACGTTTTGCCCTCGTCAAGTACTACGGCTGTTTCAGTAAAACAGTCAGCATACGCAACACTATTGTAGTTGTTTTGCGCTTTTACTAAATCGGCTACAACTTTCGGTACATTCATCACTTTTATTAGTAAGGTTATTAAATGGTGGGTATCGTTCCTCCGTCAATGACATATTCGGTACCTGTCAGATAGCCGGCTCTTGGCGATACCAGAAAACCAACCAGTTCAGCTACCTCTTCGGGGTGGGCTGGCCTGCCCATTGGTATTCCACCCAAAGCATCCATTACGCTTTGTGTGGCTTGCTCTACCGTGCTATTAGAGCTGGCAGCAATCCGTTCCATCATTCTTGTTGAAGCTGTAGTCATGATCCAGCCCGGTGAAACGGTGAGTACCCGAACACCTTGCGGCGACACTTCGTTGGATAAGCCTTTGCTGTAATTAATTAATGCAGCTTTGGCAGCCGCATAAGGCAACGTGGAATCATACAAAGGTAACCTGCCCTGAATGGAAGCGATGTGGATAATGACGCCGGTCTTACGTTCCAGCATTTGCGGTAAAAATCCCCGATCCAGCCGAACCGGTGCCAGTAGATTAGTCTGGATGGATGTTTTCCAATCTTCCTCCGTCAGTACAGCGAAACCGCCGCCGCCCGTTTCCGAACCGCCCATGTTATTGACCAGAATATCCAGTCTGCCGTATTTAGACAGAACTTCCCCGACTACTTGGTGCGTCCCTCCGGAAGTACTCAAATCAGCTGAAATAAAATGCAGACCTTTGTTTAGGCTTTCGGATGCATTTCTGGCTGTAACAATGACCGTTGCACCGGCGTTAAGCAAGCGTTCGGCTATGGCTTTTCCGGCCCCTTTTGTACCGCCTGTTACCAATGCTATTTTGCCTGCTAATTCGTTGGTATACTCAAATTGGTTTTCCATACTCCCTTTTTTTTGATACAAAATTGGGAAGTATGTGCAGGTACTACAAGTACGGAAAAACGAATGGCATAGGGATAAATTTCTCCCCTATTGCCTCTTTTGGAACATCAGAACAACTTTGCATTATGTACGAAAGAAAAATACCGTTGAGCCT
Organism: Telluribacter roseus; assembly: GCF_017355915.2. GTDB lineage: Bacteria > Bacteroidota > Bacteroidia > Cytophagales > Spirosomataceae > Telluribacter. The sequence goes on from NZ_JAFEUV020000009.1 coordinate 21,884, forward strand.
TAATTGTGGCCTTGACCTGATCGGCGAAGTACTTTACGGTAAGTGGAAGATGCGCTTGCTGTGGTTCATCCACGAAGGAAGCCAGCGACCTAGTGAGCTGCAGCGAAAGATTCCTGATGCTTCACGCCGGGTTTTAAATATGCAGTTGAAAGAGTTGGAAGAGCACGAACTAGTCTCAAAAGTCATTTATCCGGTAGTGCCGCCTAAGGTTGAGTACAGCCTGACCGAATTTGGAAAAACCTTGATTCCTGTCATAGCGGCTTTAGGTCAGTGGGGTGATGAACACGAAGAACGCCTGCGTTCTGTTATCGTGAAGCGGTTAGAACAGAATACGTCAGTAGATTAGCTAGCAGTTAGCCGTTGGTGGTGTTATCATCAACAACGGCTAAAAACTACGTAATGAGATCTTGTGTTCCCTTACCCAATCCTTCTACCTCTACATATTCTCCAGCATCTTCTGCAACTTTTCGGCATCCTGGGTGGCGGCGCCGCCAATGGTGTTGTTAAAGAATACCCATACCTCTTTTTCGTCCAGCAGCCAGTCGTTAATCATGTAGCCGAAGCGCTCCAGGGCATCGTCTGAGTAGGGGCCTGAGTATAGCTTCTCTTCCCCGTGCAGGCGCAGGTACACCTGGTCGGCGGTAACGGTTTCAAGCTTGGGCCAGCGGGGCGAATCAGCAATCACAAAAGCAATATGGTAGTAACGCAGCATTTCAATGGGCTCTTCCTCCAGCCACGATTTATGCCGTACTTCCAGCGCAAAAGGCTGGGTAGGGTACTTGTCGCGCAGCAGCGAGAAAAAGTTTTCGGCTACCTCTACGTTAAAACGAAAACTGGCCGGAAGCTGAATCAGCACCGGGCCCAGGCGGTCCCCCATGATCAGGAAGCGGCTCATCCATTTTTCCAGCTGATCGGCCACATCCACCAGACGCTTTTCGTGGGTAATTTCCTTGTGTAGTTTGGCAGTAAACTTAAAATGGGCGGGAGTCTGGGCCAGCCACTTTTGGATGGTTTTGGCCATGGTATAGTGGTAGTAGCTGCTGTTTACCTCGGTAGTATTAAAATGCCCGGCAAAGTAGGTCAGGTAATCGGCCGATTTCAGGTCTTCGGGATAGAAAATGCCTTTCCAGGCATAGCTCCAGCCCGAGGTGCCGATGTAGAGGTTTTCGCGCATACTGCTCAGAGTTGTTGATGAAAGTGGTGAATCTTGAAGTATGGTAGGCAAGAGGGGAATTGGATGGAGTTGCCGCTACTGTCTGCTCCTTTAGGTTGACGAACAGGGCTTTGCATTATGGCGATATTCTGCGTTCCATCCATCGACAACAGAAGCCCACTTAAGAGTTACTGTAAAAAAAATTTAAAATGCTTAACAGTGTTTGGTCAAGCTGGATCCGTTGATTATTAAGGAACAATAAGCTAATGCTGCGTTAGGTAAGCCACCATAACGTCAAGCTGCATGTTAGCTACCGCTATTCACTCAAACGTAGATCGATTATAGCAATTCGCTTCGGGTAAATTCCAACTTGGCTATTGTACAATTCATGAGGAAAATATTGTAATATGCCTATCTCTCTTGCGTTGATAAACTCGTTCGACAGTCTTGCAACTTTTCTAAAAGTTTCGCCGAAGAAATCTCCGTCTTGTGAAAGGGTTGTTGTGTCTCGATATAAATCTCTAAAGAACGGACATTTGAACAAACAGCGAATAGGTAACGTACTTGAAAATCTGTGTATTTTGTCAAAAGTTCTGCTTCCCCTCGTGTTAATAGCTTTTTCAACATTTTTTAGTGGAGTAAATGTCCACCCCAATAGCTCTCTGTCAAAGTCTTGCTGGCAATGCCAATGGTCGGCTTGAGTTGCTTTTGGAAAGTAGTTATAGAAGTTATTTAACGGAACAGCACCATTAGCATGGGCAAAGTCTCTTAACACTTTTATTTGATATTCATCTTTTGGCGGCTTTCCAACCTTATGACTTAAAATTTTGTATCTGCCTGTAGAAAGGTCAAGCTTCTTTGCATGGATTGCATAGCGTATCCAACCAAAGTTGTTTGAGCCAACAAACCACTCCCAATCTGTCCCCTTAATAGCCTCGAAAGGCTTAGGTGTTTGTAAAATTCTTATATTGAAGTAATTCTGTCGAGCTAATTCGAGAAGTATAAGGTCAGTTATCGTTTCCTCGCCATAAATAGTTCCATAACTATCTGCAGAATTTATTCTGTCCAAATTCGCTTAGATATCTCTTCAAACTTTTGAGTTATCATGATATAATTGCAGCTAACGTAGAAGCATTGGCGAGATGGCTGCCTTCTATGTTCCTTCCACCTAATACCACTGCTAATTAAGGGTGCAAAAGATTATTATTTTTAAACTTGACGTTATCCGCCAGCTTGAACTGAAGCTAAATAGCGAATAAAAAGTTTTGAATATATTGGTTACACGCATTTTGACAATGCAATGTTAGCGGTTGTTATTCTTTTTTTTCAATCATTCTGCTTAAAGATCTTTCCATAAAATAGGAGAGCTCATCAAGCATCATCATTTGGTCTTTCGAACCCACCATATTCATAAATATAGGATGATGAATTGTATTTTTGATTACCCTTCAAAATTCATTATGGCTTTTTCCTTTGCAGCAATAGCTTTGGAAGACTTTAGAACTTCATATGTCTCTTTGCCGATTTCATATACCCACGGCATATCGTCTCTAAATAAACTAATTATAATTAAAATACCAAAGAAATCATCTTCGGAGCTCTCGGAAATATACATTAACTCATGCAACATTTCTGTATGGAATCGAAACTTTTTCCGCTTATAACTAGGTTCAACATTTCTTTCAATTCTTGCTGGCAGATCCTGAAACATAATTTTCACCTCTTCAAAAAGTTTAGCAACAGAAGAGTCTTCCATCAATTGTCCATCATTCGTCTCAACTTCCGGCTGTCTCTTTAAAATTTCTTCTGCTTGTCTTTTAAACACTTCTACTTGCATTTTAATAACAGCTGCATCAGGTTCAGAATTTGGAATCCTGTTTACAAGTTGAACTACAAGTTTCGTAAGAGAATCTATATCGTCACCTGAATTCTGGAATTGTGCAAACGGTCCATTATTCGCTTTGTTTAAAGGAATGCCTATTGCTACTCCCAAAAGGGGTGTCTCTAATTTCCCTTTCGCAACACCTGCTTCATACAAAATCCACGGTCTATCCACACTATGTTGGGTCAATAGTGCAACAACGTCAGAAGCATCAGCAAGTTTCTTCATTATTTCAGGATACCATTCAACTCCATAAGCAATACCTTGATTACCTCGTTTGTCTGATGACCGAAAAGATTTTAAAACACCAGCACTTACGGAACTTAAAAGCTTACTAAATGCTTCGGCAAGTTCAGCATCCCTCGTGTCATGGCTTATAAACACCAATGGTTTTGCTCCTCTTGGTGAAGGTTGCTCGTCTTTTATTTCTTTTTGATTGTCTTTAATGTCTTCCATAATTAGTTTTGATGTGTGTGGGTATAATTGCCACTAACGCATAAATATGCGAAAGCTTTGCAGGACTTTTTATATTTGTTTAGACTCTACTTACAAACTATGGTACTTTTAGTATCATATTTATAAATACGGTTACTTCAACCACTCAGCAACTGCAACGAAAGGTTCCGATTGTAATTTAGTCTATTTTCAAGTCAATTTATTAAATTGTTCTTATTTTAAGCTTTATGTATCACGTGGCCCATGCGTAGTCATTCATAAGCTTAAACTTGGTATTGGTATCCGCTTCCTGCAATGTCAATCATAAAAAACCTTTACCTTAATGGCATTTATGACACCTCCATACAAAAAAGCCCGTGCAAACACGGGCTCTGGAATATTATCTAAAACCTAAAAGCTCCCCCCTACTTCGCCGAGAACGTAAACTTCGTCATCGTATGATACTGCTCGCCGGGGCGGAGTACTACCGAGGGAAACTGAGGCTGGTTGGGTGAGTCAGGGAAGTGCTGGGTTTCGAGGCAGAAACCGGTGCGCTTGTTGTAAGTCTTGCCTTTGCCTTTGTGGGCGCCAGTCAGGAAGTTACCGGTATAAAACTGTACACCCGGCTCGGTGGTAGCTACTTCCATCACGCGGCCGCTCTGGGGCTCCGTTACCGTAGCAAACTTTACCAGTTCGTTACTATTACCCCGGTTGATCACCCAGCAGTGGTCGTAGCCGCCGCCATTCTTCACCTGCTCGTCGCTCAGGTCATCAATGCGGGCTCCGATGGGTGTAGGCTTTGTAAAGTCAAAGGGAGTACCCGCTACTGGAATCAGCTTGCCAGTTGGGATCAGGGTAGCATCCACGGGTACCAGGCTATCAGCATTTAGTTGTACGACGTGGTCCAGGATGGTTTGGTCTTTACCGCTCAGGTTGAAGTACGAGTGGTTGGTCAGGTTGACGATAGTAGGCTTATCGGTAGTGGCTTTGTAGTCGATCAGCAGGCTGTTATCATCAGCCAGGGTGTAGGTCACAGTCACATCCAGGTTGCCGGGGTAGCCTTCTTCCATATCCTTGCTCACATACTTCATGCGCAGCCCTACACCTTCGTTTGATTTAAATTCCTCGGTCAGCCACAGTACCTTGTCAAAGCCTTTCTTGCCACCGTGGAGGTGGTTGGGGCCATTGTTGGTAACGAGGGTGTAGGTTTGCCCTTCCAGGTCAAATTTACCTTTGGCGATGCGGTTGCCGTAGCGGCCCACGAGCGCTCCGAAGAAAGGGTTTCCGTTGACGTAAGCAGAGAGAGAATCAAAGCCCAGTGCTACATCCTCGAAGTTGCCATTCTTGTCGGGGGCCATCAGGTGCGTAATGATACCACCGTAGTTGGTGATTTTGACGGTCATGCCGTTGGCATTGGTGAGGGTGTAAAGGTCGGCCTTCTGCCCGTCCGGCAGTTGCCCGTAATCGGCTTTGGAAACAGTTGATTGCATGGAGTCATTAGGTTTTTGGGACTGACATCCGGCCAGGCATAGTCCGGCCAGCATAGATGCCAGAAAGAAGTAGTGCTTCATGATTTGAAAAAGGGACAAGGTTGGTTTACGGGTAAAAGCAGTTAAGTGTCAAATTCTATGCACCTCAGCCGTTCCATCCATGATTCTTACGCGGTAGCAGGGAAGATCGATATTGAAAGCCTGCCGGTAGGCTTCTTTCATCTGGGTTTCAAAAGCGTCCACCGCGGTATTCTTGATAAGATTGAGGGTACAGCCGCCAAAGCCGCCGCCCATCATCCGGGCTCCCAGTACGTCCGGGTTAGAGCGGGTCTGATCGACCAGAAAATCCAGTTCCTCGCAGCTCACCTCGTACTCGTGCTGCAGGCCATCGTGTGTTTCGTACATTTTCCGGCCAAAGCTGGTCAGGTCGCCCTGCAGCAGCAGCTCGCAGGCTTCCTGCACCCTTACGATTTCTTCGGTGACGTACTTGCAGCGGCGGTAAATTACATCACCCAACTCCTCCCGGTGCTGCTCCACCATAGCGGGGGTAGCATCGCGCAGGCTCTGTACCTCCGGGTGGTACTTCTGCATTATAGCCACTCCGGTTTCGCACTCCTGCCGACGCGTATTGTACTCCGAACTGGCCAGCGAATGCTTCACGTTGGTATCGCACAGGACAAGCAGGTACTCCTCCATCGGGAAGGGGAAGTACTCAAAGTCCATGGAACGGCAATCCAGCCGGATCACTGATTCTTCTTTGCCAAACACCGAGGCAAACTGATCCATGATACCGGACTGTACGCCCACGTACTGGTTCTCGGCCTTCTGGCCCAGCCTTACAATAGACATCCGGTCCAGGCCCAAGCCGAACAGCTCATTCAGCGCGAACAGCAGACAACATTCCAGCGCCGCGGACGACGACATACCTGCCCCCAGGGGAATATCTCCCCCAAAGGCCGTCTGGAAGCCTCCTATCTGGTGTCCGTTCTTAGCCAGCTGATCCACAACAGCCAGCTGGTAGTGAGGCCACGACTGATCAGGTTTGGAAAGGTCATCCAGCGTAAACTCGTAGGTTTCGTCCAGGTCCACCGCATGCAGGATCACCCGGTTGTCCTCACGGGGCGTAATGGCAAAGAATACGGCCTTATCCAGACTGGCCGGCAGTACAAAACCCTGGTTGTAGTCGGTATGCTCGCCTATAAGGTTGATACGGCCCGGGGAGCGAAACAGCCGGGGCGTTTCTCCAAATAGCTCTACAAATTTATTGGTAACGCGGTCGGCGTTACTGCATGTATTGTCTTTCATTACAACATCATTTTTTCTACAACATCAACCGCCCCGCTGGGGCTAATTGGATCTAAATCTAAATCGGCATTCGACCTACAACATCGGCTGCCCTACAATATCCATCGCCCCTCTGGGGCTACAACATCAACTGCTCCGCTGGGTCTTTACTTATGCTGGAAAAATGGAATTCAAAAGTCCCAATTCTCTCAATCAACCATTCTCTCAATCACTCAATAAATTAATCACTCATTCCCCTAGTACCCTCTCCGCAGATCCACTTCATTGTCAAGCAGGTGGTCCCTCTGCAGCTTTTGAAGATTGTGAAGGAACAGCTCTACTTTTCCCTCATCTTCCTTCACCTGACCGCCGCCCGTATGCTGGGTGAGTACCACATTGGGCAGCGACCACAGTTCGCTCTCGACGGGTAGCGGCTCGATCTCGGTTACGTCCAGCACGGCTCCGCTCAGGTGACCTGCCTGAAGTACCTCAATGAGGGCCTGCTCGTCGGTAGTACTGCCGCGCCCTACATTGGCGTAGACACTCCCCTTGCGCATGGTAGTCAGTACCTCCCGGTCTACAAAGTGATGGACGGTACCTGGTAGCGTATTGACCACCAGATCCGTATCACTCAGCTCACTGAGTAGCTCCTCCCGGGTGTGGAGGTCGGCCGAGGGAGAGGTGCGGGCCATCATAAGCACCCGGCAGCGGAATCCTTCCAGTATATCACGCACGGCGGTACCGATGGTACCACTGCCCAGTACGATGACCTTCTGCCGGTACAGGGTACCCAGGTACGGGCGCAGGCCGCTACCAATCCATTCTTTTCGCTGCCGTAGCAGCGTCAGTACATCCACCCCGCGGTACAGCGCCAGTATACCTCCTACGATGGTTTCGGCGCAGGGGCGGGCAAACCAGTCGCCCATGTTGGCGACCCGGGCATTCAGCTCCAGGCCCTGGTACTTATCAAAGCCGGCTGAGTCGAGCTGCCAGAACTGCAGATTAACAGGCGGCGACTGAAACCACTCCAGCGGAGGGTTTCCCAGCATCATGTCGGCCCGGCTGAATATGTCTATCAACTCGTTGGTGGAATCTTTTTCAGAACGGAAATACAGATGATGTTCGGCAGAGAGTGCCGAACGTAACTGCTTTCGCAGCGAATCATCTAGTATCGTATGGACGTATATATACATGGTTTTAAGAGTAAAGAGCACGAATCAGCCGATTTTACCTACAATAAAAGTCGGCGTTCGCTCTGATAAATAGCCTTTAAAGTTTTAACAGACTTTGAGCCATATAGTTAAAGCAAAAATTAAAGCTATACTAATTCCCATAAAAGTATTATCAAAGAGATGTTAACTAACAAAGCCCGGTGAAAGGTCACCGGGCTTTGTTATACTATATCACAACCAACTACTTATCTGCTGGCTCTGGTCTTCGCTTTTGCTTTGGCAGGCTTTGCCGGCTCAGTCTTTGCTTCCTGCTGCTTGCTCAGGTCTTTGATCCGGATGTTACGGAAACGTACCACATCACCATGTCCCAGGAAACCGATATGTCCGGATGTTCTTTTAAGACCGGGGTGGTCTTTCTTATCCAAAGTACCGTTCTTGCTGGCTTCGGCGAGATCGCCATCCAGAATAGTAGTACCATTCAGGATTACCTGGATCTTCGAGCCCTGCATGCGTACTTCCTGGTAGTTCCACTCGCCCGTAGGCTTCAGGTACCCACGCTTGGCGGGTATCACACCATATACGGAGCCGTGGAACTGGTAGTCATGCAGATTTTTGTAGATAGGTGCTTCATTGTCCAGGATCTGGAGCTCCATACCGGTATAGGCTGCATCGCCTTCGAGCGGGGCGCGTACACCTAATCCATTGTTGGCTCCGGGTGTCAGTTGGAATTCGAAACGGTACACAAAATCGCTGTACTCATCTTTGGTGAAGAGATTGCCCCGTCCACCATTACCAGGATAAACAACAATGGCTCCATCCTCAATGACGTAGTCTTTGGTATTACCAACCCACTCGTGCATGTTGGTTCCATCGAATAGTACCTTGAAGCCTTCCTTCTGTTCTTCCTGACTCAGCTTGAAGGGCTCCGTACGGGGCAGCTCACGAACATAGATATCCCGATAGGCTACCTCGGTACCGTGGGCCTGTAGCTCGATCTGCTCTTCGGGGAAGATAGGCAGCTTGCGGTCCCAGTAGTTTTCCAGCGGTACGTTATCCACTACCAGCTCACCGTTCAGATGTACCGTTACGCGGTCACCCACCATTTTGATAAAGAATGTATTCCACTCACCTACCGGATTGTCAGCTACTTTGAGGGGCTTGCTCTCGTGCTTCTGGTTGTTATACAAGCCACCTGATCCTACCTGCGCACCTACTTTCACGCGGGCCGTATCCCAGATCTGTACCTGAGGCGTACCACGCAGATAGATACCGGCGTCACCGTCTTTCTGAATCTTCCAATCCACGTACATTTCGATATCACCGTACTTCTTCACTGAAGCCAGGTTATCGCCGTGTCCGGTAAATATCAGTTCCCCATTCCGTACGATCCAGTCGTTTTTGGCCTTAGCGTCGGCTTTGGCCTGCTTGGCGGCCAGGGTATCGGGGTGCATGGCGGCGCGCTTGATGGGGTTCTCCACCAGACCTTTCCAGCCGGTCAGGTCTTTGCCGTTGAACATGGCTACGTAACCTTCGCCCTTAGGCATTTCGGCCAGGTGCTTCCGGATCGACTCCTTCTGGTACTCACTATCCTGACCTTTCAGTACCGCGATAGTCTTGTTCAACAGGTTACGTACTACATCTCCCTGGTACTCCTTGTTAGCCAATGCGATGTTCATAACGGCCTGAGCCGCTGCCTGCTGCAGTTGAGGATCGTCCAGGTAGTTGCCGGCTATCAGCATGGCGTTGAAGGTGCGGTTGCGCGGCAGCTCTTTCAGGATCATCTCCTTCTGAGCCGGAGTCTTAGCTACTTCCAGCGCCTTACGTAGCTTCAGTACCTTCTGTACCGGATTCTCTTTCGACTTACTTACAGCCTTTACGTACCCCTGAACCGCCTGATCCAGGTGCTCAGTGTTAGTAGTGTTCTTGCTGATGGTGTACAGCTCATTGGCTGCGCTGGCATCAGTCCACCCAGTCAGGGCTGTGAGTGAAGCCAGTTTGGAAGCAGCATCCCCCCCGTTATAGGCAGCTACTACGGTCTGCAGGGCTTTATTACCACCTACGCTGGCCAGTACCTGGTAGTAACGATTTTTCTTATCGGCAGCCGTGCTGTTCATCTGCTTCAGGATCAGGTCCGCCTGCTGGGCCTGGGTACCGGCGCCTTTTACCGCCGCAATTACTGCATTCTGATACTCCTGTACTTCCTGGGGCTGGCTGGATGCATCCATCAGGCTGAACAAGGTCGGCAGGTCCTTCTGGGTAGCCATGTGCTTCAGAGCCGCCAGCGCTGACTTTTTCACAGCGGCATCCGAGCTGTTGAGCTGCTTGAGTACGACGTCCATTTTGGTATCCGCGGCACGGGCTGCCAGCACATCAATTAGTGCCGCCTGCGCACTAGCCGGCATGGAAGGCAGCGTTGCCGCTACTTTATCCACTACGGTATTTCCTTTCATCGTAAGGAGGGCGTTCTTAACGGCCTGTACCTCCTCGGCGCTACCTTTCTTCAGTACCGTCATCAGGTCATTGATCGCAGCGTCCTGCCCTACTCTACCGGCGGCCTGGATAGCGGCCAACTTCACGCCATTGTCCTTGCTGCCAAGTGCCTTGGTAATGGCAGGCAGAGCGTCCTTAGCACCGGCCAGTCCCATCATGTTGATGATCTCGGCCTGTACGTTGGGCTTGGCTTTCTTAAGAGCTTTCAGCCAAAGAGCAGTACTGGCAGCTCCGGTATGCGCCTGAGCGTACTTCAGAGCAGCCGCGCGGTAGGCCGCATTGTCGCTGCCCATAGCCCCGATCAGGGTAGGCACGCTGGCCTCGCCCTGCATATCAGCCAGTAGCTTCAGAGCAGCGGTACGGGTATGTACCTGATTGGCTCCGGCTGATCTTTTCAGGAGGTCAGCGGCCGCTTTCTCCGCCACAGGACGGTTGCCTCCCTCAGCCAGACGGCTCAGGTAGTACAGATACGCCGCAGTAGCGTTGGCTTCGTTGTAGATGAAGGTAGCTTTCTCAGCCGCCTGTGCCAGTACCTTTTCGGATGAGGGGGCACCAATACTGGCCAGTGAGTACAGGGCTACTTTACGAAGATTGTTATCCTGAGCATCTACCAGCTTTTCGATAGCAGGAGCTGCCTGGGTAAAACGGCTGTCACCCAGTGCTTCAACCAGGGAAAGTTGTGTAGTACCCGAAGCACCATTCAGTGCGCTTAGCAGCGCCTGCCCGGCTTCCGGTGTTCCGATTTTCACCAGGGCTCTGGCAGCAGAGCCGCTTAGCTGCTCGTCTTTCAAATACGACTGCAATACAGGTACTGACTCATTCTTACCCACTGTCTGCAGTTGGTAGATCAGAAATGCCTTGTTATAGGTATCCGTCAGTTTGCCAAGCGCTTCGCCGTAGGCTTCAGCGGCCATCTTACGAAGGGCCTCCTTGCCGGGTTGGGTGACGTAGAAGGTAAAGCCCCCCAGTGCGTATTCCAGCGCGGTATTATCACCTTTATCTTCGGGTACCAGCATGCTGGCCATCTGTACCAGCCCGGGCTTGCCCAGGGCTGCTATTTCCTCCATGTTTTTGGTATGCTGGGCGGCGTTCCTGGCGGGCATCATCGCCAGCGCATCGGCCACACGGGTCGTAACCGTTCGTTTGTCTTCACGCTGTGCCATTACGCCCGTATGGAGCATACAGAGAGCAGCAAGCGTATATATTATTTTTTTCATGATTCTATGTAATGCAGGGATTAGGAAAAAGATTAGATGGTCCAGGCAGCGCGCATCGGCTGATCGATGAGGCGATTGGCCCCTTCGTCATCAATGAACTCCTGCTTGACGGGATCAAACTTCAGCGAGCGTCCCAGACGCAGAGCGATAAGACCCATATTGACGAGTGTACACGAACGGTGTCCGTTCTCTTCGTTCAGGGCAAATTTCTTACGCTCTTTCACGGCTTCCACGAAGTCGGTCACCTGAGGCTCCGGATCGGGGAAGGCCGCCAGTTTCTTTTCCAGATCCGGAATGTCCGAGCGGAAGTTAGGGTATAGCTTACCCTTAGGCCCTTCGATATACGGTACATTGGCATCCTTGGCTTCTCCATCCAGGATGATCTTACAGCCGTCGGCGTAAGTGTACTCAATACGGCGCCAGGTACCTACCGCATCGGTATGCTGCTGGGGCGCGTCTATTTCTACACTAACGGGACTGGTGTGGTCTTTGCCCAGGAAGTACTGGATCGGGTCGAGGTAGTGCTGGCCCATATCGCCCAGTCCACCTCCATCGTAGTCCCAGTAGCCCCGGAAGGTACCGTGCACGCGGTGCGGGTGGTACGGCTTGTAGGGAGCGGGTCCGAGCCACATTTCATAGTCGAGGTCGGCGGGTACGGGCTGAGGGTCAAGGTTGGTCTGACCTACCCAGAAGAACTTCCAGTCGAAGCCGGTGTGGCGGCTTACGGTTACTTTGAGGGGCCATCCCAGCAGTCCGCTATCGACCAGTTTCTTGATGGGCTTTACGGTGGTATTCATACCGTAGAAGTTGGCATCGAAGCGGAACCAGGTATTGAGGCGGAAGATACGACCGTGCTGCTGTACCGCTTCCACCAGGCGCTTGCCTTCGCCAATAGTACGGGTCATAGGCTTTTCGCACCATACGTCTTTCCCGGCGCGGGCGGCATCCGCCGCAATGATTCCGTGCCAGTGAGGAGGAGTAGCTACGTGTACAATGTCCACTTCGGGCAGCTGGATAAGCTCCCGATAATCACTAAACGTTTTAACGTCTTTGCCCACCATACCGGCAGCCTGCTTAAGGTGGCCGCGATCCACATCACATAGGGCTACTACCCGGGTACCTGCGTACGGAATGTGGCCTCTCCCCATAGAACCCACACCCACAATCGCTTTGGTGAGCTGGTCACTCGGGGCCAGGTAGCCTTTACCTAATACATGCCGGGGAACAATGGAAAACGCGGCTACTGTAGCCAGTGAGCCTTTGAGGAAGTCACGTCTCCCAATGGACGCTTTCTTTTCTTCTTTCATACTATAAGGGATAGGAATGTTTCAAAATGTAAAGTAACAGGATGTACCCGTTATGTTTATAAATTATTTTAAAAAATTAAGAGGCTCTCCGTCAAGCAGAGAGCCTCCGATTAGTATACTATGACTCTTGCTACCTCCTCTCTACCCATCCAGGCTGTTACAGATTTCCTTTACGGAGTTCTTCAACAGCATGATTGGCGGCGCGTGCCGTTATAGCCATATACGTCAGCGACGGATTCTGGGTAGAGTTGGTAGTCATACAGGCTCCGTCGGTTACGAATACGTTCTTGCAGGTATGGAACTGGTTCCACTTATTTAAAAGCGACGTTTTCGGATCTTTACCCATGCGTACACCTCCCATTTCGTGAATATCCAGTCCGGGTGCCTTTGCGGGCTTGTCGTGCGTCTGGATATTTTTGAATCCGGCCACGGTCAGCATTTCGGTCATCTGCTCGTGGAAGTCGCGGATCATCTTCTCGTCGTTGTCATCATAGGCTACCGAGGTACGTAGCAGAGGGACACCCCACGCATCTTTCTGCTGCTGGTCCAGGGCTACGAAGTTGCTCTCCTTAGGGATGGTCTCTCCCATCATCCAGGAGTTGACGCGCCAGTTGCCAAATTTACGGCTCATCAGGCTGGCTTTCAACTCCTCACCGAAGCCTTCCTGATCGCTGTACGTCATGCGGCTACTTCCAAAGCCGGCGGCATAGCCACGCAGGAAGTCGGTCTCCTGCTTGAATACGTTGCGGAAGCGGGGAATGTAGCTACTGTTCGGGCGAATGCCTTCGGTAGTCGAGTCGAGTAGCCCTTCGTATTCAGCGGAGATGGTGGTCCGGAAGTTATGGAATGAGATGTACTTACCCAGCAGGCCGTTATCATTGCCCAGGCCGTTGGGAAAGCGATTAGAAGTCGAGTTCAGCAGGATCAGGTTCGAATTAAGCGCCGAGGCATTCACGAAAATAATCTTCGCGTAGTACTCGGTCATCTCTTTGGTATGGGCATCAATGACACGAACCCCCGCGGCCTTCCCCTTCTGCTCATCGTAGATGATGGAATGTACCACTGAATCGGGACGCATGGTGAGCTTACCGGTCTTGGCGGCCCAGGGTAGCGTAGACGAGTTACTGCTGAAGTACCCTCCGTACGGACACCCCCGGCGGCACAGGTTCCGGTTCATACACTGGCCCCTACCCTGCTCAATATGGATGGGCTGGGGCTTGGTCAGGTGCGCACAACGACCGATAATAACCGGGCGCGCTCCTTTATAATGTTTCGCCATCTCCTTCGTGAAGTGCTTCTCCACGCACGACTGCTCGTGCGGTGGCAGAAACTCGCCGTCGGGTAGCTGGGGTAAGCCGTCCTTATTACCGGATATTCCGGCAAACTTCTCCACGTAGCTGTACCAGGGTGCGATGTCTTTGTAGCTAATGGGCCACTCCACCGCGTAACCATCCCGCACGGGACCGTCGAAGTCGTACTGTGACCAGCGCTGGGTACCCCGCGCCCACATCAGCGACTTACCTCCCGTCTGATAGCCCCGGATCCAGTCAAAGGGCTTATCCTGGATGTAAGGATGCTCGTTGTCTTTAACGAAGAAATGCTCTGAATCCTCTGCCCAGGCCCCGGCACGACTCAGAATAGGATTGGCATCTTTGAGAGCTTTGGGAAGCTGTCCAAGGTGGTCAAACTCCCACGGCTGCTTCATGGTAGTAGGGTAATCGGTCACGTGCTTTACCTCGCGTCCCCGCTCAAGTACCAGCGTACGCAGCCCTTTGCCCGTCAACTCTTTGGCCGACCATCCTCCGCTAATCCCGGAGCCAATCACGATGGCATCAAAGGTGCGCTCTTTTATGGAATCTATATTGAAATAAGACATGTCTTAAAATTCTGAATTCTGAATGTTGAATTGTGAGTTAGGAGTGTACGAAGGAATTGTATTTGGTGCAAAAGTGGCCCCAGAGGGGATACACCTTAGTAGTAGAATAACGATTAAGCGTATTTTAGCCCCCGGCGGGGCGACACCTGAACTTATATGTGCCGCTCCTACGGAGCTGTACTTACACTTTTGATGCTACTTCTACTAAAGTACCGCCCCTCTGGGGCTTATTTAGAATTCTTTCGTACACTACTAATGTTGAATTGTGAATTAGCTACTGAGTGAAAAAATTCTGAATCACCAATTCACTCATTCACCGCAGCGGCGGCCGCTAAATCACTCACTGATCACTGGTCACTGCTCACTGCACAACCGGTACGCAGCCGTGGTAGTAGCCGGGAGCCATGTTGTACTTGAGTACATGGGTCATATAGTACTCCGAGTTGGTATAGCCCTGGATAGTCAATCTCTTGATCATACCGACAAATTCTTTGGCCGCAGCATCCGATGAGCTGTTCATCTTTTGCAGCACGTCCACCCGCTCCTTAGGGGTGAGTGCCGCAAAGCCTTTCTGGTACGTCTGGTTGGCTAGTTTTTCGGTAATAAGTAGGCCCTCTTTCAGGCTGGCCTGTGCCGCCTCACCCAGGCAATCGCTGATCATGCGGGCGGCAAACTGGTGTACTCTCAATTCTTTGGCACCGGGCGATACCACACCGGCGACATTGGTAGTCTGGGGTAGGATGGCTTCTACGAGTTCGCCCAGCAGGGCCTCTTCACTGGCAGAAAGCGTAGTAACCGGACCGACGGATTCGGGTGTCCAGTTGGACGCCCAGGCAGGCAGGCTCACCAGACCTCCCAGTGCCAGCCCCAGGCTTTTGATAGCGGATCGTCTTTTCATGCAGCAATAGGAGTTTAATCCACCGGGTGCTGGCCCCGGTGGATAATATAATAGTTAAGGGTAGGATCAGATAGTATCAGCTAAATACATCACGCAGCACTTTCAGGCTCTTGGGTACTGCCGTTTCGGGATCTTCCTTGCCCTCCATTTCCAGTGATACATAGCCCTTGAAGTTGGCCTTACGCAGGATGTTCGCGATCTTTTTGTAGTCCAGAGTCAGGTCGTAGAAGTGGCCTCCGCCGTAGTACGTCTTGGCCTGGACGATGGTAGCATAAGGAGCCAGACGCTCAAACTGTGGGTAGGGGTCTCCGACGAAGTTGCCCGTATCGACATTCATCCCCATAGCCGGCGACGAAGCGAGTGGCTTGTATATCTCGAGCAGGTAGTCGATGTTGGACGACAGCCCCCAGTGGTTTTCGATGGCCAGTACCACGCCGGCTTTTTCGGCCGTTACCAGACACTCACCTAGGGAGTCAATGCACCACTTGATGGCATCTTTATCGGTGTAGCCTTCGATAGGTGGCTCCTGACCTGTCTTGTAGTAGTTGGCATCACGCTTTACGGTGCGCCAGCTGCCGGTGTTCATACGAATAGCAGGTATGCCCATCTGGGTAGCCAGATCGATACAGCGCCGGGTATGCTCAATGTCTTTTTTGCGGTCCTCGGCTTTGGGTTGTACAAAGCTCTGGTGAATTGAAAGCATCGGCAGGGCCAGTCCGTTATCAAATGCCAGGCGCTTGAGCTTGTTCATGTACGGGATGGTTTCGTTCTCCATCTGACGGTGCAGGATCTCTACGCCTTCAAAGCCCAGACGAGCCGCATTCTCGATTACTTTTTCGATGGGGTACTTCTGCTCCTGGAAGTGCCAGTACGAGTAGGTTGATACCGCCAGCGGGATCCTCTTGGTGGGTGGTGCTGCTACCGGTGCGGCAGTTGCCTCAGCCTGGGCAGACTGACCGGCCAGGGCGGCCACTCCGGCCAGGGCGGTAGCTTTGAGCCAGCCTCTTCTGGATGAATGGCTTTCATCCGTAGTACGTGTGATGTCTTGCATGATTGGTAAGGAGTTAGGAATAGTATAAAAACACTATGAGACGCTATTTTTACCTATACAATTTTCGCCTGCCCCACATATACATGAGGCAGGCGAATAAAGGGTTTAGGGATTCTGCTTCAGGACACTGGCTCCCATGATATCGATCTGGGCCTGTGGGATCGGGAAGTACTCGTTCTTACCCTTGACGAAGGTAGCTCCGTTCAGGTACGTTCTCTTCTTGCTTTCCTTAGTCAGATACGCATTCAGCGTCTGGTCGGCTACGCCCCAGCGTACCAGGTCGAAGAAACGGTGTCCTTCCATGGCCAGCTCGACACGACGCTCAAAACGAACCGCTTTGCGGGCGTACTCCTGGCTTGGGAACGATGGGTAAGGCTTCACCAGGTAGTTAGCGGCTGGCTTACCATCGGCAGTAGTTACGACTACGTTACCGGCACGCGTTCTGATCTGATTTACTATTTTGAGGGCCATATCCAGGTCGCCTTCTTCTACGGCTACCTCGGCACGCATCAGCAGTACATCAGCAAAGCGCAGGGCGCGGTAGTTGTTGGAGTTAGCACGGGGAGACTCAGCACCGGCGTTTTCACCGCTATACGCAAAGAACTTCTTGAATGTATACGGACCCCCAAAGCTCTGATCACGGATCCAGTTTCTACCGGGGTGTACGCCCCAGTTCAGGAAGGGGATACCTCTGCGGCCTACGGTCCAGTCCAGACGGGGGTCAAGGGTACCTTCGTGCGGAGTAAAGGCAGCCGATGAAGCTAGGCCTTCGTCATTCTTCACGTCTTCGTCGTTGAATGTATCCAGCAGGGGCAGACCGTTCGCATCGGTTTTGAAAGCGTTTACGAGGTTCTGGGAAGGCTGGTAGAAACCGCAGCATCCACCGGGAGCCGATCCGTAGGGGAAGTTCCAGTTGTCCCCCCAGCTACCATTCTGACCAAGACCACCGTCACCTACCGACATCTGTACTTCAAATACCGACTCACTGTTGTTTTCGGTAGCAATCCGGAAGTTGTCGTGGTAGCTGTTGACCAGGGCGAACGGACCGTTATTGATCACATCGTCCAGCAGGGGCTTGGCGGCTGCATAGTCGCTCTGGTACATATGCGCCTTGGCCAGTACAGCTTTGGCGGTCCACTTACTGGCTCTACCTACGGCTGCTTTGGTCTCCGAAAGGTTATCAATCGCATACTGGAAATCAGCCTCTATGTTAGGCCATATGTCCTTGTCGTTCGGCAGGTTGATGTAGTCGGTTACGTTTTCGTCCACGTAAGGTACCATGTTCCAGAGCTTTTTGGCTTCGAAGTGGTACCAGGCCCGCAGGAAGCGGGCTTCGCCCATGGCCTGCTTTTTCTCCGCCTCTGACATATCGTTCGCTTTCGCGATCAGCTTGAGTGCATCGTTGGAGCGCGAAACCCCATCGTAAATAGCGACCCACTTATCATTGAAGGCTCCGATATCGGCCTGATTCTGATACCGCTCGATGGTGGTGATCTGCGCCTGGTCACCTACGTCACTACCTTTGTAGGCGTCGTCCGACGCTACCGAGCCGTAGATCCAGTTACTGGCCGAGGCCGTGTTGGTTGGGCCGGCCCCTACTCCATCCAGCAAGCTGTACGCCCCGATCAGTACCGCGTTTACACCTGCTCTGTTGGCGAGCATCTGCTCATTGGCTACCCCCAGCGGAGTGGTTTCCAGAAACCCACTGCCACAGGAAGTCATCATTCCCATGCTGACCAATGCTGCCACTACTAAGACTTTCTTTTTCATATACTTAGAATAGACTTGAGGTTCTTAGATAAAATACTTCTTACTACACCCGCGGATTAGAATCCGAAGTTGATTCCGATCTGGTACATCTTAGCATTTGGGTAGTTACCCTGATCGATACCCAGTACAGTACTGCCCGGTGTAGAGCCTACCGAGGTGATCTCAGGGTCGATACCGCTGTACTTGGTGATGGTGAACAGGTTCTGAGCCTGAACGTACACACGGGCACTTGACAGACCAATCTTGGACAGTGTACCGGCAGGCAGTGTATAGCCCAGAGTGATGTTCTTCATACGCAGGTACGAGCCGTCTTCAATGAAGTAGCTGGAAGGCTGCTGGCTGCGGCTGTCGTTGGCATCCAGGATCGGCAGTACAGCGTCAGGATTCTCAGGAGTCCACGAGTCGTACAGCATACGGAGGCTACGGTTACCGGCCTGGTTGTTAAAGTCAACCCAGCGCTTCACCATGTTGAGTACCTGGTTGCCCTGTACGCCCTGCAGGAAGGCCGAGAAGTCGAAGTTCTTATAGCCCAGGTTCAGGTTGATACCGTAGGTAAAGTCAGGATGCGGGTTGCCCAGGAACACCCGGTCATTGTCAGTGATGGTACCGTCACCGTCGGTGTCCTGGTACTTGTACTTACCCACAGCCGCGTAACCAGGGTACTTAGGTCCGGCGTCAACTTCACCCTGATTCTGATAGATACCGTCGATCTTCAGACCGTAGAACGAGTACAGCGGCATACCGGCTACGGAGCGAGTCCAGGTATAGCTACGGATAGCCGGTCCCAGCAGTACGGCGGTGGCGCTGTTGTTGAGCTTTACTACGTTGTTGCGATAGGTAGAGAAGTTAATACCTACTCCGTAGGTCAGGGCACCGTTCATGGCCTGATCGTTGTAGTTCAGGCCCAGGTCAAGTCCTTTGTTGCTCATTTCACCTACGTTCACGAAAGGAATAGTAGCCACACCCTGGGTAGCCGGTAGTGCCACCTGGTACAGCATATCCGATGTAACGCGGTTGTACACATCCAGGTTGAAGCCAAACTTGCCCTTCAGGAAGGTAACGTCCAGACCGATGTTGGTCTGCGTAGTAGTTTCCCACTTGGCGTCCTGATTCCCGAAGGCTTCGGTATCAAATCCGGCCACTACGGAGTTGTTGGAACCCGTGATCGGATACGACGATTGGTTGAGGGTAGAGCGGTAGGTACTGAAACCATTGTAGTTACCGATCTCCTGGTTACCGGTCTGTCCCCAGCCGGCTCTCAGCTTCAGATCATCCAGCCAGGTCAGATTCGACATGAACCCTTCCTGTGAGATACGCCATCCGGCACTGAACGCCGGGAAAGTACCGTAGCGGTTGTTCTGACCGAAGCGCGAAGAACCATCACGACGTACGGTAGCTTCGAGCAGGTAGCGGTCCAGGAGGGAGTAGTTGACCTTACCGAATACCGAGAAGAGCGCCCACTCGTACCCGGTGCCACTGTTGTTGATACCAGCACTACCCGAGTTGAGGTACATAAAGAGCGGATCTTCCGAGAAGAAGGTCGTACGGGTGGCCGAGAAGTTACGTCCCGTGCCTTTGATGGCTTCAGTACCGGCCAGTACGCTCAGCTTATGAATATCCGCGAAGGACTTGCTGTAGTTCAGGGTGTTGGTCCAGGTCCAGTTGATATCGTACGCGTTGGCGTTGGTCAGTGAGTTGGCTGGTTCGATCTCCGCCTCTTCCAGGTCCATCAGCACGTAGGATACGCGGTTGGCATTGTTATAGTCAATACCCATGCTCGTACGGGCCACCAGATCCTTCATGATATCCGCTTCGGCGTACACATTTCCGAAAGCACGGAAGGTGTTCAACTGGTTGTTGCGGCCTCTCCAGAGCTGAGCTACCGGGTTGGTAGCAGGTCCCAGACCAGCCGCGCGGGTAGCGGCAAAGTTGCCCATGATGTCATACACCGGAATGATCGAAGGTATACGGTATCCGTTACCGATGGGGTTACCATCCTGGTTGTTGGCGGTGCTGCCGGTACCGTTGTTGTGGTAGTAGCCTTTGTTCTGGGTGTAGCTTACTTCCAGGTTTTCGCCGAAACGTACGCGCTTCTTAAAGGTAAACTCCGTGTTAGAACGTAGTGAGTAGCGGTCAAACGACGTATGGATCATGACACCATCCTGCTTGAAGTAGTTCAGGGAGATAGCGTAACGGCCATTTTCGGTACCACCTGTAGCTCCCAGGTTGTACTCCTGAATGGGAGCCGGACGAAGAATTTCTTTATGCCAGTCGGTACCTTCCTTATTCGCTTCTACAATCTGGTAGAAACCTGCCGCATTGTAGTTGTACAGCGAAGGGTTAACCCGGGGATCTGTTGCCGACAGGCCATACGCAGAACCCGCCAGGATATAGTCAGGTACTACCGCCGAAGGGCCATTGCCGTACTGCTGGTGCGACGGATTACCGTTGGTCAGTACACCGGCGTTTCGGCGCTGCGTCCAGAGCAGGTCACCGAATAGCTGCGGGTCTTTGATCAGTCCCAGCTCTACCTTACCGGTCTGGATGCCGGTACGGCTGTTGAATGTAAACTGAGGCGCTCCGATCTTTCCTTTCTTGGTAGTAATGATGATTACCCCGTTGGCCGCGCGTGCACCATAGATAGAAGCCGAAGAGGCATCTTTCAGTACCTGCATCGACTCGATGTTGTTGGGGTTGATGCTGTTGAGGCCCCCTTTGGTAGGTACCCCGTCAATAATGTACAGCGGATCGTTGTCGTTGACAGTACCAAAGCCGCGGATACGTACGGTAGCTTCACCACCCGGCGTGTTGTTAGAAGTAACGGTTACACCGGCTACCCGGCCCTGCAGCTGCTGGGCTACGTTAGGTGCCGCTACTTTGGTCAGTTCGGTGGCATCTACGGTGGATACCGCACCGGTGATATCCCGCTTGGACTGCGTAGAATATCCCGTTACAACTACTTCGCTCAGAGTCTTGATATCACCCTGGAGCGTCACGGTTACCTGCGACTTATTAGTCACATTGATTTCCTGAGTCAGGAAGCCAATGGATGATACCACCAGCGTAGTACTTCCATCGGGTACATTGATGGTAAAGTTACCGTCCACATCGGTAGTAGTACCCACCGAGCTGTTTTTTACAACCACAGTCGCTCCAGGAATTCCTTCACCGCTTCCATCCACGACTTTTCCTTTGACCGGAAAAAGCACGCTCTGAGATGTTTTGACTCCTTCCGGCTGATCGGCCGACTTAGCAACCGATCTTTTTAGGAGGATCTGGGTACCCGATACTTCGTAGGAGATCTGCAGGGGAGCCAGGAAGTTACTCAGTACCGACTCCAGTTTCTCCTCCTTCGCACTGAAGGATACCTTGCGCTGTGAGCGTATCAGCTCAGGGCTGTACATGAAGTTGACACCCGAGGCTTTACTGATCTTTTCGAGGGCCGCTCCTATCCGCTCTTCCTTGATACTGATCGTTAATCGGCGATTCAGTACTTCCTGGGCAAAGCCGCTGGAAGCCAAGGACAAGCCCGAAAACTGAATGACAATAAACAACTGTATGAGGCTGATTCTCATAATTTTAAGCAGGCATTTCCGCTGGTAAAAGGTTTTTTTCATACTTTTGTCTGTGTTGTTGGTTTAAAAAATCAGCAAAAAGGGTCCCTGATCCCCATTGGGGACTTTTCTTTGCGCCAGCCTAGAAACGGGGGATTTTCAATCGGGGTGAACGGTGTTGCCGCACTGTTCACCCCATTTTGTTCTCTGTGTTTTTATCGAATAGAGTTAAGGGTTTAGGTTAGATAATTATAGACAGGAATTTCCTTTGATACGTATCTTCTCCTCGGTAATCTCATAGTCG
Organism: Telluribacter roseus; assembly: GCF_017355915.2. GTDB lineage: Bacteria > Bacteroidota > Bacteroidia > Cytophagales > Spirosomataceae > Telluribacter. The sequence continues at coordinate 43,767 of NZ_JAFEUV020000009.1, forward strand.
GCTTCCAGTATCGTACAGATCCATCTGATCTTATTTTCCAGTGGCTCATCCCCCAGCGTGGCCGTGATACTGCAGTTGGCCATCTGATCTTTATTGTAGTCTATATCTACCCCGTACGCATTTCCGAGTGCGGCGAATACTTCCCCGACCGGGGCTTCGGAGTAGGTAAAGGGCTGATGTTCGATAGCCAGGTTCAGGAGTACGGAGCTCTTCTGTGTCGACCGTACCAGCGTCAGATTAGTCCGGTCAAAGCTAGCCTGCTCGTTTTGAGTCAGCACTAATCTGGCGGCCGGTTCACCGTTTGCGGACTCCGCTTCCCTATGACTATATACGTACACCTTTCCCGTCTTTACGGCCACCTCCACTTGCCCGTCCTTGCGGCCCGCCCTGATACTGAAACTCGTCCCGTGTACCTGCGCCACCAGTTCATTGGCATATACATAGAAGGGCTGCTCCGGATTTTTGGTCACTTCAAAGAAAGCCTCACCTGACAGGTATACCTCCCGCTTAGCCGGGTCAAACTGCCGGGGGTGCCGGATGCTGCTATATCCCTGGAGCACTACCGAACTTCCGTCCGGCAACCGAACATACTTCACATCCCCGTCACTATTTTTGATTTCGGTGAGGCCTGTATACTCCCCTTCTCCGATCTTTGATAAGGCTGAGCCCTCTCCCGAATGGACAGATCCGTACAGTAGTAACCCTATACCAAGTGCAACAATCAGTGAAGCCGCTACGGCCCAGCGATACTTTATCCGTGCGAACAGGCGAACTACTTTGTTGCGTCTCCTCTCCTCCTCTATATTCTTAGCAATACGGAGTGCCTGCCTGATCCTGTGCTCAACATATATATCAGATACCTCCAGACTATTAGCTTCTACGGAGTTGACCAAAGCTATGGCATTTTCCAGAACGGCTCTCCGCAGCGGCTCTACTTTCACCCATTCCTCCCAGCGAGCATCATCCTCAGGCTTTTCTCCTCTTGCCCATTTCAGGAAATCAGAGTTTTTCATCAGGTACTCTAAGGATGCTGTATAGGAGTGGTTCATGAGTGGATAAGAGTGCCATTTCTACTAGTATCCTTTTATATGGCTGGAATACTCACTTGCCGCAGAGAATTTTTAAAATTATTTAAATAGTGCTATACTATTTGGCAAAAAGAACAAACAGCGATCATATAAGGTAAGGTAGATGGCCATAGCTCACGCAGATTGCCAAGCGCCCGCTGAATAATGTTACTGACGGATTGAGGATTGATGGAAAGAAGACCCGCTATTTCCTCGGGCTTGAGGTTTTGGAAGAAGCGCAGATAAATAACCTCCTGCTGGCGCGACGGAAGCTGGTCGAGTACCCCCTGCATTTGCTTTTGAAGAGCCTGATCACTTTCTACCTGTATGAGTGAGTCCTCTCGTGAAAACTCCGGAACCAGATCGTCAAAGCGCCCGGTGAGCTCTACCTCTTCCGTGCGTGGTTTGATGGTTTTCAGGATGCGGTGACGGAACGACTTGAGCAGGTAAAATCTGACCGAAGGTGTGTCATTGATGGTTTCCCGGTGCAGCCACAAATGTACCAGCAGGTCCTGCAGTGCATCCTCAATCAGCTGTACATTGGGCGTAAACTTCTGCCCGTATTGGAGTAATGTCCGATAGTACCGCCTGGCCAGCTCGGTATAGGCCTCCTCATCTCCTTCTCTGAAATAGCTCCAGAGCACTGCATCATCTGTAATTTTCGTAAACCGGGGTGACATAAGTACAGCAGAAATAACATTCGCTGAATCAAATGTATACAGTCAGGTTATCTTATAAAATAGTATTCTGCACTTTATAGAAATATCAAAATTAAATTACGGAATCGTCCCAAGTAGCCCAAATATTTAATACTAAATTAACTAGTTACTTCTTTTTATAATAGTCAAATTTAACTATGCAACTGAGCTCCACGCTCTGGCAGCCAGCCGACTACTATCAGTAGGTAATCTGAGACATCTGATAAAATCAAACCCCCAGTCGAAGTAGGCACTGGTAGCGCCACCGGCTTTCCAATAAGCTATCATAAAAAATACGTTCGGCCCATGGGGCCGGACGTATGCTCATTTCTATACTAAGCCTTCTTAATTAGCTACTACTGCAGTTCGGTTCCGGCTATATCTTCCCAGCGGTACAGGTGGAACGTCCGGTCGTTGCTCATGACTACGAAAAGTCCCTTCTGGAAAAGCCGGTCGAGGGGGAGTGAAACCACCTCGGAGCCATCACTCTCCGCAGCCCTTACCCGTACTACCTTCAGCTCGGTATGCTGGTGCGGCGCCCCGGCTTCGCCTTCCCGACGGAAAATATGAAACTGGTTGTGCTGCTGGTCCGACACCAGAATATAGCCGGTAGTGGGCGACGTCTGGTAGATGGAGATACCCTCGTGGTCGGCGGCAAAGCCGGTAGTGGCAAAGAGCGCCAGTTCTTTATTTCCTTTGTCCGGATCGGCGAAGTACTTACGTACGCCTTTGCCTTCGTCGGAGTAGTACACGTAGCCCAGTTCGTCATCCACCGCAATGGATTCGATCTCTTTGAGGCCGCTGTAGGCTCCGAACTTACGTACCAGCGTAGCTTTTATCTGTCCGCTCCCGTTGTCTTCCAGCAGGTACTGCCACAGGTAGGTACCATCGGTGGGGCCGGTCTTGCGTCCTACAATGGCGTAGATCTGCCCCGCCTTCGAACGGTACAGGCCGATGCCCATCAGGTCACGCTCCTCCTTACCCGTCTGCCCCTCAAATACCTCGATACCTCCCTGGTCTATAGGTTTCATATCGGGCAGGGAGAAGATTCGCAGCTTATGCGTGTAGCGCTCGGTCACAACAGCGATGTCGGTGGGCCTGCCGCCCAGCATCAGGCCGTACTCCACATCCACGTTGTTGGGGCGCTGCAGGCCGCGTACTACCTTCTCAGGCTGTATCTTCCCTTCCAGGTTGAACACGTACAGCGCTCCGTCCTGGTCTTTGTCGGTACCTAGTATGAGGCTTTGGGAGGGGTCGGCGGGGTTGATCCACACCGCCGGGTCGTCGGAATCGTGCTGTACCGGCTCTGTTACATAGATCGGCTCTACTACGGCTACCGAGTCGGCTACTCCGCTGTCGGTATGCAGGCTGTTGGCAGTCTGGCACCCATACGCCAACAGGCTGCATCCGATAATTATTAAGATATAATTTTTCAAAACTGTGTCAGTTAGCAACGACTATCATACGTGTACAAAAGGCTACCGCTTACTTGGTACCAAAGGCACCGATGTAGGTAGCAGGCGCGGGCGACTTGTAGGTGACACCGTTGATGGCAAGACCATCGGCATAGAGACGGGTAAAGTCGGTACGTCCTTTGCCCAGCGCGGGTGAACCAGTCTGCAGGTGGAAGTCCCAGGCTGTATTAAAGGTAGGGTTGGTCATGCTGGTGCTCAGTGGGTAGTTTACGAACTTAGGATCGTTGTCACCTACTTTGGCCGCCAGCAGGTCGTTAACACCGGCAATGATTTCGGTAGATGGCTGGAACTGCTTCACGGCGTCTTCACTGTGGCCGTAGTACAGCGTAGTGCCAATCACGGAGCGGTTGTCTTCGGGAGCGCCCTTATCACGCTTGATACCGAAGCGGTCGTTGGCCAGGAGGTTGTTGTACAGGTCGGCACGCACCGACTTTTCCAGCCAGATCGAGCCCCCTTTGGTAGTAGGACGGCGCCAGCCCGCGTTGATGATGGTGTTGTTGTAGCCAACAATGTATGCCTGAGGGCTGCGATCACCGGAGTTGGAAAGTTTGAGGGCGTTGGTATTGGGGCTGTACACCAGGTTGAAAGCGATGTCTGCCTGTACACCTGACTTAATGTTGATAGCATCTCCACCCGATACACCCGTCGTGTAGAAGAGGTTGTTGGCAATGATCACTTTACCCCCTTCGATGTAAAAACCATCTTCGTTGAAGTTACGGATCGTGCTGTTCATCACCACCAGCTTACCGTTGAGAGCCGGGTAGTAGATAACGGGTACGTGCTCACCTGCTGCGGCCTTGTACAAGCCTGCCTTTACCGAAGGTGACTCTTCGGTAGTAACGGCACCACCGTACTCCAGGATGGTATTCTTGATCACGAATTCGGCAGCGTTAGGGCCCGCGATCAGACCACCCCACAGGTTTCCGAATTCATTTTTAGCCGTTTTCCAGGCATCGGGTACCGTAAACTTCACCGGTGCTTCGGCCGTACCGAGGCTATACAGGTTACCCAGTACTACTACCTCCGGCTTCACCACCGAATCACTGAACAGTACCGTAACGCCTTCTTCGATGGTCAGGGACTTACCGGCCGGGATCTGCAGGTGACCGGTGATCTTGTAGGTATTTCCTTTTTTCCAGGTACCTGATACCTCACCGGCTACCGACTCCTGAACGGTTGGCTTTTCCTCCTCAACGGGAGTTACCTCAGTGTCATTATTGTTGCAGGCCTGGAAGCTAAGCAGGGCAGCGGCTGCCATGTACATAAATACCTTTTTCATTTCTAACATGATGGTTTGTTGTTATAAATTGGTTGACTGTTTTGTTGCTTATAGTTTGTAGCGTACCCCCAGAATATAGGAGCGCTGGTAGTAATCGCGCCGGATCAGCGTGCGCTGGCTTCCCTTCTGGAACGGAATGCCGTCGTTACGGGCGCTTACGTTGTTGATGTACACCTCCATGGGCGTGTTGAGCAGGTTATTGGCCTTCATAAACAGGCTCCAGCCCCTACCCAGGCGCTTTTCCAGCGACGCATCCACCTGTACGAACCCCTTCTGCCACAAGTCGTTGTCCACAAATTGCGATACCGTATTGATGCGGTCGCCGGTATAGCCAGCAGCCAGTTGGGCATCGAGCTGGCGACGGGTATCCTTGTAGAGCAGCGTCAGGTTGGCCACGTGCGCCGACTGTCCGAAGAGGGGCCGGGTCTGGTTGACCAGGATGGTCTCGAGGTCACCGCTCTCGTTGCGGATCCGCTTTGATTTGAGCGTGGTGATGGTAGAGTGTGTATAGGTGTAGTTGGCCTTGATGCCCCACCGGCGCAGGTACCGGATGTAGTCCACTTCCAGGCCGTAGTTCGTGGCATTGCCGAAGTTGCCGGGCGAGTAGTACTGGTCCTGGCCCCGGATGGCGTCGCGCTGCAGGGTATACTCAATGGGGTCTTTGATGGATTTATAGAAAACACCTACCATAAACTGCTCCGAGGCACTAGGGTACCGCTCGTAGCGCAGGTCCAGGTTGTCGGCGATGGTGCGTCTCAGGTCGGGGTTACCGCGCTCCTGAAACTCTTCGTTGACGATGCGGTAGGGAACAATCTCAAAAAAGCCCGGGCGGTTGATAGAGCGGAAGTAGGAGGTCCGCAGATTGCTATGGCCGTGCATCTTGTACGTCAGGTGCAGGCTGGGGAGCCAGTCGGTGTACACCTGGCTGTTGGTGGGGCGCCCTTCGCCAATGGGAAACTTCATGGTGTAGCCCTGATTGGTGGCCTCGGCCCGTACTCCACCCAGCACTTCCAGATTACTCACCTGCCCTTTGACCTGCAGGTACCCGGCCCGGATAGACTCGGTGGCGTCGTAGTTAAGAGCCGTCGCTACGGCTCCGCGCGGGTTCTGGATGGTCCACTCGATCTGCGAGTAGTCGGTGAAGTCCTCGCCGTAGCGGGCAAAAAGGTTGGCAGGGCGTAGCTGGTAGTTGTTGTAGAAGTTGGTGCGGGACTTGTCGCGGTACAGCCCTCCTGCCGACCACTCGGTGGCTACTTCGCCCAGCCTACGGGTGTAGGTCAGGTTGAGGTAGGCGGCCAGGTCGCGGTCGGTGTTGAGTTCCCAACGGCGCGAGGCGTCATCGACGGTAGTGCGTCGCTCAACGAAGTTTTCGCGTACCCCCACCAGCGGTACCGTCACGTTGTCGGGCTCCTCGTTGGTAGCCAGCGAGTACACCGCCGACCAGCGTAGCTGCAAAGCATCCAGCAGCTGATGCCGCCCCTGCAGGGTACTGTTATGGATCTGCTGGCGGGTCAGGCGTGAGCGGGTCGAGTAGCCAAGGGTGGCGTTGCCCAGTTGGGGGTCATACCCTCCGATGGTGAGTTGGGTCGTTTTCTGATCACGCACCTGAATATTGGTCAGATTCAGGTAGGCATTGTACCACTCCAGGCGGTGACGGGCATTGAAGCGGTAGTCGGCTTTGGCGTGCAGGCCATAGCGACGCTGCTGCTCCGAGAACTCGCGATCCCGCATTCTGTTAAGGGTGACGCCGCGCAGGGTATCTACGGTTTCGAAATCAAAAAACAGGCTGTTGCTCCCCCGGTAGGTATTCTGGAAGCTACCTGCCACCAGTACCCCCAACTTATGGTTCAGAAACTGGTTTCCGATGGATAGTCCTCCGACGAGGTTGGGCAGGGGCGACTGCGAGCGATAGGTGACCGCCGCCTTCGAAAAATCCTTGGGGGTGGCGCTGTACTGATTTCCAAACCGCTCGTAGGGCGACTGCGTCTGGATGTTGCGGTTGTCGTAGCTGGTAAAGGGGCGCTGCACGAACAGCTCATTGTAGCCCGTAGCCAGATTGCCCGATACCACCAGGTGGTCAGGAGCATCTTTCATGACCATATTGATCACTCCACCGACGGCATCACCTTCCATATTGGGCGTCAGGGCCTTTACCACCTCCAGACGGTCCAACAGCTCCGAGGGGAAGATATCCAGGGGTACGTAGCGGTACTTGTTGTCGGGGCTGGGGATCTTTACGCCGTTGACGAGGGTGTAGTTGTAGCGCTTGTCCATACCGCGCAGGATGGCGTGCTGTCCGTCACCGTTGCTGTTGCGCTCTACCGACACCCCCGATACCCGCTGGATCACGTTGGCTACGGTCAGGTCGGGCGATAGCTCGATGGCCTTGCCCGATACGATATTAAGTACCTGGCTGGCGTTGCGCTCCATGGAGCGGGCGGTCGTTTCGGACGCGCCGTCGCGTTTTCCAACCACGGCCACTTCGTTCAGGGTACTGTACACCGCCGGTGCCAGGGACAGGTTGAGCGGCTTAGCCTCCGGCATGGGTACCTTCACATCCAATGACTGCGACGCATAGGATACGTGCCGGACCACGAGCCGGTAATCGCCTTTAGGCAGATTGGCTATGGCAAAGGTGCCGTCCAGCCCGGATACATCGTAGTAGGTGGTGTTTTCGAGAAGTAGGGTGACGCCTACAATGGGCTCACCGGTTTCGGCTTCTACAATTCTCCCCCGAAGTACCTGCGCCGAAGCGCTTCCAACAAGCAAACACAGAAGTAGGAGGAGTAAAGGAGTACGTGCCATCAGTGCAAATCATTTTTTTCATACTAGCCCGACCCGTTGAGCTGGGGCGGGTGTCAAACGACAGCACGAAGGTGAATACAGTAGGGGCAGAGCTCCAAATCAGGGGCGTTAACAAACAGGCAACATTGGGCCCAAAGCCATAAACAAAGCGTTAACAAACGTAACAAAACAATCTCAACCTACTGATTTACAGTACCAACCGGCGTTACCAGCAAGCCATTATCTTTGTATTACGATACTGTTACCTCAATGTTAAGCGGGCTCAGATGGACTGGATATAGGCAGAAAGGCTATCGCCCTGGGGAAGGTTGAGTTTCTTGCGCAGACGGTACCGCATCACCCTGAGGCTGTCAGTCGAGACGCCAAGTAGCGTGGCCACATCGCGCGAGTCGAGGTTCATGCGGATGAGCGCCACCAGACGAATATCATTGGTGGTGAGGTGGTCATACTGCTGCTGCAGTCGGGTCAGAAACGACTGGTGTACCTGGTCAAAGATGGTCCTGAACTCGTCCCAGTGGTCGTCGTGGGTAATGTTCTGCTGGATCTGTTCGATGAGCTGCTTCAGCTGCTTTTTCTGGTCGCGCTTTTCATCTTTCACCATCGACTCCATAGTACCACGCAGGCCATCCAGGAACTGATTCTTCCCGATCAGATGCAGCGTGTGGGAGGTTAGCTCTTTGGCCTTTATTTCCAGCTCCTGCTTCAGCGACTCCTCTTCCAGCTTTTTGTTTTTCAGCTCCAGGAGCATGAGCTGGTTGCGGGCCTCGTTCTGACTGCGGAGCGCCTGCTCGTTTTTGAGCTTGAGGCGCTGGCGGCTGATCACCAATCCTCCGACTACTACCACCAGCAGCACGATCAGCACCACCGCCCCCGTAATGAGCCGGGCCCGCTCCTGCTCGTGGGTCAGGCTTTCTATTTCGTTGTCTTTTTTCTCCAGATCGTACAGCGTCTGGAGCAGGGCCATCTGCTTGTTGGCTTCGTCCGAATAGATATCAGTCTGGTACTTACGGCTGAGGTTCAGGTAGTAGTAGGCGCTGTCGTTGCGGTTGAGAAGGTTGTAGCCTTTGGCTAGGTCGTTGTAGGCTCCGGTAAGCTGGTAGCGGATCCCCTTCTGCTGAGCGAGCGCCAGGGCCTGCCAGCTGTAGGCGAGCCCCTGACGGTAGCGGCCGGTTTTGCGGAGTACGTCCCCGAGGTTGTTCAGGATTTCGATCTGCGCTATCTCATCGCCATTCTTTTTATTGATCAGCAGGGCTTTGTTATAATTGACAAAGGCCGAGTCGTACTGCTCCAGATCCTCATAAATGCTACCCAGGTTTTCGTAGATCTTGGCGATACCCGGCTGGTGGGCTACGCTCTGGTAGTCGGCCAGTGCCTGACGCTGCAGGTAAAAGGCACTGTCGTAGCGTTGCTGTTTTTCGTAGAGCTGCCCGATCTTTCCCAGCGTTTCGGCCCGCCCCGCCCGGTTACCCGTCTGTTGGTAGATGGCCAGCGCTTTATCGTAGTGCTGGCGGGCCTGGTCCGGCTGGTGGCTGTAATAGTACAGCAGTCCCTGGTCGTTGAGGTTGCGGGCCAGGGGTTCGTCCTGCCGGTGCTCCCTGAATCTTTTCTCGGCCTGCTGGTAGTAGTCCAGCGCCTGCGGGTAGTAGCCCGTCTGGTACATGACACGCCCCATCTCATGCAGGTAGCGCGCCGCGTCTACCTCCTTCTTATCGTGGACTGCCCGGGCGTAGTGGGTACGCAGCTGCAGCAGCAGCGAGTCCGGGCGCCCTCCGTCTGGTGACTTTTTTAACTCTGAGTGGTCAATTTCGGCGGAGTAGTTTCCCAGCGCAATACCTGAGGATATAATACCAATAAAGAAGACCATTAGCAGGTACCTGGTCAAAACCTTGACGAAACCCACTGAGTTGTAAATAAAACGTCGCACAGATGCAGTAACTAACTGGTTCAATAGCGCCAAATTAGCTAATTATGATACGCCTGCCGGCAAGTTCACAAATTGTTAACGTTGGGATGAGGATGAGAGGAATTTCATTTTATACGGAATGCTGTCCTCCCTTCCGCCTTTCTTACACCTCCTGCTGCACTGCTTTACGTTATAGTTGCATAAACAACAGATTGTCCTGACATTTGTAAAAAATATTGACTATGGAACAAGCATTGCTGGAAGAAGTACCTTCGCTGGACCTGGCCGAATTTAACTCGGGTGATCCGCAGCGAAAAGCAAAATTTGTAGCAGACCTGGGTGCTGCCTTTAATAACATTGGATTTGTGGCGATCAAAAATCACGGGCTAAATGAAGAGCTCCGCCACAACCTGTACGACGCGGTACAGCGTTTTTTTCAACTCCCTGAAGACGTAAAAAAGAAATACGAATTCGCAGAACTGCACGGACAGCGCGGCTATATCGGCAAAGGCAAAGAGACGGCCAAGGGCTTCAAAGTAGCTGACCTGAAGGAGTTTTATCACGTGGGGCAACCTGAGCCCGAAGGTGATATGTTCAGGAATATATTTCCTGAGGAGGTACCTGATTTTCAGACCTATACTCAGCAGGTATATAGTACCTTCGAAAATACCGGGAAGACGCTCCTGCGGGCCATTGCCATCTACCTGGAACTACCCGAAGACTACTTCGAAGACAAAGTACGCAACGGCGACAGCATCCTGCGGGCGCTGCACTACTTCCCCATCGAAAATCCGGACCTGTTGCCGGAGGGAGCCGTACGGGCTGCCGCTCACGGTGACATCAACCTCATCACGCTGCTGATGGGAGCCAGTGCGGAAGGTCTGGAAGTACTGCGGCGCGACGGCAAGTGGATTGCCATTACGGCCCTGCCCGACCAGATCGTGGTGAACGTGGGTGATATGCTGGACCGCCTTACCAACCACAAGCTGAAATCGACCATCCACCGCGTAGTAAACCCGCCGCGTGAGAAGATGGGTACTTCACGCTACTCGATTCCGTTCTTTATGCACCCCCGTGGTGATATGAATCTGACGTGTCTGGAAAGCTGTATCGACGAACAACATCCAAAACTATATACCGACATGACGGCGGGTGAGTTTCTGGATGAGCGTCTGCGCGAACTGGGACTGAAGAAATAGCAGGATTTTCTTCGCCCGCTACGGGCGCTTTCCAGCCTCATTTCAAAGAACTTCCTGTGTAAAGTGCGCAGGAAGTTCTTTTTTTACGACTTTTACATACTGTTCCTACGTATACAACCCACTATTAATGCGGAGATTCCGGTACATCATTTACCTGAGAGACATACTACTACTGGCCTGTACGGCTTTTGGTGGACCTCAGGTACACCTGATGATGATGCTGGAACTGCTCGTACAAAAGCGCAGGTACCTTACTGAGGAAGAGCTTCTCGAACTGCAGGCACTCTGCCAGGTACTACCGGGACCTACCTCTACGCAGACGGTCACCGCCCTGGGCTTTAAGATCGGCGGCCCTAACCTGGCCTACCTTACGCTGCTAGTGTGGTCGTTACCAGCCATGGTACTTATGACACTGGCGGCCATTGGTACGCACTACCTGCAGGCCAATGACATATCACTGTCCTTTACCCGCTTTGTAGGTCCCATGGCGGTAGCCTTTCTGATGTTTGGCGGGTATCGCATCGCTCAGAAGGTGATCCATGGCTACCAGGGATGGACGTTGATGATTATCTCATCCGTAGTAGCCTACCTGTTTCCCTCACCGTACGTAACGCCCCTGCTGATCCTGGTGGGTGGGGTGATGGCTTCGCTTAACTACCGCAAGCACGAGGTCATGGATAAGGAGCCCCTGCGGATCGAGTGGGCCAATTTTTTTCTGTGGCTGGGGGTGCTGGTAGCGGCGGCGGCATTGGGTGCTATTACGCGCTCGCTGCCGGTACGTCTGTTCGAGAACTTCTACCGCAACGGCAGCCTGGTATTTGGCGGCGGGCAGGTACTGATCCCCATGCTTTACAATGAGTTTGTGGTATTTAAGCACTACCTCACCCGGCAGGAGTTTCTGTCGGGTATGGCCCTTACGCAGGTAGTACCCGGGCCGGTGTTCTCGATCTCTACCTACGTAGGGGGCATGTCTATGGAGCATTACGGGATCAGCGGCCAGATCCTGGGCGCCGTCATAGCCACGGTAGGCATTTTTCTGCCGGGTACCTTTCTGATCTTCTTTGTGTACCGCTTCTGGGACCAGTTGAAGAAGTACCGGGGTATCCGGGCTTCGCTGGACGGTATCCACGCGGCCAGTTGCGGTCTTACGGTAGCCGCCGCTATTATCCTGTTTCAGCCCATGGCTACGCAGCTACAGCCCCTGCTCACGGTAGTAGGCACCCTGCTGGTCCTTTACTTCACCCGCGTTCCCTCCTACCTCATTATTCTGGGAGGTCTGGTACTGGGGCTTGTTTTTTAGCTCAGCTAAATAGCACATATTCATGCGGGCTGGGTTGCAAACCTGCGCAGGATTTCCAAACTTTGAAGATATTTTAATCTATTCCAAACCCATGAAAAAAGTACTGACGGTCCTCTGTCTGACTATTGCCTTTATTGTTTCTCATTTCTCTGCCTTTGCCCAGATTAGTACCCCGCCCGACTTTCTAGGGGCGAATCGCCAGTGGGTCGACTCGGTATTTGCGACCCTTACCCCCGATGAGCGCATTGCGCAGCTGATCATGGTGGCCGCTACCTCCGATACCCGTCGAGCCCTTATTGACACTGCACGCAGCAATCCGGCCTACGTAGCGAAGCTGATCCGGGAGAATAAGATCGGGGGGGTGGTATTCTTCCAGGGAGGGCCGGTACCACAGGCACGGCTGACCAACTATTTCCAGTCTATATCCAAAGTACCGCTGCTGGTAGCCATGGATGCCGAATGGGGCCTGGCCATGCGCATCGACAGCACCGTACGCTACCCCTACCAGATCACGATGGGAGCCATGCAGGGACACGACGACCTCATCTACCAGATGGGCGCACAGTTGGCCCAGCAGGCCCGGCGACTGGGTGTACATATCAACTTTGCTCCCGTAGCCGACGTCAACAATAACCCTAATAACCCCGTTATTGGCTTTCGCTCGTTTGGGGAGAATAAGTACCGGGTTGCCGAAAAGGCGGTGGCCTACATGAAGGGGATGCAGGACCACGGCCTGCTGACCAGTGCCAAACATTTCCCCGGCCACGGCGACACGGGTGTGGATTCGCACTACGACCTGCCCGTGATCGGCAAAGATATTACGCAGCTGGACTCGCTGGAACTGTATCCGTTCCGGGTGCTGATCAACAACGGACTGAGTGGTATGATGATCGCGCACCTGAGTATACCGGCGCTTGATAAAACACCCAACCTTCCCTCTACCCTCTCAAAGCCCATCGTGACCGACCTGCTGAAGTTCAAGCTGGGCTTCAACGGGCTGATCTACTCCGACGCCATGAACATGAAGGGCGTTACCAAGTACTTCTCCAATGGCAAGGCTGACGCTATGGGTCTGGAAGCTGGCATGGATATTCTAGAGTTTACGGAAGATGTCCCCATGGCTATCGCCGAGATCAAGAACGCCATCGCGGCAGGCCGGATCTCCCAGGCCCAGATCGACGATCGTGTTCGCAAAGTACTGGCGGCTAAAGCCTGGGTAGGTCTCGATCGCCTTAAGCCTGTTGATATGACCAATCTGGTAGAGGATCTGAACCCCAAAGCCGCTGAGCTGACCAACCGGCTCATGGTAGAAAACGCCCTGACGGTACTTAAAAACGATGGCAATCTGCTGCCACTTCGCCAGCTGGATACACTCAGGATCGCGGCGATTTCGCTGGGGTCTGATAAACCTACTAAATTCCAGGAGATAGCGGGTCTGTACACAAAGGTAGATACTTTCAATATTCCGGCTCGTCCTACCGAGGCACAACTCGCTGCACTTAATGCAAAGCTCAACGACTACAACCTGCTGCTGGTAGGGGTACACCTCAACAGCGTGTCGCCCCGCCTGAACTTCGGCCTGACGGAGCAGATGAACGCGGTACTTAACCAGCTCACGGCTACGGGCAAGGCCGTAGTGAGCCTCTTTGGCAACCCGTACGTCCTGAACAAGGTCCAGAACCCCGAGCAGGCCAAAGCCCTGGTGATGACCTACCAGATGACGCCTTATACCGAAGACCTGGCCGCCCAATTGATCTTTGGCGCGATACCAGCCAGAGGCAAACTACCCGTGACGGTGAATGAGCGCTTCGCCTACGGAGCCGGTATCGAAACACCCGCCATCTGCCGCATGAAGTACACCATTCCGGAAGAGGTGGGGCTGGATTCAAAGATTATCACGCACAAGATTGACTCCATTGCTAACTACGCCATTGCCCAGAAGGCTACGCCCGGCTGCGTGGTACAACTGGCTAAGGACGGCAAGGTATTTTTCCGTAAAGCCTACGGTACCCATACGTACGAGCAGCAAAAGCCTACGCAGCTCACCGACCTGTACGACCTGGCTTCGGTAACCAAGGTAACGGCCGCTACGCTGGCGCTGATGAGCCTGTGGGATCAGAAGAAATTTGACCTGGATGCCCCCATGAAGGCGTACCTGCCCTTCTTTGCAGGCTCTAACAAGGCAGACCTGAAATGGCGGGATGTACTGACTCACCAGGCCCGTCTGAAGGCCTGGATTCCTTTCTGGCGTGACGCTAAAAACCCGAATGGTACCTGGAAAAAGAACACTTTCACGACCCAGAAGTCGGAGGATTTCCCGATTGAGGTAGTTCAGGACAGCCTGTACCTGCACAAAGACTACCCCCAGAAAATATTCAAGGCTATCCGCGACTCACCTCTGAATCCGGAGCCCGGCTATGTGTACAGCGACTTTTCATTCTACCTCTATCCGCAGATCGTCGAGAACCAGACCGGAATGGAGATGGAAGAGTACCTTAAAAAGAACTACTACAGCAAGCTAGGGGCCAGTACGCTTACGTACAATCCGCTCCGCTACTATGATATTAACCGCATAGTACCCACCGAGCGCGATACGTTTTTCCGGCAGACGGTCATTCGCGGCAAAGTACACGACGAAGGTGCCGTGATGCTGGCCGGATTCAGCGGCCACGCGGGACTCTTTGGCAATGCCAATGACCTGATGAAAGTAACGCAGATGTACCTGCAGAAAGGAAGCTACGGCGGCCAGCAGTTGCTCAGCCCCGATGTACTGACCGAATTTACGAGGTACCAGTACCCTGAAACAGGAAGCCGCCGCGGTATTGGTTTTGATAAGCCTACCTTCAAGTACACCGGCAATGCGCCTAAGTACGCCCACCCCATGAGCTACGGCCATACCGGCTTTACGGGTATTATGGTATGGATGGACCCAGCCATAAACCTCAACTACGTGTTCCTGTCGAACCGGGTGTACCCCACGCGTGACAACAACAAGATCTCGCAGCTCAACATCCGTACCGCCATCATGGACGCCGTATATGAGCAGCTCTATAAGAAGTAACTGTAATCATCCTCATACGAAGTAGAAAAAGCCGCAGGAGCGGCTTTTTCTACTTCAGACCCTTGTATCGCATGAAATCCGTTTGCTTCTCCCCCGTACGCTTTTTACTTCTTTGGATAGTACTTTCTCTCTCCTGTACCAGGCCAGTTGGCTCCCAAAGCAGCAGCTCCCGCGAAGGACTGACCGGGGTAACCTTGCGTAAGGAGATCAGCCAGTACGGTATCACCTGGACTTTTGACCAACCCGCCAAAACCGGCCAGTTTATCACCGGTGACTGGTGGGTAGTAGGTCCGGTACGTATCGTTAAGATCACCCCTGAACCGGGACCAGCCCGCGTAGATAACTCCGCTATTAAGATCAACCACTGGAACGACACCAGCCTCAAAAAGGATACCTTCATGCGCAACGGCTCCATGATCGTACTGAAGGCTGGCTACACCCAGGGCTACGACTCCCGCAGTGGTTCGTTCAGCCCGAAGGACGTGATCAACCTCCCTCTGGACCTCTCCCCCAACCGGTCACTCATCTCCTCCATCAGCAATACGTCGCTCTCCGTTGATCATTTCAGCAAAGATCTGATGTGGGACAATGAAAAGCAGTGTCAGGTAGTGATGAAGGCGGCGGCGGTACTTACCTGCCTGCCCGCGGAACCTCCGGCCGATGCCTTCAGACCACCCTACGCCGGTACTGATAAGCCTCTATTTAGAACCAAAGATATCCGATGGGACCTGCTGCCCCGGCTCCAGCCTGCTGGCGAAGTACCTTCGTGGGAGGCTTTTGAGCGGTACTTCCAGCGCCCCTGGATCGACCACATCCTGAGCTGGTCGCAGCAGGAGCTGGTTCCCAACGAAAACCAGCCCAACTATGGTCGTGAGTACGCCCGCCTCGTGTCCATAGCCAGCCTGATGGTGATGCTGGACGTTCCAAAGGAACGGAAGGAAAAGCTAACCATAGAGCTGATTCAGCGTGGTATCGACCTGTACGGATTGGCGATGGTAGGTGGCTACTGGAACGAAGGCGGCGGGCACTCGAGTGGCCGCAAATGGCCGATTCTGTTCGCGAGTATTATGCTGGACAACCCTACCCTGGCGCAACTGCCCGAAACGGCCCTTTTTCACGAAGACACGCAGACGTACTACGGGAAGGGATGGTTTGGACAAACGGCACTGTGGCAAATGATCACCCACCACGGCAGGCGAGACCCGTACGAGGAGAAGCACCCGGACCAGTGGGAGAAGTGGGACAAAACATCAGAGAGCTACCGTACCTGCTGCAATGCCTCCGCCTGGACCGGTACCGCTCTGGCCGCCCGCTACCTGAAGGCCATCCGGCTATGGAACCACGACGCGCACTTTGACTACATCGAGCGGTGGATGCGGGAGGATGACCCCTACGCGAGTGCGCGTGGCAACTACCCGCGCCCCAAAGCCGAAACTACTACTTACGATCCTTTCGTAACGGCCATGTGGCGCGCGCACCGCTCGCAGGCACCCGGGCAGGAGGGAGCGGGTAATCCCCGAAAGTTTGTATGGCAGGGAAATAAAGGCGTGTGGGTGAGCAATCCGAAGTAGATTGAAAAATAGCAATACAACAAAAAGGCGGAGATGGGTCTCCGCCTTTTTGTTTGAATATACTTAATCTGGTTATGCTTTATTGGTCAGCTGAGCCGCCGCCGCTTCATCCACCATCCATATCACTTCTCCTTCCTGGGGTTGGATGAGTTGGGAGGGGTACTGCTCCGGATTCCGTTCGCCTTCCAGTACCTCGTACAGAGCCTTGGCCTTGTTGCTGCCAAACGTCATGAAGCAGATCATACGGGCCTGATTGATGAGCGGGGCCGTGAGGGTAACGCGGTGCATCGACTGCGGCTCCAGATAGTAGGCCTGCACCCAGCGCGAGGGCTCGTGCAGTACCTCCGTACCGGGGAACAGCGAAGCCATGTGCCCGTCATCCCCCATTCCCAGTAGGATCAGGTCAAACTGCGGGGCTTCCTGGCCGAAGTGCTTCTGCAGTAGCTGCTCGTATTGATCGGCAAATGCCTCCGGCTCGGTCTCTTCTGCCCACATGGGGTAGATCTGCTCCTGGGGGACAGGTACCTTGTTTAGGAATGTTTCCTGAGCCATTTTGGCGTTGCTGCGTTCATCCGTTAGGGGTACCCAGCGCTCATCGCCCCAGAATATGTAGGTCTTTTGCCAAGGTACCTGTTCCAGGTAGGGCGACTCCGCCAGCATGTTGTACAGCTGCACCGGCGACGACCCACCCGTCAGGGCTACGGTAAAGCGTCCGTTCTGCAGTACCGCCTTCTCGGCGGCCTGTACAAATAGCAGAGCAGCCGCCTGGCTGAGCTGATCTTTATTTTCAAATATCTGTAACATAGTTTTCAGTTAATGGGATAAGGAAACTGTCCAGGTGTGGCCGTCGCGGGCGATGAGAGCCTCGGCGTTTTCGGGTCCCCACATGCCGGCGGCGTAGTTCGGGAATTCCAGCGACTGCCGCGACTCCCAGGTTTCCAGGATAGGCGTGATCACCTCCCAGGCCACCTCCACCTGATCCGAACGCATAAACAGCGTTGCATCGCCCTGCATGGCATCCAGCAGGAGGGTTTCGTACGCCTCCGGCGACTGCGATTGAGCAGTCCCCCCGTTGCCGTTAAAGTCAAACACCATTTCGGCGGGCGTCAGTGCCATCTGCAGACCAGTCTTCTTCGCCATAAAGCGCAGGCGGATATCCATCTGCGGCTGTATGTTGATGATCAGTCGGTTAGGCAGGATATTCTCAGACATGGCCGTCGGGAACGTCAGGTGCGGCACCGGACGGAATTGAATGGTAATGGAAGAACTCTTCTCCTGCATACGCTTGCCGGTACGGAGGTAGAAGGGTACTCCCTGCCAGCGCCAGTTGTCCAGGTAGAACTTCACGGCCGCGTAGGTCTCGGTCTGGGACTTGGGATCTACTCCCTGCTCCTGCCGGTAACCAGGTACCTGCTTGCCTTTCAGCCAACCTGGCCCGTACTGGCCGCGCACGGCATACTTGCCTACATCTTCTCGTGATAGTCGCCGGATGGCCTCCAGCACGTCTACCTTCCGGTTGCGTATCTCCTCGGCCTCGAACGTCACTGGCGGCTCCATCGCCACCATACATAGCAGCTGCAGGAGGTGATTCTGGATCATATCGCGCAGGGCGCCTGAGCCTTCGTAGTAGCCACCCCGATCCTCCACGCCTACCTCCTCGGCCACCGTGATCTGCACGTACTCGATGTAGTTACGGTTCCATAGGGGTTCGAAGAGAGCATTGGCAAAGCGGAACGCCAGTATGTTCTGTACAGTCTCTTTACCCAGATAGTGGTCGATCCGGTAGATCTGTGACTCCTGGAAAGTACGGGTCAGCAGTTGGTTCAGCTGCCGGGCCGACCCCAGGTCATGCCCGAAGGGCTTCTCCACCACGATCCGGTCACGATCTACGTCACTGGCTATACCTACCTGAGCCAGATTGACCGTAATGGGTTCGATAAAGTTAGGCGCTACCGACAGGTAGAACAACCGGTTGGCCCGTGTTCCCCACTCTTCTTCCAGCGCATGGATCTTATCCGCCAGCTGCTGGTAGGAGGCCGGATCGTTGATGTTGGACTGCAGGTAATAGATCGAGCTGCGAAACTTCTCCCAGGAGGCGTCAGTAGGCTTACCGCTGCGTGAGAATTCATTAAGCCCTTCCCGCAGGTGTTGCTGGTACTTGGCATCATCCGTCGCCGTCCGGCCCAGGCCTATTACGGCAAAGTGCTCGGGCATCCACCCGTCCAGGAACAGATTGTAAAAAGCCGGAACCAGTTTCCGCTTGGTCAGGTCGCCGGTCCCACCGAATATGACCGCTATGGTAGGAGCCGCTTTATTTGTCGAATACATAGAATATCAATAGATAAAAAGGAGAGAAAGTCAGCTCCCACGGGGTGGGAGCGGCTTCACACGTATAGTTTTTATTACCACTCCGTATGGAATATACCTTCCTTGTCTACCCGTTCGTAGGTGTGCGCGCCGAAGTAGTCGCGCTGCGCCTGAATCAGGTTGGTAGGGAGTGTCTCGGTACGATAGGCGTCGAAGTACGCCAGCGACGACATAAAGGCCGGCATGGCAATACCTTTATCAATGGATAGCTTCAGGATGGCCCGCATATCCAGCTGACGATCCAGCAGGTCACCGCCTACCTTGGGGTCCAGCAGCAGGTTGGGCAACTCAGGGTTCTGCTCATAGGCCGCCCGGATATCGTTCAGACATACCGCCCGGATGATACAGCCCCCGCGCCAGATCTTGGCTACCTCATTCAGGCGCAGCCCGTAGTTGTAGGTAGCAGAGGCCACAGTTAGCTGAGCCAGTCCCTGCGCGTAGGTGGAGATCATGGCAAAGTAGAAGGCATTACGCATCTGATCTACCAGTGCCTTACGATCTCCGTCAAACGCTACCTCAAGGGCCGTATTGGGGAGTAGCTTAGAGGCCTCTACGCGCTCTTCCTTGTACTTGGATATATCGCGCATGAGCACGGCCGTATCAATGGTAGGTACCGGTACCTGCAGGTCCATGGCGTTTTGTGACGTCCACTTGCCGGTGCCTTTGGAGCGGGCCCGGTCAGAGATCACACTCACCAGTCGTTGACCAGTCTCATCGTCTACTTTCTTGAGGATTTCAGCGGTAATTTCGATCAGGAACGATTGCAACTCCGACTGATTCCACTGCTCGAATACCGCCTGCAGTTCGTCATCACTGAGCCCTACGCCGCGTCGGAGCAGGTCGTATGCTTCGGCGATGAGCTGCATGATACCGTACTCGATCCCGTTGTGTACCATCTTGACGTAGTTACCCGCCGAGCCACTTCCCAAGTATGCCACGCAGGGCTCGCCATCTACCTTGGCGGCAATGGCCTCAAAGACCGGACGCAGCCGTTCGTAGGCTTCGCGGTTTCCGCCGGGCATCATACTCGGACCGAAACGGGCTCCTTTTTCACCTCCTGATACACCCATCCCAAAGAAATGGATGCCTTTTTCTTCCAGACCTATTACCCGGCGCTCGGTATCGGGGAAGTACGAGTTACCACCATCTATCACGATATCGCCCGGCTCCAGCAGGGGCAGCAGGCTGGCGATCACGGCATCTACCGGGTTACCGGCGGGTACCAGCATCATGATAGCGCGGGGTTTTCGGATCGACTGCACAAACTCTTCAATGGAAGTCGTGCCACGGGCCGGTTTTCCTTCTCCGGCCTCGGCCTGTACGGCCGCCGCCTTGAGAGGGTCCAGATCCAGACCAATTACCGAAAAATCATGATCAGCAATGTTGAGCATCAGGTTTCTGCCCATTACCCCAAGACCGACCATTCCGAACTCGTACTGTAAATTGTTCATAGTTAGAGGTTATAGAAGATGTATTACCTTTTTAGTTAAATTGAATTAGACAACTTGGTTTGTCTGTTGATGCCCACCTGGTACTAATTCAGTAGGTGCGTTACGTGTATTTTGCGCGACTAAACTACTGCTTGTTCAGTCTTTTTCTATCAATCTATCTGTATTAAGATTATCCTACCAATAAACTACGTCTACACCCTTAACACAACCTGCTGTTAACCAATGACTTATCACACCATGCCTTTACACAAATCTGCGTATTAGTTTTTGTAAAATCAGGAACGCTTAGTACATAATAAGGCAATGGCCTGCGAAGCCATTGCCTTATTTTTATAAAGATTTGCACTACCAGTAAAAGTCAGTACCAATGCATATTCCAGAGTTCTGCTAGCAGCAGTACACAATTAGGCGTCGGGTGTATCTTCCCTGTTTAGCTACTCTGGTTCGTACTTATTCAGAGGCTACCATTGTCGGCTCTACTTTACTTGCGGCTTTGGCTTTGTAAGGCCTGATGACCCGGCCTATCCAGATCCCGATCAGGACGCCCGGCAGTACCCAAAGTACCCAGGTAAAGCTGCCGATACTAAAATTGACTACGATGAAGGCCGTAACCGTAGCCGCGAAGGAGCCGCCCATGCGGGATCCATGCGTCACCAGCCAGTGCAGTTTGTCTTTGGGAGCTACAAAAAAGCGGCGGATGTCGACGATAGCGTTCAGCAGACAGAACCCTCCGAAGGTAAGAGGTACCGTACCCCACGCACCACGGGTGATGAACCAGTCAATGCTGAATACCATCAGCCCTATCCCGAACACGACACCCGTGCCGCTGATGAGCCAGTCGATCCACCGGGGCTTTTGCTTCAGGTAGAGCTTCTTGAGGTACAGGGCCCGGTACCCCGAGCAGGCCAGGTAGTAGCTGAAGAAACCTACCATCAGCAGGAACGGATTATCCTTAACCAGCGAAATGGCCGTCGAAGTAATGAATACGCCCGTCATACCGGCGAAGAACAGCTTGCCGGTCAGTCGGTGCCGCTTGCCTCCTTTGCGGTTGAGCATGGACAGAAAGCCGGTGATCAAAGCCAGGAAGCCCGATATAATGTGGACGATCAGTAGAGTCATGGTAGTTACGAAAGTAGCCATAGCGGTACAGGTTTGCTGCGTGATTTTCTCTGCAACAAAAGTGCGATGGACCCACTGCCCTTTGCAAATCAGAGGGACAGACTGCAGGACTTAGGGACGAATGGGGGCCAAAAAGGCTGATTTGCAAGCCGTAGGGCTAGTTGGCAACCCTCTTTTGCTGCTGCAGCTGAGAAGTAAGCTGCTCATGCAGCGACCTGGAAACGGGTATTACCTCCTCAGCATCCTGCAGATGCAGCTTCAGTCCCTGCGCATTTCCGGTTACGTGCCGCACTTTGGTAAGGTTGACCAGGTACGCCCGGTGGCATCTGAAAAACTGCGGGAACCCGCTCAGGGCCTGCTCGGCTTTCTTGAGAGTACTTCTTAGAAAGCGCGAGGTCAGCTTTCCATTTTCTACGTAGTAGACCTGTACGTAGTTATCAGCCGATGTGATATACCGGATGCTATCGAGGGGTACCTCAAGTACTTCGTTTTGGTAGTCGCCTATCAGCGTTATCACCTTTGATGCCGGCTCCGCTTCCTCCTGCTTCTCCCCCAACTCCTGCTCCATCTTCCCGGCAGCAGCCTGGTTTTTGGAAAGCAGAATCACGTACTTCAGCAGTACTACAATGATAACCGGAAATATACCAATAGCCAGGGTATAGCCCAGAAAGTCAATGGCCGTCAGGAGAGAGATAGGATCGCCGTACAACCCATGCGTAATAAGCAGATTAACAAAACTGATAGCAACGATCTGCCACAGCATCATCAACAGCTCTTTGCCTACGGTCCAGTGCTTTTCGGCAAACCATGATGGCAGTATAGACGGGAGAAGAAGCGAGTTAAGAGCCGCAGTCACGAAAGTACCTAGTCCGTACAGCGCCGCATGCAGGGGGAAATAGGGAGTAGCTACCCGGTTAAGCTCGAAGGGCCTTAATAGCAGAATAATAAAGAACACGATACATCCGGAAATCAACGGAAATCGTAAACTGTTTACCGAAGGTTTATAAGCGGGAAAGGGTTGTGCCAGTATCATGTCAGCTTCTCTACGACATAGCTAAGGTACTAAACTCCGTACTTACTATTGTAATTAGCTTACCCATTCCATGAGGGTAAGCCACAGTAACCAATTATTATTTTTCTTCTTGTACACCTGCAATGTTCCCGTCCCACACCTCATGACACAGCCTAAGTTAAAGTAGTCATAGTAGAAGATACAGACACTATCATTTCTTATGAAAATGGGTTTTGAGAAACGATGTAGCCTTCTGGTTGAACTGGACTGTGTTTCTTGCCCGGAAAGAGAATCCTTAACTACAAGAGTACCCTTTTCTAAAAGATTTTCATTCCAGCGAATGGTTGTAAGCTTAGCGACTTCGCTGTTGACAAATGCTTTTTCTTTACTGGTTAAGACCAACACGCTATCAGCTTCATAAAGGTGTCTTTCCAGAGACCGTAATGTATCAGGTTGTAGGGCTTCATGTATCATCATAACATGATGATCATACAGCCTGTCCGTATACAAAGATGACTTAAAGAAGTACCTTATAAACTCTTTCTCTTTGAGGCTTTGACCATAGGAGACCATGGCGGCAAAGAAACTGAACAGTACTACCAGTATATATCTCATGTTCTTGAATATTAACCTATAAATAAAACTAGCGGAGGTACAGCGAGGGCCAGACTACTGTTATTTAGGCTGTTGTTCCCAGAGGCTTCTTTATTAATACTACTAATTATACGATATAATCCTGCTGGTTTCAGTATAGCTCATCAGGATACCGTAGCCGCCCGTGACGTTGGAGTAGCGGTTTTGTGGCTCCTGGAATACCCGCTCCACATCTCCGAAATCAGTACCCGTCGTATAGTAGCGGTAGTAGCTCTCGCTCACCTGGCGCAGCCGAAGGCGAAACTGATCTACCGGTACCTGCTTGAGAGTAGCCGAATTATACCCCTGATTGGGTACTAGTAGCCGCTGGGTAATGGTTCTGTTGCCCAGGCAGTGTCCTTCGTACAGGTACTGGTCTTCGCTTCGCATAAACTCACAAGGCACCGAACTGCCCATGGGCCGGTTGAGGTTTTCGGGCGACACCCAGACGGCTTGTCCACCCGAAACTCCTTCAACCTTTAGTTCGTAGTACTGCTCTCCCGAAAGAACATTCTCAATTTCCGCAGTAAGTATCCGTTGGTTTTCATTCTCCGAAGCTACCAGTCCAGCCCCTGTGAAAGTGGGAGCCGCTTCAATGAGTACCGGCTCTGTACTGAGTAGGGGGAGTGCATCCAGACTGGCTGTAATACGGTAGCTCTTCCCTATCCGTGGCCGGTACTCTTTCTTCGATTGGTAGGTCTGAGTACCTGCGTAGGCAAGAGTGTCTACTACCATTTCATTCTCCCACAGGACAACCACCGCCTCCCTAACTTCCACAAAGCGATGCTCGCCTACCGGCGGCACGCTCTGCCCTATTCTTACACTGACTACTTCGGAAGGTGTCAGTACGCCGAACAAGACCAGCTTATCCCCCTCGTAGGGTATATCCAAACTGATTTCTTTGGTACACCCTCCCATCAGCATGAGGCAGAGGCTAGCCAGAAAACAAGTCGTTAGCCGCAACGATACTCTTAGTACTTCCATGACAAGCTGACAAAAGGTAAAAACCGAATGGGTGAAATCTGTAGAACCCGGTTATTTATACCCACTATGGGCTGTGGTACCCTTGGATCTCCTGAATGTGGTTCCTGGATTAAACCTTGAGTATAGGTAAGAATAAAAGGGTTCTTTTGGGCATAGAGGTTGATCACCCCCAGCGTCACGGTCTTTTCCCGGGCCCGGCGCGTGGGGTGGGCTAAGCGGTAGCTAACATCCAGCCGGTGGAAAGCAGGCATGCGGGCATTGTTGCGGTCCCCGATAACTTCGTTGGGAACACTATTTGGATATTCCAGATTGGGAATTACGGCCGCAGGCATGGTAATAGGCTGCCCCGAATGGTACTGCCAGGAGGCCGAAAAACCTCCTCCCCTGGTAGCTTCGTGGTTGACCACCAGGTTGATGTAGTGCCGACGGTCGTAGGGGCCGGGATACCAGTTGCCCCGGTTGATGGACTCAAACCGCCTCCGGTTCCAGCTCAGGGTATAGCCCAGCCAGCCGCTCCACTTGCCCGCCCGACGGTGCGCAAAGAGCTCATAGCCATACACTTCGCCAATGCCGTTTCGGGTCACGACCCGCTCCCAGTTCCCATCCGTTACGTTCATCAGCGACTGTCCCGTCTGGTAGTCGATCAGGTTGTGCAGGCGCTTGTAGTACCCTTCTACGGTCAGTTCCAGGTTCAGGGCCGAGATATCTTTGGTCACACCTCCGCTCCACTGGTGGGCGTTCTGCGGAGGTAGCGTAGCCGTCGAAGGCACCCATACATCATTCACGGCTCCGGCCAGGCCGTTGCTAGTCAGCAGATGCGTAAACTGGTTCATCCGGGTGTAGCCCAGCTTGAAGGCGTAGTCCTCCGGCAGGATCAGCAAAAGGCTGGCGCGGGGTTCGAGAAAGGTATAGGTAGCGCGGGCGGGGAAAAAGGTCGCCCAGCGAGCACCTGCGTTTACTTTCAGCCACGAGCGGGGCCGTACCTCGGCTTCCAGATACAGCGCCGTTTCGGGTGTCAGGGGTGTACCTGTTACAGGAGTGCCTGCCACAGGCGTTTCCTGCGCCAGGTAGTTGGTTTTGATACGGGCGGTGCGGTACAGGTGTCCGATGGCTTCCACGCCGGTCCTGACGGTCAGCCCGGGCGAAGCGTAGTACTCCCAGCGGGTCCGCAGGCTCCAGTCCTGCAGGCCTGAGTTATTGCGGTAGTAGGTACTCGGTTGGCGGCCTCCTTCGGCGTAGGAGTCGAAGGAGACCTGGTAGTGGTAACGGGTATAGGTAAGCGAACTGGTGCTGAACCACTTTGCTCCCAGCGCTTTTTTGTACAGGAGTGTGGAAGTAGTATTGCCCCAGTCTAACCCCAGGCGGCTGCGCTGGCTGACGGCCGACGCCTTTTCTTGCGAGTTCCAGAAGTCGTAGCCATTGTAGATGCTCCACGAGAGCTGCCCGCCGTTGCGGAAGCGGTGGTTGATCTTGCCGTTCAGGTCGTAGAACCAGTAGTTGGAGTAGTTCCGCAGACTGCCCCACTTGTAGGCCGCGTACACGGGCAGCAGGATCAGACTCAGGTACGAACTGCGCGCCGCCACCATGAAGGAAGTGCGGCTAGGCTGCTCGGAATCGGTATTTTTCCGGGAGAGCGGTCCCTCCCACAGGAACTGCGAACCGATGAGCCCCACGCTGAGCTGGCTCTGGCGCTCCCGGTAGTTGCCTTCGCGCATGGTCAGGTCAATGACGGAGGAGAGTCTGCCGCCGTAGCGGGCCGGAAAGCCCCCTTTATAGACATCTACTTTCTGTAAGGCATCGGGATGGAACAGTGAAACAAAGCCAAACAGGTGCGATACGTTGTACACTACCGCGTCATCGAGCAGGATCAGGTTCTGGTCGGGAGTACCCCCGCGTACGGTCACCCCGGCGGTACCTTCGACGGTGGAGCTGATGCCGGGTGTGAGAGCAATGGCTTTGAGTACATCGGCCTCACCCAGTAAGGTAGGTACCACTTTGAGCTGCTGAATGGGCAGGCTCACCAGTCCCAGCTCCCGTTCGGCCAGCGGTATCTGCCCCCGTACAGCCACCTCCTTGAGTTCTTTGGCTACCTGCGCCAGCCGGACTACCACAGAGGTATCCCTTGCCGATGTAATTCGTAAAGTATCGGTAGCATAGCCCAGATAGGAGCAGATAATGGTAGCAGGTACCCTAGGCACCTGAATACTAAAGAAGCCGGAGCGGTTGGTCACAACTCCGGCCTTCTGTCCCGGATTATAGACAACGGCTCCGGCTATGGCTTCTTCGGTAGCCGCATCAAGTACATAACCGCTTATTGTCTTTTGGGCATAGCCGGGGAAGGCCAGCAAGAACAGGAACAAAAGAGAGGCATTCTTCACAGGGAGTAGGGTGTGTAAGGTGGTGGATGCAGGGCAAGTGTAGTACTCGGTGGTCGCAAACTAATACATTCTCCTGATCAGGCCTCCCTGAAAGCACTCCCATTTACTCAACGGCCCGAATCAGATTGATACTCTAACCTCTTAGGCCTTTACTTCAGATACAGCGAAAGCCCCAGTCTAAATGTAGTAGCCGCATTTTTTCGGCTGTCAAAATCCCCTCTCAGAAAGTAACGGTAGTTAACATCCGCCTCCAGAGCTACTTTGGGAGCCACAAAGTAAGCTACCCCTGCCCCCACGGAAGCATTCCATTTTTCATCACCTCTAAACCGGGTAGGCTGCCCGGTAATAACATCCGAACCCTGTGCTCTGTGCCAGGCATAGCCAGCCAGTACATTGACGTAGGGGCGTACTTTCCAGTCACCAATGTAGAAGCGGGCCAGCGCGTTGGCACCGGTAGCCGTAGACGAGCTGATAAGATGGGTGTCAAAAGTTCGGCGGGTATAGTCTACCGACAGTTGTCCGCCCAGGGCTACGTTGCGGCTTACGAAGTAGGCTACGTGGGGCGTGAACAGGATGTTAGTATTTTGTGTCTGCTGTACTCGTCGGCTAGCACCATTACCGGCGACACCCACCAGCCAGGTACCTTGTTCGGTTTGGGCCAGGGCAGAGAAGGAGAGCAGGGACAGCAGTCCCAGGAAATAGAGTGGATTTTTCATGGTAAAGTGAGTGAACGGTTATTGAGTGGACAGTAAATTCTACTGCAAAGACAACGAAGAAAAGGGTAACCTACACCATCCCCGTTTCTTAATAAATCTTAATTTTATTCAACGGTCACCTCAAGTAACCGTTGAACACCACTCTAATAACCTATTCAGCCACTTTCACCTACACTATCCCCGCTCCACCCAGTACTTCCAGTTCCTGCCCTCTTTTATGCTATCCGCTTACTCTTTCGATTCTTTCTTTCAATAGCTTTTTATAAGTAAGCTGCTGTTCAATAGGTAAAAAGCTTCCATCAATCATGTCAGTGAATGCATCTATCTTTTGCACTAATCTTCTGTAAACACGCTCGGTAGATTTAGCAGAAATTCCCAGATTAAGTGCCAGCTTATCAAAGTCAACGCGGGTAAGCCGGTTCTTCTTACCATTGATCGTCAAAGCACATTCTTCTTTGTCTTCCGGTAAAGCCAGTTTAGTTGAAAGTAGGTCGTAGGCCGGTGATAAAGCTATATCACCACCTTCGGGTCGGATAAGGGTAAAGTTCTTCAGGTGCATATCCGCATTGCCCGTCACAAAACAGAATAAAGTAGTCTCGAATAAGGTTAAAGCCTCCAAACCTTTGTTGGTAGCATACGTACGAACAGTTCTGCCTACTTTTTCCATGGACCCTCTGTATTTATGTTCAGTCAGCGTTTCAGTCAACTGGCACAAATCTTCCATATGTATCCTTTTGCTTCCGCTGCGATCAAAGCGCTTTGTTAGGTAAGCCAACTCTCCCGATTTGAGTCGGATCAAGGTATGCTCCGCCGTTTTGATTCCGAATTCCGCAGCCATTTTCATCGTTACATCTTCATTCTCCGGTAACGCTTCGAATTGCTCTGTCGGCGGTTTTAGAATAAAGTCTCCCCATAGCCCAACCAGCGTCAAGCGGCTACTTTGCGCATCTAACCTTTCCAGGTTAAGTGACAACTTAGGTTGTACGCCCGTAACAGCAGTACTCTTCAGTACCAGCTCACGAGCCATGTTCTGAAGCTCCTCCCATTTGATTGCCAAAACAGGGGGTATGGGTGTACCAAAGAACTTCTTACTACACGCAACATGAAAATCCTGTTCATGATCGCTGAGTGGCTGGTGGCAGTAGAGGCAGCGTAGACTCATAACTCAGGCATTTCGGCTTTTCTTATACTTACTGCCCCCAGACAGTCCTGACATACTGTAAGTAGCAGTCCCATTCGGTCGCGGGGGTTCAGCTTCCAGTTTTGTACGGCAATATTCAGCAACCAACCTTCAGGAATGAGTCCATCAAAAAAAGGAAAGAGGGTCTTGCTTTGGTAGGGCTCCATACGTAGCGGTAGAGTCAGACTCACAGGCGGATTGTTACTTGTCAAATAGAGTTCATCGTACTTAAATGTATATCCATCCTCATCCTCTGTCAGGAGTCCTGCCAATACCTCCTGGTAGTATACCTCGCCAGCTCTATTCATAGCGTTCCTCCTTTCGGACAGGTCCTACCTCACAGCCAAATAGATCTAATACCTGATTTACCTTGTCGAGCCGCAGTGTTGTTTTTCCCTGTTCCAGCTCTCGTACAAAACGGAGGCCTACCCCCGATTTCTCAGCCAGGTCAACCTGCGTAAGTCGCAGGGTTTTCCGTTTATGTTTTACAAATTGAGCAAGTAAGCTTGTCATACTTTATACCCGTTCGGTATCATTTATTATATCAAGAGCTATATTATACCCTATAAGGTATAAATATAGAAAATATCGGATAAGTATAACCGAAAGGGTATAAAAATATTAGCTCGCTATGCCCGCGCCACCCAGTACTTCCAGTTCCTGGCCTTTCTCGGGCATTCCATCCAGTATGGGCATGGCCCGTCCGATCAGCTCCCGTACGCCTTCCACTTTGAGCGAGTTGTCGTGGTCTTCTTTGGTGTCCCATACTTCCGTGACCCATACCGCATCGGCATCCTGCGGATCGCGGCTGACGATGTACAGGTGGCAACCTTTGGCCGTCGATACTAGGTTAGCAGCTTCCAGTAAAATAGAAGCCAGATTATCGCCTTTACCGGCAAATGCCTTTAATTTTCCGTGGAGACCGTACTTGTTGTTATTCATGAGTGCATTGGGTTGTTAGTTAGACACAGGTACTTTTACGACCCTTCGGTCGGTTTTGAAAGATACCAAAAAAGGCGGAAGTCACGAAAGTACCCCGCCTCTCCCCTTAC
This sequence comes from Telluribacter roseus, assembly GCF_017355915.2. Taxonomy (GTDB): domain Bacteria; phylum Bacteroidota; class Bacteroidia; order Cytophagales; family Spirosomataceae; genus Telluribacter. The sequence goes on from NZ_JAFEUV020000009.1 coordinate 73,017, forward strand.
ACTACCGCGTAGAATTGGCTGTATACCTCCAGGATGGCGCTTTTCCAGTCCGCCACCGTTTCGGGGGTAGCGCGGTCAGCTTTACCAAAGAAGAAATGCTTCTTCACTTCTAATCCACAGTAAGTATAAATGCCCCGGTCCGAGGTCAATGAAAGGGCTTTATCCATGCCGACTGCGGCATACTCCTGATTGGACTTCCCGTGGGTATTGATGATAACAGCAGACTTTCCGGTCAGCAGCCCCTTCTGTACGCCCTGATCGTATCGGTAGGCAAAGCCGTAGCTCATCACCCGGTCAATGTAGCCCTTCATAATGGCAGGCATGCCGGTCCACCAGATGGGGTAGATAAATGTAAGTGTATCGGCCCACCGGATATAGTCCTGCTCCTGTCTGATTGTATCCTCCACGGCTCCCTGCATCTGCCCGAGTACGTCCTGCATGGATAGTACCGGATCAAAGCCCAGTTGGTATAGGTCGCGTACCTGTACTTCGTGGTCCTCCTGCCGCAGGGCCAGTACGAGCTGCTGCTTAAAGTAGCTGTTCAGACTCTGCTCGTTGGGGTGTGCATAAATGATAAGATGTTTCATAGCTTTTGCTTTATGTTTGATGACAGAGCAAAAGTAGCGGCCCCTAACCGGGCAAAATTGTAAGAAAACGAAACGGGGCTAGTCAGGTCGGGCTATGCAGATATCCTGCTGAAAGCGCAGAAAGTGCGTGGGAGACAGCCCCAGGTAATGCCTGAAGTCGTGGATAAGCTGGCTCTGGTCGTAGTAGCCTCCCTGACTCACTATATCCTGCCAGTCCACCTTTTCAGTTCCGGCTACCTTCGCTTCCAGTAGCTCCACCACTCTCAGAAAACGCTGGTACCGGTTTATCTCCTTGGCACTGTATCCCAGGTACTTTTTATGTTTGAGTTGAATGGTGCGTTCGTGCTGGTCAGTCTGCTGGGCTACCACTCTAATGGGATTCAACCTACTATCCGACGAGAACTCCGCCAGGGACGCCAGTGTCTGGTCACGGTACTTTAGATAGGGTCGGCAAAAATCCAGCAAGTACCCGACACGACCGGCCGATGTTTGTATGTCTTTCAGCAGGTGCCAGAGGTTGGTAAAGCAGTTTTCATGGAGTAGTTCATCAGGATGCATCGGTAGCGCATCCGACACCATGGCCTGTCCGAAGAACCGATAAAATGCATCGGCTTTAAAGTTGGCAGCCAGCAGATCGGCTCCCGGTGGTAAGGTATACGCAATGGCTTGCTTGACCGGCCAGAGCAGCAGGCACTTCTCCACCTCTACCGTTGTACCTGAGGGAGAAGTAAAAGATAGTTGGGCTCCAAAGCTAAACAGCAATATGGTCTGAAAAGAAGGGAGCAGGGTCTTATGTACGGGCTGCGATGTCAGGTTTTGGGCTACATAAAAATGCGTAAAGACCTCACTAAATTCAGGAGGTCCCAGTATACGCTCACTGGTGTAGTCTTGCCTTTCTGCTTGCATATTGCTGCTGTCCTGGTTAACCGTTTCTCCGAAAGTCCTACTCCATAAAACTATTCAAATATAGTTGGAATGTAACAGCTTCCGTACCTGGATAAAAGAAAGCAAATGCTGCCTGTATTGACAATGAGCCCTATTTAACCTATATTTCAGGTACTACTCCACAACCAGTTCCCATCATGAACAGCACCTCTGATAAAGTACTACCCATACTGCTACTCCCCATCAGGAGGACGCTGGACGAAAATCCGGAATTCAGAGACCATCCTGATTGCCAGCCTACCCTCCGGATAACGATTGATTACTTTGAGCGGGTCGGCTATGCTCCGCCCTGGATAGGGTACTACGCGCAGGTGGAAGATAAGCTGGTGGGAGCGGGAGGCTATAAAGGTCGTCCGAAAGACGGTACCGTGGAGATAGACTACGGGGTTTTTCCAGCCTATCAGGGACAGGGCTACGGTACCGAAATATGCCGGCAACTGGTACAACTGGCGGTACATACCGATCCCTCCGTCCGTATCACCGCCCGGACACTACCTGACAATTACGCCTCGGCGGGGGTACTGAGACGGAACGGATTCGAACAGGTACGTACCGTCCATGACGAGGAGGATGGAGAGGTACTGGAATGGGTATATACCAGGGGACTGCCTATCTTCTCCCTTCAGGGATTGGCCGGCTTCTGATCATCACTGGGCTTGAACACCCGGAACAGGAAGTAGAAAGCTGGTATCACAAACAGCAGGCCCACAAACAGGGCGATCAGCAACTGGTACTGGGTAGCGGGTGGAGCCTGGGTGTTGTAAAAGGTCAGGTGGTTGCCACTCTTTTCTACCACCAGCACGGGATACTGTATCGCAAACCAGCCCACGATCACCATCGCCACCTGCAGACCGATGGCCAGGCGCAGGAACAGGATACTGGGGTGGTTGAACAAATAAAAAATAGCCGGTACCAGTAGTAACGCAACCGTAAAAGCACCGATGCTTACGGTGGAGTTAAAGAAGTTACTAAACAGGTGTAGTTCGTACCATTCCGCAGCCAGAAATACCAGCACACTCATTACGAAGGTCAATAGCATGAAGAATTTAGAGAGCCGGATGTACCGGAGCCGCTCAATTGGTGTCTGGGTTTCGCCAATGAGGAATATAGACGCTATGTACCCAAACAGCAGGGCCGAAAATAGCCCCATGGCAAAGCAGAACAAGTTGAACCAGGGGTAGATATACTGTTCGTAAAAGCTCTCACTGGTATCCGACAGGTCAATTCTTCCTAGGATCATGGCTCCGAGCGTCACGCCCAGAAAAACGGGAGTAATAAAACTGGATACTTTGAAAACAGCCGTGTAGTACTTATGGCTGGCGTCCCGCCCAATGTCGTAGTGGCGGAAGGTGAAAAACGACCCCCGCAGCACGATCCCGATCAGCACGACCATCAGCGGAATGTGCAGCACTACGCTAATGGTCGAATACACCACCGGAAAGGCCGTGAACAGGATCACAATAGCCAGGATCAGCCACACGTGGTTGGCCTCCCACACAGGCGCCAGAGCTTTGGAGATGATCTTCTCTCCTTTGCGCCCCGCAAAGGTCTCGACGATGCCAGCTCCGAAGTCGGCCCCGCCCAGGATGGTATACAATACAAATGATACGCCAAGGATAAGAATGATAATCTGCAGCATAGCTTAGGGTTTGGAGGTTCGGGCCGAAGGATAAAACTCTTCCACGGTTTCGATCTGTCGGCGCATCATCCATATCAGCAGTCCGGTCAGCAGCAGATACACCGACGTGATGAGATAGAAAGAGTACTGTAGCCCCGGCATGGCCGACACGGCATCTTTGGTGCGCATGACTCCATAGATAATCCAGGGCTGACGACCCACTTCGGTGACGGTCCAGCCAGCCTCCACGGCAATAAAGCCCAGCGGCGTCAAAAACACAATAAAGAGAAGCCACCACTTGTTAGACAGCAGGTGTTGCCAGCGCCAGCTAAACAATAGGAACAGCAACCCGGCCAGGGCCAGCAGCATGCCTATGCCTACCATGATCTGAAAAGCGACGTGGGTGATCAGCACGGGCGGGCGATCTTCTTTGGCAAATTGATCCAGACCGATCACTTCGGCATCAAAATCCCCGTGCGCCAGAAAACTAAGTGCCCCCGGAATATGGATAGCATAGTCTACCCGCTCTTCCTTGTCGTTGGGAATGCCGCCAATGATCAGGTCGGCTGGTTTGCTGGTTTTATAGAGACCTTCGAGCGCGGCCAGTTTGGCCGGTTGCCGGTCGGCCACATCCTTGGCCGCATAGTCGCCACTCAGGGGTTGCAGAAAAGCCGTAATGGCACCGAAGGAGAGCGCTATCTTGACTGCTTTGCGGTGAAAAACGTTTTTGGGATTCTTGATAAGCAGGAAGGCATGTACCCCGGCTACGGCAAAGGCGGTAGCCACAAAGGCCGCCAAGGTCATGTGCAGGGCCTGCGAAAACCAGGCTTCGTTGAACATAGCCGCTACCGGATCAATGTTGGTAGCCTGACCGTTCTGCCAAGTAAACCCGCGCGGACTGTTCATCCAGGAGTTCGCCGATACCACAAATATACCCGACAGCACCCCCGAAATACCTACTACCACGCCCGACATCCAGTGAACCCAGCGGTTCAGGCGATTCCAGCCGTAGAGGAATACGCCTAGCGCGATGGCCTCTACGAAGAAGGCAGTACCTTCCCACGAAAAAGGCATCCCAATAATCGGCCCGGCGTGCCGCATAAAGCCCGGAAAGAGCAGGCCCAGCTCAAACGAAAGTACCGTACCTGACACCGCCCCAACGGCAAAAAAGAGAGCCACTCCCCGCGACCAGGCCTTGGCGAGGTCTACATATACCTGTTCGTTGGTTCGGAGCCACCTCCATTCACTAAACGCCATCAGGATAGGCATGGTCATACCTATACAGGCAAACACTATATGAAAGCCGAGCGATGTTGCCATCTGTAGCCGGGCCGCCAGTAAATCATCCATGGGTTGTGGGTTTAAAATCGGACGAGTCCGGTGGTAGTCAATTCCCGTTTTGAAGATAGGACTGCCAGCTTACTTTACCAACCGGTTCTGGATGAATGGCTATCGGGGCAGAATTGCATACCCGAAACCTCCACCCCTCGGTCGGGAACATACTGCTACTTCGTATATTTGGTTAAACAACCACCACCAGGCCCTTCACTAATGAAAATCATTAAAACAACTCTCCCGGCGGGCTCATTGTTACATGATCTTCAGCCATCCTATGACTACATTGATAGCTTTCAGGGGGGTATCACGGACAGCGACAACTCCCTTGACTCCACCCGCGTAGGGAAAGCCTTTTTTACCAGTAGCCCTCAGTGGGTGGGCGCGCTGTTTGCCCTACGTAACCGGATAGTCGCTCTCTTTGGCCTTAAAACATCAGGAAGCTCCACCAACCGGCAGGAACTGCTCAACCGCTTCACCTGCCAGAAAGGCGAACGCTTGGGGCTTTTCAAAGTATTTGATAAGACCGAGCAGGAGGTTATTCTGGGTGAAGATGATAAGCACCTGGACTTTCGGATATCCCTGTTCCTGGACCAGACTCCCGGCGGCACCGGTGTGAAGACACTGACTATTTCAACTACCGTAACCTTCCATAATGCCTGGGGAAGGCTGTACTTTGTACCGGTTCGCCCGCTACACAAGCAGATTGTACCGGCCATGCTGAAAGCGATCATTCGGGAACTGGAAAAGCCTGCCCCGGCGGACGCTGCAACTGCCTATCATGACTAGACGAAAAGAAGAACTAACCCGGAACAAGTAACAGGCCAATAGCAAAGAGCGCAGAGTCCTCACAGCCCCTGCGCTCCTAGAAGTTTATATCTGCATTTCGCTTTACCGAAGCCCTGCCTCAGCCAGCAGAATCAGCAGCGTCCGCTGCATAGCCAGGTAGGCCCGGTCATTGATAAACCACTCATCCAGCGCGTGTGCGCCGCCGCCTTTGCCTCCCGCCCCGATGGTAATACCGGGTACGCCTTTGGCAAAGGGAATATTGGCATTGGTAGAGCCCACCCGTAGCGCCGGCTCCTGCTCCACCTGGCGCGTAGCCGCGATGGCCCGTTGTACCAGCGGGTGGTTCTGATCCAGGCTACCGGAAGGACGGTCACCTACCATCTTTACCTCTACCGTCAGGTCAGCACCCAGGCGCTTCATCTGGTTTTCTTCGCGGACGGCCCGCTGTACCGCGTCCTGCAGGAGCTTGTCGATGCCCGCCAGTTGCTCAGGGCTCTCCGAGCGCATATCCACCTGCATCCACGACTCAAACGGTATAGCATTGACCGAGGTACCTCCACCCACCATCCCCACGTTGTAGGTGGTGCGTACGCCCTGGCGGGTAAATCTGTCGGCCTCCTGCGTAAAGTAGTAGATAGCCCGTCCCAGTGCCCCGTGCGGATTCACCATCCCGAATGCCCCCGAGGAGTGACCACCCGGCCCCTTGAAGGTAATCTCGTAGCGGTGCGAGCCCAGGCCGCGGTGGGTAATGCTGCTGGCACCCAGGCCGTCGATGGCGATGTAGGAATCTATCTTCAGCCCCGGCGTGTCGAACAGTTTCTTGACGCCCCGCAAGTCGCCCAGGCCCTCTTCCCCCACGGTACCGATAAAGAGCACATCCGCGTCGGTCTCGATGCCGGTCCGTTCCATCACCTCCAGTACCGTTAGTACCATGGCCAGCCCCTGCGTGTCGTCGCCGATGCCGGGAGCCCGTAGGGTATCACCACGCTGCCTTACCTTTACATCCGTCTCTTCCGGAAACACCGTATCCAGGTGCGCCTCCAGTACTACGGTCTTTTTGCCGGTTTTGCCCCGGCGCTTCGCTATCACGTTACCTACTTCGTCGGTCCATACCGAGTCGGCCCCAGCGGTGCGCAGCATCTCGGCGTACTTCCGTCCGCGTACTTCTTCCTTGAAGGGCGGCGCGGGTATTTCGGTCAGGGTGATCAGGTTCTGCATCGTCCACGGGTCCAGCTCCTTAAACAGCCCGAACGCCTTCTGTACCCGGGGCTGCTTTGCCAGGGCCTGTATCTCCTGCGTGTACCGCTTATCTGCCTCCACGGGGGCTTCCCTGGCAGCAGTACCTTGTGCTATGCTTTGGATTGAAATGGTTCCGGCCAGGAGTACACCCATGGCCCCTATACGTATGAGTTGATTCATTCAGGTTAATGTTCCGTTTGGTTTACCTGGTCAAGATAGGCAGAAACCCGGTGCGCCCCGCAACCATACATCCTAATTTTCGTTGGTTACTTCTCCCGAAGCCCTTACTTTTAAGGTTTCAGATCCATTTTTCATTTTATGCGACTCTTTTTAGTACTCCTTTTTGCCCCGTTACTCCTCGTAGGTCAGCCCGTTAGGCCTACCGCCGACAACATTGCCAAACATGTCAACTACCTCGCCTCCGACCGCATGAAAGGCCGCGGCACCGGCAGCCGCGAAAACGACAAGGCCGCCCGCTACGTCATCAAGCAATTCAAGAAGCTGAAGCTCGCACCCCTGGGTACCGATGGTTACCGCCAGCCTTTCACCGCCAAGGTGCGACGGGTGGTAGTACCTGATAGCATTCGCCCGGCCAATAATGTCATTGGTTTCCTCAACAACGACGCCCCCTATACGATAGTAATCGGCGCGCACTTTGACCATTTGGGAATGGGCAACCAAGGCAGTTCCAAAGACCCGAAGCCCCAGGGACAGATCCACAACGGAGCCGACGACAATGCCTCGGGCGTGGCTGGCCTGCTGGAACTGGCCCGGTACTTCTCCCGCAACGGAGTGAAAGAGCCGTACAACTTCCTGTTCATCGCCTTCGGGGCCGAGGAGCTGGGACTGGTGGGCTCGCGGCATTTTGTCAATAACCCCACGCTCCCCCTCAACCAGATCAACTTCATGCTCAACATGGACATGATCGGCCGCTACAATCCCGAGCGCGGTGTAGGTGTCGGTGGCTTCGGTACCAGTGCCGAGTGGCCGGAGGTATTCAAAGGGGTGCAGGGAGAGGTGAAGTTCTTTACCGACCGGGCCGGCAGCGGCGGCTCCGACCACGGCTCTTTCTACGCGAAACAGATCCCGGTGCTCTTCTTCCATACCGGCGGCCACGATGATTACCATATGCCTACCGACGATCCCGGAAAAGTAGACACGCGGGCCGAAGCCGGTATTCTGGACATCGAAATCAAGCTCATCGAAAACGCCATGAAACTACCCAAGCTCAACTTTACGGAGGTGAAGTGAGGGAAGCAGGTGATTTAATTGATCAAGGAAGTATTCTTCAAACCAGATAGTTTTTCGTACTTTACTTACTCTCAAAATTCACCTACCTTATATAGGTCATATCTATAGCCAGCATGCAGGATTTTAAACAACTCGTTGCAACGATTGAGCAGGTACATAGCCATCTGCAGGCTAAAGCAGCCAATGCGGTCAATCAGGCACTAACCATCCGTAACTGGCTAATTGGCTATTATATAGTAGAGTTTGAGCAATATGGGGAAGATCGGGCATCCTATGGCGCTGAGTTGGTAAGTAAGCTTGCAAAAAGCATTGCTATAAAAGGTTTAACAGCCCCTGAACTCTCTCGCTGTCGACAGTTTTACCATTGCTATCCTCAAATTATTGGGTCGGTGCCCCAAGAATTTAGTAACATTATTCCAGAACAGATTCTTGGGACACTGTCCCAAGAATCTAAATTACTTCAAGTACCACCTGAAAAAATAGTCTCAAAACTTTCCTTTTCCCATTTAATCGAACTCATAAAAATTGATAATCCCCTCAAACGTACCTTCTACGAAGTTGAATGTATCAGAGGCACGTGGAGTGTACGTGAGTTGAGACGCCAGATAAGCAGTCTTTACTACGAGCGGAGTGGTTTATCAGCCAAGCCGGAGAAACTGGCAGAGATGGTTAACAAAAACACCTCTCCTCAGGTACCAACGGACATTATCAAAAATATCTACGCCTTTGAATTCCTTGATCTCAAGACGAGGGATCTGGTGGAGGAGTCAGATCTGGAAAGTGCTCTGCTCGATCATTTACAGGAATTTATTATTGAACTAGGCAATGGGTTTTGCTTTGAAGCGCGTCAGAAGCGTATTCTCATCGGCAGTACCTACTACTTTATAGACCTACTTTTCTACCACCGCATTCTCAAATGCCATGTGCTGCTTGAGCTAAAAATCGGTGCCTTTGAACATGGTGATATAGGTCAATTGAACACCTACCTCAACTACTTCCGGGAGGAAATCAGTGAAGCATCAGACAACCCGCCCGTGGGAATACTACTGGTTGCCGAGAAAGATCATGCACTGGTCAAATACGCAACAGCCGGAATGGACGAGAACCTGTTCGTCAAGCAGTACCTCATCAAGCTACCCAGCACAGACCAATTACAACACTATGTCGAAAAAGAATTGAAAGCACTGCAATAGGTATGTTTTATTCCAATTCGGTACTTTCCCAGGTTTCTGTTCTCTCCATGAAGCTACCCAAGCTCAACTTTACGGAGGTGAAGTGAGGGAATAAGGCGCCATTTTTACCACTCATACCTTTCCGGTCGCCCCTCTACAAGGTAGTGTGTATCTTTGGTAAGAAACACACTACCCTAGCCATGAAAGCCATCATCTGTCCCCGGTACGGCTCACCGGATATACTACAGCTCCGCGAGGTACCGAAGCCTGTTCCCAAAGGCAACGAAGTCATAGTACGGGTACAGGCCGCCTGCATCAACTCCTGGGACTGGGATTTCCTGCGGGGCAAGCCGCTCCTGTTTCGCCTGCTTTTCGGACTACGCAAACCTAAGTACTCCATCCTCGGCTGTGACATAGCAGGCCGTGTGGAGGCCGTAGGCCCTGACGTGACCCGGCTGCAACTGGGCGATGCTGTATTTGGTGATATATCCGGCTGTACCTGGGGCGGCTTTGCCGAGTATGTATGCGCCAGTGAAGAGGCCCTGGCTCTCAAACCAGCCGGAATGACCTTCGAGCAGGCCGCTGCTACTCCCCAGGCGGGTGTACTGGCCCTGCAGGGGTTGCGCTACCAGGGGCAAGTCCAGCCGGGGCAGCGGGTACTGATTGTGGGCGCCGGTGGTGGAGTGGGGACCTTTGCGATCCAGATGGCAAAGTCCATGGGAGCCGAAGTGACAGCGATAGACAGCGGGCCCAAGCTCGACCGGCTGCGTGCCCTCGGAGCTGATCACGTGCTGGACTACACCCAGCCGGATTTCCGCGATACACTCTACTACTCCGGAAGTCACTCCTATGATCTGATTCTGGACGTAGTAGGCCAGGATTCCATCTTCGACTATCGACACATCCTACGCCCCGGTGGTCGATACATAATGCTGGGAGGTACCGTACGGCGGATTCTTCAGGTAGCGTGTTTTGGGTCATTGCTGGCCCGGCGGGTGGGGCCGGGTACTATGATCGGCATCCTGGCGCACAAGCCCAACCGAACCGATCTGGACACCCTGGCGGCTCTCTTCGAAACCGGACAGGTAGTACCTGTCATTGACAAGACCTACCCACTCCCCGAAACACCCGACGCCTTCCGGTACTTTGGCACTGGCAACGCTCAAGGCAAGCTCGTCATCACAGTATAAAGCCTCCGGTACGTATAGTGTACCAGCTACCACTAATTGCTGACAAGCAGACACCTGTGTTTGTAAATTAGACTCCTGGCCGCCCTACCTGTGGGGCGAGTAACTTTATAATCAAATACCCTTACAGCACCAGATCCACCCATTACCGCCGTCGATCATGAAGCACTTGATCACTTTACTAGGCCTCTGTTTCCTTGGCTGGACGCCCGTCCACGCCCAGTCGTGCGACTGCGAGAAGGAGTTTCAGTACCTGAAAAACTACCACGAGCAAAACCACCCCGGACTTAACTCTCCCGGTGGTAAGGATAGCCCTGACTACCAAAAAGCCACGCAGGATCTGCTGACAGCCCTCCGGAAAGCCAGGCCCCGGACCGACTGCATCCTGTACCTGCAGGACTACCTGGCGCTGCTCAAAGACCACCATATATCTATTGAGCCTTCGCTGCCTAAGATTACCCGCTTTGACGTGACGAATGCGGCCCTGGTGGATAGCCTGTACCAGAGCCCCGCTTTCCGCTCCACCCCAAAGCGGCCGGTAGACTCCACCGCCCTGGCCCGGCAACTCAGCTCTAAAACCACGGAGGAGCTGGAAGGCTGGTACACCGACCCCAACAACAACCTGATCGCCATCGTAAAAGAACGGGGCTCTGACTGGCCTTACAAAGGCATTGTAGTCACCAGCAGGACTCCGCTATTCCCCCGCGGTACCGTTAAGTACCAGTTTCAGAAGCGGCCCAACGGTACCTACTGGACCTCGCTGGTACTGCCCGACTACCAGACGTTTCACTACGCCACCACGCTCACGCCCCAGGGCATCCCCAGCGTAGGGTTGAATCGGGTGAACGCTCCGGCGCCGACCGAATCCCAGGAAACAAAGCCATATAGTTTCTCTTTCCTGAACGAACGTACCAATTACCTGCGGGTGAGTAGTTTTGACGGGAGCCTGAGCAGTACCCTCAACTCCTTCTATGAGTCCCTTGAAAGTGTGATCCGATCCAAACCGTACCTGGTCATAGATATACGCAACAACCGGGGCGGCTCCGACGGGAGTTTCTGGGGCTTGATCGACTACCTCTACACCAACCCCATCCAAACCGACACAGCCGCTATCTGGGTTAGCCCGGATAATATCGCGCGCTACGAGGAAGCCCTCGCGGCCAAGAAGCAAGTGCCCGGCCAGTACTCTTCCGATGGGCTGGCCCGGGAGGAAGCCCTGATCCGGCGGATGAAAGCCGCCCCCTCTTTCTCATTTATGCCTATGGTGGAGGGTGACCCGGCCGCTATTACCTCCGATATGGTACTTCCCTACCCAGCCAAGATAGTGGTGCTGATGAACCGGCAGTGTGCCAGCTCGGCGGAAGCCTTTATCTACTACGCGAAGCAAAGCCGGAAGGTACTGACCCTGGGCGAAAACTCGGGTGGCTTCATGGGCTTTGGCAACGTTATGGAAAGCCGCACTCCCTGCTACCACTATACCGTCCGAAGTACGACCTTTAAGTACAAGAACCTGTCCCAGTACGAGTACGTAGGTATCGCCCCGCACATCCGGCTATCCCCGGAGCAGGACTGGCTGGCCGAGGCGGTGAGAGTATTGGAGGGGAAGTAGGTTTGAATGGTGAGTGTGCTATGCTATTAGATGATTGAGTATGCCGAAGAAGTAGACCAGTAGAATATATATTTGATAAGTTTCTATCAATCAAGTTTACCATTCGCGGACTGATGGAGCAAAAGTACCAGAATAAATACCGCGTTGCCTCAGCCCGATGGCAACAGTGGAACTATGGTTGGGATGGCGCCTATTTTATAACGATCTGTACCAGAGACCGCGCTCCGTTTTTTGGGGAAGTCGTGAACGGAAAAATGGTGCTGTCTCCGGTGGGGGTGATTGCGGATGTGTTGTGGCACGAGATTACAAATCACGCCCGGCATGTTGAATTGGGCGAATTTGTGGTCATGCCAAACCATATTCATGGAATTATAATTCTAGATGGGAATACCAACGATTCCCGCACAACCGATCCGAATGATCCCAATAATACGGACGGTCCCAACGTCGGTTCCAACGTAGAGACAAGGCATGCCTTGTCTCTACCATCACCATTGCCCGAAAATACCCCCGGCCGCCAACGATTTCAAAACCAAGGCAAAAACACCATTTCCTCCATCGTGGGCGGATATAAATCGGCCGTGACCAAACATGCCAATCGCCTGGGGCTTGAGTTTGGCTGGCAATCCCGATTTCACGACCACGTCATTCGCGATGAAAAATCATTTATCACCATTTCCGAGTACATTATCAATAACCCGTCGAACTGGTCACAGGACCGTTTTTTCTCCAGCCAATAAGTTTAACATTATTTACAAAAGCTACCAATAAATGTATAGTCTCAGAATCTTTGAACTACAAAATTCATTTGATAAATTAATTAGAAGAGAAGATTAGTATAGACACTTACCAATACTATTAAATTTATTACTATCCACCCCACCCCTGTCCAATCCGCTCAACCTCAATTGTCATTAGGGTGTAGTTAAACATCCAATCACAACAAAAATTGATACCCATGGAAGAGTACATGCTGATTTTCAGACACGAAAACGCGCAGAATCAGGTTTCACCCGAGCAGATGCAGGCCTGGATGAAGCAGACAATGGACTGGATTGGCGGGATTGCCGCGCAGAACAAGTACAGCGGGGGCAACGGCCTTCCTTTCGACGACGCCCGGGTAGTCAGGGCTACCGGCGCGGACGCCATCGTCACCAATGGCCCCTTTGGCGACATCAAGGAAACCATCGGCGGCTACGTCATTGTCAAAGCTGGGTCGGTAGACGAAGCCGTAGAGTTTGCGAAGGGCTGCCCGATCCTGGTGGGCGAAGGCAATAGCGTGGAGGTACGCCGCATAGCCAGAGGCGACGCGGGTCAGTAAGAAAAACCAAAAGGGTACTTCCTCGCATGGGAAGTACCCCTACTTACCAATGGAACAGCCCCCACTCTTACCGCACCTCTTCCGGACCGAGTTCAGCCGGATCACGGCCGTGCTGACGCGGCTGCTGGGTGTGGAGCACCTGGAAGCGGCGGAGGACATCGCCAGCGAGACCTTCCTGCTCGCCCTCGAAACCTGGCCCTACAAAGGTACTCCCGACAACCCGACGGCCTGGCTCTACACCGTCGCCAAGAACAAGGCCCGCAACTACTTCCACCGCCAACAGCTCTTTTCGCAGAAGATCGCCGGTCAGCTCTACGATGAACAGAGTACCTCCGCCGGGCCTGAGATAGACCTCTCGGAGCAGAACATCACAGATAGCCAGCTGCAGATGCTGTTTGCGGTATGTCACCCGTCCATTCCGCAGGAGGCGCAGGTAGGGCTGGCGCTGCGTACCCTGTGCGGCTTTGGCATTGACGAAATCGCCACGGCCTTCCTGACAAATAAAGAGACCATCAACAAGCGCCTGTACCGCGCCCGCGAAAAGCTACGGCAGGAGCAGGTCGCCATAGAGCTACCCTCCGAAGCCGAAATAGACCAGCGGCTGGACGCGGTACTGACGACCCTGTACCTGCTTTTCAGCGAAGGCTACTACTCCGAGAGCCACGATGCAGTGCTACGCGAACCTCTGTGCCTGGAGGCTATGCGGCTCTGCTACCTCCTCCGGGAAAACGAGCGGACCAACCAGCCCCCGGTGAACGCGCTGCTGGCGCTGATGTGCTTCCACGCGTCGCGCTTCCCGGCCCGGCGCAGCCAGAACGGCGAACTGGTACTCTACCACGAGCAGGACGAAACCCTCTGGAACCAGGAACTGATCATGAAGGGAGCAAAGTACCTGCAGGAAGCCTCACAGGGTAACCGCTTAAGCAAGTACCACCTGGAAGCCAGCATCGCGTACTGGCACACCATCAAAGCCGACACGCCCGAAAAGTGGGAAACCATCCTGCAACTCTACAACCGGCTGCTGCAGCTGGAGTATTCTCCCATCGCCGCCCTCAACCGCACCTACGCCCTCGCCCGGGCCAACGGTAAGACCGAGGCTATCCGCGAAGCCGAGAAGCTGCAGCTCACAAACAACCCCTACTACTATACCCTGCTGGGTGAGCTGTACCGCGACCTGGACAACCAGAAGGCCCGGCAACACTTCGAAAGAGCGCTCCAGCTGGCAAAGACACAAGCCGATAAGCAGACTATTTCAAAGAAAATCGCCAATTTAGGGTATGGGGGTGAAGCTGTCGGCGCGGGTAATCAAATGTAACAACCAGAAGGCTCTATACATGATCAATCTTTCCGAACCCAATTTTCGGCAACAGGAAAAACATCTGAATACCCTACCCACCAGCGACCTCAGGCTACTGGCCGAGCACTTCGACAAAGCCAGCGAGCAGTACCGGTGCGGTGGGGATTTTTATAGCAGGAGTTTTTCGGAGTTTAACCACCTACTCGACCGCCTGAACCTGATCTTCCCCTTCGACTGGATGGCCTGGACCGAAGGACGCTACCAGAATACTATACAAGCTGATACGCCAGGTATTTTGAGGTGATCAGCGACTTTTAACAGACAGCCAAAGAATTGATTGTCATACCCTACCCAGCCTGAAACTATGAAACTCTGCGTAGCCCAGACCCGCCCTGTCCGGGGAGATATTGAACAGAATATCGAGAGCCACCAAAAGCTGATCGAGCTGGCCCTATCCCACGGAGCCACTACCATCTTATTCCCCGAGCTATCCATTACGGGCTACGAGCCGGAGTTGGCGGAAGCGCTGGCGACAGGGCCCGACGACCACCGCCTGGACCCGTTTCAGCAGATCAGCGACGAGCGGCAGGTGACCCTGGGCATAGGAGTACCTACCCGAAGTGATAAAGGGCTACACATCAGTCTGGTTGTTTTTCAGCCCCAGCAGGATCGGCAGCTCTACTGCAAGCGGTACCTGCACCCCGACGAGTACCCCTACTTCGTAAGCGGAACCAGCACCACCCGACTGTCGGGACTACATGGCCGTATGGCGCTGGCGATCTGCTACGAACTATCGGTACCCCGGCACGCCGAAGAGGCCTCGCGGCAGGGAGCGAGCATCTACCTGGCCAGTGTAGCCAAATCGGTGGAGGGCGTTGGCAAAGCCCACCCGCGGCTGGCCGAAATAGCCAGCACCTACTCCATGACTACCCTGATGGCCAACTCCGTAGGCTATTGCGATACCTTTACCTGCGGCGGCCGGTCAGCCATCTGGAACAGCGCGGGCAAACGGGTCGGGCAGTTGGATGACACCAGCGAGGGCCTGCTGATCTATGACACGGATACTGAGGAAGTAATCACGGAAGTACCATGAAAGCTCGCATATCAGTCATAACCCTAGGTGTATCAGATCTTGAAAAGGCGGTCCGGTTTTATCGGGATGGGCTCGGACTACCTACCGAAGGAATCATCGGGCAGGAACTTGAAAACGGAGCTGTGGCTTTCTTTGACCTGCAACGGGGCCTGAAGCTGGCCCTGTGGCCCCGGAAGAGCATCGCCATCGATACCGGCCTCCCCCAGCAGCCTCCCTCCGCTACTAGCTTTACACTCGGGCACAACGTCGGGAGTAAAGAAGAGGTGGATGCGGTCATGCAGCAGGCCGAAGGGGCCGGAGCCACGATCATCAAGCCCGCGGGAGCGACCTTCTGGGGCGGCTACGCCGGGTACTTTCAGGATCCAGACGCGCACCTGTGGGAGGTAGTATGGAACCCCGCTTTTGATCTAATTGAATAATGAGTATACTGCGCTGGTTAAAGCCATCAATCAAGTACATTCCATGATCAGACCTTATACTCCCGCCGATAAAGAAGAGCTTATCACCCTCCTGAAGCTCAATACACCGAAGTACTTTGATAGGTCCGAAGAGCAGGACTTCCGGGAGTACTTCGACCAGCACTTGGAAAGCTACTTTGTGGTAGAGCAGGAAGGGCAACTCATTGGCTGCGGGGGTATCAACTACTTCCCCGACGAGCGGCTGGCCCGGATCTCGTGGGATATGATCCACCCCGACTACCAGGGCAGGGGCGTAGGCAAAGAGCTGACCCTGTACCGGATCAATGAGATCAGGAAGAACCCGGACCTGGACCAGATCGTAGTACGGACTACGCAGCTGGCGTACCGGTTTTACGAAAAAGTAGGTTTTACTCTTGAGAAAGTAGAAAAAGACTACTGGGCGCCGGGATTCGACCTGTACTACATGACCATACCTCTCAGTACTCCCTGAGCAGATACCACTCACTCAATACTTATCCATAACCACTGTATTATCAGGCACTTTTGATACCTTTAAGGTAATCATATGTACCCTGTACTCTACCACTGGTGCAGGTACATACAAGACTCCCCTCCTCAACACTCAAACCATAATACGTGGAGACCAGAGACCACCTTAGCAAACGGGGCGCCACCGAAAAGCCAGACGAGTAGGAAGCTAAAAACACACCATCATGCCCAAGTACGTTATTGAAAGAGAAATTCCGGGAGCGGGAGATCTAAATGCCGAGCAGCTAAAAGGCATATCACAAACATCATGCGGCGTTCTGAATACTATGGGTCCTGACATACAGTGGGTCCATAGCTACGTAACGGATAATAAAATCTACTGTGTTTATAATGCTCCCAACGAGGAGATGATCCGTGAGCATGCCCGACAGGGTGGATTTCCTGCTAACTCGGTGAGTAAAGTACACACCATTATTGATCCTGTTACCGCTGAATAAACCAGGTAGTATAAAGCCTCTCAGGAGAACCGGGGAATATGGATGCTATATTCCCCGGTGTTGTATAGGCAGGTACTATAAGCCGTAGGCTCCTTCTTTACACCCTTCATAGCCTCCGGCTACCAGGCTGAATGACAGTCTGGCAAAGAACCTTTATATTTGATGGTTTAAATCAAAAACCATATGAATACCAGGTTCCTTTTACTCTTCTTTTTTGGCTATATACATATTGTAAACGCCCAGACACCACAGGTGGTAAAGTCGGTGCAGGATATTTCGCAGAGCCTGTACCCTACCCTGGATAAGCTGTACAAAGACCTGCACCAGCACCCGGAACTGTCGCTTCAGGAAGAAAAGACCGCCGCCAAGATGGCCTCCGAACTGAAGGCGCTGGGCTTTCAGGTAAAGGAGAAAATGGGTGCCCACGGGGTAGTAGGAGTGTTTAAAAACGGAACCGGCCCCACCGTGCTGATCCGGACGGATATGGACGCCCTGCCGCTGGAAGAAAAAACCGGCCTTCCCTACGCCAGCCGGGCTAAAGGCATCAACGCTGCCGGCAACGAAACCAGCATAATGCACGCCTGCGGACACGATGTACACATGACGGTATTTGTGGGTACGGCCCGTACGCTGATGCAGATGAAGGACAAGTGGAAGGGTACCCTGGTGATGGTGGCGCAGTCGGCCGAGGAGAATGGCCTGGGTGCGGATCTGATGCTGAAGGCGGGCTTGTTTGACTTTGCTCCTACCCCCGACTACGCCATAGCCCTGCACGACAACTCGTTCCTGCCCGCCGGTACTATAGGCTACCGCGAAGGGGCCTTTATGGCCAGCGTAGATATGATGGACCTGACCGTATTCGGTGAAGGAGGCCACGGAGCCGCTCCCCATACCACCATTGACCCCGTGGTACTGAGCGCCCAGATGGTGATGGCCTTCCAGACCATCGTGAGCCGCAGCATCAATCCAATTGATCCGGCCGTGGTAACGGTAGGCTCCATCCACGGCGGTACTGTCCATAACATCACGCCTGATGAAGTAAAAATGCAGCTGACGCTGCGCTCGTACAGTCCGGAGGTGAGGGAAAAGATCATCAGTGGCATTCGCCGGATCAGTACCAACCTCGCCCGCTCCGCCGGTCTGCCCGACACCAAACTACCCGTTTTTTCCATCCGCGAGCCGCAGACGCCCGCTACCATCAATGACCCGGCGCTGACCCGACGGCTTATGGGCATATTCCGTAGTACCTTCGGGGAAGGAAAGGTGGTAGAAATGGAGCCTTACATGGTGGGGGAAGATTTCAGCCGCTTTGACATGGGTAAGAAGGTACCGATCTGTATGTTCTGGCTGGGTACTATACCTGAACAGAAGGTACAGGAGGCCAAAGCCAAAGGCGAGCAGCTCCCCTCGTTGCATTCACCCTATTTTGCTCCTCTGCCCGAACCTACCATCAAAACCGGCGTAACGGCCATGAGCCTGGCGGCGTTGAATCTGTTTGGGCGCTGATCGCAGCTACCGCTTTTGACGTACATCCGGAGGGCGTACGCGGGGTACTTTACGAACGGCCACGACCGATTCTTAAAACTCTGCTACCTTCACCGTGTTTATGGGTATTACCCATACTTTGTTACCAGAATACACCCCATCATGAAGAAGTACCTGATTGCAACTACCTACGTTTACCCTCTTATTGCTTTGCTTGGACTACTAGTAGCCCCAACCGTCGCTTCCGGCCAGAACCGCACTCCACCTGACGAGTTGTATGGCCCCTTATTCAAAGATGTACAGATGAGTCGCATATTTCCCGACTCCAAGACCTTTCCCGACTGCACCCCACTCTATAGTGCCGACGAGATACTGGATAAGTATAACCGGGCCAAAGGTCAGCCGGGCTTTGACCTGACCAGGTTTGTGAACGAGCACTTCACCTTGCCTGTCACCCCCAATGCCCACTACGGCAGCAATCAGCAGCTGGCTCCGGCCGACCATATCCGACAGCTATGGCAGGTACTGACCCGCACTCCCGACAAGCAGAATGCCGCCGGCTCGTTACTACCACTGCCCAATGCCTACATAGTACCCGGCGGGCGCTTCCGGGAGATCTACTACTGGGATAGCTACTTCACCATGCTGGGGCTGCGCGAATCGGGCCGGGGCGATCTGATCGAGAGCATGATCAACAACTTTGCTTTCCTCATCGATACCTACGGCCACATCCCCAACGGCAACCGTACCTACTACCTGAGCCGCTCGCAGCCGCCTTTCTTTTCACTGATGGTGCGGCTGTACAGTGAGATAAAAGGCCCCGGCGTACTTAGAGAGTACCTGCCCCAGATGCAAAAGGAGTATGACTTCTGGATGCAGGGCGCCGACAGCCTCACCCGGCCCTACACCGCCCACCGGCGGGTCGTAAAGCTGCCGGACGGCGTGGTACTGAACCGCTACTGGGACGACCGCCCCGTGCCGCGCCCCGAAGCCTACCGCGAAGACGTAGAGCTGGCCCACCAGGCCCAGACCCGCAGTGGCGCTGCTCCCGAAGCCGTGTACCGCCACATACGGGCCGCAGCCGAGTCGGGTTGGGACTTCAGCAGCCGCTGGTTCCGCGATGGCAAGACCTTCTCCACCATCCAGACCACCGAGATACTGCCCGTCGACCTCAACTGCCTGCTGTACCACCTCGAGGAGACACTCGCGGAGGCTTATCAGCAGGATGGCAGGGCAGATGTAAGTACCCAGTACCGGCAAAAGACCGAAGCGCGCAAAAATGCCATTCAGAAGTACTTCTGGTCCGCCACGCGCAGCTACTACATGGACTATGACTTTGTAGCGCAGCAGTATACTACCGTGTATTCGCTGGCTGGTACCTACCCCTTGTTCTTTAAAATAGCTGATAGCCGCCAGGCCCGTGAGGTAGGCAGGCACATCCGGCTGGAGTTCCTGAAATCGGGCGGCGCCCTGACCACCCTCAACCGTACCGGGCAGCAGTGGGACGCTCCCAACGGCTGGGCTCCCCTGCAGTGGATTACCTACCGGGGCCTACGCAACTATAATATTAACGAAACTGCCTACCACCTCCGCGACAACTGGCTGGCTATCATCGAGAAAGTATTCAGGAACACGGGTAAGATGATGGAAAAATACAACGTATCGGATACTAATCTGGAAGCCGGTGGAGGCGAATATCCCAACCAGGATGGCTTTGGCTGGACCAACGGCGTGTACCTGCGCATGAAAACCAGCAAGAAGTAAGGCTCAATAACCTTCTGCTTACTTTATGAGTTCTAAAAATAAAAACCATAAAGTGAGCAGAACCAAGTTTATGTCTTCGGACCCGTTCGGACGTGCGACCATACCTACTTCACTGGGGCAAACTCAGACCTCCCCCGATGAGCTGTATGGAAAGCTGTTTAAGGATGTGCAGATGAAGCGCATCTTCCCTGATTCGAAGACTTTTGCCGATAGCATACCCCTTTGCGACCCTGTCCTGATTATAGAGAGGTACTTTCACCTGATGCACCGCTCTGACTTTGATCTGGAGCGGTTTGTCAGGGACAACTTTGATATACCTGAAGAGATCAAGATTACTTACAAGCCTGATCCCGGCCAGACCATAGATGAACACATTGAAGAGCTGTGGACCATCCTGACCCGCCAGCCGCAGGATCAGCAACGGGGCGGATCACTACTAGCCTTACCCAAGCGATACGTAGTACCCGGCGGGCGCTTCCGCGAGATCTACTACTGGGATACCTACTTCACCATGTTGGGCCTGGTGGAATCAAACCATTCGGATCTCATACATGACATGGTGGATAACTTTGCCTACCTGATCGACCGGTTCGGGCATATCCCCAATGGCAATCGCAACTACTACCTGAGCCGTTCGCAGCCACCGTACTTTTCCCTGATGGTCAAGCTGTTCAGCGAGGTAGAGGGCAAGGAGGTACTATCGTATTACCTTCCCCAGCTGCAGCGCGAATACGACTACTGGATGAGTGGCAGTGACTGCAAGGGAGAGCCATTTACCGGCAAGCGGCGGGTGGTGTTTCTGCCCGAAGGCTTATGCCTGAACCGCTACTGGGACGATAAGGCCACTCCCCGTCCGGAGGCGTATTATGAGGATATTGAACTGGCCGAAGAGGCGCACCATCAGTACCATGCCGATGAGTCGGACCTATACCGCCACATACGGGCCGCCGCCGAGTCGGGCTGGGACTTCAGCAGCCGCTGGCTGCGGGAGGGTGATAATTTTGCCTCTATTCATACGACTGATATCATACCGGTAGACCTGAACTGTCTGATGTACTATCTGGAATGCCTGCTCTCGGAAGCCTACCAGGTAGCCGGGCAGCACGAGATGCACCTGCGATTCAGTCATAAAGCCAAACTCAGGGCCGTGGCCATTCAGAAGTACTTCTGGGACCCGACCCGTAATTTTTTTATGGACTATGACTTCCGGACCAAAAAGTCCACTGAATGTTTCTCGCTGGCCGGTACCTACCCCCTGTTTTTCAAGCTGGCCACCAACCGCCAGGCCCACTACGTAGACACCTACCTCCGCCTCAACTTTATGCGCTCCGGAGGCTTGCTGACTACCCTTACCAAGAGCGGACAGCAATGGGACGCCCCCAACGGCTGGTCGCCCATGCAGTGGACCGCCTACAAAGGCCTGCGAAACTACAACCTGAACCGCACCGCCGACCGGCTTCGTGACAACTGGCTCTGCCTGAACGAAAAAACATTTAAGCAAAGCCGCAAGATGCTTGAGAAGTACAACGTAGCCGATACCAACCTGGAAGCACAGTCGGGAGAATACAAACTGCAGGAAGGCTTTGGATGGACGAATGGTGTATATTTGCAGATGAAGCTCAGTCAAAAAACGCGTCCCGTTCCATCTCTTATCTACTGATTTTTTTGCATGCTATACGTTATTCACGCATACGATTATACCGATGAGCAGGCGCTGCAGCGTCGCCTGGAAGTGCGCCCCCAGCACCTCGAAACGGTGCGTCAGCTCAAGGCCGATGGACACTTTGTTATAGGTGGGGCGCTACTCAGTCCTGACGACCAGATGATCGGCTCCATGATGGTAGTGGACTTTGCGGATGAAACCAGCCTGCGTCAGTGGCTCGACCACGACCCCTACGTACAGGGCCGGGTGTGGGAGAAAATCGACGTTAAACCCTTCCGCGAAGCCAAAGTATGATCAACCGGTACGCCTGGTACGGAGCAGCCCTGCTGGCTGCGCTACTGGCTATGGCCTCGTGCAATAGCGCCAGTCAGATGGCCACGCAGGAAGATACTACCGAAGCAGCCGCCCCCGACACCAGCCAGATCCTCAACTCACCCAACGATTTTTATGCCATCCCCGGCGAAAAAGTAGGAAATGTAGTACCTCAGTCCACCGAGGCCAACCTTATTGAGCACCTCGGCGCTGAAAATGTACGGCGGGATACCATCTACATCGGTGAAGGTGAATACCGCATTGGTACTACCCTGTTTAAAGGTACCCCCGACGAGGCCCAGATCCTGTGGAAGGATACGGTGAACTGGGCCCGCCCGGAGCTGGTCCGGATTATACCGGCTACCCAGCCTCAAAACTCCCAGTGGCAGGTCCAGGGAGGCGTACATATCGGAGCCACGCTCAAAGAAACAGAACGACTCAACGGCAAGCCCTTTGAGCTGTACGGCTTTGGGTGGGACTACGGCGGTACCGTAGTCGACTGGAAAGGCGGCAAGCTCACCTATTCCCGAAATGGGAAGTCGTATCTGGGTGCCATTTTTGTGTACGAATACAAGGAAGCGGAGCAGGATCTGCTGGCCGAAAAAGTAATGGGTGACAGCAGGTTTATGTCCAGTAATCCGGCCATGCAGCAGCTCAACCCACACATTTATTCATTAGAAATCAGATTTCGTTAATGATCGAAGCAGCTATATTTGATATGGACGGCCTGCTGGTGGACTCAGAGCCCATCTGGCAGGAAGTAGCGATTGAGATATTTGAAACCGTAGGCGTAAACCTGACCATAGAAATGTGTCAGGAAGGAACCGGCCTGGGAACCGCCGACTTCGTCAAACTCTTTTACGAACGTTTTCCGTGGGAGGGTAAATCCCAGGAGCAGGTAGGTCAGGAGATCATCGAGCGGGGACATGAGCGCATAGCCACTGAAACCCTGCCTATGCCCGGTGCTCACGACACGGTCCGGTTCTTCCATGAGCGCGGTATTCCCCTGGCCGTGGCATCGGCCTCGCCCATGGAAATCATCGAAACGGTACTACGCCGCCTGGACCTGGTTCAGTACTTTACCCTGTGGCACTCAGCCGTTCTGGAGACGCGCAGCAAGCCTCATCCGGACGTTTATTGGAGTACGATAGAAAAACTTAAAGTAAAAGGTCCCCATTGTGTTGCTTTTGAAGATTCCGGGAATGGATTACGCTCGGCGCATGCTGCCGGTATGCTTACAGTGGCCGTTCCGGCTCCTTATGAATACGATCAGCCTAAATTTGACATAGCAGACATAAAAATTCCAACCCTCACCCATTTTAACGAGGATATTTTTAATAACTTGGTGCAAAAACTGCCTCTCTAAATTCAGACTATGAAACTTTCATTGTATCAGTTAGATGCTTTTACGGATCGTCTCTTTGCCGGAAATCCTGCCGCAGTAGTTCCTCTGGAGCAATGGCTACCGGATGAACTAATGCAGCAGATAGCCGCGGAGAATAATTTGGCAGAGACAGCTTTTT
Organism: Telluribacter roseus; assembly: GCF_017355915.2. Lineage (GTDB taxonomy): Bacteria > Bacteroidota > Bacteroidia > Cytophagales > Spirosomataceae > Telluribacter. The sequence continues at coordinate 96,612 of NZ_JAFEUV020000009.1, forward strand.
ATGTTCCTACCGAAAATGGCTTTCATATTCGTTGGTTTACCCCCACTACCGAAGTCGAATTGTGTGGTCATGCCACGCTGGCGGCGGCTTACGTTATATTTGAAGTACTGGGCCACGAGTCCAAGGACGTTATTTTTGACTCACTAAGTGGTCAGCTACGGGTACTGCGCAATGGAGAGTGGCTAACGCTGGACTTCCCGGCCGACCAGTTTCAGGTGACTGTATCTCCCCCGGCTCTTAACGAAAGCATAAGTTCAGCGGCTCCGCTGGAAGTGTATAAAGGTAAGACAGACTACCTGGTAGTTCTGGACAGCGAGGCTGAGGTTCGTGAACTAAGCCCGGATATCATCATTCTCTCAACCGTACCCGCCCGTGGTATCATCGTGACGGCTCCCGGCGACGAGGTTGATTTTGTTTCCCGCTTTTTTGCTCCCCAGTCCGGTATTGATGAAGATCCCGTTACGGGCTCTGCTCATACCACGCTGGTACCCTACTGGGCCAAGCGACTGGACAAGACCCAACTGGAAGCGCGTCAGCTATCAAGGAGAGGGGGCTACCTGCGTTGCGAGCTCAACGGCGACCGGGTATGTATCAGCGGTCAGGTGAGGCTATACCTGAAAGGTGAGATAGAGACCGAATAACACCGGCTGCTCATGATCCGCTACGAGGCTCAGGAGGGTCAGCCCTCCCCCGAAGTCCTAAGCGAGCTGCTTAGTCTGCATTCCCAGCTATTTACGGGTGATACCCGCGAAGCCCTGACCGAAGAGATAGCCGGGGCCAATGGACTGTATACCCTTCTGGCTTACGATGATCAGCGGTTGGCTGGCTTCAAGATGGGGTACCGCCGAAAACCCGGGCATTTCTATAGCTGGCTGGGTGGTGTACTACCCGACTACCGTAAGCAGGGCATAGCTTCGGAGCTCATGCAGCGCCAGCACCATTGGTGCCAGCAGAACGGCTACCGGACCATCCGCACCCAGACCATGAACCGCTGGCGCACCATGCTGATCCTTAACCTACGCCACGGCTTCGATGTAATAGGCGTTGTAGCCACATCGGGTGTCGCCACACCCGGACAGGAGCCCAAGATTGTGCTGGAAAAGAAGCTTATCTGATACTACTCATATCATACAAGTCGGCTCCCTACGAGCCGACTTCTTTATTTATCTTTTTTCGCTGAGCCATATACAGCCCGCCGATCACCAGGGCCGTACCCGCGTAGGTATAGACGGTAATAGGTTCTCCCATGAGCCACCAGGCGTAGAAGAACCCGAACAGCGGGCAGAGAAACAGCCACAGGGAAGCCCGCACCGTATCGATCCGCAACAGGTAAAACCAGCATAGTAACGCTCCCACCGACACCGCCAGGCTCAGCCACAGTACCGACCACCAGAAGCGCTCGTCCCATTGGATGGCCGAAAAATCGCTGATCAACCCCGTAAAAGGTAGCAGCAGTAGCCCCCCGATCGTTACCTGCCAACCATTGATCAGCAGGTTGGGCAGCTTCCAGTGGATGGTGGCGTAGTAGACACTGGCTACCGATACCGCCAGCATACTTATCATTAACAAAATGATCCCCCCGAGAGTAGTATAACTATCGCGCAGGAGCGGATAGGTAGCTATACCCACACCTACCATGCCCAGTAGTACACCCAGCAACTCGGCTCCGGAAGGCTTTCGGCCCATCCACCAGGCCGACATCACTATGATCAGCAGGGGATTGGTAGATACCGCCAAACTCCCGATACCGGCCGCGGTATATCGCAGGGCGTATACGTATAATCCCAGATAGAGCGTTGTGTTTAGGAAACCAAACAGAGCCAGATGACGCCATTCGTTACCCTGTGGCAACCGGAAAGAAGGATCGGGACGTAATAAATAACTGTAACCCAGTAAGAGGAAACCAGCTATAAAGAAGCGGATGTTAGCCAGTACCAGTGGCTCCGCCGACAGTACCCCAAACTTAGTAGCCACCGAAGCCGATGCCCAGAGCATCGCAAAAAGAAGACCTATTAGACTATTTTTCAAGGACAAGTGAACTGTTTTCCAAAAATACACTGAACGCTTTTCCTCCCCAACCTTCTTTTTTATTTTTGAGCATGAATCGTGAAAAAGCCTTGTTCAGACTTCTTTTAATAGTATCATTCCTGTCCACCTTTATCCCATCCTTCGCCCAGCGAAGCTGGACGTATGACTTCAGCAACGGCCTGAAAAGTGTTGAAGGTACCGCCCCACCCCTGCGGCCCCTGGGTGAAAAAGGAAAATTTGTTGAAGAAAAACTCCCCGAACTCGGCAGTAGTACCCGGCGTACTGTATATAAGTTTGAGGCAAATAACGGTCTGCAGTTTGACAACAAAGCAGCCCAGGGCTTTCTGAGCCGGTCATTTACGGTAGAGATCTATTTCAAGCTGGCCCAACTGGATAGCTGGAAGCGGGTACTGGACTTCAAAAACCGCAAGTCAGACTTTGGTTGCTACATCCACCATGGCAAGCTCAACTTCTTTAACCTGGCTACGGGCGAAAAAGCGGCCGTACGCCCCAACGACTACGTACACTATGTGTACTCGCGCAATGTCGAAACCGGCATGATCCGGATGTACGTCAACGGGGAGTCGAAGGTAGAGTTCAAGGATGTTGATAAAGAAGGGATACTGGACGCTGATCAGGTACTTAACTTTTTCTACGACGACCTGATCGTAAACCACGAAGCCAGTGCGGGCTCGGTAGCGCTGATCCGCCTCTACGACGAGGTGATGTCGCCGGTGCTCGTGCGTAAGAGCTTTAAGGAACTGGCCCAGAAGCTACCTAACCGCAGTGCCACTCCTACGGCCACCGCCAAGCCGGCTGCGCCAGCCATTACTGCCCCGATCGAAGATGAAGTGGACGACCCGGCCGACGGGCTGGTAAGCGTAACGGGCAAGATCTACGACACCCGCAACCTGGACTTCCTGGGCGATGTGGACGTGATTGTGCGCCGGGCCAACAGCGACTCCATTGTAGCCCAGACCAAAGCCGTAAACGGCCAGTACCGGTTCCGGCTGAAGCCGCTCGAAACCTATCGTATCACGGCTGCCCTGCCGGGCTATCAGCCGAAGAGCGTACTTGTACAGCCCAAAGCGCAGGGCGAGGTAGTCAGAAGCCTGATCAACCTGGCTCCCGAGACATTCGATAAACCTATTGCTACGGTACCTTTTGTGCAGAGTAAAGACAGCCTGATTACTGAAGCCAGAGTACGTCTGGACTCAGTAGCCAGCTTCCTGCAGACCCGACCTGACCTGAAAGTCAACCTGGAGGGCCATACCGACAATGTCGGGGATTTTGAGAAGAATCTGCTGCTATCGTGGCAGCGGGTGTTGATCATAAAAAACTACCTGATCGAAAAAGGCATAGATCCCAACCGGATCGACGGCAAAGGCTATGGTCCTACTCGTCCGGCGGCTCATAATAACTCCGAACCCGCCCGACAGGTAAACCGGCGCGTGGAGGTGTGGGCCATACCCATAAAAAGATAGAGCCACCCCATCTGGGAGGTGGCTCTATACTGACTATTCCTAAACCCTTAACCTTTTTCTACTATAAAAAACTCTAACTCTTTTACATATTTTTCTCCGAACTTGTTCCCGCACAGGCAGGTATAAAAGAGAAAACTGGTGTCAGACTATTCTAGTCCATGTTCCGGCTGCACCGGATTGAGTTAGTTGTTTGGTGGAGGTACCTGCTTATCAAACGCTGGCACACTCACATGACCGGAAACTTTCCAGTCGTACCTACTGCAGGAGCTCTGCTCTCTGCTGTGTTGGCTAACAAACACCTGTGGTCTTCGGTTCGCCAATTCGTAGGCTTTTGTACTCCTACTTTTCATAAAACCAGCGGGATACTGCTTGCTTAGCCATTCCCTTACTGCTTCTACGTAATATGGACACAAAGATAATAGCTTTTTTTATATTTCTAGGTATTGTTCAATTTAATTTTCGAACCCCTACCCGCTTATATTCCATCTAAAGTTCAAGGTTGATTAAACTACCTATACCGTATAATAGAATATTATTCTAAATAATTAACAAACTCTGCAACAGCAATATATACATCACAAACTTTGCCAAATTTTAGCAAACTCTGCTTGTAACCGATTTTAAGTCAAAAACATGAATACAGACGCCTCAGTTGACTAAAATTCTTTAAAAACTACAATCATTGATTAAAATTATTCATAGTTTGCTGTACCCCAATAGTACAAAAAGATGTGACTATGTCGCCAGCCCGATCTAGAAATATAGGGAGCTCCTCCATTTCCTTATCTGAAAAGGGATTAAGTACGTAGTCTACTTGCCTGCCCCTCGGAAAATCATTGCCAATCCCAAACCGCAGACGGGGGTAGTTACTGGTACTCAACAACTCTTCTATGTTCTTCAATCCATTGTGTCCGCCGTGTGAGCCTTTGGGCTTGACCCGTAAGGTACCATAAGGTAGCTGTAGCTCATCTACGATCACCAGCAGGTTCTCGACCGGTATCTTGTAGGCATCCATGTAGTAGCGGATGGCCTTCCCGCTCAGGTTCATGTAGGTAGTAGGCTTTATAAAATGAATCTGCCGGCCTTTGTACTTCCACTCGGCTACGTAGGCCAGGCGCTCAAACGAAAACTTGAAATCGTTCTGGGCCGCCAGACGGTCAAGTACCATGAATCCGACATTATGACGAGTAAAAGCATATTCGGGTCCTATGTTACCCAGCCCGGCTATAAGGTATTTCATAAAAAGTTATGTAATTAGTGAATGTGGTCTTAATTTAAGCCGCAAATTTCGGGAATAATACCAATGACCCAAAAACGACTTATACTAAGTAGCCCTCTTCTGGAGATCATGACCAGCCGGTTGTGCCAGCAACTCATCGAAAATCATCAGGATTTTTCGGATTCGGTGGTGATGGGCCTGCAGCCGCGTGGAATATATTTTGCCGAGCGCATCGTCAAAGAACTGAGCGAACGGCTGGGCCGTGCTATTCCGCTGGGATATCTGGACGCTACTTTTTACCGCGATGACTTCCGCCGCCGCGATTCGCCCCTGGTACCTAACAAAACCCAGGTACCCTTCCTGCTCGAAAATAAAAGTGTAATCCTGATTGACGACGTAGTGGCTACGGGCCGTATGGTACGGGCCGCTATGGACGCCATGACGGCCTTCGGTCGTCCCAAGCGGGTGGAGCTACTGGTACTGATCGATCGCCGCTACAACCGCGATCTGCCCATTGAGCCCGATTATGTAGGTATGAAGGTCAACACGCTGGAAACGCAGCGCGTGCAGGTAGAGTGGAGAGAGCAGGGCTTTGAGGCCGACCGTATATGGATGGTAGACTAACCTGCCCCTAATCAGGCACTTCCTGAAACAGATAGCAGTTTCAGGTGTTATATCGGCAGCAACAGCCTGATCTTAGCATACCCTATGTCCCCTAATTTCGGAAAATACCTGGTTGTAATCGGTCTGGTGATCGTTGTGGTAGGCGTAGTTTTCTACTTCTTCCACGACAAGCTCCAGTGGTTCGGGCGCCTGCCGGGCGACATCCGCGTGGAAAGAGAAGGGTTCCGCTTCTACTTCCCGATAGCCACCATGCTGCTGCTCAGCCTGCTCCTGAACCTGATCATCGTTTTGATCCGGAAGTTTTTCGGTTAGTCGCTTCTCCGGTGGTTTTGGCTTTGCCTATCTCCTCGGTCTTATAGGCCAGCTTATTGATGTAGAATACTTCACGTTGTGCCGTAGTGGTGGTTGCCCGCTCGCTGCTCAGTTTTTGGATGCCGTAGGCCATAAAGTACTTGTCGTACCAGGCCGCCAGATTGGCGTTATCGCTGTAGAGTACCTTCTCACTCTGGGAGCTGGGCTCCAGGTCAAACTTCTCGCTTTCTACCACCACCTTATCGCCCCGGATCACTTCGGTATGGATACTGCCATCCTGCGGATAGGCCAGTACAAAGTAGTCATCCACGCGCGTCAGTTGTACCATCTCCTGCAGCTCGTAGCTGATCAGATTCTTGATAGCGAAGCTGTTGTCCCATTTGTAGCGTCCATTCCGGTCAAACCCGCACACGATGGCGTGGGTATACCTGTATCCATCCAGCGTCTGGGAGTACTGCCGGTTAAAGCCACTGCTCATGGCGGGACTGGACGACTTGTAGTTGGGGTAGTACACTTCGGCTACCAGTACGATTTCGTCCTCCGTCTGGATCAGGTTATGTACCAGCAGGCGGTACCGGAAGCGGTTTTCCTTACCCATGGACTTGCGCTTGTCGAGGCGGTCCAGCGTGCGCTGCTTACGCTTGGGCTTCATGTAGTTAAAGAAGTTCTGCAGGTCCGAAAACTCGATAAACTGCGGCTGCTCGGGCTCATTATTCCGGACATGGGTAATGTAGAGTCCCTGCGAAAAGGGCGTACAGCCCACGGAGTAGTTACCAATCAGGTAGGAGTTGTCTTCATTGAGCGGAACGATCTGCCCCGATATCAGGCTATTGCGCTCATCGCTCAGGGTGGTGCTCTTCAGCAGTTTGCCGTCGTAGTTGAAGGTATGGATGGTAAAGTGGCAGTTGCGCTTGCGGTAGGCGTAGGTAATAACATTGATCAGCCCATCCTGCTCGTTAATGTCTACGTTATTGATCTCCATGTTGCGCTCGTACAGGCCGGGCAGCACGCGGGTAGTATGGTCAAAAAACGAATGCACCAGCACCACCGGGCGGCTCCGGTAGTAGCCCGCTATCAGGGCCTTGCTTCCCAGTACCTTAAACTGGTGTACATCCACATTGGCCAGTAGTTTACCCCGGTGCAGGTCTATATCACCGCTGTTAAGGTCCAGCTTCAGAAACAGGTAATGATCCGTATCGGGCTCGCCAAATAGCCAGTAGGCAAAGTGTTCGCTTTGATAGGCCATCACCGGTACATACCGGTAGTCCAAGCTATACTCCCGCGCCCAGAGCGGCTTCAGATCGGTATCGTACTTGGAAAATAACCATTGCTCGTTGCGGGTGTGGGAATATTCGTTACGGCGTATCACCACCAGGGCTCCGGCTTCGCCCAGGGAGAACACTTCGTGCTGCTCATTCAGGGCGGTGGAAGTAGGGATTTCGAGGCGCTGGGCCTGTTCAAGCTGAGCCTGAGACTCCTGATACGATGCAAGAAATACCGGAAGCACAAACCAAAGCCATATCGTATACTTGTTTATCATGTTCATGGGGATGCCTTAGCAAAAAAAGTAGTAGTTAGCTCACTTCTACCTAAATATACAAAATCTCACTGACTCCTAAACCCAAATTGATGAATAAGGTTAGCCGAAGGTAAGGCACAGACTTATTTTTAGCCTACTTTTGTAGTCCGACGACCACCCGTACCTATAACGACGACACCCGAAACATCATGTCTGTCAGGATGTGATTCTTTATATCAATTATTTATAAACAAAAACATGAATATTGAAGCTACGCTGAAAGACGACATCCGTCAGGCTATTCAGGAATGTTTTCAGACCTCGGTGGAGGATATTATACTTCAGCCCACCAAAAAAGAATTCGAAGGCTTTTATACGTTTGTTACTTTTCCGCTGACCAAGGCGCTACGGCGCCCCCCCATCGAGATCGGACAAACCATAGGCAGCTACCTCACCGGGCACTCCTCGGTAGTAGCCGGCTTCAACGTAGTACAGGGCTTTCTGAACATCAGTTTGAAAAACACCACCTGGCTGGACCTGCTCAGCAGCATCAGTACCAATCCTAATCACGGCTCCTTCCCCGCCAACGGCCAGTCGGTGATGGTGGAGTTTTCGTCGCCCAATACCAACAAGCCCCTGCACCTGGGCCACCTCCGTAACAACTTCCTGGGCAGCTCGGTAGCGCGTATTCTATCGGCCAATGGCTATGATGTAGTAAGGACCTGCCTGGTCAATGACCGGGGGGTACATATATGTAAGTCCATGCTGGCCTACCGCGAGCTGGGTAACGGCGAAACGCCTGAGACCTCCGGCCTGAAAGGCGACCACCTGGCCGGTAAGTACTACGTGGAGTTTGATAAGGAGTACAAGCGCCAGACCAAAGAACTGGTAGCGCAGGGCATGGGCGAAGAGGAAGCCGCCAAGAAAGCCCCCTGGATACTGGAAGCACACGAACTGCTGCGCAAGTGGGAACAGGGTGATGCCGAAACCGTAGCCCTTTGGCAGAAGATGAACGGCTGGGTGTACGAAGGCTTCAACGAAACCTACAACAAGATCGGCGTTAGCTTCGATAAGACCTACTACGAGTCAGACACCTACCTGCTGGGTAAAGATATCATTGAAGAAGGCCTGCAGAAAGGGGTGTTCTATCAGAAAGAGGACGGATCGGTATGGATAGACCTGACGGAAGAAGGCCTCGATCAGAAACTGGTACTCCGTGGCGATGGTACTTCGGTATACATCACCCAAGACCTGGGTACTACCGAGCTCAAGTACCAGGATTTCCATAACGATCGCTATATATGGGTAGTAGGTAACGAGCAGGACTACCACTTCAACGTACTCTTTGCTATCCTGAAACGCCTCGGCCGCCCCTACGCCGAGGGCTGCTACCACCTCAGCTACGGTATGGTGGACCTACCCACCGGTAAGATGAAGTCACGCGAGGGTACCGTGGTAGATGCCGATGATCTGATCCGGGAAATGTACGATACGGCCGAAAGCCGCACCCGCGAACTGGGCAAGATCGAGGACTTCAACAGCGACGAAGCCAAGCAACTGTACCATACCCTGGCACTGGGCGCTCTTAAGTACTACCTGCTCAAGGTAGATCCCAAGAAGCGGATGCTCTTCAACCCGGAGGAGTCTATTGACTTCCAGGGCCATACGGGGCCTTTTATCCAGTATACCTATGCCCGCGTTCGCTCCATCCTGCGCAAGGCCGAGCAGGCGGGCCTTCAGGCTGTTGTACCTACTGACTACGCATCGGTACACCCGGCGGAGCAGGAAGTGATCTTCTACCTGTCGCAGTACCCGTCGCGGGTGAGAGCGGCCGGTGAGGAGTTTGCGCCGTCCATTATATCCCTCTACGCGTTTGAGTTAGCAAAGGTGTACAACCAGTTCTACGCCGAACTGTCGATCTTCTCGGATCCCGATCCGAAAGCAGTACAACTAAGGATAGCCCTGTCCGCTGCGGTAGCCGAAACAATCCGTCACGCCATGGCGTTATTGGGCATAGATGTACCGGAAAAAATGTAGGTAAAGAGCTGTTAGCGATCAGGTGTTAGTGATTAGCTTTATCTGGTCCGGACTTCTGTCATAAAGGCTTTGATATAGTTAGTACCAGTACCTGAACAAGTTTCCACTCAAACCTCTCTATCCCATGCAGTTCATTAAAGTAGCTATCATTATGCTGTTTTCCCTGATTACAGGATTATTCGCCAATAAAAAGGAAATAAAAGTGAGACCGGAAAATACCGTTGCGGCTCCTCAGACGCTCTATGACTTCAAGATGAAATCGCTCATCGGTGATGACGTTATTGACTTCAAGAAATACAAGGGCAAGAAGGTAGTCCTTCTGAACGTAGCCTCGGAGTGTGGCTTTACCCCTCAGTACGCCGACTGGCAGGCCTTCCACGAGAAGTACGGCGACAAGATCGTAGTACTGGGTTTTCCGGCCAACAACTTCGGCGGCCAGGAGCCGGGCAGTGAGCAGGATATTGCTACTTTCTGCCAGAAAAACTACGGAGTTACCTTCCAGATGTTCGACAAGATCAGCGTGACCGGCAACGATCAGCACCCGCTGTACAAGTGGCTGTCGACCAAGACATTGAACGGCTGGAACGACAAAGCTCCTACCTGGAACTTCTGCAAGTACGTAGTGGATGAGAAGGGCCAGTTGACGCACTTTTTTGCCTCGGCCGTTAAGCCTACTGATGCTGAGTTTAAGAAGGCCGTGGGTCTGTAAGTTCTTTTACCACAAATGCAAATAGCTTATAGCATACGGCTTATAGCTCCTCAAAATGAAATCCTGGATCGAAGCGGCTCGTCCGCGTACTTTGCCCCTGGCGCTTTCGTGCATCCTGATGGGCAGCTTTCTGGCTGCGGCCCACGGACAGCTCAACTGGCCGGTAGCTCTGCTGAGTGCCCTTACTACCATATTTCTACAGGTACTTTCCAACTTTGCCAACGACTACGGCGACGCCGTCAATGGCAAGGATACCGATCTGCGTGTAGGGCCTCGTCGTGCTGTACATGCCGGACACATCACGGCCCAAAGTATGTTGAGGGCTATTATCCTGTTTTCGTTTCTCTCCCTGATATCCGGGCTAAGCCTGATGTACATCGCTCTGCAGGGGGCTCCTGCCAATACCTTCTGGGTGTTTCTGGGGATGGGACTGGCCTGCATCGCGGCGGCCATTACCTACACTGCCGGCAAGCGCCCCTACGGCTACATGGGTCTGGGCGACCTGTCGGTCCTGATCTTTTTTGGCTGGGTGGGGGTACTGGGTAGTTACTACCTGCACACGCTGGTCTGGAACTGGAACCTCTTCCTGCCCGCTACCAGCTGCGGGCTATTTGCAGTAGCGGTTTTGAATATCAATAACATCAGAGACATCGAATCAGACCGGGCCACGGGCAAAAACTCTATTCCGGTCCGGTTGGGCCGCGAACGCGCCGTGCGCTACCACTGGGCTATTCTGGTACTGGGTATGGGCTGTATCCTGTTGTATACACTCCTCCACTACACGCACTATACCCAGCTGCTGTTTCTGCTGAGTTTCCCGCTCTTTATCCGCAACGGTCTGGCCGTGTCGCGCCTCCGCAAGGCCAGCGAACTGGACCCCTATCTCAAACAAATGGCTCTTTCCACGCTGCTGTTCGTGGTGCTGTTCGGAATTGGGGTGGTGATCTAACATCCTCATCAGACTACTGTTAAAGTACCTGATATAACGGCCCGAAGTATCTTGAGGCAACGATTGACATCAACTTCGTTTCCAGGCATTTCGCTCCCTTCAGAAGGTAGTCAACCGGGGCCTGCTACCGGAGCCTTTCTAACTAATCAGCCCTATTCCCCGTTATTACGATCTATTTGACCGCCCGTCCCAAACGGATGGGCGTTTTACTATGGATCGTGTAATATTGAAATTGTCAAACTGCATCATTCCATGAGTTATACCCTACGGAAGTTAGTATTCGGCCTGATGCTGCTAGCGGGTGGCGGGTCCCTGTTAGGAGCCAGGGCGCAGGTAACGGTACAAGGACAGGTAACTACTGTTCCCGATCATCCTCTTACCCTCGAAGAGTGCATTGGTATAGCCCTGCGTACTAATCCGCAGATCAAGCAAGCCGAGCTACAGGTACAGTCTAATGGTAATATCTATGAGCAGTCGAAATGGCAGCGCTGGCCCAGTCTGAGCTTCAACGCCTCACAGGGTTTCAGCTCGGGTCGTAACATTGACCCCTTTACCAACCAGTTTGTTCAGCAGAATATCGCGTTTAACAACTACCAGTTGGGGAGCAGCGTATCACTCTTCAACGGCTTTCAGATCAGGAATACCATCCGGCAAAATAACCTGAGCCTGCAGGCCAGCCAAAAAGATTTGTCGGCTACCCGTAACGACGTCATGCTCAACGTAGCGCTGGGCTATCTGCAGGTAATCAGCTCGCAGGAGTTGATCGAGGTGGCTCAGCGGCAGGTGGAAGCTACGCAGCTACAGCTGGATCGAACCCAGAAACTGGTACAGGCTGGTTCGCTGGCCGAGAGCAACCTGTTTGACCTGAGGGCGCAGCTGGCCAACGACGAGCTATCCCTGGTGAACGCACAGAACAACCTGGAGTCGGCCCGGCTGAGTCTCAAGCAACTGATGAACCTGCCCGGCGGCGAGCCCTTAGAGGTAGCCTCCCTGAACGTAGGTGATCCTAGTCTGCGCGCCTACGACGCCACCGCCCAGGAGGTATTCGAAACAGCCGTCCAGAACCTGCCCCAGATGCAGGCGGCCGAGCTGCGGGTAGCCGCCGCTGCCCAGGGTATTGAAGTGGCCAGAGGAGCCCGCCTCCCCTCTCTGCTTCTGAACGGTGGTATCAATACCGCCTACTCCAGCGCAGCCCCCCGCGAGCGTTTTGTGGCCGATGGGTCCGGCACCCGTACCATGGAAGTACCTTCAGATACACGCTATATCATGTCCGACGGAACCCGGGTACCGGTGATCGATGTAGTCACGGTGCCCAATGGCGCCATCCGACAATTCGGGTACCTGGATCAGCTGAACTTTAACCGCAACTCCTCCATTAACCTTAACCTGCGGGTACCTATTTTTACCAATTTTCAGAACAGGTACCAGATATCTAACGCCCGGATTCAGCAGCAGAATACCGAATACCAAAGCCAGGTAGTGCGCCTGCAAATTCGTCAGAACGTAGAGCAGTCCTACATAGATATGACCAACGCGGCCAAACGGTACACGGCTACCCTTAATCAGGTAAGAGCCCAGGAAGAGGCCTTCCGGGTAGCAGAGAGCCGGTTTGGTGCCGGGGCCATCAACTCGGTTGAATACAACATTGCCAAAGCCAATCTGGATCGGTCGCGCGCCAATCTGGTACAGACCAAGTACGACTACATTTTCCGCACCAAGATCCTGGACTTTTACATGAACAGACCCTTGTCTGAATAGACGGGCAGCTCTCATACATAACATGACGTACCCTCGTTGACAAATAAAATCTACTAATTATGGCTCGTAAATCTTCAAATCGTTTGTGGTGGATACTGGGTGGTATTGTGCTGGTACTGGTAGGCGGACTGGTAGTGGCCAAGCAGGTAGGCTGGATCGGCCAGACAAAGCCGATGGAGGTGGAACTGGCTAAGGTAAAACGTACCGATATTATAGAGCGGGTCAGCGCTTCGGGACGCGTACAGCCCGAAGTGGAAGTGAAGCTCAGCCCGGACGTATCGGGCGAAATCATTGGTCTTTACGTAGAGGAAGGAGATTCGGTAGTAAAGGGCCAGCTACTCCTTAAGATCCGCCCCGACAACTACGAATCACAGCTAGCCAGAGCCCGCGCCTCTGTCAATTCCAGCAAAGCTACCTACGAGCAGGCCCGGGCCCAGCAGGCGCAGACCGAAGCCCGGCTGATCCGGGCTAAAGCCGACTTCGAACGCAACCGGAAGCTTTTTGAGGATAAAGTGATCTCAGCCGCTGACTTTGAACAGATCCGGGCCAACTACGAAGTGGCCCAGCAGGAGATAGAAGCCGCCAAGGCCAACGTACAGGCCGCCCAATACAACATCCGAAGCGCGGAGGCCAACCTGAGAGATGCCGCCGAAAACCTCCGCAAGACTACCATATTTGCCCCGGTAAGTGGTGCCATTTCACTGCTGAACGTAGAGATCGGCGAACGGGTGGTAGGTACTACGCAGATGGCTGGTACCGAACTGATGCGCATCGCCAACCTCAACAACATGGAAGTGCGCGTCAATGTCAACGAAAACGATATCGTACGGGTAGCCGTGGGGGATACCGCCGAAATAGATGTGGATGCCTACAGCTCCACCGACCGGAAGTTCAAGGGGATAGTGACCGAGATTGCCAACACGGCCAGCGGCCTGGCTGCATCGGGCGCCTCAGCTTCACTTTCTTCCGCGGCCGATGCCGTCACGGAGTTTGAAGTAAAAATCCGGATCATGAACGAATCATTCCGCGACCTGATGCCCAAAAGAGGGAAGAGAACCTACCCTTTTAAGCCGGGTATGACAGCCTCCGTTGATATTATTACCGAACGTAAAGCCAGGGTACTTTCGGTACCCATTGCGGCTGTAACTACTCGCGATACTACCGCTGCGCAGCCCACACCCCCGGGACAACAGGCGGCCCCCGCCAGTCAGCAGGCCACTACGCCAGCCAAAGCGGCCCCTATCAGGGAGGTGGTATTCGTCAATACTATGGGAAAAGCACAGCGCCGGGAGGTCCAGACGGGTATCAGCGATTTCGAGAATATTGAAATAGTATCTGGCCTTACCGAAGGCGAAGAAGTAGTTTCCGGTCCCTTTGCGGTAGTCTCTAAACGCCTCAGTGATGGTGACTTAATAGAAAAAAAGAAACCGGAGGTGAAAAAAGAGCAAAAAAAATCCAATGAAAACTGAAAGTAGAGCGTTGTAACTGTATAATTCGATTTAGTTTAGGTTAAGAAGATGGAAATCCTCGTGGCACCTGCCGCGAGGATTTTTTCATTTCTGCTGTTCTTCCCCTGTTTTTGCTGTCAATTCCGCCGTAGCCCCAGCTTCCCAATCTTTCTATTTTCGTTGAGTTTCCTCATTTTTCTGTGCCATATTGAAAAGATTTTGGTTAAATAAAGAGCTGCATCCGCCAAGGAAGCGTAGTTTTAGCCCCTAAATCAACATACAGCACTCTATGAAGTTGAGCGGTACCGTACCTCTGACGAGGGATTACGTCTCAATATTCATCTGGTAAGTACCTATGAGCACTTCATCTCCGGAAAAAATTGCCGTCGTAGGAGGCGGAAGCTGGGCTACCGCCCTCGTCAAAATATTGAGCGAACAACCCAACGTACAGATACGCTGGTGGCTGCGTAATGCCGATGACATAGCCCATATCCGTACCTACCACCACAATCCCAGCTACCTGAGCGATGTGTACCTATCGCCCAGGAAAGTGAAGGTTTGTGAAAAGATCCGGGATGCCGTACGCGGCGCCAGCTACGTCATATTAGCCATACCGGCGGCCTTTGTGCAGGAACCGATGCAGGAACTTACACCCGAGCACCTCCGCGGCAAGCGAATCGTATCGGCCATCAAGGGCATGGTACCTTCCAGTAACCAACTAGTTACCGACTGGGTCGAAAGTGCTTTTGAGGTACCTCTGGATGATATCTGTGTAATAGCGGGCCCCTGCCACGCCGAGGAAGTAGCTCTCGAAAAGCAGAGCTACCTGACCATAGCCTCTACCGGATATAGCTGCGCCGAAGAATTTGCCCGGCTCATGACCTGCCGCTTTGTAACAGCCCATCCGCTCACGGACCTGTACGGAGTAGAATACGCCGCTGTCATGAAAAACATTGTAGCGCTGGCCTGTGGCATCACGCACGGTATTGGCTACGGTGACAACTTCCAGGCCGTGATGGTGTCCAACGCCATGCAGGAGATCCGCCGCTTTGTAACAGCCGTCGACCCCCGGGAGCGCGACCTTAGCTCCTCGGCCTACCTGGGCGACCTGCTCGTAACGGCCTACTCCCAGTTTAGCCGCAACCGCTTATTTGGCAACATGATCGGCCGGGGCTACAGCGTAAAAGCCGCCCAATTAGAAATGAAGATGATTGCTGAGGGCTACTACGCCGTCAACAGCATTCATACCATGAATGAAACCTATAAGGTGCCCATGCCCATTACCGAAGCCGTATACCGTATCCTGTACAAGCGGGCGGCTCCGGCCCAGGAGATGGAAGCCCTGAAGCAGTATCTGCGGTAGTAACCAGGTAGTAAAAGGCTAAAACAAAAATCCCCTAAACGGCATTACTTAGCAGAGGCCCGACGGTAGGTAGTCCCTGACGTAAGCACGTTGAAGTGATTATCATTACCTGGCCTTAACCATCTATACTACTACCTGCTATGAATAGTACACTAGTCCGGGAAAGGGATGAGTCACAACTACTGATCCGACTGTTTGAGGAGGCTCCGGCCAATCATCCGCACTTTAAAGCTGAAAAAAACGAAATCTGGTGGCCTTCGGAAAAAGAGCTCTGGCTGGGCTTAGGAAAAAAGGCCATGCCCGCCGGACTCCTAAAGACTATACGGCTGCTCTTTCACAAGCGCAAGGACCGCTGGCCCGCTCAGGTAGTGGTGGACCTCAGTGACTGCCCCTTAAACTGGATAGAAGCTGCCGTGAATGGTGTAGTGCTGGGTGGCTATTCTATTCAGCTATACAAATCCGACCGGAAGCCCCTCAGCCCCCTGTACGGTGATAAAGGACAACTGAGCATCTGGTCCGGATCAGCCGATACACACGAAGTAGAAAGGACCATCCGCAAAGCCCACGAAACGGCTCTGGTACAGATGCGGATCATGGACCTGATGAACAGCCCGGGTAACCGGAAGCCCCCCCGCGTACTGGCTGAGTGGGCCCTGGAGTCGGGGCGGCAGTACGGCTACCGCGTTACGGTACTCGAAAAGGATGCCCTGCAGGCTATGGGGATGCACGCACTTCTGTCGGTCAACAAGGGGAGTATGGAGCCTCCGGTCATGATCCTGACCGACTATACGCCCGCTAAATACCAGAAGACCATCGCGCTGGTAGGTAAGGGTATTACGTTTGATACCGGAGGTATCTCCATAAAGCCCTCCGCTAACATGCACCTCATGAAGAGCGACATGGGCGGAGCGGGAGCCGTACTGGGCGCTGTAGAACTGGCGGCCCGCCTGAAGCTGCCGGTACGGGTACTTGGGATTATTCCATCTACCGAAAACTGCGTGGACGGAGCCAGCACCAAGCCCGGTGATGTCATAGACTCCTATGCCCGCAAAACCATCGAAGTAATAGATACCGACGCCGAAGGGCGACTGGTGCTGGCTGATGGCCTCAGCTACGCCGTTCGGGATCTCAAACCCGACGTAGTCATCGACCTCGCCACCCTGACGGGCAGCGTCATCCAGACGCTCGGCTACCACGCCGCCGGCCTCTTTACCAACAATGAGCAGCTGGCTACTCAACTCACCCAGGCCGCCGAAGCCACCGGTGAGCGGGTATGGCGCCTGCCCATCTGGGACGAGTACAAGGAGGAAGTAAGCTCTGACATAGCCGATATAAAGAACTTCCACGGGAAGCCACTGGCCGGTGCTATTGTAGCCGCCAAGTTTCTGGAAGAATTTACCGATGAACATCCGGCCTGGGCCCACCTGGATATAGCCGGTACTGCCTTTGGTGATACCGAATTCACCCCCAACCGGGCGGGTACTGCCTACGGAGTACGGCTCCTGCGTCAGTACCTGGAAGGTCTCTAGCCAATCGAAGCAGGTCGAGTATTGATTATTGGATTGGCTATCTGAATTACGAACTAAGCGATTCCTTCACTCGACCCTCTCCATCCGAAAGACGGAAACTCCTTTCCCCCTTTCACACAAAAGTATATATTTGGTAAAACGACAAACGGAGAATCCCAAACCGACCGATACCATGTCACAACCCCTCACTTTTCTTTGTATATCCTCCTACTTCAAGGGAAATGACTTCCTCCGAGCCTGCAAGGAAGCTGGCAATACCGTATACCTGCTCACTAATAAGAAACTCGAAGGACGCCCCTGGGTGCGCGACTATATAGATGACTTCTTCTACATGGAGGAAGAATCAGACGGCAGCTTTAACATGCAGAATGTTATCAAAGGCCTGGCGTACGTCATGCGTACCCGGCCGGTCGATCGCATTGTAGCCCTGGACGACTTTGATGTAGAAAAAGCGGCCCTGCTGCGCGAGACCTTCCGGATACCCGGAATGGGGCAGACCACAGCCCGCTACTTCCGCGACAAGCTTGCTATGCGGGCCAAGGCCGCCGAGGCCGGTATACGTATTCCGGCCTTTTCGGCCCTGTTCAACGACTTCGCCATCCACCAGTTTACCGAGCGCACGCCCGGCCCCTGGATGATCAAGCCCCGCTCTGAGGCTTCCTCAACGGGCATCAAAAAACTGCACACGACCGAAGAGCTCTGGGAGGTCATCCACAGCTTGGGCGACCGCCGGCATGAGTACCTGGTGGAGCAGTACAAGCCGGGTGAGGTATACCACGTGGACTCGCTGTCGATGAACGGCAGGGTCGTTTTTATCTGGTCCAACCAGTACATAGCGCCGCCCTACGATGTGGCCCATGGCGGAGGGATATTCCGGTCGGTGACGGTACCCTTCAATACATCCGAGTCACGTGCCCTCGAGACCATGACCGTAGATGTACTGAAAGCCTTTGGCATGCAGCACAGCGCCTCGCATACCGAGATTATCCGTAGTCACGAAGACGGGCACTACTACTTCCTCGAAACCTCCTCCCGCGTGGGCGGAGCTCATCTGGCTGATATGGTTGAGGCCTCGTCGGGCATAAACCTCTGGCGCGAATGGGCCAAAATGGAAACGTCCGTAGCCCGTGGTGAAAGCGAAAAGTACAAGCTGTCTCCTACCCGCAACGAGTACTCAGGCATTATTATCTCGCTGGCGCGGCAGCAGTGGCCCGACCTGGCACCATTCAACGCACCGGAAGTAGTATGGACCATGCAGGAAGAGTACCATGTAGGCTGCGTGGTACGTTCGAAGAGCCGTGAGCGGGTACTCGAACTACTGGGGAACTACGCGGAGATTATCCAGAACGAGTACCACGCCTCTGCCCCGGCTCCCGAGCGGCCGGCTCATTAATCCGTAGATTAGTATGAAAAAGCTTGTCTACCTCTTGGGTGTTATTATAGCTGTATTAGCCGGTTGTAAGCGTATTGATCCGTCACCCACGGTGAGCTTTGTTATTGACAACACAAGTTCAGGATCAATTAAAGAGGCTGTACTCTCAATAGAAGGAAATGGAGAGACTTACGATTTGACCCATGTAGCTACTATTCTTCCTGGCTCCCGAAAAAGTATGGTAACCAGCCTCAGGAATAGCAGGGAGATCAGGGAAGGCCAGTATAAAGTGTCTGTTGTGGTTGACAATGGTGCTACCTATCAGAAAGGGTTCGGATACTTCACCAACGGAATTGATCCAACCCGTGATAAGACGTACACTATTACAGTCACAGACACTGCTATTGACGTAAAATCAGGCTTGCAATAAGCATCATCAGCAAACAGACCATTATCCACCTAGTAACCATGTCAGAAAAAAGTAAAGAGTACTATTTGAACCGGGCCGTCGAACTGTCTATCAAGGGAAGTACCGAAGGAAAAGGCTACCCGTTCGGAGCCGTAGTAGTGCGCAACGGCGAGATAGTAGGCGAAGGCCATAACCAGGTATACGATTCGCAGGACCCCACCGCGCACGCCGAGGTAGTAGCCATCCGGAACGCCTGCAAAAACCTCAATACCTTTGAACTACCCGACTGCGAACTATATACCTCCTGCGAGCCCTGCCCCATGTGCCTGGGTGCCATCTACTGGGCCAGGATCAGCCGTGTGTACTATGCTAACTCCCGCCACGATGCCGCTGCTATTGGCTTCGATGATGCCCTGATCTATGAGGAGATACCGCTCCCCATTTCGGAAAGAAAAGTAGAGATGATCCAGATGGACAAAGCGGAGGCAATGAAAGCCTTTGAGCTGTGGGAAAAGGCCTCGGACAGAGGAGCTGTGCTTTAGTACTACTTAGGCCCTAACAACATGATTGACAGGGAGTAAATCCAAAGCAGGCAGTAAGAAGTTAAGGCTGATTGACGGGTAGCTTTGCGTAGCTATATCCTTTTGGATATACTCAAAACAGACCACTACTCTTAACTACCTGCCGCATGGAAAGACGTTCCTTTATTCAGAAAACCGCTCTCTCTGCACTGGGGGCTGGATTATTTACCCTCCCCCCTATCGAGCTACTGGCTCAGCAGCGTAAGCGCGTATCGGCCAACGATAAACTACAGCTGGGCGTCATTGGCTGCAACGGCATGGGCTGGTCGGACCTGCGGTCGCACCTGCAGCTAAGCGACGTAGAATGCGTGGCCCTGGCCGATGTAGACCAGAGTGTACTGGATAAGCGCGCCGTGGATGTCGAGAAAATACAGGGCAAGCGACCGGCCCTCTACAAGGACTACCGCAAAATGCTCGAGAACAAAGATCTGGATGCGGTCATCATAGGTACTCCTGATCACTGGCACTGCCTGGCCCTGACCGACTCGCTATCTGCCGGTAAGCACGTATACTGTGAGAAGCCCCTGGCCAACTCCATTGAAGAGTGTAACATTATGCTTTCGGCCGCCAAGCGTTACAACAACAAGATGATTCAGGTGGGGCAGTGGCAGCGCAGCGGGTCCCACTACGAGAAGGCTATCGAATACGTACGCTCCGGTAAGCTGGGCAACATTCGTCTGGTGAAGGTGTGGGCCTACCAGGGCTGGATGAATCCCGTGCCGGTTCGTCCCGACAGTGCTCCTCCCGCGGGCGTAGACTACGATCTGTGGCTGGGACCGGCTCCCAAGCGGGCCTTCAACCCTAACCGCTTCCACTTCAACTTCCGCTGGTTCTGGGATTACGCGGGTGGCCTGATGACCGACTGGGGCGTCCATGAGATCGATATTGCCCTCTACGCCATGAATGCCAAGGCTCCCAAGTCGGTGATGGCATCGGGTGGAAAACTGGCCTACCCGGATGATGCTTCCGAAACACCGGATACCCTGCAGGCTATCTTTGAGTACGACGGGTTCAACATGCTCTGGGAACACGCTACGGGCATCGACGGAGGTAACTACGGCAAGACGGAGGGCATCGCCTTTATCGGGAACAACGCTACGCTGGTACTCAACCGCGGCGGCTGGGAGATCCATCCCGAAACCGAAACCAAGGATGGCATTAAGCAGTACAAAGTAGCGGATATACCCGATCAGGGGCGTAACGGCGACTACCTCAACGACCACACCCGAGGCTTCGTACAAGCGATCAAAGAGAACAACCCGGCCCTGCTCAAGTGCGGCATCGAGACGGGTAGTATCGCTGCCATCAACGCGCACATGGGCAACATTGCCTTCAAGACCGGGCGTAAGATATACTGGGATGCCACCAAGGGACAATTTAAGAACGACACCGAAGCCAACGCCCTCATCAAAGCCAACTACCGCAACGGCTGGAAACTACCGGTTGCCTGACCTGCCAAAGTACTTATACAAACAGGAGCGCACGGTATAGTACCGGGCGCTCCTGTTATTTTAAGATATATGCTGGATGCTTACTTCTCCGATTTAAATTTAAGGGCGATCCGCGTTACCTGGGGATAGTCGTAGGCCCTGCTCTCCGTTTTCATTTCGAACGAATCTTCGTACACATTAATCGGAGCTATGGTCCAGGTACCTCCGGCGGTCGTCGTATCAGCCGCGCCCACCTGGATGGTCTTACTGGCGGGGTCCACCTTCCAGCGCAGCGTCATGGGCTGAGTTTCGCCTTTGAAATGCCCTATAAAAGTACCATCCTCCCTAAGTTGCACCTTCTCCATATACCGGTCAAAGGTGATGGTACCAAAGCTCTCCATCTTCTTCCCGTCCTTAAAGGTAAGGGCGTCATTCACGTATATTTCACTGAGAGCCCACTCAGGAGCCGCTGTAAGGCGGTTCTTTGCCTCATCCGGACCATCAGCAGCCTGACGACAAGCGGTGAATACAACAACTGAAAAAATTAGCAGTGCTAACGATAAGGTTGGAAACCGAGAGTACATAAGGGTATAGTGGAATGATATACCACAAATATAGGGCTGGTTCAGGATTCGGCTACACCATCAGGGCTATACATGGTTATAGCCATGATAAAAATGAGCGTTCCGAATAATAGTCCGGCTATACCTCCAAACCACAGGAAGGGAGTGGCACTAAGCGTAGCGAAGAACAGGGACAGAAAAAGGCCGATGAGGTACCAGCTGGATAAACACCCCAGAAAGGCAAAACCAAAGCCTTCCAGAGCACTTCTGAGTCTATTGTGTGTGTCAACCATTTGATTTGTAGATGATTTTATGGCTAATGATGATTTACATTACAGAGCCAATCAATTTATAAATAGTTGGAATAGCTTTTTATTTAAAAATAAACTCATTTTAATACAAAATGTTCAAAGTCGCTGATTTTACTCTATTTTTCTTTCTGTTATCTACTAACGTTGGTACTAGCGAGTTCTACCATTGTTGCAGGTCCGGCACACCCCGCACATCTTCTTACTTAAAGCAGCTCCATGGTTATAAATGGTAGTTTTGTGGCTTTGTCTGATGTACTTTCCAAAACGTTTTTATTCATGCAGTTTCTGAACAAATCACACCTCCTGATTTTAAGTATTGTTTTTCTGCTCGGCGGCCCGTCGCTGATGGCTCAGAAGAAAACCGCCAATACCAATAAGGACAAGAAAGAGTGGGTGCAGCTATTCAACGGCAAGGACCTCACCGGCTGGGACATCAAGATAGCGGGCGAGCCCCTGAACAGTAACTACAAGAATACCTTCCGGGTGGAGGATAACATGATCAAGATCGAGTACGATCAGTATGACAAGTTCAACGAGAAGTTTGGACACATGTACTACCACAAGCCTTACTCCTACTACATCCTGCGCTTTCAGTACCGCTTTGTCGGCAACCAACTGGCGGGCGGTGCCGCCTGGAATGTACGAAACAGTGGCGTAATGCTGCACTCACAGTCGGCCCAGAGCAACTCCCTGGGGCAGGACTTCCCGGTGTCGCTGGAGCTGCAGCTGCTCGGCGGCCTGGGCAGTGGCGAGCGACATACTGGCAACCTGTGTACACCGGGTACCATCGCCCATGTAGACGGTAAGCTCAACCTCAACCACTGCATCGACTCCGACTCCAAAACCTACCACGGCGACCGATGGGTACAGGTAGAAGCAGTGGTACTGGGCGACTCCATCATCCACCATGTCATCGAAGGGGATACGGTACTTACTTATACCAAGCCCATGGTAGGCGGCGGATTTGTGAGTAAAGACTACGACTGGAAAACCGCCCACATCGACAACGGCGACTATTGGATGCAGCGCCAGAACACGCTGCTGGGGGAAGGATACATAGCCCTACAGGCCGAAAGCCACCCGATCCATTTCCGCAACATTGAACTACTGGACCTCAAAGGCTGCACCGACCCGAAGGCCAGCAACTTCAAGTCGTACTACCAGAAGTCAGACAACACACGTTGTGTGTACGGGAAAAAGTAGAGCGACCAGATACTATTTAACCTATGAAGCATTTAGTACTACTCCTTTTCATACTATTCAATAGCTCGCTACTACTGGCTCAGGGTACTACGCCCGACAGCCTGGGTACGGTACGGGGCTTTTGTATCGCGGCCCCCACTCCGGCCGAACACGCCCGTTTTCTGACCTTTATAGAAAAAGAACTGGCTCCGCGCGGGGTCAATACCCTGGTACTCCGGGTCGACTATAACTACCAGTTTAAGTCACACCCCGAGCTGCGCGACCCGAGTGCGCTATCGCCTCAGCAGGTCAAGCAGATGGTGCAGCTGTGCAAGAAGTATGGCATTGAGCTCATCCCCCAGATCAACCTGCTGGGGCACCAGTCCTGGGCCAATACCACCCATAACCTGCTGCGGGTGTACCCCCAGTTTGACGAAACGCCCCACGTAACCATGCCCGAAAAGTATGAGTGGCCCAACGCCGACGGACTCTACTGCAAGAGCTACTGTCCGCTGCATCCGGAGGTACATGGGGTAGTATTTAGTATGGTCGACGAGATTATGGATGCCTTCGAAGCTAAGTCTTTTCATGCCGGTATGGACGAGGTATTTTACATTGGCGACGATAAGTGCCCCCGCTGCGGTGGCCGTGACAAAGCCGAGCTATTTGCCGGAGAGATTACCAGGATCCGCAATCACCTGGCGCAAAAGGGCCGTCGGCTGTGGATATGGGGGGATCGCCTGCTGGATGCCAAGGCCACCGGACTCGGTATGTGGGAAGCCAGCATGAACAACACCCACCGCGCGGTGGACATGATCCCTAAAGATGTGGTAATCTGCGACTGGCACTACAACCGCGCCGAACCTACGGCCGCCTACTTTACCATGAAGGGCTTCGACGTCATTACCTGCCCCTGGAACAAGCCAGCCGTAGCTACCGCGCAGTACGAGGCTTTCAAAGATTTCAGAGCTACGGCCAATCCTACCCTGGCTCCCCGCTACCGGGGCCTCATGCAGACGGTATGGTCAGGAGCCGGTAACTTTATGGACATCTACTACAACACCAAGCCCGTCACCGACCCAAATCAGAAGGGACCCATTGACAGTTTTGTGCAGCTATTCCAGACCATGAATAGCAGTAAGTAAAGCCAGGTATTACGATGAAGAAAAAGGCGGTGCTGTAACTTCAGTACCGCCTTTTTTGATAGCTAATCATTCCATTTACTGAATAGGTTGTTGTCAAATCGCAGCTACTACCCCAACTCTTAGCAGCATATAGTCGTTACTCTATACACAACCAAGACCAGAGGAGTACCTTCATGAGCCTGCGAAACCTGCTACTGACGTATATACTTAAGAAACAACTCAAGCGTGATCCGAAGGGAAAGACGCCCATGCAGATTGCCCGTGGCATGCGCTTCGCCATGAACAACTCTCCCTTTGCCATCAAAAAAGCACCCAAAGGATTTTCGTTTGAACCCGTTGACAATGACTATGTAAAAGGAGAATGGGTATATCAGACGGGTAAAAGAGCTACCCGTACGATGCTGTACCTGCACGGTGGAGGATTTATAGCCGGAAGCCCCGTGACGCACCGTGCCCTGACTATGGCGCTTGCCAAAGCTCTCAATGCACGGCTTCTGGTACCTGACTACCGGCTGGCCCCTGAGCATACCTATCCGGCGGCTCTGCAGGACGCTCAGAAAGCGTATCAGTGGCTGCTCGACCAGGGGGTAAGTACCACTAGTCTGAGTATAGCCGGTGACTCGGCCGGGGGTGGACTTACCCTTTCGTTGCTGACCCTGCTTCGGGACAGTAACATCCCGTTGCCGGGCTATGGCATCGTATTTTCGCCCTGGGCCGATATGACCGCCTCCGGTAATTCGCTAGTTACGAATGACGCCTCAGATGCTATGTTTTATGGAGAAGGAGTACGCGTATCCGCGGGTATTTATCCAGGCAAATCTGATCCTGCCAATCCGCTGATCTCGCCGGTTTTTGCAGATTGCAACGGATTTCCCCCGCTACTCATCTTTGCCAGCAGCAGCGAAGTCCTGCTGGATGATGCCCTGCGGGTAGCAGAAAACGCGCGTAAATGCGGAGTACCGGTAGACTTGCAGGTATGGCCTAAGCTCCCCCACGTATGGCCCCTATTCGTACGGATACTGCCGGAGGCCAAAAAAGCCATTCGCTATGTAGCGGACTTTGTCAATCGAGTAGATCGCACTCCCTCAGTACAGGTATGACGGCTAGCCTTTCATAAAGCGGATCAGTACAATCTCAATCAGGAAGAACGCCAGAGCCGCGTACAGGAAGTACTTCCAGAGGCTGGTACCCACATTCTGCTCCTCAAATTCACGCGCAAAAGCAGAGTCGTCTATTTTGTCGAAGACCTGTACATTCTTTTGTCCGGCAAATGCCGCCCGTAGTTCGTCGGGGCTGTAGTACTCTAGCTTCGACTCGGTGTTGTCGTGGTTCAGGGCCAGTAGCTGCTCTACCTTATCGTCCCGGACCAGTTCGTAGTAGCCGGCATCCACCGCCTGATCGCTACTTAGCTGGTTGCTCTTGGGCAGCTCCAGCACCAGCTGGTTGCCATTGAGCCGCTGTACGGGTATGATCTCAGCTTTGTTGCGGCGCAGCTTATAGATAGCATTGGGAGTGGGATTAGAGACGGCCAGCGCAATGGTGTTTTCATCAAAGGTATAGGCCGTACGCTGAGCCCGCACGCTGGTGGCCGCCAGCTTGTACATGACCGGCACAAACAGCGCGTGCTGGGCTACATTGCCGTAGGTCGGCGCGAGCGGCGCTCCAAAAATATACAGCTGACCCTTACCGGCGGTAGATTGCGTCAGGTACGGCTGCCCATTACGCAGGGACAGCAACGCATTTCCTCCTCCGCTCCACTGCCAGGTAGTAGCGGCCGAAGGCAGGTTCAGGTTTGTTTCCTGCCGTACTGATTCCTCGAATACATCACTGAAGAAAGGCGTATCCCGATTGGGTGGGTTCAACGGTACGGGCTGCGGGGTACCTTCCCCCTTGGCTATGATACTACGCACTCCCAGATTCCCCAGGAATCCTCCATAGGCACCTCCATCCGGCGAATTGGGCGGAATGACGGCCATAGTACCTCCCTTACGGACAAAGTCTTCCAGGGCAGTACGCAGCGAGCCCGACGGCTGCTCTACACCTTCCAGTACAACCAGGTCGGCCGTACGGAGCTGGCCTACGTCTACATTCTGCACGCTGAAACTCTGGGTACGGAACAGGCTGTCGTTCTGAAATACGTTTTCTATATAGTTGCCGCCGCTGCGCTGTCCGTAGAGGTGAAGGATCCGGATGACGGGTGAGGCATTGAGGACGAAGAAGTAGTCATTATCAAACGTAACCGGAAAATCATCAAAAGTAATGCGCCCCTGTCGGTAGCCTTTACCTTTTAGGCTGAAGTTGAATCTGGCCGTGGCTGATCCATTGGCGGGTACATTGACCGAAGCCGTCGAGGTTTGGGTATTGTCGAGGTAGAGCTTTACTACCATGTTCTTAACGGCTTCGCTACCGGAGTTGCTTACCTTTACAAAGAGGATGTTATTCTGCAGCTCCCGGATAAAGGGTGTATTGAGCCATACCGAATCCACAAATACGTTCTTCTCGGGCGTAGCCTGTACCGGTACTATAAATAGTCGATTGGTAGAGTCTACTTTTAGCTTCGACAGGTCACCTACCGTACTTTTCTGAAAATCCGATACCCAGAACAGCTGGTTCTGCCCGGCGTTGCGGTGCTGGGCCATGAGGTTTTCCTGCCGGCGGTACACGTCAGCCAGCGTACGGGGCGTGTGCGACAGGCCAATGGTAGTGAGACGGTCACGGATCTTATCCGCCGGACTTAGCCCCTGCTCCTGGGCCGAGAAGTCGTTGGTGACCAGTTGCATGGAAGTAGCGTTCCTGAACACCCCCATCAGGTCACTCAGCCTGCCCGTAGCAATATCCAGATAGCGCTTGTTGTTGAGCTCATTCTGCATGCTGTACGAGTTATCCAGGTACAGGCTGGTCACACCCCGGCGATCTACGGCAATAGTACTCCGGCTGGGCAGAAAAGGCTGAGCAAAGGCCAGCACCAGACACACTATTGCCAGTACCCGCGCCGCCAGGATCAGCCAGTGCTTTACCTTCCGGAAGGAGCTCGTCTGCGTCTCGACCGCTTTCAGAAAAGCGACGTTGGTGAAGTAGACCCGCTTGGTACGACGGAAATTAAAGAAATGGATGGCGATGGGTACCGACACCGCGAGCATGCCCCAAAGGAACGACGGGAAAAGAAAACTCATTCGGATGCTAAGGTTTATAGGCTAACCCTGAAGGAATTGGGGTTTCCGTTTCGAAAATCTTCCAGGTTTTACAGGTACTAACGATATTTCAAAGACACAAAGTACGCCAAAATACCTAAACCACTTTTATTTCAAGAGTGTTTCGGCTAAGTCGGCGGCTTTTTTCTAACTTTGCAGTCATTTTGTACGGAAGATTCAGGAACTATCCTTTAGCGATATAGCTTCTGTGAAAAGCCAGGGAGAGAGCGATACCATTTACAATTTATTATATCAAAGATTATGGCCAAAGTACCGGTAAATAAACATCAACCCATGTACCAGATGCCGTCCAACCCGGCGGCTGTCAAAACCAAGAAGTACGCACTTGACAACAAAAAGTACATCAGCCTGGCCATGCGCCACTTCATCAAAACCCAGTGGAAATGGGTGTTCGTACCACTGGCCCTGATCCTGGTCAATGCTATTCTGGGTATTACGGGAGTGTATCCCAACATCTGGATCTATGTAACTATTTTTGTCGGCGTTATTCTGTACCTGCTTTTCTGGGTCATCCAGTTTACGGGTATTACCCAGCTGGAACAATACAAGCCTCTTTTTGAGAAATATCAGTACGAGATCGACAACCGTCAGATCCTGATGAAGATCAACCAGAAGGAAGGCGGCGTGATGAAGTGGGAGCAGATCCAGGAGGTATATAAAGACAAAGAAGCGTTTGTGATGGTGATCTCACGCGGACAGTTTATTTACCTCCCATACAGCATTTTCAACTCGGAGCACGACCTGAAAGTAATGGAGCGCATCCTGAAGCAGAAAAACTTCCTGAAGGACCAGCAGTAATAAGTACCTGAAAAAGTCTTTCATCAGCAAAACCCGGCCCGCAGCCGGGTTTTGCTATTAAGCCCCTATTTACTCCTTCGCTCTGATTTTCTCCTTCTCCAATTTGCTCCTGTGGCCACGGCCTCTGCTCCTGCGGCATGCTTTTTATGATCACCTGATCTACGTATATACCCAACATTATCTGGCAAATTAGCTGAGCAGAACTCCTGCTTAGCATGTACATGGAACTGCTAACTTTACATCTTTGCCGCACTAGATATGAAGGATTTTTCAATTGGATTGACCTGTTTTAGCTTTTTGCTTCTGGCACTTGGACTAGTTTTCAAAAAACTCAAGCAGTCTGTCATCAGCGAGCCCATAGTCGCTATGGCAGCGGGTATATTGCTTAGCCCGTATGTACTTGATGTCTCTGACATGACCAAATGGGGATCATTTGAACAGATTATGGCGGTGGCCAGCCAACTCACTATCAGTATGGCTCTGATGGCTACGGCATTCAGAGTACCTAAGGAGTACCTTTCAGCCAACAAATTACTGCAGTCACTACTTGTTTTGGGAGGCATGCTGGGTATGTGCGGCATCGCCAGTGCCATCATCTATCTACTGTTTGATCTGGATTGGGTCCTATGCTTCCTCATCGGGGCTATCGTAACGCCTACTGACCCGGTAGTAGCCTCCACCATTGTGTCAGGAGAAACTGCTCAGAAGCTACTCCCGGAGCGGGTCCGGCATGCCATATCCTTTGAGTCGGGTGCCAACGATGGTGCGGCCTACCCGCTGGTACTCTTGCCCCTGCTACTAATTCAGAGCTCGGAGAGTGCCTGGAAAGACTGGTTTCTGAAATCTATACTTTGGGAAACCGGCGGAGGTATTTTATTGGGGTTACTGATAGGGTACCTGGCAGCTAAAGCTCTGGTCAAAGCCAAGCAGCTAAACTGGATGGAAGAAACGTCTCTGCTGGCGTTCTCATTGTCACTTGGCTTTTTTGTACTGGGAGTTCTTGAGCTCTTGCACTGCAATGGGATCATTGGTGTGTTTGCAGCCGGCTATATTGCTAATTATGTACTGGATCAGGATGAGGATATTGAGCAGGAAGAAGTACAGGAAGCGCTCGAACGCATTTTTACGGTACCCATATTTATCCTGTTCGGACTGATCCTTCCCTGGAACGAGTGGTTGGCGCTGGGCTGGAAGGCGGTAGCCTTTGTAGCAGCACTCTTACTCTTCAGACGCCTGCCCGTTCTGCTGGCTTTGAAGCCTTTCCTCAGGAAGCTTACTACTGCTGATATACTCTTTATAGGGTGGTTCGGTCCCATCGGAGTTGCGGCTATGTTTTATGCCGTACATACCCTGGCAGTCATTAGCCTTCATACGGTGTGGGTCCTGGCGAGTCTGGCTGTTTTTGGATCTACGGTAGTGCATGGCTTTACAGGTTATATTTTCGCAAAAGCCTACCATAACCGAACCGGCGGCAATTACACCGAACCTCAGGGAAAGCCTGCCCACAACTCCATCACTGATCACCAACTCTAATGGGTTCCTGACAAGGCATACTTTTTTTAGGTGAGCTACTGTACTTTAACCTACTACAAGTCCATGCCGATCATTGGTAATATTATCAAGAAAGCGATTGAACTGACGGATACCTTATCCGAAGAAGTGTCTCCCCACGATGCGCAGTTGAATGTGCTGAAAAGCTTACTAAAAAAAGCGAAGAACACGGCCTTTGGCCAACACTATAACTTTGAAGAAATACTGGCCAGCGAGAATATCCAGCAGGAATTTGCCCGTAGAATTCCCCCTCATGACTACGACAAGATGGCTCGCGAGTGGTGGCACCGTACGCTGGAAGGCGAGGAGGATGTAACGTGGCCCGGTAAACCCAGCTACTTTGCCCTGAGCTCCGGTACAACCAGCAACAGCAAACACATCCCCGTCACCGATGATTTGCTGGCAGCCCTACGTAGTACGGCCATTCAGCAGATCCTGAGCTTGTCGGAGTTTGACCTGCCGCCCCACTTCTTCGAGAAACAGATCATGATGCTGGGCTCCAGTACCCATCTCAAGGAAAAGGACGGCCACCTGGAAGGTGAAATCAGTGGAATAAGCGCCAGCACCATCCCGTTCTGGTTTGATATCTACTACAAGCCCGGCAAGGAGATCGCAGGTATTGACGACTGGGATGCCCGTATCCAGCGCATAGCCGAAAAAGCCCGCGACTGGGACATTGGCAGCCTATCGGGTATTCCGGCCTGGATCGAACTGATGCTGAAGCGGGTGATCGAGTACCATGGTGTCAATACTATCCACGACATCTGGCCTAACCTGATGGTATATACTTCGGGTGGTGTAGCCCT
This sequence comes from Telluribacter roseus, assembly GCF_017355915.2. Classification (GTDB taxonomy): domain Bacteria; phylum Bacteroidota; class Bacteroidia; order Cytophagales; family Spirosomataceae; genus Telluribacter. The sequence goes on from NZ_JAFEUV020000009.1 coordinate 126,951, forward strand.
GGACCCATACAAGAAAAGCCTGGAAAAGCTACTGGCTCACCCGCTGATCTATATTGATACCTACCTGGCATCGGAAGGTTTTCTGGCGTATCAGAGCCGCCCCGATACCAAGAGCATGAAGCTCTCGCTGAACAATGGGATCTACTTTGAGTTCGTCCCTTTTGAGGAAAAAAATATGCAGGAAGATGGTACAGTTCGCCCCGATGCCGAGGTACATACTATCGATGAAGTGGAAGAAAACAGAAACTACGTACTGCTGATCTCCACCGTAACGGGCGCATGGCGCTACATGATTGGTGATACCGTACAGTTTACAGATAAGTCACGCAGCGAAATAGAGATTACCGGCCGTACCAAATTCTTCCTGAACGTGGTAGGCTCGCAGCTATCGGTTCACCAGATGGAGAAGGCCATCCTGCATCTCAATGAGAAGTACAACGTGGATGTTAAGGAATTTATCGTAGCGGCGGTTAAGCGCGAAGACGGTGAATATATCCACCACTGGTACATGGGCTGCGACTCCTGCGCTGACAACGACCAAATAACGGCGGCACTGGACGCTAACCTGCAGGAAAACAACAAAAACTACAAGGTAGCCCGGGGCAAAGCCCTTAAAGGGGTAAAGGTTACGATGATTCCGTCGGATATTTTCTACGACTGGAGCGAAGCTACCAAGAAAAAAGGGGGACAGGTCAAGATCCCCCGGGTTATGAAAGAAGAGCAGTTTCTGGAATGGGAAGAGTTTGTCAAGAGCAAGCTACAGACTTCCTGAGGGATCTGTCTCGGCTTCTTCCACCAGCAGCATAATATCATCCGGCGACAGGTACAGTCGCCGGATTTTTGCTTTGTAGCGCTTTGGGATCTTGGCGTGGTCCAGTATAAAGTTTTTGGCCGCTATGATCTTACTGGCCAGTCCGTGCTCGACGGCGTAGGTATCGGCCACCCGCTCAGCCCCCATGATGTACTTTCTTGAAAAAGAGTATCCAATCCCAAACTTCAGCATCTCGAAGGCATTGCGGTGCAGGTAGTCCATTATGTGCCCCAACTCGTGCCCTACCCACCCGATCAGTACATCTTTGGGCAGGGTTTCGATCTTCAGATGCTCACCTCCCAGCCTGAACCGGGTGTTCATCTTGATCACGTAGCCTCGCTCGGCCTGGGGCTTCCACATAGTACCCAGCTTAGGCTGCGCCAGCATCACGGAGTTACGGATACGGTTACTGAACCTGAACTCGATGTGGGTGTTGATCAACTCAGGGTAGTAAGAGAGCGCAATAAGTATCTCTTCCCTTAGCTGAACAGGGATGATTTTGTTATTCGCGTACTTCTCTAATGGGTTCTTATCTGTATGATTGGTTACGGAATAGGTTGTAGTACTAGTATCTGAGGCAGGAAGATTCATCTATACACGTATTGGTTACTCTATTTCTAACGAAAAAAACTGCACCACAAAAGTACTAACCGTTCCGCTTTTCTGCTGGTTACCGTTTGTACATGATATAATCGGTCATAATAGGTTCAAGGCCATGCTCCCTAAAGTCGGTCGCTATCTGGGCACGGTGGTAGCTGGTATGGTTCACTACCTGGAATAAGATATCCTGCACGGTATTCTGGAAGGAATCGCCCTTGCTGTTGGTGTAGGAGATGGTGGTATCCAGGTCTGCTTCGTGCAGGATACGCTGTGTCTGCTGATAGTTATCTTCGTTCCGGTCCAGCATCTCGGTCAGGAGCATAGACTGCCACACGCCTACCTCCGGCGACTGACCCAGGATGCGCTTGTTCCAGATATGGTGCGCGTTGAGCATATGGCTCATCAGCCGGTGCGACTTGCTCAGATCCACCGCCTGCTCTACCATCATTTTCTGGATCAGTACCGTATTAAAGTGATCGGTATACTGAAATAGATTTTCAAAAAAAGCTTTCATGGAATGATGTGTTAATTCTACCCTAATATTAAAAAATCTTCATCCACCGATAGAGGCCCGACCCGGAATTTGTGTCGTTTCACTGCAAAAAGTTTTGCATAGCTATCGGTCAAACCTCCCTGTTCGTCGGCTAGAACCACGAACTGGTAGATTACCGCTACCATTGCCCGCAAAAAGAGTTAAACTTTATATAAGTGCAGGCCTCTAACCAGCAAGCAACTAAACCTACCTATGAATACTATTCCTAAACTCTTACTCATCCTGGCCGGCCTGCTACTGACCGCTCTGGTACCTGCCCAGGCCCAGAGCCCCACCTACCGCGTTACCGGCTCGGTACTTGATACCACCGACCAATCGGCCATCGTAGGGGCGTATGTAATGGTGACGCAGCCGGGCGACTCTACCGCAGCCCCCAAGATTGTAGCTACCGATGTCAACGGGCGCTTCGAGATCGGGGGCCTGACCCCTCGTCGCTACCGTATCAAGGTTACCTACCTGGGGTACCGGGACTACGAGCGGAGCATCCGGCTACGGGAGGAAGACCTGAACCTGGGCGCTATCTACCTCTCCGAAACGGCTGCTACCCTCAACGAAGTAAAGGTAGTGGGTCAGGTACAACAATCGCAGCAGAAAGGGGATACTACACAATTTAACGCCGCAGCCTTCAAGACTAACCCTGACGCTACGGCCGAAGAACTCCTCCAGAAAATGCCGGGTATGACCGTGCAGAACGGACAGGTACAGGCGCAGGGCGAAGCGGTACAGCGCGTGATGGTAGATGGTAAGCAGTTTTTTGGAGAAGATGCTACGCTGGCTCTGAGAAACCTTCCGGCCGAAATCATTGATAAGATAGAGGTATTTGACCGTCAGAGCGACCAGGCCCAGTTCACCGGCTTTGACGACGGCAATGCCCAGAAGACCATCAATATCGTGACCCGCTCTGACCGCAACGCCGGCCAGTTTGGTAAAATATACGGCGGCTATGGCTCCGACGACCGCTACATGGCGGGCGGTAACCTCAACATCTTCAACAAAACGCAGCGTATCTCCATCATTGGCCTTTCCAACAACATCAACCAGCAGAACTTCGCCTCGCAGGACCTGGCCGGTGTACTGGGCACCTCCGGTAACGGCGGTCGTGGTGGGGGCGGTGGTGGACGTGGTGGCCGCGGTGGTGCCGGAGGCGGTGGTGGTGGCGGTGGCAATGCCGGCAACTTCCTGGTAGGGCAGCAGAGCGGTATCACCAATACCAATGCCTTTGGCCTCAACTATAGCGATATGTGGGGAAAGAACCTCGAAGTAACGGGAAGCTATTTCTTTAACCGGTCTACCAATGCCAACAGCCAGGTAACCAACCGGGAGACCTTCCTGAGCTCGGGCAACCAATTCTACCGCGAAAACAGCAACTTCGCCAATACCAACATGAACCACCGGGTCAACTTCCGGTTTGAGTACAAGCTGAATAAGAACAACTCTATCATATTTACGCCCGGCCTGAACTGGCAGAACAACGAGTCGGGTACCCAGCGTGTGGGGGTAACTACCCTGGCCCCATTAGGTACCCTGCTCAACGAGACCAACAACACCCGCCTCAACGAAACTGCGGCTTTCAACTTTACCAACAACCTGCTCTGGCGCCACCGCTTCGCCAAGGCCGGACGTACCCTGTCGATGAATATCTCGACCAACCTCAGCAACCGCGATGGTGAGGGCAGCCTGTACGCCCTGAACCGGTTTTATAATGCCAGCCGTATACCTGGCGATACCATCGACCAGCAGTCGTACAGCGACTCCCGCAACGTACGCCTGGGCGCCAATATCAACTACACCGAGCCCCTTAGCAAGCTGCTCCAGCTGCAGCTGGGGTATAACGTGTCGCTCAGCAACAGCGACTCCCGCAACCGGACCTTCCACTACGTCAATAGTGAAGAAGGGTACAGCCGCCTGGACACGCTGCTATCCAATACCTTTGACAACCAGTACCTGACGCACCGGGCCGGAGTTACGCTACGGGCCAACAAGAAGAAATTTACCGGAGCCGTAGGCCTTGAGCTACAGAACGCCGGGCTGTTCAGCCAACAGCTGTTCCCGCGCTTCAATGAAGTAGACCAGACCTTTACCAACCTGCTTCCCAACGCCTTCCTGATGTTCCGCCCGAGTGAGGGCAAAAACCTGCGGATGTTCTACCGTACCTCTACCAACGAGCCGTCCATCACGCAGCTCCAGAACGTCATCAACAACAGCAACCCGCTGTTCCTGACGGCCGGTAACCCCAACCTGAAGCAGGAGTACAGCCACCGGGTCAATATCCGGTACTCTTCGTCGGATGCCAAACTGGGCCGCAACTTCTTTATTCTGGGCTCCGCCAACTATACCGATAACAGCATCACCAACTCTACCTTTGTGGCCGAACGTCCCATGATACTGCCCAACGGACTACGCCTGGAGCAGGGGGCACAGCTGACTACTCCTGTCAACCTGGATGGTACCTGGAACACGCGGCTGTTTGTCAACTATGGCTCCCCTATCAAGGCATTTAAGGTCAATCTTAACCTCAACAGCGGGGTCCTTTACAACCGTAATCCGGGCCTGATCAACCAGCAGCTCAATATCTCTAACAACTACGCCCTGTCGCAGGGAATTGTGCTCAGCAGCAACATCAGCCCCAAACTGGATTTTACGGTATCGTTCAACGGCAACTACAACATCGTACGTAACAGTATCCAGCCACAGCTCGATAACAACTTCTTTACGCAGGTGAGCTCAGCCCGCATCAACTGGATCTTTGGAAAGGGATTTGTGTTCCAGACGGACGTTACCAACCAGTCCTTCCGCGGCCTGGGCCAGGGCTTCAACCAGAACTTCACCCTCTGGAACGCCAGCCTTGGCAAGAAATTCCTGAAAGACAACCGTGGCGAGCTAAAGCTGACCCTGTTCGACATACTGGCGCAGAACAACAGCATCAGCCGCAACGTCACCGAAACCTTCGTGGAGGATGTAACCAGCCGCGTGCTGACCCAGTACGGCATGCTTACCTTTACCTATACGCTACGTAATTTTGGTAAGGCTCCTGCCCCGGCCCCTCGTCGCACTAGTGGTGACCCCGGTCCGGGTGGAACAGGCGGAAATTGGGGAGGTCCACGAAATTGAGTATTCATTACTCTGTAAGACGGGCTGCTTTTGAATTCGGGAAGTAGCCCGTCTTACATGCACATTAAATAAATAGTACGTTATGCTCAGTCATAAGCAGATGACAAGCACAGAATCAACCGCTGAGTTCCCAAGGGACACTCGCATAAAAATATGGAGAGGCAAAGTTTCGGTATCAAAAGAAATGTTTGCTAACTTGTGCGTTATTTTCAACCCTCTCCAAAATAGCTGCCTCGAACGAGGCCTTTTTCAATCAGTAATGGTAAGTTATGCGTACTTACCGCACAACCACTTTTGCCCGTCGAGTCCTGGTACTTTTCCTGCAAGGTACACCTGATTGAAAAACAAGTTTGATTTCTTACTTTCAGTACTTTTATTATTGCATGCAAGACGTTGATCTGACCAGCTGCGACCGGGAGCCTATTCACATCCCCGGCAGCATCCAAGCCCACGGTTTTCTGGTAGCCGTACATAAAGATTCCTACCTGATCAAAAAGGTAAGTAACAACATCAGTACTTATATAAGTACATCCGCCGCAGAGCTCATTGACCAGCCCGTACAGGTACTTGATTCATACATTGCCTCCACCGTGCCGGGCTCGGCCCTGGAAGAGCTACTCAACGTGGGGCGTCGCAACCAGTCGTACGAGTGGCTCAATCCGCAGCAGATGCAGGTAGCCGATCAGGACATGAATCTGATCATACACGCCTCGGGTGAGTACGTGGTGCTGGAGTTTGAGCCCCGGATTACCTGGATGGATGTACTGGACTACCAGAAGCTCATCACCCGCTCCTTGCAGGAAGTACAGGGAGCCAAGACGCTCCATCTGCTGCTCGACAGAGCTGCCAAGTGGGTGAAGAGTATCACCGGCTTTGACCGGGTGATGGTATACCAGTTTATGGAAGACTGGCACGGCGTGGTAGTAGCGGAGCAGAAGGAGCCTCATCTGGACCCCTTCCTGGGCTTACACTACCCCGCCTCGGATATTCCGAAGCAGGCCCGCCAGCTGTATCTGCGCAACCTCGTCCGTCTTATATCCGACGTTTCATCCAGCAGTTCCCGCCTCTACCCTGACGAAAAGCCCGGTAGTAACGTACTGGATCTGTCCGACTCAGTACTACGGGCGGTGTCTCCTATTCATATCGAGTACCTTAAGAATATGGGCGTCATGGCCAGCATGAGTATTTCGCTGGTCGTCAAAGGCAAGCTGTGGGGGCTCATAGCCTGTCACCACTACTCGCCCCGCTTTGTGGATTATCCGGCCCGCAATACGGCCCGCTTTATCAGCCAGATACTATCGGCCACGCTGGAGCACCACCGTGACGAAACCGACAGCGAGTTTTCCAACCAGATCTACTCCACCGGCCAGCAGTTGCTCATCCAGATGACCAAAGACTGGAATGTAGCCGAAGGACTGGTCGGCGGCAAAGACAATATTCTGCAGCTTACCAAAGCTACGGGAGCCGCCCTAGTATTTGAAGACAAAGTACACCTGGTGGGTAGTACTCCCGCTGAAGACGAGGTACAGGATATTGTCAGATGGCTGGAAAGTATCAAAGTCGACAACTTCTTCCAGACTACGCACCTGCCTAACCAGTTTGGTCCGGCTGTTCACTATAAAGATAAAGCCTCGGGCCTGATGGCCATTGCCCTGTCTCCCATCCTGGGCGAATATGTGCTGTGGTTTAAGCCAGAGCAGATACAGCATGTGACCTGGGCGGGCAATCCGGAAAAAAGTGTCAGTGGCCATGAAGAGGACGGTACCATACGCCTAAGCCCCCGCAAGAGCTTTGAGAAATGGACGCAGGAAGTAAAGAACAGCTCCTGTCCCTGGGAGGACGTAGAAATATCGGCTGCTCTGCGCCTGCGAGAGGACATCCTGCACGTCATCACGCAGAAAGCCAATGAGATCCGTCGTCTTAATGATCAGTTGAAAATTGCCTACGAAGAGCTGGATGCTTTCAGCTATACCATTTCGCATGACCTGCGTACCCCGCTGACCACGCTCAAGAGCTATACTGAAATCTTGCTGGAAGACTTTGACGAGCAGCTGGATGACGATGCCAAGCAGGTGATAGACCGGATACTCAGGTCGGCCGACCGAATGAGTATGCTGATCCAGAATGTACTGAGCTACTCACGCCTGTCGCGCTCGGAGATCAAGAAGCAGGATATACCGATGCGCACCATTATAGATATGCTGGTGGAAGACCTCAATGTAGCCACTACTTCGCACCATCCTAAGGTGACCGTAGGCGGTACTCCCCCGCTATACGGCGACCCTACCATGATCGGTCAGATCTTTGCCAATATCATCTCCAATGCCTACAAGTACTCGGTTTCTTCGGCCGATCCTCAGATCAGAATTGAAGGCAATGTAGAGGGTAATGAGACCATCTACTCAGTAAAAGACAACGGAATGGGTATCAATATGACCCAGGCCAGCAAAGTATTTGATCTGTTCAAGCGGCTTGACAACACCTCCAACATCGAAGGGCACGGCGTGGGCATGGCCATTGCCAAGCGTATAGTAAACCGCCACGGCGGGAGAATCTGGTTCCAGAGTAAGGAAGGGGAAGGCACAACTTTTTTTGTGGCTTTACCAACGCGTGAATCCGTTGAACCTGCTTGATCCAGTTAATAACCATTGCTCTTATACACAGTACTTTTATTTATGAAAAAGGTAGACATACTGTACATTGAGGACAATCCGGATGATGTACTGTTCTTTGAACGAATCGTAAAAAAACTTGACGAAACCCTCACCTTCGAAGTAGCCGGCTCGGGTACCGAAGCCTTCTCAAAACTGAATGGTGAAAACAGCGACCCCATCGTACCCCGGTTAATCCTGGTGGACATGAACCTTCCCGGACTGAGTGGCGTTGAAATTATCCGATCCCTCCGTCAGAATCAGAAAACCCGTCACCTGCCACTGATCATATTCAGTACATCTGACTTTCCTACTGATATTAAAAACTCGTACGAAGCCGGAGCCACGGGATACCTGGTAAAATCCAGTAGCTACAAAGGACGTGCCCAGCAACTGGACCACGCCCACAAGTTCTGGATTGTAAGTAACCAACACTTTTAGATTTAGCTGAATGACCCCACTTCATGCACAATTAAAATCAGCAACAGCTGAGCTGCACGACAAGACCGAAAAGGCGCTGTTTGTAGATGACATTGTCAGTAACCAACTCAACCGCGAACAACTAAGTACCATCATACTGGCACAATACTGGTTTAACGGCAGTCTGGAGCAGGCGCTACGCCCGTACGATGCCCTTCGGCAGGAGTACGAAGCCAACCACCGATATAAGACAGACCTGCTACTGGCTGACCTGGCTGAGCTGGGTATAGCAGTACCCGACCAGATGCCGGAGTGGACTATAAAGTCTGAGGCTGAACTACTTGGAGCCTGCTACGTAGCTGAGGGCTCCACCCTGGGTGGAAAGGTGATCAAAAAACATTTAGGACAGACTACACAATTAAACGGCCTTTCTTTTCATTATTATAGCGTGTACGCTACCGAAACCGGACCACAATGGAAACGCTTTCTGGCTTTTCTGGATCAGCAGTCCGGTAAGCTTCCCCAGTCGGAAGTAGTACAGGGAGCGCAGTATGCTTTCTCTTTTTTACTTGATTCGATCAGGTATATTCACCTCCTAACCCCACTTAGTTTACCCCAGAGCTACATCCACAACAGCTAATATCAATAATTTTATGTCGGTTATACTGGTCTATGAAGACGATCTGCATTTACAGGAGCTACTGGTTCAGGTTGTGCGTAAGGAATTTACAGTGTGTATAGGAAAGGATCCGCAGCAAATGCAAGAAGAGGTCAATGAAGTAGGCCCTGCGTTGATTTTACTGGACAACATGATGGAGGCCGATGTGGCCAAAGAAGTACTGGCCGACTACAGGGCAGAGACTCCCTCCCCCATACCCGTAGTACTGTTTACGGCGCATGCCAACGGGGCTTCTATTGCTGAGTACATTGGGGCTGATGACTACATTGCCAAGCCCTTCCAACTACTGGACCTGCGAAAAAAGCTGAGAGAGCTAGCAAAAAAGGGACAGTAACGGCTAAGGCCTGCTGGCCGATGCACCTGTTACTGCCCCCGAAGGCTTATACCCTGGTACTGAACCAGTTGAATATTATTTTTTGTCGGAAAACGGAATGATGAGCTTTTCTCCCCGCTGAGCAAAGTCCTTACTCTTTCCGTTGGCCTGCATGAGGAGCTCCTTGCTGATGCCGTACTTACTGGCTACCACCCGCAGTACATCACCGGGACCAACGGTATGAACCGCCTTTACCCGGACGTTCAGCCGCGTAACTCCTGATTTGATCGCGGTGGGCTCTATATCCGGATTAAGCGACCTCAGGGTCTCCGGCTTGAGGTTGTACCGGCTGGCGATACCAAAGAAGGTTTCGCCCGGCTTTACGGTATGCGTCGTGGAGGCACCTCCGATATCCGCCGGTTTGGCAGCAGGCTTGGGTGCGGGTGGCGTTGGCTTGGGAGCCTCGGTCACTTCGGCCGGTGCTGCTTCGGTTGCCTCATCGGTGGTAGTTGCTGGCGAAGAGTCAATAACCAGGCTCGAGTCAATCCGCTCCGGCTCGGCCAGCACCGGATCGGTATTGGTCACAAGGGGCGTAACGCTGCTGGTTGTATCAGGTACGATATTGGTCAGTTCTTCCGATCCGGTTGTATCGTCGGCTATATACTCGTAGCCTACAAACAGGAGCCCCAGTACTATAAGCACCAGCACCACCAGGGTAATCAGGGGCAGGTTGGACGACTCAGCAGGCCGAACATTACGCTTCTTTGGACTTTCTTCTTCCATAGTACAGTGGGTTTACGAATCGGGTGATAGACTGTTTTCTTTCTACTATTGTAACGAATGCACTAGGCTCGTTGTATGACTCGGTTAAGACTTTTTCAGCTGAGCGTTCATCTCGGCTACCTTACCTTTGAGCTCCTCCTTATAGGCATCAAGCCGGGCCGCCACTTCATCATCCTGGCTACCAACAATCTGGGCGGCCAGTATGCCGGCGTTCTTGGCACCGTTAAGAGCTACCGTAGCTACAGGTACTCCACCTGGCATCTGCAGGATGGACAGCACCGAATCCCAGCCATCAATGGAGTTGCTGGACAGGATAGGTACTCCGATCACCGGCAGGGAAGTAAGCGACGCTACCATACCCGGTAGGTGGGCGGCACCACCCGCTCCGGCGATAATCGCTTTGAGCCCGCGCTGACGGGCGCTTTGAGCGTACTCAAACATCCGGTCCGGGGTACGATGAGCCGACACAATCTCCATCTCGAAAGCGACTCCCAGTTCGGTAAGGGCATCGGCAGCTTCCTGCATGATCTTCCGGTCCGAGATACTTCCCATTATTATTCCAATCATAATCTTTGTGAGCTATATGCTGTAAGCTTTATGCTTTAGTCTTGTTGTATGAATCAGACGTCAGGTACTGCCGTCACTTCTCTTTTCTCCTTTATCTACTAATCACCCGGATACTCTGTTTGACCAGATCCACTTTTTCTTTCAAAGCCTCCAGATCCTGATCCATCACGGTTACGTGGCCCATTTTGCGGAAGGGCTTGGTAATAGCCTTGCCGTACAGGAACGGAAACACTTCCGCCGTAGCCAGCAGCGTTTCCATTCCTTCGTAGTAGGCAGGGCCGGTATAGCCGTCTTCTCCGAGCAGATTCACCATAGCGGCCGGTCCGTAGGCGTGGGTACTGCCCAGGGGCAGGTCCAGAATAGCCCGCCAGTGCTGCTCAAATTGCGACGTGGCGTTGGCCCGGATGGTATGGTGACCGCTGTTGTGCGGGCGCGGAGCTACTTCGTTGATAAGTACCTCCCCCTCGGGTGTTACGAACATCTCAACGGCCAGCAGACCTACTATACCGAAGGCTTCGGCCGTCTGCCGGGCCAGTTGCTGGGCCTGTTGGTCCACCTCATCCGTAAGCTGAGCCGGGGCGAACAGGTACTCCACCAGGTTCAGTTCGGGATGGAAGGCCATCTCTACCGTCGGGAACGTAACTACCTCTCCTGAGGGACGGCGCGCTACGATTACGGCTATTTCCTTCTCAAAAGGAACGGCTTTCTCCAGTACTCCCGGTGCATCGAAGGCTTTATCAATATCGTCAACGGATGTAATACGCTGCACGCCCCGGCCATCGTAGCCGTCGCGTCCCAGTTTATGAAAAGCAGGCAAAAAGTAGGCCTGATTTTTAACGTCTTCGCGATTTTCGGTCAGTACAAAGTCGGCCGTAGGTAGGTTATGCTCCCGGTAAAACTGCTTCTGCACACGCTTGTCCTGGATCAGACGGATTACCGAAGGCTGCGGGTATACCCGCTTTCCTTCCCGTTCGAGAGCTTCCAGGGCTTCCACATTGACCTTCTCAATCTCAATGGTGATGACGTCGAGGTCTTTTCCAAAGTTATAGACCGTATCGTAGTCCTGTAAGGAGCCGTGTACAAAGCGGGGAGCAATCCGGCTGCAGGAGGCTTCAGCGTCGGGATCAAGTACACTTATATCTAAATTCCAGTCGATGGCGGCCTGTAACAGCATCAAACCTAGCTGACCACCACCTAAAATACCAATTCGGGATGAAAGCATGCGGGTAAAAGGGGCTTTTTGCAAAGTTGGCAGAAAAACACCAAACATAAAATCTTTGGTCCCAATTCGCACCAATGACTTCCTGCTGACAGAGATAAATCTTTATAATCACTATTGGAAGTGCCGCACTGGAAGTTCCGCAAGGGATCTGCTTTGGGGCTAAGCAGGGCTATTCAATATTCTGCCTCAGCGGCAGGGTAATCAGGAACTGCGCTCCAGCACCTTCCCGGCTTATGGCTACAATTTTACCCTTGTGCTTGTCAATGATCTTTTTTGTGATGGCAAGTCCTATACCTGACCCCTCAAATTTGTCCTTGGAGTTGAGCCGCTCAAAGAGGGAAAATATTTTTTCGTTGTACTGCGCATCAAATCCTATTCCATTATCCGTAAATGTAATGCAGCAGGTACCATTCAGTTGTATGCCTGCCTGTTCGATCACATCATCATTATAACAACCCGTGATACGGATCACCGGCTGCTGACCGGCCTTACAAAACTTGATGGAGTTACTGATCAGATTCTGAAATACCTGCTTGATCTGCCCCCGGTTTACTTCAATCTTGGGAAGGTCATCTACCTCTATAATGGCTCCGGTTTCCTGGATCAGTACTTCAAAGTCCTCTATGATTTCCCCGACGATATCTTTCAGGCTTATTACTGTAAATCTATTGGTATGGGTAGAAAGACGTGAATAGGTCAGGATGTCAACAATCAGGGCCTTCATCCGGCTGGATGATGATATAATCTTATCCAGGTACACAGTACTCTCCCCGGAAAGCTCATGCCTGTATTTATCCCTCAGCAAGGTTGAAAAAATCATGATCTTACGGAGTGGCTCCTGCATATCATGGGAAGCAATGGAGGCAAACTGCTGAAGGTCGTGGTTGCTTATCTCGAGCTCATTGTTAATTTCTTCAAGCCGCTTATTATTTTCTTTGAGCAGCGCCTGTACTTCTTTCTGAAAGGTAAGGTCCGTCAGGATAACACTGAGTGCCTGCCCCTCGTCCAACTGCAGAGTAGTCACCGAAAACAGGCAGGGGATCTGGCTATCGCCGCTCTTAATGCTTAGCTCGGTCTTGCTGTCTTTGAGCCAGCCGTTCGTGAATACATCCTGATATAGCTCTTTGCATTCGTCGGGGATCAGCGATTCGAAGTGCATGCCTACTACCTTTGAAAGCGGCAGGTTGATCATGGACGAAAACATCGTGTTGCAGTACAGGATGATGCCATCCTCATTGAGCGTTACGGCTCCCTCGTTCATTTTCTCAATAAATACCCGGTAAGTCTGATCGGCTGTCTTGAGGGTATACAGCTGGTGCTCATTGTCGGCTCCTTTGACAACAAGGGCGTCCACCTGCCCGGAACGAATCGCTTCAATGGTTTCACTAGCTTCTTCCAGTTGCCAACGAAGCTCTTCATTCTCTTTCAACAACTGTTCGTACGTCTTTGGGGTGCTCATCCAGAATTATAAGGTAATGCCAATGCCTTTAAGTACTTTCTGGGTATCTGACATATCTCCAATCAGTCTTTTTTCGGGCAATGGAAAACTTTTGATCAAAAGAGGCAAGGCAATAATCTGTTCTTTCTCGGCTATTGTTTTTTCCTGGTACACGTCAATGATTTCCAGCGAGTAGTTATCCTTAATATACGTGTCACAGATTTTTTTGATATTCGTTACCGCACGAAGAGAGTTGACTGATGCCCCCGTAATGAATAAACGCAGAACATAGCAACTGTTTTCTTTCTGGGGGTCACTAGGCTGACCTATATCTGACAAATCACTCATTCCATTCTTTTTGCAGGTCGTATATTCAACCCAACCAATACTTTTTCTTCGTTGGATAGATCGCCAATAATCTTACGGATTGGCTCCGGTACTTTCTTGACCAGCGTTGGGATTGCCAGAATCTGATCGCCTTCTGCGAGCTGTGGCTGCTCCAGCAAATCAATGACTTCTATAACATACTTGTCCTTCAAATGTTCTTCACAGTACCTTTTGAGATTACTCAGTGCCGTTACGGACTTAGCCGTTTTACCCGCAATGTACAGTCTGAGCTCCCAGATTTCCTTGTTTTCTTCCATTACTTATATTGGATGTGTGCTTCTAACAGGTACCTTACTTGCGGGGATCCCGATTGCGGGTAATCTCCTGGCGATTCTTTTCAAGGATTTCTTTCCTGAGCTCCTCTTCAATATATGTTTTATTGAGTTCATCCTGCAACGATTCAAACTCTTCGTTCAGGCTGGCAATTTTCGCTTCGAGGACACTCCGCTTTCTTTCTATCTCCCGGTCCTTTCTGGTTACGGCATGGTCGCGCAGTGCGATTCCTGTCTTCTCAAGCAGTTGCTGGGCTTCTCTGGCCGAGCCGGTCAGGACGCCCTCCGGTCCCAGGAACACATCCACCAGGTCCAGCCCGCTATCCGAAATAACAAACTCACGCACCTGATTGGAATGCTTCATGCCTCTGGACTTCATGACATGCAAGCCCCGGTTACGCTCACCGTTAAACTCGATGTCACGGATCAACAGCCAGGTGTCCACAATGGAAGATACGGTTTCGTCGGTCTGCTCCGATATCACTTCCTTGAATGAAAGCGCCGTAAACATCACGGTAATCTGCTCTTCCTGCAAGAAATCAATGAGCCGGATGAGCAAACTTTTCACTTCACTGGCCGAGCCGACCGTGACCAGATTAGTAATAGGGTCCAGAACAACCACGCTTGGCCTGAATTCTTTGACCAGCTTATGTACTACCAGCAGATGCATCTCCAGCCCGTTGAGCGTGGGGCGGGATGCGTGGAAGCGGAGTAGCCCTTTGTCTACGTGGCTCTGCAGGTCCATACCTACCGAGTTCATATTACGGATGATCTGCTGGGGGGACTCTTCAAAGGCAAAATAAACACAACGCTCCCCTCTCAGACAGGTTTCGTTGGCGAAGCTGCCTGCAACACTGGTCTTACCCGTTCCGGCGGTTCCTGATATCAGGATACTACTACCGCGGTAGAAACCTTCGCCGCCCAGCATATTATCAAGAGCCGGAATACCGGATGGGATCCGCTCGGTCGATACATCATGCGACAGGGTAAGTGACGTAATGGGTAGTACCGAGATACCTTCTTCGTCAATCAGGAAAGGGTACTCATTGGTACCATGTACCGAACCACGGTACTTGACAATGCGCAGGATACGCGTGGATATCTTATTGGATACCCGGTGATCCAGCAGGATCACACAGTCCGACACGTACTCTTCCAGTCCCTGGCGGGTAAGGGTACCATCCCCTTTTTCGCCGGTAATGACCGTAGTTACGCCCTTATCTTTCAGCCAGCCAAACAGTCTCCTGAGTTCGGCCCGGAGTATGGCCTGATTATCAAGTCCGGAAAAAAGATTCTCGATGGTATCAAGTACTACCCGTTTAGCACCGATGCTGTCAATAGCATAGCCTAAGCGTATAAAAAGACCGTCCAGATCATACTCTCCGGTTTCCTCAATCTCACTACGATCTATATGTACATGATCCAGTTTGATTAGCTTGTCTGCCTGGAGCTGTGCCAGGTCAAAACCGAGCGAAGCCACATTGATGGTGAGCTCTTCCGTTCTTTCCTCGAATGACATGAATACGCCTGGTTCATTGAAGTCCAGAGCACCATGAACCAGAAATTCCATCGAAAAGAGGGTCTTGCCGCTACCTGCCGCACCACAAATAAGAGTAGGCCTACCCTGCGGTAAGCCGCCCTGCGTAATCTCATCCAGTCCCTTGATGCCAGTCAGTGCTTTAGGTAGCGAGGGAAGGTGAGATTTTGATCTTTTAGTACTCATCAAAAATGATTGATATCAAAAATTAATTTGGAACCCTGTCAGTTTACCAGATCAAAATGGCAATAACCTGTAAATGAGTTGCAGTACACTATCAACTCGTACTTTATAAAAGATGTTTTACAGAGCTTTTACTGATACTGACTCTCTTCAGGAAAGAAAGCGGGCTGTAAGCTGCTCCCCCAGTTTCGCGAACTCCTGAAAGCTGCTGGGCTTGGGTATAAAGCTATTGATTCCTGCCTGATAAGCAGACTCAATGAGAGACTCGTTGGAAGAGGTAGAAATCATTACAACAGGAATATCAAAGGTAGTGGTATCCGCTTTTAAGGCTAAGGTCGTTTCTAGTCCATTCATCTTTGGCATATTCATATCCAAAAGGATCAGTGCGGCGGAGAACTTTCCATTCTGCTGGATCAGATCAAGCAGCTCAAGGCCATTTTCAGCCTCGATTACCTCTACCTCTATCCCCGTTTGCTGAATGGCTTCTTTGATAAGAAACCTGTCATCCTGATCATCATCTACCAAGTATATTGTCTTCATGCCCTTATGTCCAATTTAGCACCCTGTGCTGACTCTAATTCTTCTACTCTGGTATTATTGATTGACGTATTTTTGAAAAAAGGACTGAAAGCAGAATACAAATATCAAAAACAATAATAGCTGTAAATATAAGGACATTTTAAGAGCATTTTAAACATCTGCAAGTGCATTGACCAATACTTCTAGTCTAGCATATTGTAGAATCAGCCGGCCCAAAAAGAAGCTTGATTCTCTTTCAGGCTCGTATTGAACTAAATATAAGAATTTTACAATAGCTCACTACCAGCTAAGGCACCTGTCAGAGCCCCAACTCATTAGGATCATAGCCGAAGCGCCGGGCCGAGTCCTTCATGATTTCAAGCGTTTCGGTATAGCTGAACAGCCGCCCCGACAGGTACTCCTGCTCTTCGGGGTCGGCATATACCTTCTTCCCCTGCAGGTCGCGTATGTTTTCGTGTATGGTAATAAGTATATCCTGAAAAAATTCCAGCGAGACTTCGGTATTCATAGCTTGATAAATAAGGCTTTGTTGATGGATCCGGACAGAAAACTAATACCATAGATACCATTTTATTACCCGAATGTTATCACCGGAAGCCTGAAAAGCACCTAATCTTCAAGATTGCTTCACATCTGCTTAACCACCTTCTGCTCCTCCACCTGCCAACTTTGCGGCGAGTTTGAGGGCCCCTTGATCAAGGCCTGCAAACTCGTACTTCTTACCCTAATCCAATTAAGCATCGTATGAAATTACGTGTACAACTCTCCCCCACCAGCCTTATTAGCAGGTGGTTTTTCACGACACTATGCCTGATACTGGCTGCCTGTCTGACAGCAGCCGCCCAGACGGTCGTAACCGGACGCGTGACCGACCAGAGCAACGGTGAGCCCATTCCGGGTGTAAGTGTTATTGTGAAAGGTACCAACTCCGGTACGATCACCGATGCCGAAGGTACTTATAAAGTAAGCCCTACTGGCAGCACCCCTACGCTGGTATTCTCGTTTGTCGGATTTTCGACGCAGGAGGTACCTGTCACTAATCAGACCATCATTAACATAGCCCTGAGCCAGGATCTACGTCAGCTTCAGGAAGTTGTTGTAACGGCGCTTGGTATCAAAAAAGACGTGCGCCGTACGGGTGTAGCCATTCAGACCGTCGACGGTGCCTCAACCATCAAGGCCCGCGAGCCGAATGCCATCAACGCCCTGACCGGTAAAGTAGCCGGACTTACCGTAGGTACCCAACCCGAGCTGCTGCGCCGCCCCAACATTCAGCTGCGTGGTAACTCGGATGTCTTGATCGTAGTGGATGGGGTACCCGTTAACTCCGATACCTGGAACGTTAGTCCCGACGACATAGAAACCTATTCGGTACTTAAGGGTGCTTCGGCTTCGGCCTTGTATGGTTTCCGGGGTAAGAACGGAGCGATCCTGATCACTACCAAGCGTGGCTCTAAGGACAAGCGCGGCTTCTCGGTAGACGTCAATTCGTCGACTATGGTTGATAACGGCTTCTATGCTATCCCCAAAGTACAGGACGAGTACGGCCCCGGTGACCACGGCCGCTACGCCTTCGTGGACGGTAAAGGAGGTGGACTTAACGACGGCGACTACGACGGTGGCTGGGGACCCAAGTTTGAAGGCCAACTAATCCCGCAGTACGATAGCCCTATTGACCCCGCTACCGGAAAGCGTATTCCTACCCCTTGGGTGGCCCGTGGTACAGACAACCTGACCCGCTTCCTGGAACCAGGTATTCTTTCTACCAACAATGTGTCGGTATCCTCTACCGGCGATAAACACAACCTGCGCTTCTCGACTTCGCACATCTTCCAGAAGGGTATAGTACCCAATACCAAGCTGAACATCACCAACTTCAACGTAACGGCCGACTACAAGTTCTCGGACCGCCTAAAGTTTGAGTCGGGTCTGCAGTACAACCGCCAGTACACGCCTAATACCCCGGATGTAAACTATGGCCCCAACTCTATCATCTACAACATGGTACTCTGGGCCGGTGCTGACTGGGACGTAGCCGATATGCGCAACTACTGGCAGCCCGGTAAGGAAGGTATCCAGCAGATCTACGCGGAGTACCAGCGCTACAACAACCCTTACTTTATGAGCTATGAGTGGCTCCGTGGCCACTACAAGACCGACATCATTGGTCAGGCGGCCATGACGTACAAGCTTACGGACTTCCTGGATGTGATGCTGCGTACGCAGGTAACCACCTGGAACCTGTTCCGCAACGAGAAGTTCCCCTACTCGGCGGGCGTGTATGGTCGCGATGAGCGCCGCGGCGACTACCGCGAAGACCGCCGTAACCTGTTTGAGAATAATACCGACGTACTGGTGCGGTTTGACAAAGACCTGTTCCCTGGCCTCAACGCTAAAGTATGGGCGGGAGGTAACGTCCGTAGCTTTGAGTACAGCTCACAGTGGGGCTCTACCGACTACCTCAACGTACCCGGCCTGTACAACTTCAGCAACTCGGCCAACCCGGTTCGGACGTCTAACTTTGCCTCGGCCATGCGTGTAAACTCGGCCTACTACTCGGCTGACTTTACCTACAAGGACTACTTTACCCTCTCGACTACCGGACGGGTTGATAAACTCTCGACTCTGCCTACTGGTAACAATACATTCTTCTACCCATCAGTAGCTTTGTCTACAGTGCTGTCTGACTACATTCAGCTCCCGGAGGTTGTATCGTTCTTCAAGCTGCGCGGCTCGTATGCCAACGTGAAGGATGGTCTGACCCGCTCGACCATTGGATCTACCCCCGCCCTGGGCGAAGGCAACCCACTCGGCTACGGCGACCAGTACTACTCGCCTTACGACGGTCCTACCTACCAGAACGCCGCGGTATACTCGACCCCTTTTGCCTACAACAACACGCCCGCTGCCTACTTTACCAACACCATGAACAACCCCAACCTGCAGCCTAGCTCGACCTCCCAGTCGGAAGTAGGTCTGGATGTAAGGGTACTGCAGAACCGGATTGGTCTGGATGTAACGTACTATGTGTCTAACGAAGGTCCACGCATCTTCTCTCTGCCTATCTCTACTACTACGGGCTACGGAGCTGCCCTTGTAAATGGTATCAAGACCCGCAAGACCGGCCTGGAAGCCTCACTGACCGGATCGCCGCTGAAGAGTGCCAACGGCCTCAACTGGGACGTAGTAGCTAACTACTCTACCTTCAAGGAAGTACTGACGGAGATCTATCCCGGCGTAGACGCCCTTAATGTGTTCTTCAAAGTAGGCGACCGCCTGGATAAGTTCTATGGCCGTGCCTTCGCCCGTACCAACGACGGACAGATCATCAACGATGCCTCGGGACGCCCCGTGTACCTGCCCGTAAGGCAGTTTCTGGGCCACGTGAACCCTAAGTTTGTATTTGGTATCAACAACAAGTTCAGCTACCGCAACGTCAACCTGAGCTTCCAGTTCGACGGCCGCATAGGTGGCGTCATCTCCAACTACATCCAGCGTCAAACCTTCCGCGGTGGTCGCCATATAGCGCTGGTAGAGGGTGAAATGGGCGAAGCCCGCTACCAGGATTACCTGGGTAACAAGACCTGGGTAGGTGAAGGCGTACAGGTAGCTAACAACGCGAGCCTCAACTTCGACTCCGAAGGTAAGATCTCCAACCTGGCTGAGCTGCAATTCACTCCTAATACGACGAAGCAGTTCCTACAAGACTGGGTAAGCCGCTACTACGATTCCGACGAAGGCAACCTCATGAGCCGCTCGTTTGGTATGTTGCGCGAAGTAGTGGTTGGCTATACACTGCCTGCTTCGCTGCTCTCCAAGACTGGCTTTATCCGTGGTGCTTCTATCTCCTTGGTAGGTCGTAACCTGCTGTACTTTGCCGAGAAGAAAGACATTGATCTGAACCAGTACATTACCGACGGTAGCTCTGGACTACAGACTCCTTCGACACGTCGCTATGGTGTCAATATCAATCTGACTTTTTAAGTAAAGGAGAAAGGGCGGCCGCCGCGCGGAAGAGAGGAGAAAAGAAGGAAGGAAGGAAAGGAGAAAAGGCTATATGCCTTGAAATACAAACTATTAAATGCTACTAACAATGAAAGTAAAGAATTATATACAGCTTGCCCTGATCGGTGTCGGCCTCGTACTAACGAGCTGCGAAAAGAGCTTCGAGGAACTCGAAAAAGACCCGAACCGGGCCGTTACCGCCCCTGCTTCGCTGGTACTGCAGGGCATTGAGTTTGACATGTACAACAACACGGGCCGTCCGTTCAGCTCCGAAATGCGCTGGAACCAGTTCTACGCTATCAACTACAACTACTACGGCAACAACGAGTACCAGTGGTCGGAGATGCCCAGCCACTTCTATACACTCAAGAACGTAGTAAAGATGGAGCAGGAAGCCAAGCGCGCAGGTGCGGCCGATGTAAACCCTTACTCGGCCCTGGGTAAGTTCTTCCGGGCTTTCTTCTACGATCAGATGAGCGCCCGCGTGGGGGATCTGCCCCTGTCGGAAGCGCTGCAGGGTACTGCGGTCATTACACCTAAGTACGATTCGCAGAAGGACATCTACCTGCAGGTACTGAAATGGCTGGATGAGTCAAATGCTGACCTGACGGCGCTGATTGCAAAAGGTGAAACTTCCGTAGCGGGTGACTTCTACTTCGGGGGCGACTTGCGCAAATGGCAGAAGGTAGTTAACGCTTTCAAGCTCCGTGTACTGACCCGCCTGAGCAAAAAGGAGGGCGAAGCCGAGTTGAACATCAAAGGTCGCTTTGCCGAAATGCTGAACAACCCGGCTCAGTACCCTCTGCTTTCGGGCATGGGTGATAACCTTGAGTTCCGTTTCAATAACTTCAACAAGTACCCTTCCAACCCTGACAACTTTGGTTTTGATGCTACCCGCCAGAACATGGCTCAGCTGTACATCAGCCTGCTGACCGAGCGTAAGGACCCGCGGGTAATGGTAACCGCCGAACCGGCCGGTGCCGAACTAAAAGCCGGTAAGCAGCCCTCTGACTTTACAGCCTTCGTAGGAGCCAGCTCCGGTGAAGACCTGGCCGATATGTCGGAGAAGGCAGGACGTAACAACGGAGCCGGATTTGCCCCCGGTGCGTACTCCTTCCAGAGTCGCTCACGCTACTACACCACCTACACCGGCGAGAATGTATTCATCGTAGGGTACCCTGAGATGTGCTTCAACATAGCCGAAGGTATTAACCGCGGCTGGGCTACCGGCGAGGCCGAAGACTGGTACATCAAGGGAATCCGGGCGTCACAGGAGTTCTACGGCGTGAAAGACGGTACCCTTACCATGACGTACTCCAAAACCGGTGGTCGCGATGCAGCTGACTTTGCCCGCTACACCATTGACTTCAACTTTGATACCTACTACGCGCAGCCGCTGGTGAAGTACAGTGGCAACACCGTAGCCGGACTCGAACAGATCATTACGCAGAAGTACCTGGCCTTCTTCATGAACTCAGGTATGGAAGCCTACTTCAACTACCGCCGTACGGGCTTCCCCAAGTTCCTGACGGGCGTGGGTACTGGCAACTCCGGCCGGATAGCCATGCGCTGGCAGTACCCTTTCTCGGAGCGTACCACCAACGAAGCCAACTACAAATCAGCCATCGAGCGTCAGTACAGTGGTAAAGACGATATCAATGATCTGGTTTGGATACTGAAATAGATCCACACTACTTTTTCTCATAGGTTTGGTTATAGACTTAAAGCGGGGGCTCTTTGATCCCCCGCTTTTTTGACACCTGTTCCTTTCCTATCTTTCACTAACTCAATCTCCCCTACCTATACCTCCACTAGTATGAAATATCTGCTATTCCTATCCCTCTTTATACTCTCGTTCCACCTGCAGGCCCAGCCGGGTGCGGCCCAACCAAACGTGGCCCGGCCGGGTGCGGCCCAGCCCCGGCACGTTATTGTGATAGGCATCGATGGGTTGAGCCCTGATGGGATACAGAAGGCTTCTACGCCGGTGCTGGACTCCCTGATCAAGTCAGGAGCCTATTCCTTCAATGCCAAAGCGGTATATCCTTCATCGAGTAGTCCCAACTGGGCGTCCATGATCACAGGTACCTCCCCCGCCCACCACGAAATATGGTCCAACGAATGGAAGCGTACGGACATGGCCAACCGGAGCTACTGCGGCGGCGCCAATGGGCAGCTATTCCCGACTATTTTCCGGGTAGTACGGGAAAAGATGCCGCAGGCCACCATTGCTACTTTTTACGATTGGGATGATTTTGGAAGGCTACTCGAAGATGATGTATGTACCGTCAAAGAAGACCGTAAGGGAGAAGATGATACCGCCCAGCGTGCCGCCGGGTACATCGCCAAAGAGAAACCCGTCTTTACCTTCATCCACCTCGACCACGTAGACCACGCCGGCCACGAAAGCGGACACGGCACCCCCGTCTACTATGCCTCGGTAAGTAAAGCCGACTCGCTCATCGGGCAGGTTATGAACGCGGTACGCCGGGCCGGTATGACCAACGAAACGGTGGTGATAGTAACGGCTGACCATGGCGGCATCAACAAAGGCCATGGTGGTACCACCCCCGCCGAGATTAATATTCCCTGGATCATATCGGGTAAAGGTATCCGGAAAAATGTACGTTTGCAGCAGCCAATCGATACCTTTGATACGGCCGTAACGGTAGCGCACCTTTTCCGGGCTACCCCACCTGCCTGCTGGACGGGTAAGCCGGTACTTGAAGCTTTACAGAAGTAATCAGCAGTGAGTTATTAGGCATTAGGTATTAGCTATTAGTATGTCGTAGTAACCACCTCAAAGCTAAATGCTAACCCCTAATTACTAACAACCTAACTGCTAACAACCTACTAGCTCCCATGCCCCACACTACCGACGATACCCTGCACGATCTACGCGGCCTGTTTGAACAGTTCGGCCGTGAGCCCTACTACGGTGAAGAGGTGTCGCAGTTTGAGCATGCCGCCCAGGCGGCCGAATTGGCCCGAAAGGCGGGCTACGACGAAGAGGTACAGCTGGCGGCGTTTCTGCACGATATTGGTCACATGCTGCCGGTGGATGATCAGGCAGAGCTAATGGAAGGCTACGGCAGACGCGACCACGAGGGTGTAGCCGCCGACTGGCTGCGCAAGCGAGGCTTTTCGGATAAGGTAGGTGTGCTGATTGAGAATCATGTCAATGCCAAAAGGTACCTGACCTACAAGCACCCGGAGTACCTGGCGGCCCTGTCGCACGCCAGTCTGCAGACGCTGGGCTTTCAGGGTGGACCCATGCAGGCCGAAGAAGCCGAAGCCTTTGAGCAGAATCCAGAATTTGAGCTGATCATCCGGATGCGCCGCTGGGACGAAGCCGCCAAGATGCAGAACTACCCGACCCCTGACGTAGATCACTACCTCGACATGGTCAGAAAGTACCTTAATGCGTAATTTTATGCGGTTTTACATTCTACACACATTATACTAACTTATCCTTTATGAAAAGTACAGTTCTGACCGTACTCCTGCTTATGCCCCTGGCTGCCACCCAAGCCAGCACCTCACTAACCAATACCTCGCCCCTGTCTATACCCCTTTTCCAACAGGTACCGGCGGACAGTGAAGCTTCCAACGAAAAAACGAAGAAAAAGAAAAAGCGAAAGCTGCGTATCCGAAAGAAGGTGATGGACACGCCCAGAAGCTTTTAAGGTACTACTTCATCCTGCTTTTTAGGTGTTTTATCTGCAGGAGGCTCTTTCCGGTGCTTCGCCCGAATAAGCCATGCTTGGGACTGCCCACTACCTGAGAAGAGTATATACCCGTATGCCCCGAAAATAGATAGGCCGTGACGCAGGCTATACCTACAAACACGCCACATTCGACGCCAAACAGCTCAATGCCCATGATGGTACAGGCGATGGGGGTATTGGTAGCGCCCGCAAAAACGGCGACAAAGCCCATCCCGGCCAGTAGCGCCACGGGCAGGGGAATAAACAGCGACAGGGCATTGCCCAGAGTAGCACCAATGAAGAAAAGGGGTGTCACTTCACCTCCCTTAAAGCCCGCTCCCAGTGTAAAAGTGGTCAGAAGTATTTTGAGCAGGAAGTCGTAAGGAGGTAAGGGTTCGCTGAAAGCCGCTACGATGGTAGGTATACCTAGGCCGATGTACTTAGTAGTACCCAGTAAATAGATCACTACCGCCAGCACCAAGCCTCCCATTACCGGCCGCAGGGGCGGGTAACCTATCTTTGTTTTGAATACATCCCCAAAAAAGTGAACGATAGTGGAGAACGTGAGAGCAGCCAGTCCAAAGCAAATGCCAGCCAGTAGGGCCCATAGTATACCCACCGGCTCCGCACCCGGAACAAAAGGAATGGAATACTGCGTATGCCCCACCTGCCACCAGTGACAGGTGGAGTCAGCAATGACAGCAGTCAGCAGGCTTGGGAAAAGCGCTTCGTACCTGAGGAAGCCAATAGCAAGTACCTCAAGCGCAAAAACAGTACCTGCCAGTGGGGTACCAAACACCGAAGCAAAACCGGCACTGATGCCTATCACCAAAAGTACTTTGCGGTCGCGGGGTTTGAGCCGGAACCATTTGGTAAACTGGTCGGCAATGGCTCCGCCCATCTGTACCGCGGTACCCTCACGCCCGGCCGATCCACCAAACAGGTGCGTCACCAGGGTACCAAACAACACCAGCGGAGCCATTTTGAGCGGAATAATCTGCTGGGGACTATGAAACTCCTCCAGGAGCTGATTATTGCCCTTCACTACCTCCTGCCCCCAATAGTGGTAGGTCAGGCCAATGATGAGCCCGCCCAGAGGCAATAGCCAGATGATCCAGGTATGGGTTTCGCGGTAGGTGGTGACCCAGTCGAGTGAGACCAGGAATAGAGCTGAGGCCGAGCCAGCCAGTATACCCACAATAGCCGAGATGAATAGCCACTTTACTACGAATATGAGATAGGAGGTTTGCTCAAAGGAGCGAAGAAGAAGCTTTACTTTGGTAGAAATCATGGTTAGGCGCCCGGTCATATAGGTACAAAGATAGTCTACGATGACAGTTGTCATTCAGTAGGCGCCATCATTCCCCGGCTTTATGCAGGGACTGTTCCGGGCAGACACCATTGCCGCTGACGCAAAGGTAGAAAAGGTGTGATTGTCTCCACTATATTTAAACAACTTTGTAATCAGTAAACCCTCAACAACTTACTATAATGAACCTGCTCTCCCAACTCCGCCAGCGAAACGCTCCGCTATACTACACAGGAATCATCCATCTGGTAGCGGCAGGCGTTACCCTGCTGCTCATCCTGTTCAGCCAACAGCAATTACTGGGAATAAACCTGTGGATCAAGCCCTTTAAATTTATGATTTCGGTGAGCATTTACCTGTTTACCCTAGCTTGGCTGGTGGGAGATATTGCCAATAAGCGCTATGTTCGTCTTTTCTCCTGGCAGATCATCCTGTGCATGGGTGTAGAAATGTTAGCCGTGATTGGACAGGCCGCCCGCGGAGTAAAGTCCCACTATAACACCGACAGCGTGGAGGGTATTATCATCTATGCCGTAATGGGATTCTTCATCCTCTACAGCACCATCCTTATTGTTACACTGACTTACCGCTACTGGCGGGGCAGCTTCCCTTCTTTGTCGCGTCCGTACCTTTGGGGAGTACGCCTGGGGCTTCTGCTATTCTTGATTGGTAGTGCCGAAGGCATATATATGTCCAACCAGCCGGGGCATACGGTAGGCGCCGCCGACGGAGGCGCTGGCCTGACTTTCCTGAACTGGAGTACTCAATACGGCGATCTTCGCGTAGCCCACTTTATCGGCCTCCACGGCCTGCAGGTACTCATGCTCCTGGGGGCCTGGCTCGGTAGCAGATCAGGTAGCAGTTCCCGGAGTACTTACTGGGTAACCGCCGCCTTCGTGCTTATGCTGGGCTTTACTATCCTGACCTACTGGCAGGCCATCCAGCAGATCCCCCTGCTTTCGTTGAAATAGTAGCGTACCACTTTATAAGAAATAGGCATGAGCCGTAGGTGTAAAAGCCACACATTGCAGTCTATATTTCTAAAATCGATCCAATCCATGCGCTTTTTATACCTGTTCCTGCTATTTCTCTGCTCTCTGCGTCTTGATGCTCAACCGGTCTCGACCACCAAGCCCTGGACCCAGTGGTGGTGGATGGGTAGTGCCGTTACCAAAGAGGATATCACCACGCAGCTGCAGCAGTTATCCAAAGCGGGTATGGGAGGCGTGACCATCATTCCTATCTACGGCGTCAAAGGGCACGAGCAGCAGTTTATTCCCTATCTGAGCGACAAGTGGCTGGATGTGATGCAGCATGCCGTTCGTGAAGGCCAGCGGCTGGGCATGGGGGTGGACATGGCTACGGGTACCGGCTGGCCCTTTGGCGGCCCCAACGTCAGCAAAGAACTGGGGGCACAAAAGTGGAAAGTAGTGGAAGGCAAACTGGTTGCTGAACCTACCCGCCAGCAGGTGAAGCGATCAGCGCCCGGTGGTGAGGGGCTGGTACTTGATCCATTTAGTGCGGGTGCCATGGACAAGTACCTGGTCTGGTTTGATTCGGCTTTTGCCAAAACCAAGACCCGTCCCCGCGCCATGTACAACGACTCATATGAGGTGTACGGCGCCAACTGGGCGCACGATTTTCTGACCGAGTTCAAGAAACGCCGGGGCTACGACCTGCAGCAGCAACTCCCCCACTTCCTGGACAGTACCTCCAGCGTGCAAAGTACCCTGGTCAAAATAGATTACCACCAGACGCTCGCCGAGCTCCTACGGGAGCACTACGCCCGCCCTTGGATACAGTGGAGCCGCAAGCACGGCTTCGTGACCCGCTACCAGGCCCACGGCTCACCCGGTAACCTGCTGGACCTGTACGAGGAAGCCGACATACCCGAAACCGAAGCCTTCGGTACCAGCAAGTTTCCTATCCCCGGCGTCCACATTGACCCCGACTATGAGGTAGACCGCTTTGGGGCTCCTCATCCGCTGGCAATGAAGTTTGCGTCGTCGGCAGCCCATTTTTCGGGCAAAAAATTGGTAAGCTCTGAAACGGCTACCTGGCTGGCCAACCACTTTAAAGTAGCTCTGTCGCAGGTAAAGCCCCAGATCGATGAACTGTTTACGGGCGGTATCAACCATATCTTCTACCACGGTACTACCTACTCGCCCGCCCGTGCAGACTACCCCGGCTGGTTATTCTACGCCTCCACCAACTTTGGACCTACCTCCCACTTTTTTGAGCACCTTCACTTACTCAACGGGTACATCGAGCGTTGCCAGAGCCTGCTGCAAAACAGTCAGCCCGACAACGACGTACTGGTTTACTTCCCTATCCACGATCTGTGGGCCAAGCCTGCCAAGTCGTCGGGAGGTATCCACCAGCTGGAAGTACACCACGTGGATCGCTGGCTCCTACAGCTCCCCTTCGGTCAGCTGACCGAGCAACTATGGCGGCAGGGCTATGCCTTCGACTTTGTGTCGGATGCGCAGCTGACCCGGCTGAAAGCCGATAAAAACGGTGTAATCAGTACCGGAAGTACCACGTACAAAACGCTCCTCATCCCCGCCAGTACCTACCTGCCCGAAGAGACGCTGGACCAGCTCATCCGGCTGGCGAACGCAGGTACCAGGATTATCTTTGCCGGGCAAATGCCTGCCTCACCCGCAGGCTTTCACCAGCACGAGCAGCGTCAGAAGAGCTTTGAGTCCAAGATAAGTACCTTGAAAAGCCTTTCGGCCAATGTATTCGCCACAAATAACTGGCAGCAAGCTCTGAACCAATACGCAGCTCAGGAGACATGGGCGGAGCAGGGTCTGACCTTTATCCGCAAGAAGCAGAATGGTAATATACTATACTTCATCGCCAACCTGAACGACCAATTCAAAGAAGGCTGGATCAGGCTGGCTCATCTAAAAGGTCCTATCGAAAAGTACGATCCGCTCACGAATCAGACTACAGTACTACCCGCCCGCACCACTGCCGGACAGCCCGAAGTATACCTGAAGCTCCTGCCGGGTCAGTCGTGCTTCCTGCGTGCAGCCACGGCTAAGGGTACTGCCCCGGCAAGGGTCGCCCCGGCACCCGCTACCAACCAACAGGTACACGCACTGACGGGCCAATGGAAAGTGGATTTTGTAAAAGGGAAACCTTCATTACCTGCCTCCGCTACTCTGTCTGCACCGCAATCCTGGACCACCACCTCCGACTCCGCCGGGTACTTCACCGGTACCGCGCGCTATACCCTCCGCTTTGACCTGCCCGCCTCAGTTACCACTAGCAAGAGTGTAACACTGGACCTGGGTGACGTGCGGGAAGTGGCCGAAGTACGCCTCAACGGTAAGCCCATCGGTACGGCCTGGTCGGTACCCTTTGTGCTGGATATTGCCGGGGGTACTTTGAAGCCCAAAGATAACCTACTGGAAGTAGAGGTTAGCAACCTTTCGGCTAACTACATGCGGCTGGTGGATAAGCAGTCGCCGGGTTGGAAGAAGTTTTACGACATCAACATCGTCGACATCCAGTACAAGCCCTTCGACGCCTCCAGGTGGGAGCCCATGCCCTCAGGCCTGCTGGGGCCGGTGCGGTTGGTGTATTAGGAGAATACAACATTATGATCGACAAAAAAGAGCTTTTTCTTAATCAATCTATTAGAAGTGGTGGATTCTATGAACTTTGTATTCAGGTTTGTCCAAGTGTAGATACTACACCTATCAAAATCTACTCTGATTTCATATGGTCATTAGCATGTGTTGAAGGACCATATGATAATAATTTTGAAAGAGTAAGAATTCAACCTGAAAATATGGAACATCAGGGCATTCTACACCTTGATAATTATTATATCCCTTTTAAAACGTATAATATTCGAGAGCAGGCGCCAATCGAAGAAGGCTTTAACTGGTATGATATCTGCTTTTATACTGCAACAATAGATAAAGTATTTGGACTGGAGAATCAAACTTGGACCGATTATCCTGTTGTACCACAGCAATTGGAAGCCTTCTTAAACAAAACAATGCTTGATTTGTATCAGATTTATCCATTCTTATTAGCTATGATTGACTTTGAGATATCTGGGCAATACTACCTTTCTGACTTTAAAGCCAAACTCAATAATTGGTCATCTTCTAAGTTCTTTATTGGACGAGAAAATATGAAGTTAGTAGCTAAAATGAACAAGGACATTGTTACATTTATTGGCTAACAGCTTTTTAGTTTCTATCAATAAATCCTTATATTACCTAGGAATAGGTTAATAATACTTCGTAAGGAATCAATTAACCCTCAACCCCATTTTTAATTACCTTTGCCGGAGACTACTTGATACGCATTGGTATGCTTTCTGACTTCGGTACTATCTTTCTGTTTATACTGGCTGCTATTGCCCTGGTATCCATGATGCTGGGCATAGCGCGTTTGCTGCGTCCCAACAACCCCAACGAGGAAAAACTCTCGACCTATGAGTCGGGGGAAGAGCCGCTGGGCAACGCCAATGTACAGTTCAATGTACGCTTCTATGTTGTGGCCCTGATCTTTGTACTTTTTGACGTAGAATTGATCTTTTTGTTTCCCTGGGCTGTTGTATTTGGGAACGAAGACCTTATTCAACAGACCAACGGACAGTGGGGCTGGTTTGCCCTGGCCGAGATGACCGTCTTCGTGGGAATACTGGTACTGGGCCTTGCCTACGCCTGGGCCAAAGGCTACCTCGACTGGGTACGCCCTACGCCCAGAACGCCGCATGTGGATTCGCCCGTACCCACCAGCCTGTATCAGCAGGTAAATGAGAAGTACAAAAAGAAATAGCGGAAAGAGCACTGCTCCTTACCCGCTGTATCATCAACACAGACCTACATACATGGATACGAATAGAGCTAAAACCGGAGACGGTGGAATCATACTAACCAGTAGCGAAGACCTCATGAACTGGGCCCGGCTTTCGTCGCTGTGGCCGATGGGATTCGGTATTGCCTGCTGCGCCATTGAAATGATGGCTACCTATGCCTCCCACTACGATCTGGAGCGTTTTGGTATTTTTCCCCGCCCTTCCCCCCGTCAGTCCGACGTTATGATTGTGGCCGGAACTGTTACCTTTAAGATGGCCGACCGTCTGCGACGCCTCTATGAGCAGATGCCCGAGCCGCGCTACGTAATCTCGATGGGAAGCTGCTCCAACTGCGGCGGCCCGTACTGGGAGCACGGCTACCACGTCGTAAAGGGTGTGGATCGTATAGTACCCGTTGACGTGTACGTACCGGGTTGCCCTCCCCGTCCGGAGGCGCTGATCGGAGGCTTTATGAAGTTGCAGGACAAGATCCGGAAGGAGCATCCGCTGGCACCCAAGATGCTGCTGGAAATGGAGGAAGAAGCCAAAGCCAATGAAGTACCTTTTGGTTCTGAAACTCTCAATACAGAAAAAGTAATGGCGTAACAGGTAGCAGTGTCCATAATTTTAGATACTGTTGCATACCGTACGTCAACCACAGCCAGCTCCGTAGGAGCGCTACTTTAGTAGTAACCAGAAGCACAGAACAATCAAGCCCCAGCGGGGCGACACTACCTGCTAACGAATGAACTTTTCAGAAATAAAAGAGGTACTACTAAGCCAGTTTGGTGAAGGTATCATTGTTAACTCCGTTGATAATGCGCCTCAGCCCTACCTGGTAGTACACGCCGAGCGAATAGCCGACCTGGGTACCTTCCTGCACCGGGACGAGCGGCTGTTCTTCGACCACCTGGCCTGCGTAACCGGTATTGACAACGGCGCCGAGGCCGGTACCATGGAGGTAGTCTATAACTTCTACTCCATCCCCTACGGCCACGGCCTCATGCTGAAAATAATGCTGGTACGTAACAAAGAGAACGAACCCCTGCCCACCGTACCTAGTCTCAGCCACATCTGGCGCACGGCCGACTGGCACGAGCGGGAGGCATATGATCTGGTGGGAATCCATTTTGAAGGTCACCCCGACCTGCGACGTATCCTGCTTCCCGCCGACTGGGAAGGCCACCCCCTCCGCCGCGACTATACGGTGCAGGAAGTGTACCACGGCATACGCGTCCGCTATGAAGATCGCGATGTACCTACCTCCGATGATGTATAAAATTCACAGACTTGATTATATTGGCAGACCTTTGGGTCTGCCATTTGTTTATAGTACGTACCCCCATTCTGACAGCCATGATTCGACCTATTACCCTACTACTACTTTTCTTATTCGTATACTCGCATAGCCAGGCCCAACGGGCCGACTCCGTTATCATCAGGGGACGCATCCTCAATCTGACTGCACCGCTGTACCGCCAGGCACCCGCTATTACCTTTACCCGTAACAACCTGCTCCAGCCCCAGTCGGAGCTGGCCCGACAGGCCCCCTTACAGGCCGACGGTAGTTTCAGGGTGGCCCTGCCGCTGATATTCCCGCAGGAGGAAGTCTATCTTGACTACGGCGGCAAGGTATTCACTACCTTCCTGGCTTCACCGGGTCAGGTCGAGATCACGTTTGATGCCGACTCCATGTTTAAGGCCCGGAGGCTTTTCTACTTTGCCGGTGTCAATGCCGAAGCCAACAACCAGTACGCCCGCTATGCGATGGAGGAGAGCCGACTACTGAGAGAAAACAAACGGCTGGGGGCCAACTTTTATGACCATTTGTGGGAGCAGGGTACCCTACCGGTCCGGCGTGCGGTGCAAAACCGGGCCGACCTGCGACTTTCGGCGCTCAGGGCCGCTGCCGATCAGGGGGTGATTGCTCCTGCCTTACAGCGTTGGGCCCGTGCCATTACCGATGAAGAACAGCTCACCACACTCTATGAGCATGCTATGGCCAACGGCGTGCAGGTAGAACGGGACCTGCTGGATAGCCTCAACCGCCTGATAGCCTCACCGCTTACTTTACAGCGTATTACCTGGGGGCAGACATTTTCAAACTACGCCACCCGCCAGATTACCGAAGCGGCATTCGCAAATCCCAACTGGAACCGCTCGCTACCGGTGGATCTGCTGGCCCAACTGATCAAAACGTACGTCAGTCCGCTGTCGCAAAGCGAGCGGGTACAACTTGACAGGATTATAAGCGAAGAAAGAATAAGCCGGGACGGCGTTGACTTCCTGAGCAGCCTGTACGGTCGTAACCGGCGTCTGCTGGATATAATCACGCAGTTCGAAAAAATGAAGCGCGCCTACAGCGAGCTGTACAATAGCACAGCGGCCGAGTTCCTGATGGCCCGGTACCTGGTCGATCAGTTTTACCTGTATAATCTCGACCAGCAGAAGATTATGTACAACCACGTACGGAGGCAGCTTGAAGTACCTCGCATACGGCAGTCACTGGACGAACTGTACCGGTTGGAAGTAAAAGACAGCACACTGGTACGACTGGCTCAGACCCGTACCGACCTGGGACAGGACCCGACGGAGGTACTTCCGGGCATCTGGATCGCTCAGTCGGAGGGCAACGGCCGGGAGTGGTTTAAGCGCATTGAAGAGTTGTATAAAAACAAGGCCCTGTACCTGGTGAAGTGGAGCCTGCGCGATGAAGCCAGCCGGAGAGAAGTAGCCTTTGTCCCGGCACTTCGGGCACAGCTCCCCGATGATGTAGAAGTTATTTATATTCATCTGCCCACCGAAGAGATGCCCCCTGCCCAGGAGCTTTGGCGGCAGTACATCCTGCGTCACCAGCTCAGGGGGGTACATCTGTACCTGAATGATGCCCAGGCCATGCAGCTCCTTTTCCGACTCAATCCTATATCAGTACCTACGTTTGGCATACTCAAACCCAACGGAAAGAACTTTACCCGCAGAGCTCCGCCCCCAAGTGAAGGAGCCGAGGCGTATAAGTCTTTGATGAAGGCCCGGCAAAGCCACTAGATTGATAAAGGAGGATCTAATCAGGTCCTCCTTTATTTTTACTCCACAGTATTTATCTATATAGAGTCCAGCTTAGTGTAAAGTTCTACTCCATGTAGTAGCCCCCCCTGTGACATATGTAGCTGCAACTGCGCCCTCAGCCAACAAACGCCTCTGCATTTAGTTCTTTCAGCAATTGTTGGTCTACTACTTTTTTATCCGGCTTGCGTTAGACAATGGCTTTTGTTCGTTTAATAGAATATATAATCAGTTATAAATGAGCTATCTGCCCTGACTGCCCGGCACAGCGTTTGGATTAGATAATGAGCAGTCCTT
Organism: Telluribacter roseus; assembly: GCF_017355915.2. GTDB lineage: Bacteria > Bacteroidota > Bacteroidia > Cytophagales > Spirosomataceae > Telluribacter. The sequence continues at coordinate 160,224 of NZ_JAFEUV020000009.1, forward strand.
TTCACGAAGTTCATGTTTCGCTATATAGTACTTGTAGTATTTATACTGACTGCCTTTACCGCCCAAAGCCAGAACCTTGATAGCCTTTCTTCCGCCAGAAACGAAAGGGACAGTATCAGGTATACCCGGCTCAAAGAACGTATGGGCAAAACCAGGCTTTCCCGCCACCTGTACCGCCTGCTATTCAGGGATGTGTACAACCGGGGCCGGGTCGGTGAAGTCAGTACTATCGAAACGAACCCCTTCATCCCCTTCGAAGGACTAATTATTGGCAGCATCAGTATCCAGCAGCTCGATATATTCGGAGAGTCGGTATATGATACCACCCGCAGGGGCAACCGCCTGGAGCGGTTCGTAAGTAAACACCTGCACACCGACACCCGCAAGCACATTATCCGCAACTCTTTCTTACTCTTCAATGAGGGAGACCTGATCAACGCCCAGCAGCTCAAGGACAATGAACGTCTGCTCCGGTCCAACCCTACTATACTGGATGCGCGTATCCTGGTTACGCGGCGGGCCGAGTCGACCTGGCTGGCTGACGTGGTGGTACTGGTTCAGGATGTGTGGTCGCTCAATGTCTCCGGCGGCTTTGCCGGGTTTGACCGCTTCAACCTGGGCGTCGACAATATCAACGTAGGCGGGTACGCCCACTCGCACTACAACGCCATCCGCTGGAACGCCCGCGATACCCTCCAGCGCCTCCAGTTCAGGAGTATCTACACGATTCCCTACATCGGAAAAACCTTCATAACCGGTCAGGCGAGCTTTATCTGGGAGCGGGACCTGAAGCAGCAGTCCATCCGGCTGTCGCGCCCGTTCCTGACGGTACAGACCAAGTACGCGGGCTCTCTGAATCTGGGGCACGCCCGGATACAGGAGTATAAGCGGCCGCTGGAAGACCGAAATTCTATCATCAGCTACCCGGTGGCTTACAACTATTTTGACGTATGGATCGGACGATCCTTCAAGCTGCCGGGTATCTCGTCACAGGAAAATACTCGCTTTATCGTTGCGCTTCGTACCAACAACTATAATCACACCCAACGACCCGCAGTACGGGCTGACACCAATAAACTATACTGGAACCGGCACGCGACGCTGGCCAGTGTCGGATTTTCTAACCGCAACTACCGGCGCGATGTACTTATCTATGGATTCGGGCGTACGGAGGACGTCCCCCTGGGTCATTTGTTTGCGCTGACCGTAGGCAGAGAAGGTACTGAGTTTGGGCAGCGGGGCTACGGCGGAGTACAGTATGCTACCGGGAACTACTTGCCACACGGCCTTGGTTATCTGTATGGTATGGTCAATATCGGGAGCTACTTCCAGGGAGGCAAAGCCCAGCAAGGGGTACTTGGCGGACAACTCAACTACTTCAGTGGACTGGCTCCCCTAGGTAACAGCTACTTCCGGCAGTTTATTAACATACGCTATACCTATGGTATCAACCGTGACCCGCTGGAGTACCTCAACATCAGCCGGAACGAAGGCATCCGGGGCGTGTCAAGTGTGTACCTGCTTGGTACCAAGCGCCTTACTGCGGGGCTCGAGTCGGTGTTGTTTTCTACGCGCAGCCTTTTGGGCTTCCGGATTGCCTACTTCCTGTTTGGTGATCTGGGACTTGTAGAAAGCAACCGGAGCCTGTGGAAGAGCCCGGTGTATCAGGGGTACGGGATTGGATTCAGGTTCCGGAACGAAAACATCACCTTTAATACGTTTCAGGTACGGGTAGGTTATTATCCCAACATCCCGGATGTGTACACCCCCTGGCGGTTTGAAGGCGGAGGTATATCTACCCTGCAGTTACGCGACTTTGATATAGCGGCTCCCAGTATACTGCCGCTACGCTAGCACATAGCGCTTATAATTATATATAGCTGCTATGTCACTATTTATAGCGAAATTAATATTATCAAAACTTTTTTCAACGAAGGGTAGGTCTTCCCGAAAACGGGCCCTACCTTTGTGCAATTTTTGGACGTACCCTACTGAGTATTAGGTATTCTCTTCCAGAAGTTACGTTTATAACATAGTTCACAATTTCAAAAACTGTACTACTGTGCCCAAAAATCAAAACATCAATTCCGTTCTAATCATCGGTTCTGGTCCCATTATCATTGGCCAGGCATGTGAGTTCGACTACTCAGGCTCTCAGGCAGCCCGTTCGTTACGAGAGGAGGGGATTGAAGTAATCCTAATAAACTCTAACCCGGCGACGATCATGACGGATCCGATGAATGCCGACCACGTGTACCTTCGTCCGTTAGAGAAAAAGTATATTGTTGAGATTCTTGAAAAGCATAAGGTAGACGCCGTTTTGCCAACCATGGGAGGCCAGACGGCGTTAAATTTAGCTATTGACTGCGACAAAGCCGGTATCTGGAAAAAGTACGGCGTTGAGATCATTGGTGTAGATATACATGCCATTGAAACTACCGAAGACCGGGAGAAATTCCGTCTGAAAATGCTGGAACTTGACGCGAACGTGTGCAAGGGACGTACTGCTCGCTCTTTCCTCGAAGGTAAGGAAATAGCTCAGGAAATAGGCTTCCCGCTGGTGATACGGCCCTCTTATACATTAGGCGGTACCGGAGGTGGTTTTGTAGATAAACCCGAGGATTTTGATAAAGCGCTTACCAACGGTCTGCACGCTTCGCCGGTACATGAAGTACTCGTAGAGCAAAGTGTAATGGGCTGGAAGGAGTATGAGCTGGAGCTACTGCGTGACGGCAATGGCAACCTCATCATTGTCTGTTCCATCGAGAACTTCGACCCTATGGGGGTACACACCGGTGACAGCATCACGGTAGCCCCGGCCATGACCCTCCCCGACACCCTGTACCAGAAAATGCGCGACCTGGCCATTAAGTGTATGAATGGCATCGGGCAGTTTGCGGGGGGCTGTAATATTCAGTTCTCGGTAAATCCCGAAACGGATGACATCATTGTGATCGAGATCAACCCACGCGTATCCCGTTCGTCGGCGCTGGCTTCCAAAGCTACCGGATATCCTATTGCCAAGATTGCCGCTAAAATGGCCATTGGTTATAACCTCGATGAGCTGATCAACCCGATCACGGGTAGTACCTCAGCGTTCTTCGAACCTACCATTGACTATGTGATCGTGAAGGTACCTCGCTGGAACTTTGACAAGTTCCCGGGAGCGGATCGCCACCTGGGCTTACAGATGAAGTCGGTAGGTGAGGCCATGGGTATCGGTCGTAACTTCCAGGAGGCCTTACAGAAAGCCTGTCAGTCGCTCGAAATCCGCCGCAACGGACTGGGTGCTGACGGCCGCGAACTGCAGGATCAGGAAACCATCAAGAAGAGCCTGGCTAACCCTAGCTGGGACCGCCTGTTCCATATCTACGATGCCTTTAAGATTGGCCTTTCGTTCAAAACCATACAGAATCTAACTAAGATTGATGCGTGGTTCCTGCGCCAGATCGAAGAGCTCATTGAGCTGGAACGTGAGATAGAAAACTATGACCTGTCGGATCTGCCGTACGAGCTGATGCTCACTGCCAAGCAGAAGGGCTACGCCGACCGTCAGATTGCACACCTGCTGGGTACCAAGGAGAGCAAGGTCATGAACCGCCGGCTGGAAATGGGTATCAAGCGTGTATATAAATGCGTAGATACCTGTGCGGCCGAATTCGAAGCCAGGACTCCCTACTACTACTCTACCTTCAACGCCTCAATGGATCAGCCGGATAACGAATCCATCGTGAGTGACCGCAAAAAGGTAGTAGTACTGGGCTCAGGTCCTAATCGTATCGGACAGGGTATCGAGTTTGACTACTCCTGCGTACACGGGGTACTGGCCGCCAAAGAGTGTGGCTACGAGACCATCATGATCAACTGTAACCCCGAAACGGTTTCGACAGACCCCGATATTTCGGATAAGCTGTACTTTGAGCCGGTGTTCTGGGAGCACGTATACGATATTATTCAGCACGAAAAGCCAGAGGGCGTAATCGTGCAGCTCGGTGGACAGACGGCCCTTAAAATGGCCGAGAAGCTGGATAAGCTGGGTATAAAGATTATCGGTACCAGCTACCACTCACTCGACTGGGCCGAAGATCGGGGACGTTTCTCGGCGCTGCTGCGCGAGCTGGACATCCCGTATCCGAAGTTCGGAACGGTTCGTACCTCTGATGCGGCCGTAGAGCTTTCGCGTGGGCTAGGCTTCCCGCTGCTGGTACGCCCCAGCTACGTACTGGGAGGCCAGAGCATGAAGATCGTTATCAACGAGAAGGAACTTGAGCAGCACGTTGTAAAGATCCTGCACGATATTCCTGATAACAACATCCTGCTCGACCACTTCCTGGAAGGGGCTATCGAAGCCGAAGCGGATGCGATCTGCGACGGAGAAGACGCTTACATCATCGGTATTATGGAGCACATCGAGCCCGCAGGTATCCACTCCGGCGACTCACACGCGACTCTGCCTCCTTTTGATCTGTCTCTGGACGAAATCCGCCAGATCGAAGAGCATACCCGCAAGATTGCTCTGGCGATGGAGGTAAAAGGTCTGATCAACGTACAGTTTGCGGTAAAGAATGGCGTGGTGTACGTAATTGAGGCCAATCCTCGTGCTTCACGTACGGTACCATTCATATGCAAAGCGTATCAGGAGCCTTACGTCAACTACGCGACCAAGCTGATGCTGGGAGAGAAGAAGGTGAAGGATTTTGACTTCAACCCGGTTAAGAATGGCTGGGCGATCAAGATTCCGGTGTTCTCGTTCAACAAGTTCCCGAACGTAAACAAGGAGCTGGGTCCAGAAATGAAATCGACCGGTGAAGGTATCTATTTCATTGAGAACCTTCAGGACGACTTCTTCCTGCGTGTGTACGGTGAGCGTAATATGTACATGAGCCGCTAATTAGCTCGTACCAATAAAGCATAAGCCCCCGCCCGTGCGGGGGCTTTTTTTGTATCCTGATGGTAGTATCCCTATTACCGAAAGCCTATGTCTAAGTACTACGAGTTATGAAAACCCAGATAACATTTAGCCTCCCCTGATGTTTTCTGATAGTACTCTTCCTGTTCATGTACCAGGTTATTTAATCCAACTACTCCAGATGAAAGGCAGGGATAAGAAGAGAATCCTTATTCATTATCTACCTGTTTATGGGTGTATTGCTACCGGAATCATTTATGTAGCCATAGGCCTGATTGCTATTCTTTCCTACTTAAAATTAAAGGAAGGCGGTGCCGATGAAAGTAGTCTGCTGGTTTTCCTGGACAGGTACTTCCTGGGCAAAATCCTGAACCTCGTCATTTTGCTGGGTACCCTTTGCTATATATTCTGGCGGATCTACGAGACCATCTATGATCCTTACAATTACGGAAAAGGGGCAAAAGGACTGGCAAAGCGAGCGGGAGTTGCCCTTAGCACTACTGCCGATGCTCTGATTGCCTACGCCGCCATTGAGGTGCTGCTCGGCATTGGGAACATACCGGAGAATGGCGAACCCGAAGAACAACGTCAGCTGGTAGGCAGCATTCTGCAGGAAAGCTGGGGCAAGTGGCTCATTATAGGCGTAGGGGCTATAATTGCCCTAACGGCTATTGTTCAATTTATTTATGGCGTTACCAGGGGGTACAGGGAGCGACTGGACATTGATCATTTCAGCTCTGGCACCAGGAGACTCATCCACACCCTGGCCAAGATAGGGTACCTGGCCCGGGGTATTATCCTGGGGCTAATCGGCTTTTTCTTCATCAAGGCTGGCGTTTGGAATAGTGCCTACTATATCGTGAATACTGATAAGGCGTTTGACTTTATCGGGGATCATGTCGGGCATGTATACTTCATTCTGGTAGCCTTAGGTACCATCTGCTATGGCCTGTTTATGTTTGCCCTTGGGGTCGCCTATGATGTAGACAGAGACTAGATCTGCTCCCCTAAGGCATCAGGAGCTTATAAAGTTACAGCCATGTATATAGTTGGGTATACGACTGGCAATCAGTAAAGAGTACCGTAGCAAATAGCTCTGCTGCTTTTCATTTTAAGTCGTTTACGAAATTTAATCCTAACTATTGGAAGTAGTTTTCTATTTTTGTTTCCTTAGAAAGGGGTTATGTGTAACCAGAAGAGTGTACATCCATACTTAGTTATATGAAACAGAATATCAAATTCACCCTTTACGTTTTCCTTATCCTTGTCGTTCTGCAGTTTGGACAAGGCGCCATCCTGAAGGTTTTTACGGGCATTAGCCAGTGGTTTATCGGCAGCTTTGGTAGCATCATGACCTACCTCAAGATATTCCTGATCCTGTTCTGGATCCTGGGTATCACGTACAATTACTGGAAGAAGCCCTTCAAGCAGTCTGTTGCTTTCCGGGTAGCCGTGCTTCTGCTGATCCCGCTGATTATGTACGGCTGGAGTCTGCGTATGCAGATGCTCCCCATGTACAACCTGGCCAAAGAACGGGGCGAGAAGGTAGGTAAGGTATACGTAAATGATGACCAGCTTGGCTACAAGCATCTCCCCCACTCTACGGGCTACCGTCAGCTGGGATTCAGAGATATCATTATCTACCACGACGAAAACGGCAACCGCATCCCGCAGGGATACAAGCACAATGGCCGCAAGCCTCTGGTGCTATACCTGGGATGCTCTGTAAGCTACGGTGACGCTGTGTTTGCTGATAGTACCTTTGCCTATTACCTCGCCCAGAAATTGGGTGGAGACTATGTCAATGCGGCTACGAGTGGATATGGACTGTCGCAGATGGTATTGAAAGCCGAGGAGCTGATTCCAAAGCTTAAGCCTGACTACGTGGTGACCCAGTATACTACCTGGCTGGCGCATCGCTCCATGAGCCCCTATCAGAACTTCCTGGGCGGTACCTTCCCAATTCCCTATTTCAGCGAAAATGGCGTAGAGCGTCCGGCGTTCTCACCCAAAGGACTTCGTATTCCGCTGGCCGATTTCAAGAATACCCCACGCAACGGCTGGGACTTCACCAAGTTCTATGGTCGGGTCGCTCCGGTACTGGTGTATCAGGATATCATGGCCGGTATCACCAGCCTGAAAATGATGGTAGGTATTACGCCACGCCCCACCAAAGATGCCGAAAAAGTAGAGCAAATTGGTTATGGACGTATTGCTGACCTGTGCGATAAGTACGGTGCCAAGATGTACGTATGGACCACCGGTACCGGCTGGAGCTACGAAACCAAGCTGCCTCCTGCGCTTGTTTACGATCGTAAGATACCGGTTATCCATGCGGATACGGCTCTGATCAAGAAGTACAACATACAGGATGGCGACCGCTACGGCCGACTATACGGACACTGGTACAAGCCCGATGGAAAGGATTCGGTCATGGCTGACGGACACCCCAATCCCCACGCGCACCAGATTATCGCTGACGAAATGTACCGGATTATTACAGGAAAGAGCAGCGCTCAAACTGACAGCACTGCCCTGGCTAATCTGAAAGTAAAGACAGTAAATAAGGACGCCTAATTAATCCTTGACCTCCTCATAGTCTACGTATTCACCACCCTGGTAGCGTGACTGATTACCCCCCGGAGGTACATGATCTACATTGATATTATTCCGACCAGACCGCTGCCGCGCCTGGTCGGCTTTTTTTTGCTCCTTGATCAGTTGTCGCCCTACCAGCAGGTGGAACAGGAGCCGGCGGAACGGTGGAACAAAGGCTGTCAGCAGCATGAATATGAGGATAACATTAAATAGTAGTTTCATGAGGTTAGGCTTCTTCTAAAAGAATAATTTCAACACCACAAAGGTCGTAACACTTCAGTAATATAACGAAAATTTCCAGTACGAGTTTCATCCCGGCTCCAAGAATGGTTTTTAAATGTTAGGAATGGCTCAGCCAGTATTTTAAATTTGTGGAAACACACTTAAAAAACCCTTTATTAGACATGGAAAACATCAGGATTGCTACCGCCCAGTTTGAGAATAAAAGTGGTGATAAGGACTACAACCTATCAGTTATCGCTGATCTTACCGCCAGGGCCAAACAACAGGGAGCACAGGTAGTTGCGTTTCATGAGTGTTCCATTACCGGCTATACCTTTGCCCGGCACCTCTCCCGCGAGCAGATGCTCGACCTGGCGGAGTACATACCCGAAGGAGAAAGCATTAAGAAGCTAACGGCCATAGCCCGCGAAAACGATATGGCCATACTGGCCGGCCTCTTCGAGAAAGATCAGGACGGTAACCTTTTCAAAGCCCATGTGTGTGTAGATAAGAATGGTCTGGTGGCAAAGTACCGCAAGCTGCATCCGTTCATCAATCCCCACCTGACCCCTGGCGACAAGTATGTGGTGTTTGACCTGCTGGGCTGGAAGTGCGGTATCCTGATCTGCTACGACAACAACGTGATCGAAAATGTACGGGCCACTACCCTGCTGGGTGCTCAGATCATCTTTATGCCGCACGTGACCATGTGTACTCCCTCCACCCGCCCCGGCGCCGGCTTTGTGGATCCTAAGCTGTGGGAAAACCGCATTGGCGACCCTACCTCCCTCAGGCTTGAGTTCGACGGCATGAAAGGACGGGGCTGGCTGATGAAATGGCTGCCCGCCCGTGCATACGACAATGGCATTTATGCCGTGTTCTCTAACCCGATTGGTATGGACGACGACCAGCTCAAAAACGGCTCATCAATGATCATCGATCCGTTTGGGGATGTACTGGCCGAGTGCCGCTCTCTGGACAATGAGGTGACTACCGCCGTATGTACGCCGCAGAAGCTTACCCAGGCCGGTGGCCATCGCTACATCAAAGCCCGCCGCCCCGAACTATACGGTGACGTGATAGCTCAGTCACACCAGTCGGAGCAGAAGGTGGTATGGTTACAGACCAAGGAGTAAGGGCTCCCGTCAGGAGAGACTGCGGAGTACCTCCTCCACCACGCGTGGGTAGTGCTGGTGCTCCAGAGCGTGGATTTTCTGAGCCACATCGGCGGCGGTATCGGTAGGTGCTACCGCACAGCTAGCCTGGAAGATGATCTGCCCCTCGTCGTAGTGCTCGTTGACGTAGTGGATGGTGATGCCCGACTCTACCTCACTGGCAGCTACTACGGCCTCGTGCACAAAATCACCGTACATGCCTTTGCCGCCAAACTTGGGCAGCAGGGCCGGGTGAATGTTGAGCATCCGACTGGGGAATGCCGCTACCAGTGCCTCGGGAATTAGCATCATAAAGCCCGCCAGTACAATCAGGTCGATGTGCTGGTTCTGGAGGAGTTGTAGTATACGGTCGGTTTCGTAGAAGGTTTTACGGTCAAATACGACTATCGGGATATGTAGCTTCCGGGCCCGCTGTATCACTCCGGCCTGCGGGTTGTTGGTAAGAATCAGGGTGATTTCGACGTCCGGATTAGGAGCAAAGTACTCGGCAATTTTTTCGGCGTTGGAGCCGGAGCCGGAAGCAAATAGGGCAATGCGTTTCATTCGTAGTACAATAGAGAGGTAAATAGGCCTGAATCAGCTACGGCTGAATAGTAGGTGCAAAGCTACTCGATTTCATTAAAAAACCCGTACAGGCTTCTGTACGGGTTTTATGGTTAATGGCCCTTAGTGGTCAGAATACCTTGCTCAATTCTGTATAGCCTATCAGTTTTCCTCTCCGATAAGTTTCACTTTTGACATCCCATAGCATCCCCGGCACCCGGTAGGCGATGGACTGCACCTCTATCGTCATGCCCACGCCCATTTTGGTTTTTACGGCCATATCGGACGTTACCTTGTAGGCATCAAAAGTACCCGCAGGTACCGTTACTTTCTGCTGCCCTTCCACTTTACGGTTCTTTATATCCATATCAAATGTAACGGGAATCGGCCCCGAAGTACCTTCACCGTGCAGGGAAGCATCCTTTAGCTGCTGCCCCACCGATAGCTGTCCCGGATACACCACATCATTGGATGTAAACTTCATCTGCATATCTCTGAACATCCTGAGCTGCTCTTCCGAGACCAGCGCATTGGCATCCATCATCAACTGGTTGCCATCGCAGCGCATCTTGTACAGGCTTTTCATCTGTGACGTCCCTTTCTTGTCCAGCGACTCAAACTCTACGTCCATTACCGTCGCTCCGCCTTCGGCCGTTACATTCCTGATCTTGTACAGCAGGGTACCGTTTTCTTTTCCTTTGCCGTCATAGCTTTTCATTTCAAAGCCACTACCCTCCTTGACCGATACCCCCAGGCAGTTCTGCGCCCATAGTTCCAGACCCATAGTAATGAGCCCCAATAGTAGCAGTATTCTTTTCATAAACCTTCGGATTATTGGTTGAACAAAAACTACTAGTACCAAAAAGCTGTATTTAAACTTTTATCAACTGTCGAACAGGCTCCTCAGGCCCACAGCATGGTAGTGAGCCCCAGCAGCATGATAAGCTTGCAGAGGCTACTCAGCGCCGCAAAGTCCCGGCGCGTATCGGCCCGGATCAGACGATACACCAGCCAAGCAATAGGAAGCAGAAGCGCCGCAAAGAGCCAGGCCAGTATGGTGTTGTCGAGTGTATCAGCCATCAGAAACAGGGTAAGCACAAACAGGCTGATCAGAAAGTACAGAAAGTACTTGGTGTGCCGGATGCCCCACACAATGGGTAAGGTACGGCAGCCGTGGGCTTCGTCGCCACGGACATCCTCCATGTCCTTGATGATCTCACGGACCAGCGAAATAAAGAAAGAGAATGTAGCGTACACAAACACCAGATGGCGGTTGTGAGGGTAATAGACCGTAAGTACCACCAGCGAAAGGGCCGTCAGCAGCGACACCACAAAGTTGCCGATAAAGGGTAAACGCTTGAACTGGGCCGAATAAAACCACAGCAGCGTTACCGACAGTACATTGACCAGAAATACCCACCGGCTGACCATTAGCCCCAGTAGCACCCCCAGCACATTCAGTACCTGGTGAGCTCCCATCGCCACACGGCGCTTCAGGTACCTGCCTACCACGACGCGCTCGGGTTTGTTGACAATGTCGATCTTTACATCGAAGTAGTCATTGATGATATACCCGGCCGCCGCGATCATCACCGTTGAGAGTACGATCTGAAACAGGGCCGGATCACGCATGATCAGGTACCAGTCCTCCCGGGGGCCGATCAGCAGGATACGGGTGAGGTACTGGGTCAGGGCTACAATAAACAGATTTCGTACCCGTACCAGGCGCAGAAATCCTTCTACGTAGTGACGGAACGTTAATTTCTGACGAGCTGACACATTCATTGGGTTAGGGACATGGCTAAAATTAGAGATTAAACAGCCGCTACGCAGCCTATTTCACCTGTTAACAAAATCTTTATTTAAGAAATGGAATAAAACGGGTGCGTTTTTGTGTTACTAATCCAAAACTAATTGAACAAGCTAGTTTTTCCCAAAAAGAATACATTAAAGAGCCGTCCATCGAAATCACCTAACTATGAAAATAGGTATTGTGTGCTACCCGACTTTTGGGGGTAGTGGCGTAGTAGCCACTGAATTAGGCAAAGCACTAGCCAAAGCAGGCCACCAGGTACATTTTATTACGTATTCCCAGCCCCAACGGCTCGATTTCTTCAATGAAAACCTCTACTACCATGAAGTAAATATACCTGCTTATCCACTTTTTCAGTACCCCCCTTACGAGTCAGCTCTTTCGAGTGAAATGGTGCAGGTAGTAAAGTACATGAAGCTCGACCTGCTGCATGTACACTATGCTATTCCGCACGCCTCATCGGCTTACCTGGCTAAGCAGATCCTGGCAGCTCAGGGTATACACATTCCAGTCATCACTACCCTGCACGGAACAGATATTACCCTGGTAGGTAAGGACACTTCCTATGAGCCCGTGGTTACGTTCAGTATCAACCAGTCGGATGGTATCACTGCGGTGTCAGAGTTTCTGAAGAATGATACCTATCGCCACTTCAAGATAACAAAAGATATTGAAGTGATCCCTAACTTTATTGATCTTGAACGCTTTAAGAAACAAAAAAAGGATCACTTTAAAACGGCAATATGTCCGAACGGCGAAAAACTAGTAGTACACACGTCTAATTTCCGGGAGGTCAAGCGTATTGATGACGTAGTGATGGTGTTCCATAAGCTTCGTGATCTTGTTTCCAGTAAGCTCCTGCTGGTAGGTGACGGTCCCGAGCGTGCCCGTATTGAGAAGCTGTGCCGTCAGTTGGGCATGTTTGAAGATGTACGCTTTCTGGGCAAACTGGATGCCATTGAAGAAGTACTCTCGGTAGCCGACCTGTTCCTGATGCCTTCCCAGTCCGAAAGCTTCGGTCTGGCTGCGCTGGAAGCCATGGCCTGCGAAGTACCTCTGATTACCTCCAACGCCGGAGGCCTGCCCGAGCTGAATGTCCAGGGAGTTACAGGATTCATGAGTAATGTAGGTGATGTGGATGATATGGTGAAGAACGCCATACATATTCTGGATGAAGACAATCTGCCCACTTTCAAGGCCAATGCACTGGCCCGCGCCAAGGAATTTGATATTACCAAGATCCTGCCGGACTACGAAAACTACTACGAGCGCGTAGTAGCAGACAGTAGAGCGCTGGTCTGAAATATATAAAGTGAAAGGCTCTGGCTCAGCAGGTACCTGCTGAGCCAGAGCCTTTTTTAGCATTTAATCATAACTACTCCCAGCCGCCACCCAGCGAACGGTACAGGTCAACCATCGACAGGAACTGCTGTTGCTGTATTTCAGCGAGCTCCAGCTCAGTCTGCAGCACGCTACGCTGCGCGGTGATCACCTCCAGGTAAGAGGCGTACCCGGCCAGGTATAGGTCGTTAGAGACCGAAACCGCCTGCTGGAGCGCCAGTGCCTCCTGTGACTTAAGATCCGCTATTTTTTCCAGGTTCTCAATGCTTCGCATGCTGGTCACCACTTCCTGATAGGCTCTCACAACGGCCTGATTATAGATAGACAATGCTTCCAGACTACTTGCCTGCGCCCATAGCCTTCCGGCCTCCAGTGCTTTACGATTGAGTAAAGGTGCCGATAAGCCCCCTAGCAGGCCGTAAGCCAGCGAAGCAGGATTAAATAGATAAGCGGCCGTGAAGGCATTGAACCCAGCGTGCGCCGAGATCGTAAGCGAGGGTAGAAAAGCCGCCCGCGCTGCCTGCAGATCAGCTCTGGAGGCCCTCAGCTCAAGCTCGGCCTGCCGGATATCCGGACGACGGCGCAGCATACTAGCCGGCACACCCGCACTAAGCTCCTCAGGCAGCTTCTGCTGAAGGATAGATTCGCCCCGGGTGATGGGCTGCGGGAACCGGCCCAGCAGGGCGTTGATCTGATTTTCGACCTCAATAATCTGCTGCTGCTTCTGCACCTCGAGGCTCTGGGTATTCAGGAGCTGAGCCTTAAACTGCCGTACTGCCAGCTCGTTGGCCCTCCCCGCTTCTTTTTGAATCTGGATAGTCTCCAGGGCTGACTCCTGCAGCGTCTTGTTCTTCCGGATGATATCCAGCTCATTATCCAGCGTGAGCAGTTGGTAGTACAGACTGGCTACTTCCGCGACCAGCCGGGTCACTACTAGTTGCCGTCCCTGCTCAGTAGCCAGGTACCGGGCATAGGCGGCTTCTCGCAGAGTTCTTAATCTCCCCCAGATATCCACCTCCCACGAACTCCGTAGTCCCAGGAAATAGTCGGGCAGGACACGGGGTATCCGACGGTCCTCATCAATATTAGGCGAGAAGTTGGTGTCGTAGTTACCGACGCCATCCATGGTGTAGTCTCCGTACTTGCGTACTCCGGTCGAACCCTCTACCTGAACCGACGGGATCAGAAGCCCCTTGGTACGGAGGACATCCGCCCGTGCCATTTCGATACGCTGCACCGCAATCTTCAGATCAGGATTACTCCGCAGGGCCGTATCAATCAGCGATACCAGGTAAGGGTCCTGGAAAAATTCCTTCCAGGGTACCCGCCCGATACTTGTGGTGTCGGCCTGGCCGGTAAAGGTTTCTGTTGCCTGAATGGTGGAGGGCATCTTGACGGGGGCCAGCATTTTACAGCCCCCCAGCGTCAATAGCCCCAGTAGTAAGCTTACTCTATATAAATATTGGAACGAATGCATAGGTAAAATAAAGTTAGTAACTCGATACGGCATCTTGCTCCATTGGCTGGGTCTTTCCCGGCTTACGCCGGTCGGTCAGACTGGCAAATAGTACATACAGCCCCGGGATCAGGATAACCCCGAACACAGTACCTATCAGCATTCCTCCGGCGGCCGCCGTACCGATTGAGCGGTTACCAAGGGCACCCGCTCCGGTAGCTATACACAGAGGAATCAGACCCGCGATAAAGGCAAAGGAGGTCATCAGGATCGGACGCAGACGCTCGGTAGCTCCCTCGATGGCGGCCTTCACCACCGACAGCCCCTCCTCGCGTCGCAGAATAGCGAACTCCACGATCAGAATGGCGTTTTTACCTAATAGACCAATCAGCATCACCAGTGATACCTGTGCATAGATGTTGTTCTCGAGGCCCAGCAGCTTCAGGGCCAGGAAGGCTCCGAATATACCCGTTGGCAAGGACAGGATCACCGGTAGGGGCAGCAGGAAGCTCTCGTACTGAGCCGCCAGCAGCAGGTACACAAACACCAGACAGATCAGGAAGATGTAGATAGCCTGGTCACCCGACAGGATCTCTTCGCGGGTCATACCCGACCACTCGTAGGTAAAGCCTTTGGGCAACTTCTGCTTGGCTACTTCCGCTACGGCGTTGATGGCATCCCCACTACTAAATCCGGCCGACGGACTACCGTTGATCATAGCCGAGGTATACATGTTGTAGCGGGTGATCTGCTCCGGACCATATACCCGCTCCAGTCGCGCAAACGAAGAGATAGGGATCATCTCACCCCGGTCGTTCTTCACAAACATCTTGTTGACATCCTCCGGCGCCAGGCGGTAGTGCGGATCTGCCTGTACCATTACCTTGTACATCTGCCCGAACCGGATGAAGTTGGAGGCATAGAAGCTTCCGAACAGCGTCTGCAGGGTACTCATGGCGTTCTCCACCGTTACCCCCTTCTGGGCGGCCACATCCTGATCCATGTGGATGAGGTACTGCGGATAGCTGGCATCAAATCCCGAGAAGGCATTGCTGATGGCCGGATGCTTCTGAAGCTCTTCGATAAACGCATTGGCAACGCGTGCCGTTTGCTGTAAGTCGCCGCTACCGGTCTTATCCAACAGACGTAGCTCGAAGCCACTGGAGTTACCGAAGCCGGGTACCGTTGGTGGCGGGAAGTACTCGATCCTGGCATCGTAGATGGACTTGGTTTTTTCCTCCATCAGGGCAATGATGTCATCCACCGACCGCTCCCGCTCATCCCAGGGCTTAAGGTTGATCATCCCCATCCCATACGAAGCCCCTTCCGACTCCGTCATCAGACTATATCCTGAAAGCGTCGATACCGACTCTACCTCATCAATAGAGGCGGCAGCCTTCTGAACTGCATCCAGTACGGTTTCTGTCCGCTCCACCGTAGCACCCGCCGGGGTAGTGACGTTCACATAAAGCATCCCCTGATCTTCAGTCGGAATAAAGCCCGAAGGAAGAACTGTATTAACTCCCCAGGTAGCTACACAAAAGGCGATCAACACGCCCAGGGTCACCACCCGCCGGCTGACGATACGGCTCAGTAGTCGCTGGTAACTACCCGCTACGGAATCATACCCACGGTTGAACCCGTTAAAGAAGCGCTGCAACCATGTATTTTTCTTTTCTTCGTGGTGCGTATTTTTCAGGAGCAGAGCGCACAGAGCCGGGGTCAGGGTAAGCGCATTGATACCTGATATAACGATGGATATAGCCAGCGTCAGTGAGAACTGCCGGTAGAATACGCCGACCGGGCCCGTCATGAAGGCAACGGGTATAAACACCGCTGACATTACCAGCGTAATGGCTACAATCGCGCTACTGATCTCTTTCATAGCCGAGAATGTAGCCTCGCGAGCCGACATGTCTTCCTGGGCCATCTTGGCGTGGACGGCCTCTACCACCACAATGGCATTATCCACCACAATACCTATGGCCAGTACCAGCGCAAACAGGGTAAGCAGGTTGATGGAGAAGCCCAGCATCTGCATAAACGCGAAGGTACCTACCAGCGCCACCGGCACTGCCAGGGCGGGTATGAGCGTGGAGCGGAAGTCCTGCAGGAACAGGTACACGATAATAAATACCAGTATGAAGGCTTCAAACAGGGTACGTACTACCTCCTGGATTGAAGCATCCAGGAAGCGCGATACATCGTACGAAACGCTGTATGTCATGCCCGGCGGAAAGGATGTTTCCTTAAGCTCGGCCATCCGCAGCTTCACGTTTTCGATTACCTCGCGGGCGTTGGAACCCGGACGCTGCTTAAGCATGATGGATGCCGAGGGGCGTCCGTCCGACTTGGAAGCAATTTCGTAATCCAGCGATCCGAATTCAATTTCAGCTACATCCCTCAGCTTAAGCATGGAGCCGTCCGGATTGGCCCGAATGACTATGTTTTCGTACTGCTGGGGCTCAAACATCTTACCCGTGTAACGCAGTACATACTGAAGGCTTGGGGAGGTGCGGCCTGAGCCTATCCCTGATTTACCGGGGGCGGCTTCTACGTTCTGAGCCCTGATGGCCTCGATTACCTCCTCGGTTGATACATTGTAACCTACCATACGATCAGGCTTAAGCCATACCCGCATGGAGTAGTCGCGATGGCCCATGATCTGGGCAAAGCCTACGCCGTCAATCCGCTTAAGCTCAGCCAGTACGTTGATGTCGGTGAAGTTGTACACAAACTTCTCCCCTACTGTAGGGTCCGAGCTTGTGATATCGAGGTACATCAGCATACTGTTTACCTCTTTCTCCACCATCACCCCCGCCCGGATTACCTCTTCGGGCAGCTCATCAATAATAGTCTGTACGCGGTTCTGAACGTTAACCGCGGCCAGATCCGGATCAGTACCTACCTCAAAGAACACCGTAATAAGGCTCATTCCGCTGTTGGAAGAAACGGACGTCATGTAGGTCATGCCTGGCACCCCGTTAATAGCTCTTTCGAGCGGAATAGCCACTGCCTTGGTACAAACCTCGGCGTTGGCCCCGTTATAGTTGGCCGTCACCGTCACCGAAGGAGGAACAATCTCCGGAAACTGTGTAACAGGCAAGCCTATCAGCGCCAGTACCCCCAACAGGGTAATGATCAATGATATGACCAGCGAAAGGACCGGCCTCTTTATAAAAATATCAAACATGTAGTGTAGTCAGTTAAGTACCAATAAATTAGTATCGGGTCGTATCCCTCTATCTATTCTCTGCTTGTAGCCTATTCTCTGCTTGTAGCCAGACGCTCCGACTCTGCTGGTCCTTCTTTACTATCCAGCGATACATACTTAGGCAGGATCTTAGCTCCATCCTTGAGGCTCTGGATACCTTCGTACACTATTTCATCTCCCGGCTCAAGACCTGACTCAACGACGTAGAAGTCCGCGGTGCGCGTCCTGGGCAGGAAGTTTTTCATCTTTACCTGCTTGTTCTTATCTACTATGTACACATAGTTTTTGTCCTGTATTTCAAATACGGCCTTCTGTGGTACCAGCACGACGTCCTCAATGGTATTGGTGAGTCGTACTTTACCGGATGAACCATGCTTGAGTATGCGTGTAGGATTGGGAAAGCGGGCCCGGAAGGCAATGGAGCCGGTACCTTCGTCAAATTCGCCCTCCATAGTCTCTATATTACCCTTATTGGCGAAGTGCGAGCCATCGGCCAGCATAAGCTCAACCTCTTTGTTATGATTACCCTTGTTGAGTCGGTTGGCTTTGACGTACTCGAGGTACTCTTTTTCCGAAACATCAAAGTACACGTACACCGTATTGATATCAGAAAGGGAAGTAAGCAGCGTACCTTCGTCGATCAGACTACCGACCTTGTAGGGGAGCCGGTTAATGATACCGCTAAAAGGGGCTTTGATGGTCGTATTAGCCAGACGAATGGAAGCATTGGCGAGAGCAGAGCGGGATTCCATGATTTTGGCTTCCACGGCAGCGTACCGGGCCTGGGCTACTTCGAGTTCCGTTTTGGAGACTACGTTCTTGTCAACCAGTAGCTTTACCCGATTCACTTCCAGCTGGGCTGCCTTGGCTTCGGCTATTGCACTCTGCAGGTTAGCCTTGGCCGAGGCTACTTCCGCCTCATATTCTTCATTATTGATTCTAAAAAGGGTTTGTCCTTTGCTTACATATCTGCCTTCGTCAACATACACTTGCTCAAGGTACCCCTTTACGCGGGCGTAGATATCCACGTTTTGTATCGCCTGGATATCTCCCACATATTCGCGATGAAGATCTGTTTGTTGGGCCGTCAAGCGCATCACCGGAAACTCCCGGACCGTACTTACCGGTTGTTCGGTTTCGCTTTCCTTGCTGCTTACTGTACAGCCACCAAGGCAGACAGCCAGCAGGAAGAGCGGATAATTCAGAAACTTATTCATAATAAACTTGTATGGTTGGGTTGAAAAATTGCTTAATAGAGATCTACCCAAGCAGTAGCATTGCCCATGGGTATAGGATTGTCACAATCACCGAAATGACAGGACAACCACCGAAGCGGAACCTATACAGGCACCACATCGGCATCCGGAAAAGTCACAAGGAATGGAAGACGTTACCCCTGCGGAGGAGGTACCGGTAATTGTATAAGTGGATGATCCCACTTTAGCAGATAAAGCATCATAGATGCCCGGCTTCGCAGCTCCAAGTAGTCGGAGCCAGATGACAGGACAGTATCATCATCATAATCCAGTTTGATCTCCTGATCAGCCGAATCATGCTTACTTAGGCCGGTAGTAGAGTCTACGGGAATAGCCTCCAGAGGACCATCATCCTGGGAATATATATTTTTGATTAGAGAGCGGTAGCAGCGCGGCCACTTGGTTTTGAGGATCTGCTCTTTAGCGCAGCTGCTTTTATTACCAGCTAATAATAGCTCAGTCCTATTATTTAGCAGAATGTTCACATTCTTGGCAGAACATTCCGTACTCAGAAAAGAAGAGTGGAGTAATGTCAGAATAAGTACTATGTGCAGTACAGTATTCATAATTTTGGTTTGTAACTGGTATGTATCTGCCTTACTTTAATAAAGCATCTGGTTGTATTTTTCTAATATACTCAAAGTAATAAAATTCTGAGGTAATATGCTCTATATTTCTTCATAAAATATACCTAATTGTCCATAAGTTACAATTTTATGCACTTGTCCGGTTCCAGAAGGAGTGTAATGAGAGATATATGTGGCGAATCTCCGACTCAATGGCACAATAATTTATTATATAGATAGCTCCCTCCGCAGCGGCCCTTCATCAAAAGAGTACAAGCGCTTCCAGGATCTAACCAGTGCGCACGGAATTCACATAAATATAACAATATAACATGAGGCTGGTTTATAGAATATATTCAAGAGAAACGATTAGAATATACCTACTAGTCACGGCAAATAAGCTTTTTTAGAGATGGATAGAAACGGAGCGGGGCGAAGAAAAAGTAAGGCATTAAGCCAGCACAAACTAGTGAAATCATAGAGCTGGCGGAGCAATCCTGAGAGCATGAAGGAGCAAAAATTTGATTAAGAATTTATTGACTCATACCACCTTATAAAGCCTCTGTGTTACAGTCAGAATCCCTATAAAACTGACACTTTCACAAAGGTTGTGTAACGACAAAATAAGGTGGAACAGGAACCAAAAAAAAAGCTCGAATGTAAATTAATCATTGAATTCCGCCTGTCTGAGTAACTTTTTGACTTAGAAGTTTTATTCGTCAACCGAAAAAATCATCAACGCCATGGCAAAAGACTACGTTAATTCCTACAAGCCTAAACATAAGGGTTCCAAACAGCTTTTCGAAAATCCAGTCCTTGAAAGGCTATCGCGTACACACATTTCCGTTCCGGTCTCGATGTACCTCGTTACATCAGTTGCGTTTGGCTGGTATGCCTTTACGTATACGGATATGAGCAACGGATGGATACTATCTCTGTTTTTCCTGGGCCTGCTGACATTCACGTTTGTAGAGTACTGGGTA
The DNA here is from genome assembly GCF_017355915.2 of Telluribacter roseus. GTDB lineage: Bacteria > Bacteroidota > Bacteroidia > Cytophagales > Spirosomataceae > Telluribacter. The sequence goes on from NZ_JAFEUV020000009.1 coordinate 180,300, forward strand.
CACCGCAGCATTTATCACATAGAGCCTACTACTCCTGCCCGGGCTAAGTTTCAGTACACCATGCACGGCGTACACCACGAGTACCCCAAAGACAAAAGCCGCCTGGCCCTGCCTCCGATCCTGGCCATTCTGATTGGTGCTATGCTCTTCGGGATTTTCTTCGTATTGATGGGGGAAGCCTCCTATGCATTCTTCCCGGGCTTTCTGGTAGGATATGCCGGGTACCTGACCATTCATTTCCTGGTGCACGCGTACAATCCGCCCAAGAACTTCTTCAAGTACTTATGGATCAACCACGCGATTCATCACTACAAAGACGGAGATACTATGCTGGGCGTGTCGTCGCCACTGTGGGACCATGTATTTGGTACAACCGAGCCCAAAGCGGATGAGAACCTAAAACGACAGGCCGTAGAGCGTGGCCTGTAGTAGTAGCAGCTACCGTTGGGTAGCTACTACTCACTTTATAGCTATTGTACAGGAGCTTCGGCTCCTTTTTTTGTTTCTGAAGGAAGACCGGGCTACTTCATCAGGTGCCCGTCAAAGCCCAGCTCGACCAGGCGCTCCCAGGCTTTCCATACCTGTTCGGGAATCTCCTGATGGATCTGAAAGCCCAGGGCCGGGTACTCCCGAATTCGCTGCAGATCTCCTACCATGATATGAATCACCCGCTCCATGGTAATATCTTCGTTGGGATAATCCTGGAAAGACAGCTGCGGAGAAGTTACTATTAACTTCTGATGAGGCAGGTACATACGGCAGGTAGCATAGGCACGTCGCTCCATATTGGGCTTTTGTACCACTATATACGACGTAGGAGTAAGCCCGCGCTCAGCTAGCAACCGGTGGGTAAACTGCAGGTTTTCGCCTGTATTGGTGGATTTGTTCTCTACCAGCATAGCCTCGTCCGGTACTCCCATTTCGCGGGCAATTCGCGCAAACTGATCGGCTTCCGGCTCGGTCCATATCTCTTTGGTAAAGTTGCCCAACCCACCCGAAAATATGAGCAGCGGAGCGTAACCATCCAGCCAGAGTTGGGCGCCTCTTTCGGCCACCCGCGGGTCGTGGCTTCCTAGTACAAATATACAATCGGCCTTTTCGAGCGTATGATTCAGACGGTGGTAGTCCCAGATAAGCTCAGCTAACTGTAGTACCTCCTCGGTAAGCAAAGTCTTCGTGTTATGCATTGGTAATAGGTCGCAAACTTTCAATAGCAGCAACTACTAAGTAGTTACTGTTTTACTACTTTGCGAATATATACCTTTTCAGGCGTAACTACCTTAAGTATATAAGTACCACTTGCCAGATTATCCAGGTTAACAGAGCGGGCGCCCTGGGCACCAGCTACCTGGCGTACTACCTTGCCGCTGTTATCCAGCAGGTAGTAGCTGGCCTGGCCGGTGCTGCTACGCTCGATGCCTTCTTCGTCCGTCTCTACCAGATCCACAAATACTTCGTCGATGGCCGGATTGGGATAGAGCGTCAAAGAAGTGGCCCCGGCTGTACCTGCCTTACCCTTCAGGGTAGCTATATCAGGCTCAGTAACTCCGACTCTGGCCCCTGAGGGTGCTGTGCTCAGGCCATAGATCTCAATGCCACATACCAGAGGATCTTCGTTGATACGCTCAAACAGTACGGTTAGCTTGCCATCGGCTACCTGTACTTCAAAAGTCTTTTTGAGGGCATTCCTGAGGCCTGCTTCTTCCCGGATCTGGAAGTTAGAGGCTACCGTACTTCCTTCCATCAGGATATTGAATACCCGGGTTACACTGCTTACCGACTCTACAAAGTATAGATTAACCCGGTACCAGCCCGACGCTGCCGCCACAGGAAACTCCCACACCATGTTGCCTCCCCCCCGACTGTCACGACGCATAGTCTGGAATAGCTCGGTAGGTGCGCCGGTTGTATTGGTAGTTACTGCCATGGTACCAGGTGTACTGGCGGCGGCCGCTACGTTGGTGTAAGGGCTGGGGCTAGTCTGGGTGTCAGTAGACCAATTCAGCTCCGAATTGATCAGCTCAGCACCTCCGGCATTGACTCTGAATAGCAACTGAGGAGAAGCAGGCGTATCAAGTACATACAGATTGACCACCTGGCTGCTGGTTCCGCCCGTACCATCACTGACTGTAATGGTAAACTGAAAAGTACCCGTCTGCCCCTGAGGGTTGATAGACAGCTCGGCTGATGTAGCAGACTGCTGCGCCAGGGTCACAAAGGCAGGTAATGACTGGGCACCGAAAGTAAGCGCATCTCCATCCGCATCAGTGGCAGTCAACGCTACCTGTAACGTTTCCGTTTTTAGTAAAGAGATATCTTCAATAGTAGTAAGTACCGGCGGATTCTGCTCTGACTCGTAGGCACCTATTTCAAAGGCTCCCCCCAATGGACGTACCCGTCCCTGCAGGTCGCTCACGATACCCCAGGCGCTTACATCGGTACCTGTATTAACAGCCGGTGAACTAACAAGCAGGTTGTAGTTACCCGCCGCACTATTCACAAAGTTGGCCTCACTTACCTGCGCTACTTTGATATTGGTACTTTCGGTACTGGTAGCGCCGTTACCATGTACTACATACAGCCCGTTCTGAGGGGCCACCAGCAGGTTGTTATACAAGGCCTTGGTAGTACGGCTGCCGTACATCCGGATTGTTTCGCTTCCAGGCGTCACGATGGTATTATTGGCAATCGTAAGACCTGAGCCCTGGGCGGGTACAGTACGGTCGTCGGTGAAGATGCCGTAGCCTCCCGGCGATACGATAAGGTTATTATAGACCTTAAGCCCTCCTACATAGTCCGTTACGAGTATACCATTGCCCGTACCATTGAGCACCTTATTGTTGTAGCACAGTCCCCCGGCTCCGGCTCCGATCTGTATACCCATGTTCTGGTGAGCAGCAAAGGGATCAGTACCGTAGGTTTCCACCTGGTTGTTGTATACTTCGGCATCGGGTGCACAGGCGTACTGTATACCGTCGGCCCCGGTTTCCTTTACAATATTATTATAGATTTTTAGTCCGTAGATCAGGTGGGGCAGAGCCGTGACAGTAGTACCATTGCAGGTCAGGCTGACGCCCTGGTAGCTGGTATGCCCAATGTATATACCCTCCGCACCGGTGTTGTGAACGTAGTTATCACGCACCACTACATTGTTCATGGTGAAGTTTTGCCGCCAGGTAGTTGGGTCACAGGCAGGGTCGGTTTTGATCAGCATGCCAGCAAATCCCGTCCCGCTGATCTCCACATGATCAATTTCGATATCGGTGGTTTTGGCACCAACCACCAGGCCGCTGGCTCCACTACCGGTGCCGCTGATAACGATCCCGTAGGGTGTAGCACTATCACCGGCACCCGTTAGCTTTATATGCCTGGATTCCCATATATCCAGAGCGCCAAAGTAGGTGGCATGAGCTATGTTGACAGCTCCGCCACAGTTCTTGATTGTGATAGGTTGCTCGGCCGTTCCCTGAAAGTTAATGAATCTGAATCGTGAGTAGGTACCAGCCTGTATACATACGACATCCCCCGGCTTTACATCCATCTGACTTCCGTCATAGATACCGCTGGCAGTAATGGTAGTGGTGCAGCCACAGGCTTGTGCCCGTGCGACCTGGGGTAATACACTTAACAGTACGAGGAGTAAACAGATGGAGTAGAAGTTTTTATTCATATCCAGACGGTTAAAGATAGGTAGTTGCTTATAATCGAGTACTGTAAACCTTTGTCCTACGGGAGGAACCCGATTCCACACTTCATACTGTTGCAATTTCCCTATTCACTCGTCCAGATGCTTTACCATTCTGGGGAAGTCACGTTGAGTAATATCTCTGCTCTAAAGGCTCCTAAACATAGTGTTTTAGTACTAATCTAACAAGTTTTTGGAGGCCTATTGTGTAAGCGGAGCCGCCTTAACAGGATTATATTTTACACCGTACCTTTGTTCCATTCATTCGGATTCCAATCTTTACTAATTCTGAACCGACCAAACCTGTTCATTCATGCTTTACTTTTTACTGGCTGTAATATTCACGGTAGCGCTGTACCTAATTATGAGGGCCTACCCCCGCTACAAGGTCAATTCTTTTCATGCCATTGTGTTTAACTACTACGCCTGCGTAGCCACCGGCCTGGTCCTGATGGAAGACTGGTCGCAGTTCAGGGAGATAGCCTGGGGATCGGCCCCTACCCTTCTCACCTTGGCCCTGGGTTTACTATTTGTAACAGTCTTTGTACTCATTGGCCTGACTGCACAGAAGGTAAGCGTAACAGCTGCTTCCCTGGCGGGTAACATGTCGCTGGTCATCCCGGTCGTATTCGGGTTGTTTGTGTTCAAGAATGCTAACAAGGTATATACGCTGTGGAACTACATCGGGCTCATCACCGCTCTGGTGGCACTGGCTCTGGGAGCTATTCAGAATAAAGAGGCTTCTACCACCACGACAGCAACCCGTACCGCGGCTCAATTCCTGTGGCTGCTCCCGATTCTGGTATTTCTGGGCAGTGGCACCAACAATACGCTTATCAACTACCTAAGCATGAGCTACTACCGGCCCGAGCAGACTACCCTGTTCATGATCATTGCCTGTACGGGAGCCATCCTGGTAGGAACTACCATACTGGTCTTTCGTCTGGTGCGGCAGGGGGAGCACCTGCAGGTACGGAGCGTGGCGGGGGGGCTGATGCTGGGAGTACCTAACTTCCTGTCGCTGTACTTCCTGCTGAAAGCACTGGCCGCTTTTGGTAACAGTGCCGCCTTTGTATTCCCGATCTACAACATCCTGACCATGCTGGTCTCCTCGGCTACGGCCTGGCTGATCTTCCGCGAACGCCTCAACGGTCTCAATCGTCTGGGTCTGGTGCTGGCGGTGATTGCCATTATTTTGATCTCTTACCAGGAGCTGGGAATCAATCTGGAGTAAGTTCTTAAGCACCAAAGGCCGATCTGATCAGATCGGCCTTTGGTAGTATATCCAGTACAGTAGTAGTAACTACCTTAGTGTTTTTCTTCGGGTTGTTTTTCCAGGTTGAACAGGTCATTCAGCACGTCGATCAGTGTCTCGGCTTCACCACGCTTACAGGCCGCTTTCAGCTGCAGTACAGGTAGCTTAATGATTTTCTGCATCATGCTGGATGTAATACGCTCCAGCTTGGCCGCTTCAGCGTCGGTCATACCCTTCATATAGCGGGCCATTTCCTCCTGGCGGATCTGCTCGAGAGCATTTTTCAGTTTCTGGATGGTTGGAGATACGATCATCTCCTTCGACCAGTCGTTAAACTCGGTTACAGCTTCTTCGATGATCGATTTTACCTTAGGTACTGCCTGCATACGACGTACCAGCGCCTCATCGGCACGGCTACGTATGGTGTCAATGTTATACAGTACTACGCCGGGTACTTCTTCTACTTCGGGCTCTACGCTGCGGGGTACCGACAGGTCAATGAGGTACTTGAAGGTAAGGCCGCCCAGCTTGTTCATGAGCTCCCTGGTGAAGTAAGGCTCGTCACGTACAATAGAAGATACTATCACATCCGCCCGCATGATCTCAATGTCAATATCTTCGAAATCAGCTACGCGGAAGCCCAGCTCAGTGGAGAGGGCATCGGCTTTGGAGCGGGTGCGGTTTACCAGTGTGATATCAGCGCCTTCCTTGTTAGCCAGGTTGCGGCATACATCGGTACCGATTTCACCCAAACCTACCACCAGTATCTTAGGATTGACGGTAAGGGTATCCACCAGCTCAACGGCTGAGTAAGAAACCGAAGCGGCGCCATCGCGGAAGGAAGTCTCCTGCGCTACGCGCTTATTGGCAAAGAAGATGGTATGCATCAGGCGGTGCAGGAACGGCCCCGCCATATTCAGATCGGCTGACCACTGGTACGACTGTTTGATCTGATTAGGGATCTGCATGTCACCTACTACCTGCGAAAGCAGGCCGGTGGCTACCTCGAACAGATGGCGTACTGCCTCGTCACCGTTGCCAAACTGCTCAAAGTACGGCAGGAAAGCATGTACGTCGGTAATACCATTCTGAATCAGAAGTAGCTTGATCAGCTCTTCGTTCAGATTCTCAGAAGCAGAATAGTAAATCTCAGTGCGGTTGCAGGTTGATACAACCAATACGTCTGAAACATCAAAGAATTCCCTTATACGAAGCATTAAAGCCTTGGCTCCCTCTTCGTTAAGTGCAATTTGCTCCCGAATTGCAAGGGGAGCGACCTTATACGATAAACTGACGGATTTGAACTGATTATACATTACTTACGCCTGAATTCTGACCACAAAAATAGGGTACAATCTCCACATTATGAAACGTCTTTTGCACAGGATGAGTTTATTTAGAAATAGTATAAATAACTACCTGAACAACTGAACAAAGTTCGCAGTTATAGTCAATCTAAATTATGACCTGGATCAGTTTTTTAGTTGATTTAACCCCGCTATAGTAAATACAGTAAATGACGGAAAATCGTTTATATTTACAGTATACAGCCAAAATAAAATCCTAAATTCTCCTGGTACAGTTGTCCACTACTACATGAGTACGGTAAACGACGAAAAACGCCCCCGCTTCTTCCTGCATCCGGTAGCCCTGCTCAATAGTCTGCGTTTGCGCCGTACTCTGCTTGATACCTACGGACAAAAAAACAGCTACAAGTTCCTGATCGGCCTCAACCTGTTCCTGATCAGTGTAGGGTCGCTATTTTACACCAGTGACCTGGTGACAAAGCTGGAAGAAAGGGAGCTGCGCCAGGTAAAGCTGTACGCGGAAGGCCTTCGCTACGCGATCAACAGTGACTTCGACGAAGACTTTAACGTCGTAATGCAGAATATTATTGAAGCTAACTCCTTCTACGAGATTCCGGCCATCTATCTAGATGAGAACAACATGCCGGCTGCTCATAACAATATATCGTTTCCTGAGAATGCCAGTCCGGAAGCCATCGAACGTTTGCTGGAAGAACGACTCAATCAGATGAAGGAAGAGCACGCTCCTATCGCCGTAGAGCTTGGTGACGGCCGTACCGGCTACGTATACTACAGCAATTCTTTCCTGCTGACTCAGCTCAAGTACTACCCTTACATACAGCTCTCGGGGCTATTCCTGATCGGGTTTCTGGCCTACCTGGCATTTAGTTCGGCCCGACGGGCCGAGCAGAACCGGGTGTGGGTAGGACTGGCTAAGGAAACGGCCCACCAGCTGGGTACTCCCCTGTCGTCCCTGATGGCCTGGATCGAGTACTTTCGCTCTGACCCTGATTTTGATCCGGCTATTGCCGAAGAACTGGAAAAAGACGTGCAGCGCCTGGAAATGATCACCACCCGCTTCTCCAACATTGGCTCGGTACCTACGCTGAAGGAGGAGAACCTCGCTCAGGTCATTACAGAGTTCGTGACGTACCTTCAGAAACGGGTATCTTCCAAAGTCGCCTTCCACATAGACAACCAGCTCACCGAGGGACAGACGGTACTAATTAACCGTAACCTTTTTGAGTGGGTGGTGGAGAATATCTGTAAAAATGCCGTAGACGCCATGGCCGGGATAGGCGAAATCAGAATCACCATCATTCCTCATAAGCCCCAAAAAGAAGTCTTCATTGATATACAGGACAACGGCAAGGGAATCAGCAAGAGCAACCTGCAGAAGATATTCAGCCCCGGCTTCAGTACCAAAAAGCGCGGCTGGGGCCTGGGCCTGACGCTGGCCAAGCGCATCATCGAGAACTACCACAACGGCAAGCTGTTTGTCAAAAGCTCCGAACCAGGCAAGGGTACCACCTTCCGGATTGTACTACGCGATGAGTAGGTCACGCCTGCTGATTGGTACCTGTAAGTGGCTGAATTCTACAAGGAGATAATTGACGGAAGTACAACCTTACCGGCCACTATGACCACTTGATAAAATTTTGCTATAATTTGCTGTAAGTTAGAATATTAACCTTTATCTTGTCTACCATTTTTCGATTATTGGATACAACTAATTCGGGTAGATCTTCTTTGGGGTACTTAGGTGCCCAATATGTACATCTTCTGGTATCTGGAACTGACTAAAAGTCAGTGTAGGTGAGCCTTCTCCCATAGGTACTTTACTGACGCTCAATCGGCAAAAGAGCCCTTCTAAGGCAGGAGGTCATCCTGCTAATGCTGGATAGTATGTATCCATGCACGCACCTACTGCTCATCCCCAACTTCTTTCACCCCATTCACTAATGCACTATTCTCCTTTCGTCAAAGCAGGGTTACTGGCCCTGGTCGTGCTCATTAGTACCCTTGTAGGCTGGGAAATCTATCTGCGTAGTCAGGGATTCGAAATTTCCTACAACGACGACAATGACCTGTGGGCCTACCACCGCCAGCAGGTATACAAGGCTACCGCCGCCAATCCTGTCATTATCGGGTCTTCCCGGGTTAAGTTCGGGATAGATCTGGCTACCTGGGAAGCTACCTCCGGGGCGCCTCCCACCCAACTTGCCATGGTAGGTACTTCGCCCCGACCAATACTGGCTGATCTGGCCCGGGACAAGGACTTCAAAGGAACCGTGCTGATAGGCATAACCGAAGGATTATTCTTTTCACCTACCGGAAGCTATCCCGAACAGCAAGCTAACAAATGCACCGCTTACTATCCCCAATGGTCTATTGCTCAGCGGACCGGCTTCTACCTGAACCGCCAGCTGGAGTCCCGGTTGCTTTTTCTGGACATCGAACGATTCAATCTGCGCTCGTTGCTGAATCGGGCAGGTGTTGCCAACCGACCGGGGGTATTTGCCCTGCCTGCTTTTCCGATGAAGTTTGTTACGGATGGGTTTAACCGCCAAACCACTATTACACAGGATTTCATGGCTGATACAGCCATGCAGAATGAGCAGAAGGCCATCTGGATGTACGTATTTACAAAGGCTCCTCAGGCACCTATGACCGACAGCTTGCTCACCACCATCTTCGGAGCGGTAAAATCGGATGTTGCCACCATCAGGAAACGCGGCGGTCAGGTCTTATTCGTACGTATGCCAACTTCCGGAAAAGTATGGGAGTTGGAAAAGCAGGTGTTCCCGCGGGAAAAGTACTGGGATCGGTTACTCGCCGAAACCGGTGTGCCGGGTATACACTTTCAGGACTATCGCGAACTAGCCAGATACGAATGTCCGGAATGGTCACACCTGAGTCCGGCTGATGCCCGTACTTTCACAAGAGATCTGATCCGAATAGCCGAGCAGAAAACCGGCTGGCGCATCGCGCGCTCCTCCGTCGCTTCCGCCTCTACCAACTCGTCCACCTTAGCCGCCCGATAATCATGGTTTTCAATTCGTATACCTTCATTGTGTTTTTGGGCGTGGTGCTGCTGCTGCACAACCTGCCCCTATCCTGGAAAGCAAAAAAGGTGAATCTGCTGGTGGCCAGCTACCTTTTTTACGCCGTCTGGAACCCGCCCTTCGTATTGCTCCTGTGGCTTTCGACTGTAGTAGACTACCTGGCGGCCCTGGCGCTGGGGCGGGAGGAAAATCAGTATAAGCGCAAGGGGCTTTTGGTCCTAAGCCTGGCCGTCAATCTGGGTATGCTGGGATACTTTAAGTACGGGGGCTTTCTGATGGATAATTTCGTGGCGCTGCTTTCGCTGGCAGGTGTTACGTACCAGCCTCCCCAGGCAGATATTATCCTGCCGGTAGGTATCTCGTTCTATACGTTCCAGACGCTCTCCTACACCCTTGACGTATACCGCCGGAAGTTTGCTCCTGAGAAGTCCCTGCTTGACTTTTCGCTGTTCGTCACGTTCTTTCCGCAGCTGGTAGCCGGTCCTATTGTCCGTCCGGGCGAGTTGATACCCCAGTTCAAAGTACCTCATCAGGCTACCCAAACCCAGATGATCCGGGGGCTATTTCTGCTCACGCTGGGCCTGTTTATGAAAGTAGGTATTGCCGATGGGATGCTATCAGAGACGGCTGACTCGATATTTGGTGTTCCTTTTCCACTGCATCCGCTGGATGCCTGGGCGGGGGTACTTGCTTTTTCAGGTCAGATTTTCTTTGACTTTGCCGGTTACTCCACCTGCGCCATCGGAGTGGCCCTGTGTCTGGGTTTTATCCTGCCCGACAACTTCCGCTACCCCTACGCGGCTATAGGCTTCTCTGACTTCTGGCGACGATGGCATATTACGTTGTCTACCTGGCTGCGCGACTACCTGTACATTCCGCTGGGCGGCAACCGCCTCGGCGCCACCCGGACGTACCTCAACCTGATGATTACGATGCTGCTGGGAGGCCTGTGGCACGGCGCCAACTGGAACTTTGTAATTTGGGGAGCCCTGCACGGGGTCTTTCTTGGAGTAGAAAGGCTATTCAGAGACCGGCCCGCCCGACTTCCCGAAATGCCTCTGGCTACGGATACGGTCATCACTCAGGCCTCTATGCTTCCGGCTATTCCCATCAGTCGCTCCGTGTCGCGGTTTGGACTGGCTTTGATGACATTTTTTCTGATTAGCCTGACCTGGGTCTTTTTCCGATCTCCCGACTTTGGTACCGCTATGCGGCTCCTGCTCTCGATGTTTGGTGTGATTCCGGTTCAGATCAAGTTCCTGGCTACTATTGATATGTACAAGGTATTTGTAGTAACGGTGGCCCTGCTGGGTTGCCACTGGCTCATGCGTGATAAATCGGTAGTAGCAGTAGCCGAGCGTACCCCCTGGTGGCTGCTTGGACTAGGCTGGGCTGCCATGCTGCTGGTACTGGTACTTACCCAAAAGAGCACCGGATCATTTATTTATTTCCAGTTCTGATCTACCCCTACGGTGCTTCCGGGCTCTTACTTAAGCCTGTTATAAACCAGAAGTACCTGACCAGGTTTGGTCAGGTACTTCTGGTTTATCTATATTCTACAACTAATATTAAAAGTAGGTTTCTATCGGATAGATATACATCCCAAAGAGTCTCCTCCCACTAATCCAGCGGAACGGATATGGTATCGGTTTCGATCACGTTGCTTACCCGAAGGGCACGGTCACGTACTCTGACCTGGAACTTCAGCACGGTAGGCTGGGCAAAGCGTGAGTAGAAGAAGATCTGGGAGAAGTCAAGCTTGCCTTTGATAGGACCTGGCTTACCGTCGCGCTTGAGTACCGGAAAGAAAAGCTTGCTACTCACGGCGGAAGGTACCTCCACAAAACGATCATCTTCCTGACGCAGAATAGTCAGCTCGTAGTTACCCCAGCCGCTGTACTTGGTGTTGAGCAGTGTGGTATCGCTGCGCTCTTCCGGCGTTACCCCCAGGTCGCCATCGCCATCTTCAAAATCAATGGTAATCACCACCGAGTCTTTCTGAGCGTTAGGTCCCGAGAACGGATCCGGAACAGTATACTTGTCTATACTGTTGAACTCTATACGCGGGGTATTATCAAAATTAGGAGTTTCGACGCAGCTTGCCAGTGCCAGAGCGGCAAATAGTACTATGTAAAGAGTGTAGCGCATAGTGCAGGTGAAGTATCTGAGGTTTGGCTTTTACTACTAACAGATTCAATCCTCATAGGTTTAAGAATCTGCTTTTGAAATATCTTTGTATATATATTCTAGAATAAACACTACCCACGAAAGTAACAGGATTGGAACTACCACGCAATAGCTCACCCGCAGTACTTCGGCAGGCACTCCGCCAGCAGGTGATAGACCTTAGCCCGGATGGCTTTGAGGCAACAGCCCTGCGGATATTCAGGTATCAGGCTCAGTACAATCCGGTGTACAGCGCTTTTCTGTCTCACCTGCGTATCCGGCCCGACCAACCGCAGCGTCTGAACGAGATACCCTTTCTACCTATTCAGTTTTTCAAGAGCCATACCATCCGCACCGGACAGCCGCCCGAGAGCGAGACCACTTTTGAGAGCAGCGGCACCACGGGCACGGTTACCAGCCGTCACACGCTCTACGACCCGGCCCTCTACCACCAGGTGAGTGAGCGCATCTTTGAGCAGCAGTATGGTCCTTTAAGCAACTTCCACGTACTGGCCCTATTACCTTCATACCTTGAACGAAACAACTCGTCACTGGTGTATATGGCGCAGCATTTTATTGAGAAGACAGCCTCCCCCTACTCCGGATTTTACCTGTACGATACCGAGGCGCTCACCCAACAGCTACGCACACTGGCCCGGCTCCGGGATGGTCGCCGGGTACTGGTACTGGGGGTTACCTTTGCCTTGCTCGACTGGGCAGAAGGTATCGGTGACGCGGCGTTTCTGAGAGAGCTTCCGGACCTGATCGTGATGGAAACGGGGGGGATGAAGGGCCGGCGCCGTGAAATACTCCGCGAAGAAGTACACGATGAACTCATGAGCCGCCTGGGCATCGGCGAGGTACACTCCGAATACGGCATGACCGAGTTGCTGTCGCAGGGGTACTCACACGGACAGGGGGTATTCAGGCCGGGTTACACCATGCGCATTCTGATTCGGGATACCAATGACCCGCTGGATGTGAAAGCACCGGGTACTTACCAGCGCACGGGAGGGATTAACGTCATTGACCTGGCTAATCTGGACTCGTGCAGCTTTATCGAAACGCAGGATCTGGGGCGCCTGGGGGATGAGCCGGATACCTTCTATGTAATCGGACGGTTTGATAACTCAGATATACGAGGGTGTAATCTGATGGCCCTATAAACGCAGCAGGCCCGACCGTGTGGTCGGGCCTGCTGCGTTTATAACTTCTGGTATTAGCTACCGATACTGGCGTACAGCTTCACATCATCCAGCGTAATGATATCGCCACACAGGATGATCAGTCGCTCGATTACGTTACGGAGCTCGCGAACGTTACCGGTCCAGGGGAGTGTCTGCAGGTGCTGCATAGCCTCTGGTAATATGCGCTTGGGCGCACTACCGTACTCCTCGGCTATGTCATGCAGAAACTTATCGGCCAGTAGTGGGATATCCACAGCCCGCTCAGCCAGAGGCGGCACATAGATCAGGATCACACTCAGACGGTGGAAAAGGTCTTCACGGAAGTTACCATCCTGTATCTCCCGCCGCAGGTCTTTGTTGGTAGCCGCAATAACCCGTACGTTGACTTTTATTTCTTTCTCGCCGCCTACCCGCGTTATTTTATTTTCCTGCAGGGCACGTAGTACCTTGGCCTGAGCCGACAGGCTCATATCGCCTATCTCGTCCAAGAATATGGTACCTCCGCTGGCCTGCTCAAACTTGCCAATACGCTGCTTGATAGCGGATGTAAACGCGCCCTTTTCGTGACCGAATAGTTCGCTTTCGATCAATTCGCTGGGTATAGCGGCGCAGTTCACCTCCACCAGCGGCATATGAGCCCGTGAGCTCCGCTCGTGGATCTGTTTGGCCACCAGTTCTTTTCCCGAGCCGTTGGGGCCGGTTATAAGTACCCGCGCCTCCGTAGGAGCCACCCGCTCGATGGATTCCTTCACCCGTCGGATCGGGTCGGAGTTACCTACTATTTCGTTGATTTTGTAGATCCGCTTCTTGAGCTGATTGGCTTCGGCTACCAGTTTGTACTTCTCGATAGCGTTGCGGACACTGATGAGCAGCCGGTTCAGATCCGGTGGCTTGGTAATGAAATCGTAGGCTCCACGCTTGGTGGCTTCTACGGCATTCTCCACGTTGCCATAGGCCGACACCATAATAAACTGAGTACTCCGGCCCATCTCCCCCGCTTTCAGCAATAGCTCCAGACCATCCATCTTGGGCATACTGATGTCGCAGAGCGCCACGTGGTAGTCATTACTTTTGATTTTTTCGAGACCTTCGTCACCATCTTTAGCCTCATCTACTTCGTAACCTTCATATTCCAGAATGTCCCGCAGGGCGTCCCGAATGTTCTTTTCATCATCAACGATGATTATTTTAACCATGGTAATGGAGTGGGAAGATTTATAATGTTTGCGAAAATTAAGGGAAAGTCACCTCTAATTGCAATGATAAAAGTAATATTTACTGAATACCTGCGCAAAGATTCTTTCCTTATCCTTGGTGTCAGCCCTCTCTGACCTCCCTGTTTAGCTACTTTCCTACGTGCCTTCCTGCTCACAAAAAAGCAAGCATAGTATGCTTGCAGGGAGATGTACTCAGGCTGTCTGTACTAATACAAAACAGAGCCCGCCTGATTTATACTACCAGGCAGGCTATCTATTGTTTAACTTTCATTAGCAACCTTCTGGTCCGCAGGCTTGTCCGCTCATGGCTTCCAGCATCTCATCACGAACAGTGGTAAGCGCCTGAACAAACACTTCGGAAGGCTGGGCTCCCGAAACGCCGTACTTATTATTCAGGATAAAGAAGGGTACTCCACTGACACCCATGCTCTGGTAGTGCGTGATCTCCTGCTTTACTTCGTAGCCGATCGCGTCATCAGCCAGTATGGCCTCAACCTTTTCCTGATTCCAGCCGAAGGGCTCAAACAGCCCGGCCAGTACCGACGCCTCCCTCAGGTCTTTGCCATCGGTAAAGTACGCCTTAAACAGGATTTCTTCTGCCTGGTCCTTGAAGCCTTCCTGACCGGCTACGTGCAGCAGCTTGTGCAGGGAGATGGTGTTCAGCACGTAGGTGATCGTATCAAACCTGAAATCAATACCTACTTCATGACCTACATTGGTCAGGTGAGCGTGCATCTGCTCCACTTTCCCTCCATTGCCGAACTTCCGCAGAAAGTATTCATTCCGCTCCATACCGACGTCGGGTATGGTAGGGTCCAGTTGGAAAGGGTGCCAGCTGATCTTGACTTCTGAGCCTTCCGGCAGCTCCGTCAGTGCTTTTTCCAGGCGCTTTTTGCCTACGTAGCACCAGGGACACACTACATCCGAAACAATATCTATGGTAATAGCTGGAGTTATTGGCTTAAACATATTCTTTTATTTTAGGTGATTCCGAAGAACTGTCTTTTTGACAACAGCTCTTCTCCGAATTTAATTCAAACCTGACCCTGATGATCAGGTCCTGCGATTTCCCAAAAAAGAATATGCCGATGTTTAGATTTTAACTATTTTAGGTACAAATATTTCAAAAATAAAGACGTTATTATTTCATATTTTGTACATAACGAATGTATTTTTACATTCTGCATTGTTAACCCTTTTTACTAATCCAACATAATGAATAGACGTGATGCTCTTGCCCGTGTGGCGTTACTAATGGGGGGAACTCTCTCGGCTCCCACTTTAGTCGCCTTTCTGGAAGGCTGCAAGACCGCTGACGAAACCTCCAAAGCTACCAGCTTTGCGTTCTCGGACGATCAGCTGAGTCTTGTTTCAGAAGTTGCTGAAACTATCATCCCACGAACAGATACCCCTGGTGCCAAAGACGCCAAAGTCGGAGAGTTCATACAGGTGATGTTGAAAGACTGCTACTACACCAAGGATCAGGAGAAATTTACCGCCGGTCTGGAAAAACTCAACGATGAGGACTTCATGAAAGCGGCCCCTGAGAAAAGAACTCAGATCCTGACGGCCCTTGAGAAGGAGTCTATCGAAGAGCTGAAGAAAGTCGGAGACGAGCGCAACAAAGCCAAAGAAGCCGGCAAAACCTTTGAAGAACCAGGTGTACCTTTCTTCCGCCTGATGAAGGAACTTACTCTGCTGGGGTACTTTACTTCGGAGCAGGGAGCTACTCAGGCTCTGGAATACGTAGCCGTACCTACCAAGTACGAAGGATGCATTGACCTTAAACCCGGTCAGAAAGCCTGGGCTATATAATCTATTATCATAGGTAGACAGCGGGATTTAACCCTCCCTCCTGTTTGCTTTCAGTTAATCCCTTTTATATCAATACTACTGATGAATCTTAACATAAAAGCCAAACAACAAGCTACCTACGACGCCATCGTGGTGGGATCGGGTATCAGTGGAGGCTGGGCCGCCAAAGAGCTTACCGAAAAAGGTCTCAAGGTACTTATGCTGGAGCGCGGACGTGACATCAAGCACGTAGTAGACTACAAGACGGCCACGCTCGCTCCCTGGGAATTTGAACACCGCGGCCGGGTAAGTACCCTGGCTCGTGAAGAATACTGGGCGAACTATCGTACGGGCTATACCGCCAACGAAGAGCACCGCCACCATTTTGAAAATGATAAAGAAAACCCATACCTGGAGGACCGTCCCTTTGACTGGATCAGAGGGTACCACTTGGGCGGGCGCTCCATTATGTGGGGCCGCCAGAGCTACCGCTGGAACGAAGCCGACTTTGAAGCTAACGCCAAAGAAGGCATTGCCATCGACTGGCCGATCCGCTATAAGGACATCGCCCCCTGGTACGATTACGTGGAGCGGTTTATCGGAGTGAGTGGTTCACGGGATGGTCTGGATGTACTTCCTGACGGACAGTTCCAGCCCCCTATGCAGATGAACTGCGTCGAAACACAGGTAAAAAGTGCCATTGAATCTAAATTCCCCGGACGGCATTTGATTATTGGCCGTACGGCTCACCTGACAGCTCCTCAGGAGCACCAGACTGCCTTGGGCCGGGCGGCTTGCCAGTTCCGTAACATGTGTATGCGCGGATGCCCGTATGGTGGCTATTTCAGCACCCAGGCGGGCACCCTGCCCGCTGCCCAGAAAACCGGCAACCTTACCCTGGTTACTGACGCTATCGTGACGGAGGTAATCTACGACGACAAGGCCGGAAAAGCTACCGGCGTACGGGTAATTGACCAGAATACGATGGAGGCCCGTGAGTACTTTGCCAAGATTATATTCCTGAATGCTTCGGCCATTGCTTCGGCGTCAATCATGCTCAACTCCAAGTCGAGCCGCTTCCCCAACGGACTGGGTAACGAGAGCGATCAGCTGGGCCGCAACATCATGGACCACCACCTGGCCGTAGGGGCAGGCGGTGAGTTTGACGGCCACCAGGACAAGTACTACTTTGGTCGCCGGGCCAATGGTATCTACGTGACCCGTTACCGCAACTGGGGCAACGACAAGCGTGACTACCTGCGTGGCTTTGGGTACCAGGGTGCCGCCAGCCGTGAAAGCTGGGGACGTGGTGCGGCCATGGAAGGTTTCGGTGCTGCCTTTAAAGAGGAGATCTCTAAGCCGGGTATCTGGCGCATGAACCTGGGCGGCTTTGGTGAGGTACTGCCTCAGGAGAGCAACCGCATGTACCTGCACGCCAGCCAGAAAGACAAATGGGGACTGCCGCTGGTGGTATTTGATGCAGCGTACGGTGAAAACGAGCGTAAAATGCGCGTAGACATGATGAACGATGCCGCCGAAATGCTCGAAGCATCCGGATTCAAAAACGTAACGCCGTACAACGATACGACCAAGAACCTCGGTATTGGTATCCACGAAATGGGTACTGCCCGTATGGGTCGTGATCCGAAGACGTCGGTACTTAACGGCAACAATCAGGTATGGGGTGCCGAGAACGTATACGTAACAGACGGAGCCTTTATGACGTCGGCGTCCTGCGTCAACCCTTCGCTCACCTACATGGCTATGACTGCCCGCGCCGCTGACCATGCTGTTAAGGAGCTGAAAAAGCAGAACATTACCTAGAAGTACATTAGCTTTAACAAGAAAGCCTCTTTCCTACCTAGTGGGAAGAGGCTTTTTTTATAGTACCCTTCTCTGTTCACCAAATAGCTCTATTTAGCCTATGAAAAACTTACTTTTACTTTGGATAGTATCCGGTATTGCAGCTATTGGTAGCGGAGGGCAGGCGGAGGCTCAATTGCTGGATAATTCCACCTTACCCATACTGATCATCGACACCCAGGGACAGGAAATTCCTAACGAGCCCAAGATCGTGGCCTCCCTGAAGATTATTGACAATGGTCCCGGCAAGATCAACCTCCCTACGGATAAGCCAGCCTTTGAGAGTAAAATAGGGATAGAGCAGCGGGGCTCCTCCTCCCGGATACTTTTCCCCAAGAAGCCCTACGGATTTGAGCTGCGGGATGCCAAAGGCGAAGAGGGCGTTAGTGCCTCGCTGCTGGGTATACCTGCCGAGGAGGATTGGGTACTCAATGCTACCTACAACGACAAAACACTGGTTAGGGAAGTACTGACCTACGGCCTGTACCGGCAATTCAGCCCCTACTACGCCACCCAGACCCGCTACTGCGAAGTCATCCTGAACGGTCAGTACCAAGGCCTGTATATCCTGATGGAGAAAATAAAGCGTGACCGAAACCGGGTCAACATCTCCAATCTTAGAAGTACTGACACAGCCGGCGATGCGCTGACGGGTGGCTACATACTGAAACTGGATAAAGTTGAAGGTAGCCCGTCCCGCACGTGGGAGTCGCCGTTTAAGTCCTCGTCTAACAAGACTATCCCCATACAGATAGAATTTCCTAAGATCGGGGATATCACCGAGGCGCAGTTCAACTACATCAAAGACTACCTTACTGCCTTTGAAACAGCACTAAAAAGTGAGAGCTACCAGGATGAAGCCACCGGCTACCCCAAGTACATAGATGTAGACTCCTGGGTAGACTACCTGATCATTAACGAGGTTTGCCGCAATGTAGATGCCTATCGGATAAGTACTTTCTTTTATAAGGACCGTGACAGCAAAGGCGGAAAGCTGGTAATGGGCCCCATCTGGGACTTTAACCTTGCCTACGGCAACGTTGACTTCTGCCAGGGTGAGTCGTACATGGGCTGGGCCTTTGACTTCAACTCTGTATGTCAGAATGAACCCAACCATATGCCATTCTGGTGGAACCGGCTGCTGATGGATTTCAACTTTGCCCGCAAAGTGCGGCTACGGTACCAGTCCCTGCGGCAAAATGTACTTAAGACCGAGCACATCAACCAGTACATTGACTCCACCATCACCAGTATGCACGAGGCCCCGATCCGTAATTTCCAGCGCTGGCCGGTGATAGGGCAGAAACTATGGCCCAACCACTACGTAGGCAATACCTATCAGGACGAAGTCAAGTACCTCAAGGACTGGATCAGCCTGCGCCTGAACTGGATGGATGGGGCCCTGCTCCCCTTTGGGGCTGATGTCATGAGTTCCCCCAGCGCCGTCAGCAACGAGATACAACTGCTAGTTTCGCCCAATCCCGCCCCCCATAAGCAGGTACAGGTACAGTTTAACCTGCCTGCTGCCTCTGCCGTCAGGATCGTAACCGTAGATCTATGGGGCCGAACTACCATCCGGAGGGATATGGGCAGGCTCACTTCGGGTCTTCATAGTTCGGAAGTGAATCTGGAAAATACTAATGGCCATCTGATCCAGCTCATAGCCCTGGAAGCGGACGGCAGAATCATATCAACTAAAAAACTACTACAACCGTAGCGATGGATACAATCCTGAATCCTTCCCTGCCCCGGCAGGAAACCGTCACCCGCTCCATTCCACAGCGGGTATCCTCCGTAGATACCTACCGCGGATTTGTGATGCTGCTGATGATGGCCGAAGTACTTGAGTTCGGCCACGTAGCCGAAGCTGCCCCCGGTAGTAGCTTCTGGGCGTTTCTTCACCACCACCAAAGCCACGTGCCGTGGGTAGGTTGTTCGCTGCACGATCTTATCCAGCCTTCATTCACGTTCCTGGTGGGGGTAGCGCTACCTTACTCTATGGCTAGCCGGTCCAGCCAAGGGCATAGTGCCACCTACCTGTGGCTCCACATGCTGCGCCGGTCGCTGATCCTGATCCTGCTGGGTATATTTCTGCGATCTATGTTCAGCCAGCAGACCAATTTTACCTTCGAGGATACCCTTACGCAGATAGGTCTTGGCTACCCTTTCCTGTTCGCGTTAGGGTTCAGTACTCCCCGGGTTCAGTGGGGGGCTCTGGCGGCAGTACTGGTAGGCTACTGGCTCCTCTTTGCGCTGTACCCCCTGCCCGGCCCGGATTTTGACTGGTCGCAGGCCGGAGTAGCCGCCGACTGGCCGCACCACTTGCAGGGCTTCGCGGCCCATTGGAACAAGAACACCAATGCCGCCTGGGCCTTTGATCGCTGGTTTCTGAACCTGTTCCCACGTGAGCAGCCCTTCCTCTTCAACGGCGGAGGCTACGCCACCCTTAGCTTTATCCCTACGCTGGGTACCATGATCCTAGGCCTGCTGGCCGGACAGTGGGTAAAGGCGGCTACCTCAGCCGGTCCGCTTCTGAAGCGGCTGCTGATTACGGGTGTACTCCTGCTTACGGTAGCTACTGTACTCAACTGGTCGGGTATAGCACCCAATATCAAGAGAATCTGGACGCCCACCTGGACCCTGTTCAGCGGGGGCTGGTGCTTTATTCTGCTGGCGGGCTTTTACTACCTCGTCGACGTACAACAGACCCGCAGGTGGTTTATGCCACTGATCGTTATTGGTATGAATTCCATTGCCGCATACGTGCTGGCGCATACGGTAGTAGGCTTCATCGACCAGTCGTTCCGGATTCATATAAGCCCGCAGTATGACCAGGTATTCGGCCCTATATACCGTACATTAGTGAGTGGAGGAGTGGCTTTGCTGGTGCAGTGGCTGGTCTTGTATTGGATGTACAAGAAAAAGCTTTTTATAAGAATTTAAAGAAAAAGTACCCATTTTCCCGGTTTTATTGCCGATTACTAAATGGCTGGTTGTATAACACAGGGATGGCATAGGTTTTATACTACATAGTTCATCTTTATTACCTGCTTCTACGTACATTTTATAAGGCAAAACAGACATAAACATATGTGACTATGGGTACTTTCTATATTTCTCGAAAAGGAATACGTATGGCCGTATGCCTTGCCCTTAGCGTAGTTTTTTTTGGTCTTAGCGGTTGTCAGGATCTGGGGCTTATTGATCCTGACAGTACCTCTATCAATGACCCGATTATTGATTACGTAGAGATCAATGACGTGCCGTACGGAAAAGGTCCGCTGCAGAAACTGGACATAGCGCTGCCACTTTCGCTGGAGAAGAATCCGGCCGAAGTTGTCATACTGATCCATGGTGGCGGCTGGACTACCGGCGACAAGTTTTATCTGGGGTCTACGGTAAATCTGCTCAAAAAGGCCAAGAAAAATCTGGCTATTGTTAACGTGAACTACCGCATTGCTTCGGATACCGGCAATCTGATCTCGCTCCAGCGTGAAGATATCAGCTCGGCGGTTGCGTACCTGGTGGAGAACGCCGGTAAGTATAACATCAAAGACAAGGACTACATGATCGCCGGAATCAGTGCGGGTGGCCACCTAGCCCTGACACATGCCTACGGTGACAACAAAAATCAGATCATCAAGACTGTGGTCGCCGCTTCTGCCCCTACGGAGCTATGTATCAGAGAGATGGTTGATGCCAGCCTGCAGCCCAACGTACAGTACCTGGTAGGTGCCAAGTACGAGGGGCCTCTTGATGCTTTTATTGAAGCAAGCCCCTTCTATCTGGCCAGCTTCCGTTCTCCCCGCACCATACTACTCTATGGCGAGGACGATAAACTGGTTTCTGTCCAGCACGGGGCATTACTGCACAAAAAGCTCAAAGCTCTGCGGGTACCTCACTCCTATATTTTGTATCCGGGCGAGGCGCATAATGTATCAGCCGAAAAGATTACCCGGAATGTCTTTGCTGCGTTCCAGAACCAGCCAGCCAACTAGAGCCGGCGCTTGATCTTACTACACTTTATCTACATCCTGCACTCGCGAGTGCAGGATGTAGTGTTTTATACCCCTGCACGATTAGATGTGGGAGGGTTTCTGCTTGTGTGTTAAATAGCTCCTACTCAAACAACTGGCACTCCTACCATGAAATCCCTACTCCTTGCCGCCTCCTTGTTTCTGCTGCCCTCATTCAACGCCAGACTGCATACACCCGCGGCCTCTCCCACCCAAGCCGGTGATGAAGCTTATACCAGGCCTGTTTTTATTGAGCTGCCTCTGGGAGCTATCAAGCCGACCGGCTGGCTCCGTAATCAGCTACTGATCATGCAGGAAGGTACTACCGGGCACCTGGACGAGGTACATGCCAAAATTAAGAACGACAACGGCTGGCTCGGAGGTAAAGGGGACGGCTGGGAAGAAACGCCCTACTGGCTGGATGGCGCGGTACCCCTGGCTTACCTGCTGGACAGCAAGCCTCTGAAAGAGAAAGTACTCAGGTACATAAACTGGACGCTCGATCACCAGCGGCCTTCGGGGTACTTCGGTCCTATCACTAAGGCCGAGCGGGAGCTGGGCGTACAGATCACGGCCGACAACTGTGAGCAGGGTGAGGACTGGTGGCCCAAGATGATCATGCTGAAAGTACTGCAGCAGTACTATACGGCTACGCAGGACCCGCGCGTCATCCCGTTCATGACGAAGTACTTCCGCTACCAGCTACAAAGCCTCAGGAAGTGCCCCGTAGGTAAGTGGACCGAGTGGGCTACCTCGCGAGGTACCGACAATGCCATGATAGCACAGTGGCTGTACAGCATCACCGGCGATAGATCACTACTGGAGCTGGCCTCGCTGGTGGAGTCACAGTCGTTTCCCTGGAGTACCTGGCTGGGCAACCGCGACTGGGTAATTGGAGCAGCCACCAACCAGAACAGCCAGAACTGGATGCACCGGCACGCGGTAAATGTAGGTATGGCCCTGAAGGCACCAGCCATTAACTACCAGCGCACCCATGATGAGGGCTACCTAAAAGCGCTTAAAACCGGCTTTAATGACCTGATGACGCTCCACGGGCTACCGATGGGTATCTTCTCCGGAGATGAAGACCTGAACGGCAATGATCCCACGCAGGGTGTAGAGCTATGCGCCATTGTAGAGTCTATGTTCTCGCTGGAGCAGATCATTGCTATTACAGGAGATATACAATACATGGATGCTCTGGAACGAATGACGTTCAACGCGCTACCTACCCAGACCACCGACGACTTCAACGCCAAGCAGTACTTCCAGATTGCCAATCAGGTACAGGTATCCCGAGGAGTATTTGACTTTTCCCTTCCCTTCGACCGCGAAATGAACAATGTATTCGGCATGCGGAGTGGCTATACCTGCTGCCTGGCCAACATGCACCAGGGTTGGACCAAGTTTGCGCAACACCTGTGGTACGCTACACCGGGTAAAGGAGTGGCCGCATTGGCGTATGCTCCCAACCAGCTCAAAGCCAAAGTAGGTAGCGACAACACCGAGATCACCATCGACGAGGTAACCAACTACCCATTTGACGATGTTATTCACTTTGAAATAAGTACCCCTAAGTCGGTGGCATTCCCGTTCCAGCTCCGGATCCCGGCCTGGTGCAAAGAAGCTACTATCATGGTAAACGGTAAAAGGCTGAGTACCGTAACGGGCGGACAACTATATACGCACCATCAGACCTGGAAGAACGGCGACAAGCTGACGCTGCAACTACCTATGGTAGTAACTACCTCCAACTGGGCCCGTAACTCCAGAGCCATTGAACGAGGGCCGCTGGTGTATGCCCTACGGCTGGAAGAACGCTGGGAAGAAGGGCACAATGAGGCCGAAGGGAAGTACTTCAGCATTTACCCTAAAGGCGACTGGAACTACGGGCTGGTAGAACAGGTCATCAAAGAGCCTCTAAAAAACATACAGGTCACTACCAGGCCGGTAGCTGACCCATTTGTATGGAATATCCATAATGCACCCATTGAACTCAAAACCACCGCCCGCAAAATACCCGGCTGGCAACTGGTAGATGGCCTGGCCCGACAGCCGGTTACTGACCGCAACGGACTGTACAAAGGCAGAGTCAGCGATACCACCGAGACCATCTCTTTGATCCCCTACGGGTGTACCAAGGTAAGGGTGGTGGCTTTTCCGGTAGTCAAATAGCAGGAGGCTGAAAATCCTCATCATAAAGAAGTTGCTGGCTTACATGAGTACATCCTTCCGCAACTTCACGGGCCGTACAGGGTACTTTGGGCGGGTACCAAATTTGCATACTGACTATTCTAATTAGAATAAAGTATGTCAGTAGCATCCACCCAGGGAGTAGCGCCCGTAGAGTTTCCGGCTCTTACTCCCAAAGAAATAAAAAAGCTGCGCAAAGACCCTGCGCGTACAGCCGAGGCAGTCGGCCTTACCTATGTGCGAAGTGATGAAGCCCCCGGTTATCAGCGCAAACGTGCCGGTAAGGGCTTTTACTACGTAGATGGGCAGGGAGCACGTTGTAAAGACGCCGAAGCCCTTAATCGCATTAAAACCCTGGCTATACCGCCTGCCTGGCAGAATGTATGGATCAGTGAGGACCCCAATACGCACCTGCAGGCGACGGGCATCGATGAAGCAGGCCGTAAGCAGTACCGGTATCACCCCTTCTGGAACCAGATCCGAAATCAT
Organism: Telluribacter roseus; assembly: GCF_017355915.2. GTDB lineage: Bacteria > Bacteroidota > Bacteroidia > Cytophagales > Spirosomataceae > Telluribacter. Next base: position 204,537 of record NZ_JAFEUV020000009.1, read on the forward strand.
ACCAAGTACTACCGACTGTTGAATTTCTCGGATGCCCTACCCAAGCTACGCGAGCAGGTAGAGACCGACCTGCGCCACCGCAACGACGACCTGTACAAGGTCACGGCGCTGGTCATCAAGATCATGGAAAAGACCTGCATACGGGTAGGTAATATGCGGTACAAGGTTCAAAACGGTTCGTCGGGTATCACGACGCTGGATGCCAGACAGGTTACCGTCACCGGCAATACCATCCGCTTTACATTCAAAGGCAAGAAAGGAATCAAGCATGATATAACGCTGCGCGACCCCCAACTGGCGCGACTGGTCAAGCACTACAAGGAGATGCCCGGCCGGCGTCTTTTTCAGTATATCAACGACAACGGTAAGCGGAGTACTCTGAAAGCCGAACACGTTAATGAATACATTCGTACCCATACCGGGGGCAACTACTCCGCCAAGGACTTCCGTACCTGGATGGGTACCGTAACGGCCTTCGAATTTCTGAGCGCACAGCCTTCCTGTACCAGTCAACGCGACTTTAACCGCAAGGTCAACGCCTGCCTGGATGCCGTAGCGGCTCACCTGGGCAATACCCGGGCCGTATGCCGCAAGTACTATGTACATCCAGCCGTAACACAGGCGTATGAGCAGGATCGGCTGAAACGCTTCCTGAACCGTACAACCGACGATAACTCACTGCTTTCTGAAACGGAGCAACGGCTGAAAGCTTTGCTGGCCAGTCAGAAGTAGGACAGGTAGTTTATACGTACAACTATACCGGATAGTATACAAAAACAAGAGGAAGCCTATATAGGCTTCCTCTTGTTTCACTTAAAAAGTTAAGGGTGGTTTATTATTCGGAATAATCAATTATATCAGTATTACATAGCCGCAACTCGCTTGAATCCGCCCATAGATGTAGTACCTCCCCAGGCCTGACGCGTACCTACCTCTTTGGCAAGTACCTCATACAGATCAGAGAGTCTGGCTATGTGCTCATGCATCATGCTGGCCTCTTCACTATCTTTGTCCAAAAACTTAAGAACTTTCTGGTAGCAGTGTATAGTCGAGTATTCGGCATCTTTCAGCAGTCTTGCCAAAAGAGTACGATCTTCTACTCTATCCAATGAAACAGCGTTGGTTTTGATGGGGTTTTCGCGTAGATCACAATCATTCAACATGCACTTGAAGTAATCGTAAACCCACTGAATTTCTTTCTGAAATAGTAAAGCACTAATGTGGCCTTGATTGCATACACGTCGCAGCGAACCTAGGTCCTCCTTCTTCATCGCCTCTACATATAAGGCCTCTCTCTTCTTATGCTCGTTCCAAAGCATTGCTGTGCATTGTACGAACTCTTTTAGGTGCGCTTTATCCATGATGCTCACTCACAAACTGTTGAAGGTTAAAAATGGAAGTAGATATATACTCAATAAGATTTTAAAATAACTATACCACATTGCTTCCTAGTGTAGCGTTTTTCAAATCTCTCCACCTTCTAAAGCTCTCATAGAGAGCATATGTGCATAAAAAATTTTTTATAAGATTTTCAGCCATGATCAACAGGAAGTGTAGAAGGTGTGGACAAAGCGCCCCTACCTCTACACACTTTCCCCAACCTGCGAAAAATAAGTGTGTATTATACAATTAATATTAGATATAGCTGATATACAATATGTTATGTTTTGGCATTTTATTATCCTAAAAAAAACAGCATCTGTACTCTCTGAGGGAACTTTTTATAAAATGCCCAACTGGCGCCTCATATCTATTGTACAATAACTCACAGGTAATCAAATAATAGTAAATCAATTATAGAGATGCCCAACAAATAATGATGCCAATAGGCTCTATATGTAACCAAACTCCCACCAGTAACTACACTCTTACACTATACGTAAGGCTACACCTGGCATAAGCTAGTAACTGGTCCAGCCGGTAGTGCTGATCTATTCAGGATGCATCCAGCCACGAGACTATCTGCTGATGCCACTACCCAAAGCCACTGCGGTCTGATCGATGGCATCTTTAAGATTTATGGTAAATTAAGTGGCAAGACTTCGGAGAGTAGTTGTAGTATTTTACCTGGCCGGACGAAGATCTATTTCTTACTTCACGATCTCGTATGGTTAAGCTTGTTGGTAGGGCAGTAGAATGGTAAATCTGGCACCGCTTCCGGGTTTACCTTCTGCGTGGAGAACACCATTATGGGTATCAACTACTTTTTTGCAGAGCGCCAGACCAATTCCATAGCCTCCGTACGAACTGCGATCATTGAGCCGCTGAAAGATTGTAAAGATCTTATTGGCGTATTCCTGGTCGAAGCCAATCCCGTTGTCCTGTACCAGTATCTCTACGTAGTCATGGTGTGGCGGCAGCTTGGGAAACTGCTCCCTCCTATCAGCGTCCAGATGCTGTGCCCTGATGGTGATCTCCGGCTGCACATCCTCATTCGTGAATTTCAGAGCATTGCCGATCAGGTTATAGAACAGCTGGTTCATCTGCAGGGCAATCGCCTCTATAGTTGGGAGTTCGTCCAGCCTGATGATGGCATTCTTCTGATTGACTAACAGTTCGTAATCAGTCAGCACATTTTGAACAACCGCATTTAGGTCTACTTTCTCAAACCGGGAGCGATTCCTGGAAAGACGGGAGTAGTCGAGCAGGCTACTGATCAGGCCCGACATTCGCTTGGCCGACTCATCCACTTTGTCGAGGTACGGGTGGATGTCGCTCTCCTGATCCAGCTTCCCGGCAGCCATGTTGTTGAAGACGCGTATCTTCCGTAGGGGCTCCTGCAGATCATGCGACGCCACGTAGGCAAACTGCTCCAGCTCATCATTTGATCGCTTCAGATCCTCCACCAACTTTTCCAGCTGGAGTTGTGTCTCCTTAATAGGGGTCACATCCGTAAATACATTGATCAGGCGATCTTCATCCATTTTTGCCACCGACAGCTCAAGCCACCGGCCGGTAGTTTCCAGATAGTACTGTGTTATAAAGGGTTCGCCTGTCTCAAGCGTACGCAACGCTTGCTGGAATAAGGGGCTTTCCAGGATGCCCGGTACATTCTCTGAAATGGTATTCTTCAGAGATAGCTCTAGGGGAATACCGGTATGAACTTCGGAGGTGGCATTAGCGACAATGGTTCGACCATCTATGATTTCGCCCTTTTCGTTACGGATCATCTCAGTGACCGTAATACCACTCGGTGAATGCTTCAGAATGTTGTCCAGCAGGTTCTTCTGCTTCTCGATCTGGATGGCTGCTTTTCGCTGAGGAGATATGTTAGCAAACGTAACTACGATACCTTTTTCATCCCGCTTAACCGCCGAAATATCAAACCAGGAGTTCAGGTTCTGATTTACCGAGTAAAACTCCTTCCTATCCGACTGACCGGTTGTATATACCTGCTTGTACAGGTCGAAGATTCCGTTGTGCCGGGAGTTGGGAAAATAGAGGAGATAGCTTTTGCCTATAATGGACTCATCCAGACCAATGGTCGTGGAAAATGCTTTATTGATCTTCATGATGCGCAGGTCAACCATCTCACCACTGTCATCCAGAATAGCATCCAATGCAAATACGGCGTTGAAGGAAGCATCCAGTATACTATTGGCAAAAGCCGACTGCTCCTGTAGAGACTGCTGGGAATTTTTGAGCTCAGTGATATCGGTCAGCATACCCAAAAAACCATCATCCAGCTTAACGATAGAAAGGGTCAGCCAGCGGGCAGTACGCTCAATGTACTGCTCCCGCTCCACCGCCACTCCTGTCTCTACCACATCGACATAGCGCTGAAACTGATCCAGCGAATTAACGCCTTCCAGAATCTTTCGGAAGCTGTACTCTCTGCGCTCCTCATCTGTATAGCCAGTGAGCTCATTACTGCGCACGTTATAATGCAGCACCTGGAAGTCGATAATGGACCCGCTCTCATCACGTATAGCGGTGTAGACGACTATGCCAGTAGGCGAATGATCTACGATGGATCGTACGAGATGATTAGTGCTATGTACTCGTTGTTCGGCCTCCTGTATTTGCTGCTCCAGTACTTCCTCGGTCCTCTTCTGCTCCTGAATATCGGTCGAGGCTCCGTACCACTTCAGGATATCACCATTACTGTCCTTCATAGGTACACCTCTGGCCAGAAACCACCGAAAAGTACCATCGTATCGTTTAAGGCGGTATTCTACTTCATAGGCACTGCCAGTCTCTCTGGCCATCTGCCATGCCTTCTGTACTTTCTCATAATCTTCCGGATGTATGGCATGCATCCAGTTGCTTCTGAGCTGCTCATGGCTCACCCCCGTATAGTCCGAAAGGATCTTGTTGAAATAGGTAGGCTCGCCCTCAACATCCCTGGCCCAGATCAACTGGGGGATATTGTTGGTTACGAATTCAAGTTCTTTTTGAATAATGATGTGATTCAAACTGGTGAGCCTTTGCTCTATCTCGTGCATGACCATATGGGCAAAGCGCACCAGTAAGTGCTTGTCCAACTCGGAGAATGCTCTGGGCCGGGTGTCGACTATACAGGCCGTACCTATCTGATATCCACTCTTTGTTATCAGAGGCGCCCCTGCGTAAAATCTGATGCCACCCTCAGCGGCTACATACGGATTATCTTCAAAGCAAACCTCTCCGGAAGCATCTTCAATAATCAGGGGCTCTGTACCCAGTATAGTCAGTGAGCACAGACTGTCCTTTCGGTCTACCCGGTCCCTGCCGAAAGGCCCTACCTGCGACTTGTAGTACACATAGTCTTTATCGACCAGTGATATAAAGGCCATAGGTGCCCTATACACCTGGGCCATCATGTGGGTAATGTTATCAAATGCTTCCTCTACTGGGGTATATAAGATTTGGTACTTATATAAGGCTTCCAGTCTTTCTGCGTCATTCGGGGGTATAATATCTCGTAGTAAAGCTTCAAACATTACCAGACAAGGTTACTTTCATAAGTTATAGTCGGGGGACGATGCAACGTAGCAACTAAACCAGCCAACCCTGTTTTTGTTTTGGTCAGAAAAGCTTCCGGGCAGGTACCCGGAAGGTACTATTTCCTGTCCCTGCTCTTACCTGTCAGTATATTAATCTTCCCTTTTGAAACCGTTACTGAGTGTATAGTCTGGCTATGTACTATTAGACATAAAAAAAGCCTGACTTTGAACAGCCAGGCTTATATAATCACAGAGGAGGGTACGTATGTTATGCCCGCTGATGTACAGGTACAATAGGCAGGTCGAGTAATCGCGCTACTTCTAACTCAGCTTTCTCAAAGTCAACAGCCTCACAGGGCTCGCAGTGTAAAGCCTCAATCAAAGCGACATTGAATTTGGTCCGCTCGATCGAAGGATTGAATTCATACAGGCAGACGATCTTTACATGATCACCCTCCCGTTTGAAATACTGTCCTCCACCCTGACTGCGGAAGAAATCTTTATTCTCTTTCATCTTGTATCTCTATTTCAACTTTATAAAACAAAACGCTATTAAACAACTATAAAATATCTATGCCTGATACCTTAACTCGCTGACTACCAACCCTCACTCTCACAATTAACTAGCCATTCGGTACGGCATTTCCATGGGCTTGACTTCGACCAGCAGAGGTTTTATAGCCTCCTCATACCGCTTCTGTACAAACCCTTTTCTCAGATAGCCGGGTAGTTTCTCTATGAACTGCTCGTACTGCTGCTTACCCAATGCCCTGGCTACGTAAGCCTCGTGGATAGTATTTATGTACTGTACAGTTTCGAGCAGGCAGTGATGAAACAACCTGAAATCTATGTCGGCCTCTACAAATCGCTCTATCTCACGGTGTGTAGCCGATATCTTCAATCGTGAGAACAGATCAAAAAACGTAGTCGGACCTAGTTTATAAGCTACCGCCTCCCAGTGCTTCTTACTGAACTTCTTCAGTATCTCACCAGTGCTGGTGTTACGTTGCGCCGTTTCCGGATCGGCCTGCTGGCGTCGCCGCAACGCCTGTGCCTGCATGGTACGGGTAGTGCGCAGAAACTGCCCTACCTGGGCCTGCGACTCCTTAGGACTATCCACCAGCTGCAGGTTAGGCGTCCGGAAGCCCTCAGGCAGTGCCCGCAGACTAAAATGACCGGGAGCACCAAAGGCAGCAAAGCTAACCGGATGAGTATACCAGCCTTCCGTCACCAGACGTCCCAGGCGTAGCCTTACTATATTCTCACTTGTCGCTATACCTCCCTGAACCGCCAGGAATGCTTTGGCTCCAAACAACAGGCAGTAATAAGCCTGGGGAAAGGTCCAGTGCAGAGCGTTCCGGAGGTAGGATTCGTCGCCGTTGGCGGCCGTAGCACGCAAGGCATATTCAGTGTTCCAGCATTGGATAAGCATCTTTTCAGCATGCTCAATCCGCTCTTGTGTTAACGTGGGAGCGAATGACTGAAACAGGGGCAACTCTGCCAGCGAATAGTTGTCGCGCAGGTGCAGGATGTGCCTCTGAATTCCGAAGAAATGGTTAAGAAAGACCTGTGCCGGAATAGACCTCCGCCACTGCTCCTGCTCTTCCCACTTCACTTTCTCATTTGCTTCTTCCATTGCCATTGTATTTCAGTAATAATATAACACTACAATAACTATAAAAATTCCATATTACAGACTACACCTTATAAGTAATAAGCTGTTTTACAAAAACCTAAGTCACTGTCTCTTATTAAGTTGCAGTCTGTAATCAGCCGTGTACTGCTACTAAGCCGCCTGATTGAACATAAAGCGATCGGGCAGGTTGAGTCCCAGGTGCAGGTAAGCCTTTTCGGTTACCTCACGGCCACGAGGAGTACGCTTAATGAATCCCTCCTGAATCAGGTAAGGCTCATATACTTCCTCGATCGTTTCGGCTTCATCTCCAATAGCCGTGGCGATAGTACTTAATCCGACAGGCCCACCCTTGAACTTATCAATGATAGCCATCAGGATACGATTATCCATATCGTCCAGCCCTCCCTGATCTACCTCCAGAGCCACCAGCGTGCGCTTCACGATTTCCAGCGTAATGGTACCATCACCCAGTACCTGCGCAAAATCGCGCGTGCGGCGTAGCAGGTTGTTAGCAATACGCGGGGTACCCCTGCTTCGGCTGGCCAGTTCAAAGGCTCCTGCGTCATCAATGGGGCTCCCAAGAAGTGTTGCCGAACGGCTTATGATAGAAGCCAGTAATTCAGGCGAGTAATACTCCAGACGGGCATTGATACCAAAACGAGCACGCAACGGTGCAGTAAGCAAGCCGGCCCGGGTAGTAGCACCAATCAATGTAAACGGACTCAATCCAATCTGTACTGTGCGGGCATTAGGACCTGTATCCAGTACAATATCGATCTTGAAGTCTTCCATAGCCGAGTAGAGGTACTCTTCTACCACGGGATTGAGCCGGTGAATCTCATCTATAAAAAGTACATCGCCCGGCTGCAGGTTGGTCAGGATACCAGCCAGCTCACTAGGCTTATCCAGTACAGGGCCGGTGGTGGTCTTGATGCCTGCTCCCATCTCATTAGCCAAGATGTGGGAGAGCGTAGTTTTGCCCAGACCGGGAGGTCCGTACAGTAGTACATGATCCAGGGGCTCCTCACGCTGACGGGCCGCCTGCACAAATACCTTCAGGTTTTCTACTACTTTTTCCTGTCCGGTAAAGTCATCGAACGAAAGTGGCCTCAGCGCCCTTTCCAGTTCTACTTCACCATTCGAAACAGGCTTTTTTTGCCTCACTATACTACTGCTCATAGGACTATAACAGGTTGTTTATCTATAGTCAAATATACTAATTTTATGTTTAAGTTTTATCATACATGAGCTATAATATGATAAAATATTGCGCTATATTTACCATATAAAACAAGGTCAATATGAAAGGAAAACAAGCCGCACAACTAGTCATCAAGCAGGAGGTAGCTAACCTTGGTTATATAACCTCTAACTGCATCAGGATCAAGGAAGAGTGCAAAATGAACCGGTCAGAATTTGAAACAGCTGTAAGAGCAGGGCTATCGCTCTATGATCAGAGAGCCCTGGTACAGAACCGCCGACGCGCTGCCTGATCGCTACTGTACGGGCATTCAGACAGATCCATGTAGTATACATCAGGCCATTAGGTAGGTACTGGCATAGATTTGTATTCTACTAGTACAGTACTAATTGACTGTGAACTACATGAAATGCTTCATACATAGATTTTTAATACTATTCCTGGTGGGGAGTATGACTTCCTGTAACATCCGGATTCCGCCCATTACCCAATGGTTTCCGACTACTCCCAGGGAGATTTACGAGCGTGACCTGCGGCGTCAGAAACTGGACCGTACTCCCGCCGGTAGAGCCTGGCTGAGACAGGGCGAAGCAGTTCTGTCGGACTCTCTGCTGGTGGGTATCCCATACCGGGAAAAGAATTACTTTGCAGATTCGATTACTGCCCATTCCTACCGATTCACACTACCCGCTGGCCGTCGGCTGAGAGTATCGACTGATCCTATTGGCAATGATAGTACCTTACGCCTTTTTGCTGACTTGTTTCGGATAACTGAGACCGGCACTACGGAGCGGGTAGCTTATATGGCTAAGGATGATTCTGTTATTAGCTATGGAGGAAGCAAAGATGAATCACTGCTGCTACGCCTCCAGACCGGGCTTCACAATAAAGCTACCATTACACTTGATCTTACCACCGAACCGGTACTAGGATTTCCGGTAGCTGGCCGTGGACGTGCTGACATTATCAGCTACTGGGGAGCCGACCGTGATGCGGGCAGGCGTCGGCACGAAGGCATTGACATCAGAGCTCCCCGAGGTACTCCGGTAGTAGCGGCTGCCGACGGATTTGTATCCAATGTAGGTACTAATAATCTGGGAGGTAAGGTAGTGTCAGTATCTGTTACAGGATTGAGCGTGTCGTTGTACTACGCCCACCTGGATACGCAACTGGTATCCATAGGGCAGCGGGTAAAGCAGGGGGATACACTAGGTACTGTGGGCAATACCGGTAACGCCATCACTACAGCACCTCACCTGCACTTCGGGATTTACGGAGGCTGGTCGGGAGCTCGTAACCCACTCCCCTACGTAGATGACCGCCCGGAGAGGTTGCCCAAGCTGGCTACCTCCCGCTGGATAGGTGATACAGCCCGACTTGCGCAGAAGGCTACGGTATTTCGTACGTCAGATCTGAAGGAAAGGGTGGCCAGTCTGGATCGGCATTCAGTAGTATGGGTTACGGGTCAGACGGCCAGGGGTTACCGGGTACTGCTACCGGATGGTACCCATGGCTATATAGGTACTACTACATTACAGCCTATTGAGGGGCAGATCACCCGTAGAAAGCTAAATACCCCACTACCGCTGGTGGCTCAGCCCGTAGATGGAGCCGGAACGGTCCGATCACTTACGGGAAATGAGACAGTAGAGGTACTGGGGTACTACGAAAATTTTCAGCTGGTAAGGACTGAAGATGGCGCTACGGGCTGGCTCCCGGAAGAGCAGCCCGCCAGTGGTCGATAGTTATATTACCACAGTACTTTCAGACCAGCCTTTTTATAAGCTCCAAAGTTCAGGTCAGGAGTCAGCAACGGGATCTCCAGAGATACTGCATGGGCTACCAGCCAGCGATTGTATATGTTCTCACTACTGAGCAGCTGGTTGGCTGGCCCTGACTTGGAATCAGCCGCTACTTCGATAGTCTGATTAGTAGCCTGAATACGAGTAAACTCATTCATGGCCTGCGGATTCATCTCAGCGGTAGTTAAACCGAAGCTCTTGCTCATCCGGGTCACAAAGGCACCAAAGTCAGCGCGTAGCATGTATTGCCCTTCACGGACTTTCTCGGCCCACTCCCACCAGGTAGCCATACTTACAACGCACTCAGTATCGGCATCATTCAGGATCAGCAGGGCGTTATGTGAGAGGCGGGATGGATCCCGCACCAGGTAGTCAAGCGTAGGCGTATCTACCAGTACACGGGTAGGCAGTTTACGCAGGTCGGCAATGGTTTTGTCAGCGTGATAGCGCTCAGAAAAGTCGGTCCCCCATACGTCCGGACTTACGTATACGACATTCTGTTTGATCCACTTCTGCCAGGCTACTTCTTTTCTGGCATCTGTTTTCTCTGCTTCTTTTTTAAGCGGCTTGGCCGGTGTTGTTGGTAGTACTGCGAGTTTCTGCTGCTTCATTTCTACTATTAGTTTTTAACCAGTGAGGGGGACATTGATTTAAAATCCATTCAGGTAATGGTTGGGAAGAATCAGTAAAGCTTCGGTGCCATTCTTCCAGCTTCTGGCTTTTCCACTCAAGGTACTCAGTCATAATACCTTCGGGTGAGTTATGGGTAGTACCGGCGCGACGGAAAGCATACATAATATCCTTGACGCTTTCGAGGGGATATGTAGTGAGCAGAAACTGCGCATGCTTACGCAGCTGCTCCACCGATGGTACGGTAGTCCGTCGGCGACTTTCGTACTGCACCCACGCAAATGCCAGTAGTTTCAGTACAGTCTCTTCGCCCAGGCGCGGCATTATATCTCTAAGCTTGGGAGCCTCAAAGGCATCCTGAAGCCGAACGCTCAATTCCACCGCTCTATACGCCTCCAGAGCCCGGTCATCGCTATCAGCAGCTATATCCTGCCAGCTCATACCGTTCAGCCATTTTAGTAGCAGGTCTTCGGGCCTCCAGCGTATAGTACTGGAAGTTCCGCCCTCACCTAAATTGTTTTTATACTCTGAACCACTCATGGTTAAATTATTTTTACGCTTTAAGTTGTTTAGATAAATAAGATTTATCTAATTTTGAAATAAATGCAATTAAAATATAATACACCATGGCTCATAAGTCCCCCGAAACTGATAACCCAAGCGATATTTACGGCTGTCTTGAATATATAATGGCTTCCAAAGGCCTCACAGCTTATGCGCTCAGCAAAGAGCTTGGTTTTGATAAGCCTGCCAAACTTTACACCATACTGCGCCGCAAGACTAAGCCCAGCTATGAAACCCTGATTAGTATCGTCAACCGGTTTGATGATATCAATGGTGACTGGCTGCTACGTGGATCAGGAGAACCCTTTAAGTCCAGGCAGTCACACCCGGCAAACAAATCAGCTGAAAGTACCTCTCAGGCAGACTCCGCAGCGCCTTCTAACGAAGTCATTGTACTGCGTGAACGGAACAATATGCTCGAACGACAGCTAAGCGACCGCGATGATACCATCCAGCTTCTCAAACAGCAGATCATGATTCTGCGGGAGGTGATTCATCGTGAGCCGGGCAACCTGACCGCCCTCTAAAAGGGCAGGTCGTTTGCACGTGTCAATGGTGGCAAAGGAGATAGCGTCAACAGGTTATGCAAGTCTTCCGGCCCGCACAGGTGCATCAACGCTTCCAGGTTCTCATCGGTATCCACTACTATAGTCTGGTGGGTGGTGACCAGCCGTGTCTGACGCGGCTCCACCTCCACAAGCTCTACCATATCAGGATTGACCAGATATAGTACCTTATCTCCTTTTAATGCTATCATTGACATACTGATAGTTGCTTGTTGTCAGGCTGCTTCTGCCGAGCTGTTCAGTGAGTAATCGTCCAGCGATTCCAGGGCATTATAGTACGACCGTGAGATAAGCTTGTGCTGAGCACCACTGGTCAGCGTCTCGCTGCGGTACACACGATGGTCACGGGTATACTCACGCAACTCACGAACGCGGCTGGCTGGAGCTGTCTCGTAAGAGAAGCGGGCAATGTACCACGACTTGGTAGGATCAGCCTTGCTGAACACCTTCTCCGGACGCACGGTCACCATTACATCACAAAGTGTCTGCCGCTCGTACAGAATAGGCTCCATCATACGATACAGTTCGTTGACAGAGGTGTTATTGAACATGATGGACGATACACAATCCTCATCATCTACAAAGAATATCTCCGCCCACAGTTCGCGAACGGTACGACCAAAGAGAGTATCTTCAAATATGCGGTAGGCTATAGGCTGAAACGAGAAGCTTGTCAGCATCCGTCCTTTCTCATCGGTCAGGATACGCTCACCATACAGGTTGAACTGACCGCTCTGCCCGTTGAAGCGATATTCACGCGGACGACCTTCAAAGTACAGGTACTTGTCCATGATCAGGGTTTCACCTGACTCTTCATCCACTCGCATCAACTGATAGGAGCGCAGGTTCTGCTCTTCTCCATTTTGAGTGCTTAGCTCGTTGTTTGCTTTCATGTCTGAGTGTACAATAGAAATAAGTAATACAGTAAAACAATTGTGTGACAAATCAGCTCTAAAAGCTGTTTAACGCCCACCTTTGTATTACAAATATAAAACATATCTATAATATATATATCACACACACTAATTATTTTTTGGGCTAAACACACATTTTTTTTACATACGGGTAGCCAGCCTCTGATATAAAAAAGACCGCCAATAGGCGGTCTTGCGGTGTTATAAGCGTAGGTACTTTATCTATCTGAAGTCATCATCATCTTCGTTATCCTCCTTCTCGAGATCTTCCATTGTGAGATCTTCCAGATCATCCAGATTCATATCCAGCCCTTCCTCTTCGTTGGTTCGGCGCTCAGCCTCAAAGAGATCATCGACTATGTGCAGATTGTTCTCTAAGGTCACATCGCCAATCAGTTCCATAGGTATGTCGTTCTGAGCATGATCGTAGCGGGTAGAGTGGTTTTTGGTTCCGTTGGGGAACGTACTCTCGCCCGGTCTGCGGTCAATCATTGTCAGGTTTGTTCTTTCCTGTCTTATGCGGTCCTTGTCCAAATTCTCATTGTCCTCAGGAGATATATCCCTATTTTTCATGATTTCTCTGTATTTATTGATTTTACAGTTTCTTTCACAGTTTTCTCCTCCGGCTACTCCTCATTCTGACTGTTCTTCTTCATCATTTCATAGCTGTCCTGGAGGTCTTCATTCTTATTCTGGTCCGACTGTCTGCGATCCATATCTTCATCTGCCAGGGGCAGCGTAGCTTCCCATTTGGCCTGTCCTCCGTTGGCGCTGTATCCCTTGTCAGGGTCAGAGTCTTCCAGAGGAATATCCCGGTACCCATTTCCCACTTCTATTGTGTTTTCAGGCATCTGGTCGTCCGGATCGTACGTCTTTGGCTCATTCTGCCTGGTGTTATCATCACTCTGGTAGTGAGCCATCGAATTATCTTCGTTATCACGTGTCTTTGACTTATTCATAGCAAATTCTGTTTTGAACAGGTTATGCAGACCGTGGTAAAATAACTGTTCCGTCTTGTCAAAGCAGCTTAATGTTGTTGGCAGGCTCTTCTTGAGTAGGGAAAAGAGGAAGTATTTCCTCAATAGGGTAGAAAGACGACGAACATAAAAAAAGCGGCCTCCTGAAACCAGGAAGCCGCTTACCCACTAGTAGTGGAGTTATATTATAATGTACGCTTCACTTCGCGTAGCTCAAAGCTTTCGATGATATCACCTTCTTCGATGTCATTGAAGTTCTTGATGTTCAGACCACACTCGTAACCTGACCGTACTTCATTGACGTCATCTTTGTAGCGCTTGAGGGAGTCGATTTCACCGGTATGGATAACGATACCCTCACGGATGATCCGGATCTTGTTATTACGCTTCACAAATCCGTCAGTTACGTAACATCCGGCAATGGTACCGATGCGGCTGATCTTGAAGGTTTCACGAATCTCGATATTACCAGTCACCACCTCTTCAACGGTCGGTGCCAACATACCCGTCATCGCATCCTTGATCTCCTCAATAGCACGGTAGATAACCGAGTAGTGACGAATCTCGATCTGCTCCTGCTCAGCCATTTTCTTGGCGTTAGGCGAAGGACGTACCTGGAATCCTACGATGATCGCATCCGAAGCAATAGCCAGGTTCACATCCGATTCGGAGATCTGACCCACGGCCTTGTGGATGATGTTAACCTGGATCTCCTGGGTAGACAGCTGCAGTAGTGAGTCAGACAAGGCCTCTACTGAACCGTCCACGTCACCTTTCACGATCAGGTTAAGCTCCTTGAAGCTACCGATTGCCTTACGACGACCAATCTCTTCCAGTGTAATGTGCTTACGGGTACGCATGTTCTGCTCACGCAGGATCTGCTCACGTTTGTTGGCAATATCACGCGCATCACGCTCATTCTCCATTACGTTGAACTTATCACCTGCCTGTGGCGCACCACTCAGACCCAGCACCTGCACCGGTGTAGAAGGGCCTGCTTCTTTAAGACGTTTACCACGGTAGTCGGTCATGGCCTTCACACGGCCAAAGTTAGCTCCCGCCAATAGTACATCTCCTACTCGTAAGGTACCATTCTCTACCAGTACGGTAGTCACATACCCACGACCTTTATCAAGAGAGGCTTCAATGACAGTACCTACGGCGCGACGGTTAGGGTTGGCTTTCAATTCAAGAAGCTCCGCTTCCAGTAGCACCTTTTCAAGCAGATCATCAATACCCATTCCGGACTTCGATGATATTTCCTGAGCCTGGTACTTACCACCCCAGTCTTCGACGAGGAGGTTCATATTGGCAAGCTCTTCACGGATCTTTTCCGTGTTAGCACCGGGCTTATCTACCTTACTGAATGCAAATACGATAGGTACACCGGCTACCTGGGCGTGGTTGATCGCTTCACGCGTTTGAGGCATGACGCTATCGTCAGCCGCGATAACAATAATAACTACGTCCGTTACCTGGGCTCCACGGGCACGCATCGCCGTGAAGGCCTCGTGACCAGGTGTATCCAGGAAGGTCACCTGCTTGCCCGTCTTAGTTTTAACACTATAGGCACCAATGTGCTGCGTAATACCTCCGGCCTCACCGCCCGCCACGTTGGCTTCGCGGATATAGTCAAGGAGTGATGTCTTACCGTGGTCAACGTGTCCCATGATCGTAACAATAGGCGCACGCTCTACCAGATCCTCCGGACTATCTACTTCAACCGAAACATCGTTCTGTACTTCTTCTTCGGCTGAGATAAACTCTACTGCATAACCAAATTCATCGGCGATGAACGTAATGGCTTCGGCATCCAGACGCTGGTTGATCGAAACGAACATACCCATGCTCATACATACCGATATTACTTCCTGCACGGTTACATCCATAAAGGATGCCAGGTCGTTGGCCGAGATAAACTCGGTCACGCGCAGTACTTTTGCCTCATCCTGATCTGAGTTAAAGTCATCCTGCTCTGAACGGTCACGACGACGGCCTCTTCCTTTGGCACCTCCGCCCCGTACATTACCACCACCCATACGGGCCATTGTGGCTTTGATATTATCAGATACCTCTTTCTGAGATACTTCTTCGCGACGGTCACGACGACGTCCAGGACCAGAACCTGCTTTATTAGCATCTTTTCCTTTGGCGCCAGGCGCTGTTGTAGCAGGTGTATTGCCTGTTTTGGCAGCGGGTGCTCCCTCTTTGGGTTTGTTACCAGCCGCCCCCGGAGTAGCATTGGCAGTAGCGGCTTCACCGGCCACAGGACCAGCGGCTCCTTCACGGATACGCTTCCGCTTCCGACGACGTTTCTTATCGGCATTGGAATCACCACCACCAGCAGCCGGCGTCTCCTTCTTACGGTTCCGGTCGGTAGGTAGTTCTATCTTTCCTACCACGCGCAGACCACGTAGCTGCTCACCCTTAGCCTCAATGAGCTCGGGAGGAGTAGCCTCGGGTACAGGCTGTACAGCAGGCTTCTTGGGCTCTTCCTGCGGCTTGGCAGGCTGAGGTCTTTCTGCTGCTACCGGACGCGGAGCAGGACGCTCTTCCCGAACAGGAGCGGGCTTCTCTGTATTCACTGGCGCAGGCGCCTCTGGCTGCTTGGCTACCGGAGTAGGCTCTGCTGCCTTGATAGGCTCAGGAGCTGGAGTTGGCTTGGCTTCCGGCTTAGGCTCCTCACGAGGCGCTTCTACCTTAGCTGGAGCGGGCTCTTCCTTGGCAGGCGGCACTATAGCCTCTGCCTTGGGAGCTACTACTTCCGGTTCTTTTCTGACAGGCTCTTCGGCCTTGGGTGGGGTAGCTGGCATAACCGGCTCTTCTTTCTTAACTGGCTCTTGTGCTATCGCACTTTCCGGCTGAGGAGGAGTTACTGGCTTTCCTGTACCCAGATCTATTCTTCCGACTACCTTAATACCAGGTAATCTGTTTTCGGTTGAAACCCGTGATGACTCCACTTCTCTTTCAACCGGTGTATCGTTTTCTGACTTATCGGCCGCTTTGGCTGGCGGCGGTGTACGGAAATAAAGTATATCCTCAAAATCGCTTTTGACTTTTTCCTCCTTCTTCTCTGCAGCAGGTTCTGCCGGAGCTGGCTTGCGCGGAATAACCGCCGACTGCAGCTCATTCGACTTGAAGTCCTTGGCCAGGAATTCAATCTGTTCGGAGTTGATTTTGGTATTAGGATTGGTTTCCACCTTAAACCCCTTGGCAGACAGATGATCCACGATCGTAGAAATACCTACGTTCAGGATTCGTGCCACTTGGCTTAGGCGCATCATTTTATCTTCTGCCATACTAGCAAGTAAAAAAGTGTTTTCTTTTATGGGTAATCAATTATTAGCAAATTAGTTCCGTAACACCGCCTGCTGCATTTAGGGCTGCCGCCCGCAAAACTGCCACTTCGATTATCGAAACCTGCTATTCAAATTCTTTGCGGAGAATATCCATGATCTCCTCCACGGTATTTTCTTCCAGATCAGTGCGGCGTACCAGTTCTTCTTTGCTTAGAGCCAGTACACTTTTGGCTGTATCCAAACCGATCTTACGAAGCTCCTGGATCATCCACTCGTCGATCTCATCCACGAACTCATTCAGATCCACGTCTTCTTCGTTCTGCTCCTCGATATCGCGGAATACGTCAATCTCCATGTTTACAAGACGACCGGCCAGCTTGATGTTCTGTCCTCCCTTACCGATGGCCAGTGATACCTGGTCAGGGCGCAGGAACACCGATACGCGCTTGGCTTCGCGGTCGATCTGCATCGAGCTTATCTTGGCCGGGCTCAGCGCACGGCTAATCAGCAGCTCGAGGTTATCAGTATAGTTGATTACGTCAATGTTCTCGTTGCCCAACTCACGTACGATTGTGTGGATACGTGATCCTTTCATACCTACGCAGGCTCCTACCGGATCTATACGGTCATCGTATGATTCAACGGCTACCTTGGCACGGTCACCGGGCTCACGTACGATACGACGGATAGAGATCAGACCATCGTAAATCTCCGGAATCTCTGTTTCGAACAAACGCTCGAGGAACACCGGTGAAGTACGCGACAGGGTGATCTTAGGAGTACCATTGATCATCTCTACTTTATGGATAACCGCCTTCACGGCATCTCCCTTGCGGAAACGATCTTTTGATATTTGCTCGGTACGGGGAAGGCTCAGCTCATTACCTTCGGCATCCATCACAATCACCTCGTTACGAAGTGTCTGGTATACTTCACCCGTGATAAGCTCTCCTACCTGGTCCTTGTACTTTTCGTACATCATTTCTTTTTCCAGGTCCTTGATCTTCTGGATCAGGGTTTGGCGGGCCGTTTGTACTAGGCGACGACCAAAATCTACCAGCTTTACCTCTTCGGCTACTTCTTCGCCTACTTCAAAGTCAGCCTGTATCTTACGGGCTTCTGACAAGGGTATCTTGTCGTGATCCCATATATCTTCTGAGTCATCATCCACGATCTCACGGGTACGCCACATCTCGAGGTCACCGCTTTCGGGGTTGATGATCACATCAAAGTTGTCATCGGTACCGTATTTCTTACGGATCATGGTACGAAATACTTCCTCCAAGACGCTGATCATCGTAGGACGATCTATGCTTTTCGAGCGAGCAAAGTCTGCAAATGACTCGATCAATACTACGCTATCCATTGGTTTTTAAGGATATTTGCTGATACTAAGTTACTAATTATATCCCTGTTTGAAACAAACAGTTGTAAATACTACATGATTTTCATTCTATTTGAATGAAACTTGTATAATGGCTTTGGCTATATCGCTTAGCTTGATTTCCGGCCGAAGAGCAGCTTCGTCAACCGGTAGCTTTGATTTCTTCTTGGGGGCTGGCAACTGAAGCACAATGCTTTCCTCCTTTACCTCTACCAGATTGCCCGTCAGGATTTCTCCCGACAGCATGGTTACTTTCAGATCACGTCCGATGTTTTTGCGGTACTGGCGTATCAGCTTCAGGGGCTGATCCAGGCCGGGTGAAGACACTTCCAGTGTATAAGCCTCTTCAATTATATTTTTCTCTTCCAGCTCCTGGCCCAGCTTCCGGCTGATTCGGGCACACTCCTGGATGGTGATTCCTTCGTCACTATCCAGCAGGATCGACACCTTCTGACTGCCTCTTGATGGCTTCAGTAGAATATCTACTATAAAGTAATCACCTTCACGCAAGTAAGGTTCCAGGAAATGCTCGATTTGTTCTCTCAGCGACATGAATGATTAAACTACAACAAAAAAGGGGATTCGCTATCCCCCTCGATCTTTGAATTGAAACGAAATATGCCGCAAAGATAACACTAATTTACAATTTGTACAAACAGTACGCATAACTCTGTATTATTCCAACGGTTATTCTAATTTTGGAGCACAAAGAGTACCTGTTATGCGATTTTTAAGGAGAAGTATCTGGTTTTTGTACATGCTGTTCGCTTTATACACGGTGGTTGTCTATGCACTCTGCTACTGGCTGCCTACCAATCACTGGATAGCCGGATTCCTGATGCTCTCGTTTCCCATCGTTCTGGTTTCCCAGTTCTTCTTCCTAGGCTTTTGGTTGGTGTTGCGGCCACGCTGGGCTGTAGTTCCGGCCTTACTGGTACTGGCGAGCCTTCCTTTCCTGGATCGTACCTATAAATTCAGGACGGAAAAAGAAGGCACCTCCACGCCCAGGACACCAGCTCTTAAAATCGTAAACTACAATGTATCAAGCTTTTTTCTCCATAATAATAATGAACTTGTCACCGAAAAAGTTCTGGAATGGCTTTCTGATGTAGACCCGGATGTCATTTGTTTTCAGGAGTTTGCCAACCGGAAGCAGGAGGGTAGGCAATCAGTAATTGACCAGTTGAAGAAGGCAGGCTATCCGTACCATGCCATTATGAATAATCCGGACGAAGAGTCATCCTCCTATATTACCGGGGTAGTTACTTTTTCTAAGTACCCGATCCTGAGCAAGCAGGACACGTTGTTCTCCAATATGAATGGTATGCTACAAACGGATATCCAGTGGCAGGGAAGCCGCATGCGGATCATCAATGTACATATGTACTCTATGACGCTGAAACTAAACAAGCTTGCCAGCCAGAAGGAGTACGTAGGAGTAAAGCGGGAAACGCAGGGTACCATTCGCCGGATGAAAAGAGGTTTTGTGGAGCGCAATGAGGAGGTAGAAATACTGGAGTCATGGGTTGAAGACTCTGACCACCCGGTAATAGTATGTGGCGATTTCAACGAAACCCCCTATGGCTACGTGTATGGCCGGATGCGTCGGCACTTGTCCAATGCTTTCGAAAATCGGGGTAATGGATTTGGTTTCAGCTATAATAACCTCCCTTATTTCATCCGGATCGACCATCAGTTTTACAGCAACGACAAGCTTGACCTGCAGGAATTCAATACACTACGCAAAGTCCCCTACTCAGACCATTATCCACTCGTAGGTTCCTATTCGTTGACTCCCCGGGAGTAGAATTAACATTTATTTCATAAAAGGGATAGCCCCAGGATTCACCGGGGCTTTCTATCTTTGGTGCTTACTATACGAGCATCTCCCACCCACTTTGCCCTGAACTTACCCTTACCTACTTACCCGATGATCCAACTGGTTACCCTTGACATGGCCGGTACTACCGTCACCGACCACCACGAAGTAGAAGCTTGCTTTGCCGAGGCTGCTCTTAAAACCGGCCTTACCGTAAGCAAAGAACGAATACTGGCCATGCAGGGACTACATAAGTACTTTGTATTCCAGACCCTGTGGGAGGAGCACTTTGGCACCCGTATGCATCCCGAGTGGCAGATGCGGGTAGACAAATCGTATAAGGTATTTACAGAGGTACTTGAGCACCACTACCTCACGCACGAGGTCACACCTACCGAGGGCTGTCTTGAGCTGTTCGACTACCTGCACCAGCAGAACATCCAGATAGCTCTGACAACGGGCTTCTACCGAAAAGTCACGGATATAATCCTGAAAAAGCTGGGCTGGCTGGAAGGACTCGATGAGCAGCGGGTTGGAACCTCTGCTACCGTTATTCAGGCCTCTGTTACCAGCGATGAGGTAGAAAAAGGAAGACCCCACCCCTTCATGATCCAGAAGGCCATGCGGCTGCTTGGAGTGGACGATACTGGTAAGGTACTTAATGTGGGCGATACGCCGTCAGATATTCAGTCGGGCTTCGCCGCTGGATGCCGTATGAGTGTAGCCGTTACCAATGGTACCCATACACGGGAGCAACTGGCATCCCACCAGCCCGATCGGCTGATTGGCTCGCTCCGGGAGCTAGTAGATGTACTGGAAGAATTGAAATAATAAGCCCTGCCCTATTTACTTTATCATGACCCACTTTGATCTTATCGTAGTAGGTGCCGGTATACTGGGTACCTCCCACGCGCTACAGGCCGCTCGCTTGGGCAAGAAAGTACTGCTCCTGGAAAAGGATAACTTCCCTACCAACGCTACCGTCCGCAACTTCGGGCAGGTAGTCCCCTCGGGGCTATCAGGGCGCTGGCACCGGTACGGGCAGCGGAGTATAGAGTTATACAAAGAAATACAGGCTGAATACGACATTAGTGTACGGGCCAATGGCTCCGTCTATGTAGCTTCGGACGAGCCGGAGTGGCAGTTGGCGCATGAGGCCGAAGAACTATTCAGGGATAAAGCCTATCCGGCCCAGTTGCTTTCCGCGGAGGAAACGCTGGCCAGGCATCCGTACTTAAAAGCATCTTACGTAAAGGGTAGTCTGTTTTTTCCTGATGATGTAAGTGTGGAGCCAGACCGGTTGGTACACCGACTCATCCAGTACATTCAGCAGAAGTATGGGGTCATGTACCTTCCCAACACCGCGGTCCTGGATTTCCAGTCTGGGGCTGAAGGGGTGGAGGTAGTTACGGCACGTCGGGAGAAGTTCAAAGGACAGCAGGTCGTGATCTGTAACGGCAGCGAGTTCCGGCTACTTTTCCCTGACCTGTTTGCCAGTAGTGGACTGGTGGTGAGTAAGCTGCAGATGCTACAGACTCTTCCTCTACCCAATGTTACACTAGCAGGCAATATCCTCACCGGCCTTACCATCCGCCGCTACGAGTCGTTTGAAGAATGTCCTTCCTTTGCCCAACTCACTACCCCTACTCACTACGAAGAGCTCAAAAAGTGGGGCATCCACCTCCTGTTCAAGCAAGCCATGGACGGCTCCATCATCATCGGTGACTCCCACGAGTACGCTCCGGCTGACCGTACCGACGAACTGGGCTTCGACGTGAAAGAACCTATCAATGAACTCATCCTACGAGAAGCGGAGCGAATTGTGGAGTTCCCGGTAAGAGGGATAGCCCGCGCCTGGGCTGGCTACTACGCCCAACACCCCGACGAAATACTGGAACGGGAGATAGCCCCCGGACTGCACATCATCACCGGGATTGGGGGGAAAGGGATGACCTCGAGCCTTGGGTATGCTGAGGAGAAGGTAAAGGAGTGGTTCTGAACTTCCGCCAGAACGTGAAGTAGGACAAACACGTAAGTACTATGTAAGCTCCGGACATCCCATAGCACCCGTACACAAAGAACGTCTGAAAGCTGATATTGGGCTGTCCGAAGTTTTTGTAGAGTAGTACGGCCACGCTACCCAGGTACCCGTACCAGTCGGCCAGTGTAACCAGAAAGCCCACGGTACTTACGTAGCGGAACGAAGCCACCAGCCGCTCAAAATAAAGCCCATTGCAAGGCACATAAGCCATGTACATACCCAGGCCCGTAAGCATAAACCATACCCCAGCCGATAGCCCTCCCAGTTGATAGATCCAGGTACTAAATCCTACCAGCACTCCTCCGGCCAGCATAATGCCATTGATAAGGGTAAAGGCAAAGAAGTTATTCTCTACCCAGCGCAGCCCGGCCATCAGCACCAGGATGATCAGGGCAATAAGGGTTTCAGTCTGGGCAAAGATGGCGGGATTACCCACGGCCGAGGCGCTCAGGATTTCGGGAGCAAAGTTGTCCCGAAAATCACGAAAGGCCGAGAGCAGTACATAGGAAGAGATTAGTAGCGTAAGAGCTACCGGAAAGGTACCTATAAATGCCTGTCTTTCCACCCGGTTCATCGGCTTGCGCTCCGTACGGGCTACCTCATCTTCCACTGATGGTGGAGGTAGTTTGGCCAGTCCCCATACCGACAGCAGCAGGGGCAGCACAAACAGGAGCCCGGTCAGAAAGGGAGCCCAGTGCTCCGACACTCCCTCCTGCATCAACAGCAGCGCTACGGTCTTCACCAACCCTGAGGCAAAGATAAACGAAGCCGTCAGGGCGGCTACAAGTACCTCAGTTTGCCGGCGTCCCTCCAGAAAACCCAGTACGGTACCATACACCATCCCCAGAGGAAGGCCATTCAGAAAAAGAAAAACAATATTGTAAGGCGGAGGTACCACGGCAAAGCCAAGCAGGGCCAGCTCAGAAAAAAGGACGAGCCCCAGCACAAAAAGCGGGCGCTGGTGGGGCTTCATCTCGGATACTACCTTTACGCCTATCCCCTTGGATACTGCGTAGCCAAGTACCTGAGCCGTAATGAGCCAGATCTTATAATCTATCTCCAGAAACTCTACCCCTTCAAACCGCACGGCCGTAATTCCCTTGCGAAACCCGTACATACTGGTATAGGTGCAGAAGGCCGCTAAGGCACCCAGTAAGGTCACTAATGCAGAGGAAGATTTTTTCACTGGTTAGGAGGTTAAGAGTGGCCTTGGCTAATAGATTGCAGTGTTGAATGTAGCTGTTTTTTAGCTCATCATGGATAGCGCTCGTATTAAATAATCTTTACGCAAAAAAGAGAGCCGGTCGACTAGTCGACCGGCTCTCTTTTTTGCTGAATTAGGCTACTACTCAAGTACTTCTACCACCAGGCTACTGGCAGCATCGGACTGGTGATACACACGGTGCGTGGCTTTGGTGAAATCCGAAGCTTCTGCTTTATAGATATTCTCTACGTACTTCTGGGGGTTGCGGTCAAAGAGCGGGAAGGCCGTGCTCTGTACCTGCACCATAATGCGGTGTCCCTTCTTAAAGGTATGCAGTACGTCCTGCAGGCGGAAGTTGATATCGGTGATCTGCTCAGGCTTGAGCGGCTCCGGCTTCGAGAAACTGTTCCGGAAGCGGGCCCGCATGATCTCACTGCGTACCATCTGCTGGTATCCGGCCAGTACTACTTCCTTATCCGTCAGGTACGCGTGATTCTGCACGGTATCAGGATATACATCAATGAGCTTTACAAAAAAATCAGCATCGGAGCCGGTCGTACTGATCTTTAGCTGCGCCATGATCTCCCCTCCCAGCGTAAGGTCCTCCGTCAGTACATCCGTCTGAAATACCAGCACATCGGTACGGGTAGAGGCAAAGCGCTGGTCCTCGGACATGTAGTTGAAGGGCGTAAAGCCTGTCATCTGCTGAAAGTCCTCGGTATAGGGGACTGGCTTCAGCGGATCACTGATGTAGGAACTGAATGAGTTGCGTGAAGTAGGGCTATTAAACCCTAACCTACCTCCCGGCTGAAAGTACAGGCGCTGCTTCTTAGCTTGTGCAACCGGCCATTTCTCATACTGTTTCCATTGCTTGGTACCTGTGTCAAAGAGGTAGGCTTCGGGAAGGCCCGTCTTACCGTCACCGGCGCCTTTCAGGAAGTGGTTAAAGAATACCTGCTCAATATTCCGCTGGTAAAACGTAGCGACGCTGTCGCCAAAGTAGATATCGTTGTGCAGGGTATGGCCCGTTTCGCGGCTCCAGCGCCCATGCCCAAAAGGCCCCATCACCAGGGTATTATAGATATTCGGATTGTTCTTTTCGATAGTCTTGTAGGTAGTGAGCGGTCCGTACAGGTCCTCGGCGTCAAACCAACCTCCTACGGTCATATAGGCATGCTTCACCCCCTTCAGGTGCGGCAGGATGTTCCGCTTCTGCCAGAACTCATCGTAGTTGGGGTGGTTGATGGTTTCCTGCCAGAAGAAGTTGTCCTTATAGTACTGGTTAAAGTTCTTCAGCGGCCCCATATTCAGGTTGAATGTATAACCATCGGGCTTGGGTTGAATAAATTCATCACTGAACCAGTCCTGTGCAGTAGGTTGCGGATGCTGGATACCAAATACCGGGAAAGTGAGGTAGTATCCCTGCGTAAAGACACCATTGTGGTGAAAATCATCAAAGAAAAAATCAGCGATGGGCGCCTGTGGCGAAGAAGCTTTCAGGGCCGGATGTTCACTCAGCGAACTGGCCGTCGTATAAAAGCCGGGATATGAAATACCCCACTGCCCTACCCGGCCATTGTTGTTAGGTACATTCTTGAGGAGCCATTCAATGGTATCGTAGGTATCCGAGGCTTCGTCTACTTCATTCTTACCTTTCTTATTAGGTATATGCGGAGTCATGTTGGTCCACACACCTTCGCTCATGTAGCGACCGCGTACATCCTGGTACACAAAGATGTACTTCTCCCGCATCAGGTGGGGGCTTGGTCCCAGCCTGACCGGGTACTTATCCGGGCCATAGGGAGCTACGCTGTAGCAGGTACGCTGCATCAGGAAGGGGTACTTAGTACCGGCCGAGGCATCCTTGGGTGTATACACAATGGTGAATAGCTTGATGCCATCCCGCATAGGGATAGAGTACTCCGCCTTGGTGTAATTTTCGCGGATATAGGCTTCGTCCGAGGCTGGCTGAGCGTATACCAGTACCGACGCCAGTACCCATGCGAGCGTTAGTAATTTTTTGAGCATAGTAGAGGTACTACAGGTTTATGATGAAGTTAATTTAGTGCATACTTAGGTAATAAAAAAGTCCCTCCTGATTGAGCGGAGGGACCAGGAAAATCCTTTTAGAACAGCTTCTCATTCGGCGGCTTAATACCCTTCATCCGAATGTAAGTAGTAGTCTGCCCGCGGTGGTGAGTCTGGTGCTCAAATGCCTTAGCATACGCTACACCCCGGCTCATATCACGACCAAACAGCTTAATAGAGGCTCCCATATCACCGTCTTTCAGTCCTTCGAGGCTCTGGATGACGAAGTCATAACTTTCGGCCACAGCTTTGGACAGAGCCTCTTTACTTTTTAACTCCTCCATCTTCTCCAGGTTTTTGCCCTGATGGGGATTGGCTTTGCCCGAAGCGGCGGCCGCAAAGTTATAGTTGCCGTTGGCCAGGTGCAGCATCTGCTCCGCGAAGGAGCGCACGTCCGGAGTAGGCTTGTAGCCCACACCATCGGCGGGCATGGCATCAAGGTACTCCTGCGTGTACTCTTTAGCCCGCTTCCAGTCGGCTACCATCTGGCTGACAGTTTGCGCAAGGGTGGAGGTACTGATAGCTACCAGGAGCATGAGGGTACTTAGTACTGATTTGCGTTTCATAGTGGAATGTATGGTTAGTATTTGCGGACTAAATATAGCAATAGAAGTCTGCAATGATAAGTAATCAACAGTGGATTACTGCTTTCCCGAACTTTCCCCCGGCTTCCGATCACTACACAGTACCTCCCCCCTCTCCTCTCGTACTTCAGGCTTCTACTTCCTTTTGAAATAGTTAAGAGTTACGCTGGGAGCAGTACTGCGCTCACCCAGCGTATAGTACCCCTGTGCATCTTTGTCAAAGCAAACGGCCTCGCCCTGGGGCTCCAGTACATAGGGCAGTGACTTGTGAGGAGGCTGCGAGAGTGTCTGCGCTACGGTCTCATTGGGGTTGCGCTTCCAGTAGTAGACGCTCGTGTACGTGCGAATCAATATCTCCAGTCCATCGTAAGAGATGTCTCCTCCCGTAGCTAACATCACCGAAGGAATAGTACCTACCTTTTCCGCGGTCATGACGTTTTCCGCAGGTTGCGGATAAGGCAGGCGATACATGTTGGTAGTACCCAGTTCTTTGGACACAACGAATAAATCCTTGGTAATCGGATCAAACAGGAGCGTTTCGGCATCGCGGGGACTATCCGGGTAGCGGTACATGATCCGCTCAATATCGCTGTTCTGAAATGACCCCTCCAGGCTTGTCAGCTCAGGTACCCGGTAGATATAGCTGATATCAATGGACGGATCAGCATTGTTATTACCAAAATCAGCCATGTACAGGTAGCTTACGCCATCGCGTGGTCCGCTCCCTACGGCTATATCCTCCCAGTCACGCGTTATCAGATCACCCATTGTGTACCGCCGTATCTGTCCCCCGTCTTTCTTAATCAGGCCTATCAGATTACCATCATCATTATGGGCCCAAAGGTACCCGTCCAGCGTACGGCTATAGGCCAGCCCTGAGGCTTCATCTATGAGTCCGGGTTCAATGGGTATGCGCTGTGGCACGGTCTCAAACACACTGGAGCGACCTGTATCCGGGTCGGGATCAATGGGCTTTTCCCAACAACCTGCCAGTAATAGCACAGGCAGCGATAGTATAGTAAGTGTCTTGTTGATGGGAACTCGGGTTGTGGATTTCATGAGTGTTGCTAAATGTTGATTTGTTAAAAATACGTACTTTTGGGCCGTTACTTGTGAAGCCAAAACTATTTTACAGTATAAATTGATTTTATGTTACGAACTCACACCTGCGGCGAACTGCGCATAGAGCATGTTAATCAGGAGGTTACCCTTTGCGGCTGGGTGCAGCGCGTCCGCGACAAAGGAGGTATGATCTGGATTGATCTTCGCGATCGGTACGGTATTACCCAGCTACTTTTTGAAGAAGGCAAATCATCTCCCGAAACACTGGAAACAGCCCGCACCTTAGGGCGTGAGTTTGTGGTTGCGGCCAAGGGACAAGTCATTGAGCGTCTATCCAAGAATGACAAGATACCTACCGGAGCTGTCGAAATACGTGTATCCAGCTTACTGGTACTTAATCCGGCCAAGCTCCCCCCTTTCCTGATCGAAGACGAAACCGACGGTGGTGATGACCTGCGCATGAAGTACCGCTACCTCGACCTGCGCCGTTCAGTAGTACGCCGTAACCTGGAGCTACGCCACCAGGTGGCCCGTCATACCCGCAGCTACCTGGATAATCTTGACTTCATCGAAGTAGAGACTCCGGTACTGATCAAGTCGACGCCCGAAGGTGCGCGTGACTTTGTAGTACCCAGCCGCATGAATCCGGGCGAATTCTACGCGCTGCCCCAGTCGCCGCAGACATTCAAGCAGCTCCTAATGGTATCCGGCTTTGACCGCTACTACCAGATCGTAAAATGCTTCCGTGACGAAGACCTTCGGGCTGACCGCCAGCCTGAGTTTACGCAGATCGACTGCGAGATGTCCTTTGTAACACAGGAGGATGTACTCAATACGTTTGAGGGACTGATTAAGCATCTGTTCAAATCCGTAAAAGGCATAGATCTTCCCGAAGTACCCCGCATGACGTACGCCGACGCTATGAAGCGCTACGGTTCTGACAAGCCTGATGTACGCTTCGGGATGGAGTTCGTGGAGCTTAAAGGCGAAGGACGGGACCTTACCAGCGGCAAGGACTTTGGCGTGTTTGACAGTGCTGAGCTGGTTGTGGGTATCAACGCTCCCGGCTGTGCCGAGTATACCCGTAAGCAAGTCGACGAACTGACCGAATGGGTAAAGCGCCCTCAGATTGGCGCCAAGGGGTTGATCTACCTGCGCTACAACAGTGACGGTACCCTGAAATCATCCGTAGATAAGTTCTATGGTGAAGAAGACCTGAAGAAGTGGGCCGAAGCCTTCGGTGCCAAACCCGGTGACCTGATGCTGATCCTGCCCGGACCGGCTGATAAAACCCGCAAGCAGCTCAACGAGCTACGTCTCGAGATGGGGAACCGCCTCAGCCTACGCAACCCGGATGATTACAAGGTGCTGTGGGTAGTGGACTTCCCGCTCCTGGAGTTTGGCGAAGAAGAGCAGCGCTGGTTTGCCATGCACCATCCCTTCACCAGTCCGAAGCCTGAAGATGTACCTCTGCTGAAGACTGATCTCGGCAAGGTACGCGCCAATGCGTATGATATGGTGATCAACGGTGTAGAAGTAGGCGGTGGCTCGGTGCGTATATTCCAGCGTGACCTCCAGCAGCAAATGTTCGAAATCCTCGGTTTTACACCCGAAGAGGCGCAGGCTCAGTTTGGTTTCCTCATGAATGCGTTTGAGTTCGGAGCGCCTCCGCATGCCGGTATCGCTTTCGGTTTCGACCGTCTATGCTCGCTGTTTGGCGGAGCCGACTCCATCCGTGACTTCATCGCTTTCCCGAAAAACAACTCAGGCCGCGATGTCATGATTGATTCCCCCTCTCCGATTTCTGAGCAGCAACTCAAGGAGTTAAGCATTAATACCGTGCGATAGTCAATTGCGGGTCTAGCAATATTTATTCAAAAAGCAGCCGAGTGAGTCTGTTCAGACTCACTCGGCTGCTTTTTTATGTATACTACTGACTATCTTTAAGATAAAAATAATACCAATTTTAGTTGGAATTATTGATTGTGGACAACTACAGAAAATGTGGATAACTTCCCGTAAGGGTTAGTTTATATAACAACTTACTTAGTTACTATTCACTATTGGAGCCCCACGCAAGCTACTATTCCTGTTAATAAGGTAAGCAACTTATCAACACAGTTCTTAATGCCTGAGAATCAATACTTAAAATAGTTACATAAACTTACTCTACAAAAAGCTCCTGATTTTAGCCGCTGTTTCTGCCAGATCCTCCTGCGACATCTTTATCTTCTTGTTGAAGTTCATATCGTCCATGCTGTTGATGGGGATAAGGTGGACGTGCACATGGGGGACCTCCAGACCTATCACACTCACCCC
Organism: Telluribacter roseus; assembly: GCF_017355915.2. Classification (GTDB taxonomy): domain Bacteria; phylum Bacteroidota; class Bacteroidia; order Cytophagales; family Spirosomataceae; genus Telluribacter. Next base: position 233,552 of record NZ_JAFEUV020000009.1, read on the forward strand.
GATGCGGCGGCAGGGTACTGCTCTTTCCAGGGCCGGTGCGATCTGCCGGGCAAACTGCATCAGCCCCAGGTACTGGTCTTCATCCAGATCAAAGAGGTAATCCACTTCTTTCTTGGGTATAACCAGGGTATGACCCGGAGCCACCGGAAAAACATCCAGAAAAGCCAGAAACTCGTCCGTCTCCGCCACCTTATGACAAGGGATCTCGCCTGCTACTATCTTGGAAAATATGGAAGCCATGTAGGAGTAAAAAGGTTAATGGTTTATGAATCTGGGGGTACTATAGTGTACCTATCCTTCACAAAGTAAAACAAAAATTAGCTTTTTAACGGTAAATGCCATAGGTTTCGGCGTTTTAATCAAAAACAGTATTTTACGTATTACTATGAAAAAAATGTTTGTGCTGGGAGCTATGCTGGTAGCTCTTGTTGCCTTTCAACCGGCGGAGTCATTCGCTCAGAAAAAAGGCAAATGGGTAACCCTCTTTGACGGAAAATCATTTGACGGATGGAAAAAGTGGAAGGGTGGTGAAATTACCAAATGGGCAATTGAAGACGGTGCCATGGTACTTACCGAAAAAGGGGGTGGAGACCTGCTGACTGTAAATCAATACGGCGACTTCGAACTGGAACTGGAATGGAAGATCAGCGAAGGTGGTAATAGCGGCGTAATGTACCACGTGCAGGAAGGCGAAAAATACTGCTGCCCCTACTCTACCGGTCCCGAGATTCAGGTACTTGACGATGCCAAACACCCGGATTCATTTGCCGGTAAAGACGGAAACCACAAGTCAGGCTCGCTGTACGATATGTTGCCTCCCAACGACCTGAAGGCTGTAAAACCTGCCGGTGAGTGGAACAAGATGCGGCTTGTTATTAAGAATGGCAAGGGTGAAAGCTGGCTAAACGGTAAGAAGGTAGTTGACTTCCCTACTAAAGGCCCCGAATGGGATGCCATGGTGGCAAACAGTAAATTTAAAGGCTGGAATGGCTTTGGTACCTCTGATAAGGGACATATCGCCATACAGGACCACGGTGATAAAGTGTGGTACCGCAATATCCGTATCCGCGAACTCTAATTAGTTAGTTGTTTAGAGGAATAGATTTCCAAAAGAAGTAATTGGTAGAGGCCAGTTACTTCTTTTGGTATATAACAGATATTTTTAACCCGACTCAATACGCTGCCAATGAAATCTAATCGCAGAGATGCCGTCAAAAAAATGGCCGGACTTGCCGTAGGAGTACCGGCGGCCGAATCACTACGTGAACACATGGAAGCTGCCAACCAACTACTTGGTCCCGAACTGAAAGGACGCATAAACCACTCCGTCTGCCGTTGGTGCTACGGCAAGATCCCCTTTGAGGAGCTTTGCAAAGCAGCCAAAGACATGGGTATCAAGTCTATTGAGCTGACGGGGCCGGAGGAGTGGCCTATCCAGAAGAAGTACGGTCTGGACTGCGCTATGCCTTGGGGAGCCAACAAAAACCTGTCGGATGGCTTTAATGAACCCAAGTACCACGATGAGCTGATTGCCAGCTATGAGGCACATATCCCTAAGGTAGCCGCTGCCGGCTATAAGAACCTGATCTGCTTCTCGGGCAACCGCCGGGGTATGAGCGACGAGCAGGGACTAGAGAATAGTGTAAAGGGTCTGCAGCGCCTGATCAAAACCGCTGAGAAACATAAGGTAACGCTGGTGATGGAGCTCCTCAACAGCAAGGTAGACCATAAGGACTATATGTGCGACCATACCGCCTGGGGCGTAGAACTTTGCAAGCGCCTTGGCTCGGAGAACTTCAAGCTCCTCTACGACATCTACCACATGCAGATCATGGAGGGAGACATCATCCGGACGATCAAAGATAACATTCAGTACATTGCTCATATCCATACGGGTGGTGTACCGGGACGTAATGAGATTGACGAAACCCAGGAACTCTACTACCCGACCATCATGAAAGCCATCGTGGATACGGGCTACAAAGGCTACGTAGGCCAAGAATTTATCCCGAAGCGCGATCCGCTTACTTCGCTAAAGCAAGGAGTGCAGATTTGTGATGTATAATTTGCTTTAGGCTTTAAGCAATAGGCTTTAAATAAAAGCGGATAGAGCAGTAAACAGCTCCATCCGCTTTTTTTGTTGATAAGTGCATGAGAAATATATCGCTCTTTCACTCATTCGCTCTTTCGCTCCGCCAGTACTCCCGGCTATATATCCGCTTAAAGGGCCAGTTCTTTTGCTGCAGGATCATCGGCAGGTACGCATGGGGCTCCTTGGACGAAGGGCTCTGGTGGTACAGATCATCATCCGTCAGGATCAACCCCTGGTAGGTACCGCCCGAGCGAATGGTAAGATCCGCAAAAGGAAGCTCTTTGACCAGCCCCTTCTCCTGCTTAGCCAGCTTATCTTTAAGTAGCCAATCGGTACGGTAGGTATGGGTTGGCAGTGGCTGCGGACGGTAGTGCCCCTCCGATACATCCAGGGCATACTGCAGGTACGCCTTCAGGAGCTTAGGACCTTCGTTGGCCGTTTGCTCTACCTGTAATTGTGCAGGCCACAGACTGGTAACGACGTACACCCGCTCGCGCGCCCGGGTTACCGCTACGTTCAGGCGGTTCTCGCCGCCCTGGGTGTTGAGCGAGCCAAACTGCATCATCAGCCGCCCACGCACATCGGGAGCGTAGCCTACCGAGAAGATGATGACATCCCGCTCATCTCCCTGCACATTCTCAATATTTTTGACAAACAGCTCCGGTAACGAGATATTCTCCTGCTCAAACAGCTCCTGAATCAGCTGCTGCTGCTGAAAGTTAAAGGTCACCACTCCCACGCTTTGCCCGGTAGTACTCAGCCTCCTCACCAATTGGAGTACTTGCTCCGCCTCCGCCATATTGGTATTCTTTTCCCAGATACCGTCCACTTTCAGGTACTTGATACCCGGCTCAGCATCGTTGACCTGTCGGAAGTCGGGTAGTAAGCGTAGTGTATTTTTATAAAAGTACTGGTTAGAGAAGTCAATCAGGTCCAGCGAGCGGCTCCGGTAATGTCCGGTCAGCTGGTATTTGGCCAGCGACTGCGCCGCCAGGTCCAGCAGCGAATCCACCTCCAGGGCTACGGGTACATCTTCCTCTTCGGCGCTCTCCTCGAAGCGTACCCGGTACAGGTCACTTGGGGGCAGCTGCTTGCTATCGCCGGTTATTACAGTCTGACGGCCCCGGTAGGCGGCGGGTAATCCATACTCGGCGTAGCACTGGGAGGCTTCGTCGAATATCACCAGATCAAAAAGGTCTTTCTGCATCGGAAACATGGCCGACACCGACTCGGGTGAAGCCATCCAGCACGGTACCAGCCGGAACACCTCCTCCGAGTGCTCCTCCAGAAGCTTCCGGATGGGCCAGATCTTCCGCTTCTTGGTGACCTGGTGGAGCAGTTCCCGGTAGGTTACCCGGTTGCCCAGGCGATTGTTCTCCACATCCTGATAGGTCTCCTCCCGCAGTTTGATCAGTACGATGTCGCGGCTCAGGCTCTGCTTATGCCGGATACTACTCTGGAGCTGTTCTTCCCACTGCTGCATCCGTAGCGACGATACGGCCCTCAGGTCCGGGAATCGGGTTTCCAGATGCTCGATCCAGGCCAGGCGTAGACTGTTATCAAACAGAGCTACTACCGCCTCCGGCAGGGTATCGGCCAGTTCCTGACTTTTATGAAGTACCTGCTCCGTGGCGGACCGCTCGTGGGGAGCCATTTGCTGCCACAACCGGTCCATCTCCACCAGCGAATCAAAGTCGGCCTGTAACTGGTCACGCAGAAGGCTGGCCCGCTGCGGTGTATGTACCAGTACCTGTATCTGCTCGGGCAGAAGAAATGGGTTCAAGGTACTTATTGATCTCTCCCAGGCTTTTACCCACTGGATCAGCGTCTCAATAGCTTCTATAAAAGTACTTCTTGAAGATGCGTTTAGGGCCAACGTATGCAGTACCTGACTCCACTGTTTGATACGGAGCCTGACTACCGCGTCGGCGGCCTTCTCGCTCTTTTGAAAAAAGGAGATGAATTGCTGTTCCTTAGTGAGCTCTCTATTCAGATACAGCTCCTCAAAACCCAGCAGAGAATTCTGCAGCCATTCTTCCATCTGAAGGCGGTTGCGAAGCAGCAGGCTCAGCTTTTCCAGGTTTTCCAGTCGGGTACTTAGTCCGTTCTGAGTAGCTACCCGCCTAACGAGATCTCTATCACTACCAAACCACTCCCACCACTGGCTGCTGGCCCACGCTTGCTTCGCCGATACGGCCTTCATGAGCTGTCCTCTGAAATGGGTAAGATCAGACGTCGGCAAGGTAGTTTCCAGGCCCTCCCAACCTTCCAGCGTAGCCACGATCTGCCGGACCAGCGCCAGTCTTTTAACTGAATGTTCGGTGCCGCTGAGGTACGTCTGAAATAGTTGGAAGGTAGTATCGTCGGGTAACAGGTCACGAATATCTTCCAGGCGCTCAAGTACCTCCGCCCGATCCTCTATGAAGTCAGCCGTAAAGGAGGTGTTGGTGATAGATTCAAATTGCTGAGTCTGGCGCTGGACGAACGGGGGCCAGTCCTGCAAGAGTTGCTCCATCCGGCGCAGCTCACTTATACCGTAGCTGGCAAAACTCCTGCGCTGGTACCACCCATGCTCCGGACCGATACGCTGCGCGTAGGCGGCGTAGAGTCTGAGCCGGCGCCGGTAATCCTCTACGCTATCCAGCCGGAATGACCGGTAAAGTGGATGACCTTCGGCACTAGTCAGACTAACGTGGGGAGCGGCCGGACTGCTGGACAGGTATAGTTCCTTGACGGACACCCCACACTCCGACTCATCAAACAGGGCTTTCCGAAAACCTTCCAGTTCCTCCACAACCCGATCGATCTGGCGGCTCTCCTGGCTGAATTGCCGCTCCAGCACCACTGCATCCAGGCTGTAGTTCTGGCTGCGGTAGGCATCTACCTGCTCTATCTGGGTAGCCAGCTGACGGTATAGCTCGGGGCGATCGTTACGAAAATCATGGATAAGAGCGGCAAAAGGTGCCAATCCTATCGACTGTAGGCGCTGGTACACGACATCCAAAGCGGCGCGTTTCTGACATACCAGTAGTACCTTTTTGCCTTGTGCCGCAAAATCAGCCATCAGGTTGCAGATCAGCTGCGACTTGCCGGTACCGGGCGGCCCCTGCACTACCACTGATTCGCCTTTTTTTACCGCCCTGATTACCTTCTCTTGCGACACATCCGTCTGGAACGGCGTCAGGACCTGCTCTTCGCGCAGCAGTATATCTGATGTGTTGTTTAGGATGGCTCCTTCTGCATAGGAGGCTAGTATAGAGAAATCCAGTTCATCCGGGGAGGCTTCAAGTAGTACATCGTAGTCGGGTACCAGGTAAGAGCCTGCCTGCGGAAATATCCCCAGCACCGCCTCCGGGTATAGCTTCAGTTCGCCAGTTTTTTCCAGCGTCTGCAGATCACTGCTCTTGAATACCTCAAACGGCTGAACCTTATCTTCGAAAAGCTGCTGGTTGAAGTTGATACGAAAGGGGGTCGTCTTCAGCCACTCATACAGCTGCGTGCGGAACTCCAGCGCATCAGTCGGGAAGTCATCGAAGGTTTTCTCGCTGACCTCATCGGGTACGGCAGTCTCGTTGAAGTAGGCATAGGCCAGGGCAAAGCTACGATTGAGGGTTACTTCGGCATCATCGCGCCCGAAGAGGCACCACTGCTCCCGGTCCATCCGGAGCGTTACCGGAAAGAAGAGCAGCGGCGCGTGAATAACGGAGCCATCTGATAGCTTGCCCCGGATAAAAGGATAGCCCACGTACAGGTCGCGGGCTCCTCGTTCTTCTTCAATAAATCGTTCGGTTCGGGCTATCTTTCGCAGCTTACGGCTCAGCTCATTCACCCGTTCGTAGCGGGGATCCTGTACATCGCAAAGGGGTATGCGTGCCTTTCGCTGAATCAGCTGCCGAACCAGCTCAAAGGATGACTTCCCCAACAGGAAGTCACCCTCGTGCAGATCCACAAATTGTTCCCCCGGCAAACGTGTCAACAGCAGTGATTTGTTGCGACTACTAAGATTGGTCAGACGTTTGAGGTACGCTTTGAGGACTTTATTCATTTCTACTTTTTAATCTGTTCCTGCGGTTCTTCGCTATCATTGATCAGGTTTGGCACCTCCTCATTCTTCTTGGGGAAGATAACAGAAGCCAGTATACTGACAGCCAGAATCCCCAGGATGACGTATAACGAATAAGCCGTTTTGAAGCCGATTTCTTCCAGATAATGATGCGCCAGCATTTTTCCACCGATAAACATCAGCAGCACACCCAGCCCGTACTTCAGGAAGCGGAACAGGCCCATGATGTTGCTCAGGAAGAAGAACATGGAACGTAGTCCCATGATGGCGAAAATATTGGAAAAGAAAACGACGTAGGGGTCTTTGGTGATGGAAAATATGGCCGGTACCGAATCCACCGCAAATATAAGGTCCGTAAACTCAATGATAAGTACCACTACGAACAGTGGTGTAAAGAGCCACTTGCCGTGTTTCTTGATAACAAAATGCTCCTTTACGTACCGAGGATATACAGGCAGGTACCTGGAGGTGAACTTCACCACCGGGTGCTTGTTAGGCTCGATCTTTTCATCTTCACTTCCCTGAAAGAAGATCTTTCCTCCCTGGTATACCAGAATGACACCAAAAATGTAGATAATCCACTCGAAGCGCTGAATCAGGGCTGAGCCGACAAATATGAAGATGAAACGCATGATGATCGCTCCGAGTACCCCCCAGAACAGTACCTTCTTGAAGTACTTCTCACGTACGCCAAAAGAGGCGAAGATCAGGATGATTACAAAGATATTGTCGATGGAGAGCGCGTACTCCAGCAGGTAGCCCGTGATAAACTCGAGCGACATATTGCGCCGGTATATATCAAGACTTTCCTCAAAATTGCCCGGGATGAGTTTCAGGTGCGGAGCGTACTTGTCCTTGACCTGCTCGAGTTGGGCGTAGTTGTCGATACCATGTATAAGGTCACCATGGGTTTTGATAATGAAATAAAAGCCCAAGGCAAGGGCGATCCAGACGGCAGTCCAGATAGCTGCTTCGCCAAATTTAACCACGTGGTCTTTTTTACTAAAAACACCCAGGTCGAGCAGCAGCATAAAGCCAATAACGACAATGAAGCCGAGGAAAAAGAGAACTTCGTTTGAGAACATTTTCTGTAAATGGGTCGGTCGAAAATAGGTTGAAATTGTGTTGTGTCCCAGCTAAACGTATAGGGAGGCACAAAGTTCTTATTTTAAGTCTACTGAAAAAATAAATTTTGATAAGAGGGTTCCTGTCTCCCTTTATATACCTATTTAGTTGATAAGCGTATAATTAAAATAACAACTGTACCCTCGGAAAATATAATCCAGCTCCTATACACCTCTTACCCGAAGCAGGGCGGTTTCGGCCGTCAGACCGGGCCCAAAGGCGCTGGTAAAAATCCATCGTCCATCCGACTCACGATGGCGCTCCCAGAGTTGTCTGAGTACAAATAAGACCGTCACCGACGACATATTGCCGTAGTCACGCAGTACATCGTAGGCTGGTGCGTTGTCGCAGGCACAGATCCCCAGTACCTCTTCGATTACTTCCAGGATACGACGTCCTCCGGGATGAATGGCATACAGGCCTACATCTTCCCGCTGTATTCCCTGCGCTGCCGTAAGCCGGTCCATTACCGTCCGGATCCCTTTCTTAAGCACGTCCGGCACCCGAGAGGTCAGCTTCATTTCAAATCCAAAATCACTGATGTGCCAGGCCATATCCTCATTGCCTTCGGGTAGTACCTCGCACGCAAACTGGGCTACTTCCAGCGCGGCTACTCCCTCATCGCACGCCCCCTCTACCAGTATAGCCGACGAGCCATCCGCAAAGAGGGCATTAGCCAGCAGATGATCCTCTTCGTTCTTTTTCTGAAAATGGATAGTACACAGCTCTGTACACACCATCAGTACCTTTGCCTTCGGGTCGGCCTGGGCCAGGGCTACGGCGGCCTTCATCCCGTTAAAGGCTCCGTAGCATCCCATAAAGTTGATAGCCAGCCGGTGCGTGGAGGTCCGCAGCCCCAGCCGCTCTATGAGTTCTATATCAGGCCCCGGAGCATACATACCCGTACAGCTGACCGTAATCAGGTGAGTAATTGACTCCATCGGCACCTGCCGCTGCCGGAGGCAATCCCGGATGGCTTTTTCGGCCAGAGGTACGGCATGCTCTCGGTACAGGTCCATGCGCTGACTCACCGTAGGGAAGGGTTCCAGATCAGGGGTATTCGGATAAAATGTAAAGCTTCCTACCTCCTGTCCGTAATCAGCCAGTACCGAATACCGGTGCTGAATGCGGGTACTGCGGTACAGGGCCCGCAAACGACGCTGCCCCGACTCGTCGAGGTGTAAGGCATTTGCCATAAACTCAGCAATGCGCATCTGATTGAATTGGTAGGCCGGCGTAGCCGTACCGATGGAGGTAATGTATGCAACTTGCTGAGTACTACCAGTCACTTCTTATTGATTTTGTATTGAAAATGTAGTAACTTCCTAAAAAATACGTGCCACCATAACCTTTGGTGGAAACAGTATGTTTTCTACTGGTTCAGAGTGCTGTTCTTGCTTTTCTTAGTCCCACCTTAAAAGAATTGCCCGCCTATGATCCGGAATGTCTTTCTACACCTGCGTATCCCGTTTTCGGTGTTTCTGCTTCCTGTGTACCTGTTCGCTCTGAGTCAGACGCCCGCCCCTGATCTGCTCATGGCCTGGTGGTCGCTCGTGATCATCCACCTGTTCCTGTATCCGGCCAGCAACGCCTACAACAGCTACTACGACAAAGACGAAGGCAGCATAGGGCTGCTGGAGGTACCTCCACCCGTCAGTAAGGAGCTGCTGTATACCTCCTGGCTGCTGGACATCCTGGCTGTATTCATAGCCCTATGGACTGGCATGGGACTGTCCTTTGTCCTGTACCTGATCATCTATGGTACTATATCTAAGGCTTATAGCCATCCGGTGGTACGGCTGAAAAAGTACCCCCTGCTGAGCTGGTGTATAGTAGGTGTGTTTCAAGGAGCCTTTACCTACCTGGCTACGGTGCAGGTGATCGGGCAGCTTCCGGTGGCGGAGCTTCTACAGGCCAGGTACCTTATTCCGGCGCTTATCTGTACCTCCAACCTGTGGGCGGTGTACCCCCTTACGCAGGTATACCAGCACGAAGAGGATGCCCGCCGCGGCGATCTTACCTTCAGCCGTCTGGTTGGCATCAGGGGGACCTTTCTCAACGCGGCTCTCTTTTTCTCTTTATCCTTTACGGGCTTCCTGTTTTACTTCCTTACGTACGGCTCCGCCAATAGCCTGATCGTGCTTGTACTGTGCATGGGGCCGGTTCTGGCTTACTTTGGCTACTGGTGGAGGGCGGTTCTGCGGGACCAGGAAGAGGCGGATTTCAGACATACCATGCGCATGAATCTCTTTGCGGGCATAGGTCTAAATATTTTTTTTGGTGCACTATGTCTGTACCATTTCTGATTTACAGCCTGTTAATTTTTTGTTAATAATTTTCTCAAAAAAAACTTAGAAGCAACTATTGCGTAGTATCAATTGTCCCCCTACCTTTGCAGCACCTTAATCAAATAAGGAAACGCGGAAGTAGCTCAGCTGGTAGAGCGCAACCTTGCCAAGGTTGAGGTCGCGGGTTCGAACCCCGTCTTCCGCTCAAAATTGGCAAGCACCGGAAACGGTGCTTTTCTTTTAAAATAACATCGAACTTTGGTTCGTCATGTGAGGCCGGGGTGGTGGAATTGGTAGACACGCAGGACTTAAAATCCTGTGAGCCGAAACGCTCGTACGGGTTCGACCCCCGTCCCCGGTACAGCATCAGTATTCTGATTAGCACATAGTAATGCGGAAGTAGCTCAGCTGGTAGAGCGCAACCTTGCCAAGGTTGAGGTCGCGGGTTCGAACCCCGTCTTCCGCTCAAAGTTAAAAAGCACCGTTTCCGGTGCTTTTCTTTTTAAGATGCCAATTACGTTAAGGTTCGTACTCTTATCAAAGAACAAAGGGAGCTTCCAAACGAGGCTCCCTTTTTGTTTCTCCTCATGCTATCCAATATTTTACTGGCTGAGGCTACTTCCCTACTGAGTTATAACACGCTGCGAACGGAGATAGACTAAGCAATATAAGCTGGAAGGCTAGTGAAAAGCTATTAATATAGCCTACCAGCATAGCCGATAGGCTATATCAAACAACTTAGACTTAACCAGTAAAACTGGCTGGTATAAAGATAGTTACATTTAAATTAACCTATAACCAAACTTTATTGAACGGTTACATAAATAGTACTCCTGGCTCCTCACATATTGTAGCACAGTATTCGTGGTGTAACCTTGGCGGTATATATACAGGCGAGAGAGTCTTAAACTTTTGCCACTTTCACCTGGGAGTATACTTATAATATAGTCCTATTTATATCGACTCATAATATGAATGTATAGTTCTTGAAAAACTACCACTACTTCCCTTACAACAGAAGAGGGAGCCTTTGGACAGGCTCCCTCTTCTGTTGTCGTAATGAACAAGGCTTAGCTTAGGTGTTTCCTAACTCTTGTCCCTGACGCAACGAAAGCCCAGGTTGTTGCTCCCGCTGGTCGCTTCTCCTTTGCCACGGCTCCCGGCTTTGTAGCGGATGCAGTACTCGTCGCTACACAGGAAGGACCCGCCCCGCTGCACGTACTTTACTGCTCCCGGTTCTTCGGGATCATAGCTATCAGTCGGCCCTGTAGGATTCTTCCTGGCGGAGCTCATGTAGTAGTCGGGTCGGTACAGGTCGCTGCACCACTCCCATACGTTGCCATCCATATCGTAAAGGCCGTAGGCATTGGGAGGGAAGGTCTTGACCGGAGCTATACTCGCGAAGCCATCCTCAGCTGTGTTTTTGTCCGGGAAACTGCCCTGGTATATGTTGGCTACCCACTGGCCCTGTGGCTTCAGTTCTTCGCCCCAGTAGTAGGTTTGGTTCTCTTTACCGCTGCGGGCGGCGTACTCCCATTCGGCTTCGGTAGGTAGTCGCTTACCAGCCCACTTGGTATAGGCCACGGCATCCTCATGACTTACGTGTACTACGGGCAGATTTTCCCTTCCTTTGATGCTACTGTTAGCCCCTTCGGGCTGGCGCCAGTTGGCCCCCGGCACGTAGGTCCACCACTGCAGCGGATTAGCCAGATTGACCTTTTGTACAGTGGGTGTAAATACCGCTGAGCCAGGTACCAGCTTATCAGCCGGTACACCCGGAAAATCAGCCGGATTGAGTGGACGTTCGGCAACAGTCACGTAACCAGTAGCTTCTACGAAACGGGCAAACTCCGCATTGGTGACCTCATGAGCGTCCATCCAGAAGCCATCCACCTGTACCTGATGTACCGGGCGGGCATCGGTAAACTCATCATTACCCATCATGAAGTTGCCGCCTTCTACCCACACCATACCCGTGGTATCTCCCTTTATGGCTTTTTCAAGGGTAGCAGAGCTTGCAGTGCTGGAGGTTTCCTGGGCTGTTTTTTCGGAAGTGCAGCCGGTAACCATTGCAAATAGAAGAAGCAGGTAAGCAGGTATCTGGGGAAGTCGGAAAGAGAACATATTGGCAATAAATTATTGAGTCAGAGGGAATAGACAATTATAAGTAACAAAGGTATAATGAAATAACTAACTACTTATTGTACTCTTCGCATATCCAGCCTAAAAGTACTCCAGGATCAAGCGAATTAACTCAACCTGACTAAGTACTGCAATGGGAAGTGTTGGACTTAAGAAGAGATGTTTTTTAAAATTTGTTACCGTCCATTATCTACAATATAAATATTTATCCCTATCATTGTGTGTTGCTAACACATAGAGAGGTATACAAAGGGCTTCTTTATAACATGAGGAGGCACTAATGATGCTCAAGGCTAGTCTGCGAACTGACAAGCCTACCAGTACAGCAACTTTTCTGATGGAATAACAATATAAAAGGAGAGCAGGGGTTCCGCTCTCCTTTTTTGTTATGTTTTATTCATATCATCACTCTACTACCGCGTTCCCACAAGTAGTTATCGAACCGATTGCTCCGGTAGTTCTGATTTTATACCTTCATCCAGCGGCATCCGGTCGGGATGGGCACCCGTCATTTTGAGCTGGCGCGCCAGCTCGGCTTTAAGTTCTTTGAGCTTTCCGGCGTACTTGGGGTCACTGATCAGGTTATGGTCTTCACCTGGATCTGCCGCAATATGGTACAGCTCCGCCATATGCTGATCGGGTGTTCCGTCGCCGGTTGGATAATGGATGTACTTCCACTCATCGGTACGTATGCCACGCACGTTAGGTGTATAGGGGAACTGTTTTTCGTAGTTATATTCGTAAAACCAGGCCTTGCGCCAACCCCGGTCGTCGCCCTGTACCAGCCGCCTGAAGCTTTGCCCGTGTATGTCCTTCAGGGCAGGTGCCCCGCACAGGTCCAGGATGGTAGGCGCAATGTCCAGCGTAAGTACCTGCTTATCTACCACTACCGGCTTAGTAATAGGCGTCAGCCCCGGAAACCGCACAATTAGTGGAATGTGAATACTGGGGTCATGCATCGTCCGCTTATCCACCATACCATGCTCCCCGTTGAGCAGGCCATTATCCGACGTAAATACAAAGACCGTATTGTCAAGCTCGCCCATCTCCTGTAGGGTGCGGTAGAGTTCCCCCACGCTATCATCCACCGACAGAATGGTACCCCAGTACGCATGTACCATATTCTCAAAATCCTTTACGGCTTCGGGTGAGGAATCCGGGAACTTCTTCCGCCAGTCGAACAGAGGGCCGTATATCCCGTGCCAGGTATTCAGCCGCTGCTGAATCCACTTTGGCTTATCCTCCAGTTCAAAGGCACTCTGGGGGTAGGGAATACGTACCCCGGCAAAAGCCTTGGCGTACTTAGGCTCAGGTATATAAAAACTATGGGGAGCCTTGTGACCCAGGATCAGCATGAAGGGCTTGGAGCGTTTCTTAGTCAGCCATTCATTGGCCATTTTAGTGACTACATTGGTATAGTAGCCTTTGATCTCCTTGCTTCCCTGCCCATTGATATTGAACTCAGTATCCCAGTACTTGCCCTGGCCTTTGTGGGTGACAAAGTAGTCGAAGCCCGGACGCGGATTATCGTTCTCCTCCCCCATGTGCCACTTGCCGATGTAGGCCGTCTCATACCCTTCCTTCTGCAGTACCGCCGGAAAACTGGGCAGGTTGGTAGGGTACTCCGTAAAGTTGTTCACCACCCCGTGCGCATGCGCGTACTTCCCACTCAGGATGGAAGCGCGGCTGGGGGAGCAAAGCGAGGTGGTACAAAAGTAGTTTTTGAAGTACACGCCTTCGGCGGCCAATTTGTCGATGTGGGGTGTTTTGAGGTAAGGGTTCCCGGCTACACCAAGCGCATCCCACCGCTGATCATCCGTCAGGATCACGACTACGTTCGGCTGTTTCCGCTCCTGTTTGGCATCCCTGGTCCAGCTGATCAGGCAGAACAACACAGCTACCACTATACCCACTTTGAGTGTCACGTTTGCAAGTACTTTCATAAAGTTATTTAATTATACAAGGTAGCCATTACTGTTTTCATACAGAATGCTTACGCAGCAATGGTACTTTTCGTAGGCAGTTTACAATACTCTGTAAAGTGCTCTAAGGACGAACTCTACTTTTATCCTGATATACCCATGCCAAGTGCTACTTGCAGATAGTAAGGAGTACTTACATCAGATACCACTGATTGTTCTGAAACTACTATATACGTGTTACCTAAAAAGGAAGGCCTCCACAAGAGACCTTCCTTTTTAGAGTGTAGAGTAAAAGTAGACCCTATATAGGCATAGGTAAAGTATAAACCAGTAGTTACTTAAAGGACGTATCTTGATGAAATTAATATGCTTTGCGGACGTTTATTTTTTATCCAACAGATGCTTACTTTATATGCGTCTTTAGGAATCTTTAATGGAAAATAACCTGAAAACGTACGGGTAGAGTCATTAAAAATGGTTTTCAACCAGCTATCTTTATCATGCAAGCCAACTAAGTAACACTTCGATGTATCCCGGTGACTTTGAAACAATAAAAAAGATTCGTCAGGTGGTATACTATTAGGAACATTATGAACTTCTAAATCTAAAATAGGATGGGTGTAGTCGCCGTATAACCTACTAGCGGGCACTTCTTTTGCAGTAATTTTAATAGCCGAAGAATGAGGCGAACTTCTTTTCCAGGCATGGATAATTCCTTGGTGAAAATAGTCTGGAAATTCGTAGTTCTTGAAAAAGCCCTGGGGCGGATCTGGAGAATTCTGATGCAGCAAAGTCTGATTGTTTCTGTAATTGTACGCATCCGCTTTTAACTCCTGCCTCCATATAGCTACCGCTTTTTCATATTTTAAGTATGAGTAAATATTTATGAAGATACTACCCACTACAAACAAGACAGCCATAGGACCATTGACCTGAATAGTACGGACTAGTAGCAGGTAAAAGAGGATCAGAATACTGATTGAAAAAATCTGGAACCGAACTGCCATCATCTCTTCCGCTCCATTGTAAGATCTCCCTATAGCAATCATGGCACTAGTCGCCAGTAACCTCAGAAAGCAGATATCTATGAATTCAATACGAAGAGGCAACCTGGCTGCTACACGTAGTTTGGGATCATCGGCAGTGGTGCGGTATAGGAACAACACAGCGCAGCCAAACAGGATAAATCCGCCCAGAATAGTAGATACAGCCACTGCATTGGTATCTGACAGCACTTTAGCGGAAGATCCGACAAAGGCCACAAAGTTGCTAAGTATGGTAGAAAACGAGGCATTAGAAAAGCTCTCAGACGATGCCCCGGAGAATTGAAAGTCAGAAAAGTAGATCAACAGCCATACTACCGCAAAAGCAGTATAAAGCAGGCTCTCGCAATAGCGACGCTGAACAATCAGCCAGAACAAGCCAACGGGTAGTACACTTAACCCATCCAGTATGGTCAGACTGGCGGCCATTGCAAATGGCAGGGACCAATACCACCTAGTCTTTTTTTCTTCACTGAGAAAATATAAACTAATGATAGAAAAAGCTACTGATAAAGTATGTTGGTAGGATGAAATACTACAGATATGGTTGGCATATACATTAGGCGAGAAAAGTAAAATAATAACAGGTATAAAAAGGCCGATACCTTTTCGAAATGACGTGTACACCAAGTAAAATGCATAGGCCAGTAATACAAGATTAAAGAAGCCTAAAAGAATAGTATATCTAAAATTGATTTTATCAGTAAAAAGGTAAACCGCCAGTACTCCCAACCGCGAAAAAAGAATGCGGTGATCGTTCTGCTGACGGACCAGTATTTCTAGAAGTTCATAAGGGCTAGCCTGTATTTCATTTATGGTAGACACCATGTCAAGGTCATCAATGTACGGTACATTGACAGCATTATAATACAGGTAGATAAAGAATAAAAAGATAGGAAGGAGCACAAGCACTCCTTTTGTTACAGTTGCCTTCATTGATAGTGTGGATTAACGTTAATAACGTGGGTTTACTACATAGAAAGGTAATTTATTTTAAAGTTTAACAACAGTAGCACGTTGATATTATTTATTGATAGAAGTATTTATCGTACGGTATGCAGCATGGAAGTTTTGGACTTTTCGTGGAGCTTAGTAGTGTATAAATGACACTATAATAACATATCATAACATAGGCGTTTCGGCTACAATATTACACGTAGTCAACATGTAACCGTTTAATAAATAGTACTAGCTTTTGATCATCCAAATACTTATACTTGTGTTAGTAACTTCCACACCAAACACGTCACACTATGCTGCTACTCATTTCTGCATGGATAGTCCTTTCTGTTATAGTAGGTATCCTTGGCGATGACAGAACCTGCGGGTTTGTTACTGCCTTTATAGTATCACTTATCTTTTCACCTTTTGTGGGTCTGGCAGTTGTCTTTGCTTCGAAAAGTAAAGACGAACTGGAGTTTCAAAAGCAGATGCTGGAATGGAATCTGGAGCACGCTATAAAGCTACCAGTCGAAGGTACCCGGGAAGAAGAGCTTTGTAAGGAAATAGGTAAGCTGGAAATACAAAAGGAGCTGGGCAAAGTGGGCCTAGACTATTACCAGGAGCGTATGCAGGGGCTGAAAAGGGCCATCCTTTACAACGACTCCAAGCCCACTTACGTCTCCATGCAGGAACACTAAGCAAGCCCTGTACAGCACAGGCCTGCTCCTACTTTTTGTCATTGAGCCACTCACTAAAAGACCTTCTTCCGGAAGGTCTTTTTATTTGTTTTTGAGTGGCATCCTCGTATATTTGATTTCGCTTTGTACCATTTTGAAAGCATCAACCCTCAGGAACAGCTCTTTCGGCTTCGTTATCGCATTTGTTTTAACCCAATAGCAACGCCTCAAAAGCGGCTGCCTCCTAATATCTTGTTTTCTGTATGAAGGTTTCCACCGCCGCACCCTTTCGTATCATTTATTCACTCCTGGAACACGAGTTTCTGGGTTACCTCTTCGAGTCTTTTGTTGTTCAGCTCGATGCGCGGGGAGATCTGACGTTACAAATCCAAAACATATCTTCCAAGAATGTTAATGAGTTTGCCGCCGGTCTTGATGACAAGGATTTTGAACTTGTAAGGCTGATTGATGATATCCAGCAGGATGTAATACTGAAGAAGTTCAACAGCCGTAAGTTATCGCCCGTTGATTTCTTTCTGAAAATATACGATGCCCAGAGAGGCGATAAACTGATTCAGGAGACCATTGCTGGTTACCTGGAGAACATGAAGGCCCAAATCCTTGCCCGGCTGACTGGCAAGGAGATATTCATCATGGGTAGTGACGGGAACCCTACCTGGAAGCGGATTGAACTCATGCCCAAAGAGGCTACGGTTCGTTTTCATTTTGAACGTAATGATTTCAACACGCTTTACTACCCTACCATCAAGTACGATGGAAAAAGAATAGAATTCCATAACAAGGGCGGCATGATCATCTGCGACGAACCCGCCTGGTTGGTAGTAGACGAGGGGCTGTATCATTTCGGTGAGAATGTGGATGGCAAGAAGCTCAAGCCATTCATGACCAAGAAGTCCATATTTGTACCCCGCAAAGTCGAAGACCAGTACTTCCGGAAGTTTGTGACGGCACTTATTGCCTCGTACGATGTGGTGGCCGAGGGTGAAAAAAGTTTTGAAATCAGAAACGAAACCCTGTCGCCCCTGCCCCTGCTTACCCTTTCTGAAATGTACACCAGCAAAGCGAATGCCGCTGTGCCGGTTCTTTTTGGGAATGACGAATCCGGACTGGAGGAGACTTCCGACGAAGAGGGTGATGTAGTGTTTGACCTTTCTTTCCAGTACGGCTCTTTTTCGTTCCGGTTCGACAGCTTTGCCAATGCCTCTAATGTAGAGTTAGAGAAAAAAGGAGATGACTATATATTCTATAAGGTACGCCGCGACCTGATTACGGAGCGACAGCGCATCAACCAGCTGAAGGAGCTCGGCCTGGACCTGCGCAATGGCCGGCATGTCATGCCCAAGTCCGAGGCTTTCGGATGGCTACAGGCCCATGCCCTCTTGCTGGCCGAGCAGGGCATTACCATCCGGCAAAGTACCACCGACTCCAAGCGCTACTTCCTGGGCTACTCCTCGCTGGATGTTTCCATCACGGAAGGTCGTGACTGGTTTGATATTTATGCCCGTGTCCGCTTTGGTGATTTTGAGATTCCGTTCATCAAGCTACGTCAGTATATACTACACCGGAAGCGGGAGTTTGCGTTGCCTAACGGTGAGATAGCCGTTATACCGGAATGGTGGTTTACCAAGTACTCCGAACTGTTTTCGTTTGTGGAGCACAATACTGAGTCAGAAGGCCTGATGCTGCGCAAGCACCACCTGATGCTGGTTCAGGAGTTACAGAAAGAGAGCCTGGCCGCAACGGTCATCAGCCGCCGTCTTGAAAGTCTGCGCAACTTTGAAGAGATAGAGCAGTACGAGCAGCCCAGCGAATTTAAGGGTACGCTACGCCCCTACCAGAAAGCAGGCTACGACTGGCTCCGCTTCCTCAACCAGTACCGCTTCGGGGGCTGCCTAGCCGATGACATGGGTCTTGGTAAGACCGTCCAGACGCTGGCCCTGCTGCAGTCGCAGAAGGAAGCCGGAGCTCAGGGGCCGAGCCTGCTGGTAATGCCTACTTCGCTGCTCTACAACTGGGCGCTGGAAGCGCAGCGCTTTACGCCCGACCTCCGGATATTTATGTACACGGGTACCTACCGCGACAAGAACACCGAGCAGTTTAAGGACTACGACCTGATCCTGACCTCGTACGGTATCGTACGGCTGGACGTTGATCTGCTCAAGTCATTCCGGTTCCACTACGTAATCCTCGACGAATCGCAGGCGATCAAGAACCCTTCGTCACATATTACGAAGGCAGTCATGCAACTCAACTCGGCTTACCGTCTCATCCTGACGGGCACTCCGCTTGAAAACAGTACCATGGACCTGTGGTCACAGATGACCTTTGCCAACCCTGGCCTACTAGGCAGTCAGACCTTCTTCCGGAATGAGTACCAGGTACCTATTGAAAAGCGGAACGACGAAGAAAAGACCCAGCGGCTTTATAACCTGATCAAGCCATTCATCCTGCGTCGGCACAAGTCACAGGTAGCGACCGACCTGCCCGAGAAGGTAGAGAGTATCCAGTACTGCGACATGACCGAGGAGCAGGAGAAGAAGTACGAAGAAGCCAAGTCGTACTACCGCAACCTCATCCTGCAGAGCATTGATAAGGACGGCATGGCACGCTCCCAGATGATGGTACTTCAGGGCCTGACCAAGCTACGTCAGCTGGCCAACCACCCGCAGATGGTGGACGAAACGTATGAAAGTAACTCAGGTAAGTTTGCGGATGTACTCCATAAGCTGGAAACTGCCATTGGCGAAAATCACAAAATCCTGGTATTTAGCCAGTTCGTCAAGCACCTGGACCTGTTCAGAAAGTACCTCGACCGCAAGCATATCTCCTATGCCTACCTCGACGGCTCGACTAAAGACAGGCAAACACAAGTGGAGGAGTTTCAGAATGATGAGTCCATCAAGGTATTCCTGATATCGCTCAAAGCCGGTGGTCTTGGTCTTAACCTCACTGCTGCCGACTACGTATTCATCCTGGATCCGTGGTGGAATCCGGCCATAGAGGCACAGGCCGTTGACCGGGCCCACCGCATTGGGCAGGATCGTACGGTATTTACCTATAAGTTTATTACCAAGAATTCGGTAGAAGAGAAAATACTGGCGCTGCAAAGGTCTAAGCGCCAGCTGGCTGATGAGTTGATATCTAACGAGGAAGGATTTATCAAATCCCTCACCCGTGAGGATGTCATGGCCCTGCTGGATTAAGAGGTAGCTATCAATTATTTAAGATATACCCCTTCATTTTCCGGATCGCTCAGTATGACCTCGACATGCTCGTTGATGGTGGTACTGAGCGAGTACCCTACGTAGTCAGCCGAAACAGGAAAACGGTGGTGGTTACGGTCTACAATTACGGCTACCTGTAGCTTCTTGATCCGTACCTTCAGAAACGGTTGTAATGCAAATGCCAGTGTACGGCCGGTATTCAACACGTCGTCGGCTACGATAATCGCCTGATTTTCCAGATTGATGGCATCGCCATTAAACTCCACCGAGCTTTGGTGAGGGTTTTCTTTATCAAAATGAAGTCCTGCCAGTTGTACGTCCAGAGGTGAGATGGCCCGTAGCTCCTCCACCAGCCGTTGTGCAAATGCATAACCTTCGCCCATCACTCCTGCCACGATGATCCCCTGCTCTTCAAAGTTCTGTTCGTACACTTCGTAGGCAATACGACGGATTTTCTGCCGGGTCTGTTCGGAGGTAAGAATCTGCTGACGGGAGGTAGGGGTTGAAACAGGCATAGGTCTAAGCTTTCATTTGTAATCTACTGCGACTTTTGGACAAATTTATAGCTTTTATAACGATTCATTGGCTATTTTAGCAAAGAGCCCTTATTAAATATACATACCGGCATCTAAACATCCTACCATATCTACCCATGGCTTACCGGCATACCGTTCGCGGATTTACCTACGATTTCAAGGATCTGAAGTCGGTGATGGCCAGGGCCACGCCCCTACGCTCGGGTGATCAACTAGCTGGTGTAGCCGCCCAAAGCTATCAGGAGCGGGTAGCGGCCCAGATGGTACTGGCCGACCTGCCCCTTCAAACCTTCCTGACCGAACATCTTATTCCCTACGAGCAGGACGAAGTTACTCGCCTCATTATAGATAGTCACGATCGGGCTGCTTTTGCACCTATCCGCCACCTGACGGTCGGGGAGTTACGGGAGTTTTTGCTTTCTGAGCGTACCACTACGGCTACACTGCAGCGCCTGGCGACCGGCCTAACGCCCGAAATGGTAGCCGCCGTGAGCAAGATCATGCGCGTACAGGATCTCATCACGGTAGCAGCCAAGTGTGAGGTAGTGACCCGGTTCCGCAATACCATCGGCCTCAAAGGCCGTCTTTCGACCCGCCTCCAACCCAACCACCCCTCCGACCACTACAAGGGCATTGCTGCTACGGTTATAGACGGCCTTTTTTATGGGAATGGAGATGCGGTCATAGGTATCAATCCTGCCACGGACAATGTCGCTTCGGTGGCCCGCCTGCTCGACATGTTGGATACCATCCGGCAGCGCTTTGACATACCTACTCAAAGCTGTGTACTCTGCCACGTAACTACTGCTATGCAGGTGATCCGGCAGGGGGCTCCCATCGACCTGGTGTTTCAGTCCATTGGTGGTACCGAGGCAGTTAATACTTCGTTTGGAGTCAATCTGTCTCTGCTCCGGGAGGCTCAGGAGGCGGCTCTTTCGCTCAATAGAGGTACCGCTGGTACTAATGTCATGTACTTCGAGACCGGACAAGGCTCGGCCCTGTCGGCCAATGCGCACCATGCTCTGGATCAGCAGACCTGCGAGGCCCGGGCCTATGCCGTAGCGCGCGCCTACGCTCCCCTGCTGGTCAATACGGTAGTAGGCTTTATAGGTCCGGAGTACCTTTACGACGGCAAGCAGATCATCCGGGCGGGATTGGAAGACCACTTCTGCGGTAAACTGCTGGGCCTGCCCATGGGTATCGATATCTGCTATACCAACCACGCCGAAGCCGACCAGGATGATATGGACACCCTGCTAACTCTCATGGGAGCCGCGGGTACCAACTATATCATGGGCGTACCGGGAGCCGACGATGTGATGCTCCACTACCAGAGTACCTCCTTCCACGATGCGCTGTACCTGAGGGACCTGCTGGGCCTGCGGCCCGCGCCGGAGTTTGAGGCCTGGCTGCTGAAGATGGGCCTGTTTGACGAGGGACTGAAGCCCATTCCCTCGGCCAACCGACGACTGCTGGAGCTTTTGTAGACGTTATCAACGACTCAACCTAACTACCTATGAGCGATCTGGTCCACTCTGATGACTGGCAGTTTCTGCGGCAGTACACCCCCGCCCGGCTGGCGCTCGGCCGATCGGGCCATAGTCTGCCTACCCGTGCCTTACTGGAATTCAACCTTGACCACGCTCGGGCTCGTGATGCCATATATGCTACTTTTGATAAAGAAGAGCTGGCACTACAACTTTCCGGGCATGGTTACCAGACACTTCTTCTGAGCAGCCAGGCCACTGACCGGCACGAGTACCTGCTTCGCCCCGATCTGGGACGGCAACTGAGTGAAGAGTCGAAGAAGGTACTTGAGGAGCTTCCTGCTTCACCTTGTACTTTGTCTATTGTAATAGCAGATGGCTTATCGGCTACGGCCGTCAATACACACGCCCTAGAGGTAGTGAAGCAATTGGTGGATGTACTGAATAATGACGAATGGAAACTAGCGCCGGTGTGCCTGGTGGAGCAGGGACGAGTAGCCATTGCGGATGAGATAGGGTACTTATTAAAGGCAGAGATGGTACTTATCCTGATTGGCGAACGCCCCGGCCTTTCCTCCCCCGACAGTTTGGGAGCCTACCTCACCTACGCCCCCCGCCCCGGCCTGACCGACGAAAGCCGCAACTGCGTGTCCAACATCCGTCCCGAAGGATTACATTATAGGGCTGCCGCTCAGAAGCTGCACTACCTGCTCTCCGAAATGAAGCGTCACCAGCTTAGCGGGGTAGGACTGAAAGATGAGATGGACGATAGTGCGCTCTTATTAATGCGTGAGTAGATCCGTAATAGTCAAACCTTGTACTTATTATGGCAAGCTATAAACAAACCGAGTACGAAGTGCTACGCCGGCGCTGTGTCGC
>NZ_JAFEUV020000010.1 GCF_017355915.2 Telluribacter roseus
ACCTCTTCCCATCCCGAACAGAGAAGTTAAGCCCCGCACCGCCGATGATACTGGGTCTTCGCCCGGTAAAGTAGGTAGCCGCCACACCCTATCAAGCTATAAGGAGCCGCAGCACACGCTGCGGCTCCTTTGCTGTTTATACATACCTACTACTACATTTCATTAATAACAGGATGCCTTTCAATAGGAGGGGTACCTGAGCTATATCACAAAGAGTACACATTTCTTCTTGACCTGCTAAGCAAGAGCGGTACGGCAACTGCCGTACCGCTCATTTTTTAAGGGGGATCCCTTTACTGGTAAATTTTCCGTCCAAAAGACCTATTATAACCATGACATTCTTCTATATGTCGTAAAAATCGTTTTAGAAGCTCATTTTTTTAGGTCTGAAAAATCTGTGGTAATTGATTCATAAGCAATGAGCTATGATAGGAATGGCGAATAATAATGCCTCTGAGAATTTTATAGAACTATACGAGCCGTACCTTATTCGGCTCTGTTCAATTCTTAGGGCCCTATTTTTGGCCTAGTATTATCGGTGGGATGAATGTCCGCTAGAAGCTCTAGGGCAATGATACCTGAGAAGCTACATTTTTCAATCTAGTAGGTGCTGATTGCTCCACGTGTTTTATACTTTACATAAAGATGTAACTCAAGCCTTTCATATCTCTGCTTTATAAAAACCCTAGAAGTAGTGGCGCAGCACCGCCAGGAAGGAGGGGTAGGGTCAGTACTGGTGCCGGGGATAGATTAGTAATTAAAAAAGGAACCTGGCAAGTGACCGGGTTCCTTTATGTTACCATTATAACCTCCTCTTGATTTAATGGTAATCACGAAATTCGAGGTAATTTCTGATGTGGATATAGGCTCAAAGGTAGTCCTATTATATTATACAGCACAATACTGTATTTACAGTATTTTATATAGCACTTATAAATCTATGTGCCATATTGGTAGGTGAGCTTTTAGACGATGTAGTAATTCTATATTACCATTATGATTATTATAACGTTCTTATCGCGTTATATGTAGATTTAGAAGTGTACTATTAAATAGGTATAAAGGTTGTAAAATGGTGGGAATGTTAGAAACTATTAGGTGGTGCCTGCTTCGGTGGACGCAGTACCTGGCTTTTTAATGTACCACTCCACGAGTTGGAAGAAGCGGGAATCCTTGCGATCTGAATGATTTAGGAGTTGATCAAGTCTGTCTGCTGAAGGCATTGCAAATCCAGAACTCTGACAAGGAGTTGCGGATAGTTGGTACAGTAGGGAGTAGTAAGAGAAGAAGTAGTTATATAGCTAAAGAGGAGTAACAAACTAGGGGCTGACAAGCCCCTAGTTTGTTTGATTATGAAGTAAAAGGCAGACGGGGCCAAAGCCTCACCTCATGTAAGTCCCGCGTGTATCAGTCAAAGAACTCGCTCAGAAAGGATTTCTTCTTTTTGTGCGGATTTCTTTTGTAGTAATCGTCGCCATATTCCTGGTAGCCATACCGCTTGTAGTCAGAGTCATAGTTCTCTTTTTTGGAGTAGTGGTCCGCTGACCGCTCAATTATTTTTTCAAGCTCTCCCCGGTCAAGCCATATTCCCCGGCAATTTGGGCAATAGTCGATCTCAATTCCCTTCTTTTCACTCATCAGAAGAGTTTCATTGCAGGCTGGACATTTCATCGTTTTATTGATTAGTTCTCTTTAAGGAACGGGCAAAAACAGGATTTGTTATACTACGCAGGGAAAGGCTCTGCGTACTAAAAGCGTAAATCGCCTACTTCCAGCAGATCGGTCCACCGTGTCGTGTAGCAGCGTGATCTCCTTTCCTGCCGGAGGTGCCAGCTTCGGTTGTAGCCCTGCATGGCTACCTTCACCGTATCCCGTCCCATGCGCTGGTTGATCCGGTCCAGAGCAGCCAGTGCTTTACGATCCAGCTCCCTTTTTCTTTGGTCAAAGGAGAAAAGATCAGCTTGTACCTGATTTTCAGGAACAATGCCTGATACCATGATGCCCGCTTTCTTATAGTAATACCCCTTCTTAAAGACTAGTTCCAGCCCCCTCATCGCCACCTGGATCAGCTCCATGGTGGAGTTGGAGGCAACGGGTAGTTGTATCACTTTGGAGCCGTAGTACTGGGGCTGGTCGGGCCGGTGGCGATTGGTGAAGGTAAAGACGTGTAATAGGTTAGCGGCAGCGTTTTGCTTCCGTAGCTTTTCGGCGCAGCGTGCCGTGAAGGTTGCTACCGCCTCCTGCAGTATTGAGTATTCCGTCACAGGGTGGCCAAACGACCTACTGGTGCAGATCCCTTTCTTGGGCTGGGGCTGGTCTTCCAGGTCGTAGCAACACTGCCCGCATAACTCGCGAACCATCCGCTCCCCGACAACGGACATGTGCTTCTTTACCCAGGCTACATCTGTCAGGGCAAGGTCCAGAGCCGTGTGAATACCCTGGCTTTCCAGTAGCTTAGTATATTGCCTGCCTATGCCCCACACGTCTTCTACGGCCGTTACGGCCAGCGCATGCTCCTGCTTCGCGTCCGTATCAATGCAATAATAGGCCCCCGCTGCTGTCCGTTTCTTGGCGTAGCGGTTCGCTACCTTAGCCAGTGTTTTGGTCGAAGCGATACCAATGGTAACGGGTATCCCTGTATAGTGGCCTACTATTTTCCGTAAGCGCCTGGCTAACCTTTCTGGATCTGAATAGGGCATATTCCGTAGGTCCAGAAAGGCTTCATCTATGCTGTACACCTCCAGGGCCGGTACCAGTTCGTGCAGCGTCTGCATGACGCGGTTACTCATGTCGCCGTACAGGGCGTAGTTGCTGGACATAACCACTACCTCATTCTTTTCCAGCTCTTTCTGCATCAGAAAAGCAGGAGCGCCCATCTGGATCCCCAACGCCTTCGCCTCGTTGCTGCGGGCAATCACGCACCCGTCATTATTGCTTAATATAACCACTGGCCGGTTCTCGAGCTTCGGGTCAAACACCCGCTCGCAGCTAACGTAAAAATTGTTGCAGTCGACTAAGGCGAACATAGGCTAGTGTTTATGAATGGTATAGGTTACTACGCCCCAGATCTGGACATCCATGTCCTGCTCGATGGGGATTGGCTGGTAGGCCGGATGCTCCGGCATCAGATAAGTACCTTCGTTTGTAACGGAGAGCCGCTTCACCGTAAACTCCCCGTTCACCACGGCTACCACTACCTTCCCGTGGCAGGCTGGTCTGGAGCGATCTACTACCAGAATATCCCCCGGATGGATATTGGCTCCCAGCATGCTATTGCCTTGTACACGTACACAAAAGGTGCTGTGGGGCTTATCTATTAGGTGTTCATTCAGGTCTAGTGACAGTTCTATATAATCGTCTGCCGGACTGGGGAACCCTGCCTGCACCGGAGTCAGATACAGAGGTAGACGTATCGTTTCCCTGGTAGCGGTTGACTGTGAGATATGGGTGCCATTTTTATCCATATGTTACGAATTTTACGCAACTATAACATTTAATCCGGACAAATTGATTAATAATATTACGCAAATGCCAGATGTAATAGGGATTCCTCTTGATTGTAAGCGGCTTAAAGAGGAAAAATAAATCAAGTAAAGGTGCTGCATTTCTAGATATATCATCACCTACAACACTTCCTCATGAATTGGTTGACTCCTCCAAGAAGTATAATAATAAAGGCGTTGGAAGGCTGTATATCTTTCACCCGCTACATCCAAAGGCTTAGCCGTATTATAGGAAACTAATTGGGGAAATTGCTTGCAGAACATAGTAATGTACTCTAGGCTCCTGCTTTCTGAGTGTTGGGTGTACCTACCGAAGTATCCTAACTGATCAGGGTGGCAATCATGAGGGGTAGGTGAGGCACCTACAGCTTTTGATCAAGCGCAGACGCCACAACCGTCAATAATTGCTAATTAGCTTCTAAATCCCTGCTACTACCTCAGTCGAAGGCTATACCCACTAGGTATAGCCTTTATTGTGTTGCCTAATGCTAACACACCCAATAGGGCCAGGACAAATCTTTTTTTACTCAGCTAGGCAGTGAAGAGTGGGAGAGAAAACCAATCATATACCACCCAACCTGAGGGGACCTTTGCATCGGCGGACAGTGCGTGAGCGGAGTAAACCCTGTGTGGGCACCGTTGTATTTTGATATTTCTTAGATAAATGGTTGTATGGCAGCGGTTTGTTGTTTTTGATAGTTCAACTAGCTAAGCTAATATTTAAAATGTATTGCAACACAGGTGTTTAGTTTACCTGCTAGTTTAATCTGACATTCAAAAGTTTTAACTTGGTAGCTTAACTTCTAAGTCATCCATCATTCTTTAATGAAAGAGATTCGTAAAGATTTAAGTAGGAGCTATACAGGCGTCCGAATATATTTAGATGATCTAAAGGCAATTATAGATGTATTCAAAGAGCGGAATGAAGAATGTAGTATTAGAACTGAAAAATACGTATATGAAGATTTGAATGAATTGAAAGAAAATGAACCGAATATTAATATTCTTACAATTCAAAGTAAGGATATATTATCAAGTCAACATATCATCGTTAGCTTTACGGAAAGGTTGGTAGTCGTTACTGTTGGGAATAATGACCTAATAGCTAATGGTAGTTTACACAAGATTAATAGTATTATAGCTCCAAGAGTTAAAAGGATAGTAGGATGGCGGATTCTGAAGATAATTTTGATTTTACTATTTGTTCTATTCATTACTTACGTTAATGAATTGCTTTTCGATGACATCGATATTACTAAATATATGATCTATGCTCTGAGTTACTATTTGGGTAGCTTAGCATTTCGAATGCCAAAGAATCAAATAATTCTGATTGAGTCAACTAAGACAACCACCTTCTTCCAAAGAAAGAAAGACGATCTTTGGGTTGGTTTATTTTCAGGGCTTATAGGAGCATTTTTTGGTGTGGTTGGTACACTGGTTACTCAATCTTTACCTACACAGAAGGCAGAACAGAAGATGGAACAGAAGGCAGACTCGACAAAACAAGAAATACCTAAGAAAAAGTAGGTGTTACCTACCACAAAAGAAGTTAGAGTACTCGCTCTGGACTTTTTTATGCCCTACGGGGGATGGGTGGTAACCTCCTTATATGAAAAGCCTTTTACGAGTATCAGAAACCCTTTCTAATATGGATTAATCGGTGGCGGAATGGAACCCGCGATCGTTCGCTATTATATTCTGCACAGCGGATCGCTCCTGCGGTACGGATGGCGAACAGATTTACTTCGGAAGGTGCAATGAACTTATTAGACATAAAAAAACCGCATTATCTTGCGAAAATGCGGTACTGACAAGTGTCCAGAAGGAGAGTCGAACTCCTACACCCGTAAGGGCACTACCCCCTCAAAGTAGCGTGTCTACCAATTCCACCACCTGGACTTATTTGGTGATCCCGCTGGGATTCGAACCGCGCGGCGGCCGCCCAGGACCCATGCATTAAAAATAGGTAATCTACTAATTGAGCTACGGAATCGTACTACTATGTAAAAAAGGTACTCTTGACTTGTTTGGTGATCCCGCTGGGATTCGAACCCAGGACCCATACATTAAAAGTGTATTGCTCTACCAGCTGAGCTACGGAATCGTACTACTATGTAAAAAAGGTACTCTTGACTTGTTTGGTGATCCCGCTGGGATTCGAACCCAGGACCCATACATTAAAAGTGTATTGCTCTACCAGCTGAGCTACGGAATCGTACAATTTGTTGGATTAGCCGTGGCGTTTTCCTTAATTGCGATGCAAAAGTAGTCGACATTAAAGTATTATGCAAGCATCCCGCAACAAAAAAATGATAATTATGGCTTTGATAGGGGCCCTTTTACTCCATTTTACCCCCATTTTAGCCCAGGAAAATAATCTTAAGGTAGCTGATTCTCTGTTTACTATAGGGAGGTATTCTGATGCCAAAAATATTTACGAAAATTATTTCCAGAACCACAAAAAATACAATCCGAACCTGCTCCTGAAGCTGGCTTTCCTGTCGGAGCGGGCCAACGACTACACCCAAAGCCTCTATTACCTGAGTAATCTGGCGCAGCTTGAGCCCACGGTGCCGCTGCTAAAAAAGATGAATTCACTGGCCGAGACCCATGGCTTACGGGGGTACGAGTTCAATGACTATAGTTATTTTGTTATATTCTACCGGCGGTACGGAGAGTTTCTCCCGATCCTGCTGCTTACCCTGGGCGTCTATGTGTTTGTGGTGATGCTGATCAAGATCCGGAACGGGGAGTATATCTACAAAAGACACAAGTGGGCTATGGTCATCTACCTGGTGGCGCTGCTGGGGCTGCTGAACGCTCCGGCCAATTACAGCACGGGCATCATCAGCAACGGAACCACCTACCTGCGGTCGTACCCTTCGTCGGCGGCGCCCGTGGTCGAAAGGGTAAGCAAAGGACATAAACTAACCATCATAGGGGCACGTGATAACTGGAACGTGGTATTCTGGGGGGGCGAGTTAGTGTATGTTCGCAAAAATGATTTGATGGTTATATAATCTTGAAGCTTAGCAGATTATTAAATAGTTATAGACTACATGAGTACCTGGTCCGGATCTGGTATGATAATTTCAATAAAACAACTTACCCCTATTTTCGGGTTATAGATGTGTTTTTACGTATATTTCGCCAGCAAATCCATAATTGATAAACTATGAAAAAGTCTATGAAACACTTTACGCTCCTTTTTGTAGCGGTGCTTATGATGGGTGTTATGGCGTCCTGCAAAGACGAAGGACCCCACAATGATCCTATTATCCGATTTACTTCTACTCTTAACAGCCAGAATACCCAGCCCCGTGCTACATCCTCGGCACAGGGATCGGCGGTGTTGGAATATAATAAAGAAAACCGTACCCTTACGTATAACATTACCTACCAGGGGCTGACGCCAACGGCGGTGGTAATCCACTCAGCAATGCCAGCCTGGGAAAACGGCCCCGCTCAGTTTGTGTTGACTAACGTAGGTACTTCACCCATCACTGGTTCGGTAACACTGAATCCGGAGCAGGAAAATCTACTGGTGTGGGGGAACATGTACATCAACATTCGTACGGAGCAGAATCCATTCGGTGAGATCCGCGGACAGATCTTGCTGAACAGAGAAGGAGATATGTAATAAATCCCTTGTAGGGCTTAGAACAGAGGGCAGGTCGGAGGATCTGCCCTTTTGTTGTTTATAACCCTGCTACGAGCCGTTTCTGAGGCTTTCTGCAACCTTTTTAGTCTCCCTGTGGATGCTGACGCATTTATTCTTCTATTTTTGCACCTCCAAAAGCAGATTTATCGGCCTCAGGTCAACGAAAAAGGATGGATTTGCGTTTTGGTTTTGCCCGGGAGTCCTCCTTTCCTGAGCAGCGTCTTTGTTCATAGAAAATAGAAGCATGCGAGTTTTTGAAAAGTACGAAAAAGTAGAAATAACTGATTTTGCCGCCGAAGGCAAGTGTATTTATAAATCGCCGGACGGGGTCATTTTCGTGGAAGGCAACGTAGCTCCCGGTGATATCGTGGATCTGGAAGTAATCGGCAAAAAGAAGAAGTTTAAGGAAGCCGTTGTCCGGAAGATACATTCTCAGTCCGCCCTGCGTACCCAGCCTTACTGCTCTCACCATGATACCTGCGGGGGATGCCGCTGGCAGCATATAGACTATGGTCACCAGCTGCGCTTCAAAAGGCAGCAGGTAGTAGATCATTTTGAACGGATCGGGAAGCTGCAGGGGGTACATGTCAATGACATCCTGCCGGCCGATGAAAAGCAGTTTTACCGCAACAAGCTCGAGTTTACCTTTTCCAATAATCGCTGGCTGACCCGCGAGGAGATCAGCTCCGGGCTGGACTTCAACCGTAATGCCCTGGGCTTTCACGTGCCCAAGCGATTTGATAAGATATTTACGGTAGAGAAATGCTACCTGCAGCCCGATCCTTCCAATGAGATCAGAAATGGGCTGTACGCGTACATCAACAGCAAGGGGTACCGTAACTACGATGTACGCAAGAACGTCGGTACACTACGAAATCTGATCATCAGAACGGCCAATACCGGGGACGTGATGGTGATAGCTCAGTTTGGGGAGAACGAGGAAGATGTGGTTAAGGATGTAATGGAGTACCTGAAGAGCTCCTTCCCGATCATATCCTCCCTGCACTATATCATCAATACCAAAGGCAATGATTCGTATCAGGACCAGGAGGTGATCCACTACGCAGGCGAGCCGGTGATCCGGGAGACGATGGAAGACCTGACGTTCCTGGTGGGGCCCAAGTCATTCTACCAGACCAATTCGGATCAGGCGTATCGGTTATTCAGTGTAGCACGTGATTACGCCGGCCTTACGGGCAATGAGTACGTGTATGACCTGTACACCGGTACCGGTACGATCGCTAATTTCGTGGCGCGTCAGGCCCGTAAAGTGGTAGGGGTAGAGTACGTGGAAGCGGCCGTGGTAGATGCCCGTAAAAACTCGGCACTGAATGGCATCACCAATACCAGCTTCTTTGCCGGCGACATGAAGGATTTAATGAACGAGGCGTTCCTGGCTCAGCACGGCAGGCCTGATGTGATCATTACGGATCCACCGCGTGCCGGTATGGATCTGCCCGTAGTGGAGACCATCCTGAAAGCGGCGCCGGATCGTATCGTATACGTAAGCTGTAATTCATCTACACAAGCTCGCGATATAGCACTTATGTCAGAGGCCTACGAGGTCACGAAAGTACAGCCGGTGGATATGTTTCCCAATACCCACCATGTCGAAAACGTGGCTCTACTCGTAAAGAAATAATATGGAAAGAGTTGATTAGAAAGGGGGCTCGTCATTGGGCCCCTTATAATCAAAGTTGCTGAGATCATTGGCCTTGCTCCGGAAGGTATTGCCCTGCGGGGGCGTGGCCTGACTCTCAAAGGAAGCAATAGGATTGCTCGCTACCGGTATCGGACGATCTGCGGCCATAGGAGTCGGCGCAAAGTACGAATCCAGGTTGTCGAACTTGGTGTACTTTCCGATAAAGCGCAGCTGTACCGTATCCAGCGAACCGGCCCGGTTCTTGGCCAGGATTACTTCGCCTACACCAGCTACGGAATTACCGGCTTCGTCCTGCGTGATACCGTAGTATTCCGGACGGTACAGGAATATAACCATGTCGGCATCCTGCTCGATTGATCCCGATTCACGAAGGTCAGACAGCTGGGGCTTCTTCTCTCCACCCCGGGTTTCTACGGCCCGGCTCAGCTGCGACAGGGCTATCACAGGTACATCCAGTTCCTTTGCCAGGTTTTTCAGCGACCGCGAAATCGAAGCAATCTCCTGTTCACGGTTTCCACCGCCTTTTCCGCCCGTATCACCAGTCATCAGCTGTAAGTAGTCAATTACCACCAGTTGAATATCGTGCTGCGCTTTGAGGCGTCGGCACTTGGCCCTTAGCTCCAGGATAGAGAGGGCCGGCGTATCATCTATAAAAATAGGGGCATTGGTGAGCCGGTTGATCCGGTGGTGCATCTGCGCCCACTCGTGCGGCGCCAGGCTCCCTTTACGAATCTTCTCACTATCTATCTCTGCTTCGGCCGAGATCAGACGATTGACCAGCTGTACCGATGACATCTCCAGAGAGAAGATCGCTACCGGCTTATTGAATTCTACGGCGGCATTGCGCAGCGACGATACCACGAAGGCTGTCTTACCCATACCAGGGCGTGCCGCCAGGATGATCAATTCTGTTTTCTGCCAGCCGGATGTCAGGCGATCCAGGGCCGTAAAGCCCGATGGGATACCCGTTAGTCCATCCGTATTGTTCTTCTTCTTATCCAGTTCGTCCAGCGCCTGACGCATCAGGGCTCCCATGTCGGAGTAGTTTTTGCGGATGTTGTTCTCCGAGATGCGGAACAGCGACTGCTCGGTCTTGTCAAGCAGCCGGAATACATCCGTTGTATCTTCAAAGGCCTCCTTCTGGATCTCGGATGAGATAGAAATCAGCTCGCGCTTGATGGCTGCCTGAGAAATAATCCGGGCGTGGTACTCGATGTTAGCGGCCGAGTTGACCCGGGAGGTCAGTTCGGTAATATAGGACGCTCCACCCACCAGCTCCAGTTCGCCCGTACTGCGTAGCTTGGCGGTCACCGTGAGCAGGTCAATGGGATCTGAATTAGCAAACAGGGTAATGATAGCACTGTAAATACGCTGGTGAGCTTCCTTGTAGAAACTCTCCGGCTTCAGAATATCTGCCACGGCCGAAAGAGCATCCTTCTCGATCATCAGGGCTCCCAGTACGGCCTCTTCCATATCCACCGCCTGCGGGGGGAGCTTACCCAGCCCCGAATCGCCACCAAGCCAACGGTTTGCACCCGTTGCACGTGCCTGAGAAGGCTGCGTAGAACCTGATTTTTTAAGAAAATTGAATGTCCTCTCGTTTTCCATAGTAGTACAATATTAAACATTGGGCACCACACAGTAAAGGGCGCCGGAAAACATTTTTTTGAGTATAACTAATAATGTTGGCTACTTGGCTTGATAGTGAAGCGATTGAACAATATGTATTTTTTTTTCGGTGTTAGATATTGAATATTTGATGAAAAAAACTTGTTATAGCAGTAGGTGGCATACATTTATTTGCTAATTTTTATACGTATTCAATCTAAAACTAACAGTTCAATAATTTGGTAGAAAAAATCATAATGCTCGAAGACGTTTCTCTGGTGGATTTCCTGGGTGTGCATAACACCAACATCAGAGAAGTTGCCGCTGCTTTTCCGGAAAGCAAAATCATTTCGCGGGGCAACGAAATCAGAATCCAGGGTACAGCCCCTGAGATCGTCAAGATCACGGATGTGCTGGATTCGCTGCTCTCACACTACCAGAAGTACGGGAAAGTAACCAACGAGAACGTAAAGAGGTACCTGACGGGTATCAGTAAGCCCAACGCCGAAACCTTTGACGAGGACGATGACGTCATTATTTACGGCAACAAGGGAATTGTGGTGAAGGCCAAGACCCCCAACCAGAAGATACTGGTAGAGGAGGCCGCCAAGCACGATCTGGTTTTTGCCATTGGCCCGGCCGGTACCGGTAAAACCTATACCGCCGTAGCATTAGCGGTGAAAGCCCTTAAGAACAAAGAAGTAAAGAAGATAATCATAACTCGTCCGGCCGTAGAAGCCGGTGAGAACCTGGGATTTCTGCCGGGTGACCTGAAAGAAAAGATAGATCCGTACCTGAGGCCCATTTATGACGCCCTGGATGATATGATTCCGGCCGAGAAGCTGAAGTACTACGTGGACAACCGTATAGTGGAGATTGCTCCCCTGGCTTACATGCGCGGACGGACCCTGAACAATGCCTTTATATTGCTGGATGAGGCCCAGAATACCACACCCATGCAGATGAAGATGTTCCTGACCCGGATGGGACCTAACTCAAAAGCGATCATTACCGGTGATAAGTCACAGGTAGATTTACCCAAGAACCAAAAATCTGGTCTTATCGAGTCGGTGAACATACTAAAAGGAATAAAAGGCATTAGTTTTGTCGAACTGGAAGGTGCTGATGTAGTGCGGCACCGTTTGGTTAAGGATATTCTGGCAGCATATGAAAAATCGGAAAAGCAGGCTTAGTCAAAAGTTCTGCCCGCTTATAGTACTTATTTTTACCCTTATACTTTCCGAGTCATTTGCTCAGGTATCTGACATATTGCCCGACCGTTGTGCAACCAACGAGCGACTGATCCGCCGCAGTGAAGCCAATCCGGCCTGGCTGCGCAACCGGATCCGAACCGAAGCGGCTATTGCGGAGTACATGCGTAACGGCGGCGGTCGCAACCGCCGGGGAGCCGATGAAATCCTCCGGATCCCGGTTGTGGTACACGTTATTCATGACCAGGCCGAGACGAGTGTAGGTGGAATGAATAATCCGAACATCTCAGCCGAACAAATCAGAAGTCAGATAGAAGTACTTAATGAGGATTATCGTAGGAAGCCTGGGACACCAGGCTTCAACGATAACCCGCTAGGTACCGACACGGGTATAGAGTTTTACTTGGCCGACTACGATCCGGATGGTCGCGCTACGGACGGTATTACCCGTACACGCTATACCGACAAGACAAGCTTTAACCCTTTTACGGATGATCAGCTACTGGCTGATCTGGCCTACTGGCCTTCCGACAAGTACCTCAATATCTGGGTGTGCCGCCTGAGCAACAACTACCTCGGGATCGCCCAGTTTCCATCAGTAGATACTATTCCCGGGCTGGATAACACCAACGAAGAATTCGCAGAGACGGATGGTGTGATCATTGATTTCCGGTACTTTGGGCGTAGAACCGGAGCTATTACCAGTCGTATCTATAATACTGGCAGAACCACTACCCACGAAGTAGGGCACTGGCTGGGTCTGATCCATACCTGGGGAGATGTAGACTGCGGTAATGACTACTGCGATGATACACCTCCCACCAAAGAACCCAACCAGACTACCAACTGCAATGATAAGTACTCGAACTGTGCCGGGGTAACTACCCGCAATATGATCGAGAACTACATGGACTACTCCCCGGACTCCTGCATGAATATCTTTACCAAATGCCAGGCTGAGCGAATGAGAGCCGTATTGACGGTAAGCCCGCGAAGAGCCCGTATGGTGGAGTTTGCCAAGCAGGGGCGTCTGGAACCTTCGGAAAGGCTGGTTATGGAAGTGTTTCCCAATCCGGTCTCTACGCAATTACAAGCCAATGTCCGTTTCACCGACTATCAGGATATTGCTGCTACTATCTATGACAACCGGGGCATTGTAGTGGAGCAGATCACCTATGAGGATGTCTGGAGTCGAAGGATCTACGTCGACGTCCGGAATTACAGACCGGGGGTGTACTTTCTGAAAGTTACTGTCAATAACGAAACGGCAGTCAGCCGCTTTGTCGTAATGCAATAGCGTATGTTCGAAAGGGCTCCATTTATCAGGTACATCCTATGCCTTGTGAGTGGAATCCTGCTGCATGAGTACGTACTCCTGCCACTTCCTCTTTCTTTTCAGAATACTTTCCAGACTGTATGTCTTAGCTTACTCGGAGTAGCCTTGGCTGCTTTTTTCTTTTTGCGCAAACAGGTTCTGGCTTCCGGACTGATATTGTCGGGTATCCTGTTGCTATTTGGAATTATAGCGGCTCAGCAGCAGGCTCAGCGCTATCAGCAGGCTATAGAGCACCTGGAAGTACCTTACGAAGCCTACCTGCTCAGGGTGAAGTCTTTGCCCGAAAAACGACCTTCCACTATTCGGTACCGGGTAGAGGTTAATCAACTTAAAACTGAAAAGGATTGGGAACCGGTACGGGTAGAAGCCATGATTACGACTCCCGCCGGAGCCGCTCAGGTGCTGGATCCGGGGGATGTAGTACTCGTAAAAGGGGAGCTGCAAAGGCCAGTGCCACCACGAAATCCCGAAGAGTTTGACTATCGCCGGTACTTACGCTACCGAAGGATTGCCTGGACCGACTACCTGGCTGACAGTACGTATCAGGTAGTAGCCCATGTGGAGGATGCCTGGAGTGTACGCAGCTGGAGCCTGGGTGTATCAGCCTGGGCTGACCGTACCTTACGGGCCTACCTGCCCGATGATGATTCGTACGCTCTGGTTAAAGCTATGCTGCTGGGGCGCAGGGAGGACCTGCGTAGCAACCTGGTAGATTCCTTTACGCTATCAGGTGCGGTGCATGTACTTTCGGTGTCGGGGCTGCACGTGGGTATATTCTTTGCGATCATTAGCTGGTCGATGGGCTGGTTGCGTCGCATCAGGTACGGTAATTACCTACATTTCGGGGTCCTGTCGCTGCTGCTCTTTTTCTACGCGCTGGTTACGGGGCTGCCTCCTTCCGTACAGCGGGCTACTCTGATGTGCGTGGTATGGGTAGCAGCCCAGACCATACAGCGGAGGCACGAGCCGGTAAATACGTTGGCTATATCGGCCTTTGTCATATTACTGATTGATCCGGATGCTCTATTTACCGTAGGCTTTCAGCTCTCGTACCTGGCGGTACTCGGAATAGTCCTATTTTACAGGCCACTCGACAACCTGGTCGAAACCCCCAATCGGGCGATTCGGTGGCTGTGGCAGATTACCGCTGTCTCGGTTTCGGCTCAGCTCCTGACTTTTCCACTAAGTATCTACTATTTCCATCAGTTCCCGCTTTACTTCTGGCTGGTCAATCCCTTTGTTATTGGCCTTACCTCCCTGCTGTTGCCAGCCTCCCTGTTGCTGGTATTTATAAGTCTGGTTCCTGTTTCGGCGCTGGCGCAGTGTGCGGGTTGGGTGACCAACCTGATTGCCTACCTTACCAACCAGGCGGTGGGAGTGCCCCGGCTACTACCCAATTATCTGCTCGAAGGATTGGTACTGGATGCCGTGGAGGTAGTGGCTCTGTTCGGTTTATTGCTTTTGGTGTGGCACCTGTTGCGTACGCGGGATATGGCGGTTCTGAGGCAGATTGTCCTACTGGTGGTACTGCTGGCGATCTATTCTGTCACAACTACCTTACATACTTTTCAGGAGGAGAAAATGGTCGTACATGCCGTTCCAAGGCATTCGGTTATCACTGTTAAAAAAGATAACAGTCTGTATTTGTTCGCTAATCCGGAATTTTGGACCGATACGGCGGCCTTTGAGTACAGGCTGAACAACTACCTGATCAAAAACCTGATCAGCGATACCGTGCGTCACACGCTCACCGGTAGCGGCCGGTACCCAGGGTTGGATGTGCTGCCTACCGGGCAGGGAGTGCTGCTCAGGTGGAGTGGTACTACTACTACGGAGAGCCCACCGGGCCGACACGTGCCGGATTACTTGCTGATCACATCCAGGAAGTACCCGACGTTTGATACCCTGAGCCGGACGCATGTCGTGTACCTGCTGGGAGGACAGCTGGGAAGCCGTACCCGGGCCCGCTGGAAAGAGCTACTTACAGCCTCCGGCAATGCCTTCTATGATCTGTTGGAAGAAGGAGCTATAACAGTCGGAAATTAACCGTTTATAAATGCCCTCTAACCAAAACTTTTCGATTAGACATACGTTAAATTTATATATGGAAAAGATAGAAATAATCCAAAAAACGTATAGAGATTACGTTCTGGAAAATGGCACAGCACCCGCCTCGGTGTATATATTCATGAAAAGACTTAACCTGACCGAGGCTGAGTTCTACGACTACTATAACAACTTCGAATCCATTGAGCAGGACGACTGGCTGACTTCATTTAAGGAGGCTCGGCAGGCGGCTGAATCAGAGGAAGTATACTACCAGTACTCGGTACGGGAGAAGCTACTGGCTTTTTACTACACCTGGGTGGAGGTACTCAAAAGGGACCGCAGCTACTTTGTATACAGCTACAATCGTCTCCGGCAGCCCGTGTCGCGCTACACGGGTCACCTAGCTCTTCTGAAGGACGCTTTCTACGCTTTTGCGATGGAACTGGTTATGGAAGGCCGCGAGAGCAAGGAAATAGTACTACGGCCCGTTATATCGGATAAGTACGTGGATGGCCTGTGGATGCAGTGTCTGTACATCCTGGACTTCTGGGTGAAGGATACCAGCCGTGGTTTCGAGAAGACCGACACGGCCATTGAAAAAATGGTGAATACCTCCTTTGATCTGATGGGACAGTCGGTGGTGGACACGGTGCTGGACCTGGCCAAATTTGTATATCAGAATAGAAAGTAATGAAAGAACAAGGATCAATACCTACCTCTAAGGTAGCCCGAGCTACGCAGTTTGTGAAGACCGGAGTGAAGATAGGGGGCAACTATATCAAGTATAACGTCAGGAAAATGGTGGACCCCTCTACGACGCGGGAGGAACTTCACCAGGATAATGCTACGGATATATACGAATCATTGAGCCAGCTCAAAGGCTCCGCGCTAAAGGTGGCTCAGATGCTCAGCATGGACCGCAACGTACTGCCCCGGGCCTATGTAGATCGCTTCCAGATGTCGCAGTACTCAGCGCCCCCGCTGTCGGGGCCACTGGTGATCAAGACATTCAAAAAGTACCTGGGCAAAGCGCCTGGTGACCTATACGATGAGTTTGACATGAAAGCCGCGAATGCCGCATCCATCGGTCAGGTACACCAGGCCCGCAAGGACGGCAAAAAACTGGCGGTCAAAATACAGTACCCCGGCGTAGCCGATAGCATCAGCTCAGACCTGAAAATGGTGAAGCCCATGGCAGTCCGACTGTTCGGGCTGAATGAGCGGGATATTGATCGGTACATGGGGGAGGTTGAGGCACGCCTGCTGGAAGAAACCGATTATGAGCTGGAACTGCGTCGATCGGTGGAGATATCCGAAGCCTGCGCGCACATCAGCGGCCTGGTATTTCCCCGCTATTACCTCGAACTATCCGCCAGCCGCATCCTGACCATGGACTGGCTGGATGGACTGCACATGAAGGATTTTCTGAAGACAAATCCTTCGCAGGAAGTACGTAATCAGATCGGACAGGCCCTGTGGGATTTTTATGATTTTCAGGTACATCAGTTACGTCAGGTTCATGCCGACCCGCATCCGGGCAACTTCTTGATGCGTTCGGATGGTACCATGGGCGTGATTGACTTCGGCTGTATCAAAGTTATCCCTGAGTTCTTTTATACTACCTACTTCGCGCTCATCAATCCCGATACGCTGGATGATGAGGAGCAGACCCGGAAGATCTTCTACGATCTGGAGTTTATTATGCCCGAGGATACGGATCAGGATAAACTACTCTTTACTAATCTATTCAAGGAAATGACCCGACTGCTGGGCAAGCCTTTCGCGGAGGATGTATTTGACTTCGGAGATGAAAGTTA
Organism: Telluribacter roseus; assembly: GCF_017355915.2. Taxonomy (GTDB): domain Bacteria; phylum Bacteroidota; class Bacteroidia; order Cytophagales; family Spirosomataceae; genus Telluribacter. The sequence continues at coordinate 16,852 of NZ_JAFEUV020000010.1, forward strand.
CTTTGATTCGGTGTACGCCTTTGCCGATGAGCTGCAGCACGTGGAGGAGCTGAAGAACTCTAAGGTAGCCAGGGGCTCTCAGCACGGTCTGTACATCAACCGGACGTACTTTGGCCTCTACTCCATGCTGAATGAATTAAAGGCCAAAGTAGTCACTACCAAGCCCGAGTGGCTGCGGAGCAAAAAGCAGCCGGTGGCTTAGGGGATTTGGTACAGCCGGGCTATTTCTTCGGATACCTTACGTTCCCACATGGCCTGCGCGCCCGTATTAAGTCCATGCTGGGTCTGCCCGTCGTAGCTTTTCTGCTCCCGGTCCATATCCCGGTAGGCTTCCAGGAATTCGTACTGGATCTGGCTGTCGTGATCTTCGACAGTCAGATCCATTTTCTTTAGGCGCTCTTTGAAGCGTTCGGCCACGATTCGGGTTACGTCAAAGTGCAGTTGCTCGTGCCGGAGGGTGTAGTCATTGTGGGCACTGGCTTTACTCCACGACATACTCTTGACCATAAATACCTTCACCCCGATCTCTATTTCTATGTACTTACCTTTCATCCGGGCTAAGCCATCGTACGACAGGCTGGTAAAAACGGCGGCCGCATAACTACTGCCGGGCCGGCTGCTCATTCCCTGAAAATCAGCCCAGGTAAGCTTGCGCTCCGGACGGTAAAAGACTGTATCCTGGGTATCCCGGTAGGGCTTATCCACCATCACCAGCTTTACTCCACGCGCCAGCGCCGGATTTTTCCCCTCGTTTTCCTTGATCCACTTGTCCAGGTGTTTGAGTCCACCCACCATCAGCCGGCGGGCCAGTGCTTCGTGGTCATAGGCGGCTTCGGGACGGGTATAGTTGATCTTGGCCTGGTAGTGGGTCAGATCAACCGGTACGGTCTGGCGGGTCCAGCCAAAGCTGAGGTGTATTGAGTACTCGCCCTCTATCTTATTGGGAGCGACTCGCTTCTCAGTAATGGCTAGATCCTTGACGGTAATGGTCACGGGGATCATATCGTCGGAGCGGCCCGGTGTAGAGTACGACCAGAAGTTGTACAGGCTACGTTCCAGCCGTGAGTCCACAACCAGCGGCCGGGCTTTGGTAAATTCTACAATAGTGCCGATGGAAGCACCCGGTGTACTTCTGCCATCGACTACATCCAATACATAAAATGAGCCATCGCTGGTCAGTGCTATCTTTTCTTTCTGAAAGCGAATGGGTGCAGCATCCTGCTGAGCCCAGGCTACGGGAGAGGCAGTCAGTACGACCACCAGCACCAGTAGCTGGAACCCCTTATTTTTAAGAAGCCATTGAATCAATGTCATGCTTTCCCTAATTTGCGGTATAATTAAACGGTAGAATGAGTAAAACTATATCGAACCCTCGTCCTCATTTTGATGACATTTTTATGGAGTTAGCCAAAAATCTGGCTAATCGTTCGCATTGTATCAAAGCGCAGGTAGGAGCGGTGCTGGCCAAGGATACCCGTATTATTTCCATCGGCTACAACGGTCCTCCCGCCGGTACGCATAACTGTGATGAGGAGTTTCCCGAAACCGGCTGTCCCCGTGATTCCAAGGGGAGCTGTTCGCTCGCTCTGCACGCCGAGCAGAATGCTATCCTGTATGCCGTAAAAAATGGATCGAATATCGAAGGGGCTACCTTATATGTAACACTGGCGCCCTGCATTTCGTGCGCCCGAGTTATATACACGATGAAGATCCAGAAAGTTCTCTATCTGGACTCGTACGCGGCGTACAAAGGCATTGGCGTTGAGGAAGGTGTGGAGTTTTTGAGGCGGTTTGGCGTAGAGGTGGAGCAGTATGGCGTAGGTGCCACGGGGCTGGTACTATAAGCCCAAAAAGAAAAGCGTTTGGACCTTTCCAAACGCTTTCGTATACAGCATCCGACGAGGCCAGGACTAGTGGTGAACTCCTCCCTGACCGTGCACGTGGCCATGGTTCAGTTCATCAGGCGTAGCATCCCGTACGGCTACTACTTTCCCCTCAAAATGCATGGTCTTACCGGCCAGCGGATGGTTGAAATCCATGATGACATTCTCATCCGTAACCCGTACTACCTGGCCCTGTAGGCGATCTCCTTCTTCGTTGGTCATAGGTACTATGTTACCAATAGCCAGAAGCTCTTCCTCGTTGATGTCATCCATCTTGAAGATTTCCTTCGGGATCTCTACTACGGCATTGGGATCAAATTCCCCATAGCCTTCTTCGGGATCAATGGTAAAGTTGAATGTGTCGCCGTCAGCTAAGCCCTGAAGATTGTCCTCAAAGCCCTCGGGCAGGCCACTCATTCCGAATATAAAGTACATAGGATCTGATTCATCCACGACTTCCACTACGTCCATGTCATCCCCCTCTTCCGGAATACTCAGACTATATGTTACCGCTACGACTTTATTTTTCTCAATTTTCATTGGCATCTTAGGTTTAAAAAGTTGTTGAATGATTGTAGTTATGAGTTTTTTTATACCAGTTGTATGCTACAAACGTACGGCTATTTATTTCTAAATACCTTATTTAATGAACTTTCTAGCGCATTTGATGCTGTCGGGGGACCGGGAGGAGGTGATCATGGGCAACTACGTCGCCGATTTCATCAAGGGAAAACTTACTCCTGAACGAGTAAAAGATTGGTCCGCTGACTATCTACTTGGCGTACGGTTACACCGCTTCATCGACTCCTATACCGACTCTCACGCGGCCGTACGTCAGATACGCCATCAAGTGGCTCTTACCCACGGCAAAGTGGCCGGCGTGGCCGTTGATATTTACTTTGATCACTTTCTGGCCCGCCAGTTTGATCAGTACCGTCAGGAAACGTTGTCAAACTTCTGTGCCAGAATGTACTCCGTGGTCCAAAAGAATCAGCAGCTGATCCCGCAGGCTATGGTACCCATGGCGGAGTCCATGATCCGGTACAACTGGCTGCTCGGCTACCGCGAGATCGCCGGCATTGGCCGGTCTTTCCAGGGGCTGGCCAGCCGGTTTGCCTTTATGGCCGGTATCCGGGGAGCCGAGCAGGATTTAGTGAAGAATTATCTATATTACGAATCCCTTTTTCAACCGTTCTTTGCGGAACTGGAAGAGGTAACGCAACATTTTATTCAGCAGAACCAATAAGTATATCTATTACAAATTATGGCTATCGCGCCGGATGTTATCCTGAAAGAGATCAAGAATAAGCAGTTCAGACCGGTTTATTTCCTGTACGGAGATGAGCCTTACTACATAGAAGCCATTGCCGAGGAACTGGAAAAGAGGGTAGTCCCCGAGGCCGAAAAAGGCTTTAATCAGTTTGTGCTGTACGGCAAGGATACCGATCTGGCGGGTGTACTGGGCTATGCTCGGCGCTTTCCGTTTATGGCCGAGCGGCAGCTGGTACTGGTCAAGGAAGCCCATAAGCTAGGAGGCATTGAGCAGAAAGAACAGCTAAGTCGCCTGGAAGACTACGCGCTGAATCCGCTGACCAGTACTACACTGGTATTTTGTTACCAGGCCAATGCTGACGAACGGAAATCATTCCTGAAGGCCATTGCCGGTAAGGGAGCCGTGGTACAGTCCAAGAAGATGTACGACAATAAGCTGCCCGAATGGGTAGCCAGTTACTGCCATGCGCAGGGGGTCAAGATCAGCCCCAAGGCGGTGCAGATGCTGGTAGATAACATCGGGAATGACCTGCAACGGCTGGTCAACGAGATCCAGAAGGTACTTGTCAACCTGAAAATAGGTGAGGGCATTGACGCCGAGCTGGTCGAGAAGTACATCGGGATCAGTAAGGAGTATAATGTATTTGAGTTTCAGAAGGCCCTGCTGCAGCGGGATGTGATCAAAGCCAATCAGATTGTCGCCCATTTTGCCGCCAATCCTAAGGACAATCCCCTGGCCCCGATGCTGATCATCCTGTACGGCTTCTTCAGTAAAGTACTTATTACCCACGCCACCAACGACCGCTCCGAGAAGGGGCTGGGCGCGGTGCTGGGGGTGAATCCGTACTTTGTCAAAGATTATCTGCTGGCTGCCCGCAACTACCCGTTCCCGAAGGTGGCCCACATTATCCACTACCTGCGTACCTGCGACAGCCAGCTCAAAGGAGTGGAAGGTGGTACGGTGAGCGAGGGCGAGCTGCTGAAAGAGCTTGTATTTAAAATTGTACACTAATCAGCATTACGAAGTCCTGCGCCGGTACGCCAGCAGCTGAAACAGCAACGAAACGCCTATAATGGTAACGGTACCCGCACTAAGGCCCACTACCAGCCGGTGCGGGATACTGTCAAACCATTCGTGGGGATTGGTATTCTGCTCCCTCATAAATATAAGCGTGGTACCTACCGATAATATAAACCAGTAGGCTACTTTGCTGATCGTAGTCGGAGGGATGTATGTATCGGCCGGTTCATTGATCTTGAGTAATACCCAAATCAAAGCGACCAGTGCAATGGCAGAGCCAATGTGCTCCAGGAGTGCGTACATGGGCTGCTCTCCGCCCAGTGCAGTATAGGTTTGCTCAAAAAACTGGGGCGCCAGGTGGTATATGCCCAGGTACCCATCCGGATATCCCAGTTTGTCCCAGATAAAATGTGACGCTATACCAATCAAGGATGAGGCAATGAAAGCCAGCCAGTGCTTGCGTAAGTACATGTAGAAATTGAACCCCATAAATCCGCTGAACCGTTTGTCGAACGGTGAAGGCAGATGTGACAGCAGAGGATTCCGGATCAGCAGGTGGTATAAGGCCGCCAGGCCAAAAGTCATCGGCAGATCAAAAAGAAAGATACCAAGAAAAGAATGTCCAAAGTCGTAGTTGCCACTGAAAGACATAAAATACTCAAAGTCGGGCGCCATACTGCCAAATACCAGACCCGTCACCGAAAACCAGGCTGGCTTCCATTTTTGCAGGGGGAGTACTATAGCCGGGTGTGATAATGTAAAGGGCATAATCCTGTATAAAAACTTTATCAGGTGCTACTTACAAAATCTACGCCCGCTGTCGATCGGCAGCGCCGGGTAGCCCATTCTAAGATTTTTGGATTTTCCTGAGTAAGCCGGGGAGGCCATAAGGAGGTTGACAGGTAGCCAAAAACAAAAAACCCTAACTCGTATGAGTTAGGGTCTGGAAGAAGTGTAGCGGGGAGCAGGATCGAACTGCCGACCTCAGGGTTATGAATCCTGCGCTCTAACCATCTGAGCTACCCCGCCGTTCTAATTTTTGACAAAACTAAGGCGAAAAAAATTACGTTGCAAACAATTTTTGCATATTTCGTCTGAGAGACCTAACTTACAAATTCTAGAACAGTCCATGAATGTAGAAAATGGATTTTTAGTAGATGAGGGAGGCGAATGGTAAGCGGTTGATTCTAAGAAAAATGTAGCTTAGCTAGATATAAAAGGCATTATTGAATTCCTAACCAACGAGTCGAATATGGAAAAACACAAATTTGTGGTCGAATACGAATTACGTTCATCTCCCAAGGTACTGTTCCCCTACATTAGTACTGCATCCGGGCTGGAGCAGTGGTTTGCCGAGAAGGTAAAAGTGCTGCCCGATCACCGCTTTGACTTCCACTGGGACGGTGAAAGCCACGTAGCCCGGCAAACCTCCCACCGCCTTAACAAAGCCGTTCGTTACGAATTTGAGAATACTGGAGAGACCGAGTTCGATCTCAACTATATCGAAATGAAGCTCGAAGTGAGCGAACTTACACAATCTACTTACCTTCGTGTCGTTGATTATTCACAAAATGCCGACAATCAAGAACTATTATCCATGTGGAATGGGTTAATAGAGAGCTTAAAGGAAATAGTAGGTAGTTAATGAAAAAGCTGGATAAGCTGGTATTAAAAACATTCTGGGGGCCCTTTGTGGTAACATTGTCGGTGGTGATATTCATCTTCCTGATGCGGATTATGATATTCTACATCGACGAATTTGTGTCAAAAGACGTAGGTCTGTCCGAATACGCCCGCTTGTTTTTCTACTTTACCCTAAGTACCATACCCATAGCCTTGCCCCTGGCGGTGCTGCTCTCGTCCCTGATGGCCTTTGGTAATCTGGGCGAGTTTTTTGAACTGACTGCTATCAAAAGTGCAGGCGTATCTATAGTAAGGGTCATGATGCCCTTGTTTATCGTGGCCTTTTGTATCAGTATCTTCTCTTTTTTCTTTAATGACCGTACCGTTCCCTGGGCTAACTTGAAAGGGTACAGCCTGCTGTACGATATCAAGACAACCAAAGCTACCCTTAAGATCAAGGAGGGAATCTTCTACAACGATCTGCCCGGCTATAGTATTAAGGTGGACGAAAAGCTACCCGATGGAAAAACCATGCGGGGTATGGTCATATATAAGCACGATACCCGCTCCTACGAAAGAGGCAATACGCAAGTCATTCTGGCGGACTCAGGTAGGATGTACACCATCAATAACAATGGCTACCTGGTTATTGAGCTATTCAGCGGCAGCGACTACCAGGAGGTAATCGATGCGACCGGAGCTAACCGATCGGTAGTGTACGGTCCGGCTATGGGAGCCGGAGCTGCTTCGGGGGCTAACTTTGTGCGCAACCGTTTCGATCAGTACAAGCTGGTAGTAAGTCTGGAATCATTTGGGATGCGGCGTACCGATGAGGAGCAGTTTAAGTACCACGAGTTCATGAAGAACATCCAGTCGCTGAACCAGACGGCAGACTCCATCCGTAACGACTACAAGCAAACCCGCGAACGACTGGTGGCCAATAGCCAGCAGTACTTTACCTACCACGCCCGCACCTCGTATACCTATGGCGTCAAGACGGAGGCCGGCAAGTGGATTGATTCTCTTATTGCCAAGCCGGTAGGGGATAGCATCAGGAAGGAGATCCTGACGACGGCCCGCAACTCGGCCCAGAGCATGGCCAGCTTTGCCAAGTCCAATCAGGAGTACCTGCAGAGTAAGCGTAAAGAAGGTAATCGCTACGAACTCGAAAAACACCATAAATATACCCAGGCGCTGTCGTGCCTGGTGATGTTCCTGATCGGTGCGCCGCTCGGAGCTATCATTAAGAAGGGCGGCTTTGGGATGCCGGTACTGATCTCCATCGTATTCTTTATCCTGATGTATGTATTGACCATACAGGGAGACAAGTGGGTGAAAGAAGGCCTCGTAAACGTGTACTTCGGAGCCTGGCTTCCTAACACAGTACTGCTGCTGGCCGGATTGTACTTTATTGACCGGGCCCGCAACGACTCCCGCCTGTTTGAAAAAGACGTGTACCTGATGTTTATCAATAAAATGAAGCGAAGGCTCCAAAAAGGGAAATATCAGGCGACGACGCTTACTTCACAAGAAGCCGAACTGGAGGCGTAATTTTGTACTTTCAGAAGTATTCCGTACCTTTGCGGCTGTTTTAATTTTTATTCACAATTTAATCTGTTGTTACAATCATGTATTTAACCACGGACAAGAAGAAGGAAATCTTCGAAAGCAAAGGGTTCAAGAAAGAAGCTGGTGATACCGGTTCCCCTGAGTCCCAAATTGCATTGTTCACGTACCGGATCAACTATCTGACCGAACACCTCAAAACGCACAAGAAAGACAACGACACGCGTCTGGGGCTACTCAAAATGGTAGGTAAGCGTAGAAGACTATTGGATTATCTGTCAAAGAAAGACATTAATCGCTACCGTGCCATCATTGCTGAGCTGAACATTCGTAAGTAATTCTAGCATAATCAGGGAATTTGCTTTTAAGGTAAATTCCCTGATTTGCGTTAAAAAAGTCCTCTGCTGCTCCTTTACAAATAATATTTTTTTTGGAAGTCCTAACTTTTTCTTCATTAGGCAGATATAATAGGGTATGTAAGGTATATTATATACTTTCTACTTTAAACTAATAGTAATTTATTGAAGTTTAATACAAAGCGGTTATAAAGCGGTTACTCATTCATCTATTCTACATTTATGCAATTTAACGTCATCACAAAGACAATACCACTGCCCGATGGCAGACAAATCACTATTGAAACAGGGAAACTAGCGAAGCAGGCAGACGGCTCGGTAGTAGTACGTTTGGGTAATACCATGCTACTGGCTACTGTAGTTGCCAATAAAGACATTAAAGAAGGGGTTGATTTCCTGCCTCTATCAGTAGATTATCAAGAAAAATTCGCTTCGGCAGGTCGTATTCCCGGTAGCTTCATGCGCCGTGAGGGTAAGCTTTCTGACCACGAAGTACTGGTTAGCCGTCTAGTGGACCGCGCTATGCGTCCTCTTTTTCCGGACGACTACCACGCCGATATCCAAATTAACATATTCCTGATCTCAGCCGATGCGGAGGCTTTGCCCGATGCCCTGGCTGCCCTGGCTGCTTCAGCGGCTCTGATGGCTTCGGATATACCTTTCAATGGTCCCGTATCAGAAGTACGTGTAGCCAAGATCGATGGTCAGTACATTGTAAATCCCAAGGCTTCTGATCTTAGCAGAGCTACGATCGATCTGATGGTGGGTGCTACCAGCCGGGATATCACCATGGTGGAAGGCGAACTGGAAGAGGCTTCGGAAGAAGAAATCATTGAAGCGCTGAAAGTGGCGCATGAGGCTATCAAGGTTCAGTGTGCCGCACTGAAAGAGTTTGAAGCTGAGGTAGGAAAAACCACAAAGCGTGAGTATCCAGGAGATTTGCAGGATGCGGAGCTGGAAGCCCGTGTACGCTCTTTCTGCTACGACAAAGTATATGCAGTAGCCAAGCAGGGTGGAAGCAAGCAGCAGCGCAAGGAAGGCTTCAAAGCCGTGCTGCAGGAGTTCATGGCGACTATCCAGGAAGGCGAAGAGGTCAATGAGTCTCTGATCAAGCGCTACTTCCATGACCTTGAGTATGATGCAGCCCGTCGTCTGGTACTGGATGAGCGCATCCGTCTGGATGGCCGTCAGCTGGACCAGGTTCGTCCTATTGCCAGTGAAGTAGACTTCCTGCCTAATGCGCATGGTTCGGCACTCTTTACCCGCGGTGAAACTCAGTCGCTGACTACGGTGACTCTGGGAACTAAAATGGACGAGCAGATTGTAGATACTGCAATGAACTACGGTTACAACAAGTTTCTGCTCCATTACAACTTCCCTGGTTTCTCAACCGGTGAAGTAAAACCAAACCGTGGACCCGGACGCAGAGAAGTAGGTCATGGTAACCTGGCTCTGCGTGCGCTTAAGAAAGTATTGCCTCCGGAGGGTGAAAACCCATACACTATTCGTATTGTATCGGATATCCTTGAGTCCAATGGTTCATCTTCAATGGCAACGGTATGTGCCGGTTCGCTGGCTCTGATGGATGCCGGTCTGAAAATAAAAGCTCCGGTATCCGGTATTGCCATGGGATTGATCTCTGATGCTGAGACCGGAAAGTACGCTGTACTATCAGATATCCTCGGAGATGAAGATCACCTGGGTGATATGGACTTCAAAGTTACAGGTACTGCCAATGGTATCACGGCCTGTCAGATGGACATCAAAGTAGATGGTCTTTCGTTTGAAGTACTTACCGAAGCGCTTCTACAGGCCAAAGCAGGTCGTCTGCACATCCTGAACGAAATGAACAAGGCGATCACCGAGCCACGTCCGGATCTGAAGCCTCATACACCACGTGCGGTAGTAATTAAGATCGATCGTGAAATGATTGGCGCGGTTATTGGTCCAGGTGGTAAGGTAGTACAGGATATCCAGAAAGAATCAGGCGCTACTGTATCCATCGAAGAAAAAGATAATGCCGGATTCGTTAGCATTTTCTCAGCTAACAAAGAATCAATGGATAAGGCAGTAGCCCGCGTAAGAGGTATAGTAACTGTGCCCGAAATCGGGGAAGAGTATAACGGTACCGTTAAAACGATCATGCCGTTTGGTGCATTCGTTGAATTCCTGCCCGGCAAAGATGGCTTATTGCATATTTCTGAGATAAAGTGGGAGCGTCTTGAGAATATGGATGGTGTACTCGAAGTTGGCGAAGAGGTGCGAGTGAAGCTTGTTGATGTTGATAAGAAGACTGGAAAATATCGTTTGTCACGCAAGGTTCTTCTTCCAAAGCCGGAGAACAAATAACCCGAAAATATTGTTTTTCTAATACGAATGATTTTAAGGGGTATTACGTTATACACTAAAATTAACAATACTAATAGATGAGACAGCTAAAGATCAGCAAGCAGATTACCAATCGCGAAAGCCAATCGCTCGATAAATACCTGCAGGAGATCGGTAAGGTGGATTTGTTGACACCGGATGAGGAAGTGACGTTGGCTCAGAAAATTCGCGAGGGAGATCAGCTTTCGCTCGAAAGGCTCACCAAGGCAAATCTTCGCTTCGTGGTTTCGGTAGCTAAGCAGTATCAAAACCAGGGCCTTTCGCTAGGTGACTTGATCAACGAGGGAAACCTGGGTCTTATAAAAGCTGCTCAACGTTTTGATGAAACACGCGGTTTTAAGTTTATCTCCTATGCCGTTTGGTGGATTCGTCAGTCTATTCTTCAGGCTTTAGCCGAACAGTCACGGATCGTGCGTCTGCCTCTGAACCGGGTGGGCTCACTCAATAAGATATCAAAGACTTTTTCTGAACTGGAGCAGCGCTTTGAGCGTGAGCCATCCCCTGAGGAACTGGCCGAAGTACTCGAGATTTCTTCTTCGGAAGTAGTTGATACTATGAAGATCTCGGGTCGTCACGTATCCATGGATGCTCCTTTCGTACAAGGTGAGGAGAATAGCCTACTGGACGTACTCGAAAACGATCTGGAAGATAAGCCTGACTCCGGACTGGTAAATGAATCACTGCGTAAAGAAGTACAACGCGCTCTGTCAACGCTGACTCAGCGGGAAGCGGATGTGATCGCTCTGTACTTTGGACTAAACGGTGAGCACGCGATGACGCTTGAGGAGATTGGCGAGAAGTTTAACCTTACCCGTGAGCGCGTACGCCAGATCAAAGAGAAAGCGATCCGTCGTCTGCGTCATGCTTCACGCAGCAAAGCCCTAAAAACATACCTTGGATAATCCCAAAAGGTTTTCCGATTCAATGTTGCAACGTATTTTTGAAAGCCTCTTCTTGTAAGAGGCTTTTTTCTTTGGTCTACTACTCATGGCAGTCTTACAACCCCTTATTGATCTTGTCGCTCTATGTGCCGCGCAGGGCATCCGGCACGCGGTTATATCACCCGGTTCCCGCAGCGCGGCCCTCACCCTGGCATTTGCCCGTAATCCACATATACAGACCCATGTCGTCATGGACGAACGGGCGGCGGGCTTCATAGCCTTGGGGATAGCGCAGCAGGTCAAGGCACCGGTAGCGATTGTATGTACATCGGGTAGCGCCGCCTATAACTTTGCTCCGGCCGTGGTGGAAGCCTACTTTCAGCAGGTACCCCTGCTGGTACTCACGGCGGATCGCCCTAAGGAGTGGATACACCAACAGGATGGCCAGACCATCTACCAGAACGAGATCTACGGCAAGCACGTAAAAAGGTCGTATGAGTTGCCTGCTGACTACAGCCACGCTGATGCCAGGTGGTACATCAATCGCACCGTCAATGAGGCCATACTGGCTTCTATGGCTTTCCCACCGGGGCCTACACATATTAATGTACCCATACGCGAGCCTTTTTACCCCGAAGCCGACGAACGATTTATTCCATCTGCTGATTTGAGAATCGTTACACGACTGCATGCCGAGGCTACACTATCCGTAGAAACCTGGCACGAGTTGCTGAATGAGTGGGACGAGTCGGAGCGGATTTTGATTGCAGGAGGGCAGCATGCAGCCGACGAGGATCTGAACCGGGTACTGAGTCATATTGCCGAAGAGCTTCACGTACCGGTACTGGGCGATGTGATTACGAACCTACAGGGCAATGACTGGCTGATCACCAAGCAGGACCTGTTCCTGGGGCAGAGCTTGGATGAAGATCTGCGTCCTGATCTGCTGATTACCTTCGGGAAATCTTTTATCTCCAAGAATCTCAAGCTATTCCTGAGAGCCAACCCGCCCCTCCGGCACTGGCACATCAGCGAAGAACAAAACCTTATCGATACTTTCCAGACGCTTACGACACACGTGCCCGTAGCGCCGGGGTACTTCTTCCCGAAGCTTTTCGAAGATATAGATTATCAGCGGTTTGTGCAGAACCAGGATGGCGAAACGGATGATGCTTACGCGGAGAAGTGGCTGTGGATGAACCGCAAATCGACCCGCCTGCTCATGGAATATCTACGCCTGCAAACGGAGTTAAATGAGCTTACAGTGTTCGAGAAGACTCTAAGTACCCTTCCGGAGGGGTGTCAGTTGCACGTAGCTAACAGTATGCCGATCCGCTACGTCAATATGCTGGGACTGGAAGGTAAGTCTATCGAAGTGTTTGCTAACCGGGGTACGAGTGGGATAGATGGCTGTGTAAGTACCGCCGTGGGCGCCGCCCTGACCAATCGGGTACCTACTTACCTGATCGTGGGTGATGTGGCCTTCCTGTACGACCGGAACGGACTGCTCCTGGAAGAACTACCCGCTAATCTCAGGATCATAGTCATGAACAACAGCGGAGGCAACATATTCAGGATGATTGACGGCCCGGCACGGCAACCCGAGCTGGAGCAGTACTTCGAAACCCGCCACGCCATGACGGCCGAGCGAACAGCCGCAGATAGCAATATACTATACAGAGGCGTGTGGGCACTGGAAGAGCTGGCCGAAGCCCTTCAGCAACTGGTGGACAGTGAGCAATGCGCTATGCTGGAAGTCTTTACCGACCCCGAAACCAATACACGTATATTCAAAGGGCTGAAAGAGTATATACGGAGCAACTGGTAATTACTGGCAGTATTTCTCCCGGTACTCAATGGCGGTACTGTCTTTAACCAGGCTGCCCCGGCGCCAGATGGCACAGGCTTTGTCGGTCTGGTTCTGGTCGTAGTAGGCTTTGCCCGCGTAAGCGTATAAGTACTCAACGGGCTGCGCCAGATCAAGGGCTTTGTCAAACTGTTCGATGGCCTGTTCCTGCTGCCCGGACCGGGTGTAGTAGATGCCCAGGTTCCGTAGCGCGTAGCCATTCTCAGGCAGCTTTTGTAACGAGCTGGCGATATGTTTGTGGGCTTCTTCCAGTTTATTGGTTTCCAGTAGCACGTACCCCTTATTATTGAGAGCGTAAGGATCTACCGGGTTAAGAGATAGGGCCCGGTCAAAATAGTCCATGGCCTTTTTCCAGTTCTTCTTGCGTGACTCCAGCAGGCCCAGGTTATTCAGGGCTTGCTGCTGCTTAGGGTTCAGCGAGAGCGCTTTTTCAAAATCGCTGCGAGCCTGCTCGTATTCTTTCTGCTCAAAGTATAGAGCCCCCCGGTTAACCAGGGCTTCCACGTGATCCGGCTTCAGGGTCAGCGCCCGGTCAAAATCAGCCAGTGCATTGGCCGTGTTTTTACGGTTAACCATCAGATTCCCCCGTACAATATGAAACTGGGCCGAGTCCTGATAGGATTTGGCTATATAGTTCAGATCATTTTCGGCCGTTTGCAAGTCGCCGGCCAGTATGGCGGCTTCGGCCCGGGTCAGGTACAGCTCCGGAAACTTATTATCGATATTGATGGCTTCCGTCAAAACCTTGAATGCGTCTGCGGGTTTTCCTAACTGTAGCAGGGCAATCCCTTTGTTGAGGTAAGCATCCGAAAACTCCGGATATTTTTCTATGGCTTCATTATAGTAATGAATAGCTGCGTCATAGTTTCTCTTACTGAGCTGTACATTGCCTTTCAGGAAGAAGTTGGAAGCTTCTTCTTTGTTACCACAACCCATTAAAAATATTATAGAAAGTAACAGGAAGGCTACTCCTGAAATAAAACGGTCTCTTTGCATCGGCACTTATTAACTACTTTTGCCTAATTAAACATACTACTAGTTATACTCTATGAGATACATTCATGACATACCCCATCCCCAGTACAAAATTAGTCTTTATCAATGGAACGGAAAGTATATCATAAAGTTTGAGGCAGGGGGCATGTATGAGCAAACCTATAAGCTGGACGAAACGGAGGTCAGCTCCCCAGAAGAGGTACATCAGATCCTGGACGATACGTTTATGGCCCGGGTAACGGAGCGATTTACGGCCATGCACGCTGACTTTGGTGACTCGCTGATCAGAAACGGAATTGTATTCTGACGGGTATCTTTCAATCTACACTTCACTCAGTAAGTGGAAACCGTGAAAATCATTTCTTCCCATACGGTTTTCAGGTGTCTTTCGTTAACTACGTGATAGTACGGAAGAGGGGGAGAAGGAACGGATGGTTTGATACCATTCTGAGTTGGCCTATTTTTGACATTATCTACTACTTATTCTATCAAACTAAGCCCCATGTTATTAAAACGTAGCTTTTACACGCTCGGATTGTGCCTGTGGTTGGGCGTTCTTACCAGTCAGGCCCAGACTACCTTAGGTTACACAGCCCCCGAAGCGCACTACCGAAATGGTCTGGAATTTTTTGAGAAGTCCAATTTCGTAGCGGCCCGGGAGGAATTCAACCAGTTTCTTAAAAAACAGGATAAACTACTAAGTACAAGTGATTACAATACCGTAACGGCCGAGTACTACATAGCCGTGACCGGCCTGTACCTTGACTACCCCGAAGCCGAGGTACAGATAGACCGCTTTGTGCGCAACCACGCCGAGCACCCCAAGGCTCAGCTCATCTTCAGCGACCTGGGACGGTACTACTACGAGGCGGGCGAATACCAGAAGGCCATCACCTATCTGGAGAAAGCTGTCAACAGTGCCAGCAATACCGGCAAGAAGATGGAAGCCAGCTATCGGTTGGCCATGTCTTACTTTAAGACTAACCAGCTAGACCAGGCGCTACCCCTTTTCAACCTGGTCAAGCGGGATGCTAACTTTGAAAATGCCGCCGATGCGTCTTTCTACGCCGGGGTGATCAACTACCGCAAAAACAACTACGAAGAAGCCTACCAGGATTTTCAGCGGGTGGAAAATCATCCTTACTACAAGTCGGAGGCTCCCAACTGGATCGTATCATCACTCTACCAGCTCCAGCGCTACGATCAGCTGCTGACCTACGGCGAGCGGGTACTGAACCAGCAGCAGCGCGGCAACAACAAGCTGGATGATGTGGCGCTGTACGTGGCAGAGGTATACTACGAGAAGGGAGACTATAAAGCCGCGGCCACTGCCTATGAGCGATACAAGCGTATGAAGCAGGGTACTCTGCCACCGGCCGTAGCCCTGCACTATGGTCATTCACTGTTCCGGATGGATAATCATCCCGGAGCCATTGATGCGTTAAAAGGGGTAGCGCCCGGTAAGGACTCCGTAGCTCAGTATGCTTCGTACCTGGTAGGGATCAGCTACCTGAAACAGAACAATCCAAACTTTGCTCTGACGGCTTTTGACAACGCATCACGGCTTACTTTTAATCCAACCGTACGCGAAGAAGCCGCTTTTAACCGCGCCAAAGTTCTTTTGGAGTTGGGAAATAACAACGAGGCAATCAAGGAGTTCAATGACTACCTGACTCGCTATCCGGGCAGCAAACACGAGGAGGAGGTGAACCAGCTGGTGGCCGAAGCTTATTCGGGAGCCAGTAATAACGCTGCGGCCATTACCTACATCGAAGGACTCCGCAACCGCAACGCCAAGATCAACGCTACCTACCAGCGCCTGACCTATAACCAGGGGGTAACGGACTTCAACATGGAGCGGTACGATCAGGCTATTGTTAATTTCAATAAGTCCCTTAAGAATCCCGTAGACGAAGAGATCTCCATAGCGGCCACCTACCAGAAAGCTGAGGCCCTCGCAGCTCAGAAGAAATTCAACGAGGCAGTTGATATATACAATCAGCTGTCCAAAAATTCCAAAGCGGGTATCTACGGACGGAAGAGTCTGTACGCGCTGGGCTACATCTTCTACAACCAGAAGAATTACAGCCGCGCCAATGGCTACTTCAAAGATTTCGTAGCGAATATCCAGGGTATAGATCATGCCGTAGTGGAAGATGCGCACGTAAGACTGGCGGATACGTACCTGGCGGCTAAGAACTACAACGAGGCGATACGTACCTACGAGAAGGTGACAGCCAACGGACGCGTGGATAAGGACTATGCCCTGTACCAGAAAGGACGTGCCTTTATCTACATGAACCGGGAGCAGGACGCCCGGAAGCAGTTTGATCAGCTGATCAGCCAGTACCCCGGCTCACGCTACGTGGATGACGCCCTGTTCCAGATCGCTGACCTCGAGTTCCAGAACAAATCCTACCAGCAGGCTGTACGCTCCTTTACCCGTCTGATCAACGAAAAGCCCAAGAGCTACACCATTCCGGCGGCTCTGCTGCGTCGTGGACAGGCTTACTATAACATACAGGTATACGAGCAGGCAATCAACGATTTTCGTCGCGTACTGAGCGAATATCCGGCTTCCCCATCGGCCAGTAGTGCGCTGGAAGGTATCCAGGAAAGCTTTAACGCGGTTGGTCGTCCGGAGGAGTTTGCCCAGGTACTAAGCATGGTTAGAAAAAATAACCCTGGTAATACTAAGCTGGAAGAGGTAGAGTTTGACAATGCCCGCAACCTGTTCCTGGCTGAGAAGTACCCGGCAGCCGTCAAGGCACTCAATGAATTTATGGATAGCTATCCCAGCAGTAAGTTTATCTACGATGCCAAGTACTATATAGGAGCTGCCTACGACAAAGGCAATGATGTACAGGAAGCCCTGCAGTACTACCGTATGGTTGTGCAGGACAACCGCTCTACCTACGTAGCCACAGCGGCCCAGCGCTCGGCAGAGCTCGAGATAGCCCGCGGTAACTATAGCAATGCGGTAGGCAACTTCAGAGTATTGCTACGTAACGCGGAGAACAAGAAAGAGCAGGCCATCGCCTGGATTGGCCTGATGGATACCTACTACTCCCTCAAGAACTATGACTCTACCATGCACTATGCCCGCGAGGTAGTCAATGTAGGTAACGTAGTACCGGGTGGGGTAGCCAAGGCTCAGCTCTACTATGGTAAAGTACCTTACGCCCGCGGCGACTACCAGAAAGCGGCGGAGGAGTTCAGAAAGGTAGCTACTACCTCAAAGGATGAGTACGGCGCTGAGGCGAAGTACTGGTTGAGTGATATTTTGTTCCGGACGAAGAAGTTCAAGGAAGCAGAGGCTTCTATATTCGAAATGAGTAAACAGTTTGAAGGGTATGATAACTGGCGTGTACGCTCGTTCATTTTGTTGTCGGATGTGTATATGGGTATGAACGAAGTGGCTCAGGCCAAAGCAACTCTGAATTCGATCATTGAGAACTCGGATGATCAGGAGGCGGTGGCCCTGGCAAGGACCAAACTGGACGAAATCAACCGACGCTAACCATCACTCATCCCATTGCTTAAAAAAGACATTATTCATGATGAATACCCCAAATACACTCCGAACTCTAGCCTTACTCATCGTAGCAGGATTTGTAGCCTCTAATGCCAATGCCCAGCAGCGAGGCGAAATAGAAAGCCAGACGTACGAAATCGTAAAGGAAAAAAGCATTGAATTTCCGCAGGCCAACCGCCTGTTTGATAAAGTGCAGCCTATACAGCCTAAGAGCACCGACAAAAAGGTAAATTACGAGTTCCTGGACCCCAGGATTGATGTCTCTATTCCCAAGCTGACTCCCACCGTAGTGGCTTCATCGGACGAAAAGACCCGTCAGGAGCAGCCTGAGCCACTCAACAACTATATCAAACTGGGAGGAGGAAACTACGGCCGCTTCCTGGGGGATGCCTTTGTGAGTACCCGTGCTACCCAGGACCTGGTCTTTACAGCCAAAGCCAGACATCTCTCCGCCGCCACTGGTCCGGTACAGGGTAAGCTTTCGGCCAATGCCAATACCATGGTAGATGTAGGCGCCAAGTACATCCGTAATGCCTTCAAGGTAGAGGGTAACGTCGACTACAACCGCGACAACTACTACTTCTACGGATTCAGACCACAGCCCGACGAGATCGTGATCAACCGCGATAGCATCCGCCAGACGCTGAACCGCTTCGGACTCCAGCTGGCTTTCGAAAATACCGACCCAAGCACTACGGTAGACTACGCGGTACGTACCAGTGTGTACTCACTGAGAGACCGCTACAATGCCTCCGAGATGGATTGGGGTACCAACCTCAATACCTCGCTGCCCATTTCGGAGAAGTTCATAGCCCTTTTTGATGCCGATGCCTACGTATCGCAGCGGGTGGATGCGGAGACTTTCAACCGGAATCTGTTCCGGGTAAAGCCCATGTTCAAGTACGTGGATGAGATGTTTTCGGTAACGGCCGGGGTGAACGCGGTCAACGAAACTGACAACGGCCTCAACATTAACCGGACCCGCGCTTATCCGGTTATCAATCTGGACGTAATACCCGTAAGCGGAATGCACGTGTTTGCCGGCTGGAACGGCGACATTGTCCGTAATACGCTGCGTAGTCTGCTATCAGAAAACCTGTGGCTGGCTCCCAATGTACTGGTCGCTAATACCGAGAAAGCTTCCGAGATCTACGGGGGGGTAAAAGGGGAGCACGATGGCCTCAATTACGAAGGTAGAGTGGCCTATACCAACTACCGCAACTTCTATGTTTTTAACAATTCATACGCCGATACGTCAAAGTTCGCGGTGCTATACGATGGCGTCAATACCCGGGTACTGACCATCTCCGCACAGGCTGGCTACAACTTTAACGAACTCTACAAAACCTCGCTGAAAGCCAACTATTTTGACTACGGTATGGATCGACTGGAAGCGGCCTGGCATCGCCCCAACTTTACGTTAAACTGGTTTAACGCCGTGACCATAAGTAAGAAGTTATTCCTGACTACAGATTTTTATTTATTAACCGGTATTAAAGCAAAAAATTTTCAGACCGGCGAAGCAGTCAAATTGCCTCCCATTGCTGACCTCAATCTGAAGATAGACTACCTGTTAACCAGGAACTTCTCTGCTTTTGTGTCCATTAATAACATACTTGGCAAGCAGTACCAAAGGTACTTGTACTACCCCAATCAGGGACTCAACTTTGTTGGAGGATTATCTTTTTCTTTTTAACTTCGTTTTAGTTAATCCCTAACGACCTATGGTAGCAGTTGAAAAGTACATCCGAAAACTTCTTTACGAGCAGGATTGTGTGATCATCCCGGAACTGGGTGGTTTGTTGACGCACCATATCAATGCTCAGTACAATAGTGCATCCGGTATGTTTTCACCTTCTCAAAAGCGAGTGGCTTTTAACGAGGTACTGAAGCTGGATGATGGACTGCTTACTTTCTATATCTCGGTGAATGAAAAAATCAGCCGGGAAGAAGCTATGTCATGTGTGAAGAAGTACACGGAAACACTGCGTGCTTCACTGCGTGAAGAAGGAAAGGCTGCTATACCGGGTGTGGGGGATTTTCGGAATAATTCGGAGGGAAAGCTGGTGTTTGAGCCGGATAGTACTCAGAACTTTAACGTAGACTGGTTTGGATTTCAGTCAATTAAGGCGGTTGAGTTAAAGGCGAATGCTTCCTCATATGTGGAAGAGCCCGTACTACATCCTGCTCCTGTTTTCGAAGCTATCGCTGCTACCGAAGTAGAAACCGAAGAAGAAGAAATGACCGAAGAAGAAGTCACAACCCGTAAGACCCGTTGGGGATGGAGCGGCTGGGCTGCGGCTGCCGCTGCGGCAGGTATGGCTTTCTATCTGAGCGTATTTTATGCGCCCAGTGGTACCAACAGTATGCTGAGTACGCTGAACCCATTCTATGGTGTATCGGAGTACGTACAGACTACCATGGCCGAGAAACAGATCGCTGAGTCCAAAGATGATCTGACCATTGAGATAGAAGACGATCTGGTGATTGCTCCGGAAGAAACTCTGGTAGCTGATGAGCAGCAGGCAACTGTACCTGCTCAGCCGGTATCGGCTAAGGTTGCCATTGCTGAGCCCCAAAAGGTAGCCGATCTGGCACCGAAGGCGGCAAGCCCGGTAGTAACTCCCGTTGACAACGTTGTTAAGAAATTTTACGTCATTGCCGGAAGCTTCGAAAGCATGAAAAACGCCCAGATACTGCTGACGCAACTGCAGCAGGGAGGTTTCGCCAATGCTTTCATTATGGAACAGAAAGGAAACGGCCTCATCAAGGTATCAGCCCAGGGATATGACAGCATGAATGAAGCCTATAACAACCTGGAAGCCGTAGAGAAAGTAGCAGGCGAGGGGGTCTGGGTATATAAGAATCGACTTTAGAATAACTTATAAATCGGAGAAAGGAGCCAAACGGCTCCTTTTTTTGTTTATACACGAAATAGCCATAATTTTACGTTATACCGAAAATTTCAGACTGGAACTATGACTCTATCAACCGCCGAAGATCGTGAACGCATAGCCATTTCGTGGGCCTTGTCTTTTGCCTGTACAGTGGCAGTCCTTACTATCTTCTTCTTTATCCGGCTTAATCGTAATACACCCAAGACAGGTCCTATGGAGCTGATGGTGGAAGTGAACTACGGTACGGATAATGTCGGAAGCGGTGATCTGCAGACATTCAATAAGGCGAATGATTCCAAGGTCAATGAGAACATGCGCCGTGAAGCCGAAACTGTAGAGCGCAAGTCAGTAGCTACGCCTCCGCGTCCTACACCTCCGGCTCCGCGCACTGAGACGGTCAAGCCTACTACCACGCGTGCTACCGAGAAGGTGATCACCAGCAAAACCGAAAGCCCCGTAGAAGAGCCGGAGCGTACCGAATCCAAAAAAGTAGCAACCAGCGCCAGCTCATCCAATACACCAGTAGCCAAGCCGGCTCCGGAGAAGCCTATCAACCGTGATGCTTTATTCACGAAATCATCAGGAAGCTCATCCGGGAGCAATGGTACTACGGGTACCAAGAGTGGTGTCGGGGGAAACAACAACGGTGACGATGCCAGTGGTGTGGGTGATAAGGGAGCCCGTGAGGGAAGCCTCTACTCCAAATCCTACAAAGGTGGCGGCGGTGGTGGTACCGGCGTAGGTCTTGACCTGGCTGGTTGGGGATGGTCACGTCCTCCTCAGGTAAATGACAACTCGGATGCCACCGGTGATATTACTTTTAAGATTGTAGTGGGTAGCAACGGGCGCGTAAAGAACGTAATTACCCTGAGCTCAACCGTCACTGACTACGCCGTAGTCAATCAGTATAAAAATGCGGTAAGAGCGCTTACCTTTGTTGCCAAAGCTGCCAACGTACCCGATGAATCAGTAGGTACGATCACCTTTAAAATCCGCTCCAACTAAGTCAGAGTATATGACCTATAATGAAGCCATAGAGTACCTTTATAGTAGACTTCCTATATTTCAGAATCAAGGGGCCCGTGCTTACAAGCCGGGCCTTCATACTACCTACCAGTTCTGCGAACGCCTCGGTAACCCCCAGCAGAAGTTTCGATCCGTCCATGTAGCCGGTACCAATGGCAAGGGAAGTACCTCCCATATGCTGGCTTCAGTGCTGCAGACAGCTGGTTACCATACCGGGCTCTATACATCGCCTCATCTCAAATCATTTACCGAGCGTATACGCATTGACGGCACTCCGGTTGATGAAGGGTACATTGTTCAGTTTGTGACAGATCATCAGGAATTTATCGAGACGGTAAAGCCTTCCTTCTTTGAGGTGACCGTAGCCATGGCCTTTGATTATTTTGCTAAGATGGAGGTAGATGTAGCGGTGGTAGAAGTGGGTATGGGGGGACGTCTTGACTCTACCAATGTAATCATACCCGAGTTATCCGTAATAACCAACATCAGCTATGATCACATGCAGTACCTGGGCAATACACTACCGGAAATAGCCCGCGAAAAAGCCGGGATCATCAAGTATGGAGTACCGGTAGTGATCAGTGAAAGGCAGGACGAAGTGGTGGCACAGGTATTTCAGGAAGTGGCCGGTCAGCAGGAGGCGCCCATCACCTTTGCTTCGGACCTTCTGGATGTGCTGGATTCTCAGTATTTCGACGGGAAGTTGTTGGTTCAGATACAGGACAAACAGACAGGTACTTCAAAATATAAAGATCTGGCCCTGGAACTGGCGGGGATCTATCAGCTTAAAAATATCAAAGGGGTAGTAGCCGCTCTGGAAATCCTTCGGGAGAAAGGCTGGGCTATCCCTGATGAAGCTCTTCGGGGAGGCCTGGCAACTACGGCTTCGCTGACAGGGCTGAAAGGTCGCTGGCAAAAACTTTCTGACGCGCCCCTTATCCTTTGTGATACGGCCCATAACGCGGCCGGTATTTCCTCAGTACTGGAACAGTTGAGCAGCCTGCCCGCCCGGAGCCGTCGGTTTGTACTGGGCTTTGTGTCGGATAAAGATGTTTCTTCCGTACTGAAACTGTTTCCCAAAGATGCTTTCTACTATTTTTGTGCTCCTTCCAATATGCGGGCCCTGGACGCATCCAAACTACTCGCCTTGGCCGGGAGTGAAGGATTAGAGGGGAAAGCTTTCCAGGATGTAAATATAGCCCTTTCGGAGGCTGTTAAGGAGGCAGATCCCGACGATGTCATCTATGTGGGTGGCAGTACCTTTGTAGTAGCAGATTTAAATACAATATAAGAGTGGCAAGAAAGAAATCCATTTACTATCAGTTTTCCAATCAGGCAGATAATGTAATCGAAGACGGTAAACCTCTTTACACAACCATCAAGGGAAGGTGGAATGAGATGTACTTCAAAAACAACAACCCCATCGTCCTGGAGCTTGCGTGCGGAAAGGGGGAGTATACGGTAGGTCTGGCCCGCTTATTCCCTAATAAAAATTTCATTGGTGTCGATATCAAAGGTGACCGGATCGCCAGGGGAAGTATGGAAGCCATAAACGCCAACCTTACCAATGTGGCATTTCTGCGGGCCGGTATTCGTTTCCTCGACGAATTTTTTGCAGAAAACGAAGTGGATGAGATTTGGCTGGTGCATCCCGATCCCAAAGTAAGGCAGCGGGAGGAAAACCAGCGGCTGACCAATCAGAACTTTTTGTCGTACTACGCTACCTACCTCAAGGATAACGGTATCTTCCATCTCAAGACCGACAGTCCCTTTCTGTACGATTACACTCTTTCCTCCATACAGGAAGCTGAACACTACCAGATCCAGCAGTACACCAACGATCTGTACAAGTCAGAACTCTACGCCGACCATTTTGGTATTACGACCCACTACGAAAAAATATTCGTGCAGAAGGGGTATACCATCAACTACATCAAGGCTCAAATAAAAAAACAGACACCTTAACGGGTGTCTGTTTTCCTAACGATGTAAAGTATCCTACTTTAACTCCTTACTTGTTAATAAGTTGTGCAAAGTAGTTAACGGTACGTACCAGTTGAGATACATACGACATTTCGTTGTCATACCAGCTCACTACGCGTACCAGTTGAGTATCTCCAACCTTTGATACCTTTGTCTGAGTACCATCGAACAGTGAACCGAAGCTGATACCGATGATATCGCTGCTCACGATTTCATCTTCAGTGTAGCCAAAGCTTTCGTTCGCCGCAGCCTTCATAGCAGCGTTCACTTCGTCAGCTGTAACAGCTTTACCTACGATACAGGTTAGCTCGGTCAGGGAACCCGTCAGTGTAGGAACACGCTGAGCTGATCCATCCAGTTTGCCTTTCAGATTAGGGAGCACCAATCCAATAGCTTTAGCAGCACCGGTACTGTTAGGTACTATGTTCTGAGCAGCCGCACGTGCTCTTCTCAGGTCACCCTTAGCGTGAGGAGCATCTTGTGTGTTCTGATCGTTGGTATAAGCGTGTACAGTAGTCATCAAACCATTGATGATGCCGTACTGCTGATCGAGTACCTGCGCCATTGGAGCAAGACAGTTGGTAGTACACGATGCACAGCTGATGATAGACTCTGAACCATCCAGAATGTCGTGGTTTACGTTGAACACGATCGTCTTAAGATCACCGGTAGCAGGAGCGGAGATAACCACTTTCTTAGCACCAGCAGTAAGGTGTGCAGAAGCTTTATCTTTATCAGCAAAGAAACCAGTACACTCAAGTACTACATCTACATCATGCTGTCCCCAGGGTATCTGTGCCGGATCCCTTTGCGCGTAGATATTTATTTCTTCTCCGTTTACGCTTATTGAATTCTCAGAGGCTGTAACCTCAGCATTAAATCTGCCCTGGGCAGTATCATATTTCAACAAATGTGCTAGTACCGAAGGACTTGTAAGGTCGTTGATAGCTACTACATCAATTCCTTCCATGTCAAAGATTTGACGGTACACAAGACGACCAATACGTCCGAAACCGTTAATAGCGACTTTTACTTTTGTCATGATTCTGTAATGATTTTGATTTACGGGGCAATAATAGCAAAAAGCACGCTAGAAAGGAAGAAGTGTAGGTATTATTAAGATGAGGTATATAGTAGTATCGTTGGATAATATCTATAGTAACAGAGATTAGTATAAAACTAACGACACTGATAGTGATATTAGCGCTTAGTTAGTAATTTAGTAATAATAAAGCTACTATATTTAGTATTAGCTTGCTTTTTAAAACTAAAAATAATAGTATAAAGTTTGTCTTTATAATGTCTCTTACTATAGATACTACCAAAGTCTTAATACAAGCTCATAGTACAGTCTAGTTAAGTACTTCGTATTCTTCCAGATTCAGGAAACGTATGCGACGATCAATGGGATTCTCGGCCGCTACGGCTTTATGTCTCAGATTCGTCGCGACACTATCCGGCGCCGGTTTGGAGACAACGCGGGTTAGTAATATATGACCACTAGCTTGTAGTAAGTGAATCTGCAGTACCATATAGAATTTTATAGAGGCTCTGGCATAATAATTTTCTTTGATAGTATATAACCTTATCGGACTAAATGATCCAGGCAAGGGGATATAGCCCTACAATTGGTCAATTAATAGTCGAAGGCTTTTCTATATTCCATTATATGGAGTATTTTTATGTAGCCATTGATAGGGGGGAATAAGCAACTGGTAGGATCAGCTAAAGCAGTACTACCAGCTGGCCCTAGGGAGAAAACAGAAAGAGCTACCAAGGCTCTACCTGTACTCTCTATGCAAAAGTTCTTTTCATTGATGCTAGTACATATACCTGATTATCGAAGCACTTGTATATGTACATTTACTATCTGCAATACAAAAGCATCATATTAAGCCTTCGAAATTTTCACGCTACTAGTATGTCCAATCTAATTCACTTATTATTTTCATAAGTACTTATATATCAACGTTTTAAATATATTACATTAATCTATTACTTTAAACATGGAGTTACAGTCTATCATTGAAGAATGCTGGTCAAACCGGGAATTACTGAAAGAAGCATCTACTGTTGAAGCTATTAAAAGCATCATTGAAGAAGTCGATAAAGGAAGACTACGGGTAGCTGAGCCACAACCGGATGGTACGTGGGAAGTGAAAGAATGGGTAAAAAAGGCAATCATTCTTTATTTCCCCATTCAGAAGATGGAAGTGAGCGAAGTAGGCATATTTGAGTACCATGATAAAATGAAACTTAAATCGGGATACGAAGCCCTAGGGGTACGCGTAGTTCCACCGGCCGTAGCCCGCTATGGTGCCTATATATCTAAAGGAGTTATATTGATGCCATCCTATGTGAATATCGGAGCCTATGTAGACGAAGGTACCATGGTTGATACTTGGGCTACTGTGGGAAGCTGTGCACAGATCGGAAAGAATGTTCACCTCAGTGGGGGAGTAGGTATTGGTGGTGTTCTGGAGCCCGTACAGGCATCTCCTGTAATTATTGAAGATGGTGCTTTTATCGGCTCTCGTTGTATTGTGGTAGAAGGTGCTCATATTGGCGCAAGAGCTGTACTGGGAGCCGGTGTAACAATCACTGGTAGCTCTAAGATCATCGATGTGACAGGCTCCGAACCGGTAGAATACAAAGGCTTCGTTCCAGCCGATTCAGTAGTTATTCCAGGTACACTTCCTAAAGAGTTTGCTGCCGGCACGTACCATGTTCCCTGTGCTCTTATCATAGGAAAGCGTAAGCCCAGCACTGATCTGAAAACTTCGCTAAATAATGCGCTGAGAGATAATAATGTAGCAGTTTAATTTTAGCACAAGTCTGTTCAGGTACACAGACTTGTTTAGCGTTGTAATCTCATTTTGTAACAACCCAAGGTGCTATTCTTCAATAGCACCTTTTTTTATTCCTTCTCCCATACAATCCCTGACAAAATAGAGGATAGTCTATCTTTTCGGTACATGTACCTCATTATCAAGATGTTTACATTTGTGAATGTACCCGCAAAGGGAAAGTTTACGATTCCACACCCTGTCGTGTACATTAATAACTTACTGTTATTTACATTTATAAATTAAGCCATTGCGTTTTATAAATTTAAATTTTACATTTGTGCTATACCATTTACAATTATAGCTATGGATTTAAATGACAAGATTAAACAAATACTGGTTGACAAAAATATATCACCCTCACACTTTGCAGATGAGATTGGTGTACAGCGATCCAGTATTTCGCACATTCTAGCGGGCCGAAACAGGCCTAGTCTGGATATTGTACAGAAAATAATGAAAAGGTACCCCGATTTGGGCCTGGATTGGATCCTGGAAGACGAAGAAAATACTCCGGCCAGACGGGAAGTAAACCGCTATGAGACTGATACTTATAGCCCTAAAAGCCGCCAAAGTACCCCTGTGTATAACGCGTCAGAATTGAACAGAGAACAAAGGCCCGTAGGAAGAGACGTACAAACAAATGTAGCGAAGCCTGAAGCGCCCGAAGAAACAGAAAAATCTATCGAACGTATCCTGATTTTTTATACCGATGGGACCTTCCGGGAGTACACACCGGGGCGTTAAGTTTTAGTCGAAAGGGAGCTGAACCGGGCAAGATCTCAAAGGAAAATCAGAGCCAAAAGTAGCAGGGGTTATCCAGTTGGATAGCCCTTTTTTTGTTCCTCAGATGTACCTGCCGAAAGAGTGATCTTCACTACAAAATGCTACATCTATTGTATGAATCGCTTGCCTCGATCTTTCGTGCATACATCCTAATGAACTAATTAATGAATTTTAATTAGACTAATTAAAAATAATTTATACAAATGTTCCTTACTTAAACTTCGTTAATGATTTATTAGTAATGGACTGATGGTCAGATCATTAACATTTTAACGTTCCACGTGGATTCGTAACTGCTTAATAATTAAGCAATTAACACAGAAGCCTAATAAGCCTGTGGAAAGGTGTATACAGTATATTAGATTTGATAAATTAATAACTGCAGATCCGTTGAAAATACAAATAATCCAGCGCGTACAGGAGCAATAAAATTACCGGTACAGGAGGAGTGAAGGGGCTTAGTGAAGTACCAGAATCTGCCCCTTGAAAGTCTGGAAGGGAGCCTTAATTATATAGATATAGCTCCCCGGCTCGACTACTTTTCCTTTATAAAAACCATCCCAGGGACTGCCATAACCGCGGGAGTAGAATACGGTTTCACCCCATCGATTGAAGATTTGAATTTCTTCCACCTGCTGTACAGCATTAGCAATTTCAAACGTGTCATTAATCCCGTCGCCATTCGGGCTGAAGGCATCCGGTATATACAGCTTATCAAATACGTTGATTAGGATGGTGGCTTCGTCGAAGCAGCCCAGAGCGGTTTGTACACGTACGGTATAGGTGGTCGTTTCGGTAGGGATTACATGTGGATTCTGCACTGCGATATCGTCAACCCCTGCTGAAGGCGCCCAATTGAAATACAGATCAGCACTCGATGATGCTACCACAGGGAACAACTGAACGCTCTTGCCCAGTTGGACACCCATCGAAGCAGGAAGCTTTACATCTACGGTTTCCTCCTTTACTACTACTGTATCCGTGGCAGCACAGCCCGTATTGTCCTCTGATACCCGTAGTACATACATACCTGGTGCCTTAACCGAACAGGTTGGATCCGAGATGTTCATCTTTTGGTTTTCCATAAACCACCCGTAGCTATGCCCGGGTGTTCGGCTGCCGTCATTAGCCGTAAGTAATAGTGCTTGGCCAGTACAGAATGCATCTGCTAAGGAATGAATGGTGGCTGGGGGAGGAGTGCCATAACTAACACGTACGGGTAGAGAAGCCGTATCGCGTGAACATATGGTCTTAAAGCTTTTCACAACGGTGTACTTCCCGGTATCCTGTACGGTAATCTTGTTTGTAGTAGCACCTGGTATATTCTGTCCGTTGAGCTGCCATTGATACGCCCAATCCGGCGACTTACTGGTAGCCAGCTCAATGGGCTTTTCCGGACAAAAAGATACATCTACGGCATTCTGGTTGTTATAGGTAATGGTAGGTTCGGGGGGAGTAGTCTGGCTACATTCTATCACTAATAGCTGAAAATCGCGCCGTACGAGGCCGATCCGCCTGCCGTTGCGGTATTCTTCACATTGTACAGCAAATACGTATAAACCCAGAGAATTGGCCGTTACAGACAACTCTCCGGTACTGGCATTGATCTGTAAGGAAGGATTGCCAGGAATAACATTAGTTAGTGAAATACCGGGCGCCCACATGACTGATGGATAACCCCGCTTGGGTGAATCGTCACCAATAGGAAAGGTACGGGAGGTATTCCCGCGGAGTGGCACCACCAGGCTGTACCGTAACTCATCCCCATCCTGATCCGTAGCCCCCATATTCAGCTTAAATGGCTGATCCTTGCAGATATAGGCGCCATTGGGCAGATTAAAGCGGGGAGAAGCATCCTGCTCCGTTAGGGGTGGTATTTCCAGATAAAAGGTCATTCCGCTGTCGCCAGGCTGGATGATATTATTAATATCATCATTACGACAGCAGCGTTCCCACACCAAGTAGTAGCCTTCAGGATCGTTATAGCTGGCAGCATTGAGGGTAATAAATCCTGAGTAGGTACCTTCCAGCGTCCGTAGGGATCGAAAGGCAGCGCAGGCGCGATTCTGGTATGAAATATTACGGGCTGAAACAAACGATATAGTAGTGCGGCCCATGAGGCGGTTGTCACGCTTGCGATACAAGAGTACTTCGGCCGTCTGGTCACGATTCATACCGGAAAGGGTATTCTCATCCCAGTACTGTATCATTGTGATTTCGTAGCGATTGGGTGTTGCCGTGGGTCTGAACGCCAATTCGCCACCTACGATGTGTCTTGCCCAGGCTATCTGAGCTATGCACAATAAAAGGACCAGTATATATATAGGTAGTAAACGTCTTCCTCTCATACGCTCTATTGTTGCTTAACACGTTCATATATATCAAAATACAACAATCACTCTATCTTACTCACAAAAGCTGTCCCAATACAGCGTACCGGTTACATATATTACATCAGCACATAGGCATTGCGGCCACCGGCATAGGCAAGTGGTGTAAGAAAGTAGGAGGGAGTAGTGAACGGACAGAGAGGAGTTTTAGGAATCTAGCTGTAGATCCGGACCTTTTACTGGCTAATAGCTTGCTATCTACTGCAGGTAATAAGAGCTCTTCACCCAGACGGTTAGGTCATCCCGTACCTGTGAACTAAGATAGGGCAGGAACAATCCAATGGATACAGCAACATAGTGTTTAACCTGCTCTGAATCTTCAATGTTTCTTCTGTGTGGCATTTTTGCATATCTTATCCAGCTATCCGAGAGGATAAAAAACTGTTCGAAAAGAACCGGAAACAGCTCCTTATCTACCTGCTGTGCGAAGATTCCATTTTCTTTAAATTTTTCGAATACTTCCATAAATAGCTCCCGCCGCCTCTCTATGAGCTGTATGTAAGCATTGTATAGTCTGGTGTATTTCTGTAATACTGCCAGCGGCTCGGTAAAGAAAAAACCATACGCATACATGATCCTAAAGCTCTTACTTACAGGCTCAATTATTGCCTGGGCGATCGAGTCATGCACTGTTTTTTCACTAGCAACTGCTAAGATTGCTTCATCCATTTCAGCAAAAACCGCCAGGAGGAGATCCTCTTTTGTACGGAAGTAGTACCTTAAATGTCCGTCGCTGATGGATAATTGGTCCGCTATATCCCGAAGCGAACTGTTCTTGATTCCTTTCGTATTAAATACTCCTATAGCACTAGCTATGATTGTTTCTCTCATTATAGCTCTTTTGAGCTAATGTACTCAAAGTTTATTTATATTTGCGTTAGCTCAATTGAGCTAACTATAAATAATGGTTCTTGGTCATGAAAAGAATAGTCATAATCGGTGGTGGTATTGGCGGACTAACGACTGCCATAGCCCTGAGAAGCAAAGGGTTTAAGTGCGATGTATACGAAAGGAGTCCTGCCTTTGAGGAAGTAGGAGCAGCCATAAGCGTTTGGCCCAATGCGTTACGTGTCTTCCGAAAGTTAGGCATACTGGAAGATGTACTGGAAAAATGCGGGGAGATAAAGGAAGCCTACATCAAGACCAGCAAGGGAAAGGTACTGACCCGTACCCGACCCGTGTATGATCTACCGGCAGTATGTACCCACAGGGCTGATCTTCTGGATGCACTTTTGAAGCATTTACCCCAGGAAAACCTGCATCCGGGTCACGAGCTATCAGGCTTTAATACCCGTAAGGATGGAGCTGTACATATTAGCTTTACCAACGGAATAGAAGTTGCGGCTGATCTGGTGATTGGTGCCGATGGTATCAATTCAATGGTTAGAAAGAAAATACTAGGTGATGGTGCGCCTCTGTACAGGGGGTATGCCATCTGGAGGGGTATTGCTAAACTTCCGTTAGATCAGGGGTACGGCAGCGAAACACTGGGTTTGGGAAATAGAGTAGGTATTGTTCCGATACGGGAGGGACTCTTTGGCTGGTGGGCTACCGCAAATGAACCTCAGGGACAAAGTGACGAGCCAGAAGGCACCTTAAATAAGCTGAAAAGAATATTTGGTGACTGGCATGATCCCATACCTGCCTTATTTGATAACACACCAGCCATTATTAAAAACAGTCTCTACGATCGACCACCAACCAGCGGATGGAGTAAAGGTAACGCGGTTCTACTGGGCGACTCGGCGCATCCGACTACACCAAACCTGGGGCAAGGTGCCTGCATGGCTATCGAAGGTGCGTACTTGCTGGCGGAGAGCCTATACAGGTATGGTATTTCAGAGCAAGCGTTAAAGGTGTATGAACAGGCGCATTTTCAGCGGACAAAGTCAATTACCAATAACAGTCTAATGATCGGCTGGCTTGGGCAGCTGCAAAATCCTCTGGCGGCAAGTATTAGAAATTTGTTTTTCTATGTGCAGCCCGAAAAAGCCAGCTTGGCCATTCTGGATAAGTACTTCGGGCACGACGTAACGAGCATCGATATGTAAGTTTCATTGATCCATACACCTTATCTCTTACTCCAATACCCATGTCACCATCAACTGCCTGTATTTCTTACCCGATAGATATATGGTATATAGAATTACATATATATGTATATAGCTCTCAGCAATACCTAATTT
This sequence comes from Telluribacter roseus, assembly GCF_017355915.2. Taxonomy (GTDB): domain Bacteria; phylum Bacteroidota; class Bacteroidia; order Cytophagales; family Spirosomataceae; genus Telluribacter. The sequence goes on from NZ_JAFEUV020000010.1 coordinate 48,354, forward strand.
TGATTGTTATATAATTTATATTATGTTAAGTATGCATTTTAGAACTACTCTATTATCTGTACTCTCTGCTTCTATCTATATCTCTTAACTATACGTATCTATTAACAACTCATGTCTAACGACTTGCTCGATGTTTATGACCTAATTCTGAATTATAGTCATAATCGCTCTCAACCACTCACTAGTTACCAGTTCTATCCACATGGTATTACCTTCTGCTGCCACTGCATCCTTTCCCCTCACAGCTCCAGGTACCTGTACCAAATGCTACCTACTTAACATAATGAAGCCTCACCCTCCTGAACGTCCCCTTCTCTGCTTTGCCGACAGAAAACTCAGGCGCTGAGATTTTAATATATACACCAACGGTACAGCCCTATACATTCTGCGCAAATCTCAGGAGCCATACTATATACTATTTGTCCAGTTATTTATTTAAAAATTAAGCGATTGCGGCTCAAGAAATGCACCCGTAAATTGACCCTCCCAGAATTAATTTTTGAGGCAAATGGTACTAAAACCACTTTTACAGCTACAAAATAAGCGTTTTTGTATACTAAGGTAAGAATAACAGCCCTACTCCTTTGACTATTGCCTAGGCAATAGTTGTACTTAGTCCTATTTTATACTCACAGCGACCTGACCTGGTGAGTCTACTTTTATTTGACTATAAAGTATTGTCCTGTCAATGTACTTCGAAAGATAAGGGAACAAAAAAAGGCGCCTACCACGTAGGCGCCTTTTTTTGTAAGCTATTGCTTGGATTACTCAGTTACACAAGCAACATTTTTGCCCTGGAACTGGGCCAGAATGTTGTTCAGTGTCTCAAGGGTATCCTTAGCTTCGCCAGCAGCATTTGCCTGTACAGCTTTCTCGAAATAAGGCTTAGCTTTCTGGAAGCGACCACATACGCGGCCTTCTACTTCCTTACCCTTCTGCTGATACTCCTGCATGTTCATGTTATCTACTACCTTCTTAAGCTCAACGGCCTCGTTGAAATAGAAAACACCCAGGTTGTACAGTGCATCGTAGTTGGCAGGATCAGCCTGAAGAGCTTTCTGATACGTAGAAGTAGCCAGTTCTTTCACAGACTTCTGCTTTGTCTTCATCTGATCCAGCTCAGCCTGCAGGCTTGACTTATCTGTATTAGCAGACGCTTCGGCAGCAGCTTTAGCATCAGCTTCCAGCTTCGTTACATTTTGTCTTGCTTCGTTACGTGACTGAGTTACCTGATCCAGCTGACGCTTCAGATCGGCATTTTTAGGCTGAGCCTTGATACGAGCGTTCAATCTCTTGATCTCACCTTCGAATACTTCTACTTTACCTTTTTCGTCTTCGAGCTGCTTCTGTAGTCCGGCACCCTTGCTGGTTGATGCGCCCAGTTTCTCTTCGGCCTCACGAATCTGGTTGGTCAGCTTGATGTTGCTGTTATCGTAAAGGATAGCCAGGTTCACCAGGTTCTGTACGTTGTTAGGATCTTTAGCGATGAGTTCCTGCAGCTGGCTGATCGCCTGATCTTCCTTACCCGAAGCCAGCAGTATGTTTACTACTTCGGCTTTCAGATCGCGGTTATCAGGTGAGCGCTCAATACCTTTCTGCAGCGTGGCAATGGCTTTGTCATTGTCTTTGGCACCACGGTACAGCTGAGCCAGACCGTAATAAACGCTGGGGTCTTTACCACCATTGTTGATGTAAGACTCAAAGCTGTTCATAGCCAGGTCGTTCTTACCGCTCTGCTGGGCAGCAATACCACCATACAGCGCCGCCAGTGTATCCTTAGGATTCAGCTGCTGGGCCATCTGGAAGTTCTTAAGCGCATCGTTCATATTTCTGTTCTGATACTTCTCAGCACCCTGCTTTACGAAAGCACTGTACAGGTTAGTACCTTCGCCAGCGCTTAGTACCTTCTGGGCTTCCTTAGCACTACGGCCAGGCTCCCCTTTCTTCGTAACATCCAGCTCAACTACTTTCTTATACGCTTCGTAAGCAGTCAATGCCGCATTAGAGTCAACCTGGCTAAACTGTAAAGCAATGTTTTCGTACGTCTTGGCACGATCCATCCACGTAGCTGCTTTTGCACTGGCTTTTGGATCTTCAATACTTTTATCGCTTTTCTCCTTGTCTTTGCGAGCCTGATCCAACATAGCCTGGTTTAGTGCATCCTGCGCAAAGGACGCAGTAATGCTAAACAGGCTAAACGCAGAAACAAAAAATAGTTTTTTCATAAAAGTTGGGATTGGTTGTGATTAATGGTATTTATTACGTGGTTTTAGATTATTTATTGTCTAAAAGTTATTCAGCCACTTCATCCGTTGCTTCATCTGCCGCGGTATCGTCACCATCGTAGACTCCATTGTCCGAAGCTGATGCCTCTATCAGCCCATCTTCAGATGTGCCCTCGGTTGGTACATTACCTTCTTCCACTACTTCTTCTTTCAGAATGCGGGTTACTGATGAAATCTCATCGGTTCCACTGAGACGGATCAGCTTAACGCCCTGGGTATTACGGCCGGCCTGACGAATATCGGTCACATCCATGCGAATGGCGATACCGTTACGCGTGATGATCATGAGGTCATCCTGCTCGGTCACTTCCTTAATTGCTACCAGGTTACCTACCTTCTCGGTGGCATTCAGTGTATAAACTCCTTTACCACCCCTATTTGTTATACGGTAATCATCAATGGGTGAGCGTTTGCCAAAGCCATTCTTGGAAACTACCAGTAGCTGAGCATCCTCACGGCTGATACACACCATTCCTACTACCTTGCTGATACCGTCTTCCGACTCCAGGTTGATACCCCGTACACCGGCCGCCGTACGGCCCATCGGGCGTACGCCCTTCTCGTTGAAGCGAACAGCTCTACCCGCACTGGAAGCAATCACGATGTCGTTGTTGCCATTGGTAAGAGCTACGTTGAGGAGGCGGTCACCATCATTGATGGAGATAGCGATGATACCATTCTGACGTGGACGGGAGAATGCCTCGAGCAAGGTCTTCTTGATGGTACCCTGCTCAGTACACATGATGATGTAGTTATTGTTGATGTAATCTTCATCACTGAGTGTACGCACATTGATTACCGAACGGATGCTGTCACCCGACTCGATACTGATCAGGTTCTGAATGGGCCGGCCTTTGGCATTCTTACTTCCCTCGGGAATTTCGTATACCTTGAGCCAGTACAGCTTACCAAACTCCGTAAAGATGAGCAGGTAGTTAAGCATAGTAGCCGAGAAGAGGTGCTCCGTAAAGTCTTCTTCCTTGGTCTTGGCTCCGCGGGCTCCTACTCCACCCCGGCTCTGGGTCCGGTACTCACTCAGCGGCGTACGCTTGATATAGCCCTGCTGTGAAATGGTAATGAGCATTTCTTCGTCAGCGATCATATCTTCGTCGCTGAACTCTTCGGCCGCGTACTCGATCTTGGTACGGCGATCATCACCGTAGCGTTCACGTACTTCGGTAAGCTCAGCCTTGATGATATCAAACTTACGGGTCTCATTAGCCAGGATGTCACGCAGGTCGGTGATCAGTGCCATGATCTCGTCGTATTCCTTCACGATCTTATCACGCTCCAGACCAGTCAGACGCTGCAGACGCAGATCCAGTATAGCCTTGGCCTGTACTTCGCTCAGAGCAAAGTTTTCGATCAGACCGTTCTTGGCCGTCTCCGGATCACGGGCACTGCGGATCAGGTTGATCACCGCATCCAGGTTGTCCAGCGCGATAAGCAAACCTTGTAGTATGTGCGCCCGCTTTTCGGCTTCGCGTAGCTCATACTCGGTACGACGAGTCACTACCACCAACCGGTGTTCTACATAGTGCTTGATCAGATCTTTCAGGTTCAGGATCATTGGACGACCCTTTACCAGCGCTACGTTGTTAACCCCAAAGGAAGTCTGCAGAGGCGTGTACTTATACAGGTGGTTAAGTACTATATTAGGTATAGCATCTTTTTTAAGATCAAATACCACCCGCATACCATCACGGTCAGACTCATCGCGGATGTCCGAGATACCCTCGAGTTTCTTTTCGTTGATCAGACCTGCGATACGCTCGATCATCGCTGCCTTGTTGGTCATGTACGGAATCTCCGTTACGATGATCTGCTCCTTACCTGTCTTGGAAACATCGAAGTGAGCATTGGCCCGGATTACTACCCGTCCGCGGCCCGTTTCGAAAGCCGAGCGAACACCCTGGTACCCGTAGATAGTACCACCCGTCGGGAAATCCGGCGCTTTGATAAACTCCATCAGCTCCTGGATGGTGATATCATTGTTATTGATGTAAGCAATGACGCCATCCACTACTTCTGTCAGGTTGTGCGGAGCCATGTTGGTAGCCATACCCACGGCAATACCCGACGAACCATTAACCAGCAGGTTAGGGAACTTGGAAGGAAGTACGGAAGGCTCCTGCAGCGAGTCATCAAAGTTCGACTGGAAGTCAACCGTATCTTTATTTATATCATTGAGTAGTTCGTCAGCAATACGCTTAAGACGGGCCTCAGTATAACGCATGGCCGCCGGTGAGTCACCATCTACCGAACCAAAGTTACCCTGACCGTCAACGAGTGGGTAGCGCAGCGACCAGTCCTGGGCCATACGCACCATGGTATCATACACCGACGAGTCACCGTGTGGGTGGTACTTACCCAGCACTTCCCCAACTATACGTGCTGACTTTTTGTAAGGTTTATTGTAGTTAACTCCTAGTTCTGACATCCCGAACAGTACCCGCCGGTGTACCGGCTTAAGTCCGTCGCGAACATCAGGCAAAGCGCGGGAGATGATAACCGACATTGAGTAGTCAATGTAGGCTCCCCGCATTTCATCCTCTATATTAATAGGGATGATGTTTTCACTTGAAGATTCTGCCATAAATAAATTGAAACAGGAACGAAATTATAAAGTTGATGAGCTGAGTTTTTTACAACGGCTTAGCTATAATGTACAATTTATTAGTGTACAAACAATCAAATTTCGTGATTTTTAATGGTTTAACCAAACTTTAGAATATGCTCTTATAGAACATAATTATCCAAGTTTATATTCCCGTGCGAGGGTAGAATATGATAAATAACAGCAACTAGTTTTTAAACTATAACTAGCTGTCTATATGTTTATTACATTTTACAAATAACAGGTTTTTCTCACCGTTCAGCCCCTTGTCAGCTTCTTGCCAGAAAACCGGTTCTACAGATTTTTTCCAATATTTCTTACGGGTCCGATCCGCAGCTGAAAGTAGTCGGATTTTAGCTTCTTTAGTACCAACTATTTAGAATTCGGGATGTATTCACTTATTTAGGACGTTAATCCTAAATCCAATCCTCAGTCTATGCCTTTACTTCTTACCTTTCTGGCCATCCTGTGCCTGGTTCTTTTTATTGCATGGTTAAAACTTGACACATTTATTTCCTTCTTACTCGTATCCATCGGCCTTGGTCTGGCGGGCGGTATGGATGTACCTTCGCTGGGACTAGCAATTCAGAAAGGCATCGGAGGTACCCTGGGCGACCTGGTCCTGATTGTTGGTTTCGGAGCTATGCTGGGTAAGATCGTAGCTGATAGCGGTGCCGCCCAGCGTATAACAGATGCGCTCATTGGCATATTCGGCCGTAAAAATATCCAGTGGGGACTGGCACTGGCCGGCTTTGTCATTGGTATTCCGCTTTTCTATAATGCCGGCTTTGTCATCGTGATTCCCCTGATCTTCATGATCTCAACGTCGGCCAACCTGCCGGTACTGTACGTAGGGGTGCCCATGCTGGCGGCGCTGTCGGTGGCGCACGGCTACCTGCCCCCGCACCCATCGCCTTCGGCCATTGCCACTCAAGTCAACGCGGACCTGGGAAGGACGTTGCTCTTCGGTATCATCGTATCGCTGCCGGCCATTGCTATCGCGGGACCTATTTTTGGTAAAACACTCAAACGCTTTCACCCCCAGCCCGATCCGGACCTTTTCAACGTCACGCCCCGTCCGAAACATGAACTACCCAGCCTGGGCATCAGCGCCCTGGCTGCCCTGCTGCCCGTATTCCTTCTGACCAGTATGTCTGGCGTGAAAGAAATGTTTCCTGGGAATAACGTTATTGCCCTATTTGCTGAGCCTTACTTTGGTATGCTGGCCTCAGTACTGTTTGCCGCTTACTTCCTGGGTATTCGCCGGGGTATGCGTATGCCTATGCTTACCAAGTCGTTTGAGGAGGCATTCAAAGGGGTATCGGTCATTCTGTTGATTATTGCCGGTGCGGGGGTATTCAAGCAGGTCATGACCGAGAGCGGCGTGAGCCAGTACATTGCCGAAGGTTTGAAAGGTATAGCCATTCCCCCGCTGATACTGGCCTGGGGTATTGCGGCCATCATCCGGGTGTGCGTGGGTTCAGCTACCGTAGCCGGACTGACTACCGTAGGTATCCTGGCCCCGATGCTCACGCAGCAGGCCGCTCCGCCTGAGCTGATGGTACTTTCCATCGGAGCTGGTAGCCTGATGTTCTCCCACCTGAACGACGGGGGCTTCTGGCTATTCAAAGAGTACTTTAACCTTAGCATAAAAGAAACCATTCTGACCTGGTCGCTGATGGAAACCATCGTATCCATCGTAGGACTTCTGGGTGTACTTATTCTCGATATCTTTATCTAATCTCTACATTTTTAATTATTACTTATGTCAGCTGAACAACAGTTTGCCAAGCTAGGACTCAATCTTCCACCCGCTCCCGCTCCTAAGGGCGTTTACAAACCCTGCCTTATCGTCGACAACCGCTGGCTCTATGTATCGGGGCACGGTACCGTACAGGATGACGGCAGCCTTATCATGGGACGCATCGGGGAAGATATGGATATAGAGGAGGGTAAACTCGCCGCCCGTCAGGTAGGACTTACCATCCTATCCACCATCAAAGCAAACCTGGGAAGCCTCAACCGCATCAAGCGCGTCGTGAAGATACTGGGTATGGTCAACTGTACCTCCGACTTTGAGCGTCACCCTTACGTGATCAACGGATGCAGCGAACTCTTTGCTGCTATCTGGGGTGAAGAAAACGGAATCGGGGTACGTAGTGCCGTGGGCATGGGCTCACTGCCCGACAACATCCCCGTAGAAATAGAAGCCCTGTTTGAGCTGATCGACTAAATACTACCTGAATAACTATGTGGTACCAACTCCAACACCCTGATACTGTCGACTCGCCCGCGCTGCTTGTGTACAAAGATCGCGTGGCTGATAATATACAAACCATGCTGAGGCTGGTCGGTGGTGATGCCGACCGCCTGGTTCCGCACGTGAAGACGCACAAGATGAAAGAAGTCGTGCAGATGCAGCTGGAAGCCGGGATCAGTAAGTTTAAGTGCGCGACAGTAGCCGAAGCCGAGATGCTGGCCGGTGCCGGTGCCAGGTGGATCCTGCTGGCGTATCAGCTGGTGGGCCCCAAGGTAGATCGCTACCTCAGCCTGGCTACTGAACATCCGGAGGTACAGTTTGGCTCACTGGTAGATAATGAAGATACAGCCCAGTACCTGAATGAACGCTGTGGCACCAGGGGGATACGTATAAATGTATTCATTGATGTCAACAACGGCATGAACCGCTCGGGTCACCCGATCAATGAGCAGATGCTCCCACTCTACGAATTCCTCTCGAAGCTGCCTCATCTGCAACTGGCTGGATTGCACGTGTACGACGGACATATCCGCAACGAAGACTTTGCCGAGCGCAAAGCTGAGAGTGACGCGGCTTTTGAGAAGGTATACGAGCTACGTGAGCAAATCCGTGAAAGAGGATTGCCTGAGCCTATGATCATTGCGGGTGGCTCTCCTACTTTTAATGTACACGCCCTCCGCGAAGGGATCTACTGTAGTCCAGGTACTTGCCTGCTGTGGGACTGGGGCTACGGCGACCGCTTCCTGGACCAGCCGTTCCAGCACGCTGCGGTACTGCTGACCCGTGTTGTCTCCAAACCAGCGCCGGGCATTATCACGACGGATCTGGGACATAAAGCCGTAGCGGCTGAGAATCCCATTGATCGCCGTATACGTTTCCTGAATCTGGAAGAATACGAAGTACTTAGCCAGAGCGAAGAGCATGGTGTACTACAGGTACCCAACTGGGACCAGATCAAAGTAGGTGATGTACTCTACGCCATTCCTTACCATATATGCCCAACCGTAGCCCTTCATGAACGGGCCGCTGTTATCGAAGGTGGTGAACTGGTAGACAAGTGGAATGTACTGGCCCGTAACCGAACCCTAACCTATTAATCCTTTTCCTCAACAATTACCTATGTTACTTTTTGACGCCCACCTCGACCTCTCCATGAATGCCATCGAATGGAACCGGGACCTGACGCAGGAACTGAGTGCTATTCGTGAGCGGGAGAAACACCTGACCGATAAGCCCGACCGGGGCCGGGGAGTCGTAAGTTTCCCCGAGATGCGACGTGGCAATATTGGTCTGTGCGTGGCTACGCAAATAGGACGCTACGTAGCTCCGGACAACCACCTGCCCGGCTGGCACTCGCAGGCACAGGCCTGGGGGATGACACAGGCCCAGGTGGCCTGGTACCAGGCTATGGAGTACGAGGGTGAGATGGTACAGATCCGGGATTGGGAAGGCCTGCAAAAACATCTGTCGCTGTGGCAGGGAGCAGAGTCAACCGAGAAACTACCTATCGGGTATATCCTGAGTCTGGAGGGGGCCGATTCCCTCCTTTCCCTTGATCACCTGCACATGGCCTATAAGTATGGATTGCGGGCCGTGGGCCCGGCTCACTACGGACCGGGTGTGTATGCATACGGTACCGATGCTGACCAGCCGCTCAGCAATAAGGGTAAGGACCTGATCCGGGAGATGGAGAGGCTGGGAATTATCCTGGACGCTACCCACCTCTGCGACTCGGCCTTCTGGGATGCGATGGATATTTATGCGGGTCCGGTGTGGGCAAGCCACAACCTGGTACGTAAGATCACGCCGCACAACCGCCAGTTCTCCGACGAAATGATCAGGGAGCTCCTCAGCCGCGGAGCCGTCATAGGTATGGCCTTCGACGCCTGGATGATGATACCCGGCTGGGAACGCGGCAAGACCAAACCCCAGGAAGTAGGTCTTAAGATCGAGCACGTCATGGATCACCTGGATCATATCTGCCAACTGGCCGGCAATGCCAACCATGTAGGTATAGGCTCGGATCTGGATGGGGCCTTTGGTACTGAGCAATGTCCGGCTGATCTGGATTCCATCGCCGACCTGCAAACGATGACGGAGTTGTTGAGCAAGCGGGGATACAGCCAGCAAGATATAGAAGGGATTATGTGGCGCAACTGGGTCAATTTTCTCGAAATAGCCTGGAAGTAGATAGATCTGGTAGAAATAGAAGTGCTTGGTATCCACCAGGAAGATAAGTACTTCTATTTCTGCTCCTTAGATTTCCTGCCACCAATAAATCAAGCAGTAGTACACAGCTTATTCAACGCTGGTACTTACTTCCAGCCTTAGATACTTCCTCAACAAACAATATATTCACTTCCATAATCAGGTATTCATTTTACCGCTCCTATCAGCTTTATAAGTCCCTCCTACTCCTTCGAGACACAATCCTTATCTCTCACAATTCATCACTTTTCATTCACTTTATATTTTTTAAAACTTTATTTAACGCAATAATATCGTTTTAATACTACCTTAAATGAACATATAGTTCTACAACTTAACATTCTGATTCTCCTCAATAGCTCAACCCTGTCAAAACCAATTAGCTATGTACTAGTTATCATACTATCTCGTTCACACCATTCATTTTTACCTTTCTATGGAAACACAATCATTCTGGGAAGCCACTATCAGTAAGCGTACGGAATACCCTTCGCTGGAAGGAAATATTGAAGTAGATGTAGCAATCATAGGTGGTGGCATAACCGGTATTACTACCGCTCAGCGTCTGACTTCCGCCGGCAAAAAAGTAGCCGTACTGGAAGCCCGTCGTATTGGCGGAGGTACCACTGGCTGGTCGTCCGGTAACCTGTATGTACCGGTAAGCCCCTACTACCAGACTATCAGATCCAATCGTGACGTTCAGACCATCCAGACGATCGCCGAAGCCCGAAGTGCCGCACTGGATTTTATAGAACTCCAGTCTACCAGCAAAAATATAGACTGCCACTTTTCGAGAAGACCCTGGTATTACTATACCTATGAGGATAAAATGGCTGCTCAGATTGAAAGTGAGGCTGTGGCCTTACGGGAAGCCGGCCTACAGCCAGAACTGGTAGATGAGGTCCCTCCCCTACACAAGTCTGATATCAAGAAGGCCCTACGTCTGGATGGTCAGGCTCGCTTTCATCCGCTTCGCTACGTACTCGGACTAGCCGAGAATGTTGCCAGCCATGGCGGCCAGCTATATGAATACACTACAGTATATGATTACAAAGAGGAGGAAGAATATTGTATAGTCAAAACTACTAACGGTACCGTTAAGGCCAGCCAGGTAGTAGTAGCCACTCACCTACCCATTGGCGTGCATACCGTACATACCGTCGCGGGACCTTACCGCAGCTATGCCATCGCCGTAAAACTGAAAGGTGAGTACCCCGATGCTTACTTCTGGCACAATGATGGCATTCATAAAACCATCACTACCCACGGCTCCGAATCCAAAGATCTGGACATACTGATGGTAGTAGGTAACCACCATAAAACCGGTCAGGCCAGCGATCAGGAATACCAGCACTACTTTAAAGAACTAGAAGACTATGCCCGCAAGGCCTTTGATGTGGCTTCGGTAGAATACCGGTGGTCGGCCCAGCACTACCGCTCGGGCGATGGTGTACCCTACATCGGACAGACACACATAGGCGCGGCCGGCTTGCCTACTATGGATAGCAAACGTACCTATATGGCTACCAGCTACGATGCAGATGGACTTACCTATGGTACCGTAGCCGGTATGCATATTTCGGATCTGATCCTGGGACAGGAAAACCCCGCCTGGGTTGACGCATTTAACCCTACCCGCATAGCCAGCTTGTCAACGGTCACGGAATTTATCAAGGAAAATGCCAACGTTGCCCTACAGTACATTAAAGGGAATCCGTTTACGGCTGATGTTAGTGAGTTTGATGAGATTCAGAAGGGCGAGGGTAAAACCATTAAAGTAAACGGCGAAAAGCTGGCGGCCTACCGCGACGAGCAAAACCAGCTGCATGTGTGCTCGGCCATATGTCCACACCTGCTGTGTACCGTCAACTGGAACAACGCCGAAAAAACCTGGGACTGCCCCTGCCACGGTAGCCGCTTTATGATAGATGGTACCGTCATAGAGGGTCCCGCTATCCATAATCTGGAGAAGAAGGATATACCAGCGAAGCAGTAGCAGCAGCAGCGGCTTGTTGAATAATTTGCCCGCAGGTACGTGTGAAATCAAAGCAAAAGCGGGATAAGCCACTGGAACTGTTTTTTAAGTAGTAAAAGGTATAAAAAACCAGAAACCGTAAATTCTACAGTCATGCAAGATCAAAAAAAGCCAGATAACAAGGAGGCCAACAATCCGGACGAAGGATTTGATAAAACAGCCCGCAGCTTTGATCATACGGAGGTCGATCCGGATGAAGACACGCTGCAGGGTGCTGACCCTACCGCCAGAAACTTTCAGCGTATGGAAGATGAGTCAGACGTAAAGAAGGCGAAAGGCCCCAATAACGAAGAATAAGAAATAGAAGTACATGATAAGAAGAGGCAGTCCTGGTTAGACAGGTACTGCCTCTTCTTTTATAGGCTCTATCAGGAATTTTCAACCGGTTGCTTTTGCAGGGCTTTTGCCAGCTCAGCTTCATTGGTAAGGTCCAGGCGTAACGGTGTAATTGACACAAAACCATTCTCAACGGCCCAGCGATCAGTACCTTCCTCGGCCGGCTCCAGCGGCGTTACAGTAAACCAGTAATGCTTACGTCCCATGGGATCCATACCGGGTACTATCTTTCCGTCATACAGCCGTACCGACTGCCTCGTCCAGCGGATACCGGTAGGCTCCTGTGGCAGGTTTACGTTTACCAGGCATAGATCCTTCATCTCGACCAGCAGCCGGAGCGACTCTTCCACAAAGGGAGCCAATTTATCAAAATCGGGTTCTTCCTTCCCTACGGGTGTACTGAAGGCAATGCCCCGCATTCCCAGCAGCGCAGCCTGCTTCGCCGCGGCCAGTGTACCCGAGTGCCACATGGAATTACCCAGATTAGGCCCCAGATTGATACCCGATAGTACCAGATCAGTAGTAGTCCAGAGGTGCGTACCCAGGGCCACACAGTCGGCCGGTGTACCATTTACCCGATAAGCATCAATTCCTTCAAACTTGATAGGCGATTTTTTATAGGACAGCGGACGGGTAGCCGTAATGGCGTGCCCCATGGACGACTGCTCCACATCGGGTGCTACCACCCTAACCTCCCCAAACTTACTTGCGATACGGGCCAGGGCAGCTATACCCGGGCTATAAATACCATCGTCGTTCGTTACCAGTATTCTCATGATCCATTATTTTAGTCCTTTATCTATCTAACAAATTACCCATCAGGATGTTTTATGTTGAACTTTCTCTAATTCCAAAAGAAAATGCCAGTTGCAAAACTCATACATAATCCCGGTGCGGGGGAAGAAGAACATACCCCGGAAGACTTGATTTCGCTAATCGAGTCTAAAGGTTATACCTGCAAATATTCATCTGTAAAAGATAAAGAATGGGATGAGATCAGTTCAGATATTGACTTTCTAATTATTGCGGGTGGAGATGGTACTGTTCGACAAGTAGCCAAGAAGCTCCTGAACAAGAAACTATTGGATAAACCGGCTCCGCTCACCATACTTCCCCTCGGTACGGCCAATAACATCGCTACTACGCTAAATCTGAACAGAGATATCAATGAGGTGATAAGCAAATGGAATACGAGGGAGCCAAGGAACTTCGACGTAGGAAAAGTAACCGGACTACCTGACAATAATTTCCTGATCGAGTCGATGGGCTTTGGTACTGTGCCTCAGCTCATACAGGAGTTCAAGAAAAAGTACGAAAAGTCTTTCGATACTCCAGAGGAAGAAATTCGCGCTGCTCAGCAGCTCATGCACCATATCCTGCAGACTTGTAATCCGGCCTGGTGTCATATCAGTCTGGACGGTAAGGATTACTCTGATGAATACATTATAGTCGAGATCATGAACATAAAGGCCGTAGGGCCGAAGCTGTTGCTGGCTCCCCACGCTGACCCTGGTGATGGAGTATTTGATGTAGTAATGGTAAAAGGTAGCCAACGGGAAGCGCTGGCCAACTACCTGCAGGATCGCATCCATGATCGGCCTACCGAAATACCCATACAAGCCGTTAAGGCCAGAACCATCAAAATTACCTGGAAAGGATCCGTCGTACACGTAGACGACGAGGTGGTAAAGCTAAAGAAACCCATTGAAGTAGAAATAGAACTCAAAAGCGGCCTACTGGATATCATCATGCCCGAGTAAAGACTGTACCTTACTATACAAGAGGTCCCGGCTGTAATGGCCGGGTCCTCTCATTTTAACTCCTATGTATGCTAAACCCGGTTGGGCTCCGGATGTATCCACGGCTGACGATACTGCCGCTTCAGTAAGGCGGTAGCTTCCTTGTCGCCTACGATTTCGCGCTTCTTCGGATCGTACACCACCGGGCGTCCCGTCTTCATGGATATATTGGCTAACAAACAACTGGCCGTCGATATGTGGCCTTCCTCAATGTCGGCAATGGGACGACTGCTCTTTTCAATGGCCGAAAGGAAATCCAGCATATGTAGTCGCGTGGCCGGAGCGGCATTCAGCTCAATGCGCTCTTCTTTCAGATCTTCCGGATATTTCTCCCGCTCGTATACCACATCCTTATGTATCTTCTCGGCATTCTTATCTACCGGTATAAAGTCATACTTCATGGTACTACCCCAGAGGGTACCCTTCTCACCGTAGAGCGTAAATGACCAGGGATAATCCGGATTGTTGGGAGTACCCCATGAACGCTGCTGCCACACGCAGTTAAGTCCGTCGTATTCGAATGTGGCGGTTTGGGTATCAGGTATATTGGACTTCCCTCCGCTCTGTACGTAAATACCTCCGGTGGAATTGATCTTCTTGGGCCAGCCCAGGTCCAGCATCCAGCGAACCGTATCGAACATATGTATACACATATCACCCATGATCCCGTTGCCGTACTCCTCAAAGGTGCGCCACCAACGCAGGTGAGGGAGTCCGTCGTATGGGCGCAGGGGAGCGGGTCCGGTCCACATTTCGTAATCCAGAAAGGCGGGTACTTCCTGCACCGGCGGGTTACCATTGTTGCGCATGTGGTTATAGCAGCACATCTCTACGTGGGCAATCTTACCCAGTAGTCCGGCATCTACAATATTCTTCTTGGCGTCGATCAGGTGGGGGGTACTCTTACGCTGGGTACCTACCTGTACTACCTTCTTGTATTTACGGGCTGCCGCCACCATCGCTTCCCCTTCTATCACATCCACACTGATGGGCTTCTGTACATATACGTTAGCTCCGGCCTTCACGGCGTCGATTGTCTGCAGCGCATGCCAGTGGTCGGGGGTACCTATGAGTACAATATCCATTGGATTCTCGGCGAGCATCTTGCGGTAGTCACCGTACAGGCGCGGTGTCTTGCCCGACTTCTGTCGTTCACTCACCAGCTTGGCGGCTCCGTTGAGCATATTCTTGTCCACATCACACAGGGCTACTACCTCGACAGGTGCAACCTGGATGAGGCGGAACAGGTCACTCTTGCCGTACCAGCCCGTGCCGATCAGCCCGACACGATACGGCTGGGCGGGATTGATCAGATCTAGTCCTCGTTCACCAAAAGAAGTAAGCGCAAGAGAAGCCGTTGCGCTCTGCAGGAACTGGCGCCGGTTAATGTTGAAAGTATGCATGAAGTCAGTGGTTTAAGCGGTTTCTGTCTTTGGTATAAAGCGGAGCCAAGCCTTCAATTACTCCAATATTTTGAGCAGAAATCCATATTTTATGCCAATGATGAATATACAGCGCCCTTTTCTGTCTTTATATAACTGTCATCTCATCCGGTTCAACTCTTAACACTCATACCCAAATTCCGACAACTCATGTTGACTCTGCTCATTATTCTATTTGCCCTAGCCCTTATTATTACTTCCAT
The DNA here is from genome assembly GCF_017355915.2 of Telluribacter roseus. Classification (GTDB taxonomy): domain Bacteria; phylum Bacteroidota; class Bacteroidia; order Cytophagales; family Spirosomataceae; genus Telluribacter. The sequence goes on from NZ_JAFEUV020000010.1 coordinate 63,539, forward strand.
TATCAAATTTGACATTCACCCCTTTCTGGCCCTGTTCGTGGGGGCTATAGTATACGGCCTGCTGGTAGGCATGCCCGCCGACCTGATCATCAAATCCATTACTGAGGGCTTTGGCGGGGTACTTGGTAGTATTGGTTTATTGATCCTGCTGGGGGTGATCATTGGTACCTTTCTGGAAAAAACCGGCGGGGCCTTCATTATTGCTCAGAAGATACTCTCGTGGATCGGGGAGAAATCGGTGATGCTGGCCATGATGGTAACGGGCTACATTCTGTCCATTCCGGTATTCGGAGACAGCGCGTTCATCATGATGAATCCCATTAACAAATCCCTCTCCTACAAAGGAAAGCTACCTTTCGCCGCCACCACTGTAGCCTTAACTCTGGGTATTTCGGCCAGTCACTCGCTGGTGCCTCCTACACCCGGGCCTATCGCGGCGGCCGGTATTCTGGAGGCGGATCTGGGGATGATTATCTTCTGGGGTATTATAGTTAGCTCACTGGCGCTGGTACCCTGTTTTTTCTTTGTCAAGTACGCGCTCACACGTATTCACCTCGAGCCACAGTTTGCCGAAGTAGAGCAAACAACGGAGGTTAAAAAGTACCCCTCCCTGGGCCGGTCATTTCTGCCCATATTCATACCTCTGCTGCTGATCATTCTGGCCTCTATCGCCAAGTACCCCACCCAGCCCCTGGGTGATAATACCTTCACCCGGCTGATCCTGTTTCTGGGGACACCGGTGATCGCCCTGCTCCTGGGAGCATTTCTCTCCTTTACACTCCCGCCCAAATTCGACATGAAGCTGCTATCCTCCTCCGGCTGGCTGGGAGAAGCGCTACTCATAGCGGCACCGGTTATCCTGATTACGGGTGCGGGGGGAGTATTCGGTAAAATGCTGCAGAACTCTGGAATCGCCGACCTGGTAAGTACCAATCTGGACGGTGCTTCGTGGGGCCTGTTCCTTCCATTTCTAATGGCTCTTTCGCTCAAAACCGCGCAGGGATCGTCCACCGTAGCGCTTATCACTACGGCTTCGATCGTAGCTCCGTTGATGGCTACGCTGGGGTTAGATTCTGAAATGATGCGGGTGTTCACGGTACTAGCCATCGGAGCCGGTGCCATTGCCATTTCCCACGCCAACGATAGTTTCTTTTGGGCCATGACCCAGCTAACCGGCATGAACATCAAGCAGGGCAATCAGTCGCACAGCCTGGGTACCCTGATCATGGCGGTGTCGGCTATCCTTATCATTTACACCCTTACACTATTTATCTAACCCACCCCTTGCCAATGCTACTGCGTTAGCGGGATGGACATAGATATAATGTGCGTTTACTACCGGAATGGGCTACCCGCTGGCAGGCATTCCGGTAGTAAACGGCAAATCATATTTCTAGTTATACTGAGTACTTACATTACTAACAGCGGACGGTATAAATCAGGATTTTTGGTTACTTCACCAATTCCTCTCACCACCGCTTTCAGCGGATCGTCCGCCACGTGTACCGGCAGTTTGGTTTTGGCCCGAAGGCGCTGATCCAGTCCGCGCAATAGGGCTCCTCCACCCGTGAGCTGGATACCGTTCGAATAAATATCCGAAGCCAGTTCCGGCGGGGTGTTTTCGAGGGCCTTCATAACCGCCTCTTCGATTTTAGCGATGGACTTATCGAGTGTATAGGCAATCTCGCTGTACGAAATCTTGATTTCCTTGGGTATACCGGTCATCAGATCACGCCCTCTGATATCATAATCGGCCGGAGGATTGGGTAACTCCGACAGGGCCGAGCCTACCTCGATCTTAATTTGTTCGGCCGAGCGCTCACCAATCAGCAGGTTATGCTCTCTGCGCATGTAGTCAACAATATCGCTTGTCAGTACATCGCCCGCCGTACGGATGGATTGCTCACAAACAATACCGGACAGGGCCACCACGGCAATCTCGGTAGTACCTCCTCCAATATCCACGATCATGGTACCATTGGGCTGGGTAATATCAATTCCTATCCCCAGGGCTGCAGCCAGGGGCTCATATACCATAAAAACTTCTTTTGCCCCGGCATGCTCACACGAATCCTTAACCGCCCGTTTTTCTACTTCCGTAATTCCGGATGGAATCGAAACGACCATGCGGTGCGACGGCGAGAAAAATCGGCTATTGCCTCCAACCATTTTGACCAGTCCGCGGATCATCAGTTCAGCCGCCGTAAAATCTGCGATCACTCCATCTTTGAGTGGACGAATGGTTCGGATATTTTCATTGGTCTTTTCGTGCATTTGCCGGGCCTGCTGTCCGATGGCTAGTACTTTGTTTCCCACTTTATGGATGGCGATAATAGAGGGCTCGTCGACGACTATATCACCATCATGATAAATTAACGTATTGGCCGTACCTAAATCAATGGCAATGTCACTGGATAAAAAATTGAAGAGTTTCATGAATTGAGTATGTCAATAAGTAAAAAGTTACTGGACCAACTGCACGAGATATGTCACCTACTGACAATAACGTAGTTTGTACTGAAATAGCCGAATCACTGTTAGGTAGTTTTCAGTAACATGCAAGTTATTTAGTAACCGGTTATACTCATGCATCTTTGGCTCATTAAATTTTTTTAATGCGTAGTACTACCTACTCACTCACAGGCTGAAAGAGGTCTATATTGCGGAACAAGCAGAAAATCCAGGTATGATCAAACGAAATTTTCACATCCCCTTCGGTCACACCGCCGATCACTCCCTCGACTACCTGCTGGGGATACTGGATGATGTACGGGTTACCACGCTACAGCGGGTAGCTGGTTGTACGACGCAGGAGCTGGACTGGCAGTACCGGGAAGGCTGGAATACCATCGGCGCCCTATTGTCACACATGACCGCCCTTGACCACTACTTCCGGATTGAGTACTTGGAGAGGCGGAGCCTTACAGAAGAGGAAAACGAAAGGTGGCTGCCGGCTCTGGATCTGGGGCCCTATGTACCTCAGCTCATCAGCAATCAGCCTCTCGAAGTATATATCGCTGAAATGGAAGAATCAAGGCACCTGCTGCTGGAGGCATTAAAGAACCTAACATTTGAAGATTTTCAGAAGCGGATAGCAGGGTACGATCCGGTAGAGGGCTGTAATCTGGCCTGGGTACTATATCACATGGCCGAAGATGAATTACACCACCGGGGACAGATTAGTATTCTGAGAAAGCTTTACAGGGATTCACATTAGAATGTACCATTCAAACAGCAAAAGAGGTCAACCCGATTTTACACCGGGCCGACCTCTTCATATCTAAATTAATAAAGTACCTTACTTAGCCGTCCAGCCGCCGTCAACGGTGAGCATTGAACCTACCATGTAGTTGGAAGCGTCGCTTGCCAGTAAGAGAGCCGCTCCCTGGATTTCTTTCAGTTCACCCCAGCGAGCCAACGCAGTAGCTCCTACTATGAATTTATTAGACTCTTCCGTACCGGCTATGGGGATGTTCATCTCGGTCAGGAAGGGACCGGGACAAATGGCATTGACATTGATATTGAAGGGGGCTAGCTCCAATGCCAGGGCCCGGGTCATCTGCACCACCGCTCCCTTACTAGCCGTATAGGGTGTGCGGTTGGCAAGGCCCACCAAGCCGAGGGTACTGGCCAGGTTGATGATCTTACCGGAGCCACTCTTCTTCATAAAGGGTGTTACGGCCCGGCAGCACAGCCAGGTACCATTGACGTTGACATCCATTACCTTCTGGAAATCATCGGGTGTTACCTCATCGATGGCCCCCCGGATGTTGATACCGGCGCTGTTGATCAGGATGTCGATCCGACCAAACTCCTCCATAGCCTTCTGAGCCATGGCTTCGGTTTGTTCACGATTGCATATATCGGCACTAAACGAAATAGCCCGGATGCCGTAGGTCTGGCTGAGCTCTTCGGCGGCTTTGGTACCATCGGCGGCGGTGCGGTTGACGAGCATGACATTGGCTCCGGCCGAGGCCAGTCCGGCGGCCATAGCCAGGCCCAATCCCTTGGATCCTCCTGTGATGATTGCTGTTCTTCCTGTTAAGTCAAATAGTTTAATACCGGGTAATGCTTCGTTACTCATGGTTAGCGGTTTAATGTAGTAAGCTGTTTAGTTATAAGTTTATCGTAGCGCTAATTTATCCTTACTATATACCAGACACGACAAAATGTTCTGTTCTTCCTTCGCTAGTTTATCTTCCGCCGTTAGCTGCGACACTTTGGGTAGTCCCTGGCTGTACTTTTGCTGCTTTACCATACGTAGCGTACGGGCCAGCTCAGTAGTGGGAACCCCTTCGAAGGTAGCCCAGTAATCATCTTTCAGACAGGGAATCTCCAGCGGGTCACGCGTAATCATTTCGAGGTTGAAGGTCACGTTGGGGTTGTGCTTCTTACACAGCTCTACGATCCGGGGCAGGTCCAGAATCCCTTTACCCAGCGGTACCTCCGACAGCAGAAAGCCATCCTGGTACTCATCCACGGCCATGTCCTTGACGTGGGTACTTACGATATAGGGTACCAGCGTTTCTACCACTACCATCGGGTCTTCTACCAGGGCTATGCTATTGCCAAAGTCCAGCGTCACACCGATCCATTCGCTGTTGAGCTGCTTCAGTACTGCCGCCAGTTCATCGGCCCGCCAGTCCTTATGATTTTCGATACCTAGCTTCACCTTATGCTTTCGCAGTACCGGCTCTGCCAGCTGCAGCGAAGCAATCGAGTTCTTCCTGAAAGCCTGAAAGTCCGCATTGGTCTTAAAAGTTTCGTAGCGTCGGCCACCCGAGCATACGGTCCTGAGTACCGTGGCACCAGCTTCCTTAGCGCTCTTTACTTCCTGCTCGAAGGTGGCAACATCGGCGGCCGTTTTGGGTAATCCAATAGAGCCTTCCAGGTACAGTCCGGCCTTCTCCCGCTTGTCCCTTACCTTTTTGGCAAAGTCCGATGACCAATCCTTAACACCTACCTGTACACCTCCCGCTCCGATACGCTGACAATGGTCGATCATATCAATGGCGTTGGTGAAGCCGGGGTAGTTCTGGCTGGGTACCTTGGAGCCCCAGCGCGCCCAGTACGAATGTACTACCACTCCCATGTTGGTACTCTTGAACAGCTCAGGCATATCAGGCATCGAAAAAGCCATAGCGCTTACGGAAGCTCCGTATAAGAAACTCCTCCTGTCCATCTTGATGGGATCAGCCGGAGGATTATTGTTGCCTTTCATAGGGTAAGGATTGATTGGGTGAGATTATTTTCCGGTAGAAGCCTGAAGCTTTAGTACGTATTCGTTGAGCTCGTTGACAGTCCAGGGTACTACGCGCCCCTGGGAGGTATTGCGGGTCATGCCCACAGTGCGGCGGCTTACGGCGCCGGCGTTATTGCCCCATTCGTTACGGATGTAGGTTAGGATAGCCGTAATGGTCGCATCATCCATGCTGGAGTGCGCGGGCATGACGGGCAGAATGTCGGGGGCATCGTATTTTTTACCGGCTACTTCCAGCGGTCCTTCCATACCGTGCAACACGATCAGGGCCAGGCGCTTGTCGTCGCCGGTTACCCACTCGGAGCCTATCAGCGGCGGAGCGAAGCGGTTAAGACCGGCCCCATCGGTGCCGTGGCAACCGGCGCAGGTAGTGAGGTAGTGCTGACGTCCCAGCGCAAATTGCTTCTGGTCTTCTTCGCTCAGCGGATTCCTGACTTGTACAGCCGTTGTTCCGGCGCTGTGACCGGGCCACTCAAACATAGCCGTCAGCGTAGTCAGACGCGCCTGGCCTACCTCAGCCCCCAGTCGTGCAAACAGACCCGGTGCGGCGGCCAGAGCAATGGGTTTTACTTTTCCGTTGCTGCCCTGGATAGCCATACCCGTCAGCACAGCCTTATCCTGCCAGCGCAGGGTACTTTTATTCTCATCCAGAAGAGCCAGGAGGGCCGTCAGCTCCCGTGGGTCACGCTTCCGAACAATAGAGGTAGTAAGCATCTCGAGGAATATCTCCTTGGCGGGCTCATGATTCTGCCAGCGCGGCGACTTCCATAGCTGCTGCAGGAAAGTGAATTCCTGATCCTGCAGACTACTTATGACCGCGTCACGGATCAGGGCAGTTTCACCATAGCGGTCGGCTATACCAGCCAGCAATTGGTGTGATACACTCGGTTCAAGAACATTCGCCGAAAGCGCCATCTGAAGTACCTGCTCAATGGGGGCTTTTTCCCACTCCTGCAACAGCAACTTTCCCAGCTTTTCACGTACCGCCTTGTCCGATTGAACAACTGGCTCTAGTAGACGTAGCGCCGTAGTCCTCACCAGTGGGTTCTGATCGGCAACCAGCTCGAGGAGTAGCTCAGGGCTGCTAAGCTTGAGTCCTTTCAAAGTCCACAGGGCTTGGAAGCGGCCAAGGGGGTTGTTACCCTTCCGGGCCAGTTCGGTCAAAGATTTTTTAACGCTCTGGTCATTGCGTCCTACGAGTAATCGCTGGGCCGCGTCGCGGTACCAGCCGTCGGCGTGCGACAGGTAGCCGACCAGCTCTTCGGAGGTAGCCGCCGAAAGTTTTCTGGGTTTAGAAGGTTTCCAGCCTTCGGGTACTACCCGCCAGATCCGCCCGCGGTTGACGGGCTGTACCAGTTTTCGGCTGATGGTCTGCTCCCGCAGGTAAGGGGTAATGTATGCTCCGTGCTGCACCAGTCCCCGGTACATGTCCGCAATGTACAGGGCCCCGTCGGGACCCGTAGCCATGTGTACCGGACGGAAGCGCTCGTCCGTAGAAGCCAGAAACTCCTTACCGGGATGTGGATCGTAGGCCGTCAGCATGAGACCTTTATCCTCCACCACATTGCGCTTCACCAGGTTGCCCGAGGGTTCGCACACAAAGGCATTGCCGTAGTACTCGTTGGGGAGAGCTTTGCCCCGGTAGTAGAGGGGCGAACAGGCAGCCGTAAATTCCAGCAGACGCCCCTGCGCATCCAGGGTACCGGGTATGTAGCCACGATTCACGGCAGGATTGGGGCGGATGGGATAGATTCTCCTGTCTACGGTTAAGCCGTGGTCAATCCCTGTGGTTGGCGTATGATTCTTGTTACGGGATAGGTAGTTGGGCGGGACCAGGTCGGCATGCAGTTGCGACCAGTTGTAGTTATAGTACAGGCGGCCTTCGTCGTCGTGGCTGATGCCCCACTGTCCCCGGAACTCCGTGCTGTCACGCTCCCACTTGCCGTCGATGAGGCGGTAGCGTAAGCGTGACTTCACGTTGTAGTACCAGTTGTCCATACCCCGCCAGAGTCCGTTCCCTGAGTGCTCAGGAAGTCCGCCTCCGGCGTAGTCTTTATCGATCAGTACCTTGGAGTCGGCCTTGAGATCGCCGTTCAGGTCCTGCGTCAGCCAGAGGGCTTCGTTTTCACACACCAGCGCACCACCGGGTATCAGGGCCAGCGCCCGGGGCAGTACCAGGCTGTCCAGATAAATGGTACTCTTGTCCATCTTGCCGTCGCCGTTGGTATCTTCCAGCACCGACACCCGACCCACTGGCTCTTTCTCTCCTTTCCCGTCAATGTCCGGCATAAAGCCGCGCATCTCCACTACCCAAAGGCGCCCATCCTCATCGAACGTAAGTACCACCGGGTCCTGCACCATCGGCTCCGAGGCTACGAGTTGTACCTTCAGCCCCTTTTCGATCTGAAAGGTAGCTAACTCCTGGACTGGTGTCAGGGCAGGCGATGGTCCCTCGTCGGCTCTGTGCCGGTTTCCGTAGTTGACGACACAACCAATCAGGCCCACCAGACCCGATCCAAACAAAACGATTCGATATATACGCTTGAGCATGGAGACTACATTGACTTATGGAACCAGGACTACTGCATCCGTTAGATGGTGACTATACCAACTTGGGATCGGGACGTTTCCAGGGTTGACGGTACGGACGCGCCAGCAACTTGGTAGCCTCCGGATCACCCACCACAATGCGTTTCTGCTGATCGTATACCATTGGACGTCCCGTCTGCATGGACATGTTTGCCAGGATACAGCTGGCCGTAGAAATATGCCCCTCCTGGATATCCGCGATGGGACGTTTGCTATTTTCAATGGCCGAAAGGAAATCCAGCATGTGCAGACGTGTAGCCGGAGCGGCGTTCAGTTCGATTCGCTCCTCGGTCAAATCCTCAGGGTACTTCTCTTTTTCGTACACCACATCCTTATGGATGCGCTTAGCGTCTTTATCTAAAGGAATGAAGTCATACTGCATGGTACTGCCCCAGAGGGTACCTTTTTCGCCGTAGAGGGTGAATGACCACGGGTACTCCGGATTGTTAGGTCCTCCCCAGGAGCGGTGCTGCCAAACGGCGTTGAGGCCGTCAAACTCAAATACAGCGGACTGGGTATCGGCGATGTTGGACTTGCCTTCTTTCTGTACGTAGATACCACCGGTAGAGCTGATCTTCTTGGGCCAGCCCAGTCCCAGCATCCAGCGCACGGTATCCAGCATGTGTACACACATATCTCCCATGATGCCGTTGCCGTATTCATTGAAGGTACGCCACCAGCGAATGTGCGGCGATCCATCGTACGGGCGCATCGGCGCTGGGCCGGTCCACATTTCGTAGTCGAGGTGGGCGGGTACGGCCTCCACAGGAGGATTACCATTGGCCCGCATATGGAAGTAGCAGCACATCTCCACGTGCGATACTTTCCCCAGTAGTCCGGCGTCTACGATATTCTTCTTGGCGTCAATCAGGTGAGGGGTACTCTTACGCTGGGTACCTACCTGTACTACTTTATTGTACTTACGGGCGGCGGCTACCATGGCCTCGCCTTCCAGTACATCCACGCTGATGGGTTTCTGTACGTACACGTGGGATCCGGCCTTCACGGCATCGATCATCTGCAGAGCGTGCCAGTGGTCGGGGGTACCTATAAGTACGATATCCATCTGGTTGTCGGCGAGCATCTTGCGGTAGTCGCCGTAGAGACGTGGTACTTTACCTGATTTCTGCCGCTGACTTACCAGCTTGCCGGCCTCATTGAGCATATTTTTGTCTACGTCACACAGAGCTACTACCTCTACGGGTGCTACCTGGATGAGGCGAAACAGGTCACTCTTGCCGTACCAGCCCGTACCAATCAGTCCGACACGATACGGCTTAGGTGGGTTGATAAGGTCCATGCCCTGGGCCCCGAAGGCGGTAAGAGCTAGCGTAGCCGTGGCTCCCTGAAGAAACTGCCGACGGTTGATATTGAAGATATGCATGCGTATTGTACGATTAGGAAGTAGTTGAACAGTTTTGTATTGCTATGTTAGGTTTTAACACAGAATAAAGCCTGGGCTGCCCCGTAAATACTCCTAAACGTTCAATTAATATTACAATACCTTATTCTTAAGGGTACGTAAACGATCCCTAATTAACCACTGGCTGGCATAGCCCCATCGGTAGTAATCCATCTGCCTGCACCGGGTTACTTTTGCTCCCTACGTATAGCCAGAGCTATATCAGTACGTACAGCAGGCAGCTCAATAATCAGACTCGCCCCTTTTGATTCAACTTTCCACTCCATCTGCAAACGTGCCTCACGGGTATCCCAGGCTGCTACGGTGTAGGTACCTGCTTCCATAGCCGGTATCTCGATGGTAGCCGGTACCGGTGGGGCCTGCGGATTGAGCGTCCCGTCTTTTCTCAGGGTATCGGTACGGAGGAGCCACACCACCGCCTGCGCGCCATCGGCACTGGCAAACACCGCCATGCCGGAGGTACTTACATGTACCTGGTCACTGATATTCCTGCGGTTGAATCGACTCCACCTGACCAACTGGCTGAACCGGGCCAGACTATGCTGTGCCCGGCGCATACCGTGCGTCAGCGTGTGCGGGTGGCGGTTGGGCCAGCGCATACCTCCGCCGGCCGCTCCGGATGCCAGGTGCGCCCATTGGATGTGCGAGAAGTACTCATCATCAAAAGACTCGGGCAAGGTCACGTGCTTGTCCTTGAAGAGGTGGATAGGCCCGTGCTCACTATCAAAGAAGGGGCGGTTGTCAGGTAGGTGTTCCAGCGCCTCTTTGACCAGCCGACCAGCGACGATGGCCGAGTCTACCGTATTTTTGGGGTAGTTGATGGTAGTATTATCGTAAAAATGGGTACTGGCAAAGTCCAGATCGGGATGGCGGAATATCACATCGGCCACCTGCGGGTGGTCGTCCAGTACGGGACCGTACAGCGATACCGTCTGCAGGTGCGAACGGCCGTACAGCCGCTGTTCAGTACTACGCAGATGGTGGCTTAGCTCTCTGACAAAGTCATGGAAAACCTCTGTGCTGTTGTTGGCGTGGGCGGGATGTATTTCGTTCCAGAGGTCCCAGGCAAATATCACGCCGCTCCCCCCCCAGCGCTCCGTCACGTAGGTGAGCCGGCCCTTGATGAAGTTCAGCGTACTGGGACACAGCAGCCAGCGTGACCTCCGGCTGCAGGGGCCGCCGTTCTTGCGGTTGTAAGGATGGTGCTTCCAGCGAATCCACATCCAGAAAGTATCGAAGGGAGTCAGCAGGACCCGAATGCCATATTTAGCACATAACGCAAACAGATCGTCCCACAGCCTGATCATATTGGGAGCAAAAGTACCGGCCGGCCGCTCAAAGTACCGGTGCTCGGTCTGGGCGTACTCCAGCATGAAGCGCAGGCAGGTCACCTGGTGCTCGGCAAGCCAGGCTAGGTGACCTTCTACCTGCTTCAGGTCCTTCCGGCGAAACAGATTCGCAAAATCCGGCCAGGTAATGGCGTCGTTCTGTCCGATGGGAGTCCAGTCTTCTCCCTGCTCCGTCTCAAAGTAGGGAGCCTGCGGAGCCCGTTGTATCCACGGCAGATCATAGCCTCCAGACCACTGGCTATTGCTACGCTTTACCTCCGGCACAGTAGCCGGCGTCGTATGAGACTTGTTATGGCGACTTTCGGTTGTATCAATTTGTCTAGGGTACTGCTGGGCGCTTTCCTCTCGTAATTCCATTCTATGCTCGATCCCAATGTGGCCGTACGGCCTTTTACTTTAATTCCTGGCTCACAGGCTGCTGCTGCTGCTCCTATTGAACCTCGAAAATAAAAGATGGTTTAGTATCCCAACAAATATAATTTTTCACGCCATTACTCGGCACATAACAGCCTATCTTGCCTACTTCCCCCGAGTTAGCTCCTCATGATTTCTGAACCTTGAGCCGTATCTCGTTGAGCAATGGCACGGTCGCTGGCTTGGAGATGAAATCTAGCACGCAGGGGTAGTGAGCTACTTTAGCTCTGTCGGCCGGATTGATGGATGAAGAAATAATAATGACCTGGGTAGCCGGAAAAGCCGGAAGGTACTTGCTGACCCAGGTATCGAGTAGTTCCCAACCATCCATGATAGGCATCACCAGGTCGATGAACAAAAGTTCGGGATATAAGGGAGATATGGCTGGTAGCTTGAGCAGTAGTTGCTCATAAAAATCCAGTACCTGTTGCCCGCTGGTGGCAAAGAGCACTTCCTTCGCAAAAGCGGCTTTCTTGTTTACGAGGTTGAATAGCGACTGGGCAGTGCTGTCATCATCCACGTAAAGTATCTGATTGATCATTGGGTTTACGTACTTTTCTGTAAGGGTTTATGTGTATTTACTGCCTCTCTACCCTTCAACGAAACAAAGCCGGATTTCGTAAATTGTAAAAATGTCACTTCGTAAATGGTCAAACAATGCGTCCCAGCCCCCTTTCGATCAATGATACATTACAGTGCAACTTCCTGAAGTAGTTGTAGATAAATATTAGGGGAAAGTCGATTCTGTCCAAAAAATTTTATTTAACGGTACGCGCACCCATTACTGCTATGCTTATACGACAGCCCGTACGTACTGGTACTATAGAGATAAGAGATTCAGCAACAGCAGAAATTTCTACCGACAAGTATTCCAAGTTACCTTTGGTTTCAGTATTTTTGGTGTTCGTAACGTACACCTAGTAAACCCCATGAACGAGTACCACTCCTCTTTGCATTTACCTATTAAGTTTATTTTGTCTCTGGCAGCTGTGTTTCTGATTATCCGCGTGGTCTGCTGGTTCCAGAATATTCACCTGCACGCATTAGCTCCCATCGTGGATGGCTATGTACTGTTTGTGGCGGGTCTGCTTTTAGCGCACTACGTCGACGACTACTTCGGCTTTATTCCCAGAGTTAGTAAGAAGTAGGCTGGAGGTACCTGGGTGGTACCTCTTCGGTCAGCCACACACCGTTGGCTGACTGGTAGAACGTGTACCCATCCCGGTACATCTGTCCGGCCTGTACCGTATAGACAAAGGGTTTTCCATGGCGCCTCCCTACGCTGACGGCCGTATCTACATCCGGACTCAGGTGTACGTGGTGGCGCTTCTGCTTTATTAGCCCCTGTACTTTGATGGAGTCCACCACCCGCAGGGCAGTACCGTGGTACAGTATCTCCGGTGGCTGCTTGGCCTGGTACCCCAGCTCTACCGACACAGAATGCCCCTGATTAGCCCGGATCATATCCCCTCTCTCGTTAAAGGCAAACCGCTTTTTATTATTGGTTTCCACCACCTCTTGCAGCACATCAGGGCTTAGCTGTACTCCGGCCGCCCCGGCCTTACGGATCAATTCCTGAACGTCCGTCCAGCCGTTCTCATCCAGGCTTATACCGATCTTGTCGGGCCGGTGCCTGAGTACCAGGCTCAGGAACTTACTGATTCGTACGGTTTCTTCGTTGCTGAGCATTTGTTCACCTGGTTATTTTTCTGTCACACATTATTCTTTCTGCCGTAAATAATCCGTACCAACAGCATAACGCCTTACCTCAAAAACTCATTAAGGATATAAGTTTGAAATATCAGTTACATTGTGTAACTTTCTCCTACTTAGGCAATTCTTCACTTCATCTTCAAGGTAAGGACCTCCTTTTAGAACTGGCACAGCAGTTCCTCCTCATCCAGCGATCCACCACCCCTTAACCATACACCTATGAAAAAATGTATACTGCTGCTCTACCTCTACTCACTGTCCGCGCTCTCGTACGCCCAGGACAAAGAGGCTCAATTTTATAAGGATCAACTGGCCGAATACAACCACTGGCTCTCAGACACCCAACTTTCGGCCTATTTGAAAATTGATAGTCTATCCCACCAGCAAAAAGGCGACACCCTGGTGCTAACGCTGGTCTCAAACTACCTTACATTGGATTCCCTTTCTACTGCCTGGAATGCCACTAACAATTTTTTGCTTAGTGACAGGCGGATTTCTCTGGCGGAAGTGCTTCACCAGCAGGGGGCTTTTCTTTTTGACCTATCACCTCAGCACCTGCGGTTTGAAATTTTAGGAGCATACCAGGTACCATTGGGCCAGATAGTCTACACGGAGCGGGCCAGAATGCTTAAAAATGTTACCATGAGCGGCAAACCTATTGTGATTGCCGTACAGGAGCTTCGGCTACCTTCAGCCTACAAGCGGATCACCCTCAGTGGCAAGCAGCTGGTCAAAGCCGTGACTCAGACGCTGGCTCAGGAGCTGAAGCAATACTACAGCAGCAAGCCTTCCTCCTGGTTTTATAGTGTCAAGGTAGATACCACACGTACCTTTTATAACTCGCTCATCTACCGGGTTACCTGCCTCAAAAATGAAATCATCAACGAAGACTACTTCGAAGCCATCGAATTAGCTGTGGATGTGGCCCAGCAGGCCAACAACTCGGTGGAGGTAAGGCTGGCTGTACGCGGCAAGTACTGCGGGGGGCTCCTCTGCCCCGAACAGCGGGACAAGTTCTACTACAGCATGGACGGCAAGTACGACGGGCACGTGAATGCCTACGCCGGACTGATGGAAAAACGAATCGAACAATGGCTTTCTCAATAACACATAGCCCATGCTGATCAGTCAACTCCAACAGCGCATTGCTAAGCAGATCGTCCTGGGATACCTGTCCCTGATCGTTCTGACCATCGTCCTGTACACGTTTGCCGGCATCATTGACGACGAGCTTACCTCGCTGCTCACTACGCTTTCTGCCATTTCTGCCTTGTACATTGCGCCTCTGTTTCAGTTTTTTAGTCAGAGCCTGCGCAGTGTCGACGTACCGGCACCCGCCCCCCCGCCCCTGCCCGACACCGACAACCTGGCGGTAAGGCTGGTGAAACTGGTCATTCCTGCCCACTTCATTCTGGTCGGGACACTCATTTTCATCAAGGCTCTGAATCTGATAAGCTTTAAAGAAATGAACATCTTCCTGGGATTCATCGAAACCACATTCGGGACCTACATGAGCTTTGTAGTAGTTGCCTTATTCAAACTGGAAAAACATGAAACGTAACCTTTACTTCACCACCATTCTGGTAGCCGCCTGGACAGCCACCTCCTGGGCCCAGACTGCCGACGAGTACTACGCCGCAGGCTACGACAAAATGAACACCAAAGACTACGCCGATGCCACCATGGCCTTTACGCAGGCCATTTCGCTTACTCCGTATGACGCGCTGGCCTATATGAACCGGGGCAACTGCCTCTACAATCTTGAAAAGTACGAAGAGGCCCTGCTGGATCAGAACAAAGCCCTGGCGCTGGATGCTGAACTGACCGAAGCTTATAATTACCGGGGGCTTTGCTACCACCGGATGGATAAGTTTGAGGAGGCTGTTCAGGACTTCTCAAAGGCAATCGAACTGGAACCAGACCAGGCTGATGTGGTAAATAACCTCGGCCTGAGTCTGCACAGTCTGGGCAGATACAAGGAAGCCATCGAGAAGTTTAGCCAGGCGGTGGTACTAATGCCTGACCTGGCCGAGGCCTACCAGAACCGAGGCCTGAGCCATGAGAAATTAGCCAATTATGAAAGCGCTACCCAAGATTATACAACCGCTTTGTCTTACAACCTAAATCTTACCTTAGCCCGCAACCGACTGGACCAGCTTGTCACTGTCCGGAGACCCAAGATCTGGATTATGGCCGTGGGAATAGATAACTATGAATCTGACCATCTGCTATCTCCCCTGCGTTTTTCAGCTTCGAATGCATTCCGGTTTAAGGATATATTCCTGTCCTCAGCATTAACCAAACCAGAAACAGTGCAGGTCCTAGTTAATAGCAAAGCTACTAAGGAAAATATACTTGAATCAATCAAAACCCACCTTTGCGATTCACTACAGGTTTACCCTGAAGATATGGTCATCTTTTATTTCGTGGGTCACGGTACCGCCCTGGACACCACTAGCTTTGGCCTGTGTCCCTACGAATATCTAGACCCAAGTGATCTGATTAGTGAGGAGGAACTGGTAAATCAAATCAGGACCAGTCCGGCCAAAGTAAAGTTGTGTGTGATTGAAGCCTGCAAATCCAAAAACATATCTATGAGTACGCCAATACCGCCTGATCGCCTTGAGGAATACAACTCCCGACGTCAGAAGTATGATCCAAGTACTATTGTTCTTACCTCTACCAGAGTAGGCGACGTCTCCATCGAGAATCATGATCTCGGCGGTGTCTTTTCGTACTATCTGCAGCAGGGAATGAGAGGCAAAGCCAATGGCTACGGTACAGACCTGAAAGACAACATCGTTTCTACCCGGGAGCTGTACCAGTATGTAAGAGATAATGTTAAAAAATTCTCCCGAGGCAAACAGATTCCTCAGATCAATGAGCTTGCTCTGGAAGCCGATATTCCTATCATCCCTGTTATAGAGGAATAAGAAATGTACCGACTTAGCTACAAACACGCTGAATAAAAACCAGAGATAAAAGAGAAAGCTTTTTTGCCACGGGTGCTTTCTCTTTTATCTTTTTGGCGATATTTACGTACACTTCATGCTCATCCTACATGGCCAAATCGTTAAAGGTACTTTTCTACGACCTCGAGACTACCGGCTTGCACCCGGGCAAGCACGGCATTCACCAGCTTTCGGGCCGCTTGTACATCAACTGGAAACTCGTCAAGGAATTTAATTGCCACGTCAGGCCTTTTGAAGGAGATGAGATAGACGACTACTCGCTGAAGATAGCCGGCAAAACGCGCGCCGACCTCACCAACGAGCACCACGTGCACCCGCACCTGGTGTACCGCGCCCTGATCAAGACCCTCAATATGTACTGCGACCGCTTCGACAAGCAGGACAAGTACTTCCTTGCTGGCTACAACAACGCGAGCTTCGACAACCCTTTCCTCCGTAATTTCTTCGAGAAAAACGGCGACAAGTACTTTGGTTCCTACTTCTGGTCCAGTCCCATCGACTGCTTCATCCTGGCCTCCCAGGCCCTGATGGCCCGCCGCCACCTCATGCCCGACTTCAAGCTCAGTACCGTAGCTCAGGAGATGGGTATTCCCGTAGATGAATCCAAACTACACGATGCCCTTTACGACCTGGACTTGACTATTTCGCTCTATAGCCAGATCACCGGTGTAAAACTCGTGAATGAGCTGGTTGGGCAGGGAAATTAAATATCTCACCTCTGTAGCACCTGTGTAAAATTTATAGACAAAACAATAACCTACCCCCTAAATTGTCTACTGTATGTACACAGAAACTACTTCTGTTGATCAAGTAGCTAAATAAAGGTGTCTTTCGCCCCACGTACAGATAACTCCTCTCTGAAATTTCAATATATACCGTCCAGGTGATTGGGTAGTATCTATTGCCAGACTGCCTCCCTCTTCTTCCGCCTCAACCACTTAATAAAATCATTGCCACAAATCGGTTATATAACTTTGTTAAGTATAAGATATTGAGTAACTTATATGTACTTTGGCAAGCTCACCCTCCTCATCAGCTCCAGCGCCTTTCCAGACTTCGGAAGCAGCCGGGCTGCCATACTTTCTCCTGTCAGTTTTACTCAACTCTTTGCTGTATGAAAAGGATCATTACCTGCAGTGACGGTACCTGGAACATGCCCGGCGACACCTATAGGGGCCATGTCGTACGTACCAATGTCCAGAAGATCTTCGAAGCCATCTGCAACAAAGCCCATGATGGTACGCACCAGCTCAAGTACTACGACGAGGGCATCGGTGTGTTTGGCAACAGGTTCAGGAAGCTATTCGACGGAGCTACCGGCGGTGGCCTGGACCGGAATATACTGGATGCCTATAAGTTTATCTGCTGGAACTATGCCCAGGGTGACGAGATCTACCTCTTTGGGTTTAGCCGCGGGGCCTACACCGCCCGGAGCCTGGCCGGCCTTATCCGCACCTCCGGACTGGTCAGAAACAACGACCTGCTGCTCATCAAAAGAGCCTACGAGATCTACCGCGACCGCACTAACCCAGGTATGCACCCCGAAGGCGACATAGCCACCGAGTTTCGGCAGAGGCACTGCCAGCCGGATGTACGAATTAAATTTATAGGGGTATGGGATACGGTCGGCTCCCTGGGAATACCTGTTAAGTTTCTGGGTAATAAGAAAAAGTACGAGTTTCATGACACCACGCTCAGCAGCACCATCGACTATGCCTACCAGGCCCTGGCGGTGGACGAAAAGCGGAAAAGCTTTCAGCCCGCTATATGGCAGCAGAGCAATAGTGTAAAACAGCATAAGGTCGCCCAGGTACTGGAACAGGTGTGGTTTCCGGGCGTACACTCCAACATCGGGGGCGGGTACCCCGACGAGGGACTGAGTGACATAGCCCTGCAATGGCTGGTAGATAAAGCCAAAGCAACGGGACTGGACTTCGAGGCAGAGTACCTCCGGAAAAATGTGAACCCTGCTTCCAATAAAGAACTCTATAATTCCTTTGTGGCCCCCTTCTCTTGGCTGGGCGCGTACAACCGGCCCGTGATGCAGGACCCTTACACCAACGAATCGGTACATGAGTCGGTCTACGAACGGATGGAACGAGTGGATGATTACCGGCCGGTGAATATTAAAAAGAAGGAACCCAAACAGCCCGAAGAAAAGACACCTTAGATTCTATGCGGTAAGCGGTTTTATCAGTAGTAGGTAGTATACACATAATAAAACTTATGCGGCCCTGAAGCATAAAGCAACGGCACCACTGCCTTAACATCCCCAGGCTGGGCGGGACGAAAGGTGATATTCATGGTGTGGAGGTTGGGGTAGTTAGTGAGTAAGTGGAGAAGATATTGGAGGCATACATTTACTCATATATCGAAGCGCACGATCTACAACGGCTTATAAAAGTTGTAACAATAAAGAAAGACGCTTTACAGCCTGTAAAGCGTCTTTTTCAAGGAAGAAGTGGTCCGTAGGGATTTGAACACCAAACCTTCCAATCCATAGTATTTGTTATTAAATATGCTCTTTTTTGAATATATTAATTCAATTGGTATAATTCTACCCAAAACTTAAACTAGTAAAGAAAACCTATTGCCCTATGCTCAGAAATAAGAGTTAAAATTATATTGTGGGCGAGCCAAACAAAAAAGCCACTTAACATTTCTGTTAAGTGGCTGATTTTCAAGAGCCCCCAGTCGGGATCGAACCAACGACCTACTGATTACAAGTCAGTTGCTCTACCAGCTGAGCTATGGAGGCTTATTTTGGAGTGACCTACTGATTACAAGTCAGTTGCTCTATCGAAGCGTCGAACCGCAGCTGATCTATGTAGTTTTTTCGGACTTCTCCTTCCAAGTCTTCGAAGAGTCGTTTCCGTGTCCCTTTCTCTGATTTGGTGATGCAAAAATAGTGGGCTGGAATATACTACGCAAGCGTTTTCGCACTATTTTTTTCAACTTTTTTTCAGGTTTTAGATAGCTTCCTGAATTATAGAGAGTTGGTGCTTGAGATCCTGCAGCTGCTCTTCGGCGGTTTTAATTCTGCGCTCAAAATCGGCCTTCAGTTTGTCAGATGCCTTCGACTTGGCAAAGAACTCAATGTTGTTTTGCCAGAGGGCAATGTCGTTTTCCAGCTGAGTAATCTTCCGGCGGATGTCGTTTTCCTTGCGGTACAGACCACGGCTTGATTCCCCTTCGCGTACCATCTCTACTTCGCTTTCCAGTACCATCTGCTCCTTCTCCTTGGAAGAAAGCTTACCAATGGCGCTGACGTACGAGTTGATGGCATTGATGTAGCGCTTCTGGATTGTCTGCATGTCCTTCTTCGGCACGAAGCCAATGGTAGCCCACTCCTCCTTGAAGGCGTTCAGCTGATCCAGAGTGGCGTCACCCGCGTTGCTAGCCGCTTTCTCGATCCGCTCGCAGAGCTCCTTCTTCTTAGCCAGATTATCTTCGAACTCCTTCTCTACCTCCTGGTTTTTGTTGCGCTTCTTATTGAAGTAGGCATCACAGGCTTCCTTGAAGCGTACGTAGATCGAGTCTTTGTACTTTTCGGACACCTGACCGATGGTCTTCCATTTTTTCTGAAGCTCGATTACGCGCTGGGTATTCTGAGGGGTATCCTCACCCGTTGCCAGGATCTGTTCTACTTCTTCGCACAGTTCGGTCTTAGCTTTCAGGTTTTGCTCCCGCTTGGACTCAAGCTGCTTGAAGAACTCACCCTTATTATGGAAGAAGGTCTTAAGTGCTCCCCAGAACTTCTTGCTCAATTCCTTGCCTTCCTCACGGGGCATGGGGCCTTTGGTAGCTACCCACTGATCCTGGTAGGCCAGGATCTCCTTGGTCTTGGCGTTCCAGTCGTTGATACTGCCCGATGAGAACGAGGTAAAGGGAACAATGGCTTCGTAGATCTTTGACTTTTCCTCGTAAGTAGCAGCCATGTTTTTCTTCTGGTCGCTGTACTGCGCCCTACGTGCATCGTACAGGGCATCCAGCGACTTCTTGAAGCGCTGCCAGAGCTCTTCCTGCTCTTCGCGGGGGGCCGGACCGATGTGCTTATATTCTTCAAAAAGCTGATTGGCTTCGTCCAGAATCTCGCGCGTCATCGGACGATTTTCGAGTGAGGCCACCAGGGCTTCTACCTTCTCGCACAGCTCGGTTTTCAGATCAGCGTTACGCTTACGATCCAATTCCTTCAGCTCAAAGTAGATGTTACGGATACTGAAGTAACGGTCAACCAGGGCATTGTAGGTAGCCCACAGGGTACCATTATGTGGAGAGGCAATATTACCCGCCGTTTTCCACTCTTCCTGTATCTTCTTGAACTCCTCCCAGCTGGCTTTCATATCCGAAGCGTCGGTCTCTTTGGACTCTTCGGCTTCTACCAGTTCGCGCAGGCGCTGGAGCAGGGCCGTTTTGGTGGCGAAGTTCTTTTCTTTACTCTTCTCTATATTCTGGTAGTAGGCATTCTTCTGACTCCGGATCTGGCGGCCCAGCTCCTCGATACGCTGGGTATCTTCATCATGCTTATACTCAAATCCCTCTTCATTGCCATTATCGGCTATATATTTTCCACGGGCCTCCTCCAGTTCAGTACGCTTTATCTGGTCAGCAACAGGACGGATCTCGCGCACTACCTCATCAGCCCTTTTCAGCTGGGCAGGGGTAGCCCCTTCAGCCTTGATAGTGGCCAATTCTCTTTCAAGGATCTCAGCTAGTTCTTTCTTGCTAAGCTGGCTGTAATCTACAGCTTCTCCGCCTTCTACTACCTCCAGATCCTCGTGCAGTTCCATGTCAAGATCGTCCGCCGGCTTGTTAACCAGCTGGTCGTCCTGCTCCGTGTTTCCGATTGCGTCGCGTTCTTCTTGTGCCATCGTGCTAAGTGTTTCGTAAGTGCCTATATCCGCAAAAATAACAATCTTTACTGTGAAATGACTAATTTTGTTGAAGTAACATTGTACCCCAACGTGCCAAATGACTCAAAATATTGCTGATTTACGGAAAGAGTATACCCTTAACGGTTTATCGGAGACTGATGTTTCCGAAAATCCTTTCCTTCAGTTTAAAAAGTGGTTTGATGAAGCTTTACTCGCCCAAGTACCCGAGACCAACGCCATGCACCTGAGTACCGTAGGGCACGACAACCGCCCCAACGGACGCATTGTACTGCTGAAAGGACTTGACAATACGGGCTTTGTGTTTTACACCAACTACCAGAGTCAGAAGGGACAGGACCTGCTGGTGAATCCCTATGCCTCTATTACGTTTTTCTGGAAAGAACTGGAAAGGCAGGTCAGGGTGGAAGGCGTGGTAGAGAAGGTCAGTGACCAGGAGTCGGATGAATACTTTGCCATCCGGCCCCGGGGCAGTCAGATTGGCGCGTGGGTATCCAACCAGAGCGTCGTGATCAGAGATCGGCAGGAGCTAGCTGACAAGCAGGCCTTTTACGAGAAGCAGTTTGAAGGCAAACAGGTACCGCGTCCGCCCCACTGGGGAGGCTACCGGCTAATCCCCCACCAGATCGAGTTCTGGCAGGGACGCCCCAGCCGCCTGCACGACCGGATCAGGTACCGGTCCGTTGAAAATGGCTCCTGGATAATTGAGAGGCTATCCCCCTAAGGGTGTTAGATAAGCTACCTATATAAATACGGATATATCCTGCACTCCCAGCATACGGCGGGTGGTAAAGCCTTCGCCGTACTGTACCCCGATGGAGTGTCCAAACTCCTGGGCGCGCGCCCTGATAAAATCAAAGAACTCGGGCGTGGAGATATAGCTCTGCGGCTCGTCTACTTTCTCCTTGTATTCGGGTACGTGAAACTGACTCCGGAAAGCCAGCATGGCCTTTATCTTGATATCCATGTACGGCGTAATATCTACGACAAAGTCAGGCTTGATGAAACGATCCTGAATCACATGGAATACCTGACGGGGCCGCCAGGCCGCCTGCGGGTTGCCCTGCTCGTCGGTGGTCTCGATCATGCGCAGACCGGAGTAGAAGCAGCTATCGGCTACTAGCTGGGCCGCCCGCCCGTGATCGGGGTGGCGGTCCTCAATGGCATTGGTAATGACGATATCCGGCTGGTACTTACGGATGAAGGGAATAATAGCGCGCTGGTGCTTTTCGTCGTTACTAAAAAATCCATCGGCCAGACCTACGTTGTCCCTTACGGTCACTCCCATGATTTCAGCCGCATCGAGTGCTTCCTGAATACGTCCCTCGGGGGTACCTCGGGTACCTAGCTCTCCCCGGGTCAGATCCAAGATGCCTACTTTCTTTCCCTGCTGAACTTGTGAAAGCAGGGTGCCGGCGCAGCTGAGTTCAACATCGTCGGGGTGAGCCGTAATGGCCAGAATATCTAATTTCATTCGTATGGATGAGTGTGAACAACTATTTAACGCGTAGCTTCTGACCTACTCGCAGCGTTGAGCGTACCGATATATGGTTTTTCTGAGCCAGAGCTCTTACCGACAAGCCGTAGCGGCTGGCAATGGAGGTCAGGGTTTCGCCGGAGCGTACCTTGTGCAGCAGCGTCCGGCTAAAAGCGGGCTTCTCGCCACTCTCGTACTCGCTCTTGTGGTTGCGGCCTGCCCGCAGGTGATCCCATACACTACTGGTCAGGATAAAGTGGTCGGAACGAATTTGCTTATTGTCCCAGTCAAATATATTACGGGGATCAAAGGGATTACCTTCGTAGCGGTTTTCGTAGTGCAGGTGCGGCCCCGAGCTACGACCCGTACTACCACCCAGTCCGAGCAGATCACCGGCCTTTACCAGCTGGCCTGACTCTACCAGCGGCTTGGAGAGGTGACCGTACAGCGTCTCGAGTCCGTTGTAGTGACGAACCAGTACAAAGCGACCGTAGCCACTACCATCTACCGCCACGATCCGCACCATACCGTCGTAAGTAGCGTACACCGGATCGCCGGTATTCAGGTCCAGGTCGGTACCGTTGTGCCAGCGCCCCCAGCGAAAGCCGAAGTTGGAGGTTACACGGATGTTGTCCAGGGGACTATTCCAGAAGCGGTTTTCGGCCGGGTCGTAGAGCTTGAGGTCTATGGTTTCGTCGAACTCTACCGGATTTACGTTGTAGGGGTCGATGGTGCGTGAGTCCCAGATCACATAATAATCAGCAATCTTTACCCACTCATTACCCACCATCATGGAGTCTACTACCTCCAGTACGTTGGTTTCGCCCTCGTCAATACTGCTGGTATCTTCACTAACGACCGGGTTGAGCGGCTTGGCCGGCTCAAACTGGCTCTGGAAGTTGATATTGGACGTTTCTACTTTGAAGTCGGCCTCCGGCTCGCGCTGGGGCTCTACGGCCGGGAAATTGGGATTAGTGGGATTGGGAGTAGTGGTTGTCCCGCTCTGTTTGATTTTAGGATTCTTTTTGAATTTGCCACGCTCCTGAGCTTCTGCATCTAAACCCACCAAACACATCATCATCAGCAGGCAACCAATGAGTTTTCCTTTCATGTTATTGTCACTAATTCAGTAGAAGAGTTCTCTAAATACGAAATAGAGGTGCACTAATTATACCAGAAAATGTGCATTGCTGCACATTTTCTATTCTGGCTCCCGGACCGTACTATCCGCTCTATTTTTAAAATTCCTGTTCTTCTTCGTAAACAGCCTTCTCGGCCAGAAAACGCTCCGCATCCAGGGCGGCCATACAGCCTGTGCCGGCGGCCGTGATAGCCTGACGGTATACATTATCCTGGGCATCACCACAGGCAAATACCCCTTCAATGTTAGTACGAGTACTTCCTTTAATGGTATTGATATAGCCAGCTTCGTCCATATCCAGATACTCTTTAAATATTTCGGTGTTGGGCTTATGACCAATCGCTACGAAGAATCCGGTAACATTCAATACGGTTTCCTGACCCGTTTTATTGTTGATTACCCTAACGCCTTCCAGTTCCTCTTCACCAAGCAGGTCTACCGTTTCGGTGTTCCAGAGTACTTCAATGTTATGAGCTGACAGTACCCGCTTCTGCATGATTTTGGAAGCACGCATTTCGTCACGACGTACCAGCAGATATACCTTGCGGCATAGCTTGGATAGGTAGCTGGCTTCCTCGGCGGCAGTATCACCGGCACCCACTACGACTACATCCTGACCACGGAAGAAGAAACCGTCACATACGGCACAGGCCGATACGCCCTTACCATTGAGGCGCTGCTCCGCCTTAAGTCCCAGCCACTTGGCCGAAGCTCCGGTAGAGATAATGACCGCACTGGCTTCAATGCCCTTCTGGTCGTCAATGGTCACTTTATGGGGATACGAAGAGAAATCAACAGAGGTAGCCAGACCATAACGGATGTCTGCTCCAAAACGACGGGCCTGCTTTTCGAAGTCCATCATCATTTCGGGACCGCCCACTCCGTCGGGGTAGCCTGGATAATTTTCTACATCAGTCGTGATGGTGAGCTGTCCACCTGGCTGGGGTCCCTGATAGAGAACGGGTTTTAAACCAGCACGGGAAGCATATATGGCGGCGGTATATCCGGCGGGACCTGATCCGATGATCAGGCAATCAACTTTTTCGAATAACATGGTAGACGACTATAAATATTCTTTGCAATAAATGTTTCTGACAGAGGAACACGAAGTCATCTACAAAAGTGCAACTTTTCGCCCAAAAACACAAAGCGATTACAGGACGCGCCACTCGATTCGGCGGTTTTGCTGGCGGTTTTCTTCACTGGTATTAGATAATTTGGGGCGGCTTTCGCCGTACCCAATAGCCATGAGGCGATCAGATTTAATACCGGCGGAAGTCAGGACAGTTACCACCGACTGGGCCCTCAGGCGCGAAAGCTCGAGGTTGTCCTTATCACTACCTACGTCGTCGGTATGGCCAGCTATTTCAATGCGCAGCTTCGGGTTCTTTCTCAAAAACTCCGCCAGCTTTTCCAGCTCAACCTTTGACTTGTCATCCAGCGTGTGGGAGCCCGTGGCAAAGAAGATATTGCTCAGTACCTCTACCCTATCCTTTAGTATAGGCTCGAGGGGAATATCCAGCTGTATAGCCGTAAGAGAATCTGTCAGTGTAAAAGAGAGGCTCTTGAACAGGTACCCGTCCTTCTCTACGTAAAAAGCATAGTCGCTGTCCTGGTTCAGGACGGCCAGGTACTCACCCGTAGCGGTCTGGGATGAAAACTCTGAGATCTGTTGCTGGGTACGGAGGTCGTACAGCCGGATAGTGGCCGCCAGGGGCTTCTGGGTCTGTTTGTCGAGTACTTTTCCTTTGGCATAGCGGGTAGGCTTGAACATCGTGAGGAGAGTGTCAGGTACCCGGAAGGTATACAGGTGCGAGCGGCGCCTGCCGTTTTCTGTACGGTCGTCGGTATAGTAGGCTTCTTTACCGTCAGAGGTAATGTATAGCCCTACCTGATCGGCTACGGTATTGATGGGGTACCCGATATTGACCGGCTCAGTCCAGAGGGTATCAGTACGTTGCGACAGATATATATCCAGTCCACCCATCCCTATTCGCCCGCTGGATGCGTAGAATAGGGTGCGACCATTGGCATGGATAAAAGGTGCGTTATCGTCTTCTGAGGTGTTGATGGATGAGCCCAGATTCTGGGGCTTCGTCCATTCGCCTTCGGCATCACGTTCGGTTTTCCAGATATCTGATTTGCCTACACCATCCGGGCGGTCCGACGCGAAGTACAGAGTACGTCCATCGGCCGAGAGCGAAGGCTGCGACTCCCAGTGGCGGCTGTTGACGGTAGCGCCCAGGTTCTGGGGAGTGCGCCATTCATTGCCCTCCTTTACGGATATATACAGGTCGCACCCACCGTAGCCATCGGTACGGTTACAGGCAGTAAAGACGAGCGTACGCCCATCGGCTGAAATGGAACAGGTACCTTCGTTGTTACGGGAGTTGATATTGCGCGAAAGCTCCTGCGGCTCGCTCCAGCTGCCTCCCTGGCGCTTGCTGATGTACATATTCTCATCGCGCTCGGGAGTAAGCCCGGTAAAGATCAGAGTTTCTTTGTCGGCCGTCAGGACCGGAAAAAACTGCAGCCCCAGGAAGTTGACGGTATCGCCCAACGAGCGCTTCTGGATCGGAAGGGGCTTTTTCAGGGCCTCCTGCGCAAATTGGGCAGAGGCAATCAGTCTCCGGGTCACCTGGGCCGGGTTGGACTTCTCCGGATAAAGCGGCAGCAGCTTTTCGTAGTACAGGAGCGACGAGTCGTAGCGGGCCCGCTGGAAAGCATCTCTGCCCAGCCACTGGTAAGCCGGCACCGACTCAGCAGCCCCCGGCAGCAACGCTACTACCCGCTGGTAGTGGTAGCGGGTAGGGTTGGGCTGGCGCTGCCAGTCGTAAAGCTGGCCCAGCCGAATGTGTGCCTCCGGGATGGAAGGCTCCAGCTCGACCAGCTTTTGGTAAAGTACTAGTGCCTGATCGAGTTTACGTTCCTGCCATGCCTTTTTGGCATTATCAAAGACATCACGGGCGCGCCTGGATAGCACGACATCCTGCGCCTGCAGGGGTACGGCTCCCAGCAGGCACCACAGAAAGGTAAATCGAATAAGAGATCGCATCAGGGAATATTCATGTACTTGTGGGTCTGTAACGACATTTGCCACTTCGGATTGCATTTGATGTACTCAATTATATGCGGAAGCACGCGCTCCGACCGGCTCCATTCCGGCTGCAGCAACAGCACACAGTCATCAGATACCCGGGAGGCATGCTCTTCTGCAAACGCAAAATCACTGGAATTATAGATGATTACTTTCAGCTCGTTGGCTGCCGCATAAATACTTTCGTGCGGCGCTTTGAATTTCTTGGGAGAAAAACACACCCAGTCCCAGAGCCCGCTCACCGGATGGGCACCAGAAGTTTCGATGTTGGTTTTGAAACCGGCCTGCTTCAACTGGCTCGTTAACTCGTCGAGGTTGTACATCAGGGGCTCTCCCCCCGTTATGACCGCCAGCCGACCGGGGTAGCGCAGTGCTCCTTCTACGATACTTTCTATGGAATACTTAGGATGAACATCCGCATCCCACGACTCCTTCACATCGCACCAGTGACAGCCCACGTCACATCCGCCCAGACGAATGAAGTAGGCAGCCTTGCCACTGTGGGAACCCTCCCCCTGTAAGGTATAAAAAGCCTCCATGACGGGAAGCTGAGCTGATTGCTTATCTATGATCAATGATTCGAAATTCTCTACGGTATTCATGGTAGTCTGGCTCACTGAGGAGAGTATTTGCAATGGTTACTAACTGAGTAAAACTAAATTTTTCAACGGCGGGTTTCATAGGTATATAACCTTGCCATTAGAATGCCCAAAGTTATCAAATCCAGCCGATCTTTCCCGGACTCCCTGCTCAACCCGCTCCGCCAGACTGGTGATGTGGAGGCGGATGCAGTAATTAGTCAAGTCGCAGAACAGGGAGGCCACCCGGTGGTAGGCAGCCTCATGAAGTACCTGACCGACTACGAAAATCTGAGTCTGGAAGGACAACCTATCGCTGTTAGGGAATTTATCACGCAGCAAAGTACCCTATCTAACGGTACTGATTTGCAAACCTTTAACAAAGGTATCCATTTTTTCTGGCAACACTATCGCCTGATCTCCCTCCTGCTGGGCACCTACTCGCTGCCCTACTGCTACGCCGGAGCCAACGGAGCCCAGGTACTCTGGATTTCGGAGCGGATCAAGTCCATGACCTACCAGCGTCTGGAGGAGACGGGCGCTTTTGTGTTTGGCATTATGCAGGAGAAAGACTGGACCAACGGCCGTAATTTTATCCGCATCGCCAAGGTCCGGCTACTGCACGCGGCCGTGAGATGGTATACTCTAAGGAGTGAACGCTGGAATCTGGACTGGGGGTATCCCATCTGTCAGGAGGATATGGCAGGTACCAACCTAGCCTTTTCGTACATCATCATCCGGGGGTTGCGCCAGCTCAACCAATCCACCACGGATGCCGGAGAGGAAGCCTACCTGTACTTCTGGAATGTAGTGGGTCAGTTGCTGGGGGTAAAAGAAGAGATCCTGCCCCACAATCTGCGCGAGGCTTACCATCTAGGCCAGGCTATTGCACGCAGGCAGTTCCGCCCCTCCGAAGCAGGCAAGGGACTTACCCGGGCGCTCCTGCAGGTCATGGAGCAGCAAACGCCCCAGCCCTCGCTGCGCAACTTGCCGGCGGCTCAGATGCGGTACTTTCTGGGGGATGAACTGGCCAACCTGCTGGACGTACCTCAGGTGGAGTGGGAAGACCGTTTCCTGCGGCTTTTCTATCAGGTCCCCTTATTTCCCCAGCTGCTTACGCTGCAACAGCCCGACTCTCCCGTCATGGAAAAGTACTGGCGCTAATCTACTCTGTCATAGCACCGTACGTACCCTCTGTTATAGTAATCTTAGCGGGTAGAAGAAGTCTCTTCTGTACCCTAACCCGGTACAGGTTGTCGTAGTCGCTTTCAGGTATGGCAGTCTGGCGGTGCGCTACCGGGAACTGGTCCAGCAGTGGCAACAGCGTGTTACTATGGCCGATAATCAGGGCGTTGCCTCTTTTGGTCTTCATCAGGTGACGAGCCGTTTCCCAGAGGGTATCGGTACTATAGGCACGGATAGGCAGGTTCAGCTCTTTAGCCAGGGGCTCGCCCGTAGAGCGAGTACGCAGGGTATTGGTAGAATAGATCGCCACGATATTTTTGGTACGAAGAGTATCCGCCAGCGCCTGGGCCCGCTGCTGACCCGCTGCCGTCAGAGGCGGATCGCCAGGAGGCGTTTGCGCTTTCTCGGCGTGTCGTACCAGGTAGATATGGGTAGTCGAACAACTCGCCATCAATACCATAGCAGCTACGCATAAGGTGTTGCGAAACGGAATGAATTTCATAAAAACTGGATTTGTATAGTAGATAGATACAATAGTAATAACAAAAACCTGGCAGAGTAGCATCTTTGCACCATGAATCAACCAACCGTATTCCAACAGGAAGCCATCTGTGCCCTGGCTACCCCTTCCGGAGTGGGAGCCATCGCTGTGATCCGGGTATCCGGACAGGGCGCTATCGATATTGTTAATAGTATATTTAAAGGCAAAGATCTCAGCCAGGCCGAGAGCCATACGGTACACTTCGGTACTATCCGCGACGGTGCCACACTAGTGGATGAAGTACTGGTGACGGTATTCCGAACGCCCCGCTCCTTTACCCGGGAAGACGCCATTGAAATCTCCTGCCACGGATCTGACTACATCATCCGGCAAATCATCAAGCTCCTCGTCAAACAGGGCGCCCGCATAGCCCGTCCGGGCGAGTTTACGCAGCGGGCCTTCCTCAATGGTCAGTTTGATCTGGTACAGGCCGAAGCCGTTGCCGACCTCATCGCCGCTGATTCCGAAACCAGCCACCGCACGGCACTCAACCAGCTGCGCGGGGGATTCTCGAAAAAGCTGGCGTCGCTGCGCGAAGAGTTGATCCACTTCGCTTCCCTGGTCGAACTGGAACTTGACTTCGGGGAAGAGGACGTAGAGTTTGCCCAGCGCGACGACCTGCGCAATCTGATCCACTCCCTGCAGCGCACCATAGCTCCGCTCATTGAATCCTTTGACTACGGTAATGCCATCAAGGATGGCGTACCGGTGGCGATCATTGGTTCACCCAATGTAGGTAAGTCTACCCTGCTCAACGCCCTGCTCAACGAAGAGAAGGCCATCGTGACCAGCATAGCCGGTACTACCCGCGACGTCATCGAAGATACCATGGTACTGAACGGCCTCAAATTCCGCTTCATCGACACCGCCGGTATCCGCGAAACGCAGGACCTGGTAGAGTCGATGGGGATCGAGCGCTCGCGTAAGGCCATGGAGAAGGCGGACATCGTACTGCTCTTATTCGACAGCCCCGAAACCTTTGCTGATATACAGGTGCTGGCGGAGAGCTTACCTGCTGACAAAAGGGTACTGTGGGTGCAGAATAAGGTAGATGTGTCTGAGCTCCGACTCATGGATGATGCACTCCCCATCTCGGCCCAGACCCAGCAAGGACTCGAGGTACTTAAAGAAACCATCGTGGCTCAGGTACAAAAGCAGGCGGCCTCAGATACAGTAGTAACGAACCTACGGCACTACGAGCACCTACTTAAGACGCAGGCTGCCCTCGATGATGTACTGAATGGATTGGATATGGGTATCACTGGAGACTTCCTGGCGCAGGACATCCGCCTGGCCCTGCACCACCTCGGAGAGATCACAGGCACCATCGTGAATGACGACCTGTTAGCGAATATATTCTCGAAGTTTTGTATTGGAAAGTAACAGAACAAAATATACAAGTACCAAATCATACTAAATTGCACTTATAAGCCTCTCTATGAGGCTTTTTTTATTGTCTTTACCTATATTTAGTTAATATCTAGTATGTGTTTATTTTGTTCTTTTTTGTACCTTAGCTGTACCTAACAGAGCTATTTTGTACCTCATACCCCTGAATGGGCGAGATTATGTCACATGATGACACACTATGGCACAATTAGACACATCATGACACATATTAAAAGCAGGCACAGTTATGTCTTCAACCATTAGGATAAACCGGATTTGTGAGTTCTGCGGAGCAGAGTTTACAGCCCGCACTACCGTTACAGGCTACTGCTCTGATCCTTGTAGAAAGAGGGCTTATAAGGCCCGTAAAAGAGGCGAAAAGGTGGAGACCAGTCACCAGCAGACAAAGGCAGTGAAAGACCGGCCTATGGAAGCAATCAAAGCCCGGGAATTCCTAAGTATAGCAGACACCGCTGCACTGGTGGGAATAAGCAGACGGACCCTCTACCGGGTCATTGAGCGGAAGGGTATACAAGTTGGCAAAGTAGGTAGCCGGACCATCATCCGGCGTTCAGATATCGACCGGCTCTTCGAGCAGCCCGAGCCAATAGTTTTCAAAGTGGAGTCACCATCTATAAAGAAGGAGTTCCAGGAGTCTGACTTCTATTCCCTAACTGAGATCAAATCAAAGTTTAACCTCACAGAATCAACGCTGTACAACCTCATCCGACGTAATGGGGTAGAAAGGGTGCAGCGGGGTAAGTTTATATACGTAGATCGGGCAACCATAGACAAACTATTACAGTAATCAAAACCATTCACCTGTATGACAAAGGTTAAGCTAAGGAAGAAGTCAATGACAGACAACAGGCATAGTCTGTACCTGGACTACTATCCGCCAATTCCTAATGAAGAAACAGGAAAACCTACCCGGCGGGAGTTCTTAAAGCTCTTTATATACGACAAGCCAAAGAATCCATTTGAGAAGGAGCATAACAAAAATACAATGGCACTGGCTGAGGCCATTAAGGGGCAAAGGCAGTCTTCAATCCAGAACCAGAATTATGGATTTATCAGCAATCCTTCAGAAAAGGGAGACTTTGTAGAATATTTCAGACAGTTAGCCGCAAAGCGCAAAGGACCTAACTCTGACAACTGGCAGTCTTCGCTCAAATACCTGGTAGCTTTTACGGGTGGAAAATTACCGTTCAAGGATTTAACATTAAAAATGTGTGATGACTTTCGGGAGTACCTGCAATCATCACCAACCAACCGTAGCAGCAAGAAAACGCTGGCCCAAAACTCCGCCCACTCCTATTTCAATAAGTTCAAAGCTGCCCTGAAACAAGCCTATAAAGAAGGGCATCTAAAAACAGATTTGAATGGTAGGGTGGACGGGATCAAGCAGGCCGAAACCAACCGGCAGTTCCTGACGCTCGAAGAACTGAACAAGTTGGCAAATACAGATTGTGAATTACCTCAACTAAAACAGGCAGCTCTTTTTTCAGCTCTAACAGGACTCAGGTATTCAGATATTGAAAAGCTGTTATGGAGTGAGATCCAGTACAGCCAGGAGAGCGGGTTTTCAATCCGCTTCAGGCAAAAGAAAACAAAAGGAATGGAGGTTTTACCCATTTCAGAGCAGGCAGTTTCGCTATTGGGAGAACGAGGTGAGCCTGAGAAAAGGATCTTCAGTGGATTGGTATATTCAGCTTGGACAAATCTAAAACTCAGAGAGTGGATTCTGGATTCCGGAATAAAAAAGAAGGGAATCACCTTTCACTCGTTCCGCCATACCTATGCTACCTTACAACTTGAACTGGGTACCGACATTTACACGCTTTCAAAGATGCTAGGACATCGGGACTTGAAGACGACCCAGATTTACGCAAAGATTGTAGATAAAACCAAACAGCAGGCAGCAAACCGTATAAAGATTGATTTTATATAAAATTCATTAATGAGCTGATGGAAGCTAAAAGAGACATATTCGGCTACCTATACTATGAGGCAGACCTCGACCACTGGCTGACTTATACTAATTTCGACAACCCTTATGAGCGTATTCTTAGGACCTATGACGGGAACGGAATTGAGTGGGTCAATATTGACTTCCGATCTTTTGACGCTGACAAAATTAAAAACTTACATTTTAGTGGATACCGAGGTGGAATACAAATATTTTCCCCAGAACGTGAAGAAAAAATAATCACAAAAGAGGAACCATACTACATCCTTTATCAAAAAGAAAAGTACGGGGATGCCATTTATGAATGGATGAAGAACCGATATAAAAGGTATGTTGAACTAGCCTTTCGATGGTGTAAGGCGAAGTTCGCTATACATTACGCTGCTAGCCCTATATTTTTGAATAGCCAGAGTAAAATAGCAGAATCCCTAATAGACAAGATAGTATCATCCATAAAACCACATGTCTTTGGTTGGTACGTAGTTAGGCTCCCTATACTTATCCCAGATAACAATCCTAACCAATATGATGCAATAATTGAGGGTGCTTATCGCTACTATGATTGGTTACTTCAACTCCCCAAAGAGTATGAATTGCTTATAGAACTTCTACCAACAAGAGATGAGGTGAACGAAATCATCGACTTGTTTGACAATGAATTCTGGGGCTTTCGAGACCAAATATTGCCACTAATTACTTCTCCTAATAGACATCCTGAACATCATATACTTAAATGGCTGTATGAAAGCTTCCAAGGGATGGAAAGAGACTACAACATAAACATGGCTTCCAGATTAAGTCCAAATCTTAACGGATTGGATAGTGGTAAAAAAGTATCAACAATCACCGTAGCAGAATTGGCTTTATATTATTGGTATGCAATTGAGGGTGGTGAGATTGACATCCTCAAAGAGGGACAAATTAAATTTTATAAAAAAGCTATTGAGCCCTACCCTGAGATGACAAGTTGGAGGAACTTCAGGAATCATTATACAAGGTTCTTTTATAGACAGAATAGGCTACAACGTCCTGAACTCATAGAAATGGCTATAAAAATGCTAAAAAATGCGAGGTACCTAAAAGCTTTAATAATGGCAGAAGATGAATACAAAATCTCGGTCCTTAAATCCTAGCCAAAAAGTCAAACAATCACAAACAAGATTTAGCAATCAAACATTATAAACGTAAATTATTGAATACCAGCTATTTACAAATATATCAGGCCCTGACGTCAGGCCTGATGCCCCCTGATAGCCTTAACTCTTCTTGACATTTGCAGAAAATAATTATTTAAGCATATGTCAAATCCTTTTGAAATTATTGACCGACGATTATCAAATATCGAGGAACTTCTCCTTGATATTAAGCACACATCTTTTGCATCCCTGACTCATCCTAAGGAGGAGGATGAGATGCTAACCGTCCAGCAGGCTGCCAAGCTGCTGGATCTAACGGTACCAACCGTATATGGCCATGTACACAAGGCTAATATTCCCGTTTGCAAGCGCGGAAACAGATTGTACTTCTCCAAACATGAACTCACAGAATGGCTCAAAGCTGGACGTAGGAAAACAGTAGACGAAATCCGGGACGAGGCAAGTCACTACAAAAAAGGAAAGGGGGTGAAAAATGGCCGCTAACCAAGATCACCCCCAACCAGAAGAACAAGGTAAAGATAACAATTCTTCGACAAAAGCAGCCTTAAAACCTGATCTTTCAGGATTGCAATCACTACAAGATCACATGGAAGAGATTGCAAATTTCAAAGATACACAAATCAGTGACACTAATATTGCTCCTACTTTGGAAGCATTCGCCCGCTTTCGAATTACTGATACTTCATCTATACCCCCTCCGATACCCGTTATCACCATTAATGGTGAGATAATAAGTACAGAGGGCAACCTTACTACCATATCAGGAGCCGCTAAAAGCGGAAAAAGTGCCTTAACCTCCTTCATTATTGCCGGGGCAATTGTTAAATCCTCGTCTGAAATAACGGATGGTCTTCATGGTTTGACAGTTGAACCGAATACTGAGGATAAAGCCATCATACATATCGATACCGAACAGGCACTGCACAAGCACCAACACAATTTAAGAACAATATTAAGAAGGGCGGCACAAAGTACATGTCCTGACTACCTCCTATCCTATAATATTAGGGAATTGGATATTAACCAATATCAATCCTGTACAGAGGGCATTTGTCAAGCGGCCAGCGAAAAGTTTGAAGGGATACATCTGATAATTATAGATGGGATAGCTGATTTTATTCGGGATGTAAATGACCCGGATGCAAGTAATGCTATTGTTAAATTCTTTGAAGGACTGGCTGTTCGTTATGCATGTCCAATCATAGTAATAGTACATACTAATCCTGGTAGCGATAAAGAGCGAGGTCACCTAGGGAGCCAATGCCAACGAAAGAGTGAAAGCGTAATTCAGGTAAAATCAGAGGGTGATGTCTCATACATCGAACCAAAGTTTTTAAGAATGGCCGGAAAAGGAGATATCCCTCAGCTTCAATTCACATACAGTAAGGAAAAAGGCTACCACGTTGATGCAGGTGTAAAACAGACCCAGCAGACTAACAAAGATAGTGAGCGTGTAGAGGATATTCTGAACATTTGTAAACAAATATTCAGTGGGCAAAAATCATATA
Organism: Telluribacter roseus; assembly: GCF_017355915.2. Classification (GTDB taxonomy): domain Bacteria; phylum Bacteroidota; class Bacteroidia; order Cytophagales; family Spirosomataceae; genus Telluribacter. The sequence continues at coordinate 98,193 of NZ_JAFEUV020000010.1, forward strand.
CCTATGGTGATGCTATTGAGAAGATAATGGCAGCTACCAAGAAAAAGAATCGTACGGCCAAAGATATTTTCAAGGAGGCAAGAGCACATGGATTTATTGAAGAAGGAGGAGATAGTAACTGGCGGCTAAGCACCGGTGCAAATTAATCTGCACCGGTGCAAATGCACTAAACTACACTGGTGCATTTGTGCAACCAGGTATAGGCTCCTGCACCAGTTGCACCGCGTTTTACTACTTCTATATAAAAGTTCCAAACCATGTCAAACAATCACTACCGCTATACCCTCAAACCCTACCAGACATCCAAGGACAAAGAACGGTGTCCTGACTGTGGCAGGAAGACCTTTACCCGATACATCGATACCCATACCGGAGAGTTACTGTCAGAGCTATACGGGCGCTGCGATCGTGAAGATCGATGCAGTTATCATATAAGCCCATACAGCGATGGGTACAGTAAGATGATCTATGATAAGGAACGCGGCAACAAAAGCGATTGGCTACCCAGGCCCCCTGCCCTGGTCAAACCTCAGCCTAAGCAAGTTTCTTTCATTCCACTCTCTATCCTAAAAAAGACACTCTGCCACTATGAGAGCAATAACTTTATTGAGTTCTTACGAGCAGTATTTGATGATGAGGTAGTTCAGATGGTAAACAACATGTACTACATAGGCACTTCAAAGAAATGGTTGGGAGCTTGCATCTTTTGGCAAATAGATCGCAAAGGAAATATACGGACAGGCAAGATTATGCTTTACAACTCTTCCACCGGCAAGCGTGTTAAACAACCCTACAGCCACATTCACTGGGCACACAAAGAAGTTAACGCTCAGGAATACAACCTTGGACAGTGCCTGTTTGGAGAACACTTGCTTAGCCTTGAACCAGACAAAATAGTTGCACTTGTAGAGAGTGAAAAGTCCGCTATAATCGGAAGCATTTACTTTCCGCAGTACGTGTGGCTTGCTACTGGCGGAAAAGGTAACTTCAACAGCAGCATGTTACAGGCGTTCATAGGTCGGAAAATCATGTTATTCCCTGACTTATCCAAAGACGGAAAAGCATTCGCTGAATGGGCAGAAAAAGGCCGCAGTAACAGTTCCCTTGCCCACTTTGTAGTTTCAGACTTTCTGGAAACTATCGCTACCTCAGAGCAAAAGGAACAGGGGCTTGACTTAGCCGATTATTTGTTAGAGATCGATTATAAGGAGTGGAAACAGCAGCAGGCAGAAGTCCCAAAATTATTTCAGTCTGAGAATAATAAGGAAAAGCAGGAGCATCAACCCAACCCACTAAAAGCAGGCGTTCACAACGTTACCAACCAGAAAGGAATTACTTTTGCTCTCGAAATTAACCAAGAGGGCTACCCTATACTTTTTGATACGCTACAACAGGAGCTAGCCTTACTGGATGTATTGATCGAAGACTTGGACGCTGGAAAGCCTTGGCAACTCATTTACCACCACAACATAAAGCAACTTCCCTTCCCTATTACAGCCGACACCCTTCCGGATTATTTTTATACATTGGGCCAAAGGCACCTGACTCAACTGCTGGCGGAGGAAAGAAAAGCTTTCATACGACAACGATTCAGCAGGGGCAATTACACTAATTTTGGAATATTAGAACATTACCCCTGCTTTGGCTTCAAGTCAGAATATGAATTAGAGAAATATTTAATAAAAAATAATTCTTCCACTAATACTTCAATGTATTCATCGCCTTAAATGGTAATCAGGAGTAGATCTCCTTTTCCCATCTACTATTTTGTAAAGCTTTATCTCACTTTCGGATATGATTTCGACATGGTACTTCTTCCAAGATGGATCAAAGGAACTATTCCACCTCCGGTAATTAAATACCCCGCTCTCATCCACTTTATATTCCATCTTATCAATGGTCTTTGCTCCTTGGAACTCATAGCCGTACTGGTAGTAGTTCTTTCCTGAAGAAAAGTCAAATGTTATATTATCATAAATAGAATACTTGTCCTGCTTCCAAACTCCTTTAAGCACATTAAGTAGCTGATTATCCTTTATTACATCTGACGCAGCTTTCTCAACATTACTGGTCTTTGTTAATACGCCTATATAAATTTCTCTATAAGAATTCTCCGTTTCCCATATCCAGAAAAGTTTCATCTCATCATTTGAGACCTTTTCAATTCTAGCGTATTTTTCATAGGTACCATTAAGAAGTGCTGTTCTAAAAATAATGTTATTTTCAATCTTTATGGTGTAATCAATACTTGATCTTTCTGGATAAGAACTATAATAAAAGTCATTGTAGTAGTTCTCATAACGCATTACTTTACTAGATCTATCAAACTTGTACGAATAGTTGTCAAACTTTTGTTCTTCCCCATCTACATATATACCCCATGTACCATGTAAGTATTCCACTAAAGCCGGATCATCCACTACATCTGCCAATGTCACAGCAGGCGCCCTCGATACCTTTACTTCATAAACCTGCGTACTACCGTCTTCGGCTGTTACAGTATAGTTTACAGTATTCAAAAAGTTCTGAGCTACACCGGAAGCAGGTGAGACAGTAGCTTTAGCTGATACCTCAATGGTAGGCACTAGTGCTGTTAGATTTGCATAAGCTGGTAAAGTAGCCGCAATCAACCTGTTTGACTGATTGATACTCGCCTTAACCTCTGGAGTAAGACCTTTGAAAGAGAAGGCCAGAATCTGCTTGTCTTTTGACTTTGGAGCCTTTTCTATCTTTATCTCATAAACCTGTGTACTCCCATCTTCTGCTGTAACAGTGTACTTTACCGGATTTGTATAATCCTGAGCTACACCTGAAGCAGGTGATACAACTGCCTTGGGTGATACTAATATAGTAGGTATGATAGCAGTAAGACTAGCATCAGATGGAACAATAGCTGTTATTGTCCTCTTAGACTGATCAATACTTCCTTTGATTATAGGGTTAAAACCTTCTAAGGCAAAAGACGTAATCTGCTTCTCCGAAGACTTGGGAGCATCCTGCAGCACCACCTTTACCGTGAAAGTCTTTGTACTCCTATCCTCAGCGGTAACTGTATAGGTCACTGGATTAGTAAAGTCATGCACCGCACCTGATAGGGGTTTGGAAGTAGCCCCCTGAGGTAGTGTAAATTTAAGTTGAAGCGCTTTGACATCAGTTCCGGCTGGTACCGTGATGATGTAGGTATTTGACGCAACATCAAATAGTACAGTCACCGCAGTGACGCCATCAAGACTCAGACTGGATATTTCTTTTTGGCTGCTTTTAACAGGCTCTGGCTCACTTGACTTACAGGAGGCAACAACTAATAGAACGAATAGTAGAAATGAAATAGAGGGGAAAAATGGTTTGAGCATAATAAAAGTATAGTGGGTAAATAGTTTAATGAGCTAGTTCAGCCATCATACTTTCATCCATCACCATTCCATCATCATCAATATAATGTACTGTAATATCCTGATTTGTATCAATGTATTGCGTGGGCTTGCCATAGGCCGAATCCATCAAAGCCTTGTAGGCATTTACATCCCCTAATAAAGCTTTTTTTACCATAGAAAGTGTTATCTGCTCCTCAACCGTTAGCCTTTGCATCTCGCCTGTCACAGGGTTCTCAGTGACTTGTTCCACATCCAGCCATTCCCTGATTATTGTCGAGCGGTTCTTACTTCCTGGTTTCCTACCCCTGTTCTTTGGCTGGTTCTCCGAAGAGAATGGTTTTAAGTTCTGTTCGTTCATCTCACGTTTTTTTCTCGTTTTTTCCAAAAATAATAGCTACCCTACCCAACAACCATTCACAAATCAATGATAAAATTAAGCTATTTCTTAAGCGTTAAGTTAACACAAACTTACTGCTTTTGTACTCTGATTAGCTATTTTTCTTCAACGACGACAGGTTATACGTTAATGATAAAAACCAGCCTCCTCTCGGAAATACCTTAATGGTTGGTACCTCCTTGGGCAGTTCTTTTGTACTGTATGGTGTATCTACTTCATAACGCTTGTCAAGAATGGTACTCTCTTTTAGTGTAGTCCCAAGCGTTATTACAAAACGATCTTTTCTTCCAAATATAGCTGATAGCCCCAAGTGAAACATAAAGCTATCAAAAGCGGTCGTTGTACTTACTCCTGGGCTAATAACCAACTTTGTATTATTGATGCTGCGCTTATATATATGGGCGAGTGCACCAAGAGACATAAGCAAACGTCCACCTGCATCTTTTTCACGTATTATTGTTTTAGTAGAATCATCAGATGAAGCTAGATAGTATACTTCTTGCCCGAAAAATCCTTTCCCCCCCAGTCCACCACTAAAAAAGACACCTGTACTAAAATCCACTTTCCATCCACCTACCGTAGGTATGTCTTCCTGCATTGTAAGCTTATTTGGATAATTACACGTAAGGAGAGTATCAGCCTTGAAAACAAACTTTAGCTCAGTCTCATCCTTTGAAATCTTGATTGGATCTGAGACATAAGTAAAATTGGAAGGATTTATTCGCTTATAGCTATCTACCAGCAGTTGTATCTTATTATCAGCTTCTATCTTTTCTAATTCTTCAACCATTTTGAGCGCTCTTTGTATAGTTGAGTTTACATCTGCTATTCGCCGCTCCCCTTCCTTTTTATCAAGCTGAGCTTGAATATACTTTTCACTTTCATTTTTAAAATTATTACTCTGAGGTTTTAATGGGCTCAAGACCCATCTTTGAATTATCTTATCATTTGTATCAATCTTCGCCTGAATTTTCATTAGTAACTCTTCCTGTAGCCCCTCCAACATTTGTCCGGCTTTTCGTGCTTTCTCAATTCTTGCCAAAGAATTATTCCCCAGCACTTCAATTTGCTCAGACCTTGAAGTTCCATCTTTTAAACTTAAGGCCTTATTCGTTGAGTCCCTCAACATTCTCTCAATGGCTGCATAACCATGGCCACAGTCCATTTGCAAAGCTTTTATTGTGTTACTAAGTCTCGCTACCTTTTGTAGATATAGATAATTTTCTTCAATAATAGACAAAGGACTCTTAATCTCTGCAAATTTTATAACTACTGAGTCGCTAGCCATTTTTTCTGTACCTCTAATTGTAGAGAAATGTGAAGCTGGACTTATAGAAGGCAACTCAAAGGTCATGAATCCAGGCAATTTAATTGTACCAAATATAGATGGGAGATCAACATTAAAGTCCTTTTGCCCTACTGTGCCATCAACTTTGAATAAATGCCGGTTAATGTTATCAATTTTGATAATATATTTTCCTCCATAAGCCAATGTATCAGGCAGGGCATTCTTCCAGCTACCATCTTTTAACTTACTAAAATCAATTTGTATTGAATCTATTTTTTGGCCCGAATTTGAAGGTGCTTTTATCTTCTGTGCATATGCTTTCTCAGAAGCCAATAGAACCAGAAGAATTAGTGGAGTCAGAAAATTTTTCATAAACATGATAGGTGGGATCGTAGACGAATGGATATTGAAGCAGCCATATTACTTATACACATCCATTTCTACCCCTTCCCTCTCCCAACTTTTTATCCTACGGTCCATCTTTTTATCCAACGGTACTACTTCCCCGTACCATCACAAAAAAACCTCAAATTATCCCTCCTGACCCGCTATTTTTAGTATTTTGGCCTTCCGGCTCAGCCAAATGTGTACCATACCCACGACTGTGGGTTACTTATCCCTCATCCACTTTATGAACAAACAGGAACTAATAGAAGCCCTCAAACAACAGGAGGGACTTACTCAGGACCAGAAAGCATACCTCATCAACCTGGTCAATACCAAGAAAAAATATGGCCTCATGTGGGAAGACAAGCCCGAAGACGTCGAAGAATTCCTCCGCCAGCACCTGCCCGTGCTGAGCGAAGTAGTAGAGCGGCGTATATTGGCATCACCCCAATCAAACCCACTCCCCACACCTCGGCCACTCTTTACTTCCATAACAGCCAAACAAGGAACCATTAGCTTTACCGACGCTACGGAGGAAGAAGCAGAAGAACCTGGCAATCCGAGCGAAGGAGAAGCCCCCGGTACAGGCGAAGCCAAACCCGCCCCCGACCATATCCTCATCGAAGGTGACAACCTCCACGCCCTCACAGCCCTGACGTTTACGCACGAAGGCCTCGTAGACGTGATTTACATAGACCCTCCCTACAATACCGGCAACAAGGATTTTAAATACAATGACCGCTTCATAGATCACGAAGACACCTATCGCCATTCCAAGTGGCTGAGCTTTATGCAAAAGAGGCTGCTAATCGCCAAACGGCTGCTGTCCAGTATGGGCGTAATCTTCATCTCCATTGACGATAATGAACAGGCGCAGTTGAAGCTCCTATGTGATGAGGTGTTTGGGGAGGAGAATTTTATAGATTGTATAATTTGGCAGAAGAATTTTGCACCTAGGAGTTCTGCCAAATTCTTCTCTTCAAATCATGAATTTATACTTTGTTATACCAAGAATAAAAACTCCTTAAAATTAAATCTACTTCCACGGACTAGCACACAAAATGATAGATATAAAAACCCGGATAATGATCCAAGAGGGATTTGGACTTCAGGTGATTTATCTGCAAGGAACTATTATAGTTTAGGGACTTATAAGATTGTTACTCCAGGTGGAAGAGTGATTGATGGACCTCCAAAAGGAATGTATTGGCGAGTATCAGAAGAAAATTTTAAAAAATTAGTCGAAGAAAATAAAATCTGGTTTGGAAGTGATGGGAAGGGAGTTCCAAGACTAAAGAGATTTTTGTCCGATGTACAGGATGGAGTTCTACCCCAAACAATTTGGCTACATACGGAAGCAGGTAATACACAGGAAGCAAAGAAAGAAGTCTTAGAAGTCTTCGGGAATGATGAAGGTTTTTTTACAACACCTAAGCCATTAAAATTGCTAAACAGAATATTAAATATAGCTTCCAATAAAAATTCTATCATTTTAGACTTCTTCGCCGGCAGCGGTACCACCCTCCACGCCACCATGCAGCTAAACGCCGAGGATGGCGGTATTAGACAGTGCATCCTGGTCACTAATAATGAAAATGGAATTGCCGAGGAAGTCTGCTACGAGCGCAACAAGCGCGTAATACAAGGCTACACCAATGCCAAAGGGCAGCAGGTACCGGGGCTTACCAACAACAGCCTGCGGTATTACCGCAGCGACATGGTACCCCGCCAAACTTCCCTGCCCGCCAAGCGCCTGCTAATGCAACGTGCCACCGAGCTGCTCTGCATTAAAGAGGGGCTGTACGAGGAGGTACCCTCCCTGAGCCTGGACGAGCAGATCCGTGGCTATGGCCGTATCGGCCGGTACCTGATCATCATCTACGACGACCTCTGCATAGACGAAGCCGTTCTACTAATCCGCCAGGCCGTGGAGGCAGAGCCCCAGGCACGGTTTAAGGTCTACGTGTTCAGCAACGGGCAGTACCCCTACACCGAGGAATTTGAGGAGGTACTTCCGTACGTCACGCTCTGCGCCCTGCCCGACGCTATCTATAAAGCCTACCGGCAGGTACTGCCCGACGAGCAAGCCCCGGCCCAAATTGTAGAAGAAGAAGCCGCCGAAACTACCCCCCTCACTTTGTTCTGATTTACTGCCATGATCCATCTTAAACCCTACCAGGAAGAAGCTGTCAATACTCTCACCTTTAATACCTTCAAGCTACTCAAACGCCCCGGTGCGCGGCAACCTCTGGTGTTCAAGGCTCCCACCGGCGCGGGCAAGACCATCATGATTGCGGCCTTCCTGAACAAATTCTGCGAAGAACTCCCCGACCACCTCGACCTTGAAAAACGACAGGCGGCCTTTATCTGGATAGCCCCCAATAAGCTGTATATTCAAAGCTACCGCGCCCTAAAAAGCTACTTCGCCGAACTGCGCTCGTTGCGGCCCGTTTTCTTCGACGACATCAGCGGCGACGCCCTCCAGCCCAACGACGTCCTGTTTGTAAACTGGGAGAGCATCAATAAGGAAAAAAACCTGATGGTAAAGGACAACGAGCATGGCCGTACCCTCTACAACTACGTCAATCAGGCCCGCCTCCACGAAACCGAGATCATCGTCATCATTGACGAAGAGCACATGTTTGCCAACACGCTCACGGCCAAACGCGCCACTGAGGTTCTTCAGGGGATTTACCCCAAACTCGAAATCCGGGTATCGGCCACGCCCACCACGCCCAGTGACTACAAGGTAATCGTAGAGCGCCACGACGTTATCCAGGACGAGATGATCAAAGAGGGCATTATCCTAAATCCCGCCCTGGATCAGTACCTGCAAACGGGCGGCAAATCACTGGAACAAATACTGATGGACATCGCCCTTGAAAAACGGGAAGAAATCAGGCAGGCCTACCAGAAACTCGGCCTAAGTATTAACCCTCTGCTGCTCATTCAGCTCCCTAACGACACCAGTGAATCCGAAACTGTCGAGGACAAAAAGTACATCGACACAGTGATTCACTATCTCGAGAGCAAAGACATCTCCACCAGCAACCACAAACTAGCCGTGTGGCTGTCAGGGAAGAAAGACAATCTCGACGGCATCGAAGCCCCTGACAACATGGTGGAGGTACTGCTATTCAAGCAGGCCATTGCCCTGGGCTGGGACTGCCCCCGGGCCGCCGTGCTGGTGATCTTCCGTGAGTTGCACAGTACTACTTTCACCATTCAAACAGTAGGCCGAATTTTGCGAATGCCCGAGCAAAAGCACTACCCCGATGCCCTGCTCAATCAGGGATACGTGTTCACCAACCTCAGCAAAGACCGCATTGTGATTGTACAGGACGACATGAGTTACATCAGCATGGACCGGGCCGTACGCAAGCCCGACTACCGGCCCGTCCTGCTCGAATCGAGCTTCATCAACACCCGCATTGACCGTAATCGTCTGGGCTCCAAGTTTCGACTGGCCTTGTATCAGACTGCCGAAGCTCTCTGGGGTGTTCACCGAGACCTGAGTAGAAGCGACTATACCGACGAAAGCCGTCAAAAGCTGACTGAAAAGCTCATCGAACTGGACGTGAGCCGCATTGACATCGTTATACCTGAGAACGTGCATCTGAGTGGAGGTGTCGAAGTGATTCGAGTGGACGAAACAGTACGTTTTGCCAAAACAGAAGGAGAACTGATGATCCTTTTCCGGCAGTTTTGCCGCGACAATGTGGGAGGTTACGCGCCCGTAGACTCTACACCCGTGCTGGAAATGGCCCTCAAACTTTTTTTTGAGGAGTACCTGGCCATGAGTGAATTTGAAGCCGTGAAGGTGGTGCTGTATGAACAAAATAAACCTTCCTTCATCGAGCTGATTGCGCGGGCTCTCGAAGCCTACGAGCAATTGCTGCAACAACAGGCCAACAAAGCTAAGAAAGATGTTGCCCACTACGCCTGGGAGGTACCCTCCGAGCGTATTTATAACGATACCTACGAAGCCAATCCCAAGGAATGCCACGTATTGGAACCCTACTTTCAGTTAAAGAGAGCCTCCAAACCAGAAGTACTTTTCTCTGATTTTCTGGTACAGCACAAAGCACACATAGCCTGGTGGTACAAAAACGGTGACAATGGCAAGGAACATTTCGCTGTACCCTATACGGATGCCCGCGGAACCCTGAGGCTTTTTTACGTGGATTTTGTGATCCTGACCAAATCAGGCATTACCTGCCTGTTTGATACCAAAACGGCGGGCAGCGACCCAGCAGCGGCCCACCTCAAACACAATGCCTTGGTAGACTACATCGCCCAGCGCAACCAGCAAGGCAAGCCTACCATCGGTGGAGTATTGATTGGCAACGAGACGGGAGGCACCACGACTTGGCGGTATTGTACCAACAAAATTGAAAATACCCACGACCTCACCGGCTGGGACTATTTTAATCCAGCCCTCGTGCAGGCTTACTGATTTTCACATACTATATCCTAAACACTCCCTCACCAATGGCCAAGAAAGGACTAGATACAACTTTCATCCACTACGGCATCCGAAAGGGCGACATGAGCCTGATCGAGACCCTATCCACCCAGCACCAGTTGGAATACGATTGGGTCCGGGAAGATTTATTGAAAGAATTCCATGAAAAGAGGATCAGCAACCAGGATCTGAACGAGAAAGCTATTGAACGGCTCATCGAAAAAGCTCTCCTCAAAATCAAGTAGCCCATGCTCATCAAAAGAATCAAAGCCCGAAACTTCAAGACCTATCTTGAACTGGACCTGGACCTGTCCGTAGAGCCTGATAAGCCTATTATATTGATAGGTGGAAAAAATGGTGGTGGTAAAACTACCCTCTTTGAAGCCATTTATGGCGCCTTGTACGGCCTTAAAATCAACAGCCCAAGACAGTTTCATGAATTATTAAATGCAGGTGCTCTTGGCCGGGAGGAAGCGAAGATTGTACTTGAACTTCATTTTACAGGTAAGGTACTCAACCAGGACCAGCAGTACGTCCTGACCCGCACCTATGCACTCAATGCATCTCAGCATCCGGTAGAAAGTGTCCGGCTCAATATGAACGGTACCATCTTCCTTTATGGCTCTGCTACTCCATCCGCCCAGCGTGCCGAACAGGAAGCCCAGGTTAACAAGATCATCAAAGCCAACCTCCCACAAGAACTGAGCCGTTACTTCCTCTTTGACGCCATGGAGGCAGGTAACCTGCTCAAAGAAGATCATCTCAACCGGGTCATTAAAGAGAACATCGAAAATGTGATGGGCTTTAACAAGTACCTTCAGTTAGCCAGGGGAGCTGAAAGCCTGCATCAGGTATATACTGCGCAACGACTGCAGGTCGAAAATGAAAAACAGGAGTACCTGCAGCTCTTGGAACAGAAAAAGAAATTTGAATCGACCCTTAGTACTTTACAGCAACAGTTACAGGATGCACTTCAATATTCAGTAGCTAACAAAGAACTCTATGATGGCCTAAAAAATGGACTCAGCCAGGAAACTACCATCAAAAATAAGATGGAGCAAACCAAAGTGCAGATAGAGAATATCTTAAAAAAGGAGTCCCAATATAGAAGTGACCTAGACAGCTTCGTAAAAGATATCGAGTTGGATGTTTGTCTTCCTAAGCTGCGTGAGGCAGTAAAGTCCGAAGTACAGCTAGTTCTAAAAGCCCGGCAGGAACAACAGCAGAATAGTTTTATTACTATGCAACCCGAGCAGGTAGAAGCTATCAGTTACACCATCCTCGAATACCTCCGGCAGCGCAAGTTGGTCTTACAGGATATAAAGCTTGATGAGGTAATAGATCACGTATTAGCCTCGACTCATACTCCCCCTCAGTCCGACCCCTATGATTTTCTGGAATTCTCAGAAGTGAAAGCGCTAGAGAACTTAGTGAATACCAAAAACAATAACCCCTTCCCTATTCTCAATCAGCAACAAGTTGAGCTGACTCTGGCATTGAGCCAAAATCAGATGCTAGAAGTTCAGTTGGAACAGATGAAAGAACAGATAGCTGGTCGGGACTATACCTTACTGAAATCGTATGAGGAAAATGAAGCCAGCCTCAGGAAATTGGAAGGGCAGATACTCGAAGTGAAGAGTGAAATTACTAAAATTGATAAAAGGCTACACCAATTTGATATCCAAACTACTCAGGAGCCTGACCCCAAGTATGAAGCATTAGGCAGATTGAAAGGCTTTTTTGAAGATGTAGCTGATAAACTGCTTAGGTCTAAAAAGCAAGAGATTGAGGTGCGTATGAAGCAGGACCTCAACATCAACCTGGCTGCGTATAAAGATGTAATAGACAGGGTAGAATTATCTGAAAACTTAGCCAACTTAACCTTTAAAATATTCCATAAAGCTGGTAACGAAATTTACCTCAATCAGCTTAATACAGCCTCCAAGCAGGTGGTGGTCCAAGTACTTCTGAAAGCCCTTCATGAGTTTGGTGACTATGATCCTCCTGTGATGATTGATACTGTCATGGGAGTTCTGGATGAAACCAGTCGCTCCACAGTTTTAGAAAATTATTTTCCAGAGTTATCTGATCAGACCATCCTGTTCAGTTCTGACAGTGAAATAAGACCTGGCTCCGATTTAACTAAGATAGAATCCTTCGTATCAAAAGCCTATACTCTGGAACGTGACAGGGAGCAGCAGCTTACACGGGTAGTTGATGGCTATTTCGGAAACTCAGTTAATTAATAAAACAATGAGCGTTATAAACCTGCAAAATATCCGTCAATCTGAGGGCTTGCTGGACCACCTACACACTTGTAAGGTAAAGATAGAACAACGTGTCAATCTGGACAGGTACAGTCAAGGACAAAAGTCAGTTTCAATCAGTGGAAACAAAATCATGCGTATCTGTTTATTGGCAGGTCTTTCCAGTAAAGAAACACGGGAGCTGGAAAGTATAGAACAGATTCCGCTTTCCAAAAACAGTCAGCGCATCTTTGAAACCCTATTCACCTTGCACAACCTGAGCACTATGTACTCCGCCCTGCTCAAACTTCGGTACCACGGACTGCAGGTAGACTGGGAAAACGCAGTACTTAAAAGCAAGATTATTAACGCTGAAATTCTACGTGGCAGTAAACTACTTCAGCAAGACAGCATACTTGATGACTGGCTGCTCAATACCAATAGCCAAACAGGAGGCAGGGCGGGCGCCATTCCTATACTTGACTTGAACATAGGAACCTATGAAGACGAAATACCGGCAACTTTAAATCTGAATGGTAAAGAAATTTCTAATACACAGATACTAATTGCTGGTACCACCGGCTCAGGTAAGTCCAATTTATTGGCAGTATTGATTAACGAGATTCGTAGCCTCTCTATTGATAGTCCCTACCCAGTCAACTTTCTGTTGTTTGATTATAAAGGTGAGTTTTCCGATCCCGCTAACAACAGTTGGTTACAGCTCTTTGAAACTGACAAAAGTGCCATCCTAGACCCAATTGTTGCTCCGCTCCCATTCTCACCCTTCAAAGACTTCACTGGACGTACACAGAATGAAATTAACCTATACTCTACTGAGCTAGCAAATGCATTATGCGCCATTGATAATGCTCGTATCAGCGCTAATATGAGCAACCGCTTATCTGAGGCTATTATCAATGCTTACAAGCAAACCAATAATAGCCCCGTCAACTTTTCTGGTATTTTAAAGGAATATACTGCATTACAGCCAGACAAAGAAAAAGACCGTGACGACAGTGTAAAGTCAGTACTGAAACAACTTATACGCAACAACCTCTTCACCGACGATGACAGGATAGATCTGATTAAGGATAGCTACATCATAAAGATGGACTCATTCCCCAAAGATGGTCCAGTAGCCAAAGCCATTGTATATTTCATCGTATCAAAGCTAACACTTATTTACGAGCGGCTCCCCAAACAGGCAGTAGACGATACCAGCGTAGAACTCCGACACTTCACCATCATTGATGAGGCACACTACATGCTAGGGTTTGACAACAAACCCCTCCGCGACCTCATCGCTGTTGGCCGTAACAAAGGCTTGTCTATCATCCTGGCAACCCAGAACATGGATAGCTACAAAAGCGAATACTTTGACTTCTACGCCAACGCCCAGTACCCCCTCATCATGAAGCAACAGTCTATCAATGACGGAGTCATAAAGGATCTCTTTGGTGTATCTGGCAAGGAATTCCAGGAAATCAAAGAAGCCATAGCAGGTTTACAAAAAGGTGAGCTTATACTGAAAAACTCTACGGCGATTGTCCTAGGCATGGGTAAGAAGTATAAGAAGATAAAGGTTAGACACTTAATCTGATAGAAGTTATACAGATGCAAACTTCCGAATAAAGAAGAGAATAAGTAACAAATTCTGCCTATGGAAATTCATTATATCTGGATAAAAGACTTTGGCTACCTACAAAAAGCTGAAATAAATTTATCTGCTAGGTTTATCTTCAAACTTACTCCAACCTCAGAAAGCGAGGAAATGTACAACCTTCAAATCACAAGAAATGAGGATTTTACAGAAAATTTTTTTGAAGAAGATAATATTCAAAATGTAACTGCAATAATTGGAAAAAATGGATCAGGCAAAAGCAGTATACTGAATTATTTAAAAACCTATTTACCAGACGGGTCTTATGATGAAATAAAAAACGACATAATAGTTTTTTCAACGATAATCTCTGATCAAGAATACTATATTGTCGCATATCCTATGCATATGAAATTAACGTTAGATAGCAATATAAGCCATTTTGAAGCTAGACCTTATGAATCTTTCAAAGAAATCAATAATAATTATTTAGACAAGAATCCACAAGAGGACATTTCATATATATACTACTCTTACTTCTTGGAAAAGAATCCCATTTTAAAGTACAACTCAGAAGGTTTAGTAGATTTATCAACAAGCAGGCTGTTAATTGAAAAAAGCGAAAATCAATTAATTTCACCAAATGAAGAAACTACTAAAGAAAACTTACATGTAACAGCCTCTGACTTAGATTATTATGTAACATCTGAAACTGCAAGAGCCGTTCAACTATTAGCCTCAAAAAACAAAATTCACATTCCTTTTAAAAGCCCAGAGAAACTTTTTATAAAAATTGACCTAACTGATTACTTTTTTTTATTCAATAAAAATAAAGACGAGGATGTTACAGAATTTATAGAAAATATTAGAAAACTGAACACAACATCAGAACCCAAAGAAAGACTAATAAACAATTTACTCCTATCACTAGTCTGTAATTTTTTTGTAACTGATCTAAATTTTAACATAAATATTAAATTTAAATATAACTTATCTATAGGAAAGATAAAATTGGTAAAATCAATAACAGAGCATTTCTTTAAAAACTTGCCAACAGAATACAACTTCAATGGAACACCAGTTAGCTATACTAGAAATGCGACACTATCAAAGCTTATACCAAAATTTATTGAACATATTGAAGAACTGATAAAAAAAGGAACAATAACTGTACATACTGAAGAGTATTTTTCTTTTAATATAGAAGAAGAAATAAATAATGACTTTGAAATATTCATAAACTTATACTTACAAATAATGGGTATAACATCCTTTTTAGAATTTAACTGGCGGACACTTAGTACTGGAGAACAATCTTTTTTATCCTTTATAGCAAGGTTTCATAACCTATTACATCATTCAAATAAAAAACTAAAAGATAATGTTATGATATTGATTGACGAAGGAGATGCTGGCTTTCACCCTGAATGGCAAAGATCTTTTTTTCAAAACACAATTACTTTTCTATCAAAGCTATTCCAGGACCGTAAGATTCAATTAATTTTTACAGCGAATACACCGTTTTTAACATCAGATCTACCTAAACACCATCTAATTTTTATCGAAAAAAAAGGCAAAGGAAAATCAATAATACATAGCAAAGAAAACAACAGAAAGAAAACATTCGGTGCCAACATACATTCGCTCCTATCAGACAGCTTCTATATGGATGGAGCTTTAATTGGAGAGTTTGCAAAGCGCAAAATTGATAAAATAATACTTTTTTTAAAGAACCCTGGTAATCGAGAACCTGATAGCAAATACAAGAAGGTTATAGAGCAGATAGGAGAACCTATTATACGAAATAAGTTACTAGATATGTGGAATATAAAATTTGGTGTGGACGAAGAAATAGAACAACTAGAGAGAAGAATAAACGAACTAAGGTTAAAAAAGAAATCAAAATGATTAGAGCTCCCTTTTCTCTAACAGAGCTTGATAACCTAGCTCAAAGCTTCTATGATGACCTCATTACCGAATTAGACACAAAAAACAGAATCACCAATAGGCAAGAGGACATTCTAAGTCCCCTCTTTGACTACCTTCTGATTAATTTTGAGGAAATAATTAAAGGTCGTCCCTCAACATTAGAGGGACATATTCCGAATATCAATACTCTATCACGCACAGCAAAATACCTTTACAGCAATAGTATTACTCCACCTTATCCTCCAAAGGAAGTAAAAAAATGGTTTAACAAGAATATACTAGAAATATTTGATTACGACAGGAGTAGTCGTTCATTTACAAAGTTGAGAAGGGGTGAACTTGCATATAAACATGCATCAAGGCTTGGCTTAACTACATGCTTATATTGTAATGCGCAGTTTACTTTTACTATAAATAAGAATATTAAAACTCGCCCTCACTTTGATCATTTCCTTAATAAGTCGTCTCATCCATATTTTGCCTTATCCTTCTACAACTTAATACCTGCCTGTTATGTTTGTAACTCTAACATCAAAGGAAGCAACACATATTCTATTGCAACCCATCTGCATCCATTCATTGATTGTCTTGAAGGTTTATATAATTTCAAAACTCATATCAATTCAGTAGACTTTTTAGTTAATAATACAGAATTCAATATAATACTAGAACCTTGTAAAAACGCAAGTGTCCATGATTTGACTAGAGCCAATAATAGTATTAGAGATTTTGGCATCAAAGAACGATACTTCTTTCATAAAGATTATGTAGAAGATATTATTCGCAAATCACATGTATATTCAGAAAGTAAGGTAGAAGAGCTATACACTAACTATAATTCTATATTTAATTCAAAAGAAGAAGTTATTGAATTCGTCCTCGGAAATTATATTCATGCTGACATGTTACATAAACGAATCCTATCAAAGCTCACAAAGGACATTGCTGATGAATTAAGAATAATTTATTAATTTTTTTACAAATACACACAATTGACTACTTTTCAGCGCTCAATAGATTTGTGCATGTTAGGGAATAGATAAGACAAACAACCGGCCGCAGAGCTCTCGGAACTACGCTTAGAACAATACTACCCTCATGTCCTTCCCCCTTTCTACGGAAAGCTTAGTCATAGCCTGCTCCAGATGGATTTAAAGTTCAAGTACGAATACAACTAAAGTTCTTTGTTTGTGTCCTGACCGATCACAAATAAATACCAGATATGCCCAGCGAAGAGGCTGAAAAAGATCAACGTTCTGGGTATTAGGTTTCAGTCTGTATTAGCCGGGCAGCGTTCCGGCTAGTATACGCTTATTAGGTTGTAAAAACGGATCAAATTCATTTTCTTTAATAAAGTACAATCGCAATCTCTTCCTTACGCTATGAGTGTTCACCTGCAACGTGCTCTTGACTTTGCCCTAACCGGCTATTTCGCTCCCGATAGTATGATACAAACGCTGAGCCTGTCGAGCTGGTTCTTAGTCATACAAGAGATGAAAGTAGATATCACTAACAGTAGTATTGGTCCAACTTTGGCTGAGCCGTACTAGATCAAAGGGCAGTCAAGCTACTTTTGCCGATTTGCCGCAGAAACCTTCATGGCCAAGAGGAGAGTTACCTTATTTTAAATATAAAAAACAATAATGGCTGAAGAATCCTTCTACTCCTGGCTCCCAACCTACCGAGAGATAAATAAGAAACTTCATACTTATCCACTCGCGGAGCTGGTTCCTATTGTAAGGCAACTGGAAATAGAGAATGGGCTAACCGATCGTGATGCGGAGAAAGATTTTAATTCTTTTGAAGTGGCTGAGATAGATCCCTTTACTTTTTTATCCTTAGTCAACAAGTATGGTGATAGAAAACGTGTGGAGCTTTTGCAGAAGCTCCACAACCTCTGGAATCTGCAGGTATCTATCCCTACTGATGTCCATGGCCTACCAACGGCCAATGCTCAAAATGCGTGGTGGTTTGGCTACCAGTACCGTAGAAAGCCAAATGATATAAAGGATCTGCGGACTCTATTTATCCAGACTCTGAATGGGAAAATAACAGAAGAGGCCTTTCAGAAGGTACTTAACATCCGCGGCGTTGGTTATGCTAAACTCACTGAAGGGTTGTTTTATGTTGATCCAGAAAAGTATTTACCAATAAATGGACAGACAGAACCTTACCTTAAAAAAAGGGGCATTCGTAATAGCTTTAAAACGCTTGAGGACTACCGTCTAATACTTCAACAGGTACGTGACAAGATCCAGAAACCCTTCTACGAGATTTCTCACGAGGCCTACAAGGAAAATAAAAAAATAGCCTACTGGATCTTTCAAGGGAATCCTGACATTTACAATATAAAGGACGCACTGAGAGATGAACATCTGAAAACTTGGCGGATTACAGCATACGCACATAAGATAAAGCTTAATGATAAAGTAATTCTGTGGGTCACGGGTAATCAAGGAGGGTGCTATGCTTTGGCTGAGGTAGCGTCAGATGTTTATGAGGGAGCGGAAGAAGAAATAGAAAAGTCTTATTACTCAGACATAAATAGTAGTGTGTTTGGCAAAAGAGTAGCTATAACAGTTACAAAAAACCTTATAGAAAGCCCAATTGTAAGAGATCAAGTCAAAAACAATCCAGCGTTTGATAAATTCATGGGTGGTAAACAGGGGACAAACTTCAAAGCTACTCAGGAGCAATATGAACTATTTGAGCAATTAATTGCTGAGAAAGAAAGTTCTTCCGCACTAATGAAGCAGACAGTAAAATACTCTAAAAATATCATATTATACGGCCCTCCGGGTACCGGTAAAACCTATGCGACCATTGACCTGGCCGTTGAAATAGTGGATGGTGTAAGCAACTCTAATCACCGGCAGAATAAACAGCGATTCGACGAGCTTCTGGATGATCAGATAGAATTCATCACCTTCCATCAGAACTACACCTACGAGGATTTCGTCATAGGTATAAAGCCTGATTTGGACGATGAAGGTACAGGTTTGCAATTCCGTAGGCACGAAGGCATCTTTTATAAAATAGCTAAACGAGCTCAGCAGAACTATGAGGTTAGTAAGGTAAGTGGTGCCACAACAGGTCTTCGTCCTTTTGATGAGGTTTTAAATGAGCTAATTCAACCCTTGGTCGAGAAGGGGAAAGCAGTAGCGATACCTATGCCGTCTGGCATAGAATTCAAGTTGGATCGTTTTTCGGCAGCCAGAGTACATATTGCTAAAGCGAGGGGTAGCACGGATCACTGGCTCAGTTTTGAAACTATGAAGCTTCTATACGAAGAGATAATTCCAATGCCAACTGGGGGCATGAAGACTTACTATAAACCTATTATCGAACTGTTACAGCAAAACGGAAAAATTAAGGTAAGCGCAACCCCTAAAAAAAATTATGTACTTATCATAGACGAGATCAACCGGGCCAACATGTCACGCGTGTTCGGAGAGCTAATTACGCTATTGGAAGAAGACAAGCGCATGGGCGGTGAGAACGAGATCCGGTTGCTCCTTCCTTCGGGTGAGCGTTTTGCGCTTCCCCCTAACCTGTACATATTAGGTACTATGAATACCGCCGATAAATCTCTTGCTCTGCTGGATGTCGCTCTTCGTCGCCGCTTCGAATTCATAGGTAAATACCCACAGTATGAGGTAGCGGGGCTTGACCAGGATGTAGCTTCTATACTTATTAAGCTGAACGAAGCCATCCACAAACAGAAACAGTCCGCTGATTTTCTTATTGGGCATGCTTACTTTATTGGCAAAAGAAATGGGCAGCTGAAAGAGGTTTTTCAAAACCGAGTCATTCCATTACTGATGGAATACTTTAATGGTCGCACCGACCTGGTAGCTAATCTGTTAGAACAGGCTAATATCAGGACCAAACGAAATAATGCAACCTACCAGTTGGAAATTGAAGATGACGAGTTATAGGTTGATTGAACACAAGTCGGCCCAGCAGACTTTGCCCCACGATTTTGATGTAGATGGGCTTAAAAGGTACCTGGATGAGGTGTGGCAAAGTAGGTTGATATTTGACGAAGAGCCAGAAGAAGGCCGCTCTCAGCGCCAACCCTTCCTAAGCTTTGAGTACGCAGGCAAAGGACAGGGACCTCGCCTAAGAGCGGGTAAGTACATTGGCTTTATCCAATATGAGGGTGTTACCATTGAAATCCTCCCAAAACTGTTCACGGAGCACCAGGGTGAGGTGGCTTTTCGTCACCTGCTTTGGTGGCTATCTTACTGTAAGAGTATCCGCTTCCCCTTTTCCAGTCTTATCAGCGATTCTGAACGTATTGATGACTTTCCAGAGGCACTTATCGGATATTTCGCCCGATATACCTTTGCCTTAGTAAACAGTCAACCTTACCAGCACTACACGGAAACGACAGAGACACATTATTACCTGCGCGGACGATTAAATACACAGCAATACATTAACAAGAGCCTGAGTAGAGGGAATTGGCACGAACTGGTATGCGATCATGAGCCTTTTATGTACAACAACCGGCTCAACCAGATCATCAAGTACGTAACCCAAAAACTGACTCACCTTTGCCGTTTGCCCGAAACCTACAAATGGCTGGAAAAGGTACTGTTTACGCTGGATGAGGTAAGCGATGTTCCAGTTACCGTACGGGACTGCGATAGTATTCAGTTGAACCGCTTCTACCACGAATACGAAGTGTGCCTGGACCTGTGTCGCTTTTTTCTGTCAGACCACTACCTCAACCGGCAGCAGGCCAACCAGCGGCACTTCTGCTTCCTTTTGCCGATGGATTATGTATTTGAGGATTTCGTAACAGGGGTAACACAGCAGTTTTTTAGTAGGGACTTTAAGGTTCAGTCACAGGCTAAAGGGTGGCTGACTGATCAGAGAGTATTTCAGATCCGTAATGATCTTCTGCTGACCCACAAAGAGACGAAAAAAAAGCTAATAGTGGATACAAAGTACAAGATTCGGACAGAGGGTAGTATAGACGCGAAACATGGGGTAAGCCAGACAGACCTCTACCAGATGGTTAGCTATGCTTTGCGCAGGGAAACGGACCAGGTACTACTGCTATATCCCTGTCGATACGGCGAAGCCCCTGTCGTCCCAGCTAACTTCACTGTAAGTTCTGGTCTACTCAACACACTACCCCTATATTTCGATGCGGTAAACATAGAAGTTACGGGGCCTAGTCGTGAAGAGATGGTCCAGCAAGTGGTTAAGCAGCTTAGAGAATGGCTAATATCTATGGGTCTAGCTATATAGAGCAATAAAATGATAAGAGGTTGCTAGAGCCCCTCAATGTGATTAATGAATACTTTAATTTTACATTAACCTATGGCACTAAAATACCTGTATCTAAATTTAGGGAAACTATATTTGGAGGAGAGTAATTATTACAATTCAATTATAGCTAGTCAGTATTCTTTCACAAGGGAAACTAAAGGAGCTCCATCTTTAAATAATATTGGTCTTGCACTTTTTGAACTAGGTCTTCATCGCGAAGCTTTGTTTAAATTCAATGAAAGTGTAAAGTATCTTGAAGGCTTGGGCCATACTAGTGTAGAAAAGAAGCATTATATTTATCTTAATAGAGCAAAAGTAATGCGTTTGTTAGGTGATGAAGAGAATATGCAAGAGAATATAAAAAAGGCTTTGCATTATGGTAATAACTATTCTAATACATGGATTGAGCTTTCAAAATGGCATATTAGTAAGTGTGAGTTTGATTCCGGATTAGAGGCTATGGATAAAGCGATAAAAGGTGGATCTAGGAAACCATATGTATGGACAGAGAGAGGTTCGCTGTTTCAATTGTTGAATTTTCCAGATAAAGCCATTAAAGATTTTGAGATGGCTAATAAAGTTTCTGGACGAAAACATCAAACATTATACAATTTAGGAAGGCTTTATTTCTTATACGGGCTTGTTGAGAAATCTCAGCAGATGCTTATTAGTCACAAAGAAAGAAACGGATGGGAAGAGCCATATATAGAGTCTATATATACAATTGCAATTGTACAGTTTGTCGATAGAGAGAAGGGGTTTGGCTTCTTATTTGGCAAGACTTGGTTTTGCGATCATGACAACATCTATTTTAGGGTGTCAGATTGTAAGACTCTTCCGAACAAGGGAGACCGAGTAAAATGTTTGATAAAATACAAGCCATTTAAGGGAAAGTTAACTGCTAGTGCCTATGAAATAGAGCCACATAATGTACTTCATAACTCTAGATTTAAGAGTCAAAAGATATATCATGCAATTGTACACAGTAGAGGAAATGCTATAAATACAGTCAAAGATCACAAATTTGTAGAAGTATTTTTTCCTTTTTCTGCTATACTCCCATACAATTCAATTAGTGGCCAGTTAGATGAGCGTCTGAATCTATCCTTTGACAAAGGTTATGCTTTTGTAGAAATAACTATGGAAATAAATGAATACGGAGCACCTATTATTTCCTATATAAAAGAAGCTTCCTATCCTAATTCGTTTTCTAAAAAACTTATAAAGTCTAGACATGGTGACTATTTATCAACATTTCCGACAAGAAGATGTTATATATGTGGAGGGTCAGAATGGTGTGGCACCGATGGATGCCCATGGGATCCATCTTAATAAAACAACCTTATCACCTTATATCATACGCTTAAAAAGTTCTCTTTCACATTTTAATAATAAATTAAATATACTTACTATGTTATTTGCTCCTAACGTTATAGGATGTTCAAATTCAACAAATCATAAAGAACTTGATCAGTTGCTCCTGCATCATTAGCGTTTAATGTTGATTTTATGGCGATAATTCGTATAAGCTCTTGCTTATGAAGCGTAAAGAATCCATCATTGGACGCCCCATCTATTAATACCTTGATCTCTATTTCCAAATTACGTTTTTGTTCGGCATTTAGCATCATTGTAACATTTAAGGTTATGGCGGCAATAAAACTATATTCTCTTGCTAAGCAAAACATCCTTAAATATTATTTTAAATCCTGTATAGCCTGCAAGGGCTTTGTTTGAGGTCCTCCCGCTGTCTCGTTTGCCGGGGAGGTCAGTTGAAGTCTTAGGAAGTTAATCTCATAGCCCTACAGTATTGTAGGGCTTTTTCTTTTCAAAGGTATAGGTCTACCTCTGCTTCATTTAGACTCCTTCGAAGAGGTGAAGAGGCAGGATTAAACTTAACCGTCCTTAGACTTAACCTTACCGGTTCAGGTAGATTAGTAAAGAATGTGGCTCCTGTCACTTTCTCAATATCGGCTGGCGTGGTGATAAATTCAGTCCACTTTTTATTATTCAATAAGCTTTGTCGATTAGGCATGTCTACAGCGATTACAGGCGTATTGGCGTCTACCTGCTCTATGCTTCCACCATTAGGTATAGCCACCACTATTACTTTGTAGTTATGAATGGGTACGTTGACGCCGTTGCGGATCGTAGTTGCTACTCCGGCGCTCCCCTCGCCTGTGGTCCGTAGGTCCCAGCAATGATGAATAACCTAAACCCCTTTTGTGCCAGGTTACGAGAGAATTCTTCCAGCTGCGCCCATGATTCCCGGTTGAGCTGGGGAGCCTGTTGGATAATATTTGTCATCAGGAAGGTAGCTGCGTATGCCTCATCCGTTTTAGTGCGGTCTGCCGAGGGGCATAAGTGGCCCCTATCAAATCCGCTGTTGGTGTAGTCGCTTGTGACAACTCGGTACCAGCCCGTAGAAAGCGCCGGGTCCGGCCGGAAGTTGTCCTGCCTATCGCTGCCTCCAATCCATTCTTTCGACAGCTCCCAGGCCACACAATTTGTATGCCGCTTGTTACGGTTGTAAGAAAGGGCATATTCGTCTTTTAGCATCAAGTAGTTATCAGCTGAGGTAGAGTCAGCTTTAGCGTTGGTTGGATTCCCCAGACTTAGGTGAACACTTTCAATGTCAGGGGTATGTATAACATCTACTTCGTTCTTACAGCCAACTGTTATCCAAAGCAGTAGTATAATGCTTAAGTGCCTTCTCATAATCTAAGTACTTTCATTGCCTATTGTCTTTGAACATAACTTTAAACCGCTTAGTTAAAGCTCAAGTCCACTATAAAAAATTCGCGACGAAAGGCATCTTTGCTCCCTATTTGTACCCATTGATGCACATTTGTTCATAATCATTTGTCTTTTAGTAAATTATATCACAGACTTACTTTCTGTATTGGAAAGTAACCCAACAACGGCAAAGTAGCCATAAAAGAACAACGCCCTTACATTGGTAGTAAGGGCGTTGTTTTATTCAAGGCTAACAAATTATGTAATTCTATATACTCCGATCATTCCTACGCAGGCATATTCAGCAGTAGCTCGTTATACTTTTGGATTCCTGCATCAGTCAGGATAGCCAGGGAGATGAGGCCGTTCTTAGCCCGGTGTACTTTCACGTAACCAAAATTAACCAGTAGCTCCATCGCTTTTTGAAAGACGGGCATCTCGTAAAGCGGCACTTCGTTGTAATTGATCGAGTACCTGCCCTTAAAGTAAGCCAGGCACTCCATTATTTCGTTTTTCATAGCTACCGGTTTATTCATGAGGCTACGTTCTCCTGATCATGTTGCTGGTACAGCTCCTGTATTTCAGCAAGTAGTCACTTATCAGATTGGGTTCGTTAGCAGATCAATGCTAACGAACAATATGAAATCTGTAACCAAAGCGGCCTCATACAGTAATCAAAATTGATTTATAAGCTCCGAATGTACACCATGACCTACTACTCTGAAAAAAATTTTATTTAACGGTCTGTGTACGCATATTAAGCATCCTTATATGGAATGTCGGTCACTGAAAGTGGAAGTCCATGAGTATTTTTACCGTATTGCAGCAGTGAAAAGGCGGGCTGTAGTTGCACCTGCTGTATGTTTTTTCTGTATGTACCTAATCAGAGTATACATGTTAACCCTGTGTGGTAGTAGCAATATCCACTATACGCAAAGCCGGAAAGCCTACATAGGAGACTTTCCGGCTTTGCTATAAAGTATTAGAAGATTATTCAGGAGCAAAGTACTTAGCCAAGCATAGCCAATACTCCAGCTACAAAGGCCCCCATGCTTACCCTTTCGGATGGAGTCGCCTCCTGATACATAGGTAGGCTTTCACTGGTAGCCGGGGTAGCAAATCCTCCTTCCCTCATAAACCGCCAGGCCTTGGCACTGAGGGTAAAGCTGATGGGAGAGGTTCTGGCACTAAGCCCCCTGATCTGGATCTTACCGTCAATCAGGCCCAGGGCACTGAACTCGTCCAGGGCTCTGAACAAATAGTACTCATCCACCGGAACCAGATCCTGTAGGTCATCCAGGAAAAGCTTAACCTGACGATTTTCGTCAGCAATGTCCATACAAAAGTCAAGTACCTGATCTTTCTGATCGTTGGTTAAGCTTATAGTCATGGTAGAATAGAGGGGTTTATTTACACATTACCTGAGCATCTATAACTAATGGAGGATCAACATGATATTCATTACCTCCACCAAGGGCACTACCGAGCCAATCCAGCAAAAGTGGGCTCTGGTGTATGCCTTCACCACAAACCTATCACGAATCGTGCCAAAAATTCAATTATTAGAATCCCTAGCAGAATAATTAATCCACTCTTAATACACACTCTACGATTTACCCTCTGGAAGTTGTTTCTGATGGCATAGCAGCTCCTACGCCATTGGTCAGACCCGTACTACTACCTTGCCTACCGTTTTGCCCTGCTGAAAGAGGTGAATGGCTTCGTGCATCTGGTCAAAGCTGAATACATGCCCGACATGCTGGGGCTTGAGCTGCAAGGCCTGCAGGCCATGGAGTAACTGGTGCATCAGGTCGGTCTGCTCGTAGAGGTAGATGAGGTTGAAGCCCATGAGGGATTTGTTCTGGGTGGGCAGGCGCAGGGGATCTATCTGGGGGCGTCGGAGATACCTCCAGTAGAGTTTAGGGTAATTGGGCTTTGAACCATGCGTGGTAAAACTGGCATTGCCATATACAACCATTCGGCCCATGGGTGCCATGGCTTTCCAACCCTGCATAAGTACTTTGCCACCTATGCACTCCATGATCAGGTGCAACGGGCGCCCCGCCAGCGCGCCGGTCAGTTTGGTATAAAAATCACCATCCCTGAGAATGACATCGTCATAGGCCTCTTCCCGCCGCAGAAAATCGACCTTACCGGCCTGACCTACCGTACCGATGGTGTAAGCACCATATTTTTTACAGATGCGGTTGGCGAGTATGCCTACTCCACCGGCGGCACTATGGATTAGCACCGTCATCCCACTTTTCAAGTTTCCCAATTCGGTAAGGGCATAGTAGGCTGTAAGGCCCTGCACCAGAAACCCGGCTCCTTCCTCGAAGCTCCACTCCTGCGGGAGTGCTATGACGTAGCGGTGATGGCTATTGATGTGTGACACGTACCCCCCAAATTTGGTAGCGCCCATGACTCTATCACCTACCTTCCACTCCTGTACATCAGCCCCTACGGCTATGACCACTCCGGCATACTCCAGACCCGGTATAAACGATCCCTGGGGAGTGGCGCTGTACAGCCCCTGCATGGCGAATATATCAGCAAAGTTGAGCCCGATAGCCTCTACCTTCACACATACTTCATCGGCACCGGGTGGTCCCAGCTCTTCGCTGACCCGCTTCAGATCCCGGATCGATCCGGCCTTAGGCATTCTGTAAACCTGTCGTTCTAACATTGCTTTACTTGATTACCTTTTACCATACCTAACCATGACAAAATATCTTAGGCTGGATGGCTTCCCAGCCGGTGAAGGGGTTGTTCAGGGAGATAATTAAAATACTATACCATTCGGAGCGTTTATTTTCTTTGGGAAATTAATATCCCCCCACTGCTCTTTTAAGTTGGTCTCGATGGTAAGACTAAGGGCTGTCAATGGTACATCTTCAATACGGTTTTCGAAGGGGTCTTCGGAGCGCTCTCCGATCAGGTCCAGGCACAGAAAGACGAATGAGATCAGAACCGACAGGGGTATACTCGCCCAGCGAAGCTCCTCAACAAACACAAAGGGTAAGAGTGAGGCATGAATAAATACAAAGACCCGGGAGAAAAAGCTATACTGACGAAGAAACGGAGTGTTTTTGATCCGTTCGCAGCGCCCCTGTATGTTGTTGAATTCAATGAGCGTCTGCTCTAACCTCATGAACCTAAAGTCTGACAACCAGCCCTGTTCGAAAGCTATTTTCATGTCTTTTCCTTGCTGTTCGAGCAGGTAGTTAGGGGGGTTATTCATATGCGTGAATACTTCATATTCTTCGGGTGTAAGAAAAGCCTTAGTATCCGAATACTCATTGGGCTCCTCGTATATCTCTTCCTGCCACTGTTTGTTATAAACGTGTTTTTTGCGGAGGAACACCCGCAGAGCGTGTACAAAGGCTATATGACGATACACCATGCGGTACTGTAGCTCTTTGACTTCGCTAGCCTGCTGAAGATTCTCCGGAATGATCATAATGATCACTTCACGTGCCCAGGCCCGGCTGTAGTTTACCAGCAGTCCCCATATTTGCCGCGCTTCCCACCACCTGTCGTAGGCATTGCTGGTCTTAAAGCCAAGGAAGATGGCCAGTGCTGTACTTAACGCAGTGATGGCTGTAAATGAAAGATGTAATCGCCATACTTCGAAATAATCGTGCAGTAAATAAACCAGAACAGCCAGGGTAATATAATAGGTCAGGCTTTTCCAGGTATAATGGAGAATCACGCCCCATTTCAGATTTCTACTTACAATCATACTTACTTATAGAACAATACAGCCTTTTTAACCAACTCCCCTTTGTATTGTTCATGGCGGCTTCAACACCAGCAGCAGATTCCTGAATTAATCTAGGCTTTTCATCCGTCCATACCAGATAACTATCCTTTTGCCATTATTCTTAACTCTTTTTGAAGGGCGAAAGCTAATTTTGGCTACAACTTTGCAAAGACAGAGTTGAAGTTGTAGCCAATCCTCGTTAAAGTAAAATGAACATTCGGAGTTTGCACTTGCCCGTTATTCTATTGTTCCTCATGTTGTGCTTTTCGTCCTGTACCTGCGAAGATGTGTACTTGGGGGAAATCAAGCTCAATGGTCAGCTTGATCAATTTGTGCCTGCCGTTTCGGGTGAGAATACTAAGGTACATTGGAACGGGAAGGTAGGAAGTCTGGGCTACAGCGTCACCCATGACACCCATTTTGAGACAGTACCGATAGGTGGAACGGGCAAGGTCAAAATACACGGTAAAGGAGCCGTTAGTTCCTGTGTTGAGTATTATCGGGCCGAAAAGCGGATAATAGGCGCTTATTCCGGCGCTAATGCGCTTCCCTTCACCATTAGTATAACCCTGACGAAGAACTTCAACCCCGAACGCTATCTGAAAGACTACAAAAACGGTGACCTGGATGATGTAGTACACTACTCAATAGCCTATATCACGGAGTTTCCGAAAACAGTAACGCGGGGTATGTTACACTACGATGCGTATAAGGCCCAGAGAACATTTGCCTTTTCATTGCATCCCGAGCGCCTGATCAATAAACCTGTGGATATAAAGCAGGAGCTCCTACACAACGTGACCCTGAATGGAAAACGGCACGACAAGCTGTACCATGTGTACCTTACCTCCACCAGACTTTCGGAGGAAGAAGAGTACCTCAACGCTCAGTACCCGCTCAGCTTCATCAAAGGCATCTACGTTAAGGAGGGTGTGGGATTGATCCATGCCTACACTCAAAATGGGGACACCATCGAGTTTAGTCCCCTTTAGTACAGCCACATCCGGCCACACAGGCAGGGGTGGCTACCTGGCACAATCGCCAAAGGCAATAACGTAGCAGCATTGACCAAAGTGGCAATGCAGACAACTAGGATAAGGTTATAATGTAGTGATCAATTTTGGGCGTAGGTGGCGTGCATCTCAGAGATGAGCTTGCGGTGCCCGGTGTCCTGCATACCTCCAAACATCCGGAGTATCTGCAGACCCATGAAAACGACCAGAGCCAGAAGGAAGCACTGAACCAATGGAAGACGTCTTCCGCTTGTAAACATTCTGTAGAAAAGTGTCATGGTTAGGGAGGGTTATTTTCTGTAAGTATATGAAAGACAGTTAATACTTACAATACCTCCTCTTACCTTTCCTATTAAATTTCTATTTACTAA
This sequence comes from Telluribacter roseus, assembly GCF_017355915.2. Lineage (GTDB taxonomy): Bacteria > Bacteroidota > Bacteroidia > Cytophagales > Spirosomataceae > Telluribacter. Next base: position 127,045 of record NZ_JAFEUV020000010.1, read on the forward strand.
ACTACATCATAAAATTCAATAAATTGTTCTTTAGGAAGGTACCTATCCTGCCATTTACCTCCTTACTTCCTGAATGACGTAGGTTTAATTACTGATTTTCTGCTCCATAGCAGTTATGGCTGATCTACTCCAGCTTACTTTTCGAAGCACAGGAATGGATTGGCTATGGTAATATTCCAAGTTAAAGTTTGTTAATTTAATGTTAACAAATTATGAATTTTATCAGGTAAATCATACCTGCTCCTGAACCCATAATTGGCTCCATTTGACTATACTACGAGCTATAGTAATCTCTATCCTATCTTTTTTAGCCTTGACACCCTATGACTAAGCGTCTAATACGCCCCTACCAACTACTGACCCCACTGTTCCTCCTTTGGTTGTAACCTCCACAAAAAATTAATAAAATACTTTTAGGGTACTTGAACTACTTCCCTGCCATATCGCCCTCACAATACCTATCCACCTCACAGCAAAGTATATTAGTAGCAGTCCATAAAAGAAACTAATCTACCTATAACGCGATAAGAACGTTATAAAGATATTGACAAAAAACATTTATCTCCTACTACTTTACTTACTTCAACATCTACTTCACTAACTTTAACATAGCCTCGGCATAGCGACGCCCCAGCTCCCGGGCGGAGGGAGAGTCAAAGTGGGTGTTATCCCCTTTATGGATCAGACCTCCTGAACTAACACAGGCGGTATTATCTACCTGCTGAGGGAGCGCCTCAAGAGCCCGATTGACCACGGCTGCGGCGGGTGATTTTGCGACATAGAAGTCACCGAGTGTACCTACTACTACCGGCACGTCGGGTGCATTCAGCTCCTGGCGTAACAGCTGGATCAGGTCGGCCAGTTTGGCGGCATACTCTTCGGCTTTTTCGGGACTACTATCCGATTCGCCCTGGTGCCAGATAATGCCTTTCAGACGCCCGTTTTTCAGAGCGGCCCTCGCCCGGACGAGTGTCTCATCGTAGGGGTACGTTTTAGTCTGATCGTGATAGCCTCCCTGTACCCAGGAATCGATGGCTGACCCACCCGCCGCACAGGGAATGAGTCCGATGTTGCGCCGGGGAAAGGCTTCGGCGATCTTCCTGCCAAAGGCAAAACCCGGCCCTACACCTACCACAGTAGGCTTATCAAAGTGCATGGGTTCGGTGGCCGGTACCCACTCCTCCTGTTTGTTCAGCATCCATATGCGGGGGTGCGGCGTCCGATCCTCGGTCTCCACGGCTCCCCTACCCGCCATATTAGACTGCCCGACCAGGAGGTACAGGTCCAGCTTCCGGGGCTTTTGCGCAAGCGCCACGCCTATGTATTGACTTATCAGAAATGAAATAATCAGAAACTGCAGGTACTTTCTCATGAACAATGATGATTAAGATCGGAACAATAAAGGTACTCACACCATAAAGACAGACAACCTCCAAAACTATGGGTACCAGCTAAAGCCTACTAGTAGCAGGATTCTTTTTTAGATTTACATTTTCATATCTCTACTAAGTGATTTACTCTTTTCAGATGAATAAAGAAATACGCACCGTTGTAGTTGCCTCTAAAAATCCGGTAAAGATTGAGGCGGCACTCTCCGGATTCCAACTGATGTTTCCGGAGATGGATTTTGAGGTAGTACCTGTATCGGTCCCCTCCGGAGTAGCCGATCAGCCTATGACCGATCAGGAAACCCTACTCGGTGCCCAAAATCGGGTGCAAAATGCTTATACAGCCTTCCCGGAGGCCGACTATTGGATTGGTATAGAAGGAGGAGTAGAAACAATGGGTGATGACTTGGCCGCTTTTGCTTGGATAGTAGTAAAATCGCATACGATGGCAGGTAAAGCCCGTTCCGGCGCCTTCTTCCTTCCGCCGGCCGTAGCGGCCCTGGTGAAGCAGGGGGTTGAACTAGGCGAAGCTGATGACCAGGTGTTCGGGCATACCAACTCCAAGCAAAAAGGAGGTGCTATTGGCCTGCTGACGGATAATGTTGTGGATCGCAGGCAACTTTATGAGCAGGCGGTACTGCTGGCACTGGTGTCGTTTAAGAATAGAGCGCTTTATCCTAAAGCGGAGGTACAGTAAGCTTTCCTAAGTACTAAAGAACAAAGGGCGCCTGTCGACAGGCGCCCTTTGCTATAACTATATATTGTATTCTGCTCTTACCAGATACGGATACGATCTTCGGGCTTGATATACAGCTTGTCGCCAGGCTTCACATTAAAGGCCTTGTACCAGGCGTCCATATTTACCGGTGCTCCGATGGTACGGTATTCGCTGGGTGAATGAGGATCGGTAATGATCAGCTGTGCGGCTGTCTCAGGACGGATATTCATACGCCATACCTGAGCCCAGGACAAGAAGAAACGCTGGTCAGGTGTAAAGCCGTCGATCAGTTCATTGGACTGTCCCTGCTTGGTCATTTTGAACGCTTCGTACGCCGCATTCAGACCACCCAGGTCACCAATGTTCTCACCCAGGGTCAGCTTACCGTTTACATGAATAGTATCCAGTACGGTATAAGCATCAAACTGCTTGGCCAAGGCGTTGGCTCTTTCCTTGAAGCGGGTCAGGTCTTCGGGAGTCCACCAGTTGCGCAGGGTACCGTCTTTGTCGTACTGGCTGCCTGAGTCGTCAAATCCGTGTGAAATCTCGTGACCAATCACCGCTCCGATACCACCGTAGTTCACAGCGTCGTCGGCATTAGGGTCAAAGAAGGGGAACTGCAGGATACCCGCCGGGAACACGATCTCGTTCATTACGGGGCTGTAGTAGGCGTTCACCGTCGGAGGTGTCATGCCCCACTTGGTACGGTCTACGGGCTTGCCCAACTGGCTTACCATATCATTGTACGACCACTGGCTCGAGTTACGAACGTTCTCAAAGAATGTGTTACGGTTAATGGCGAGGCCTTTGTAGTCTTTCCACTTATCAGGGTAGCCTACCTTAGGCTTAAAGGCGTGCAACTTAGCCAGGGCCTTTTCCTTGGTAACATCGCTCATCCATTCCAGACCCTTGATCCGGATCTCGTAGGCCTTCACCAGGTTGCCGATCATCTCGTTCATACGGGCTTTGGCCTCGGGCTTAAAGTACTTCTGCACGTACAGTTGTCCGAGTAGCTCACCGATAGCATTGTCAGTGAGTGAGGACATGCGCTGCCAGCGGGGAGTCTGTACCTTCTGTCCGGTGAGGGCTTGCGTAAAGGCGAAGTTGGCATCCACAAACGGTGAGCTCAGGTAAGGAGCGGCCGACTTCAGTACATTCCACTGCAGGTAGGTCTGCCAGTCAGCAATAGGCGTACTGGTCAGCAGCCCATTGAGCTCAGTGAAGAACCTGGGGTTATTGACCAGAATAGTATCCTGACCAGTTACCTTCATTTTAGCCATCAACGGCTTCCATTCGATGCTGGAAGTAGTTTTGGCGAAGTCCGCTACGGCAAATTTGTTGTAGGTTTTGTGAGGATCACGCATCTCTACCCGGCTCATCTGCGCTTCGGCCAGCTTTTTCTCCAGATTGAAGATAGTCTCGGCATTTTTGGCAGCCGTAGCCTGAGGTACGCCAGTCAGAGTAAAGAGCTTGGTGATATAGGTAATATAGGCTTCCTGGATCTTCTTGCTGCGGGCGTCGTCTTTCAGGTAGTAGTCACGGTCGGGAAGGGTGGTTCCGCCCTGGCTTAGCTGGGGAATCATGATCTCGACATTCTTCCGGTCCTGACCTACGTAGAAGCCAAACATAGGCGAAGCAATACCGGAAGTCTTCTGGAGAGCTACTTCATTAAGTACCCCTTTAACATCTTTTACGGCACCGGCTCTTTTCAGATCGGCTTTAATGGGTGTATAGCCTAGCTTTTCGATGGCTACGCTATCCATACCGGCTGCATAGAAATCACCCACGCGCTTCTCTATTGAGCCCGAAGCCGCGTTCTTGTCTTCAGCCGCTTCATTCAGAATGGTTTTGACGGCATTGATATTGAAATCGCGCAGTACGTTAAAGCTCCCCCAACGGGTTTCTTTAGCGGGAATGGCATTGTTTTTAAGCCAGGTACCATTGGCGTACTGGTAGAAATCATCACCCGGCTTTACGCTCAGGTCCATGTTGGCTTTGTCGATGAAGGGAGCCTTAGGGCTGGCTTCCTGCTGAGCTGCCGCCTCAAGGGAGACAACAGTAGCCGCACCCAATAGCATAAGCCTGAATGGAGAGCTCCACTCAGACCTGCTTTTTGTAGGATTTTGTGTAGGCATAAATCGTTAACTAAATGTTTTGATTCAGTAGAAATAACCCGAATTAAATTATTTCAAGTTCCGAAGATAGGAAGTTTTAGCCAAATTGTTGTTCTACTTATTATTAGTCAGTATTATCATCGAATAGGTAGACCCATTATCCGCTGCATGAACGACCAGAAAGCCCAGTTTTATTTTCATGGTAGTCTGAATGACTTCCTAAGCCCCTCCCTTAGAAACAGTTGGGTCTCTTACACCTATCGTGACCAACCCGCGGTCAAAGATGCCATTGAAGCCATCGGAGTACCTCATCCGGAGATTGATGTACTACTGGTGAATGGGTCCCCCGTGGCATTACTCTCGCCCTTACAGCCCGAAGCCCTGGTGGAGGTATACCCCCTGCACCATAGCCCTCAGTGGCCCGAAGGGTACTCGCTGCATACGCCTACACCCGGGCCTACTACCTTTGTGCTGGATGTACACCTGGGCCGCCTGGCCAAGCTCCTGCGTATGCTGGGCTTTGACTCCCGCTACGAGAACGACTACAACGATGCTACCATAGCCCGGATCGCGCAGGAGGAAAATCGTATCGTGCTGACGCGGGATATTGGTCTGCTTAAGCACCGGGCTGTTAGCCGGGGCTACTGGCTGCGGTCACAGCACGCGGATGAGCAACTGGCGGAAGTTATACAGCAGTTTCAGTTAAAACATGACTTTCACCCCTTTACCCGCTGCCTGACCTGTAACGGAAACCTGCTGAAAGTACCCAAGGAAACAGTGTTAGAAAACTTACCTCCCAAAACCCGGCTCTATTTTAATGAATTCTTCCAGTGTAAGACCTGCCAGAGGGTCTACTGGAAAGGCTCTCACTACGAGCGCATGCAGGCTTTTTTGAATAAAATCGCAGGTTAAAATCAAGATAATTTAACTACACAATTCGCTATATATCAACTATTTACCTAGCCACCAACAAAGAACTATACCCCTGCATAAGGTGTTAATAGTATATGCACACTTTCAATCCATTAACCATCTTTTATACTCCTGACGCCCTCAACGAGCGCGGCAATGATATACTCCTCAGCCATGAGGATGTGATACAGCAGGAGATCCGACAGCACAACCGACTCCCTCAGCTTGAGGGGAATCATTACCAGGTCAAATCCAATGTACTGGTACTGGGACGTCTGAAAACGATGACCATCCGCGAGAGTGGTCGCAGCTCCGACTTTATTGCGCCTAGCCTCGCCAACGGCTGTATGGGTGCCTGTGCCTACTGCTACGTAGATCGCAACAAGAATGTCAATCCTATTACGCTGTTTACCAATACGGAGGAGATCCTGACGGCGGTGGACCGTCACGTACAGCAGCAGTCCTGGCCCAAGGTACCCAACCAGACCCACTCCCGGTACTATACCTACGACATCGGCTGTAACTCCGACATATCAGTAGACGCCACGCTAGGCGACTCGGTAGAAACGGCTATCCGCTTTTACCGGCAACACCCGAAGGCCTTTGCCACCTTCGCTACGAAGTTTGTAAACCCGGAGCTGCTCAACTACGATCCGCAGTTCAAGACCCGCATTCGGTTTAGCCTGTTGCCCCACAAGGTGAGCAAACTGGTAGATGTACGTACGGACCCTATGGAGAAACGGCTGGCGGCCATCAATGACTTTTATGAGGCAGGGTATGAGGTACATGTCAACTTCTCGCCGGTCATCGTATACCAGGGCTGGTTACAGGATTATCGGGAGCTGTTTGAGCAGTTGAACCAGACGGTGCATCCAAAGGTGAAGGAGCAGATGAGTTGTGAGGTGATATTTGTGACGCACAACCAGGCCCAGCACGAAACAAACTTATCTATTAACCCGAAGGCTGAGAGCCTGATCTGGGCACCGCAAGTACAGGAGACCAAGGTGAGTCAGTTTGGTGGGGTCAATGTCAGATACAAACACCAGCTCAAAGCCCAGTGGATTGCAGAATTTCGGGCACTCCAGCAGGAAGTAATTCCCTGGTGCGAGATCAGGTATATATTTTAGGGAAGAGAAAAGGTATAAAGGAGGAAAGCAGGAAAGTATTTTCGATTGTCTATCAGTAGGCTTACGCGCAGAAAGGGTTCTTCGCGTAAGCCTTTTTTTCATCAGAAGCAGATAGGTTTCAAGTATGAACTTCTAACTTGAAATATTACTCTGAATCTGCCCTTACTTCCTCGGGCAGCCCCCTTTCTTACCTTTCATTCTTTCCTCCTTTCCTCCTTACAAAAACCCCTACTTCACCTTATTGAAGTACCGCTGCATGAATGTCAATTGGTAGATGACGGCGTTGTTCCAGTAGGCCCAGTTATGTGCGCCGGGGCGGGTGATGTAGTCGTGGGGCAGATTCCGCTCCAGCATTTTCTGGTGCAGGTTTTCATTGACCCGGAAAAAGAAATCCTCGGTACCGCAGTCAATAATCAGTGCCAGCGCATTAGGCGTAAGCAGGTGCAGCAGGTTAATGACTGTATTCTGCTCCCAGCGCTCGGATTGCTCCGCGTAGGTACCCAGTTTGGCGGCCATATCCCAGTTCTTGGGGAAGGGCCGGATATCCACTCCACCGCTCATACTACCAGCTGCCCCGAATACATCCTGGTGGCGCATGGCCAGGTACAGGGCACCGTGTCCTCCCATACTCAGTCCAGTGATACCACGTCCTGATCTGTCTTTGACGGTCTTGTACTTGCTATCCACCCACTTTACCAGCTCATTGGCTACGTAGGTTTCGTACTTCGACTTCGGGTCAGCGGGGCTATCCCAGTACCAGCTGTTGTAGTTCCCATCGGGACACACAATAATCATCTGGTACTGATCGGCGGCATCCAGTATGGCCGGAGCCTTTTTGACCCAGTCGGCGTAGTTGCCACTGTACCCGTGCAGCAGGTACAGCACCGGAAACTCCTTAGCCGACGATGTGTAGTTAGAGGGAGTCATCACCACAGCCTTGATGGTCTTGTTCATGGAAGCGCTGTAGGTCTCGACGGTATCAATCTTAGCCGCCTGTACAGCCTGAATAAGCAGTAGAAGAAAAAGGGAAGTAATGAGGGTTTGTAAACGGGACATTGTAGATCAGGTATGAGTAGTTAAATGTAAAGCTGCTTAGGCTTGTGCATATAGGGGTTATGGTGAGCATTTCTCCCTTACAAAGTAAATATGAGCCACCTATTACTCTGGCACAAATTTTCAAAATCACCCCGGGTATTTACCACAAAAAACACAGGTAATCTTACGTACGTGAGGAGCTTTTTCCTCCACTGCCTTAGTATAATTATAGATTCCACGTGTTCGTTAAAGCAAAACCATCACTACTCATCTCTCTATCTTACAGCAACTTACCTACCACTCGTTGTGACTTCACCCACTTAGGCACTGTTTTTTATATACAAAATAGCATTAACCAACTATTTTAGTTAAACCATGAAAAATAAGTTTATGAAATGGACTGGAGTGGCTCTGGTGGGGCTGTTCCTGTCACTCGGAAACGCAAATGCTCAATTCGCAGTAGGTGTACAGGGAGGTGTTTTCAAATCAACTGCTGATAACGCCAAAGGCTATCCTGGCGGTGGTATCAATCTCAAGTACTTTGTGAATGACAACGTGGCCCTTGGTGTAGCGGGTCGTATTTATTCCGAAAGACTTAACTATGATTTCTCCGGTGGACCTACCCGATTTGTCAACAACATCACACCGGTAACACTCACTGCCGATTTTCTGCTGACCGATGGATTTGTACGTCCCTATCTGGGAGCCGACGCGGGTGTATACTTCCAGAACTTCCGGGTGAATCAGAACGATACCCAGCTGATCAGAACGAGCGCTTCTAATTTTGGTCTGGCCCCACGTGGTGGTATCCTGTTTGACTTTGGACGTGTAGGTCTGAATGCGGAATTTGCCTACCATGCCATTTTTGGTAATCAGAACAACAACCTGCGTGTGTCAGATGCCGGAGTAAACATTGACCATGTCAATAACTTCTGGGGAGCTAACGTAGGCCTTGTATTCAAGCTGGGTCAGTAATAGACTTATTTGATGAACAATAGTCAATATTACTGAGAACAGACTTATAAAGTTGGATTTTGAGAAGACGTCCAGCCCATTGATTCCCCGACTCTACAGGTAGTCGGGGAATTTTTTTCTCCAGACCACATTCCCCATTCCCCGAAGCCTCGTAGAAGTCACTGATCCACCCGCTTCAACTACCTAAAGGTAAAATCTTAAGAATCACCTTTTTGTACTCTTTCGTTAAACCCACTACATTAAAGTGCTTTAATACAGCACTTTAACTGGCACTATCTTTTTGCTTTCCTGAGTGTATTACCCAACCCATAAATTATTTTTTACTATGAAAAAAAACATGAAGCGCTGGGCCGGAGCTGCCCTAACGTGCCTGCTCTTATCAGCGGGAAGCGCCTCTGCTCAGTTCTCGTTAGGTCTGCAGGGCGGTATTGCCAAATCTAATCTCGAAGGTGCTAACAACATTTATGGAGGAGGCGTCAATCTACGGGTGTTCCCGTCAGAGCAGTTTGCGGTGGGTCTGGCAGCCAAAACGTTTACAGACGGCAAGGAATATTCAGTAGGTGGACAAACTCTTAGCCATAGCGGTACTCTTACACCCGTAACGGCCACGATTGACCTGTTTCTGTACGATGGCGTAGTGCGTCCTTACCTGGGCGGTGATGCAGGTATGTATTTCAGCAAGTACGATACCCGGTTCAACGGCAACCGCATCACTGAGACAGCCCGCCGGAGCCACCTGGGAGCAGCTCCCCGTGCCGGAGTCATCTTCTCAACGGGCAATGTAGGTATCCAGCTTGAAGGTATTTATCACGTCATCTTCGGAAACAAGAACAACAGTGCGCAGGTAGGGACTGCCGACAACGTAGATTTCGAATCTACCTCAAAGTTCTACGGAGTAAACCTGGGTCTGGTGTTCGGGCTTGGCAAAAAGAAGTAACATGTAACGGTGCGCTATTTTGTAGCAGGTAATTAAGTATAAAGCACAGCCCCTCGCTGTGCTTTATCTTTTGGTACTATATTTACCACCTGCTTTGCCTGGGGCAATGCCTTAACCAAGTACCTCAACAATCTACCGCTTGCAGCACGCCATTCCATTTACTGAGCAGATCACCCAATGGCTGGCATCATGGCCCGTGACGGTGGTGCTAATGAGCCACCCGCAGAGTCCGTTCGCCCTGGTACGGGTAGCAAAGGCAGGCCGAGCGGATGTGGTACTTCACCTGGTGGACCTGCCTACCTGGCAACGAGTGGCTGCTGATTTTCCGGCCACTAACTTTTCTAACATCAGTCAATACTTTCGCAGTCAGGGGCTTGTACTTATTCATCTGTGGGAGGATGTATGGTTCACAAAGCGGCCGGTGGTGGAGTCACGCCTGCTGGCCCTGCTGGGAATATCCGAGCGAATACCCGCCCGGGTTACTCAGGTACGACGGATTGACCGACCTACTACCGAAGCTTTCCTGGCCCACAATCACACGCAGGTGGTCACGCTTTCCAAGTACAAGTACGGCTTGTTCCTGCCCCCGCGTTACTACCGCATCCTCTCATCCGGGTACCTCCAACAGGAAGCTCTGCCCCCTGACGAGCTCCTCGTGGCGGTGGCTACATTCAGCCACCCCCGTACCATTGTGAGGTCGGGGCAGCCGTACCGTTCCTGCGAGCTGGTCCGGTTTGCCAACCGGCTGCATACTACCGTAGTAGGTGGATTGGACAAATTACTCAAGGCCTTTGAACAGGATCAACAGCCTGACGACATCATGACCTACGCCGACCTGGACTGGTCGGAAGGAGGTAGTTACCAGCGCCTGGGATTCGAGGCCGCGGATGATACGCCTCCGCAGGAGTTCTGGCTGGATACCCGCTCGCTGATTCGCCACTATCCGCACCGTTTGCCCGAAGGGAATACTCTAGATCAAAGTCTTGTGAAAGTATACAACTCGGGCAGTCGGAAGTACATAAAACTGTTGAGTAAATAGCCCGCTACCACATTTTCCATATCTTGCAGCCGTAATCATCTTTTTGCTGCTATTGCTGCCCATTATCGTTATACTTGGTCCCACGGCTTCCGGCAAAACCCATCTGGCTGTACAGGTAGCCCAGCGACTGGGGGGTGAGATTATCAGTGTTGATTCGCGGCAGGTGTACCGTGGCATGGACATTGGTACCGGTAAAGATCTTTCCGAGTACACCACTTCGCAGGGCACTGTACCTTACCACCTGATCGATATTGTGGAGGCGGGTGAAAAGTACAATGTACACCGGTTTCAGGAAGACTTCAGGAGCGTACTTAATAAAATACAGCAACAGGGTAAGCCAGCTGTGGTGTGCGGTGGAACGGGCCTGTACCTCGACGCCGTCCTGCGCGACCACCAGTACACGAGCATACCCGTTGATGAAGTACTTCGTTCGGAGCTGGAACAGCTCACGGACGAGGAGTTGTATATGCGTTTTGAAAGTACCTCTTCGTCCTACTCCGAGGTAGCCGACACCTCTACCCGCAAGCGATTAGTCCGGGCCATTGAGATAAGTACCTACCTGCGTAAACATCCGGAGCTCACTCCCCCTACCGCATCTACGCAGATGAAGTACCTGGCCTTTGGTCTCAATCCACCCGTAGAAATACGCCGGGAACGAATCAGCACTCGACTACGGCAGCGCTTGCAGCACGGGCTGATAGAAGAAGTAGAAGGCCTGCTACAGCAGGGGCTCAGTCCGGAGCAGCTTATCTACTACGGCCTGGAGTACAAGTACCTCACCGAGTACCTGACCGGTCAGCTCACCTACGAGCATATGATCCAGCGCCTGGAGACAGAGATCCACCGGTTTGCCAAGCGACAGATGACGTTTTTCCGGAAAATGGAGCGTGACGGCATAGCCATCCAGTGGCTCCACTGGGAAAAGGATACCTCTGCTCAGGTGGAAGAAATAGTAGCCCGCTGGCAGGAGGCGCAGAGCCTTTAACCTCTACTAATGCCAAAAAAGGTTGACTGCTACCCGTACCCGTGCTTATTTTAGCGTATCACTATATGAACTGACTAAACCTGACTAAGCTTGAAAAGAAACCTGACATCTACCCTGCTGCTGGTAGTACTGAGTGTTACAGATGCTTACATGCTGGCACACCCCAACCTCATCGGCCGTCTGGGCATCTTATTTTACAAACATGATTACCTGAAGACCTTCCCGCGCGCGCTGGCTACCGTAGGCCTGGTAGTAGGTATCTCCTTATTAATCTGTGAAATCATACGCATCAAGACTCCCCCCCGTATAGCGCCCTGGTGGTACCTGATGCTTATGGTACTGGGTATGGCTTTGTTTGCCCACGTATACGTAACCTTCTCTTCATTTACTTACCGCCTCACGGGCAAGTCATTCATCTACGGAGCGCACCTGCTCCCGATTATTCTGATCGGCCTGTTCACCAAGTACTTCATAACGGCTCTGTTTGAAGCCCGCAAAACACCGGGCGTATGAGGCGCATGCTCGTCCTGCTCTGGCTGGTATGGGTACAGGGAGAGCGCATCGCAGCGGCCGGTCAGCTGCTACCATCCGGCAACGAAACCTGCCGGGATGCTCAGGTACAGCGTGAGCCCCGAGCCTATGGGGTAGTAAAGGCCACAAAACAGAGCAAATTAACGCTGTTAAACTGTTTTACGACCATAAGGGACCTGGAACCGAAGGCACCAGCCACGGTGATGCATTCCTTAGGCGTGCTACTGATGAAGGCGTTCCTCCCGGACCTCATATGCTTATAGGCACCTGCGAACTGGAGCTGCTGGTCGAGTATGGAATGACACCCGTAGCGGCTCTGAAGTCAGGGACATCGGTCAATGCCCGCATCTTTCATCTGGATGAGCTGAGGCGTGTAGCGCCGGGGTTGCTGGCGGATCTGGTGGCCGTAGCCGGCGACCCTACGCAATCTATCAGAGCCATTCGAAATGTCCGACTAGTAATGAAAGGAGGCTACCTATACAGAACTCCCTGATACTAAACTTATTTTCTTTTGACTAGCGAATAGGTACTAATAAAGTACAAAAATCATAGAAAGTACAAATATTTTTTCGAATATTGCACAGCAGACCAAACACGCCCGGTAGTAGGTTATGATTATGAATAGTGGTCTGTGCGAGATAACTTTCTTTGTTATTTCAGCCCTATTTCATCTTAGATATATACATTTTCTTCAACATAACCCTAAAAATACAGTTACACTTTAATCCTAAATATCCTCATTAACTATATGTCACAGATAGCCGAAGTAACGATTGACGGTCAGAATTACCAATTCCCGGTCATCGAAGGCAGCGAGCGCGAAAAAGCCATAGATATTGCCAAGCTGCGCGATCAAACCGGTTATATAACTCTTGATAGTGGTTTCAAAAATACCGGTGCCACCAAAAGTGCCATCACCTTCCTGGATGGAGAAGAAGGTATACTCCGCTACCGCGGATACTCCATCGAAGACCTGGCCGAAAAAGCATCATTCCTGGAGGTAGCCTACCTGCTGATCTACGGTGAGTTGCCTACGCAGGAGCAATACCAGCAGTTTGAACACGAAGTACGTACGCATACGCTCGTTAACGAAGATATGCGTAAGATCTTCGAAGGATTTCCGGTCAATGCGCACCCCATGGGCGTACTGTCGTCGCTGGTAAGTGCCATGAGCGCCTTCTACCCCGATACGTATGACTCTACGGCCGAGGATGTGACCGATCTGCACATCATCCGTCTGATGGCCAAGTTGCCTACCATAGCTACCTGGTCGTACAAGAAGTCAAAGGGCCACCCTGTCAACTACCCCAACAACAACCTCGACTACTGCTCTAATTTCCTGTCGATGATGTTTGCCCTGCCCGTTGAGAAATACGAGGTAGATCCGGTAGTTTCGGCCGCTCTGAACAAGCTCCTGATCCTGCACGCCGATCACGAGCAGAACTGCTCTACCTCAACGGTACGTCTGGTAGGATCATCGCAGGCTAACATCTACTCGTCGATTTCGGCCGGTATCAGCGCCCTGTGGGGACCGCTGCACGGAGGTGCCAATCAGGAGGTAATCGAGATGCTGGAAGCAATTAAAGCGGATGGTGGAGATACCCAGAAGTACATCAACATGGCCAAGGACAAGTCAAGCGGTTTCCGTCTGTTCGGTTTTGGCCACCGTGTGTACAAGAACTTCGATCCCCGCGCCCGCATTATCAAAAAGGCAGCCAACGAGGTACTTACCAAACTGGGTGTAAATGATCCGGTACTCGAGATTGCCAAACAACTGGAAGCCGCTGCCCTGGAAGACGAGTACTTCGTAAGCCGCAAGCTGTACCCCAACGTAGACTTCTACTCGGGTATCATCTACCGCGCACTGGGTATTCCTACCAATATGTTTACCGTGATGTTCGCCATTGGCCGTCTGCCGGGCTGGATCGCACAGTGGAAAGAAATGCGTACCAACAAAGAGCCTATCGGCCGTCCCCGTCAGGTATATGTAGGTCCCGCACAACGCGACTTTGTAGCGTTGGAGAGCAGATAAGATCTGTACATACTTTAAAAAAGCACCGCCGACTACAGTCATGGCGGTGCTTTTTTTGTTAGTAGAGTACGAATTGTTCTATATCCTATGGAAAAACCTGCTGCTGCCCCCACTAAAATCAAACTAAGTATAACCGACCAGTTGGCCGTCGAACGTACCCACCTGGCCAATGAGCGTACCTTTCTTTCCTACTTCCGCACCAGCCTGGCCTTATTGGCGGGTGGTGTTACTATTCTGCGGCTTGATGTGCTTAGCAGGATTGAGCCATGGGGGTACGTTTTCCTGGTTATAGCTCCAATAGTACTGAGTATAGGGCTCTGGCGTTTCTTTGCGGTAAAAAAACGGATCAGAGAACATACACTTACGGAGTGAAAGAGCGAATGAATGTTTGAGTGAGTTTGTGTGTGAGTATAGAATACTTTGACACGTTCTTCCATTCCTACTCTCCTCCCTTCTACCTTATATACATGGACTACTTTAAAAAACTACTTGACCTACTGAAAACCGAGCGGGAAGAAGACCGCCGGCAATACATCCAGCTCATTGAGGCTACTACCATCACCGACCGCCGGGCCAGCGGACTGGCCTGGTACCCTATTGCCATCCGTAATACCGAGATGAGCCGTGGCGACTACCTTACCGTAGAGGTGGAGCGTACCACGCATCAGGACATAGCCCACCAGCTACGCTTTGGAGCCCCGGCCGCGCTATTCTCCAACTATGATCCCAGGAAAGACCGTGTCGAAGGTACGATCTCGCACCAGAGTGGCAACAAGCTCCGCCTCACCCTACGTACCGACGAACTACCCGACTGGACCCGCGACGGAAAACTAGGCATCGACCTGCTATTTGACGACACCAGCTACGACGAGATGCAGAATGCCCTGAAGCAGGCTACTGCCCTTGCCACCAAGCCGGAAGAAGGGCGTCTGGCCCAGATCCTGACGGGCGAGAAAGGACCTACATTCAAGTCGGATATTCCAGCTTATGCTCATCCTAAACTAAACCCATCGCAGCAGTCGGCCGTAGAGAAGATACTGGCGGCCAATGAGCTGGCCATAGTACACGGCCCTCCGGGTACGGGCAAGACCACCACGCTGGTACAGGCCATTAAGGCCCTGCATAAGCAGGAACACAAGCAGATACTGGTGATTGCGCCCAGTAATACAGCCGTGGACCTGCTAAGTGAGAAGCTATCGGACGAAGGACTGAATGTACTGCGGGTGGGCAACCCGGCGCGCGTATCGGAGCGGCTGATGGCGCTGACACTGGACAACCGGATGGCCGAGCATCCGCGCATGAAGGAGATCAAAACCCTGAAAAAGCAGGCCAACGAATTTAAGAACATGGCCCACAAGTACAAGCGTAGCTTCGGTAAAGCCGAGCGGGACCAGCGTAAGGCCCTGTTTGATGAAGCCCACAAGATCATGAAGGAGGTAGACCAGCTGGAGCGGTACATCATGGATGATTTGATCGCCAAGGCGCAGGTGATTACGGCTACGCTGGTGGGCTCCAACCACTATACCGTACGGCATCTAACCTACCACACCGTAGTCATAGACGAAGCCGGACAAGCGCTGGAACCTGCCTGCTGGATCCCTATCCTGAAAGCCCAAAAGCTGGTAATGGCAGGTGACCACTTCCAGCTCTCCCCGACCATTAAATCCGTGGAAGCCGCTAAGGGTGGATTGAGTACTACCCTGCTCGAGAAGTGCGTCGAAGAGCATCCCGAAGCTGTAATACTACTTGAAGAGCAGTACCGGATGAATGAAGCTATCATGGGATATTCATCCAGGGTATTTTACCAGGATAAACTACAGGCGCATCCATCGGTGGCCCATCATACACTCTTTCCTAACGATGCTCCGCTGGCTTTTATAGACACGGCCGGCTGTGGATTTGATGAGCAATTGGATGGTACCAGTAGCACCAATCCCGAAGAAGCGGCTTTTCTATTTCGTCATTTGCACGGTCTGGTGGGAGAATTGAACAGTGGTAAAATGTATGGGGCTGATAACTTCCCCACATTTGCCATTATTTCTCCTTACTCAAAGCAGGTTGCGATCCTGAAAGAGCAACTGAAACACGCCCCGGACCTGCATCAGTACGGCGACCGAATTTCGGTCAATACCATTGATAGCTTCCAGGGGCAGGAGCGGGATGTGGTGTACATCAGCATGACCCGCAGCAACTCCGAGGGTGAGATTGGCTTCTTGTCGGACATCCGCCGGATGAATGTAGCGATGACCCGGGCGAAGAAAAAACTGGTGGTAATCGGCGACAGCGCCACGTTATCATCACTGCCCTTCTACACCGACTTCATCACCTACGCTGAGCAGCACAACGCCTACCACAGCGCCTGGGAGTTTATTTATAATGGTTGAATGAGAGAATGAGAGAGTTGGAGAATAATTAAATTCACTAATTCTATCATTCTCTCAATCACTCATTCACAACTACCTACTTTCCACTGCCCCTAAAGGAGAAGTGTCGGGGTTGAAGCGTGACTGACGCAGGGCATCTCTTACCCGGGCGGGCAGGTATGAAAAGAACCGTACACCGGCGGCTTGTTCAATAGCGCCGGGGGTAGTTATAAAGCTTTGCCAGCTCTGATTATCTACTTGGGAGGTACGGTTGGGAAAATCTACGGCTATAACCGGCGTTGTGGCTGTGATCTGCTCGCGGGTGCCCCCTTGAGGTAGTACCACGATCACCTTCCAGTTACGGGCGGGTACCTGTATCCGGTCTTTCAGGCTGGTCTGATTGCCCCGGCTGCCCTCCCCACCCGTACCGTAGGTACCTGCCACGATAAAGAGTCGGTTTCCATTCTGAACCAGGGTACGGCAGTAGTCCTCCAGTCGGGCCCAGGCCTCCCGGTTGAGCTCAGGTGCCTGTGGGATAATATTGGTCATCAGAAAGGTAGCCACGTTATCGGCGTCGGAGCCGGTGCGGTCGGCCGAAGGACAGAGGTGTCCCCGATCAAAGCCTGAGTTAGTATAGTCGGAAGGGACCGAACGGTACCAGCCCGCCGGCAGATCGGGATCGGGCCGGAAGTTGTCCTGACGGTCGCTGCTCCCCAGCCACTGGGGCGACAACTCCCAGGCCACCCAGTTGGCATGGCCCTTAGCCCGGTTGTACGACAGCGCGTACTGGTTTTTGAGCATCAGGTAGTTGTTGGCCTGATTGGTATCCGCCCGGGCATCCGTTGGGTTGCCCATACTCAGGTGGACACTTTTGGATTCCGGAAGTACCGCTACGGTTCTACATCCGACAGCAGCCCACGAAAGCAGGGCCAGGGCTATGAGCTTCTTCATGTCCGTACAATCATGGTTTTAATTCCCGCCAGTTCTCCTTCCGATCGCGACCCGATCAGGTACGCGTCCACCTCTATTTCCCCCACCTCAAAGTACTGCTGTCCCGTGAGTCGGTTATCCAGTATCTCTTTCAGACGAATAAAGCGTTTGGTACGTTCGGTTTCCGTTTCGTCGTACCAGTCCTGCAGGGTAGTTACTCCATCCCAGAACTTCGTCGGCTCCTTCTCCACGATACGACCGGAATCCAGTGATAGTAGTTTTGCCAGTGAATCTGGCGTCAGCGGCAGGGTCACATCCGCCGCATTGACGTGGATAAACTCAATGGGTTCGTCCGATTCGCTCGGGTACCACAGTTCGTCCAGCAGCGGCAAAAGTTCTTCTTTGAGTACCATACAGGCAAATAGTGTCGATCATTTTAAAACTAATAACTCAAATCAGAGAAACAAGTTATCAATGCTCCTAATTATCGCCAGCTATCTCCTGACCAGTCCCCAGCACCTGTTCAATGGTCACTGCTTACCGGTACTGACACAGGTACGACACCGGCCCGCTGGCCTGTACTTTAAAAGAGGCGTTAGCGGGTACTTCAAAGGTTTGTCCCTGTCCGTAGGGCTGATAATCTTCCGAGCCTGGCAACTGCACAAGCAGTTGGCCCTCTATGATGGTCATGATCTCATGCTGAGAGGTACCAAACTCGTACTCTCCCTCGTTGATGACACCTACTGTAGATTTGCCGGCTCCGGTCTGGTAGCCAAGTGATTTTACTGAACCGCCAAAGTATTCGTTTACGCTGATCATAGATAGTAACTGGATTAAGTTTAAGTGCCCGAAATAACAATTTTCCGGCTATAAAACCCATTCATTCCTCAAACAATACTTCAAGGTTGTGGTACTTCATACCAGATAGTTTCTTCCCCATGATGTTTCTTAAAAGAAAGCATTATCTAGTATAACTCCCTCTTCACCGGCTACCCCATATTAATAAGACACGTTGTCCTAACACCGTTCTCTAAATTCACACAGGCCCTACCTAACCCCAGCCCCTGTTTTGGGTTTCTATATTGAAACTTAGACCAACAACCCTATGACTCCCGAAACTCTCTACTTCAATGACGACGGCAGCATCCCCAATAGCAAGCTTCCCCTGCTGCTGTACCGCAATGCCTTTGCGGAGCGCAACGAGGAAGGTGTGGCCTGGCTGGAAAAAACCTTTGCAGCTAATGGCTGGACCAACTCGTGGCGCAATGGCGTGTATGACTTCCACCACTACCACAGTACCACCTACGAGGTACTGGGCGTATACCAAGCCTCGGCGCTGCTGCACCTGGGTGGTGAAGGGGGCGAAAAGGTGGAAGTACAAGCCGGAGATGTGATCGTGATCCCGGCTGGCGTAGGACACAAAAACCTAAGGAGTGAGGGTCTGAGCATTGTAGGTGCTTATCCGGAGGGACGTGACTGGGACCTTAATAAAGGCGAATCGGGTGAGCGCCCCCGGGTCGATCAGACTATCGCAGCCCTGCCGGTACCTGCCACCGATCCGCTGTTCGGGAAAGAAAGAGGACTGATAAAAATATGGAAGTAGCTATCGCCTCTCCGCCTGACATCACGCTGATTCATGCAACTTACCTATACCTATTTTGGTACCTTGCACGTTGAAATTAGTCACCCCGACAGGATTGTACCAGACAGAAATGTATTACAAAAAAGAGGTTTTATGAACAATAGATTCACCTACTATGGCAAGAGAATGGCCGTACCCGTCATTACTGTATTAACCCTAACGCATTGTGCCAAAACCAGCAATACCATGAGTACCTCAAGTACCAGCACCACCTCTACGACACAATCAGCTACTACTCAGAACCCACTGCTGGCCGAATGGAAAGGTCCGTATGGTGGCGTCCCTCCTTTTGATCAGGTAAAAGTTTCTGATTTCAGGCCGTCCCTGGAAGCGGGCATGGAAGAAAACCTGGCCGACATCGAGCGTATAGCCACTAATAAACAGGCGCCTACATTTGAAAACACCATTGCTGCCCTGGAGCGGGCCGGCCAGACCCTCGACCGGGTACAGACGGTGTACGGGGTATGGAGTTCGACAATGAATAGTCCGGAGTTCCAGACGGTGCAGCGGGAAATGGCTCCGCGCATGGCGGCCTTTTCGGATAAGATTACGCAGAACAAGGCCCTGTTTAACCGGATAGAAGCGGTATATAATTCGCCCCAGAAGAAGAACCTGAAGCCGGAGCAGCAACGCCTGACCTGGCTCTACTATAATAATTTTGTAAGGTCCGGTGCCAGACTGGATGATAAAGCCAAGGCGCGTTTGTCCGAAATCAATCAGCAGTTGGCGGGGCTCTTTACCCGATTCAGCCAGAATGTGCTTGCCGACGAAACGGATCAGGTACTGGTGATAGAGAAAGAAGCCGACCTGGCCGGGCTCCCGCCGTCGCTCCGGGAGGCCGCGGATGCGGCGGCTGAGGCGCGCAAGCTGCCTAATGCCTGGGTAATCACCAACACGCGCTCGTCGGTAGATCCATTCCTGACTTACGCCGACAACCGGCAACTCCGGGAGAAGGCGTGGCGGATGTTTGTGAATCGCGGCGATAACGGCGGCGAGCACGACAATAACGCTATTATTACCGAGATACTGCAGCTGCGCGCCGAACGGGCCAAACTGCTGGGGTACCCTACCCACGCCCACTGGCGGCTCGACAACACCATGGCCAAAACACCCGAGCGGACGCTGGAACTGATGGAAGCGGTGTGGAAACCAGCAGTAGCGCGGGTACGTGAGGAGGTAGCCGATATGCAGGCGCTGGCCAATAAGGAAGGTGCCAACATCAAAATTGAGCCCTGGGACTACCGATACTACTCCGAAAAGGTACGCAAACAAAAGTACGATCTGGATCAGAACGAGGTAAAGCAGTACCTGCAGCTGGACAAGCTCCGCGAGGGGATGTTCTGGGTGGCGGGTGAGCTGTTTGGCTTTAACTTCAAACCTGTAACCAATGTACCCGTGTACCACCCGGACATAAAGGTGTGGGAAGTAACGGATAAGCAATCGGGCAAGCACGTAGGGCTATGGTACTTTGACCCGTACGCCCGGACGGGTAAGCGCTCGGGGGCCTGGATGAACGCCTACCGCCGGCAACAGCGCCTGGACGGCAACGTCACTACCATTGTATCCAACAACTCCAACTTTGTGAAGGGTAAAGAGGGCGAGCCGGTACTGATATCTTGGGACGATGCCACTACGCTGTTCCACGAGTTTGGGCATGCGCTGCACGGACTTTCGTCCAATGTCACCTACCCGTCGCTGGCCGGTACGGCCGTGGTCCGCGACTACGTAGAGTTCCCCTCGCAGCTGCTCGAGCACTGGCTCTCTACTCCCGAAGTGCTGCAGCGCTACGCGGTGCACTACCAGACCGGAAAGCCTATACCGCAGGAACTGGTCGAGCGGATCGAACGGGCTGCTACCTTCAACCAGGGCTTCGCGACAACCGAGTACCTGTCCAGTGCATTGATAGATATGAAGCTACACCTGGCAGGTGACCAGAAGATAGATCCGGATGCCTTTGAGCGCGAAACGCTGACGGCTATGGGAATGCCTAATGAGCTGGTAATGCGCCACCGTACTCCGCAGTTCCTGCATATATTCAGCAGTGACAGCTACTCAGCGGGCTACTACAGCTACCTGTGGTCGGATGTACTGACAGCCGATGCTTTCGGTGCCTTCACCGAAGCCGGTGGCCCCTACGACAAGAAGGTGGCCGAGCGGCTGCGGAATCATGTTTTCTCCATCGGGAACACCATTGATCCGGCCGAAGGCTACCGCACTTTCCGCGGACGCGACGCTCAGGTAGAGGCGCTCATGCGGAAGCGTGGATTTAAGAAGTAGAGGTACCTGCGCTAGTCTAGATTACCTGTTAAGCAACCTACTCCTGGGCAGGAGTAGGTTGCTTTTTTTGTACCCATTACTGACAAACAAATACCTTACTTTTAAACAACCAATTAATATAACTATATAATTTTTTTGTTGCAGTATCCAAACCTAAGTCTATCTCATCTACACTCTACAAGTACTCTTCAAGCTGTAATTCTTCTGCTCCACCGCCCCCACTTCTGGTACTATACTAAGATAACCACTGGATCCTATAAAGAATATTCAGGGCAACAGCATATTACACAACTATTTGTAAACCATAGCATTACCTCTGCCGTTTTACTTTGTAGATAAATAGAATTAGTAAGGTAAAGCATCGGACTATTCGCCCTATATATTGTACTATTTACACACGTACTAAAACAGGAACAATTTGTAAACCAAGTAAAACAGGCTGCTATATGGGCTATCATCAGACGTACAAATATTGTACTTTCTAAATGTCAATTTATCCCATAGCAGCCCCATCCAACTCTCAAATATGTAGTTGGAATGGAAAGTAATCACTCTAAAATGAAATGCTTATGGAACTGATTCAGGTGTATGCAGGCAAGGTTACCCCCAAGGTACTTAGCCGGACTATGAAGAAGTATTTTTTTGGCTATATCAATAAACACGCCGAGGTGTTCGAGTCTATCAATCGTCAGCTCACACCGTACGGCGATAACTGCCTGCCCCTGCTGTCAACAGAAGTAAATGACAGTGCCGGAACTTCGCTGGAAACAGAGGTGGAATCTCCAATCCAAATCCAGCGGTCGGAATCCACCCCGGACCGGAACCGGTTTTCGGTACTGTACCTGCGCCATGATCAGTACCACCATGTGGGCTGTAGTACCTACCAGCAGGCGCAGACCATGCTCGAAAGCCTGGCCGAAGAGGAGGAACGTGCTCCTGTCGGGATCTATGATGATAAAACCGAGCTGTTTGAGTGGGAGCCCAACGGCCAGCAGGTCTACAACCAGGCCAGCATCGGTGAGCAGGGAAAGCGGGCCGAGGAGATCATCCGGATCGCTCAGTCGCTCCGTCGACGTGATGTGTCCTGGCAAACGGGTGAATTCATGAAGCCAAGCTTTTTTGCCTGATGGAAGGGTACTTCCACACGTTGCCGATACCACACTAACCTATTTATCTAACTGCAATACGGGCGGGTCTGGATCAATAGACTGATCCAGACCCGCTTTTTCTATCAACTAAAAGAGGCCTCAAACCAACCTGCCTTAGCTTATCCCCTGGCACTATTGTTCCTTCACCCAAGCCATTGCCAGTTCACGCTCAGTGAGGTCGAAGTACTTTACCTCGGCATCGCTGAATGGCTTCATGAGCTGGGTGAGCCAGTCTTCCCACTTCTTTGCCCCGACCATCGCTACGCGTCTGAAATCGTTGGCGTGTTTGATGTCCAGTTTCAGGTCCTGCACGGCACTGGCCATATTCCACCCTTCAAACCGATCCATCTCCCAGTACAGATTTATCTTTCCGTACTGGCGGATCTTGGCTTCCACACGGGGAATCAGCTGGGTGTAGTCTTCTTTTTCAAGGGTGCCCGATACGACTACGGCCACCAGGTCATCCTTTTCTGTATCCAGGTACTTTACCATTGCTCCATGTGTTTTTGTAGATAGTAACACTTAGTTCTTATGTTGATTGCGGCTGGCCTCGTGACTGGATACCCAATCGAGCGAAGAGATGGCGGCAGCCAGGGACAATTCGCCCGCCGCCACCACTCCGGCCATGATCTCAGCCAGTTTATTAGCCTGGCCGGCTCCGTAGCAACCCATCAGCTCGAGGCATTCGCGCTGGGTAGGCAGACCGGTACCTCCACCGTACGTCCCCACGACCAGCGAGGGCAGCGTAACAGAGGCATATAAAGTACCATCCTGCATTAGCTCGGAGTAGGTAATGGCCGCCGACGATTCGGCCAGACAAGCCACATCCTGCCCGGTGGCTATAAACATCGCCGCCAGGCCATTGACCGAATGCAGGCCGTTGTTGTTGGTGCCCGACAGCCACGCCCCTACGTTGCCGATACGCGCGTGTCGATCCAGTGTTTGGGGTTCCACCTGCATCTCCCGTACCAGCAAGTCACGCGGGATCCGTATTTCGGCCGTTACGCGACGGCCCCTTGTTTTGAGAACATTGATCTGCGAGGGCTTCTTATCGGTAGCCATGTTGGATTCGAGGTAGAAGTGCTCGATGCCCTCGTAGTGGTGCAGGATCCAGTTGCAGGCGGCTAGTGTCGCCTTACTAACCATGTTCTGCCCGGCGGCATCACCGGTCGAAAACCCAAACCGCAGAAAAGCCAGCCTGCCATTAAGGTAGCTATCGACGTAGCGGAGTCTGGCGTAGTTGGAGGTTACTTCCGCTTCAAATCGCAGCTCATCCTGGTGCTCCTCAACCCATTGTACAAAGTCACGCGCAGCCCGGGCGTCGGCCAACTGAAACACCGGGGCCCGCTGCATCCCCTCATCCTGTACTGTACAGGTCACTCCTCCACATTTATTGATCAGTTTCATGCCCCGGTTGTAAGAGGCTACCAGGGTACCTTCAGTCGTCGCCATCGGTATAAGATACTCCCCCTGCGCATACTCCCCGTTCACCAGCAGGGGCCCCGCCAGTCCTATGGGTACCTGGGCCACTCCTACGAAGTTTTCGCAATGGCCTTTAACCAGGCCTGCCCCAAAGGAGTAGTGGGTAAGGTGCTCAGGCTGGGTCTTGGTGAAGTCCCGCATGTACTGCTGCCGCTGGCTGATGGCCTCCGTTGAATAGTCATTGACCGAATCGCGGGGAATCCCTACCACCGGCTCCTGCTCCGACTGCATAGTTTGCAGCTCGTCCTCTACTTTCAGCGTTAGGGCACCAAAGGGCTCCGTGTAGAGCGCAATTTCCAGGGTATGCACTCCTTCCGGCAACTGCGCTCCTGTAGCCCGCACCAGCACCGACTGCCGTAGTGGGAAGGCAAGCGGTTGGTCCTTTGTAATAGCACTAACCGGTATCATTACTCCCTCGTCTGTTTCCAGCGTAAATACCTCAGCCGGGTGCTCCTGTCCATCAATGGAGGCACGTTGCAATCCGGTGAAGCGGGCATCTGCCAGCCGGTTTTTCAGAGAGAACGAAAAACCATCTGGCGTATTACGAAGACTATTGCGGGTATAGAGTTGCTTTACCAGTACATTCGGAAGAAATTTGAACATGAACTGAGGGGTAAGGTTAGATAGGTATAACCCTTCTGCCTGAACTTAGTTTATCAGGTACTATCAATCGGCCCGACACATTGTGACCCTTGTTTCTATCATAATACCTACTTTGAATGAGGAGGACACGCTGCCCCGTACGCTACGCCTGATCCGGCAGCTATCTCCGGCTCCCTATGAGGTAATCGTGGCTGATGGAGGCAGTACCGACCGTACTATGGAGCGAGTGATGGCGGAACAGCGCACAATGCCCTACTTGAAGCTGGTACAGTCGGAGGTAGCCTGCCGCGCTACCCAGATGAACCGGGGTGCCCGTGCCGCTACCGGCGACCTGCTCTGCTTCCTCCACGCCGACACCTCCCTACCCGACGATGCCCTGCTGGTCATCCGGCAGACCCTGGCCAATCCACGAACGGCGGCCGGAGGTTTTATATCGCTGATGCGTGGGCCGCTCCGAACCTGCTGGCTTACTTCCTTCCACAACTATATCAAAAGCTACTACGCCCCTCTGCTGTTCCGGCCCCACCTGTTCTTCTTCAAGGGCGCCCGGCTGCTGTTTGGCGACCAGGTCATCTTTTGTCGTCGCGACCAGTTCCTGGCCTGCGGTGGTTATACCGATGGCCTCCCCATCATGGAAGAAGCCGACCTGATGCTCAAGCTGGTACAGTACGGCCGTATCCGGCAGGTCAACCGGGTGGTGGAGTCGTCGGACCGGCGGGTAGCTAAGTGGGGCTTCTGGCGGGCCAATGCTATATACCTGTACATAGGGTTCCTGTGGGGAGTGGGGTACTCGCCGGAAAAGCTGAAAAGACTGTACGCTGACATCCGGTAAGCGGCTACCTGCTGGCCCGGTAGAGATCAAGCAGCGGCTTGACCGATACAAAGTTGATCAGAGCACCCGCAACACAGTACAGACATACTTTTTTCTGCACTTTAGCCATATTGTAGAGGTAATGAGCACCACCGGCAGCCTGACCCAGTATTATACTCCCCATAAGCAGATCAAAGTACCTGGAGTATCGGGTCTGACGCGTAGCCGCCGTAGCCAGTAGTACCGTAGCCGCATACATCAACAGGCTAATGGGGGCATCGGGTATGCCCAGCAGTACAGCATCTTTTGAAGAGTTTACCTTTTCGGAATCGAATACCTCCCCGGGAAGGTCGGGCATGTGCTTGATATAGCCCAACTGGTAGAGCGAAATGAAGCTGAAATCTACCAGACCGGTAGCGGCCAGCGCCGCTATTTTACGTCGGCTTTCAACGGCCTCGCTCCGGTCGTCACGTATCTCGTCTATAACAGACCTGTCCTCAGTAGTTATCATCTGTCTAATGGTTAGTGGATATAGGTGTAGTACTATTGTCTTAACCAGCCCAGTATGACTTTGTTTAGTGGGCGCTCTGCTCCTTACATCCTGGTGAGCTTCTCCGCCAGATCTACCAGACTTACCCCAACCAGCTGCGGCTCAGGCGCCAGCGGGTACAGAGTTTTGCCCGGCCGGGCTATGAAAGCCGCCTGCAGTCCCGCCCGCAGTGCTCCCGTAATATCCCAGCCGTGGGCCGCGATAAGCATAGCTTCCGAAGGCTTTACCCCCAGGGCATTGGCAGCGTACCAGTACGGGTCCGGGGCGGGCTTAAACTTCTTGACGGAATCAACCGAGAAAAGAAAATCAAAATAGCCGGCTAGTCCGGCGGCCCCCATTTGCTGCTCCAGGGCTTCGTCAGCCCCGTTGGTCAGGGCAACCAGCAGGAAGCCGGCTTCCCGGAGCATGGTAAGGCCGGGCTCTACATCCGGATGCGGAGGTAATTGCCGGATCATCCCCAGTAGCTCCTGCGCTTCCTGATCCGGTACTCTGATTCCGTAGATATCTTCCACCATCTCAAAAGTAGCCTGACCGATTTCACCAAAACTGTGGTACTGGTTGGTGACGTTTTCGACCAGGGAGTACTGCAGCATCAGGGTAAACCAATGCGTGAACGCAAACTCATTACCGATGGCCGCATTCATCCTGCTCTTCATCTCACTGAGGTCCAGGAGTGTTTCGTTAACATCGAACAGCAGTAGTTTGGGCTTGGTACGGAGCTGGTCAGCAGGCATGGGTCAATAGGTAAAGAGTGAACAACCAATTGTAAGCGGAACTACCTTTAGGGTAAATCCGCCAGATGATAAACCTCCTGCCATTCGATAAGTTTTAGGTCCGGACACAAAAAAGAGAGTACTTACCTGGAAGTACTTTTACAGATTGGTAGTACTATTAGACTGCGAAGTCAGGCAGTGGTAGGTACCCGGATCAGTTGGAAGCCTTTGCCGTAGAGCTGATCCTATTTGGTAGTGTAAGTATTCCGCTGGTGATTCAGGCGGTACTGAACCTGCGGTGTAGCGGCCGTTATAAAGCTACTCCTCAAAACAAAAGCCTACCCGCCGGAGCGGATAGGCTTACATTATTACGTAACATAATGGCTACTAAGCCAATTCCATTGTTTCTTTAACTACGGCGCAGTGTTCGTACATTTCGAGTTCTTCGAAGTACTCAAGGTACCAGGGCAGGGTCTCTCTGTCCAGGGTTTTACATTTTTCACGAAAGCTGTCCATCGCCGAAACGGGTAAAGATTTTCTAACGTACTGGTCAACTCTTTCGGAGGCTTCATTTACACCCTGGATAGCCCCAAACAGCTTATCCAACGGATTGGAGGGATCTTTATGCATTCTTCTTTCTTTTAGGAGGTTTACAATCAAATATAAACAAACTACCTTACAACTTTACTGCCAAACCCAACAAGTCCACTATTTTATTTTGCAGTTTCGCTAATATGCAGTTGGACCTACAAAACGATGTAAGGTTTAATCTGGTATTCTACTATTATAAAAAAAAAGCGGGACAACCCTTTTGTCCCGCCCCTGTAAATTAGATGTTTGTTTCTATACCTCCCGCCTCACGACCTCAACCGACTCATCCACAAATCCGGTAGCCAATCGTTGGTGGTCTTTGTAGTTAAAGACCTGCCCGTCCTGCCGCACCGACTCAATCTGTTTGAAATCAAGAGTCTGTACCAGCCAGCCGGCTTTCTGAGGTGTATGCGTACTGATGATGCCTTCTTCGGGCATATCCTTATCGGGTGTACAGTAGAAGGCCGCAAATCCGTAGTTGATATCCACGGCGGGCGACCAGGGGGCATCACCAATTGTCTGCGATACTACCGTATAAGCCTGGTGTTCCAAAGCGCGGGCTCTGGCACCTACATGTACCCGGGTGGAGCCGCGCAGGGTTTCGGTACAGCTGGGGGCCAGTATCAGCGACGCTCCCGCCGCACTCAGCCACTGTGAGCCCAGCGAAAACTCCACGTCGTAGCAGATCTGGATACCAAAGCTACCCCAGGGCGCATCAAAAAGTGTCAGCTTCTTGGGACCGCTCTGTACGCCCCACTGCTCGTTTTCGAAGCGGGTCATAAAGAACTTGTCCTGGTAGCCTACCATACCCTTGGGTGAGAATACATAAGCGCGGTTAAGTATATTACCTTCTTCCAGTACGGGCAGCGTAGGAGCCACAATAACGAGATTGTATTGCCGGGCCAGGTCAGCAAACACCGCACAGAAATCATCTTTCAGCGCATTGAGCTCACGTACCTGACGGCGCAGGTCTTCCCGCACTTCCAGCTCAAAAAGGCTGACCAGCTCCATAGAGCCATACTCCGGAAACAGCACCAGCTGGGCCTGCTGCCGGACCGCATCCACTACCCACTCCTCTATGTGGTTACGCCAGTCGGCAAATGTTTTATGTTCGGTTATTGGATATTGCGCTGCCGCAATGGTTACTTTCATCTCGTATATTTATCTTTTACAGTACTACACCAATCATTTTAAAGATCACGCAGCCAGAACGTCATCGTCTTGGGCGTCGATTCCGACTCGCCTATATCGGGCCAGTCGAGGGTAGCTTGTAGCGATGGCTCCTTGCGGTAGCCCCGCTTCTGCCAAAAGGCGTCGTTGGTCCGGTAATGGGCCGGCCGGTTGGGGTGATTTTCGTCCCGCTCTACCGCACAGAAACACGTAGTACGGTAGGTTCCCAGCCTTCGGGCATAGGCTTCGCGCTCATCAAAGAAGCGGTGTCCCAGCCCCAGTCCTCTATACGCAGGCAACAACAGACTTTCTCCAAAATAAAAAATAGAGTTCAGGTCATAACCAGACTCTGTAAAAGGGGCCTGCAGCTCCGGCATTTCGTCACGCAGGGGCAGACAGGTAGTTGCTCCGACCATCTTCACTCCATCATATACGGCAAACAGCATCGACTGCTCCGACTTTACGTAGGTCTGCAGGTACTTCTTTTCGTATTCGACCGAGCCTTCGTAGAGGTACGGAAAATCGTGAAATACCGCGATGCGCAACTCGGCCAGCGGGTCGAATACCTCCGCTATGGCCGGTCCCTCTTTAGTAATGTAATGGAGTGATTCTCTGGAAACCGACATTATTCCGAAACCAGTTGAATCCAGTGCGTCAGGTTGTAGTAGGTAGTTACGCGACTGATCTTTCCGTCTGTTACTTCCAGAAATGCCGCCGCGGGTAGTACATACTTCTGGCCATGTGCAGCGGGTAGCCCTTCCTCAGCCTTCTTGTAGGTACCATTTACCACGAACTCAGCGGCCACGCGGTTCCCGTCAGGCTCCGTCATAAACACCATGTCCGTCAGGGTTTCGGCGTAGCTTTCGTCCATGTGGCGCATAAACTCCGTGAATTTTTCGATGCCAATGCGAGGCTCACCCTGGTTAGGCTCATGGCGAATATCCGGGTGCACCAGTGCCAGCATTCCGTCCCAATCCTGACGATTAAAAGCGTCGTAGTAGTTTTTTACAATAGCTAAAGCGGTCATTTATGATAGAGTTTATTAACTGAAAACTTAGAGTAGAACACCCCCCTGTCCAATTCGGTTCATGTATTTTTCCCCTAAACCGGGAAGTCAATCAGCGCTACTAGTATGTAGCCGGGTAGTCAACAGAGCCTGTAAAGGGTGGAACTGCGGGAAAGAGTACCCTCAGAAGCCAGTATCTGAGGGCTCCTGATCAGCCAGGTACCAAGGCTATACTGATCAGTAGAAGTGATTGTCAAAAAAGGCGAATAGTACCCTTCCCAAAAATTCGAGCAGCCGTAGTGGCCCCCAAATCCTAAATCGCCGCCTGGTTTTCCGTCGGGTGCTACGCCTGGCTACCGGCCGGCGACGACGGCTTCGTTGTTGACGCTTCATCGGACCGAAATTAGACAAATCAGCAGAGGACACCAAGCCAGAAAGTAGCGATCGGGTAGCCCGGGAGGAGCCCGACAGGACTACCCTTTGAGAATCAATCCGCTTCTGTTTATAAAAATTTTAAGATAAAGCCATCAGGTGACCTGGTACCATTGGATAAGTACGCCAAAAGTACTAATCAGCTTTAAACACTAAAAAAAGGGCATTAGCGCCCCCTGATGCCTTCCAGTCATTCCCTTAGCCTTACCAAACCCGTTAATTTGTTAATTATGTGCCCATTATGCCACAAATCGGTATATATAAATATTTTCTTTTTTAACAGCTATCCCTTTATCTTTACGACGTGTTTGGGCTGGCTATCAAAATCTGTCATGCACCTTTACACGTATATCCTCCTTTAAAAGAAAAGCTATGATAAAGAACTTATTGCTGATTGATGATGATGAAACTACCCTTGAACTTATTAAGCTTACAGTTATACGAAATCGATTCGCCGAGAATGTTATTACTCTGAAAAACGGCAAAGAAGGAGTTGATTACTTTCAGCAACTGGGCACCAGCCAGCAGGGTGTAGTACCGGATCTGATTTTCCTCGATATTTTTATGCCGGTTATGGATGGGTGGGATTTTCTGGATGAATTCTCGCAGAAGTACCAGTCACTTTATCCCAATACGCCGATCTGCATACTCACCTATTCGTTAGAGCCCGAAGATCAGGAAAAAGCCAACGAATACTCCAATATTATTTACGCCTGGAACAAGCCTCTTTTCGTTGAGGATCTCGAAAATATCAAAAACCACGAAAGGCTGAAGCATCACTTTGTGTTAGCGTAACCCGAAAAGCGTAGGTTGGGCCTGGGGTACTTTGTACCTCAGGCTGCTCTTGTTATTGATTAAAGATTCAGGCAGGAGCCTGCTCTTGTTCCACCCACCTGGTATGAGCACACCTGCCCGCGTAGCAGGAAAGCCAGGAGGATATTGCCCAACTAAAAGCAGTTGAACGTAAGCAGTAATTGCGGACGGGTATCAGGTCCGGCGGCAGGAGCGGAAGATTAGCGCTTTTAATTCAGCGACTCCTTATTAAAGAAGAAATGACTACGACTACGGGTGACCTCATCCAGCACCCGATTCAAGGTTTGTACCAGTTCATTATAGTGGTCGGGCTTGACCATGTAGCCGGCAGATCCCATGAGTTTGGTTTCGCTGACGTCACGTGTATTGGAAGAGGTGGAGTAGATCACAATAGGTACCTCTTTTAGCCGGTCAATTTTTTTTAGCTCAGCCAGGCACTGCTTCC
Organism: Telluribacter roseus; assembly: GCF_017355915.2. GTDB lineage: Bacteria > Bacteroidota > Bacteroidia > Cytophagales > Spirosomataceae > Telluribacter. The sequence goes on from NZ_JAFEUV020000010.1 coordinate 157,814, forward strand.
CATCCATTCCCGGCATATTCAGGTCCAGAAAGATAACTCCCGGTCTGATACTCTGATCTACATGCAGCTTTTCGAGTGCCTTTTTCCCATTATCTTCCAGTACACACCCCAGTTCAGGATTTACGTCGTGCAGCGCCTTCTCGAACAGGTAATGTTCATCGGCATCATCATCAATAAGCAGGCAGGTAGTAGTCATGTGTATAGTTGTTGAGAAGTGGGGAAGGCTGTTGTTATAAATGTATAAAAAAAATACATTATAACAATGTGTATCAGCGACTTCCCACAAAATAATTTGAGCCGGTTAGCATACCTGTACAAAGTACGCGGGTAGCCCGCTGTACCCGGGAGCCAAGTTTTGCCCTGGTGTCTATACTGACCTCGCCTGGATTTCCGTTATTATCTACAAAAACCGCCTCTGTAAGCTGGTTTGGCCTTTTTTCCGAAAGTGTCTACGCATATAACTCTTACAGTTCCCTGCTCTTTCGGAGTGTCTGTATACATCCACCTACTACTAGACGTGCGCAGGAATAATTTGTAAATATTAAATAATTTTAATATATAACTGTAACTTATACACCACTATTGATTATATTTACAACACTTTTTAATAACAATTATTAAGTTATTGAAAGGTGGGTAAACTAAAAGAATTCCCTAATGGCCTTGCCACTAGGGAATTTTTGTACCTGCGGACTATTAATTCACCTCTTTAGTGTATACTCATAACGGCAGCAGCCTCGGGAGGTCCCGAGGCTGCTGCCGTTATGGCTCTTTAGAGTTTACAATTTTACCTGCAGCGTGAGGTAGTACCCCCGACCATCCGAAGGGAGTATACCCGGCCCCGGGTATCCGGTGGCGCGGCGGGTAAAGTACATCCGGTTAGCCAGGTTGTTGACGCTACCTTCCAGTCTGAACCGCTTGTACTCCCAGGACGCGCTGGCATCCATAATGGTATAAGCAGGTATAATACCCACTACCCCGGCTACCCCGCCATCGACCGCGTTGGTAGCCTCCGTAAACTGGTCGGACAGGTGCGTGTATTGGAAGGAAGCCTTCCAGTTGCGGTACCCCAGCCGCAGTCCCGACTTCAGGTTGACCTTAGGTACAAATTCCACCTGCTTGCCCGCTACGCCCACCATTTCGCTGCTGCGGTATTCCGACTGGATCAGAGCCAGGTTGGTGAATAGCACCCCGCTCAGCTCCGGCTTTTGGGGCATGAGGTAGTGCAGCACGTCACCCTCCACGTACGACTCTACCCCCATGATCACAGCCTGACCTATGTTGCCCCGCTTCCGCATGACGCGGTTGCTCTCGTCGTAGAACTGCACCTCACCGATGCGGTTGTTGTAGTTGAGGTAGAAAGCGCTCAGGTCGAAATTCAGGAACTGGGTCTGGTGGCTCCGGATGCCTACGTCTACCGAGTGTCCCCGCTCGTCCTTCATATTGGGATCAATCACCTGCGAGGGATTGGCAATGCGCATATCACTGAACGTAATGGATCGGTAGTTCTGTGAAGCATTGGCGTATACATCCAGGTACGATACGGGCTTATAGCTCAGGCCCAGCCCACCCAGCACAAGCTGGCGTCCGTTGGCACGGCTCTCCTCGGTACGCTGGATGTTGATGATGTTACCGGCCAGGTCACGGGCTATACTGCCATAGTACCCATCGGCGGTAGTATGGATGTACTCGTAGCGCAGCCCCGGCGTCAGGCTGAGCCGGTCATTGAGGTAGAAGATATTCTCCAGGAACAGCGCCACGTTTTTGTTCGGAAAGCTGTAATCGTAGGTTATAAAGCGCTCCGGCTCCACGAAGGTAAAGTCCGCATCCTTACCGGTACTTCCCAGTCCCTGCATGCTGTGGTTGAAGCCCGAGTAGTAGCGGGCACCCGTCAGCAGCACCGACTGGGTAGGTCCGATGAAGTAGCGCTTCAGGTACCGCGCCTCGGCGCCCCAGTTCATAAACTCCCCCTTGATCAGGTCGCGCTCGCTGTTGTCATCAACTGTGGCGACGCGGTTAGGGCGGAAGCCCAGGGAGTAACGGTGCGCCGCCAGACCGAAGAAGCGCAGATTGAATTCGTTAAAGGCATTGAACTTGTGGTCAAAGTGCAGAGCCATCATGTTCCAGTTTACATCAAACCAGTTGCGTTCCCGGTTGCTCTGGCGAGGGTCCTGCCGGAACATGGCGTCGGACAATCCACCCGGCTGCTGGGCCAGGTACTGCATATGCGTCACATCGATACCTATGGTGGTATTCTCCGAAATCTTATAGTCTACGTCCGAGAAGAGGGTCACATTGTTGAAGCCGGAGTTGGGCCGCCAGCCGTCCCCGCGCTTGTACTGCGCGAAGCTGTAATAGCTTACCTTGCCTACGGTACCACTGGCGCTTACGAAGCCGTTGTAAAAGCCAAACGAACCGCCCGTCTGACGCACTGTTAGCTCGAGCTTGCGGTCCTGTACCGGCTTTCTCATCACGAAGTTGAGCAATCCACCAAACTGCGTACCGTACTGAAGTGAGGCCGCTCCCCGTACGATCTGAATGCGGCCTACGGCCTCAATGGGTGGTGTGTAGTAGCTCTCAGGGTACCCCAGTGCATCGGCGCTGATATCGTAACCGTTCTGCCGCACGTTGAAGTTGGACGTGCGGTTGGGATCCAGGCCACGCCCGCCGATGCTCAGCTGCAGTCCGGCCCCGTCGTTCTCCCATATATTCAGACCCGCCACCCGCGCAAATACCTGCCGGGCGTTATTGGTTGCCAGGTTGGCGATGAGCTTTTCCGGCAGAATCACCTCCGTCTTTTTTCCTTCATAAATCCCCATACTCTCCACGCCGCGCATACGGGTGAAGCCGAAGTCTCCCTGCTTTTCCTTCACTACCACTTCATCGAGGTCTTCGTCGCGGGTAGAGAGTCCAATGCTCAGATGTAGCGCCTGCCCCTGTACCCGTATTGTTTGTTTATGGGCCTTAAAGTCAGGATGCGTTACGTTCAGATCGTAGACGCCGTTGGGTACATCTGAAAAGCGGAACAGCCCCTCCTCGTTGGTAGTAGCGGTACGCTGTCCGTTGCCAAGGTACACCATGCAGCGTAGCAGTGGGGAACCGTCTTTTTTAGAAGTCACTACTCCGGTGAGCGTCACACCGGTGAGCGTCACTCCGGAAGTGGCATGTTGCTGCGCCAGCGTGCAGGTAGCGATCAGGCAGAGGAGGAGGCAGTTAAAAACCTTTAATTTCATCGTCGAAGGGGGTGATCCAGGATTTGGGGCTGAATGTTTCTTGTTCGTTGGCCAGATCGACCTCAGGGTCAATCAGGGGGCGGCCCAAGCGGCCGTTGAGCGACACGTAAGAGTCAGCAAAGACCTGCGGTTGGTCAAAGCCCTGCTGAGCGTAATAATCACGAAGTATGTGGGCATACTGCAGGATCATGTCCGGCTGAGTAGCCATCATTTTCTCCTGCAGGGGGGTCAGAAACTCGCTGTTATTTACAATGACTTTCTTGCCGGACCGGTCCCGGACCGTAAACTCCGTATGACCGGCCTTCTCCATCAGCATGACCCGCCACGAAAACCGGTACCCCTGCTCGGTCCAGAATAACTCACCAGGATAGAACAGGTGCCTGAATGGCAGCACCAGCTGTACAGCAAAGAAGACCAGAAACATACCCACCAGACCATAGTTCAGAGCCGGGTGCATACGGTAGATCCGGCGCGGCACCAGCTGATCCCCCCGCAGGCGCAGCATCCGCCCCAGAGAGTTGATGATGCGTTGGTGAAAGTCAGCCGAGAAGAAAATCAGGGCGGTCATGATCATGATGTAGGGAAACATCCCGATCGGGAACAGCAAAGCCGTTAATCCATGGAAAACAACTACTGCCGCAAAGGCCCAGGGACGGGTGCTGCGGTTCCAGAGCAGAAACGGGATACACAGATCGTACAGGCAGCCAAACCAGCTAAACAGGTAGGCCACCCAGGTGTAGTTGAGCAGATAACCTACCAGCGGCAGGTCATTATGGGCCGGTAGCCAGATCCGGAGCGGCTGAGCCAGTAGCAGCCAGTCGCTATTCACCTTGGCCAGGCCGGCAAAGAAGTACAGAAAGCCCACAAACAGCTTCACCGCATCCAGGCACCAGGCCGGTACCTGATCAGCCCGTAGTTTCGGGTTGCGAAAGGCATCTGCCGAGAAGTACACGTGGGCCGGCAGGAACATCAGCATGAAGCACATCAGGCTGATGAAGTAGTAATGATTGAGGTAGGTGGTTTTGTCGATGAGCTCGATGTACGTAAAGCTCAGAAACAGCGTAACCGTAGCTACTCTATAAAAAAGCCCGAGGGCCACCAGCAAAGCTGACAGCCCACAGACCGCAAATAACAAATAAGTATACTCTCCCAGTGGCCTTACAAACTCAAAGCCATAGAACGGAAAGAAGTACCTGGGCTTGATGTACAGTTCACTGATCCATCCGTAACTCCAGAAACGTACAATGCTCGCCAGCAACAGGAGTCCGAACAGGATTCGGAACACAGCCAGCGGAGCCGCCGACCCAGTCTTATGTAAGTATCCCTGCATAACTGCCTAACTCTCCCCTACTGATTAGTCACCGTCGTTATCCACGTATGTAATGGTAATGCTCATGGCCGACGCCATGTCTACCTTCAGCATCCGAACGGCCTTCTGCATCTCGTTGTACACATCCTTCACCGCCTGGTTGTTGGTCCGGATCTCATTGTACAGGTTGGGCTGCAGCGCCTCCATCTTAGCCTTACTGGTAGCAAACTGGGTATTAATAAGTTCGGCGAGCGTCTTGCCGGTACTGCTATCCTTAGCACCAAGGGCAGTCAGATAGGTATTGAAGGAGGGACCGGCTTCTCCGGTTTTTACATTCTTCCCGTTGAAGAAGTCAGCCGCCGCCTGGTGAGCCGTTCTGGCTAGTATGAGTGACAGGTCTTTTCGGTAGTACGCTTCTACCTTCTCGGGAGCTACGACTCCATTCATCATGGCGCCCGATGGGATACCAAACTTACCCGAACGGATGTACCGCTCGTAGTGCATGATGTAGCTGTTGACCAGGTTAGAGGTAGAAGAGCTAATGTCCAGGCCAGTCTTGCTGACAAATGTATCGCGGTAGCCACCTTTCCATTCGTTGATCACCATGGTCAGGAGGCTGTTCATCCGGTCGGTGATGCGCTTGATGTAAGCCCGACGGGCTGCCGCCTCTGGTGCGGTGGTATAGTAGGCCACTACTTCGGCATCGGTAGCCGCTACTCCGTGGAGCAGGTAGTCCAGCGCCGGGAAGCCCTGACGGGCAAAGGAAGTAGGTAGTTCCAGATCCGAAGCGGGATTGGCTACGTTGGTAGCGATACCCTGTACATCGGCGGGATAGATGTTGAAGTAGTAGCGGATCGTATGTACTTCACCCGGGCCAATATCAAACAGCTCTACCTTCTGCCACTCAATATACGCCTCTTCCCAGGCCTTGCGGAAGGCAACTAGATTAGTCTGATTGGGCGTAGCCACAAATGCCTCCGAGGCAGCCTTCATGACATCAAACCTAGTTTTGAAATTATCGTAGGAAGGAATGATGATGTTATCGGCCAGGTTGGTAAGCATCGCCTTCCGGTCCATATTGTCGGTGTCGGTACCGGGGGTAGGCTCTCCTCCACCATTACCACATGACCACACAGTGGCCAGCATGACACAGAGGCAGGTGGTAGTTATAAGTAATTTTCTTAGCATGACGAACGGATCTTTCAACAAACAGGAGCAGAGTACCTCTGGGAGGTACTCTGCTCCACTAGCAGTAGCTTATGTACTTATATAATGATTAGTTGATGCCAAATTTGGTGCTGATCGTTTTGATAGCCTGCTCAATCTGGTCATTCTTTACTTTCCACATACCATCTTTAGTATAGCCCAGGCTGTTCAGGATAGCATCCGAGAAAGCAGCATCCGCACCGGCCAGCTTGGCATAGCGAAGTGAGTAGATAAAGCCAAGTCCTTCGCTGTAGGCATGGGCACGGCGAGCCGGATCAGTAGCGTTTTCGCGGGTCTTCTTGAGGTACCCGATGGACGAGTTAGCTACCGCTTTTTCCATTTCGGTCCGGATAATACGAGCCTGCTCCTGGTAGGTAGTCACGTCGTTATTTACGATAGCCGCACGTCCCTTCAGGAAGGCCTGGTGCATCTTGGGGTATCCTTCTTTGTTATACTCCCACACGTAAGCTCCCAGGAAAGTCTCTCCTCCGTTGGAGGTAGCAGTAGCATCACCGGCGTAGATTGGCTTCAGAGTGAAGTTAGCGTATGCCTCATCCCAGTTGTGCTCCAGTTGGGTATAGGGCTTGCCTGCTACCAGGCTGTAGTTATCAGCTTTCAATCCTTCGTTCAGAAGTACATTACCGATGTAATCAAGCTGATAAGCACCTATCAATGACTTGGCTATTACCTGTCCCCATTCGATTCCCTGTGCGTCTACGAGGTAGCTACCCAGTTTACCGGCTTTTCCTTCCTCGGCAGTGGCAGCAACTGATTGGCTGGTGGTAGCCAGCATGACCATGGCGTCATCCATGAGTTTGCGCTCCTTCTCCGGATCGGTCGCCGAAACAGCGGTAACGCTGCGAAGCTGTAGACCGCTTGAGTTTAGGCTGGCGTAGTCGCCGGTAAAAGGATTACCTGTGTTGGCATACATGTTCTTAAGTACGCTGGCATCCAGAGGAGCAGTAGCTCCGGCAACGGTCACTTTTTTAGCGTAAGCATCCCAGGCCCTGAACATATTGATACGGGCATTCCCAGAGGTAAGATCAACCGTACTGGCTCCGTTCTGATCTACAAATAAGGAAGAATAAGGGGTAGTAGCAGTAATTTTGGTGTAGTCGATACTGGGGCGAAGATTTTCTTTGGGCTCTACATCATTGTTACAGCCCGTAACGCCAAATACCGACAGAGCAAGTAGAAAGGCTGAATACTGGGGTAAAGATTGCTTTTTCATTTAGAACAGGATAAGTTATAAACACCAGACATGAACAGGTAAACCATCCATTTGCTTATTTAGACTAATTACAAACGGTGCCACAAACATAGACACTATTTAGACTTAGTACAAATAAATGTTTATAAAAATATAGGAGCCTCATCGGCTCCCTATCCAGCTCTTTTTGCCTGAAAGTGTATGCAGCTTACTAAAAGCTTAATTCTTACACCGGAATCTGATTTTTATTCCGGTACTTATGCATCAGCAGGTATCCTTTTACCATACGATTGTCCCATAGCCACCACCACTTTCTGGCGGAGAATGTAAAAAGTATATGTCCATTGGGTCTGTCAAGTACAACCAGCATCTCTACGTCAGGTACCTGAAGTATGGTGGTAGTGGCGTTGCTGTACTTGGTTCTTTCCTGTTTCCAGTCCTCCAGTTGTTCGCGCAGGCAGCGTTCGATTTTTGAAATGGAATTCTCCTCATTTGCCAGCTTCTTTCCAAATTCCTGTAGGCTGTACTCCAGACTGTTCAATGGAATTCCGTTACTGCATTGAATATGTATATTACTCATAGCCTCACAAAATTTAAATTTCACATCTCCAGACCTCCTCAATGGGCTTGGAACCGACTCTGTTCGTTGCTGTTATTAATTTACTATTCTAAACAGCGAGAGTCAATGATGAAAAATAAAAAATTGAACCAGTCACTCAGGATGAGGTCTTTCTATATACGCCCAGCACCCACCAATAAGGCTAATTCTCTATGTGACAGCCACTTAACCGTTGGATAAGATTTCGGCATACCTGATGTTTGTAACCTACCCACAAGAAACATACACTTTTGTGTAGAAAACGATAGGTATTAGCTTCCCCACCCCTTTTGATTAACCAAAAGATAATTACGTTAAACAAGGCTGCCGGAGTGGTCATGAGCGCCCAGATACATTTGTAAGTCAATCAGTTACGCCGGCACCACAAGCAAAAGAGGGATAGTTAGGGATTTCTGTCCCCAGATTTCCTACTGAAGAGCTTGTTAAAGCTTTCTCTGAGCTTACTGACGGTAGAGTTCCCTACATTCATCGGACCGGCGCTAATAGGTTTAAAGCCCTTTCCGGATCGCAGGCCATTCTGGTGGGGATAGATGAGTACCTTACTGATGTTTCCGAAGTACCGCTGCATCTTGAAGGGAAGATTGTCCAGGATAGCCAGGTGTGACACCGATCCTTTACGGGCCGAGGCAAAGACAAAGAGGTCATCTACCCGAACGGTATCCGACAGAGCCGAAAAATCAGCCCAGTTGGTAAAGGTTACAAATTCGAGGGGAATGTTCATCTGCCATCTTTTCAGCAAGGTACGGACAGCCCACTCAGTAGTCGGATTGCAGAAGTAGATAATAGGTATAGACAGTTCCTGCGATAGTTTCACCATTTTGATAAACCACAGCTCAAAGCCATTCTCCCGTTCGGACAGGGGCGGAGCAGCGATAAGCATACGTTTGTGGATAGCCAGCGGCTGTAAAAAATCACATACAAAGGCCGTCTTGTCGGCACTCTCGATGATACTGTATATCTTCTCACCGAATATTCGGTCTATCACTCCTGCGCGGCGCGGCCAGCCCAGTATTATAATATCCGACATAACCTCAATGGAGGTTCGGGCAATACCACTGGCTACATTATGATCAATGGTGGCAATGAATTGGACATTGGTTTCGGCGGCCGAAGCATGATTCACAAAGGTAGCCATGCTATTCTTGGCCTTGATGATGTTTAACTCTGCTTCCTCATCGTTGGGCACTACCGATAAGATAGATATAGGGTTTCTGGATTTGCGGTCCTTGATCAGGATGGAAAAGTCCAGCAGCTTCTCGAAGTTATTGATATTGGCAATGGGTAGCAGAATATGTTCCGTGTCGCCTCCCGGCGTTGCTTCCCTTAATAGCTCATTCTCCGAGAGCAGCACGATCTGCTTCGCAGCTTTTTCGGTAGCAAAGGAAGACACAACACAAGTGATCAGGATCAGGATGATGGTACCATTAAGTATGTTTTCGTCCAGAATATCGGCATTGTACCCTACCAGAATAACGGCCAGCGTAGCCGCCGCGTGTGCGCTACTCAACCCAAATATGAGCTGACGCTGGGCAGTACTGTACTTAAAGATCAACTGCGTAGTAAATGCGGCCAGCCACTTGCCAAAAATCGCCACCACCGTAAGGGCACCGGCTATGATCAGAGCCATTGGCCCTTTGAAGATGACCGACACATCCACCAGCATACCTACGCTGATCAGAAAGAAGGGAATAAAAAGCGCGTTGCCGATAAACTCAATGCGGTTCATCAGGGCTGATGAATGCGGAATCAGACTATTGAGGGCCAGCCCGGCTACGAAGGCTCCGATAATGGGCTCCACACCGGCTACCTCAGCCAGAAAGGCCGCAAAGAAAACTACCGACAGAACAAAGATGTAGTGGGAGTGCTTTTCACCTTCCAGCTTTCTGAAAAACCATTCGGCAATCCGGGGAATCAGAAAAAACATGATGGCAGAAAAAATAAGCAGCGAAATACCGAGGGTAATCCAGAAGCTTTGGGTCAGTCCCCCGTTTTTGGCCCCTGTAATCACGGCGAGCAGAATAAGTACGGCCGTATCGGTCAGAATGGTACCTCCTACGGTAACAGCCACCGCCTGGTTATTGGCTATGCCCAGACGGCTTACAATGGGATAAGCCACCAGTGTATGGGTAGCAAACATACTGGCCGTCAAAAAACTGGCGTTAAAATCGTAGCCGAGCAGGTAGTAACATACCGGGTACCCTACTCCCAACGGGAGGATAAAGGTTAAAAAGCCAAACACCAGACTCTTGTTCCGGTTGGCCTTGAACTCGGCCATATCCAGCTCAAGACCCGCAATAAACATGATGTAGAGCAACCCGATCGTAGAGAACAGGTCCACGGCCGAGTTGCGGGCCAGCAGATTGAGCCCGTTGGGCCCCACTACTACTCCCGAAATAATAAGGACTATGATACCAGGGATATTGAACCGCCTGAGCAGTATAGGAGATATAAGTATGATGAACAGAATCAGGGAGAATACCAGCACCGGGTTTTGCAGGGGCAGGTTAAATTCGTCTACTAAATGATCAAAGAAATGTGGCATAGTGTACTGTATTTGTTCACCCATCTTTAAGTACTTTGGCAGTACCTTTATACATATCAGACGGTTACACCTGATATTGTAAACTCTCCAAAACTACACAGACTTCTTTATGTTTAACACAGGGTAATCTGTTTCAAACTTCCTATGGAAGAACAGATTCAATAAACCCAATTTATTCACAGAATAAGCCTGTACATATACCTACTGGGAGTAATAAAGCAGTACTTTATAGGTGAATATCTATACCTGTCTCCTCCGCAATTACCCTAAGCGACGCTGCTACTTCTTTATCGACCGGGATGCCGGCCTGCATACGTACCTGGTAGGCCTGCCTTTCCGGATCACCCGGAATAAGTACTCCCTCCGTACCCGGCAAAGGCCGGGTAGCACGCATGGTGCGTATCCACTCGTCGATGTCCTGCTTGAACTCCTGCTTATCGCGAAAACCATCAATATCCAGGGCTCCGAAAAAATGGCCGATGCCCTTGCCTACCTGCCGCTCCGAAGGCGCCACGTGAATAGCAAACGGAACCGCAAAAGGTCCCCAGTTGGCGCCGCTCAGTACCGCCGAGAGGATATCCACCATACTGGCCAGGCAGTACCCCTTATGCCCGCTCCCCATCTCGCTACCGCCCAGGGGTAGCAGGGCTCCACCTTCTATCATATCGGCGGGCTGGGTGGTAGCGTAGCCTTCTTTGTCAATGCACCAGCCATCAGGGATACTTTGCCCTTTACGTTTGGCAATCTCTACCTTACCGTACGACACCGCACTGGAGGCAAAGTCAATCACAACGGGTGGCTCGTGTAGTCCCGGAAAAGCGATGGCGACCGGGTTAGTACCCAGCATCTTCTCGGCTCCATTGAAAGGGGCCACTCCTTTGGTGGTGTTGGTCATGGAAATACCGATCAGGTCTTCCTGCAGAGCCATCACCGGATAGTACCCCGCGGCACCGTAGTGATTGGTATTACAGACACTGATCCAGCCGGAGCCGTGCTCCTGGGCTTTACGCATGGCTATCTCCATACATTGAGGGCCTACCACCAGTCCCAGCCCATTATCACCATCCACCGTGGCCACACTAGCCCGTTCCCGTACTATTCTGATCTCAGGCCGTGGGTTGATGCGTCCCGCCTTCAGCAGGTCGTAGTAGGTTTTGAGGCGGGCTACTCCGTGTGAGTCGATGCCATGCTCATCACTGTAGGCCAGTACATCGGCGGCCCGTACGGCATCCTGGTGGGGTACATCAAAATATTCAAAAACCTGAGTAGTAAAATGACGGAGCTGCGGCGCAGAAATAATAACGTTCCGGTTGTCTTGTGAAATCATAGGTAGTAGTTATAAAAGAGTTGGTGTGGCCGTAAAAGCGTGGCTAATGATTATCTGCTAGCTAAAATGTACCGTCCTCCCGTTTTTACTGAAATTGCTCCCCTAGTTTTTATAATTCTACCGGAAACTGCTGTGCATAAAAAAAGGAGTCATAAACCACGTTTATGACTCCTGTGCACCATTGTTGAGTATCAAATTGTAGAGTAGAAAATTATGTAGCAAATTTTCGAATCCTGATATTATGTAGTTAAAAAACTGTGCCAGAGGTATATATAGGGCGCCTGCTACTACTCCTTTTCTTAACCAATAAGTATAGTGGCTCCCCATCCTGTGCATCGGCCACCTACCTCTGACCCGAGAACGCCCTAAACTTTTATAATAAGGATATAAGAAAGATAAATATAACAATAGTTAGTTTTAACTACTTCACCATGTACGCCAACTCAACAGCATTCACCTCTCTCTCCACTAAGAAGGTGTTAGCCAGATCTACTCGACCCGACTTAGAATAGTACTATTCTAACGAATTCAGGTAGGTTATAAAGAAAAGAAACAAAGTATGGTTTATTTCCATTACCTTCCGTAACCGTTTGATAATTAGCGACATGTTTGACCGAGTATATTCTGATAAAGAATAACCTTAAGCTGACTAGTTAATCCATATATCCACATGTACATGAAAGTAGGAGGAATTGTAAGATCAGACAGTGAGTCATGTATAGTTAAGGGCCGGAAAACTGCTCAGATAGACAAACGGTTGTATTTTTCCAATACACGATCAAACGTATGCGGCAAAGTATCTGATCAGGAGCACGGCCGGTATGGCTTTGCAACATACTCCATAACGACCTGAGCCTACATGACACCAGTAGAACCCCGCCGATACAGAAGTAGTGCTACTACTATCCACAGCCGTAGTATACTATGGAAGTACCTCCTGTCCCATTCAGGCAAGCAAATCGAGGCTTTTGAAGCACATACCTTCCGGGCATCACCTTACGGAAGCAACTGGCTATATCTAAGCTGTACTACCTCCCAACCAACATCAGCCACATTCCTACTATGAAAAATTCCCTCCCAGAGCAACCGATCACCAACCTACCCCAGGGTACTGACATAAAGCGATATTCGGTACTGTACCTTTTGCAGGAACAGTACTGTCACACGGGCTGCATAACCTACCTGCAGGCGCAGGCTCTGCTCGAAGGTATGTCTGCTGAAACCGGACAGACTCCCGTAGGCATCTATGACGCCAAAACCGAGCTTTTTGAGTGGGAGCCCGATCGTAAGCTACTTTATAACCAGGCCTCTATTGGCGAGCAGGGAAAACGAGCCGAGGAGATGATCCGGATTGTACAGGAATTGAGGCTACACGATAGTAATAACCAATAAAGCGAAGTACTTATAGGGCGGCAACGTATCCTTTAGTAAGCTCACGGTAGGGTACTAGACTCCATAGCTCACAAAGCACGGGACTATATCTATCTGCCGTAAAAAAAGTAGCTATTGTTCCGGATGGGAGAATCCAGAAGCGAACGAATGGTTTTTACCATTTCTCTGAATCCGGTAGGCTTCACTATATACCCGGCCGCTCCAAGTTCTTTTGTCTCGGATATATCGCGCGGGTAGTTAGAGGTCGAATAGATAACAATAGGCACCTCTTTCAGCCGGTCTATGGTTTTCAATCTGACGAGGCACTGCTTCCCATCCAGTCCCCGCATATTGAGATCCAAAAAAATAACCTCCGGGGTAAAACCTTCTTCTTTCTGCAGCAACTCCAGGGCATTGGTACCACTTATTTCAGTCACGCAACGCAAAGCAGGATTGACGTCGTGCAATGCCGACGAAAAAAGAAACTGATCATCCGTATCATCATCAATAAGTAACCAAGTGTCGCCCATAATTCAGAGTTAATTAATACCGGCAGCCAGACATAAGTCACCACCTGTAACCATTAGCTTCCTGGTTTAGAACAGCAAAGTGTCTGGTTATGTTGCATGTATTAGCTGTAAATTATAAAACATCGTGCCTACTTCTGTCAGAAGGTGATAGCAACAGGTAGAAGCGTTTGATTCGTAGGGACATACTGAGGCTCCTCAAAACGTCTACTCCACTCATAATCATTGCTCTAAAACAAAAGAGTCAAAGGCCAATAACCTCTGACTCTTGATCATCTATACACACTTTAAGTATGAATATCTCATACGAAAATATACACCTTTACACAGCAAATACTGTGCCATAAAATTTACACAGCAACTAAATTAATAGAATAGTTATACGTATTTATATAATTTTCCTATAATAACTACTATAATAGTAAAGCGCTCCTTTAATCAGACACCTACTGATTGATACTAAATCAACTTTGTAGACCCTTAATTTTCAGCAATAAGACAGTAAAATGAGGGTAACGTCAGTGGGATTACAAGTACCAAAGTGGTTATTCCATTCATTAAACACCTGGATGACAAGGCGCAGGCAGGGAGACTGGAAGTGATTCTACCGGACCACCCTTTGACCCGTATGGAGGTACAGGTATTTCTCTGCACTTACTCGCAGAGGGTTGAGCATCCGCCAGAGGTAGTAAAGCCTGAACAGAATTACTCTAAGAAAGTAACAAGATTGGTACTACACGCCCCTCTGTGGAGTATCAGTAGTGATGTAGTGAATAGTGGTGTATAGGTGAGCAACTAGTTCTAAGCTCTCTTGGAAAAGTAGAAGTAGCTATTATCCCACGAAGTAGTAGTAATGACTTTGTTCAAAGTATCTACCAGATCCGAAAAAGCGTCAGGTTTGACTACATAGCCGGCCGAGCCCAGCTCTTTGGTCTCAGACACATGCAGAGGGTTGATAGAGGTAGAATAGATAATAATGGGTACCTCCTTCAGGCGATCTATGGTTTTCAGCTCTACCAGACACTGCTTACCGTCCATACCGGGCATATTCAGATCCAGGAAGATAAAGCCCGGTACCAGGCTTTGCTCACTTTTCAACTTCTCTACGGCCTTAATACCACTATCCAACACCACACAATTCAGATTGGGGTTTACCTGATGCAGGGCAGTAGTGAAGAGATCATGCTCTTCCACGTCATCATCTATAAGTAAGCAGGTTGCGTTCAATTGCGTTGTTAGTTAGGTTAGTTAGCACAAATGCCCACAAATATACGATTTGTTTAAAATCTTTTTGACAAAGTATCTATTGGACTTACTCTAAGTAAGGTATGGATACCTACAAAACTACTCATCTACCTGCTGTCTTACAGCCATTCTGCCCCAGCCTCCGGTAGGTTAATAAGTTTGATACACGTACTCTAGTACGCAATAGTAGTCTTCCTATTATGTATAGGTATTAGTATACATCATTCATTTTAGCCAGTTGAATGTCTGCTTAGACTACTATTTTCAAGTCGCATATCATTCCTAATCACTTACTTATTCGACCGTAGCGGGTTGTTCTGAATCCGGGATTACGGTTACACCTATACGTTTCGATTCAGCAACAACAGGATGTATCCAGCCACAAACAATCTTACTAGCAAGCTGTTAATCAATACGAAACATAGATTAAGTAAACACACGATAACTATGAACACAGAGACAGTGAAAACAGCATTGATTACCGGAGCCTCCAGCGGCATCGGTCGGGAACTGGCAAAACTATTTGCCAAAGATGGGTACAACCTGGTGTTGGTATCACGTGGTGAAGACACGCTTCAGCAGCTCGCCGATGAGTTAAAGCAAAAACATTCTATCCATAAGGCTATCGTCATTAAGAAAGACCTGGCCAAGGAGAATGCGGCCCAGGAGCTGTACAATGAAGTAAAGCAACAGGGCATTACGGTGGATGTACTCGTCAATGATGCGGGAGTGGGTGTTCACGGTATGTTTGCGACCGAAACCGACTGGGAGAAGGAAAGTGCGATGATTCACCTGAATACGCTCAGCCTCACTCACCTGACCAAGCTGTATCTGAAAGAGATGGTAGCCCGCAATGAGGGTAAAATCCTGAATCTGGCTTCTATTGTTTCCATTATGCCTTCTCCGCTAATGGCCGTTTATGCCGGTACCAAAGCCTACGTGTACAACTTTACGCAATCGCTGGTCAACGAGCTCAAAGATACCAACGTGACCATTACAGCCCTACTACCCAATGCTACCGATACCGACTTCTTCCGCAAAGCCGGGGCCGAAAACGCCCGCGTTACCGAAATGCTGGATGACGCTGTGATGGTGGCCGAGGAAGGATATAAGGCTTTGATGAAGGGGGAGACCAAGGTAATACCCGGCGGACTCATGAATAAATCGTATGAAGTAATAGCTCATCTGGCTCCTGAGGAGGCTTTGGCAGCTATGATGCGCAAGAACATGGAACCCAAAGGATCTCCCCTTATCAACCTGTCCAAAAAGGAGCAAAAGCAACTGGCGGTTGGCCTTGGTCTGGCCGTAGTCAGTCTGGTAGGCTATGCCATTTTCAATACCCTCACCAACCTGAGCGAGTACGACAAAGCCAGGTACCGCTATAAGTTTGGCCGGGCCAGCCGCGAAGCCAAAAGAACTTTGAACAACGTAAGCGAATCGTTATCAGAAACACTGGCTAACGCAAAAGCTACCGTTTCCAGCACACTTGCTTCCTAGCTACTACTTGTGCCAGGCAAGGCCGGACCATCACCGGCCTTGCCTGGCTCCCCTGACTACATGGCTCCCCCCACTTGGTTAGAAGCCCTATTCTTTGCTACCGGCAATCCTGCCCGGTACGCCGGACAAGGGGCTGGTATAGCAATAGGTATGTATAAAGCGCTACTGCTGATTAAGTTTACCTTGACGGACTACTTATTTGGTAGCAGCACTTTATATTTGCTACCAACACCTACCCTACTACTCCCATGCATACCCAGCCCCTCAGAGTGATCATAACCGGCTCTACCGGCATGGTTGGAGAAGGCGTCCTGCATACCTGCCTAATCCACCCCGACGTAGAAGCAGTACTAGTAGTAAACCGGAAGCCTTGCGGGGTAGTACATCCTAAACTTAAAGAAATCATCCATTCAGACTTCTTTGATCTTACTCCTATCGAAGATCAGCTGGCAGGCTACAACGCCTGCTTCTTTTGCCTGGGTGTGTCGTCAGTAGGTATGTCGGCCGACGAGTACTACCGGCTTACCTATACCCTTACCCTACAGTTCGCACAGCTCCTGAGCCGGCTGAACCCTGCAATGATCTTTTGTTACGTATCCGGCGCCGGTACCGACAGTACCGAACAGGGCCGCATCGGCTGGGCCCGGGTAAAAGGTAAGACCGAAAATGAGTTGAGAAAGCTGCCCTTCCGCCAGGTATTTGCCTTTCGCCCCGGCTTTATCCAGCCCCTCAAAGGCATGCAGCATACCCATAGCTACTACACTTACATCACCTGGCTCTTTCCGGTAGGCAGAGCCCTGTACCCGAAAGGTTTTTGTAGGTTGGATGAACTGGCCCTTGCCATGATCCATGTCGTCAAAAAAGGGTATCCTAAGAATATTCTGGAAGGAGATGATATTATTCTGGCCGCTAAACTCTAACATAGCAGTAAAGTCTGCTGACAAAACTTTACCGGAAGAGCAGAGAAACTACAAAAGTCACCCTACCAGTAACTATTTTTGCAGCCACATTATGCTGTTAACCTCCTACTATGCCTGATATTCCGTTTGAATTAATACTGTTGTGCCTGGCCTCGTTCGGGGCCGGTTTTATAGATTCCATTGTGGGTGGTGGCGGACTGCTGCAGACTCCTGCCATGCTCATCATACTACCTCAGTACCCGGTGGCTACCATCCTGGGTACTACCAAGATCCCCTCGCTCAGTGGTACTACCCTGGCGGCGTTCCGCTACGCCAGCCAGGTCAAGATCAACTGGAAGGTACTCATCCCGGTTATCCTCATAGCCTTTCTGGGAGCACTGCTGGGTGCCTACTGCATTACCCTCATCAGCAGTACGTTTATCAAGCCTTTTATACTAGCCATACTTGTGCTGGTGGCGATCTATACCTACTCCAAGAAAGACTTTGGCCTCCACCAGGAGAAAGGCTACTCTACCTTTAAGCAGATCCTGATCGGACTCGCCTTCGGCCTCGCCATTGGCTTTTATGACGGACTGATTGGTCCGGGTACGGGCGCTTTTCTGATGCTGGCCTTTGTTACGCTGATTGGCAATGACTTTCTGCATTCCACTACCAACGCCAAGTTTGTCAATGTCGCTACCAATGTGGCAGCCATCATCTACTTCAGTCAGTCCGGGCATATCCTGTACCAGTACGCGATCCCCATGGCAATTTTCAACGTAGGAGGTTCCTTTCTGGGTACCAGGCTCACCCTCCTCAAAGGCAACAAATTCATCCGGACGTTCTTCCTGATAGTGGTGTTTGGTACTATACTTCGCTTTGCCTACGACTTGTTTCTGAAGCCAATGCTGTAATAGCTGAATCTATAAAGCACAAAAGCCAGCGCTTGATGCGCTGGCTTTTGTATTAGTAAGGTATATACCACTACTCAAGGCTACGCTCCATAACAATGTATTCAATGCCTTCCTTGGTAAAGGAGGTACCTGTAGTATGTAGTCCAAACCTGGCATAAAAGCTGGTTTTGTCACGCCTGGCGTTGCACCATATCCGCCTGATGCCCTTCTCCCTGGCTACATCAAGTACATGGTTCAGCAGATGGGTACCCAGCCCCTGCCCCTGCTCTTCCACCAGCGTAGCAAACTTCCTGAATTGCATTTCATCCTGGTTTACAAAGCAGGAGATGACTGAGGCTAACCTCTCATTCCTGAACAGGCCGTAATGCAACCCCTGGTCGTCGTCACTGATCTTTACAAAGTCAATGGGTTTATCAGGCCACATCACCCGCTGCCTGATGGACCAGGTATCTTCCGGAGTTATTTCTTGTATAGTCAAAATACGTTTGTTTTTAATCCGACTGATGTACCTCTGATTAGATTTCCACCCGCTTACTGCCCCAGAAACCGTAGAACAGGATATATACATAACATATCAGAGGGATCAGGAAAGAAAACTGCAGGTTGTCGGTAATATCAGCGATGTACCCTTGCAAGGGAGGTACAATGGCACCACCTACAATGGCCATCACCAGTAACGACGATCCCTGGCTGGTGTGCCTTCCTAATCCGTCAATGGCTAGTGTAAAGATAGTAGGAAACATGATAGAGTTGAATAGCCCAATGGCCACCACCGACCACATCGCTACCTGTCCTTCCGCAAACATCGTGAGCAGCAGCAACCCTATCACCGCGGCCGAAAACAAGCCCAGCGTACGGCTGGGAATGGAGCGTCCCAGGAAGAACACAAGCAGGTTGAGGGCGATCAGGCCCAGCGTAATCATAGCCAGGTTCAGATCGTACAGGCTATAAATGGTCAGGAAGGTAACTACCGAGATACCCGCAATGATAGCTAGTTTGGAAGATCGGGTACCCGACTGTGACAGAGAAACCGCTCCAAAAAAACGACCGATCATGGCGCCTCCCCAGAAAAAGGCAAGGTAGTACTTAGCCTCTGATTCGGCCAGTCCGGCTATTTGCGGCAGCTCAAAGTAGCTGATCAGGTTGCTACCGATACTTACCTCCCCTCCTACGTAAGCAAATATGCAGATGATCCCAAGTACCAGGTGGCGGTACTTCAGGGCACCGGCATCGGCCACCACTTTACCTTCGCCCGTCACGTGGGGCAGCTTTGATATCCTGATAATGGCCGCTATCACCAGCAGCGCACCGGCGAGTCCCAGGTAGGGCATCTTTACGGAGTCGGCATTGGGAGCAGCCAGCGACTGCGCTTCTTCAAAAATAAGGTACCCACCCAGGATGGGAGCAATGGTAGTACCGAGGGAGTTGAGCGCCTGGGTCAGGTTCATACGGCTGGAGGCCCCTTCGGGAGTACCCAGTATAGCTACATAGGGATTAGCGGCAATCTGGAGAACGGTAATACCCGATGCCAGTACAAACAGAGCACCCAGAAAAAACGAGTAGCTGGTAAGGTTGGCCGCTGGAATGAAGAGCAGACATCCTACCGCTGACACCAGCAATCCAATGATGATTCCATTTTTGTACCCAATCTTCATGATCGGGTCGCCCTTGGTAATCGAAAAAATGAAGTAGATGAGTGAAATAAAGAAGTAAGCGCCGAAGAAGGCGGTCTGGATCAGCATGGCCTGCCAGTGCTGCAGGGTGAATACATCCTTAAGCTTAGGTATAAGAATGTCATTCATACAGGTGATGAATCCCCACATAAAAAACAGCAGGGTCACTGTCATCAGGGGGCCGGTATAATTCTTGGGTTGTAACTCTCCTACCCGGTCAGCAGGAGCATTGGTAACAGGTGCTATTCCAGCCATTGTACTTTAATTTGGAGTTGATTAGTTAGGTAATGATTAGGTTAGATTCAGGTATGCAAAAAGGAACACCTTATTTTAGAACGTCAGAGGGAGGTACTGATCTACCCGATAAATAAGGATCATTGCCGCGGCTTTGGCACCAAAAGACATTCAATGGATTATCCAAAACCCTCCCACTTTTGTACTACTACGCTTACAAATTTAGCCACACCGGTTTGTTTCGAATGCCTGCAAGACAAAATATTTGCATTCGGTTACTAATCAACCTGGTTCACTCCACTACTACTTTTTATTCTGTTTGGGCTCCTCAGGCCGGTAGGGTAAGCTACATTTGGATGATAGTTACTGAACCAAAAGCAGGAGTGGCTCAATGACGGGAAAGTACCCGAATGGGTGGTAGTACTTGTTGTTTTTGGATTCCTGAACGTAACGGGTCTTTACACCCCAGTAATCGGGCAAATACAACGGCAGATTCTGTCCACTGGTCTGATGACCCCATCCATTCCCTTCGGCAGTTGTTCAACTGCTGAGAGTAGGATGATTAACTGAGATGTTTTATTGAGATTGTGCTGATACTGACAGGAAGTATAAACCTGTAGAAACACAATTGTTGTCTGTCCCGTCTATGTCAAGAAGAAATGCATCCAATGGTAGGCTATGTAAATCACTTTTCATACCGAATCGGCCCTACATATTATAGGAGTACACAATGTTATAGGGTCTGCCAGAAAACAATTATATTTAACTAAAACTAATCGACAAACGAATTAAGTATTTCCTGGTCAACACTGGCACTTCTAGAGTCTAAGCCAGTATCATCTTTTTTTGACTGTAACACTGATGCGAAAAATACGGGTATTAGCAGTAGAGGACGATGAGTTGCATGCAGACGTCCTTCGTATGGTATTGGACCAGCTTGACTACGAGCTGATCAATATTGCTTCTACTTCTGGAGAAGTAATGAGCCTGCTGAAAGCTACTAAACCTGATGTACTGCTGATGGACATTGACTTGAATGGAGAAGAGTCAGGAATTGATCTGGTTAGGAAGATAAATAGTCTAACCGACATACCTGTGATTTACCTGACATCATTCAAAGATGATGCTGTCTTCAGGCAGGCTCGGGAAACTATGCCGGAAGCTTACCTGACAAAGCCCTATGAAGCCGAAAACCTAAGGGCAGCCATAGAACTGGCTGTTTTAAAAAAGCAAAAGGAGATAAATAGCCTTCTAAAAACAGTTGAAAGCTCCGCTCCTGCCAGTACTGTCTTCGTGAAAGAGGGGAATACCTTAGTCAAGGTAAAGTTACAGGAAATAGCCCTGGTTGAAGCATACGATAAATACTGCTTTATATATATCAAAGAAAAAAAACACCTTCTTAACCTCCAGTTCAAAAGCCTGTGTGAGCACCTGCCGTCCGATCAGTTTATACAGGTACACCGGTCCTATATTGTTAACCTGGAAGCCATAGAAAAAGTGAGACTTCCGCAAAATGATTTGGAAGTGGCGGGTAAAATTGTGCCAGTAAGTAAAACCTACCGAAACCTGCTTTTTTCTCAGCTCAAAATGCTATAATTTCCGGTACGGAATACAAACCAGATATAGAAATGATCTTAACTGATCGCTTCATAGAATTGATAAATACCCCGTCAGCAGCTCTTTGGGCCAGCAATTGCAACCAGGAGCTGGAACCAGAAATGGTGCGGCTCTTAGGAACTAAGGTTGAACCTGACAGAGAGCATATCCTTTTTTTTCTGCCCCTGAAATATGGAGAAGGACTACTACACAACTTTACCCATACCGATAAGCTTACCTTTTTGCTCGCGATTGTACTTACAAATGAGTCTTATCAACTAAAAGGATCTTATCTGTCCCACCGCCCCTGCAACAGTGCTGAAGTAGAATTTCAGAAAGAGTACATGACAGGCCTTAGTACTGCCATATCCGAATACCAGGGTTTACCCGGAGAAAGCGCCTTCAATGCCTATTATCATCAACCCAGTGTGGCAGTACGTATGCTGGTGCGTGAAGCCTATGAACAGACACCCAAGATAGGAGCAGGAGAAAAAGTGCTTTAGATTTACTTGAATGGAGCTATGGAAAGCGAAGCGAAAATATCCAGGGAGATGATGGCCGGTCTGCAGGGCGTAGTACCTAGCACGCTGGCTACCTGCTCAAAAGACGGAATGGCAAATGTTACCTACATTTCACAGGTCTTTTATGTAGATGAAACCCATGTAGCTCTTTCCTGCCAGTTTATGAACAAAACCTGGCATAACCTTCAGGAAAATCCAAAGGCCGTCGTCATAATTACCTGTCCTGCCACCTTTACACTCTGGCAACTGCGGCTTCGCTATCTGGAGGCACAAACCCAGGGACCTGTTTTTGAGGAGATGGACATGCAACTGGCAGCCATTGCCTCGCTGCATGGGGTGCCGGAGGGGCTCTATAAAATACGATCTGCCCTTATCTGTAAAGTTGAGCAGGTCAAATGTTTGTACCATCCTCATTCTGCTTAAGATATGGCAGATATTGAGCCACTCAATCAGGTTGTCAGAGAGCTGGAAATAGAGAAACGGAAAAATGAGATTATCCGGCAGCTGGCTACAGAGGTAAGCAAGCCATCCTCTCTGAAAGAAAAACTTGATGCCATCCTGTCGGTGCTGGATCAGCGCTTTGCTCTGAAGCATACCATGCTACTTATACCTGACGAAAACCAGCAAAAACTGAAGGTACTCTCCAGCAGGGGCTTTGATGAGAGAGGCATTGGAGCAGAGGTAAAATTTGGCGAAGGAATAATTGGCGTGGTGGCAAGCCGAAAGCAGAAACTGCGCCTGGCCAATATTTCACGGCAGCGCAAGTACCTGCACACAATAACCGATAACAAAATAGAAAAGGCTCCACTGGCTTTGCCGGGCCTGCCGGACGTGGAAAGCCAGGTGGCCATTCCTTTGTTGGTAATGGAGGAGCTGATTGCGGTACTGTCGGCGGAGAGCAGGGACCTTAACTTTTTCAGCCCGGAAGATGAGGAGTTCCTGATGACGCTTTCCCAACTAATGGCTCTTTCTATTCAGAACGCCATTATAATGGATCAGCTGGAGCAAAAAGTGCTCGAGCGTACCCTTGCCCTGGAGCAAAAGAAAGGGGAGCTCGAGAAGGCGAATGCCAGTAAAGACCGTCTTTTTTCCATTATCGGCCACGACCTCCGCAGTCCGGCGGCTGCATTGCAGCAAGTGGCAGGGCTCATTCAGTACTACAGTAAGAAAGGTACTCCGGAGCAGCTAAACACTACGGCCAGCCATATTGTGAAGGCTGCAAAAAGTATCAACGAAACCCTGGATAACCTGCTGAACTGGTCAGTAACACAAACCGGAGATCTGAGGATGCAGCCAGAAAAGATAAATCTGGCCACTGAGATAACAGAAGTAGTGGAAATATTTGAGGAGGCTGCGCATACCAAAAACATCAGTATAGAATTACATACTCCTGCTGATATAGTGGCCCTTTCGGACCGCAATGCTACTCTTACCATTCTGCGCAACCTGCTCAGCAATGCCCTTAAGTTTACCAGGCCCGGAGGCCAGGTAACGATTAGTGTCCGGCAACAGGATGAAGCCGCTGAAATAACCATCCGGGACAACGGGTTAGGTATTGCGCCTGAAAATATGCCTGCACTCTTCGAGCTGAAAGACCACAAGAGCACCCCGGGCACTGCCAAAGAAAAGGGCACCGGTTTAGGCCTGGTGCTGGTAAAAGAGATGGTACACCTGAATGGAGGGCAGCTGTCTATGGCAAGTGTGCCGGGCGAAGGCACTACCGTTACTATTCATCTGCCGCTTTCCTTGTAAGTATTCTTTTCCACTCGCGCCGGACCGCCATCATTTCACTCCTTTTTCCGGCCCACTCATTCCTTTTCCGCCGGGGTCCTTTTTGCCTCCTGTACTTTTGGTTCATATTCAACTAAAAGCAAAGTGAACCATGAAAAAAGTACTGATAATTGGCGGAACCGGAACAGTAGGTAGCCAGGTAGTAAAAGAGCTGCTGAAAAAAGGACAGCAGGTGCGTGTATTAACCACTTCAAAGGAGAAATGTGCTGCCTTGCCAAAGGGAGTGGAAGGAGTACTAGGGGACTTAGCCCAGCCAGCTAGCTTACCCACAGCTTTCGAAGGCGTGGATAAGGTGTTTATGGTAAATGCTCACAGTCAAACGGAGCTTACGCAGGCAGGTAATGCCATTGCAGCCGCAAAAAGAGCAGGTGTTCAAAAGCTGGTATATCAAAGTATACACAGAGCGCATGAGTACCAGGTTATCCCGCATGTTGCCACCAAAGTGCAGGTGGAGGAATTGGTTCAGCAATCCGGCCTGAACTACACGTTTGTATGCCCCAACAACTTCTTTCAGAACGACTTCTGGTTTAAAGATGCTATACTACAGTATGGCATCTACCCGCAGCCTATCGGAGATCTGGGAATGAACAGGATAGATGTACGTGATATAGCTGAAGTAGCTGTTACAGCCATGTTTTCGCAGGAGTACGATGGCCAGTCCATTCCTCTGGCAGGTCCTGATATTCTAAATGGAGCCGATACGGCCCGAATCCTTAGCGAAGAGATTGGGATACAGGTGAACTACGCAGGTAATGACCTGGTACCGTGGGCAGAACAGACCAGACAGATCATGCCGGATTGGATAGTTGACGATTGGACTATCATGTACAGTCAGTTTCAGCTTAGAGGGGCAGTGGCTACGGAACAGGAGCTGGAATTACTTACAAAGGTACTGGGAAGTGTCCCCAGAAGCTACGCCAGCTTTGTAAAAGAGCATATTCCATTTTTTCAACCCGCCCCATCACTTGTTTAATTTTAAACAGGCCATCTAAAATGAAAAAGAAATTCGCTTTATACCTATCACTACTGGGAGTGGCAAGTAGTATTCTTGTTGCCTGCTCTCAATCAAAATCACAAGAAGGTCCTAAGGTCATTTCTGGCAATACGCATGAGCAGTATACCCAGGATCAGGTTCGGCGAGGAGACTATCTGGTGACAATTATGGGATGTAATGACTGTCATTCTTCTAAAAGATTTGGCCCCAAAGGGCCTGTACCTGACCCGCAGCGTCTGCTGTCGGGCCATCCGGCAGATCTAGCACTTGAAAAGGTTGATACCACGCTGATTGGTAGATGGGTCCTGTTCAATCAACACAATACCGCTACGGTCGGTCCATGGGGAGTATCATTTGCCGCTAACTTAACACCAGATCCGACGGGTATCGGAAGCTGGACAGAAGAGCAGTTCTTCAGAGCAATGCGGGAAGGAAAGGCTAAAGGAATAGCCAATAACAGGGACATCCTGCCTCCTATGCCGTGGCCAATGTTCTCCAAACTAGAAGACGAAGACCTCAAAGCGATCTTTGCTTATCTGAAATCCATCCCACCCGTAGAAAATGTTGTACCTGCTCCTATGCGCCTGAAGGACATCAGTAAGTAACCCGTATATTATTAAGAACGGGGGTAATTAGAATACTCACCTAGTAGCCATGACACATTACTATCTACCACGATAAGCTACCTTCTACATTCAGATTAGAAGTATTACCGGCACAGGGAAGCCGCTACATTCTACTATGTAGCGGCTCCCCTGTTGTAGACCGGACTGGTTTATGCTGGATCTTTCTGCTCAGATCAAGTACATAACCAGATAAACCTATCATACAGAAGTACCTATATGATTTAAAAGATTTCGGGGGTCCAAGTTCTCCACGATTGATGATGTTCTTTGTGCTTGATGTCATCTATACAGGCAAATCGGCTCGTAAGTGAGGAACAGAACATTCAGGGCTTGTGGCCAAAACCTGTTTATAGATCAGGCCTTGGCGTAAGTACTTATAAACGAGAGGTTGCGACCTGTCAGAATCATTGATTTTTCATATGACGACCAAAGGAAGAAAAAGAAGTCGACTATTATCTAAATAATAGACAATAAGTATTAGTCAATTATATACCTTTGTAATCCAATCTCTTTCGGACCATGTCGTACCCTTACCAATCAAGAAAATGAAGTCTATATTCCTGGTACCAATCCTCCTCCTGCTGAACCTGGCTCCCTGTCTGGCGCAGTCAGTGAGTAGTGCTGATCCTGTCAGAATCGCACTGTACCCGCAGCAGAATGATTATCGTAATACCCTGAGCCTGTCGGGGATGTGGCAGTTCAGAAAAGACTCCCTGGAAGTAGGCGAAAAAGAAGGGTGGCAGAAGGGGCTAACACAGACACGTTCTGGCCACCGTGGCAGCGGCGAGACCCGGTCTGGCGAGACCCGGTCTGGCGAGACCCGGTCTATTGCGGTACCGGGTAGCTGGAACGAACAGTTTACCGATATGCGTGACTACCTCGGCATGGTATGGTACGAGAAGGAAAGCTACGTACCCAGCACCTGGAAGGGGCAACGCATTTTTATCCGCATCGGCTCGGCCAACTACGCCGCTAAGCTCTGGATCAATGGCCAGCTGGCAGGTACTCACGAAGGAGGACATCTGCCCTTTGCGTTCGAAGTGAGCCAGTTCATCAACTGGGGTGCCGCCAACCGCATCTCCATTCAGATCGAAAACCATCTGAAGCCCAGCCGGGTACCTACGGGTAATGTACAGGGCGGCCCTTTCTCCAACTTCCCTAAGTCCAACTACGACTTCTTTCCCTACGCGGGTCTGCACCGCGACGTGTGGCTGTACTCCCTGCCTGCGGTAGCATCAATTAAGGATATCACTGTCAGGACTAGCTTCACGGGTACTACGGGCAGTGTAGAAGTGCAGGTAGCTACCGAAGGAAAAGCTACGCGGGGCAGCATCACCATTACCGGCAATGGCAAGAAATACGAAGCTCCGATCCGCCTGGCGGGCAATGCCGCCACGGCTACTGTTTCCATCCCGGATGTGCGGCTGTGGTCGCCGGAAGATCCGCATCTTTATCAGGTAGAGGTGACAATAGGTGATGGTAAAACAACCTATGACCGCTACTCCCTCGAAACCGGCGTACGTACCATTACTACGACTGATAAGCAGATCCTGCTCAACGGCAAGCCGGTATTCCTGAAAGGCTTTGGCAAGCATGAAGACTTCCCTGTGCTGGGCAGAGGTACTTCCAATCCGGTCATTGTGAAGGATTTCTCGTTGATGAAGTGGACCGGCGCTAACTCTTTCCGTACCTCTCACTACCCCTACGACGAAGAATTTATGCGGATGGCCGACCGTGAGGGCTTCCTGGTCATTGATGAGATTCCGGCGGTAGGCCTCTACTTCCACGGCGATACCACCGAGCTGGCCCAGCGCCAGGTTATGGTGAAGCAGTACATCAACGAGCTCATTACCCGAGATAAGAACCACCCGTCGGTAATCATGTGGTGCGTGGCCAATGAGCCTTTCCCACGAGATGTTAGTGTCACCGGAGGACCCGGTGGTCGGGAGGCAACGCCCAAAAGCATCGAGCTCTTTAAGGAAATGTTCACCCTGGTCAAACAAAAAGACCCAACCCGGCTGGCGGTGTTGGTGGGCGTGATGGGCGGTCCCCCGGAATGGGTGGGTATGTCGGATGTGATCTGTATCAACCGGTACTACGGCTGGTATACCCACGCTGGTGACATGAACGGCGCCGTCAGATTGCTGTCCATGGAGATGGATGGCTTGCACAAGAAATTTAATAAACCCGTAATGATCACAGAATTCGGGGCTGATACCTACCCTGGTATGCACACTGATGAGCCGGAGATGTTTACCGAGGAGTTCCAGACCAACTTCATCAAGGCCTACCTTGACGTGGCGGCCACCAAAGACTACGTAGCAGGTATGCATGTGTGGGCCTTCTCCGACTTCAAGACCGGGCAGGGTATCATCCGCTTCGGTGGGGTCAACTACAAAGGGGTATTCACCCGCGATCGCAAGCCTAAGGCGGCAGCCTTCTACCTGAGGTCACGCTGGACAAAGAAGCCTTCGCTTTAGAAAACATACCCGTTTACTACCGGTAAGAAGTACAGAAGCTGTATTTTAGCTCAACAATTACGATTCGATATACTTCTTACCGGTATCACCCTATATATTATGCGTGCTCCTAGCAAAGAGGACTACATACAACAACTATCCATTGATTGCGTCATTTTTGGCTATCAGGACAAGCAACTCAAAGTACTGGTACCGAAGCTTAATTTTAAAGGCGACTTCTGGGCCCTACCCAGTGGATTTATCTATCAGAACGAAAGTATAGATCAGGCCGCCCGCCGGATCCTGGAAGGCCGGACCGGCATCAGGGACATCTACCTCGAGCAGTTCAGGGTATTTGGCGAAACGGGGCGCTCTACCAAAACTTTTTTAGAGCGACTCATTGAATTAAATAAGGATAAACTGGGTGATGACCAGTTCAACCGGAAAGAGTTTGAATGGTTTACCCGGCGCTTCGTTTCCATTGGGTACTATGCCCTAGTAGATATCAATAAAGTGACGCCTCAGCAAAATGAGATAGATGAATCCATCGGCTGGTATGATATCAGGCATTTACCTTCTTTGATCCTGGACCATCATGAGATTGTGGCCAGAGCCCTGGATACCTTGCGGCTCAACCTCGACGAAAAACTGATAGCCTTCAACCTGCTTCCCGAAACCTTTACGATGAAGGAAGTACAGGAGTTGTACGAGGCCATCTATGACAAACCTTTTGCCCGTAACAATTTTCAGAAAAAGATTCTGGACCTGAATGTCCTGGAACGTCTGGAAAAGAAGTACACGGGTGCCGCCAACAAAGCTCCCTACCTGTACCGCTTTCAGAGGTCTTAGGGAGTACTTACTGATCAGAGACCACCATAGTTTCCGGAACAGCCTAAGCATTATGCTTCTGCCGTTCCGGTTTTTTATTTTATTATAAATAAATCATTATATGATCGAATTTAAAAATTAATGAAATTTTCACTGCATAACATGAGTAAATTTAGCTTACTCTTGTATCATATAGGTAGTTAGGAATAAGTAGACTGAGTCAATTAAAATCTAAGTTCATCCATGACCCAGCGCCAGCGCTTGCACGAGATCACCCGATACGTACGGAAGCACGGTGAGCTAACTGTGTCTCGGGCCTGCGAACTATTTGGAGCTTCGTCGGCCACCATCCGTCGCGATTTCAGCCTGCTTATGGAGGAGGGGGCCGTCAGCCGTACCTGGGGAGGTATTTCGCGGAAGGAAGAGGAGGCTACGGATCTGGCGGGGCAGCCGGCCTGGCTGCGCGAAACACTATTTGCCGACGAAAAGAAAAAGATTGCCGCGACGGCCGCTTCCCTCGTGGAGGACGGCGACGTGGTGATGATCGACGGTGGCACTACCACCTACCATATGGCGAGGTACTTGGCCAACCGGCCGGTAACCGTCATTACCAACTCAATCCTCATCGCCCACCAGATAGACCTGGAACGCCAGAGTAAGTACGGGGCGGAGGTACTGGTGACGGGGGGGCTGATCTATCCGGAAGCAGGAATGCTGGTAGGACCACAGGCCATCAAAAACATCCGTGAGTACTATGCCCGCTGGGCGTTTCTGTCGGTGGGTGGAATCGAAGCCGAAGGGGTCACCAACTCGAGCCAACTGGTGGTGGAGACGCAGCGAGCCATTATGGAGCAGTGCGAAACCCGCGTCCTGCTGGCCGATCACAGCAAGTTTGGCCGAAAGAGCCTGTGCCGCCTGTGCGGCATCGGTGAGATAGACCTGCTGATCACAGACTCGCCACCTGGCCAGGCTGACCTGATCGACAACCTGCGGAGCCGGGGCCTCCATGTAGTACAAACCAACTAATCCTGACATACTAACCTTATGAAACGTTACTGCCGCGCCCTGGATCTGGTAGATGATCCCGCCCTGATTGAAAAGTACATCTGGCACCACGCGCCCGAAAACCACTGGCCCGAGCTGCAAACCCTCCTGCGGGAATCGGGGGTCCTGAGCATGGAAATCTACCGCTTCGGTACCCGGATGTTCATGATCATGGATGTAGACGACTCTTTCAGTTTTGAGCGCATGGAGCAGGTCCATCAGCATCCGGTGTCCAAAAAATGGGAGGAGCTAATGTGGCAGTTCCAGAAGCCCGTACCCGGCGCCAGTGAAGGCGAAAAGTGGGTACTAATGGAGCGGGTGTTCCAATTCCCCGTGCTGGAATCCTAAGTTCAACTCCTTTTGACAACTACCCTATAGTATACTATGGAATATAGACAATTAGGCCGTACGGACATGAGGGTTTCGATCCTGGCTTACGGAGCCTCTCCCCTCGGCGATGTGTTCGGTACTACCGACGAGCGCGAAGGGGCACGAGCTGTACATACCGCCCTTGATGGCGGCATCAATTTCTTCGATGTAGCGCCTTTCTACGGAGATACCCTGGCCGAAACACGCCTCGGCAAGGCCCTAAAGGGCAAGCGCTCCGACGTATACCTGGCCACCAAGTGTTGCCGCTACGGGGATGGTAGCTTCGATTTTTCGGCCAAACGGATCATGAGCAGTATCGACGAGTCATTGGCCCGCTTACAAACAGACTACGTAGACCTCTATCAGGTGCACGACATTGAGTTTGGCGATCGGGAGCAGGTACTCAACGAGGCCATACCCGCGGCATTGCGGATGAAGGAGCAGGGTAAGGCCCGCTATGTGGGCTTCTCGGGCCTGCCGGTCAGGTACCTGGCCGATATCGCCCGTCTGGTAGAGGTGGATACGGTGCTGTCGTGGGGACACTACACCCTGCTCAACGACGAGATCAACGACGAGCTGGTACCCCTGTCGCAGCAGCGGGGCTTTGGTCTGCTCAACGCGGCTCCGCTCATGCAACGCATCCTGTCCGACGCGCCCGTACCGGCCTGGCAGCAGTCGCCACCCGAGGTGAAGGCCATCCGGCCCCGGCTGCTGGAGCTGTGCCGGGAGTATGGCGTCGCCCTGAGTGACGTAGCCCTCCGCTACGCCCTTGACCATCCCCATATCGCCACCACGATTGTAGGTATGGCCGAGCCTGACTACGTAGCCCAAAACCTGCGGGTTCTGGACTTTACCCCTCCCGATGGTCTGCTAGAAGCACTCATGGAAACGATCGCTCCCGTCAAAAACCAGATGTGGTACGAGGGCAAGCCCGAAAATAACCTATCCAAACCCCTACCCTGATATGAACCAGCAACAGGCTTTTGTACTGGTCGAGCCCGGATTGACCGAAGTAAGAAACATAGAGGTGCCCGTGCCGGGCGAAGGAGAAGCGCTACTCCGGGTGAGCCAGGTGGGCTTCTGCGGGGGCGACCTGAACGGTTACCGGGGACTGTTTGAATTGCAGGAGTACCCCAACGTATTGGGGCACGAGATTGGTGCTACCATCGAGGCGGTGGGGCCCGGTGTACCTTCTGACTTCCAGCCCGGCCTGCAGGTGACGGTCAATCCTTACCAGCACTGCGGCGTGTGCCTGTCGTGCCGCAAAGGCCGTACCAACGCCTGCCAGGATAATAAAACCATGGGTGTACGCCGACCGGGCGCCATGACACACTACATTACGGTACCCTGGCAAAAACTACACTCTTCCGACCATCTCAGCCTGCGGGAGCTGGCGCTGGTAGAGCCCCTGACGGTAGGCTTTCACGCGGCCAACCGCGGACAGGTTACGGCCGACGATACGGTAGCCGTACTGGGCTGTGGCATCGTAGGCATGGGGGCTCTGGCCGCGTCGGCCCACAAGGGGGCGACGGTGATTGCCGTGGATATTGACGACGACAAGCTAGCCATTGCCCGTAAGGCGGGCGCGCACCATACCATCAATGCCTCTACTACTGACATGCAGGCAGCACTTCGTGATCTGACCGGAGGTGACGGCCCTGATGTGATCATTGAGGCGGTAGGGCAGGCAGCTACCTACCGGGCTGCCGTGGACGCCGTGGCCTATACGGGACGGGTCGTGTACATCGGGTACGCCAAACAGCCGGTGGAATACGCCACGGGTACCTTTGTCCGGAAGGAAATAGAAATACTGGGCTCCCGCAACTGCCTGGGTGAGTTTCCGGAGGTAATCAAGTACCTGGAAGCGGGTAAGTTTCCCGTGCAGGAGGTTATCAGCCGGACGGTCACGCTGGATGAGGCCGGAGTGGCCCTTGCGGAGTGGTCGGCGCAGCCCGGCCCGATCATCAAAATGATGTTAGACCTCGAACAAAACTAGTCTTTGCATGAAACCTGCCGTAACCATTGCGCTGGTACCCCAGATCCGGAAAGGCCCCTGGATCTATTGGGACGACCTCGAAACCAGTATGCAGAAAGCCGCCGCCCTTGGCTTCCCGGCCGTAGAACTATTCACTCCTTCACCTCTGGATGCAGAGCGGATCAGCGAACTGTGTCGGACGTATGGGTTGCAAATAGCCGCCGTGGGCACCGGCGCCGGTAAGGTACTGCATGGGCTTACACTCACCGACCCCGACCCGACCGCGAGGCAACAGGCCGCTGACTTTATCCGGGACATGATCCATTTTGGGGCTCAACTCGGGGCACCGGCTATCATTGGCTCCATGCAAGGCAACGTGCCGGTGGATTTCGATCGGGAGCTGGCGCTGGACTGGCTGGCCCAAGGGCTTGACCAGCTGGGGAGCTACGCCGAAACTCAGGGTGTACCGCTGATCTACGAACCCCTCAACCGTTACGAAACTGGTCTCATCAACCGCCTGGGCGATGGAGCTAGTTTTCTTACCAGTCTTCGCAGTCGCAACGTTCGTCTGCTGGCCGACCTGTTTCATATGAATATTGAGGAAACCTCCCTTCCCGACAGCATCCGGGAGGCTGGTGCCCTAATCGGCCACGTCCACTACGCCGACAGCCACCGCGGTCCCATGGGCACCGGACATACTGAGGTACCGCCCGTGGTGGAGGCCCTACAGGCCATAGGGTACCGGGGCTACGTGTCTGCGGAGGCTTTTCCCTGGCCCTCCCCCGATGCGGCCGCCCGGCAGACTATGGAGTCATTCCGCGCGCAGTTCGGCCCCTTCGAGTAGGCCCATGTACCTGGCGGCGCGCAGCAGCGCTTCCAGGTACCTTTATTTTCCCTGCCTGATTGCTTCCACTCAATAAAAAGTACATGTATCTGTTGGAAGACATACGGATACATTGTAACTTTATACTACTTCGCTCCTACCGGATGCTGAGATCTTAATGGATTGCTCCAATAGGTACTGGCTGATCGGGATGCAGAGAAGTACCCTCCCATTTCTAGCCATACAACTGGTTTACGCGTCACGTATTGTTTGATCCATGAAGCCTTAGTCAGGAGGGCATGAAGAGGTACCGGCGATTATGCTTCTGATTACTAAGAGCTGAGCTATACCGCTCTTGCCTACGTTATGGTTCCCTTCCCTTTGAAGTATGAGTATAGGTTATATGCTAATCCAACCTACCTATGGCAGCAACAAGAAAGCCTCCGTCAGCGACAGGCGCCGGAAAAGGTAAAAAAGAGTTTGGTACCTTAAGCTGGGCTATTTTTCTGGGTAGTGCGTTTGTTATAACTTTCTACCTGTTTGTTACGTATAAGGAAGAGCTTTACCAGTTGGCCCCCCAGTACTCTGCTATTATCATTTTAATTGCTGCGCTGGTACCAACGTTTCTGCTGTTTGGCGGACTAAAGTCCACGGCAAAATATACAGGGATTCAAGTACTGGGTGGGAGTCTAGACCTGGGAGGGGCAGCCGCTTTTTATCTGGCCCTTGTCTACTTTACATTTTCCCAAACCCGCGAAAGCCCCTTCACAGCTACAGTTAATGTTTTTTCAAAGGCCGATTCTACCGAGTCAGTAGCGGCTGGGCAGGTCAATCTACTATATGGGCAGTCCTCTCTGCCCAGGCCGCTGAGTGAAGGACAAGCCACCTTCAAAGAGATCCCCGCCGATTATAAAGGCAAACCACTACTGGTACTGGTGCGAGCCGAGGGGTACCTACCCCAAAAGCAACGAGTAACTATCCTGCGGGAAAACAGTACTATCAACATCTATCTGGACAAGGTCGCCGATCAGGTAGTTATGAATGGGACGGTCATTGATAAGAAAGGGCAACCAATCAGTAATGCTATCCTGTACTTTGGCAATGAAAAGAGTAAGGCCGTTACGGACAGTTTGGGTATGTACTCCGTAACTATTCCCTGTAAGGACGGCGAGGAGCGCAACGTAAAAATCTATCTGGGCAAGAAGCTGGAATTTAACGGGCACACCACTATTTCGGAAAAGGGTAATCGGGACTTTATGCTGGTGAATATATGAGGACACTACTTATATCTTGTATAATCACCCTTTTCACCTCCTCTCAGCTGACGCAGGCGCAGAATACGCTCGTCCTTAAATGCAAGGTACAGCACCTCAAGACTGGGCTTATGCCTAACTACCCCCTACTGATCAATGGCCAGCAGGCACTCACGGACGGCCAGGGCTTTATTTACTTCCCCGTCAGGACTACCAACGCCTACGTAACCATAGAAGCCCTAAACTCTTCTAAAATTTCGATTCTCTACCCGGTGAGGGGGCATTTGTCTATACCGAAAGACGAAAACGAAATACTGGAAGTAGTACTGGGCAGTCCGGAAGATAGCCAGCTCCTGCACAAAAAGTACGTGTCGGTGATTCAGAAAATGATCCAGGAGAGCAATGATGCGCTGATCGAAAGCAACAGACAACAGTTCGACTCGCTGGCCCTGCTGATCCAAACCCTGGAAAAACGGAACCGGACACTGGAAGAAGAAAAGGCCCGGGCAGATGCAAAACAAAAGATATTTCAGGAGATCAGCAGCGATATCCGGGAGTACTCGATCAGGGCAGCTAACCTGAGACTTGCCCTGAAACACTCAGCCCGGTTCGCCTACGAAAACGGCCTTACCGCTAATGAACTGAATACGGCTGTGATGAAGTACAACGCGATATTCGAAAGGCTGAGCCCGAGGCGTAATGTATACGAGCAAAATGTAACGGAGTACTGGAGTGATAGCAGGGACGTTTCGGCAGGAAATCATTTCAAGGCAATGATGCGGTTTGCTCTAGATACGCTGCACGAGCAACACATCCTGTCCCTGATGGCGGTCATTGACCAGATCAACGACTACCGGCAGAGGCTCCGAAACGGTGAGAAAATAGGCAATGCCGATAAGCAAAAAATCCAGCTTGACATTGAGAAGAAACTGGCCGTGTTAGAGCCCGAAATTAACGAGTTACTAGTGCGAGTCAGTGAGTTTCAGAAGCTTTTTACACTTTAACTTTTCATCTATGAAACCCAACGTTTATCCAACATGGAAAGCCGTCGCGAATGGATTGAGCCTCTGCTTTTTTCTGGGTTGCTCTCCTGGTGCCGGTCCTGAGCCTGAGTTTGTACCAAACCTTTCGCAACTCTGGCACGACAGTGTCGACAATGGCGTAACGTTTAAGCACTGGATCACCTGGTCCTATTTCCCTAACTGTCCAACGCCTGCCCCCTGTAAAAACGAAGGGTACTTTACCGGATCGGACAGCTACCGGCAGGGTAACGTTTCTTCATCCTGTAGTATGGCAGGGTATTTTAAGAACCACCACATTGAGTGGTTTTATCCAGAAAGTATTCAGAACTCGGACTGTCCGATCAAAGGGGCATCCTTCAAAGGTACCATTAATGATGAATCCAATCTTATTACTGTGAAAAGTCCAACCCTTGGGGATCTGGTACTACGCAAGAACTAGGCAGGATCAGGTACCAGCAGTGCCTACCTTATCCACGTTCATCCGCAGCTAAGCTGAATGCCTAACCATAGTTGAACAGGAGAATCCTAGGACATACCGGATACTTCATGTAGTTTTGAGTGAGGATATCTACTTATGAAATTAGAAACTTTTCAAACTACAATTATCTGGGCCCAGATTGACGGCAATATGCATTTGCGTCATTCGGCCTATGCGGATATTGCGGCTCACGCGCGTGTACAAATCCTGAATCAAATAGGTCTGGACCACAAAACCTTTACCTCCCTTCAGCTAGGTCCTATTCTGTTCCGGGAGGAGTTGATCTACCTGCGGGAAGTAGTACTGAATGAAACCGTTTCCGTGGAGACGACTTTAACGCATTCAACCGCCGATGCGTCACGCTGGTCTTTCCGGCACGAGTTGTACCGATCGGATGGTGTAAAAGCGGCAGTCGTCAACGTGGATGGAGCCTGGCTGGATCTGACCAAAAGAAAGCTAACTATCCCACCTGATAATGTGGTAGCCCAACTGCTCGGACTACCCAAGAGCGAAGACTATAAGCAAACTGATGTACCGGGTAAGGCTCAATAGCCACTTTAATTTGCATATAAGTAGTAGACATCAGCATACTCTCTACAACGGGCTGGCTGGTGCTGCTACTTCATGAACATCTTCAGGTACTTTTCCTTCTTTTCGGTATAGGGAGGATAGCGAAAAGGTATGTCCAGTAGCGTGGAAGTCTTAAGTACCCCTTTGGCGTGGGTAAAGGTATCGAAGCTGTACTTGCCGTGGTAGGCGCCAAAGCCACTGGTACCAATCCCGCCGAAAGGAATGGAAGGATTACCCAGGTGCATGAGCACGTCGTTGATACAGCCACCTCCGAAGCGAATTGTGTTCAGGATGTACTCCTGGTTCTTCTTGTCATCACTGAAGAAGTACAACGCCAGCGGGTACGGATTCTGTCCGACGATGGCAGGTACTTCACTAAGCTTGTCAAACGTAAGGATAGGTAGCACCGGCCCGAATATCTCCTCCTGCATGATCGGGTCATCCAGCGTTACCTCATCAATCAGTGTAGGGGCAATGTACTTTTCTTCCTCCCTGACCTGCCCGCCCAGAACGATCCTGCCCTGACCAAGGTACTTCGATACGGCATCAAAACGTTTCCTGTTGACCATCCTCGGATAATCCGGACTCACGGCAGGATCATCTCCATAAAACTTCCGGATGGATTGGGCCATATGTCGTATAAACTCATCCTTCCGGGAATGATGTATTAGTATGTAATCCGGCGCTACGCAGGTCTGCCCCGCATTCACGAACTTACCCCAGGTTATGCGGTTGGCCGACTTCTCCAGGTCGGCGGTTTTATCTATGATGCAGGGGCTCTTCCCGCCCAGCTCCAGAGTAACCGGCGTCAGGTGCTTGGCGGCTGCTGCCATGATGATCTTCCCAACGGGCACACTTCCGGTAAAAAAGACGTGGTCAAAGGCGAAATGGTCCATCAGTTCAGGTACCACCACGTGCCCCTGTCCCTGAACCACGGCAATGTACTCTTCCGGGAAGAACTCCTTCACCAGGGCTTCCGCGACGGCCGCCGTATGAGGTACCTCTTCGGATGGTTTCAGGATAGCGCAGTTGCCCCCGGCGATCGCCCCCACCAGCGGACTAAACAGGAACTGAAAGGGGTAGTTCCAGGGAGCAATGATCAGGGTGAGCCCCAGCGGATCACGGTAGATTCGACTTGTAGAAGGCTGCGCTACCAGCGGACTCCTGACCTTTCCGGGCTTCATCCACTCTTTCAGATGGTCTAGCGTGTAGTTGATTTCCTCGTGCAGGAACCCAATCTCGGTCGCGTAGGCTTCGGCCGATGCCTTGTGCAGATCGTCGTACAGCGCCTGGGTGATCTGGTCCTCATACACCTCAACAGCCCGCTTGAGCTTCTTAAGCTGCTTTTTCCTGAAACTGTAGGACCTGGTGGCCCCACTCTCAAAAAACTGCTTTTGTGCAGCAAAAAGGGCGGAATACGTTGAGCTAGCTACCATCTTACATCTATCGTTTACCAGAACATACAGTACGTATGTCTGTTACAACGCCTGTAGTAGCCAAATGTTAGAAGCGCCCCTTTTACCTCTTGCCTGCCGCGTGGCGTTTTAGCTGCTCTTCCATACCATACCGGTCTACCTGAATCCAGTATTCAACGATTTTGCCTCCTTCTAACCTGTAGGTAGCACTGGCAATCTCAACCAGTGGCTTGCCGGTCGGCTCATGATCATGCAAAGAGGCCAGATGTTTGCCCGTCTGTCTCCAGCGGGCGTACACTTTATCTCCATCGGCCAGCAGCTCGGATATTTCAAAATGGAAGTCTCCGTACATTGCCAGGAACTCCCGCACATGGTCTGCATAGTTTTGCGGCGTTCGCTCTACCACCGTCTCGTTTTCGGCGTTGAGCTGGTGGGCAAGTACCCGCTCCGCCATGTACAAAGACGTATTTTCAGGCTGCCTGCCGGAACGTACCTCTTCCAGAAATGCTTTGACAATCTCTTTATTTGACTTACCTCTGTTGTAGGCAGGGGATGCTTTCAGGTAGCCTGTATCCTGGGCTGGCGCAGCTAAGTTGTTCATTAGGAAAATAATGGTTAAGATTTTCTTCATAGCTATGACTAATTATACCACAAAGGAAATGGGTGGCTACTAATACCGGAAATACTATTTTTGTCAAGTACTAATACCAAATAGGTATCATATGGATCTGAGACACCTTAACTACTTCCTCGTCTTGGCGGAAGAACTACACTTTGGCCGGGCCGCCGAACGCCTCAACATTTCGCAACCGCCCCTTACCCGCATGATCCAGCAAATTGAGTCAGATCTGGGCGTGGTACTTTTTGAGCGTAACAAGCGGAGTGTAAAGCTGACACCCGCCGGAACTGAACTGTGGAAGGATGCTAAACAGATGGTACTGCAGATGCAAACCCTGAAGAAGCGCCTGGCTACCCACGGGCAGGGTCTGACAGGTAGTATCAGAGTGGGATACGTGGGAGCCGTCATGCACAGTGATTTACCCACTCAACTGGCAGGCTTTTCACAAGACAACCCCGATGTTCAGCTACATTTTGAAGAGTACCCCAACCAGAACCTGTTGTATGAGTTGAACAACGGGACACTCGATGCCGCCTTCGTCAGGACCTGGCTACCTACTGAGAACCTGCAGGAGGATTTGTTATGGAGCGAGCCCTTTGTAGCGGTACTGCCCGCTCACCATCCCCTGGCCGACAGGGCCTCACTGCGAGTTGAAGAGTTAGAGCAGGAAAAGTTTATCACCTTTACCCGCGAATGTGGACCTACTATTTTTGATAGCTTCGTCGCTTTATGCGCCAAAGCCGGATTTTCACCGCAGATTCTGCATCATGCTTCCCAATTGAACTCGGTATTGAGGCTGGTAGAAAGTGGCTTTGGGGTATCGCTGTTACCCCAGCGCATTCAGAATGGATATAATCTCAAAGTGGCTTATGTCCCTCTGGAAGATGCTACCGAAAGTATTCCCCTGCTCATGCTTACCCGTAAGGAAAATCCCAATCCGACTTTACACAAGTTGAAGTTGCACCTGAAGTAATTTGAAACAGGTACCTGCTAATGGTAGCAGGAAAGGTAACAGATAGCGTAAGATAGATAAAAACAAAGCAGCCTACAGATAGGTACCTGCAGGCTGTTTTTACTATATCCACATCATTAATCAATACCACTATTACAAGTAGTACAAACATAACGATTATGATACTGTCAGTCAACTGATAACATATAAAAAATATTGTACAATGCAGTTTTGGCACGTTACTTGCGGCAACTCAATTAGACTTACTGATTCATGGGAATCAAGCGCCGCCTCGGAGTATCGATGGCGGCGCTTTTTCTGTTTGGCAGGTAGCTCATAAAAAACCAATGCAGTACATAAGGGCTAGTAAAGCAACCTACCTGATCCGTTAGATATACATGGTTTGGATGATCAGGAAATCACTCACACCAGGAGTCGCAACAGAAGGATGCCTAGGCTTCACCTTTTCAATGACTCGCTATCCCTGATCAATTTTATATTCCATTATTATCAGTACGAATACTGGATCCTTCTGGTGGGTAAGGAATGGAGTTTCTTAGGCTTTCGATGCGCTCAGTACTGAAGTTAGGTATCGGTAAGTCACCCTTTTCCCTCCACTTTCGGACCCGCTCTTCTGCCTCCGCGGCCTTTTCTTCGGATAGGCCCTTATCGCGTGCGATGTAAAGGGTTTGT
The DNA here is from genome assembly GCF_017355915.2 of Telluribacter roseus. Lineage (GTDB taxonomy): Bacteria > Bacteroidota > Bacteroidia > Cytophagales > Spirosomataceae > Telluribacter. The sequence goes on from NZ_JAFEUV020000010.1 coordinate 197,648, forward strand.
GAAGGGTATGCGAATCCGGTACCGCTGGCTTCCACTACATCCATCATACGCAGAAACAGGTCCTCCTGTACTTCCAGAAACTGATCATAATCTTTGGCATTGATGTAAGCGAATACTTCCAGTTTCAGGGCATCGGCTCCTATCTCGATAAAGCGTATACGGGCAGGGTTAGGATCTACATGGGGGTGGGCGTATAAGATAGAGCGAAGTTCCACCAGGAGAAAACGGATCTGCTCCGGAGTAGTCTCAAAGCGTAAACTAAATATAGGATGAAACCAGAAGCGGTCGCGATGGGCGTAGTTCTCGATTTTTAGGGTAGAAAACTCGCTATTAGGAATTGTGACAATGGTACGGTTCAGGGTACGTATACGCGTAGACCGCATTCCAATCTGTTCGATCGTACCGATGATGTCGCCCGCTTTGCAGAAGTCGCCTACCCGCACCGGCTGATCAGCAATCAGGGCCACGCTCCCCACGAGGTTCTCCACTGTCTTCTGTACACCCAGTGCCAACGCAATACCTCCAATTCCCAGTGCGGCCAGTCCGGTTGTAACGTCAAAGCCGAATGAATCCAGAATCAGTATAATTCCCAGCAACACTATAGCAATTTTGGCCGCGCGGCGCAGGAAAAGAACAGCAGACACCCCCGCCTGGTGGCCACGGAGTACCATCCGCTGCTGAAAGGTGTTGGCAATGGTTTCAATCAGTTGCCACAGTAGTAATAAGAGGGCAATGAGCCCCACTATTAGGGTCAGAGTACTAAAGCGCTGACGTAGTACTATGGATATACCTACCTGCTGACTCCCCAGAATAAAGAACCAGAGGGCCAGACAAATCTGTATGGGCAAAGAGAACGCCCTGATGATTCCTGCTATGGGCTCCTGTCTGGACTTATGCCAGATGGAAGGAAGTAGGAATAGTATCAATTTAATGATTCCCCAGGCCAGCAGGTACACTACTACCACCAGTAACAGCACCGCTAACCAGTGCGCAATGGGTACTCCCATCCAATTATACTCCTCCAGAACCTCAGGCGAAACTTTATTGACAAGCGGCACCAGGTTTTCTCCCACTATGTCAGGAGGAATCCTCTGGATGGTCTCAGAGGAGAATAACCAGATAGGTCCGCCATCGGGTCCCTGAATACTCTCCAGTACCAAATCAAAAGATTCATTGTTAATGGTAGCTTCACCCACCCGATCCAGTGTAGGCCCCAGGTTATCATCGTTCATACCCCCCGGGTCATCGCTAATCCAGGAATAGGGGTAAATATTTCCATTCTTGTTAAGCAGTCCTTCCAGAGCCCGGGCCAGCACAACCCCATTCTGATTATTCTGAACTGTTGAGTCTATACGGATGTAATAGGCGGCCCTGACGTAGTTCTTCTGGGCAATGGCCTGTATAAAACCTCTCACGGTTCCGCGTGGGGTGCGTCGGCCTAATGAATCACTGGGCCAGGCAGGCTCATTGGCCTGTGACTTTTTATCGGTAGTATCGGGGGAAGGTAGTAGTTGCGCATATACCTGGACAGGGCTCCAAAAAAGCAGATAAAAGCTCCCTACTACCAGCAACAAAAAATAAGGGTACTTAATAAAGTACTTCTTCAGGTATGGTATCATCGTAGTAACAGGCTGAAATATTGTTAGCTGTTAACTAGTTTTGGTACCATCTAGTTACTTCCCCAAATATTGGGCTATATTGCTGCTGCCTTCACTCAGATCATGAGTAATGGCCCTACCCTATTTTCAAGTTTCTGGGTACCTTGTTCTAAACCAGCCGGGACGGTTGCCGCCGCTCCGGGCTTTTTTATGAGTAGCGCACCAGTTGCCGCTGATACGCTACCTTATTCTACTAGTGAGGTTCTGCGGGTAATTATACTTTTTTTACACTCACTACACCCCGTACAGCCCTTAGCCGCCGGGGGATATCAAACAGGTGCCGGGCATCCAGTGTCCGTATCGTCAGGCGACCCCGTACCTGTACCCCGTCCGTCTCAAAGTGCAGGTCTGCTAACCGGCAGGTCTCGTCCTGCTGTATGGCCTGGGCGATATCACTCACAAAAGCCAGCCGTTCCTGACCAACGACCTGATAGACCGTCTGGAGCCAATGTTCAGTTAAATGGGTTGCTGACATAATGATCAGTTGTTGATGATGGGTTGTACTATACTTATTACGCTTGCTTCAGTTGCAAAGCTGCATCCACTACCGCATCGGCCGGGAGGCTTTTGTCGAAGTCCTCGTCCAGAAAATGGTATCGGATCTGCTGGTCGGGGCTGATCACGTACAGCGCCGGTGTAAAAACCTCCTCCGAAATACCCGACACCCGGTCCCAGATCGGAAAGGCTTCGGAGTATACCCCAAACTGACTGGCTACGGTAAAGCCCACGTCATACACCACGTGGAAATTCAGCTTCGGGAACTGACGCAGCAGGGTTTTGACCGGCTCGTTGGAGAATACCAGCAGGTTGAGCCCCTGCGCCCGGAGCTGATCCGCCAGTTCAATGAGCTGCAGTAAGTACGGGCGGGCGTAACGTCCCCAGCACGGGCAGTAAAAACTTACCACCAGCGGCTCTCCGTCGACAAATCCGGGCAGTTGCCATACATCCACCAGCTCGATCTGGTCGGCAAAAGGAGACTGATCACCAGTGACTAGCGGACGGACCAGCTGAGCGGACTGAGGCTCCCCGGAGCGTGGGGAACCGAAGTGGCCTATGGGCTTTTCAAGGTCTTGTATCATAGCTATACTTATGTTAGTCAGAGATGGATTATATACTTTCATTATACTCTATCTAATCTACTAGTTTAGTAGAGTTATTGTTTAAACTAAATAGTCTGCCTGGCAGTAGTGGGTATTCAAGGTATAAGAATTAGATTACTGAACGAAGGAAAAGTGAGGCCTGAACGGGTCGGTAGATTACCTACAACAACAGCATGAAGCCGACAACATGCGCGGCATGCTGGCAGACCTAACGGTATGCTGGCCAGTGCTTACGGATGAAGTACGAATGTACTGTGCGATTATCATGCTCATCAAATAAGTGGTTGTACGACTTGTACTGATGGGTAAAAGTGAATAGACAATTTTAACTTTCCAAACTTTTATTCAAATAAATATTATCTATAACGGGCGGTGCGCATGCTGCTGCGCCAGGGGGAACAGCCTAACTACTGCATTTCAAACCAGCTCCGAGTACCTACTGGTAATCCCAAGTACTTACGGCTTCAGCCGTTCCAATTAGCCCCAAATATCTCAGATACCAGCTAGGTTATATTCTTACTCCTTTTTTGGCGCCGGATCATGCTGACAAACTTCCAGATCAGGTACAGGTATATCCCACTGAAAGGTAAGGCCATAATGATGAGCAGGTTGCTGACGGCCTGTATCACCTGCTGACTACCGACAGCTACCAGCCCCACGGCCGTAATGGTAATGATCCCGCCCCACCAGAGCTTATGAGCAGCGGCCGGATTGGGGTTACCATCCTGGCTGAACATCCCCAGTACAAAAATGGCCGAATCTACCGAGTTGATCACTGCGATCAGTACCAGTCCCATAGCCATAGCAACGGTGAGGCTACTAAGGGGAAAGTACTCCAGGAATCTGAACAGGGAAGTGAACACATTGTCAAACTCGCCCCCGTAGGCACCATTCTGACTGATCAGTGAGAAGGCCTGATGTGCAAATATCGAAAACCAGAGCAGCGTACCCGCCGACGGTACGATCAGCGTAGCTATTAAAAACTGGCTGATACTGCGCCCCCGGGAGATGCGCGCCATAAAAATACCGGTGAATGGTACCCAAGCCAGCCAGAAGGCCCAGTAAAAAACGGTCCAGTCGTTGCGGAATGATACATCAGTCCTGTACGAGCCGGTGGACAGGCTCATATCTACAAAATGCACCAGATATGATCCCATCGCCCCTGCTACATCAGGAAAAAAACGGGTCCAGTCCAGGAAACTGGCTATGTATGCCAGTAAGAGAAGTGAGGCGGCCAAATCAAAATCAGCCAGATACCGAATAACCCGCTTGAGGCCGGTCAGGGCAGAGGCAGTTGCCACCAGTCCAATGCCGGTAGCGGCAAGCAACAGGAAGGTACGCCCCCCGGCAACGGGCAAAAACGCCTGCAGACCACCGGTAAACTGACTAGCTCCCAGGGCAAGCGAGGCGACTACACCGATCAGCGTAATCAGGGTCATGAACAGGTTACTTAAGGCGGCGGATTTCTGACCGTCGAATGGACAGGCCGCGTGCAGAAACGTGGTACTGTCGCGCCGATGGAGCCGGTAGGCCACGATGAGTCCGAACAGACTGTACATGGCCCAGGGAGTAAGTCCCCAGTGAAAGAAGGTGTACTGCAGTGCCACCTGTTTTCTTTCTACCAAGGATACTGGCGGATGCTGGTAGTAGTATACCGGTTCCTGGACCGCACGCAGCAACAGCCCCGACCCCATGCCCGTGCTGTAGAGCAGGGCAATCCAGCTAAACAGGGAGTAGTCCGGCGGCCCGCTCCCCAGCCGTTCTTTGGCAAAGGGTAAAAACAGACATCCCACACTAACAGCGACCACCAGAAGCCCGACCACCAGGTAGTATCGACCAAACCAGGCAAGCAGAGCGGCGTTGGTCTGGCTGAGCACCTGGCTCAAACCTTCCGGGAAGACCAGGCCAGACAGCAGGATGAGCCCCCCCAGCAAAATACCTACAAGTATGGGTGGACTCGTGCGTAAAGTGGAAACGAAGGATTGGTGTGACGATCTCTGCAAAGCTCTTGGATTTATGTCGTTTGCCCGCCCTTCCTCACAAAAGGCAGAAATCAGCATATATACACCAGGCTGAGCTTTTGTGAGAGCAGAGCCTGTATCAATTCTTACTCAGGACTTCCCTCCTATTGATCGCTACTTCGCATAAGAGAGTTTTGCAAGATAGTGTCAAAAAGTGATTACTGACTAGATTTGACGTAAGGCGATCCTACAATCTTACTTGTCCCCTGATTACGCTCCATGAACTGATACATCTATTCTCACTTTACTTTGGAGAGATAATGGTACCATTAAGCCTGATCGAAGTCAGGAGTCCGGTAGAAAATAACATGTACGAATAGTACCCGGCTGGCTCCTTCTGAAAAATCAGAAAACATAGAAAGCCGCTTTCTAATTATTTAATTATTCCTGATTACCTACTACCACCATTGCCAAATCCAGTATGTACCTAGCCTGTAATGAATGAGCATAACTACCGAAAATATACTTTTAGTTGGATCTCTACTTCTAATCATTGCTATTCTGGCTGGAAAAGTTTCTCATCGCTTCGGCGTACCTACGCTGGTCTTCTTTCTGGCTACGGGCATGCTGGCGGGCTCAGAGGGGATCGGGGGCATCTACTTCGATAATCCCAAAACAGCTCAGTTCATTGGTATTGTCGCACTTAACTTTATCCTGTTTTCGGGCGGACTCGATACCCGCTGGCGCGCCATCAGCCCCATTCTCTGGAAAGGACTCACCCTTTCATCGCTTGGTGTACTTATCACGGCTGTATCCGTTGGAGTATTTGTCTGGTACATCACCGACTTTACGATCTACGAGGGGCTACTACTGGGATCCATCGTTTCCTCCACCGATGCTGCCGCCGTATTTTCTATTCTACGATCGAATAATCTGGATCTGAAACATAACCTGAGGCCTATCCTTGAGCTGGAGAGTGGAAGCAATGACCCCATGGCCTACTTTCTGACCATTGCCTTTACCGGACTGGTCGTCAATCAGGATGCTTCTATTATCGATATCATTCCGGCCTTCGTCAAGCAGATTACCATTGGTGTTTTGTTTGGCTTTCTTTTTGGAGAGCTCAGCAAGCGGATAATCAACCGGATTCAACTGGGCTCAGAAGGCCTTTACCCGGTACTGGTCATTGCTCTGATGTTCCTTACCTTTTCCGTAGCAGATACCACAGGTGGGAATGGCTTCCTGGCCATCTACATTTGCTCGGTCTACCTGGGTAACCAGGACTTACTCCATAAGAGGACCATTATCAAGGCGTTCGATGGCTTTGCCTGGCTCATGCAAATCGTGTTGTTCCTTACGCTGGGACTGCTGGTGTTTCCCACTCAGATACTACCCCTCATTGGCATCGGGCTGCTGATCTCGGCGTTTTTGATTCTGGTAGCCCGGCCACTCAGCGTCTTCGCAAGCCTCTGGTTTTTCAGGCTACACTCCCAGAGTCTGCTCTTTGTTTCCTGGGTAGGCTTACGGGGAGCGGTACCCATCGTATTTGCTACCTATCCTTTACTGGCAGGAGTAGAGAAATCACAGATAATCTTTGACATGGTATTCTTTATTTCGCTAACATCAGTACTTATTCAGGGTACAACGCTCCCCATGGTAGCCAATTGGCTGCAGGTTGCAGAGCCCGAACAAGACATGGCCAGCACTATTAATGTGAAATATATAGAGGGCGCCGCTAAACCTGAATTTGCGGAATTTAGGGTAACTGAAGGCTCTCCGGCCTGTGGAAAACGGGTTGTAGACCTGCATTTTCCTCAATCATCCTTAATAGCCCTGATCAAGAGGAACGGTAAATACATTTCTCCCAGTGGTAGTACTATCCTGGAAAAGGATGATGTGCTTACCATAATAGCAGAAGATCCCGAAAGCCTGGAGGCCATATCCGGAATACTGAAATTCTAAATAGCTAACCCGGAGGAATGACTACTACCTGATATACCTGCATCGGGAAGCTCCATGCCAGTATTCATTCCAGCTACCCTCCCTCTGCATACCTATTTCTATACCAGCCTGCTACACTCTTTGTTGGTGATCCACGTACAAGCGACACTTTTAAATGATATATTTCGGGGTTAGGTACATAGAAAGATAACTCCATAGTATGCAAGCTGTATTAGGTATCATTTACCACACGATCGGTGGTGGGTTCTCGGGCAGTTTTTACATGCCCTTCAGCAAAGTTCGGGGCTGGTCCTGGGAGAGCTACTGGATCGTGGGCGGACTCTTCTCCTGGCTCCTTGTCCCTCCCCTGGCTGCCTACCTGACCATTCCTGACTTTCCCGCCATCATTGCCTCAGCTGACTTTGGTACCAAGTCCATCACGTTCATGATGGGATTATTGTGGGGCATCGGTGGCCTCACCTACGGGCTGGGGGTACGGTACCTGGGCATGTCACTTGGCAACTCGGTGGTATTGGGTTTCTCATCGGCCTTTGGTGCCCTGGTCCCTCCTATCTACTACAACTTTCATCCTGTTGAGGGTAAGGCTTCCTTTACCGACATGCTGGCATCCGCGGGTGGACAGCTGGTGCTGCTGGGGGTGATCGTATGCCTACTGGGCATTGCTATATCAGGCCGGGCGGGTATGCTGAAAGAAGCCGAACTTTCCGAAGAAGACAAAAAAGCCTCGGTTAAGGAGTTCAGCCTGGCGAAGGGACTGATCATAGCCGTGATATCGGGCATACTGAGTGCCTTTTTTAACTATGGCATAGAGGCAGGAAAGCCCCTGGCTGATGAAGCTGTAGCGCAGGGCAGCAACCCTCTGTTCCAGAACAATGTGACCTATGTGGTACTCTTGTGGGGCGGACTCACTACCAATTTCCTGTGGTGTATGTACCTGAATGCCAAGAACCGAACCTTTGGCGACTACACCAATAAGAGTACCCCTATAGCTTCTAATGTACTATTTGCCGGTATTGCCGGAACCATGTGGTTTCTCCAGTTCTTTTTCTATGGTATGGGCGAGAGCAAGCTCGGCAATGGGGCCTCCTCCTGGATTACGCATATGGCTACCATCATTCTGACGGCTAATATGTGGGGCTTGTATCTCAAAGAATGGTCGGGGGTATCCGCCAGAACCTTTCGAACCTTTGTAGCAGGTATTGTTGTAATACTTGTTTCGATTGTGCTGGTAGGGATTGGAAATTCGTTGTAACAGCAACAAGACCCGGTAGTAGTCTGTGTGTTGCTCATTCTAAAGAACAAAGAAGCTGACGATGACACGAAATACCCTATACGCGTACTCCCTGCTACTGCTGATCTTTATCAGCGGCTGCGCTCCAATGCGTTATCCCTATCCACCGGACGACACAGACAGGGATAGAGACAGAGAGGTACGCAACTACCGATTAAGTGAGTTAGGTATTCCCAAAGGACACCTCCCCCCTCCGGGAGAGTGCAAGGTCTGGTTTCCGGGGCGGCCACCCGGCCAGCAGCCTCCGCCGCAGTCATGCGGGTCGGCTCTGCGTGATGCCCCGTTAGGAGCCTGGGTCATCGTGCATGAAGGCCAGCGATACAAGGTCAATATCTATAACCGCACCCGGCGCAACCTGATCGATGAAGTAAGGTACTATGAGTAGCCGTAGCTCCAATGGCCTGGTGTAATCTGCATCAAGAGGGGTTAACTTCATTGCTAACGAATCTATCCAGCCGGTCCTTCCACTTATGGATGTACTTATAGGTCGGATACTTGTCTACACATTCTCTTAGCAGGTTGAGCTCCTTTTGCTGCTGTTTTGTCTTCTTATACAGGTACAGGAGCCTTTCTACCTCATACGAGAAATGGTAGATGCCCAGGTGATTCTCCTCGCATTCACCAATGAATATACACTCCTCATACAGGGCAATGGCTCCCTCCATATCCCCCTGCGTCTCGAGCTCAAGGGCGGTGACCCGCTTACCTGCTATCAGGTCAAAATCCTGTTCGGTTTTTATCTTTTTCTGATACCTGGCCTGCATTACCTGATACTCATCTTTCAGGAGTATGACAGAATTATCCTTATTGGATAAGGCTACCTTGATCAATTTGGTTAACTCTCTGGATCCCGAAGCCGCTACAAATCCCGGGGTCAGTTCATGTAAGGGTACTCTCACTAAATGGTCAAACATACAGGGGCTACTACTACTATTGTATCACAATGAAAAAGCTGGCAGTGCATCCGCTGCAATTACTGTTCCAACTTTACAGATGATAAAGTAGCCCCGGGGGAAGGGCATTAACTATACATAAAGTACCTGATGTAGTATCCGGCCTGCCCTACTTTATAAACCTATGCATCGCCAATAAAGTACTTTCTAATCCCTTCCAGCCCCCTCAGTCTATCCAGATCCTGTAATAAAATCGGTTTTTGCGACACATCTATCACACTGGAGTAGTTCAGAGCCCTGGCTCTCTCATCGGAATCTATAAGGGCTGAAACTATGCAGATCTTAATAGCTGGGAATAGGTGTGCGAAGCGCCTGGAGTACTCAGCCACAAACTCCAGACCGTTCATGACTGGCATATTGATATCTGAAAATACCAGTTCCGGCGCTACCTGCTCTTCGCCGGCAGCTAACCTTTCAAAGTACTCTATGGCCTCTTTTCCATTTCGTAACGTAATAACATTGTCAGCAAATCGGCCTTTGTTGACCATCATCTTTAATACGTAAAGAGAAGAAGGATCGTCATCAATTATAAGCAGGTCTCTTATCATAAGGCAGAGTCAACATTTGAAACAAGCCGCTCTGGCTTGAAAAATGTACTTCCAGTAAGGGATTCGGGCATTAGCTCCTCCCCCAGCGGGCTTTGGTCTGGCTTCTAACTTGATTAATGTTGCTTTCTATTCACTAACACCTCAGTCATTGAGCATACTGCATGTGCGGGTAGTGCATCATTCGTCAGCCAGGTCTTCCTACCAGGATTTACTAATACAATAGTTAACAGGCTGATGCTTTTCAATGTTTACATGCCCGACCGCATTTACTTTTTATAGGTATAGCTGAAAAGGGGACACTGGTACGTGTTCGATTTGTTGACTATTTAAAATCTGACTGAACAATAAGCATATCAATTAACCTATTGCAGGTTCTGGTACAGAGCTGTCTGGCTTTTGATCAGGAACAGTACCCGGATCATTTCAGAACTGTGATTAGTGCAATCAGATATTAACCTTATTTCAGATAACATCTTCTGGTACCTTTATTTTAATAATTCCATTTCTATAAACTTAGCTTCCAACATTTCTCCATGAAGATTTTTGTCCACTATGGCACCGTCGGGTCCAATGAGGAAGCTGGATGGATAGCCTTTGATGTTGTAGGTTTCAACCAGCTTGTTGGTACTGTCAGAAAAGAGCTGAGGCCAGCCGATCGGATTCTTTTTTAGAAAGTTTGTCAGCCGTTCCTGACTATCCTGGCCCACAATCCCCAGAAATTCAACCCGGTCCTTGTCCACTTTTTGATATAAGCTTCTTAATTTAGGAATATCTTCAACACAGGGCTTACACCAGGTACCCCAAAAGTCAACATACAGATATTTACCCTTATAGTCATTCATTGACACTGGTTTACCGCTGGAAAACTCTTGACTGGCAAACGGTTTAAACTTGTATCCCTGTTGGGTGGAATAGACATTTTTTAGTGACTCCCCTTTCAGTCGCAATACACCATAGTATTCATCATAACCTAGGTTTTGGAACCTTCTTTTTTCTCCATTGACTTCTAAGTCAACATACTCCCCAACTTTGATTCCATCATCCAACTTAATCTCCTTAGTTTCTTTTGTTGAATCAATCAGCGCCAGCTCAGAAACTTCATGGCCGGAGGGAGATGAAAATCCTAAATTAATGGCTAGATTTTTCTGTGTGTTTCCGATCATGATTACCGTACTGGCATATCGGGGAAACGAATAGGCAAGTTGATATTTTTTCGGTTGATGAGGCAGGTATCTGACTACCATAGGCATCCGGGTAGTTACTACGCGCCCCTCTTGGTAAATATCATACTCGATTTCCTGACTGTCTTGTAGGTCCCGCATAGCTTCGCGTGAGCTACCTATTTTAGGATGGAAAGCCTTTTCATCACTGAAATCACAATTATTGTTTGTGTCAATCATAACACTGAGCTTCCCTGACTGATCGATGCCACTTATTACATACACATACGAGCGGATTGGTTCTTTGGATAGGCGTTTTTCATCTGGTGTCCAGTTCCAGCCCTCTTGTTGAGATTTATAAAAGCTTGAATTAATGTTGCCCTGATGGAAGTTCTGATATACTAGTTGATACCAATTTATCACGACCATCGACTTGGTAACGTTCTTCCATTGCTTGGGTATTCCTTCAATACTTTTGTAGGTTTTTACCCACGCAGCTCCGCTGGGGTCATCTGGAGAATGCTCAGCTATTACAGCACCATAGTCATAGGCAAATGGACCAAAGCCTTCTACAAAAGTTATAGGGAGCTGTAGTATTTCGTCTTCCTGTTCATCCGTATTTGACGCGCATCCTAAAATACAACCACAAAAAATGAGCTGTATGATGACAGAATACTTCATATAGGGATCTTTTTTATTAAAAAAGAATTGAAGTACTGCTACATACTGATATACAGTCTAGGTGATTGCTAATTGATATACTGAATGTTGACCTATAACAAAACAACTCATTTTTTACATAGAGAGGCAGTAAGCAGAATGCATGTTTACTGATGATTAAGTAGTAAAGTCACTTATTAGGATTAGTAGATCTTGCTCTACTAAATCATCATGTATACCTTTGTCATCTTAGGAGGACGACCTCCCCTCAGTGGAAAAACCCGGGACGGCCCGGCTTAACTACATCCAAGTTATGGCCTGGTTTTATTTGTTCATTGCTGGTCTTTTAGAAGTTGTCTGGGCTTACTTCATGAAGCAATCGCAAGGATTCACTCGCTTCTCCCCTTCCCTGATCACAATGGTAAGCATGGCTGCCAGTTTCGGTCTGTTAGCTGTGGCTATGCGTACGTTACCCCTGGGAGCAGCCTATACAATCTGGACGGGTATTGGTGCCGTGGGGGCCTTTCTGGTAGGTATAGTTGTGCTGGGAGAACCCGTGACTGCGCTTCGGATACTGGCTGCCTTATTGCTAGTGGGTGGAATTGTATTGATGAAAGTGTCATCTAACTACATACTTAAAGCCTGACTGGTGGATTGTAGAGGTAAGACCCGTATTCACTAGTCAGGCCAGGTTCTATATTTCTACATAAGCCTTTGTCCAGTTCGACTCCCCACAACTTGTACATCTGGTATCACCGTGAGCTGAGCCATTTGTGGGCTTGGTGGCTCCACAGTTACTACATACAATGGTATCCGTTGTCCTGATTTTCTTGTTGATAAATTCGCTATCCCAGGCGGGAATGACGGGTAGTCCCGGTCGGGGATTGGCTTGTTTTATTAGGGTAAAGGTACCACTAGCTTCCAGGTATACCCGTTTTACCATGCCCAGGTGATGTAAATTTTCAGACCTCAGCTGAGCTAACAGTCTGTCGCGGGAGATACTTGATTTTTTCATTCGATCCATTCGCATGACTGAATCTTCAACCAGTACATCAATATCGCCTTGGGTTAAGTTCTCAAACTTCTGGTCTCTGAAGCTTCGGGCAGCCACGAATCTATTTATACCCACTACTACAGCCGCTATTATAAAAGGGGGAACTAACCCTCTGTCAGCAACAAGAATAGGTACTCCGACTGCGGAAGCTAAAGCGACCAGGGCACATAAGTCCAGCCTGCTTATTTGAGTAGACATTCTCTTGCCCAGCATGCGCATACTTACCATAATAAGGAGGTAAATAAAAAATGTCCGTATGACTAGTTCCAGATAGAACTCGGGAGGTACTTCACCAAGAAGTATTCTTTTCCAGTCAGAAAGTCGGATATCATCAGGAGTCATAGATTTATCAGGTTATTGGACAGGTAGGCTTTACTCCACTCACTTGCACCACAATTATTACACTCAATACTGCCATCGGCTACCCGTTGTACATTTCCACAACCACAGCACGCTTTGTCATCACCTTCTACATCTTTTTGTGTAGCCTGTACCTGTTTATCAAACTCCGGATAAATGGGAAGGCCAGGCTTTGTTTCATGCGTTGTATAAACACTTAATATACCACATGCTTCCAGGTAGGCTCGATCCACTTCGGCCAGATTATATATCTTCTTCTCACGAAGCATCGCATATAGCTGTTGTCTGGTCAGTGCCGTTTTTTCCAACTCCTCCACTATTAGTTTTCCATCCTTGACCACCAGCGTTATTTCACCCTGAGTGATTTCTTCTACCTTCGGACTTAGAAAGCCCCAAAGGTTAATCTGACGCTGGAAAATAAGTGCGCAACCCAAAGCAATTACACCGAATAAAATACCCCGGTCAGGCAGCTGCATAACGGGTGATACGATAGCACCCAAGGTAATCATCACAGCCATTTCGGTCAGTGTTATCTGTCCTGACATACGTTTTCCCATCAGCCTGACTACCAGTAACAAGATGAGGTAGATAAGAATGGTCCTGATCAGGACCTCAACCATAAACATTGGCGTTGTTTGCCCGAAGAGCCAACGCTTGATATCTCCCAGGTGGATCTCCTCTTCTTTCATGATATAATTCCCCTCGTATTTAGAACCCTATTCTTTCACTAAATATGTAAGCCAGCATCAGGCATACTAATGACCTGATAAATAGTACATTATACCCCCGGGTGTAGTTACTGCCAGGTATGACCCTGTACTATATACGTCTGGAAGCTTCCAGGGAGCTTTAGTAGGAAGTGGGGGAGTATGGATCCAGGCCACTTAATCAGGAAGATCCCAGTGGAAAATAGATGTTATATCTGCTTCACTGGTATTAAATAGTGTATCTACCTACCCTTCTACCTTTCAAATCAGCCATGAATTCTCTTATTAGAGGATAATAGCGTAGAATAACTACCCAGTTATGAAGGGCCTGTATCCATCTTTACATAGTAGAGCTTATAGAACTTCTGAAAAAATACAAAACGAACAAGACTATTTGATGAAGAAAGTATGAGTACACTACTGCGAAAATTTCTCGGAATGGATATGTAGTCAATTAGTATTTCCAGGTACTAGCTACATACCAAATATACTAATACAGTAAGGTATATAAAGGCACCTTTCTGGCTATAAATGAACCATTTATGGGTTCATTCTTCCACTCCTACCAAATATCAATAGGATATTGAAGGCAAGCCTAACTTTAAGCTATATACTATACCTTATCCAATGATACACCACCAACAGCCCTCTGAGACCTCTGATACTGTATATTACAGCCAATTGAATGATCAGTTAGCCTTTCCCGGCCCCTGGATTGGTGGTGTAAGTCTGATACTAGGTCCGCTACTAATTCTTACGGGAGCATTACTCCGCATCCAGTTTCATTTCTTCTTCCCCCAACAATTAGCCGCATTTGCAACCCATCCTGCATTGATCACAGCCGCTTATAGTCTTTATTCCCTCGGAAATGTGATCCTGTGTTTTGGCATTCTGTATTTAGTAGCAATGATTGGAAAGTGGAATCGAGTGTGGGCTATATGGGCGGGAGTGCTGGTAGTATCAGGTCTTTTTACACGAACCTTTCATGCTGGAATTGATCACATGGCCTTTCAACTGGTCCGTGTTCAAAATGTAGAGTTAGCAACTAAGGCTGTATCTGATTCCTATCGGGCGTTTCATGTTTTTCGCTACCTGAATGGGTACATCATGCTTGGGTGGATTTGCATAGCCATCGCATCATATCGTTCCCGCACACTTAACATGTTTAGCGCAATTGCGCTGGGCATGATGGTCATTGTTCCTTTTGGGACCCTAAAAGGCACAGAAATACGGGCAGTGGGTATACTGGGTTTGTGTATTGCGCTGGTTCCCCTGGGTATTCGTGTGCTCAGGCAGGCGCCACCGCTGAGTCGACGAGCTAAAATATGGGTGACCATCTTTATCGTCGTAGAACTCATTTTTGTTCCGCTCTCAATCATATTTCCGGCTCTGATGAACTAGACAAAACAGGAGCTTTCTCCCTCTTATCCGGAACCGGGTAGAGCCGTGAGATGGTCCAGTATATTAGTAGAATGATAGCTGCCTCTATAATATGGATTTTGCTTATGACTTCAACGCCAAAGTAATCTATCATCAGTCCAGCGAATCCCGGTAGTAAAGCTCCCCCAATCATGGCTGCTGACACCTGGTACCCCACTGCATTTCCGGCGTGGCGGTCCCCGATACGGTCAGGCGTCATAGCAATGAGGCTGGGAAAAACAGGAGCAACTGTAAAACCGATTATGACTATACCTGCCAGGACGATAAACTCAGAGTAATTGAAGGCGAACAGACAGGCGCCTACTACGACTCCGATCAGACAGGCGGTTAATACCTTGTGCACAGAAAATCTTACCATAATAAAGCCAAACACGATTCTCCCAACCGTTAAGCTCCCCCAATATACACTCGTCCAGAATCCGGCAGTAGCATCGGGTAGCATCCGTGATTTGGTAAGTATGGTGAATATCCACTGACCAACGCTGATTTCGGTTCCGGTGTACACAAAGAAAAGCAGTATGCTTAACCAGGTACTTGTAAGGGATAGGGTTTCTCTGGGCTTTGCCGGCGCTACTACCTCTTCCTCTTTGTTATTGGCGCCCTTCCACCATTTAAGTGTTAGAAAAAAGATAAAAGCTAGTACAAGCTGAACAATAGCAACGGTTGTATATCCCAGTGCCCAACTGGAGTCTCGCACGAGGTAAAAGGTCATGATCACAGGCCCTAGTGTAGCTCCGATCCCATAAAAGGCATGTAACCAATTTACGACACTGGTGCTGAAGTTGGAGGCGGCAAAAGTATTGATAGAGGCATCGATTGCTCCCCCTCCTGCTCCCAGAAAAAACGCCATAGCCAATAGAACTACCCATACCCCACTATATGCGTACCCTAACAGGCTTGCTCCTGTAACCAGGCAGCTGAAGGCGAGCAGCGTTCCTAACTGCATCTTAGACATAATATAGCCAGTGTTGAAACTGGCAAAGAGGTAACCGGCAGTAAAGCTTATGAGCAGCCCTCCTAGAGAATCCAGGGAAACTCCGTAATCCACACGCAAGGAGGGCCAGGCTACTCCTATCAAACCGTCGGGTAACCCCAGGCTGATAAAAGCCACAAAACAGATCAGGACCAGGAAAGATTTATGATTACCCATACATTCAGTACGTTTTCGACCAGCATTGATTATCCCTATGTATACATGCAAAATTGGTTTTGCAAACTTACGCGAATTTTGCGTAATATCGCATCATGATAAAAGAAGAACGCCAAAACTATATTCTGGGTAAGTTAAGCCAGTCGCACAAGGTCACTTTTGAAGAGTTAACGCATGAGTTACACGTTTCAGAAGATACCATTAGGCGAGATATTGATGTGCTTTACAAAAACGGGCTATTAACCAAGGTCAGAGGGGGGGCTATTATCCGATCTTTGAATCCGTTCACTTTTCAGGATCGGGAAAATATCTATTCAGAGAGCAAGCATATTATCGCTCAAAAAGCGCAACAGCTGGTCAGAGCGGGGCAGACCATTTTTATGGATGGAGGTACTACTGTGTGTGCCGTAGCTCACTATTTTCCTAAAGATGTCCCTCTGCGCGTGGTAACCAATAATCAGGCTTTGGTACCCATTATCCGCGGATTTGAAAAAATAGAGCTGATAGTACTTGGTGGATACTATGATCGTAATACCGAAACAACAGTGGGAGCCCAAACCTGTAAGGACGCAAAAAACTACATGGCCGATCTGTATTTTATGGGCGTCTGTGCCATTGACAGCCAGTATGGTATCACGGCCGCTGTAAGGGAGGACGGTGAAGTAAAACAGGCGATGACAGAAGCTTCCTTACAAACCGTTGCCCTCAGCAGCAAGGAAAAGCTAGGTAGTACAGACCACTTCAAGGTATGCGGTATAAACAGGATTGATGTACTGATCACTGACCTACTCTCCAGTGACCCTCTACTGAAGCCCTATCAAAGCAGGGACCTGGAAATCATCTAATTAGAAATTAAATTTATCTAAAGATGTAGCAGATAGGAGTAAAATAGCTGCGACATATACCACCTGAACTCTAGGCCATGTACTATGGGAGTGTCTACCCGCTACTCCCCCCTCACCAAAGATTGGGTTTGAAACTACATCAGTACTGCCTCGAAAGCTACATCAGGCAGAGTAAGTCCGGCAGCCATGCGTATGTACTTGAAATGTCCATAATCGGACAAATCTGTTCGACTACGGACAACCTAATCAGATAATCCACCCGTAAGTATCTGTACATCAGACGAATCCACATCTGGCACGATGTTGTAACGGCTACTCCTGTTGACGAAACCATACATTTTACATTCATCCATGGTTAAGGGCTGATACACAGTATCCCGGCTGAACATTGCTCACCCTACGAATTTTTCGGCCCTGGATGAACTCAGGCTGTCGGTGGGGATGATGTACTTCATGCTCACGCCTGGTCACTAAGGCTGACCGTCTGCTGTAGTGGCTCTGCACTTGCATAGATACGAACAGAACGATTACCACAGAGCCTTACATATACAGCTCCGGCCTAACAACAAGCCCTCATAATAGACATAAATCTTACTCTACCTACCCTAGCCCTTGATTACTGATATGCTGCAAAACTACTTCAAGACCGCTATCCGTAGCTTTTCCAAGAATAAATTCTTTACGATACTAAACGTCATTGGCCTGGCCCTTGGCATGTCGCTCAGTTTGTTATTCATTGCCCTGCTTACCTTCCTGCACCGGTTTGATGATTTCCATCCGCAAAAGGATCTGATCTATCGGGTAACAACGCAGGTCTATGACAATGACGAAAATCCCCACTACGCATCAGCTCCGGTAAACCTTGCTCAACATCTGGAAAAAGATATTACCGGAGTAGAGAAAGTGGTACGCATTTATCGGTCGCTGGGAGGGCAGGCGGTCTATCAGGATAAGAAGATTCCACTCTATGGGTACTTCGCTGATCCGGAGTTTCTGGAGATTTTTAATTTTCCCTTACTCCAGGGTAATAAGGCAACGGCGCTTTCCAAGCCTAACTCTCTTGTCATATCCCAAACCGAAGCCACCAAGATATTCGGCGACAAAGATGCGATGGGGAAAATGGTCAGAATGGAAGGTTATGGAGAATTTATAGTTACCGGTATCCTGAAAGATGTACCCGAAAACTCACACATGCACTTCAGTGCCATTGCCTCCTATACTACACTACTATCTTATAAGGGTGCTTCCTTCGTGGAAAAGGAAGAGCATTGGAAAAAGTTTGATGGTTCATATGTATACATGCTTCTCTCGGAGGGGTCAAAGCCCCAAACTATTGAACAGTCTCTGAATACGATTGGGAAGCAGAAATACAGGAAAGAGAGTATAAAAGCCACTTTCAGGCTCCAGGCTCTGGATGATATAGTACCGGGTCCTCAGCTACATGATTCTCTGGGAATGACATGGGATTTTCTGCTCCTTTTTATCACGGGCGCGATCACCCTGGTGGTACTGATACCCGCGTGTTCAAACTATATCAATCTTTCTATTTCTCAATCTCTGGAGCGCATGAGAGAAATAGGGGTGAGAAAGGTAATGGGAGGACAGAAGAAACAGATCATTCTCCAGTTCGTGGTGGAATCTACCATCATTGCCCTGCTGGCCCTGCTTCTTTCCTATGTGATCTATGACCTGGTACGAACAGATGTTTTGGATCAGATGGTAGAAACAGATCCCATGGATTTGTCGCCTACCCCAGGTACCTTCATCGGCTTTTTTATATTCGCAGTAGGGGTTGGTGTTACCGCCGGTAGTATTCCGGCCCTGTACTTCTCCAGGATTTCGCCCGTCACTGCCCTGAAAGGGAAAGAAGTACAGTCTACTGGCCGCTTATCTTTCCGTAAGATCATTCTGACCACCCAGTTCATGATTTCTCTCGGCTTCATCATGGCCGTTGTCATTATGATGCGACAGTATCAGTACTCGGTATCCTATGATATGGGATTTGAACAACAGAATCTTCTCGACGTGGAGCTGCAGAATGTAGACCCTCAGATTTTCAAAAACGAATTTGGAAAGCTCTCCTCGGTACAGAGAATTTCCCTGTCATCGCATCTTCTGGGGGTGGGCTCGGACTCTAAACAGTACATCCAAATTTCTCATCTGTTAGACTCGCTAGAGGCGTCCTCCCTATCAACTGATGAGGCTTTCGTTTCAAACATGGGATTAAAGCTGCTGGCGGGTAGGGGGTTTGGCACCAATGCCCTGGAAAACTCACGACTTATCATTGTCAACGAAGAGTTTGTAAATAAGCTGAATCTGAAAAATCCATTCGCGGCTATTGGCAGATCGTTCGTCTTACCGGATGGAAGAGAGGTACGTATCGCCGGCGTCCTGAAAAACTTCCACTATTCAGATCTTAGAGATGCAATTGAGCCTTTCTATTTTGATTATAATCCTGATCGATTCACCTACGCCAATCTGAAAATAGAAAGAGGGGATATGGCAGGCAGTCTGACGGCGATGGAAACCTTATGGAAAAAGATTGGTGGTGAAGGTAAATTCACGGCCCAGCTTTTCTCCGAAGAGATCAGGAATGCCTATCGATATTATATAATGATTGTGAAGCTATGGGGCTTTCTGGGCATACTAGCCATTACGGTAGCATGTTTGGGGCTATTAGGTACGGTATCCTTCACCACCAAAAAACGCGTCAAAGAAGTAAGTATCCGAAAGGTAATGGGGGCATCAGCAGAAAACCTCGTGCTGCTACTTTCCAAAGATTTCGTACTCCTGATGATCATTGCCAGCGTTATCACCATTCCTGTCATGTACTTCATTTTTGATCATCTCCTGGTTAGTGCCCAGCATTACAGTCTGGAGATTGGATTTGTAGAGATAGCAATTAGTCTGGCGATCATGATGTTTCTGGGGTTGTCGACCATCCTGTCACAAACCCTGAAAGCGGCCAATGCTAATCCGGTTAAAAATCTAAACGCAACATCCTGAAACAGGCTATGATTATAGATAATTGATATCATCTCTTTTACTCCAACAGCCCCAGCCAATCAGCCGGGGCTGTTCTGTTTTGGATTACTAATCGTGTTCAAAATATTTTTCTGCACGTGTAACATTTAGCACCCCATCGCGACTAATTACCAAAAGCTTCGTAAGCGTGGCAGACCATAACACAGAAAAAGAATTTGAAAGGCGGATCAGCGAATACAGCGCCATGATCCACAAAGTATGCAGGATGTATGCATACACAGAAGCCGACCGCCAGGACCTCTTTCAGGAGATCGTAATCCATTTGTGGAAGGCATATCCGAAGTTCAGAGATGAGTCAAAGTTCAGTACTTGGCTGTATCGGGTGGCTCTCAACACAGCGGTAACCGGCCTGCGGAAGCAGAAAAAATTTATTACCTCTTACGAAGCGGAGCACCTGCCACACCATGTAGCCGATGAAAAAGGAGCAGAAGAAGAGCAGTGGATACAACTATATGAAGCCATTGCTCAGCTCAGCGAAATCGAGAAGGCCATAGTGATGCTGTACATGGAAGGCCGAAACTACGACGAGATGGAAGAGATTCTGGGCATCTCGCAGGGTACCCTCAGGGTGAAGATGACCCGCATCAAAGACAAATTACGGCAGCTTACCAAAAATAAGTGACTATGGAACTGGAAGACTTAAAACAAGCCTGGAATCAGGAAGATACCAAACAACCAATAACACCAGCTATTATGGAACTGATTCACCAAAGAAGTAAGGGACCTATTGCCAGACTGCAAAATGCTTACCGGCGCCAGATGGCCGCCGTTGCTGTACTAATGTCAACGGTCATGGTAATACACGCGAAGAATGTAGAGAGCGTATCTTCTCACCTTTTATTCTGGACCTACGTCGGTTTCTGTCTGTTGATGATTGCTGCTCTATTCCGCAACTACCGGCTTACCCGCAAGATGGAACGCATGGATGAAACCGTGAAGAACACTCTGGAGCAACACGTAACGATGCTGGAGCAGCGTATGAAGTGGCAATCCATTGTAGCCAGGGTAGTGATCATTTTTTTCATCCTCCTGCTAGAGGTGATCCCGCTGTATCAGCATGTACGGATGCTGGCTACCTGGCACTCGTTACCTCCTGTCGTCAGGTTCTCTTCGTATGCTGCTTACCTGGTGTTTCAGTACTACCTTAGCCGGGCTATAACGCAAAAGAAGTTCGGGAAGCACCTTGACCACCTGAAGAACCTGCTGAATGAAATGAAGTAGCAGGTAGTTGCCCGTGCCCGGCCGGGCACGAGCAACTACCTGCAAGTGAGTATACATACGAATGCTATCTGTGCAGATGATGCTTGTACTAGTGTTGGGGATTTTATATGAATGCTACTATTCTCCCCCTAAATAGCTAGTAGACTTTTCATTTTTTGAGCGATCATTCTGGCTGCCGATGCCGGGTTGAAGCGGTAGTACCAATCCATCATTTTCGCATCATTGCCCACCAGCACCCGGTACCGGTCATTCTCCATGCCTTCAATGATAATCTCAGCGGCCTTGTCAGCTGATAGTACTTTCATTGATTTGGTATCGGAGGTGGTCCGGTGTGGCGTGCTTACTCCCGAATTCTGGGTAATGCTGGTTTTTACCGCACCTGGAAAAACGATGGTTACGCGTACCCGGGTATCAGCCAACTCTGAATGTAATCCTTCCGTGAAGAGCTTTACGGCTGCCTTAGAGGCGCCGTAAATGGTCTGGCCCGGCACCGGCAGAAAACCTCCCATACTCGACACGTTGACGATATGTGCTTCGGGGCGGGTAAGCAAATGCGGCAGGAACGTCTTGGTCATATACAGGGTACCGTAGAAGTTGACATTAAATACCCGCTCTACTACCTCGTAGCCCAGCTGATCTATTTTCACAAATGGCTGGATAATCCCCGCGTTATTAATAATACCATCCACCGGGCCCACACTGGTAAGGACATCCCCCAACAGCTTTTCGACGGATGCTTTTTTGGTGATGTCAACCGCAAAGGTACTTAGCGATTTGTTCCACTGGCTGGCTAAGGCTGCCGTTTCCTGCAGGGTGGGTTCATTGATGTCAATAGCCACTACTCTGGCCCCTTTGGACAGGAGGTGGAGTACGATTTCGCGTCCCATACCACTTCCTCCGCCCGTTACGACAATGACTTTGTTCTGGACTTTCATTTTTCTGTAAGTACGTGATTGAAACCCTTGTATAGACTTAGTGAGAATTAAACTGGTGAGATACTCAAAGGTATCCGTAAAAAAACCGTCGGCCGGCTTTACAGTCCGGCCGACGGTTGCTACGTAGACATACTGTTGAGCTAAAGGTGCTACAAATTCAGTAAGTAGCCAACGTTGAGGGTACCAGGTGTACAGATACCGCTCTTACTCCTTACTTTCCTTTCCGCACGGCCACGGCCTCAAACATACTCATCAGTTGCCCTTTCAGGTTGTTATCGTCTACTTTGGCCAGTTCAATTCCGATATCACCTACCTGATCATTATCGAAGTGAATGATAATGGTGTTGCCTTGCTCCTCAACCCGAGTAATAGGTACTGCCGGACGGTTACCATCCGGATCTTTTAGTTCGCCGGTCAGTTTACCGTCTTTACGGGTCAGGTCGGTGATGAACTTTGCATTACCATTAGGAGTATCCTTCACCGTAATCTCCCATTGGCCACTAAAAAAGTCAGGGCCGGTAGTAGTTTGTGAAAAGCCTTTGACACAAATGCCCAGAAGAAAAATGAACAGAAACAAGCTTACTTTTTTCATGATATAAAAATGGTTAAACGTGAAACTCTCTTACTTAACTCCCTTGAATGACATACCCTGTACATCCAAGCTTATTGACGTAACTTGTTGATCAGCCCCGCGGCCAAACCGGATAATTACTCCATTTCCTCCACTAAACGTATCAGCTTCTCCACCGGGAGAGAGTTCGCCTTCATTGGTACCTGCCTTCATGAGTAGCTTTCCCGCAAGGGGCGAAATTTCAATGTATTCAAAGGGAAGTCCGCTCATTTTGTACTTACCTGCATAGCCTTCCAACTGCTGAGCTGACGGACCTGATGCTGGATAGGCCTTGGTACCGGATGGTTTCAGGCTGGTATTTGCGGATTGCTCGTTCTGGAATTCCACATCAATGACTACAAACAGTGCCTGTCCGGTAGCGGCTTTGTCATTCTTGAATACCATGTACACATCCTGCGGTCCCGTTACCTCCGACAGTTTAGCGACTACCGGTGGGGGCATATTGGTTGGGCCTGCATCGGCTGGTGCAATGAAAGAGGTCTGACCGATTAGCTTGCCGGTTGGGGACCCCAGCCGTACCTCGATGATTCCTCCGGCAGTATTCAACTGGGATTTGGGAGCCGTGGCCGTAAATTTGATTTGAGAAATACCCGTCAGGTCAATGTCACTGAATCCAATGCCTGAATTATTGACCGAAGCAATGACGACGGTGCCGTATATCATTACGTTTTCCCTCTTATCGGCTTTACCAGCGGGCACCTTCGCGCTGCGTAGTACCAGCGTTTTCTCCGCCGTGATGGAGGGTACACCCTGGTTACCTTTATCCTTGTAGGCAGCCCGTACCAGGTACCGGCCTTCGCCCTTATCGCCCTGGGGTAAGTCCATGGTATAGCTCCCTTTGACGGGTAGTGTGGGTGCCGCCTGCTTGGGCTCAGCCAGACTCAGGATGTACTTGACCATACCCTCGGCATCGGCTTGGGATAGTTGGGGGTGCGCACTCATGGCTACTTCGCCCCACACACCACTACCACCGGCTATCACTTTCTTAGCCAGACGTTCGGCCGCCGTAGCATCTCCCTTGTACTTCTGGGCTACCTGCATGTAAGAAGGGCCAATGGATTTTTTCTCCTGGCTGTGGCAGGCCTTGCAGTCGCTGGATTCGATGAGCGTAAGTCCTTTACCAGCCTGGGCGGTAGCGTCAGCACTGCGGTGTCCCTGGGCAATGGTAACCAGATCGTACCCCTCGGCCAGGTAGTCAATGGTGACCGCTACTTCGCTGGGTTTGATCTTACCGCTGGCCAGGCTACCATCTTCCTTATCGCTTACTTTCACTTCGTAATCAAAGGCCTGACCTGGAAAGAAAAAGGTCTTATTACTGGTCTTGCTCTCAAAGGTCAGCACCGGCTCTTCATTTCCCGCCATGATCTCCAGGGTACGGCTGCTGCTCCCCCCTTTTCCATCGGTTACGGTCAGGGTGGCTTTATAGATGCCTGGCTTGTCAAACGTGACGGTAGGATTGGCTTCTTTAAATATACGGGGAGTACCTCCGGATTGAGGAGTCACTGCCGAGCGTCGGACCGTCCATGTATAAGCAAGGGTATCTCCATCAAAGTCCTTAGTACCTGCCGATGAAAGCTGAGTTTTGAACGGTACAGCTCCTCCCCTTTTGGAAGTAGCCACCTGTACCTGAGGGTTGCGGTTGCCACCGTTATACTCAATGCGTACCAGTCGGGCGTCATCGTTCTGGGTGAACCAGCCACTGCCGTATTCCAGCATGTACAGATCACCTTCCGGACCAAATTCCATATCTACCGGGTTGGAGAATTTATAGCTGGGCATCACCCGCTCCATCGAAACGTAGTTACCGTCTTTGTCCAGTGTTACCGCCATCAGCCAGCCGCGCATCCATTCGTAGATGAACAGCTTGCCATCGTAGTAATCCGGGAAGGCCCGCTTGGCCTGGGCAAACTGATCGCGGTAGTAGACCGGACCGGCCATGGCCGAACGGCCACCTGCCCCTACCTGTGGGAACTCCTTCGACTCCGCGTACGGGTACCAGATAAAGGCTTTCTGAGCCGGGGGTAGTTGTGTTAAGCCGGTATTATTTACCGATTTATTAACCGGCTGAGCAGGATCATACAAGGGACCTGACTTGCCTGTAGCAAAGTCGTACTGGTGGTAGGGTTTGTTGTCACCCACAAAGTAAGGCCAGCCATAGTTACCTGCCTTGCGGGCCTGCCCAACTTCATCCTGTCCGGCCGGGCCCCGATCTTCCTTGGGCTGAGCCGCATCAGGACCGATGTCCCCCCAGTAGAGGTATCCGGTTTTGAGGTCTACCGAAATACGAAACGGGTTGCGGTGCCCCATGGTATAGATCTCGGGACGAGTCTTCGGGGTTCCCTTTGGAAACAGGTTACCTTCCGGAATGGTGTACGTACCGTCGGCTTCGGGGTATATCCGGAGGATCTTCCCGCGCAGGTCGTTGGTATTGGCTGAAGTCATCTGAGCATCGAATGGCTCACGACCCGGACGTTCGTCCGATGGGCTGAAACCATTGGATTGCTGGGGGTTGATGTTGTCTCCGGTTGAGATGTAGAGATTACCTTTGGCATCGAACGTAAGCGAGCCACCGGCATGACCACTGATCTCGCGCTGGGAAGCAACCTCCAGTACCACTTTCTTAGAGCTCATCACCAGCTCATCCCCCCGCAGCTCGTAGCGGGCGACTATATTCTTGGCCTCGGGGCCTTCGGGTGAGTAGTACAGGTATACCCAGTGATTCTGGGCAAAGTTGGGATCTTTGGTGATACCCAGCAGGCCCCCTTCGTCTTCGCCTACTTTGCCTTCCTTATCGGTCACCTTGGTATTCACCGGAATGCGGGTAATGGTTTTGAACTGCTTGGCCGCAGGGTTGTAGAGCTTCACCGCCCCTTTCCGTTCAACTACCAGTACACGGTTATCGGGCAGTACCGTCAGCTCCATGGGCTCGTCGAGCTTCTCGGCCAGCACTACTTTCGAGAACCGGTTTTCTTCGGGCATTCTTTTAGTCTTGACCTTGCTGTAGTTCAACGGCTTTGGCGAATCACCTCCCATGACGTACTGCAGGCCAGCCGCCAGGTGGCGTAGGAACAAAGGCTCCGAGAAGGTAGCGTCGGTGTGGCCTCCGGCCGTATAGAAGGAGCGGCCTCCGTCAAACTCCTGGTACCAGGCCATGGGGTGATTATCGCCGTTGGTACCTCCCTTGTAGGTCTTTTCATCAATGGTCAGCAGTACATGCAGGGCCGGGCTGATGTTTTTGAAGGAATAGAACTCATCTTCGCGCTCCCAGCGCTCGGGTAAGAAGTGGGTCGACGGGTGGTTTTTGTCCACTACCACAAACTCTCCCTTCTGAACGTTGTCCGGCATGGGGTGGTTGGCAAACCAGGCTCCGGCCAGCTGGTTGTACCAGGGCCAGTCGTATTCGGTATCGGTAGCGGCATGGATACCCAGGTAGCCTCCACCGGCCTGGATGTAGCGCTCAAAGGCATTCTGTTGCTGGGCATTCAGTACATCGCCGGTCGTGCTCAAAAAGACCACGGCCTGGTACCGCTTCAGGTTTTCCTCGTAAAAGCGGCTGGCATCCTCGGTAGTATCTACCGCAAAGCCTTTCTCTTTACCGAGCTTCATAAGGGCCTTCTGCCCTGCCTCAATGGAGGTATGCCGGAAAGCGGCGGTTTTGCTGAATACAAGAATACGGGGTTGTTCTTTGACGACCACATACGACCACAAGGTAGTGGCCAGTATGCTCATCATCACCGTCCCGACCAACCATCGGAGAGTAGTAGGAATACGCTGGATCATTTGTACTGATTGGATAATTGTTGATTATATACGCAAGCAAGAAAATGGCACTTCAGAACCTTAGCCACAAACACCTGATCCTGAGGAACCGTAGTTGCTTATGGATCATGAAATTTACTATCGACGACCAAAGGTAGAAAAAGAAATTAATCATTGTCTATATTTTAGACAATAAATTTTAGACAAAATTTTATCTTTGTAGTACAATCCTCATTTGGACTTCAATGGGCTATTAATATTCAGGAAAATAGAGCCAGTAAGGATAGCCCGATCATACACGCTGGACGAAGAGACTACTACTAACAAAGCCTATTAGCTTCATGACCAGTAAGAAGTATGGAAGCTGTAATAGTGATCAGATAGACTTCCTTACCGGCATTACCACCCATATACGATGCAGATAATTGATAAAGAGGAATACATACAGCAACTTTCGATTGACTGCGTCATTTTTGGCTACCAGAACAATCATCTTAAAGTACTGGTACCTAAGCTTGTATTCGAAGGAGACTTCTGGGCCTTGCCCGGCGGCTTTACCTACCAGCATGAAGGGATTGATCAGGCTGCGCGCCGGATTCTGGAAAGTCGAACCGGCATCAGGGATATTTACCTGGAACAATTTTGGGCGTTTGGCGACACAGGACGTTCTAACCAGAAGATTATTGAAAAACTCATGGAGATGAACGAGGGAAAGCCTGAGGAGCAGCAACTCAGACAGCAGGATCTTGAATGGGTTACCCGCAGGTTTATTTCCATTGGGTACTATGCCCTGGTAGATATCAATAAGGTGGTACCACAAAAAGCTGACATTGATGAATCCATCGGCTGGTATGATATCGGGCAGTTACCGCCTATGATCATGGACCATAAGGACATAGTGTCCAAAGCACTCGACACGCTACGGCTCAACCTCGACGAGAAACTGATTGCCTTTAACCTGCTTCCCGAAACCTTTACGATGAAGGAAGTACAGGAGCTATACGAAACCATCTATGACAAGCCCTTTGCCCGCAACAACTTTCAGAAGAAGATCCTGGACCTGAACGTACTGGAGCGTTTGGATAAAAAGTACACGGGTGCCGCCAACAAAGCTCCTTATCTGTATCGATTCAGGGAATAGACCTGAATGTTAAGATTGAAAATTAGTAGGAGAAGGTACAGCTGTTATTTTGTAGCCTGGATCTAAAACAGTCTGATTCGCCGGCTGATGTACCTGTCCCCGCTCAGTCAGTAGGCTGAGCACTCCAAACTTATTAATGAGGCAGATACCAGTACGATCCGAATCTGTTACTTTTAGCTGAAAATAAACTCCTATGACTCCTTATCTGTTTATAGTTGCAGCCTGGCTTGTATTTGGGGTACTACACAGTCTTATGGCCTCAAAGCGGGTGAAGGAATGGGTACGTCTAAAAATGGTCAGCTTTTATCACTACTATCGCCTCCTTTATAACCTGCTGGCATTGCTGACATTTGGATTAGTATTAGGCGCTCATCGTTCTGCACCGGCTGAGTACCTTTGGGTACCGTATGGGTGGATGTCCTACCTGGGTGCAACGGTGATCCTTTTAGGACTTGTTGTCATTGGGATGGCGGTACGGCAGTATGACCTTAGCGAATTTACCGGTCTGGATGTATTCCGAAAAAGCCACGCCTCCTCTGCCTCATCACTGATACGGAGCGGGATTTTGAGGTACGTTCGCCATCCGCTTTATAGTGGTACCATACTCATATCCATTGGGCTGTTTCTCTTCACCCCTACGATCAGCAACAGTCTTTTAGCCCTATTCACCATGTTGTACATCCGGATAGGCATCTACTTTGAAGAGAAAAAGCTGATAGATACTTATGGAGAAACCTACCAGCACTATCAAAGACAGGTACCTATGCTATGGCCCCTTCCCCGGCGATCGTAGTAAAACAAGGGGTTCATTGATCCATACTACTACTCTCTACGGTTGCTCATCAGCATCACCGTAGATGGACTCTCCTAAATGGCATGTGTGGTAGTTCATCGGAGATCAACCTATATTTGATTACAAATAAGAAACGAAGCTTTGCCAGTATGGGTAACCTCCAAATGAAAACAGCAGTGGATAAGGTGAAGAGTTTTATCGGTAAAGTACCCGAATGGGTGGTGATACTTGTTGTTTTTGGATTCCTGTACGTAACTGGTCTACATACTCCGATAATTGGCCATATACAGCGGCTTATACTGGCCACTGGCCTAATGAACCCAGCCCTTCCCGAAACCACTGAAATGGAAGCGGCTAACGCAGCTGCCTATCCACAGACTGGCTACCCATTTACAATGAGTACCCTTGATGGAAAAACAGTTACTCTTGAATCGCTGAGGGGAAAGGTTGTATTTCTGAATCAGTGGGCTACCTGGTGTCCCCCCTGCCGGGCTGAGATGCCAGCCATCGAAAAGCTGTACCAGTCCATGGATAAGGATAAAGTAGCTTTTGTGATGCTATCCCTGGATGAAGATCCTGCCAAAGCTGAGCGGTACATCAGGCAGGCTGAATTTTCGTTTCCCGTTTATGTTCCAGCCAGTACTATTCCTCCAGAATTCAGGTCGCAGGCGATTCCCACTACCCTGATTCTGGATCCCCGCGGGCAACTGGTCCATCGCATTGAGGGAATGGCTAACTACGATACTGATGAGTTTCGTCAGTACCTGAAAGACCTTTACCGGTAACTATTCATACTGTACTTTGGCATTGGCAGTCATCGGGTACTCAGCCGGCAGAAGCAATAAACTTCAAATAGCATTTATAACGACTGCTGCCCCTTCTTCAAAGTAATAGTAAAACGAGTACCCCGATCAACCTGGCTTTCCACCTGGATAGTACCTCCCAAAGCTTCAATCTGTGACTTGACCAGGTACAGCCCCAGCCCTTTGCTATCGGGCCGGTCGTGGAAGCGCTGGTAAAGGCCAAACAGCCGGTCGCCGTACCGCTTCAGGTCCATGCCAATGCCATTGTCACTATATAGCAGTTGTACCGAATCCGCAGTTTCGCGGGTAGTGATACTGATATGTGGCGTTCTCTCGTAAGATCGGTACTTCAGGGAGTTAGTCAGCAGATTAAGCAGGATGCTTTCCAGATAGGAGCGGTCAAAATAGACAATCGGCGCCAGTTGGTCGTCATAGTCTATGACAGCGCTGGCTTCTCCTAACGATACCTGAATCTGCTGGGTTACTTTGTCATAAATCTCCCGTAGCCTGATCTGCTCTCTGCTTTGGGAGGGATTGCCTTTGGTAATAAGTACATGAATGAGATCATTTACCGTCTCATGAAGAGCGGTAGTGGATTTATGAAAGCCTTCCATGAGCTCCTTAAGGAGAGGATCTTCCAGAGGAATGTCCTTCATCAGGTGCAGCAGACCCAGTAGGTTTGACAACGGAGCCCGAAAGTTGTGGGAAGTAATGTAAGTAAACTGTTGAAGGTCCTCATTCGTACGCATCAACTCTTTGATCAATTGTTCCCTTTCCCGCTCTCTTTCTTTTTGTAATGTAACATCCTGGGTGGCTCCTATGGCTTTTAAGAATTTCCCTTCGTGATCCCGAATCAATTGGGCTCGTACTATTACATGCACATAACTGCCGTCTTCTTTGAGAAGACGATAGTTTTCCAGCCAATGTAAAACGTCCGCAGCAGGTATACGTTGTTGTATTCCTTCAAATACACGATCTACATCCTCCGGATGAATCAGAGCCAGCCAATCTTCCAGGGTGTTGATCTTATGAGTGGCATTAGGTCCAAATAGCGCTTCGTGACCATCCCGCCAATAAAACTGATCAATAACGCCATCATACTCCCAGATGGCGTCCTGCGTCACACTGGTAACTATTTCATAACGTTCATTAGCTAGGCGAAGCTGTTCTTCTGCCTGCTTACGGTCAGTTATATCTTTGCAGTATACTGAGAGCCCCTCTTCGGAGGGATACACATTGACATCCAGCCAAAGTGCCTTTACAGAGGCCCGCTCCTCAAAATGTACCGGAATCTGCTCGTTAAGCGCCCGATGATATTCGGGATAGTACCTCAACGCTACCGCCCCCGGAAACAGCTGCCATATGTTCCTGCCCAATGCATCCTTCTTAGACAATCCTGTTATTCGCTCCGCCTCACGGTTCCAGTAGGTAACTACCCACTCCTTATTTAGTATATAAAACCCATCGGTGATACTATCGAGTATAGTGGCTACCTTTTTATTATAAGCCACTTGCTGATCTTCGGCTCTTTTCTTCTCTGAGTTATCACGACCTATGCAGAACAACTTCTGGTCTTCTTCATCCCAGCGGGCACACCATACCAGGTGTACCAGGCTCCCGTCTTTTCGGATATAACGATTCTCAAAATTCTTCAGGTCCCTCCCTACTTCCATGCGGATAGCTCTGACTTTAGCATGATCCTCTTCATAAACCAGATCCATGAATTTCACCCCCAGGAGTTCCTCAGGCTCATAACCCAGAATATCCCTGCAGGCACTATTGACCTGGACGAACCGGCCTTCCGCATCGAAAGTACAAATCAGATCCAGGGACATATCCAGAATCTTTTGATTTTCATCAATTACATCCTGCTTTTCCTGTAAGACAACCTGCATTTTCAGCTCAGCAAGTTTCCTTTTAGTAATATCTACATGCATGACAGTAGCAGCCTTGATAGATCCATGATGTACCAGGGGAGCTATACGAGCCCTGAGCCAACGCTCCTGCTTAGAAATCGGGCACAAGTACTCAAAGGCAAACTCAGGTAGGTCTCCCTGTAGCACAGCCTCAACCCCGTCTTTGGCCTGCTTGGCTTCCGTCTCATCCGATATACGACATAGGCGAGGATATTCAGCTCCTACTAATTGGTGTCTGGAGATATCATAATGAGCAATATACCTGCTCCAGGTGTCATTGATATAGATCAGATTACCATCTCTGTCAACTACCCCAATGGCCACAGGCAAACCATCCAGGACTAATTCATTGAGGTTACTAGCAGAGTGAGGAGTATCTATTTCAGTATCTTGTGAGGCTGCCGAAAGATATGCGCTTAACTTATTCAAGTCAGATAAAGGGTTAGGTAAGGCAATAGTAACTCCCCTTTTTCGCGCAACTTATATGCCAAAACTAATTTTTATGTACTCTAAGTAGCCTTATAGTACGGCGTACCAGGAAGAAATAAAATCGATGAGACAAAGCCGACTAATTTGAAGAAGATTGCAGATACGGGCTATAAGGGATTCGTTGAGTATGGGCTTATTCCAAAAAGAGAAGACAAATTAACTTATCTTAGGCAGAGCTTTAAGATCTCTGATCCTATAAAAGTATAGGCTCTAGAATTTTGGTACCCATTCTATTTGTGGCTATTCCAGAAGCTAGGAAGTATAAAGAAAAAGGGCTCCTCCCTGTAGGAAGAGCCCTCTATTGCTGTTGACGAAGTGCAGTGGTAGGTATAAACAGCAAAGGAGCCACAGCGTGTGCTGCGACTCCTTGTGCTTGATAGGGTGTGGCGGCTACCTACTTTACCGGGCG
>NZ_JAFEUV020000011.1 GCF_017355915.2 Telluribacter roseus
ATCAAGGCATTAATAATATGACACCCATCCAAATGGCTCAAAAACAGCATCCGCTGTGGACAAATTTTGCCCTTGCAATAACCTAGTTAACCAATACAGCTAACAGGTAAAAGCCTTGAAGGGGGGAAGGTCTGATCGGTAAGATGGGCAGGTGGGTGTAAAGCAGCAGGAAGTTCCAGCAGTTTACATAACTAAAAAAAATGCCCCTGCATCCAACAATGCAGGGGCGGTAGAATTATTCTTAGCTATTGATAGGTACACTACATGCTTTCCATCGGATGCTCCTTGAGTAGCTGATCCGGCGAATAGAAGTCTTTCTTGCTGTCGATTGAAGCCCTTACCTGCTTTACCTTTTCGGGGTAGATAGGGGGTGCCTGGTTGCCGAAGGAGTTTCTCACGTAGGTTAGTACCGCAGCTACACCCTTATCGTCCAGCATACCAGCGTATGGGGTCATAGGTACTTGTCCGGGATACTTGACACCATTTACCTCCAGAGGCCCCAGCAAGCCTTTCAGTACCACCTTAATCAGACGCTCCTCGTTTCCGGTTACCCACTTGGTACCTGCCAGGGGAGGGAAGCCCGAGGCCGTAAGTCCTTTGCCATCGGGCTGGTGACAGGTAATACAGAAACCTTCACGGGAGAAGATTTCCCTTCCCTGCGTATAGAGTTCAAGGTCAGCGCCTTTCAGGTGTGAGGTGACGGCAATTTCCTTCTGTTTTTTGACGGGTCTGTCGTTTAGATGCGCCACGGCTGTTTCGTGAGCGTGTACCATCCAGTCATCCAGCGGCTTCTTTTCAGCCTCCGCCAGCACGGGTAGTCCCTTTTCTTTGCCAATCCAGGAGGCCGCTACGATGGCTTCCAGGCGCACCCGGCTGTTGTCATCACGGGCGGCCTGGGTGAGTAGCTGGGCCTGATCCGCTACCTGATGGCCCGTGTACCGGAGCACCCTTACCGCGGCGGCCCGGGCCCGGTAGTCTTTGGCCTGAAGCGTCTGGCGCAGGAGCTTCTGATCTACCTTATTCAAGCCCCAGGTTACCCAAAGAGCTTCCAGTACATGATGCTCGTATTGCGGATCATTTTTGTCCAGGCTGGCTACCCACTTGGTTACTTTAGGTAGTACCTCTGAGGCATTCCGGCCCCTCAGCTCGCGGCGGGTCCGGTAGCGGGTGCGGAATTCGGGTAGTTTCAGGTTATCCAGCAGCTCTTCTACACTGGCTCCGGCCACTTTAGCTGGTTTGACCAGCGGGCGTGATGGATACGTGATGCGGTATACCCGGCCGTGCACGTGGTCGCGCAGGGGGTCGCGGGCGTTGTGCTGCATGTGACCCACCAGGATGTTGTGCCAGTCGATGAAGTACAGGGAGCCATCCGGAGCGAACTCCATATCCACCGGACGGAAGTTACGGTCTTCGCTGCTTACCAGATCTACCCGGTGCTTAGTCCTGAAGCCGGTACCGTCATCCTCTACCGCGTGCTGCTTCATACCCAGGAAACCAATGGTATTGTTGATCAGCATATCGCCCTGCACATTATCGGGGAAGTGGCGGCTGGATACAAATTCCAGACCGGAGGTTGGACGTACCATGTGATCTTTCTCAATCAGCTGCTTTGACTTGTGGGTAGACTCACCGTAGCGGGGCAGTACCGAACCCGGCATCATCCAGCGTACATCCGGGCTGGATGTTTCGGCGAAGAAGTTTTGCCCCCATTCGTCAAAGGCAATACCCCAGGGGTTTGGAATGGCCAGCTGAGCGGTGCGCTCCAGGTGGCGGCGCTGCGGATTGTAGCGATAGAAGCCTCCGTTGGTTGCCCGTACCGGTCCATAGGGAGTCTCTACGTTGGTATGCAAAAAGACACCTTCTCCCATATAGATAGCACCGGACGGATCGGCCGCGAAGGCACTGATGGTATGGTGGGTATCGTGGTCGTCGAAGCCACTCAGGATAATCTCTTCCTTATCTGCCTTATCGTCGCCATTGGTATCGGTATAGAGCTTGAGGTTAGTACCCTGGGAGATGTAGACGCCTTCGGGCGCTAACTCAAAACCTACCGGCACGTGCAGACCCTCCACGAATATGGTTTGCTTATCCGCTTTGCCGTCGTTGTTGGTATCTTCCAGGATCAGGATCTTATCATTGGGCTTGGCATCTCCCGGCTTGTAGTGGGGGTAGGTAGGCATGGTAGCTATCCATAGTCTGCCTTTGTTATCAAAGCTCATCTGTACCGGATTGGCCAGGTCGGGGAATTCTACCTCGGAGGCAAACAGCTCCAGTTTATAGCCGGGGGCTACTTTGATCTTATCAATGGCCTCCTGACCGTACAGGTACTTAAGGCTACCGTTCTTCTCGGGGTTAAAGTTAGTTTTTACCGGTGGCAGTTCTCTGGTATTTTTGTCCGCCGCCGCCAGATCCATCTTCTGCCCTTTGGTGGCTGCGAGCCAGATGGCGGTATCCCGGATAGCAGTCATCTGCCGGATTTTCTCAATCTCGAACGGGTAGTTGTCGGGGCCAAACGGGTTGTAGCGACGGCCATACGCGTGTACTCCGTTCGGAATTTTATAGTCGTTGTGCCACATCCAGTTTTTCTCCATGACGGCATCGTATACCAGTTGTCTGTTCGACTGGGACTTAGGGGCTACTTTTCCAAATACCTGATCAGCCAGTAGCAGCGACAGTTTTTTGTAGCCTTCGTCGTTGAGCTGGAAACCATCTATGGTCAGAGGCTCTTTGCTGGCCTCATACCACTTCTGAGAAGGCGCAAAGGCATCCACAAACAGAATGCCATTCCTGTCTGCCACTTCCTTCATGGCCCGGGTGTACAGCAGCAGGTTTTCGTTCTCCTTCTTACCGTTTGGCAGGTCGTACCGGGCCGAAAGGTCTTCGAAGGCAATGGGCGATACCAGGGCTAACTGTGGGGCGGCGGTTCCGTTGTACTTCTGATTCTGTGTATGCTTGATGAAAGCTTCCAGTTCGGCCTTGTAGTTGTCCAAACCGGCTTTGCCCTGAAACGACTCACTATACCCGAAGAAGGCAATAATGACATCTGCTTTAAGGCGGCTTAGCCACTGGTCGGGGGATTCAAAGTGTCCCTCACTGCCCGAATTATTGGCATACTCAGTCTGAAAACGCTCGGCTCCCGGAAATGCCCAGGGCGAGAAGCGGGCCGAATGGGGCCGGAAACCGGGGGTATCACCTCCGTCAGCCATGTTGCGCACGACCAGTTTGTTGTCAGGGTAGCGCACCTGTAGCTCCGTTTCGAAATGATCGTAGTTGATCATTCTGGAGGCCAGGTTGTTACCGATCAGGACAATGCGGGACCCATTGCTGATCTTAAGTGCATTGGATTGCGTGAATTGGAAGGCACTGAAAGCAACCAGTGCCAGTCCAACGGTCAGGATCAATCCTTTAAGTTTTATAGTCATGGAGTTAGGAATTTTATATTTCTCTGCGAATCTGCGGCTGGACCGAGTACCGACCCGGCTTGTCTACTTTACGATTCCCCGGTAAGGTACATCTATGTCAATCTTGCCTTTCCACTTTTTAGGAACGGGCTTGTCGAGCAGCCAGTGAATGGCATTGACCGTCATGCGCTGCAGGCTCTCATCTTTGAAGTCTTCGGGATGTCCCAGTGTCGTGAAGAATACTTTGGCACCGTGCTTATTCTTCCAGGTCCAGGCTACCGGATTTTCAATGGCGGCCTTGTCCGGATTCACCGATTTGCCCATCAGGAGCAGGGTAGCGTCTTTGGGTGGATAATCAGGGCGCACCCGGTACAGCCAGGATGGTACGTGGAAAGCAGGGGCTACCCCCGTCAGTATGGGATGCTTGGCTGCCTCGGGAATGATGGTGACGTCCGTAGTACTTTCGTGACCGTAGTGGGTATGACCAGCTCTGCCCCAGCCCGGAGGGGTACCAAAAGCCCGCTCGCCAAAGGCATTCCACACTTCGGATTCATGCCCCTTGGGGAAGTTAAAGGCGTGGGTAGAGGTACGGAAGCCCATCACCGGCTTACCCGAGTTGAGGTAGGCATCGATATGCTTGAGCTGATCGGGAGGAAGCTGGCGCCACCGCAGAAAGAACACCGCCATATCTGCCTGGGCCAGGGCTTCCAGGCCGGGGATGTTCTGCTCGGCATTCTGATTGGGAGATGCCTTCAGTACTTTGGTACGTAGCCCGTAATTTTTCTCAAGCTCAGCCGCGAGCAGGGGCAGGGTTTGTTCGCCGCTGTACTCGTGGTCACCGGTAACAAAGACGACCAGAGGCTGTTGTTTTTGAGTCGGTTGCTGCCGGGTTACAAAAGCGGCTGATAGGCCGGCCAGTACCAGGAGAAACAAACCTGTTATCCATCTCAGATCTAAACGCTTTCTTTTTACTTGAATAGGCATACGTAATAATAAGGTTAGGATGTAACGTTAGTTAGTACCAGAGACGAAGTTTGAGTAACTAACCATGAGTTAATCAGGCAACATTTTTAACTATAGAAAGCAGTAGAATAGCATCCTATACCGTAGGTAGTTTTAAATTGACACCTACGGTATAGGAAAAACAAACGCTGGGAGTGATGGATCAGTATCCGGTATTCTGCTTGAGCTTGTTGTTGTTACGGATTTCAGCGGTCGGGATGGGGAACAACAGCTCTCTTTCCTTCAGGACCGGCCCGTAGGAGAACTTGTGACCCACAAAGTCTTCGAACTTCCGGGTACTAACGTTGAAGGCCTTGCGGAGCCGGACCATATCGTACCAGGTAATGTTCTCAAAGCTCAGCTCATGCCAGCGCTCTTTCCAGATGGCTTCCCTCAGTTGCTCTTTGGTCATGCCTTTTAGTTCAGGCAGGTTGGCCCGCTTCCGTACCTGGTTTACCGCATCATACACTGCCTGTGAGGGACCGCCCGCTTCGTTGGCTGCTTCGGCATAGGTAAGCAGTACCTCCGCATAGCGCATCACGGGCCAGTTGAGGCCACTGCTGGTGGTAGAAAGCTGCGCCTCCAGGTCAAAGTGCTTATACAGATAGTATCCACCCAGCGACCGGGTCTTGCTCCGGTCGCTTCTCAGCGAAAAGGTGGAGTAGTAGAATTGCTTCTCTTCGGCCCGCTTATCACCCGGCTCATACGACTCTACGAATTCCTTATTGGCAAAGATGGCCCCTGTCTCATCCGTATAGGCCGAGATGCCCTGGTTGTAGGGAATGATGGAGGTCTGCCAGTTAGAAGGCATCACAAAAGCCGCGTACTGAACCATAAAGATGTTTTCACCTATGTTCTTACGGGCGGGAGTATGCAGGTCATCGTAGGAGGGGAACAGGCTGTACTTGCTCGACTGAATCACCTCATTGGCCTTTTCGGCAGCTTTCTGGTAGTATTCGGCCCCCTTCTGTAAGGGATATCCCGCCATAGTCAGGTACACGCTGGACAGCAGCGACTTGATCGCTCCCGTGCTGACACGGCCGGTGGCATCGGTAAAGGGGAGTCCCGAGTTCTCGGCCTCCACCAGATCCGCTACGATCAGCTTGTACACTTCTTCGGGTGTTGACTGGGTTGGGTACAGGTTCTCCGATTTTAGATCAACCGGCTCGGTAATGAGAGGGATGTTACCGAATATCCGGACCAGGTTGTAGTAGTAGAGCGCACGCAGGAACCGGGCCTCACCCATGTACCGTTTTTTGGCTGCTTCATCCATGTTGATGCCCGGTATCTTGGCAATGGCCAGGTTGGCATTGGCAATGCCCCGGTAACTGCTGGTCCAGTAGGTACCGCCGTATTCATTGTCTGAGTTGTTGACCAGGTTACGCACGAAGATGCTGTTCTGGGCCTGCCCGAGTTCGGTATTGGCCAGTCCCGTGGCAAACTCAAGCATCATCCAGGGGGCCCCGTTAAAGCCGCCACCCAATACGGCTCGCATACTCTCGTAGATGGAGTTGACGGCACTCTGCGCGTGCTCGGGTTTGGTGAAGTAGTTCTCCATCGTAAAGTTGGAGCGATCAGGCTCTTCGAGGAAGTCGGAGCAGCTGGCACCGGTGAATAAGATAGAACCAGTAAGAAGGATCTGGATATATGATTTTATAGTACGTTTCATGAGTATCTGCTGTTAGAAGGTTAGCTACTAAAGACCTACGTTCAATCCTACGGTGAATACCCGTGGCTTGGGGTACGCGTACAGATCCACGCCCTGATCAAAGGCCGCGCCCGAAGTGGATACTTCCGGATCGTAGCCGGGGTACTTGGTAGACAGGAAGAAGTTCTGTACGGAGGCGAATACCCGCAGGCGGTTCAAGTGGAGCCTCTGGGTTATGTTATTGCCGAACCGGTACGACAGGAGCAGGTTGCGGCCCCGCAGGAACGATCCGTCCTGCACCCGGTCGGAATCGTTGTTGGTGTTGTAGCCAGCCGATACGGGTCGCAGTTGGGCTATGTTGGTATTCTGGTTCTCGGGTGTCCAGGCGTTGAGTACGGTTTTGAAGCTGTTGGCAATACCCTGGCGGTCTTCGGCGGAGTGCTTGCTACGGAACAGTACATCATTGCCGTACATAAACTGCAAATCTACCACCAGCTCAAAGTTCTTATAGCCAAAAGTGTTGATAAAGCTACCAAAGCCATCGGGGATACCCTTACCTATGATTACCCGGTCGTTGTCATTGATGCGGCCGTCGTTGTTCACATCCTGGTACTTGATATCGCCGGGCTTCTTCAGGTACTTGGCCGCTTCTGACTCCTCGGCCGTACTCCAGGTACCCTGGTGTACAAATCCAAAGAATGAACCCACCGGCTCGCCTTCCCGGATAATGGTAGATCCGGTAAAGATGTCCGAACCGCCGGTCAGCGCAAGTACCTTGTTTTTATTAATGGAGATATTAAAGTTGGTGCTCCAGGACAGGTCGCGGCCGGACAGGTTGACGGTGTTGATTCCCAGTTCGACGCCTTGGTTTACCATGCTTCCGATGTTCCGGCTTACGGTAGTATAGCCACTGCTGGATGGCACCGGCGCGCTTAGTAGCATATCAGTAGTAAGCTTACGGTACACATCCGCTTCCAGCATGATGCGGTTGCTTAAAAGCCCCAGTTCCAGGCCGGCGTCAAACTGCTGGGTTTTCTCCCAGCGCAGGTCCGGGTTAGCCAGGCGGTTTACCCCGATACCTACTTCGCGGGAGTTGTTGAAAATGACAGAGTAGTTACCCAGTCCGGCCAGCGCCTGGTAGGCTGTAATTTCGGAGTTACCCGTTACCCCGTAGCTGGTGCGGAGTTTGAGGTTAGAGATAGCGGGTATAGCCTGCATGAAATCTTCCTCCGTGATACGCCAGGCCAGTGCTGCCGATGGGAATACCGCATACCGGTTAGCCGAACCAAACTTTGAGGAACCGTCGATACGACCGGTGAAGGTAACCAGGTACTTGTTCTTGAAGCCATAGTTGATGCGGCCAAAGTAGGAGTTAAGACCATAGGCCACCGTGCTTGAAGTGGCTGGTTGGACTACCGAACCGGCTCCCAGGTTGTTGAACTGGAAGTAGTCATCCTGGAAGCGTTGCGCTCTGGCGACATTGTTAAAGCGATCTACGTGCTGCCACGCAATAC
Organism: Telluribacter roseus; assembly: GCF_017355915.2. Classification (GTDB taxonomy): domain Bacteria; phylum Bacteroidota; class Bacteroidia; order Cytophagales; family Spirosomataceae; genus Telluribacter. Next base: position 7,566 of record NZ_JAFEUV020000011.1, read on the forward strand.
CAAGTAAACCGTTGAAAGAGTGAATATTGGCGAAGGTCTTGTTATAAGTCAGGTAGTTTTCAAACTGCCACGAGTTGTGACGATCGTTGGTAATGGAGGCATCTCCGCCCTGGTTTCTGGAAATGTAGTTGAGGGTACGGCCACCGTAGTAGTCGATACGCTGGTTGATGATGTTGGTACCCAGCGTAGTACGTAGCTCTAGGCCATGCCCAAAGTTGATGTTGGAGTAGATATTACCCAGCATGGTTTGGGTCTTGAGGTAGTAGAGGCGCTCTCTGGCCACGTGCAGGGGGTTACCTCCCCCTTCCATGCCCGGATAGTCCTCATTGCCTCCCCAGCGGCCATCGGGATATTTTACCGGTATAATAGGCAGGGCTTCCAGTACCTGACGCATGGCTATGATACCTCCGGCTCCCAGCGGGTCTACCTGGCTTTCGTTCTGATCGTTGTAGCTGAGTGAACCTCCCACTTTCAGCCACTTTTTGATCTGGCTGTCAAACACGAAGCGGCCCGCGTAGCGCTTCAGCCACGACTCGTGCATGAGACCTTCTTCATTTCTGTAGCCCAGGTAGGCACCGTAGCTGTCTTTGCCGTTACCCCCCGCGAACGAAAGCTGGTGGTTCTGGATCAGGGCCTGCCGGAAAGCTTCGTCCTGCCAGTCGGTATTGTAGAGGGGCTTGCCATTGGCGTCAAACAGGAGAGGATTGGTACGCTTGGTTTTGGGATCGGTGTACTTGCCACCGGCCCAGCCTACTGGGTCATACTTCTGAGCATTCTGATAAGCGATCTCTTCTACCCGCAGGAATTCCTCCGAGTTCAGCAGGGGTATCTTACGGGGCAGTACGCCTATCCCGTAGTCGGTGTCGTAGTTAACCCGGCCGCCATCCTGGCTGCCCCGTTTGGTAGTGACGAGTATGACGCCGTTGGCTCCCCGGGCTCCGTAAATAGCGGTAGCCGAAGCATCCTTAAGTACCTCGATGGAGGCAATGTCATTGGGGTTGATGTAGTCGATGGGGGTACTACCATTGGCCAGGTCGGCGGCGTTGAGAATCACTCCGTCTATAACATACAGCGGGTTGTTAGCTACACTCACCGAGGTATTGCCCCGGATACGGATATTGGCCCGGCCGCCCGGTCTGCCTGAGTTGACGGATACGTTCACACCCGTAATACGTCCTGACAGCGCCTGATTCAGCGAAGCTACCGGACGCTCCTGCAGGGTTTCGCCTTTGACCGTACCTACGGCTCCCGTTAGGTCGGACTTGCGCTGGGTACCGTATCCTACCACCACCACTTCTTCCAGTGATTTCAGTTCGGGCGACATCTGTACCGTCAGTACGGATTCACCGCCAATGGCTACTTCCTTGCTCTGGTAGCCCACAAAGCTAAAAACCAGAATAGCGGAATTGTCAGGTATATCCAGTTGAAATTTGCCTTCGGCGTTGGTAGTGGTACCACGCTGTGTACCTTTTTGAACTACACTTACGCCAGGCAGACCCGTTCCGCTTTCATCCGTTACAGTACCCGATACGGCCCGCAGGGCATCGTTGACGGCCAGTTTTCTATCGGACTCTGTGTTCAGACTACTTGATGGGGGAGCTGGTATCGATGAAAGTACCACCTTCCGGCCCACTACCTCATACTTAACGTGGATCTGGTTGAAGAGCTTGCGGAGTACTTCATCCAGCGTGGAGTTACTTACGTTCAGGGTCACTTTTTGCGTAGGTGCAATTACCTGTGAGCTATATACGAACCGGACGTCCGTGGCTTTCTCGATCTCAACGAGTACCTTCTTCACTTCTTTCCCTTCTGCTTTGATGGAGAGCCGGCGTTTCAGGTACTCCTGGGCGCTGGTTTCGTGGGCGTACGAAACCCCTATGAAGAGTACCATGACTAAACTTTGGGTTAAGGAAAACTTCATGAGTTTAATCCAGATTTGGCTTGTAAGAAGTTTTTTCATAGGTTTGATTAAGGTTAAAGGTTCTGGTAACTAGGAACTTATGCGACGGGTGGTTACTTTGGCGAGTGGTACCCGTGGTTTTACCTTACTAGGCAGGGGGTGGCGCTCCTGCCTTTTTTGTGTTGCTATTCACAGCCTTTTCCGCTGATCAGGATCTGTCCATCTACGATTTCATAGCTGGCCGATACCGTTTTGCACAGCATGTCCAGTTTTTCGTAGAGGGTTTCATTGGTCAGGGTGGCGGTGATTTTGCAGTTGTTAAAGCTTTGCTTGTCATATTGCATGGGGATTCCATAGTGTACTTCGAGTTCGTTGAGTATGGCTGGGAGGGCTACTTCATCATATATGAAGTCTACCGGAGCCGGTGTGGCCTTGACCTGAGCGGGGTTGGCTACCAGCGTTTTGGTCAGTTGCTGGGCTTCTTTTTCGTAAATGGCTGCCTGATTGGCCGTCAGGATCAGCCCTTTTACTTCCCGGTTTTGGATTGACCGGCTGGACTTTGTGGTATACACCGATACTTTACCGGACAGCACCTGTACCGAGTACTTCTTTTCCATGTAGAAGGCCCGGACTACAAATCGGGTACCCAGTACTTTGGTAACCATATCACCCGTATACACCATGAATGGCTCGGGCCGACGTTTCACGCTGAATACAGCTTCTCCGGTCAGGTAGATGGTACGACTGCTACCGGAAAACTGAGACGGATACCGCAGGCGGCTTTGCGGACTTAGCAGCACCTCGGAGCCGTCGCTCAACTGTATCGTCAGCGGTTTGGAAGAGTCATTGAAGGTTTCTACCAGTTTGTTGTCAGTGACCTCCGCGACATACCTGTTATGTTGGGTGGTGTCCGAATTGGTAATTACGTACCAGCCAATGCCCAGCGCCAGCAGTATGGAGGCCGCGACTACCCAGGCGCTCCAGGCCATGCTTCTTTGAGGGGTACTATCCCCATACAGCTCCTCCGCCGAATCAGTGGGTAGAGTGGCCTTTTCTATAAAATCCTGTACTTCGTCCCGTATTTCCTTTTCACTCAGGCGCTCGGCGGCTACGGTGGCGACCCGTACCAGCTGCTCGGCTATGTGGAGGTCCTGCTTTTTCTCCGGGTGCCTCTGTACGAAGGTGAGCCAGAAGGTTTCCTGCTGGCTTACCCCCTGTACCCAATCTCTGAAGTCATCATCCAGGACAAAGTCTTCCACAGTATATTTTTCGTAATTTTTCATGCTAGTGTCTATGGTAGTAGTGGGATAATGGGTAGCCTTCTTGAAGGCAGGCTGGTCTTTACAGACAGAGCAGACCAGGCAATAGGAAGGACCCAATGGCCCAGTTCTTACGGAGACTGTTCAGGGACTTCTGCAGCAGGTTATAGACCGACTGGCGACCGAGCTGCATGACCTCGGAGATCTGCTCAAAGCTTAGGCTCTGGTAAAAGCGGAGGTAAATGAGCTCTTTTTGCCGGGCGGGTAGAGTATTTATCATTTGTTCCAGCTTGCGAAGCTGGTATACTTCATTTTCTTCTTCAATCAGCCGGAGGTCGGCCGAAAACTCCACCGAGAAAGCGTACTCGTCAGAAAGGTTGGTCTGGTGTGTGACATATTTGCCGGAAAGCTCACGCAGGATTCGGGTCTTAAGCATCACCATCAGATACGAGCGTACATTCTCCACTTCGTTGATGGTAGCGTGGATCTTCCACAGATTCAGGAAGGTCTCCTGGATGCAGTCCTTGACAAAATCCTTATCCGGACGCAGCCGCATGCCCCAATGGTACAGGTCGGGGTAGTAAGCCTGCATGATTTTGGCCAGTGCATAGATATCGCCGGAGCGGTATTCCTGCCATAGCTCATGGGCATCCTGTGGAGCTAGTCGTTTGCTCATAGTTCTGGTGTAGGGCGTTTTGTACTATGAGACGGTAAAAGAGAAAACTTAACCTACCTTTTATTAATTAATTTCACGGCAAAGTTCAAAAATGGGCTTAGCGAGCTCCTAATGCAGAAAAAATAAGTAGTCACTATTGGGTATTTGGTTGATTACTGATAAGTGTCAGCAGTAGTTTCGTACCTGGAATGAAGCTGTACTGTGGGTGCTAAACGATCTTCTGGGCAATGGCCTTGGCTACGGCTTCGGGAGCCGAGTTGACGTGCAGCTTTTCGTAGATATGCTTGATGTGATAGTGAACGGTATTGAAGCTGATGGAGCAGGTATCAGCGATCATCTTGTAGCTCATACCTTTGACCATGCAGGTAAGTACTTCGCGCTCGCGGGAGGTGAGCTCCACGTAGGTAGGCTGTGCCTGCACAAACTGGTGCTGAAACATATGTAGTACCTTGGCCGCGATGGCCGGAGACATATGTGCCCCACCCTTGTATACATCCTGTATCGCCTGCAGGACTTCATCCGGGTCCGGACTCTTAAGTACGTAACCCGAAGCGCCCGCACAGATGGATGAGAAAATTCGATGTTCGTCTTCAAAAACCGTATGTATGAGTACTTTGGTCTGTGGATAGGCGACTTTGATTTGTTGCAGGGCTTCTATCCCCGACAATCCCGGCATTTGAATATCCATCAGTACTACATCCGGCTTATGCTTTCGAACTCTGGAAACAGCATCATTGGCATTTTCATAGGCACCCGCAACGGCTATCTCACTCGTACTTTCAAAGTATTGCGTCAGGCTTTGCCGAAGGCTCCTATTATCTTCAAAAAGCAGGACGGAGATCATGGAGCTGCAAGGGTGGGTAGTGCTACCTCATCAGGCTTGCGTATGGGTACCGACAGGATGATGGTAGTACCCTGACCTATCGACGAAGTAATCCGTACGGAGAAGCCCCCCTCTTCGGCCCGTTTCTGAAAATTGATCAGGCCATTCCCTTCAGGGGGAAAGGGAGTCTCAAAACCATGACCATTGTCCCTGATCTGCATCCGTAGGGTATCTTCCTGGCGCCATAGCCGTACCTCTACCTTGCTGGCCTGGGCGTGTTTGACGATGTTGTGAATAGATTCTTTGAAGGTCAGGTAGATATTTCGCCGCTGCTCCATGGAAAACAGTGGTAGCTCTTTGGGATCTACTTCACAATCAAAAGTCAGAGTTGCCTCAACATTAGATAGCATCTGATGCGCTACATTACGCAACCGCTCCACGAACTTCTCAGGTACATCGTTGTCAGGATTCAGCGCCCACACCGTGTCCCGGATGCTATGGATTGTCTCCTCCGAGTCTACTTTGATCTGTTCCAGGAGGGGGCTTATTTCAGGTTGTACCAATCCCATCTTTTTCTGCACCAGCTTAGTAGAAATAGCGATACTCGTCAAAGTAGCTCCTACCTCATCGTGCAGGTCACGGGCTATTTCGTCGCGGATGTGGAGCAACTTATCGCGCTGACGGAGATTCTCCTGTAGTTGAGCAATCAGTGCCTGCTGGGTCTGGTTTTGCTGGCGGCGGTGCTCGCTGGCGCGTTCGGCAAGTATATAGCCAAGTATAGCAACTTCAACCAAAATACCGGGTACAAAAGCGTTATTGTAAGGTACAAGTGGCAGCCATTCAATATTATAGAGGGCAAACATACTAATAATCATACTTCCCAGGCTGATGCTGAATGCAATTGCATAGCCCATAAATTTTTTAAAATCTTTACTGCATACATATAGTAGGCAGACAAGCTGCAGAAATAAAACGATCAGAATATATTGGCCATGATCGATTCCTATCCCAAATATTACTTTATCAATAACTGATGTATAAGGAATCTGAAAATACATGCAAACACAAAATATAGGGTAGTCTATCAGGCAAAGCAAACTCAATCCTAAAAGCAACCAGTAGAGTGTCTTGGAGTACTGTTTTAGGTTCAGGAATTTAATATGAAAAAAAGACCAGCAAAACATATAGAAATAAGTAGTTGGGAAATACTTTTTCCAATGAAATGAGCTGGGAAGCTTCTCTGCTATAAAGCCATAAAAGTCTACATAAAATAATACATAACTCAGAATCAATAAGGCATACCAGCCAATCAGAGCATCGCGTAGGCGTAGAAAGAATACTATTGAATAAATAAGCACAATTAAATAAGCTCCCAGCGCCAGATTTTGCCATTGGGCATTCTTTTTGGGATAAAGTATCGCTTCACCGACATCACCTATGTGCAGATAATCACCTATAGCATCTCTTGCGAATAATGATATATGAATAAGCTTTGGCGTGGTTCCTAGTGGAATGATCGGAGGTACCGTCGGAATAGTTTGCTTATCAATCGGAAGTTGCAAACCTGACTGTATGGTTGATAGATTCTCACTTTCATCCTTAATAAAAATATCTAGTTGCCGGTATTTTCGAACAGAAGATATAAGAAACAAGTCTGCTCCTGTCTGGTTGTGGATGTGGATACGCATCCAAATCTTCCCTTTTCGGTAAGATAACTGCACTACCTCCTGTTGGTTTAGAGCCTGAAACGAATCAAGCGGAAACCTCGACACCTGTTCATAAGTGAGCTTATGAGTGAAGTCTTCAAGATAGTACACATAGGGAGCTACGGGATTAGCTTTTCGCGCATCTGTAATGACCAGTGGCTTTTGACTCAGAGCAGGCAGCCACATCACCACAAGTACTATCATGTATAGGGGGCGCATAGGAGTCGGAGTTAGCTTGAAGTAAAGAAAATTAACCAAAACAATTTGATTTTCAAAAGCTTACCCTTCTCTTTTCTTCCTCGGCGCCTTTGCGCTGACTAGCTGTCTTTACTTTCTGGTTACCAAAGCTTCGGGTGTAGGTGACTTTTGCTATACGGGGGGCATCACGTAACAAAGCATTGAATTTGACCTCCTCTTCCGGAAAAGTGGCGTACCATCTTAATTGGTTAGTCCAAAGCAGGTCATTGATGGTTAGACTTAGCCTGCCGCGGTTTTGAGTAAATACTTTCTGAATACCCAGGACCAGGTTGGTTCGGCTACGCAGAGTCATGACTCCGGCGGGTATATGGGACATATAAAGTACACTCAGCTCCCCCGTCCAGCCGTGCCCTAGCCTGAAGGTATGCACTGATCTGATATTGCTGAACAGGAGCCGCTGGTGGAAAGGCCCCAGAACAAATTGAGTACTGGCGACCCGGTGAAATCCGGAAAGGTTGTTCTGGGCGGTCCACCACGGAGTAAATGTAATGGGAAAGGCTACTTCCAGCGAAAGTATATCAACCAAGTCAAAGTTCTGCACCATATGGATCAGTTCGGGGCGACCCGGATAGATGACCGGCTGGTGCCTGAATATGCAGTTGCGCTCACGGCTGTAGCCTACCCACAGAAAGTACTGACCCTTGTACTGATAACCAGCCCGTATGGCCCTTGTATACGATGGTTTGAGATTGATATTCCCCACATAAAAGGTATTGGGGTCAGTCAGGAAAAACGAAGGGGTAAGGTCGGTATAGCTGGGTCGGCTGATCCTTCGGCTGAACGAGAAGTTAAGAGCATGCTCCTTGCTGAGCTGATGCGAGAGGGTTGCACTCGGGAAAAGATTGAGGTACTGACGGTCCAGCAGGGGGCGCCCATCGGGGGTTTGTACATGCGTACGGGTTGCCTCGGCACGTAGCCCTCCCTGTAAGTCGGTGTGAGGCCCTAATTTACCCGATACATTGCTGTATAGGGCGCCTATGTTTTCATAAAACAGTGCATTATTAGTTAATTCGGGATCTGTGATGAGCTTTCCTTCTATCTGGCGCTGTACGCCCAGGAAGTTCTCGATATCGGAACGGTTGAGCTTTAGCCCGCTTTCCAGCTTCCAGTTCTTGCCAAGTGGCTGCGCGTAGTCCGCCTTCACGACCCAGAATCGGATATCTGTCTCTTTGCTTGTTGTGACTGCCTGCACGGGCAGTAGCCTGGGGTTGGTGGAGTAGAAGTCAAGAACTTCCAGACTATTAGGTCCGCTGTTGGTGTAGTACTGATAATCGGCCTCTACGGTAAGAACCTGCTGTTTAGGGAAGGTATGTACCAGTCCCACGTTTCCGCCCAGGTTACGCCAGTGATTATTTTCAATCCATACTAAAGAAGACTCTGCAAAGGGTTGAGCCGTGGTAAATAGCCGGGTTGAGGAGGTATTGTAGGATGTGGCGTTACGTCCATTGGCTAGGCTCTGGATCTGGACGGATAGTACGGTGCTTTTGCTTACGGAGATATCGGCTCCAATCCTGAAATCACCATTATAATCTTTCAGGTACCGGTCCGAAAACTGTCTGTTCTGCCATAATTCACCACTTACCGGTTGGGTACGTACAGATAGAAAATCAAACCAGCGATAGTCGTGATTGAAGGAAACACTGCTGTACAAATTGACTCCGCGGCGGTTGTGATTCACATTGATACTTCCGCTTGCTTTTTCATACTTGCCGTAGCCCCCCATTAATGAAAAGCTCCCATTGGTACCCTCGTCCTGTTTGCGTTTCAGAATTATGTTGATCATACCCGCGTTGCCTTCGGCATCGTACTTGGCCGGAGGGCTGGTGATCAGTTCTACTTTCTCGACGTTATCGGCATTCATACCGCTAAGCATCTGAACCAGGGCTTCCAGCGGGAGCCGCGAGAGTTTGCCGTTAATCATCACCATTACGCCCTGCCGTCCGCTCATGGATACCCCTCCGTTTTGCCGGTCTACCTGCACGCCCGGTGAGCGTTCCAGCAGGTCCAGTATGGACCCGCCGGCAGCGGTTACCATACTCGCCGGATTGATGACCAGCCGGTCAACCTGCTGTTCAAACAGGGGCTTTTGGGTTCTGACTGTTACCTCGTTCAACTGCTTTTCGGTAGTTGCCGCCACGAGCGGCGCTACTTCAAGGCTACCGGCAGATTGGGTAAGCTTAAGGAGGGGAGAGTAACAGGTCTTGTATCCAACCATAGAAGTAGCGACCAGGTACTGGCCGGGACGGATCTGCTCAAAGCTATACTGCCCTCCCTCGTTTACTATGGCTCCCTTTGCCAGGGTAGAGTCTTTGGCATGGAGCAGGAGCACATTGGCATAGGCGAGTGGCTGGCCATCAGTACTACGAACCGTCCCTTTTACTACTTGTTGGGCGTAGCAGGTCATGGTCAGGCAAACGAGCCATAGTGGTGTGGTATAGAGTTTCATATTCTTCAACTTTGGTTTGTATCAAAGTTGAAGAATTCTGAAAAGGGGCACCATCCCCAATATTGGTGGGATTGGTGGGGTTAGTAGGGGAGCAGGTAAATTATACTATATCAACCGCTGATCATAGGTAAAATCCTCCACCCGAAGGGTCCTGACCTCGCGGATCAGGGGGTGCAGGGGATCGAGCAGCAGGTTGCGTGACCAGGGCATAATGACTGAGGGGACGGAGTAAGCAAGGGCCGTGCGGCTATGGAGGCGGGGAACCAGGAAGTGCTGTACAGCCGGGGGCACCGGATGCGACTGCCATTCGTCCGGTAGTTGGGGAAGGTCTATTTCCTGAATGGAATCGGGGATCTCGAGCTCTACCAGCACCAGGGGGGGCAGGTCTTCCCAGGGGGTACCTTCCAGGTGGACCAGTGATTCCAGCAGGGCGAGCTCGGGCGTAGAGGAGGTATATACCAGAGGTACCCCCACGGGGTTCCAGCGCCCCCCGTACAGTTGGGCACCCAGGCCGGTGAGCATTCCATCCAGATGTTGTCGTTTCTGAATACGGTAAACGGCGGACATATCAGCTGTGAATACCGTATTCGAGGCGGCCCAGCAGGGTATCTACCATGCCCATACCCGTAGAGGTATCGAGCAGGTCCAGCGGCGAATTGCCGCCCAGTACCTGCAGGGGGCGCCGGAGCCATCGGTTAAATTTCCCATCGTCTTCAAATACTTCCCTGCCGTGCTCGGCCAGCCGATGGAGCAACAGGATGCGCTCCGAAGCTACCAGGCCCAGCTTTTCATCACTTTTGCGGCGGTGGTAGGTGCGGAGAGAGATAGCCAGGATCCTGGCCATTTCCTGATCGGTGAGCTCCAGCCGAGCCGCCAGATCATCCGCATCCTTCCCCCATACCCCTTCACGGGCCCGCTCTATTAGTTTATACGGCCCCGCCTTTCCTGTTTGGGGAGCAGTGGCCGGGGCAGGTACTCGAGCTATTTTTGATCTCACTTCCATAAGTTACGCATTTGGCACTAATTTATATGCCATTTGTCATAAATACAACTTTTTGCAGAATTAGTTCATAGAACCTCAAAACTCTGTAAATAGTAGTAGCGGCGAATGTAGTACATATATGAAGTACCGTTCATGAACTCATTATCATACTATTCAGCCTGTACAGGTTGAAAAATGAGTAGAATAAAAATGAGTTTTTACCAGGAAGTACCCGCTTTACAGGGTTAGGATTTATTTGGGAAAATGTACTTTCAGTACGTATTTATACCTGATGCTGGCTTGATTATTGCAAGAAAACTATACAAATAAGGACTTTTTCCTACACCAAGTTTTGTAAAATAAAATTCACTTATTCCCATAAATCATGATAAACAACCTGGTATTAATAGATGATGATCCGATTACGCTTCGGATCATTGAGCTAACAATCAAAAGAAACCAGTTTGCTGACAATGTTATCAAACTGAAAAATGGGGAAGAAGGGATTCATTTTTTCGAAAAGCTTTCGACCATTGAAACCAACATCGTGCCCGAACTGGTGTTTCTGGACCTGAATATGCCGGTTATGAATGGCTGGGACTTCCTGGATGAATACGCGGCTAGGTACCAGGTACTGTTTCCCAATACGCAGATTTGCATCCTTTCGTCGTCGGTAGATCCCCAGGATCAGCTCAGGGCGCAGAAGTATTCGAGCGTAATCCGATTTATCAGTAAGCCTATATTTATCAGTGAGCTTACCGAGCTTAAGCATCACGTATCTCTTTACGATTACTTTATTTAATTACAGCGAATGGGTACCACGTGATGTACCTTCGAATTTGAAGTAGGTCCCTTTAGATTATTGATTTCTCCGGCTATTCGGGCTGTATATAGTACTAGGCAGCAATAGCTCCGCGTTCCTTGTCATACGATCATACCTTCACTCCCGAAGGCTTCTCTTTCTCAGGAATTTAATCCCCCGTTTCCACCCACGGAGCAACCTGTACCCACTCAATGGAGTAGGTACCCCGGGAATAGTTACTTTATATATACATTGGATAAATCGTCCCCGTTGCTCCCTGTTTCTATATGGAGCTGGGTGGGGAATAGATTGGTTTTAGAATTACATATAGGGTACTACTATGAAAAAAATTGCACTGGGACTTATACTCCTGACATACGGACCAGGTACCATACCTGATACATACGCGCAGAAAGCCGCTAAGCCTAAGCCAGCCGCCAGCACCGGTATCTCATTCAGGAAAATGGTCCTGCACGACGAGTTTATTGCCGAAGGGGTAGCCGTAGGAGATGTAAACCGCGACGGGAAAATTGATGTCATGGCGGGTGCTTACTGGTTTGAGGCACCCGACTGGAAAAAGCATGAACTGACCAGGCCGCAGAAGTTCGAGTACGACAAGGGGTACAGCGATGCGTTCGTGAGTCAGAGTATGGATGTGAATCTGGATGGTTGGGTGGATTTTGTCCGGGTTGGATTTCCGGGTAAGGAAGCGCAATGGTTCGAGAATCCAAAGAATAAGGAAGGACACTGGAAGGTGCACCCTATCCATACCAGCGTCGGGAATGAATCGGCCGGTTTTTTTGACGTGGACGGAGACGGACGACTGGATCTGCTGGGAGGTAATTCGTCGGTACGGCAGATGAACTGGTTCCGGGCTCCGGTCACCAAGGGCGAAACCGGGTGGAAACAGTATACCATCAGCAAGGAGAATACCCCCGGAAGCGAGCCCTTTTCGCATGGCCTGGGCCTGGGCGATATCAACAAAGACGGTCGCCCCGATGTACTGATCAAGGATGGCTGGTGGGAAGCTCCCAAAGATCGTCTACAGCCGGACTGGACGTTCCATCCGGCCAAACTAGGTGAGGCCAGTGCTCAGATGTACGCCTACGATTTTGACGGAGATGGCGATCAGGATGTAGTATCCTCGTCTGCGCATGCCTTAGGAATATGGTGGCACGAGCAGATACAGACCGAAACCGGAGGGGCGCAGTGGAAAACGCACCTTATTTCGGACCAGTTTACCCAGACCCATGGACTGGCCTTAGTAGATATCAACTCCGACGGGCATCCCGATCTGGTGACCGGGAAGCGTTACTTCGCCCATATGGGTAAGGATCCGGGAGAGTACGAGCCGCCGGTACTGTACTGGTTTGAATTCAAGCCGGGCAAGAATCCCACCTGGGTTCCCCACCTGATTGATGATAGTTCGGGTGTAGGCGTACACGTAGTAGCGGAAGATATCACCAAAGACGGCCTGATAGATATCGTGATAGCCAATAAAAAGGGGGTATTTGTATTTGTACAGGAGCGGAAGTAGCGAATAGGGCTAGCGTACCTAGTTAAGCTCCTGTTCATGGTCTCGCTGGTAGATGGGTATACCTATCCGTCGGATGTGATCTAATAGCTCTTTATTTTTGATGGTATTATACTTAATAACATCTATGTGGTACAGCAAATCCAATTCTTCCAGGAGGACCAGGAGCTGCAGGTACTTGTCAAAGGAGAGCTGCTCCCCCTTAACGACCAGATCTATGTCAGATCCGACCTGGTAGTTTCCTTTGGCTCTGGACCCGAATAGGATTACTTCTTCTACCTCGGGGGTATTCTTGAAGACTTCTATGATGGCTTCTAAGTCGGCAGATGATAGTCCGTAATTCATTCGTCAAAAAGAGATGATTGTTCCCCATACTGTTCTTCTGCCAGTTTTGTAGAGAGAGAACGAAGTAATTTATAGTAGGTATCCTTAATACTTTCTGCTATTTCCTCTGCTGTTTCTGGATCATACGTATGAGAAGATGGCTCTCTGGATTTTTTCATTCTTTTCCATCCTTCTGCATCTGTAATGTACCCATCTTTGAAGGCCTGTTCCAGAACAGGATTAGGTCCGGCAATGTTGATGTATCCTTTGTACCTTAAAAGATCCTGCAATGTCTTCCAGGCCAGTTCAAACGTATATTCAAATCGCTGAATCAGCCCCTCGGTTTCAAGTTCCGAAAGTGCCTCTTTTCTATTCTCCACAACCTCACCAAGTTTGGTTAAAGCCTTGTTGAAGTTAATGAAGCGTTGTTGCCATCTTATGTCCTTTTCTTCCATCTTATAGCTTTCAAAATGTAACTCCCGCCAGCCTTTCTCAAACCATTTTACAGGGACTAATGCAGTGGTTCAAGCGGATCAATAGTCAAAGAAACAGCTTTTATCCTAAAAGTACATCGAGGTTTTACGTCTTCCGGGAAAGCTCCTGTGAACAAAGCGCCAGAGGCTGGTACCACTACCAGCCTCTGGCGCTTTGTTACGGATTACCTTTTCGTGCAGCGGCTACTTCGGCAGCAGTTACCGGTGAAGCCTGATTCCCAAAGCTCATTCGGATGTAGGTTAGTACCTCGGCCAGTTCCTGATCTTTCAGAAAGGCGAAGGCCGGCATGTGCTGGTCATATTCAACACCCTTTACCTTGACCGGTCCCGAGAGACCTTTCAGTACGATACGTATCAGCTCTCTTTTGGGACCAAGTACCTGCTCTGCTCCTTTAAGAGGAGGAAAGCTTTCGGCCACGCCCTGGCCGTCTGCCTTGTGGCAGGAAGCACAATACTGCGTATAGATAGCTGCTCCTGCTGATTCCGCGTTGGTTGAGGTAGCTGGTATATTACCCGTTCGTGCACTTTGTGAAGCCAGTAGCTTCCCGGCATCTTTGATCTTTGTGACCTTGATAATAAGGTCGTCATCAGGTTTCGGGAAGCCCTTCGCCGGATTCCAGTCCCGGTTGCTGGTGGAGAGGTAGATATCACCCTCCGGGGAAACACAGATATCCCGGATTCGGCCATATACCCCTTTCAGAAATACCTTCTCATCAATCACCGCCGTACCGGCCCGGTTGAGCTTCAGGATTCGGATGCTACAGTCCTTTAGGGTAGTCAGGATCAGGGTGTTCTTCCATTCGGGAATTCGGGTGGAGCCGTAGAAGTCCAGCCCAGCAGGGGCAATGGTAGGAGTCCAGGCTTTGAGGGGCTCTTCTACCGCTATTGAGTCACAGAATGGCTCTTCCCCGGGCGTGTCGCAGTACCCTTCCACACGGGGCCAGCCATAGTTTAGGCCTTTCCCGATCAGGTTGATTTCGTCTTCGATGGCGTCACCATGCTCCGAAATGTACAGGTTGCCGTTACGGCCATAGGTCATGCCCTGCGGGTTACGATGTCCCCACGACCAGACCGGGCTCCCTTTGATGGGGTTGTCAGCCGGTATGGTGCCGTCCAGGTTGAGGCGCAGGATCTTACCGTTGGGTGACTGCTGGTTTTGGGCATTGGGATAAATAGCCGCGTCGCCCGTGGCAAAAATAAGCTTACGGTCGGGCGATATTGTGAGGCGCGAGCCATTATGCCCCGTATTGCCGGGAATCTCCAGGATCACCAGCGGATCAAGCAGTACCTCATTCCTGTATGTATACCTGACCAGTCTGGTTCGGATCTCCGCGCCTTTCTGGTAGGTGTAGTCTACGTACACGTAGGGTGACCTTTCGAAATCAGGATGGAGAGCCATCCCGAGCAGTCCCGTTGACCGCTTACGCAGTACCTCCGGAATAGTGATCAACACCCTTTTCTCCCCCGTTTCGGGGTGGACTTTACTGATCCTGCCCCCCTGCTCCGTGTACCAGATCCAGTTGTCAGGGCCCCAGGTTATCTCCCAGGGCACATCCAGACCGGAGGCCACCGTATTGGTACCCAGGACGCTGGAATCTAACGGAATGTAGTGCTCAACCGCGACCGGGTCCTGTGGTACATAATGCTTTACTGGTGAGTACTCTTTTGGAGGTTGATAACTAACTAGTACTGAAACAGAAGCGGCAATAACTCCAATAGCGGCTAATCTCATGAATCAGGAAATTAAGAAACCAGCGACTGCTCCGTAGCCAGCCATTCTTTTACAAATGCATCGTCTACCAGGTGAGGGTAGGCCTCAATCACCCGATCTATTTCTTCCAGCTGGCCTTCCGAGAGTTTTTCCTCCGGATTGAGCGTCCACAGCCCGCGCAGGATGCCCTGCCGACGGAGCACTTCGTGGATGCCCGGTATACAGCCGTGGAACCGGTGCGAAGGATCAAAAATGGCGGCATTCATATCCGTCACCTCAATGTTGCGCTGGAGCAGGGTGTCAATGTCCTGATAGTTATTGTTCACGCAGGCTTTGATCTCCCCGAATAGCTCCACGGCTTTTTGAGTCCAGGCCGCCCAATGCCCCAGCAGTCCTCCTACAAACCGCTTCTCTACCGTTTGTCCACCTGCCTCAAAGCGGTAAGGCGTAAGCAGGTCCGCTACGATGTTATCGTCATTCCCGGTGTATAGCGCCACCTCATGCGCCCGACTGGAAAAGCAAAGCGCCCGTACCACGTCCAGGGTCTGGTAGCGGTTGAAGGCGGCTACCTTTACAGCCTGTACATTGGGTATCTCCATAAACTCCTTCCAGAAATCGTAGCTGAATGCTCTTCCGCCAATGGTGGTCTGGAGGTAAAATCCAAACACGGGAATAATGTCAGCGATGGTCCTGATGTGCCCGATCACCTCCTGCTCCGAAAGATCAGTTAGCCCTGCCATGCTCACCAGCCCCAGGTCGTACCCGTATTGTACGGCTAGTTCGGCTTCACGTACGGCCTGAGCCGTAGGGCCTACTACACCGGCCACTTTAAGAAAGGGCCGGTTGAGCTGCGCCTTCTGTACCTCATCGGCCGCTAGTTCGAGTACCCGTTCCAGCATGTTATACTCCGGTTTGCGGATTTCGAACTGGGTAGTGTGTACGCCAACGGCCACGCCACCCACACCGCTGGCTATATAGTAGCGGGTCAGCAGGCGCTGGCGGCTCTCGTCGATGGTGAGCTGCTCGGTTAGCGCCAGGGGATGCGCCGGTATTACGGTTCCTTTCCGTAGAAAGTCTATTTTTTCAGGGTGTAGTACGTTCGCTGCCATAGGTTAAAACTGTCCTTTTCGTTCCTGGAAATGGGTAGGCTTGTTGATGGTTTCACCGCCGCTCCGCAGCCAGTCGGCCGTCAGCTGGATCATCTGCTTGAGGGTAACGCTTGGGTACCCAAACAGTCGGAACGATTCGGCGGCATTGCTCAGCAGGGCCGTGGGGTGCTCTTCGTTGATGAATTGGGGAGTAGTATCAAAGATCTTTCCGAACTCGTACGCCAGCCACCGGAGGGACACTGTTTCGGGGCCGGTTATATTCAGGATCTTAGCCGGAGCCTCACAGTGCAGCAGGGAGCGAAGGGCCATCTCGTTGGCGTCGCCCTGCCAGATTACATTTACATGGCCCATGGTAAGGTCAATGGGGCGCTGCGCCTGTACCGACTTGGCTACTTCCAGCAGTACCCCGTACCGGAAGTCAATGGCGTAGTTGAGGCGGTAGATGAGCAGAGGGGTATTATAGAGGGAGGAAAAGTACTGGAACATCCGCTCCCTGCCCAAGCACGACTGCCCGTATTCGCCTACGGGCTCGGGGCGGGTTTCTTCGGTCGCTCCCCCCGAAAGTACCGGGGTAAAGGGGTAGACGTTGCCCGTAGAGTACACTACGATGCGGGAGTCTTTGTACTTCTCGGCTACCCGGCCTGGCAGGTAGGTATTCATGGCCCAGGTATAGGATTCCCGATTGGTGGTACCAAACTTAGTACCGGCCAGGTACAGGACGTTCTTTGCCAACGGGAGCGCCTGTAGCTGCTCATCATCCAAGATATCCGCCGCGATGGTTTCAATGCCTTCTTCGTTAAGTTGAGCTTCAAGCCCATCTTCACTGAAACGAGACACGCCAATGACCCGGTTGGGCACGCCGGCCTGTGTAAACGCGGCTTTGGCCAGCCTACATATACTCGGGCCTATTTTACCACCGGCTCCCAGGATCAGTAGGTCCCCTTCCAGGGTAGCCAGCTCGGCTACGAGGGTCTCGGAGGGTCTTAAGATTTCATCAACATCTACATGCATACGTAATGACTTTTATAGTTATGGGTTAGAAAAATAACGTTCGGGCGTTGGCAATGGCCAGACCCAGGAGAATGAGCAGGCCCAGTACTCCCAGCACGTTCTGCAGGGGGGAGTTTTTCAGGAGACCCATGCGGACCCGGTCATTGGCTACGGCCAATATGGCGACACCAATAAAAGGTACGATCAGAATGGTAATACTTTGGGCAAATACGATGAGCTCGAGAGGTAGTTTCCCGAATACAATGGCCACCGTTGCACCCAGCACCATGATAAGGGCAATGAGTATGCGCACCCGGAATGAGTGGAGCTGACTCTTAAAGCCCAGCGCATCCCCCAGCAAGGAGCCCCCTATGGTGGCGTTGCCGATCAGGGACGAGAAAGACGCTCCAAACATGCCGTACATAAAGAGTGCCTTGGCCTGTGTACCCAGCAGGGGCTCCAGGGCTTTGGCCATGTCCGTTGCACTCCTGACTTCTATGGCCTGCGCATGCAACACGGCGGCGGCACTGATGACTACCATCGTACCTATCAGCCCCAGAATAATAATGCCCAGGGTACTGTCGCGGGAGGCTTTCGGTAGTTGATCCGCCTGCCAGCCCCGCTCCTGCACCAGGTACGACTGGTAAAAAGCTCCTACTATGGAAAATGTCGACGCCACAAATGCAATAATCAGTACCTCGGAACCCTGAGGGACGGTAGGTACCAGGCCGGAAAGAATACCACCCAGGTCTGGCTTGACCATCAGGAGGGTACCCACAAAAGCCACCAGCATCAGCCCTACCAGGGCCATCATTACCTTTTCCAGGATCTTATAGAAAGAAGAAAAAAACAGAAGCCCGATACCAAGAGCCGTAATACCTATGATCCAGGGCGTGGAGCTGGTATTATAGAGCTCGGCAAAAGCTATACCTACCCCAATGGAGTTGCCGGCCTGAAACGAAGCCACCACCAGAAATACACCTATGCCTATACTGGTAGCTACTACCTTCCCCCATTTCTCGCGGATTACGGTCAGTAGGGTAGCCTCGTTGGATAGGCCAATGCGGGCGGCCATACGGGTAAATACAATCATGAAGGCCGCGGCTATCACTCCTACCCACAGGAGTTGATAGGCATACAGGGAGCCAATTTTAGAAGCCAGCGTAAGACTACCCGGACCAAATACCAGAGCCGCTGTAATAATACCAGGTCCCAACGATCGGACCCATTCCAGTATAGAATTTTTAAGGTTTGCCAAGGATTGTGAGATTAGGACGAGTGATAGAGGTTTAGTTGGCCAATCAATAGGTATAAGGCATAGACCTGCATTTATTCATTAGTAAATCCCCTTAAATATATTAAAGTCGGTTTCCTTCCTATCTCATTGTCACCTCAGCTATCTGCCGGTTTACTCATTTGTTCCTACAGTCGGGCTCTTTTGTTCTCTATGTAGGGAAGGTGAGTATACCGTTGTGCATATGCTTGGTTTCTTAAGAAGTGTAGTAAGTACACTTCTTTATGAGAATTAAAAGAATTTACTTTTCGCAATTATAGTAATATGTTTAATAAGTGTTGTTGAATAGGTATATTAAAAAATAAAATTCGTATTTGTCTTGCAGCCTTACTATATAATTGTTTGTTTTACGGCATACTTAATAAATAATATTTTTAAGTAGGTGGCTCTTCCTATCACACAAATAGGGAAATGCTGGTAAAATACTATACTAAACCCTTAATCATGAATAAAAAGTACATGCTCCTGAGTCTGGCCTTTTGCCTGATGACTCTCGCCTCCTTAGCGGTACCTCCCAAAAAAGAAATCTACTTTAGCGGTAGCCAGCGTAATGACCTGTATCCGGTACTGGTTAAGGAGGGCTTTGTACTTCACCGCTTCGATTCCCCAGCTGCTGCCATTCAGAAAGCACCCAATGGCGCTGCCGTTTTTGTCATGGCTGAGGGGTATCCCGCTAAGCGAAGCAACATCAGCGCTGATCTACTACATACCGCCGGGCGCAAAAAGATCAGACTATATCTAGAGTACCCATCAGACCTCCCGGGACTTTCCATTCCTGTTGAGCCACTGCACACCCGTCTGGAGCGGGGAGTCATTACGTCCCCGGTATTTGGGGCTGAGCTGAAGCCCATGAGCATCCTGGGCATCAACGACTGCCATGTGCTGCCCGTGAAGGCGGATAACCCGCTGATCATACTAGCCAAGGTAGCCGGTTTTGATAAGGCCGAATACGGGATCGATGACGTTCCCAACTACCCGTTACTATTCGAGCGGGGAAATGTCCTCATTGCTACGACCAAGCTAAGCAACTTCGCGACGGGCCGGTACGGCCCCAATGATGCCTGGAAAAATATCTTCTCTTACATAGTGACCTGGGCTACTGGCGTGAAGGATGTCCAGTTCAAAGAGTGGCCGTCGTACGTGGTACCCATGTATGCCAGAACTCAGCCTCTGCCCAAAAACGCCCGGGCCAGGAGCGTAGAAAAAGGCGTAGAATGGTTTGCCAACGGCCGGTTTTATATTCACCCCAGCTGGGAGGATACCCTGCTGAAATACCAGGGAGATGGTAGTAAGCCCTTCGGGCCGCCAGTGAGCCAGGGCCTGCCCAACGGGGATGGTTCCATGGGTCTGCTGGAGGGACACGCCTCCAATATCTACCACGATGGTTCGCAGCAGTACCGGTTCTGGATGCGGGCTGACGTACAGGGGGAAGCGGCCTACGCCCTGGCTGCCGCCGGGAGCTTTTTAGGCAAGAAAGACTACTATACAAAGGCTACGAATTTGACAAATTACGTTTTCCGGCACTCGAATCTGAGAGCGCAGGAACGTAATGACAAGAGCAGTCCCAGTTATGGGTTGATTGGTTGGTCGGTGACACACCCCCATGTATACTACGGTGACGACAACGCGCGCGCCATCTTAGGCATACTGGGGGCATCGGCCTTTATGAATACCAACCAGTGGGATAGGGAAATGGCCGAGGCGATACTGGCCAACTTCCGGACCACCGGCAAGCACGGATACCGCGGAGAGCGCCAGGAGGATAAAGACCTGCAGAAGTTGGGCTGGCAGCACTTCTGGGAGCGGGATATTCAGCACCCGGCTCCTCACTTCGAGTCGTGGATGTGGGCCTGTTACCTGTGGTTGTACGAGAAAACAGGTTACGAGCCTTTACTGGCCAAAACCAAGAACGCAATACGTCTGACCATGGAAGACTACCCGCACGAGTGGCGGTGGACCAACGGTATACAGCAGGAGCGGGCGCGTATGGTGCTACCGTTAGCGTGGCTGGTGCGGGTGGAGGATACACCGGAGCATCGGAAGTGGCTGGACACCATCGTACAGAAGCTCCTAGAAAACCAGGTGGAAAGCGGTGCCATTCGCGAGGAGCTAGGCGGTGAAGGCAAGGGGCGATTCGGACGCACCAAGTCCAACAAGGAGTATGGCCTGCACGAGGCACCCCTGATATTCAAGAATGGTGATCCCATTGCGGATATGCTTTACACCAGCAACTTCGCTTTCTTCAGCCTGAATGAGGCGGCTCACGCTACCGGTAACAAACAGTACAAAGAGGCCGTCAACAAGCTGGCCGACTTCCTGACTCGTATCCAGGTGAAAAGCGATAAACATAAAGATCTGGACGGTGCCTGGTTTCGGGCTTTTGATTACGACAAGTGGGAGTACTGGGCATCCAATGCCGATGTAGGCTGGGGCGCCTGGGGTACTCTTACCGGCTGGACCCAGAGCTGGATCGTAGCTACCCAGGTACTCACTGCGAAAAATCAAAGTTTCTGGGAATTGACAAAAAACTCTACTATCAAGAAGGAGATGCCCCAGACGCTGGAGGTGATGTTCCCCAAAAACTAGTCAGTTACCTATTCATACCTATCTAACCAGTTCAGAATGAATCTTAACCATTATCTGCAACAATACAAGAATAGCCTTCTCGATGACATCATTCCCTTTTGGATGGCTAACTCGGGAGATACAACCTATGGGGGATACTTCACCTGCCTGGACCGGGAGGGAAAAGTATTTGACACGGATAAATTTGTGTGGCTGCAGGGCCGCCAGGTATGGTGCTTTGCGATGCTCTATAATAAGGTGGAACAAAAGCAGGAGTGGCTGGACTTCGCTGTGCAGGGGGCTGAGTTCCTGATCAAACACGGAAGGGACGCCGAAGGCAACTGGTACTTCTCGCTGAATAGGGAAGGGGCTCCGCTTACCCAACCCTACAATATCTTTTCCGACTGCTTTGCCTGCATGGCCTATGGCCAGCTATATCAGGCTACCCGGAACGAAGAGTATGCTCAAATTGCCGTCGATACATTTCACAACATCCTGAAAAGAGCCGATAATCCCAAGGGAATCTATACAAAGGCTTATCAGGGTACCCGTCCTCTGAAGAGCTTCTCCCTGCCGATGATCCTGTGCAACCTGGTTCTGGAAATTGAGCATCTGCTGAACCCTGAACTGGTGGAGAGCTGCATCTCCAATGGTATACATACCGTAATGGATGAGTTCTACCAGCCCGATATGGGTATTATACTCGAAAATATCAATCCTAACGGAACGTTTTCTGATAGCTTTGAGGGGCGACTGGTCAATCCGGGGCACGGCCTGGAGGCCATGTGGTTTGTTATGGACCTGGCCGTTCGAAACCAGGATCAGGAGCTGATCAAAAAGGCGGTGGACATCTCCATCAATACGCTGGAGTATGGCTGGGACAAGCAGTACGGAGGTATCTTCTACTTCCTGGATGTCAAAGGCCAGCCACCCCTCCAGCTCGAGTGGGATCAGAAGTTGTGGTGGGTACATATGGAAACGCTCATTACCCTGCTCAAGGGGTACCTGCATACCGAAGACGAGCGGTGCCGGGAGTGGTTTGAAAGGGTACATGCCTACACCTGGAGCCACTTTGCTGATCCTGAGTTTGGTGAGTGGTATGGCTACCTCAACCGTCAGGGAGAGCCTCTGCTACCGCTGAAGGGTGGTAAATGGAAAGGCTGCTTCCACGTGCCGCGCGGGCTGTACCAATGCTGGAAGACGCTGGAAGCCATTGCTGAGAAAAAATCTACGAAGATTTTAGATTTCTAACCCCTATGGCCAATATAGTCTCACCCGACCTAGTAGTTTCGGATGCCTCCGACCGGGAGCAGCAGAATTATACGCCTGCCTTAGTCTCGCTGGCGATCCTGTACTTCATGATGGGCTTTATTACCTGCCTGAACGACACGCTGGTCCCCTTTTTCAAGAAAGGCTTTACCCTGAGCTATACCGATTCGTCACTGGTACAGTTCTACTTCTTCCTGACCTACGGGATCATGTCCATTCCGGCGGGTAAGATCGTCGAGAGGGTGGGATACAAGCACGGGATGGTACTGGGCTTTGCCATAGCCGCATTGGGCGCGTTCCTGTTCTTCCCGGCCTCCCTGCTGCATCAGTACTACCTCTTTCTGGCCGCTCTGTTTGTGGTAGCCATTGGGATCGTACTGTTACAGGTGGCGGCTAATCCGTACATTACGGTACTCGGGCCCGCCAAGACAGCCTCTTCGCGCCTTACCCTTATTCAGGGGGTGGGTTCGCTGGGTACAACGGTAGCTCCCCTGTTTGGAGCCTACTTCATACTGGCGCCACTACAGGATACGCAGGTCGGCAGCGAAGCGGTCCGGTTTCCGTACCTGGGCATTGGCCTGGTATTGCTGCTGATTGCCCTGATTGTGTACTTCCTGTCGCTTCCTGCGATCGCTACCCGGCAGGAGAAGCGGGTTGAGGCCTCCGGCGATACTAAAACGGTGTTTTCGTTCCGAAACCTCAACCTGGGGGCGCTGGCCATATTTGTATACGTGGGGGCTGAGGTGTCGGTAGGTACATTCCTTACCAACTATATAGCTGATCTGTTACAAATTACAGAGAGCGAATCCAATACCTACGTGGCGCTTTACTGGGGGAGCATGATGGTCGGGCGTATGATCGGCTACTTTGGGCTAAAGGTATACCGCCCCTCCGTGGTACTGGCTGCCTGTGCCACCCTGGCCATAGCGCTGATCCTGGTTTCGGTCAGTGCTGAAGGGTACCTGGCCGTATGGACCATGATCGCGGTAGGGCTATGCAATTCGGTCATGTTTGCCATTATCTTTTCCCTGTCCGTAAGCGGACTGGGTACCTACACCACCCGCGCTTCGGGTATCCTGTCAACCGCTATTGCCGGTGGGGCTATCATCTCGTTCTGCCAGGGCGTATTGATTGATAATTTCTCCTGGACGGTGGCCTTTATGGTACCACTGGCCTGCTATGTATATATCCTGTTTTACGGCCTGAACGGCTACAAGTCCAGGTACAGTGAAATGAACTAAGTATATGGCTTACTGCATAGTACTATGAAAAAGTTCTCCTTTCTTCTGGCTGTTTTGCTTGCCCTACGAGTAGTTGCCGAGGCACAGACACCTGCTTTCAGCACCAGGGTACTGCTGATCCCGCTGGACGATCGCCCTACCAGTACCCAGTTCACGACCCGCATGGGACTGATTGGCAATGCCGAGGTAGTCACTCCGCCGCGCGAATTACTGGGCCGGTTCACTACGGCCGGACAGTCTGACCAGATCATCGAGTGGGCCAGAGCGCAGGATCTCCAATCGTATGATGTGGTGATCGTAGCTCTGGATATGCTGGCCTACGGCGGTTTGGTAGGTTCACGGATGCACCGGGTGTCTTCGGAGGAAGCCCTGAAGCGGGTAGAAGCCCTGCGTGAGCTGAAACAGCGTATGCCACGGGCCAGACTCTACGCGCAGAACGTCGTCATGCGGCTGGCCCCAACCCCCGGCGATAAAAACGAAGCCTACCGGGTAAAGCTGGAGCACTGGGCCGAGATATCGGTAGCCCATGATGCCAAATCAAAAGAAGAAACGGCGGCGCTCGAACGCGAAATACCGGAGGAGGTACTGAATGATTATAAAATGGCCCGCCGCCGTAACCTGCTGACCAACCTGAAAGCCCTTGAGCTGGTACAGGAGGGCGTGATTGATTACCTAATCCTTTCGCAGGACGATGCCAAGCCGCAGGGAGTTCACGTAGCCGATCGGGAAAAACTCATTGCCGAAGTACACCAAAAAGGGTTGACCCAGAAGGTAGCGGTACAGCCGGGAGCCGATGAGGTATCTATGTTACTGCTGGCGCGGGCACTTACGCAGTACCACACGTACCAGCCAAAGATAAAGGCCGTGTTTTCCTCCGCTCAGCAGGCCGCGCAAACCATGCCCTTTGAGGACCGCCCCCTGCGCCAGACGGTAGGCTACCACATCAGGGCCACGGGAGCTCAGGAGGTAGAGAGTGAGCAGGAGGCGGACATATTATTCTACGTATATACATCCAGGTTAGAAGAAGGCCGCTCTGAATCCTTTGCCCGGGAGATAGAAAATAAGATCGGGCAGGGAAGGCAAGTCATCGTGGCGGATATAGACCCGGTGGGGGATGTGCAGGGGGGAGATCCGCAGTTTATGTTGGCCCTTATGAAGCGTAACTTATTTCCCCGATTGAATGGCTTCGCCTCCTGGAATACCGCCGGCAATACCATTGGTACAGCCCTTCCGCACGGGGTCGTATTCTCACTTGCTACTCAGAAGCTGTTATCCAGGAAAGAACTGGCCAGTCGCATCTGGTCGGCGCAGCACTGGTTCCTGATCCACCGTGTCATGGACGACTACTACTTCCATACCTTGGTGCGGGAAAAGACCAATGCGTACCTGGATCAACGGAAGCGGAGCTCGGTCATTATGAGTGATGAAAAGACCCGGCAGGCTCAGGTGTACAGCCAAAAACAGATGGATACCTATTTCAAAGATTTCACCCGGCAGTACCTCCGTACCGTCAATGCCAGTCGTCAGATACCCGTGCGGTGTCAGATACCATCAGAAATGCAGTTTTCGCTGCCCTGGAACCGGATGTTCGAAGCCGATATCCACTTTGATATTACCTGTAAAGCCTTATAGCAACGCATATTCCTAACCCTTACCTATAACTTTTCTTTTCCTAACCCTTCCTTTTACCTTAAATGACCGACGCCAATGACAAAACCCAAAGTACCCAAAGTACCCAAACCCACTAATGACCCCTATTTTCCTAAACCCCTAATCAAACCTTCTATGCTAAACCTGTTTACGAAGAAATGGCAGATGAGTTGGCTGCTTATCCTGCTATTGTCGGTTTGTCAGCAGTACTTGGCTACTGCCCAAACCCAAACCCTGCGCGGAACAGTGACTGATCCCAAAGGGGAGGCCCTGCCGGGTGTGACTGTAGTAGTAAAAGGTACCACTACCGGAACCACCACCTCATCGGACGGATCGTACCTCCTGAATGTAACCCCCGGACCCGGTACGCTGGTGTTTTCATTTATGGGAATGGAATCTAAAGAGTTAGCATATAGCGGCCCCGGTGTGTTCAATGTATCTCTGTCCGAAGACCTCAAAACACTGAATGAAGTAGTAGTAGTAGGATACGGTACCCAGAAGAAAGTAAACCTGACCGGATCGGTATCCGTAGTAGATGGTGAAATGCTTACCAACCGTCAGGTAGCCTCTACCTCACTGGCGCTGCAGGGAGCGGCGCCGGGGGTTACGATCACCCAGCAGTCGGGGGTACCCGGTGGTGATGCCGGTACCATTCGTATACGGGGTATTGGTTCAATCAATGCCGGACAGAACCCGCTGATCCTGGTGGACAACGTGGAGATGAGCCTGGATGCCATTGACCCTAACAACATTGCCAGTATCTCCATCCTGAAAGATGCCGCCGCGGCGGCCGTGTACGGTTCAAGGGCGGCCAACGGGGTAGTATTGATAACGACCAAGCGGGGCGCCAGTGGTGTCAATGTCAGCTACAACACCTACGTTACCAAGCAGGAGCCTACCGACCTTCCCCGGAAGGTAAACGCACTGGATCACATGAAGCTGTGGGATGAAGCGCAGGTAAATAGCGGATTGCCTCCGGCATTTACCCAGCAGATTGCGGAGTATGAGCAGCTGGGCCCCGATAATATGGCTCGTTTCAACACCGACTGGAAGGCTCTGGTACTGACCAACAACGGTCTGATGCACAACCACAACCTTAACGTATCGGCGGGTACTGACCGTATCAAGGTATTCGCTTCGGGAAGCTTCCTGGATCAGAACGGTCTTACGGCCAATACCAACTACAAGCGTACAGATATGCGCTTTAACACCGATCTGAACCTTACAAAAAGGCTGACGGCTTCTATGGACCTGGTACTAAACCGTACCAACCGTCTGTGGCCGGGTCAGGGATCACCCGAAACCATCATCAACCGTATGCTGGGCTATCCGGCGGTGGCTCCCGGTCGCTACAATACCGGCGAGTGGGGCGAAGGCTGGTCTAACATCAACCCGGCGGCTCAGGCCGAAGACGGTGGTTTCAGCCGGAACATCGTTGACTCCCGTATCCTGAAAGGTACCCTGACCTATACTCCGATCGAAGGCCTGGAGCTGTTGGCTACGTACAGTACCAACTACTACACGGGTAATGCCCGCACCTTTACCGATCAGTACCGTATCTACGTAGCTGATCCTGCCAATAATACGTTACTGTACGCCCGTCCGTGGCCGGCGCTGAACTCCCTGGCCGAAAGACGTTCCGAAAACGTTCAAAACCTGTTCCGTACGCAGGCTACCTACAACAAGTCACTGGGCGATCATAACTTCACCGTACTGGGTGGTTTCAGTACTGAAGATTTCAAATCAGTATTTATCAGCGCATCCCGTCAGAACCTGCTTTCACCTGACCGGCCTTATCTGGATAGTGGTGATCCACTCGGACAAACGCTGGGCGGTGGTGAACACCGGTTTTCGATGGTATCGGCGTATAGCCGCGTAAACTATAATTACAAGGAGAAGTACCTCCTGGAGGTTAACGGTCGCTGGGATGCTTCGTCACGCTTCAGACAGAACAACTGGTGGAAGCTGTTTCCATCCGTATCGGCCGGATGGCGTATTTCGCAGGAAAATTTCTGGTCGGGCCTCAGCAATATCGTAGGCGATGCCAAGATCCGGGCTTCCTATGGTACACTGGGTAACCAGGCGTTGGTTAACAATGGAGAACCTAGCTACTACCCTACCTACTCCCTGTTTGAAACCGGTCCTGCCTACAACTACTACTTCAATGACGCAGTCAATGCCGGGTATGCCCTGACTACGGCCGCTAACCCTAACATCCGCTGGGAAACCTCCCGGATTCTAGACCTTGGTGCTGACTTTGGCCTGCTCAACAACCGTTTGACTCTGACGGCTGACTTCTTCCAGCGCGACATCGTGGACATGCTGCAGCGTGTACCTGTACCATCGTACGTAGGTCTGGCTTCGCCGTTCGTCAATGTAGGTACCATGCGTAACACCGGCTGGGAATTTGGCGCTGGCTGGAGAGATAAGATCGATGACTTCAGCTACCAGGTACAGCTCAACCTGTCGGATGTAAAGAATAAAGTCATCAACAACGGAGGTACGCCTATTATCGCGGGAGCCCGTATCCAGCAGGAAGGCTACGCGCTGGATTCGTACTACGGATATATAGCGGATGGCTTGTTCCAGACAGAGGAAGAAGTTAAAAGTGCGCCTTTCCACTTCGGCAACACCAAGCCAGGTGACATTCGCTACCGCGATATCAGCGGTCCCAATGGTACTCCGGACGGCAGGATCGATAACTACGACCGTACCATCCTCGGTAACTACTTCCCCCGTTATGAGTACAGCCTCAACCTGAGCTCGCAGTACAAGGGCTTTGACCTGACCGTATTCTTCCAGGGGGTAGGCAAGCGTGACAACTACCTGTCGGGTACCGGATCGCAGCCTTTCTATTCGGCAGCGTACCAGGGGTCCATGTACGAGCACCAGAAAGACTACTGGACTCCCGAGAATCCCAATGCAGCGTATCCCCGTCTGACGGCTAACAGCATTGCCAACAACTACGTGGTGTCATCGTACTGGATCCGTTCGAGCGCGTACCTCCGCCTCAAAAACCTGGTACTGGGCTATACAGTACCTGGCGCGGTAAGCAAGAAGATCGGTATTGGCTCGGCGCGTATCTATGCCAGCGGCCAGAACCTCTTTACTTGGGACAAATTCTTCCCCGGCTTTGATCCTGAGCAGCGCGATACGGGAGGTACCTTCTACCCGATCATGAGAACATACACGGTGGGTCTTAACCTCAAATTCTAAGAAACATGAAAAAGAAGATTTTATACGCAGCAGCCCTTTGCCTCACGATGTTCGTGTCGCAGGGATGTCAGGACTACCTGGAGCAGGTTCCGCTGGATGCTCCCGCCACCGGGCAGTTCTTCAATAACGAAACCGAAATGAATGCGGCGCTCAACGCCATCTATAAGTCAGCTTACTGGAATACGGGTAATACGGCCTATCAGTCTATCATGGACGGCTGGACGGATATTGCCCTGCTGCGGGCGGTAGAGCTGGGCGAGGGTAACTTCGACGTATTTAATGCGCACTCGGCGGCTATATGGCGGCTGGCCTATACGACTATTCAACGCTCCAACACCATGCTGGATGGTATGGCGAAAGGGAAAGATCAGGTACCGGCCGCAACCTACAACCGGCTGGAGGCCGAAGCCCGCGTACTTAGGGCCTGGTCGTACTTCTACCTCACCTTTATGTTCGGCGAAGCTCCTCTGATCACCAAGCCCCTGACACCGGATGAGTTCTACACCCAGAAGCGTACTCCCAAAGCCGAGCTGATCAAGTTTATCTACGATGAGCTGGATGCCGCTGCAAACGTACTGGCGTGGGCACCTACCCAGCGGGGCCGGGTCAGCAAAGCAGTAGCCTTGGGTATCAAATCGAGAGCTGCGCTTTACAACAAGGAGTACGCCCTGGCCGCCAGTACCGCTAAGCAGGTCATTGATGGCGCCGGACTTGACCTGAACCCTAACTTCGGTGACCTCTTTACCCGGGTTGGGCAGGCTCCCAACGCCGGAAAGGAAATCATGTGGGAGATCCTGTATTCTGATGCTGATCCTAACAATACCAACTGGCTGCCCCTGGGTAGTATATCCCGGGCGGCCGGAGGTCAGTCGGGTCGTTTCCCGCAGCAGCGCCTGGTGGATATGTTCGAGGCCAAAGACGGAAAGCGTATTGACGAGTCGGCGGTATACGATCCCCAAAACCCGCGTCTCAACCGCGACCTGCGCCTCAAGTATACGGTGGCCATGCCCGGTGATACCATCAGCATGAACCTGGCAACGGTAGTGTACGACATCTACAAACCAACTACCTCGTTCCGAAATGCGGATGGTACCTGGACTACCCGCGCCAACGCCGATTATGACAATGCCTTCGGCCCCGCCAAGAGTGGAGTAGGTCTGCTATGGGCCAAGTACACCCAGACCAACGAGAATGCCTTCCAGGCCCGGGTTAACTTTATCCTGATGCGTTACGCCGAGATACTGCTGACCTACGCCGAGGCCAAGATTGAGCTGGGGGAGCTGGATGCATCGGTGATCAACGCGATCAACAAGGTCAGAAGAAGAGCCAAACAGCCCGAAGTACCTGCCGCTATTCAGAACGATCAGAATGAGCTGCGTGAGCTGATCCGCCGTGAGCGCGTGGCTGAGCTGGCCAAAGAGGGCTTCCGCTGGTTTGACATACGCCGCTGGGAAATTGCCGATATCGTCATGCCTCAGCAGGTAATGGGTATCGCCAAGAATCCGGCTACTATGCCTCCGGTACCTAATTTCAAGAAGACGGCCAAGCACGACCTGAACAGCATACCTACCTATGAAGGGCAGGAAAGCCTGCGCATGGTGCGGGAGAACCGTTTCTGGTACCCCAAGCTCATGTTGCTGCCGGTGCCTCAGGCCGAGCGGGATATTAACCCCGGACTTACCCAAAATCCGGATTGGTAATAGTGAAGTATAATTGAATATAAATACCTTCACCTTCGCTTGTAAGGTGAAGGTATGTTTTTATAACTAGTGACATCATCCATGAAACGTAGAAACTTTATTGAATTGGTATCGTCCGGTGGAGGTATGCTTGCCGCAGGGTCGTTACTACCCTCTTCTGCCCTGGCAGAAAGTATAGAGAAAGCCGGTAGTCCTACTGCTGCCCGGGCTCGTGAGCTCAAAGCCGATGTGGTGGTAGCCGGGGGGGGGCTGGGGGGATTTGCGGCGGCGCTGGCTTCCCTGCGCAACGGCCTGACGGTAATACTCACCGAAGAGACCGACTGGATCGGCGGGCAGATCACGCAGCAGGGAGTACCCCCCGATGAGCACCAGTGGATCGAAACCCACGGCGCGCCTCAGTCGTACCGCGACTACCGCAATGCCGTCCGAGACTACTACCGGAAGTACTACCCACTGACGGATGAGGCCCGGGCTCGCAAAAACCTGAATCCGGGTGATGGCTCAGTTTCCCGCATCTGCCACGAGCCGCGCGTAGCGCTGGCGGTACTGATGGACACGCTCGCTCCCTACCTGAGTAGTGGTAAGCTAACCCTGCTGCTCGAGCACAAGGTTACAGCAGCCGACGTAACGGGTGATAAGGTAAGGGCGCTGAAAGTCCTGAACCGCCGCAGTGGCAATGAAGTAGTACTGACGGCTCCGTATTTTGTGGATGCGACCGAACTGGGTGATCTGCTTCCCCTGACGAAGACGGAGTTCGTGACGGGTACTGAATCCAAAAAAGAAACCGGCGAACTGCACGCTCCCGAGGTAGGTAACCCCCTGAACAACCAGGCTTTCACCATGTGCTACGCCATTGACTACGTAAAAGGCGAAAACCACGTCATTGATAAGCCCAAAGAGTATAGTTTCTGGCGGAACTTCGTGCCCAAAATGACCCCCGCCTGGTCGGGCCGGATGCTGGACCTTTCCTACTCCAACCCGCGTACGCTGGAGCCCAAAGCGCTGGGCTTCCACCCGGAAGGCATCAAGACCAACGCTGACCTGAACCTGTGGAACTACCGGAAGATCATCAACAAGAACAACTTTAATCCCGGTACCTACCCCGGCGATATTACCATCGTCAACTGGCCCCAGAACGACTACGTACTGGGCAACATCGTAGAGGTAAGCGATAAGGAATTCAACAAACACGTAGACCGGGCCAAGCAGCAGAGCCTGTCGCTCCTGTACTGGCTGCAGACCGAGGCACCACGTCCCGATGGGGGCCAGGGATGGGCGGGGCTGCGCCTGCGCAACGATATCATGGGCACCGAAGATGGCCTGGCCAAATACCCCTACGTACGCGAAGCCCGCCGGATCAAAGCACTCTTTACGGTACTGGAAGAGCACGTAGGAGCCGAAAACCGGGCGATGATCACCGGCAAGAAAACCGGCAATACCTCCGCTGAGTTCTACGACAGCGTGGGGGTAGGGTACTACCACATCGACCTCCACCCGAGCTCGATGGGAGTCAATTACGTCGACTTTGGCTCGCTGCCTTTCCAGATTCCGCTGGGTTCGCTCATTCCACAAAGGGTAGAAAACCTCCTGCCTGCCAACAAGAACATCGGTACCACCCACATCACCAACGGATGCTTCCGTCTGCACCCGGTGGAGTGGAGTATTGGTGAAGCAGTAGGAATGCTGGTTGCTCATTCTTTGAAGAACAATGTGATACCCCGGGCGGTACGGGAAGACAAGCAAAAACTTGCGGAGTTTCAGCGGGTAGTACGTGCGCAGGGCGTAGAGACCCAGTGGCCGCAATCATAACTACTGTTTACAGGAAACGTACTCGTAGCAAAGCTGGCTGGATGTCCGATTGGGGTGGTCCAGCCAGTTTAGTAGCGGCTCAGCCGTACCTTTACATCATGTGTCATGGAGTAACTATCCATTTATTAATACAAAGTTCTTTTTAGTTACTTTTTATTAGATAGTATTAGTATAAACTTTGTATAAAAAATGCCTGATCCGGCACTTGTTATTGATAAATGTTGGAATAAGTAAGTATGTTTGAATAAAATGTAAAGGTTATTGTATGAACAAGACTAGTAGCGTACCCGTAGTTGCTCAAAGACAGAATAATTTAAAAAAATCAGTGTTGGGTTTTTTCGCTACGAACGGTAATGCCACCATACCAGATCTTTCTAAAGAACTCAATTTTAGTGTACCCAAAATCACTTCGCTTGTCAATGAACTGATTCAGGACAGCCTGATTCAGGACTATGGCAAAGTGGATTCGACGGGAGGGCGTCGGCCTAATCTATACGGGCTGATCCCGGATTCGGCATTTTTTATAGGCGTCGAAGTAAAGCAGAGTCACATCAATATCGGTTTGTCGAATCTCCAGTGCGAACTGGTAAGAGTAACCGAAGAAATAGAATACAAGCTGGATAATACCCAGGAGTCGCTGGACAGCCTTTGTGAGGCCATCGTCCAGTTTATCGGCGGCCTTACGATAAATAAGGCAAACATACTGGGCATTGGTATCAACCTGTCGGGACGTATCAACTACAAGACCGGGCACAGCTACAGCTTTTTCCATTTTGACGAGCGTCCGCTCAGCCAGATCATCGAGAGCAAAGTAGGTATACCCGTATTCCTGGAGAATGATTCCAGGGCGATGGCCTACGGGGAGTTTTGTATGGGGGTAGTCAAGGATGAAAAGAACGTACTGTACCTGAACCTGGGCTATGGTATTGCGGTGGGCATTATGCTCAATGGCCAGCTCTACTACGGCAAGTCCGGCTACGCGGGCGAATTTGGGCACATGCCCCTCTTTGATAATGAGCAGATCTGCCACTGCGGGAAGAAAGGCTGCCTGGAAACCGAAGCCTCAGGCTGGGCGCTGACCCGTATGTTCCGCGAGAAGCTCCTGGAAGGCTCTTCTTCGGTACTATCGCTCAAAAATATAGCCCCCGAAGACGTAGTGATGGAAGATATCATCTGGGCCGCCAAGAACGATGACGTATTAGCCATTGAGCTTATTGCCAAAATAGGTGAAAAGCTGGGGCGAGGTATAGCGCTGCTGATCAACCTGTTTAACCCGGAGCTGGTCGTACTGGGCGGAAGCCTCGCTACGACCGAAGATTACCTGCGCCTGCCGATCAAAACTGCCATCAATAAGTACTCGCTTAGCCTGGTAAACAACGATACCGATCTTAAAATGTCGAAGCTGGGCGAACGGGCCGGCATCATAGGTGCCTGCTTACTGGTACGTAACCGCCTCTGGGCTTTGTTATAGATATTAGCTATCTACCTTATCGTATACAAGTGCTTTTCTCAATCAAAAGAAAGGTACTTGTGTACTTAACATTATAAGTACTCATGTCTACTAAACTCTTAAACCTGGTGGTGGGAGGAGGGCTTCTGCTTGCTTCTTTCACCGCTCCTCAGAAACCCTTATCCTCCTTACCCCTTTCGATAGAAGCCATCCCCGACAGCAGCCGATTCACCCACATGATGCTGGCGCAGGGACTGGATGAACCCATGGAAATGGCCATCCTGCCCAACCTGAACGTGGTGATCGTAGAGCGGAAGGGGGGCGTACGCATGTACGATGCGCAGGAAAAGCAGCTCAAGACCCTGGCCCACCTCAACGTTTTCAGCGGTATCGAAGACGGACTGCTTGGAGTTGCCATTGACCCTGATTATACGAATAATAGCTGGATCTACTTCTTTTACGGAGTGGGGGGCGATAAGGCAATTACCCGCCTCTCCCGGATGGAACTTCGGGGGGATCAGCTGTTGCAGTCTACCGAGAAAGTACTGCTTGAATTTCCTACCCAGCGCAAGTACTGTTGCCATTCGGCGGGGTACCTGCGGTTTGATACCAACGGCAATCTATTCATCTCGACCGGGGACAATACCAACGCCGAGGAAACTGAGGGCTATACCCCGGTAGACGAGCGTCCCGGTCGTGAACTGTCCGATGACCAGGCTACTGCCGCCAACACCAATGACCTGCGGGGTAAGATTCTCCGGATCAAGCCCCAGCCGGATGGTAGCTATTCGATACCAGATGGTAACCTGTTTCCGAAGGATGGGAGCAAAGGCCGCCCTGAGATCTACATCATGGGTAGCCGTAATCCCTTCCGGGTATCCATCGATCCCAAGAACGGGTACGTATATTGGGGAGATGTAGGCCCTGATACCAAAGTGCCTTCGGTCGATGGCGGTGTAATGAGTTTTGATGAGATCAACCAGGCTCGTAAGCCCGGCTTCTTCGGCTGGCCCTACTTCCTGGGTAACAATGAAGCCTTTCCCAAGTACGATTTCGCAACCAAGAAAGAGGGACCCAGGAAAGATCCGCTTCGCCCAATCAATGACTCGCCCAATAACACGGGGATCCGGGAGCTTCCCCCCGCGCAGCCTCCCATGATCTGGTACGCCAAGGGTGAATCGAAGCGCTTTCCGCTGGTAGGCAAGGGGGGAGCCAGTGCCATGGCCGGTCCGGTCTATTATAGCGACCTGTACCCCAATGCGCCCTACAAGCTACCCGACTACTACAACGGCAAGCTATTTATCTATGACTGGATCCGGAAGTGGATCATGGCGGTTACGCTGGATGAAAACGGCAACTACGCGAGCATGGAGCCGTTCCTGCCCCACCTGCAGGTAGTAGCACCCATGGATATGCAGATTGCTCACGACGGGGCGGTGTACCTGCTGGCCTACGGTACCAACTGGTTTGCCAAAAGTGCCGATGCCGGACTTATACGCGTGGAGTATACCGAAGGTAACCGTAATCCGCTTGCCTCTATCAAAGCCAGCCAACTCTACGGAGCCGCGCCTCTGACCGTGACACTATCCGGGGCTGATTCCAAAGACCATGATCCGGATGATAAGCTCTCTTTTGAATGGAAAATAGGTACTAAGAAGGTACAGGGGAAGGAAGTGAAGCATACCTTCACTAAACCAGGCGTATATGATGTGGCCCTTACCGCCGCTGATCAGCACGGTGGAATGGGGGTAGCCACAGTACAGATCAAGGTAGGTAATACCCCTCCCGATGCCCGTATCAGTACCAGTGCCAACCAGAGCTTCTACTGGGATAATACCGTACTGGATTACAAAGTAGCTATCAAAGATCCGGAGGACAAGCAGATTGATCCGGCTCGGGCAACGGTATCATTTACCTACCTGCCCTTTGGCAAGGATATAGCCAGCGCCGTTAGCGGAGCTACGCACGGAAATATCCAGCATGCTGAAGCCGAAAAACTATATGCCTCCCTGGACTGCCGTGCCTGCCATACGATGGACTCTAAGTCCATTGGTCCCAGCCTGAAAGATATCGCCAAACGCTACAACGGCAAAGCCGGTGCAGTTGAGGCACTGGTCGATAAGGTGATCAAAGGAGGTAGCGGTAACTGGGGGGCTTATGCGATGTCGGCGCACCCCGACCTACCGGTCGAAGATTCCAAAGCCATTGTAAACTACATACTTTCTCTGGATGCCAAGCCCTCCAGTCTGCCGCTTAGTGGTAAGCTCAAGCTCACTGATCACGTTGGAAAGGGTAACGAAGGTGCCTACGTACTGCTGGCCAGCTACCAGGATAAAGGGGCCAATGGCATAGAGCCTCTGACGGCGAGGACCCATATGGTACTTCGGAACCCCAAGGTCGAATTTGAAGATTACGAAGGGGGCAACGTGGGAGTTGTGATTGCTACCGAGATGACCGGTTTTATATCCTACATCCGCCGGGTCACTCCGGGGCGGTACGTCAGCTTCAACAAGATCGATCTAACGCATATTAAGTCTATTACCTACCGGTTGCTGGAAGAAGGTACCGGCGGTACTCTGGAGGTACGACTGGGTAGGGTAGATGGGCCGCTGGTGAGCAGCCTGCAGATACCGGCTGGGAAGGCCGCTGACTACACCAAAGGCTGGAAAGATAGGGTAGCTCCGGTGATGCCTACTAAAGGGGTACATGACCTGTACTTTGTCTTCAAAAACGAAAGCGGAGGGCAGAAAGAGATGTTCTTCCTGGACTGGATGCAGTTCAACAAGTAGTGGTGCTGAGTAAATAGTGATAAAGTACACCTATACGGTGTACGAAATAAAAGGAGCCTCAACTCAGCGATCTGTACGATGCCGATCAGGAGTTTGGGGCTCCTTTTTGTTTTATTGAATTAACTGTGTGAGTCAACTCCTGTTGGAGTAGTTTGGTAGAACTTCTTGAATAGCTTGCTTGTAGTAAACAACCGGTACCACATCTATTAACTATCCTCTCTAAAATGGAAAATGTCATCAGGGGAATCAGGAAGTACTACCCGGTTTCAGATCGTTCCATTAGTCAATTGGCTCAAAATTTCAGGGAGCAGTATCTTCCCAAACACCACCTGCTGACCCGCGCCGGAGTCAGGGACCATTCCGTGTACTTTATTGAAAGCGGCTGTTCGCGTACCTACCTGCTCATTGATGGCAAGGAGATCACGAACTGGTTTAGCCGGGAGGGAGATATCACCTTTTCATCCAATGCGCTCTATCACCAGACTGCAGGGTTTGAGTACGTAGAGCTCTTGGAAGATTCTAAACTGTACGTCATTCCCATTGAATCACTCAATGAACTATATGAAACCAACATTGAGATAGCCAACTGGTCACGGGTAATACATCAGGAAGTACTGCTGAAGATGCAGACCCTGCGCATAGATAGACTCTCCCTTTCCGCAAAAGAGCGGTACGACAAGTTTATCCAGGAGAACCCCGACCTGTTTCAGCGGGTGAACCTGGGGTACATAGCCTCTTACCTGGGTATGACCCAGCAGTACCTGAGCAACCTGCGGGCGGACGTACGATTTTAAGATAGTTGAAAAGTATAGTAGCGCCAATTGCCTTTCTTTGTCCACTGATGAAGAAATACGGATTCT
Organism: Telluribacter roseus; assembly: GCF_017355915.2. Lineage (GTDB taxonomy): Bacteria > Bacteroidota > Bacteroidia > Cytophagales > Spirosomataceae > Telluribacter. The sequence goes on from NZ_JAFEUV020000011.1 coordinate 44,423, forward strand.
TAACTACCTACCTTCATGAAATCGGAGATACAGAAGTCCCTGGATGGTGAGCTCTTTAATACTTCAGACCGTGAGATTACAGACATCATTCACCGAGCCAGGGCCCTGACCAGTACTTATAATGCCACCGCAAGTACTGATGCCGATACACGGCAACAGATCCTGTCCAAACTCTTTGGGAGTATGGGCCGAAACGTAAACATCGATACACCCTTTTACTGCGATTATGGACAGCACATCCATCTGGGCAGCAATGTGATCATCAACATCAACTGCACCTTCGTTGACTGCAACACCATAGAGATTGGCAACAATGTCCTGATCGCCTCCAATGTCCAGATCTACACGGCCACGCATCCGGTAGAAACCGTGGAGAGACTGGTGGAAGACTGGGATGAGGAATCCGGTGACCCCTACTTCCGTACCTACGCCTTACCCGTCAGGATAGAAGACAATGTATGGATCGGAGGAGGTACCATCATCCTGCCGGGTGTTACTATTGGCAAAAATTCAGTAATAGGTGCCGGCAGCGTGGTAACCCGTTCTATCCCACCGGACACCGTTGCCTTTGGAAACCCATGCCGGGAGTTTCGCAAAATCAATGGTAAAGCTGAGGAAGAACCTACTTAGCCAGCAATCCATCAATCAGGCCATAAATTTCCATGTCTGAAGGCCGTGGAGCATGATTAGCTTTGATCTTACCCTGCTGATCAATCAGAATGTAATGGGGTATTCCGGACATTCGGTAGAGACTGTAGATGCCCCCTTCCTCCTCCTGTGAATTTTGATTGACATGAAATCCGCCGGGAGCTTTGTCACTTTTCAGAAAGGTTTTCCACTTCTCAGTATCTTTATCAGTAGATACAAATAAGAATACTACCTCTTCATTTCCCTGGTAGTGCTCTATCATCTTTTTCGAGTTAGGGAACTCAGCCAGGCAGGGTACACACCAGGTAGCCCAGGTATCCAGGTACACGATCTTTCCCTTAAAATCTGATAGACGGACCTCATTCCCATGCTTATCAGTAGCTACAAAATCTTTGGCGGGCTTGCCTTCTGCCAGATCATTGTATCTTTCAACAATTGGAGCCAAGTTGGATAGGTAAGGTGAGTTAGGGTACTCTTCCCGGAAATTGGCATATAGCTGAGCTACTGATGGTCTTAATCCGTAATCGCTTAGGAGCTTTACAAAATTATAGGCCTGTACAAATTCTCTAATTGGAGCAATACGCCGGTTCGACTTGATCGCTTTTTCAGTGAGGTATATCAATGAGTCTGTATTCTTTTCCTGCCCATCCTTCTTTAACGCGAAGTATAGGGATCCATGAAGATTGGTGATGATTTCATAGTCAATGACACTTCTGTACATACCCATATTTGCTTTTAAATAGGATGCCTTGATGGGCAGGTTTTGTAGAAAAGCGGGAGCGTTATAGCCACTTTCTTTTTCAATCGCATCATGATCTAAACCTCCCAACCAGCTCCTTCTCCATTGCACCAGAAAGGTATTATTATCGATGATAAACTCTTTAAGTGGGGCCGGAACCAGTTTATCGTTCCTGATGGCCTGGTGTAAAGGGGAAAACTCAGCACCAAAAGTAGCTTTGAACTTCTTTTGTTCCTCTTTTGACATATTCCTGAATTGACTAACTACCGCACTGGCTTTATCCAATACTTTTCCGGCAACCATGTGTGATTGGTACAGATACTGGTTCATGACGCTCAACTCACCTTCAAATAGGGTTTCTGATCCGGTCATGGTAAGTTTCAGCGTCTGATCAGGTACAAGGAAAAGGGTATACACCGAATCCTGACCCATTTCACCAGGACCTATTTTGGCAATAGTCAGTAGCGTGTCAGTAAGAGGAATGTTTAAAGTAGCAAGTCCTGACGGATTGATCACTGCCTCGGCCAGTTTGGAGGTACCGCCAGTAAATAAGTCTTCAACAGAAACGGAGGCTTTCTGTCCTACACAGGTTTTACAATTGATCACTACCTGGGTGGTAGGCTTTTGGGTAAAGCCTTTATTGGCTATACAGAAAATCAGAGTGTAAAGGACTAGCAGGTGTGGTCTCATCAGTAAAGCAGGTTACGTTAAGATATGATGCGTCGTCAGTTGTAAGGTAGTAGTAGAACGAAGAAGTCCAGGAAGTACGGGGAGAATTTTATCCTACGGTTATCCCTGGTACTTTCTGGACTTCTTTTGGTGAGGTTATTATTCAGCCTGATTCTGAATAGATCTTAATAACGGAGCAACTTCTTCAGATAAGCCGGATAGCTCTTTCCGTCCAGGCTGCCGTCGCCTTTGGTGATACTGTCGCCAAAGCACACCAGGCGGTCGTGTGGGATTCGGTTATTGATCAGGTGCTGATGGATAGCCACGGCCATGGTACGGTAGCCTTCGGGGGTAGGATGTATCCCGTCTGTTTTCTTACTATTCGCTTCGTTCTGGATCAGGCTGTCGGCGTCTTCCCCAACGTTTCCTACTGTTTCAAATACGTGATGCATGTCCAGCAGCGAGAGCTGATACTCTGCGGCCAACCTTTTGATTACTTCATTTACTTGCTCTTTTCTAACCCTGTGTCCTTCGGGCTCATAAAATGTGCGGGGGTGACGCGTCATCAGGTAGGGCTCGTGCGCAGGCAGGATGGTCATGAGCAGGATGTTGCTGTTAATGCCCTTGATGCGGGTTATTATTTCCCGGAGGTTTTTCTCGTATTGGGGGAGGGGGATGTGCTTCTGGCTGTTCATGTCGTTGGTGCCGGCTTTGAGTATAACCAGGTTAGGCTTGTGAGCCAGACAGTCTTTTTCGATCCGGGCTAGTAGGTCGGCGGTGTTATTTCCCCCCACACCAGCGTTGATGATAGATGGCTTTTCAGCGGATGGATGTATCAGAGATTGGGCAGGAGTACATAGCAGGGGCGAGGCCAGGGTAGCCTTCAGAAATTTTCTACGGCGCATTTTGATAAGTTGTGGTTGATCAGGCAGAGCCTGATTGGTTTAGGAATGATAGTACGGCTTGGTATTCGTCTACTAAAATGGGAATAGGAGCTGTAAAAGCGGATAGCTTTGACGTACGTAAAGGTAGAAAATGGGCCCGGTCAGGCCAAGTGTAGTAGTAAAAAACTGTTTAGTAGCAGAGAGGTACAATGGGAGTAGTATATAGATTACGAACAGTACGTACGACTGTTGGGCATCGGGGTAATACTGGCAATCGATAGACCTTCTAGGTAAGGCCTGGAAGTACTACTACAAAGGTACTGCCCCGGCCCGGAGAGCTGGTGACGGTAATGCCACCACCGTGCTGCTCGGCTACCTTTTTACAGATCGCCAGGCCCAGGCCACTTCCGGGGTACTGGCTGCGGCCGTGCAGTCGGGCAAATAGTTCGAATACCTTAGCCTGGTGCTCTTCATCAATGCCAATCCCGTTGTCCCTGACCCGAATGGCACACCAGTTCCCGCTCGCTGTCAACTGTACTGCTTCCTGTATCTCCTTGAGAGTGGCAGGACCTGACTCTATCACGATCCGGGGGGTGGTAGTTACGTCCGTAAATTTAAGGGCATTGCTGATGAGGTTCTGAAACAGTTGCCTGAGCTGTACGGCGTTGCCCCTGATGCGGGGTAAAGTACCAATGATTACCTCGGCCTTTTTCTCTTCAATGGTCGTTTCCAGGTCAAGTAGTATATTATGGAGGATAGTATTCAGTGGTACTACCTCATGAGCTTCTTTCTGGGTTGAGAACCGTGAGTACATCAGGAGCCCATCGATCAGGTCCTGCATCCGTACACTGGATGACTGCATCCGCCGCACCAGGTCTATGCCGGCCGATGGAAGGGAGTGAGCGTACTGCTTCACCAGCATTTCTCCGAAGGCGTTGATCTTTCGGGTGGGTTCGTACAGATCATGTGAGGCTATATACGCAAATTGCTCGAGGCTCTTGTTGGACTGACGGAGTTCTTCCAGCAGGGCTTCCTGTTTCTGGCTCAGCACCACCCGATCCGTAATATCCATAAAGGTCAGTATGATCAGGCCGTTTTTCATCTGGATGAGGGACAGGTCGTACCAGAACTTCCTTTTCCCATCGGGTGAAGGGAAGAACACCTCCGTCCGCAACGGCTCCTTCCGTTCAATCGCTTCCACGTAGCGGTCAAAGAAACCGATTTGTTTGACAATTGGAAACAAGGTGAGATAGGTACTTCCGACAATGTTTTCATACGCATGTCCCGAAAAGCTGGCACCAGCCTGATTGGTCATTAGTATCCTGAAATCTACTATTTCTCCCTGCTCATTCCGAATGACGTCCATCGCAAAAACGCCATTGATCGAACTATCCAGTACCCCTTCTACCAGTTCTTTCTGCTCCTGGGCTTCAAGCAAGGCTTTTTGAATATCCGAAATATCCACGTAGGTAGTCACCAGGCCATTGTTCAGCTTGTTCATGGATACTTTCATCCATTTATTGGATATCGGATCGTACCAGTTTTCCATTTTAAGGGGCTCTCCCGACTCCATAACATTCAGCGCATCCTGCAGTAGCTCGGGCTTATTGCCGATCAGCTGCTTTACGGTAAGTCCTACCGCATTCGTAGAGAAGAGACGGTCAAAAGCCTCAGTGGTAGCCCGGTTGGCCTTGGTTATCCGGAAGTCCTCGATCTGCCCGGACTCGTTCCGGATGGCATCCGATACCAGTATAAAGTTGTCCGAACTATCCAGGATACCATCCAGTAGCTGGGTATAAGCCTCCAGCTCCTGGGTTGTTTTCTTGTTGGCCGTGATATCCTTAAAAATAGTGAGCATGTGATCGCCCAGCTTTGAGGCCGAAATATCCATCCACAGTTCCTGATTATCACGGCGGTTGTACCTTTCGATACGTATAGGTACCCCCGTTTCCAGTACGCTGGCGTACTGTGCTATATATTCACTGGCACCCGGCGAGATCTGCGTCAGCGTGAGTTGCTGGTAATCTTCATCCGTAAACATACCCGCATAGAGCGTGGCTTTGTTATACTGTACCGCCCTGAAGTCGACGATTTGTCCCGCCGGATCAAGTACGGGTTTCCAAAGGGCAATGGCATCCTGGCTACTATCAATGATCTGCTGGAGGATGGAGGCATGTTGATGTACCTTCTGCTCAGCTTTTTGCTTTTCAGTGAGGTTATAGTAGCTGATGATTACGCCATCTTCGTATCTGGAAACCGCCACATGAAAGGTCTGGTCCTTATCGGGGTAGTACTTCTCCGACACGAACGGGCGCCCCGTTTCGATGACGTCTACGTAGCGGGCAAATAATCCCACCTGCTTAGTACCAGGGTACCAGTCCATGATAAAGGTACCCAGCGGGGCATTAAAACCCAGAAAGGGATTAGTCTCAGCCGTATTATTCCGAAAAACCAGCCGCAGGTCTTCCACCTGGCCTGCCTCATTCCGGACGGCTTCGAATACCACTACACCCGTCAGGCTGGTAGTCAGTATATGTTCACCCAGTGACTGGACAAAGGGAGAGGTGGGCTCCTTTTGTTTGAGTTGTACCAGCAAGGTGTTGTCCAGCTTTTTTACCTCATAGGTGAAGGTTGCTTCCCGGTCGGGAAGGGGTGAGGGTTCGGTGGTTCCGGATTGTCTGACTCCTGACGTATAGGCCTGATCGATTGAATTTAGGAGTACCCTTGAGGGAATAACCTCCTGAATGGGTACCGGAGCAAATAAAGGTTTAGTCCAGGCTAGTATAGATTTAGCCTGTTTGTTTATGGCTTTCACTTCAAATTCCCCAAAACTACCTTCTTTGGGTAGCTGGCAAATAAGTAGTGCGTCCGAAGCGTTGTCAAAGTACTCCAGTACTATATCATGCATAGTGTTAAACCATAAATTATATAGCCATAACCTTTGAGTAATCGATTAGTTTGAAATACTAATTATATAATCATTTGAAGATAGTATAGTAGTTTATGTCACCATGGTTTCTTTACCTTTTTACCTGGATTGATGTAGTTGTGCTTGATCGAAAACTTTATTCATTTTTTAATAATTTTTTAAATCACGGCCTTCTTTCAATCAAAGCCTTGTTTGACCCAATAGTCATCTGTTAGTGAGTTACTGGTTTTGGTAATTTCCTTCGTATATAGTTATTTAGAAGCTTGATGTAATTAATTTACGTGTATGTTGAGTGCAGAACAGTGGGTTTCAGTATTTACTAATTCATCCGTTTCTTTTCTTGTTTTAAAAGCCAATTCTCCTTTTTTTACTATTGAGGAAGTCAATGAGTCCTTTCTCACTACTACAGGATGTTCGAAAGACAGCTTATTAAATAAATCTATATTCGACGCTTTTCCGGCTAATCCGGAGCAGCCGGATGGCCTGTGGGTAAGTAATCTGAGGGCCGCACTCGAGGAGGTAGTTACGAGCCGGACCACTCAGAAGTTCGTCAATAAAAAATACGATATACCCGTTGGTGATACCCCTGAATTCGAGACCCGATTCTGGAATCTGGACATTCATCCTGTCCTGAACAGCGATGGTCAGGTGGAATACATCTGCCTCATGGTGGTAGACGTGACCGATCAGACCCGGCTTGAAAAGAAAGCTCAGGAGCAGATCATCAAGAATGAGGAGAAGACTAACCTCATCATGAACGCCGCGCTGGATGCTATAATCTGCATTGATAAAGCGGGCTCCATTACCTATTGGAATCCGCAGTCCGAAAAGATTTTCGGGTGGAAGGCCAAGGAAGTGATGGGTCTAAATATTTCGGATGTCATTGTTCCCCAGGTATACCGCAAACGCCATGACAAAGGGATAGACCGGTACAATCAGACGGGGCATGGTCCTGCTCTCAACGTGCTGCTCGAGCTTTCGGCACTCAAAAAGAACGGGAAGGATTTCCCTGTTGAGCTGACGGTACTGCCCATTAAGCAGGATGAGGGGGAGGAGTTTTTCTGTGCATTTATACGTGATATATCAGGTCGTAAAAAGCAGGAAAGCGAGGTACTCAAGCTGTCGGAGCGCCTCATGCTGGCTACCCAGGCCAGTGCCGACGCCATCTGGGACTGGGATATCAGGGAGGGGAGTATGTACCGGAGCGAAGGCTACAGTACCCTGTACGGGTACGACTTTTTCGGAAAGAAGTGGCCGGACTACTTCTGGGAATCCAAAGTTCATGCCGACGACCTGAACGCTATTCAGGCCTCCATTCAGGAAGCACTTACTAGTACCCAGGTACCTAACTGGACGGGTGAGTACCGTTTTCAGAAGGCGGATGGTACCTATGCCTTTGTCCGCGAAAATATTATCATACTTCGTGATCAGGGAGGTGTTCCTAACCGTATCGTAGGTGCGCTGAAAGATATCACCACGGCCAAGGAGCAGGAGCAGGCACTACAGAAGAAGTGCGAAGTACTCCGGGGCATAATTGATAGCCTACCGGATATGATCTATGCCAAGGATCTTGATCTGATGCATGTTGTCAACAACACTGCTAACCTGAAACTGCTTGGAGCCCAAACCGAGGCAGAGACCCTGGGCAAGCCCTCCTCCTACTATTTTCCGGGTGAAGTAGGAGAGGCTATCCGGGAAGATGACCTGAAGATACTCCAGACCGGCGAAGGTATCTACAATAAGGAGGAGACCATACTGTCAAATGGGGAGAAGCTGTGTGTCGTAACGACCAAGGTACCCCTGCGCGACAAAGATCAGAACATAATTGGTATAGCCGGTACCAGCAAGGACCTGACCCTGATGTATAAGAAGCAGGAGGAGCATGTACTTATATATAAAATAGTATCGGCGCTGGGCAAACTGGAAACCCTGGACGAAGCCCTAGCCGAAACGCTACGCCTGATCTCAGGCTTTATGGACTTCAAGGTAGGGGAAGCCTGGCTGGTAAGTTATGATAAAAAAGAACTGATCCGTAAAAGTGCCTGGTTGGACGAAAAAGTAGCCGATATATTCAGCTACAACTACAGTACGCGCATCAGCTATGGGGCGGGGGTACCGGGCAGCACCTGGCAGAAAGGCCAGCTCCAGATCCTGAATGATATTCAGGATGATAACAAGATCAGGCGCACGGAGCAGGTACGCCAGGCCGGCCTTAACTCGGCTATTGGCCTCCCCATCAAGTACCAGGGAGAGGTCATAGCGGTACTGACGTTTATGGCTGAGCGGCAGATCGAGCATACGCAGGAACTGGTAGAACTGATGCGCCTCATAGCCGGTCAGACAGCCCTGAATATCCAGCGTAAGAAAACGGAGGATGAGCTGAATAGCTTCTTCAACCATTCACCGGATATTCTGTGCGTATTCGGCAAAGATGGATATTTTAAGAAAATCAACGCTGCTGCCACTACCATACTTGATTATTCTCAGGAAGAATTGCTTTCAAGACCCTATTTATCTTTTGTCCATCCGGATGACCTGGACAATACACAGAGAGCAGTGGAACGGCTGATAAACTTAAAGTCCACAGGATACTACGAGACCCGATATATTACGGGGGGAGGAGAAGAGAGGTGGTTGGCCTGGACAGGTACATCAGTAGGAGATGAAGATATCATCTTTGCCATTGGCAGGAATATCACCGATAGGAAGAAACTGGAAGGGGAAGTAGCCCAATACAACCAGCGTATCATAAATATTCTGGAAAGCATTACCGAAGGGTTTATTATGGTGGACAGGCAGTGGGTAGTAACCTACTGGAATCGGGAAGCGGAGCGAATTATAGGACTAGCCCGTAAAGAGGCGCTGGGAGTACTGCTCTGGGCCATCTTTCCTGAAGCAAAAGCCCTGCAATTCCATACAGAGTTTCAACGGGCTTTTGCTGAACAGGTACCTGTATATTTCGAAGAATTCTCCCCCTTCACAAAAAAATGGGTGGAAGTAAGTGGTTATCCATCCGAAGTGGGCTTGTCCATATTCTTCCGGGACATTACCGAACAGAAACAAGCGCAGCAATCTCTGATGCTTAGCGAGCAACGGTTCCGGGCGCTGGTACAGGATGGTAGTGATATGATTAGCATCATGAATGTGGATGGATATTTCATGTATGCAAGTCCATCTACACAGCAGGTTCTAGGCTTTTCAACGGAAGAGTTTATAGGGAAACATGCCATAGGATTTGTACATGAAGAGGACCATGAACGGATCCTTAATGCGTTAGCTGATGTAAGGATTAGCAAAAGGGTTAAGCTGGCACCTTTTCGTTTCAAAGATTCAGAAAACAACTATCGTTGGATCGAAACAGTTGCTACCGACCTGACCGATGACCCCGCAGTTGGCGGAATCGTGACCAACTCCAGAGATGTAACGGATCGGGTGGTACAGATGCAGGAACGTGAGAAGCTGATTGAGGAGCTGACCCAAACAAACGTCGACCTCAAGCAGTTTACCTACATAACCTCCCATAATTTCCGGGCTCCTCTTTCCAATCTGCTGGGACTCCTAAGTCTGATGGAAGAGGAACAAGTAGAAGACCCGCTACTTCAGGAAATGTTGATTGGCTTCAGAAAGTCGACTTACGCCCTTAACGATACCATCAATGATCTGATCAAGGTACTGATCATTAAGGACAATCCGGCAATTGGCCGGGAGCCATTACTGGTGGCAGAGCAATTTGACCAGATCGTGGACCAGTTCAGGGGGCAGCTGGAGGAGGTAAATGCCGACTTAGAGACCAATTTTGAGGAAGCACCCGTTATCCGGTTTAACCGGTCGTATATGGAAAGTATATTCCTTAACCTGTTGACGAATGCTGTCAAGTACCGATCTGGTACCCGTCCTTTGCGGATCAGGGTAAGTACGCATCATACGGATGGGGCGGTACTGCTCAGGTTTGAAGATAACGGTCTGGGAATAGATATTGAGCGCTATAAAGACCGGTTGTTTGGCCTGTACCAGCGTTTTCATGACCGGCCTGACAGCAAAGGTCTGGGATTATACCTGATCAAATCGCAGATGGAAGCCCTGGGTGGCTCCATCAGTATAGATAGTAAAGTAAATGAAGGTACCAGCCTAACCCTTACATTTAGAAATGACTCATGGTAGACTGCGTAGTTTTAATTGAAGATGATGAGGTCACCCGGATGCTGAGCGGCATTGTGATTCAAAAGGCCTCCTTCGCCCAGAATATCCTATCCTTTGGTAATGGTAAGCAGGCACTTGAGTACTACCGGCAGCTTGCTGAGCGTAAAGAAGAGGTGGGCGACAACTATCCCAGGCTGATTTTCCTGGACCTGTATCTGCCCGTTATGGGAGGGTGGGAGTTTCTGGATGAATTCGTAAGAGATTACTATCCGCTTTTTAAAGAAACCAAAGTGGTAGTACTATCTTCATCCGTAGATCCCGTGGATGAGCGTAAGGCTCAAAGCTACCCTTTGGTACTGGACTTTCAGTCAAAGCCGATTACAAAGGAATTGATGGCTCGCCTGACCGAGCAACTACAGAAGCCAGCCACCGTAATACGATCCGTGGGAGGTGACACTCAGGGTTTGAGGGCTTTCTAAATACGACATTTTCCTCGTGTTGTAGTATATCGGTGAGGGGGAAGGCAATGTTACCGGTAATTTCCTGAATAGTAAACTTTTACGGAATTTGGCAGTAGTTACGTATACTAACTAGCTGGTGACGGATACTCCCTATTATAAACTAGAAAGAATGGATATAGATGCTCTGATTCAGAAAGCCTCCGATATAGTCAGGAGCATAGGTGCTCAGGAGGCACCAGTGGCTGACAGAGATGGTATCTGGGTAGAGAAGACACTAAGAGCCCTGCAAAGCGAAAAGCTTACCGGACTGGTAGTACCCACCGAATGTGGTGGACACGGGCAGGGATTATATGCTTTGGTACGTATCTGTGAAGAGTTAGGCAAAACCTACTCTTCATTTGGTCTGTGCTATGGCATGCATTGTGTAGGTACCGCTGTCATTGCCGCCAAAGCTACCGAGTGGCAAAAGAAGAACTACCTGGAGCCTATCGCTGCCGGTGAGCACATTACCACCTTAGCCGTAAGTGAGCCGGGTACCGGTTCCCATTTCTACTTTCCCCAGACTACCCTGATTGCCCTTGATGAAGATGATTTTCTGATCAATGGCGGCAAAACGTTCGTAACCAACGGTGGTAAAGCCGACTCGTATGTATTATCCACCGTAGGAGCCAGCGATGAAGCCCGTATGGACCAGTTTTCCTGCATTGTACTGGATGAGGATACTATGGGTATGCAGTGGGGAAAGGGTTGGGATGGACTGGGAATGCGGGGTAATTCATCTATCTCATTACAACTTAATAATATCAGAATTGCAGGTCGGCACATCCTGGGTGAAAAGGGAGACCAGTTGTGGTACATATTCAATGTAGTAGCGCCCTACTTTCTGATGTCAATGGCGGGTACCTATCTGGGTATAGCCGATGCCGCCCTGGAAGAAGCCCAGCGTACGCTATCAAGCCGCACGTACTCGCACAACGGTACCAACCTGGCGGAGGTATCTATATTGCAGCACAGGCTGGGTACTATATGGGCACGCGTCGAAAGTACGCGGAGGCTTATTTATAATGCCGCAATGGATGGTGACAAAGGAGATCCCGGAGCCCTCCCACAGATACTGGCTGCCAAAGCAGAGGTAGCCAGATGTGTGATAGATGTAGTAAATGAAGCCATGACACTGGCCGGTGGAAGAGGCTACGAGTCTAATTCGCGTTTGGGCCTGTTGATGCGCGATGCCAGAGCGGCTCATGTTATGTCACCTACTACTGACCTCTTGTATACCTGGATTGGGCGAGCCCTGCTAGACCAACCTATCTTGTCGGACTAACCAATCCTTATTTTGTCAACAATTCTCTGTTACGGCCTGGGACTTCTGGCCGAAAAGCTGGAAGAAGATCTGACCGGAAGTGGTACGTTCACTTTTGTGCAGATGGATGATATGGATGGAGTGTCGGTAAGCGAGGCGCTGGAGCAGGCTGAGCTAGTACTGATTGGGCCTGAACCTGTCAATCCTGTTGCTGCGGTTCAGAAAGTCTACGCCCTGGACAGACATATATCAGTTATTATTCTGGCTACGCGTATCCACTACCCCAGTATTAAGCAGTCGTTGCTATTCGCACCCTTTGTTGGAAAGAACGCCCTTTGCGTCGCCTATACGGATAGTACCGAGCTGAAGCCTGTACTTGAAAGCGCTATACAGCGGACCCTGCAGAAAAGGAGCTACCATCACCTTAAGGCGGAGGTACAACAAAAGCCTTCGCTGCACAGCTCCCAGAAAGTAAAAATTGAGCACCTGGGCTCTTTTCTGGACCAGGCTCCGATTGGAGCTATTCTGCTGGATCAGGACAAGCAGGTACTGGCTGTCAATGCCCGCGCCCGGAGTATGTTTCATCTTGCCTCGTCAAAACCCGATATCCGTACTATCTTTTCACCCACTTCCCTGCAGGAGTTGACCAGTCTGCTGAGTTCATCAGAACATAATGACCGGTGTATCACGCTTGAAAACAAGAATAAGTACCTGGAAATAACAACGTCAGAGGTATATGGAGAGGAGGACAACCTGTACAGGATTCTGCTCATTAACGATATTACAGAACGTAAGCAGGAGGAGCTGCGGATCAGAGCTATTCTGGAAGCACTTCCCCAGATGGCCTTGACTACGGATGCGGAAGGTACTATCAACTTTATAACGCAAAGCTGGATCCAGTATACGGGCCAGACAATGGCTCAAGCCTTAAATGAGGGGTGGAAAAGCGTTATCCATCCGAATGATCTGCAGCAGCTCCATGATCGGTGGCATGATGCCCTTCGCAATGGTACCATGCTTCAGCAGGCGGCCCGTTATCGGAAACATGATGGTACGTACCGTTGGCACCTGGTCCGGGCCGTTCCGGTACGTAAATCAACCCGGGAAGTAGCCTTTTGGGTAGGTACCTGTACGGATATTCATGATCAGATCCTGCAGACCGAAGAGCTGGAACGCAGGGTAAGAGAACGGACCCTATCACTGGAAGAAAGCAAAAGTGAACTCGAACAGTTTGCTCATGTCTCGAGCCACGACCTGCAGGAGCCCCTGCGAAAAATTATGATATTCAGCGATCTCCTGAAGGAAACATCGTATGACCAATTGAGTGATAGTGGTAAGCAATACCTTACCAAAATAGAAGATACTGCAAAAAGGATGAGCCAGTCCCTGCGGGATTTGCTCAATTTTACCCGTTTGCATAAGGTAGATGCCTATGAACCCACCGACCTTAATGAAGTACTGGATGGTGCGCTGGAAGATCTGGAACTGGTCATCAGGCAAAAAGAAGCGGTCATTCAGAAAACAGCTCTGCCCGTAATACCGGCCATAGGGGTCCAGATTAAGCAGTTATTTTATAACCTGCTTTCCAATGCGCTAAAGTTTACTACCCCGGGTGTAGCCCCCCATATCCGTATATCAGCGGAGCCGATGTCGGAAAGCAGGCTATCTCTCTTTCCCAATCTGGACCCGTACGGGCAGTACGTTGAAATTACGGTACAGGATAACGGTATAGGATTTGAACAGGAATATGCCGAACAGATTTTTACTATATTCAGCAGGCTCCATAACCGAACCAGCTATGCTGGTACTGGTATCGGACTGGCTATATGTAAAAAGGTAGTCGTCAATCATCATGGAGAAATAGTGGCTCATTCAAAACCCGGTGAGGGAGCAACTTTCACTATACTGTTGCCTATGCATCAATAACGTGTCCCAAGGCAACTGCTGACACATATATCAAAAGGCGATATTGGCATTGTACCCGCTATTTTGCACCTTTACCGGATCGTAGGTGGTCATTCATATGAAATATTGGAAAGCTTTCATTGTAGTTATACTGATTTCCGGAGGATGTATCTTTGCCTGTACCCGCAAAGATCCGAACCTGGGGGTGGCCGATGACCGGGTAATAGGTACCTGGAGGTTGTTCAAAAGGCTGGTGCCCCAGGATTCGGTAACGGTAGAGAAAGACATCCCCGATGTCCCCGCTCAGACACTGGTTTTTAATGCCGATGGTACTTTTAGTGCCTCTGGGAAGGAGCTGGAGTACTACCGGAGCAGCCGCTACTACCGCCTGGACTCCACCCTGCGGGGCGAGTGGCAGCTGGGATTTATTATCAATAACCTGAGTCCGGCGTTTTATCAGAAGTTTAGTCTTAGTAGGGATACACTGGTTCTATTGCCTTCCTGTGAAGGGGACTGTGGCTTGTATTTTATCAAAACCCGTTAAATAATAGCGGGTGGCATAGTATTTATCGGTGATTGGCTGTACCAGCAATTTTGTTCAATCTTTATCTTTCACTTATCCAACTGTTTAAACTATGTTCACTATGAAAAACGTAAAGTCACTTGTCCTCTCATTACTTTTGTTCGTTCCGTTTCTCTACGCGTGTGAAGAGAAAACAGACGTAGTGGAATCGGGTACCTATCAGGGAGTAATAGATGATGTAGAAGCCGAAGAAACTGAAATCTATGTAAAGACAGATGATGATAAACGCCTCGAGCTGTACTTCAACGAATCTACCCAACTCACTCAGAATGGTCAGCCCATCCAGTTTGACCAGCTGAAAGAAGGAGACCGGGTAGAGGTGGAAGTAGAAAAAGTAGGCAATCGTCTGGAGCCTGTTGCGGTAAGACTACTTCAAGCCAATGAATGAACCTAACTTCTGGCGGACCGAAATATGGCACCCGCTGGTACTGCATTTTCCGCTCGCAGTTTTATTACTGGCTACTCTGGCCAAACTGATTGCGGCATTTACTAACCATGAGCCTGCTTCTTTCTGGCAAAGAGCAGGCTCATATTTGCTTTACTTCGGCTGGGTAACGGCCTGGCTCGCCGTCTATACCGGCAACATGGCCGATGGTGTGGTCGCCCGTAAAATATGTGACCCCACCGTCCTGAAGCTGCATCAGATCGCCGCCTACAACACGGCCTACCTGTTTACCGGTGCCACCGCCCTGGATATACTCTTCTATTACGGTTTGCTCAGGAATTATACCCGCTATATCCGTGTAGCTATAGTAGTACTGATGCTGGTAGGGTCGGGGTACCTGGTGTACTCGGGACACCTGGGAGCGCGGGTCGTGTACCAGC
This sequence comes from Telluribacter roseus, assembly GCF_017355915.2. Lineage (GTDB taxonomy): Bacteria > Bacteroidota > Bacteroidia > Cytophagales > Spirosomataceae > Telluribacter. The sequence continues at coordinate 59,509 of NZ_JAFEUV020000011.1, forward strand.
AGGCAGGAGGCGTACGGGTACCTTCGGCTGATTGTGCCGAATACAATTAATATCAAATAGTACTAATGCAAAACGAAAGGCAGGCTACCCCTTCGGATCAAAGCTTAAAAACCACGCTGGTGGGACTGCTGGTCAGTGCCGGGCTGGCCATTGTAAAAGCACTCGGCGGCATATTCGGAAACTCTTTTGCTCTGATCGCGGACGCTATCGAGTCCACGATTGATGTCTTTACATCGGCTATGCTGTGGCTGGGTCTGAAGTGGTCTGCCAAGCCCGCCGATAAGGACCACCCCTACGGACATGGTAAGATAGAGGCACTGATAGCCGTGGGTATAGCCATGGCGCTTGTCATGGCATCTGTGATCATTGCCCGCGAAAGCATCGAGAATATTCTGACCCCTCATCAGCCGCCCGCGCCCTTTACGCTGGGCATCCTGTTCGTAGTCATCGTGGCCAAGGAGGTCATGTACCGGTACGTACTGAAAACCGGAGTGGAAATTAACAGCGAAGTGGTGAAAGCGGATGCCTTTCACCACCGAAGCGACGCCATCACCTCCGTTGCGGCTTTTGTCGGTATCACGATTGGTATTGTCGGTGGAGAAGGCTACGAGGTAGCCGACGACTGGGCGGCTCTGCTGGCTGCGGTCATCATTGTCATCAACGCGTACATCATACTACGCCCGGCAATAGGCGAACTACTGGACGAAAACCTGGATCCGGAGCTGGGTATCCGGGTTAAGGATCTGGCTGCGCAGGACCCGGCGGTGATTAAAGTGGAGAAGTGCCATATCCGAAAAATGGGCATCATGAACTACGCCGATCTGCACATCTGGGTGGACAAGGACCTGACCGTTGAGAAAGGCCATGATGTGGCTCACCGCGTCAAGGCTATCATACAAAAGGAACTGCCCCAGTTTGTCGGGGTAATGATTCATGTGGAGCCAAGTACCCGGGAGTAGCGGCTATATGTAAGAAGAACTATTTGTTAACAATAAAATAATGGCATGGCTACCCACCTGGTGGAACCTGAATGGGTCATGCTGCCTGACACGAAACAACTCTCAATGAAAAAACTAATTCTACTGTCACTTTTGGGAATGATAGCCTGTAAAGATCCATTCTGTGAGAAAAGGCCGGATGAAGAAGTTGGTCTGATTGAAAAGGTGCTGGCTAAGGATTACCTGGCGTATGAGCAAAATACCGGTGATCTGGCGCGTAATGGTATTCACATCTCTTCAGCAGAGCAATACCGGCAGGTATTCTCCTACTGCTGTGCTACCCGACTGGATAGTATCGATTTTTCCAGATATGATCTGCTGGGGTTGACTACCGTAAACCGGGGTAGTAATAGTAGTTATCGCCGCGAAGTACGACGCGATGACACAAACAAGAAGATCATCTATACTATTACAGAGCATTACTGCCAGAAAGCTTCACCCGTAGATGGTCAGGGTAATTTTGTAGTTATCCCCAAGGTACCTGCTGACTATAGAGTTGAGTACATCCGTAACAACTAGAGGTGTACTTTGCAAGCCGGCTAGTATCGAAAAAGCTACGGGAATAGCTAGCAGGGCTACTCCCGTAGTTATACTTCTAGGCCGTTTTATAATGGTTGAGTGCCTTTTGTACGTGGGTAGTTGATACTTTTTTGCCGGTATCAGCTGCCTGGTATATGGCTTCGATGAGCTGCACATCGCGCATGCCCATCTCGCCCGTTACTTTAATTTCTGTATTGTTCATAAAACTGTCCGCCATGGCATCCATCTGCCGGGCCTGCTGATTGATGTTTTCAACTTTCATATCTCCCTGGCTGGTCTTGCCTTTCAGGCCCCCGTACTGGTAGGCAGGCTGCAGCTCAAACCACCCTTTGTCGGCTTCCGCCCTAAGCAGGTTATACTGGTCGTTGTAGCTGGTTTTGCACTCGGCCACTGAGCCATCCTCAAACTGCAGCTGAAAGTCTATGCCCTCCTCTACTTCTTTGAATTTGTCCTTGTCCGTGACCGGATGGTACTGGGCAGTTACCGAGACGGGGATTTGTCCTTTGGTGTAGATGGCGCCCTGTAAGCAGTAGATACCTACATCCGGTAGGGGACCGCCACCGGCCAGCTCTTTATCGAAGCGCCAGGGGGTATCATTGCCTTCTTTCTGACCGTTTTGAGCCAGGATACGTTTCACCTTACCATACTCCAGCTGCTGCCCCAGGCGCATCATTTCGAGGTTGTGGGGCTCAAAGTGCAGCCGGTACCCGATGGCCAGTTTTTTTCCGGCCTTATTGCAGGCGTCAATCATTTTCTGACAATCGGCCGCTGAGGTGGCCATGGGTTTCTCGCAGATCACGTGCTTACCCGCCTGCGCCGCCCGTATCGTGTACTCAGCGTGCATGGAGTTGGGCAGTACTACGTATACAATGTCTATTTCCGGATTATCCCTGATCTGATCGAAGTTCTGGTAATTGTAGATATTCTCTGCGGGTATATTATACTTCTTCTTCCACTTTTCGGCCTTTTCAGGGGTACCGGTTACGATCCCCGCCAGTCGGCATAGTTTGGTTTCTTCCAGAGCGGGGGCAAGTTCACCTTCGCTGTACTTACCGAGTCCGACAAGGGCTATACCCAGTTTACGTTCGCCGGAGGCATCTACGGCTTCTGTTTTTTCAGTAGACTGTTTGTCGCTTCCACCGCAGCCCGACAGCATCGAAAAGGCGGGCAGCATCAGCGCCGATGCACCGGCATAGTGCATAAAGGTTCGACGATACATACGACGATCTAAATCATAAAGCCCCTTCTGTTTCATAATTACAGGATCAAGTTTGGTAAAGTACTCATCGTTTACTTACACTGTAACCAGCTCATCTGCTTTATGTTTAATCCTTGCTTTTTATAAAGGTCGATCTGACGTTTATTAAACCTTTCGCAGCTGATGCGGTTAAACAGGTAAATTTCTATATCCAATTATGCTACTTCGGCTCCAGTTTCTGTTAGTTTTCCTGGTTTGCAGTGCTATTTCCCTTACAGCGAACAGTCAACCCAAACCACCCAGGCCTACCGATTTTATCAATGAGCTTTGGTATAAGAATAATGTCCTGTACAACCTGGATGTAAAGGTGTTTCAGGATTCGGACGGTGACGGTGTGGGGGACTTCAGGGGCCTTACTACCCGACTCGATTACCTGAAAGACCTGGGAATAGGTACTATTTGGCTGTCGCCTTTCCATCCCAGCCCCAACGAAGATGACGGTTATGATATCACGGACTTCTATGGGATCGATTCCCGGTTAGGTACCATGCAGGATATGGATGCGTTTTTGCGGCAGGCCAAGAAGCTGGGGTTCCGGGTAATCATGGACCTGGTCATCAACCACAGCTCGGATCAGCATCCGTGGTTTCAGGAGGCCCGAAAAAACAAAAACTCTAAGTACCGCGACTGGTACGTCTGGTCAGAGAAACGCCCCCGCGATGCAGACAAAGGGATGGTATTTCCGGGACCGCAAAAGGAAACCTGGACGTACGACTCGCTGGCCAGGGAGCATTACTTCCACCGGTTTTTCCGCTTCCAGCCCGACCTCAACGCCCAGAACCCCGAGGTACAGGCGGAGCACCGCAAGATCATCAAGTTCTGGCTGGATAAAGGCATTGATGGCTTCCGTCTTGATGCCGTTCCCTTCCTGATAGAGGTACCCCGAACAAACATTGAAAAACCGGATCTGCAGTTTGACCTGTTGATGTGGCTGCGGCAATACGTCCAGTGGCAGAAGGGGGATGCCTTGCTATTGGGTGAGACCAACGTAGAACCCAAAGTCAATAAAATGTACTTTGGTGAAAACGGCGAGGGCATGCAGACGATGTTTAACTTCTACGCCAATCAGTTCCTGTTTTATTCATTTGCCAGCGAGGAGGTCAAAACGCTCGTTGAAGCCCTGGAGGCCACTAAGACACTACCAGTTACGGCTCAGTGGTCCTACTTCCTGCGCAATCACGATGAAATAGATCTGGACCGGCTCAGCAAAAAACAGCAGAAGACCGTTTTTGATAAGATGGGGCCTGAGGAGCACATGCAGCTGTATGAGCGGGGTATCCGTCGCCGGCTGGCTCCCATGCTCAACAACCCGGCCCAGCTGCGGATGGCCTACAGCATACTGTTTGCGCTGCCAGGCACGCCCGTACTACGCTACGGGGAGGAAATCGGTATGGGCGATGACCTGAGCCTGAAAGAACGCCTGTCGGTACGGACGCCCATGCAGTGGTCGGATGGTCCGAACGCCGGATTTTCCAAAACCAGTAAAACCATACGTCCGGTTATAGACAAAGGAGAGTACGGCTATACCCGCGTAAACGTGGCGGATCAGCGCAAGGATTCTACCTCCCTGCTCAACCATATCCGCACCATGGGCCGCCTCTGGAAGCAGCATCCCGAGATCAGCAAAGGCGAGTGGAAGGTACTCGATAGTGGCTCCAAACACATACTGGCCCTCCTGTACCAGGGCGAGGAGCGGTCCGTAGTGACCCTTCATAATTTCAGCCACACCCCCCAAACCGCCCGCCTCAAAGTAGACAACATGAAACTCAAGACCGTCCACCTCAATAGCAACCAAAGTCGGCTTCTGCCTGGTACCAACCCCCAGGTCCAGCTCAACGGCTACGGCTTCGGGTGGTTTGAGGTGGAGGAGTAGGGGGGATTGTAATGCTTTTCAGACCACATTTTTGACTATTGCCCGCAACTACTAACAACACTTGAGATTATATATCCTGCTAATGGTTGTAACCAATGTACCGTTGGATAAATTTTTTTGGTTGTCCTATTCTAATTTTGGAAATTTAACACCCCGCTAAATCATAGAAAGACCAATCCACTATGGATTTGATTTTTTATGTTTTGCCCATAGATTTTTTGACATCATCCCTTTTCTATTAGTGGGGTTTATAAATTTTACTAGCCTACCCAGTTGTTAGGTTAGCTTTTGCACATATACACACTATATGAAGAGACCTTTATCATTCATTAACTATTACTACTTTTCTCACTCGTGTGTCTATTGGATTTTAATCTTACTTATGGGATGTAATGGTTATGATCTACCTAAAAGACTCTTCCCGAAGTGTGATCAGGTTTCTGTACAGCTGAATACAGAAGGTAAGCTCCTGGCTGTTGATTTTGCCTTAGTATCAGAAAATACTCCTATTGATAAAGTTGATTGGTACTTTGGTGATGGAAAACATGTAACAACTACTAATTTAGAAACAAAGCATACTTATATAAATCCAGGGACATATAAGGTAAACGTTAATGTAACCAATCGTTGCGGGGATGTAGTGACAGTAACAAAGGATTTGGTAGTTGAAAATGTGGTTATTCCTACCGTTGTTACTGAAGATCCAATTAGTATTACTTCCTCAAGTGCTACAGTGCGTATGGCTGTCAATAGTAATGGTAACGGCCTTATTTCATCCTATGGTATATGTTTTTCGGCTACAACCAACACACCAACAATTGAGTCAGCTACAGTTGTAAGAAATTTGGGGAATTCTAAAGATAATACACCTGTTACTTTCTCTCTTGAAAACCTTCTTCCTAATAAAGTTTACTATATACGTGCATTTGCAACTAATAGCGCAGGTACTGGATATGGTAATATCAAAATAGTACATACTAAAGGCTTACCTAGTGTAACTGCTTTAGAGGTAGTTTCTATTAGCAGAACAGAAGCAGCTATCAATCTTAGACTTAATGAGGCTGGGAATCCGCCTGCTACACATGTTGGCTTTTTGTTTTCTTCAAGTGTTAGTAATCCAACTTTGAGAACGAATGATAAACTATATACTCAGATACCAGCAACACCTATTGGAGTAACTACTCCTATCAAACAAAACTTAGAACCAAATACTTCTTACTTCTATAGAGCCTTTGCAATTAGTTTTACTGATACTGTGTATACCGATGTATCAAGGCTTACTACACAGGGAGAGAACATTGCATTAGGACTGGCGGCACATTATCCTTTAAATAACTCTGTTGTAGATAATTCTGGTAACCGTCGTAATGGACAGGCCTTTGGGGCCTCACCCACTAATGATAGGTGTGGACAGCAAAATAGAGCTTATGCTTTTGATGGTATCAACGATTTCATTACCATACCTTATACACCATCCAACCTGACTTCCTATACATTCTCAGCATGGGTATATGTTGCTGACCCTAATCAGTCAAAAGCAGCAATTAGTCAATTTCGTGGTATAGAAAGAACACTGGATAATCCTGCAAAAAGTTTTTCGCTATATTTTGATAAAGACGAAAATGATAATAACTCATTCAAACTAAATTTTGGATTAGATGGAGACTATATATTAAGATCGAAAAAAGTACCCTATTCGTCCTTTTTGAATCAATGGGTTCATATAGTAGCTATATGGCAGGGAGGAGCTAACAGCCCTGTCGACCCAGGCCAAATGAAGCTTTATTTTAATGGAAACCAGGTTTCAGGTACTATCTTCAAGGATTCTGAAAAGCCTATCAATGCTCCAATATCAGGAACTAGTACTATAAGATTAGGTCATCATCAAGTTTGGGACCGGTATTTCAAAGGAAGTATTGATGATGTCAGGATTTATGAGAGAGCTTTGAGTGATGCTGAAATAATGCAACTGTGGCAACAGGAAAAGAATTGCTTATAAATAAATTGATTAGTTGCAGAGGTGGTTGGGTAAGAGCAAATACATACACAAATTCAGTAAATATGAAGTTACATATATATAAACTACTAGTAGTTTTAGTCTGGACATGTATATATAATACATCATATTGCCAGCCATCTGTATCAAATATTCGTATTGAAACAGATGCGAATAAAGTAAAAGTAGTTTATGATCTAGAAAGTATATCAAAGGAGGATTCATTATATCTTCAAATTGAAGGCCGAAGCCGTGGCCCTCTAAACGTTAAGACAGTTAGTGGTGATCTTGGGAAGAATTTAACTTCTGGTAAGGAAAAGGTTATATTATGGGATTATGCTCTAGATGGGGAACAACTTAATGAAGAGATTAGGCCAATTATAAAAGTTATTGAATCCAATCCTACGAGTTTAGCAGGTGGTGGACCTGCCAATGCATTTGTTTCATTACTGGCACCCGGTGTAGGAAATATCTTCGTTCAACCTAATCATAGAATTGGACTGAGGCCACTCATCACAGTAGCTTATGGTGGTTTATTAGGTTATAGCCTAGTACAAAAAAGTAAATCAAATAAGCAGTATAATCTTTATCTGAAAGAACGTTATGAGCGGGATGCACTGCCCTACTATAACAAGGCTAACCGTTATCATCACGAGTACATAGTCACTATGAGCATGGCTGCAACTATACTAGCAGTGGATGTGGTCTATACTTATCTCAAAGGACTACGTAATAACCAACATAAACGAAATTCAAAGCAGAGTGTAATGCTACAATATATAGAAAAGACCCCATTAATAGGTTTAAAGTACACATTTTAAACAATACTAGCTATGAAAATAATATTATACATTATATGGTTTTTACTAGCAGTTAATTATACGTATGCTCAGAAAAAAGAGCATCAGTTTAAGTCAGATTGGGTGCAGTTAAAACCCAAAGTACAGCCTCCAGTTATTATATTGAAGAATCCACAAGCTGAACAATCGGTAGTAGAGCAATCTAACTATACCATAGTTGTTTGTGTTCAGTCTGATGCTCCCGTAGATAACTATTATTTTATTCATAATGGTAAGATTATTGGGGGACCCACAAGGGGCTTCAAACGAGTAGACTGTGGTCAGGAAGTATCACAGGAGTTAACACTCATTCAAGGTAAGAATGAAATAAAATTTGTAGCCACTAACGCCGGTGGTACCACAATATCCAATTCTTATTTTATTACCTATACTCCTGTACCATCTCCTGTTGGGACAATAGCGTCCGATGCACAAATACAAAAGCGGCTGGCTCTTATAGTTGCAAATGAGGCTTATTCAAAGTATCCACTCAAGAATTCAATAAATGATGGGCAAGCCATTCGTGAACGACTTGAAAATCTCGGTTTTACAGTGACCCTTCATGAAAATCAAAATCGAAAAGATTTTAAGAAAGTAGTTGATGCTTTCACAAGCAGCCTGACCGATAAGACGATTAGCCTCTTTTTTTACGCTGGACATGGACTTATGGTAAATGGTGTCAATTACATACAACCTGTTGACGCTGATCCAACGACTGAAGCCGATGTGGAATTTGAGTGTTTTCCATTACGCCAGTTGGTAGCGCGTATGGAAGAAACTAATCCACATGGATCCAATCTTGTATTCTGGGACGCCTGCCGTAACAACCCCTACCGGTCATGGCGCAGGGGAGCAGGTGAGCCTGTTTATGCTCCTACCAATCCTCCGGTTGGCACCATGATTGTCTATGCCACTGAGCCAGGTAAGTCGGCTTTAGATGGCGATGAGAAAAATGGATTATTTACCAGTGAGCTAATCAAGCACATAGATGTACCTGGACAGGATATTTTCGAATTGATTGATAAAGTAGATAGAGGACTTGAAATGAGGGGCTTTAAGCAACCCCCTTATATTGAGGGACGTTTACGTGGTAAATTCATTTTCAATATAAACAAGTAACGATAAGGCGGGCTTCATCCACCACTTTATCAATCAACATATTAAAACGTTAAATGTATGCGCTACACACTATACCAGCTTTTAATGCTTATGTTCATCATAAGCTTCTGCCCAGTTTCTTCATATGCTCAGGATCAGCATGAATCGCTGCCAGTTGATCAGAATGGTAATGTGAACGAGGATAAGCTGAGTCCAAAGCAACTAAGAGACTTTCAGGAGCTTGTTGAACTTAAGGTTGCTGAGTTTCAAAATTTTTTATCCATCATTTCAGATCCCAAGCAGTCTGATCAGACTCGGGAGCTAGCCATTGAGAATGCGTTACGACTTTTCATGCCTAACTCTACTATGCAAGTTGGATCAGTAAAGAATAAAACATTGATAAAAGAGTACCCGCTTTCTATATACCTAAGAAGGCTAAAAAACCTTGAAAAGAAGTACTTCGATATATCCATAACATTCTACGATCTGGCTCTGATCAATGACTGGGAGAAAACAAATACTGGATATGTGACCACTGCTACCTATTTTCAACGCTTCCAGGGAAAGAGTCGTGATGGGAAGATTATGTATGAAGACAAAACCAGTAAGAATATGGATGTGGATCTACGGAATCGAAAAGATCCTTTCTATGAGGAAAATAAATGGACAGTACTACTAGGTGACATTCGTGTAGCAGAAATTACTCCCAAGAAATCTGTGCAATAGCACCTATGGTACGGCTTCATTATATATTTTGTTTTATTGGGCTCTGTCTCATGCCATTCATAGCTTCCGGGCAAGAGACGGATTCTCTATTTTTCAAAAATGACTCTACTGGTAGCCATTCTTTACAAAAAAAAGATACAGTCCAGGGTAACTACAAGTCTCAGCGGCTGGCTGCTGAGCCATTTATGAAGGCTCGGGTTCATTATACAAATGATTTTGTCAGGCGTTTTAATGATTTGGTAGGTCCTGATAACGATTCAATTAATGGGCCTCATGATCATACAGCGAGAAAGCAGCGAATACGACAACTGTTTGATTTGGAAGATAGTAGGCTTGCTAGTAGTGGTGGTAGTACTAATGTATATAAATATTTGATTGATCAATTTCTATTTGAAATTTGTGATTCCTTTAAACCAAAACAGTTGATAGATGCAAATGAGAATATGTATGCAGAGGTTCGTGGTCTAGCTATCTGGAAGAATCAGACGCATGAGTATAAAATGTACTTAAAAAAGGACCGTATTGGTAGTAACTGGCTTTGGCAGATCATTGGTTTAGATGCTCCCTTTTTGATGACAGATAAGACTACATACGGCAAAGATTCAGTCACGAAAAGTAGTTCAAGATTTATTCCTCCCAATGCTCATGAAATGAACTTCATGGCCCTGCATAAGCATCTCAATGCCGGACTAAGCATTAAGTATTTTATCGATGATGCCTACCATGGTGACAGTTCGCTCAATGCCTTTGCTTACTATCATACTATAGGTCAGCTTCGCCCTCAGACACTTGAAATTTCATCTTTATGGATCTATACTCCAATGGGCTGGCTTATTCAATTGCGACAGTTTAACCGTGATTCTGATAATTCAGGATGGTTAATTAGTGATTTGTGTCGTCTGACGGAGTCGATTTGTTTACCAAAAGGACTACAGCATAAAGTTAAAGATACGTTTATCTCAAATGGTCGTGGAGTAGAAAAGTGAAATTACATGAAATTAGCTTCATACATATTGATCATTCTCCTATTAGTAGGGCTATCAACTACGTGGGCGCAGTCTTACACTCATGCAGAGAAGATCAAAATTGCTAAAACAGCTCGACAATTGATTAATGACAAGTACTTAGCGAATGTTGAGATATTAACAAATTACGAAGCTAACCAGCCATTTGAGGCTTTGCAAGGTCAGTTAAATGGCTTAGTCAAAGATGCGTTTTTCAATCAAGATGTACTTATATTTAATGAGTTCAGGACCGCAGTCAAAGCCTATACTTCGGTAGAGGAATATATAAAAGACTGCCGCATTTTCTCGGGCGGTAAACCTTTGAAGAATAGTCTAAACTTTGATGAGGCACGCTTTGACATTCAAAAAACAAAAGACGGTGAGCCATTTGTAAATGTTTATCTAGTTAAACAATTAAATGGCATTGATTTACATGGCGCAAAGCTCCATTATCAAAATTTGACCGAGTTTCGGGTACATTTCATATATAGTAAAGCTGCTGAAACATTTCTTAACTTCAAAATCACTGGCATCAGTAAAGTAGATAAATGGCCTCCTTCGGCCTTCACTTTATCTGAACAGGACGCTAAAGCCGCTGATGAAGGAATAGTCGAGAAGCCAAAGGATCTTTTATCTGCTTTAACTTCACTAACTGCCAGTATTAAGCAGTTTGTGCCAGTAAATACTCTCAGCCTTACGCTTGAGGCTTTTTCTTATAACAATTGTGGTATTAATGATGGCCTCTCTGACCGTATCTACGCTACATTTAGCAGTTGCCTGCAGAAACAAATTAAGATAGAAGCCGTATCTGCCGCTCAACTTACAGAATCTCCTCTTCGTATCAGAGGTTACTACCAGGAGGATATCAATAATTTAAAAATAGTAGCTGAGCTGGTAGATACTAAAACTAATAAAGTGCTTTCGAAGGCGGAGAACTCCGAACTACCTCTTACGTGGCTTGACCAACAAGGTTTGCGATTAAAACCAGCAACATATCAGCAAGAAGTAGCTATTCAGGATACAATCAGACAATACACTCCAGTAGCAAAAACATCCTTGATAATCAAAGTCAATACTGATCGGGGACGTACAGGAGTCGAATATTGGGAGGGACAGCAAATGAGGATTGAGGTCATAGCTAACCGGCCATGCTATTTGAGGTTGCTGTACCGGTTGGCTGATGGAACACATACCCTATTGGAGAATAGCTTTGAAATCAAACCGGGACAGGAAAATAAACCTGTGCGTATAGCTCCCCAGGCTACCTTTATATGCTCTGCTCCATTTGGTACAGAGTATCTACTGGCTTATGCTTCTGAGGTTCCCTTTTGCCCTATCCCGACTAGTTCAAAGCAGAAGGTGCATTTGCGTGAGGAGGATGGCTATAAGTTTGTTGTGGGGCCTCTTGCAGCGATAATTGAGACCCTCAAATGCAATCAGAAGCAGCAGGAAACAATAGCAGTGGATAAAGTACAAATAACTACCCGCGCTATAGCCAAGCGTTAGTCTAAAATGCGGTGTAGACACAATAATTTGTTCCGAATCGTATCCAATTATACTATCAACTAGACTCACTATAAAATATTAACACACTATGAATTGGCTACTCGAACTCATTGCTATTGTCTCTGAGGGACTAGGCAGATTTACTCCGAGGAACTTAGGGCTTACTCTTGCGGCAGCACTTGGCTTCGCTCTTCTTTGTGGTTGGATTTGCCTCCATTATGTACAACTATGGAATAAACGGTTCCAACTAACCACTACTCATAAAATATTCACTGCTCTGGCCTGTACATTTACCTTCTTTTTCGTATTGGCTTTTGCGGGGTTAGCTTTTATGCGGGAGATCACACAAGCACAGATTATAATCTGGCAGGGGAATCTCAAAGAGGATCAAGATTGGAGCCAAAGAACTTTTGAGAAGACCTATCATAAAGTTAAAGAATCCGGTAAAGAAGATATATCCACTTTCCCTCCCATAGAGAGAAATATCATCCCGGTTACTCATAATGATTCTCAGCTCCTTGCTGCTCAGATTTACTCTAATGAGGCTTGTACGAACTTTGATGAAATGCACCCATTCCTAAGTAAAATCGTTTGGGCTACTCCTTCTCTCCCTACTGAAGTAATTCATTCAGATGTAACATCCTTTTTTAAAAGTAACCCTGGCAAAACCTATCCAACTATAAATGCTATTGATCTGGCAGCAAAGCATATAAAAGATGAGCTACTGGTACAAGCACCACGAGTAGTCACCATCTCACGCATAGGTTTAGTGCTGGCATTTATTCTGGTACAGTTGGTTCCGTTCGGTATTATTGGCGTTGCTGCATATAAGGATATAAAAAGCAGTCTTTAAAATGTTCTTTTTTCACAATTAATAAGGGTACATCATGGCTAATCATCTACTAATAGTTTCAGGAGGCACGGGCGGTAAGGTAGTTAGAGCGTTTAAGAAATTAGTCTACCAACAATACAGAAACGAAGACCCAAATAATATTGGGTATTTGTATATCGATTCAAGCACTGACGAATACAGTAAGGAGTCGGAATGGGAAGTGATGGGTGAATCAATAGCATTAGGTACAAGTAACTTCCTGGAGCTGAAATCAGACAACCTGGCCAGCAAATTTGCTGAAATTGAAAGGTATCCTGGAGTTAAGAACTTCATTGGTGACCAAAAGTACTGGCTTGATCTAATAAATGACTCACGAGGTCAAAAAACGGCTGGAATGCAACGTCGCCGAATGGGACGTATCTTGTTTGCCAGTAATGCCAAAACCTTTAATTCAGCACTGGCTCAACAGGTTTTAAAGCTACAGCAGGATACCAATGAAACAAATGTTACTTTTCACGTTTGCGCTGGTTTAGCAGGAGGCACGGGAAGTGGATCAATAGTGGATATAATAACGCAGATTCGTAATAACTACCCAGCGTATGATAAAAACTATTCTATTCTGGTATACGTATACCTACCCGAGGACGCAACTACCTGGAATACCGAACTGGACTTCTACTATGCAAATGGTTATGCGGCCCTCATGGATTTAAATGCACTTAGTGCAGGTGCTTTACGCCCTTATGATGTTACCGGCGAGAAGGGGCAGCTTAATGTGGACACTCCATTCACAGGTTGTTATGTGTTCAGCAATCAGAATGAAAATGGCATATCGGTTAACAAGGAAACAGAGCTGCCATCCATTGTAGCAGATTTTATTTATCAAAAAACCATAGGCCTGGCTCAGATCTCTTCCGAGTTACACCGTTTGGAGTCAGGAGAAAACGGCGATCCAACTCCTGAAATGGCTGTTGGTAGTAGAACAGCTGAGCGCAGTAAACGCTTTTTAAGCTTTGGGATTAAAAGGCTTGCTATTCCTGAGCAGGAAATTAGGGAGTACCTTACCTACAATCTGGCTAAGCAGGCTGCACTTCAGCTACGTTTTAATAATTGGGTGGATGTAGCAGGTTATGTTAATGATCCAAAGCCAAGAAGCTTTAATGAAGAGGTGCGCCAGGCCGATATACTTCATAGATGGCGTTTAACCTTCAACCACCTTATCTTATCAGAGGCTGTTCTTATAGATGATACGAGCAGAAAGTGGAAGACGTATCAAACGCACTGGCGTGAAAAGTGTGAATTCTTCAAATCATTAGCCAGGCAGAGTGAAAAAGTGAGATGGATAGATGCTTTTAAATCTCTATCACTAAAAGAGTATGAAGAAGATTTTAGGAAGTCAGGTGGTGTTATAAGTTTTTTCCTTGCGAAGCGGAAGGATAAACGTGATATGGCTATCGAGATTCGAAGGGGTATTGAAGGTGAGTTCTTTGGAGAGTGGCGAAGTGGAAAGTTGTCGATCTATGACCTTAAACTAAAACTAGGTGCACTACTAGATTATTTACGAACAGATCTAACAAGAGAACTGGACAATAAACTAGAAGCACAAAGCAGGTTGTTGGATACTGCCAAGGAGGCAGTAAGGGTTAATGATGAGAATTGGGCCAAGATTGGTCTCCTCTCAGACATGCTCGGAAAGCGTGAGCAGATTTTTGAAGCCCAGGTACTAGCTATCCAGGATGAATACCGCATTCGTACCACTATAGAAGGAATCAAGTTTGGAAAGGATTTTATATATGAGGTAGTTGAGCAACTTGAATTGTTGAATCAGGAAATTACCAAAGCAAGCGCAACGATCAATAGTGGTTTAGAGATATTTGACCAAAGCATTCTGTCACGCTGTAATGATCAGGAGTGGACACTGGATGATGAATCAGAGTATATAGAAGTCTTTAAGCAACAGTTGGTACCCTTCTATGAATCAATGAAGGTGAAAGAAATAGTAAAAAGATTTGAGCGTGACGATAAGGTACAAGAGCAACAAACGGCGAAGGTTCGGGAGACATTGTCAAATATTCTTGGTGTAAACCGCCAGAGCTTTGTAAACTTTAATAGTCTCATATCCAAAAGTACCTTTGTTAATACTTTAGAAAAAGTATGTCAGGAGAACGCAGTTGCTTTCGAAGCAGATTTAGGTACTCAGGATAGGCTATTAGGTATGAACGTACTGGAAAAACTGCGTTACAAATACGAGAATAATACCAGGGCCCTTCGCAGCTTGACTAGTCAGCTTATGAGGTTTGCTGGATGCTACGCTCTATTCAATCAAAATGAGATTAATAAAGCAGGTGATGGTTTCTCGGCGGGAGCCGCGAAAAGAACCCTGTTTGTTATTCTACCTAAGAACTCATCTGTAAACTATCCTACATTTATAGATGAATTAAAAGAAGCGTTCGAGTTTAATAAAAATCAGCAGAGTGAATTGAAGTTTCTTGAAGCTGATTCTAGCGAACATCAAATAACGCTGATGACGGTAACCAGTTTATTCCCCCTACGGTACCTGACCCACACGGAGCGACTACGGGAGAAGTACCGTCTGCGTTTGCAAAAATCTGACTCTGTTAAGGCACGTATGCTGGTCCATATTCAGGATGATGAATTGCCTGATCTGTTTGCTCCAACTCTACAGGAAGCCAATGAAAAGCTAGATCAAAAGCGTGTTCAATCGATAACCGATCTTTTGATGGCCCATGCGATGGATCTTGTAAAAGAGAAGGAGAATGAAAATGGGTATAAAAAGTTAGCATTAGTGGAAGTTGACCGATTTGGAGATGAGGAACCTCTATTCTATATGGACAAGATGCTTCATAATGCGTGGAAAAGCCTAATACCTTCTGAAATTGAAAAGCTTTCCCAAGTTGTTCGTCAGGAAAGTGTAACTAACTACAGACATAAGTCCAAAAGAGTTGAACTTGTGGCTAAAATTGAGAAGATGGTAGTTAAACTCAGAGAAGAAGCAGGTAATCCCAACGACTACAATCTTTTTAAAGATGCTGCAAAAAGGCTGATAAATGATCTGGAAAAAGAGAATTGAATAATAGACACTATCAGAAATACTCACACTAATGGTAAAGCGACACGGAAAATGTACTAATATAGATGATGATTGCCTTAAAGCTAAATCAGGCGATGTTATCACTGTTGAAGGAGCTAATGAATTTATTTGTCCTGAATGTAGGAGTGATCTTTTTGAAGTACCTAAACCAAAGCCTTCTAGGCCAAAATGGCTAGTACCCGCTCTACTTTTAATTTTATTGGTTGCCGGAGGTTTTGGATTAGTTACCATTATTGATGGAATTGGCGGTATTGGTGGGACGACAACTGATACTACAGGTAAAACAGTTCATCGAGATCCGCCAGGACCTACTCCTCCAACTGATCCAGTTAAATCTAATACTTCTCTACTTCCACGTAGTGGTGTAAAGATTGAAAATACTGAGGAATGTCAAGACTGCCAATCCTACTACTATGTTCATGATGGAAAAGGAGGAAGAAGACGCGAAGGTGGGAATTATAGTACTAGCTGTTGCCAATGTGGTACAGTCAAACGTTTCAGCGATGGCTATGACTACAGCATCACTTGTGATGGAGATAGGATTATAGCTAAGATGATAACTTCTGCAAGTAATCAGGATGAAACCAATTAGAGCTAACACCTCAAAATAACAAAAGCCCGTTATAATATGCGGGCTTTTTATTTTTCCATAAAAGTAGATGTAGTATCTGTACCACATTTAATAGCCACTTGATATACATCTATTCATGCAATCTCAATCCCCTCCAGCACCCGATCGGCCTGCTGGATGTGCCTTTCGTCGTGGGCTTTGACAAAGGCGAACGTGTCACCCAGGTTTAGCCTGACGAATTTTGAAATGGAGATAGGTACTTTGATTTGGTTAAGATTCAGGTGTTCGGCTTCGCGGAGTAGCTGCAGCCAATGCTCCTGCTGGTCGATGAAGCTGGCTACCACCTGGGCCCCGTTCAGATCAGACGGTGGTACGTGCCCTTTCATGGCTTTGTACTTCCGTTTATTTTCTGCCTTCATAAGGCTAGTAAAGTAGCTACCCAGGTAGCCGCTCCGGAAGTAGGGGGTGGAGTGTCTGTACCGGGTAGGGCATGTGTCTATGGCCCCCTGTACTGCCGGTAGGTAGTACCTGCCGTAGCTATTGAGGTGCTCCAGGCACTGGGCTGCTGACCAGCCCCCGCCGGGGTCTGGTTGCAGGAGTTGAACTTCCGGCAGGTTCTGGTATACCCGCGTGGCCTTATCCAGGTGTTCCTCTACCTGCTGCTGCAAGCCGCCCAGCCATTCTGCAGTAAGATGCCTTTTCATCGGCTTACGGCCTGCGGGTGAGTGGTCAGTCGGGTCTTTAGGAAGAGCAGTAGCAGGGAACACGCGCAAAGCACCGATTCGATTACCAGCCACTGCTGTCCAAAATCGCCCAGGCTGCCCTCCACCAAGATGGTGGTTACTCTCGAAACGGCATAGGAGCCCCAGAGAATGGAGATAAAGATCAGCCCCCGGGTAACGTCCCGCAGCAGCAGGTACACCAGTAGTACTACGATAGTAAGACTTACCCCACCGTAAACGCCCCGGATGGAGCTGTAGGCATCGGTGTTAGTGAGCTTCACGCCCACCAGATCCATGACGGACTGGGGATCAGAAAAGGCCATCAGGCAGACTGAGAAGATGGACAGGGCCGATAGGCTGAGCAGGGCTTTACTGAGTCCGTTTACAAGTTGTTGTTTTTTCATGGCTACTAATTGGTTTGATTTATATCCCAAAATTGCGCCCTTTCCGGAATCTAATTCTTGGTATTTACCATGATTTCAGATCCGCACTTTGTTCAACAACTTACTGAAATTGGTCGGATCAACACTTAGATAACTGGCCAGGTACTTATGAGGTACGAGCTGCAGGATGTGCGGGCTTCGTTTTAGTAAGGTCTTAAACCGCTCCTCCGATGAGAACGACTGCAGCTCTACCAGTCTTTCCAGAACGCCCGATAAAGCCCCGCTAACACCGATGCGTATCATCCTTTCAATAGAAGGGTACTGGAGCATAAGGCGATCCAGATCCTGAAAACTTGCCTTAAGTAACAAAGAAGGGGTAAGGGTTTCGTAGTAGTACCTTGAGGGCTGCTGAAACAGGAAAGAGTCGATGACCCCACCGAACTGATGGGTATAGTTAAAGACGAGCGTAGCTTCCCGATCCAAGTCGTCGGCATAGTATACCCGCTGGAGGCCATCCAATACAAAGTAGAGGTACTTCTCGGTATCCCCCTTAGCGGTAAGGAGTACTTTTCGTTTTACTTCCTGAGGTTTCCAGATGGCCAGAAACTCTTCCACCTCCTGTTCTTTCAGTGGGTACAAACTCATTACTACCTGGCGCAAAGGTTCACTGTTGGTAAGCATATAGATAGGGTCGTTAGGCTACAAGTACAGTACTGGTAGCAAAGGATAGACAAGATATAACATAAGTGGCGACAGTAAGACTTTTTGTAGAGAGTCAGCCATAGGAAAGGGGCAGGAGAGCCTGGTTGTAACGCCTTCAGGTACTTTCTTCGCCGGAAAATTTATTAAGGATAAGTAGCAAGGGTTCAACGGTATACGGTGGTAATCGTATTTTTTTATTATAATCTGGGTTAGATGCCGGGTTATTATCACTTTTATAGTAAATGCTCTTTGTTTACTGTCCTATTTTAAATTCCTATACGGAGTTAGCTACAAATTTTTAAAATAAGTACTCCCTTACACATGAAGTAAATAGCAGCTATTCAGGAGAAGCGTGTGACGTTTACTAAGTTTCTCTTGCGAGTTGTTACATTTTGATTATGTTTCGGGTACGTACACGTCACTTTTGTTTACTTAATATCCATAATTAAGTACTCCGGTTACAAAAGTTAAGCACACTGTCCCACTAATCATGATCCTGTTGTCGATGCTGGTTCGAAGAAGGAGAAGATCCTTATGTATATGTGTACGAACACACTGCTGTTTTTTGAACCGGTAGATGAAAGAGAAGGCCAGTAAGTACTAAGAAATGAAAATGCAATCACATTCCTAACCCAATAAAGTAGTCATTCATGCAAAGAAAAATAAGAGCCCCCTAAGTAGACCTTGTGAGGAAAAGCCGACAGTGGAATTGTAAAAGAAGCTTTACGTATGATCGAAAATGGTCTGATCAGGCGTGACAGGAAATTGTAAGCTGAAAAACTGACTCAATGTAATAACCTATACCCTTAATTACCTAATGAATTTACCTCTTACAAGTGAAACTGCCCCCAAAGCATGGCAGCTTCTCAGACGATCGGTAGGTGAGATCCGGGACTCCGTTCGGGACTCCGTCCGGGACTCCATCGGATTTTCGCCTGTTGCAGGGCATCCGTCCAATCTACCTAAAACACTCATTCCTGTTTTTCTGGCGGTGGCCATCACGCACGTGGAGGCGGCCGGGAATAATCAGAGCAATAAATATAGCCCCAAAGCTTCATCCGTTGTAGTAAGCAAAAAAGCCACTGAACTCCGCGTTACCGGTAAAGTACTGGATGACAAAGGGGACGGACTGCCGGGCGTAAGCATTCTGATCAAAGGAACCAGCCGGGGAACCGTTTCTGATATCAACGGAGGTTGGGAGCTTACGGTACCCGATGCCAATACCGTACTGGTGTTTAGTTTTGTGGGCTTTACGCCCAAAGAAGTGACGGTAGGTAACCAGACCGCCATCGAAGTGACTCTGAGCCCTGATGTGAAAGCTCTCGAAGAAGTGGTAGTAGTGGGTTACGGTACCCAGAAAAAAGTAAACCTGACCGGTGCCATTACGGCCGTGGATGCCACGGAGCTGAATAACCAGGCGGCAGCCAACCTGTCGAACACCCTGGCCGGTCGTGCTCCGGGTGTGAACGTAACCAACACGTCGGGTCTGGCGGGTGCTACTTCGTCCATTCGTATGCGGGGTAGCTTTGGTGATCCGCTTTTTGTGATTGATGGCATCGTGCGGGACAAAGAATCGTTTGACGCGCTGGAAGCCGCCGAGGTAGATCAGATCAGCTTCCTCAAGGATGCCGCCACGGCCTCTATCTATGGTTCGCGGGCTGGTAACGGGGTAGTACTGGTGACGACTAAAGGGGGGGTAAAGCAAAAGCCTACTTTCAACGTACAGTCTAACTACACCACCGGACGACCTACTCAAACGCTCCTCTCTGACCTGACTACCGCGGAAGATGAACTCATCTACCAAAACCGGGTAGCTCAGTTCAACAATACACCTATACCCAATAGTCAGCGCGAATTTGACTACTTCAAAGACAAGCGGTACAACGTAAATGATTTTATCTGGCAAAATCCTTACAGCCACCGTCACTCGCTGAGCGTATCGGGGGGAGATAAAAAATTGACCTACTACTCGCTCCTAAGCTACCGGGGGGAGGAAGGCTCCTACAAGAGTCTTGAGCACAACAAGTTCAACATGCGGACGAACGTAACCGCCGAGATTACGGACGCCATCAAGGTCAACCTGAACCTGGCGGCCAATCAGCAGAACCACGACCGCTTTTACTGGCCCTTTGCCGGTGATGATGATTTTGATGTATCTGATCTGTACCGCGTAACGTTCAACTGGCCCAAGACCTATCCCTTCTATACCGAAGCCGACGGTACTCCGGCCAACCACGTTACCAACTATCCCGTACAAACCCCAATGGGTAGCTGGCAGGCCTGGAGTGTGATTGATCAGGTTGTGGGTGACCGCTATATCAAAACCCGCCGCCGCAACGTCAACTCAATCCTGTCGCTGGATATCAAGCTGGACAAATTCATCCCGGGCTTGACTACCAAGATCATTGGGAACTACATCGCCGCGGACTATATGCGGAAGAAGTACCTGACCTTCCAGAAGAACTACGTATTCAACCAGGCCGATCCTAACGGAAACCGATTTATACCGGCTGCACCCGATCCGAACAAGACCAATATCTTTAACTTTAGCCGTAACCAGCCCTTCATGAGTTACGAACTGCACAACAAGTGGAGCTATCAGTTCAACTGGTTTGCCAACTACACCCGTACCTTCAATAAGCATTCGGTAGACGGACTGCTGGTGTACGAGCAGGCGGAGGAAGGTGCCTATGAAACCACTTCAGTACTGGAAGACCCGCTGACTTCTTACGATCAGTCGTTTGTGTACTCAACGGATATAACCAGAAGAAACGGTTTTGCGACAGAAAGGATAGGCGCCCGTCAGTCGATGATCGGACGTTTCAACTACAACTTTGACAGCCGCTACATCGCCGAATTTTCGTTCCGTTACGACGGTAATACGCTTTTCCCTCAGGGCAAACGCTGGGGCTTCTTCCCGTCGGTGTCGGCCGCCTGGCGACTTTCCGAAGAAGCTTTCATGAAGAACTCCAATACGCTCTTCGACGAACTTAAGCTTCGTGCTTCGTACGGTACCACGGGTAACGATCTGGATGTAAACAACAACCGTATCCGTCCCTTCTCGTATAGCTACGTATACTCTAATGCCGGTAGTTATATTTTTGGAGACCGCCTGTACCAGAGTATCGCACCGGGAGCCACTCCCAACCCTTTCCTGACCTGGGCTACCTCTACGACTTACAATACCGGTCTTGACTTTGGTTTATTGAAAAATCGCCTCTATGGTACCCTGGATGTGTTCCTCAAGAAAGAGGTGAATATCCTGGGATCCCGGGTGGTGACGCTGCCTGACAACTACGGCCAGAGCCTGGCTCCCGAAAACTACGCCGCCCGCTCATGGAGAGGTGGTGAGCTATTTGTGGAATGGCGTGATAAGGCACTCAGCAACAAGCTTAACTACTCTATCTCCGCCAATATGGGGTATGCCATTGACCGTTGGGATGTACTGGATCAGGGCCCGGCGTTTCAGCCGGGTGGAAACCGCTTCTTTGAAAATAGAATCGGCTATCCGGCCGACCGTATTTTTGGTCTTAAGGCGCTGGGAATGGTACGTACCCAGGAGCAGCTGGATGCCCTGCTGGAAAGCGGACTTAAGCAGTATGGTCGTAACCCGTACCTGGGAGGTCTTTACTTCGAAGATGTACGGGGCGATGGGTACTCACCAGGTCCGGATGGCAAAATCGACGGAAATGATATTCAGCTCCTGTCTAACAAGGGAGCACCACGTATCAACTATGGTATCGGCCTGAATCTATCGTACCGCGGCTTCTCGGTTAACTCAGTACTGCAGGGAGTAGGTGCCTACGACCGCATCATCAGCAACCAGGAAGGTCCGGGTATGCGTCAGCACGGTGGTGCCGTAAGACCTTACTATCCAATCTGGGCTTCTGATGTATGGACTCCCGAAAATCCAAACGCCAGGTACCCACGTCCGGTTGGTCAGAACTGGGCTGAGTCCGGAACGAATGCTTCTTCTTTCTGGATCGTAAACGGTGCCTACCTGCGTCTCAGAACCCTCAACGTGGCGTACAACCTGCCGAAGGAGTGGATTTCGTCCCTGAAATTGGGTAGTGCCCAGGTATTCTTCAACGGAACCAACCTGTTTACTTTCTCCAAGATGACAGAGTTCCACGACCCTGAGCAGCGGAACTATGATTCTTTCCCGGTTATGAAGACCTTCACATTGGGTGTAGATTTTAGATTTTAAGAAATAGAATAGTATGAAGAAGAAGATATTAAGTATAATGATCGCGGTTGCCGGGTTGATGTCATCCTGTAACGATGTGCTGGACATTGAAGATATCAATAACTATAACCCGCAGCTGGTATGGAACGACGCCAACCTGGCCAACGCCTATATGGCCAACCTGTACCCCATGTTTGGCAACTGGAATACCGGTTCCGACTCATTCAGCCAGCAGCTGGCCGGTATTCAGTTTTACCTGGATCGCGTTACCATTTCCAATGATCAGTTCAAATCCTGGAACTACAACCGGATCCGACTGATCAACCAGGCGATCGTGGATGTAAATAAGGGTACCCTGCCCGATGCCGTTAAAAATAACGTGACGGGTCAGGCGCTGTTTATGCGGGCCTATACCTACTTTGATATGGTGCGCCACCACGGCGGTGTACCGTACATCACGGTACCGCAGGATCGCTATACGGATGACTTGTTTGTGGCGCGTAATTCTACGAAGGAGTGTTTTGATCTGATGATCAAGGATCTGGATGAGGCCATTGCCAAGCTGCCTAAGCGTATCGCCAAAACGTCACCTGAATTCGGAAAGATAGACGGTAATTTTGCGCTGGCCTTCAAAGCCAAGGTACTTCTGCATAAGGCGTCCCCACAGTTCAACCCTTCCAATCCCTGGAACAATCCCTACTGGTCGGAGGCCTACCAGGTAAACAAGCAGGCGTATGAGGATCTGAAGGCACAGGGATATGCTCTGGCCGCTAACTACGAGGATATAGCCCTGGTGGAAAGAGGACCTGAATCGGTATTTACCGTGCTCAATTCGTACCCCAATAAGACCGCCAACTGGGATAATGGAGTACGCCCGGGCTCCGAGAGCCGCGGACCTGCTTCGGCTACCCCCACCTGGGAGTTTGTGAAGGAGTATCCGATGAAGGATGGCAAGCTGTACAATGATCCTACCAGTGCCTACCATATGTCGGATGAGGAGTTTCTGCAGAACTTCTGGAAGAATCGCGACCCACGTTTTAACAAATCAATAGTCTGGAATGCCAAGGTATACGAAGTATCGGGCAAAGCCGGGAAGCGTCAGTATACCTCCCTTGGTATCGCCCATGAGCTGGATGATTTCGGGATTAATCCCAGAGCGGGTGTAAACTCTACCAACCTGGACCGGTACACTGGCTTTTTCGTCCTGAAAAACAGCCTTCTGAGACTGGCTCAGGCCGAAGTACTTCAGTATGATGTGGACTACGTACTGATGCGCTTTGCGGAGGTGATGATGAACTACGCCGAAACGGCCAACGAAACCGGCAAGCTGGATGAGGCAATGGATATTCTGAAGCAGATCCGCCAGCGGGCTGGTATTGAACCTGGTACTAACGGCAACTATGGTATCACGGCTACTACCCGCGAACAGATGCGGGAAGCGATCCTGGCGGAGCGGAACATCGAGTTTGCTTTCGAAGGACACCGGTTCTGGGATCTTCGTCGCCTGCGCATGCTGAACCGTCTGGATGGTACTACTAAGCATGGTGTTGAGGCGGTAGCCATTCAGCCCAACGGTCAGGATATGCCTTTGAGTGAAGCCAGAGCCAAAGCGGATAAGAACGAACTGGTCGAGTCTAACTTCAGATACACCCTCCTGCAGGTACCTCGCTCGGGGGTGAAGGTGAACGTAGTACCGGAGAAGTACTATTTCTTCCCGATCCACCGCGACGTGCTGGATCGAAACAAGAATCTGGAACAAAACAAAGATTGGGGTGGTACCTTTGATCCAACGCTGGAATAGGTAGTACTTGTAATTTTTAGATAGTATGAGGGAACGTCTTTGCTTCCAGGCTGCTGCCGGAAGCAAAGACGTTCCCTCTTTTAGTAGTACTTTACTAATACTTAAACTTGCCTTCTGTCAAGGCAACCGATGCAATGAATGCCAGTTTATATAAATTTTAGAACAATATTTGGTTAAATAAGGGGGAGGCTGGTAGTTTTAGAGTACTTTTGACTTTTATAAGTTTAATCACATTTCACCATTATACTTATATCTACTCTTTACCAGTCTTAATGTTATTCACCTATGTTCAGAATTTCTCTAAGTCTGCTGTTCTCCTTCCTGGTGTACCTACTGTTCGACGGAAGAAGCAAAACAGACGAAGTCACACCCCCTCAGGAGGTATTCTCCAAAGCAGATTCCCTGCCCAACGCGGCCAAATGGCCCGCCGAACTTTCCATCACCCATTTTGTAGGAGCTGACATTACTCCAAGCCCGGCCTGTCTGGCGGTTGCTCCGACCGGTGAGGTGTTCGTAGGGGTTGATATGATTGGCTCACTCGGCAAAAAGCCCGGTAAAGGAAGTATCGTTAAGCTCGTAGATAGCAACAACGATGGTAAGATGGACAAGCACACCACCTTTGCCCGGGTAGATAACCCCCGTGGTATTATCGCCCGGGGTGATCAGGTGTTTGTCCTGCACACTACCTTTTCGGCCGAAACCGGCATCGCATCGGGCATGGACCTGGTGGTATTTGAAGATAAGAATGGGGACGGCCTAGCCGACGGTCCCTCCAAGCCTCTGATCCAGAATATCAGCTCTCCGAAATTCCTGCAAAGCCGCGGTACCGACCATTCTACCAACGGAATCCGGATGGGAATTGACGGATGGATCTACATTGCTGTAGGTGACTTTGGTTTCCACGATGCCGTAGATCGTTCCGGCAAAAAGCTTACCCAACTAGGAGGGGGGATCGTACGGGTACGTCCTGATGGTACCGAAATGGAGGTATATACCCATGGCATGCGTAATATTTACGATGTAGCCATCGACCCCTATATGAATATTTTTACCCGGGGTAATACCAACGATGGTGGCGGCTGGAACATCCGGTTCACCCACCAGATTCAGTCGGGTGAGTATGGCTATCCGGTGCTTTTTAAGCACTTCACCGACGAAATTATCCCCGCTCTGGTTGACCTTGGAGGTGGTTCGGGGGCAGGTGCCTTGTTTATCGATGAACCTACCTGGCCCGCCAAGTACAACCAGGTACCCCTGATGGCCGACTGGGGACGCAGCCAGCTGTATATTCACCGCGTGAAGCCCGATGGCCCCAGCTATACGCAACAGGAAGAAGAATTTATCAAACTCGCTCAGATCACCGACGTTGATATCGATGCCTCCGGCCGGATGTACCTGTCGGCCTGGGACGGAGCCGGTTACTCGGGTAGCCCCTCCAAAGGTTTTGTAGTAAGAGCCGTACCTCAAAACTGGAAGTACCAGCCATTCGCTGACCTCAATAAAGCCTCTGTTAAGCAACTTGCAAACATTCTGAAGTCTGGTAGCAGTGTGGCTCGCCTGGCGGCTCAGCAGGAGTTGCTTACGCGTCCGGCGAAGCAGGCTTCCGAAGCAGCCTGGAAAGTAGCTGCTGATAAGAGCCAGTCCCTGCCTGTGCGTATTGCCGGTATGTATACCTATACCCAGGCTGCCGGCGCCGGTAGTGTGGCTAATCTGGTGAAACTTACCGAGGAGCCAGCTATGCGCGAATATGCCCTCCGGGCCCTTTCAGACCGTAAAGCTATTGCGGCTAACGTACCGGTTGAGCCTTTCATGAATGCTCTGAATGATGCCTCGCCCCGTGTACGTAGTGCAGCTATCATCGGATTGGGCCGACTGGATCGTAAAGAGGCCGTTCAGGCACTCCTGAGTACTCCTGTACCTGCGTCATTCGTAGCTCCGGCTCTGGGGGCAGAAGGTCCGCACGCTACGCCCAACTCCGCTATCATCCTGCCTCACCTGGCTGTAAAAGCACTGGTTAACCTCAATGCGGTGGATGAAGCGGTGCAGGCCATCGGAACCAAAAACTCCACCCTGGCACTGTGGGCACTGCGTTACATGCACGATCCTAAAGCCGTAAATGGCTTATTGAAGGCGTATGATACTGCCAAAGAGGCTGAACTGAAAAAACAGATCATCACTACCCTGGCTCGTCTGTACAAGCAGGAAGCTCCTTATGATGGATCATGGTGGTGGAGTACCCGCCCCGATACCCACGGTCCTTACTATAAGGCCATTGAGTGGGAATCGTCGCCAGCTATCAAAAATCTGTTGGTGAAGGAAGTAAAAGCAGCATCCGATAAGCAGTTCTTCAAGGATCTGAACAGCCGTATGCGACTGGACATTCCGGAACTGGGTACAGAAGAGCCGGTTGTGGCAGCCAAGGAAGAGGTAACGGTTGATCTGGAAAAGATCAAGAACAAGAAGGGTCAGGTTGGCGAATCATCCATTGAGGATGTCATGCTGGCCATGGACAAACTTCAGGGGGACCCAGCCCTTGGTAAAAAGCTGTTTACAACGCAGGGCTGCGTAGCCTGCCATAGCATCGCTAAAGGCGAAACCATGAAAGGCCCATTCATGGGGCAGATCGGCTCTATCATGAATCGCGAGCAGATTGCAGAGTCTATCCTGAAGCCCAATGCCTCCATCTCACAGGGCTTTGCGTCGGTGATGATCACAGCCAAAGGCAATAAGAGCTACATGGGCTTTGTGACCGAAGAATCGGCCGATCGGCTGGTACTGCGGGATATCACGGGGCAGGTATACCGCATCAAGGTGGCTGATATTGTTAAGCGCGAAGAGATGGAAACTTCTATGATGCCTAGCGGCCTGGCTAACTCACTCTCTTACGAGGAGTTTGCTTCACTAATCACCTTCCTGTCTCAGCAGAAGAAGTAATCATAGGGTACTCATTATATAGTCCGGGAGCCTGGTAGTCCGCTATCAGGCTCCCGGACTTTTTTTATTGGAGTATATCTTTCCTACATTCTCCGTTCAAGATGATTCGCCTCTTTTCAAGTGGTGTGATAGTCTTTCAGGTATTTGACTATTCTAAACGAGTCCATTTTCAAGAAATCGTTGTATTTAGTAAAGCTTATTTAGAATAATTAAAAATAAACCTCCTGCTGTCTTGCAAATCAAAAAGTAGTTGCCTTAGTTTGTCTCACTATTTATATTTAATCTAAATAAATAATGAGAGCAATTATATTTCTACTATTCCTTCTTCTTAGCCATTATGGTGAGGTTATAGCCCAGCCAGGAGGTACTATCAAAGGCAAGGTTAACACACAGGATGGTAACCCGGCTGAGCACGTTTCGCTACTGGTAAAAGGTACTAGTCTGGGGACCACCACAGACGCAGAGGGTGCCTACCTGATACGCCGGGTTAAGCCTGGTACTTACACCGTACGGGTAAGTTCGGTAGGGCTGGTAACGCAGGAAAAGCAAGTATCAGTCGCTCAGGATGAAGAGGTAAACCTGGATTTTGTGCTACAGGAGAACGCGGCTCAGCTAAAAGAACTGGTGGTATCAGCCAGTAACAAAACCTACAAAGTAAATACTCCTTCGGAGGCGCTGCGTATTGGGGCGCCACTCCTCGAAATTCCCCAGAACATCCAGGTTATTACCAGTGATCTCCTGAAAGACCAGCGGGTATTTGATCTGCTGGAAGGAGTAGCCCGCAACGTAAGTGGCGTTACTATCCAGGAGCACTGGGGCAATTACACCCGGATGAACATGCGGGGTGCCCGCGTGGCTCCATTCCGCAACGGTATGAACATCGAGTCTAGCTGGGGGCCACTTTCGGAAGATATGTCATTTGTCGATCGGATCGAATTCGTAAAAGGACCTGCCGGATTTATGCTGGCTAACGGCGATCCCAGCGGTTTCTATAATGTAGTGACCAAGAAACCTACCGGGCTGACCCGCCAGGAGGTAAACCTGACGGTAGGTAGTTTTAACACGCTACGCGCTACGGCCGATCTGGATGGTCAGCTTACCGGCGATGGCAAGCTCCTGTACCGCCTCAATGTCATGGGACAGAAAAAAGACTCGTGGCGTGACTTTGAGTACAACAACCGGTACTCCATCGCTCCGGTACTGAAATACCGGATTTCGGATAAAACAACGATCACAGCGGAGTACACCCACCAGTACTCCAAAATGTCCGCTATTGGATCGGCCTACGTATTTTCGGCCCGATCGTACGCCGATCGTCCCCGCCATTTTACCATTGCCGATCCCAATCTGGAACCCTCTACCATGCGGGACAACAGTTCCTTCCTGACCTTTGAGCACACCTTTAATCCAAACTGGAAACTGACCGCCCAGACCGCCTACTTCGACTACAGCCAGGTAGGTAGTTCGCTCTGGGTAGCTAGTGTAGCCGCCAATGGTGATATGCAGCGTACGCTCAGTAGCTGGGATGCCTCCAACAGGAGCCAATTTGGTCAGCTGTTTGTCAATGGAAATATTCAGACGGGTAAGGTGTCGCACCGCATCCTGGGCGGGCTGGACCTGGGCAGTAAGAAGTACCTGGCCGACTGGAACCAGTACTTCCAGCTGGACGCGAACGTACCTTTCAATATCTATAATCCGGTATATGGATTCCCCGAAAGCTCAGTGCCGGTCATTGATCGCTCCAAGCCCCTGGCCGAACGGGCCGCCGGTAATATCCTGGCTCAGAAGTACGGTGCCCTGTACGTACAGGATGAACTTGGCTTCTTCAGCAATCAGCTTCGCCTGACCCTGGCCGGCCGCTATACTATAGCCGAAACCAACCAGTACACCACCCTGATCAACAACCAGAAGTTTACACCCCGCGTAGGTCTGAGTGCTTCCCTTAATAAATATACCTCCGTATATGCCCTGTACGATCAGGCTTTCATTCCCCAGACCGGGCGCCTAGCCAATGACCAGAAGGTGAAACCGATAACGGGTAATAATACAGAACTGGGCGTGAAGAAAGACTGGTTTGGCGGGCGCTGGAACTCGACCCTCTCGATCTACCAGATCACCAAGAACAATCAGCTGGTGGGCGATCCCAGCGATCCTACCCAAACGCTCTCGCTGCAACTGGGCCAGACTCGTACGCAGGGGGTAGAGCTGGATATCACCGGTGAAATCGTAACGGGCCTGAATGCGGTCTTAAACTACGCTTATACGAACTCAGAGATTACCAAAGATACCGATCCGGCCAAGGTAGGAAACAAAGTACCGGGCTTTGCCGAGCACGTGACCAACGCCTGGCTCAACTACCGACACGGCAAAGGTACCCTGCAAGGACTTGGTGTTTCCCTGGGGTATCAGTGGCAGGTGAACCGGCACCCCTGGTTTATCGCGGATGGTAGCGATAGTGCCCTTCCCAACTATTTCAGACTGGATGGTGCGGTGTCCTACCAGTTCAGGAAGGTAACCGTAGCGGTGAACGTGAATAATCTCCTCAACACCTACCTCTACTCGGGTGGTCCCTATGACTTCAACTACGATGGCAGTTCGGATGGCTACTACTGGCAGGCTGAGGCTCCGCGTAATGTACGTATCAGCGTAGGATATAGATTCTAACCATGAACATCAAAAAAGCAATTGGCACGATGCACCTTTGGCTCGGATTCACGTCCGGGCTACTGGTGCTGTTCCTGGGGGTAACAGGTTGTATGCTGGCCTTTCAGCGCGAAATCGAAGACCTGACCCAGCGGTATCGCTATGTGGAGCAGGCGGAAGCTCCCAAACTGGCCCCATCAGTACTCCGGCAGATTGCCGATCGGGAATTGCCCGGCAAGCATGCCCATAGCGTGAGCTACCGTCAGGGACGGTCCTCCGAAGTAGTTTATTTTGCCATGGAGCCGGAGTACTACTACATCGTGTACGTAGATCCGTACAGTGGCAAAGTGCTGCAAGTCAAAGATATGAGCCAGGATTTTTTCCGGATCGTAATCATGGGGCACTACTACCTGTGGTTACCTCCTAACATAGGTCAACCCATTCTGGCTACAGCTACACTTATTTTTGTAATCCTGATGATAACGGGTCTGGTACTGTGGTGGCCCAGGAACAAGGCCGCCCGCAAGCAGCGGTTCTCTATCAAGTGGAATGCAAAGTGGCGGCGGGTAAATTACGATGCGCACAATGTGCTGGGTTTTTATATGACCTGGGTAGCCATATTCATAGCGGTGACGGGCTTGGTGATGGGCTTTCAGTGGTTCTCCAACTCCGTGTATTGGGTAACCTCCGGCGGGAAGCAGAAAATAGATTTCTACGAACCTGCTTCAGATACTACCTACGTGTCGACAGCCTCGAACGTACCCGCTATGGACCGGATCTGGATGCGGATGTATCCCGGCCTGAGTACCTCCCCGGCCAAGCTGGAAGTACACGTTCCGTCGGGTGCCGCCTCGTCCATTGAGATAGCTATAAACCCTGATCCGGATACCTACTGGCAGACCGATTACCAGTATTATGACCAGTATACGCTTAAAGAGCTACCTGTTACCCACCAGTACGGCCGGTTCGCAGAGGCCACGGTGGCTGATAAGATCATGCGAATGAACTATGATATTCACGTGGGAGCCATTGGAGGCATTGCCGGCAAGGTCATAGCCTTCTTTGCCAGCCTGATTGCGGCCAGTCTGCCTGTGTCGGGTTTTATGATCTGGTGGGGCAGGCGCAAGAAAAACAAGATTGAGAAGTCAAAAGCAGCAAAGTCCGTGGCTGATCTGATATAATTCACACCGTTAGACCCAAAAAGAGAAGGGATGCAGGCCAACGACACGAGCGGCTTGATCCCTTCCTTTTTTTAGATGCCAACTGGTGACCCTACCAAGTGAACAAACTTCTCATGGCTAAAAAGAATTTACTACCATACTCGTACTAGCAGGTGAAGCTTTATTGCCTTAATTTGGGTGCTAATTCAGATTATGTATGGAGGATATACCTAAAGAAACGCAGCGATTCCGGGTACGTGGACACTTATGGCTGGAAAGCGAAAAGGATCGTTTTTTGGGTCCGGGGCGTATTGAACTGATGGAGAAGATTAAAGAACACGGCTCCATTTCCAAAGCTGCCTCTGCCATGGGTATGTCCTACAAAAAAGCCTGGAATCTGGTACTATCCATGAATTCGCAGGTCGAAAAGCCCCTGGTACTTACACAGACCGGCGGCAGCAGGGGGGGCGGCGCCGTAGTGACCCCCGAAGGCGAACACTACATAGAAGCCTACAAGGCGCTGGTGGTTAGGTTTCAGGAATTTCTGGCGAACGAGACACGCCATCTTCAGGGCTAACTCTGCCGACAAGTACCTATATCAAGGGTACTGGTCGGTCTGCATCATTGAGATCTTAAATTTTTCAGGAGGTACCTCTCCTATAATCAGATGATTATTAGTATGTTTATAGCGTTATATATCGAGATATATAACGGGTTCCGTAAGTAGCTACCTTTCGTATTGTAAGGCTGGTGTGGCTAGGCGTTATGGCTACATATAAGGTATATCAATAACGAGGTCACAGTTTCTAACCCGTGGTTCGTATGCACAAAAAACTACCGTCTATTCTTCCTGCCATTTTCCTGTACCTGTGTTTGGTTACCACGGTATCTGCTCAGACTGTGGGGCGGCTGGAAGGAACCATCCAGGATAAAGAGAGCGGGAAAGCCATCTCTTTTGCCACCGTGTACGTCAAGGGTAGCCGGTTGGGCACGAGTGCGGCGCAGGACGGTACTTTCACATTCAGGAACCTCCGGCTCCCGTGTGTACTACAGATCAGCTCGGTAGGTTACGAATCCCGGGAGGTTGAAGTAGTTTCCCTGTCCCCGCTGGCCATCAGGCTGACTCCCCAGACGGTGATGATGGGAGAAGTGGTGGTCACGGCGTCGCGGATGGAGGAGAAGCGCCTGGAGTCACCCATTACCGTTGAGCAACTCGACCGCAGGGCCATTCAGAGTACACCCGCCGCTACCTTCTTTGATGCCCTGGAAAATGTAAAAGGGGTACAGATGACCACCGCCAGTCTGGGATTCAAGGTACCTAATACCCGTGGCTTCACCAATCCCACCAATGTGCGATTTCTGCAACTGGTGGATGGGGTAGATACCCAGGCGCCGGTCATCGGGGCCTCCATTGCCAATGCCGTAGGACCCACCGAGCTGGATATAGAGCGGGTAGAGGTAATACCCGGTACGGCCTCCGCCCTGTACGGTATGAACTCCCTCAACGGCCTGGTCCACTTCTTTACCCGTAGCCCTTTCAGAGATCAAGGACTGAGCGTGTACCAGCGCACGGGTGTCAATCACATCAAGAACTCTCATACCCGTGAGCATCTGCTGACGGAGACGGCCCTCCGCTATGCCCGGGCCTTCCAGGATCGCTTTGCCTTCAAGGTCAATATGTCCTGGCTTTCAGGGTACGACTGGTTGGCTCATCAGCAGACAGACCTGAACCCTACGGCCAATGCTACCGTCAACCTGCTGGGGGCGGATAATCCGGCCCTGGACCCTGTCAACTCCTACGGCAACGAGAGTCCCAACCGACGGACTCTCTCCCTGAACGGAAAGAACCATGTAGTGGCGCGTACGGGCTACTACGAAAAGGATATTACCGACTATACCCTACGGAACCTCAAAGGAGATATAGCCCTGCACTACAAGATCAGTAGTGAGTGGGAAGCGCAGTATAGCTACCGGATAGGCCGGCTGGACAACGTGTACCACCGCACCAACCGCTTCCGGCTGAATGACTATACGGTGCAGCAGCATGGGGTACAGCTGAAAAGCAATGAATTTACAGGCAAAGTGTACTTCACCCGTGAGGTATCCGGCAACTCCTACAACATCCGCTCGCTGGCCGAAAACCTGGACCGGCACTTCAAGAGCGACGACCGCTGGTTTGGCGACTACCGTACCCACTACCTCCAGAAAACCAGCGAAGGACTGCCCGTGGCGGAAAGCCACCAACTGGCTCGGGACTTTGCCGATCAGGGCAGGTACCAGCCCGGTACCGCCCGGTACGATAGTGTTATGAAACAGATCATCACCATCAACAACTGGGATAGGGGGGCTGCCCTGCGCACCCGGGCCAGTCTTTTTCATACCGAAGGACAGTACGACCTCAGTTCGCGGGTCAGGCTGTTTCACCTGCTCGTGGGCTATGACTACCGGCTCTACTCCGTTTTCCCGGATGGCAACTACTTCATCAATCCCGTAGAAGAGGGGAAGAATCTGCTGTACCGCAAGGGCGGTGCATTTGTGCAGCTAGCCCGGAAGCTGTTCCAGGAAAAGCTGCAGATCAGTGCCGCCCTCAGGTATGACAAGGGGGAGTACTTCCGGGGCATCTGGAATCCGCGCCTATCGGCCGTATATGCTCTAAATGAACAAAATTACTTACGGGCCTCCTACCAGAATGGCTACCGGTTCCCTTCCCTGTTTGAAGCATTTTCCAACGTCAATAGTGGCGGAGTCAAGCGGGTAGGCGGCTTGCCTATTATGTCGCAGGGCATTTTCGAGAATAGCTACATCCGCAGCTCACTGGATGCTTTTCAGGCGGCGGTAAACCGGGATGTCAATCAGAATGGTACTTCACTGAATGCAGCCATTGAAAAAAACGCCGACCTGATCAGAAAATCATCCTACGATTACGTGAAGCCGGAGCGCATCAACTCGTTTGAGATTGGGTATAAAGGGTTGGCTCTCGATAACAGGCTGTACATCGACGCGGACTTCTACTTCAATGCCTATACTAATTTTATAGCGCAGGTGGAGGTCAATCAGTTGGGCCAGGCCTACCAGACTGCCGCCGCCGATTCCATTCCGTATCACCTCTACGACCGCAGGAAGCAGGACCGCTACCGGCTCTGGACCAACTCTACCAGTACCGTGTTTAACCTGGGGTCGTCGGTAGGATTGACGTACAAGATATATCGGCAGTACACACTCAATAGTAACCTGAGCTACGCCCGGTTGTACCGCAAGCAGTACAACGACGGACTGGAGGAATCATTCAATACTCCAGGCTGGATCAGCAACCTGAGCGTGGGGAATCCGCAGGTGGCTCGTAACGTTGGATTCCAGGTGGTGTGGCACTGGCAGGATGCTTTTCTGTGGCAGTCGTCGCTGGGCACGGGTATAGTACCTGCCTATCACAACCTGGACGCTCAGGTGAGCCTGATGGTGCCCCGCTGGCGTGGTAAAGTAAAAGTGGGGGGAAATAACATCCTCAACCGACCCTACTACCAGATGATAGCCGGGCCTACGATAGGCGCTATGTACTACGTGACGCTGGTAGTTGATGAGTTGTTCTGAGTGGGGCAGGTACCTGATGGATGGAAGTGTTACAGAGAAAGGGTACCAACCAAGAGCGGGTCAGAGTATATACTACTGACCCGCTCTTGTTAGTATTGTTATGTCCTGAAATGGCTCTACTGATTTTTGTTCCTATTGTTATTATTATTGTCCTTTTTAGGATCGTTGGCCATTTCGCGATATTCCTGACGGGCTGAATCCAGCTTGGCTTGTTCTTCTCTTATTTCACTGGTATCGCCTTCCTGATGGGCCTCTACCACATCTTCGTAGGCATCCGTTACTTTATCACCTTTTCTTTCGGTTTCGGAACTACATGCTACTGACAGGGAAGCCAGGAAAAAAATGGATGCTAGTCCCTTTATCCAATTTTGCTTTTTCATAATTTTCAGTGTTAGTAAGACTTTTGTTAATTGCCTGACCCCCTCTGCATTAGAATGGGTTGCTCCATGTATGAGCATTTTCAGGTCTTTCACTTACTACCTAAAATCTTATGCCATTGCTATACATATGTGGAATACGTACAGGTAAAAAGGAGAGTTCAGTACTTTTAGTGTCAGTACATTCCTCAACTTATCCCACGTGTACCCAATGAATATTGGCATCGAAATTGGCGGAACCAAAATACAAGTTGTAAGCGGTAGGGCAGATGGAACAATAGAGGAGCGACATAGATTTGTGGTGGATAAGAGTCAGGGAGCCGCCGGAATACAGAAAAATATTGAACAAATACTCCAGGCGCTTCCCCAGCGCCCCACGGCGATTGGGGTCGGATTTGGCGGGCCGGTCAACCACGAAACGGGGCAGATCGCTACCTCCCACCAGATCGAAGGCTGGTCAGGCTTTAACCTGAAGGGTTGGCTGGAAAAGCTCACCGGCGCTCCAGTAACCGTAGAGAACGATGCCAACGTGGCGGCCCTGGGAGAAGCCCTTTGTGGGGCAGGCAAAGGGTACAGCCACGTATTTTACATCACCCTGGGCAGTGGGGTAGGCGGAGGCATGGTCAATCAGGGTCGGCTGTTCCACAGCGCCTTTCCGGGGGAGGCTGAGGTGGGGCACGTACGCATGAACAAGCAGGGAGATAGTCTGGAGTCGGTATGTTCGGGCTGGGCACTGAACAATACTATCAGGGAAGTACTGCCTTCGCTACCGGAGTCTTCCTACCTCAAAAAAGCCATAGGAGAAGCTACCACCCACGAGGCCAGGTACCTGGCAGAGGCTCTGCAACACGAGGACCCGGCTGCCGAAGAATTATTGCTGCAGTACGCCGACAATCTGGCCTTTGGCCTGTCGCACGTGGTTCACCTGTTTCATCCTGACATCATCATTCTGGGCGGAGGCGTGTCACTCATCGGTGACCCACTGCTTCGGGCGGTACGGCAGATATTGCCCACCTATGTGGTTTCTACGTTACATCCGGTACCTGTGATAGCCCTTTCCCAACTGGGTGAGGATGTAGTACCCACGGGAGCACTTTTACTAACCAATTATTAATCTATTCCATGAAAACCAACTACTACGCTACCTACCTGGAACAACAAAAGGCCACGCTCGAATCCATACCACTGGAAAAAGTAGGTCAGATCGCCGATCTGCTGAAGGAAGCCTGGGCGCAGAACCGGCAAATATTTGTGTTCGGGAATGGGGGCAGCGCGGCCAATGCTTCGCACTTTATCACCGATCTGGGAAAAGGAGCCTCGGATACGCTGCAAAAACGCTTCCGCTGTATGTCGCTCAACGATAATACCGCCTGGATTACCGCGCTTGGCAATGATTACTCGTACGAGGATGTGTACGTGGCCCAGCTTCAGAACTACGCACAGCCGCAGGATCTGGTCATTACCATGAGCGTGAGTGGTAACTCACCTAATCTGGTAAAGGCCATCGACTGGGCCAACTCCAACGGATTGACAACCGTAGCCCTGGTTGGAGGCAAAAAGGGTAAACTGGCCGAGATCGCTCAGCAGGTGGTAGTGGTGGACTCGGAGCATTACGGCCGGGTAGAGGACGCTCACATGACTATATGCCATATGTTGTGCTATGATATCATGGAGCAGGGTATAGCGTAATGGCAAGTGGTGCTCTCTTCGGATACGTGTAGCCACTAAACTACCCGATGCTAAAAAAAATTATCGTATAGTATAGTGCGTTTAGAGCACCTGAGAGCACATTGTAACTTTTTTATCCGAATTTGTATAAATATTATGAACCTATGTATTACCTTAGATGTAGTATCAAAGAATATAACAAACAACAACATGAATAACGGAACAGTAAAGTTCTTTAACGACCAGAAAGGCTTCGGGTTTATTAAGGACGAAAAATCAGGTCAGGAGTACTTCGTACACGTATCTGGACTAGTAGATGAGATCAGAGAAAATGACGATGTTACTTTCGATCTTAAAGAAGGAAAGAAAGGACTAAATGCAGTCAACGTTCAGCTTGCTTAGTCTTACGATATAAGAAGTTAGCAATGGAAAGCCTTACCTCCTGTAAGGCTTTTTTATTTGTTTACTTAACATAGCTACTACAACAGTTTCGAGTAAAGTACAGAGTATCAAAAATTATTCAACAACCAAAAACCAAGAGATACGTAAAATATGGGTAGATCGCAGGAGACCTTCGGTAAAAAAGAAAAAGAGCAGAAGAAGCTGAAAAAAAGGCAGAATAAGGAACAGAAGAAAGAAGAGCGCAAAGCAACCGCGAGCAAAGGACAAAGTATCGAGGACATGTTTGTCTATGTAGATGACTTTGGCAATTTAACATCAACTCCCCCCGATCCAAGAAGAAAGAAAGAAGTAAAGCAGGAGGAAATCAGGATCGGAGTAAGTCGGCAGGAGGATGTAGATCCGGCAGAACTGGTACGCAAAGGTACGGTTACTTTCTTCAACGTAACCAAGGGATATGGGTTTATCAAAGATCACGCTTCACAGGAGAGTATCTTCGTACATAAGAATGAATTGCAGGATTCCATCAAGGAAAACGATAAAGTGAATTTTGAGGTGGAGAGAGGTCCTAAGGGACTTAATGCGCTGAATGTACGGTTGGTCCAATAATCAGGTACCTACCTGATCAGTAGCTCCCAATAAAACACGCCTGCTGTTCTGCACTCCCTGTAAAGTGTTGCAGTAAAATAGTAGGCGTATTCATCTGATTGAAGTGAATGAATGCCTGTAGAAGGGGTTCCGTAGAAAAGTAGATAAATGGCAGTTAGTTTTAATAGCCCAATTATCAGATACAGTTACAACTTTGTTCTTTTCTGATCGTTAGGCTTTTAGAACAAACTTTTCGAACCCATGAAATACATGACCACAAAAGGAAAGTTTATTTCTGGGAATTCACCACTGGAGGTGCTTGTGAGTCTCAAAAATTCAACCCGACCGGATTCCAAACTTGAACTGAATGACTACCTGGTGCTGCTAATGTTGCGGATCAATCTGAACTATGATATCAAGATTGAAAGCAGAGGCTATGTACAGGTACTTACCGATCTGGAGGATATAGGTTTTCTTCTTCGCCTGGAGTAGAAACTTCCTGCCTTAGCATAGATAAGGGTACCAGTAGTCGTACGTACTCAGGAAATGTGGGGGATGAGCAGCTGCTTTAATACATCCGCAAGTTCATCGGCATTGACAATATCGTTCACTTCGGTCAGATTGATGGCTTGTTGAGGCATGTAAGCCACCTCAGCCGTAGCGGGATTCTGTGCTATTGTATAGCCTCCTGACCTCTTGATCTGGGCCAATCCGGCGGCTCCGTCCGCGTTGGCTCCTGATAGTAGTACGCCTATCACACTTTTACCAAATACTTCAGCCACTGATTCAAAAGTCACATCAATGCTGGGGCGGCTATAATGTATCTTTTCGGAGCTGTCGAGGGAGAAAAGCTCCTTATTTTCAATCAGCAGATGGTAGTCTGGCGGTGCCAGATAGATGGTATTGAACTGGATCGGATCTTTGTCTTCGACTTCTCGGACCGAAAGCCGGGTACGGTTGGCTATAAGCTCCTGCAGAATAGAATCCTTATCATTCTTCCGGTGGATTACGATAATAATTACGGCATTGAGATGTTCGGGCAGCCTTTCTACCAGGTTGAGAATAACCTCCAGGCTCCCGGCCGATCCTCCAAGTACTACGTATTGGTAAGGGGTTATCGCATTTTGCGCCATATTTTCTCTTTATTCTCCATCTGGGCATAGCTATCGGCTATGCCAGAAAAGCGAAGGTTTTCTTTGGAACCCAGTACTATAAAGCCGAGTCGTTCCAGACTATTATCAAACAGGGTCAGTACTTTGTCCTGTAGTTCTTTATCAAAGTAGATGAGTACGTTGCGGCAGAATATCAGCTGAAACTCATTGAACGAGCGGTCCGACACCAGGTTATGCGTGGCAACGATCATTTTGGACTTGAACCGGTCGTCAAATTTAGCCCATTCGTACCGGGTCATGTAGTACGACGAAAATTCTTTTTTCCCTCCGGACAGGATATAGTTTTCAGAGTACTGCTTCATCTGGCTCAGGGGGAAAAGCCCTTTTTTGATGTTCTCAATCACCGAGGGATTAAGATCCGTAGCGTAGAGCAATGACTTGTGCAACAGATTCGCTTCTTCCAACAGGATAGCCATTGAGTACACCTCTTCACCGGTGGAACACCCGGCGTGCCAGATCCGTATGAAAGGATGGGTAGCCAGTACGGGAAGTACCTGTTCGCGAATGGCTTTAAAAAGAGCCGGATCCCGGAACATCTCCGTCACGTTCACGGTAAGCTCCTCCACCAGATGGGTGAGGTAATCCGGATCATGCTTTACCCTATAGAAAAGCTCAGCGAAGCTCGTAAAACGGTCTATGGTCAGTAGCCGGTTCACCCTTCTTTTTAATGAAGCTCTTGCGTAATTGGTAAAATCATACCCATATCTCTGATAAAGTTCATTAAGTAGTAGATCTAATTCCTCCTCTCTAATCATGTAAAGGCATAGGTGTTAAAGATAGGCCGCCAAAATTTCCATCAACTGGTCTACGTCGACGGGTTTTGACTGGTAAGCATCAGCCCCTGCAGCCAGGCATTTCTCCCGGTCGCCGGTCATGGCCTGAGCCGTCACCGCAACAACCGGGATATGCTTATAGCGTTGGTCTGCTTTCAGCAGGGGGATGGCTTCGTACCCATCCATGTCTGGCATCATCATGTCTATTAAGATAACGCCAATATTTTCGTGCCAACCCAGCAGCTCAAAGGCTTCCTTCATACTACCTGCCGAAGCAGTTACGTAGCCTTTGGCTTTGAGTACAGCCGTAAGTGCAAATATATTCCTGCTATCATCATCGATGATGAGTATGGTTTTGCCGGATCGGTTCATGGGGTCATCATTTTATTATTGGTACAACCATACACGCAGCAATGATATCAGCTGGTCTACATCCACTGGTTTGGTGATGTAGTCAGAGGCACCGGCCGCGATGCATTTTTCGCGGTCACCGGCCATGGCCTTGGCCGTAATGGCTATGATCGGTAGGTTCTTGTACTTATAGTTTTCCCGTATGCGACGCGTCGACTCGTAGCCATCCATTTCGGGCATCATCATATCCATCAGTACCAGGTCTACCTCATCGTGCTCTTCCAGTTGTTTGAGCGCGTCCTTGCCGTCGGTCGCCGATACTACGTTCATGTCGTAGGTCTCCAGCGACTTGGACAAAGAGAAGATATTGCGGACATCATCATCCACTACCAGGACGGTTTTTCCTTTGAGTACTTCCCCGAACTCACCCATTTTCTTGTATCGGCTGGGCTTGGTTTCCTTATTGTTCTCCTCAACCAGGTGGAGAAACAGGGATACCTCATCCAGGATGCGCTGGTAGGAATGGGCCGTTTTGATTACTATCGAATCAGCATACTGCTTGATCTTTTTCTCCTCGATATGGGATAAGCTACGACCAGTAAAGATAATGATTGGCAGATTTTCCAGACCGGGCGTTCTTTTTACCTCTTCCAGAATCTCGTAGGAAGGCTGTGGGTTTTCGCCCATATCCAGAATCACACAATCTACTTCTTCCTCATTCAGTGCACTAATCCCCTTCGTAACCGAGGTATGGATTTCGGATGCTACGTTGAATGTCTGCAGGAAGTAGGCGAGCGCCTGGGCATGCTTGGCATTTTCCTCCACGATCATCACCTTTTTGGGGTGCCGGCTGAGGGCTTCCTCAATCTTCGAGAACATCACACTCAGCTTTTCGAAGGTGACGGGCTTGTCTATGAAGTCCATGGCGCCTTTAGATATGCTCTTACTTTTCACCTGCAGTGATGACATCATATGCACCGGGATCGGACGCGTTGATAGGTCAGATTTCAGCTCATCCATCACATCCCAGCCACTCTTGACGGGGAGCTGCACATCCAGCAGAATACCGATGGGCAGGTACTGACGGGCCAGTTCGATCCCCTCATCCCCCCGCACCGAAACAATGCCCTTATAGCCTTTGCTGCGGGTGTAGTCGAGTAGTGAACGGGCAAAGGCGGTATCATCTTCAATGATCAGGATCACCTTATCGCCACGTGTAATGGTAGTGCGATCGTCGGGGATGGGTGAAGGTATGATACTACTGATATATTCATCATGGCTTTTTGCAGGCTTTGCTGCCGTTGCCTCTCCTTTATGGTTGGTTAGTGTAGTCTCCGTACGTACCGCTGGTGTTTCGGGTTTAGCTATGGGTTGTCCCCGGCGTAAGGGCACCAACAGCGTAAACTCACTGCCCTTATCTACTTCACTGCTGACCTGGATCTCCCCACCCAGCAGCTTGGCCAGCTCACGGCTTATGGACAAACCAAGACCAGTACCTCCAAACTGCCGACGCGTGGAGCCATCGGCTTGCTTGAAGGCCTCAAATATGGTCTGGAGCTTGTCGTTGGGAATACCAATACCGGTATCCTTTACTTTGAATAGTACCGACTGGCCTTCTTTGACAACATGTAGTTGGACAGAGCCCTTCTTGGTAAACTTGAGGGCATTGGAGATCAGGTTGCGCAGGATCTGATCCAGTCGCAGGCGGTCTATTTCAAGGGTGGCAGGTACCTGATCCCCCAAGGTAGCCGAGAACTCGATACCCTTGTCACGGGCTATGGGTGTAAACAGTGATTCCAGCTCATCGACAACATCCTGTAGCTTTACGTCTGTATATTCCAGATCCATCTTACCTGCCTCAATCTTGGACAAATCCAGAATCTCATCGATCAGAGTAAGTAGTCCTTTACCCGAAGTCTGGATCACATTGGCGTATTCAATTTGCTCCGTGGTCAGGTTGCTTTCGTGGTTTTCGCTCAGCAGACGTGATAGCAGCAGGATAGAGTTGAGCGGAGTACGCAGCTCGTGCGACATATTGGCCAGGAACTCCGATTTGTACTTAGTACTTTGGGCCAGTTCCTCGGCCTTGGCCTGAATATCAAAGTTACGCTCCAGGATAAGCTCGTTCTTTTCTTCCAGCTGACGGCTTCTTTCTTCAAGTTCCTGGTTGGCCTGCTGGAGCTCTTCCTGCTGTACCTTCAGCTCCTCTTCGGATGCCTGCAGCTTTTCGGCCTGTGCCTCCAGTTCGGCGTTGATATTTTCAAGTTCGCTGTGCTGGGCCTGTAGTTCTTCGGCCTGGGCCTGGGTTTCTTCCAGGAGTTCCTGTACGCGTTCGCGGTTCTGGGCAGCGTTGATGGCGATGCCGAGGTTGAAGGAAACGGCATCCAGGAATGTTTTCTTGGTGGTGGAGTAGCCCTGCAGGGACGCGAGTTCTACTACTCCTTTGATGACATTGTTGTAGACAATCGGAACGGCAATGACTGACTTAGGCTTTATTTCTCCGGATACCAGACTTAGCGTATAATCGTCGGGAGCCAGATCCGTCACTTCCATCATTCTTGCTGATTGGGCACACTGTCCGGCCATTCCCTCGCCAAACTGCAGGGGCTTTCTGTTTTCCAGCATTAGCGCGTAGCCACTCGTGCGTTCCAGATTACCCTCGCTGTTGATGATATAAAAGGCTCCTACCTGACTATTGGAATATTCAGTAATGAAGTCCAGCGAATTCTGAGCCAGGGTACGTATGTCCTGTTCGGCAATGATACGTTCGTTGAGCGCCGCTATACCCGACTGCAGCCATTCTTTTTCGGAGAGCTGCGTGAAAGAGTAATCCAGCGATGCAGCCATCTTATTCAGCGAACTGGCAATGCCTCCCAGTGCGTCTTCGCCCTCGTCCGTTACTTTTACTTTATAGTTTCCGGATGATATCTGTTCGGCGATCTCCTCTATGATGGTTAGTCTTTTGGATATTTCTTCGTCTTTATCCTGGAGTTCTTTCTGAAGTTGCAGCCTTTTTTCAAAGTCGGAGTTTACCCGGAAGAACGAAACCGCCGTAACCAGAATGGCCAGCAGCGAAGCAATGACAATGAATATGGGAGTGGTAGTAGAGAACTGCTTAAGCTCGTCGGTGCGGCTGGCCAGTAAATCTCTTTCACGGCTGGCCATTTCATCAATCACCGCACGTAGCTGGACCATGGTGGTTCTACCGCTTTCGAGGTCGGCCAGGGGTAACTGCCCCGTACTTTCATACCTGAATATTACATCCTGCAGGATATTAAAGCGCTTATCAAGCAATGCCCTCAGAGAAGCCGCACTACGCTGCTGATCTTCATTATCTCCTACGAGAGCTTCCACCCTTCGGTAGGATTGCAGCGCTCTTTCACGCGACTCATTGTAGGGGTCCAGGTAGCGCTTATCGTGGGTGAGCAGGTAGCCGCGTTGTCCGGCCTCACCGTCCTTGGCGGCTAGTACAATGGCATCGAGCTCCTTGATGATCGTGTTGGTCTGCGTGACCAGGTCAGAGCTATACAGCAGATTACGGATGCTTATGTAGGAAGCAACCGAACTAATGGTCAGTAGTATAAGTGAAATGCCGTACCCAACCAGCA
Source organism: Telluribacter roseus (assembly GCF_017355915.2). Lineage (GTDB taxonomy): Bacteria > Bacteroidota > Bacteroidia > Cytophagales > Spirosomataceae > Telluribacter. The sequence goes on from NZ_JAFEUV020000011.1 coordinate 102,917, forward strand.
GGTTACGTTTGAATGGATTCATGAGGGGTTATGGTATTAGGTTATTCAGCGGGAACAAATAATTCGGTTTGACGTACGGGCAGCACGATGATAAACGTAGTGCCTCCGCCATCTTTGCTTCTGGCACTGATCAGCCCGTTATGTTTTTCAATGATTTTTTTGACAATGGCCAGGCCGATACCGGTTCCTTCGTACTCGGTCCGGGAGTGCAGGCGCTGAAAAATGCTGAAAATTTTATCGAGGTACATCTCGTTAAAGCCAATCCCATTGTCTTGAACGAATATCCGCAGGTACTCACCCGTATCGGTGGTAGCCGAGGCGGTCAGGGACTTCTCAGTGATGAACTCAGCCCAGATCCTGACAACCGGAGGCAACTCGCTCTTCGAAAACTTCAGGGCGTTACTGATCAGGTTCTGGAACAACTGGCGCATCTGACCGGGTATAGCTTCTACCCTGGGTATTTCATCACAATGTATCCGGGCCTGCTTTTCTTCGATGGAAAGTTCGAGTGCCTGTATGGTTTCATGAATGATAGCATTCAGGTTTACCTCCGAAAAAAATGTTTCGGCTGATAGCTTTGAATAGTTGAGCAGATCGTTGATCAGGTTACGCATCCGCTCGGACGACGCATTAATCTTCTTCATAAGTTCGGCCGCCTCATCTATATGACTCAGGTACTTCTCGTCAATGATGTGCCCAAACGTGATGATTTTTCGGAGAGGCTCCTGGAGGTCGTGTGAGGCCAGTGAAGCAAACTGAGCCAGTTCCACATTTCGGATTTCCAGATCCTTGTTCAGCTGCAGTAACTCTAAGGTGCGGTCCCGTACCTTTTCTTCGAGCAGCAGATTCATCTGCTCTACGGCTTCCTGCGCCTTTTTCCGGGTTTCTATTTCTTCCTTCAGCGCTTTCTGTACCGACTGCAGCTCACGGGTCTGCTCATAGAGTTTATAAAAGGTCTTAACTTTGAGCAGCAGCAGATCCGGATCAAAAGGCTTGGTGATATAATCTACGCCACCCGATTCGTAACCTTTGGTGATGAAGCGCTTATCTATATTGACAGCAGATAAGAATATAATAGGGATGTCCCTGGTTTTGCTGTACCCGGTGATGGTTTCGGCTACCTCAAAGCCGTCCATGCCGGGCATTTGCACATCCAGAATGATCAACGCATACTCCTTTTTTAGAATCTTAAGTAGTGCCTCCTCACCCGAAGTTGCGGTATCCACTTCGTATAGATTGAGTTGTAGAAGCGTTTTGAGCGAAAATAAATTTTCCTGTTTGTCGTCAACAATAAGGATCATGCGTGCCTGAGAACTTACCTTCCATAAACTAGTATTTCGGGTAAATAGATTTTATAGTTGTCTGTTGATACCTGATTTATTGCAATTTGTCATTATTCTTATCGTGTACAATAGCTTAAACAGAGAAAGCCGAAGTACTCTTCACGGATTCTATCAGCCCCAGTAGTAGCTGATGTCCTGGTAGAGTTACCGAGCCTTCAGTAGCTGGTAATAAGAAGTATTGTCCCTGGTTAGGGCTTCACAGTCAGAGGGGGATCGCCTGATCCACTACCGGCAGCACAAGGCACAGGTCAGGCAGAGCCGGGGCGGTATACCCTTCGTTAGATTAACGATATACCGCTCTCAATGACAAATATACTACGATACATCTTTCTTTATGCATGAAAAGGCGATGAATAAGTCTACTGTAGTAAACTACCCGTAGTGGGTGCAAAGGATTTATCATATTATGATAATATATAGCAGACTCCTACGTGGGCCGTTCGAGTAGAGTGGTAGTAGATAGATAGGGGCATCAGCCGTACCTGCGTGTACGTTAGTGTAATTCGCTGGGTAGGTACTTGAAGTATTTCTTGAATGCAGCCGTAAAATGGGCGTGGTTGCGGTATCCGACCAGGTGGGCAATTTCACCAATGGATTTCTCCTGTTCGAGTAGCCAGTTTCGGGCCAGTTCCATGCGCTGCTGCAGTACAAATCCGTAGATGGTATTACCTACCTGCTCCTTAAAGTCTTTTTTGAGTCGGAACTCGTTTAGCCCAATCATTCGGGCCAGTTCGGTAATGGTGGGGGGGCTTTGGTAGGTTTCCTCCAGTATGCGCTTAGCTTCCTCGATCTTTTGCCAGTCGCTCCCTTTGGATGTACTTCTTTGCAACGCTGTCGCATTGATCTGTTCGATCTGAAGCATCAGCAGCTCAATAACCTTTGATTCAATGAATAACTTTTTGAGGTCTCCGCACCGGTCACAGTGTTGTATTTCACTGATCACCCTGCGCATGGCCGGTGTGATGGGCATGTTCTGAGGAGTCATGTAGGTACATTGGCCTGCCTGTATACCCTGAGCAAAGGACTGATGCAGAGCACTGTCGGGAGCTATCAGGTGGAAGTATACCTCCCTCGGAATCCAGATGGTGAAGTAATTGAGTGTTTGAGCCGAGGTGTGGCAATCAAAGGTGCGCTGGGAGTTGGGCTGGTAGCAGATCGTGTGCTGATTGGGCGAAAACTGACGTTCGTCCGTTTGCCCTTTCGCTTCGATCATACCTCCGCCTTCGAGTAAGAAATGGAGCTGAACGCCCTCGCCCTCGACCTGTTTTTCTAGCCGAACCTGATCTTTTAATTGAAAATCAACCTGACAAATAAGAAAAGGACCCGCCTGGGTTTGTTCATCCACAATCTGACTACCATCCGCCAGGTTTACGGTATTACACGTTTCTACCAGACCGCTCACTTCGCTCTGCGGATCCCCGATGTTCTGGTGACACAGCCAGCATTCAGTTCCGCTTACTTGAACAGCCACTTTCATAGAAATTTCCTTTTACGATATAATTTGTCCGGATTACGATAACACCCTGCACAAATGTAGTAACATCTTTGCACAAGTTTATAATTAGTCTAAATAAGAAAATGATAAATAAAGTTTACCTCATCTGTTTACTAATGCTTCTCGCACGGCTTAGCTGGGCACAAAATCAACTTTCTACTATACAGGGTAAAGTACTGGACGAAACCGGAAGTCCGATCCCGATGGCTTCGGTCATCCTGGAAGGAACCCGCTACGGAGCATCTTCTAATGAGTCAGGCTTTTTCAAAATGACCAGAGTACCCAACGGGCAGTACAAGATTATCGTATCAAGCATTGGTTACGAAACGACTAGTAAGAAGGTAGAGGTAAGCGGAGATGAGGTCGTGAGTCTTACTTTCAGAATAGTCACTTCGGCCAATGAACTGGAAGGTGTGGAAGTATTTGGTGCCCGGGACCGGCAACCCGATAAGCTAGACGCCATTACCCGCCTGCCCCTGAAGCCCAGCGACCAGATCCAGAGTATCTCGGTTATATCTAACAAACTGATCGAACAGCAGGGGGCTCTCTCCGTCATAGAAGGGGTACGGAACGTACCGGGGGTATATACCTACGCTACCTACGGGGGTGTGAAGGAAAGTATATCGGCCCGGGGCTTCCGGGGCATACCTACCCTGAAGAATGGCGTACGCGTAATGACCGACTTCAGGGGTATGGGATACCCTACGGACATGCAGGGTGTAGAGAATATACAAGTGATAAAAGGTACTTCGTCAGTAACGCAGGGATTGGGGCAATCGTCGGGCTCGGCTACTGACCTGGGCGCACCGGGTGGACTGGTGAACGTAGTCACAAAAACACCAAAGTTCATCAATACCGGGACGGCGTCGCTTAGAGCCGGTAGCTTCAACCTGTTCCGTCCTACCTTTGATGTACAGGGGGTACTGAATCCCGCCAGGACCATTGCATTTCGTCTGAACGGGGCCTACCAGAACGGCGGTAAGTTCCGCAAGGGTATGGATAAAGAATCCTTCTACATCAACCCATCGCTGGCATTCAGACCGGACGAAAAAACGATGGTTACGCTGGAGATGGATTACTACAATGTCAATGAAACCATCGACGCCGGTACCGTGAACCTGTCGGTGCTGCCCAACCCGGCTTTTGATCCTAGCCGTCCGGCCAACAGCCGCAATGCAAGGTACCTGACCAACATGACCAACGATATCTATGACCTGCCTACGGATCGTATGCTGGGTTTCAAATCGGATATCTCTTCGGTACGGCACAGTACCTATACCGCCAGCTTCCGCCGCTACCTGGATCTGGACAATAAGCTCTACGTACGGGGAGCCATCTACCGCTCCATCTATGATGCCGATGCCATTCGTACTGCTTTGACACCTTTGGCGAGCCGTAAAGACACGAACGATGTACATGTTAACCTTTATACCCGATCAATTAGCCATAACCAGCCACGCCTCGACAAAAACATGGTGATCCAGATTGACCTCGTGGGTGAAAAGATCCAGACGGGGGCTATTACCCATACCTTTATGGTGGGAGCCGACTATAAGGTGACGGACCTGACCGAGTACGCGTATAACACCATCAGCATACCCGGCGTCATCAATGTCTTTGATCCGACCACAATCTCCAATACGCTACCCTTCGGTACACCTAACTTTACCAAGTCGGGCGAGACGATCAGTAAAACGACTAATATGGGGATGACGGTGCAGGATGTAATCTCGGTGGCGGAATGGATGAAGGTATTCGGAGGTCTGCGATTCAGTACCAACCAGAGCAGCTCGCCCCTTAATCCGGCCTTTACCCGAACCCAGTTCTGGAATCCGCTGGCGGGCATCATGGTAACGGCCAAAAAAGGACTGAACCTGTTTGCCTCCTACACCAACAGTACCCGCCCCGAAAACGTGAGCCAGATCGACGAAGCTGGCAATACCTTTGGCAACAGCTACATCACCCAGTGGGAAACCGGGGTTAAATCGGACTGGCTGGACAATCGCCTGCGCTTTAACCTGACCCTGTACCGGATCGAGCAGAAGAACATCATCGAGCAGCTGTACGACATCAATAACAACGCCATTACTGTGAACGGCCGTAACGTGTACCGGGCCAGTGGGGATGATCGCCGCCAGGGCGTAGAGGTAGAGCTGACCGGACGTATTTTGGAAAATCTGGAAGCTATCATTGGGTACTCCCACATTGATGCCGAATACCGCCGTACCAACGTAAACGTAGAAGGCTCGGCTCCTAACAATACCCCCCGCCATACCTTTAACGGTTGGTTGAACTACACCTTAGTAAGAGGTATTGCCAAAGGACTTAATGTAGGTGCGGGAGTATACTACCTCGGCGAGCGCCCTTACAACGACTGGACCCAGGTGGGCTACACGACCCACGGCCTCGACACCAGCAAGGAGCCCTGGTTTAACAAAGCCTATACACTTCTGAATGCGCAGGTTGGCTACCAGGTGAATCGCCAGTGGGGCGTGAGGCTGTATGCCAACAACATCCTGGATACCGTCGGCTATGATGCCTACCGGACCTCATTCATTGACCGGATCCAGCCCCGCAACTTTTCGGGCAGCCTGACGTATAAGTTCTGATCTTTAAATAATATAAAAATGTAAGGAGTGGAGATGCTAAATTTTAGTTTTTTCTCCACTCCTTTGCGATGAAAAGTACAAATCTGACGTTCAATACTAAAACCCCAACAATCTACCATGAAAACCATTTTTTGCTATCTGTCGCTGCTGGTTGCGATCAGCCAGGTAAGCCTGGCCGGTACTGCCGAATCCATGTTTAGCGACACCACCCGCGCCTATGCGGTACCAACCCTGGTCAAGACGCCCAAAAATACCGTAGCTCTGTCGTGGACCGAGAAGGATCAGGCCGGTACTGTTCACTTCTATTGGGCCGAGTCCAGGGATCAGGGAAAGACCTTTGGTGACAAGAAGCTGATCTTCGCTTCGCAGGGACTGGGTAACTCACGCCTGATGCGTCCCAAACTGATGTTCCGGCCGGATGGCTCGGCCGTTGCCGTTTTTGCCCTGCCTGGGCCTATGGTTCCGGTGGCTCAGGCTTCTGCTTCTTCGCATGATGCCCACGCTTCGCATTCAGGCGGACACCAGCAGCACGCCGATCATCAGCCCAAGAGCGAAAGCCGCGGTGGGCGCCCAACCGATCTTCAGATCGTATATAGTACTTCTAAGGATGGAAGTACCTGGACGGTACCTGTGCCCGTGCACCAGGACAAAACACCTAAAATCATACGCGGCTTCTTTGACGCTACAATACTGGGTAATGGCGAAATAGGAGTCGCCTACCTGAAAGATATACCCGGCAAGCCGCACGAGCGCGACCTGCGTTTTGTAAGCTCTACCGGAGGTAAATTCGGAGATGAAAAAGTACTGGACCCTTTCAGCTGCGACTGCTGCAACATAAGTCTGCTGGTAGATCAGAAGGGAGCGCTGCATGTGTACTACCGCGAAAACGAAGGCAACATTCGTGATATCGCCCACATGACTTCCACTGACCACGGAAAGTCATTTTCTAAATCAACTATACTGTCGGCGGATAACTGGCAGATCAACGGCTGTCCTCACTCAGGGCCTACCTCCAGCGCCGGTGGTGGCAACAACCTGGTAGCCTGGTTCTCGGGTGCAACAGACGCACCGGGTATTCGGGTAGTTGACCAGAAGGGCAATCGCCTTTTTGTACTGGATGATCCAACCGCCAAAAACGCCTACCTGGTACCTACACCTACTTCATCAGTGCTGCTATGGGAGCAAAATCAGGATGCCGAACCCGTACCTGCTTCGGTGATTGCGTATCGCATCATCAAAACGGGTGAGCCGGTTAAGACCCAGTTTGTTTCCAAATCAATTAACGGTACCAACGCTACCGGACTGGTAAACAATGGTAAGCTGGTAGTGGCCTACGAAGTACGCAATACCAACAACAAGAACTCCATTCAGGTGGCACAGCTAGGGCTGTAAGGTACATCCTACATTTTCAATAAGAGCGCTTCAGCCCGTAGGCTGAAGCGCTCTTTTGTATGGAAAGTCAAGTAGTAATTAGGTCAAGGTCCTAAGAGCTACGGTTCTGTATCGTACTGACCTCTAAGTCACCTAGTCGGTGAGTAAACTACTCAGTCCACTACCAGTAAGTCAGCTACATCTCCTAGCTATCAGAAACAGGTGAAGGTTTAACTATACTACATATAGCCCTTATCAAAATAAGAGCCCCCGGATGCCTGTGCATCCGGGGGCTCTTATTTAACAATGGTCAATATTACTTGCTTATAGCGGTTTCGGCCGGTTGAAATTTGCTCTTGGCAAACTGCCAGATGATAGGTAGGATAGAAACAAAAATGATACCCAGAACCACTTTCTCAAAGTTGTCTCTTATAAACGGAATGCTTCCCAGGAAGTATCCAGCCAGCGTAAGTCCGATTACCCAAAGTAGCGCACCAACTACGTTATAAGTAAGGAAGATGCGGTAGTTCATTCTACCTACTCCACCTACGAAAGGTGCCAGGGTACGTACGATCGGAACGAAACGGGCAATTACGATAGTGACAGCACCATACTTCTCATAAAAGCCCTGGGTTTTGTCGATGTGCTCTGGCTTCACGAAATTTTTGCCCAATATCTTTACCCTGAGCGCCTGCACTCCAAAATATTTACCAATCAGGTAGTTACAGGTATCGCCAAGAATGGCCGCAATCAGTAACAGAACTATTATAGCCCATACATTGAGATCGTCGGGGTATTGGGCAGCCAGCATACCTGCTGCAAATAACAAAGAGTCACCTGGCAGAAATGGCATGAATACTACACCCGTTTCCACAAAAATGATCAGGAAGAGGATGACGTAGGTGAGGGTTCCGTAGTCCTGAATGATCTGTCCTAGATGCTTGTCCAGATGAAGGAAGAAATCCAATGCTTGGCTAATAATTTCCATGATTTGTTAAAATTGGTGAAGACTTACTATGGTTAAAATTGATTACTTACAGATTAAAGTGTGTACAGCCACTGATATAGATTCAGAAAACAAGACTTGATCCTTTGCCAAAATGCCACTGTCTCTGGCTGAAAGTTTTAACATACGTTTAATAGTATTAAAATATACGTTCACTAGTACTACTTACAAATTGACGCAAGGTCACATTGGTAGGCAATTTACGACTTTTGCCTATAAACGCTTAGGTTTTTATGAATTACTACTTAAGCGGTATAGGTAGTAATCCTTTAGGTACTCAAGTTTAGGTACCAGTTATGCATCATTGTAAGCCTACGATCCAATACCTGAGTAGCTACCTGATTGACTACTACTGGTTTATTATGGGAATTGCCAGGCGCCGGTGATGCACTAGGTTGCCTAAAAGTCATCCAGAAATAATACAATAGCAAAACCCTGCGAATTGTTTTCTAAGATCGTATTATTTGTTAAAGTTGTTTGTAATGACCTTTTTTGCTATACCTGCCACTGTACATTTCTTGATGATGCTCAGAAATATCCTACTTCTGTAGGTCAGTTCGTAAGTACTGCCTATATACTTTATTCATTCCCTTTGATACTATTAAACCGTACCTCTACTATGTAGATGTGTTTATAATCATGTAAGTACATTATACTATTTGGATCAAGTTTACTAGTACAAGATTTGGAACGTTCTGGAGCATAATCCTAATTCATTGATACCTAGCCTGCCTTATGATTCTCTCTTCCCAAGTAGTATATCTGAGGGGTGTAGGTGCTTTTGTAGATAAAATCCCATTATACCTATGAAAGCTGCAATACCTATGAAAACTACAATCCTAACTGGAGTTTTTGCTGTCACAGTTGGTCTGGCACTGGGCCAGGTCCAGAAGGATGTAGAAAGTACCCTTGAAGTTCTGGATGTAAAGTCGGGGAAGCGCACGGTGGTCTTGAAGGAGCCACGCCATTTCGAAGCGCCTAACTGGTCTAGGGACGGAAAGTTCTTTATAATCAATGCCGACGGGAAACTTGAAAAAGTTACGACTAAGGGGCAAAAGCAGGGAATCATACCTACCGGCATTGCTGATCGGCTCAATAATGATCATGGGCTTACCTTTGACGGAAAAATGCTCATCGTGAGCCATAATGATCCACAAGTGACGAAGGGCGCCAAGTCGCGGATCTATACCTTACCGGCTGAGGGAGGTACCCCCAAGCTCATTACCGAAAAAGCACCTTCTTACTGGCACGGCGTGTCGCCCGATGGTAAAACACTGGTGTACTGTGCCGAGCGAGACGGGGCCTGGGATGTATACAGCATAAGTGCGAATGGTGGAGAAGAAAAAAGACTTACTGATGCTCCTGGTCTGGATGATGGACCTGAATATTCGTACGATGGACAGTGGATCTATTTTAACTCCAACCGAAGCGGCCGAATGCACCTGTACCGGATGCGTCCCGACGGCAGTCAGCAGGAACAACTGACAAACGACTCCTTTGACAACTGGTTTGGGCACCCTTCACCTGATGGAAAATGGCTGGCCTACATCAGCTACCTGGAAGATCAGAAGGGACAGCACCCGTTTGGGAAGGATGTAAAGCTACGGCTGATGAATCTGGAAACGCGCCAGATCAAGGATCTTACCGATGTATTCTTTGGTGGACAGGGAACCATCAATGTACCCAGCTGGTCGCCTGATGGCCGTCAGATTGCTTTTGTAACCTATCGGATGCTTAAGTAATCGCTTAACAGAGGAGTTAATAGGTAGTAAGTAATATGTGTAACCAGGAGTTATAGCAACTTTGGGCTGGTAAATAGGTAGTTAAGTAGCAGAAGATATAAGCTCATAAAGTAGATCTAAGGTGATAAAATAGAATCATTCGTGGCAAAATAGACGAGCAATTGTTTATTTTGCCATTCTATTTACATTGATATGGCAGGCTTTAAAGCTTGTGCAGGTGTAATATAACTCTCCTCGAACTGATTAAGAATAGCAGAAATCAATGATCTGGCCCAAGTTACTTGTGGTACAGAGGGGACTATTTTATCTAAGATTACCATGTTAGTTGCTTCTAACAAAATACAGGATTTTTATAATCAACTCATTGAAGGCTCTTCGGATGGGTTACTAGTCTGTACCCGCAAAGAAAGGGGCGGAGAGGCCGAATTTGAGATTTGTGCTGTCAATCAACAGGCGCGTACCCTACTTACCTGGCCCACCCAGGTCATGACACCGGTACCCATTGAGCAGGTTGTATCGGCTTCCTGCCTCAGGGAGACTCTGGCTGATGCACATCTTTCGAGGACCCGAAAGTCGGGTGTTCTGGAGCAATCATTTACGAATCACAGCAAGAGCTGGCTTAATTACGAAGTAAACCCCTACGGGGAAGCTTTGGTGGTACGTCTGGATAAGTGCTCTTCCACCGAATCCAGAGAAGCGCAGATCACCCAGGCCATCGGCCAGCATATTCAGGAAACCAACCTTACCTGTATTATCATATTCGAAGCGGTAAGGAATGAAGCCGGAAAGATCGACAATCTCCGTCTGACTTATCAGAATGAAGCCGCTAAAAATAACAGGGCTTTGGGCGTAGTCCCTCAGGTGGATTGGCTCGTAACAGACTGGTACCCTAACACCAAAACAACCGGCCATTTTAGCAAGTACGTTGAAGTGATCGAAACCGGTGTACCCTATGCTGCTGAACAGTACTATCCGGCCTATGATCAAAGTTTTCATGTAGCGGTGTCGAAGTGCGGTGATGGGATCATTATGAGCTACTACAGCATCACCGAAAAGCAAAAGGCAATCCGGCAGACGCAGCAGCAGGCCCAGTTGCTGCAGCAGATCATGAACAGCAGCCATGACTTTATCATGCTATGGGAGCCGGTCAGAGGGGCAGATGGGCAGGTGGTTGACTTCAAAGCGGTACAGTACAATCAGGCTGTGGTCAACGCTGGTTTATTTTCGGCCGACGATTTTAATAAATATACCCTCACTCAGCTGTCACCAGAGTCCAGGCATTTTATACCGTTGTACTCCCAGGTACTGGAAACGGGAGAACCCTTCCGGCTGGAGCAGCCTTTCCGAAAAGGGGAGCTTAACCTCTGGTTCGACCTGTCCGTGACCCGGCTCAACGATGGCGCCCTTTCCATATTCAAAGATATCACCGAACGCAAGCGGGCAACCCTTCGTATCCAGTCGCACAACAGTCTGCTGGAAAATGTCCTGAACAGTTCGGAGAATGCCATACTGGTGGCAGAGTCTATGCGGGATCAGGCAGGTGTGATCGTAGATTTTATGATTACAAAAGCCAATAAAACAGCCCAGAAGTACCTGGAACAAATGTTCGGTTGTGATGTAGTGGGCTCTTCGTTTATGAATCTGAGTCAGGGAAAGCTTGAGTTGTTTATGGATTTTGTAGAGGTGGCCGAATCAGGCAAACCGATTGTATACGAACAGCGGTATTATCCGCAAATTGATAAATGGTTTAAGGTATCAGCGCATCGTCTCGAAAACGGCATCGTAATCAATTACGTGGATGTAACGGCCATCCACACCTCACTGGTCAATGCCCAAAGCCAGACCGAACTTGTACAGGGAGTACTGGACGGGTCTATCAATGGGATATTTGCCATGGAACCGATCCGGGATGCAAGAGGCCAGGTAGAGGACTTCCGGGTACTACTTGCCAATGCCGGAGCGTCGCGTATTATAGGCTTACCCTGCGATAGGCTGGCCGGAAGCTCCCTGATTTCTCTCTTTCCGGATATTGCAGAGACGGGTTTCTTTGATATCTATCATAATGCTGTGCTTAATGACAGTCCCTTCCGGTCCGAACTGGCCTTTCCGGGCGCTGATGGTAAACAGTTCTGGTATGATGTGTCACTGACTCTGGTGAATCATAACATGGTCATTCTTTCCTTTGTCAATATTACGGATCGGGTACAGTTGCGTCAGCGTCAGGAGAAATTGCTGGAAGAACTCCGCCACTCAAACCTGTACCTCGAACAGTTTGCCTACGTAGCCTCCCATGACCTGCAGGAGCCAGCCCGTAAAATCCAATCGTTTGGGGATATCCTGGAACGCCAGTACGGGTCACTACTGCCAAAGCAGGGGGTAGATATCATCAACCGGATGCGTTCGGCGGGTAGTCGTATGCAGGATCTGATAGAGGGACTGCTCTCGTATTCGCGCTATTCGTCCCAGAAAGAAGCGCATAAAACCGTAGTACTTGATCAGGTCATCAATAACGTTATGCAGGATCTGGAAGGAGTCATCGAACAGAAAGGGGCAATTGTACATATCAGTAAACTACCCGTTGTGACTGGTAGTGCTGTACAACTCAGACAGCTGTTTCAGAATCTGTTAAGTAATGCCTTGAAGTTCTGTAAGGATGATACCCTACCAGAAATATCCATTGAAGCCGGACCGGCGACCGAAGAAGAAATCAACGCTACCGTGAAATGCATGGACAGAAGATGGTATGCCATCCGTGTCAAAGACAACGGCATTGGCTTTGATGATACCTACCGCGACCGGGTGTTTGAGCTATTTGTCCGGCTACACGGCAGGAGCCAGTTTGTGGGTAGCGGATTAGGATTGGCCATCAGCAAAAAGGTAGCTGAGCTGCACGGGGGCGGTATTACCGTGAAGAGCTCCATTGGTCAGGGAGCTACCTTTATTGTGGTACTACCCAGTCAGGAGAAGGCTTAGATCAATTAATTTAATATTGCACTAGCTCTGTGTTCTGCACATGGATATCCATCCGGCAGAGGCAGAGCTTTTTTTTGAACCTACCTGTACTACTCATGATCAAAACTTGGATCGGTAGGGAATCAGACTTTCTGTCTTTTTTGTATGATTGTAGCCTATAATAGGTCACCCTATGCGCTGTTTTGAGGTCCCGGTACACATTCACCTACTAAAACTTTTACTATTTGTCGTGCTGTTCGGACCTACTTTGGCGTCTGCTCAGCCCCACAAACCCGACCCCTTTCAGGGCCTGCCCTTTATTCAGAACTACAGCCCTCGCAACTACCTTCACCTGGTACCATCATATGAGCACACCGCTATCCTGCAGGACGCTCATGGGGCCATGCTGATAGGAAGCCACGGTGGTATACTCAGGTACAATGGTACTACCTGGCAATTAATCAAAATGCCCGGTCAGAGTCTGGTTTGGGGTCTTTCGATTGATCGTTCCGGCCGCGTGTACGTAAGTGCTACGGATAACCTCGGGTACCTGGAAACCGATGCTACCGGCCAGACCCGCTTTGTATCGTTGCTCGCGCATCTACCCAAAGGGGTAGGTCCCGTAGGTGAAGTGTGGAACGCAGTAGTTACTCCCGAAGGCGTGTACTACAAGTCCAACAAGTACCTGATGCGCTGGCACCAGAATGGTTTTAGGGTCTGGAAGGCCGAAACCGCGTACGGAGCCATTCAGTGGCTGGACCACAAGCTGGTCGTGCAGGTGTATCAGAGGGGGCTTTATGTCATAGAGAACGATGAGTTGAAGCCGTACAGCCTTGACGAGCAACTGGCTCAGAATCGGATTACATTCCTGCTCCCTTTGCGTAGCCAAAACTGGCTGATAGGTATGGCCACCGGAGGATTATTCTATTTTAATGGCCAGCAGGTTAAGCCGGTCCCAAGTCAATTGCAGGAGTACCTGGTTAATAACATTGCTTTCCACGCCGTTCTACTACCCAATGGCAATATTGCCCTGGCCACCTTGAAGGGAGGAATCGTCCTCATAGACCAGGAGGCACGAGTCCAGTCCATCATTACCAAAGAAAGCAGACTACCTACCAATACCGTTTACTACCTGGCACCGGACAGCCAGGGCGGCTTGTGGGTCAGTATGGAAAAAGGAATCAGCCGGATCAGGCTGGGCTCGGGCCTGACCCTCTTCAATGAGCAGAATGGTATACATCGGGAGGGATACGCAATGGCTACCCACCAGGGACAGGTATACGTAGGTACTACCGATGGCTTATTTATACTTGAAGCTAAAAAGCCGCTGGAAACCTCGGCGCATTTTCGGAGGGTACCTGGCTTTAACGGCAGTGTCTGGAGTCTCAGATCTATGGGTACATCCTTACTCATAGCTAGTGATGAGGGACTTGGTGAGTTACATAACGGAAAGGTAGTCCCCCTTCCTGCAACGGGTAGTCCGTGGGAAAACTACAGCCGTGATGTACAACCCAGTACCCTGGATACCTCCGTTTTTTTCAAAGCCTCCATGGGATTGTATGCATTCAGAAAGCGAGGGCAGTCGTGGAAGCAACTAGGCAAGGTGCAGGGGGTAGAGGGGGACGTTTCACAATTGGTAGAATCACCTACCGGTGATCTGTGGCTGGTTGAAAACCGGGGCGTGGTACGGGTGCAGTTCCCTAAGAAGGAGCGAGGCACCTTGCCGGATGATTTTGTCAGACATACTACCATCGAGCGGTTTGGTGCAGATAAGGGCCTACCGGCCGGAAAGGTCAGGCTGTACATCGTAAAACAGGATGTGCTGGCTCAGGTGGGAGAGCCTGACTTCAGGCTCTACAAATGGAATGGAACCTTGGGTAAATTTGAAGTACTCGAAAACTTCGGCAGCCCGTTTGGCCTTTCTTCCTACTTGGTACATCCTGCGCAGGAAAAGAGTAGTGACAAGGATCTGTGGCTGTGGGCTAAGTATCCGGGTGAGCGGAGCTGGCAGCTCATGCAGGTACTCAGGAAGCCGCAAGGAGGATACAGGGTAAATCAGATGGATATTAGTGGCGGTACCGAGCCGCTGAAGCACTTCCTGTTCCGGGACAATGATAACGCACTATGGTTCACTGGCGTGGACGGGCTGGTACGGTATGCTTACAGGGAGGAAAAGCAGAAAGTGGGCTCCTACCGTACCCTACTGCAGAGAGTAATACTACCGTCAGATTCGGTGGTATACCCAACTGCTTCTGAGGTAAAATTGCCGTACGAGCACAATTCACTCCGATTCGAGTTTGCTGCTCCCAGCTTCAATGGCACGGGCGAGAACCGATTCCAGTACCGGCTGGATGGGTACGATCAGGGCTGGTCGGCCTGGAGTCCAGACTACTTCAAAGACTACACCCGTATTCCCGAGGGTACCTATACCTTCCGCGTACGGGCTCGCAATGCGCAGGGGCAGGTTGGCGATGAGGCCGTCTATACCTTTACCATTCGTCCTCCCTGGTATCGTACCCTCCTGATGTACATCCTGTACCTGGCAGGTAGTGTTGGGCTGGTTTGGGGATTGCTGCGGTGGAGGTCGTCCAGGATCGAAGCCGAAAAAGCCCAGCTGGAACGGGTGGTACAGCTGCGTACCCGTGAGGTAGCTGATAAGAATACTCTTCTGAGCCATCAAACTCAGGAACTAGCCCGACAGGCCGAAAAACTCAGGGAGCTGGATCAGGTCAAAACCCGCTTCTATGCCAATATTTCCCATGAGTTCCGGACGCCGCTCACACTCATCCTGAACAACCTGCTCGACAAGCTTTCGGGTGCACAGCTAAGTACTTCCCAGGAACACGTATCGGTGGGGGTACATGAGCTGAACGTCATGTCGCGCAATGCCCGGAGGCTGTTGCAACTGATCAATCAGTTGCTCGATTTGTCCAAACTGGAGTCGGGGCACATGGTACTACACCGGCAGGATGTTGACCTGCGGCAGGTACTGAGCGTAGTATACGCTTCGTTTACTTCACTGGCAGAGTACCAGCGGGTGCACTTTGAGCTACAACTGCCGGATGAACCCGTACTGTGTCAGCAGGATGAGGACAAGCTGGAAAAGATACTGTACAATCTGCTTTCCAATGCGTTCAAGTTTACTCCAGCGGAGGGGAAGGTGCTATTGAAAGCGGATGTCGTAGAGTCTACCACACAACCCGATGCCGCCGATGTTCGCATCATGGTGAAAGATAGCGGACCGGGTATCCAGCCCGACCAACTAGACCGGGTATTTGACCGGTTTTATCAGGGCGAGCAACTGTATTCCGATGCGCAGGGAACGGGTATTGGTCTAGCTCTCGTCAGGGAACTGGTTGAGCTTCACCAGGGGCGCATTACCGTTAGCAGCGAGGCGGGGCAGGGAGCATGCTTCCAGGTACTACTTCCTCTGATTCCGCCCTCTTCACGTACTCCCTTAACTACCAAAGCTGTTCAGGAGGTACCCATCGACCTGCTGTTACTCCCTCATGTACCCACCGCAGTAGTGGCTACGCATCAGGTACCCGATCATTCCGAACCAGGCAAGCCTGACGATCAGCCAATCGTACTTGTGGTAGAAGATAACGACGACCTGCGCGCTTACATCAAAGCCCAACTAGAGCCTACCTACCAGGTACTTGAAAGTATGAACGGAGCCGAAGGATTGACGCTGGCCCAGGAAACTATTCCCGACCTGGTCATCAGCGACCGGATGATGCCCGTGATGGATGGAAATGAACTATGTAAGCAACTGAAGGCCCATCTTCCTACCAGCCACATACCGGTGATACTGCTGACCGCGCTGGCCTCAACCGAAGAGAAAGTGAAAGGACTGGAGACCGGCGCGGATGACTACCTGACCAAACCCTTTGATGCCCGCGAACTGCATGTACGGATCCACAATCTGATTGAGAGCCGGAAAAAGCTGCGGGAGCACTTTAGCCGGGAAATCCGGCTGGAGCCTACCGGAATAGTAGTACCTTCCGCCGAAGAGAAATTTTTACAACAAGTAATGCAGATCGTAGAGGATCGAATGGGAGATTCGGATTTCAGTGTCGATGAGTTTAGCCGTGAAGTGGGAATGAGCCGGGTACATCTGCACCGAAAGCTGAAGGCTCTGACCGGGCAATCGCCCAGCGATTTTATCAGGATGATCCGGCTAAAACGGGCCGCCCAGCTATTGGACGCGCGGGCGGGCAACGTTGCGGAAGTGGCTTATCAGGTAGGCTTCAACAATCTGTCCTATTTCTCCAGATGCTTCCGGGAGCAGTTTGGTAGGCTCCCCAACGAGTACGCCAGCCGTCCCGCCAAAACATGGTAGGAGTACTACATGAAGTACATAGAATAGCTAATACAAGAACAGCGCCTCCGTATGAGAGGCGCTGTTCTTGTATTGGCCCGGCTACTCGTATGTAACATCGGTGGTAACACAGGTACTATATGGGTAAAATGCTAGGGATCAACTACCTATAAAATTATAGCTGTTACGTCAGTGGCATCATTGGTTACGACAGTGGTAGACAGAGGAAGGGTGGGTAGTGTAGTTTTGCAGAGTCAATAAGACAATAAGCAAACACTAGCAGCCATGAAAAATCTTTGTCGAAATCTGATGATTGCCTGTGCAGTCATTCTTATATCCTTCCAGTCATCCGCCCCCGAAAGAGCCGGTCTCATCGGAAGGTGGAGTAAGTATCCGGGCTTTGTGTGGGAGCTGTATCATAACCGTACATTCTCCCTTTCCATCGGCTACGGTATCCATATGTTTGGCAAGTACTCCGCCGATGGGAACCGCCTCGTCCTGTCCAAACAATCGGGTACGTTGCTGGCCATGTTGTGCGGCATTCGATCAAGTTCCATGAAAGCCTCGGGCGACTACTACTTCGAGATGGACAAAGGGAACCTCGTGATCACCCAGTATAACGAAGGCTGCAAGGAGCAGAAGGGCGAAATACCCGGTACTTACCACCGCATCTAGTGGCAGGCTTAAGCTTGGTCTTACGCAACTTTTTCTCTTATAAATCATCCATTCTATTTATTAACCATTTTACATCTAACAGCCATAAACATGCTTCAGACCGCACCCGATTATCCTGCAACAGCAGAAGACCAATCCTCATTTCTTACCGCCGCCCCCAACAAGGTACTTGACCGCATTGGGTACCTATGTGGGCTACTCTTTTTTCTGGTATTCCAGTACCGAGGATTTCTGGCTACCGGTCCACCCGCCGAATTTGATAACCAGATCCTGGCCGATTTTTATCGTAAAAATGAAGTCAACATTGTAGAGGGTGTATATGTAGGAGTACTGGCCTTTCTGTTCTTTCTGGTCTTTGCTGTAAGTCTGGCCAATCTGGTGCGCAGGGCGGATAAAAGCAATGGGTGGTTGCCCGGATTAATGATGACATCTGCGTCCATGGCCGTAGCCATATTCGTGATAGGTCAGGCCTGTGAGGCAGCCGTGGCGTTGATGGCTGGTCGTAATGCCAGTCCCGAACTGATCCGTGGTATGGACGAAATAGGTCATGTCATTACACACCTGTTTGCCACCCCACTCGGCGTATTTCTTGTGAGTACGGCTGTTAGCATCAGGCTTTACCAGATACTGCCGCACTGGCTGGCAGTCCCCTGCCTGGCTTCGGGTTGTACTCTGCTGGTATCATCAGGTACCTTTACCAGTACCCTTCTATTACATAGTGCAGGTATGTTAGGCCTGCTTGTATTTATGGCAACGACCGTGATCATGAGTATTACCCTACTCTGGAAAAACCGGTAGTACCTACAGCTCTGCCGAAGGAACTCCCCGCCTTGGTGACGGTGGGGCTCTTTTTGTTGCTAATAGACCCTAAAAAGCAGATATTTTGCCATAAAGCCTTTTATTTGCTGCAGGTTTAACTACGTATGAAATGCTTTTAGCCGTCGATGCCGGTAATACCGATACTGTTTTTGGATTGTATGATGCCAGCGAATGGAAGTATGTGTGGCGTACCAGATCACTGGTACAGGAGCCAGCATCCTACTACGAATCAACCCTTCGGCTGCATCTGCTGGAAGCCGGCGTTGACACCGATGCTATTGAAATCATCGTACTCAGCAGCGTAGTACCTCCCCTCACACCCACCCTGCAGACCATGCTCCGGGGACTGCTGGGCAAGGAACCCGTGCTGGTGGGGCCGGATGTATTTCCGGCTATCAACATCAGCATCGATCATCCTTACGAAATAGGTGCCGACCTTATTGCCAATGCGGTAGCTGCCTACACCCGGTACCGGCGCAACTGCATCGTGGTGGACTTTGGGACCGCGCTGACCTTTACGACGGTTTCGGCAGAGGGCGAGATACTGGGTGTAGCCATTGTACCCGGTCTGAAGACGGCCGTTAAGGCTCTGTTTGCCAATACCGCTCAGCTACCCGAAGTACCCCTGGTCTTACCGGCTTCGGCCATTGGCAAAAACACCACCCACGCCATACAGGCGGGTATACTACTAGGCTACGAGGGGCTGGTGAAGTCGATGATCCAGCGTATCCGTAAAGAATTGGACGGTGACTGTATCGCGGTGGCTACGGGAGGTCTTTCGTCTATTATCGACACCCTGCGTGATGAATTTGTAGACATCGACCGGCGGCTGACGCTGGATGGACTACGGATCATTGGCGAACACGTACAAGCGGCCCGCCGGCAGATCTAGCTTCTGAAATTCCCCCCGATAATCTGCTCCAGTCCGGCTACGGATTTATTGAAGAGGTACGTCCAGCACTCCAGCATCTGCCCCGTGGTAAGCTGTACCGGCACCAATCTGCGCAGGTAAAGGCTCTCCGACTCGATGGGGCTTACATCCTCGTAGGCATCGAGCTCTCTGAGCAGCGCGTCCGGTTCTACTATCTGGTATACTTCTCCAAACACCCGGTACTTAGGGTCATCCAGAAAAATTGCGCCCGGATACCAGCTGATCCGGTACAACAGGCCCGTCATAGTACCTTCACCCACCCAGGTAGCGTACTGCTGAAGCAGCGTAGCAAACGGGTTTTCATATCCGCGCATAAGAGTGCCATACACAAATAGATACTGATGATTTTCCATAGGTTCAATCAGGATGCTGCTTTCAGGAACAGATTCTTAGTGTAAATTTGACACACAATATAAATTTTATTGAATTTATCGGGTACGGCTGACTTTTTGCGGTCCAGATTTCGTTCCTGAATAGGAATATACCTATTTTCGTACACCTACCTATACTAATCTCTTTAAAAACGCTTCATCCTCTATCCCATGTACGATAAAAACCTTGGTACAAAACAAAAAGCTTTAAAGATAAACCTGGACCGCCGTATATACGGATCTTTTGCCGAAATCGGAGCTGGTCAGGAAACCGCAGCTATATTCTTCAAAGCCGGGGGGGCCTCGGGTACCGTCGCCAAGACCATGTCGGCTTATGACATGACTTTCAGTGATGCCATATATGGTACCGAAGAAACCGGGCGCTATGTGTGCGAGTCAAGGCTGATGAAAATGCTCCATAAGGAATATAGCCTGGTGGAGAAGCGCCTGGCCGAGAAGCGGGGGGCTGACAGCCTTTTCTTTGCCTTTGCCAATACCGTAGTGGCCCTCAACTACCAGAAGACCAATGAGGCTCATGGCTGGATTGGCCTTCGTTTTCAGCTGCGTCCACAGGGGCCGCATAATGATGTGGTAATTCACGTCCGGATGCTGGACAACGAAAACGTACTCCAGCAGCAGGCGTTGGGTATTATAGGCGTTAACCTGATGTACGGCTGCTACTACTACTATAAGTCGCCTGAGACGCTCCTTCGCTCGCTGATGGACGATCTGAGCCCGGAGCGGATCGAAATAGATATGATTCGGTTTAGCGGGCCTGACTTCATGCAGGTAGACAACCGCCTTATGAGCCTGCACCTGGTCAAGAATGGCTTTACGGATGCCGCTCTGTTTGGGTCGGATGGGGGAGTACTTCAGCCTTCGGAGGCCTTCTACAAAAAACACATACTGCTGATGCGCGGACGGCTGCGCCCGATTACCAATGTCCATATCGACATGATCGATAACGGCAGCGCGCAGTTTAAGGCCGAGCCGGATGTAGATCCTGATCGGGTGCGGCTGGTATCGGAGCTGACACTGCACAACCTCAAAGCCGATGACCGCGAAATAGACGAGAAAGACTTCCTGGACCGGGTGGATATCCTGTGCTCGCTGGGGCATATGGTGATGATCTCCAACTTCCATGAGTACTACCGGTTGGTGGCTTATATTTCCAAATTGACCCGCTTGAAGTCAGGACTGCTGCTGGGCATCCCGAGCCTGCAGGATATATTCGAAGAGTCGCACTACAAGTCGCTGTCCGGTGGAATTCTGGAATCATTTGCTACACTGTTCAGCCGGAAGGTAAAGCTTTTTATCTACCCGACCCTACGCAAAGATGATACGATCTACAACTGTGAGAACTTCACCCTGCCCGAGCATCTGCGTCCCCTGTTTCAGTACCTGTTGCTGAACAACAAGATCGAGGATATCCGTAACTACAACCGTGACCACATGCGCTGGACGACCGACCAGGTACTTGCCCGCATCAAGCGCAACGAACCAGGCTGGGAGGAACTGGTACCCGAAAACGTAGCACAGATCATAAAGGATAACTGCCTGTTTGGTTTCCCCTGCGATGTATATCATCCCAAGGTAGTTAAGCAGATCCACGAGGCAGTGGGGAATCTGTAAAGGGTACTTTTATATATTGTAATGGCGGTGGTGGAGGTAGTGTAGCTAAGGTACCTATACCTCCACTTAAAGTCAGATCCGATTATTATCCCTCCTCATAGTCAACAACTACATTTCTTCAAATACATACAAAACATGAGTCATCCCGAATTTTAAGGGAGTGGCGTAAAAATGAAAAACTTCCGAACTTAGTGATGCGAAGCACTAAACGGAAGGTTTTCTCATGTCCAAGGACACAGTAAAAGTCGGTATCCGTTCTGACGAAGTCAAGCAAGAGGCTGGTTATTTTTACCAGCGCCTCCATATGTTTGTTCAGCCCTTAGCCACTCAACTAGATCAACTCCTGGATCGTCGATTGGTAGCTACGTTTGTAGCTCTTTTAGGCTGCATCCTACGTCACCGCCACAGCAGCATGGGCTTGCTACTAAGTGAATTAGGAGGAAAGCTCTTAGGCGAATCACACGCCCCGGCAGGCACAAAGCGTATAAGCAACCTACTTCGCAGCCAGAAGTGGTCGCACAGCCTGATTGAGCAGTACTTACTTGACCTAGCGCGCCAGCAAGCCCAACAGCTACAACAAGCTGGACAGACAGTTGTGCTACTATGGGATGAGAGCGTGGTAGAAAAGCCTGAGAGTATCCGTAGCGAAGGTTTGTGTGCTGTGCGCAGTAGTAAAGCCAAGCGATTGAAGCGTATAAAACCTGGCTTCTATAATCCACCTGGTGGTCGTCCGGTGCATGTGCCGGGCTTTGACGGGGCCGCCCGCGCGGTGGATGGGGCTCTTGGTGGCAGGTCTAAAAACCCATCCTATGGTAGCTTTCTTCCGCTGGTACACACGTCGGGGGGATTATGCGCAGGATCGCCTGCTACTTCAAACTTCTTTACTTAAAGAAGCCGTTGCTGCCTTTGGTAAACAACTATGGCATATCTTCGATAGGGGCTACGCCGGTAGTCGTTGGCTGGCAGAGTTGTTTGATCATCAGGCTACGTTTGTCATCCGCTGGCCTAAGCGCTACCAGCTCATTGACAGTAAGGGCAAGCGCAACGCCTGGAAGATCGCTACGGGTAAAACTGCACAGGTGCGCCGCCAGGTCTGGGACGCGCATCTGCAGCAACGGCGCATGGCAGCGGCACTGGCTCTGCCTGTCACACATGCTGACTTTCCTGAGCACCCCTTATGGTTGGTTGTATCACGGCTGGGTAAGGGTAAAGAGCCCTGGTATCTGCTGACGAATCAACCTTGTGAGCACAAAGACCAGCTTTGGTCAGTGGTGCTGGCTTATGCCCGCCGTTGGCAGATAGAAGCTTGTTTTAGATTCTCCAAATCAGAACTAGCCATTCAATCCCCACGGCTGTGGTTCTGGCAGAACCGACTCAAACTAATGATGATGGTAACACTGGTGTATGCCTTCCTGTTACAACTAATGAGCCCTGAGAAGGAAATGATTAGGAATGAACTGCTGCGCCGATGGTGTCACCGAACAGGAAAGCGGTGCCAACTCGCGCTGACACCGCTTTACCGTTTAAGAGCAGCACTAGCAGCTCTATTTTCTTCCTATCAAGTCATCAACCAAAGTTCGGGATGACTCATGTTTAATAAGAGGTACACTGAAGATCTAGCAGGCAAAGAGGAAGCAGATCCAAAGGAAAGCCAGCAGCAGGGGGGTTCTTGACACGGCGCTGGTACCTACCATGCGATTGGTGGTATATTCGAGGAAAAAGTTAATGGTGTACTTACTAGAAAAATACAACCAGACAAACTTAGAAGCCAGGACGCACAGAATGAAAATCTCTTTCGACTGGAGGAAGGTCAACATACAACTGAGTAGGGTTTTAAAGTTTAATGTGGTGTTAAAGGGGACGTAAATAGGTGTCCACCCTGTTTATAATTCTGCAAAAATAAAGCAGATACACAGAAAAATTTAATCACCCTGACTAAAAAATTTTATAATTTTTTAAACCTATACCTCTGTACCTAAACAGGTTGGCTTCAAAAGTATAGAAATCGTGTATGAAGTTGGGGTACTTTGACAAAAAAAAAGAGCAGTTCCTGAAGAATCAGGAACTGCTCTCAGTTATATAGTACTGACTAACTATTTAGTAAGGTTTCGCTTGATGTGATTTTTCCTCCGCATCCCTTACACCTTCACTGGATGAATCAGTACCAATGGGTCCACCTGTGTCATCTTTCTTATAATTCCGGAGACCTTCGGCTACCCGGCGACCATACTCTTCGTCACACTGGGTAAACAGCTCAATCATCCGGTCCTGAATATGCTTTTGTGCCGGCCCCAGTGTATTTACTAGGTTATTGATCAGTTCGTTACGTTCCCAATCCTCAAAAAGACGGAATCGCTCACCGGCCTGCTTAAAGTTGTTGGTACGGTCAATGGATTGTCTGACAACTTTACCTTCAACGTAAGGTGTATGTTCTTTACCTTCGGCTTGTGCCTGCTGCAAACCACTTAATGAAGATGGTTCGTAGTTTACGTGAGGGTTCTGTCCGGGAGCTAAGTCTACATTATACGACATCTGTCCGCCTCGCAGGTTGGTAGCAACGCGTTTTTTGGGTGCATTGATTGGTAACTGCAGGTAGTTTGCACCTACGCGATAGCGCTGGGTATCCGAGTAGGATAGGGTACGTCCCTGTAGCATCTTATCATCCGAGAATTCAAGTCCATCGACCAGTACTCCGGTACCAAAAGCAACCTGTTCTACCTCATTATGGTAGTCTACCGGATTACGATCGAGTACCATACGGCCTACCGGTAGCCAGGGGAACTGATCCTCCGGCCAGAGCTTAGTATCATCCAGCGGGTCGAAGTCCAGCTCAGGGTGGTCATCATCGCTCATGATCTGTACCAGAAGCTCCCACTCCGGAAACTCGCCGCGTTCAATGGCTTCGTATAAATCCTGAGTAGCGTGGTTGAAGTTTTTACCCTGAATCCTCTCAGCTTCTTCCTGCGTGAGGTTCCTGATGCCCTGCTTTGGCTCCCAGTGGTACTTCACCAGTACGCCTTCACCATTTTCATTCACCCACTTATAGGTATTAACGCCTGATCCCTGCATTTGGCGGTAGTTGGCCGGTATACCCCAGGGCGAAAACAGGAAGGTGATCATGTGCATGGCCTCGGGTGTATGGCTGATAAAGTCAAAGATCCGCTCGCCATTCTGGATGTTCGTAACGGGATCTGGCTTGAAAGCATGTACCAGATCCGGGAATTTCATAGCATCGCGTATGAAGAATACCTTCAGGTTATTACCTACTAGGTCCCAGTTTCCGTCTTCGGTATAGAACTTCACCGCAAAGCCCCGTGGATCACGTAAGGTTTCGGGAGAATGCCCTCCGTGTATTACTGAGGAGAAGCGGACAAAAACCGGGGTTCGCTTACCTTTTTGCTGGAATAGCTTGGCTCGTGTATATTTTGAAACGGGCTCATTACCTACAGTACCATACGCCTCAAAGTAGCCGTGAGCACCTGCTCCGCGGGCATGTACCACCCGCTCAGGGATACGCTCACGATCAAAGTGGGTAATTTTTTCAAGAAAGTTGTAGTTCTCCAGGGTTGCAGGTCCGCGGTTACCTACTGTCCGGATGTTCTGGTTGTTGTGAACCGGATGTCCCTGGCGGTTGGTTAGCGACTGATCGTTCCCATCCTGCTGCTGACCATTTCCCTGATCTCCATGACCATTGTTGGTCATGTTGTTTTCATTTTCCATACACCTGTAGATTCTAGTTAGTACAATTAATTCACTAGTTAATACAGAGTATTCAACCCTACTGATCTTAAAGTGTTTGGCAAGTCGGGGAAATTATTCATTATAAATGGTGACATCTTTACGTATAGCGTAGATAACCATGGATAAATGGGTAATTCGCTGTTCAGTTTTGGGTTGCTGTCCCCATTTTACCCAATTTAATTACACATGTAATTCCACAAATTGTAGAAACAACTTACTGGTAATCAGTTACTACTATTTAGTTTATAAGTAGTATAGCTGGGGGTACTTTGAAAATTAAGGGCCTTACAGGGGGGAAATTGAGGCTATTTTGGCATTTTCTACACCTATAAGAGGGCAAAATGGGAAGAGAGGAAACAGAACATTAATTCTCTGTATCTGAGGGGGCGGCACAGGGAAAATAGGTTCTTCTGGCACGCTCTTTTTAATAGTTAAAATCAGTTAGTTTATTGTAATACTTTAATAAAATATAGGAGCTATGCGATTTATAAGCACAAAAGCCCACGGGGCACTCGACTACCTGACAGGTATTCTGCTGATCGCTTCGCCTTGGTTATTTGGATTCAATCTTGGAGATGAAGCGCAGTGGGTAGCAATAATATCAGGTGCAGCCTTATTACTACTATCAGTTATGACTGATTATGAAATGGGCGTAATGAAGAATATCAAGATGTCAACTCACTTGACTATGGACGTGTTGATGGGTGTATTCCTAGCCGCGTCGCCTTGGTTGTTTGGTTTTGCTGATTATGTCTATCTACCTCACCTGATCATCGGTATCATGGAGATCGGTGCTGGTTTGATGACAGAACGGACACCATATCACAGCCACGGTATGACCCATAGCCACCATTAATAGCATGTATTTGTAATTAATGATGAGTTGATTTTTGATAAGCCCTAAGCCAGCAATGGTTTAGGGCTTTTTTGTTACTGTACTCTTTTATATTCCTAACGCTGTAACGGCTCTACCATCCGTACAAATTTTTAGCCACTTGTCATAGTTTTAGTAAAGTATATGATATATCATATATATTCGATCCACCATTAGAAGCTATTCGCCTTATGTTATCCCGGATTCTCTTTTACAGTATAGATAAAGCAATCAAACGCTATCGTCAGTTTGCGCAGGCTAATATTGATCGGGCTGGATTCAGCATTACCATTGATCAATGGCTGGTACTGAATGTGATTCAGGAAAAGCCGGATTCGACCCAAATGGAAATTGCCGAACGTACATTTAAAGATCAGGCCTCCATAGCCCGAATTATACATCTGCTTATTCAGCAAAAGCTGGTTGCGGTGGAGAACCACCCGACGGATCGCCGGAGAAGCCAGATGAGGGTGACTGCCGAAGGGAACAGAATACTTGAGGATGTAATGCCGACTATTCTGAATAACCGGGCCGTCGCGCTGCGGGGTATCTCGGAGGAGGAGATTGCGCAACTTCAGTACCTGCTTGAAAAGATTTTTACTAATTGCTCTAATTCCAAAAGCCATGAAACACAACTACCTAACCAGGACGATTTATCATTACAAATGGGTGCTACCGCTCCTGATGCTGCTAATACAGCCACTGAGCGGGCATAGCCAATTACTGCAAACCATTGCGGGACAAGTCCATGACCAAGCCGGTGCCGCTATTGAATTTGCCACAGTAACTCTACATCGGGGCATTGACTCGGTGGTAGTAAAGAGTGAGTACACGGGGCAGCAGGGAGAATTCAGGATTGAGGGGGTACCGCAGGGCAACTACTTTGTGCAGATTTCCCTGGTAGGGTATGAGCGCTATACCTCCGCACCGGTGGTAGTACCATCCACCCGAGCTCCGGAAACGGGTACTTCCGGTACTATTACTCTGCCCCCTATTTCGCTGATGAACTCGGGTAGGACTAACCTGAAAGAAGTGACCGTACAGACCCGGAAACCACTGTTTGAGCGGGAGTCTGACCGCATTGTCGTGAATATTGAGGGTAGTCCGCTGGCAGCGGGAGCCACCTCACTGGAAGTATTGGCTCGCTCACCGGGTATCACCATTGACCAGAATGACAACATCAGCATGCGGGGCAGGCAAGGGGTACTGGTACTACTGGATGGTAAGCTGATACCCATGACCGGAACTGAACTGGGAAATATGCTGCGGTCGATGCCGGCGGAGCAACTCGAAAAGATAGAGCTTATTACCAATCCGCCCGCTAAGTATGAAGCGGCGGGTAGCGCAGGTATTATAGCTATCAAGACTAAGAAAGATACGCGTCTAGGTACCAACGGAAGCGTAAACCTTAGCTATGGTCGCGGGCAATTTGGACGCTTTACTTCCGGCCTGTCGCTGAACAACCGCCACAGGAAAGTAAATCTGTTTGGAAACTACAGCTATACCAATCGCTCGGGATTTTCGGTGCTGGACCTGCACCGTGACTTCTACGTTAACAATAGCCATGTGGGTAGTAGTAAGCAGTATAACTACCAGGAGATGCCCATGCAGTCACATACCTTTAGAGGAGGAATCGATTATAACCTCACTAAATCAACTCTATTGGGATTGACCGTAAGCGGACTGGCCAATGATATAGACATAAATGGTACAAACGATACCCGTACTTTTAATAATCAGGGAAATCCCGAAGCGGTGTACTCTTCCGATAATGTTCGCTCCTTCAACTCTCCCAATGTAGCTGTGAATATGAACCTCAAGCAAACGGTGGGTAAAGGGGGAGAGCTAACTTCTGATCTGGATTATGCCCGGTACAGCAGTAATCGCTTTCAGAATCTGACTACCCGGTTTACTATGGGAGGTCCTGCTTCGCCGCTGGTACTGCACGGTGACCAGACGGGCCTGCTCACAATCAAATCATTCAAAGCGGATTATACAAAAGCGCTCCCAAAACAGACACGGCTGGAAGCGGGAGCAAAGCTGAGCTGGGTGCACTCAGATAATGATGTTTTATTTACCAATATAATAGAAGGTCGTGCCCTTGTTGACTCCGGCAAAACCAACCACTTCATCTATGATGAGAATATCGTTGCCGGGTACATCAACCTCAACCGGAAATTCAAGAAAACAACGGTGCAGGTGGGTTTGCGTGGGGAGCAGACCAACGCAACAGGTCTGCAGACAATAGGGGAGGAAGGATTTGACCGCCATTACTTTCAGTTTTTCCCCAGCGCATCGTTCAAGCATTCTATTAGCGAGAAGCATGAGGTAAGTATGTCGATGAGCCGCCGGATCGACCGGCCTTCCTACAACCAGCTCAATCCGTTCCGGTCGTATATAGATGCTACTACCTACGGAGCAGGTAATCCTTCATTACAACCCCAGCTAAGTTACAACATGGAGGCTACCTATACTTTCCTGCAGAAGTATACTGCTTCCCTGAGCTATAACGCGACCAGCCAGCCTATTATCAGTGTGGTACAGCCTGCCCCCGATGGAGACCGAATGGTAGTTTCGACCTTCCGTAACCTTACACGCCAGGATTACTACGGTCTTACTATAACAGCGCCTGTGGAGCCAGCCAGGTGGTGGCGAATGTACAACAACCTGGTGGGGTACTACAATGTATTTGCAGGGGATCTGGCGGGTACCTCTCTCAATGCCGGACTACCGGCCTTCTCGCTGAGCAGCAACAGTACCTTTACACTGGGCAAGGGCTGGTCGGCTGACCTCAATGCCACTTACCAATCCCGTGAGTTATACGGATTTCTACGGGTTAGGCCGCTAGGTCAGCTAACGGCTGGATTCCAGAAGACCATGATGAATAAAAAAGGTACGCTCAGAGTCAACTTCTCCGATCTATTTTATACCAATCGTGTAAGAGCCACCTCTACGTACAGCAACTATGTTGAGAGGTTTAATCAGCGCCAGGATTCGCGGGTAGGAACGATATCTTTCGTCTATCGTTTTGGTCGTGAAACGGTACCGCCTTCACGACGAATACAGGGTGGGGCAGAAGAAGAAAAGCGGCGTGCGAGCTGATGTATTTTTCATAATCCAATGGATCAGGCTGGCTGTATGGCTGGCCTGTTTTGATTTAGATGCTTAGTACCCATTCTATCTTATTTGAGTAGGAGTATAAGTTATACGAAAGATTATTATAACGTTCTTATCGCGTTTATATAATCATAAATTCAGCTTATCAACTACTCATCATAATATATAATTCTACTCTAATAGTACATCCAAGCAGTCTATACTTGCTTAGACATACTGTCATCATACCCAAAATATCAAGGTTTCATCAGAATAAGCTTATACTATACCTGAATTATGGTTTAAGCATTATCAACTCTAGGGCAACAAGGATATTTTAAAACCCACTAATAGAATCCAATTTCGCTTATATGCATTCTCCTGCATTTTTGATACTTTACTATTTTGGAGGTTGATGGTAAGAGTCAAGGATATACTGAGGCAAGATGTATCAAAAAACCAATTTATAAGCTGAGTGACACTGATGACAAGGTGTTAACTTAAATCAGGATGAGACAGGAGGATATACAGGGACATCAGGTACACCTTAAGTGTAGCCAGAAAGCATCCATAATCGTGTCCCTCAGGTCATGTAGGGTATCAGAGCGGTGTAATCCGTAAGTACTTTGACGGCCAGTGGCTCATAATGCACCGGAGTTAGACATGGCTGGACAGGTTGATGTGTAATGTAGCGGTAAAGTCATCGGTACCCTGTACTACTGACAACCGGTAGTCGGTATAAAGAATTTCCAGCTGGCGGCGCAGGTTCGATAGACCGATGTTTTCTTTTACCCCCCGCTCATCAGGAGCGGCTTCTGATGAATTTTTTACCACAAAGTCAAGTTGCCGCTGCTTCACCGTCAGGTAAATGTCCACATATGGCTCGTCTGGAGTCTCGGATACACCGTGTTTGAATGCATTCTCTACCAGCGGTATCAGCAGCAGGGGCGGCAAGGCTTGCCGCTGGTCTTCCACGTCGTATCTGAAGTTGACTCGCAGCGACTCGTCGTACCGGAGCTGTTCCAGGGCGATGTAGTCGCTGATGATTTTCAGCTCCTGTTCAATGGCAATGTAGGCCCCGCTGGTTTCGTACAGCATGAAACGCAGGATTTTGGACAGGCGCAGGATGGACTCCGGTGCCCGGTCCGACTTGTCGCGAGACAGGGAGTAGATGTTGTTCAGGGTATTGAAGAGAAAATGTGGATTGGTCTGCGACTTGAGGAAGTTGAGCTCGGCCTGCTGTTTTTCGATGCGCAACTGCTGGGCGGCCTGCCGGAGCTTATAGTACCCGTAAATATGCTGGCTGATTCCGAAAAAGAATATGGAGCCGGCGCTGTACGCCATCTGGTCTTCAAGCGCATCGTCAAATGATTGGGAGGGATTTCGCAGGGTATAGATATGGAACAGGATGCCCAGTTGCCGCCAGGCGTACAGCCCGAAAGAGTAGAGCATCAGGTGGACCCCCAAAAGGAATAAGCCCGCCAGAATCCGCTTCCAGTGCAGCCGGAAAAAGGGTAGCGTATACTCAAACAGGATAAAATTAAGTACCGTAACGTAGGTGCAGTGCCAGAGGTTATTCCAGGCTCTGGGTACAAATGTATGCGGGTTATTGATCAGCTGGTCAGATAGCAATAGCAGCAGAAACAGCCCGCCAAACCCCAGGTACATCTGAAATCGCCCTTTATCAAACGTAAGATTCATGCTGCTAAATAAGGGATAAATATTGCAATTCTGCTTTGCCTCTTTCCCATCGTCAACAAAAGCCTGTTTTGGGTCAACGAATAGCTATGGTAAGTAAAAAACTGTCGTTTGTTTACCCGTATCCGCTGTTTGTTGATACTGGCATTGGGAGCTCTTCTTTATTTTCTAATCTTGGTTTATCAAAAACCCACGTGCTATGAAGAAGTGCCTGTTACTATTTTAATTATCCCGGTCCAGGGCTAAACGCACACCAGCAAGTAATTAATCAAATCCAAACCTATATACACCACCGTAAAGCCATGCAAAAAATAACTACAACCCTAATGATTGCCCTGCTAGGTGTCCTGCCCCTGCTGAACCCAGTACAAGGCGGTACCACACCTCAAACCCAACCTGACTCTACCCATACCTCGCCCAAGCCCACCCTACAGGTAGGTATGTACCGATCCATCCAAACCCTGACCATGAATGTACTGGTGGAGAAGCCTATGGGTGATAAGGTGAGTGTAACCCTGCTCAACAATAAAGGAAAAGTACTGTACAGGGAGGTACTTTCATTGCGGAAGTCCAGGCATTGGTTAAAGCTGAACTTTGCCGAAACGCAGGACGATACTTTCTCGGTAATCGTGACAAATGGTACCGAGCAAATCACCAAATCCATCTACCTGTCTACCCAGAAGCTTTACGAAATGCCAGCCCGTGCCTTGCTGGTGGTAAATTGAGGGGTGGAAGAGAACCACGCACATTCGGTTGGTCCTCGCCGTACGAAAGACACCCCTATCCGAAAAGCTATAGATTGATTCCAAGGAAAATCTAGATTTCAGGACAGCATAATACCTGCTTACGTACATTAATTATTAATTATGATTTTTTTCAGAAAACTGTGGCTCTGCTTGCTGGTAATATGGGCTCCCGCCTGTTTTGCGCAGCAGGTCCGGGTCATCAAATTTAACCAGCTCAGTCAGCTGCTATCAACAAGAAATGACACTACCCTGATTGTGAACTTCTGGGCTACCTGGTGCAAGCCCTGCGTGGAGGAGCTACCCTACTTCGAGACGTTACAAGCCCGGCATGCCAGGAATAAAGTCAAGGTCGTACTAGTCAGCCTTGATTTCAAATCCCAGCTGGAAAAGAAGGTAAAGCCCTTTCTTTCTAAAACGGGTATCAGGACCCCGCAGGTGGTGCTTCTGGATGAAACCGATCCGGGCCAGTGGATGGAAAAAGTAGCCCCCAGCTGGTCTGGCGCGTTACCCTTTACCCTGTTCATACATAGAAAAAAGGGAAGGAAAGACTACGAGAAACCGTTCACGCTGGCTGAGCTGGAAGCGGAGCTCCGGCCATACATTAAATAGTTGTATTCTACATGTAACCATTAACCATTCACTATGAAAAGAACAATCATGTTGGGTGTCATGAGCGCCCTGCTTTTTGCAACGTTTGGCTTTTTGCCGCCTGCCGAAGGGTACCAGCCCGGTGACAGAGCCATGCCCTTCAAATACCGGAACAAGCAGGGGCAACTAGTAGCCTTACGAGACAATGTATCTGCCAAAGGCTACATTATTGTTTTTACCTGTAATACCTGCCCCGTCGCTCAGGCATATGAGCAGCGTGTACTTGATCTGGACAAACAGTTTGCCTCGAAGGGTTTTCCTGTAATTGCTATCAATCCCAATGACAGCGGGCGTTCCTGGGGGGATAGCTATGAGGATATGAAAGAAAGGGCCATAGAAAAAAAATACACGTTCCCCTATCTGGTTGACGCTAATCAGGAATTGGCCAGAACCTACGGTGCCAGGCATACCCCTACGGTGTATGTGGTGCAAAGGCAGGGAAATAGTTTCATTGTCAGATTTACCGGAGCCATTGACAACAATATGGAGGATGGAAGCCAGGCAACCAAAAAATATGTCCAGGATGCCGTCAATGCACTACTGGAAAACAAACCAGTTGCTATCCCGACCACCAAAGCCATTGGATGTAGTATTAAGTGGAAAAATGGGTAATACGTCTGTGGAGCTGAATAGATTTGCACCATCTCCAATTTGCCACTTGTAGCACAGAGGCAAATTTGATCGTCGACTTTATTAGTTAATCCTTTACCAAAAGCATCATAACCTCGTTCCGATTATACCATTCCCCCAGGGTGTGTTCGAAAGAATTATGGACTTGAATAAAATTAGTACTTGAAAAATCAAATGACAATTGCAATCACAGGAGCAACAGGTCAACTGGGTCAACTTGTTGTAAATAGGCTAAAAGAAATGATTCCTGGCGATACCATTGTTGCTCTTGTTCGTTCAATCCAAAAGGCTACCACTCTTGATGTAGAAGCCAGGGAAGCTGACTACGACAAGCCCGAAACACTTACCCGGGCATTAGCAGGTGTGGATACATTACTTCTTATTTCCTCCGGAGGTGAAACTGGCAGACGTGTGATCCAGCACCGCCATGTAATAGAAGCTGCAAAGCAGACAGGTGTACAATGGATTGTTTATACAAGTGTTCTCCAAGCCGATATATCGACGCTTGGCCTTGCCGAAGACCATCGTACAACGGAAGCTGACCTGAAAGGGGCGGGCATTCCAGTTACATTGCTGCGCAATGGCTGGTATACAGAAAACTACACTGGTACAATTCCAGGCGCAATGGCTGGTGGTTCCTTAATTGGCAGTGCAGGTGATGGGAAAATTTCTTCGGCAGCAAGGGCAGATTATGCTGATGCAGCCGTTGCTGTTTTAACAAGTCAGGGACACCAGGGTAAAATCTATGAACTTGCCGGAGACCATGCCTGGACGCTAAGTGACCTGGCGGCTGAGATTTCCCAACAGACAGGTAAGACTATTCCTTATGTAAATATGCCGGAAGCTGACTATGCCGCAGCCCTGGTATCATTGGGTTTGCCGGATGGATTTGCTCATGCGATTGCCGGATGGGATGCTGCTGCCTCTGGAGGTGCTTTATTTGATGATAGCCATCAGCTTTCCACATTAATTGGCCGTCCCACAACACCTCTTGCGGTGACAATAGCCCAAGCTCTACAAGCCTCATCATAGGTATTAAATCTATCGGTACTAAAAGAGGTGAAAGCTGCTTAGGTAGCTTTCACCTCTTTTAGTTGCATCTATACAACCTGAACTTTTTGTAGAGCTTCAAGAATACAACTCATAACAGAAAGAATCAGGAAAATAACCCCTTTGAGCTTAGCCTGGTGCTCAGCAAAACCAAACTCCCCACCCGGGCCGGGTCTGAGTAGATAACGGATTCTACCTATTCTTATATTTTGAGTACCACTTTTCGGGCATCCCCGTTGGTTTTAAGCTACTTTTCCAACGGGATGGAGGTACACGGGATTCAATATCAGTAGGACCACTGCGCATATATGGCCCCGTAGAGACACAAAATTTATCTGCCCCGCTTCTTTTCCCGGAAATCCTTCACGACCTGGCTACGATGGATTCAGCCCCAGCCTATGTAGCTATTCCGTTTTGCTCACGATAATGAGTTCACTATCGCTGCTTTGATTTTCAACCTTTTTGATGAATATGAAAACCTGTGCTTAGTGCATTCAATATAATTTTGTAAAGAAATTTTTGACTGAACTTAACTAAAAATGCCATTTTATCATGTCAAAACCATTACATCTTTATCTGAGTGTACTAATATTTACACTAACCGCTGTTTGGGCACAAGCTCAAACAGTCCAAATCAAGGGAAGCGTCAGTGCAAAAAACGGTGAGCCCCTTATCGGTGCTACTGTTTTAGTGGTTGGTACTACTAATGGTACTACAGTTGGTGTCGATGGCACGTTTAGCATTTCTACAACCGCTCCCAATCCTCAACTCAAAGTGAGTTTTATTGGATACAAGACCGCAACGGTAGATGTTGGTAATTCTACTGATTTAAAGATCGTACTGGAGGAAAGTCTGGTGCTTGACGAAGTGGTAGTTGTAGGGTACGGTACTATCAAAAAAAGCGACATAACCGGTTCGGTAGGTTCTGTTTCAGCAAGAGAGCTGACGGCCTATCCGACTCTGAACGCCGTACAAGGTTTGCAAGGAAGAGCACCCGGAGTCCAGGTAATGCAGAACTCTGGCGAACCCGGTACCACATTGAGTGTACGCATCCGGGGTGGCAACTCGCTACAGGGAAGTAATGAACCTTTGTACGTGGTTGATGGCTTTGCCCTATCGGGAGCACCCAACGGACTTAATTCCAATGATATTGAGTCGATGGAGGTACTCAAAGATGCTTCTGCAACAGCTATCTACGGTTCACGAGGAGCTAACGGGGTTATCATCATCACTACCAGACAGGGTAAAGCGGGTAAAACCCAGGTATCTATAGATAGCTACTACGCCATCCAGCAGGTTAATAAAAAACTGAATCTGATGGATGCTCAGGAATTTGCCACTCTGGCTAATGAGCGGGCGGCTAATGATGGTTTTCCGGCTTACTTCACGCAGGATCAGATCAACGCTTTTGGAAAGGGAACGGATTGGCAGGATCTGATTTTCCGGAAAGCACCGATGCAGAACCACACGGTTTCCGTAACGGGTGGCAATGAAAATACTCAGTATGCCATTTCAGGTAATTATCTTAGCCAGGGGGGCATTATTCGTGGATCAGACTTCTCGCGTGAAAACCTTCGGGTCAACCTGAATCAGAAACTGGCTGCCAAGGTTCGGCTATCCTATAATGCTGTTTTATCTAATATCAATCGCACTCAGTTACTAAATGACAATGGACAAAAAGGGAATAGTGCCGTTTCAGCGGCATTAGGGGCTCCGCCTACTCTTTCTCCCTATGATAGCAATGGTGATTACACGTTCATAAAACCGTACGCTTTCAGCCCTAATAGCCTGGAGAATCCATTAGCGCTGACGGACTCACGCAAACAGAATAACAATGAAGTATATATATTAACTAGTTCGGCGATCAATTACGAGCCGGTTAAAAATCTGACGTTGCGATCTTCAATAGGCGTTGAAAACAGTTCGATCCGGGGTGATCTATTTTCTCCTTCTACAATCACTACTACTCCTAATGGGTCAGCAACAATCAACTACGGCAGCCGGACCAACATCCTCAATGAAAATACCGCTACCTATATTCCTAAACTTGGTCAGGACCACGATTTGACCTTACTGGGTGGTGTTACCTATCAGGAGGAAAAAGGCCGCTCCTTTGCTGCCAGCAGTACCGGTTTTAATTATGAAGGCATGGGTACGGACAATATTGGCATGGGCAACACCCCAGGAGTTCCCACCAGTACTGCCTATAAGTGGGTACTTTTCTCTTACCTGGCTCGTGCTAATTACTCGTACAAAAGCCGCTATCTATTTACGGCCAGTATGCGTGCGGATGGTTCGTCCCGCTTTGGGGTCAATAATAAATGGGGGTATTTTCCTTCTGCAGCTTTTGGCTGGCAGATCATGGAAGAACCTTTCGCCCAGAATCTACGGGTGATATCAGATCTGAAACTGCGCCTTTCGTACGGACTGACGGGCAACACGGCACTTTCGCCTTATCAGACCCTCTTTACATTGAATCCAGTTAATACTGTCTATAACGATCAGCTCCATATTGGTCAATTACCCGGTGCTCAGCTGACTAATCCTAATCTGAAGTGGGAATCGACCGCCCAATGGAATGCAGGTCTGGATGTGGCTATCCTACGCAACCGTTTTTCGCTTTCGGCCGACTACTACATAAAGAATACAAGGGACCTGCTGGCTACGGTACCACTTCAGCTATCTACTGGTTACACCAGCACGATCCAGAACATAGGACAGATTCGTAACAGCGGTATTGAGCTTGGGTTGAATGCGACTTTAGTCAATACTAAAGATGTAAAATGGGATCTGAACGTAAACTTTTCAAAGAACCGAAGCCAGGTAATGCAACTGGCAGGAGGAAGTGACGTGTTTGGAGTAGCGCTCAATCAACCGCTCTCAACCCCTGTCAACCTGATACGGGTTGGTCAGCCCATCGGTGTTTTCTATGGGTACCTTGAAAACGGCCTGAGCGATAAAGGAACCATCAATTTCAAAGACATCAACGGCGATGGAGTGCTTACACTAGCTGATAAAACCATCATAGGCGATCCCAATCCTGACTTCCTTTACAACATAAATTCTAATGTGTCGTATAGGAATTTCACGCTCACGATGTTCTGGTTGGGTAAGCAGGGGGGAGATATCTTTAACGCCAATCTGACAAGCCAGGCAAGCAGCTTCTACTTCGGTGAAAATCAGCTGAAGGATGTCTACAATAACCACTGGTCTGCTTCCAACCCCAATCCCAATGCTAAGTACCCTAAAATTAGCGCCAACACTGCATTTAGAGAATCTGATCGGTTTATTGAAGATGGTTCGTTTCTTCGCCTGAAAAATGTTCAACTAGCTTACAATCTGCCCACTGCTGGCTTGAATATAAAGTGGCTCCGCAATGCACAGTTGTACATAAGCGGACAGAATCTACTAACCTATACAAAGTACAGCTGGTTTGATCCGGAAGTAAATACTCTGGGTGGTTCTAACTCAATTTCAATGGGCATTGACCAGTCCGGCTATCCGACTGCCCGCACATATACCATTGGTACACGCATAGGTTTATAACTCCTTTTTATTAAGCGACTACTCATGAAAAAATTTGCTACCATTTGTTTACTCAGTACTAGCTTACTGACTCTTTCCTGTAAAGATTTACTCGAGGAAGTACCTACTGCTTTACTGAGCCGCAGCCAGTTCTATAAGACGGCTGCTGATGCCAACTCTGCCGTCAACGCTATATCAGCTACGTACCATACTAATAACATGTACATCCTGCGCTATGGCGTTTTTACAACCGCTTTGGAAGATTATGCATCCGGACAGGGCCAATATATACCTCTTTCCCAATATCAGGTTACTACCTCCATTATGGGTACTACCGATGGTTTCTGGGCAGGTTTTTATAAGACCATTGATGCCGCTAACCTGGCGCTTAAATACATCCCAACCATTACTATGGATGAGAAGCAGAAGGACCAACTGCTATCAGAAGCGCACTTTTACCGGGCACACGCCTATTACAATCTCGTCCGTATGTTCGGGGCCCTGCCCATCCGGACCGAACCGACCGAAGACTTGAGTGCTGTGGGTGGCAAGCGGGAACCTGTTGATAAGGTGTATGCACAAATTATCGAAGACTTGAAGAAGGCGGAGGCAGGTCTTCCGCTGACTCAGACGCTCGCAGGCAGACCTACTTTGGGAGCCGCTAAAACTATGCTGGCTGATGTATACCTGGTTCGGGAGCAGTGGACGGATGCCCGTGATAAGGCCGAGGAGGTTATCAAATCGGGGGCTTATTCACTGGTTAATGTGAGTCAATCCTCCGACTTTGAAAAGATTTTTGGAGCGGGTGTTACTTCCTCATCCGAAGAGGTTTTCTCAATCAAATTTCAGCGAACCGTTGCGGGAGGATCGTTCCTGCCCCAGTTTTATCACCTGCCAACCAGTCAATGGGCCACCAGCGGATTTGGTACCTTTTTTGGCTTCCCCACCTATCCTCTGCTCAGGGACTGGTCGGCAGCTGACTTGCGGAAAGGCTTCAATTTGTATACCGCTGGTCCGAATAAGCAAGGGGTGATTGTGCAAAACGGGGCGAATCAACCCATCCGGTTTGGCAAGTTCAAAGAAACCGGAGCACCCTCTTCTGGTGCTCATGGTGTCGATTATCCCGTCTACCGCTACGCTGATGCCCTGTTGATTTACGCGGAGGCCGCCAGTCAGGCGGATAAGGGGCCAACGGCTCTGGCGCTTGAGCGACTCAATATGGTGCACCGGCGGGCTTATGGATACGCCCCCTCAAGTCCTTCTCCGGTTGATTTTACGCTTGAAGGTCAAACGGCGGCCTCATTCCGGGATCTGGTTCTGAAAGAGCGGGCATACGAATTTCTGGTGGAGGGCAAACGCTGGCATGATCTCGTACGTACGGGTACTGCCAAGCAGGTCATCAAAGCTGCGAAAGGGATTGACATACCTAATTCCGTATTGCTGATGCCGATTCCCAAGCAGGAAATTGATAACAATCCTGATATAGAGCCCAATGACCAGAACCCAGGGTATTAAGCAACACTAACTGCACAGGATACTAGTAGGGAGTATTGGCTCCCATGTAGTCACTCTGGTAAAACAGCCGAATATTTTACTATTTCATTTTTCCATCGTATTAGAGAATAGACCTAAGTCTAATTATAGTACTATCCCAAGGTTGACGAATATCCAATATGATAGAAAATGAGTAGGTAGATATTGAGTAGGATTGACTCTGTAAGCAAAGAGGCAGGTAGTGATGGTTCTTATGAAACTACTTCATAAAACCTCATCACCTGCCTTTTGCTCAATCAGAAAGTTTAATACTGTTTTGACCAGCTACTCAATTAGTACGGAGCTGTTAAGTTTGCCTGATGTAGTACGGATTAACTTTGTTGTTTTTCCTGGTATTTATAATACTGATATATATGAAGTGGATCTTAAAACCAATCTTGTATATACTACTGTGCACCTCTTTATGTTGGGGACAGTACAGTAACAAGATCCGTTTTAAAAATCTTACTGTTAATGATGGGCTTTCTTTTCCTGTGATAAATTGTTTTTTACAGGACAAGCAGGGGTTTATGTGGGTAGGCACCGAGTTTGGACTAAACAGGTATGATAGTCAAAAATTCAAGGTGTTTTATGCCAATCCATCCGACTCCCATAGCTTATCCAGTGACTATATAACCTGTCTCTACGAAGACACCAACAACTATATCTGGGTAGGCACGCTCAGGGGACTCAACATTTACGACAAAACTACCTCACAATTCAGGAAGCTGGAACAAACCGTACTCCGGCAAAACAGTATTTTAGCAATAACGGGCGACTCAAAAGGAAATCAGTGGGTGTTGATGACCCACTATCTACTACAGGTTGACAGTAGCTTTAACCTGATAAAGCAATACCAGGTAAGACAAATTACCCAGGAGAACAACCTGAACAAACTTAGTACACTAAAATTTGATAAACACAATCAGCTCTGGGTAAACACCAACAAAGGCCTGAGATTGTTTAACTTTGAGAAGGAGAAACTAACTAATCCACTTGATGATGTAGTTGATTTCATTTCACCCAATCCTGACATCATCTCTGTTGTTTTCATTGACTCTAAAGAGAACATATGGGTTGGTACAAGGGGCAATGGTGCCAGGTATTATAGCATGAGGGATAAAAAATGGCACCATCTAACTAATCTAAGTTCTAAATATATCAATGGGATTGTAGAAGACATAAATCAGCGTATCTGGATTTGCACTGGCCGCAACGGACTCGATATTTATGATCCCAGTACCCAGAAAGTGGAGGTGATGCGGTACGCCAAAACGCCCGAAAGTAATATGGCATCCAATTCACTTTCATGTATATACGCAGACAGATTAGGTGGGATCTGGATAGGGACCTTTAACAGCGGACTGATGTATTACTTTCAGCATCAGTTGAAATTCAACCTCTACTATTCCAAAGGACAGATCAGTGGAATCAACAGCAACTATGTAACTTCTTTCGCCACGGATCGGGCTAATAATATCTGGCTGGGGGTAGGGGAAGAGGGATTGCTCTTTTTTGATCGAAAAACGGCCACTTTTCGAAAGATTATCCCTAAGCTTCCATTCTTTAAAGATCAGGCTGAACTTAAAGAGCACTTTTATATTCTCAGTCTGCGTCTTTCAGAAGACCAAACCCACTTGTTCATTGGAACCCTTACTGGTTTTTATGATTACCATATCACTACAGGTACCTGGAAGTACAATTACCAGAGCAGGGGAAAGGACAATACCTGGCCCGGTGGAATGGTAGGTTCTATCATCCAGGACCGGGATATAGTTTATTTAACAACATCCAGCGGTTTATCATTATACAACTACCATAAAGGCACTTTTGAGCACTTCACAATTGGTGGCTCAAATAGAATAACGTATACATTAGCTCAAAACGACTCTACTGTGTTTGTAGGTACTTCATCCAGTGGTTTGTGGAGTTTTGATAAAAGATCACATAAGTTTGTAAAGGTTATTCCAGCTGCAATGAATGTGAAGGTTCCGGAGCGAATCCGCTGCCTTTATATGGACCGTAACCAGCGTCTGATTGTGGGGGCTAGTTCAAGTGGATTATATCGTTACAACCATGATTTTACCAAAGTAGAGGCGATACAAAATAGTCCTGACAAACGTCGGCTCACTTTTATGAGTCTTTGTGAAGATCCCAAAGATGGCTATTGGACCGCCACTAACCAA
Organism: Telluribacter roseus; assembly: GCF_017355915.2. Lineage (GTDB taxonomy): Bacteria > Bacteroidota > Bacteroidia > Cytophagales > Spirosomataceae > Telluribacter. Next base: position 143,911 of record NZ_JAFEUV020000011.1, read on the forward strand.
GGCATGGTCAAATTGAGCGAATCATTCAAAATTGAGCGGATCTTCAATGCAAAGGAAGGGTTTGATCCCAGCTATTTTTTTACCAACGCCATCACCCGTTCCAAAAATAATGAGATACTCGTTGGGGGTAATGTAGGTTTTTATTCGTTCTATTCATCTGACTTTTATTCCACAAAAGTCCCCCATTTACCTCCCATTCACCTGAGAGATGTACTGGTTCTGAATAAGTCAGTGGTAGACTCAGAGGTTGACGGATTCAAAATTGAAGGAGATTTATCGGTTACCAGGAGCATTGAATTACCTAACTACCAAAGCCTTATCACCTTTGAGTATACCGACCTGGATTATCAGAATTCAGACCGGATTGAATATGCTTACCGGCTTGAGCCGTATGAGAAAGCCTGGAACCTGGTCTCCGATAGGCGTTTTGCTACGTATCGGGACCTGCCGGCAGGTACGTATACCTTCAAGGTAAGAGGACAGGTAGACAATCAGCTGGTTGGCAGTAGCATGGCACAGCTGCAAGTTGTGATTCCACCCAAACCATGGCAAACCTGGTGGGCGTATCTGATTTATATGACAGTGGCGTTGCTGGTAGGGCGGCAGTGGTATGTATATCAGTCCAACAAGCGCCGGATGCGTCAGGAAATCGAAATGCAAAAGTTTCAAAGGGAGAAAATGGAGGAACTGTACAAGTTCAAGATTGACTTCTTTACTCAGGTAACCCACGAACTTCGTACACCACTTACTTTGATCATCAGCCCGCTGGAAGAGATGATCAGACGAAGTCCTACGGCCTCAGAGAACAATCTACTCAAAATTATACACCGTAATGCCCAAAAACTGTTGCTTACCGTCAATCAGCTGCTGGATTTTAGAAAAATAGAGAACTCCGATATGAAAGTGTTTGCCAAGAAAGGAAATATTGTATCGTTTGCAGAAGAAGTCTTGTTCAGCTTCTTAAAGCTCACAGAGAAAAAAGGGATTGAATTGCTGTTCGAGACGAATATGGAAAAGTATCCATTTGTGCTTTTTGACAAGGACATCATGGAAAAGATACTGGTCAACCTGATTGGTAACGCGGTCAAATTTACGCAGCAGGGAAGTGTACAGGTAAAGGTATACGAACCTGAGGACATTGCTAACAGTACACGCTATTTCATTGAAATCACGGATACCGGACAGGGAATAAAACCAGAGAATATCAAGAATGTATTTGAGTCATTTTTTCAGGAGAATAGGAATAACTATACGGTGGGTTCAGGAATTGGTCTTAAGATCGTCAAAGAATTGACCAGCCTGCACCGGGGCACCATTGAGGTGACGTCAGAAGTCGATAGAGGAACCTGTTTTTTACTCTCTTTTCCCAAAGCTGACCTGGATCTGATGAATGAGGAACCAGTCAAACCGAGCTTCTCTCAGGAATTGGAATGGAATGCCAGCACGGAAAAACCAACGATAGACAAAACGAACCTATCGGCCAAAATTCTTATTGTAGATGATGAGCCAGACGTACTTTCGTTTCTGGAAGAAATCTTTGAAAGTGATTATTATCTGTTTTCTGCCGATTCGGCCCAGAAAGCCCTGGACATTGCCAAAACCGAACTCCCTGACCTTATAGTAAGTGACGTTATGATGCCCGGTATGAGCGGGCTGGAACTATGTGAATATGCCAAGACAGATTTTCTGCTGGGACATATCCCTATTGTGTTACTGACGGCCCTCAACGCCACCGAACATGAAATTGAGGGACTACGAACAGGGGCGGATGCTTATATACCGAAGCCTTTTCCTGTGAATCTGCTTAAAGCAACGGTTCAAAACCTGTTGAATTCGCGCAAGAAGCTGAAGCAGGCTTTCCTGAATTCGTCGCTTACCAATGCCACGAACGTTACACAAAACAATACTGATAAACTGTTTCTGGAGAAAGTCATTGCAGCAATCGACAGCAAGCTGGATCAAACTGATTTGGAAATAGGTACCATTTCTGATGAAATGGGCATGTCTCAATCTACCTTTTATAGAAAACTCAAAAGCCTTACCGACCTTTCAGGGAATGAGTTCATAAGAACTATCCGACTCAAACGTGCGGCTGACTTGCTCAGGAACACGGATTGTAACATTTCTGAAATCGCTTATCGGGTGGGCTTTTCTGATCCTAAGTACTTTTCCACTTGCTTCCGTAAGTTTTACAACCTTACCCCCACCGAGTACCTTTCCCAAGCTAGAAAAGATAAGACCTCCGGTCACCTGACTTAGAGTTTAACCTTTTTGACTGATTTTTTAACAAAGGGAAGAGCCCTTCAAGCCTATCTTTGTATAGGTTAAGTGAAAAGGGAAGTGCTAATAATTCTATTTGTGCTTGTACTAAGCTTTGGTGCTCTTGCTGTGCAAGAGCACCAAATTTAAGCCTTTGTGTGGCCTTGGCTTGAGATATTCGGCCTATACAGGGTAATCTAGTCAAAGTTAAAGCTTAAAGGATAGGTTACCTTTCAGTTAGATGCGGTATGGTAGAAATACACTTCTGGTTTTAGGTTCTATTCCTGACAAATACCTTCCTAATGATGGATTTGCTCCATCCTAAACTATCATTTTAACCATAGATGTTACGGGTATGATAGATAAGATGGATACAGACTATTTCTCTTAATCTTTTCTTATTGATGAAAGTATAACTAGTAGTATAAGCTTCATTTATAAACATATTTATTAAAATGAATAAAAACCACATCTGGAAATCCATTTGGGTAGCTGCTCTTCTGCTTGTCTGGACCAAGGGTACGGCCCAGACTCAAAAGCAACCCAACATCATTGTTATCCTGGCTGATGATCTGGGCTACGGTGACCTGAGCTGTTACGGTCATCCTACTATTCGCACCCCTCATCTGGACCAGATGGCCGCTGAAGGTATGCGCTTTACCCAGTTTTACGCGGGTGCGGTGGTGTGTACACCAAGTCGGGCCGCCATGCTTACGGGGCGACAGCCGGTCAGGAACGGTATATACGGGAAAGCCGGTGTTTTCCGCCAGAATTCGGCCAGTGGCTTACCACTAAGCGAAATAACCATAGCCGAAATGCTTAAAGAAAAAGGCTACGCTACGGCACTAGTCGGTAAGTGGCACCTGGGTCACCTGCCCGAATTCATGCCGACCCGCCAGGGGTTTGACTACTGGTTTGGCATTCCCTACTCCAATGACATGGGCAAAGTATTTACTACCCATAAGGATGGTGCGTTTGGTTTACCTCCCGGTCCTCGCGCCAATGCCCCGGTGTTGCCTTTGTACAAAAATGAAACAGTTATAGAAGAGGAGCCTGATCAGCGATACCTGACCAAGCGTTACACCGAAGAAGTAACTAGCTTTATCAAGAAAAATAAGGACAAGCCGTTCTTCATGTACTATGCCAATAATTTCCCTCATACTCCTTTGTATGCCTCTCCCGAGTTCGAAGGCAAGAGCAAGCGGGGACTGTATGGCGATGTGGTAGAGGAGCTGGACTGGAGCGTTGGACAAATCCTGAAAACGCTGAAAGAGCTTAAACTGGATAAGAACACGCTGGTGGTTTTCACCAGTGACAACGGCCCCTGGCTGATCATGAAGGATCATGCCGGATCAGCCGGCCTCCTGTACGAAGGGAAAGCTTCAACTTATGAGGGGGGATTACGTGTACCCGCCATTGCCTGGTGGCCCGGTAAAGTAAAAGCGAATGTGACCAGTGAGGCTTTAACCAGTGCCATTGATCTTTTCCCCACGATTGGTAAAATAACTGGTGCGAACATACCCAAAGACCGCGAATTAGATGGTACTGACCAATCAGATGTACTATTTGGGAAGAAGGAGAACGTTCGGGAGATATTACCTTATTACTACGGCGAAACGCTATATGCGCTTCGGAAAGGTCCCTGGAAAGTGCACTTTATCACCCATCCATCCTACTCGCGGGAAGAGCCCAAAAGGTATACTACTCCACTGCTGTACCATATCGATAATGACCCGGGCGAAAAATATGATGTAGCCAAAGATTATCCGGAGGTGGTGGCCGAGCTCACCAGAGAGTTTGAAAAGCAGAAAAATGGCATTACGCCGGCTCCCTCCGAAGTGGACAAAACGATAGAAGCGAAGCAAAATCCATAATAGGCTGGTCTTGCCCCAATGCTACCTTCTGGTTCTACGCATTGGGGCAAAAGCTTTCATTAGCTGCTGTTAATTCGAGTACTTCTGCTTTGTTTGCAAATCATCCCAATAGAGGCTTCAGCATGCTTGAGGCTTCCGAACATTCATTAGCTGGTTCTAAACCCTTACTATATGAAACGTATATTTGTAATAGTACTTTCCCTTCTTACATGGGCTGTTATCAAGCCGGTAATGGGGCAAAAATCTACCGATGGTAAAGCATCCGGGAAGCCTAATATTATCTGGATTACCTGTGAAGATATATCTCCGTATATAGGTGCTTATGGGGATAAGCTGGTCAAAACACCAAACATTGACCAGCTGGCGAAGGAAGGCATACGCTATACCCGTGCCTATACCACCGCCGGTGTGTGTGCACCCAGTCGCTCGGCCATCATTACAGGTATGTATCAGACCTCGATTGGTAGTCAACATATGCGTACGAATGTGGCTAACTCTCAGACGGTACCTATATATTCGGCTGTTGTTCCGGAGTATGTCAAATGCTTTCCCGAGTACCTGCGCAAAGCGGGTTATTACGCGACAAACAATGAAAAGCAGGACTATCAGTTCGAAGCACCCGTGACCGTATGGGACGAAAGCAGTCCGGCGGCTACGTTCCGAAACCGCCCCGATGGAAAGCCTTTCTTCGCTGTTTTTAACTTCATGATCACGCATGAGTCCCAGTTATTCGGTCGTAAGGATAGCTTACTTGTGGATGTCAATGAAGTCAATGTGCCACCAATTTATCAGGACACTAAAATCGTACGCCAGGGTATCGCCCGTATGTTAACCAACATTGAACGGATGGACAGTCAGGTGGGTGAGCTCATCAGGATGCTGAAAGAAGATGGATTGTACGACAACACCATTATCTTTTTCTACAGCGATCATGGAGGCAGCTTGCCGTGGACTAAACGTGAAGTGCTGGAGAGGGGCACACATATTCCTCTCATCGTCCGCATGCCGGGAGCAGCCAATGCCGGTACGGTTAATAATGATCTGATCAGTGCAGTTGATTTTGCACCTACGGTACTGTCACTGGCAGGTATACCCATACCCAAATATATGCAGGGGCAAGCTTTTCTGGGCAAGCAGAAAGCTGCCAAAGCCCGTCAGTATGTGTTTGCTGGCCGCGACCGGATGGATTCGCATTATGACCGGGTGCGTATGGTACGCGATAAGCGTTACCGGTACCTGTACAACTATATGCCGGAGAAGCCGTACTACCAGCCTCTCAGGTATCGGATGAGCATCCCCATGATGCAGGAGATCATCACCCTAAGGGATCAGGGTAAACTGGATTCCATTCCGATGAACTGGTTCAAAACCAAACCGGTTGAGGAGCTATACGATGTAGAAAATGATCCGTATGAGCTGAATAATCTGGCTGGTGATCCAAAGTTCACTAAAAAGCTAACAGAGCTGCGGAATGCTTTTCAAACCTGGACTAAACAGGTGGGCGATATGGCAGCTATTCCAGAGAGAGAAATGATCAGTCAAATGTGGAACGGTAAAGATGAACCACCAGTAACGGCTACACCGGAAGTTGCTACCACTGCTGGTGGAGTTAAACTGGCCTGCCCAACGAAAGGCGCTTCGATCGGTTACCGGATTGTGAAAGCAGGCACAGCTCAGGCTCCCGAAATGCATACAGTACAATCCTGGGACTTTATTATCATGAGGGGTGGTAAAACCGGTGGGAAGGTACCAGCGGAGCCGGTTTGGCAGGTATATGATGGTGAGGTGATACCCCTTGTAAAAGGAGATACGCTACTAATAAATGCCATGCGGATTGGTTATAAAGCTGCTACGCTCGAATATAAGGATGGACAAGTGTTAGTTAGTAAATCTACTCCCTAATTTACATCCTGAATTATTGATGATACTATTTTATCAAGCTATTCTACGCACACGTTTTAGTTAGTTCGTAGGGCTCTTATATTTATAAATCATGAAAAAGATTCTCATATTTATTCTTGCCCCTTTTGTAGCGGCGGCGCTGTTCTTCTCTTTTAAATCAAAAAAGAAAGAGCAGCCCAAGCGCCCTAATATTATATTTATCATGTCGGATGATCATGCGTATCAGGCCATTTCAGCCTATGACAACCGCCTGATCCAGACGCCCAACATCGACCGCATTGCCAAGAAAGGGATGCTCTTTACCCAGGCCAGTGTCACCAACTCGATCTGCGCTCCTTCCCGCGCTACCATCCTGACGGGTAAGCACTCGCACATCAACGGCAAGGTCGACAACCACTTCCCCTTCGACACAACCAACATCACCTTCCCGCAGATTCTCCAGCAGGCCGGCTACCAGACGGCCATGTTTGGCAAGCTGCACTTTGGCAACAACCCCAAAGGCTTTGACCAGTTTAAGATCCTGCCCGGCCAGGGCGCGTACTACAACCCTGACTTCATCACCAAGAAGGAGGGCAACATCAAGGTCGATGGCTACGTGACGGACATTATCACCGATATGACGCTGGACTGGCTGCAGAAAGAGCGCAAGAAGGACCAACCCTTTATGCTGATGTACCTGCACAAGGCTCCCCACCGCTCGTGGCTGATGGCCGAGCGCCATCTGGAAGAGTATACCAATAAGACCTTCTCCGAGCCGGAGACGCTGTTTGATGACTACTCCGGCCGGGCTCATGCCGCCGCGGAGGCCGAGATGAGCATTCTGCACCATATGGCCTGGGCGGGAGACAATAAGGTTTTTCCTGAGGTGATGGATGAACTGGGTATCGCAGAGATTGGATTTGACAAACGCCGTTATAAAGCGGAGATGAGTCGTTTAAGTCCTTCACAGGCCGCAAACTTTAAGAAAGCTTATTCTAAAATCAACGAGGACTTCAAGAAGAAGTACCCTACCATGTCCGAAAAGGACAAGATGAGGTGGAAGTACCAGCGCTACATGCAGGACTACCTGGGTACGATCAAGGCGGTGGATGAGAATGTGGGACGTCTGCTGGACTACCTGGAGGCGAACAACCTGATGGAGAACACCATCATCGTCTACACCTCCGACCAGGGCTTCTACCTGGGCGAGCATGGCTGGTTTGACAAGCGCTTTATCTACGACGAGTCGTTCAAGACGCCGCTGCTGGTGGCGTGGCCGGGCAAGACCAAGCCAGGTACCCGCTCGGATGAGCTGGTGCAGAACCTTGACTTCGCCCAGACGTTCCTGGATGCGGCCGGGGTGAAAGCACCGGCGGATATGCAGGGTGAGAGCATGGTGCCGCTGCTGACGGGCAAGACCAACAAGATGAAAAGGGATGCTGTGTACTACCACTACTACGAGTACCCCGCCGAGCACATGGTCAACCGCCACTACGCCGTAGTGACCAAGGATTACAAGCTGATCCACTACTACTATGCGGATGATCAGTGGGAGCTAATCGACCGCAAGAAGGACCCCAAGGAGATGAAGAATGTATATGATGATCCGGCCTATGCCAAGGTCAAAAAAGAGCTGCATGTCAAGCTGGAGCAGCTCAGGAAGCAGTACAAAGACAGTGACCAGCTCAGCCAGGGGTACGTAGACAGGCTGATGGAAGATGCCAACAACGGAAAAGTCTTTGGTGTGAGCAAGGAGAAAGTGCAGGAGATCAGGGACAGACGTGCCAAGACCGTGGGTAAGAAGTAAGGCTGGCATTTTTAGAAGCTACTTTGCTAGCCTCCATACTAATGTTTTTTTGAGAATGGATTACGCCTGATTCTCATTTCTAATCCATTCTCTAATTATAATTCAAAAAATATGTATCGCTTTTGCCACTATAAGAGTAGCCAATGGCTTTTGATTTTTGTGATCTTGGGAACAGGCATTAGCTGTACGACAGGAAATGCTTCACGGGAGACAGCTAAGGAAACTACATCAACGCTGGTGAGGGCCGTAACGGGTGATACCACCGGCATGGTCTGGATAGGGGGAGGTAGCTTCACGATGGGGAACGATGAGTTTCCTGACTCCCGTCCCCTGCACCAGGTACAGGTAGATGGCTTCTGGATGGATGCTCATGAGGTAACCAATGCTGAGTTTGCCCGCTTCGTAGAAGCCACGGGCTACCTGACCGTAGCGGAGCGTCCTCTTAATCCCGCTGATTTTCCGGGTGTACCCGCTGATAAACTGGTACCTGGTTCAGCCGTGTTTACCACTACGGCACAAAAGGTCAACCTGTCCAATCCGTTGCAATGGTGGACCTACGTGCCGGGTGCTAACTGGCGCCATCCCGAAGGGCCGCAGAGTAGTATTGAGGGAAAGGAGAATCTACCCGTTGTACACATAAGCCATGAAGATGCCGCGGCCTATGCGAAGTGGGCGGGAAAGCGACTACCTACCGAAGCGGAATGGGAGTATGCCGCACAGGGAGGCAGGGGCAACCATACCTACTACTGGGGTGAAGAATTGAAGCCCAAGGGCCAGTGGGTAGCCAACATCTATCAGGGGAGCTTTCCTGACAGAAATACAGTTGAGGATGGTCATGCCGGTGCCGCACCTGTTGGATCGTATCCTGCCAATCCCTATGGCCTCTATGACATGGATGGGAATGTATGGGAGTGGTGCAGCGACCTGTACCGCCCCGACTACTACATGAACTCCGTCAAACAAAATCCTACCGGACCGGCTGACAGCTATGATCCCGAGGAGCCGGGGGTAGTGAAGTACGTGCAGCGGGGAGGGTCCTTCCTGTGCAGCGACGAGTACTGCATCCGTTACAAAGCCGGGAGCCGGGGAAAGGGAGAAGTAAGCAGTGGAAGCAATAACCTGGGTTTTCGGTGTGTGAGAGATAAAGATTAATGTATCTTACGCCCTTTAACTGATAAACATTTCTAATGCAACTGTTCCTGCTCCGTAGTATTGGTTTGGAATCCTCCATAAGGACATCAGTACTACTATGCCTTTGCTTTTTCTTAGTTGCTCCTAGTTGGGCTCAAACCTCCCAGTTGGTAGGTCGGGTAATGGATCAGACGGAGAAGCAACCAATTGAGTACGCCACCGTAGCCCTATTCCGTTCGCAGGACAGCAGCATGGTCAGTGGTACAGTGACCAGTGGAGAAGGGCGGTTCAAACTGGAGAAACTTCCGGCCGGCTCGTACTACCTGGTCGTGCAGTTCATGGGGTTCCTGCCCACCAAAGCAGACAACATTCACCTCTCCCGGAACCAGCAGCAGGATGTAGGTACCCTCTTCCTGAGTGCCAGCCAGGTCTTGCTGAATGAACTAAAAGTCAGTGGACAGAAAGCCACGGTCTACCATCAGGTTGATAAGCAGGTATACAATGCGGCCCAGTTTCAGACGGCTGCGGGAGGCACCGGCATTGATGTGCTGCGAAATATGCCCTCCGTGACCGTAGATGCACAGGGGCAGATCAGCCTCCGCGGTACCACCGGATTTGTGGTCTACCTCAACGGCAAACCTATTCAGTCTGATGCCGCCCAGGTACTTGGCCAGATTCCGGCCAATGCCATTGAAAACATAGAAGTCATTACCTCACCCTCGGCTAAATACGATCCCGACGGAAAAGCCGGCATCATCAACATCACCACTAAAGCCGGAGCCGCCAATGGGCTTACCCTGCTGGTCAATGGGCAGGTAGGCCTGCCCAGCGTACAGGATTATAACAATGCCGAAAAGCCCCAGCGCTACGGAGCCGACGCCACCCTGTCTTTCCGGAGCCGTAAGTGGGATGTGTCCCTGGGCGGTAGCTACCTGCGGGGGGATGTAGCCGGCCGCCGGGTAGGTGATGTCAATACCACCATCGGTACCCGTTATACCCATTTCCCTTCGGTCGGAGAGCGCAGCTTTGACAAGTACAACGGAGCCCTCCGCTCAGCCGTTACCTATACGCTCAGCCCCACCCATACCTTCCAGGCTGGTATCTACCACAGTATCCGCACTGAATACCGGCTGGCCGATATCTTCTATACCAATCGGACCACCGATCTGGCAACGGGGCAACTGATCAGCCGCAGCAACTACTTCAACTCCAACCTGGTCAAACGGCACGGCAGCTTTACGATTGCCAACCTGGACTATATCCACACCTTTCATAACCAATCCACCCTGACCGCCTCGACACTCTACGAACGGGACGACCTGTCGGGCTTTACCCGTAACCGCAACCTGCCAGCACCGGGCTCGGAGGTACTGCTGCAGTACACCGAAACCACCACCGATCGGCCTCTGAGCGGCTACCGCTTCAAGCTGGACTATGCGACCAAACTGCGGGGAGGAAAGCTGGAGGCAGGCTACCAGTACCGCTACCATTCCGACAACGGCTACTTCCAGTACCGGGAGAGAAACCTGGATGACACCGGCTTCACCCCCTACCCGGAGTTCAGTGGTAATGTAGATCTGGAAAATCAGATCCAGTCGATCTACACGCAGTACGGCAAAAAGAAGGAGAAGCTGACCTATGCCGCCGGGCTGCGGTACGAGTCCTCGACCCGCCACCTGACTATCCGGCAGGAGGAGCCGCTCTTGCTGCGGCTGAGTAACCTGTTCCCCTCGGCCCAGGTACTTTACGAGCTTAATGACCACTGGCAGCTGAAAGCCGGGTACAGCCGTAGGATCCAGCGCACCAACAACTTTGAGCTTAACCCGCTACCGGAGCGGGAGCACTCGGAGACTCTGGAACAGGGAGACCCTAACCTGCTGCCCGAATTTATCAACCTGCAGGAGGTGGGCGTGATTCATCCCTTCAAGCAGGGGTCTCTCTTTCTGACTTACTACCACCAGGGCATCAAAAACCCGATCAACCGGGTAAACCAGGTGTACGCCGATACCATCCTGAGCCGGATCTACACCAATGCCGGGCAGGCCCGGCGGATCGGTATGGAAGCCGGACTGGATGTACAGGCTACTCCCTGGTGGAAGCTGTACGTAGGCAGCAATGTGTATGACTATACCATCCGTGGCAGCCTGTTCAACAACCAGGTTCAGGTGAACAATGGCAGCCTGGTCTACTCCCTCAACCTGAATCAGACCTTTAAGCTGAGCCCGACGCTTACTCTGCAGAGCGGGCTGAACTACCTGTCGGCCCGGGCAACGGCGCAGGGAGAAGACTCCCGCTTTTACAGCCCTAACCTCTCGTTGAAGAAGCAGTTCATGAATGGCAGGCTGGCGGCTACCTTCCAGTGGCAGCACATGGATCTGGGGCTGCTGAATGCCAACGAGCAACGCATCACCACCCGGGGACGTGACTTTTACACTACCACCAACTACATCTATGAGGTGGATGTGCTGATGTTGAATCTGAGCTACAACCTGAACCCCCTGAACAAGAAGGTCCGTTTCACCGAAAGTGAGTTTGGGGAGAAAGAGTTTTGAGTACTGGTCGTTACCCGGCCATAAACACTCATAAATCTAAGTTTTCTACTGGAGCCTTAATCCTGTACGATAATTAAATCTTCTTTTGTATATAAAAAGGATTGTGCGCTACCCAGACTTCCACACTGACAACGTGTGCTTCTGTTGAAATAAAAATGAGTTGTACGGACCTATATCCCATTCTGAAAATCGATAACTTGTTTACAAAATGTACCTGCTCAAAGAGCCTCGTACCAGAACCCTACACCATACATAAAATCGATGTATGTACAAAGTAAGCCTGGTACGGGGGCGATCAGGAAGATGTTACGGTTCAAAAGCCAGCTTTAAGAGACTGGCCGTACCCGCGCAAAGCTCTTTCGAACATAAACTTCTTCATCCAGGCCAACAATCTGTATTCAATTTATTACTTCTGATAAGTAAGGATTATCGGAAGTAGGCAATTCTTCATTTATAATTCAAATTAGCATCTGAATTACGGATCAGAAGATTTGGGGTTCAAATTCCTATAAATACCACTACTCAAACTTATGTAAGCGTGAAACGCCAATCCAAATCATCAGATTGGTTATTTTTTGCCCTTCTTTGGCCTATTGGCATACACCTTGATGATCGCTGATAACACCTATAATCCGCAGTTTGCACCGGAACGTATTCACCAATCCGTTCCAAAACATACGTAAAATACGATTGCTTACAGTTTTATTTTATCTCCGCCTTAACAAGAAGGATAAATCAAAAACAGCTAGAGTCTATTGCCGCGTCTACCTGGGTATAGATCAGGTACCAGCATTCGGGTCCACCGTGGCAGCGGCCACCGTGGTAGCGGCCACCGTGGTAGCGGCCACCGTGGCAGAGGTAAAACTCGGGTTAGCCATCAAGCTCGTAGACGGCTCAAATCCCTCTTTCATCTAGCAGGGCGGCTTTAGCCGAGCTATGTCGGCCATTAGAAAAAAAGGTGAGTGACGCGACTATTATCAGCAAAAAGTTGCCGATGGTATAAAAAATATCTTGGTAATCTATGCAGTAAAAAACCAAATTATCCATCGAATATACGCGGCTGTCGAACGATGTGAAAAATATGACGAAAACTATATCTCAAAGCTTGCATAAATCATAGAAATCGGTGTGATTACTAACTTGTTTCTTCCCTTCTGTCCATTTTTACTTGACTAGGTACACACTCACTTAGATCGAAGTTGTAGTTGGTATAGTATTTTCAATGACTCATAGTTTTAGTTTTCGTCATATTACTATCCACGTAAAGTGTCTTACCCTGGCCAATGAATAATCATTCCAACCAGCATCAGGACGATAATCAGTCCGCTTCTCAGGGTGGTGCAGCCCTGCCACATACATTCCCAGAACCTGCATCAGGCCCCAAGTTATACCCTTTTTTAGCTGGTGGGGGGAGATGGGTACTCTGACCCGTCAGCATGACTGGGTCAGCACTTCATTGGGCTTGCCAAACCAGTGGCCTTACAGCCTGCGGGTCTCTGTCAGTAATCTGCTTCGCGCCAACTTGCCCATGCTGGTTCTATGGGGAGAAGATCACGTATTATTTTATAACGATGCGGTTATTCCCGGTTTGGATCCGGAAAGGCATCCGGTGCTTGGACAACCAGTTCGGGAAGTCTGGGAGCAAGAGTGGGCTATTGTGGAGCCCGTGGTGAAAAAAGTGCTGCATAGTGGTGAGCCTGTAAGTTTTCAGGATATACCACTCACCATTTACCGACATGGACAAGCTGAAAAGGTATTTTGTACTTTCTCGGTCAGTCAGGTTCTAAATGATGAAGGGGCACCCGGAGGAGTACTGGTGACCTGTCTTGAAACAACTCATGATGTACTAACCCATAAGAGCCTGGAAGTAAGCGAAAAGCGTTTTCAAGATCTGGTTAAGGAGGCAGCGGTTGGTATTATCGTGCTCACCGGAGAAGAGATGCGGGTGGACATTGTCAACGAAACCTATGCCCAACTCATTGGCCGCAGTCAGGAGGAGCTTATTGGAAAAGAATTATTCAAAGTAATTCCAGAGGTGGAGGCTTATTTCCGGCCTAATATAGATCTAGTAAAAAGGACAGGTAAGCCGCTCTACCTGTTTGAAACGCCCTATTCAGTACAGGGGCACAAGGGACCGATCGAAGGCTATTTAAATCTGGTCTACCAACCTTATAGGGAATCAGACGGCACCATCCGGGATGTAATTGTTTTTTGCAACGAAGTGACGGAGCAGGTGAGGGCCATGCAGCGCAATGAAGAACGTCAGCAACAGCTACTGTCCCTTTTTGAGCAGTCACAGGTAGGTATTGCCATTCTTGAAGGAGAAAATTTAATCTTTCGTATGGCCAATCCCTTCTATGGCCAACTGGTGGACCGGGCACCAGAACAGCTAATTGGGAAACCACTTCTGGAAGCACTGCCTGAACTGGTTGGACAGGGATTTAATGAACAACTCCAGAAGGTAATTACTACGGGTGTTCCCTTTGTTTCCAACGAGGTAGCGGCACAGGTAGTTCGTAACAATCAGCTACAGACCATCTACGTGAATATAACATTTCAGCCTCACCGAAGAGTGGAAAATGGGCCAATTGTTGGTGTTTTTGTTGTGGCGACTGATGTGACCCAGCAAGTGAAGGCACGCCAGGCCCTGCACGCCGAGCAGATCCAACTCAATACAATTTTACGAGAAGTCCCAGTTGGTATTCTGATTGCCAACCCAAATGGTGAACTTATTTACGGCAATCCACAAGTGGAACAAATCTTTCGTCATCCCTTTCGGGTCAGTAAAGATATAGAAGCCTATAAGAACTGGGCATTGTTTGACCCATTGACCGGTGACCCTTTTCCATTGGATGCTATGCCCATGGTACGAACGCTACTTCATGGAGAGACCGTGGTCGGCGTAGAAATGAAACTAAAACGAGGAGATGGTACCTGGGGCTATGCTAGTGTCAATACCGTACCGGTTTATGACGATCAGGGGCAACTACTACTTGGGGTTGCTGCCTTTATTGACATTACAGCCCGGAAGCAGGCAGAAGAGGCCCTTCGCTTGAGCGAGAGCAGGCTACGGGCCGTGCTGGAAAGTATTAGTGATGGTCTTTATATTGGCGGACTAGAGGGCATTACACTCGTCAATCAGGCGGCCCTTGACCAGCTTGGCTTCACTACTGCAGCGGAACTCAACCGTCACATTGGTACACTGGCCGAAGAGATTCAGACCCGTGACTGGCAGACCGGCGAATTTATTCCGGTTGAACGTCAGGCGTTTGCTCGTGCTATGGGCGGTGAACACGTTGTGCAGGATGTGCGGGTACGGCACCGCCTCAGCGGGGAAGAGCGGGTCGTTCGGTGCGCCGCATCACCGGTAGTCGTGGAGGGAAAGGTAGTGGCCGCAGTAGCCATCAACAGCGATGTGACCAGCCAACGACAAGCCGAAGAGGCTTTGCGTCAAAGCGAGGAACGCTATCGCCAGTTGTCCAAAGAGCTGGAAAACAGAGTGCAGGCCCGTACGCAGGAATTACAAATCGCTAACCTGGATCTAACACGCTCCAACGCCAATCTGAAGCAGTTCGCATACGTTGCCAGCCATGATTTGCAGGAACCCCTACGTAAGATCCAATCATTTAGTACCCTCTTACAAAAAAAATACAGTACTGAATTAGGGCCTCAGGGTTTTGATTTGCTAAGCCGTATCGTAAAGGCTGGTGAGCGAATGTCTACCCTGATTTAGGATCTTCTAATTTATTCGCGTATAGAAACCCGCCAGCAGGCTTTAGGTCCGGTATCGCTAAATAAGGTTATCGCTAAGGCGTTACAAATCTTAGATTGGCAGATTGAGCAGCGAGGGGCTCTTATTGAGGTAGCGGATTTGCCTGCTATTCAGGGTAATGAGTCTCAGCTGGTTCAACTCTTCCAGAACCTGCTTTCCAATGCCATCAAGTTTACTCCTTCAGGAGAAGCTCCTCAGATCGAAATTTCCTGTACCCTCCTTGAACGTAGCGAATTGCCTAACGATATACTTAAAAATAGTACGGCAACCCACTTCTGGCTCATTAACATTAGTGATCAGGGCATAGGATTTGATATCAAATATCTGGATCGTATTTTTCAGGTGTTTCAACGACTACACGGCAAGAGTGAGTTTCCAGGAACAGGTGTGGGACTGGCCATATGTCAGCGGGTGGCAGAGAACCATGGAGGCCGTATTACCGCTAGTAGTACACCAGGGAAAGGAGCCACATTCTCTATGTATTTGCCCAAATAATGCGACACGTGTGTATTATACTATGTAGTAACAGCCACTTATTTACATGAGTGGACTTAGGTGAGGAGCCCTGAGCTACCATTCCTGGGGTATATATCATGGGAAGCATAGATAGTATGTTGAGGTTTCCTATAAAACCGACACAAACCTTTCGCCTTCAAAACTTAACCGATTTCTAATCAATGGAATGCTACTAAATATCTGAACTTTACTCCTTTAAGTTCTATCACGTAATTCCCGCGACCGCTGGTCATGTACCTGGTATCCCAATGCCTGATGAAGGCTTTAAACATTAAGACTGGCGATTAGTTTCCCATCAGCTATATAGGGGCTTTGATTTGCACGAACTTTCCCTCCTCCGTATACAAAGCTTCGTTAGGAAAATAGATTTAAAACCACACCTTATTTTCACCTGCAAATTTTGGAAGAACATGTATCGGAACAAAGGCTGTCCGCATGGCAGGTCATAGATATCTGCTTGTTGGTGTTTAATACACTTATTCTTATGAAGAAGCTGGTACCGGATTCTTCTATGATGCCGAGAGTTGTTTATAAGGAAAATATCACAGCGCTACGGTGGGAGTCAAAGGCGGTAAAACTAACGAGAAGAATCTCATAAAGCGCAATAGCCATAGTACTGAGGCTATAACAGAGATGTTTCAGGCCAGGTGCCAGTTGCGTCTTACAAGCCCAAAAGGTAACTGATTTCCTCAGTTATAGTACTTATATTCCCGGTCAGGTAGATAGCACCTCAATCAATTATATAATCAAAGCTCCGTTAGCGTATATATCTCAGGTATGCTATTTATAGGAAGAGGTGACTAAGTACTGACAAAGACACCTATTCACCACTACATACGGGAAATATGGGAACTAAACTTTCTACTACAATTGAGAGGGAGCTAATAGTGTCATTAGCCAGGAATGAGGAGCACGCTTTTGAAGACCTGTATGAACAGTATTCAGTTTCATTATATAACATAGTCTGTCAAATTTTGAAAGATGAGAGGATGGCAGAAGATGTCATGCAGGAAGCATTCCTGAAAATCTGGATGAATATCCGTACCTATAATGACCTAAAGGGAAGCCTCTTCACCTGGATGCTTAACATTGCCCGTAATACTGCTATTGATATTCTTCGGAAACAATATGTAAGGCACGATTTATGGGGAGAAATAGGTAGGGAAGCTGCTACAATAGCCTTCTCAGATCTCTGTCCAGGGCACAAGGACCTGTGGGAACTGGTAGATCAACTACGACCAGAGAGGCAGAAAGTAATATATATGGTATATGTTCAGGGGTATACCCACGAAGAGGTAGCCGTAAAGCTCTGTGTACCTTTGGGTACTGTAAAGTCACGAGTACGAAGTGCTTTGATGGAGCTACGAATTCTGTATACCAACTAAAGTGGATCATACATTTTAAAGTGCTATAGTCTGACCTGAGACAAATGCTCCTCTGGATCTTATATAGTAGCCACTGGATTACTTCACCGATTTATATTTTGTATACTAATTTGCTTATGCTTTCACAGTAGCTTAGACTGATGAGTTGGGAGCTCGCGCTCATATCCGCTGATTACCATTTTTACCAGTTCCTTTCGCTCCTTTTCGTTCTTCAAGCGAGTAGGTTTATATACAACTATTAGGCTGTACAAGACTCCCTCATGAAAAAAACATTCTAACTGAGAGAGGTTGTCAGTAGTCAGCCTTACATCCAAACTTTTTTTGTGATAACTGATTCTGAATCCCCGGCGCTGGTAGCAGTGGCCAACTACTTAATGGTTCCCTTACTACTTCTGCTTACTAAGGATCTCTACCAGACAACTATACAGTAAACTTCCATTTCAGCTTATATACTTAGCTGACTTTTTTAAGCTAAAACAAAAAAGGTTACCTCCTTTTAAGCTATGAATACTACTGTCATACCTGATTTGAACCACTTCTGCCTGCTTATCAATAGACCTTACGCACAGTTCCATGTGGTTGATCTTGCATTCCAGCTTTACTCCCCGGAACAGCAAGTCAAGACTAACCTCCTTAAAAGCACTGGGAAGACTCGGATTAAAACACAGGGTATCTTCCTGAACTTCTATACCTGCATAATGATGCTGCAGTACGCCCAATGTACCCCCCATTGAACCCAAGTGGATCCCTTCGGAGCTATCGTCATCTTCCAGGGGGGACAGATCAATTTGCTGCGCTTTTTCGAATAATTTCCAGGAAGCATCAGGGTCAAAGTGGGCCAGCGCTCCCGCATGGATGATACGTGAGAGGCTGGATTCATTAGCGGTATGCTTGATTTGATTATCTATGGTGTCTTTCAATTGATTCAGTGAGATGTCATAGCCCATAAGTTGCATAATTCTCTGTAACTCGACCGGTGTAAATAGGTAAAGAAGCAACGATGTATCAGCTTGTTTGGACGCCTTGTAACGATTGATATCATCTCCTTCAGCCTCAAGTCGCCAGTCTATCCGTTGAGCCCCCCATTTTTGCCGGAATGCATCCATATCAAAATCCTGCAGATCACTAAACCCTTCAAACTGGTCAAGAGTACCATTAGGAAGAAAGACTAACCGAATCCTGCTACTTATTTTTTTCCATTGTTCCAGTTCATCAGTGCTAAGTCTTATCTTTTCCCGCAGATCGAGTTGTTGCTGTTCCGTAAGCAGGTGGTACATTTGTCCCGCCCGCATCAGGGTCCAGGCAGCCATTACATTAGTGTACGAGTTATTGTCAATACCCATCTCTTCCTCTACTTCGGTGCAGGCATCGGGGTAGTGAGTATGGTGCTCGTCGGGTCCCACTACGCCCCTGATCTCATAGCGGTCAGTATTCGGATTGTATTGCGCTAGGCTCGCCCAGAACCGGGCAGTTTCCACGAGCATCTCGGCTCCGTATTCGGCAAAGAAACTCTTATCTCCGGTTACCTCCACGTAATTGCTAATGCTGTAGGCAATGATGGCACCTATATGATGCTGCCGGTAGGTGAAGTCCTCCATCCAGTGCCCCGAATAGAGGTTGTACTGCAGCAGGGGTGTTTCCTCCCGGCCACTACTGGCACTCCGCCAGGGATACATGGCCCCTCTATACCCCGCTTGGCTGGCTAGCTTGCGGGCGGCATCAAGCCGACGATAGCGGTACAGCAGCAACGAACGGGCAATGGTAGGGAAGCGGTAAGCCAGAAAAGGGAAAATAAACATTTCGTCCCAGAAGATCTGACCGTGGTATTCCTCGCCCTGCCAACCGCTAGGGGGTACTCCCACATCCAGGTCAGCGGTATGGGGCGAGATATTCTGCAGGATCTGAAACATGTGCAGACGGAAATAAGGAAGCTGATCTTTTGGCTGTAGATCAAGCCGACAGTGATGCCACAGCTTTTTCCAGGCCATACAGTGTGCCTCTAAAAGTGCTTCAAAGTCCTGAGCCTGTGAAAGAGCTTTCTGAGCTGCCTCCCGACAGTCAGTAATAGCCATGTCGTGTGAGGTGTAAAGTGCCGCCACCTTCTCCACTACTACACTTTCTCCTTCCTTCAGCTCTGCAAGCAGTGATTCGTAGATACTGTCGGTATCGGATTCGACGGTTCGCTGGCAGGAAAGAGGCTGTCCCTGCCGTAGCAACCTCGTCCGGGCCTGCAGCGTGATGTCGATACCGGACTGCACCGTTCGTGCTATCAGCCCGAGGCACTCCGTGCCGATACGGGACGTAGAAATCGTCTGCAGGTGGCGTTTGTTGAAAGGCCTGTAACGAGCTACGTTGTTGTTCTGTACCGCACCATCCAGGCCACTCCGGATTTCGATAGTACCGGACCAATTCTCGGCGCTGATTTCCTGCTGAAGTACCATCAGGTGCTCCTGTGCCATGCTAACGAAACGTTTTTCGTGCAGACTGAATATCATGCCCTCCCTGGACTTAAAGCGTACCTTGCGCTCCAGAAGAGCTTTATCCATGTGCAACTCCTGCCGGTAAGCGAGAATATCCGCCTCTTCCAGCGAAAACCAGTTTCCTCCCGCAATCCGGAAGCTCACAGGCAGCCAGTTGGGCAAATTGACCAGTGACTCGTTTTCTACCTCCTTCCCCTCAATGAGTGTACTTAGCCGATTGTAACAGCCGACCCGATAGGTACCCGGATAATGTACCTGGTCTTCTGTTGATTCGGGAGCGGCCGCACGGCTGACAATAAATCCATTGCCCAGCGCAAAAAGCGCCTCGCGCCGGTCCTCATCGACTGAATCGTAGTGGTCATAACTGATGCTCCACTCCCGGAAGGTACCCTTACTACTGCTCATGCAACTCCTGTACGTTGTTACAAATTTGATTAAAAAGCTCCTCCAGACGCTCACGATCAGGATAGGCAGGCTGGGAGCCATAGGTTGTGATAGCAGCATGCGAAGCCGCCACCCCGTAGCTGGCCAGAGCCTTAAGGCTACTCCCTTCCAGAATTGCTACAGCCAGTGCCCCGGCAAAGGCATCGCCGGCGCCAGTGGTATCTACTACCTCTACCTCAATGGGCGGCACGTACAGCATAGTTTCGGTATTGGCTATTACACAACCGCCGTCTTCGAGTTTGATGACGGCATGCTGCACCCCTTCCTTCAGGAGTTTCCGGGCTGCCTTTTTTCCATCATCGGCCGAAGTGGCCGATACCCCCGTGAGGCTCTCTGTCTCGGAGGCATCCGGTACCAGGTAATCAATCATCGGGAACAAGGCTTTATCCACGCGGTCGGTGGGAGATGGGTCCAGTACGATAGTAAATCCTCTGTCATGAGCAGCCCGTATGGCTTCCTCCACAATAAACGGGGGCACCTCATAGTCTACCACCAGTACCGAACCGGCCGGTGCTTCGGCAATGGCCTGCTTTACTTTCTCCCGGTCGTGATCCTGCCAGGCATCGTTGGCATTGGTGGAAAGTACAATGTTTTTCTTTCCATCCTCAGGAACCATAATCATAGAGAAGCCGGTAGTAACGCCTTTTACCTTTTCAACGTACCGCAGGTCTATCTCCATATCTTCCAGAGCCCCCAGCGCCTGAAGACTTAGATCATCGTCACCCACCCGGGCCAGTACTAGGGCCGGAGCTCCCAGCTTTCGGGCCAGGTAGGCTACATTGGCAGCCTTACCTCCACTAAATCGTCGGAAGTCGTGGGCCAGCAGGGTAGTAGTTTCACCCAGCTTCTGATCTACCCGTACCTGGAAATCAGCGTTTACGCTGCCTAAGGAAAGAATAATTCCCTCCTTCTTTTTATCTGCCATGCGTGATTTGTATTTTTAAAATAAATAGCTGATGTTGATTCATGTGTACTAAAGTTATCCTAAGGCGAGATTGTTGTCAGCTATTTTTATTCTATTATATTGAAAAGTGAATAGTGTTATAAATTATGCAATATGTGCGACTCATTTTGTCAGTCTGAGCGGAGCAATCAAGGTGCTGGTTCTTAACCGCAGCGGCAGCAGTCCTACTTGGACTGACATAAGTTTGTGAAATGATAGATCTGTCAATAAAAAATGTGCCTTGACTTAAATAACTCGTATTAACTGCTGAAATCATAAGCATCTCAAAGCATAAATTACTGACCTGGAAAGGGAAAATCCCTTACAATTTGTAGTTCTCTGGTACCATACCTCATGCATACACTAGAATTTGAGTATTTAGAACAATCCACTGATGCCTTTTTGCTCTGTCATCATCGTATTCAAAAAGATGTTAACACCTTTGAGGTGATCTGGCTAAATACTCAGGCTAAATCAGTTCTTGGCTGGATAGGCTATGTACCCACTCCAATGGAGCAGGTTATCCCCTCAGCAGAGCTGCGGAAAGCCCTCCATCAGGCTGTAATAAATAACCAAAAACAATCAGGTGTATTAAAAGGAATGCCTGACTCTGTTTCAGGAAAGGTTCTTACTTTTGAAGTAACTGCTCTTTCTACGGCCCTGCTGGTGCAACTAAAGCAAGATGAACCACAAACTAAATTTCATCAGGCCCTGGGCGAGCAGCTGCTCACTACTCCTCATACGGGAGTGGTGGCTATGGAAGCGGTACGAAATCGACAAGGGCAGGTAGAGGATCTTAGAGTACTCTTCCTCAAGCAGACCTCTTTCAACCATCCATTTCTGGATGGTCGGGTTCAGGTAGGGGATTACCTTTCCCGATGCTACCCTAGCATAAAGGGGGAGGAACTGTTCAGCCATCTGATAGACGTAACTGAGACAGGAACGCCCTCATTTTTAGAAGAGCAGCCTCCTGGGATAGATCAGACCTTCCAGCTGGCTCTCACCAGGTTTGGGGATGGGGTGCTGGTTACCTACTACGATCAGACGGCAAAACAGCGGACTGAAAGAAGGCCAAATCTCCAGTCGCAGGTACTGCAACAACTGATAGATTGCAGCCAGGATATCATTGTACTATGGGAGCCGGTGTTTGATGATGAAGGGAATACTATCGATTTGAAAGCTGCTCAATTCAACAAAGCAGCACTTTGTGATGGCTTCTTTACGGAAGATGATTATCTGTATGGCACTCTTACTCAGATGTCGGCCGGAGCCAAAGAGTTTATTCCGCAGTATGCCCAGGTACTTCAAACCGGTATCCCCCTAAGAGTGGAAAGGCATAACAGAAGGGGAGGTAAAGACCTCTGGACGGATCTTTCCGTTAACAAATTAGAGGATAAGCTACTGATGTTCGTCCGGGATATTACCAAACACAAACAGGCTTCTCTGGAGGTGGAAGAGCAGAATCATCTGCTGGAAAGCATCCTCAACAGTACCGAAAACTACAAACTTGTCACCGAAGCCATTCGGGATGATTCCGGCCTTGTGATTGACTTTCGGATAACCAAAGGGAATAAGGGCACGATAGATACCCTACAAAAGCTGTTTGGATTTAACGCAATAGGCTGTACCATCAAGCAACTGGTGGGGGAAAAAGGCAAACTATTTGGGCAGGCCATTCAAGTACTGGAAACAGGTCAGCCTTACATCAAGGATAGATGGCATAACCGCTTAACGGACCGGTGGTATAAGTTCACTATGCATAAGCTCAATAACGGAGTTGTCGTCACCTATGTAGATATAACAGCCGTTCAAAATGCCTTGCTTGATGTCCAGCATCAGAAAGAGCTGATAGAGGGGGTATTGGATAGCTCCATTAACGGAATACTGGCAATGGAAGTGGTCAGGAATGCCTATGGCACCATTGAAGACTTTAAAATTGTATTGGCTAATAAGCCGGCCGAAGCCTATACATTCCTTACCAATGCGGAGCTGGTCGGAAGAATGTACCTGTCTCTGTTTCCCACTGCCCGGGAGGTAGGCTTCTTCGATAGGATGAAACAGGCCGTAGAGGAGAGCATCCCGTTTCGGGTCGAAACGTCTTTTCCTTCTCCCAAACTGAACACCACTCGATGGTTCACCATGTCTTTAACACAGACAGGCAGGGGCCTGGTCATTCTCACCTTTATGGAAACTACTGACCAGGTACTCATGCGGCAAAAACAGGAACTACTTCTGGAGGAACTAAGACAGTCCAACAAAGACCTGGAGCAATTTGCCTATGTAGCTTCTCACGATTTACAGGAACCAGCGCGTAAGATCAGTTCTTTCTCAAATCTGGTGGTGAAGCAGTATGCACAGGTACTACCACCGGCCGGAGTCGACTTACTCCAAAGAATGCAGTCGGCCAGTATACGGATGCAGGATCTGATAGATGGGCTGCTAACCTACTCCCAGTTTTCTACTCAGAAGGAGCCACATCAGCCGGTCTCCTTGCCTATGCTCGTGCAGCACATCCTGTCAGACCTTGAAAGCAGGATTGACGAGAAAAAGGCGGATATACATGTAGCTGAACTGCCCCAAATACAAGGAAACCCTATTCAACTCCGGCAACTGTTCCAGAACCTGATCAGCAATGCCTTAAAGTTTTGCCATCCTGATAGACCTCCACAAATCACGATCGAGTCAGAGCAGGCAACGCCGGAAGAAATCATGCAGTCCGGACTGGATATAGAGGATAAGTATCTGGCCATTCGGGTAAAGGATAATGGTATTGGAATGGAGCAGGCTCATGAGAAAAAGATCTTTGAGCTGTTTACCCGCCTGCACGGCCGGAGCCAGTATCCGGGGACTGGACTGGGACTGTCTATCTGCAAAAAGGTGGCCGAGCTGCATGGAGGTACTATCTCAGTGACCAGCACACCTGGTACAGGAAGTACTTTTATTGTTTTATTACCTGCTCTCACCTAATATTTACCTTTTTTCTTGGTTGTAGCCATCAGTCTTAATTTCTACTTCTGTTAATTGAACAGAAGTAGACTCTACAGCTTCTTCTTCAGCAGAAGGTACGATGTTTATAGCTTCTACCTCATAATCTGACTGATACAACCAGACTAGTGTCGTACACGAACTACTTACTAACTACATCACTATGTCCACAACGACCTACTCCGACGATATGCCTCATATGGCGGGCATCGTCAAACGCAATATCGAAGCCCTCCTTAACCTCCGTAAGGAGGAGGAAGCCCAAAAGACATCTGAAGAGAAACCGCGGACAACATTACTGCCTTCACCGGCAACATGCTGTTTGTATATATACATCTGGCGGTATTTGGGCTGTGGATCATCTGGAATCTAGGCTGGCTTGGTCATAAGCCATTTGAAGAGTCGTTTGTGGTTCTAGCCATGTTTGCCTCAGTGGAGGCAATCTTTCTGTCGACCTTTGTATTGATAAGCTAGAATCGTATGGCCAAACAAGCCGATAAAAGAGCCGAGCTCGATCTGCAGGTGAGCTTGCTGGCGGAACACTAGATTACCCGCCTGATTGTGCTTGTAACCGCCATTGCCAAAAACATGAATATTGAAGATACCAACGACAAGGAACTGGAAGAACTAGCCAAAGATGTACATCCCGAGAAAGTTCTGGACACCATGGAAAATCAATCAGCACAGGCCAGCGATAAGGATTGAGTGGATCAGGACACAGTAGTACCGGATCACTTTTCCTCTGTCATCCGTTACACTCATCCAGATCCAAAGACTAAGCGAATGTAAGTGCTGTTTCTGACAACATTACCTTCTTACGCCGGTTATTAAAAGGAATGAACTATTACGGGTAATTAAAGTTGTGAATCTGTAAGTCAATGTCCCCATTATATCTATTACATATAATTGATCGAGGTTATGGAAGAAAAGAATCAATCAGGTATTATCCCTGATAATTATACAGGAAGAATTATCGACACAACCAGTAAGGTAGAATGCAGGAGCATAGAAGAGGCCCGGGCCTTTTTTGATGTAGTGAAGCAAAGACTACTGAATGTTAATGCCTGGAACGACTACGCCGGGGCGGCCACCGCTAAATTTCAGGTAGTCGATAAAGAGGGCAATGAAGTAACACGGCACGTTACGCAGGGTGATTTTTTCAAAATCAACATACCTGGTCCCGGTTCCATATCCGGAGAGGGCTACGACTGGGTACGCGTTGAAGAAGTAAGGATAGTCGCAGAGGGCGAGGTGGAAAGTGTGGGGATTAGAGTAAGACCCACTTCTAATCCGCAGAATGATGACGATCAAATCCACCACTTCTATTCCGAAGAGTCAACCAGTAACTTTACCGTTACCAGAGAAGGCCAGCTAATCACAGTCGGCATCTATGACCGCAATACAAAACCTAATGTCGAGAGTGAAGGCATTCTGGAAAAAGCAAGAGATATACTAGTAGGCCTGGGAGCTGTTACTGGTTTCTCAAAATATCAATGGCAGAAACTGGCGGATGGTTTGTTACAACCCTAGGCCTTGCTTTACCAATACATATACCTGAAAGAGCGAAGGGTTTAACCATTTGGTGTCAGATCTTTATGAACAAACCCCCTCCCTGGTACTACCAGGGAGGGGGTTTGTTCATACTTGTTATTTTCTCTAGCCGTTATGCTCTAAAATCATTGGGCAAGGGAATCACTACCTACTTATTGGTTAAAAGAAGGCGTTGTCTCCAATGAGGAATCTTCTGTATTTCTAATTTCATTCACCTTAACCTCATTATCGGGTAATGACCCACTCCTCACATCAATCTTTTTGGTAATCAAACGATCACACGGATTGGCACCCTGTAATTGACATTCCCACAAGGCAGCTAACAGTACTAATCCAAAGAATAACAAGCCAATTATTTTCCAGATGTGGAGATCCTTATCTACTGGAGGCACTTTTTTCATTTACTAAGGTGTAACTAATGTTAAATTATCGTGAGCATTGTGCATAGTGCTAGGCAGACAGGCAGTGCCTTCTTACTTGACACCGGCTCCCATCATAGCATTGAAGGTCCGGACTAGACGGGCCCCCGGACGTACATCCTTCGTCTGCAGGTACAGTGCCAGTTTGGCAACCATAACTACCTGGTGTACAAAATCAGTTTTGAACTCAAGATCCCCGTAGGTGTCTGCCATGATCGGGGAATTGATATGATTATGAAATGAGGTAAGAGAAGTACTACCTAGTACGGCATTTGCCCAATAATAAACGCAGACATACCTTTTCTCGGGCAGGGAGATTCCATAGCATTCCAGCATTTCGCGAAGGTGTGTCCGATGCACTCCAAGATTCAAGGCCAGTACATCATCTACTTTATCAAAGTACGCTTTAATTGAGGGCCATACCTGACTGATGGGCGGATATTCGGAGCTGTTTGCATTATAGCTGCGGGAATACTTAAAACTTACTTTTTCGTAAATAGTCCCTTTTTTAACATACGCTAAACCAATTTCATCTGAATGCACAGAAATGACCAGAAAGCTTTCACTCTTTGTTGAAAAATGTATCATAAAGAACAGATAGAGGATATTTTCAATTTCGGACACATAGAGATTCACTATGGAATGCTGCTCTGCATCCAAAAAATAATTACTTGAATGAATTTAGGTTTGGTAGTAAACAGGCAATTCAGATAGTTCGTAGCCTACCGACACTACTATCAGAGAAGAATACACCCATTAAGGGTTCAGGTGGAGCTTTGGGACAATTTGAAGTAACAAGCTTTTTCATGTGGAGGGTATTATTTAGTGAGTAATCGGGTTAACACTTTGTACTAATGACACCATTACTTCCGGTGACGAGGTAGTTTACTTCCTTGCTTGCACGTTTCAGCCCAGATTGTAACTGTAGTAACTGTGTATGTATATACGTTTTCAACAGACTAAACCTGCACTTCCCTCCATTCAACTTCCTGTACCGATTTTAAATCAATTATCAAGCCAAGCCTGTTGTTAAATTGGCTTTTACTAATTTTGCAACATACTTTAATGGTTATGTTCAATAGTATTTTTATTGTATTAATCAAAGTTAGCTAATTAACTTAAGGTTAATTTTATAGCACACGTTTTACGTATACGTTTTCCCAATCCAGGTATACCATTACATATAATCATAGGGCATAATAAATAGTAATAGCAGGTATTCAATTTAGTTTCCGTTTTTTGGGTAGTAAAAAATAATGACGTGTTATTTTCTGAACCATTTTGAAAGGAACCTGGTAAAATAAGTAACCCATTTTTATTAAAGATTAATTTTTCTAGCGGTCCTAGCAGACTCTATAAAGCAACCATGAGGAACAAAATAAAGAGGCAAGTGCGAGTAGCCCGGTATGTATTTTACAAAGAAACACTGATTGATTCGAGAGAGCATTTCTGGACTTTTATAGGATCTTTTACCGGAATAGGGCTTATTGGCTACCTCAGCAGTTTATACTTTACCTCTAATGACAACCTTTTCCTGATTGGTTCATTTGGAGCATCATCGGTACTGATTTATGGTAGTATCAATAGCCCCCTGGCTCAGCCCCGTAATCTGATAGGCGGCCATGTACTCAGTGCCATCATAGGAGTGACTATTCACAAATTATTCCCCCATGAAGCGTGGCTCTGTTCCGCTCTGGCTGTTTCCCTGTCCATTGTAGTCATGCAAGCTACCAAAACCCTGCATCCCCCCGGAGGAGCCACAGCCTTGATCGCCACCATTGGATCAGAGAAGATCAAAAGCCTGGGATATGTGTATGTACTTAGTCCGGTTCTTACAGGAGTTCTGATTCTGCTGATGGTAGCTCTTATTTTTAATAATGCAACCTCGCACCGGAGTTATCCCAAAAACAAGAACTGGTACAAAAGGTGGATGCCGAAGTATAACAGATAATATCAAATATATCTATAGCCCAAAGAGCTACTCCGGTTGGAGTAGCTCTTTGGGTTTTGTAAGTATATCAACAAGGTTACTTCGCCTCCGTTACTTCCAGAATTACACTGGCCCGACGTGCATTTACCCCCGGATTAAATCCGATGGTCATGAGGTAGTCGCCTGAGTAGCTTGTGTCGCCGGTAATGGATGACTTAGTACCCGGATACAGGTTTATTTCCTTTACCCGGTACTTCTTATCCGGATCAAGGCCATTCAATTTTATGGGTGAAAGGGTACCAGCTCCGTACCGGTTTGATACCAGGTAGTTGAACATAACCGCTCTGTCACGGCTGTCATTCACGTACATGAGTGAAGCATAATCATTATCACGCGGACTGGCCAATCGGTACAGGTCGCCATGCCATACAACATCATTGATGGTTTTGTAGGTACTTACCGCATTCTGACAAAATTCCAGATCTTTTTGATTCAGCTCACTTACCACAATATCAAAGCCTAGTTTACCCATCATAGCTACATCCGTCCGGAACTTGATAGGCTGCTTGCCCCAGTCCGTAACGTGGTTGTCGTGGGTAATGGCGGGGAAGAAGTAGGAGTACTCCCACTGTATAAAAATCCGCTCGAGGGGATCGGTATTATCACTCAGCCAGAACTCGGTAAAGTACTTCAGAGCCGCGTAGTCAACCCGGCCACCACCACCGGAGCAGAGCATCATGGGGAGGTCGGGGTACTTGGCCCGGAAGCGTTCAAGTACCTTGTATAGTCCTCGAACGTACTCTACGTACAGGTGCGATTGCTTGTCTTTGAGGTACTGCGAATGCGCATTATAGATCACCGCGTTACAATCCCACTTGAAGAAAGCCACATTGGGATTTTTGGTCATGATATTATCCAGTACTCCGAATACAAAGTCCTGTACCTGCGGATTGCTCAGATCCAGCACCAGCTGGTTGCGGTACAGATGTTCGGGCCGGTTGGGCTGGCGTATAACCCACTCCGGATGTTTTTCGTACAATTCGCTCTTTGGGTTTACCATCTCGGGCTCTACCCATATTCCAAACTTCACCTGGTTGTTCTGTGCTTCCTTGACCAGGTAACCGATCCCATGCGGGAGTTTCTGTACGTTCTCCTGCCAGTCACCCAGGCCAGCGTTATCACCATTGCGCGGGTACTTGTTGCCAAACCAGCCATCATCCAGCAGGAACATATCTACGCCCAGCTTTTTAGTATCCTTGATGAGTTCAGCCAGCTTGGTTTCGTTGAAGTCAAAGTAGGTAGCCTCCCAGTTGTTCAGAAGCGTCAGTCGTGAACCATTGCCCTGCATGACGCGGTACTTGCGCGCCCAGCGGTGCATGTTACGGCTGGCATCACCCTTACCCTTATCCGAGTAGGTATATACAAAAAGGGCGGTAGTAAACTCATGCCCTTTCCCGAGTACATATTCGGACGCAAATGGATTGATACCGGCTATCACACGGAGGTTATTCAGGGGGTCCACCTCCAGGTCAACCCGGAAGTTACCCGACCACTCAACCGATCCGTATAGTACCCGGCCTTCGTCTTCGGAAGCAGGTTTATCCAGCGAAACCATGAAGGTAGGTGGCTGATAGAGATTGGCGCGAGTCCCCAGCTTGGAATCCAGTACCTTGATACCCGAAGTCAGGCGTATCTCTTCGGGCTGCATCTCCTTGGCCCAGTCGCCGTGGTAATGGTTTAGGTAGTAATCCTTAGCCGACACGTAGAGGTTGGCCGAGGCGTATTTATGCAGCGTCACGTTGCCCTTCTCATTGTTTTTAATCACCGACCACTGCTCGATCACATCCTCCTCCGCGTATACCTTAATGAAAAGGGTCACATCCAGGGCATAGGCCGGATCACGAAGCAGGATGCTGGTGGTAGATACATTGTTATCGGTTTTCTGTACACTATGGCTTACGTACTGAAGATCCAGGGAGGTGTTGCCGTCGGTATGCGTTACCCGAATGGCCGGCTCAACCAGGTTACGCGAGCCACTGGGGGTATAGACGGAGTTAAGAATACCTGAATAATCATCCCCGCGACGCGACATAGCGGGAGCATGCAGGTACTCAGAGCTATTCTTCAGCTTAGTACCAAAATGAATAATGCCTACCCGCTTATCATTCCCCACCTGCAGGGCCAGCCCATAGCGCTTCGTTTCGATGGGAATGACCGAAGTAGGTTGAGCAAAAGCGGTACCTGCGAGTGACGTAATCATTAGGATCAACAACCATTTGAACGTGTGTCTGACTTTCCTCAATGAAAGCCTGCCTGATATACTATACATTCCAAACAAGATTAAGTGGGTTTATACCCCGGAGTTTACAAAGTAAAATTCCTGCAATTTAACGGATTGTTTAGAAAGAGTAGCGGGTGGGGCATCAGTACGATCTAATATTGAAGCCATATTCTCACCTGGGATAGTAGGGCATAACGATGAACAAGAAGCCCTCTCCAAGCTGCCTCCCCGCACCCAGCAGGCTTACTACCTGAACCGGGAGCAGGGTATGACCTACGGAAAAGTAGCCGAACAGTTGGGTACTTCCATCAAAACCGTGGAGGTACAGATTGCCCGGGCTCTATCCATCCTGCGCCATGAGCTGGTGAGCTTTATGCACTAACACTACTTGCTGGCTATGACCCGCTGGATAGATGGCTTGTAGAGTTGTACCTGAAAGAGTTTGACCTTGTCTGAATTACGGGATACTACTATATACTTATCATTCAGTACTACTATATCCTTACAGTCTCCTTCCGCTACAAATCCTGTTTTTAAATATAACTGGGGTGTAAAACCTCCCTTACTATCTCCTAGTAGTACCAGTCCTACGAAAGCATCGTATCTACCCATTACAGGCTCGGTGCTGTAATCATTGCCTACCAGAAGTGCATCCGGATGACCATCATCATTTATATCTGTAACAGCTATACTCTGAATAGGAGCAAACTGAGCCAGCAGCGGTAGCTTTTTGATGGTGAACTTTCCTCCCCCCTGATTTTCAAGATAGATACTCTCCTGCCAATGAGCTTTTGCAGTAGCTGAGCTGCGGATTTGTTCCTCGTTAAGTATATCTTGGATGGTAGCTTTGGAGTAGTTGCCATACGATTGGAAACGGGAACGCCAGGTAGGCAACTGCTCCATAAAAATATCACGACCAGCCATAGGTACCTCTTTGCCATTGGCCCAGTAAGCAGGAATAGCATCAAAGCTGCCATTACCGTCAAAATCCTTTCCGTAAACGGTCAGAGGCTCTTTTTCCGAAAGTCTGAAACGGGTGTTCAATCCCAAATTACCCACCATGAAATCTATGTCGCCATCCTGATCAAAATCAGCTCCCCTGATACAGTTCCAGAATCCTTCGGTAGCTTTTAAATTATGCTCAAAGGGAGTAAGACTTCCTTTGTTGTTTTTGAAGATCCGGATGGGCATCATCTCACCCACTACGACCAGATCCACCCACTGGTCATTATCAATATCCACCCACTCGGCATCGGTCACCATGCCTGCTTTCCGGATACTGGGTACGGTAGGGGTAATATCCGTAAAAATCCCTCCATCATTCCGGAGTACATACGAATTACCGGCTACCGGAAATTGGGAGGGGGTAAGCCGTCCCCCACGGAACAGATCCAGGTCACCATCGTTGTCCATATCGGCGGCTTTGATACATGATCCGCTGTGACGGATGGTGGGTAAGCGGTTGGGAGCCAACCTAAACCGGCCTTTACCATCGTTGAGGTAGAGCCTGTCCTGGAAGTACTGTGAGCCATCGGAGTACTCATTGGAGCCACTTACCAGGTAAAGATCCAGATCGCCATCCTGATCCGAGTCAAACAGAAGTACTCCCACATCTTCTTCATTTTTGACAGAAGTGTGGTTGGTCAGCTTCTGGGGTGAGAAAGAGCCATTGCTGTTCTGTACAAAAAACTGCCCCTCATGCAGGTAAGAACCTCCAATAAATATATCATCCAGACCATCCCCGTTTATATCTCCTTTTGCCATTTTGGGCCCCTGCTGCGAGAACCTGTGCGGGAGCATCCGTTCATCGTAGTTGTAATCCAGATACGGCTCATCCAGGTGCGTATACTGAATAAGATCGAGCTCCTGTACAAAGGGTTGGGGTTCAGCAGGTACTTGCTTACCCTTAAATGTTGCATTTTTATAATCGAGTACCAGGTGCTGATTGGCATTGACCCTTTCAAGCCTCTGTGCTTTTCCATCTGGCCAGTCGATCACCAATGAATCTATACGAGTAGATGTACCAAGCCCGAAGTAAAACCGGGGATCCACCGAGGAAGCATACCCACGTATCGGCTGCAGTACCTGCTTCTGCAACTTATCACTCGAATAAATAGTGACCGTGGCTCCCAGTCCAAAACGATTCAGGTCGGTTCCCTTCAGACTTAGCTGCAGGTAGTTCTTAGCCCTGGCATCATTCCGTAGTATGATTGCCTCTTCATTCACATTATTACTGACTATGTCTAAGTCACCGTCATTATCCAGGTCGGCATAGGTGGCACCGTTGGACAGGGAAGGTACTTTACCTGACCACTCCTCCGTCACATCCTCAAAAGTCAGATCGCCCCTGTTGCGGTAGAAAAAGTTGGAGTTGTTCCAGGAGGGTAGCTCTTTAACTTTATCTGTAATGTACTTCCTGAATGCCTCCAGGGTTGCATTTTCGGGATTATAGGACTGGTTGTATTTGATAAAGTCCAGGTCCGTTACATCCCGTAGGTACCCATTGGTCACAAACAGGTCTTTATAACCATCACTATCAAAGTCAGCCAGTAACGGAGCCCAGCTCCAGTCGGTACGGTGGATCCCCGCCAGTTGACCAATCTCCGCAAACCTCACCTGTCCATCGGGAGCTTTACCTAGATTAAGCTGCAGCATATTCCGCATAAACTGGGGTTGAAAGCCTTCCCGCATTTCCGTCTCATATTGCAGGTAATGGCCCCCGCCCGACATCCGCTTAAACTGCTCATCAGACTGGGGCAGCATATCCAGCTGTACCACATCCAGGAGGCCGTCGTTATTGAAGTCAGCTACCTCGTTACCCATACCAAACCGGCTGGTATGTTCGAAGTACTGTCCGGAAGCCTCGCTAAAGGTGCCGTTCTGGTTATTGATGTACAGGTGGTCGTTGGTCAGGAAGTCATTGGAAACCAGCACATCATCGTACCCATCCTGATTAACATCGGCGATAGCCAGCCCTAAGCCATAGCCGTCATGCAGGATACCCGCTTCGCGGCTGATATCGGTGAAGGTGTTATTACCATTGTTCCGGTATAGCTTATCCGGCGTCAGACCAGTTCCGTCGTTTATCACTTTTACAATTTTATTGGTATTACGTTCCAGAGCGCTGGTAGTAAGCAGGTATACATCCAGGTCCCCGTCTTTATCAAAATCAAAGAAAGCGGCATGATTGGTAAAAGTAGTATCGGCCAGCCCATACGATGCTGCTATCTCTTCAAATACCGCATTGCCTTTGTTAATGTATAGCTGATTGGCTCTGTCTTCTCCTCCGTAGTTACCCGACTTGCTCACGTATATATCCAGCAGGCCGTCCGCATTAATATCCGCCATTGTGACGCCCGTTGACCATCCCCTTTTGAGGATGCCTGCCTGCTCAGTGATGTCTTCAAACTGGAGGTTACCCTTATTGATATACAGCCGGTCACCCACCATATTGCCGGTGAAGTACAGGTCAGGTAGTCCGTCGTTATTGATATCGCCGCAGGCTACCCCGGCTCCGTTATAAATGGGGTGAAAGTCGAATACATTATGATGATCATCTTCCCTGATGGTGTTCTGAAACCTGATCCCGGTATGCGAAGAAGGTAACGAGGTAAATAAGGTATCGGTAGCCTTAGTACAAGACACCAAAGCAAGGAGTGATAAAAGCGGGTAGAGGGTGGATCTCATGGTAGGTAGGGATCGTATCAAAGAAAGGCAGAAGAGTTACTTTCTGCCTTTCTGTTTATTACTTATAAGAGGAAATGCTACTTGGGATACTGAGTCAGGTTGGGCATTATTGATAATTCAGAAAGGGGTACCGGGAAATATTCATGGGTACCCTTCACAAAACCCTTTTTTCTGAGTACTTCCTCCGCTTTTCCCCAGCGTGACAGATCAAAGAAGCGGTGCCCCTCAAACATAAGCTCCAAACGACGTTCCAATCTAATAATATCGCGTAGGCTGGCCTGGCTGGTTTCGGTTACCGGCTGCAGTCCCGCTCTTTTTCGTACCTGATTGAGGGGTACCAGGGCATCCGCCCCCCGTCCCAGCTCGTTCAGGGCTTCTGCCTGATTAAGCAATACCTCACCAAACCGTATGATGGGTACATTGACATCAAAGTTATTGACATCATTGATGTCCCTGCCCTCCGGCAGAAACTTACGAACATTGGCATTATTGAAGAAAGTAGGTCGCATCGGTGGACTTGGGAAAGGCTTAGCTCCTTTACCATCCACATCGATCATATCGGCGGGTTGTGCGCCTGCTACCAGGATAGATTTTCTACGCTGATCGCCTTCGGGGAAGATGGTCGTAACTTCCTTACTGGGAGTATACCAGTTGGACCAGCCAATGACCGGGCTCCACATAGCGGCAATAGAGCTTTTGGTTTCAGCGTTCCAGTAGCCGGGAGCAAAACTCACCGACTGAAACTCCATCAAGGCCTCGGGGCTGTTTTCGGCCTTGCCATTGAACAGGGAGATGTAGTCACTCACCAGGTTATACCGTCCCAGATCTACCACCTGCTTGGATGCGTCAGCCGCCTGCTGCCACTTGTTCTGGTACAAGTACACCCTTCCCAGAAAACCCAAGGCCGCTCCGCGGGTAACACGACCGATGGGGTTGCTTTCGGCAATGGGTAGATTGGGGATAGCGCTTGTCAGATCGGCTTCTATCTGCTTATAAATCTCCGCTTTATCGGTTCGGGCCAGCTGACGGTACTCCTCCGGCTTCAGTACTTTGGTCATGAAAGGTACATCCCCGAAGGTGATCACCAGGTTCCAGTAGTACAGAGCCCGCAGGAAGGTTGCCTCCGCCAGGTACTGCTTTTTCAGCGCTTCATCCATGTTAATAGCGGGTACTTTTTCCAGAAAAGTGTTGGCTCTGAATATACCGGCGTAGCAGTCGTACCAGCGCGACCGGATAAAGGGATTATCGGGCAGCCAGCGGTAGTCACTCACGGCTTTGAAGTGAAAACCATAGTCTCCGTTATCACCCGTTTGTTCATCAATGTTATCCGACGAACTTTCACCCAATACAAATATGGATTCGCGGTAAACGCCCTTCCGGCTGATGGGGTCATAGACTCCGGTAAGGGCTTGTTCGGCATCTTTGGCAGTCTTGTAGAAGTTCTCGTCAACGATGCCGTTTTTGAATTGCTTGGTCACAAACTCCTCATTGCAGCTTGCCAGGAGCATACCCACCAGTGCCAGCAGACAGTATTTTATTTTTTTCATTACACAAGTCGATTTGCAGTTAGAAATTACATCTTACCCCCAATGAGGTAGTACGAGCCTGAGGATATAAATCCTGGTATACGCCGGCGATGGCACTGTTGTTACTATCCAGCCCCACCTCGGGATCTATACCCGAAAACTTCGTCCAGATAAAGGCATTCTGTACGGCCAGATACACCTGCAGACTCTGGACGGCCTTAACTGGAATCGTATAGCCCAGCTGGATATTGCGGAGCCGGACGTAAGAGCCATCCTCGATCAGGTGCGAGCCCAGACGCGTATTCGAGTTGGGATCAGTGATGATCGGGCGGGGAATGGTATTGCTGGTACCCGGTCCACTCCAGGCATTGACCACGGTGGATGATTTATTGAAAGCCCTACCCGAAGACTCCAGGATAGAACGGGCTACGTTGAAAATATCATTGCCTTGTACACCGAAGAACTGCAGGTTCAAGTCAAAGCGCTTGTAGGAGAAGTTTCCTCCCAATCCAAAGGTAAACTTAGGATTAGGGTCTCCGATGATCGTTTTGTCCGCATCCGTGATCCGTCCGTCGCCGTTCAAGTCTTTGTACTTAAAGTCACCCGGGCCCGTACGGGCTACCTGATAGGGCGTTTCAGGATTGCCGTCTATACCATTCGCCGCATCTACCTCATCCTGATTCTGGAAAAGCCCCTCCGTCACCAATCCGTAGAATACCCCCAGGGGCTGTCCCACCCTGATTAGCGTCGAACCACCCGAACCGGAGTAGTTGAAGGGGAAGATGTCTCCTCTGGCTCCCAGTGATATCACCCTGTTGTTGAAAGTAGTCAGGTTGGCGTTGATGCTGTACTTAAATTCGCCCTGTCCCTTGCGGTAGTCCATGCTGAACTCAAACCCTTTGTTTCTGAACTCTCCTGTATTCTCAGTAACCGTACTCAGACCGGATACACCCGGCAGGTCAAGGGTCAGCAGCATATCCGTGCGGGTACGGTTAAAGTACTCTGCCGAGAAGCTGATGGCACCGTTCAAAAAGGATGCTTCAATACCGGTATTATATTCGGATACTGTTTCCCATTTGATATCCGGGTTGCCCAGGTCACCTAGCGCCGCTCCCAGTGAGGTAATGGCCGACTGGTTGCCAAAGGCGTAGTTATATCCCGACTGTACCCGGGCCAGGTACCTGAAGTTACCAATGGCGTCCGAACCTACCTGACCGTATCCGGCTCTAATTTTCAAATTATCAAGGAAGGTAGTCTTGGGGAAGAAGGCCTCTTCAGATATCCGCCAGCCGGCCGAAATAGAGGGGAATACCCCGAACTTCTTATTAGGTCCAAACTTCGAGGACCCATCCCGGCGGATATTCATCGTCAGCAGGTACTTGTCATTGAAGTCGTACGTAAGTCTTCCAAAAACCGACGCCAGCGACTCCTCCGAAGAACCCGTACTGGTGTTGATAGACTTCATACTCTGGCTGTTGATCTCGGTGAAAGCGTCGGTATCGTATCGGCCCGACTGGAAGTTGCCGCGGTACGAAAGATCCAGTGCCGTGGTACCTACCAGAGCTCCGATGTTGTGCTTGCCGAAGCTCTTGTTATAGAATAAGGTATTTTCCCAGATCCACTGCCGCGATATAGAGTTACCTACCGACAGGTTTGTCAGGCCTCCTGAATTGATCAATCCATACGACCAGATGGGGTCAAACCGGTAGTCATTCCCGAACATAAAGTTGGTAGAGAAGCTAGTCCGGAACCTGAGGTTCTTGATGGGCTCGTATTCCGCGTACAGGTTACCTATGACATCGTACGATTCATTGAGTACTTTGGGCCGCAGAACCTGTGCTATGAAGTTTTCTCTGCGCTCCAGGCGGGCATCGGTAGGACCGGCAAAGGTACCATCCTCATTGTAGACCGGCATGGTAGGTAGTGCCTGATACAAGTCAGTAAATGCACCGTGGATGAACCCACGGTTACCGGCACCGTTATCACGTCTGTCAATGCGGGAAAACATAAAGCTGTTGCCCACCTTGATCTTGTCATTGATTTGATTGTCTGTATTGATCCGGATAGACATCCGCTCAAAGTGGGTTTTCAGCATCATCCCGTTATTCCGGAAATAATTGGCCGAGATGTAGTACTTGTTTCGGGCCGAACCACCTGCCAGAGATATCTGGTGGTCCGTAATGGTACCTTGTTTGGTACCTGCCGATAGCCAGTCAGTACCCTCACCCAGTGATTGCGGATCAGGGAAAGGAGCGTTCTGACCAGCTGCCGTAAATGCCGCATTCATGTTTTGAGCAAACTCCATGGCATTCATGGGACGCGGCATCTTACGGGAAGGGTTCTGGAGGCCATAGTAGGTGGAATAGCTCACTTGTGGCTTACCGGTTGTCCCCCGTTTGGTCGTGATCAGTACTACCCCATTAGCCGCTCTGGCACCGTAGATAGCCGTAGAGGCCGCGTCCTTCAGGATATCAATGGACTCAATATCATTAGGATTGATATTAGCCAATGCGTTAGCATTTTCATTACTTCCCGGGTCCCTCTGTACACCATCGATGATGTAGAGCGGGTTGGAGTTATTGATGGCTCCCACTCCCCGTATACGTACTGAGATACCCCCACCAGGCTGGCCTCCGTTAGAAGTTACATACACTCCCGGCACCTTACCCTGTAGGGCATTATCAAAGCTGGGTGATTGTACTCTGGCTATTTCAGCCCCTTTCAGGGATGAAATAGAGCCGGTAATATTACTTTTCTTTTGCTCACCATAGCCCACTACCACCACTTCATTGAGTGTCTTATTATCTGCATCCAGCGTAACATTGATCTGAGAGCGATTACTAACAAGTACCTCCTGCGTCACATACCCTATATAGGAGAATATCAGCGTGCCATTGTTGGGGGCGCTGATTGTGTAGGTACCTTCCGATCCGGTTATGACACCACGTTGGGTACCTTTTACCAGTATATTCACTCCTGGAAGGCCCGATCCGTTTTCATCGGTTACCCTACCGGTGACCGTTATATCCTCCGCGTTGAGCCCGGCTCCCGTTACTCTAAGGTTGATAGTGCCGGACGAGGCTACTTTGGGGGTGTCATCAGATGCCAGGGTGTAGCCCGAGAGTACGACCGTACAGACTAGCTGTAGGGCCGTCCATCTCATAGCAGTAACCAATGACGAACCTGTCTGTACATGTTCTTTCATACGTTTTTACTGTTTAGATAATGGTAAAGGTGTAGGTGGATTGGCACTAGTGTATTTTCTTAGACATCTACTGTTCCGCTTCAATTATGACAATGGTATGATCATACTGATATTCAGTCTTTTCATCATGCTGTTGTATCCAATCGTATACGTAAAACAATGGAAAAAACCGATGGAGTAGTTTAATTAGATTAGCCTCTTTTGATATTATATTAACATGAAATTGGCTTTATCGGATATCAACTCATTTAATTGGTCGGTATGAAACCTCAATTACTTAAAGTACCCGTAGCCACCGAATGCTCCTTCAGCGTGCGTCAGGATGTGGTGCAGTACTTCTATAATAAATGGCACTATCACCCTGAGATAGAACTGGTGTACATAGAAGAAGGAAGAGGGACTCAGTTCATAGGTAACAGCATCCAGAATTTTGAAGCGGGTGACATACTAGTGATCGGTTCCAATCTGCCGCATTACTGGCGCTGCAATCAGGAATATTTTGAACGGGATGATTTGGTAGCCAAAGCCACTGTTGTGCATTTTCAGGAGTGCTTCTGGGGAAGTACCTTTTTGAAACTCCCTGAAAACCGACGGATCTATCACCTCATCGAGCAATCCAAACGAGGCATTCGGTTAAATGGGCGGGTAAAAGAGAAGATTAAATACCTATTGAAGCAACTGCTAGTGGAAACGGGTTCCAGCAGGATTATATTGCTGCTGCAGATCCTGACTGACATCGCTCACTCGGAAGATCTTGAGTACCTGTCTAATGTCGATTACCCCAGGTACTTCGATGAGACCGACACCGAGC
Source organism: Telluribacter roseus (assembly GCF_017355915.2). Taxonomy (GTDB): domain Bacteria; phylum Bacteroidota; class Bacteroidia; order Cytophagales; family Spirosomataceae; genus Telluribacter. The sequence continues at coordinate 183,350 of NZ_JAFEUV020000011.1, forward strand.
GTATTAATAAAATATACACCTACTCACTGGCTAATTTCCAGCGGAAGGTCACCCTGGAAGAAATAGCGGCGGTAGCTCATATGAGCCCCAACTCATTTTGTCGCTATTTCAAATCCCGGACTGGCAAAGCCTACTTCCAGTTTTTGCTGGAGCTACGGGTGAACAATGCCTGCAAACTCCTGGTGGAAGAAAAGCTCAGTATAGCTCAAGTGTGCTTTGAGAGTGGTTTCAACCAGTTTTCTGGCTTTAACAGGTACTTTAAGCAGATCACTGGCAAAAGTCCAACCCAGTACCAGCGATCATTTGTAAAAGGGGTTTGAACTCCAGTACCGGAACAGGTACTACAACCCTCTCCTTTCCAGAATCTGAATCATATTGCCATCCGGGTCCATGGCGCTTCTTACCTTGCCGCCACCGATGGCTTCTACTACCTCACCGGTCCATACTACGCCTTTGGTATCCAGGTAGGCAATCGCATCCGCAATACTGGCAACGCGAAAGGCCACGTGTGACCAGCCGGGGGTCCAGGTGGTGCGCTCGGGGCGTTGGGTACTATCTCTGGGCATGACTTCCAGCAGCGTACCATCCGGGGCTTTGAGCATCCATACGGGCTTGGGGTCGTGGTACCACTTCTGGTAGCCAAGTACCTCGCAGTACCAGTTGGCCAGTGCTTCCACATCCTCGGCGGCTACGGCCGGGTGATCTACTCCCAGGAAATCCAGTTTAAGCGTATTCTGCATATTTCTGTTTAGTGATTAGTCCGCGCAATATAGCAGTTACCCGTTCATCAAGCCTAATAAATCCTCTTTTGTAAGCGATTTAAAGAAGCTTTCATCGGTACTGATCAGGTCCATGGTCAGCCTGGCTTTATTCTGCTGCATCTGCATGATTTTCTCTTCCACCGTATCCGGACAGATCAGCCTTACGGCAATGACATTCTTCTCCTGACCTATGCGGTAGATCCGGTCGATGGCCTGATTCTCTACCGCAGGGTTCCACCACGGATCCACCAGAAACACATAATCGGCGGCCGTCAAGTTTAGACCCGTACCACCAGCTTTCAGGCTGATCAGAAACACCCGTGTCTCTTCGTCCTGCTGAAACTGTTCGATCACCTCTGACCGGTTGCGGGTACTACCCGTCAGGTAAGCGTGCTTGATTTTCTCCTTGTTCAACTCCTTCCTGATCAGGTCCAGCATAGACACGAACTGGGAGAATACGAGTACCTTGTGTGCTCGTGAAATACCCCTCAGCTGATCCAGCAGCCGCTCAATTTTGGAAGAGGTGTCTCCATGTATTTTTTCGTCATTGAGCAGCAGGGGTGAGTTACAGATCTGCCGGAGCTTGGTAATGCCCCGCAACACGTGCATTCCGTTTTTGGTTATCTCATCTTCGTTGGTTGCTGAGATGTAGTCCCTGAACTCCCGCTCGTAGGCATCGTACACCTTACGCTGCTCGGCCCCCAGTTCACAGTATAGTACTACCTCCGTTTTATCTGGCAGCTCGCTGGCTACTTCTTTCTTGGTTCTTCTGAGTACAAAAGGTTTTATCAGATCCTGTAGGGCCTCGGCACTCCGCTTCTCCTTGAAGCGGTCGATGGGGATAGCGTAGGTATTTTTGAAATAGGTCCGAGTACCCAGCAGGCCCGGGCAGGCAAACGACAGCTGCGCGTAGATGTCAAACGTGTTGTTCTCAATAGGGGTACCTGATATAGCAATCCGGTTACGGGATTGGAGCAAACGGGCGGCTTTGTACCGCTGGGAGGAGATATTCTTGATGTTCTGAGACTCATCCAGAAAAACGTAACTGAACTCGTACCCTTTCAAAAAGGTAACATCCGAAATAAGGGTACCATAGGAGGTAATGACAACATCGTATTCATCAAATGCCTTGGTATTTTTGGCCCGGTTTAATCCGTGCAGTACCAGTACCTTTAAGGAGGGGGCAAACCTGCTGATCTCCTCCTCCCAGTTATGAATGAGCGAAGTAGGTACTACCAGCAAGTGGGTAGCCCTGCCATATTTCTCACGAAGGTGTAGCATGAAGGCTATGATCTGTACAGTTTTTCCCAGACCCATATCATCCGCCAGGCATCCTCCAAAACCAAAACTATCCAGGAAGTTTAGCCAACTTAATCCCTGCCACTGGTAAGGCCGCAGGGTAGCTTTAAGATCCTTGGGCAGGGGTACAAGCGCTATGGATGTAAAGTTCGAAAGCTTTGACTTGTATTGGTTGATTTCTTCCCTGACCTGCTGGTCCACCATATGGGCCTCAAACAAATTTTCTACGGCAGTGAAATTAGTCTTTGGTATATGAATAGCCTCTTCAGTCAGCTCGCCGCTGGCAAAATAGGCTTCCAGCTTACTGAGCCACTCTTCCGGCAGAATGCCCAGGGTACCATCATCCAGCTGGACAAACTTCGACTTGTTCTTTACCGACTTGTGCAACTGCTTCAGGGAAGCCTTCTTGCGGCCAAAGCGTACATCCACCAGGGCATTGAACCAGTTTAGGCCGCTGGCAATGTAGATGCTCACTTTTGCTTTGTGAGGATTCAGCTTGTTGCCTTTCAGTTCGTTAAATCCAAGTACGGTGATACGGGCAGCCGTCCACTCCTCAAAAGCATCCAGAAACCAGCTTTCGTCCAGGAACCGGGTCTTGTGCAGGTAGAAGTACTGGAGCGGATTTTCCATCTGCTCCCAGAAATCAGGGTGCTGCTGGATCAGCAGGGCGATGAATTCGTCCTCTGCCCGACCATCCCGGGTCACTCCGAATAGATTCCCTCTGATGTCCTGGGTGTAGATCTGCCGCTTGGTCAGGACAGGAATATCAATGTCGCCGTACCGCATCACCGGATTGATCAGTACATACTCACCCAGATCGGACAGGTAAATAAACTTTTCCGGCGACTGATCGAATCCTCCCCCCTTCAACTGTGCTTTGGTTGCTGGTTTCAGGTACCCGTGGTGTACCTGTACATGGGTTTCCAAATTGGCCAATACCTCTAGCTGAAACTGCAGTAAAGCATCGAGATCTAATTGAATAGCGTTGTCATGCCTGATAAAGTAAGTGATGGCATCTATGACGTTGCTGTTCTCAAACAGGTACCAGTTGCTATCAAGTACTAGGAAATGGTCAAATCGGAGGGAGACGCGGGTCAGGGGACAGTAGGCATCATCCAGCTTCAGGTCACTGTGCACGTGGTAGTATTTCTCACCCAGGCTGATCTGTACCTTAAAATCTACCTGAGGCCGGCTGAGCTGAACCGGCGACAGAGAGCGGGTGGTGATCTTCTCGGAGACGCTACTATCGTGGAGGTAGAACTCGTACTTCAGGGGATTATGGATGAGTGCTTTTAGCCCCTCGGCATCAGCTATTGACTTTTCGTAGTAGGTTTGAAACTTGATGATAGCCGCGTAAAACTTCAGCTCTTCGGGGCTCCTGGTATTCCAGATCAAGTCCACGGGGTTGACTGGTATAAAAGGAGCCCGCAGTTCGCCCTTATCGCTGAGCTGACAGTCCATGAGCTGCGCGTTGAACAGATCATAGTACTTATGCTTCCCAATGACAACGATTCGTTTGGCAGCAGGGGCATCCCCGGATACCCCGCCTTTGGTCGCTAGGTACTTAAGTAGAAACTCCTCATCAGAGGGTTCTGTACTACCGGTACTACTGGTATTTTTACCCTTTCCGAATGGTTCAAATGGTTGTTTTGGATGCATCAACACGTATCTTTCTTTCAGGTTATACAGAACCTGCGCTTAGCTGGACTTCTGATTCTACAAAGTTACTCGCAAACAACCTATCGGTATATGCCTTTACATGTAATAAAGCTGTACTCATACAAGTAGTACAGCTTTATTACATCAATAGGTATTGATCTTAACTGACTGAATAGTACATTATCATTCAGCAACAATAACTCCTTCCAGTAATTTGCCACCTGGGGTACGTAATCCATGAGCTGGAGTTTCTTTACCATGGAAGCACATCGTACCAATATACTTATAATGACCAGGTCTTGAAGGATTCAGAGTAATAAGCCGTTCTCCGCTTGCTATCACGGTATGTACTCCAAGATCATCTATATGCAGTGCAATGGCAAAGGGAGATTCATTTTTCACTTTCATCACTACTGGTTTACCGGCTTCTACATGAATCGTCTCTTCCGGATTAAGCATTGTCAAAGTTGGGATTCCGGCGCTGACACCCGTCAGAGCAGTTTTGCTATCCGGTAAAAGGTAGTATAAAAAATATACACCAAGTACCACTCCCATAAGCATATATAATGATCTGCCGGCCCACCGGCTGGCTACATGTTCAAAGCCACTTCTGTAGTTGAAGATTAAAGCAAACACTCCGGCCACCAGCGTAACAACAATCAAAGCCAGAATGACTGTTGTCAGATAGAAATCAGGACCTCCCGCGGCCGCACCCATTACGTTAAGGATTCGCTCAAAGTTGAAAAAGGATTTCTATTAGAGCAAAAGTAACAGCAAGGATCGGAGTCCATCGCCAGCGGGTAAATAACATTACGAATGCAAACGTAAAGGCAGAAATGGTAAAGATGATAGGGGGTGAAATGGCAAAGAGTCCCGAAAGTGATACATTGAACACCAGAACGAGCATCCCGATAAAACCAACTCCGATGCCAATAAGTCCATACGCAGAGAGGGTATGAAAGTAGCCTTGCTTACTTTTTGTTGTTGCTGGTTGTGCTTCAATAGAAAGTTGAGTAGTACTTGTTAAAGTTGTCATTTGTTTAGCTGTTTTTTGGGTTTGATACATAATTTGAACCAAATGTAAGTGGTCCCAAAACGCTAAACCTGGCTTTTCGACCTATCTAAAGTTAAGGCTGACACTCATCATAACTAGTAAGTTCTGCACCCGTAATTGGCGATCAACGGCGTTCGTCGACAGTGGGTTGTTGTCTGGCTATAAACCCATCCAATCTATTGTAAAAGAAGTATTGATCCGCTTATTTAGAGTGATTGTATCATATAATCCAATCCTAAAAATGGCTGTCACCCATACGAGTTTTTTTCTGTCTGATCGGCCTGCCTACCGTCTGCGCCGCCACCTCACTTTTTGGGTGGTGGTAGTGATGTTTTTTACGGTGGTATCGGGCACTGGTTATATGGGTATTGAAGGCCGGGGAAAATTCCCGTTATACATTATCTATAAGATTGGCTTCCTTGAAACCATGATCGTTTTACCCGTCATGCTGTTTCTTTGTTATTTCAGCATTTACCTGGTCATACCACGTTTTCTACTTAAAGGGAAATATAGCCAGCTCCTGATCTCTGTTGTAGGCACTCTGGTACTTGCTACGATTCTCTATACATTCCTGGCCTACTTTCTATTAGTTCCATTACGAACTGCTCATCAGGTGCCAGGTGCTAATCTTCCATTCCTGTTGCTTAGCATGGGACTACTATCCGGATTTAGGGGAGGTATTGCGGTAGCCGGTTTGGCCGTTGCTATTAAGCTCACCAAACAATGGTACTTCCAGAATCAGCAGTACCAGCAATTGGAATCGGAAAGACTTAAGGCAGAGCTTCAGCTCCTTAAAGCTCAGCTTCATCCCCACTTCCTGTTCAACACGCTCAATAACCTATACTCGCTCACGCTGATCCAGTCTGAAAAAGCGCCTGATGTAGTACTTAAGATTTCAAGCTTGCTGCGACACGTACTCTACGAATGTGATATCCCTAAAGTACCATTGCGTAAAGAAGTGAAACTGATACAGGACTATGTTGAGCTGGAGAAAGATCGCTATGGCAACCGTCTTGATGTTTCTATGAGTATAAGTGATAATTTGAACAATAAGGTAATTGCACCACTTCTGCTTATCCCTTTTATTGAAAACAGCTTTAAGCACGGTATCAGTGAACAGCTCGATTTTGGCTGGATAAATCTGGAGCTGACGGTTCAGGGGAATACCATGAAGTTTAAGCTAATGAACAGCATCAGTGAAAACAGCCCCGAATACCAGGCTTCTATTTCCCCCGGAGGTATTGGGCTGGAGAATGTTCGGAAGCGTCTGGAGCTGGTTTATCCGAATAAACATGAGCTTAAAGTAATCAGTGAAAACGGGATGTACATGGTATCGCTTGTACTCGAACTGGAGGAGGAAAAACCCGAACACGTACTAAGTAACACCAATGATCCGGGATTGATAACAACATCTACCCATGCCTGAGGAGAATAAAAAAATACGTTGTCTGCTGGTCGACGATGAGCCACCTGCCCTTACGGTACTGCAGTCACACATTACATATGTACCAAACCTGGAAGTGGTAGCCGAATGTCATAGTGCTATGGCCGCCTTTGGAGTACTGCAGCAGCAAGCTATAGACCTGATGTTCCTTGATATTAAGATGCCCCAGCTATTGGGTACCGATTTTCTAAGATCACTGCGAAATCCCCCTAAGGTAATCTTCACAACCGCCTATAAAGAATTTGCTCTTGATGGATATGAACTGGATGTAGTAGACTACCTGCTCAAGCCTATTCCCCTGGAGCGTTTCCTGAAAGCTATTCAAAAAGCAGTTCCTTGGGGTAATCAGCCTTTACCCTCCTTACCGTCCCTCGAACCATCAACTCCATCAGTCGCCGATAAATACCTTTACTTCAGGGCAGACCGAAGGATGCTGAAGGTGATGCTAAAGGATATCCTCTATATTGAGAGTTTGAAGGATTATGTAAAAATCATGACACCCAACGGCCAACTTGTAGTAAAGCAAACAATCAGCTCCCTTGCCGAGATGCTACCGGAAGACCATTTTCTACGTGTTCACCGGTCATATATCGTAGCATTGGATAAGATCACCTCCTTTTCGCAGGGACAGATTTGTGTCAATCATGTAGAAATACCTATTGGCAGACACTATAAACAGATTGTTGATCGTGTTCTTGCCTGATCCACCTTTACCTGGATATAAGAAACCAATGTTTGTTCTAGAAATTGCAAAGTGCCTGTCTCTGCTGTCGCTACTCTTAGCATCTGAGTATCCGATTTTCCCTATAAACATTTCAATCCATCAGCCAGTTGATAGGGGAATAGATACGAACGCCGTATCCATTTCCACACCTGAAGTACCTGGTTAATCAGGACATAAGTTCAACTAACAAACCGGATAGCATATGTCAAGTCACTCATCAAAAACAACGACGGATCTGAAAGAAATTCAGCAGTGGGCCGAGCAGCGCCAGGGCAAACCGGCCAAAGTAAAGGGAGCGGGTAATACCGATGAAGGCGAAGGTCTAATCAGGATTGATTTTCCCGGATATAGCGGAGGCGACTCCCTGGAAGAAATATCGTGGGAAGAGTGGTATGAGATATTTCAAAAAAATGGTCTGGCCTTCCTCTACCAGGAGGAAACCAAAGATGGAGACGAAAGCCGCTTCTTCAAGCTGGTCAATAACAAATAGATCAAACGACCCATTCACCAAAGTACCTGATTAAGACCAGGTACTTTGGTGAATGAAACGCAACTGGTAACTTTATCCTCAGCCAAACTATACCCGTTGCTTTACTCCGGATGCAACCAGTGCTTCGGCAGGTACTCAAGTACTCCGAGGCATACATTAACTCTACTGGTCACAACTGGGTCCGCTCAAAGGGGAATTTCCTATCTTAGTGATTTCAATCAGATATGGCTTTTACTCTTATTGGTATTACTCCGGACTCATTAACTACTGACCAGTGGCAGCTTGTTCCGGCCCTATTTCAGTCCGGCCTTTCCTACCTGTACGTACGTCAGGCGTATTCCGAAGTACTTTCAACGACCCTGGCGCAGGACTACTTACGGCCCTTCCAGCGGCAGTTGATCATACCCTTTGCCGTTCCTGATCAGCCTTACTTACAGCACTGGAAAGAGGCAGACCGTCAGGGAGCAGCCCCACATAGCCGGGCCTTTTCTACGAGTATCCACGAGCTGGCCCAGTGGCCCCAACTGAACGGGCGGTGCGAACTGGTGTTTTACAGTCCATTATTCGCAAGTATCAGTAAGCCAGGATACGGGCCCGCACTACCCTTATCAGATCAAGCGGCTACCATCCGGAACCTGAAACAGAAGGAAGAGAGACTACCCCGGTTGATTGGACTGGGTGGTATACATGCCGGAACTATTCAGCAGGTAAAGGAAGCGGGTTTCGACGGGGCAGCAGTACTGGGAACGCTGTGGCAAAGCCCAGACCCCGTCGAGACCATTCAGCAACTGTCAAATCTGGTCCACTAGGTAGGCATGAGGCTCCAATCCCAGTCTTTCCAGACCGGCTCGTAGCCAGCCCTGCGTATCACTTCTGCCATCTCGGCGGGGGAACGTTCATCCGATATTTCAAACTGCTCGAGCGATTGCGGCTCCACCACATATCCCCCCGGGTTGGTTTTCGAGCCGGCACTGATACTGGTGATTCCCAATCGGATGACATGGTCACGAAAGCGGGGACTTTCGCGGGTCGAGAGTGATAGCTCCACATCACGATTAAAAAGCCGGTATGCACAAATGAGCTGAACCAGCTCGCGATCGGTCATACATTGTCCGAAATCGCGGGAAGTAACTCCCTCAGCACCTAGTACATCAATGGGCCGCAACCGGGGGAAAGAGATGCTGTACCGGGTTTTCCAGTACATTTTTTCGAGGTAGTTCAGATGCAGTGCCGTAAAAAAACTGTCGGTGCGCCAGTCGGACAAACCCAGTAATGCGCCCAGCCCAATCTTGTATATACCCGCCCGTCCCAACCGGTCAGGCGTTTCAACCCGGTAGGTGAAGTTGGCTTTCTTGCCTTTGGGGTGATGCTTTTTGTAATTCTCCTGATCATAGGTCTCCTGATACACCAGCACGGTATGCAGCCCTTCGGCTACCAGCTCAGCATAGTCTGGCTGATCGAGGGGTTGTACCTCCATGGAGAGATGGGCAAATTGCTCCCTGAGCAACTGTATGGCCTTTTTCAGGTAAGGTACCCCTACGGTCTGGTTCGCTTCACCCGTTACCAGCAGAACATGCTCATAGCCCATCGCCTTCAGCGCATCGGCCTCCCGCAGTATTTCCTCATCCGTCAGCGTGCGCCGCCTGATCTTATTATCCAGGCTAAACGCGCAGTAGGTGCATATATTCTGACATTCGTTTGAGAGGTACAGCGGGGCATACAGCTGCATGGTTTTACCAAAGCGCTGCTGGGTCAGGAAGTGACTCTGGCGGGCCATATCCTCCAGATAGGGGGCGGCCGCCGGTGAGATCAGCGCCTGAAAGTCGGCCAGCGTGCGGTCCGTACTGGCCAGTGCCCGTTCGACATCACGAGCGGTTTTGGTGTGGATGGCCCGTTGTGCCTCCGCCCATGAATAAGTAGTTAGTACTTGGCTGAACATACTTAATCTTCCAGAAATGCGGTGAATGGGCTACTGGCGGAAGCGGTGGCCGACGAGGCTCCAAGCCTGGCTTCATAGGCCAGTCGACCGGCCTCGACGGCCATCTTGAAAGCAACCGCCATCTGTACCGGATTATCGGCTACGGCAATGGCTGTATTGACCAGTACTGCATCGGCACCCATTTCCATAGCCGCCGCAGCGTGGGAGGGGGCACCAATACCGGCATCTACCACCACGGGTACCTGGCTTTGTTCAATAATGATTTCCAGAAAATCAAGGGTTCGTAAGCCCCGGTTAGAGCCAATGGGAGCTCCTAGGGGCATCACAGCCGCCACCCCTACTTCCTCCAGTCGCTTGCACAGCACGGGGTCCGCATGGATGTAAGGCAGCACCACAAAACCTAGCTTCACCAGTTCTTCGGCCGCTTGTAGTGTCTCGATGGGATCGGGCAGCAGGTAGCGCGGGTCAGGATGTATCTCCAGTTTGAGCCAGTTGGTTTCCAGCGCCTCCCGGGCCAGTTCGGCAGCAAACACTGCTTCCCGAGCAGTCCGTACCCCCGAGGTATTGGGCAGCAGATGGATATGGGGCGCCTTCAGGTGCAACAGGGTATCATCTGTAGCGTCGGTGATGTCCACCCTTTTCAGTGCGACCGTCACCAGCTCCGAGCCAGAAGCCAGGAGCGCTTCTTCCATAAGGGGTGTTGAGCTAAACTTGCCGGTACCCGTAAACAGGCGGGATGTAAATGTTCTATTGGCAATACGTAAGGGTTGTGGATTCATGGTTGTGAATGTTTAAGAATAAACCGGCTTTATAGCCTCCCAAAATGCCGGAACCTGCCCGGGTATATCTCGTGTAATGGCACCCGAAACGGCTATGCCATAGGCCCCAGTTTGAAGTATAGCCGGTACATCAGCCACTTCGATACCGCCAATCGCGATGATGGGTATGGATATACTATCCTGCCCACAGGCAGCCAACAGCGCGCTGTATCCTTCCAAACCCAGAATGGGGCTAAGGTTCTCCTTCGTCACCGTAAATCGGTAGGGTCCCAACCCGATATAATCAGCCCCCGCTGCATAGTGGGTCCGGATGTCTTCTAGGGTATTGGCCGTACCGCCGATAGTCACCGACGCCCCCAGCAACTGCCGGGCTTCGGCTACGGGCATGTCCTGCTTACCCAGGTGTACCCCATCGGCTCCGATTTCTCCGGCCAGTTGTACGTTATCATTGATGATCAGGCGAGCCTTGTACTGGCGGCAAACAGCCAGCGTTTCCAGCGCCAGTGCCATCCAGTCAGCTAGAGACCGGTTCTTGACGCGCAACTGTACCCAGTTGACTCCGTTCCGGCACGCCAGGTCTGCATCTTCGGGACGAGAGGTGATGTATTGTAATGGACTTATCTTCATAGGAACGATTCATTACCTGTTGGTAGCAATGCAATAGGGATGAAGTGAAATAGATCAGGTAGCTTGATTGGATTGAGCCGTTGCAGCAGCCGGTCCAAAGACCAGTCGCATAGGCTGTACCTCATTGCCTGAAGTCCATTAACCACCCTGCGTTGCCTGTATAAGCGTTACGGAATCGTTTTCCTGAAGCTGGGTCTGCTCCCAATGCGCCCGTGGCACGATGCGGCTATTGTGAGCGAGAGCAATACCCTTTCGGTCGGTGAGACCCAGACTTTCCAGCAGCGCCAGCAATGTACCGGGCGGAGGACATTCAACGGGTTTGAAGTTAAGTTTTACTTGCATAGTTTGGCAACCGGTTTCAGTTGAGCCAAACGGCAGGGGAAGATGTTGAGACAGACTACAAACAGCTGTGCAATGGGTGCACGGCGTCCAGTCAGTATGTTCACTTTTCCCTTCGCAGGCATTACCCTGTTCAGGTTCAAAGGGTATCATCTCAGCCCGCCCTACGGCGGACACCCCTAAAGTTTGGTTTGTGATTAAGCTGCAGCAAATGTAGTAAAAATGGTGAAGGAGATAGAGGTAGGTGGTAAAACTTTTATTCGATTGCCGCAGCCGTTGTTGTTCGAATAAGAATACTAAGTAGTCAGAAACATTCCATTTCTGTTTCCCTTCATTGCCTTACAAGTTTTGGAAACTACCGATCCCAGAAGCACACATACAAGTAACCCTACCAGACGATACCACTCAATAAGAAGTACCCAATAGGCTATGTACTGTAAGTACTTAGCTGTACTTTTAACGCAACAAGTAGCAGTTACAAAAAGAGTAACCTCTCAAAAATAGGGTACCAGATGAAGTGACTCATCATCCATACCTGCCAATGAGGGCTTTTGACTTACACACTATCAACGATACTACTATGCCTACACCATTAGATCTTCTGGAACCAGATCGTCCTGATACAATCGCAGGGGCTCGATCACTTATCAATCGCGCCATACGGGAGGGCGTAACCTACTTTCCCTCACCCATTAGCTGGCGTGATGAGGTACTGTATTTTTTACTACCCGATCGGTTTAGCGACGGACAGGAGGCAAATCGTCCACTACTAACACGTGACGAGATCAAAGAGCTACGCCAGACGGAGGTACGTGAAGACTGGAACTGGCAGCAATGGGCTGAATCGGGCTCACGCTGGCAGGGGGGGACTATCAATGGTATCAGGGGGCAGTTGGACTACCTGAAAGGATTAGGTGTAACCGCCATCTGGATTGGACCTATATTCAAACAGCGGGTAGGATTGAACTCGTACCATGGCTACGGTATACAGGACTTTCTGGAGGTAGATCCACGCTTCGGTACCAGAGAAGATCTGGTAAATCTGGTGAGTGAGGCCCACGCCAATGAAATACGTATAGTATTTGACGTTATTGTGAATCATTCGGGTGACAACTGGGGGTATGTCAAGCCAGAGAATGAGGTTGATCAGGCCGAGAATGAACCGCCCTACAAAGCCTGGCCCAACTACTACGGTTCTCCTGATTTTGAAGATACGAGTGGGTGGAAGCTGGCCTGGAGAAATATAGCCCAGAAAGGCTTTACCACGGAACCGGCGGATATCGCTTCCATACACGAAGGCGTATGGCCCCGCGAGCTGCAAAGGGAGAGCCTGTATACCCGGGCGGGAATGGGTAGTTTGGGTGAGTCAAGGGACATTGCAGATCCCCGAGCCGAACACAAGCGTACCGATTTTCTTTCGTTAAAAGACTTCGCTCTGGATGTACCGGGTACACTTACGCACCTGATCCAGTGTCTGCAGTACTGGATCGCCCTTACCGATTGCGACGGTTTCCGGATTGATACCGTGAAGCACATGGCGCTGGAAGAAACCCGCAACTTCTGCGGTGCCATTCGCGAGTTTGCGGATCTGATTGGTAAGCATAATTTCCTGCTGATCGGTGAAATAGCCGGAGGAGACAACTTCCAGGATGCTGTCATGGACTTCACAGCCATGATGGAGCGGAACCTGAACGCGGCGCTGGATATTGGTAGTGCCCGACTCACCCTGAACTCCGTGGCCAAAGGGTTGGATAGAGGAAATACCTACTTCGACATCTTTGACCGGCAAAGCCAGGGTTTTGAGTCCCACCGTAGTTTTGGTGACCGGCACGTATCCATCCTGGACGACCACGATCACGTATTTGGCAGTAAGATCCGCTTCTCTGCCGAAGTACCCGATGATTTCGCGGTAAAGGATTATTACGTGACGATTCCCGTGGCCATTCAATTTTTCACGTTGGGGATTCCCTGCATCTACTATGGTACCGAGCAGGCGCTGGCTGGTCCGACCAGTTCGCAGGTAAGCTTCCTGGATGGATGGCGCTCCAACGACAGGTACCTACGCGAAGCCATGTTTGGTCCCGAACATCCGCGGGCCAATGCAACAGAGGACCTGGAAACACAACTCCATGAGCAGGATACTACCTTACCTGGATTTGGTCCGTTTGGTACCGCTGGCAAGCACTGCTTTGATACAGGAAGCCCGGCCTACCGACGGATCCAGAGTCTCGGCAAAATAAGAGCTGCCCACTCGGTACTCCGGCTCGGACGCCAGTACCTGCGACAGATACAAATTCCCGGTACGGGCTTTGAATTTCCGAAAGCGGGCGAACTGGTAGCCTGGTCACGCATCCTGCATAATCAGGAGGCGCTCTGCATCGTCAATCCCAATGGAGTTGATGCTCGTGGGGGTAATGTAGTAGTGGCCGCCGAACTGTCCCAGCCCGGTGCTGAATTTGTAGTCATTGCCAATACAGCCCAAACGGCTGCTAACGGAGCCTACACAGGCACTCACGCCATAGGTTCAAAGGTAACCGTAAAAGGACAGGCCGGAGAAGCAGCCTATGTAGAGATTCGGGATATACAGCCAGCGGAAGTACTGATTCTGATCAAGGATACCTTTGCCTAGGCAAGATTAAAGGTCCGGAAGTTGACTATGAATCAAATATTGAACCAATAGATAATTTTTACTTTATATTTTTTTGATAGGTGGATATACTTGTGGTGTAAGTACTATTATTATTTCACACACTATATACACTTATGAAAATATTACTAATAATCAGCATTGTAGTATCTCTTACAGTGCAGTTGATGGGTACTTTTATTGGCGCAATCTATGCAGTCTGGTTTTTAATGCTGCTGGTAGCATTGATAGGTACTTTTGAAGATAATAAGTTGAGCTGGCTATTGTCTTCGATACTTCTGCTGCTGCTTATGCACCCATTAATCCAGGACCCAAGTGATTCTAAATATTCAATAGGCATAATTCTGGCGGTGGTATTATCTATACTATATGTGAATATTTCACAAAGGGTACATCATATGCGCACCCAGGAAGAGCATGATCATCACGATACATTGTTTAGTTTTAGCGTTGATGAGATATCGTATCTTATAAATAATAATAATCCCACCTTATTCAGTAACGACGAATCAGAAGAGTTAGCAGAGTACACCAAAGAAATAGAGACCGGAAAAATGGATTTCTCTACTCTAAGGGGAATTACTATTTTCTGTGCAATATGTGTCTCCATTTATATATTCCACAATGGTGTAGGCCTGGGTATACTAGGGCCATTACTTATGATTCTGGTGCTGAGCTTGTTTACCTATATCATCCATACCTGTAATAACTCGTATTCAAAAGATTACAATCTTATTTATATGCAATTGATGGAAGAAGCCAAGCAACGGGCTTCCCAATTTATTCATAGCAAAAAGAGATAAGAAGCTTCGGCTTTTTGATCCCTTTCCAGGATAATACTCAGGTACAGAATCAGTGGAATCATCTTGAAGTGGCAGATAAATAAACCCAGGGCAAAAATCCAGACTATATCCCACACCAAAACTCCTGCTAATGCAGGAATAACTTTTGTGGCTAGTGCTGAACGTAGTTCATCAGTACATGTAAGCACTTTAATGTATGGTCTCTGTTTCAGCAATAGCCGCCCTGGTACTGGCACTCACCCACCTGCTCTCCGAACGGCTGAAGTTTACCTCCATCCCCCGCAGTAAGTGGTTATCCTTTGGCGGAGGAGTGTCGGTAGCCTATATATTCGTCCATCTACTACCGGAGCTGGCAGCGGGCCAGGAGGTGCTGCAGGATCAGGTTCTTAATTTTCTGGAACACCATATTTACCTGATTGCCCTGTTTGGTCTGGCTTTCTACTACGGTCTGGAAAAAGCCGCCAAGCAATCGGCGCAATCAAACCGGGATGAGGAGGAAACCGAGATGGCCACACACAACCTGAATGTTTTCTGGCTACACATTGCTTCCTTTTCCTTTTATAATGCAATAATTGGATACTTGCTGGTCCAGCGTGACGAAAACGTAGCGTCTCTGGTCTGGTTTACGGTGGCAATGGCTTTTCATTTCATGGTAAATGACTATGCCCTCGCTGAGCATTACCACTCCGCCTACCGCCGCCAGGGCCGCTGGGTCATCACGTTTTCTATTGTAGCCGGTTGGATGATAGGTATACTTACCGAAGTTCCGGAAGAGTGGATTGTGGTACTATTTGCTTTCATAGCCGGAAGTACCATCCTGAACGTTCTGAAAGAGGAACTGCCCGAAGAACGAAAGAGCAATTTCTGGGCATTCAGTACGGGTGTATTGCTGTATTCGGTGCTTTTGTTACTTATTTAAGCGAGAGGGTAAGTCTCTATCAAAAATGGTGGTTGCGGATCCCCCCCCTACTGCTGTCTGGAAAGGTGTACTACCAGCAGTAGTATAGTTATAGATAGTTTCTACTTCATACAATGTATATAAAATGAGTACTCATGTAGTTACTTCCGTTCCTGAAGTAGCTCAGGAAGCTTAAAAACCCGTACCACCCCATCCCTCTTTGCCCGTTTTCATTGAAGACAGGTAGCCTAAACCTTTTGGATAAGGACAGGTTGTATAAGCAGGAATTAACTTCATTGACTATGGACACTACCAATAAAGACAATCAGGAGCAGGGAAAGCAGAGTGAAGCCAGGACTGACGCCACCTACGATAGAAATGCGGAGGAGCTAAAAAATAGTAGTACTACGGTTCAGGGTAATTCATCGTTTATAGGCAATGTGGGTACCGGTGGTACCGGACTTGTCACCGACAATATGGACAGTACACGCGAAGAAGAGGAAATAGATAACAATGCCAAGAAGAACTTGGGCGGAGCAGGAGCTACTGAAGAGTCAGAAGACTAATTGAGTTAAGCATATACCAACAAAGCACGGCCGGTATACCGGCCGTGCTTTGTTGGTATATAGTGTAATTGCATACTAGAAATTCAGATAGCTTGATTCACATACTCCTGTACCTGCAAATTTGGTCAAAATAACTGGTGTCTACTGTTATTACAGGTTACTTCCCGCTTACTTTGCAAGTAAAACTGAGCAACTATTCATGGAAAATATAATGGATCAGGCTTACTCCGCCGATGACTTCCGACGTCAGGGGCATGCCTTGATTGATATGCTGGCCGATTATCTGGAAAAGACTACTTCCGGAGCTGGTAAGACCATCGATTGGAAACCGCCGGGCGATCAGCTGGCGTACTGGCAGTTAGGTTCCCTACAACCATTGACCCAGCCACTGGCCCTGTTTCAGGAAGCCATCGAACGGTCCATTCATCTGCACAGCCCGCGGTACATGGGTCACCAGACTACCCCTCCCTTACCGGTCACGGTGCTGTCGTCGGCGGTATCGGCCCTGCTGAACCAGGGACAGGCGGTATACGAAATGGGCATGGTAGGTAATTCGCTCGAAAAGATCATGTCGGAGTACCTGGCCCAAACGCTCGGCTTTGGTAAGGAAGCGTCCGGTATTATGACATCAGGTGGATCATTGGGGAATTTGACGGCCTTGCTGGCAGCCCGAGCGGCGGTCAGTAATGTATGGAACGAAGGCCATCAGGAGGGACAGCGGTGGGCGGTACTGGTGTCGGAAGAAGCGCATTACTGCATAGACCGCGCCACCCGCATCATGGGTCTGGGTACCGAAGGTATTATCAAAGTACCCGTTAATGAGCGGTACCAGATGCGCACCGACCTGCTGGAGCCCTACTACCAGCAGGTTAGGGCCGAAGGAAAGCAGGTACTGTGTGTAGTAGGCTGTGCCTGCACTACCTCCACCGGCTCCTACGATGATCTGGAAGCCATTGCGGCCTTCTGTCAGAAGTACAACCTGTGGTTCCATGTAGATGGGGCCCACGGCGCTCC
The DNA here is from genome assembly GCF_017355915.2 of Telluribacter roseus. Classification (GTDB taxonomy): domain Bacteria; phylum Bacteroidota; class Bacteroidia; order Cytophagales; family Spirosomataceae; genus Telluribacter. The sequence continues at coordinate 200,393 of NZ_JAFEUV020000011.1, forward strand.
GGCCGCCTTTTCGCCCCAATACAAGCATCTGGTCAAAGGGATTGAGCAGGCGGATTCGGTGGTAGTGGACTACCACAAAATGATGATGACCCCCTCACTCTCTACGGCGGTTATCTTCAAACGAGGCAGCAACTCGTACAAGACATTCGCCCAGCGGGCCCAGTACCTGTGGGCGGAGCAGCCAGGGGAAGAAGAATGGTACAACGGCGGGAAGAGAACCCTTGAGTGTACCAAAAACATGTCCATCCTGAACGTGTACACCATCCTCTGTACCTACGGCGAAGAAATTTTTAAGGAGAATATAGAGCGGCTGTACGGACTGGCTACAACATTTTCCGCCCAGGTCAGAGCCAATCCTGCCTTTGAACTGGCTTACGAGCCGGAGTGCAACATCGTGTGTTTCCGGTACCGGACGGATGGGGACCCGAATAGGCTCAATCAACAGATCAGACAACTGCTGCTGGAAGAGGGGGACTTCTTCATTGTACAAACCACCCTGAAAGGACAAACCTATCTGCGGGTATCCCTGATGAACCCGCTTACTACCGAACGGGAGCTGCAGGAATTACTGGAAACTATTGAGCAGAAAGCTGCTTTTCTGCAGGCACCCCCAGCCTAGCCCAATTACCTTACCCAATTGTATTTACAACGGCCTTCACCAGCGGAGACAGTTGCCTTTTGCGCCAGGCTATGGCATGATTCACTTCTATTTCCGTGGGTGAAGCGCCGCTTCTGAGTACCTTTCTGGCCACCAGCCCAGGCTCTTTGCTGAGGTCGAAGAGGGAGGGCATAAAGGCAATGCCAATATCCAGACTCACCAGACTACAGAGCATCTCGTGGGATGAAACCTCCTGCACGATGTGACTCTCCCGGCTAAATCCCGCTTTCTGACATAGCCGCTCGATGTAGTCATAGAAGGGATGAAGAGGTTTATTGATAACCACCCATTTCTGGTCTTTCAACTCTTCCAGCAGGATATGATCGGCCGTTGCCAGCGGATGGTGTTCCGAGAGGATTACGCTGAGGTAGTCATTTTTGTACACCTGCGAGGCCAACGCCTCGTCTTTGAGGGGTAGCAGCATCATCCCCAGATCTATCTTTTGTTCCAGCAGGCCATCCTGTACACTTTCTACCGTAGGGTACTCAATGATCTTCACCTCTACCTCCGGAAAATGGCGCGCTATTGTATGAATGATCTCTACGATCCACTCCCGAAAAGCCAATTTAAAGAAGCCTACTCGTAATTCATTCTTGCGCTGCCCCAGGCTGCGGGCATTTTCCAGAGCCATTTCGCTTTGCTTCAGTATCGCAACAACATCTATCAGAAATTGCTCCCCCACCTCCGTTAGCTCCACTTTTCGTTGTTTAAGTCGCAGAGTCCGTACAAACAGGTCCACTCCAATCTCTTCTTCGAGGAGTTGTATCTGCTGGCTAAGCGCCGACTGGGATATAAATAACTTCTCCGCCGCCCGGCCAAAATGCAGTTCGCGGGCTACTTCTACAAAATAGCGCAGTTGCCGTAGTTCCATACAGCAATTTCCAATAAGTTATACTAATTACCAAATTAGAAAATAGAATTAGATTTCTAAGGGATAAAATATCATTTTTGAGAGCAACAGGAAGCGCCATCTATACTATTGGAGTGTACCAAAGAGGTAAGATCTGATTTCCTCTCTCCTTTAGGGAAGAGTGTAATCATGAAAATTAAAACGTATGGCAATCAAATGTTTTTCCCGCGATCACCTCCGCTTTGTACTGTATGAGGTACTGGGTATGGAGGACGTCACAGCGCATGAGTACTTCAGAGCGCACGGACGGGAAACCTTCGACATGATCCTTGATGCTGCCGCGGAACTAGCTGAGGAATACCTACAACCCGCCTACGTGCCCGCCGATCGTGAGGAGCCTCAGTTGGTAGACGGACAGGTTAAGGTGCATCCCCTGGTGCACAGGTTCTATCATGCCTATGCCGAATCAGGTTTAATGGCGGCTACCTTTCCCCTCCAGTGGGACGGGCAGCAACTACCCCGCACCATAGCTGCCTCCGTTCAGTACATACTTTCCTCGGCCAATAACAGCTTCGTGATGTTCACCGATCTGGTAAAGGGTGTCGCTAATGTCCTGCTTCAGTTTGGTAATGAGGAACAGAAGTCCTTCTATCTACCCAAACTCCTGTCGGGGCAGTGGGCAGCTACCATGTGCCTTACAGAAAGCCAGGCGGGTAGTTCGTTGTCGGATATTACTACAACGGCCATACCGGCCGGGGAAGGTCTCTATCATATCAGGGGACAAAAGATATTTATATCAGCCGGTGATCAGGATATTACCGAAAATATAGTACACCTGGTGCTGGCCCGGATAGAAGGAGCACCGGCGGGTGTCAAGGGTATATCGCTCTTTATAGTACCCAAGAAGCGGCAAGACGAAGCAGGTACGCTGGTACTCAATGGCGTAGAATCCATCGGAATATACCACAAGATGGGGCAAAAGGCCACTCCGGCCATGCACCTGGAGTTTGGCGGCGCGGGTACCTGCGTCGGCTACCTGCTCGGCGAAGCCAACCGGGGCCTGCAGTACATGTTTCAGCTCATGAACAGCGCCCGGCTGGAGGTGGGTCTGGCGGGGGTGTCGGTCGCCTCCCTGGCCTACGCTACTTCGCTGCAATACGCCAGAGAGCGGGTACAGGGCAGAAGGGCCAACGCCAAAGATCCCAATACCCCTCCGGTACCCATTATTCAGCATCCAGATGTACGGAGGATGCTGCTGATTCAAAAGGCCATTACCGAAGGTACCCTGGCTCTTATCCTCCAGTGCTACAAGTACCTGGATCTCCTGAAAGTTGTTGAGGAATCACAGAAACAGCACTACCTGGACCTGCTGGAACTACTGACCCCGGTGGCTAAAACCTACGGATCGGAGGAGGGGAATCGCTCGGTGTACCAGGCCCTGCAGGTACTGGGTGGCTATGGATACACGACTGACTTCCCCGTGGAGCAGATGGCACGGGACGCCCGGATCTTTCCGGTATACGAAGGTACCACCGGCATCCAATCCATTGCCCTGTTGGGCCGGCAGATCCCCCAGAACCATGCGCAGGCCGTAGACCTGTGGAGCGAGCAGGTAATGCCAGACATACGGATTGCCAATGAATCTGAAGCCTTACAACCCTATGCCGATCAACTCAACCAGTCCATCGCGGCCTGGAAGTCAGTAACGGGTCTGCTCCTTAGGGTGCGGGAGGAAAAGGGGAATGAAGCCTTCCTGGCCGATGCTACCCTGTACATGCAGCTATTCGGTATCCTTAACGTGGCCTGGCAGTGGCTCCGGATGGGTACAGTGGCCGAAAAAGCGTTAGCCGGAGGGGAAGCCGCAGGAGAAAAGAAACCCTTCTACCGGTCCAAAATACATACTATGAAGTTCTACTTCACCCATGAACTAACGAGGTGTAAAGTACTTTGCGAGCAGCTTACGACTGAGGAGGGGCTATCTCTATTCAATCCGGAGGAAGACATACTTATCTGATACGTACCCATGAAGCAGACGTTAACCCTACCCCTGGAAAAGGCCCAGGAACCTTCCCTGAAATACGGCTGGTACGTAGTCTTTCTACTAACACTGGCCAACATTTCCTCTTTTATCGACCGGCAGATCCTCAGCCTGCTGGTAGTACCTATCAAGCGGGACTTAGGGTTGTCTGACTTTAAGATGAGTCTGCTGATGGGGTTAAGCTTTGCTCTGTTTTATACCCTGTTCGGCGTCATCATCGGTCGGTTGGCCGACCGGTACAGTCGCCGCAATATCATTATGGGTGGCGTAGCGTTGTGGAGCCTAATGACGATACTTTGCGGAGGCATCCGGAGTTACTCGCAGTTCTTTATGGCCCGCATGGGCGTAGGTGTGGGCGAAGCGACCCTATCGCCCTCTGCCTATTCGATGATTGCTGATTACTTTCCTAAAAACCGTCTGGCTACGGCACTCAGTATCTTTTCGTCGGGTATATTCTTAGGCTCTGGTATAGCTCTGCTGATCGGAGCCGGTATTATTGCTACACTCCCAACGGAGGGACGGGTGTATGTACCTCTGCTCGGCTCGCTGTACCCCTGGCAGCTCCTGTTTGTGTACATCGGGCTACCGGGCCTCATCCTTTCCGCACTCATGTTGACGGTAAAGGAGCCGGTCCGCAAAAACCTCCTGAAAAAGGAAGGCAAAACCGTAGAAGTAAGTATTCCGGAAGCTCTCAACATCATATTCAAACACAAGTGGGCCTACCTGTCCATCTGCTTCGGACTGGCTTTTTCGGCCCTGATCAACTACGGGTGCAGTGCCTGGGTACCTACGTATCTGGTGCGCACCTACGGCTGGAGCACGCCGCAGGCCGGTTTGGGCTTTGGGATAGTACTTGTAGTAGCTTCAGGACTGGGAGTCTTTTGGGGTGGCTGGTACGCCGACCGGCTGGTACGAATGGGATATACTGATGGTCGCCTCCGCGTGGGGTTGATCTCCCTGGTAGCCGTCGTGCTTACCTGCTTTGCTCCCCTCATGAATAGTCCGATCCTGGCCCTGGCCATCCTGTTTATCCCCTGCTTCTTCCTCGCGTCCAACATTGGAGCGGCCGCCTCGGCCGTGCAGGAACTGATGCCGAATCAGGTAAGGGTGCTGGCCTCCGCCATCTTTCTCTTTATTCTCAACCTGATTGGACTAGGACTAGGACCTACCACCGTGGCCATATTCACTGACTTTGTTTTTCAGGACGAGGGGGCTATACGGTACTCTCTGACGCTACTCCTATTGATAGGGGGAGTAGTGGGTGCGCTAAGCTTCTGGACAGGTCTGAAACCTTACCGGCAGGCCATTGAAAACAACAAGGGGCAGCTAACTGATGAGAACTGAACCATACACATTAATTTTCAAAAGGCTTTACCTAATGAGCGTGCGTCAACATAAGTACTATATTCCTTTTGGGCTGTTTGGGATTGGACTACTTCTAGTACTTCTTTTACCCAACCGTTCAAGCGCCCAATCTTCCCAAAAACAGGCACGGCCGCGCATAGTCGTGACGGCGGATCCCGAACTTGACGATAATAACTCACTGATCCGTTTTCTGCTCTACAGCAGCGACCTGAACATAGAAGGACTCATCTACGCCAGTAGCCAATTTCACTGGAAAGGAGACGGAAAGGGTACCAAATGGTTTGTGCAGGGACGGGAGTATAGCCGTTTCGGTTTAGATCTATGTCCATGTGAATCGTGGCGCTGGGCCAAAGACGAACGTTTTATTCATAATGCGGTCGATGCGTATGCAAAAGTGTATCCAAACCTGAAAGTGCATAACCCGGCCTACCCGGCACCGGATGTACTACGATCTAAAATCAAATATGGGAATATTGAATTTGATGGTGACTATTCAAAAGATACACCGGGCTCTGATCTGATCAAATCGCTGATGCTGGATGATAAGCCGGGACCTCTGTTCCTTACCGCCTGGGGAGGTCATAGTACCATTGCCCGGGCGCTCAAATCCATTCAGGAGCAGTATGAGTACACCACCCAATGGGAAGTAGTCAAAAATAAAATCTCGCGTAAGGTAGTCCTGCTTCCTTCCGGTGATCAGGATGATACCTATGCCAACTACATCAAGCCCAACTGGCCGGATATCGAGTACCGGCAGTTCAGAGGCGGCCCCAACTATGGCTATGGGGCGCAACTACGGGCTACCCCGGAGAATGCTGTGTACCTGACTTCGTCATGGATGAAGGAAAACGTATCGGATCGTGGTCCTCTTGGAACCATTTACCGGGTGTGGGGGGATGGAAAACAAATGGTAAAAGGCGATAAACTTGATTATTTTGGCCTATCGGGCTACACTAACGATCAGCTAAAACAAATGGGCTATGCGGTATGGATGCCTGTCCAGGAAAAAGGCTCCTGGTTAGGCGAAGGGGATAACCATACATTTATGAACATGCTCAGTAATGGTCTGCGTGCCTACGAAGCAAGTTCGTACGGAGGTTGGGGTGGCCGTCAGGTACCTGAACAGGAAACCCCGAATATATTTTCACAGCCTGCTGATACATCCGCTCAGGCCATGGTAGCAGCCCTCAGCTCAAATCCAGTGAATAAAAAGGCCAATGAACCAGCCTACCCCAATTTTTTTCCGGCAGCTCAGCAGGATTTTGCGGCCCGTATGAAATGGTCGGTAACCCCTACGTACGCCAATGCCAATCATGAACCTATTGTACAAGTGGAAGGGCCTCTGAGCTTTATGGCTGCTGCCGGAGATAAAGTACGGTTACACGGAGCCGTTTCGGATCCGGATGGGGATCAGGTTTCACTCAGATGGTGGCAGTTCCAGACAGGAAGTTATCCCGGTAAGGTCGTCATCACAAATCCTGATTCAAAACAAACGGAGGTACAGATTCCCAGCGATGCCGTGGCCGGCCAAACGATTCATCTGGTCCTGGAAGGGACAGACCATGGTACACCTGCTCTTACGAGGTACCAGCGGGTAATTGTTACGGTCAGGAATAAATAATTGCCCCTTGAAAAACAGTTTGTACTATCTGACTCCTGAACGCTACTCATGAACAATACTTCTAACCTAAGCACCCTCTCCGAAACCCTTCTGCTCGAGACCGTGGGTGAAATACTCATTGTGCGGATCAGCCGCCCGGAGAAACGGAATGCCCTGAACGACGAAACCATACTTAGTCTGGAAAAGCTGTTTTCCAATATCCCCGACGGCATCAAGTGCGTGGTGATACACGGAGAGGGCAACCATTTCAGTGCCGGGCTGGATTTGTCGGAGCTGAAAGAAAGGGATGTGGTGGAAGGTATCTTCCATTCACGTATGTGGCACCATGCACTGGATAAAGTGCAGTTTGGTAAAGTACCGGTGGTGGCTGTGCTGCACGGTGCCGTGGTAGGCGGAGGACTGGAGCTGGCCAGCGCTGCTCACATTCGGGTAGCCGAGCCTTCTGCCTTTTATGCCTTACCCGAAGGCCAACGCGGTATATTCGTGGGAGGTGGTGCTTCGGTACGTATACCCAAGTTGATCGGTATGGCGCGCATGCAGGACATGATGTTTACCGGTAGAGTGTATACGGCGGAGGAGGGCTACAGCATCGGCCTGTCGCAGTACCTGGTGGAAGAGGGGCAGGGGCTTGAAAAAGCCATGGAACTTGCGCGTAAGATTAGCTCCAATGCCGGCATGACCAACTACGCCCTGATGCACGTACTGCCCCGCATTACGGAATCGTCGCAGGAGCAGGGACTGATGATGGAATCACTGGTAGCGGCCATTGCGCAAAGTGCACCTGAGGCGAAGGAACGCCTCCGGCTGTTTCTGGAAGGAAAAGCTAAAAAAGTAGGAGAAGCATGATGCTGAAAGACGACATACAAGCCACGCCTTACCGGAAGATCCCTTTTGGCGAAGTGTCCATTGAAGGGAGCACCCGGGAGGACGGCACTATCCTGCTGAAGTCACGGGTACCCTTACAGCCCCACCCCACCCGGATGACCGAGCGACTGCTGCACTGGGCCGGGGTGTGGCCTGATAAGGTATTCATCGGGCAGCGCGATAGGGAGGGACAGTGGCGTACCCTCACCTACCGGCAGACGCTGGAGCAGGTCCGACGGATCGCCCAGTACCTGCTCCGGGCGAATGTCTCCCCTATGCGTCCCATTGCTATACTCTCGGAGAATAGCATTGAGCACGGGTTGCTGGCGCTGGCGGCCCTGCACGTGGGTATTCCCTGCTCGTCCATTACGCCCGCCTATTCCCTGCGCTCAACGGATTTCCAGAAGCTCCGGCACGTCATGGACCTGCTTACCCCGGGTATGCTGTTCGTTTCGGATGGAAAGAAGTACGAGAAGGCACTGAAAGCAGTTGCCAAAGGTACTGAGGTAGTAGTAGTGTCAAATCCAGCAGAACTGCCGGCAACACTTTTTCAGGACCTTTTAACAACTACCCCAACCCATGCCGTTGATGAAGCATTCAACTACATTGGACCCGATACCATTGCCAAAGTACTTTTTACTTCCGGCTCCACCGGCCTACCCAAAGGGGTGATCAACACGCATGGAAACATCTGCACCAACTGGCAGCAGATCACCCAGACCTTCCCCTTCATGGCCGAAGAGTTCGAGATCATTGACTGGCTCCCCTGGAACCATACCTTTGGGGGCAACCACAATTTAGGGCTCACGTTGTATAACGGAGGTACCCTATACCTGGACGAGGGGAATCCTACCCCAACTGGAATCAAGACCACGGTAGCTAATCTTCATGCGATTTCACCCACCATCTACTTCAATGTACCGAAGGGATTTGGTGAGCTGGTGGAGTACCTGCGGAGGGATCGGGGGCTCCGGGAGAAGTTTTTCAGCCGGGTGAAGCTGCTCTTCTATGCGGGTGCCGGTATGCCCCAGCACGTGTGGGATGCTCTGGAGCAGCTAGCGCTGGATACTGTAGGTGAGCGCATCATCATCAGTACCGGTCTGGGCTGCACCGAGTCCAGTCCCTCGGCCCTTTTCTCCACCCGTCCCGACGGCTTTGCCGGATTGCTGGGACTACCCGTACCGGGTCTGGAACTTAAACTGGTACCGGTAGATGGCAAACTGGAAGCTCGCTTCAGGGGAGGCAACGTCACGCCGGGGTACTGGCGTAATGAAGAAGCGACCCGTAAAGCCTACGATGAGGAGGGATTTTACAAGACCGGTGACGCCCTCAAATTTGTAGATCCGGACGATGTATATAAAGGACTCTTGTTCGACGGCCGACTGGCCGAGGACTTCAAGCTGGATACAGGTACCTGGGTCAACGTCGGCACGCTACGATCAGCCCTGCTGGCCGCGGGCAACGGTTTGATCCAAGACGTGGTTATTACCGGCCACGATCGGGAGTACGTCGGGGCGCTGGTGTTCCCGGAGGTAGAGGCCTGCAAGGCCAGCTTCGGACTTACGGGGGATGCGGATGTACGCGAAATCGCAGCCAGTACGCAATTACAACAAACGATGCAGCAGCTCCTGGATAGTCTGAGCCAAACCAGTACCGGTAGCGCTACCCTTATAAAACGAGTTCTGCTCGCTGACTTCACCCTTTCTATGGATGCCGGTGAATTGACCGATAAGGGATCCGTTAATCAGAAGCAGGTGCTAAAAAACCATCCGGAAGCGGTGGCGCTACTCTATCAACCTGAGCTCAATCTCCTTGTCATTGAAGCCAATACCTGATTTCGAAAGTACCTATGAAAACAACTATTCTACTTACTTTAACTTTTGCATTACTTACCGGCTGGGCAGTAGCTCAGCCGGCCAAGATTGATTCAGGTACGATCAACGGGGCCAGGTACAAGATCATGTTCCCTCCCAACTGGAAAAATAAGCTGGTGATGTACGCCCACGGCTATGAGTTCATGCATTCTCCCTCGGCCATTGACAACCCTAACTTTGCCCAACGAATGGCTCCCTTTCTGGAACGGGGCTATGCCGTGGCCGCCTCTGCCTACCGACAGCAGGGTTACGCCCTGCCCGAGGGCATCGAGGATACCGAAGCACTCCGCAACCATTTTGTTACCAAGTACGGCAAGCCCGACACTACCTACATGGCCGGTGAATCCATGGGAGGAGGGGTCTCCCTGGGTACTATGGAAAACTTCGCGGCGAACTACCAGGGAGCCTTGCCCCTCTGCCCGCTTTCGAGCCGGCCTTACATTCAGACTCGCAAAGAGTTTGACCTGCTGGCCGTATTCAATGTACTTTTTCCGGGGCTGACCTCGTCACTTTCAGATATTGTGAATAACAGCGCTAATACACAGCCGCAGCCCATGAATCAGGTCTTTGCCAAGGTGCCCCCGATTCAGAATGGATTGATGAAAGACTCGCTGGCGGCCATGCAGCTGGCTCGGCTGTTTGATCTGAAGCTCAAGGATCTTCCTTTTGCGGTCCTCTTTGGTGAAATGGTACTTCGGGACCTGATCAGAAAATCCGGAGGAAACCCTTTCGACAATACCAATACCCTGTACAGCGGCTTCCCCGACGACTGGATGGTCAATCAGAAAGTGGAACGTTTTGCCGCTTCCCGTAAATCGTACGATTATCTGCAACGCTACGACCGTACGGGTGACATTGCCCGGCCGGTGGTGATCCTGCATACTACCTACGACCAGCTGATCCCTGCTGAGTTGGCCGTTACTAATTATGAAAATATGGTCAGACAACGAAACAAGGAGCAGTTTATGGTAGTAAAGTACACCAATGGTCAGGGGCACTGCCAGTTTACGCCCCGGCAGACCGGAACAGCCTTTGATACGTTGCGCCAGTGGGTTTCGACGGGCAAACGTCCCCAACCCGGCCCTATTGAATAAATAGAAATAACATAAATAAACAGTAATCAACCTACCTAACAAAAGCGTATATGTACAAAATCAAACCCCCGTTCAGAGCCGATCACGTTGGTAGCCTTCTTCGTACTCCCGAAGTAAAGGAGAGCCGTATGAAATGGAAGAGGGGCGAAATCACAGCGGAAGAACTACGGGCTATTGAAGATAAAGCCATTGCCGATACGGTAAAGAAGCTGGAGTCAACCGGGATGAAGTCCATTACCGACGGGGAGTTCCGCCGGGACTATTTCCACCTGGACTTCCTCAAAGAGCTGGCCGGTGTAACGGTAACCGGAGGCATTGAAGCCAATCCCAATGCAAAGGCCGCCGAAGATGGTTTTACGCCCCCCAAGGTGAGCGTAACGGGTAAGCTCCAACACGTAAAGGACATACAGGTGGATGACTTCAACTACCTCAAGCAGGTAGCTACCTATACCCCGAAGGTAACGATTCCCTCTCCCACCATGATCCACTTCCGGGGGGGACGCAAATCCATCGACATCAATTCCTATCCTGATATGGATGAGTTCTTCCACGACCTCAGCCAGAGTTACCGCCAGGAGATTGACGCGCTATACCAGGCGGGTTGCCGGTACATACAGTTGGACGACACCAACCTGGCTTACCTCTGCGACCCCAAGATGCGGGCCGCCGCTCAGGAGCGGGGGGAAGATCCCAACGAACTACCCCGCACCTACGCGGCCCTGATCAACTCGGTCATAGATGGTCGTCCGGATGACCTGACGGTAGGCATTCACCTCTGCCGGGGCAACTACCGCAGTACCTGGTTTGCGGAGGGTGGCTACGAGCCGGTAGCCGAGGTACTCTTCAACAACATCAACGTAGACGCCTACTTCCTGGAATACGACGACGAACGCAGCGGCGATTTTGCTCCGCTTCGCTTTGTACCTAACAATAAAGTAGTGGTACTGGGTATTGTATCATCCAAAAGCCGGGAACTGGAGAACCCCGATGACCTGCGTAAACGCATCGACGAAGCCGCGCAGTACATGCCTCTGGAGAACCTGTGCATCAGCCCCCAGTGCGGATTCAGCAGTACCCACCATGGCAATGACATGAGCCACGATGATCAGTGGAGAAAGATCGAACTGGTAGTCAATACCGCCCAAAAAGTGTGGGGCGAGAGTTAATCTGCCCCAGATCCACTAGCAGCGATTGTCACCTTTCGTGATCTCTGGCCCCGGGTACTTCCTTAGGAGGTTGTTGTCCCGGTGGCCGGAGTCGCTGTTTATACTGAATTCATAAAAAAGAAGTAGTTCTCTACTCCTCTTAAATACCCTATCTTTTGTCCTGATGAATCTAGATGAGATTGTAGCGATCGATGTACATACGCACGCGGAGGTATCCTGTACCCAGCCCCACGACGATTACCGCCCCGAATTTGACGAAGCCTTTGCTAAGTACTTCAAGTCCACCCACCGGCCTACCATTCAGGAAACGGTCGACTACTACCGGAGCATCCGGATGGCGCTGGTCATGTTTACGGTGGATGCCGAGTATGAACTGGGCCGCCGCCGTATACCTAATGAGGAAGTAGCCGAGGCCGCCCTGGCCAATCCGGATGTAATGATTGCTTTTGCCAGCATAGATCCGCACAAGGGACGGATGGGCGCCCGCGAAGCCCGGCGGCTCATTGAAGAGTTTGGGGTAAAAGGATTCAAGTTTCACCCTACGGTGCAGGGCTTCTACCCCAACGATCGGATGGCGTACCATCTCTACGAAGAAATCGCCGCCGCCGGACTGCCCATGCTGTTTCATAGCGGCCACTCGGGGTTTGGGAGTGGAGTACGGGGGGGCGGTGGTCTCAGGCTTGCTTATTCCAACCCTATCTACCTGGACGATGTAGCCATTGATTTTCCGGATGTACCCATTATCATCGCGCACCCGTCATGGCCCTGGCAGGACGAGGCCCTGAGCGTTTGCCTGCACAAGCCCAACGTGTACATTGATCTGTCGGGATGGAGCCCCAAGTACTTCCCTCCCCAGCTGGTGCAGTACGCCAATACCCAGCTCAAACACAAAATGCTGTTTGGTACCGACTTCCCGCTGATCACGCCCGAGCGGTGGATGAAAGATTTTGAACAGGCGGGATTCAAGGAAGAAGTAAAGCCGCTGATCCTGAAAGAAAATGCAATCCGAATGCTGAACCTAAAAAAATGAATAGAGTGTAGAGGGAAGGGATGCAGAAATGTCGTCGTATACAATAATCACAAATTATTCTTCATCCCTTACCATTCACTCATGCAACTAAACGTATTGTATCAACCGCATCTTAAGAAAGCAGGGAGCCTCATTAGCGAAGCTTTACCTATTCGGCACCTCTAATTCAAGCCCATTCCTACTCAACCAGTCAGTGTCCTACTTATTCAGCATGGGATATATAAGTATACTGGCAGAAAGTTGAGCTTCTTTAAGAAATAGAAAGCTTAGATACATTCCTAAGATGAACCCAACCTACAAGACAACACCCCTTTCCTCCCCTTCCTACGCGGATATTAAGGGGATCATAGACAACCGGAGCCTGAGCTGGCTACAGTACACTACCATCTTTGTCTGCTTTCTGATGAATATGCTGGACGGTATGGATGTACTGATTATCTCCTACACCGCCCCCTCCATTGCCAGCGAATGGGCCATCAGCTCCGAAATGTTAGGAATGGTATTCAGTGCCGGGGTAATGGGTATGGCCGTCGGGGCCATGTTTCTGGCTCCCAAAACCGATATTATCGGACGCAAATCCATGATCCTGATCTGTGCGGTGCTGATGGGAGGGAGTATATTCGCTACCGCCTACGCCCAGTCCATCACACAGCTAAGTATTTTTCGGTTTATTAGTGGATTAGGCATTGGTTCCATGCTGGCCAGTACATCGGCACTGGCTTCCGAATATGCTCCCAATCGTACAAAGGATTTCTGGGTAAGTCTAGTTATCAGTGGCTATCCGATGGGAGCCTTTCTGTCCGGTTTGGTGGCAGCCGAGGTTATCCCTACCTACGGCTGGCGTACCATGTATATAGTGGCCGGTATTGCCTCAGTAGTCACCATCCCCCTGATCTATTTCATGCTGGCCGAGTCACTGGACTTCCTCTTCAAGACCCGACCCAAAAACGCACTACAAAAATGTAATCATATCATGGGAAAGATGGGGCTGGATCACCTGTCGCAAATGCCCGAGGTAAAGCTTGAAGCTCGCAAAGCATCGTCATTCAGTTCCCTATTCACCGATGGCCGAAAAACAGGAACCATTGGTTTGTGGGTAGCCTTCTTTATGTCTTTTGTTACCCTCTACTTCCTGACCAGCTGGATACCCAAGCTGGCCGCCAGTACCGGACTTAGCCTTGAGCTGGCCATCTATTCCGGAACGGTGTTCAACATGGGTTCTTTTGCCGGTATCCTTACGCAGGGGTACCTGTCCGGGAAGTTTGGATTGCGCAAAGTAATAGGTACTTTCCTGATCATGACCGCTCTGCTGATGTTCACCTTCAGTGCCTTCTCCGGATCGGTACTGGTACTGGTCCTGTTCGGCCTGATCGGCTTCTGTATCCAAGGTGGATTTGTGGGCCTGTATTCCGTTGCTGCCCGGATGTACCCTACCGAAGTACGTACTACCGGTATTGGCTGGGCCATCGGGGCCGGTCGTATTGGTGCCCTGGTGGGACCACTCCTGGGTGGAGTACTCATAGGAATGAATGTCTCAACCACTACTAACTTCATCCTTTTTGCCATACCTGCCATAGTAGCCGGAATAGCCACCTACGTAATCAGATCAAAGGATGTGAGCTAGGGGAAGAAATGCTCTTAGAATTGAGCTTTGCAGAAATTCCTTAAATATCCTGAAGCGGACTACCTAATCCATAGGTAGTCCGCTTCATTTTTAGGCAGGAAAGAGCAAACGCATAAACAGGTATAGTAAGGACGGGCAGATCAGACAGCCCAATCCGGTATAGAAAGTAGCGGTCAGGGCGCCGTAGGGTACCAGTTTGGGATCAGTAGCCGCCAGTCCGGCTGATACGCCACTTGTAGTCCCCATCAATCCACCAAACACCATGGCTGAATGGGGATTGTTCAGGCCGATACTCGGGGCAATGAAGGGAGTGGCGATGGTGATAAATATGGCCTTCACTACACCCGCCGCTATGCTGAGTGCCATTACATCCGAACTGGCTCCAATGGCCGCGCCCGTCACGGGACCTACTATGTAGGTACAGGCACCGGCACCAATAGTAGTCAGGCTAACGGCGTCGGTATAGCCCCAGAGTAGAGCCACGGCCACCCCACCCATGAAGGAGAGGAATACGCCGATCAGGAGGGAAAGGGCTCCTACCCAACCTGTCTGCTTCATGACCAGGAAGCTGGCTCCCATAGCCGTCGACACGATGGCAAAATCACGGAACATAGAGCCTCCCATCATACCAAAGCCCGAAAAGAGCTTCAGATCGGCGACTCCCTTTTCACCGCCCGAGTAGATTCCCCCCAGGTAAGCCAGTACCAGTCCGATCAGAATGGCAATGGCCGAGGCCGGGATCTTCCGGTTGGTGAGCCGGATGGAAAGGATGGTCGAGCCGTACATAATGAGTCCCACCAGCAAAAAGGCCACCACCAGCCCGTTCTTTTCAAGAAACCGGATAATAATCTCCATCCTGATCAACGGGTTTGGGTTTGGAAAGCCGGGTAAGCAGCGGAACGGTAGCCAGACATAGCAGCACCGGAACTATACCGGCCAGCAGGGCTATAAAGCCACTCGATACGGCTACCTTTACGTTCTGCACAGCCGACATGGCCACCACGATGGGTATGTACATCTGGCTCCAGAAGAGGATACCTCCCTCGGTCAGTTTGTCCAGGTGATCTCTTTTAATAAGCCAGTCATTCAGCAGTATCAGCAGCAGCATCGCGAAGCCTACGCCTCCCACATTGGCATCTATGCCGATGAGTTGCCCCAGTAGTTCACCCGCCAGTTGCCCCGTGACATAACAGAATGCCAGGATGGCTACACCATAAATAATCATATCTGGGAGTGGTTAAGCCGGTTGAAAAAGTGGTTTCAGGTCATTCTTGGTGACTTTACCCATAGCGTTACGGGGGAGCTCCTCCACGACCCGGTACTGCCGGGGTAGTTTGTAGCCGGGTATCCGTTCGCGCAGCCAACCGTTGATATCTGCCGTAGTCACGGCATCATCTTTCAGGACGAGTACGGCTGCTACCAGTTCGCCCCACTCTTCATTAGGTATACCTACCACACTACAATCACTAATCGTTGGATGAGTACGTAGTACTTCTTCAATTTCCAGAGCCGATATCTTGTACCCCCCCGATTTGATGATATCAATGGAGTCGCGGCCCAAGATGCGGTAGTAGCCCTCTTCCACTACGGCTATATCACCCGTACGGAACCAGCCGTCGGGTGTGAAGGCCTTATCAGTAGCTTCGGGGCGTTTCCAGTATTCCAGAAAGACGTTGTCGCCTTTCACCTGTATCTCGCCGGGTTGCCCTTCGGGTACTACGACATTTTCCTCGTCAACCAGACGTACGCTTACCCCCGGCAGGGGTTGACCAATGTACCCCACACGACGGTCCCCTTCGTAGGGATTGCTGATGCCCATACCTATCTCGGTCATGCCGTACCTTTCGAGTAGTGTATGGTCGCTGATCGTTTTCCACTTTTCCATCACCGAAGCCGGCAGAGCCGCTGAGCCCGACACCATAAGCCTGAACCCGGCCAGTGTCTCCGAAATAGTCTGCTGCTCATCCGCCGGTAGCCCCTCCCAGTAGGAAATAAGCTTGAAGTAAATAGTAGGCACCGCCATGAACACATTAACCCGGCTACTCATGAATACATCAAATACAGCTTCTGCCGAAAAGTTGGGCAGAAACTCCACCGTAGCTCCAGCCCATAACGCACACGACACCACGTTGATGATCCCATGTACATGGTGCAGCGGCAGCACGCAGAGGGTATGATCGGCGGATGTCCATTGCCAGGCATCCACCAGGGTAGATATCTGCGTCTCAAGGTTGCCATGGGTCGTTACTACCCCTTTGGGCAGGCTGGTGGTCCCGCTCGTGTACAGGATCATAGCCCGGCGGCTCCTGTCTAGTTGGGGTAGTTGTATCGGCGAGGCGCGACTCTCCTCCTGCCCCAGTATGATAAACCGGAAGCCTTTTTCTTCGGCTAAGGTGGCCAGTACCGCCGCATAGGTTTCATCCGCCACCACAACCTGTGCCCCGGTATCTTCAATGACATACCTGAGCGAGGGAAGTGGATACGATAGCGCCAGCGGAACGGCAATACCACCGGCCCGCCAGATGCCCCATTGTACCCGCACATAGTCAAAGCCCGGTGTCACCATAAAGGCCACGCGAGCCTCATTCAGATCTGCAGCTCCGCCGAGCAGTTGGCTTGCCAGGGCTTCCGAGGCATCAAGTAGTTGTTGGTAGGTGTACGATTGTCCGTTAGAAATAATAGCCGTCTGCTCCTGATTTCGGCTGGTAGTATGGAGGAGTTGTTGCATGTAAAAGGGTGATTGGTAAAGCTATGAGTACTACTTGGAAAGAAGGATGATTTATTTTTCTGTTAACTCTCTGAACTGCCTCGGCGATACACCTGATTGCTTGCTGAAGAAGCGGGAGAAGTAGGCCGGATCCTCGAAGTTGAGACGGTAGGCTACTTCCGAAATACTATATTCGGTATGCTGCAGGTACTTCTTGGCCTCCAGAAAGAAATAGTCATGTACTACCCGCAGGGCCGACTTACCTACCATCGCCTGACAGGCGCGGTTGAGGTGAACCGGGGTAATGTGCAGTTCGCGGGCATATTCTTTAATAGTTTTCCGGGGAGAGTACGACTGCTTCATACTTCGCAGAAAATTTCGGAAGTACTGGGCGCTCCGGCTATCCGCGGACACTGATTTTTCTGACTTCTCCAGGGTAAGGCGGTATATGCCACCAAGCAGCAGATGAAAGTAGCTCTGCAGCACCATCCCCTTCTCGGGCAGATCATCCTGTAGCTCTTCGTACAGCCCATAGATGGTTTGCCGGACGAGCTGGAAGAGTTTGTGCTGCCCTACTTCAGTCAGGACAAGGGTACTCCCCAACTCGGTAAGTACATGGGGGTACGGTTGGAAAAGTACCTCCATAAAGGAGGAGGAAAGAGTCAATACCATACCTCTGATATCACGGCTCACTTCCAGGCCGTGCATGATATTCTCCGGAATAGCCACGATGGACTGTGCCGAAACCCGATGCGGCTCCCCTTCAAAAGTAAAATTGACGGTTCCTGACTCAATCAGGAACACCTGAAAGAGGTGTGCGTGCAGGTGAGGCTCAATAACCCAGTTGTGCTTTGCACTTCGGTATTCAAATGATTCACAGTGCACAAAGTCCGGCACCAGCAAGTCATCTTCACCATACAGCCCGTACCGCAGGGGTTTGTTTTTGGAATATAGCATCGGCTACAAGTGGGGTAAGGCCATAAGATCAAGGCCAGCATAAACGGGTATGTAAGCAGCTTCGATGCTACTTTTTAACAAGATATGTAATTAATTACGTACGAATCAATTTATGCAGATGTTTATTTTGTCCAACTATTAAATCTATTTGTCCAAAGGGCCAACTGCGTCTGCTACTTACTTTTGAGTTATTGCAGTAGTACATGATCACAGGCCATAATGAAACACAAGACCCAGGTAGGTATCATAGGCGCAGGCCCCGCAGGTTTAACTCTGGCCCTTCTGCTCGAAAGAGCTGGAATCGGATCGGTCATAATCGAAAACCGAAGCCGCGACTATGTTGAATCAAGGGTAAGGGCCGGACTCCTGGAACAGAATACCGTCAACTTGTTTGATGAACTAGGGGTAGCGGGTCGGCTTAATAAAGAAGGATTACAGCATAAAGGAGTATACTTCAGTTTTGACTACGAACGGCAACGTATCCCCTTCGACGAGCTGACGGGTGGTCGGTGTATCACCATCTACGGGCAACAGGAAGTAATCAAAGACCTGATCAAAGCCAATCTGGAGAAGGGTACTCAGATCGAATTTGAAGCCTCTGCCACCAGCATCGAAGGCATTGACGGCACTACTCCTATAATACATTATCAGCAAAACGGGGAACAGCATTCACTGGAATGTGCCTATGTTGCGGGCTGTGATGGCTTTCATGGCATTTCGCGCAAGACTCTACCTAAGAGTACCTACCGCGAATACGTCAAAGAGTACCCCTTCAGCTGGTTAGGCATACTAGCCTATGCGCCTCCATCCACCGATGAACTTATCTACTGCTACACCGAAAGAGGCTTTTCATTACATAGCTTACGATCCGAGTCAGTCAGCCGACTATACCTGCAGGTAACAAACGACGACTCCCTGGATAACTGGTCGGATGACCGGATCTGGGATGAACTTTCCAGAAGGCTCCATACCGAAGGCTTCGTCCTGAATACCGGAGAAATTTTTGAGAAAGCCATTACACCCATGCGCAGCTTCATGATTGACAACATGCAGTACGGCCGGCTCTTTCTGGCGGGTGATGCGGCTCACATTGTACCTCCAACCGGAGGAAAAGGGCTCAACCTGGCGGTGGCAGATGTTCGGTGGCTGGCTGTTGCACTGATAGCTTCTTTCCAGACCAATAATGACGATAAGTTACAGGCTTATTCGACCAATGCGTTGAGGCGAATCTGGCGGGCGCAGGATTTCAGCAACTTCATGACGGGGCTCTTCCATAAGCAGCAGGAGCAGGGATCATTTGAATACCACCTGCAAAAAGCTAAATTTGACTATATCCGCCAGTCAAGAGCCTACGCGACGACCATCGCGGAGAATTATGTTGGATTAAAAGAAATCTAGTTGTGGAATTTATAGATATAAACGGACACGTTATACATTACCACTGGCAACCCGCCGGACTGGACCGCACCTTTGTATTTATCAACTCACTGGGTACCGATTTGCGGATCTGGATTGAAGTGGTAAAGGAACTGAAAGACTGGGGAAATATCCTCCTGTTTGACCAGCGGGGACACGGCCTGTCGGATGTAGTACCCAAAACCAGCGGACTGGATGATTACGTTGACGATGTGGAGGCTCTCCTGAATGCGCTGCGCATCGAAAAGTGCATCATCGTGGGCTTGTCCGTAGGGGGAATGATCGCGCAGGTACTGGCGAATCGTATACCGGAGCGGATCGAAAAACTGGTCTTGTGTGATACCCGGCATAAGATCGGAAACGCGCAGGTATGGAATGACCGCATCGAGGCTGTAGAAAAGGACGGTCTGGCCCGACTCTCCGAAGGCGTCATGCAGCGATGGTTTTCACAGAAATTCCGTAACGAGCAAACCACAAAAGTAGCCGGCTACTGTAACATGCTGTCGCGCACTCCCAGCCTGGGCTACATCAAAACCTGCGAAGCCATCCGCGATGCCGACCTGACCGAAGTAGCCCGAAATATCAAATTACCGACCCTTTGTATAGTAGGCTCTGAGGACAAATCGACTCCAGTAGAGGAAGTGCGAAACCTGCACGAACTTATAGAGGGCAGCCGTTTTGAGATTATACCTGATTCGGGACACATTCCCCCCGTGGATAGTCCCCAGGCCCTGATTGAGTTGATCCTGGACTTTATTCAGTAAATTTTTTCCTTAAAACCTATACTCAGTACTATAAAAGATGCCTGTGCGGACACAGGCCCCGGTGAAGAAGCCCGGTTTAACCATATATATAGGTCAGGCTTCGACCAACGGGCACCGCTGCGCTCCTTTAGACTTGCGGTGTATTGAAAGAATAGGAGTAGGTACTTACATTTAAAGAGAGAAAGGGAGCCAAAGTACACTAAGACATGCGCTCTG
>NZ_JAFEUV020000012.1:0-28203 GCF_017355915.2 Telluribacter roseus
CCTTAGAGTAAGGCTAGCATTTTTATGGAGTTTCATAACCAACATAAACTATAAATTTTATACCAAATATTCTATAACCTTAGTAACCAGTACAGTTAGATACTAAGGGTACCTACCACGTAGCGATAACACCCTGAACCTGCCCTCACTCAGCTACTCTTAAGACCACGTAGCTATGTACTACAAGTCGCTACAAACATAAGAAGTACCACCCCCGGTAGTAGGGTAATAAAGATCATTCGAAAGAAGTGCTTTACACTCATAAAAGCTTGCTGTAAATGGGTTGGGTTGTTACATAATCTCGCCAGTATGTATAGTGTGTAGAATGATAGATCTGCTGGTAGTTCAGCAGGATAACGAAGATCAGAACCAGACAGCAAACCACGGATTGGCTACTAATGTCTGTTGTATTGATAGCTGTTGTTCAGGTCAACAACGTAATTAAACGCAGGTATGTATAGCTTTGGATGCTGCAAGATAGGTAAAATTACTTAACCCCCATGGTTTAGTATTAAATTTTCAACGAGCTATCCAATAAATAACAGCGACTAAAATGAATTTTAATATTTTCTCTCCTGTTATTTGGTTGATATATCTACTTTATTTAGTTTTGCCTCATGATCGAACAAAAAGAACAACATATAAACCCGGTGGAGCTGTCTGGCATGGCAGATACCCTTATCCTGAATATCTTCAGGGTGTCACACCTGGTGGGGCGGGTTACCAACCGTGAACTGGCTCGATTAGGGTTTTCATTGCAGCTAGAGCAGGTTCAGATACTGGTTCTTGCTTATTTACATTGCGAAGTTCCCCTGTCACAACAGGATATAGCTAATCTCCTTCAAAAGGATAAGGCTGGTATACAGCGATCTGTTAAAACGCTCGAACGGGATGGCTACCTCCGGATCAACTCTGATTTAAATGACCGCCGCCGCAACCTGATCACCCTGACACCTGCCGGAAAACTGGTAGCTCAGGAAGTAATGGGAAGAACGCTTGAACTTGATAAAATACTGACCAACCACCTCAATCCAGAAGAAGTGAAGGGATTGCTGAACGTACTGAAGAAATTAGCTTCCATGCTGGAATCCTAATCTTTTCCTTATGGTTAATTAGTTGATATGTCTACTTTACCTTGCTAACATTATAAATATTATATGAATAGTAAATCAAATTGGCTGCTCCTCATTGCACTCCTTGCATCCCTGGGAGTACAGGCGCAGAATCCATTGACCCTTAAAGAGAGTATCGAATACGGATTAAAGAATCACAATAATATCCGCATTGCCGATTACCAGACCGAAGTAGCCAACCAGCAGGCCCGCGAAGCGATCTCGGGTTATTTGCCCCAGGTGAATGGTTCATCTACTTTGGATAATAACATCAAGCTGCAGTCAACGCTGATGCCAGCCGGTATATTCGGTCCCGAACCTACCCGGGTGGCCTTCGGTTCCAAGTACCAGACTACCGCTACTGCTTCGGCCGAGCAGGTGATCTATGACAAGTCGCTTCTGATCGGTATTAAGGCCAGCAAACCTAATCAGGTGAGGGCTGAACTGAATGCCAAGCAGACGAAGGAAGAAATCATCTACCAGATCTCGAACAGCTACTACCAGGTATTTGTAGCTCAGGAGCAGGTAGCCCTTCTTAGAGATAACCTCGAGCGTACTCAGCAGGTACTCAACGTACTCAAACTGCAAAGGGACAATGGTGTCATCCAGCCCATCGAATACGATCGTACGCAGGTAAGCTACAATACCATCCAGTCCCAGTTGATCCAGGCCGAGAACTCCCTGGTCATGGCTCAGAACCAGCTTAAGTTTCAGATGGGTATGCCCCTGGAAACGCCACTGGCCCTACAGGACAGCCTGATCCTGACCAAGCGTCCTTCGGCTAACACGCAAGGCTTTGAAGCCCGAAACCTGACAGAGTTTCAAATGCAGGAAACGGCTCTGGAACTCCAGCGTCTGGATCAGCAACGGATACAGGCGGGATACCTGCCCAAGGTGAGTGCCACCGCCCGTTATGGTTCGCTGGCACTGGGTAATGAGTTGCTACCGTCGTTCCAGAAGTTTACTGGCTTTGGTAGTATCGGTCTGAGACTGACGGTACCCATCTTTGATGGTTTCCGGCGTTCGGCCCAGATACAGCAATCCAGGCTAAACATCAGCATTCTGGAAGAACAGCAGAAACTAAGCTCAAAAGCCTACCAGCTACAGTTCAGCAACGCCATGACCCAACTGCAAAGAGCGCAGCTTAACCTGGACAATGACAACCAGAACGTAGAGCTGGCCCGGAAGGTATATGATGTAACTCTGCTGCAGTACAAGCAGGGAACTCGTCCGCTGACTGACCTGATCAACGCCGAAAACTCATACCGTGAGTCCCAGACCAACTACATCAGATCGCTGGTGAATGCCTACCAGGCACGGCTGGAACTGGAAAGCTCACAAGGAACACTACTTAACTTCTATAACCAACTCTGATCATTAGTAAAGCATCCATAAAATGAAAAAGACAACCCTATTCGTCATTACTGCTATTGTGGCCATTGTGGCTCTGGTTGGTTTCAAGCTGGCCGCTAACAAGGAGAAGTTAGACGAGAAAAACCAACCCCCTGTCGCTACCACTGTGGCAATCCCGGTAACGGTAGCCGAGGTAACCGAAGGAACCGTGAGTCAGCAGCTCATCAAGACAGGTAATCTGATCCCCTTCAAAGAGGCCAATATCATGGCTACAGCGCAGGGAAAAGTAACAAACGTAGCCTTTCAACTGGGCTCAAACGTAAAACAGGGCGCTACGCTGATCCAGGTAGATAACAGACTGAAGGAGCTCTCCCTGGAAGCAACCCAGCTACAGATCAGCAAGCTCAAGAAAGACGTAGACCGCTATACCACCCTGCTGGAAGGTAGCGCCGCTACCGAAGTACAGGTGAGTGATACTAAGTTTCAGTACGAAAACGCCCTGAACCAGGCCGAGCAGATCAGGAAGCAGATCCAGGATGCCGCAGTAAAAGCACCTATCAGCGGACGCATCGTGAAGAAAAACGTGGAGCCCGGCGAATTCGTAAGTCCAGGTACTGTATTGGGTACGATCCTGGATGTATCACGACTAAAAGCCGAAGTATTGGTAAACGAGAAAGATGTGTACTCGCTGCGCGAAGGACAAGCCGTGAAGGTAAGTGCCGATGTATTCCCCGATAAAGTATTTACCGGCCACATTAGCTACATCTCCCCACAGGGAACTCAAGATCATAACTATCCCGTAGAGATCACCATCAGTAACGGCAACGTATTAAAAGCCGGAACCTTTGTTAACGTTGATTTTTCACAGCAGTCCAAGCAGATGGCTTTGCAGATTCCCCGTTCGGCTCTGGTGGAAAGTGTGAAGAATCCGTATGTATATGTAGTGGAAGGTAACGTGGTTCGTCAGCGGAAGATCTCCCTGGGTCGCACCTTTGGTGAGTCCGTAGAAGTAACGGGTGGTCTTTCGGCGGGTGATAAGGTAGTCACTACCGGCCAGATCAACCTAAGCGACGGAGCTACGGTACAGGTAACCCGCTAAGGACCCCTAATTAACCGAATCGGGTTCTCTGTTGTATCCTTCATTTAAGACTTAATCGTAAAAAAATGTCGATTACCGAATTATCAATAAAACGGCCCCTGCTGATCACTACCATCTTCACTGTACTGGTGCTGTTTGGAGTACTCAGCTATAAGCAGCTGTCATACAACCTGCTTCCCAAGTTTGAAGCCAACGTAATCAGCGTGGTGACGCCCTATCTGGGAGCTTCGGCCGACGAGGTAGAAACCAACGTAACCAAGCGTATCGAAGACGCTCTGTCGTCACTGGAAGGTCTGGATAAGCTTAACTCTGTATCTCAGGAGGGCGCCTCTATTGTTACCATCCAGCTGAAAAACGGTATTGACGTGACCAAAACGCAGCAGGATGCCCAGCGCAAAATCGAGCAGATCCTGAACCAGTTGCCCGACGAGGCGGACCGCCCCATCATCAACAAGTTCTCAACGGATGAGCTGCCCGTACTCCGGATGGGTGTTACTGCCAACCTCACGCCTACCCAGCTGTACGACCTGATCGACGACAAGCTCAAGCCCCAGCTCTCCAACGTAGCGGGTGTAGGGCAGGTGAACGTAATCGGTGGTACCGAGCGGGAAATCCAGGTAAACGTGGATCAGAATAAACTGCGCGCCTATGGTCTGTCCATCGCTCAGGTATCTCAGGCTATCAATGCCGCTAACACCAGCTATCCAGCCGGTCAGCTCGAAACCCGCGAGTCGCAGTACTCCATCCGATTTGACGCCAACGTGGAGACCACCCAGCGCCTGAGCGAACTGATTGTAGCCCAGCGTACGGATGGTACTCAGGTACTCCTAAGAGACGTAGCCGAAGTGGTAGATTCACAGGCTAAGCCTACGGCTATCAACCACATTAATGCAAAGCCTTCAATCGGTATTCAGATCCAGAAGCAGTCGGATGCGAACGCCGTAGACGTAAGTAAACTGGTACAGGAGCGTATCACTGCGCTCGAGACCCAGTACGCCAGTGATGGTCTTAAATTCAACATTGCCGCTGACCAGTCGGTGTATACCCTGGCCTCAGCCGATGCCGTGGTATTTGACTTGTTCCTGGCGATAGTGATCGTATCGATCGTGATGCTACTGTTCCTGCATAGCTTCCGCTCGTCCCTGTTCGTACTGGTAGCCCTGCCTTCTTCGATCATCCCAACTTTCATCCTGATGAACGTCATGGGATTCTCCCTGAACCTGATGACCCTGATGGCCCTGTCGCTGGTAGTAGGTATCCTGGTGGATGACTCCATTGTGGTACTCGAAAACATCAACCGCCACCTGGAAATGGGCAAAAAGAAGCGGGATGCCGCTCTGGAAGGTCGTAATGAGATTGGCTTTACCGCCCTTGCCATTACCCTGGTGGATATAGTGGTATTCGTGCCGCTGGCTCTGACGGGCGGTCTGATCGGTAACATCCTACGGGAGTTTGCCCTGGTAGTGGTATTCTCTACGATGATGAGTCTACTGGTATCGTTTACCCTGACGCCACTGCTGGCCTCGCGCTTTGGTAAAATGGAAGTACTGAATCCTAAAACCCTGTGGGGCAAGCTTAACATTGGCTTTGAGAACATGCTCACCAACCTGAGCAACTTCTACGGACAGACCCTGACCTGGGCCCTGGGCCACAAGCGCTGGGTGTTCATCAGTATATTCCTGATGATGGTAGGTGCCATCGCACTGGTACCCGCGGGCTTTATCGGAGCTGCCTTTATGTCACAGAGTGATCAGGGAGAGATGAGCGTGCAGGTAGAGCTGGCCCCTACGGCTTCTATCTACCAGACCAATGCCGTAGCGCAGCGGGCCGAGCAGATCATCATGAAGCACCCGGAGGTAGTCAATGTATTCAGTAACATAGGGTATACCAGTTCCGGTATTTCCACCGCCTCTAACAGCAACATCGCTGACCTGAACGTCAAGCTCAACGATAAGAAAGAGCGTTCGATATCGACCGAAGAATTTGGTCAAATGATCAAGAAGGAAGTAGGTCAGATACCGGGTGTGAAGGTAACCGTAAGCCCGGTAGGTATCGTAGGTAACTCACAGGCTCCAATCATGATCGCCGTGAAAGGTACCGACATGCCTACCATTCGTAAGGCCGCCGAGGAGGTACTTCAGGTAACCAAATCAATACCAGGTACCCAGGACGTGAAGTTCTCGGTGAAAGATCCCAAGCCGGAAATCTCGGTGAGTCTGGACCGGGAGAAAATGGCTCAACTGGGCGTAAATGCCTCTGAAGTAGGTCTGGCCCTGCAGAACTCCTTCCGGGGCAATGACCGCTCCAAGTTCAAGCAGAATGGTAAAGAATACGATATTAAGATCAGTCTGGATCAGTTTGACCGTACCAATCCGGAAGACATCAAACGCCTGACCTTCGTGAATAACCAGGGTCGCACCATTGAACTCTCGCAATTTGCCAACGTAGAGGAGCGTATCGGTGAGAGCGTACTGGAACGTAACAACCGTCTGTCATCCATCACCATCAATGCTCAGGTAGTAGGTCGCCCGGTGGGTACCGTAGGGGCTGATATCAAGGCGAAGATGGAGCAGGTAAAGCTGCCGGAAGGGATCAGCATCTCGTACCTGGGACAGCTGGAGCAACAGTCGGATGCGTTTGGTAGCCTTGGACTGGCCCTTCTGATGGCTATCCTGCTGGTGTACTTCATCATGGTGGCGCTGTACGAGAGTGTGGTATATCCGTTTGTGGTACTATTCTCCATACCGGTAGCCCTGATTGGTGCCCTGCTGGCCCTGGCCCTGACCATGGAGAGCCTGACCGTCTTCTCTATTGTAGGTATGATCATGCTGATGGGTCTGGTGGCCAAGAACGCGATCCTGATCGTGGACTTTACCAACCAGCTCAAAGCCAAAGGTCTGGACGTGGTACACGCCCTGATTGAAGCGGGTAAGGAACGTCTGCGTCCGATCCTGATGACCACGCTGGCGATGATCTTCGGTATGCTACCGATAGCCCTGGCCAGCGGTGCGGGTGCCGAGTCCAAGAACGGTATGGCGTGGGTGATCATTGGTGGTCTGACCAGTTCGCTGATACTTACCCTATTCATCGTGCCTTCGATGTACCTCGTGGTGGACCGCATCAAGGAGCGCCTGGGTAAGAAGAAGCGTAAAAAGAAAAATACCGAGGAGGAGCTTATCCCGGCTTAGTCCCAGGTACTTACACAGAATAAACGCGGCCCGGGTGGTGGAACCCGGGCCGCAATAAAACCGGCCACCAAAGTGAGCTGCTATTCCACGACATAATTCTCCTTCTATCAAAAGCCTGTGCAGGCAACAATTAACTATGAATACTTCTTTACAAGATCCCATTTTCATCAAGATCACTGATATACTTTCAGAAATGGGTGTAGAACGTACGGCTGTTACACCGGAGGCCAGCTTTACGCGCGATCTGGGTCTGGACTCCTTGGAGACGGTTGATCTGATGATGACGCTGGAAAGGGAGTTTAATCTAAGTATCTCTGATGAACAAATGAATGAGATTCGTACGGTGGGGCAGTTGAGCAACTACCTGCAAGAGCAGACAGTTGCTCAGTAAGGTTCTTATTGCGAAATCGTTTTACTCTCACTATTGCTCCCCGGGAGACCCATCATCAGATACATAAAAGTTTTTTGGTTGTGATTAGTGCCGGCGCAGCTTTGATAACTCAAAGCTGCGCTTCTTTTTTAGTACACTAGTACCCTCCTGTGTACAATAACTTTTCCTGCCACGTGGCTCACCCACCTATCCAAAATGTTGCTTACCTTTAAGGTTTATTTCCCTCTTTCTAAGTAGTGAACACTATGAATGCTGAGCACCCCTCTTCCGGAAAAGAATCCAGAAAGAAACAAGCCGACCCTACCCCTCGCAAAAACGATTCGCCGCTGTACCTGATTGGTGTAGGAGCCTCGGCGGGTGGTCTGGAGGCCCTACAGGACTTTCTTTCCCACTTTCCGGCCGATCTGGAAGATGTGGCAATCATCATTGCCCAGCACCTGAGCCCTACGCACAAGAGTATGCTGGTACAGCTGCTTAGTAAGGAAACCCGGCTGGGCGTTACCGAGGCAAAGCACAATGCTCCTATTCAGAAAAGCTGTATCTACATTACTCCGCCCGATACCGAAATCACCATTGTACAGGGTCGCTTCAACCTGACGAAACCCCAGTCCCCCACTGGTCCCAAGCCATCCGTAGATATTCTCTACAAGTCCATGGCGGAACAGTACAAGGACAAAACCATTGGAGTGATACTTTCTGGTACCGGAACCGACGGAGCTGCGGGGGTCAAAGCCATCAGGGCAAACGGAGGATTTATCATAGCTCAGGAGCCACAAACCGCCAAGTACAACGGCATGCCCCTGGCTGCTATCGAAACGGGTGTAGCAGACGTAGTACTCTCACCCGATAAGATGGGGGAAGAGATCAAAGAGCATATCCTGAATCCGGAAGTAACCAAAACATCCCTGAAGGAGGAAATATCTCAAAGTCCCGGATTGGACAGAGTGTTCAAGTTACTGTCTAAGCGTACGGGTACTGATTTCTCCAACTACAAACCCTCGACGATTTGTCGCCGGCTCGAAAAGAGGTTGGCGGTCCTGTCCATTCCCACCGTTGATTTTTATCTGAATTACATCGAACAGCATCCCAAAGAACTGGATGAACTGTTTAACGCTATACTGATCGGAGTAACCAATTTTTTTCGGGACAAAGAAGCGTATGATGCTCTCAGCCACTACCTCCGGAAAGTGATCGCCGATAAGCCGGAGGGAGAGACGATACGCATCTGGTGTCCGGGCTGCGCCACGGGCGAAGAGCCCTACTCCATCGCACTCCTGCTGTGCACCCTTATTAAGGAAACCAAAAAGAAGCTGTCGGTACAGATCTTTGCCACGGATATTGACGAACGGGCCATATCCTTTGCCCGCAAAGGAGTGTATCCGGCCAGCTCCGTTTTGAATGTACCGGAAGATCTGCTCACTAACTACTTTATCAAAAATGGTGACACCTACGAGCTGCTGAAGTCCATACGCTCGATGGTCCTTTTTTCAAGGCATGACGTTACCAACAACCCGCCCTTTCTGAAGCTGGATCTGATCAGCTGCCGCAACCTGCTCATCTATTTTGGACCCAACCTCCAGAAGCAGGTTATTCCGCTGTTTCATTACTCACTCAACCCGGATGGGTACCTGTTCCTGGGTAAGTCCGAAACCGTGGGCCACTTCTCCGACCTGTTTACCACCCTGGATGGCAAGTACAAACTGTTTCAGCGCAAGCGGGGCGGTAGTCTGAACGCCATTAAGTTTTCTGTTCTGAAAGCGCAGCTCAACCCGGTACCCCAGTCGACGGTCAAGAAGCCATCCAATGAGCGTTCTATCTCGGATCTGGTCAAGGAAACCCTTTTCAATACCTTTGAGCATCCCTATGTAGTGATCAACGATTCGTTTGATATTCAAGAGGTAAACGGAGATGTACGCCTGTACCTGTCTCTTTCGGCGGGTACCATGAACGCCAATATCCTGAAACTGGTGAATAAAGAGCTCCAGATTGAGCTCAGGTCCGTAATTACGCAGGCCATCCGGGACCGCCAGCCTATGCGGAGCAATATTCGTAAGTTTGACCTTTTCGGGCAGACGCACTACGTACGCGTCCTGATCAAACCCCTTATCTATACGGAGGCTACCCAGGAGTTGTTTGTGGTTATTTTTGAGCGGCTGGACCTCCAGGAACTTATGGTTCAGGGGGTATCCGTTCACGACCAGAACGTCGAAAACAGCCGGATGGTAGAGCTGGAACAGGAGCTCCTGGCTACTAAGGAGCACCTTCAGACCTACATTGAAGAAATAGAAACGACAAATGAGGAGCTCCAGTCCCTCAACGAAGAGCTGCAGTCGACCAACGAGGAGCTGCAGTCATCCAACGAAGAACTCGAAACGACCAACGAGGAGCTGCAGTCGACTAACGAAGAGATCCAGGTAGCCTATGCCGAGCTAAAAGCTGCCAATGAAGAACTGGAACGAAAGGAACAACTCCTTAAAGTAAACCAGGCCAACCTGGACGCCCTGCTGAAAAATACGCTGCAGTCGTTTATCCTTATAGATACGACTTACAAAATCATCGCCTTCAACCCCACCTCCGAAGAAACGTTCAAACGGCTGCGTAACCGAAAGATCAGAGCCGGAGAATCGGTCATTGACCTGCTGGAACCACAGCTTCTTGAATCATTCATACAGGATCTGGGTACTGTCAGCAAGGGTGAAGTGGTGGCCGTGGAGCGAAAGCTGCTGGATGTCAAGGGTAACGAATGCTGGTACATTCTGAATATCTCTCCCGTCATAGATGAGGGTGGCGAAGTGAAAGTAATCTCCATTGGGATGATGGAGATTACCGATCAGAAGAAAATCCAGCAGGATCTGTACCTGTCTGAGCAAATGCTGAATTCTGTATTCAACGCTACCTCCATCGGTATTTGCATTACGGATAAAGACGGACGCTTTGTGTCCGTGAACAATCAATACGCCCGCCTGTACGGCTACGCCAAGGAAGATCTGGTAGGGCAGAGCTTTACGCTGGTAGTCCCTGCTGAAAACCGGGTCATGGCCCAGATCTCCCACGACGACTTTATTAGGGAGGGAACAGAGATACCGGGCGAATGGAAAGTGCAGCGGAAGGATGGCAGTATCATAGATGTGTACGTAAGCGCCGAACTACTCGTGCAGCCCAACGGGAATCGCTTCAAGGTAACGTCGGTACGGGATATTACCGAAAACAACCGGTACAAAGAGCTGCTGGTAGAAACACAGGAAGCAGCCAAGGTAGGTGGTTGGGAGATGCCCGTCACTTCGCGCGAAGTGATCTGGACTGAAGAGGTATATTCTATCTTTGAGGTACCTGCCAACACCACCATTACCGAGGAAAGCCTGCACACCTATTTCAACCCGGCGGCCTCCAGTCTGCTTCAGCAGGCCATCCAGAACTCTATTGAGAAAGGAGATGCTTTTAGTCTGGAACTGGAATGTGTCACCGTCAAAGGCACTGCCAAATGGATACGGGTTACCTGCAAACCGGTGCGTATTCACAACAAAACCATTAAGCTGTTCGGTACCTTTCAGGATGTGACCTGGCAAAAACTGGCCGAGCTGGTAACGAAGACCAGTGAGGCCAAATATCGCTCCATTGTTGAAAACTCGCTGTTTGCCTTCTTCCTGGGCCAGCCCGATGGTAGTATTCTGGAAGCCAATAAGCGGGCCAGCGAATTGTTCGGGTATTCTAATGAAGAGTTCAAAAAAATAGGAAGACAGGGAATCATTGTAGAAGACGATGAGCACCTGCGACCTATGATCAAAGAGCGATCTGAAAATGGCCGCGTCTCGGGTGAACTCACGGTAAGAGCTAAGGATGGTACGCTGATACCGTGCCTGTTCTCGTCGGTCATGTTCATAGATCAGTTTGGTCAGGAGCGCAACAGTACCATGATGCTGGATATCTCCCGGCTCAAACACCAGGAAGAACAGCTACGCCAGCTCCTACAGGAAGGAGAGGAAAGCAAGCAGCAACTGGAAAAAGCCGTGAACGACCTTAGTAAGGTTATGGACTTCTCGCTGGATCTGATCTGTACCATTGATGAATCAGGAGCCTTTGAGGAAGTAAGTAATGCCGCCAGAACCATACTGGGTTACGAACCCGAAGAGATGATAGGCCGGCAGGCGCTGTCATTCGTGTATGGTGAAGACTTCAACCTGACAGAAAAGGCAAGAGTGGAGATACGGGCCGGAACCCCAATGACCAACATTGAAAACCGGGTACTACGAAAGGATGGGACCATTGTACCGATGGTGTGGTCGGCGATATGGGATGAGCGCGATAAACGGATGTATGCAATCGGACGGGACAATACTGAACAGAAACTGTCTGAGCAAAAACTGAAAGAAGCCAACCAGCGCCTGGAAAACGCCCACCAGATAGCCAGACTAGGGTACTGGGATTACGATATTGCTACCAGGAATCTGTACTGGTCTGATCAGATCTACAATATTCTGGGTATAGATATGGATTCAGCTGACAGTAAGGTCGATCTGTTCTATAACTTGATACATCAGGAGGACCGGGAGAAATTCCGGCAGGATCTGCAGTACTTCGTTGATGAAAAGAGAACCATCCAGCTCGAACATCGCATCATACTGAAAGATGGCACCATCCGGATCGTGCAGGAAAGTGGGATGGTGCACTATGATCAGGATGGTAAGCCCTACCGGCTTGAGGGAACTATACAGGACATTACCGAACAGAAAAACATTGAGAATGCCCTCAAAGAATCAGAGTCAAAGTACCGTACTATTTTCCGTTATAGCCCCTTACCCGAGTGGATCTTTGATCTGGAAACCTACCACATCAAAGACGTAAATAATGCCGCCATCGAGCATTATGGTTACTCACGGGAGGAGTTCCTGGCGCTAAAGGTAACCGATATCAGACCGCAGGAAGACCTGCTGCACTTTCGGGAGGCGATGAGATACCTGAACAGAGAGGCTATCAACCAATTTGGTGAATGGCGACATATCAAGAAGAGCGGTGAAATTATCAACGTAGAAATAACGGGGTATCCCATTGAATTCAACGGAAGGGCCAGCATGCTGGTAGTATGTAACGATATCACCGAAAAAGTAAAAATCGGTAAAGCGCTTACAGAGTCGCTGGATCGATACAAGTATGCTATCAAAGCAACCTTTGATGCCATTTGGGACTGGGATCTTACCACCAACAGGCTCCACTTTGGGGATGGCTATCAGGAGTTGTTTGGGTATATCATTGATGATGAAAACGACAATATCAACGACTGGTACGCCCGTATACATCCGGAGGAAAAGGAACAGGTAATAGATAGCATCCATAGGGCCATCAAAAACGGCGACATCAACTGGACCGAAGAGTACCGCTACCGCAAGGCCGATGGAGCCTACGCCTACGTGATAGACCGGGGTCTTGTCATCACTGACGCTGAGGGGACACCTATACGAATGATCGGTGCCATGCAGGACGTAACGCAGCGCAGCTACCACCAGGCCCGGCTGAAAGAACTGAACGAAAAACTGGAGGTCAGGGCTGCGCAGCTGGTAGCTTCCAACAAGGAACTGGAGCAGTTTGCTAATGTTACTTCGCATGATTTACAGGAGCCCCTCCGGATGATTACCAGCTTCCTGCAGCTCCTGCAGAAGAAGTATGCCGATCAGCTGGACCCAACGGGTCAGGAGTACATCAACTACGCCGTCGAGGGAGCGGGTCGGATGAAAAAATTGATTACGGACCTGCTCGAGTACTCCCGGCTCAACAACAAGATGACGCGTCAGGAGGAAGTAGATCTCAATGAGGTAGTCAGCGAGGTAGTCCAGAACTTCCAGCCCCAGATCGATCAGCATGGGGCCCGGGTGCAGGTAGAGCCCCTGCCGGTGGTAAGGAGTGTCAGGCTGTACATGGTCCAACTCTTCCAGAACCTGATCAGTAATGCCATCAAGTACCGGAGTGATGACGCTCCCGAGATCACCATTTCTCTCAGAGAGGAACAGCACGATTGGATAGTGGGTATTACGGATAATGGTATCGGGATCGATAAAAAGTACCATGACAAAATCTTCATCCTGTTCCAGCGACTCCACCTCCGGAACGACTACTCAGGTACGGGTATAGGACTCGCAATCTGTAAGAAAATCATGGATAAAACCGGAGGAAGAATATGGGTGGAATCCGAAGCGGGCAAGGGTAGTACTTTTTATTTCACCGTAAGCAAGTAGTTTGGTTACAGTGAAAACTTTGGCGTAAAAAAAGCTGAGAATTGATACTAGTAAATATTTTTTATACATTCATTCCCAAATCTGTAAATAAAAAGTAAATATGTCTTATATTCAGAAACCTATCCGCATCCTGCTGGTAGAAGATAACGAAGGCGATATAGTCCTGACGAAGGAGGCGCTGTCAGAAGGGAAAATCAGGAATACCATTATCGTTGCGCGCGATGGTGTGGAGGCTACTGAATTACTATCAGATGAGGACTTTGAGCTGCCTGACCTCATCCTGCTGGATATGAATCTGCCCAGGATGGATGGCAAGGAAGTACTATCGTATATCAAGCATAACAACCGGCTCAGAAGGATTCCGGTCATCATACTGACTACTTCCTCCTCTGAAAAAGATATCAAAGAGTCGTATGACAACCAGGCCAACTGCTTTATCAGCAAGCCCGTTGACCTGGACAAGTTCATCAAGATTATCCGTAATATTGAAGATTTCTGGATTTCAATAGTACAGCTACCTACTCACTAGTCGGCGTACTACCTCTAAATAAATATAGTCACCCACTTATACTTTATTCACGAGATGACATCTTCACTACCCACAACTCCTTTTTCGTGGCAACTTTTCAATGCAACCCCACTGGTAGGCATACTCCGTCATGTTCCCCAGGATATCCTGGAGCGGATTATTCCCATATACCTGGAAGCCGGACTGACTACACTGGAAGTTACCATGAACTCGGAGGGGGTGGAAGATATGATCCGTTACGTACGGCAGCACTACCCTACCCAGCTCAACGTGGGCGCGGGTACCGTCTGTAATCAGGATGATCTGCAGAGAGCGCTGGATGCCGGAGCTCAGTTTATAGTGACTCCCATCATCAACCGGGATGTTATCAAAGCGTGTGTGAACGTAGGTGTACCAATCTTCCCCGGTGCGTTCACCCCCACCGAAATTTACGAAGCCTGGTCATTGGGCGCCTCTATGGTGAAGGTATTCCCGGCTACTTCACTGGGACCTGACTTCATCAAAGATGTAAAGGCCCCTTTTAGCCAGATCAAGGTAATACCCACGGGGGGAGTAAGTCTCGATAACATCGGGCAGTTCCTGTGGGCCGGCGCGGATGGACTAGGTGTTGGCAGTCAGCTCTTTGATAAAAAAATGATCAAGAATAAAGATTGGGAGGCACTACGCCGGCATTTTGATTCATACGTCAAAGCCCTGAGGGATAAATAGGGAAACCTACAAGTCCGGACGGATGTAGTAGATTTGTTTGGTAGGTACTCCGGACTTTGGTTCAGGTACGTAGCGGTTGTAGGCCAGCGTCTTTCCATCGTGCGACCAAACCGGATTGAGGGGTGAAGGCGTAGTAGGATGAGTCAGCCTGCGGCTCCTTTCCCCAAAGGTACCTTTCCCCACTTTACAGAGCATCAGGCTTCCGTCCCACACATAGGATAGGCTCTGCCCGCCTGGGTACCATCGTACACTTCCCTCAACGTCCGACTCGTGCTCCGTGAGCTGAACAGGAGTACCTCCTACGGGAGAAATAAGAAATACCTGCCTGATCCCCCGGCTGTCCCTGGCCAGGTAAGCCAGTTGACTACCATCCGGCGATGATCGGACAATGCCCGCTGTACCCGGATGCGCAGTTCCGGCTGTATAGGTAAGTCGCCGCTGAACGGTCCCTTTGGGTGGCATGGGAAAATGGGTAGTGGCTCCTTCCAGCGGCCCCCATTCGCCCGGCTGATCTATCTGATCGGGTATATCTACGACAAAAACCTCGTCAACGGGCTGCCCCTTTTTGTCCCTGACAGTACCTATAAAAGCCCGCGCTACCTGCCAGGTGCCGTCAGCCTTTGCATAGCCCCGGGTCCCCACCCAGCTATCCCAGGCGGCGTAACTGATCTCATCGGAGCCGGGCTCGGGCTCAGGTACTACCCGCACCACCAGTACCGAATACCAGATGCCGGGTACATTCTCCCCCGCCTGATCAAACTCAACCTGAACGGGCCGTAGCTTTCGGGAGACGCCAATGGTACGCAGGTTCACCTTTTTACCGGTTTGGTCTTTGATGGCCTTCATGATGGCGTCGTTGTAGGTGAAGCCTATCCACTGACCATCGCCACTCCACTCGTGGCGGTGGGTACCTCCCCGCAAGGCTCCCGGTGTAAAAGGCGGAACAACATCGCGGGCATCGATAAAAATGGGAGAAGGGCCATGCTCCTCATCAATCATGGCACCCGTACGCCGCCACTGCTGGTAGGGGTACTGCTCGGTGGCATTCTGTAGTCCATGGATGAATACAACGGCATTTCGGGTGGGGTGGTAGCTAACCGCTCCTGCCCCCGGTCCCCAGGATTTGTTATGAGGGATGTGGTACAGTACTTTTTTCTCACCTGTGCCGACATGTACCTTTTCAATGGTAGACGACTCGGCTATACCTCCCCCATCGGTACGGGTGTCGTACACCAGCCACTGATCATCCGGGGAGAAGTTGTCGTTGTTGTCCAGATCATGGTGGTACCTCAGGTCATGGGTGAGTTGTATTTCCTGAGGTAAGGAGGTTGGCTGAGCCAAAAGCATAGAAAGTCGGACCTGTATTAATAATAAAAGTACGAAGATAAGGAGCCGCGTCCGTTTCATCCGATCCAGGTATAAAAAGTCCCCCTGCCAATTACTTAACGGGCGGGCTGATCACGCCCAGGTAGCGCCCCAGCCAGTAAGGCAGCAGCCATATATCCCCGGCACTATGCTCCGAAGTACCATTGCCATGCTCTCTGTCCAGATCAAACATATTGGAATTATGCCGCTGAATGGGTCGCTCGTCCGGCGGAAGTACCTCTTTGATGGCTTGCCTTCTGAAATTGGTTTCCAGCTTATCGATATCCTTGCGATGGCTGTTCTTGATGGTCCAGTCGATGAGGTCGAGGGGGTGCTCCTGCAGGTACCAGATGGCCTCATTCAGGTCAAAGTCAGGTACTCCGGTGATAGCCGTAAATATATTCCAGAGCCCCTCCTTTTCGGGACGCTCCGCCTCCCAGTGATCCAGGATGGCCGTCTTGTACATGGCCTTTAGACTATCATTAAACGCATAGCGATACAGTCCCCAGTATCCCACGTAGTACATCTCATCATCGGAGTGGTTCCAGTATTCCGACAGGTTCTTGCTGTGGGAATCGGCCCCCTCAGGAGCTTTCCCAATCTCACTCATGGGGCGCATCAGGTTTTCCAGGTACCCGTGTTGCTGCATCAGCTCAAAGGCTTTTTGCTTGTAGATTTCCTTTCCGGTAAAATGGTAAGCCGTCTGCAGCATCCCGATGATGTTGGAGGAGTTCAGCTTACGGTCACCTATATTGATCGGAAAGCCATTGACATAGTCAGGATGCCACTTGCCCCACTGGGTGGGCTTACCGTTGTAGTCAATCAGGTAGAAATCATTTTTGACTATATGCCCCATCAGGGTATCGATCAGGCTGATGGCCCGGCTTTTCAGCTCCGGATCATCCACCAGTTCAGCCATGGCACCAAAGGCAAAGATATGACCGATGGCCTCATCACTACTGGTGGTAGCCTTCCAGTCCCACTCGGGGTCTTCGGCGTGCTGCCAGCGCTCCGGATCGGATAGTTGCTCGATATACCCGCTGCGCTCAAACGATCGGGACGGAAAACCGGGTACCGGATTAATGGTGTACAGCCGCTCCATGGCATCCAGCGACTCCCGGCAGTTCTGCAGGGCTTCGGGTTCTTTGGTGACCGCGTACCGGAATATCTCACCGCCCAGGTACATGGATGTCCATAATCCATCGTTGTCGGAATCCGCCATGAAGCCCGTTGCCGGATTTCCCTTTTCCATACCACTGATGCTGGCGTTGAACCCGTTCCGAATGTGGCGGCTCCGTACCTGCCTGTCAAACAGGAGGGCCTTCTCGTGCAGGGTCATAGGCTTGAAGTGCAGCTGAGCCAGTCCGGCGGTAGTAAGTACCAGTACCGACCCATCAGGTCCCTGGGACAGGTGGGTGACGTGGTTGCCCGGAAGCCACCGCTCACCGTAGTAGTAGTCAAACTTCCCGTCGGGCCGTACGGCAAAGGCCCCTTCGGTGGTACCTATCCAAAGCTTTCCGTCTATCTCTTTGACACTGGTTATATCTGTGGTAGGGAGCCTTCTCTTTATTTCCCCCAGTGGCTTCCGACCTACTACATCATACTCCAGGTAGCCGTCGCGGGTACCTATGATAGCCTTACGCCCCTGATCCGCCAGATCAAAAGCTGTGAAGCCGGCGCCATCATGTACCTTAGTTAAGGTACTTGTCATCGGATCCAGCAGGTAAAGCCCCCTGGTACCCAGCACCCAATACCGGTTGGTGCCTTGCTGAAACCGGAGGTCTACTACTTCATCACCGGCAAGGGTACCGTTCCACCGGGCTTTCGAATCCTTCACCAGATGAAGAGAGCGCCCGTCAGATACCAGAAACTCGAAATCAGCCCCACCCTCAAATAGCTTACCCGTAGGTACCGCATGCTTATTATTTAGTTTACCAGCCCAGGCATTACTTAGTACGGCTTCATTACTCAAAAGCACAAACTGCTGGTCATACAGATTGACCCCCTGGATGGTTTTGCTCTGCAGGGTACGGTAAGTATTGTCGGGAATGAGGGTACCCGGCACCAGGAACTGACCACCCGAGGGATGTAGTACGCCCCCGCTGGAATACACCTTGACTGCACCATTGCGGTCGGTATAGGCTCGGAGCAGATTTACGTCAGGATTCTGATAATAGTACTTTACACTGAAATCCTGGATAAAAGGTGTATCCTGGTGTACCGGGAGAGGGCTGATCTTCTTGCTACAGGAGAAGAGACCAACCAAAGCCACTAGCGAAAAGAGGTAGAAAACGGAGCGCATGAATAGGATGTAAACCGGGTTTAGGAATGATGTACAACGACAGCAGACAATCTGGTAGCACTTGTACAAAAGCTTTATGTATTTAGTACTTTTTAAGCAATCAAAAAGACTACTCACCCTGCCCTAAATATATATATATTATTAAATGGTGACTTTTTTAGGATCTATCACCACGTACTTGATGGATTTTCCGGTGGGCGTGGGATGATAGGAGTAAGTCATATGCAGCAACCCATCCGCTGTCTGGATCAGCGAGGGATAGGAGAAGCCTCCCTTACCCGGTTCATTGTTCTCAATTGGGATTTTCCATTTCCAGGTTTTGCCTTCATCCTCCGACAGGAAAAGGCTGAGCCGGTAGCGGCCATCCTCCAGATCATTGCCTAGGAAAGCCCACTTCCCGTCGCGAAGTACCTGTAACTCTACGCTGGCCGTATTGGGTATATCCGACTTTTGGGAGGCGGTCCAGCTTACTCCCTGATCCTTTGATTCGCTGACATGAACCCGGGGCGGATAGTCACCGCTATCCCGCATGTAGGCCACCAGCGTTCCATCCTTCCGTTGCGCGAGCGCCGGCTGGATTGGTCCCCGCCCCACTACGGGCAGGCTGGGGCGCCAGGTAGACCCATCATCCTCCGAAATAGCCATCAGGGACATATTGTACCCGTCGGAGTAGAGCGGTAGTATAATGCGCCCGCCCGGAGATACTAGAGGTTTGATGCGGGTCATCCAGCCGATACTCCGTTTTCTGAGGTCTTTGCTGGCTTCGATGATCTGCTTATCGTAGCTGGGGGCGTATTCCGACCAGCCCGCTCCCTGGCGCGGTAGCTCTTTGAAACGCTTTTCGGTTTCACTGGCAAAGCTGTCATCAGGCTTGAGCAGGATATTGTCCTGCCAGTTCCAGACGGGTGCGCCGGCTTTGGTATAATCCGTAGAGGTTCTGAATCGAAGTATGGAATGCTCCCAGCGGTTGGCCTGAACAGCAATCCACACCAGAAACAGCTTGCCCTGGCTATTCAGGAAGAGTACCGGATTACAGTCGGGTATATGGGGTGTGTCGGCCATCAGGAACGGCTCGCTCCAGGCTTTCTCCCCTTTACGCAGACGCGCTCCCATGATTTTGACATCATCGGCGGTACGCTCTCCACTTCCCTGAAACCACACCGTCAGGAAATCGCCGTTGGGTAGGCTGACCAGGCTGCTGCCGTGCACATGCTGCTCCTGCACGGGGAAGATCAGCATCTGACGTACCAGGTACGGATTGGCCGGAGGCGTCTGGGCCGCCAGGTATAAGGAGGAAAAATGATTAATCAGCAGGAATAAAAATAATCTTTTCATAAGTACTTAAGGTAGCGGGTATAGAGTTAGCGAATCATGCCCAGGTAGCGGCCCATCCAGTAGGGCAGCAGCCAGAATACCGGCTCCCGCTCCTTATCCGGATAGCCATTAATGGCAGCCCAGGGATTTTTGTCCCACCTGACGGTGGTACGTATACTGGCGGGAGGGAGCTGATCAACCTGCAGTTCGTCCAGGACCGGCGTATGTACCAGCCGGACGTCCTCCCGTTTGGTATGGTCGATGGTCCAGTCAATCAAGTCCAGCGGGGTGTCGATCAGGAAGTTGACGGATGGTGCCAGCTCTACCTTTTTGTTGCGGGAGTAATTGTACAGGAAGTTGATCAGCGGATTGTGGTCGGCCGTGCGCCTTTCGAGCCATTCGTCCATGTGGTTCTGGTAAAAGGCCAGCAGCTTGGGATCTTTTTCTCCCTTGAGCAGCAGCGGGTAGCAGTACGCCGACAACATCACGTCAAAGTAGATAAACCAGGCTGGGTTTTGGTTTTTGATGTTAGCCATGTTATCCAGGTACCCTTCCTGCTCGATCAGCATCCGGTATGCCTGCTGGTACTTGTCATCACCCGTGATGGAGTAGGCAAACTTCATAAATGCCAGTAGCTCCATCGAATTCTGATTGCGGTCTGGTGCCCATTCGGGGTCACGGTTCAGCTTCGCGGGCGACCACACCGCCCAGCGCGTAGGGGTACCATCCGTATCTACAAAATTGAAGTCGTGGGCTATGAGGTAATCTACTATTTTACGCACATGCTCTCGTACCACCGCTTTTTCGGCCTCATCGGCCACCAGCTCATAGTAGAAGTAGTAGCCCATCATGTGTCCGCACATCTCATCGCTGCTGGTATCCCCCTTCCAGAGCCATTGCCCGTCCCCGGACTTCCGCCACCGGTTTTCGACCGGCTTATACCGGGGCTCCTTGACCAGCTCGTCGGCCCGCTGCCGTACGGTATAGGTACGGTTGCCATCGTGGAGCCGGGTAGTGTCCCAGCTGGACGGGACGAAGGTACGGGCAAAAAATCCCTCCGTACCCGTTACCTCCTGCAGCTTCCGTAGGAACTCAAACGCTTTTTTGGCTTTAACTTTGGCATCGGGATCTTTGGTAACGGCGTAACGAAAACACTCCGTGGCCAGATACATGCTGGTGTACTCGCCGTCGTTGTCATCATCTTCGGGCTGCCAGGAGGTTACATCGCCGGGTACCTTCAGGTGGCACTGCCCGGCAATCCAGGGGGGCCGGATGTGTCGCTTCATCAGGATGTCGTAGAAGTACTCCTGCTTCTGGGCCAGCGTCATTTGCCTCTTTTTGATGGCGCTCACGCCTTGGCTGGTAGCGATCCAGGCGTTGCCATGCTTATCAAAGGCTATATCATGGACCTGATCGTCCAGCAGCCAGCGACGGCTGAACCGGAGCGAGTGGCTCCCGTCGGGATGGTACCTTACCACCCCTACAGGGGTACCTACCCACATACTACCATCCGGTGCACGCTCTACGCAGTTGACCCACACCGAAGGTATGCCATCCTTCGTCTCCAGAACCCGTTCCTTTTTACCGTTAGCCAGCACGGTCACGCCACCCAGGCCACCTACCCATAATTTTTGGTTTGGGTCCAGAGCTACGCCTCTGGCGTAGGCGCTCCTTAGTTCTTCTTTGTTCTGAAAATGCTTCAGTAGGGCGGGGCTGGCATGGTACAGCCCTACATCACTGGCTACCCATATACCTCCCCTGCCGTCGGAAATGGCACTCCGGACCGAGCGGGCCAGCGGGTACTCCATCTTCTCAAACTTTTCGCCTCGGTATAGCCAGCAACCATGAGGACCAAGGGCGTACATCCCCTCCGGAGCCGGGCAAAGTACCGAAACGGGCGACTGCACTCCTTCCACTTTCTGTACGCGTCCGTTGGTTGATCGGTAGACGCCGTTCCAGGTACTCATCCACACGCTACCCCGGTCCTTAACTACCGAAAAGGCCGGTCCATGATCCGCCTCTGCCAGCGGGCTGGTCCAGGTAGTATCAGTTGCTTTTTTCATGTATATCCCCGAGGCCGTAGCGATCCATACCGCCAGTTGATCGTCCACCGCGATGCTTCGCACCTGTTGGTCTCCCAACCGGGCGGGTAAAGGGTACGCCTCGTGGTACTCCTGCCAGAAAGGCACATCCTGGTAAACTGTCGGTTCAGTACCTGCTTTCTTCTTCACCTGCGCGTATACAACTAGCGGCAGCAGGGCTATTACTGTGCAATAGCCAATACGACGATGTAGTAACCGGAGATACAGCATAGGTGAAGTTTAGTAAGTACTACTATTCAGAGCTTGGCTCATACTGCCATCGAATCCACCTTCTCCTTAAAGAGCAACTGCAGGAGCTGGCGCTGCTGGGTGAAGTCCGGGATGAGCAACTGAGCCCCGGCCTTGATGAGGCGGGGACGCTTCTCGTGGTTATGCCCGTACCTGCGGATTTCGTTACTGGCTATGCCTACCGCAATTCCGCCAAACCGGCGGGCCTCCCGCATCTCATCGGGCCCGTCGCCAAAGGCCACCAGTTCATGGCCTTCCAGGCCATTCTCGCGGATGATTCGCTCAATGACCATTCGCTTGGAAAACTTGGTATAGTCACGGAGCGCCCCGTAGATCCCGCCGTCAAACAGATCGGCGTACCCCAGGGCCCGGGCTTCATGGATCACATCGTCTACGTCGGTACCACTAGCCAGGTAGAGCACCACTCCCCGGCGCCGCAGCTCCCGGAGGAAGTCAGCTACGCCCTTCATCATAAAGTCTTCGGGCTGCAGCTCTCCGGCTTCCAGTTTGGCCAAGCGCTTACTTACCATCCCGATCAGCGCCTCGTTGTAGATCTGCTTGTACTGAAACTTGTCCAGTACTTCGGCTTCGGGTACGTAGCCCGCTTCACGTACCATCTGGGCCAGCCCCTCCATTTGGAAGATGGTCTGTATGCCGGTGGTTTTGTGGATGAACTCCTTTACCTGAGCTTGTATTCCGGCAAAAGTACCCTGATCCAGCGTATCGTGTTGGCTGCCCAAGATGGCCTTCAGCATAACTGATTCCATGATCTCTTCCCAGCCCTGCCGTAGGGTACTGATGGTACCATCATGATCAAAAACAGCATGGCGGACCTTACCCAGCCTGTCCAGTACCGCCGGGTCACAAAGCTCAAACTCCGAATCGGGCAGGTACCTTGCCTCCCTCACATTATCGGCCAGGTCGGCCTGGTACACGTAGTCGGGGTGCTGACCGATCGCCAGAATTTCTTCACCCGAAGCCGTACCCGTAATAAATAGTTTCTGTACCGTAACCGCCGCGGCAAAATTGGCCACCTGAGCGGCCTCCTTCGCCTCGATACCCGCCGCCAGACACAGGGTAACAGCACTGATGACGGTATCACCCGCGCCTACGGTATCGAGCCTGCCCGTTAGCTGCAGGCCGGGCACCTCATGGGCTCCCTCCGCATCGAAGGCAATAATACCCCGGGCACCGCAGGTCACAAATACCGGCTTTTTTGACTTGGAGTATACTTCCTGTCCGTACTTCCTTACCTCTTTGATAGGTACAGCCTCCGCCGATCCTACCTCTACTCCACAGAGGGCGGCGGTTTCTTTGTCATTGGCTTTGCGGTAGGTATGGTGGAAGCGGTCGTTGAAGTGACGGGAGTCCAGCATCACGATCTTGTCGTGGTACCGCTCGAAAAGCCCGTTAGCGGCTTGTATAAAACTTTCGTTACTGATGCTGCCTACCACCTGCTGATTGAATATAACAGCATCGTACTCGCTCAGGGCGGTTTCCAGCCCCTGCAGGAGCAGCTGATCCGTGGCTTCGGATCGCTGGTTGGATACCCCAAAGTCCACCCGCGGTTCTTCCTGCCCATCCACGTACTTCTTTAGATAGGTATAGGTACTGAAGTGGTCCTTCTGTACCACCAGTGAAGTAGTATCGGCGCCCAGGCTCTGGAGCTGGGCCGTGAGCTCCCGTCCGTACAGATCATCCCCCACTACCCCGATCACCTTGATACCGGCTGGATTCAGGGCAGACAGATTGGCTACTACGTTGGCAGCGCCTCCCGGTGAGTAGTAGTGCCGGGCTACGGTTTCGACGGGTAGCCCGGTTTCTATGGATATTTCGGTACCGGGTTTATCCATGATCCAGTACGCATCCAGACAAAAATCGCCGTAGACCGCAATCCTAACTAACCTGATCTTTTCCAGTATGGTTTGTAGACGTCCCTGATCCATGTATTTGGTCCTTAGTTTTTAGCGTGATTATTACTTAGCGTGATTA
This sequence comes from Telluribacter roseus, assembly GCF_017355915.2. Lineage (GTDB taxonomy): Bacteria > Bacteroidota > Bacteroidia > Cytophagales > Spirosomataceae > Telluribacter. The sequence goes on from NZ_JAFEUV020000012.1 coordinate 23,911, forward strand.
TTACATTGATAGTATACCGTTGCCGGCATCCACTTTCCCCCACACGGGCCGGAATACCAACTACGGCTGGTGTCTATCTTTAAATCCTGTAAGAAGAATACTCTACTCAGAGGCGGGAGGGCTACTCTTTTTAACATTAATTTTACATAGAATAGCCTTGCGCAAATTGAAGACTTATTTACGCATTTTGCGCTAGAAATAAACCGGTCTTTGCGTACTTTTATATTCAAGTAATTCAATACCGGCCACTGGAAGGTGGAGCTTAAGGGCATATCCTTCTAATAGTCACCAGTCCGGCCAATCACCAATTTAATCCGAGAGAGCTGTTGTTTGGAAGTCCTGCTAGCGATTTCTGAAAACGTTTACGAAGAAATGAAATAGAATTATATGTTAATTTTTTATTATTAATTTAACATACACTTCATCTCATCGTACCTGTCACGCATCCTAAACGCCTTATACTTGCTTAAAACCTTTACCACTGTGGACTACCCAAACGAACATCTACTCCGTAAAGTCATTGATGGTGATCAATACGCTTTTGCCGATCTGTATAATTTTTACAGGACACCAGCTCTGAAGTTCTGCTACTCACTCCTTAAGGATGAGGAGGAAGCCGAAAGTATGCTGCAGGAGGTATTTATGAAGATTTGGGACCGTCGAAAGTCCATCCGGCCTGAGTTGAACTTCAGCTCCTACCTGTTTACCTGCCTGCGTAACATGGCCTTTGATGAACTCAAGAAGATGGAAAAAAACAACCAGCTGAAGAAACGCTACCTCGAGAGCATGGAAGCGGCGCGGGAAGATGATAAAGAGGAAAAGGAGGTAATCATTACGGCGCTGTATACGGCCGTGGATGCGCTGTCAGAAAAAAGAAAATTGATACTCCAGCTCAATATCGACGAGGGGAAATCCTACCAGGAGATCGCCGAGAGTATGAATATATCCAAAAATACCGTCAAGAACCAACTGGTAAAGGCCAAGCAGATCCTACGGGAAAAGATGGACTTTGCTGCCTTGTAAATTATTGCTATTCCTAAACCTGTTATAACTACCCGTACGCCCCTGAACAGTGGCGTACGGGTAGACTTTACTACTTATTGCTGCTCATAGTAGGGAAGCCCTTTCCAAAGCAGAGCCTGCACCTCCGGATATGTTTCTTCCAGCTGTACAAGAGTATAGAACTTATCCTTCCGGAGGTAAGCGTCAAAGAATTGTCTGGTAAGGGGTGAGATAGTCCGGAGCGACCCGGCACCATCGGCAGGTCCCAGTTTGTCCTTACGCTCGGCGGCCGTCATCTCACCGGCTGGTATTAGCGCCAGATCATTAAAGTTAAGGTGGCGGATGCCGGTGATGCGTACCCGCAGCGATACATTGGTATCGTCCGTTGCCCTTACCCAGTCCGCGTGCCGACGGTACTCGCTTCTTTCCCTGCCTTCCCGATCCATCTTTTGGGTAGACGCCTGTATACCTATCCGTTCGTCGTTACTCAGCAGCAACGCCGGCTGCTTCACCTTCACCCTGAGGGCGGAGCCCATCAGGTCGCCATCCAGGTTGACAACTACTTTTATGGTACTATCCCTGGCGGCCACAACGGTTGCCGCTATTCCTCCCTGCGAATGCCCCCATATCCCCACTTGGGTAGTATCCATAGTGCCTCTGAGCCAGCTACTGGCTAACCGGTTCAGCCTCCTTCTGACAAATTGTGCATCCGCAAAAACGATATCCTGCTGGTGTACGGTGAGGGTACCGGGCACTATAGCACCGCTAGCCAGCTGAGTCACGCCCGGGAAGCCCGTAGGTACATAACCAACTACCATGTACCCGTGGCTAACTATATCTTCAATAAGGGTACTATAGTCGGTAGGCAACCAGGTGTGACCGGGGCCAAACAGTAGCACCGGAAATGGGCCTCCTTCGGCGGCCACCGCGGCATCCGGTACCGACCATACGTTCAGGTGCTGAAGGTACTGAGAGCCTGCTTTCCCGACTTTTTTATCCAGATACCTGCCCTGTTCCTGTCGCCAACGGTCAGGCAGTGGATAGTGAGGAGTGGGCTTTAGCCCCTTCGCGGCCGGATACCACACCCATACAGGCAGAGTTCTGAATCGGGTCGAGTCGGAGGGATCAATACGGGTGGAATCCACCCACTCCAGTAGTCTCACCCCAACATTCCACGGTCCCGTGGGTTTGGGAGTGGTTGGCTCGGTGACAGACTGTGCCCTGGCTACCAGGGATGTTAATAGGAATGCAATGGCTAATAGATTTTTCATAGCTGAAAAGGTTTGTGTGAACAATTTACAACTACGAAACTATTCGTACTTTAAAATATGAACATCTATAATGGGAAGAATGGTCTCAGGGACAGGATGAATGGCAAGCGACCAGATACCAAAATGAAAAATAGAGTGTACCCAACAGCCAGGCAGCGAAAGGAAAGTATTATCCTAATTAGTGATAGTCCATTAGGTATTTCTTGGAGTATCATAGCTGAATTAGTTAAACGTAACGAGCACCCAATGGCCAGCCAACGAGCCCAATATCTGATTGCCAAACTGCTGAGCAATGAACTCACAAGTCACGAACTTGATGAGTTTCTGGCTGGCCTGCGGGAGGAGGAGTTGCTTAATGACTACTCAGACCTGCTCAGAACCTACTTCGATTCGCTGCTTCACCAGGATCAGACTACCAAAGAACGGGTGCAAAGTAAGTAGCCGACTCATTGGATTCACCAAACCAAAACTGTTTACTGTCGTTTCAGATGTGAAAGGCTTACCAAAGGCTCTGGTACCAGGTAGAGCCTCCATTAAACCTCTATGGATATGTTTAGATGGATTATAGTTAGAAGCACACTAGTCAGGTACCTGCTACCATGCCTGATCTACCTGATGGGCTGTATGACGGGTGAAGCTCAGCAACGTGTCACCCCTCAGAATGCCCTCCAGAGCTACCTGAACAATGGTGACACCTCCTACAGCTGGGTAGTGAAAGATTCCACTACACTTGGTAACGTCAAAGCCTATACCCTGCTGCTTACGTCCCAGAAGTGGCGGCAGTACACCTGGAGACATCAGCTTACGCTACTGGTACCCAAAGATGTAAAGTACACGGGCACCCTGCTCTACATCGATGGCGGGTCCAACAGCAATCAGCAGCCTGCCTGGAGCAGGAGTGATCGCATGGTATCCCCCATGGCCAACATAGCTACAACCAATAAAGCCGTAGTGGCTGTGCTGTACCAGACGCCCAATCAGCCCCTCTTCAACAATCTGTACGAAGACGCCCTGATCTCCTACACGCTGCACCAGTACCAGAAAGACGGCGATTATACCTGGCCGCTGCTATTTCCGATGGTTAAGAGCGCCGTCAGAGCGATGGATGCCGTGCAGGAGTTTTGCAAACAAAGGCTCCGGCAGGAGGTCAATGGCTTTGTGATTTCGGGGGCTTCCAAGCGCGGCTGGACCACCTGGCTCACCGGCGCCACGGGCGACCGCCGGGTCAGGGCCATAGCCCCCATGGTAATAGATGTACTTAACATGCCCGTAAACCTGGAGTACCAGAAACAAATGTACGGTACCTACAGCGAACAGATCAGCGACTACGTGCGGCTGGGCATACCGCAAAGCGCCAACACCCCCAAAGGCAAAGCCATCGTAGCCATGATCGATCCGTACTCGTACCGGAGCCAGCTGACCATGCCCAAGCTGATCGTGATGGGGACCAACGATGAGTACTGGACCATCGACGCCATCAAGCACTACTACAACGACCTGCCCGGCAGCAACCTGATTCACTACGTACCCAATGCCGGCCATAGCCTGGGCGGAGGCCGGCAGGCCTTTCAGGCGCTGAGCGCCTTTGTGGGAACTACCCTCCAGAATCGCAAGTACCCGACCCCAACCTGGAACATTGAGTCAGGACCATCGGCAGCCGTACTTACCATGGAGGTACAGATGCAGGACCTGGTAGAGGTAGTACTGTGGTCAGCTACCTCCGCGGACCGCGACTTCCGGAATGACAAATGGACGAGCAAAAGCATGGGGAAAAGTACCATTGCGCGGATCCAGGTAGAGCAGCCGTATCCGGCCAATGGATTCAGGGCTTTTTATGTAGATCTGAAATATAAAGCTCCCGGTGGTGGAGAGTACACCGTCAGTACCCGGGCTTTTGTCCTGAGCCAGAACAAGGTACTCTAATCCAATCGCACTAGTTTATGCCAATACAGAAGCGGGGGGTTGGGGGGTAGAGGGAGCGAGCTGAATTAAAAAATTTTAAAAAAAAAAAAACAATAAT
>NZ_JAFEUV020000012.1:28213-173275 GCF_017355915.2 Telluribacter roseus
ACTACGCTTTCTGCCATTTCTGCCTTGTACATTGCGCCTCTGTTTCAGTTTTTTAGTCAGAGCCTGCGCAGTGTCGACGTACCGGCGGGGGGGGGGCCCCCCCCCCCCCCCCCCCCCCCACCCCCCCCCCCCCCCCCGCTTCTGTATTAATCATGTGTAAACTACATTACCAGATTATTAAATCATGAAATACCTTTATATACCAGTAGTCTTTTTGGGGGGCAGATCAGTATCATAGGTACCACTCCAAACGGTAGGCCCTATGGACAAAAAGCTACTTCAGGCCGGGTGCAACACCTCCTGAATAAATACCAGTACCAGGTTTTCGCATACACTTCTTGAACCTTTAGAGCAGGCATACAACTTAACTATCAACCTATGGAACAACACTCTATTATCCCACTAACGCTGCGACGATTGCTCATCATTCTAATTATGATTGGAATGTGCCTTCCAGCGGTCGCCAACCAGCCACTTCGTACTGTAACCGGTAGAGTTACCTCACAAGCCGACGGTACCCCTATGCCGGGTGTGAACGTACTGCTAAAAGGAACCCAGACCGGTACCACCACCAACGCATCAGGTACCTACTCCATTGATGTTCCGAACGACAACGCCGTACTGGTGTTCTCGTACATTGGGTACAACTCCATGGAGGTACCCGTAGGCGGCAGAAGTACGGTAGATATCACCCTCGAAGAAAGCGTAGAAACCCTGCAGGAAGCCGTAGTAACGGCTCTGGGTATTCGAAGAGAAAAACGATCGCTGGGCTATTCGATCGGTGAAGTGTCAGGAAAAGATATTGTAAATGTGCCGCAGGAAAACGTCATGAACGCCTTATCGGGTCGGGTAGCGGGGGTGCAGATCAACCAGACCAGCGGCGTGGGCTCATCGGTAAGCGTTATTATCCGCGGAGCTACCTCACTCAGCAGCGACAACCAGCCCCTGTTCGTGATTGACGGAGTACCCGTTGCCAACTCGCTGAACAACCTTCGTCAGATGGGTGATCGTAACAACGTGGACTATGGTAATGCCATTTCGGACATCAACCCCGAAGATGTGGAGTCTATTTCGGTACTGAAGGGCCCTAGCGCGGCCGCTCTGTACGGCTCACGTGCCGGTAATGGGGTGATCCTGATTACCACCAAGAAAGGAGTCAGAGGCCGTGGACTGGGTGTGGTGTTCTCTACCAGCAATGTATTCGAAACGCCCTACCGCTACCTGGACTTTCACTATAAGTACGGAAGCGGTAGCCGCCCTTCGCGCCTGGACGAAACATCCGCCTACTGGGCCGGTCCTGAACTGAACGTTGGCAATACCGCCGTGCAGTGGAACAGCCCTGTGGATGCCAATGGTAACAAGATACCAACGGAGCTGAGAGCCTATCCGGATAACATGAAGAACTTCCTGCAGACCGGAATTACTTCTACAAATAACCTGGCTATTTCGGGATCAAGTGACAAGGGTACCTACCGCCTGTCATACAACCTGATGAAAAACAAGGGCCTGATCCCCAACTCCGACCTCAACCGTAACAGCCTCTCCTTTGCAGGTACGTATGATGTTCACAGCAAGATACGCGTAACGTCAAATCTGAACTTTGTCCGTTCCAACTCGGATAACCGCCCCTCTACGGCCAACCGGGGTGCTAACCCGCTGGAAGCCGTGTACATCTGGCCGCATGTCAATGTACAGGACTTGCGGGACTACTGGGTACCTGGTCAGGAAGGTATACAGCAGCGTCGTCCGGCTAACAACGGAGATAACCCCTACTTCCTGGCGTACGGCATCAACAATGGTTTCGTACGGGACCGGGCTTTCGGTAATATCAAGGTGGATTTCCAGCTGACGCCTGAGCTGTCGGCCTACGTTCGGGGTATGCACGATGTATTCTTTGAAAACCGTGAGACCAAGATACCCTGGAGCTACTCCCGCGCCCAGAACGGAGGCTACTTCCTGCAGGACATTAACCGCAGTGAAAGCAACGCCGACTTCCTGCTCACGTACAAGAAGAAAGTGGGTGACTTTGACGTAAGCATTTCGGGAGGTGGTAACTACATGATCCAGTCGTACCGCGATGACTACATTGGTAGCGGTAGCGGTGGTCTGACGATCCCGGGTATCTACCGGGTGAGCAATATTGCCCGTGCCGGTGAAGGGGGTACCAACCTGCAGGTAAGCAACTACGCCGACCGCAAAGGGATATACAGCTTGCTGGGTAACGCTTCCATCGGATTCAGAGATATGCTTTACCTGGACCTGACCGCCCGTAACGACTGGTCAAGTACACTGCCCGTTTCGAACCGCTCGTACTTCTACCCATCCGCCTCACTGAGCTGGCTGGCCAACTACACCTTCAATCTGCCCCAGCAGGTATCCCTGCTGAAGTTCAGAGCAGGATGGGCTCAGGTAGGTAACGATACCGGTCCTTACCAGCTCAACCCGATCCTGTCGACTGGTAGCTGGGGTAGCCTCATTACGACCAGCCTGCCGGGTACCCTGCTCAACCCGCAGCTCCTGCCCGAGATCGCCACCTCCACCGAAGTGGGTGTTGACTTTAACCTGTTCGACAACCGCCTGCGCTTTGAAGGTACCTACTACTACGTAGAGAATCAGAACCAGATCCTGGATATCGCTACGCCTGCTTCGTCGGGCTATACCAGCAAGAAGATCAACGCAGGTCTGCTGGCAAGCCGGGGCTGGGAACTGATGCTGGGGGGTAGCCCTATCCGTGATCGCAACGGCTGGAACTGGGATCTGAGTGTCAACTTTACCCGCAACCGGACTACCATCAAGGCCCTGGCCGAAGGCATGAACTTCTATCAGCTGTGGGATGATAACAACGGCGGTGCCTTTACAAGAGTCGGTGAAGAAATCGGTAATATCTACAGCCGGGGCTACGCCTTCGTGGATGATCCGGCCTCTCCCTATTATCGCTGGCCTATCCTCTCTACCGCCGGCTCCTGGATCGCTGTCAACGATCGGGATGCCCGTATGAAGGTAGGTAACTTCAACCCCCGGTTCCTGATGGGAGCCCAGACCACCCTCTCGTACAAGCGCTTTAACCTCAATGCCAGCTTTGACTGGCGGTTTGGCGGTAATTTCCAATCCTACACCTACCGCTACGGTGGTTCCGACTGGAAATCACAGCTTCAGGTCAACAACCTGATTCCGGGAGGTCAGTATACCCAGGAACAACTGATCGCCTTGTTGAAATCAGATCCTGAAAAATACATCATCCCTCAGAACGGCAATTTCCCCCGGGTAGGTGGCTATACAGAGGCGACCGGTGGTCTGCCTTTCGACTCCAACGGCGACGGTGTGATGGAGTACGACGGGGTGTTCATTCCCGGGGTGATTCGTATGCCGGATGGTACTTACGTGGAGCACCTGGGTGGCCCCGGTACCATGATCCGTCCCGCCTCCAACCAGTTCCCGTGGAGCTTCAACCAGCAGATTACCTTTGATGCTTCGTTCCTGAAGCTACGGGAGATCTCATTTGGCTACGATTTGCCTAACTTTGGTGGTATCCGCAATGCCAACATCTCGGTGTTCAGCCGGAACATCGTCCTGTGGACCGCTGCTAAGATTGGTATAGATCCTGAGAGAGCGTTCCAGGCCGACGGCGGACGCTTCCGTCAGGGAATTGAGCTCCAGAACGTAATGCCATGGACGGTTCCCGTTGGATTTAAACTAAATTTCAATTTTTAAGAGACGAAACACTAAAAGCTTAACAATATGAATGTACTTAAGCTAGCAACCAAATCGATACTTGTGGGGGGGCTGCTGTTTGCTACGTCGTGTGGCGATCATCTGACCAGGCTGAACGAAAACCCCAACGGAATAGACCCCTCATCGGCCAATCCTAACCAGCTGCTCCCGTCTGTCATGACCGAAGCCGCCAAGGAATACGTAAGCCTCGGGTACGGGGACATTGGAGGTACCATGCAGCATACCCAGAAAGACGGCTGGTTCTCGGGCCATAACCATTACGACTGGTCGCCCCGCGACTGGAGCAACTGGTACGGGATGCTGCGTAACAACAACTTCCTGCACCAGCGGGCTGTGACCCTGGGCTATAAGTTTCATGAGGGTGTGGCACTTACCATGAAAGCCTTCATCTACGGCTCTATCGCGGATCTGTGGGGTGACGCGCCTTATAGTAATGCGGTTCGCGGAAACGAATCCAACGAGTTTCTTACACCTACGTTTGACAGTCAGGAGGCGATCTACAACGGGATCATCGAGGACCTGAAAGCAGCTTCGGCCCTCTTTGCTACCGGTGATAAAACGGGGGTGATCAACAACTACGATGTGTACTACGCGGGTGATCCGGCCAAGTGGCAGAAGTTTGCCAACACCCTGCTCCTGCGCTACTACATGCGTATTTCGGACAAGAAACCTGAAATAGCCAAAGCTGGTATCGAGAGCATCTATAACTCAGGGATTTATATCAAAACGTCCGCTGAAGATGCTACCATGAGCTACATTGGAGCCAACAGCAGCAACTCCTGGCCCGAGACGGTAGCCTTTGATCAGTCCGAATCCAACTGGCGCCGGATCAAGCCCGGAAAAGCACTGATCGACAACCTGGTTATGAACAATGATCCCCGCCTGACCGTCTGGTTTTCTCCGGTGCACGTCCAGTGGGTGGCTGACCCTACTCTAACCGTGGCCACGGATGAGTTTATCCGTAAAGATGGCGTTATCCAGCAGGGCGTGAAGTTCCTGACCGATGTACAGTTCAGAGCCCAGAAGGCCCTGGGTCACAAGTTTACCCGTCACTTCAATCCCAATCTGATACCGACTACGCTCCGCCTGGATACCGGCCGCTACGTAGGTCTGCCCGCCGGACTACTTGATCCATCGGAATACAACTACAACCCCACTCCGGGCCAGACCGTAGAGAACCAGCATGTATCGCAGCTTGCGGATGTATACCGCAACAGCAGTGGAGGTATCCTGCGCGCCCGACTTGCCTCAGCCGCCGAAGCTTCGTTTATCCTGGCCGAAGCAGCTCTTAAAGGCTGGGCAGTAGGAAGTGCCGAGACGCACTACAACACCGCCATCAAAAACTCCCTGGATGCCTGGGGCGTGGGTAGCCAGTACGCTACCTTCATCACCCAGCCTGGAGTGGCCTACAAAGGTACCCTGGCCCAGATCATGGAGCAAAAGTGGATCGCCGGCTGGACCGCCGCTACCGAGTCATGGTTTGATTTCCGTCGTACCGGTTTCCCTGCTCTGAAAGCCGGACCAGCTTCTCCGCAGCCTGTGTTGCCCGTGCGCTTTATCTACGGAGATAATGAGCAAAACTTTAACAACAACAACTACAAGAATGCCATGAATGCACTGCAGGAGACACCCTACTCAGTGCTGAGGGGTAAAAACAGCCAGTGGTCCAAGCCGTGGCTGATGCAGGGAACCAACAAACCCTGGTAATAAAGCGCCTGTTCATTCTTTTAGTCAGAGGCGGGATGTACCATCCCGCCTCTCTTTATTCAATTCCTCTTCTCCCTTACTCATTCCCGGTATATGTCCTTTCCCCTCAATTTCAATTTCTTTTTAGTTTGTACAGTGCTACTCGCGGCTCCCGGACTGGCTGCCGCCCAAACGGCGGCCTCTGCCCAGGATCTGACCCGGGCGACGGAGATGAATCTGGATGTCAAGCTGATGTTCCCTTCTCCAGTTCCGGACCGTATCATCCTTAATCTGACGGCTGAGCCGGAGAACTCGGTGGCGGTGAACTGGCGTACGGATACTACGGTGCAGCAGGGTATCGTGGAGGTAGCCCTGGCTACGGATGGTACCCAGTTTATCCAGCAACTCCGGAAGATCACGGCTACCACCGAGTACCTGCGCACCCGACATGAGCAGGAGCCCGCTGTAAGCGCCCACTACCATTCGGCCGTTATCGATGGACTTACACCCGGTAACGTATATGTATACCGGGTAGGCTTTGGGAATGGGTGGAGCGAGTGGTTCCAGTATAGGATGCCCGAGAGCACCAGGGGTCGTCCGCTATCCTTCCTGTACTTTGGTGATGCCCAGAATGATGTCAAATCACACTGGTCGAGGGTTATCCGGGAGGCGTACAAGAAAATGCCGGAAGTGGACTTTATGCTGCACGCCGGTGACCTCATCAATCGCCACGACCATGACATCGAGTGGGGCGAGTGGTTTCAGGCCGGTTCGTTCATCCACGCTACCGTACCCAGTGTCATGACGCCCGGCAACCACGAGTACCGCAACGTAAAGCTTTCGCCCCACTGGCGTCCGCAGTACAACCTACCCCTCAATGGCCCCAAGGGGTTAGAGGAAACCTGCTACCAGGTCAACTACCATGATCTGAAAGTGGTATCACTGGATGCGGAGCAGATAGACGAGACACCTTACTACGCCCAGAAGCAGGCCCAGTGGCTGGACTCCATCCTGACTCACGACGCGCGCCGCTGGACGGTACTGACCATCCACTACCCCTTTTACTCCACCAAACCTAACCGGGATAACCTGGAGCTACGCAATCGCTTTAAGCCCATCCTGGATAAACATAAGGTAGATATAGTCTTGCAGGGCCACGACCACGCCTACGGACGGGGCATGGTGAGCAACTCGCCCAGCGGACAAAACCGCCGGGCCCAGCTATCGGGTACCATGTACGTAGTATCGGTGTCGGGCCCTAAAATGTACAATCTGTCGGAGGATCCCTGGATGTTCAGGAAAGCGGGCAACAGTCAGATGTTTCAGATCATAACCATTCAGGACAATCAGCTCCTCTACAACGCCTACACCGCTAAGGGTGAGCTCTATGATTCATTTATATTGAGAAAACAGAAAGGAGAAGCCAATACGCTGGTCAATAAAACTCCCAACACACCCGAAAAGCGCTGAAAGAGGGCTTTCTGATATTAGATGTTATCCTGGTTACGGGCCTGTAAGGTGTTGAATCGTTTCTGTGCGTGGGGCAATTCGCCGTGGGTACTGATGGCAATGAATGACAGCAGGGCTATCAGTACCCCTACGGCCACCAGTCCGGCACTCCACGCTCTGACTGCTACGCCTCTTTCGGCAAATTCAGCCCTAACCTTTCCAATTAGAAGCGCGATGATCAGGTAGTTGACTATATACAGGTACTGCTCAATGCGGTAGGTACTTAGGAAGGCTCCGGTGATCAGCAGGCTGTACAGGATGTACAAGGCAAAGTGACCCAGGAAGAAGATCAGAATGTCGTGATAGGTAAAAGTAGCAGCTGTACCCGTTCGGGTGAGGTAGTACCTATATACCCACACGCCCGTTAGGACCAGAATCAGCAGGATCGCCACCCACTGTACCTCCCCCACCACACCCGGGGTAGCTCCGATCCCATCAAAGGTTCGGGACAGGCTCTCAGTCTCAAAGGACTGATCCCACACCACAAAAGGGATGATCAGCACCAGAAACAACAGGGGGAATAAGGTACTGCTTCGGCTCGTTGGAGTCTTAGCTGCCTCCCAGCGGGAGGTAAAGGTACCATAGGCCATACCTGCTCCGCCAAAGAAGCCCAGTGAGTACTCCATCACGTTCCAGAAATTGAATGGGATGCCCGACACATGGCCCAGTACCTGCAGAAAATTGCCGAACGCAAACCCAAATCCACCTCCCAGTCCTGCAAATACGGCTACTCGTAGGGCAGCATAGTACCCCTGTCGGACCAGGTACCACGTGAGGGCGGCGGCCATGCCGAGGCAGGCAGCCCATAGCTCCGACCGGGGAGGCGTCATCAGCCACCCAAACTGCTCGATCAGAAAGAAATAGAAGAGCAAAGCTCCTACCGTCATTTCCACGATGAGCTGGGGCCAGTGTACCTTTTCACCCCGGGTACCATCAGCCAGGGCCAGCCCGAACAGCCCTCCACCCATAAAGCCATACAACCCGCCAATGACAAAGAGCATGAATAACCCGTAGTACACGTTGATAAACTCAACATCCCGCCCATACCCTACTACCGCACCGTAGCTCATAATACCCCCTACTCCCCACCCGAGCGCCCCGGCTAGCGTAGCCTGAAAGGCCCGGCGATACCAGTCGTCGCGCTTGGTAATGAGGAGGATACTCAATGAACCAATGGCTCCGGCCCAGGCAGCGCCCTGCTCGTGACCAAACTGACCACGTATAGCCCAGGCCGTACCTAATGATAAGCCAGCCATCGCCATGCCGGCTACGAGTGTATCTCTCTTCATGCAGGAATCAGAATTATAAACCAGCTGGCAAAGGGGATAGGAATGCGTAAGGGAAGCTTTGGCTATACTACTGACACTATGGCTATTAGGACTATTGTTCTCAAAAATTTATCTATCTCAGGTAGTCTTAAACAGAGCCCCATTAGTACTTAGTATAGGAGTAGTACCTTTTGTCTGCCCGATACGCAGGATGATCTATCTTAACGGTATATGAATCAGCAAACAGACCTGGCCATCCACGGTGGGGCCAAAACCGTCACCCGTACCTTCCCCTGGCCTGTCTTTGACGAGTCGGAGGTTCAGGCCGTCATGAGCATCGTACAAAGTGGTGCCTGGGGCAATCCGGACTGCAAAGGTGAGGTAGAGGCCTTCGAAAAGGATTTTGCCGCGTACTGCGGTACCCGATACGCCGTAAGCTGTGTGAATGGATCGGTGTCGCTCCGGCTGGCGCTGATCGCCTGTGGCGTCCGACCCGGCGATGAAGTGATCGTGCCGCCCTATACGTTCATAGCCACGGCCTCTACGGTCATCGAGGCCAACTGCGTACCCGTGTTCGTAGACATTGACCCTGCTACCTACAATATCAGTCCTGAGGCCATCGAAGCGGCCATTACCGAGCGTACCCGGGCTATTATACCCGTACACTTCGCAGGACAGGCCTGTGATATGGACCGGATCATGGAGATAGCCCGGCGCCACAACCTGCGCGTTATCGAAGATGCGGCCCACGCTCACGGTGCTGAGTACAAAGGCCGGAAGCTGGGAACCATCGGGGATGTGGGTAGCTTTAGCTTTCAGTCCTCCAAAAACCTCAACAGCGGCGAAGGCGGTATCATAGTCACCAACGATGAGCCACTCTACCAGATGATGGCTTCGCTCCGCAACGTCGGTCGGATGGAAGGAGGCCAGTGGTACGATCACTACAACCCGGGCTGTAACTACCGGATTACCCAGCTGCAGGCTGTGCTCTTATCTCACCAGCTCAAACGGCTGGATGAGCAGACCCGGACCCGCAACCAGAACGGCCTTTACCTCAATGAGCTATTAGGTACTATTGACGGCATTACTCCCCTCGAAAGAGGCTTTGGGGAAACGCTCCACGCCTACCACCTGTATATTTTCAAATACGATAAGGCAAAGTTCGGCGGAGTACCCAAAGATGAATTCGTAGCTATGCTGGCGGCCGAGGGAGTACCCTGTTTCAAAGGATACCCGCATCCGCTCTATCGCCAGCCCCTCTTCCAGCAAAAGAACTTCATGTGCTACGCCATACCAGATAGCGTTGACTACACCGGCGTCTTTTGTCCCGTAGCCGAGCGGGCCTGCAGTGAGGAAGCCGTCTGGATACTCCAGCCCGCTATGCTGGGTACCCGTGAGGATATGGAAAGCTTCGCTCAGGCCATTATCAAGATCCAGAAAGCAGTATGTCCTGTGCCTTCCCCGACCACCCTATAATGTATACCCCTAGTCCTACCCTTGTAAGAATGCACTTTATCCCCTTCACCCGCTTTTTCCCACTAGTTATCGTTTTACTCAGCCTGTTGATCACCGGGTGCAGTACTGGTGTACAAGTAGAAGAACGCCCCCTCACCGACAACTGGACCCTTATCTCCTCCAAAGAGGTACAGGCTGACGTTCAGGCCTTATCTTCTGAATCATTCACCCCCGACAACTGGGTAAAAGCCTCGGTACCCACCACCGTACTGGGGGCCCTGGTCGATGCCGGAGTCTATAAAGATCCGTTCTTTGGGAAAAACCTGGAAACCATACCTCGCCAGCCCTTTGAAAACGCCTGGTGGTTCAGGACGAGCTTTGAGTTAGATGGCTTCAGTAGTGAGAAAGAACAGCTCCGCCTGCTCGTGGATGGCATCAACTACCGGGCCGACTTCTGGCTCAACGGCAAGCAAATAGCCTCGCAAGATACACTGTTTGGTGCCTTCCGCCAGTTCGAGCTGGATATTACTGAGGCAGCCCGGGCGGGTACCAATGTACTGCTGGTACAGGTTCACCCGCCTAAGGTACGTGACTTCTACATGGGGTTTGTGGATTGGGCTCCTACCCCACCCGACCACTACATGGGCATCTACCGCGAGATCCGCCTGAAGCGTACCGGTAAGGTATCCATCGACGCTCCGTTTGTACATCCCGATCTGGACCCGAAGAATCTGGCGGAAGCTACGCTGAAAGTAAGTACTGAGCTCACCAACCACAGCAACTCCCCCCGCAAAGTAGTAGTAACCGGTACCATCGAAGACATAAAGCTGGAAAAGGAAATAAGCCTGGCTCCCCGCCAGACGACAATAGTCCAGTTTACTCCGGACGAATTTGAGCAACTTCGAATTAAAAATCCCCGCCTGTGGTGGCCCAACGGCCTGGGCAGTCCGGAGCTGTACACCCTGAAACTGGAACTGGAGGAAGAAGGGTCGCTCATCGATCAGCAGCAGACCCGCTTTGGCATCCGAAAGGTCGAAACCTACCTCAACGACAAAGGCGTGCGGGGCTATAAAGTCAACGGCCGGGAGGTACTAATCAAAAGCGGAGGCTGGGTGGATGACCTATTTCTGCGCTATATGCCCGTGAAGGACGCCGCCCAAATCCGCTACGTAAAGGAAATGAACCTCAACTCCCTCCGCTTTGAAGGCTTCTGGGGCAACAATCACCACATCTACGACCTCTGCGATGAAAACGGGATCCTGCTCATGGTAGGCTGGAGCTGCCAGTGGGAGTGGCCCGACTACCTCGGTCTGGAACTGAACATGAAGGAGGGAGACGAGAACCTGCCCATCAACGAGGGGGTTGACCTCTATGCGGTGAAGCTCACCCCCGACGAGGAAACACTCCTATCCGACTACTTCCGCGATCAGGTCAGGTGGCTACGCAATCATCCGAGCATATTTACCTGGGCCGGTGGCAGCGATGCTATGCCTAAAGCCGGATTGGAGAAGCGGTACCTGCAAACGCTGGCCCAATATGACCCTACCCGCCCCTTCCTGCTGTCGGCCGGCGATTTTAAAAGTGACGTAACGGGTCCATCGGGCATGAAAATGAACGGTCCCTACGAGTACGTACCGCCCGTGTACTGGTACGAAGACCAAAAGCTTGGCGGTGCCTTTGGCTTCAACTCCGAAACGGGCCCCGGCCCGCAGGTACCACCGGCAGCGAGTATCCGCAAGATGATACCCGATGCTGACCTGTGGCCACCCGACAATACCATGTGGAATTTCCATTCGGGACGGAAGGATTTTAATACTCTGGGCGTGTACCTGACCGCGCTCAACAATAAGTACGGCAAGCCCCAGAACCTCGAAGAACTGGCCCTGAAAGCGCAAGTGATGAACTACGAAGCCATCCGGCCTATGTTCGAAGCCTTTGTCATCAACCGCCCTACGGCCACCGGCGTAGTCCAGTGGATGCTCAACTCGCCCTGGCCGGAGTTTTACTGGCAGCTTTATGACTACTACCTGATGCCCACCGGGGCCTACTACGGCACCAAAAAGGCCGCCCAGCCCCTTAGCCTTATCTACGACTACCACCACCATACCGTGCACCTGAGCAACGATACCCGCCAGCCCATCCGGGACTACAGGGCCGAGGTAGTCCTGCTGGACCAGCAGTCGAAGGTAGTGTACCGGAAGGAGGCCTCAATCCAAGCTGCCGCAGATCAGGTTCAGGAGCTCCTGAAGCTACCGGCTCTGGCGGGCAACCGCCAGGTATACTTCCTGGACCTGAAGCTCAAAGACGCAGCCGGCCGGGTAGTAGCCGATAACTTCTACTGGCTGGCCTCCCGCCCCGACCAGCTGGACTGGAACAAATACTTCTGGTACTACACGCCGCAGAAACAATACGCCGACTTCTCAGCTCTAAGTACATTACCACAGGTACCTGTACAGGCCGAAAAGAAGGTAATCAGGCACGGGGACGAAAGCGAAGTAGCTGTTACCCTAAAGAATCCTTCAGCCCATTTAGCCTTTTTTATAGAGCTGGAACTGGCTCAGGGAGCTGACGGACCTGCGGTACTTCCCGTTTACTGGTCCGACAATTACGTATCGCTACTACCTGGTGAAAGTAAGACCCTGACCGTACGGTGCAGCGCCAAGAACACTGAACAGAAAGAACTGGTGGTCAGGATCAAAGGGTACAACCTGCAGAGGTCCATTACTCTTTGATTCAGGCTCCTGTCTTTTCCCTTGGATCTGGTTTGGATGGCTTTGGAGAACACAAATTGTACCCCCTCTTTTTGTTCCAGATACATACGTATAGCTATGAACGGACATAAACGAATGAACATGAAAAATATTTATCTGCCTTAGTCCTTTTTCTTCAAACAAAACTTTTCAACGGCAGTTACGGCATAGTATAGCTGGCTATCACTATACGTCAAACACGACCAGACTGTATTAAGATACTAGCGGTTACAT
The DNA here is from genome assembly GCF_017355915.2 of Telluribacter roseus. Lineage (GTDB taxonomy): Bacteria > Bacteroidota > Bacteroidia > Cytophagales > Spirosomataceae > Telluribacter. The sequence goes on from NZ_JAFEUV020000012.1 coordinate 40,848, forward strand.
GTTTTTCGTTTTTTTATTAACTTTGTCTACTTGTTTTCATAAAAGCTAGTCGCTTTATACATGCAACAAAATTGTAATCTCCTGCTTCAGAATATTAAGGAAGCGATCCTGATGCTGGATAAAGATGGATACATTATGTATTCCAATCCAGCAGCCACCTCTATTTTGGGTTATACGCCCGATGATCTTATAAATAATCACCTTACCAAGCTATATGGTGACAAAGAGGAAGCCGTAAAGGCTGATTACGAGATCCGCGAGTCGCTGAAGCATGGGAAGTATCAGGTTGAAGGCTGGAAGTACACGAAAACCGGTAGCCAGGTATGGTGCGAAATGCGGCTGGTCCCACTATACAACGAACAGAACATACACGTAGGGTACTCATGTACCCTGCTGGATATGTCCGAACGAAAAAAACGGGAGATAGAGCTACGCCAGTCGGAGGAGCGGTACCGCCTGATGGTGGAAGGGGTAAGAGACTACGCGATCTTTATGCTGAATCCGACCGGGCATATCATCACCTGGAACGAAGGAGCCCGGCGCACCAAGGGGTACAGTTCCTATGAGATCATTGGCAAACACTTTTCTACGTTCTATACCGCGGAGGATCTGGAAAACGGCAAACCTGCCCGCGAACTTAAAATAGCCATTGAGACCGGAAAGTACGAAGAAGAAGGCTGGCGGATCAAGAAAAACGGCTCTGTGTTCTGGGCCAATGTTGTGATTACGTCCCTGTTTAACGAGCAAAACAAACATATCGGATTTTCGAAAGTAACCCGTGACCTGACGGAGCGGAAAGAAAACGAGGAATCGCTCCGCCAGAGCGAGGAGCGGTACCGGTCGCTGGTAGAGCAGGTAACTGACTACGGGATATTCATGCTGGACGAAAGGGGCCGGATCATCAGCTGGAACGAAGGGGCCCGGCGTATGAAAGGGTACAATCCCGATGAGATTATCGGTAAGTACTTCTCTATCTTCTACCCGGAAGAAGACATCCTGAACGGAAAACCCTCACACGAGCTGAAAGTAGCCCGGGAGGTAGGTAAGTACGAGGAAGAAGGCTGGCGCCTCCGCAAGGATGGTACCCGGTTTTGGGCCAACGTAGTTATTACGGCCGTCTATAACTACGACGGTGCTCTCATTGGCTACTCCAAGGTAACCCGCGACCTGACCGAGCGCAAAGAAGCCGAACGGGCCCTGCGCGATAGCTATGAGCGCTACCGCCAGCTCAGTGAAGAACTGAAAATAATAAATGAAGAGTTAACATTGGCCAATGAAGAGCTCGAGCAGTTTACGTCCATCGTATCGCATGACCTTCAGGAGCCCGTAAGAACAATCAAAAGCTTTCTGCAGTTGATTGATATGAAGCTGAACAACCAGCAGTACGAGGATATGCAGATCTACATCACCAAGTCGGTCAATGCCGCTAACCGGATGAAGGAGCTGATCCAGAATCTGCTGAGTTACACGCAGGTAAGTAAGAAAGAAATATCGGAGGATGAGGTAAACGTACAGGAGCTGCTTAACCAGGCCCTGCAGAACGTCAAAACCTCGGTCGATACCACTAACGCCGAGATTATCATTGAAAGTGAGGTGGATACCATACATGGCGATAGTATTCAGCTGGTACAACTGATCCAGAACCTGCTCAGCAACGCGCTGAAATTTACCGAAGCCGAGAGTCCCCGTATCATGATCAAATGCAATAAGGAGGACGGACAGGTTAAATTTGCCATCAGCGACAACGGTATTGGCATAGCGGAAGATGACCTGAGTAAAATATTTGAAATATTCAGGAGGCTGAACACCAGGAAAGAGTATCCGGGTACCGGTATTGGACTGGCTATCTGTAAGAAGATCGTAGACAGACACCGGGGGAAAATCTGGCCGGTATCCGAAAAAGGAAAAGGCACAACCTTCTATTTTACAATCAGTGAAGAAAAGGTAGACAAACTACCAATACTACAGTAGACAAACTACCAATACTACAATAGAATGAGAAAGTTTAAAATCATTGTGGTGGAGAATGACGAGGACGAGCAGTTCTTTATGAAGCAGGGCTTCGATACCTCGGGCTTATTCGAGATCATAACCATGGTACGCAACGGAGATGTGTTGCTCGAGTGGTTAACGGACAACCAGGCTACCCTGCCGGACGTCATCCTGTCGGACCTGAACATGCCGGGCAAAAACGGCTATGATATCATTTCCGGTATCAAGTCTAACCCTACCTATACCCATATTCCTGTGATCATTACCTCGACATCCTCTACCAAGACGATCGTGGACAAATGCCTGAATTTGGGAGCCGCCGACTACGTAGTTAAGCCCGATACGTTCATTGAGTACGTTCCCTACGTGGAGAACCTACACCGACTGATTGAGAATAAAAATCTGGTGAAAGACTCTGATGCCCTGGCATCCTGAAGGTGATCAGGTACCTATACAAAAAAGAGCCTTTATACGTAAAGGCTCTTTTTTGTAACTCGTATGGATCCTGAGACTATAACTCCCGTATACGGATATTCCGGAACGAGGCCTCATCGCCGTGGTCCTGGAGCAGAATGTGCCCCTCGCCCATCCCGTAGCCTTCTACGCTCTTGAACTTACTGGCTGCCTTTGCCTCCATAAAAGCCTTACTACCCCGCTCATATTCGACTACCTTGGTACCATTGAGCCAGTGCTCCACGTGGTTGTCCTTCACCACGATCCGGCCGGTGTTCCATTGACCGATGGGCTTGAGCTTACGGGCCGAGGGCGCTATCATTTCGTACAGGCTGGCCGTGCGGCGCTTATCATCCTTGTCTTGAGCTATATCCTTATTTCCGGTATCATCGATCAGCTGGTACTCGGGGCCCAGCAAGCCTCCGTCAGGATACTTCCGGACGGCGTACTTCAGGCCGGTATTGGCACCCGGCGCCAGCTTAAACTCAAACTGCAGGTCAAAGTCGCCGTACTTCTTCCGGGTGATAATATCTCCGGCCTTGTGGGTCTTATTGCCGCCTCCATTTACGGTGAGTATTTTGTCCGACACCACCCAACCCCGTTCCGGAAACTGATCTGACCCGCTGCTGGTCCACTGGCTGGTGCCGGTTCCATTAAAAAGCCAGATCCATTCAGACGGTGGTTCGGATTGTACGGGTGCATTGGTTTGGACGAACAGGGCTGTACCGGTTAGGAAAAGAGAAGTAATCAGGGTAATCATCGGTATAAGGGTTAGGTGTTTCAATCAAACTATTATCTGCCGGCCAGGTAGCGGTTGCGGTACTCAATAGGGTTACATCCTTTTACCTGCCTGAACTGCCGGGCTATGTTCTTGCTGTCGTTGAGGCCCATATCCAGGGCTATCTCAAATACGGTCATGTCTGTTTCGAGCAACTTCTGCGTAAACTTCTCGATCCGGAGGTTATAGATGTACTTGTAAATGGGGTAGCCCGTAATATCCTGGAAGCGTTTCTCCAGCGAACGCCTTGACAGAGGTACCTGCTTTACCACATCCTCCACGCTGAGGTTGCGCTCTATATTCTGGTGGATGTACTTGAGCGAGGAGGCAATGTGGTGGTCATGGGTAGCATAGATATCCGTTGACTGCCTCGTCACGATCTGAGTCGGCTTCACCACGATATCCTGGTACTCAGCGATGCCGTTGCGGATCATGTAGTCGAGGAGCCGGGCGGCATCGTAGCCTCCCTTTTCGGCATCCAGCGCTATGCTCGACAGCGGCGGATCCGACAGCTCACACAGCATCACGTCATTATCCACCCCCAGTACGGCTACCTCTTCGGGTATACGTATACCCGACAGGCGGCAGGCTTCGGTAATATGCTGGCCCTGGTTGTCGTCGCAGGCCATCAGCGCTATGGGCTTGGGCAGTGACTTCAGCCACTGACTAAGTGAACTGGGCCGGTAGTACCAGAGCTCACTGGCGCTTTCCATCGTATTCTCGAACGAATGTACCTGATAGCCGGCCCGCCTGATGCGCGATTCAAAGCCTTCGGCCCGCTCCCTCGACCACACGATATCCCCGAAACCGTAGAAGGCAAAGTGGGTAAATCCCTTTTTGAGGAAGTACTCGGCTGCCAATACGCCGGTTTCGTGGTAGGCACCGGTGATGTTGGGTATCTCGGTAAAGCGCTCCTTAAAGTCCTGGGCGATCACGGGTATACCGGCCTGTACGATCTTCTCGATATCCTTGTCATTGTACAACTGCCCGATGATGCCATCCGCCTCCCACTCGAGAGCCCACTGCAGTATTCCTTCCAATCCGATGGTTTCGCGGTGAAAGAGCGGCATCCGGCAGAAAATCCACGGACCGTACTCACTGGAGTACTTGCTGATGCCTTTTAGCAGGTCTTTGCTGTACTCCTCCGCAAAATCAATAAGCAGTATGATCTTATACATGCCTTACCAGTAGTTGCTGTACTATAAGTGACTCAGGGGGACTTTTCTACTTAAATAAGTCCTTGAAACTACTCACCGTAGCATTGTTGACCAAAGGCTTGGCCCACAGCCCGATGCTCAGGATATAGCCCAGGGTGAGCAGGTTAAAGAGCATGGCCATCCGGAGCCCCACCAGCTCGCCCAGCCCGCCAATGATAAGCGGGACGATGGCCCCTCCGGCTATACCGCTACAAAGTATACCCGAGAAGGTACCGTGGTGATTAGGTACGGAGTTAAGCGCCAGCGATACGATGATCGACCACATCACGGAGGCGAAGAAGCCCGTGATCGGAAAGGCGTAGATAGCAGTCTCCTTTAATCCGAACAGCGCCACCAGCAGCGCTACGACCGCCCCGGCCGTAAAGGCAATGAGTACCCTCCGGCTGTCAAACAACTTGAGCAGTACCAGCCCCAGTACGCAGCCGATCGTCAGCAGTCCCCAGAAGTAGGACATCACGCTGGCTCCCGTTGTAGCCGGGTCTACGTCGTGGTAGGTCTGCAGAAACTTGGAAGCCCAGTTGGCTATACCCTGCTCGGTACCCACGTAGGAAAAGATACCCAGGAAGAAGAGTAGCACCATCCGGTTGGACAGTAGCTCCCGGAAGGTTTCGCCGGTACCCATGCGTTCGTCGTCACGCAGTTCTACGGCCGGGAAGCGTACCAGGCCAATCACCAGTACCATCAGCAGGGCCACCAGCGCGAACACCCAGTAGAGCGATACCCACTTCATGTCAGCAGGTACTACGCCGTTGAAAAGACTGATCAGTGGAGAGCCATCGCCCGAATGTACATGGCGCACCAGGTAGCTGTACAGCAACGGACTCAGGAAGGAAGCTCCGCCAAAGAAAAGCTGCGCCAGTACCGAGTTAAAGGCAAAGTTCTCCTCTCCCCCCGCTACCCGTAGTAGCGGGTTGATCACCACCTGCAGCATAGCCATGCCGATCCCGATCAGGAATAGGGACGTAAGCGCGATGGGGAAGCTGGGAATGATAGCAAACAGCAAAGCCCCGGCAAAGGCGATCACAAAGGCCCAGAACAGTACCTTTTTCTCCCGGTACTTCTCGGCCATGATACCCGACGGTATGGACATGACACCGTACGAAACAAAAAAAGCAAAAGGCAGAAAACCAGCCAGGCCGATGCTCAGTTCAAAGCTATCAACGATGTCAGGAATAATAGGGCCCAGGATGTTGCTCAGGAAGGAGATGACAAAGAATATGATAAAGATGAGGAAGACCAGCAGAGAGTTACGTTTCATACAATAGGTACTAGCAAATGCAGGGTTAGGAATAGGAGTTGATCAGGTACCCATAGGTACCTGCTGAAATATACGATAAATTAGATAAGCCCAAACGGAGCAAGAGGCATTTTGTACGTGATTCGTTGACCATTATTCATCAGAGCGCCTGGTCTACCAGCGCCGCGGCCCCAAGCAGCGCTATGCAATCATCCTCCGAGCGCATGATCTTCAGACGCCGGACGGACTGCGGAAAGGCAAAGTCATCCAGACTATGCAGCATGGTGTCTTTGAAGAAGTCGTACCCTTTGGCGATGGAGCCCCCCAGTACGATCACTTCGGGGTCGTAGGCGTAGATAACGGCCTTGATGGCATAGCCCAGGTGCATGCCAAACTCTTCCCAGATTTTCAGAGCCCGGGTGTTTCCGCGCAGGGCAGCCCGTTGAGCATCGTAGGCGGTGAGTCCGTGCTTTTTCTCAAAGAAGTGGCTGCACACGTAGTACTCGAGATTACGGTCCAGGTAGGGCAGCATTCCTATTTCGCCGGCGCCGCAGTTGTGCCCCATGTACAGGCGGTTGTTGGTAATAAGCCCCGACCCCAGGCCGGTACCTATGGCCATGCCTACCACGGAGCTGTACGTCCTGGCAAGCCCGTAGCGGTGTTCGCCCAGGGTAAAGCAGTTGACGTCGTTGTTGATAAAAACCGGTAGTCCAAACTCCTCTTCGAGTATGTTACGGAGCTCTACCCGTTCCCACGATGGTATGTTAACTACGTTATAGACGATGCCTTTTTCGATATCAACTACGGAGGGTACCCCTACGCCTATGCCCTTTACTGGAAGCTTCGCGTAAGGCCGGATCAGTTCCAGCAGTTGGGATAAGGTGGCCGACAGCGAAGCCTTGTTTTCCAGCGCCACTCTGGATAACTGGGTAATGGTACCGTCCTGCTCGATACCGGCCCGTATGGTACTTCCTCCTAAATCTACACCAATAGTCATTGTGGATGTATAATGTTGTGTAGCCCGAGGTACTCTAGTCATAGTACCAGGTGAGCTATTTGTACAAATTCATGAACCTACTTTGCCTGCTCCTGCCTTTCTCACTTCCTCTACACTACTGATCAGCCGGGTACCTGTAAGCCGAAGCTTTTCTATCTGGCACTTGGTTGTACTTTTCAAATAGGACATTTTGGCCCTTATGCCTGATGTACCTGTTTGTCCTGTTTTGTTGGGATAGATTAGAGGCGGAGCTGCTTATGTGGTATACCTTGAACCGCGGGAGAAGGACTATCAGCACGGGTGAAATTTAGTATAAGGCAACCACTAACCCTTGCAAGAATATCAATGTGATACTAGCCCGTAGAGTGTTGTGCCGGTAAGTGACTTAGCGAAGAGGCGGATCAGGTACCTAGGAGAAAGGTATCTCTCTCCATTTTGAGTTCAGGAAGAAGGAAGAAAAATGTAGTACACTACCTACCGGTTAGTGAGCACTTCCTGTGGTTGCACCAGCGTGGTACGGCTGGATCTGCCGGAGGCATCAAAGCTTTTGAGCTTTACAGTACCACTTGCTTTAACAGGCCCCCTATATACTGCTGATTCTATGTGTGGTTCGGTGCCATCGGTAGTGTAACGTATAGTAAGTCCCGGAAAGGCTACATTGGCTTTTAGAGTCCCCTGTTCAATGATGGCTCCCGGCAGCGGCAACCGGTAGTTGTACCCTCCGTTGAGTCGGGCCAGCCGGGGCAGCTCTTTCTGCGCCAGCGTATTGGCAAACCTATTCCAACCCGCCTGTATTTCCTGCTCGCGCCTGTCAGTGCTGCTGATTGTTTCCCAGCTGCGTTCGGCAGCCCAGGCACTCTCGGCAAAGCCCAGGAGCTTGGGCAGCAGGTAGTACTCCATCATGTCACGTCCCTTGATGGTTTCGCTCCATAGCTGGGCCTCTACACCCAGTATATTTTTCCGGGCTTCGGGTTTGAGGGATTGCCATCCCGCGGGTTCTTTACCTGTATCCAGTGGCTGGCCCATGTGGGTGGTATAGGTAGTGCGGTACATTTCGTAGGGGGCAAAGGTCCAGGCTTTGCGGGTATCCACAAATCCCGCCCAGTACAGCCCCGGCTCCTTTGGGTCGTTGGAGTACGCCAGATCAAAGTAGAAGTTGGAGACGTTACAGAGTACTACCGGATAGCCCGCGTTGGCCAGCCGGTACCCCAGGTCAGGGTAGTCAAACATATTGTTCCAGATATAGGGTACCACCTTTCGTCCCACAAACTCCGGATTAGGGGCCAGTTTACCCGTAGCCGTTTTAGTCAGTACTGTCTCTTCCCAGGCATGTACCGTCAGGTTTCGCTTTTCGAGACGCTTGAGCAGCTCCCTGAAAAAGTAGGTCTGCAGATTCCTGGGATCTTTGATGTCCGGCTGGGTTTTGAGTAGCTGGGCGGCCAGGGGTGACCCCGTCCAGGCACCTTCGGGTACTTCATCTCCCCCGGCGTGGATCACATCCATCTTCAGGCCCGCCTCCTGGTACATCTTCGCCATTTCATCCACTACTTTCTCATAAAAACGATAGGTCGACTCCCGGGCCACGCTTACCACGTTATCCTTATACCCCTGGGCCGACAGGTACACCGATTGATCATCCGGGTCCACCAGCCGGTACTTTTCGGCCTCCTCTGACTTTCCCTCCTTCATCAGTCGGTGATAGCGTGCTTCCATGGCCTTGATCGCCGCCCGCGCATGACCCGGGAAGTTTAGCTCGGGGATTACCTTGATATGTCTTTCGTTGGCGTAACGAAGTATCTCGATAAAGTCTTTGCGGGTGTAGTACCCGCTGCCGTACCTGCCGTTCTGGTTGGCTACCGGTCCTGAGCCATAGGCAGGGTGCATAACCGGATCGTGCATAGAGGCCGTATGTTGCCGCTGAGCCCCCACCTCCGTTAGTTCAGGGAGTCCCTCTATCTCGAGGCGCCAGCCTTCGTCTTCGGTGGTATAAAACAAGAAGTGGTTAATCTTGTAGAAAGCCAGCAGGTCCAGCAGGCGTAAGATAGTTTCCTTGGTCTGGAAGTTGCGGCTAACATCCAGGTGCAGGCTACGAAACGCAAACCGGGGTGCATCTTCTACCATAATAAAAGGAAGCGAAATGGATCGGGAGGCCTGGAGGTAGTGCTCCGCCGGGATCAGGGCCAGCAGACTCTGCACCCCATAAAAGGCTCCCGCCGCACCATTGGCGGTAATGGCGATACCATTATCACCGATCTGAAGGCGGTACGCCTCCTCTTCCCTATCATTCACCTTTACCCTTCCCGACCTCAGGTAGATACCCGTCTCGGCTACCGGACCGGTACTACTCACCCGAAAGCTCCGGCCGGTGAGCACTTCCAGTTTCTTTTTCAGAAACCGGGCTTCATTTTCGAATCTCTTCTCATAGTGGATGGTGAGGCGGTTGTCGAGGGGGAAGGTGCGGGCTCCGGCTACAACGCGTACCGGCGTAGGGATGATCTTAAGGATAGCATCGGTATCGAGCTGGCTCAGGCCCAGGTTGTTCCGATACGTCTGTTCGGGCGTAGGCAAGGGCTCCAGATCATCCCGGCTCCGTCGGATCTGCTCCGTGCGGACGAAGGGCTTTACGCGGTAGTCGTCCACCTGTACGATCTGCTCTTTCTTGCCATAAAATACAAAGTACAAACCTACTGGTGCATCCGTTTCTTTAATTACGCCTTCAGTACCCATGTAATGAATCTCAATGGTAGCTCCGGGTTCCAGCCGGAAGCCCTTCTCGGGTACCAGCTTGTAGTAGTCGCCGTTGATATGCTGTATGGAAGCCGGTTGCGGTTTGGAATGGGCGACAATGGGTCGGGGAGCCATGTTAAAGAAAAGCGCCCAGTTCTCTTCGGTGAGGGTAAGCTTGCTGTTGTTGGTCATGACAAACTTCGCCTCAAACTCGTCTTTCTTCTGCGTCAGATTGCTTACCAGCTCCCAGGTCACCGACACGTGAGGCTCCGTTTCGGTGGCCGTCTTGCCGGACGACAGGCACCCGATCAGCCCCATCATGAGCAGTATCAGGGGTACATATATGTATTTTATCATCTTCAACACTTGGTTAAGTAGCCTGTATAGTACTGAAAGCAGTAATCAAATTACTAATAATCACTCTAACTTCTAAAAGTTTTGTAATGGAGCGCTCCGGAAACCGGCTGATTTCGCTTGATGCCATGCGTGGGTTTACCATAGCGGCCATGATACTGGTAAATTTCCCGGGCGATGGTGACCAGGTTTACCCTCCCCTCCAACACTCCGTCTGGAACGGGCTCACCTTTACGGACCTGATCGCTCCCTTTTTTCTCTACATCGTAGGTGTATCGATAGCCCTGGCTTACGGCCGAAAGCTCTTCACCAATACGCTGGACGCAGGCGTGTACCGTAAGATCGTGGTGCGTTCGCTGAAGATCTTTGCCGTTGGGATGTTCCTGAACCTCCTGCCCAACTTTGATTTTGCGGAGCTGCGCTGGACAGGTACCCTGCATCGTATCGCTATTGTATTTCTGGTGTGTGCGCTCTTGTTCCTGCATACTGGCTGGCGGGTTCAGGCCCTGGCAGGGGCTTTGATCCTGATTGGCTACTGGCTGGCGATGACGCTGATCCCTACCCCCGGAACGGGCCGCGTCATGCTGGAGCCGGGCGTAAACCTGGCCGCCTGGGTAGACTCGCAGTACCTGCCCGGCCGGATGTGGCAGGGTACCTGGGACCCCGAGGGTATTCTAAGTACCTTTCCTTCCATCGCAACGGGTATCACGGGTATGCTGGCGGGCCGGCTACTCATCAGCGGCTATGAGCCGAGCCACAAGGTCAACTACCTGATGACCGCCGGACTTTTTACCGCTGCGCTGGGGTACTTCTGGGGCCTGGTATTTCCGGTGAACGAAAACCTGTGGACCAGCTCCTTTGTGCTGGTCACGTCGGGACTGGCCTCCCTCCTGCTGGGAGCCATGATGTTTCTGGTGGATATCCTGGATCGTACGAAGGGTATGGCACCGGGGGTTATTTTTGGAGCCAATGCCATTACGGTCTATGTACTGGCCGATATACTTTCCATCCCGTTTTACCAGATCCCCATTGGAGATTCTACGCTGAACAGCCATGTCGTAGCTGGTCTTACCACAGCAGGTGTAGCACCCCGGCTGGCCAGTATGGTATTTGCCCTGCTCTTTGTAGGTATCAATTTTATCCCGGCTTACCTGCTTTACCGTAAGAAAGTCTTTATCAAGCTGTAACCCCATTTGCCCTCTCAGCCCCCTACATTATCAGAAGTAATATACGAGCCGTAGGATTCACTAAAACAAACGGAGCGAATAGCCTGAATCTCACGGTACGAGGTACTATTGGTTAGAGTTGGTAGAGAAATAGCTTTTCTCAAGTACCGATACGAATCCTAAGACTGTACCCTTAACCCTGTTCAGCTATATGTTACAATCCATGAAGTTGCCCGATGGGCTGTGGCCCGTCATGCTAACCCCCTTTACCAAAACCAACGAGGTAGATCTGGACGGGCTGGAGAGGCTTACGGAGTTTTATATAGAGGCCGGCTCTAATGGCTTATTTGCCAACTGCCTCTCGAGCGAGATGTATCAGCTAACCGAGGAAGAACGCTTGCTGGTAACCTCACAGGTAGTCAAAAAGAGCGGGGAGCGGGTGCCGGTGGTAGCCACGGGTACATTCAGCCGATCCGTAGCCGAGAATGTGGCCTTCATCAAAAAGATACACGATACCGGCGTGCAGGCCGTGATCCTGATCACCAGTATGCTGGCGGAGCCGGATGAAAGTGAAGAGGTACTGCGCGGCAGGCTGGAACAGATCCTGGAACAGACGGGGCAGATCCCATTGGGGGTGTACGAATGTCCGGTACCCTACAAGCGCCTGCTGAGCCCCGCCCTGATGCAGTGGATGGCCCAAACGGGCCGCTTCCTGTACCATAAGGATACCAGCTGCCACTCGGGAGCACTGGAGCGCAAGGCCCAGGCTATCGGGGGTACCGACTTTAACCTGTACAACGCCGATACCACCACAGCGCTTGATTCGCTGGATGCGGGGGCCAATGGTATCTCCCCTATTTCGGCCAACTACTATCCGGAGCCCTACCGGTACCTGCTGGATCAGTACCAGCAGTACGGGAGAAGCGAGGAGGTTACCCGGCTGCACGCCATGCTGACCATGATGGACCGGGTCACGCACACCTACTACCCCTACGCGGCCAAGGTGTTTCTGCAGCGGCGCGGCCTGAAGATCGAAACCAGTACCCGCATTCCCTGCGAAACGATGCCGCAGGTCGATCGCCTACGCTTCCAGGCCCTGATGGATTCATTCCAGGCTTTGGCCGCGCAGCATGGTTTTCCTCTGGTGCTCCAGCCTGTTCACTATACCGACACCACTGCCTCCCTCTGATATGAATCTGCAACTAACGGATCTACTGGTCTTTGTATTCTACATGGGGGGGATCACCCTCTTTGGGAGCTCGTTCTATGCCAGGAGTAACTCCTCATCGGCCTTTACCCTGGGCAACAGTAACTTTCCCGCCTGGGTAGTGACCATGTCCATCTTTGCTACCTTCGTAAGTAGTATCAGTTTTCTGGCGCTGCCGGGTACAGCCTACCTGTCCAACTGGAACGCCTTCGTATTCAGCTTATCGCTGCCTATTTCGTCCATCATGGCGGTTAAGTTTTTTGTACCGCTCTACCGCCGGATCAACAGTCCGTCGGCCTATGCCTACATGGAGATGCGGTTTGGACTATGGGCACGCATCTATGTATCAGCCTGTTACCTGCTCACCCAGATCATGCGGATAGGTACCATTCTGTACCTACTCGCGCTGCCGGTGACTACCCTGCTGGGATGGGACATTGTGACTATCATCGTGGTGACGGGCCTAACGGTAATGGTATATTCGCTGCTGGGAGGTATACAAGCGGTAATGTGGACGGACGCCATCCAGGGGATCGTACTTATAACCGGTGCCCTGATGTGCCTGCTGTACATTTGGTACCTGATGCCCGAAGGTCCCGCTCAGGTATTTACCATTGCCAGTCAGCACGATAAGTTCAGCCTGGGTAGCTTCGGGACGAGCCTTACCGAATCTACCTTCTGGGTGGTACTGATCTACGGTATCTTTATCAACCTTCAGAACTACGGCATTGACCAGAACTACGTACAGCGGTACATGGCCTCCCGTTCGGACAGCGAAGCCAAGCGCTCGGCATTTTTTGGCGGGCTCCTGTACCTGCCGGTATCATTTCTGTTTTTTATGATAGGTACCTCGCTGTTTTCCTACTACACGGCCGTACCGGAGGCTCTTCCGGCCACCCTTCGCGACTCTGCCATGAGCGACCGGGTTTTCCCCTACTTTATAGTTGACAAACTACCTCCCGGACTAACCGGCCTGCTGATCGCCTCCATCTTCGCGGCCGGTATGAGTACGGTTTCGACGAGTATCAATAGCTCGGCTACGGTTTTTCTGACCGATTACTATAAGCGTTTTAGCCGTTCGGAGGTTACGGATCAGGCTTCCATGAAGGTACTGTATGGTACTTCGTTTGTCATAAGTGTGCTGGGCATCCTGATCGCTATCGCCATGATCGACGTCAAGAGCGCGCTGGATGCATGGTGGAAAATGGCGTCGGTATTCAGCGGGGGTATGCTGGGGCTGTTCCTACTGGGGGCGTTCGTAGAAAAGATCAACCGGAAAGGGGCCGTTGTGGGGGTAGTACTAGGCCTGATTATAATCCTGTGGATGAGCCTCTCCCCTATCTTTTTTTCAGATAGTGAGTGGGTAAGCCCCTTCCATGGCTACCTAGCCATTGTGTTCGGCACCATGACTATTTTTCTGGTAGGATTTCTGTCATCCTTCCTCATTAAGAACAAAAATAAAGAAACCACGCCGGTATACGAGCCGGATTAATATACTGACTTAGGTACAGGGCGGACAACTACAGACAGGGCGTTTTGGGTTGTCCGCTTTTTTTGTTCGTGAACATCCTCCTTTAATCGGGTTTACTACCTGACTACCTGCTGAATACTTTCTCTGAGTAGTCTCTGCACAGAGTACCTTAATTTCATACTATAGGATATTCAGTGCTTCAAATCAGGAAATTGAGTTTACTTTTGATCCGGAAAAGCATTTTGTAGCCAAATCATCACTACTATTGCGACACTTCACTCAACAAGTACCATGATAAAGATCAACAAACAGGACGCCCTGAACTATCACCAGCATGATCAACCCGGAAAGATAGAGGTGGTGCCCACTAAAATGCTGAGTACCCAGCTGGACCTGGCCTTGGCCTACTCTCCCGGTGTAGCCGAACCCTGCAAGGAAATAGCCAATAACAAAGATGACGCTTATAAGTACACGTCAAAGGGTAATCTGGTAGGTGTTATCTCCAACGGTACCGCCGTACTGGGTCTGGGCAATATTGGTCCTGACGCTTCCAAACCGGTGATGGAGGGAAAGGGAGTACTTTTCAAGAAATTTGCGGGGATTGATGTATTTGACATCGAGATTAACTGCACCGACCCGGACGAGTTTATCCGCATAGTGCGGTCGCTGGAGCCTACCTTCGGGGGTATCAACCTGGAAGACATTAAGGCGCCCGAATGCTTTCAGATCGAAACGGCCCTGCGGGAGCAGATGAATATCCCGCTCATGCACGACGACCAGCACGGTACGGCTATCATATCGAGTGCGGCCCTGCTCAACGCGCTGGAGCTCGTCAACAAGGACATCAGTACCATCAAGATGGTCATGAATGGGGCCGGTGCGGCCGCTATTTCCTGCCTGAAACTGTACCTGTCACTGGGATTGAACGTGGAGAACGTGGTCGTGTTTGACAAAGATGGTATCATCAACGCCGACCGTCAGGACCTGGACCCGTACCGTACGCAGTTCATTACCAAACGAAATATAAGTACCCTCGAGGAAGCGATGGGCGGGGCGGATGTATTCATTGGACTGTCGGCGGGTAATGTACTACCGCCGGAGTACGTGAAGCTCATGGCCAAAGACCCGATCATATTTGCCCTGGCCAATCCGGACCCCGAAATAGCCTATGACCTGGCGATGTCGATCCGGGAAGACCTCATTATGGCTACGGGTCGTTCGGATCATCCCAATCAGGTCAATAACGTACTGGGCTTCCCGTATATATTCAGGGGAGCGCTGGACGTACGGGCTACGGAGATCAACGAAGCCATGAAGCTGGCCGCCGTAAAGGCCCTGGCCGAGCTCGCCAAAGAGCCTGTTCCTGAGCTGGTTACCAAAGCCTACGGCGATAGTACCATTACATTCGGGAAGGAGTACCTGATCCCCAAGCCTCTGGACACCCGACTGATTACCCACGTAAGCCCAGCCGTGGCTCGTGCGGCCATGGAGTCGGGAGTAGCGCGCCACCATATCGAAAACTGGGATCAATACGAGCAGGAGCTTATGGAGCGCATTGGTATCGACCAGAAGCTGATGAACCGCATCGTAGCGCAGGCCAAAAAGAGTCCCAAACGGATTGTTTTTGCCGAAGCGGACCACATCAAGATCCTGAAAGCGGCTCAGCAGGTGCTGGAGCAGAAAATCGCCCACCCTATCCTGCTCGGTAACCAGGAAAAGATCAAGACTATCATCAGAGAACACGGTCTGGACCTGTCGGAGGCTACCATCATTGATCCGACTAAGGAAGAAACTATGCTTGAAGAGTTTGCGCAGGTCCTCTACCAGAAGCGCAACCGCAAGGGGATGACCCTGCTGGATGCCCGTCAGGCGGTACTTTCGCGCAACTACTTTGGTAGCCTGATGGTCGAGACCAACCAGGCTGATGCCCTTATCTCGGGGCTTACCCGCGATTACTCCAAGACCATCCTGCCGGCCCTGCACGTCATAGGGGTAGAAGACGGCGTCAACCGGGTAGCCGGTATGTACATTGTACAGACCCACAAATCGCCCTACTTCCTCGCTGATACTACGGTGAATGTAGACCCTACCGCCGAAGAGCTCTGTGATATTATTGGATTGTCGGCCAAGGCCGTGCGGTTCTTTGATGCGGAGCCACGTATGGCGGTACTCTCCTACTCCAACTTTGGATCCAGCCGGGGCCCCATACCTTCCAAGGCAGCCGAAGCCGTCAAAATTGCCAAAAAGAAGTACCCGGAGCTGATCATAGATGGTGAGATTCAGGCCAATACAGCCGTAAACAAAAACCTGCTGCAGGACCACTACCCATTCAGCCAGCTGGCCGAGAAAGGAGCTAATACCCTTATATTCCCGGATCTGAACTCCGGAAACATTGCCTATAAACTATTACAGGAGATAGGTGGAGCCGAAACCATCGGGCCCATCCTGATGGGTATGCGCAAGCCGGTTCACATCCTGCAGCTGGGTTCATCTACCCGTGACATCGTCAATATGGTAGCCATCGCGGTGGTGGATGCCCAGACCCACAGCAGGGAGATCTAAAGCAAACAGGGGTCAGGACCCATTACTATGGTCCTGACTCCTATCCTATTCCGGTTACAATCTATCGCCAGGCAGTGTAACCGTATCCCACCAGTACTGGCGCAAGGTTTCAAAGTACTTCAGCCAGCTGTTATAATCCGTCGGCTTCACCAGGTACGCCGTAGCGCCGTAATTATACACTTCCGCAATATCATTGGTATCCTTTGAGAAGCTAAGGATTACCACCGGTACCTGTACAAAGGGCGATCCTTCCTTTTTTAGTTCTCTTAATAGCTGCCACCCCTGCTCACGCGTGGGCAGGTACAAGTCCAGGAGTATGATCTTGGGCAGATTGGCCCTGCTATCCAGGCAATTCTGCAGGTATGTGCGCGCTTCTTCCCCATTGATTGCCAGTACGGGTTCAACATCTGGTAACCGGTCTTTGAGCGCTGATTCTATAATAAACCAGTGATCCCGGTTGTCTTCAACGATTAATATATGTGAACGATTATAGTTCATTACTTAACAAGGGGGTGTTTTAGCTGTTGTATCTAGTATAGAGCTCCATTACCTTATTAGCAGCAAACAATCTGTAAATACCAAAGTAAGGTAGGCTTAATTTTTCACTATTGGGCTCTATTCATTGCTTACTATGTAAAATATGATGCCATGAGGGCTATCAAGTAGCCTATTCTATGGCAATGGTTGCAGAATCCTTATGTAATAAGTATCCTACTAGTTGAAATCATGTAATTCATACGAGCATATCCATGGCAGCAACTGAAAGAAATGAACAGCCGGCGCATCTGGCCTCCTACTTATTCAGTCGACGGGAGGCTATCCTGAACAACTGGCGCAGAACCTGTGAAGAAGACATCAATCTGCCCTCGCTCAGGACTATGTCACGTGAGGAGTTCAACAATCTGGTACCACTACTCCTGGATATCTATGAACTACGATTACAGGATATCACAAAAACGGATGATCCGACTATGATCAGCAGCCAGCATGGCCTCCACCGCTGGCATAATGGCTTTTTGTTTAGGTACCTGCTTATAGAAATTAAATATCTGTACCAATGCCTGGCCGATGAACTGGACCGGTACTGGCAATTGTATCCGGAAACGTCAGCCACCGTAATAAAAAAAGCCTATAACCTGCTGATTGGGATTATGGGCGAAACTATAGATGGAAGTGCCAGCCGATTTGATGAGTTACAGCACCTGCAAGCGGCCAGCCGTGCGGCCAATCTGGAAAATGCTTTTAACCGGCTCAACGAGCTTTCGCGGGAAAGGGACGATATACTGCGTACATCCTCCCATGACCTGCGCGGCAGTATGAGCATCATCCAAAGTGCGGCCTTTATGCTGGACATGGAAGGCAAATCAGACGAGGAACGCAGGCAGCTCATAGAAATGCTCAACCGTAACCTGCAGAATGTCCAGGGTATGCTACAGCAGCTCATGAGCCTGGCCCGACTTGATGCAGGTCAGGAAAAACTTGAAATCACAACCTTTGATGCTTCTCACCTGCTCTTTGAGCTTGTAGAAAGTACTACCCCCCTGGCAGATGAACGGGGTATAAAGCTACTCGCCGATGGACCCCGGCAGCTCCTGGTCACTACCGATGAAGTTAAAATCAAACGTATCGTCCAGAATCTGCTGTTGAATGCGCTCCATTATACACCTTCGGGCGTAGTATCGGTTACCTGGGCTACCGAGAGCGAGTCCCGCTGGACCCTGACTGTACAGGACTCCGGGCCGGGGTTACCCGAAGGGCTGGTATCCCTGCTGGTCAATCACCTGAAGCCCCCCCTCGAAAACACGGCCATCTTCAACAAAGAGGATGCAAAGAGCATTGATATAACCCAGACGGTAGGGTATAATGAGTACATGCTCAAGAACAATCCTCTTAAGACCGGTGAGGGGGGCGAAGGTGTGGGATTGTACATTGTGAAGCGGTTGTGTGAGATGCTGTCGGCCACCATGGATGTAGAGACATTCCCGGGCAAGGGTACGCTGTTCCGGATACGCTTTCCTCTTAATCTGCACTCTTAAAGGCCGTATAGCTACGAGAGTAGTCAGCATCATATACCTGAGGATCTAAACATTTACCGGTCTATACGTATTTAGTAATCATAGCAGTAGGTAGTAGCCGTGTCAGCTCCGGCCCGGGTAGAATGAGGATTTTAGGCCGCAGCCCAATACGGGTCCTTCTGATCCTGCCCCCTGGCTGTACGTGGCATACTTTTTTGCCTTCTGAATAGATTAACCGTTTCACGATCAGTTTCAACCTATTGACTATGCTCGAGATAGACAAGCTTTCACTTAATATACCCGAAACTACCAAACCACGGGTAGTTATCATAGGGGGAGGTTTTGGTGGTATAAATCTTACTAAAAAGCTGGCAGGCAAGGATTTTCAGGTGGTGATGTTTGACGTACAGAACTACCACGGATTCTGGCCTCTGCTCTATCAGGTAGCCACGGCCGGTCTGGAGCCTGATGCCATCGCCGAACCCCTGCGCAAGATGTTTGGCAGTGATGAGTACGAAGATTTTCATTTCAGGCTGGTACGCGTTACCTCCGTCGACCCGGTCACCAAGACGGTACACACCGTAATTGGAGATATCCACTACGATCATTTGGTGATAGCTACCGGTACCAAGTCCAACTACTTCGGGAATGATCAGATCAGGAAGTATGCTTTCCCGCTCAAGAAAATACCCGATGCACTCAACCTCCGGAGTCAGCTCCTGCAGTGCTTTGAGCAGGCCAGCATGATCAAAGATCCCGACATTCAGCAGAGCCTTCTCAACTTCGTGATCGTTGGCGGGGGGCCAACGGGTGTAGAGCTGGCAGGGGCGCTGGCCGAGATGCGCCGGTACATCCTGCCTTCGGACTATCCTGGGCTGGATTTTTCAAAAATGAACATTTACCTCATTGAAGGCCTGGACCGTGTACTACCTCCCATGGATCCCAAGAGCAGCGAAAAAACCAGAAAGTACCTCGAAAAGCTGGGAATTAATATTCGCCTCAACACCCTGGTAGAATCTTACGACGGCAATACCGTTACTTTCAAAGGCGGTGAACAGATCCGGGCTCATACGCTGATCTGGGCAGCCGGTGTGACGGGAGCCGTCATTGAGGGCTTACCGGCTCAGTCGGTCGAACGCGGCAAAATACTGGTTGACCGGTACAATCAGGTACTGGGCTGCGAAGGCATCTATGCGATCGGGGACGTAGCCCTGATGCGAACGGATAAGTACCCCAAAGGCCACCCGGGGGTAGCTCAGCCAGCCATCCAACAGGGAAAGCTACTCGCCAAAAATCTCAAAAGAAAGATCAGAAACGAACAAATGGAGGAGTTTGAGTACTTCGACAAAGGTTCGCTGGCCATCATTGGCCGAAACCGCGCCGTGGCCGACCTACCGGGTAATATTCACCTGGGAGGTTTTTTTGCCTGGGTTACCTGGCTGTTTGTACATATCATGTACCTGATCGGCTTCCGGAACAAGCTGGTTGTACTCAGCAACTGGTTGTATAAGTTCTTTACGTATGAGAATGGTACCCGTTTGATTATCCGTCCATTTGTCCGTAAGGGAGATAAAGCCACTCAGGAGTTTGTAGATAAGTACAGGATGGAGTAAAGCGAAGTTAATTAATACATGTTACACTAATAAATTGAATAAGTATGGCTACATGGACATTGGATCCTGCGCACAGCGAAGTGCAATTTAAAGTAAAGCACCTGATGATCACTACCGTCACGGGGTACTTCCGTACGTTTGATGTAACAGCCCAAACGGAGGGAGACGATTTTAGCAATGTCACTGAATTGGTTTTTACGGCGGATGTTGATTCGATCAATACCAATAACGATCAGCGTGATACGCATCTGAAGTCACCTGACTTTTTTGATGCCACCAATCACTCTCAGATCCGCTTCGTGGGCAAGACCTACGAGCAAACCGGTGACGATACGGCGGAGTTGCAGGGAGACCTTACCATACGAGGGATAACCAAGCCAGTTACTGTACATGTCGAACACGGAGGAATAGTAGTTGACCCCTACGGCCAGACTAAAGCCGGCTTCACCGTAAACGGCCGAATCAGCCGGAAGGAGTTTGGACTTAACTGGAATGCCGTTACCGAAGCCGGTAGTGTGGTGGTCAGTGACGAAATCAGACTCAATGCCGATATCCAGCTGGTGAAGCAGTAGTAGTATCTACCAGCCTATATAAAAAAGGCCCTGTTAGCAGTAACAGGGCATTTTATTTTACAGGAACATCAGACTACCCTCTTCGAGTGCTGCCTCGTACCGTTCCCTATTAAAACTGTACAGGTACGGTGAGCGGTGCGCTCCTCCTTTCCGGCGTTCTTTCAACCTGTCCAGGATCTGAAGCCCCAGTATCTTCTTTTGAAAGTTTCGGGGGTCGAGCGAGCGCCCCAGTATTGTTTCGTAGAGTCGCTGCAATTCAGGCATGGTAAACTTCTCCGGAAGCAGATTGTAGCCTACGGGTTGCAGGTTAAGCTGTATGCGAAGCGTTTTCAACGCTGATTCGATAATTGCGTTATGATCGAACAGCAGATTAGGCAGTCCATCAACATCCCGCCACTCACAGGCTTCGGTCAGGAAGTCAGGCGTGGGCGTTACCTTCGAGAAATCCACCAGCGCGTAATAGCCGATGGAGACGGTACGGTTGGTCCACCGGTACTCGCTAAAAGGTAGACCCAGTCGCTTCCAGGTATCTTCAATATCGTACCTCTCTACCGAACCAAACGTCTGGAACTGCCGCAGGAAGATATCCGTCAGTCCTGTCCGTTCTTCCAGTACCCGTTTGGCCGAATCATCCACCGACTCTGTTTTATGTATAAATCCTCCCGGTAGGCTCCATTCATCCGTGTTCTTCCAACGGACCAGGAGTACTTTCAATTGGTTTTCATAAAAACCAAAAATGATACAATCTACAGAAAGGTAGGGTATGGCTTCGGTATCAATCCGGTTGTAGTGGCTTTCGACTTGCTTTAAATAATCCATAAGAGAAAAACCTGAGGTCATTCACTAGCTAGGTGAGAAAAGTACGTAAAGCTAAATAAGTAAAGAGCAATCTCAACCTACTATGCTGAATATTCATTACTACGTATATAGAGGCTGGCCTGTTTATGAGCCTGGATAAGCATTCGCAGACACGTAGAGGTAGTAAATGGATAAAAACAGCGTGAAATGCGAAAAATGTGTCTATAAATTTTGACATTATTCTTCTAAAAACCTTTATTTGTCTAAATAACTCGCCTAACCCCAATCATCATTTTATGCTCACGCACGAAAAAGCAGTAGAGTTTTTCCAGAAAAATCCAGCCTTATCCCTTTCCGTTATAGAAAAAGAAGCCGGATTGCCCTCCAGTACTCTTTCCAAGGCAGTAGCCGGTAAACGCAACCTGAATGAAAAGCATCTTCAGGCTCTGCAACCTGTTGTAAGCAAGTACGGGTACCGCGACCAGCAGCAGTCCAAGGCCAAAATTATTTCTATCATTAATCATAAAGGAGGCGTTGGCAAAACCACCACTACCATCAACCTGGGAAAAGCCCTGTCGCTGCTAGGCAACCGGGTACTCCTGATCGATATGGACTCGCAGGGAAACCTGACCCAGGCGCTGGGCATTGATGAACCGGAGCGCCAGGTGGTGAACTCCCTGCTGCAGAGCGAGCCGCTTCCGCTGTATTCCATCGCCGAAGGCTATGATCTGGCCCCCAGTGACCTGGAGCTGGCGTATGCCGATCTGGAACTCGTACAGGCCGTAGGCGGAGTAAATCAGCTTCGTAATGCGCTGGCTCCCCTCCGACCTCAGTACGACTATATCCTGATCGACTGCCCCCCGGCCCTCAATATCTTTACCAACTCATCCCTGGTTGCTTCTAACTCCTGCCTCATTACCTTACAACCCGAAGCCTCCGCCATGAAGGGGGTGAGTAACCTGTTTGACCGTATCTTCCAGGTCCGTGATCGCATCAACTATGAGTTGAAAGTAGAGGGCATCGTACTCACCATGGTAGACAAGCGCCTGAAGGTACACCGTGACATGATAGAGTACGTCAACAATACCCTGGGCGACTTCCCGATCTTCAAGACCGAGATCCGGAACAACGTAACCATCAAAGAATCACAGATAGCCCAGCAGGATATATTCAGCTACGCCGAACACTCCAACGGAGCTGAAGATTACATGAATCTGGCCAAGGAACTCATGTCGGGTAGTTATCGGAAGTAGAAATAAGATTGTACAAGACAACCCATGTAGGAGAGGGGCCACGGCCTACTATTAACAAATCATGCAGATGAAGAAATACCAGAGCTTCCTTGGGGAGAAAAAAATGATAAAAGATCAGGGGCTGCTCCGGCACGAGGAGATCCGCCGGCAGATAAAGGTACTTCCCGAGCTGGAGGAACTGATTCC
This sequence comes from Telluribacter roseus, assembly GCF_017355915.2. Taxonomy (GTDB): domain Bacteria; phylum Bacteroidota; class Bacteroidia; order Cytophagales; family Spirosomataceae; genus Telluribacter. The sequence continues at coordinate 63,446 of NZ_JAFEUV020000012.1, forward strand.
ACCCCTGCAGGAGGATGAATTCAGACAGCTGGAAGAAAACATCATTAAAGAAGGATGTCGCGAGGCATTGCTGATCTGGGAAACTACCGAGAACCATGTCAGCGAGTCGGGTGACCCGGGTACTCACAATTTCATACTGATCGACGGGCACAATCGTTACCGGATATGTCAGAAAAATCAGCTGGACTTCAAAATTCACCTAGTTGCTTTTCCTTCGCTCCCGGAGGTAAGAGAGTACATGATCGATAACCAGCTCGGCCGTAGAAACCTTTCACCCGAACAGATATCCTACCTGCGTGGTAAGAAGTACAACGCCCAGAAGATTAGCCGGGGCAAATACGATCGCAGCAGCCATAAGGGTCAAAATGTCCTTTATGAGGGGGAGCAGGAGTCGCAGGAGCATAAAGGTCAAAATGTCCCTTATGGTAGTGAAGCCATGGGATCTACTTCACAGCGCCTGGCGAAGCAGTTTAATGTTAGTGAAAAGACTATAAAGAGAGATGCTGAGTTTGCCGAGGGGCTGGATAAGCTGTCACCTTCGCTGCGCAAGGATATACTGAGCGGTAAAGCCAACGTAAAAAAATCGGATATACAGCAATTGGCTAAGGCACCCATCACAGCGGGCGAAGCGATAGAAGATCTAGCCCAGTACGTACAGGTACCAGCTACTGGTAAGCCAGCCAATGCTCCGGAAGCGAAAGATACGGGTAGTGATAAAAAGTCCGAACTGAGAAAGAGGTTGTCGGAACTGGTTATCCAATTGGATAAAGGAGGCAGTCAGATAGGTAAGATATGTGATGAGATCGTTGAATGTGCTTCGAATCTGAAAGAACTGTCAAAGAAGAAGTAGGGACACAAATGTAGTAGGAGAGGAGCATAAAGGTCAAAATGTCCTTTATGCTCCTCTTTTCTTTAGTAGGTTGAACAATAAGCTTTTACAGACATTATTACGACAAAATCCTCGCGAAAAGGCAACGGTAAAGTGTGGGTATGTATATGTAAGACCTTGGATGAAATACGATAACTGCGACAAAATCCTAGTGAAAATGGCACAACGAGTAGCGCCTGTACCCGTCAACTACGACAAAAACCTCGCGTTATCCAGCCACACTTCATAAAGATCAGGTACTTCAGAATGTATAATGTATTTGAAGTATTAGTATTCAACTACGACAAAATCCTAGCAAAATCAGCACTGATGACACGCTATAGTTCGAGCTCATTTACGACAAAATCCTAGTAACATTATCTGCTCTGCTTAATGATGACCAGAAGTCTGCATACCTAACCGCCAAACTATCTAATTACGACAAAATCCTCGCGGTTCGAAGCTTGTGGTACCAGGTATACTGCGAAGTGTTACAAAAAGCAGCATCGTAAACTGCGTCAAAATCCTCGTCAAAGAGCAGAGCTGACCATATGAGGATTCTCTGTGTACTACGACAAAATCCTCGCGTTGTATGGGTATAAGAGGGGTATAGGAGCCTACATTAATTACGACAAAAACCTCGTCAAAAGGAGGTCTGAATCCCTGGCTACCATAGCTAATTACGACAAATTCCTAGTCGTTTGTCTACCAGATGTACATAGCCCGGAGCTTGTATTTAACTTTTCAAAGCTAAGGTGGGACGAAAGGTATACTGGAAGAACCAGGGTGGGGGAAAGGTAGCCGAGGTACTACATCTGGATCATGCAATGCTGTCATTGCTAAGGATATGCCCTACGATCTACCGGTAGGCTACCTAAACTAGCGATTAAGGCTAAAAGGCATTGGTACAGAGGCAGTTCTTTCCAACTACGACAAAATCCTCGTGGCGGGCCTACTTGTTCTCAAAGGGCTTGAAGCTTGTTTTTCTTTGTTTTTTCTGGCTTTAGCTACCCTTTCTGGAGTTATCCACACTGTAAAGTACCCTAAAAGCTCTACAGCAATCTATTGTGTATTTATTTATGATATTTATACTTGTTATTTGAGGGTGATACATGTCGCTGTTAATGAGCGGGTTAGAGGACGTTTGTGCGACAGAATCCTCGTTTTGTACGTCATATTCCTAGTTACGTGCGACACTTTCCTCGAGCAACTACGGCAAAATCCTCGTTTGCTGCGACAGAATCCTCGAACACTTGCGACAAAAACCTAGTTAATTGCGACAAAAGTTATCCACTGTCGCAGTAGTGTAGGAGTTTTTCTTATATTGCGTCTGTTATCTCCCCATTTCGCCCATGAAATCTAAGGAAAAAGCCGTTATACAGGAAGTCGCGCATAAATTAATTACGCAGGACAACGCCATTACGAGTGCCCGGTATGAGATGTCCGCACTAGAGAAGAACATTGTGTACCTGCTCATGGGGCAGCTCAAGCAAAGCGACCAGTCCGACACGCTGTACTATATATCCGTACGGGAGCTGATGGACCTGACCCACACGAAGAACTCCTACGAAGACCTCAAACGGGCCACTGAGAGCCTCGTAGGGCGTGTATTGAGCATTCCCCGACCTAACGGCAACCTCCTACAGGCGTCACTAATATCATCGGCTGAATATATCTACGGGCAGGGCATCATTGAAATCAGCCTGGACCCCAAGATTCGCCCGTACTTCTTCGATCTCAAGAAAAACTTTACCACCTTCCAGCTGCACATGGCCCTTAGCCTCAACAGCAAGTACGCGAAGCGGATCTACGAAATGCTCTCGCAGTACAAGGACCTGGGACACCTGAAGCTCAACCTGCTCGAAATAAAGAAAAGGCTGCACCTGTACGATGAAAAGAAAGGAGAGGAGCAGTACCAGAACTGGAATGATTTCGTGCGGAGGATCCTGAATGTGGCGAAGAAGGAGATCAACGAAAAAACAGACCTGAAAGTCGACTACAAGGGCATCAAGAAGGGACGCAAGTATGTAGATGTAGAATTCACGATCAAGTTGAAGGACGGGAAGCAGATACCCCTTACCCTTGATGATACCAATACGATGCTATTTAGCCGCCTGGTGAACGATTTTCGCCTACGACGTGATCAGGCTGCCCTGGTCGTAGAAAAGTACCCTGTACCTGAAATAAACAAGACTCTGTACGACATCAGCCTCAAGATGGCCGATGGCAGCGTAGGGAATGTTGGAGCCTATACCGCCAAGGTATTTGGGCTGAACTAGGGTAGGGGAAGAGTGGCAACGGCTGGTAAGTAGCCGTACAGGCCCTTAAGACAAAAGGAAACCGGTCAGGATTCCTTATCTGCGCGTTTAGAAGCCAGGTTTCTCATTTGCTGAAGAGCCTCCTGACGGGACATCCGGTTTTTATTGTTCTTCACTTCGCTGATAGCCTCTTTGGTAACACGGCCCTTAAAGAAGTTGAGTAAGGCGATTAACATCTGTTATTTCATTTACTGGGTAATAAATATACTCTGTTGCCACTATAAGTAAAGCAGGTGTTCCACCGGGTATACTACCTTTCAGGCAGAATTAACGAGTGGTAGTAGAGATGGCTACTACTAACATGCCCAACAACTCCTAAATATACACAGATCTTGCCTTTGCTCCTAATATTCTACATAAAACAGCCGCCCTGGCAAGATGCCAGGGCGGCTGTTATTTTACCAGAGGTACCGCTTAGTACCCCTCATTCTGCTGGATCTTGGTCGGATTTATGTCGATCTGGCTTTGTGGAATCGGCCAGATCAGGTTGTTCTGCGTCAGCGGTGTTTTGATACCGATGGCAGTCGCCTTGGCCTGTAACACCGGCAAAGCACGTCCGGTCCGGACCAGATCAAACCAACGGTGCCCTTCGAAAGCCAGCTCTACCCGGCGCTCCTGCTCGATAGCCAGGCGCATCGCTTCCTGTGCAGTGACCGAAAGGGCATTTAGACCGGCACGGGTACGGACCTGATTGAGGTAGGGGAGGGCCTCGGCGGTTCTTCCCAATTCGTTCAGTGCCTCGGCGTACATCAGCAGCACATCGGCGTAGCGCAGTACGGGCCAGTTGTCGTCGGAGTCGCCGGATACCACGGGAGTATCCAGGTACTTCTTCACGAAGTAGTAGTCCACCCGGTTACCCGCTGCGTTGACATAGCTGGTAGCCATTGACACATTCCGACGTACGTCGCCGGCTTCGTAGGCTTGCTCCATATCGGGCGTAGGGCGGTTGTTTCCTCCCCCTCCGAATAGTACTACGGCGTTTCCGGAGTTCTCGGGTGCAAATGCATTGGCAAAACCACTTCCCTCACGGGGTACCAGACCCTTCTTGTACTGTACGTCAAAAATGGACTCCTTATGGTTTTCATTGGCGGCATTGAATACATCCGCATAGTTGGGAAGTAAGGCATACTGGCCGCTATCGATCACCTCTTTGAGCTTAGCCGCGGCTTCGGCGTACTGCCGGTTGGTCAGGTATACCTTACCTAGTAGCGATTTGGCGGCTCCACTGGTTGCCCTGCCTATATCGGTACCTGTATAGCTGGCCGGAAGTACCTTCTCGGCATCGGTCAGATCCCTGATGATCTGAGCATATACTTCGGTAACAGGCGCGCGGCCGTACTCATACCCTTCGGCCGGATCGGTAATCTCCTTCAGGACCAGGGGTACAGCACCAAATACCCGCACCATGTTAAAGTACATCAGGGCGCGCAGAAACTTGGCTTCACCGGTTATCCGGGCTTTTAGGGCTTCGTTCATGTTTACCGCGCCTATACGATCAATGACCGTATTGGTACGGTAGATGCCCCGGTAGCCGTCATTCCAGCGCTCGAGCAGCACCGGATTGGTCGTACGGATGTAGAACTTGTCAAACTCATCCTGATCCGTCACCGAGCCCGAAAGCACCGGTGTCGTGTTGTCCGAAGGAATCTCACCTACTATATAGAAGTTACCGTACTGGCCGGGGGCCTGTAGTATGGCATAGGCGGCATTGATGGCGGTAACCATATCCGCCTGCGTCTTAAAGAAGTTGTTGGTGCTGGTAGTCGAAACCGGACTCAGGTCCAGGAACTCTTCCCGGCAGGAGGTCAGGCTAAGCGCTGCCAGAAAGGCTATTACTATTTTCTTTTTCATGTTGATTCTTTATTAGTGGTACTATCACCTGATTGCTTAGAATGAGAAGTTTACGCCAATGGTGTACGTACGGGCCAACGGATACGAACCGTAATCTACACCGCCCGTCAAAGCGCTCTCATACCCACTTACTTCGGGGTTATAACCCAGGTACTTACTGAAAGTAAAGGCATTCTGTACACCGGCATATACCCGGGCATTCTGAATCTTTACACGCTCAGAAAGAGTACGGGGAATGTTGTAGCCCAGGGTAATGTTCCGGATACGGAAGTAGCTGGCACTTTCTACCCAGCGGCTGGATATAGCGTTGGTATTTCCGGTAGTACGCATGTTAGCTCTGGGTACTATTCCATTACCGGGCTCTTCCGGTGAACGCCAGCGGTTCAGTACCGTAGTAAGCTGGTTCTGGTTTCCTTCCAGGTTTTCGATAAAGCGACGACTGAGGTTCAGGATTTGGCCACCCTGTACACCCTGGGTAGCGATGCTCAGGTCAAATCCCCGGTACGTAAAGGTGTTGTTAAAGCCATAGATAAAATCAGGCTGATTGTTACCAATGATCGTACGGTCGTTGGCATTAAGTACGCCATCATTGTTGATATCCGCAAATTTCACGTCGCCGGGACGAGCATCAGCGAAGTGCGGATACGAATCCAGGTCGGCCTGATCACGAAATACCCCAAGCTGCTGATAGCCGTAGAAGTTACCCAGGGGCTGACCGATCACGGTGATGTTGGTTTCGCCTACACCGGATCCGCTACGGATAGCATCACCGGTGGGCCCCAGTGCCAGTACCTTGTTGCGGTTGAATGAGAAGTTAATGTCGGTCGTCCAGGTGAATTTGCCTACGGCATTGCGGGTCATCAGGCCAAATTCCATCCCCTTGTTTTCAACCTTACCGATGTTCTGGTTAGCAAAAGAAAAACCGGTTACCGAAGGTACCTGTACCTGCAGGAGCAGATCGGACGTAATGCGAGAGTAGTAGTCGGCGGTCAGGAATATACGGTTTCTTAATAGACCCAGCTCGAGACCTATGTCCGTCTGGCGGCTCTTTTCCCAGGTCAGATTTGGGTTACCGATCAGGTTGGTGGCCAGACCACTCCTGAGTCCACCCCCGAACACGTAGTTGTCAATACCCAATGTACCTACTGAGCCATAGTTGGCAAAAGCGTTGTTACCCGAAAGACCGTAGCTGGCTTTCAGCTTCAGCTCCGATATAGCGGCTATATCTTTCAGGAAAGGCTCCTCGCTGACCCGCCAGCCTACCGAAGCCGAGGGGAAGGTACCGTAGCGTTTGTTGGCTCCGAAGCGTGAAGAACCGTCGCGGCGTACCGAGGCATTAAAGATATACTTGTCGCGCAGGGTATAACCTACTCTACCGAAGTAAGACGCCATTGACCATTGCTCCTTGAGCGAAGTACCCCCTGATATTACCCCGGCATTGACAGTACGCACGATATCAGTAGGGAAGTTATTGGCTTCGATCCGGTTAAGCTCGAAGGTGTTCTTCTGGGCTTCCACTCCCACCAGCGCACTGAAGCGGTGATCAGTACCCAGCTCAAAGTTGTAGTCAAGTACATGGTTAGTTACCCAGCTGATGTTTTCGTTAGTTATAGATGAGCCTGTGTTAACAGTAGGCGGAAGCAACTGGTTGAGAGGCATGGTAGACGCACGGAACTGGTTCTGACGCAGGAAGGTAAGATCCCCGCCAATGCTACCCCGGTACTTCAAGTTATCCCAGATACCAATTTCCAGATAGGTATTTCCCAACAGGCGAAGTGTATTGACATGATTGTCAGCTTCGGTGATGTTAGCTACGGGATTGGTTACACCCGGCCAGTCGTAAGGAGCTGCTACCGAAGCCTGCGAGTTGTAGGTTATGCCATCGGCCTGGAAGACAGGTATAACCGGTACCAGCGCCAGGGCCGAATTGATCACACCATTACTAGCCCAGTGGCCATTCGAGTTCACCCGGCGATCCATGGTATAGCTGGGGCTCAGGCTCATACCAACTTTCACCCTCGGGAGGAGCTGCGCATCAATATTGGAACGGAACGTATATCGGTTGATTCCTGATTCTCTAATAATACCATCCTGCTTCAGGTAGTTACCCGATACCATGTATTGTAGCTTATCAGTACCGCCGGAGGCAGCCAGTTGGTAGTTGCTGATGGGAGCTTTCCGGAAAATCAGGCTCTGGTAGTCATAGGATTGTAAGCTGGCCGGATCGTCAAAGTTCAGATTGGGAAATTCACCTCGGGGATACCGGTAGCGCTGACCGGCCGGACGGGCACTGTTAGGATCATTGATTGAAGCACCGGGTACCCGATCCAGGTAGGCATTGTTGGTACCATCCTTATTGAACTCGGCAAACTGCTGGGCATTGAGCATATCCATGGTTTTGCTTACTTCCTGAATACCGGTATAGTAGTCGAAGCTCACGGTGCTCTTGCCTGCTTTTCCCCGCTTGGTCGTTATCATAATTACCCCGTTGGAACCGCGTGAACCAAATATAGCCGTGGCTGAGGCATCTTTCAGTACATCAATGGTTTCGATATCGTTGGGGTTGATCAGGTTAAGTCCACTACCGCTGATCAGGTTTCCTTCGATCTGATCACCCGGGTTCAGGGGCTGACCATCCACTACAATCAGTGGACCGTTGCCGGCGCTGATCGAGCCCAATCCCCGGATCTTGATAGCAGGACCACTTCCCGGCGAACCCGACGCCTGCTGTACCAGTACGCCGGGCATACGTCCGGCCATGCCTTCACCTATATTCGTGACGGGCATATCCTTGATCGCCTGCGTGTTGAGGGAAGAGATAGAGCCGGTCACATCTCTTTTGCTCTGCGTACCGTATCCAACCACCACCACTTCGCTAAGCGCCCTGACATTGGTACCTAGCTGGACGTTCAGGGTAGTATTGTTACCCACGGGCATCTCCATGGTTTCGTATCCTACAAAGCTGAAAACCAGCACCGCACTTTGATCGGGTACGGCCAGGGTAAACGCTCCATTGACATCCGTAGTAGTACCTCTGGATGTACCTTTAACAAGTATACTTACACCGGGTAGGGGGGCGCCTGTTTCATCAGTAACGGTTCCTCTCACAGTCACGTCGGCTACACTAATCTTTTGCCTTTCGGTCAATAAGGATCTATCCCTTTCAGAGGGGGTAGCCATGGCTAAGCTCGAAACACCAACAGCCAGGCTAATGTGCAGGAGAAGCCCTGGTAGCCGGTGGTATGGTTTGGGATGAGTCAAAGGTTTATTCATAATTTTAATTAGGTTGTTAGGTAAGCAGAATCTAAAAAAGTACTGGATATGATTACGTATGACAACGTTGCCGGTTGTGGTTACTGGCTCTACCGGGCTATGGCAGCGTACCTGCGTGTACTAAAACTGGGTAGAATTATAGGTTTGAGCATAGGCAACCAGGTTTTGTTTTGTAGGAGTAGTAGTAGGCTTTTATTTTTTCAGGTCCGGTATAGTACTATTTCGGTGATCCGCAGCAATGACTAATTCTTTGACTTTGATACCAGAAGAGGGGGGAAGCGGATGCCTGTTTTATTTTAAAATAATTTACCAAATTTAATCTAATAAATAAATAAAATAATACAAATAGCTGGTACTTACTATCAGAATGTAGTATAGTATATGATTAGGGACTGCCTGAAGCCGCTTTTACCCTGAACGGCTTTGTGTATTATCAACACATACAAACTGACTCCAGAGAAACCTATTCACTGTGCCTGAATGGATTACCGTCCGGCATTTTCTTAGAAAAAGTATAAAATTTGTTGTAAATAACTCTTTGCTGCAACTGCTATACGTTACTAGAGACGTTTGTTGCTCTAATTGTTTTAAATAAATGGATTATTAAAAAGCCCGTCGACCTGACAACGTCAGACCACCGGGCTTTTTATAAATAGCGTGAGGTACTACTACCTGTACAAGTGATATTTGTCCGGCTACACTGAGTACTCCATCCGAATCATTTTACGTCATGCAATTAATGGTTTGTCATTCTCGCCATTTCAGCATTATAGCGGGGGCCGATGTTGGGGTACTTCCGGAGTAATGTCTCAATTGCGACTAAATCCTCGTTTGTCAGGGATAGGTCGACCGCGGCAGCGTTCTCCTCCAGGTACTTTCTTTTCTTGGTTCCGGGTATGGGTATGATGGTCTCTCCCTGAGCCAATACCCACGCCAGGGCCAGTTGGGCGGGTGTTGCATGTTTGGAGCTGGCTATGGCGGCGAATTCTTCCGCCAGCTTCTGGTTGTTCAGGGCGTATTCATCCTGATAGCGGGGTAGCTTTCGTCGGAAATCATTTTCTCCAAGATTCGAAATATCCAGGGTATTCGTCACCAGTCCGCGCGCCAGGGGGCTAAATGGAACAAAGGCAATACCCAGCTCACGGGTCAGCGGTAGTATTTCATCCTCTACCTCACGGGTAATTACCGAGTACTCACTCTGCAACGCCGCAATGGGATGCACGGCATGAGCCTTACGAATGGAGCTCGCTGATGCCTCCGAAAGCCCCAGGTACCTGACCTTTCCTTCTTTGACCAGTTCGGCCATCGCCCCTACGGTTTCTTCAACGGGTACGTGGGGGTCCACGCGGTGAGCATAGTACAGATCAATGTAGTCGGTGCGTAAGCGCTGGAGGCTCCTTTCCACGGCCGTTTTCAGATAGGCGGGCGATCCGTCAAAAACCTGCTTGACATCAGCATCCAGTTTGAAGCCAAATTTAGTAGCCAGGAATATCTTATCACGATTAGGGACCAGTACTTCCGACACCAGCTTTTCGTTCTCCCCATTGGCGTACATATCAGCCGTATCCCAGAAAGTAATGCCCAGCTCAATGGCCCTCTGCAGGGTAGCAATGGATTCTTTGTCGTCTGGCTGGCCGTAGGCATGGTTCATACCCATACATCCCAGTTCGATGGCCGATAGCTCCACATCGGTATTTCCAAGTTTTCTCAATTTCATTGGCTAAAAGTATTTTAAGTGAAAACAGGTATAAACTGTTGGCAATAAGGGAGAAGCGTAACTCCCTCATAAATGTATCAAAACTATGCATAGCATTAAGCAGGGGAGGGTAGATGGAGCACCTTATCGCCAGGAGTAGCCGTGTTTGCAAGGTTTGAAAACTACATGCTGGTTTTGGATGTTCGTAGGAGATACAACTACTATACAGGCAGGGCTTCTATGCAAAGCGATCATTCCAGGAAAACCAATGTATTCGCGGCCGGTACCCTGTATCGGGTGTCTGAGTCGAGGGTAGATGAGCAGTATATACAGGCAAAGCTGCATGATCCGGCAGCCCACTTTGTCCCAGTCTGGAAGAATAAAAACCTGGTAGCGGCGGGTGATCCGCTCCAATCGGTGTACATGTCCTATGATCAGGCGGCTCCTATGCTTACGGATTCAGCTCCCCTTATTTTTCTGGGTGTACTGGAGGGCATCCCCCACTTTGCCTTTGCCCTGCCCGACGAGGCACCCGTTGACACCCTATTCCCGGCCGGACAACAATTTAAAGACCTCCGAGATATTGGTGTGCTCCTTACGCAGGACGAAGGGAGCCTCTATGCCTACGCCCGGGCGCTGGTACACTGGCATCGTACCCACCAGTACTGTGGCCGGTGTGGTAGCAAGACCATCAGCCAGGAAGCAGGGCACGTACTGCAGTGTACCAATCCAGCCTGTGCGCTTCGGCATTTCCCCCGAACCGATGCAGCCATCATTGTACTGATTACATATCAGGAGCATTGCCTGCTCGTAAGGCAATCGGTATGGCCAGAGGGAATGTATGCCACGGTAGCCGGTTTTCTGGAGCCGGGCGAAAGTCTGGAAAATGCCGTAGCCCGTGAAGTGATGGAGGAGACAGGCCTGGAGCTGGAACATATAGAGTACCACTCTTCCCAACCGTGGCCGTTCCCGGCCTCCATCATGATTGGATTTACAGCACAGGCCACCACTATGGAGTACAAGCTTGATCAGCTGGAGATTGAGCAGGCTATCTGGGTAACAAGGGAAGAGCTATCTGTGAAACTTAAGGAAGGTACTCTTAAACTACCTCCACCACTATCCATTGCTTCCCGTCTAATTGATGACTGGTTTCGTGCGGGTGAGTAGTACTTCCTGTTTTAATTATAGGCAGTCATAGATCTGGAAAGGCTAAAACAACAGGAGAAATTTGGACTGATCCGATTAACAATTCGCAAGGCTGCTGGTTACATTAGGGACACACCAAAACTTTAAATGCTATGACTAAGGGACATAATAAAGGCACAAATAATGAGCAACAATCGAAAGAAGATGTGAAGCATGTGCAGGGCCAGGATAACCATCTGAAGCATAAGGACCGCGAAAAGGGATCCTCTTCCCGCTCCGGCCGCAGTGCCGACGATGACCCATCGGGAGGTACCAAGGGGGGGAATGCTGTTTAAGAGCTAAGGCTAGCCTTCAGATACCAGATTTTTTAAAGTCCAGCCGGGGGTAAGCATCTCCTGGCTGGACTTTACTTTTTACTATCCAGCTCATTTATTTCTTAATAGCATAATGCTCCGCCAGTATTCGATAAAATACCTCCTCATTCTGTAACCAGGGCAGATGGCTGGTACCCCGGACCGTGATGAAGGATGCCGTTGGATACCTCTTTCTGACGTACCTTCGGCTGGGGCCAATCACGTCATTATCTCCGTAGGTCACGGTGATTTTGTACTCTGGCGCAGGGACTCTCTTTAATCTATGGTAGAAGAAAACCCGGGTATTGGTACGGATAATAGGCCGGGCTTTGATATGGTCGACCAGGAAGGGTACCGGATTCTCTACCTGATAGCCCTTGTTGCAGTTGATGCAGAACTGGGTATAAAACTGGGTGAATGCTACATTACTGCCCAGCACCCCCAGCAGACCATTTTTGCACATGGACACCCATTCCAGCAGTGAGCTTCTTCGCTTGTTAAATCGCCCTATCTCTACCCCCATTTTGACCCATTGCCAGCCGGTACCGGTACAGGGGCTGATGAGGAACAGACTACGTACAAATGTCGGTCTTTGCCCGGCGTATAGCTGAGCATACAAGCCACCCCAGGAGTGACCCAACAGATGAAAGCGGTCGAGGTGGAAGTAGCGGGCAATACAATCGATGTCCGAAATATAGGCTTTTACCGAATAATCATGTGAGGGGCAGGGGGAGTTGAGTGTACCCCGTTGGTGAAACTCAATGACCTGAAAATGGCTGGACAGGTACTCGGCCATGGGGCCCAGTCCGTCAGGTGCACCCGGACCACCGTGTAGGAATATTATGGTCTCCTTATGCTGATTAGGGTATACCGTGGTGTACAGCCGGGTATTTTTATTTTGTATGTAAAGTACTTCTTTCATGAAGCAGGCAAGGTAGCGTATCAGGTGTAGTACAGAAAACTGGTAATCTCGGCTCTGGCTCCAAACCTGAAGGGTACCGTAGAGGTACCAAATCCTTTGGACAAGTACAGGTAAGGGGGCTCTGCGTTGTACCAGCCTTTGAGGTACTTTCCCGCCTTGGCAGGCATATAGGGGACAAAGCGACCCAGCAGCGTTACCTGCCCACCGTGGTTATGACCGGCAAATAGGTACTGTACACTGATTGTATCCTGGGGCTCACGTTGGGCATTCATTATTTGCAGGGCCTTTTTCAGGTCTTCCTGGTGCATCGGGCTATGGATCAGTACCAGATGATTTTTCTCTCCACCGACACCCTCAAACGCTTTCTCGATGTCATTTTCACCGTACAACAAATCGTCAAGCCCCGTCACCATGATCCTCTCGCCCCGGATCTGGTAGGCTTTTGATTTGTTGATAAGCAAGGTGCCATTGTACTGAGCATAGAGCTTTTTGAGCGCATCTATATCTACTTCGGCCACGTATTCATGATTTCCCAGGATAGCGGCCTTAGGTATATTTCTGTCCAGCAGGTCCAGAAACTCACGCAGTGCAGAAATGTCACCCTTAGCATCGATCGAATCACCCGTGAATAGTATAAGGTCCGGTTGTAACTGGCTTACGGTAGCCTGTAAACGAAAGCAGGTATTAGCAAGCGGTGCCCTAAGGTGCAAATCCGAAAGCTGTAACAAATGTATGGGCCTTTGAGCTGAGTGAAGGTTACCAATCCTAAACCTATTCACCTGAAAAAAGTGCTTCTCCAGAAATAGAGCATCCAGCAGAAACAGAGCCGTTCCTGTGAGTGCCGCAGACAGCACAACCCGTTGAATAGGTTTGTTCATAGAATATGGTATTACTTAGTTGTACCAGGTAGTGCCTCATCCTCAACACGTCTTGCATCCCGTACCAGTTCAGCGCGTACATTATATAGGTTCGGGAGAAGAAGGGTGAGAAAAAGCGTTGTTGCCCCTAACTAACAGTACTATCAGCTGTACCACTACCTGCCTACGGGTTGTCCCGGCCGCCTTGTGCAGACGTAAAGGCTGTGTAACTGAATAATTTAAGAAAAAAGCAACAAGCCTTCTTCGTGCAGTGGTACCAGTACAATGTTAAACGTACCGGGGCACAAGCAACAGCAAGACCTCATACGTACAGTTACCCGCTATACGTTGCCATGTACAAGATGACAAAACCGCTTTGGTCAGGCCTTAATGGGCTTGATACATGTGTAAACTACTGTACTAAAGACTCACCCCGACACACTACATAGCATAGCCACCTGCAGGCTGGGCGGGCAGATCATTCCAATTGGCCTCGCTTTCTGCATGTCGGGGAGTCAGGGCTGACAAGATGGAGCTGAAGAAGCCAGGTTGGGGTGGTACGTAGCAAAAGTGTCCCTCTGCCTTGGCTAACTCTTCGTAATAGAATGGAACTTTGTAGTAAACATTTTCGCCGGTAGCGATCAAACTATTAAGGCCAGTTGCTACAACCTTCCAGAGTTTTACATCTTCGCCTACGCCGTGGCGGTAATAAAAGCAGTCGCCGGGTTGTAGTTGGTGTGGGGATTTAATCCTGTTCATAACTATATGTGGATATGTTCTAGTTTTCTTACAATTATGATATGTAAATCTATAAATGTAGGTTTCGATAACTATTGGGTACTATGTCACTTACCTCCATGACCTAAATAGTACTTTCAGCATATAATTATAAATTATAAAATAGTGTACCAGACGGAGCCTTATTGGATTATTTGATAATATATTAATATAAAATATAAAAAAATCAAGTAGAATATTGTAGTTTATTTAGATAAAGCTTCTCATTATCAGTAGATAGTGGGGAAAAGCCGTACAAGTTGTGCCTGTTATAAAGGTGAATGAGACCTTTACCGGAAATAGGAGTCAATATGGGTACCGATTTGGGAAAAGAGCTCCTCAAATACCTGTTCACGAAGTTCAACACTTCTTCTATTATTTCTATTTTTCCTGTTCCTGACGCAGATAAACTTATAGTGTAGGCAGCCATTTCAGGATAGCCGGTCCCCAGTAGTGGATGGTAAAAAAATATGTGCCTAATATCAGGAAAGAGGTTGCAAGCAGCAGCATGAAGGATGCTAGAATCTTCAGTACGGGCGATGCCCTATATGCACGAGCACGTATGAACGCTTCGGTTACCAGTAGATTGGGTAGGTAAAAGAAAAAGGCCATTACCTGGTCAAAGGGGCCTGTAAAGGTTTTGGTATGGCCTATGCCATTGGTGAAGAAAAACCAAAATCCGTAGTCCATGCGGTAAAGCCACGACCCAATGGCCAACGCATACAGCCGTAGTGCCCAGGCCCGGTGCTTTTCCAGCCGACCTGCTCGGATGTGGCGGTACGTTTGGACAGCCGCTACAAACATAAGTATACCGTAGAGCGCAAACCCAATGTCCATGACGGTACCACCTATGGTACCCTTCAAGATGATAAATGATAGGCCACCTACGGCCGCCAGTAGAGAGGCCAGAATGTACACCCGCCCAATCCACCGATGAGCAGCCGGATACCGCTCTCTGACGCTACTCATCAGCTGAATGCTCCCGAGTATAAGGATGATACCGCCCGTGGCAAAGTGCAGCCCGATACCGGAGGTAGTAGCCGCTGAGCCCCGGTCATACAAGCCGGGTAGTACTTCATTCCAGCGTTGCATATCGCCCTCGTACAGGGCAGCGGCATAGAAGGCCAGAATATACAGGCCGAACAGACAGGCGCTGAACCAGACGGTAGCTACCAGCACGACAGATGACCAACGTAACAAGGTAGCGCTTAACCGGGGCAGTCGTTGATAATCCGTCGCTGTATTGAGTGTTTCAAGTTGTGCTTTTTCCATGGGTAGAGGTAGTTTGGGTTTACTGGTATCGTGGGGCGCCAGTGAGGTATCTGCTGGTGCTCAGCCGGATAATGGCTACAATATCGCAAACTTCCGGATTCAGGGCAATAGCTCCTGCTAAACCTAAAAAAGCTTTATCCCCGGTACTTAAACGGGAATAAAGCTTTTTGGGATAGTTATGTAAAATAGGGCTGCACGAGTAAGTGCCGTATCAAACGATTATTCCGACCTCAACGACTGGATGGGGTTCATGAGAGCGGCCTTAATACTCTGGAAGCTCACTGTGAGCAACGCTACTCCTACTACCAGCAATCCTGCCAGTCCGAAAATCCACCACGCAATATCAACGCGGTATGAGAAGCTCTGCAGCCACTGATTCATGAAGTACCAGGCCAGCGGCGAGGCAATGATAATCCCTACCATTACCAGCTTGAGGAAGTCCTTCGAGAGTAGCATGACGATACCCGCTACCGAGGCGCCCATCACCTTACGGATGCCAATCTCTTTGGTCCGCTGCTGTGCCATAAAGGTAGCCAGTCCCAGTAGCCCCAGACAGGCGATGAAGATAGACAGCGATGTAAACAGCAGGAACAACTTCTTAAATATTTGCTCACTATCATAAAACTTCGCAAACTGCTGGTCCAGAATTTCGTACTCAAACGGAAACTCCGGCGCCCGGGCCTCCCACTCCGTTTTGAGGAAATCCAGAGCGGCGGCCATTTTTTCAGGTCGTACCCGCGCTACCATTGTGTAGTAGGCAGGCTCATGCACGTGCAGTACCAGCGGCTCTATCTTCTGGTGCAGGGATTTGTAGTGAAAATCTTTTACTACCCCGATCACCTTACCACGCTTAAGCGTATCGGCCGGATTGGCTGGTACCCATTTAGGCCACAGCATCTCCTTCCCCAGGGCCTGCTCGGGCGTACTCCAGCCCAGCGCTTTCACGGCGGTTTCGTTGATTAAGAATGCTTCTTCCACGTCGGTACCGTACTGCTCCGAGAGGTTGCGTCCGGCTACCAGTTCCATACCCATAGTAGGTATGTAATCAGGATCAATCAGAAACATGCTGATGCCGACTTCCTTGCCCTGACCCGGCAGCTTTACACCATCTCCGGCAAACATCCCTCCGGGCAGCCCGTAGCAGGCGGTTGCTGATAGGATATTAGGATTCTGCAGGAGCTCCTGCTTGATGCTCTTGTAGTCACGCCTCATGTCATCGGATTGGAAAGGCATGATCACGAGTTGCTCTTTATTGAAGCCCAGGTTTTTCTGCTGGACGTAGTTGAGCTGGTAGTATACTACGCCCGCCCCGATGATCAGGGCCGTCGATACGGCAAACTGTACCACCACCAGGGTTTTGCGGAGGCCATAGCCCCCCTGCGCCTTCGTCTCGAGGGTACCTTTTAGTACCTTAATGGGCTGGAAAGCCGACAGGAAGAAAGCCGGATACAGCCCTGCCAGCAAACCTACTACCAGCAGAGCGGCTAGGATCTGGACCAGGAACAGCGGCGACAGGGCATCCAGCAGCGACAGCTCCTTGCCGGCCCAGCTGTTGAGAACCGGCAGCACCACCGCCGTCAGGCCAATGGCCAGTACCATAGCCAGAGCAGTCAGTACCATAGACTCGCCCAGAAACTGCCCTACGAGCTGGCTCCGCTGCGCACCAATGGACTTACGTAAGCCCACTTCCTTGGCCCGCTGCATGGAGCGGGCGGTGGAGAGGTTCATGAAGTTGAAGCAGGCGATCAGCAGCGTAATTAAGGCAACAATGGCAAAGGCGTATACATAACGGATGTTACCTTTTCGGGCCAGATCATACTCCAGTTCCGCGGAGTGGAGGTAGATATCCTTAAGGGGTTGTAAGGTGGTCCGGTAGGCATCGTCCCGCTGTTCCGGATTAGCATACCGCTCCACCATCGCGGTGATCTTATCGTTGACCCTGGCCGGATCAGCCCCCGGCGTGAGTAGCACGTAGGTGAACATCTGTTGCCAGCCCCAGCTTTCCAGGCGGGCATGGTCGCTGATTATATCACGTAGCGTATTGAATGAACCTATTGCATTGAGCTCGAGGTGTGAGTGGCGCGGCATATTCAGCATCACCCCCGTCACCCTGAACTCTAAGCCACCATCTACCTTCAGTATTTTGTTCAGGGGATCCTCCTTACCAAAGTACCGTTCCGCCATAGCCTCGCTGATGACCAGCGATCCCTGTCCTTTTAGTGCCTCCTCCTTGTTTCCCCGCACCAGCGGCAGAGTTAGTACATCGAAGATGGTAGAGTCGGCCAGAATAAATCCGGTTTGTTTGAAGCGGTTGTTGTTGTACACAACCAGCGGGTCGTTGAACGTAAAGATGCGGAAGATCTTCTCTACTTCCGGCAGGTAGGCCTTCATGGCCGGACCGTAGGCGGGAGCTGATCTGGCCATGTGGTTCACACGGCCTTCTGTAATCCGGTCGTTGCGGAGGCGGTAGACCCGGTCAGCCTTTTCGTGGAAGGTATCATACCTGAGCTCATCCTTGATGAACAGGTAGATGGTCAGGCAGCAGGCGAGGCCCACCGCCAGGCCCAGTACGTTGATGACAGCATACAGCCGCTGCCGCTGCAGGTTCCGGATTGCGATTTTGAGATAGTTTTTGATCATATCATGGCTGAATATAAAAGGTGAGGTAGTTTGGTTGGATTTACGTTTTATGGCAAAGGGTTTGATAAAGCTCAGCACATCCCACACGTATTGTTGCCGGGCCGAGTGCTCTCCGAACAGTGTAACCCTGCGCTGAAACCGCTCGTACAGGTCACCCTGTACTTCCTCGAGCAGGTGAGGAGCACAAAACCAGCTGAGCAACCGGTCGGCCCAGCGGGGTGGGGTAGGAGTCCTTTTCATAGGCTAAGTGCCGGTAGAACATCCGGTGATATAGAGTTCCAGAGGCGGTTACGGGTTTCGCGGATACTCTGCAGGGAGTAGCTCCCTAAGGTTAGTACCGTAAACAGGCGCTTGCGCCGGCCGCCCCGCTCGGCGGTAGCGTCACCCAGTCGTGAGCTCAGCATACCTTTTTCTTCCAGGCGGTTCAGAGCGGCATGTACGGCACTTAGGCTTACGGAACGTCCGGTCTGCTTTTCGATTTCTTCGGCAATGGCTACACCGTAGGCGTTATCATACAGGACCGCCACCGTCAGCAGTACGAGTTCTTCAAATTCACCGAGGTAGATTCTTTCCATAGCATGCTATATGTTCCACTTTTGTAGAGAAAATAACGTGCCTATTTTTTAAATTAGGGTAACGGTCTGATTATCAGTAGGGATAAGGAAGCGTTGGACTAAATTTATGTCCGATTATGAACAGTTGTTGTACGGCGGTGAACAGCCTATATTTGCTACAACTGGCGTAGCGTAGGACAGGTAGATTGCCAACCCGGATTGGCTTAGTAGATTCGACTAACTAAACCCTTAGCTGTATATGGAAACAAAAGCGGAATCAATTGAGGACTATCTTGACCAGCTCCCGACGGAGCGGAAAGAGGCCGTACTGAGGATACGGGAAACTATTCTGGCTAATCTGCCTGCGGGTTATGAAGAAGCCCTGAGTTACGGCACGATCGGATATGTAGTACCGCACTCATTATACCCGGCGGGCTATCACTGTGATCCAAAACTACCACTGCCCTTTATGAGCCTGGCATCCCAGAAGAACTACGTTGCCCTGTACCATATGGGCCTGTACGCAAATCCCGAGTTATTAAATTGGTTTATCGAAGAGTACCCCAGGCATAGTTCAGTCAGGCTGGATATGGGCAAAAGCTGCATCCGCTTTAAGAAAGTGGATGCCATACCCTACGCACTCATCGGGAAACTGGCTGGAAAAATGAGTACTGATCAATGGATCAGCCTGTACGAAAGTCAGTACCGTAAGTAGCCTTATAAAAAGGGGGGATAGCAGCCGCTAGCCCCCCTGTTCTCTTGCCTAGGCTTTACCTAGTCAGGATGTATAATACCCGGACGCTCTGATACACCATTACCATTCTCTCTTTTTTCTTTCCTGGGCTCTCCATTATGATTGGTGAGATACAGCGTACGAGTAGGATAAGCAAACTCAACGCCCATCTTCTGGAACTCTTCGTACATCCGGAGGTTGATGGTTTGCTGTATATCCATGTATACGTTGTAGTCGGAGCTAAGGACAAAGTATACTACCTCAAAATCCAGGCTGGAATCGCCGTAAGCGGCAAAGTGAGCCCGGTCAAAGGTGGTGTTATCCTGGCTGGTAATGATGGATTTAACTACCTGGGGTATAAGCTTAAGATTCTCGAGCGAGGTCTGGTACACAACGCCGAATTTGAACAGGATCCGACGCCTTTCCATCCGCTTGTAGTTGTGTATGCGCGATTTGGTCAGATCACTGTTGGAGAAAATCAGCTGCTCGCCCGTGAGGCTTTTGATACGGGTTGACTTCACACCGATGTAATCAATTACCCCCATCTTGTTGTCAATGATGATAAAGTCGCCGGCTTCAAAGGGACGGTCAAAGAAGATTACGAAGTAGTTAAACAGGTCGCCGAGTATGTTCTGAGAAGCCAGTGCAATAGCCACACCACCTATCCCCAGACCCGCGATAACCGTGGTAACGTCGTACCCCAGGTTGTCGAGGAGCGAAAGCAGACCCACGCCCCAGATGACGATGTTGATCACGATCATCAGTCCACCCAGTTGCTTTACCTTTTCTTCGCCCCGTTCCTGCCTCCTTACATACGAATGCAGGAGCATCAGTATGATGGTCGAAACGATGCGTATGGCCAGGTAGGTCACTACGACCGTAATACCAATCCTCAGGATGTTTTCAATTTTACGGGATAGTGTCAGATACGTAAGGCCGGAGTATATTACGGTAATATAAAGGGCCGGTACCCCAAACCGCTCCATGCCATGAACCAGGTAATCATCTACATGGGTAGCGGTATTACCCGACAGTTTTTCTACTTTCCGTAGTATAACTCTTTTGAATAAGGCAACGAGTATAACCCCCAGTAGTATACTGCCAAAAGCAATAATGTAGTCAAGTACACTATTTCTAAAATATACTTTTTCAAGAATTTCCAGATCGTCAAACATGATAAAGGCAAATAATGATAATACAGCTAAAAACAATTTATTCCTCACCAGTCAATGCATAGTTGCTGGTTCGCAGGACCGTAGCAGCTACTGCATCCAACTGGTACGCGAGAAATCAATTGGTAGTAGGGAAGTGGTTTTATTGATCCATCAGGCCTTTTCCCCCCATACAATCTCCCGCTCCTTCTCCTGACCGGCCGTACCTTGTAGTAACAGATTCAGGCCTGAGGTCAGAAGGATGCACTAACCGAACAGCCTGCAAAACCAGGTTATTAATCATTGATTACAAAAACGTAGGTCTTGTAATATTCCTAAATTATCAACGGCTCACTAATGTTGATTGTTTGATGTAGTTAAATAAATGCAATTTTTTAGTTGATACACAATAGGTTACAAAGCCATTTTTAAATTTCGGTAACCGGAGGTGGAGCATTGGTTTTACGAAGCGGAAGCTGAGGCACAAACCATGTGACGAGCCACGCCAGCAGTACGATAAACAGCAGGTAATAGTAGTTGCTGGTAATAGCCTGAGCAAACGTTTGCTTCATGGTGTCCTGTGACTGACCCGCCCGCTGATTGGGTTCCATAGCCAGGTTACTGAGTACTTCATCAATAGTAGATGCGGTTATCCGTCCGTTTTGTAATTCTATTTTCAAGGACTCTGGCAGGGCTGGGTCGTCCAGTAGTTGCTGACGGGTGGTCTGGTCCTGCTCTTCCACGGCCTGTTTCAGAAGTTGGGCCTGTCGCTGCCGTGTATGATCGGCCGTGGTGGCTGGTTGAGCGGTACCCTGCGCTGTAATGGCCTCGGGTACCCCCTCAGCCAGGGCGGAGGGGGCAGGTAGTGTGGTCCCCGACAGGGCCGAAGCCAGTAACGCTCCCATGAGAGCAGTACCTATCACGCTCCCGATCTGTCTGAAAAACTGGTTGGCGCTGGTAGCCTGTCCCATGTTTTGTACCGGTACCGAATTCTGGATGGCCAGGGGGAAGAGCGGTAGGGTAGGTCCCATGCCTATACCGCACAGCGCCATGTACAGCAGTACCGATGCGAATGTGGTGGTGGGCGTCATCTGGGAAAGAAAAAGTACCCCCACTGCCATCACGGCAATGCCACACAGGAGGATGTACTTGTAGTTGCCCACCCGCGATACCACCTGTCCGCCCGTAACGGAGCCAATCACCATACCCAGAGACAAGGGTACCATACTGGCTCCGGCCTTAGTGGACGAGACGCCGATCACGTTGACCATGAACAGGGGCAGAAACACGATAATACCCATAAACGCAGCCCCCAACAGGAAAGAGGCGGCGTTGGAGGTGCTGAACACCCTGTTCTGGAACAGACGGAGGTTCAGGATCGGACTCTCGATCCGGAGTGACCTCCTGTAAAACAAGATCAGGCACAGACTACCCCCTCCCAGTAGCCCCAGTACCAGGGGTGACTCCCAGGGGTAGAGGTTTTTGTCCAGTTGTAAGCCAATCATAAGGGGGATAAGGCCCACAATGAGCAGGGTCGCCGACCAGTAGTCAAACGTTTGTCGGGTACCCCTGGGAGGTAGTGGAGGCATTTTGGCTATGATAAACCAAAGGGCCAGGGCACCAATGGGAATATTAACATAGAATACCCAGCGCCAGCCCGCTATACCGGGTATGATATCACTGCCGTAGTCGGTTAGCAGGCCACCTACCCAGGGACCTATCACACTGGACAGTCCAAAAACAGCCGAGACATAGCCCTGGTACTTACCCCGTACAGCGGGTGGAAACAGATCAGCGATTACGATGAAAGCCATGGAGAATAGGCCCGCTCCGCCAATACCCTGTATAGCTCTGAAAATGATAAGCTGGTTCATGCCGTCACCTATTAGTGGAATAGGCCCAAATTCACCGGAGATTGCACAGAGTAACGAACCCACCAGAAAAACGGCAATGGCTGCCAGCTCAATGGACTTACGGCTGTACATATCCGCCAGCTTGCCGTAAATAGGTACCAGTACCGTGGACGCTACCATGTACGAGGTAGCTACCCAGGCATATCGCTCGAGGCCTTGTAGATCTTGTACAATACGGGGTAGGGCCGTGGCGACTATGGTCTGGTCCAGCGCGCCCAGAAACAGGGCTAAAAGTATTCCTATTAACGTGAGTATTCGGTCATCCATCAGGTAGTGTACGGGGTTAGAATGTTACGGTACCAGATCGAGGGGTTGTACGGGTATAACCACTATATGAATCCAGTGATGAGTCATGATCACACCTGATGCAAATATAAGGTGTGCCGGGAGCAGGCTGAACAGGTAAGGCCGGAGGTGCACCTTAGGCGGATTGGGATGTACCTTAAAGAACAGGTACCAGACCGTGCTGCCAAACAACCCGAAGGCCAGACCCAACAGGAAACTATGCAGGTAGTCGGGCTGACCAATGCCCATGTTCCATAGGAGGTGAAAACAGTAGGAGAATAAGATCCCAACGGTATAATGGGCCGCCGTACCTGCTACAAGTGCCAGCGGCTTACCCGAGAGTTGACCGGTAGGAGAGGTGCTGAATGTGAGCATGGTACCCAATATCTTCACTACTTTCATGGTACGGTGTGTCAGGTAGGTAAGTACATACATAAAAAGGGTCATAAGGGCAGTTCCGACTATTCCCTCCACCATAATGGCCCAGGGATTGGCCAGCCAGCCATCCGAAAGTATAACCTGTAGTTGTTTGCTGTACATATCTTACTCAGCCTTTACCCCTTACAGTGAGTCATCACCCGTATGATTAAATAACCATACCACTTCTGTCACCTTTCCCACAGTGCTCGTCTGCTGCTATAAAGGTCTTGTTAATGTTTTTTTAAACATCACTGATTGAAACGGGTTATAGCTTCGATCAAAATTAGAAATAACACAATTTTTAGACTTCGGCTTATTCTTTCAAAATTCAATGGACTCTGATGATCCCAAAGTCTTCCTTAGAAGATGGAAGCGTCCGCCATTTAAGCGCACCAGTCAGGGAGCTAAATTGGTAGGTTATGGTTTTTTATTCTGCATACTGCTCGCCATAGTGATGAAAGCAATTGACTATTTCCTGGGCTGAAGGGCGAGCAGCCACTTTTTTTAGATTTACTTACAGGCAAAACCTGACATATGTACGGGTTAAACAAGAGGCTGAATAAGGCTCAGGGGATCTCTTTACCAAATTTTCAAGCCTGGCCCATGTACAGTACCCGCTTGTAAAGTAGGTAGATCAGCACCAGATTAATTAAAAAAGAAGTATTCGGGGAAAAGGAAACAATATGTTTACACGACAGCTGCCACCTGTTTGGAGCGGCTGTTTTTATTTTGTGGTAGGTAATAGTCCAATGCTGCTTTTAGAGTGTACTAACTTCGGTTATCAGCCAGAGTAATCAATACGTAACCGTACTACTATTTCCTGACCCTTACCCTTTTATCGAGTACTTCTATGAACAAGATTTCCCCTACTACCCGCCGCGATTTTCTAAAACTAACCGGATGTGCATCCGTTGGTTTTCTGGGTCTGTTTTCCTTTGTTAATAAACCTGCTTCGGTCATGGACCAAATGGCTGAATCTGCCTTTGGGTATGGTCCCCTGCTACCTGACCCCAAGGGAGTCCTCAACCTGCCGAAGGGTTTTTCGTACCAGATGATCTCCCGCATGGGCAATACCATGAGCGACGGACTGCTGGTACCCGGCCTGCCCGACGGTATGGCTACTTTTAAAGGTACCAAAGGCCGTACGATTATAGTACGCAATCACGAGATGAACCCCAACCCGGAAGGAGGAGCCTTTGGATTGAAAAACGAACTACTTACCAAAGTAGATAAAGCTAAGTTTTATGACTACGGCAAGGGAGTACAACCTGAGCTGGGAGGTACTACTACCATTGTCTATAACCCGGCAACGGGCAAGGTAGAGAAGGAGTTCCTGAGCCTGGCTGGTACCACCCGCAACTGCGCTGGTGGCCCCACCCCCTGGAACAGCTGGCTGACCTGCGAAGAAACTACCAAGAAAGTCGGTAGCGACAATACCTGCGAAAAAGATCACGGGTATGTATTTGAAGTACCTGCTACCGAGAAGGTACAGCTGCACGCGGCGGTACCCATCAAGCCCATGGGTCGTATGAACCACGAAGCCGTGGCCGTGGACCCTCGCACCAGCATAGTGTACCTGACCGAAGATACCGGCGACAGCCTCATTTACCGCTATATCCCCAATGTACCCGGGCAGCTGCTCAAAGGAGGTAAACTGCAGGCACTGATGATCCGCGGGCAGAAGAGTGTGGACACCCGCAACTGGGAAACACTCACTACTCCGACTTTCCCGGTTCGCGAGCTGCACGAGGTGGAGTGGGTAGATATCGAAAATGCAGAGTCACCCAACAACGACCTGCGCTACCAGGGATTTGATAAGGGAGCGGCCCGTTTTGCCCGGGGCGAAGGCATGTGGTATGGCAACAAGGAGATATTCTTTGCCTGTACCAGCGGCGGACGCAACGGCAAGGGGCAGGTGTTCCGGTACGTACCCAGCCAGTACGAAGGTACCGCGCAGGAAAAGAGCGCTCCCGGAAAGCTTGAACTATACGTGGAACCCAACGATCAGGATCTGGTTAAAAACTGCGACAACCTGACGGTAGCACCCTGGGGAGATGTAGTACTTTGCGAAGATCATTCGCACCCGTTTGTAGTAGGCGTTACACCCCGGGGAGAGTACTACAAGCTGGCCGAAAACGTAGGCTTCCAGACGGAATTTGCCGGAGGGGTATTCTCACCGGGCGGCGAAACCTACTTCGTCAATATTCAGGGAGCTGGTATAACACTGGCTATCACAGGTCCCTGGAAGACGGTTTAAAACTAATAGTCCAAGTTATAATGCCTGCTGTGGTGGATCTGACCTGCCGCAGCAGGCATTTTTTGCGCCACTACATTCTTCCGAAGGGTCAGGTAAATTCGCTTTGATACTCGCTTCTTGAGGTAGTATGATTAATCTTCTATCAAGTAAGAGTATGTCCACTATTCTCAGAGTTCTTCTGCCTCTTCTGGTATTCGGAAACATCGCCGCTGGTACCCAGGCCCAAACCCGCCAGGCTGCTCCTCTCACTATTTATGTTTCTTTCAAAGGCAAGGATACCAACACCGGCCTGAGCCGGAGCCAGGCCTTTGGTACCCTGGCAAGAGCGCAGGCCGCGGTGCGGGAGCAACGGGCTAAAGGTTCCGTAACCAGACCCGTTACCGTAGCGATTGAAGCAGGTAGTTATTTTCTGGATAAACCTCTCGTCTTTACTCCGGATGACTCCGGTACCGAGCAGAGTCCCGTCACCTATACCTCCCAGAATGGAAAGGTGCTCATCCACGGCGGGCGGCAGATCAGGGGCTGGAAGCCGTACCAGGGTAACATCTACATGACCCAGGTACCCGAGGTAAAGGAGGGCGGGTGGAAGTTTCGCCAGCTGTATGTTAATGGTGCCCTGAGGCAGCGGGCTCGCATACCAAATACGGGTTTTAAGATAGTGAAGGGATTTCCGGATGGTGGTGCCGAGGTACATTACCATACCGACAGTCAACGATTTGAATACGCCAAAGGTGATCTTGATCCTACCTGGAAAAACCTCGAGGACGTGGAGGTAATTGTGTACCACTTCTGGACCGACTCCCACCTACCCATCCAGTCGCTCGATACCACCACCAACATCGTTACCTTTAAGCATAAAGCAGGCAAAGTCTTCACCGACGACTTCTCTAGTAACGGGGCTCGCTATGTGGTAGAGAACGTCATGGAGGGCCTGGACCAGCCCGGCGAATGGTACCTGGACCGGAAGACAGGTACCCTGTACTATATACCTATGCCGGGGGAAGATATGAGCAAGGCCGAGGTAATTGCGCCCGTAACCGAGAAGTTCATCACATTTCAAGGCGATGCCCAGGCCCGAAAGTACATAGAGCACCTCCACTTTAAGGGGCTGGACTTCATGTATACCAACTGGGACCTGCCTCCCGGCAACTCCAACGACAACCAGGGATCGGCCTCAGTACCCGCCAGTATCAGCCTTACCGGCACCCGTCATACCACGTTTTCGAACTGTACCATCCGCAACATAGGTACCTTCGCGTTCGAGATCGGAAGCGGGAGCTCTGACAATGCCTTTACTCATAATGAAATCGCCCATATCGCGGCGGGAGGGTTCCGGATCAACGGCGGTACGGAGGCTGATCATCCCCTGCTGCGTACCGGTCGTAATACCATCAGCGATAACGACATCCACCACTACGGTGAGGTATTTCCGTCGGCCGTCGGGATACTGCTGATGCACACCTTCGGTAACAGGATTGCCCACAACAACATCAACAACGGCTGGTACACGGGTATATCCATCGGCTGGCGCTGGGGGTACCAGCCCAGTGTCAGCCGCGACAATGTCATTGAGTTCAACCACATCCATACCATCGGGCAGGGACTATTATCAGATATGGGGGCTATTTATACGCTGGGGCTTTCGCCGGGTACGGTACTCCGCAACAACCTCATCCATGATGTAGATGCCAACCACTACGGAGGGTGGGGGATATATAATGATGAGGGGTCGACGCATTTGCTGGTGGAGAACAACATCGTGTATAACACAAAGTTTGCGGGCTACAACATCCACTACGCCAAAGAGATCACCGTCCGTAACAACATCTTTGCCCTGGGGCGGCTCGAGCAAATCAGCCGTACCCGGCAGGAGCCCCACCGGAGCGTCTTCTTCGAGAATAACATCATCTACTGGAAGTAAGGGGAGCTACTGAGCAAGAACTGGGAGGACAAACCGTACTCCTTCTACCTGCGCCCCGGCGACAAGGGTACCCAGGAGCAGACCAGTACCTTCGATATGGATTGGAATATTTACTACAATCCGGTAAGCCCTTTAGACAAAGTAAGCTTTAATGGAAAGAGCTGGCAGCAGTGGAATACCCTGGGCAAAGACCAGCACTCGCTCTATGCGGATCCGCTGTTTGTGGATGTCGACAAGTTTGACTTTCGTCTGAAAGAGAATTCCCCGGCTCTCGGTCTGGGCTTCCGGCCCATTGATATGAGTACCGTCGGTCCCCGAAAGCTAAATCAATAGGGGTAGTGCTTGTGGTGCCGTCAGTTTAAATCAAACCTGTATACCACCTTGAGAGCCTTGAAATTAAAATCCAGCCCGGATCACGATCCAGTATGGGGGCACGTAATGCTCATGGATGACAATGTCCATTACTTCCTGCTGGAATATCCAACCGGTAATGGTGTTCCGCATATTTTCTCCGACCCGTCGCTCACCCTGGAACAGATACGTTCAGCGCTACACCCTCAAAGCGACCCGCTGGATAGTTTTGAGTTAGTGGAGGTAGAGGTACTAGTGAAAAGGTAAAACAGGAGGAAAAGCAGTAAAAAAAGGCAGTTATTGGTAGTGGGTGACTAGTAAACATTTGATAAATAATCAGATTATACCACTATATTTTTACCGGTTGATTATGAAATTTTTAAAAATACATAGTAGTTTTAAGTGCTAAGATCTATCTAGCTAGTCTTAGTGTTGTGGATAGATACTCTGCTGATCCTGTCGGCAGAGTATTTCCATTTTTAGTCATCCTCTGGGTATATTCTCTTCCTTACCTGCCTCTGCGGGGGCTCCCGAGCTTCTATAAAAAAACATTCCGGGTCTATAATCGCTTTTTGATACTAGTTATTTAGTATCCAGCTGAACATATACGTATATGCTTCACAACGCCCGTATCGCCGAAACCGGAAAACAACGAGTAGTAATTATTGGAGGTGGATTTGCCGGTATAGAATTAGCCAAGTCACTCAAGGACCTGGACGTTCAGGTTATTCTGATAGATAAACATAACTTCCACACCTTTCAGCCCCTGCTGTACCAGGTGGCTACGGCTGGTATCGAGGCTTCTGACATAGCCCAGCCCTTTCGGGAGCTGTTTGAGTCGCAGGAAAATCTGTACTACCGGATGGCCGAAGCCATCTCGGTGGATACCGATCAGCAGGTAGTCGAAACATCCATCGGTCTGGTGCACTACGACTACCTGGTGATAGCGACCGGAGCCGAAACCAACTTTTATAACAACAGGGAAATAGCCAGCAAGGCCATACCCCTCAAGGATATTGAGGATGCCATGACGCTCCGGAACACCATCCTGAGCAACTTCGAGAAAGCCCTGCAGATCGACGAAGAGGAGCAGCTCAACAGCCTTATGGATTATGTCATAGTGGGGGGAGGACCCACCGGAGTAGAACTGGCCGGCGCACTGGGTGAGCTACGGCAGCACGTATTCCCGAAGGATTATCGTGAGCTTAACTTCAAGGATATGGATATTCACCTGATCCAGAGTGGCCCCCAGTTGCTGAAAGGAATGTCGGAGGAGGCCTCCCGGAAGGCGCTGGAATTCCTGGAGCAGTTTGGGGTAAAGGTGTGGCTCAACCGGCGGGTGAAGTCGTACGATGGGTACACGGTCATGCTGGATACGGGTGAAAAAATAATCAGCCGGACCATGGTGTGGGCGGCGGGCGTAGTAGGAGCCCCTATCAAGGGCATTCGTCCGGAAAGTGTACTGAAAGGGGACCGGTTGCAGGTGAATGTGTACAATCAGGTGCTAGGGTATACTAATGTGTTTGCGATCGGAGATATCGCGGCCATGGTCACTGAAGAGAATCCCTACGGACACCCGATGATGGCGCAGCCAGCCTTGCAGCAGGGTAGGTTGCTGGCCGACAACCTGAAGCGACTACTGGAAAACAAGCCCCTGAAAGCCTTCGAATACCACGACCAGGGATCCATGGCGACCATTGGCCGTAATCATGCCGTGGCTGATCTGAAGATCTTCAGGAAGGAATACCGCACCCAGGGCTTTCTGGCCTGGTGTATCTGGATGTTCATTCACCTGATCTCCATCATTGGGTTCAAAAACCGGATCACGGTATTCATGAGCTGGATATGGAGCTATTTTAACTTCAACCAGGGTATCCGCCTGATTATGGGTGAAGTTAAAGAGAACAAACCCGTGGAGGAGGTTACCGAAAAGAAACTGGTATAGACTATACAACATATATGACTTTTTAAATCAATGAAAGCTATCTTATTAACTGAGCCCGGTGGTACCGACAAGTTGACCATCTCCGACATTGATCTGCCCGTATTACAGGACAGCGAGGTACTTGTAAAGGTAAAAGCACTAAGTATTAATCCCGTCGATATAAAGACCCGCACTGGTAAAGGAGTATACGGTCGTATCAAGGAGCAGGCGCCCCTGATTCTGGGTTGGGACATTTCGGGAGAGGTGGTGGACGTGGCCGATAGCTCATCCCGCTTCAAACCCGGCGACGAAGTATTCGGTATGGTCAACTTTCCGGGTCACGGTCGGGCTTATGCCGAGTACGTGGCCGTACCTGAGCACCATCTGGCGCTAAAGCCGCAGGAAATATCCCACGAGGAGGCCGCTGCGGCCACCCTGGCGGCCCTTACGGCCTGGCAGGCACTCGTGCACCAGGGACAGGTACAACCGGGGCAGCGGGTATTTGTACATGCGGCAGCCGGTGGAGTGGGTCACTTTGCAATACAGATCGCTAAACATCTGGGCGCTTCGGTGGTCGGGACGGCTTCTGAGCCCAATACTGGATTTCTGAAAGGCCTGGGTGTTGACCAACCAATCGACTACCGGAGCGAGGATTTTGAGCAGGCGGTCCGGGAGGTAGACTTCGTGCTGGATCCCATCGGTGGAGATACCACCCGTAAGTCTCTGAACATACTCAGACCCGGAGGTAAGTTGATCTCCATTGTAGGCGGAGCCACTGAGGACGTACAGGCCCTGGCTCAGGAGCGAAGGGTAAGTGCGGCAAACTACCTGGTACAGTCCAATGGAGAGGATATGGAGCAACTGGCGGCCCTGCTGGCTACGGGCAAGATCATAGCTCATGTATCGCATGTATTTACTATGGATGAAATAGCCAAAGCGCACGAACAGATCGAAACCGGACGAACCATCGGGAAGGTAGTAGTTACCGTAGATGGTGATTAAGCAATAAGAAAGGGCCGCTGTACGGAGAGTAGCGGCCCTTTGCTGTATTACGAAAATCTACTGATTCCTCTCAAATGGATATCTCAAGCGGGTTAGCGTCCTTAACGGTCCTGGCTAACCTGCATGATGGGCTGCACGTTCGTGAAATTGGGAATATCGGCTATTAACTCCGCCGAATGCGTATTCATAGCCTGTTGAAGCTGATCCAGTGTTTCAAAGTTCAATGAACCGATCAGGGCATAAGCAGGAGGTACGTCGGGAGTGGGTCCCACCAGTCCTTCTTCAATATCAATATTCTTCAGACCCATCGGTATTAGCCGTTCCTTTACCAGGGGCACATGCACTTTAAGAAAGTAGTCAATATCAAACTGGCTTTCGGTGCTTTTAGGATACAGTACATTTAGCTTGATCATATATAGTATGGTTAAGGAATACCTATAACGTCAAGAATTTTGAATAGAGGGGGGGGATGAAGTAAGTACAGGCTTTTTCTCGAAAGAAACAGCCGGGGTACTTATGTATCCAAATATATAAAAGTCGTTACATATTTGCAACAGTTTTTATCCAGTGGTAATCGGCTTTGCAAAATCTTGCTCATTACTTGCTGATCCTATTTAACTTCGCCGCACCAGACCCCTGTACAACTTTTTTATTGAGCAGGTACTTGTTGAATATTTTATTGCCAAACCACTTTTAAATAAACAGGTACTTGCTGGTTGTACTGGTAGGTTTGGAGTTGATCGAGCCCTCATCGGGAAGTTTATTTTACTATGACTCATATTATAATCGGTAGCCTGCTGCTGAGCATTATTCATGCTGCTATACCCAACCACTGGCTGCCTTTGGTACTAATAGCCAAATCGGAAGGGTGGCAGAAAAAGGAAACGATGGTAGTAGCTGGTATAGCCGCCCTGGCACATACTCTTAGTACCATTAGCCTGGGAGTGATCATCGGACTCATTGGGGTAAAAATATCTGATCAGCTCCGGCTTTTTCCAACGATTATTGCCCCACTTGTGTTGATATTTATGGGACTCCTCTACTTCGGAATGGATATGGGACATACCCATCACGAACATATTTCGGAGAAGAAGCTGGCTAAAAAGTCCAAACGCAGTATTATACTCAGTGTATGTATTGCGATGTTCTTTTCACCCTGTCTGGAGATCGAAACCTTTTACTTCAGCGCCGGCTCATTTGGCTGGAAAGGCATTATATCCATTTCGCTGGTATACCTGCTGGTAACGGTCTCGGGTATCATGGCATTAGTGGCGGTAGGAGGGAGGAGTCTGGAAAAGGTAAACTTTCATTTTCTTGAAAATCACGAAAAGAAGATCACCGGTTTTACGCTGATCTTACTGGGTATTTTCACATTTTTTGTTCATTAGCAGTCATAATAGTTACGGGTATGGCTCACAACGATAAAGATAAACGATATACAGGTCTGCAGCCTATGGAGATCACTTCGCCGCGTACGGCCGAAAAGCCGGGACCGCAGGGAGTGCTCAATGATGCCTGTTGTGCACCCGATGGCCACTCACATGACCACGGGCACGACCATGACCACTCTCATGATGATACCAATTCGTACGTACCCACTGTTGTCAGCCTGCTGCTTTTACTATCGGGTATCGCTCTCGACTACTTTAAGGTAGCCTGGTTTGAGGGGCCGCTCCGGTTGGTCTGGTTTGGGATAGCGTATGGGCTGGTAGGCTGGAAAGTGGTCAGGCACGCGGCAACCAACATAGCCCGTGGTGATGTATTCAATGAGTTTTTCCTGATGTCTCTGGCCACGCTGGGTGCCTTCTATATTGGCGAATACGCCGAGGGGGTAGCTGTTATGCTCTTCTATGTGATCGGAGAGCATTTTCAGGAATCTGCCGTGGCGCGTTCGCGCAAGTCCATCAAGGATCTGATCGATAACCGGCCGAAGACGGTCCATGTACTACGGGGAGGCTTACCCGTTGAAACAGACCCGAAGAAAGTGAAGATCGGTGAGGTGATACAGGTGCGGGCGGGCGAACGGGTAGCCCTGGACGGCGATCTGATCAGCGACCGGTCCAGCTTCAATACGGCCGCTCTGACGGGTGAAGCCAAACCTGATACTAAAACTAATGGAGAAAGGGTACTGGCCGGAATGATCAACCTCGACCAGGTAGCGGATATAAAGGTAACCTCTGCCTACGACAATAGCGCCCTGTCACGCATCCTGAAACTGGTGGAGCAGGCCAGCAGTCGCAAAGCCAAGACCCAGCAGTTCATTACCAAGTTTGCCAAAGTATACACGCCCATTGTGGTGTACCTCGCCTTAGCGCTCACTTTTCTACCCTACTTCTTTGTAGGCACCTATGTATTTGAAGAGTGGCTGTACCGGGCCCTGATCTTCCTGGTAATCTCTTGCCCCTGCGCGCTGGTGGTATCTATTCCGCTTGGGTACTTCGGGGGGATCGGGGCGGCTTCGCGCAATGGTATCCTGTTCAAAGGTTCCAACTACCTCGATCAGATGCGCAAGGTAGATACCGTAGTTATGGACAAGACGGGTACCCTGACCGAAGGCGTATTCAAAGTACAGGAGGTAGTGGTAGAGGGCATGGAGCAGGAGGCGTTTCTGAGTCTGCTCGCTACGCTGGAAAGCAAATCCACCCATCCCATAGCTCAGGCCATAGTAGACTATACCGGTGCTCAATCCGTGCATAGTGATGTAGGTTCGGTAGAAGAGATACCCGGGCACGGCCTGCGGGGTAGGGTACTGGGCCGGGAAGTACTGGCCGGTAATACCCGCCTGCTGGATAAGTTTGGTATCCACTACAATCCGGCCCTCCATCAGGTGGTTGAGACGATCGTGCTGGTGGCGGTAGACGGACGCTATGCCGGTTATGTGACCATCGCGGATCAGGTCAAGGAAGATGCCCAGCGGGCGGTACGGGCGCTGCATGCAATGGGCGTTCGGCGGGTGGTGATGCTTTCGGGCGATAAAGATTCCATTGTTCAGAAAGTGGCCAGTAGTCTCCAGATCGACATAGCCTACGGCGACTTACTGCCGGAGGATAAAGTGGCCAGGGTGGAGGAGCTACAAAATCAAGGCGCTACCGTAGCCTTCGTGGGGGATGGTATCAACGACGCTCCGGTGATTTCACTGGCTGATGTTGGTGTAGCCATGGGGGGCTTAGGCTCAGATGCCGCCATCGAAACGGCCGATGTAGTGATCCAGACCGACCAGCCCTCCAGGATAGCTACAGCCATCAATATAGGTAAGAAAACCAACGGGATCGTGTGGCAGAACATCGCGTTAGCTTTTGGGATAAAGGCGCTGGTGCTGCTATTCGGAGCCTTTGGCGTAGCCAGTATGTGGGAGGCTGTGTTTGCTGACGTGGGGGTCGCGTTTCTGGCCATTCTTAATGCAATTCGTATTCAGCGCATGAGCTTTTCCTAGTAGGTTTCAGCTACTAATTGTACTGGACCCCAAATAGACGGTATAATTTAAGGGATCTTTACGGAAATGGAGCTTAATTATCCTGAAAGCGTTTTCGTATTCACCCAAATTTGTAATTTGGGCTGCTTAACCCTTATCTTAACCTTTACATGAAACAGCGTTACTACTCCCTGGATGTTTTCAGAGGAGCTACAGTAGCCTTTATGATCCTGGTGAATAATCAAATTGGATCAGCGGCTTTCACCCCTCTTCGCCACGCCCCCTGGCACGGACTCACCCCCACCGATCTGGTTTTTCCTTTCTTTCTGTTTGCGGTAGGTAACGCCATGGCCTTTGTGATGCCACGTCTGGAAGCCGCCGGAGCCGCCGCTTTCTGGCAGAAGGTAGGCAAGCGGGCCGCCCTGATCTTCCTGATTGGCCTTTTCCTGAACTGGTTTCCTTTTGCCATGTGGGAGAATGACCAGTTGCTATTCAAGCCCTGGACCTGGATCAACAGCGATGGAGAGCTTCG
This sequence comes from Telluribacter roseus, assembly GCF_017355915.2. Taxonomy (GTDB): domain Bacteria; phylum Bacteroidota; class Bacteroidia; order Cytophagales; family Spirosomataceae; genus Telluribacter. The sequence goes on from NZ_JAFEUV020000012.1 coordinate 97,874, forward strand.
GGGGGTACGTATCCTGGGAGTACTTCAGCGTATTGCCCTTTGCTACTTTTTTGCTTCGGTAATTATCTACTATGCTAAAGTACGGGGTGCTTTCTGGATTGGGGTTGGTATTCTGGTGCTTTACTGGCTGCTATGTGAACTAGGGAATCCCGTTGATCCGTACAGCCTGGAAGGCTGGTTTGGTACGGCCTTAGATAAGCAGATACTCGGGGAGGCACACATGTACCGCGGCGAAGGGATTGCCTTTGACCCGGAAGGATTGATAAGTACCCTGCCGGGAATAGTGCAGGTGATATTTGGGTACCTGGTAGGGTACTATATTCTGGGCCAGAGCAAAGCCAGCGGCGAGTTCACGGCTAACACCACTCAAACGGGTACCCATCCCATTTACAAGACACTTACGATGTTATTCCTGGCGGCTGCCGTGCTACTGTTCATCGGCTATGCCTGGGGATTGGTTTTTCCGATCAATAAGAAAATCTGGACCAGCTCGTACGTAGCCCTGACGGTAGGGCTGGCTATCATGTTATTGGCAGTGTTGATCTACTTTATTGAGGTCCGGAACAACCGGGGCACCTGGACCCGCTTCTTTGAAGTATTTGGCAAAAACCCGCTGTTCATCTACGCACTAAGCGGCCTGATCCCAAAGTTTCTGTCCATTATTCGGCTGAATGATGGGGTGGACGAAAACGGAGCCATCGCCTTCATCAGCCCCTGGGGCTGGTTCTTCAAGTACCTGGTTGCACCGGTGGCCGGTACGCGCGAGTTTGGCTCCCTCCTGTTTGCTGTACTGTTTGTACTCCTGCTCTGGGCTATCGGCTACTGGATGGACCAAAGAAAGATCTACGTTCGGGTGTAGTACCCTTTCAGGCGGGTACTTCTTCCTGGTTCGTCTGGCTCTGGTAACGGAAGAATAGGTGCGAAACGGGAATGAACACCAGCCCTGCAAAAGCAAAAGCCACAAACGACATGCGCAGACCAAAAGCATGAGCCAGATATCCGATCATGGGCGGACCTACCAGCATCCCTACGGTGGCGTAGGTAGCAATGATAGAAATGGCCATACCGGGGGAGTACTTCCGGGATGAACCGGCCAGCGCGTAGGTCATGGGTACAATGGAGGCCGTACCAAAGCCGGTCAGTGAGAAGCCTACCATGGCTGTCTCAAATCCGGGAAAGCTTACGGCCATACCGATACCCACCATGATCAGTATGGCGCTCATCAGGTAGGTATTAGGCATACCTATTTTTTCGATTATCTTATCCGACATAAAGCGTGAAATTGCCATGCAGACCATGAAGATCAGATAGCCGTAGGTGAATACCTCGACGTTCAGGACTTCCCTGAAAAAGATACCGCTCCAGTCGAACATACCTCCTTCGCAGACCGCCGCAAAAAAGATGAGTATCCCCAGGTACAGGATGTAAGGGTCGGGTTTGCCCAGGATCAGCTTGTTGCCCTCGGTGGTGCGGTCGTTGCGGAGCAGGTAACGGTAGGAGAATGCAGTGACCAGGAAACTAATGGCTGCCACAGCGGCCAGGTGAGTCTCAATAGATATGTTATTGGCTACCATGATGGTCGAAAAGCCAACGCCGGCGATACCCCCCGTACTCCACAATCCGTGGAAAGACCCAAGTATTTTCTTATCAAACTGCTTTTGTAGAGTAATAGCCTGGGTATTGACGGCGATACTGAATATACGCATGGTAAAAGCGAATATACTGATCGCTACTACCAGGCTGGCGGTACTTTGAGCAAAACCAATCAGGGCTAGGGCTACGGCGTTCAGACCAAAACTGATGGACATGGGTACCCGGCTGTCGTACCGTGCGATCAGCCAGCCTGAGATGGGCAACCCTATCATGGAGCTGACGGGCATAGCCAGCAGTACCGTACCCATCTCAGCTTCGTTGTAGCCAAAAAAGGTCTTTATAGTAGGGATTCGGGAGGCCCAGGTTGAAAAACTTACTCCCGATAAAAAAAAGAATATGCTCAGAAATATCCGCTGCTTCGCCTGCAATATCATACCTGTCAGATTTGGATGCAAATTTTCCAATCTAACAATATTACAAGTAGTTTGTCGCAGTGATTATAGTACATTTTTACTATTAAATGGATTAACCCAACTCTTCCCTTTTATTATCTAATTTTTCGAAGTTTTGAGTTGTAAATATACGTTGGTCAGGGCTTTGTCGTCCCCCACATTACCCGGGAAAACCACGTAGATCAGGTCGGGATACTTACTGTGCGGATCCAGCTTCCAGACCGGTACCCCCGGTATAATCTGACCCAGTACGGTAGCTTTCTGAACACCCAATCCCTTAGTAGCCAAGTCACTGGATGTAATACCTCCCTTGGCAATCATGAAAGAAGGACGTACCGTCATTCCCTGAACTACCCCAACCAGAAATTCCGAAACCTGGCTGTTGATCTTCAGATTACTCTCCACATCCTGGCCTACCTCCAGCTGGCGGCTGGTATGGATGACTACATCGGCCCCCTCCGAAAGCCACTGATCAGCCTGCTGAACAATAGCCTGGTGGTAGCTGGCGATTTCCTCCGTGGATAGATGCAGTAGTTTTGAAACATCTACCTCTATGGAACGATGGCTGCCCTGGTCAAGCAGGTACTGGAGCTGACTGGTGGTTTTGGGTACATACGAGCCTACCACGATCAGGGAGTTACTTGATGATGTAGCTGAATCAAGCTGAGGCACATATGCTTTGCCGGGAGCCATACCCGCCCGAATGGGTACAAAGGTGGCGGAGGTACGGTAGATACAGGTCTGACCGGCCTGCTCGGCCATCTGTACCCCCCTGATAAACACTTCGAGGTCCCTGTTGGAAGTAGCATTGACAATACATACCTGCCCCGGCTGACAGGCCAGCAGCTTCTCACTGACCCGCTGGGGGCCGCCCAGGCGGATATCTTTTAGCGAAACCGATACTACCTCTCCGGCCTTTACCCTGCCACCTGTTTTTTCTTCTACCCATTCTCTTAGGTTGGAGTGGCGGTAGCCAAATACAGCATCCCGGGCGAAAGGCGTTTGGGAAACCGGTACCAGTTCATCCTGTTCTTTGATGTAGTGGATGTCCTCAATCGTGTACCGTCCCCCCTCGACAAAGGCAGGTACTATAATGCGGATGGCATCCGTCTGACCCAGTACCCGGGCCATGGCGTCTACCTCAGCCGGAAAGTGTCCGCGCAGGGTGGAGTCGCTCCGACTGATGGTGATGATCTGCTGCCCGCATATTTCTATGGCCTCCTTAAGATGGCGGCAGATCTCTTCCGTGAGTTGTACCGCAGCGGCTTCGGCCATGCTGCGGGAGTTGGTAAGTATGAATAACACCGCGGGCTTCTTACGTAGCTCTTCCACGAGCAGAGGTACGCTCCACTGGGTCAGTACGGTAATATCGTAGGAGGTCTGGGTGCCGGTGGGATCGTCATCCAGTACTACGAGGGTTTTACCCGCCTGTTTGAATTCGGCATGTATCTCCGGCAGGAGGTCCTGCCCGTATTCGGGGGGAAGTTGATCCAGTAGGTCGGTGGAAATAGTACTCATCTTGATAGTCTATAAACAGGTGACTAAGTTAGATGATGATTTTATATTTTCCCTACTTTTAGACCACCTGATGGTGACTGCTCCGGGATCAGTAGTAAGTAGAATCCACCGAATGCCGCTTTGAAATATGAAGAACTAAATCGTATTTAAAGTAGCTGAATCCATTCCGTATGCAAATAATTATTACCGGTGGTGGAGGTTTTCTGGGTCAGAAACTGGCCAAAGCCTTACTCCAGAGTACCTTGTCCTTTGATGAACTTCTGCTCGTAGACCTGGTCATGCCCGCCCATCCCGATCAGGATCGTCGCGTAATCTGTCAGCAAGCCGATCTGTCAAAAGAGGGGGCAGTCGAATCGCTTATTACTCCCCAGACTGGCCTGGTGTACCACCTGGCTGCCATCGTGAGCAGCCACGCCGAAAGTGACTTTGACCTGGGGTACCTGATCAATCTGGACGTAACACGCCGACTGCTCGAAGCCTGCCGCCGTACCAAAGCCGGTATCCGCTTTGTCTTTACCAGCTCACTGGCCGTCTTTGGCGGCGAACTCCCGGAGGTAGTTACGGATGCCACGGCGGTTACGCCGCAGTCTTCCTACGGTGCTCAGAAGGCCATGGGTGAGCTACTGGTCAATGACTACTCCCGCAAAGGCTTCGTCAATGGCGTTACCCTCCGGCTGCCTACGATCTGTGTACGTCCCGGTAAGCCCAATAAAGCCGCTTCTTCCTTTGTGAGCAGTATTATTCGTGAGCCCCTGCAGGGGGAGGAGGCCGTATGTCCGGTTTCAACGGACTTGTCCCTGTGGTTATCCAGCCCGGCGACCGTCATCCGCAATCTGGTTCACGCGGCTACGGTAGAGGGCTCTTCGCTGGGCAACTGGCGAACCCTGAACCTGCCGGGCATCAGCGTGACGGTACAGCAAATGCTGGACTCGCTCGAGCGGCAGACGGATGCAGCCACTCTATCCCGGGTACGCTTTGAACCTGATGAAGCCATCAACCGGATTGTCAGCAGCTGGCCGGGACAGATTGATAACAGCCGGGCGCTCCGGCTGGGCTTTCAGGTCGACTCCGGCTTTGACAGCTTCATTACCCAATTCATGGCAAACGACCTGCAAAAGACTCTATGAGTAGCCTTCCAGTGCCCATCGTAGGTCTGGTGGTAGCGGTAGGGGTACTCATCTTCCTGGTGTTGCGTACAAGGGTACATGCCCTCATTGCCATGCTCATTGCGGCCAGTATTGCGGGCCTAGTAGGAGGTATGTCGGCCGACAAAACGGTGTCTGTCATCACCCAGGGGTTTGGTACTACCCTCGGCAGTATCGGTATCGTCATAGGACTGGGCGTTATGATGGGCCGGATCATGGAAGTATCCGGAGCGGGCGAGCAGATCGCCTACAGCCTGATCAGGTGGTTGGGCAAGCGAAAGGAAGAGTGGGCGATGGTCATTACCGGCTATCTGGTTAGTATCCCCATCTTTGTGGATTCAGCCTTTGTCATTCTGTACCCCGTTGCCAAGGCCCTGGCACAGCGGAGCCGGCGCTCCCTGCTGACACTGGGGGTAGCTTTGGCGGGGGGATTGGTTATTACCCATTCTGCCGTTCCGCCCACTCCGGGGCCGCTGGGGGTGGCGGGGCTGTTCGGGGTGGATGTGGGGTCTATGCTACTGCTGGGTATGGCCCTGGCTTTACCCTGTGCGGTAGGGGTGGTACTGTATGCCCTCTGGCTCGCCACGAAGTACCCACATTTTGATCATGCGGCGCCGGTGGGTGAAGAGCTGAAAACCATTCACCAAAACTACCTGCAGGACAGGCAGGAAAAGCCACTACCCGGACTGATGCTATCGTTGCTGCCTATCGTAGTACCTATAGTACTGATCTTTCTGAAGGCACTGCTGACCACCCTGGCACAACTACCGGGGCAGGAAGGGCTGGCAGAGCAGCCGTTAGTCCAGGTCCTGTACTTTGTAGGTTCACCCATTATCGCTTTGTCCATCAGTACCCTGCTGGCTGTGTACACCCTGGTTCCGGAGCTGGATCGGGCCAGTGCTCTGGCCCGGCTGGAAGAAGGTTTGCAATCGGCCGGAATCATCCTGATGGTGACGGGGGCCGGAGGGGCCTTAGGGGCTGTGGTGCGGGAGAGCGGGGCCGGTAGCCAGCTGGCGGCTCAAGTAGCTGGCCTGCCTATTTCACCGGTTATGATTCCCTTTATTGTTTCTACGCTGGTACGGCTTATTCAGGGATCGGGTACGGTGGCTATGATTACGGCGGCTTCCATCTCGGCTCCCATTCTGGCTCAGATACCGGGTGTTAATATGCTGCTGGCCGCTCAGGCGGCGGCCATGGGCTCCCTGTTTTTCAGCTACTTCAACGACAGCCTTTTCTGGGTAGTCAACCGCCTGATGGGGATTGTTGAGATCCGGCAGCAGCTGGCGGTATGGTCGGTCACTACCACAATAGCCTGGGCCATTGGCGGAAGCTGCGTTGCCCTGCTCAACCTGTTCGTGGGCTCCGGGGGTACTTTACTAGATCCATTCCTGCCCCTGCTGGTAGCGGGAGTGATCCTGCTGGTGGTGCGCAGGTGATGTCACTGGTGGTTATTAAATTACATAATCCAGCCACTTTCTCATAACTTTTGCACGCACTTCCGGTTTACAGATGGTGTCGTGTAAGAATGAAAACTAAAAGTGAGAAAATGAAAAACGGAACCACAAGCACATTCACAGAAACCTTTACCCTGGGTGGCGATCTAACTGTAAACCGGATGGGGTACGGGGCCATGCGCATCACGGGAGAAGGGATCTGGGGACCACCCAAAGACCGCGAGGAGTGTATACGGGTACTGAAAAGAACGGTAGAGCTGGGTATAAACTTTATAGATACAGCCGATAGCTATGGTCCCCATGTTTCGGAAGAACTCATCGCCGAAGCCCTGTATCCTTATCCCGAAAATCTGGTAATAGCCACCAAGGGCGGCCTGCTACGTACCGGCCCGAACCAGTGGCCTGTCAATGCACACCCCGATCACCTGCGCGAAGCGCTGGAGGGAAGCCTCAAGCGTCTGAAACTGGACCAGATCCCACTATACCAGCTTCACCGCGTTGATACAAAGGTACCTTTTGAGGAGATTTTTACCTTTCTGCAGAAAATTCAGGAAGAAGGACTGGTTAAGCATATTGGCCTTTCGGAGGTGTCGGTAGAACAGATCAAGCGGGCGCAGGAGTACATTGAGGTAGTGTCGGTACAAAATATGTACAGTGTCGACAACCGTAAGTGGGAGGAAGAGCTCAAGTACTGCGAGCAGAACAACATGGCATTTATACCCTGGTACCCGCTGGGTGGAGGTAACGTAGAGGCCATGAACAAACTGGAGCGGATCGCTCAGAAGCACGGAGCTACGGTACATCAGTTGGCGCTGAGCTGGCTGCTGCACCATTCACCCAACATCCTGCTCATACCGGGTACCTCCAAGGTAAAGCACCTGGAAGAAAATGTCAAGGCTGCTTCCATAGCACTGGATCAGGAAGATCTGGATGAATTGAATGGGTTAGGGTAATATTTTGAAGAATAACTACAAGAGAAAGGCCGGATCAAATTCCGGCCTTTCTCTTGTGCAAATCTATATACTAAGGGTTATTTCAGAGTACTAACAGCCCGCAGCGCATTTACGCGGCCATATCCAAAAAGAGGATCACGACCAGGTTTTCCCAGATCGTCCGACGAAGCTCTTAAAGCGGCTTCCACCCTGGCCGGAGCCATCGGGCCTCCGTTTTTACCGATGATCAGCGCGGCTACACCAGCCACGTGGGGAGCTGCCATACTGGTACCTGCCGAAAAAGTGTACCCTCCATACTGACTGGTACTCAGTACCATATCAAAGTACCAGAACATATAGGGCTGCAGGCGTGAATCTCCACCCGGTGCCGAGAAGCTAATATCAGAGGTACCAAAGTTGGAGTACGAGGCGATCTGGTCGAGGTCGGTTTGTGGATCTTCGTACCAGTTGGTAGGTCCCGTAGCCGAAACTGACAGCACATGAGGAAGATTAGCGGGTATCGAAATACCTGATTTATCCTTGTTGCCATTGATGGCATCATTACCGGCTGCCGCTATCACGGTTACCCCTTTCTGATTGGCATAGCTAATGACACGGCTCATCGCTACCAACAGCTCCTGTACGGCTTTGGTGTTTGATACTACTGTATCGTCAGAAGGATCATTAGGTGTACCATTATCATCAATGAACTTACCATTTCTGGGGAGGTACGAGCCCAGGCTCATGTTAATGATGTCGGCCTTCTGGTCAACGGCGTCCAGGATACCAGCCAGTATCCACGAGAAGGAGCCCCTACCGGAGTCAGAAAGTACTTTGATCAGCTGTAGCTTTGCCTTAGGGGCTACTCCCACTACACCAATGTTGTTGTCCAGGGCTGCTACAATACCAGCCACGTGGGTACCATGGCTAAACCCCGGATAGTTGAACTGTACTCCTTCGTTGGGAACAAAGCTTTTGCTATAGATAATGTTACCAGCCAGGTCCGGATGCATCAAATCGTAGCCGGTATCAAGTATGGCCACTTTTACACCTTCACCCCGGTGTCCCGATTGCCAGGCAGCATTTGAGTTGATGGCCTTATGCTGCCACTGAAAACCATAATAGGGATTTAAGTTAGGGTTCGTGGCTGTGGCCTGCACTGCATTCTGCGGATCCTGCAGATCAATGGAATTGGTCGCTTCTATCCATTTGGCGCTTACATCCGGAATGACCGATTTAATGCCGGGCAGCCGTTCCATTTTGCCGGCAAAATCAGGATCAGCCGAGACAGCCGTAGCTACGCCTATGTTTTTTAACTGGGTACCCATACGGCCTTTGGCTTTACTTACCTCTGCTTCCAGATTGGATGGTAGTGCATTGGTAGCTGATACAATGATGTAGCTACCCTTTTGAATGATGAAGTCTGACTGAGCAGCCGCGGCTGAACGAGCGGCTTTGGTGTTTTGAATAGTTGAGGGGTCCAGATTAGGTTGATCAGTACAACCTGTTCCTAATCCAATTAAAATACTGGCACAAATAAGTGAACGAAGTGAAAAGTTTGTCATACGTGTTACTGGGGTTAAGGTAAAAATTGATTAAAGTTTATATGGTGTAATTGTGATTGCTTTTTTGGCTCACCTCATCCGGCTCCCTCCAGGTACCTTCCGGGCACATACGGCACTAGTTGAGTAGTTACGGTAGTGACTGGATGTATATATCGAGCGACAAAAAGGTAGGAATTAGTTGAATAGAATTCACCTCCAGTGACTAAAAATCAACAGGCCACTTAGTGAACGGTTACAAACGGAGTACTTAGGGGTAAACCTGAGCATGTAACCAAGAGCCGGAAAGAGCTTTCTGTTCCTACTACAAAGACTTTAATTCGGTGGGTAAAGGAACCCGGATAAAATCAATGAGGTTACTCTAGGTACTATCATCATACCTTACATAGCATCATACCTTACATAGTGAAATTTGATGATAGGGATTACTACTAATGCTCTCATATAGAAGATGGATTTAACTACCCAAAGAACCCATAAGCAGCTCGCTGATATAGCCATATCTGTACTGGATCTGGCGCATGTGCGCGCTGGCAAAACCCCCGCGGACTCCTTTAAGAACAGTGTTGAACTGGCCCAGCACGTTGAACAGCTCGGATACAAGCGTTATTGGCTGGCCGAGCACCACAATATGCCCGGTATTGCCAGCTCGGCTACGGTGGTACTCATAGGTCATATTGCCGGACAGACCTCTACCATCAGAGTAGGATCAGGAGGTATTATGCTACCCAACCACTCGCCCCTGGTAGTGGCTGAACAGTTTGGGACGCTGGAGTCGCTCTACCCGGGACGCATCGATCTGGGCTTAGGACGTGCTCCCGGTACCGATCAGATTACCTCCATGGCCCTGCGGCGCGATATGCGGGGCAACGTTGAACAGTTCCCCCAGCATGTGCAGGAAATACGGGATTATTTCGGTCCGGCCAATCCGGCGGCGCGGGTAAGGGCCGTTCCCGGTGAAGGGTTGCAGGTACCTATCTGGTTACTGGGATCAAGTACCTACGGAGCTCAGCTGGCTGCTATACTGGGTGTACCCTATGCCTTTGCCAGCCACTTTGCACCAACCAACCTCCACGCGGCACTAAAGGTATATCGTGATACTTTTCAACCATCGGAAAGCCTGGAGAAGCCCTATGCTATGGCCTGTATCAACGTCATTGCGGCCGATACCGACGAGGAGGCGCACTACCTGGCTACCTCCCTGTACCAGGCCTTTCTGAACGTCATCCACGGCAAGTCTAATTTGCTACAGCCACCGGTAGAAAGCATGGATGGGCTGTGGGATGAGGCCGAGGAGCAGGCGGTATATCAGATGCTGCGCTATACCTTTATTGGTAGCCATCAGACGATAAAAGAAGATCTGCAGAAATTTCTGGATCTGACCCAGGTAGATGAGATTATGGTCGCTTCGGCGATATATGATCCGGTAGCCCGCCTCCGTTCGTATGAGATCCTGCAGGAGGTATGTAGGGTAACCCAAACCGCGTAGTCAATAAAGTTTTGAAAAACAATCGCCTCCAGAACACCGGTTATCTGTGTTCTGGAGGCGATTGTTTTTTCTGTTGGTCAGCTTCTGAAAAACATATCACTCATGTAGTGTAGTCAGAAAATCTACCGTTTGATAATTTTATGCTTATATTAAGTATCTATATATAGCATAAAAGGTTACATTTGATTGATTTTGGATTCTACGTACATGCACCCATTGAGTGTGTGACAGTATTGATCGTTGTTGTAGATATAGGGTAAAGTAAGGCCACCTCAACCTACCTTATCCATAGAAGCTACCTGCCCATCGTACTGCTGATTGAGATCAGCTACTGGTTCAGCTATTCCTAATTTCGTCGAGCTGCTTTACAACTACATTCTGTTTTACATCTTCGACCCTACGGGTCTATTCAGTTTCTGCTGCATTTTCGGGTATACGAGTCCTCATTTCTGCTGACGCTGTCAGTGCGTACCTCTTTGTCAATCAACTTTTCTCAAACCCAATAATCCACTACCGTATGAAAGCTAATCTTACTTTTCGTCTTGCTCTGAGCCTTTTTGTGGGCTTACTCCTGATTCAGGTCTGCAATGGCCAGGCTCCTTCCCGTAGTTATTCTGAGGTATATTTCCACAAGCTCAAACCCGGACATACCATACAGGAGGCACAAGCCATTGAAAAAGAATGGAAGAAACTACATCAGGCTCAGCTGGATGATAACCATATCACGGGCTGGTACATGTTATCGAAGGTGATGTCGTCCAATCCTGATAGGGGTGAATATGATTATATCACCATCAAAACGTTCGGTGATATGGGTATCCTTGAGAATTCCTATCCTGCCAAATACAACACGAAGGTATATGGAAGTGAAGCAACCAGGAAGTGGGAGGATCTGATGAAACGAACCGGCGCTATTCAGGAACACGGTAAGATGGAAATCTGGGAGACCTTAGATGGTATATTCTCGGAAAAGTTTACATCACCGAATTTGGCGCCTATCTGGCTGATTGAGATGATGAAGGTAAAGGACGCCCGTGTCAACGACTACCTGACCGTTGAGCGAAATATAAAGGACTTACATAAAGAACGTATTGCCATGAATAATATCATGGGCTGGAACGTGGCCGGGTTGATGTATCCGGCAGGAAGCGAAAAAGGCTATAACTTCGCAACACTCAGCTACTTCCCTTCAACCAAAGAAATGGCTGATCAGAAGTACGCTGAAGCCTTTAAGAAGGTACATCCTGATGGGGATATGCAGAAACTGGCGAATCAGGTATATGACTCCCGCGATAAAGTGCGACAGGAAGTATATTATCTGCTGGAGTATGTTTCTAAAAATGCTAGTGCTCAGACAGCGGCTAAATAGCATATAGTACCAGGTAATGATATAAGGTACAGGTGTAAGCTAATTCTCAAAGCTGCTTACACCTGTACTTGCTTAAGGTATCCTACAAGGCACAGCGTAGATTGGTATGCTCCCCCATGGTACGCAGTTGTTTGAGGATCATAGAACACCTTTCGTAGTCTTCTGATTCTTCCAGATAAAGAAGTACTTCTTTGACAAATTGGGTCCCGAAAAGCTGAGCCATGTGGTAGTAGTCCTCATTACAGATCTGTACGGCCAGGGTACCCAGATGTTCATTGGAGAGAGGAAAGTAGAGTGTGATGGGCTTTTTTTCGGTGAAGTACTCGACCAACTCCTGGGCCAGAGTGAAGGATTCATCGAATTTTTCCATAGTAAGTGCTTCGATAGTGTGTATAGTGAGTCGTTCAGAGGGCTGAAAGTAAAAATTTTCTGCCTTTTACTTTTTAAGTTATTATCTAACGGCTTACTAGTAATTAAAATGCTGGAATCTTCCCGTCGAGACTTTCTTAAAACAGCCGGCCTGGGTGTGACCGGGCTGGGTATGGTGGACGTACCGGACCTGAACGCCCCCCTGACCTTGTCAGAATCTAAACCTAAAAAGGTAGAACTTGCCATAGCCACCATTACCTGCGACGGATTCGGGGATATGAACTTTGAACCGGCCTTCGCCATGATTCCAAGGCTCCCCTATAAGAATGTGGAATTTAACTGCTGGTACGCCCGGAACCTGACACCCGCAGGCATCCAGAGCATCAAAGCTCGTTGCCAGCAGCACAGGCTGAAGCCCATCTGTGTCCAGGGCAGTTCATTTGGAGCATCCGGTAACATCATAAAGGATGTGACGCACAAGCTTTGGAACATGGAAGCGGCCCGAAAGCTGGGCTGCAACCGGGTGAAGTTTACCGGGACGGGCAGGGGGAGTGAGGGAGGGTTGGATGCCATCATCAAAGTACTGAAGGAACTGGCTCCGGCAGCGGAGGAAATGGGGATGCTGATCCTGGTGGAGAACCACGCCAACAACAACCTGGAGACTATAGAAGACTATGACCGGCTGTTTAGTGCCATTGCGTCACCCAACGTAGGCATGTGTATGGACAACGCCCATTTCGACGGGGCTAACGTAGATCTGTACGAAGTAGTTGAGCGGTTTCATTCGCGTATCCTCCATATTGACCTGAAAGATACCGAGCGCAAGGGCATTCATAAGGTAGTCAGGTACGGCGAAGGCGTTACGGACAATGCCGGGGTAGTGGAGCGAATGCTGGCTTACGGCTACACCGGCTACCTGCTGATTGAAATGGCCCCTCCACAAAACCAGCAGACCCTGGAAGAAGACCTCCGGAAAGCCTACCATTTGTTCCAGAAGTACGAACGGTAGCGCCCCCATGGAAAGACTCACCAACAGTACTCGTACTACCAGGCAATTTCCACTTGTATGCGCAGAATAAAATTAATCTTCCATCGGCTACGGATCATGCCCACTGCCGCCTTATGCACCCTGTTGCTTCTGGCCGGATACCTGTTTGGGTTTAGGACCATAAATTCCGTTGCTGTACCTGACACGGAAGTTCCCCGGGTACTGGATGACCGGCTGGAGCTGATGCTGTTTGCCTCGGACCCTCAAATCGTCACTCCCATTGGTATCGCCATTGACAGCCTGGATCGGATATATGTACTTGAGTCGCATACCCACCTGCCACCTTCGGGCTACGGAGGTCCTAAGGGGGATGTCATCAAGGTTTTTGTTGATCAGAATGCGGATGGACTTCCAGACAACGTATCGGTTTTTGCGGAGGGGCTCAAAGAAAGTCTTAATCTGGCTTTTTCACCCGCGGGTCACCTGTATGCCGTAACTTCCAGGGAAGTATGGGCCCTGTACGACGAGGATAAGGATGGTGTAAGTGAGAAGAGAGAAAAGGTACTGGAGCTGGTAGAGCCGGCTTCTGTCTATGCCCATGCCGCCTTATTGGGTATCACGTTTTCGCCGGATGGCTGGATGTACATTTCCCGCGGGAACACCAGCGGCGCTGCCTGGAAACTGAAAGGTACGGACGGCTCCACCGTAGGAGGATATGGAGATGGCGGGAATATAGTGCGGGCGCGGCCGGATGGTACACAACTGGAAGAAGTGGCTACGGGGTTCTGGAATCCCATGGACCTGAAGTTTGATAGTATGGGGCACTTGCTGGCCGCTGACAACGACCCCGATAGCCGCGGACCTAATCGGCTGGTACACGTAGTACCGGGTGGCGACTACGGCTACAAATCCCTCTACGGGGGGAGTGGCATACATCCATACCTGTCCTGGAACGGCGAACTACCCGGTACGCTTCCCTTTGCGGTAGGTCTGGGAGAGGCACCATCGGGACTACTTGAGGCCACTTCGGCCGCTCTACCAGCCGATTACCAGGGGCAGATGCTGGCGAGTATATGGGAAGAAAGCCGTATCGTCAGGATTGGTCTGAAACCACAGGGCGTATCTCTGACCGGAAGTACCGAAGTAATAGTAGAGGGAAATCAGCAATTTCGACCGGTGGCTTTTGCTACGGATCGGAAGGGTACCATCTACTTCACCGACTGGGTCCTGCGTGACTACCCCAATCACGGTCGCGGGCGCATCTGGCGCCTCAAGTCAAAACCAGCAGTACAGGTTGTTAAGCCTAATCCTGTTTTGACTAATTCACAGACAATAGTGGGTAGTGATGAATTAGCGCAGGTGTATGCCACCAATTTAGAAGCCGATTATGAATATCTCATAAAAAAGCTCCAGTCTGGAGATCCTTTTCTGAGACATGCGGCTGTTCAGGTACTGGCGCGTCCGGTCTTTCATCCGCAGGTTATTGGAGCCATCAAAGACCCGGAGCCGGATGTACGGTTAGGAGCTATGCTGGCCCTACAGAAAGGAAAATATGCAGAGGCGATTCCAATCCTGCGGCGTCTGCTACGCGATCCCGATCAGCGCATCCGACAACAAGCCCTCCGGTGGATCGGGCAGGAGGGACTGTCAGACTTGCGGGCGGATGTGGATCAGGCGCTGGCGGTGGGTACCGCTACGCCTGCTTTGTTCGAAACATACCTGGAAACAATAGCACATCTGTCGCCCGATTTTATCAGTGCCTATCACCACCAGACTGAGCGCTATGCTAAGTCAATCAAGCGTAGCCTGCCCGAGCACTTCGTAGAGACCTTTGTGCAGGATTCAAAGCGTCCGGCTGCCTTACGGGCTCTGGCTGTGAGGTACTTGCCCAACCCGGCGGGGCAAATGCAAGTACTTACAGCCCTTACGCAGCAGGAACATGATCCTCAGCTCAGGGTTGAAGCAATCCGGACTTTAGCTACCGTACCGGATGAAGCCGTAGCAGCACAGCTGCTAAAAGTAGTCACCGGTACCACTGTTCCGGTGCAGGTAAGGGCTGAAGCGCTACTGGCTCTAACCCGACAACCCGTTGATTATACAGCCAGTGTACTGGCATTACTGGATGATCCTCAACAGGATATACAGATTGAAGTTGTGCGGTATCTGCGTGGATATGCCACTAACCCAAAAGTGCAGCAAGCCTTAAAACGGAAGTATACCACTCTACGAAAACAAAATAACTCACCCGTAGCCGAAATGATAGGATTAACCCTGACCTCTGCGGCGGCTCCATCCGCACGTCCGGTCACTGCTAAAGTGTGGCAGGTTGCGCTGCAGCAGGGTGGAAACCCCGAGCGGGGCCGGAGGGTGTTTTATTCACTTCAGGCGGTTTGCTCATCCTGTCATGCTATTCAGGGCAGAGGAGGTGATCTGGGGCCAAAACTCTCCAACGTAGGTAAATCCAAAACCCGTCAGCAGCTGGTGCAGGCCATCATAAATCCGTCCGAAGAGATAAGTCCAGAATGGCAGGGCTGGTACATCAGGCTCCACAATGGAGAGGTACACCAGGGGAGGCAAATTGACGTGGGTGATAAGGAAATAGAACTCTATACCCAGGCGGCTGGCTTCCGGTCGTTTAGTAAAAAAGACGTAGCCGAGTATGGCATGAACCAGACCTCTCTGATGCCGGAAGGACTGGAGAATCAGCTAACGGTGTCAGAACTGCTGGACCTGCTAGCGTTTCTGGAATCAGAAAAGAAATAGCAGGTTGAGTTATGGATCAAGGGGTATACCGTGCTCTTTTGGCAATAAATTCAAATACCGTTCGGTGGTAGGGATTGTGCTCAGGATCAGGGATACCCGAAGGTGGAATAGAGGGGTGTCCGTAGCCTTTCTGAAACATATCATGGTGGTACACAATGTAGCCACCGGCCTGCCATACCTGGTAGATCTGCAGGATCTGATCAAAGGGAGAGGGCGTTTCGGCGGGGCCTCCAAACTCTGCCGTACCATTGCGGGCCGGTTCGTCGTCTACCACCGGTTTTTTGAAGCGCTGCTGCAGGTACTTAATCTCCAGCGGGGCTACCTCCCAATGCCTACCTACCCACTGACGGCTGCTGTGCGGAGTCAGGAAGTCAAGTGTCTGGTTCTGCTTTTCATCCCCCAGGTCGCCGCCATAGCCAGGTGAGTTGGTGACCAGGCGTTTGGGATCATGGGTTTTGATGGTTTTGAGGTGGTCCAGTACACGGTCGGAGTGCTCGTTCCAGACCTGCAGCACTACATTGCGGTAGGGGAGTAGCTCCCTCGTTAGGGCTGCCACCGCTTTATCCGCCGACTGCTGGTCCAGCCTGATGTTATCATTATAACTCACACGGGCAAATAGCGCGAGTTCTATCACCATACCCTGCTCGGCAGCATCCCGGATGATGTTCTTTAGGGTAGTGAGGTGCTCCTGCCGGAGGCTTCCGTCGGTGTTGTAGAGCGTACAGGTGGGGCAGGTATCCACAAATCCCAGTTTGTTGTCCCATTGGCCCCACACACGCAACACGTTGATACCGTACTTCTCAAACTTGCTAAGCCATACCTTTCGGTCAGTGGAGCTTTTGTTGAAAGCCGGATTGAAGATGGCATTGAAAAAGCTGATGCCAGTAAAAGGAAAGGGCTTACCATCCATCAGGATCTGGGTACCTTGTACAGTAAGCTCTGGGTTAGACTGGGCCTTTGCTGCTTCAGGTGAAGCAATCAACACCTGCAGAATCAGTAAGGCAATAAGTAGATAATTATGCATCAAAGGTACGGTTGGTTGGAAGTAGACTCAGCACAGAATGACCCGCTGGTACTTACAAAAAACAGCAGGCGTTCAATTCTCATGACGCCTGCTGTAAAAAAATCCAACCTGATTAAAAAAGGGTGAGTTGCTCACCTTAGCTTTAAATGCTTTCTATCCTGACCGAAGTCATGGTCAATGAGCCACCAACGGCTTTGTCGTTGAAGAAAGATACCTTCTCGTCTTTTCCTTTCAACCCCAGAGTATACAGCAGGGGTAAGTAGTGCTCGGGAGTGGGGATGGCGAGCATGGCCTCCCGACCCAGGCTCTGGTAGTTGATCAATGGATCGTGCTCATCCTGGCTGATAAGCTGCTTGAAACGTTCGTTCAGTTCCAGCGTCCAGTCGTAGCCGCCCCCGCGAATCATCTCCCACGACACCATCCGAAGGTTATGCACCATGTTACCACTGCCTACTATAAGTACTCCCTTACGCCGCAGATCGTATAGCTCGCGGGCCAGCTCGTAGTGGTAGCGGGGGCCCTTGGTGTAATCTATACTAAGCTGAAGGACAGGAATATGGGCCTTGGGGTACATATGCCGGATGATGGTCCAGGTACCATGGTCGAGACCCCAGTCATGATCAGGCTCTACCTGTACAGAACTGACCAGCGAACTGATATCCTGGGCTAGCTGCGGATCGCCGGGAGCGGGGTACTGTACCGCAAACAGCTCGGGCGGAAAGCCTCCAAAATCATGAATTGTTTCGGGAAAACTCATGGCGGTGATTCGGGTACCCCGAGACAGCCAGTGCGCCGACACCACTACCACGGCTTTGGGCTCGGGTATCTCCGCGGCCATTCTTTGCCAGCGCTGGCTAAACTCATTATCTTCAATGCCGTTCATGGGAGATCCGTGCCCGATAAAGAGGACGGGCATGAGTTGCTCCTGGCGGGGTAGCTGCGAAGTAAAGTTCCTGAATTCAGATAGCCGGTTCATGATATAGGGTTAATTCTATTTTACTGAATATCGTATTCGTGTGTTCGGGTAATGATGCTTACAAATATATGTACATACATATAATGTAATTACGCGTAATATAGTAAAATAGTTTCCTTAGAGTATGAATTATCGCTGCCGTAGTATGAACAGGTATCGCTGAGGTAGGACCACATACATAAGTACCCTACCATTGCCCTCCCTATACAGTAGGTACGACACGCGCGAAACAAAAAAGGAAGCCAGTCGGCTTCCTTTTTTAGCACATTCCTAACCCTTTTATAAATAGCAATCAATTACTACTTTGATTTTGTAAGTCTACCCTTTTCAACAAGGCGTTTCCGTTTTTGTTTGTCAAACTACCTACCAAAGCACCATTCTATTCGATTATAATAATTCAATCTAAAATTATTATAACTTGTAGCGGTTCTAATACTCATAACCCTCTAATCATCACTTAAATGAGCAAAGCATTACCTCCCATTTTTTTTCTATTCTTTATTCTTCACCTGCCATTCCATTCCCTTTCTCAAAGTAGCCGTTGGACACAGCTTGGAAAAGCGGGTGATTGGAAAAACACGGTTGATATAGTCGCGATGAATGGCTATCTGTACAGCATTGAAACCGACGGTACATTATGGAAAACCGATGAAAACGGCAAGTATGAGAAACTGGCCGGAGAAGGAAGTTTTCATGATGTCAGGTTTCTGGTCGGACTGGATGGCTACCTGTTTACCCTGGAAGGTGACGGGGCATTATACCGGACCAACACACGCAGCCTCCGCTGGGAGAAGCTGGGTAAGGACTGGAAAAATACCGTTGCGATGGTAGCCATGAATGGCGCTCTGTACAGTATTGAAACCGACGGTACGCTGTACCTGACGGATAAGGAGGGCAACTGGAAACAACTGGGTGAGGCAGGTAGCTTCAAAGATGCATCACTACTGGCAGCCCTGGATGGGTACTTATGGACGGTAGAGGAAGGTACCCTGTACCGTACCAACCCCAAGTCGATGCGATGGGTACAGGTAGGTAAAGCGGGTGACTGGCAGGAAACGGTTGGATGGACCAGTGACCGTGGCTTTCTGTGGAGTGTTGAAGCCAATGGTACCCTGTACAAAACAAATAACCTGGGTAACTACGAGCAGGTAGGCGAACAGGGGATTTATTCGGAGATGACGCATCTGGCAGCTTTGAATAACTATCTCTTCACCATTGAGAAAGGAACCCTTTACCGTACCCGATAAAGTACTTCATCATAAGCAAGAAGGGTACCTACCGAGGTACCCTTCCTGGTTTTTAGTCCTTGTACGGATCGTATACTTCCATGCCCGCCATAGCTACTCCTACCGGTCGCAGCCGGTGCAGTACCCGAATGGTGTCACCCATGTAGCCTAATACCTCTTCCAGTTTTTTATAACACTCGGGGGCTTCGTCAGGTCCTGCTCCCCGGAGTTCTATACCGGCCTGGGTCATGTACTCCTTTACAGCAGTAAAATTGACCTTGCCCTGCGTAATAACAGTGGGTCTTTTTACTCCATTCTTGTCCCGCATCCATTTCATTTTACCGGCGGCCTGGGTACGTGACATCACCCTGCCGGCGCCGTGAACGGTGGAGTACAGCGCTTTTTTGGATTCTTCCGAATCTACCCCTTCGATAATCACGGAGGTGTCGGCCATGGTAGCTCCGATGAAGCCGAGCTGTCCCGGAAAAGCAGGGGTACAGCCCTTGCGTACGACCCAGTAGGTCTCACCAAAGTGCTCCTCTTTCCAGGCAAAGTTGTGGTGGTTATGTACCGAGAAGGTTACCTCCGGATGGTCCAGGATTTCCAGTACCTTATCTACCACCGCGTCGCGGCCAGCGTAGGCGTACTCTCCTGCCAGGTTCATGGCTTCAATATAGTCCTGACCAATTTCAGAGTCCAGATCAAACAGAATAGGCGGCGAATCCATGGATCCCTCCTTACCCATGTCCGTAAAAGACATACCCTGTGATAAGGCGATGAAGCCGGTAGTGGTACGATGGCCAAAGCCCCGGGATCCGAAGTGTACCCCAATCCAGAGGTACCCTTCCTCATCTTCAAACAGATCAATAAAATGATTGCCGCTGCCCACGGTACCCAGCTGGGGCTTGGCGAGGTCTTTATAGAACTTTCGCTGGGGTTTGAATTCAGCGTGCGCAATTTTTTCCAGCACCGGATGGTCTACCGGCTCGTTGTTAGGGCGGCCCACTCCGAAGGATATACGCCGGAAGATTTCGTCCATTACCCTGGGTATCTTTATATCCTTTACCTGCAGATTAGTACGGACGGCTTTATTGCCACAGGCTATATCAAACCCTACTCCCGAGAGCGAGATTTTATTTTTATAGGCCACAGCTCCACCGATGGGGTGTCCGTAGCCATAGTGGGCGTCGGCAGTCAGTACGCCTATATCTTCATCCGAAAGGCAGTTTTGGATCTGCCGGATGGAATTTTCATCAATGATTTCTTTCCCAAATATGGTCAGGTTCTTCATAAGGCGTGCGGTTAACTTCAAAGTACTACAGGTCTAAAAAAGCTGTACCTGCCGCAGCGAGTTATAACTGCCCGGATAGTCTTTGGATTGGATGAGTCGGGTGAAGCTTCTTGTCGCTCCAATATAATTCCTGTATTAAATACAGTAAATAAGGCTCATCCCTACCCTTTTTTAACTAGTGCCGATGAGAGGTACCTGGAAGTACCACTTTATTGTGCAGTAGCAACCAATTAGTTATACCTATACAACGCATGAAATCAACCTCAAACCGCCGTTCCGCACTTAAGAATATAGTGGGAGGTGCGGCCGCCCTTTCGGCACCGCTGACCCTGTCGCAAGCATTTGCTGCATCAGAAAAAGCACTTGGTCCTGAACTGAACGGCAAGATCAGACACTCCGTATGCCACTGGTGCTATAACAAAATTCCTCTGGATGAATTTTGTCGGGAAGCCAAAGCCATGGGTATCCAATCCGTAGAGCTACTGGGACCCAATGAGTGGCCTACTCTGAAGAAGTACGGTTTGACCTGTGCACTTCCCAATGGAGCGGGTATGGGTATCACCAAAGGATTTAATGATCCGCAGTATCACGACGAACTGGTAAAGAGTTATGAAGCCCTCTTCCCTAAACTGGTCGAAGCGGGTTATAATACAGTTATTTGTTTTTCGGGCAACCGGAACGGCATGTCTGATGAGAAGGGCCTCGAAAATGCAGCCATCGGACTGAAACGACTCATGCCTTCGGCCGAAAAGCACGGGATCACCATGATCATGGAGCTCCTTAACAGCAAGGTCAACCATGCGGACTACATGTGTGATAAGTCAGCATGGGGCGTGGAACTTTGCAAAAGAGTTGGCTCGGAACGCTTCAAGCTCCTGTACGACATTTACCACATGCAGATCATGGAAGGTGATGTCATTGCCACCATCAAGAAGAACCACCAGTACTTTGGCCACTACCATACAGGTGGAGTACCAGGCAGGGCCGAGATTGATGACTCGCAGGAGCTGAACTACCCTGCTATCATGAAAGCCATTGTGGATACTGGCTATAAAGGCTTTGTAGCACAGGAATTTATTCCCAAGCGGGCTGATAAACTCGCTTCGCTCAAGCAGAGCATTCAGATATGTGACGTAGCGTAATAGCCATCCGTACCAGTACCGGGGAGGCCTGTGTTGTTTACAACACAGGCCTCTCTGATTTCTGATGTACTGGTGAATTGTAAAATAGCTTCAGATAATGTACTTATCAATACTTCCTCTTTTGTCTTCCACCTTCCCCCTGGGTAAGGCCAGAGGAATTAATATGGCTCCGCAGATCATTCCATTCCACAAGGCGGCATTTTCCTCGGTACCTACTATCCAGGGGGCCGCAATCAGCCACAGGCCAAACAGCATCAGGATGAAACGCAATGGCCGGCCTACCTCGGACATGGCTATGACGGCAAAGGTAATGATGAGGGATCCGGTAATATTTTCACTGTACATAATAGTACCCTGATACCCTAATGTACTATACGCTGACATAACCCAGCCACCCAATACCAAGGCCAGTGCCAGGTTCCAGGGTCTGAGTGTAAGGTCATGGAACATCTCGCGACCCGTAAATTCCATTAAAGCAGCCGGTGATTTAGCTCTTTCTTCCTTACCACCCTGCATTGTACCTCCAAACCAGAAGGTAGTCCAGTAGGATGTACGATGTGCCCGCTTTTCGGCCCGCATCATCTGGATGGTCGCTACTGCTTCGTCGATGGTGAATGGTATCATTAGCATTGAAATCAGGGCGCTGGTAAGGCACAGGGTACACCAGTAGCCAACCGATACGGGTTGCAGGATCACCAGCGTGATACTCACCACTCCCAGTGGTATAATGAGTATTGCAAAAATGATCACTACCCAGGGCATGGTGCGCCAGCGATTGATGCCTCCAGCGCAGCCAAACAGGATATCCATTACGTAGGAGAATGCTCCCAGCATGGCATCCGAAACTGGAAACGACTTGGATACTTCGGAGGTAAGTACTTTACGGGTTCCATCTCCAAAAAATGGATCCCAGACGGTAGTGATATAATCCATCTGGTAAGCACCCATGTACCGGGCCACAAAAAAACCTACCCACGACAGGAAGATCACCGGCAGGCGCTGATTCCAGGTAGAGGGATTATAGCTCCAGCCCGGGGGTACATCTGGTCCCGGTCGCTCAAACAGCTTTAATCCCGGCTGTCCCGGTACAATAATTCCGAACACAACTACCAGAATACCCACCAGGTAGTTGTTGTGAAACCCCGCCTCTTCCTCAGCCCAGAAGATCATAGGAGCTATCAGCAGCCATACTCCCAGGAACACCAAGCTCCACTGCGCCCACAGCTTGTACGGGTTTAGAGCCAGGTAGCTAAAAACCATCAGAAAAAAGCCAGTCAGGATGTCGCTCCAGATCATGGTAGACTGCTCGTAGCCAAAGGAAGGGGGTGATGCAATCAGCCAGAACCCCAGCAGCATGGTACAGTAGTACACCCAGCCTATATTACGGTGATGTGCCTCGTGGGCATGCTGCCTATCCTGAGTGAACGTATTCTTTTCAACAAAAAATAAATTGCTAAACTTCAGTGCCATAGGGTATATGGTTTGGTGCAACAGCAAGTACTTGTATCTGGCTCTACAGGAGCTTCTCCCTAACCACTTCCCACTCTGGCCACCTGAGGGAGCTACTGACTTATTAACAGCTCTTTAGGCTTTATGTTTATAGGGTCTTGCTGTTTTCCACCGGCTACAATTAAAGAAGGTCGGGAAAGATGTTTGGAGAGCGACGGATGCGAAATACCTGAATAGTTAAGCGTTTTCCAGATATCACTTCTACCTAAGTTATCACGTTTTTGGGGCTATTATTTACCAGATCGGGTATTACCGGAGCTACTGTTAATCTGGCAGGATGATCCGTTTACTATTAACTGCTACTAGTCTTAGTCAAATAGATCAATAAGTTTTATGGTACAGGACAATTGATAAGAGGAAGTGGCCAGGTAGTCAGGCATTGAGTATATAAAGTACATGAGATACGTAGCAGGTTTAGATTGGAAGAGAAGCCGCTTCGAACCAATTAGAAAACGGATAGTTTGGTAAGTAACAATGGCAGGGCGGCCCTCTCCTCTGCTACTATATTATAAATTCAGTTGATCCACATCGATTCCTGATTTACCTAACTCCACACCTTATGAGAAAAAGCAACAGTGAACAGATCAGGAAACTTTTTGATTTCGGAGGGGCACCGATACTGGCAATTGGTGTCATAGGGCTTTTTTATACTGAAAAGCGGTACGCGCTGCGCAAGCGGAAGGACTCTGTCTGGCAGAGGTTGAAAACCAACGCCATGGTGTCGTCCACGGCAGTAGCTACTCTTCGTCTGTCGTTGATACCGGCGCTGGTCAGGGCGGCTACCTGGGCCCAGAAGTACCAGGTAGGGGTGCTCCAGGTACTTCGCCTGCCTTCACCGCTTAGCTCTATCCTAAGCTTCTTGCTGCTGGATTACGGGAGCTACCGCTGGCACAAACTCAATCATCGGCTGCCGTTTCTCTGGCGGTTTCACCAGGTACACCACGCCGATCTGGATCTGGATGTAACTACCGCTCTGCGATTTCATTTTGGGGAGGTACTAATCTCGGTACTGTACCGGGGAGGATGGGCGCTCCTGGTAGGTGCTACGCCCCGGCAGGTACTAGTGTATGAAGTCATCTTCGAGGGAGCTACCAACTTCCACCATACCAACCTGAAGCTACCGGAAAAGGTAGATCGTAGCCTGACCAATTTCATTGTGACGCCCCGCATGCATGGTATTCACCATTCGGTAGTAAGGCAAGAAACCGACAGCAACTACAGCGTGGTCTGTACGCTTTGGGACCGTCTGCACGGCACACTGCGGCTCGACATCCCCCAGGAGCAGATCAACATAGGTGTACCCTACATCAGAAAGCATACTGACGCTAAAGAGCTGATGGTAATGCCCCTCCGGCCCCTGGCTGAGTGGACTTTCCCGGATGGACAGGTACCAGTGCGGGTGCTTTAGGGCAAGATTGGTGTAATTACCCCGATAAGGAAATAAAGAGCCATTACTTTAATGGGGCTTCGCAACTCCGAATCATACCTGTTTGTGCTGTTCACGAAAAACATTAATGTATCTAAAAGGTTACAAATCAGCAGTAAGGGACTATTGTATTCAAGGTTACAACATGTACAAATATGAGTTCAGATCAACATCGTTTTTCGCGTCGGGAGGTACTTGGGCAGTTAGGAATGGCCTCGCTGACACTCCCGGGTTTGACTACACTTATGGGATTGAGGACATACAGTAGTTCATCGGGCGAGCTAATGGCGGCACTCGATCAGGACTCAATTTATGGAATGGGAACGGAGCGAAAACTAGGCGTCGCGCTGGTAGGCCTTGGCAAGTACAGTGAAGAACAACTGGGGCCGGCACTGGAGAAAACCAGCCTTTGTCAGTTGACAGGTATTGTTACGGGTACTCCCGATAAAGCCAAAAAGTGGAAAAAGAAGTATAACATTCCCGACAAGAACGTCTATAACTACCAAACGTTCGACCAGATTGCGGATAATCCGGCTATTGATATTGTGTATATAGTACTGCCTAACACCATGCATGCAGAGTACAGCATCCGGGCGGCGCAGGCGGGTAAGCATGTCATCTGCGAGAAGCCCATGGCCATGACAGCGGCGGAATGCCAGCAGATGATTAATGCCAGCAATAAAGCAGGTAAAAAGCTCTCCATAGGGTACAGGCTCCACTTTGAGCCGCATCACCACGAGCTGATGCGATTAGGCCAGAATGAGGTAATGGGGAAGGTAAACCGGATAGTCGCCGATAACGGGCAAAAGCAAAGCAATGATACCCCCTGGCGGCTGGGTGGCGGCGTTGGCGGGGGCGGACCTCTGCGAGATGTAGGCGTCTACTGTATACAGGGAGCTATATACACAAAAGGCGAGGTGCCAATAGCCGTAACCGCCAAGTACCATCCCGTTACTGATCCGAAGAAGTTTGACAAGGTAGAGGAAGGTATGGATTTCCAACTACACTTTGCGGATGGTACGGTAGCCGAGTGTAAAACCAGCTACAACGATAAATACAACAAGCTGCGGGGCGAAGCGGCCAACGGATGGTTTGAACTATCGCCTGCCTATGCCTATGATGGATTGAAAGGAGCAACCAGCCAGGGTAAAATGAACATCGAGAACGTACCTCAGCAGGCCCGGCAGATGGATGCTTTTGCTGATTGCATCCTCAACAACAAGGCTACATCCGTTCCCGGTGAAATGGGTATGCGGGATGTGCAGATTATCGAAGCCGTATTTAGGGCAGCCCAAACGGGAAACAAAGTATCCACCAGGGAGGTGGTACAGGTTTTGGATGCAGTTAAAAAGTAACAGCAAGTCTCAGCTATTTTTGAGATATATCCTTAAAAACTAAATGTACATATCCACATAAGATAACTAGTATGGAAGAACAAACCGGAACACATCAACTGACTAAAGTAGCTTCATTTAAAGGAGTACAGGTAACGGGAGTGACCATGAGCGAAGGCGGACGACTATTTGCCTGCTTTCCGAGATGGCGGGAGGGGGTACCCTTTTCGGTGGTTGAAGTGGACGAGGAGGGTAAATACACCCCCTATCCCGACGAGTCGTGGAACCAGTGGCTGGGAACACCGCAGGACAACAAATTTACATGTGTACAGGCAGTATTCGCCCACGGTAATTCCCTATTTGTGCTCGACCCGTCCAGTCCCGAGATGAAGGGTGTCGTAGGTAATCCGACGCTCTATGAGTTTGACCTGACCACGGATCTACTGAAGAACAAATGGGTTTTTGACCGGAAGATCGCTCCCGAACAGTCCTACCTGAATGACCTCCGCATTGACGAGGAATATAATAGGATATACATCACCGAGTCAGGTACCGGCGCCATCATATTGCTGGATATGGAGCTGGGTGTTCCGAGACGGCTGCTGGATAAACACCCGTCCACCAAGGCCGAAGATATATACCTGACGGTGGAGGGCGAGAAGTGGCTCCGTGATGGAGAACAGCCACAGTTTCATGCCGATGGCATTGCACTTTCACCGGACAGGGCATTTTTGTACTACCATGCGCTGACGGGTTACCACCTCTACCGCGTATCGACCGACATCCTCACCAGTGAAATCATTGATGAGGAAAAACTTGAGCAGCAGGTAGAGAATCTGGGCAAAACACCGGCTCCGGACGGAATGATCTTTGATCAGAACGAAAACCTGTACATGGCAGATCTGGAAAATAACGCCGTGGTGTACCGAACACCGGAGGGAGATATCAAGACACTCGTACAGGATGAGCAGATCAAGTGGGCGGATACCTTTACCCTGGATGGCCGGGGCAACCTGCTTTTTACCACTTCACGTATCCACGAAGCCGTAGGCGATATATCGGATATGGAATTCTGTATATATAGTGTTCCTCTCGTGGGGCAAAACGCTTAATTCACAGCAATAGATACATCTGGTAAATCTAAGCCGGGATGGCACCGCTATCCCGGCTCTATCCTCATTACCCCATCCGCTTGAACTTATGCAAGAAAAAGCCTTATCCCCCACGGTATCCACCGAGATAATAACTTTAACCATTAATGGTACCAGTAAGCAGTTAGAGGTCGAAGTGTGGACCTCCCTGCTGGATCTGCTACGGGAACCCCTTGACCTGACCGGCACCAAAAAAGGGTGCGACCATGGTCAGTGTGGTGCCTGTACCATTCTGCTGGACGGAAAACGCATCAATTCGTGTCTGACCCTGGCGGTCATGCACGATGGCTCCGAACTGACAACCATTGAAGGCTTGGCTCAGGATGGCGAATTGCATCCGGTGCAGCAGGCTTTTATAGACCACGATGCTTTTCAGTGCGGCTATTGTACTCCCGGACAGATATGCTCCACCATCGGCCTGATCAACGAGGGGAAAGCGAAAACCCTTGATGATATCCGCGACCTGATGAGTGGCAATATCTGCCGCTGTGGAGCCTATACCAATATTGTGAAAGTAGTACAGGAAGCCCTTGAACGAAACCATAAAGCATGAAGCCATTTACCTATACCCGGGCTGATGATGTCACATCAGCCGTAAGTGAAGTAAGCCGACAGGAGGGAGCCAAGGTCATAGCGGGGGGCACCAACCTCCTGGACCTCATGAAGATCGATGTGATGCAGCCCCGACACCTCGTCGACATTACCCGACTGGCTCTTACTACCATCGAAAAGACCGCCGAAGGAGGCCTCCTGCTGGGGGCGCTGGCAACCAACGCCGATACAGCCTACCATGAGCAGGTAGAGCAGCGGTACCCGCTGCTTTCGCATGCTATACTGGCCGGTGCTACGGCGCAGTTGCGTAATAAGGCTACCGACGCGGGCAACCTCCTGCAGCGAACCCGCTGCTACTACTTTTACGATACCCACACGGCCTGCAACAAGCGTGAGCCCGGCACCGGCTGCTCTGCTATCCATGGCTACAACCGCAATCACGCTATTCTGGGGCACAGCGAACACTGCATCGCTACCCATCCGTCGGATATGGCAGTAGCCCTGGCAGCCCTGGAGGCGCGCATTCACGTAACCGGCCCGCAGGGCGAGCGTACCATACCCATCGCTGATTTTCATCGCCTGCCGGGTGATACTCCCGAAAAGGACACCAATCTGGCCGATGATGAAATCATCACGGCCATCGAATTGTCTCCCAAAGGATTTGCCCGGCACTACACCTACCTGAAAAACCGGGATCGGGCTTCCTACGCGTTTGCGCTGGTTTCGGTAGCAGTTGGTCTTGATATGGAGGGTGATACTATTCAGGAAGCCCGCATTGCTCTGGGGGGAGTGGCTCATAAGCCCTGGCGTAACCCGGAAGCAGAAGCCTTGCTGACTGGGAAAAAGGCCAGCCGGGAAAACTTCCAACCCGTGGCCGATGCCTATGTACATGGGGCCAAAGGCTTCGAACACAATAGCTTTAAGATAGAACTGGCGCGTCGCTCCATAGTACGAGCTTTAATGCAGGCCGCTCATGTAGACCAAAACAGCAATGGCAACTAATCAGATAGGAAAACCTCAAAATCGGGTAGACGGCCGTGATAAAGTAACCGGCCAGGCCAGGTATGCCGCCGAATTTAATGTCAAGGATCTTGCCTACGGTGTGGTCGTATCAAGTGCCATAGCAAAGGGGAGGATCAAAGAGATGGACACTAGTGAGGCGCTGCGTGTAGAGGGAGTGCTTGAAGTATTCACTAGTGAAAACAGGCCGAAACTGGCTTCATACGACACAAGCTTTCAGGATGAGGATGCGCCTCCCGGCTCACCCTTCCGACCGCTTTTCAATCGGGACGTATTGTTCAATATGCAGCCCATTGCCCTGGTAGTGGCCGAAACCTACGAACTGGCCCGGTATGCCGCTTCGCTCGTAAAGGTCGAGTACGAAACAGAGGAGTATGCTACTGATTTTGAAAAGGAGCGACCCAATGCCTACGTACCGGAAGAATATAAATCAACCACACCACCCGATCCGTGGGGAAAGCCCGAAACGGCCCTGAAAGAGGCCGAACATAAGGTGGCCGAAGAGTATTCGCATCCGAGCCAGCACCACAACCCCATGGAGATGCATGCTACTACGGCAGTATGGGAGGGGGATGGTCGTATCACCGTGTACGATAAAATACAGGGTGTACTTAACAGCCAGGAATATATTATGGGGGTATTCGGTCTGGCGAAGGAAGACGTACGGGTACTATCCCCTTTTGTAGGTGGAGCCTTTGGATCCGGCTTACGACCGCAGTACCAGCTTTTCATGGCGGTGATGGCTACGCTCGAACTGAAACGGTCCGTGCGGGTAGCGCTTACCAGACCTCAGATGTTTTCCTTTGGCCACCGTCCCAAAACCGTACAGCAACTGTCTTTGGGAGCCGCTGCCGATGGTACTCTTGAAGCCGTAGTACACCATGTCTTTGCCGAGACCTCCCGTTTTGAAGATTACAGTGAAGATGTAATTATCTGGCCCGGCGTACTGTATAAGTGTGACAACGTGAAGGTAAGCCATAAACTGGTGGGCCTGGATGTGTATACTCCGCTCGATATGCGGGCTCCGGGGGGCACAACGGGTATCTATGCCCTGGAATGTGCCATCGACGAGCTCTCCTACAAAGTAGGAATGGACCCGGTGGAGTTTCGGCTGAAAAACTATTCGGTTAGGGATCAAAATGAGGATAAACCCTTTTCCAGTAAAGAGCTGCGGGAATGCTACCGTCAGGGGGCAGAACTATTTGGCTGGAAGGACCGGAAGCCACAGCCCCGATCCATGCGCGAAGGCCATAACCTGATTGGTTGGGGAGTGGCTAATGGAGCCTGGGAAGCTACTCAGAAGCCGTCCGGGGCCAAAGCTGTCCTGACCAAGGAAGGCAAGCTCACGGTAAGTAGTGCTACGGCCGACATTGGTACCGGTACCTATACCATCATGAGCCAGATTGCAGCCGAGTGCATGGGACTACCCATTGAGGCCGTGGAATTCAAATTAGGTGATTCGTCCCTACCCCAGTCCCCCCTCGAAGGAGGGTCCTGGACTGCTTCCACGGTGGGGTCGGCAGTGAAGTTGGTCTGTGAGAAGCTGGGGGAGAAACTCCTGGAACTGGCTCAGGAATCAGATGACTCACCCTTCAAGGAAGCTGGCATAGAGGAGGTGGAGTTCACGGATGGTCAGATGCGACTTAAAGAGAATTCATCGGTTGCCATCCCACTCACCCAGCTCCTAAGAGATAATAAGAAGGATAATATACAGGTAGAAGCTGAGTCAAAACCTTCGGACGAACAGGAAAACTACTCGCCTTATTCGCACTCAGCGGTATTCGTGGAAGTAAAGGTGGACGAAGACCTGGGCACCATTAAAGTTACACGGGTAGTAACTGCCGTTGCCGGTGGACGTATCCTGAACCCCAAGACCGCCCGCAGTCAGATCCTGGGTGGCGTCGTGTGGGGCATAGGCATGGCTCTGGAAGAGGAATCGGTTATGGACCACCAGTACGGCCGGTTTATCAACCATGATCTGGCCGAATACCACGTTCCGGTCAATGCCGATGTACACGATGTTGAGGTGATATTTGTCGATGAAGAAGATTCTATCGTCAATCCACTCGGGGTGAAGGGATTGGGTGAAATCGGCATTGTCAGTGTAGCACCGGCCATTGCCAATGCGGTGTATCATGCTACGGGTAAGCGGGTACGTGATTTGCCCATTACCCTTGATAAGGTAATGTAGCGGGTAGTTAAGTAGGATAAAAGCTGAGGGCTGACAATCAATTGTCAGCCCTCAGCTTTTATAGTCTTGCTTCTAAATGGTATTGATGCTTTTGCCGGTCCTGATCCAGCTCGATGGTGTAGGTTAACTTACTACCTTCTGGAAAGCTATCCGCATCCGTGTAGGGCGTTCGGATTCCCTGCACTAGCAGCTCTTCCTCCCCATCATTAACCTTCCGGAAGATCTTAACATCACCCAGGCACTCTTTCCGAAAGGATATTTTGCGCCCCTGCTCGGTCAGCTCAATGTAGGGAAGGCCGCTGGGATGATCAGTACTTACCTCAGTCATAACACAACTTTAGAGTTAAATATCGCCTCCTCCGATGCCCTGCACACGTAGTACCTCGGCCTGGAATCCAGCTTTCTCAACCAGACTTTCAACGTGGTGCGGCTCTATCTCATCCCCGGATACACTCAGTATCTTTTCAGGTGTGTTAGTATCCACATCCCACATGGATATCCGATCCTCACCATCAAGGTAAGGCGTAACTTTGGCTACGCAGTCTCCACACTTTATGTTGGTTTTGAATTTAAGTATTTTCATAGGTACATAAGATTTGATAATTGATATCAGGCTCAACGTGCCTTTACTCTTTTATTGATTGTCAATATCAGTAACTATCTAACAGGCTACATCAGGAGATGTTCAGATTAGTCTCCATTTTACCGGATATACTCATCCCATCCGGCATAGTGCTGTGTGACTGGTCCAAGGGGTAATGCCAGGGCTGCCACGGCTAGTACTGCACCTGCGATATTCAGGCTGGTGGGACTGTTGGCAAGGATAATGTGTACCAGTCCCTGGGGGATCACCAGGATACCAAATTCAGCGTACTATCCAGGGCCATGGTACGCCAGCGGGCAGGACTGCCCTTCCATCCATCCCATCAGAAACACGAAAGTATAGTTCGACCTATGGATAATGTAGAGCCATGGCTTTGCTGGTGTGCCTGAATGCAATGAAAATTTTTCAAAAAACGATTCCATTAGCTGAATGGTAAGTGTACAGGTTACTCATAATCATTCAAAAAGCAACTGGATTATTCTCTTTAGTGATTAGAGGTTCAAAGTGTAACGAACAGATAAACCTTAAAAAACAATAGGTAACTGAGTATGTTAAATACTAGTAACCTATTTTCAACTAAACTCGAGGAATGATGGCGAATGAACAATTTCAATCTTGTATTCAAGCTTGTCAGGAGTGTGCTGTGGAATGTAGCCAATGTATGGATGCCTGCCTGGGAGAGGAGGATGTAAAAATGATGGTGGACTGTATCAGGCTGGATCGGGATTGTGCTAACATCTGCTTTACGGCAGTAGAGTTGATGGCTAACAACAGCCCGTTTGCCGCTCAGTTATGTGATTTGTGCGCTCAGATTTGTGATGCCTGTGCTGATGAATGTGAGAAGCACGATGCGGATCACTGCCATCGCTGCGCTGAGGTCTGCCGTCGTTGTGCCGAAGAGTGCCGACGCATGGCAGCAATGGCCGCCTAAACTGCTATATCAATCAGTATCAGATAAGGAGCCGTACCTGTAAGGTGCGGCTCTTTTTGCTGTGGTGCTTTACATAGTAGCTTCAGTAGTTGATACTGGCTTATCTATTATTCAATAGAACTATTGAATAATAGATTGTTTATAGTTAAATTTGCTTCGTACACTAGCTGTCAATCTACCTAATGGAGAAAAGAGAATTTAAGGAGCGGGTATATGGAGGAATAGCCCAGATGACAAAGGCCTTGTCCAACCCGCATCGGCTGGAGATCATTGAATTATTAGCACAGGGGGAAAAAACAGTAGAAGTGATCGCTGCTGAGGTTCGTGCTACCGTGGCTAATGCTTCACAGCACTTACAGGTACTTAAGCAGTCGCGGCTGGTGAATACGCGCAAGCAGGGGCATTATGTATACTATCGACTTTCGAGCCCGGAAGTGTTTCAGGCCTGGCTGGCGCTACGCACATTAAGTATCAGGGAGCTTCCTGAGGTGGAGAAGGTGGTGAATGACTTCCGGAAAGAAAAGAATAGTCTGGAAGGAGTATCTATTGAAGAACTGATTCAAAAGCTGCAGGCAGATGAGGTAATCATGCTGGACGTACGACCTACCGAAGAGTACCTGCTGGGGCATATACCCAGGGCTATATCTGTACCTCCCGCTGAGTGGGAACAGCAGTTGCTTACCCTGCCATCCGATAAGGAGATTATTGCCTACTGCCGCGGGCCATTCTGTGTATTTGCTGATGATGCGGTAGCCCTCCTGAAGAGCAAAGGGTACCGGGCCACCCGTCTGGAGGCGGGCTTTCCGGACTGGAAGCATCAGGGGCTCCCCGTTGAGCTAAATTAGAAGTGTTTGAATGTAGGAGTTAGTAGAAGTTCTGACCTGTAAAGACCTACACCTATGGTGGTGCTTGAGAAATATGGAAATATTCTGATCAACTCCTTCTATGGCTACGCCGACTATTTGTGGAGGGAGGTACTAAATCCTCATGGGACCAACTTCTTTTACTGGCTGCTGGCGCTTTCGCTTTTCTGCTGGTTGCTGGAGATCATAGTACCCTGGCGGAAAGGGCAGCCCATCCTTCGTCGCGACTTCTGGCTGGATGGCTTCTACATGTTCTTTAACTTCTTCCTGTTCTCCCTCATTGGTTATAATGCACTCTCCGATATAGGTGTAGAAGCCTTTAAAGATCTGATGGGAATGGCAGGGGTGCAGCATCTGGTGGTATGGGACATAGCTGCCTGGCCGGTGTGGGCACGGCTATTGACGCTGTTTATAGTACGTGACTTTATCCAGTGGAATGTGCATCGCCTGCTGCACCGGGTTGAGTGGCTCTGGCGGATTCATCAGGTACACCACTCGGTGGAAGAAATGGGCTTTGCCTCCCACATGCGCTACCACCCTCTGGAGACAGTGATCTACCGTACTATTGAGTACGTCCCCCTGGCTATGATTGGTTTTGGCCTGACTGACTTTTTTATAGTACATCTGTTTACTCTGGCTATTGGCCACCTCAACCATACCAATGTGTACCTGCCTCTGGGGAAGCTAAGGTACCTGCTCAATAATCCACAGACCCATACCTGGCATCACGCTAAGGATCTTAAGGAGTGTCGGTATGGCGTCAACTTCGCCATTACGCTCAGCCTGTGGGACTACCTGTTCGGTACCGCTTATGTACCCAGGGACGGTAAGGAAATAGCTTTGGGTTTCAAAGGTGTGGAGCAGTTCCCCCGTCACTTCTGGCATCAGGTGAAGTATCCTTTTACGAAGGACAGAAGGGAGAAAGCCATGCAGGATTTTAAAGTGGAAAGTACATCAGGAATAAAAAAATAAAGCCGGCGTAGCTACGCCGGCTTTATTTACTAATGAAGATTATATCAATGATTCTCACTGGCAATTCTGAATAATGCTCCTTCCATGTACTCCTCCACCCGAAGCTGGCAGGCCAATCGGCTGTCGTCGTGGGCACTGGGTAATGTATCCAGTATATCCAGTTCTACATCACTGACCGGAGGAAAGTTATCGTGCCCTTCGAGTACCTGCACATGGCAGGTGGCACAAAGCCCCATACCCCCACAGGTAGCAAGTATATCATACTCTGATGCTTTTAGTACTTCCATCAGGTTCAGGCCGATGCCTTCGGGTACTTCGACCGGTCTCTGCTCGCCGTTACGGTCTTCTACAATAAAGTTTATCATCTTTGGAAATAGTGAGAGAATGAGTGATTAAGAGAATGAGAGAATATTTGTTTTATTCACTAAATCACTCATTCAATATTTAAAATTAAATCAAAACGCCGGTACGCCGTTAACGGTGGTGTACTTAAAGCTTAGCTTCTGATTGGGGTAGACGTACTTGAACGCGCTCTGGCACATCAGGGCTGCCTCGTGAAATCCGCAGAGGATCAGCTTGAGCTTACCCGGATAGGTGTTGATGTCTCCAATGGCATAGATGCGCTCTACGTTGGTACTATAGTCAAAGGTGTTGACGCTGATGGCGGATTTATCAATAGCCAGCCCCCAGTCAGCAATGGGTCCCAGTTTGGGAGTCAGTCCAAACAGGGGGATCAGGTGGTCAGCTTCCATGGTGTAGCTGCTTTTATCCTTACCTACCAGGGTTACCTCCTTAAGGTGTCCATTGCCATTGATGGAGCTGATATTGGAGTTCAGGATAAGGTTGATCTTACCTTCCTGTGCCAGTTCGAATACCTTCTCGGCCGAGTCGGGTGCACCGCGGAAGGTTTCGCCCCGGTGTACCAGCGTTACCTCCTGGGCTACATTGGCCAGGAATATGGTCCAGTCAAGGGCGGAGTCGCCACCACCCGCCAGTACTACCCGGCGGTCACGCAGTAACTCGGGGTTTCTGACCATGTAGCTTACCCCTTTCCCTTCGAAACGTTCCAGACCTTCAATCTCAGGTTTACGAGGTTCAAAAGAACCCAGTCCGGCGGCTATCACCACCACTTGGCAGTGTACACGGGTACCCTCGCTCGTCCCAACTATATACGATCCATCTTCCTGCTTGTCGAGTACTTCGACCCGCTCACCCAGGCTGAATGTTGGCTTGAAACTAGCAATCTGCTCCATCAGGTTATCCACCAGTTCCTGCGCTTTTACTTCCGGATAACCCGGTATATCATAGATGGGTTTTTGGGGGTAAATCTCAGAAAGTTGTCCACCTACCTGGGGCAGGGCATCAATCAGGTGGCAGCGCATTTTTAGTAATCCAGCTTCAAATACGGCAAATAGTCCAACGGGACCGGCACCAATGATGCATATATCTGTTGTAATCATGATTTATGTTTTGATTAAGCTATAACCCTACGTAGGATTATATATGTAACTACATTAAAAACAGCTGTAACTGATTGATGGTTCAAAGGTAGAGGACTTACGAAGGGAAGACTAATAACTATTTGTTATGAGTCATTAGCCGTGGTTATAGTGCCGGCGGGCAAAGCGTAAAAAAGTCTCAGACAAGGGCTCGGCATCACCCTGACGAAGTATGGTGTAGAAGGGGCGTGAAATATCAAGGCCCTGAATGTCAATGACCCTGAACGAACCTGCTTTCAATTCGCTTTCGATCGCATAAATGGAGATGAAGGCCAGGCAGTTGGAATGAAAGAGGTAGGACTTGATGCTTTCGGTACTCCCCAGGTACATCTCAATGGGCAGATCCACAAGTTTAACGCCTACCTGACGCAGGGCGTGTTCGATGACTTCAAGGGTACCCGAGCCTCGTTCCCGAAGCAGGAAGTGATAGGCTTTGAGCTCCTCCACGGACACCTCATCCCGCTGGGCCAGCGGATGCTCCGTCCTGGCTACCAGTACTATTTCATCGGGTACAAAGGGAGTATAGCGCAATTCGTGCAGGTGGGTTCTACCTTCCACGATACCCAGGTCAATGTCCCGGTTGAGCAGGGCCTGTTCGATCTGCTCGGTATTGCCACTGACGAGGGAGATGGTAATATCGGCGTGTTTATCATGAAAGCGGGCCAGTACCGGCGGCAGTACGTACTGTGCCACCGTAGAGCTGGCCCCCAGCCGTAGCACACCCGAGTGCTGTCCTTTCAGGCTGTTCAGGTCGAACTCAAGCTGCCGGTAGTTGGCATGAATGATTTCGGCGTGGTCCAAAGCTATCTTTCCGGCGGGTGTCAGCCTGATCTGCTTCCCTGCCCGCTCAAACAGGGCTACTCCAAACTGCTGTTCCAGTTCATGGATATGCCTGGTGACGGCAGGTTGTGTAATATGCAGTTCAGCGGCGGCTTTGGTGAAGCTAAGCTTTTTGGCAACCGTATAGAAAACGTACAGGCGGAAGTCCAGCATGTAGGAACAGTTCAGCAATAAAATGGTAAAGTAAGCAGTTTGCTCATGAAATACTGCTTACTTACCTATTTTGATTTTTACTTCCTCCACCCAGTTTTGTTGAATTGCCGACAGGTACTCACTCTTGTTCCAGGTATCCACTGAGCTTTCATAACCCGGGTCTTTGATACAGATCAGGGTTTCATCCAGCGGTTTGTCCGATACACTAAAACCCGTAGACCGCAGCATAGCCCGCATTCCACTTTCGTTGGCCAGCCACCAGTTGGTTGGGTCACCGGCAAAGCTATGTTCGATGAAAGCCATCTTGGGCCACTCCGGCTTCAACAGGTTTTCCCGATCATGGATATGGCTATCGTACACCTCTTCAGTGGGTAGTTCCCCCGGCATAGTCAGGGTCTGGAACACCATCATGTGCTTGCACCTGCGACCCAGGATATCCAGTGCCAGCAGGGGGTAGCGCAGGTGGTAAAATACTCCCATAAACCAGATCAGGTCAAACTCCTCGTCCAACCGGGCCAGATCATATACCTGCATCTGCCTGTACCGGATCTGATCCTGCAGGCCGAAGCACTCAGCCACCCACTCCGCCTGCTGCAGGTAGTGCGCATCCACATCGATACCCAATACCTGCGCGCCCCGCCTGGCCAGCTCTATACTATAGAAGCCGGCATTACAACCCACGTCCAGCACCTTCATTCCTTTCAGATCCTCGGGAATGGAGGGGGAAAGATCCTTCCACTTAAAGGAGGGAAAATCCCCCAGAAAATGGTCCGGAGCGGTCTGCGTACCATCGGGCAAGTGTATGTTGTGGAACCAGGGACCTAGTTGTTTTATCTTCTCCTGATAATTCATTTTATCCATTAACGGTTGTGGTCTCTTTTTTCGCTTTAAGCTCCTCCGCGTAGCCGATCAGCTGCCTGGCCCGCTGAACGGAGGTATGCTCTTTCAGTACACGCTGTCGGGCCCTTTCACCAATTTCTTTGCGTGTCTGTTCATCCATCTCTCTCAGATACCGAAGTGTATCTGCGCTATCATAGGATACCAGTATCTCCTCATCAAACCGGAATACCGTATCCAGTCCATCCCAGTAGTCTGAAATAATGGGTACTCCGCAGGCAGCCGCTTCAAATAACCGGACACTGGGCGAGTACCCGGCCTGAATCATATCCGCCCGGGTGATATTCATGGTAAAGCGCTGGGTAGTATAGAAGTGCCGGTGCTCCGACGGCGGCAGATGGTGCGTGTGCGTAACATTGGCAGACCACTGTATCGTATCCGGATACTGCGGACCTACCACGGCAAAGCGACCCTCCGGCCAGGCACGGGCGGCATCGATCATCAGCTTTTCCAGGGGCGGCTGGCGATCGGGGCTGTAAGTACCCAGGTACCCCAGGTCGTATTGTATAGGAGTGGTTTCGGGATAGTACAGATCCGTATCTACCGAGCAGTACAGGGCCTTGGCCGATGGGGAGCCATAGACTACCTCCAGGCGGGCCAGCGTAGGCCCGCCGGTAAAGGAGAGGTACAGGTCGTAGCCGGGAATCAGATACGGGTGCAGGTACTCGTAATCCTCCCTCTCCAGCTTGGCTAGTGTAACGGGAGTATCTATATCGTAGAAAGCCCGGATACCCTGGGCCGTTTGCTGTACCCACTTTCCTACTTCTACCCCTTCGGGTACGTAGGAACCTACGATGACCATATCGGCCGCGGCCACTACTGATTCGTAGTTCTGCTTCAACTCTTCCAGAGAAGAATACAGGTCCAGCTTGCAGTAGGGGGGAGCGGGCATATCCCGGTTGCTGGCGTACCAGGGAACATCCCGTTCGAGGAAGTGTACCTGGTGTCCCTGCTGGTGGAGCTGCTTTATCAACGCCCGGAAGGTAGTGGCGTGGCCATTGCCCCAGGAAGAAGTAATGGATAGCCCCAAAATGGTAATGTTCCAGGATTTCATGACAGTACCTCCTTTCGGTTGGTTTTGAGGTTTTTCATGAAAAGAGCCTCCGCCAGTTGAGCCCGTTGCGCATAGGTATGGTCACGAAGTACCCGCTCGTAGGCGGCTTTCCCGATCTGGGCAGCCCGCTCGGGTGAGAGCGTAGCCATAATCTGAGCTACCTCGGCTCCGGTTTCGGCAATAAGGATCTCCTGATCGGGTTCAAAGAACATTTCGATGCCTTTCCAGTGGTCGGTAATAATACAGGCCCTGGCCCCGGCGGCCTCAAACACACGGGTCGCGGGTGAGAAACCATACTTGGCCATGCTGTCGCGGCTGATGTTCAGCACGGCCATGGCGGTACAGTTAAGAGCATTATGGTCTTTGGTATATACGTGGCCCAGGTACTTGATATTGGACGGCATGGGCTTGTCGTGCCAGCCGTTACCACCCAGCATAAAGTTCTTCTGGGGAAGGGAAGCAGCTGCTTTGATAAAAAACTCCTCGACCCGCTGCTCCCTGTCGGGCAGACGGTTACCCAGGAAGGCCAGGTGGCAATCAAAAGCCTGATCCTTTTCGACCGGATGGTGCGTCTCAGGGTCAAGGGCATTGTATACAGGGATGCAGGCTTTAGCACCCA
Source organism: Telluribacter roseus (assembly GCF_017355915.2). Taxonomy (GTDB): domain Bacteria; phylum Bacteroidota; class Bacteroidia; order Cytophagales; family Spirosomataceae; genus Telluribacter. Next base: position 136,782 of record NZ_JAFEUV020000012.1, read on the forward strand.
TGTCGGTATAGGCTTCCACTACCGGATCACCACCTCCGTAGGTAAGTACCAGATCGTATTTTTTGACGTGCTCCCTGAAGGCATCATTCGGGTCGCTCTGCATACGGTCCAGGGTAGCCGGGGCATCTACGTCCCAGAAGATGATAAGTTGATCTTCTCCGGCCAGTTGTGGAATCCGCTCTTCCAGGTATTCATCGAATACACCAATCCCGCTGGTTTTGATGAGTATGTCAAACTCCGGTGTCCGGGTTAGTACCGCTTCCAGTGCTTCTGTGGTAGCGTCGTACACGACAGACGTAGCCCAGTCCACATCGGGCAGGTCACGGTGCTGTTGCCGCTCGTAGGCATCGGGCTCGAAGAACGTTATATCGTGTCCTAGTTTATGTAGTTCTTTGATGATACCACGGTAGTAGGTGGCGGCGCCGTTCCAGTAGGCCGATACAAGGCTCGAACCGAAAAAGGCTATTTTTAATGGCTGTTTCATGGCAGGTCAGAGTTTGATTGCAGTAGGTTCGGGTTGTGTAAGCTGCTCATACACTTCCATCAGTTCATCTGCCCGATGGGCACAACTGTGTCGGTCTCTGATGGTTTGCAGACCGTTTTCGGCCAGGGATGCAGCCAAAGTAGGGTCATTCAGTACCTGCTGCATCCTTTCTTTCATCTCATTCCCATTCGCAACGCTCAGGTAATCTTTGCCGACGTTGAATAGCTGCTCGGCATCCTGCCAGGGAGCACTGATAAGCGGTATCCCGCAGGACATGGCTTCAAATGGTCGGATGGTAGGTATGCCCGGAAGCGCCCGGGTATAAGGGCGCCGGGGTACGTGGATGGTAAAACGATACTTGGCAAATACATGAGGTACCTGGAAGGAGGGAAGATACCCACCATATTCAATTCCCGCATCAGCCAGAAGTTTGAGTGCTTCATCCGGGTATCGTACCCCGTACATTTTAGCCTTCAGACCCAGCTCTTTTACGGGCTCGATCAGGAACTCGATCAGCTCCTCGGTACGCTCGTCGTCGCCCCAGTTGCCGATCCACACCAGGTCACCTTCTTTTTCAACACCTTCTATCGGGTGGAATAGCCGCGTATCTGCGGCTTCGTGCCAGGTCCAGGCCTGCTTTACCCATCCTTTTTTCTGATATATATTCTTAATTACCTCTCCGTATGCCAGTACTCCGTCGTAGTTACTCAGGTCGTAGTTGGACATACTCTGCTCTTCGGTGACCGACCGGTGATGGGTGTCGTGAAAGAGTAGTTTATAATCGTACTTCTTCTTCAGGTTACCTACCAGCTTGACCAGATCGTGATCATTCCACTCGTGTACCAGTACCAGATCCGCATCCTGAAGGTAATGACCGAGATCCGGGTTAGTAGCGTCATACATGTCGGACGTAAGCGTAGGGTAGTTGTCTCTGAATTCGGTATATACCTTTTCTCCTCTTTCGCTCAACAGGTTGGTGAGGCTCCATCCGCCTTTGGGTTCCAGTACCTGTACCTGATGGCCGCGGTCGATTAGTTCGGCCGACACGCCACGTAGAAAATGAGCGTTGCCGTGATTCCAGTCAGATAGTAAAGAGTGGTAGAATAGTACGATTTTCATGTATGGACGGGTTAGTAGCTGTCAATGTATTTTAAGCTGGTTGGGCAGTATGTTAGACGATGGCTTTACCAGCGTTTTTCTGATCTGATATTGCCGGGCTGTTCAGCATCTCCTCATACTTCGCCAGGTAAAGGTTTGCCATGCGCTTCGTAGTGAAGGCTTTGGCCCGAATGGCGGCCCGCTCGGCGTATTTCTTCCTGAGGTCCGGGCGTTGGCTGAGCGTCTCGAGCGTATATTTCAGGGCTTCCAGATTGCCCGGTTCAACAAAGAAGGCCGCTCCAATCCAGTTTTCGCGAAGACTCGGAATATCACCCAGTACCAGGGTACAACCGGCATGAGCTGCTTCCAGAATGGACAAGCCAAAGGGTTCGTATCGGGCGGGCAGGGCATAAATCGAAGCTTTGGACAGCCAGCTGTTTACTTCGTTCTGATCCAGCTTACCGGTGTAGGTAACGTTGGCGAAGGTAGCGTTATCGGATGAGCCGGGTACCGCATCATCTCCCGCAATGACAACCGGCCAGGAGAGCTCACCCGCCACGCGGTTGAGGGATTCTATATTCTTGGCGCTATCCCACAGGCGGCCCATGCTGAAAATGATATCCTGCTTTTCGTCGCGGGCTATGCTTACCGGTTCGCCCCCGTTAGGAATGACGATCTTGTTGGCCACTTCACCATAGATTCGGCAAATAGACTGCAGCATATCCCGACTGGGAGCTACTACCAGATCAGCCGCCTGCAGACCTCTCTGTACCCGGGTAAAGTACTCCTGGTACTGGTCCGGGGGCGTAGAACCAATTACATTTTCCCACCACGAGAATACGCACGAATGGCATACCATCATGACGGGTGCGTTCCAGTCCAGATGGCCGTGGCAGTAGTTGTTCAGGTGAATGAGATCAGGCTGAATCTGCTTCTGGAGTTCCATCAACCACGGACCCGCTTTGTCGACTCCCTCCCAGGGCTTGTCCATCCACTCCAGAGCGTAATCGCTGGAGTGCAGGGTCAGGTTAGGGATCTGAGCCGCCTGTACTTTCTGCTTTTCAGTAGGCAGGCTACCCATGGTTGCCAGATATACCTGAATATCAAATTTACCCAGTGCTTTGGCAAGATTCAGGGAATACGTCCATACACCGCCTACGGTATCGGCGGTCATCAATATGCGGCGGGGGTACTTGAGAGTATTATTTTCTTCCATAAATCTTATCCATTATTTGGGCTACTTGTACTACTGATTCTATATCGGTGTCAAAGCCGCTTCCTTCGGCCAGCTTGCTGGTCCAGTCTACGATGGCCCGGCCGCCCCATTCATCGGGTCCGCTAAACAGGACTTCGGTACGGGTACCGTAGAAGCGCGCTACTTCAAATTCATAAAAAGATCCGTTGATGTTTCGGAAGGAGGCTCCTCCCAGTGATCCGTACACGTTGAAATAGATCTCGGCTTCCTTACCAGCCGGCAGGTTCCAGGAGCAGCTCAATCGCATGGAAGCTCCGTTTTCGGTCTGCATCAGGGCCGTTGCAAAATCTTCCACTTTGGTGTCAGGATCAGTAAGGGGCTCGCCCTTGGAGAATAGCACGGAAGATAGTACCTCCACTTTAGGGTTGCCCAATGTCCAGAGGGCCAGGTCCAGCAGGTGTACACCTAAATCTATCACACAACCGCCACCTGATAACTCCGGATCATAGAACCAGGGCTTATCAGGGCCGTAGGCATTGTGAAAGCACATCTCGATGGCATATATTTTTCCGAGCTCACCCTTCTGTACCAGGTTGTGAAGGAGCCGGTAACAGGTATATCGGTACGAGAAGTCCACTCCCAGCAGCAGATTGGCCTCGCGGGCGGCGTTGACTACCGCAGCGGTTTCTTTGGTGTTACGGCCAAGGGGTTTCTGGCAGAATACTGCCCGTCCCGACTGGATCGCATCCAGCGACTGGGACGCATGCAGGGCGCTGGGGGTAGCTATGACTATGCCATCCAGCTGGTGGCCCAGCAGATCATCGTAGGAGGAACAAAAATCGGCCTCCGGAGCACTGGCTTTGGAGGCTTCGATATTATCAATGGAAGGGTCAGCAATGCAGGTAATGTTGGCGATGCCGGTTTTGGCAACGGCTTCCATACGGTTTCTTCCTATCCAGCCAACACCCAGGAATCCGATTTCTAAATTTTTATTTTCCAATGGTTAGCCGGGTTATTTCGTGTTCAGGATTAACGCTTTTACGAAGCCTTCGGGAGCTTCCTGGTGGGTCCTGAAAGCTTCGTTGATCTGTTCGAGTGAAAAGGTGTGGGTATACAAGGGAGTTGGATCCAGAATTCCTGATTCAACGGCCAGTACAGCTTTTCTAATCCCTTCGATGTACATCTCCGCATCCCGCTCGTGGGCGTTGATCACATCCAGGCCCCGCCAGTTCCAGAGTTGTACATTTACCTGACGCATCCCGTCCTGATGGAAACCGGCTATGACTAACTTGCCGCGGATGCGCGTTAGTTCACCCGCGAGGTTGAGTGGCCACTCCTTCCCGGTACATTCTATAACCCGGTCACAGAACTCTCCATTGGTAAGGTCACTCACCGCGTTGATGATCCTATAATGATCGTCCATGGCTATGGCTTCATCCGCTCCGAATTGCCGTGCCAGGCCCAGTGATGAAGTTCTTCTTGATACAGCGATAACACGGGCTCCGGCTTCTTTAGCTAACTGTACCAGCAGCGCTCCCAGAAATCCAATGCCCAGAATGGCGACGGTCTGACCGGCGCGAATGTCACTGCGGTTGAAGATGTTCATGGCGCAGCCCAGGGGCTCGCCGGGGAAAGGGAGTCCTTTCAACTTCTCGGGAAGCTTTATAGCATGGCTGGCGGGAGCGTAGTCATACTCCCCAAAGGCATTGTAGGATAGTACAGCTACATGATCTCCAACCTGGAAATCCATTACGTTAGCCCCTACGGCGTGTACGGTACCCCAGCCTTCGTGACCGGGACCACCAGCCTGTATGGGATACTGAAACCACTCCCGGCCTTCCCATACCGGTAGGTTGGAGGAGCATAGTCCGCAGCCATCCAGCTTTATACAAATTTCATCATCAGCGGGAGGACGTAGGGTTACTTCGGTAATCTCGATAGATTGGGGAGCTGCGATGACCGCAGAACGTCCCGTAACCAGATCTAGGTTAGATAGAGCAGGTCTGTTTTGTACTTCGGGTATCATACAAGTTTTATGTTAGAGGCAACTTTTTTAGGTTGATCATTATATTTGACGAGCCAGTGGTACAGCTTCTCCACCCCTTCCCAGGCCGATATGCGGGGCTTCCAGCCGGTTTCGGTCTGGAAGCGGGTGGTGTCTGATACATAGTACCGCTGATCACCCGGACGCCACTGGTCAAAGTTCACCTCTATTTTCTCTCCGTGTAGCTCCTGAATGTGATCAATGAGCTGTAACAAACTAATGGTATTGGCGGGACCTCCTCCCATATTGAAAGCTTTTCCATTCAGATGATCCATCTGATCACGAGCCTGTAACATGGCCTGAATAAGGTCTTCCACAAACAGCACATCGCGTACCTGCTTACCATCACCGTAGATGTTGATGGGCTGTCCCTGCAGAGCTTTGAGCAGGAAGTGCGCGATCCAGCCCTGGTCTTCGGTACCAAACTGGTGCGGCCCGTAGATACAGCTCATCCGGAACACGACCGCTTTCAGGCCATAGGTACGTACATAATCCAGGATGTAGCTATCGGCTATCCCTTTGGAGCAGCCGTAGGGGCTGTGGAAGTCCAGCGGGCGCAGCTCACTAATGCCACTTTCTCGGATCAGGGGCTCTTCGGGTTCGTAACGGTTATTGTCAATGACGAGTCGCAGGTCTTCCAACCCCCCGTATACCTTATTGGTGGAGGTAAAAAGCATCGGAGGCTGATGCGACGATTTCCGGATGGCTTCCAGTACATTGAGCGTACCGCGGGCATTGACATCAAAGTCCATGACTGGCAGGTTGCAGCTGGTCGTGACGGCCACCTGGGCGGCAAAGTGGTAGACAAAACTGGCCTTGGCTACGGCGGCTTCTACACAAAACTCGTTGCGAATATCCGCCACTTCAATATTGAGCTGGTCGGGGTAGTGGGTCTTCAGCCAGCGCAGGTTCTTCTCTACGCCCGGGCGTGACAGGTTGTCCAGGATGGTAACCTTTTCACCGGCTTCGGCCAGTGTCTTCACCATGTTAGTACCTATAAATCCGGCCCCACCTACTACCAGTACACTATCGGTTGTGTCGTGCTTGATGTAGGGAACGGACATCCATTTATCCGACTCCAGTTCCCGTGGTGATTTTTCACATAGTAATCGATATAGCAGTTTTTCGGTGCCGTCTGTCTTCACCATACCAAAGGCGTACTCACGTTCGTCGGTATGGAAGCCGTCTACGGTGGGGTATATCTTGTTCAGGTCGTTGAGGCCGTACCAGTACACCCGTTCCACATGAGCTCTGGTACTTTCCAGAAACATTTCCAGTTGCTTGCGCTCATCGTGTTTCCAGGTGGAGTAGCCTGTTTCGGTGATCCAGATCTTCTGGTTGCCACCATTGGAATTGATAACATTTCGTACCTGATCCAGCAGTTGTTCCCAGCCGTACCACTTATCATCAAATACGTGGGGGAAATGGTGAACGCCAATGGCATCAATGTACTTCATCACCTCCCGGTCGTACATGAGCTGTAGCCAGTTGGGATCTACCGGACTCATGCCTCCCAGCAGGGTTTTCTTTTTCAGGTGCTTCATCCAGTGGGCAGCCATCCCGATCATAGCGGTGAAGGTGTTCCACTGCCAGTCCAGCGTGTAGTCGTACTCACTCTTGTTGTTGGGCTCGTTCCAGAGCTCCACCCACTCGAAGTACTTGCCATACTGGGTTACCATCGTATCCAGAAAATCGGCGTAATCCTTAGGGTTGCGCGGGGGCGACGACGTTTTTGGAAGTATACCTTGCGAAGGGGGTGTATAAAGGAAGCAGGGAAGTATTTCCGCTTCTTTGGCAAGCCTGGGTATCAGCCATTTATACCACTGCTTGCCTTCGTCGGTATATAAATCCGCCCAGGACATACCCGTTCTTAGCTGGTTGATGGAAAGCTTGCGGAGCTGATCAAGAGTAGCCTCTACCCGTTCGTATTCGCCCACATGAAACCATTCCAAAAAACCAATTTCAGGATGCTTGATGCCGTTCGATTTCATTCTTATTTCTTTGTTTTAAGGTATGGATCAGATGGTTATACAGTAAGTCCCCGGGCGGACAGCTCATCGGCCGCCTTGTCAACTTCATCAACCGCTACCTGTTCTTTGAGCCATTCGGCCAGTTCGTTAAGTCCATCCCGGAAGTCCACCTCGGGTCGGAAGCCCAGGATCCGCCCGGCTTTTGATATATCAGCAAAGCAGTGACGGATATCACCGACGCGGTACTTGCCTGTGAGTTGAGGTGGTAGGTTGGGCTTGCGAAGGCATTCAGCCAACTTCTCGGCGATTTCCTTGATAGTGTAGTTATTGCCACTGCCCACGTTAAATACTTCACCAGCAGCCTCGGGTACCTCCATGGCCAGACGACACGCCCGGGCTACATCCTTGACGTGCACAAAGTCGCGCTGCTGGTAGCCATCTTCGAATACCAGTGGCGATTTATCATTCAAATAGCGCGAAGCAAATATGGCCAGTACGCCTGTATAAGGATTGGAAAGAGCCTGACGAGTACCGTACACATTGAAGAAGCGTAACGCTACCGTAGGAATATGATAGGCTTTGCCCGCAATCAGACACAGTTTTTCCTGATCGTATTTGGAAAGAGCATATACCGACGCCAGGTCGGGGGTTTTGGTTTCGGGAGTAGCCAGTGGCTGTAGCGTGTTGCCCTGTTCATCGTGAAGTTCCCAGTCGCCCGCTTTGAGCTGGGTCATGGTACGAGCCACGGATTGATAACATTGGCCGGAGGGGGAAGTATACAGCCCCTCTCCGTATATACTCATGCTGGAGGCCACTACCAGTTTCTCAACCGGACGCTCCATCAGTACCTCCATCAGGACGGCCGTACCACGGTTATTGACATCGGTGTACTCATCGATCTCATACATACTCTGACCCACGCCAACGCGGGCTGCAAAGTGATATACCACATCTACATTGTGCAGAGCGTCGGTAAGTGCACGTTTGTCACGAACATCGCCTTTTATCAGTTCTACTTCCGGGTGCAGGTAGTCAGGCCGTTGCTGGCCTATGCCATGTACTTGTGGAATCAGATTATCATATACTACTACATCGTAGCCTTTTGAGATTAATTCATCGCAGAGGTGGGATCCAATGAAACCAGCTCCCCCCGTGATTAATACCTTTTTTTTCATTCAATGCAGTTTTTAGTATGGATAAATGTGTACGTATATTGTTACGAATTATTAGCTCTCTAAGGTTGTCAAGAGTGGAAAACCTCTACTACACATTTCAATACCACACTTCCCATTTGCCTGACACCAGTCATCAATTGTGCGGGTTCTAAAACCTATTCACACAATCTCGTTTTGATTTTTAATTAGTTATACCACTTTTTAAGTTGCTTAGAAAGTAGTTATAACTGATTAAATAGTTAAAAATCAATGTATTAGCATCAGAGACAACAGCATCTTCATCTTCCCACCTAATCTAAAATATCATGCCAGTAGGTGTTTTTACTGTTGAAGTACCTATCTACAACCCATGGTTGATCTCCCTGCGATGGGTTTAATGAACCATACTTGCTTTACTGACAGGTGGTGCTGTAAAACTGCGTCAAGCGGAAAAGTCAATCAATATGATTGCTAGCCAAGGAAATACGTAGCCGTCACCTTGATGAATAGAATCTTTGATTGCTGTTCTGATTGATCTAAAAAGTAAATAGACGATGACACTATAAGTCGTCACCATTCTCAGGTCATTTACCTTTTTTATAAGAGTAGTTTGGTAGTACCACCAAACAATTTTTTTGAGGAGGATCTTCTACTTGTATAACAGCAGGAGACGTATAGTGTTTTATACGTAGCTAAAAATTATAGCTTTTTTGGCTAAATAAAAAATCTACTGTCTGCATTTTTTAAATAGAAGGGTAGCCGAGCCCGTCTGTTTGGTAACTTGTAGTAAATTAATAGGGCTGATATACAGTGAAATGAGAGTCTTGTATAGTTTTATAAGCAGTATGAATGGGGTAGGCAGGAAGAAAAATAGTCAGGCAAAGATTGAACGAAGAGTCAGAAGAGTGAAGGATAACAACGTTAGATAAGTTACTGTTGTAAAACTATTTTTAGTACATAAATGCGACTTTTCAATGCCTGCTGAACATAGAATGAGCTCGTATATGCCATTAGGAGAGCGGTAATTTTTAAAGTATAAGTAGTCACTTCTATAATTGATATATAGGTCTGTATTTACACCTTGTATAACATTTTTACTCATGTACTTACTGCCAGTTTTGATCACCTCTATTGATTTAAAAGAGCATTTGGACTCTGCAGATGTCTTAATGATACTCAATCGACATTCCTATTTCTAAGAGCTCATTGTGTAACGACTAGAAAATAAGAAACAGGTACAGTTACATAAAGCAGCAAGGCGAGCGATCATTTCAACCTAGCGAAAATGTCCTAAATGGTTGGTAGGGAGCCTGTTGTTAATTATACGGATTTGGTATATTTAAGATCCAAAAGTGACCTCTTGTTATACATTAGGAAAGTGCTTTGTAGCGTTTACATGGAGGTATGAGCGCACATTTTGCTAGTGTTTTTTGTTTATACATCATGAACTACTTTGTAAGAAAAGACTCCATTGTACGGGAGATATGGGGAAAAGGAGATACCATCCTTTTCATATTTGCCGGGGCTTCCGCTGAGTTTGCTCTGAATAAAGCCGTAGACTGGCTGTACTTTACAGGTAAGCTTCCGGCCGATCCCCTGGGTAGGTTATTTTCGACCGTTGCCTACGCCCGTCAGATCGTATTTTCTGAACTCGACGCGGCTAATAAGGCCATTGATCGCATTGCAGCTATTCATGCAGGAGTTGAAGCCAAGCGAGGGGCTACTATACCAGACTGGGCCTATAGGGATGTACTTTTTATGCTGATTGACTATTCGATCAGGTCCTACGAGCTTTTGGAAAGAAAGCTGACGCAGGCCGAAAAAGAAGAAGTATTTGATGTATTTTTTCGTGTAGGTACCCGCATGGGTCTGGTTGGCCTGCCTATGACATTTGCCGATTGGCTGGTGATGCGGGAGCAGCACCTCGAACAGAATATGGTAAACAGTCATTTTACCAAAGACCTTTACAAGCAGTATCGAAAGCACCTCGGACTGATCCGCTACAAACTATTGATGGAGGCGCAGGTGATGGTAGTACCCGCACGGGTAAATACTCTTCTAAGCTTAGGTAATCTGCCCCTGCTGGACCCGGTACTTACGGTATATAAATGGAGCCGAAAGCTTAAGACGGACTGGATCCTGAAATCGTTGATACTGCCGGATCAATATAAAGCGGAGATCAAACAACTGGATGTATACCGCGCCTGATAAGCCTACTAAATATAGGTACTGATAAAAATAAAAAGCAGCTCCGCTTATACAGGTGGAGCTGCTTTTATTTTATGCTGTCCTTTCAAAGTATTGCCAGATTAGTAGCAATCAATGATCTTGTTTTTAAGCTTGAGATTCCTGCGCGTTTTTTGGCTTACGACCACGTGGCTTACCGGTATACTCTGGCTTGGGCCCTTCCTGCTCCAATTGAAGCTCATAACCAGTTAAACCTTCATAATCAAATGGTTTGACGGTGAAGTTGTACTTGTTATTGCTGTAATCAACACCATTCTTTTGTAAAATAAAGGCCAGAGGAATGTTGTAGTTCTTAGTGCTTTTCGTCAATTCAAAAGCTTCGGCCTGATCGTCGGTAGAAGGTACCAGGAAGAGTGATTTGATTTTTCTTTTGCCTTCCTGGGCTCCAATCATAAAACGGGTTTCCTCGGGATTAAAGTCAAGCTGCTCTACTGTTTTATTCGGGAATACAAGCTTACCAGTTCCTGAAATATACCCCGTTAGTTCCGGTGCCTTTGAAGTGCTTTTCTGTTTTTCCTCGCTATTATCCACGGGTGAGAAAAAACGAATGGATTTTGCTTTCATAGAATGAAGTTATAATGAGTCTTTGCAAACTTACAAAAGTTTTTTGTGATGAAACTAATAAAGCAGGAATTAAGGGAAAAACAAAGCCTAGCCAATAATGTTGCGAAAAATCTTTATTTAAATCTATAATCTGTTTTACCTATATGTGCTTCGGCCGTTTTCAAATCACTAAAAAGTGGTTTGCTGATTCCTTAACTGTCAGTTATATACTCGGGAATTAGCTAAGGAGAAACGATAGTAGTAACAGCAGTAGTATAAATGCCTCATTACAATACCAGGCTATATGAATAGAGTACTACTAATCAATACTACAAAACATCATTTTTAGACTACCGGTGGCCTTACGATAAAGCCAGACCAAGTGCTTACTGTCTAATATTGATTACTAATGAGTCTGCTGATTGTCAATTTCTACTTATTTATCTGATGTTAGAGCTAGGAATAAAATTGAAGACACTGAATATTATTAACCTTTTCTAATAATTGGAGTAATAACTATTTTAATAGTTACTGATTGATATAGGAAGATTTGGAACACGTTAAAAAGCCAGGTGCCGGATCTATCATGTTGATACTAATGGCACTCCGCATCCATATCAATCATTCCATGTCGAAAGCTGGCTGTGGTATAGGTCTCATACATAGAGCTGGTCCGGCACAAAGGTGCTGGATAAAGAAGTAGGTATTCATCATGTATATGATAGTTTAAAAATGAAGAGATGTATACCGGCTGGTACACATCTCTTCATTAGTACTGAATTAGATAAAATGATTACCTCATTCTCATTCTATATATCTTATTTGTTTGAGTAAACGCAGACGCTGCAGGGAGCAATCTGGATTTCCTGGTTGGCATCTACCCGTTGCGGGGCCGCTTCACCAGTCACCTCCGGCTTTTCCAGCCATTCCTCTTCTTTTGAATCAATGACTTTAAACCACTGATTGCTCTGATCAGTTGGAGTAAAGGCAAGGGGTTCGTCGGAGAAGTTAAAAATACAGAGCAGGTAGGTGAGCTGGTCTTCGCTGCGCCTTTGCAGTACCAGCCCCTGCTGACCCAGTACCTGAACGTACAGGTCGTTCTTGCTGGGATTATGTAGTACCGGATTGGTTTTCCTGAGCTCTATCAGACGGCGATGCCACTCCAGCATGATGCTGTGCTTACCACTCTGCCGCTTATGCCATTGTAGCTTGGAGCGGTTGAAGGTATCCTCGTCCTGCGGATCGGGTGGTTCAACATCCCATTGAAACCCCTCAAATTCTTTTTTACGCCCCTCCTGTACGGCTTTGATCAGATCCTGGTCGGAGTGGCTGACAAAATAAAAGAACGGACTTTGATCAGCGTATTCTTCTCCCATGAATAACATGGGCAGGTAGGGGGACAGCAGGATAGCTGCTGCCGCCAGTTTGGTACGTTCAAAATCCACCAGCATGCACAGGCGCTCCCCCTGTACCCGGTTACCTACCTGATCGTGATTTTGGTTAAATACCACAAATTTTTCTCCGGATACTCCGGCTGAGGATACTCCGTGCTTGCGCTTCCGGAAATTGACGTAATCGCCACTGTGTACAAATCCTTCCGAGAAAGCTTTGGCCAGTTGCTGCATACTGCCGAAGTCTTCGTAGCGGTTCTTGCCCTCTTTATCCAGCATCACATAGAGAGCATGATGGAAATCGTCCAGCCACTGGCCATCAAAACCAAAGCCACCTACATCCGGTACTTTCACAACTTTAGGGCTGTTGAGGTCACTTTCGGCGATCATGTACAGAGGACGCCCGAGTTTCTGCTCCAGCTGCCGTACTTTGCCGTAGGTATACTCCCAGAAATGGACCGCTCCAGTATCATACACCGCATGAATGGCATCCAGGCGCAGGCCATCGAAATGGTACTTTTCAAACCAGTGCAGTACATTATTCGCAAAGTAATCACGCACACCATCGGACCACTCCCCGTCAAAGTTGAGGGCATCGCCCCAGGGGGTATGGTACTTGTCGGTAAAGTAGGGGCCAAACTGACCAAAGTAGTTTCCTTCGGGTCCCAGGTGATTATACACTACATCCAGAAACACCGCAATACCCTTAGCATGGCAGGCATCTACCAGCTTTTTTAGTCCGTCCGGGCCCCCGTAGGAGTTCTGTACTGCGTAGGGATATACCCCATCGTAGCCCCAGTTGCGACCTCCGGGAAATTGTGACACGGGCATCAGCTCAATGGCATTGACACCAAGATGTACCAGATCGTCCAGATAGGGGATCATTGACTCAAAGGTACCTTCCGGGGTAAATGTCCCTACGTGAAGTTCGTAAAGGATCAGGTCTTTCAGCGGAATACCCCGCCAGCCCTGATCCTGCCAGGAGTAGGCAGAATGATCAACTACTTCCGAAGGGCCGTGTACTCCTTCGGGCTGGTAGTGAGAAGCCGGGTCGGGAAAATCTTTTTCATCGTCGGGACGGTAGAAATACCGGGTACCCGGAGCTGCATTGGTAACTTCAAGCTGAAAGTAGCCGTAGTCGAGGGGCTTCATCTCTAACAGCTGCTCCTGAGGATAGATCAAGTGAAGCAGCATTTTTTCTTTCTGGGGCGCCCATACCGTGAAAGTACATGTGTTTGCAGTACATTTCACCCCGGGTAGTTTAGCGTGTAACATTTGGGGGTAGCATTATCCGATATAATAGTTTTAAAGTGACAGTACAGAGTTTATAAAAAGTATGCCCCGCAGGGCCTGAGTACCTAATTACAGCTGGCTATTTAGTAAACGGTCTTCCGCAAGGTGTTGTATCCAGTGCATATGGCCCGATCTACTATGGGTAGTAGCTCAGTCTGCGTCTGATGCACACATAGGTCTATGTAAACTTATTTGTAGCCCAATTTTTTATCTTGTCAAAGAAAGTAGGGCTATCGCTATCGGATGTATCTTCTTCTCCAAACAGGTAACCCAGCGGTTGTAAGACAGGTATATGATCAAAAATAACCTTGGCAATACCGAGCGCAGGAATGGCTATAAGCATACCAACTACTCCCCATAGCGCGTTGCCCAATACCACCACAATGATGGTAAAAATGGGATTGATATTTACCTTATCTCCGATGATAAAGGGCTCCAGCAGGTAGGTTTCCAGAAATTGGGCGATACCAAACGTAAGCGTAACTCCTATGGCCTGACTGGCATTGCCGCCCGAAAAGAGTGCCATGGCTATAGCCAGACCGTAACCAATGATGTTGCCGATGTAGGGGATCAGCGTAAGCACCGCCGCCAGGATTGAGATCAGGATAGCCTGCTGCACCCCCGAGATCAGCAGACCAATGGAATAGGCAATGGAAAGTATAACGACCAGGATCAAACGGCCAAACAGGTAGTTCTGTGAAACTTTGGTGGCACTGCTGATGACATCTCGGGTACTGTTCTGACGGCCTTCCGGGACCATTTTAATAATGGATTTTTTAAACTTCTCCCGGTAGAGCAGAAAGAAGAATATATAAACAACAGTTAGTAAAGAAGTACTGACTAATTCGATAAATTTCATTAAAAAGCTGCCCGCCGTCGACATCATAGAGCCCCCTCCGGACTGCTGTGACTGCGAACCCGACTGCCCCTGACTCTGTCCCTGTTGCGACTCGCCGCCCGATGACTGCGCTTCCTGGCCACCCCCACTACTGCTACTACTTGAAGAGGAGCCACTTTTAAGGCTACTCGGTAGTTTCTGCTTCTGCTCGCTTACCGAAATCCCGGTTTTCTCGGCTATGAAATTTTGCAGGTCATTCACCTTGGGCTCGAGCTTCTGTTTCATTTTGGGCCAGTCTTCCGAGAAGCTTTTTACCTGAAAGGCCAGTATACCCGCCAGTACTCCGAAAAAGAACAAGATGCTAAGTACTGCCATGAACGAGGACCAGCCTCGCTTCATGCCTTTGTGCTCAAACCAGTTGGCCACCGGGAGTACTACCATAGCCAGTACGGCCGCTACCGCCAGGGGCGCCAGGAAAGCTTTGGCTTTGACGAGTCCCCAGAAGAAAAAGAAGAGGGCCAGTACCAGTAAGGTAAAGTAGGCGAGTATCGTAAAGGCTTTGCTTTTCATGGTGGAGTAAGTAATAAGTGTACAGTGATCTGGAACTGTCTGATACTGAAATTACTTTCTATTCTTCTTTTTTGTTTGTCAGGCCTTTGAAATAGTTTTTGATCTTACCGATCCAGACGGATTCGGATATATCGTCCTGCATGAGAAAACCGTAGGGACTGAGGGTAGGAATATGGTCGCAAATAGCCCGGATTACCGCAAACAGCGGGATAAAGAGGATCATACCCGCCACTCCCCAGATCAGCTGACCGGTCACGATGGCTATGATGATCATCAGCGGACTCAGGTTCATATTGGCCCCCATCACGAAAGGCTCGATGAGGTTGTTATCAATAACCTGAGCCAGTACCAGTATCATGATGGTAGGTATCACCAGGTCGGTAGAGCCACTGAGCAGCGCCATGGATATGGGGAAGAAGCTGCCGACAAAAGGACCGACGTAGGGGACTATGCTGGGAAGTACGGCCAGCAGACTCATCAGGATGGCATTCTGAAGCCCTACTACTGAGAAGCCTATTCCGTAAAACACCACCAGGAACAGCATCGAAATCAGACGACCTCCCAGGTACTTGGATGATACCTGTGTGATCTCCCGGATGGTGTCTTTGGCCTCGGGCTTGCTTTCCCGTGAGGTAATCTTCAGGAAGAACCGCTTGTACTTATCCCGCTGCCAGATCATAAACAGCATGTAGATCAACACCAGCACGATAGAGCTTATCATGCCCAATATACCATTCAGGAAGCCTTTGACGAGGTTGTTGGATGACTGGGAGAATTTCTTGGCCTGCTCATCTACAAACTGTATCTGCTTGCTGGGCGGTATACCAAACTCCTGATTGATCCAGCGTTGTATCTGTCTGATCACCTGCTGTAGCCGGGGTTGCATATCGTCCATGTCCTGGGATATTCGGGTTATTTCGGCAGTGATCACCCACATAAAGCCCGTGATGATCAGGACCAGTATCAGCAGACAGGTAATGGTGGCCAGTAGCCGACTCAGGCCCCAGTCTTCGAGCTTGCGGCTCACCGGCAGGAACAGCATGGACAGGATAATGCTGAAACATAATGGTACCAGAAACGGACGACCTATATACAAAAAAGCAATAAACAGTAGAAGGAAAAGTAACGCGGCCGTTGCACGATAAATGGAAACGCCTTTCATAAAAGTTGGGGACAAGAGGTTGAAATTTCTCTAAGCTATCAGGTACTCATCTCCCCGCACTCGTATTCACATTATGGTACCAAGCTGTTAGTAGAGTTGAATAAAATCGTACCACGTGCTTCTCATTTTGTTTACCTTCCTAGTGTTTGGGCAAAAAAAAGACAGGCAGTACCCGGAGGCCGAGCCTCCGGGTACTGCCTGTATTGGGCAGAATGGTGCCATTATCTACTTATCAATCAATACAATGATGCCTTCGTCTCCACCCAGCGAAAACGTCTTTTCCAGGTAAGTACCTTCTCTTTCGGGTTCGGTCGCAAGGATTACCCTTCCGCGCAGACCATCGGTTTTGGGTGTGTAGTAGCAGGGACTATGGCTCAGATTGAGCATAATCAGGAAGCACCTGTCTTCATACTCCCGGGTATACACGATCATTTGCTTGTCCGAATGCACCGGTTTGTAATTACCTACGTGCAGGGCCGGTTCCTGTTGCCTCAACTGCACCAGCCTTCTGTAGTAGTTCAGTATCGAGTGCTCACTGTTGCGCTGATGTGTGACATTGACGCGCTTGTAGTTACTGGAAAGCGGCAGCCAGGGCTCGGCATCGGTAAAGCCGGCGTTGGGGCTGTCGTCCCACTGCATAGGTGTACGGGCCGGGTCCCGGCTCACGTTCAGGTCAGGCATGTTAAGTCCCTGCGGGTCCTTGACCTTATCGGGCGGAATGGGTACATCGCGCATACCCAGCTCGTCGCCGTAGTAAAGGGTAGGGGTACCTCTGAGCGTAAGCAGCAGCATGGCTGCCACCCGGGCCTGCTCTATACCCACGCGACTGGCAATACGTACATTGTCGTGGTTGCCCAGTACCCAGTTGGGCCATCCATCAGGGGGTAGCGCTCCTTCGTACTCATCAATAGCCCCCGCTATGCGCTGTGGGTCCCAGGGCATGGTGATCAGCTGGAAGTTGAAGGGCAGGTGCGCACCGTTCCCATTCTGGCCGTAGTAGGTCATCAGCCGGTGAATGGGCAGGTATATCTCCCCGATGATCAGGCGTTCGTCGTACTCATCGGTCAAGGCCCGCATCATCTGCACGATGTTATGGATCTCGGGCTGATCGGTCGAGTAGGTAGGAAGCAGTTCGTTGTACGTCACGTCCACATTAGGCTTGTAATCCAGGTTTTTGGGGTTGTCACGCAGCTGATCGTCCTTGATCATGTGCCACATCACATCTACCCGAAAGCCGTCAACCCCCTTGTCCAGCCAGAAGCGCATGACATCCATCATGGCCTGCTGTACCTCCGGATTGCGCCAGTTCAGGTCGGGCTGTTCTTTCAGGAAAGCGTGGTAGTAGTACTGCTGGGTCTTTTCGTCCCACTCCCAGCCGCTGCCGCCAAACACGCTCAGCCAGTTGTTGGGAGGAGTGCCATCCGGGTTGCCATCGTGCCAGATGTACCAGTCACGCTTGGGATTATCCCGTGAAGACTTTGACTCCAGAAACCACGGGTGCTGGTCGGAGGTATGGTTGGGTACCAGGTCCAGGATGAGCTTCATGCCCCGCCGGTGTACCTCGGCCAGCAGCTCATCAAAATCTTCCATCGAGCCAAACAGCGGATGAATACCCGTATAATCTGCGATATCGTACCCGAAGTCAGCCATGGGTGAAGGAAAGATCGGCGAAATCCAGATGGCTTCCATACCCAGCCACTCGAGGTAGTCGAGTCGCTGCAGGATTCCCTGTAAGTCTCCCACTCCATCACTGTTACTGTCCTGATACGAACGGGGGTAGATTTGATAAACAACCCCTTTCTGCCACCATAGGTACTCTTTCGTTGTATTACTCATTGTACAATTGGGTTTTACAGCAGCCCCGGCCCAGCGCCTGTACCGGGGGTGTCTGATGCCTGACAATTATTTTCTGGTTAATACAGGAATAACTTTATCCCCAAATACTTCTACAAATTGTTCCTGTTGCAGGTTGACGTTGTGCAGGTACAGGTGGGTCACGCCCAGTTCGATGTCCTGCATCAGCCATTCGATGTGCTGGTCCGGACTATCCGACACCCGCACGTGTGGCTCCATCTGGTCAGGAGTCACCATACTACCTGCCACATCAAAGCCCTCGGGCGTACGAATATCCGACAGCAGTGCCGACTGGAATATGTTGTTTTTCCACTGCTCGTGGGCACCCTGCAGGGCTTTTTCCTTCGTTGTGTCGTAAGATAGCTGTACCTTCAGGTAGATGGGCTTGTTTTCGCCCCCGCCCCTATGGAAAGCCTCCAACATTTTTTTCATGTCCTCGGGCGGTCGTGATGTGGTGATCATGCCGTCGGCCCAGCTACCTACCCATTCGGCCGTAGCGGTAGTAAGGGCAGGCCCTATCACGGGTGGTATGTAGTCGGGGCGGGTGTACAGCTTGGCTTCCTGTACGGTTACGTGTCCGTAGTGCGTCACCGACTCCCCCCGCCAAAGGGCCCTCATGATGTCTACGCACTCTTTGAGCCGCTCGTTCCGGATGGGTTTGGGGGGCCACTTCTCGCCGTTGATATGTTCGTTCAGAAACTGCCCACTACCCGCCGCAATAAAAAAACGGTGCGGAAACATCTCGCAAAGTGTGGCAACCGCCTGGGCTATGATAGCCGGGCTGTATCGTTGTACCGGCGCGTTTACTACACCAAAATTTAAGTTGGTAGCGTGCATAGCCGCCCCTAACCAGCTCCACACAAAGCCACTTTCACCCTGGGCTTCGCTCCAGGGCATGTAGTGATCCGATGTTAAGGCGTGGGTAAAGCCGGCTTGTTCGGCCTTTTGGGCAAGCTCCAGCAGATGACTTGGTTTGAATTGTTCGTGTGAGTGGTGAAATCCTACTTTTATCTCTTCTTTTACTGCCATGTATACGCAATATTTGTGTGGGTGTGGAATATAATACACATAGATATTGTCCTGTGTTTAGTCTATAACCGGTATAATGATAAGTATGTTGGGCTGGAGTAACTGATAATCCTTTATTTATGCCCTCCATTCTACAACCTGAGCGTACCCCTGACTCCGGTTACCGCTACCCCAATACTTACAAGTACTTGCAGTAAAACCTTACAATAAGATTAAAAACAAGCCAGCAGGAAGTGCAGGTATTTAGGATCAACTACAGCCAGCAGGATTGAATTAGAAGCTAGGACTGCATCCGAACCTGTGCTATGTATACCCTGACTGGTAGTGGCACAGAATTTAGTGTAACTAAGTACCCCAACATATAGGTAGTTCGATTACAGGTGTCGCAGGGAATTGATCAATGGCTAAAATTCAGGATTCAACCCGTCCCATCACGGAGTCCCTTGAAGAGTACGGACGAGGTATAGCAGGAGGGCTGCTTTTCAGTTTCCCGCTACTGTATACGATGGAAGTGTGGTGGGCTGGCTTTATAGCCTCTCCCTTACAGCTCATCATTGTTATTCTATTTACATTTCTGCTGTTGCTCGGCTACAACCGGTATGCCGGTATGCACCCGGAGGCCCACTGGCGAAGTGTGTTCATTGATTCCTTCGAGGAAATAGCCATAGGTTTTATGCTGGCATTTTGTATGCTACTGATGCTCAGGCGCATAGAGTTTGGTACCATGTCCATGATTGAGATAGTGGGTAAGGTAGTCATAGAAGCCATGGTGGTATCCATCGGGGTGTCCATAGGTACCTCACAGCTTGGTATACAGCCGGAATATTCGGCTTCCTCCAGGGAGGAGGAGCAGGAAATCAAAGCCATAGAAGAGGAGCGGCAGCATAGTCTGTTCGGACTGATCGTGCTGGGTGTATGCGGAAGTATAGTTGTAGGAGGGAACGTAGCTCCTACCGAAGAGATCCTGATGATTGGTATAGGGGCTGAGCCAATTCATATCCTTGCCATGGCGCTGGTCTCTCTGTTTCTGTGTCTGCTGATTATCTTTTACAGTGATTTCAGAGGAGGGGTACTTGAAGGTTCCAAGATTGATTATCGGACCGTTATCCTTCAGACCAGTACCAGCTACATAATAGCACTGGCTACTTCCGCTCTGCTGCTTTGGTTTTTTGGCCGTTTTGATGCTTCCAGCTTTTGGGTAGGCTTCTCCCAAACCATCGCCCTGGGTGTACTGTCTTCTCTGGGGGCTTCGGCCGGTAGCCTGCTTATCCGTTAAACCACCTACTCTTTATATGGCTAATCGTACCAATACCTACATTGACCGAAAAAATAAACTTGAATACGCCATAGCCGGGCTGGGATTTTTGCTGGTACTGGCTATACTTGGGTACCTGATTTATAAAACCATTACGTATAAGTCAGAGCCACCGCAGTTGTTTCTGCAGTACTTTCCCGAACCAGGCCGTTACGAGCCCCACCGCTACCACGTTATAGTGCATAATAAAGGGGCCGAAACTGCCGAGGCAATCATCATTGAGCTAACGCTGGAAAAAGGGGGTGAAGAGCTGGAAAAAGCACAGCTCGACGTGGCCTTTTGCCCCAAGGAGTCAAGCCGCGAAGGCTACGTATCGTTCATCGAAAGTCCCAGTCAGGCGGATACGATTAAGGCTCGGGTGGTAAGCTATAATAAGCCCTGAGGTAGTATATTTACTTCGTAAAAACTATTTAATACCCTTTGCTAAACAGTATCAGATTGATAAAGTTTAGCACTAGAACACAACCAATTACCCATTTATCTTACTCTTTTCAAACCTATGAAATCAGACAAAGTAAGCCGCAGGCAGGTTCTTCAGAATTCAGCCCTGATCGGAATAACCAGCATACTTGGCGGGAAAGATCTCCTGCCGGACCGAACGCTCAATAAGCCATTGCTCGAGACTCCCCCGCTGACCCGCCAGGAAGTGAACGCTATTGAGGCTGCCCTGGGTAAGAAAGGTACCTACCACGAATCGCAGTCGGTACATTCCATTGCTCTGCCCCGTAATGACCTGAAGGTAACGATAAAAGGGGAGCCGGTACCCATAGCCTTAGGGTTTGGAGGCTGGGTCGCCTTCAAGCGAACGGTCGAGGGAGACTCTACAGTAATGATGAGTGATACCGTGCTGCTGGAAGAAGAAGTAAATCCGCTAATATCGGCGGCCCAGGCCAATGGTCTGGAAGTAAGTGCCATTCATAATCACTTCTTCTACGAACAGCCGCGGATCTTTTACATGCACTTGCATGGCCACGGATCTACCGCTGAACTGGCTCAGAAGTACGCCGCTACTATTAAGCAGACAAAGCTATTTCCGGCTAATCAGACTGCCGCCGCCGCGGGGCGTCCGGCCGGAGAGTTGTTTGACATACCCGCCCTGGATGCTATTGTTAAGGGGTTCGGTGCGGTTAATGGCCCTACCTACAAGTACACCATGGGCCGTGACGACCTGTCGGTAATGGCCATGGGGGCCGAAATGACCGCTGCCATTGGTCTCAACTCCTGGGCATCTTTTGCCGGTACTAAGGACAGTGCGCATATAGCTGGTGATATCGCCATGCTTGAGCACGAGGTCAATCCGGTAATCAAAGCTCTTAGGGCCAATGGCCTGGAAGTGGTGGCTCTGCACAACCACATGCTCGACGATGATCCGCGCATTTTCTTCCTGCACTACTACGGCAAGGGACCTGCTACTCAACTGGCACAAGGATTCAGAGCAGCTCTGGACGAACTGGGCAAGCCCGACGAGCGGCCCATGAAGCACTAGACAAACTATCTGATTAATAACGTAGGAACAAGGTGATTGGGGTGACTTGTAAGGAGTACCTTTGTGATGGTCATGGCCACCCTAATCACCCGCCCTTATTCACGTAACAGGAGGTATTTATCTATGGGTTAGGTTCCTGTTTATTAACTACTGCTCTATTTTTATCTTAAAGCGGATCGATTATAATCTGTTGAATAACAGTCACCTGTTTCTACTTATCTGCTTTCCCGCCTGTATATCTGCACCTTACATCCGGACCGTATTCAGCATATAATATTATTTTCGGTAGTTAGATTAAATGTAGGTATAGTATTCCCTTGAATGGGTGGAGTTTTGTCACCGCGTTATTTTATTTCTTTGTTATATTTGTTTTAAAATAGTAATTTATAAAGAAAAAATTTAACTGTTTGATCCGGTAGAAGTTATTAGTTTATTAGTGAAATGAATGAGGAAAAAGTAATTATGTCTTTGGTATGAATTTATGTCTTGACATTTAATAAACCTTGACCATTCGCTGTATTTATTATTTTAGAAGCGAAAGCTAATTAGTACAACATACTATGGATGAATCGAAACTATCGTTGATCACCATATATTCAACAGTAGAAGAATCAGAGGGGCTGATACAGTTTTTGGAAAAGGTACCAACTTTGACCGGATTTGCTTATTTGTTATACATCAACGGTCTGGTTGAGGATGCATTGGAATGTTCGACTTTTCTTAAGATCAACCAGGCTACTTCCATGAAGGTCTGGCAGGCCGCTCCCGGTATAGCAGTTCGACCTAATCACCTATATATACTATCTTCAGCTTCACCGCTTTCGATCAGCGGTGGAATATTTGGACCGGCGGTGCCGGTAACTCCTGTACAGGAGTATGCAGTACCTGTGTTGGGAGTGACCCAATCGGTACCACTGCTGGTGGTAGTGCCTGCTACCTTGCAAAACCGGTTTGCGGCAGCTCTGGAGCAGGTACGGCAGGCCAGCGGAAAGGTACTGCTGGTAGACGCCCACCGGCATGACCGGACGGTGAGTGGGTATACTACCTGGACTCCCGACGAAGCAGCCCGTGAAATAGTACGGCAGAGTGGAAAGATGGCCAAAGAGGTACCTGCTTCGAATGGCATTGAGGGGCCCCTGATGCATCAGCGGCAACTGATAGATAAGATTACCAATACTACCCCGGACATCATTTACCTGCTGGATCTCCAGAAAAAGAGTATCCTATACGCCAATGAGAGAGCGGTAGAAATACTGGGTCACCCGAGCACAGAGTACCTCTATAAGCTCAGGAGCAAGGTGTTCCGGGAGATACTCCACCCGGACGACTTCCTGCGCCGGATGGAGCACATCAACGCCTGCACGCACCTGAAGCCCAATGAAATCAAGGAGATTGAGGTGAGGCTGAAGGTAGCTGATGGCTCCTGGCGGTGGTTTAAGGTGAGGGACCGGGCTTTCCAGCGGGCTGAAGACGGCACTGTACTTCAGACCATCGGCATCGTACAGGATATTCAGGATCGGAAGGAAGCTCTTGATAAGCTGCGCGAAGAGCACATGCGCTTCAGCAATGCAGAAGCTCTGGGTCATATAGGTAGCTTTGAGCGTATACTGCCCCATAGTACTTTGACATGCTCCGATGAGTTTTACCGGATACACGGGCTTGAGCCTAAGAGCATGGTGTTCGACATGGAGAAGCTGCTAAGCTTTGTCCATCCTGAAGACCAGAAGGGCATGCGTGAGCAGCTCTGGGCCACCCACACCCACGATAAGCCCCTGGACCTGTACCAGCGGCTCATCCGGGTTGATGGCTCCGTGCGTAGGGTACACGTCCGCGCCGACGTAGTCAGGGATGAGCGCGGAAAGCCCCTCAAACTCTATGGTACTATTCAGGACATTACCGAGCTGAAGCAGGCGCAGGAAGAAGCCGAAAAGAATAAATCCCTGATGGAGGCGGTATTTAACGAATCGCTCTCCGAGATGATGGTACTGCTGGCCGTCCGGAATGACCGTGACGAAATCATCGACTTTGAGTACCGGTTGCTCAACCATACCGCTTATGCCATGGCCGGGCAGGACCTGACTGGTAAGCGATACCTGGAGCTGAATCCGCAGGACCGCTCCTCGGGGCTGTTTGACCTGTTCCGCCGGGTGGTCGAAACCGGCGAACCGGCCGATATGGAGAGATCCTACATTGGGAGTGGCTTCCGCAACTGGTTCCGGATTACGGCCGTTAAGCTGGACGATGGCGTGGTACTGACGGTGGAAGATATTACCAAACGTAAGGAGGCAGAAGAAGAAAACCAGCAAACCACCAAGCTCCTGCGGGACATATTCGAAGGCATACAGGTACAGATCAGTTACCTGAAACCCCTCTACGACGAGCAGGGCAATCCGGCAGACTTTATGATCATACTGACCAACGACGAAGATCTGTGTCAGCAAGGTCCCAAGAGGATCCAGTCGTTGTCCTGTAAATTTAGTGAGCTATTTCCTGGCTACCATCAGCACGAGCTATGGGAGGGACTGAAAGAAACGTACCTCACCGGCCAGTCCAGACGGTTTGAGACCTGGTACGGCCTCGACGGCCTGGACCTCTGGATAGATGTATCCATCGTGAAGCACGAAAGCGGCCTCATCTATTCATCCCAGATCATCAATGACCGGAAGAAAGCGGAGGAGTCTCTTACCAAAACGCTGAGTATATTCCATAGGGCCGAGGAAGTAGGAGCCCTGGGAAGCTACGAGGCGGATCTGGATACCATGACGTTTCATTTCTCCGATAACCTGTTCCGGTTGTTCGGCGAGGAGCCATCTGCTTTTGTTCCTACCCTTGACTATATAGATGCCCATAGTCACCCGGATGATATACCGGTCGTGAAGAACATCCTGGAAGAAGCCATTCTGAACCGACAGCCCTACACGTATTCCCGCCGTATATACCTGCCCAACGGCCAGATGCGCTACCTCCACGCGCAGGGGGTAGTAATGACCGATCAGGAAGACCGACCCGTAAAGCTGCTGGGTACCATTCAGGATATCACCGAACGAGTCAGGTCGGAAGAAACCTTCCAACATATGCTGAGTGGATCCATCGCGGCCATTGTACTACTGGAAGCAGTACGCAATGAGCAGGGTGTGATCATTGATTTTGTGTACAAAGGTGTCAACGAAGCAGCCAGTCGTATCACGGGGGTGCCTATCGAAGAAATGCTAGGAAAGCGGTTTCTGGAACTATCCCCTGCCGCCCGGGAGGTATTTTTTGATATCTATGTGGAGGTGGTCGAAACCGGAGAAATGCAAAGGCTTAAACGTGCCTATCCTTATGAGCAGTTTGATAAAGATACGTGGTTTGATGCGACAGCGGTGAAGCATGAGGATGGGATAATCATGACCTTCCTGGATATTACGGAGCAGAAAAGAGCCGAAGAGGAGCTAAGACGAAGGGAGCAAAGTATCCAGAACCTACTGAATCTTCTGCAGAAAGCCCCGGATGCGTATATCGTTTTATCGCCGGATTATTTCATCATTATGGCAAGTGATGCGTATCTGGAAGCTACGCTCGCAAAACGACAGGATACTATCGGCAAAAATTTGTTTGAAGTCTTCCCTGACAATCCTGCTACTCCTAAGGTCAATGCAGTCAAAAATCTGCGTGCTTCACTGGACCAGGTACTACTGACAAAGAAGCCGCACCGGATGTCCATTCAGCGCTACGATGTGCATCGCCCGGCCGAACAAGGAGGTGGTTTTGAAGAAAAGTACTGGAGTCCTGTCAACATACCGGTTTTGAATAGCGAAGGTGAGGTAGCTTATATTATTCATCGTGTTATTGATGTAACCGAAGCCATTAAAAATCAGGGTGAGATCAAAGACCTGGCCCGGCAAACTCAGGTACTTGCCTCCACCCTGGCCGAATTAGATGATAAAACGGCTCAACTGGAAGAAAGCCGGAACCTGCTGCAATCCATATTTGACACTTCACCAGGTGCTATTACAGTATTAAAGTCTATATATGCTGATAATGGTGAAATAGTGGATTTTGAGATCCTCAATGTCAGCAACTTTACAACAGAAATTACCGGGCAGAGCAGCCAGGAGTTGATAGGGAAACAAATGGCTCAGGAGTTCCCCCATGTAAGGGAGCAGGGAATGCTGGATGAATTCAAAAGAACAGCGTTAACCGGTGAGCCAGCCGATTTTGAACGATGGTACGAGGGGGATGGTATCCAGCTTTGGCTACACTTCAGGACCAGAAAGATCAATGATCTGTTGATTGTAGCAACCGAAGATATAACCGAACGAAAAAGAGCCGAAGAGCAGATACTTGATTTAAAGGATGAAGTAGCCCGTAAAGCCACTGATAAATACCTCACCCTGTTCAACGCAATTGATGAAGGCTTTTACCTGACTGAAGTTATATTTGATGAGCACAACCAACCCTTAGATATCAGGCTTCTGGAAGAAAACCCTGCTGCCAGGCGAATCATTGGATCGAGCTTAATTGGAAAAACACTGAGGGAAGTCAATCCTAACTACGAGGAATACTGGTATCAGCTATGGAGTAATGTAGCATTGACCGGGCAGAGCAATCGCCTGGAGCAGTATTCAAATCTGGATCAGAGATGGTTTAGCTTCTACATTACTAAAGTGGGTGATGAAAGCAGCCGACAGGTGGCGGTGGTTTTCAGAGATGTCACAAAACGCAAAAATGCTGAAATGGCTTTGCGTGAAAGTGAGGAGCGTTTTCGCAATCTGGTTGAAGCCTATGCCCAGGCCGTGTGGGAAACCAATGCCGAGGGTGAAGTGGTCACCGATAGTCCTTCCTGGCGGGCCAGTACCGGACAAACCTATGAAGAGTGGATTGGCTACGGCTGGTTAGATGCCTTTCATCCCGACGACCGGGAGCATGCCCAGCGGCAATGGCGTGAGGCAGTGGCTGCCAGACAAAATGTGACTGCTGAGTTCAGGATTAAAAATGCAAAGGGTGAATACCGCTGGACCAAAGTAAGGGCTACTCCGATACGTGATAAAGAGGGTACTATCACTAAATGGGTAGGCATGAACATCGATATCCATAATCGGAAGCTGATCGAAGAGGCCTTACGCAGGAATGAAGATCATCTTAGCGCTATTTTCTCGCAAGCCGAAGTAGGGCTGTCGGAAATTTCAATGGATGGACGATTCATCCGGGTAAATGATACCCTCTGCCGGATACTGGGGAGGTCACGTGAGGAACTCCTCACACTGGGCATACCCGAAGTGACCTTCGTCGATGATATTCCGGCCAGTTTTGAAGTAGTACAAAAGCTCATCAAAAGCGGTCAGCCTGATTCGCTTGAAAAACGATACATCAGGTCCGATGGATCTATTGTATGGAGCAATAGTTCCCTTTCGCTCATAAGAACCGGTGAAGATAAAGCTCTATCGATACTGGCGGTTACAGTCGATATTACCGAGCGTAAAAAGGCTGAAGAAGCGCTCCGCCAATCGGAAGAAGAGTTCCGGTTGTTTGTAACGGCCAGCTCTGATCTGGTTTACAAGATGAGTCCGGACTGGAGCCAGATGTACAGTCTGGATGGAAAGAATGTACTGGCTGATACCGTCGACCCCAGCGGTAACTGGTTACCGAGATATATTATGGAAGAGGATCAGCCGCAGGTAATGGCTGCTATTCAGGAGGCAATTCTCAACAAAAAGATGTTTGAACTGGAGCACCGGGTGATCCGTCAGGATGGTACGGTAGGGTGGGCCTTCTCGAGGGCGGTACCGGTGCTGAACGAGCGGGGGGAGATAACTCAGTGGCTGGGAGCCGTGCGGGATGTAACCCTCCGGAAAACGGCCGAGCTACAGCTTCAGGCGTTTAATACGGTACTTGAGCAGCAGGTAGCTGAGCGTACCAGTGCTCTGAAGCAAAGCAAGGAGCGCCTTGAGGCGGCTATCCATGTGTCGCCGATGGTACTGAGCGTGTTGAAAAGCATCCGGAATGATCAGAATGAAATCATTGACTTCTACGTCGACTGGGTGAGCAGGAGTGGTGAACAGATGGTAGGCAAGGACGTGTCCGGCCTAAGGTTACTGGAAGAGTTCCCGTATCTAATTAAGTATGGCATTGTTGATGAGTTTATACGTACCGTAGAGACGGATAGTACTACCGACTACGAGTACCTCTACGAAGAAGGCGGGTACTACATATGGGTACGGTGGAAGGCCGTGAAGTTGGGCGACGGTCTTTTTGCGGCTGTAGAAGACATTACGGAGCGTAAAAAGGCGGGGCTGCTGATAGAGGAGCAGGCGCACTTTATCAGCAGTGTCACCGAAACCATGCCCGATATGATCAGTGTGATGGAATACCCGTCCCGTCAGCTGAAGTATATCAACCAGGAACCGTATACCCTTCAGGGATTTGATGCAGATGACATGCGTAGGATGAGCCCTGAAGAGCTCGAACAACTCATGCATCCTGATGATATTCCGGCAACGAACGAGTATTTTGGAAGCTTTGCTACCTTGCCCAACGATCAGATAGCCTCCTACGAGTACCGCGCCCGGACCAAATCCGGAGAATGGCAATGGTTTAGAGTCAGAGGGCGGGTCTTTGAGCGGGACGAGGAAGGCCGGGTAAAGGCCGTTCTGAATGTTGTCCAGAATGTTAACGAACAAAAGAAAGCGGCGGACGAAATTAAAAAATCCCACGAGCGGATACAGGCTATGTTCGAAGCCATACCGCTCCACCTGACGTACAGCAAAGTGGTCAGAGGTGACCAGGACGAGGTAGTTGACTTCACGCTGGAGATCATCAACCAGGTTAATCTGGAACGAACGGGCCTCACCCGGGATGATATCGGAAAGCCACTTACCCTGATCAGGCCAGGTATCGAAAAGCTGCCCTTCTGGGAGTCGATGCTGCGGGTAGCCGAAACAGGAGAGCCCATCACCGAAGAAACCTTCTACGACGCCCATGGGTACAAAGGGTGGATTCTGGCCAGTATTGTTCCGTTTATGGAGGGAGTACTGGTAGCGGCCCTGAATATAGATGATCGCATCAAAGCCGAAAGAGAACGGCTCAAGCAGCTTACCATCCTGAAGCAGTCCGAAGAAGTGGCTCAGTTGGGTAGTTGGGAGTATGATGTAGTTAATGACTCACTGACCTGGTCGGATGGGATGTACCACCTTTTTGAAATGGAACGGGGCCTGCCGGTTTCGCTGGAAACTTATGACCAGTTTGTGGTGGAAGAAGACCGGCAAAAAATGAATACGATCTGCCAAAGCCTTCGCAGGGGTGAGGTCGTTACTGATGAGACTATTCGACTACAGATTGGTAAAAACCAGAAGTGCATAAAGCTGCGGAGCAATGCTCTGACCACCGAAAACGGTAGGGCGACAAGTATCCTGGGTATAGACCTCGATGTGACCGAAGCCGTAGAGGCCGAACTACAATTGCGGCAACTTACCGAAAACCTCCAGATCGTACTCGAGAGTTCGCCGGCCTATATTGGGTACTTCAAGGCTGTCCGAAATACCCATGATCAGGTAGTGGATTTCAGGCTGGCGGTTTGTAACGGGCGCCTGGCCGGGTATCTGCACCAACCCATCGAGCAACTGATCGGTACCTCCCATCGCGAACTGGTTGAGTACCTGTGGCAGGACCGGACCTATGAAGTACTCCATGAAGTACTTACTACGGGTAACCACCTATACGAAGAGCGACACAGCCTCCGTAACGGCGAAGACCACTGGCTGGGTATATCGGTACTAAAGCAGGACGACGGGGTGGTCGTAACCGGCCTGAATGTAACGAAGCTACGGCAGGCTGAGCAACAGGAAAAATACTGGATGCAGGAGCTCGAGCGTTCCAACGAGACCCTTGCGACGCTGGAGGAGATGCGGCAGTACATCCGGATGCGGGGCGAGTTTTTGCGTACTACCTCCCATGACCTGCGCGGTAGCTTTGGGGTAATCGTAGGGGCCACTTCACTGCTCGATATGATGAACACCGAAGAAGAGCGTACCCAGACGCTGGATATGCTCCGCCGGAGTCTCAAACAGGTCAGCCACATGATGAACCAGCTACTGGACTTCTCCCGCCTGGAGTCGGGTCAGGAAGAGCTGCATGTAGCGCCCTTTGATGCGGCCGAACTACTGATTGAACTCAGCGAGAGCGTACGGCCACTGGCCCAGGACAAGAAACTCTGGGTAAAGGACGAAGGGCCGGGGCGGCTTCTGGTGGAAAGTGATATTGTGAAAGTACGGCGTATCGTACAGAACCTCCTATTGAACGCAATCAAGTATACCTCAAAAGGGGGAGTCAGGATAAGCTGGGGGCAGGAAAGTGAAGACAGCACACACTGGCAGCTCGTAGTGGGTGATACCGGTCCGGGATTGTCCCAGCAACTGATCAACCAGCTGATGGGTGTTGCTTCCGCCGAAGAACCCGATGAAAAATGGCACGAACCGGAGGAGCAGGATGAAAGCCTGCGTAACTACGGAAACAGGGCTTCGGGGGAAGGTATAGGACTGATCATCGTTAAGCGGCTCTGTGAACTTATGCACGCGGAGCTGGCGATAGAGAGTACTCCCCGGGTAGGTACCGTATTCCGGATCCGCTTTCCGAAACGATATACTGAATAGTACTATTGAAGAGTAACCAGAGAAAGAGGTTGGTCCCGTCGGAGACCAACCTCTTATTTTTTCTGGCTTTGCTGAATCATCCCGAACAGTACCGGACTTAAGTACCGCAGGTTTTCCAGGATACAGGTCATGCTGTAGAACTTCCTGACGTCAATCTCCGGATTTTCGGCCATAGTAACCAGCAGGGCATCCAGGGTCTCTACGAATCTATCATCAAACTCTTCTTTGGTCAAATCCATGGTTGTAGCAGGCTCAGTACATAGAATACAACTCTATTTCGGTGTATAAAATTCATTACCCTCTATGTGTTTTCAATCGGGTACTTACCTATACCAGCGGGTTATAACTTCTCAGCAAAGTGCGCTGTGGTCTTTGCCCGTACTTCTTCCAGGGTAGCACCCGGCATGAGTTCGGTAAGGGTGAGTTGTCCCTCCTCAAAGCGGAATACCGCCAGGTCCGTAATGACCAGATCAACGGCCTTCATAGCTGTGAGGGGTAGGGTACAGGCCGGTACTATTTTGCTGCTACCGTCGGGATTGGTATGAGTCATGGTGATGATGAGCTTCCTGGCACCGGAGGCCAGATCCATGGCACCGCCTACTCCCAGCAGAGGTTTGCCGGGTACGGCCCAGTTGGCTAGGTTGGCCTCTTCGTCCACTTCCAGTCCGCCCATGATGGCGACATCGATGTGCCCCCCGCGGATCATGGCGAAGGAGTCGGCGCTGTCGAAGTAGCTGCTGCCCGGCAAAGCCGTAACGGGTACCTTCCCCGCGTTGACCGGGTAATCCATGGCTCCGGCGTCACCTTCGGGCTCGGGACCTACGCCCAGCATCCCGTTTTCGGTATGCAGGATAATGCCATCCTCCGGCCTGATCAGGTCGGCTGCCAAGGTAGGAATGCCGATTCCCAGATTGACTACATCACCTTTCTGAAGCTCGGCAAAGGCCCGCCGGGCCATATTCATCCGTGATTCGTCCACTTTCTTCTTACTGGACTTAACCGAGGCCGAAGAACCCAATGCTTCCAGCGTCATGTGCGCCTGCACCAGGTAATCGACATAGTTGGACGGGGTGTGGATGTGCTCAGGCGCTATATCGCCCATTGGTACGATGTGCTCTACTTCGGCAATAACCAGATCGGCCGCCGTAGCCATAGCCTTATTGAAGTTCTGCTCGGTCATGCGGTACTGGAGATTACCGGCCGTGTCGGCCTTCCAGGCTCGTATGAAAGCAACATTGGCCCGCAAGGCTTTCTCAAATACGTATTCCTTTCCATCTATCACCTTCACCTCCTTGCCTTCGGCAATCAACGTACCTGCTGAAGTAGGCGTATAGAATCCGCCAATGCCCGCTCCACCGGCCCGGATGGCTTCGGCCAGGGTACCTTGTGGCAGTAGCTCGTACTCCACCTGCCCGCTCTGAGCTGCCTTTACGGCATCAGGATTACTGGTAAAGAACGAGCCAATCATTTTCCGGATCTGTCCGTTAAGTAGCAGCTTGCCACCGCCGAGATTAGGTTCCCCTACGTTATTGCCGATGAAAGTAAGGTTTTTGGTGCCAGTTTGGGCCAGCGCGTGCAGCAGGTGGACGGGATTGCCGGTCATGCCAAAGCCTCCGCCGAAGATGGTATCTCCATCCTTCACCATGGCAGCTGCCTCTTCCACGCTGATTATAGGTACTTGTTTCATAGTGAGCAGTCAAAATACGATGAGTTCAATCAATAAAACCACAGAGTTAAGGGAGTTATAGCACAGAGTAGAAATGAGTTTTAAATAAACTCTGTGCCCTCCGTGCCTACCTCTTTTCAACTCTGTGATTAAAAAATTTCAAAAGCCTACATTCGCTCAAGTACTACGGCATACCCCTGACCTACTCCCACACACATCGTAGCCAGTGCATATCTTTTATTTTGCTTCTGCAGCTCTAGTGCCGCACTATACGTGATACGAGCTCCACTCATGCCCAGCGGGTGACCAAGGGCAATGGCTCCGCCGTTGGGATTGATGCGCGGATCGTCATACTTCAGACCCAGTTCACGAATACAAGCCAGACTTTGCGCGGCAAAAGCTTCGTTGAATTCTATCAGATCCAGATCATCCAGCGTAATACCGGCTTTACTCAAGGCCATACGAGTAGCTCCAACAGGTCCTATCCCCATAATACGTGGTTCCACCCCGACTACCCCCGAGCTTACAATTCGGGCCAGGGGTTTGAGATTGTACTTTTTAAGGGCTTCCTCCGAGGCGATCAGTACTGCGGCAGCACCATCATTAAGGCCGGAGGCATTGCCGGCGGTAACGGTACCTCCTTCTTTCCGGAAGGCTGGTTTGAGTTTGGCAAGTACATCCAGGGTTGTGGCAGGCTTCACAAATTCGTCATGCTCAAAGAGAGTTACTTCTCCTTTTTTCTTCGGGATTTCAACAGGCATGATCTCTTCACCAAATCTACCATTCTTTTGTGCCTCTGCGGCTTTCATCTGGGATGTGTAGGCAAATTGGTCCTGGTCCTCCCGGCTGATCCCGTACATATCCGCCAAGTTTTCGGCCGTAACGCCCATGGCATCCACACCGTAGAGCTTCTCCAACTGGGGATTAATAAACCGCCAGCCAAAGCTGCTGTCAAATAGCTGGCTGTCGTTGCCAAAGGGCTTGCTGGCCTTCGACATCACATAAGGTCCCCGCGTCATATGCTCCACACCACCGGCAATGATCAGGTCGGCATCGCCGGACTTGATAGCCCGGGCCGCCTGTGCAATGGCCGACATACCCGAGGCGCATAACCGGTTTACAGTTTCACCGGGTACGGAGGTAGGTAGTCCGGCCAGGAGCAGGGCCATGCGGGCAACGTTGCGATTATCCTCACCAGCCTGATTAACGCAGCCCATGATAACATCCTCAATGGCTTCGCCGGGGACACTTTCATTTCGTTCCATCAAACGGCGAATGACCATAGCGGCCAGATCATCGGCCCGAACGGGTGACAAACTACCCCCAAAACTACCGACGGGTGTACGTATGCCATCAACTATATATGCTTCCATTGTATACTATTCCTTTACTGTTAAAATATCCTTGATCCGGGCGGTTGCTTGCTGAATGATACTACCCGACGATCCAAAACAAGCCTCTGGTTGAAGGAGTTCTGACCAGTCGAGTTTTACTTCGGGCACCAGCTGAGTTAGTGCCTGAGCCAATCCCGTTTCTGTACTTACTCGTCCGCATGCCTGATTAACAAGGGTAGTCGCTCTGGACTTAGGCATATAATCAGAAAGTATCACTACGGCCTGCTCGGCGTATACCAGTCCCCTTGTCAGAGCTATGTTTTGTCGCATCCGCTCCCGATCTATTTGTAAGCCGGTGCTAATGGTCAGCGCATGTTTCAAGGCAGTACCTGTGTTGATGATCATTTGCGAGAGGTGCTGCCACTCAAGCATCCAGGCAGTACCGTCGCGCTCGCCGGTCTGTACCAGGCTCTGCATCAGCAGGGCCGACAGGTTCGCATTTATCCGCGCCAGCGCCACCAGGGCTTCACTCAGTACCGGGTTGCTCTTATGGGGCATGGCGCTGCTCTTGCCGCCGCCTTCTGCATTTTCAACTACCTCACCTACTTCGGTTTGCGCCATGAGCAGGATGTCAGCCCCCATTTTACCCAATGTACCACTCACCAGAGCAAGCCAGGTGGTGAATTCTACCATCGTATCCCGCTGGGCGTGCCAGGGAAGGGATGGCGCTAGCTTCAGTTCATCGGCCAGAGCTTCCAGTACCTGATATCCTGTATCGCCCAACGCGGCCAGCGAACCACTGGCTCCTCCCAACTGAACCACCAGCAGTCTTCGTTTCATCTCCTGAAGTCTTTCCAGACTACGTACCAGCGGCATGGCCCAGTTTACTACCCTAAGACTGAAAGGGATGGGGGTAGCCTGTTGCCAGCGGGTATGCGCCATGCAGGGGACTGTACCATGCCGCTCGATCAGGGCCAGCAGATTACGTAGCAGGTGTAGGATTCTGGTTTCCAGAAGTACCAGAGCCTCCCGGATCATGAGTACCTGGGCCGTATCCTGTACATCCTGCGAAGTAGCTCCCAGGTGCAGATAATTCCTGACATCCGCAGGAAGTAGCTCTTTAATTCGGGACAGCAGGGTAATGGTAGGGATACCATTTTGTAAGGTACCTGCCGCCAGCTCAGCCGGACTGAACTCCGTCGCTGAAAGGGCCCGTTGAATGGTCTGAGCAGCCGCTTCGGGTATGAGGCCCAGCCTGGCCTCGGCTAGTGCCAGACCCGCTTCGAATCGAAGCATGTGACGGATAAGCTGCTCTTCCGAGCATACCCCTTCCATTTCTTCATCCGATAGGTAGGCGGCGTATAAGGTCATAGGCTATACATCAAAAAATACGGTTTCGTCAGGCCCCTGCATGTAGATGTTAAATACGTAGCAGGTAACTCCATCGGGCCTAATGGTCTTTGTAGCAAGTAAGGTATTTCTTCGGTTTTCTTCCACGCTCTGCAACACCGGATCACTGTCGTTGGCCTCCGTTTCGTCCGAAAAGTAGAGGCGGGTATAGGTATGGGTTAGTTGCCCCCGCATGAATAGAATCACGTTGATATGCGGAGCCTGCCCCCCCACCGGCCCTGGCTTGATGGTGCTGAACTCAAATTTGCTGTCTTTGAGGGTACCGGTGCCCAGACGGCCAAAGCCGTGAAAAAGGCTTAGATCTTTCGCGTAGTTGCCCTCTGCATCGGCCTGCCACAGCTCAATCATGGCATCGGGTATGAGCTGTCCGTTGCCATCGTAGACCTGTCCAGCTATGGTGATACGTTCTCCTTTCACCGCTTCATTGATGATCATGTTACCATCCGCGATACTAGGGAAATTGTACAGGTACTGCTCGGGGGTGAGGCCATAGGCAAAGTAGGGGCCTACGGTCTGGGAGGGTGTCTGATATAGTTTTTCCTGGTTCATCGGTTCTCAAAAGGGGTTTCGTTGTCGCCTCGTAGCACCATGTCGAACCGGAAGCCAATGGCAAAGTCCTGTTCGGTGACGCCGAGATCAAACTGGGAAATCAGCAGGTGGCGGTACTTTTCGGGTACACCCTTAAACACCGGGTCGTAGTCCAGCAGCGGGTCGCCGGGAAAGTACATCTGCGTGACCAGCCGTGAGGTGATCTGATTGCCAAACAACGAAAAGTGTATATGGTTGGGACGCCAGGCCTGCGGGTGGTTGCCCCAGGGGTAGGCACCGGGCTTGATGGTGTAGAACTTATAGTTACCTTCGCTATCGGTCAGGCAGCGCCCCCCGCCGAAGAAGTTAGGATCCAGGGGCGCATCGTGCTGATCTACCTTGTGTACGTACCGACCGGCCGCATTGGCCTGCCACAGCTCCACCAGGGTATTTGGGATGGGACGGCCCAACTCGTCCGTTACCTTACCGGCTACAATGATCCGCTCACCCAGCGGGGCACCATTGACACGTGCATTCAGAGTAAGATCATTGTCGTAGGGGCGGATCAGGTCGTGCCCGTATACGGGGCCGGTCAGTTCGCTGAGGGTATGCTTCAGAGGA
The DNA here is from genome assembly GCF_017355915.2 of Telluribacter roseus. GTDB lineage: Bacteria > Bacteroidota > Bacteroidia > Cytophagales > Spirosomataceae > Telluribacter. The sequence goes on from NZ_JAFEUV020000012.1 coordinate 172,641, forward strand.
ACCAGCGGGCGGGAGGGAGCCCGTAGCACCGTAGATTTATATTCCGGATAGAGAAAGGGAGGCTGTACTTCCCAATCGCGCTTATTCTGATTCATTGGTTGATCCATTTTCTATTTCTGAAAAGACTTTCTTAGCAATCTTAATTGCATGATTTACAGCCGGAACTCCGGCATATACTGCCGTATGCAGGAGTACTTCCTTCACATCCTCCACAGATGCGCCCGTGTTTTGAGTAGCTCTGAGATGCAGCTCCAGCTCACCTTCGTGCCCCAGCGCCGTCATAAGGGCAATGGTAATCAGGCTCCGCTCGCGTTGGGTCAGGCCGGGACGCGTCCAGATGGAGCCCCAGGCATTTTGAGTGATGTATTCCTGAAAATCCCGATCGAATGGGGTCTTGGTGGCTTCGGCCCGGTCAACATGCGCATCGCCCAGTACCTCCCTTCGCTTTTGCATGCCCTTCTGGTATAGTTCGTCGTTCATTTTGAGCTGTTAGGTATTAGCTGTTAGCGCTTAATTTTTAGTTTGAATGTCAGGCTGATTTCTATGACAAATGCAAGTTGTTCTGGTAGGTTGTCTGATTTTTTATCAGGGCGAATATCAGGTGAATGATCTTGTTTCTGACCGCATTCAGGACT
>NZ_JAFEUV020000013.1 GCF_017355915.2 Telluribacter roseus
GGCATTAATAATATGACACCCATCCAAATGGCTCAAAAACAGCATCCGCTGTGGACAAATTTTGCCCTTGCAATAACCTAGTTAACCAATACAGCTAACGCCTAAAAACTAACTAGCTATTACAACTCGCGCACCCAGATATTACGGAATCCTACGGGGTTGCCGTGGTCCTGCAGCAGGATAGGGCCTTTGCCATGCGGCTGTACCTTAGGTACTCCAATGTACTCGGTAGTACCTCTGATAGCGGTATGGTTCTGTACCAGTACACCGTTGAGCAGTACGGTTACGTAGGCAGGCTCAGACATCATACCTGCTTTGTTGAAGCGAGGAGCCGTGTAGATGATATCGTAGGTCTGCCACTCGCCGGGCTTGCGGCTAGGGTTAGCCAGTGGGATCGCCTGCTTGTACACCGATCCTACCATACCGTTTACGTACGTAGGGTTTTGGTAGTTGTCCAGTACCTGGATTTCGTAACGTCCCTGCAGGAAGATACCGCTGTTACCACGGCCCTGTCCGGTACCTTCTATCTTTTCGGGGGTCTTGAACTCCAGGTGCAGCTGGAAGTCACCAAACTCCTGCTTGGAGCGGGCAGAGAAACCTTTGGTTGAGTAAAGAACACCATCGGTTACCGGCCATTTCAGCGGGCCTTCGTTGGTATTTTCCCAGGCAGAAGGGGCATAGCCTTTGATCGCTACCCACTGGTCGGTGCTACGGCCATCGAACAGTACAATAGCGTCGGAAGGAGCGGTAGTACCCGTGGCAGTAGGACCAGGCATACCGGGAGTAATGATTGGTGGTACCGGTTCCCAGATTTCAGAAGACTGAGGGTTTTGTTTGGGTTGTTCGTTCTGAGCCTGAGCTGTCATAACGGCCATAATACCCATGGCCATCAGAATAATTCTTTTCATGCGAGTGGTTAAAAGTTATAATTAATAAAAAATTTTAAGAAATTGCGCAATAATACAAAAGGTAAAGTAATAATCTCCTTCATTCTAACGAGCAAAACTACCCTTTTGGCAGGATTAAATTGTAATTCTAAGTCTTTTCATAAATCACAAAGTAAAACAAACACATGCAACGAATGAGTAAAACCCTCCTGGGAGCCATGATGCTGGGAGCGGTAGCATGCCTAAGTAGCCAGGCAGTACTGGCACAACAGCCCATTCCTCTCAATGATATGAGTGCCTTTAAGTCAGAAAGTGATAACTGGCGTATTGTAGGGGATGCCTCCGTAGATATATCGCAGGTCAACGCGCTCAGCACTACACCGGGCAAAGGTGTACTGGCCTGTATTCACAAACAAGGTACTTACGGCAATAAGTACGAGTTGATGTCCAACTTCAAGCACGGCGATCTGGACATCGAAATGGACTTTATGCTCGCGAAAGGATCCAATTCGGGTATCTATCTGCAGGGCAACTACGAAGTACAGCTATTTGACAGCTGGGGAAAGAAAACCGCCAAGTACAACGACCTAGGTGGTATCTACGAGCGCTGGGACGACTCCAAGCCCGAAGGCCAGAAGGGATACGAAGGCTATGCTCCCCGATTGAATGTAGCCAAAGCGCCCGGTCTGTGGCAGCACATCAAGATCTCTTACCAGGCTCCTCGCTTTGATCAGGCCGGTAAGAAGATCGCTAATGCGGTATTCCTGAAAATAGAAGTAAACGGCATCACCGTACACGAAAACGTGGAAGTGAGCGGTCCTACCCGCGGTGCTCTTTCGGCTGATGTACCCATGGGACCTCTGCGTATCCAGGGTGACCACGGTTCGCTGGCTATCAAGAATGTCGTGATCAACAACTTTGACAAAAAGCCCGGTACACTAGCTGGCCTTAACTACAAGACCTACTACGGCAACTATTCGCAGGATCTGGATCCGGCTACGCTGAAAGTAGCCGAAACCGGTACGGCCGAGGCACTGACCTGGGATGTGCTGAAAGAGAATAACAACTATGTACTGGTGTACAATGGTACCTACAAGGCTCCTAATGCCGGTGACTATACCTTCAAGATGCAGGCTTCGGGCCACAGTTCCCTCAAGATCGACGGCAAGACTGTACTGCCAAACGAGTGGAAGAATACAAACGAGTTACGTGAGGGAACAACCAAACTGACCGCCGGTGATCATAAGGTAGAGATCTACCTCAACAAGCGTGATGGCTGGCTAAGACCGGTGCTGGGTCTTTGGGTAGCGGGTCCGGGCTTCCGTGAAGTACCTTACCACACCGTGGGCTCAACTCTGGGAGGCAGCCCGGCTGATCCTATCCTGGTACAGGCTGCCAACAACACCGTGCTGCGTAGCTTTATGGACATTCGCAATGCCGAAGGCAAGCGTCAGCGCATTGTACATTCGGTATCAGTAGGTAGCCCTGCTAACCTGCACTATACCTACGACCTCGACAAAGGTGCGGTGTTCCAGGTGTGGCGCGGAGAATTCCTGGATGCTACGCCTATGTGGAACGACCGGGGTGACGGTTCGTCACGTCCGCGTGGTAGCCTCACTTCCCTGATGGCGGCTCCTTTCCTGGCTAAGGTATCCGGACAGGCCGACTGGCCTTCTGATACGACCGGTAGCAAGTACCGTCCTAAGGGTTACGAACTGGATGCCAACGATGCGCCTACTTTCCGCTACGAAGCCTACGGCACCACCGTATCTGACAAAACCACGGTAGTAGACAACAAGTACTTCGAGCGCGAAGTGAAGCTGTCGAGCCCGGTAACGGGTCTGATGGCGCGCCTGGCCGAAGGCAAAAACATCGAGAAGGTTTCGGATGGTCTGTACGCGGTAAACGACAAGGCTTACTACATCCAGCTGAGCGGTACGGGTACTGAGCCGGTAATCCGCAAGAAAGGCAACCGTCAGGAGCTACTGGTGTCGGCCGAGAAAGGCGAGGTTCGCTATGCTATCCTTTTCTAAGCACCCGTTTCCATCAGAACCCGGAATTTGTAACAAACCTAATAGTACAGGCTATCACGTAGAGCGGTAGCCTTCCATAAATAATAATCATGAAGAAATTATTTCAGATTACCTGTATGATCATGGCGAGCCTGTCGGTGCTGCACGCACAGGAATCGCCCAAAGAAGAGGATTTCTACAAGATCCTCACCCCTTCTATTCCGGAAGGAATGATTCTGGAAGTAGGAGGTCTTACTACCCTTCCCAACGGTGCTATGGGTATCTCTACCCGCCGGGGTGAAGTGTGGATCATGGAAAACCCTACTAACCGCGCTCCTTACTTCCGCAAGTTTGCGTCGGGTCTGCACGAGATTCTGGGTCTGGCCTGGAAGGACGGCGCCCTGTACGCTGCCCAGCGTGGTGAATTGACCAAACTGGTCGATAAAGACGGTGACGGTAAAGCAGACCTGTACGAAACGGTATACGCATGGCCTGTATCGGGTCACTACCACGAGTACTCATTCGGACCTAAGATTGCTCCCGATGGTAGCTTCTTTGTGAGTGGTAACGTAGCCTTTGGTGATGAAGAGTGGTGGCGTGGCGAAAGCCGCGTACCTAGCCGGGGCTGGATCTTCCGCATTACGCCCGAAGGCAAGTACGAGCCTTACGCGACTGGTGTGCGTTCCCCTGCGGGTATCAGCATGCTGGATGGCGAGCTGTTCTACACCGACAACCAGGGCGACTGGATGGGATCGGGTGGAATCTGGCACGTGAAGAAAGGTAGCTTTATGGGCCACCCCGCCGGACTACGCTGGGCTGGCGAGCCGGGTTCACCCGTTAAGCTGACCGAGAAGCAGTTCTTTGCCGAAATCGACAACCAGCAGGTAAAGGATGCCAACGGCCGCTACATCAAGCCTGAGAACGACCCTAATCAGAAGAATCCTCGCTTCCTGTTCCAATTGAAGGAAAAGTACCCTGATATAGTACAGCTTCCGGCTGTATGGCTGCCTTACGGTATCCACGGGGTATCTACCGCTGAGATCATCAAAGACGATACACAAGGTGCGTTTGGCCCCTTCGCCGGACAGTACTTTGTAGGTGACCAGGGACAAAGCAAGATCATGCGTGTGATCCTGGAAAAAGTAAAAGGTGAGTACCAGGGAGCTGCTATTGATTTCCGTAGCGGTTTCCAGTCGGGTGTACTGCGTATGTCATATGCCAAGGACGGATCTATGTTCGTAGGCGAAACCAACCGTGGTTGGGGATCAGCTGGTGACGCCAACCAGGGCCTGCAGCGCCTGGTGTGGAACGGTAAGATGCCTTTCGAAATGTACACCGTGAAGGCGATGCCGGATGGATTTGAAGTAACATTCACCCTGCCCGTTGATCGTAAGTCGGCCGAGGACCTGAATTCGTACAACGTCAGCAGCTTTATCTATAAGCACCATGCCGTATACGGTAGCCCTCCGGTAAATAGCGAAGAGGTACCCATCAAAGGGGTGAAAGTATCGGAAGATGGCAAGAGCGTGCGCATTGTACTGGACGGTATGCGTCAGTACTACATTCACCACATCGATCTGAGTGGTATCCGGGCTGCCAACAACTACTACTCACTGGTGCACCCTTCGGCTTATTACACGCTGAATAACATTCCGGACGGAGAGAAGCTGAAAGTGACTGAGCTGAAGACAACCCGCGGCGCAGGAGCCAAAGTGGCCGCTGATACTAAGCCTGCGAAAGAGCACGTATCACCCGATGCAAAAGGTAAGCCTGCGGCTGCCACTACGGCATCTGCCAAAGCACCTACCTACGATCAGATCAAGCCTATCCTGCAGCGCAATACCTGTCTGGCCTGCCACTCGATAGATAAGAGATTAGTAGGTCCGGCTTATACCGAAGTTGCCAAGCGTAAGTACTCAAACGATCGCATCGTGGAGCTGATCTACAAGCCTGAGCCATCCAACTGGCCTGACTTCGCTACCCCAATGGCCGCTATGCCACAGGTACCGAAAGAAGATGCCCAGAAGATCGCCGCCTGGATCAACTCGCTGGCTAAGTAAGTCAGGTAGCTACCAAAATAGTATTAATACAGGAAGCAGTGCTGGTACATACTGGCACTGCTTCTTTTTTTATAGAATTGCCAGATATAGGGATTAGTATTACTTTACACGCCATAAACCCTTAACACACTCTTCTATATGAATCTGCTTGGCAACATTATCTGGTTGGTATTTGGTGGCTTGCTGGTCTTTATTGAGTACATGATCTCGGGCCTGCTGCTTTGCCTCACCATTATTGGTATTCCTTTCGGACTTCAGTGTTTCAAGATCGGGGTGATGAGTCTGGCACCATTTGGCCGGGAGGTGCGTGATGTACCGGGCAGTACCGGCTGTCTGTCCACGCTGTTCAATATCATCTGGATTGTAGTAGGTGGCATCTGGATCGCGCTGACGCACCTGGTCTTTGGCATCCTGTTGGCTATTACCATTATAGGCCTACCTTTTGCCCGTCAGCACTTCAAGCTCATGAGCCTTTCTTTAATGCCCTTTGGGAAAGAGGTGGTGTAGAGAAGGGGAGAGTTATCAATTATTAGTTTTACTACAGAGGTAAAGGAGCGGTACGCCGCCCGGTTATAGCACAGAGTGAAAAGGAGTTTTTTTAAGACTCTGTGCCCTCTGTGAAGTACTCAAAGTAACTTTGTGGTTAAAAAAGAATTTATTGGTACCCCTGCGCCTGTAGGTTAAACAGTTCGGCGTACTTACCATCCAGCTGAAGCAGTTCGTCGTGGGACCCGTACTCCAGGAGCTGTCCGTGTTCCAGGAAAAGGATGCGGTCGGCCATGCGTACGGTAGAAAAACGGTGGGAGATAAGTACCGCCATTTTGCCTTTGATTAACCGGCTGAACCGCTGAAATACCTCGTGCTCAGCGCGGGCGTCTAGGGCGGAGGTAGGTTCGTCCAGTACTACCAGCTGGGCGTCACGCATGTAGGCGCGGGCCAGGGCTACCTTCTGCCACTGTCCACCCGATAGTTCCTGCCCCTTCTTAAAACGTTTGCCTAGTACCTGTTGAAAACGATCCGGCAGGCGGTCTACTACTTCCTGCGCCAGGCTCTTACGGGCGGCATCCTCAATCAGGTCTACTTCCTCCCGACGCTCAATATCGCCCACGGCAATATTCTCGGCTACCGTCATTTCGTAGCGGATGTAGTCCTGGAAAATGATGCCGATGTTGGCCCGCAGGTCGGAGAGCTGGTAGTCGGCCAGGTCTACACCATCGAGCAGGATACGGCCTTCCGTCGGTTCGTAGAGCCGGGCCAGCAGCTTCACGAGGGTGGTCTTACCCGCGCCGTTCTCACCCACCAGCGCCAGCTTTTCGCCCGGCTCCAGCGTAAACGACAGGTTGCGGACGGCCCATACCTCGCTGTCGGGGTAGCGGAAGCTGACATTCTCAAACGTAAAGCCTTTTTGAATTGGGCGGGGGACTCTTTGTCCGGCAGCGTTGGCACCGATGGTAGGGGTAATGGCAAAAAAATCGAACAGGTCCTGCAGGTACAGCGCACTTTCGGCAATGCTCGAAAATCGTCCCATAATGCCCTGCAGCATCCCGTGCATCCGCTGAAACGAACCCGCCAGGAAGGTCATAGTACCTACCGTGATGACACCGCCGAGCGTTTGCATGAGTACGAATACAAAGGCGCCGTAGTAGGCCAGCGTACCCAGTACGGCCAGCAGGTACCCCCACACCGCGCGGCCGATGGCGATCTTGCGGTTTTCGTGGTAGTACTTGTCCGATAGCGTCTTAAAGCGCTCGGTCAGGTAGTTTTCCAGTCCGAATACTTTTACCTCCTTGGCGGTTTCGGCGCTGGCTCCGATGTAGCGCAGGTAGTCAAGTTCGCGGCGCTCAGGCGTCCAGCTACGGGTGAGGGAGTAGGTACGTTCGTTGAAATGGGTTTCGCCTATAAAAGACGGAATAACGGCTACGATCAGGATCAGGATCAGCCAGGGGTTGAAGGCAATAAGTCCGACGCCCAGTAGTACCAGCGTAATAATGTCCTGAATCTGGGAGAGCGTCTGCGACAGCAGTACCGTACGGCTGGTGGTCTGGCGGCGGGCCCGCTCGAGCTTGTCGTAGAATATAGGGTTTTCAAACTGGTACAGGTCCAGCTTGGCCGCGTGGTGTACCAGGTCAACGGAGGTTTTATTCGCCAGCAGATCGCCCAGCAGGCTGTCGCAGAGGTTGATGGCGCGGTTGAGCAGGTCCGAAAGCACCGCCAGACCCAGCTCCAGCCCTACTAGGGTCCAGAGGTACCGCTGTGATCCGGCGGGATTGTCCAGCAGGCGGATTACTTCATCGATGATCTCCTTGCCTACGTACAGTACCGCCAGGGGGATCGCCGACTTCAGCAGGCGGAAGAGGATGTTGCCAATGGTTAGCGAGGGGCTCGTATTCCATACCAGCCGGAAAAAGCGGGGTAGGTTCTGCAGCGCCGAGAAGCGCTTACGGAACGACTGATTATCAGCGGGCTGAGCAGGGAGAGGTTTCACTATAAGAATGACTGTCTATTTACTACAAAATCATTCTTACAGGCAAAAAGTTCTTATGGATAAGCTTGTTTAAGGAGACATTACTCCCGCAGGACTGCCTTCTGACAAGAATTGAAGGTGCCGCCCCGTTAGGGGCTTTATGCGGTTTTATACTGTTTGCTACTGAAGTATCGTCCCTATTGGGACTGCGGATTTTATAACTGACAAAATAAGAAAAAGTGATCAAGACAGGCCGCAGAGCGGCCACACTTCAGTAGAATTTACAAGCATAAATTAATTGTTTAAGCGCCGTAGGTGCGGCACAAACTTTACATATTTTTAATAAAGCTTGGAAGAACGTCGCAAAGTACCTTCATGCAGCCAGAGGAAATGATTTACCGGCTACTGTTTTACTGGCAAATTGCAGGCAGGCAAGAATATCTTCCCGCTCCAGTTCAGGATGGTCCTCCAGGATTTCTTCTTCTGTCATACCAGCGCCCAGCATATCAAGTATGACTTCCACTGGCCAACGCATTCCTCTTATGCAAGGCTTGCCGTGACAAATCTCCAAGTCAATAGTTATTCTTGACAGCAGGTTCATGAATGTAGTAATAAGTTGTTGATCAGTCAAAGATAAGTAATGGTAGGGGTTGCCTCAAAGTAAGTGCCTCTCTTTTTACAAAGCTCAGAGGGGACTACTACTCACTTCACCTTCACCGCTTTGATGCATATAGTTCTGATTACTTCGGAGGTAGTGGCGGTATTGCAGCGTATGGTTTCGGTGATAAATAGGCTGTCGCCCCGGAAGTACCCTTCCCCGGTCATGGAAGTAACACCGCACTGATCTATGCCCTGGCCCCGGTCGTAGCTGAACCCATTCTGGTTGCCTATCTGGGCTGTTACTACCTGTGCGGTAGGTACAATACCCGTGATGGTGAAGCGGCTCCCGGTCTGCTTGCCGATGGTGAGTGATACTTGTACCGTATCGTTTGACGTGGCCTTCGTCTGCTTGGGGCTGGAGAAAACTTTTACCCCCTGGTAGGTACCATCAGTAGGGGCAGAATAGGGGACCAGAGGAGCCGTAACGGCCTCTTTGTTCCGGCAGGAGAAGATAAGGACACCAACCGTAAACACGTAACTTAGCAGGATCTTCATAAAATGTATATTTATCAGCGCAGCTGAACTGGTTATAAATCAATGGGTACAAAAAAAGGACCAGACGGAACGCTTCCCCGAAAGTAAACGATAAGTAAAGGCTTTTGTATATTTCGCACTTATTTAGTGTTCCAGATTAGTCAATAAAGTAACAGAAGCCAGGATTATGATCAGAAACGACTGGACTCCGGAGGAGGTAAAAGCCATTTATAATACTCCCTTACTGGATCTTATTTTCAGAGCCGCTCAGACTCACCGCACCCACCACGACCCGGCGGAGGTACAGGTGTGTACGCTGCTGTCGGTCAAGACGGGCGGCTGCCCCGAAGACTGTGCCTACTGTCCGCAGGCGGCCCGTTACAGCACGGGTGTAAATACCCACAAGCTCATGGATGTGCAGGAGGTACTGCAGCATGCGCAGCGGGCCAGAGAGGCTGGCAGTACCCGCTTCTGCATGGGCGCGGCCTGGCGCGAAGTCCGCGACAACCGCGATTTTGATAAGGTACTTGATATGGTAAAGGGGGTAAATGAGCTGGGCATGGAAGTATGCTGCACGCTGGGCATGCTCACCGATACCCAGGCCCAGAAGCTGAAAGAAGCGGGCCTGTACGCCTACAACCACAACCTCGACACCAGCGAGGAATTCTACGATGATATCATCACCACCCGTACCTACAAGGACCGGCTGGAAACGCTGGAAAATGTGCGTAGTGCGAAGATTTCGGTTTGTTCGGGTGGTATTATCGGTATGGGTGAGACCCACGAGGACCGCATCGGTATGCTGCATACGCTGGCTACCCTGCCCGAGCACCCCGAGTCCGTACCGGTCAATGCGCTGGTGGCGGTAGAAGGAACGCCCCTCGAAGATCAGGAGCGGGTACCGGTATGGGATATGATCCGGATGATCGCAACAGCCCGTATCCTGATGCCTAAGGCCATGGTACGTCTTTCGGCCGGGCGCGTGTACATGAATATGGAAGAGCAGGCACTGTGCTTCCTGGCGGGAGCCAATTCCATCTTCTCGGGTGATAAGCTCCTGACCACACCCAACAAGGAGTCCGACTTCGACACCACGATGTTCCAGACGCTGAACATCCGGCCACGTCAGGCTTTTAAGGATAAGGAGGTACTTGCGTAACGGAACAGAGGGCGGTAGTGATACCGCCCTCTGTTTTTATATTGAGACTTCTGGACCTTCCCATTCCGCAACCCACCCGCGCTGAACTCCCTCTCAACATACGGCTGACTATTTCGAAGCACCATGTCCACCACCTGAGCAGCGTAGGAATTATGATAAATAATCTTCCCGTTCAATATGCAAGTAGGTGTATTCTGCTGTCCCCTGGGGTACTAATATTTCATAGTAATAGAGAAACCTACTCAGCAAAATATGGTTACTTTCGTAAAGAAACATCAGCTATACCGAAGCAAAGCCTGATCGTCTGAATCCTGCCGGTCAACCTCTTCAAGTAGTTCATACCTTACTCAACTATGACTGGCGATTATCAGCCTTATAATCCAAGCCGAAACCTCAACGAGCGCCTGGATATTGACTTTGCTTTGCAGGCCGCCGGACTGGGAGTCTGGGAACTGGACCCTGCTACCAGCCAGGTACTGTGGGATGACCGCTGCCGCGAACTTTTTGGACTGGCCAAAGATAACCTGCTCACCTATGAAAAAGCCATTCAATATATCCATCCTCAGGATCGGGAGAGGGTTGATCAGGCTGTACAGAGGGCTATGAATCCTCAGACCGACGGGTGGTATGATGTTACCTACCGCACCCTGGGGGCTGATGACGGTAAGCTTCGCTGGGTACGATTCTATGGACGGAGCTACTTTACGGAGGCGGGGCAGGTGTACCGCTTTGCCGGGGTAGCCCAGGAGGTTACCCAACAGGTACTGGCTCGCCAGCAGCAGCAGCAACTGGCCGTACTGGCGGAGCAGGCCCCTGAGTTTATGGCTGTTACCGATCTGGAAGGGCGAATGCAATATGTAAACCAGTACGGACTTGAGCTCTTCGGCCTCACGCAGGAACAGGTACTGAACAGGCATTTGACGGAGTTTGTCCCGCCCGAAGAAATGGATCGGGTCAACGCTGAGATCATGCCCAGCGTGTTAGCGGGCGAATGGGCGGGATTTGTCACCCTGATGCAGCCCCTGACCCAGCAGCGCATTCCCGTTGCCTGCAACGCGTATTTACTTTTGGATCCGGACAGTGGACAGCCCTATGGTATGGCTGGTATTGTCCGTGACCGGCGTCCGGAATTAAAGGCTCAGCAGAAGCAGCAGGAAATCGAAGCCAGGTTCCAGTCACTGGCCACGCAGGCTCCTCTGGGGGTGTTCATCGCTGATGAGCAGGCCTATGTAGAGTACTGGAACCCCTGGTGGCTGAACTTTACGGGACAGACCCTGGAGCAGGCCTTAGGCCGGAGCTGGGAGCAGCTGATTCATCCCCACGACCTGGACGCATTACTAACAGGATACCTTGAAGCTAGCCGGCAGCAGGTCAGCTATTCTATCGAAGCCCGGGTGAGACGCAGGGATGGTACTTATCGGTACCTGCTCTTTACGGGCGGCCCCCGCTATACCGCCGATGGTACCTATGTAGGTAATATTGGTACCGGCCTGGACATAGACGACCGGAAGCAGGCCGAGCACGCATTAGCCGAAAGTGAAGCCCGCTTCCGCACGATGGCCGAAGAGGCGGATATACTTATCGCGATGAGTAACGAGATCGGCCAGACTACCTACATGAACCAGGCCTGGACAAATCTGACGGGTCGGTCTGTTGCTGACTTAATGGACCGCGGGTGGGTTGATCTGGTACATCCCGAGGATCGGGAGGCTTTCCTAAACCTCTACCAAAACGCAATACAACAGCAAGTATCATTTAGTGGTGAGTTCCGCATCCTGAACAAGCTGGGTGAGTACCGCTGGTTATTGGCTCAATGCCCGACCCGCTTTCGGCCTGATGGTACGTTTACGGGCTATATCAGTTCCTGCGTAAATATTACAGATATCAAGCTAGCCGAAGATGCCCTGCGGCTTAGCGAAGCCAAACTACGCTCGGTGGTAGAAACCGCACCCGTAGCCATTGGGCTGTTCATGGGTCGCGACCTGGTCATTGAACTACCCAACCAGACATTTATTGATATTGTCGGCAAAGGCCCGGATATTGTAGGCAAGCCCCTGCGCGAGGTAATGCCGGAACTTGATACCGAAAATCAGCCCTTCCTGCAAATCCTGGATGATGTCTACACCTCAGGAAAGCAGTTTAGCAGCGCGGGTGCCCTGGTGCAGATTGTGCGGCAGGGAGTTATGACCTACAACTATTACAATATTACCTATACCCCGCTGTTCAACGAAGCCGGTGAGGTATATGCCATACTGGACATTGCGGTAGACGTAACAGAACAGATCCACGCCCAGCAGGAACTGGAGCAGCAGAAAACCTACCTGCAGAATGCCCTTGACATTGCCGACCTGGGTACCTATCATATTGATGTAGCCACCAACCTTGGCAGCTACCGGGATAACATCAGGCAGTGGTTCGGGCTGGAATCGCCAACAGAGTCTATGGAGGTTATTTTGAGTAAGGTACATCCTGACGATCGGGCCCTGGTGGCTCGCACACTGGATAGTTCGCAGCAATCAGAGGGAACAGGCCGCCATGACATCACGTACCGGCTTGCCGATACCACCGGCAAAACAACCCGATACCTGCGCAGCATTGGTAAAACTCTTTTTAATGAGGGACAGCCGTATGCCATCAATGGTATTATTCAGGACGTAACGCCCCAGATCCAGGCCCGGCAGATCCTGGAAGAACGCGAAACCGCCCTGCGCGGAGCCATTGAGCTGGCGGAGCTAGGCACGTGGGAGCTGGACGTAGCTACCGGCAGGGTAACCTACTCAGACCGGATCAAGTCGTGGTTTGGGTTTGACGGTGCCATTGAGAGTCTGCAAACGGTGTATAATCCTATCCACGAAAAAGACCGCAGCCGCGTAGAAGCCGCTCTCCTCCGTGCCCTGGAGCCAGGCTCCAGCGGCTTGTACGACGAAGAGTACACCCTGGTGAATCGACTAACCGGGCAGGAGCGCATCGTACATGCTCAGGGCATAACCCTTTTTGATGAACAAAGGCGCCCTATCAAGATCACCGGTACCGCGCAGGACATTACCCCTCAGCGCAGGTTGCAGCTGGCTCTGGAGCAGCAGGTACAGCAGCGTACTAAAGAGCTGGAAGCCGCCAATGCAAAACTGGCCGCTACAAATGCAGAGTATGCGGCTCTCAATAAAGAGCTGGAAGAGGCCAATGTACACCTGGTTCGCTCCAACGAAAACCTCCAGCAGTTTGCCTACGTCGCCAGCCATGACCTGCAGGAACCCCTGCGCAAAATTCAGCAGTTTGGTGACCTGCTTCAGAACCGCTATGGGGAGGCGCTGGGCGATGGTGCTGGCTATATTAAGCGAATGCAGTCCTCAGCGAGGCGGATGTCTGCCCTGATCGAAGACCTGCTCGATTATTCCCGCATATCGACCAGGCGGGAAGCAAGCTCTACCGTAGCCCTGAATGCCGTAGTTAAACGCGTGCTGTCGACCCTGGACTGGGCGGTTCAGGAAGCCGAAGCCCAGGTGAGCGTTGAGCCGTTACCCACTATTTTAGGAGATGCCTCCCAATTGAATCAGTTGTTCCAGAATCTGCTGTCAAACGCTCTGAAGTTTCGACGGCTGGATGGTGCGGACAGCCCCTCGACAGGCAGTAGGGTAGTACCCCAGATAAAGGTGCGCTCCGAGCAGGTATTGGCGTCAGACCTGCCCGAAAGGGTGAAGCCTGCCCGGGCCGCCGGGTCGTACTATCGCATTGATGTGATTGATAACGGCGTTGGCTTTGATGAAAAGTACCTCGACCGCATATTTCAGGTTTTTCAGCGGCTGCACGGCAAAAGCCAGTACGCCGGTACGGGTATAGGTCTGGCCATCTGCGAAAAAGTAGCGGCCAACCACGGCGGAGCTATAACGGCGAACAGCCGGCCGGGGCAGGGCTCTGTGTTTAGTGTATATTTCCCGGATTCAAACTTTAACGCGGAGACTGAGGAAAGGTAGAGCCGTTTCAGATCGAAAGCGTACTATTCAGCCACAGTACCGTATAAAGCAGGTGGGTTGAAAGGGGATGTACCAGAGCGTAACTGATTTTACTGCCTAAAAGAAAAGGCCGTCTCACCGACGGCCTTTCTGACAACAAAGTACTTCGTTGATAACTCTATAACTCCCCCAACGCCCTGATCAGCGCCTCCACCTGCTCGGTAGAAGTAGCCGGGAAGTTGGCGATGCGGACTTGCGTGGCTTTGTGCTCACCGTAGCCGCTGCCGAGTACCAGTCCTTTGGCTTTTAGGGCAGAGATAATTTCGGAAGAAGGCTGTTTGGTATTGGCTACCACTACCGTTTGCGAGCGGTGCTTAGGCTCCTGTACAAAGGTCTCAAATCCTTCATGCTGATCAATAAAGTTGTAGAGTAGTTTGGCTTTCTGCTCAGTCTCTTTTCTGATCCTGTCAACACCTACCCTGTTCATGTCCTCAGCTATCTTGCCTAACAGATATATACCCATCACGTTAGGGGTAGCGGGCGTTTCGTGGCTCTGGGCGTTTTTCCAGAGCGTGGGCAGGTCGTGGTGGGCACCGATGGTGAGGTTGTCGTACTTGCGCAGGCGTTCTGCCTTTTGCAGACACTTCTCATTCACAATCCATACCCCCAGTCCGGCGGGTAGTCCAAAGGCCTTTTGAACCGAGAAGAAAGCCGTATCGATCAGGCTGTAATCCAGATCGGGGTAGGGGGCTGAGGACACCATGTCTACCGCTATAAGTTTATCCGGATTGCTGCGCTTGATCTTATGAATATCCGATACGCGCATCTGCACGCCCGAGCTGGTTTCGTTGTGAGCCAGGCCAATCAACTCGGCGTACTCAGGTACTTCTACTTCCGAAGCATCAAATCCCTGCCCCATGGGCTTCTCGAGCTTGTGGGCAAACTTATGCAGGACCTGGGCGTACTGAAAAAACTTCTTGGAGAAGGAGCCATTGACCAGGTGGTAGCTTTCGTGCTCCACGCAGTTGAGCAGGATGCGCTCCCATGCCTCCGAGGCCGACCCCAGAAACAGGATCGCGTGCGTAGCGGGTACATTGAGTAGCGTACGGAGCTGCTCTACGGTATGCTGGTGGAGCGCGCGGTACTGCTGGCTACGGTGGGAGATAGAACCTAACTGCTGCTCAACGAAAGTTTGTACGTGTTGCTCAAAGCTGGGGTAAAGCTGGGCCGGGCCGGGGGTGTAAAAGGTATATTTCATAGGGTAAGATAGAGTCATATAAAAAGGCAATACGCAGAAGTAGCGTGTTTTAAACTAGCTTCTGCGTATTGCCCAAAGTTCATTCAGTTGACTGTTAGTAAAGCATCCGGAAGCGAATCGTACCATCGATCTCTTTGAGTTCTTTGATAAACTCTTCTGAGTAGTTCTTGGCAATATCCACGATTACGTAGCCAATGCTTTCGTTGGTCTTCAGGTACTGACCCGTGATGTTGATATTATGGTTGGCAAAGATGCTGTTCAGCTTGGCTAGTACACCCGGTACGTTAGCATGGATGTGCAGCAGACGGTGCGAGTTGCCCAGCTTTGGTAGCTGTACTTCGGGGAAGTTGACGCTACCGTAGGTACTACCGTTGTTAATGTACTCGAGCAGTTTGCTGGGTACAAAGTGACCAATATTCACCTGCGCTTCTTCGGTACTACCCCCGATGTGCGGAGTCAGGATTACATTGTTCAGGCCGCGTAGTTCACTGATAAACTCTTCGTCGTTGGTCTTGGGCTCCTTGGGGAATACGTCCACTCCGGCACCGGCTACTCTGCCACTCTTAACGGCCTCTACCAGCGCCTTGATATCCACCACGTGGCCGCGGGCCAGGTTCATGAATATGACGCCTTTCTTCATCATGTCAAACTCACGCTTGCCGATGAGGTTGGTATTTTCCTTGCGACCATCTACGTGCATGCTTATTACATCAGAGATCTGAAGGAGCTCTTCCAGCGAGCGTACCTTGCGGGCATTACCGATTGCCAGTTTGTCGACGGTATCGTAGAAGTACACCTCCATACCCAACGCTTCGGCTACTACCGATAGCTGAGTACCAATGTTGCCGTAGCCTACCAGCCCCAGCTTCTTACCACGTACCTCAAAGCTGCCGTTGGCCGACTTATCCCATACGCCCTCGTGCATCTGATTGCTCTTGCTAACGATGTTACGGATCAGCATGATCATCTCGCCTATGGCCAGCTCTACTACGGAGCGGGTGTTGCTATAAGGAGCGTTGAAGACAGCTACACCACGTTCGGTGGCTGCTTCCAGATCTATCTGGTTGGTACCGATACAGAACGCACCGATAGCCATTAATTTATTCGCATTCTCAAGTACCCGACGGGTGATCATCGTCTTGGAGCGGATACCAATGATGGATACATCCTTGATACGCTCGCACAGCTCGTCCTCATCGAGGGCACCCTTTACAAATTCCACCTTAAAGCCTTCTTCCTCAAAAGCCTGAACCGCTACGGGGTGTACGTTCTCGAGCAGGAGTACCTTGATGCGGCTCTTGGGGTACGACTGGCTGCGGTTGATCTTGTTGTGGTATAGGAATTCATCCAGGGAAGCCGCTACGTGATCAGCTACCTGTACCACGCGCTGGCGCTGTACGTTTTCGGTGAAAGCGTAGAAGCGGTTAGCCAGGCCCGACTCGCGAAGCTCGTAGTCCGTATAGCCATCGCCGATCACGTACACATCGCCGGACAGGTTCAGGGTACGCAGCAGCTTGATCTTGCCACCGTCGGTTGACAGTACATTAGCTTCATCAATCCCTACAATATTGCCATCATTATCAAAAAGGAACTCATTGGCGAACACATGGTCCTCACGAACCCCCATCTCAGTTACGATAGGTACAATGAATTCCCTGAAACCGCTCGAAATAATATAAATCTGATCTGCATACTCCGTCAGGAACTGCTTATTACGCTGGAATGAGTCGGATATCTTGGTACGCAGAAAATCAACGAGGATATCAATGTGCTGGCGGTTGGCCGACAGCAGCTCGATGCGGCGGCGCAGGCCTTCCGCAAACGACATCTCACCATTCATGCCCTTTTCGGTCAGGTCCCGAATTTGGTCTACGATACGCACGCGGTCAGGGTGTCCGGCCAGGGCAATGCTTGCCAGTTCGTCCAGTCCTTCCACTTTGGTGAAAGTACTATCAAAATCAATGATAAAGTACGTGGGGTTGATTGTTTGAGTCAACATGAAGCGGCAGGTGACAGATTTGCAATAGTATATTTTCTATAAGTCAAGTGATTGGTTTTAATCACTCTTCCTACAAAATTAATAATCTGTTAACTACCTCACTAATAAAAAAAAGCCCGTTCGTACATAACTTGTTATTATTCAAGTAATACGCATTTAAATTCAATAATTAGGCTGTTCCTGCAGGAATTTCAGGGCTCTTCGCTCAGACCAGTAGGCGCCTTCAATGAGTTGGGCGGGGCGGAAGCCACAGTGGCCGCCGTCGGCCGTAAGCTCCAGCCATACATTGGGGTGGTTCGCAATGAGCTGCTGCGGTAGCGAGTCCGGCGGAATGAGCGGGTCGTTTAGTGCGTTGACAATCAGGGTAGGTACACTAATATATTCTACGTAGTTCTTGGCGCTGGAGCGGGCGTAGTAGTCGTCGGCACTTTCGAAGCCATGTATGGTGGCGGTAAAGATATGGTCAAAGTCGTAGAAGCTCTTGACGAGCTGGTACTGGCTGGCATCGATGTGCTCCGGAAAGTGGAGGCCCTTCTGCTCTACCTTGGGTTTCAGCGTACGCAGGAACCGCTGCAGGTAGATGCGGTTCTCCCGCTTTTCGATGGCGCGGCTACAGGCCAGCAGGTCCATGGGTACACTGAATACTACTACTTTCTGGATCGCCGGATTTATAAATTTTCCCTGTTCGCCCGCGTATTTGAGTGTCAGGTTGCCGCCCAGGCTGAAGCCCATCAGGTATATCTCGCCATAGCCTTTGTCAAGGGCGTGCTGTACGACCAGATCGAGGTCATCGGTAGCGCCGCTGTGGTAGAACCGGGCCTGCTGGTTCATCTCGCCGCTACAGCTCCGGTAGTTCCAGGCCAGGCAGTCGTAGCCGTGGCGGATCAGCAGGCGCACCATGCCGAGTACGTACTGTCGGGTGCTGTTGCCTTCCAACCCGTGTGAGAGTATCACCAGCGCGGGTTTCGTACCTTTCCTCCTTTCTTCCCTTCCTCCCTTAGCTAAAGCCCAATCCAGGTCCAGGAAGTCCTGATCCGGGGTAGTAATGCGTTCACGCTGGTAGGGTACATCGTTGATCTTTCGGAACAGGGCCGGATAGATACTTTGAAAATGCCCGTTGGGCAGCCAGAACGGGGCGATAGGAGTGGTGGTATGAACTAGGGGCATGCGCGTCAACAACTAAAAAGACGAAGGTACTGATACTTTTTAACACATTCGGGCAAAGGGAGGTTCATGGCCAAGTATTTCCGGATGGGAGTATAGGTCCTGATAAGTACCTACAGAAAAATGGGGTTGTTTTCCAACCAATGATCAGCCCGGCAGGTCTCTGTTTCAAACATAGAACCATGAAGAAGTTAAGCCTGCTACTAAGCCTTATACTACTTATTAGCTGCGAAAAAGAAGAACTGAGTACTGCCGAAAGATCAATCGTGGGCAAGTGGCAGCTGGTAGAGTACTGCGTAAGTCCCGGTGCGGGGGAATGCGTTGCACAAATGGCTACGGCTATCTATACCCAGACTGTCGAGTTCAGGAAAGATGGTAGTTTTATTGAGAGGATACCCGAGCGGCAGAAGTTCTGGACGCCTATTATGAGTTCGGGGCAGTACCGGGTACTTGAAGATAAAGGTAAGATCGAGTTTCAGTTTGATATATCATCCAGCCGAACACCCGCCGCGATGGACTACCAGTTTGCCGGAGATCGGATGACGCTGCTGCCCGTCTGTATTGAAGGGTGCCGATATACCTACGAGAGAATCAGGTAAAACCGGCAGGCTAGTTACGGCGCTTCATCTCGGCCCGGCGCATGGGCATGGAGTCAATCAGTCCGAAGAGCTTCTCCTGACTCACCGGTCGCTCGCTCTGAAGCTTTACCGAGCCATCTTTGCCAATGAGCCACACGCCAAAAGCCTCCGGCTTACTTTGATACTGTCGGATGAGGTAGCCCTGGTCTTTGAGGCTCAGGCGATCTTTCAGGCAGGTAATCACTACGATATCCCGTTCCGTTAGTTCGCCGGGGGCGCTGTCCAGGAGGCGCAACTGCTCTTTGTAATAATCAGATTCCTCACCAGGCGCGTATACCAGCACGATCCGGTTTTTCCAGATCATGCGGTCGATGCGCTCCTGGAGTGAAGGAGCCCCCTGTACAGCCCATACCATCATTATCAGCGCTACCCACACACGTCAAGCTATCTTTAACAGCCTAACCTTCTGTATAGCGGATGGTTTTGCTTATTCAAATAAATCTTCCGAGCGGTCGAGCATCAGGATAGACGACTGCGGCACGATCACGTACTTTTCACCGTCGTATTCAAGGTCAATGGCATTGCGCTGCAGATAGATAGCCACATCACCTTCTCTGGCCTGCAGGGGCATGTACTTTACTTTCTCCTCGGTCTCCTTCCAGGGCTCGTCTTCGGCAGGTACCGGTATAGGGTAGCCGGGACCAACCTTAACTACGTACCCGGTTTGTACCTGTTCCCGCTCGGTTACGGTGGGGGGGAGGTAAAGACCACTGTTGGTACGTTCATTGGGATTGTTGGGACGTATAAGTACCCGGTCTCCAACGATAATCAGGCGTCTCAGACGGTTGTCGGCAGTAACTTCAAACATAGTAGTAGGGTAGTATAAAAAGCCTACTGATAGTTCCATCAGTAGACTTTCAGGTTTGGTGTCTGTAAAATGATAGTAACAAGTACCGTGCAAAAAGCATGCACGATCTATCATTGTGCCAAAATGACAGCCGTCAGAACTGGAAGTAAATAAACTGATTGGATGTAAATACTCCCAGGAAGTAGCACAGGAAGGCAATAAGCCCAAACAAAACGAAGAACGTAACCGTATTGCGCGTAGGAATAAAGAGGTAGTAATGCTCCTTAACCAGCAGGAATACGATCAGAAGCGCACAGAACCACATCTCGACACTATTGAAGGGCGAACGCAGAGGAGCATCCCACGAGAGCGTCAGTATTTTTTCGAGGATCAGGAAAGCCTGGCTGACAGGAGCCTTGTCATTGCGGAAGAATACCCATGTCAGCATGACCAGCGTAAAGGTAAAGAAGAGGTTCACAGCCGTGATGGCAGGATTCTTCGGTAGCTGGATTCCTGACTTCCTGAGCCATTTATCCTTCAGACCACCCAGTACAGAGTACAGTCCGTGTAAGCTTCCCCAGATCACGTAGTTCCAGCTGGCCCCGTGCCACAGGCCACTGACCAGGAACACCGTGAAGAGGTTCATCTGACGCCGGGCTTCGCCGCGCCGGTTGCCTCCCAGCGGGATGTACAGGTAGTCGCGGAACCAGGTAGAGAGCGATATGTGCCAGCGTCCCCAGAAGTCCGATATGGAAGTAGCTTCATAGGGGCGGTGGAAGTTTTCCATGAGGGTAAAGCCCATCACCCGGGCCGCTCCGATGGCAATGTCCGAGTAGCCCGAAAAGTCGCAGTAGATCTGGAAGGTAAAGAACAACGTAGCTACCAGCAGGGTAAGCCCATTATGGTCCTGCGGACTATTGTAGGCGTAGTCCACCATCAGGGCCAGCCGGTCCGCTATAACTACCTTTTTGAACATACCGAAGGCCATCTGCATGAGGCCCGCCTTTACATTCTCAAAGTCATACTTGAAGTAGGAGTGGTACTGAAAGAGCATGTTCTGCGGACGCTCAATGGGCCCCGCTACCAGCTGCGGGTAGAACATGACATAGAGTGAATAGATACCGAAATGCCGCTCAGCAGGCTGGTGGCCCCGATATACCTCTATGGTGTAGCTCATGGCCTGGAACGTATGGAACGACAGACCAATCGGCAGAATGATGTTACCCACCCCGTTGACCATCCATTCGGCTACGCGGTGCGGCAGCAGGCCATCCAGCGGAGGTACTATGGCCCTGAATCCAACCGTATTGAGAATGCCGTTAAGGCTTTCGCCCAGGAAGTCGTAGTACTTAAAGAAGGCCAGTATGCCTATATTAGATATGAGGCTCAGCACCAGCAGGGCTTTCTTCCGTTTCTGGTCCTGTGCCTTTTCAATCCATATTCCCGCGTAGTAGTCAATGACGATGGTGCCAAACAGGATCAGGATATAGATCGGCTTGAACACCATATAAAAGTAGCAGCTGGCTGCCAATAGCAACATCCAACGGCCACGCCACGACAGGCTATAGTAAGCCAGCGTAATGACAATAAAAAAAATCAGGAACTGGAGAGAATTGAAAAGCATCGGATCAGACGTACTCGCGGTTTACTATTTCTTCTTTGACAATAAAGAGCGGTCGGCCTTTGGACTGGAAGAAGATCCTCAGTACATATTCTCCAATAATACCCAGCGCCAGTAACTGCACACCACTAAACAGGATGACTACAAAAAGCAAAGCGGTGAAACCTTCGATTACTGGATTAAAGAACAGCTTCTTGATGACTACAACGAAGAAATACACCAGTGATATAGCGATAGCTATGGCACCGGTATTGGTCATGAATTTGATCGGAAATTCACTGAAATTGAATATACCATTGTAGGCCAGCCGGAACAGCTGCTTGAGCGAATACTTTGATTCACCCGCTACGCGCTCATCCCGCTCGTACTCAAAGCCCACTTGTTTGAACCCGATCCAGGAGCGCATACCCCGGAGGTAGCGGCTTTCTTCGGGCATTTTGATAAGTACATCAGCTACACGGCGGCTGATGAGGGAGAAGTCGCCACTATCCAGTGGGATCTCGACGTACGATATAGATTTGAGCAGGCGGTAGAACAGGTAGTAACCCGTACGTTTGGCCATATTCTCCTTACGCTTACGGCGAACGGCATATACGACATCGTTGCCCTCCTTCAGGAGCTTATAAAATTCAGGAAGCAGTTCGGGCGGGTCCTGGAGGTCACCGTCAATAATAAAAAGGCCCTCACTACCCCGGGCTCGGGCTATACCGGCCGAAAGAGCCAGCTGGTGGCCATGGTTTCTGGAAAGGAATACGCAGTGGTAGCGTGGATCAGACAGAGCTACCTGGCGCATCATGAGTGCCGTATTGTCGCGGCTGCCATCATCTATCAGGACTACCTCAACGGAGAGCGGGCAGCTGTCCATCAGGGCGTTAAGCCTTTCTACTAAATGAGGAAACGATTCAGATTCGTTATATAATGGTGCTACAATGGATATTTGAGGAGTTTCCAATTCTTCTACGTTTAACAGACCGACGCCCGCAAAAATACATCTTTCAATCTATATTGTTTTAAATCCTTGTTCTTCGGAGATGGTAATGGAGCGGATTATGCCACTTTCTACCTGTCCGTCACCTACCCTAAGCACCCCCAGTTCGTACTCTCCGGGGGGGATGAGTGAATAGGGAATCATTAAAGCGCGCCCTTTGTCAAAAAGGCGGAATATATTACGCCCCCGGTACAGATTCTGATCTACACGGAATACGTATAGCTCTTTACCCTGTCTCAGGAAAGCATAGGAGCCGGTATCAAATCCGGCCTTATAAGGAGTGTCAGGCTCAAGCACCAGAATGGCTTCAGAAGTCGTCTGGATCTGTACCCTCAGCGCCGGTGGTAATGGTGTTTGTACGGACCGCATCTGGTCGTAGTACGGCTTAAAGTCGTCCGGATACGCATAGATACCGCGGGCTGTTACATCCTGCATCAGCGCCTCTACATACTCGCCGGTAGGGGTGCCCGGGAAGTGCCCCAGCCCGAAGGAGTGGTGCTCCTGGTTGAATACATTGACTAATAAGGACTTACGGCGCTCGATAATGGCCGGGAGGTAATGCAGCAGGCTCATGGCCCAGATAAATACCCCAAGCCCCAGTGTGATCCGGAAGCCCCAGGTTCTCCACATGTCCTGCGCGTTAGCGCCCAGGTAGGCTAGGTACCCCACGATCAGGAATACCGCCGGGTAGATCTTGTAATTACTCACCACCATTACCTCAAAACCAAAGCGCGGCCGCAGGAAGCCAATAATAGCGGCATTGGACAGGATAAATACCATAACCCCGAGGGAGAAGTAGGTAACCTGCTGCTGATGAGTGATAGTAGCCTGCATGCGCTCCGTGAACCGGGGCAGCTGGGCCGGCCAGCGGAGTGTCTGGCGTACCCAGGGGAGGACTAATCCCAGCAGCCAGGGTACTACCCATAGCATAGTCAGGAGCCCCATCAGAACGGGTAGGGCGGTACGGATCTGGATCGGACGCTCAAAGAAGAAGTCGAACAGACCGCCCAGGAAGGCAAAGAAGCCCAGGAATGACAGGTGGGGGTGATTTTTGAAGTACTCGATGCTGGCCTCATTACCCATGGTGGTCATGCCCTGGAAGTACAGCCATATGGCAAGGCCACCCGCTACGATCCAGATACCTAACTGACGCCATTGTGACCACAGGAGCAGAATGGCAGCACCACCCACCCACACAAATATACCGTTGCTCATGGCGAAGTTGGCACAAAAGCCCGCCAGGATAGCCCAGCCGAACCGCTTCTGTACCAGGAGGTACATTGTGAGGCAGACAAAGAATACCACCGGCTGGTGCTGCAGGCTACAGATCGCCCACAGGAATATAAGGTGGTACTGGATCTGAAACAGCAGAAACGGAACCGGGAGAAAGTACTTGAGGGAGAGTCCTGTACTTCTGAAAACCTTCCAGAACAGGGCAAAGGTACCAAAGGTAAAAAGCGCCCCTACAATGTGCAGATAAGTAAAGTGGAGCGTGCCGGTAACCCAGTAGTAGATGACCGTCAGCAGCTTACCGAATACCATCCGGTGCTCGTTGTTGGGGTGGA
Organism: Telluribacter roseus; assembly: GCF_017355915.2. Taxonomy (GTDB): domain Bacteria; phylum Bacteroidota; class Bacteroidia; order Cytophagales; family Spirosomataceae; genus Telluribacter. The sequence goes on from NZ_JAFEUV020000013.1 coordinate 23,687, forward strand.
AGAGCAGCGTTATCTTCTCACTGAGGCTGTCGCTCAGGATCCATTTGTGCAGCAGGTCCGGGAAAGGCTCGAAGTCGTCGAACCAGGGTACATTGACTGAATACCGCAGCAACACGTACACCCAAAAAAGAACAGGCAACGTCAGAACAAATCCTAGTAGTAGCTTATTGTTTGTTTTCACTTTGCTTTATTCTCTTCTGCCAGATAGATAACCTCTTTTCCGTAATAACCGGCCAGACACTTGTTCCACCAGTGTTTCGGATCATTCTTGATGTCCTCCACAAAGAGTGTATTGGGTAGGTTATGGATGGGGGGCAGATATAACACCGAATCCCGGGAGGTCTTGATTAAATCATAACGATGATACATTTCCTGGTCAAATGCGGCCGCTTTTCCGCTCAGCCAGTCCTGATACAGTGCGCGGGTATTGGTGCTGTAATAGAACTTGAAAAACAGCGAGACCCCCAGCAGCACAACCAGAGCCAGATAGGCCCCCGAACGTAACTTCGCTTCGAATGAGTAGGTACGGGCGAGGTAGTCTGTCAAAACGCCTAGGTTATAAAAACAGCCGAGCAGGAAGTACAGGTATACGCAGTTGATCACTCGTGGCGCCGGGCTACCATTGCCATAGAAAGCGGCAAAGAGCTGAGCGGCCAGTATACCGATCCACAGCAGCAGGGAGTACCACAGAGGAATCTGGAAGTACGTGCGCCCCTGCCGGCTGATTCGTGTCAGGATCAGGCACCAGCCCAGCGAAAACAGCAGCAGCGGTACATTGATCCAGTCCAGGAAAAGCCGTGGTAAGGTTTGAAAAGAAGAAATAATCGAAAAGGAAATATTACCGCTGAGCGTATCTCCACCCATGCGCTCCTGGTTGCCGGGAGCGGTAAAGTACAGGTAGCAGGAAATAGCAGCGATGACCGCTGTACCTATCATAAGGCCGTCCCACTGGCGCTGGAAAAGGATACGGTAGCCCCACCAGCCGGCTATGAGCAGTACCAGTACCAGGAGGTTGATCTCGCTGCTGCCAATGATCGCAAATACCATCAACGCCAATAGTACTCCCGAAGCTATCTGCATAGGCCGGGTTTCGAGCCGGTACCACCGGAGTAACACCACGATCCAGCATACAGTCAGGATATTAGGTACGGTGTAGGTAACAAAAGCCGCCATCCAGTAGAAAGCTTCCGCGATGCTGGCCAGATTGAGAATGTACAAAAAGAAAATAACTCCCGCGAATCCTGCGTGAGCCAGTCGGGATAGGGTAGGGGTAAGCTGGCGGGCCAGCAGGTACAGGGAGCCTATCGTACCCAGGAAAAGGAGGATAGGGAGTACCTTGAAGCCTTCCACCCAATGAAATAGGAGTGGATTGGAATGGTTGAGCAGGATACCAAAATACCGCCCCGTCCAGCCGATGTAGTACCAGTTCATCGCTTCTACCCAGCCATGCTTAAATACCGTATCGATATAGCAGTAGTCATCGGCCGGGGAGGGATGATTGTACAGCGACAGTGCGACCAGGGGCAACAGCACGCTAACCAGCAGTACTATATTCAGCCAGTTACCGGCAATGCGGTATTTCTTGTATAGGTTATTCATTCACTACTTTCTCAATAATATAGCGTGGGCGGGCTTTTACTTCTTCGTATATCTTACCTATGTACTCGCCGATAAGGCTAAGTGCTATCATATTGAATCCGCTGAAAAATGTAATGGGCAGGATGGTAGAGGTCCAGCCGGGAATGGTTTCGCCAAGCAGGAAGGCTACTACAATATACGTGACGATAGCCATGGCCAGCATGAAGTTCAGTACGCCAAAGTACAGTACCAGGCGCATGGGGAAGTTAGTAAAGGAAGTAATACCGTTCCAGGCAAAGAGCAGCATCTTGCTCAGGGGATACTTGGTTTCGCCGGCGGTACGCTCAAGACGCTTGTAGAATACCTTGTTGCTCTTGAAACCAATCATCGGGATGATACCGCGCAGAAACAGGTTGACCTCCCGGAAGTTGCCCAGCTCCTGTAGGATCCGGCGGTCCATCAGGCGAAAGTCAGCGTGGTTAAATACCACGGGCACGCCCATTTTCTGCATTACTTTATAGAAACCTTCGGCCGTTGAGCGTTTGAACCAGCTATCGGAGCTACGGTCATCGCGTACCCCGTATACCACCATGGAGCCCTCCTGATAGCGCTCTATCATAGAAGTAATGGCATTGATATCATCCTGCAGATCCGCATCAATGGTCACGAAGCAGTCAAAATGGTCTATATGGTGCTCCAGACCAGCCAGGATGGCGCTCTGGTGACCGAAGTTACGCGAGAGCTTCACCCCGATTATATCCGGGTCCTTCAGGCTTAGTTCTTCTATGATTTCCCACGTGCGGTCCCGGCTTCCGTCATTCACAAAGCATATCTTACTACCGGGAGTGATAAGTCCCCGTTGTTTGATGTCAGCGTAGTACGTTTTAAGGGTAGAATAGGTATAATGTAAAATGGCTTCTTCGTTATAACACGGAATCACTAACAGCAAGTGAGCTGGTTTCATAGATATGCTAAGATTGTGCGAGGCAAAAATATAAACTTATCGGTTTTTCTGTACCTTAGATTGCCACTTGATTAAGACTGGATAGGATATTACCGCTAGCAATATTACTAACGTACCTACATAAAAACCAGTAGTCATACGTTCTTTTTCACCAAATACCAAAAAGGCCAGCGCTATCCCGTATACAGGTTCGAGGTTGACCGTAAGGTTAACCATATACGCAGAAAACTGTTTCATCAGATGTGTACCCATCGAATAGGCGTATACCGTACATACCCACGCCAGTATCAGTATCCATAGCCAGTCAGTACCCTTGGGCCACAATGAGATACCCTGATTCCAGCCCATTGAGTGGAACAGCAAAACAAATACCAAAGAACATACACTAGCCCCAATCATTTCGTAAAATGTAATGACGAAGGCATCGTGCCGGCGCACCAGGCGACTATTAAATACTGTGAAAAGAGAGGCCAAAAACGCGGAGCCCAGCGCCAGGATCAGCCCCAGCGCATGATCAAACTCAAACCGGAATACGATGTAAAGACCCGCTACGGCTACCAGTCCCAGGCCCACTTCTACCGGACGGATGCGCTGCCGGTTGATGGCCGGCTCAACCAGGCTCGTCCAGAGTGAGGCGGTAGACATACCCGCCAGACATACCGAGGCCGTGGCTATCCGGGCCGAAGCAAAGAACAGGATCCAGTGTAGTGAGAGCAGGAAGCCTACCAGCAGCATACGCACGGCATCGGAAGCCGGAATTCGAAATTTCTTTTTTCTTATTAAAAGCACTGCCGCCAGGCCAACGGCTGCCAGTACAGTACGATACAGTACCAGCACAGTGGGTGACACGGATATAAGCAGCCCCAGAATAGCCGTAAAGCCCCAGATAAGTACCAGGAAGTGCAACTGCAGGTACGACCGCAGGGGAGGTGAAGCCGGCTGACTCATCGGGGCAGGGTCTTGAATAGCACCACCCCAATGATGGAAAATACAATGTTAGGCAGCCACACGGCAAACAGGGTATTGATATTACCGGCTTCGGCTACCCCTTTGGACAAGAGGAAGAACAGGATATAGATAAAAGCCAGCAGGAAGCCCATTGCAATCTGCCAGCCCACCCCGCGACGACTTTTACGCGCCGATACAATCACACCGATAGCAGTCAGGATCAGGATGGCGAAGGGTTGCGTAAAGCGGGTGTACTTCTCGATCAGGTATACTTCCACGCCATCGGCTCCCCGGCTCTGCAGCAGCTCGATGTAGTTATTGAGTTCCGGCAGGGTGAAGGTCTCGAAGAGGTTGTAGTTACTCTCAAAGTCCTTCGGGCTCAGGTTGATCGTAGTGTCTACCTCCGTGCCAAAGGTCAGGTTTTCCTGCAGGCTATCGAGCGTCCGTACCCGGTAGTCATGGATCGTCCACTTCTTTTTCTCGGGCTTCCATTCGATGCGGTCAGCCGACAGCTTCTGTACCAGCTTATTATCCCTGATGGTTTCCAGCGTAAATTTATTGCCCGTTTTGGTGGCTACGTTGTAGCTTTCGAGGTAGGCGTATACTTCGGGGGCGATCTTGATGTGTACATTACGCCCATCGTAGAAAAACTCATCCTTGACGTACTGCTGCTCAAACGCATTACGCACCTTGTTGGCTTTGGGAAGTACCCATCCCACCAGGTAGAAAGTCAGGAGCCCCAGCACCGTAGCCCCCATAAAGTACGGCAGCAGCAATCGGCCGAAGCTGATACCGGTACTCAGCATGGCGACGATTTCGGTGCGGGCGGCGATGCGGGAAGTAAAGAATACCGTCGCTATGAACACCATCAACGGACTGATGTAGTTGGCCCAGTAAGGGATCAGGTTGAGGTAGTAGTCAAATATGATAGCTCGCGCGGGAGCCTGCTTGTTGATGAAGTTATCTATCTTCTCGGTGTAGTCGATCACACAGATAATCAGCACGATCACCATTGCCACAAACACGTACGTCAGCAGGAAGTTCTTAAGCAGATAGCGATCCAGTATTTTCAGTTTCATAGGGGCGGATACAGTCCTTACAGACGTTGTACAAGTACATTCCTGGACACTTCTTGACTTATAAACAAAGTGCGCTGGCTGTTGATCTGGATTTGGGCTGATTTATCAAATTCGTTTACTTCTTTTATTTCTATCTCACAACCCAGGGTAAGTCCGGAGCGGTCGAGGTGCTGCAGAAAAGCCGGTGTATGCTCCAGTACCCCCATCATCAGGGCTCTGTGACCCAGCGGAATGTCCGACAGTTTCAGGTAATCAGGTGCAGGCATATTGCCTTTGGCATCGGGGATCGGATCGCCGTGCGGGTCAAACTGCGGATGGTCCAGGTAGGCATCCAGGCGTTCGACCAGCCGATCCGACGGGATGTGCTCCAGCTCTTCGGCTATATCGTGTACCTCATCCCAGCCAAAGCCCAGTTTCTCCACCAGAAAAACCTCCCACAACCGGTGCTTACGTATCACCTTCAGAGCTACCTTCTGGCCTTCCTCCGTGAGGCGCACCCCCTGGTACTTCTTATAGTGAATCAGCCCCTTTTCGGCCAGTTTGCGAAGCATATCCGTAACCGAAGCCGCCCGGGTAGCTGTACTTTCAGCCAGTGCATTGGTACTGACTTCCAGATCGTCCCGACCCGACAGGTTATGGATAATTTTCAGATAATTTTCTTCCGTGAATGAATTCTGCATTTTGGCCGACTCTGGTTGCAAGGCATTTCTTACTCCTAATAACGCAAAAGTACGATTTACTTATTATAATTAAAAAAATTTAGGGCTGTCTAAAAATGTATTTAAACTTATTTTTATATTTGCTTTGACTTAGTAGAAACTTATTTTAAGACAATTAGTTAAAGCTACTGACTATGGATAATGGCTTACTCTCACATATGCCCCTAATGAACGAAGAACGGCCCTCGACCCCGGGGGCAACCCGGAAGGGGCTTCCTTCGCTGCCTGAAGTACATGCATCCATCGAGGTACCGGAAGGAGTTGGTTTTTGGAAAAAAATGAGGGCTTTCATAGGCCCTGGATTGATGGTAGCGGTCGGGTATATGGACCCCGGCAACTGGGCTACCGATATAGAGGGAGGCTCGCGGTTTGGTTATACGTTACTGTCAGTGATCCTGATCTCGAACCTGTTTGCAATGTTGCTGCAGCACCTGTCATTAAAGCTGGGTATCGCCACCGGGCGTGACCTGGCCCAGGCCTGCCGCGACTACTACTCACGCCCGGTAGCTTTCGGGCTGTGGGTACTGTGCGAGATAGCTATAGCGGCTACTGACCTGGCCGAGGTGATCGGCTCGGCCATCGCGCTGAACCTGCTCTTTGGCCTGCCTCTGCCCGTAGGTGTAGTCCTGACCGGACTGGACGTGCTGCTGATCCTGTATTTTCAGCATAAGGGATTCAGGGTACTGGAGAGCATCGTAGGTGGGCTCATTGGTATCATCCTGGTGAGCTTCGTGTACGAGTTGATCGTTTCGCAACCTTCGGTGTCCGGTATTCTGGGCGGACTGGTACCCCAGTCGCAGATCGTGACCGATCCGTCGATGCTGTACATCGCTATAGGTATTCTGGGAGCTACCGTGATGCCCCACAACCTGTACCTGCACTCAAGTATCATCCAGACCCGCGCCTATAAGCAGGACCATGCCAGCAAAAAGAGCGCGATCAGGTTTGCCACCATCGACTCCACCGTTTCGCTGGCGCTGGCCTTTATTATCAATGCGTCTATCCTGATTCTGGCGGCGTCGGCTTTTCATGGTAAGGGGCACTTTGGTGTAGCGGATATTACCGATGCCTACCACCTGCTCGATCCCCTGCTGGGTGTAAAGCTGGCTAGCATATTCTTTGCGGTGGCTCTGCTGGCATCGGGTCAGAACTCTACCCTGACGGGTACTCTGGCCGGGCAGATCGTGATGGAGGGCTTCCTGAACCTACGCCTCAGGCCCTGGTTGCGCCGGCTGATTACGCGCCTTATAGCCATAGTGCCGGCCCTGATTGTAGCCATCCTGTACGGTGAGAAAGGTACTACGGAGCTGCTGGTACTGAGCCAGGTGATCCTGTCACTGCAGCTGAGCTTTGCGGTGGTGCCGCTGGTGATGTTTACCAGCAACAAGAGCCTGATGGGACGCTTTGCCAACAGCCGTGGACTTACCGTTCTGAGCTGGGTAATTGCCCTGATCATCATGGTACTGAACGGATATCTGCTGCTGAATACCCTGTTATAGTACCTTCCTGCGTGTATCAGTAAAATTAAAGCGCTAAGAGTAAAATCTTTGCAAGGGGTTTCATAACTTTCGCCGCTTTTTTAGGGAGAATATAAAATGGATACCCACAAACATACTGACAGAATTTCATTAGCGGGGTCATTAGTTGCATTAGGTATTATCTATGGTGATATCGGGACCTCTCCCCTTTATGTAATGCAGGCTATTATTGGTGAGTCAGGTATCACTGACGAGATTGTATACGGAGCTTTGTCGTGTATAATCTGGACACTTACCCTTCAGACTACTATTAAGTACGTGATCCTGATACTCAGGGCCGATAACCGTGGTGAGGGTGGTATATTTGCCCTTTTTGCTCTGGTTCGGCGACACGCCAAGTGGCTTACCGTACCGGCCATAATCGGGGGTAGTACTTTATTAGCCGATGGTGTTATTACGCCTCCTATTTCGGTATCATCAGCTATTGAGGGACTTGAGATACTCTATCCGACTATCGAGACCATACCCATTGTAATTGGTATCATTACGCTGCTGTTTCTGGTTCAGGCTTTTGGTACTCAGATGGTTGGCAGGGCTTTTGGCCCCATTATGATTGTCTGGTTTTCGATGCTGGCCGTCTTAGGTACCAGCCAGATCATCAGTCATCCGGAAGTACTTAAGTCTTTTAACCCGTACTACGCCTACTTATTACTGGCTGAGCATCCCGGCGGATTGTGGCTATTGGGTTCAGTATTTCTGTGTACTACGGGAGCCGAGGCCTTGTATTCCGATATGGGGCACTGCGGCAGGGGCAATATCCGGGCTACCTGGCTGTTCGTTAAGATTGCGCTATTGCTCAACTATCTGGGACAGGGGGCGTGGCTCATAACACATGCAGGAGAATTTCTGCACGGTCGCAAGCCTTTCTACGAAATTATGCCCAGCTGGTGGCTACTGCCGGGTATTGTCATTGCTACCTCAGCGGCTATTATTGCCAGCCAGGCCATGCTTACCGGCTCGTTTACACTTATATCAGAAGCCATCCGGCTTAACTTCTGGCCCAAGGTTCGACTGGTATATCCTACCAATGAGAAGGGCCAGCTATACGTGCCCAGTATCAACTGGCTGATCTGGGCCGGCTGTGTAGGCGTGGTGCTTTACTTCAAGGAGTCGGCCAATATGGAGGCGGCCTACGGACTGGCTGTTAATATGACCATGATCATGACCACCTTCCTGATGACCTACTACCTGTACGTACATCGGGTAAATATGTGGTGGGTAATCGGGTTTCTGGTCCTTTACTTGTCGATTGAGCTGTCATTCCTGGGGGCCAACCTGCTTAAGTTTATGCATGGTGGTTGGGTATCGTTGCTGGTAGCCAGCCTTGTTGCCATCATCATGACCGTCTGGCTCAGGGCCTTTTACATTAAGCTACGACTTACCGAATACGTCAAGTTGGACGACTACTTGCCGGCGCTGCGTGAGCTGAGCAACGATATCAGCATTCCGAAGTATACGACGCACCTGGTATTCATGTCCAATGCATCACGGGTGTCGGAGATCGAAAGTAAGATTATCTACTCCATCTTTCAGAAACGTCCCAAACGGGCGGATATCTACTGGTTTGTCCACGTAGAGACCACCGACGATCCCTATACCATGGAGTATAAGGTAAATGTGATCGCCGAAGATGACGTGATCAAGGTAACCTTCCGGTTAGGTTTCCGGGTGGAGCAGCGCATCAACATGTTCTTCCGCCGGGTAATCGAAGATATGGTGAAGAACAAAGAGGTGGACATCACCAGCCGCTACGAGTCGCTCAACCGGCACAACATTACGGGTGATTTCCGATTTGTAGTACTCGAGCGCTTCCTCTCCGTGGAGAACGACCTGCCTTTCTTCGAGCGGCTGGTTATGAAGGCCTACTTCGGCATCAAGAGCATCACTACTTCTGAGGATAAGTGGTTTGGGCTGGAAAGTAGCTCCGTAAAAGTAGAAAAGGTACCGTTGGTGATTCGTCCGATCGAGAACGTCAAGTTAAAGCGGGTATATAGCTAATCATTTGCTCTGTCATAGCCTTACAGGCCATCGGTTCGAAAGAGCCGGTGGCTTTTTTTATGGCTAATTTCATAACTCTGGCTCCCCTTCGGTGGTAGTAGACATATTGTTTCACTTCTATAAAGTCAAGCAGAAGAATGTAATGGCAGCTGAAACCTATGAACATGATTCCTATCTGTCTGATTGGATAGCTAAGTACCTGCCTCTGGTGCTATCAGTATGTATACTAGGCGGAGGGGTACTCTGCTATTTTATTATTCCAGACTTTCAGCGGTTTTGCCGGGAGGCCTGGCAGGTACTGACCAGTAGTGATGAAGGCCGCATCGCCCGGTGGATCGCCCGGTTTGGCTTTTGGGGGCCCATGCTGCTGCTGGTTCTGTTCATTGTCCAGATGCTGGCCTTTGTACTGCCGTCCTGGCTGCTGATACTGGTATGTACCATTGCCTACGGTCCCTGGTGGGGGAGCGGTCTGGCCCTGCTCGGCATCCTGTTTGCTTCTCTGGTTGCCTATTTTATTGGAAAGGGACTAAGCGAGCACACCCTGCTGGCCCTGCTCGGCGAGAAGTCAGAACACAAAATGCGATCCTACCTCGAGAACTACGGACTGGGTACTGTCATCGTGTTCAGGCTGGTCCCTTTTCTTTCCAACGATACCATCAGCTTCGTAGCCGGACTTACCCGTATGAACTTCTGGCGGTTTATGATGGGGACAGCCATTGGCATCAGCCCACTGATCATGCTGCTGGCGTATCTGGGAGAAGACATGCAGCGGCTGAAGCAAGGACTGATCTGGGCGAGTGTAGTCTGCATCGTGGGGTTCTTTGGGTATGTGTGGTGGGATAAAACCCGGGGGCCGGAGGCCCGCAGTAAGGCGCAGGAGTAAGTACCGGGGAGGCACCGGGTATAGTAGAAGCCCCTGATCGTCCACTTTATCATGTAGCTAAATTATTCTATCACATACAAAACCAAACTAGACATGAAGTACAGAAGGCTTGGGAAAACTGAATTTAGAGTGTCCGAAATCAGCCTGGGTACCTGGCAGGTAGGAGGGAAATGGGGAGAGGATTTTAGCCACGAAAGAGCAGATGAGATACTGAATACGGCGGTAGACGCCGGCATTAACTTCATAGACACGGCCGATGTGTACGGAGGGGGCGAGAGCGAAAAGGCGGTGGGCAGGCTGGTACGTAACCGCTCGGAGCAGATCTACGTCGCTACCAAGTGCGGCCGGCAACTGAGTCCCCACGTCAATGACTCGTACAAGCCCGATGCACTAAGAAAGTTTGTGGAAAGCAGCCTCAAGAATATGAACCTGGAGCGGCTGGATCTGATCCAGCTCCACTGTCCACCCACGGAGGTGTACTACCGCCCTGAGATATTCGAAATGTTTGACCGCCTCAGAGACGAAGGAAAGATCGACCACATGGGCGTTAGTGTCGAGAAGGTAGAAGAGGCGCTGAAGGCCATCGAGTACCCCAACGTCTCGACAGTACAGATTATATTCAATATGTTTCGTCAGCGGCCCGCGGAGCTATTCTTCGGAGAGGCCAGCCGCCGGGATGTAGGCATTATAGTGCGGGTACCTCTGGCCAGTGGCTTGCTGACGGGGAAGTTTGATGAGCAGTCGACCTTCGACAAAGGGGACCACCGTAACTTCAACCGCAACGGCGACGCCTTTGATAAGGGTGAGACATTCTCCGGTATAGATTATCAGACGGGCGTAGAGGCCGTACGCGAACTGAAAGAGGTATTTCCGGCCTACGAGAACCTGGCTCCGGTGGCGCTCCGGTGGATTCTGGATTTCAACGAAGTCAGCTGCATTATACCGGGCGCTTCGCGTCCGGCTCAGGTAATTTCCAACCTTCATGCGAAGGAGATACCGATGTTATCGTCGGCCCAGCTGACGGCCGTGCAGGATATCTACGAACGCCGCATCCGAAACCAGGTACATCACCTCTGGTAGTACTTTTCTATTTCACAAGCATACTTGCGTGGGGAGGCTGTTGTAACAGCCTCCCCATTGTTTTGATGGCCAACTACTCATCCCACAGCTGAGCGGTAGTAGTATAGTAGGCGCCTTCCCTGGCCCAGGTGCTGCCGTTGACATACCGGAAGTGACGGTCCAGTTCGGCGATCTGTGCCATATCATCCTCGTCTAGTTCCACGGCGACAGCTTCCAGATTCTGACGCAGTCGCTCAGGACTCACCGACTTAGGTATTACCGAAGTACCTCTAATGACACCCCAGCTAAGCAGAACCTGAGCAGGAGTGCAGCTGTGCTTTTCGGCAATGGAGGCAATGGTAGCATCCTGTAGCAGCACGGGGTCGTCTGATTTGACCAGGTGTACGGGGCGGTCGCTGGAGCCAAGGGGCGAGTAGGCCGTGATATGTATATTGACGTTCTTACAGTAGTTCAGCAGTACATTCTGCTGCAGGTACGGGTGCATCTCCACCTGGTTCATCTCGGGGTGGATTCGGGCTGTTTCTAGTAGGTTACTGAGCTTTTCCATGCTGAAGTTAGACACGCCTATATGACGGGCCAGCCCCTGATCCACACACTGCTCCATACCTTCCCAGGTTTCGGAAAGGGGTACTTCATCCAGACTCAGAAAATCTTCCGCGCTGCTCGGAAATCCCACCCCCTCCCTCAGGGCTACCGGCCAGTGGATAATGTACAGGTCCAGGTAATCCAGGCTGAGGTCCTGCAGGGTTTTCTGCAGGGCAGGTACTACCTGTTCGCGGCGGTGAGCGTTGTTCCATAGCTTGGAGGTCACCCACAGGTCTTCACGCTTTACGATGCCTGACTCCATAGCATCTTTGAAAGCCTGGCCTATTTCCGCTTCATTACCATAAATAGCCGCACAATCAATGTGACGATATCCGATCCGCAGGGCTTCCATCACCGCCCGGTACACTTCGCCTTCCTTGGACTTCCAGGTACCCAGTCCAATAGCTGGCATGGTATCGCCATTCTTGAATTGTAATGTTTTCATTAGGAGTAGTGGTTAGAATTAGTTTGTAAGAATGATGAGTTTAAGATGGTCGGGTAAAGCAGAGCCTCTTGCGGGGTCAGTAATACAGCCCTGGTGGCTACTATCCTGCTCTGTCCAAAGACCGTTTCTTCTGGTAAGAGCGTGCAGATCCGGTACTACCGGGTCGTTTCAGCCGCCACCAGAGCATGCCCTCTACTTCCTGATACTGCTCAAAGTTGAGCTTCAGCAGGGTGCGCTGGGAGGCCAGATTATCTTGCTCGGTTTCGGCCAGAATACATGCAACTCGTGGCTGGTCAAACGCCCACTGGATTACGCCTCTGAGTGCTTCGGTCATGTAGCCCCGGTTTTGGAAAGTATCGTAGGTTCCGTATCCTACTTCTATTTCACCCGCGTCGTTAGGCTCGCCCTTGAAGCACAAATCGCCTACAATCACGTTTTCTTTTTTGTGTATAATGGTCCAGAGGGTAAAGAAAACCGGAATTCTGAACAGCCCGTCAATGGTGGGCAGGAGCATAACTTCCAGGGCTTCGGTCAGAGCCGGTGGTATGGTACGGGGAATGGGCTTTACCCCCAGGTCCTCTTCCAGCGAAAAATCTGTACGACTGTACATCTTAAGCTGTCGTTGCGTCAGGGGTACTATATAGAATTGTTCAGTTTCTACTAGCGGAGTTGTCATAGATTCAATAAGAGGTGTGGGGGCAAAATTATATATTGTCTGTTTTCAAACTACCCAGGCTGCCCAAAATGAGCCGCATGGGTAGTAGGTTCAGCAGGGTAACTGTCTGAGTGGTTGGCCGGTCGCTAATCTACTGCCAAAAAGACTATGGATTAACTTAAGCAAAGTATTATAGTTAAAAATGGTGAACGGCATTTTTACAATTTATCTAAAATGATAACTTTGAGCACCGGAGTTTAGTTATAGGACTCGGACATTCTTTCATTCAACTCAAAATCCATGAAAATACTCATTACCGGAGGAGCCGGGTTCGTGGGGTCATCGTTGGCAATTTCGCTCAAAAAAAGTTATCCTGATTATCAAGTATTCGCACTGGACAACCTCAAGCGCAGAGGATCCGAGCTCAATTTGAGCCGCCTCAAGCAGGCTGGTGTCGAATTTATGCACGGTGATATCCGGAGCAAAGAAGATTTTGATGCCCTGCCCGCTGTGGACAAAGTCATTGAAGCATCGGCAGAACCATCGGTATTGGCCGGATTGGACGGTACTCCCGACTACCTGATCAACACCAACCTGTTTGGTACGGTCAACTGTCTCAACTACGCGCTCAAGCACAAGGCTGACTTTATATTTCTGTCGACCAGCCGCGTATATCCAATCAAGACCATCGAAACGCTGAATTTCGTGGAGGAAGAAACGCGCTTTGCGCTTTCCGACGATCAGCCGGTACCGGGTGTATCATCCAAAGGAATTGCTGAAAACTTCCCCCTCGACGGAGCCCGTTCCCTGTATGGTACTACCAAGCTGGCTTCGGAGCTGCTGATTCAGGAGTACAATGAGTTTTATGGACTCAAGACGGTAATTAACCGCTGCGGAGTACTGACCGGCCCCTGGCAAATGGGTAAGGTGGATCAGGGAGTGATGGTGCTATGGATAGCCAAGCACTACTTCGAGCAGCAACTGGGCTACTTCGGGTACGGTGGTACCGGTAAGCAGATCCGCGACATGCTGCACATCGATGACCTCTACCGCCTCATCGACTGGCAACTGCACAACCTGGATCAGGTAAATGGCGAAATCCTGAACGCAGGAGGTGGCTTGGAAAGCAGCGCTTCTCTGCAGGAGCTGACCAAGATCTGCCAGGAGGTAACTGGTAAAACCATTCCGATCAAATCCGTTGCGGAAACCCGTACCGCTGATATTCGCCTGTACGTGACTGATAACTCCAAGGTTACCGCCATGACCGGCTGGAAGCCCGAAATCGGGATTCGTAAGATCGTGGAGGATATCGCCGCCTGGCTAGCCGAGAACGAAAAGGACCTGGCACCAATCCTGAAATAGATAAAAGGAACTATATGCTTTAAAGGGCAGAGTACCCGTATTTTTCGGGTACTCTGCCCTTTGGTTCTTATTTCGCTGCCTCAGCAGGCCATAGCCCCGCTATTTTGGTTATATAATTCTATCCATCTACCGAATGAGCTATGAAGATTATTGAATGCCCCCGGGACGCCTGGCAGGGGTACCAGCCATTCATACCTACCGATAAGAAGGTACAGTACCTCAATACCCTGCTTCAGGTTGGTTTTGATACCATCGACTTCGGGAGCTTTGTGTCAGCCAAAGCTATGCCCCAGGTGAGTGATACGGAGGTAGTAGTCAGGCAACTGGATCTATCAGGTACCAATACCCGCCTGCTCGCTATAGTAGCCAATGAGCGGGGAGCACAGCAGGCTTGTCAGTTTGAGCAGATCACCTATCTGGGGTACCCGTTTTCTATTTCCGAGACATTTCAGTTACGCAATACCAATGCTACCATTGAGGAGTCGGTGGGTAGGGTAGAGGCAATTCAGAGGCTGTGCCGGCAGCATGGCAAGGAGCTGGTGATCTACATCTCCATGGGCTTCGGCAATCCGTATGGCGATGCCTGGGATGCCGGTATAGCTCTGCACTGGGTAAAGCAGCTTGCTGCTCTGGGCATCCGAACCTTCTCCCTCGCCGATACCGTGGGTGTCGCCTCGATGAATGATATTCAAACAGTTTTCAGCCAGCTTATTTCTTCCCGTCCTGATCTGGAGTTTGGCGCTCATTTTCACACCACTCCCGCTGGGTGGCGCGCTAAGGTAGCTGCTGCCTATGAGGCAGGCTGCCGCCGGTTCGACGGGGCCTTGTTTGGCTACGGGGGCTGCCCTATGGCTCAGGACGAACTCGTAGGCAACATGCCCACCGAGAACCTGCTGGACTTTGTACAGGAAAATCAGGAACTGATCGCGCTGGACTATGAGGCCCTGGCTGAGGCAAAGCGCCTATTTTCGAAGCTTGTAGGTACTTAGCTTACATGGGCTAGCTTCTTCCTGCGAAATTCTTTATCATCTGATGACGCTAACACCTAACACCTGCTTATGCGCTTTTATACCAAAGAAGATATTCAGGCTTTCAATCAGATTTCATTCAACTACATCAAAGCCACACAGGACGGGCATGTCTTCCGGATCACGCTCAACCGTCCGGTGAAGCGTAATGCCTTCACACCTACCATGGCTCAGGAGATTACCTATGCGCTGGCGTATGCCCATTATAGTGACGATGTGTGGTGTGTCGTAGTGGATGCTGAGGGACCGGTATTCTGTGCGGGAGCTGATCTCAATGCCTTTCATGATCCTACCATAGACCAGGCTAATGATGGCCTGCCTACTCCCCATGTACCCATTACACTAGGAGATGCATTTGCTGACCTGTCTAAGCCCTGTATTGCGCAGGTAGAGGGAGCGGTATTGGCGGGAGGCTTCCTGATTATTGCCGGCTGTACTTTTGTGGTGAGTGTACCTGAGGCTACCTTTGGACTACCGGAAGTAAAGCGGGGTATATGGCCGATGCAGGTAATGGCCTCGCTGCTGCGAATCATGCCTCCCCGGAAGGTACTTGAGATATGTATTACCGGTAAATCCTTCTCGGCTGATGAGGCTTTGAGCCTAGGCTTAGTAACGCAGGTGGTAGAAAATACGCAGATAAAGAATGAGGTAGCTGAACTGGCCCGACAGATCTGTCAGAATGCACCCTTGGCCATCAAAGTAGGCATGGAGACATTCAATCGGTTGTTTAGTGTTCCGGAGGAAGAAAAGCATACCTTTCTGAAAGCACAACTGAATAAAGTAGTGCTGTCAGAGGATGCAAAAGAAGGCATTGCCGCCTTTAGGGAAAAGCGACAGCCCAATTGGAAAGGAAAGTGAAACAATGTAACAAGTACTAGCTGGTACCTGCTGCCTTAGCCGATCTGAGCCAGATCGATCTCTTCCCCGAACTGGTTGTGGAACTTGAAGTCCACTACCCCAAGCGAGCTATCCGGCATTAGCTTCACCCATGTCTTGTACTTAAAGAACCACTTCACCTGCTGTGACATCAGGCCCTTGGTAAAGTACGAGTGCAGGAAGGGATGCAGAGATATACTGATCCCGCGTTCGTTCTGCTTGGTCAGGATGTAGTCCAGATTGTTCAGAATAATGTCCGATACCAGTATACTGGCCTGGATGGTACCTGTTCCACCGCAGGTAGGGCAGGTTTCGCGGGTAACGATATTGAGCTCGGGGCGTACACGCTGACGCGTGATCTGCATCAAACCGAATTTCGACAGGGGCAGGATGGTGTACTTCGAGCGGTCGGTTCTCATTTCATCCCGCATGACATCATGAAGCTTCTTCTTGTTTTCAGCTTTCTTCATGTCAATAAAGTCCACCACGATAATACCCCCCATATCGCGCAGACGGAGCTGACGGGCAATTTCCTTAGCAGCTTCCAGGTTTACGCTGAGAGCAGTTGCCTCCTGGTCTTCTTCGGTATTGGACTTATTGCCACTGTTGACGTCAATAACGTGCAGCGCTTCGGTATGCTCAATGATGAGGTACCCACCGCCGGGCAGGCTTACTGAGCGGCCAAAGAGCGACTTGATCTGCTTCTCCAGTCCGAACTGTTCGAATATCTTGTTCTTTCCGGCATGCAGCTTCACAATATGCTCTTTCTCGGGAGCGATGGACCGGATATAGTTTTTGATATCCTCGTATACATCTTTGGAATCTACGGTGATGCTGTCGAATGACTCATTCAGCATATCACGCAGAATGGACGAAGCACGGTTCATCTCGCCGATGATACGGTCGCGGGGCTTGGCGTCCCGCAGGGCTTTGATACCCTTATCCCACTTTTCAAGGCAGTTCTGAAGGTCTCTGTCAAGTTCCTCCACATCGTGACCCTGGGCTACCGTACGAACGATCACCCCAAAGTTGGCGGGCTTGATAGAAGAAATAAGTCGTTGCAGACGCGTGCGTTCCTGCTTGTCGGTGATCTTCTTGGAGAGGTTGACCGAGTTAGAGAAAGGTACCAGTACTATGTAGCGTCCGGCAATGGAGATGTCGCACGAAAGGCGGGGACCCTTGGTAGAGATAGGTTCTTTGACCACCTGTACCAGTATGGGCTGATTCTTGGAGAGTACTTTGTCAATCTTGCCCAGCTTATCAATCTCGGGTTCCATTTTGAAGTTGTTAAACCTCCCCGTGTTGACGCGTTTGGCAATGACGTCTTTGGTAAACTTGTTAAGGGAATTGATATTAGGCCCCAGATCGAGGTAATGCAGGAAGGCATCCTTTTCGTATCCCACATCCACAAATGCGGCATTCAGCCCCGTTACCAGTTTTTTTACCGTACCGAGATAGATATCTCCTACAGTAAAGCTCTGATCGGGTTCTTCAACGTGGTATTCTAATAGGCGTTTACTCTGCAAAAGGGCTATACGTTCCCCTTTTTGAGTTGAATTTATTATTAATTCGTTACTCAATGTACAACCAATTAATTGGCCTGAAATAGTTATTAATTGTACACACGATGTGGTAGATCAGGTGTGTAAACAGGAAGTGGTCTGGATAAAGGTAAAACCGGACCGTGGCTTAGCCTGACCAATCCGGTTTTACACATTCATTACTTCTTCTTGTGTCTGTTCTTTCTTAGACGCTTCTTTCTCTTATGGGTAGCAATCTTGTGTCTTTTTCTTTTCTTTCCGCAAGGCATAGCTTTTGACGGTTATTAGGTTAAAAAATAAAAATTAATCAATCTGGTGAGTACCGGCAGGCGGTACCTTATTACTTTAGTCGCTGTTCCAGCTCGACGATGGCTTGCTGGATCACCGGATCAGTTTCCTTCTTTTTTACTTCGGCTAGTACCTTACGAGCTTCGTCGTTACGTCCCAGTTCTACCAGGCTCACACCCAGATAAAACTGCGCCTTGGTGTTTGAAGGGTTATTTAGGATGATCTGCTGAAAACGTTCCACCGCTTTGGAGTACTGGTTGGAGCGCATCGACAGAATTCCCAGGTTGAACAACGCTAACTCATTGGTAGGATCGGTATCAAGGATCTCCCTTAGCATCATGATGCCCTGCATGGGTGAAGCAGAATTGACATACGTCATGGCCATATTAGCCTTCGCTGCCAGCAGGCCAGGGTTTTGATCCAGGGCTTTCTGATAGTATTCCCGGGTTTTTTCTCCCATCCTCTTTGCCTTCGATTCATCTACGGCAAATCCAAACGCCTCATAGTAACGATCACCTGCGCGTAGCCAGCTCTCAACGGTCGGGCTAAGCAAGGCGGCCTGTTCGGCATAGTAAGCAGCACTGTCAAACTTCTGATACTGTGCAAAAGCGTCTGAAAGCTTGGCGGCGGCCGCTATTCGGTCACCCGCGGTAGCCTGGTTATAGCCAGTCCGGAGTGTCTCAATTTTTTGTTGCTGCTCAGCAGTTAAGGCCTGGCTGGAATGGTCATTGTTGGCGCTTTCGGCCAGATGTCCCTCGCTTGCCGGCTCCTGAGCGGCGGTTTGTTCGGTACTCACTTTCTGGTTTTTGGTGTTCACAACTACCTTGGGCAGGCTATACAAAGTCCCGACCAATGCGACCGCTGAAACACAAACCAGAATGATTGACCTTTTCATAGTTAACGTATTGAATTGCCCTTACAATGGTAAGGCAGATTACTTTTCAACGACAGCTTTCAGCCGTTCGCTGGTCTTTACCTGCTCAACGAACACTTTAGCTGGTTTGAAGCTTGGTACGAAGTGCTCATCGATAATCATGGAAGTACCCTGCGAGATATTGCGGGCTACTTTGCGGGCGCGCTTCTTGTTGATGAAGCTGCCGAATCCTCTCACATAAAGATTTTCGCCTTCAGCGAGTGAATCTTTAACAACGGTGAAGAATGTTTCGAGGGTTTGCTGAACGTCAGCCTTGTCCACACCGGTTTTCTCAGAAATTTGAGCGATTACGTCTGCCTTAGTCACTGTGTTTACTAACTTTAAAGTGTATTACTTTATTTAAAAAAATTACCTCTTGATTTTTTTGGGAGTACAAAGGTAGCGCAAATTTACTAAAACTTAAAAGGGTTACTTTTCCCTTTTTTATATAAATCACTAAAAAACAGGAAGTAAAAGTTGAGAATGAGCAGCAAGGATGTCTCCGGATTCAGAGAATTTAGTACTATACTAATAAAGTGGTATCACCGTCACCATCGCGATTTGCCCTGGAGACGTACGAATGATCCCTATAAGATATGGCTCTCGGAGATCATACTACAGCAGACCCGCGTGGTGCAGGGAATGCCCTACTACCTGCGGTTTGTGGAGCAGTACCCTACCTTGCCTGACCTGGCGGCCGCGGACGAGAAGGAGGTACTGCGGCTGTGGCAGGGACTGGGCTACTACTCGCGGGCCCGCAACATGCACCAGACGGCCCGGCTGATCGTGCAGGAGCAGGGGGGGCAGTTTCCGGGTTCGTACGCGGAGCTGCTCAAGCTGAAAGGAATAGGAGCCTATACGGCCGCAGCCATTGCCAGCTTTGCCTATAACGAAGCCGTAGCGGCCGTGGATGGGAATGTATACCGGGTACTGGCGCGGATCTTCGGAGTCGAGACCGATATTACCAGCAGCGCGGCCAAGAAGGAGTTTTCGGCGCTGGCGCAGCAGCTACTCCTACCTGAGGATGCCGCTACCTTCAATCAGGCCATGATCGAGTTTGGCGCCATCCAGTGCCAGCCCGTGGCGCCCGACTGCCTGCTGTGTCCGTTCAATGATGTGTGTTACGCCTTTCAGCACGGGGCGCAGGCGCGGCTGCCCGTCAAGGGCAAAAAGAATAAGGTACGCGACCGGTACCTCAACTACTTTGTGGTGGAGAAAAACGGGCAACTGGCCCTGCGGGAGCGTACCACTAAGGATGTGTGGCAGGGTATGTATGACTTCTACCTGATCGAGACGCCCGGAGAGCCAACCCACCTGGACGATCTGCTGTCGGACCACGTGCTGGCCCACTGGCTCGAGATGGGCGAAGTAGTACGTACCGCCGGGCCCTACGTGCACCTGCTCTCGCACCAGCGCCTGTATGCCCGCTTCTGGCACATCCGGATGTCGCCGGAGCGGAGTATCCTGCTTCCGGACGAAATGGCTTTCTATGAGGAAGATGAAGTAGAACAGTTGCCCAAACCTGTATTAATAAGTACCTATTTGACCGAAAATTTCTTTAACTTTAACAGGTAGTTCGGAGTACTGGTAAGCCCTTACTATGTACCCGGCAGGCTCCGCTGCTCTTTTACAGAGAAGAGCTGTAGAACAATATCTAATCATAAAACTTAGCTGAAACCAACAACATGGCAGGAAGTGTAAACAAGGTGATTTTGATCGGTAACCTGGGTAGTGATCCTGAGGTTCGTTATCTGGAAGGCGGCTCATCGGTAGCCCGGTTCAACATAGCTACATCGGAATCATACACCAACAAGAGTGGTGAGCGCGTGGAGCAGACCGAGTGGCACCGGATTGAACTATGGGACCGGCTGGCCCAGATTGCCGAGAAGTACCTGCGCAAGGGGAACTCGGTGTACATTGAAGGCCGTATCCGTACCGAAAACTGGACCGACAAAGAGGGACAGCAGCGCTCGGGTGTTACTATCCGTGCTAATACGCTGACCCTGCTGGGCGGCGGCGGTGGTGGTAACAACGGTGGTGGCGGAAACTCTGACTCGGGTAGCTCCGACTCCGGAAACAGCTCGTATGCAGCTCCGGCCCCCAGTCGTCCGGCCAGTGCTCCGGCTGCTCCCCGTCCGCAGGATCCGGTACCTCCCTCGATGGCGTCCGGATCTGACGAAGATGATCTGCCTTTCTGACCTGATACAACTACCTTATACCGAGGCCCCACCCCCGTGGGGCCTTTGATTTTACGCAGGAATTCGTAAATTTATCTCCCTTCCCCAACTACTATTGAAGAAAGATTGTCATATTTCGTGGCGAAATGGACGTGTGGAATGATTTTTAAATAGTTTTCAGTAACGAAAAGTCAACTTCTTTTCATCAGAACTAACCCAGAAAGCACAGTACAGCCAGTGAAAGACCTACCCGATAGTGACGATCCTTTGTCCCGAACGCACGCTACTACCTTTTTTATTCGTCGTGACCTCCTTCCGTTCACGGCTCTGACAGCTTCTGTGTGGTTCGAAGTATTTGCTCCTGAGGTAGCCCTGGTTTCAGCCCTGTTGCTCTTTTCGCTTTTTATATCTGGTCTTAGAGCGGCCTATGCCGCCACTGCCCTGACCGACGCCCCTTGGGAGCGTAAAAACACCTCCGATCTTATTCATCTCGATCGTTCGCAAAAGCTCACTTTATCCGTAGTGCAGCGTATGTCGACGTTGCTGGCCTTTCTGCTGGCGGCCCGTCTGGTGTGGCTGATTTTCTGGACCAGCGAGGATACAGGTTTTCGCTGGGTACCTATCGTTCTACTATGCTTCTGGCTGTGGTGCGATGCGCTGGTACGCTACTACGCCGGCCGCAACGCCCATCGCTTTACCCAACGCATGACTCCCATAGTACGGCCCATCCTGAAGATAATGGCACCCCTGACCCGGACCATCAACTCGGTAGGTACTAAGTGGGGAATACTACTCCCCGAGGGCGTAGAGGCCACCGCCGAGCGCCTGGAGGCGCAGTCGGAGAGTGAGGAAGAGCGAGACCTGCTCCGGGGACTGGCTAATTTTGCCCAGACTACCGCCCGGCAGGCTATGCGCCCGCGGCTCAACATTACGGCTTTTGATATAGAGCTGGATTTCCACGAGCTGATGGATAAGATCAATAAGTCGGGGTACTCGCGGGTACCTGTCTTTCGCGACACGCTGGATTCGGTGGAAGGGATCCTCTACGTCAAGGACCTGCTGCCCCACCTGCACCGCGATGAGCACTTTGCCTGGCAGAAGCTCCTGCGTCAGGCGTATTTTATACCCGAAAGTAAGCGGCTCGACGACCTCATGCAGGAGTTTCAGAACCGGCGCGTACACATGGCCATTGTGGTGGATGAGTATGGAGGGACCAGCGGACTTATTACTCTGGAAGATATCATTGAGGAGATATTCGGAGATATCAACGATGAGTACGATGAGGAGGAGGAGATCAACTTTACACGGGTAGACGAAAAGACTTTTGTATTCGAGGGCAGAGCCGCTATCAATGATTTTTGCCGTATTGTAGGGCTGGATCATGATTACTTTGAAGAGGTAAATAACAACAGTGAATCGCTGGCCGGACTGCTGCTGGAGCTGTTTTCGAGGCTGCCCCGTACCGGCGATCAGGTTACCTTCAGGGATGTGACATTTAAGGTACAGTCGGCCGATAAAAAACGGATCAAGAAAGTAAGGGTACTGGTGGCGTAGCAGATTCTTAAAAAAATAATATTTGTAGTTCACTAAAAAACTTTGCCAAGTCCAAACTTATACGTAATTTTGCCCGGCAAATAACGATAGATTATTTGCTATGAGCACAGCCCCATCCAAAGTCCTCTACGAGGCACTCACCTACGACGACGTTCTTCTATTGCCTGCCTATTCGGAGGTTTTACCACGCGACACTCGTACCAATACCAAGCTTACCCGCAACATCCAATTGAATATACCGCTTATATCGGCGGCTATGGATACCGTTACGGAATACGAACTGGCCATTGCCATGGCGCAGGAAGGTGGTATCGGTATCATACATAAGAATATGACCCTGGAGGCACAGGCTGAGCAGGTACGTAAGGTTAAGCGTTCGGAAAGCGGTATGATCCTGGATCCGATCACGCTGACCAAAGGAGCTACCCTGGGCGATGCGCACCAGATCATGCGTGAACATAAAATCGGGGGCATACCGGTCGTTGACGAAAACAACAGACTCGTTGGTATCCTTACCAACCGTGACCTGCGTTTTCAGCGTGACCTGACCCGCCCCGTTACCGAGATCATGACCAGCGAGAATCTCATTACGGCTTCCGAAGGAATTACAATGGAAGAGGCCGAGACCATCCTGCAGGAATACAAAATTGAAAAGCTTCCGATTGTAAACGGTGATAACCAACTCACCGGACTTATTACCTACAAGGATATCCTGAAGCGTAAGTCGCATCCCAATGCCTGCAAGGACCAGTACGGTCGTCTGCGTGTAGGAGCGGCGGTAGGTGTTACGCCCGACCTGATCAAACGCGTAGAAGCGCTCGTAAAAGCAGGCGTGGACGTAGTTAGCCTTGATACGGCCCACGGCCATTCGCGCGGAGTACTTGACGCAGTAAGATCTATCAAAGAACATTTCCCCAAACTGGAAGTCATTGCCGGGAACGTAGCTACCGGTGAGGGAGCCCGTGCTCTGGCTGACGCCGGTGCCGACGCCGTAAAGGTAGGGGTAGGTCCGGGTAGTATCTGTACTACCCGTATCATTGCGGGTATTGGGGTGCCTCAGCTATCGGCCGTAATGGCTGCTGCCGAGGCTCTGAAAGACACCGACGTACCGGTAATCGCCGACGGTGGTATCCGTTTCTCGGGTGATGTAACCAAGGCCCTGGCCGGTGGCGCCAGTACCGTGATGATCGGCTCTATGCTGGCCGGTACCGACGAGGCTCCGGGCGAAATCGTGATCTATGAAGGACGTAAGTTTAAGATCTACCGCGGTATGGGCTCTATCGAAGCCATGGGCGAAGGTTCTAAAGACCGCTACTTCCAGGACGCCGAAGATGATCTGAAAAAGCTGGTACCCGAAGGAATCGTAGGACGTGTACCTTTCAAGGGCAGCGTATCGGAGATCGTGTACCAGATGGTAGGTGGTCTGAAAGCCGGTATGGGCTACTGCGGTGCCGGTGATATACCCACCCTGCAGAACGCCAGTTTTGTAAAGATCACCTCAGCCGGTGTGAAGGAAAGCCACCCGCACGATGTAATGATCCAGAAAGAAGCTCCTAACTACTCTTCACGGTAGTCGGGCCAGAATATAAGTCACAGCAGCCCCGGAGGTACTACCTACGGGGCTGCTGTGGTATACAACCTGCTCGGTATGACGGTAAATCAGGCGCCTGTTCCACTTTTAAGGTACAAGAGATAACTCAACCTCTCATGAACCGCTTCACTATCAGCTATCTACTGTGTGCAAAGCTGCTGGTACTGGCCCTGCTGACAAACTCATGTAAAAGCCGGGATAGTACGCAGAAGGGAGTGGAAAAGCCGGAGGAGCAAACCATCGCAGTACTGGGCGCACTGCCTCAGTACGTTACTGATCCGCCGGACAACCCCAGTACACCGCAAAAAATTGAGCTGGGGCGGCTCCTGTTTTATGATCCTATACTGTCCGGTAATAAAGATGTTGCCTGCGCTACCTGCCATCAGCCGGAGTTCAACTATGCTGAGTTTCTGGAAACGTCCATTGGGGTCAATGGCATTGGGAGTGGGAGTAAGAGGCACTTTCTGTCGCCCAATGATATTCCCTTTGTCAAGCGTAATTCACAGAGTATCCTGAATACAGCCTTTAACGGGATCCGAAATGGGGAAGCCTATGATCCCACGGTGGCACCTATGTTCTGGGATAATAGAGCCAAAAGCCTGGAAGAGCAGGCACTGCTGCCTATCATGACGTTCGAAGAAATGCGGGGGCACCGCTTTACGGATGAGACGATTCTGGAAGAGGTAGTTGGTAGGTTGCGCGTTATCCCCGAGTACCGGACGCGGTTTGGCGAGGCTTTTAAAGGCGAGCGTAATCCTATTCACGCGCAAAATCTGTCGAAGGCTTTAGCCGCCTACGAAAGAACCCTGATCGCTACTAACTCGAGGTTTGACCAGTACATGCGGGGGGACGCCGACGCGCTATCTGCTAGCGAGCAGGAGGGCCTGCAACTGTTCCTGAAAACGGGCTGCGCCCGGTGCCACTCGGGGCCGATGTTCTCGGACTTTAAGCTCCATACGCTGGGCGTACCGGATACTCCTAATCACAAAGAGTCAGACGCTGGAATTAACCACGACTACGCCTTCCGCACCCCTACGTTACGAAACCTACGGTATACAGCTCCGTACATGCACAGTGGTAGGATAGCTACCCTGGAGCGGGTACTGGAATTTTACGAGGATGTTTCAGGAGGCGAAATCAGTAACCCGCACGTAAAGGCCAACCAAATGGACCCGCTGGCGGTACAGATGAACGTGAGCTTTCAGGATATATCGCGGATCGTAGAATTCCTGAATACGCTCAACGACGACTCCTTTGATAAGACTGTCCCCCAGCGGGTACCTAGTGGGCTGCCGGTAAAAGGTAATGTTAATTAAAAACCCAAATGCCAATATTGCATAGTCATCTAATCACCACCATATCTTCTACTATATGAAATCACTGCATCTAAGACCCCAGATGAAACTTCTGTTCATCAGCTTTGTAGTAGTAACCTTGGGCTGTGTCCTGTTTATTTATGATGTAAAACCCCTGGGGCAGGTATTACTAGCGGCAGGTAGTATTCTGAAGGTATATGCGGTGATCAGAATATTTCTAAAAGTCTATAAAGCAGCCTGAGTAGGGGCGCTATCTAAAATAGAAAAGCGGATGCAGGTACCTGAATCCGCTTTTTATGTATAAGCTCAATAGTAAGTTACTTCTGCTGGATCTGCTCGGCCAGTATGGCAATACCTTCCTGGAAACTACGGGGCTCGTAGCCCAGTACATCGCGTGACTTATCCAGTATAAAGCCGGTACGGGCGGGGCGACGGGCGGGCTGGGTAAAGGTAGTGGAGTCTGCCTCGGCAATAAGAGACTTATTCAGTCCAAAGAAATCAGCCGCCATGATGGCCATCTCGTAAGGCGTGAGCAGGTCTTTGCCTGAGATATTAAAGATACCTTCGGCTTCGCCATCAGCAATAAGGTAGCAACCCATGGCCAGGTCTTCGGCTAGGGTAGGGGTACGCCACTGGTCCGTTACTACTTTGATATTCTTACCCTCTTCCAGCGATTTTTTCACCCACAGGATGATGTTGCTGCGGCTCATGTCATGGGCAATGCCGTAGACTAGTACCGTACGGGCAATAGCCCAGCGGATATTGGAATGAATGACAGCCTTCTCGGCAGCGTACTTGCTCCAGCCGTAGAAGCTGAGCGGATTGGGCTCGGCATCCACATCGTAGGGGCCCGCCGCACCGTCGAAGATAAAGTCGGTGGATACGTGCAGCAGGAACGCATTGGCTGCCTGGCAGGCCTCTATCAGATACTCCACGGCTTTTACGTTCTGAGCCCAGCAGGCTTCTTTCTCGGATTCGCACTGATCTACGTTGGTCATGGCGGCCGTATGGATCACTACCTCCGGACGCGTCTGGAGTACCACCTGGCGTACCTGTTCGGCGTCAGTGATGTCCATGGGGTAGTACTCGTAGCCTTCCGTGAAAGGCAGCCGGTTGTCGCCGCGGGCGGTGGCAATCGGTTGGATATGGGGCTGCTGTACCAGCAGTTCGATGAGCTTCTGGCCCAACAGGCCGTTGGAGCCGGTAATGAGGATACGTTTCTTTTCCAAATTGGTCAGTAGTAGCTATTTAACTGAATTATGATTCAAACTGATACCCGTACTTTTTCGTTATTTTTTTCTTGCGCAGCAGCTCCACCGACACCTTCATGGAGATGTTCTTTTCGGGGCGGTTGCGGGCATCGCCGGGCTGAGCCGCTATAGTATCAATGACCCCTATGCCGTCAATCACCTGACCGAATACCGTATAGGCACCATCGAGGTGGGGAGTACCTCCTTCGGTTTTATAGACCTGCTGCTGCTCGGGAGTCAGCTGGCGGGCGGCGCGGGTCAGCTGGCGGTTCAGATCAGCTTCGCTCCACTGCTTCCCATCTACTATATAAAACTGACAGCCGCTGGAAGCCTTCTGGGGGTTGTTGTCGCGGGCAGCGGCGAGTGCTCCTTTGCGGTGGAACAGCTCCGGCCTGAACTCGGCCGGTACGGTATAGCCTACATCACCACTACCCAGAGCCGCGCCAGACTGGGCGTTGCGGGAGTTAGGATCGCCTCCCTGGATCATGAAGTCGTCGATAACCCGGTGAAAGAGCAGCCCGTCATAAAAGCCTTCCCTGGCTAGTTTGACAAAGTTGGCCTTGTGCTGGGGTGTCTGGTCGTGCAGGACCAGGCGCATGGTACCAAAGTCGGTAGTGATAGTGACGAGGTAGTCTTTCTTCTTTTTTTTCTGAGCAAGGCAATCCGGTACTACCAGGACCAGAAGTCCCACTAGTACTACGCTAAAAAATGGTTTCATCGATTAGAGGCAAGTACTGTTTTATCGGAGGGTATAAAGGACATTTTAAGGCCGAAATCTTTACCGGCAGATACATTCTCGATGGTTACCTGCGCCGGGTTCTTTTTCCATGTGATGCTCTTGGCTCCCTCCTGCTTAGGGGCACCGTAGCGTTCGGTAAAGTTGCGTTTGGCGGCATCCCATAGCTGCTGCGTAGCGGTAGGGCTATTCAGGTATATATCTACGGTAATTCGGTTGACGCGGTTGTTAGCGTGATAGTACTGGACGTCAATGGTTTCGAGCTGCTCGGTGTCGTGGGTGAAGCCGATGTGGTCGGTGGTATCTTCAAACATTTCAAAGTTCTCACCAGCCCTGACCTTACTAACCGGATCCCCGAAGGATACTCCCCGGATAATACCGTTATTGGATTCGCCCATGATCGTTTGAAACAGGGCTGACTGATCGCTGTTCAGATCGGCCGGGGTAGGATTGGACATATCAATGGAATCAACAACTACCTCGTTCTCATCACCCGTTTTGGTCTTGGTACGGCAGCCATCACTCACCACTCCTATCAGTAACGCTACTGCCAGGAAGCGTAAAGCCGTAAAAGTATTCATATGATTATAAAAGCTTTAGTTTAGGCAAAAGTATAAATTCAGGAGGTAAATGGCGCACAAATGCCAGAATTAGAATTGTCGTCCAAAGTTGAAAAAGAAGCGCTGTTCGCCGTTACCGTTTACCGTAACATTAAAACGGGCCGTCATGTTATAAAAAGTTACCACATCCAGCCCCATCCCAACCCCGTACAGCAGGGTATTGCCCAGCCTAGTATTGCTCCGCTCGGGGTAGAAGTTGCGTACGTAGCCGGCGTCGGCAAAGGTGTTGAGGTAGGTAGCCAGCGGAATGGTGTTGAACTGCTGCAGGGGGATCCAGGAGAAGTGCTTCTGGATGTCAAATAGTTTGAATTTCAGCTCGTTCTGCAGGAGTGCGTAGTGCTGGCCATCCACCACGTACAGCTCATACCCACGTACCAGATCCGAGCGGTATCCCAGGCCAAGGGTCTGGAGGTAAGGCTGGCGGCGGGGCAGCGAGATGCGCCCCCGGATACCACTGTTGGCGAACCAGCGCTTGCTGATCGGTATGTAGTGCCGGTACCAGCCGTACAGGTAGGCCAGATTGACATTATCAGTAGGCAGGAGCCCTAGTTTACTTACCTGAAAACCGCCGATGCGTCCACGCAGGGGGTACTGTACGTTGTCGCGCCGGTCGTGGCTGAGTATGTAGGAGAGCTG
Source organism: Telluribacter roseus (assembly GCF_017355915.2). Lineage (GTDB taxonomy): Bacteria > Bacteroidota > Bacteroidia > Cytophagales > Spirosomataceae > Telluribacter. Next base: position 52,047 of record NZ_JAFEUV020000013.1, read on the forward strand.
AAAGTACTGCTGCAGGCTACGCCCTCCCAGTAGGTAGTGAGGATTCAGGGCAGTTATGGTATCGGAAAGCCCGATGTAGTTCCAGCGGAAATCTACGGAGTGGAAGGTATAGAACTTATTACGGCGGGTCAGGCTGACGAAAGTATAGAAGCGCTCCCGGTTCAGGTTTTCGCTGTTGAAGTAGTCGAGCTTGTCCCGCCAGGTGCGGTAGGGCATGCTCTTGTTGGTGGTGTAGGATACTCCCGTGGTGATACCGAGCTTCTGGGCTTTGTCTATGTACGGTACCGAGTAGGTCATCTCGTACTTGGGAATAAACCCAAACTCAGCCAGAAAGCGGAGGCGGTCAGCCCGGCCTGTCAGGTTGTTGTAGCTCATGTACAGCCCATAGGTCACGCGGCGCAGGTCGCGGTCGCGGTCGTACCACCACTCGTTGAAATTACGGTCGGCCAGCTGAAATACAGGAATCGCAAGAAAGTACCAGCGCTCCTTGACCACCACCCGGATATCCACTACCTCGGTGGCGTCTTCGGTAGTGGCCTCCTGAGGGAGCGTCTGCATCTCAACCGTCACAAACAGATTGGTATTCACAATCTTACGGCGGTCTATCTCCAGCCGATCGGGTAGTTCGCTACGGCGTAGGGTATCGCCGGGTTTAAGCGCCATTTCGCGCAGGATGATGGGTGTACGGGTGCGGTAGTTACCCTCTATACTGACACTGCCTATCAGTACCAACGCGGTAGTATCCGCATCAACGGCGGGCAAATTCTGTGATTGTACGGTACCCATCAGCAAGCAAAGTACTCCAACTAAACAAATACCGTAGTATCGCAACATAAACGTAAACCCTTACTGGAAGAACTATCAGGACGTAAAATGGCTAAAAATGTCTGAAAAAAGTAGTACTGGCAAGGATAATACTACAATGGCCCCCGATTTATTGTTCTCCGCAATGACCACTTATGTTGGACAGGCTCTTCAGGCAGTGGGTGAGCCGGTAGCCTGGGCTCCCCCTACGTCAGTTGTAAAGTACCAAAGCTATCGGGACGGTGGAAGCGGGGCGTAGCACCGCTCCGGGTGGAGTTCCAGCACAGGAACGAGCAGTTGTCAGGAGCGCATTCCCAACCGGTAGCAGGTTGCTCCTTCAGGACAATCCGGTAAAAATTGAGGCGGTAGGTAGTAGCGCTCAAGTCACCAATCAATTGTCGGGGTATTTCGATCCGGCCCTTCCAGCTATCCCCTTCGGTATGTACTGTATGGATAATACCCGCCTGCTCGTACGGTACCATGTCCAGTGTCATGGCATCACCTTCTTTAGTGGGGTTGTGTATTCGGCCTACAAATACCGCATTGTTAGGGTTGATTTCCAGCTCCAGGTAGCGGGTGGGGGTATCAGCTCCCGCGGCTATGAATACTTCAAATACTTCCTGCCGCCATAGCTCGGTATTGTGTTCGGTGTAGGTATTGTACTGCCAGTAAGGATTATTCAGGCACTCAAACTCCACCCGTAGGTACTCATCATCGTAGCTTAGGCGGACCAACGTCTGCACAGATGACTCACTCCCGTCAGTAGCCTCGCAAAAGTGCTTCCGGGGAAGCGTTAGCCATCTATTTTTAGAGAGGGTTAGGGTATAGTCGGGGAAAGATGCAAGCATGTAGGTTTAGGTAAGAATAATAACTTGATTCGAAGTCCGTGGCGGTAATAATACGGATTAAGTACGTAAGGATCAAAACTTACTTGCCATTACGTATACCATACAGTACTCCCTTGTACTAGCTCTGGTGCCGGTATAAAGGTACGTGTTCAGAACTTCGGTTAGATCTGCGCTAAGCTTTTCCCTGTTTAACTTCCGGCGTGAACGTATGATTTACTCCCATGCGGATAAAATTGCCAGCCATCAGCAAAAGCCAGAACTGGGCAGTAGGCTCAGCGGAGGCAGGTGATGCATTAGGCATAAGCGCCATAAGTATAAAGGGCATGAATAGGAGTCCACAAGCATCCAGTAGGGAAGAGCGACGGATGTGGTAGGCGGCGTAAAAAGCCGTAGCCGTGGCTACTATCTTGATCAGCAGGTTGTACCAAGCCGGTAGAGTTAACTGAGTCAGGAAGGGCAGAAACAGGAGCCCGGCAGTTGCGAAAAGTACAGCACGGTAGATTTTCATAGGCTAGCGAGTGTAGTGGGGATGATGTGGCTTTCAAGCCAAGATCTAAAATGTTTCTCACATATAAAATACCCTACTCTATATAAGGAGACGCTTGATTAAAAATAGGCCCAGCGGTAGCGTACCGCTGGGCCTACTGTTGAAATGACGAGTAAAGACTACCTGCTGAGGCCGGGCTGGTGAGCCGTGCTTTGCCGGGCCGCGTTCTGCCTGGACCTCCACAGCAGGTATATACCCAGCAGCACCGCCGGAATGCTCAGGATCTGCCCCATGTTGAGCAGCTGATTGTTTTCAAAAGCCACCTGATTCTCTTTCAGGAATTCGTATATGAAACGAAGGGTAAAAATCCAGATCATGAAAATACCCGCCATACTGCCCTCAGGCGTACTGGCTTTGTAACGGTTCCAGTACCATAACAATACAAGGAAAAGCAGCAGACAGGTAATGGATTCGTACAGCTGGGCCGGATGGCGGGGAATCTGCGGGTACTCGGTATTTTGCATAAATATAAAGCCCCAGGGCAAGTCGGTAGGGCGGCCTACTATCTCATGGTTCATGAGGTTGCCAAATCGGATAAAAGCGCTCCCCAGCGCCCCTACGATAGCTATACGATCCGCCACCCACAGGAAGGTCTGGCCGGTGGCGCGGTGCGAGCGGGAGTAAAGCCACAGGCCCGTCAGGATACCGACCAATCCCCCGTGGCTGGCCAAGCCGGCGTAAGGAGGAAGGATGACCTCCAGCGGGCGGCTAAACAGTACCTCGGGCTCGTAGAACAGGAAGTGCCCCAGCCGCGCGCCCAGTATGGTAGAAATCACCATGTACAGGGTCAGCGTGTCAATGTCTTTCAGCGGTTTGCCTTCTTCCCTGAAGATATGGATCATGATCTGCTGGCCGATCAGAAAGCCCGCCGCGAATAGCAGTCCGTACCAGCGGACAATGAAGGGGCCGAAGCCACCAATTTCGGGAATGGTGAATAGTTCAGGGCTGGCGTTCCAGATAATGTAGGCGGTCATAATAATTAACTCTGCTGGAAGAGGCGGTTAGATGTGGATAAACAAGTACTTATAGCATCACAAAAGTAACCCTCCCGCCGAAAGTAAGTACTTCGTAAACAGCAGGATGCGGTAGTAGGGGCGGAGCATGCAGTAGGATAGTTCTTTTGACCAATCTGCCATACCTTTTTTAGAAAACAAAGAGTACTACTGCTTCCTTAAAAGAACCCCCAGCGGTACACCGGGTACCGCTGGGGGGTTATCTAATCGTGGTGAAAAAAGGCTATCGGCTATACCGGGGCGCAGGATTGTCACTGGGCTGGGTGAGGTTTTTGCCCTCAGCGTTCTGCTTGGATCGCCACAGGAAGTATATACCTAGTAGTACTGCTGGTATGCTTAGTACCTGTCCCATGTTAAGAGCCAGGTTATCTTCAAAGGCCACTTGGTTCTCTTTCAGGAACTCATAGAAGAAGCGAAGTGTAAAGATCCAGATCAGGAAAATACCCAGCATACTTCCTGCGGGTGTCTGACTTTTGTTACGGTTCCAGTACCATAGCAAAACAAAGAAAAGGATCAGTGATGAAATAGACTCATACAACTGAGCCGGGTGGCGGGGGTGTTGTGAGTACTCCATATTGCGCATGAATATGAATCCCCAGGGTACATCCGTGACTTTACCTACAATCTCGTGGTTCATGAGGTTACCAAAGCGGATAAAGGCCGCTCCCAGCGCTACCGTGATCACAATACGGTCGGTTACCCATAGGAAGGTCTGGCCGGTGGCGCGGTGTGAGCGTGAGTAGAACCACAGCCCCGTAAGTATACCAATGGCCGCCCCGTGACTGGCCAGACCCGCATAGGGAGGAAGGATGACTTCCAGCGGGCGGCTGAACAGTACCTCGGGCTCGTAGAACAGGAAGTGTCCCAGTCGGGCACCCAGTACGGTAGAGATCACCATGTACAGGGTCAGCGTATCGATATCTTCCAACGGCTTACCTTCTTTCTTGAAGACATGGATCATGATCTGCTGGCCGATCAGAAAGCCCGCCGCGAACAGCAGTCCGTACCAGCGGACAATGAAGGGGCCAAAGCCACCGATTTCGGGAATGGTGAATAATTCAGGGCTGGCGTTCCAGATAATGTAGGCGATCATAGGTACTTGCTAAGGTGAAGAAGGGTTGCCTTTTTACTAGATTGATGGGTTTTGTATCTGGCAAAGTTAAAAGGGCGTTTTGAAATAGGGCAAAAAGCCGTCAGTTATTTTATGAAAGGCATAGTACATCTATCAGCTTCTGGAAATACGGTTTGGCTGGTACCTTTTTATTTTGGCAGCTCCACCTGCGCCCTAGTCCGCATGTAGGCAATCAGCTCCGTAATCTCTTTGTCCGTGAGCGTTTCCAGTAGTCCGGTAGGCATCATAGAAGCCTGATTCACCTCCCGCGTCTGAATATCTGACTTATTCACCACTACGGCATCCTGTCCCACTAGTCGCAGTGTGAGCTGGCGCTCCGTTTCCTTCGCCACGTTTCCTACGTAAGTACGTCCGTCGCGGGTCGTGACTACCACCATTTTGTAGTCATCCTGTATTTCGCCGCTGGGGTCGAGGATGTTGCCGAGCAGGTAGTCGAGGTTAGCGCGGTTGGAACCGGTTAGTTCAGGACCCATGATGCCTCCTTCGCCGTACATTTTATGACAAGGGGCACAAGTCCGCTGGAATATAAGCCTACCTTGAGCGGGACTGGCACCCGCTACGGCTTTGTCGGTAAGGAGCTGGCGGTACTTGTTGTAGGCTTTCTCATCAAGAGCTACGTGGTCAATCGGCCCCCATACCTCCACAAAGCCACTGCCTACCACCCGGCGTAGCTGCCGGGCTACGTAAGTAGGTACCTCTTTTTTGGGTACAGTACCTTTGGCAATTGCCTGGGTCAACTGCCACCCAGACTTGGAGCGGGAGGCGAGCGTCTGAATGGCTTCGGTCTTCTCAGTGGGGGTGAAGCCCTTATAACGTTCCAGCAGCAGCTTAGCCAGTGGCTCACTGTCGTAGCTGGCGATGGCGCGGATGGCATCCAGACGCAGATCCTTATCATTGAGTAGTGCCGGTAGCTCCTTCGCTAGCTCCGGCCATTGACGCGAGGCCAGGGACTGCAGAGCCTTCTGCCGCTGCCCGGCGGGAGCTTGTGTCCGTTTGAGCAACGCCATGTTCTGCTGCGAAGCTTCGGCATCACCGAAGTGCTGGCCCAGTTCCTGCGCCAGCTGGGATGTCTGTGCATCCGACTTCTTCAGCTTAGCAGATACAGCGCTCCAGTTGGCGGGTGTTTTGATGTCGGTGCGGCCTTCCAGCGCGTCGCGCATACCCAGCAGCAGGTCTCCCTTTACGGCGGGTAGGGTACCGATGGTAGCTACCAAAGTTTCAGCTGCGTCGGCATCTACGATACGTCGGGCTATGAATTGTGTTACCAGCGGCAGTTTGCTCTTCTGCGCCATAGCAAGCGCCCGCGCCGGGTTTTCCTTCACCAGCGGCTCTATCCCAAACCAGATCATCTTGGGCAGGTTGTGGTCGTTGGCGTCTTCGGCGTGGGCCAGTAGTCCTTCGGCAATGGGCCAGCGGGCAGCGGGTTCCATCCGCTGCAGGGCTGAGGCCAGGTACAGCCGTACTACCGGGGAGGTATCTTCCCGCGCCAGTTGGGCAAAGCGCGCTAGCGCTGGTGCTGAAGGTTTTTGATCTTCATTCAAAAACTGAATCGCCCAGGCCCGTACATGAGCGTCTTTATCAGCCAGGGCTGCCAGCAGCTGCTTGTCATCTAGCCCATTAGTGACTTGCAAGGTCCACATAGCGCGCAGGCGCCAGTCGGCATTGGGGCTGCTGCGGTAGAGCTGCGTGAGCTTGTCCTGGGCGGCCCTAGCCAGGGTACCTTTGGTAGCGCGGTGCTGCAGGATGAGGCGGGCCCGGCGGGCGTGCCACTCGCTGGGGCTCGTCTGCAGGTCGGCTAATTGGGCGTCGGTTAGTTTGGTTAAATCCCCGTAGCGGTCCTTCCAGTTCTGGGCCTGCGACTGTTTCGGCATGATGCGGAAGATGCGTCCGGTTTCGGAGTTGAGTACATCGGAACCGCAAATGTCGGCGTCGTGCCAGTCAAGTACGTACAGCCCACCTTCCGGACCGATCTCCATGCTGAAGCCTACCCACTGGGCGTTATTGGCCATCATGAAGTCGTCGCTGTGCCTGCCCCGGAAGCCCGAACCTGCGGGCACCAGCTCATCAACCAGGACGCCGTGCTCGTGAATGTTGGCCATGAATATCTTGCCGCGTTCCGAGGCCGGAAAAGCATCCGACTGGTAGATGCGGGCGCCGCCGTGGGCCGAGCGGTGGCCGTGGTCGGCAATGGTCTTGATATCCTGGTATACATAGGGATTGAAGTGCTGCCCGCCCTGGCGGTGGTAGATACCACCCGGTATGACGTGCCACAGATGCGGAATAACGCAGGCGGTGATGAAGAGCTGCCCCTTGGCGTCGTGATCGATGCCCCACGGATTGCTGAACCCGTGCGCCACTACCTCAAACTGGTCTTTGGTAGGATGGTACCGCCACACGCCGCCGTTGATATCTACGCCCTCACCTTCCAGAATGTCTTCGGGGAAGGGGTCCTTGTGCCGGTACAACTTGCCTTTACCCTTAGGCTTGCCTACTTTGGATGGCGTGGCAAAGCCTTGGAGGCCATACAACCAGCCGTCGGGGCCCCAGTGCAGGCTGTTGAGCGTTTCGTGGCGGTCGCGGATGCCCCAGCCGGTCAGACGTACCTCTATGTTATCTACATCGGCCTTATCGTCGTGGTTGCGGTCGGGAACGAACAGCAGGTTGGGCGGAGCGCCCACAAATACGCCGTCAAAACCAACGGCCAGGGCGGCGGGGAAGGCCAGTCCTTCCATAAATACCTTGCGGCTGTCGGCTACGCCGTCGCCGTTAGTGTCTTCCAGGATCAGTATCCGGCTGTCACCGGCGTTAGAGAATCCCTTGCCTCTGGACTCGTAATCTTTATTTTCGGCAATCCATAACCTTCCGCGGTCGTCCCAGCAGAAGGCCATGGGCTGGGTCATCATGGGTTCAGCGGCCCATACATTGACCTGGTACCCGTCCCGGACGGTCATGGCGGCCACGGCCTCCTGCGGCGTCAGGAACTTAGCTTCCCGGCCCTCACGCTGGGCAATACCCCATAGGGCGGCGGTGTTATAGGTGCCGGTATTGCCGCTGAACTCCCCGAAGGTTTTGTTCATCTCTACGTCATTCAGCTCCCCCGTGTACACGACCAGCTGGTGCCTGATCGTTTCGGTTTCGCCCCGCTTGATGTGCCAGTCGGCCTGGCGGGCGCGGGCGGGGCCAGCTCCCAGCTGACCGTCTACGCGCCAGTACTGCGGGTACCCCTTATTTTCGGGGTGGTCCAGGATGGCGATATGCGCCAGGTCATCCCGCCCCGCTACCTGCATTCCTATATCCACCCACATGGCCCGCTGGCCTTCGGCTTTCTCGTTGCGCTGCCGGGCCGCGTTGATGACCTCGCCTTTGATGCCCTGTTTCCACGGCATCCGTATAAATAATCCGCCGTAGTCGTACTTGCCGATGGTTACGTCCGTCTGCGCCTCGCCGTTCCATTCCAGGTCCAGCAGGTACTTGCTATCCTTTTGCCGCATGGTCCAGGTCTGGGTTTCGGTGAGTACCGCCTTACCCGTCGAGTCCAGCAGATCGTACACTGTTTGCCACTTTACCTCCGGCCCGTTGGCCTCAAGTACTTTAGCCGACACCCGCCGCCAGTAGCCGCCCTCAGGATGGTGGAAGTAGTCGCGACCATTCACCCGCGTGTAGCCCCAGTAGATGCCCGTCTGGTGTTTGTGGTGGCCGGGGCTGTACTCGGTAAGTACTCCCTTCCCGTCGGGGGCTACCAGGGGATGCAGGTAGGGACGGAACCCTGCCTTGGCATTTTGGGTCAGGATGGGCTCCGTCTCGTTACCGCGGTAGATGCGGATGGTTTCCTGGGCCTGGTCCTGCACCGCCCGCAATTGTACGGGGTCGGCAGGTACTAGGGTAGTGTGTTCAGAGACAGGATCAAGGTAAAAAAACAGGTTGAACAGCAATAGGAACAGGAAGAGTGGCAGCGATTTGACCATAGCGCTTCAAAGGATTAGCTAAACTATATCTTTGAAAAGGAGCGGGGTAAAGGCAGCTACTCACCCGAAGTACTTTGAAGCCGGTAGTTGAGATAGTGGGCAGAAGGAAGGTTCAATCAGTACGGTTGTATACAAAGAGTGCCTTCCTGATCTGGAAAGACTTTTTTGATTAACTGATTACTTTAAACAATGTATCTGTTTGAAGAGAGTACCAGTACGAATGCTTCAAGAACGGATTCATTAGTAAATTGCGTTACTAACCCAAACGGTTAATAATGAAAACCATCCTCATAGCCCTAGTACGTGTTTACCAGGCGGTACTGTCGCCTTTCCTGCCGAATGCCTGCAGGTATACCCCTACCTGCTCACAGTACATGATCGAAGCGGTGCAGAAGCATGGGGTATGGAAAGGCGGACGGCTGGGGCTGCGCCGGTTGTCACGCTGCCACCCCTGGGGCGGCAGCGGCTATGATCCGGTTCCCTAACTAGCCGCCGATGGCAACTTTCCGCAGAATAGAATCAATGATAGTTGACGTACGGACCCCATCGGCTTCGGCTTCGTAGTTGAGCAGGATGCGGTGGTTCATGATGTCAGGGGCCAGTTCCTTGATGTCCTCCGGCAGTACATAATCACGTCCTTCCAGGTACGCCAGGGCCTTAGCGGCCAGGTTGAGGTAGATGGTAGCCCGTGGCGATACTCCAAACTGAATGTAACGGGCCTCATCGCGCAGGTTGTAGTCGAGCGGGCGACGGGTCGCAAATACCAGCTCAATGATATACCTCTCCAGCGTTTCCGAGATATTTACCTTGTTTACCTCATTCCGGATCGCAAATATCTCTTCCTTATTCAGCACCGGCTGTACCTGGTGGTTAAAGTTCAGGTCGGCCATCCGGCGCATGACTTCCAGCTCCTGAGGCTTTTCCAGATAGTCTACATATACCTTCATCATGAAGCGGTCGAGCTGGGCCTCGGGTAGGGGGTAGGTACCTTCCTGCTCCACGGGGTTCTGCGTAGCCAGTACCAGAAAGGGACGGTCGAGCAGGTAGGTGTGGTCGCCGATCGTAACCTGCTTTTCCTGCATGGCTTCCAGCAGCGCCGACTGTACCTTGGCGGGGGAGCGGTTGACCTCATCGGCCAGGATAATGTTGGCGAAGATAGGCCCCCGCTTTACTTCGTAGTCACCCAGTTTGGGCTTGTAGATCATCGTCCCGACCAGATCGGCGGGGAGCAGGTCCGGCGTAAACTGAATCCGGTGAAATTGTAGCTGAAGTACCTTGGCCATGGTATTGATCGTAAGCGTTTTGGCCAGGCCGGGTACTCCTTCCAACAGCACGTGTCCTCCCGTAAACAGGCTGATGAGCAGTCGGTTCAGGAGCTTTTCCTGACCTACTACCACCTTGCCCATTTCATCAAGGACTTCCCTTATCTTTGGTAAATACATGTTAGCTTTTAGGTATTAGCTGTTAGCTCGTAGCCTTTTTCTTCACGGTGACTTTAAAGGCACTAGTTAGTTATTCAGGGCTGTGTATAAAAAATCTAACTACTCCCGGATAGCCCGCACAAAACGGTCTTTGCCGTGAATGTCACGCAGGAGCTCTACACCCGTATACCCTCTTTCTTCAAATACCTGCTTTGTTTCGGCCCCGAAGTGCTCGTTGATCTCGACGTAGCAGCGTCCCTGTGACTTCAGGTGGTGGCTGCCAAAATCAGCAATGGCCTTGTAGAACAGCAGCGGGTCATTGTCCTCTACAAACAGGGCCTCGTGCGGCTCAAAACGCAGTACGTTGGGGCGCATCTGGTCTGCTTCGGAATAGGTAACATAGGGTGGATTGCTGACAATACAGTCAAACTGCTCGGGGGCATCGGGAAGCGGAAAGCTCACATTAAGCATATCCTGCAGGGCAAAGTGTACATCAGCCATGAGCTGACGGGCATTTTCGCGCGCTACACTGAGGGCCTCCTCGGATACATCCCAGGCGTGTACATTGGCGTGGGGTAAGAAACGCGCCAGCACGATGGCTATACAGCCACTACCGGTACCAATGTCCAGGATGGACGGCTTCTCGTCCGGCTCGGCGTAGTCACGCGTGACGAGCTGTACCAGTTCCTCGGTTTCGGGTCGGGGAATCAATACCGACGACGATACCCGGAAGGAGAGGCCGCAGAACTCCGTAGAACCGATGATATGCTGCACGGGTTCGTTCTGATTAAGACGCTCTACGATATTATCCCAATCGGGCTGTACCTGCGAATCTGGAATAGGCCTGTCTACCAGAACATCTACATTGCGCAGGCGCAGGTAGTGCTCAAGGAGCATAAAGACGATTGCCTGGGTCTCTTTGGGCGGATATACAGTAATCCGACTCGTTAATTGTTGATATAGCTGACGCGCCGAAGCCATTCGTAACTCTAGTTTCGTTTCTTAGGCGGGAAAGTTAACAAATTTATAAGAACTGCGAATAACAATAGCTGGCTAAAAAGGGAACGGCACCGGGTAGTACAGCTCGGGGAGTCTACCTTTCCATGACTAGTATAGGCCAGGTACTGTGGTTGATTATCAGGTGATAAAGCAAGGAGAGAGGCGGAAAAAGACAGTAGAAACGCTATTTGTAAGGCATATTATTTACTTTCATAGCCTAATTCTGAATAGTAGTAAATAGTAAAATTTGATTGACCGGACGATGAACAACGATCAGCTTTACATGCGCAGAGCCCTTCAACTGGCCGGGTACGGGCGTGGCTATGTGAGTCCTAATCCGATGGTGGGAAGTGTGATCGTGTACAACGGCCGGATTATCGGGGAGGGCTGGCACCGGCGCTACGGAGGTCCCCACGCCGAAGTGGAGGCGGTGCGCGATGCGGAGGTACGGGGGAATGAATCACTATTGGCGGAGGCTACGGTATACGTAACGCTGGAGCCCTGCTCACACTACGGCAAGACGCCCCCTTGCGCCGACTTACTGGTAGAAAAGCGGGTGAAGCGGGTGGTAGTATGTAACGATGATCCTAATCCGCTGGTAGCCGGACGGGGCCTGCAGCGCCTACGGGGGGCCGGTATCGAAGTAGAAAGCGGACTACTGGCTGAGGAGGGAAGGGAGCTGAACCGTCGGTTCTTTACCTACTTCGAACAGAAACGTCCTTACGTAATCCTGAAATGGGCCGAAACAGCCGATGGTTTTATGGCTGGAGCCGACCGAAAGCCGGTAGCCATCAGCGGTGAGTACTCGGGCGTGCGGGTACACCGCTGGCGCTCCGAGGAGGATGCTATACTGGTAGGAGCTACTACGGCCCAGTCGGATAATCCAAGATTGAATGTACGCCACTGGGTGGGGCTGGACCCCGTACGGGTGGTATTGGATCGGCAGCTGCGCCTACCGGATAGCCTGCATCTCTTTGACCAGTCCCAGCCTACTATTGTGTACAATCACCTGCGTTCTACTCCGGTTGAAGGCTTTCCCATGCGGTACATGACCGAGGCAGCTGATAAGATAGCCTACTCGCAGTGCCTGCCCGACGGGGATGAGATGCACCAGCTCCTGACTGACCTCTACCACCGCAAGATACAGTCGGTATTTGTCGAAGGGGGAGCGGCCGTACTATCGGCCCTGCTGGTGAGTGGACTGTGGGATGAAATACGCCGCTGCCAGAGCCAGGTACGTCTGGGTGAGGGCGTAAAGGCCCCTGCGCCACATGGGGTACTTATAGCTTCCGAAAAAGTACAGGAAGACCTCTGGACCTACTACCGCAACGCCTGACGCATGCCTCCCACCCATACATCCTGCACCTGGATATCGGCCGTGAGGGCCAGCAAGTTGGCCCGGTAGCCGGGTCGGATGTAGCCAATGTGGTCATCCATCTTCAATTGTCGGGCCGGGTAGGCGGTAGCCATACGGATGGCTTCGGCGGGTTCGATACCTACATGCCGTATACAATTACGAACGGCATCCAGTAGCGTAATGGCTGATCCAGCCAGTTTGCCTTCGTCGTTGAGGAAGCGCTGACCGTCGTAGGTGATGTTGAAGCCTTCAAATTCGAGCCGGCTGCCTTCGTACCTGGTGAAGGTAGCATCCGAGATCAGGAACAGCCGTTCGCCCAGGAGCTTCTTGGCGATACGAACAGCGGCATAGTCGCAGTGGTACCCATCGACGATGATGCTGGTATGTACATCCGTACGATCAAAGATAGTACCTACGGCACCCGGTTCGCGGCTCTCCAGCGGGCGCATGGCGTTGTAGAGGTGCGTGGCGAGGGAGAAGCCTTTGTCAAAAAAGTGGTTTAGTTCTGCATAGGTAGCGTGGGTATGTCCGGCGGCGATGGCCCAGCCGCTGCTTCTGAGTAGTTCGAGCAGGTGGTCATCGAAGCATTCCGGCGCTATGGTAATGACCTTTACTACCCGCTGCCCCTTTTGGATCAGTTCCCGAAGTTCTTCCTCCGAAGGTGGCCGTACCATGGCCTCACTATGCGCTCCCCGTTTGATGGGATTAATAAAGGGACCCTCTACGTGTAGTCCCGCTACGCCCGGTAGTTCCTGCTCCCAGTATTCTTCTACTACCTCCATGGCTCTTAGTATTCTGTCGCGGGTGGTGGAGAATAGGGTAGGAACTATGGTAGTGGTACCTTCGCGCAGGTGCGTCAGGTATATATTGGTCAGAGCCTCCACCGACAGGTCACGCGTCAGATAGGCAGTACTCCCTCCGTACAGCTGGAAGTCCACCAGACCCGGCACCAGCCACGCGCCAGCCAGGTCATGGGTAGTAAGGTGGGCCGGAAGCTGATCAGGATGCGAAATGGCCCGAATGGTACCCTCTTCTATCCATACCGCTACACCTTCCAGTACTTCATCGCCCGTAAATACCGTGGCATTGAGCAAGACTACTGAACTGCTCATCTTTCATCCTCCTGGTTCCAGATCTCCCAGGCCTTCTCCGCCTGCAGATGTAGCATCTTCATTCCATTATGGGTAGCGGCCCCTTTTTCCATGCCTCTCTTCAGGAATAGTGTCTCTACCGGATTGTACACCAGGTCGTACAGCAGGTGGTGGCGCGTAAGCAGGTCGTAGGGGATGGGTGGGGCCACATCTACCTTGGGGTACATTCCCAGCGGAGTGGTATTGATGATGAGCCGGTAGTCGCGCATGACGGCATCGGTGAGGTCATCGTACGACAGAGCCCCCTCAGTAGCCTGGCGTGACACCAGCTTATACGTTGCTTTCAGATCTTCTAATGCAGCCATCACCGCTTTGGCAGCTCCTCCGTTACCGAGTACCAGGGCCTGTACGTCTGAGCAGGCCTCTCCCCGGTGGTCCATCCACTCGGCCAGCGACTCCATAAAGCCATAGTAGTCGGTGTTGAAGCCCTTGGTAGAGCCGTCAGGGTAGACTCGAATGGTATTTACAGCTCCGATACGCCCGGCCGATGCCTCGTCCAGATCGCCCAGCAGGGGTACTACCGCCTGCTTATGCGGAATGGTCACATTAAGGCCGCGGATGTTAGGGGTGGTTCTGAGCAGGGCAGGTAAGGCCTCAACGGACTCCATCTCGAACAAGTCATAACGACAATCGCTGATACCTTCTTTTTCGAATTTGGAAGTAAAGTAGCTTTTGGAAAAGGAGTGGGTAAGGGGGTAACCAATGAGACCGTATCGCTTCATGTTAGTTGGGGATTGACTCAGGAGAGCTAAATGATAAAACGTGCTTCAGGCCTGAAATATACAAAAAACATAAACCCCGCCGAGTGGGCAGGGTCTGGTAATAGGAATATTTGTGAATGGACTACGGGAGTACATCAAGCTACTTATTGGTAGCTATCTTCCACTTCTGACGGGTCTTGTTATTCAGGAAGTGAGAGAAGGTATCTCCCCGGAGGCCCAACCGGATGGTTTCCAGAGGGATGATCTCGTGTGGAGCGATATTACCCAGATTGACATTGGCTCCCAATAGCTTCACAAACCACACCTGCTGTTCTTTCTGGGGAGCTTCCCACAGGATTTTCTCAAAGGGAATCTGCGTCAGAATTTCTTCTACCAGTCCCTGGCGTACTTCACCACTAGACCGGAACAGGCCTACATTACCGGACTCACGGGCCTCGCCGATTACCTTCCAGGCACCGGCTTCCAGTTCGGCCCGCATGAGCTGAATCCACTTGTAAGGCGGGATGATTTTTTCTTCGTCCTTTGAGCCTACCTCCGATAGTACAGTCACCTGTTTGGCCAGAGTACTGATATATTCACACTTTACATCGGCAGGCATCTCCAGTGATCCATCCGAAACCTCGGCGTGCTGCAGGCCGTATTTGTCGAGCAGACGGCGGTAATCATCAAACTGATTGCGGACAATAAACGCCTCAAACAGGGTACCACCAAAGTAGACAGGTACATTGGCTGACCGGTACACGGCCAGCTTGTCGGTTAGGTTAGGCGTCACAAATGAGGTAGCCCAACCTAGCTTAACTATATCAATATAAGTGCTGGATACTGACAACATATCTTCGACCTCGCGGATGCTAAGGCCTTTGTCCATAACCATAGTGATACCTTTCTCGCGGGGTTTAGTGGAGCGGTCAGGTACTTGTGATAGTGTAAAATTCATATATTGGGTCGACAAAAAAGAGTGTCAAAACGGTTCAAAGGTAATGATTACCTTGAATACGTAGCAATAAAATACAGGAAATCCAAAGCGTATGTCTGTGAATTCTACGTTTATTCCTATTTTACTTCAAAGAATCTTATTCATACTCCCAAACCTATACACCCTATGAGTGATGTAGCCGAAATGAACCCCCGCCTCGAGTTTTTGCGTACGCAGATCGGTAATGATATGAGCAAAAGTATGTCACCCATTGGGCGCTGGCTCAGCGGAGTTCTCCGTGAGGTCAGATATGGCGCCATGAGTGTTGAGTTCACCATCCGGGAAGATATGACCAATCCCATGGGTATCCTGCACGGAGGGGCTGCCTCGGCCATCATGGATGATGTGATAGGTACTATGGTGTATGCGCTGGGCCGCGAATTTGCCTATACCTCCGTCAATCTCAACTGCGACTTCCTCAACCCGGCCCGCCTCGGCGAAACCATCACCGCCCATGCCAAAGTAATTCGGGCGGGTAAGAATGTCGTCCACTGCGAATGTGAGATAGTCAATACTGAAGGCCGTATCATAGCCAAGAGTACTTCCAATCTTATACAGACGGGATTACGGCTGCCGGTTTAGTTTTTCAGTGACCAGTTACCAGTGACCAATGAAGGCTGTATAGTGGGCTTTCTGACTGCTGTCGACGCTTTCTTTAGGTAAAACATTCTGGTACAGGTCCATTGATGGTGGGTGAATGACCGTTCATCACAAAAAGTCGGTAAAGTACTTGTTTGGTAAACACTGTTTAGTACATTTGTGCTGTTCATTAATTGTAACTATGGGTATTGCAGAAAGAAAAGAGCGGGAGAAAGAAGAAATGCGGGAGTTGATCCTGCGCGCAGCGAGTAAGATATTTCTGGAAGAAGGGTACGAGAAAACTAGTATTCGGAAGATAGCCGATGCTATTGAGTACAGCCCGGCTACCATATACCTCTACTATAGGGACAAAAATGAGCTACTGCACGGCCTGCACGTGGAAGCCTTCCAGAAAATGATGCAGGAGTTTTCAAAGATAGCCCCTATCAATGATCCGTTTGCCCGACTGGTCGAGATGGGACACCAGTACATCAAGTTCGGTACGCAGAATCCTGAGCTGTACAACCTGATGTTCCTGATGGATGCGCCGATGGAAGCCCTGGCCTGTCGCAACGAAATATGGGATGATGGCCTACGAGCCTTTGATGCCCTTCGGATAGTGGTGGCAGATTGCATTGAAGCAGGGTACTTTAAGGAGCCTGACGTAGAGACTATCTCAATGACCATCTGGAGCTATATACACGGACTGGTAACCATCTACCTGAAAGGTCGGATGAAGATGTTTGACGATGACCGCGAACTCGAGCGGATGCAGCAGTCTTTCGCCTTGTTTATCAAGATGATTAAAGCCATATAATAATACCTCTAAGTCTATTAGCCATGAATCAACTCTTAAAATTCGAAGAAGCTGCCCAATGGGCCTTTTCCATCTTTCTGTTCAGTCAGTTACCCTATGCCTGGTGGTGGTACCCGGCGCTGATTTTGCTCCCTGATCTTAGTATGATTGGCTATGCCTCTAATACCCGCGTAGGCGCCGCTATGTACAACTTATTTCATCATAAAGCGCTAGGAGTGGCGCTGGGAGTACTTGGTTCGAGTGTAGGTAGTCCTGCACTTATGCTGGCGGGTGTCATACTCTTTGGTCATTCGGCCATGGATCGTATGCTGGGCTATGGCTTGAAGTACAATGACAGTTTCAAGCATACGCATTTAGGTATGATTGGGAAGTGACTATTTTTTTGCCTACTGACTAAACACTGTTTACTATGTATACTACGGTTATAAAATTGCAGTATCTCATTCAATAGGCTGTCAGCCGGATCTGTGGTGGTTTCATCGGCTAAAAAGTAAGCTTCTTGCCCTAATTAAGCCGCTTCGGTACATCTGATTAGCGATCACTACAGCAGCAATATAAATTTGAATCAATAAAGATTGAAACAGTAACTAGTCCATTATGTAGTACCTGTTTATATCAGCAGCCATGAAAACATCACTATCTACTTCTTATGCCTCCTTTGCTCTAACTAGCCGCCTGATCAACTCAAAACAAGCAATTTCTGGATCCACTAAAAGTCCAGCTTTCACAACCTGATCACCCTGATTAAGCCATAATTACTTGCCCGTCTACGAAAGTACTTCAGCTACTTGTAGCCTTTTGATAAACAATGTTTATTTTATTATAACTGGTTATGTATCGATTATACCTCATCCTGCTCTGTCTACTTCCGGGAGGAATGGTCAGTGCCCAGAATTCACCCATTCTTGAAGCTTATATTCAGGAGGGTTTGCAGAATAACCTGTCGTTGCGGCAGGAGTCGCTTGAAATAGCGAAGGCTACGGAAAACATCCGACAGGCCAAAGCCCTGTTTTACCCGCGTATTACCTTCGCGCCCACCTATTCCCTGGCGGCCGGTGGACGCAGGCTCCAGTTCCCGGTGGGCGACATGCTGAACCCGGTATATGCTACGCTCAATGCTCTTACGGAAAGCAACAAGTTTCCCCAGATCGAAAACGTAGACGAGCAACTGGCGCCCAACAACTTTCATGATACCAAAGTAGCGGTACAGTATTCTATTTATAATCCGGAGATACAGTACAACTACCTCATCCAGCAGAATCTTCTTACGGCTCAGGAGGCAAGGCGGAAAGTGGTGGAGAATGAACTGCGCTACGCCATTGAAGGGGCCTACTACCAGTACCTGCAAACGCTGGACGCTCTGCGCATTTTTGAGAACAGCCGCTCGGTACTAGGTGAGCTGGTACGGCTGAATCAGAAGCTGGTCAGTAATAATGTACAGACCAAGGACGCCATATTTGCAGCGGAGTACGAGGTAAGCAAGCTGGAACAGCAACGCGCCGAAGCCCGTAGAAACCACGAGGTAGCCAAAGCATACTTCAACTTCCTGTTGAATAAAGACCTGAAGTCGGACATACAGGTGGATGAAACCCTGACCGGGAAGGAACTACTCGTGACCGAATCACTGAATCAACTATCGGAGCAGGCCGTGACCCGGCGGCAGGAACTGAAGCAGATCACCAGCTCCATCGAAGCCTCTCAAAATGCCGTACGACTCAATGAAAACGCTGCTCTGCGACCATCGGTATTTGTGGGTGGTAACGCTGGGTTCCAGGGCTTTGGGTACGAGTTTAAGGGACAAGGCTACGCGCTGGGGCAGGTAGGACTGCAGTGGGACCTCTTCAAAGGCTACGAGCGGAAGTCAAAGATACAGCAGGCCCGCATCCAGACTGACCTGCTCCGCACGAAGAAGCAGGAGGTAGAAAACCAGATTGAGCTGCAGGTGACGCAGGCCTACTATGACCTGAACACCACCGGCGAGAGCCTGCGCGCCGCTACCAGTGCCCGCAATAGCGCCGAACAGTACTTCAGACTCATCGACAGCCGCTACCGTAACGGCAACGTGCTGCTCATCGAATACGTAAAAGCCCAGAATGATGTACTGACGGCTCAACTTCAGCAGTCGCTGGCAAAGTACGACCTGCTCATCAAAAAGGCCATGCTGGGCAAAGTAACGGCCATGCCTTAGTCATACCCAGCACAGGAATAAACATACACACTAAGCTAATTACTAACACCTACCAACTAACAGCTAAACCATGAAAACGACCATACAAGTATCCCTGCTGGCACTCGTGCTGCTGAGTACCAGCTGCGGTAAAGAAGAAGCCACCAAAGAATCTGCCCTGCCCGAAGAGGGGACTATCCCTGTACAACTAGCGGCTGTCGAAACAGCTGTCCGTACCGAGCCTATCCATGTATCGGGTACTGTCGCTTCAGAAGAGGAAGCCCGCCTCTCCTTCAAGATCGGAGGTATCGTGAGCCGTATCTACGTAAAAGAAGGGCAGCCCGTGCGCAAAGGCCAGTTGCTAGCCGTACTGGACCTGACCGAGATCAACGCGCAGGTAAGCCAGGCACAGTACGCCACCGAAAAAGCCGAACGTGACATGAAGCGCGTCCAGAACATGCTGCGCGATACGGCCGCTACGCTCGAGCAGATGCAGAACGCAACTACGGGGCACGACCTGGCGCAGCAAAATTTAAAGATAGCCCGCTTCAACCAGGCCTACGCCCAGATCACTTCGCCCATTGACGGTACCGTTACCCGCAAGCTCATGAACGAGGGCGAACTGGCCTCTCCTGGTGCTCCGGCATTGCTGGTTTCATCAAATCGTAGTAATGACTGGGTGGTACGGGTAGGCGTGTCGGATAAAGACTGGGCACGGCTGAAAGTGGGAGACCGGGCTACTGTCCACCTGGACGCCTATCCTGACGATACTTTTAAGGCTACCGTGACCAAACTCGCTCAGGCCGCCGATCCGATGAACAAGCTCTACGAAATAGAAGTACGTATAGATCCTGCCGGTAAGCGCTTTGCCACCGGTCTCTTCGCCAAAGTAGACCTCACTCCCTCCCAGAGCCGCAGCTACACGGTAGTACCCGTCGAAGCCCTGGTGGAAGGCAATGGCCGCGAAGGCTTTGTGTATGTCAATAACAGCGGTAAGGCCAAGCGGGTACCCGTTACCATTGGCTATCTGGATGGTGATAAAGTACTTGTTACGAATGGGCTGGATGGTGTAAAGGAAGTGGTTACCGCTGGCAGTGCTTTCCTTACTGCTAATAGTTCTATTTTAGTGAAAAACGAAAAGTGAATAGTGAAAAACGGTATTTGAAAACTACATGAACTATGGGTGAAGAGAAGGAGAGTATTATTCAGACGAAATCCTTTGCGTTTGCTATTCGGATTGTGAAGGTGAGCAAATGGCTGATTGAAAATCATAAAGCCTATGCGCTGGCTGACCAACTATTGCGGAGTGGGACATCCATTGGTGCTAATGTGGAAGAGGCAGAAGGAGGCTTTACCAAGAAAGATTTCAGTGCAAGAATTGGGATAGCTTATCGCGAAGCCCGTGAAACTCGATATTGGCTTAAACTGCTCTTCGCCACCGGCTACTTATCAGAGGAACAATACCAATCGCTCTACAATGATTGCCAGGAGCTAATTAAAATCTTGGCATCCATTCAAAAAACAACAAAGCAGAACTTAAACGACAACCGATGATGCTGCACAGCCTGCATTTCTATACAACATAAGCGGACGTTTTTCATTCATCATTTTTCACTTTTCACTACAATGCATATTGCTGAATTTTCCGTTAAAAACTGGCAGTTCATGCTGGTGATGTTTATAGGGGTAGTGGCCCTGGGGCTCAACTCCCTCTTCAACATGCCCCGGGGCGAGGATCCCGAATTTTTTGCCCCTTCGTTTGCCGTTGTCTACGTTTATCCCGGTACCGATGCCCTCGATATGGAGGAGCTGGTCGTGGACAAGGTAGAGGAGCGCTTCAGTGCGCTCGACAATGTAAAAAGCATCAAGACCAGCATCGACGATGGTCTGGCGGTAGTAGTGGTGGAATACGAATACAAGGAAGACTCCGATGAGAAGTACCAGGAGATGGTCCGGGAGGTAGGAGCCCTGCAAAAGGAACTCCCGCAGGATATCTTCCGGACCGAGATTCGCCGCTTCTCGCCTACGGATGTAAATATTGTACAGGTCGCGCTTATTTCAGAAACCGCTTCCGATAAGGAGATGGGCGACCAGGCGGATCGCCTCAAAAACGAACTGACCAAGGTAAAGAGCCTGAAGAACGTGGAGGACTGGGGCTATCCAGCCAATCAGGTGCGGGTGTCGCTCAATATCGAGAAGATGGCGCAGGAGGGCATACCGGTCAATCGGGTACTGGGGGCTCTGCAGGCTGAAAATACTACTATCCCCGGCGGGAGTATCCAGGCCGGAGCCCGCAAGTTCAACGTAAAAACTGCGAGCGACTACCGCTCACTGGATGAAATCCGTAACACCATCGTAGGTAGCAATGGGCAGAAGTCTATCTACCTACGCGATGTGGCTGAAGTAGACTACAATTACGAAGAACCTACCCACATCACCCGGCTGAACGGCCACCGCTCGGTACTGGTCACGGCGGCCCAGAAAGAAGGACAGAACATAGAGCAGGTAGGAGAAGCACTCAATCCGGTAATAGATCAATTTGCCAAAACGCTACCCGCCAACATCAAGCTCGTCAAGAATTTTGACCAGTCGGTAAGTGTGAGTAAGCGGCTGGGGCGCTTTGCCAAAGACTTTGCCATTGCGATTTTCCTGGTGGCGCTCACGCTGTTGCCGCTGGGCTTCCGGGCGGCAGTAGTAGTGATGATTTCCATTCCGCTGTCGCTGGCCATTGGTCTGGCTGCGATTGACTACCTGGGCTTTAGCATCAACCAGCTTAGTATTGTGGGGCTTATTGTAGCGCTGGGTATACTGGTGGATGACTCCATCGTGGTGGTGGAAAATATTGAGCGATGGATGCGCGATGGTACTCCCCGCCGGGAGGCCGCTGTGAAGGCTACCAAGCAGATTACGCTGGCCGTGATAGGCTGTACTGTTACGCTTATCCTGGCGTTCCTTCCGCTCAACTTCCTGCCCGAAGCCTCCGGTGATTTTATCCGCAGCCTGCCCATGGCCGTGACCATGACCATCCTGGCTTCAATGCTGGTGTCGCTGACCATAGTACCCTTCCTGAGCAGCCGTCTGCTCAAAGCCGATCATAATCCCGAAGGGAACCTGTTCCTGCGCGCTCTGAAGAAGGTGATCAGTGGCTCGTACAGCCGCCTGCTGCACTGGTCGCTTCGGCACCCGATACCGACCTTACTGGTAGCGCTTGTCCTGTTTGTGGCTTCGCTGGGGCTAACCAAAGTGATTGGCTTTGGCCTGTTCCCTAAGTCCGAAAAGCCGATGTTTATGATTACGGTAGAGACACCGGACGGTACCGCCCTGACCGAAACCGACCGCATCGCCCGGTCTATTGAGGCCGAGCTCAAAAAAGTACCCGAAGTAAAATATGCCACTACTAACGTGGGCAAAGGTAACCCCCGCATCTACTACAACGTGATCCAGCGGTCCGAAGCATCCAACTTCGCGGAGTTCTTTGTACAGCTGCACGAGGTGAGTCCAGCCGAAAAAGGGGAGGTGATAGACCAATTGCGGGAACGCTTTGCGGAGGTACCCAATGCCAAAGTGGAGGTCAAAGACTTTGAGCAGGGGCCCGATACCGAAGCGCCCGTGGCCATCCGGATATTTGGCGAAGACCTCGAGAAGATGCGTGCCGTGGCAGCCGACGTGGAAGCTACCCTGCGCAGCACGCCCGGTACTATTTACGTCAAGAATCCGTTGGCCAACCGCAAGACCGATCTTCGTGTGACGGTCAACAAGGAGAAGGCCGGTATGTTGGGTATACCTAGTGCCGATATCAACCGTACCATTCGTCTGGCGGTAGCGGGCCTAAACGTAGGTACCTTTACCGATACCAATGGCGACGACTATGCCATTAACGTGACGCTACCCAAGGGCAAAGTAGCCGACCAAAACGCGCTGAACAAACTCTATGTCAACACCCTGACCGGTGCCTCCGTACCTCTGCGCCAGATTGCCGATGTACAGTTTGAGAGTGCTACCAACCAGATCCGTCACTACGACAAAGACCGCTACGTAACCGTGACTGCCTTCGTCAAAAATGGCCACTTGGTGGATAATGTATACGGTGAAGTACTCAAGAAACTGGATGAGTACAAGTTCCCCGAAGGATTCAGCTACGTAGCGGCTGGAGAGATCGAAGCCCGTTCCAAGTCATTCGGTGGTCTGGGTACCATTATCCTGATTACGGCCTTTGGCTTTCTGGGGGTACTGGTCCTGGAATTTGGTACCTTCAAGAGCTCCCTTATAGTACTCTCCGTCATTCCGCTGGGTATGATCGGGGCACTGTCCGCCTTGTACCTGGTGGGGTACCCACTCTCATTCGTAGCCATCATCGGTCTGATTGCCCTGATCGGGATCGAAGTCAAGAACTCGATCCTGCTAGTGGATTTTACCAACCAGCTCAGGGCCGAGGGTGTACCGCTGATTGAGGCCATCCAGCAGGCGGGTGAGATCAGATTTGTACCCATAGTACTTACCTCGCTAACCGCCATTGGAGGTTTGATTCCTCTGGCTGTTGAGGGTAACCCGCTCTACTCACCCCTGGCGTGGGTACTGATCGGGGGATTGATCAGCTCCACGGTACTATCCCGCATCGTGACGCCGGTGCTCTACAAGCTACTCCCCCCGCAGGTAGAAAGCAAAGCCGAAGAAGTACCTCCGGTAGAGGAAGTACTGGAAATGGCGTAGATTAATAATGAACAGGCCCGGCTCCCGCCGGGCCTGTCTGTTTCCAAATAGTTAATAACTAGCGCTTAACAGCTAATCCCTAACACCTCCTATTCGTATATATCCTTTGTATCCGCCTGGGCCAGCTCTACCAGAAAGCCTCCAATCTTCTGCGTTACGTCTTCAAAGTACCTCTTACCCTTTTCGGCGGTAGCTTTGCTGGGGTCACCTACGCCGGTATCGGCCGTTACCTGTGACCACTTCCGCTCAGCCCAAGCCCAGCCCTCGCGTAGCGCTTTTACCTTGAATTTCCGGGCACTGCCGTCACCGGCTTCTTCCAGGGGAAGTACCAGATCGGGGCGCAGGTGGAGCAGCAGGCTGGTTTCCATCTCGTCGGCGTGGTCGCCACTTTCTTCAAAGTACTGCTTCTTGTCCAGCACCTGAAACCACGAGCAGGTACAGATAAACATATCGGGATATCGAACACCCAGCTCCCTGATCATGGTCTTGAAGTCGTTGCCGCCGTGGCTGTTCAGTAGGAGCAGCTTGTGGATGCCCTGCCGATCCAATACCTCTACGATATCTTTCAAGATGGCCAGCTGGGTACTGGGGTGCAGGTTCATGTCGAGCAGGATGTCCGTCTGGCCGGTATTAACGCCAAAGGGGATCGTGGGCAGTACCATTACCTTGGCCCCCTGCTCCCAGGCTACCCGCGCCGCCTCGGCCGCTATGTGGTCGGCTTCGATGACGTCCGTGGCGTAGGGCATGTGGTAGTTATGGGCTTCGGTAGCTCCCCAGGGCAGAATGGCTACTTCAATGGTGGTATCTTTTAGATCTTTCCAGTTGCTTTCGGCGAGTATGTATGGACGCATTAGTATATAGTTTTACAGTAGAAAGCAGATCAGAGCCTAATTTTAATAGTCTGTACCGGAGGTAATCGGGTACAGCGAATGGGGTAAGTATACTTTATTTTAGGTAAACTACTCCTATATTTAAGCCCTAATGCGTAGAAACCATAGGTTTACGCGCCCAAGTAAGAGACTATTTATCTAACCCTACCACATGAAGTTTTTTAGATTCCTTCTTAGAGTTCTGGGAGCTTTAGGAATCGTATTGCTGATCATTATTCTTTTCATGGTTACTGTTGTTGACCGGTCACATTATAAAGAAGAGCCTTACTATCGGGAGTGGAAGCAGATCATAGCGCAGGCAAAAGTAGACACAGTGGCCCCGACCGGTCCCCTGCAGGTAGGCTGGGCTAAGGTCAATATCACACCGGATCGGCCTACACCCATGGCGGGCTACGGCAACCGGCGTGGTAAGTCTTACGAATCTGTTCATGACTCGGTATACGTGCGGGCTATGGTACTGGACAATGGCAGCACCCGGGCGGCTATGGTAGCGACCGATCTGCTGATTGTACCCCCGACGGTGGTGGAGCGGCTGAAAGCCAAGCTGGCGGCTACCGATATTTCCTTCGAACAAGTGTACCTGGGTGCCACGCATAGCCACAACAGCATCGGAGGGTGGGGAGATACTATTACCGGCGAGCTGTTTGCGGGAGAGTATAACCCCCAAGTAGTAGAACGCATCGCTCAGGCTATATTTCAGGCTATATTACAGGCTCGTGATGCCATGAAGCCGGCTCAGATGACCTACCTGGAAACCGTTGATACCCTGAACATCAGGAACCGGCTGGTAGGAAAGGAGGGTGGAGTAGACCCGGAGGTGCGTTCCATTCAGTTTACCACCCAGGAGGGGCAGAAGGCGATCCTGACCTCGTACGGCGCGCATTCAACGCTACTGGGCTCCGGTGTTATGGCTCTTTCGCGCGACTATCCGGGGGTACTGGTCGACTCCCTCGAGCGCGGCACGGCTAATTTTGCCATGTATATGGCCGGGGCGGTAGGCAGTATGGGACCGGTAGAGCGCGGAAAAGATGACTTTGAAGAAATGGTCAATCAGGCGGCCGGTGTACGTGCAGCCATTGCTTCGCCCGAGGCTGTGAAGGAGCCACAATCCAGCGCCATTATCCAGACCCTGACGCTGCCCCTGCCTTTGCGTGAGCCGTCTCCGCGTCTTACCAATATTTTCGTCCTGCGTCCGTGGGTGTTCAAGTGGGCCTTTGGTGACTATCCGGTATTTGTCAAAGCGCTGCGTATCGGCAATGTACTGATGGTTGGAATGCCCTGTGACTTCTCGGGTGAACTGGTGGCCGAACTGGACGCCTACGCCAGGCAGAAGGGCCTGAATCTAATGGTCACTAGCTTTAACGGGGGCTATATCGGGTACATCACGCATGATAAGTACTTCAACCGGGATACCTATGAAACCGTGACCATGAGCTGGTACGGCCCCTATAACGGAGCGTACCTGCAGGAAGTAACCCGGGACATCGTGGATAAGGTGAAGAAGTAGTAGTAAAGGCGGCGCGGTGTGCTTTTAGTTAAAAATCCTAAAACTATGAGCACTTGTTTCAGCTTCTCTGTGAGAAGATTCTTTCTTCTGATCCTACTACTTGGTACACTTATGCCGGATACTTTTGCCCAACAGGCCGTACGGGTAGCCGTAGCGGGAATTAGCCACGGCCACGTCGGCTGGATATTCAACCGAAAGGAGAAAAAAGACATCCAGATCGTTGGTATCTACGAGACTAACAAGGCGCTGGTTGATAAGTTCGTCAAGCGGTACGGGCTGGACAGGAAGCTGTTTTACGATAACTTGGACCAGATGCTCACGGCTACTAAGCCCGAGGCCGTCACGGCCTTTGGCCCCATCAATGAGCACGTGCAGGTGGTTAGGGCGGCGGCTCCGCGCAAGGTACACGTCATGGTAGAGAAGCCCCTGGCTACTACGGTGGCCGATGCCCGCGAAATAGCCTCACTGGCCCGTCAGCACGGCATCAAGGTACTTACCAACTACGAGACCTCCTGGTACTCCAGCAATCAGCACGTGTATAAGCTGGCTCAGGAGGGAAAGCTGGGGCAGATCCGTAAGGTGATGGTCAACGACGGGCACCAGGGACCGCGCGAGATAGGCGTAAGCGATGAGTTTTTTAGTTGGCTTACTGATCCGGTACAGAACGGCGGTGGCGCTCTGATTGACTTTGGGTGCTACGGAGCCAACCTCATGACCTGGCTCATGCAGGGCGAGCGCCCGCAGTCGGTAATGGCCGTTACCCACCAGAACAAACCCCACATCTATCCCAAAGTAGACGACGAGGCTACCATTATACTACAGTACCCCACCGCGCAGTGTATCATACAGGGATCGTGGAACTGGACCTTTGCCCGTAAGGACATGGAGGTATACGGTACCCAAGGCTACGCCGTAGCCATTGACCGTACCAACGTACGGCAGCGCCTTCAGGAGAAAGCACCCGAAGAAAAGCTGGCACTCTCACCGCGCCCTGCTCCTTTTGAAGATCCTTTCTCGGTGCTGGCCGAGGTAGTACGGGGGCGCCTGGTAATGGAAGCCAATGACCTGTACGAACTACCCATCAATGTGACCGTGGTGGAGATCCTGGATGCGGCCCGGGAGTCGGCCAAATCCGGTAAAGTGGTTACTCTAAAGTAGCTACGTATATTCCTATCGAAGCATTGACTTCTATCGCCTCAGGCTGACTTCCAGTCGTAGGGTACTTGCCTTCTTGTGCCATACCAGGAGCCAGATGTGGATTAGAAGTAACACCTAAAAGTGCTGGTACGTTAATAAAAATCAACTGTCCGAGAGATTTACACGCATACTGTGGAATGTTTTCTACGGTTGTTCAGGAGGCATTACAGGGGGAGCGGGTGGCATAATTTTCATAAAGTATTCAAAAGTTGTTTACTCTTTTAATCTACAAATAATCCCTTATGAAAAAATCCATTACCTTATGCCTTCTGGGAGCTACACTGATGCTCGGAGGCTGCGCCCGTCAGTACCCCGTGTTCAACCAAATGCCTACTAACGCGTATATTCCTCAGGCAGAAAAAGCCAAACGGGTAGAAGCTCCGGTACAAGCTCAGGAAGTAGCTGTCGTTGTTAACGAGACACCTTCTCAGGTTACTGTTCAGCAAGCAGAAGCTCCCAGTGTAAGTGAAAATCTGCAGGTATCCGCTGTACTTGAGAAGAATACTCCTAAGCAGATCGACCAGCAGCTTGACAAAGCACTGGCTTCGGCCGCCGGACAAAAGCTGATGGCTAACCCTGCCATGGCTGAGCGTATCCAGAAAGTACGTACTATGCTGGCCCAGCCTGAAGTACAGAACATGCAGCCTAACCAGGCTGAGATCAGTAAAGCTCAGAAACTGGCCGACAAAACCATCAAGAAGCACATGAGCCCCAGCGCCGCTAAAGCGCTCAATCGTAACCTGACCCTGGGTCTTGTTCTGATTGGTGCCGCGGTTATTCTGGCGCTGATCCCTGGACTTGGTCTGGTATCTACCATTGTGGGGGTAATCGGTCTGGTGTTCCTGATCTTGGGTCTGATCAACATGGCTTGACAGGAGCGTACAGCTGATAACAAAAAATTAAACATTGACGCCGGTTTGGACTTTTATGTCTAAACCGGCGTTTTTAGTATCACATCCTCCACAGGTACCTTATGAACTTACTAGTACTGTTTTTATTTCTAAAATACATTGGACTGGCGCCTGCTTCTATGTCTACACTAACTGTTGAAATTACGAATGTGAAGCGATCCGGCGGAAAGCTGCGCCTGGCGGTGTTCAGGCCGACGGATAAATTTGGTAGCGGTAAGCCTTACCTGTACAAGATTGTATCTATCGAAAAGCCTGAGGTTCAGCGGGTTGATTTTGAGCTGGCGCCGGGGCAGTACGCCGTGGCGGTGTATCACGATGTAAACAGTAACGATAAGCTGGATAAGAACCTGGTGGGCTACCCCAGCGAGCCGTTTGGATTTAGTAATAACTACCGCCCGGTTGTATCAGCGCCTAAATTCAAAGACTGCAGCTTTGAGGTAGGTACTGCTACGAAGCAGATATCCATCCGGCTACTCGACTAGTCCTGTTCTGAAATTGTAAAAATTGTACTAATCATAGAGCCCGAAGCTTGAGGGCTTCGGTATAGAGATCAAAGTTTTCACGTACCTTTGCGGCATGAAAACTTATTGGCGACTACTTTCCTACGCTCGTCCGCTGCGGCAGTTTATTGTTCCTTTTTTTGTTACCTCACTGCTGGCGAGTGTATTTGGGATTTTGAATTTTACGCTGCTCATTCCCCTCTTGAATATTTTGTTTAATCAGGTGAGTGCTGCCGAAGCGGAGCAGATGACGCGGCTACCCGAGCCTTCGGCCAGTCTGGACTACCTGATCGATGTCTTCAACTACTACTTCGGGATGATCATGCAGCAGTACGGGCGCATTGGGGCGCTGCAGTTTGTGTGTGCTATTATCATTGCTTCAGTACTGATGTCCAATGTATTCAGGTACCTGTCGGCCCGGTTGCTGGAGAGCTTCAAGGTCAACATGGTAGCGCGGTTGCGGCAGGCCGTGTTTGATAACGCGGTGGATCTGCACCTGGGCTTCTTTTCCAATGAGCGCAAGGGGAACCTTATCTCCCGGGTACTGACCGATGTGCAGGAAGTAGAAAACTCCATAGCCAATACCTTCTCGGCAGCTTTCAAAGAGTTCTTTACCCTGACGGTGTACCTCTTTGCGCTGTTCAAGATATCAACGAGCCTCACGCTGTTTGCGTTTCTGATCATACCCGTTACAGGTACCTTTATTGCCTTTATTGTCAAGCAGATGCGCAAGGAGGCCCGCGAGGGTCAGAACCGCCTGAGTGGCCTCATCAGTCTGATGGATGAAGCCTTTGGCGGAATGCGGGTAGTTAAGGGTTTCAACGCCGAAGCTTTTATCAAAGGCAAGTTCCTGGCGGAGAATAATGCCTATAAAAGGGCCATCCGCTCTATGGCTAACAAGCGTGAAATGTCGGCTCCTTTCTCGGAGTTTATGGGGGTGACGGTAGTGGCTATAATTCTGCTATACGGAGGTACTCTGGTACTTACCAATGCTTCAGATCTGACCGCCTCACAATTTATTTTTTACATTGCTACCTTCTCGCAGGTGATGCGTCCGGCTAAGGAAATTTCAAACGCTTTCAGCAATACCCAGCGGGGTATCGCTTCGGGTGAGCGGGTACTGGAGCTGGTGGATACCCGCAATGCAATCGCTGACCGACTCAATGCCAGGCCTCTGAATGAATTCAAAGACAAGATTGAAGTGCGCAATGTATCTTTTGAGTACGAGTCGGGCGTACCGGTGCTCAATGGCGTAAGCTTCACCATGCACAAAGGCCGGACCATCGCGCTGGTAGGTTCGTCGGGAGGAGGTAAGTCCACCATTGCTGATCTGGTACCGCGCTTCTACGACCCCACGCAGGGACAAATCCTGATCGACGGGCACGACCTGCGCGATATCACTACCGCTTCGCTGCGGGATAAAATGGGTATCGTAACGCAGGAGTCTATTCTTTTTAACGATACCATTTTCAATAACATAGCCTTTGGAGCAGAGGCCAGTGAGGAGGAGGTAATTGCAGCGGCTAAGATTGCCAATGCGCACCAGTTTATCACGGAGCAGCCTGAGGGGTACCAGACCGTAATTGGTGACCGGGGTACCAAGCTATCCGGCGGCCAGCGCCAGCGGATCAGCATCGCGCGCGCTATTCTCAAAAATCCCCCTATCCTGATCCTCGACGAAGCTACCTCGGCCCTTGATACCGAGTCGGAGAAACTGGTACAGGAAGCACTTACGCACCTGATGCAGAACCGTACGGTACTGGTCATCGCGCACCGCCTGAGTACCATCCAGCACGCCGACGAGATACTGGTAGTACACCAGGGGCGCATTATCGAGCGTGGTACCCACGACGAACTGCTGGAATACAACGAAGGATTCTACCGCAAGCTGACCCTGATGCAGGGCATGTAATAGCAGAAGAGAACAAAAGAATCGGCAGGTACCAGGAAGCCCCTGATACCTGCCGATTTTGATTTTAATGGATCAGGTACTACCTAAAGTACTTCTCCAGTACTTTGTCTTCCCCTCTCCACTGAGCTATTTTGGCCATACCTTTGATGAGTGGCTCCTGAATGATCGGAGGTACAACCGGGAAGTAGCTCTCGCTATATCCCAGGAGTAGCGCCATGTGCCAGGGATTATTGGGAATACCATTGGCATCAATCTGACCACTATTGGAAAGGCCGTAGCCAATCCGGATGGTTTTTTCGAGGCCACGGGCGGGTATTGTCTTTACTATCAATACTGTTTTGTTAGAAGAAAGATTCCTGAAGAAGTGCATTTTGGTTTTGGGGGCGGTAGCGGTCTGTCCTTTGGTCAGCAGGAGCTCCTTATCTTCCAGACCAATGGTTATTTCTCCCTCGGCTACTGTAAATTGCTCATCAAAGGTCTTGTGGTAATGCCAGCCGTTGCCTCCCTGAGGTTCCAGCTCTACGCGTATCAGCTCGTAGGCTCCCCCGGTTTCCCGTCCGGTTTTCAGGAAGGTAGTAGCATAGCCACCCACCTTGTTGATCACCGTGCGGTCTGTTCGGTTGCCCATACTCATATCCAGTTCGGGTAGGAAAAGAGCGAATACTACTATACTCAGGTAGACAGATCCCAGCAGGAACAGGGGCAGGCCCAGCAGGGTGTAAAGCAGCCGTGCCCAGAGTGGGTAACGGTTCGCCCACAGGCGGTATACGCCGGTAGGGTAGAAAAGCAGTGAAAGAGTGGCTAATAAGGTGGATTTTTTTGGGGTAGCAGTGGATACCGCCGCGGGTGCTTTTTCTAAAGTTTCCATATATTTACTGGCTAATAGAGTGATATAATTACACTGCAAAGGTGTAGTGGTAGCGGTAGATTTTGTTTGGGTAAAACGGAGCATGATTTAGGCAAAATGGATAAAGTCATTGCGGGAGAAGA
Source organism: Telluribacter roseus (assembly GCF_017355915.2). Taxonomy (GTDB): domain Bacteria; phylum Bacteroidota; class Bacteroidia; order Cytophagales; family Spirosomataceae; genus Telluribacter. The sequence goes on from NZ_JAFEUV020000013.1 coordinate 83,162, forward strand.
CTGGGCCAAAGCTTTTAGCCAGGTGGAACACCGACTCGTCCACCACAGTGCCCGCTATCAGGAGGTAGTCAGCAGCCTGGCCGAGCCCGGTCTGGCGGCGGGTGAATTTTCCATGATCAGTACCTCCGGAATGGAAATGCGGCAGATCCATCTTCATACGCACGAGCCCCTAATCCTGCAGGATGCCGACGATCGCGAAGGCATAGAGTCCATGTTCCTGCTGCAGGGGGGGATCGAGTCCCGTTTCCAGAGCATAGGTAAGCCCCTGAGCTTCGAGACGCAGAGGCACGGCTTTCAGTACAACCCTACCATGCTGGCCGACCACATCATCAAGCCGGGGCCCTTCCAGGTACTGCAAGTGTCTTATCGGTTGGATTACTTCAAAGAATTGGCTAATTCGGCCGGAACGGGTCCGCTCGATAAGGTGTATAACAGCCTTGAGCGCAAGGAATCGTTTATACTGGCTGGCCGCCAGCTAGTGGTACAGCCCCGCATGGCCGATATTATTCGTTCTGTGCAGCAGTGTTGCTTTCAGGGCTTAACAAAGTACCTGTTTATCGAGGCAAAATTGCTGGAGCTCTTTGCCCTTCAGCTGGACCAACTGGCTACCGTGGGGCAGTCGGCCTCCAGGGAGGAGTGGAGCAGGGCCGATCAGGAAAAGCTGAAGGCCGTTCGTGATTTTATTGAAGCCAACTACTTAGCCCCACTGACCCTGACGCAACTCACCCACGACTTTGGCCTCAATGAGTACAAGCTCAAAAAAGGCTACAAGCACCTGTTCAATACTACTGTATTCGGACATATTCATCACCTGCGCATGCAGAAGGCGCAGCAACTCCTGATTTCAAAGCAGATGAATGTTTCTGAAACCGCCTTCTACATCGGCTATAACAACATCGGCAGCTTCTCAGCCGAATTCAAGAAGCGCTTTGGGTACTCGCCCAGCCGGGTATAGCGGATAGATGCCAATAGGTATTCCTGCTGATTCTGATTTGCAAATAGGGAGAGAGGCTACCGTTAAATAACATTTTTTGCCTTCTACCATAAGCTGACGTATCTTGTTAGTAGTAAAGCGTGTTAGTCTTTTATGCCGCTATTCCCGTAATACCCCGACCTCCTTCTGCTCCATACTTTACCTATTGTTTTACGTCCACCCTTTTCTTTCTGTAAGGATAGAGGGGCCAAACTATTTAAGCATGAAGAGGTCGCTTCAAATACTACTCTTATCGCTACTCTGTGCAGCTGCTTTGAAGCAGCCCGTTGTAGCTTTCACTCCAAACGTCCTGAACAGTGAAATATCTTTGGATATTGAGCCTACTCCCGCACCCATTGCAGAACCAGCTGTAGCCGAAGTCGTGGAAGATAGCTCAAAGCGGGGAAAACATAGCAAATGGACACTGATAAAAAGCGATACCCTTTTTTGGGTTATTTCTTCACTGGCAACCTTAGACGACATCAACAATATCAGAAATGATATATTGGGATATGAGGCTGAAATGAATTTTAACAGCCTTCAATACGATCCACTGAATCTCTTTCTTACAAATATTATTGTAAATATTAAGCTGCCAACAAAAGGAGGACAAGGTAAGAGTGAAGGAAGTACTTATACTCCAGCAAAAGGGTTTTCAGGCTATATCACTAAGCAAGGAAGTCTTGGAATGGGTCAGCTCCCCCCTGAGCCTTTACTGACGGCCATGAAACAAGACTATGAAACAGCTCTAAAACTGAAAGAGGAACACTTTCCGGAATATGTGGAGGACAGTCTGAATAAAAATATTTTTAAGAACGAAGGAAGTTTAGCAACTCAAACCTACCTAAAACAATCTATGGAAGGAGAGAATGGGCAAAAGGTCCTGAGTAATACAGGCATCGGAAAGTCCTCTTGGGGGACCTTACTGATTAAAGAGAAGTACAAAGACATCCAGTTTTATCTAAACGGCAATCCATCAGGTTTTGCTGAAGTAAATAGTGTGCCCTTCGAAAAGCTGCATAAGGTCAGTATCAAGAGTGTGAGGAATAGTGATAAGTATGTGTTGGTATTTACAAAATAGGCCGTGAGGAGCTTCACAAAACGATAAGTAAGAAAAGCGATAAGAGTACTTCTGGTATCAGGATTCATTTACTTTTTTCGTCTTCCTTACCATAAGCAGAGAGCTTTTAGTATATATCGAAGTACAAGCCAGCTCCTGCTATTTACTACCTAATGAAAAAGCTACTACTGCTATTTGTTCTCCTTTCCTTCTCGGCCTCTGCTCAGAAACAAAAGGTGTGGCTTGATGCCGACACGGGCAACGAAATGGACGATGTGTACGCCATTGTCCGGTTACTGTGGGCGGGGGACCGGCTGGATATCACCGGCCTGAGTTCGGCCCACTTTAATAACGCCGACCTGCTGGCCTTTGACAAATGGAACCAGTATAATACCTCGGGTATATCGCCCATCCGGATCAGTCAGGAGCTGAACGAGGAAATCCTGACTACGATGGGCCTGCAGCAGATCCCACACCCGCTGGGAGCAGACCGGCAGATGGGCCGCGCCTGGGGCGGGTATGAGCCCCGTTCCTCGGCGGCCACCGACGGTATGATCAAGGTAATAAAAGCCCTACAACCCAACGAGAAGCTGGATATCCTTACGTTGGGAGCACTGACCAATGTGGCTTCGCTGATCGCGCTGGATCCTACGGTAAAGTCCCGCATCCGGGTCTATTCGTTGGGCGGCGGCTATGACTTTGCCCGAAAAGCCTGGAACAAGAACGAGTTCAACGTACGCTGCGACCTGAATGCCTACGACTTCATGATGAACCAGGCCAATCTGGACTGGACCGTCATGCCCATCCACTCGGTGATGCACTATAAATTTGACCGGGAGGTGGTGTATGAAAATTTCGCTGATAATAATCCGGTAGAGCAACTGATGGAGAAGCGCTGGCGCGAAACCAACCCCCAGGACAAAACCCGTACCCTCTGGGACCTCGGCCTGGTGCAGGCCTACCTTCTCCCCAAACTGGCCCCCGTAGCTACAGTACCTGCCCCGCCCGAAAATACCCAGCCTACGGTTAAGATTTTTACTAAACTGGATGCCAAAGGCATGGATGCTGACTTCTGGGAACAGGTAAAGAAGCACCGGTAGAAGCATATCGCTGCTACTGCCAATTTTTGTCCTCGCCTAGGCTAACCCCGATTTGCAATCGGGACGGTCCCCCGCTGGGGTATAATCAAACAGCGTTTCAAACGCAAATAGATGGCGCCCTGATTTCAAATCAGGGCGAGCGAAGTGGCACCGTTTTCAACAGTGCCACTGCTCCCGCTCATACACTTTACGAGTACTTCTCAAACTTATCAAAGTCCGGCTTGCGCTTTTCGAGGAAGGCATCGCGGCCTTCGCGGGCCTCTTCGGTCATATACCCCAGGCGGGTGGCCTCACCCGCAAAGATCTGCTGCCCTACCAGTCCGTCATCAATGAGGTTGAAAGCAAATTTGAGCATGCGAATAGCCATCGGACTCTTTTCCAAGATCTCCTGCGCCCACTGGTAAGCGGTATCTTCCAGTTCATCGTGGGGTACTACGGCATTGACCATGCCCATTTCGTAAGCCTCCTGAGCGGAGTAGCTACGACCGAGGAAGAAGATCTCGCGGGCCCGCTTCTGACCCACCTGCCGCGCCAGATACGCGGAGCCGTAGCCTGCGTCGTAGCTGGCCACGTTAGCGTCGGTTTGTTTGAAAATCGCATGCTCCTTACTGGCCAGCGTCAGGTCACACACCACGTGCAGGCTGTGCCCGCCACCGACGGCCCAGCCTGGTACTACGGCTATCACAGGCTTGGTCATAAACCGGATCTGGCGCTGTACTTCCAGAATATTGAGCCGGGCTACGCCGTCTTCTCCCTTGTATCCTCCGGTATCACGGGCGTTCTGGTCGCCCCCGGAGCAGAAGGCATACACGCCATCCTTGGGCGAAGGTCCTTCGCCCGACAAGAGTACTACTCCGATAGAGCCGTCGTTGCGGGCATCTTCAAAGGCATCGTACAGCTCAAATACCGTTTTGGGCCGAAAGGCATTGCGTACTTCGGGACGGTTGAAGGCAATACGGGCTACCCCGTTCAGTTTCTTATAAGTAATATCTACGTATTCTTTGGCAGTTTTCCACTCTAGTGCTGACATCTCTATATAGTTTGTTTCACAAGAGCAAACTGACCAAATTTTGGTGAGGATTCAAACTCTTTTATGAGGAAATATGAGCAAGCCCTTCAGGGGTGGTCTGTAAGCGTCAGCCAATATATGGGGTATAAACGGGGCTGATCTTGATCAGTATTGATCTTTACCTCTTGGTACAATTTTAGTTTCTGTGAACGATGGCCTAACTTAGGCGCTCGGTATTTGTAATGGATTAAAACCAAAACCACTATGGCTACAAAGGCAATAAAACCCATTGTAACGCTCACAATTAACCCGGCAGTAGACAAAAGTACTACCGTAGGACGTCTGGTTCCGGACGAAAAGCTCCGCTGTGACCAACCCAATTTTGAGGCAGGAGGCGGTGGTATTAATGTGGCGAAGGCTATCCATCGGTTAGGAGGCAAGCCCCTGGCGGTACTGACTTCCGGAGGTCCGACCGGGCAGCGTCTGCAGGCATTGGTGAAAGCAGAAGGAGTGGACATTGAGGTGATAGAAACCAAGGAATGGACCCGCGAGAACCTGAACGTAGTCGAATCGGCGACAGGCCTTCAGTACCGGTTTAGTATGCCGGGGTCCAGGCTGATGCCTACTGAGGTGGAGGCGATACTGGATACGCTGCGGGAGGTAGATACGCCTTCATTCATTGTAGCCAGTGGTAGTCTTTCGCCGGGCGTACCGGTGGATTTCTACGGCCAGGTAGCCAGGATCGCCCGTGAGCGGGGGGCCAGGTTTGTAGCAGATACCTCCGGTGAAGCCCTCCGGTTGGCCAGCGAATCAGGCGTATTCCTCCTCAAGCCCAATATCACGGAGTTATGCCAGCTGGTAGGTACCGACAAACTGGAAATGGACGAGGTAGATGATGCGGCCCGGGCCCTTATCATAAGAGGCCACTGTGAAGTGGTAGTAGTATCCATGGGTCCCATGGGAGCTATGCTGGTTACGGAAGACCAGGTAGAGCATATACCGGCTCCTCCCGTCAAAAAGAAAAGTACCGTAGGGGCAGGCGATAGTATGGTGGCGGGTATGGTATATACCTTATCGCAGGGCAAATCTATCCGTGAAGCGGTACGTATGGGAGTGGCCTGCGGATCGGCGGCTACCATGAATCCCGGTAGCGAGCTGTTTAAGATGCCTGACGTAAGCCGCCTGCTCGACTGGCTCAACCGCTACGGCAAGCGTTATGCCATACAGGTGAATTAGGTACATAAGCGTTAGATAGTAGCTGCCAGCTTCTTTTTCTGGAGAAGTGACCAGGTACCTCTATGCATGATTACTGGAGCATGGGTACTAATTTGGGTAGCTATCCTGATTTTCTTAAACCTAAAACTCTAACTGCTAATAACTTCTCTATGCCTGATCCCCACGTAATAGGTATTGATTTTGGCACTGATTCGGTGCGGGCCCTGGTGGTAAATGCCCTGACGGGTCAAGAAGTAAGTACTTATGTACAAGAATACAGCCGCTGGAAAGTCGGCAAGTACTGTCTACCCCAGGCTTCGCAGTTTCGGCAGCACCCGCTCGACTACCTCGAAGGACTCGAAGCCTCGGTGAAGGGGGCGCTGGATAAAGTACCGGCTGAGGTCAGAGAAAGTGTAAGGGGGATTGCCATTGACACTACGGGTTCTACGCCCTGTGCCGTGGATGAGCAGGGTACCCCGCTGGCCCTGTTACCCGAATTTGCTGAGAACCCCAACGGGATGTTTATCCTCTGGAAAGACCATACGGCCAATGCCGAGGCCGAAGAGATCAACGCCCTGGCCCGCCGGTGGAAGGTGGACTTTACCAAGTACGTAGGCGGTATCTACTCCTCCGAATGGTTCTGGGCCAAGATACTGCACACGCTCCGCATGGATGAGCAGGTACGCCAGCGGGCTTACTCCTGGGTAGAGCACTGCGACTGGATGTCGGCCGTACTAACGGGCGATACCGACCCACGTACCATGCGCCGCAGCCGCACGGCCGCCGGGCACAAAGCCATGTGGAATGCCGAATTTGACGGTTTGCCTTCCGAAGAATTTCTGACTACGCTTGACCCCCTACTGGCGGGCCTGCGCGACCGCCTCTTCCAGGATACCTATACCTCCGACCAACCCATGGGTAAGCTATCCGCCGAATGGGCGCAGCGGCTGGGGCTATCAGAAGAGGTAGTGGTAGGGGTAGGAGCCTTTGACGCGCACATGGGCGCCGTAGGAGCACATATAGAGCCCTATACGTTTGTACGGGTTATGGGTACCTCTACCTGTGATATGCTCACCGCGCCTAACGAAGATATGACCGGTAAACTGGTACCCGGTATCTGTGGACAGGTGGATGGATCGGTGCTACCCGGTATGCTGGGCATGGAAGCCGGTCAATCGGCCTTTGGTGATGTATATGCCTGGTTCAGGAATCTGCTGGCTTACCCGATCCGCGAGCTACTGGCGCAGGAGGTAGGTGAGGAGGTGGTTAATAAGGTCATAGACGGTATTATACCCTCTCTGTCCAAAGCGGCCGAAGCACTACCCGTTACCGAACACGATATTATAGCCCTAGACTGGCTCAATGGCCGCCGTACTCCCGATGCCAATCATGGGTTGAAAGGAGCCATATTCAATCTAAACCTTGGTAGTGATGCACCGCGGGTATTCAAAGCCTTGGTAGAAGCTACTGCCTTTGGGTCAAAGGCTATTGTCGACCGCTTTCTGCAGGAGGGAGTACCCATCCGGCAGGTAATCGCGATTGGGGGAGTAGCCAAGAAGTCACCCTTTGTGATGCAGACCTTGGCTAATGTCCTGAATGTACCTATCAAGGTAGTGGTATCGGAGCAGGCCTGTGCCCTGGGAGCTGCCATGTTTGCCTCGGTAGCGGCTGAGATTCACCCTTCGGTAGAAGCAGCCCAACAGGCCATGTCATCAGGCTTTGACGCTGAGTACCAGCCCCAGCCCGACCGGGTGGAGGTATATAAGAAGTTGTATCAGAAGTACCTGAAAGCGGGACAACTGGTAGAGGAGGGGTTCTGAGGGAGTGAGAAGCCTACCACTCAATCACTCATTCACCATTCACTCAATACTATATTCACTCATAAACTCATAAACTCTTGACTCATACACTTAAAAAATACGAAGTCTGGTTCGTCACCGGGAGCCAGCATCTGTACGGCGAAGAAACGCTGAAGCAGGTAGCGGAGCACTCGCAGGCCATTGCTTCAGGACTAGACCAGCATGAGAAAGTACCGGTGCGGATCGTGTTCAAACCCGTAGTCACTACCCCCGACGAAATATATAAAGTATGTCAGGAGGCCAACGTAGCCCCTGATTGCATCGGCATCATAGCCTGGATGCATACCTTCTCGCCGGCCAAGATGTGGATAGGCGGATTGAAGGTACTGCAGAAGCCCCTGCTGCACCTGCACACGCAGTACAACCGGGATATACCCTGGGCTACCATAGATATGGATTTCATGAACCTGAACCAGTCTGCCCACGGCGACCGGGAGTTTGGATTTATGATGTCACGGATGCGTCTGAACCGCAAGGTAGTGGTAGGTCACTGGCAGCAGGAGGATGTGATCAATAGCCTGAACATCTGGACACGCGCCGCCGCCGCTCGTTATGATCTGCAGGGCGCGCGTTTTGTACGCTTCGGCGATAACATGCGCCAGGTAGCCGTCACGGAGGGGGATAAGGTAGCCGCCGAGATGCAGTTTGGCTACTCAGTCAATGGCTACGGAGTAGGTAGTCTGGTGCAGGTGATCAATCAGATCAGCGATGCCGCCATTGATCAGCTGTGCGCGGAGTATGCAAATACCTACACCCTGGCCAGTACTCTCCTGAAAGGAGCAGAACAGCACAATGCGTTGCGTGAAGCCGCCCGAATCGAATTAGGTATCAGGACTTTCCTGGAAGAGGGGGGCTTCAAAGGCTACACCAACACCTTCGAAGACCTGCACGGGATGGTGCAGCTACCCGGTATTGCTTCGCAGCGTCTGATGGCGGCGGGCTACGGCTTTGGCGCCGAAGGCGACTGGAAAACCGCCGCGATGCTACGGGCCATGAAAGTAATGGCAACCGGACTGCCCGGCGGTAATTCATTCATGGAAGACTATACCTACCACTTCGCCGATCCGGCCAATCCTGCGGATAGTAAGCTGGTACTGGGCGCGCACATGCTCGAAATATGTGAATCTATCGCCGATGGCAAGCCTGCCTGTGAGGTACATCCGCTGGGCATTGGCGGCAAGGCCGACCCGGTACGCCTGGTATTTAACGTAGCCGGTGGTCCGGCGCTGAATGTGTCGGTGATTGATATAGGTAATCGTTTCCGGATTCTGGCCAACGAAGTGGAAGCCGTAGCTCCACCGCACGACCTCCCCAAACTTCCCGTGGCCCGGGTACTCTGGAAGCCCCAGCCCGATATGCAGACCGGCTGCGCCGCCTGGATCCTGGCCGGGGGAGCACATCATACCGTATACAGCCAAAACCTGTCAGTAGAGTACATCGAAGACTTCGCGGAGATGGTAGGCGTGGAGCTTGTTACTATTGACCAGGACACCCGCCTGCGCCAGTTCAAAAATGAGCTGCGCTGGAATGAGGTATACTACCAGATGAACCGGGGATTCTAGCTATGTCAGCCTATAAGTACTTAAAAGAAGAAGTATACGAAGCCAACATGGAGCTGCCGCGGAAGGGGCTCGTGCTGTATACCTTCGGTAACGTGAGCGGGATTGATCGTCAGGCGGGTGTAGTAGCCATTAAGCCCAGCGGGGTACCCTACGAAGAGCTACGGGTGGAAAATATCGTGGTGGTAGACTTGGACAATCAACTGGTGGAAGGTACCATGCGTCCTTCCTCCGATACCAAAACCCACACGCTGCTGTACCGTCATTTTGATACCGTAGGAGGTATTTGCCATACCCACTCTACCTACGCAGTAGCCTGGGCGCAGGCGATGCGGCCCATCCCTAACCTAGGTACTACCCACGCCGACCACTTGGTAGCGTCGGTCCCGGTGACGGATGTCATGTCCGACGAAGCCATTAAAGGGGATTATGAGCACGAAACGGGTCTGCAGATCCTCGATAAGTTCAGGGAGCTGAGTCTGTCGCCCGAAGAGGTGGAGATGGTACTGGTAGCCTGCCATGGACCCTTTACCTGGGGCAAGACTCCGGCCAAGGCGGTCTATAACTCGGCAGTATTGGAAGAGCTGGCTCGCATGGCCTACCTCACCCTCACCATCAATCCCGCTACTCCCCCCATCAAACAGTCGCTGGTAGATAAGCACTACTTCCGTAAGCACGGCAAAGATGCCTACTACGGCCAGGGCTGCTAGTAGTGGTATAAGCTATCTCGCAAATTTATTCCGCCACAAGTTGTTAGTAGCAGCTTGTGGCGGAAGTGTTTTATAGGTACCTGACTTATGGCTGCAATTAATTTATATAATTATTATAAATTTGTAAGGATATAGTTGGACTTTATTCGTCTTGTTTTAAAGCCTCAACCAGTGTTTGATCAAAAGCCCTCCATTTACCGATCAACGATGGGATGTCTTTGGAAGTAACCGGAGGTTATTATATTGGTTATAAAAGTAGAAACAAGAAGGAGTACGGTTTATAGTATCATATACCTAGCTATTACCTTATTATGCGGCTGAGTTACATTGTTGCCCTTTTAACAATTGTCATTTTGACACTGAGCGCCTGGCAGTGGTGGGGAGGAAATAAAGTAGACTTTAACACCCAAATTAGGCCTATCCTGAACGCCAACTGCACCGGCTGCCATGGAGGCGTAAAGCAGCAGGGTAATATCAGCTTGCTTTATCGTGAAAAAGCACTGAGTAAGGGCAAGTCAGGTAAGCCCTGTATAGTACCCGGTCGTCCCAAAGAGAGTGAACTCATAGCCCGTCTTAAATCCACTGATCCTGACGATCGGATGCCGCTCAAAGCTCCGCCGCTCAGCGAGGAGCAGATCAGCCTGCTGGAGCGCTGGATTGAGGAGGGGGCCGAGTGGGAAACGCACTGGTCCTACATAGCTCCCGAACCCCAGAAGCCACCACTGGTGCTTTCTTTCTGGCCCGAGAATGACATTGATAAATTTGTTTACAAGAAACTTAAAGAAGAAGGACTTTCTCCCGCCGAAGAGGCGAATAAAGCTGTACTGCTCCGTCGTGTTACGCTGGATCTGACAGGGCTGGCTCCTACACCTCAGGAGTATGATGCCTTTCTGAATGACAAATCAGAAAACGCTTACGAAAAAGTAGTGGATCGCCTGCTGTCTTCGCCGCATTATGGTGAGCGCTGGGCAGCTATGTGGCTGGACCTGGCCCGCTACGGCGACTCGCAGGGTTATCAGAAGGACCGCCACCGCGAGATATGGCAGTACCGCGACTGGGTCATCGACGCCTTTAATAAGGATATGCCCTTTGATCAGTTTACGGTGGAGCAACTGGCGGGCGATCTGCTGCCCAATCCGACCGTGGATCAGCGCATTGCCACCGCCTTTCACCGCAATACCAATACCAACGACGAAGGCGGTACCGACGACGAGGAGTTCAGGGTAGTGGCCGTAATTGATCGGGTCAATACTACCATGGAGGTGTGGCAGGGTACTACCATGGCCTGTGTGCAGTGTCACAGCCACCCGTACGACCCTTTTCCGCACAAGGATTACTATCAGCTGATGGCTTTCTTTAATACCTCGGCTGATGCCGACCGCACCAGCGACGTACCGCTGCTATCGGAACTATCGGGTATACAGAAGCGGCAGATGGCTGAACTGACCCGATTTCTGCATGCACAGAAAGACACAGCGGATCAAAAGTATATAGAAGCCCACCGCAGACTGGAGAAGATAAAGCCTTCGCGTACACCTGTCATGGAGGAGCTACCTGCGGATAGTAGCCGTAAGACGTACGTGTTTGAGAGAGGAAACTGGATGGTGCACGGGGAAGAGGTACGCCCACAAACACCTAAGACGCTCACGCAACTCGCCAAAGACCATCCGGCCTCTCGTATGGGGTTAGCTAAGTGGCTGGTAAGTCCGCAAAACCCACTGACGGCCCGGGTAATGGTGAATCGCTACTGGGAGCAACTCTTTGGCCGGGGACTGGTCGAGACGCTGGAAGACTTTGGGACGCAGGGCGCCAAACCCGTGCATCCCGAGCTGCTGGACTGGCTGGCGCTCCGCTTTATGAATGAAGACCAGTGGAGCGTCAAGAAGCTCCTGCGTGAGATCGTGCTGTCGGCAACCTACCGCCAGAGCTCGGAGGTGAGTGAAGAGGCGCTGGAGAAAGACCCCTACAATACCTTACTGTCGCGCGGGCCGCGGGTACGGCTTACGGCCGAGCAGGTACGTGACCAGGCCCTGGCGGCTTCGGGCCTGCTTTCTCCCAAGCTGTTTGGCCCCAGTGTGATGCCTCCGCAGCCCGATGGGGTATGGCAGGTAATCCGGAATGTCATGCGCTGGCGTACCGCCGAAGACGAAGACCGTCACCGCCGGGCCCTGTACACCTACTGGCGCAAGTCCAGCCCCTATCCCTCATTTACTACATTCGATGCACCAAGCCGGGAGTTGTGTCTGTCGCGGCGCGTACGTACCAATACGCCCCTGCAGGCCCTCGTGACACTCAATGATCCGGTGTATCTGGAAGCCTCACAGGGGCTGGCCTGGCAGATGAAGCAGGCTACCGGCTATAATCCCGTTGAAAACATTAAGATGGGCTACAAGCGACTAACTGGCCATATGCCTTCCGAAGAGCGCTTGCGGTTACTGCTCAATTACTACCAGCTGTCGATTCAGCACTACCGGACCAACTCGCATGATGTTCTGAAGTTCCTGACGATGGACTACCCGAAGACGCCACATCTGGCGGCGCTTTCGGCTACCGCCAACGTCATGCTGAACCTGGATGAGGTGATCACGAAGCAGTAGTTCAAAGGAGGAAGGGAATAGTGGAGGAAAGAAGGAAAGTCGGCTGCCGCAGGGTGAGAAGGGAGAATTTGAAATAAAAAGTGAAAGGTAGGTAAGTAGAGGAGGTAAATAAAAGCCAATTTGACATTCTGAAGTCGCCATTCGACAATTAATATAAGTACTGATGGAAAAGCTACTGAAAGAACTGGAACAGACTGATCGGGAGGTAACCACCCGCCGCTACTTCCTGCAGCAGAGTATAGGGCACCTGGGAGCCATGGCCCTGGGGGGTATGATGATGGGATGTGATATGTTCAAAGGTACTAATACGGCTTCTTCCAAAGATAGCTTTCGCCTGAGTCATTTTGCTCCCAAGGCCAAGCGGGTTATTTTCCTGCATATGTCGGGAGCACCCTCCCAACTTGAACTTTTTGAGAATAAGCCCCTCCTGCGTGACCTGGACGGAAAAGACTGTCCGCCGTCGCTGCTGGAAGGAAAGCGGTTTGCTTTCATAGTAGGTACTCCCAAGATGCTCGGCCCCTACGCCGAGTTCAACCAGTATGGACAGACGGGTAGCTGGGTATCTCACCACATGCCTTACTTTCAGAAGGCCGTGGATGAGGTGACATTCCTGCGGGCTATGCATACCGATGAGTTCAACCATGCTCCGGCGCAACTCTTCATGCATACGGGCGGTCCGCGTACCGGGCGCCCCAGCTTTGGCTCCTGGGTGACCTATGGCCTGGGCTCCGAAAACGAAAACTTGCCGGGCTTTATCGTACTGGCCTCCGGCGATGCCATACCTAGTGCTGGTAAGAGTATCTGGGGGAGCGGCTTCCTGCCGTCGCAGTACCAGGGCGTGCAGTGCCGCTCCGAAGGGGACCCGGTCCTGTACATCTCTGATCCCGATGGGATGCCCCGCGACTTGCGTAAGGCGGCTATCAAAACCATCAGCGACATCAACCGGGTACAGCACGAGGAGATGGGAGACCCCGAGATCCTGGCGCGTATCGAGCAGTACGAGCTGGCTTTCCGCATGCAAACCACGGTACCCGAGGCTATGGATATTACCCGTGAACCCGACTACATTCACCAGCTCTATGGTACTACCCCCGGCCAGAACTCCTACGCCAACAACTGCCTCCTGGCCCGCCGCCTGGCCGAACGGGGCGTACGCTTTATCCAGCTCTACCACGCCGACTGGGATACCCACGGCAGCAACTCCAACGAAGCCCTCGAGATAGGTTTTGTAAACCGTTGTAAAGAAACGGATCAGGCTACTACGGCTCTACTTACGGACCTGAAACAACGGGGAATGCTGGATGATACACTGGTGGTATGGGGTGGTGAGTTTGGTCGTACGCCCATGGCCGAAAACCGGGGTGGCAAGAAGGCCCCCTTCAAGGGCCGTGACCACCACAAGGAAGCCTTCACGATGTGGATGGCCGGTGCAGGGGTGAAGCAGGGTTTCAGCTTTGGCGAAACCGACGAGATCGGGTACTATGGTACCAAGGATCGCGTACATGTGCATGACCTACAGGCTACCATTCTGCACCTGATGGGGCTTGACCACGAAAAACTGACGTATCCCTTCCAGGGGCGCAACTTCCGGCTTACCGATGTACACGGCAAGGTGGTGCATCAGATTTTGGCATAGAAATAGCTTGAGAATGCTTACTGGCAACAATTATTGGGCTGATATAGCAAAGAGAGATCTTTGTGCTATATTTCGCCCGGAATGCTTTTGCTAGTCCATTTGGCCTACTACTATGAAACCAGCTAAAATAGCTCTCTATCTCGTTCAACTCCTCAGCCTCCTTACGCTTATCCCATGGTACGATGCCGCCCAGACATCGTTTCAGGCACTTGATACTGTCGATCCAGCCAAGAAGATGGGCGCGTACCTTTTTATTGGGATGATCCTCTCATTCCCGCTCATCGTTTTTATCTGTATCTGGATGTCGTGGAAGTGGTGGCGAAAAGGGAATAAGAAGTCGCCTTTTGTACCATCAGCCCTACCCATCCTGATCGCCATCATGGCCTTCGTATTTGTCAATATGGTAAGGTAGGTACTACTACCGAAGATATTACGAGTGAAAGGATTATAAATGCCTCTCAGGTGGCTTTCCTATAAAAAAAGCCACCTGAGATCATGGAAAAACCTTCCCGCCGCCAATTTGCCAAGGCCGCCGCTGTTACTACGGCAGCTCTGGCTTTTAAGCCATTTTATATCCTACAGGCCCGCCCCAAGCTGGATGGCGAAGTAATCGGCCACGGGTCGAACCGCTACCGGTTGCAGCAGGGGTGGGGGAATCTGGATGCTTCTAAGTTCCCCGTCAAGAACTGCCACGAAATGGTGCAGGACAAGCAGGGACGGCTTATTATGATCGGGGATGAAACTAAAAACAATATCCTCATCTACGACCGGTCGGGCAAGTTGCTCGATAGCTGGGGGCACGACTTCCCCGGCGGGCACGGCCTTACTCTCTGGAATGCCAACGGTGAGGAGTTTCTGTTCATCACTGATCCGGGCATGGGTAAGGTGTTCAAGACCGACATGAAAGGGAAAGTACTGCTTACCATTGAGCATCCGTCCAAGGTAGGAGCCTATAAGGAAGATGCCGCTTTCCGTCCCACCGAAACGGCCATTGGCCCCGATGGTACCATCTACATAGCCGATGGCTACGGGTCGCAGTGGGTGCTGCGCTACACCGCCACGGGTGAGTATATAGATAAGTTTGGTGGACCTGGTGACGAAGATCATCAGTTTGCTACGGCCCACGGCGTAGCCATTGATACCCGTGATAAGGCCAATCCGACGGTACTTGTTACTTCCCGCATCCATAACTCCTTCAAGCGCTTTACGCTGGATGGCAAGTACCTGTCCAGCATCTTCCTGCCCGGTGCCTATGTATGTCGTCCGGTTGTAAAGGGGGATAATCTGTATGCCGGCGTATGCTGGTCGCGGTTAAAGTACCTCAACCAGACACCTAACTCTGGCTTTGTGACTATTCTGGATAAGAACAACAAGGTCATTTCTAATCCGGGAGGTACCAAGCCCGAGTACAAGAATGGCCAGCTCCAGCTGATGGTGCAGGAAAAACCCCTGTTTATGCACTGCCACGATGTATGTATCGATGAGGATGAGAACATCTACATATGCCAGTGGAATGCCAAGCAAACGTATCCGGTGAAGCTGGTGCGGGTGTAGTCGGGCCGGAGGCCCAGCGAATGAGAGGCCGTCACGCGGTGAATGAGCGATTGTGGGGCTAGAATAGTGAACCCATAGTACTTAACGTATAGGCCCGGAGGTGTTCCGGGCTTTTTTGTAAAAAAGAAATTGGGATAGGTCTCCTTGATAAAATGTCGGATTACTGTAAATTAGCAAAGCACCAACCATTACCATTTTGAAAACCCTTAGTCTTAACGAACCCGGACAATTTGAATTCATAGATACTCCTTTTGACACTACCCTGCAGGAAGGAGAAACCCTGGTAAAAGTACTGCGGGTAGGTATATGCGGCACCGACCTGCACGCCTACCGTGGTAAGCAGCCTTTCTTTGAGTACCCACGGGTACTGGGGCACGAGCTGGCCGTGGAGGTAGTCGAAATCAACGGCGATACGTACGGTCTTAAGATAGGTGACCGCTGTGCTGTAGAGCCCTACCTGGACTGCGGCGAGTGCCAGGCCTGCCGGCGCGGCCTGACCAACTGCTGTGAGAACCTGCGGGTACTGGGTGTACATATGGATGGAGGCATGACTGAGTACCTCAAAGTACCTACCGGAAAGCTACACCCCTCCAACCGTCTGAAAGATGATCAGCTGGCTATTATAGAGACGCTGGCGATCGGCGGACACGCCGTGGAGCGGGCGGATCTGGGGCCGGAAGATATCGTCATGGTGATCGGCGCCGGGCCCATTGGCTTATCGGTTATTGAATTTGTGAAAATGGCCGGTGCTACGCTGGTGGTAGCCGACCGGGAAGAGCATCGCCTCAGATTCTGTGAGGAGAAGATGGGGGTAAAGCATACGCTGCTGGCCGATGAGTGGTTCCACGAGCGGCTTCTTCAGCTCTTTGACGGACACCTGCCCACGGTGGTCTTTGACGCTACGGGTAATCCGGCCTCGATGATGAAAACCTTTGAATACTGCGCCCATGGTGGCAAGATCGTGTTTGTAGGGCTGTTTCAGGGGGAGGTTACGTTTCATGACCCGTCGTTCCACCGCAAGGAGCTCACCCTGCTGGCCAGTCGTAACGCTACGCACCACACGTTCCGTACTATCATCAATCACATCGAAAACGGCCGGATGGGCCCTACGCCCTGGATTACCCACCATTTCTCATTTGATGAGCTGCCCGATCAGTTTCCTACGTTGTATGACCCGGCCAGCCGAGTGATCAAAGCGGTGGTAAGCCTGCATTAGTTACCGGATCAGGCGAAGCGTAAAGGCATTTAATACCATGGTACCTATCATAAGCAGGACATACGCCCACCCGATGGGCATGAGAGGTACCAGGTAAAATACCCCCACCAGAAAGGTAGTAAAACCATAACCGGCCAACATCAAGCCATACAGGATGCGGGAGGTGGCGTCGCTGCCCTGTTGGGAGTGGGTAAATACGGCCAGCGTAGAGGTCATGATCGGAAAGGGAGTAAGTATGCCGCTCCACTCAGGCCCCAGTAGCTCAGCAGCCTGCGTGAGGCCCACTACAAATAGTGTAGCCACCAGCATACGCAGGGGAATGTCGTACCGGGGCTGACGGAGGATAGGCGGGATGTTCTTGGGCTTGGGAAAGAAGTAAAGCGTCAGCGACAGAACTACTACATTCAGAATGGTGGCGACCGCCAGCGTAGGGGTATGGTCCAGTGAAATAAAGGCGATGACAAAGAAGACGGCGTAGCTGAGCAGCAACGTCGGTAGCCACGACAGGCGGTACGACAGTCCCGCGTAGGTAAACGCAAACAGTATAGTACCCGCCGAGCCCATGAGAGCCGAAGGGATAGTAGCCGCTACAAAATCAGCCCCCTGCTCCCAGGCCATAAAGAACGAGATAGGGCCGGCCACCCACGGAAAGCCGCCGATCCAGCCACCCAGGCCGGCTCCCCAACGCCGCACGGCCAGTGTCACGCCCGCGATCAGAGCCGGTACAAGTACTATTTTGAGGAGTAGTATGTAGTTCACTGCTAGTAGTTCAGCATCTGGTAAAACAGCCGCAAAGGTACGGGCTTTTTTAATCGTGTCGTTTAGCCTCACTCGTTTTAATCTATATTTGTAAAGAGCTGTCTGAGCCGCAGCCCGACGGACTATAATTACGAACTACACAGGCCATGTCTCCCGGACTGAACTACTTCCGTTTTGACTTATATACAGCTATTCTGTTGGTGGGAGCGGTGCAGGGCTTTTTTCTGACGCTCCTGTTTCTGCTCAGGAGGCCCCACCGGCAGCCCTACCACCATCTGCTGCTGGCCGGATTTGTAGGTACACTCGCCTGTATCGTACTGGAGATATTCCTTTGCTATTCGGGATTGATGTTTCAGATGCTGCCGCTGGTGGACTTCTCGGAGCCGCTCAATTATGCCGTCGGTCCGCTCACGTACCTGCTTTTCAGGAGCCTGGGAGGAAGGGACTGGACGCCCAGGCAATGGTTGCATCTGCTACCTTTCCTGTTTTACTTTCTGTATCACCTGCTGTTTATGGTGCAACCGGAGGCGGTAAAGTATAATGCCTATCTGGGCGCCTACTTTCCGGATGCCGCACGCATACCTGCCCGCCTTCTGGTAGACCCGGACCCGCTTTACCTGTCGGGCTATGACGACTGGCTCACGCTGGTACATATTACCTCCTACATTATCGCATGCTTCTGGCTGATCAGGCAGCCGTCAGGTACACAGGTAGCCAATGCCTACTTTTATTCCTGGACCCGGGTTCTGCTCTACTTCTACGCCGCCATGCTGCTGCTGTTCCTGTTTGTAAGTTTTACCTTCCGGGAAGATCTCGGCGATCACTTCCTGGCGGCACTCCTGGTCGTGCAGCTTTTCTTCATCAGCTACAAGTTGTTTACCGGTTCAGCCTTTTTTCAGCCGGTAGTACAGGTCAAGTACGAAAAGTCGGCACTGAGCGATAGCGCCAAACAGGATCTGCTGCATAAGCTCAAGCTGGCCGAGGAGGAGCGGTTCTACACTCAGCCTTCGGCCTCGCTACCTGCCCTGGCCCGACAGCTCAGTACCTCGCCGCACTACCTCTCGCAGAGCCTCAACGAGTGCCTGGGCAAGAGCTTTTTTGAGTACCTGGCCGAGCTGCGTATTCAGGAGGCCAAAGCCATCCTTTCAGACCCGGCACGTCAGCACCTCAAGATCGAGGAAGTAGCCGAGCAGACGGGCTACCTCTCCAAGTCGGCATTCAGCGCGGCCTTCAAAAAGCAGACGGGACAGACACCGGGGCAGTACCGCAACAAGGCCATTACCGGAGTGCTTTGAGTACTTCCCTATAAGGTAGCACCTCATCCTTACCGGCAGATTCCGCCTTTACGGGCTTCCATAGCGACTTTTGCTTAAAAATTTGCTATGGAAAATCAAACCAAAATCAGACGCTACGAATTTGACTGGCTGCGCGTGCTGGCCTTCTCTCTCCTTATTTTTTACCATACCGGTATGTACTTTGTCGGCTGGGACTGGCACATCAAGAACCCAGAGCTGAGCGAAGCTATAGAGTGGCCCATGCTATACCTGAGCCAGTGGCGTATGTCGCTGATCTTTCTGGTATCGGGGGCGGGCGTGTACTTTGCACTGGGGTACCGGAGCGGTGGTACCTTTGCCAAAGACCGCATGAAGCGCATTCTGCTACCCCTGGTGGCGGGTATGCTGCTGGTCGTACCCCCGCAGGTATACGCCGAGCGGGTAGTGCAAGGGTATGTGGGTAGCTATTTCAGCTTTTACCCTTCTATCTTTGAGCTGGAGCCGTACCCCAGGGGCAACTTCAGCTGGCACCACCTATGGTACCTGGCCTATATCTTTACGTATAGCCTGGTGCTGCTACCTCTCCTGCTATTTCTTCGTCGTGCTACCATTCAGGAGAAAAGCATAAGTACCTGGGCCGTTCTGCTCGGGCCGGCCCTGTGGCTAAGTGCAGGAGGGGTACTGCTGAATGAACGCTTTCCGGCCACCAACGCGCTGGTGGATGATTGGGCCAATCATTTTCTGTACGTGACGGTATTTGTACTAGGCTTTGTGCTGATGAAGCTCCCGGAGGTGCAGGCCAGGGTTCGCCGGATACGCTGGTATAGCCTGGCTGCCGCCCTGCTGACTGTCACTATTCTATGCGTGAAGTACTGGATGGCTGATGACGAAGATCTGGCAGGAGCCCAACTGGACCTGTACTTTATCATCAAGCAGAGCAACCGCTGGTTCTGGCTGATGACCATTCTTGGCTTTGCGATGCAGCACCTCAACATCCGGAGCAAGTACCTGGCTACGGCCAACGAAATGGTGTACCCATTCTACATCCTGCACCAGATGGTGATCGTCGGGCTGGGCTTCTATGTACGTGATCTTGACTGGAGCATAGGCAGTAAGTTCGCCTTCATGTCGTTGGGTACTTTCCTTATCTGCTTCGTGCTCATACAGTACATGATCATGCCTGTCAACTGGTTGCGCCCCATCTTTGGCCTGAAGCCAGTACCCGGGCCATCGCCTTCAAACATTTTGAGTTCAGTTCCGTCTTAAGAAAGGATTATAACTCAACTGCCACTTCTACTTTAATTCAGGTGAAAGTACCCATATAGGTACACTATTTTAACGCTATCTGAGTGGAGCGCTGGAAAGTTGTTGTTATAATATTTGCAACGAGGTTGCATAAAATATACTTTTGCAACGTTGTAGCAAAATATGATGGCGATTACCCACGATAGATATAAAATAGAGAAAAGAATTTGGGCGGTAGCGTGCTACCTGCTACTGGTATTTTTTGTTCCGGCCGCATATGCTCAGAGGCAAGGGTGTGACTGCTTTGTGAAGGGAGTCGTGCGTGATAAGCATACCGGACAGCCTATTCCGGGAGCTACGATAGCCGTGCTGGGAGAAAATAAAGGTGTCTCTACGGATATGAACGGTCGCTATCAGATAGAGCGGCTGTGCCCCGGTCAGTACGAGCTGGAGTGCCGGATCATAGGCTACCAGCCTTATACCGAGACCATTGACCTTATAGCAGGTCATGAGGAAAACTTTGCGCTGGCCGAAGACGAGATCCACCTCAAGGACGTGGAGATTACGGCTCATCGTACCGACGCTCCCATCTCACAGCCGATAACTACCCTTACCGGTAGCGAACTGGCCCAGACGCGCGGTCAGTCACTGGCAGAGAGTCTGAAAGGTATTACGGGCGTAACTACCCTCCAGACCGGATCAAACATTGCCAAGCCCGTTATTCATGGCCTCCATAGCAACCGCGTGCTGATCATGAACAACGGCGTACGGCAGGAAGGGCAGCAGTGGGGGTCGGAGCACGCTCCGGAGATAGACCCCTTCATAGCTACCCGCGTAACCGTAGTCAAAGGGGCCGCTGGTGTTCGCTATGGTTCTGACGCTATCGGGGGAGTGATCCTGGTGGAACCCGAGGAGCTCCCCATTGGGAAGCCCCTCAGCGGAGAGCTCAATACCGTAGGCTACTCCAATGGTCGCCAGGGCGTAGTATCCGGTACCCTACAGGGAGGCGTCAAGGGAATAGAGGAGCTAGGCTGGCGGGCACAGGGTACCTTTAAGCGGGGCGGTAATATCCATACGCCTAACTACTTCCTGTCCAATACCGGCATCCGTGAGCGGAACTTCTCCGTTGCCGCCGGCTATCGTAAGAAAGGGTTTGGCGCCGAAATATTCTATAGTCATTTTGCCACCGAGCTGGGGATCTTTTCGGGTGCGCACATCGGAAGCGTTACGGATCTGCTTCAGGTAATCAAAAACAGGGAGCCACTGGTTAAGTCAGGATTCACCTACACAATTGGGCGGCCCTACCAGGATGTAGCCCATAATCTGGTAAAGGGGGAAGCCCACTACCACTTTGCCGATGGCCACCGTATCCAGTGGGTGTCGGCCTGGCAGCACAACGATCGCTCCGAATACGACCTGCACCGCCCGCGCAATGACTCGTTGGCGGGGCTCAACCGCCCCGAGCTGACGTTCCGCCTGACCACCTTCACCAACGACATTGTGTGGGATCATAAGCCCATAGCCAACAAACTGGCCGGTCAGGTAGGGATAAGTACCCTGTACCAGTACAACCTCATGAACGGTCGCCCGCTGATCCCCAACTTCGACCAGTGGAACGTAGGTGCCTTCCTGATCGAGCGCCTGGTGCAGAACGGTTGGGAGTGGGAGGCCGGTATCCGCTACGACTACCGCTACCTGACTACCTACCGCCTGGTCAACCGCGTCACACAGAGGGACGAGTTCCGCTTCAGTAGTGCCTCAGGTACTTTGGGCGTTACCCGCTCTATCAGTGAAAAGCTTTCGACCCGCCTCAATGTAGGTACTGCCTGGCGTGCGCCTAATGTGAGCGAACTATTCAGCGCCGGGGTACACCACGGAGCCGCCTCGTACGAAGAGGGTGACCCGACACTCCGGCCCGAGCAGGCTATCAATACCGTGGCGAGCGTCGTGTATGACAATGACAAGTTTAACTGGGAGATCGGCGCCTACCACAACTACATAGCCCGCTACATCTACCTTAAGCCGCAGCCGGAGCCGATTCTTACGGTACGGGGGGCATTTCCCTACTTTCGCTACACCCAGACCGACGCCACCTTTACCGGTATAGATGCCTCACTGGGCTGGAAAATGACCGATCGCTGGTCGTGGAAGAGCAAGGCTTCGTACCTGCGTGTATATGATCAGAAGAATGACCAGTACCTGGTGATGATACCGCCCAACCGCTGGGACAACCAGCTCAGCTTCAACATTGGAGAAGCAGGGAAATGGCAGAAGCTTTTTGTTTCGGCAGGTAACCTGTGGGTAGGGGAGCAGCGACGCGTACCCGCTAACAGTGATTTTGCCCCGCCGCCACCTGCCTACTCCTTGTGGAACTTAACGGCAGGGGGGACTCTTTTTATCACCCAAAAACAACAGGTGGAAGTAGGACTAACGGTACATAACCTGCTGGATACCGCCTACCGTGACTACCTGAACCGCTTCCGCTACTATGCCGATGAAATGGGACGTAATATCTCGCTGAGGCTGAAATGGAGGTTTGGAGCCTGAACAAGACTACTTGTTATACATACAACACATCATCCTAAATCAATTTGTAATCTTAATTAACACAACATGCTTATGAAAGTAGATCGCAGAATGCTAGGCTGGGGATTATTGATGAGTGCAGCCCTGTTATTGACGGACTGCCGCAGAGCGGATGAGGTGGATCCACAGGACGAGAATGAACTCATTACAACGGTGCGTCTGAACTTCACAGAGCAGGGTACTACTACTGCCACTACGTTTGAATTCAGAGATCCCGATGGCGAAGGAGGAAATCCTCCAACCCGTTTTGACCAGATCAAGCTTAAGCCTAATACTTCCTATAACGTGACGGTGGAGCTACTTGATGAGAGCAAGACTCCGGTGGTTGATTTGACAGATGAGATCGCTGAAAAAGCCGACGAACACCTGATGGTGTATACGGCTACTCCTGCTACGCTCCTTACGTACACCTACGGCGACAAGGACAGCCGCAACTTCCCCATTGGACTCACCGGAACAGCCCAGACGGGTACTGCCGGTAGGGGTCAGTTGAAAGTGCAGCTACGTCATCAGCCACCGGTTAATGGTACGGCCGTGAAGAACGGTATGGCTGCTCCCGGTAGCGACGATGTGAATCTGGACTTTGAATTGATCGTAGAGTAAGCTTATTAGTTAGTGAATGAGAGATTGTGTGAATTGGTGAGTTATTTTCTATTCACTCATTCACCACTCACTCATTCACTATTAAGTACAAGCCGGGCATCGGCCCTGGATCAGGAGATTGACCTCGTTGGCAAAGTAGCCATCCGGGAGCTGCACCGCTGGTATATGCACATTGGCAAGGCAGTTGGTCTGGCCGCACTCCGTGCATTTGAAGTGAATATGATCGTGGTGGTGGTCTTTTTCGGAGCAGTGGTCTTTACAAAGGGCATAGCGTACACCTTCATCGTCCAGTACCTTATGAATAAGGCCCTTCTCGAGGAATGTCTTGAGGGTACGATAGATCGTAACGCGGTCGAAGCGCTCACCCAGGGAGTCTTCAATATCACCATGTGAGAGGGCCACTCCCTTGTTCAGAAAAGTACCCAGGATATCCTCCCGGCAGGAAGTACTCCGCAGGTTATAGTCTTTAAGGGTTTCTCTGATCGTCTGCTCCATGCTACACAGGCTTTGATTGGTACGTTAATGGGGATGTTAGCTTATAAGATATACAACAGCTAAATCATCAGGTAAATTTACACTCTTCCTTTTATTTATTCTAAAATATTGGAAAATGAACGGTACGACAGAACATTTATTGATGCAACAGCGTTGCAAGAGATAAAGTTTCCCATTACCTTTGTGCTGTTATGAAACCATCACCGATCCATACACACGGACGCGCTGACTACGTAGGGATAGCAGGATCGTTACTTTGTATCGTACATTGCCTGCTGACGCCTGTATTGGCAGTAGGTAGTTCTCTTACCGTCGACGACCATACCATTGCAGGTTTTCTGCACCTTGACTATCTCTTCGTACTGGTCAACGGGCTGGCTGTATACTATGCTACGCGTGGGCATAAGTTCCCGTTGGTGAAGCTGATCCTCTGGCTGGCTTTCGGGCTATTTGCCGTTTCGATTCTGCTGGAAGGTACCGCTACGGTATTTGTGTGGCTGGGGTATATCGGCTCAGGCGTGCTGATAGCCGGGCATGCTGTTAACCTGCTGCTATGCCGGCCCTGGATGATGGCGCACAAGTAGGGGAGTAGCTCTACTTGTCATATTCTACTTCGTAGCGGCTCAGGTCGGGGCGTCCCCGGCGCTTTCGCTGCACTTCATATTCAAATATCGTCTTGCCCAGATCCGCCATAAACGGAAGCCCTACGCTCTCGTATTCGTAGTGGTCGTCGTTGAGGATCTGATCTTCATTACAGTAGATCACCGCCGTCAGCAGGAATTCTATACCCCGTTCAAAATCGACAATGTACGCGTTATCGAGCAGGTACCCGTAGGCATCGCCCACCTTATTGAAGCTGCGAATGTGGCGGGGCGCACGGCGCTTGCTGGCACCAAAGAGCAGAAACTTGCCGTAGCTGTCGTGGTAGTCTTCGGAATAATGTTCGGGATAGCTGGTCTCTATAGGGAGCTGCGACATGTACCGGTACATAAACTCGTAGTCATCCTCCTTCAGGTTAAAGCGCCGCCTGGGCTCCACGCTCTCCGGAAACATGATCGCTTTCATTAGCTCGTGCTGATCTTCCAGCGCAAAAAAGTTTTTCTCCCGGAAGTCAAACGGCTCGTTTACCAGTGTCTCGCCCCGCATATATCCCTTCCCTCTCAGGATGGGCTCAGTAGCTACATAGGTCTTGCTGCTCTGCATCATGGGCTGCTCATAAAGTACTTCCCCGTCTTTTACAAACCTTACCGGATTAGTATAGCGGTTGTTCTCAGTACTCATCGGGAGCTGCAGGCGATGCGTAATGCGGGTATTGGTATAGCCTTTTGCCTGCATCGAATCATTAAAAGCCTGCTGTCCTATAAATTCGTACAGGCGGTTAAAGGCATCATTGTCACTAACGAGCAGGATCTTGCGCGCGTAGTGGGCCACCGAGGGCAGGCCATTTTCGGCCGTTGTATCTTCCAGGGCAGCCGTCTGCTCAGGGCGGGCGGCTTCGGTGAGCATGGGCGCATATTTGTCCAGCCCCGGTACATTCAGCTTATTCAGCTTTTCCAGCGCCAGCAGTACGGCCGGTAGCTTTACAGTACTGGCCGGATAGAAATAGCGGCTGGGATCTACATGGTAGCGGTAGGTTGTGAAGCTGGGCTCGTTTTTCTTGTTGCGGTCTATTTTGGTATATAGTATCTGTACGTCATACCTGACCGGGTCGGCGAGTATCTTATCAAAGCGCTCGGGGTACTTTCGTAGTAGTTTTTCAAGAAAGGCGTCGGTCTGGGGCTGTGCTGCCGCCGGGGTAGATGTCATGTACACGAAGAAAGACAGGAGAAAAGCCCAAAGGTACAGCGTGGGGTAGGTCTGCTTTGGGGAGGTTGCCATCACGTGGCCGTGATAGGGGGATATCAGCTTCGAAGACATGTTACAAACGCTTTCGGGAGTTCTTCTACAAAGTAGGTTCTTATCGGGTACTACTTGATAAAGCAGCCACTACTTTGTATAAATCAATATATTGCGTAGTAGTTTAATCCGAAAGTAGGAGAAATGTTTGGCGGATTCTATTTTTTGAAAAATAAATAAGAATTTTAGTGGGCTGTATATCGGCTGACGTATAGTGTAAATTTGCGAAGGACCTGGTTTAAACCAGCATTGGTCGGTTAAAACCGGTTAACCTTTGTCTTTACTAGTACATACTGCAGTCAATCAATCTTATATTAATCGAATACTAATGGATAAAAAAGAACTACGTAGCCGTGGCTGGTTCGGCAAGACAGGAAAAGATGGCTTTATCTACCGCGCCTGGATGAAAAACCAGGGCTTCCCTGCCGATGAGTTTGAAGGCCGTCCGGTCATAGGTATCTGTAATACTTTTTCAGAGTTAACCCCTTGTAATGCCCATTTTCGTGAGCTGGCCGAGTCGGTAAAGCGGGGCGTTTGGGAAGCCGGCGGGTTTCCGCTGGAATTTCCGGTGATGTCTCTGGGTGAAACCCTCATGAAACCTACCGCCATGCTGTACCGCAACCTGGCCAGTATGGACGTGGAGGAATCCATCAGGGCCAATCCGGTGGATGGAGTAGTGCTGCTCTGTGGTTGTGACAAGACTACCCCTTCGCTGGTAATGGGAGCCTGTAGTGTAGATATCCCTACCATCGTGGTATCGGGTGGACCTATGCTAACCGGACGCTACCGGGGCAAGAGCATCGGTACCAGCGACGTATGGCGCTTCAGCGAGGCCTACCGTCAGGGACAGATCACGCAGGAAGAGTTCACTACAGCCGAAGCCTGTATGTGCCGTAGCCAAGGCCACTGTGCCGTAATGGGTACCGCCTCTACTATGGCCTGTATGGTGGAATCACTGGGGCTTACCCTCCCCGAAAACGCGGCCATACCCGCGGCGGACTCACGTCGAAAGGTAGCCGCTCACCTGTCGGGGCGCCGCATTGTGGACATGGTAAAAGAAGACCTGCGCCTGTCGCAGATCCTGACCCGCGAGGCATTTGAGAATGCCATTCGGGTCAATGCCGCCATTGGTGGTTCTACCAACTTTGTGGTACACCTGCTGGCCATTGCGGGTCGTATAGGTGTGGAACTTAACTTGGATGACTTTGATGCACTGTCGAGAGAGATACCTCTGCTGGTGAATCTGCAGCCGTCGGGAGGGTACTTCATGGAGGATTTCTACTACGCAGGAGGCCTGCCGGTGGTAATTAAAGAAATGCTGTCCAAACTGCACGGAGATATCATTACGGTCACCGGAAAAACCCTGGCCGAAAATTGCGCCAATGCTGAGTGCTTTGATCCGGAAGTAATTGCTACGCTGGAGAAACCGGTAAAAAATCTGACCGGACTGGCCGTAGTAAAGGGCAACCTGGCCGAGAACGGAGCCGTCCTGAAGCCTTCGGCCTCACTGAACCCTGACCTGATGAAGCACCGGGGCCGGGCGCTGGTATTTGAAGACATTGACCACTATAAGTCACGCCTGGACGACCCTACGCTGGACATCGACGAAAATACCGTACTGGTCCTGAAAAACGTAGGTCCTAAAGGCTACCCCGGTATGCCCGAAGTAGGTAACATGGGTATCCCCAAGCGACTGCTCGAGAAAGGGGTAATGGATATGGTACGTATCTCAGACGGACGCATGAGCGGTACGGGCTTTGGTACCGTGGTACTGCACGTATCGCCGGAGGCGGCCGTAGGAGGTATGCTGGCACTAGTACAGGATGGTGACTACATAGAACTGGACGTGGATGCACGACGCCTGCACCTGGATGTATCGGATGAAGAGCTGGAGCGTCGCCGGGCTGCCTATAAGCCGCTGGAGCTGGGCTACGACCGTGGCTACGTCAACCTGTACATCAACCACGTCACTCAGGCCCACGAAGGAGCCGATCTGGATTTCCTCAGAGGCTGTTCGGGTGATAAGGTGACACGCGATTCTCATTAAGCATCCGAGTAAGCCTGTATCATAGCAGGAAAGGTCGTTTTCACAGGTTCTGCCAGGAATCCGTGAAAACGACCTTTTTCGAAAGATGTGGCCCGCGGCCTAACAATACAGGCCGCAGGCTGTATATAATAGAAAATTGGTATCTGAAATATAAGCTTACCAGCATGGGCTTTTGGCGCAACTGGCGAGCTTTACTGATAAAGATCATTTATCCATGACAGATAAAGTTTTTAAAGATCAGGTAGCCATAGTTACCGGCGCCGGACAGGGCATAGGTTTTGAAATATCACGCCAGTTGGCTGCGCAGGGAGCCTGTGTGGTACTGAATGATCTGGATGCCAGCCTGGCCGAGCGGGCTGCCGCTGATATCCGTGAAGAAGGCGGACAATGTGTAGCCGTACCGGGCGATTCGGCGGATGAGGCCATTATCGACGATATGGTGCAGGTGGCGGTGGATACCTACGGCAAGCTTACGATAGCCGTTGCCAACGCCGGTATTACCTTGTTTGGCGATTTTTTCGAATACAAGGCTGAGGACCTGCGCCGCGTACTGGAAGTGAACATCATGGGAACTTTCCTGCTTACCCAGGCGGCAGCCCGCCAGATGCGGAAGCAGAAAAGTGGTGGACGTATTTTGCTGATGTCGTCGGTGGTGGGGCATCAGGCGCACCAGTACCTGGCCGCTTACGCCATGACCAAGGCGGGCATCGAAATGCTGGCTAAAAACCTGGTGCTGGAGCTATCTCCCTATGGAATAACGATCAACACCGTGGCTCCCGGTGCTACGCTTACCGAACGTACCCTACATGAGGACCCCGAGTACCCCAAAGTATGGTCAGCCATAACGCCCATGGGCCGTCCGGCCATTCGGGAAGACATCGCACATGCGGCCCTGTTTATGCTATCACCCTTGTCAGGACATGTTACGGGGCAAAGTCTGGTGGTAGATGGTGGCTGGACTGCCGTAAGCCCCCTGCCGGACCTTAGTAATATGAAGGTAGCTAAGGATCAGTAGCTTCTTAGAAATCCGTATCCTCTTCGCCGAACAGCTGTGATTCCAGATCTTCGACGCTACCTTCCTTGGCTACGTACAGTTCGCGGGGCTTGGCGGAGCGTTTGGGTTTGATGGTAATGAAGTTTTGGTACTGCTCTTCGGTGATAATCTGAAGGTCCAGAGCGCGCTTGAGCACGATCGGAAAGGGTACCCTGAAGAAATCAGCAATATCCGCCGCCAGGAAAGGAGGGATTTTGGAAATCCCTTCGCGGAAAAAGCTGCTGACGTCAGAGGCTGGTAGTAACTTGTCAACTATCAGTTGTTCCGTACGGGCTACCAGCGTAGCCGGATCAGTATAAGCGGTGTAGAGCCCCAGTGAGGCCGTAAGCAAACAGGCGTGGTAGTGACGGTCATTAGCATCGGCGTGAGCATTGACGAATACCCAGCCCTTCTGGTGGTAAATGGCCGAGAAGCCGATAAAGTTGTCATCTACCTGATGCAGGTGAGCAATTTTAATGGTTTCGGGATAGGGAAGCCGATGCCCGATCAGTTGTATTATCTCCTGCGCCGAGGATATATCGGCACCTTCACCAGCCGGTTCTACCCTCCATTCACCATGTACCAATCCTTCAAAAAGCTGGTCTGCTTGCTGCTGACTTTCTGCCTGCCCCCAATGCAGCACGATCCTGTCTCCCCGGACCGAGAAGTCGAGTGGTAGCTGATTTTTGGGTTGCCTCTTAGCCATATGCCTGATAACTAGGTAAGTGTTTGTAAGTCAAATATACATGCTTAGGCAGTTCGTGCCAATAGCGGCTGTATATTTATTGCCAATGTAACGTATTGAGCATCCGCATTACATCCTGCTGGATATAGTCAATAACTGGTGCCAGCGAGTCATTTTTGGTAGCCGTCGGGAAATAAATCGCTCCCCGCAGAAAATGTTTCGTAGTATCGGTAGTATAAAACTGAAAAGGTGAGGGTACATCTCCCTCCAGACGGAACAACGTAGCTGTACGTCCGCTGCGGGTCTGTACGGTCTGCTCCTGAATGGCCGAAGCCCGGATCTGGTGCTTACCGGCCAGCTTATACGCATCGTCGATAAAGTCTTTCAGCCGCCTGGGGTCATTCTTTATCTGCTTGTACGTCAGCTGTACGTTGGCATTGAGCTTGGGGTAATGCACAAATATCCAATGAGGCTCCGCATCCGCAAAGGTATCGGGCAGTATGGTAGCGTACTGCGAGTACATAAAGCTGTACGGATGCTGCTCGTCCAGTTTCTGGTAACTATGAGGAGGTAAATAGATTCGGTTATATCCCTTAGGCTTGGGTACGTACGTCTGATCGTCGGATGAGTTACAGGCTCCCAGCAGGAGTAGTAAAGAAACTATACCAGCCAGGGTAAGGGTACTAAACAATGAACGCATGGAAGTATGGGCCAAATAGCGTGAGCCGGATGTACTATCAGTTTTAAACATCAGCAAAACTAACGAAATAGGGTAAAGATTAGTATGAACCTTTATTTCCAAACAAAAAGCAGCCAGGAATAACTCCCATCTGTTCGTAAAGCACAGCTTAATTATCAGGCTCCAGTACTGGTGAACAGTCAGCGAAGCTACCCACTAATGGTGATAAGTACTTATAAGGGTAGCAGGTACTGGTCGGTTCCCTCGTACAGCCTGTTTGGCAAGTAGTACCTAAGCGCTTATTTTTGACTTATCTACCCTATACCTGTCCAGGCTCTTTTGTATGATTACTACCGTAGTTCTATCCATCCTGCTGCTGATTAGTACTGGGCTGCACCAGCCTGCTACTCCCGCATCGCAGACTAACTTTGAAAGTACTGTATTCCGGAATGGCGAAAATGGCTATCGCTGTTACCGCATACCGGCCATTGTACGGACACCTACCAACGACCTGCTGGCTTTTGCGGAGGGACGGCGTACGGATTGCGGTGACTTTGGGGATGTAGATCTGGTACTGCGGGTAAGCCACGATAACGGTACTACCTGGGGGCCTTTGCAGGTAGTAGTAGACTATGGAGCGGCGCAGGCGGGTAATCCGGCTCCTGTTTTTGACCTGGCCGATCCGACTTATCCCAGGGGACGACTGTTTCTCTATTATAATACCGGAGTAGCTTCCGAACATGACGTCCGGGAAGGGAAGGCCATCAGGGAGGTATGGTATAAAACCAGTACCGATGCGGGACGAAGCTGGTCGGAGCCGGTCAATATCACTACGCAGGTATCACGCCCTAACAAGCCCGAGGTTAATCCTGCCTATGCATTCAAAGAAGACTGGCGCTCCTATGCCAATACCCCCGGTCATGCTATTCAGATTGCTAAGGGTCGGAACCGTGGGCGCCTATTTGTCGCGGCCAACCATTCGGCAGGCCCTCCGCAGGCGGACTTTCGGGATTACCGGGCTCACGGCTTCTATACCGACGACCACGGCAAGACCTTCAAACTAGCTCCAACGGTAGACTATCCCGGTGGCAACGAAAGTATTGCGGCCGAGCTACCTGATGGTGGATTGCTGATGAACATCCGGAATCAGTCGGGAGAGCCTCGTTTACGTATACTTGCTTACTCGTCTGATGCGGGTACAGGTTGGAATAAAGTAGAAGTGGCTCGTTCGTTACCCGATCCGGTATGTCAGGGGAGTATGATCAGCTACCGCGAACCGGGTGGACGATCAATACTTATTTTCTCCAATCTGAACAGCCAGACCCAACGGGAGAAGCTAACGGTGCGCGTCAGTAAAGACAATGGCCAGTCCTGGTCAGCCGGTAAGGAAATATACGCCGGAGCAGCCGCTTACTCAGACCTGGTGGAGCAGGGGGACGGGCAGCTAGGGGTACTGTACGAGAAGGACGGCTACCAGCGCATTGTCTACACCCGCTTTGCGTACGACTGGCTGATGGAGTAGGGGCGTTCTGTAGCAAAAGAGCTGCTGGCGCAGGTATGCCAGCAGCACTTTTGCTTATTTATCAAACTTGTAGCTTTCCGGTACTACTCCACGGTCACTGACTTGGCTAGGTTACGGGGCTGGTCTACATTACGGCCGCGTAGCACGGCTACGTAGTACGAAAGCAGCTGTAGCGGTATAACGGACAGCAGAGGTACCAGTACATCGTGCGTACGGGGAATCTCGATCACAAAATCCACCATGCCCGGTATCAGGATGTCGCCTTCTGTGACAATGGCAATTACGCGTCCCTTGCGGGCCTTTACCTCCTGAATGTTAGATACAATCTTGTCGTAGGAGCTATCCTTAGTAGCCAGGAAGACGACCGGCATATCCTCATCGATAAGCGCGATGGGGCCGTGCTTCATCTCGGCAGCGGGGTAGCCTTCGGCGTGGATATAGGAGATTTCTTTCAGCTTCAGAGCTCCTTCCAGCGCCACGGGGAAGTTGAGGCCCCGACCCAGGTAGATAAAGTTGCGGGAGTAGGTAAAGATGGACGATATCTCTTTGATCTTGTCCGCGCTCTCCAGAACCTTTTCTACTTTGTCTGGAATAGTTTCCAGCTCAATGAGCAACTGACGATACACCTCCTCGGATATGGTACCTTTGCGCTTTGCGGCAGCAACAGCCATGAGCGTAAGTACTGTTACCTGCGCTGTAAAAGCCTTGGTACTGGCTACGCCTATCTCCGGGCCGGCGTGGGTATAGGCGCCGGCATGGGTAGCGCGGGCGATGGATGAGCCTACCACGTTACACACACCAAATATGGTAGCGCCTTTGGACTTGGCCAGTTCAATAGCCGCCAATGTATCGGCCGTTTCACCCGACTGGGAGATAGCTATAACAATGTCATTTTCGCTGATTACCGGGTTGCGGTACCGGAACTCCGAGGCGTATTCTACCTCTACATTGATGCGCGCCAACTCCTCGAACAGGTATTCGGCAACGAGCCCGGCGTGCCAGGAGGTACCACAGCCCACGATCACGATCCGGTTGGCCGAGGCCAGCTTGTCAATGTAGTTGCGGAGCCCTCCCAGCTGCAGGTGTCCCTCATCAGCCCGCACCCGGCCCCGCATGCTATCGCAGATGGAGCGGGGCTGCTCGAAGATTTCCTTCAGCATGAAGTGGTCGTAGCCGCCTTTCTCAATGGCTTCCAGTTCCAGCTCCAGCGTTTGGATATAGGGTGTTTTCTGGGTGTTGTCAGAGCTCAGTATGTTGAGCTGGTTGTCGCGTACTACCGCTATCTCGTAGTCGTCCAGGTATACTACATCTTTAGTGTACTCAATGATAGGCGTAGCGTCTGAGGCAAAGAAGAATTCATTCTCACCAATGCCTATTACCAGCGGACTACCCTTGCGAGCGGCAATGAGCTGCGTAGGATTGTCTTCTTCCATCACCACGATGGCGTAGGCGCCTACTACTTCCTGCAGGGCCAGCCGCACGGCTTCTTCCAGCGGCTTTTCGGTTTCCTTCCGGATGTCTTCGATGAAGTGGATCAGTACCTCCGAGTCGGTCTGGCTTTTAAAAATATGCCCTTTCTGCTGGAGCTTCTGCTTAATGGTGCTGTAGTTCTCTATGATACCATTGTGAATGATAGCCAACCTACCGTCATCGGAGTAGTGTGGGTGAGCATTAACGTCGTTAGGTTCGCCGTGGGTAGCCCAGCGG
The DNA here is from genome assembly GCF_017355915.2 of Telluribacter roseus. GTDB lineage: Bacteria > Bacteroidota > Bacteroidia > Cytophagales > Spirosomataceae > Telluribacter. The sequence goes on from NZ_JAFEUV020000013.1 coordinate 116,181, forward strand.
GTATGGCCCATACCTATTTTGGCCGTGAGTTCTTTACCGGCCAGCTCGGCCTTAAGATCGGAGACTTTACCTTTCTTCTTGTAAACGTTCAATCCGTGGCCGTTTAGTAAAGCCACGCCGGCGCTGTCGTACCCTCTATATTCGAGCCGCTGCAATCCTTTGATAACTAATGGATAGGCTTCTCTGTATCCTACATACGCTACAATTCCACACATATAATTATTAAATTAATTTAAAAATGGAACTTGGTTAAGTGCAAATAAAGGAAATGAATACGGGTGCGACAAACCTATAAATAAAAAAACCGGCAATGTTAACATTGCCGGTTTCAAAAAGAATATTCTGACAGAGCTATTCTTTCGCAACGGTATAGAAAACAATCAGTTTCAGATCACCCGGCTTAGTACCAACTACCAAACGGTTCACACGGTTATTCAACTGAGACTCAAATCGTGTTCCTGTCTGCCCCAATGTATTGGTATAAATAGGTGTCAGCAGAAAGCTGTTATTTGTTTTACGACCCGACAGAATAGCCTGCAGCTGGGTAGTCAGGAAGAAAGTATAGTCTTTAGTAAGCGGATTGTAAGGTTGTACCTGAGGATCAATAGGAGTGTTACTATGTCCTGAAACATCCGAATTCACAATCAGTTCGTAACCGGCATTACGCTTGATCAGATTAGTAGAGTCGGTTTCGAGCAGCACCAGGAAAGGAGGTATTGTTATACCTGGCTGGTTAAAGCTCAGATCTGGTCTGATGGTGAGTTGAGCCCGGTTAATGGCCGCAGGCCCGTTAGCCCTAAGCCTGTTCAGATAGGGAATTTCAATTCTGGTCATAACGCCCAGGGCATCCTGTACATAGGTGTAGCCATTGGTAGCCGAGGCAGGTATAGGCTGCAGAGGCTTGATATCTTCCAGGGGCGTGCCGGTACGATCGGCTATCACGCGGTTGAAGCCTGCCCGGTAAGGCCCTGTGTTCAGGTTCAGGTGAGCGCCCAGCGAGTAGGCTTTGGTTACCGTATCAGTGGGTGAGGAGCGGTAGTAGAGCTGCAGCAAAACTCCGTTTGATCCCGGTATACCTATGATAGCCGTGTTGTCTTCGCCAGGTACCAGCGCCAGTCCTTTCAGCACGCTATGTATTTTATCATTTGTCTGATTAGCCGGAGTTGATAGCAGCGTGAACAGTTCACTACCCAGGTTATCCGACAGGCGCACCCGCATGGTACCTGTTGTGCTCGGACGGGCCAGGAATGTCTTCTCTCCGAGTGGAGTAGCCGCATAAGCTACCTTACTGGTGTTATAGTAGGTAGTGGTGCGCGAAAGGTCTTCGGTGATGCGGTGTACCGCCAGCTTCTGAGTGGGGATGGTATCACCATAGGTATAGCTATAGCCCATCAGCAGCACCAGCGAGTCATAGCGGGCGGTAGTACCGAATTCCACGGCGGTAGTCGCAGGGGTATTCACCCAGAAGTGGCTCGAAGCAGTAATTTCACCAAAAAGAGGGTCTTTGTACTTACCCATCAGTAGTATATCCGGGTTGCTGGTACGTACCGAGTCGGCCAGTACGGTAGAAGTGCGGACGGTGAGGGTGTCGGTGTAGAATGTACCTACGGGAGTAAGAGGCGTGAGACTAATGTCCCGGGGAGGATCGCAGGCCATTAAAAGGGTGGTCAGTAAGACCACCCCTATGGCAAAGCTTTTAGTTAACCAGGTCGTTATACAAGTTGTAGTACGCTTCTGAAAAATTGCTGTCTTCTTCGACAAGATCGACACGTTTTGGTGAGTCATTAAAAATTTGGTTTAAGCTTCCGCTGATTTTTTCGTCGGCTTTCAAAACAGCATCAGCGTAGGCGCATCCGAGCTTTACAAAACCTTCAAAATCTGCTGAGTTAAGGTGAGCCAGGGCTTCGTCACTTACGTCCATAGCTTTAGCCTTGCTCAGCAAATCCGCATCAAATTTATAATTGAAAGCGTTATTATGCACAGTAAATACGCTTTTTGTATCCTTAAACATGGGGTCATTCCGGTAGGTAGTCTTCAGATACATAGGTATCAGGGACGTCATCCAGTCGTTACAATGTACGATATCAGGAGCCCAGCCTAGTTTTTTGACGGTTTCCAGTACGCCCTTGCAGAAGAAGATCGCACGCTCATCATTATCGTCAAAAAAGTTATTCTCTTTGTCAAAGAAAACGGATTTGCGGTGGAAATAGTCTTCGTTATCTATGAAATATACCTGTAATTTGGCATTGGGGATAGATGCTACCTTTATAATGAGAGGCTTTTCATCGTCGCCTACAGTAATATTAATGCCTGAAAGACGAACTACCTCATGAAGCCGATTCTTACGTTCGTTGATGAGGCCAAAGCGGGGGACTAGAATTCTGATTTCAGCACCTCGTTCTTGCATTGCCTGGGGAAGCCTTCTTACATAGTCGGCAACGTCAGTAGTTTTGAGGAAGGGGTTGATTTCACTGGCGACATACAAAATTCTTAGTTTGTCCATAGACTTTTTAAGCTGTTTGTGTAGAAAAAGATTTGCAAAATTATACAAAAAAAATCCGACTTTCAATAAAATATGCTGACTAATTGTAATATTGCACACAGTTTGGCCTATACTGCGCTTTTATTTAACCATATCCAGTAAACACGGGTCTCTTATGCGTCCCTCTCCTCTTGGGATAATGCAACTAACAAACTGGCTGGCTCACGTTCAAAGCGGCTACAAAATCCTTTTTAAATGCAAGTTTTTTATACTATAACCGAGCTGCGTGCCTACCTGGCGGCTCAGCGTAGCGAAAAGAAATCCATAGGTCTGGTGCCTACTATGGGTGCTCTGCATCAGGGACATATGTCTCTCATTGAGGCTTCCCGACAGGCCAATGACGTGACGGTATGCAGCATCTTCGTCAATCCAATCCAGTTTACCAATCAGGACGACCTTAGCAGGTACCCCCGTACCCTCGAGCAGGACTATCTCCTGCTGGAAGAGGCAGGCTGCGATTTTGTGTTTGCTCCCTCCGCTGACGAGATGTACAACACAGCTCCCTCGCTGGTGCTGGACTTTGGAACACTGGAGACAGTGATGGAAGGAGCCTTTCGTCCAGGACATTTTAACGGAGTAGGCATTGTCGTAGCCCGACTGTTCAATATAGTACATCCCGATCGGGTGTACTTTGGGCAGAAGGATCTGCAGCAGCTGGCGGTAATCCGGCGCCTGGTGGAGGATCTGGCCTTTCAGATAGAGGTTGTGCCCTGTCCTACGGTACGCGAAGCTGATGGCCTGGCCATGTCTTCGAGAAACCGCCGTCTGAGCCCTGAGGAGCGTGCTATCGCCCCGCACCTGTACAGGGCCCTGTCTGAGGCGCAGGAACGACTACTCAACGGAGAACGGGTGGCTGATGTGATACAGGTCGTGCAGGACTACATAGCCACCGTACCAGCTTTTAGTCTTGAATACTTTGAAGTAGTGGATGCTCGTACCATGCAACCCGTGGATGAAGTACAGTCCGAAGGCCACACGGCCCTGTGTGTAGCGGCTCACCTGGGGCCGGTACGGCTGATCGATAATGTAGTGTTCTAAGGGTGAAAGAACGAAATGAGCGAAAGAGTGATTTGAGTTCAGGAGTTATAGTCTATAAGTGTATGAGATTGTAGAGGGGGATTTATAGTCTTTAGTAGGTGGGCTCCGGAGGAGCCATACTTCAGTAGTAGTGATGGAATTCTGGTCCAGCACTAGCTCCGTAGGAGCGACACTTTTCTCCCCCTTCTAAAGACAAAGAGCCCCCTGGTCAGCTGACCAGGGGGCTCTTTGTTTAGGTATTTTATGCTTATACAAGCTTCCAGTTGCCGCGGTACTCGCGTTTTACGAACTGGTTGGCATCGTCGAAGTTTGTAATCTTCATGCTCTTGCCATCCCATAGCATCTTCTTACGGCCAGGGTAGGTGAAGCCTTTACCATCGGCATTGGCGGTACGCAGGTTGTAGCTGCGGATAGCCAGGTTACCCATCAGTACAGTCTCAGTCAGCGGACCAGCGTAGTCAAATGACGACGTCAGCTCTTTGTGCTCTTTGCTGTTAAAGCCGGCTTTGCAGGCATCCGTCCAGGCTACGTGGTGACCAAACTCCGGCATCGTCGTATACTTGTTCTGGAAGCTGCCCTTAGGCATTTCCATCTTGGTACCATTCTTCAGGTAAATCTTAGGATCAAGACCGTACGTAGCACAGGTCATAACGCCCTTATCACCGATCAGCATAGCACCGTTGCTGCTGTCTGGCTCGCCCAGTGGCTCGTTGGCCGGTATCCACTCGGGGTGGAACGGACGCAGACCACCGTCGTGCCATACCATCGTTACTTCCGACTTGTTCTTAGCCGTAGCCGGGAACTTGAGCTGTACGCGTGATGACGGCGGGCAACCTTCGGGAATGTACTCAGGAGTCCAGTCCTTGAGGAATACCTGTCCTACGCTGGCTTCTACCTCAGTTGGGTAGCCCAGACCCAGTACGCGGAACGGAGGGTCGATCAGGTGACAACCCATATCACCGAGTGCACCGGTACCGAAGTTCCACCAGCCACGCCATTTGAAGGGGTGCCAGGCCGGGCTGTAATCAACCCAGTCGGCAGTACCTACCCACAGGTCCCAGTCGATATCCTGAGGTACATCAGCCTTGGAGGTAGGCACGGGTATACCCTGTGGCCATACAGGACGGTTGGTCCATATCTGTACTTCTTTGACGTTACCGATCAGGCCTTTGTTAAACCAGTCTACCATCTGACGCTGTCCGGGGTTTGATGCCCCCTGGTTACCCATCTGCGTTACCACCTTGTACTTACGAGCGGCTTCGGTCAGCATACGGGCCTCGTAGATATCGTGTGTAAGGGGCTTCTGTACGTACACGTGCTTGCCCAGCTGCATGGCAGCCATGGCTATAACGGCATGCTGGTGGTCAGCGGTAGATACCGTAACGGCATCAATGCTTTTACCCATTTCGTCGAACATGCGGCGGAAGTCTTTGTACTTCTTGGCGTTCGGGTGCTTTTCAAAATTTCTCTTTCCCTGGATCCAGTCTACGTCGCAAAGGGCTACCATGTTTTCAGCGCCATTGTTCCAGGCGTTGTTGGTGTCCGAAAATCCTTTGCCTCCTATACCGATACCAGCTATATTCAGCTTATCACTGGGAGCGCGGTAGCCTTTGCCCAACACATGGCGGGGTACTATGAAGAAGCTTCCTACTGCGGCGGCGGCGCTTTTCTGAAGGAAGTCACGGCGTGATACACCGCTGTTTTCAACTTTCTTACTCATTTTGATTGTATTAAGTACGTAAAGGGTCGAGAATATTACCAGTTGTAAAAGTACATCGGATTCTCAAAATACTTGAAGCCTTTGGATAATATTGTACAAAATGAGTAGAAAGTAGGCCTTATCTACTTGATGCCTCTTTTGTATTTCTGGGACGGTCGGGGTAGGTGTGGGTACAGGCGGCAATCAAAAGTGCCTTGAATCTATGTACAGTCAAGGAAATAGTAAAGAGCAGGCTAATATAGGATTATGACTGTTCAGGAGCCTGGAACCGGGAGGAGCGCAACCGTGTTTTGATGGGTGAGTACAAATCCCCTAACTTTGCACGCGTAAGGGAGCAATACCTAACCAAGTAGTCCCTCCTGAAAGCTCTTTAACTTATTTGATTGATGCAAATTACATTGATGAAATCGAAGATCCACCGGGTCAAGGTAACGCAGGCCGAGCTTAACTACGTCGGAAGCATTACGATAGATGAGGATCTGATGGATGCAGCAGGTATATTCGAACACGAGCAGGTCCATATTGTTAACAATAACAACGGAGAGCGGCTGGTGACCTACGTGATCAAAGGCGCCCGTGGCTCAGGAGTGATTTGTCTGAATGGCGCGGCAGCCCGTAAAGCCCAGGTAGGTGACATTATTATTATCATTACGTACGCCAGCATGAGTCCGGAGGAAGCTAAGGACTTTAAGCCCAGGGTCGTATTCCCTGATGATTCCAACCGGCTGGTAGATTAATCATAACGTATACGAAATTTGTGTAGCAGACAGCGACAATAGTTAGGAATTTGTTCGCTGTCTGCTTTTTTTTGCCTTATATATTCACTATTACTCTACTTCATGAAGAATCTTCTCCGATACGCCATCTCCCTGGGACTGGCAGGTGGCTTGCTCTGGTTTGTGTTCAAAGACATTGATCTGGGGGCTATGCTGGACCGTCTTCAGCAGGCCGACTGGCGCTGGATAGTGGTATCCTGTCTTATATTGCTGGCGGCGCATATTACCCGGGCCTGGCGCTGGCAGATGCTTATGGAGCCCCTGGGGTATAAGCCCAATCTGTTTGATGCTTCGATCGCGGTATTTACGGGCTATTTTGCCAACTACATAGTACCCCGCATGGGTGAGGTTACCCGCTGTGGTACCTTGTACCGGCTGGAGCGTGTACCGGTCAACCTCAGCTTTGGTACCGTAGTGGCCGAGCGTATATTCGACGTTGTTACGCTGGTGGTTCTGATCGGGCTGAACTTTGTGCTGGAGTTTGATCGTCTGAGCGGCTTTTTTGCCGAGCTGTTTGGTAGTAAGGTAGGCGGGGGCGAGGGCAGTGGTGCCACCAACTGGCTGCTGATAATAGTACTTATAGGAGTTGCAGCCGTAGTAGTGTTAGGATACCTGTTCTTTAAGAATAAAGCCTTACGGGAAAAGGTACTGGCTAACGGTCTCGTGCAGAAGGCTGTAAGCTTTTCGAGAGGTATGCTGGAAGGTCTGCTCAGTATTCGTAAGCTCAGCAGCCCCGGCCTCTTTATAGCCAGTTCATTGCTGATCTGGGTATTTTACTACCTGAGCTCGTACGTGCTGTTTTACTGTATCCCCGAAACATCCGACCTGGGCCCACTGGCCGGCCTCACGGTACTGGTCATAGGGGCTATCGGCATGGCTGCCCCTACGCAGGGAGGTATAGGAGCTTATCACCTGCTGGTAGGTAACGTGATGCTACTGTATGGCCTGACCCAGAAAGACGGGATCACACTGGCTACGTTTATACACGGTACCCAGATGCTCCTGATGCTGGTGGTAGGTGCGCTGGCTTTCCTGGTGGTACTATTCATGAATAAATCGCGTAAGGAAGCGGTAGAAGAGGTACAACAGGTCTGAGGAGTTTCCTGATGGGTTTTATGTTTCAGTGATTATCCTAAACCTTTATACTATGATTCTTACCGAAAATAAAATTATGCGCCTGGACGAGGCCGTCACGCAGGTGCAGGATTGGCAACGGGCCGGACAGAAGATCGTATTTACCAACGGATGCTTTGATATTGTACATCTGGGGCACATCGACTACCTCGAGAAGGCCCGGGCAACCGGCGACCGGCTGGTACTGGGACTCAATACCGACTCCTCGGTAAGCCAGCTGAAAGGGCCGCAGCGTCCGGTAGTGAACGAACACGCGCGGGCACGGCTGGTGGCGGCATTATCATTTGTGGATACTGTCATTTTGTTCGATGATGCAACGCCAATCCGCCTGATTGAGGCCATAAAACCTGACATTTTGGTAAAAGGTGACGATTATACCGTCGAAACAATCGTTGGCGCAGATTTTGTACTGTCTAATGGAGGCGAGGTCAAAACAATACCCCTTGTAAAAGGATATTCCACGACTTCACTGATTGAAAAAATCAAGCAGAGCTACTAAGATAGTGATGCAGTTTTTGGTAGAAAATACGTTCTACTGGTAATGATTTTAACCCATAGCAGTTCACTTAAAACGATTGTAATACAATGGCAGGTGCATATTTGATTGGTATCGTCGTCATGATCGTCAGTCTGTACGTTCAGTGGCGACTCAAAAGTAAATTTAATGAATACTCGCAGGTAGGGCTAAGCATTGGCCTGAGTGGTAAAGAGATAGCTGAGAAAATGCTGCGTGATAACGGAATTCATGATGTGCGGGTGCTTTCGGTGGAAGGTATGCTTACTGACCACTACAACCCACAGGACAAGACCGTTAACCTCAGTTCCGACGTATTCTATGGTCGTAGTGTAGCGGCCGCCGCGGTGTCGGCTCACGAGTGTGGACACGCGGTGCAGCATGCTACAGCCTACTCGTGGCTGAAGTTCCGTTCACAGATGGTACCCTTCCTGAGTGTGGCTTCGCGCTACATGCAGTGGGTTATTCTGGCGGGTATCCTGATGATCAACACGACTATTCTACCATTAGCCATCGGGGTAGCTCTTTTCGCAGCAACGACTCTGTTTTCGTTTATTACGCTGCCCGTTGAGTACGATGCCAGTAACCGGGCTCTGGCCTGGATCCAGCGCAACCGCGTAGTTAATGAGCGTGAGTATGGTATGGCATCTGATGCGCTCAAATGGGCGGCCCGTACGTATCTGGTAGCCGCCATTGGTTCACTGGCTACCTTGCTCTACTACGTAAGTATACTAATGGGCAGAAGAGAGTAGTGTTAATTGGAGAATGATAGAATTTGAGAATGAGTGAATAGATAACAAAATGAGCGATTGAAGGGAAATACCTCAATCGCTCATTTTGTTATTGACAATTTTTTGATCATTCACTCATTCTCTCAATCACTCATTTACTAATGAGTCACCCCTCCACAATATGTCCCACAAATTGGGCAGTGTTGTCAAGAATGCGGCCTCCGCGTCTGAAGCCCAGAGCACAGGGCTCACCGACGTAAAATACACCCGCCTGGTACGAGTGTCCCTGAGCATCTTTCGGAAACTCCACGTACTCCTGGTAGATGCGCGGCTGGTTGTCGTACTCACCTTCTACTTTTTCCAGCGCTTCCCCGCCTTTGTCAAGAATGGTCACGTTGGCACCTTCCCGGCCAAACAGTACCTTACTCACCGACCGCTTGTGCGGCAGGGCGTACCGCTCGGTCTGGAGCAGATGCGGATGGTAAGGGTACAGGTCCCAAAGTACTTTGAGGATGTACTTAGACTGGAACAGCAGTGTATAGGCCGGATTAAGTACCACTACTTTACGGTTACGGACCAGCGTGGTCAGGATGTCAGCGAGTTGGGGTTCATCCCAACCGATGTACTCCCAAGGTACCAGCTTAAACCAGAAATCGAACCGTACGAAGTGTCCATGCTGTGACTCCTGCATGAAGATACCCTCCTCGGCCGAAAACTCTACTTCATCAATAAACGCAAACTCTACCTCGAAACCTGCTTCACGGGCTGCTTCGCCGAGCAGGGCTACGTTGGCATCGTCCTCGGGATAATCGCGCATCGCTGACAGGAGCAGGCTGGGCGTCAGGTCGCTGTTGGCCTCGCGGATATATCTAAACTGCCCCACCAGCGTCTCGTACAGGTTGTTAAACTGGCGGGTGTCGTCCATGCCATTGGCGCGCAGGTGCGCCCACTGTACCACCGCCGTTTCGGGCAGGCAGGTAGCGGTATCGGCGTTGAATTCGATCAGCTTAACCGGCTCTCCGTTTATTCCACCGGCCAGATCAAAGCGTCCGTATAGGTGAACCTGCCGATCGTCCTCCCAGGAAGTTTTGACCAGTTCAACCAGATTGTCAGGAATACCCATATCACGGAACAGGTTGTTATCAATTACGTGCTGGCCCGCCTCGACGAGCATGTCATAGAGCGAACCTGCCGCTTCGTAATAGGCATTGGCTTCTGTTTCGTCCAGTACGACGGCTTCCTGTACCAGGTAGGGTATGGTATCTTCTCCCAGCATCCAGTTCCAGCCCAGCGAGCGAAGCGCCTGCTCAGGGTGCTTGGGCAATGATTTTAGCGTAATCATAAGGTGCAGTAATAAAATCTATTCTGAATGTTAACCTAAAGACAGGGCTGCCTGCGCCTTATTTGCGCGCAGGCAGCCCTGATGTAGTGGCGGAACCAGGCTTAGCCTCCAACGCGACCCGATGAGCGGTTGAAAAATCCGGATCGGCCGCCTGCCGGGCGAGAGGTCACTACCCGTGAGCGGCTGACATCAGTATAGGCGCTCTGTGATCGCTGGTAGGTGGCCGGATTGCTGTAGAAACGGCTTGGATTATTGGCCTGGCCGCGGTAGGAGTTGATGTACCCCATGTTCATCATACGTCCCAGCATGAATCCCATACCACCATACAACAATACATTCGATAGCCCGCTATGCATTCCTGCCGACTGGTTGGTCTGAATCTCCTTGTCAATAAGGGCTTTGGCGGCCGTAGGGCTAAGCGTATCGCTATGGCCATCCTGGTAGGAGACAATAGCCGCCGCCTGGTCAAAGGGCACGGTTTCCTCATTGGTTATCTGAAACTCACCCGGTGATACCTCTTTGATATGAGAGCGAATACCCTGGCTGTACGAGGTGTCGGCCGCGTAGCTGTATTCATCTTCATTATTGTTGGTACTGCAGCCGGGCAGAGCTATTCCACCGGCCATGATTGCCAGGGCCAGGGTACTGCTAATGGTTATATCTTTGGCTCGCCGGATAAAGGAGCCGGAGCGAAAAGGTGTCATGATTTACAATGAATTGGTAGAAGTATAAGAACAAATATAACTCATAGATGTTTGATGTCGATGCAACCGGGGCGAATGGTAAACTGATCCCGGCGAGCCGTATGGGCAAGGGATGAACGGTCCGGCATAAAAATTCCCGTCCGGAGTACTTCCCCTATTGAGTGTTTTCTTGATCAACAGGCGGGGATGGTACTCCGGACGGGAAAGAAACGGGTATTTTTTACTTCTTAGGTAAGGTAGTCATGTGTACGATTCTCCAGTTGCCTCCCAGTTTTTCCAGGTAGCGGCTTTCGAGATTGGTGTAACGCTCGCCATTGGGCTTCTGGAATGTTTGTTCAAAAGTTACCCAGGCAGCGTTGCCGTTTGGTCGTACCTCATACCTGGCGTTGCTGAATGTAATTCCCGGTTCATTAGGCTTCTGCGCCGACAACCGCATGATCTGATCACTCATCTCCGAACCGGTTATTACGTAAGCTTTACCACTTTCGTCGGTAACGGTGTGGGTGGCGTAGGACAGGTCAGCCCAGCAGTTCTGCATTTGTTTACCGTCGTTGCGGAGCCAGGCCGATGTTTCGTCTTCAATCACTTTCTTGATCAGGAACAATTCAGGATCATGGTTGGAAGAAAGAACCGCGTAGCCCAGTCTATCGAGTGGACTGGACCGGTCGAAGTACATATATGCGTTCTTGATTTTACCATTGATTACCTGAGCCGTTACCTGAAAAGGAACGCTCATCGTGGTGCCGCCGTTTCTTTCCTTCCAGTTGTACACACCCCGGCTCATGACCCAGTCTCCCTGGTCAGGGCCTGCTTTGGCGTTGAAGGAAACGGTTGAGCGATTGCTGATGGTTTGTTCGATTCGGTCGTGCGCTGCATGCTCCCAGTTATCTGCCAGTTGAGCCATCGTCATGGATTCGCTGGCACCAGGTCCGTACTCGGTATAGTCAGGGCTGAGCCGTGTTTTGGCTCTCTCAAAATTTCCAGAAATCAGATCATCCAGATAACTATCAAGTAGTTGTACGTTTTTGTCGGCGTTCGGGGACAGCGCGACAAGATCATTGTGTCGGGGTGCTTTTTGGGCTGTTGTCTCTACGCAGAGCAGCAACAGCAATATGCTCAAACCCGGTACCCATGCTGATACACTATTTGTTGGCCTCATACTTGTGGAGGTTTAAAAGGTGAAATTTTAACCAACTAACCAGCCATCAAGAAAACACTGTCACTTATAGTACGAAGATAATGAATATTTATTATTCTTAAAATACTATATCGGTTACAAAAAGTATATTAATGAGTATAAGGTCGTAAGCTACTTCCGCTGGTTCCAGTAGATGATGACATTACGGGTGGACCGACCCGCTGCTACCAGATCCAGATCCCCGTCTCCATCCAGGTCAGCGGCCCGCAGGTCTTCGCAGGCCATGTCTACTTTTTCGTCCAAGGCGTACTCCTGCCATTGGGTACCGTCGCTGTTGGTACCTACGTACAGCCGCACGCCCATTTGCTTCTTATCATTCGGCTCCCGCCAGCCTACCGCGATCTGATCGCGCCCCTGACCCAGAAAGTCAGCACAGACAATGGCGTGGGCTTGTTTCATTTTGTCGTTCAATACGGTGCGTTTATCCTTGGTGTATACTACCAGGCTGGTACCATGCATGGGTTCGACGGTAGCGGTCATGAGTTGTCCGTTGCCTAGGGTACCCGTTCTGATCTCACCCACACCGTAGTTACTCACCATCCAGGTACCCGACGGAGCCCAGCCTTCGGCCCCATTCAGAAATACCTGCGCGCCTTGTTTGCCTCCAATCACAAGACCCAGAAAGTTATTCTTTACTTCCAGCGGGTGGAAATTGTGGGTCATGTGCATCTTGGTATCCAGCAACTGGTACGGCCAGAGGCCCTTCCGGTTCTCAGGAACATCATAGGAGATCATCTGGACCGGAGTACCCTCCCCGTTGGCATTACCCTCGCCGTGCAGAGGTAGTACCACCAGCTGGTAGCCTCCATCCGACTTCTGCACCCAGTGCATCCGGTGGATGGTCACTTCGTGGTGCAGGCGTACCGGCTCCCACAGCTGAGTACGGTCGTCGGGGGGGATGAGGTAGAAGACAGCTCCGGATTGTTTCAGGTCTTTGGTCTCACCCGGATTCCACTGAGCTCCCACAGCTACCTCCACCTTGCCGTCGCCATCGATATCACGGGCAGCTATGCATACATTGTCGCGTTCGGTAAGATTTCTGGCTATTACATGACGAACCCAGGAGCTGTTCGAGCCGGCCGGATTGCGGTACCAGACTATTTCTTTCTGATCGGCCATCAGGATATCCTCTTTGCCGTCCCCGTCCACATCGCCGATAGCCAGACCGTAGCCGATGTCAATTTTGGAATCAATGACTTCCGCTTTGAACGTGGCCTTTTGGGCCATGGATGAGGAGCCCAGCAGCAGCAAAGCTATCCAGAGAGTATATTGTTTTTTCATAATCATATCGGTCAGGTAGGTACTAATTTAATAAAAAAGGGCACCTTCCGGCGCCCTCTACTCATTATGTCAGCCTGTGGGCAGGCGTCAGGTCATTTGTCTGGCCTTTTCTTCGGTGCGTACTACTTCCACTACTTCTTTTTTGCTCCACCAGCTGGCCAGTATGGATCCGGTGATGTTCATGATCGGGCCAAATAAGGCCGGAGCCAGGCCTACCGTGGCTACTTTACCCATTTGTAAGGCTATACCAGATGCCAGTCCGCCATTCTGCAGACCTACTTCCAGTGAGATAGTACGGCAATCCTGCTCGGGTAAGCCCAGGAGGCGAGCCGAGGTATAGCCCAGGGCATAGCCCAGTATATTGTGGATAAGGGTACAGGCGATCAGGGCTACACCTATGGTAAGGAGGCTCTCACGTCCGGCGGCAGTAATGATGCTGATGATCAGGGCAATTCCCACCATAGAAACCAGCGGCATGTAGCGGTTGAGCCATACAGACTGCTTACGGAAGATGTAGTTGACGAGCAGGCCCAGCCCGATGGGCAGGATGATCATCTTGATAATGTCCACCATCATCTTCATGAAGTTAACCTCCACAAAGGTGCCTGCCAGTAGTTTCATGAGCAGGGGAGTCAGTATAGGGGCCATCAGCGTAGCTACGGCCGTGATGGTGAGCGACAGGGCTACGTTGGCCTTGGCGATATAGGACATAACGTTGGAAGCCAGCCCACTGGGAGAAGTACCGATCAGGATCACTCCCGCGGCTACCTCGGGCGGAAAGTCAAAGCTATTGGCCAGGGTAAAGCCTACCAGGGGCATGATGGTAAACTGACACAACAGCCCAATGACCACGCTTTTGGGAGATTTGACTACTCCCTCAAAGTCTTTGAGGCCCATGGTGGTACCCATTCCGAACATAATGATTTGTAGTAGGGGGACGATGAGGGTCTTCAGCTCAAAATCTCCCCAGCGGGTAAAGGGCTCCGGAAAGAGCATGGCCAGCGTAGCCGCCACGATAATGGATAGGGTATAGAGGTAAGAGCGCACGGGTTGACGTTGTTTAGAAGTAGTGGCAGAGAATTTTGTAGAACGTCCTGCCCGTAGCGGGCAGGACGTTCTATGTACTACAATCAGGATTAGACTAAAATCTACTTATCCCACCATACCCGCGTATCCAGATCATCCGCGCCCATTCGGGCGGCGGCTTCTTTTACATTAGCGTTATTGACGGAGATCTCTGAGTTAGGATAGGTCAGGCGGCGGATAAAGTCACCTTTAATACCTTTGCCGGGGAAGGGGTTCGGGGTGAGAATGGGAAAGCCGCTCCGCCGGAAGTTCGCAAAGGCCTCGGGACCATTCATGAATGATGAGATCCAGTACTGAGTATTAATCTGCTCGAGGGCTTTGCTGGCATCAAAAGGATTGGCTGCCAGGTAGGCATCAATGGCCGCCGCCGGTACGGCGCTATTGGGATCGTAGTCAGCCATTTGCTGCATGTGGGCACGTACACCGTTGGTATAGTAGCTTTCGGGTGTACCTTGTATCCAGCCGCGCTGGGCGGCTTCGGCCAGTAGCAGCTGGGTCTGGGAGTACGTAACCAGGAACATCGGACTCTGGAGCTTGGCCATACGGTTGCGGTCCAGCTGGCTGTAGTCGTAGAAGCTTTTCAGTCCGCTGGCCTGTACCTGCGATTTGATGGAAATATTGTCATAGCCAAAGGGCATTCCTATCTGAACAGCCGGGTCAGTATTGGCGCGGGAAACTACCTGTTCGGAGCCTGACTCGGCCCCGACGTAGCGTACGGCAATGGAGCGCAGCCGGGGGTCATTGGTACTCTTCAGGTAGTTGACAAAGGGGGCCGCCAGGTAGAAGTTATTGGCCTCGGTAGCATTAAGCGTGTTGCCCAATCCGTTGATGTAGTTGGCGTTATGGCGTACCAGAGCGTTATCCGCGTTGGACTGCATTACCTCACCCTGTACCGCTTTCTGAACCGCCTGTTGGGCTAGGTCGGGCTTTACCTTTATCAGGCGCATGCCTGCCCGCAGCAGGAGTGAGTTGCCCAGGCGTTTCCATTTGGTAATATCACCGGAGTATAGGATGTCGGTATTCTCCCGGGCTTTAGTTGCATCCAGAGCGGCGGTAGCCTCGGTAAGTTCCTTGATGATGTCCATGTAGATAGCCTCCTGCGTATCGTACTTGGGTAGTACGGTCTGATTTATGAAGCCTTTACCCGCCTCAAAGTAGGGGACATCACCATAGGTATCAGTCAGTACCATAAACGCGTAGGCCTGAAAAATACGGGCCATGTTCAGCAGGTTGCTGCGGTTCGGATTTGCGGAGGTAGCGTTAATTACATCGGCCGTATTCCGTATGATGGAGCGATAGTACCGCTGCCAGATTTCCTGGGTAACGCCCCGGTTGTCCTGGTTGAAGTTAGCACCGGCTATGATTCCCGAATTAGGGGTAACCATCTGCTGCACAATCCCCATTTCATACATCATAGTACCACTCGGGAAGGAAGCATTAATAACGGCGTTGTTCAGCAGGAACGCCGGGTTAAGCGTCGTAACGGCGGTCCTGTTTGTATTCATTTCGTCAAACCCCTGGTCGCAGGAGGATGCAGCCATCATCAGCATAGCCAGCAGGGGATATATCAGTTTCTTTTTCATGATAGTGGCAGAGTTAGAATTTGACATTGAGGTTGAATCCCATGCTTCGGGTAGTAGGCAGACCAGTAGCTTCCAGTCCTACGACATTATCAGAGCCAAAGCCAAACGACTCGGGGTCTATGTTGGGTACCCATTTTTTGAGGATGAAGACATTGTTGGCTACAAAGCTCAGGCGCAGGTTTTTCAGTGGAGACGCCGCAGGAAGGAAGCGGGAGAAGTCGTAGCCGGCTGTAATCTGGCGAAGCTTCCAGAAACCCGCATTGTACACGACCGGCTCGATCAGGGCCTGCGTACGTACTACTTCCCAGTAGGTCTGTACCGGTGCCCGTACCGTATTGGGTTCCCCTTTTTCGTTTACGCCATCCCCCAGCATCCCCCCCTCACGACCTTCCAGCGTCATTTTGTGCAGACCGTGGCGCACGGCGTTGAAGTTGGTACCTGATATCATCTTATGTCCCAGTTTGTAATCTACCAGGAACGACAGGTGTACTCCCCGATAGTTGAAGGCGTTGGTAATACCTCCAAACCAGATCGGAATGGCCGAGCCAAAGGATACCAGATCCGTAGTACGTAAGGGCAAGCCATTGCCACCGAATATCTGACGGCCCTGATCGTCGCGGCGGTAGCCAAAGCCATACAGCAGAGCCATAGGCTGCCCTACTACCTGCCTTAGCTCCCCGTTAAATACGTGACGACCAACGGTAATACGCTCGCCGGGCGTGTCGGTAAGCAGGCTAAGTACCATGGTGCGGTTGTAGGAGCTGTTCAGCGTTATGTTCCACTGGAAGTTGTTGGTCCGGACGGGTTCCAGATTCAGGAGTAGCTCAAGGCCGCGGTTGCGGCTGCGTCCGCTGTTGATGAGCGTATTGGTGTAGCCGGATGCATCCGAAATCTCGGCCGAAACGATCTGATCCGAAGTTATTTTCTCATAAACAGCAAAGTCAATACCTATCCGGTTATCAAAAAGCTTCAGCTCTAGCCCTACTTCTTTTTCCGAAGTACGCATCGGCTTCAGGTTAGCGTTGGGTACCGTGTTGCCATTTATAAACCCTACCGGTTGTAAGGCACCCAAGACATTGGGGAACAGGTTGGCATTGATTCCGTAGAAGAGCGCGTTGGAATAGGGCGATACATCGGTATCACTACCTACCTCAGCATAGGCGGCGCGTAACTTACCAAAGCTTAGCCAGGTAGGCATCTGGTCGAAGGCCTGCGAGAACACAAAGCTACCCGAAAAGGACGGGTACAGAATGCTGCGATTGGCCGGTGCCAGGGTGGAGAACCAGTCATTACGGGCGGTAACGTTGAGGTACAGATAATCGCGGAAGGAAAGCTCCGCTGATCCGTAAATAGAGTTAACGGCCCGCTCCGACAACCCGTAGAGAGGGTCCTTTACCCGGCCGTTCATGACGGTATAGAGGCCCCGCACTATGAAGTCGGTTACCTGCACGCTGTTCAGGTCAGAGCGGCGGTACATCCTGTTACCACCGGCGGTAACATCCAGCCCGAAGTCCCCAAAGCGCTGATTGGCCCCGATCAATATATCCGCGTTGGTCTCACGGAAGCGACGGGTCTCCTGCGTGTACATACCATTCACAAAGCCTTCGGGAGCGGGAGGCCGGGACGCGTGGCCGGTAGGGTAGTTGTTGTAGTCTTGGTCGCGTGACCAGTAGTCCTGCCCGATGCGGCCCTGCGCGTACAGCCAGGGCAGGAAGTTGTACCGCACGGCTACATTACCAAAGATACGGTCCCGACGGATGTTCTGGAACTGCTCCGCCAATGTGAAGTAAGGGTTGGTACGGTTGCGGAAGCGGGAGTACACAAACTCATCACCGTTGGCGTCGTACTTCTTTTCGTCAAGCAGGTCCAGCGGCATGGAGTTGGCCAGGTTGTAGATACTGGTCGGAATGGAGTTGTCCTGCTCGGCTATGACGGGTGGGTTTTTGTTGTACTCGTTGGAGTAGTTGATATTACCCGTGGTGCTCAGTTTCTTTGACAGGTCGTAGCTGAAGCCCAGGTTGATGGTCTTGCGGTTAAAGGTATTATTGGGTACGATACCCCGGTTGTCCATGTTGGCCAGGGAGAGGTTAAAGCCTCCCTTATCACTCAGTGATGATAGCGATACCGTATTGTTGAAGTTGGTACCGTTGCGGAAGAAGCTCCGGATGCGATTGTAGACGGGCTCGTAAGGCACCGTTACCCCGTCAAAGAGTACCTGCGTCATGCCCGGCTGAAACCGCTCTCCAAACGACCACTGTCCCGAGGTAGGGTTGGCGGCAGTAGGCCGTACGCCACCTTCACCCTGGCCGTACTCGTACTGGTAGTCGGTAAAGTCAAGGGGAGTATCTACCGTAAAGTTGGTATTGTACGATACACCAATTCCTCGGCTATCACCGCGTGTTTTGGTGGTGATCATGATGACTCCATCCTTAGCCCGTGATCCGTAAAGAGCGGCGGCAGTAGCCCCTTTCAGTACGGTCATGCTTTCAATATCATCGGGATTAATGCTCGAAAGACCATCTCCACCATCGGAGGTATTACCACCTCCGCGTACACCTATGGAATTATCGGCACCGGCATTGTTGGGGTTAGTACCGAAGTTGGTATTATCAATAGGGATACCATTAACTACGATAAGTGGGGAGTTCTGGCCCGAGAAAGACGATTGCCCCCGGATCCGGATCTTGGATGAGCCACCCGGACCGGTACCCAGGCCGGTGATGTTCACCCCCGCAATTTTTCCCTGTAACGTATTGATAAAGTTAGGTGTACGGTTGACCGTAATCTGTTCGGAATTTACGGTAGAGGTAGCGTAGCCCAATTTTTTGGCTTCCTTGCGGATACCCAGTGCGGTCACGACTACTTCATCCAGAGCCGTGGCGTTTTCTGACATGGAGATATTGATCGTAGAGCGATTACTCACGGCTATCTCCTGAGTGGTATAGCCGATAAAGCTAAAAACCAGCGTAGAACCGGCTGGGGCATTGATTTCATAGCTTCCTTCAGAGTTGGAGGTGGTACCTACGTTACTACCTTTGACCAGAATAGAAACTCCAGGTAGAGGCTGACCATCTTTCTCATTCGTAACCCTTCCGGATACTCTTGTTTGGGCCAACAGTACAGTCGAACTTACTAAGACTGTAAGCATGGCAACTAAACATAATCGTAAAGTTCCCTTTTTCATGCTGTATGGATTTAAGTTTCAGCTGCAATAAGCGAAATCTTTAAAATATCTAATTAAAAAGCTATAAAATTTTATTTGAACTGACGTTCTGTGTATCAATGAGATACGTACCCGTTTTTAAGCGTTTTTAATAATTTGGCTTCTTATAGTATAAATTTTAATTTAAATAGTACCATAGAGTAGTAATGGGTGTGCAGGAGCTTATTCACAAAAATTAAGCACTATGAGAAGACTGTTATTACTTACCCTAAGCCTGTATATACTAATGCAGCCGGATGTACACGGACAGCAGATTTCTAAGGCCGATTTGCTGTTTCTGACGCCCGAGTGGAAAGGGGAACGTTTCCCGGATGGACGCCCCAAAGTACCCGACGATCTGCTCAACCGACTCAAGCTGGTGACGCATGAGGAGGCCTGGGCCGTCATGAAAGGGCAGAACTATAAGTACCAGTATGCTGAGGGCTGGAAGACCATTAACCCCGATAGTGTATTGGTGGGGAGGGCAGTTACGGCCATATTCATGCCAGGTCGGCCTGACATACATCGGGTGATTGACAAAAAGGGCCACGAAAAGGATGGGCGAGTGAAGTCGCAGAACTCCTGGCCCATTGATATGCTCGTCAGGCGGGATGTATACGTAGTGGATCAGTTTGGGATGCACGAGGATGGCCCTACCATTGGAGATAACCTGGGTAACTCCATCTTTGCCAAAACGGGCAATGGTATCGTATATGACGGAGCGGTCAGAGACATAGCTGGGCTTAAAGAGATTGGTTCCTTCACTTCTTTTTTTCGGACTTATCATCCTTCGCACCATCTCAACAATCCGGAAGGCGAGCTTAATACGACCCTTATCGGCATCAACCAGCCTACTCGTATCGGTAAGGTGACCGTAATGCCCGGTGATGCCGTACTGGGGCGTGACGGTGCGGTTACCTTTATTCCTCCCCACCTGCTCGAGCAGGTGGTCACTACTTCCGAAATCGTGCGCCTTCGGGATATGTTCGGACATCAGCGCCTGCGCGAGCAAAAGTACACGCCGGGGCAGATCGATAACCGCTGGTCGGCTGATATAGAGAAAGACTTCTCGCAGTGGCTCAATGCCCACCTTAATGAACTACCGGTACCCAGGGAGGCTATCCAGAAATACCTTGAAAAACGAACCTGGTAGATAGCTGATAGCTAGTAGTAGTTAGCTATTAGCTGTATTGGTTAATTAGCTATATGAGTATAAGAGAAAAAGAAGAAAACCGGGGCCTGTGTCTCCACAGGCCAGGGATGCTAACCTTTTTGACCAATACAACTAGCTGCTTGCCATACCACTACACAATAAGAGCCGAAGGCGGTGCCTTTCAATGCATTACCTATTTATTTCTCTTAATCAAGCCACTCAACCTATCTCAGCACATGAAACCCAACTTATCCCGCCGCTCTTTTTTTCAGAAGAGTGCCCTGGCGGCTGCCATGAGTACTACCGCGCTTAATTCATTCGGTAGTGGTTTGGTTGAGGCCGTCGAGCGTACTCCACAGTCCTCCAAGCCCTCCGAACTACGCATCACGGATATCAAATGCGGCTACATACGCAACGGGCACAGCCTGTTTGTGAAGGTATATACCAATCAGGATATATGGGGATGTGGCGAAGGAGTAGATGCCACGCCCGGTACCTACCACCTGGTGAAGATGATGGGGCAGCGGATTAAAGGAAAAAGCCCGTTGAACGTACACCGGCTGTTTGAAGATGTACGCCGGTCCGGCTTCTTTGAGGGGGCGCAGTCGGGTATGTACATAGCTGTACTGACAGCCGTCGAAACGGCCCTCTGGGACCTGGTGGGGAAAGCCTATGGGATGCCGGTGTACCAGCTGCTGGGCGGGAAGTTCCGGGATAAGATCAGGGTATACTGTGATACTGCCGCCTACCGGAAAGAAGGTCCCAGACCCGAAGACTTTGCCAAAGCGGCCAAAGATGCTGTCAATGCGGGCTATACCGCCGTGAAGTTTGACATTGATGAGCGTAACGACCCGGCCAAGTACGATGCCTATAACTGGACGGCCAGCCCGGGCGAACTGGAGCGCATGTACAATCAGGTAGCGGCGGTGCGCAAGGCCGTAGGACCCAGAATTGACATCTGCATCGACATGCACGGCCGCTACGACCTGCCGACCGGAAAGAAAGTAGCCAAGCTGATGGAGCCCCTGAATCTGATGTTTCTGGAGGAGCCTATCCCGGCCGAAAATGCCGAGGCCTATAAGCTGGTCACCGAGTCGACGAGTACGCCCATTTGCGCGGGCGAAAACCACTACCTGGCCCACGGATTCCGGCGGTTGTTTGAGTTGGGAGCCGTTGACATCGTCATGCCGGATCTGCAGAAGGCGGGGGGGCTGGGTGAGGGGCAGCGGATTGCCAATCTGGCTAACCTGTACTACGTACCTTTTGCTCCACACATGGTGGCTTCGTACCTGGGAGCGATGGCATCCAGCCACGTATGTGCTTCGGTACCAAACTTTTTGATTCTGGAGTGGCAGGTTTATTTTGACGAAGATCCGATGTTCAAAGAAATTATCAGTTTTAATGGACCGATGATCGAAAAAGGATACATCCCACTGTCCGAAAAGCCGGGTATAGGGGTGGAGATCAATGAAGAAGGAATGCGCAAGTATGCTACTCCCGGGATGCCTTTTTTTGAATAAAATGTCGAATTGACACAGTATACCCACATATACCAACAAAAATGCCGACCAAGCGGTCGGCATTTTTGCCATCTATTAGCCATGAAAAATTTTCATCTACTGCAATTATACAAACGAGTTTTGCAATTACCAAGTTCTGTTTTTTAAGAAATTATCTAATTGCTGTTTTGTCATCGGTACTTTATCCGGATTTTCATTAATCCATTTCATGAAATCGGCCTTAATTGTATCATTCCAGGCCTGATCAATTTCGCCCGGCGTGTACTTTTTTTCGCGCAGACGCTGATGTCCGAACTTATCCCTGAGCGCAATGAATTCGGAGTTGACGATGACCTTCTCGGCCAGGTGCGCCGGGATAAAAATTATTCCTCCTTTTTTGGCTAGTACCAGGTCACCGGGTAGTACTGTAGCATTGCCGATGCGGGTAGGGCAGTTGATGCAGCCTACCATCATGTTCTGAATATAGGAGGGGTCAAAGCCACGTACCCAGGCATTAAACCCATCTATTTGGGAAAGCCCTTCCAAATCGCGTACGCTACCATCAAATATTACCCCATTTTTAGACTTGGTATAGATGGAGTTGCCGAGGTTGTCGCCTATGAGGGTGCCCCAAGCTATTTTGCCAAATCCATCGGCTACGTATACATCCCCCTCGTTGAGCATATCAATAGGCCAGGAGTTGCTACTTCCCCTGCGGCCCTCCTTTTTGCCCTGCTCTTTGATGGGTCCTTCCATATCCGGACGCGCTGGCAGGTAGGTTACGGGCAGGGCCCGTCCGGCCATTACCTTGTCAGGATGGATGATTTGCCAGTTTCCTTCGTACTGAGTATGGTAGCCTTCGTTGCGCAGTACCCCCCATGCCTCCTCGATCGAAATATCCTTCAGGCGCTTGATCAGATCTTCCGGAACTTTGGGTCTGCCGTCCGGATATCGCTCTCCCTTCCATTCACCCGTATAAGCCAGGACCTGTTCTTTGGTAGCCTGCACAGACTGAGCGAGTAAGCTTGAAGAAGTAGTGTAAAAACTGCAAAGAGATAAGAGTAGGAATAGACGTTTCATAAGCTTTCTAGGTTTGTATAGTCATATTATAGCTCAATATTTTCATATAAAAGCAAAGCCTATCATTTTTTACCCTAGCAGCCTTCTTTTTTATTCATAGCTATCCACTATTCTAAATCAGCTTACACTTATGAAAAAACGACTGCAAGAATTATTACAGAAATTACCTCCACCTTCTCAGAAAGTAGAAACACCCGCCGCCGAGGGTACAAACGCGGATACCCGTCGTGACTTCTTTAAAAAGGCTACTCTGGGTGGATTATCACTAGGCATGATGCTGGATGGAAAGCCGGATGCCGAAATGGAGTTCTTGACGCAGAAGGTAAAGCGCGCCTCAAAGCCCTCGGATCTGAAGATTACCGATCTGCGCGTAGCTACCATAGTAGGAGCCCCCATGACCTGCCCCATTATCCGCATCGACACCAACCAGGGGCTGGTAGGCTGGGGGGAAGTACGCGACGGCGCCAGCCCCAACTACGCGCTCATGCTCAAGAGCCGTCTGCTGGGCGAAAACCCCTGTAACGTGGAAAAGATATTTAAGAAGATAAAGCAGTTTGGCAATCACAGCCGGGCCGCCGGTGGGGTGTGTGGCGTAGAGATGGCGCTGTGGGATCTGGCCGGTAAGGCGTATAACGTGCCAGCCTATCAGCTGCTGGGCGGGAAGTACCGCGATGAAGTACGGATTTATGCGGATACGCCGGAAGTACGGACCCCCTCGGAATTTGCCAAGAAGATGAAGGAAGAGCGCCTTGATAAAGGCTTTACGTTCCTGAAAATGGACTTTGGCATTCAGCAGATAGCCGATATACCTGGAGCACTGATCGGAGCTAAGGGGTGGGATGTAAAGCGGCAATGGAGCACCGAAGCCACCAAGCTGGGTAGTTACGGGCAGACCCGCCACCCTTTTACGGGTATACAGATTACCGATAAGGGCCTTGAGGCGCTGGCTGAGTACGCGCACCAGGTGCGTCAGGCTATCGGGTATGAAGTACCCCTGGCCGCCGACCACTTCGGTCACTTTGATGTCAACGCGGCCATACGCTTCGGCAACGCCATCGAGAAGTACCAGCTGGCGTTTATGGAGGACCTGGTACCCTGGTTCTATATGGATAAATGGAAGCAGATCACGGATGCGATCAACACACCTACCCTGACGGGCGAAGATATTTACCTGAAAGAAGAATTTATCAAGCTGATCGATACCCACGCGGTGGATATGATTCACCCGGATCTGGCTTCATCGGGTGGGCTGCTGGAAACCAAAAAGATCGGTGACTATGCCGAAGAGCATGGTATACCCATGGCGATGCACTTTGCCGGTACACCCATTGCCTTCCTGGCTAACGTACACTGTGCCGCGGCTACCGAGAACTTCATTGCGCTGGAGCACCACTCGGTAGATATCCCATGGTGGGAGAGCCTGGCAAAAACCAGCAAGCCACTGGTGGTAAATGGCTTCGCGCCGGTACCCGACG
This sequence comes from Telluribacter roseus, assembly GCF_017355915.2. Classification (GTDB taxonomy): domain Bacteria; phylum Bacteroidota; class Bacteroidia; order Cytophagales; family Spirosomataceae; genus Telluribacter. The sequence goes on from NZ_JAFEUV020000013.1 coordinate 140,239, forward strand.
CGCCTGGACTGGGGCTCGAAATGGTGGAAGAGGTGATCAAAGCCCACCTGAAGCCAGGTACCAAGCTATTTGCGCCCACCGACGAGTGGAATACCCGCGACTCCGCCGACCGTACCTGGAGTTAAGCAAGTAGTGTACGTACTAAAAATCAGAGGGTAGGTACTGTCGGTACCTACCCTCTGATTTTTATTCAAAGTAGTTAAGCTAAGTCCCGCTCGGTAATCTTTCCGGTAGACTTGTTCTTAAGGATCAGCTTATTGCGGCCGTCGTGCGTCATTTCCTGCTTGATGAGGTAGTGCTCCTCGTCGTACTCTACCAGGGTAGAGGGTTTGGTAAGCCCCTCCTGGCCGCGCCATACGGGCAGTTGCACCGGCTCCCACTGTTTGCTTTTGGAGGAGCGGTAGCAGGCATCAATCACGGCATTTACTACATAGCCATCGTAGAAGGTTTCGGCGGGTTCGCGTCCGGTCTCGGCGGCGGTGAACATGTCCGTAAACATGTGGTTGTAGCCCAATTCGTTGATTTCATCACCTACCGGGAACAGCCAGCCCGTGTTGCTCTCCGCTTTTTCGGCTACGTAGTCGGCTCCCTTGCCCGAGGTATACATCTCAAAGCCCGTCCGGAGGAAGCTATTGATCCAGATAGTACCCTCAGTACCCATCACCTCATCGCGCAGGTCCATGCCTCCCCGGAAGGTCCAGCTTACTTCCAGCTGACCGATGGAGCCGTTTTCGTACTTTACCAGAGCTATGGCGTGGTCTTCGGCCTCAATGGGCTTCACCTGCGTATCGGCCCAGCACATAACCTCTATGGGCTTGATGTCCTTGCCTATGTAGTTGCGGGCAATCTCGATGCAGTGGCAGCCCAGGTCGAGAATACATCCCCCTCCGGCCTGCTCAATATCCCAAAACCACTCACTATGCGGGCCGGGGTGCGTCTCGCGTGACTTGGCCCACAGCACACGCCCCACCGCTCCGCTCCTGACGCTCTCGATGGCTTTCAGGAACTTAGGTGTGTAGCAGAGGTCTTCGAGGTAGCCGGCAAAAATACCCGCCTCTTCCACGGCCTGCATCATACGCAGGGCTTCGTCGGCATTGCGACCCAGCGGTTTGGTACATATGACGGCTTTCCTGTGTTTGACGCACAGCATTACCGCCTCTTCGTGCAGGTTGTTGGGCAGGGCTATACAGACCATCGTGACGTCCGGATGCGCAATGACCTCTTCCATGCTGGTCGACCAGAAGTCACAGCCATAGTCTGAGGCGAATTTGCGGGCGCTTTCCTCCCGACGGGCGTAGATAGCCGTCACGCGGTCGCGGCTGCGCTGGCCGTGCAGGGAGTCGGCATAGAAACGTCCGATAAAGCCGGACCCTAGCATCGCAATTTTTTGCATATCAGCTTTTTTACAGGGGTTTAGAATAAACGATTAATAGAAAGTAGGTACCTCATAGATAGTTAGATACTACTACCAGCCCGCTTATAGGCAATAGATGGAGGTCTGACAGCAGCCTAACTACCAGGTAAAAGGGGGGAGGCAGGCCTATCTAACGGGTCCTGCTGCGAAAGTGCCGGAGCTTTTAGCCGAACAGTACCTTATCCAACGAGTAGCGCCCGGGGCCGGTAAGTAGTAGTGTCAGGTAAGGAATCAGGAACAGGATGGGGTGCTCCTGCTTATCGAATGGATCCTGAGCGTGTATGATCAGTGCCGCTACCAGCATGGTAGTAATAAGCGGAATAAGAGCCAGACGAGCCGCCAGGCCTAGTATAAGAAGTATCGAGCAGAAGAATTCAGCGAATATAGTCAGCACCAGGGAGGCTTCTTCTCCAATGCCAATGGGATCAGCGAAGCCTCTTTCGCCGGAAAGGTAGTTGTGCAGTTTTGCGTACCCGTACTGCATCATCAGTAATGACATTCCTACCCGTAATAGTAGTACCCCCCAGTCAGCCGGAGCAGGTAAGGGAAGAGGTTTCAGGTACTTTTTTAGCATGAGTCAATAATGTTACAAATGAGTGAGTTGCGGCTAAATTAGTTAGAGTAAAAAAACATTTTGGGTAAATGTATTGACAATTAAAATTATTTTTTAGGTTTGTCTAAAAATATATTTATAGTTGTTTCATTATCTACCTATGAAGACACAACTACTTTGGATTATCATCTGTTGCCTGCTCATGGGGCACGCCCGGGCTCAGTATGTGCTGTCGGGACAGGTCCTGCATGACGAAAACCAGGAACCTGTGATCGGAGCAGCGGTATTTATTCCGGAGCTGCGTCTGGGATCAACTACCGACGTAGAGGGGAGGTACCGCATCGGGTCGGTGCCGAAAGGTAACTACACGATTCAGGTGAGCTACATGGCGCACCGGACCCTGATCGAGCGCATCACGATGGAGCGCGATACGGTACGCAACTTCGTCATGCAGAATGCCCCTAATGCCCTGGAAGAGGTAATCGTGACCGGAGCCGCTACCCGTACGCTCGTGCGGGAAAGTCCGGTACCTATAGCCACCCTGTCGCGGGTACAGTGGCTACGGGGCTCCTCCCTCAACCTGACCGATGCCATCAGCAAGCTACCGGGCGTGTCGCAGGTGACTACCGGAGCCGGATTGTCCAAGCCGGTAATCCGGGGGCTGGCCTTTAACCGGGTCATTGCCATGCACGATGGAGTCAGGCAGGAGGATAATCAGTGGGGAGCCGAGCATGGGATCAACCTGGATGAATTCAGCATTGAGCGCTTCGAGGTGATCCGGGGGGCCGGTAGCCTTATGTACGGATCGGACGGACTGGGAGGAGTGATGGCTGTGTACTCGCCGCGGCCGGTAGAAGAGGGCAAACTGGAAGGGCGCCTACTGACCAACTACCACACCAACAACGGGATGTACGCCATCTCGGCGCAGGCAGGTGGTACACGCCGGGGCTTTACGTGGCTCGCGCAGGCCAGCAGGCGCAACGCCGGCAACTACCGCAATGCCGCCGATGGCCGCGTGTATGGAAGTAATTACAAAGAAGATCTGAACCTGAATGGCTTTGTGGGCATGAACCGGTCGTGGGGGTATACCCGGTTTTATGCGCTACGGAGTGTGCAGGAGTATAATATTACCACAGGTACCCGTGACTCGCTGGGACGATTTACCAGAGAGATATACCGGAATAATGATGTACGGGAAGTAGCCGTATCGGGAGCCGACCTGCTTAGCCGTAGTATGAACCCATCTAACTCGCAGTACCTGCTCAACTACAAGCTGACTTCCAGTAGCCTTGTACAGTTTGACCGGCAAAATAGCCTTACCCTTACTGCCTCCTATGCCGAAAACCGCCGCCTGGAGTACGGCTCGCCCGATGCCCCCTGGGTACCTGACCTTTCTCTCTACCTACAGACGGGCTACTACGATGTACGGTACAATCTGGCGGCCAGTGAGCAGTGGGAGCTGAATGTAGGTACCAACGGCATGTACCAGACCATGGAAAACCGCGGCACCGAAAGCCTTTATCCTGATTATTCCCTTCTTGATAATGGGATATTCGTCTTCTCAAGGTACAACCTGGACCGACTCAAGCTCAGTGGGGGCCTCCGTTACGATATGCGCCATCTGGATATAGCCAGGCTCTACGTTGACGCCGAAGGTCGCTTCCAGACCTCCCCCGAAGGAGCCGTGAGCGTGCGGTTCCCCGGCTTTGACCAGTTGTACCGCAATCTTTCGGGAAGTATGGGGGCGGTGTATACTATTAATAAGAAGCTGCTGGTACGGATGAATGCCTCCCGTGGCTTCCGGGCTCCGACGGTTCCTGAGCTATCATCCAACGGGGAGCATGCGGGTACCTTCCGCTATGAGATCGGCAAGCTGGATGCCGTACCCGAAGTAGCCTGGCAGGGCGATCTGGGCTTTACCTACGAAAGTAGCAGCTGGTACGCGGATGTGAGCTTGTTTCAGAACAGCATTCAGAACTTTACGTACAGCGAACGCGTATTGACCCAAAGCGGCGCCGACTCCATCATAGCCGGTGTACCCGTGTTTCGGTACGTACAGGGGGATGCCCGCCTGCGAGGCATTGAGGGTACCCTCACCTACAACCCGGAGCAGGCTCGCTGGGTGAGCCTGACGCTGAGCCATTCGACTGTACTAGGTCGTAATCTGTCGGCTCGGGAACCCAATGCCAGGTACCTGCCGCTCATGCCGGCTCCCCGCTGGTTTGTACAGCTTCGGCTCAGCAAGGACCGGCTCGGCAACCGCTTCCGCAACCTGTACCTAAGCCTAGACTGGGAGAGGTACCTGACTCAAAGCCGCGCCTTACTGGCTTACAATACCGAAACCGTCACCCCCGGCTACGGACTGGTACATGCTGGATTTGGAGGAGATATAACGGGCAAAAGCCAGCGCACACTGTTTTCAGTATACGTGGCAGTTACTAATTTATTTGATCGGGTGTACCAGAGTCACCAGAGCCGATTCAAGTACCTTGACCTAAATCCAGTGACGGGGCGGAGGGGAGTATTTGATATGGGACGCAACGTCAGTTTGAAACTGGTGGTGCCATTTAGTACCAACTGGAAATAAAACAATTTCAGCGTATAGTAGTTGACATAGATAATTACAACAAATAAAAATAGTATAAAATCTGCTTTTTTACTTATACTATATGATTATTGCAAGATTGTACTAGAATACAACATTGATAATCATTGAATTGTAAAAAGGTTGATTGTATATTTGTTGCGTCACTCAAACACCACTGTAACTATGGCATTGTCAAAACAGTATCTCAAAAGCAAACCTATTTGCAAAGTAACGTTCTCTTTGCCGGCAGACGCTGTCTCCGATGCGAAACAAGTAGCTCTTTTGGGCGACTTCAACAATTGGAATTCAGAAGAAGCTACTGCATTAAAGAAACAAAAAGACGGTTCATACAAAGCCACTCTGGAGCTGGAGCCCGGTAAGGAATATCAGTTCCGGTATTGTATAGATGGCGAGAAGTGGATGAATGACTCGGAAGCTGACAAATATGTGCCTGCCGGGGTAGCCAGCGAAGAGAACTCTGTTGTAACATTGTAATCACCGCTTTAAGAAACTACTAAAAAAGCGGCCTGAATCAATTCGGGCCGCTTTCTCTGCATAGATAGTACGTGTACCTGAAGCCCAGCGTTATTTTTCGGCAGGTCAGGGGACACCGGTACTTTATTTTCTAAATAGTGAGCCCGGACTACCAGGCTCACGTAAGTACTACACTGTAAAGCTGTCGCTCTCGATATACGCTTTGATCAGAGCATCTTCACCATCTTTACCGGGGCGGAAGTTACCGTGCTCCATACCCATAACGAAGTTTTTGTTTTCAGCCTTGCTACGGTTGTAGATGTGCTTGAAGATATTCTTATAGTTGATTTCGCCCGTAGTAGGTTCTTTACGCCCCGGATTGTCACCGATCTGGAAGTAGGCGATCTCGTCCCAGGTATGGTCAATGTTAGGGATGATATGACCTTCGTTCTTCTGCATGTGGTAGATATCAAACAGCAGCTTGCACGAAGGGCTGTTTACCCCTTTACAGATCATGTAGGTCTGGTCTGAGTTGCGCAGGAACAGGTTAGGTGTATCGCTAAGTGGCTCAAGTACCATGACGATGCCATGTGGTTCCAGGATTTCGGCTCCGCGACGCAGGGCTTCTATTACGTGACCGGTCTGCACCCCTATGGGTAGACGGCGCTCAAAGTCGCCGGGTACTACGGTTACCCATTTAGCATTGACACGCTTGGCTACATCTACGGCTCTGCGGCATCCATTCAGGAATATATCAATATACTCCTTCTTACCGGCTGCCAGGGAGTTCTGGGAGTTACCTCCTTTATCTACTACAAATACCCCCATCTCCATACCCAACCGGCTGAGTTCTTTACCGATCTTTTCCTGCATCTCTACGGGGCGGCCCATCATGCCATTGTCTTCCAGCGCCTTGAAGCCCATGTCAGCCATGAATTTGAGCTGATCGATAGGGTCTTTGCCCGCACTGTTCTCAAACATACCGAAGTGCGGAGCGTATTTTAGTTTAAAGTTATTCTTGGCTTGTGGAGCAGAGGCAAAGGCATCTCCGGCCGCAACGGCCGCTCCTGCCAATCCGAGGGTTGACTTTACAAAGTTTCTACGAAGCATGGTTCCTGTATAAATTTTTATATAAAAGAGAGTAGAACGGGCAATTTACCTTAGCCATGGCTGGTAAAGTGCCCGTTCTATACTAGGAAGAGCAGCAGAGGCTTGTTTTCAACCATCCGTGCCGGGATGCTTTTCTTATTCGAAGGCTTTTTTATCGATCGAAGCGTCCGTAAACTCAATGTACTTGTCGGCTACGTCCCGTATTTCTTTTCGGAAGGCATCACTGATCCCATCGATGGCTGCGGCCTTGATCTCTCCCTGCAGACGCCCGCTCTTGAGCAGGTTGACTACCGTATCTTCACCTTCCCAGCTACCTCCCATAAAGCGGGCAGCGGCACGGCGAACTTTGGCGGGATAAGAAGAATCAAGAGCGACGCGGCTAAGTATGATCAGCGACTCGCGGCTTCCTACGCCCTTAATAGAGGCTAGCAAGGCTGTTTTGGTATCATCGTCGCTGCTGTAAAACTTGTCCCAGAAGTAGCTTTCATCGGCCTGTTTCAGGAGTTGACGCCCGGCATCGCGGCCAATGTCGGCATTGGGGCGCGTGGTGGCCAGTCGGAACAGACGGTCATTTTCGTACTCAGGCTCGTAACGCGACACGAGCTCTATATAATCGGAGGTACCGTAGGTCTTGTTCAGGAGCTTCTGCAGGGCTTGTTTACCCTGATAGGAATCCCGGACGAACTCCCGGCCCATGTGCCAGAGAGCCAGCTTACTGATCTCGTTTTGTTCGGGATCATTGCCTTCGGTCATTTTCAGCAGGGCGTATGATTTTTCGTAGCCACGGGGCAGGAAGTCAAACGCCCGGAAGTACCGTAGCCGCTCCTTCAGACTAACCGAGGTATCGGTAGCCAGGGTGGACAAGTAGGGGATGGCCTGGTTGGTACGAGCCCGCCATACTATATCACGTCCGGCCAGTGTAGCCAATGGATCGCCCTTCTGCGTCCGGAGCCAGGCCTCAAACAGCCGGTCCCACTGGCCTTCGGCGCCTACCCCCAGGGCTTCAAGGTACCAGCGGTCGTTGCCCTTGTACTGCCGGGCCAGCTGTACCCACACGTGTTCGGCTTCGTAGGTATGATTGTGGCTGATAGCCAGGGCGCACTCGCGGCGTACCTGCGGGTCGCGGTGGCCGGTCAGCAGCTTAATGTACTCGGTAGGGTCGCTGTTGCGCTGACGAACTGCCCGTAAGGCCGTGATGCTTAGGTTGGGGTTAATTTCCCGGAAAGCTACCTCGAGGTGGCGGCGGTGTACGCCTTCAATCTTGTTAAGTACCCATAGGGCTCTGGCCCGTAAACGTGGGTTGGTAGTAGGTGACCGGAACAAGCTCTCAAGAGCAGGCTCGGCGGCCCGGCGGTGATTCAGCAGGGCATACCAGGCTTTATAGCGTACCGCCATATTGGGGTTCTGCAGGGCCGCTACGGCTCCCTCCGGACTATTGTAGTCATAGGTAGGAGCCTTGTAAGGAGTCTTGGGAGGAGCAATGCGGTATATACGGCCGCGGTTGAGGTCGGTACTGCTGGCTTCTTCTCCTGATCCCGGATCGTATAGGTCGGCTACAATGAGGGAGCCATCGGGAGCCACGCACACATCCGACGGACGGAACCACTTGTCGCGCTTACCCTCTACGACTGGCAGCGTACTGGCCTTGTAGCCGGCTCCGTCGCTTTGGATAGGATAAGCCCGTACTACATTGGCTCCGGCATCGCAGTGGATGATCTGATCCCAGAACGGGCGGGGCAGCGTAACGCCTTCGTACACGACTATACCCGTAGGCTGGCCGGAGCCGGTATTGAGCAGGTTGGGTACTACACCGGGGTCATTCTGGTGCCAGTGCCGGCGCGATATTTCATCTTCCAGGTTGGTACGGACTACCCGCCAGGTAGTACCTTTCATTTCATCTACATAGCCGAAGTTACCACTCTCCATAACGTAATTGATCCGCACACTCTCGGTACCTGCCTCGTCATGATCCGACTGCCACACGGTACCGTAGCTGTCTACGGCTAGCTCCACCGGATTACGGAAATTCTGTCCGAGTACTTCAATGGTTGTGAAATCTTCGTCGCAACGGAATACCAGCCCCTGCTTAAATTTTCGGAAGTTAAAGGGGCGCTCCCAACGGTCGAGAAGTCGGCCTCCGCGGCCGCTCTGTAGCTGACGACCTTCGTTACCGAAGTTGAAGTAGAACTTCCCGTCCGGCCCAAACACAAAAGCATGTACACCGTGGTCGTTTTGAACTCCACGAATACCTCTGAATATAATCTCTTTTTTATCGGCCTTATCGTCGCCGTCGGTATCCGTAAAGAGCCACACGTAAGGGCTCTGTGATACCAGGGCCTTATTACCCATCACCAGGATACCCAGCGGGGCATTCAGCTCCGGCCCCTGGTAGAATACCTTGGTCTTGTCGGCCTTACCGTCGCCATCGGTATCTTCCAGGATCAGGATACGATCTCCGGCCAACCGGTCCTTGCTTGCTTTGCGGTTGCCGCTACCGGGGCGGTACCCGTAGGAGTCGCATACCCATACACGTCCGCGGTCGTCAATATCGATACTGGTCGGATTGGAGATAGTTGGCTCGGAGGCAAACAGGGTTGCTTCCAGGCCGTTGGCTACGGATAGTCCCGCCACGCCATGCTCGGGAAAACGTTTCTCCCGTTCAGAAAGGGAATCATACACAATGACAGTGTCGACTGCCGCCGTATCGACTGCCGCAGCCGATACGGCGGCGGTCGATATTGCAGTGGCATCCCAGTCTGCGGAAGGAGAGGTACTATGATAAGTACCTGTTAATAAACTAATTGATAAAATGCTTCCGGCTACTGCTAACGAAGATGTGATGCGCCTCATGGATCTCTACACGTACTTTTATGACTTCTCTGATGTGATATATCTTTCGAAAGGTGAAAATTACGAGTTCTTTGGCAGTATCACGAATATTTATGAGATTCTAAGTTAATTCTAAATGCAGAGCCGTACTCTGCTGCTGCGTAAGTAATACAGAACAACCAGCCGTAGCCATACAGCAGGGTAACACTAGCTCAGATACTTATACGGCTAGTAGGTAACTGTGCTACTTCGCCTGGCAATAATCCAGACAGCGTGTATAATACCCGGCAGAAAACCCAGCAGGGTCAGAATAATATTTATCCAGAAGTGCTTACCAAAGCCTACTGTCAGGAACACTCCCAGCGGGGGGAGTATGATGGCAAATAAGATTCGTATGATGCTCATGGCTATATGTAGTTATAGGTGTTGATCAATAAATAATTATCTGCTTTATACCCTAAAATTATTGTACCAACAGGCCAGCTGGTAGTTAAAAAAAAGCCCTGCCAACTTTTGTCGGCAGGGCTTTTTTATGAATCATATTATCAAGCTTATTTCCGCTTCAGACTAGCCAGGTACTCTACGAGCCCGGTGAGCTCTTCGGTACTCATGGCTTCGTGGAGGCCCGGAGGCATCATAGACTCATCCAGTTGCTTAATAGACTTCACGTTCGACATCTTGTACTCCTGCGTAGTACCTCCCGGAAACTTCATGATGAGGTCGGTTTCGGTCTTGCTGGAGATAATACCCGCTACGGTTGAGCCGTCTTTTAACTTCACCTCGTAGCCTTCGTAGCCAAAGCTGATGCCCGCACTTGGGTAGTATACAGCCATGTATTGTCCTTCTTTGGGCAATTTACTACCAATCTCGGACAGCTTCGGACCAAAGTCAGCACCCTCACCATTGACCTGGTGGCAGGTAGAGCAGTACATCTGGAATACCTGACGGCCTTTGGCAGCATCACCTTTCACCGCGATCAGCTGATTGACCGGCGGGTGTTTCTGGCCGGCGGTGGTAGTGCCGTTGAGGTAACTGGCTGCTTCGGTGCGGATGGCCTTGCGCCAGGCTCCGCTTACCCCCTGTACCGCTGCGGCTTTCAATTCACCGTCAAACTTACCTTCTTTCAGATAGGCCAGTACCTGATCTTCTCCGTTCATGCTACCACCCAGTGAGCGGGTTGCTTCGCGGCGAACACTCATTGGGTATTTGCTGTCAAGAGCTACGGTACTCAGTATATTAAGCGATTCTTTACTGCCTACACCCCGAATGGAGGCCAGTACAGCGGCCGCTTTATCGGTTTCTTTGCCCTTAACGGTACTCCACACCAGCGGCGTGCCACCCTGCTTCAGGAGCAGACGACCGGCTTCGCGACCAGTACCTTCGTAAGGCTTCGATACAGCCAGCTGCAGCAGGCGATTGTTTTCGGAAGGTAGTTCATAGCGCGCTACCAACTCCATATACTGAGGCGTGCCGTATGAGGCATCCAGCAGCTTCTTCAGCGCGGCCATGGCTTCCGGCGACTGCTTCACAAAAGCCGGGTCGAGGTGGCGCAGCACCAGTTGGTTGATCTCGTTCTGGTTAGCAGCACTGCCTTTCATAATGGTCAGCAGCGCCATTGATTTCTCTTTGCCGCCGGGGTTGAAGTCAAACGCCCGGAAGTACCGCAGACGCTGTTTCAGATCTACCTTGGGGTCACCGGCTAGTGAAGCCAGCAGAGGTACTGACTCTTTGGTACGGGCCCGCCATACGATATCCTTACCGGCATCAGTAGCTATAGGGTTAGCTCCGGCCTTGGTCAGCCAGGCTTTGAAGAAGCGGTCCCACTGGCCTTCGGCACCAAGTCCCAGGGCCTCGAGGTACCAGCGGTCTTTGCCGTCGTACTGCTGAGCCAGGGTAGTCCACAGTTCGGGAGCCTGAGCCGAGGTATTGCCCCGTAGAGCCAGCGCCGCTTCACGACGTACCTGCGGGTCTTCATCCTTGGCGAGCATCACGATAGTACCCGTAGGGTCTACATTCTGCTGACGAACCGCCCGCAGCGCCGTAATGCGAATGTCCGGGTTAGGGTCTTTCAGGGCAGCACTGAAGTACTTCTGACCTACACCTTCCAGCTTGCTGAGGGCCCACAGGGCTCTGGCGCGCATGCGCGGATTGGCCGAGGTATTATTGAATAGCTTGGCCAGCTCGGCCTCCGCCTGGGCACCCTGCTTCATGAGCGTGTTCCAGGCCTGGTAACGGATAGACAGGTTAGGGCTCTGCAAGGCTTCTACGGCACCGGCTGCGGTAGTGAGATCTACCTTAGGCAGGCGATACGGCGTATTGGCAGGAGCCACCCGGTAGATACGGCCGCGGTTGAGGTCGCCGGCCTGGTGTCCACCTACGCCCGGATCGTACCAGTCAGATACGAAGAGCGAGCCATCGGGCGCTACGCACACATCCGACGGACGGAACCACTGGTCGCGGGTACCTTCCAGTACATTGACGATGGTAGCCGTATAGCCGGCACCGGCTTTCTTTACCGGATACGAGCGCACCACATTGGGACCCGCATCGGTATGGATCATCTGGTCGTGGTATACCTGGGGCAGCAGACGTCCTTCGTACAGCACCATGCCCGTAGGTGAGCCCGCGCCTGTCTGCAGGAGGTTAGGTACTACACCCGGGTCATTGAGGTGCCAGTGACGCAGGGGTATTTCGTCTTCGATATTGGTACGGTTGGCGCGCCAGCCGGCTCCGGTCATTTCGTCGGTGTAGCCGTAGTTACCCCCTTCCATCACGTAGTTGATACGGACACCTTTGTTGCCATCATCGTCGTTGTCCGACTGCCACATAGTACCGTAGCTGTCCACGACTACCTCGTAGTTGTTACGGAAGTTGTGGCCAAGTACTTCTATATTGCGGAAGTCAGGGTCACAGCGGAATACCATACCCTGCTTGTACTTCTTGAAGTCGATGGGCTTGCCCGTCTTGTCCAGTACCGGCTTACCCTGTCCGTCCAGGAGCTGTCCTCCTTCGTTTCCGAAGTTGAAGTAGAACTTCCCGTCCGGTCCGATGGTGAAGGCGTGCATTCCGTGGTCGTGCTGCTCGCCCTGGATACCCTGAAATATAACCTCTTTCTTATCAGCCTTGTCGTCGCCGTCAGTATCCGTAAGGAGCCACACGTAGGGGCTTTGTGATACGATGGCGCGGTTACCCATGACCCAGATCCCTAGCGGGGCGTTCAGCTCCGGTCCCTGGTAGAATACCTTGGTCTTGTCAGACTTGCCGTCGCCGTCGGTATCTTCCAGGATCAGGATGCGGTCACCTTCGGGGTGGGTACTATTGCCTGTAATAGCCGGACGGTAGTTGTAAGCCTCGCATACCCATACGCGCCCCCGGTGGTCCACATCTATGTTGGTAGGATTGGTCAGCGTAGGTTCCGAAGCAAACATACCAGCCTCCAGGCCTTTGGCTACGGTAAGACCCGCAATCGCGTACTTTGGCGAACGTTTCTGCTCCTCGGTCAGGTCAGCGTACAGCGTATCTAGTTGCGAACCCGATACAGTACTCGGGTTGGTGTTCTGATAAGCCGCAATAAACAGACCTACTGACAGCACTCCTCCGGCGGTAAGCAGGGTAGATTTTTTGGATTTCATGAGTTGATTATAAATACTTTATAAAGTTTCTACGCACTATTGTCTTACTAAAAGCATGAGAATTAGGTTTTTTTTACCCTTTATAGAAGAATAAATTTCAACTTATCCTCAGGATGTACCTCAATGCGTGGTGCCTGAATGAATTAATAAATTAAAACGAATGCTAAACTGGAATCTGAAAGGTAAAAAAGCCCTCGTAACCGGAGGTACAAAAGGAATCGGAGAAGCCTGCGCCCGTATGCTGGCCGAGGCAGGAGCCGAAGTGATGGTTATCGCCCGCAATACCGAAGATATTGAAAAGCTAAGCCGGGAGGCGGCTGAGAAGGGGCAGTCCATTATCGGGAAAGCCTTCGACATGCTCAAACCGGAGAGTATACCTGCTATCATAGCACATGTCAATGAGACCTGGGGTACGCTGGACATCCTGATCAACAACGCCGGGATGAACATCCGTAAACCTACTATCGAGTACTCTCAGGAAGAGTACGAAATGATCATGCAGGTGAATATGACTTCGGTATTTAAGCTGAGTCAGGCGGCTTATCCTTTACTGAAAGCCAGTCAGGGCAACATTGTCAATATATCATCCGTATCGGGCCTTACGCACATCAGTAGCGGCTCTATCTACGGTATGACCAAAGGGGCCGTCACGCAGCTCACCCGTAACCTGGCGGTAGAGTGGGCCACCGATGGCATCCGGGTCAATGCCGTAGCTCCCTGGTATATCGAAACACCGTTGGCCGCACCGGTGCTGAACGATCCGGTACGGATGGAGAAAATCCTGGCCCGCACCCCCATGAAGCGCATCGGACAGCCCGAAGAGGTAGCGGCCGCGGTAGTGTTCTTCTGTCTGCCGGCAGCCAGCTACATCACCGGGCAGTGTATGACCATTGACGGAGGCTTCTTTGTGTACGGATTTTAGGAGAATGTCGGGTTTCGGGTGCAGATTGTTGGGTTTGTTTCGCAGGAGTGAAGTCCTAGGCGTCAGCTACCGATACTTGTGCAGAACTACAGAAGCCCCGTAGGGGCGAGACTTTAGTAGCACAAATGTATTACAAACAGCGCAAGCTCCGTAGGGGCGACACCTGGTACCTTTACCAATAAACTAGTGGTCACCTATTGTTTGGGAAGACTTCATACTATACCTTTAACTATACCTAGTTTCCTAAACCACACTTAGAACAGATATGAAAACTACCTTATCACTCAGCCTATTGCTTCTGGTAGGTTTTACGGCAAAGGCTCAGACCTCCACGCCTTCGGCGGATCTACAGATCAAAACCGCCGTGCAGGCGGCACCCAGCGAAAAACGTGACGGAGCCATGGTGTACGGCTACGGTCCGGATGGCAAGTTTACGGTATTGCGGAAAGGTACCAACGACATGGTATGCCTGGCCGATGATCCTAATCAAAAAGGCATCAACGTGTCGTGCTACCACAAGGACCTGGATCCTTTTATGGCACGGGGCCGGGAGCTGAAACAGGCCGGCAAATCAGCCAAAGAATCGAATGATATGCGGGAAGCGGAGGCTAAGTCGGGTAAGTTGAAGATGCCCTTGCAGCCTACCTCGCTATTTGTTTATACGGGAACGGATGAGAACCTCAATGCTACTACGGGTGAAGTGAAAGATGGCTACCTGCGCTACGTAGTATATATACCTAACGCTACGGCCGAAAGCACCGGACTTCCCCTCAAACCCGATGCTCCCGGTATGCCCTGGATCATGGACCCCGGCACGTACCGAGCTCACATCATGATCAGCCCGCCAAAGCAATAACTTTATATAGAGGCCACGACTCACGGGTTGTGGCCTCTTTTTTACTCCACCTTCTCCACCGAAGCTACCGAGAACGCCTGCGGCTTGTCGGCGAACAGGGCTTTGGTCCGGTTCCACGTATCTCTGAATAGCTCCGAATCGCGGTAACTGTTCAGGGCTTCTTCCGATTCCCAGTGGCTGTGCGTGACGAATACCTGGGGCTGATGCAGGTCCTGCCACAGTTCGAGGTACCGGCAGCCGGGACGGGCGCGTATCTTGTGCTTAGAACTTTCAAAAATCTGCCGGAATTCCTCCACCTTATCGGGTTGGAACGTCATGCGTACGATTCTGATCAACATAGCTATCTTTACTTCTGGGATTGTATACTCCAAAGGAAAGGAAAATTGCGGTACCTGCGAGTAGTCGGCTACCTTTGGGGCGAAGGCACTGAGGGTAAAACCGCTCTTGCTGCGTCTTTTTTGAGAAAATAATCCTGACCAATGAAAAAAGACTTACGTACGCTACTGACGGCTGGTCTGTCAGTGCTGGCACTGACTGCTATGGCACAAAATGAAGTAGTACCTCTGTGGCCAGAGGGCAAAGTACCCAATGCTATTCAAAACTCCGCCGTCGTAGAGAAATCCGAAACTACCAACGGAATCATGCGCATCAGTGGCGTGACAGTACCTACCATGACGGCCTATATACCGGCTAAGGACAAGGCTACCGGAGCGGCGGTGATGATCTGTCCGGGTGGTGGATACGCCATACTGGCGGCGCAGCACGAGGGGAGCGAACTGGCCGAGTGGTTTAAGGAGCGGGGCATTGCGGCATTCGTACTGAAGTACCGTCTGCCTAACGCCAAGGCCATGACTAACCAGCACGAGGTACCTCTGATGGATGCGATGCAGGGCATGAAGCTCATCCGTCAGAACGCCGGTAAGTGGAACGTGGATGCTAATAAGGTAGGGGTGATGGGCTTTTCGGCCGGGGGACACCTGGCAGCTACGCTCTCCACGCATTTTAATAAGGGAGCGGGAGCTTCGGAGGATGCCAAGCCTAACTTCTCCATCCTGCTGTACCCCGTTATTTCGTTTCAGCCCGCTATATCGCACGGAGGCTCGCGGGATAACCTGCTGGGAGCGGCCAAGTCGGATGAACTAATCCGTTACTACTCCAATGAATTGCAGGTAGATGCCAGCACGCCTCCGGCCTTTCTGGTACATGCTGAGGATGATACCGCCGTACCCGTGGAGAATAGCATAGAGTACTACCTGGCCCTTAAAAAGAACAAGATCCCCGTAGAGATGCACCTGTATCCCCGCGGAGGCCATGGATTTTCCATGCGCACGGATGGTAAGGGTTCGGTAGCCAACTGGCCCGTAGCGATGGAAGGCTGGCTGCAGGCGATGGGATGGATGAAGTAATCAAAGGAGGAAGGGCGGCCGCCGCGCGGTAAGAAAGGGGGAAGGGAGGAAAGGATAAGTTAAGTGAAAGAGGGAGGTTCTGAAAATGCAGAACCTCCCTCTTTTTGTTGGTCTTATTAAAATGTTAATTCACCGCTACCAGCGTACGGGCAGGCATTTCGTAAAGGGCCAGGGTAGACAGGCGAATGTCTTTAACGATTTCCTCGGTACCATTGGTCACTACTACGGTATAGTTTCCATCCTTTATCTCCGAAAAATCGAGTTTGCGGCCATACTTCTGCTGTCTTCTGCCTAGTACATCTTCAAACAGTACCACTCCCTTCTGATCAAGCAGTTTTACAACTACCCGCTCGCCTAGTTGTTTCTCAATCAATACGTTCATTTTAAGTGAATTGATAACCCGGTACATACCTACCTGAAAGGGCGCTTTCTTAGCCGCGTCCTGTGGATTATCTACTCTTGTTTGTGTCAGTGGTGCTGTACCGTTGGCTGATACCGCTCCGCTCATCAGCACGCCACACAAGGCGATCATCAGGGATTTTGTTACAATTCTCATGGCACTTGAAGGTTTTGGGATGGGAAATATATTTTTGTATTACATCTCAAAGAAGCCTCCTGCACCTGCTATGTGACAACAGTTAAGGTGAACGGTAAAAAAAAAGGATGAACGGATTCAGTGTTCCGATCATCCTCCTTTTACGGATACTTATTTTCTCTCTACTGCGACCACTCGGTAGGGGTACGGTCCCAGCGGTGATTCCTGAGTTCAGCTGCCAGTGCATCCGGGAGGCGCTTGCCGTCGCTGGTAGCGATGTTGGCCTCCACGTGGTGCAGCTTGCGCATACCCGGTATGGTAGTATGTACATCCGGATTGTTCAGAATAAAGCGTAGAGCCATTTCGGACATGGTCATACCTTCGGGAATAACAGGCTTCAAGGCTTCGGCGTGATCGACGCTGCTGTTGAGGTTTTCGGGTACGAAGTAGGTAGAGCGCCAGTCATCGGCCGGGAAGGTAGTTTCTTTGGTGAGCGTACCGGTGAGGGTACCTTCGTCAAAGGGTACACGGGCGATCACGCCAATGTCCATCTGGCGGCAGAGCGGGAAGAGGTTGTCTTCCGGAGCCTGATCAAAGATATTGTAGATCACCTGTACGGCGTCTATGAGGCCAGTCTTGATGGTGTTGAGCGAGTTATCCGGCTCCCAGCGGTTCACGCTGATGCCCCAGCGCTGTACCTTACCTTCCTGGGTCAGCTTTTGTACCTCTTCCTTCCATTCATCACGATCAGCCCAGTGGTCTTCCCATACGTGGAACTGCAGCAGGTCAATGCTATCCGTACCCAGGTTCTTGAGGCTTATTTCGGTATATTCTCTGATATAATCAGCTGGAAAAACTTCGTCCAGTGAGAATTCAGATCGCGAAGGCCAGGTGCGGTTTTTAGGAGGTATTTTGGTGGCGGCATAGATACGCTTGTCAGGGTAGCGACGGATCAGGTCGCCCAGAATTCGCTCCGAAAGCCCCTCGCCGTAGCCCCAGGCCGTATCAAAAAAGTTACAGCCCAGTTCTACGGCTTTATTCAGAGAGTTCTCTACTTCCGCAAGATCAGAGCCGGTCCATCCGGCCAGTCCCCACATGCCGTAGCCTATTTCGCTGACCTGCCAGCCACTACGACCAAATCGACGGTATTCCATAGTTAGTATGATTATAAGGTAAGTAATTCGCTGGCGAAGATGATTTTTTTGTAATCAATTTAAAACATCCTTCTTCTAAAAGAGGATTATAAATTTTAGAACTATTCATCAGACCAGCTATCCCAAAAGTAAATAACTTAGCGGGGAAGTTGTTTGATTGGTCAGCATGAATACGAGTAAGATCAGGAGCCGGATGATGAGAGGCAGAAAGTTTGTAGAGCGAGTTGTGAAGCAGGTTGTAGGGATTGTGATAGTACTGGGTACGCTGGCGTGGAAAATGATCCCTGTCGACAGGCAGGAGCCTTCGGAGCAATTGTTGATGTATTGTCAACAATTTCAGCAGGTATACGATGGTATAAGCCAGCAGGTAATCTCTCCTGACTCGGCGGAGCGCGCCTTTCAGCAGGTAATGCTGGGGTTGCGGCAGACAGTCGGAAAAGACTCCTGCCGGACCGGCTCATCCGGGCCTTTTGTGTATCCGTTGAGGGGACAGCTTCCCCGGTACTCGATCGGCGGAAAGGGCCGCGGCTACCGGGCTACGGGTTTTGACCTGTTCGACTCGGATGTACGCGGAAGCCACCCGGCGCAGGACCTGTTTATCCGGGACGGCGACCAGGATGATCTGGATGATCGCTCGGGGCAGCCGGTGGATGTACTGGCGTTTACGAGCGGTGTAGTACTGGCTACCGAAACGGGGTGGGGACCCAATAGCAAGATGCGCGGAGGAAACTACATCTGGATCTATGATCCGTGCCTGGACGGCGTGTTTTATTATGCGCATAATAAGTGTGTCATTGTAGAGCCCGGACAGTGGGTAAAAGCCGGAGAGAAAATCGCCGAGGTAGGACGTACGGGCTACAACGCCTTTAAGGAGCGCTCGCCCACGCACCTGCACCTGATGTTTCTGCGCATAACGCCCGAAGGACTACCCAAACCCGAAAATACCTATACCTGGCTTACTCAGGCCGAAGTAGTACAGTGATGAACCAAATTACTTATCATGCGAAAATGGTTACTAGTATCCCTTTTTCTGATAGGTATTCCTTCAATCTACTCCATGGGGCAGGATGCGGCGGATACCTCTTCGCTGGCACCCGTCCGACAGGTTACCACGCTTACTCTGTGGGGCCACTACGGTTCTATATTTGCTCACTCGGTCGATGTACATAATACGGCTGGCTCGCATCCCGCCGGTGTGCATCTGGACTGGGGGAAGCAGTGGCACGGGGCCGGTAGCTGGATGCGGTACGGATGCCTGCCCCGCACGGGTATAACGCTGGCCTACTATGATTACGACAATGCCGTGCTGGGACGTAGCCTTACCGCCGCCTATTACCTGGAACCTACCTTCCCGCTTTCGTCCAGAGTACTACTGGGGGTGCGGGGGGCGGCTGGACTTTCGTGGCTTTCCAATCCCTACCATCCCGAGCGCAATCCTACCAATATGTCGTATAGTACCGCGCTCAGCGCCTACCTATCATTGGGAGCAAGTACCTATTTCCGAATTAGTCAGCAGTGGGCCATAGCCCTAACGGGCGACTACCAGCACGTATCCAACGGTGGGTTCAGACAGCCGAACAAAGGGATCAACTGGCCAACGGTGGGTCTGGGAGTAGACTATGCCCTCAGACCTGTTTCGCTGAACCGGCCCGCTAATTTAAAGAGGCAGCAGGATTGGAGAAGAAATGAACCTCTCAATGACTTGTATGTATTTGGAGGTATTCAAAATGTAGCGGCAGGTGAATCACAGCAATATCCCCTGATCGGAGCAGGTATTACCATCCGGAGGCAAATCGGCAGAACCAACACCCTTACGGCGGGAGTAGAAGCCTACAAGGACTATGCGCTCAGAGAAAGACTGGCGCGGGATACGCTGACACATCTGAGCTCCCTGCGGGCAGGAGGGCTACTGGGGCATGAGTTTCTGTTGGGGAAGGTAACATTTAGCCAGCAGCTGGGCATCTATTTATTCAGGCAGGCGCCTTACTATCCGTTGCTGTACCATCGCTGGGGATTGGTTTACCAGCTCAATCATTCGTATTCGGCAGGAGTTAATCTGAAAGTACATGGCCACGTGGCTAATTTCTGGGACCTGCGGCTGGTAAGGCATTGGTGAAGCCGGCCTTTGTCAAAGCCAGCTTCACCAATGTTACTCTTTATACTACGTCTACTTTTACTTTCAGCAGGAACTCATCCATCTCGATCTCTACGGCCTCGCCGTTCAGGTCGTTGGTCAGGTCCAGACCTGTAGCCTGTACTTCCTGACAGATGTACTGCTTGTTGGTAGTGATGGCATCGGCCAGTAGCTCGTCGTTATTCAGCAGGATGATCTGTATCTTATCCGTTACTTCAAATCCCTTGTCCTTACGCAGGTTCTGGATCCGGTTCACGAAGTCACGGGCGATACCCTCGCGGCGCAGCTCGTCGGTGATGGTCACGTCCAGCGCTACGGTCAGGCCGCCTTCGCTGGCTACCAGCCAGCCGGGTACATCCTCTGCGATGATTTCTACATCCGAAAGCTGAATGTTTACAGTTTCCTCTTTTACGGAAAGATCGATGTTCCCTTCTTTTTCAATCTGCTTGATGTCGGCTTCGCCCATGGCCTGGATGGCCGCGGCTACATCTTTCATCTTAGGGCCAAAACGGGGACCCAGCGCCTTGAAGTTAGGCTTGATCTTTTTCTTGAGGATGCCGCTGTCGTCATCAATGAATTCAACGGTCTTGATATTCACCTCCGATAGGATGATCGGTGCTACGGCCTCGATCTGACGGCGGGTCTTTTCGTTCAGTACCGGTATAAGTACCTTGGATAGCGGCTGACGTACCTTGATGGACTTGCCTCCGGCTGCTGCGGTGTTGCCCTTACGGAGCGCGTGTACCAGCGAGCTGATATCCTGCGCCAGCTGCATGGACTCTTCCAGATCCGGATCGATCAGTTCCTCCTGTACCTCAAACCAGCTGGTCAGGTGTACCGAGGCTTGGTCGTAGGCGCTACCATTCGCAGCACCTTCGCGGAGTGAGTCAGTCAGATTTTTGTACAGCCATTCGCCAAAGAACGGTGCGATAGGCGACATTAGCTGCGCTACCGTTACCAGACATTGCTGCAGGGTTTCGTAAGCAGCCCGTTTGTCTTCCGACAGCTCTCCTTTCCAGAAACGCCGGCGGTTCAGACGTACGTACCAGTTTGAAAGCTGGTCACTCACGAAGTCCTGTACCAGACGACCGGCTTTGGTCGGATTGTATTCATCAAATTGCTCGCCTACTTCTTTGATCAGCGTGTTCAGCTTGGACAGGATCCAGCGGTCCAGCTCGGGAAGCTTCTCGTGAGGTACCCGGTTGGCGGGATCAAACTGGTAACCATCCAGGTTGGCGTACAGCGCAAAGAAGTTATAGGTATTGAATAAGGTACCAAAGAACTTACGCTGGGCTTCTACCACACCATCGAGGTTGAAGCGCAGGTTGTCCCAGGGCTCGGCGTTGGTGATCATGTACCAGCGGGTGGCATCGGGGCCGAACTTCGCCAGCGTCTCAAACGGATCAACCGCATTACCGAGGCGCTTCGACATCTTGTTACCATTCTTATCCAGTACCAGTCCGGTCGATACTACGTTCTTGAACGCCACGGAGTCGAACAGCATACCGGCGATGGCGTGGAGCGTAAAGAACCAGCCACGGGTCTGATCTACCCCTTCCGATATAAAGTCAGCGGGGTAGCTCTCGTTGAATATATCCTCATTTTCGAATGGGTAGTGCCACTGTGCGTACGGCATAGCACCCGAGTCAAACCATACGTCGATCAGGTCCGGCTCACGGAACATCACATTACCCTTCGAGGATATGAAGTAGATGCGGTCCACGTAGGGGCGGTGCAGGTCAAAGTCACCCGCATCCAGCTTGGCCAGGTACTCTTCGTTGGAGGCAGTCTGCTCATCCGTTAGCTTGCCCGAAGCATTTGCCCCACTGATCAGCCCTTTCAGTTCTTCTACGGAGCCCACACATACTTCTTCACCGTCCTCGCTGCGCCAGATCGGGAGCGGAGTACCCCAGTAGCGGCTACGGCTCAGGTTCCAGTCTACGAGGTTTTCGAGCCAGTTGCCGAAGCGGCCGGTACCGGTACTTTCGGGTTTCCAGTTGATGGTCTTATTCAGCTCTACCAGGCGGTCCTTCATGGCCGTGGTACGGATAAACCAGCTATCCAGCGGGTAGTACAGTACAGGTTTATCGGTACGCCAGCAGTGGGGGTAGGTATGTTCATATTTCTCTACCCGGAAGGCCTTTCCTTCTTCCTTGAGCTTGATGGCAATTAGTACATCAGTAGGCTTGAAGTCAGGATCAGCCTGCTCGGCGGCTGAGTAGTACTCAGGCTTTACAAAGCGACCACCAAATTCACCGACTTCCTTTACAAAACGTCCGGTGCGATCCACAATGGGAACATCCTTACCATTTTCATCCTTCACCATAATGGCCGGTATGCCATTGGCCTGCGCTACCCGGAAGTCATCCGCACCGAAGGTAGGTGAGGTATGTACTACACCGGTACCATCTTCAGTAGTTACGAAGTCACCCAGTATAACGCGGAAGGCGGACGGTCCGCCGTTGCGGTTGTCGGGCTGTATGTAGGGGAGGAGTTGTTCGTACTCTACTCCTTCCAGATCTTTCCCTTTAAATTCTTTCAGAACCGTCCAGGGCAATACTTTCTTGTCACTAGCTTCGTAGCCTTCGAAGTCGCCATCGCGACCTTTGGGCGAAAAGTACTTACCCAGCAGATCCTTCGCCAGTACTACCTGTACGGGTTCGTGGGTATAGGGGTTGAAGGTTTTTACAAGTACATACGTAATATTGCCTCCTACGGTTAGGGCCGAGTTGGCCGGTAAGGTCCAAGGGGTTGTAGTCCAGGCCAGGATTCGTATATCTGCATTGCCCTGATCGCCGAATACTTCGTAGCCTGCCGGGTTCTTTACCTTAAACATGGCTACGATGGTAGTGTCCTTTACATCCTTGTAGGTACCCGGCATGTTCAGCTCGTGCGACGACAGGCCCGTACCGGCGCCCGGCGAGTAAGGCTGGATGGTGTAGCCTTTGTAAAGCAGTCCTTTATCGTACAGCTTTTTTAGCAGGTTCCAGAGGCTCTCGATGTAGTTATTCTCGTAGGTGATGTATGGATCGTCCAGGTCTACCCAATAGCCCATCTTCTCAGTCAGGCTATTCCACTGATCCGTAAATTTCATGACCGTTTCGCGGCAGCGGGCGTTGTAGTCTTCTACCGAGATGGTTTTACCGATATCATCTTTGGTGATACCCAGTTCTTTTTCAACCTGCAGCTCCACCGGCAACCCGTGGGTATCCCAGCCTCCTTTACGCTTTACCTGAAAGCCCTGCAGAGTCTTGTAGCGGCAGAAAATATCCTTGATCGAGCGGGCCATCACGTGGTGAATACCCGGCGTACCGTTGGCCGACGGCGGGCCTTCGTAGAAGGTAAAGGAAGGCGCTCCTTCACGTACCTTGACGGAAGCCTCAAAAATCTGGTTCTTCTTCCAGAAGTCCAGTACCTCATCAGCGAGCTGTGCGTAATTGAGGTTTTTATACTCTTTGTATTTCACGGTAGTATAGATAAACGGCTTGCGGTAGCCATACCAATAGTATAATTCATCCGTTCCATCAGTAGATGGTCCTTCTATAACATTAGCAGGCCATAATTAATTTTAAGACCGCAAATTTAGGGATTTTTTGAGGAATAGGCGTGCCGGGCCCGCATGATTATGGGGCTGATGGGCAGTGAGCTGCGCAAAAAGCGGGAGTTATTTCTTCTGGTATACTCTTATGTAGTCTACCTCATAGCGCGACGGAAAATCGGTACCCGCAGGATCGCCGCCGTTCATACCCCCGATGGCCAAGTTGAGGAGTAGGTAGTGGGGCTGCCGGAACGGGTTCTTTCGTTCTGCGTCACTGTTGTAGGTTTCTTCCAGATCTACCTCGTTCAGTAGCTGATCATCCACGTATAGTTTGATGCTCTTGTCGTCCCAGTCCATCCGCCATACATGAAACTTGTCCGACCAGTTAGGATCGTTAAACTCCGTAATGGGCTTTTTAAGGTCATCCCACTTCGCCTTGTAGCGCTGGTCGGTACCCCAGGCGGCATTAGCCAGCAGCATACCCCGGTAGTACTCCATGATGTCGATCTCGCCGTTGCTGGGCCACTCGCCCTTGACTCCCAACGTCCAGAAGGCCGGCCACAGGCCGGGGCGGGTGTCTATGCGTCCCCGCATCTCGAAGCGACCGTACTGCCACTGGTGCAGACCGCGGGTCAGCAGACTGGCGGCGGTGTAGTCGATGGTGGGGCGGCTCTCTTTCCAGTTGGTGCTGTTGGGCTTGTAGTTCGGGTTGGGCTTCTGCTCACGCTTGCCCTCAATGATGAGCATACCGTCGCGGCAGTAGGCATTTTCGGGCTGGTACCACTGCAGCTCCTCATTGCGGACGAAGCCCTGCTCGTAGGTCCAGTTCTTCGGATCGGGACGGCCATCCTGATTGAATTCATCCGCCCACACCAGCGTCCACTGAGCCCGGGAATAGGTAGCCATACTGAGAAAGAAGAGCAGGAGAGAGGCGAATAATTTCATTTTAAAAGGTAAATAGACGTTTTTTGTAAATAGCAAAGCAGATCAAAATAGCCGGTAAGGCTAACCATTTTAAATAATAAAGAGTGAAAGATACAGATTCTAACAGGTGGCAACGCATAAGTAATTTAGCTAAAAGAGCCGGGCTGGATGATTTCTTACTAGCTCTGATCGGAGTAGTGATCCTGGCGTACCTGTGGCCGTACCCGGGTACGGACGCCAGCCCGGTGCCCCTGGCTGAGATTGCCAACTACGGTGTTTCCCTGATTTTCTTCTTCTATGGCCTACGGCTGAGTCCCCAGAAGCTGCGGGCTGGCCTGAGCAACTGGCGCCTCCATATCGTAGTTCACGTATCTACTTTTATCCTTTTTCCCCTGCTGGCGCTGGGTGTACGTCCTTTCTTTGTGGGGGAGGAGAACCATACACTCTGGCTGGCTATTTTCTTTCTGGCGGCCCTGCCTTCTACGGTATCCTCTTCGGTGGTAATGGTATCCATGGCGGGCGGTAATATACCGGGTGCCATATTCAATGCCAGTATCTCCAGCCTGCTGGGGGTATTTATTACCCCGATTTGGATGGGGCTGGTGCTGGAAGCCGGACCGGGCGAATTTGAGCTGACGGAGGTGATGATCAAGCTGGTACTGCAGGTACTGTTGCCAGTGGTACTGGGGGTACTGTTGTATGGGCGCTACGGGGCTTTTGCCGAGCGCAACAAGGCTACCCTGCGCTACATCGATCAGTTTATCATCCTGCTTATCGTGTATACCTCTTTCTGTGAGTCTTTTGAAAATCGGCTGTTCAGTCAGTTTGATGCCGCTACCATGCTCTGGCTGACGCTGGGTATTATCATGCTGTTTTTCCTGGTATACTACCTCCTGATGGTCCTGTGCCGACTGATAGGCTTCAACCGCGAAGATCAGATCACGGCGGTATTCTGCGGGACCAAAAAGTCGCTCGTGCAGGGAGCAGTTATGTCCAAAGTACTATTTGCCGGGGCCGCCAGCGCGGGTATTATCCTGCTGCCTATTATGATCTACCACGCGTTTCAGCTACTGGTGGTGAGTATCATTGCCCAGCGGCTGGCCCGGCAGAATGAGGCCGGGGCATAGTTTTAGGGTATAGATTTCGTTATACTAAGTACACATCTATTCTGTTGTTATGCGGTTCGTTAGGTCACTTGTAAGGTTTTCCATCTTTATCCTCATCATTGTAGGGTGCATAGCGCTGTGGAGTAGGTTCAGTGGCACCAACCTGTGGCCCAACTGGATGGGAGGGGAAGAGCGCACCGAAACCATGCACACGGTGGTACTGCAGGAGATGACGGCTATGGGAAAGCTGGAGCTGGTGCGCTATAATTTTAAGGACATTGTAGAACAGGAGAAGAAAAATACCTTTCTGCCCAACGCCAAGGCGGTACTGATCGTGCAGGGGGACGCCATTGGCTGCGTGGATCTGACCAAACTCCGAATAGGTGACGTGACCAATGAAGCAGAAACCCTGGTGGTAACGCTACCCGAGCCGGAGCTGTGTGTATTCAAGATTGATCACGAGCGCTCACGGGTGTACAATACGGAGTATGCCTTTATGGAAGAGGCGAAGCTGGTGGAGGAAGGGTACAAGCAGGCCGAGCAGCAGATCAGGCAGTCGGCGCTGGAGATGGGTATACTGGAGCAAACCGAAGAGAATGCCCGCAAGATGCTGACTCCCATGCTCGAGAAAGTATCCGGCCGGAAAGTACTGGTGAAGTTTCCGATGCGGGCACGGCTGGAACGATTGCGGTAGCCTGGGCTACTCCGTTATTGATGCGTGAATTAATCCGTAAAGAATGCAACTTCCTTCTTGCGGAAGAATACTTGAATTAAGGCTGGATCTTCCTCCAGCAAGTTTATCTGATC
>NZ_JAFEUV020000014.1 GCF_017355915.2 Telluribacter roseus
GATCAGATAAACTTGCTGGAGGAAGATCCAGCCTTAATTCAAGTATTCTTCCGCAAGAAGGAAGTTGCATTCTTTACGGATTAATTCACGCATCAATAATATAGTAGTGTAAGCAGCTTACATATAAAATAACGCCTTTGAAGCCGCCCTACAGAATCTATATGTATACAAGTATAAATCCCAATCTAAATTCACTAGGCGAAGGCTTTCCTACTCAACTGTCAAGGAAGAATCACCACCATTACACATCACTTCCATCTCTGCTAATGCAGATTGGAAGAGGCCCTAAATATAAAATAATTGCTGGAAATAAATTTAGCTTGGCTTTGATAAAAGATAATCTACTTACTCATCATGCAAAATAGCCCCCCTTTTTAATATACCGTTAAATAAGATAATGTACCATTTGATAAAATTCATGTAGGCAGAAGCGCTGAACAATATACGTTTACCCTTAGCTCATTGATATAATGGAAAATATTAAAAAAAAATTAAAATTATAAATAGGCTATATTGTATAATCATATATAGCTACATTTATATAAGCAGAGAGTGCTACTTAATGATGTACTTTGCGTATAAAAAGAATAAATGATAGTATATAAATATTAGAATCCATACGCTTGCGATGGCTGTTCAATTACCTCATTAATACAAATAGTAAAATTGAATTGTAGCATCTAAATGGCCTAGCTAATGAAGGGCATATATGTACATACAAAGGACAACTCTCACGATAGATTACTGCTTTACAGGCAACGCATGGCCATACCTGTTCCAAATAAGCTATATCATATATTATTCTCACTATGTCTGAGGATACTGAAGCTAATAGCCAGGCAAGTACAACTAGGAAACCCTAGTCTGAAGGCACCTTCTATAGTCAGTGTACCTGAAGAGCAACTGAATATATCTTCCAGAATAGAAGGACCAAAGGTTTGGTCGTTCCGGGAAGCCTTATGCAGTGGCCTATATGGAGGAGCCATCATCAACGAAAAAGATCAGGTATATGAGCAATTTCTCCATTTTCCGTGGGGAAGAGAACTGCACCCTAGCGTTACATCACCTTATCTGGGACTCGTAAAACATACCATCAACAAAGGAGTATTTCTTATTACACCAAACGCAAAAGGTAATTATTTTCACTGGATAACTGACCTTCTCCCCAGATTGATTAAAATCAAACAAGAGGTAAAGGATATGAACGATCGTATTCTGATACTACACCATCCTGCAACGTCTTATGAGATAAGCTCCCTTTCTGCCCTGGGATTCGATGCAAATAAAGTTATAAGGCTTCATCCTTTCGAACTAGCGCGAGTTAAAGATCTTGTAGTAGCTGAATATATAGATTGTGGTAGATCTTTTCCGATATGGAAGAAAAACCTACTTGATCAACTGTATCAGCTGCCTTTATACAAAGAGGATACAGGAGAAAGAAGTAAAATTTATTTAAAAAGGGGAAGAGAGGCTAAAAGGCAGCTCATCGGTGAGGAAATTCTTTGTGGTGAGCTACAAAGGCTCGGCTTTAAAATCATTAACCCAAGATACATATCTTTTACAGAACAAGCTAGTTTACTATCCAAGGCTAGCGTTGTTGTTGCTTTACACGGAGCAGCACTAACAAATATAATTTTTTGCAAGCCTGATACTACTATTATTGAGATTAGAAGCGAGTTAAGCCCTCCTGAACACTATTCGGCCATTGCCAAGGCCTACAACCTTAGATTTCAGACTATAAGTGCTCCCCCTCAAAAATCTAGTCAAGTACGACATTTGGCTAATAAACAGCATTTAGTCCTAACTGAACAAGCATTATCACGAATACTTAATCTTGTAAGGGAAATCGTACAGTAAACTTCATGATATATTCTCTCATGACTTAACGAACTCAAGCATGATGATAAATTGTAATAAAACTCATCATATTTGGACTGATCTAACCCCTTATTTCCTGGAATCAGATTCTACAAATTGATACAAATTAACATTCTTTGAATAATCTATTTTCACGGCGTTTTCCTATTAATGAGGGGGTATTTTCATGCCTAGTTTGAAAAAGTACTGGTTGGGGCTAAGATACCCAATACCAGAGTGCAGCCGCTCGCCATTGTAAAAATAAACGAACTGCCGGATGATCTCACTAGCCTGATGCAGGTCGAAAAACTCGTACACGTTGCAGACAGCCTTCTTGACAATGTGATGATAAGACTGCGCCGGCAGCCCGGTCAATATGGCCGTTATCCTGCGGGGTGGCCACATGGCTAAATCGCTCGGGCGCCCCCGTCTTGATGGATGTGCATTTCACTAAAGCATTCACGCACCATCCTGGCCTCAAACTGCGCGCCGTTGTCACTCCGGACGGTAACTTTCAAAGGCAGACAGTACCAGGCGGCGATGGCCCGCATCAGGCTGACCACATCGTTCTTGCGGATGCTGTGCTGCAAGATCCATCCCAGAATGGCCCGCGTCTTGATGTCGATCACCGACAACAGGTAGGCCATCCGTCGGCTCCCGTGAATCCAGATATACTTGATATCGACCTCCATGTGCTCCAAGGGTAGCTGCGGTTTGGGCACCCTGAACTTAATGAACGTCTTGCCCTTCTTGCCCCTACAGTGTTGACTGTAAGGCAGTTTATTCTCCTTCATGAGCCGGTAGACCGCGCGGCGGCCGCTTTCTTGAAGTTGATGATCACATTCAAGTTCTGGCGCAGCCATCGGAGCGCCGATGCGATGGGTGACCTTGATGTAGCCATAGTCCACGAAATCCTGCTGCAAGAGCTCCTCAATCCGCCTGACGATCTCCTGGTTGGGAAGCAGCCAGTCGTCCAATGTCCGGGTATGAGTACTGGGCCTTAGCCCCTGTCTGCCGCCGGTGCTCTGGTAATACCAGCTGCTGGTAGGAATCTGCAAGAGACTCAGAACCTGCTTGGTTTGATAGCCCTGGCTGATGAATCGGACCGCCGACGCGGTGGGAGGCTACCATTAGCCGGCCTTGTTTCTCGATTGCGTTTTTTTAACAATTCCTCCTTCACGGCAAGAGCTAGCTGCTTCGGCAGTCCGATCTTTTTCAGCAATTAGCTTCTTTGAAGCCAGATTTTCTAACTGTAGACGCCGCAGTTCGGGATCAACGCGCTGATAGGACTTAAGGCCTTCCCGGCCCCCGGTCTCCAACTGCTCCCGCCAGCAGTAGATCATCTTGGCGTAAATCCCGTGGCGGCGGATAGTCTGGGTAATCCCAGTGGCCTCGGCCTCTTTTAGGATCGCCAACTTCTCTTCGACTGAAACTTTCCTCCTAGACATAGTCCTACTAATTTAAGGGGTTTAATTAGTAGAATCCAGTTCCAGGTTTTTAGGGGGGCTAGTACAGGACTGAAGATCTATTCAAAATTCTCGGCGCTACTTTTTAAAGTCCTCTAAGTATACGTATACCTAACACTTTTAGCCCCGTATATACTTTTCTTCTAAATTATGTCATCAGCGTTACCAAGTTATGATAGCGCCCCCCTAAACGCCAGCTAAAGGCTGTTTTAACTGTTTTCAACAGAATCTACTGACATCTATTTAAGCCTTTCCTAAAACCATAATTAGGTACTGACCATTTGATAACATGCTGTACCACTTGATAATATTCAAGTGCCTTAAATCAGCTTATTAGGTTAATTTAACATCGATATCAAGGCATGACTTAAGGTCACCATTGTTTATTATGATTTATTGAAATCAAGACAACCTATTTGTCATATCAAATTGATCATAAGACGAGCTATTTACCAGTAGTCAGCCTAAATACTTTGTATTAGCATTCTACAATAAGTATTTAGAGGAATACGACGGAACAAAGATAATACAACTCTTACAAGAGAAGATTAAAAATAGCTTTTACATTGACCATCTCACGTTGAATGAGATGGAAGAGTTCTAATGTCCCCTTAGCAAAATTCGTCGCCAAAATGATAGACATATCCGTATTGATTTTAACAAAGAATGAGGAACAGGATTTACCTGCATGTTTAGATTCGGTTTCTTGGTGTGACGATTTACATGTCTTTGATTCATTTAGCCAGGATAGAACCGTGGAGATCGCTGTTAGAGCAGGCGCGAAGGTAACACAACGGGAGTTTGACTCTTATGCCTCCCAGCGAAACGCCGCACTTGATAACCTAGACTTTAAGTACCCCTGGATATTGATTCTGGACGCTGACGAAAGGATTCCTGAGTCTTTGCCGGTATTGTTGAATAAACATATCAGCAGAGCCTCTCTAAACGTCAGCGGCTTCAGAATTAGAAGGAGGGATTTTTTATACAATAGCTGGCTAAAACATGCACAAATCTCTCCTTTTTACATCCGGCTTGTAAGAAAGGGTAAAGCTCGGTATCATAGAGATATTAATGAAGTATTGGAAGTAGACGGAGTAGTAGAGGACATTGATGGCTTTTTCGACCACTACCCGTTTTCAAAAGGTATCAACCATTGGCTAAGCAAACATAATCAATATTCCACAATGGAAGCTAAGCGATGGTTAGAGGAGCAAAATGGACTGACTACATTCTCTTTGCAAAAAGCCCTCTTTAGCAAAGATTTTAATGAAAAGCGTTTTCATCAAAAGGGAATATTTTACAAACTACCCGGACGTCCAATTCTTAAATGGCTTTATATGATATTATATAGAAGAGCCTTTTTAGACGGCAGAGCAGGAATCATCTATGCAACATTGCAAGCTATTTATGAATATTTTATTGTATTGAAGGCAAAAGAGAAAATGCATTTTGACAGCCTGAACAATACTAACAAAGCGGTAAAACCTCTAAAATATAGTTAGACATAGTATACTTGTAAAGATCCTCCTCCTCAAACAATTTGTTGATGCCACGCTCCAAAACCGGCAACTAATTATAAAACTGTATTAGTCATATCTTGCAGCACACCTCCTGCTGAATCTCTAATTATACTATTTAGCTATTGAGCAATTGGTATGGTAAAGTTCTGGCATTTACATATAGTTTTATGATGTAGTACTATCGGCTTAGCTGATAGACTTTAAAAAAGTACTATCCAAACTTTTGATATATGAGAGTTCTTATTTACGGCATCAACTATGCTCCGGAGTTAACCGGAATAGGCAAATATACAGGAGAAATGGGCTGTTGGATGGCCCAGCAAGGACATGACATTTCTGCCATTACAGCCATGCCTTACTATCCGGAGTGGGAAGTTCATCCAATGTATAAAGGTAAAGCTTGGCATACAGAAGAAGTAGATGGGGTAAAAGTCCATCGCTGCCCGCTGTACGTTACCAATCCTACCTCAGCAGCCAAACGTATAATCCATGAGTTCTCCTTCGTATTCAGTTCGCTAGTATTCTGGCTACCTATTTTCTTCGGAAGGGGGTTTGATGTAGTTTTATGCATTAACCCTCCTTTTCACCTGGGCTTTTTGCCGCTCTTATACTCTAAACTCAGAGGCGTACCTTTTATATGCCACATTCAGGATCTACAGGTGGATGCAGCCCGGGACCTGGGAATGATCAAAAATCAGCGCTTCCTTAATCTGATGCTCAAAGCTGAAAGGTATCTGCTAAACCATGCAGAAGCTGTGTCTACCATTAGCATTGGTATGCAAATGAAGATCGAGAAGAAGGGTATACCTTTACCGAAAATCATTATGTTCCCCAATTGGGTAGATGTGCACACCATACGTCCACTTTACAGAGAAGAGTCTTTAAGGCATGAACTAGATATAGCTGATGACCAGAAAGTCGTACTTTACTCAGGAAATTTGGGAGAAAAACAGGGACTGGATTTGCTGATTCAAGCAGCACAACACTTGCAGGACGCCAGTATATGTTTTCTGATAGTAGGATCAGGAGGGGGCAAAATACGACTTGAGGAGTTGGTGAAGCAGTATGGTTTAACAAATGTTCGTTTCTTGCCCTTGCAGCCTTACGAAAAGCTATCGGCCCTACTGGCCACGGCGGATCTGCATCTGGTACTTCAAAAAAAATCCGCTGCTGACTTAGTCATGCCTTCCAAACTTACTAGTATACTGGCCGCTGGTGGTTGCCCCTTGGTTACTGCGCTTCCCGGTACCACACTATATGATATTGTAAATAAAAATGAGATGGGAATCCTTGTCGAGCCTGAGTCAGTAGGGGCTCTTGTGGAGGGAATCAATTACGCACTCCATACGGATTTAGATATGTATAAGGCCAATGCTCGCAGTTATGCTGATAAGAATATAGATAAGGCCGGTATTATGAGTGATTTCGAAACTAAGCTGTTACAACTTGTAACTCCAGAAGAAATTGAACGGCCTGTCGCGCAGGAGGTATAGTTACTGTAGAGTACAAACTGATTGGGTTATTTAATATACCTGCCATACTATAATTTAAGGTAAAAACGCAATAGCCTACCGCTGTTTCGTCCCAAATGTCAAAAGTAGTATTGTCATACACTATACCACACTATTTATGAAAAGTCGCTCAACTAGCCTACCTTCCAAAACTCATCTTTGGACGGACATTTTGCTACTTAATGCTTCCTTTCTGGCGGTACATCTGGTATGGTTTGATAACACATCAATAGAGTTAGACAATCGCTTCATCAATTTATTACTGGTAGGTAATCTGCTGTGGATACTTACTATCTACAGCTTAAAGACTTACCATTTTACCCGTTTGTCGTATAACTTCAATGATCAAACCGGCAATTTTCTAAAAGCAGCCTTATTGCATGCTTTTAGTCTGATGGCTTTTTTATACCTGATCAAGCAGGGTGAGGTATACTCGCGGCTCCAGATGGGGTTATCCTATACATTGTTTGTCCTAACTGCAACTGTAACCCGGGCTGGCCTACTGCTGTCACTCAAACTATACCGGCAGGCAGGCTACAATTTTCGTAGCTATGCTGTAATTGGTAGTGATGAACTCATCGATGTAATTAAAGATTTCTATACGCAGCGCCCAGAACTGGGTTACCGATACAGCGGATTATTTGAGTTCAGAAGCGACACGACCGACGAAGCGGCTTTAGAACAGTACATGGAACTGAACAAGCTCAATTACATCTACTGCTGCCTCTCCCAATTGACAGATGAGCAGGTACGCTGTATTATTAGAGTGGGCGAACGCCAGCGCACTCAGGTGCGGCTGGTGCCTGACTTCCGTGGCTTCATGACCAATCTGGCTACCATTGAGTATCATGATGTCTATCCCGTCATCGAAGTTTCTACTAAGCCTTTCTCCAATATGAGAGAACAGACGGTAAAGCGAGTCTTTGATCTGGCTTTTTCCTTGACAGTTATGATGGTAGGATTCCCGGTGTTTCTGCTAGTGATACTGGCCGTGAAGTTAACATCGAAGGGGCCGGTGTTCTTCCTGCAGGAGCGTTCAGGACAGTGGGGCCAGATCTTCAAGATCTACAAGTTCCGCTCTATGTACGTGGATGCTGATAAGATGGGAATGCAACACTCGCAGGGGGATCATGACCCACGCATTACACCAATAGGACACTTTCTGCGCCGCAGCCGTCTGGACGAGCTACCGCAGTTCCTGAACGTGATTAAGGGGGATATGTCCATCGTAGGCCCCCGGCCGCTATTCAAGTACGATGTGGACATGCTCATGCAGGCGGCACCACATGAGTTTAAGAAGATCCTGACCGTAAAACCAGGCATCACCTCCATCGGACAGATCAAAGTAGGTTATGCGACTAACATAACTGAGAACGTGAATCGGCTCAAGTACGACCTGCAGTACCTGAGCAAGTATAGCCTTCGACAGGACATCAGCTTAATCTTTCAGACGGTGATGGTGATGGTTCTGGGAAGAGGAAAGTAACATAGTTTTGAACGCACAAATCCTAGGTCTGCAACGCCTTATAAGCTATACTTTTATATACCAAGAGAGACGCTATATGTATATTTGTAGCGTCTCTCTTCTCTAAACTATTGTTTTTACCAATTACTTCACTTTATTAGCTGAGAACTCGTCACTAGTCACTGAAACTACTTTCCTCCTCCCTGGTTGTGGCAGGCGTTGATGATGGCGTTGGCAATGCCGGTGGCTTTGTCGGCTTCCTGCTTGTAGCCGGCCTCGATCTTCTGCTTGTTGTTGTTGAAGGCAGCCATGGCAGCGGCTTCACGCAGGGATACGGCCTGATTACAGGCGGCCAGCTCCTGCTGGTAGAGGGTATTGATGCCATCCAGCTCGGCGTAGAACAGCGCGTTGAGGGCCGCGGCACTGGTGGTGTTTTTCTTGTTCTTCTCCAGGTCGCTGTACAGCTTCTTGTACTTTTTGTCTAGTTCCTGTACGGCCGACTTGCGGTTCTTTTCGGCTTCGCACTTGTCTGCGGTGCGGGCTTCTTTCAGATCTTTCTGGTACTCGGCTTCGGCTTTAGCCAGCTGGTCTCCCTTTTTGTCCTGTAGTTTCTGGAGTACCTTCTGCAGGGCTTCCAACGCGGAGCTCTTACAACCGTCCTCTCCTTTAGTGACGGCCTCTACCGTAACGGGGGCGGCAGTTCCTTCAACCGCTCCGGTACGGGCGGCGGCGGGCTTACCCTGCACGACGGGTAGCGTGAGCTGAGGCAGGTACCCTGCAGCCTGGGCCGGCAGCTTTTTGAAAGAACTGATGAAGCCCTTCTGCGCTCCGGTATAGGCCTTCTGGTTCAGGATCTGGGCCAGGGTAGCGGAGGTTGTTTCGCGGATTACGGCACTGGCTTCGGCCTGAGGCGCCGTACGGACCACGGCATCCGCAAATTGCTGGGTAGAAGACGATAGGGTACCGGTACCCGATAGCTCGGTAACGGCCGCAGCCCCCAGAGCGGTTACTTTGAGTGCGCCGGGAGCCACCGTGATGGGAGCCGGACGCTCAAAGCTAACTTCGGGCAGGCTTACCTTTTCTAGGTCTTTGACCGAATAACCAAAGGGATCAACGGAGGATAAATCTTTGGTGGAGCAGCTATACAATAGCGCCACTACACCGGCTGTGTAGAGTAGAGATTTTCTCTTCATAAAGATACGAGGATAACGATGAGTAAAGCACAATAGGGTGCCTGCCACAAAGAACTAAAAGAAAATCCCGAAACCACGACCGTTCACGAAATCAATGACCGCTAGTCAATGACCAGTGACCAGTAACCAATGATCAAAGGAGGAAAGCAGGAAGGGAGGAAGGGTAAGAAAGGAGGAAGGGCGGTGTTTACGACTGATCATCGCAACAAATAAAACCCATACTCAGCAGCTGATAGCTAAGGGTATGGGCTTTATTCTTTTCTAGTTGGAAATGTTTGTCATTGTATTTATTCAATCGCAGCGTGAAAAGAGGCAGTATAGTCCAGGGTAACGCAGCATTTTACTTTCCTGCTTTCCTTCTTTCCTCCGCGCGGCGGCCGCCTTTCCTGCTCCCATTGGTCACTGGACACTGGTCATTGGTCATTAATTACCGCTCATTCAGCACCTCCGCTACTTCTTTGGCGAAGTAGGTCAGGATGGCTTTGGCGCCGGCACGGCGGATGCTCAGCAGGACTTCCAGCATGGCCCGTTGACCGTCGATCCAGCCGTTCTGTCCGGCGGCCTTGATCATGGCGTACTCACCCGATACGTTATACGCAGCGATGGGCAGGTCGAAGTTGTCGTGGAGCAGGCGGATGATATCCAGGTACGACAGGGCGGGCTTGACCATCAGGAAGTCAGCGCCTTCCTCCATATCGAGCTGGGCTTCGATCAGGGCCTCGCGGCGGTTGGCCGGATTCATCTGGTACGTCTTTTTGTCGCCGAAGCGGGGAGCCGACGCGAGCGCATCCCGGAAGGGGCCGTAGAACGCGCTGGCGTATTTGGCGGTATAAGACATGATGCTGACGTTGGAGTAGCCTTCGGCGTCGAGCAGGTCGCGGATGTAGCCCACGCGGCCGTCCATCATGTCACTGGGACCGAGGATATCGGCACCGGCTTTGGCCTGGGCCACGGCCATCCTGCCCAGTACCTCAAGGGTCAGGTCATTGACAATCTGCCCGTTCTCGACTACGCCGTCGTGGCCGTCGCTGCTGTACGGGTCCATGGCGATGTCGGTCATCAGGGCCAGGTCGGGGAAGCGGTCCTTAACGGCTTTGAGGGTGTCGAGGTAGAGGGTACCTTCTCGGTGGCTCTCGGTGGCGTACTTGTCCTTCTTGTCTTCGGGGTACATCGGAAACAGGCAGATGGCCTTGATGCCCAGGTCGGTCACTTCCTTCAGCTCTTCGAGCAGCGCGTCTTTGGAAAAACGGTAGATGCCAGGCAGGGATTTGATCTCGGTACGGAGGCCGGTGCCTTCCTGCACAAACATGGGGAATATCAGATCCGAAACCTGCAGGGTAGTTTCCTGCGCCAGCTCGCGAATGGCGGCGGACTTACGGTTGCGGCGGGGACGACGGGGTATATAGATCATTTTGTTAGAGCTTTGGGCTATATGCTGTATGCAATAAGCTTTTAGTAATAAGTACTAATAACAAAAACGGCTGAAAACCGATTCAGCCGTTGCAAAGATAGTTTGTAGGAATTCTGAATGCTGAATCAGGAATGCTGAATTTAGACTACGCGTCCTTTGCTCGTTTTACCACAGAGTAAAGAGAGTACCTCACAGAGGACCACAGAGTTTGATTATGCTGATTAGAAAAAACGAGAGTATCTCCTCCTTACCTTGCGGCCGCCGGAGGTTTGCCTCCCACAGCGGTCATTATTTACTTCCTCCATTCTTACCATTCCTCCGCGCAGCCGTCACTCAATCGCTCATTCACTCATTCACTCAATCACAATTAACTAGCTGCTCATCAGTTTAAAGCCTTCGCCGTGGAGGTTCATGAGCTGGACGTCGGGGTCGTCGCGGAGGTGCTTGCGGAGCTTGGTCACGTACACATCCATGCTACGGGCGTTGAAGTAGGAGTCGTCTCCCCAGATCATTTTGAGGGCGTAGCTGCGGCTGATGGGCTGGTTGAGGTTCTGGCAGAAGAGCTTGAGCAGCTCGGATTCTTTGCTGGTCAGGCGGGTGGTGTCGCCGTTGCGGCGAAGCTGCTGGTGGTCGTAGTCAAAGGTATAGGTACCTACCTGGTAGATGTGCGAGTCGGGCGTGCTGTCGGCCACGCCCCGGCCCGGTTGCCGGCGGTACCGGCGCAGGATCGCCTCGATGCGCAGGAGGAGTTCGTCCTGGTCGAAGGGCTTGGTAACGTAGTCGTCGGCGCCTACCCGGAAACCCTGGATGGTATCTTCCTTCATGGATTTGGCGGTCAGGAAGATGATAGGTACATCCCGACCGCTCATGCGTACCTCCTTAGCCAGCGAAAAACCATCTTTCCGGGGCATCATGACATCAAAAATACAGAGATCGTACTCCCTATCCACAAAAGCCTGCCACCCCTGCTGCCCATCGGTAGCCAGGTCGGTGGGGTAGCCTTTGTGGGTCAGGTACTCCTGCAGGAGCCCCCCCAGATTCGGATCGTCTTCAACGAGAAGTAAACGCATTGGTAGGTGTTAGTTATTAGGTGTTAGCTATTAGCTGTATATAGTAAGCCCTTCTGTCAAGTGTTGGGCTAAGAATATAGTTTTACATTGAAATTAGCACACGAATATAGTTAACCACAGAGGTCAATGAGTTATAGCACCGAGTAACATAGAGTTTTCCCTCCTACTGCGGTCATTATTCACCCTGGCAGCGGCTTATATAAACTACTATTTCCCACTGGCGGTCGGCCAGGTGGTTATCATTGATTGCATAGATTGTAGGCCTTTTGATGGTATCACCCCGCTGGGGTTACATTCATGAATAGGCCTATTTCTACTAAGGTTCTGCCCCTCCGGGGCTCTGCTCTTCACAAACTATTCAGTTAACACTAAGAGTACTGGTCATCGTAAACAGGTTACTAGCGGGCCGCTCTTTCACCGCATCGGCGCCCGCTCATTCACTCATTCACTCATTCACTCATTCACTCACTGGTCATTGAAGCCACTGGTAATTGAATACTAAACTGGCTTCCCAGCCCCGGGCGGCTTTCGACCTGGATGGTGCCTTCGTGTACCTCTACCATTTTCTTGACGTAGCTGAGGCCCAGCCCGAAGCCTTTGACGTTGTGCAGGTTTCCGGTAGGTACGCGGTAAAACTTGTCAAAGATGCGGCTCACCTGATCGCGCGTCATACCAATGCCCCGGTCGGCAACGTCAATCCGGATGCCGGGCCTCCCCTGGCCAGGGCCGATAGGTTCGTTGCGGGTGCGGATGGTCAGGTGCAGCTGGTCGGGAGAGTACTTAATGGCATTGTCCACGAGGTTGTAGAGTACGTTGGTCAGGTGCAGTTCGTCGCCCAATACCAGCTCCTGATCGGCCTCGAAGTCCAGCTCTACCTCGCCCTGCCGCTGCTCAATCTGAACACCCAGGTTGTCTAGTACCTTTTCGATGAGGTCGTGCAGGTTGACCTCGGTCTGCTTCAGCTTCACGTCGCCCCGGTCCAGCAGGGCCATCTGTAGTACTTTCTCGACGTGGGTACCCAGCCGCTTGTTCTCTTCGCGTATGATACCCAGGTAGCGGTTCAGGCGCACGGTCAGGTCGGGCGCGGGTACTGTGCCGACATTTTCCTGGGCCATATCGGTTGCCAGGGCAATGGTGGATATAGGCGTCTTGAACTCGTGCGTCATGTTGTTGATAAAGTCGTTCTTGATATCCGACAGCTTTTTCTGCCGCAGGATGGTGGTAACGGCCAGGTAGAAGCACGCCAGGATCACCAGCACCAGCACCGCCGAACCCGCCAGCATGGCGCTCATCTTGCTGAGGATGTACTGCTGCTGCTCCGGGAAGTACACGTACAGGAGGTTGTTGCCGCTGAGCATCTCGCTCGGAAACAGGGATGCCTTGTAGGCGTGCTGCTCCCAGTCGCCGGCCTTGAGCTCGGCCGTAGCCAGTACGGGACTACCTCCGGCCTGCGTACGTACCGCAAACTCGTAGGGTAGCGTGATGCCATTCTGCGCCAGTTCTTTCTTCAGGAGTGAGTCCAGCAGGAAACGGTTGACACGCTCCCGGATGGGGCGCTGGGTGTACATGAGGTCTTTCATCACGTCCCGGAGTAGCTCCGCCCGATCAAGGGGGGCTCTCTCCACGGGGGCTTTCTCTGCGGGTCGGGTGACTGCCGTAGATTTGGCGGGTATATCCTTCGCAGGCTTTTCGACGGCAGCCCGGCTGCCTGCCCGGCCCGCTGTACTGTCACGCGGGGAGCCGGATTTGGCCCGGCGTCCGGGTGCGGTTTCCTGAAGAAAAGCCCCCAGTCGTTTTTCCTCCTCCATCCGCCGCCGCACAAATTCATCCAGTCCCGCCAGTCCCAGCCGCTGGGCCTGAAAAAACTCTTCGATGATCCGCTGCTGGTGGTCGGCCATGACCCGGAAGTTGGGACTCAACACATCCGATGGCGCTACCTCGGTATAGAACTGGTAGTGTACCTCGCCCATGGGCCCCACCGTAATTTCAAGATTTTGCGGCGGCGCCATGGCTGCCATCTGCTGCTCCGGGAGCCGTCGCTCCGGGAGCCGTCGCTCCGGGAGCCGCTGATCCGGGAACCGTCGCTCAGAGGGATCGGGAGCGTTTGTAGCCCCGGCTCCTGCCGTAGTTGCTTTGGATGGCCTGGGTTTGCGTTTCTCGTTGACCTGCGTAATCCGGTCAAACCGGGCCTGCTGCTGTTCGGCCTCGATGCGTTGCTGCAGCAGGTACATCATCTCCTGCTTCTCGAGGCGGTGTACAACGGCCTGTACCGACTCCGCCACCTTATGGTTAAACTGTTCGTTACGAATGGCAATGGCTTCCCTGATCCAGTACCACTGAAACCCGATCAGCCCGACCAGGGCCAGGCACATCAAACCCACTATAATCTGTATCTTCCTTTTGGTCATTTTTCTGGTAAGCTATGCAACATCTGCCGTCGGCAGAGCGACTTTGGGGTACTCTACCTAACAAAAATAAGCCCTTTGGAGTGCCGGCTGACGGGCGCCTCCTTTTTTTAACATTCTTTAACAGAGCCCGCTAAGCAATGGGTGAGTGCTGGCCGTTATTTTTGGAGGTAAAGGATTAAACCCAGAGCGGGAAGGGAAGTCGTATAGATCAGATAACAGACTCAAAACTAAAAGCTAACAACTAAGTCCTAAAAACTAAAAACCATGAAAAACAGAGCCTATCGCACCCTGTTTGTGAGTGCCGTACTGCTGGGGGGCCTGAGCCTGAGCCCGGCCAGTTACGCGCAGTCGAAGGCAGGAACAAAGGATGAGAAGAAGACCACGATCCGGGTAAAGGTATCGGAGCGCAGGAACGGCAGGACCGAGGAGATTGAAAGAAGCTACCAGGTAGGTGCCCTGTCGGACCAGGAGCAGAAGGAGTTTGTGGACAAGGTGCTGGACTCGCTGGGTACTGATGCCAACCGGCGCGTAACCGTAACGGTGGACGAGGGGAACGGCAACGTAACCACCCGCGAGCGCCGCCGCGTGGAGGTACGCGAGCGGAACGATGACGAACCGGCGGTATTTAGTTGGAAGGGTAATGACGAAGAAATACACATTGACTTCGACTCGCGGGAGCTGAAGGATAAGATGCGTCGTATTGAGGAGGAAGTCCGTCCGCGCGTACAGGTACTCATGCGGGATCTGGAACATGCTGGAGAGCGCATGGGGGACATCTGGACCAATGAACCAGGTAAGGTGGCCAGTGTACGCTCGCTGAACGTGTACCCCAACAACCCCGACAACGGCATGCTGAACCTGCGCTTCAGCGTACCCGAAAAGGGCGACGTGACCATCATGGTAACCGATACCCGGGGTAAGGAAGTAGCCCGGAAAGAGATCAGGGATTTTAGCGGAGACTACGTGGGGCAAATCGAACTGAAGAAGAACACCAAAGGTACCCTGTTCGTGACCGTCGTACAGAAGGAAGACGGTGCCGTACGGCGGGTAGTAGTACCTTAGTAGCAGCTGGTCTTCCGGTTTGGCCCGAAGTACTTCCTGTGCTTCGGGCTTTTTTATGTCCTTCCACCCGCCTCGTCCCTACGTTCACAAGTGGACGAAAAATGTCCGATATCGGACAAGCCATTATTCCCAAAAGCCTCTCTACGACCTGTATTAGCCTATATGGAAGTGTGGCAAAGGATTTGTACGACAAAATAGAAACAAATAAATAGAATCCTATGCGTCGATCGTACCTGGGAGAATTTGAAGAGATTGTATTGCTGATGGTAGCCATTCTGGATGGAGAGGCCTATGGCGTGAGCGTCAGTCAGGAATTAGAGCAGCAGACAGGCCGGCTCGTTACTTTTGGCGCGATACACAACACGCTCATCCGCCTGGAAGAGAAAGGCTTTGTACGCTCTGAACTGGGCGGAGCTACCACCGAGCGGGGCGGCCGACGCAAGCGGCTATTCTCCATTACTGCCTACGGCAGCCGTACACTGCAGGATATACAGCAGCAACGAAGCCAACTGTGGCAACTGATACCTCCCACCTCCTTAAAAGTAAGCGGATCATGAACCCAACCAGTCCTACCCCACCCCGCTGGGCGCAGCGGCTGCTGACCTGGCTGCACCCGGACGATACCCTGGAAGAAGTAGAGGGAGACCTGCAGGAGCTATATACCTACTGGTACCAACGGTCAGGTAAGCGGCAGGCTACCCTCAGGTACCTGCTCAATGTAGTGTCGGTACTGCCGCCCCTGGTACGGCGGCGAAAGCAGAAAAAATCTTTATATGTACCTTTTAGCCTTAGCCCTGATATGATCCAAAACTACCTCAAGATTGCCTGGCGGAACTTGTCCAGACATAAAGCCAGCACCCTGATTAACCTCTCAGGCCTCACACTGGGCGTAACTGCCTGTCTGGTAATCTACCTCATCACGAGCTTTGAGCTCAGCTTCGACACCTTCCATCCCGATGGGGAGCGGATCTACCGCGTAGTAGGAAACGTTAGAATGGGGAAAACGATCGAAACGAAGCCCATAGGATTTATACCACGGGCGGCACCTCAGGCCATCCGGGCGGAGGTACCCGGCATAGAGACGGTAGCCGCTTTTCATAACCTGCATTCGAATGTTATTATCCCGGCCGAACACCAGGAGCCTAAGCATTTCGAAGCGGGTGAATTAGGTGCAGACGGGGCACAGATCATTATAGCGGAACCTGAGTACTTCGACATCTTTAGGTACGATTGGCTGGCCGGTAACCCTAAGACCTCGCTGAGTGAGCCGTATAAAGTAGTACTTTCGGAACAGAAGGCCCGCACGTATTTTGGTGATATTCCTCTTGAAAGTATACTCGGCCGGGAGGTTATCTACCGCGATTCTATCCGAACCACCGTCAGCGGCATCGTAAAAACATGGAATCATACGACGGATTTTGCCTTTACTGATTTTATCTCGGCTGCTACTATTCGGGCCAGTGCTCTGAAGCGGGAGATCAATCTGGACGAGTGGAACGACATATGGTCGGCTTCCCAAACCTTTGTAAAACTGGATAACAGTACCACTCCGGAGCAGGTAGAAGCCCGCTTTGCGACCTTTGCCCACAAGCACTTCGGTCCCAACCAGGGTACCGGCGACTTCTGGCTGGTGCCGGCGCTGCAACCCCTGTCGGATGTGCACTTTAATGAGCAGTACCAGGACAACTACGTGCGCAAAGCACACCTGCCTACGCTGTATGGCCTGATGGGCGTGGCGGTATTTATCCTGCTCATTGCCGCTATCAACTTTATAAACCTGGCTACCGCCCAATCCGTACAACGTACCCAGGAAATAGGAATACGTAAGGTACTGGGCAGCAATCGCCAGAGTATCATTGCTCAGTTTATGAGCGAAACCTTACTCCTTACTATAGTAGCGGTGATGCTGGCCCTGTTGCTTACCCAACCCGTTCTGGCCGCCTTTGAACAATTTATTCCTAAGGGGGTCGCGCTGGATGTGTTTAATCCCCGGATTCTGCTGTTTCTGCTGGCGCTCCTCGTTATGACTACTGTATTGGCAGGCTTATACCCCTCCTGGGTGCTGGCAGCGTACCAGCCCTCCCAGACGCTGAAAGGGCAGCGCGTACCGGTTGGCCACCGGCACGACTCTCT
This sequence comes from Telluribacter roseus, assembly GCF_017355915.2. Lineage (GTDB taxonomy): Bacteria > Bacteroidota > Bacteroidia > Cytophagales > Spirosomataceae > Telluribacter. Next base: position 17,097 of record NZ_JAFEUV020000014.1, read on the forward strand.
CCGTAAGGGACTGATCGTTTTCCAGTTTACCGTTTCGCTGGTATTCATCATAGGAATGCTTGTGATAGGGCGCCAGCTTACCTACATACGCGACAAGGACCTGGGCTTTTCGACGGATGCCATAGTCCTGATCAATACGCCCGACCTCGAAAAGAGCAAAGTACTGGCTCAGAAGATCAGGCAGCTCACCGGCGTAGAGCGGGTAACGAGGCAATGGTCGCCGCCCATGAGCGAAGGCTACATGCTCACCAGAATCAAGTACCGGGGCACTACCGAAATAGAAACGGAGGCGTCGGCCAAGGTCGGAGACGAACACTTTGTCCCGCTGTATGGGCTGAAGCTGGTGGCCGGACGCAACATCATGCCCACCGATACGCTACGCGAGCTGCTCATCAACCAGACCTACGCCCGGGCACTGGGCTTCAGGCAGCCCGCCGAAGCGGTGGGCAAGCGGCTCCACTTCAACGGGAATGATTACCCGGTAGCGGGTGTGGTCGCTGACTTTCACGAGGAGTCATTACGTAGCCCCATCAAGTCGACCTTCATTGCCTACATTCCCGGCTTGTCAAAGGATATGGCCGTAAAACTCGCTACCAACGGACAGCGTCTGAGTGAGGCGAAAGTAACGCTGGCAGCCATTGAGAAGGTCTGGCAGCAGGTGTTTCCCGGTGAGGAGTTTGCTTATACCTTTCTGGACGACTCCATTGCCAAACTCTACGAGAAGGAGCAAAGGACGGCTCAGCTGGTCAATACCGCAACGGCCATTGCGATCCTGATCTCGTGTATGGGCTTGTTTGGCCTGGCTACCTTCACCACCCAGCAGCGGACTCGTGAAATCGGGGTTCGGAAGGTGCTGGGCGCGTCGGTTGCCAGCCTGGTAGCCCTGCTGTCTTTGGATCTGATCAAACTGGTGGTAGCCGCGATCGTGACTGCCTCGCCCATTGCCTGGTACATGGCCAACCGGTGGCTACAGGACTTTGCCTATAAGGTAGACGTGGAGTGGTGGGTATTTGTGCTGGCGGGTCTACTCGCGACAGGGATTGCCCTGCTGACGGTCAGTTTCCAGAGTGTGAAGGCCGCCATGATGAATCCGGTCAGGAGCCTGCGCGGCGAATAAACAGATGAAAGCTACTGAACAAGGAGGCAGCTCCCCACCGCGCTGGGCGCAACGGTTGCTGACCTGGCTGCACCCGGACGATACGCTGGAAGAGGTAGAAGGTGACCTGCATGAGCTATACACCTACTGGTACCGGCGGGCGGGTAAGCGGCAGGCTACCCTCAGGTACCTGCTCAATGTACTGTCGGTACTACCACCCTTCGTGCGGCGACGCAAACGTAAAGAAGACTATTATCAACCCTTTTTCCTACATCCTGACATGCTACGTAACTATTTCAAGATCGCTCTAAGGAATCTGGTCAACAATAAGATGTATTCCTTTATCAACATCTTTGGCCTGGCTACTGGCATGGGGGTGGCTATCCTCATCGGCCTGTGGCTCTACGATGAGCTTTCCTACGACAGCTATCACCAGAACAGCGATCGCATTGCACTCGTCATGCAAAATCAGACCTTTGATGATGGAGTTCGTACCTGGGATAGTCAAGCCATGCAACTCGGCCCCGAACTTCGCAACACCTACGGCTCTAACTTCAAGTACGTTGTGATGGCAACCGGCACTATCAATCCAATCTTATCTGTGGGTGATAAAAAGTTCATCAAAAGTGGCCGGTACATGGAGCCCGAAGCGCCCGAAATGCTGACGCTGAAGATACTGAGCGGAACGCGGGATGGTCTGAAAGACCCCTCTTCTATCCTGCTCTCCAAATCGGTAGCTCACGCCTTCTTTGGCGATGCTGATCCGGTAGGGAAGCTTATGAAGATTGATAATAAGCTGACAGTGGAAGTGACCGGCGTGTACGAAGACCTGCCTCAAAACTCCTCCTTCGCCGAGCTGAAGTTCATTGCGCCCTGGCAATTGCTGGTTAACAGTGAGGGGTACGACACAAAGCTGACCTGGGGCAACAGTTGGTTTCAAGCGTTTGTCCAGATCGCCGATCATGTGGATATGGACAAGGTTTCTTCGGCCATAAAGCTGGCCAAGTGGGAACGAGTCAAGAATCTGGACTATGAAGCTCCTTACAGGTCGGAATTATTCCTCCATCCTATGAAGCGCTGGCACCTATACGAAGAGTTTAAGAACGGCGTGAACGTAGGCGGGCGCATTCAGTACGTCTGGATGTACGGCATCATCGGCGCCTTTGTGCTCTTGCTGGCCTGCATTAATTTTATGAACCTTTCAACAGCCCGCTCCGAAAAACGAGCCAGGGAAGTTGGTATTCGCAAAGCCATTGGCTCAGTACGTACCCAGTTGATCACCCAGTTCTACAGCGAATCGCTTTTAGTTGCCTTCTTTGCATTTGTGCTGTCGCTGCTGTTGGTTCTGCTCGCACTACCTTTCTTCAATGAGGTAGCGGGCAAAACAATTGAGATCCTCTGGGTCAATCCCTGGTTTTGGGTAGCCTGTGTTGGGTTCAGTTTTTTAACGGGCCTGATTGCCGGTAGCTATCCGGCCTTGTACCTGTCTTCATTCATCCCGATCAAAGTACTTAAAGGTACGTTCAGAGTAGGTCGGCTGGCGGCCATACCCCGCAAAGCCCTCGTAGTAGTACAGTTTACGGTTTCTGTCACGCTGATCATTGGTACTATTATCATTTTCCGCCAGATTCAATATAGTAAGAATCGTCCGATTGGCTACAGCCGTAGCGGCTTATTGAGCATTCCGATGAAGACGGACGAGGTGCGCCAGGGGTACGACGTGCTGCGGAACGATTTGCTGGCTACCGGAGCCGCCGTAGAACTCTCCAAATCAGAAAGTCAGGTTACCAACGCGGGCATAACAAACGGTGGCTTTAACTGGCGGGGCAAAGCACCGGGCATGCAGGACGAACAAGTTACAGTAGGCGTTAACCATGAATTTGGTAAAACTATCGATTGGAAAATAAAGGAAGGACGGGATTTTTCACGGGCATTCGCCACCGATTCATCCGGGTTTATCCTCAATGAAGCCGCCGTTACCTATATGGGCTTTAAAAAACCGCTGGGGGAGCGGATTAAGGCCTTTGGACGAACGTATACAGTAATTGGCGTGGTCAAAAACATGGTGATGGACTCTCCTTACGAGCCCATACGCCCCACCATCTTCTACATTGACAGCTTTGACAGGGTATTCTGGATTAACGTTAAAATTAACCCGCAGCTAAGTGCCAGCGAGGCGCTCTTCACGATCGAAACAGTTTTTAAGAAACATAACCCTACTACACCCTTTGAATTTAAGTTTGCTGATGAGCAGTACGATGCCAAGTTTCGGTCGGAGGAACGCATTGGCAAACTGGCCAGTTTCTTCGCGGTGCTCGCCATCTTCATCTCCTGCCTGGGCTTGTTTGGTCTGGCTTCGTTTGTGGCCGAACAGCGTACCAAGGAGATTGGTATCCGTAAGGTGCTGGGGGCCTCGGTTGCTAACCTTTGGCAGATGCTCTCGAAAGACTTCGTGGTGCTGGTGGTTGTTTCGCTATTTATTGCTACACCTCTTGCTTACTACTTCATGAATGGGTGGATTCAGAACTACACCTACCGAACCGAGATTTCGTGGTGGATCTTTGCTTTGACGGCCGTAGGAGCCCTAGTCATTACGCTCCTGACGGTTAGTTTTCAGGCTCTTAAAGCAGCCCTCTTGGATCCGGTGAGGAGCCTACGGAGTGAGTAGGCTGGTGGAAATGGGTCAATCTATATTCATTACCTCACTAAATCAATAATCTGGAATCGGACAAAAGGGTACTATGGCAGACAAAATAACGGAACTTGCAGAATAGCTTTTAAGGAGCCAACAGGATGAAGCAATTTTGAGACAACAACTAACCAAACTCGTTGCTCCATGAAAAACGTACTGATGCTACTTGGCTTGCTCTGCTGGTTTCCAGCCATTGGACAAAGTGTCGGGCGCCAACCTAACGAATCCATTAAGGACAAAAGCTATTTAACCGCCATTCGGCGAGCTGAAAAATACATTGATTCGCTCCGGGCAGTTCAGGATATTCCGGGTATCTCGGTCTGTGTAGGTACCAGCCAGAAAATTTTGTGGGCGGAAGGCTTTGGCTACGCCGATCTGGAAACTCACCAGCCGGTCACTATCCATTCCAAATTTCGGATTGGCTCGGTATCCAAATCACTTACCTCCTTAGCCATAGGCAAGCTGGTAGAGCAAAAAAAGCTTGACCTGGATGCGGCCATTCAGCAGTATGTACCCCAATTTCCGGTAAAAAAATATCCGGTTACTGCCCGGCAGCTGGCTACCCATACCGCCGGTATCCGCCATTACCGGGACAGTGATCCGCTGGCTTGCCCCCGACGTTTTACCTCGGTGCAGGAGGGTCTGACCATTTTCAATCAGGACAGCCTCCTGTTCAAACCGGGGACGGCTTATAATTACTCTACTTACGGGTATACCTTGTTAAGTGCCGTTATAGAAGGAGCGAGCTACCAGGACTACCCATCCTATATGCAGCAGGCCGTGTTTACTCCTTTGGGGATGTATGATACAGGTGTAGATGCTAGTGACAGCATCGTTATTAACCGGGTCAGGTTTTATGAACACCGGCAGGGCAGACTGGTCAACGCCGCCCAGGTAGACAATAGTTATAAGTGGGCGGGTGGTGGCCTGTTGTCCACTCCCGTGGATCTAGTCAAACTGGGTCGCGGGCTCCTGACCTATTCGCTATTACGGAAAGAAACGGTAGATTTACTATTCACTCCCCAGCTTCTGCCGGACGGAACCAATACTTACTATGGCCTGGGGTGGCGCCTGGGTACCAGCCCTCAGAACCGGAAGATTATCCACCACGGTGGGACAATCGACGGTGGCAGAACCTTTTTGTTGCTGTACCCCGAGCATGACCTGGTGGTGGCGATTACGGCTAACATGAGCGGCGTTAACATCAATTTGCCGGAGGTAGAAACCATTGCCAGTTACTTTTTTGAGGTGAAACGATGAAAAAAGCAACCGTCATTCTGCTGCATCTGAGCTATTGGCTCCTGTACTGCTTTTTGGTCAGTTTTCTGTTTCTCCTGTCCCAGGCCACCGAAGATTCCGCGGTGGAGGACTGGGAGGATTGGATCGCTATTCTTCTCTTTGCCTTACTGACCGGAATCATTAGCTTCTATGCTTTTTATGGCTGGCTGGTTCCGCGTTACCTGACCACCCGGCGCGTCAGACTCTTTGTTGGCGTAGGGCTGCTGATAAGTAGTGGCATCGGCCTGTTTTCTACCTTTATGGTGTCAATGGCAACGACGATCATTATTTACATAGCCCTGCATCAGACTGAATTCCTTTTCTTTCAGCCGAAGGATCAACTGGTACTGATGACCGGATTCACCCTGCTGGCCGTCGTGAATGGTATGATGGGCACGGTCATCAGGGGGTTCATTACCTGGTACACGGATATTCACATGAAAGAGATGGTGGCCGGCAAAGCCCTGCGCACCGAAATGGAACTTTTGAAAGCGCAGCTCAATCCTCATTTTCTGTTCAATACGCTGAACAATATCGACATCCTTATCGAGCTGGATGCGCCCCGGGCTTCGCAGTACCTGAACAAGCTATCGGACTTGCTGCGCTTTACCCTGTACGAAACGCAGGCCGATCAGATCCCCCTAACCCACGAGTTGGCCTACATTAAAAAGTACATCGAGTTGCAGAAAGTCCGGACTCCGAACGAACAGTACGTGACCCTGCACATGGAGGGGCCGGTCGAGGGAGTACAGATTGCCCCCATGCTCTTTATACCCTACATCGAAAATGCCTTCAAGTATGCGACCAACAAGAAGGTACCGGAAGCGATCCGCATCAACTTTTCGGTGGTAGAAAATCAGATCCAATTCCGGTGTATCAACGTCATTGACAAAAGCAGCACCAGGCCGAAAGAGCAGGGGGGCCTGGGCCAGAGGCTGCTCCGGCAACGATTAACCCTTTTATACCAGGAGACGTATACTCTGGATATTCAGGCTACTGACGATACCTACTCCGTCCACCTGATTTTACCTGTACATGCCTATGAGATGTCTACTCATTGAAGATGAACCCTTAGCCATGCTGCGGCTGAAAGAGTACGTACAGCGGGTTCCTTTTCTGACGCTCAGTTACGCGGTTGATAACGGACTGGAAGCCATTCCTTTGCTGCAGCGGGAGCCGATTGACCTGGTGTTCCTGGATATCGAAATGGATGGCTTTTCGGGCCTGCAGCTGCTGGAAGCCTTACCGGTGCGGCCCGCCGTGATACTAACAACGGCTTATGATCAGTATGCCCTGAAAGCTTTTGACCTGCAGGTAGCTGATTACTTACTGAAGCCTTACACCTTCGACCGCTTTCTGCAGGCCGTCACCCGCGCCCGGCAAAGGCAGGTAGCTGTCCCGGAGGAGACGCGACAGTCGTTTTTATTTGTAAAAACGGAGTACCGGCTCCAGAAAGTAGCCTTTGACCAGATCCTGTACATTGAAGGAATGCGTGATTACCGGCGTATTCATATGGCAACTGAAAAAATCATGACCCTGGAAACGTTCGGTGAACTGGAGCGTCAACTGCCACGCCAGCAGTTTTGCCGGGTTCACAAGTCTTACCTGGTAGCTTTGGATAAGATCGACTCCATTGAACGGGACCGGTTAAAGATACAACAGGCCCTTATCCCCCTATCAGGTACCTACCGGAACCACTTCTACCAGTTGATCGGCCGCTCCTCGATGAAGTAATGGACTTACAAATCAGCAGGTACCTGTCATATGATTGTCTAACGCCACCGCCTCCCGCACTAACTACCTGTGCAGGGACTTTTTATGTTAAAATCAGGTGAAAGTAGCCAAGCATGGCCGAAGTGTTGTAAATTTGCCGGGTCAAACTATTACTACTAAGGTAAATAATCAATCTGCCATCATGCTTAATCTTGTTCTGTTTGGCCCTCCGGGGGCTGGAAAAGGTACCCAAAGCGAGAAAATCATTGATAAACACAAGCTCGTACACCTTTCCACGGGCGACTTGCTGCGCTCTGAAATAAAAGCAGGCACCGAACTCGGACTCCAGGCCAAAACACTCATGGACCAGGGAATGCTGGTTCCGGATGAAGTAGTGATCGGCATGATCGACAATAAACTGAGGGAAAACCGGGAAGCTGCCGGTTTTATATTCGACGGATTTCCGCGTACGGTGAAGCAGGCCGAAGCCCTCGATAACCTGCTGCGCACCTACAACGAAGAGATCACCGTGATGGTAGCCCTGGTCGTGGAAGAGGAAGAACTGGTGAAGCGCCTGCTGCTGCGGGGTGCCACCTCCGGCCGCCCCGACGACCAGAACGTAGACCTGATCCGGAAGCGCATCCAGGAATACAACGAAAAAACAACTCCCGTGGCGGACTACTACCGCCAGCAGGGCAAGTACGTAGGCGTAGACGGCATCGGTGAGATTGACGAAATCTTTACCGCTATCTGTAACGCCATCGAAACAGCGGCCTAAGTACTGGCTGTTCCGACGCCTCCCCTCGCAGGTATTGAATACCGCGGAGGGAGGCGTTATAGTTGCTATAGGAAGCCACGGCCCCTGCCCTCCTAGAAGGGGCGTAGCAGCCGAAGAAACCAAGTAGGCTCAGGTCTGGTTTATACATTAAAATTATACTTATTTACTATATAGCTTACGGCACGGCCGAAGCTTGACATCATTGACCGTTTACGGCTGCACTCGATCCTGAATACCCATACTATGGAGGATAACCAGCAGTAACTGGTCACTGGTCACTGATCATTAAAACATGGCTTCATCAAATTTTATCGATTACGTAAAGATCAACGTACGCTCCGGAGCCGGAGGGGCTGGCTCAGTCCATTTCCGCCGGGAAAAGTATGTAGACAAGGGTGGTCCGGACGGAGGAGACGGCGGACGCGGCGGGCACATTATCCTGAAAGGGAACGCCCAGCACTGGACCCTGCTTCACCTCAAATACACCAAGCACGTTAAAGCCGACCCGGGAAAGGCCGGAGAAGGCGGGCGGCGCAAGGGAGCGCAGGGCAGGGATGTGATTCTGGAGGTACCGCTGGGTACCGTAGCGCGCAATGCCGAAACGGGAGAACAGATCCTGGAAATAACCGAAGACGGACAGGAGGCCATTCTGCTTCCCGGCGGACGGGGTGGATTGGGTAACGACCATTTTAAGTCATCTACCAACCAGACTCCTCAGCACGCCCAGACCGGTGAGCCCGGCGGAGAAGCCTGGGTGATTCTGGAGCTGAAGGTACTGGCTGACGTAGGTCTGGTCGGATTTCCGAACGCGGGCAAGTCGACGCTCCTGTCGGTGATATCGGCCGCCCGTCCCGAAATAGCCGATTATGCCTTCACCACTCTGGTGCCTAATCTGGGGGTAGTGTCCTACCGCGACTTCCGCTCATTTGTCGTGGCCGATATACCTGGTATTATCGAAGGCGCCTCGCAGGGCAAAGGGCTGGGGCTGCGGTTCCTCCGGCATATCGAGCGCAACTCGATCCTGCTGTTCATGATTCCGGCCGATTCCGAAGACATCAAAGCGGAGTACGAGACCTTACTCAACGAACTGCGACAATACAACCCCAGCCTGCTGGACAAGCAGCGCCTGCTCGCTATTTCCAAAGTAGACCTGCTGGACGAAGAAGAACGAGCCGGTATTCAGGATAAGCTACCTGAGCATGTGCCTCATATCCTTATTTCGGCCATTACGCAGGAAGGAATAGATAATTTGAAAGACATGCTCTGGAAAACTCTGAACGAAGAACAACCCGTTCAATAACTTCATGGAATAAAAGTTGCTTTCCGATCGTTGTAACCCGAGATTTGCAGGGTGAAAACGGTTGGAAAGTCATCTATTAGCATGAAATATACTTTACGTCTATTAGTGGTTACACTTATTGGGAGTGTAGCTTTTATTTTGCCGGAAGTACTTGGTCAGGTAAGCATCAACTACCCCAAAAACCGAGAGGTCTTTCAGCGGGACAAAAACAATTCAGCTACTATCTACATAGCGGGTAGCTATTCCGAAGCGGCCGACCGGGTGGAAGCCCAGCTGGTACCTGTACAAGGGGGTAATCATTCCGGCTGGATCACCATCCAGAATAACCCGCAGGGAGGGCAGTTTTACGGCAGCCTCGACTGGTCGGGCGGCTGGTATACCCTGGAAGTACGTATGTGGCGCGGCGGCCAGCAGGTCGGCAGCGCGTCCCTGTCGCGCGTAGGGATCGGGGAGGTATTTCTGATCGCGGGTCAGTCCAATGCGCAGGGGTACCAGGGCTACGGCGCCCGCGGTGCAGGCGACGACCGCGTCAATACCATCAACTACTACAACAACGACGGACCCAACGATAATCTTCCCGAGCCGGAGTTCAGCCATCTGAATGACAATTCTTTTATCTCCCCCCGTGGTAATTCAGCCTGGTCGTGGGGAAGGCTAGGTGACCAACTGGCCAACCGGCTGGGCGTCCCGATCCTGTTCTACAATGCGGCCTGGTACGGTACCTCCATCAAGAACTGGCGGGACAGCATCCACGGCACGGCCTACGGCGTGTTTGACGGGAGTCCTTATCCGCAGGGCATGCCTTATGCCAACCTGCGGCTGGCCATGCAGTACTACGTGCCTCTGACGGGTGTCAGGGGTGTACTCTGGCACCAGGGTGAGTCGGACACCTACACCAACACCAGCGCATCCACCTATGCCAACGACCTGCGGACCGTGATCGAGCAGAGCCGTAACGAATCCGGCAAGAACCTTTCGTGGGTAATAGCCCGGGTTTCCTACTTTCCGCTGGGAGGCGGTACCAGCGGTCAGGTGATACAGGGGCAAAATAATGTAGCATCGTCGGTACCCAATACCTTCTACGGCCCCGAGACGGACAACATCCCCAACCATCACCGCAGCGACGGCATCCACTTTGCCAACGAGGGACTGGTGATCCTGGGGGATATGTGGAACAATGCCCTGAATGATGATTTCTTCAACCGTTCGGAGCCCTACAAAGCCCAGCCTCTCCCCCGGGTGACTGTAAATAACTGCTCCAACGAAAACAATACCCTAACGCTTACCGTCGAAGGCAACTACTCCGCCGTCAACTGGAACAACGGCGCCGGCGACCGCACCATTACCGTAGGGCCGGGTACCTTCAAGGCCCGGGTACGGGATGGCGCCGGAAACGTCATGTATACGCCTGAGATCAGAATACCGGATAATGTACGGGCCTCTTCTCCCAATGTGACCATAGAAGGCCGTAACCCGATCTGCCAGAACGGTACGACGGTACTGTCCGCCAACAGCTCCGGCAAGGTAACGTGGAATAACGGCCAAAACGAGGAGCGCATTACGGTAAGCGCGGCCGGAGAGTTTTTTGCTACCGTCCAGAACGCCTACGGGTGTCAGGCCACTTCATCGCGTGTGGCCGTTACGGTACTCCCTACCCCACCTCCGGCTACTCCCAGCATTACCGTAACCGCCCCTACTACCTTCTGCGAGGGAGGAGAAGTAAAGCTCGTATCCAGCGCTCCCAGAAACGCCTGGTCCAACGGGATGGAGGGCAAGGAAGTAGCCATACGTACCTCGGGTGAGTACCGGGTGAGAGCCGTGGATGAGCAGGGTTGTTTTTCGTCTGAGTCGGCTCCCGTAGCCGTAGTGGTCAATCCGCTACCGGCCCAGCCCGTTATTTCGGCCAGCAGCAATACGACCTTCTGCCAGGGCGGTAACGTGACGCTCACCTCCAGCTACTCCAGCGGGAATATGTGGTCTACCCAGGCTACCGCACAGGCCATCACCGTAGCGCAGACGGGCTCCTATACCGTACGCGTACGCGATGCCAACGGTTGCGAGAATACCTCCCGCCCCGTAGATGTAAAGGTCAATCCGCTGCCGGCCGCTCCCTCTATTACGCCCCTGCGCCCTACTACCTTCTGCGACCGGGACTACACAGTGTTGCAGTCCAGCCCGGAACACATGTACCGGTGGAGTACCGGCCATACGGGACGCGAGCACGAAATACGTACCCCCGGCGACTACTCGCTTACCGTTACGGATATCAACGGCTGTACGTCGCCGGCCTCTTCAGTGGTGAAAGTGGTAGTGAACCCACTGCCCGCGAGCCCTACCATTACGGCGGCTGGCCCTACGACCTTCTGCGCGGATGATAACGTGCTGCTGCAGTCGACTCCGGCCCTGGGCTACCTGTGGAGCCACGGCGAAAGCAGCAAGGATGTATCGGTCAATAAAACGGCCGAATACAGCGTGCAGGCCCGTAACGAGTTTGGCTGTCTGTCGGACCCTTCCAACCGGATTCGGGTCAATGCCCTGCCTTTGCCCCCTATGCCTACTGTGACGGCACAGGGACCCACCAGCTTTTGTGATGGGGACGAGGTAATCCTTTCGGCTACCGGTATTGGTCCTGTTTCGTGGAATACCGGCGTAGCGGCGCCTACTATTACCGTTACCCAGACCGGCAACTACGCGGCCCGGGTACAGGGGACCAATGGTTGCTTTTCGCCCTATACTTCCTCCCTGCGTGTAGTAGCTCATCCCATTCCCGAGAAGCCCGTGATCCGGCAGGCGGGCACTTTTACACTTGAGGCAGAAAACGCCGTGGAAGCCGAGCGCTACGAATGGAAACGCGACGGAGCTACCATCCAGGACGAGGGGCTGTCGCTGATCAAAGCCGGTCAGTCGGGTACCTACTCCGTGAGGGGCTTTGTAGTCCACAGCCCTACCCTTACCTGCAGCTCCGTAGAGTCAGAGCTGTTCCGCTTCGAAGTAGATATGAGCACCGGCGGGTTCAGCATCTACCCCAACCCGAGCATAGACGGACTGGTTACGTTCGAGACCCTGCAGGACCTGCAGAATGCGACCGTTCAACTGTACGACCTGAGAGGAAATCTGGTTCATACCTTTACTTCGCTGTCCTTTGAGGAGCGCAAGGTAGTGGACTTGTCTACTCTGCCCGATGGGGTGTATATTGTCCGTATCGAGGCGGGTACTTTCACCGCTGTACGTAAAGTTATTCTGGCCCGCTGACGCGTAGAAGTAACTCTTTGCCGCAAAAATAAAATTGGTGTATTGTAGCAAAAATAATATTATAAATTTGTAGTCGATTCAAGTAGGTCCACGCTTCTCTGGGGCGTGGACTTACCTTGATAGGTACTACCTCGTATATAGTTGTAATGGAGTCGGAAGTTGAGTCATTTTTATATAATTTGCCAATGCGTAAATCCTCTACTTGTCATTTATTTATTAAGATCTGGTTACTGATTGTGTGTATTCCCGTAGTGGCTAGTGCCCAGATCAAGATTACCTCCCCTACTGACAGAGCCATATACCAGCGGGATATTACCGGCCAGACTACCCTCTCGATCACAGGTACGTACTCTCAACCTATTGATAAGGTGGAAGTAAGGGCGGTACCGGTCGTACCGGGCCAGGGTATTGGCACGGACTGGGCTACTCTTCAGAATAATCCTACCGGAGGTACTTTCCTGGGTACACTTCGCCTGCAGGGCGGATGGTACACGCTGGAAGTCCGGGGCCTTCAGAACCAAACGGTAGTAGGCCGCGATGTGGTACCTCGTATGGGAGTGGGAGAAGTGTTTCTGATCGCGGGTCAATCCAACGCGCAGGGGCTTAGAAACTACCCCGGCCCCAGTGCCAAGGACGACCGGGTCAACTACATAGCCTACGACAATATTGTTAACTCTCTCTTTGATCCTCCTGCTCCTACCTTTGCTCAGCTTACTTCCAACGCGATGGTAGGCCCCCATGGCCAGTCGGCCTGGAACTGGGGACTACTGGGCGACATGCTGGCCCGCAAGCTGAACGTACCCATCCTGTTTATCAACACAGCCTGGGAAGGTACCTCCATCCGTAACTGGACCCAGAGCGCTAAAGGTGAAACTACCTATAACGTATACGGAGGATTTGTGTATCCGCCTCAGATGCCTTACGCCAACCTGGCCATTGCCGCCCGCCACTATGTCAATACACTGGGGGCACGGGCCGTCCTGTGGATGCAGGGCGAAACCGACACGCACCCCCTCAACATGAGCAAGAGCGAGTACCAGGAGCACCTGCAGTTTCTGATCAACCGGCTGAGCGGAGATATCAACAAGCGGATCACCTGGGTGATTGCCCGTACCTCCCGCACCGCCACCGCTGATAACCGGCAGCAGTTTACGAGTCAGGCTATCATAGATGCACAGAACGCCGTCATCAACACACCTTTTAACAGTACTTATCCGGGTCCCGAAACGGATAAGATCAATGTGACACGTCCGGATGGTATCCACTTTATAGGCGATGAGGCGCTTACAGCCCTCGCCAACGCCTGGGACAATACCCTGAATACTACCTTTTTCTCTACGATCACTCCGCTGACACCGGCGGCGATTCCGGTGGTAACTACCGCCTGCGCCTCGGACAACAACGCCGTGAGCCTTACGCTGCCTGCCGGCTACTCATCGTATAGCTGGAGCACCGGACAGTCGGGACGTACCATCAACGTATCTTCGCCGGGTACCTACCGGGCTACACTGAAAGATGCCAACGGTAATGCCTACCTGAGCCAGGCCGTAACCGTAGAAAACTCCGTGAAACCCATCACCCCTACCGTAATTCCGGGAGGCCAGCAGCAGGCGTGTGCTGATTCAGGATTGGTCCTGTCGGCCTCGGGCGGCACTGACCAGTTTCTATGGAGTAACGGTACCACCGGCCGGGCCACCCGCGCCCTGCAAAGTGGCAACTACACCGTACGGGCTCAGAATGTGTTTGGATGCTTATCGGACGTATCGGCGCCGGTCGGCCTGACGATCCGGCCCGCGGTACCACAGCCTACAGTAGTACAGTCGGGACCTTTCAGTATGCAGGCTACACTCCCCAGTCAGGATCTGTCGGTAACCTACGACTGGAAACGCAACGATCAGGTCCTGAGCTCGGGATCAAGTGTGATCAAAGCCGTAGAGACCGGCGACTATACAGCCCGGGCCAAAGCCGTGTACAACCTGGGCAATAATAACCAGCTTACCTGCTACTCGCCTTTTTCGTCTCCGATCGCCTACATTCCTTCTGAGGGTGAAACCGTTGTGATATTCCCTAATCCGGCCCGCGGTGGTGTACTATCCATCGAAACCCGGGAGGACCTGACGGATGCCCAGGTGACCTTCTTCGGGGTAAACGGTGTAATGCTACGCACCCAGACTATCCCGACCCTGAGCGAGCGCCGTACCATTGATGCCAGTACACTGCCTCCCGGCATGTACATCATAAAGGTAAAGGCAGCCGGAACGGATGTATCCAAAAAGATAATAATAGACTAATTATATAACCAATATAACGAAAGGCATAACGAAAGGCTCCTGGTATCAGGAGCCTTTTTTGTACTTTTTCTGTAGGCTAGACTAGTGACCTTATTTGGTTGATAAATTTGCAAATTGTAATTTTACAGCAATACTATACTTGCCCGAACAATCGTTAGTAAACGTTTCTTATCTAAAATATGTTAAGAAACCAAGAAGAACTATGAATACGACTTATCTCCCTTCTGATTTTTTACCCATCGTGGTACAGCTTGGTCTGGCGCTGGCATTTATTGTCGGTACGATGATTGTTACCCACCTCATTGGACCCAGCCGCAAGAGTGGCCTCAAGGATGACCCCTTTGAGTGTGGGATAGAAGTAAAGGGTAATGCCCGTACGCCTATATCCGTCAAGTACTTTCTGGTTGCGATCCTGTTCGTACTGTTTGACGTGGAAGTAATTTTTATGTACCCGTGGGCGGTTAATTTCAGACAGCTGGGCTTGCTCGGCTTTATCGAGATGCTACTGTTCATGGCCTTATTGCTGGCTGGCTTCTACTATATTATCCGCAAGGGCGTTCTTAAGTGGGAGGAGTAAGCCATTAGTTCAATTAGTTGATTACTATAAAATCTATATTACTATGAGCTCTGTAAAGATGGTGGAGGCCCCGGATGGATACAGTGGAGCTGGTTTTTTTGCTACCTCACTAGACCAGGTGATAGGAATGGCACGTAGTCACTCGTTGTGGCCACTGCCTTTTGCCACATCCTGCTGTGGTATTGAATTCATGGCAACTATGGGTGCCCATTATGATATATCGCGCTTCGGTTCGGAGCGTCCCAGCTTTTCGCCCCGCCAGGCTGACCTGCTGATGGTGATGGGTACTATTGCCAAAAAGATGGCGCCCGTTGTAAAGCAGGTATACCTGCAGATGGCCGAACCCCGCTGGGTAATGGCCGTGGGAGCCTGTGCGTCCAGTGGTGGTATATTTGATACTTATAGTGTACTGCAGGGGATAGACCGTATCATTCCTGTGGACGTGTACGTACCAGGCTGTCCACCCCGTCCCGAGCAGATCCTGGAAGGTCTGATGCAGGTGCAGGAGCTGACACGCAACGAATCATTGCGTCGTCGAAACTCGGAAGAGTATCAACACCTGCTGGAATCTTATAAAATACAATAAACCATCCTATGCTTAGCAATCAGGAAGTAGCCGAAGAGTTGGTCAAGAAGTTCGGCGACGATGTATATGATTTTGAAGAACCGTATGGACTGTTAACCCTTACTACTACCCGGGAGCAGATCATACCCATACTAGAGTACCTGTTTCACCATGACCGGTTTAAGATTAACTTCCTGACGGATATCACCGGCATTCACTATCCGGACAGTCCGGGACAGGAGTTTGCGGTCGTGTACCACATCCATAGCCTTACCCAGAACTTCCGGGTAAGGATCAAGGTGTTTCTGGCCGAAGCAGATATTCATATTCCAACGGCTACTCCCCTGTATGCCTCCGCTAACTGGATGGAGCGGGAAACGTACGACTTCTTCGGGATCATCTTTGACGGTCATCCCGACCTGAGACGTATCCTGAACATCGAGGAGATGGATTACTTCCCGATGCGGAAGCAGTACCCGATGGAGGATGCTACGCGTCAGGATAAGACCGATGCGTTGTTTGGCCGTTAACCCTTACTATCTAACAGAGCAAGTACAATGGCAGATATAGAATTAGTACCTAATAAAAACTTTCCGGCCCGGAAAGACCACCCCGAGCTGGTAGGTGAGCTCACTACGCTTAACCTGGGTCCTACCCACCCGGCTACCCACGGTATCTTTCAGAACATCCTGCAGATGGATGGCGAAAAGATCGTGTCGGGCGAGCAGACCATTGGGTACATCCACCGGGCATTTGAAAAAATAGCCGAGCGTCGTCCGTTCTATCAGATCACGACCCTGACCGACCGCATGAACTACTGTTCGTCACCAATCAACAACTTCGGCTGGCACATGACGGTAGAAAAGCTGCTGGGCATAGAAGTACCTAAGCGGGCGCAGTACATCCGGGTAATCCTGATGGAGCTGGCTCGTATCAGTGATCACCTGATCTGTAACGGGATCCTCGGGGTGGATAGCGGAGCCTATTCCGGCTTCCTGTACCTGATGGAGAAGCGGGAAGAGATCTACGAAATATACGAAGAGATATGCGGAGCCCGTCTGACGACTAACATGGGTCGTATAGGCGGTATGGAAAGAGACTTCTCTAACGAGGCTCTGCGGAAGATCCGGGAGATGCTTAAAACGCTGCCACCGGTTCTGAAAGAGTTTGAGAACCTCTTCAACCGTAACCGTATATTCATGGACCGTACGATCAACGTAGGTCCTATTTCGGCCGAGCGGGCACTTAGCTACGGATTTACCGGACCTAACCTGCGTGCTGCCGGGGTTGACTACGATGTACGGGTGATGAATCCTTACTCTTCTTACGAAGATTTTGATTTTATTATTCCGGTAGGCCAGAGCGGCGATACCTACGACCGGTTTATGGTACGTAATGAGGAGATGTGGCAGAGTATGAGGATTATTGAGCAGGCTATGAACAACCTGCCCGAAGGTCCGTTCTTCGCCGATGCTCCTGAGTACTACCTGCCTCCCAAGCAGGAGGTATACCGCAGTATGGAGGCTCTCATCTACCACTTCAAGATTGTAATGGGTGAGATAGACGCTCCGGTAGGTGAAGTATACCACTCGGTAGAAGGTGGCAACGGTGAGTTGGGCTTCTACCTGATCAGTGACGGAGGCCGGACCCCTTACCGTCTGCACTTCCGACGTCCCAGCTTTATCTATTACCAGGCGTTTCCTGAGATGTGCAAAGGCACGACCCTGTCGGATGCCATCCTGATCATGAGTAGTCTGAACGTAATTGCCGGAGAGCTGGACGCGTAAATTAACCATTGGAATCCTTCCTGTAGAAAGATAATGACCGAAGCACCTAATACAGTAGCATTCACGCCGGAACGCCTGGCAAAAGCAAAGGAAATCATAGCCCGCTATCCCGAAGGCCGTCAGAAGTCGGCGCTTCTGCCCCTCCTGCACTTGGCTCAGGAACAGTGGGGATGGGTAAGCCCGGAGGTAATGGACTACGTAGCTGACCTACTGAGCATACTACCTATTGAGGTATACGAGGTAGCTACCTTCTATACCATGTTCCACCTGGATCCTGTCGGAAAACACGTCATTGAGTACTGCCGTACCGGCCCCTGCTGCCTGATGGGTGGTGAGGATGTGTATGGTTACCTGCGCGAAAAGCTGGGTGTGGAAGCCGGACAGACTACGGCCGACGGCAAGTTTACCGTAAAGGAGGTAGAGTGCCTGGCCGCCTGTGGCTGGGGACCTGTGTTCCAGATCCGGGAGAAGTACTACATGAATCTCACCCGGGAGCGGGTTGATGAGATCATTGACGAGTTAAGCAAATAAGCTGCTGTAAGCTGCTATACTATATAGAATAATGGCAAAGAAGATCTTAACCGAATATATAAACGTCCCCGGCATCGACACCTTTGAGGTGTACCGCAAGCACGGGGGCTATACGGCTGTAGAGAAAGCGCTCAAAACCATGACGCCCGAAGAGGTAGTGGAAGAGGCGAAGAAATCAGGCGTACGCGGACGAGGCGGCGCCGGATTCCCGATGGGAATGAAGTGGAGCTTTCTGGCCAAGCCGGAAGGAGTACCCCGCTACCTGGTATGTAATGCGGACGAATCAGAGCCCGGTACCTTCAAGGACCACTACCTGATGAAGATGATCCCCCACCTGCTTATAGAGGGGATGATCGTGTCAAGCTTTGCGCTGGGTGCTAATAAGTCGTTCATCTACGTACGGGGCGAGCTCATGTACGTGATCCGCATCCTGGAAAGAGCCATCGAAGAGGCCAAAGAAAAAGGCTTCCTGGGTAAGAACATCCTGGGTACAGGCTACGACCTGGAACTGGTAGTACAGCCCGGAGGTGGAGCTTATATCTGCGGTGAAGAAACGGCCCTGCTGGAATCGCTGGAAGGAAAGCGCGGTAACCCTCGCAACAAGCCTCCTTTCCCGGCTATCAAGGGTCTGTACCAGAGCCCAACGGTAGTGAACAACGTGGAGTCCATCTCTAACATGCCCTGGATCATCAACAACGGGGGTGATGCCTATGCCGCCATCGGAGTGGGACGCAGTACCGGTACCAAGCTAATCTCGGCCTCAGGTCACATCCGGAAGCCCGGTGTGTATGAGATTGAGCTAGGTGTATCGGTAGATGAGTTCCTGAACTCAGATGAATACTGCGGCGGCGTACGCGACGGCCACTACCTTAAGGCATTAGTAGCGGGAGGATCGTCAGTACCCATACTGCCGGCTCACCTGATTACCAAGACCGCCAACGGTGAAGATCGTCTGATGACGTACGAGTCACTCTCCGACGGTGGCTTTGCCACCGGTACCATGCTGGGATCGGGTGGATTCATCGTATTTGACGAGACATCCTGTATTGTACGTAATACCTGGAACTTCTCCCGCTTCTACCACCACGAGTCGTGCGGGCAGTGCAGCCCCTGCCGTGAAGGTACCGGCTGGATGGAGAAGGTACTCCACCGTCTTGAGCACGGCCACGGTAGCATGCACGACATTGACCTGCTGGTAGATATATCAAAGAAAATAGAAGGAAATACGATCTGTCCGCTCGGGGATGCGGCAGCCTGGCCGGTAGCCAGTGCCATTCGTCATTTCCGTGAAGAGTTTGAATGGCACGTGACCCATCCGCAGGAGGCTACCCGCCCCGGCGCGGTATACATGGGTTCAGCGGCCTTAGTGTAATTTTGAATGAGTGATTGAGAGAGTTAGAGAATTTTCATTCACTTATTCACTCATTCACTCAATCCTCATTGAAGAACAATGGAAGAGACCAAACCAACTTTATTCAAAATAACCTTCGACGGTATTGAAGTCGAAGTGGAGCCGGGTACTACCATTATGCAGGCTGCCCGTAAGATCGCCGAAGCGGACCGATCAAACGATGCCCTGGTACCACCGGCCATGTGCTACTACGAGCCTTTGAAAGGAACGGGCGGTAAGTGCCGCGCCTGTCTGGTAAAGGTAACCCAGGGCTCCGCCAAGGATACGCGCCCTATGCCTAAGCTGGTACCCTCGTGTATCACACAGGTACAGGACGGTATGGTAGTAGAGAACACCACCAATCCGGCCGTACTGGAAGCCCGCAAAGGCGTAGTGGAGTTCCTGCTCATCAACCACCCGCTGGACTGCCCCGTGTGCGACCAGGCTGGTGAGTGCCACCTGCAGGACTTTGCTTATGAGCACGGAGCGGCCAAAACCCGCTACGAGGAAGAGCGCCGTACCTTTGACCGGCACGACTTGGGTCCGTACATCCAGCTGCACATGACGCGTTGTATCCTGTGCTACCGCTGCGTATTCACGGCTGATCAGATTACAAATAAGCGGGTGCACGGTGTAATGCACCGGGGCGATGCTGCCGAAATCAGTACCTACATTGAGAAAGCCATTGATAACGACTTCTCCGGAAACGTCATTGATGTATGTCCCGTAGGAGCTCTGACCGACAAAACCTATCGCTTCAAGAACCGTGTATGGTTTACCAAACCCGTGGATGCCCACCGCGACTGCCCTACCTGTAGTGGTAACGTGACGCTGTGGTACCGGGGTGAAGAGGTAATCCGGGTGACGGCTCGCAAGAACGAGTGGGGTGAGGTAAAAGAGTTTATCTGTAACACCTGCCGTTTCGAGAAGAAGAATACAAGCGACTGGACCATCGAAGGACCTACCAAGGTACTGCGCAGCTCGGTAATCTCGGCGAATAAGTACCGTGCGGACCTGGTAAAGAAGCCTGATTTTGCTCTGAAGCTGGCTGATTCGCAGTACAAGCCCATTGAGGACAGCCGCGAGTTCGTGACAGATCAGGACAAGATTCGTCAGCTGAGTATTGAAAATAATGACAAAGCCAACCACCGTTCACAGTTGGCCGAAAAGAACTGATCCATCTAATAACAATCTATTCCGGAGGCGCACCAGCTCCTCCGGCTGTATACTACCATGGAACTAACTGAGTTCATCATTAAGGCCATTATTATACTGGTGATCTTTGGACTAACCCTCCTGATCGCTATGTACTCTACCTACGGCGAACGTAAAGTAGCTGCCTTTATCCAGGATCGTATCGGTCCCAACCGGGCGGGGCCGTTTGGAATGCTGCAGCCCTTGGCCGATGCCGGTAAGATGTTTTTTAAGGAAGACTTCATCCCTGCCCAGGCTAACAAGTGGCTGTTTATTGCTGGTCCTGCGCTGGCTATGCTTACTGCTCTGATGGCGAGTGCCGTTATCCCCTTTGGAGATACGATTCGTTACGATGGCGTGGAAGTAGCCGTACAGGCCGTAGAAGCCAACATTGGTATTCTGTACATCTTCGGTGTGGTATCGCTGGGAGTATACGGAATCATGGTGGGAGGCTGGGCTTCCAATAACAAGTTCTCTCTGCTGGGTGCTATCCGGGCAGCTTCTCAGAACATCAGCTACGAAATAGCCATGGGTATGGCCATTGTAGCCATTCTGATGATGACTGGTTCGCTGTCACTGCGGGCGATTGTAGAGCAGCAGCACGGAGGCAACTGGAACATCTGGTACCAGCCACTCGGATTTATCATATTCATCACCTGTGCCTTTGCGGAGTGTAACCGTACGCCCTTTGACCTCCCTGAGTGTGAAACGGAGCTGGTAGGTGGATACCACACGGAGTATAGCAGTATGAAGCTGGGTTTCTACCTGTTTGCTGAGTACATCAACATGTTTATCTCTTCGGCTGTAATCTCAGCGCTGTACTTTGGTGGCTACAACTACCCCGGTATGGACTGGGTATACACCCAACTAACCGGAGCTTTCGGTGAGGTAGCGGGTCACAATGCCGCTACGCTGATCGGTACGGCCGTGTTCTTTGGCAAGGCGTTGTTCTTCGTATTCTTCTACATGTGGGTACGCTGGACACTGCCACGCTTCCGCTACGACCAGCTCATGAACCTGGGCTGGAAGGGACTGATCCCTCTGGCTATTCTTAATATAATTATCACAGGTACTGGAGTACTGTTTCTGGAGCCTTATTTCTCGGCTCTGCTTAAGTAACCCCGTACCCTGCAACCATACATGCCATGCAGTTGACCAATCGCTCTAAGCAAGTTAGCAATAAAGAAATGACTCTGGCCGAACGCGCCTACCTGCCCGCTATTGCGCAGGGTATGGCCATTACGCTCAAGCATTTCTTCAAAAAGAAAGTAACCATACAGTACCCTGAGGTAAAGCGCTACCTCGGCCCCGTGTTCCGCGGGCGTCACATCCTGAAGCGCGACGATCAGGGACGCGAGCGCTGTACCGCCTGTGGTCTGTGCGCCGTTGCCTGTCCGGCCGAAGCTATCCAGATGGTAGCTGCCGAGCGTGAGAAGGGTGAAGAGCATCTGTACCGTGAAGAGAAATACGCCGCTGTATACGAAGTAAACATGCTGCGCTGCATCTTCTGCGGACTGTGCGAGGAAGCATGCCCCAAGCAGGCCGTATACCTGCGTCACGACGAGATGGTACCCGTCTTTGTCGAGCGCGATCAGGTGATCTGGGGTAAGGATATGCTGGTAGAGGATATGAACAACCGCTACAAGCGTGAAGCCTGGACCAAAGAAGAAGCCCGTCAGCTGGACGAGAAGAAAGCCAGAGGCGAAGTTTCGAACGTAGAGCCCCGTGCTATTCCCTGAATCTAACTAATTTTATACCTTTGCCGCGCGGTAGTCGCCGCTCCGGAAAGTGACCATTACCTGTTTATGAATCCGACGTTATCGATTTTTTATTTCCTGTCTTTCCTGACAGTACTCAGTGCCCTCATGGTGGTTTTCTCGCGTAGCCCCATTCACAGTGTGCTCTACCTGATCCTGACATTCTTCTGTCTGACAGGCCATTACATCCTGCTGAATGCGCAGTTTCTGGCGGCGGTAAATATCATTGTGTACGCCGGAGCTATCATGGTACTCTTTCTCTTCGTGATCATGTTCCTGAACATGAAGAAAGAAGACGAGGAAGCAAAAACCAATCTGACCAAGATAGCAGCCATGATCGTAGCGGGTACTCTGTTCGTGATCTTGTTCGGAGCGTACCGTAAGACCATCGTTGGCTCGTACAACCCTTACGAGTACAACTCGCAGGTAGGTATGGTAGAGAGCCTGGGAGCCGTGCTGTTCAGAGATTATCTGCTGCCATTCGAGCTGGCGTCGGTGCTGTTCCTGATTGCGATGACTGGTGCTGTCATGTTGGGTAGACGCGAAGTAGGAGAGCGTCATTTCTAAATTTGACCCTGTATCTGTTTGCATAGTTTGCGGGGCTGGCCACTAGGCCGGTCCCGCTTTTCTTTAGCCCTCCGGGGTTAGCAGCAGGCATTGGTTAGAGATGCAAAATAGTGCGTTTCTACATATAGCAAAACTCCGCTTTTCACTCTACACTTTTCACTTCTCACTTACTTTCTCCCTTCCTCCACGCGGCCGCCGCCTTCACCAATATGTATAGGGTATATTACCTGCTTTCCCTTTAATTTACTGGTACTTCATAGGTAGTACCTATAAAATTCCGGTTTTTAGAGGAGTAATAAAAACTGCTTTTCATTTGTCAGGTTTCTGAAATGAGGAGGCCTCTAAAAGCGTTTACTTTATTAAGTAGTACCTGTACTACCTGAGGAAGTAGTAAATAAGTAGCCGTAACTGATGAAGCAACGACATCTCTGGTATATCCTGCTGGCCAATGGATTATTTGCAACAGTAGCTAACCTGCTGTTCCTGATCGACGGCATCCAGCAACTGTGGAAAGTACTGTGGCAAAGTCTGCTGTATGGAATGGTCGTATACGCTTTTCAGATCGCCCTGACGTACTACCTCATTCAGAAATATGCCTCCCGCTCCTGGTTGTATCAGCCTTTTAGGGCCCGAGCCTGGGCAGTCGGGTTGGGCGTTGGCATAGGGCTCTGGCTGCTTTTTACCGGTATCTATACCTTGCAGCGTTCTTCCAGCCTCCTGTTTCCCAACTCGTCCGAAAGCTTCGTCCGTTTCCTCTCGATATTTCTTTTCAACTCGCTACCCGGTGCTCTGATCGAGGAATATCTTTTCAGGTACCTTCCGGTACGGTACGCCGAAAGCAGAAAGCTGGAGAAGCCCAGGGCGTGGCTGCTGTACGTGGGCGTGCTGCTTCTGTTTACGGTGGTACATATACCTGCCTATCTCCTCCGAGACCAGGTACCTCTCTCATCGTTATGGAGTCCATTCTCGATGGGGATTGCCTTTTTCTTTGTCTACCATACTACCCGTAACCTTCCCTTTGCGGCCCTTTTTCACGCTTTTACGAATAACCACTGGTTTCTTTACGGCACCCGCGACAGTAACGACTACTCCATCGTGATCCTGGCGAGTGTCATCTGGCTCATGCTGCGTATCCGGCAGAAGCAGCGCGCATACAAGCTAAAGCTACAGAAGGATATCTACAGTACCAGTACTGAGCATCATCGGGAGTAGAGCCTTTGATCCTTTACAAAATCGTAACAACCTCTTCTTTCATTTTATAGTAAATTGCGTTCCTAACCTACCCTTTACCCTACTAATGAAAAGAGCCTTACTATTTACCGCACTTTTTCTGACTTCGCTTACCTTCCAGAGTATGACCGTCACCAAAAAGAAAGCCAACAAGGTAATAGCCCACCGAGGAGCCTGGAAAAACACTGGCGCCCCCCAAAACTCAATTGCTGCCCTGGAGCATGCCATCAAGCTGGGATGCTACGGCAGCGAATTTGACGTACACATGTCGGCTGATTCGGTACTGGTTATCAACCATGACCATACCATTCAGGGGGTAGCTCTGGAGACTACTCCGGCCGCTCAGCTCTCGGCTATCAAACTGAGCAACGGCGAGTCGCTACCTACGCTGGAAGCTTACCTGAACGCAGGTAAAAAGCAGAAGCGTACGCGGCTCGTTCTGGAAATCAAGGCTTCGCAGCTCGGAAAGGAGCGCTCGCTGGCGCTGGCTCAGAAGTGTGTGGAGATGGTTCGCAAGACCAAAACGCGCAGCCTGGTCGACTACATCAGCTTTGACTACGACGTATGTAAAAAAGTAAAGGAGCTGGATCCGTCCGCGCAGGTAGCCTACCTGAACGGCGATAAGACACCGGAGCAGGTAGCAGCGGATGGCTTATACGGCCTCGACTACCACCACACCGTTTACAAGAAGAATGAGAACTGGATCAAGGAAGCGCAGCAGAAGGGCCTGACCCTAAACGTTTGGACTGTCAACGACCGGAGCCTGATGGATTGGTTCCTGGAACGGAACGTTGACTTCATCACGACAGATCAGCCGGAGCTATTACTGGAGATAACTCAGTAACAGGCTACTGCTACTCGTTTTTACCCCTCATCGTCCTGAGTAAGGATACGACGGATCGCCATAAAGCGGTTGCGGTAGTACTGGGACTGGAGCAGGTCGTAGCGAATACCTCCTTTGAACGCCGAGTGAATAAAGCGTACGTAATCGGGAGTAACCTCAGTGATAATACCTACGTGGCCGACCTGCGTACTTTTAGTATTACTTCCCTTAAAAAAGATCAGATCGCCGGGGCGCGCCTCGGCGATATCTACTTCCTGGCCTTTGTTGGCCTGCGCGGCGCTGGAGTGGGGTAATGAGAGGCCCCAGTTGGAGAAGATATAGCGAACAAAACCTGAGCAATCAAAACCTTTCCTGGATTCGCCCCCTGAGCGGTAGGGGATATGCAGATGGCGCTCGGCGAAATCAATCAGTGACTCAATGGTACTGGTACTTTCGGGAGCAGGAGCGTCGGTCTTAATCTGAGCCTGTACCGGCTCAACAAGGGCTGTTCCTACCCAGGCCGCAAGGCCCAGGAGCACTACTTTTACGGACATTTTCATTACGTAACAGGAGGGTTTAGTATCAACCAGTTCTCAAAAAAAGGCAATTACTGTTACAATCCCACACTTTTCGTACCATTTCTGTGTCTTCCCTCTTTATCACAAAAGCAATATAGCTGCTTTTCACAGCTACTATTTATCCGCTTACAGAAAGTATCTAATGGGTACAAATATCCTTTACTATCAGAGGTAGCAGGACATTTTATCCTCTTACAATCAGCAGATTATCTACTCCCCGTTCCACAAGCCCGGACCATAGAAGTAGTACTTTTTGAAGCCTTATAGTAGGAGTGAAATAAAACTGATTTTGCACCCGGAAATAGAACAGAAGAAAAATACAATATAGTTGTCAGAGTACCTGTTACCATCGGAGAGGCACCAGGTACCATGTTTAGTAAAGGCCGATAGCAATAATGTAGCCAGGTATCATAAAGCTTACAGAGCTATTTGATTTACTTTTTTGACAAAAAAGTAAGACCTTGCGGCCTTTGTACCCTCTTTTTTCAACTGTTTTAGGGACTTAGCCAAGTCTTTTTTAACTTTATTGCTTTAACAAGTACAAATCATGTCTGAATTTCAAGCGTACCTCCAACTAGGATTTGAACATATCACTGACCCCAATGGCTATGATCATATACTCTTTGTGATAGCGCTCTGTGCGATCTATACCCTACGCGACTGGAAGAAAGTACTCATTCTTGTCACGGCTTTTACCATAGGGCATTCGGTAACTCTGGCGCTGGCGACGCTCAATATCATCAATGTACGGTCAGATGTGATCGAGCTGCTGATCCCGATTACAATCCTGTTTACGGCCTGCATGAACTTTACCCACCAGACACCCAAGACTACCCTCTCTATTAGAGAGAAGAGTTCGCCCCTGCGGTACCCGATGGCTCTGTTGTTTGGCCTTATCCACGGGCTGGGGTTCTCGACCTACCTGAGGAGCCTGCTGGGGAGCGAAGCCAGTATTGTGGAGCCACTGCTGGCATTTAACGTAGGTCTTGAGCTGGGGCAGATTCTGATCGTGTTTGTTGTTCTGATCATAGCCTTTGCCATAGTAGAGCTTTTCCGCTCCTCCAAGCACAACTGGAATTACATCCTTTCGGGTATAATTGCCGGTATGGCTATATCGTTGATTATCAATAATGAGCTGTTTAGAGAGCTGACGGGCCTGCCTGTTGAATAAAATACTAGTTTAAAAAAGACCTAGCCTAATCCAATCCATTCATCACAGTAAACCAAACCATGAGAAAACTCTTTGCTTTTGTGGTAGCGTGTCTGCTGGTAACGGGTGCCCAGGCACAGCGGCTTCCAACCTCCGAGAGGTTCAACGCCAATGATAGCTTTGAGCAACTGGGTACCACCCTCCCTACCCCCAACACCTACCGCACGGCCTCCGGAGCGCCGGGCCGCGACTACTGGCAGATGCGCGCCGACTACGACATCAAAGCCGAACTGGACGACCAGAACCAGCGTATCACCGGTACCGAAACCATTACGTTCTTCAATAATTCGCCCGACGAGCTTCGCTACCTGTGGCTGCAGCTGGACCAGAATATATTTGAGAAAGGATCGATCTCGGGCGTGACCAACACGGGCGCTATCGGTCCCAATGGTGCTTCGGCCCGTCAGCTCCAGAGCCTCAGCTCCAATGGCAGCCACGGCAACAAGCCCAACAGTGAGTACGGGTACAGGATTACGGCCGTCAGAGACAAAGCCGGTAAGCCGCTCCCCTACTCCATCAACAACACCATGATGCGCATTGACCTGCCTACCCCGCTGAAGCCGGGTGCTAACGTGGTCTTTGGCGTCGACTGGAACTACAACATTACTGAGTACTACGGCCGCAGTGGCTACGAGTTCTTTGAGAAAGACGGCAACTACAACTACTTCATCGCGCACTGGTTCCCCCGGATGGCTCCCTACGACGATGTCAACGGCTGGCAGAACAAGCAGTTCCTGGGTCAGGGCGAGTTTGCGCTGATCTTTGGTAACTACAAAGTAGCCATCACGGTACCCAACGACCATGTGGTAGCCGCTACCGGCGAATGTCAGAACTACGCGCAGGTACTTACCACTACGCAGCGTCAGCGCATGAAGAAGGCGGAGACCTCGAAGGTACCCGTAGTGATTGTAACGCAGCAGGAAGCGGAGCAGGCCGAAAAAGGCAAGCCTACCGGCAAGAAGACCTGGGTATACAAAGCTGACAACGTACGTGACTTCGCCTTTGCCAGCAGCCGCAAGTTTATCTGGGATGCCATGCAGACCGACGTGTACGGCAACGGCCGCAAGATCTGGTCTATGTCGTACTACCCCAAGGAAGGTAACCCGCTGTGGGGGCAGTACTCTACCCGCGCCGTTGAGCATACCTTGAAGTCGTACGGTAACCGTACCTTCGAGTACCCCTACCCGGTAGCAATCTCCTGCCACGCGGTACCCGGTGGTGGTATGGAGTACCCCATGATCAGCTTTAACGGCGGCCGTCCTGAGGCGGATGGCACCTATACCGAGCAGGTCAAGTACGGCATGATCGGGGTGATCATCCACGAGGTTGGTCACAACTTCTTCCCCATGATCGTGAACTCCGACGAGCGTCAGTGGACCTGGATGGACGAAGGCCTGAACACCTTCTGCCAGTACCTGGCCGAGAAGGAGTGGGATTATAACTACCCTACCCGCCGTGGCGAGCCCCTGCAGATTGTAGAGTACATGTCGTCGGACAAGTCAGTACTATCACCCATCATGAGCTCATCGGACAATGTGATTGGTCTGGGACCTAACGCGTACGCCAAGCCCGCTACCGCGCTGAACATTCTGCGCGAGACGGTAATGGGCCGTGAACTGTTTGACTACGCCTTCAAGGAGTACGCCAACCGCTGGCGCTTCAAGAGCCCGACTCCGGCTGATTTCTTCCGTACCATGGAAGACGCCTCGGGGGTAGATCTGGACTGGTTCTGGAAGGGTTGGTTTTACGGAGTAGAGCCGGTAGACCAGGCAGTGGTGAATGTGGAGTGGTACAATCTGAATACGCAGAACCCAGAAGTTGAGAAAGCCCTCGCCCGCGAAGAAGCGGCTCGCCGCTCACAAACCATGAGCAAGATCCGTGATGCTCAGGCCAAGGATAAGACAGTAGTCGCACAGGATTCGACCATGCGTGACTTCTACAACAGCTACGATCCGTATAAGGTAACTCCGGCTGATCGTCAGAGATACGAAGAGTACCTGGCTACGCTGACGCCCGAAGAGCGTGAGCTGATACAGACCAACCAGAACTTCTATACCCTCACCTTGAAAAACCAGGGGGGCGTGGTGATGCCGGTAATCATCAGGATGGAGTTTGAAGACGGAACCGACTCGGTAGCCCGCTACCCGGCGGAGATCTGGCGCTTTAACAACCAGCAGATCGTCAAGGTAATCTCTACGAAGAAAAAGGTGGTACAGTGGACGCTCGATCCATTTAATGAGATTGCTGATATCGAAACCAGTAATAACTCATTCCCGCCGGTGCAGAAGCCAACCCGCTTCCAGCTCTATAAGCAGCAGCAGCGCCGCACTCCCAACCCTATGCAGCAGGAACAGCAGCAAGGCGGCGGGGCCGGTAGGTTGGGCACCGGAAGCCCCGGTAATAATAGATAAGCCCGAACCACAAGGGGTCTGAAATCGTTAAAAGAGTCTGTACGTGAGTGTACAGACTCTTTTTATTTTTATCAGTATCACACCATAAGCAGTCCATCCCATGCCTGTTTTACGTCACTCTTCCTACCCCGGCCCTCCTCGCTACCTGTACAACGAACACCTGCAGACCATCGTACCCAGCGCTTTTCGTAAGGTAAAGGGCCTGGTATACGAGCGCGAGCGGCTGGACCTCTCGGATGGTGATTTTCTGGATCTGGACTGGGTGGATAAAGGAAGCAAGCGGCTCGTTATTTTGACCCACGGCCTCGAAGGCGACTCCCGCCGCCCCTACATCATGGGCACCGCTAAGCTGTTCGCGCAGAATGGCTGGGATGTACTGGCCTGGAACTGCCGTTCGTGCAGTGGGGAGATGAATCGTGCTTTCCGTCTCTACAACCACGGGGAGATCGGCGATATCCACGAGGTGATCCAGCACGCGCTGCGCACCAAACAGTACGAAGAGGTAGCGCTGGTAGGCTACAGCATGGGCGGTAACATTACGCTGAAGTACCTGGGCGTACACGGCAAGGGGGCTCCGGATGTAATACGTCAAGGGGTAGCCGTGTCGGCGCCCGTTGACCTGGGCTCGAGTGCCCGCATCCTCGACAATCCCTCCAACCGTTTTTACAAAAAGCGTTTTCTTAGCAAGCTCACCAGGAAGGTACTGATGAAGGCGGAACTGCACCCGGGGCTGCTGGATATTACCAAGCTCAAATCGGTACAGGTGTGGCAGGACTTTGACGAGGCGTTTTCGGCTCCGCTGGGAGGCTACCGCGACGCCACCGACTTTTATACCCAGGCCTCCGCACTCAACTACATGCCGGGCATAGAAGTACCCGTGCTCCTTGTCAACGCGCAGAATGATCCTATACTTACCCCCCAGTGCGCACCGGCTGCCCTGGCTCAGCAGCATTCCCACATTTATCTGGAGACGCCCCGCCTGGGCGGGCACGTGGGCTTCATGGTCGCTCGTGATGAGTTTACCTGGGCCGAAAGGCGGGCGCTGGAATTTGTAAGTAGCTAGAAAAAATACAGATCTTTGCCCTTGTCCATTTCTGTACCTCCTAATCTTTACAGACCAACCCGAGGTACCTGATACCTCCTGACCTACTACCACTACCTATGAACATTGTTATCCTCGACGGTTATACCCTTAATCCCGGCGATCAGAGCTGGGAGCCCATGGAAGCGCTGGGCACTCTTACCATCTATGATCGTACTCCCACGGAGCAAATCGTAGAAAGAGCCAAAGAGGCCGACATAGTACTGGTCAATAAGTTAGAGCTGCGTGAGGAGCATCTGGCCCAGCTACCCAGACTCAAGTACATCGGCGTAACGGCCACGGGATATAACAACGTAGATCTGGAAGCAGCCCGTAAACAGGGAATTGTGGTAACGAACGTTAAAGGTTACAGCTCCCCCTCCGTAGCCCAGCATACCTTTGCGCTCCTGCTGGCCCTCACCAACCACGTGGAGCTGCACAGCCAGAGCGTACACAGCGGCGACTGGACCCGGGCCTCCGATTTCTGTTACTGGAAAACACCTCTGGTAGAGCTAAGCGGTAAAACTATGGGACTGATCGGGCTGGGTGATATTGGCACGCAGGTAGCTCAGATAGCGCTGGCTTTTGGCATGAAGGTACTGGTATACCGCAAGCACCCCTCCCAGACCGACCATGAGCAGCTCAAAAACGTGAGTCTGGAAGAGCTTTTCCGCAGCAGCGATGTGGTAAGTCTGCACTGCCCGCTTACGGAGGAAACGCGTGAAATTGTAAATGCTGATTCGCTGGCGTTGATGAAACCATCGGCGTACCTGCTCAACACCGGCAGAGGGCCGCTGATCAACGAGGCAGATCTGGCCGCTGCCTTACAAGGGGGACAGATAGCCGGTGCCGGGTTGGATGTGCTATCTTCGGAGCCGCCTCAAGCAGACAACCCACTGCTATCGGCTCCTAACTGCATTATTACTCCCCATATAGCGTGGGCTTTCTTTGAATCGCGGCAGCGACTACTCCAGCTGGCAGCTGAAAATATAAGATTATTTCAGGCAGGAACACCACAGAACGTAGTGAGCTAAGACTCCACAATTCTGATCAGATCTTCTATCTTATTGATGATAAGGGTATTGTCAGCCGTGTCAATACCCTGCCCTACTATCTGGTAGCCTGTAAGCAGAATGGTGGACTCGGAGAAGCGTGCCGCAAGACTATCCACGTAGGGCTGTACATCACTATTGGCCGGAGCGGACGTAATGGCTGTAAAGATATAGTCGGGCTTGTGGATGTCGTAGGCAAACTCGAGTTCGCTGAATGGCAGGCTTTGCCCCAGGTATACTACCTTATTGTGGCGGGCACGGATGATGTAGTTGGCAAAGAGCAGGCTTATCTCGTGTAGCTCGCCTTCGGGCAGGTACAGCAGGTATTTTTTTGACGCAGGCCCCAGCTTCACCACCTGTCCGTCTATGGCTACGATAATCTTCTGCCGGACCAGATTCGTGATGAAGTGTTCCTGAGCCGGCCCAATCGAGCCGGTCACCCATAAGGTACCAATGCGGCTTAGAAACGGGTAGATGATATGAGCCATCGTACTCTCAAACCCAAACTGCAGGATATTGGTACTGATTACTTTTTCGAACCGATCCTCATCTAGGTCGATCATGGATATGGTAAGCGCGTGGATCTGATCGGGGTAGTTGAGCTTTTGATCAGAGATAGCTATTACTTCATTGCTCATCTCCTCGAAACTCATCTTCGCAATTTCGGAGATCTTGTAGCCGTGGTCCTTCAGCAGCGAAATATTCAGAACCAGTTTCAGGTCCTGGTCGTCGTACAGGCGGATATTAGTATCGGTACGTTTAGGGGTAATGATATTGTACCGCTGCTCCCAGATACGTAACGTATGAGCTTTTATTCCCGAAAGTTGTTCAAGATCACGTATAGAATAGTTGCTCATAGTCTGCTGAAAGAGGGGCTGAAAAAGATTAACTTATTTGCTGTTGCCGGTAATGTCTAAAAAAGCTATTGCTCCTTCTCACAAATGTATAGTGGTACCTTTTGCCCTTAAACTACCCAACGCCAAGGCTTTGCGTCTACCGCGCTTCTTCAAAAGGCCGTTGCTCCTTTATCGGCTATATAGCTGTTCTGACAGTTATATACCTAACTACCTGCCCCCAAATTTGTTTAATTTCTGTTTACCAAAAAATAAACAAGGTACTTAACCCGAAGAAAAAGAACTGTAACAGGAGCAGCAGAGGAGCGAGCTTGTTTGTCTTGATGAAAGGGAGGCGATAAAACAACAGGAGGAGTAAAGCAGAAACTACGTACCAGGCTACATAGTTTTGAAGTGGAATAGCTGGCGTGTTCCAGCTCCAGAAGTCCAGGTGGATTGCTACCGGCTCAATCAGGATATCCAGCCCCACCATAAGGGCAGCGCCCACGATAGCCTTAGTCCAGGCCGGTGCGGGCAGGCGGTCGCATACACTCCCACAGGCGTAGGTCAGCATGAGCCAGTTGTTTCCGATTACCAGAGGTACTTCCCAAAGTTTCCAGCCCAGAGCCGGACCGTACTGATACGAGCCAAAAATAAGGCCGGTATGGACGCCCGCTACTTCTACAAAAAAGCCAACCAGAAAGGCCGTGAGGCAGTACAGCAGGAAAGAGCGGTTCCAGTCGGTATGAAAAAGCAGCAGCAGTCCCAGTGAACTGAGCAGGTTGAGAGGAATGAGCGGACGGAAAAACGGCTGAAGCACCTCTACCTGCAGACCGATGACTCCCGCCAGGTACATTAGTGATAATACGACGTAGATGATCCGCTGGGTAGCGGGAGCTACCAGCGATGCTCGGACGGGAATGGATTGCTGCGTAATCAAGATGGTACGTTACTGCTGAATTGGACAGACGTTACGAGTTGCATACAGGTCAGTCGACCTGACACATAAACAAGCAAAACCAGCAAAGGTTGTAAAGGAACTACCAAGTGATAAGGACAGATACTGGTGGACAGACTCCATAGGTACCTAAAAGAAAAGCCCCGACTAGCGGGGCTTTATGAGAGGGAGAAAGACGGGTCTCGAACCCGCGACCTCCAGAACCACAATCTGGCGCTCTAACCAACTGAGCTACAATCTCCGTTTTTGAGAGTACAAAACTATATAAAAGGATTATGGCTTGCAATACAAACAAGCATTTTTTTTACAAGTCATAATCCTTTTATACCTCTGTATTATGCCTGACGGGCGGATTTATAGTTTTCTTCAGCGGCATTCCAGTCTACTACACTCCAGTAAGCATCCACATAATCAGGACGTTTGTTCTGGTATTTGAGGTAGTAGGCGTGCTCCCACACATCCAGTCCGATTACAGGAGTACCCTTAGCCTCGGCTACACCCATCAGCGGGTTGTCCTGGTTGGGAGTGGAAGTAATAGCCAGATCACCACCATCCGTTACGATCAGCCATGCCCATCCCGAACCAAAACGGGTAGCGGCAGCTTTCTTGAACTCATCTTTAAACGCATCGAACGAACCAAACTTAGACTCAATGGCCTGGGCTAGCTCTCCCTGGGGGCTACCACCTCCATTAGGTGAAAGCGTCTTCCAGAAGAAAGTGTGGTTCCAGTGTCCACCCCCATTATTACGAACCGCCGCAGGCAGGTTTGATCCCGAAAGGATTTCCTCTATGCTTTTACCTTCCAGGTCTGTACCGGCTATGGCGTTGTTGAGGTTAGTAACATAAGCCTGGTGGTGGCGATCATGGTGGATTTCCATGGTTTGAGCGTCGATATGAGGCTCAAGGGCATCATTAGCGTAGGGTAGTGGATCGAGTGTAAATGCCATTGTAAATTATAGTTTATAGGTTACCAAGATTTAGATTTCGTTTTAAGTAACAGAGGAAATCTTTTTTATGTTCTTAGTCGGCGAAAAAAGTTGAGGAGCAGCTGGCGGCACTCCTCTTCTCTAACACCCCCATCCAGGCTGGTTTTGGGGTGAAGTACTGACTTCCCCAGCCGCCTGAACCCTCGCTTGTCATCACCGGCTCCGTACACGACCCGCCCCAGCTGCGCCCAGTACAGTGCCCCGGCACACATGACACAAGGCTCCAGCGTAACGTACAGGGTACAGTCCTGCAGGTACTTGGCACCCAGGTATTCCGACGCCGCTGTAATGGCCAGTATTTCGGCATGGGCTGTGACGTCGTGCAGCAGTTCAGTCTGGTTATAAGCGCGGGCTATGATACGCTGTTTACACACCACTACCGCCCCAACGGGTATCTCACCTGCTTCATCCGCCCGGTGTGCCTGGTAGAGCGCTTCACCCATAAAATAATTGTCCGTGTATAAATCCATGGCGCAAAAGTAAGGACATATAAAAAGCGAGAAGGCTCCCCTCCTCGCTTTTTATATCGTCAGGTATATTTATCAATCCTGCTTGACAATCCGTCGAACGGCCACCCGGCCTCCGTTTTCGACCTGGATAAAGTACACGCCCGGGTTCATTTGAGTAAAGTCTACTTCGGTTTTGGTCGTGCTCACCGGCTTTTCCAGCACCAGCCGACCGTTTGCATCGTACACCCGTAGCTGGGCTGCTCCCGCTACCAGTGATGCCTCAATATCTACTACACATAGGGTCTGTACCGGGCTTGGATATACTGTAAGCCACTGGGCGTTCAGTACCGGCTCTACACCCAGGATGGGATCTACCTGCACACGGGCCGTACCGCTGGCCCTGCCCGTACCGCATTGGTTAGATACCGCTGCAATAGAGTAGGTTGTGGTAGTCTGGGGCCGTACCGTCACGATATGCGAAGCGACACTGGTGGTAATAAGGGAGTCACGCTGCCCGGTATTGAAGGTAAACGTCCAGGGACCGTCGCCGGTGAGGTTGACACTCAGGTTGGCGGTTTCACCAATCAGGATCGTAGTAGTTCCGGTCAGAGTAGCCGTAGGAAGCGGACGTACCGTGACATTCACCGGGCTTATACTTCCACGCAGTATGAACTGGGGGCTCTCTCCTACTACGCGTACGAAGTAGTTGCCGCCCCTGGTACTATCGGGTACAGTAGCTACGGCTTCATTTCCATTCTGTACAGTAGGGATAGTGTAGAAATTCCGGTCGGTGGTATCCAGAGATATCTGAACGTTGAACTTGTTGCTGGCTACAAACTCACCCGATGCCTGGAAGGGTATCGTAAAGGTACGACCGGCACACAGGCTGGCTGTAGTAGGGTTACCGGTACTGATGGTCGGAATCAATACAGTCACCATGGCACTTCCGTTGGGAGTACCCTTGCCACATTCGTTGGATACCTCCGTTACCAGGTAGGTAGTGGTACGTTGCGGAGACACCTGAATCCGGAGGGGATTCTGCGTAGTGCGGCCGGACAAACCATTGGAAAGTACATAGTTCCAGGGCCCATCGCCGGTGAAGTTTACCAGTATCTCGGCCGACTGACCCAGACTAACGGCTTTATCTCCACTGATTGTAGCCGATGGTAGTGGCTTAATACGTACCCTGATCTCTTCCTTAGGGCTTTCACATCGGTTACTACCCGTCTGTGTTACGTAGAAAGAGTAAGTACCTACATTAGCCGTGAATGGAGTAAAAGGATTACTCTGTGACTCTGTGGCTGCGGCATCACGGTACCATTTGAGATTTTCCCCCTGAGCAGCGAGCGGACTAGCCGTAGTATTCTGACAGTACTCTACCGGTGTGGTAACAGCTGGCTTAGGCGTTGTATTGATACGTACCTTAATCTCAGCCCGATCTCCCACGCAGCCTCTCAGCGTCTGGCTTACGTAATAGGAGGTAGTACCACCTTCCTGTGTAGAGGGTACCGGTGCAGTAGCTGAAGCCGTACCTCCAATGGCGTTGGTACCATACCAGTTAATGGTAGCCCCTGTTTCCGGGGTAGCCGTTAGCGGAGAAGCCGTAACAAACTGACAGTATTCTATCAGAGGCTGCACAGTGGGTAGCGCAGGCAGACGCTTTATCTCTACCTGAAGCCTAGCCCTTGGCCCTTCGCAGTCCTTAGCAGTTACTTGGCTTACATAGTAAGAGGTAGTATCCGCATTGAGCAGATTGACGGTGGGAGCAGTGTTATTACCCGTGCCGCCACTGGCGGTAGTATACCAGCGGAAGGAGTTACCTGTAGTACCGGTAGCCGCTAGGGTGATGTTTTGTGCCTGGCGCGTCTGACACTCTTCTACCGAAGTAACAGTAGGTCGTACAGGCAACGGATTGACAACAACCGTAATTTTGGCCCGGGGGCTTTCGCAATTCAGACTTGTAGTGCCTACGGTGAAGGGTTTTGTCTGGGTTACGTAGAAAGTAATACTATCTGCTCTTGTAGTGGAAGGTGTAGGAGCGATAAGGCTTGCCGTTCCACCCGTAGCGACTGTATACCATTTCAGATTATCGCCCTGAGCCGCAAGAGGTGTGGCCGTGGCATTCTGGCAGTACTCTTCCCGGGTACTCACCGTTGGCAGTGGAGTAGTATTAATACGAACTTTGATCTCGACACGGTCACTTTCGCACCCATTCACCGTCTGGCTCACATAGTATGAAGTAACGCCACCTTCCTGTGTAGATGGTACCGGAGCAGTAGAGGAGCGGGTTCCGCCGGTGGCATTGGTTCCATACCAATTAGCGGTAGCTCCATTCAAAAAAGTAGGCTTTAAAGCTGTAGCCGTAGCAAACTGACAGTATACAACCTCTTGCGTTCCTGTTGGCGAAGCAGGTAAAGGGTTTACCTGAACGCTTATCGCTGCTCTGGGACTTTCGCAGCCCTCGGGTGTTACCTGACTTACGTAGTAGGTGCGACTAGAAGTATTTATCTGGTCTATGACCGGAGCTGAGCCCGCCGTACCACCGGTGGCTGCCTGATACCAGCGCAGGGTATTCCCCTCAGCAGCAGAAGCCGTTAAGGTAAAAGTCTGGGATACTTTCGTCTGGCAGTATACCTGTGTTCCTACTACCGTAGGAGCAGCAGGAATAGCGTTTATGGTTACTTTTATTTCGGTGGAAGAACTTTCGCAGCCCAGGGCGTTTCTCTGCGTAACTTTATATACCTGCTCACCCACTGTAGTAGTACTTGGAACAGGAGCAGTAGCCTGAAAAGTACCATTGGGCAGGTACCATCTTAGGGTATTACCCGTAGTGGCCGTAGCCGACAGAGCCTGCGCCGGAGCTCCCTGACAGTACCCTATAGTAGCCTGGGCTACCGCCGGGGCAGCCGGAGCAGGGCTGATCGTAACAACAATGGCTTTCTTTACACTCTCACATCCACCACTGGTCTGCGTCACATAGTACGTACCCGCGCTGGTAGGTTTAGGCGCTTCAGTTAACAAGTTATTGGCTGAGTCATACCAGCGTAGGTTACTACCCGTAGCTGTCAGAGTGGTGCCGGCACATACTTCGATAGGGCTGGTAGCCGTAGGTGCCGCTGGTACAGTACCTACTGTAATCGTGATAGTAACCTTAGGGCTTTCACAATTGCCAGAGTTAACCTGTGATACTTTATAGGTAATCGTGCCTGCTGATGCAGTAGAAGGCGTAGGAGCCTCAGCTAGAGGCGTATCATTAGCCTGATACCATTTCAGGGTATTTCCTGAAGTAGCGGTAGCACTTAGAGTAGTAGCCGTTTGGCCTACACAGTAGCTATAGCTGGCCTGTGATACGGCAGGAGCCGCCGGGGCGGATTTGATGGTAACATCTATCTGGGCACGGGGGCTTTCACACCCCCCGCTGGTTGATTGAGTTACATAGTACGAAGTAACACCCGATGCAGCAGAGCTGGGAGTAGGAGCTATTGCTGTGCTAGTTCCCCCCGTGGCGGTAGTATACCATTTCAGGTCTGTGCCTGCTGCCACAAGTGGAGATGTTGCTGCATTCTGGCAATATTCTACATTTGATGATACTACCGGAGCCGCGGGGGCTGTCTGAATAGTAAGGACCGCAGTACTGGCCGTGCCTACTCTAAGAGGCTCCTTGGATACCACCCGCACTTTGTAGGCAGTACCGGCTTCTATGCCCAGCCCAGTGGGTATGGTCACTACCAGCGGAGTGGTTGCACCACTGGGCGTTAGATTATATACGTGATCAAAGCTACCGGTCGCATCCGAAAGCTGTACCGTGAATTCATTGCCTGTATTGAAGGTACCCGTAGTGGTAAAAGGCACTGAAATGGTTCCACCCAGACATACTACCGTCTTGTCCGGCACTCCGGTAGTAATGGTGGGTGTTGTTGTTTGTGCCAGCGACTGACCTGCCCACAACCAACTGACAAAAAGCACTAACAGCCAACTAGTAAAAGTTTTTCCTTGCATATACCTGATTTTGATGAGAAGGGTAATTTTCCGTTAAAAAATTGCCCTTAAAGTTAGGTATATTTTTCCAAAGAAAGATGACTGCTGAGCAAGTGGTGACTTAGATCTTGACGATGGAATCGTACACCAGATCATGCACTTTGCGGCGTGTGCGGTGCCGGTTGATTCCGTTGTTTTCCATGTCGGGGTGGATACGGTTTGACAGGAACACAAATATCAGTTCTTCGTCCGGATCTACCCATACTACTGCTCCCGTAAAGCCGGTATGGCCGAAGGAGTTAATAGACGCTTTGGATGATACGTACGAGCTGTTGCCACTGATAGGAGCCTTGTCCCAGCCGAGTCCGCGGTGGTGAATGTTGTCCTGCATGCTGGAGAAGAAAGGTACCGTACCTGTCTGGAGAAACTGCTTACCCGCGTATAGTCCCTTCCATAGGTTCATCTGCATAAGAGTAGCCACATCAAGAGCCGTACCGAACAATCCGGCATGCCCTGATACCCCACCCTGAATAGCCGCCATCTGGTCATGAGCTGTACCCTGAATCAGCTGGCTACGGAACCGGACATCCTGCTCGGTAGGAGCAATAAGGTTCTGTGGGAAGCGACGAAGCGGATTATAGCCCAGCCTTGCCAGTCCAAGTGGTTCGTAGATATTCTGGTATACAAACAGGTCCAGGGGCTGAGCGGTTACGCGCTCCACAATCTTCTGCAGGGTCAGGAAGCCCAGGTCACTGTATACGTAGGAATACTGGCCCGAACGCTCGCGGCGGTTGTGCAGCGGTGACTCCACCACCCACTTCCATACCGAGTCGCGCAGTGTAGGCTTGGCATGTAAGCGGGGAGCTACCTGCAGCTGGAACATACTATCGGCCGAAGCACTGTAGTACTCGGGGAGAAGTCCGCCGCCTCTGGTCATGGTACGCTCCCACAACTTAGGATAAAAGGCCACCAGCCCCGAGCGGTGCATCAAAAGATCACGAACGGTAAAGTACTGCTTGTTGGTAAAGCGAAGCTCGGGAAGGTACTCCGAAGCTTTTTTATCCAGATCAATCAGCTTCCGGTCGTAGAGGAGCATCACCGCCTGCAGTGTAGAAGCTACCTTGGTTACCGAGGCCAGATCATAGATCGTCTCATCATTGACGCGCTCAGCTGAACGGTAGTTAAGAGTACCGTACGATTTATCAAATACTACCTTGCCTTTCCGGGCTACCAGTACCTGACAACCTGGAAACACATGCTCATTGATTGCTTCTGCCACTACATGATCAATATTCTGAAGTACACGGCTCTTCATGCCTACGCTCTCAGCCGATCCGTAGCTTATGCGACCAATGGCGGGGGTTTCGTGCCCGTGCCCAGGCCGGTACGACAAGACCGATACGGGCAATACGCCCTGACCGGGCAGCGCCCCGAACAGGACCTGTGCGGCGGCCATCTGTGAATCCGTCCCATCCTGATTCGCGCAGATGAGTGCGTCGGTCTCGGGGAAGAACTGGATGCTATAAGGTGTACCGAACAGGACCAGGACTACGCGCTTGCCCTGCTGCTTCAGCCGGTTGATAAAGTTGATGGTACCTGCCGTAACACCATGGTTGCGACGGGCTGATGAGCTGATACCATGCACACCTACTATGATTGCATCATATGCCTCCAGATGGGTCATCATCTGAGCAATCTCCTCGTCGTTACTGGGCTTATCCGCGAATATATGGTGGCGCATGGGCGCGTAGTGACCGAGCATCTTCTGGAACGGAGTCCCGTTACCAGCCCCTACCGTTACCGAAGCTACCTTCATGCCTTCCACACTACGGATAGGCAGGAGGCTGTTTTCGTTACGAACTACCGTTACTGCAGCTTCGCTCAACTCACGGATCAGCTCCTTGCTTTCCACATTATTCAGGTCCTGGTACAGGTTTGGCAGCTCCACAGGCTTGTACTCATGCAGCCCCGCCCAGTACTTCGCCTGCAGGATACGCTTAACTTTATTATCTATAAACTCCTGCGTAATAGTACCCTGATTTAGCGCTTCTTTAATACGAGCTACCGTTTCGCCTACTTTCTCCGGATAAAGCAGTACGTCGTTACCGGCCATAAGGGCTCTTAGGTTGACATCCGCAGCCTTGCCTGTCTTAAGTACTCCCTGCATATTCATAGCATCCGTGAATACCAGCCCACGGAATCCCATCTCGTTGCGCAGCAGGTCAGTTACTACTTTTTGAGATAGTGAGGAAGCCAGTTGAGGGGTGTTGTCCAGAACAGGCACGTACAGGTGTCCGCTCAGGACGCCCATCAGACTATCGGCAATCAGTTTCTTATAGGGATACAGATCAATCTCCTGGAGTCGCTCGGCAGAATGATTCAGTACAGGCAGAGTCAGGTGAGAGTCAGCATCGGTATCACCGTGGCCGGGAAAATGCTTGGCCGTAGCGATCACGCGGTTGTGCTGAAGACCCTTCATATACGCCGTGGCTTTACGGGTTACATTTTCACGATCTTCACCGAACGAACGAATGCCAATAATAGGGTTTTTGGGATTGCTATTAATATCCGATACCGGAGCAAAGTTGATATGGATGCCCAGTCGGCGACAGTGCCTGGCGATCTCCTCTCCCATACGGTAGACGAGCTCATCATCCTTAATTGCACCCAGTACCATCTGACGGGGAAACTCTATAGTACTGTCCAGACGCATACCCAGCCCCCACTCTCCATCTATACCAATAAATAAGGGTACTTTAGACTGGGCCTGGAAACGGTTGGTCAGGACCGCCTGCCGATGAGGACCTCCCTGAAAGAAGATAAGGCCTCCGAGGTGGTAGTCCCGAAGTAGTTTCTCGACATAGCGGTTTTCGTACTCATTTCTGTTGGAGAAAGCGGCCACCATAAAGAACTGGCCGATCTTCTGATCCAGTGTTAGCGTTGCCAGTGTACTGTCAACCCATTTGGCCTCGGGCAGTACGTGTACAGGTCCTGCCTTTCTCCGGGCTTTTTTAGCGGGTTTAACAGCCTCTGGTTCTTTGATAGACAAAGCCTCCAGCACAGTAGCTGATTTGTGCAATTTCCAGGCTGTTGCTACCACTGAACTTACAATCAATGAGACACACATTCCTATTACCACCCGCAGTATTCCTGGACGGGTAATACGACCAAACCAATTTCTCATGCTTGCTGTTAAAGTGTATTAGGTGTAATGATGATAATAATCGAACGCTACTATCAAAAAGTTCTATCTTCTCCAATATAACAAGAATCGTGCAAAAAAGATCAAAAATTCTTCTTTTTGTTATAATTTCTATGCTTTTTGGATGTAACTCTTCTG
This sequence comes from Telluribacter roseus, assembly GCF_017355915.2. Taxonomy (GTDB): domain Bacteria; phylum Bacteroidota; class Bacteroidia; order Cytophagales; family Spirosomataceae; genus Telluribacter. Next base: position 58,794 of record NZ_JAFEUV020000014.1, read on the forward strand.
ATGGCCAAATAACTAGTAAGCCTTACAAGGCGCTGCTACATACGCTGTATAAGAAGGACGTTCCGCTAATTAGCTGTGACAAAGCGCAAAAGCTTCCGGAGGCGGTGTTCCTGGATACGCGCTCACCGGCTGAGTACAAAGTGAGTCATATACAGAAGGCCCGCTGGGTAGGCTACGAAGAATTTTCGCTGGACCGCGTCAGGGACATTCCCAAAGACACTCCTCTGGTAGTGTATTGCTCGGTAGGGGTACGAAGCGAGCAGGTAGGTAAGAAGATGATAGACGCTGGCTATACGCGGGTGTACAACCTGTACGGAAGTATATTTGAGTGGGTCAATCAGGATAAGCCCATAGTAGACAGTAAAGACCAGCCTACCCGGAAGGTACACGCCTATTCGCCCGCGTGGGGGATATGGCTGCGCAAGGGAGAAAAGGTATACGAATAAGAGCCGGTACTCTGCTGTATCTATCGGATACACTATACGCAGACTACCGGCTTTTTTTTATTACTAACTGATCAGCTACAATTACTGACGGGCTTTGATGATATTGGTGAAATCACGCGATTTCAAAGAAGCTCCACCTACCAGGCCTCCGTCTACATCGGGGCTGGCAAATAGCTCCTCGGCATTGGCAGCACCCACACTACCTCCGTACAGAATAGATGTATTGTCCGCTACTTCGTTACCGTACTTCCCGGCAATGTGTCCACGCAGTGCAGCGTGCATTTCCTGTGCCTGCTCTGAGCTGGCGGTAAGACCGGTACCAATGGCCCAGATGGGCTCATACGCGATCACTACTTTTCCGAACTGCTCTTCCGACAGGTGGAACAGGCTCTCGGTGATCTGGTTCTTCACAAATCCGATGAAGTCCTCATTCTGGCGCTGATTCAGAGATTCACCGCAGCAGAAGATAGGTGTCAGACCGTTCTCAAGTGCGATATTTACCTTATCAGCCAGCTGAGCGTTGGTTTCGCCGAAGTACTCACGACGCTCGCTGTGACCCAGTACTACATACTCAATACCGATAGACTTTAGCATGGAAGCTGAGATCTCTCCGGTATACGCACCCGATGCTTTATCGGAGCAGTTCTGAGCGGCCAGAGCTATTTTGGGTGAGTTTTCGATGTACTTCTTAAGAGTGGTCAGGTATATGGCAGGGGGGCAAAGGATTACCTGCACATCGCCGGTTACTTCGTCATTGACCATATTAACTACCTCGGAGGTAAGCGCCAGGGCTTCGTCGAGGGTCTTGTTCATTTTCCAGTTTCCGGCTACTATTTTCTTGCGCATAGGTAGGTAAGCTGTATAAGGTAACACCATCTGATTTACGCTACGAAATTACCACTTTTTCCCTATGTAGACCATTTTCAAACTCTTTTACACAATTTTGCTAACAATTTGACCCCATTGAAGTTTTTTTTGTGTTTAAACAAGACTAATCAGTAACTTTACAGTATGTAGAAAAAGTATACAAAGCCATGAAGCGAGCGACCGAGCTGACAGCTATTTTACTCCTGATCTGGATGGGGGCTTTGACCTGCGCTACGGCACAGAAGCTCACGGTATCCAAGGAGAAGTATGGCTTTTTTCTGGAAGGTAACCGTCGGTTTATACGGATTCCTTTTGAGCTTCACTCCAATCTTATTCTTGTCCCCGTACAGATCAACGGCTCCGATACACTTCGTTTTATACTGGATACGGGCGTAAGTACTACCATAGTTACAGATCCCAAGGCACTGGATAGCAGCAAACTGCGACTTACTCGCAAGGTAAGCCTGGCCGGAGCGGGTGAAGGCATTGACTTGTCGGCGCATGTGGCCATAGACAATGCCCTGTCTATGCACCAGATGAAGGCCAACCACCACAACATGATCGTGCTGGACAAGGATGTACTACACCTGGCCGAATACGTAGGGGTACCGGTCCATGGCATATTCGGACACGAGATATTTAATAATTTCATAGTTACGATTGATTTCACGGCCAAAGAGCTCATACTGATGAAGCCCGGCACCTACCGGTACCGCACCAGCAAAGGTGATCGCTACCCCATTACCATCGAAGATACCAAGCCCTTTACGAGTGCGGTAGCTCTTCTGGCCGATGGGCGCGAGCATCCCATCCGGGTAGTTATAGATACGGGCGCCGGCCATGCCCTGCTCCTGGACAGATCGTCGGATGAACGTATACAACTTCCCGAAAAGCTGGTACGCACCCAGGTAGGCCGCGGCCTCAACGGAGTCATCAACGGTAGCCTGGGCCGTATAGATCGAGTTAGGTTCGGAAGGTTTGAGCTGGATAATGTACTGGCTTCCTTTCCGGATAGCAGTGCCTTTGGGGCCAAGTTACCTGACCGGGGCAGCCGGCATGGCAATATTGGGTGCGAACTGCTTCGTCGCTTCAAGGTAACCATGAACTATCAGGAGGGCTATATGGTACTTAAGCCCATTAAGAAACGCTTTAAGGAAAGCTTTGAACATGATATGAGCGGCCTGGAACTGCGTGCCCAGGGAACTGATCTCCGCTCCTACATGGTTCAGCACATAGCTGAGGGGTCTCCGGCAGCCTATGCAGGACTGCAGCAGGGAGACCAGCTACTATTTGTGAATGATCGTCCGGTACAGGATATGAATATCAGTGAAATCTACAAGCTTATGCAGAAGGGCGATGGAGAGGAGATAGAGCTGCTTGTTAAACGGGATGGGAAGATGTTCTTTACGAAACTTGTACTCCGGCGACTGATTTGACCTAAACAGATTTACGTTTTTATGCCTCATTCTGCAGCTGCACGCTCTGGCCGTCTGGTTTTTACCGCCGACGGCTCCAATTCCCTTTATAATATAGAATTAGACCAGCACTACCACTCCATGCAGGGCGCCCTGCAGGAGTCCCGGCATGTGTTTATTAATCTGGGCCTCAAGCCCGCGCTGGAGCAGGCTGACACACTAGTCCGTATTTTTGAGATGGGCTTCGGTACGGGGCTAAATGCCCTGCTGGCCTGGCAACAGGCCGATATATTTCAGAAGCCTGTCCAGTACGTGGGGGTGGAAGCCTACCCCATAGCCGACGAAGAAGTAGCCGGCCTGAACTTCGATGAGATTACGGGGAAGGCGGGGCTGGCCCAACTCCATAAGGCTCCCTGGTCAGAAGACATCAAAGTTTCGGACTATTTCTCCTTCCGTAAGGAGCATACGACTCTGGAGGGATTTACTCCTGCGGATGCTCTTTTTGATGTTATATTTTACGATGCGTTTTCTCCCAGTGCCCAGCCCGAGTTGTGGACAGAGGAGGTATTCACCAAGATAGCCGCCATGACCCGTACCGGTGGTGTACTTGTGACCTACTCAGCCAAAGGGAGCGTGCGCCGGGCGCTGGACGCCGTCGGCTTTCAAGTCGAAAAGCACCCGGGGCCGGGACGAAAGCGGGAAGTAGTGAGGGCCATTCGTAGGTAGGCTCCCCCTGTCACTTATTTAGCTCCCTCGTTGAAGAAGACAGCCAGTCCGTCTTTTCCGGCTACTACTATATCGTTGCGGCCGGTCTTTCGGAGATCGGCCACGGCGAAGTAAATACCCGTGCCTTTGCCCTCACCTGCCGGTCCGTGGGAAATAATGTGCTTGGTAAACTTTCCTTTATCAAGTGTAAAGTAGTACAGCCCTACGGGGTCTTCGGCACCGGGGTCTTTCCCATTGTGGGCGCGGTAGCGCTTGCCGGTCACCAGCTCAGGCTTGCCATCGCCGGTCACATCTACCCACTCCATAGCATGGTACTGCGAGTTTTTGTCGTCGATGATGTGCTTGGTCCAGGCGCGTTGCCCATTGGCGCCGGGCTTCTGTTCGTACCAGTTCAGGCCATACCCGTGCCCCTGTCCCACGATGAGGTCGTTCCGGCCGTCGCCATTGACATCCACTACCAAGATGGGGACACTGGTAGTACCCAGCGAAAACTCCTTGTGCAGGGTCCAGTTCGGCGCCTGCAGCCAGCCATCACTTACTATAAAGTCCCCCTTGCCGTCCCCGTTGATATCTCCGAATCCCAGCCCATGTCCCTGGGTAGGTGCTACATCTATCTGCTTAAACATTCCCCCCGGCTGGTGCTTGAAGTATTTGAGCGGATGTCCGGGAGTGTTAGGACATATCTCAAGGGTACCGTCGCCATCTACATCCCACGCACGGCTACATTCCACATTGCCTACCTTTGCCAGCTCATGCCGGACCCAGGGCTTGTCGCCCTTATTTTCCATCCAGCGCAGGGTACCATCAAACCAGCCACCGGTGATGAAGTCGGTGCGGCCATCGCCATTCACATCGAAGGGAATGGTCGAGAAATCATCATAGTACTGGTTTTTACGGGGCTGGTTGTCGATCAGATAGCGATTACGGAACCGCGGGCCCTTGTACCAGAAATCACCCGATACAATATCCAGCGTATCGTCATTGTCGACATCGAACACTCCCACCGACTCATAGCTTTCGGCAGCTACAAAATAACGGGAGAAAGAAACAGGAGCTTTTTGGGGCTCCGTTGAGGCGGTAGCAGCCAGCAGAATAGCCAGAAGTGTAACGTAGCGCATAAACAGATGGTAGATATAGTAGTAGTTACGCCTAATAAAGTCGCGCGCCTTCCCGAAAATACTGCCCTGCTACCAATTGTTATTGCGCCCTTCTTAAAGATAACTACATCAGTTGGCATAGTTCTTTGGCCCTTTAGAGAAGAGCAATACAGGCCCCGGCTACGTGCTAACAGGCACTACCGGCGTCTTAATCTTATGAGAACTTACAGGTACGTAGATGCTATATATCCCACCCTGAAAAAGACAAGGACGCCTTGCGGGCGTCCTTCCAGAGATTATACCTATGTAATTCGGAATACTGATTGCAACCGCTTATTAGCTTACGCGCTTAAGCTTTGCTTCGATAGTCTGCTGCGTATGAGGCACTACCCGCAACCGTTCTTTAGGAATAAGCTTTCCGGTATCAATACAGACACCGTACGTACCATTCTTAATACGAATCAGAGCGTTTTCCAGCTGTGTTGCATACTTCTGCAGGCGAGCCGCCAGCTGGCTCAGGTTTTCACGTTCGCTGGCATCAGCGCCGTCTTCCAGAAGTTTAGCCGTACCTGCTGTATTGTCCGTACCGCTATCGTTCTTTTTGCTAAGGGTCTCCTTAATGTAATTAAGTTCGCTTCTTGCTTCATCAAGCTTCCCTCGGATCAGTTCTTCAAATTCCTTCAGTTCTTCGTCCGAGTACCGGGTCCTTTCTTCTTGCATAGCGGTAGGGTTTTGAGAGTTCTCTACTTCGATTATTTAATGCTGTGGCCTTCTGGACACAAAATTAACATGAATTATTCAGACTTCATTCATTATACGTTGCCAAACCTAAAAAATAAAAAATCTACTATTTTACAATATGGTAATATAACAAACAAATATTTGGGCTTTAAAGCCATTATAATGGCTTTATTCGCATGTACAGCCAATTTATAAAAGAATATACTAATGTAAATAAATTATAAAATTTCAAGAAAAAATATCCCTTTGCTTTTATTATTACAAAACACGTATGTTTGTGTTAGGTAATTTCAGCACTTCATACAACATACTAGTAACCAACCGCTTATTAAAGAAATGATGACCTATATAGAACCAGCGCCTATCACTGATAAGGAGAATCCTCTGGCATCGATGATGCAGCGTTTCGATAAGGCCGTACAGCTTCTGGGTATCTCCGAAGAGATGTATCACATCCTGAAAGTTCCTCGTAAACAAGTCATTGTTGGTCTGCCGGTCACGATGGACAACGGCGAGATCCGTACCTTCGAAGGCTACCGCGTTATCCATTCGACCATCCTGGGCCCCAGTAAGGGGGGCATCCGGTTTGATCCGGCGGTCAATCTGGACGAAGTACGGGCCCTGGCCGCCTGGATGACCTGGAAATGCGCCGTGGTGGATATCCCCTACGGAGGAGCCAAGGGTGGTATTGCCTGTAACCCACGTCAGATGTCGGCGGGTGAGATAGAGCGCCTCATGCGCGCTTATACCACGGCTATGCTGGATGTATTCGGCCCCGATCAGGACATACCGGCTCCGGATATGGGTACCGGTCCGCGTGAGATGGCCTGGCTCATGGACGAGTACTCCAAGGCGAAAGGTATGACGGTGCAAGCTGTCGTAACGGGTAAGCCGCTGGTGCTGGGTGGCTCACTGGGCCGTACCGAGGCTACCGGACGCGGCGTGATGGTGACGGCGCTGGCCGGAATGGAAAAACTGCGCCTGAATCCTTACAAAGCTACCGCCGCCGTACAGGGCTTTGGTAATGTAGGATCGCACGCGGCCTCCCTGCTTCGGGAGCGGGGCGTATGTATACAGGCTATCAGTGATATTTCGGGAGCCTACTACAACCAGGGAGGTATTGATATTGAGGCCGCCATTGCCTACCGTGACCGTAACAACGGGATGCTGGAAGGCTTCCAGGGGGCTGAGATGATTGCTCCCGAGGAACTGTTTAGCTTACCGGTGGATGTACTGGTACCCGCCGCCAAGGAAGATGTTATTACTCACCACAATGTAGCCAACATTCAGGCCAAGATGATTGTGGAGGGCGCCAACGGACCTACTTCCTTCAGAGCGGATGATATTATTAATGAAAAGGGCATCATGGTAGTACCTGATATCCTGGCCAACGCCGGAGGGGTAACAGTATCGTACTTTGAGTGGGTACAAAACCGCATCGGCTACAAATGGACCCTCGAGCGGATCAACCGCCGTACCGATCGTATCATGAAAGATTCGTTTAACAAGGTATACCAGACGGCCCAGCAGTATCAGGTACCGCTCCGTATAGCCGCTTACATTGTAGCGATCGACAAAGTTGCCAGTACGTATAAGTACCGCGGCGGATACTGATACAGTACAACAGGTACTTTACCAATAGCATATAATACACAAGCCCGGTCTGGAGAAGTGATTCCTGACCGGGCTTATTCATTATAAAGTCCAGGTATGTATCAGCTATTTTAGCAGGCTTTGGTACAGCGGATGGTTGTACAGGATCTGGCTTACAAATTCCTCCCCCCGCTCCGACCAGTGTCCATCGCACGGGACGTACAGGTCCTGCCAGTCGCCTTCATACTCATAAAAGTACGGTAGCATATCAATGAAGCCTACCTGGTACTTGTTACACAAGGCTTCGATTTTGCTTCGTATTCGGTTTTCTTTGGTTTCGGCGTAGGCCTCTACTTCGCTCAGGATTGGGTACATCATCACCAGGATCTGCTTATCGGCGGCTTCTTCAAACAGCCGCTCCAGCGAATGGGCAAATATGTCCCATTCCTCATCCGTGTAGGTATTATAGCGCGAATAATTCTTGTTGACCGTTACGACACGCTGCTTCCGTAGCCCCTTAATGAGCTGATAGGTGTACGAATTATCCATGAATATTGCGTGGATCTTTTTGCTGGCGGGCAGGGAGCGGTAAACCTCATCGATGGTGCGATGAATCCGGGCAGGCTCCTCATAGTGATTAAGGGAGAAGGCGGAGGCCCCCAAGGAGTCCAGTGAGTACTTCAGCTGGTAAGGCTTTGCCTGCTGGTCCCAGTAAGGACGGTAGATGGGAGTCCGTATTAGGCCTACTCTGCTTTTATGGGTATAGTCTTCAAAGTCATTGGCGGGTAGTATGCCTACTACTACCGCATCGTGTTCAAACTGCTTCCCCACGTGCTTGTAGGTCAGGTAGTAGTTGATAGGGCTGGTACCTACTATACCCAGGTTCAGGTGTTCGACGTTGGTTTTATCTTCCAGCCGGTCAGATACCCGCTGCTGCGTATTAACCATGTAGCCTTCCATGAAGGAGTCACCCAGAAGTACCACCCGCTTACCGGTAGTACTATGGGGCGTTCGCTCCTTGTCACGGGCGCCGTACGAGTTGGTCTTGTAATAGATTGTTTCACCGTTACAGGCCTCGACGGTGAGGGTATCCTGCGGCAGTCGCCAGAATGCCAGGTGGGGATCAAAGTACCCCCAGAACGGGCGCCTCGATACACTTAGGCCACGGGCATCGTTGAGGAGGTGATGCTTGGGCCGTTCGGCGGGTAGCCATCCCTTTTTCAGGACTACCCAGCTTGTGGCTTCCAGCATGAGTAGAAGAAACAGCAGTGTAGCGGCAGAGAGCGCGATGTTTTGCCGGAAGGTACTCTTCGAGGTAAAACCCCTCAGGAGCAGCAACACTACCAATCCGGAAAGTGCAGTCATACCCATGAGGCGGTGGTAGCGCCAGCCCGCGACAAGGCCGTCAAAAGGAACTCTCAGGTAATCATAAATAAGAAACACACCATAGATAGCCAGATATATGGTGATAAATAAAAGCACGCGTTTTTTCGTTGGTCTCATAGCTAATATTGGTTAGGGTTGAGACATACTACCAAATTCAGCAGTATAGCGGGGCAGATAGCACCTGTCGCCCCGGCTGCAATACATTTTTACTGACAGGCGCTAAGCCAGCTTCTGTCAGTCCTGTGTTAACATTTGCTTACTTCTCCCAAAAAACTGTATGCCTTCGGCATTTCTTCCTACCTTTGTCTTACTGGATATTTTCAAGTAACCAGTAGCATAACCTCTTCCTGATCATGTCGTTAAGTCCTCGCTTCATAGCGTTTTTATTAGCTTTCCTAATCTCCGCCTTCACAACTTCTTTTCTTGCCTTTGTTGAAGGTGTAACGCCCAGTATGCTGTTTGTCGTATGCGTGTCCAGCTTTATGACCTCTTTCTTCCTGGTGTTGTACACGATCGAGATCATCGTATACCGCGAGGTAAACAAGATGTATCGCACCATTCACAAGCTCAAACTGAAAGACTTTAATATCTCACGAAAATCCCTGATCCGGGAGAACAACCCCCTCAAGCGACTCAACGATGAGATATTTGTGTACGTAGCCAAAAAACAGAAGGAAATCGAGGAACTACGCAAGCTGGAGCTATTTCGGCGGGAGTTTCTGGCGGATGTATCCCATGAGCTCAAGACGCCCATCTTCGCCGCGCAGGGCTTTATTCATACTCTGCTGGACGGTGCCATCGACGATGTAAATGTACGTGACCGGTTTCTGAAAAAAGCCGCCAAGAGCCTGGACGGACTGGATGCACTCGTCAAAGACCTGGTCACGCTTTCGCAGATGGAAACGGGGGCTATCAAGATGAACATCGAACTGGTAGATATGCGGCACCTGACAGAGGACATCTTTGACCGGCTGGAGAAGATCGCCCACGACCGCCGGGTAGTGCTGAAAGTGAAGCCGGACAGTCTGCCCGAAGTGCGCGTGAGAGCCGATCCGCAGCGTATAGAGCAGGTCATGATCAACCTCATCGAGAACGCCATCAAGTACAACAACGAGGGAGGGAAAGTAATTGTACACTTTGAAGAAGAGAAGAAACACTTTGGGATATCAGTACGTGACAACGGCCCTGGTATTCCGCCGGAGCACCTGACCCGCATTTTTGAGCGCTTCTACCGGGTAGACAAGAGCCGCTCCAAAGAGCGCGGCGGTACGGGTCTGGGACTGGCTATTGTCAAACATATCCTCAACGGGCATGGTTCTAAGATTGCCGTAATGAGTAAAATAGACAAGGGTACTACGTTTTCCTTTAAGCTTGAAAAAGCTGATAAACCCGAACTGACAGAATGAAACTACTCCATATAGTGCTGGCCGGGCTGCTGCTGAGCTGCCAGGCCTGCGCTGCCGACTCTGATCCCATGACTACTCCCGACACCAACCAGGGCCTGCGCTTTCTGTCACTGGGTGACTCCTATACCATTGGAGAGAGTGTACCCGCCAGCGACCGCTGGTCGGTCATACTGGCCGATCTGCTACGGGCGGAAGGAGTTGTGATCCAGTCGCCGGATATCATAGCCCGCACCGGCTGGACCACCGCCGAGCTTTCGGAGGCCATACGGCAGGCCAACAACCGCAACACCTACGATCTGGTGTCGCTGCTGATTGGGGTCAATAACCAGTACCGTGGCCAGAGCCAGGAGCGCTACCGCACCGAATTTCGTGAACTTCTGCAGACCAGTATTAACTTTGCCGGCGGCCGAGCCGACCGCGTAGTTGTGCTGTCGATACCCGACTGGGGCGTCACGCCCTTTGCCGCCACCCGTAACCGCGAGCAGATAGCCCGCAAAATAGATGCCTTCAACGCCGTAGCCAAAGAGGAAGCCGGTAAGGCCGGAGTACGCTATGTGGACATCACACCTATATCCCGTACGGCCCTGGATGATCCAACTATGGTAGCCTCCGACGGGCTGCACTACTCGGGAAAGATGCACCGGCTGTGGGCCCAAGAAACACTACCCGTAGTAAAGAGTCTTATAAGTAAAAAATAGCCCCGATCCGCTCTTTCATTTTTCATTACTCATACACTTACCCATCTACCTATGTTTGTACATACCGTATACTTCTGGTTAAAAGAAAAAGGCAACGAACAGGCACACCAGGACCTGCTGGCGGGCATCCAGACCCTCGAAAGCATTGACGCTATCCACGCCTCCTACATCGGGGTACCCGCCGAGACGCGTCGCCCCGTTATTGACCATACCTACGACTTCTCCATCACCTTTGTCTTCACGGATAAGGCTGCTCATGACATCTACCAGGAGCATCCAACCCACCTGAAGTTTGTGGACAACTGCAAGCACCTGTGGGAGCGGGTTCAGGTATATGATGCCGTAAATCCCTGACCTACCTGCTACTAGCTAGTAGTTAACAACAAAAAAAAGAGTTATCCACACAGTAGGTGTGGATAACTCCCCCAATCAGTGAATAAGTCTTCAGCCAGCTTACCCGATTAGGCTTATTCTTCTACCGATAGCACGATTTTGCCGAACTGCTGACCAGCATCCATGTAGCGCAGAGCCTCTTCGGCCTGACTCAGCGGAAACACTACATCTACCACCGGTACTACTTCTTTCTCTTCCACGAACAGCGTCATGTCTGCAAACTCCTGCTCGGTACCCATGGTACTGCCGTAGATGTTGAGCTGCTTAAAGAACACCTTGGCCGGTACCACATCCATAATATTACCGGTAGTACCTCCGTAGAAACAGATACGTCCACCAGGAGCCGCTACATCAATCAGACGGGCAAAGCCCGGTCCACCCGCACTATCTATGATCACATCGAAGTAGCCCGTCTTGGGCGCCTGTGCCTTTACCAGCAGGTCGCGGTACCAGGTGGGCGTCCGGTAGTTGACACCTCCCCTGGCTCCCATCGCTACTGATTTCTGTATCTTCTCATCCGAACCCGACGTCACCCACACCTCTGCTCCCATAGCCACCGCCAGTTGGGCTGCAATCAGGGCCACTCCACCGCCCGCTCCGGTTATAAGTACCCGCTCTCCTTCTTTCAGCCCCACGCGCGACATCAGCGCCCGCCAGGCCGTCAGTCCGGCCAGGGGTAGTGCTGCGGCCTGCTCAAACGTCAGGTGACTGGGCTTTATGGCAAGGTACCTGGCTTCTACTTTTACATACTCCGCAAAAGTACCATCATCCGGTAAGCCCAGCATTTTGTAGTCTTTGCCGTAGTAGGCCGGGTTGTCGCCCCAGTTCTGCGAGGGATTGATGATTACTTCCTTTTCCAGCCAATAGTCGCTTACTCCCTCTCCTACTTCCTCTACAACCCCCGCTCCGTCAGAGCCCAGGATCTGCGGTACTTTGATACCCGGGTACAGCCCCTTCTGAATCCATACGTCGCGGTGATTCAGGGCGGCGGCTTTGAGCTTCACAAGGACTTCCCCCTTGCCGGCTGTCGGCTTGGGAACATCTTTATAGACAAGAGGCTGATGCAGTGTTTCGAGTACGGCTGCTTTCATTAGGTAGGTTGTTAGGTGATAAGCTGTTAGTTCTATTACATACGTCTCAATGACAGGTACCATATCTATTGTATCGGGTACTTATAATGGCCTGATACAGACAGACGCTATTGCTACGATTTACGGCCTGCCTCAATAGCGGCCCGTACACTTCCGTGCGCATCCAGCAGCGCCTTCGCTTCTTCATCCGACACCCCCAGCTCCTCGGTCACCATTCGTATAGCCCGCTGCACCAGTTTGTAGTTGGTCATCTGCATATCCACCATCTTATTGCCTTTTACGCGGCCGAGCTGGATCATTACCGAGGTAGAGAGCATGTTCAGCACCAGCTTCTGAGCCGTACCTGCCTTCATACGTGTACTACCCGTTACGAACTCCGGCCCTACTACTACCTCCACCGGGTACTCAGCCGCAGCGGCTACGGGCGATCCGGCATTGCAGACAATACATCCGGTAAGTATTCCGGCCTTACGGGCTTCGTTCAGGCCACCTATTACATAAGGGGTACGTCCCGACGCGGCTATCCCGATCAGTGAGTCCAGCTCATTGATATGGTATTCCTGCAGATCCTTCCACGCCTGCTCCGGATCGTCCTCGGCGTTTTCGACCGCACGTCGGATGGCACGATCCCCACCGGCCATGATTCCTATCACCAGATCAAAAGGTACTCCGTAGGTAGGTGGGCACTCCGAAGCATCCACCACACCCAGTCGTCCGCTGGTGCCCGCTCCTATATAGAAGAGTCGCCCTCCCTGCTTCATCCGCTCCACGACCTGCTCTACCAGAGCTTCCAGTTGGGGTATGGCTTTCTCGACGGCCAGTGGTACCGTCTTGTCTTCGTTATTAATATTTATTAGTAGCTCCCGCACATTCATTTTCTCCAAACTTTCGTAGCGTGAGGCGGATTCGGTGGTTAACATGGGAATCAAGAATAAAGGTTAGACATATTCAAAAATAGTACTTTTCATCTTACAGCACTGTCTTCAACTAAGACGTGATGATTTTTGACTATAAAAGTGAGAAATACTGACTTTAAAATTTGGAAAAAAGAAAGATAGCCTTCTTATTTGTGATGTAATTACGCATTTAGCGAAATTTCACTGCTAGAAAAAAATATTCAAAAGCTTATGCAATTGGCTGTACTCATTGTGGTCCTACTCGTCAGCACCTGTTAAGGTGTGAGTGGAACGCAATGGTTAGCCAAAGCGCCTCACTCACACCTCGCTGAGTGAGGCGCTTTTATTTATACTATCATAAACGTACTATGGCCCAGGAACTAAACAGATTCTCCCGCACGCTTACTCAGGAAGTAACCAATCCGGCCGCACAGGCTATGCTTTATGGAATTGGTCTGAAAGAAGAAGACATGTCCAAACCTCAGATCGGTATAGCGAGTACCGGCTACGAGGGTAACCCCTGTAACATGCACCTGAACGGACTGTCGGTGTACGTGAAGCAGGGTGTACAGGCCAATGACATGGTAGGACTGGTATTTAATACTATAGGAGTATCTGACGGTATGACCAACGGAAACGATGGGATGCGTTATTCACTGCCCAGCCGTGATATCATTGCTGACTCCATCGAGACCGTAGTAGCCGCTCAGTGGTATGATGGCGTGATCGCCGTAGTAGGATGTGACAAGAACATGCCCGGTGCCATCATGGCCATGGCTCGCCTGGATCGTCCGGCCATTATGGTGTACGGAGGTACGATCCGTTCGGGGCATTACAAGGGCCAGAAGCTGGATATCGTTTCGGCTTTTGAGGCACTGGGTAAGAAGTTTGCCGGTAATATTTCAGATGAAGATTATAAAGGAGTAATCCAGAACTCCATCCCGGGACAGGGAGCCTGCGGGGGTATGTATACTGCCAATACCATGGCTTCGTCCATCGAGGCGATGGGGCTAAGCCTTCCGTTCAGCAGCAGCTACCCGGCTACGCACGAAGGAAAGCAGGAGGAGTGTAAGAAGATCGGAGCGGCTATGAAGAAGCTCCTCGAGATGAACCTGACACCTGCCGAAATCATTACCCGTAAATCGCTGGAAAATGCACTCACTGTAGTAATGGCGCTGGGTGGATCTACCAACGCGGCACTGCACTACCTGGCCATTGCTCATTCAGCAGGCATACCTCTTACTCTGGACGACATACAGGCCATCAGCGACCGCACGCCATTTATAGCCGACCTGAAGCCCAGTGGTAAGTACTACATGGAGGATATTCTTGAAATCGGTGGGGTACCTGCCGTGATGAAGTACCTGCATGGCGAAGGACTGATCCACGGTGACTGTATGACCGTAACCGGTAAGACGGTAGCCGAAAACCTGGCCGAGGCTCCGGATCTGGACTTCGAAGCTCAAAAGATCATCTTCCCGCTCTCTCAGCCAATCAAAGCGTCGGGCCACATACAGGTACTGTACGGCAACCTGGCTCCCAAGGGTGCGGTAGCCAAGATCACAGGTAAAGAAGGTCTTCGCTTTGAAGGTGAGGCTAAGGTATGCGAGCACGAATCCGAAATCATAGATGCACTGGCTAAGGGCGAGATCAAAGCGGGCCATATAGTCGTAATCCGTAACGCTGGCCCTAAAGGTGGACCGGGTATGTCGGAGATGCTGAAACCTACCTCGGCCGTTATGGGTGCCGGACTGGGTGACAAGATTGCACTTATTACCGACGGACGTTTTTCGGGAGGTACCCACGGATTTGTGGTAGGACATATAACTCCCGAGGCATTTGAGGGTGGCCCAATAGCTCTGGTAAAAGATGGCGATCGTATTACTATCGATGCCAATACCCGCGAGCTCACTCTACATATATCAGACGAAGAAATGGCAGCCCGTAAAGCGGCCTGGGTACAACCCGCCCCCAAGTTTACGAAGGGAATGCTAGGCAAATATATCCGCAACGTGAAGTCGGCCAGCGAAGGCTGCGTAACCGACGAAGCGTAATTAATCAAAACAAAAAGCAAACTAAAACCAGCAAAGGTCATGGAATACAAGGAGAATCAAGCCGTAACCGCTGAGGTGGAGGAGCAACAGCCCAAAGTAGAAGCAGCAGAGCTAATGAACGGCTCGCATGCGCTCATCAGATCACTGATCGCAGAAGGAGTGGATACCATATTTGGTTATCCGGGAGGAGCTATTATGCCCGTGTATGATGCTATTTATGACTACCAGGACCAGGTCAACCATATTCTGGTACGCCACGAACAGGGGGCTGGTCATGCTGCCGAAGGGTATGCCCGCGTATCAGGCCGGGTAGGCGTATGTCTGGTTACTTCCGGTCCGGGCGCTACCAACTTGGTTACGGCCATAGCCGATGCTATCATTGATTCTACCCCCATGGTTTGTGTAATTGGACAGGTAGCCATGCACCTGCTGGGTACCGATGCCTTCCAGGAAACCGACGTGATCGGGGTGACCATGCCTATTACCAAGTGGAACTATCAGATTACCTCGGCCGATGAAATACCCGAAGTAATGGCTAAGGCCTTCTATATAGCCAAGTCGGGACGTCCGGGGCCGGTACTGATTGATATTACCAAGAATGCTCAGCAGGAAATGATGACGAAGGCATTCAACTATTCCTGTTGCCAAAAACTGATCAGCTACCACCCCCGCCTGACCCCTAAGCGGGAGCAGGTTGAAAAGGCGGCTAAGCTGATCAACGAGGCCAAGCGTCCGCTCCTGCTATTCGGTCATGGTGTCAAAATATCCGGCGCCGAGAAAGAGCTACTGGAACTGGTAGAAAAAGCGGGTATTCCCTGCGCCTCTACCCTGCTGGGGCTATCGTCCGTACCCGTAGACCACCCGCTGTACGCCGGCTGGCTGGGTATGCACGGCAACTACGGTACTAACGTACTGACCAACCAGTGTGATGTCATGATAGGTGTTGGTCTGCGCTTTGACGACCGCGTAACGGGCGATGTGAGCCGCTACGCCAAGCAGGCCAAGATTATACATATCGAAATAGATCCGGCCGAGATTGATAAGGTCGTAAAAGCCGAGGCTCCTGTGGTAGGCGATGCTAAGCAGGCGCTTCAGATGCTGTTGCCGATGATCAATCCGAATGACCACAGCATGTGGCGAAATGAGTTCCGGAAGTACGAGGCACTGGAAGACGAGAAGATCACCCAGCGCGAGTTGGCTCCTACTACCGAAAAGATCAAGATGGCCGAGGTAATCCGGATGCTGTCTGACAAGACCAAAGGGGAAGCCGTAGTAGTAGCGGATGTAGGACAGCACCAGATGATGACTGCCCGCTACTACCAGTTCAAAAAGAATAATTCATTCATTACCTCGGGTGGCCTGGGTACCATGGGGTATGCCCTTCCGGCTGCCTTTGGCGCCAAGGTAGGAGCTCCCGAGCGTGAAGTAGTAGCCATTATCGGCGACGGCTGCTTCCAGATGACCATTCAGGAGCTGGGGACCATTGCGCAGAGCGGTCTGCCTGTCAAGGCGATCATCCTTAACAACAACTACCTGGGCATGGTACGTCAGTGGCAGCAGTTGTTCTTCCAGAAGCGCTACTCTTTCGTAGAGCTACAGAACCCTGATTTTATCACCATTGCGAAGGGCTTCGGCGTAGATGGCCACACCTGTGAGCAGCGTGCCGACCTGAACGACTCCCTCGACAGGCTTCTGCAGTCGGACAAGCCCTACCTGCTGGAAGTAATTGTAGAAAAAGAAGAGAACGTATTCCCGATGGTACCTACCGGCGCCTGCGTAGCCGATATCCGGCTGGAGTAACATGTACCTGCCCCATTGTGAAAACCGGTGGGGCAGGTGACCAATCTTTTTCAGAAAAATTCAGCATTGATTTAGTTATCACCAAATAAATTTCCCACCGGGATTAAGGGCCATGACTACTTACACCATTTGTGTCTTTACCGAGAATACAATCGGAATACTCAATAAAATCACTATTCTTTTTACCCGTCGGCGCATCAACATCGAGAGCCTTACTGTCTCTGAGACAGAGCGTAAGGGGGTATCCCGCTTTACTATCGTGATTCGTCACGAGTCGCGTGAAGCCGTTGAAAAGCTGGTACGCCAGATCCGCAAAGTAGTAGAAGTACTGGCGGTTTTCGGGTATCTTAATGATGATATCGCCTACAACGAAATTGCACTTTTTAAGGTAGCCACTCCGTCAGGTGCCAAACCTTTAGACATCGAAACAGTTAATAAGGTGTATAAAGCCTGGGTTGTATACTGGCACCTTGACTACGTAGTAATTGAAAAGACCGGAACTGAAGAAGAGATCTTTGATTTCTTCAACTACATCAAGCCCCATGGCATTCTGGAATTTGTGCGGTCAGGTCGGGTTGCGGTCAGTAAGTCTCCTCAAAGTCTGGTGGAGTATCTCCCTGAGGCTGAATGGGAGTATTATTTGTAAAGCCCAATAAATGACTCTAATTTTAGCCGGTCAATCAACCCTTATGCCTGAATGATGCTAGTGCAAGCTATCATTGATATGGATAGTTCATGGGCCACGCAGACAGCTGATTGGTTATATCAGATAGGTTATATGCGTGGTGGAAAAAAGTGGATAGCTTTAGCGATTTTGTTCAATGCGCTATGGCTGGCTTTATTTTATTTCCGTCAACGTACCTCTACGACTTCCTGGCTCCGCAAGGATGCTCTTTTTATAGGCCTCATTCTGGTGGGAGTCTGGGTACTTCGTATACCAACGCTGGTTTATTCGCACCTGGATGTGGATGAATCCGACTGGATTGCCGGTGCCGCCACCTTCTACACCGACCCTTACTTCTGGCTATCAGTAGATGGTACCACCAGTGGTCCGCTCAGTATTATTCCGCTCAGCCTGATTCCGCTGTTCGGCGGTTCGCTCAGTTACGCGGCCGTGCGGCTGTTTGCTCTGACGCTGTACGTGTTGCCTTCCCTCTTATGCCTGTACCTGGGCTTACGTAACCTATATAATGTACGTATAGCGGATGTAGTAATCATACCGCTGGCTACGATCGTGGCTATGGCTCATAGCCTCAGTGCCTACAACGGTGAGTTTGCCATTATGTTCCTGACGTCACTGAGCCTGTACTTTTATAGTAAGTCCATCAGCGGCCGCTATTCCACCCTATACTACTGGGGTGCCGGGTTTGTGATAGGCATGCTGGCCTATTCCAAACCGCAGGCTATACCGCTGGGGATGATCATCGCTCTGGGGTACCTGTGGAAGATCAACGCTGATAAGCGTCAGATCAAGACTACGGGTGCTTTTGTGCTGGGAGGCCTGTCTCCTACGCTGCTGGTGGCCCTTTACCTGACGCTGACCAACCTGTGGGAAGACTTTATCAACTCCTATATCCTTAATAACCTATTCTACGGAGGTGTCGAAGGAGCCTTTGGTAATACGTATTCTACCTGGAAGATCATCAGCAAGACGCTGGATTACGTAACAGCCCTACCCGAGTACTCCTTCTGGATGCTCAGTGGCCTGTTCAGCTTTCTGCTGGGTATTACCATGCTCTATTCGCAGAGACGTATGCTGGGCCGTGAGCTCACGCGCGAGCTCGCCTTTGCCGTAGTCATGCTGGTTGTTGCCTTTTTCTGCGCTGTAAAGCCCCTGACGTTCTTCTACCACTACCAGAACATGCTCATTATACCCGTAGCCTGGATGTGCGGAACGGCAGGAGCCTGCCTGTATCATCTGATTCAGCTCCCCTCAGTAGCTGCCACACCGGTTCGTCCTTTTATGGTGCGGGTAGGTGTACCTATATTTTTTATCGTAACCATGGGCTTTTCGGTCATACAGACGATCCACCACTGGGAGGCCCCTTCCCTGCTGATCGGGACTGAGCACTATGCCCCTACCAAAGAGTCCGAGATTATTTCACGGTTTGCCCAACCCAACGAACGGATGGCGACCTGGGGATGGAACACGGCCCTCTTTGTCGACACCGGCTTGCTACAGGGTACGCGCGATGGTCATACCCACTACCACATGAGTCCCATCAAGCTACAGACCTACTATCTGGAGCGTTACGTCAGGGATTTGAAGCGAAATAAGCCCAAGGTTGTAGTAGAAACATTCCAGGGGTATTCGGCGTTAACGTTTGGTGCCGACGGCCGCCGTGAGTTTGGATTAGAAAATTACCCGCTGGTTTATAACTATGTCAAGCAACACTATGAGCTAAAAGCAGACATAGACGGAAAAACGCGGGTGTTTGTACGAAAGGAGACAAGTTCTTAGTAGTTAATTACTTAGCTTTACGGCAACAACCCATAAGACGACCACACAATTACCTATATGCAAGCCAAATACTCCGAAGAACCCGAGAAGTTACCTGATTTTGATGATTATGCAGATAACTACGAAACCTTAGTTAAAGACAATATTAAAGCCTCCGGCTTTCACCCCAGCTACTTTGATGAGCACAAGATCAAGACACTGGCCGCTGACTTTGGTAAAACACCAGTGAACGGCCGCGAGATCCGGTTTCTGAACTTCGGGTGTGGCATAGGTAAAAGTGAAAAATTCATCCAGAAGTATCTGCCTACGGCACATACCACATCGGTAGATGTATCCAAGGAATCCATCGAGCGGGCTATCCAGCGCAATATTGCGGTTCCGAACGTTACCTACCAGCATTTTACGGATGTAACGGAGCTGAAGTACGACAAGCCTTTTGATATTATTTTTGCGGCGAACGTGTTCCACCATATTCCAACGGACCTGCGTCTGGGTATACTGGAGCATCTGCGTACGCTGCTTAGCCCCAATGGGTACCTGTACATCTTTGAACATAATCCGATCAACCCCCTCACCAAGGCTGCCTTTGACACCTGTGAGTTTGACCAGGGATGTAAGATGATTCCCGCCAAGGATATGATCAAAAATATCCGCAAGGCAGGCTATCAGCGCTTGTCAAAACACTACATCGTGTTTTTCCCGAAGCCCTTAGCCGCTTTTATTCCATACGAAAAGTACCTAGACTGGCTACCCGTAGGCGCCCAGTACTATATTAAAGCCCGATAGTAGTATGCTTGAAAGATTGAAACGTATACCCAAACAAGACCTCTTAGGTTTAGGAATAGTACTAGTAGGATTAATTGTTCTGAATTACAACCTTAGCGATCGTCTGGATGTATTCTCCGACGATGATGACCTCTACTGGGGGTTTGCTATGGATTATCTCAAAGGCAAGTACCGTGGGCCCGATGACGCGGTAATCTACTGCCTGTGGCAGCTGGGTATCCAGATGCTGACAAAGGATCCTATCCTGACCTACTATATTAACTATGTAGCGATGGTGTCGCTGCCGTGTATAGCCCTGTACGCTCTCCTGCGTAGCTTACGCGTCAATGTATGGGTAAGCGTATGGCTGGTGCTGCTGTTTATGTTCTCGGGACTCAACTTCCCGCTCCTGCCCAAGCTGACACACTTTACGGTACTCTTCCTGGGGGCGGGTCTGGCTATATCCAACTTTGCTTCCGGTAATCTTATCAAGCAGTTGATGATTGCCGGCATTACGGTGTGGCTGGCTTCCTACATCCGTCCCGAAATGTACGTAGCCTGTGGGCTCATTATCCTGTGGCTTCTGTACATATCCTATAGGAGAAAGACCTACCGGCAGTTTGCTACCTTGTTTTCGATAGTGCTGGTGTCGGCGGTACTCCTGGGTACGCCCATCCGCAAGAACGACCGCAGCTTCTGGACCTTTAAGGTATACATGGCTATCAACTACCTGGAGTGGTATCCGGGCCAGATCAACCTGTCGCCCTGGATGCACTTCAATGAGATCAACGAGCAGATATTTGGCCACCGGCTGGTATCCATACGCGATGCCATCGAAACCCGTCCGGACCTGGTAGTACGGCACGTGCAGACCAATATTGTAAGGCTGGTGAGAGACTCATTCCAGTACGCCACCGAGTACGTGCAGATGATGCTGGACCTGTTCCCATTCCCGCATAAGCGGTACATCTTCCCGCTGCTGGGGCTACTGTTCCTGGCCATGATCGACTACCGGAGGTATGCCTCCAACCTGTGGGAAACGGCCAAGCGGTACAAGGAGTTTGGCGTGATCCTGTTCCTGACGCTGGTGCCGTCGATCATCACCACCACCACCATGTACCCCCGTCCGCACTACTTCCTGTACCACTTTTACCTGCTGTACATTCCGCTGGTAGGGGTGCTGCTATCCAACCTGGCGTTCCGCCGGGTATCCGTGGGCTCACTGAGCTTCCTGCGTAGCCGTTACACGCTGGCGGCGGTTAATCTGCTGTTCATGGTGGTATTCCTGACTCCCCGCCTGATGGCCAACGCCCAGGACGAACCTACGCCCAAGCGTGACTTTATGTACCAGCTGCAGGGCCTGAACCTGGAGGGAGAGGTCAATCTGCTGGGCGGCGACCCGATCACGTACAGCCGGTACATCCGTGAGGACTGGACCTTCTACTTCTACGACAACGAGCGTCCGGAAAGCTTCCAGGGCTTCCTGCGGGAGAATGATATCAATGCTGTGATCATCAATAAGCCGATGCACGAGTATTTCAAAGGGGATCCTTCGTATCAGGCTTTTCTGGCTAATCCGGATCAGGCGGGCTTCGCTCTGATCAAAGAAGTAGATCAGCGTCGCATCTATGCCCACCGTCAGAAAATCTAATTACTCTGTATTAAGAACTTTCCTTATATCTATTTTAACCAATTAAATTACCCAATCAAAAATGGCAAAATTAAATTTCGGCGGAGTTGAAGAAGAAGTAGTGACCCGCGAAGAGTTCCCTCTTGAGAAAGCCCGCGAAGTACTAGGCAACGAAACCATTGCTGTAATCGGATATGGTGTACAGGGACCTGGCCAGAGCCTGAACATGCGTGATAATGGATTTAATGTGATCGTTGGCCAGCGTAAAGGTGGTAAGTCATGGGACAAAGCCGTAGCTGACGGCTGGGTACCTGGCGAGACACTATTTGAAATCGAAGAAGCTCTTCAGAAAGGTACTATCATCTGCTATCTTCTGTCGGATGCAGCTCAGATCGAACTATGGCCTACTGTAAAGCAGTACCTGACTCCTGGTAAGTCACTGTACTTCTCACACGGCTTTGGTGTAACGTACAAAGATCAGACTGGTATCGTTCCTCCTGCCGATGTTGACGTTTATCTGGTAGCTCCTAAGGGTTCAGGTACTTCACTGCGTCGTCTGTTCGTAGAAGGCAAAGGTCTTAACTCGTCATTTGCTGTCTTCCAGGATGCTACCGGCAAAGCCCGTGAGAAGTGTATCGCTATGGGTATCGGTGTAGGATCAGGCTACCTGTTTGAGACAGACTTCTACCGTGAGGTAACGTCTGACCTGACTGGTGAGCGTGGTACACTGATGGGTGCTATCCAGGGTATCTTTGCAGCTCAGTACGAAGTACTGCGCTCTAACGGACACTCACCTTCTGAGGCTTTCAACGAAACGGTAGAAGAGCTGACTCAGTCACTGATGCCACTCGTAGCCGAGAACGGTATGGACTGGATGTACGCTAACTGTTCTACTACGGCTCAGCGTGGTGCTCTGGACTGGTGGAAGCCTTTCCGTGATGCTACTAAGCCGGTATTTGAGCAACTATATAACTCTGTAAAATCAGGCGAGCAGGCTCGTATCTCTATCACCCGTAACTCACAGTCTGACTACCGCGAGAAACTGGAAGAAGAACTACGCGAACTGCGTGAGTCAGAAATGTGGCAGGCAGGTACTACCGTACGTAGCCTACGCCCTGAGCGCAGCTAATATACCTGTAATGGGTCAGGGTTCGGAAAACCTGATCCCTTTGCGTAAATTTGTTAGACCTTACGGAATTCCGTAAGGTCTTTTTTTAAATTACACTTCATGAAGCCACTGACCGAACCTAGCACCACGTCCCCTACGCTGGATAACATATTCCTGGCGGCTGAGCGCCTTCGCAATATAGCTACCCATACTCCGCTGATGCATAATCTGCACCTGTCGGAGATGTTTGGCGCTAATATCTATCTGAAGCGTGAAGACCTGCAGATCGTACGCTCGTACAAGATTAGGGGCGCCTACAACAAGATGGCGAGTCTGTCGGAGGAGGCTCTGGCTAATGGAGTGGTGTGCGCCAGTGCGGGTAACCACGCGCAGGGACTAGCCTACGCCTGCCGCAAGCTGGGGGTTAAAGGGGCTGTATTCATGCCTACCACAACGCCCGCTCAGAAGGTCAAGCAGGTACGCTTTTTCGGTAAGGAGTGGGTGGATATCCACCTGGTAGGTGATACCTACGATGATGCCTACCATGCAGCTATGGAGTACCAGTCAACCCACGATGCTACCTTTGTCCACCCTTTTGATGATGTACAGGTCATGGAAGGGCAGGGTACCGTAGGCCTGGAAATATTCAAAGATGCGGACTTCAAGATCGACTACCTGCTGATGGCCATCGGCGGCGGCGGACTGGCCGCGGGTGTATCTACTGTATTTAAGCAACTCTCTCCCAGGACCAAGCTCATCGGCGTGGAGCCAATGGGCTCACCTACCATGCTGCGGGCTATCGAAGAAGGCCATGTACTTACGCTGGAAAACATTGATAAGTTTGTGGACGGTGCCGCCGTGCGCCGGGCCGGTAACATGACCTTCGAGATCTGTAGACAGAATCTGGAGCGCATCCTGCTCGTACCCGAAGGCAAGGTATGTTCTACTATCTTGCAGCTCTACAACGAGGAAGCCATCGTAGCCGAACCCGCCGGAGCCCTGACCGTAGCGGTACTGGATCAGCTCCGGGAGGAAATCAAAGGCAAAAACGTAGTGGCTCTGATCGGGGGTGGTAACAATGACATTACCCGTACGGAAGAGATCAAGGAGCGCTCCCTTCTCTACGAGGGACTGAAGCACTACTTCATCATCCGCTTCCCGCAGCGCGCCGGGGCCTTCCGTGACTTCCTGAATGTACTGGGGCCGCAGGATGACATTACCCGCTTCGAGTACGTCAAAAAAACCAACCGCGAGCAGGGACCGGCCCTGGTAGGAATAGAGCTAAAAAACCGGGAGGATTTTGAGCCCCTCATCCAGCGGATGAACGAGAGCCGCATTGTGTACGAGTACCTCAATGACCAGCCTAACATGTTCCAGTTTTTGGTGTAATCCATTCCTCCCCTTGCTACGCGTACCTTCTGACATAAGTGCCCAGGAATTTGAATCGCTGAAGATTCAGGACATGACCTTCGTGGCCTACCGTAATGAAGTATATCCCTCCCGTTATGAGGTATTCTTCGAGGAGCACGCGGTCATAGTAGTACTGGAAGGGGAGAAAAAATTTATAAATCCTACGCAGGAAGTACACGTCGAAAAGGGTGACATCCTGTTTATACAGCGGGGCTTCTACCTGATGTCGGAGTCCATCAATGAGTCGTACAAGAGTCTGGTATTTTTCTTTGACGAGAAGCTGCTGAAAGAATTTGTGGGGCTACACTCAGAGCTCTTTGATTCTGAGGAAGGTACTTCCCCCCTGCAGTCCCCCATCCTGCTTCTCCGGTCCAACGATACCTTCTCCCAGTTTGTCAACTCGGTGTTCCCCTACTTCCGCAACCAGACTTCGCTGAAGAACCATTTTCTCCGGCTCAAATTCCAGGAACTGCTCCTGCATTTATTAGAGATTGATCAGTCGGGTAAGCTGCAGGCTATCCTGTACAGCCTCTACAAAGGACAGAAGGCCGACCTGACTTTTCTGATGAATAGCTACTACCTCAAGCCGCTTACTCTCAACGAACTAGCTCGCCTATCCGGCCGTAGCCTGTCGGCTTTTAAGCGGGATTTTCAGGATGAGTTTGAGGTATCTCCTGCGCACTGGATCAAGAACAGACGCCTCGAGCACGCCGACTTTCTACTCCGCAATACGGCTAAGAACGTATCCGAAATCAGTACCGAGATAGGCTACGAAAGTGTCTCTCACTTTATCAAATCCTACAAGGAGAAATACGGATTTACGCCCAAGAAGAGCCACTGAACCAAAACCGCTATTTTTTGAGCGTTTTGCGTTATCGTTATTTGTACTATTCTGCGGTAATTTGTTTTCCCGATTCAGGTACATAACCACCTGCACGAGAGAGTCAGCTCTTTTGCTGATCCCAACCCAGCATATTACAAAACCATAGCTATACCATGAGTAAGCCTGCAAGTACCCTTTTCGACAAAGTGTGGGATGCCCACGTAGTCCGTTCGATTCAAGATGGTCCGGATATTCTCTTCATCGACCGCCACTTTATCCACGAAGTAACCAGCCCCGTAGCATTCCTCGGCCTGGAGACCCGTGGTATTGGTGTGATGTACCCTGAGCGTACCTTCGCTACCGCCGACCACAACACCCCTACGATCAATCAGCACCTTCCCGTAGCTGACCCTCTTTCGGCCAACCAGCTGAAGGCCCTGGAGACCAACACTGCCAAGTATGGTATCTCGCACTGGGGACTCGGCCACGCCAAGAATGGTATTGTACATGTAATAGGACCCGAAAACGGTATTACTCTTCCAGGCATGACTATCGTATGTGGTGACTCGCATACATCTACACACGGTGCTTTTGGCGCTATCGCTTTTGGTATAGGTACTTCGGAAGTAGAGATGGTACTCTCGTCGCAGTGTATCATGCAGCCTAAGCCCAAGAAAATGCGCATTACCGTTAACGGTGCATTGGGCAAAGGCGTAACTCCTAAGGACGTTACCCTATATATCATCGCCAAGCTTACTTCTGCCGGTGCCACAGGGTACTTTGTAGAGTACGCGGGGGATGTATTCGAGAATATGACCATGGAAGGCCGTATGACCGTATGTAACATGAGTATCGAGATGGGTGCTCGCGGTGGTATGGTCGCTCCTGACCAGACTACCTTCAACTATCTGAATGGACGCGAGCAGTCACCTAAAGGCGAGGCGTGGGACAAAGCGGTTGCTTACTGGCAGACTCTCAAGACAGACGAAGGCGCTACTTTCGATAAAGAATACGTTTTTGATGCGGCGGATATCGAGCCTATGATTACGTACGGAACCAACCCGGGTATGGGCATGGGTATATCCAAGAGTATTCCGACGGCCGAAGAGGTAGAAGGTGGCAAAGCTACCTACGACAAAGCCCTTAACTACATGGGATTTGATGAAAGCGAATCCATGATAGGCAAGCAGGTAGACTACGTATTTATCGGTAGCTGCACCAATGGCCGCATCGAGGACTTCCGTGCTTTTGCTTCTATTGTAAAAGGCCGTAAGAAGGCCGATAACATTACCGCCTGGATCGTACCGGGTTCACATATTGTAGAGCAGCAAATCAAAGAAGAAGGTATTCTGGATATTCTTACCGACGCCGGATTCCAGCTACGTCAGCCGGGTTGTTCAGCCTGTCTGGCTATGAATGACGATAAAATCCCGGCGGGTAAGTACGCAGTAAGTACCTCCAACCGCAACTTCGAAGGTCGTCAGGGTCCTGGTGCGCGTACCCTTCTCGCCAGCCCGCTGGTAGCTGCCGCTGCCGCCGTAACCGGACGTGTAACGGATCCACGGGAATTGCTATAAAAGCTGCTGTAGGCTGTAAGCTGTAGGCAATAAGCTTTTTTAACTTTTAGCCTATAGCTTACAGCGTAAAGCCTAAAGCTCCAGAAATGCGCGATTTTAGGAAGTATGAGGTTTGGCAATCGGCACATGCGCTTACGTTAGATATTTATTCAATAAGTAATGGATTTCCTGCCAACGAGCAGTATGGAATAACCAGCCAGCTACGAAGAGCTGCGGTATCCATTCCAACTAACATAAGTGAAGGCTGCGGAAGAAGTAGCGATGCTGACTTTGCAAGATTTATTCATATTGCCCTAGGCTCCGCGCATGAAGTTGAATACCTGATCCAGCTCTGCTACGACTTACGATATATAGAAGAAAGTACTTATAAAGATATAGACAGCAAAGTCAACCTGGTTAAGCGTAAACTCTATCATTTAGAAAAGAAAATAAACAGCAAAAGCTGAGGCATATAGCCTACAGCTTAAAGCATAAAGCTCTACAAAAATGGCCTACGATAAATTTACCATACTAAAAAGCTCCGCCGTTCCGATGCCCATCGAGAACGTGGATACCGACCAGATCATCCCTGCCCGCTTTCTGAAGGCAACCGAGCGTAAAGGCTTCGGCGACAACCTGTTCCGCGACTGGCGCTACAATGCCGATGGTACTCCCAAAGCAGATTTCGTACTCAATAACCCGATCTACTCCGGCAGCATCCTGGTAGGTGGCAAAAACTTCGGAAGTGGATCGAGCCGTGAGCACGCGGCCTGGGCCATTTACGACTATGGCTTCCGTTGCGTAGTATCCAGCTTCTTTGCCGATATCTTCAAGAACAACTCCCTGAACGTAGGTATACTGCCGGTACAGGTAAGCCCTGAGTTCCTGGATAAGATCTTCCAGGCGATTGAGGCTGATCCTAAGGCTGAGCTGGAGGTAAATCTGCCCGAGCAGACTATTACGATCGTGGCTACCGGCGAGCAGGAGTCATTCGAGATCAATGGCTACAAGAAGCACAATCTGATGAATGGCTACGATGATATTGACTATCTGCAGGCCATGAAGGAGGATATCCGGGCCTTTGAAGCAGCAAGACCTTATTAAGCTACTAGTCTTAAGCAGTAAGCTCAAACGATCGTTAAGTCATCACATATAAAGGCACATAGCTTACAGCTCCTTCAGATATGCCCAAGCGTTATATAGAAATAATGGATACGACACTCCGCGACGGTGAACAAACCAGCGGAGTGTCGTTTTCTGCCTCAGAGAAACTGACCATTGCTCAGTTGCTCCTGCAGGAAGTGAAGGTAGACCGAATTGAAATAGCCTCGGCACGGGTATCAGATGGTGAGTTTCAGGCTGTCAAAAAAATTACCGAGTGGGCCAGTCAGAACGGCTACATTGACCGGATTGAAGTACTTACTTTCGTAGATGGTGAGGCGTCGATCAACTGGATGCTCAAAGCCGGTGCCAAGGTCATGAACCTGCTTACCAAGGGGTCCATGAACCACCTTAAGTACCAGCTCAAAAAGACCCCCGCGGAGCACTTTGAAGATATCGCTCAGGTTATTGAGCTGGCTCGCTCCAATGGTATCGAAAGCAACGTATACCTCGAAGACTGGAGCAACGGTATGCGCAACTCCCGCGAGTACGTGTTCGAGTTTCTGGACTTCCTGGCTACCCAGCCGGTCAAGCGTATCCTGCTCCCTGATACATTGGGTGTATTGACTCCGGCCGAATCCTACGAATACGTAAAATCCATTGTAGATCGCTACCCCAGCCAGCACTTCGAATTCCACGCTCACAACGATTATGACTTAGGTACAGCCAATGTACTGGAGGCTATACGGGCGGGGGTTCAGGGGCTGCATCTAACCGTCAATGGTATGGGCGAGCGGGCCGGTAACGCGCCGCTGGCTAGTGCCATAGCCGTACTCAAAGACTTCGTGCCCGAGGTGGAGACGTCGGTGGCCGAGCAGTCGTTGTACTCGATCAGCAAGCTGGTGGAGACCTTCTCAGGTGTACGTATTCCGGCCAATAAGCCCATTGTAGGTGAGAATGTCTTTACGCAGACGGCCGGTATCCACGCCGATGGCGACAAGAAAAACAACCTGTACTTCAGCAACCTGATGCCCGAGCGTTTCGGACGCAGGCGTCTGTACGCACTGGGTAAAACATCCGGCAAAGCCAATATTGAGAAGAATCTGCAGGAGCTGGGTATTAAGCTATCCGACGAGGATCTCAAGAAGGTAACTCAGCGGATCATTGAACTGGGCGACCGGAAGGAGATGGTTACCCGCGACGACCTCCCCTACATCATATCCGATGTACTGGACAGCAACACCATTGAGGAGAAGGTAATCATACTCAACTACGTACTTACTCACTCCAAGAACCTCAAACCCTCAGCTACGCTGCAGGTACAGATCGGAGATCATATCTTTGAGGAAAGTGCGCAGGGCGACGGTCAGTACGACGCCTTCATGAACGCCCTGAAGAAGATCTACGGTATGCTGAATATGTGCCTGCCTATGCTGACTGACTATACCGTACGCATACCTCCCGGTGGTAAAACGGACGCCCTTTGCGAAACTATCATTACCTGGGCTATTGATAACAAAGAGGTCAAAACGAGGGGGCTGGATTCAGATCAGACGGTGTCGGCTATCAAAGCAACGCAGAAGATGCTGAACCTTATCGATCAGACCTGTGAGCTAGCCATACCCGCCCTGGTAGCCACCGAACCAGAATTATCTACTAAACAATAACTTTTATTAGCACTACCCTTTTAGTGCCTTTCACTTACAAAATGAAGAAACATATATTAGTTGTTCCCGGTGACGGAATCGGTCAGGAAGTAACCGCCGTTGGTAAACAAGTACTTGAAAAAATCGCTGAGAAGTACGGTCATGAATTCACCTACGACGAGGCGCTGATCGGCCACGTAGCCATCGAAGCTACCGGTAATCCCCTACCCGACGAAACACTTACCAAGATGCGGGCCTCCGATGCCGTTCTTTTCGGAGCCGTAGGTCACCCCAAATACGACAACGACCCTACTGCCAAGGTACGTCCAGAGCAGGGACTCCTCAAGATGCGTAAGGAACTGGGCCTATTTGCCAACCTGCGCCCCATCAAGCTGTTCGATGAGCTGCTCGAAGCATCATCGATCAAGCCTGAGATCCTGAAAGGTGCTGATATTCTTTTCTTCCGTGAGTTGACCGGTGATATTTATTTTGGAGAAAAAGGTCGTAAAGATGACGGCGACTCAGCCTATGACATTGCCGCTTACAGCAAGTACGAGGTAGAGCGCATCGCCCGCAAAGCATTCGAAGCCGCCCGTACCCGCCGCAAGAAGCTCTGCTCGGTAGATAAAGCTAACGTACTCGAGACCAGCCGCCTGTGGCGCGAAGTAGTACAGGCCATTGCCCCTGAGTACCCTGATGTAGAAGTAGAGCACCAGTTTGTAGACGCCGCGGCCATGATGCTCATCAAGGACCCACGTCGTTTTGATGTAGTGGTTACAGCCAACCTGTTTGGTGATATCCTGACAGACGAAGCCAGCCAGATCGCAGGTTCTATGGGTATGCTGGCCTCAGCTTCTGTTGGTGAAAGTACCGGCGTATACGAGCCAATCCATGGTTCAGCACATGACATTACGGGCAAAGGCGTAGCCAACCCTATGGCTTCTGTACTTTCGGCTGCCCTACTACTTGATATTTCGTTTGGCCTGAAAGAAGAGTCTGACGCTATTATCAATGCTGTAGATCAGGTCCTAAAAGCTGGCTACCGTACCCGCGACATTGCTGACTCAACTACTCCTGCTGAGCAAATCCTGAACACAGAGGCGATCGGCCAGAAAATACTCGAATTAATCTAAAGTTTTTATTCTGTTGCAATTCATATCTATTTCATTTGGTGAATTCAATAGATCTTCTACCTTTGCAGAAGAAAATCGCAAAAGGCGAAATTTCGCAACAGAATATGAAACCGATAGCTCAAAACCTAATCCTTCTCCTTCTTATTACATCGTAAAGGTGTGAGAAAGATGTGGTTTTGCATAAAAATTAAAACCCTTTCTCACACCGGGAAGGGTTTTTTTATTGCCTGATTAAATAGTAATTTCGTAGTTTAACCATAAATCAATACCCCTAATGAGCCAGCGAGTTTACATCTTCGATACCACCCTGCGTGACGGCGAGCAAGTACCCGGCTGCCAATTGACGACTGAGGAAAAGATCGTTGTGGCCCAGCATCTTGAAAAATTAGGCGTGGACGTGATCGAAGCTGGATTTCCCGTATCAAGCCCGGGCGACTTCCGCTCGGTAGTTGAGATTTCGAAAGCAGTACAGGAGCCTACTGTATGCGCCCTTTCCAGAGCCGTACAGGCCGATATTGACGCCGCCGCCGAAGCTCTTCAGTACGCCAAGCGTGGCCGTATCCATACGGGTATTGGCTCGTCAGACATCCATATCCAGCATAAGTTCAATACGACGCGTGAGAAGATCATTGAGCGCGCCATAGATGCTACCAAGTACGCCCGCACCAAGGTAGAAGATGTAGAGTTTTACTGCGAAGACGCCGGTCGTGCTGATCTGGTATTCCTGGCTCAGCTGGTAGAGGCTGTGATTGGGGCCGGAGCTACCGTAGTGAATATACCTGATACGACTGGTTATTGCCTACCCGAGGAGTACGGCGCCAAGATCCGGTTTATCTACGAAAACGTGAAGAACATCCATAAGGCTACCATTTCTATCCACTGCCACAACGACCTGGGACTGGCTACCGCCAACTCGCTGGCCGGTATCCGCGAAGGAGCCCGTCAGGTAGAGGTAACCATGAACGGTATCGGTGAGCGCGCCGGTAACACCTCACTGGAAGAGGTAGTAATGGCATTGAAAGTACATAAAGAGCTAGGTTTTGAAACCGGCATCCATACGCCCCTCATCTACCCTACCAGCCAGATGGTATCCAAAATGATGCGTATGCCAATCCAGGCTAATAAAGCTATCGTAGGTCGTAACGCCTTTGCACACTCGTCGGGTATCCACCAGGATGGCTTCCTGAAGCACACCCTCAACTACGAGATCATGAACCCGCACGATGTAGGCGTAGACAAGTCCGACATCGTGCTGACTGCACGCAGTGGCCGTCATGCTCTGAAGCACCGTCTGGAGCTACTAGGCTTTACTTTTGAGAAGCCTGTGCTGGACGACCTGTACAAGCGCTTCCTGGATATCGCTGATGTAAAGAAAGAAGTAAACGACAAAGATCTGGTAGAGCTGGCGCGCACCGCCGTTGCCGCTTAATCAGGGCTTTATAACGTATATAGAAAGGCAGCTTGCTCTCCGGCAGGCTGCCTTTTTTCATGAAACATTATGCTCTGACCAGACGTTGATTAGGTACTATTCTTTACAGGGAAAAACCAGATATGAAGCCATGGCAAGACCTAATCCTGAACTAATAGCTGCCCTGAGGCGTACTGCCAAGAAGTTGGCCGATGGTGCTCCCTACCAGTGGGGCCACATGGGTAGCTGCAACTGCGGTAACCTGGCCCAGGAGCTAACCAAACTGAGCAAAGGCGAGATTCATGAATACGCACTGGCCGTCGGACGCGGCGACTGGAACGAGCAAATGAACGACTACTGCCCTACGAGCGGTCTGCCAATAGACCTGCTTATAGCTGACATGCTCAGCATAGGCCTATCGGCTGAGGACCTTAAGCACCTCGAACGTCTGTCGGACCGGCAGGTACTGGAAAGGCTGCCCGAGGAGAAACGCTTCCTGCGTCACAACGTCAGGGATGATGTAGTGCTGTACCTGGGTACCTGGGCTGCTATGCTGGAAGAACAATTGCTAGCAACAATACGTCTGCCCCGGGTAGAAGAACCTGCTGCTACTGAAGAAGTACTAATGCTCTGAGTCTTAATTTGATATTTAGGCTAAAAAACGCTATCATTACAAAGAATTTAATTTCCATCAGAATAACGAAAGCCCCCGGCCAGTGTGGACGAGGGCTTTTTCTTGGACTATTCTCCGGTAACTTATGTAGCAGCCTGCTGTGGCCCGGTCAAAAGCCCGGCTCTTTTATGTCTCTCTCCGTTACAGCGCCATATTTCTTCACCTGATCCCTTATCTCATCCGCCTTACCTATTAGTACGAATTGAAGATGCTCCCTGGGGAAGTACCTTTTGATAATATCATTGGCCTGGGCTACCGTGAGGCCATCCACCTTACTCTGGAAGGTATTGATGTAGCTTTCGTCAAAGCCATAGATGAACATGTCGGTAAGCAAACGCGCCAAAGCTCCGGCCGATTCGTACTCCGGTGGAAAATCTCCCTTCACATACGCCTTCGCCGACGCCAGTATTTCCTCATTCAGTCCTGTGCGGTGCAGGCTGTCCAGCACGCCCAGTGCCATATCAATGGCCGGTACGGTAGTGGAGTTCTTGGTGAAGGTACTGATGTAGAACGTCCCTCCGTGCTTTAGGCGGCTAAAACGGCTACCGGCCCCGTAGGTCAGCCCCGAGTTGACACGCAGCGCATCGTTGAGCCACGAGGTAAACCTGCCACCCAGTATGGTATTCACCACCAGGATAGGTACATAGTCAGGATTATTGTAGTCTACGCCTCTTCCACCAATCAGGAAGGTAGTCTCACGCGCGTCCCCTTTGTTAACCAACAGTACCCGGCTCTTGTCAAAAGACAGATCGGGAGCGGAGCGTTTAATCATTCGGCCCGGAGCTGTTTTCCACCCGCCAAACATAGAGGTGATCTTCTTCTTCATAGCGGCAGTATTGAAGTCGCCTACTACCGCGATGGCCGCCCGGTCGGTGGTGTAGTTAGTACGATAAAATTCTTTTACGTCAGCAGTACCTATTTTTTCTACTGTAGGACGGGTACCTCCGCTGGGAGTGGCGTAAGGATGTTTATCAAAAACCAGTTGGTTGAAATAATTGCCAATTACCGCCCGTGGGCTCTCCTTTTGCTGGGTCAGTTCCAGCAGGGTACGCTGCTTGTGCTTGGCATACTCAGTCTCATTAAAGACGGGGTACATCAGTACCTGCTGCAGTATATCCAGCATCTTATCCTGATCCTTCACCGCGAATGACATACCTATATTGGCGCTTTCCTTACCGGCACCTGTATTCAGGTTGGCCCCTACGTAGTCGGTAATTTCTTCGATCTGCTCTTTGGTGTACTTCTGCGTACCAAAGGTCAGCGCATCGGCGGTCAGGCTCGCCAGTCCGTACTTTTCCCCATCGTGAATAGATCCCGCATCAAACACGGCCGATACATTGATTAGAGGCACCTCGTGCTGTTCCATCAGGTACACGGTCAGGCCGTTTTTGAGCTTGAACTTCTCGTACTTAGGTACCTTAAAGTTATTCTGCGCCTGGACCGACAGCGTAAGCAGACCCAACAACGCTAAAAATATATGTTTCATAGTTTATAGTAGCTTTAAGCTATATGCCGTAAGCGGTAAAACGGAGGAGTACCTCCCGATACGGTGATTTGATTTTGTTTTTCTTTCCTTCCTGCTTTTCTCCTTTTCTCCCTTCATCCTTTCCTACCTTCCGCAGCGGCGGCCGCCTTACTTCCCCTTCTCCGGTAGCAGATACCCGACGGTACGGTTGCGTTCGGTGAAGTACTTAGCCGCTACGCGCTGAATATCGGCGGGTGTTACTTTTTCGTAGAGCTTAGGGGCTTCATAGAGCTTGCGGTAATCACCAAAGAATACCTCGTAGGTACCCAGGCTATTGGCCTTACCGTTGATGGTCTCCATAGTACGGTAAAACTCCATCAGCTTCTGGTTCTTCACTTTCTGTAGCTCAGTATCGGTTACGCCTTCCTTGATTACCTTATCCAACTGCGCCAGTATGGCTTTTTCCAGCTCAGGCGCCGATACGCCATCACCGGCTATGGCGTAGATGTAGAACAGGTTAGGATCAAAGCCTTCGGGGAAGTTGGTAAATATCCGGGCGGCTATGGTGGTATCCATCACCAGCGACTTCACCAGCCGCGACGAGTTACCCGAGGTCAGGAGGCTGCTCAGCAGATCCAGGGCGTAGTAGTCGGCGTGGCCGGTTTCGGGCGTATGATAGGCCAGCATCAGGTTAGGTGTCGTAATGTCCTTATAGGTAGTGACACGACGCTCCCCGTTCTGCTCCGGCTCTACGGTCCGTACTTTGGGCGGCAGGCCGCGCGCCGGGATGGGCGCCATGTACTGATTAGCCAGTCGACGTACCTGATCTACGGTCACATCACCCACTACTACTACGGTAGCATTGTTGGGCGAGTAGTAGGTCTTAAAGTAGTTCTCGAGGTCCTGCTGCGTCCAGCTCTTGATATCCGACTCGAAGCCAATGACCGGAAACATATACGGATGTTCCTGAAAAGCCACCGACTTCACCACTTCACTGATGACCCGGTAGTTGCTGTTTTCGAGGCCGGTGCTGCGCTCCGACAGTACTACCCCTCGCTCACTTTCTACCATAGCCGAATCAATAGACAGGTTGGCAATCCGATCTGATTCGAGCTTGAAGATCGTTTCGAGCGCATCCTTCTGGAACCAGTCGGTATAGACCGTTACGTTTTCGGTAGTGTAGGCGTTGTTGGAGCCGCCGTTGGCTTCCATTACCCGGTCAAACTGCTTGGGGCCGTAGTTCCTGGAGCCGTTGAACATCATGTGTTCAAAAAAGTGCGACAGCCCCGTAATACCATGTACCTCATTGCGGGCACCTACTTTCCAGAACAGGTACATGTTGGCGGTAGGGATTGAGTGATCCTCCAGCACCAGAAACTTCATGCCGTTGGGCAGAGTAAATGTTTTTACGTCATTGGGGTTGCTCTGGGCGTAGGTACTATGTATACCGACCGCCAAAAGTACCCCAAGTACTAGTCTTCGTAGCATCATGTAGATTTATAGATTCATTATGGTGTAATAATAACGAAAAACAGAGGAAGACGATATCCTTAAAGGATAAGCGGCTTCTCCTTATCATGGAGAAGCCGCTTATAAAACTACAGGAATCGAATAGCCATCAGGCTTGTTCCTGTTTATTTTCCTATCAGATACCCGTACCGCTTTACGACATCAGCGGCGGCTTTTTTAAGCAGGGGTGTATCTACCGTGGAAGTTACAAAGTGGAAACCTTTCTCCTTCATCCTGGCGGCGACCTCCGGAGTACCACAGTGAATCCCGGCCATCAGACCATATTTGGTCGCTACACTGAGTACCTTATCAATGGCAT
The DNA here is from genome assembly GCF_017355915.2 of Telluribacter roseus. Taxonomy (GTDB): domain Bacteria; phylum Bacteroidota; class Bacteroidia; order Cytophagales; family Spirosomataceae; genus Telluribacter. The sequence goes on from NZ_JAFEUV020000014.1 coordinate 94,410, forward strand.
TGAGCAGCTGTGTATCCTCAAAGTCCGCGATCCTCTGGATGCCCAGCGCCAGGCTCAGGTCCCAGGGGCCGATGTAAAATCCGTCCAGTGAGGGAGTCTGGGCTATGTCTTCTATGTTCTTAAATCCACTGGCCGACTCGATCATGGCCAGCGTCAGTATCTCTTCGTTGGAACGCTGGAAGTAGTCGCTACCCAGGTGCAGCTCCGCGCGTAAGGGGCCATAGCTGCGGTACCCCACGGGCGGATACCGGCACGCTCCCACAAACTGCTCCGCCTCTTCACGCGTGTTGATCATGGGACAGATAATGCCCTGCGCTCCGGCATCCAGCATACGCATGTGCGTAGCCGGATCATTCCAGGGCACGCGCACCAGGGGCACCGTATCGGTAGTACCAATGGCCTGCAGCATCGGAAGAATGGCCGACAGATCAGAGGCCAGACCGTGCTGGGCATCAATGGTCAGGGCATCAAAACCCGCATGAGCCAGTATTTCGGCGGTCCAGGAGGAAGGGATGGTGACCCAGGCATTGGTGGCTGTGCCATTCTGACGCCAGAGTTCTTTCAGTCGGTTGGTACGCATACTATATAATCGTATTGACTAGTCTAAAATGTGAAGCAGGTTGTCTTTATCAACTCACCTTTATCTTGAAACTGCTGAATCCTGATCTTGTTAAATGATTCCGTAAATAGGAGGTATCCCCTACTCCCGCACCAGCCGATATGTCTTTCCCTTTACCGTATTAAAAACAAGTACATCCCCCTCCCGACGTGATTGTACTCCCTCTACCCGTAGCGGTACCGCTGACCGGATGCGGCATTCGCCTCCGGCCTCGGAGCGTACGGTGGCGGATGTGAGTTTGCCCCCGGTCCAGTCCATCCCAACTTCGTAGTCACCACGGGCGCGTAAGCCTTTAACCGAGCCCTTCTGCCAGGTGGAGGGAAGCGCCGGGAGTAGCTGGATAGCGTCCAGGTGGCTTTGGATCAGCATCTCGGCCATACCGGCTATACCACCAAAGTTGCCGTCGACCTGGAAGGGCGGATGGGCGCAGAACAGGTTGGCGTAAGTACCTCCACCCTTGTACTCAGGATTGTCGTGACCTACATAGTGCAGGAGTTCGCGCAGGAGCTTATAAGCGTGGTCGCCGTCGAGGAGGCGTGCCCAGAAGTTGATCTTCCAGGCCTTACTCCAGCCCGTACCGCCGTCGCCCCGGATCTCGAGCGTTTTCTGAGCTGCCTGAGCAAATTCGGGTGTAGTTAGTGGAGAAATCTGTCGTCCGGGGTGCAGTCCGTAGAGGTGCGAGACGTGACGATGCTGCGGGTCCTGGTCTTCGTGGTCCTTGTACCACTCCTGCAGGTTACCCTTCTTGCCAATCTGCAGCGGGAACAGCTTACTTCGCTTGTCGAGCAGCATCTTCCGGTAGTCGGCATCAGTACCCAGCACTTCGGAAGCCTCGATAATATTGGTAAACAGGTCCCAGATCAGCGACATATCCATGGTGGCAGCGATGGTTACATCGTATGGCTTACCGTCTGGTCCTATGAAGAGGTTCTCGGGTGAGGTAGAGGGAGCCGTCACCAGGTACCCATCAGGACCTTCCACCAACCAGTCCAGGCAGAACTCAGCCGCCTCTTTCATAAGCGGGTAGGCCGTAGTCTGCAGGTACTTTTTATCTTGTGTAAAGCGGTAGTGCTCGTACAGGTGCTGACTCAGCCACGCGCTGCCCAGCATCCAGTTGGCCCACTGCGGAGTACCCTTGCCCAGGTCGCCTACCGGATTGGCTGCTCCCCAGATATCGGCATTGTGGTGGACTACCCAGCCGTCGGTACCGTAGAAGTTTTTGGAAGTTTCCTTACCCGTCACCGACAGTGTTTTGATCAGATTGATCAGCGGCTGGTGTAGCTCCGACAGGTTGGTTACCTCGGCCGGCCAGTAGTTCATCTGAGCGTTGATGTTGGTGGTGTAGTTGCTGCTCCAGGGCGGCTGTACGTGCGGGTTCCATATGCCCTGCAGGGTAGCCGCCGGACTTCCGGTCCGCGAGCTGGATATAAGCAGGTACCGCCCGTACTGGAAGTACATGGACTCCAGCGCCGGATCATTGGCACCAGCCGTATAGCGCTTCAGGCGTTCGTTGGTAGGCAGGTTAGGTACCTGGTTGTCATTCAACGTCAGTGCTACGCGATTGAAGTACCGCTTGTAGTCCTGCACGTGCGCCTTCTTTATTACATCGTACGGCTTGACTACTGCTTTCTTAAGGTACCCCTCTGCCAGGGCTTTTTCATCCTTCCCATCTTTATCCGGGCACTTGTCAAAGCCGTTGAAGCTCGTTGCCGCCGACACAAACAGGACCACCTCCGTCGCGCCCGCCACCCGCAGCCCGTTAGCATCAGAAGTTACCTTTCCTCCTTTATTGACGGCCCGCACCCGCATATCATACCGCATACCCCGACAGCCGGTAGGATCATCGTAGACGACGGGTTCAGGATTGTAGTTTACGTAATTAGGATCGGTATGAGCGGGCGCTTTGCCCCGCATCGCTATCTCGGTAGGGCTGATCGCTGCATTCGTAAATCGGATGGGACTCCTGGTACTTACCGTAAAGTTTAAGGCACCGGCTTTGCTGGCGGTTAGTCGAATTACGATCATCTGATCCGGCGCTGACGACAGAATTTCGCGCTGGTACTCTACTCCATTCACCACAAAGCGCGTAGTAGCCACCGCATTAGCTATATCCAGCTCCCGGCGGTAGCTGGTAGGCTGGCCCGCCGCATCCATCCTGATCAGCAGGTCGCCCAGTGGCTCGTACGACTCGGTGTACAATCCCTGCATCTTTTTAGTCAGCTCATGGGCGGTAGCGTAGTCTCCGGCAAAAAGGGCCTTCCTGATCTCGGGCAGGTACTTTGACGCGTCCGGATTGGCATTGGTGCTGGTGGGGCCACCCGACCAGAGGGTAGCTTCGTTGAGCTGGATTAGTTCTTCACCTACCTTTCCCCATACCATCGCTCCGAGTCTACCATTACCTACCGGAAGGGCTTCTTCCCACCGCTCGGCGGGCCGGTCGTACCATAGCGTCAGTGCCTGAGCCATAAGTTGTACCGATACCTGGATTATAAGAAGCAGGGAGAGGACTGTTTTTTTCATTTTTAGGTTATATAGGTGATTAGGCGCTAGCTTTTAGCTAGTAGCTTTAACAATTTCATGGTCGAAGGCTATTTATGTAGTACCTAACCTTATCACAAAAGTTATTTTTCAACAAAACTAACCACAACCAGCTTCTCATGCGCTACGCTCTCCCGCTGATTTTACTAGGTCTGCTTTTTATCGTATCCTGCCAGTCCTCTTCCGATCCGGCCCAATCCGCCGTAGACGGTGCCATCGATTTCCACGGCGGTAAGGCGTACGAAGGGTTCCGGATGGAGTTTGATTTCCGGGATAAACACTACGTAGTAGAGCGTGAAGGGGGACGCTTCCTGTATGAGCGCCATCAGAAAGATTCGACGGGCGCCGACGTACGCGACATACTCACCAACGAAGAAGCCTACCGCACCATCAACGGCAAGCGACAGAACGTACCCGATACTACCATGAGCAAGTACCAGAACTCCGTGAATTCGGTAGCGTACTTCGTGCTGCTCCCCCAGCCCCTCAACGACCCGGCGGTTAAGAAGGAATATATAGGCGAGGCCACTATTAAGGGCAAGACGTACCACAAAGTACATGTATCCTTTGCTCAGGAAGGTGGTGGTAAAGACTTCAGCGACCAATTTGTCTACTGGTTCGACAAGAACGACTTCTCCCTGGACTACCTGGCGTACCTCTACTATACCGACGAAACCGGCCTGCGCTTCCGCGAAGCCTATAACCCCAAGAAGGTGGGGGGTATACTGGTGCAGGATTACATCAACTACGCCCCTACCGACTCAGCCATGGCTGTCACGAGGGAGAACCTCCTGAAAATGGATCAGTACTTTGAGTCGGGGCAGTTGAAGGAGCTTTCGCGGATTGAGAATAAGAATGTAAAGGTGCAGAGCCCGGTGAATAAGTAGTAGGCAGAAGTGTTTTACCACAGAGTAAATAAGAGGTAAGCACAGAGGGCACAGAGTTCTTTTTCACTCTCTCGAACTCCGCGCTATAACTCAGAGAACTCTGTGGTGAAAAAAGCACCTTACCCAAGCGAACGTATTGCTAAGCGGTTGCCTTCGGTGTCTTCAAAGAGGGCCATGTAGCCAAAGCTGGGGCTAACCTGCGTTTTTTCGCGGATGATGCGGCCTCCGGCTATCTCCACCCGGCTGAGTAGCTCCGTCATGTCATCGCCGCCGTCGAGGTACAGCAGCGGGCCTTCGTGTGAGGGATGGTAGGCGGTAGGGTGTTGTACCAGTGCGCCGCCCTCAGGCAGCAGTACCATTTTGAGCGCTCCCAGGTCCAGTACGGACAGGTCAGTAGCCAGCAGGGCTCCGTAAAACTGAGCGGCACGGTTGATATCGGTAGCAGGTATTTCGAACCAGGCAATGAGTGATGACATAAGGCAGATGCAGGTTTGATTGGTATAAAAAAGCAGTGTGGGGCTTTTACACCTAAAAATAGCAGGTCTACTTTTACCATGAAAGCTTTCTTCCTTGCCATTTCGTTCTGCATCCTTACCAGCGCCTGTAACTCTCAACCCGCCTCCACCAGGAAGGAGACGCAGGGGCCCGCAGTTACGCCCATTATCGTTATCAAGGAAATAGCCAACCAGACGCAGGAGGATCTTGAACACATCCTGGGCCTGACGAGCAGCTTTCAGCCCCTGAACCAGGAGGAACTGACGGTTTGCAAAAACTGCCAGAAGTACATCTACAAGAATGGCCTCGTCCGCATTGTCTATATCAACGACATGGCCGACTGGATCACCGTCAATCCGCCAGATTCTACTCCCGTACGGGATGCACTCCCCCTGCTGGGCCTACCCGCCACACCACCCGATAGTAAGACAGACTCCCTGAGCCGCTGGAAAGGGGTACATGGACTTAAAGAAATCAATGTATATACCACCCCCAGGGGCACTATTGATTATATACTGGTAAAGTCCTTTACGCTCTGAATAGTACTATCAAGTACCACAAAAGCACCAATCTGTATCTAACCTTCGGCTTTTAGCTTAGATTTTGTACTTTTGGGCCGATGTTGAAACAAATAATATTTGGCTACTAATTTTATTACCACATGAACAAAATTAAAGTTGCTAATCCGGTCGTTGAGCTCGACGGGGATGAGATGACCCGCATCATCTGGAAATTCATCAAAGAAAAACTCATTCTGCCGTATCTGGACGTAGATATCAAGTACTATGACCTCGGCATCGAATACCGCGACGAAACCAATGACCAGGTAACCATTGATGCCGCCAACGCGATCAAGCAGTACGGTGTAGGTATCAAGTGTGCTACCATCACGCCTGACGAAGCCCGCGTAGAAGAGTTCGGCCTGAAGCAGATGTGGAAGTCGCCCAATGGTACTATCCGTAACATCCTGGATGGTACTGTATTCCGTGAGCCTATCGTGATGAGCAACGTACCCCGCCTCGTTACTACCTGGACTTCACCTATCATCGTAGGTCGTCACGCGTTTGGTGACCAGTATCGCGCTACTGACTTCGTAGTACCCGGCAAAGGTAAACTGACGATGAAGTTTGAAGGTGAGGACGGAACTGTACAGGAGTTTGAAGTATTCAACTTCCCTGGTGGTGGTGTAGCCATGGGTATGTACAACCTCGACGAGTCTATCCGTGGATTCGCTCGCTCATGTATGAACATTGGTCTGCAGAAGGGCTGGCCGGTATACCTCTCTACCAAGAATACCATCCTTAAGAAATACGACGGTCGCTTCAAGGACCTGTTCCAGGAAATCTACGACACCGAGTTCAAGGCTAAGTTTGAAGAAGCGGGTATCGTATACGAGCACCGCCTCATCGACGACATGGTAGCTTCGGCTCTGAAATGGAGCGGCAGCTTCGTATGGGCTTGTAAGAACTACGACGGTGACGTACAATCTGACTCGGTAGCGCAGGGCTTTGGCTCACTGGGTCTGATGACGTCGGTACTGGTTACTCCCGATGGAAGTACTATGGAGGCTGAAGCTGCCCACGGTACCGTTACCCGTCACTACCGCGAGCACCAGAAGGGTCGTCCTACGTCTACCAACCCGATCGCTTCCATCTTCGCATGGACCCGCGGTCTGGCGTTCCGTGGTAAACTGGACAACAACCAGGAGCTGATCAACTTCTCTGAGACTCTCGAGCGCGTATGTATCGAGACCGTCGAAAGTGGTAAAATGACGAAGGACCTGGCAATCATCGTACACGGTAACGACGTGAAGCACGGTGAGCACTTCCTGTACACGGAGGAGTTCCTCGAAGCCATCAACGAAAACCTGCAGTCGGCTCTGGCCTAAGGTGTAGTACTGGTTATACATAAATGAGCCGCCGATTCCCCAGGGAGTTGGCGGCTCATTTTTTAGAATCCAATTGAATTACCCCCATCCACCGGCAGCGACACCCCCGTAATAAACGAAGCGGCTTCGGAGGAGAGGAACACCGCCGCCAGCCCAATGTCTTTGGGAGCGCCCAGCCGCGCCATCGGCGTACGGCTCATGGCACGCCGCAGACGGTCCGGGTCGTCGTTCATGGCTTTGAGGAACATAGGCGTTTCGATGAAGCCGGGAGCAATGGCATTGATGCGGACGTTGTGCGGCGAAAACTCCGACGCCAGGATCTTGATCATACCTTCCAGCGCCGTCTTGGAGGCTCCGTAGGCGGCTACCCGATCTATGCCGTAGTAGGCAGCCATGGAGGAGATCATCAGGATAGAGCCGCTCCGGCGGGCAATCATGTGGCGGGCACACTCACGGGTCAGGGAGAATACCGCGTTGAGGTTGGTCATCAGAATACGGTCAAACTCCTCGTCTGTTACATCCAGCGCCGGCTTTTTCATGTTAATCCCGGCATTGTTAATGAGTATGTCAATGGGGCCGCAGGTCTTTTCAATATGCTGCACCAGGGCCGGGAGCTTCGCCCGATCTGTCACGTCGTTGACTACGTAGTAGGCCCTTTCGCCCAGGGTATCTACGGCTTCTTTCAGCATTTCTTCGCGGCGGCCCGTTATGACCACCCGGGCTCCGGCCTCGACGAGGCATTGGGTAGTAGCCAGTCCGATGCCGGTACCTCCGCCGGTCACCAAGGCTAATTTGCCTTCCAATGAAAAAGATTGTGTCGTATTCACAGCTTGTATTTTCTGGTAATTAACGTAATTGATAAATGCGCACCAGCTTCTTGATTTCGTCCAGCGTGCGGGTAGGCTTGGGCAGGTCAGCGGGGATAGGGCGCTTGGAGTACGTCTGGAAGTACAGCACGCAGGCGTCGCGCCACCACTCGGCTTCCCGCTTCTGGATCTGCAGGCGGCCCGCCACATCAGCGTATAGTTCGGGATCTACGGAGTCCTTCACGCTGTCCCACTGCCGGATCATCTGCTCCACCGACTTTACGCCACCGTAGTAGCGGTAGCAAAGTTCTTCCCACAAGCTACGCCCATTAGCCATCTTGTGCGACCAGGGTACATGGTGAAACCAGAGCAGGTACTTGTCCGGCGTGGTTTCCAATACTCCCCACTGCTGCTGCAACTCCGGCGTGTACTGCGAAAGGGCGTTGGAGCCGGTTTTGGTACGGTCGAAGCCAATACCCTGCGCATCGGCGCGGTGGTAGTAGAGGGAAGTCCAGTCGGGACGTTGGCTCTTCTCCAGCCAGGGCTGCGGCCCGTAGTGGATACTTTCGCCCATGATGTGGTGCAGCCCCAGGGGCGTCATGTAGTTAACCGCCGCCTCCCGCGATTCCATCAAGATATTTTTAATGGTAGCCACCACCTGCGGCTGGCGGGTGAGCGTCATCTTGATCCACTCCTCGGCGATCTGCTCTGACGACAAAGTATGGTCCCACGCCAGCCGCCCGTAGGCGTACCAGTTGGCCTGCCCCACGGGGTGACCGGTCCAGTTGCGGTCGGAGCCGACATTGGATACACCAGCCATGCCGGTATGGTTGTAGCCATGAAGGCTTCCATCCACTACCTCGGCTACCGTAGAGCCAAGACCTTTGATGTAGGTGTCGCTGTCGAGGGTTTCTTTAAAGAGTGGCGCCTCGTACACCAGGTGCGTAGCAAAGCCCAGGTACTCCTGCGTAAGCTGAAACTCCATCATCAGGGGCGTTTGGGGCATCTGGCCGAACAGCGGGTGAAAGGGCTCGCGGGGCTGGAAGTCAATGGGACCATTCTTGACCTGTACCAGTACCTTCGGGTCAAACTGTCCGTCGAAGGGCTTGAACTCCTCGTAACCTGCCTTGTAGCGGTCGCCGTTGGGGTCGGCTTTGTAGACAAAGGCCCGCCACATCACAATGCCATCGTAGGGCGCCAGCGCCTTAGCCAGCATATTGGCCCCGTCGACGTGGGTTCGGTTGTAGTCCTGCGGACCGGGCTCGCCTTCTGAATTGGCTTTCACCACAAACCCACCAAAGTCCGGAATGATGGAATAAATCTCCTTCACCTTCTCGTTCCACCACTGCTGTACGGCCGGGTCCAGCGGGTCGGCGGTGGGCAGACCACCCACGTTGCGCGGCGCCGTAAAGCGCACCGACAGGTACACCCGAATGCCGTAGGGACGAAATACATCCGCCAGAGCCTTCACCTTGTGCAGGTACTCGGCCGTCATGAAGCGGGCGCTGGCGTTGACGTTATTGACTACCGTGGCGTTAATGCCGATGGAAGCGTTGGCGCGGGCGTACTCCTTGTAGCGCGGGTCAATGACCTGCGGCAGGTCGTACCACTTCCAGATGGACGAGCCTGCGTAGCCCCGCTCCACAGTACCGTTAGGGTTGTCCCAGTGATTGAGCACGCGGTACTGTACCTTGGGACTGGTAGTAATATTCAGCTCCGACAGCGGGCGCAGGGTCTGCAGGTGACGCAACAGCCCGAAGCTCCCGTACAGCAGGCCTTTTTCGGACTTAGCTGCTATGATAGTTTGGTTGCCTTTGCGGTAAATGTGGTACCCTTCCGGCCCTACTTGTTCCTGCTCATCCAATTGAAATACAATATCACCTTTACCCGAAGTCTGCTTTTGCACACTGACTTTGGTACCTACTAACCCCTGCAAACCCGTCTGCAGCTCCTCCACGGCTACCTGCCGCATGGGGGAGTTTTCGGTATTGACGATGGAGGTAAAGGCAGTGGCGTAGGCCCGCTGCAGGGCCGCATCCTGTATCCGGTCGTATTTGAGCCAGAGGCGGTAGCCGTCGTCGGCTTGGGTACTTGGGGCTACCAGCATACCTACCAAAAGGAATACCAGCGCCAGCGAGCGCCGGATGGCCAGCTCCATACCGCGTAATTCGGCCAGCCCCTTGAGGCGGCCAATGGCCGAGTAGCCGGGGTAGGTGGTTTTGTGGAGGTCGTCCAGCATCTGGTGACCGTGGTCGGGGCGCATGGGTAGTGCGCTGTCGGGGCGGCCGGCCTGCTGCCGTCGCTGCTGTTCGAGAGTCAATTCTTTCATAACGCTATACATATCTACATCGCCGGTCAGGTGGTCGGCTTCGTGAAAATTACGGGGCTCATCAGCATCGCGCTTTGTGGAGCGCAGATGCACGAAGTGGATCCGGTTGCCCAGGCGCTGTACCATACCCGGGAGGTCGTTGTCGGCCCGGACACCCAGCGAGCCGGTGCAGAAGGTAATGCCATTGGCCCGGACGGGGCAGGCATTCATCAGCGCCTGCAGATCGGCTTCGGTACTTACCACGCGGGGCAGCCCCAGCAGCGGACGCGGCGGATCGTCGGGGTGGATGCACAGCCGTACGCCCAGCTCCTCCGCCACGGGTGCTACCTGCTGCACAAAGTAGTGCAGGTTGGCGCGGAGGGCGTCGGCGTCTATATCTTTATAAGTATCCAGCAGGGACTGAAAGGTAGCCAGCTCGAAGGCCTCTTCCGAACCCGGCAACCCCAGCAGTACCGTCGCGGTCAGCGTCCGGAGTTCTTCCTCCCCCATCGACTCAAACCGCCGCCTGGCCCGCCCGATGGTATCAGCATCGTAGTCCTGCTCCGCACCGGGGCGCTTCAGGATGTGGAGGTCAAAGGCCACAAACTTCTCCCATTCAAAGCGAAGCGTACGGGCACCGTTGGGTAGCTGGTATACTACATCCGTCCGTGACCAGTCCAGTACCGGCATGAAGTTGTAGCACACGACCTGTATGCCGCAGGCCGCCAGGTTCCGCAGCGACTGCTTATAGTTTTCAATGTACTGCTCGCGCGAAGGCAGGCCCTTCTTGATATCCTCGTGGACGGGAAGGCTTTCCACCACCAGCCACCGCAGCGGCGTTACTGCCTCCGGAGCCTGTTCGATCAGTTGCTGCCGCTCCCGTATAGCCTCCACTGACCATACCTCTCCGACGGGTAGTTGGTGCAGGGCCGATACTACTCCTTCACAGCCTGCCTGCCTAATATCGTGAAGCGAAACGGGGTCCTTCGGCCCGAACCAGCGCATAGTTTGTATGAAAGGCATCTTTACTAATTACAATTTAGGACCTTCTTAACTACCAATTGACCAAGCCAAAGCTCCGGTACCTCTATTCGAAGCTATATGGATTCTCCTATTTACAACTATAAGAATAAAACATTTTAAACCCAAAATAGCACAATAGCTATCGGTATCGTTTTCGAAAACGATACCGATAGCTACCTAACTTTAACTATATTTGAGACAGTCGGTGGCGGTAAGCCAGAAGGAAAAAGCCGTGGGGTAAATATCTCCATAAGTACTGACGTAGAGTACTACCTGAAAAATACAATTCAACGATCTGGTACATGATAGAATGTGTTAAGTGCGGCCAGGTAGATGCCATCAAGCGGGCGGGCTTTGTGCGGGGAAAGCAGCGGTTCCACTGCCGGCACTGCAGCTACCATTTTGTGGTGGCCGATCCGGCTCCCGCCAAACCCGCCAGACGACAGGCTACCATTATGGACATTGCCCAGCATCTGGGTATATCTCCTTCCACGGTATCACGGGCCCTGCTCAACCGCTACGGCATCAACGAGCGAACCAGAGCGGAGATCTTACGGGTGGCGCAGGAACTGGACTACCAGCCCAACCTGCTGGCCCAGAGCCTCAGCAACAGCGAAACCCATACCATCGGAGTGATTATTCCCGACATCGAAAGGCCCTTCTTTGCATCGGTGGTCAGCGGCATTCAGCAGGTGGCGTCGGCGTCGGGTTACCGGGTGATGGTGTGCCAGTCCAACGAATCGCACCAGATGGAGGTAGCCAATGTACAGGCGCTGGTAGCCAGCCGGGTCGACGGACTGCTGATCTGCCACTCCACCGAAACTACCTCCTTTGACCACATCCGGTTGCCGCACCGCAAGGGGCTGCCCATTGTGCACTTTGATCGGATCTGCGAAGACATTGATACTTCCAAGGTAGTGCAGGACGACTACGGCGGGGGCGCGGCCATCGCCGAGCACCTGCTTCGGCAGGGCTGCCGACAGCTGGCCATCTTTGCTGGCCCCCCGGAGCTGCTGATCAGCAGGAGGCGGGTGGAGGGCTTCCTGAGTACCCTGGCCGATCAGGGCATAGCAGCGGATGGGGTACGGGTGGTCCATAGTCATTTCAAACCGGACGAAGCACTCCATACTCTGCGGGAATGGTTGCAAAGCCCTGCCCCACCCGATGGCATTTTCTGCGTCCACTACGGCAATGCGATAGATATGATGCTGGACCTGAAACAGCGGGGCATACGCATACCGGAGGAGATAGCCATAGCCGGCTTTGGGGAAGATAGGCTGGCGGCTGTGATAGAGCCCGGCCTTACCACCATCCATCAGCATCCGTTCCAGATCGGGCGCCAGGCGGCACTGCTGTTTCTCAACCAGATCATGGCTCCGGAAAGCTTCGTACCTACTACGCATCAGGTAAAAGGCGAACTAATTGTGCGTCAATCAACCCTTCGGCGAGGCTGAATAGGCACTTTGCCATTTTACAGAAAAAACTTCTTTTTGTTATAGACAGTACTCCAATAAAAAACTCCTAACTTTGCGGGCAATTTGTTGAAACCGTTTCAATTACTTTAATTTTTTAATGCAATGTCCGCAGTAGCAGAGCAAGCGCGGTTGCTGGCCGACCGCATCAACGCCCTCGAAGAATCTTCGACGCTGGCGATGACCAAAAAGGCCCGTGAGTTGGCTGCCGAAGGCCACAAAGTAATTAGTCTGAGTGTGGGAGAGCCTGACTTCAAGACTCCCGCCCACATTTGCGAAGCCGCCAAGAAAGCCATTGACGATGGATTCCACGGCTATTCGCCCGTAGCAGGGTACCCTGATCTCCGCAAGGCGATTGCTGATAAATTGAAACGCGACAACAACATTGACTGGAAACCTGAGAATATCGTGGTATCAACGGGTGCCAAGCACTCCCTGGCCAACGCGATTCAGGTACTTGTAAACCCGGGTGACGAGGTGATCATCTTCGCTCCGTACTGGGTAAGCTACTCCGAAATGGTTAAACTGGCCGAAGGAAAGTCAGTGGTATTGGAAGGAGCGTTCGAAAATGATTTTAAAGTAACGGCTGAGCAGCTCGAAGCGGCCATTACGCCTCGTACCAAGGTGGTGATGTATGCGTCACCTAACAACCCTACGGGGTCGGTGTACTCGGAGGCTGAGCTTCGCTCTATCGCGGCGGTACTTGAGAAGCACGACAATATCTTCGTGGTAGCCGATGAGATCTACGAATACATCAACTTCACCGAAGAAGGCCACTTCAGCATGGGTTCTATCCCTGCTCTGAAAGACCGTGTGATCACTGTAAACGGGGTAGCCAAAGGCTTCGCCATGACCGGCTGGCGTATCGGATTTATCGGTGCTGCCAAGTGGATCGCCGACGGTATCGAGAAACTGCAGGGACAGGTAACATCAGGTACCAACTCCATCGCTCAGAAAGCCGCCGTGGCTGCTTTCAACGGACCACTGGATGCTACCCGCGAAATGACTAAGGCGTACGCCCGTCGTCGTGACCTGGTGGTTGGTCTGCTGAAAGAGATACCTGGCTTTAAGGTGAATGTACCTCAGGGCGCTTTCTACGCGTTCCCTGATGTAAGCTACTACTTTGGCAAGTCAGATGGTAAGACCGAAATCAAAGATTCGGACGACTTCTCCCTGTGGCTGCTCAATTCAGTATATGTATCAACAGTAGCCGGTTCGGGCTTCGGAGCACCTAACTGTATCCGTATCTCAACTGCTGCTGCGGATGAAGCACTGACCGAAGCCGTACAACGCATCAAAGATGCCGTTGCTACGCTGAAGTAATCTTATATACTCACTAACAAAAGCCCCGTCGGTAGCCACCGCGGGGCTTTTGCGTTATAGCCGAGCCAGTACTTATACTATATGTCAGCAGATCGACGGCCCTATTTTCCAAAATATGAGCTGAACCTGATGCTGCTACAATGAGTTGTACAGTGTAGCACAGGGAAAAATAGGATAAATCGAAAAACCATGAGTTATTTTGTACTCGCTGTGGAGTACTCATGCAGTAATACGAGTGGTGGCTCCCTCCTGAGCCCTGCACATGAACAAAAGTCAACTATATAATGAGCAAATATTACTATCTGAAAGTAAAAGAAGTGGAGCGCGAAACACCCGATGCCGTTACCATCCACTTCTGGCATCCACTCAACGAAGTGGTGAAGTATAAGCCCGGCCAGTTCCTGACCCTGCTCCTGCCGCACGAAGGTACCAAGGTACGTCGCTCCTACTCCATGTCCAGCTCTCCCTATACCGATGTGTCGCTGGCGATTACGGTAAAGCGGGTACCTAACGGCTTCGCCTCCAACTACCTGATCGACTCGGTAAAGGAAGGTGATGTAATAGAGGTCATGGAGCCCATGGGTAACTTCACGCCTGAACTGGACGCTGACCAGGCACGCACGGTGGTACTGATCGGAGCCGGTAGTGGTGTTACGCCCCTTATATCCATCGCCAAGTCGGTACTGATCGTGGAGCCGGAGAGTACAGTACGTCTGCTATACGGCAACCGCACCGAGAACAGCATTATTTTTAAAGAGAAAATAGACGCCCTCGTTACTAAATACGGAGAGCGGTTTCAGGTGGTACATACGCTTACGCAGCCACACGAAACCTGGACCGGCGAAACGGGCCGCCTGAATAAATCGCATATTCTTAAACTCATGGAGAAGTGGCCCGCTACGGATCCCACTAGTACCGACTACTACCTCTGCGGCCCCGAGGATATGATGGAGGAAGCCAAGCGGGCGCTGGATGTGCTGGGCGTTCCTAAGGAAAAGGTACACAAAGAAAGCTTCCTGACGGCCACTACCGCCAAGGCGCACGGCGAGGTAACGCTGGAAGAAAACGACGGAAGTATGAAAACACGCGAAATAACAGTACTGTATGAAGGTAGTGAGTACAAGTTTAAGGTAGAGCCCCACCAGACGGTACTGGAGGCGGCCCTGGATCTGGACATTGACCTGCCCTACTCCTGCCAGGCAGGTATGTGTACTGCCTGTATGGGCCGCTGTGTATCGGGCAAGGTACACCTGGACGAAGAAGATGCCCTGTCAGAAGCTGAGCTGAAGGCGGGCTTCATCCTCACCTGCGTCACCCACCCTATGAGTGATGATGTAGTGATTGAGGTAGAATAAGCGAGCTATACATGTTAACTAAAAAGCCCTGACTGGATGATCCAGTCAGGGCTTTTTAGTTGATTACTTCTTTTTGGCCGGAGGCGTGGGCGGAACCGGAGGTGCCGCAGGTCGGGCCGGAGTAGCTGGCACCGGCGGAGCCACGGAGCCTTTCGGTGTAGTACCAGCCTTGACAGCTGCCTTAGCCGGACGAGGAGCGTGGGGCGCATCGGGGGCTGGCGGCGGCGGTGGGGGCGTAGGCAAGTATTTCTCCATTCCCCGCGCTTCCAGTTCCATTTTGCGGCCTAGCGTTTCCAGCTGACGGCTAATCTCTTCTATCTCCTGCTGGGTCTTCCGGAAAGGTTCGCCAGTGGTTTCGGCCTGTCTTCTTCCCTCAGCAATCTGGGCGTTAAGCTGGGTCACTTCCTGCTCCTGGGCTTTTATCTGCTGCTCTATTTCGGCCAGTTGCTTCTCTACCTCGGCTTCGCTCAGTTTAACTGCTCCTGCTTTCTGATTTGGGTGTAGTAAGACCGAGCGCTTCTGGATTAATTTCTCGCGGGCCTCCATCAGCTTATCTTTCTTCCACTCTATCTTTTCCCACTCCCGGTCGTAACGTTCCTGCTCAAAGCGGTGCTTCTCCATGGTCAGGTGCAGATCTTCCATGCGGCGGTGCAGGGGCTCCATCTGCTGCTGCATTACTTCCATTTTTTTGTGGAATGCCTCCAGCTTCTCCCGCAGCGTATCGTTCATTTTAAATTGCCAGTCGTGGTTGAAATCAAATTTGAAGTCATAGGCCATTTCAGGCATGTTGATATTCTCGGTGTCTATATCAATGTCTAACTCTATATCTTCCATTTCCTCCATATCAACCTCTGCTTCCTCCTCTACCTCTATGGTGGTATCCGCGTAGGCTACCGATAAGTACGGAATATCTTTGACTTTGGCGGTAGTGGCTTTAACTGCTTTTTTATCCTGCTTCCGCTCTACGGCGTATACCGACACACCTATCAGTACTCCGGCTACTACCAATAGTACCGGCAAGCCCGCCCACATCCGTACTGGCTTAGGCGCCAGGCCCAGTACCCGGCGTACACGCTGCAGAAGTACCGGCTTTTGGGAAGCAAATGGTACAGCCAGCGCCGGACTCGACTGCCACTCCGCCACCCGCACCAGCGCATGGGCCAGCGACATCCTATCACCGGAAATGGTAATGGCTATATCGTCGCAGCAGTGCTCACGCTCGGTACGTACCTTGTTTGACAGCCACCACAGCGCCGGGTGAAAGAAGAATACCACCTCTACAAACGACTGCAGCAGATTGACGAGGTAGTCGTGCCGACGGATATGCGCCAGCTCGTGCGCCAAGATAGCCTCTACCTGTGCCGGTGAAAATCCGGTCAGCAGCCCTATTGGTACCAGCACCACCGGACTCAGCGCTCCTACCACCATAGGAGTAGTGATACGGGTGCTCTCGCATAGCTCTATCGACTGCGTAATATTAAGCCGGGCCGTCAGGATGCTAAAGCGGTTGCGCCACTCCCGATCAGCCACCGGCACGGCTCCGCTCCGCAGGTACTCGACGTACAGCCAGCTACCCATGAAGCGCAGCATCAATAGTCCGGCGCCAATCAGCCAGCACACCACCAGCTCGGTAAGATGCGTATTGACCCACAGGCGAACCTGACTGGCCAGCGATAGCTCCACCGGCCGCCACAACAGCGCCGAAGCGGCCCCAGTGGTAGCGATGGCAGTAGCGCCGGCCGCTGTGGCGGTAGCCTTCGCATCCTGGAGGTAATAGGCCAGCGTAGCGAGCGAGCCTACTACCTGAGCAATCAGCAGGCCAATACCTAGTCCGTAGCGTGCCTGCGCCGGTCGGTTACGAAGCAGGTAGAAGCCCAGAACGGCTACCAGTGCCAGCAGAGCTCCCTGCCAGAGCGCGTGCAGGAGCATCCAACCCACTGCACTCACAAGAGATTCCGGAAGTATACTTAGTAAGTCTTTCATGGCTAACGATTGTTTTCGATATCATTGAGTAGTTTCCTGATTTCATCCAGCTCCTCCTGCGATGCCTTGTGGTTGCCCAGGGCCTGCATGACCAGCCGGGCCGCCGAGCCGCGGAAAGTAGTTTCAACAAAGCGATCCAGGAGTGTCTGCTGGGTTTCTTCCTCGCTGACACCTGCCGTATAGATATGGGAGCGTCCTTCCTCCGAGCGGTGGAGGAGGCCCTTCTCGTGCATGATCTGCATGAGCTTCAGGGTGGTTGTATAGCCGGCCTCTTTGGTAGCGGCCAGGTATTCGTGTACCTGCCGTACTGTACTTGGTCCCTCTTTCCACAGGTAATGCAGAATCTCGAGTTCCGAATCAGTTGGTTTTAGACTCATGGCTTTATCAGTTTTTTACCTACGAAGATCTTCGTAACAAACATATACGAAAATATTCGTACTTGCAAGAGGTGTCTACGAATATTTTCGTAGAACGTTCTTAAAAAATGTTAATCGAGAGGTATCAGGCCTGAAACTGTACGAAAGATGGAGGAATGGGCTCTAAGGTTGCATCAGGAGTATGTAGAAAAAAGGTTTATGCTTTTGGGGAGCCGGGAGTGTCGCTCCTACGGAGCTTGAAGAACAGGGGGAATAACTAGCCCTACTAAAGTACCGCCCCTCCGGAGCTGCATCTCGTATTAAAGCTAAACCTTCGGCGCAGCTCTCTTAGCATTTCGACAGGTACTGCGGCGAATCATCTGCAATTGTAATCAGAAGATTTCTTCTCTACTTCCCGATCTCAAAGAAGCGGACATCCGCCTGAACGTGATCCAGAATACGGTGGGAGCGCTCAGGGCGAGCGTCGGTAATGAATACCTGTCCCAGAAAACCATCATCAATGAGCTCGATCAGTTTGTGGATGCGGCGGTCGTCGAGCTTATCAAATATATCATCGAGCAGGAGCATGGGTTTGGTCTCCTTTTCATCGGCCAGGAGTGCGTACTGCGCCAGCTTCAGCGCTATCACAAATGACTTTTGCTGCCCCTGCGAGCCGAACTTCTTCAGAGCCACTCCGTCAATCTCGAATACATAGTCATCCTTATGTACGCCTTTAAGCGTACGCTGCGCGTGCAGGTCGCGCGAGCGGTGCCGACGAAACTCTGCACCAAAGTCCTCTACGGCTACTTCGCTTTCGTAGATAATCTCCACGCGCTCCCGCTCGCTGCTCAGGTAGGCGTAGTACTTCCGGAACAGGGGCAGGTACTTATCCATAAAAGTACGGCGATGTTCGTAGATACGCTGCGCCAGCCCAATGAGTGGCTCGTTGTATGTCTCGAGCATATCCTCGTCGAGGTAGTTGCGCTCGGCAAAAAGCTTGAGCAGACTGTTGCGCTGGGTGAGCAGCTTGTTGTACTGCAGGTAGTCGTCGAGGTACGACGGGTGAAGCTGCGCCAGGACTCCGTCGAAGAAACGCCGCCGCTCTTCACTAATGCCACGCACCAGGTCGGTATCGTCGGGCGCGATGAGTACCACGGGGTACTGCCCAATATGATCGCTTAGTCGGTCATAGGATTTTTTGTCGGCCATCAGCACCTTACGCTGGCCGCGCTGCAGGCTGCAGGTGATCTGGGTACCTCTGTTCGCCTTCCTGAAGATGCCATCCAGTACAAAGAAATCGGCGGTATGGTGGATATTCAGAGCATCCTGGCTTTGAAAGGCACTTTTGGTGAGAGCTAAAAAATATATGGCGTCCAGAAGATTGGTTTTTCCGCTTCCATTCTCCCCCACGAGGCAGTTTACGCGCTCTCCAAATGTAAAACTCCCCTCTTCATAACTTTTAAAATAGGTAAGGTGGAGTTTTTCGAGCCACATGAACTTCTTTGTTAGGGACTTTATGCTTAATTTCGCAGGTCTTTGACATTTGCCCGGTAAAATACTTCCGGAAAAACAGGACTTTATTCAAACCAACAACGGACAGACAAAGTTCTGTCTTTATAAACGAGAACCAATACATGGCTACCGTTAAGGAGAAAAAGAAAGAATCAGCTAACAAGTTGCAGCACCCTACCGAACGTTACATGTTCTGGTATGAGAATATGCTCCTGCAGCGTCGTTTTGAAGAAAAAGCCGGCCAGCTATATGGCCAGCAGAAGATCCGCGGTTTCTGTCACCTGTACATCGGGCAGGAAGCCTGCTCATCAGGCACAGCTTCGGCGCTTACCCCTGATGATAAGTATATAACTGCTTACCGCGACCACGGTATGCCCCTGGCACTGGGTACTGATCCCAAGGCTATCATGGCTGAGATGTATGGAAAAGAAACCGGTACCACCAAAGGAAAAGGTGGCTCGATGCACATTTTTGACAAAGAGCGCAACTTCATGGGTGGACACGGTATCGTAGGAGCTCAGATCCCACTGGGAGCTGGTATCGCCTTTGCCGAGAAGTACAACAAAACCGGTAATGTATGTATCTGTTTCTTCGGAGACGGTGCTGTACGTCAGGGTGCCTTCCACGAAGCCTTCAACATGGCTATGACCTGGAAACTTCCGGTGATCTTTGTCGTAGAAAACAACGGATACGCGATGGGTACCTCGGTGAGCCGTACCTCTAACGTAACTGAGCTCTATACCCTGGGCGAGGCGTACGATATGCCTTCGGAGCCCGTTGATGGTATGAACGTAGAGGCCATTCACGATGCTGTATCACGTGCTGCTGATCGTGCCCGTAAGGGTGAAGGACCTACCTACCTTGAGTTCCGTACGTATCGCTACCGTGGTCACTCGATGTCGGATCCACAGAAGTACCGTACCAAAGAAGAGGTAGAAGAGTACAAGCAGCGCGACCCTATCGAGCAGGTAAAAGCTACCATTCTGGAAAACGGCATTGCTACTCAGGAAGATCTGGATGCTATCGAGGCCCGTATCAAAGCGATCGTAGCAGAGTCGGTACAATTTGCCGAGGAGTCTAAGTACCCCGATCCTAAGGAAGCCTACACAGATGTTTATGTTGACCAGGACTATCCGTTCATCATGGACTAAGGTACCTGTATCCTATAAAAAAAGCCCGTCGTTGCCTTCCGGCTCCGGCGGGCTTTTTCAATTTATCTGATACTCTTTTCAATATAAAGGAACGCTAACAAGATATTTAGGGTTTTGTTTCGTTAAAGAGGAAAGAATTATAGTGCAACTTGTTTGAGTTAAAGAAGTTTTCATAACTTTGCACTCCAAATTTCAACCATTTGTATGAGCAAGAAAAATACTGCGGGTCCCGGGTTGGAGATAATCGAAAACCCCGAAGCTCTGGCCGGTCAAATTAACAAGGCCGAAGGCTTCTTCCGCACAAACCAAAAAGTGTTGTTGGGTATTGGTGGCGCTATTCTGGTAGCGCTTGTGGCGTTTGCCGGGTACCGGTTCTATATGGACGGTCAGGAAGAGGAAGCTCAACGCGCTCTTTCCAGCGTTATATATAACTTTGAAAGTGATTCATTGCAGCAGGCACTGAACGGTAGCGGCGGAAACGAAGGTTTATTGAGTATTGCGGATAGCTACGGTAGCACCGATGCCGGTAATCTGGCCAGCTTCTATGCCGGTGTTGCTCTGTTGAAACAAGGCAAGTACGATGAGGCTATTGAGCGTCTGAAAGATTTCAATTCATCGGATCTGTTGGTACAGGCTCGTGCCAAAGCATTGATCGGAGATGCTTATATGGAAAAAGGTCAGCCAGCTGAGGCGATTGACTACTACAAAAGAGCATCTGATTACGAAGCGAATCAGTTCTTCACTCCTATTTATTTGATGAAACTAGCGACTGCTCAGGAAAAAGCTAAGCAGCCTAAGGACGCTATTGCTTCCTATAAACGTATCATTGAGGAATTCCCTATCTCGGCAGAAGTGGTAAATGCCAAGAAATACAAGGGACTCCTCGAGGGACAGGTCGGCGAGTAATGGGTCACGTACCGCCTACCCCCATGAAAGGATAAAGCCGACCCGGCTTTATCCTTTTTTGTTATTCACGGTTTATAGTCTTACACAAGTATCTAATCAACATCGACTCTTACTATGTCTACTGCTCATAAGAACCTCAGCGAATTCAGTACCGAAAGCCTCCCTGACATCAGCCAGCGTACGTTTGCCATTGTCGTAGCCGAGTGGAATACGGAAGTGACGGAGAAGCTCTTCGAAGGAGCTTACCAGACGCTGCTCAACCATGGTGCTACTCCCGAGCGTATCCTGCGTGGAAATGTACCGGGTAGTTTTGAACTGACGCTGGGATCGCAGTGGTTTGCGGAGCGTGACGATGTAGACGCCGTCATAGCGCTGGGAGCGGTGATCCAGGGCGAAACCAAGCATAACGATTACATCAACCATGCCGTAGCCCAGGGGCTTACTAACCTGTCGCTGAAGTACAACAAGCCCGCGATATTTGGAGTATTGACTCCCAATACCATGGAACAGGCGCTGGACCGCGCGGGTGGAAAACACGGTAATAAAGGAGATGAAGCCGCGATCACAGCTATCAAGATGCTGGGGCTTAAAGCGCAGGCTGCTCGATGAACGAGAAGTTATGGATTGATATAGTAGGGTGGATAGGATCCGTATTGGTGGTCGGTGCCTACGCTCTGAATATTAGTGGCCGCCTGCGCGCCGATGCCCCCTCCTACTTGTGGGCCAATGTCGCAGGAAGTATAGGCTTGATCATAAACACTGCCTATGCAGGGGCCTACCCTTCAACCGGTGTCAACGTAGTGTGGGTTTTCATTGGCCTGTGGGGGCTCTGGAAAAGGAAGAAACTAGTAAAGATTCCTAAGTTATAGTACCCGTAGTACCTGTTTAATCATCCGTTTTTTACAATCAATCACTAAGTAAGATGCAAGTCTGGAAATTTGGCGGCACCTCGGTTGGAAAGCCTGAGCGCATGCATTCGATCAGAAACCTAATTACGTCTACCGATACGCGAAAGATCGTGGTACTGTCGGCTCTGTCGGGTACTACCAATGCCCTGATCTCCATGGGAGAGTCAGCCAAAGCGAACAATGATGCCGAAGCTACCCAGAAGGTAGATGAACTGAAAGCCCACTACGATAGCTTTATCCAGGAGCTGTACCAGACCGAAGAAGGCCTGGCGACGGGACGTAAGGTCGTGGAGAATGAATTTTCGTTTATCCGTTCGCTGATCGGCATTCGTCCTTTTACCATTAAGCAGGAGAAAGAACTGGTGGCCGAAGGGGAGCTACTGAGTACGCAGATGTTCCAGGCGTACCTGGCTGAGCAGGGTGAAAACTCGGTGCTGTTCCCGGCCCTTGAGTACATGCGCATTGATGCCGATGGCGAGCCCGAGCTGGATGTGATTGAGAGGAAACTGACTACCATGCTGGAGCAGCACCCCGACAAGCAACTGATCATTACGCAGGGCTTTATCTGCCGCAATCCGCGCGGACAGATAGATAACCTGAAGCGCGGTGGCTCTGACTATACGGCTTCGCTGATTGGTGGAGCGATCCGGGCCGAGGAGATCCAGATCTGGACCGACATCGACGGCATGCACAACAACGATCCCCGCATCGTGAAGCGTACGTTCCCGATTCGTGAGCTGACCTTTGAAGAAGCGGCTGAGCTGGCCTACTTTGGCGCCAAGATCCTGCACCCAAGTACCATTACGCCCGCCAAGATGCGTAATGTACCGGTACGCTTAAAAAATACGCTGGAACCCGCGGCTCCGGGTACTCTCATTGCCAACCAGACTACTGACCGTGACATCAAGGCTATTGCGGCCAAGGATAACATCACGGCTATCTACATTCACTCGACCCGTATGCTGAATGCCTACGGCTTCCTGCGTCGGGTGTTCGAGGTATTTGAGAAGTACAAGACCCCGGTGGATATGATTACTACTTCGGAAGTATCAGTATCCGTTACCATTGATAATCCGGAGCGTCTGGCTGATATTACCGCCGAATTGCGCGAGTTTGCCGACCTGGAAGAGCACGATCTGGAGCAGTCCATCATTTGCATCGTGGGTAACTTCAGCGCCGACAAGGAAGGTATTGCTCTGAAAGTACTGGATGCCCTGAAGCACATACCGATCCGGATGATCTCCTACGGAGCTTCTGAGCACAACCTTTCGCTCCTGATTCATACCAAGTACAAAGCCGATGCTCTGAATGCCCTCAACGAGCGCCTCTTCTACTATGAAGATGCGATGAAGGGAATTTTTACGGCACCGTAATAAATATACCTATTTTTGTAGCCTCGTACTCACCGTACGAGGCTTTTAGTTTATTCTTATTTGATATGCTACAGACAACCTTTATACGTGATAACAGGGAGTTAACCATTGCCGGACTTACCAAGAAGCGCTTTGCCAACGCCGAAAGTGCGGTAGATCTTATCCTGAACCTGGACCGTCTGCGCCGGGAGACCCAGCAGGAGCTTGATTCTATACTGGCTCAGTCCAATGCCAAAGCCAAGGAGATCGGTGGATTAATGAAACAAGGCAAGAAAGAGGAAGCTGAGGCCGCCAAAGCCGAAACAGCCTCTTTGAAGGAGCGCTCCAAGGCACTGGATGAGCAACTGAAAAAGATTGAAACCGAGCTACAGGACGAACTGGTAAAGCTACCTAACCTTCCGCATGAAAGCGTACCCGAAGGCCGCACCGCCGACGATAACGTAACGGTACTGGAGCAGGGTAAAAAGCCGGTACTTCCCGAAGGGCATCTCCCCCACTGGGAGCTGATCAAGAAGCTGGATATTATAGATTTTGAACTGGGCAATAAAATTTCCGGAGCGGGCTTTCCCGTTTACAAAGGCAAAGGGGCTCGTCTGCAGCGGGCAATGATCTCGTTCTTCCTGGATGAAGCGGCCAAAGCGGGTTATACCGAGATACAGCCCCCGATCCTGGTCAACGCTGACTCCGGCTTCGGAACCGGCCAGCTTCCCGACAAGGAAGGACAAATGTACCACGCCACCGCCGACGATCTGTACCTGATCCCGACGGCCGAGGTACCTATTACCAATATCTACCGCGACGTCATTCTGCAGGAGAGTGAGCTTCCCGCTAGGAACGCCGGCCATACTCCCTGTTTCCGCCGCGAAGCCGGTAGCTGGGGCGCCCACGTACGCGGCCTCAACCGCCTGCACCAGTTCGACAAGGTGGAGATCGTACAGATCCGGAGGCCGGAGGAATCCTACGCAGCCCTGGACGAGATGGTAGACCACGTAAAAGGTCTGCTCGAAAAGCTGGAACTCCCCTACCGGATTCTGCGGCTCTGCGGGGGCGATATGGGCTTTACCTCCGCACTTACCTTTGACTTTGAGGTGTGGTCGGCGGCGCAGGAGCGCTGGCTGGAGTGTAGCTCCGTATCTAACTTTGAAAGCTACCAGGCTAACCGTCTGAAGCTGCGCTACAAAGTAGAAGGCAAGACGCAGCTCCTGCATACACTGAATGGCTCCGCGCTGGCCCTGCCCCGCATCGTAGCCGCTCTGCTCGAAAACAATCAGCAGGCCGACGGTAGTATCCGTATTCCACAGGCACTGGTACCTTACTGTGGATTTGATAGAATCGGGTAAAGCTACTTTTACTTTCGGATAAAATATAAAAAGCCGCTAGCTGATGAAGGCTAGCGGCTTTTGTTTAACCCATTCAGTCTATCTTACATAAAGTACTTTTAAGCACCTTTGAGTGTCTCAGCGACCGTTTCCGACAGCGGAGTAGTGGGGCGGCCAATGAGTGCGGAAAGCTGACGACTTTCATCATACAAAGCATCCTCCGCAGCAGCGGCATCCCATCCGGCAATAGCCTGCGCCAATCCCTCCGGCAAGCCAAAGCTGGCAAGAGTAGCGGCATATTCATCCTGTGACATGTTTTTGTACGGAATGGCTTTGCCCGTTTGCAGAGAAACTTCGGCAGCCAGATCACTAAGTGTGAACGCTTCATCACCGGCCAGTTCGTACACTTTGCCCTCGTGCCCTTCACCCGTTAACACAGCTACTGCCGCTTCTGCATAGTCGGCGCGTGCCGCTGAAGATATTCTGCCCTCACCGGCACTGCCAATAAAGGCACCTGCGGCCAAAGCACCCGGAATAGAGCCAGCGTAGTTTTCGGTATACCAGCCATTGCGGAGGAGTGTGTAGGGAATACCTGCCTCTTTCAGCGCAGCCTCCGTAGCGCGATGTTCGCCCGCGAGACTAATTTTGGAGATATCAGCATGGAGAAGGCTTGTATACACGATCCATCTGACACCGGCTTTCTTCGCTGCCTCAATGACATCCTGGTGCTGCTTCGCCCGTTTTCCTGCTTCGCTACCTGAGATGAACAACAGGGTATCTATCCCACTCAAAGCACTATCCAGCGTTTCGGGCTTGTTGTAATCGGCTTCGCGCGCCTCTACGCCTAGGTCAGCCGCCTTCTGTGGCGAACGAACCAGCGCAACAAGGCTGTCGGCGGATACTTTCCCTTTCAATTTGTCAATGACGAGGCGGCCTAAGTGCCCCGTAGCTCCAGTGATTCCTATTTTCATTGTACGTTACGTTTTAATTTACTTTTTCCATTGCGACATCCATCACAACAGTCTTCGCTGGATCTCTCAATGAGTACCTGCTCTGGATTACGGGTACAAAGTTCGTACCTGGCCAGGGGCCGGAAAAGGTAATAATGGGACTAAGTATGATACTTTTGGGATGACAGACTACGTGGTGAACTGCTCCCTGAACTCAACCGGCGTGTTGCCATTGTGTTTGCGGAAGTACTTGATAAAGTTGGTAGGCTCCTGAAAGCCCAGCTCATACCCTATTTCTTTGATGCTTTCACTGGTATGGGACAGGAGCCTCTTTGCCTCCAGCATTACCCTGTCGTTAATGATGGCTTTAGGAGACTTACCCAGTACCTTAGAGGTCGCCTGGTTCAACCGCTTTTCGGACACGCTCAGGCTGGCGGCATAGCTGCTGACCTGTTTTACTTGTTTGTAGCGGGCTTCTACCAGCTCTTTGAATAGAACCGTATACTCCAGATCGGCGCCTTTCCTGATCTCTATGAAATTCTGTCGCCTTCGTTCCCGCTCGGCCAGTAGCAGGAAATTGTGCAGGTAGTTTTTCAGTATGTCTGGCTGGTACACTTCATCGCTGGCCTGCAGCTCTCTTTCCATAAGGGAAAAGAGGCTGGAAAGTACCGGCGAGGCCTCATCGAGTTGCAGGTAGGATATCCCCAAAAGATCATTGAACAGAATGGTACTGCGTAAGTACCTGATGTCCGCCTCCGACCTGCAAAAGAAATTATCGGTGAATAGGATGGCCTTCGCCTCAAATCCGCCCCTGGAATCAAACAGTTGAACGGTATCCTTATTCAGGAACAGTAGCGTGTTGGGCTGTATAGGTACAGGATTGAAATCAACTATGTGAGTAGGAGTACCCGTCTGAAACCAGACAATGTGATAAAACGCGGTACGATGTGGGGCGGTGAGTTCCTGTCGGCTCTGTTTGAATAGTGCTGAGATAGATACAATCTCAAATTCAAAGGGCATGCCCTCCTTGAAATCATAACTTTTGATCGGCTCTGTCATCGTAGCGAAACCTTTTGGTCAGTACCTGGTCAGTGTGTGCTTCTGTACTTTCATGTACTGACGGAAGGTAATGCTCACACCCTGGCAGCCTCTCTTTTAGGAAAAGCCAGCCAGATGAAATAGATCGTCAGCGCCACTATACCCGCCTGCATCAGGTAGTCTACTACCAGCGCCGAAGAGGCGAAGACATCCGCCGGAGACAGGTACTTGGGCATATCCATCCGCCACCAGTACGACGGGTGCACCACGCACAGCAGATTATACAGCAGCAACAACCCTACCTGTGTCTTATCTTTCCAGTTAATGATGTAGAATACCAGCGGGAGCAGAAACAGAAATATGTAGTTACTGTAAGCGCTCTGCTGCACGATCATCATGGTAGCGTATATGATCACCCATACGTGCGAGAGCATCAGGTAAAAGGGAGCCGTGCGCAGCCGCCAGCCCGCCAGGGTACCCAGCCCCACCGACAGCAGCAAGCCAATCCAGTTCCAGAACTTCTCCCCCGTACCAATGGAGTTCATGGCCCAGGGATTAAGTACCGACAGGACATTGGGGGCGCGCAGTACATCGGCTTCCCCCAGCGGCTGTGTAAACTCCCACCCCACCAGACTGTAAAGTACCGCCAGCGAAATAAGACCTGCTACGCTGAGGGTAAGCAGCATCTTGATCTTCTCCGTCTCGAGCAGGAACAGGGGGACGAAGATAAGCACGAAAATAGCCTTCGTCATCATCAGTCCCAGGGCTAGTACCAGGCTGTAGGCTACCACGCTCCGGGTGCGCTGCCGCACCAGCCAGGCCAGTACCACAAACAGCCACATCCAAACATCTTCCTGCGCCCCTACCACGCATAAGATCAACGAACCGGGCAGAATCAGGTACAGCAGTGCCTTGTACAGCAGTACCTCCCTCGGCTGACTATTCCGGTAGAATAGCCACGACAGTCCCAGTGCCACGCCATCCATGAGTGTCATGATCAGCACTACCATCCGGGGACTGTACCAGAGCTTGGCGCCGGCGCCCAGAAAGTAAGAGTACAAGGGTGAGTAGGGCGACCAGAAATCAAGATATACCACTTTACCGGCAGCGGCGGCACTCGCCATGTTCCAGAAGCCGATTACATCCGAAGTAGGCTCAAAACCGGCAACAAGGTACACCGCCAGGAAGGGAAGCAGGCGAAACACGATCCAGCCACCTATCAGGAGGGTAAGGGCGCCCGTATTTTTGAGCCGGGCCGTAATGGCCGCCCGCATGTATAGTACTACGCCTACCAGTAGCAGGGCAGCCAGACTCAAGCCTACTTTGGCTAGTATAATACTCATGATAAAACCGGGATTGGGAGCTCGACTACTTTGCGGTAGGCTTGTCTGAGGAACCAGAAGTAACAGGCCACACTCAGTATCTGTAGTACATACTCCAGAATATATATGGGATTGGCAAACATACCAAAGCTGGTATAGTGAGGCTGATCGTAATATACGTATACGAAAGGCTGCACGACCGTCAGCCAGCTTACCGCCAGTAGTATCCCGATGTGCCACGTCTTACGTACATCGACCAGCTCAAACACCACCGCGATCAGATACGCAATAATATAAGCACCCGGCGCACTGGCCTGAAAGATCATCATACATACAAAAGAAGCCACAAACAGACTCGGCAGCGTCTCGGTTATGTGACGCTCGCGGCTGCGGTAGGCCATATAGCTCGGAATAAGTACCGTAAACACCAGCCCAATCCAGTTGAACAGGGTGGATTCTTTCTCATTCACCTTAAAAAACAGCTCGATGTAAGGCCTCAAGATAGAGAACAGGTTGGGCGTCATGAGCTGCTCTGTATGCTGAATAGGCATCAGGAACAGGTCGCCGATCTGGGAGTACAGGAAGGCCAGAGCCGGTAGCCCCACTGCTGCCATAACCAGCAGCATCTTGATGGGCTTACGCACGATCAGGAGCAGGGGCGGCAGGAAGAATATAAAAGTTACCTTAATGGTGAGCAGAGCCAGCGCGAAAAGCAGTCCTATACCAACTTCGTAATCGTCCCGGCGCTTGTACGCGTGCCGTAGCATCAGCAGGGCTATGCCCCAGAACCACACTTCTTCCTGCCCGTCGATCAGTACATACATAAACGTAGCCGGTAGCAGCCAGTACAGAAAGGCGAGCTGTAGCGCATTGGACGACCGGCTCTTGTAGGTTCGGTAGGTAAGCCACAGGATAGCGGTCTCCATCAGTACCATCAGGAGTACTATAGAGCGGGCATTGTGCCACAGCCAGAGCGGCAGACTGATGATATACGCGTATAAGGGAGCATGGTACGACCAGAAATCACGGTAGACAAATCCGCCCGCTTTGGCCCCTTCGGCCTTGTAGAAAAAGAAAGGTACATCGCCGCGGGGATCTTCATTGATTATCAGAAAGACGCCGATCCAGGGGAGTAGCCGAATGAGCAGAAATCCTATTCCGAATACCAGTCCATCCTGCTCATTCTGCCATTTTGCGAAAAGTGATTGCTGACGAACAACCCAGACGATGCCGGCGGTAAGAGCTATATTGAGGAGTATCTTTATAGAAAAAACTTCAAGAATGGACATATCATCAAACTATAATCAAACGAAACAACAAATGGGTACTTTACTTTAATCAAACCACCCCCAGCCGGTCCATCTGTCAAGAAACATAACTGCTTTCAGAGGAAGTGGTTCAGCCCATAGTACTTTATTATACCCCAGCGTATAGCACATAGGATGAATAATACAGATGAGGGCCATCACGAAAAGTAATTTTCGGTATTCGGGCAAAGGTACCATTCTGGCCAGTACCAGGCTACTAATCAGCAGGAACGGAAAGCCATACCCGTACGCCCGGTCAATATCGTGAACAAATATTCCGGTCGTGATCAGTACCAGGAATCCTACCAGCAATGCCACCAGCAACCAGTAGTGCCGGGCCATGTACAGTACATAACCTGCTGCTCCCAGTAATAGCCAGGCTCCCTCAAACGAAGTCCAGAGACTATTGCCCAGCCCTGCCCGGTGGGCATCCGCGAACAGAACCGGAGTACCTTCGGTGGTATACTCATGAAAGAAAAAGTAGGTGCTCATGATGTACCTCCGGAAGATAAAATACAGGATCCAGGAGATGACTACAACCCAGGTAGCCGGTACAAACGCACTTTTTGCTACCGCCCCCAGCGTAGATGCATCTCTTTGGGCCACTAAGGTACGAGCCATCCACCATAAAATAACATAACCTCCGGCTACAATAGCGCGTTCGTCCGTAAAAAAGGCCAGCTGCAGGCACACGAAGAGCAGGAACGGATTCCTGATAAACAGAGCCAGCAGCAGGAAAAAGTAGGCAAATCCGTCGCCGTAGCCGGCCATATCCACCAGGAACCACGAGAACACGAACATATTGGATAAGGCAAGGGCAAAAAAAGCCGTTACTACTTTATCTGCCGTCTGCCGGTAAACCTCCCGGGCGATCAGGTACAGAAAAACGCACCCCAGCAACCCCTGAATCACCACAATAAGAATGACGTTGTGCCCCGTCAGGTACGACAGCAGCGGAAGTACCCACCGCATAACCATATTCTCGCGACGGATGTACACCTCATAGCCGTAGGGATGCAGGATATCCTGGGCCTGGATCTCGATGAAAGCCCAGGCATCCGCGCCTTTAAGAATGGTATAGGGAGGTACTGCCAGGAACCAGGAGAGAACCGCACAAAAAAGGGTCAGGTACAAAAGCCAGTTGGGGCTATCTAGTTTTTCATCAATCCATTGACATAGCCGGTAATACTGCTCTGACAAGGAAAAAATAGTTTGTACCTGCTTCATTTACAAAGGCTGGAATAAAAGTGCTGCAAAGCTAAACCAGACTTTCAATATGCCAAATAGTCCCTAATGTATTTATCCTGTGGCTGTTTTAGTTATGTACGGGCACATCAGCCTTCGTCTTCAGCGCATATTACCTCTCCTGAATAGTATTGTCCACCGGTCACAGTATGCTTGCATACTATATCAAAATAGAATAAATTTGGTTATAACACTATTAGTAATCGAACTACTTCATCAGTAATCAAACTATACGATTATGGCACTAGCTGCAGAATGGACCGGTATGGACTTCAATCTGAGTGAAGAACATAAAGCTGTACAGGAGGCTGCCCGGGACTTCGCACAGAATGAACTACTACCTGGCGTCATTGAACGTGATAATGACCAGAAGTTTGACCCCGCCCTGCTCCGCCGCATGGGTGACCTGGGCTTCATGGGCATGATGGTTGCTCCCGAATACGGAGGAGGAGGTATGGATACGGTCTCGTATGCCATCGCGATCGAAGAGATTTCTAAAATAGACGCCTCGGCGTCGGTCATCATGTCGGTGAATAACTCGCTGGTGTGCTGGGGGCTCGAAAAGTACGGTAACGAAGAACAAAAGCAACGGTACCTGACGCGCCTGGCATCGGGCGAGGTAATAGGGGCTTTCTGTCTTTCGGAGCCGGAAGCCGGCTCTGATGCTACCTCGCAGCATACTACCGCCGAAGACAAAGGGGACTACTACCTGCTCAATGGTACCAAAAACTGGATCACCAACGGCAACACTGCCTTGATCTACCTCGTCATGGCGCAGACCTACCCCGACAAACGCCATAAAGGAATCAACTGCCTGATTGTAGACAGAGGCCTGGAAGGATTCTCCGTTGGTAAGAAAGAGGACAAAATGGGTATCCGGGCTTCGGATACGCACTCCCTGATGTTTGCGGATGTACAGGTACCTAAGGAAAATCGAATCGGTGAAGACGGAATGGGCTTTAAGTTCGCCATGAGTACCCTTAACGGAGGGCGTATAGGTATAGCAGCCCAGGCACTGGGCGTTGCGGCCGGTGCCTACGAGCTGGCGCTGGCCTATGCACTACAACGACGTACTTTTGATAAACCTATCTTTGAGCACCAGGCTGTGCAGTTCAAACTGGCCGAAATGGCCACCCGCATCGAAGCAGCTCGCCTGCTGGTGTACAAAGCGGCCCGCCTCAAGGATGAAGGCAAGGATTTTGTGAAGGCGGCGGCTATGGCCAAGCTCTATGCTTCTGATGTAGCCATGTGGGCTACGACCGAGGCCGTACAGATCCACGGTGGCTACGGCTACGTAAAGGAATATCACGTCGAAAGGCTCATGCGGGATGCCAAAATCACACAGATATACGAGGGTACATCAGAAATCCAAAAATTAGTGATAGCCAGAGAGCTCCTCAAATAGGGTTAGATAACCGTTTATCGAAATTTTCTAAAAAAAGTGCACTATTTGTAGGTAGAATCGTGTACTTTTTTTTTATTTTCGCTATATCGATCCTTGTATTAGTTTTGTACAATTTATTAGATTTGTACAAAATTAGATTTACAAGGCTAACACATGCCTCTAAAATACATGTCATGGAAGATTACAACAAGATTATCGAATCACTTGGGGTGAAGTTTGTGAGGGCTCGACACATCCGTATTTTGCAGCCCATAACAATCAAAAACTTTTATGATGTACAGAACTCACTCACGATTTTGTACGATGGGGAAGTGTCGTTCGGGACAGAAGAACCTCAGAAAGTAGAAATGGGTGATATGCTGTTTATCCCCGGTGGTAAGCACGCTACAGTTACGTACGGTAACTCGGCTCTGGCCAAGACTGTATCTAACGAGGAGTTTATGACCAATCGTGACAACTACTTCGAAGCCAGTCACGAGCCAGCTATGATCGGTCAGATCCCTAACTCATTCGGACTGATATCTTTTGAGGCGAAGGTTTTCGATACCGTTAACTTCTTTACTTCGCTGGATATCCCTCCTTTCCTGATCAAGCGCGATGATAACATGGCCGCTACCATCAATCAGGTACTGGCCGAAGAAATGACCGACACACCCGGTAAGGGACGCGTGATCAAGATCAAGACCGAGGAGGTAGTGATCGAGATTATCCGCTATATATTAAAGAACAAGCTATTCGTTGAGCAGCTCGTTACCAACAGTACCTACTTCAAAGACCCCCGTCTGATCGATATTTTTGCCTATATCAAGGACAACCTGGGTGGTGACCTGTCGAACAAAGTACTGGCTAATGTGGCCAACGTATCTGAAGACTACGTAGGGCAGTACTTCAAGATGCTGACTGGTATCAACCCGCAGGACTACATCGAGTACCAGCGTATGGAGAAAGCCGTTGACCTGCTCCGTACTTCCAAGAAGAGCATCCGTGCCATCGGTGCTGATGTAGGATACAAAGACACCGCGTACTTCTGCCGTCGCTTCAAGATGATGTTCGGTATACCGGCAGGTAAGATGCGTCGTCGTGAGTCACTGATGAACGTGTAAGACTACACAGTCTGGTACATAGATCACTACCAAAAAGGAGAGGCGGCTGGATATCCAGCCGCCTCTTTGTGTATGATGAAATGAGTGAACTACTAGAGAAGCTGTTCGAAGAAGCCCGGAGCCAGGCCAAACAGTATAGTAATGACCGTAGCTGCCACCAGTACGATCTGGTAAAAAGGAGCCACGCGAATCTTGGCTGTGTTGCCTTCTTTCATGTAAGAAGCGATCACCACCCGGAAGTAGTAGTAGATACCAACCGCTGACATCAGCACGGCCACTACCAGCATCCACATCAGCCCGCGATCAGCGGCGCTGCTAAACACAAAGAACTTGCCCCAGAAGCCCGCAGTAAGCGGAATACCCGCCAGCGACAGCATCGATACCGTTAGCACAAAGGCCAGGAGCGGGTTCTGCTTAGCCAGTCCGTTGAAGGCATCATAGCTCTCGTTAGGACGGCCGTCCAGCGACTTTTCCTTGGCGATCAGCATCAGTACGCCAAAGGCACTGATGGTAGCCACCGAGTAAGCCATAGAGTAAAACAAGATGGACCGTTCAGTCTGCTCGGTAAGGGCCGTCAGAGCGATCAGCAGGTAGCCGGCATGTGATATACTTGAGTAGGCCATCATCCGCTTAAAGCTATTCTGATAGACAGCTACTATGTTACCCACAAACAGCGTCAGCACGGTAATAGCGGCGAGGGTAACCCACCAGAAGTCATAGATACCCGAGAACGAGTGGGCCATCAGACGGAAAATAGCGGCGAAACCGGCTGTTTTCACGATGGTGGACATAAACGTGGTAAAAATGGAAGGAGCTCCATCGTATACGTCGGGAGTCCAGAAGTGGAAAGGAGCCGCCGAAACTTTGAAGAGCATCCCAATCAGTAACAGCAGCAATCCGCCGTACATAATATACGATTGAGCCGCCGGACCCGCACTCACAAACCCGCGGATACCCGTCAGGGTGAATGTACCGGTAGCACCGTACAGTAGGGCTATTCCAAATATCATGATACCCGTTGCGAAGGATCCCATCAGGAAGTACTTAAGGGAGGCCTCGTTGGAAAGCGTATTGCGCTTTTCGCTTCCGGTAAGAATGTACATGGCTACGGAAAGTATCTCTACTCCCACAAAAAGCATGATCAGGTGCTCGTACCCGATCATCATAAAGGCTCCTACGAGTGAGAAGGTCATGATGGCAAAGTACTCAGCGGGCTGAGCCTCTTCGTCATCCTGAAAGCCCCGGGTCATGGCCGCGATCATAAAGGCCGATACCAGTACAATGGCATTGAATGCCAGGGTAAGGTTAGTTACCGAGAACATTCCGTAGAAGTACAGAAGAGGCCCCTGGTTCCAGTCGATAAAGTTACTTCCCAGCGCCAGGGCCAGGAACAGCAGCGTAGCGGGTAGTAAGATATTCTTTGATTTCAGAAATCCCAGAAACAGGAGGACGATACCAAGAACGGACAACAGTACAATAGGATACATAATTATGGATAGTCGTTAGTCGTCAGGCCGGCTACATCATTAGCCCTTATCAACCATTTATGAAACGTAGTAATTGACTTACAGTAGGCTCCGTCAGGCTCAGGAACGTAGAGGGATAGATCCCAATCCAGAATACCATAGCAACCAGGGGTATCAGCACCGCCCGCTCGCTCAGGCTCAGATCAGCGAAGTGCTCGGCTACCTCCGTACGGGGACCAAACATCGACCTCTGGAAAAGACGCAGCATATATACTGCTCCCAGAATGATGGTAAGTCCGGCAACGGCACCCAGCCAGCCGTTGTACTGGTACACCCCCGCCAGCAGCAGGAATTCACCCACAAAGGCATTGGTCAGAGGCAGGGCCACGCTACCCAGCAGCAGGATCATAAAATACACCGTTAGCTGAGGTGTGTTCTTGGTAATACCTCCCAGCTGATCGAGGTTACGGGTCCTGGTGCGGGAGAAGATAATCTCTACGATAAAGAACATCCCTACCACGTTGATCCCGTGCGCCAGCATCTGAATCAGGGCTCCCTGCAGACCATTTAATGTCGTAGAGAACACACCAGCGGACATCAGGCCTACGTGCGCGAAGGATGAATACGCAACCAGACGCTTCATATCACGCTGCTTGATGGCGATGATCGAGCCGTATACAATACCTATTACTGACAGTACGATGGCTACCGCGCCCCAGTCTTCCAGAGCCATAGGGGCGATAGGGAGCAGCAGACGAATCAATCCATACACCCCCATTTTTAGCATGATACCCGCCAGCAACATAGTAGCCGGTGTAGGCGACTCGGTGTAGGTATCGGGCTGCCACGTATGGAACGGGAATATCGGCATCTTGATCGCGAAGGCTATGAATAACCCCCAGAATACCCAGCCTTGTACGGCGGGATCTAGCTGCAGGTTGTAGAAAGCAGCAATCTCGGAAGTGTGCGTACCGGGCGTCTGGAAGTACAGGTACACAAATGCCACCAGCATGAACAAGCTTCCGAAGATGGTATAGATAAAGAACTTGAAAGTTACCTTCAGGCGGTTCTCTCCTCCCCACAGGGCCGACAGGAAGTACACCGGTATCAGCGCCGCTTCGAAGAACAGGTAGAACAGGAAGGCATCAGTAGCGGTAAATACGCCTACCAGCGCCGCTTCCATAAAAAGGATCAGCGAGTAGAAAGTGGGTGCATTACGATACTCATGACCAAAGGTAGAGAGTACGATCAGTGGCGTCAGGAAGGTAGTCAGCAGTACCAGCAGCATACTGATGCCGTCAATGCTGGCTCCCAGGGTAACCCCCGCCGACTTGATCCAGTCGTACTTGAAACCAAACTGCTGACCACCCACCGGATCAAACTGCATCCACACGACCAGCGCGACAGCCAGCTCGGCCACTGCCCCAAGCAGGGCCAGCAGCCTGGCATTACGCCCGCCGAAGCTTAGTGTAAGTATTCCTGTAAGGACAGGTATAAGTATAAGAAGGAGAGTAAACATAAGTTTAAATCTTGTTCTTTATCGAAAAGTGTTTTAGCGAATCAGCAGGTTCCAGAATAAAATCGCAACGATACCTACAACCATCGCAAATATGTAGTAGCCGACCGAGCCCGTCTGCATTTTACGCAGTTGCCCCGACAAGGCTTTTACCAGTCGTCCGGTACCCAGTACAATCAGGTCAATAAAGAATTCACCAAAGCTGTACAAGAGGTTTGACAGGGCACTGATTGGTTTTACAAATACTCCACTGTAGAGTTCGTCTATGTAGTACTTGTTATATACCAGACGCTCCAGTGACGAACGCTCCGCTGTGTCGGGAGCCGGCACCGAGCTACGGCTGACATACATTACATAGGCAGCAATAGCGGCGATCAGAGCAGCGGCTACCGAAATACCCATCAGCATAAATTCTTCGGAATGGCTCAGCGTAGTAGCCGCAAAAGCTTCGGGATTGACCTGACGGGCTCCGTCATAAAGCGGACTCATAAACTCTGCCAGCTGGTGAGTACCTCCCAGTACTTCGGGTACTCCCATGAATCCACCTACGGCCGAGAAAATAGCCAGAATAACCAGTGGTATGGTCATGGAAGCCGGTGACTCGTGCAGATGATGCTCCTGCTCATGAGTACCCCGGAACTGGCCGAAGAAGGTTAGGAACAACAGACGGAACATATAGAATGACGTCATCAGAGAACCCAGTACGCCAAGTGCCCACAGCAGCTTGTTGTGCTCGTAGGCATGCGCCAGGATCTCATCCTTAGAGAAGAAACCCGCAAACGGAGGTATACCCGCAATGGCAATGGTACCAATCAGGAAGGTAAGGAAGGTAATAGGGAGCTTCTTGCGCAGGCCACCCATCGAGCGAATATCCTGCTCATCGGACATGGCATGAATCACGCTACCAGCTCCGAGGAAGAGCAGCGCCTTGAAGAAGGCGTGCGTAATAACATGGAACATGGAGGCTGAGTAAGCCATCACGCCCAGCGCCACAAACATATAGCCCAGCTGACTCACCGTCGAGTAAGCCAGTACTTTCTTGATGTCGTTCTGCAGTAGACCAATGGAAGCGGCCAGTAGTACCGTGGCTATACCCACAATAGCAACTACTTCCAGCGTAAACGGCGCCAGGGAATACAGCACGTTGGAACGGATCACCATATAAATACCCGCCGTCACCATGGTAGCGGCGTGAATCAGGGCCGATACCGGCGTAGGTCCCGCCATCGCGTCGGGCAGCCAGGTAAACAGAGGAATCTGCGCTGATTTACCCATAGCTCCCACAAAGAGCAGAAGCGTAATAGTAACCACGACCGGATCACCTACCGACAGGCCAGCAGCCTGACGAAATACGTCGGTATACTCTACCGAGCCGAAGGTGGCGATAATGGTAAAGATACCCAGCAGGAAGCCTAGGTCACCGATGCGGTTCATGATGAAGGCTTTGCGGGCAGCGTTGTTGTAGTTGGTATTGGTGTTCCAGAAGCCGATCAGCAGGTACGAACAAAGACCTACCCCTTCCCAGCCGATGAACATGATCACGTAGTTGGAGCCCATCACGAGCAGCAGCATGAAGAAGAGGAAGAGGTTCAGAAAGGCAAAGAATTTGCCGAACCCTTCATCGTGCTTCATGTAGCCGATAGAGTAAATGTGGATCAGAGAACCTACCCCCGTCACGATCATCAGCATCAGTAACGACAGCTGGTCGATCTGGAAGGAAAATGGAATGTTGAGGTTCCCGACGGTAATCCAGTCAAAGAGCGATACGACCTGTGGCTGACTACCGGCCGCTTTGAATGCACTTAGTACGGCCACTGATACCGCAAAACTACCCAGGGCAGCCAGCGAACCGATCACTCCCACGGCCCCCTTTGGGACGCGACGAAATCCGATACCATTAATAAGAAAACCTATTAAGGGAAGGAGGGGTATCAGAATGAGTAAAGAAGCAGACATAAAGTTAAAAGGAATATTGAGTGGTTAGCCGCTAATGGTTATTCGGTGAATGTGGCATTCGCCGACACGTACAGTAGCTTAATCACCATTTTAGTTTGTTAAGGAAACCAATATCCGTCGTCCGGGTATTTCGATAGATCATTACGATAATAGCCAGACCTACCGCTACCTCCGCGGCAGCAACGGCCATGATGAAGAATACGAAAACCTGTCCGGCCGGATCGGATTTATAGGAAGAGAAAGCAATCAGGAGCAAATTGGCGGCATTCAGCATCAACTCTATCGACATGAAGATAACGATAGCATTGCGTCGGGTAAGTACTCCAATAATACCAATGACGAACAGAGCTGTACTGAGTATCAAGTAATTTTTTAGAGGAATAAGCTGTATAATCTCCGGTATAGCCGGGGTCTGCAACATAGAGGGTTCCATTATTGTATTTTTCTTAGCTTCAGATTCACAATAAAAATTTGGACAAAACTACTCATAAATCCTACTTACTCAATACTTATCTTCGGATAATTCTATCTTTGAGTAAGGGCTCTTAGCTTTATTTCGGTCAGTTTACGCTTTGTATCCAGCGGAAATTCTCCTTTGAGCATCCAATCGTAATAGAAAGGCTCCTCTTTGAGTACATCAAAAACCCGCTTGCCGTTATGCTTCCCAAAGTTAAATACTTCCTCACCCTTATCGTTATATATCATTCGTCCGGCAAAATCGACGGAGCGGGTAGCGGTCAGATTATGTAATATTTCTATGTCGTTCTGAACCGGCTCAATTTCATTCCCTTTTTCATCTTTGATCTTCACGCCGGCGTAGCGAGATATCTGAGCGTTAAGTACTTCGTAGGTAGCCAGGGCATCGGCTTCGGCGGTGTGGGCATCAATCAGCTCTTTTCCGCAGTAGAACTTATAGGCGGCAGACAGGCTGCGGGGCTCCATCAGGTGGAATATGCGCTGAGCATCCACCAGGCGGCGTCCCTTTACATCAAAATCCACCCCTACCCTCAGGAACTCCTCCATGAGCAGGGGCACGTCAAAGCGGTTGCTGTTGAAACCCGCCAGATCACAACCCTCCAGAAAAGCCGCTATACTCTTGGCGATGCCTTTGAAAGTAGGACAATCTTTTATGTCTTCGTCGTAGATCCCGTGGATCATACTTGACTCCACCGGAATAGGCATCTCCGGATTTACCCTGTGCGTACGTATGTCCAGCTCACCGTTTGGCAATGCCTTCACCACGGATATCTCTACAATTCTATCGCGTATAACGTTAATTCCCGTAGTCTCAAGATCAAAAAAAGCCAATGGCCTTTTCAGGACTAATGTATGCATAGCTAAGTATTTATGGAGCTAAATGTGCCGCGAAGTTACGGGTTAGGTTGCAGATAGCCCAACTTATCCTGTTTTAATCCATCCAGCCGAAGGATTTTGTAACTGCTTTGCTCCATCCCTGCTGCAGTTCAGACCGCTTATCGTCCTCCATAGAGGGCTCCCAGGTATGCGCTACTGACCAGTTGTGGCGCAGGTCTTCGATACTGTTCCAGTAGCCTACGGCCAGTCCGGCGGCATAGGCAGCCCCCAAGGCGGTGGTTTCGGCTACGGCAGGGGCCACCACCGGCGCTCCCAGCATATCCGCCTGAAACTGCATCAGCAGCTGGTTAGACACCATACCGCCATCTACCCGCAGCGACGATAACCGGATACCCGCATCCTGCTCCATGGCCTTTACCACGTCCATACTCTGGTAGGCGGTAGCCTCCAGTACCGCCCGGGCTATATGTCCTTTGTTGACATAGCGGGTCAGTCCGGCTATGACCCCGCGGGCGTCGTTGCGCCAGTAGGGAGCGTACAGTCCCGAGAAGGCCGGTACGCAGTAAGCACCTCCGTTGTCCTCCACGGTCTGGGCCAGCGCTTCGATATCACTACTTTTCTGGATCAACCCCAGATTGTCCCGTACCCACTGCACCAGTGCCCCGGCAATGGCTATACTTCCTTCCAGCGCGTACTGCACCGGCTGGTCACCAAACTTGTAGGCGATGGTAGTCAGGAGACCATTTTCGGATAGCTTCAGTTCATCACCGGTGTTCATCACCATAAAGCAGCCCGTGCCGTAGGTATTCTTGGCCATACCGGGCTCGAAGCAGGTCTGCCCTACCAGCGCTGCGTGCTGGTCGCCCAGGATACCGGCTATGGGTACGTGGGGTAGTACCTCCGACGATACCTCTCCGTATACCTCGCTGCTGCTCCGGATGGTAGGCAACATAGCCCTGGGTACACCATAGGTAGCCAGCATATCATCGTCCCACTGCAGGGTACGCAGGTTCATGAGCTGGGTACGGCTGGCGTTGGTCACGTCCGTCACGTGGATACCTCCCCGCGCTCCACCCGTCAGGTGCCAGATCACGAACGTATCCATGTTCCCGAACAGCGCCTCACCCTTTTCAGCGTCGTCCCGCACCCCTTCTACATTATCCAGTATCCATTTCAATTTCAATCCGCTGAAATAGGTGGAAACGGGCAATCCCGTCTTCTCCCTGAACTGATTCAGTCCGCCCTCCTTTTCGTACTTCGCCACCAGGTCACCCGTACGGGTATCCTGCCACACCAGAGCGTTGTAGTAGGGCTTGCCGGTGCGGCGGTTCCATACCACAGTAGTTTCGCGCTGATTGGTAATACCGATGGCCGCTATATCCGACGAGGTAGCCGAGGCTTTAATACGCGCCAGCGCTATCACTTCCAGGGTATTTTTCCAGATCTCATCGGGGTTATGTTCCACCCAGCCCGGCTTGGGGTAAATCTGTTCGTGCTCCTTCTGTCCCACCGAGATGATGTTTCCCTGGCGGTCAAAAAGAATGCAGCGGGTACTGGTGGTTCCCTGGTCAATAGCGGCAATGTATTTGGACATGTTACTAGTTGGGTTTAGCTTGTCGTAGGAATAAAGAGGGAAATAGATAAATTTTCCTAAGAGAGCCAAATAGATTTGCGGATTTGTGGTGTGGGCATCCGTATCCCTATCAACAGATGTTGCCGCTGGATTAACTTTCCAGCGGCAACGATAGTACGTGTAGGATGTCAGTATATCGGTAAAAACGGGGCTACTACCACGAGTAGTGTAGCCCTAGCTGCGGAAGCGATACTACGCCATTATCCACTGTTGGATAAGTAGGCCGCAGCATATATACTCCCAGGTCGGCTTTGAGGTGGTGGCTCAGACGAATGCTAACGCCGGGCATAAAGGCGATGAACTGCCAGGCGTGCCGGTAGCTGTCGCCGGTCTCCTGCCCGATCAGGTACGACGCCTCTATAAAGGGGGAGAATGCTGTAGTACTGATGTGGTACCTCGTCATGGGCCCCACTGCCCAGCCCCGCAGGGGCGCATCGATAGGTACTATGGTTGAGTAAGCACCAAAGCCTACTGCCCCCACCAATACACGGTCCGTCACGAAGTGTCCGCCTTTGAGAGCTACGTTGGCAAAGCTACCTCCAGTTTGATAGGGTATGGCTACGCCCGAAAAGCCTGCCATGGATGAACCAGCCGTAAAATCGGCCCAATTGGCATGGCGGCGGTTAGGGATAGCAGCGTTATAGGGAGTCTGAAAAGTCCCCTTCTGCTTCCAGTCCAGGCTTTGCTTGTAGCCGATCTGCAGCGAGGCAAAGCTACCGCGGCTCACGACGTTGGCTTTGTACTTTATGCCATTCAGGTCCAGTTCGCGGGTCGAGATACGGAACAGGTCGCGGAGACCGTTGTTGTACAGGAACTGCAGCGTAAGGGCACGGTACTGGCCGATCTTGTAGTCCACGCCGCCCCGCAGGGTAAAGGCAAAGCCATTGTTACGGGTATGGGTGCTTACCAACTCGTAGTTATATACGTCGCCCGGCCAGTGGCCGTCGGTCATGCGGTTGCTGCGCTCCCTCACGAAGCCATCGTACCGGTTGACGATCAGGCTGGCATCCACGCCGCCATTCAGAATAAACCGTCGCCAGAAGAGGCGCGAGTTGTAGGTCA
The DNA here is from genome assembly GCF_017355915.2 of Telluribacter roseus. Taxonomy (GTDB): domain Bacteria; phylum Bacteroidota; class Bacteroidia; order Cytophagales; family Spirosomataceae; genus Telluribacter. Next base: position 135,949 of record NZ_JAFEUV020000014.1, read on the forward strand.
GACCCATATTGAGGTTGGCGGGCGAAAACTGCGTGTAGCCGTTGTTGCGCCCCCAGCCACTGATGGTACCGGTCGAATCGCGGAATATAAAGCTGGTGCGGGTCCCTACCTTGAGGTTGGCGGTACGTACACCCAGCCGGAACGACAGGTGGGGCGTGAGGCTCCGCTCCGCCGACAGGTCAAACGCTACCCCCAACCCGTTGGGGGCTTCAAACTGTCCGGAAGGAATGGGTTTGTCAGAGTAGAGCCGGTTGAGCGAAACCGATGGCCCTAAGGAGGTACTCAGCCGCCACGGGCTTTGCGCCATGCCTAGTGTTACACTACCTACCACCAAAAAGAATACGCGTAAAGTTTGTTTCATAGGCACGTAATCGTTTCAATTCTGAGTTAACACTAATATACTGATTAGAAGCACTTCATGACATACCCTTTACTAATACTTATCCTAAAATGTTTTGAGCTCAGAGGCCTTTTCTGCACATTACTCACTAAAGTTCGTAAGCGTCATCCAACTACTACCCAACTACCTGCTATTTGCCATGAAAAATCTAGTATTTACTCTCCTATTTGCACTAAGTACCCTTGCTACCTACGCCCAGTCCGGCAGCCTTTCCGCCCAGGATCCCACGGCTAGTACCCATGCCTTTTTTGAGGCCCTGCTGAACGAAGATGGCCGCGCCCTGGGTAGCCTGCTCACCCCGGATTTTGGTATCGTGAGTTTCGACGGAAGCATCATCGACGGAGGTACCCTTGCCCAATCGGTAGCCGGAGGCTTCATAGTAATTGACTCGGGTACCCTATACAGCCTCCGTACCCGCACCTATGGCGATGCCGCCGTTACGAATGGTAACTGGCAGGTGAGGGGCACATTCCAGAACCGGGGCTTTGATACCGAAGTGGTATTTACGGTAGTATCCGTACGGCAGGGCGGTAGCTGGAAAGTAGCCTCCGTGCAGATGACGCCTACGCGGTAGTACACTTACGGGTGTTCTTTAGAGTACTTTCACGGTAGGCTCCGCCGCCGACACCATGTACCTCGGCCAGTACCGCAGCTATCCGGGTGGTAGGAAGGTGGTAGTGGAGTAGGTTGATTATCGCGGCTGCGCGCCCCGGTTGCAAACGCTAGTGGATGCAACCCCAGCGGGGGACCGTCCCGATTGCAAATCGGGGTGAGCGGGAGACATCAGGGCAGCGGATTCTTTGAAATATAAACGACTCCTCTACCTTTCCTGCTGTTACAAAACGAAAAGGGTTCACCTGTTTTGCCACCTCGTCCACAGACGGCATCAGTCCCAGAAATGTAAAGGCGCTGCTTACTGTCTAAATATAAACTGCGCAACTGATGAAGTTGAGGGAGGACAATTTCACGTCCATCTGACGTAATGACACCAGGGGTCTCAAAATGGCCGGATGTCGCCATCGGACTGTCCACAAAAACTTGGTTGATTTTGTAGGATAAGCCATTCGGCGCTATGACCGGATTGGCGTAAAGTTGCTGATGTGTGACAGGGCCGATAGCGGACCATTTATCGAAAAAGAGATTTACCTTTCGGTATGGTGTCCAGCTTTTTCCGTCGTCAACGCTGTATTTGCCAGCGTTAACAAAAACTTGTCTGTCTTGTTCGGTCATAAGTCCATTCATAGCAAACAGCGTGTCCCTGTATTCAATTATACCTGATATACCACTTTGCTGCGAATCGACTTCCTGCCAGTTTCTGCCTTGATCGGTTGAGCGGAATATATTGAAGGTAGTTGCTATCAGAAGGGTATTATCTCGGTCCCCCCATACCCCCTGTATCTGCTGGTCGATAGGTGACTTGAGTGTGTACCAGTCCCGGTACTCAGGTTCTACCGTGTCCAATTCTGTCCTATTGCAAGATAATATTCCGAGCAGAATCAGAAGGCAAAAGGTATCTCTCATGGATATCAGATTTAGGTATTAAGTTAGTTAAAGTTATAACAGTCTGTCTAAAAACAAAGCTGTGAATACATTCACCCCTGCTCACCCCGATTTGCAATCGGGGTTGCATCACATAGCGTTTATAACGCGATAAATATCAAACAAAATCCTATAATAACTCCACATCCAGCAGGCCCTTAATTCCTGCATAGGTCCGCGCCGAGCTAAACAGATAATGCTCCGGCTCCTCTACTATCAGATTCCGCACCGGGTTCTGGTGAATGTAGTGCAGCTTTTCCAGCAGAAAAGCTTGGGAGGTACATTCCTCAGCCTGATTCCCATCCTGCCAAAACTTATACTCCTTCACATTCGTCTGGTACTTCCCGGCATAGGCAAAGCGTTGAAGCATCCAGTCGCGGCGGCTTTCCGGCTCTTCCTGAATCGCTTTCACAAGCTGCTTGGACGTATGCTTTTTCATATCCCGCAGGATGTCCGAGAGGTTATAACCATCAGCCGCGGCAGCTAACAGATGCAGATGGTTGGACATAAGGCACCAGCCATACAGCTGTAGTCCTTTCTGCTGTTGGCAATAGCGTAGTGAGTCAACTATGATGTAGCGGTAGGCGGGGCGACTAAACACATCCACCCAATCCACTACCGTCATGGTGAGGAAATACACGCCTTCCTGGTTGCGAATGAAGTACTGGCTGCTGGGCATAAAGCGTCTATGTGGTATGTTATAACTCCTACTAGAGCAGCTTGGGTTATAGTAGAGCGTTGCAAACGCTAAATGAAGCAACACCCGATTACAAATCGGGGTTAGCAGGTGTTAGCAGGTGTTAACAAGTTCACATACAACAGCTCAACCAACTCCAACAAACAGTACTCGTCAGCCTTACTTCTTCATGGGCTCATACGACATCCAATCCACTTCCAATGGGTAGCGGTTGCGCGGCTTTTCGAGCGACTGGGGGTTCGTCTCGACCGACCAGTTGTCCGTATGCCAGAAATTCATCCGGTAGTGTGAAGCATTTTGCGGAATACCCAGAGATGATCCCTGATAATCCCAGAGCACAATTTTGTCGCCCGTGGTCGGGTGGAGCATCCACCAGCGGATGCGGTCGGGGTACCAGTCGAAGCCGTAGGTATAAAAGCGGGCCGAGGCGTCATAGTCCGCGAGGGCGGCAATGCGTTCGGGCTGGTTCTGGCGTCCGGACAGCGGGGTAGACGCTCCACTGTGGGTTACTCGATGGATGGTATTGTAGATGGTACCCTCGGCGAGGTTAATCGTACGCCCAACCCGCACCAGGGAGTCGGTCGGGCCCGTCCAGGTACCTACATAGATGATCTCAGGATCGGCCAGGAGCCATTCAAAATCAATTTCGCTCAGTCCGGGTATACTGTCGACGTGGTAGGTAAAGTACCCCACAACTGCCCCGACGTTGGGTTGAGTCTGGCGGACATCCGGAATTTTGAGCCGGGCAGAGTAGGTACCAAAATGGGTGAAGTCTTTGGATATAATCTCCGGCCCCTTCCCCGCGCCCGCTGCCTCGGCAGGATCGAGCTGAAACAAGAGTACCTTCGTAGCTGGCTCCGACGGAGCGGGTACGCCGGACTTCCATTTAAAATCGGCCTTAGTCCCGGTGGAACCATACCTGAAATTTTGGAGCGATGAGTTACTGAAATCTTCCTTGAAAGCAGCGTGGTACTTTTTAGGCTGGGCGTTAGCCGTCAGGCTGATTATCCAAATGAGAGTGATCAATAGTAGTCTTTTCATGTTGCTTTATTTGAACACCCTGGAATAGGCGTGTCTGCAAAATACAAAATGGCCGCTAAAACAAGCATAAAGCAACACGCTAAATCCTAAGCGGATAGGCAGCCCTACCGTACATAATCCTGGATTACCGTTTAACAAAAACCCGGTAATATAATGTACCTGCTTCCGTTTGCTTCACTAGTGTCTGCTATTTCCCCTCCTGAGGTTAGGAAGAAGAAGTAGATCAGAACAGAGTAATGATAGCATACCTTCAAACCCTAATTAGCCAAAGAAAGCGCCATGAAAAAAACATTCATTCTATTCATTCTTCTGTCTGTAACGAGATACGGCTGGTCACAGGACCAGGCAGAGCCCTTGGTACTTCCTAAGCCATCGGGAAAATTTCAGGTAGGTCGATATGGGTTGAGTTTGAAAGACCCTTCGCGTCAGAACCGGGAAATCCCCCTGTTTATCTACTACCCTACTACATCTGTCAGTACCACCAGTTATATCATTCCGACTGACGAATGGCGGCAGCAGTACCTGCCCGTGTTACAAAAGAAATTAGGTGGTGAAGCAGGCAAAGCAGTGGCTTTTGGGAAAGCTTATTTTACCGAAGGCCTTCGTCTGAATGGAAAGGAGAAATTTCCTTTGATCCTGTTTGCACCCGGTATGGGCTGGTCCACACTTGAGTACAGCTACATCATTCAGGAGCTGGTGAGTGCCGGGTACATGGTAGCCGCTCTCAACTCCTCTCCCCTGGCTCCCGTTCTGCAGGCCTCCGATGGTACGTTCATAGCCGCCGATAAGCCCAAAGACAGCTATCAGTTAATAGCGGATGACATTACATTCGTATTGCACCAGATCAAAACCGGAAGCGCACCCTTACAAAATATAACAAAGCATATAGATCCGGCAAGAGTTGCTCTGGCCGGACATTCACTCGGTGGTGCCGCCGCCCTACTGGCTGCAGATATAAATCCGGAGATCAAAGCGGCAGTAAATATGGATGGAGATATGATGGATGCCAGCCTGAAAGCGGCTCCGCGAGGATCTGTCCTGTTTTTAAACCAAATCCCTGCTGCATTCGACAAGAAATCCTTTACCGAAATGCAGGCAGATCCTGACCTGGGATGGCGGTATCAGCAAATGACTAAAGCCACGGCCCATGCTTCGCAGGGAAAGTACATAGCCATTGCAGGAATGTACCACTCCAACTTTCAGGACTACGCGCTACTTCCCACGGTTATGATTCCTGAGAATATCCGTAAATACAGATTAGGACCCATTGATGGAAACAAGTGCCTCCAGCTAATCAGCAAGACACTCATCTCGTACTTCGATGAGGCTCTGAACGGAAAGAAAGCGGATCGAGCCCCCTTTGAAAAGGAAAATCCAGACCTGCGGGTGACTACTCTTAAATAAGAAAAAGCCTAAATCAGGAGTCCAGTTCTGTACCGGTCGGGGTGGCCTGGAGGTCGTTTTGTATCTCGATCAGTTCGGCCAGGCTTTTCATTTCCTTTTTGATGCCTTTACGGATTTGAACAAAGAGGAATACTGCCATGACTACGAATGACACATGCATCAGGACCATCCAGTTGAAAGGGATGTACAGGCTGAACTCGGGCGTCAGCAAATAAAAACCCAGTATATACATACCGACTATAGAAAGGGTGACCGGTCCGTGAACCCGCTTGCGGAAGCTGTAGTACCCGACGGCCTCCTGGGTGGCCTGGAGTGTAGTGGTACCCAGCCGTATCTTTCGGGATTTATAGATACTCCACACCTCTATCGCGATACGGAGCAACAGCCCACCTAGCATACATACTACCCCTACCCGGCTGAGTACCTCCCTGACCGGAGCCACCCAATAAAAGAAGGATCCGACCCCGATCAGGGTGATGGTCAGGACCAGAATATTTCCGAGCTGGAAGTACTGCGAACTTCGCTGTCGTTGGCGGGCCCGCCCTACCAGCTGGGTGCTATCGGTAGTGGTTGTTTTTAGCTGCGTCCTCGCTTTTTTCCACTGGTTTGAAAGCTCGTCCATAGTAGTATGTATTAGAGTAATTGTCTGAGTTTGTTTTTAATCCGGTGAATCCTGACCCGCAGGCTCACCGCATTGATACCTGTTACCCTGGCTATTTCCTCGTATTCCAGTTCGTCCAGTACCATCATGATAATGAGCCGGTCCAGCTCGGGTAGTTTTCCGATGGCCTGGTACAAAGGCTGGTACATCGCGCCCTCCTCTACCCAATCAGCCTGGACCAGATGGTGTACGGCCTCCTGAGCTACTTTCTCCTTTCGGCGGGTAGTCCGGATGTACATCAGGCAGGTATTGACGGTGATGCGGTAAATCCAGGTCTTAGCGGAGGCCTCGCCCCGAAACTGCGGCAGGGCCCGCCAGACGTTGATGAAAATCTCCTGCGCGAGGTCCTTGGCCTGGTCCCGGTCGCCCTGCACGTAGCCCAGGCACACCTGGAGTACCATCGGGCGGTACTGCTGGTACAGCGACTCAAACGGCGGTAACTGGGCGGGAGAGCTACTCATTTTTTAGAAAGGCGGCTACTTTTTCGTACAGCCAGTCGGGCTGGTCAAACATGATAAAATGCTTGCTGGCGGGAGCAATCTGAATGGTTTTGGCCGATAGCCCGGCGTACTGCTTCTGGAAGTTTTCCAGGACTACCTTCTCATCCGGAAACGGAGCACCCAGGATCAGGGCTTTGGCCTTTATGCCAGGCAGTACTTCCCGCAGGTCCAGTTTGAGCAGGTCGGTGTACCCGTACACGTAGGTGGGCCGGTGGGCTTCCAGGATCCAGCGGGCGAGGGTATCGGCCATGGCTTTATGGTTGGTCATGTTGGCGGCCATGCCTCGGGCCATCTGAGCAAACTGCTCATCTGGCATTTCCAGCATCTGCTTGTTGTACGGACTTTCGTAGGAGATCTGCGAGGCCGGTACGCCGGGCATCATGAGCGCCCGCATGCAGGGAATGGCATCCACCAGTACCAGTTTGGTAACGCGGTCGGGAAGGGCCGCGGCTATATCCACCGCCAGACTGCCTCCCATACTGTGCCCGATGATAGTCAGGTCCGTCAGTTTTTGCTGCTCAATGTACGACAGCAGCTCCTGCCGGAGGCGGGGGTACCAGGGCGTATCGACGGGTAGCAGGCCGTTGAAGCCGGCGTAGGAGACCACGTGGCTCTGCACTTCCCCATTGAGGTGGCGGATGGTTTCGTTCCAGACCGAGCCCGGTGACGTAAAACCCGGCAGAAAAAGAACGGCAGTTCCCTGGCCTTTCTTCACTACCCGAATGGCCTGGGGCTGGGCGAAGGCCATAGCGGCCATAATCAGTAGAGCGGTAGTAAATGAGATAGTCTTCATCCTAATTTTATCGCTTTGATGCGGGTGCCGGATAAATGTTACATCGGCTCTGACTTTTTTCTATTCATTACCCAAAACTATACAGAAAAGGAGCCTAGTTGTCAATCAAACTTCTCCCCAGGTCACCCAGGCGTTCAATGTCCTTTTCTCCAAAGTTAGCCAGGCTCATAACGGGTAGCGATGCCTCTTTGGTGATTTTCTTCTTCAGGGTGGGCTTTGTGATATCGTACTTGTTGGTCAGTAAGTTCACCGTTTTTGTATAAGCCCCCTCATGCACCGCATTACCAAATGATTCTTCGTCGTAGCCGATCAGCCGCATGCTGGCTATAGAGGGATAGTACTTGAACTTGAAATTCATACAGAACCTTCCATTGCCGAGGCACGCTCCTACGCTAAGTACTTTGGTCTTGTCATTGAACTGGAGGTCGTAGTGGTGTGTGCTAAACGGAAAGGAATAGACAGTATTTGATTTTGAATACACAGAGCTTAGATATACAGCCACCCTGTTTTCTTCCTCGCCGGAGCGGCTTTTGGAGTACACCGTTACCAGATCCTTTACCCCATCGTTGTCAAAGTCAGCAGAAAGGGAGTAAGGCTTTTTGTCCAGGTCCAGGTAGGGGTAATACCCTTGGGGAACGGGGTACTTTGGGGTCTGGCTATTACCTTCTATAGCCATTGTCACACTGAATAGTAAGAACAGAACGAAGGGCTTCATGGGGTAGTGAATAATTTGGAATACGTATGTGGTAGCATTGGGGCCAGGCTACACCCGAAAAGAAAAGAATCAGATCGAACAGGTGAAGAGTAGGTAATGCTGCTTCATGCATAGGATGTGTAGGATTGCAAATGAGTATAGGTCATAACTACCCTGTAAGCAGGCAAAGTTACAACAGATTTACGATGCGCCCTCACCCAAAACTATACAGAAAAGGAGCCTTGTTAGCGGCACCAGAGTACTGCTTCTCGTGGCGCTGCAACACACCGAGGCTCAGCATTTTCCGCTGAAAGGTACCCCGGTGGAGCTTTTCGCCCAGAATGGCTTCGTACACATGCTGCAGCTCCTTCATGGTAAATCGGGCGGGGAGTAGATTGCCTCCCACCAGCTTACGGTTGATGTTCTCCCGCAGGGTTTCCAGGGCTTTCTGCACAATCTGCGCGTGATCGAGCATCAGGGGAGGTAGCTGGTCCACATCGTACCACCCACAGGAGTCCGACAAGGCATCGGGCGTAGGTACTACCTCCGCATAATTAATCAGGGCATAGTAGGCCACCGTTATAAACCGGTCCAGCAACCACGACAGGTCTTCGTCGGGTGTATGGTTAGCCTGAATAATCTGCTTCATCACTTCGGGCTTGTAACGGGCTACGTCGCCAAATGTATAAAACTGTTCGAGGTAAATCTGGTCCAGCCCCGTCCGTTCTTTAAGTCCTCGTTGTACGGCATCGTTCAGATTTTCGTCTTTACGGACAAATCCACCCGGCAAAGCGAACAGGCCGGTGTTGTGATATTCCAGTATTAGTATCTTCAGCTTCTCTCCTGAAAATCCAAAAATTACTGAGTCGTAGGCTATGTGATGTAGGTAATTGTCTCCCTGCATAGGTTGTGTTGTAGCTCCGAACCGCTACCCGTTTTAATAATTTTTCAAAACTAAATAGGATTATTTTAAAGAACTAATTATTATTGTCGCAAAATGCGACAATAATAATTCAACCTTATTTATGAAACGAGTCCTTTATACCATAGCTCTTGCGTTAGGAGTATCCCTGGCTGGTCAGGCCCAGAACACCAATGCCTTTGCGGTACAAACCAAAATTGAACCCGGCACTATCGAGGGGGACTACGATACCAAAACCGGTATCCAGACCTACTTCGGTGTACCCTTTGCCAAACCACCCGTCGGAAATCTGCGCTGGAAAGCGCCCCAGCCGGTAGACAAGTGGACGGGTGTAAAAGAAACAAAGCAGTTTGGCCCCCGGCCCATGCAGAAGCTCGTCTTTGGCGATATGAACTCCCGCTCCAACGGCGTCAGCGAAGACTGCCTGTACCTGAATGTGTGGACGCCGGCCAAGCGTACTACCAAGGACCTGCCGGTGCTGGTGTACTTCTACGGGGGTGGCAACGTAGCGGGCGACGGTTCCGAGCCTCGTTACGACGGTGAGGCTATGGCCAAAAAAGGCATCGTAGTAGTTACCTGCAACTACCGCCTGAATATTTTCGGCAACTTTGCCCATCCTGAACTATCAGCCGAGGCTCCTTACAAAGCATCCGGCAACTACGGCTACCTCGACCAGCTGGCGGCCCTGCAGTGGGTGCAGAAAAACATAGCTCAGTTTGGTGGCGATCCTAAGAAAGTAACCATCGCGGGCGAATCGGCCGGTTCTATATCCGTGAGCTACCAGATGGCATCGCCCTTGTCGAAAGGCCTTATAGCCGGAGCCATCGGCGAAAGCGGAGCGGGTATCAGTCCTACTATGGCCCCCGTACCCCTGGCCGAAGCTGAGAAACAGGGAGCTGAATTTGCCAAAAACGCGGGTGTACCTACGCTGAAGCAACTGCGTGCGCTGTCGTCACGCGACCTGTACGAGATGTATGACGAGTCGAAGCGCTTTGGCTTTCCGGTAGTACTGGATGGCTACTTCCTCCCCAAGTACCTTCCGCAGATCTTTGCTGCCCGTGAGCAGGCTCAGGTACCCCTGCTGGTAGGCTGGAACTCAGCCGAAATTCCGGCCGGAGCCTTTATGCAGGGAAAACCTAATACCCGCGAGAACTTTATTGAGCGCGTCAAAGCCGAGTACCCCGATACCCACCAGGAGGTCCTTAAACTGTATCCGCATGGAAACGAAAAAGAAGTGGAGCTGTCGGCTACGGCCCTGGCCTCTGACCGTTTCATTTCCTACTCGACCTGGAAATGGTTTGACCTGCACCGCAATAATTCTACCCAGCCGGTATACCGCTATCTGTACAGCAAGCTGCGCCCGCCCCTGGTAGATAATACCCTGACTCCGGGCCTGGCGGGAGGTACTATCAAGAAGACCTCCAATGCTCCCGAGCCTCCCAAAGCCGTGGGTGCGCCGCATGCCTGCGAAATCGAGTACTGCATGGGTAACCTGCACCTGATCAAAGAATACGCCTGGACCGACGAGGATTACAAAGTATCAGAAACTATGTCGGAGTACTTTGCCAACTTCATCAAGACCGGCAACCCGAACGGAGCTAAGCTACCTACCTGGGAGGCTGCCAAAGCGGGTGATGCTACGCCTCCGGTTATGATCATCGACGCCGTATCACGTACTGAGAAAGCAAAAGACGATGCTCGTTACGATTTTCTGGACAAGGCATACAAGAATAAATAAGACCCGAAGTATAACAGAACATGACGACGAGAAGAGAATTCATAAAGAGTACGGGCCTCCTAACGGCTGCGGCATTTTCACCAATCAGTAGCGTAATGGCGGATCTGAAAAAGAATAACCAACTGGGTATACAGCTTTTCTCTATTCCTAAAATGCTCTCCGAAGATTTTGTGGGAGGCATGAAGATGCTCTCTGACCTGGGCTATAAGGAAATTGAAATGTACGGCCCGTTTCCGTTCAGTGCCGACAAAGCCAAAAAAGGCTGGGAAGGCGCCGCCAATATGCTGGGATTTAGCGGAAGCGGGTACTTTGGCCGGGATGTGAAGGAAGTCAAGAAAATTCTGGCTGACCACGGCCTCAAGACCACCGGTACCCACACCGACCTGGACACGCTGCTGGAAAACATGGGACCTCTGGCCGAAGCAGCGAATGTACTGGGACAGAAGTATGTGACACTACCTGCCATACCCGACGACAAGCGACGGACGCTGGATGACTACCGAAAAATGGCCGATACCTTCAACACCATCGGAGCCAATGCCAAAAAGAACGGGGTTAAGTTTGGCTACCACAACCACGGGTACGGATTCAAACCGGTGGATGGTAAGGTACCTTTTGAAGTACTAGTGGACAATACCGATCCCAATCTGGTGTTCCTGGAGATGGATATTTTCTGGACCACCGCTGCGGGAGCCGATCCGGTCAACTACCTTAACAAGTACGCTAACCGGTACAAGATGCTGCACCTCAAGGATATGAAGGAGAAAAAGACATTTAGTGGCGATGGAAACGATGCTTCTCAATGGTTCCCGCTCTTCTCCTCCATGACTTCAGCCGGCGAGGGCGTTATGGATCTGAAAGGTATCATCTCTACCGCTAAGAAGATAGGTGTAGAACACTACTATGTAGAGCAGGATATGGTGGCTGCTCCCAAAGAGGCGCTTGGAAAAAGCGCCGCCTACCTGACCAGCCGGATTTAAGGTTGCAGTTTCGGAAGCCTGGTAGCCATAGTATAAACTAATTATAGTGAGCAGAACGCCTGCTACCGTCCTCTATAAAGCGGACCGGTAGCAGGCGTTTCACTTTTTTGGGCCTGTATGTAAGGAGATCGGGCATTTTCTGCGTCAGTACAATATCCGGCTGCACCGTACAAAATCACCGGAAGGTTACAGTAAAAATATACGCTAACCGGGTTCATTACAGTTAATAAGGTGCAGTAAACGGCCTTGCTTTCAATTATCATTGATCCATGTTTAGATTATCGCGTACCGTTACCCTTATAGCTTCGGTCGGCGCTCTGTCCGTAGCTTCGCTGTTCATGGCCGGTAACTCCGACTTCAGGAAGGTAATTACCACCCAGCCCGACTCCCTCGAGCTCGGCGGCTTCGTCGAGGCCGACTTTCCTTTTATCTCTACGTCCATTGACGGTCGTAAGCTGGGGCCGGGCTTTCCGAAGGAGAATGAGGCAGCACGGACGCTGGCTATCCGGCTCAGCGACAGCGCTTACGTGTGCTTTGATACGGACCTGCTCCGGTGGTCGGTAGCCTGGACCCGAAGTTTTATGCCCATGAACCTGATGGCGCAGGTGTCGTACAGTGATTTTTTTAACAAGAGTAATAAACTGGCTACCATTGGCGGTGTTCCTCAGCTGGCTACCGGAAGCTACGCCGGCTGGGTAGCCTTAAAGGGCAATGCAGCAAATTTCGAGGTAGGTGCTCCCAAGCGCGACTGGATACCGCTACCGGCTGGGGAGGCCCGCTGGAACGGCGTATATACCCACGGCAATAAGGTGGTACTGAACTATACTGTTGGACAAACGCCGGTGCTGGAGCTGCCCGGAAGTACCTCATTCAGCGGACAGACTGCCTTTACCCGCACCTTCCGGATAGGCTCCTCGGCTGATGCGCTGGGGCTCGTACTAGCGGAAGTACCTAATGCAAAGAGAGTAGAGCAGAATGCTCGCTTCGCGTACATCTATCAGGGCGCTAACCTGGATACCGTCACGGCCGTAGGACTGGCCGGTAAAGGCACTCGCCTGATGACGACCAGCGTATCGGAAAAAGGTCACCTGAAAGTCAGAGTAGCACCATCCAGCAAGGATGTGGAAGCTACGGTGATAGTATGGAAAGGCCCGGCTCGATTAATAAAGCAATTTGAAAAAGCCGCCAAAGCAACCAAGGTTACTCTTCCTGACGTACAGAAGGGCGGCCCTGCCTATTGGAAGCAGGATGTGGTAACGCGGGGTGTACTATCACCGGATACGGCAGCCTTCGTTACCGATAAGGTAACCTTACCCCTACCCAACCCCTGGAAGCGGAACGTCCGGGTGGCGGATGTATCCTTCTTTAAGGATGGCCGCGCCGCGGCCATTACCTTCGAGGGCGATGTATGGCTGATCGATGGCATTGACCGCAGCCTCCAGAATGTGAGGTGGCGACGGTTTGCGTCGGGTATGCACGAGACCATGAGCATTGAGGTAGTGAATGATACCATCTACGTGTTCGGCCGGGAAGGCATCGTGCGGCTGCACGACCTGAACCGCGACGGTGTGGCTGACTACTACGAAAACTTCTCCAATGTGATGTCGCAGTCGCCCGAAGGCCGTGAGTGGGCGGGAGACCTGGTACACGCGCCGGATGGCAGCTTCTATGTAGCCAAAGGCGGTAGCCTGAGCAACGGCCCCGGTATGACACCACAGGTTGCGAAAGGATTCCGTCAGGGCTCGAAGCACAATGGTGTTGTCCTCCGGATTTCACCTAATGGCCGTGAAGCCGAGACCATCGCCACGGGCTTAAGAGGGCCATACCTGGGCATCCATCCCCAGACCGGTGTCCTGACTGCCTCCGATCAGCAGGGCAACTTTGTCCCTTCTACCCCGATCTACGTGATCAGGAAAGGCGACTACTACGGCGTTTCACCTACTGCCCATACAGACGAAAATCCACCCATTGCCCCACCACTGACCTGGATACCTCACCACATAGACCAGTCGAGTATTGCGCAAGCCTGGGTTATAAGCGATAAGATGGGACCGCTGAATGGTCAGATGGTGCATTTCTCCTTTGGCCGCCCCGGTTTGTTCAGGGTGCTGGTAGATAGTACTTCACAGGGGATACAGGGAGGCGTTTCGGTGATCCATGCCGACTACCCTGCTCCTACTTCCAAGGGCGCGGTTAATCCCGCAGACGGACAACTTTACGTCGCCGGCTTTAACCTGTGGGGCTCCAACTCCAAGGGACTAAGCGCGCTGCTGCGCCTACGCTACACGGGCAAGCCCAGCTACATGGTCAGCCAGTTTGAGGCCGGTAAGCAAGGCATTGTACTTGGCTTCGACTCGGAACTGGATCCGGCCGTAGCTGCCAATCCTGAAAACTTCCGGGTGAAGCGGTACAACTACAAGCGTACGGAAGAGTACGGCTCCGGCCACTACAAGCTGGATGGATCTACCGGCGAGGAAACCATGTACGTGTCGGCCGCTTACGTATCTCCCGACCGAAAGAAGGTACTACTGCTGGTACCTGACATGAAAGAAGTGATGCAGATGGAGGTAGACTATCAACTGGCGGCTAAGGACGGTCGTAAAATAACCGATCAGTTCTGGTTTACGATCAATGATCTGGACGAGCTAACTCCCGCCAAACATGGCTTTGAAAAAGTAGACTACAACCTTTTGACCATTCGACGGGAAGCTTCGGCCGCGCAGCCCAAGGAAGTCGCTTCGGCGGAGAAGGGCAAACAGGTGTTCCAGAAGACGGCGTGTGCCGGTTGTCATTCGGAAGGTACCCGTACCAAGGGGATGTACGGCCCGCCTTTCCAGCCCCTGTACGGTGCCCAGCGCCCCTTAGAGGATGGTACCACCGTTGTGGCTGATGATGAGTACATCCGGGAGTCGATCCTGAATCCGTCGGCCAAAATCGTGAAGGGCTACAATCCCGAAATGCCCTCGTTCCAGGGTATCCTGTCTGATACGGATATCGAATCAGTAATACTATATATAAAGTCGTTGAAGAAGTAGAGATTCGGCAGGGACGGAATGTACCAGGTATTGAAGCAGAAAAGAAAAACTAGTGGGCACCAAAAAGAAGAGACGCAATTGCTTGCGTCTCTTCTTTTTAATTCAGGCTTGGATCTATGGGGTAATGGGCGATGGAGCGGTACTTGCCTCCCATGTTTTTCAGGACTTCACGCCAAAAGTGGTTAGCTGGTGTGCTGAACAAAAAGTCGGACGAAGTCTGAGATACAATCCAGGTTTTCTGAAGCAGTTCGTCCAGAAGCTGGCCGCTGCCCCAACCCGAATACCCTACAAAAAAGCGAAGATCTTCATTAGTAAGCTGATTGACATTGATTAGTGTCTTGACCTGTTCAAAGTCGCCTCCCCAGTACACATTCTCTCCGATCTCGATACCTCCTTCGATGAGGTCGGGGCGACAGTGGATAAAGTGCAGGGTATTTTTCTCCACGGGTCCACCCAGGTAAAGAGGTATATCCTGATAAATCGTTTCTTCAAGTACATCGCCAAGCATCAGCTCGGTAGCCTGGTTCAGAACGAACCCAAAAGACCCCTGTTCGTTATGCTCGCACAGCAATATTACGCCACGCTCAAAATTAGGGTCGCTAAGAAAGGGTTCTGCAATCAGCAGGCTCCCCTTTGATATATTAACAACTGATGCCATAACTTTTCCATTTAGGTTAATTCTTATGCTCAATATATTGATTTTCCCTGCGGAAAAACCTGTTTCCTTCTTTAACCGAAAATAAGTTACTAAAATTGTTCCACTTCTACGGCACGGCCCGGTAGAGCTCTATTTGTACTAGTATGTACGAAAACTGTGCTGATTAGGACCAGAGATGACATTACAAAAAGCTTCTGGATTATCTCCGATACAGTTCCAGCCTTCCTCACAGTATCGTGGCGGCGGGTCAACAGGTTGACGCCCACCTGCCGTTGGCGGCGGCATCCCACTTGCAACAACAGTAGCCCACCACATTTACAGCCTCCTGCTCCTGCCAAGTGGGGTTGCTTACGTAATGGGCTACTATATGGGCCGGATGTTTATCTGTAAGAATGCCCGACGACATTCCTTCGCTCAGTACTCAGGCAGCTATATGACTTTGACATTGTTCATCACAAAACCGCTCTCCGGATAGGTAGGCATACGCCTCAGACTATACGACAGGTCCTGCTGGGGTACATCGTACCGCAGGCGGTTGACCAGATGGTCCACGGCTATTTTGAGCGTTTCCAGCGTTATTCGCTCGCCGGGGCAGCGATGTCCCTTGTCGGGGTACCCTCCTCCGTGCGGAATAAAGTTGAACGGGCTGCCGTCCCAGCTACTGAAGCGCTCCGGCCTAAACTGCTCCGGATGTGCCCAGATCTTTTCATCGTGAATGGTACCAAATATATCCAGCATTACCATGGTTCCTTTTTCAAATTGGTAGCCCTTCCACTCAAAGTCTTCGCGCACGAGAGCTCCCATAAACGGCGCAATGGGATAAAACCGGCGTACCTCCTGAGCAAACCATTCGAGGTACTGCGGGTCTCCTTCCCGGAGCCGCTGGCGACACTCCGGATACTCGTGCAGGGCTACCGCGGCAAATGTGATAAAATAAGAAACAGCCACCGTAGGCCGTATCATATTGATCAGCTCCACCGCCGCCAGGCGGGGCTCCAGCAGCTGGCCGTCTTCGGTATGGGCCGCGATTACGGAGGCCGGAGATCCCTCAGCTACGTAGAGCCGCTTGTCGCGTATTTGTTCGATTACCCCAATAATCCACTCTTCGGTGCGGCTCCGGGCCCGCTTGCCACGCCAGTGCCGGGGCCCTACGGCCCCAAAGGCATCTACCATGGCGGTAAAGTCCTGCGCCCGTTGCTCTACCTCTTCCTCCGGTAGTGGCACACCCGCCCAGGTACAGGCGGCCCGGGTAATGAGCTGCTGCATTTCCGGGAAGAGCGTCACCTCCCCTTTCTGCTCCCATACGGGCAGGATAGCCTCCCACTCCCTAAGCAAGCAGTCCGTAAGGTTCTGGATGCTCTCGTCCGACGCCAGGGTCAGGAATACCTGCTTTCGGCGCCGGTGTTTTTCGCCATCCAGGGTATGTATCGCGTCTTCACCGACCAGGGTTTTCTGTATTCGCTTGGGTACCGCCCCACTCCTCTGAAACTTGTCCGGATCATAAAAGAGCTTCGCCCCTTCTTCTCCTCCCAGGCAGATCACGTTCATCCCCATGAACCGGATCGCCAGCACATCAGTACCGTTTTCTTTTCGTTTGTTGAGCAGGAAGTCGTACCCGTCTTTCAGAAGCGACAGGGTATTGTCCAGGCTTTTATCCTGAGGTATAGTTGCCATAGTAGTCATAGTTTGGTTGTGGATAAAACGACAGGCTCCGTACCTACGCCGCTTAATATGTCTCTATCTGAGCGTATCGTATTTTAAAACACAACTACTGTATTACTTTTATGGTTGAAAAAAAACCTGAAACTATGGCTTTGATACGATCTGTACGGGGAATAAAACCTGAATTGGGCGACAACTGCTGGCTGGCCGATAACGCCACAGTAGTAGGGGATGTAGTGATGGGCGATAACTGTACCGTGTGGTTCAACGCGGTGGTACGGGGTGACGTCAACAGCATCCGGATTGGCCACAACTCCAACATACAGGATGGAGCCGTGATCCACTGTACCTACCAGCGGTTTGGCACTACCATCGGCAACTACGTATCCATTGCGCACAACGCCATTGTACACGGCTGCACCATACAGGACCGGGTACTTATAGGTATGGGCGCTATAGTGATGGATGGCGCCGTGATAGGCGAAGGGGCCATTGTGGCCGCGGGAGCCATCGTCACGCAGGGTACCATCGTGGAGCCGGGGAGTATATACGCCGGCAATCCAGCGCGCTTCCTGAAGAAGGTGTCGCCCGAGCTGGATGAGGTGATTACCCGCACGGCCAACAACTACATTACGTACTCGGGCTGGTTCAGGGAAGAAGAGTAAGATCTACTTCATCGTACGTTCCTGCTCCGCCTTCATTTCCTTGCGGGCGTTGAAGTACCCTTTTACGACGGTCACGGTAGTAATGGCCAGGAAGAAGATCACGATGTAGTGTACATAGTCAATGATCCAGGGGAAGCGGCTGCCGAAGTAGTAGCCTCCGCCCGTCAGTCCACCGATCCAGATGGCTCCTCCCAGTACATTATAGGTCAGGAAGTCAGCGGGACGCATTTTGACTACGCCCGCAAGAATGGGAGCAAATGTACGTACTACGGGTAAAAAGCGGCTAATGACCAGGGTGCGGCTGCCGTACTTTTCGAAGTACTTGCGGGTAGTCTCGATATGTTTCCGCTTGAAGAAAAGGGAGTCCTTTCTGTTTTCGAGCTGGTCGCCAAAGTACTTACCGAACAGGTACCCTACCAGCGAGCCCAGTACCGCCGCGGCAAACAGGCATATCAGTAGGACGGAGAGAGGTACGTCGAGCAGATGCGTACCACAGAACACCCCCGCCAGGAACACGAGGTAGTCGCCGGGGAGGAAAAAAGCGAAGAACAGACCGTTTTCGGCAAAGACGATGAGGGTAATCACAACAAGCCCACCCGTACGAATGAGCTCTTCGGAATCAAGCAGATACTGAAAAAATTCAAGAATAGAATTCATAAAAGGCCGTTTTTACAAAGGTAGTAGCCGAGGTACCGGCCCTCTGTTTCAGAGCCTGTACCCCGGACATCTGCCATGACGACGCATGGCTGGTAGCGGGTTATATACCCAAAGTTAAGCAAATTCTGATAGTTCGAGCCAGCGCATCTCTTTCTCCGACAGCTCCTCTGTTATCTGCTCAATCGCTCTGGCCCATTCGGTCAACTCCTCGTGGGAGCCACCATTGTTAAGTTTTCCAATCAACTCCCCCTTGCGTTCTTCCAGCTTGGCTATATCCGTTTCCAGTTGCTCCAGCTCCCGCTGCTCCTTGTAGCTCAGCTTCCGCTTGGATGAAGAGGAAGTATTGGCAGCTTTGACTGGTTCAGGGCTTGGCGCCGCAGCCTGTTGTCGGCTCTGGGCCAGTTGCTGCTCGCGCTTCTGCCCGGCTTCCTGCTCCTCCTGCCAGATGCGGAAGTCGCTGTAGTTGCCGGGAAAATCACGGATCTTGCCTTCTCCTTCAAATACAAACAGGTGGTCTACCAGCCGGTCCAGGAAGTAACGGTCGTGCGACACGATCACCAGACAGCCCGGAAAGTTGACCAGAAATTCCTCGAGTACGTTGAGGCTACTAATGTCCAGGTCGTTGGTAGGCTCATCCAGAATAAGGAAGTTGGGCTCCTTCATCAGTACCAGCAAGAGCTGCAGGCGGCGCTTCTCCCCCCCGCTCAGCTTGGAGATGAAGTCGTGCTGCTTGGACGGCGAAAACAGAAATGCCTCCAGGAACTTCGACACCGTGACAGTCTGCCCGGTACCCAGCCGTACGACCTCCGCTACATCCTTTACAATATCAATGACCCGCTGGTCGTCCCGGAACTCAAGGTCACTCTGGGTGTAGTAGCCAAACTGCACCGTATCCCCACGTACTACCTGTCCGTTGTCCGGGCGAAGCTCGCCCGTGATCATATTCAACAGGGTACTTTTACCCATTCCGTTCTGCCCTACGATGCCGATGCGGTCGCCCTTGCGGAAGGTGTACAGGAAGTTATGGATCAGCTCACGGTCGCCGAAGCGCTTGCCTACGCTCTGCAGCTCCACGATCTTGCTACCCAGGCGGGTGGCCTTCACGTTCAGCTCCATCTGGTTGTCGTACTTGCGCTGGCTGGCCTTGTCTTTCAGGTCTTCGAAGGCATCTACGCGGTACTTGGCTTTGGTACCACGCGCTTTGGGCTGCCGACGGATCCAGTCCAGCTCCTTACGCATCAGGTTACGGGCCTTGTCAATCTCGGCGGCTTCCATTTCCTCCCGCTCCGCTTTCTTTTCCAGAAAGTACGAGTAGTTGCCCTTGTAGGTATAGGCCGAGCCTCCGTCCAGCTCCACCACGTTGTTACATACCTTGTCCAGGAAGTACCGGTCGTGCGTTACGATCAGGAGCGTGGTGTTTTGGGTAGTAAGGTAGTTCTCGAGCCATTCTACCGTATCCAGGTCCAGGTGGTTGGTAGGCTCATCCAGAATCAGCAGGTCCGGGTCTTCGAGCAGTACCTTGGCCAGGGCTACCCGCTTGCGCTGTCCCCCCGACAGGGTACCAAAGCGCGCATCCACATCATGAATGCCCAGCCGCCCCAGTACTTCCTTGGCCTTGGCTTCAAAGTCCCAGGCTTTTAGCGAGTCCATTTCACCAAGAATGGCCGTCAGTTCGTTATTATTACTAGTAGCGAGGGCGTGTTCGTACCGCTTCACTACCTGGGCTACCGGGTTGGATGACGCAAAGATTACCTCCATCACGGGCAGCGCCTCGTCGAAGGAAGGGCTCTGGTCCAGGTACCCCAGACGGATATCCTTGCGCAGGCTCACCAGCCCTTCATCGGGCGGCATGAGTCCGGCCAGTATGTTCAGAAACGTAGTTTTGCCGGTTCCGTTGGTACCGATCAGGGCTACCTTATCACCCCGGCTCAGCCCGAAGTTAATGTTACGGAACAACCACTTTTCACCAAATGACTTTGATATATTTTCAGCAGAAAGATAATTCATGTATCAGATCAATATTTTAACCCAAAGTTAGGACTATAGCTGGTAAGTACCTGCTTTTGGGAAGAGAGCAGGTCAAGTCTATCTCCTTTAGTAACAAACATATCCTAAAAATTATCTTTTGTGTAGTATATCTTCGCTATTTTTACTCTTTATATTAAATAGACTTTTTTCAAGTACCCCCATTTGCAGTTTTGTCTGATGAATACGCGATTATCATTATTAGTAGCTAGTGTTTTTTCACCTTTATTGGCTTTTTCACAGGCCGATTTCAAGAGCTATACGCAGAAGATTCCGGGTAGCAGCCAGACCTACGATATGGTGGCTATACCGGGAGGTGAGTTTATGATGGGAAGCCCGGCTTCCGAAAAAGGCCGCCGCGAGGACGAAGGCCCGCAGCACAAGGTCAAGATCGAGCCCTTCTGGATGGGTAAGTACGAGGTCACCTGGGATATCTATGATCTGTATGCCTTCAAGAACATGGAGAAGGAAATGGCCGCCCGTAACCCCGACCCTTCCAATAGCATTGCCAAGACGGACGCCAGTACCCGTCCCAGCCCTCCGTACGTAGATATGTCGTTCGGAATGGGGCGCGCGGGCTATCCGGCTATCAACATGACGCAGTACTCGGCCATCTACTTCTGTAAGTGGCTGTACGAAAAGACGGGCATCTTTTACCGCCTGCCTACTGAGGCCGAGTGGGAATACGCCGCCCGTGCCGGTACCAAGACCGCCTACTCGTTTGGCGACGATCCGGCCAAGTTGGGTGAATATGCCTGGTACAAGGATAACAGTGACGGAGCTTACAAGCAGATTGGTCAGAAGAAGCCTAACCCCTGGGGGCTGCACGATATACACGGCAACGTAATGGAGTGGACACTGGACCAGTACCACCCCGACTACTACGCCAAAAGGGCTAAGGGAGAAGTAAAAGAAGCCTTTGCTCCCGTAACTGAGCTGTACCCCAACGCCGTCAGGGGCGGATCGTGGGACGACGATGCTTCGGTAGCCCGTAGCGCCGCCCGTACCCCCTCGTCACCCGACTGGAAGATCCTGGACCCCCAGCTGCCCAAGAGCGAGTGGTGGCTCACCAGCGCCTCCTTTGTAGGCATGCGCCTGGTACGTCCGGTGAAAACACCTTCGAAGGAGGAGATCGAGAAGTACTACAACCCGCCTCTGATCGAAGACTATTGATTTAGCATATATATCCTTTAACTCTTAACATACAGTACAATGGAAAAAAATCGTCGCGAATTCCTAAAAGCCTCCGGCCTACTGGCGGGTGGAGCCCTGCTTAGCCCTCTGGCATCCTACGGCTATAATAGTGCGGTAGACGATACAATCAAAGTCGCTCTGATCGGTTGTGGTGGTCGTGGCTCCGGAGCCGCAGCACAAGCTCTTAGCACTAGCCAGAACGTCAAACTGGTAGCTATGGCCGATGCCTTCCGCGATCGTCTGGAAGAAGCGTACACAGGTCTGACTAAGCGTAAATATAAAGATGCTTCGGGTAAGGAAGTCAGTAAGGTAGATGTACCCGACTCTCGCAAGTTTGTAGGGTTGGATGCTTATAAGCAAGCCATTGCTCTGGCCGATGTAGTGATCCTGGCAAGCCCTCCGGGCTTCCGTCCTTCTCACTTCGAAGAAGCCGTACGTCAGAACAAGCACGTTTTTATGGAGAAGCCTGTCGCAACCGATGCCCCTGGTATCCGTAAAGTGCTTGAAGTGGCCGAAATTGCTAAGAAGAAAAAACTGAACGTGGTGACTGGCCTGCAGCGCCACTACCAGCGCAACTACCGCGAAGCCATGAAACGCATCCACGACGGTGCCCTGGGTGACATCGTGGGCGGACAGGTGTACTGGGTAAGTGGTGGCGTATGGGTGCGTGAGCGCCAGCCCAGCATGACCGAGATGGAATACCAGATGCGTAACTGGTACTACTTCAACTGGCTGTGCGGCGACCATATCGTGGAGCAGCATGTACACAACATAGATGTAGCCAACTGGGCGAAGAACGCCTATCCGGTAAGCATACAAGGTACTGGTGGCCGTCAGGTACGTACGGACAAAAAGTACGGCGAGATATTTGACCACCACATGCTGGATATGGTGTACGCTGATGGTACCTGTATTTCGAGTCAGTGCCGTCACTACGAAGGTACTTACAGCAAAGTAGATGAGGCCTTCGTGGGTACCAAAGGACGCATCGACAGCTTCAGTGACAAAGGTACTGTACTGAAAGATTATAAAGGAGGCGTCATATACGCCCACGACAGCAAAGGCGACAAGAACCCCTACCAGGTAGAGCACGATGAACTGTTTGAGGCTATCGCCAAAGGAGAGTATAAGTTTGCCGATGCTGAGCGCACCGCCAAAAGTACTATGACGGCCATTATGGGCCGGATGGCTACCTACTCGGGCAAGCTGGTGAAGTGGGATGACGCTCTGAACTCAAATATCAACCTCTTCCCGGATAAGCTGGCCTGGGACGCTATGCCTAAGGTACTTCCCGGACCAGATGGATACTACCCGGTAGCAGTACCTGGCAAGACGCAGGTGATATAAGAGCTATTAGCTGTTAGGTTTTAGCCGTTAGCCTTTTACTTGAAGCTTGTCCCGACCTAAAAAAACGATACAGATTTTTAGGTGATTGGAGTTAAACAAATTCAGCAGTAGAAGCCCTAGGGCTTCTACTGCTTTTAGCTTTATAGGTTCTCATTTTGATCTGGTCTTGTTGGTGCATCATCTCCGGCGTGAGTAGGTGGTTTGAATAATGGGGCCTTTGTCGGTTGTACACATCAATGGACTCTTTCACTACCTTACGAATCAGACGTAAGTCCTCTCCAGCGGCATCAAGCATAAACTCCTGCTTGAGGATGCCGTTGATTCTCTCTGCGACAGCATTCTCATAAGGATCAGAGTCCTGGGTCATGCTGCATTGGATGTTGTTTTTGAGTAAGACCTGTTGATACTGGTCGGCACAGTACTGTATCCCCCTGTCAGAGTGGTGGATCAGCTCGAGCTTCTTGTCCACCCTCTGTTTGAGGGCCATCCTCAGGGCGTTA
>NZ_JAFEUV020000015.1 GCF_017355915.2 Telluribacter roseus
CGACACAGCGCCGGCGTAGCACTTCGTACTCGGTTTGTTTATAGCTTGCCATAATAAGTACAAGGTTTGACTATTACGGATCTACTCACGCATTAATAATGTGAATCGGCAAGTCACAGGCGAAGAATTAGCATATCTTGCTAATGGAGTTAAAGAATGGGCTCGTCGAGTACGTGAACTACGAACTGAAGAAGGATGGCCAGTTAAGACAAAAACATCAGGAAGGGTAGACTTACCCGTTGGTGTTTACTTGCTAGAAGAGAATAAACAAGCAGAACCACATGATCGTAAAATTGATGATTCCGTACGAGTAGCAGTTTTAGAAAGAGATAAGTTTTGCTGCCGGAAATGCAAGTGGCACCCTGGTCAGCGACGTTCGGAAGATCCTCGAAGACTTCTTGAACTACATCACTTAGAATATCATGCTAATGGAGGAAAAAATGAAAAAGACAATTTGATAACTCTTTGTAATGTAGACCATGATACAGTTCATAAAAATAAAATGGACAAACAGCAAGTATTTGCATGGTTAGAAGTTAGTGAACTGTAACTAAAGACACTATGGAAAATGTTAGCGCAAATCCGGGTGTATGGTTAGTTGTGACAAATCTGTTCCAGTTGGACCGGAACTAACTGGTCAGCTCAGGGGAAATAGAGATTTGATTAGAAGTAAGTACTCTGCTTTCATACGCCTGAATAACCGATAGGAGCAGTACAGGCTTATGAGGAGCAGACTCTTTGGTTCTACCTCCACCCGTATTCAGATGCGAGAAAGCATACAGGTAATAATCAAGAATGTGGTCAGGCATGAACAGATTTTACTTAAGAAGTACCTATCACTTCATTGAGAAACCCTCACTAACGTAAAGTAGCAGTACAACCTACCTCCTACTTCTGCCGGTTCGGTAGCGTGAGGGCTTTAAAGCGACGGGTCAGGTCCGTCAGGGAGGCCTCTACGCCCATACGCTCCAGCGAGGAGGCGCCGACAAAGCCGTGGGCATCGGTGGCATCCAGGACCTGGCGTACATCCTCGGGTGTATTGACCGGTCCGCCGTGGGTCAGGAAGAACAAGTCGGGGTTGACGTCCCGTGCGGCTTCTATGATCTGCTGGGTACGCTCAATGGCGTCGTCCATGGTGCAGGAGGCCTCTACTACGCCTATAGAACCTCCTATTGTAGTACCTACATGAGCAATAATGGCGTCGGCACCAGCTTCGGCCATTTGGCGAGCTTCTTCCGGTTTGGCTACGTACACAATAGAGAACAGCTCCATTTTACTGGCGATCCGGACCATTTCCACTTCTTTGTCGAAGCCCATACCCGTTTCTTCCAGTACCTGCCGGAACTGCCCATCTACGATGGAGTGGGTTGGGAAATTATTGATGCCCGAAAAACCCATTTCTTTTACCTTCAGCAGATGGTGCCAGATCCGGCGGCGGGGGTCGGAGCCGTGTACGCCACAAATCACAGGGATTTCCTCCACTACAGGCAACACTTCAAACTCCCCTATTTCCATCGCCACGGCATTGGCATCGCCATAGGCCATCAGGCCAGCCGTGGAGCCATGTCCGGCCATGCGGAAGCGCCCCGAATTATAGATAATGATCAGATCGGCCCCGCCTTTTTCAATGAATTTGGCGCTGATTCCTGTTCCCGCTCCGGCCGCGATAATGGCTTTGTTCTGATCCAGAGTAGCCCGCAGGCGCTCTCTGACCTCCTGTCGGGTATAGGGATTCCCCTTACCGGTCCATGGATTTGGCATAGTAGTCTGTCTTGATTTTTTAAAATGATTTGATTATTCAGCTATCCTAAGTACCTGTTTTTGTTAGTTTGTTCTTTTGCATCAGGTCCAGCAGGATTTGTACCAGTACTTCGGCAAATGCCCGGTCGTTAATATGAGCATCTACCTCTCTCACTTCTATCCTTTCCGCTGCATGGGCCTGTATGACATCAAATAAAACCCTATTCCATTCAGGATGATAAAATACGCCGCCTTCGGCATCAATCTGGGATATTCCTTTCAGGGGCAAAAGCACAGCTACGGGAGCCGCGGACCTATTTAGTTTTTGGGCCAGCTGCTCGCCCAGCTGCCGGTTTTCTTCCGCATTGGTCCGCATCAGCGTCACGTCCGGCGCCCAACGGTACAGTTCCCGGTGCCGGTAGGGCTCCGGCACGGTATCCGGATGGGCAAAGTTAACCATATCCAGACAACCCGGCACCACCACCTGCGGAATCCCCATCCGGGCCGCGGCGGTCAGTCGGTCGGGACCGGCGCTGCAGATGCCCCCGCACAGGTCATCAGCCAGTTCGGTGGTTGTTATGTCCAGTACCGCGTCGAAGCAACCTTCCCGGATCAGGGCTTCCATGGTCTTGCCTCCTACGCCCGTGGCATGGAAAGCCAGGACCTCGTAACCTTGTCGGGTCAGCAATTCGGTGCAGGCATCGACGCAGGCGGTGGTGTTGCCAAACATACTGATGGCGATACTTCCGGCCGTAGTCGTAGTACCTTTCGTAGTTCGGGCTACCCCAGCCATGGCTCGGATGGCCGCCGCGGCCTGCGCGATCAGCGGACGAATAATGCTGTTGAGCCCGGCTACATCTACTACAGAGGGCATCAGGGTAATGTCTTTATCGCCCACCTGCCGGGATAGATCTTTGGCGGCCACCGTACTCAGACACAGCTTGGGAATGCCCAGTGGTACGGCCTGCATGGCGGCCAGCGCAATGTAGGTCCCCCCGCCGCCGCCCATGCCGATGACCGCCTTGACTTTTCCTTCTTCTACTAATCGGGATAGTACTTGGGCGGCTCCCCTGCCCATGCAGTCTACGGCTTGTCCGCGATCCCGCCTGGTTTGTAGGTCGGTGAGGGTCACTGCGGCGGCTTCGGCCACCGCTTCTGCTTCAATATCTACCGGAAAGCAGTCGGTAGTACCCAATACGCCGGTATTGATGGTCAAGACTCGCTCACCCTGCCCCAGCAGGCACTCCCGCAGCCAGGCAAACACCTCGCCTTTGGTATCAAAACAACCCAATACTACGATAGATGGATCAGAGGCAGCCATTTACAACTAGTTATAAAATGGAAGTTTCAGTCTGTAATACATGGGATCAGACTATACAATCAAACATAAAGGTCTCATCCAGCCAGAGCCAGGCCCAGTTCAGCAAATCCAGAGACAGGACTCAAAGACAGAGTCTTCCTCTTCTTTTGGGATAGCCGCTTATTGACTATGATCTGCGCGGTTACCTTCATGCTACTGTTTAGCTAGTACTTATCTATAGCTCCGTCAGCATAATATCCCGGAACTCCACCTGGGCCGCGCCGCCGGAATGAATCTGAACCGCAATGACGCCCT
The DNA here is from genome assembly GCF_017355915.2 of Telluribacter roseus. Classification (GTDB taxonomy): domain Bacteria; phylum Bacteroidota; class Bacteroidia; order Cytophagales; family Spirosomataceae; genus Telluribacter. The sequence goes on from NZ_JAFEUV020000015.1 coordinate 3,356, forward strand.
TATTCGGGATACTGGGGTCTTTTTCTATGTACTCACAGGTTTTGACGCCATTGATGTACAGCTCGTGGCGGTTGCCCTGGCAGCGGATGATGTAGCTGTTCCAGCCGTCTTCGCGGAGCAGGTGCCGGAGCGTACGCAGGTCGCCCCCAGCGAGCTTTTCGCGGCGGTGCTCGTCGTAGATATCGCCCCAGTACCCGTGGCCAATGTCGGCCTGGTACCCGATCATCTTGCCATCTTTGACAATAGACCGGTACTGAATGCCGCTGTTGATCATTCCCGTAGCCGGATTGCCGGACAGCCGGAACAGGCAACGAAACTCAAAATCGCCGTACTCGCGGGTCGTGTACAGGTAACTGTTATCAGGTATCTTTTTGACACCATCGCCGCTCCTGATCACGCTGTCGGCTACGTACCACCAATTTGCGTGAGCCGGGTCTACGGTTTTCCAGCCGGTCAGGGTCTTGCCGTCAAAGAGGGAAACGGTTTTGCGCAAAGACTGGGCGCTGGCTTCCGGTAAGGCCGGCAACAGACTTATCCACAGAGCCGCTACGAGGCCCGGGATCAAGCCGATAGGGTTGGTCAGTTTCATACTTGGTGGTTATTGCTGTCTCTACGTAGGAAAGTCGTAAAATGAGAAAACTACCCTGGCGCTACTGTACGACCTAATTACTAATTTAGCGGCTCTACTACCACTATCCACCATGAAAGTCATAGACAAACTAGCCTGGATCGAGATCCGCGACGGCCAAATACTAAGCACCCGGAGCCGGGGCCGAACGAAGTACTACTTCCCAGGCGGAAAACGGGAGCCCGGCGAAAGCGATTGGGAAGCGCTATCGCGCGAGATCCGGGAAGAACTGTGCGTGGAGCTGGTGGAGGATAGCATCCGGCTGATGGGTGTGTTTCAGGCGCAGGCGGATAATAATCCCGAAGGGGTACAGATGAAGATGACCTGCTACGAGGCGGCCTTTGAGGGTACCATAGCCCCTGCCGCTGAAATAGAGGAGGTGGTATGGTTCGGCTACGCGGATCGGGATAAGGTCTCTCCAGTGGATCAGATTATATTTGACTGGCTGAAAGAAAGAGAGCTGCTACGGTAGAAGCCGCCTGGAGTATTTATTTTCACATTTCAACTTACTATATATGCTTAAAAAGATACTCCTGTTGCTACTCATTTGCCTGCCCCTGCAGCAGGTACTGGCGCAGACCAAAACCAAAGAACAGAAAGAGGTGGAGCAGATGGTGGTGCTGTTTTTTGACGCTCTGACCGAAGCCAGCATCCCGAAAATGCAGGAAACGGTTACGGAGGATTTTCTGCTGCTGGAAGATGGTATGGTCTGGAACATGGATACCCTGCAGGTCAAATTCGCCGTCACACGCCCGGCCGACTACAAACGCCTCAATAGTTTTGACTTCTTTAATACGGTCGTGAAGGGCAACGTAGCCTGGACCAACTACGAGAATACCGCCGTCGTAACCCGCAACCAGAAGGAAACGACCATCCGATGGATGGAGTCGGCCATTCTGGAAAAGACTCGCAAAGGCTGGCGCATCAGGGTACTGCACTCAACGGTGATTCGTAGAAAGCAGTAGCCAGTTACCGCGTCAGCGACTGGATCACCTCCCGGTGCTGGGGATACTGAGCCAGTAACTCCTCCCGATCGGCCAGTTCGAAATCAGCAAAATGAAAGCCCGGTGCTACCGTACAGCCTACCAGGGAGTAGGTACTGCCCCCAACGGGCCGGGAGCCAAACCAGGTACCCGCCGGTACCGCCGCCTGAAATACCTCACCCCGCTCAGGGTCAGATCCGAGCCTGATCACGTCCAGACGCCCATCTTCGGGATAGATGACGTACACCTCCAGCGGATCGCCCGTATAGAAGTGCCACAGCTCGTCGGACTGGATGCGGTGCAGGGCCGAAAAATGGTGCCCCTCGAGCAGGAAGTAGATGCCGGTACTGAACGTACGAGCGCCACTAAAGCGGTCGGGCAGAGCCGACTGGGGGATCTGCTCGGCAGAGCGATAGGTTTCGGCAAAGTACCCGCCTTCGGGGTGGGCCTGCATTTGGTACTTCTCTACCCAGTAGCTGGCTGGTTTCATATGTAGTTAGGTGTTAGCTGTTAGTTTTTAGGTGTTAGCTTTCTTTTTTATAATCAGGTCGTGTTTTTCACCTTTCTATTACGCATGGCTCGCAGGCCAAAGATACCACCTAGTACCAACACGACCAGCGCCTGATGCCCGAACTGGCCGAACAGCCACTGCGTAAGGTACAGGCTGGGAATGGTGATAAAGAAACCAATGGACGTAACAATGGTAAGGGCGGTAGCACGGTAGTCGGCGGGAGCGTGCTGCGCCACCAGCGTCGAAAACTGCGGCGAGTCGCCCGCTGCACTGATACCCCACACGAGCAGGTACCCCACCAGTGCCACCACCGGCAGCAGGGCCATCCCGAGTACCAGGCCACAGCACACTGCTGATACCACCAGTGCCAGCCAGGCCGTTCGGTGGCTCCCCCAGCGGACCGATAACTCGCCCAACGACACACAGCCCAAAGCCCCTACCGCTATAATCACGAACGACCACAGGGATACATCTAGCGTAGTACCGGTTAGTCGGGTGTAAGTCAGCAGCAGCAGCGGAACGAAGGCCCAAAAGGTATATATTTCGAACATATGCCCAAAGTACCCGAAGGCGTACCTCCTGAAATCAGGTACCCGGAATACCTCCCCGAGCATAGCTGGATTGAGCCGCCCAGCCTTCCGCCGGAAGGGACCATCGGCTACCAGCAGGCCTACTACCAGGCCGCCGGCCACGGCCAGGGCCGACGTAGCCAGGATCACGTACCGCCAGTCGAGCTGCACCGACAGCGCCCGGATCAGGTGCGGGAATGCCGTACCCAGCACCAGCGCGCCCACCAGATAGCCCAGCGCCTTGCCGAGACCCGCCTCGTACCAGTCGCTGCAGATCTTCATCCCCACCGGATACACGCCCGCGAGGAAAAAGCCCACGGCCATACGCGTCATAAAAAGGCCCGGGAGCCACTGGTAGCTCAGCAGTACTGCCGCGTTGGTCAGGGCCGCCAGTAACGCCGACCCCATGAATACCCGCACAGGCGAGTAGCGATCGGCTATTGAAAAGTACGAATAGCAAAGGGTACCCAGCACAAAGCCCAGCTGCACGGCCGTAGTCATGGTAGGCAAAAAGGTAGTAACACCGGGATGAAAAGGCTGCAGACTCAGCAATACAGCATTGGGAGCAAACCAGAGCGAAGTACCGGCAAACTGCGCCGCCACCAGCAGCGGCAGGAGATAAGCAGGACGTTGGGGTAAGGAACTGGATTCCATTGGTAAAGTACCCGCTCCGCTGGTCAGCAGGTACTCCGTCTTTGTAAAAAGCCAGAGGTACCTGTCACCGGTTTCAACTAGCTTTGGAACGCCAGTAGAAACGGTATGTATCAGGGGCAGGGGGATAGTCTAAAAGGCTTCCTACAATATTCAATAAAAATCAGGTAGCCTCCACTAAAAATTGATTAAAAAGCGATCCCCGTTCCAACCTTTTGCTCCTGCTGCGCCTCTTATAGACAGTAATCACCTATTTAGCCATGAAAAAAATAACGCTCACCCCCATCGTTACCGCCGGACGGTACACCCTCATGCTTGCCTTTATGGCCCTAGCCTTTACAGCCTGCCGCACCGCCGAAGTAGCCGTTACCAATGATCTTAAATCAGTCTCTACCGAGTATTCGGTCAAAGGCCGCCAGGGCTTCCAGATCGGACAGGTACTCACCTTCGGCGACTATACCACCAGCAAGGTAAAGCGCGGCTGGACATTCAGCTATTCGATACCGTTTGTCGCCCGCTTCAACGGAGCCCGCGAGAAGTTGAGCTTCCAGCAGTTCGGTCCCGGTGGACGCTCAGCGGAGGTAGCCTTTGTCAGCCGTTTCCGGGATGTGGATGTGTCGCCCGTACGCGAGTACTTCTCCCTCTCGACCAACTACCGCAACTACTTCGCGGGAGGTATTGAGTTGAGTGGCTCTAAAGAAGGCTGGGAATTTATCCTTCATAACGTAGATGGCGGTCGTACCCTCAAAAACACCACGCTCGGCTTTATCCGTAGCAATACTGACGGTACCCGCATTACTATTGTAGGCCTGCGTGAACTGGAAGGAGGCTCCAAGCTGGCCAACCCTACCAGCGTCTACGGTTACGAGTTCCAGTTAGATGGCCAAACCATCGGCGCGGTATCTACCCTGAACAACGGCAAGGTATGGCTCAAAGACAATATCCACCCTGAGCTGAAACTGGTACTCGCCAGTGTATCGTCAGGCCTGATGCTCCGCCACAACGTGGAGGAGACGCACGAACAACTTTCAATGAATAACTAGTAGTTGATATCCACACCACGGGAGGTTTAAAGCCTGGAGCCGCTGTTCCGACAGTAGCCCAGGCTTTTTTAGTAACTGTTCAGGCCAGGCTGGTAAAGTACCTAAGGATTGATCTTAGCCAGTACTACTCCGTACTTCTCGAAGAGAATCTCCTTGTTAGGTACTCCGTCCAGGCGGTACTTCCGGGCCAGTACCAGATCGCCCGGCCTGGGGTCACGCTCTTCGGCAAAGAGGCCGGAGTAAAAATGAAAGCTGGGATAGTAGTGATCATACACGACCAGATTGGTATAGCCTCGTTGCTTGGCTACCAGGGCCGCCTGCTTCACCGGCTCCTGCAGCAGATTACCCAGCCGGGGCATCCAGAGCATATTGATCGTCACCAGCAGCACCAGACCGGCCAGTAACAGCCGCAGATCCTTAGGCCACCCCCGTTTTACTTCCAGCACCAGCAACACCAGCAAGAGCACACCCATAGCTATGTAGTACTCCTGATCAAACTCAGCGGCGGCTCCCTGAATGACCTCTACGGCGTAGGCATCGTTGATCATGGGAATAAAGTTGGGGAGCGTAAACGGAGCCACCAGCAGGATAATCATGAATACCAGCAGGGGCCAGATCAGCGGTAGGCCAGGATTATAGGCAATGTGCCAGGCCGCCAGCACGAAGAGGGGCGTGTAGCCGTAGATGATGTAGTGGTGCAGCTTGGTACCCGACAGCGAGAAAAACACAAAGATAAACGCAAACCATAGCAGGTGGAACGAGAAGTACTTGTCGTACCACAGGTAGCGCAGCCGGCCAAACATCGACAGTACCACGGCTGTAAAGGGCAGCAGCCCCACCAGCAGGATAGGTACAAAGTACAGAATACCGCCGTAGTGGCCTTCAAAGGCCGTTCGGAAGCGGTTGACGTTATGGTTAAAGAAGAAGCCATCAATGAACGCCTGCCCCATCTGCTGGTACTGTAGTATGTACCACGGCAGCGTAATGAGCAGAAATAGCAGGATACCAGAGCCGTCGAGTACCCGCCAGAGTGGCCGGATGCTCCGCCAGCGCAACAGGTACAGGATAGTTACCGCACCGGGTACCAGTACCGCAATGGGTCCTTTGGCCAGAAACCCCAGCGCCGAAAACGCATAGAACAGAAAGGTATACTTCCTGTGACCACCCTGCAGGATCTCGTACAGGCTAAACATGGCCCCCACCAGAAAGGCATTGAGTAGGGCGTCGGCCAGGGCGGCCTTGCCAATAATTGTGATCTGCAGCGAACAGGTAGCCATGAGTGTGGCATAAAAAGCCTCCCGTTCGCTCAACCGCTTCCGCACAAACAAGAATATCACCAGCATCCAGCCCAGGGCTGCCACGGCCGAAGGCAGACGCATGGCCCACTCGTTCCAGCCCAGGAGTTGCGTGGCTCCGTACTGCAGCCAGTTGGTCAGGGGTGGCTTATCAAAGCGGGGTTCCTGGTTGATATACGTAGAGATAAAATCACCACGGAGAGCCATTTCACGCGTCCCTTCGGCAAAGAAGCCCTCATCCTCATCGAACAGAGGGGCACTGCCCAGGTTCCAGAAAAAGCCAAAGGCTACCACTAACAAAAGAATAAGATGGCGGTACCGGCCAGCAAAAATCATAACGTTCAATTCAGTTTTCAGCACAAATAAACACAGTTCCGGCGTTATTTCCGGCTTATACAGCCATCATACCACCGTCAATAGGTAGCGCCATACCTGTCACAAAGGTGTTGTGGAGGTCGCATAGCCACAAGATAGCCTGTGCCGTATCGGCTGGCTGTCCGTAGCGCCTCATGGGAATATTCAGTTTGAATTTTTCTTCGTAGGAGTGGTTCAGATACAGTAGCTGCTCAAAAAGGGGCGATCGGGTATAAGCAGGACATACGGCATTGATCCGGATATTTTTGCGGGCGTATTCGGCCGACGAGGCTTTGGTAAGGCCTACGACCGCGTGCTTGGTAGCGGTATAGATGGAGCAGTTGGCGAAGCCACGCAAGCCGGCCAGTGAGGCTACATTCACGATCCGGCCTCCGCCCTGCCGGAGCATCTGACGGATCTGGCACTGCATTCCGAAAAACACACCGCCCAGGTTGACGTTGACGACGCGGTGGTACTCCTCGGCGGGTACGTCTGCGGTGCGGGCAAATACACCACCTACGCCCGCGTTATTAATGGCTACATCCAGTCTTCCATATACCCGCACGATTTCATTGACCAGTTGCTGCAACTGATCGGGCTGCGCTACGTCACATGGTATGAACAGGCCTTCGCCTCCTGCTTTCCGGACCAGTTCTACGGTAGCGTGTCCACCTTCTTCGGCTACATCGGCCACCACCACATGAGCCCCTTCTCCGGCAAAAGCCAGGGCCGTAGCCCGCCCAATTCCCGAGGCTGAACCCGTAACAAGTACTACCTGATCCAAAAACCGTGTCATACGCTGGTGGGATACGTGGCACAATGGTAGATAGAAGATTATCCTACCTGAACAAACTTAAGGAATCCGGCTGACTCTCCCACCATTGCCACCAAAAAGATATCAGGACAGGAGCCCCCGCTGATTCCAGGTTTTAGGATGTGCTTTCCAGTACTCTTCAAAATAGTAGTAGAGCAGAATGCTGCTCACTACCCCCAGCATGGAGCCCACGTGTACATCGATCAGAAAATGCTGCAGCAGGTACATACGTGAGTACCCTACTACCACGGCAGGCAGCAGATACAGCGCCTTCACCCAGGGCTCCCGGCTCATGAAGGCCAGCATGGCAAACAAGGCAAAAGCCGAGGTAGTATGGCCGGACGGAAAGCTACCATTCTGGTACATCTGCACCCCCTCTACCTTATGCAGCCAGGGCGCCACCTTAGACATGGTGTACCAGGGTCGATGTATGTCAGCAAATATAAAGTGCTTGCAGACCTGAACGATAAGACCCGATATCAGGTAGCCAAGCACGATCAGCAGGCCGCGGCGGTACGAGTACAACATCAGTAGTAAGGCTACCGCTACGACAAAGATCCCGTCGCCAAGGTGGGTACCGTATTTAAACAGGAAATCCCCCATCGGGCTCCAAAAGTTATTAATAGAGATAATAATGTCACTCTGCGTATGAAAGAGCTGTATACCCCCCACCCCCAGCCATAGAATGGTGAAGGGTAGCAGAAACGGCCACTGCCGGTAAATGAACTGCCTCATCAGTAAGCGGATTTATGAGCAGAACAGGACGCTACGTGTATGTACATAGCGGGGAGGAATGGCCTGCTCTGCTCAGGCAAATAAGTTGGTTAAAATTGAAAATCGGTGGAGGTAGTAAACAGTACCCCCTGATCACGGGCCTCGGCATAGATAGGATCTGCCAGATAGCCCAGCCCCGTCACATCCGACATACAGTCGGTCAGCACTACCAGCTTTGGTACCAGTTCGGGCGCGTACCGCAGGATTTGCTTCAGGCTGGTAGCCACGCAGTGCGAGCGGGCCTCACCCACCAGCAGTACCCGGTCATTGCGGTTCAGCAGCGTGATCAGCGACGTATTCAACTCGGTCTCGGGAGCACCCGGCACGGGTACCTGGGCCCTGAATATGCCGAAGTGTTCAGCAAACGGATGTATGCCCTTCACTACCGCCTCGTAGTCACGGCCTGACTGGTGTACCCACTCCCTCAGGGCCCCGGCGATAGCGTCGTCCAGCGCGGCACCGCGCGTGCCGATCAGGCAGTGCTCGGGCCAGATAAAGTGCTGAAACTCTCCCTCCTCTTCCAGCGTATGTACATATTCACGGGCATAGTCTGCTTCATAGCGCGGTACCCAGCGTCCGGCATCTACATCGGCTGCCGTGATCGCGGTGAACGGAGCGGGCGGATTTCCCTCCCCATCTTCCCAGAAGCCCGGGTGCGCAATATTCAGCACGTGGTGGGTATCCAGGGTCACTACCACCTGATCGATTTGCCCGGCATGCTGCCGTACAAGGTTGGCGATACGTACTACGTCCTCATCCGCCCCCGGCACGTAAAGCGCGCCTTCGGGGTGGCAGAAGTCGTACTGGGCATCTATGATAAGTAAGGCTGTTGTATTCATAGGAAACAAATATAGGTTTTTGATAAGTACCTACGGCCATTCACGGGGTATGTTCATCTGCCGGGCGTAGGGTTGCGTACACATGGAGTGCAACTGCTGAAGCAGGCGATTCACATCCTGCTCAAAATCCACATAGTAGTCGCTGTTGAGCTTATTGAGGCGGTTAAGCAGCGTCTTTGCTTTCTTCGTCATGTACATGGCCACCTTCTCCGTTCGGGAGGTATGGGTACGCAGGGGGTCGGCCTGGTACTCAAAGAACGCATTGAGCAGGTATAGGTTTAGCTCTATTTCACCGTACTTGTCCTTGGTAACCTTCACATGGTAAGCGATATCGCCGCTCAGCGTACGCATATCCATTAGTATCCAGCCCGGCGTATGCTGGGCCATCTGGGCCAACCGCAGAATTTTGCTTTTTATTTCCTGACGTCTTTCCTGAGTCGTGCTGCTACCTTCTATGAGTTCAAAGTACAGCCGGTCCGCCAGGGCTTTGTCTTTGCTAATAAGCCGCAGGAGCAGTTTGTCTTTTTCTTTTATAGGCATTTGAACAATAGCCTTTTTAAGCGCATCATCAAGGGGCATGGGCGGGGTACCGTTAAATAAATATACTACTAAATAAAAGGATTCATGGATTGTACCAATTTTCTTTGTGCCAATAAATTAAGCACTCACTATTTCTTTATATTTTTTGTATTTTTCTAATGAAGGATTACAGGAATACACTGTTGAAAGCAGCCAGTATTGGAGGATGTATAGTTGTTTTTGTAGCGTTTGTACGAGCTGTTTTGCACTATACGCTTGATATCCCATCCTTTGATGATTATCATGCTACAATCTATGCCATACGGATGTTTTATTTTGAGGCAATTAATTTAAAGCAACAGGTTGCCCTGCTCTTTAAGCCCCATAACGAACACCGGATCTTTCTGTCCCGGCTTTCTTCCATTGTTTACTATGACTTATTTGGCAAACTCAACTTTCGGACACTGATCCTGTATCAGAACCTTTACCTGCTGGCTGCTTTTGGCCTTACTCTGGCCATTCTCAAAAAGTCAAAGGTCCAGATATGGCCTTTGTTGCTTCCCATCAGCTTATTTCTGTTTAGCCTTTCTTTCTGGCAGGTTACCCTTTACTACTGGGGTGGTATCCAGTACTACACTGTCTTTTTCTTTATCATGCTAAGTCTGTACTGGCTCGTATCAGCCCGGGAGGTAGTATCGTGGCAGTACATCGGATCTATGCTGGCTGCCCTAATCGCTATTATTTCCTTTGGCAACGGCATTTTGGTTGTTCCCCTGGCTCTTTTTTTACTATGGACCCAGAAAAAATATCAACTCATCCCCCCCTGGATAGGCATTGCTCTGCTGTACGTTTTGTTACAGCTTACCAACGAACCAGCCGTAACGCGTGACTTCTCACACTTCCGGATTGACTGGGCTATGCGGCTGTTTTTCACGTACCTGGGCAGCTTTGCCTACGTAAGTTCCTATGGTTCGCCCTGGCATTATACGAACATTATCCTGTGTATGGTGGTTGGTGCAGTGGTGTTTTATTACTGGATAAGACTCCTGTGGAGTGGCTACGCATTCAAAACACCTCTCTTGTTTTGCTTGTTATGTCTACCAATTCTAACGGGAGTACTTATTGCCATCTCCCGCTTTGATACCAAGGCAGCAGGTGGCATTGCACCCCGATATATGTTTTTTACGGCGTTTATTCCGATTTGGGTGATTTCCATTCTATATGATACCGGGAAACTAAAAAAAAACCTACTTTTGCCCCTATACCTGGTAGCCGGGCTGCTATGGAGCCTAAGTTACACAACGAATTCACTCCAGATTAAGGAGTTTAATCAGCAAAATCAAGTGACGCTGACAGCGTGGTTGAAAGACAAAAGTGTACCCTTAGTCTACTATGATATCATCAATACCCAAGGGCATGGCCAACTCCTGCAGTGGGCTATAAAGCACGATGTATATCAGATACCTCCGGATATTCTGGAAGAACCACCCGCTACCGTAGCACAGTAGAATCCACTATAGAAGCCCATTTCCTCTAACGTAAACCCTGACAAAAACACAACCCGAACTTAGTAGCTATTATAACCAACTTGTATGATTTCAGTGGCTATGTGTACCTACAACGGATCACGGTATTTACCTGAGCAGTTGGAGAGTATCACCCGTCAAACTTTACCCGTAAATGAACTTATAGTATGTGATGATGGATCCCGTGACGACACTATAGCTATCATACGCGCCTTCGCAGAAAAGGCTCCTTTCCCTATACATATCTACCAGAATGAGGTAAATCTGGGTTCTACCAAGAATTTTGAGAAGTGCTTGCTGCTCTGCCGGGGCGACATCCTGCTGCTAAGCGACCAGGATGACGTGTGGCGCGAAGACCGGGTAAAAAAGCAGGTAGAGTACCTTAACGCGCATCCGGATAAAGATGCGGTGTTTTCGGATGCACTCATGATTGATGATAACTCAAAGTCCCTGAAATGCACACTGTGGCAGGGAGTAGAGTTTGTAGAGCAGCAGCAGCAGAAATGGCTGCAGGGTAAAGCGCACGAAATCCTGTTCAACGGACCGGTAGTAACAGGGGCCACGCTGGCGATCCGGCGCTCGTGCCTGAACCGGCTGCTTCCCTTCCCTACCCATATCCCCCTGCTGATCCACGACGGCTGGATCGCCCTGGTGCTGAGCCTGCAGGACAGGATAGGCTTTATCAATGAGTGTCTGATCTCGTACCGTATGCATTCCAGCCAGCAGGTTGGTCTGGGGGGCAAGCTGGAACCAGTACGCATGCTTGACCGCTTTAAGCGGGACCGGGAGCTGAAGCTGGCTCCTATTCGGGACAAGGCGGAGGAGCTGGAGAAAATTTACCTGCATCTGCGCGACTACCCGTATATCCCCCGGGAAAAGCTCATCAAGCTTTTCCTGCGCTTACGGCACTACCAGCGCCGGGCTAACCTTCCCCACAGTCGGGTACTCCGTATCTCGCCGGTACTGAAGGATGTAGTCTCGGGCCGCTACCGGTTTAGTAGTAGGCACTGGTGGCTGCCGGCTCTGGGGGACTTGCTTGAATAATGCCGAAGCCTATAAATCAATCATAGCCAATACGTACATTCCGCATACGAATGAAATCGACAAGCTCATCGCTGGTAGCTGTTGTCATACCCATCTACAAGGCAGCTATGACCCCGGCCGAACAGGCTTCCTTACGCCAGTGCCTGACGGTACTATCCGCCTACCCGACCTTTGTAATCAAGCCAGCCGGCCTGCTACTCAAGGAGCTGGCGGAGGAGTACCCTAGCTTACAGTTCAGATCGTACGACGATAGGTACTTCAGTGGCATCGATGGCTATAACGAGCTCATGGTTTCGCGCTCGTTTTATGAGAGCTTTGCCGAATTCGAATACATGCTCATCTACCAGTTGGACGCTTACGTATTCAGGGATGAACTACGTGAATGGTGCGCCAAAGGGTACGACTATATAGGCGCCCCCGGCCTGGAACCGGCTGAGCTATATAAACTACCGGCCAATGCTGGCGACGAATACGCCCGGGTACTTAGCCAGCACCGCCCGGTCCTGAACGGAGGCCTGTCGCTGCGGCGCATTCCGGCGCTACTCCGGTACATCCGGATCTACGACCGGTTCTACTCGCGCTGGCCCGGCAACGAAGACAAACTCTTCTCGCTGGACGCGCGCCGTCTGGCCCCTATGAAGTACTTTATCAAGCTCCCCGCCTGGCAGGAGGCTCTGGCTTTTGCGTTTGAGAAGAGCCCCGCCGCCAGCTACGCTATCAATCATCAGCAGCTTCCTTTTGGATGTCATGCCTGGGAGCGTTACGACCCTGATTTCTGGAAACCTTTTATCCAGATATAGCTCCGGCCAAAAATTTTATTTAACTCTTTTCAATACACTAAGTTACTCATACTGTCGTTCTTGCAATGTTTCCTTAGGTCATAACATAGCCCCTGACAGCCATGAGTCTGAAAGCGTTTACTATTGTACTGGGTATGGTCTGGCTTGGTATAGGAACCGCCACCGGACAGATTACCCATCGTCCCCTGGTAGAAGAGCAGTATGCCCGCTACGTCCGCATTACAAAGGTAGAGCTGACCAGCCGTTACACCATTATTGATATGGAGTATAGGAGCGCCTACCCGGCCGATCTGTACCGCCTCTTCCCTAACCGCCGGCTTGTTACCAACTACATCAGCATTGACCCGCGTAGTCGCCTGTACAAACCCGGTAATACTACCCGAAAATATAGTTTTATACGGGCCGAAGGTATAGCCGTAGAGCCCGAGCAGCAGGTTGTATACCCGGGCGACGTAGTCAATTTCCGGGTTTACTACGAGCGGCTCGATCCGGGTATCGAGGTATTTGACTTCTTCGAAGGGCGCAATCCGGGCCAGGTCGAGTACTGGAACTTCTACGGGGTACACATCAACAACCCACTGCGCCAATCTGCTCCGGCTCAAAAGGCGCCCCCCAGGGAAGAACCTCGCGACGAACCGCCACTGGCAAGTACCCCACAGCCACGTGTAGCCAAACCTGACCAGGAGTCACGTACCACTAAGGCCACCCTTGTTACGCTAAAGGGTACCGTCTACGACGCCTCTACGCGTCGGGCTATCCCGGCACAGCTATCCTATGCCGATGGTACTGATACCCTGCGCCTGGGTACCTCGTCGGGCAACTACCGCATGAGCCTAGCCCCGGAGCAGCGCTACACGCTTAGTGTTTCGGCCAAAGGATACCTGACTGCCTCCGCGGCGGTGAATCCGGCCGACTCTGCCGGAAGTGCCGCGCTTACCCGCGATTTCTATCTGATCCCCCTGAAAGAGGGTACCAGCATTACACTCAACAACATATACTTCGAAACCTCCAAGTATGAACTGCTGCGGGAGTCGTACGAAGAGCTGGACCGACTGGTAGATATGATGCGCAGTACCCCCAGCCTACAGGTACGGGTAGAGGGTCATACCGACAACGTGGGCGACTTTGACAAGAACCTGGAGCTGTCGCGCCAGCGGGCCAGTGCCGTTCGCGACTACCTTATCAGCAAGGGTATAGCCCCTAACCGGGTAGAAGCTAAAGGCTACGGCTCTACCCGCCCCGTGGCCAAGGGTGCTTCTGAGCAGGAGCGCCAGCGCAACCGTCGGGTAGAGCTGGTAATTGTGAAGATTTAAGCGTATCTGTTTCGATGAGAAGCTACCTGACAGACACCAGCGGGAAGTTCATGCCGTGAGCTTCCCGCTTTTTATTGGTTACCTTTGAAGCAAATACCTATTTTAATATTTATACATTAAAAAGTCTGTTACTGAATACTTCATGAATTACGTAGAATTAAGCCTAACCATTGCCCCCGACTATACTGATATCCTCACCGCCGAACTGGCCGAGGTTGGCTACGAATCGTTTGTAGAAACCGACGAGGGACTCAATGCCTATATTACAGAGGATCTTTTTGACGAGGCTGCTCTTGAGGCCGTTATAGCCAAATACCAGATCTTCACTGCAATAGCTCATTCATGGAAAGCGTTAGAGAAAAGGAACTGGAATGAGGAGTGGGAGCGCAGCTATGAGCCGATCGAAGTAGGGACGGCCGTACGGGTACGGGCTCAGTTTCACGAGCCGGACGACCGCTTCACCTATGACCTGCTGATTACACCCAAGATGTCGTTCGGGACGGGGCACCACGCTACTACCTGGCTGGTCATGAACGAGCAGCTCAGCCTGCCGCACGCCGGACTGGACATCATGGACGTAGGATGCGGTACGGGTATACTGGCCATACTGGGTCGTAAACTGGGAGCCAAAAGTATAGTGGCTTTTGACATTGACGAGTGGGCGGTAGAAAATACGCGTGAGAACTTTGCCTTGAATGGGGTAGAGCAGGATGCTGAAGTATTCCAGGGTACGATCACGGATGTACCGCTGGATCGGCAGTTCGGTGGAATACTGGCCAATATCAACCGGAATATTCTGCTGAGTGAGATTCCGCGTTACGTACAGCACCTGCTGCACGGCGGCTGGCTGGTAGTAAGTGGCTTTTATGAAATGGACGAGCCGGATATTGTACAGTGTGCTCTGGAAAACGGCCTCACCAAAGTACGAACCGATACCCGCCACGAGTGGGCTACGGTGGTTTTTGAGAAAACAAGCTAAGAAAACTGTGAAAGGAGTTCTATGAAGTTATTTCGCCTTTGTCTGTTTGGATTGATCATTCTTACGGGTACTACCGTATGGGCGCAGGGAGTCCGGCTTTCGGATGACCCGGGGCAATTTATGGTAGATATAAAAAAGCTGATGGAAAGCAGCCGGAACCCAACCTACGCCAAAGCGGCGCAGGATCTGGAGAGTATCTGGATGAGCCAGCTCAATGCTACCCAGCAGAAGGAGTTCGTAGGATTGGTGCGGCGGCTGGCGGCCAAAGGGCAGAAGGCCGGCCCCATATTCTACCTCCTGATGCGCAACCTGCATACCATCACCACCCAGCAGGGCGATACCAACGGCTTTATGATCATGGTGGATAAAGCCAGCGATACCTACGACGCCAAATCACTTCAGAAACTTCTCGAAACGGCTCAGCTCGTCGTTGAGAAACGACAACTGTATACCTCCAACTTCAGCAAGCTGTACCTGACCGAAGGCCAGTACCGCTTCCGCTTTGATGAATCGGCGCCCACCACTACTACCGACACCAAGCCGGCCGCTCCTGCCAACGATGGCTGGGACCTGCCCGCTGATTCGGTACTTATTGACACCAAAGCCAAGCCCATACCTACCCTTACCGGTGCCCTGCTGGACTTACAGAACGCCAGCTTTGCTGTGGTAACGGCTCAAGACTCCATCGCCTTCGGCCCCAGCACGGGTAGTGTCTCTCTCAGGGAGGGTACCTTTGTGGGAAAGGGTGGTAAATTTACCTGGGAAGGCGATCAGGGCATCTATCTCAACTTTGAGGACTACTTCTTTCAGCCCTCTAGCCCCACACTGACCATCGACAACGCCACGCTCCACTACGAAAGCAAGCTGGCCAGCCCCGTCAAGGGCAGGTTTGAGTTCAGGAGCGTACGCCGTGCGGCCGGAAAGCCTTCTACCTACCCACGCTTTGTATCGTACCGCAACGATGCCGTTCTTCGGAATAGCAGCAAGAGCCTGCTGTACCGGGGAGGTTTTGCGCTGGCCGGTAGTACCATATACAGTACCTCGCTGAGTAACGAACCGTCTGAAATATCCGTTACATTCAACAATAAGCCCGTTTTCAGGGCCAGCAGCCACCGCTTTGCCCTCAATGATTCTATCGTTACGGCCCAGCTCGCTGAGTTTTCGATGCCACTGGGTACTGATTCGTTGTACCATCCCGGTGTCCATTTCTATTACAGCGACGGGCAGGGACTACTTCGTCTTGAGCGCGCCGATGGTACTCCCTTCGAAGGTATTCCCTTCGCAGATAGCTACCATAAGATGAATATATGGGCTGAGGCCATGCGCTGGCACCTGCCCAACGAGAAGGCTGAATTCTACATGATTGCGGGCAAGAAGGTAGTACCTGTTAAGCTGGAATCATTCGATTACTTCCGGCCCCAGCGCTTTCAGGCCATGACGGAAGAGTTTGGCTTTCAGCCTCTGATCATGGCAGCCAGCTTCGCCCAAACTCAGAAAAGACAGAACTTCTCCCCGCATGATCTGGCCAACCAGTTCAAAAAAGACCCGGCGATTATGCGCCAGGCCCTGGATCGGCTCACGCTTCAGGGATATTTTCAGAAAGACAAAGGGACCGAAGAGTACCGGCTGAGCCGTAAGGGAGTAATGTATATCCTGGCCAATATGGACAAGAGCGACTATGACAACTTCCTGATCAACTCCCAGTTCCAGGCCAACAGTGAGATAGCCAACGCTACCATCAATCTGAAAGATACCCTTCTGACCGTACGTGGTGTGGAGCGTTTTGTGGTGAGTGATTCTTTAAAAATTGTCGCTACTCCGTCTGATAAGCAGGTAGTCATAGGCCGCAACCGGGACTTTACCCTCAATGGGCAGCTCAAGTCTTCGAAGTTCCGCTTTGCCGGGCAAAACCTAAAATTCAACTACGACCAGTTCTTTGTTAACCTCAATCAGGTTGACTCCATCACCTACACCCCTCAGGAGCAATTTGCCAAAGGCCTGGCCAATGAGGTGGGAGGGCATATCAAGTACGACAAGGGAGGTACCTTCTACCTGAATGACCCTAAGAACAAGTCAGGGCGGCAGAAGAATACCAAATCACCCCGTATGGTCATACCCGAGGGTATTACAGTTTTCTTTGATCAGAAAGAAAGGGCCGTGGCCTACGACCGGGAGGTGTTCTTTAAGATACCCAAGTTGGATGCCGACAGCCTCGATCAGCGCGATATTACTTTTGTAGGTACCTTTGAGTCGGCTGGTATGCTTCCGCCTCTCAAGACCCTGCTGAAGACCATGCCCGATAACTCTATGGGCTTTGAGTATAAGCCTACGGCTAAACTGCTCAAACTATACGGCGGAAAATCAACGGTAAAGCTGACGGATAAGCTCGTAATGAACAGTAAGGGGCTACGAGCTCCGGGTATTATCAATCACTTGTCAGCCACTATCCCAACGGAGGAGATGTTCTTCACTCCTGATTCGCTGATTGCCTCGGGAGCCACCGCCAGCATCAAGGAAGCTACTATCGGCAAAGCGTACTTTCCGAGCGTAGAGGTGAAGAACTATACCATGCGCTGGTTCCCCAAGACCGACAGCATGTTCATTGACACCAAAGGCAACTATTTTAACTTCTACAAGGGTAGTACCCAGTTGGAAGGTGGACTGCTGCTGCGCTCGGCGGGGCTGTATGGCCACGGAAAGCTCAAGCGCTCCGACGCTGAACTAGCCTCTAACGACATTAAATTTAACAAAGAAGGCTTCCTGGCCAATCAGGCCCAATTTACCCTGAAGGAGGGCCAGCAGCAGTCGTTCCGCCCGATCCTGGTGGGTCAGAATGTAGACGTAGATTTTAACGTAGCGAAGGGACAAGTGGAGCTCACTACCAATACGGAGGGATTCGACGCCGACTCTTCCGGAATGGTATTCCCCTACGCAGCCTACCGCACCTCCATTAACAAAGCCCGCTGGAATATCAATAACAAAACGGTAGCCATGAAAGGTGACGTAGATAACTCTACCTTTACGTCCATGGCTCCCGATCAGGAGGGGTTGTCATTCAACGGATCGGCGGCGTTGTACGAGGTTGAGAAGATGACGCTCAACATCAGCGGAGTACCTTACATCCGCACTGCTGATGTGAAGATTATACCGGATAAGGGGGTAGTTAGTATCCGTCGCAATGGAGAGATGCTTCCCCTGAAGAAAGCACGTATCGAGATAGATACCCTCAATAGTAGCCACCGCCTCAAAGACGCCGACATCCGGATTACTTCCCGGAATCACTTTGAGGGATCGGCTACGTACCAGTACGTCACTGCTCAAAAGGATACCTTCGCCATCAAGATGCAGAACTTCGAGCTGCGTGAGCTGAGCAATACGGAGGTAGCCACCACCAAAAGGGGGCGTCAGAATGCCGCCGCACCGACCACTGAGAAGGCATACTACACCACCGCCCGTGCCGAAGTATCCGAAAACCAGCGCATGCTGCTCTTCCCGGGTATACAGTACAAAGGAGGAGTACAGCTAGTGTCTTACCAGCCCGCTCTGCAACTCGATGGCTATATCCGCCCTATGCTCAAGAAACGCCCCGGGCTGATGAGCTCATGGATCCCCCTCAAGGAGACACCCGAACAGGAAGCTATTACCATCAAAGTAGATAAGAACCTGAAAAATGAGGTGGAAGAGCCCCTGTTTGCTGGTCTTCATTACCGCAATGGGGGTGGTATGTACCTGACGTTCCTTTCGCCCAAGGAGTCTAATAATGACCAGGATATCTTTAATGCCCAGGGTACCATGAACTACGATGCTGAAAGTAAGTCATTGCAGATCATGCCTCCGGTTGGGGCTGACGGGCTGGTCAACGAGGCGCTGGCTTTCCGGTTCAACGACCAGAAAGGTCTGGCTACCTTTGCCGGCCCCCTCAAGCTTACTGCTTCGGACCTGATCAAAGCTTCGGGGCTGGTAGAAGTGCAGGTAGATAGCCTCCGCTACCGGTTCAATACCATGCTGCTCCTGAACCTGCCGGTACTGGCCCCTGTACTCACCCCGCTGGCTACCAAAATTGTACAAACCAACTTGGATGAGCAGAATAGCGATCCGGCCGAGGATGATCCCGCACGGCTCGGTACCAAACTGGCGGCACTCATCGGACAGTCTACCGCTGACGCCTATTTCAACAAAATAGCTGCGGAGTACAAGCCACTTTTTGAAGCCTCATCGGCTTTGGATGTTCCTGTAGTACTGTCCAACGTTAACCTGCACTGGTCCGAGAAACACGGTGCTCTCTATTCACAAGGCAAGATAGGCGTATCCAACCTGGGTCGGAACGACGTAAATGCCCAGATGGAAGGTATGCTCGAGATCAGACGCACCGACAGTGGGGATGAGTTTAGCCTGTACCTCGAAGCCTCCCCCGATGTATGGTACTTCTTCGATTATTCGCAGCGGCAGCTGGGAGTAGTATCCTCCGAAATAGAATTCAACGATCAGGTACTGGCCAAGTCGCGCAACGCCAAGTCAGCCAAAGATATGTCCCTGACTACACTCGGCCTCGAGGAGAAGGCTATGTTCACGGACCGCTTCTACGACTTCTACCAGCCCGCTCTGAAAAAAGCCAAGGTGGTCAAAGCTGCCGAGAAAAAAGAGGTACAGAAAAAACCGGCTAAAAAGAAAGAAGAAGCCGCGGAAGGGTTCTGATTTATAAGTAGTTACAATGCATAGTGAATTATTTAGAATTTAATAGCGTTTATAAAGCAGAGTCCAATTCTTGTATATTGTAGCAATAGTGTTATTTTTGGCTACAAGGTCGAAAAAGAAGTACAATTTTTATTGATTAAATACAATTTAAATGAGTATCTCGTTGCTGCTATTGACAATTCTCGGAGCCTATCTGTTAGGTTCTATTCCAACGTCGGTGTGGTACGGCATTGGCTACTTTGGTATTGACGTTCGTAAACACGGAAGCGGAAATGCCGGAGCTACTAATACCTTCCGGACCCTAGGTAAGAGAGCTGGTACAGTTGTGATGCTCATTGATGTCATGAAGGGGTGGACCGCTACCCTTTTGGCCCCGTTGCTCTATTTCTTCGGTGCTATCGGAGAGGGAGATATCCTGATCTACAAGATCCTTTTTGGAATTATCGCTATTGTAGGACACATTTTTCCTGTGTTTGTTCGTTTTAAAGGAGGAAAAGGAGTTGCAACTCTGTTAGGTATGGTACTGGCTATCCACCCTGAATTGGCGCTGGTTTGCATTACCATTTTTATCCTGACATTGATAGCTTCTCAGTACGTTTCGCTGAGTTCGATACTGGCAACACTGGCTTTCCCGGTATTGTCAATGATGGGTGTCTTCGGCCAGGCCGAAACCCTGTTGATTGTATTTGGTTTTGCCATGTTCCTTTTAGTAGTAGTGACACACCAAAAAAACATAGTTCGTCTTCTAAATGGCAATGAGAGCCGTGTGAAGCTTTTCAAAAGCCACAAAGATAACTCGTAAGCCTTACCATAAATCATCTGTGAGCCCCTGGGACCGTATGGTTCTAGGGGTATTTTTTTTAACTTCGTGGCTCGCCTCCGTAGGCTTTTATACTTCTCACCACTACTAAAAATTATGCAAAATTACATAGAGCAAAACCGCGATAAATTCCTCAACGAGCTGCTTGATCTCCTGCGTATTCCTTCTGTTAGTGCCGACTCCAAGTTCAAAGATGACGTTCGCCGTGCCGCTGAGTACGTTCGTGATCGCATCCAGGAAGCCGGTGCTGACCGTGCCGAAATATTTGAAACACCCGGCCATCCAATCGTGTACGGTGAAAAGATAATTGATCCGGCCGCGCCGACGGTACTTATCTACGGCCACTACGACGTACAGCCTGCCGATCCCTATGAGCTGTGGGATTCGCCTCCGTTTGAGCCGGTGATCAAGAACGAGCGTATCTACGCCCGGGGTGCCTGTGACGATAAAGGTCAGTTCTACATGCACATCAAGGCACTGGAGACCATGCTGGCAACCAACAGCCTGACCTGCAACGTCAAGATCATGATCGAGGGTGAGGAAGAAGTAGGCTCTGACCACCTGGGCCAGTTTGTGAAGGAACACGCCGATATGCTCAAGTGTGATACTATCCTGATCTCCGACACCAGCATCATAGCCAACGATGTACCTTCTATCGAGGTGGGTCTGCGCGGACTTACCTACCTGGAAGTAGAGGTAGTAGGTGCTAATCGTGACCTCCACTCGGGTGTGTACGGTGGTGCCGTCGCTAACCCCATCAACGTGCTGTGTGAGATGATCGCTTCGCTCAAAGACGAGAACGGACGCATTACCATCCCGGGCTTCTATGATAACGTACTAGAGCTAACGGAAGAAGAGCGTAAGGCCATGAACGAAGCTCCCTTCAGCCTGGACGAGTACAAGAAAGACCTCCATATCGATGACGTAGCCGGTGAAGCGGGTTATACCACCATCGAGCGTACCTCCATCCGCCCAACGCTGGATGTGAATGGGATCTGGGGTGGTTATACGGGTGAAGGTGCCAAAACGGTACTTCCTTCCAAAGCCCACGCCAAGATATCCATGCGACTGGTACCTAACCAGACGGATAAAGAGATTGAGGCGCTATTCACCAAACACTTTGAATCCATCGCTCCGGCGTCGGTAAAGGTGAAGGTAAAGCCCCACCATGGCGGACTTCCTTACGTCAATCCCACCGACTCGGTGGAATACGAAGCGGCCTCACGAGCTATGGAAGAGTCGTTCGGCAAGAAGCCCATTCCTACCCGCGGTGGTGGTAGTATACCCATCGTGGCGTTGTTTGAGCAGGAACTGGGCGTGAAGAGCATCCTGATGGGCTTTGGTCTGGACATCGATGCCCTGCACTCACCTAACGAGAGCTACGGGCTGTTCAACTACTACAAAGGCATCGAAACCATCCCGCTGTTCTTCAAGCACTATGCTGAGTTAAAGAAATAGCTTACCTACTATAAGTACATACTAAAAAGCACAGGCAGTAGTCTGTGCTTTTTAGTTTTACAACGATGAAAGGACAGGCTGCCACTAAAATTTAGCCTGCAATCCTGTACATTTAAAGTAAGTTTACAAGTAGTTAGAAACTATTGTTACGGTTCAGGTCTCGTGGAAGCTAGGTTTACCCCCACATACAAGGACAAGTTCTTTATCCTGCTTTTTATACCCATAGGCGTTATTAATATCTACATCGCCTACGGTGAGTTCCTGCTCAACCGGAGGTTCCTCTTTGGACTTCTGCTGGATACCTTTGAAGTTACCTGCGCCTGGCTGGCCGTCCGGTATATCATACGCAGGCTTGACGAGCAGTACCCTTACCAGAAAAATGTACTCAAGCGCATACTACTGCAGCTGGTACTTACCACGGTGGCGTCCCTGTCCATCCTGATCTTCCTGACCGAAGGTATCAACTACCTGCTTACCGACAAGCCGGTACCCCGCGAGGTGTATACGCACCACCTGTGGGTATTTGAAATCTGGCTGCTGGTGCTCAACGGCATCTATATCACGATGTACTTCTGGCAGTGGTCCGGGTACTTAGAAAGCAGAAAGCCAAAGCCGGACATACCCAGGGCTACACTCCTGACCAAACTGGCAGGCCGAAGTACCGTGCTGAACCTATCTGATATTCGCTACTGTACCGTATCTGACGACCTGACTATTATTGGGACTACTAATGGCGAGATACACCTGGTGGAGAAGTCGCTGGAACAACTGGAGCAACTACTACCGCCGGATTACTTCTTCCGCGCCAACCGGCAGTACATCATTCACCGCGAACTGGTCAAATCCATCGAGCGGATCGAGAATGGTAGGATCGCTATCCTGCTACATCCCTTCACAAAGCTACCCGAGGCTATCACCATGAGCCGCACCAAGGCTCCCGCCTTCAGAGAATGGCTGAAACTGGCCGTTGCCTAAGCTACATTTCAGGGTAAAAAATACTACAGTTCGGCTAGAAAGCCTCTTCCTGCTTTGGAAGAGGGCTTTTTAGGCTCCTACCTTTCGGCCAGCATCCGGATCGCTGAACAAGTATCAAGTACTTAATCCATTTCAAAGCCATGAAAAAAATCACCCTACTGCTAGCCATTTTGTACTGGCTGAGCACTACCACCTATGCCCAACAAGCCAGTGATCCCACCCGGGCTGAGATTGACGCTTTCGTTAAAAAAGAAATGGCGGAGACCGGCGCACCCGGTATGGCCGTAGCCGTCATCAAAGACGGCAAAGTACTCCACGCCGGTACCTACGGGATCGCCAATGTGGAGTGGAACCAGCCGGTGACCCCAAACACGCTATTCCACATTGCCTCCTCCACCAAGCTATTCACCTCTACACTGGTGATGAAGTGGCTTCAGGAGGGGAAGATCCGGCTTGACGACTACATCAGCCAGTACATGGCCGACAGTCCGTCTATCTGGAAGGACATCCAGGTCAAGCACCTGCTCTCGCACGAATCGGGAATCCCGTGGCCCCAAGGCAATAACACCCGCATCCAGACCAGTGAGCAACTGGTAACGGCCCTGAAAGACTCCGCGCTGGTGTTCCAGCCCGGCACCAAAGAATCGTACATGAACGGCGACTTCTTTGTACTGCAGTACGTCCTGGAAAAAATCGGCGGCAAGCCTATGGAGCAGTTGCTGAAGGAGGAAGTTTTCACACCCCTGCAAATGACGAGCAGCGGCTATGACCTGGAAACGCGTGGCGTACCCGTACAACTTATGGAGCCCCTGCCCTACAAGTCACAGATCTTTACCAAAGGCAAGACACACCCGCTGATTTTTAAGAACATCTACACCCAGACCTCCTACGCCTCGGCGGGACTATACCTTTCGCTGGAAGACGGGATTAAATGGGCGACGGCGCTGGACCGGGATAACTTTATACGGCCGGATGTATTGGCGCTGGTTAAGGACAAGATGCCGCTGATGCAGGATAAGAAAAGGGCATTCTCTATGCTGGGCTGGACCTGGGAGGAAAACGCTGGCCACCTGATGGTAGGCCACAGCGGCGGCCCCGGCCTGGGTGATATCCTACGCCTGCCGGACCAGAAATTGACCATCATAGTACTTTGCAACTACGCCGATATGCTGCCCTACATGGCCGAGGCCATTGCTCGCCTGTATGTAAAAGAGTTGGTGCCTCCCAAACTAGCCAAGACCTATGACCGGGGGCTGGTGAAGTAGGGAGTTGATGAATTTATAAGTACATGAGAAAGGCGGAGCTGGTTGCTCCGCCTTTCTCATGTACTCCCTCATATCATCGTTCAAACCGTACCCAGTCTACACTGGCCAGTGGAGCGTCAGGTTCTTCTTTTCGGAAAAATACAAAGTACAGGTCGTGCTTTCCGACAGGAGCTTTGAGCGGAGCCGTCACTTCCCTGAATTCCTTCCAGTCGCCGGTAGGTTTCAGATCGAAGGTACTGATGACGGGCCCGGTAGGCGAGCCAGTATGCACCTCTACCTTCGCCTCCTTATTCAACGATGAGTAGCGGTAAGTGAGCTTCTGGATGCCTTTCAGGTCAATGTTCCTGAGCATGAAGTACGATTGATCTTTAATAGCACTCAAAGCCGTGCGCTGCTTCCGGATCTGGTGCAGACTATCGGCTTCTTCGGCTTCCACAGTAGCCGGGCGCAGTACCAGTGACGTACTGCTGGTAAGGGGTTGGATGGCTCCGCCTTTATCCGTATAGGAGGCCGTTAGCACGTATACTCCCTGCTCTTTTTGTCCCGGGCTGGACTGCCCTAGGTGCTCCTTAAGTACCTGGCTTCCCTGTGCAGGCAGACTTAGCTGCGCCTGCTGGTCGCCCAGCGAGAGTACGTACTTCACGATCTCGGTGGCTTCGTCGCGTGATAGCTGCGGGTGGGCGTTCATGGCTACTTCGCCCCATACACCACCGCCACCGGTAATGACTTTATTAGCCAGGCGTGACAGTGCGCTCTTGTCGCCCCGGTACTTACGCGACACATCCGCAAAGGCCGGACCTACCGATGGCTTGTCCACCTGATGGCAGGCTTTGCAGTCGCTCTTAGACATCAGGCTCCTGCCCAGATCATACTGGTCCGTAAACTCCTGGTGCCCGATTAGTGGCTCCTGTCCGGCCAGCTTTGGTATATAGCTAAGCTTTACCTTCACCCTCTTTGGGTCAATAGTCTTATCTTCCCTATCCGTCACCTTTACCGAGTAGGCAAGGGGTACATTATCGAAGTAGAAGGTACTGTTGCTGGTGGTATTGATGGTTACCTGCGGAAGCGTATTACCCACGCGGATCAGCAGGGTATCTACACCACTGGCCCCTGCCGGGTCAGTAATCTTAACGGTAACGGGGTAGATCCCATTCTTCCGGAAGGTATAGGTAGGATTGGCCTCCGTAGATGCTACCTTGCCTCCCTCAAATCGCCACTCGTACTGGAGTTTATCCTTATCAAAGTCGTAGCTCTTACTACTGCTGAAAGCCACCGTTAGCGGAGCCAGACCTATGGTATCACGGGCGGTAACTTTGGCTACCGGAGCGCGGTTGCCGGGGTTGTAATCAATGCGCACCAGTCGGGCATCTTCGTTGTCTATACCGTAGACCGAACCGTATTCCAGTATGTACATGGCTCCATCCGGCCCGAACTCCATATCAATAGGACGGCGGAAGTCGCCTGATTGGGGCATGAAGCGTTCCAGCCGCTGCACGTTCTGGTTATCGTCCAGATGTACCGCAAAGACCCAGTTACGCATCCATTCTGTAATAAAAAGTACCTTATCGTAATGCGCCGGAAATTTTACTCCCGACGAGGAAGCTGCGTTATGATGGTACACCGGGCCCACAATGGCACTTCGTCCTCCGGTACCCAGCTCGGGAAACTCCGGCGACTTGTCATAAGGGTACCAGATCATGGCTGGCTGAGCCGGCGGCAGGTTTTGTATACCTGTATTATTGGGCGAGTCGTTGAGCGGGTGGGCCGGATCAAACTTACCGCCTACGGTATTGGTAGCAAAGTTGATGTCATGGTAGGGAATATTGTTGCCTATGAAGTAGGGCCAGCCAAAGTTACCGGCCTTGCGGGCCTGGTTGAATTCGTCATAGCCTCGTGGCCCCTGGATACTGTCTTTGCCCGCATCCGGACCAATTTCGCCCCAGTACAGGTACGAAGTAGCGGGGTCAATGGTAATACGGTAGGGATTGCGGCAGCCCATAGCGTATATCTCAGGCTTAGTGCCGGAGGTACCTTTGGGAAAGAGGTTTCCTTCGGGTATATCGTATCCACCATCAGTACGGGGCTTAATGCGCAGTATCTTACCCCGGAAGTCATTGGGGTTGCTGGCGGTACGCTGTACATCAAACAAGGCACGTCCCGGGCGCTCATCCAGGGGAGAGTAGCCACTAGAGGCAAAAGGGCTGGTATTGTCGCCGGTGGAGATGTAGAGGTTACCCTGCGGATCAAAGGCCAGCGACCCACCCGTATGTCTACTGATCTCGTAGTCAATGGGTATATCTATAATTACCTTCTCCGAAGCCAGGTCCAGCGTACCATCGTCCAGGAGCCGGAAACGCGACACGTGCTGCTTGGGTGTATCGGAGATGGGTGTATTGTAGAAGTAGATATAGCGGTTTTCGGCAAACTTCGGGTCCAGCGCCAGCCCGATGAGGCCATTGCCGTACTTGGTCTCCCAGTACACCGGAAACTCCCGCACCAGCCGGGTAGCCCGCGACTTAGGGTCGTACATATAGAATCCGCCCTTTCGCTCGGTAAAGAACACGCGCCCGTCCGGCGCTACGGCCAGCTCCATCGGCTCGTTCAGGTCATTGGCCAGGATGGTCTTGGTAAATCGGTTTTCTTCCGGTGGAGTTGGCTGACCGGCTTGTGTCGATTGGGCATACGCCCCCTGCCAGAAGCAGGTCAGCAGAAAAAAGAGCAAAACTTTATGATAACCAGAGCGAAGGGAGTACATATACTTTATCAGGGGGTTAAGGAATAAAGCAAAAATAATCACAAATGCTTTCTGTTTTGTGACTATTAATAAATGCAAAAGCCCTTACTTTAGTATAGCAATCCGGCTACTTTCTCTGAGTAGTAGCTATTCCTTGCGCCAGAGGCTATCCGTGAAGTAGTGGTTATGATCGTAGAAGTGCTTCTCCACCCGGTATCCACACGCCTGCGCCAGGTTCTCTATCTCCGTCAGGGTGTACTTTTTGGACAGCTCCGTACGGATGATCTCATTAGGACTAAAATGAAAGCTCTGCTGCAGGGCTCCTACTGTTACCTCCTGCTCTACCAGGCTCACCAGCACACTCCGCACCTCACCATTGAAAGGATTATAGAAGCAGTAAAAGTCAAACTGATCCACTACCATATCAGCCTCCAGCTCCCGGTTGATCCGGTGGAGCAGGTTAAGATTGAAGGAGCGGGTCACTCCGTGGGGATCATCGTACGCATTATGAATAACGGACGGAGCCTTTTGCAGATCAAAGCCAATCAGCAGCTTATCGCCCGGCTGCATATGGCTGTACAGCATGCCCAGCAGTACCTTGGCGTCGTCAGGCTCATAGTTGCCGATGTTACTGCCCAGAAACAGGAACAGATTGGAGCGCCCGCTGAAGTCCATGCCTTTCAGGATGCTGAAATAATCCCCCACTTCCGGCTGTACCTGCAGGCCGGGCAGGCTGGTATGCAGCTTTTGCTGAAGCTGCTGCATCGCTTCCTCCGAAATATCAATGGGGATATAGGTAAAGTCCACTTGCTGATGCACGAGGTACTTTAGTAGTTCCTGCGTCTTCTGGGCATCCCCTGCTCCCAGCTCAACAATATTAAAAGGCTCCTCAAACTGTAAGGCGCTGGCAATATCCGCCGACTGCACCGACAGTATCTCCATTTCAGAGCGGGTCAGGTAGTACTCCGGCATTTCCATGATCTTCTGAAAGAGGCGACTTCCTTCGTCGTCGTAGAAGTACTTGGAAGGGATGTATTTTTCCTCAGCCGAGAAGCCTTTCAGAATATCTTCGGCCAGGGGGCTCAGGCGCTGTTTCACGTTGGAAGGCACAGGCATTATTTCTATAGTGTGGATAAAAAAGATTTAGCGAACAAGCCTGATGCCCGTACACTGCCACTGCAGGTGCGGGTGAAAGAAGTTGCGGTAGGTAGGACGGCTATGCCCCGGAGAGGTAGCCGTAGAAGCCCCCCGCAGTACCATCTGGTTGATCATAAACTTACCATTGTACTCACCAATGGCACCGGGCGCCTTACTGAACCGCGGATAAGGCAGGTAGGCGCTGTGGGTCCACTCCCAGCGGGTACCCCAATCCAGTTGCGGTGAGGCTACCTCCCACTCAAACTCGGTCGGAAGGCGCATCCCCTTCCATTCCGCAAAAGCCGCCGCCTCGTAGTAGCTGATATGGCAGAGTATAGTAGCGGGATCTACTTTTTTGAGCCCGCTTAGCGTGTAGTGGTACCACTCGCCCTCTATAAAGTGCCAGTACAAGGGCGACTTTATGGTATGCTGTTGCACCCACGCCCAGCCCTCATCCAGCCACAGGTCAAAGCGCTCGTAGGCGCCGTCCTTCATGAACTCCAGGTACTCGCCGTTTGTCACCAGCGCTTTGCTGATCTCAAACGACTCGAGGTATACCTTGTGTCTGCCCAGTTCGTTGTCGTAGCAGAAGCCTTCCCCGTTATAGCCTATACCGTACACGCCCTCTTCGATGGATACAAATCCTGCCTCCCGGTTGGTTACCTCAGTTAGGGTATACCCGTCCCGATACACCGGAAAAATAGGGTTGTGGCCCAGGATGTACTTCAAGTCGGTAATGAGCAGTTCCTGGTGCTGTTGCTCGTGGTTTAGCCCCAGTAGTAGTACCTCTCTCAACTCATCCGCCACGGTATCCGCCCGTAGTAGCTCACGCATAGCGTCATCCACGTAGCGGCGGTACGCATATACCTCCTCTACGCCTGGCCGCGTGATGTTGCCCCGGTCGGTGCGCAGGACGCGGGTACCTACGTGGTTGTAGTAACTGTTGAACAGGTAGCTGAAGTCGGGGTGGAATCGCTGGTAGCCGGGCTGGTACTGACTGAGGATAAATTCTTCAAAAAACCAGGTTGTGTGAGCCAGGTGCCACTTGGGCGGACTGATGAATTCGACGGGCTGCGGAATGTAATCTTCGACCCGCAGCGGCTCACACAGTGCCTCGGTATACTCTCTTACAATACGGTATTGCTCCAGAAGTGGAGACTGCGAAGTAATAGGGTCTGATGAGGGCTCGTAGACAGGTCCAAGGGTACCTATTTCTGCTTTCATGAAAATAGTACTGGTTGACAAAAAAAGTAGGTAGGGACTCTGCCAGCGCACAAGCCTCTACCTACTACAACCAATTACCTAGGCAGATGTTTTTCAGCCGCCTCCAATTAGGGCCACCAAACCTAGCGCAGTTTAAGCGTCGCCAGGGTCATAATGGCCAGCATAATGCCGATTACCCAGAAGCGGGTC
Organism: Telluribacter roseus; assembly: GCF_017355915.2. Taxonomy (GTDB): domain Bacteria; phylum Bacteroidota; class Bacteroidia; order Cytophagales; family Spirosomataceae; genus Telluribacter. Next base: position 32,495 of record NZ_JAFEUV020000015.1, read on the forward strand.
ACGATTTTGGATTCATGGTAGCCTTTCTTCTGGAAGTGGTGGTGGAGCGGCGACATCAGGAAAATACGCCTACCCTCCCCGTATTTCTTTTTGGTATATTTAAAGTAGCTTACCTGAAGGATGACCGACAGGAGCTCGGCCAGGAATATACCGCACAGCAGAGGTATCATCAGCTCTTTTCGGATAGCCAGCGCCAGTACGGCTATTACACCTCCCAGCATAAGGCTACCGGTGTCCCCCATAAATACCTGCGCCGGGTAGGCATTGTACCAGAGAAAACCCACGCAGGCCCCGACAAAGGCCGCACAAAATATTACCAGCTCTCCCGAGTTGGGTATGTACATGATGTTGAGGTACTGTGAGAAGCGGGCATTACCTGACAGATAAGCCAGCACTCCCAGTGTAAGCACAATAATAATAGAGGTTCCGGCCGCTAGTCCGTCGATACCGTCCGTAATATTAGCCCCATTAGATACCGCCGTAATGATAAAAGTGGCAATAATGGTATAGATGATCCAGGTATACTCGTCGGGCAGTACCCCGAACAGCAGCGAGCTGTAATCAAACTCGTTGTTCTTGATGAAGGGCAGGGTGGTAATGGTAGGAGTAACGATGTCGTGGTAACGCTGTACCTCTCCAATCGTCGAACTGGCTACGGGTTTATCGTATACCCTGATCTTCACGTAATCATTGAAAGAGAGCGTCAGGCCCACGATCAGCCCCAGGCCCACCTGTCCTACTATCTTGAATTTACCTTTCAGTCCTTCTTTATCGTTCTTGAACTTCTTGATGTAGTCATCAATAAAGCCGATAAACCCGGTCCAGATGGCGGTAATGATCAGTAGGATGATATATACATTGGAAAGCTTAGCAAAGAGAAGAACCGGTATAAGCAGACCCGCCAGGATGATAAGTCCCCCCATGGTAGGGGTACCCGACTTTTCCAACTGCCCCGACAGCCCCAGATCACGGATGGTTTCGCCTACCTGTTTCTTGCGCAGATAATTGATCAATCGCTTTCCGTATACGGCTCCTATCAGCAGAGACAGGAAAGTAGTACCTAGCGCACGAAAGGAAATATACTGAAATACACCTGCACCCGGAAAATTGAATTGTCTGTCGAGGTATTCAAACAAGTAGTAAAGCATGGGTAATAGATCTGTAAGTAATAGTTGAGTAAAGGTGCTGTTTAAACCCTTAAGAAAGTAAAACAGCCTCTATTATTTTTATGTTTGGTTCTACTTCACCGCATCAGGGTTGCTGAAAGCCTGCCGCAGTACCTCCCGGTCATCAAAATCGTACTTGACCCCTTTGATCTCCTGATAGGTTTCGTGGCCCTTACCGGCTACAAGTACTATATCGTGTGGGTTGGCTCCCGAGCAGGCTTTGAAAATAGCTTCGCGGCGGTCAGGTATGACGGTCACCTTCTTAAAATCAATGGGAGGCACCCCCTTCATCATCTGATCCAGAATATCCTGCGGATCTTCGTGGCGCGGGTTGTCCGAAGTCAGTATGACCCGGTCGCTGTACTTGCAGGCGATGGCCGCCATGTGGGGGCGCTTCTCGGCATCGCGATTTCCTCCGCAACCTACTACCGTTACGACCTGCTCATGCCCCTGCCGCAAGTGCGAGATCGTCTCCAGTACGTTCTGCAGAGCATCGGGCGTATGGGCATAGTCCACGATACCTACCACGTCGGTAGACGAATGAATCTGTTCAAAACGTCCGGCCGGGCTCTTCAGGTTGGATAACTCCGTCAGTACTTCGGCGGGCTCTTCGCCCAGAAGTACCGCGGCTCCGTACACAGACAGCAGATTATAGGCATTGAAGCGGCCAATCACCCGGAACCATACTTCCTTCCCGTTGATCTCCATCTGCATCCCCATCAGCGTATCCGACAACATCTTACCCCGAAACGAAGCCATTGTCTGCAGGGAGTAGGTTTCGATTTGAGCTTTGGTATTCTGCACCATTACGGAGCCCCGCCGGTCGTCAATGTTGACGAGGGCAAAAGCACTGGCAGGCAGTTGATCAAAGAAGCCTTTCTTGGCGGCTATGTAGTTATCAAACGTCTTGTGGAAGTCGAGGTGGTCGTGGGTGATATTGGTGAAAATACCTCCGGCAAAATGGAGCCCGGCAATCCGCTGCTGCACCACCGAATGGGAACTCACCTCCATAAATACGTAGTTGCACCCTTTGCGCTGCATCTCCGCCAGCAGGCGGTTCAGATTTGGGGAATCAGGAGTGGTGTGAGTGGAAGGTATTACTTCATCCTCTATCTGGTTCTGTACGGTAGAGATAAGCCCGCAGCGGTACCCCAGCCCTCTAAACAACTGGAACATAAAGGTAGCGACAGAGGTCTTGCCGTTGGTACCGGTCACGCCCACTAATCGGAAGTTGCGTGAAGGATGTCCATAAAAAGCCGAGGCTATCAGACCCATAGCCCGGGCCGAATCAGGTACCTGTACATACGTAACATCCGGACGGGTATCAGCAGGCAGCTCTTCGCATAGTACTACTTGAGTACCTTTCTCGATAGCCGTAGCAATGTACTGGTGTCCATCCGTCTGGGTGCCCCGTACCGCTACAAACAGGACCCCGGGACCTGCCTTACGTGAATCCAGTACTATGTCGCTGATAGCCCGGTCGCTGCTTCCCACCACGATCGCCCCCGGCACTTCCCGTAGCAGCTCACTTAATATTTTCTGGTTTTGATCTTCCATTCGGTTTACTGTAATGTCAATGAGATGTTTTTCTGCCCCGACACCTTCGTGCCCGGCGGCAGCGACTGGTCCACTACTTTACCGGCTCCTTTGAAGGTTACTCTGAACCCTTTATTCTCCAGGATAAACAGGGCATCGCGCAGAGGCATGCCGCGCAGGTCCGGCACGTCGGGCTGCTCTACCGGCCTGGCCTGCCAGCGTACATCGCCCGCCGCAGCCATAGTACCCTGTACCCACTCCTCACTCTGGGGGAGCGGGGTCAGATCCAGCGCTTTACCAATAGCCGCCAGTTCGGTACCTTTGCCCACCCATTGTACAGTTTTGCTGGTTTCGGCCGGCTTTCGGGCGGTGGGCTTATGCATGGTGATATCGTAGGCGTAGATGCGGTCGGCGATTTCCTTGAAAACCGGAGCCGCCACACTACCAGCGTACAATTGCTCCCGGCTAAACCCACGCGGGCTGTCAATCAATACGATACAACTATACTTGGGCTTATCGGCCGGAAAATAACCGGCAAAAGAAGTAGAGTACCTTCCCACCATGTACTGGCCATTGACCAGCTTCTGGGCGGTACCCGTCTTACCGGCTATGCGGTAGTGACTGGCGCTGATATTGCGGGCTGTACCACGCGATACGACGCCTTCGAGCATATCCTGCACCTTCCGGATGGTCTGGGGTGAACAGAGCGGGGTTTCCTCCACGTAGGGCTCCAGCTGGTCTATTACTTCTTCGGCGCTACGGATCTGGCGTACCATCATGGGACGTACCCAGTGGCCATTATTAGCCACGGCGTTGTATAAAGTCAGTGTCTGAAGCGGGGTCATCTGCAGCTCGTACCCGTACGACATAAAGGTAAGGGAGGTGCGGCTCCACTGCTTGGAAGAGCGATCCCGGATCAGAGGCGGCTTCTCGCCTTTCATGTGTATACCCGTAGGCGCAGTCAGATGAAACTTCTTCAGGTACTGCAGGTACTTGTCGGGCTGGTGGTAGAAGTACTTCTGCATCAGCAGGTGTATACCTATGTTGGACGATTTCTCCATTACTTCCTTAGCCGTAATGTTGCCGTGGCCGCCCCGCTTGGTATCCTCAATCTTGACCTTTCGGTAGTGTATCAGCCCATCCCCCGTATTGACCATCTCACGGTTGGGGTCCATACCCGTCTCTTCCAGAATAGCCATCATGGTAGGTAGCTTAAAGGTAGAGCCCGGATCGGTACTACCGGCCAGCGCGTAGTTAAATACCTCCCGGTACTCCTGGTCACCGCGCTTGGTCAGGTTGGCCATCGCCCGGATTTCACCCGTAGCTACTTCCATCACGATCACACAGCCGTAGTCGGCCTGGTACTGCTGCAGCGTACGCCGCAGTGCCGCCTCGGCCATATCCTGAAAATTCATGTCAAGGGTGGTGTAGACATCGAGCCCCGGCTCAGGCCGGATATTCATGTCGTCTCCGACGGGTATCTTCACCCCTCCCTCTACACGCTCTACCAGCTCGACGCCGTTACGCCCGGCCAGCTTCTGATCAAAACTAGCCTCTATACCTACCCAGCCTTTGCCGGTGCGGGGGTTGAGGCCCCCAATGGTACGATCTGCCATGGGTGTAAAGGGTTCGTAGCGCCGGTACACGGTTTCGAACTTACCGCCCCCGCCGCCTTTTTCGCGGCGGAAGAAGGGCCAGGTCAGTACCTTTTCGCGCTCGAGGTAGCTGATCTCCCGGCTCTTAAGGCGCAGGTACCGGGAGCGCTTGCTCCGGCGCACCGACACGATGCGCTGCTTGTACCGCTCGGCCGAATATTCGCCAAAGTGCCTTACCAGTAGCTCGACCAGGTCATCAACATGTTCGTCGAAGTACTCATCGCTGGGCGCTTTCACGTCCAGCCCCACGTAGTAGTAGGGGAGTGAAGTAGCCAGCAGGCTCCCGTCGCTGGAGTAGATATTGCCCCGCATGGCCGGGATGGTATCCAGCTTCAGGTCATTCTGCTCGGCATAGGCTGACCACTTTTTGCCTTTGAAGGTTTCGTAAAACTGTACACGAATGAGCTTGACAAACACCAGAATTGCGAATAATCCAAGACCCAATGCAATAATGCGAGCCCGGGTTATTAACGCCTGCTTGTTGTTCTGTCCTCCCCCGTTACTGCTTTTCATGTTGTACTGACTAACTCTTTGGCTGATGTATTAGCGACAGGATCGGCTTCAGCCTTTCCAGGCCGAAAGGTGTACCTACCGCTCTTTGTCTGATGATTTAATAATGATTTTGTGCGGGGGCATCAGGTTTTCTTCCAGCCCCGAAGCCTTCATTTTCTCAATAACCTCGGATTGCTTCCCGCTCTTCATGTACTCAGCTTTGATGGAGGTATACTCCGCCCGCAGGTCTTCCACCTCGCTTCGCAGCTTGAGGCTCTTGCGGACATACTGCTCCGACATGTACCCGATCCGCTCATACACGACCAGCAGCATCACCAGCCACCCCAGGTAGTAAAAGTACTTGACCGGTACACGCTCCTCTTTACCCGGCTCCTTCTCTCCAAATACCCGATCCAGCGGTATGAAGCGATTCAGCCAGTTGAACAGCTGGTACTGCCGCCGGGGACGAGGCGGCTTAGGTTGCATTCTGCGCTTGTTTATAGCCATCCCTTTACTCTTCTAGTACACAACCTACTTAACCTATTCCTTTTCGATCAACTCCGCGATACGCAACTTGGCACTACGCGCACGCGGATTACGGGCCACCTCTTCGGCGGTAGCTTCGACGGGCTTACGGGTCACAGCCCGCAGGGGTTTGATCTCATTGCCGAAGAAGTCTTTCTCCACCTCTCCTTCAAACTTCCCTTTGTTGATAAAGTTCTTGACCAGGCGATCTTCGAGGGAGTGATACGACATCACCACCAGCCGGCCGCCGGGCTTAAGTACCTCCGGTATCTGCTCCAGAAACTCCTCCAGTACGCTCAGCTCTTCGTTGACTTCGATACGTAACGCCTGAAATACCTGCGCAAAATACTTGTTCTCGCGGTGGCGGGGGGCGTAGCGCATCAGAATTTCTTTCAGATCATTGACCGTTTCGATGGGGGTATTGTGTCGGGCGGCAAATATAGCCTCGGCCGCCGTGCGGGCATTATGTACTTCGCCGTAGCGCCCCAGTATACGCTGCAGCTCTTCTACCGGATAGTCGTTCAGTACCTGCCGGGCCGTTTTGTCGCCCTGCTGGTTCATACGCATATCCAGCTCGGCCTCAAAGCGCGTTGAAAACCCACGCTCCGGCGTATCAAACTGGTGCGACGACACCCCCAGGTCGGCCAGGATACCGTCTACTTTTTCGGCTTTGTGAAGGCGCAGGTACCTTCGTAAGTGACGGAAGTTGGCGGGCACAAACGTGAAGCAGGGATTGCTCCGCAGGGGTTCGGCGTTGGCTGCCGCGTCGGCATCCTGATCAAAAGCCAGCAGACGCCCCGTAGTGAGCCGCTCCAGAATGGCCCTGGAATGCCCTCCCCCTCCGAATGTCACATCTACATACGTACCTTCGGGACTAATATTCAGCCCACTCAGGCATTCCTGAAGCATGACCGGATCATGATAGCTATTCTGTACATCCATTCTCTTAAAAAGCAACGTATTGAGGAACTTATTCTTGGCAAGGGGCCGTTACAAACTTAGCAATTTTCAATGGTACGCATGGCTGCCTGCTACCTATTTAATTTTTATCAAAAATCCTCTCCTGATTGCTAAATACGTGATTATGATCAGAAATCTGCTCGTGTTTGCCCTCTTTCTTTTACTTATTTCTGCTCCCGGCGCCTCGGTGGCCGGTACTCCTGTCAAGAATGGCATATGGCGCGCTACCCTTACCCGTGACGGCCAGACGCTCCCCTTTCTGCTAGATATCAAAGCCAATCCCGATCAAAAAACCTATACCGTCCACTCTCTTAACGGTACCGAACGGCTTCAGCTCGATAGCGCTTATGTCGAGAATGATTCGCTGCACATCCCGATGCAGCTTTTTGATTCCGACCTGGTAGCAAAGGTGGATGGTAACCGGCTCTCGGGCGTATGGAAGCGTAGCCGACTGGGCAAAGTAGTAGCTACGCTGCCTTTCGAGGCCACCTACGGCGATACCTATCTGTTTTTCAAAGATCAAAGTACTACATCGGCCAGAAACATAGCGGGCAAATGGGCCACTACCTTCCGAAGCCGCGATGGCAAGGATTCAACCATTGCCGTGGGAGTATTTGAGCAAAAAGGTACAGCAGTACAGGGTACTTTCCTGACCCCTACCGGCGACTATCGCTACCTGGCTGGCAGCGTAAAGGGCGATAGCCTGTACCTGTCGTGCTTTGACGGCTCCCACGTATTTCTGTTCAAAGCGGGTATCCAGCCCGATGGTACCCTGAAGGGAAGCTTCTGGTCGGGTGCAACCGGCTACGAAACCTGGGCCGCCCGCCGCGATGCTAACGCCAAACTACCCGATGCCAATACGCTGACCTACCTTAAGCCGGGCTACGAGACCATGGCCTTTACCTTCCCTGACGCAGACGGGAAGATGGTATCACTTAGCGCCCCCCGCTTCAGGAATAAGGTGGTAATCCTGCAGATCATGGGCTCGTGGTGCCCCAACTGTATGGACGAAATGAACTTCCTATCGCCCTGGTACAAGAAAAATCGTAACCGGGGAGTGGAAATCGTAGGCCTTTCGTACGAGCGATCGGATAAGCTGGAAGACTCTGCTCCCAAGCTCCGCCGCATGATCGACCGCTATGACCTGGAGTACCCGGTACTGCTGGCTGGTGTCAACGACAAAGCCCTGGCCGCCAAGTCCCTGCCTATGCTGAACCACATCATGTCATTTCCAACTACCATTGTGATAGATAAAAAGGGCAAGGTGCGTCAGATACATACCGGCTTTAGCGGACCCGGAACCGGCCACTACTACGACAAGTTTGTAGAAGACTTTAACCGGCTGATCGATAAGCTAGTTAGCGAAAAGTAAGGCTATGATTAATCTATAAATACCTATGACCCGCAGCGAACGATTGCTCCTCCTGGTGCTGGCATGTATCAACTTTACGCATATAGTAGATTTTATGATCATGATGCCCCTGGGCCCGCAGTTGATGCGGTACTTTGGCATTGGTCCGCAGGAGTTCGCTGTGATCGTTTCGTCTTATAGCCTCAGTGCCGGTATATCAGGTTTTCTGGCGGCATTCTTCGTAGATCGCTACCCGCGTAAGTACGTGGTACTTCTGGCCTATGGGGGTTTTGTGGTAGGTACCCTGGCCTGTGCGATAGCCCCTACCTACTGGCTGCTCATTGCGGCCCGTGCGCTGGCGGGTATCTTCGGGGGAGTTCTGGGGTCACAGGTACTATCCATCGTGGGGGATGTATTTTCCTACGAGCGTCGCGCCCAGGCTATGTCCATCGTCATGACGGCCTTCTCGGCGGCTTCGGTAGCAGGCGTTCCGTTTGGGCTATACATTGCTACTGAGTACAGCTGGCACGCCCCCTTTGTATTTGTAGGTGTACTGGGGCTGGGTGTACTGTTTCTGATCTGGCAGTTTGTACCCATTCTGAACGAACACGTGCAAAGCAGGCAGCAGCGTAGCAACCCTCTGTCGGTACTGACCAATATAGCCCGAAATCCCAATCAGCTCCGGGCTCTGTTCCTGACTACTACCATCATGCTGGGGCACTTCAGCATTATTCCCTTCATTACCCCCTACCTTGTAGCTAATGTCGGCTTCAGCGAGACCAATGTATACCTCATCTACCTGGTCGGTGGGGCCCTAACTATATTTTCGGCTCCTGTAGTAGGTAAACTGGCCGACCGCCGGGGCAAGTACCCGGTGTTTGTGGTATTCGCGCTGCTGTCGATGCTACCCATCTACCTTATTACCCACATGTCGCCCTCGCCGCTGGCCTTTGTTTTGTTCGTGTCGGGGCTGTTCTTTGTTTTTTCTAACGGTCGGCTGGTACCTACCCAAGCTATGGTCACCTCGGTGGTTACGCCTACGCAGCGCGGAGGTTTTATGGCCATCAATTCATCAGTACAGCTACTGGCCCAGTCCATGGCGGCGTATAGCGCGGGCCTTATTGTCGGCAAAACACCCGAAGGACAGGTTACCAACTACGGACTGGTAGGCTTGTTTGCAATGACCGCCATCTTTCTCAGCATCTTCATAGCCCGGCTGGTCAAGCCAATCGATACGGCTCCCCACCCCCTTGAGGCTACTGCCCAATAGTATTTCTGGTAGCAGGAATAGCTTTTTTCTGTTATGAAAAAGCAAATAGCCATATAATAGTATGCTTGCATAATATTATTTAATTTTATTACTTTGTAGGAGATCAACTCTGACGCCACACAAGATCTAACAGGTATGCGTAAGGAAAAAACAGTGGATTTTCATATAAAATGGGCCTGGCATTCGATATCCCGAATGTATAATGCCCATGCATCCCGCTTTGATATGACCATGGCTACCAGCTATGTGTTGCTCAATATCGACAGCGAAAACGGAACTCCCGCTACCAAAATAGCCCCACTACTGGGCATGGAGCCCCGGAGCCTGGTGCGGATGCTCAAGAACCTCGAAGAGCGGGGGCTGATCCGGCGTGAAGTACATGAAACGGATAAGCGTTTTGTCCATATCATGCTCACCGAAGAGGGCCGTCGTAAGCGCGAAATGGCTCGGGAGGGCGTAATTTCTTTCAATAATATGATCCGTGAAAAGATACCTCTGGACAAGCTGGTAATCTTTCTTGATGTTATCAAAGAGATCAATCATATTGTAGAAGAAGAAAATCAGAAATTAAAGGCCAGTGAAGGGGTCGAGGATATATAACTCCTATGCTTGGGTCTTTCTATAAATCATCCTAAAAACCAATCTTACCTTTTGACTAATGAATCGTTCCATTCGTAAAGTAGCTGTACTTGGCTCCGGCATCATGGGTTCACGCATAGCGTGCCATTTTGCCAATATCGGTGTACAGGTACTGCTACTCGACATAGTACCCCGAGAACTCACGGAAACAGAAACGGCCAAAGGGCTGACGCTTGAGAATCCTGCCGTACGAAATCGTATCGTAAACGAATCTTTCCAGAATACACTCAAAGCCTCACCGGCTGCACTGTATAGTACTAAGTTTGCCGAACGGGTCAAGCTGGGCAACTTTGACGATAACCTCAAAGACATAAAAGACTACGACTGGATCATAGAAGTAGTAGTAGAGCGCCTGGATATCAAGAAGAGCCTTTTTGAGAAAGTAGACCAGCTCCGCAAGCCGGGTACCCTCATCACCTCCAATACCTCGGGTATTCCTATCCACCTGATGTCCGAAGGACGCAGCGAGGATTTCCAGCGGCACTTCTGCGGTACTCACTTCTTCAACCCGCCCCGCTACCTGCGCCTGCTGGAGATCATACCAGGTCCGCAGACGGACCCGGCTATCATTGACTTCCTGATGCACTACGGCGACCTGTTCCTGGGCAAGACTACCGTACTTTGTAAAGATACCCCCGGCTTTATTGCCAACCGGTTGGGTATCTACGCCATGGTACAAACCATCCGGACCGCCGAAGAGATAGGCCTGACCGTAGAGGAGGTAGACAAGCTGACCGGCCCGGTAGTAGGTCGCCCCAAATCAGGTACCTTCCGTCTGTCGGATCTGGTAGGGCTCGATACCACTGTACACGTAGCTAATAACCTCTACCAGGCCGGTGAAGGTACCGACGAGTCACGGGAGGCATTTATGCTGCCTCCTATTATGCAGCGACTCTTTGAAGCCAAGCGCCTGGGCGATAAGTCCGGACAGGGCTTCTACAAAAAGACTAAGGACGAGAAGGGCAAGACGGTCATCATGGCCCTGGCCTTTGATACCATGGACTATCGCCCCAGCGAGAAGGTGAAGTTTACTACCCTGGAAAGTACTAAGGCCATCGATAACCTGGCGAAGCGCTTTGGGGTTCTGCTGGAGGGTAAAGATAAAGCGGGCGAATTCTACCGCCGGACCTTTGCTGATGCCTTCCGCTACGCTACCTACCGTATACCCGAGATCTCCGACGAAACATTCCGCATCGATCAGGCTATCACGGCGGGTTTTGGCTGGCAGATGGGCCTGTTCGAGACCTGGGATGCTATCGGCATCCGCAAGATGGTGGGTATCATGGAGGAACTAGGCAAGCAGCCGGCGCCCTGGGTGTACGAGATGCTCGAGGCCGGAAATGAATCATTTTATAAGACTGAAAAAGGCAAGCGGCTGTACTACGACATTCCTTCCAGAAGCTATAAGCAAGTACCGGGGCAGGAAAGCTTTATCCTGCTAAGCAACTACTCGGACAACGTGGTCTGGAAAAATGCCGGTGCTACCGTGTATGACATTGGGGATGGTATACTCAACCTCGAGTTCCACTCCAAAATGAATACTATGGGTACAGAGGTCGTAGAGGGAATTCAGAAGGGCATCAGCCTGGCCGAAAAGAACTTCCGCGGTCTGGTGATTGGAAATGAATCTACGGAGGCTTACTCGGCAGGGGCTAACCTGGCCATGCTGTTTATGTTCGCGATTGAGCAGGATTATGATGAGATCAACCTGATGATCGCCCAGTTCCAGCAGACCATGATGCGCGCCCGCTACTCGTCCATTCCGGTAGTAACGGCTCCGCACACGCTGGCGCTTGGTGGTGGCTGCGAGCTCAATCTGCACGCCGATAAGGTAGTAGCCCACGCCGAAACCTATATGGGACTTGTAGAACTGGGAGTAGGAATCATACCCGCCGGAGGGGGTACTAAAGAAATGGCCGTTCGCTGCTCTGACCTCTACCGTACCGGTGATCCTGAGCTGAATGTACTGCAGAATGCGTTCATGAACATAGCCCAGGCTAAGGTATCAACCTCAGCCCAGGAAGCGTACGAGATGAACTACCTGCAGGATAAGGACCAGATTGTCCTCAACCGCAACCGTCTGATCGCGGAAGCCAAGCAGGCAGCCATGGAACTGGCCGATAACGGCTATACTCAGCCTACTCAGCGTACCGATATAAAGGTGCAGGGCAAGACGGGTATCGCCTTATTCAAGGCAGGTATATCTCAGATGCGCATGGCCAACTACATCAGTGACCATGATGTCAAAATTGCAAATAAACTGGCCTATGTAATATGTGGAGGAGAATTAAGCTACCCGCAGAACGTTACGGAACAATATTTGCTGGACCTCGAACGGGAGGCATTTTTGTCCCTCTGCGGTGAAAAGAAAACGCTGGAACGGATGCAGGGGCTACTAACCGGAGGCAAACCCCCACGTAACTAGCTATTACCCACTTACTACCCGAAAAAATCCCGCCCAAAAACTACATTTTGGCGGGATTTTTGCTTGATAAAGGCAAGGCTTACTACCCCCGTACCAAAATTTTTCTGTACTCCTGCTGTAAAATTTTACCGACTGCTTGGACAAGACTGACTTCTCATATCAGTATAACAACCTCTGGAAAAGGGAGCTTGAGGTTAGAGCGCGTTCGAGCCACCGAATGCTTACTATGGCCTATATTATAGGCTATCCCATCACGTCGATTTTATTTTATATACATAAGAGCGCCCATACCCAGGAGGTACTAAGTATTCAGCTCATGGCCAGTGCCACCGTAGCGGTATTGCTGCTACTGAACTTCAGGAATAAGATCAACAACATAAACCTGGCGTTGTACACGGTTCTGACGGTAACGCTCTTTCATGCTTATACGCTTTGGAAAATTCCCCACCAGACGTACGAGCGGGAGACATTTAATATTATTCTTGTCCTGCTTTTCACGCTGCTTGTCGTCCGTTGGAACTTCCGGTATGCCTTGATCTCCGCGTTGGTGCCACTGTTGCTGCTTCCGGCAGCTATCTACCTGCATAACCCCGCCTCATTTACCCGGTTTTTAGGAGAAGGAGGCCTTTTTATGATAGGAGCGTACCTGCTATTTCCGTATGTATGCCGGATGCGCTACGAGAAAGACAAGCGGGAATTCTACCTACGTTACACGCTTCAGAAACAAAATGAAGCCCTCGAGAAGCAAAAAACCATAGCTGAGCAGGCCACCCGCGCTAAGTCGGAGTTTCTTTCCATGATGAGTCATGAGATCCGTACACCTCTTAATGGCATTGTGGGGGTAGTGCATCTGATGATGCAGGATGGCAAGAAAAACAATCTTCAGAGCGACCTGATCCAGACGCTGAAGTTTTCGTCGGATCACCTGATGGCGGTGGTAAACGATATACTTGATTTTAATAAGATCAACTCTAACCACGTACAGCTCGACCCGATACCGTTTGACGTACGGGCGCTGCTGACTAGCCTGGAGAAGACGTTTATACCTAAGGCCGCCGAGAAAAGTCTGGAGCTGATATTCAAGATAGATGCTACGATTCCTTCGCAGATAGTAGGCGACAAGGTACGGCTCAACCAGATCCTGACCAACCTGATTCATAATGCCATCAAGTTTACGGAGAAGGGCTCCGTAAAAATGGTAACCAAGGTCATAGGGAAGGACGAGAAAAAAGTGCGGCTGCACTTCATGGTGATAGATACCGGCATAGGTATACCATACGACCAGCAGCCTACTATCTTCGAAAGCTTTACGCAGGCCACGCTGGCTACTCACCGCCAGTACGGTGGTACAGGGCTTGGACTGGCTATTACCAAAGAGTTGCTGCACCTGTTTGGTAGTGAAATACAGCTCTTCAGCGAGGTCGGTAAAGGATCAAGCTTTACCTTCTCGATTGACTTTCCGTTCCTGGAAGAGGTACCTCAGCAGGAGCCTGTCGTCCTGCCGGAAACTACCGATACCTACTCGTTTGCCCGGGTACTGGTAGTAGACGACAACCCGATCAACTTGCTGGTAGCTACCAACTTCCTCAAGCGCCGCAATATTCAGTTTGATACGGCGGTAAATGGTCTGGAAGCGGTTGATAAATTCAAAGCCAACTCGTATCACCTCATACTCATGGACCTGCGCATGCCCGAAATGGATGGGTACGAGGCCACCCGGATCATTCGTGAGGTTAACCGTACCATACCGGTTGTCGCGCTTACGGCATCGGCCTTCTCCGTCGAAAAAGAACGTGCTATGTCCAGCGGATTCACGGCCTATCTTACCAAGCCGTTCCTTCCTAAGGACTTTTACGATACCATTCTGCCCCGCCTTTCCAGAGAGCCGCTGGACTCCGCAAGCCCAATTGAAGTAGAATAAATACGGCTTTACTTCACCCTCCCGCTCAGGCGGGTCTGCCGCCGGCACTCGGCTATGTATCAAAATATTTACTATATTTGATATATAGATTTTTTATACTTCATCGCATTTCAATGATTTCGAAGAAAGCCAAATATGCACTCAAAGCCCTGAAAGTACTTGCTGAGCAGTATGGTAAAGGTCCGGTACTGATATCATTTATTGCTGAGAAAGAAAAAATACCCAAGAAGTTCCTGGAGGCCATCCTGCTGGACCTGCGCAACAATGGTATTCTGCAGAGCCAGAAAGGAAAAGGCGGAGGCTACCTGCTTCGTATACCTCCCGAAGAAGTAAAGTTTTCGAAAGTACTTCGCATTATTGACGGTCCCATTGCCCCTACCCTTTGTGTGTCGCTCTACTTTTATGGGAAGTGCGAGGACTGCGTAGATGAAGTAAGCTGCAGCCTACGGCTGGTTATGGAGAAATGGCGCGACGCCAACCTGGCCGTTCTGGATCAGACCACGCTCAAGGACCTTCTTACGGCTCAGCATCCGGGACTTATTTAGGTTGGTACTTGTCCTTACGGATAAACAGCAGGTTCTTATCGTAGGTACCTACGTAGTGATAGTTCTGCTTGATATACTGCGCCAGCTCCGGAAAGCTTTCGTACCCCTCAGTAGCCCTATTGCCCAGCCACAGGCTGTTATCCACGGCATCTACAAATACCGCCGGCCGGTTGGTTTTCATATTACTGATATAGCGCGCCCGGTATGTATCACGCAGAGGGTGCACAAAGATGCTTCGCTCTGAATGGTTCTCGGCGGTACCCTGTGGTAGCTGAGCTTCTACATAGTACAATAGGTGCCACCCCCACACCACCAGGTAATCGCCAGGCTCGGTGTGTTTTTTTATTTCGCTTACCAGCGCACTTTCCGGTAGCGCAGTAGCTCCTATGGAATTGAAGGCATTTACCTGCCGGTACCTGATAGCCGATAAGCCATCCATGCCGGCAAACCATAGTACCCATACCCCGGGCAGGACCAGTGACCAGGCCACGCGCTGCTTGCGCAACTCGTGCAGCCCGCACACCGCCGCCAGTGCCAGCGGGTGTATACACAACGTAAGGTAGTGTACAAAAGGGTTACCCGACTTGGTAGCTGCATAGAGAGCCGCCAGAAGGTACCCTACCATGAGCCACGGCAGGAAGGCCTGTCGGGGCTCCGCAGGACTGGATGCCGGCTTACGCCACCGCACTACTCCCACCCCCACCGGAATTAGCAGAAGTATAAAGTAGACCAGGAAGTCAGGGCTTAGTGATAGCAGCCTGAACAGGTAGGTAGGAATGGACGTAAAGCTGCTGTTACCGGCGTAGATGGCATTGCCCAGCAGGTAAAAGTCGATCATGTCGTCAAATACCTCATGGTAGAGTGTCCAGGCTACTACCAGTAGCGGAAACGAAAGCCCGCCCAGCAGGATAGCAGCCAGAGGCCGGTACTGCCTGTCGGATCGGAAGTAATGGTAAGCGACCCAGATACCTGCCAGTGCCAGCACCGCGGCCTGAGGCACGGCCTGAAGCTTGGCGAAAGGTACCATACCTGCCACAAAGCCCAGCAGGTAAGCCCAGCGGGCAGAGAGTGACCGGCTGGTGGATAGCCGGGCCAGCATATACAGACAAAAACCTAACAGGAATGCTGGTAGCTGCTCACTGGAATAGTGCACGTAGTCGGGCTCCTGCGTAAAGGCCAGGAAAAGCAGCGGAAACAACAAGGCTACCCGCGCCGTACTACTGCCAAACCAGCGGCGTACCGCCCCAAAAAAGAAAAGCAAGGCGCCGACCGCGCAGAGTAGTCCCATGACACGAGCCGACGTATAGTCTACCTGAAAGCCCAGCAGCCGTGGCACCACCAACAGGTAGTTGTCCAGCGGCCCGATGGTAGTACCATCCACCGACTGCCAATAGATAGGGCTGTAGTACAGCGTAATCCCGTGGCTGATCATCTGGCTTTCGTCGGGATTAAGCTCCCGGTTCATGACCACCGCCGGGAGCCTCATCATAACCAGCAGCACGATACTGAGGCACAGGTACGCCAGGTTGGATATACGTTGGCTGACTCCCGCCCAGATTACAACACCTGCCAACAAGTAGCCAACAGCCCAGTAGATAAGAGGAGAGTAATCAAAGGTAAGCATGCATCAGGCTACAGTTTCGACTTTTTCGATGAAGTCGCGGTAATGAACAGCGGGAATAAAGTGCTGCTGGGTACGATACTGCAGTACCATAAATACCAGAAACAGTGAAATCAGAAACGACTGCAGCATGACGATCAGCAGGGTAGTACCCAGGGTCGAAGCCCAGCCCGGCGTAGCGTTTCCGATGATTTTAAGAAATATGATGATAAATATAAAGGCTATCACCAGCCCCGACATCCATAACGTAAAGATCAGGATGCGTACGGCCGTGGTGTCTATAAGTACCGAAATAGCACTCAGCCCGTGCAGTACCAGCGATACAAAGTTCATCTTGCTCTCGCCGGCCAGGCGCTTCGCCCGCTCAATGGGCACGTCGTCGTAGGGAATACGCGAGCGGATAATTCCTCCCGGATAGTTATTCCATATTTCCGACACCCTGACTAGGTTCTGAAGCCGTCGCCGTGGTACCAGGCTGAAGTTGCCAAACGTAATGACCTTGCCCGTCAGTAATTTAAAGATGGACTTGTAGATGATGTAAAACGTGCGGAACAGGGTATTTTCCTGCCGTTTGGTCCGTCGGGCAAAAATGATCTTGTCCGGCTGCTCGACCGATTTCTGCACCAGCATATTGATATCACGCGGAGCATCTTCTCCATCGGCATCCATAACAATGACCTTATCGCAATCCCCTTCACGGGCCAAGTACGACAGTCCGATGGCAATGGCCCGCTGGTGTCCCAGATTCCGGTACAACCTCAGTACCTGGATACCCGTACCCTTAAAGGGTACAAAAGGCTCCGTACGGTCACGGGATGAGCAGTCATCTACCACCAATAAAGACGTTTTGGCCAGGGTACTGGCCTCCACGTCTTCATTGAGTTTTTCTATCAGTAAATTCAGGGCTTCCCAGTCGTTAAACTGGGGAATAACAATAACGTACTTTTCAGGCATCTTGACTCTTGTCAATTAAACAACCTGACCTGCCAGACGGGCAGCGATACCATCGTGAATCTGGGTGAGAGTTTCTTCCAGACCGTACTCCCAGTTCCAGCCCGGATAGTGCGACTTGAACTTGCTCAAGTCACTCACGTACCAGATGTGGTCACCGATGCGGTTGGTATCTGAGTAGGAGTAGCTCATCTTCTTGCCTGAGATCTGCTCACAAAGAGCAATGGCTTCCAGCATAGAGCAGTTGGCAAAGCGACCACCTCCGGCGTTGTATACTTCGCCCGGACGTGGGTTCTGGTAGAAGTGCCAGAACATGTTCACCAGGTCATGGCTGTGGATGTTGTCACGTACCTGCTTGCCTTTATAACCAAAGATCGTGTAGTGGTTGCCGGTGATGGCGCACTTCATCAGGTAAGCCAGGAAGCCGTGCAGCTGAGCGCCCGAGTGGTTAGGGCCGGTCAGACAGCCTCCGCGGAAGATACCGGTCTTCATGCCGAAGTAGCGTCCGTACTCCTGCACCATGATATCAGCCGCTACCTTGGAAGCTCCGAATATAGAGTGCTTGGTATGGTCAATGCTGTGCTGCTCGTCTATACCATTCTCGAAGTAAGGGTGGTTCTGATCGATCTCCCAGCGGGTTTCCAGCTCTACCAGGGGCAGGTAGTTAGGGTTATCGCCATACACTTTGTTGGTCGAAGTGAAAATGAACACAGCGTCAGGGCAGTTCAGGCGGGTCATCTCCAGCATGTTCAGCGTACCGGTGGCATTAACGCCAAAGTCAGTGAAAGGCTCGCGGGCCGCCCAGTCGTGGCTAGGTTGAGCAGCCGTGTGTACGATCATTTTGATGTCCTGACCGTACTCCTTGAAAATAGGCTCCAGCTGACTTACTTCCCGGATGTCGGCCGAGTAGTGCTTGTAATTAGGGAAAGCTTCGGTGATACGGTTGCGGTTCCATTCCGTGTTGCCATCGGCTCCGAAGAAGTACTGACGCAGATTGTTATCAACTCCTATTACTACATCAAATTTGTCGGCCAGAAACGCCACCGACTCACTTCCTATCAAGCCGGCTGAACCGGTAACCAATGCGATGTTCATAGTTTAATGTACTTAATGTTTTAGATTAGAATGGATATAATTATTACAAGAAATGCTGTTTTGCTGTAAATACGATGAAAAATTACTAAAATTTATTCAATGGCCAACCGGCACTCGTATACCCACCCCGTTCAACTAGTATATTCAGATATTGTTTTGGAAAGTTAGTATTCTGACAAAAAAAGGCAGCACTTATCAAGAAGCACTGCCTTACAGTATCAGAACTATATATACTTATCTAGCCTGTGTTCCGGTTGCTCCTGTGGTATCCTGCTGTGCAGCAGTAGCACTCTCTACAGTACTACCGGGAGTACCATCAGTATTACCGAACAACTTCTCACGGATAGCGTTTGCACGTCTATCCATCTCAGGATTATCTTCATACTTATTAGCAAGCTGACGGGCAGCCGAATCAGGGTGAGGTCCATAAACATATTCACTTCCCTCCCGTACGTCATCCTGCTCTACACGATTATACTTCTGATATTCGCAGGATGATAGTAACGCTATACCTGCCACCAATGCGGCTATCTTTCTGAGTTTCATTGTATACTTGTCTATATAGATTTTGTGCAAAAGTAACGGCCTTTTCCAAAACCACCAAATAGCATTTGCTCGTTTTTATTAAATTTTTAACTGCTCCAGTTCTTTCCGTACAAAATCCATCAGGTCTGTAATGTGCTCTCTGGAGAAGTCAAAAGGTATGCGGGCTGCGGCATAGATCTCCCCAATGGGCGCGGTATAGCCAAGTTTGAGAGCATCAATGTAGCCCTGTAATCCAGCCTTTGGATCTTCGCGGTAGTTCTTCCAGACACCGATGGCACCCAACTGGGCTATACCATACTCAATGTAGTAGAAAGGTACCTCGTAGATGTGTAACTGCCGTTGCCACAGGTAGTGGCAGTACTTTTCCAAACCTGACCAATCCGTTACATTATCGCTGAATTGCTTATAGATCTGTACCCAAGCTTCGGTACGCTGCTGGGGCGTGTGCTCCGGATGCTCATACATCCAGTGCTGAAACTTATCAATGGTAGCCACCCAGGGTAATGTCTCGATGATAGACTCCAGGTGCTGGATCTTGGCCCGGCGCAGGTCTTCTTCATTGTCGAAGAACTCGTCCCAGTAGTCCATCGTCAGCAGCTCCATGGACATAGAGGCCAGTTCGGCTACTTCCGAAGGCGGATGCTTGAATGAGTTGAGTGTCAGGTCGCGCGTCAGGAGCGAGTGTACAGCATGGCCTCCTTCGTGCAGCAGCGTAATCATGTCGCGCAGGTTAGAGGTAGCATTCATGAATATGAACGGAACCCCTATCTCATCCAGCGGGTAGTTGTAGCCGCCCGGTGCCTTGCCCTTGCGCGACTCCAGATCCAGGTGCCCCATGGATTTCATGATGCGCAGGCAGTTGCCCAGGAAGGGGTCCAGCTTGGTAAAGCAGCGGATGGTTTTGTCCAGTAGTTCCTGCCCGCTCTGGAAGGGCTTCAGCGGCGGGCGTCCGTGTATGTCTACTTTGGTATCCCACGGCCGCAGCGGATCTACCTGCAGCGCCTCTTTACGCTCTTCAGCCATGTCGTTGAGCAGAGGTACTACCGCTTCGGTAACCGACTCATGAAAATCAAAGCAGTCCTGAGGAGTGTAATCAAAACGACCCAGGGCCGCAAACATATAGTCGCGGAAGTTGTCGAACCCGGCATTACGAGCGATCTTGTGCCGTAGTTCCACCAGCTTATTCAGCAGGCCGTCCAGCTCATCGTGCGCCTTGTACCGACGCTCGCTGATAGCCAGCCAGGCTTCTTCGCGTACAGCCCGGTCCGTAGACTGCAGGCGGTCGGCGGCCTTCTGTAACGTCATTTCCTCATCGTCCAGGGTCACGGTCATGGCACCGGCGATGGCTCCGTACTTACGTTCTTCGGTCTGGATCTGGGTCTGCAGCGGGATATTCTCCTCGCGGAATATCTCGATGGATTTCTTCATCCCCCGTACGGCTACCTCAAATCCCTGATCTTTCAGCTCGGCCAGGTAAGGACTTTCGATAGCTTTCTTGTCCAGCTCGTTGCTGTAAGCGGCCAGGTGTGGTTGTATATCCGTAATGAAGAATTGCAGGGCCTGCACCAGCTCTTCGTTGGCAGTATCGCAGGTCTGCCGGATGTACCGCCAGGCAAAGTTCTCAGAAAGGTACGACTCCAGTTCACTGCGGTCGCGGAACCACTGCCTTAGGTCGTCGATGCTATTGATGTCACGATTTTTGAGATTTTCGTAAAATGGCTGGAGATCATCCCAACTTTTCAGATCAAATTCTTCTCCGATAAAAGCCCGCTGGGGCCGCTGAGGTATCTCTACCGTGTCTTGATGGGCCATACGTAACATATTACTACAAATAATGAGATTCTATATTATAACGCTGTTAAGGAGTCAAAGTTAGGAGAAGCCGTAAAATTAGCAAGCCCCTCACCCAAAAGTAGTCCCTCCGGGGAATAAACCTACTAGCAGCTCCTTCTCATGCAAAAAAATCCGGCACGAGTGTACCGGATTTTTAACCAATCAACCTAACCTAATCTCATTTATGAATCATTTCTTTTTGTCCAGCTCGGCGGTAGTCTTCGAAGCCGGTGCAGGCTGGGAAGTAGTAGCAGTGCGTGGCTTATATATAGCTCCCGTGGCAAAATCTACGGGAATACTGATCAATGGGAATAACAGGATATCAGCAACCAGTGCCCCCACTCTCACCTCCCGGCGCGACTCGCCCGGAGCAGGGCGGCGTTTTTGACTTTCGGTAACTTTTCCACCGAATACGGTGGCACAACTCGTCATGGTACCGGCCAGCATTATCGCAGCCAGTGCTGATACAGATAATTTTTTAAGTGATTTCATGGCTAAAAATATGAGTAATATAAGTGACGGGATTACTTGGTGGCACCAATGGTGAAGGGTACACCATCTACATCTTCGCCCTTGAAGGTGAGCTTCTTGCCTTTGATCTGCGCAAACTCCTCGCCCTCGTACGACAGGCTGTAATTGCCATCTCCCTTATCGGCTACCTCTACATCGTCCAGGCTACCTACCAGAAACTCACTATTACTGCTCTTCATACGGATGTCCAGCGATATTTCCACCTGCGTACTGGTCTGGCGATTCAGGGTTACGGAGCCCTTCAGGTCTGTCTGGTTGGCCGGCAGTGTTTTGCCGTTGTAGGTAAGTTCAGAGTAGCCATACTGACCAGCTATAGCGGTGGCGGCATCGGGAGCAATGATGTCCTTATCCTTCTTACAGGATGAAAGAACGCCGGTCATCAGGATGATCAATAGGGGAATGATGCGGAAATAGTTAATGTTTTTCATGGCTAATGGATTTAAAGCTTTTAAAGAAAGTAAGAGTTTGATTGCCGGTGGATTGCCCTTCCGACGATACAAAGTTGCAGACTGGGCATTCGTAAAGAAACAGCCGGGTACATCAACTGGAAAAATGGGTACATGAACTGTTGATTTAAGTATCTGAAACAACCTGCAATATCACTATTCAACAGCTATTCCTTTTTCAGAGCACTATTTATAACTCGAAGAGGGTCAATAGCGTAGCTTCTCACTTTACCTACGTTTTCTTCCGTTTCATCAGGCTTATCGTTGGGTACCATCAGGGAGGCTATCACCTTTATAGCGTGAATTACTTCACACCGTAATCTATTAGCCATCATCAATCCATTACACGTATGAAAAGAGTATTTAAGATCACCGGTATCGTGCTGGGCAGCCTGCTGCTGGTACTGGGATTATGCTTAGTCTATGTGGCGACTACAGGAGTACCTACCTACGAGCAGCCCAACAACATTCCGCAGATTAAAGTAGAGATCACCCCGAAGCGGGTAGCCCGTGGGGAAGTTATCGCCCAGATCCAGTGCATGGAGTGCCACGCTGATAAAAACAACCGCCTCACCGGAAAACATATGAATGAGGTACCTGCCGTCTTTGGTACACTGTATTCCAAAAACATTACTCAGGACAAGGAGAAGGGCATCGGTAACTGGACCGACGGCGAGCTGGTGTACTTTCTCCGTACTGGCATACGCCGTGACGGTACCTATGCGGCTGTCATGCCTCAATTTCCTAACATGGCCGATGAGGATCTGTTGTCGGTGGTGGCGTGGCTGCGTTCAGACCGCTTCCCGGTGCAGGCAGCCAGTGAGGAGCCTCCGGCTTCGGAGCTAAGCTTGGTATCAAAAATACTGGCCCATACCCTGCTGAAACCACTACCCTACCCGCAGACTTTCGTTGCCATGCCCGACAGCGCTGATCCCATTGCCCTGGGTAAGTACACCGCCGACGCTGTCGGCGATTGCTACGCCTGCCACTCTGCTAGTGTACTGGATCTGGATAAGGTACATCCCGAACGGAGTAAGGGATACTATGGAGGGGGGTATGAGATGGTGGGTGAAAATGGAGAGCCCATAGTAACGGCTAACCTTACCTTCGACGAAGAAACGGGTATTGCCGGCAAGTACACTAAAGAACAATTTATCAAGGCAGTAAAAATGGGCGTGCGGCCCGATGGCTCCATCATTAGGCAACCCATGACTCCTAAGCTGGGACTGACAGACCAGGAAGTGGGCGCTATTTATGAGTACCTGAAAACAGTACCCAAGGTCAAAAACAAAATTGTTCAGAACAGTACGGAAGCGCAGCTAGCGGAAAATAAATAAAACATACCCGTTTTGGGTGACGAGGTACCTGCTCATACCAGCGGGATCGTCACCCGAAACTCCTGACCGTCGTCCTCAACGGTCGGAACGGGCTGACCGAGTATCTGGTACTTGCTCAGGATGTTGGATAAGCCCACACCATTGGAAAGTACCGGGCTGGACTTACGCTGCAGGTTATTGCTTACTACCAGGCGTTGCTCGTCAGCAATCAGCGAGATGGTAAGCGGCTGATCGGGCAGCACGATGTTGTGCTTTACGGCATTTTCGATCAGTAGTTGCAGCGTCAGCGGCGGGATCTGCCGGTTTTCGGCGCTCGGTGGAATAAGCGTAACGAGCGTAAGCGACTTACCGTGGCGGGTTTTCAGTAAGTGGTAGTACGACTGAATAAACTCCAGTTCGTTGGTCAGTGGTACCAGGGGCGCTTCGTTGCTCCGCAGCAGATACCGGTACACCGAACTGAGCTCTTCGGCAAATGCTCCCGCCTGACGGGGATCTTCGTCAATCAGCGAGATAAGTGAATTAAGGCTATTGAACAGAAAGTGGGGGTTGACCTGCTGGCGCAGCATGTCCAGCTGGACCTGTAACTGGGCTTTGGTGAGCTGGTCGGCCTTCCGGCGTGAGTGCCGCCAGTATTCAAAGTTATGGATACCTTCATAAATGGCCGTAATGATGGCCACGGCGATAACGCTAATCAGCAACACCAGTCCCAGCCGGAAAGGGTCAGGTTCAAAGCCGGGCAAGTTGACCCATTGATAAAGCAGAAACAGCAGGCTGTAATGCAGACATGAGCTAACCGAGGCCATAATAAATCCTGGAACAGCCCGCTTGGTATAGTGCTGAAGCGTAACGTACCTGCTCCGGACTTCCAGATTAATGAAGCTGATAGTATACCAGTTGCTTAACGAAACTACCACCGCAAGGCCTGTTGCCATCCCGAACGTCGCCCAGCTTTGCCAATAGTTATCACCTATGATCAGCCAGTTATATATAATGATATAAACAGGCAGCGCAGTAAGTTGTAAGAGCCAGTCGTAGCGGGTAAAAGAGGGTAGTTTCATGTGTGGATACCATTCTTAGGATCAGCGGACCAAAATTACACAATTGCAAAATCAAGTCAACATTCTGATGACCAATAAGCTAAGAACAGATGTTCTGTATCAGCAAAGACTATATGTAACTTCTTCTAACTACCTCCGCCGAAGTTTAATTTTGTCCGATTCCTCCTATGGCTATACGCCATGCACCGGGTACTTAGCCTCCTCATTGATATATCTGCTGATCATTTACTGCTTTGGGCCTTATTTGTTACCTGCCGCACAGACGACTAAGCCCCGGATGATGCACAGTTCATTCTTAAAATCTACCGTTTCAGGAATGATGTAGGTACTAAGTTACTATCAGCCCCCTCAACTTTGTACCATCAGTACTTCTACCATCTATAGCCATGAAAAACATTACTCAACTGTTCCTATGCCTGACGCTTGCCGCGTGTATGGCCTCCTGTAACACCGACCCGGGAGCCGTCGATCCTGATAATCCGGGCGACAATCCCGGCAAACCCGCTGCCGGCGCCGTTACACCGGTAGGCTCTCCTGAAGGCACCGCTACCACAGCTACCATAGGACCAGCCGGTGGTACCATCGAATCGGCCGACAAGCAAGTCATAGTCCAGATCCCCGCCGGAGCCCTTGCCACCAGCCAGACCATCTCGGTCCAGCCTATTAGTAATAACTGTCCGGGTGGTACAGGTCGTGCTTTTAGGCTGACACCACACGGCATTACCTTCACCAAACCCGCTACCATTACCTTCCAGTACAGCGAAACGGATGTAAATGGCTCCAATCCCGCGTTACTGCGTATAGCCTACCAGAACAGCAAGGGGATCTGGCAGTCACCAGCCGTTAAGAGTTTAGATACCACTGCTCATACCGTAACCGTACAGACTACCCACTTCAGTGACTGGGGCCTGTTTAAGAAGATGTTCATCTATCCCCAGAACTCCTTCCTCAACCCGGGTGACAATGTTTATCTCAGGGTATTCCAGACTGTAGAAGAAGTCCCTGTTGAGGAAGATGATTTGATCGTACCACTACCTACACTTATGCCAACGAAATACATTGAAAAGTGGGCTCTACGCGGAGAGGGTACCCTGGCACACCAGCATAATGACGGTACCTACTACGCTCCCTCCAGGATTCCCGCCACGAATCCGGCCGCGGTTACAGTATTTCTGAATAAATCCACCACAATAGAAGGAAAGCTATACAAAGACCTGCGACTGATTTCGAACATCTTTGTCGCTCCTGAGGGTATTTCAGTTCAGATCGACGGAGGAGAGTGGAAAACCTATCCCGGTGGTGCTAATATCAATACTACCCACAATGTTATACTGGGCCAAAACGGCACCGAATACGCCTCATTAGGCTGGAAAGGCGCCCCAACGGGTACCTTCCGCTGGACCAAAAGCACCGATGTAGCTTTTAACATCGTAAAAGGTGCCCTTATTTATCAGCATCTGTATGGATCAGCCCCTTCGGTAAGTGGGGGATCTTTAAAAGTAGATAATTCGGACCCAACCTGGGTGGTAGGTACCTTCACCGTAGAGCCTGCCGGATGGATCGACACAAGTCCTCCGGGCCGTATGGGTACCTCATCCGTTAAGGGAGTTATCCGAGTGAAGCGGGTGGGGGTAGGAGCCCACTGACATGTCTATATCCTACTACCAACCATTTAACTATACTAATTAGTCCATGAAAAACCTGACTCAACTACTCCTAAGCCTGGCACTCATGCTGGCCGTTATGCCGGAGGCGCAGGCGCAGGCGCTACGGGCAGGCTACTACGGCGAAACCGTCACCCACTACGGCTTAAAAGTAGCCTACGAACTACCCCTCCGCAGCTATGTAAAGGAGAAGAATGGGGCACAGAAAACGTTCCTGTTTGCACCCGGCCTGGCTGCCTACCGCCATCCGCACAACCACATCGGGCTGGTGCTTTCCCCAGAGCTCACCTACCGCCGCACAAGCCGGCGCGGGAGAACCTTCGAAGTTGGCCTCGCTCCCTCCTATTTCCGCTACTTTCTGGAGGGTACCACCTATACGCCCGACGGCCCCGACGACTTCAAACAGGTGCGATGGGCAGGCGGAAACGCCTTTTTACCAACAGCCTTCATAGGCATCGGCAAAGACTTATCCGTACGGAAGAATATACCTTTGGCGTGGTATACGCGCTTAAATGTGATGCAGCAGCGCCCCTATAATACATCTACGCTCATGCGCTTCAGCCTGGAAGCAGGCGTTACCATTCCCCTACAAAAACAATGAAAACAGTCTACACCTATCTATCACTAATCAGCCTGCTCACACTGCTGGCCTGTAGCGACCGCGACCCGCAACCCATTGAGGATAATACCCTTTTCCTGCGGAACAAAGGAGCCGATATGCCCATCTGGGTAAAAGGAGACCGGCAGTCCAACAAGATTATCCTGTACGTGCACGGCGGCCCCGGCGACTGCGCGATGTGCTACCGCTACTACCTCAAGGGACTCGAAGCCAACGCTATGGTAGCCTACTGGGACCAGCGGGTGGCCGGTGCTTCGTCGGGTAAGGTGGAGGAGAGTACCCTCCGCTATGCTCAATTCAGCGAGGATATGGGCTTTGTCGTAAAACTTCTGAAAAAGCAGTACCCTGGCTCTGAAATCTATCTGCTGGCCCACAGCTTCGGTGTCGAGCTTTCCTGGCAGTACCTGACTTCGGGCACTAACCAGCAGGAAGTGGCAGGGCTGATGGTAGTCAACGGAATGTTCTCCTTCGCCAACTGGCTCATGAGCGTGCATGAGTGGGCACTTAGCGAGGCACAGCGGCAGGGTAATACCGAAGCCGAAAAGTACCTGATGGATCATCCGGTGACGACCGAAAACGCGGCTACTATAGAGTGGGAGCCCATCTACCGCTGGATGTACAAGCTGGGCGGCAACCCCGTATCGCTCTACGATGACGGCAAGTACGTCATCAACTACGCCTTCAACTCACCTAATACGGCCCTGGCTCAGTTTACGCACAGCAAGGCGTACAGCTACTACGGAAACGTCGAAAGCCGTCGGTTTGAGAAAGGCCCGCTGCTGCGGGACATCCGCATTCCGGTAGCTCTGTTCTGGGGCGTGAAGGATGGCATAGTACCATTGGCGGTAGGTGAGGCAACCAAACAGGTACTGACCAATGCGCCGGTGACAGAGGTACGTTTCAGCGAATCATGGCACGAGCCGTTCATTACCGAAACGGCGAAGTTCAACCAGGCGGTCCTGAACTTCGTGCGGTAAATAGCTGAATGACATAACGCATGGCTGGCCCCTGGCAAAGTCACCAATGGTCTAAAATAGCGTTTCATCGAGCGTTTCTCCCGCTTCACCGGCTTCACCCATTCCAGTTTGATCAGCGCCCGATACTTTTGGAAACGATTTACTACTTGTCCAACAACTACTAACATCTATTTCCACAAGCCATGAAAACAGCCATGTACAAATCCCAAAAACCAGGTACTCAATTTGTTCGCACCTCAGCCGTAACCGTAAGCCGGTGGTTCCTGCTGATGTTTGCTTTTGTATTTCTGATGACCAGTTGTAAAGAAAACATTGATCCGGATCCCGATGGAGACGGTGTAGCACAGTCCGACAGCGATCCGGTGTTGATCAAGGAGTCCATCAACGCAAAGACTACTCTGGTGGATCGCTTTGCCAACCCTGACCTGCCAGACTACATTGTAACAAGATCCATTGATGTCAACGCTGAGCTCACTATCAATCCCGGGGTGGTAGTTGCCTTTGAGCGCGATGTATACATGCATATACAGGATAGCGGCTACCTGAGTGCCAAAGGGCAGCCCGACAAAAAGATAAAGTTTGTAGGTGTACAGAAAACCAAAGGCTACTGGATCGGTATAGCCCTCTACTCGGGCAGCAACGTCAATGTAATGGAGCATGTGGAAATCATGCACACTGGCAGCCGCCCCGTGCACAGTGATATTAAAGCAGCGTTGTTCGTATATGGGGGTAGTGAGGCTCAGATTACCATTAAGAACAGTCAGCTTTCCCAGAACGACGGATACGGAATGTATCTCTATGAGGGGGCCATTCTTCGGGAATTCTCTCAAAACTCTTTCACTAACCACACGGAGGCAGGTATTATGGTGGATGCCATGAATGTTTCCCGTCTTGACGCCGATTCAAAATTCACCGGAGGTAACGGGCGTAATGTGGTAGAGGTCCTACAGTCCAGCCTTGAAGGCAATAAGGAAATAGAGTGGAAATCCTTTGCCGATAAAACTCCCTACCGGCTTAATGGTGAACTTACAGTCAACTCGGGCTGGAAGTTAAACCCTGGTGTAACACTGGAAATGAACCGTGATGCAATCATTGAGATAAGTACTGATGGCTATATGTCAGCTCAGGGAACAGCCACCGAGAAGATCAAGATTACCAGTGCTAGTGGCTCGGCAGCCTATTGGCAGGGTATCGTCTGCTACTCGCAGGTAAACAAGAACATCCTGGAAAACGCAGAGGTAAGAAATGCAGGTAGCAAAATCCTCGTGGGCGAGAAAAAAACCAACATTGCGATTTATGGCGACGGAGCCTCTATGACTATAAAAAATACCCACGTTAGCGGCAGCGGTGGCTACGGGATTTTTGTGGCGTCCGGAGCCTCTGCCAATACTGATCTGGCTACTACCAATACTTTCGATTCCAACGCCCTAACCAATGTATTGATCGAAGAGTAGCCTGCCCATATAACCCATATATCCACACGAACACATCAGTCAAAAGCCGCTTCACCAGCGGCTTTTGACGTTTCAGCGAAGTCACTGTTGGGCACCTGACATACATCGGGCAACTTTGCCTCATCTATTTCCTACTACTCCTTACAGCATTTATTAGCCATGAAAAAATTACGTATTCTTTTTGCCACTATTCCTGCGGATAGCCATTTCGGCCCGTTGACCAGCCTGGCGGTTCACCTGAGCGATCTGGGACACGATGTTCGCTGGTACGTAGGCGGACACTACAGAGAAAAAGTAACCCGACTGGGCCTGTACCACTACCCCTTCGTCAAGGCCCGGACAGTCAATCGGGACAACCTGGACGCACTCTTTCCTGAAAGGGCCGGAATCAGAGGTACCATGGCCAGGCTCCGTTTTGATCTCAGAGAGGTATACCTACTAAGAGTACCCGAGTTTGTTGAGGACCTGAAAGACATCTACGCAGACTGGACCTATGACTTGGTAGTACACGATGCAGGCTTCCTGGGATCGGATTTTATTAGAGAAATACTACCGGTAAAAACTGTATCCGTAGGCATAGCCCCTCTGGCCGAATCCGATACGTGCCTGCCTCCTTCTGGTCTGGGCAAGCAACCGGCCCGCAGCCGGCCCGGCCGCTGGATACACCATCTGATGCGGTACTTTGTACAGCAGGTACAGCTCAAGCCGATCCATGATCTTTATAATCAGCTCCGCCGGCAGCACAATCTTCCTGAGGCCGATGAATTTGTCTTTGATGCAGCTATACGCCACGCTGACCTGTACCTGCAAAGTGGCGTACCAAGCCTTGAGTACCCACGCAGGTCCATCAGCCCCAACATCAGGTTTGTAGGAGCCATGCTGCCTTGTACTATTCGTCGTCGAAAGTACTTTGAGCACGCTATGCAGGCGCTGCAGGCCAGGCGGGTAGTACTGGTGACGCAGGGAACCGTTGAAAAAGACATTGAGAAACTACTGGTACCTACCCTTAGGGCATTCAAGAATGAGCCTTCTACCCTGGTGATCGCTACCACCGGAGGCTCCTGTACGGAGGAACTGCGTAAGCGCTTCCCTGAGGATAACTTCATCATTGAAGACTACATAGATTTTGATACCGTGATGCCCTACGCCAGTGTACTAGTCACGAATGGAGGGTACGGCGGAGTTATGCAGGCCCTGAAGCATAACCTGCCCCTGGTGGTAGCGGGTGTTCAGGAGGGCAGGAATGAAGTCGCAGCCCGTATTGAGTACTGTAAGGCCGGTATAAATCTGAAAACCGAAACGCCCAGAACGGTACATATCTGGCAGGCGATAGATCAGGTACTAACGGATAGTACTTACCAGCGCAACGCGCGAAAGCTTGGCTGGGAGTTTGGGGCTTACGATGCCAATGAGCTGGCTACGCAATACATCGAGGCACTGGCAGAGGTGCAGGAACGCGTGCTACTGGCCGAAGAGTTACAGATTGCCTGCTGAGAAGTCTCTTTGATCTAACACATCTGTCGGCGGTATGCAAATGCCTGCTGACGGATGTGTTAATCCATTCTCTGTTAAACAGCCTAACCGGCTAATTCATTACGCATTATTACCGTTTCGTGATCTTTCGGGTTGGATACGCCCCTGACATTCTGCAAGTTTGCCTTGGTAAGTCCAACCTGCCAAATTACAGAAATCAACATTAGCCATGAAAAAATCATCATTCAAAGCTCTTCTGCTAGCTACTCTTGTCGGTGCGCTGGCTACCCGCCCGGCGGATGTACTCAAGGAGCTTAAGCTTACCCAGGAGGAGGTAAGCAGCCAGGTATTCGAACAGCTTACCCACGACTATCCATCCTTATACCTATCCTACGATAGCCGCCAGGCCGCTAAGCAGCTTTCGGCCCAGGCGCGGGCTACCGCCGTACGGGCCATTTATCCCATAGTGCGGACGTATGTGGAGTCGGAGGACTTCAGGAGCCGCTACGATAGCTGGCTGCGGAACAAGTACCACATCAGCGATACGCCCGATCCGTCGGCCACCATGACAAATGCCGACCTGAAAGCACTAATGGATGAGCAACTGGATCAGACGCTGGCGGCATTCAGCAATCTGACCCCTCAACTCCTGGCTATGATGCTACCTCAGCAAGTAGCTCAGCTCCAGGAGCAGATGCAGGGTGCCGATGCCCCTACCAAAGCAGCCCTGAACCGCGAGCTGACGGAGCTGAAGCACATACAGCCACTAGCTACTTCCAAACCGGATGAGTTCAAGACCCGATTCCTTGCGTCTATGAAGCGCACAATGGCCCGCCAGATGGAGCAGGGTATGAAAAACGAGGAAGAACACCTGGCTAAGGCAAAAGAACAGGCTGAGGAACAGCGGGGTAATGAAGCCAAATACCAGGCGGAAAAGAATCCAAACTTGGTAGTACAGAAAAAACTGCGCGAATTTATTGCCCTGGCGGAGTCGGTTGATTTTGACGCCCAAACCGAAAAGCGAGGTTATCGGGTTGAATTTGTGAAGGATGAGCACCGTGGTAAGTCCAGAGAGTGGAAGCAGCTTTACCGGATTGGACGCGAGCCCGTGATGGCCGCGCGCGATCTGGCCCGTACCTGGCTGAAGGAGCTTCAATAAGCACAAAACACTGAAAATAGCAACCCCAACCCATACCGTAAGCACGTAACACAACAGACTCCACCTGTACATAAAGGATCAAAGACGGATCATTGATTGAAAAAGCCGCTTCACCAGCGGCTTTTTCCGTTTCAGCGCATAACAGCGTTTAGAAAATCAGAATTTGTAGTAATCTTTATAATAGATTTCTTTCATTGCATTGATTAATGACTCCTCAAGCTATAAATACCCTGGATGATAAGTGGTTACGCATTACCGGAATAAGCCTGCTGACGGTAATAGGCTACTTTGCCAACTACTATAGTCAACAACCGTTGACAGCCAAATTAGTAGCTAGCTTCCTGGTCTTCTTTCTGTCCATTTTTCTAAACTGGCATGTCAACCGGTTTCTGATCCTCTATTTCCGAAACAGATACCCGCAAAAACAACTCCTTCCGAAACGGCTGTTCCTGACATTCCTGACCGGCAGTATTGCTTTTACCATCATTATCCGGCTTATGGGGTCGATACGCTTCTGGATACTTTTCGGAGATTTTACCAGCTATGAGACCTACCATCAAGCGGCTAGAATTACGCTCAACAAGATGACCTTATCGCTGAGCTTGTTCGGATTTGACTTTGTGATGGCGATTACAAACTTCCTGTTTTTTCAGGCCATATACGAAACCCTGTTTTTTATCCGTGAATCATCGCTGAAAGAAAAAAAGCTTCAGCAGGCCGAGCAGGAACGGGAAAAACTGAGGGCGGCTAATCTGCAGAGCCAGCTCGACGCTCTGAAGCAGCAGGTCAACCCGCACTTTCTGTTCAACAGCCTGAACGTACTGGATTCGCTCATTGAGGATAATCCCCAGCAGGCCCGGGTATTTCTGGAAGAGCTTAGTACGGTATACCGCTACCTGCTCCGATCCAATGAACAGTACCTGACTAACCTGGAAAATGAACTGGACTTTATAAACTCCTACTACCACCTGTTAAAAACCCGCCTTGGCAACGGCCTGCAGCTGAACGTCAACATCGGCAAGAAGTACCAGAGCTATAAACTACCCCCTCTTACACTACAGCTACTGGTAGAGAACGCCTTCAAACACAACATAATACTACCCGACCAGCCTCTGGTGATTGATATCGTAACGGATGACGAAGGGCATCTGCTGGTGCAGAATAACGTACAGCGAAAAAGCAGCCGCATCAACTCAAACGGCGTGGGACTGACCAATATCTTGGCGAAATACCGGATGCTGAGCCAGCCCGACCCATCCATCCGGGAGGACAACGGATTATTTGTGGTAACGCTGCCTTTGATCGAGGTGAGTATATAATGCCTTTATCACTATTTTAGCAGTACGCGCTACTACTAACCCATGCCAGACTGATGAAAGCGGCCGACGACAGAAAAATTCGCCTTATTGGTCCTCCTATCCTGTTCTTGATAGGTACGCTGTTCTTTCGGTTGAACTGGTACTTTGACTATACAATTGATAAGCTGATCCGGACGGATCTGATAGCGCTGAGCGCGGGCTATATATGCTGGAACCTGACTCGTTGGGTAGTGCTTTCACTACAAAAAAAGTACCCCGGCATCACCAACCTCCGGCGGCGACTAATCTGGATGGCGGTGCTTTTGCCGGTCCTGGTCAACTTTGCCTGGTTTATCCGGCAGCTTGCTCATATCGCTTTCAATAATGTCACGTTTGTCCATGAAAATATCACTGAGTATACCTACTCGCTCGGTATCCAGATCTTTTACCACTGTATTTACTACGCTATCTACGAAGGTAGCTATGGCCTGCAGGCCTGGCAACATGCTTACGAGCAAAATGAACGGCTGAAAAAGAACAAACTACAGAGCCAGCTCGACTCCCTGAAAAACCAGATTAACCCACATTTTTTGTTCAACAGCCTTAATTCGCTTTCCATGCTGATTCACGAGAATCCCCGGCAGGCCGAGAACTTCGTAGACGAAATCAGTAACGTGTATCGCTACCTGCTACGGTCCAGCGATCAGGAGCTTACTACGCTCGGGCGTGAGCTGCAGTTTATCAACTCATATTTTCAACTACTTAAGACCCGGTACGGTGCGGGTTTTGATATGCATATTGAGGTAGAGGACTGGCAGCAGGACCTGCGGATACCTTCGCTGACTCTGCAGCTGCTGGTCGAGAATGCGGTGAAGCATAATATCATCCTGCCCGAACAGCCACTGGTAGTCCGGATTGAGACCCAGGGGCAGGTACTGGTGGTGCGTAACAACCTGCAGCGTAAAAATATAGCCGCCTACTCCAGTAAGGTAGGACTGGCCAACATCGCCTCCAAGTACCAGCTACTGAGCGGGCATTCGATATCCATGCACGAAGAAGACGGCTTTTTTACGGTAAGTCTCCCCCTGCTGGCCAACCAGCCCCAAACCAGGCCTGCCCTATGAAACCATTCAACGATATCCGACTTCGCCTGCTGGGCCCGGTAGTCCTGTTTGCGTTTGTAGCCGTATTCTTCCGGCTCAACCGCTACTTTTTCAGCTGGCCCTGGACCACCATCCTGCTCAATGACTCCGTAGAGCTGGCAACTGGTATCATCAACTGGCAAATAGCACGCTGGGCTGTTCTGCGCATTCAGCGCAATACGCCAGGCCTGGTCAATACGCATCAACGATTCCTGCGGTTGCTTTCCATCATGCCGCTGCTGGTGGCCGTATCGTTCTTTATTCGCCATTCAGCGCGCTACTTTATCGAGGGGCAGTTTATGTTCTTTACCGACACGGCTGAGGTTAGTCGTAGTATCGGTATCCAGTTTTTTCACGTCTTCATCTACCTGGTCATATACGAAGGCTGGTATCTGATACGGCAGTGGCAACATGAGGCCATCGAAACAAGTACGCTGGAAAAGGTATCGCTGCAAAGTCAACTCCGGTCGCTGCAGCACCAGGTCAACCCGCATTTTCTGTTTAATAGCTTAAATACCCTGTCGTCACTCATCAGAGAAAGCCCCAGCCGGGCCGATACTTTTCTGGACGAACTTACGTCGGTATTCAGGTACCTGCTGCAAAGTGAGCGCCAGCTGGTGCCTCTTAGCGAGGAGGTAGAGTTTATCCGGTCGTTTGGGCATTTGCTGCAGGTCCGGTACCCCGCCGGGCTCATCATGGATATTTCTATCGATGCTACACAAAAGTCCATGTTTATCCCCCCTCTGACCCTGCAGATGCTCGTTGAAAACGCGGTGCGCTACAACGTTATCCTGCCCGAGCAGCCCCTGCACATCCGAATATATACTACGCCCGACCAGCGGCTATCGGTAGCCAATAGTCTACAACGCAAGCCGCTCCGCGTGGAGACCACCGGAGCCGGCCTCACCAACCTGACCATCCGGTACGGGTTGCTTAATGAGGGGGAACTGATTATTGAAGAACAGCCGGACTGGTTTGTGGTGAGTATGCCACTGGTAACCGAAAGCCGGCTGGCCGAGATGAAGTAGCTATTTTCCCATCCATTTCTTGAAGTCGGTAGCCCGTTCACGGCTGACCAGTACCTCATCGTCAGGATCGGGCTTGAGCGTTAGCTTAAGTTTGTTGTTGAAGTACGGGTGAATCTGTTGCACCGAATGGATACTGACAATGTACTGGCGGTTGGACCGGAAAAAATGTTCAGGATCCAGCATGGCCTCGAGCTCATCCAGGGTATAGTCCAGCGAGAACTTCTGATTGGTACGGGTACGGAACAAGCTGACGCCGGCCTCAGAGTAGAAGAAGGCAATATCCTGTACCTCCACGGGTACCCACTGCGACAGGTGACGTACCAGAAACCGGCGCCGGTAATCAGCCGGAGATACCTGCTGGCGAAGCTGCTGCACCAGCGCATCAATAGCGATACGGGAAGAGGCCTCCCCTCCATTGCCAGTGCTTAGCCGCCGGTGCTTTTCGAGGCTGGCCTCGAGCTCGTGGCGCTTGATGGGCTTCAGCAGGTAATCAATACTATTGACTTTAAAAGCCCGCAGGGCGTATTCATCGTAAGAAGTCGTAAAGATAAC
Organism: Telluribacter roseus; assembly: GCF_017355915.2. Lineage (GTDB taxonomy): Bacteria > Bacteroidota > Bacteroidia > Cytophagales > Spirosomataceae > Telluribacter. The sequence goes on from NZ_JAFEUV020000015.1 coordinate 67,764, forward strand.
CGGTGCCGATACTGTCGTCTGCTCAAAAATCTCAAAACTCTGTCCGTCGGCCAGTTCAATGTCCATCAGGATTAGGTCCGGAGCCGAAGCCTGATCGGTCGTATTATTTTCCAGCCACTTTACAGAAGCCCGCACACTCGGAGCAGTACCTACCACGCGCAGACTTGGGTCTACCTCCTCCAGCAACCGCGTCAGTTTGCGTACAGCCAGCTCTTCGTCCTCTATGATAAAAACATTCATGCAGAAACAGCTTAAAAGTATAAAAGATACTACGTAAAGCTATTTACTTTCGGAATCTGCATCAACGCCTGGTACTATAAAGTGAGCAAAAAAAAAGGTGAAATCACAATAACCGGGGTTGAACTGTACAGTATGGTCTTCAGGAGGCAGTGCTAAGTAGTAGGTTCTTCTTATAGTACAGCCACCCAAACAACCCTCCCAGGGTACTATACCACAGCACGCGGTAGAGAAAATAATCCATAAACAGTCTGCCTTACCAACTCCTCACTGTACACCTAGCACTACTTTTTCAGAATCGTAAACTCTACCCGGCGGTTGGCAGCTTGCCCCTCGGGCGTTTCGTTAGTGGCCATTGGACGGCTTTCACCATACCCTTTGCTGGCGACCCGGTCGGGTTCTATGCCTTTACCGATCAGGTACTCCCGTACGGCATCGGCGCGGTCCTGCGAGAGCTTGAGGTTAGCGGCGTCGGTACCTACGTTATCGGTATGTCCTCCCAGCTCAATAAACAGCTTGTTGTTTTGGGTCATGGTGAGAGCGATGCGGTCCAGCTCCGTAAAGGATTCAGGGCGCAGGGTCGATTTACCAAACTCAAACGAGATGTTATTCAGCCGCACAATCTGTCCTTCCTCGATGGGTACCAGCTTCAGGGATTTATTACTGATCTCCCGGTAGCCTTTCCCCTGCTGAGCGGTAGTGGAGTCGGTAAGGTCTACATTCTCACCTTCGGCAATGAAGTTAGGCGCTACGGCCCGCATGCTGTACTTCTTACCGTAGGGAAGTACCAGCTTATATTCACCCGTAAGGGGATTGGTAGTAGCCGTACCGGCTTCCTCACCACTAGCCATATCTTCGTAGATGATCTGTGCCTCTACGGGTTTGCCGGTTTTGGAGTCGATCACCTTCCCACTCACCAGTACCACAGGATCAGGAGCCGGTGCCACGGGTTCGGTAGGCTGGGCTTCGCCCGGCTGCGTTTTAGGTCGCAGGTCTATACGAACGACGTCGCCTTTGCCTAGAGTTTCCTTAAAAGAAGTCATGTAGGCGTAGTCACCCGCCGCGGATACGGTGTAGTAGGCATCGTAGCCATCGGTATTGACCGCCGGACCGAGGTTAACGGGCTTGCTCCAGCGCTTCCAGGTCTTGTCGATGCGCTTGGTGTAGTAAACATCGTTGCTGCCCTGGCCGCCGGGGCGATTGCTCGAAAAGTACAGCGTCACCCCATCAGGAGCCAGAAAAGGGGTAGTTTCGGTAAAATCATCGGTATTGATCTCCGAGCCCAGGTTCATGGGCTTGGTCCACTTACCGCCTTTCTCCTTGAAGCTTACGTAAATATCGTCGTCCTTGCTGTTTTTCTTCTCGCTGAAGGCCATCAGCAGTACCCTACCGTCGGTGGATAGGTACCCGCAGTCAAACTGCCCCTTGCTCATTTTTTCGTAGCCGGGTATATCCAGCTTCTGCGGTGCTGACCAGCCCTTGGCCGTACGCTGGCTAATGGAGAAGCCGCGGGTTTCGTAGCGGCCATTGAGGTAGGCGCCTTTTAGCAGGGCGGTATTCCCATCGGGTGAGATGCTGTAGAGGCTGTTGTACTCTTCCTTGTTAAGTGGAGCGGGCAGGCGCCGTGCCGGCGACCACTGCCCGTTCTGATTTTCGGAGTACCAGATATCCTGGCTTCCCTTGGCTCCGAAGGTATTCTGCGGATGACTGATGCGCGCGTAGTACAGGGTCTTCCCATCGGGTGAAATAACCGGACCGATTTCGTTAAACTCAGAGTTAATCGTCTGCCCCAGGTTTTCGAGCCGGGGGGGCGTCTGAGCTACAGAAAAGGTACTAACAAGAAGAGCAACCAGGAAAGAGGGTACAACGCGCATTTTTATAATCAGGCTATTACTTAGACGGATCTGTTACATACAACGATGTATCCAGCGTCTTATTTTCCTCACGTGTAGCCAGGAAGGCTTCCATCTTTTCCAGCAGGGCATCGGCCGTATCGGCTACCAGCAACAGCGCCCGGTTCTCCGGCCGCAGAAAACCCTCCTCTACCATCTTGTCGAGGTGTACCAGCAGGTGGTCGTAAAAGCCGTTGACATTCAGCAAGCCGACCGGGCCGTGGAAGATCTTCAGCTGTGACCAGGCCAGTATCTCAAACAGCTCATCCATAGTACCGTAGCCGCCGGGCAGTGCAATAACGCCATCCGACATGGATACCATTTTGGCCTTACGCTCGTGCATCGTCTCCACAAAATGAATCTCTGACAGCGTCTTATGCGCTACTTCCAGCTTAGCCAGGAAGTTGGGAATGATACCCGTCACGCTTCCGCCGTTTTCAAGTACCCCATTGGCAATGGTACCCATTAGTCCCAGGTTACCGCCGCCGTAGATTACTTTTGTATTTCGCGCCGCCAATTCTTTTCCTAACTGGTGCGCTACTTCTGTATATACCGGCTTATTACCCGGATTTGCCCCACAATACACTACTACAGATTTCATTATTATTAGCTGTTAGCTTTTAATTATTAGGTATTAGTTTTTTAGGCTGCTAGGCGTTAGCTGGTTAGGTGTTAGGTATGCTTAATACTTAACAATCAGTATGATGTGTAAGTACCTCTTCGGCAGGCGTTGGCTTTTTTCACTGATCAATAAAAAAGCTAATACCTAACTACTAATAGCTAACAGCTCCCCACTACCCTACTATCTCCGCCGCCAGGGCTTTCAGATCCAGGCCGCCAAAGGTACCTGAGCTCATCATCAGCAGGTTGGCGTTTTGCCACGACTGACTTCTGAGGAACTCCTGAAGCGGCTCCTTCTCTGTAAAAACCTTGAGATCGTTACGCTTGAAGGCGGTACGGATATCCTGCTCCGTGATCGGTTCCAGGCGCTTGTGCTCAATGGTCTGGGGGTTATAGAATACAACCGCCACATCGGCTGCCTCAAACTTATCGCGGTACTGGCTCAGGAAGGTCTTGTTGAGGCTACTGAAAGTATGCAACTCAGCACAGGCTACCAACTTCCGCTTCGGAAACTGCTCCTTTACGGCACGGGTGGTAGCCTCTACCTTGGAGGGCGCATGGGCAAAGTCTTTATAGATAATGGTCTGATCATTCTTGCCTAGCAGCTCGAGGCGGTTGGAGGCTCCCTTAAAAGCCTGAATAGCGCGGTAGAACTCCTCATCGGTAATACCCAGTCGCTCGCAGACGATACGGGCACCGCTGATGTTTTTCATGTTGTGCTCCCCGAATACCAGCAGAGGTACATCACCCTGGCTCTTGGTCTTGAGGAAGGTCTGTCCATTCACCACCTTGTACGGGTGCGCTTCGTACGGGATCTTGGTCACATCGGGGCGCTCCTTCTGTCCGATCACGTCCAGCATATCATCCGTTTCGTCAAATATGATCACACCGGCCTTGGGTAGACTGTCGGCCAATAGTTCAAACTGCTTCACGTAGGCCTCCCAGGTAGGGAATACGTTGAAGTGGTCCCAGGCAATACCACTGATCAGGGCTATGTGCGCCTGGTAATGCAGGAACTTCGGCGTAGGGTCGAGGGGAGAAGTCAGGTACTCGTCACCTTCCACAATGATCATGGGTGAGTCCTCGTCCAGTCGAACCATATTATCAAAGCCTTCCAGCTGAGCGCCTACCAGATAGTTGCACTTGCGCTGGTTGTACCGCAGTACGTGCAGGATCATGGAGGTAATGGAGGTCTTGCCGTGGCTACCGGCCACTACAATGCGCTGCTTATCCTTGCTTTGCTCAAATATAAATTCCGGGTACGAATATACCTTTAACCCCAGCTCCTGGGCTTTGAGCAACTCAGGGTTATCCTGCCGGGCGTGCATACCCAGGATGACCGCTTCCAGGTCGGTAGTTACTTTTTCGGGAAACCAGCCTATTTCTTCCGGCAACAGACCATGACTGGCCAGGCGGGTACGCGAAGGCTCATATATCTCATCATCGGATCCGGTGATAGTAAAACCTTTGCGTTTTAGCTCGATGGCGAGGTTATGCATAATACTCCCCCCAATGGAGATGAAGTGTATTTTACGAGACGGAGTTGATTGACTCATACTATCTATTTGTAATTACTGATTGGCAGCGAAGTTAACAAGATTTTTCCTATCCTGACGTTGGAGTACCTGGCTTAGTCGGGACAACCGCTTAGGCCTCCGTGTACTATACCAATTATTCTGGCCCGAAAAGCTAATCTCAGAGTTACTATTGAGTAAATCAAACCAGATATACTGTTATAGATACGTAGTGTATCTTCGCACAAAAAATAAGATTGACCTAGCCGCTGCATATGACAACGAAACAAATTCTCCCCCTGCTATTTTTCCTCCTTTCCACCAGTCTGACCTTCGCGCAGCTCAAAGTAGCGCGAGTATTTGGTGACCACATGGTGCTGCAGCGCGATAAAGTCATCATGGTATGGGGTTGGGCCGATAAAGGTGAAAAAGTAACTGTCACCCTTAATGGTCGTACTGTCACCGCCAAAGCCGGTCCTGACGGCAAGTGGATCACTGATCTACCCATCATGCCCGCGGGTGGCCCCTACCAGCTCATTATAAAAGGTAAAAAAGACCAGATTACCTTCAACGATATACTGATCGGCGAAGTATGGCTGCTGTCGGGACAGTCGAATATGGAGTGGAAAGTACGAAGTTCCGATAATGCCAAGGCAGAAATAGCTTCGGCCAACAACTCTACCATCCGGCACTTTGAGGTAGCGCATGAGCTGGCCTTTGAACCACAGAAAGACCTTGGTAAGGGCGAATGGAAAGTGGCTTCACCCAGTACCGTAGGCGATTTCTCGGCGGTAGGGTACTTCTTTGCGCGTGATATTTCGCAGAAACTGGACGTACCCGTAGGCCTCATCCACTCGTCGTGGGGAGGCTCTCAAATTGAGGGCTGGATCAGCGAGAAGGCTATGAAGGAGTCTGATGTACTCTACTACTACCCCCAAACCATGGCCCGCAACTGGGACGAGGACGCCAAGCGCCAGGAACAAAAGCTCATCAGGCAGACGTACGGTACTGATACTTACAACATCGGCGCCGTAGACGAAAGTACCTACCTCAAGCCCGGCTACGATTACAGCCAGTGGAAGCTGAAAGTAAACCCCATGGGACAGTGGGTGTGGCAGGGCGTCGGGGGCTTCCGGGGTACGGCCTACGTGCAGCGCACGGTGGATGTACCGGCCGAGCTGACCTCTGCCGAAACTACCCTCCACTTTGGCCGCAATACCGGCGACCTGGCGTTCTATATCAACGGTAAGAAGGTATTTGAAGGTACTACCAAAGAGCCTATCGCGATCAAGCTGCCCGCCGGTACCTGGCAGCAGGGAGGTAACTCGCTCCTGATCAGGATGGAGCCCAATCGTGAGCCACAGTACTTTGGTATGGGCTTCATGGGAGCTCCCGCCGACTTCTCTGTCAAAGGAGCCGGTACCTCTATTCCGTTGGTCGATACCCGCTGGAACATGATTCCCTCCTGGAAGGCTACGCGTACCTACGACCACTTCATGAACAACGTAGGTACTACCATCTACAATGCCATGATCGCGCCACTGGTGCCCTACACCATTGCGGGCGCGCTCTGGTACCAGGGCGAAACCAACGCCGGCCGGGCCCAGCAGTACCGTCAGTCCTTCCCGCTCCTGATCAACAGCTGGCGGCAGGACTGGGGCTACGGATTTCCGTTCCTGTTTGTGCAGCTGGCCAACTTCGGCCCCAACCAGAGCAGCAACGACGGCAGCGACTGGGCCGAACTCCGCGAAGCTCAGGCAATGACCCTGCGTTTGCCCAAGACCGGCATGGCCGTAACCACTGACATCGGTAACCCCGACGATATTCACCCGACTAATAAGCAGGACGTAGGAAAGCGCCTGGCGCTTTCGGCCCTGAAGGTAGCCTACGGCCAGGATCTGGTATACAGTGGACCAACCTACAAAGATGTACAGTTCAGCAACGGTCAGGCCATCCTTAACTTCGATAACGTGGGCGGTGGCCTTACCACCAAAGACAAATACGGGTACCTCAAAGGTTTTGAAATAGCCGGGGCAGACAAGAAGTTCTACTACGCTTCCGCCCGTATAGAAGGTACTACAGTAGTAGTGTCGCACCCGCAGGTACCTACTCCCGTGGCCGTACGCTACGGCTGGTCCAACTCCCCCACCGACGCCAACCTCTACAACGCCGAAGGCTTACCCGCTTCCCCCTTCCGTACCGATACCTGGAAAGGCGTGACGGAGGGGCGAAAGTTTGAGTAAGTATGAAGTGTTGAAGTAGCTGGTGAGTAACGCCAGCTACTTCAATATTCAAAATCTTTATTTGCTGGCGGTAATGCTGATAAAAACGTAAATGTGGTGCAGCTACATGCTAACACTCATCTTTGTATATTTAGTAGTCAACAGACTAGCAGAAAATGAGCTACTATAAGGAAATAAAACTTGAAAGCTGGGCAGAGTATAAAGAATTAGCTGAGAGATCTAGATTAGAATGGATATTTAGGGGTCAGGCTAACTCTGCATGGGATCTTACAACTACACTGGAGAGATCTGATATACTTATAAATTATCCAGAATTTGAGGATAAGCATCTATTAGAGTTCCAGAAAGGAGCTAAATTCTATTTAGAGAATGAAAAACTTCCAACAACTTTATTGGAGTGGTTTTCCATGTTGCAACATTTCGGAGCACCGTCAAGATTATTAGACTTTACAAAGTCACCATATATAGCAGCGTATTTTGCCTTTGAACAAGCAAATTCAGATACAGAAGAAATCGCTATCTGGATTGTAAATAAGATCTTTCTAGCTCAGAAAGCTGCTTATTACTTAGAAAGCAAAATAGGTTATCCATATTACGAGGATAATTATGCTTATAATGATATAGTGTTTGAGAGAGTTTACGATAAATCAAAAGAAGGTGATTTGAACTGTATAATTCCTGTTGAACCGTCAAACCTAAATCATAGGTACTTTTTACAACAATCGATATTTCTGTGTCAGTGCAACCCTCATGAAAAGCTCGTTAGCCAATTTGACTTCCTAGGTAATATAAAGCACCAAACTATAATGAAAGTTACCATTCCGGCAAGTCAAAAGAAAATAGCTATCAGAGATATGATAAAAATGAATATAACGAGAGCTACAATTTTTCCCGGACTGGATGGATTTGCAAAGTCATTAGTAATAAAGTATAGTAACTTATCAAACTTTGGAGATACAGGTGATACACTTAAATATGCACAAGAAAGAGGCTTGACTTGAGTAGCGCAATCTGCTGTAGCTGATAGGAAATAAAAGCTACTTTTTAACTTTAGCTACCGGTGTCTTCACCTGCTACGAAAAAGGGATGGCTTCACTTTGAAGAGGTATTAGCAGCCATTCATACTGTTGACATACCTGCCTTAGCTATTTGTCAACTGCCGCCAGTTTCACCGTTACCACCTGTGGTTGATCATCCCTTAGAATGGTCAATTGCGCTTCATTGCCTTCTATCTCTACGCCTTCAAATACGACACACTCATCCGTGAGCACCCGATAATCTTTATTCCCTACCTGTATGACCCGATCACCAGCCTTCAGGCCTGCTTTATCAGCAGGAGAATCTTTGTCGACCGCTGCTACAATCATCCGCTTTTCATTAGTTGGCGTATCTACCTTATAAAATAAGGTAAAGCCGAAGGATGATGGACTACCCAATGGGAGTTGCTGGGCGTAGGGGATCAATCCAACCTTTCGCTTGTTCCAATCAAACGTGACAGTGTAATTGTGCAAAAAATGCCAGCCCACATGATTGGCCGTTCTAGGAATAAATTGTACCTCCACGGTATCTACCGGTAAATGCCCAACTTTAAAATTGGTAATACGGGCGGTATAGCTCGTGTTGTCGTAGACCGGGGCTCTCAGGCCACCGTAATTGGCCTGCCCAGAATTAGCCTTGTACTGTACCTGTGACCTAAGGTCTTCAAACAAGGCGATATCATTAGTCATAAAGCCATTTCCTCCCGTATCGAAGATGAATTTTTTAGTTTTTCCATTGGGGAAAGTACAGTTGACCCGGGCGCGGTTGTACTCATCGGTAGTGAAAGGTAAACTAATTTCGGAAGCAGCAGATGGCAAGGAATCGGGTGTTTCGGATACCAGGATTTTCTGGTTACGGAAGTCAAAGTGCCAGATAAAGTGCTTCAATACGGAGGTACCGATCATACCATCGACCTGCGCACACTTGGATAAGAATGGATCTTTTTCCAGGTCAAACACCATGGTTCCTACCTTGTTAAAAGCCAATCCGGCTATTTCTACCTTGTCTAATACTATATGAGCAGGGAGGGCCTTCTTCCCGGGTTTGATCAGGCCCAACTCTTCGGCTACATTTTTAGAAAGTACTGATAGTGCACCTGAATCAACAATAAAGCGGTAAGTGCGGGAAGAGCCGTTTAGCTTGGCTTCAATAATAAGCTTATTGCTTACGTACATTTCAAAGGGAATTTCACGCACAAACCCCTTCTGCGTTACATAGCCACTCCGCACGGCTTTCCGCTTATGCATGTGTTCTATAAATCCACCGCAACTACTTAGTAGTACTGCTAACAGCAGAACTGAGATTGAGTGATAGGATAGCTTCATGATCGCTGGATGATTTATGGCCTTATCTGGTGGGAAAATAAGCTACTATGCAGGTACTTCGCTTGCCGCTGACGACACAGGTAAAGATGGAGAAAATAATCAAAAAAATAGTTAACACCCACAGCATTAGCACCTCAATTACAACCTATTACAGCTACCTTTATACGAATTGAAGAGAATTCTCGTCATACCAGGTATTTCTCACAAGTACTTGGTCAACCTGTACTAACAACAGCCTTAGCATAAACAAGTACCTCATAACACCTAACCATCATCCCAATGAAACCTGTACTTGTAGCATTACTTATATGGTGGGGTTACCCAATGTATGCCCAGATTGCCAGCACCGGAACAACCTATACCGAAATCAGCGCTCTACCTTATTACCAAGGAGCTGACCAGGACATGGCGAATCATAAACTGAACCTGGTGTGGTGTTACCCAAAAACGTAACGAAGCCGCCGCTGTTAGTCTGGATTGGGGGCGGGGCCTGGTCGTACGTCAACCGGAGTATGGAGATGGACGTAGTCCGAAAGATGGCCGCGAAGGGCTTTGCAGTGGCTTCGGCCAGTCGCCGGCTCAGTGCCGCCACCTGGAAGGACCCGGCCCTGAACATCGGCATCAAGCACCCTGAACACATCAGGGACATAGCCCGGGCCATTAAGTACCTGCACGCTAATGCGGGTACCAACGGGTACTCCGATAGAACTATATTTGTGGGAGGGTAATCATCGGGTGGGCACCTGGCAGCCCTGATTGTGATGGATGGGCAGTATCTGGCCAGCGAAGGTCTATCAAAAAGCCTGATCAAGGGAGTTATCCCCATGGCAGGTACTTATGAAATCCGGCATTACCACCAGGTACTGATCATCGGTAACGGAGCGGCCTTTGCGGATAACCACATCGGTAGCGTGTTTGGATTAACTCCCAAAGAATTTGAATCAGGCTCACAAACCAGCTAATAGCTTGTCTACGCCCATGCTGCTGAGCTCTAAAATTAATACCTTTATAGTATACCCGTTTATTTGAGGATAAGCTACAGGAGGCTAACTATGCGAAGCTAGAGGTCATGCATGTACACCGGCTCAACCACGGAGAGCTCTGGAAGAACCTTCGTACGCCCCGGAGAGTATCTATCGAGACCTGTTGGCTGATTTTATAAAAAGAAATACAGAAGCAGCTTCGGCTCCCAACTAATTCAGTAGCTACCCCACACCAGCTACCCCTCAGCAAGTACCTCACTAGCCGGGGTACCTTAAGGCTATAACTAAGTCCCCTATTTACTAATGGCAGATACGGTAGACCATCTATTACAAAGCTTTGGTATAAGCTCTTCAACTTCTAAGCAACTGTTCAGAGAGCAGGCTACTATCATAGAATTACCTAAGAACGTAGACATATTTATTGAGGGCAAGAAGAATTACAGCGAGTACCTAATGATTTCAGGCGTTGCCCATCGATATAATAATTCCGATAAGGGTGATAGTGTAACAACCGGGTTCTACCTGTCCCATTCAGTTATCACTCCTCACTTTGCCAGAACCAGCGAGGGAAAGAGCCTATTCAGCCTGCAAACGCTGACGGATGCTGTCCTGGCCGAAATTCCGGTTGAGAAGCTTGATGAGCTGCGAACTACCAATAAGGAGTTTCGTGACTTTGGACAACGGGTGGTAGAAAGGGAGCTTTCGACGGCCGTGTTAGTCGAGGTAGCTCTGCGCTCGTTCAGTGCCAAAGAGAGACTCATAGCCATGCGAAAGCAGTACCCCAACCTGGAAAACCTGATTCCCCACCACGTTATTGCCTCTTACCTGGGTATTACCCACGTCTCGTTCAGCAGGCTGCGAAGTGAGCTTTCGAGAGAATAGCGATTTTATCAAATGTTAACAGAAATCGCTTGGCCAACACCCAACTTTGTCTCATTGAAACACCTAATCAGTAATCAACATGAGACAGATAATCTTCGGTATGACCATCCTGGCATCATTGGCGGCAAAAGTGCAGGCAAGTGAAGCATACGTAACTAATATAGTGGATAACAAGGGTGATAAGCTCTATACGACCATTTACCCCAATCCGGATAAGGAGACTGTGATCCTGCTACACGGAGGCCCGGGCTTCCCCAGCGATCTGCTGGAAGTGGCAGACATCCTGAAAGACCGTTTCCAGATCATCACTTTTCACCAGAGAGGTACCCGCAAGTCGCCCTGCGTAAGCAAGGATTATTCCATGGAAGCCTACCTGAGCGATATAGAAGTAATCAGGCGCTTTTATGGAGTAGGCAAGTTCCACTTGTGGGGGCACTCGTGGGGTGGATTGTATGCGCAGATCTACGCTGACAAGTACTCCGATAACCTGCTGAGCCTCTTCCTGTGCTGCCCCGGCTCGGGTACCAACCTGGAATGGAAACAAACGGAGAAAGAGGTGATGCAGCTCAATAAATCCAAGTGTACCAGCTGGCAATGGGCCAACATGGGCTGGAACAACCTGTTGGGTATGATGGGCAGTGATAGGGCCTACGGCCGTCTCTTCACGCAGGTCATGAAAAACTACAACGACGACTTCATTGACACCGAAAACCTGGGAGTAGACTTTACGAATCTAAGGGCCGAGCCCATCAACCGCACCCGACCGGAGATCGTGAAGTACCCAGTACTGGCCAGACAGGAGCAGCCGGGCTATCCCATCACGATTGTCTACGGCGATCAGGATATTTATCAAACCAGCAAAGACTTTGTCATCCATCGCTATCCGACGGCCAGGGTACTTACCATCAAAAACAGCGGACACATTCCGTGGCTGCACAATCCGGCGGATTATACAAGTATTCTGAAAGGTCATTACGAATAAAAGCTCTGGCTAAAAACAATAGTACCTGCAAAAGCAGGACGTAAGTAGGTACGTGAACGCCTGTACTTTTTTCTAGATAGGGAGGAACACTACTCTCCACCCAAACCGCAGAAAAGACAGGCAAGGCCTATGGCTTTAGTACATTTTATAGTACCCTTCGGAATCCTGATTCTGTTTACAGTGGGGCTACGCAAGCCGCTGTGGCTGGCAGCCCTGGTCAGCTACCCCTCCAGCGTCGGATTGTTTCTGCTGCTGGGGAGTCCGGCCGATCAGCTAGCTCTGGGGCTGGTGATGGGGCTGTTTGTGGCGTTAGAAATAAGCCTGGTACTGACCGGAGCCATCTTTTTCCTGAACTACCTGAAAGAACATCAGGTTATTGACCAGATCAACGAGGGGCTCCGGGGCATTACTTCGCGTACCGTTATCCAGGTACTCCTGCTGACCTGGCTATTCGGTAGTTTTATTGAAGGAAGCGCGGGCTTTGGTACCCCGGCGTTGATGATAGCTCCTCTGCTGGCTTCGCTGGGCTTCCCGGTATCGCTGGCGGTGGCCCTGCCCTTATGGGCTGACACGACGGCCGTCGCATTCGGAGCGGTGGGTACTCCCATCAAAATCGGATTTGCCGAATTGGATAGTCCGACTATTGCTACTACGGCCTCCCTGCTTAACCTCAGTACGGGCTGGATCGTCCCTTTGCTGCTGGTAGGGCTGCTCCACCGGCACTTTCCTGAACCAGCGGCTCTTCAGGTACGGAAGTACATACCCTTTGCGCTCTGGTCAGGCTTTGCCTTTACCTTTCCGGCCTGGCTGATCTCCTTCCTGGGGCCCGAGTTCCCTTCGTTGCTGGGCGGGCTGGTGGGGCTGTTCCTGGTGATTCTCTCGGTCAAGTACCGCCTGTTTCTGTCTGAAGAGGTACCCGCCCCCCAAAGAGAGCTGGATATAAAAGGATTTCTGCTGGCTTTTCTGCCCTACATCGGCCTCAGCCTGCTGCTGATCGCGGGTCGGCTGCTTTTTAAAGGGAACCATATCACCCTGCCTCTCTGGGACGGAGCAAGCCGACGGCTGTACCTTTTCCAGCCCGGTATGGCCTTCTTTACGATGCCTCTGATCCTGATGCTGGTGTCCGGAAGCAGATTCCAGTGGAGTAAGATAGAGCCCGCTTTCAGGGTGGCCTTACGGTCGGTTCCCAGGCCTGCTCTGGCCATTTTGTTCATTGCCGCCATTGCCCAGAACCTGGTTCTGAGCCAGCAGTCATTTCTTTCTCCCGTCCTGCCCCGCCTTCCTACCAGCCTGGCCGTTTTTCTGACCCCTTTCTTTGGCGCCCTGGGTAGCTTTGCCGCCGGTAGCGCTACTGTTTCTAACTTACTCTTCGGTCAGGAAATATATACCTCGGCAACTTTACTTGCCGTCGACCCCGGTATAATGCTGAGCCTGCAGCTAGCGGGAGCCTCTATCGGCAATGCCGTTGCGCTGCAGAATATTGCGGTGGTGCAGGCGGCTATTCAGAGTCAAGGGCAGGAAAAAGATCTCCTGAAAATCCTCGTGGGACCGTGTCTGCTGTACATGGTTCTGGTAGGGCTGGTCGGGGTACTGTACATACATTTTATGGTAAATCCTTAGTAAATGTACTTTTATCAGTAGCAATCACTGGCCAAGGCAGAAGCCAGCCTGCCATTGACATTACATGTCACTAGTTATAGCCTAAGCCTATGAACAACCCAGCTCCATCCGATGTAGATCAGTACATCGCCCAGTTTCCCGCCGAGGTCCAGACCATTCTGCAGCAGGTCCGGACCCTTATCAGACAGGCAGCCCCTGATGCGACAGAAAGCATCAGCTATGGCATACCGGCCTACTACCTCAACGGCCGGCAGTTTATTTACTTTGCGGGCTACAAAAAGCACGTGAGCGTCTATCCGGTACCCCGGCAACACGAGGCATTCGAACAAGTACTATCGGAGTACAAAGGCGGAAGAGGTACTGCCCAATTTCCGCTCAGCAAGCCCCTGCCTCTGGACCTGATCGCAGACATTGTAAAGTTCCGGATCTGGGAGAATCAGGAGAAAGCTATCAACAAGAAGGCCGCTCCGAAGGAGTCGGAAGACTGTTTCTCTCTGCTGGCTGCTCCAGCAAGGCGTGCGCTGCTAAACAGCGGTATTACTACCCTGCCACAACTAGCCAACCTTACGGAGAAAGAAGTACTCGCCCTGCACGGTATGGGTAAAAGTTCGCTTCCCAAATTACGGGAAGCATTGGCCGGACAGGGGCTGGACTTCCGAGCATAACTATGGCAAAAAGTAACAACAGCACCGCCCTAAAGATGGTGAAGTCCACGAGCCCTGATGAGGTGACGAGGCATCTGCGATGGGTACTAAAAATGTGGTTAGAAGAAGTAAAAAAATAAGTACTTCTTCTAACCACATAAGCTCAGCCGAGCACTACTTAGCGCTGCTTGCTGATGTACTTCTCATAAATAGAGCCTTCCTTCCCCAGGTACTGCTTGGCTTCCATGAGCGTCCATTTATCTGCCAGTACATCGTAGATACTTTCGTAGGCATCGTAGGGGATAGGATTATGGGTGACCTTATCGGGGAAGTACGAGGCCGCTACTACATTCACCCGCATGGCCCGCACAAGCCTTCCAATGGGAATAAATGAGCAGGAGAACAGCAGGAGCAACACAGCCAGACTAAATACCGACTTACGGGCTACCTGCCACACCACCTTGTACGATTGGTGGGAAATAGGCTCGAACAGATACAGACCCACGATGATCAGATAAGGCATCAGCCCCCGGAAAAGAAAGTCATTGACCTTACCGATCCGGTAGAACGGGAACAGGAAGATGAATGCCATGATCAGGTAAAACGGAAACTCGGGCAGCTTAGAGCCCTGCTTCCAGAGAAGCTGCTTAGCCAGCAGAAACAGCACGATGTTGATACCGATATTGACCAGGTACTCCATGATCAGGCTGCCGGTGTTATCCCTAAACTGCCACACAAAGCCCGAAATAGGTACCTCATTATGTGATTCAAAGATCAGCAGAACCGGCAGGCAGACCAGCGCGGGTACAATGGCGTGCTTGATGACAAAGGGCCAATCGAGCTGAAACTTCTTCAGTACCCAATCCCGCAGGATCAGAATACCTACCAGCAGGCCGCTCGTGAGCGCCGGGAACACCGCCCACCAGAACGTAAGTACTATGACGAAAACCATGTTTTCGAGCGGGAGCTTATGGCGAAGCAGGTAGATCAGCATACCACCGATAATGAGCGTAGGGATCACCTGATTCGGAACCCACAGCAGGTTTTCGAAATTGGACCAGGACTCAATACCAAAGTCGCCGTAGGTATAGAGCCTGATACCCAGCTTGTAAGTTATCGTCTTGATGATGTGAGGGGTATCGCCAATGCTCAGGCACAGGATAAGGTAGAGTACCTTCCGGTTGAGCACCAGGTACAGCCAGGCTACGCCCAGAAAGAAACCCAGGTAAGTCCAGAAGAAGATAAAGCCCTCGCTGAGTGCCCCAACCCACTTGGAGTACAGAGCCGGAGCTACGTAGTAGCCGTAGTAGTAGGAGACAATGGGACCATCGGCCGGAATGCGTAACGGCCACTCTTCCCTGAACATTTCATAAAACTTGGTATTGTGGCACCAGTAGTCAAAGGTCTGGTAGCAGATACCGTTTACACCCGAAATCAGGGTCAGGATGAGGCTCAGAATCCCGACGTAAAGCAGATCTTTGCCCGAAAGGGACTTGTCACTCGTAGAAAAGGTCCTATCAGACCATTGCACCAGGTATACATACAGAAAAAGTACAATACCTATGATGGCTACCAGCGGTCTGGTCCAGTAGTAAAAGAATATGATATTTGGAATAAGTAAATAACCCGTAGAAAGTCCCCTCAGTATTCGTACATTCATGCTGACACTATCTTTGTTGTGGATGTTAATAAGAAAATACAGTTGTGAGCCATTCGGCTTCTGTTACCTTTTTACACACATTTTCCCGATCAGATACTGAAGTAACTTCTATAGTACCTAATCATTTATAGCTTTGTTTTGATTAGTTGAGGTTGTGCAGGAGCAACTTAACCTTTTATATATCAAAGTAAATAAAGATTCAGGTGAAGATGTGACCGGGAGTGTCAAAAAATATCTTTCTTGAAATATTTCAAGTTTTAAGTACAACATATAGCCCTTATTGTTTACTTAAAAGATTTCAGGAAGTTAACAGAGGCACAAATAGTCTACTCAGTCATCAAACTATAAAACAGAATCTGATAACAGCAGGATACTACTATGAAGGAGGTAGCGGTCGCCCCGAAACTCAACGTGAAGGTGGTAATTGTAATTCTGATTCATGTTCTTTTAATAGGATGTGATTCGACAGAGGATAATTTACAGCACAAAGGTGGGGTAGCTATTTCATTTGACGATCATTTTATTGATGAATGGTATCAACTGAGGCCTGTTTTTAAACAACACGGGGCAAAAGTCACCTTCTTTATCACCTGTAGTGACACCATTTCTGAAACTAAAAGGAGGCTGTTGCAGGATCTACAGGAGGATGGTCACGAGATCGGATTTCACGGAACGATCCATGGCAACGCTACTCAGCTCCTGAGCAATGCCGGAGTGAATGGCTACATCAGTACCGAACTGGAACCGGGCATGAAGTACATGCGGCAGGCGGGCTTTCATCCTACTTCGTATGCTCATCCGGGCGGTAATCATACGCAGCAGGCTGATTCTGTCCTACTGGCGCAGGGATTTACGATCCTGCGTGACGTGGCTAAGAATGAGCGTTCGTTGTACGGGATACGCCTGTACCACCTTCCCCCCAGGTACATGCCTCATATCTACTATACTTTTGATAATGACCGCACCGTTGATGCCCTCACCATTGATACAGATGTACATATCAGCCAGGAAGAGATACGGGAGGCCCTGATCAAAGCCCGGGACACCGGAACGGCTCTTATGCTCTTTGGCCATAAGCCCCTCAACAAGGAGCCTGGGGAGGGTGAGTATGGCTTTCGGGTTAGCTTTCTGAAGTATACACTGGCCCAGGCTGATAGCCTGGACCTTCAGTTCTATACTATGTCGGAGTTACCGGCCCTGTCGGCTCAGCGGCCAAAGCGCTCGTCCTTATAGCGGAGCAGGGGCTTTTCGAGGTACTCGTACGAGACAGAGGCGACCAGAATAGAAATAGCAACTACTGACGTATATAATACCAGATTATACGACACTCCTGACATAATGGGCTGATAGTCACGAAGCAGGTTTAGTATCGGTATCATCACCGCTACGTGGTAGAGGTAGAGCCCGTAGGAGATCTTGCCACTGTAATTCATGAACCGGTTATTGATATTGATAATACTACCCGGATTGGAGGCAAGATTTAGAATAATAATAGCAAAGAGTATAGAGTATACTTCCATGAAAGCCGGAAAGTGGAATCCTGATACCAGAAGCAGCACTGTGAGGATATAAGCACCTATCTGCGTATCACGGCGGTACAGGATATCCAGGAACTTACGATCATCCTTAAATACAATATAGGCACATACGCCTCCGACCGCCATGGTCTGGATACGGAACTGCCCCAGAAACGTCATGACCATGTCTAGTTGTTCATCCTGCGTGGGCGAAACCGTCTGCATAGCCAGATAAAGTACCAGAGCCGAAGCGCATATAAATAGTATAAATATCAGGATTCTACGCTTAGGGTACTTGATGATCCAGGGCCACAGGTAGTAAAACTGCTCCTCTACCCCGATGCTCCAGGCCTGCGCACACCAGTACGGCAGGTTGTATACCACAAAGGCATAGTTGGGCAGAACCACAGCCAGGAAAGCCAGCCGCTCGCCATAGTAATTAAAGACGTTTTCGTTCGCGCCAGGGTATTCAAACAAAGGAATGTAGGGAAACACAAAGTACGAAAGTGCAATGATCAGGTAGTAGATGGGCCAGATCCGGAACACCCGGCGCAGGTAAAACTTACTGGCCGAAATATCCTGGTACTTGTGTTTTTCCTGAAGGAGCAGGTACGTAATCAGGAATCCACTCAGTACAAAAAACAGCCCTACTCCTAGTCTGCCTATGTGCTTAATCAGCGATAGATCATAGATATTGGGAATTCCCAGAGCGGCTTTAGCCTGTTCGATGTGGTGAAATAGTACCATAAGTGCCGCAACACTTCGGATGCCGTTCAAGTTAGGGAAATACCGTTTAGAATTCATGCATTAACTGATCGTTCGGCGGCAAAATTAATGATTAGTAATTCAGATTACCTATTTTTACTTTTGCCCGAAAGGATCATTCTCTTTATGGTTATGAACAAAAGAAAGCTGATTGCTTCGATTATATTTTTACTACTTTTCCTTCTTATCTACATTTATAAGAACCAATTCCACTTCGAACTGTATCAGGATGAGCTCCATTACTATCCTACCGCGATACAGTTCAGCAAGGAGCCTCTCCCCTCGATACACCTCCTGGAAACCTTCAACGAGCTCAATACGCCCCTTCCTTTCATCATAGGCGGGTGGGTTCTCAACATCTTCGGAGAAAGCATCGTGTACCTCCGGCTTCTCAACTTTTTCCTGAGCTTTGTTATCATTAGCCTGTTTATCTGGTTAAGCCCTGCTTCGTCACCCCGGTTCTGGCTGTGCCTGCTCGGTCTGGCGATCTTTCCCAACTACTACCTCTGCAGCGTTCATTACTATACCGATATTATCTCCCTGCTGGCTGTACTGCTGGGAGTCATTGGCTACCTCTACAAGGCCCACGTACTGAGTTGCCTGGCGTTTATAGCCGCCATTGCTTCACGACAGTACATGCTTGCTTTTCCGGCGGCCATTATCCTGCACGAAGTGTACCGGATGTTTCAAGCTTCCAATTATAACCTCGGCATTACCCTCAAGTCAGCCCTGCAGACCCCTTCACTGTACCTGTACGCACTGGCCTGCCTGAGTCTGCTGCCATGGATCCTGCTCTGGGGCGGGCCTGCTCCGGCTGCGGAAATGCTGCGTCAGGACTATGACAAAGCCGTGGTATATAATGGAGGCTTTCTGCTGTACGCCTCAGCCGTCCTGGCTGTGTACTACATCCTGCTCGAAACAGTCTTTACCAATAGCTGGAGCTACTACATCACCTACCCGCGCCGCCACCCGCTCCTGTTTGGGAGCTTTGTGGTAGTGGTACTGGTGCTGGCTATCTTCTTTCCGGCCAAGCAAACCTACAATAGCTACTTTACCTGGCCTTACCTCGGGTACTTTGACAACCTTTTAACTCTGATTGGGATCAAAGGGTTACCAAAGCAGCTCCTCTTTGCTAGCCTGATGCTGGTAACGCTTATGCGATTCATCACCCCGGCCATGAGCCTGAGCGGATGGATCGTGCTGATCAATCTGATCCTGCTGGGTAAAGCTCAGTTGTCCTGGGATAAGTACTCGTTGCCTACCATTATGGTACTTTGGTTTTTAACCTTATTCGATGAATTTTGGTCATTACATCACGAACGGCCCCAGGAACAGGTACCTCTGGCCAGTGAATCAAGAATTAAAACCCTGTGAATATGAATAGAGCTGTACTCAGAATTTGTGTAATCGGTATTATTACCTTAGGTCTAGTAGCGGAGTCCCAGGCGCAACGCTTTTTCTCCGTAGTTTTTGACAAGCTTCCCCGCGACTTCCAGCTGTATGCCCGGAATGATCAGAACGAAGCCGTAGTACCTGTTTCGGGTGTGATGGAGCTCCCCAACTGGAGCCATATGTCGCTGGTCGTATACCGCAATAATGAGCGTATAAGCTATCACCGCAGCAACCTTACCTACGCCGCTGGTAGTACCTCCGC
Organism: Telluribacter roseus; assembly: GCF_017355915.2. Taxonomy (GTDB): domain Bacteria; phylum Bacteroidota; class Bacteroidia; order Cytophagales; family Spirosomataceae; genus Telluribacter. The sequence goes on from NZ_JAFEUV020000015.1 coordinate 87,341, forward strand.
CCGCTTTGCGATGGAGACTAAGATTAAAGCTGAAATGGCTGATTACTCGTTTGAGGTATATGCCAGCCAGAACGGGACCGATTCGGTACGGATCGTACGGCGGGATGATGTCGTAGCGGGCGACTTCTACGTGATCAATGGCCAGTCCAACGCCCTGGCAGTCGGAGGCTCTAACGCTTCGAGCAAGTACTGGCGGACAGTAGGCCGTGTTCCTGACGATAATCCCGGCTATTTTGAAGGAGACACCTTATGGAGGCTCGCAGCCTGGTCGTGGCCCACGGTAGGACAGTGGGGCCTGGAGCTTCAGAAACGAATTCTGGAGGAGCACCAGATCCCGACCTGTGTCATCAACGGATCGCTACCCGGTACCCGATTAGACCGCCATCTCGAAACCAATCCCGAGGCGGTATACACCATCCATGATCTGCTACGCACGCGGATACGAGCTTCGGGTGCTACCCGTATCCGGGCCTTCTTCTGGTTACAGGGTGAAGACGACGCTCTGACTAACCCGAATGGCTATGAGGAGAAGTTTGATATACTACACAAAATGTGGCAGAGAGACTTCCCAATGGTGGAGAACTTCGTTGTGATGCAGATCAACATCCTCTTCCACCCGGATTACAATGCCGGACGCCTGCGTGATTTCCAGCGCCGTACACCGACTCTCTTTCCCAGGACCCTGCACTTTACCACCATAGGACTTCCTTTCTATGACGGTATCCATTATGACAGAGGAGGCTATCAGGAGCTGGGCCGTCAACTGGCTAATTTTATTTCGCCCATTGTGTATGGTGCTCCCAACGACCCCAACTGGCGGTCTCCCAACATTCAGAAGGCGTATTACTCTTCACCGGAAAGGAATGAGATTACGCTGCTTTTTGACGAAGGACAGGAAATGCGCTGGCCTGCCGATACTGTCGTGAAAGACCGCAACGGAATTGATGTTACCATGAGCGCCAGAACCCTCTTCTACTTTGACGGCAATGAATCGGCTCCGGCTCCCATAGCTTCGGCACAGGCCCAGGGCAACCGGCTGGTACTCAAGCTAGCTTCACCCGCCAACGCTCAGCGCATCAACTACCTTCCTGCCTTCAACTACGGGACCAGATTCAGTGTGTTTCCGGGGCCTTTCATCAAGAATAAAAACGGTGTATCGGCTTTCTCCTTCCATGAGGTTGCGATAGGAGCTCCGCTTGCCGTTCGTGACTTCAAGAAGGATGTGCTGGCCGTGGGTAGCGAGAGCTCAATCAAACTGAGCTGGCAACCGGTCAGTGGAACGGATATTCAGTACATGCTGGAAAGGAAGAAGGAAGGTGAAAACAACTTCAGCCCCGTTACCCAATTTGATGGCAAGGCCGCTACCTTCACCGATACAGGTCTGGAACCTAACACCGCCTACACGTACCGCTTACGGGCTGTAAGTCCGGTGTCGGAGTCGCCGGCGGTGGAGCTTACTACCAAGACCGACCCAATCCTGGCGTTGACGCCCAGCTACGAGAGGTACTGGATTATTTACCCTAACCCTACCCGCGACTTCATTAACATCACCTTCGGGCAGCCGGTAACGGGTACCCTGCAGCTGTTCGATCTGAGTGGTCGGCCCCACAGTACTCAATCCCTGAAGCACGAAATGCAAACAGTACTTGACGTGACCAGAGTAAGTACAGGAGTGTATGTACTCAGCTTCGAGAATGAGAAAGGAGAAAAAACCTCCAATCAGGTAGTCATAAAGTAAGATATAACCATAGTACACGCATTTGAGGCGCTGAATCAGTTGGTACACCTGCTGGTTCAGCGCCTTTTATCTTATTTACCAGCCAGCTCAGGAGATACCTGTCATTAAGGAAGAACAGAAGCTCTGTGAGTGGTTAGATAAGACATTGGGAGTAAGGCATAGCTATTTTTCAGGCTTCCAACCAAATGCACATCTTCCGGAACCTAGGTGTAGTACCGGCTAATGACTACGTAATCAACTAGCACTCGCCGGGAACCTTGAACCAAAAGTAAAAGCACTAATAGCACTATGTTCAAAAACAGCTTCTCTTTATTCATACTACTCCTTACCCTTGGCTGCACCAGCCCATCGGATAAGCAAGCCACCACGTCTACAACCGAAGGAACAGCAGGTAACTCCTCCGACCTTTACACAGTAGAAGCGGCCACGGAAGAGGAATTTAGTAAAGCATCTACCAGCCCCAGCGTGGGTTTCAGCATGGAGCCTGGTGACGCTCAGAAAGTCAACAGTACCATCAGGCTTAAAATCAACGGGGAGTGGCGGTCTATAGAAGATTTTAGGGATACTCTGCTCAACACTACCGCTCCTGAAAGGAAAGAATACAGGTACCTGGGGCAAAACCGGGAGCTGAATAAGTACCTGGTAGCTGAGATGGGGAACGATACTTATCAGACGTACCTCGTGGACAAGACAACCGGCGCGCTCACCGCCACCTGGTCGGAGCCGGTACCCTCACCCGACGGAAAGTACCTGGCCTCTATCTCCTCCCCGGCTACGGCGGCATCGGCACCCAATGGCATACAGGTGTGGCGGGTCACGAAGCAGGGAGATAGTACTACGATTGACAAGTACTTTCAGGTAGATTCACCGGACTGGAAGCCCTTTGAGTTGTACTGGGCCTCGCCCCAGACCGTACTACTACGGGTAGTACCGATGGAAATGTATAAATCGTTACAAGGCAAACCCAAGCAGGAAGACTTTTCTTACGTACGGCTGACAATAAAGTAAAAGTCCGCCCTTTCCACAATGGTTGGTATTTTTCACCCATTATTTACTTTCTCCTTTACCTGATTCGCCGGTGATAACACCGGCAAAGGCATGTCCAGTGCTTACTACTGGTTATGGTGCAAAAAGCAAAGGCTGCTTTCCCATATGGAGAAGCAGCCTTTGCTCTATTTGATCCGGCAGGTTTTATTTTACTTCATGTCCTGCATCAGTACCTCTACGGCTTTCTCGAGTTGGGCGTCTTTGCCTTTCACTACCGCTTCGTACTCATTCCATACCAGTACGTCGGGTTCGGTCTGGGCGTTCTCGAGGTACTGGCCGTTCATGGCTTTTACACCAAGCGGCGGTACACCCCAGCGGATGCTGTTGTCCTGTAAGGCCTCCCAGCCCGCGAATGTACAGGTACCCGGCACCGGCATACCTACCAGCTTGTTGATCTTCTGATCCTGTACCATGAAGGCGTAGCAGTGGCCGTCGGAGTAGTTGGCTTCGTTGGCCAGCGATACGCTCGGCTTGGTCCAGCGGAAGTTAGGCTCGTAGCCGTTGCTTCGGGTATCGGTGGTATAATCCATAAACTGCTTTCCGCTCAGGAACATCGCCAGGTCAGCTACCAGGTCGCCCCCGCCGTTAAAGCGGGTATCTACCACGATGCCTTTTTTCCCGGCAAATTTCCCCATGATTTCCTCGTAGGTAGTTCGGAAGGCCCCGTCGTTCATACCGGGTATGTGTACATAGCCCAGCGCGCCCTTGCTCAGTCGCTCCACCTCATCCTGGTTGCGCTTTACCCAGCGCTTGTACAGCAGGCGGCTCTCTTCGCTAGTCGTTACTGGTTTTACGATTACCTCGCGGCGATTTTTACCGTCCAGTATGGTCACCAGTGTATTCTTATCGGCTTTGCGGTTGAGGTACTGCGCCAGATCGCGGTCGGTTGTGATGGCCTCGCCGTCGATGGCTTCGATAATCATACCCGGTTTGATGTTAAAACCCGCCTTATCCAGCGGACCATCCCTCAGTACCTCCTCAATCCGGACGCCGTTACCCCGGTAGCCGAGATCATAGAAAGCCCCCAATGAAGCGGTAGCGTCATCCGTAGGGCTGGAGGTACCGTAGCGGGCGCCACTGTGCGACACGTTCAGCTCTCCCAGCAGCTCGCTCAGCAGCTCCGCAAACTCGTGGTTGTTGCCAATGTGCGGCAGGTACTTCTCGTAGTCAGGCTTGTAGCTGTCCCAGTCTACGCCGTGCATGCTGGCGGTGTAGAAGGTCTTCTTGGTGCGCCGCCAGATGTGCTCAAACATAAACTTACGCTCCGCTGCTACATCCAGGTTCATTTCGCCCTTGAGGCTGACGGTTTCCTGCTTGCTCTTCTCGGGGTCAATTTTCAGGATTTTGCCGTCGGTGTTCAGGAATATATTCTTCTGGTCCTTGTCCCATACCATGGAGCCACCGCCCGAATTGAGTGTAATAAGCTGCTTGGTCTCTTTGGTACGCAGGTTGGTACTCCACAGGTTATGGCCTTTTTCAAAGCGGGCCAGGTAGTACAGCGTTTCGCCATCCTTGCTCAGCAGCGCATCCGCCAGGCTCGACGAGTGGATGGTAAGCTTGGCTTTACGATCGGCCAGACCATCCCAATCTATCACTACAGGTTCATTTTTATTCTTTTTAGATGAATCCGCCTTGGAAGCTTTTTCCTCCTGCTCTTTCAGCAAGGCCGCATCCTCTTTGCTCAATTTAAAGCGATCATAAGCATCGGGCGTAAAGAACAGCGCGTACACATCGGCCTGCGAGCCGCCACTCTGCGCCTGGCTCCGAAGGCCATCACGGTTGCTGAACCACAGCATCATCTTACCACCATTCACCCATTTGGCGCGGTAGTCCTGGAAGCCGCTCTGGGTCAGGTTGGTGACCTTGCCTTTGCCATCGGCGGCAATGATACCTATCTCACCACTGGCGATGCCCGGTACGCTGTAGTCAAAAAGCATCCACTTGCTGTCGGGGCTCCACTGGAAGTACTGGTCGTTGTCTCGCATGGAGAACAATTCTTTATCTGTCAGCAGGGTACGTACCTTTTTAGAGGCGATGTTGTACACCTTCAGGTTCATGCGGTCTTCCACAAAGGCGATCTCCTTGCCATCCGGCGAGTACTCCGGCTGGTAGTTCTCCTTGTTGTTTTCGATAATAGGCGTTTCTTTCAGTACCGTCGAAGCGTAGAAGTAAGGCTCCTCGCCGCGGGTTATGCGGGTTTCGTAGATTTTCCAGCTATTGCCCCTTTCGGACGCGTACAGCAGCGCCTTTCCGTCGGGTGAGAAGCTCACGCTCCGCTCCTGCTCAGGCGTATTGGTGATACGCTTGGTGACGCCGCCCTCTACCGAACTCACAAATACCTCACCCCGGAAGATATAGGCTACCTCTTTGCCATTGGGTGATACGGCCATATCACGGGCACCACCGCTAACAGCCATTACCTTCTCGTTGTTGCTGCGCGCGTCGGAGGCGATCTGTACCGGTACTTTCTGCGGCTTAGCCCCGGCCTTTAGGGTATATAGCTCGCCGTCGTAGCTGAAACACAGCGTACCGTCGCTGGCGCGGCTCAGGAAGCGAACGGGGTGTTTCTTGAAAGAAGTAAGCGCTTCGGCCGAGGTCGGATTAGCTACATGCATCTGGTATACATTGAATGACCCGCTGCGCTCGCTCAGGTACACGACCTTTTTACCGTCTTCTGTGAATATAGGATTGCGATCTTCGCCGTTGAAGGTAGTGAGCCTGGTATGCTTGCCCGATTTTGCATCGTATACCCAGATATCCCGCGCGATGGATGATGTCTGGTGCTTGCGCCAGGCGTTTTCGCCGCCTTTCCTGTCGTGGTACACCAGCTGGCTGCCATCCTTGCTGTATCTTACGTCTTCGGCGGGGGTACTAAGTACCTGCTCCACCCGGCCGCCGGTAACGGCTACCGAATACAGCTCCGGCTGCGAACCCGTCGGAAACTGCCGATTGGAGGCTACATCCTGACGGGCAGCTCCGAAGAGTACCTGCTTGCCATCGGGCGTAAAATCATAGGGCGACTCATCGGCCGAGTGGAATGTCAGTCGGCGGGGTTCTCCGCCCTCCGCCGGAATCACAAAAACATCAAAGTTGCCGTAGCGGTCGGAGGCAAAGGCAATGGACTTGCCGTCGCGCGACCAGACGGGCATATAGTCGTGGGCTTCGTGCAGTGTCAGGGGCGTGGCAGTACCTCCGGCGGCAGGTACTCGCCAGAGATCTCCTTTGTACGTAAAGACGATTGTTTTGCCGTCGGGCGAGATACTCGGGTAGCGCAGCCACGAGGGAGCCATCTGAGCGGATGCCTCGGGGGCAGCCAGCAGGACAGCCAAAGATACTAGATAGCGTAAGGGCTTGAACATGGAAATGGTTGATGAACTAGTTGCTTAACTAACAAAAATACGTCAGGACAGGGGGCTTTGCAAACCGGAGGTTACTACTATGTTAAGTTTGGATTAGGAGATTTGAAATGGGTCCTCTACTACTTATATTTGGTAAGAACAACCACCACCCTGCCATGAATCGCCTCCTGACCTCCTCCCTCTGCCTGACTCTTGGACTAAGCCTGTCCTCCTGCATCGGACCATTATTAACCGAACGTGAGGGCAAGTTTCTTTCGACTCCGGTCAATCTTGAGCAGTTTAACTCAGAATTTGACGATTATAACTCCAACCTGCCCTCCAATAAGCATGGTCATGACTACCTGATCTTTTCGTCCAAACGCGACCGGAAGGAAGTGTTTAATCTGGTACTAAAGCCTTTCGAGTTGGTATACGACGATAAAACGGATAAGCTGAATGCCAGGATCGGTAGCTTTGGCTGGCTGAGCGTAGGCCAAAATGAAAAGTACTACGACCTTCTGGTCAGAAAAGCCAATCAGGATTGTAATGTATTGGGACCGGCACTTTATTCATTTGATTATAATATAATCCGGGAAGGCACCTCACCAACAGATAAATACCTGCTGCTCTTCGCCGACGACAGCAAGGGCGACCTGCAAATCAAGTTTGTCCATAACTTCAATGATAAAAATGTAGCCGAAGGGCCCTTTGAAGTAAGCTGGCTAAACAGCCCGCAGGACGACGCCTATCCTACCTTTTCGAGCGACTTCTCTACCCTGTACTTCTGCTCCAACCGCGGCGGAAACTTTGATATTTTTGAAGTAGCCCTTCCTACTGACCGCAAGCAACTGCTCGAAACCTTGCTATCGGACAAGCCTCTGCCCGTTACCAAAAACACGCAACTTTCGTCTCCTGCCGACGACAAGTGCCCCCACTTCGTTCAGGGTTGGTGGAGCAACACGATGTACCTGGTTTCCAACCGTCCGGGTGGGCATGGCGGCTTTGATATCTACCATTCTAGGCTGGATGGTACGCAGTGGAGCCAGCCTCAGAATATGGGGGCACGTATCAATACCCAGTATGATGAGTACCGGCCCGTTACACCCCGCAATCGTGACCACTTTACTTACCACCTCGGCATATTCTCCTCCAACCGCCCCGGCGGCAAGGGCGGGTTTGACCTCTATATGGCAGGTTTTTTGAAAGAGAATGAAACGCGCCCGTAAGTAGTAAAAAGCCCTGACACGCAAAGAGGCAACCGAATGAGCTTTGCAAGGAGATTGTACGTAAAATCTCCGCCAGGCTCTATATACCTCTCTAATAAAGTATCTATCTTAAGCTCAAACTATACTCCACCCACTCTATGCGCCGCCTTTTGCTACCCCTCCTCTGTTTGGGCCTCGGCCTCTGTCTGACCTCCTGCCCGGGCAGTATTTTTAACAGGCGCCCTAATGGGAAATTCCAGGAGACGCCCGTCAACCTGGATGTCATCAACTCGGATACGGATGACTACAACTCAAACATACCTATAAATTGGGGTGGCCAGGACTACATTCTTTTTTCATCCAAACGTGCTCGCGGAGATAAGTTTAACCTGGTACTGAAGCCCCTTGCGCTGGCATATGATGATAAAGCCAAGCAGCTCACCGCTAGCATAGGCAACTTTGGCTTGAGCCATCTGGCCAAGGACGAAGATTTCTACGAAAGGCTCATGAAGAAGGCTAATCAGGACTGCAACGTACTAGGCCCGGTGACGTATTCTATTGTGCAGGAGCGGTCCGCAGCAGGCCCCGACGAACAGGGTAGGCACCTGCTACTCTACGCCGACGACAGCAAGGGAGACTTGCAAATCAAGTTTGTGCACAACTTCAACGACAAGTATATACCAGAGGGCCCTTTTGAAGTAAGCTGGCTCAACAGCTCTAAAGATGACGCCTATCCCACCTTTTCAGGTGACTTCTCAACCCTGTACTTCTGCTCCAACCGCGACGGTAACTTCGATATCTTTGAAGTAGCCATACCCACTGACAAAAAACAACTCCTGCAAACGCTGCTATCGGACAAGCCTCTGCCCGTTACTAAAAATACGCGTCTCTCTTCCCCCGCCGATGATAAGTGCCCGCACCTGCCAGGAGGCTGGAGCAGGAGCAATGACAATGTGATGTACTTTGTATCTGATCGCTCCGGCGGGTACGGAGGCTTTGATATTTACTATTCGACGCGGGTGAATGGCCAATGGAAGCAACCTGTTAACATAGGCAGCCGCATTAATACTACCTACGATGAGTACCGCCCCACCACGCTCCGCGAAGGCGACTTCGAATACCACGTAGGTATCTTCTCCTCCAATCGCCCCGGCGGCAAAGGTGGCTTTGATCTGTATGTAGTTGGGTTTCTGCAAGGGGGAGAAATTCCGTACGGTAATTAAGAATAGGTACCCTACTAAACAGCAGCGGCAGCCCGATGGGCTGCCGCTGCTGTCTTTATTATATATTGTATTGTACTGATAGTACTACACCAGCTTCTTGTACTTGATGCGGGTAGGAGTCGCATCGGTACCGAGGCGCTTGCGGCGGTTTTCTTCGTACTCAGAGAAGTTACCCTCAAACCAGTATACCTGCGATTCGCCCTCAAAGGCCAGGATGTGCGTAGCGACGCGGTCGAGGAACCAGCGGTCGTGGGAGATGACTACCGCACAACCAGCGAAGTTTTCCAGACCTTCTTCCAGCGCCCGCAGGGTATTTACGTCCAGGTCGTTGGTAGGCTCATCAAGCAGCAGGAGGTTACCGCCTTCTTTGAGCATCAGGGCCAGGTGTACGCGGTTACGCTCTCCCCCCGATAAGTTGCCTACTTTCTTTTCCTGATCAGCGCCGGCGAAGTTAAAACGGCTCACGTAGGCGCGGGCATTCACCTGCTTACCCCCCAGCATCACCCACTCGTTACCGTCGGAGATGGTCTGGAATACGGTTTTGTTAGGATCCAGATTATCGTGTTCCTGGTCCACGTACGACCACTGCACGGTCTCGCCTACGTCAAAGTGGCCCTTCAGTGGCTTAGCCTGCCCGGTGATTAGTTTGAATAGTGTTGTTTTACCCGCACCGTTCGGTCCGATAATTCCGACGATACCGGCCGGAGGTAGCGCAAAGCTTAGGTCTTCGAACAAGAGCTTATCACCAAAGGCCATGGATACATCATGGGCTTCGATTACCTTGCTACCCAGGCGCGGACCTGCCGGAATGAATATCTCCAGGCGTTCTTCTTTCTCCCTTCCTTCTTCACTCAGTAGCTTTTCGTATGCACCTAAGCGTGCTTTAGATTTGGCCTGACGGGCTTTGGGGGCCATCTTCACCCACTCCAGCTCGCGCTGCAGGGTTTTCTGACGCTTCGACTCCTGTTTTTCCTCTTTCTTCAGGCGGTCCTGCTTTTGTTCCAGCCAGGATGAGTAGTTACCTTTCCAGGGAATACCTTCACCACGGTCCAGTTCCAGAATCCAACCGGCTACGTTATCGAGGAAGTAACGGTCGTGCGTTACGGCGATCACAGTACCTTTGTACTGGCGCAGGTGCTCTTCCAGCCACAGTACCGACTCCGCGTCGAGGTGGTTGGTAGGCTCATCGAGTAGCAGTACGTCGGGCTGGCGCAGCAGCAGGCGGCACAGGGCCACGCGGCGCTTCTCTCCACCCGACAGGTTACCCACGGTAGCATCCGGTGGTGGACAACGTAGTGCGTCCATGGCTATCTCGAGGCGATTGTCCAGGTTCCAGGCGTCGGTAGCGTCCAGTTTTTCCTGTACTTCCCCCTGACGAGCCAGCAGTTTGTCAAAATCAGCATCCGGATCACCAAAGGCCTCATTGATTTCATCAAACTCTTTTAGTAGGTTTACGACTACCTGCACCCCCTCCTCTACTACCTCGCGTACCGTTTTGGTAGGATCTAATTTGGGCTCCTGCTCAAGCATACCGACGGAGTAGTTGGGTGAGAATACTACCTCACCCTGAAAATCCTTGTCAATACCCGCTATAATGCGTAGTAGTGTAGATTTTCCAGATCCGTTAAGACCTAAAACTCCTATCTTGGCACCATAGAAAAAGGATAAATAGATGTTTTTTATGATGTGTCTATTAGGCGGAATTATTTTACTAACACCCGCCATCGAGAAAATAATGGTTTCGTTACTCATTTTTTAGTTAATTTGTGCTTGGCAAATATCATCAAATAAACCCTTACAGTAAAGCAGATAAAAAGTGAAATAATGGAAAATGCCACATTAATGGATGAATACGGTTACGTCAAAGACGGCAAAGTATTTTTAAAGGGGTACCTGGAGTACCCCGATCGGCAGATTGGCGAAGTGAAGCGAACAGAACAGGAAGCCATTGATTACTTTAAGAATCGTTTCACGATTGCCGAAAGTAAGGTGGCCCAACTGGAAGAGGAAGTAGCTGAGGCTCAGAACAAAGGATCGTACCTTACCAAACTGATGCAGCTACGTCGCAAACTGATTGGCTTTGATGCCATCGGTGACTTTATTCCTTTGCTCGAACGACTCGACAAAGCAGAAGCCTACCTGACGGATCTGATCTATTCCAACCAGCTTAAAAACCTTGAGATCAAGCGCGCCCTCATTGAGGATGCCAAAACCGCTGCGGCCATAGAAGACTGGCAAAAGGCAACGGACGAGATTCAGGAGGTAAAAGCCAAGTGGATCAGGACCGGGCCGGTAGACAAAGAGTACCAGGAAGAAGTAGAAACTGCTTTTCAGGGAGTACTTGATGATTTTTTCCAGCGTCGCCGCGATTTCTTCGCCGAGCAGAACAGGGTTATTCAGGAGCGGATTGACGCCTACGAGCGACTCATCAAGCAGACCAAGCAGCTCAACTGGGGCAATGACCTGGATGCCTCCTACCAGAAGGCCCGCGATATACGCCAGGCCTGGAATACCATAGGAGAAGTACCTCCCAAGAAATTCTTCAAGATCAATAAAGCCTACCGGCACTTCCTTAAGCTGTTCTACGATAAGTATAACGCGGCCAAAGGTATCGAGCCGAAGGTAAAGGTAGACCCCCGCGTACTGGAGCAGCAAAAGCTGCTTGCCCAGGCGGAGTCACTCCTTAAAAATGAAAATATAGTAGTAGCGGCAGAGCAGGCCAAAGTACTGCTGAGCAAGTGGAAGGACATCAAGATTCCTTTCAAACTGGTGGATAAGGATATGGCCGAGAAGTTCCGCTCTACCTGCGATAAGATATTTGAATTGAGCTACCTGGCGCGGGTGATCCACCGCAAGTACCCGGCTTTTGAGCTTAAGAGTGAAGAAGAGCAGCTCCGCACCCAGATCCGGGAGATGGAGTGGCTCGTGAAGCGCGAGCGGAGTGACCTTGAGCTGGCTACGCAAAGTACCGAAAGTATGCTGACCGGCGACGAAGAGCAGGATAAGCAACTACTGGGTAAGCTAAATATTCAGAAGCGTAAAGTTGCCATGAAGGACCGCATCCTGCGCGAGTTCCAGAGAAAACTGGACTCTCTCAGCTAGTCTCTTTCATAGAAGACTTACGTACCATAAGCTTTGTCTTGAGCACCCTGGTTTCGAAAGAGACCGGGGTGTTTCTGCTTTCGATCAGTTCCAGCAATAGCTCGGCGGCCTGCTGCCCTATCTCAAACGAAGGCTGAGCTACCGAACTCAGCGGCGGGTCCAGCAGGGACGAAATCGCCAGATCTGAGAAGCCAATCAGTGCGACATCTTCGGGCATGCGATAGCCCAGTTGCCGAAGGGCCCAGTGTACACCCAGTGCAATCCGGTCCGAAGCGGCAAAGATAGCATCGGGCCGCTCACGAAGCGCCATCAGCTGGTAGGCCCGCTCAGTACCTCCGGCCTGGTTGTACTCGCTGGATACCACCCATTCATCCCGAAAAGGAAATCCGTACTTATTCAGAGCGTCCCGGTAGCCGTTGAGCCGGTTGCGGCTAATGGAGAGCTTGGGAGGTCCGGCTATATGAGCAATGTGCTTACATCCCCGCTTGATCAGATGCTCAGTAGCCTCAAAAGCCCCCTTGTAATCATCTACCAGTACCTTATGGGTAGTGATGGCATCGGTAACTCTATCAAAGAACACCACCGGAATGTCTTTTTCCTGTAGCTCCCGGAAGTGATCGTAGCGCTCGGAGCTGCTGGCGAGCGACACGACCAGCCCATCCGCCCGCCGGGTAGCGATGTGCCGCGTATCTATTAACTCCCGCTCGTACGATTCGTGGCTCTGGTAGATCATCACGTGGTACCCCCGGCTGTAGGCTACATCCTCTACCCCCGCAATCGCCGACGAGAAGAACGCATTGGCTATGTCAGGTACTATGATGCCGATGGTATGGGTTCGGTTTTTCAGCAGGCTGAGTGCGATGGGGTTAGGCGAATAGTTGAGCTGTCGGGCCAGCTCCAGCACCCGCTGCTTGGTATCCTCGCTTATTTCGGAGCTATCCCGCAACGCTCTGGACACCGTTGATTTCGAAACATTCAGTTCGCGCGCAATTTCTTTGATGGTAACAGAGGCCTTACCCATGTATTTTATTGTAATAGTACAATTATCTCAAATTATCATTTGCCTGACCAGCAGCTCAGTCTAACCGCAATATATCGAAAATTATAAAATTTCCCGGAAAAAGACGCTCTTCCGGGAACGGTTCCGGGAACGGTTGCGTAGATTTCTTGCTTTTTTTCAAGAAGTTTTTTTGCATATCAACGGCTTCCTGTGTAATCTCAGTAAGATTATACTCTATAATCTACCCGAGCCATTCAATCGTTTTCGCAAAAAATTACTATTCCTTACCTCACAGTTACCATGGAAATCACTGCTGTTGCTTCAGCTTCTTTTACCTCGCGCCGGACAGGTGGTATGGAGGTACTATTCGGGAAAGTCGTTCGGGAAGGCGATTATACCGCCTTTCGTGAGTTGTTTACGCGCCACTACCGCAGCCTATGTACCTATGCGATGCGCGTAGTGGTAGTACGGGAGATCGCCGAAGAGGTAGTAGCGGATGTATTTGTGAAGCTATGGAAAAACCGGGAGCAGATAGAGGTACATACGTCGTTTGAGGCGTATATGTACCGGGCTGTACGCAACCAGGCGCTGGACTACCTGAAGCTACGCTCGTACCGCTGCCGGGAGCGCGACTCGCTGGACTCGGTACAGTGGAATAGCACCCACGCTGACCACTACACCCCTATTGAGGAAATCGCATTCAATGAGTTCTATGACCGGGTTGAAGGCTGCATCAGTGAGCTACCCCGCCAGTGCCAGGTTATATTCCGGCTGAGCCGTGAAGAAGGCCTGCGCTACCGCGAGATTGCCGAGCGCCTGCAGATCTCCGTCAAAACCGTAGAAACCCAGATGGGCCGCGCGCTGAAGGTACTACGTGAGCGCGTACCCGAAAATCGCCTGGTAGCTTAAGTGCGGGTAAAGAGACGTAACTTTCGTCCTCTTTTTGTGAATCTATTTTTTTACTAATCGAACTACTTTCAGAATGGCTCTCGAACAAACCTGGCGCTGGTTTGGCCCCAATGATCCGGTATCACTTCCGGATGTACGGCAGGCTGGTGCTACAGGGATCGTATCAGCGCTCCATCACCTGCCCAATGGTGTAGTATGGAGTGAGGAAGAAATACTAAAGCGTAAAACAACCATAGAAGAGGCCGGACTCACCTGGTCGGTGGTAGAAAGTGTACCTGTACACGAAGCCATCAAGACCCGCACCGGACGCTTCAAGGAATACATAGATAACTATAAGGAGACCCTGTACAACCTGGGGCGGAGCGGCATCGATACGGTATGTTACAACTTCATGCCCGTACTCGACTGGACCCGCACCGATCTGGACGCTCCCATGCCGGATGGCTCTACGGGCCTGCGGTTTGACGCTACGCATTTTGCGGCCTTTGAACTCTACATACTATCGCGCAGAGGAGCCGAGCAGGAGTACAGCGATGAGCAGAAGCAGAAAGCCCGTGCATGGCTGGATGGAGCCACCGACGAAGAGGTGCGCAAACTTACCCGCAACATCATAGCCGGACTACCCGGCTCAGAGGAAAGCTTCACCATTGAGGAGTTCCGTGAGGTACTGGATACCTATAGGGATGTAGATGACGCCAGGCTGCGCGAGAACCTGTACCTGTTTGTGCAGGAGATAGCACCGGCTGCGGCCGAAGCAGGCATACGGCTTTCAATCCACCCCGACGACCCTCCGTACCCGATCATGGGACTGCCCCGGGTAGTAAGTACCGAGCAGGACGCCCGTCAGCTCCTGCAGGCGTGTGATATACCGGCTAATGGTATATGCTTCTGTACGGGCTCCTACGGCGTACGCGCCGACAACGATCTGGTAGGTATGGTAGAGCGACTCGGCGACCGTATCCATTTTATACACCTGCGGGCAACCCGCCGCGAGGCTGACGGCAGCTTCTATGAAGCCGATCACCTGACAGGCGACGTAGATATGTACGGAGTGATGAAAGCCCTCCTGACGGAGCAGAAACGCCGGCAAAGCAGTGGCAGAAGCGACCTGCGGATGCCTTTCCGCCCCGACCACGGCCACCGTATGCTCGACGACCTCAACTCCGTCAAGAAGATTAACCCCGGCTACACGGCTATCGGACGTCTGCGTGGACTGGCTGAGCTGAGAGGTTTGGAAATGGGAATAGAAAGGTCTGGCCTTATATAGCCAGCACGTAGATAGATAGTAGTAGGAACGATTAAATCCACTTTTCGATGTTTGTCATTCAACATACCGCGCAGAAAACCTTCGTGACGGAAGATTTCCTGCTTCGCACCGAAACGGCCCGGCATCTCTACCACCAGTATGCCAAGCAAATGCCGATTATTGACTACCACTGCCACCTGTCGCCCGAGCAGATAGCCGATGATACTAAGTTTGAAAACCTGACGCAGGTATGGCTATATGGCGACCATTACAAGTGGCGCGCCATGCGTACCAACGGCATCAATGAGCGCTACTGTACCGGCGATGCCAGCGATTGGGAGAAGTTTGAGAAATGGGCCGAGACGGTACCCTATACCATGCGTAACCCCCTTTACCACTGGACCCATCTGGAGCTGCTGCGGTACTTTGACATAGATATTATTCTTAATAAAGATACCGCCCGCGATATCTACGAGGAATGTTCGGCCAAGCTGAAGCAGCCGGAGTACAGTGTGCGTAGTCTGCTGCGCCGGATGAATGTAGAAGTAGTATGTACTACGGATGACCCGGTGGATGCCCTGCAGGCCCACCAGCAACTCCGGAACGAAGAGTTTGACATACAGGTACTGCCTACCTTCCGCCCCGACAAGGCCATGCTCCTTATCGACCAGCCCAAGGCTTTTGCCGACTACGTAACCAAGCTATCGGTAGCAGCGGGACAGGATATCGGGACGCTGGACGAGTACCTGCAGGCACTGCGTAGCCGCCATGCCTACTTTGCTTCGATGGGCTGCCGCCTCTCCGATCACGGTCTGGAGCAGGTATATGCCGCCGACTTTGATGAGGCTACCGTAGCCGCCACCTTCGCGAAGGTACTGGCGGGCGAAGCACCTGCCCCGGCCGAGTCGCTGATGTTCAAGTCGGCGATGCTATACTGGCTGGCTCAGTGGGATGCTGCCTCCGACTGGACCCAGCAGTACCACCTGGGCGCCCTGCGCAACAACAACTCCCGCATGATGCGTCAGCTGGGTCCTGACACCGGCTGGGACTCTATCGGCGATTTCAGCCAGGCCCAGGCCCTGACCCGCTTCCTCGACCGCCTCGATTCCAGCAACGAGCTCGCCAAAACCATCCTGTACAACCTCAACCCCTCGGACAACGAAATTATCGCCACCATGATCGGTAACTTCAACGATGGCAGTGTAGCGGGTAAGGTTCAGTTTGGCTCGGGCTGGTGGTTTCTGGATCAGAAAGATGGCATGGAGCGCCAGATGAACGCGCTTTCCAACATGGGGCTGCTGAGCCGTTTTGTAGGTATGCTTACCGACTCGCGCAGCTTTCTCTCCTACCCACGCCACGAGTACTTCCGCCGCATCCTGTGTAACCTCATCGGTACTGACGTAGAGAACGGAGAGCTGCCTAATGACCTCCCCTGGCTGGGCAAACTGGTGCAGGATATCTGCTACTACAACGCCAAGAATTACTTTGGATTTAGAGGGTAGGTATGTACTCCCTGCTCCTTATTTAGGGAAATACGCGCTTATATGCTACTCACTATATACAAAGCGGACAGGCTGGCCTGTCCGCTTTGCTGACACTAAACCCGGATACACTACCAGCGGCTTATTGACCTCTTGTGGTGAGTTTACAACCTTTACCTTAATCTCGCATGATTACCAAGCCTGTCACTCCTCCTGCCGAGGCCCCACAGATTCCCAAGCCTGCCAGTAATTATCGCTGGCGAATCGTAGCCTTGTTATTCTTCGCTACCGTCATCAACTACATCGACCGGAACGTGCTTTCGTTCACGATGATTGATGATAATTTCAAGAAGGATATGCTCGGCCTGCCCGCTAATCAACCGCTTACCGAAGCGGCCATTGCGCAGTTCAAGATACAGATGGGTTATGTGGACTCAGCCTTTAAGCTGATGTACATGTTCGGATTTATCCTGATCGGCTGGCTGATCGACCGCATCGGTACCAAGAAAGGCTACGCTCTGGGGATTACTGTATGGAGTATCGCCGGTATTGGTACCGCCTTTGTCGGCTCTATCATGGGGCTGCGCTTTATGCGGGGACTACTGGGGCTTGGCGAAGCTTCTAACTTTCCGGCCGCTATCAAAACCGTATCAGAATGGTTTCCCAAGAAGGAGCGTACTTTGGCCAACGGTATTTTCAACGCTGGTACTAACATTGGAGTTATCCTGACGGCACTGTCTATTCCGGCTCTGACGCTGGCTTTTGGCTGGCGGGCTTCTTTCCTGATTACGGGAGCTTTGGGCGCTTTTCTGCTGATATTCTGGTGGATTCTGTACAGCAAGCCCGAAGAAAACAAAAATCTACGTAAAGAAGAGCTGGCCTATATCAACAGCGACGCCGATCATGAGCAGTCGCAGGTAAAGATACCCTGGATCAAAATGTTAAGCTACCGCCAGACCTGGGCACTGATGGTGGGTAAATTCCTGGCTGACCCCATCTGGTGGTTCTACCTGACCTGGTTACCTGACTTCTTCAACACCAACGAAGCGCTGGACCAGAAGCTGGACCTGAAAACCATTGGTATTCCTTTCCTGATCATTTACCTGGTATCTGACGTAGGTAGCGTGTTCTTCGGCTGGCTGTCTACCCAATTTATGAAAATGGGATGGTCGCTCAACAAAGCCCGCAAGACTACTATGCTCATCTGCGCGCTTTGTGTAGTACCTATTTTCTTTGCGTCAATTACTAATAACATCTATATAGCTATTGCGCTGATTTCGCTGGCAGCTTCGGCGCACCAGGGCTGGTCGGCCAACCTCTATACCTTTGGTTCTGACCTGTTTCCCAAGAATATGGTGGCCTCGGCTACCGGTATCGGCGGTATGGCCGGTGCTATCGGAGGGGTAGGATTTGCGGCTGCATCTGGGGAGATTATTGCAAGTGTGGGTTACGTACCTCTGTTCATAATTGCTTCGGTAGCTTACCTGATCGCACTGGGTATTATCCAGCTGATCATGCCCCGTCTGGAACCCATCAAAAAAGCAGAATAGGACTGTTTAATAGAAAGAACTAATTTGCTGGCCAGGCCAGTAAATTAGTTCTTTCTGTATATATACGATTAAAGCAACACAATGGCTCAGATTATTACTTTTGGCGAGGTACTGATGCGGCTTAGTACGCCCGGTTTCGCTCGTTTCGAACAGGCTCAGCAGTTTAATGTCACCTACGCGGGAGGCGAGGCCAATGTAGCCGCCGCACTCGCTTACTGGGGCCACTCCACCGCCCACGTTACCCGCTTTCCGGATACACCCGTGGGTCGCGCGGCAGCTCATTACCTGCGTTACCACGGCGTAGATATCTCGCACATGCTGTACGGCGGCAATCGCATCGCTGTGTACTTCCTCGAAACGGGAGTGGCCATGCGTCCCAGCCAGATCGTCTACGACCGCCAGTTCTCTTCTTTCGCCGAGCTTAATCCTGCCGAGATTGAATGGGACCATATCCTGAAAGATGCCAAGTGGTTTCACTGGGCAGGTATTACTCCGGCTCTGTCACAGGCGGCGGCCGATGCCTGTCTGGAGGGTATTCGTACGGCCCGCAAGTACGGGCTGACTGTATCCGGTGATATATTCTACCGCTCCAACCTGTGGAAGTATGGGAAAAAGCCCTCCGAAATACTTCCCGAACTAACGGCAGGTACCGACCTGGTGGTAGGTAGCCCCTTTATATTTAAAGATATTTTCGGAATAGAGCCGGGTGCCACTTTTGAAGAGTCCTGCCAGCGTCTCCACGAAGCATTCCCGCAGGTAAGCCGGGTAGTAGATACCCACCGGACTTCTGTAAGCGCCAGCCATAACCTGCTACGGGCTTCTATGTGGAATGGTAATAAAGTACTGGAAACCGAAGATATTGAAATCAACCCCATCATCGACCGTGTAGGCGGTGGGGACGCGTTCATAGCCGGACTCATCCACGGCCTGCTCACGTTCAATGATGAGCAGCGTGCGCTGGAATTTGGTGTGGCCGCTTCGGCTCTCAAGCATACCATTGAAGGAGATGCCCTGGTATCTACCGAAGCAGAGGTAGAGGCCATCCGGCAGGGTGACACTTCGGGACGCATCAAACGGTAGTAAACACGGTACCTGATCCAATTAAACAGATTTTATGGCAGCTATTGATAAAGACACAATCATTACTCTTATGCAGGAAGTGGGCATCGTGCCCCTCTTCTACCATGCTGATTCAGGTATTGTTAAAGAAGTACTAAAAGCCTGCTACGACGGGGGCGCCCGCGTATTTGAGTTTACCAACCGCGGCGAAAACGCCTACGATACATTTGTTGAGCTCCTGAAGTACGTACAGGAACACCTGCCGGGTATGGCGCTCGGCATTGGTACTATTTATGACGCTGATATGGCTCGCCGATTCATTGATGCCGGGGCCGATTTTGTCGTAGCCCCTTTCATGAATCCGGAGGTAGGCCGGGTATGCTCAGAAGCAGGAATTCCCTGGCTGCCGGGCATCGCTACGCTGACGGAGATCTTCCAGGCCCAGCAGGCCGGTGCTGAAGTAGTAAAAGTATTTCCGGGCGAAGTGGTAGGCCCTGGCTTTGTGAAAGCCGCCCGTGGCCCAATGCCCCACCTGCGCATGATGGTGACCGGAGGTGTACAGCCTACGCGGGAGAGCCTGCAGGAGTGGCTGGGCGCTGGTGCTTACTGTGTAGGACTTGGCTCACATCTGTTCCCTAAGGATGTACTGGCTAGTGGCAACTACGGCTGGATCACGGATAAAGTCGCAGAGTGTATTAGTTTGGTGAAGGAAATCAGATCCTAGAGCCGCTAAATATAGGAAGCTACAAAAAGAGCTATGGTCATTAAGGCCATAGCTCTTTCTAGTATACATATCATCAGGCGGAAGCCGCTCTGGATACTATTATCCTTTCTTCCTCTCTTCTCTTCTCTCCTTTCGCTCCTGTTTTCTCTGCTCCCGACGCTGCTTTCGATCATTAGCTTTATTCGTAGCGTTGGAGCTACCACCTTTTTCATTCGATGACGAACTGAACAGATCATAGAACTGAACTGAGTTATCAAACTCGGCCTTGAAGGCCTCTATGTAGGCATTACGGACCATTCCCCCAAGTATAGGCCAGATACTGGTATTGACATTACTGACATCCCCCTGCAGAGGTATGTTAGTAGCCACCTGTTCCTTTTTCTGATTCTCCAGGATCTCTTTACCTCCCTCTGCCAAAAGTTCTTTGATAAATCCTCCGACACCCCGTTTTTCCTCCTTATTGTTCTCCTCCTTCAGCTTAAATATCTGCATATCTTTGGTGAGAGGCTTTACGTAACCTTCCAGCTTTCCATCATACATCGCCAGCTCGCTGTAGATACTGATGGTCCCCTTCTCAAAGTCAATATCTGCGTACTCGCGGGCTAGTTTGTTAAGCTCTACCAGCTGTACGTTATCAAAATTGAGCTGATAGTCTAAGTCGGGCATCTTCTTAAGCAGGTTCATATCTGCTTTGAAGTTCAGCTTTCCGCCGTATCCCTGTAGGTCGCCGGAAGCTCTGACCGGCGAGGGTAGGCGCGCTCCCTTCTCCTCGACATTCCGGATGTTTTCAATCTGAAGCTGGAAGTTTTTCATGGATAGATCCGTACCGGGCTGACTGATCACATTGGTCAGGTCGATCTGGCCATCCACTATGGCGAAGCGGTTGATCTCGATCGGCATCAGGTCTTTTACAACCTGCGTCCAGTCGTTTTCAACCCCTGTTTGACTAGAGCCTTCGTCTTCACTGAAAGCAAAGTTTATTTCCCCGTTATAGGTGATTACTTCACCTACCAGCTTTCCTTTCCAGAGTGACTCCCACTCTACGGATAAGTCGGTCAAAGGGATCTTAATAAATGGCTCCTTCACCTGGCCATTTACCTTTTGGATATTCATACCCTCAATCTGGTAGGCTCCGCGTAATAGAGATATGTTTACATCCTCAATACGGCCGGTATAGCCATCCATTTCGGAGAGTACTTTATTGACGTAGCGTACTACAAAGTAGGGAAGCAAAAGCCGGGCAATAATCAGTAAGACTACCAGCCCCAGCAATATCTTGACAGACTTTCTCAAAGCTTCTTTGATGGTTTAGTTAAAAAAATCTTCTCCCACAACGCAGGAGAAGATCACATGCAAAGAATCTTACAAAAAAGTGTGCCAGTGCAACTACCTGTAACTCTTCATAGAATTTAGATAACGTATAAACGTATGGTAGTACCTAGGAAGCGACTTCGGCGGTCAGGAGCACCCTGGCGCCCTGGGCTTCCAGTACCTGCAAATTCTCCGTTACAGCCTCCTTAAAGCCCCGCAGGGCGGTCAGGTCGCTCTCCCAGAGCTGCGTATCCGACAGCACTACTTCTACCAGCCTGGCCCGATCAGCACCGTACTGCTGCCACATATTGTGGAAGTAGTCAGCTGAGTCACAGCGGATGGGATATTTTACTCCATTACGCAGGCCGTAGTACTTGCCATCGACAGCCTCGACTGCCTTCATGAACAGCAGATAGGCCGCAAACCCCTGGGCTATACGTACTGGTACTTCGCTCTGCTGGCGATAGTGGTTCAGTAGCGTGGGGATGTTGCGCATGCGCATCTTAGCGGTATACTGTACCGTAATATCGATGAGCTGGTGGCGGATGAATGGGTTACGGAAGCGGTCGAGCACGTCCTTCCCAAACTGGCGGGCGCGGTCAAGATCTACCTCGTAGGGAATGGCAGGTGCCAGCTCGTCCATCATCAGCTCGGTAATAAAGCGCTCGGTCTCGGCAGTCTCCATACTCTCCCTGACCGTCTCCAGTCCCGCCAGGTAGCACAAGCCTACGCACAGCGTATGGGTACCATTGAGCAGACGTAGCTTGAGCTCGCGGTACAGGTCTATGTTGGGTTCAATAATAATCCCCTTATCGGCCTCGGCAAAGCTAAGTACGGCGCGTACCTTTTCGTCGCCTTCAATGGCCCAGAGCCTGTATACCTCCGACATGATGAGCAGGTCGTCCTGGTAGCCAAGTTTCTCCGTCAGTTCGGCCAGAGTAGCCTCATCGGGCTGTCCGGGTACTATGCGATCTACGAGGGAGCTACAGAATTGGTTGTGCTCCACTACCCAGGTAGTAAATGCCTCACCCAGCGCGTGACGACGCGCCTGCTCGAGCACGATCTCACGTAGCTTGGGACCATTGTCAGGTACCAGCTCGGTAGGTACAATGACCATACCGCTCTCCGGCGAGCCGGCAAAGGCATTAAAACGCTCCCACAAAAATGCCGCCAGCTTACCCGGAAACGAAGCGGGCGGTGAAGCCAGCAGGTCGTCATCAGTAAGTTGAATACCTACTTCGGTCGTATTGGAGATGATGATCTGGATGTCGGCGTTGCGGGCGCATTCGAGTATAGCAGGCCACTCAGTACGGGCTGACAACGTACGGCTAACGGAAGTATTGATGATATCCTCCTCAACCGGAGCGCCTTCCTCTATGCCTCTGATGCACTGGGTGTAGAGGTTGCTCTGGTCGGCAAAGGCATCCACTCCGCCCCGATCGGTGGACTTTACCACCACAATTCGTCCGTTGAAGATGCCCTGCTGGTTGGCTTTGTTTATGAAGTAATCGGGTAATCCGCGTAGCAGGACTCCGGTACCAAACTGAACTACTTTTTCGGGTAAAGCCAGTAGTCGCTCGGCATCAGGGCATAGCTCAGGCTTTTGTATCAGTAACTGGGGGGTAAGGCGCGTCATAGATAAGCAAGTAAATGTGTTTATACTGAAAGACGCTCTTTGGCAAATCTAACCCCTACTACATGCAGAACGGCGTGCCTGATGGCACGCCGTTCGCTGTATCGTTTGAGTCTATACCCCCTTATACTACGTTCACCTTGATCATACTATCCTCGGGTTCTTTTTTCTCCTCGGGTAGTACAAACTTGATGGGGTTTGATACTTTCTCGGGCAGCAGCGCTACGGCCAGTACCTCGTCTACAGTATCTACGTAGTGGAATTTCAGGTCTTTGATATAATCAGGATGTACTTCCTCTACGTCTTTGCGGTTTTTGACGCACAGGATAATTTCCTTCACCCCGGCCCGGCGTGCCGCCAGGATCTTCTCTTTGATACCTCCTACCGGAAGTACCTTTCCACGCAGCGTGATCTCACCCGTCATGGCCACAAAAGGCTTCACGCGACGTTGGGTAAATATAGAGGCCACGGAGGTCAGCATGGTAATACCCGCCGAGGGACCATCCTTAGGTACAGCACCCGCCGGTACGTGTACGTGCAGGTCGTAGTTATTGAAGATGCGGTAATCTATATCAAAGTCTTCCGAGTGCGCTTTCAGGTACGAAAGAGCCGTGATAGCCGATTCCTTCATGACATCTCCCAGTTGCCCGGAAAGTGTCAGACTACCTTTGCCCCGGCTCAGGCTTGACTCGATGAAGAGAATCTCGCCTCCTACCGACGTCCAGGCCAGCCCCGTTACTACACCGGCTATATCGTTGTCCTGGTACAAGTCTTTATCAAATATTTCGGCCCCCAGCAGTTTTTCTACATGCTCTTCTTTGATCACCTTAGGGTAGTCCTGCTCCATCGCAATCGCCTTGGCTATTTTACGGATCAGGGCGCCTACTTTCTGCTCGAGCATACGTACTCCCGACTCACGGGTGTAGCCTTCCACAATGCGGAGCAGGGCTTTGTCTTCCACCTTTACGTCCGTCGACTTCAGGCCGTGCTCTTTGCGCTGCTTGGGTACCAGGTACTTTTTAGCGATCTGAAGCTTCTCCTCAATGGTATAGCCCGTCATCTCGATAATCTCCATCCGGTCGCGCAGGGCGGGATGAATGGTTTCGAGGGAGTTGGCCGTAGCCACAAAGAGTACCTTCGAAAGGTCGTATTCTACTTCCAGGTAGTTGTCCGTAAAGGACGAGTTCTGCTCGGGATCCAGTACTTCCAGCAGTGCCGAAGCCGGATCACCCCGGAAGTCAGAGCTTACTTTATCTATTTCGTCCAGAATAAAGACCGGATTGGATGAACCTACCTTCTTAATATTCTGGATGACTTTACCGGGCATAGCACCAATATAGGTCTTGCGATGGCCGCGTATTTCGGCCTCATCGTGTACTCCACCCAGCGCCATACGGATGTACTCCCGGTTAAGCGCCTTAGCTATGGACTTACCCAGGGAAGTCTTACCTACACCCGGAGGCCCGTACAGACACAGGATAGGCGCCTTCATGTTATTCTTGAGCTTCAGTACCGCCAGGTACTCAATGATACGCTCTTTTACTTTTTCAAGGCCGAAATGGTCGGCATCGAGTATCTTCTGAGCCCGCACCAGATCAAAGTTGTCTTTGGTATATTGGTTCCAGGGCAGATCAACCATCATCTCGAGGTAGTTGAGCGTAACCGGGTACTCCGGTGCCATGGGGTTGATGCGCTGCAGCTTGCTTAGTTCTTTCTCGAAATGCTGACGTATCGGGGCGGGCCAGGTTTTCTGGCTTCCCTTTATGCGCAGTTCATCCATATCGCGCTCCGGACTATCAATGCCCAGCTCGTCGTGCAGTACCTTGATCTGCTGACGCAGGAAGTAGTCACGCTGTTGCTGGTCAATGTCGGAGCTGGCCTTGGTCTGGATTTCCCGCTTCAGTTCGAGCATTTCAATCTCGCGCATCATGAACTGCAGCAGCAGATTAGCCTGCTTCTGTCCATTGGTCTCTTCCAGGAGCCGCTGCTTATCTACCACCTCCACGTTGAGGTTAGACGACAGAAAATGAATAAGGAAGATGGGACTTTCAATATTATCCAGCGCAATACGGGCTTCCTGGGGTATTTCCGGGTTTAGTCGCATGATGCGGTGAGCTCCATCGCGCAGCGACTGCAGCAGGGCCTTGGACTCCTTACGGTTAGCATTGGCAAATGAATCCTCAATGGCTTCAACCTTCGCCGTAATATAAGGCTCTTCGCGCAGGATGTCTTTGATATGAAAGCGTTGCCGTCCCTGTACAATAATGGTCACATTACCATCCGGCAGGGTGATCATTTTGAGGATATGCGCTACGGTACCTACCTTATACAGGTCGTCCGCGGATGGATCTTCTTTAAGGGGCTTGGCCTGTGTAACCGCTCCCAGGATCCGGGAGTTTATCTCCGAATTGCGATAGATCTTCTTAACCAGCCGGATGGCTTTCTGCCGTACGACGGTCACAGGAATGACCATCCCCGGAAATAGTACGGTCTGGCGGATTGGCAATATGGGGAGCTCCTCGGGGACATCAAACGGCTCATCAGAGCCTTCGGGCCCACCCAGTGGTACAATTTCAAGGCTATCTAGGTCGGCGTCAGACATCAATATCCGACTGTATAGATCAGAATTTTCAAACTTCATAGGCATTCTGTCAGGCTGACAGAGATTCTTTTCCCAATTTACAATAAAATATAATTAATTAGCGGGGTATACTAACGATAAAATAGCCGTACCACCCATGCATTTGTCATGGCCCTGTCCTACTACTGACATGGCTCTACGCTGACTACTGAAGCGGGTGCAACGACTGTCCTTTTTTGAATAAAATCGTTTTCTTACCGGTGGGTAGCTTAAGGTTCAGCATATTCATCTGGTCACTGAACACATCCATCAGCAAATTGTTCTGCAGCATCCAGCCATCAATAGTACCCTGAGCCGGTACTTCCAAGTAGATCCAGGTAGCATCTGCTTCCTGCTCTTTCCCCACGTACTGAAAAGGACGCACCTGCTGTCTGGCATCCATAAGCACAAAACTCTTCCTTAGATACTTCTCTACAAAAGGGTCGTTCTGGTCGTTGTTGTTTACCACGAAGCGCCGGTTGTTGTTTTCTACAGATAAGGCTTTCTCCAGATCATCCGTAAATACCCGTATACTAATTTCCAGGGACTTCTGGGCTGGATTATACTGCATCTGCGTCACGCTCACGTGGTACTCGTGTACAGCTCTGGCTGCCACAAAGAGGGCCAGTATACCCAAAGCCAATAGTAGTGTTACTCTTTTCGTCATAGCCAGCTAGTTGCAGCCTGTCAGATACGTCTACGACAGCCCGCGCTCCCGGTAAGTGGCGTGGGCTGTCGTAGGCACTCACATGTATTGCTTTTAAAAAACCGCCTTCCAGACGTCGTTGAAGATAGCGAAAGCCATCAGCCCCAGCAGGAGTACCATTCCTACCTTCTGGGCATTTTCGAGGAAGCGGTCCGAAGGCTTACGGCCTGATACCATCTCATAAAGGAGTATCACCGAATGGCCACCATCAAGCGCCGGTATGGGCAGCGCATTCATAAAGGCCAGTACCATTGACAGGAGTCCCGTCAGGAACCAGAAACGACCCCAATCCCATACTCCCCCGAACATACGGGCGATACCGATCGGACCACTGATGGCTTTGGAAGCCGACACTTCACCACGGAAAATCTTTCCAAAGCCTTTGATATTATTATAAACGACTCCGAAGGCTTCTTTGGTACCTACTACCATAGCCTGACCAAGGGTATAGTCAACGGTAGTATAGTTGAGTAGGCTCTTGGCCTGGAAGCCCAGTGTACCTTCGGGAGTAACTTTAGAAGTAAGCGTAACTTGCTGCCCGCCACGCTGTACCGTCAGGTTAGCGGTTTTGCCCTTCAGGGAGTCAAGTGCATACTGCAGCTGGTGGAAAAACTGGATCGGCTTACCGTTGACCGCCACAATACGATCTTCGGCTTTGAGACCAGCCTCCTCAGCCGGGTACCCGGCCACTACCTCTCCCACCGCAAACGGCTCGGCCGGACGGATAAAGGTTCCACGGGCCTCGGGATCAGAGAGCTTCTCTATAAAATCATTGGGAATATCAACATCTACCAGACTACCGTTGCGCTGTATGGTGTAGTAGCTACCGCTACCCAGAAATACATCCGAGCCTACCGCTTCGCTGAAATCCTTGAAATCTTTACCGTTAACCTTTACAATTTTATCACCTGTCTGAAGGCCGATTTCGCGGGCCAGTTCACCGGCTACAATACCGTAGCGGTTTACCTCCTCACGCGACAGGAACCGATCACCGGTACTGTAGGAAATAGCAATAAAGATGATAATACCTACGATGACATTGACAATAATACCTCCCAGCATCACGATCAGACGCTGCCAGGCTGGCTTGGCCCGGAACTCATACGGCTGCGGCTCCGCGTTCATCTGGTCGGTATCCAGCGATTCGTCGATCATACCGGATATTTTCACAAAACCTCCCAGCGGTACCGCCCCCAGGCCGTATTCCGTTTCCCCCCGCTGGATACTCCATATCTTGGGTGGAAAGCCGATAAAGTACTTTTCCACTTTCATCCCGAACATCTTGGCGGCTACCAGGTGCCCCAGTTCATGTAAGCCTACTAGTATGGACAAGCCCAGAATGAGCTGTCCGGCCATAATCAATACTTCCATTCAGTTTTTTATAAATAGTAAAATGCAGGTACCAGAGGGTAATAGCTCTTTTCAGATTACCGCCCGCTACCTCCGTTAGTTAGTAAGAGTTTACGTATTTTGAGCCTGTAATATATTGCAAGCAGGCTTCCCATCAAAGAACGTAAATCCAATCGGTAAAGTTACGCAAAAGCCCTGATTTAGTCTGTAAAGGTTATCTATATTCTGCATCAGGAGTTTGTAAGTGGTACTCCTCTTTCTGGTCTACACGGCGTAAGAGCCCTACTACTACCTGCAAATCAAACAAAACAAAAAAGACCGGGAGCAACGTCCCCGGCCTTTTATCAATCTGACACCAATATAAGATGTTATCTTAAAGCTTTATGTACTATTAATAGTCTGTATTCTGAGGATCGAAGTTAGCCCAGCCCTGAGTCCAGTCAGTAGCTCCGAAAGCACCTACGTAGGTAGTAGCTTCAAATCCGGCAGGAAGTGTTACACCATTGCCCATCAGAGGCGATCCAGCCTGAGGAATAGCGCTTGGACGAGCCGAGATAGAGTTGAAAGAAGAAGGCAGCAACAGTTCAGCTACGGTGGTATATACTTTATTCTTATTAGCAGCAGTGTCGAACATGGCAGTATCTACACCTTTCATAGGAGTAACTGCTCCTTGGATAGCCACCCCCTGGATGTTCATCTTACCAGTTTTGTAGTTATCAACTACTTTATCCTGCAGCTCGATACCGGTTGGGAATGCACCAGCAAATACGCTGTTGTAGATAGAGATCTCGCTGTTACGACGGATACGCATAGCTGAGCGGTACTTAGAGTCCAGGTCACCGGCAGCAATGGTAGAGGTAACGTTGGCGAATTTAGCACTGGTCTTAGGAGTAGCATCAGAACCACCCGCATCGTTGTCTGACTCAAAGGTATTAGAGTCCCCAGCCTGGTCAGCTACCTTAGGATCACGCAGGATGTAGCCAAACTGTACGTTACCGCTGTATCCGTTGTCAGTATCAAAGTCATCATCCAGCGTACGGTATGAGATCAGGTGCTTGGCATTAACAGTACCACCAAACCATTCGAATGCGTCGTCGCCACTGTACGAAACCTGTACAAAGTCAACAGTAGTACCAGTACCTACACCACCGAAAGTAAGACCGTTGATCTCTTTGTCAGTTTCGAAAGCGATACCGGCAAACTCAATACGAACGTACTTAAGGCTACCTGAGTTATCAGCGGCGTTAGTACCACCATAGGTTGAGATATTCTCTCCCTCGATTACAGCCGGAGTTTTGTTAACCGGAGCATTACCCAGGATGATCACTCCTCCCCAGTCACCGGCAGCACGCTGGCCCTTAGGCTGGTTGGAAGTAAATACGATAGGCTTCTCAACAGTACCGTTGGCGATGATCTTGGCACCTGGCTGGATGATCAGAGAGCCTTTGGTAGCCTTGTCACCTTTGATGATAGTACCTGGCTCGATGGTCAGGGTAGCGCCATTCTCTACATATACAAAACCATTCAGAACGTACTTGTTGTTGGCGGTCCAGGTAGTATTCTGGGTAATTTTACCGGTGACGGTATTGGTACCTCCTACCGGTGGCACTTCAATATCATCATCATCATCATCCGTATTATTACATGCGACGAATGCAGTCATGAGCATTCCCACTAGCAACAGGTTAAACAGTTTTCCTAGGTTTTTCATGTGTTTTTGTTTTTAACAATCTGACTGATAAGTGTATAATTAGTTAGGGTATTCTTAGAATTTGTAGCTCAGACCGATGGTCGAGTACGAGCCGCGACGGTAGGTCTGGTAAGGCTCGTCTATGTTCGTGATCTTCTGGTCGAGGTTGCTGTCCTGGATCAGGCGGAAAGGCTGGTTAAGCAGATCCTGGATACCCAGCTTCAGTTCGAGGCGCTGACCCAGTGATTTGATAACTGTCACATCAATTACGTTGCGGGCCATTTCGTACACAGTAGGCTGGATTTCCTTGTCACCCACCAGGAAGATACGGCGACCGATCACGTTGTAGAGCAGGTTGACCTGCCAGCCGCGATTCACATCGTTGTAGTAGATACCCGAGTTGATCAGGTAGGGCGACTGACCCTGTAGCTGGCGGTTATTCTCCTGTCCGGCAAAGCCCGTCAGTACATCACTCTTAATTACTGAGGCATTCAGAAGCAGGGTCAGGTTGCTGACGAAGCCAGAGTTGGTAATGTCTTTGAGTGACTTGCGTACTTCCAGCTCGGCTCCGGTAGCGTACGCTTCCTCGGCGTTATCTACGTAGAACGATACTCCTGAACCAGCGTAGCGGATACGAGCTTCGATCGGATTCTTGAAGTGCTTATAGAAGGCAGCTACCGACACTACCTCACCCTCACGTGGGTACCACTCGTAGCGCAGGTCTACGTTCTGGATTGAAGGCGTCTTCAGGTTGGGGTTACCTACCCGCGACACATCAAAAGCAAAGTCATAGTAGGTAAACGGCGCCAATTCACGGAACTCAGGACGGTTGACGGTCGAGCTGTATGCCAAACGTAGCAGGGTCTTTTCGGTGAAGTTATAGGCCATATTCACCGAAGGCAGCAGGCGGAAGATAGGGTTATCAACCTTGATGCGGGTACCTGATCCACGCTGACGGCTCTGGAGTTTCTGGTGGTTGTACTCGGCACGGGCGCCCAGCGATACGTTAAACTTAGAAGAGAAAGGTATATAAGCTCCTACGTAACCGGCAGTCAGCATATTCTGAGCGGTGTAGCGGTCGTCAAAGTTGGTACGCTCGCCGTAGTATAGTTTGTCAGTGGCGATGTTGCTCTGGTCAAACAGCTGCTCGGGCGACTGGTTCAGGATTTCCTGCGATACACCACCCGGGTTGATCAGGTTGAACCAGCGGGCCTGGAACGCGCGGTCTTTGTATTCAGCGTAAGCTCCGGCGCGCAGTTTGATCTGCATTTTCTCGTCTCCTTCGAAGCCGCTGCGGTTGATGCGGTGCTCTACGTCAGCTCTTCCTGATGAAGTGTACTCGTTAAGTGTAGAGTAGAAGCGGGCGGTACGGGCCAGACTGGCGTTGCTTCCAGGTACTACCTCTACGGTGAAGGGCTCATCCGAACCTATGTTGCGGCTTGATACGAAGCGACGGTAGTCGGGCTCCTCGCGGTGTGTGTACCCAAAGGCGCCGGTCCAGCGTACCGTAGTAAGGTCAGACAGGTCGTGGGTACCGCTCAACTGGCCAGAGTAAATGCTCTTGGACTCGTAACGGAAAGCGTAGTTCTGTACTTCGCGGCCGTTCTCCTGCGTGAATCCCTGACGGAAGGTAGTTTCCTTGTTGGCCAGCTGGTTGAACAGGTTGCGGAATTCGATCTTGTGGTTAGGGTTCAGGATCAGGGCCCAGTTAGACATCACACCCAGGCGAACGTTCTCGGTGTACTGCTGGTCGTTGTAGTTTACCCATAGCAGCGACTCCTGCTTCTGCTGATCAAACGACAGGTAGCGGAACTGGCTCACTGGCATGGCCTGACGCGTGTTGGAGTAGCTGATGTTGTTGAAAGTAGTCAGCCTCTTATCTCCTACGAAGAACTTGGCGTTGTAGCCCAGTGAAGCCCGCAGGTCAGGTACGGCTGTGATATTCTTGGCAGTGAAGTAGTCAGGCAGGTTACGGAAAGCAGCAATAGAGCGCTCAGAAGGTATGTTTTCGCTGGTCAATCTCCTGGTAGAAGGGAACGAAGAGGGGAGTTTACGGTCACCGGCTCCAAAGCCAGCCCAATCCAGTGAAGAGCCCTGGTGGGACAGTACATTCTGGAAGGTAGTACCGCTCCGGTAGCCCGAGGTCAGGCTGAGGCTCAGACCATTCTCGTCGGGAATAGTCTTGGTATATATCTTGATGACACCACCCGAAAACTCGCCGGGTAGCTCAGCAGAACCTGATTTGAAGATCAGCATCCGGTCGATGGCGGAACTGGGGATCAGGTCAAAAGAGAAAGATTTTACGTCTACTTCGGTGGAAGGTGTGATGGCGTCGTTGAGCATTACGGTGTTGTAGCGCTCATTCAGTCCGCGGATGATGACGAAGCGGTCGTCCTGGATGGACACACCGGGTACGCGGCGGATAACCTGAGAAGCGTCACGGTCCTGTGACTTCTGGATCTGCTGGGCCGAGATACCTACGGCTATCTGTTCGGCCTGCTTGATCTCGGTAATTACTGACACATCTGTGAAAGTCTGACGCTGACCGGTGATCTTTACTTCTTCGAGGGTAGCAACGTCTTCTTCAACGGTAGTATTAATAAGTACTGTCTGGTTGGGATAAACCGTTACCGGAATTTCTTTTGTCTTGTACGACACGAAGCTTACCAAGACAGTCTGGGCTCCGGTAGGTACGTTTTTGATTTCAAAGTTACCTTCGATGTCGCTGGAAGATCCCAGGGGAGGAGTAGTACCTTTAAGCAGGATGCTCGCGCCAATGATGGCTTCTTTGGTCTTGGCATCAACTATGGTACCTTTGATAGAGCCCGTTTGAGCAACGGCCAGGGCCGCTGTTAAAACACTGAAAATGAGAGTTAAGAAATGCTTTTTCATACTTGGTGTCAGTAAACTATATGTTACGTGCCACAAAAGTAGAGGGGCAATATTACCTGAATGTTAAGCCAGTATTACGGCTCTATTATTTCGGTAACATCGCCTAAAATATTGTATTTCAATATTTTAGGCGATACTTAAATTGTGCAAAAACAGATTTGAATAATAACAAAAGGAGCAGAAACATCAGCTGCTTCTGCTCCTTTAAGTACATTATACTATTCCGTTTATTCGATAATACCGTTTCCTAAGCGCTTCGTCGGCTCCTGCACATCGTGCACAAAGCCATTTACTACCGCGTAGCGTACCTTACCGTTTTTTCTTAATATAAAGGAAGCCGTTTCGCCCATTTGTACTGGTCCTGAGTACACCTGGCCTTTACGAAGTACATGCAGCGGATGCACCGTGAAGTACAGGCCCAGGGTACGTGTGTTGGCATCGGGGGTGAGGGTCACGTAGGTATAGCCCTGCTTCAGGAGCTCCCAGGAATCTACCTTGCTCAGTTCGGTCATGTTCTTGAAAGGGGTAGGGTATACCTTTCCGCGTTCTATGACATAATCCGTAGCATCTATCTCCTGACTGCCGTAATGGGTCGAAAGGTCGCCGTACTCTTCGATCTTGCTATGGTAGAAGAATTTGGTGGCATTGGCATAGTTCACCTCATTTCGGTTTATACCCAGATCGGTCCGGTACTGCTTTCCCCCCTGCCTCACGGTAGCGTTACGGATCAGGAGGTCGAATAAGTACCTTTCGTTTTCGGGGATATGGTAGTAGTCGTTGCGGTATTCCTGCGTCAGTGACTCGTCCGCAATAGCACCCAGCGCCGACAGGATCGCCACAAAGTTGAGCTTGCGGATGTATTGCTTCTCGGGGTCCCCGGCGTAGCCTCCCGACTCGATCAGGATCAGCGTTGTCCCCCATTTCTGCACATTATCACCAAAGGCACGAGGCTCGTGGTCGTCGGCGTAGCGGGCTACCTGCCCGGGTATAAAGTGCTGCAGCATCCGGTTCATCCGTACGATCAGCTGCATGGAGCGCTCCCGCACCGGATTGATCGAGCGCTCGTAGTCGTAGGCCGTAGCCAGGAAGGAGATGGTAGCTACCTTAGGGCTGCGTCCGGCGGAGTAGCGGGGGCTCTGATCGTGCAGGTTAAATCCGTACTCGGGCTTCAGGCTCTGCTGTAACCCTTTCAGTATCCGGCTTTCGGGCGTCTGCAGGTACAGGGCGTCGCGGTTCATGTCGATTCCCTGAGCGGTACGGCGCTGGTAGCGCTCGGCTCCGTCGGGGTTGAGCATCGGCACAAAGTACAGCGTGGTACTATCCAGCAACTGCTTCCGGAACCCATCAAAGCCATCGTTGCGAGCCTCCAGAAAGTTGAATATATCAAAGATAGCCATGGTAGCGGTCGGCTCATCACCGTGCATCTGCGACCATAGCAGTACCTTGTGGGGACCGCGTCCGACCTTGACCATGCGTATGTCGCGCCCCTCGTACGATTCTCCGACCTTGGTGATCTCGTATAGGGGGTTTCCCTCCCTTTGCTGGATCAGGGCCTGCACATCATTGTGTTTGAATCGGCGCTGGGTGAGGGAAGCTTCGCGGTAGGTAGTGTGGGTATCGTGCAGGCGACGCGCCAGTTCAGTAGGCTGGGCCAGCGTCGCAGAAGCAGCAAGTACAGACATAGCAACAGATAAAAGAGCTTTCATACATTTATTCGATGTCACCAACGGGAGGGGGTATACCTGACCATTGGTCCAAAGGGTTTCTCTTACACATCAGATAGGACCTACAAAAGTAATCATTGTGAATGGGTTGCTATGATAGTCAGCCTTTATTTATCTGCCGGATACTCTTTAAATTTACATCAGCTTGTAATCCCAAAGGATCGACAAATCGTTATTAGTACTCTGGAAAAGGTACAGGGGCTACGCTGGTAGGATAGACACTATATAATAATAGGGTGTATGGATTTCGGAAAAGTAGAAGATATAACGCAGGTAGATTTTACGCTCCCGCCCGACCACCCTCACACGGCGCTGGTCCTGACTAATAGCGGGGGTACCGCTACCCGGCAGGTATACATAGGTCCGCCGATCTGGGCCAATAAGGAGTGGGTAGGCAAGATCTATCCCGTCAATACTAAAGATAAGGACTTCCTGTACCACTACTCCCGCCAGTTCAATACCATTGAGCTCAACAGTACCTACTACCAGATACCCAGTGCTGATACCGTGAAGCGCTGGCGGGAGACGGTACCTTCCGGCTTTCGCTTTTGTCCCAAATGGCCGCAGGCCATCAGCCACGAGGCGCAGCTCCTAGGCGTTAGCCTGCTTACCAATCAGTTTGTGGAGTCGGTACTGGGCTTTGAAGACAACCTGGGTACTACCTTTCTGCAGCTCTCACCGGCCTTCAATCCGGCCCGGCTGCCCACGCTGATCCGCTTCCTGAAAGCGCTGCCTCAGGGGTTTCCTATAGCCATTGAGTTCAGGCATGCGGCCTGGTTTATAGACGAGTACCGCTGGCACCGGGTACTGGAGACCCTGCACGAATTGGGGGCGGGTACTATACTTACCGACGTAGCCGGACGGCGCGACGTGCTGCATATGGGCCTTTCGACGCCGGTAGCGGCTCTTCGCTTTGTCGGCCACGAGCTGCACCCAACCGACTACACCCGCACCGACTCCTGGGTGCAGCGGCTGCGGGAGTGGTTTGAGCAGGGACTGCAGACGGCCTACATATTTATACACTGCGGCGAAAACCTGCTGGCCCCCGAGCTCACCAAATACTGGGTGGAGCAGCTAAACCAGCAAATAGGATTATCTTTAGAAGAACCTTCGATCCGGATTCAGCCCATACAAGGTTCTCTTTTTTGAAAATTTATGCATCGCTCTTGCAAAGTTTTTCTACCTTTGTGCCATGACAAACGCAGGAACATATCATCTCCACCATCGATTGCTTACAATCGGGTCCATCGGGTGATGTGTTTTTGCGAGTAAAGGTGTAATAAGGTTGAATACATAGTACCCCAGAAGCCCGGTTCTTTTCAGAGTCGGGCTTCGTTTTTTACCTTAACCTGATGGCAGCGGCCAACCGCCACCGGCCATTATTGGGAAAGGATAGTTACTTAGTAAGTACTACGGGTAAGTTTTATTGAACAAGAACCCGTAGCTAATACCTAATTGTACTGGTTACTAAGGTTATAGAATATTTGGTATAAAATTTATAGTTTATGTTGGTTATGAAACTCCATAAAAATGCTAGCCTTACTCTAAGGCAGCG
>NZ_JAFEUV020000016.1 GCF_017355915.2 Telluribacter roseus
TTAGAGTAAGGCTAGCATTTTTATGGAGTTTCATAACCAACATAAACTATAAATTTTATACCAAATATTCTATAACCTTAGTAACCAGTACAGTTAGCTTCTAGCTATACACTTTCTGATACAGTAAAGCCCGCCCCTCCGGCGGGCTTTACTATTATAGAATAACTCCTTTACAGAGAAGATATTTTATCAGGCAGCACTATTTTCGGCTTTACGCTCAGCCTCCTCTCCCTGCCGCTTACATACAAATTTTACCTCCTATATTATAAATTCGTTAACTCTCTTTGCAGTACTCTCTCTTTTTCTATTTTTACATCATCATCTAACATATCTATTTCCATGAAAACAAGTACTTTACTCCTTTCCATACTGGTATCCTGCTCTGCTCCGACACTGGTTATGGCAAGCCACTTTCCAACTTCTCCCATTACAGCTACCCAGTCGGTAGCGGACCTGCAGGACTATGTAGGTACCTACAGAATAAGCGATCTTCCCTTCGACAAGATCGTCGTTACTACTCAAAACGGTAAACTGCACTACGTAGCCGGTGAATATGAAGGCGACTTTGCCGAAGTAAGTGGCAAGGCCGATACCTACAGCGCCAATAACGGCGAAGCCACCGTGACTTTTGTCCGTAATACCGAGGGTAAAGTAGAGCGCCTGCGACTACAGATCCCCGATGGTACCTTTGAAGCCCGGAAAGAAATGGCCAGCGCTGCCGCTCTTACTGATTATGTTGGCAAATATAAAATGGAAGGGCTGGACTTTGACCTCCTAACCCTGACGCTTAAGGACGGCCAGATTCATTTCCACGCGGACACGGTTCAGGGCGTATTTACACCCGTAGCCGGTAAGGCCGATACATTCGATGCCGAAGGACAGGCAATGGTAAAGTTCGAGCGCAACGCTCAGGGTAAAGTATCTAAGATCGTTGTCGATACCCAAGGCAGAACCTTCTCCGGCACTCCCATAGCTCAGTAAAGTACCTCTATAGATTCTCACAAGCCCCGCAGCAGTGCACTACTTCTGCGGGGCGTTTTTGTATACACTAATACTGATATTGTCTTCCTCCACCGGCGCCTCCGGCTCTTTATTGCTTTTCGGGGTATTGCAGTCTTTTGCCCTCCTCCGCCGGGCGGGCGGCGCTCTCCCCACGCCTCTGTGCTCTGCGGGCCAGCGCAGGGCTAACGCACAAAGGCCCACAGCGCAAGGTCGGCTTAGGGGAGAGCTGAGAAACTTCGCAAAGTGCCAACTTGTAACGATAGAATAGTTTAATAAATAATATTAATCCTATCGCTACTTAACATGAACTATGCAATTTCTAACAGCCCTCTCATAAGCCTCCTTATTTTATAAGCAGAAGGCGATAGCCCTGCGAAATAAAATACAGAGGCGTTGAGAGGGCGGGGCCCGCCCGGCCGTGAGGGCAAACGACAGCATTACCCGGAGAAGTTGAATTGAGCTAATGATCCCGACGGAGGAGGGCGAAAGACATTACTATCATAATATTAGGCTCAAAAGCAAAGTAGTTAGCATTGCTCTGATCCTTACTACAGAATATTGATATCAGAGCCAACCCACCCCCCCCTATGTCATCCAATCGCCGAGAATTCATTAAACAATTGGGAGCCGGTGCGGCCGGAGTAAGCCTGCTATGGGGCTTCCCCGACTCCCTCACCGCTTACCCCGTCAATACTCAAAAGCTGACGCGCAGTACCTCCCCCGAGGCGCAGGGCGTCAACTCTGCTGGGATCATCAACTTCCTGGACGCGGTGGCTAACAGCAAACACGAGTTTCATAGTATCATGATCCTGCGGCATGGACAGGTAGTTGCTGAAGGCTGGTGGAACCCCTACCGCCCCGACCTGAAGCATACCATGTACTCCATGAGCAAGAGCTTTACCTCCACGGCCATTGGACTGGCGGTGCACGAGGGTAAGCTGACGGTAGAGGATAAAGTGGTTTCTTTCTTCCCCGATAAGGTACCTCAGCAAGTAAGCGACAACCTGGC
Source organism: Telluribacter roseus (assembly GCF_017355915.2). Taxonomy (GTDB): domain Bacteria; phylum Bacteroidota; class Bacteroidia; order Cytophagales; family Spirosomataceae; genus Telluribacter. The sequence continues at coordinate 2,012 of NZ_JAFEUV020000016.1, forward strand.
GGCTCTACGGGTGAAAGACCTGCTCACCATGTCGGTAGGGCACGAGAAGGATTCTACACCCGAGATACGTACGGAAGACGACTGGGTTCAGAAGTTCCTGTCGCTGCCTATCACCTACCAGCCTGGTACCCGATTCCTATACAACAGCGGCGCTACCTACATGCTCTCGGCCATTGTGCAGAAAGTAACGGGACAGCGCGTCCTGGACTACCTGAAACCACGGCTGTTTGACCCGCTGGGCATTGAGGGAATGGATTGGGAGCGCGACCCGAAGGGCATTGATACCGGAGGCTGGGGCCTGCGCGTCCGGACGGAGGACCTGGCGAAGTTTGGACAACTGTACCTGCAGAAAGGCCAGTGGAATGGCAAGCAACTAATTCCCGCCGCCTGGGTCGAAGAAGCAACTACGTTCAAAATCCAGCAACCAGTACCCGCCGACAATCCCGGTGCCAAGGAGAAGAGCGACTGGCTGCAGGGCTACTGCTACCAGTTCTGGCGGTGCCGCCACAACGCCTACCGGGGCGACGGGGCCTTTGGCCAATACACCATCGTCATGCCCGATCAGGATGCTGTCATAGCCATTACCAGCCAGACCAGCAATATGCAGGGCCAGCTCGACCTCATCTACGAGCACCTGCTCCCCGCTATGCAGGGTAAATCCTTACCGGCTAATGCCCAATCAGCAACGGCCCTAAAGACCAAATTGGCCGCGCTGAGCCTGCCGCCCCTCCCGGCCCAGAAAACATCACCTATGGCCGCTAAGGTATCGGGCAAAATCTTTAAGGTAGAGGATAATACATTGAATATCCAAACTGTTTCCTTCAATTTTGGGAAAAACAGCGGTACCCTTACCTTCAAGGACGCCAGTGGCACCTACCCCATCACCGTTGGCCTTGGGAAGTGGAAAGAGGGCGTTACCTCCCTGCCCGGCACACCTCCCAACTTGGTAGTAACCAAGGTACGTAACATTACCAGCGCCTCCCTGGCCGCCAGCGGTACCTGGAAAGACGATAGTACCTTTGAGATGCTATGGCGGTATATTGAATCCCCCCACCACGATCGGGTAACCTGCCGCTTCGATGGCGACAAGGTAAGCCTCCAGTTCAGGAACAGCATCGTCGCCATGAATCCCTCGGCGAAAGATTCCCGTCCGGAGCTTAGAGGACAGCTTGTGTAGGAGAAATAGACTCCGTGCGTAGTGCTCGAGGGAGTACTACGCACGTACTACCCAAATCTTCCTCATGCCTTCTGGGGGCTACTGAGCTACTCCCGAAACAGCAGAACGGTGGTAGACGTGGGATTGAGCACTATCCTTACGCTGAGATTGCAGCTTGTGGTACGTGAGGTAGGAAATGGTCAGGATCGCCAGCACAAAGAGCGGGAACAGACTGTACTCCCCTATTCCATCCACGACCCAGTGGCTCACGCTGGCGGAGAGCATGGTAAATACAAATCCGGCATACGCCCACTCTTTGATCCGCGCCGGTACCAAAGGCAGTATCAATGCCAGCGCTCCCGCCACTTTAAAAACCGACAGCATCACCCGAAAGTAGTCCGGGTAGCCCAGGTGCCGGATACCCTCCACCGCTACCTCCGTATGGGTGGTAAGAGCCGGCATGACGCCTTCAAAAAGAAAGATAAATCCGGTGGAAGCCCAGTAGGTAATTTTGAGTGCTTTAGTAGTAGCCATAGTTTCTGGTGTTTTGGTTACTACAAAGTAAGCTTCCCTATCCAACTTCGAGGCGGTGCGTTCAGGACATTAAGGGGGGCATTTACGACAATCTACAGACCTACTTCATCAGTCTATACACGTACACATCCCGATCCGCCCACCGCGTCTGCTTCTCCCTGATCAGACCGTTCTTCTCAGCCACTCGCTGTGACTTGATGTTCCGGATGTCGATGATGGAAATGATGGAGGGAGCCAACCCTTGCTCAAAGGCGTAGTCGATAAAGAGCCGGGCGGCCTCGGGCGCATACCCTTGCCCCCAGTATCTGGGCAGAATATGGTACCCTACTTCCAGTTCCGTCTGACCGTCCACTTCCTGTAGCAGGAGCCCGCACTGGCCGATCAATTCACCCGTCTGCTTGTGAACAAGCGCCTGCAGGCCATACCTGTTTTCCCGGTAGCGCCCCAACTGCCGGTTGATCCAGTATTGGGCTTTTTCTTCTGCCGTATCCAGACAAAAATCCGGAAGATACGCCACCGCTTCCGTGTCCTCAAAGAATTCAGCCCAAGCCATGGCGTCTTCCGGTACTAAAAACCGCGTATACAGCCGCTCCGACTCTAACTGATCCTGATAGGTGTAGGAATTATTCATACAATAAAGTTAAGAAGATGGCTGCCATTCTCTCACCACAAAGCCTTCCTCTCCGATCCGAACATAGTACAGTTCGTCAAAGCCTTCCTCGTAGCCCGGCCTTTCCAGCCGCTTGTAGGCACCTCTGATCCCTATTTCAGGTATGTTCTCCTTACCGGTTCGTGTACTATTTCGCCGTATGGCATCCTCCACCTTCGACTCAAAGTAGTACCCCACCACCCTGAACTTCCTCGCCTTAGCCGCTTCGATGTACTTAGCCCGCTCCACCTTCGTCAGATTGGTATTATCCACCACAAACTTCTGCTGCGTACGCAGGCAGAGCTCTATAAACTGGCTCTCCTTATTCCTCGTATTCAACATATCCAACGAGATTCGTATATGCGTCTTCAGGAAGTGATTCCGGTAAAAGGTAGTCTTACCCGTAGCCTGAAGGCCGCAGAAGATGATGGCTTGCATTTAGTGGGTAGTTGTTGTTTCCTAATTCCTACTATGCCAACATGGGCAGGAGTGAGATGGTTTTAATAGCAATCTGAAACAACATACAAAATAGCACTCTACTTCCAAGCTTCCTCTGCTTCTTCAGGAAAACGGTCGAATACTTGTTCAGCCAGCTGAGCTACTGGTTGAATATCACAGAACTCTGAGTACCACTCAACATATCTTAAGATTTGTCTCCGGGTAGAATAAACAGCAAAAGATTTTCTCCCAGAGATATTGATTAAGGCATCGGTATGATCTTGAGATAATTGAGCAGCATTTTCAGATACTTGAAATAAACTAGGAATAACTTTAGAGAGAAGATAGAGTTCAATCAAATTTCCATGTGCCCAAATTGTAGATTGACGGTCTTCGCTGTGAAGGTCGTAAGATGAAAGTAGTTGTGTCATAGTCCATAATGCACCTACCTTTTTATCAGGCTGATCGAAATCTTTAAACTCTGGAAAATTAGCCCCTGTCTGCTCAACAAATTGACTTTCAGGAAACTCACTACTTAAGCTCATTACAATTGTTAAAGATAAGTATTGTACAGCTGCCCAACTTTTAGAACGATCTGCTAAAAAAGCGTCCCAATAATGGTTTCGTGACTTTCTTAATAACTCAAAAGATTCTTTTCTGTCACGTAATGCATTTGAGTTTACATTTGGGTTACGGCTAGCGGAGAATAATATTTCAGCCTGCCTTTTCTCTGTGCTAGCAAGCAAGCCACAAATACGGGCTCTATGTTTTGGCCAACGCAGCAAAAGCCGTTCAAGTCGTTTTTTTGCATCATTGATACGATCTCGCGCCTCCTGAAGCAGACTTTGAATTGATTCAGGAGGACTTTCCTGACTCTCAATAGATCTTTTGTCTTTGATTTTTTTTGATAAATGACGTGTTGCTTCATCCGCATGATTCATAGCGGCATTTATACTTCGCATTGCTTGCTCAATCTGAATTTCAGGCAACTGCTGATTGAACTCAGCAGGCAATGACACGTAAGCAGTTAGACTTGCCCAATCGTGTGTATTAGGAAATTGAGCATATAACCGTCGGCGTAGATCATAGAGTAGCAAACGAGGATCAGTCCCCCAAAGTAGACCTTCATACAAGCATTCAACTAATCGCACAGATCCAGCAAATGAAAGCGGAAACTGGCTTGCAACTACAAGTGGTATACCTGCTTCGTGCAAAGCATGAGCTATACTTGCACCTGCCCCAACAACAGAACCTCCATTCGCACTGTCACAACTGGCCAAGCTCACAACTGCAGGTCTTGCTAGTGGATTACTCTCTGGACGTAAAGCTGCACGTAGAGCCGCAGCTAAACGAGGGCCACTTATATAATCAACTTCGTTGGGATCTTGTACTCCATGAAGTGCTAAATAAAATCTGGTATCATAAACCTCATTTCGTTCGACTCCATGCGCTAAGATATGTATATGTGTAAATGGTTTTTGTGCGTTTGATGCACAAGCCTGTTCTATAGCTTCAATAGACGCATCCTTCAGTACAACTAAGTGCTCCTCAATACGTGAATTATCAACATTCAAATCTGATTTATTGTGATACTTGACCCATGGAGCGATTAACTTTCTTAGAGCTTGTAAGTGCATTTCGTATGGTATAATACCTACCACAGGAGGTGATGCTGCCACGAAAAGTATACGAGGAGCAAGAGGCCAAGCAAATGGGTCATCACCTGTACGTCTTATTTCACGAGTTAGGCAAATAGGCATCTGCGGCTGCAGGAGCAAGTGCTGCCCTGACCCGGGAAGTCCGTTTGGTGCCTGTGCCAACTCAAATGGCAATAATGCAAGCTCCGATGCTGACAGTATTAATCGAAGGTGAGTAAGCCTTTCATCCGTAGAATCTGATTTGTTGGACTCTGCTGTTAATCCAGGAATCATTCCTAATATTTCACCGACTATACGAGCTGTGTCGGTAAGCTGGAATCCTCGGGCTGTTTCATCAACACCATATCTTAGGCCACTGAGCCTGTGTAAAAACTGATAGTGCTCAAAGGGAATATGAAGAGTAACAGACGAATGGTTTTCACATAATGCCATATATGGCGTCAAAGGAGACAACAATTGATTATGTGCTGGACCGTGACGCAGCAGCTCAAGCGTGATCGTACGCATAGTTACTCTAACCTTGAGGTGCTGTGACCATTCCTGTACCTACATCGAATGGATCGAAACCTGCCATCAAACCATGTGTGGCTCCAGATGCAAGTAACCTTGCAGTAAGAATATTTAAATTTAAAGATCCAGAGCTTAGAAGCTTTTCAGCCCATAAGGCAGCAACTCCGGCTACATGGGGAGTAGCCATACTAGTTCCACTCATCTGTTGCAATCCACCACCAGGCTTAGCTGAAATGATACCTACTCCTGGTCCAGAAATCATAGCCCCAGTATTAGAAAACGGTGCAACACTAAATCCTAAAGCGTTCTCCATAAGAGCCGCCACTGAAATAAAACCGTTAGAAACAGCCGGGGGACTGACAGCAATCTCGAAATCAGGATGTTGATCTTTCCGACTTTCATTACCAGCCGCACCAATAAGGAGGGTAGTCTGAAAGAAAGAGCTACCGGCTTGAACAAGCTGAGCCATCTTTTCAAAGAGTTGAACGTTAGCTCTGTAACCTTCCAAAGCTTTGGAGGTTGCTAGATCAATAGGCATGCCGCTCCTTGTCAGGCTTTCAACAAATCCTGGAAAATCTATTCCAAGCGACATAGAAATGACATTAGCTCCATTTTGAGTGGCCCAATGAATGGCATTGATTATACTTGCGCTTGAACCACTATTATCTCCTAATACCTTACCTATAAGCGCTTTTTTTATACCTGGAGCAACACCTATACGTAAACCATTAACATCTCTTCCAAAGATAGTACCAGCACAGTGAGTACCGTGTCCATTGGTGTCACCATTTCCCTCTCCTGTAAAATCTTTTTGTATCACATTAACACCTACAAAGGCAGGGTGTGTAGCATCAATGCCTGTATCAAGTACAGCTACTACGATACCATTACCAGTAAAAGGCGATGTATCTGCTCCAACGGCTTTAACTCCCCATGTTATAGTATGTGCAGCAGGTTGCAACACATTCTGAATGTCCAGCGGTTTCACCAACTTCATCGGAATAACTGGAGCTACTGCAACTACATCAGTGTCTCGTGCTAGTTGTGGTAAGTTGTTCCTATCAAGATTATCAACCTCAACAGTCATGCTAGCGGCAGCAGCCTCTAAAGTGCTTGCCTTTGCAGCTCCTCCAAGAAATATATCTCGATTGGCAGCCTTCTTTACACGAAGTATAACATGCTCTTCTTTCATGAATTTGTGTATTTGATACTAGGTTAATAAAGATTTAGATAGGCTTTTGGAAACATTTTATGACGCAATAATCAACTTGAAAATTTCTGCCAACTCCGCTCGAACTGACAAACCTGCATTCCTATTATGGACTTTCGGAACTAAATATGAATGATATAAGGGATTTTTTATACACAAAATGTCTGTTACGTGGTGGCTAATCTCTGAATATAATGTTTAAACTAATTTTTTGTCTGAAGCAGAAGAAGTATTGCTCATTTCCGAAGATTCCATATAAGGACTGTATGCGCAACGATTATCAGAAAAATGAATGTTGCCCTTCTGATCAAAAATGAGACAACTTAATTGAGTACCACCTGAATGCAGCACCTTTGTTGATCGAAACAAATTTTCTTTAACTTGGCTACTTCCACTCAAACAAGCTGTAAGTTTTAATATATAAGTAGTAGATTCTTTTAATATTGTAACTAACCTTTCTGCCCGCATTACCAATGCCCGAGTTGATACTCTTGTATTTTGATCGATTGCCAATAACATCAATTCTAATTGTAAAAATGCTTCTAATGAACTTTGTAGAGACGACAATGCCATATTTAACTCCTGCATTCGTACCTCCAACGGTCTTCTGTCGGGTAAGTCTATTTCTGATTGCAACTTCTGTTCAATCTGTTCAAGTTCGTCTTTAATCCGTTTCTGCAAATCATTCGCATTGTTACTGTGAATTTTAACTTCCATAAACAACTTCGTGAATGCCGAATTCTCTGAACCTTGATTAATTGCATGTACAGGATAGAATGCTGGATAAAAAATCTTCCAATTATGTTTTGTTTTCTTCACTGCATCAGCAAAACAACTCACAATTAATTCTTCATCAGTACCAATGTCATAATTGATAAACGTAGTATTTGTCTTTAAAAGTGAAAAAATATCAGCAGCTGTGCGCAAAATGCCTGCTGCTGCAAAACCTACTGACAAGGGAGTAACAGAACCTCCTGCTGCATTTTGCTGTGATGACTTCTCAAGCACAGTGGTGGCTGCTTTAATATTATCTTTTATTATACTTTGCAGTTCAGACAGTTGATCCATTGTAGCTAAATATAATTCAATCGCCGGAAGATCTGCTGCATTATAAATGACAAAGGTTATCTCTTCTCCTTTAAAGCTTGAATTATTATTCATCTCTTCAACCAACAAATTTATTAAATCAGTCAAGCACTTGTAGGCAAGTATTCTCGTTTCAATAAAGTTTCCATTTGCCGTTAATTTTCCTTCCAGAGCTTTTACATCAGGACCTTTCCAAGCTTCCCTTTCTGCATCACGTGCTGCCTTCTGAGCGTCAGTAAATTGCTTGTCAGCCTTAGCTTCAGCTTCGCGAGCCTCTGCAATCAGTTTACGAAGGTTGGCCTCTGCGGTTAATTGCTTTTGCTGCTCAGTTTGTGATGCATTTTGATTTGTATCGGCCATATTACATGAAGGTATCTGGAATATAACTAGCTTATTTACATTTTATCCACCTAATCTGTCATCAGATAGATCATAGTCTTTTGCTGCTTCCTTTAATATATCAAAGAAGGTCTTCTTATCATATATCATATTTTTTTCAAAAAACCCCATGGTTCGCACCGGAATATAAAGGTCGGCATTTGCACCTGTTTCCTTATGTAACCAAATGGCATCTACATGTATGGCTGGTACCCTCAAAGCTCTTACTTCGTAGTCCTCCTCCTCCATTCCGCTAGCAAATATTTCATCTAGGGCAGATTCATAATCTTTAATATAATCGTGATCTTTTAGCATTTGGGGTTCCAATCCTGAACCTCCAGCAACATGTAAATCATAAATCCTTTCAAAGTTAGTGTCAGATGCATCAATCACACGCACTCCAGAAGACTTTGGCATTGGATCTTCGGAAGATTTTAAAGAAGACAAGCCAACCATATAAGTTTCATGAGGCATCACCAAATCGGTTCTTGCTCCTCCTGTTTCGCTAAAAGCTCCAATAGCGCCCTGCTGATCTTGATTTTTAATCGCGTAGACCTTTAAGAGATCCTCTGGTTTTATACTTTTGAACTTGAACATTGATTGCTATTAGTATTGAATTAATTTGTAAACTCGAATTAATAATCGATTAGCTAAAGCAGTAGAAACCTGTGCGCGAAAACATTTATAGAGACTAAATCACAATTATATTTGGTTTTGTTGTATAGCTGTGTGTCCATCTGCCAGATCCCTGATAGGCATCTAGAAAAGCGGTTTCTGTAATTTCAGATTTGCCATAAATCGGATCATCAATGCTGTAGTAATTAACGCCATTCAAGGTTCTACAACCATAAATAACCATAAAATGACCGCCTCCGCCCCACCATCCGACTCGAGCACAGACTACCCGGTCATTTTTTAATTCTCCTTCCACCTGTTGAAAAGTAAAAGGTGCTGATTGGGAAACAAAATTATTGGTTACAGTAAGTGCTTCATCAAGATACCAAGGCTTGTTGCAAGGAGACGGGTTTTGACAGCAACTGGAGCCCATAATTAATTCTGCCACCTCACATTGAGTCCAACTACTATCTTGATCATAAAATTGTGAGACGCTGACCGAGGTAGCGGCCCAGCACCACTGCGTTTGAATTTGAGGCTGCATATCAAATGAAAGCAGTACAGGAGGAACTCCTCCTAATGTATCTAGACTGCCTTCCGCTAAAATTAGAGAAAGCGCGTTGTACTTTGTAATCGCATGTTTCAATGTTTCAGGCATATTTTACAATTTAGAAGTTCACTACTTTGAAATCAAATCCTTAAGGCTTATGAGTCGGGTTTACGAGGGCGGTTAACAAATCCAATAATCGAGTTGATACTAAATCTAGTAACCACTCCGAAGGTCAGCTTTTTCAGTGGAGGCCGTATGCTGCGTTCGGCTTCCGGCTTAGCCATTTCAATATTGTTGTTGATATCTGGTAACTCTACATAAAGCCCCCCAAGAAATTTACTTTTGCTACCGAGGAAATACAGTCCTAAGCCTAAATTGGATATATTTTTAAGGTAGGCTGTATCGCGACTAGCCATAGAGCCGCGGTAGTATAGGTTAGTAATCAATCTTGATGTGTCACCTAACGCAAACTCTTTTAATAAATCAATATTCAACTGATTACTCGCGACTTTGGCGTATTTACCTGAATAGCCAGTAATTTTCTTTTCTGAGATAAGCTCCTGATTGCCAGATGCGTCTGTTGTTCTTAAAGTGTATTCTTTACTGATGAGGTTACTAGAGAAATTGTCGCCATCTACGTAAGCATAAGTAACTCCTAACCAAACATTACCAATTTGTGCATTCATACCGACACCAAACACCCCACCTCTGTATAGAGTATCTGTAAAGGATTTACCAAGTGAAGTAGTATTGAGTCCAGTATACAGCGAAAAATTTCGTGCGTCGATACCCCCAAAAACAAAAGGTGTTAATCTTAGAACAGTATGGTTATCGATAAAATCGCTGAAAGCTAAATTAATCGCCTTTGTTTCATCATCCCTTGAGTAACTTTCATAATAAATTCTTTGCCTTGGTTCTAGTAAGGCTTTGAAAGCAATATTGAAAGCTTCAAGTCTTTTGTCTTTATCAGCTAGTATTGCCACAATAATACGTCTTAGTGCAAATGCATCTGGACTTTCTGATACTTTCTTTATTAGATCCTGCCCCTTTGACGTTCTAAAGGTTTCATCTTCGATGAATGGCAAAGATTCCTTAATGTAGTCGGCAATGTCTGATCGATAACTTTCGAATAATATACGTAGTTTCTCTTGCTCTCGTTTGTTTGCAGCAACAACACCAGAACTCTTCCAAGCATCTAAAAGTGATTTATTGTTATTAATATTAAAGCCCAAAAACCCATAAAAGTTACCTGCTGGAACTATATCACCACTTTGGAACAGGTTTCCTATACCTGAGCTATTTTTAACTGACAGATTTCCACCTATAAACCAATTTTTAAAAGGTGTACTATTACTACTACTAAGTGCTTTACTGTAATTGTTAGCACCTACTGTTATTTCACTTTTCCCTATATCAAAACCGACAGCGACGCCGTTCAAAGGCAGTATAACCGCCCCTTTTCCTTCGGCACTTTGAGTTAAGAACTGTGTTTTTCCTTTCAAGGTTGAAATACAAAGGAATAACAGTAAAATACTTCTTTTTGTCATATAGGTAGCTTTTCTAGTACATTTAGTTTCAAAAACCCATTACCTCCATGAGTAAATTCTTTCGGTGAAGAAAAAATATCTTTCCCAAGAAACTTCAATGATAGAGCGACTCGCCCGCCTGCATTGTCTTCTTTTGCCAGCCCTATTATCCGAACTTTCGGCTCTGGACTCGGATCATTTATACACGTAGTAAATTCACCAGATCCATCGGGATTATCTTTTTCAAATTCTTCAACGATTAGTGACAAAACTGATGCATTCTGTGTATCGAAAGAGTAGGAGAACTTGTTATCGGGGCAACCTGCACCTCCTGCCGCGTCTAGCGAATGAAACCGGTTCAGTCTTGGCTGTACAATACTCTCCTGCCTGACAATTATTTCAACTGTTATTTTAATTGGAATTTCAGGAATACTGAGAGCTGTTACTTCCTTACTTTTAGAAGTTTTAGGTGTTTGTTTGGCCATAACAAATTTTGATTTTTAGTTAGATTTGAACAACTACCTCTAGCTACTTTTGACGTTGTTGGTGTTATCATCACCAACCTTTTCCATTACAATAGCCAACTTGCCTAGCAATGACAGCTGGACTTGAAAATCTATTGATAAAGGAAATATCAATAGATTGCTTTCTGTTTTATACAATTGATAGCTACTTACGATAAACGTATCTAGCAAATAAGTAGGATAGCCTAAAATTTCTCTATTTATTTAATGACCCTATCAACCGAATTATTCCTATTTCAAATTCTTTCTAAATGTATAAAATGGATAATAATTTCAAAAAAACTGGCAAGGTTTTTGGCAAAAAATTTATCTAACGGTTACAATGCCCCTTATTTTGGTTTAAAAACGATTTCCTTGGTTTCTACTTGCCTCAGCAACAATTAGTAGGACTATCGACGGATTATTTAAAAATCTAGTATAGCAGTATTAACAACTCATCTACATTTTTGCAGGAATAGCTCTGCAATTACTCTTCTCTTACCTAAAAGCTTATTCCCTCCTAGCTGCAGCGATCTATTTAAATCAATGACACGGCCAAAAGGATGTATATAAGAAGCTCTTGCACATTTACTCCAGCACTTCTCCCCTTCTCTAAACTACTATGCTCTTAAACCATTTCGATTTTCAAACAATCCTACAAAAACAATCCCCCTCAAACAAAGTGTTTAGTAAGACCAATGTCTAGCGCTCGTATGTCAAGCTGGGTACTAGCCACTGGTGCATTGATTCACTACATTACACCCCGCTAACCAACCTAAACGATGAAGTAGTACTATGAAGAATCTATTACTTATTATTATGCTTTGCCTCACTCACTTGGCTTATGCGCAAAGAGTCACAGGTACAGTCCGGGATGCCAATGGAGAAGCCCTGGCGGGAGCCTCGGTGGTGGAGAAAGGCACTACCAATGGGACCAATACGGATGCCAGCGGGGCCTTTACAATCACTACCCAAACGGACAATACGGTGCTGGTGGTGTCGTTTGTGGGTTTTCAATTGATGGAAGTGCCAGTCAATGGCCGGACGAGCCTGACCATTACGATGGAGGAGACGACCACCCTGCAGCAGGTGAATGTGGTGGGGTCGCGCAACCTGAACCGATCGGTGACGGACTCCCCGGCTCCCATTGATGTCATAGATATCCGGGAGGTGACGACTAAGACGGGGCAACTGGATATTAACCAGCTGCTGCAGTTTACAGTACCTTCGTTCAACTCCAACCGGCAGACGGGCTCCGACGGAGCCGACCACGTAGACCCGGCGACGCTGCGGGGACTGGGGCCGGATCAGACGCTGGTACTGGTCAACGGCAAGCGGCGGCACCAGTCGTCGCTGGTGAACATATTCGGTACCCGCGGCCGGGGCAATACGGGTACCGACCTCAACGCCATTCCGGCGGCGGCCATTGAGCGGATCGAGGTACTGCGCGACGGGGCTTCGGCCCAGTACGGTTCGGACGCTATTGCGGGGGTGATCAATATTGTCTTGAAATCCAATGTGAACGAGTTTACGGGAAACCTCAACTTCGGGACCTACTCGGCCAGCTACCGCTACGATGACAGGAAGTTTGACGGGGGCAACATTAACGTCAACGGCAACTACGGCTGGCGGATCGGGAAGGATGGCTTCCTGAACCTGACGGCCGACTACAACTTCCGCGACCATACCAACCGGGCCAATACTTCTCCCGAAGACGAGCTGCAGCGCCGCCAGTACGGTGATCCTAAGATCCAGAACACGTCGTTCTACGCCAATTCGGAAATACCCGTAAGCGGCAACGTACGTCTATATACGTTTGGCGGACTAAATCTACGCAAGGGCGATGCTTACGCCTGGACGCGCTTCGCGGATAGTGACCGCAATATACCGGCCATTTACCCCAATGGATTTGATCCGATCATTTCCAGTGATATTATTGACGGTTCACTGGCGGCCGGTATCCGGTTTGAACTGAAAGGCTGGGCGGGTGACTTTGGCAATGTGTTTGGCTCCAACCGGTTTCTCTTCGGAGTGAACAATACACTCAATGTCTCTCTAGGCGAGCAGTCGCCCACCGCTTTCGACGCGGGTGGCTTCCAGCTGCAGCAGAACGTTACGAGCCTCAACTTTACCCGCTTCTTTAAGGATAAACTACAAGGACTAAACCTGGCCTTCGGGGCCGAGTACCGCCGGGAGTGGTACCAGATCTTTGCCGGCGAAGAAGGCTCCTACCGGGCCTACGACATCACCAAGCCCGCCGGTTCGCAGGGCTTCCCTGGTTTCCAGCCCGGTGATGAGGTACAGGCGAGCCGCTCCAACGTAGGTGTGTACTTCGACGCGGAGGCTGATTTCACCAGGGCCTTCATGGTAGGAGCGGCTCTGCGTTTCGAGAATTACAGTGATTTTGGAAGTACCCTGAATGGAAAGCTGTCGAGCCGCCTCAAGGTGAGTCCGGCCTTTACCCTGCGGGGTACCCTGAGTACGGGCTTCCGGGCTCCGTCGCTGGCACAGATCTACTTCAACTCCACCTTTACCAACTTCGTCAACGGACAGGCCGTACAGGCGCTACTGGCCCGTAACAACAGCCCCGTGACGCAGGCACTGGGCATTCCTCCGCTGAAGCAGGAGACCTCCACCAACGCCAGTCTGGGCTTTACCAGTCGGCTGGGCAGTAATCTGAGTCTGACGGTGGATGGGTACTACGTACGCATCAGGGACCGGGTGGTACTTACGGGGCAGTTTAGCAGTGATGATGAGGCAATCGGAGCGGACCTGCAGCGGCTGGGGGTAGAGAAAGCGCAGTTCTTTACCAACGCCATCTCTACCCGGACGCTGGGTATGGACATCATCCTGGCCCACCTGGCTTCCATCGGACGGGGACGCCTCAGCACCACGCTGGCCGCCAACTTCAACTGGCTGGACTTCGACCCGGAAACGGATATCCAGACCACCGAAAAGCTGGCCGGTAAAAAGGATATCTACTTTGACCTCAGGGAGCAGTACTTTCTGCGGGCGTCGGCGCCACCGTCCAAGATCAACCTGACGCTGGATTACGGCATCAACAAATGGAGCTTTATCGTGCGCGCCATCCGTTTCGGTGAGGTACAACTGGCGAACTGGGACTACGACGAGAATAGTCTGGATATCTATGCTCCCAAAGTAGTAACGGATATATCGCTCGGCTACCGGCTGAGTCCGCACCTGGGGCTGACGATAGGTGGCTCTAACGTTTTTAATGTATACCCTACCCCATCCAGCCCATTGGTAACCGAGACGGGTGGAGCCTGGGACCCGGTACAGATGGGTAGCAACGGGGCGTTCTGGTTTGCGAAATTTAATATTCGCCTGTAAGGAAGACATTCCTTTTACACCTTCTTGGTCTCCTCAGCGGGAGAAAGAAGTTGTCTATCAGTAAGTCATAGGTAGCAATGCGCCTCTCCTGCTTCAGGAGAGGCAATTGCATTTATACTCTTTCTTTAAACGTGTTTTTCCCCTTCCTGAGGGTACCTTCGGCGGCGGTATCGGATAGGGCTACCGAAGCTGGCTACCAGGTTACAGGATCATCGGACGGGGGTAGTTGGATGTCCGCATCCGGTGAGACATCAGCAATGCCGGGCATAGATCGTAGCTGGTGAGCCACCTCCTCACTGGCCGAGCCGGTCAGGCAGCCGATCTGATCCAGTACCTGCTCCACTTTAAAGCCCTTCCTGGTGACTTCCTGCCGGACTTCATTCAGGTCTCTTTCACCAGTGGTGGTCACAATCCATTTTTTGCTTTCAGCCATAGCAGTGTTAGTAGTTATCGCTGATTGTTGATCAGCATGCAGCGCCTGTAATAACAGGACAATGAAGAATCCTCTTGTAAACATAAGATAAAGTTGCCAGTAGGCAACAAGGTACCTACTGGCAACAGTTCTGTTTCGCATGGGCTCAGGGAGCTTGCACAAGTCCGGCTCCTACCCGAGGATGTTTAGGTGGGTACGGCGGGAAAAACGGTGGGAATCGTCTGGCCGTTTGCTCTAACTTGCGCCATAACGTAATACCCCGCATATTAGGGGAGGTCTCAGCCCATAAGGCCGCGCAACCTGCCACATGCGGGGTAGCCATACTGGTACCACTGATGGTTCTGTACCGGGTAGGACGAGGCCAGGATGAGAATACATTTACACCCGGACCTGATATATCAATCTTTCCGAACGCAGAGGTAGGTGCTGGTCTCAGGGTGGAATCAAGCGAGGCTACTGCCATAACAGTAGGAGAGTTGGCAGGTGCACCCGTCGGCCCAGCGTGATTACCTGCTGCCGCAATGATCAGACAGTTATTGTTCAGGGCGGCCTGACCTGCTGCGGTGTAGGCTGGCTGCACACCTATGGGGGCTCCTAATGACATCGAGATCACAGCACACCGATTGGCAATAGCCCAGTTCATGCCCGCCAGTACTCCGGCCATGGTACCTGATCCTGAGTTGGTCAGTACTTTACCAATGAAGATCGAGGAGCGAAAGCCAATACCATAGCGGGGCGTGGTACCCGACGGAGCTTTGGGACCGCAGGCAGTACCGGTACAATGGGTACCGTGTCCATTCAGATCCTGTACCGGCTGACCGACAAAGGACCGGCTCACAATAGGACGCCCTGCAAAGTCGGGATGTCCCAGATCAAACCCGGTGTCCAGTACAGCTACCTTGATGCCTACCCCACTCCGGACACTAGGAGGTACCTTACAGGCATTCAGCCCCCAGGTAGCACCAAGTACCTGTATCTCTTCTTCGAGCTCTACCTGCGAGTGACCATTGCCATACCCGTTGATACGCATCTCCTTGGCGATAATTTCCGTAGCCTGCAGAAATCCCCGCAAAAACTCGGCGGAGCCGGTAGTGGTGGGTTCGGCCAACTGAGCGTACTGGGCAGCAAACTGAAAGTACTCAGGATCAACGGACTCAATCGGGCTGTCACTGGCAATCTCGAACTGAGCATTCATACTTCGCTCCTGTGCAGCCTCTCCACCGATCAGCGCTACGTTGATTTCTGGAAACACCAGTGCGTCGGCATCTCCTACATTTTCCAGCGTGGCGGCCTGGTTCTCAAAGTCACGGGCATCGGCTACGCGCATACCCTGCGTAGTACCCAGGGAGCGCAGGCCTTCTTCGCTGGCTCCTTCTTTGAAGGTTACCAGATAACGACCTGTCTCAAGGCTGTCATCGCCGCGTTCCATAGCGGCGAGCAGGAGTTCTTCTACCGAAGAGGAAACTCCATTAGAGGACGAGCCTCCTGAGGAGCCATTGGTTTTCTTTGCCATGATAGTAACGTTTTTTGGAGTTAAACTTGATGGGACTGAAGTCACTGAGACGTAATGGTTTGGCACTCTGGAGGCGCCACCGGAGTCCGGTCACTAAGGATTGACTATCAGGTAGTCCATTCGCACCCGGATGGGAGCATTCCACTCTACATTAAGCCTTACCACAATAGCCCCGTTTCGTACGGCAACATTATGCACGGTATAACGGGCATTTCCAATAAAGCCTTCGTTAGCGCCACCCCCAAATTCAGTAGCTGATACAAATACCCGGGAATTCGCATTGACAGACCCTATATTGAGCGTATACGTCTTCTGCCCGTTATGATTTCCCCAGTCGTGACGGTAGGTGAATCCGGTTCCATGTAGATTCTGAGCCGAAAGATCTGACCCGCCCGGAAAAAGCGATTTAATCTCTGCCTCGTCAACTGTCTGAATAACTTCCCCCTGTAATGAGGTGGCGGCCATTGGCTCCAGGTCCAGTGTTTCCTGATAATTTTTCATAGAAGTAAAAAGTTAAATGTGAAGTGATTAATGTAACCACTGCCTTAGTCGCTAGAAGCGCGAAGGACGGAAACAAAAAATGCCCAACACATGAAGCTTTTTTTATTTGAAGTCACAAGCCAGGGCCATGCGCGTACCTTGCCAAGGGTCTAAGGAGTACTTATGGGGATAATCTTGAAGCAGACGGCTTATGAAAATATATCGGTAGCATAACTTTACATACCCTAATGATATCAACCTACCTAAAGCGAATGCGCCTCCCCTGAAACAAGGGAGGCGCATCTGTTTTATCTATCTGTATTATGCTTTTTATTCCATCAGGAAAGCGCCTGCGGAAGAGGACTGCCCGCCTTCCTTCCAGTCGGCTTTAGCCGCTTCAATGTACTTAAAGCTCCTTCTGGTGTTGTCAGGCAGTAATATCCACCACAAACCGCTCCTCTGTACGTAGCCCCACTTGCATAAACTCGTACAGGCAAAATGGCTTAAATCAGATACTCCATCCACCGCAGATATAACTGACTTAGCAAAAAAACAGCGGCACCGAACGTGTTCGGTACCGCTGATGGGTGAGTATCATGACGGATAGTGACTATAAGCCGAAGCCCAGGGCAAAACCCTTAGTCTGGGCGGGGAAGTCAGCGAGTTTGGTGGCCATACCGTTGGTGAGGTTTATGGAATAGAGCCCTGTGGTACCCCCAACGGTCAGGAGTGCGTAGGCATTTCCTGAAGTACCTCCTATATCGAAGCCGTTGGCCGCTTCCACGTCTACCCCCAAGTTACCGATCTCCTGCAGACCACCGTCGTTGGGCGGATTCTGACGATACAGTTTATTGGACTGGCTGTCGATATCAAAGAGCGTAGTGGTGGTGGCTCCGGCGAAGCTATTGGTATACGCCGCCCCGTTAACAAAAGGTACCCCCATAGCCGGGGCCAGGATATTGAGCGGGCCATCAACAAGCGTAGCTCCGTCCATAACATTGATACGAAGGTTTTGACCCGTATTGCTCACTACCCGCAGGCGGTCAGGTACGGGGTTAAAGTCCACCCCAAAGCTGGTACCGTTCAGACTGACACTCAGCGTAGAACGCACGGTGGCTTCGCCGTTGGCGAGGTTGATGGTATACAGTACGCTGTTGCTACCCAGCGCGTGCAGCTGGCCGTTCACGGGCCGGAAGTCGATGCCCTCTATACTCACTCCCGCCGGTAATCCGGTGATGGGTTTGGTAATGGGGCTAAGGGGACGGGAAGTTGGGTTAAAGATGAGCAGGTTGTTGGAGGTATCGACGGCGTAGGCTACGGGATTAGCGGGAATGGCCAGACCAATGATAGTACCCGACGGCAGGTTGCCGATTTTTTGTAATCTACCCGTACTAAGGTCAACGGAGTTGAGCTCCCAACTACCTTGGACCTGCACCGAAGCAATACCGAAGGTACCAGTGGGAGCGATGTCAAAGCCACCCACGGCCGTGATGTCTAGCCCCAGCGGACCTACCTCCTTAAGGCCACCGGCATTAGGGGGATCCTGCAGGTACAGCTTATCGGTAGTAGGATCAATGTCAAACAGTTGCGTTGAGGTAGTACCGGCAAAGCTATTAGTATAGGCTACTGCGCCTATCATCGGATTGGGGTAGCCGTTCAGATTCCCGTCGGGAGTTACCACCGCGCCCGTTTCGGGATGCAGGCGGAGATTCTGGGTCGTGTTTGATACCAGGCGGATGCGGTCTACGGTAGGGTTAAAATCAAATCCGACGGTAGTGCCGCTGAGTGCGGGGGTGAAAGGTCCGGCTCCCAGGGCCGTGGCAGCCCCTGACTGCAGGTTGATGTGGTACAACCTGCTGCTGTTTCCAATACCGTACAGCTGACCGGTAGCGGGACGAAAATCAATGCCCAGTAGCAGCTCACCACTTTGCAGGCCGGTTATGGTCAGGGTGCGCAGGGGCGTTTGGGTGCTTCTTACATTCAGTTCGTACAAACGATTGTCGTCAGTAAGGGCGTAAAAAATCTGGTCAGGCAGGTCGGGCGAGGCTGGTGGCAGTCGGTGATCTTCACAGGCCTGAAGGACGAGTAACGCGACGACCAGGCAACTAGTAAGAAGCCCGCGGAAAGAACATAGATTTTGAATCTTCATGTACGTAAAATTGAGTGCTGGAATGATTGTTCCCCCGATTTACGTCTTGAAGGCTCTATTAGATCTTTGTAATTAAACTTTTTTTGGTAAGCCCCGGAAGAAAGTATAGCCGGGGCAATTACTAATAAAGACTGAACCTGTAACCGTCCTCTCCCTCCTCAACAGATGGCGGTGACTGAGCCACAACCTTCCAATAATTTACGAAAGTGCCTGCGGCGGCGGATTTCCTGCCGGGGGACTACCTGCCGGACGGGAATGGTCTTCGGGCAGCGGTACAAACTCCTGATCGTCGTTAGGGGGCAAGATGATCCGGCCTTCCTTCCAGTCGGCCTTGGCCTGTTCGATGCGCTCCTTGCGAGAAGACACGAAGTTCCACCAGATAAACCGCTCGCCCAGCGGCTCCCCGCCCAGCAGCATCAGGGTAGTAGGCTCCTGGGATATGATCACCGGATCTACGCCCTTAGTAAAGACCAGCATCTGCCCCGCCGCGTAGCTCCTACCCGATACCTCCACACTTCCTTTGGCGATATAGAAGCCCCTCTCAGTATGTCCAGTAGGTAGTCCGAAACGGGCACCCCGGTCCAGCACCACATGCAGATAGAACAGAGGCGAGTGCGTCTGGACTCCGTTTTTCAGGCCAAAGGCCTCTCCCGCGATCAGCCGCATCCACACACCGGTATCGGTGAAGATGGGCAGCTGCTCGGGCTTATAATTGTCGAAGGAAGGAGCCGCTTCCTCATCCTTCTCGGGCAGGGCCACCCACGTCTGTATCATTTCCAGTTGTCCGCCCGCCAGGGCCGCCGGGTCTTCAAAGCGTTCGGAATGGGCAATACTCCTCCCAGCCGTCATCCAGTTGACCTCACCCGGACGGATCACCTGCTCCACGCCCAGGCTATCGCGGTGGGTGACCTGCCCGCCAAACAGGTAACTGACAGTTGAGAGCCCGATGTGGGGGTGCGGCAGTACATCCATCTCCGGTGCGGTTTGTGGCTGGATCTCCACCGGACCGGCGTGGTCCATAAAGATAAAGGGGCCAACCATCCGGCGGAGCCGGAAAGGTAGTATTCTTCGCACATCCATACCCGGGCCAATAGAGGCTTTTCGGGCTTCAATCACAATGTCTAGCATTTTTGGGGTATGTGGTTAGGGGTATTTATATAGCTCTAAAAGTACTTATTAGTAGGCTAATTATACTTTTTTGCATATTGATTTCTTCGCCCTCCTCCGCTGTTTGCTTTGCGCTAGTTCAACATCACTGGGTAATGCTGTCGTTTGCCCTCACGGCCGGGCGGGCCCCGCCCTCTCAACGCCTCTTAATTTTATTAGCACCTGTCGGGCAATAAAATAAGGAGGCTTATGAGAGGGCTGTTAGAGAATGCATAGGTCATGTGTCGTAGCATCATATCCTATTTTATCATTACAAAAAAAGAGTAATTAAAATCAGCAATTTATACCTATTTTACTATTAGGCACTCTACCAAATTTTCCAGCTCTCCCCTAAGCCGACCTTAGCCTGTGGGCTTATGTGCGGCTGGCTTTGCGCAGGCCCGCAGGGTACAGAGGCGTGGGGAGGGCGCCGCCCGCCCGGCGGAGGAGGGCAAAAGACAGCATCTCCATAAAAAGTTTGAATTTGCCCTAAAAAACACATTTTAGTCAACACTTCATCAAAATAGCATGCACTGCAACCTATTGAACCCCTCCTAATGTTACACACATAAAAACCATGTACCTACATCAATTATGGAAATAGGAATTACCACTTTTGTTGAAAATACCCCGGACCCGGCTACTGGCAAGCTACTGAGCCCCCACCAGCGGATGATGAACCTGATGGAGGAGATCGAACTGTCGGACCAGCTGGGGCTGGATGTGTTCGCTATCGGTGAGCACCACCGCCCTGACTTCGTGGTGTCGTCCCCAGCGGTAGTACTGGCCGCCGCCGCCGTCAAGACCAAAAGCATCAAGCTATCGAGCGCCGTAACGGTACTGAGTTCGGATGATCCGGTGCGGGTGTTTCAGGATTTTGCCCACGTGGATCTGCTTTCGGGTGGGCGGGCCGAGGTGATGGCCGGTCGTGGTTCGTTCATTGAGTCGTTCCCGCTGTTTGGCAACGATATGAAGGACTACAACACCCTCTTTGCCGAAAAGCTGGAGCTACTGATTCAATTAAATAAAAGCGAAAAGGTCAGCTGGAAGGGCAAGCACCGTCCCTCCATCGACAACCGGGGCGTGTACCCCCGCCCTCACCAGCCGGAGTTGCCCATCTGGGTGGCGGTAGGCGGTACCCCTGAGTCAGTCGTGCGGGCCGCTAACTATGGCTTACCCATGGCGCTGGCTATTATCGGCGGAGGACCGGAGCGATTTGTTCCTTTTACCAAACTCTATAAAGACTACTACAATAGAGCGGGGCATGATCCGGCTAAGCTGCAACTGGCCATCAACTCGCACGGCTACATCGCCGATGATTCGCAGAAGGCGGCGGATGAGTTTTACAAGCCCTACGCCTACGTGATGAGTAAGATCGGACGCGAGCGCGGATGGTCGCCGATGGATCGGGAGCACTACGAAATGATGCGCGAACCGGATGGCTCGCTACTGGTAGGCAGTCCGCAGCAGGTGATTGACAAGATCCTTTGGGAGTATGAGTTATTCGGCAACACCCGTTTCCTGCTGCATATTAGCGTAGGCACCCTACCTCACGACAAAGTAATGCGCGCCATCGAGCTACTAGGTACCGTAGTGGCACCGGCTGTGAAGAAGGCCGTAGGTGCTACGGTAAAGTAATCATCAACTTAAAGTACCCCCTACTGATAGGAGCAGGTGCCTGGCTGATAAGGTAGACTCCACCGGAGCCTCCTGAAGTTACCAGCTGAGTATCTGCCTCCTATCTTTTTTAGTACCCCTCCCTGCTTGTCACTATTAGCCTCCTAGTATGTTACAAAGTTTTACTAAGCACCTATTGCTTTATAATAAAATTAACAGGAAATTTTAGGTCGCAGTTTATACACTATTCACCACTAAAACTTTTCTTAGCACATGAGCATGTTATCGGAGTTCAAGCAGTTTGCTGTTAAAGGCAACGTCATTGATTTAGCAGTAGCCGTTGTGATTGGTGCCGCCTTTGGTGCCATTGTTTCCTCCCTGGTAGCGGATATCATTATGCCTCCCATTGGTGTGATCACGGGCGGCGTGGATTTCACCGAATTAAAACTACAACTCACCCAACCCGTGATAGAAAACGGCGCGGTAGTACGGGAAGGCGCCTCTATCAACTACGGCAACTTTATCCAGACCATTATCAATTTCCTTATTATAGCTTTGGCCATCTTCTCCATGGTGAAAGCCATTAACAGCATGAAGCGCAAGGAGGAAGCCGCTCCGGCCACTCCTACCCCGACCAAAGAAGAACTCCTCCTTACCGAAATACGGGACTTGCTGCGGGACCGTAAGCCCCTTTAACCGACTGGACGACACTAGTATATACATATTGAAAGTCAATGAGGCTGGTCCACTGGACCAGCCTCTTTTTTGTGCCTATACGACTAATTTATTTGCAACATAGTTGCATAAGAGTGGTCGCTAGTTATATTTGCAACGTCGTTGCAATATTAACTAAACATCCTATTTATGACCAACAGATCCACATT
This sequence comes from Telluribacter roseus, assembly GCF_017355915.2. GTDB lineage: Bacteria > Bacteroidota > Bacteroidia > Cytophagales > Spirosomataceae > Telluribacter. The sequence goes on from NZ_JAFEUV020000016.1 coordinate 24,398, forward strand.
TACTAAACTAGCCTTAAGCCTTATAGCAGCGGTAGCTATTTCTTCCTGTAACCAGGATCCTGAGCCTGAACCCAATAATCTGGATGACGGAAAGGAGTTTAAGTATGTGCGTGTACTGGTTGCCGATGAGGTATCCAGCCAGCTTACCCAGCTCAATCCTTCTACGGCCACGACCAGTACAATTAACGCGAAGTACCCGCTGGCTACCCTTTACCCTACCGCCTCCGGACGCTTCTCGGCGGTCATGTATGGGACCAACAACCTGGTGGAATTCTTTGACACGGGCCTTGAATACCACGGCGACCACGTGGATGTAAAAGGCACTCCCAAATGGGCGGCTATTACCTCCACCGGCGCCCGACCGTCTCACTTTAAGAGCAAAGGCACCGAATCGGTTATCTTCAATGACGGCGATGGTACCCTCAGCGTTGGCAACGAGGCCAACTTTCATACCGCAGGCGCTACGTTCAGTGTGATCAATGCGGGCTTGCAGCCACACCACGGAGCCATGGCTCAGTTCGACAATGGTACCTATGCCATTACCGAAGGCCTCAACCGGGTCAGGATCATTGACAAAGCCGGAAAAACGGTGCACGCCTCTACCGTAGAAGTAGCCCGTATACACGGTAATGCCACGGATGGTACCAATGCCGTATTCGGCAGCTTTACATCGCCAGAGGCCACAGTAGGAGGAGTACTGGTTGTGAATCAAAACGGCCAACAACGCACCATTCCCAATCCGGATGGATTCGGTGCAGTTCGCCTGGGTACTGTTTACTATGCCAAAGGAGCCAACAAGTTTATCGGATACGGCGCTACCAAAGGTGCCTACCTCATTGATATTACTGCCAATCGCATTACTCCTATTTACGAAGGTGAAGATGCTTTCCAGTGTAAGGTGGATTATGCCGGCAAAAATTTGCTGCTGCTGACCCTGGATGGTAAGCTCAGAATATACGACCTGGCTACCGGAACCCTGAAAAAAGAAGGCTCGGTGATCAGTGCCGTAGCATCCGGCGATACGTACAAGCCTGTACTGGAGGCTACCTCTAAGTTTGCCTACATCGCAGTGCCGGCTTTGGGTGAAGTACATCAGATCAACCTGACTAACTTCAGTGAAGTAGTAAAGCATAAAGTATCGGCCAAACCCGTACGGCTTGCTCTTCTGGGCTTCGAGACAAACGAAAGCCACTAAGAGGTACCACACGCTTCATGAGCAGTCTGGCGGCCCGTAGTAACGTGGCCGCCGGACTGCTTGTTTATTAGGTTAGTTTACCAGCCAGCATCAGTGAGTTCTGCTACTCCTAGCTTATTTATTTCCTCCTAAGTACTCCTTCCTATTTTTCCACAAGCAACTGCCTTATCTGCTCAGGCACAGTTTTTAGCGAATTAGTGTAGGCGGTCAGGATGTGCTTTAAGTACCTACATCGTGGCCACATCCAGTACCTGAAAGTAGTATTTAACATGAGCACTCATGAATGATAAAAAGCTTTTTCTGCTCGACGTGATGCCCCTGCTCTACCGGGCGCACTTTGCCACCATGGGTAAGCGGTTCGGTACCACTACGGGTATCGATACCCGCACCCCGCTGGTATTCTTTAACTATATTTTTCAGGTACTCACGGAAGAAAAGCCCGATGCCATAGTAGCCGCTCTGGACTCCAAAGCCAAAGGACGGGTAGCCGTATCCACTACCTACAAAGCCAACCGCGAGAAGATGCCGTCGGAGATCTACGAGGCCTTTCCGTACGCCTTGCAGCTGCTGGAGGCCCTGCATATACCGGTTGTGAAGAAAGAGGGCTATGAAGCCGATGATATCATTGCGGCCATGGCCAGGGAGGGAGCCCGCAAAGGCTACACCGTGTATATAGTAAGCCCGGATAAAGACTTTGCCCAGCTCGTCACGGACCAGATCTTCCTGTTCCGACCCGCGTACAAAGGAGCCACCATGGAAACGCTGGATGCCGCCGGGGTAAAGGATAAGTACGGTGTAGAACCCGCCCAGATAGCCGACTTTCTGGCGCTACGGGGCGATAGCGTCGATAATATCATAGGCGTCAAGGGCATTGGCGATAAGACCGCGGCTTCGCTGCTGGCGGAGTACGGTTCGGTGGAGGAGCTGATCGAGGAGGCGGACACCATCAAGCAGGCCAAGGTCAAAGAGGCCATAAAGGAGGCCAGGGAGCAGTTGATGGAAAACAAGCACCTGGCGTATCTGTCCGGAGAGGTGGAGGTAGATATAGACTGGGAGGCGGTAGATGTGCAGGAGCCGGACGAGAGCAAGCTACTGCCCCTGCTCGACGAGCTGCAGTTTACCCGGATCAGGGAGCGGCTGGCCAGGCAGGGCTTCATCAGCTCGGCGGATGGCAGCTCTGACCAATCCCAGTCAGCTACTATACCGGTAGTACCCGTAGACCTAAGAGATGCCATTCAAAAACTGGATCAGGCCAAACAGGTAGCCGTAGGCTATCTGGAACTATATCCCAACTGCTTATTTTTGGTAGCTAATGGTAAAAATGAGGTTCTGGCGGTGCAGCTCCAGGAGCAGGACTGGCATCAGCTAGTCTCACACCTTGATGAGACCGGTACTACGGTAACAGGCTGGGAGCTGAAGCCTCTGCTGAAAAAAATCCATCAGTTGGGTATCCTACTACGAAACCCCTGGATAGACCTCTCCCTCGCAGCGTATCTGCTCGAACCGGACGCCAAGATCGAATGGGCCTACATCCGGGACAAATACAGCGTAGCCCAGCATACCGTTGGCAAGCCCTACGCGCAGCTCAACTACCTGCCTTCCGTACCGGAAGCCTACAAAAAGATCATGAGTCGGATTGAGGAGATGGAGCTAAGCTCTTTGCTCCATACCATCGAAGCCCCCCTGCAGTCGGTCATAGTGCGGATGGAGCTGCAGGGACTGGCTTTGGATGAGCAGGCCTTACAGGATATTGACAAAGCGCTATCTGAACAACTAAAAAATCTGGAAAAGGAGCTCTACGAAATGGCCGGAAGGAAATTCAACATCGGCTCCACTTCCCAGACCGCCGAGATCCTGCAGCAGATCGCTGATCCGTCCGAGCTCAAAAAAACCAAGACCGGACAGATCTCTACCGCCGAGCCTTTCCTGGTAGACCTCGCTCCCAAGTACCCCTTCATCGCCCACTTGCTGGACTACCGGAAGCTCAGCAAGATCATCACTACCTATGTGTATGCACTACCCAAGTATGTAGATCCCCAGACCAACAGGATCCATCCTACGTTCCAGCAGGTAGTAGCCGGCACCGGCAGGCTCAGCTGTACCGACCCTAACCTGCAGAACCTGCCCATCCGAAGCGAAGCGGGTCGCGAGGTACGCAAGGCCATTGTTCCTTCGCGGCCTGACAACAGCATCGTGAGTATTGATTATAGCCAGATCGAGCTAAGATTGCTGGCTTCCATAAGTGGAGATGAGGTGATGGTGGAGGCCTTCCGGTCTGGTAAAGATATCCATGCCACCACGGCCTGCCGGGTGTTCAAGGTGGATGAACACGAAATAACGAAGGATATGCGGAGCAAAGCCAAGGCAGTCAACTTCGGTATAGCCTACGGTATCACGCCCTGGGGACTATCCAGTCGGCTGAAGATATCCCAGAAGGAGGCCAAGGAGCTGATTGACGCGTACTTTCAGGAGTTCACCTCTATTCAGGAGTACCTCGAGAAGTCCCTGGCCGAAACCCGCGAAAGGGGCTATACCCGCACGCGCTACGGCCGCATCCGGTATATTGAGGGCATCGACTCCCGCAACGGTACTACCCGCAAAGTAGCCGAGCGCATGGCCGTCAACGCGCCCCTGCAGGGCTTGGCAGCGGATATCATCAAGGAAGCCATGGTCAATGTCGATCGCTATATCTGTGAGCATAAGCTCAAGTCCCGACTGGTACTACAGGTACATGACGAACTGGTATTTGACGCCGCCGATGACGAACTGGATGGGTTTATTCCGGAAGTAAAAAGGATCATGGAAACCAGCGCCGAATTCAGAGTACCTCTGGAGGTGAATGTGACAGTAGGCAAAAACTGGCTGGACCAGGTAGCGTATGCACCTGCCAAAAAGTAGCGGGCAATTTTCAGGTACCTAATGCAGCGGGGCCAGTACATAACATGTACTGGCCCCGCTCATTTATGTTATGCCAGATCTTTCTTTAACTGGTACTTCCGGTTGTATATATCTTCAAAGTGGGCGGCGTACTGGTCAATGATTCGGTCCCACCGGTAGATCTCATCAATCTTCCTCCTATTCTCTTCAATGTAGTGCTGGTACTTTTCTTCGGCCTTATCCACTGCCTGCATGTGCTGGGCTACCTCGGTGTGCGTGGTGAAGTAGAGCGCATCGTCTCCCAGTACATACCGGTTAAACGGATTGTCGTTGGCGCAGATGAGGCTGTTGGAGGCCATGGCTTCCAGCAGAGACGGATTGGTACCGCCGACGGTATGTCCGTGGAAGTACAGGTTGGAGAAGTACCGCAGGTTGTTGAGTGTACGAAGGCTGTAGATACCGCCCACAAACCGGATGTTCGGGAAGTCGGCGTACTTTTCCTTAAGGTAGATACCGTACTTGGTTTCGTGCTTACCCACTACCAGAAAAGGCTTGTCCACGCCCGACTCCGCCACGCCTTTCAGGATCACATCGATGCTGTTCTCCGGCTCCAGGCGGGCTATCAGCATGTTGTACTGGTAAGGCGTCAGATCATAGGGCTGCAGGTCAGTGTGGTCCGGGTCGTCAAACAGGTGAGCGCCGTACGGAATAAATACCGAACCGACATTGTACTTGTCCTGCAGGTAATCCTGGATGCCGATGGAGTCAGCGATGAGGTAGTTGCTATGCTTGACGGCCAGCTTCTCGGCTTGCTTCAGAAACTGCTGCACCGGCTTAGAAAACTTGGTCCGCCGCCATTCCAGCCCGTCCATGTTGGTAGTCAGGATGTACTTATCGGGTACCAGGTTTCCCCATACCGAGCTACTGGTGTACCCTAGCTGCAGAATGATATCATAATTGCGCTTGCGGATATCCATGATACAGTTGAAGTCATAAAAGAACTGCCCCACGGTGCCTATTTTTCCTTCCGGATCCTGGGCATGTATGATCTTCACACCATTCCACTCATTCCCCTGGAAGGGATGCGTATGCGAGTTATAGACTGTTACTTCGTATCCTTTCTTGATCAGGCCCAGAGCCAGGTACTCCGCTGCCTGCTCAAATCCACCGTAATTATTGGGTATTCCCCTTGTTCCAATTATCGCAAGTCGTATCATACGCTTATCAGGGTATTCTCTTTTATAAGTATGTGTATTCTAATGTGTTTTCTACAACTATCCGGCCAGGTTCTCACCTGTTCTTCTGTGCCGGTGGCAAAATCTATTCTACCTCGACCTCCTCATCCATAAACAAAGACTTCAGGGCCATGGTGGTATCTTTCAGTATTTCCAGCTGGCTCTCCTGCTCCGGGCTGGGATTACTATTACTGAGCATGTCTATTTCATTCAGTACAGTATCCACCAGAGGTACTGCCAGCATGAGCCGGTCGTTGCTCTCCTGCAGGCGGATGTTGGCCAGTCGGAGTTCAAAGTGAGCCTCTACCAGCTTGGCCAGCGACTTCAGCGACTTCAGCTTCTCTTCGGACAGCTCCCGGGGGCGGCTGTCCAATACACACAGTACTCCCAGCGGCAGCCCATCACTATCTACCAGGGGCATCCCGGCATAAAACTGTATCTTCATTTCTCCCGTGGTAAACGGGTTATCATGAAAACGCTCATCTTCGTGGGTATTAGACACGATAAACAGCTCTTCGGGCTGCAATATGGCGTGGGCACAGAAGGATAGTTCTCGCTCGAACTCTTTAAGCTTGGTACCACGGGTTGACTTATTCCACTGGCGACTCTCGTCAATCAGGCTTAGTAATGAAATAGGAGTCCCGCATATTTCAGACGCTATCTGGGTGATATCATCGTATACTCCTTCGGATACTGTATCCAGTAGCTGATATCTTCGTAGAGAATTTAACCGGGCTGATTCATTATCTGGTTTAGGGGCGGACTGCATAGTGGTTGAGTATTGGATGTAAAGAAAAGGGAGTTTACCTCTTATGATATTAAAATTAGGTTAAAAAAATACGGACTGGGGTGACTTGAAACTATTGGGTAACAACATCTTGATCGAACAGAGCTCGGCTCCTGGGATAGGGTCATACAACCACCTGGTGAGGATTCCTCAAATATATTCGTTAACCCATAGTTTAAATTAGTTGTTTGGAAGATATATTTTGAGAAAATTTAATCACCAGGATGGCCGGCACCTACATTTTCTATACGCTTTTGATGGTAGGCATGATCCTGTTGGCACTCCCTTCGGTTCAGACCGCGGACGGAAAACAAAGTGTGCTGATCACTTCTGAGCCGTACCAGTACTGGGGAGCCAACCTGATCCTGCTGGTGATCCTCTACTCGTTTATCATTGGCTGCCGGTACTACGTCGGTATTGACTACGAGGCCTATCTTGAATGGTACCTGGAACTCCAGAAAACGGGTGTCTATCCGCGGGAGATTGAGTTTGGATACGAGTGGCTCAACTACCTCCTCTACTACCTCCGGGCCCACTATGCCTTTCTGTTTATCATCCTGGCGTTTTTACAGATCCTGTTTTTCTTTAAATCTCTGGAAAAGTTTTCTTTTCTGATTCCCTGGTACATCTTTTTCTTTTTTACGTACCTGCTCATGTTCAGCAGTATGAACATCATGCGGCAGACACTGGCCTACTTTATCTTTTTCTACGCCCTGAATCTGGCTATGCAGAAAAAGTACCTGCCGGCCCTTCTGTACTGCTTTCTGGGCTTTAGTTTTCACAAGAGTATCCTTATTGCCGTAGCACTGTACCCCTTCCTGGGCTTTGACTGGTTCAAGAACAAGTACGTACAGATAGCCCTGCTCCTGTTTGTGACGGCTTTTGCTTCGCAGATACTTGCCCTGGCGCTCCAGATCGTCACGCCCATCGTGTCGCTGCTGGGCTATAGCTACTACGTCGAAAACCTGGACTACATGTACGAGATCACCGAAGAAGGAGCCGTAGGTGCCGGAACGGCGCGAATCCTGTTCTTCATTCTGGACATGGCTATTGTCTGGTACAGCGACGAGCTCAAAAGCAATTTTAAAAGGGTTGACTTCTATAAGTACTACAACATCTACTTTCTAGGCGCTTTTCTGGATCGGATCGTGTACGACAACTTCATCCTGGCGCGCACCAACGACTATCTGCTCAACTTCCGGGTACTTATCCTGAGTTTTCTGTGCTATTACCTGTTTGGCAGCGCCACCGACCGAATACCCAAAGCCATCCTGGGAGGTGCTATCGCGGTGATGATGCTGGCCTTTTTTTACCGGGCCATCTACAACTCCGCCGCCCAGACCTCCCCCTTCAACTTCATCCTGTTTGAGTAAGTACCTAGTATAAGTATAGGAGCGGAAAAAGAGCTGTTAAGTGCTCCTTCCCCGCTCCGGTAGCAGATTATTTCTTCACAAATACCTTCACCCAATCTACCTGCATCACGCCATCCGTTTCACCGATGTTGATCTGGTCGGCGGTAGGTATGGCTCCCTCTTCCCAGAAGAAGTTACCCCCCACGGCCAGGTTGAGCGTGATCTTCTCAAGCTTACCAAACAGGTTAGGTACATACCCGCCGGATTTTACATCCACCACCTCTCCGTCCAGCATGAAGGTAAGCGCATCTTTGGTCCAGATGACTTCGTATACGTGCCAGTTGTCGGTCAGGCTGGTTGAAGTAGTCAGGTAGGTTTCCTGATCCATCACCAGGTTCTGGTCTGCCTTCCGGCCAAAGAAATAGTTGGTCTGGTAGTCGTACGGTTTGTGGCCACGAGCTTCCAGGATGTCTATTTCACCGTTGGTAGGCCACTTGTCCCCGTACGACCAGAAGGCCGGCCACATGCCGTAGCCGGATGCCAGCCTGATACGGGCTGACATCCGCACCTGCCCCTCGGTACGAGTAGGTGTAAACAGCGACTTGGATTCAATACGGGCGGAGGTAAAGTCAAAGTTAGTCGGGGTGGCATCCACATCCTGACGGTACTTGGGGCCGGTCACTTTCTCTTTGACTGCTTTGATCACCAGCAGGTTGTTTCCGGCCTTATCGGGATCGGTCGTGATGCTCAGGTTTTGGGGATTGGCCGTGTACATCTGCAGCTCGTTGTTGAAGGCGCCCCCTACCCACACGTTCCACTTGGAGTTGGCACTGGCTGGTGTCACATCAAAATCATCCTCAAAAGCCTTGCGCCAGCCCGTAGTGAGCAGTGAGTTCTCATCCAGATCATAATCCGGGATACTGGGGACCGAAGCTGTACGCATGGCCTTACCCATGATACGCTTTGATAACCGGAGGGACTCAACGGCCGAGTCGGCCGTATCCATTGCTGGCTCAGTGAGTGTATGACAGCCGGAGGTAAGTAGTAGAGCTGCCAGCCACACTTTTGAAACCTTTGTATTGAATAGTAGTTTTTTCATAAAATTGCACATTTAATATATCATAAGTAATCTTAATAAAATTATATCGAAAGCAGTGACACTATTTAGTGAACGGCAACTTATGTTGCCATACGGTTACATAGGGTATTGAGTAGCGTGTTCCCCTAAGAAGAAATAAAGAAAGGGGTAGTGTGTGTGCTGGCAGGCTGGCGCAGGGCTTTCAGGCCGGAATACAGTCCGCTTTTCGGATGGGAGTAGTACCGGCAGCAAAGGCCGCCTACTACTGGTCCTCCTGCCTGAATACAAGCAAAAATCGCACCAAGGCAGCTCTCAGAGCCTTTTTTAGAACTAGTATAACTATGTAGTCAGGAGCTATAAAAAAAGACACTTCAAACAATTCAGTTTCCCTGAAATTGTATTTACTTACATGCCTAACCTGCCAACATGCCTACGTTTAGCCTCATTATCTGTACCTACAACCGAGCTACCTTTCTGAAAGAGACGATCGAATCCATCTGGGAGAGCTTCGGGGCCCGCTACCCCTATGAGTTACTGATCATAGATAATAATTCAAGCGACCATACGCAGGAGGTAGCAGAGCAGTTTGGGCATCTGCCCGTATTGAGGTACTATAAGGAGCTGAACCAGGGCCTCTCGCACGCCCGCAACCGGGGCATCCGCGAGGCTACACATGAAGTACTGGTATTCCTGGATGATGACATAGGTATCCACCCCGGCTACCTGGACCGTTGTAATGAGCTATTCAGCGACCCTGCTATCCATATCGCGGGCGGTAAGGTACTGCCGTTCCGGGTGGATGTTCCCCACTGGCTTCCATCTAAGTACTACTATCTGGTGAGCCTATTTGACTTGGGTGACCAGCAAAAGACGACTCTCAAACTCATGGGGGCCAACTATGCCATGCGGCGGGAGGCGGCTCTGAAGATAGGCTGGTACAATCCCGAACTGGGACGTAAGGGCAACTCACTGGCGGGTGGAGAAGAAGTAGATTACCTCAACCGAGCCAGTAGCCTGGGCTATGACATCTGGTACGATCCGGGCCTGATCGTGTACCACAAGATCAATAACAAGCTCAACGAGGAGTACGTATACAGCTATTCAAAACAACTGGGACGCTCCGAGCGGATTATAGACCTGCAGCAGAGCAAAATTAAGTTTGCGATTAAGATCATCAAGGCCTTCGTGATGATCTTCCTGTACCTGGTGTATGGCTCCTACGCCTCTGATCCCAAACAACGTACCTACTTCAAGATCAACCAACAGTACTCGCTGGGGTACCTGCAGGGCTCCACCTGAGCTACCAGCCAGGTACTTACAGGTACAAGTACTATGTAACGAATCTTGATTCGTTGAGCCAATCTCAAGTCCAGTAACGTTCGTAAATAGCAGTATGAGAATATTAATGATTGCCAGAAGTACGCTGTTCAGTTCGCCGGGTGGCGATACCACCCAGATCGAGATGACAGCCAAGTACCTCAGGGAGCTGGGAGTAACCGTAGACATCAAACTCAGCAACGATAGCCTGGCCTACGACAGCTACGATATCCTGCACTTCTTCAACATCATCCGTCCCGACGACATCCTCCCGCACGTGCAGGACACCCGGGTACCCTTTGTTATTTCTACGATCTTTGTGGACTACTACGAGTACGAGAAGAACAACCGGAGCGGCTTGCTGAAAGTGATGAACAGCCTCTTTGACCGGGACCAGATCGAATACATCAAAACCCTGGCCCGCAGCGTCAAGAATGGCGAGAAGATCAAGTCGTCGTACTATATCCGCCACGGGCAGCGCCAGTCTATCCATTACCTGGCCAAGCAGGCGGCCATGCTCCTGCCCAACTCCCACAGTGAGTACCAGCGCTTTGTCAATATCTATGGCATTAGCCAGCGCTACCAGAAGGTAGTCAATGCCATTGATCCGGCCCTATTTAACAACAGCATCCAGCCCGACCCTACCTATAAAGATCACGTACTGTGCGTAGGCCGGATAGAAGGCCGCAAAAATCAGCTCAACCTGATCAAAGCGCTGCAGGGGACGGACCTGAAGCTAACCATTATAGGCAAGCCATCTCCTAACCACCTGGCCTACTACCAGCAGTGCAAAGAGCTGGCGGCTGCCGCCGGTAACGTGCAGTTTATAGACCACATCAACCACCACAACCTGGCTACGCTGTACAAAGCCGCCCGGGTACACGTACTGCCGAGCTGGTTTGAGACCACCGGCCTTAGCTCACTGGAAGCCGGAGTACTGGACTGCAATCTGGTGATTACCCGCAAGGGCGATACCGAGGAGTACTTTGGCGACATGGCCTACTACTGCGAGCCCGACAGTGTGGAGTCGATACGGGAGGCGGTACTCCGGGCCTGGCGGGAGCCCATCCACCCCCAGCTCAAAGAGTATATACTCACAAACTATACCTGGCAACATGCCGCCCGGCAAACCCTCGAAGCATACAGGGCGGTACTGCACTAGCGGCCCGCCGGCCGCGGGATTGGTAACAACTACTCCGAAGGAGGCGGTGAAGAACTATTCTGAGCGATCGATTTGAGCGACTGGGCGGCCTTCTGAATATTTTCCAGCCGGGACTGCTGGTCCGGGCGGGGGTTGCTCGCTACCAGGGCTTCTACATCGGCCACCATAGGGTCTATTACCGTCCTGAGCTGCTGGCCCACTCCGGTTTCGGACGTAAAGCCACTACCCGTGTACTGGTTCTGCGACAGCGCTTCTTTTAGCTCAAGCTTTGTCTTCCGTAATTCAAAATGCACACATACCAGCTTGGCCAGCGCTTTTAAGGTCATCAGCTTTTGCTCCGATAGCTCGCGCGGCCGATCGTCCAGTACGCAGAGGGTCCCGAGGGCGTGGCCTTCCTTATCCGTGAGAGGTACCCCGGCGTAAAAAACCAGATGCGGTTCGCCCGTCACCAGCGGATTATCATGAAAACGCTCGTCATTCCGGGCATCCGGCACCACCAACATTTCATTTGGATCGATAATTGCATAGGCACAGAAATGAATGCGTGGCGTTTCGGATACGTCAAGCCCCTGCTTGGACTTAAACCACTGGCGGTCTTTGTCAACCAGCGTGAGCATTGAGTAAGGTGTACCGCAGATCTCTGAGGCGATCCGGGTGATGTCGTCATATACTTCTTCGGGCAGGGTATCGAGTATCTCATACTGCTGCAAAGCCCTGAGACGCTCCTGCTCATTTTCGGGAATGGGTGCTGGTTTCATTATATATTTGTTGCATAATTGTTCAACAAAATGCTAAACATCAGGTTATTTCAGGATCATTAAACAACTTTTGCCCCTTGATTCTTGCAAAAGTCATGGCTGATATACACCTTGATGAACTGCTATAAAACCCGAAACCCCTGCCAACCATATATGTTTAGCCAATAATATCCACAGGTAAAAAATATATTCCAACCCTACTTATATAGTATCTACCTGCCCCCAATATTCCATTAGAAACCTTTATGAATACCTCATACAAGCGCTTCCTGCAAATATTCTTTATCCTGGTAGATCTGATCGCACTGAATGCCGGCTACATCATAGCGCAAAGCATATTCCAGGAAAGTGCAGAATCAGCCCTTTTCTACCGGTACCTGCAGTACTGGGGTATCATCAATTGGTTCTGGCTTACACTGAGCCTGTTGGGGGGCATGTACATTACCGATTCCATTGTATATTTTAAGGTATTCTTACGAAAGACCGTAAAGACAGCTTTCGTTCTGCTGTTGCTGATCCTCTTCTACCTATACCTACCCCGCCGAGTACCGCTTTCTTCCAGCATGGTTTATCTCAGCTCCACGCTCTTCGTCATCGGTCTGGTAATTAACCGTCTTGTCTACCTGGGTATCCGCGAGTGGGTCAAGAAAGAGATACACTCCAGGAGGAGAATACTGATACTGGGGTACAACGCGGTAGCCAAAAAGCTGGCCAGCTACATTGAAAGAGAGGAGTTCAATATCAAGATAGTCGGCTTTGTCGATGATAGAGAGGTAGCTACGGCTACTACTCAGTACCCTGTTTACAAGGGGCTCCATGACGTCATGAGGCTTACGGAGGAGTTAAAGATCACGGAGATCTATACCACCATTATGCCTGAGGACAACGCCCGGGTGTACCGTATCATGGATCAGGCGGATAAGGCCCTGATCCGGTTCAGGATAGTACCTGATCTCCGGGGTATCATCGACCGGCCGGTGCAGGTAGATAGTATCAACGGTGATCTGCCAATCCTGACGCTCCGCAACGAGCCCCTGCAGTCGGCCGTCAACCAGTTTATCAAGCGTGCCTTCGATATCCTGTTCAGCCTTTTCGTACTAGTATTCATACTATCCTGGCTGATACCTATCCTGAGTATTCTGATCTACCTCGAGTCGCCGGGGCCGGTCTTCTTTTCCCAGCTTCGCAGCGGTAAGGACAACAAGCCCTTCTGGTGCTACAAGTTCAGGAGTATGACCATCAATAAAGAGATGGAGGCCGTACAAGCTACCAAAAATGACAAGCGGGTGACCCGCATCGGCCGTATCATCCGGAAGACGAGCCTCGACGAGTTTCCGCAGTTTTATAACGTACTGCGGGGCGATATGAGTATAGTAGGCCCCCGCCCCCACATGCTCAAGCACAACGACGACTTCCAGGCCATGGAGGATCAGTACATGATCCGTCACTACCTGAAGCCGGGCATCACCGGCTGGGCCCAGATCAACGGCTACCGGGGCGAGATCACCGAGCCTACCCACATCAAGAAGAGAGTGGAGTATGACCTGTGGTACCTCGAGCACTGGAGCATAGTGCTGGATCTGGAAATCATATTCCTGACGGCTTACAATGTTATCAAAGGCGAAAAGAACGCTTATTGATAGTACAGCTCCCTTATTTACCGACTGTGTTGCGGACAAAGTCCAGGTACCCCTGTTTGTGCTGCTTCCGGATTTCCTTCACGATTTCGGTACTTCCGTTGGGGGCAAGGCCAATACCTGCCGCTAAGCGATCCACCACGTACTTCATACATTTCAGGGCCAGCAGGTGCTTACGGTTGGTATAGTCAATGTTGGCTTCCGTAGCTCCTATGTTGTAGGAGTACTTCAGGATAAACTCCCGGTTAAAGCGGTTCTGGATCTTGTGGTGTACGATCAGGTCGGGGTGATAGAGCAGTCGGTACCCTTTGTTCTGTGCCCGCAACAGGAAATCATTCTCATCGCCACCGAGTTTGAAATCCCCCAGCGGACCGATGTTTACGTTGTAGTCTCCTACTTTATCAGCTACCTCTTTGCGAAAGGTATGGTTGGCTCCCATCAGTTTGGGAACAAAAGCCGGCGTATCGCCCATGTCGTACACGCTGGCCAGGTAGTAGTACTTTTTGGGCAGCCATTCGGGTACCCTGGATTTGTACGGAAGTACCTTGCCTCCTACTATCTGCACGGACGGATCGCTGTACAGCTTATCCAGCACCGACAGGTAGTTAGGGTCAATATCAATGTCGTCATCCACGAATACAATGATAGGATAGCGCGCCTCTTTGATGCCCCGGTTACGGGCGTACGATAGGCCCTGGTTCTGCTCAAAGACGTAGCGAATGATGGGCACATGCAGGTACTGCTTTACTACCTCAGCAGTAGTGTCAGTAGAGTTGTTATCAACAATTAGTAACTCGTACTTTGTCTGATCCGTAAGGTGCAGCAGGATAGAATCAATGGTTTCCTTTAAAAATGTAGCTCGGTTGTAGGTGCAAATAATGATACTGTACTGCATTGTGTGTATGTATGGCTAATGTGTGCAATTGCTGTCGGGTACTAGATAGATAGTTACTCCCCCCTTTTTCCAAGCTTCTCCTGAACAAAGCCCGTTACCAGCTGTACATCCGCCCGGGTATAAATACCCGTCAGGAAGCCCAGCGGCAGGGCCACCAGCAGGACTGCCGCCCTGATACCATAGGACAGAAAGATCTGATCGGTATCAATGAAGGGTTCGGCAACAAGCCAGCCAACGGCCAGTGCTCCAAACACCAGGAGTATGCGCGGATGAAACATAAACCGGACCCGAGAGTCTACCTCAGCCGCTCCCCTGACAAAAACAAACCGCTCCACCAGACAGGCCAGTAACAGCCCCAGCGCCACCGATATGGTGAGGTCATTGAACAGGTCCAGATACACGAGCAGGAGAGTACCCCCTACAATAGAAGCCGCAAAGATGATGGAGCCCCGGTTGAACGTCCTGAACTGGTTGTTGGCAAAGAGGTAGTTCTGGTAAGGGATGGTGAGGGTCTTGGTCAGGGCAAACAGCAGGGACAGGATCAGGATCGGGTAAGCCCGGGTGTATATTTCACCAAATACCAGCGTAATGATCTCGCGTCCGAAGAGGATGGAAAAAAGTATCGCCGGGAAAAACAGCATCGAAATGTACCGCTCGTAGTTGGAGAGCTGTTCCAGTGTTTTGTCGTGGTTCTTGTCGTGGATATTCTGCGAGAATACCGACAGGAAAATCCCTCCCACACTTACGCCGATGCTCATGAGTAGTATACCCAGGCGGTTGCCGACGTTGTAGTACCCAATGGCCTCGGCCGGTACGGCATACAAGCCCAGCAGTACCTTATCAAAGCTCAGCAGAAAACCATAAGCAATGGTAGAGGTAGAGATGCTCAGTGAGTACGTGATGTACTTCTTAAAAATAGTGGGAGAAAAGGCACCAAACCTGGACTTGATGAGCTGCACCAGCGGGTATACAGCACTTACTCCGCAGGCCGCCATGATGTACCAGGCTATGCCAATCTCGGACTCGCCCAGTACCACGGCCACGATCTTGGCAATGTTGATCAGGATCTGGGACGAGAAATCAATCATGTTGGCCCGCAGGATATTGAGCTTCGACGACTGGTCCGTCACGTAGATGTAGAGGGGAGTCAGGAGGTAGTCCTGCAGGATGAAGATAATGATCAGGTTGATCTGTAACTCCGTAAAGGTACCCTGCCCGCTCTGCCGGTTCCACAGCACAAACAGCAGTACCAGCAGCGTCGTGATGATGTTATAGAATACATTGACAGACAGGAAGTTCTTTAAGCCTACCTCCTTGTCGTCGCTGTACATCTTGAGGTGGGCGCTGTTGACCGTATGGGTAAAGATGGATTTGATCAGTACCTGAAACGACATGGCCAGGCTAATGTTACCCAGAATGGCCGGCCCTCCTATGCGGGCTATAAATATAGAACTAAGGATACCCAGCACCATCGAAACAATATTGATGGCGAAGTTCTGGCTTAACTTTTTACCTAGCATGCAGCACTGTGGGATTGGAAGGAAGCAACATGAAATACTTTACTAGTGATTAATTCTCTCTGCGGGCATCATTCAACACGATCATGGTCGAATTGAATCTTCCTTCTTTATTGATTTCATCGACTGTAGCTATGTACTCTCTTTTGGTGTGGTTATAGCGTACAACATACAGACACACATCCACATATCGTGCCAGCGAATACGCGTCGGCTACCTGTCCGATAGCCGGTGTATCAATGAGTATATAGTCAAAGTTTTCTTTTAGCTGGGTTATGAGCTGCCCTATCCGGGGGTTCATCATGAGCTCAGTGGGTTGCTCAGCCGCACTTCCCGACCCGATCATATGGAAGTAAAAGCCGGGCGAGACCGGAGAAGCCTTGATCAGGTTCTCGGCAGTGAGTGTTTTGGTATTGATAAATTCAGTGATGCCCGTGTCGGACTGAATCCCCAGGTAAGAAAGCAAGTCGTCGCTTTGCCGCAGGTTAAAGTCCAGCATGACCACCCGGTACCCGGCCATACTCAGGCTCGTACCCAGGTTGACACCCACGAAGGTTTTGCCGTCGCGGTTCATCCCCGACGTGATCAGTATTACCTGCTTTCCTTCGTTATTGGCCATAGCGGTGAGTTTGCTCCGGATAAACCTGAACTCCTCGGCTACCATAGCCCGGGGCTTTTTGTATAGTATCAGTGGTTTTCGGCCGCGGTGGTGGGTGATTTCGCCCAGTATGGGTGTAGTAGTCAGTCGTTCCACCGTCTCCCGGTGCTTTACCCGGTCACTCAGCAGGCCCTTGGCCATCACCAGCCCGAAGGGTATCACCAGCCCCGCAAACAGAGCCAGTGCCAGCACGATAGGCTTCTTGGGCGTTTCGGGCTTTAAGGTAGCGCCCGGCGGGTCCAGCACCCGGATCTTCGACCCGGTAGAGGCCAGGTACAGGGCCGACTCCTCCCGCTTCTGTAGCAGGTACACGTACAGGTCCCGCCGTACCCCCTGCTGGCGGTTGATGTCATTCAGCTCCCGCTCTATGTTGGGTATCTCACTGATCCGCGACTGAAAGCCCCTGGCGCGGGAGGCAATATTGTTGCGGGTTACCTCCAGCCCCCGTCTGATTATCTTGAGGTTTTCGGCGATGCTCTGCCTCAGCGTCGCCAGCTGCGTATTGATGTTCTGCACCAGCGGACTGGTCGGCTCCTGCGTACGCAGCATTCGCTCCCGATCCAGCTGCAGGTCATTAAACCGCCCGATCAGCTCCATCAGGGCGCGGTCTTCAATGTTGAGGTTGCTGGGTACCAGCTCGTACAGCTCACCCGGCCGCGACAGGTACCTCTCCAGCGACTCCACCACCTGGATCTGCGTATTCAGCGTGGACAGTTGCTGGTTATAGGTCCTGGATTCTTCAAGGTAAGCCGAGGCCTCCGAGCGCACATCCGTTACCCGGTTCTGGATCTTGAAGCGCGCCTCCTGCAGCTCGTTCTCGGTCAGCTCAGCCGTCAGTTCGCGCAGGCGATCGTCTATGAACTGCACCGTCGATAGGGCCAGTCGGTTCTGATCTTCCCGCTCATCCTGATTATATACCTGGATCAGCGTGCTCATGATGTCTTTGCCTTTTTCGGGCAGGGGGTTCAGAAAGCTCAGGTTCAGAACGTCAGCATTCTTACTGGTCTGGGTTATCTTAAGATCTTCGTTGTAGTCGACGGCCAGCTTTCGGATGTTATTGAACCGGACAGTAACTTCCCTAAATCCTCCGGTGGATTTGGGATTCCGGACGATGGAGAAGGCACCGTAAGGCTTCACGATGGGCTGACCAAACCGATAGGTACCCTGCCCATGCCAGTCCAGCAGTTCAAAACGGCTGGTATCCCGGATGGTTATGGTTATATCTTCATCATACGCTGACTTTTTGAGGCTCCTTACTACCACCCTGATCGGCACATCGCTTCCGTAGATCTCCTCCTTCTTGACAATCCCCTGCACATAGTAGCTGGTATACAGGGCCAGTTCTTTGAGGGTTCGCTCCATCAGACTCAACGACCGGAACGCCTCGATCTCGTTATCGATACTGGTGGCCTGATTGAATATGCCCAGATCCTGAAAAGCCGGATTACCCGCCTGGAAGTCAGGCCCCTTGTCAATATCCCTCACCAGGATAGTACTGTATATAAGGTACTTGGGGGTAATAAACACCATCAGAAAGATGCCTACACCCAACGCCAGCACTAATCCAATAAGGAAGTAGTACCAGTGTCGCAGGTACCGGTACAGGCTCTTTTTTATGTCAATACGTCCCGATGGTTGGACTTGGGTAGTAGTTGCCTCTCTATCGGCCATACATATAGCTGACTATTATTACTTATTGAAGAATGTAATCAGGGAGAATGCAAAAGCTGAGATCGCCGCCGCCCAGATGGGTATGTACCGGTTGGCAGGTTCCGACTGGGCAATCTTGATTCGACTGTACGGCTCGACATACACAACGTCGTTCTGCTGCAGATAGAAAAAAGGCGACTCCAGAATATCCTTCGAATTCAGATCCAAACGTGTAGCCAGCCGCTCGCCGTGGTTCTCTCTGATGATAAGTATATTATCCCGCCGGGCATACTCGGTCAGATCCCCCGCCAGTCCCAGTGCTTCCAGTACATTCAGCTTTTCTGATTCTACGGTGAAGGTAGAGGGATTTTTGACTTCTCCAATAACCGTCACCCTGAAATTCAGGTAGCGCAGGTTTACAATGGGCGATTTTATGACCAGTCTTATCTGTTCCGTCAGTTTGTCAATAGCCTGCTCACGTGTAAGTCCTGCCAGCTCCACTTTCCCCAGTACCGGAAAATTGATAAACCCCTCCCTGTCTACCAGGTACCCTTCGTTGAGTCGGGGCGTGGCGGTGGTCGTATTGTAGGGAGTACCCGGCGGCACTATAATGCCATTGTTAAACAGCACATTAGATTCGGGATTGACACTACTCACCGTAATATTGAGAAGGTCTCCGGGTTTTATCTGGATATCCGGCACGTTCTGAATCGGAACCTTATAATCATACTGAGTAGCCAGATTGTCAAAATACACCAGATTTCTGGTAGGTCTACAGGCTACTAGTAGTAGTAAAAAAATAAGAAAGCTACTGGTACATAATTTCTTCATATAAAACCTTTGGTATTAACCTGTACTACGCAGTGCCAGAAGCAAGTACATAGCTTACAACCACCTATTATAATATAAATGTTTTTAACTAGTATCGAAAGCTACACAAAACTATTGTTTTATAATCTGGCGGGCAGGCATTTCTCCTTATGTCACCCCGCTGACTTTTTGTTTGATAAGCCAAAAGCGCTGAGAAAACCAGGGTATGTACTATCCTGCAAGCAGACAAGGTACTATCAGACTACCTCCCGAACGGTTAATATTACAAAGTAAAGATACCGGTAGTGCTGATCACCAGATGGCATCGGGCAGGTATAGACGCTGGCATTTGTCACAGAAGTAGCAGGGGCGTCCATCCTTTCCGACCTTCTCCTTACGGATAGGAATATGGTCCCGGGGGCACTGCTTGCGCATGTAGGCCTGCCACTGGTCTGCAGTGGTTCCCTCACGTTTCCAGTCCAGGTAGTCGAAGCTTAGCTGTACACATTCCTCAACAAGGCTTCGCAGCACCGGCTCAGGTATCTCCCCCACCCTACTTTCCGGATGTACCCGCTGTCGAAACAAGGCTTCGTTTTTGATGCCATTCCCTACCCCCGCCAGAATGGACTGGTCCAGCAGGGCGTCACAAATGAGCCGGTCGGGCTTGTTGTACAGCTTACGGAGGGCCTGATCCGGATCAAAGGCTGGATTCATAATATCGGTGCTCCAGTCGTACAGTTCCTCCAAAGGCTCCCGTAGCAGGCGGCACTCGCAGGCATAGAAGTTAATCGTCCCTTCATCCAGTTCCAGCCCCAACTCGAGCTCCCGGTTCGCAGTTCCGTTGATGGCGTACTTCCCGAAAAACCTCAGGTGAATACGGATGGTCAAATCAGTGAAGCCAAAGAAGATCTCCTTTCCGAAAGTACTGATACTGGTTAAGGTCTGTCCTTTAAGCTCATCAAAGGGGATGTCCCCGGCACGTCCTTCGGCCTGTACCACCACCTGCCCGATAAATGGCTCCGCCTGCTCTTTCAGAAATACCATCTGTGGTCCCTCGGGCATGATCTGATAACAATTACTGGTTGGGTCGTTGGTTATTCCGTCTTCTCTGCCCTCTTTCCACAGGGGGTACTTTGCCGATTTATTTACGGATATGGACAGTAAGCAGGGAAGTATAGCTAGGTAGTAAAATCAGCTGTTAAACACAATAGTTATAAAAGACTATACAGCTGGCCGGCTGTACACGGGTAAATAATTGCTGGTGAATGAACAAGACAATTGAAAGACAGAGAGGAATAGTTATTTCTAATTAATCGCGTGGGCGCTAGGTACAACAGGAAATAGTAGTAATTTCAGGCCCGACTTTTCCACTAGTTAAAACTATTATCTTTCAAATATAAGACTAAACATGGATACACTTGTGAAGGAGTTCCTGGCAAAGGTAGAGTCCAGGAACCAGCACGAACCGGAGTTTATGCAGGCCGTTCAGGAGGTGGCCGAAGCGATCATTCCGTTTATAGAACAAAATCCTAAGTATAAGAAAGCTAAGATACTGGAGCGGATAACAGAACCCGAGCGGGTACTGATGTTCAGGGTACCCTGGCTGGATGACCAGAACGAGGTACAGGTCAACCGGGGGTACCGGGTTCAGATGAACAGTGCCATCGGGCCTTACAAGGGCGGGCTGCGTTTTCACCCATCGGTCAACCTGAGCATCCTCAAATTCCTGGCCTTTGAGCAGGTATTCAAAAACAGCCTCACCGGCCTGCCCATGGGCGGCGGCAAGGGAGGCTCCGACTTCGACCCCAAGGGGAAGTCTGATGGTGAGATCATGAAGTTTTGCCAGAGCTTTATGACCGAATTGTACCGCCACGTAGGCGCCGATATTGACGTTCCGGCCGGTGATATTGGCGTTGGCGGACGAGAAGTAGGGTACCTGTTTGGTCAGTACAAGCGCATCAAGGGAGAATTTACGGGAGTACTTACCGGCAAAGGAGCCACCTGGGGTGGTAGCCTCATCCGGCCCGAGGCTACGGGCTACGGGGTAGTGTACTTTGCAGAAGATATGCTCGAAACCCGCGGCGAACGCCTGACTGGTAAGACCGTAGTAATATCAGGATCCGGCAACGTAGCTCAGTACACCGCCGAGATGTGTTTGCAGGCCGGCGCCAAAGTAGTTACTCTATCCGACTCCGATGGATTTATCTACGACCCACAGGGGATTGATGCTGAGAAGCTGGCCTTTGTGATGGACCTGAAAAACGAAAAGCGCGGCCGGATCAAAGAGTACGCTGACAAGTACGGATGTGAGTACTTCGAAGGTGAGCGTCCCTGGGGTATTCCTTGTGATATTGCCTTCCCCAATGCCACCCAGAACGAGGTAAACGAAGAGGATGCCCGCACCCTCGTAAAGAATGGATGTATCTGTGTGGCAGAAGGAGCGAATATGCCCAGTACCCCAGAAGCCATTCAGGTATTCAAGGAAGCCAAGATCCTGTATGCTCCGGGCAAAGCCTCCAATGCCGGCGGAGTGGCGGTATCGGGCCTTGAGATGTCACAGAATTCACTGCGCTACTCGTGGAGCCGGGATGAAGTAAACAACAGGCTCCGGGATATCATGAAGGAAATCCATCAGATTTGTGTTGAGTACGGCACCGAAGAGGATGGCTATGTCAACTACGAAAAAGGAGCTAACCTGGGTGGGTTCGTAAAAGTAGCGGATGCTATGCTGGCCCAGGGGGTAGTTTAATAAATTATTGAAGATACATTTTGCTACATCAGCCGGAGCAATTTCCGGCTGATGTAGTCAAAGCAGAACCTGCGTACGCTTTGTACTCCGCCAATGATGGCTCTCTTCTCTACATTCTCCGCTCCATAATCCACCGGGGCTTCACCTCTTTCTGTACCAGAGTACTTCCCTACACAGCCAATAACTACGACACTACGGATATTCCGGCGACCTGTCAGGATCTGGAGCCACCTCAGGTGAGCCAGATGCAGCCCCCCATGTACCTTGGATCCGGGAAGTAGACGTACCTACTTAGGTAGTAGCGCTACTACCGCTCCTGAATCAGGTATATAAATACACACAGATTTTTCGTTCAGCTACAAGCAAATTTGGTACGCGCTCCCTTTTTCTCTGTTGAAAAGTAAGGCCACTGCCGGAAAGGCTGCCTCCCGGACCTACCACCTTCCATAAGTACTTCAGAAGTGGAAGCAGGGCCGTATCTGCGGGAATGTTTTTTGTTGTGCGATTGTATCTATAACCGATTAGAATTTAGTGTTGATATGCAAGAAATAGAGCCCTTTTATAACTGGGAAAAACATTATATAGCCAACCAGGACCGGAGGTCGCCCTTCTACGGCAGGGAGTATAACCTCAACTACTACGAGAACGACATCTATGGGTACTACATCCATCCGCTGTGGGATACCATCGGCTCCGAAACCCTGTATGTAAAGATACTTTTTGCGGATTATAACCGCCGGTTTGCGGTCATTGAGCTGTTTGGCGAATGGAACGACACCCTCCACAACGACATCATGTACTTCAAGCGGAACGTAGTAGACGAACTGGTAGCCGCAGGTATCAATCAGTATATCCTGATTGGTGAAAACGTAATGAACTTCCACGGGTCTGATGACGAGTACTATGCGGAGTGGTTTGAGGATGTGGAGGATGGCTGGATCGCGGCCGTGGGCTTCCGTGACCATGTGGAGTACGAGTGGAAGCGCTACCGCCTGGACTACTATCTCAACTTCGGAGGTACCCTGCACCTTGACAACTGGCGCACGATGCAGCCCTACCCCTTCTACGAGCTGGTCCGGACGCTGATTACCCGCCGGCTTACCTAATCACCAGGTACTACAACAATACACAGGGGGAGCCATATGGCTCCCCCTGCTACTTCTAACTACTTAGGTGTGGATATATGAAATTCCTGGTGTAAATAATGTGCTATAACTCATTACTCATTAGAAGCCAGCTCTGTATCGATAGCCGCTAATAAGTCATTGATTTGTTTCTCCACGGTTACCATCTGCTCGCTGGTCATGGGCTGTTGCATATCCAGCAGGTTAGCCTGAAGCTGGTCGCGCTCCCGCATAAGTTTGGTCCGGCGCTCTACCCATTTTTCTTTGGTAGTACCGCTGCTCGAGGCAATTTTCGAGTCCATCATCGAAAGCCGATTCTGAATTTTCTCCTGGCGGTCACGCATCTTCTCTACGTATGCCCGCTGCTTCTCCGCCAGCTGGTTCTTTGCCTCTTTCAGATTATCTCTGACCTCGGCCAGGTCTTCCTGTCCCTGCGCATTGCGTATTTTTTCATACGACTCATCGGTGGCATCCATCGCCTCTTCCTGAGCTTGTGCCAGTTTCTCCCTTTCTTTATCTACTCCAGAGTTACAGCTTACAAAAAGCCATCCCAGAGTAAGAAACATGCCTATTCCAGTTCGTGAGGTTATCTTTTTCATGCTCTTCCTATCTTGTTCAACTCCCACTTATCCGAAAAAATCAAACCACAAGGTATAGTCAGGCGGGCCAGGCCGCTAATGAGGAATTAAGTACTCAGATGAGGGATGTTCTAAGACATTACCCAACAGATACCCGTTCTGGCTGGCCAGAGGCAGCCCCTACCACTGATTACGGCCCTGCCTGCACAGTATATGCCGGTAGATACGTTCTTTAGAAAGGGGAATGGTTGCATGTAAAATACCCCTATCCCTCAACCTGATGAAGCAAATATACCTACTGACAATAGCCTGTATTATGACCGGGGCAGTCTGGGCACAAAAGCCCGGCAAATGGCAGAACTTATACGACGGCAAGTCGCTCAAAGGCTGGCACAGCTATCAGCATAATGGTGGTGTGAAGGGCTGGATGGTGATGGGCGGCGCCCTGATGACCCACGGCGGTAGCGGTGACCTGGTATCCAACGATCAGTTCGAGAACTTTGAGCTGGAGTTTGAGTTCAGGGTAGCGCCCAAGGGGAACAGCGGCGTTATGTACAAAGTAATAGAGGACCCAAAGAACCCGACCTACTACTCCGGGCCGGAGTACCAGGTGATTGATGATGAAGGGTACCCGCCCTTCAATGACGGAGGCAAGATGGTAAAGCTCAATGACAAGCAGAAGACCGGAGCCAATTATGATATGTACGCCCCCACCAGGCAGGTAGCCAAACCAGCCGGCCAGTGGAACAAAGGACGCATCGTAGTAAAAGATAACCACGTAGAACACTGGCTCAACGGAGAGAAAGTAGTAGAATACGAATACGGCTCCGACAGCTGGAAAGCTACCGTAGCTAAAAGCAAATTCGCCAGCTGGCCCTACGCTCAGCCCCACGCCAGGGGACACATCGCTCTGCAGGACCACGGCGACGAGGCCTGGTACCGTACTATCCGGATACGCACTCTTTAATTTTTCAACAGCGGCTAGCCTTTGGTTAAGCCAAACCGTTTTTACCAAACACCCGACCTATGCAACGTCTTTCTCTAGCCGCTATTTTTTACCGCTGCCTGCTTCTGCTGCTTATAGTACCTACCTGCCTGGTGGAGGCGGCTTCCGGAATGGATATTCCAGGGATGGATGTTCCGGGAAAGAAGGAAACGCTCAACCAGCAGATGACCAAAGCCGTCAAGGCTTTTCTGAGTACTCTGGATGCTGATCAGCTCAGGCAAACGCAGTTGGGATTTGATGACCCGCTGCGGTTTGACTGGCACTTTGTACCCCGCGAGCGAAAGGGACTGGCGCTGAAGCATATGAACGACAAGCAGCGCGCTGCCGCCATGGGTATGGTCAGGGTGATGATGAGTGACGAAGGTTACCGCAAGATCGATGAAATCATAGACCTCGAAAATGTACTGCGGGTAGTTGAGAACCGCCCGCCCAATGATACCCGTCGTGATCCGGAGAACTACTCCTTTCTGGTATTTGGTACGCCCGGCGACAAAGATCCCTGGAGCTGGCGCATTGAGGGCCACCACATTTCACTGCACTTCTCTTCCGTGACCGGCCAGCTCAGCTACACGCCCAGTTTTATAGGTACCAATCCGGGTCATGTACTGGCAGATATGCCCCAAAAGGGCCGCCGGGTACTCAAAGATGAGGAGGACGTGGCTTTCCAGCTACTGAACGCCCTCACCGAAGCTCAGCGTCAGAAAGTGATACTGGGGACCAAGTCGCCCTGGGAGATATTCACGGCCAATAACCGTAAGGCTGATAAGCTCACCAGCTATGAAGGTATACCGATGAAGGACATGACCCCGGCTCAGCAGGACCTGTTCCGACAGCTTATCGGCATCTACCTCAACCGCTACCACGTTACGCTTAAGAATCAGCAAATGGAACAGCTACAGAAGGCAGGTATGGAAAATATCTATTTTGCCTGGATCGGTAATACCGAGCCCATCAAAGGAAAAGACCAGGGCCACTACTACCGCATCCACGGTCCTACGATGCTGATCGAGTTTGACAACACCCAGGACAACGCCAACCACATCCACACCGTAGTGCGCGACCTGACCAACGACTTTGGTGATGACCTGCTGCGCCTTCACTACGAAAAAGCCCACAAAAAATAATCTCTACCAGTACCAAGTACCTATGGCCAAACTGTCCGATTCCTCCCACCTGTACCAGCTGATGCAGCAGTACGCTCAGCCGGGGCGTGTGGTCTGGATGGGGGTACGTCCGGCCTCCCGCCAGCCCGTCAACCCCATAGAGCATACGTACGCCCGCATCGGCACCGGCCTGGACGGCGACCGGTACCAGGGCCGCCCCGACAGCAAGCGGCAGGTGACGCTTATTCAGGCCGAACACCTGCAGGCGGTAGCTTCCTACCTGGGCAAAGACCATCTGGACCCGGCCCTGGTACGCCGCAACCTGGTAGTGAAGGGTATCAATCTGCTGGCCCTGAAGGATAAAACCTTCCAGATTGGTGAGGCAGTACTGGAATATACCGGCGAGTGCCACCCCTGTAGCCGCATGGAAGAGATACTGGGCCCCGGAGGCTATAATGCGATGCGGCAGCACGGCGGTATTACGGCCCGCGTACTGCACGAAGGTGCTATACAGGTGGGAGATCCGGTAGAGGTAGTAGCGAATAGGAGCGAAAAAGGAGCCCGCTAGCGGGCTCCTTTTTATATAGTAGTAATTCAGTAAATGCTATTGATGTGCCTATACTTTCGAGAACTTATTCTCTCCATTCATAATAGTCTGGAGCATCTCTTCGGTCAGCGGCTTGGTACGGTAGTGTATCTCGGGAAATATGGATAAAGCCTTCTCGTAGTCGTGGGGATGCGAGGAAGTAGACAGAATAACCACCTTGGTACCGGCACGCAGGTCAGCAGCGAGTGTTTTGTACAAAGACAAAAACTCAAATCCATTCATACGTGGCATATTGATATCCAGAAAGATCACGTCCGGCTTCTGGAACTCTGCCTTTTTTGTATCGGTCAGGTAATGCCAGGCCACCTCGCCATTTTCAGCGACTACTACCTTGGGGCTCATCCCGCTTTCCTTGATAACGATCTGGTGCAGGAAGTTATCATCGGGATCATCATCCACTAAAAGGACACACCTCAGTTTGTTATTCGTAGTCATGTAATATTTTAAGGTCTTTAGGGACTGTGAAATGAAAAAACACTTCCCTTCCCTGGTTCACTAATTAACCAATTTTTGCCACTATGGGTTTCAATAATCTTTTTTACACGTTGCTATTCCAACGCCCATACCGAGGTATTCATTGCAAGCGTGTAACCTCTCGAGTACCTGAAATGCTTTTTCGAAGTACCATTTATGTATCCTGATGCCGTTGTCACACACCAGGATTTGTACTTCTTAGAGGTTCAGAGGCCTGTTTTATTGGCAGCCTATCTGATGGCAAAAAGTATCCAGATGGATACTACGCCCGTTATAAAACGAATCAAAGTGTTATTCTGATAAAAAGATACTCAGAAAATAACAGCATCGATCAAATGAGTAAGCCCACATAGCAGAATAAACGTACTCAATCACCAAACGAATGTACCTATTACTCCCAATATTTTTAGCTGCCCACAGCTGCACTTCGTGTAAGGCCCCTGATAGCGCCTGACGTAGCTACTTTACCACCGGCCACTGGTCCTGATCCCAGCTCAGCTTCTCAATCCGTAACTTCGACTTGCCCTTGTCATGGGCGTCGTACCCGTGGAAGATCAGGTAATCTGTACCGTCAAAGCTGGCTACAGCATTGTGGCCTACGCCATGCCAGTCTTTATTGCCCTGCAGGAGCGGAGTACCTCCGCTTTTGGTCATTTCAACCCCGGCTTTGTCAAGATAGGGTCCGGTAAGTTTTTCGGAGCGCCCCACAATCATTTTGTAGGTACTGTTTTCGCCCTTACAACAGAAATCGATCGATGCGAAGAGGTAGTAGTAGTTGC
The DNA here is from genome assembly GCF_017355915.2 of Telluribacter roseus. Taxonomy (GTDB): domain Bacteria; phylum Bacteroidota; class Bacteroidia; order Cytophagales; family Spirosomataceae; genus Telluribacter. The sequence continues at coordinate 51,746 of NZ_JAFEUV020000016.1, forward strand.
CCTTTTTGAATATAAACGGAGCTTCAATGGCGGTGTTTCCAGCCAGGGAGTCGGTAGCACTCTTGGCTCTGCGACTGGCAATCGTGTACCAGCGCTGCGGATCCGTGGCAATAGCCCGGGCATCGTTGGTGAGCTTCACCAGCTTGAGCCCGTCCCAGAACGAGCCGAAGGCCAGCCAGGGCGTTCCCTCCTCATCCCGGATCAGGTTGGGGTCAATGGCGTTCCAGTTGTCCCGGCCAGGTACCGACTCCACTACCTTACCGTGATCGACCCAGCGGTAGTCGGGACTACCGGGGTGCAGGGTCTTGTTGGTAGCGAGGCCAATGCAGGACCCATTCTTGCCAAAAGACGAGATGGAGTAGTACAGGTAGTAGATACCATTGTGGTAAGATATATCCGGGGCCCAGATGTGGTTGCGCTGAAAGCCCGGTACTGCCTTCACCGCCCAGTCCGGTGCTTCATCAAATACGGGTTTCTCTTGCTTCCACTGTTTCATATCGGGCGAAGACCAGACGGTAATACCACGCCCCGTACAGAACAGGTAGTATACCCCATCCTGCCTGATCATCACCGGATCGTGAACGGGTATGGAAGTAGACTGCGCCTTCAGAGTACCTGTGGCTAGAAGGATCAGCAGAGTTAGGGTGTACAGTTTTCTCATGAGCACTCGTAAGGTATCTGTATGATTTAATAAAAAAGCTCCCGCCTCTACCCAAAATGAGCGAAAGCGGGAGCTGTTCAAACGATTGAATCCTTATACTACTTCGAAGTATTCATGGCCTGCTCCTTGGTAACAGTCATGACCCCTTTCATGAGGCGCCAGTGACCAGGGAAGGTACACACAAATGGGTAGCTACCCGGCTCAGAAGGAGCCACGAACTTCAGACGGTAGGTCTGGTCGGGGTTCACCAGTGGCGTAGCCGCGATTACCTGCGGGATACTAGGCACGTAGTTCTTTTCGGCACCATCCTTAGCCGTAATCATCTTGTCAGCGGCCGCTCCGATCACTTCCAGCGTCTTGGGTTTACCCAGTACAAAGTTGTGCTGCATGGCATCGGGGTTTTCAAATACCACTTCCACGGGCTTGCCGGCAATTACTGTGAACTCCGTCTTGTCAAACTTCATTTCCTCGCGTACCGCTTTGATATGTACTACCTGTGTATTCGGGTCGGAGGCTACGGCGTCTTTCACACCAAATGATTCCATCAGTCCTGTCATACGCTGACTAAGGTCGTCAGGTACCCCCTTCTTCAGACTGGCCAGCAGGGCACGTCCGGCGTCATTGGTATTTTCCTTACGCTTCACGTTCCAGCCACCCACTACTCCTTTTACTACGGCCAGACGACCACCGCCATCAAGAGCCTGGGCTGTATTGAGCAGAGCCAGTACCGAGTCGGCCGAGGCGTAGGAAGCATAGCTGCGGGCAGCGCGCTCAAGGGCAAAGTCCGATAGCTTGTCGAGACGACGTACATCAAAGCTCTTGCTGAGGCGGTTGTTACGGTTTTCGTCCTTTTCGGGCACTACGTTATCCAGGTCAATCACAGCCGTTACCTGTACCTTACCAGCCTGCTCGGCGGTGAAGCCGAAGGTGGCACGCCAGGGACCGTTGTTCCCCTCTGAGAGACGGATGGTCTCACCCGGAGCGATACCCTTATCAAGGTTTTTGCTGATGTAGTTGAGGTTGAGTCCGCCACCGCGTATCTCTACGTTCACCACAGGTACTACGTCTTTCGCTACGGCTACACTACCCTGGTTAGTAATCTCTACGACTACACGAGCGTACTCACGTACATACGGGTTACCCGGCTCAATGGTGATATTGGTAATAGCCAGCTCGGCAGTGCCTTGTACGAGGCTGGTAGCCGGCTTACTGCTCTGGTGAGCAGAGTGATCCATGGTGCTGTGATCCATACCCGTCTTGGCCGAGGCTGATGCTTTCTGGCTACCTGCCTGAGAAGCCTTGGCTTTGCGGCCAGCCAGGTACTGCTGACGCAGCTTACCTCCGTGGGCATTCATGGCTACCGCAAATACATCGGGCATCCAGCGATCATCGGCCTCGGTCGACTGCTCCATACGGGCCAGTACGGCCTTCTCGATGGCAGGAGTCAGCGGCGTTTCGGTAAAGGCCAGCAGCGTATTCAGTACCACCAGGGGCTCCTTATCGTTAAGGGCATTGGCCTGCATCAGGGCCTGAGCCGTAGCGGCATTACGAGGCAATACCTGTACAGCTGCCTTACGTACAGCCGCGCTTGGATGCTTCAGGGCCGCCGTAGCCGCCTGTAGAGCAGGACCATCCTGACCACTCAACGCGCCTAAGCCTTGCAGGGTCCACAGCGCGTGGATAGCGGCCGGATTCAGACCTATTTCGTCTACCGAGTTATCTTTTACCAGCGCTACCAGCTGAGGTACTACGTCGGTGTTGCCGCGCTCTACCAGCAGGCGCTGGGCGTGGCGACGCCAGAACATATTCGTATTCTTCAGCGTAGCTACCAGTTCCTCAGGGCGGTTCTTGCTCAGCATGATTGGGGTATAGGCAGGGGCCCCTTTGTACGCGATGCGATACAGACGTCCGTGGGTATAATCACGCAGGTCGGTGTCGTAGGCGTTACCCTTCCCATTATCAAAGCCCTTAGGCGTTGGGTTGTGCTGGATAATGAAGCTGTACCAGTCGGCCGCCCATACGGCTCCATCGGGTCCTACCTCCGCAAATACCGGCGATACCCACTCGTCGGCTCCGGCCAGCAGGTTAAAGCCATCGGCATCTTCGTAGTCAGTACCTTTCTTCACCATTACGTTCTGGTGCAGGATGTGTCCCGTTGGCTCTGATACGAAGGCTACGGTGTTCCAGTATTTCTTAGGGAATGCGCGGGCGGTATAGAAGTTGTGACCCGCCGCCGCCGTGAATCCACCAAATACATCCACCTGGCGTACCTTAGGAGTGATGGGCTTCATATCCTTGTGCGTATCGGTGCTGCGGCTACCGTTGTCCACGCGGCTCTCGCCGAAGTAGCGGTGCGGAATAGCCATATACCAGCCGTGCGAGTTGTTGGCTGTAGAGCCAAACAGGTCACCGGCTTCGTTGAAGGCCAGCCCCCAGGTATTGTTGGAAGTACGGGTCACCAGTTCCATATCCGAACCATCAGGACGGAAACGGAACAGGGCCTGTCCGAAGTTGAGTGAGTCTTTGTCGCCAAACTTGCCCTTGAAGCCCGAGTACCCTACTGATCCGTAGATCCAGTTATCAAAGCCGTAGTGCAGGTTAGAGGGACCCGCGTGGGTATCGAAGGTACCGAAGCCGCTGAATAGGATCTTCTTCTCGTCGGCCTTATCGTCGCCGTTGGTATCTTTCAGGAACAGCATGTGCGGGGCCTGTGATACAATCAATCCGTCATTAGCGAATACCATACCCGTCGGTACGCTCAGTCCTTCGGCGAAGCGGGTGAATTTGTCGGCCTTGCCATCCTTGTTGGTATCTTCACAGATCAGGATGTAGTCGCTACCGCCGGTATCCTTACGCTCGTTGGGGTAATCTTTAGTAATAAGTACGTACAGACGGCCACGCTCATCCCATGACATAGCGATAGGGTGCACCACGTCCGGCTCATGCGCGAATACTTCTAATGTAAAATCAACCGGTACCTGAATGTGCTTCACCGACTCCTCGGGTGAGAGGGGCAGCTGCTGCAACTGAGGGCCAGGGCGCTGCTCGTAGTTGGGCAGCTTGGCCTCCCGGTAGGCGAACGGCTGTGGCTTCAGGGCCGCGTGAGCCTGACGGGCTTCGTCGTTCACCGCCCACAGGATACCTTTTTCGATCAGATTATGAAACTCAGGCTGTGCCCAGGTGCGCTCATCGTGACCGTAAGCGGTATAGAACACACGACCTTTGCCGTGCGTACGTACCCAGGTATAGGGCTCCTTGGTCTGTCCGGGCTTGTCTTTGGCCTGATCAGCACCGATGATGCGCTCCGTCAGGACGATGTTGTCCGGCTGCAGATGCGTGTGCAGGTAGGTTTCGTCTACGGTTTTGAAAGGCTTTACACCCGCCATAGCCGGATGATCAGGATTGGTCCATACGGGCTGGATGGTATCCCAGGTATGACGCCAGAACTGTCCACCGATCAGCTTTACTACTTCAGGGTTGTTACGGAAAGAGTACGAACCGCAGTGGATAGGCAGAAATCCCTTGCCCGAGGCTACAAAGTCCAGCAGCGCCTGCGCCTGTGGATTAGCGATCGAGTCCCAGTTGGCGTACAGCATCAAAGCGTCGTACTTGTTGAGGTTTTGAGGATTGAGGTCCTCCAGGCGATCCGTGTAGGTAAAGTTGATGCCTTTGGCACCCAGTGCCGCCATGATGGCCGGAACTCTATCAATGGGACGGTGGTGACCGTTATCTCCCAGGAATAAGACTTCCAGACGCCGCGCCTTCACTGCTTTCTCCTGGGCAGTACTGCCAGTTTTTGCGGATTGCTGCACCGCACACCCTACGAGCAGGGAGGCCAGCATCAATCCAAAAGATAGAGCGATCTTCTTCATTTATAAACCAGGTTTTTTCTGTTGCTAAGTTAAGACTACCGGCTATTCGCCAGCAGGGTACTTCCCTGTTTGGTTGAGGAAGCTGATAATGAATTATAGCGGTGTGCATAAGTACTTCAGGCTCTGGATAAAACCCTTATGCCCCATTATTTATTGCCCTTCCAGCTCTGATTAGTACTAATCTTCGCCGGATTAAGAGCCAAAGCTCCACCCAAAGGCAGAGCAGGTAGTTAGAGTGTAAAGCACTCTACTTAGACAAAGTACCTCTGGGCAACATTCTCCTATGCGAAGCAGGCTGAATATCAGAGATATATACTATTGAGCACCCGGAGTAGTCACTCCGGGTACTAAAAAAGCATTAAGCGTTCTTAAAATCAGGTACCTGTATCAACTTACCACCCTGTAGGGCCGACTCGTGCGCCAAGATACCTACGCTGGTCCAGTTGGCCGACTGCCAGGCATTCGGGAATGGCTCGCGGTCCTCAACGAGGGCCGACAGGAACTCGTGCGCCAGGTGCGGGTGCGAACCACCGTGTCCGGCTCCCTGTACAAACGACAGGTGGGCGTTGTCGTCGAGGTTATATACTCCGTGCCCGGTAAACTGACGAATCTCTTCGGGCAGCAGGTGGGCGTAGTCAGGTGTCTTCACGCGCTCGGGTATCTCGTGCTCGGGCTTCTTGGCCGTATGGATTACCGGATCTTCGCCTTCGATCAGCGGCCACTCAAACGACTTCTGGCTACCGTATACCTCAAAGCTCTCGCGGTACTGGCGGGCGGTATCGAACAGCGAACGGTACACGTAAGCCGACAGGTCGCTGTCCTTGAACTTGATGTGCGCTGACTCCACCGCGAAGGGGGAGTTGTGGATCTGGGCCAGCTCTTCGCGGATGGTACCCGAGCCGAAGCAGGATACATACTCCGCTTCCAGCTTCAGCAGACCGGCTACGGGGCCTACGCAGTGGGTAGCGTAGTGCATGGGAGGCAGTCCGGGCCAGTAGTCAGGCCAGCCGTCCATATCCTGCTGGTGGCTGGCTTTCAGGAACTGTACCTTACCCAGTTCGCCTTTTTCATATAGTTCTTTCACAAACAGGAATTCGCGGGCATATACCACGGTTTCCATCATCATGTACTTCAGGCCCGTTTCCTTACATACCTTCACGATCTCCATACAGTCCTCTACGGAGGTAGCCATGGGTACCGTACAGGCCACGTGCTTACCGGCCCGTAGGGCCTTCAGGGTTTGCTCGGCGTGGTTGGGTATGGGTGAGTTGATATGTACCGCGTCAACGTTAGGGTCTTTCAGTAGCTCATCGTAGTCGGTATAACGTACTTCCACGCCAAATTCGTCACCTACGGCATCCAATTTTGATTGGGTCCGCTGACAGATGGCGTACATGTTGGCATTGGGGTGACGCTGATAAATGGGGATAAACTCTGCCCCAAAGCCAAGTCCTACAATGGCTATGTTGATCTTTTTCATTAGTAGTTAATAGGTATTAGCTGTTAGGTTTTAATAATTCTAGATTTAATTGTGATAAGAGTGATAAATTCCGAAGGATAAATTAGCTCCTCACTTATTCGCTCATTCATTCTTTCACCGCTACCACGGTGGCCGATGCCTCGGTGGCTCATTGGTCACTGGACACTGGTCACTGATAAATGTTCACCGACCTTCTGCTTAATGAACGCCAAACCGTCGCGCATGAGCTGCTCTTCCGAGTCGAACATTTTGCGCCAGATATTAGCAGCCGGGAGTTTTTGACTGAAGGCTTCAATGCTGAGCCAGCCGTCGTAGTTGATATCCCCAATGGCTTTGAATACCCCATCCCAGTCTACATTGCCTTTGCCCGGCGTAGAGCGGTCGTTTTCGGATAGCTGAATGAAGGCAATGCGGTCGCCCATCTTCCGGATGGTGTCACCAATGTTTTTCTCTTCGATATTGGCGTGGAAGGTATCGAACATGATCCGGCAGTTGGGGTGATTGACCTCATCCACGAAGCGAGTCAGCTCGTCGCCGCAGCTCGTCAGGTACATCTCGAAGCGGTTGAGGTACTCCATGCCTAGTACAATACCCTGGTTCTGGGCATAGTCAGCCAGTTTCTGGATACCCTCAACCCCGTACTTCCACTCATCAGAAGTAGCCGAAGTCCCCGTAAATAGCCCCAAAGCTGAATGGTAAGGCCCCATCAGCTTACTGGCGCCCAGTACAACGGCACAATCCACGCAGCGCTTCAGGTACTCAAGGGCATGGTCACGCACGGCGGCATCGAGGCTAATCAGGTTGGTGTCAGCGCCGCAGAAGGTGTCGGCTTCGCGGTGCAGGCCCAGATCGTCCAGCTTTTTGCGCCAGCTGTGCCAGGCATCCGGATTGGGGTTAAAGATGGGTACCTCTACTCCTTCAAAGCCAATTTCTTTAATAAGGTCAAGGGTAGGAAAAAGACTTTCATCCACCTGGGTTCCCCACAGGAGGAGGTTCATGCTGTATTTCATTCGTAGTAGTTATTAGGTATCAGGGTTTAGGTGATACGTTTTATCTGAATAGTCATTAAGTGCTTTGCTCCTCTTTCTTCGTCTTCTAGTGGGTTATCTATACTGAGCCAGTTATGGTACTGTAAGGCACTTTTTAATGCGTAGGATAGTATAAGCCAACGTTTATCTACCTGTATCTAACAGCTACCAAAAGCAGAGTACAATTTTACGCTAAAAAAATACCAGAAACTTTTCTGGTATTGATTAGTTCTGACTCTTTTTTGACTTTAAGTACAGAAATCGCTCTTTTTTTAGATAAAATTTAGCCAGATGAAGTCAGCTCTACGCAAAACCATAGAAAGCCAGGTACGCTCTTTTACCGTGCAGGAGCTCCGGGAGCCTCATTTTGATCCCAACTGGCACTTCCATCCGCACTACCAGCTTTTTACGGTGATGGAAGGCACGGGTACCCGCTTTATCGGTGACTCTATTACGCCTTTTGAGCCGGGTGATACCGTTTTTCTGGGTCCTAATGTACCTCACCTCTGGCGCAGCGATGCCTGGTACTTTGAAGAAGGGGCCAATCTGACTACCCACGGCATTGTACTATATTTCCAAGAAGATTTTCTGGGGAAAGAGTTTTTTGACCGCCCCGAGATGCACCCCATCGGGCAGCTCCTGGAGGAGTCGAAGCGGGGAATACAGTACGTAGGTACCGCACGGCAGCGTATCCGGACCGAGCTACAGGAATTGCTCCATCTGGATGGTCTGCAGCGAATACTGCGGCTCCTGGCCCTGCTGGATGAGCTGGCCCATAGCGTGGAGGGCGCTCCCATTACCAGCTATGGCTACGTCAATACCCACAAGGTATCCGAAACCGAGCGAATGCAGAAGGTACATGATTACGTGATGCAGAACTTCCGGCAGGAGATCCGGCTCACCGAAGTAGCCTCGCTGGCGGGCATGAGCGAGGCAGCCTTCTGCCGCTACTTCAAGACCCGCGCCAACAAAACCTTTACCGATTTTGTAAGCGAGATCCGGATCGGTCAGTCCTGTAAGCTGCTGCTGGAGGATAAATGGAGTATCTCACAGATCGCCTACGAGAGCGGCTTCGATACGCTGTCCAACTTTAACCGGCACTTCAAGCGCATCACCGGCCAGACACCGCGCGAATACAAAAAGGCCTATACCATACCGGTATAGGCCTCAGTGGGGCTGATAGATGTCGATAAAGCGTAAACTACTGTTTGTTAAGATTCCAGTTGTAGTCCATGTAGGAGATAGATCCGTTTTCTTTCAGATCGGTATTGGCGTACTTGTTGACCCATTCGCGGAGAGACATACCCCCCTTGAAGTCACCCCCGTACCAGTCAAATATCTTCGACAGGCTGGCCTTATTCTGAGTTACGATGTTCTTCTTCGGGTCGTTCAGGAAGCGCTTTCCCTGGTCGTCCAGTTGCTTATCCAGGTCTTTGGCGGTGTAGGCTTCATTACGCAGGGGCGGGCACGATACCGCCGCGCACACCAGCGCAAAGTGGATACGCGGGTCGTTGAACTTCTTCCGGATGATACCGTGCTCGATGTTGTTGAGGTCCATTTTCTGGCCTCCTATTTCAATAAACTTGATGTCCCAGGCCGTACTGACGAAAGGAATCTTGATGGTAGAGCCGAGGTCCTTGATACTCTTCAACGGATAATGCTGCAGTACCAGATCTATAGTATAGGCATTATAGGCGTTAATCCAGTAGGCCAGCTGGTCCTCCTTGCTCCACGTTTTTTCGTTCGGAGCATTCTTACTTAGCTGATCAAGGTACTTTTTCAGCTCCGCCCTATCCTGCTTAAATCCATTGTAATCCACCATCCCCTGGCTATTGACGTACTTCTTCAGAAGCCGGTCCAGGGCAGCGTGGCTGACGTCCGTCGGAGCGGCATCCGACGCAGGGGCCGAGGTGCCACAGGCAAGGCTCAATCCTATGATAGCAACAAATATGTATTTGACTAAGTGACTCATGATCTTGATTGGTACAGTAACTAAATGAATAAATCCAGAATCAGCCCTCTTTATAAACTGGTTCTGAAATAACATACGATATTAGACACCGAAAAGATGTATTCCTACGTCCTCTCTCAAATAATTTTACCTGCATCCACAAGTCACCTGTACCTACAAAGACCAGGGCTTCCATCTCTTCATTATTTACCGGACACTAAATTCTGACGATTTTTTTAGTAGAAACCGGACACTTACGTATCTTTATATGTAACTATTATATCTTAGATCTGCCCTATTTTCCTCTATCTGCATCGAGTATTAGTCCTGTATGGACGGCGTAACAAGTTGACTTGTCATTTGTAGAACCGTAAAATCAGACTGCTTATGCACACCTTTCAACCTTTCAGAAGCACCACGCTTCTAACACCTACGTGAGGCCTCCGGCCGCTGCTTCCTCCTCTCACCGTACTGTAAGTATTTCATTTCAACCAATCAACAAACAAGTATGAAAAGGTATTTACAACAATTATCCTTCGAACCAGCCAGGTTCGTACGCCTGGTCTGCGTGCCTGTACTTGTGGCAACACTAGGTACTACTACAGGGGCATACGCCAGTAATGGCGGCAAGTCAGGGACATCTACACATACGGTGGCCCCGGAGGCTGTGCAGATCAGGGGGCGGGTCGTTGACGCCGGCAATAGCGCACCGCTACCAGGTGTAAGCGTAGTAGAGCAGGGTACCAGCCGTGGTACTACCACCGATTCGGACGGGCGCTTTACGCTGGATGTAGCCGGTCCCAATTCAGTACTGGTACTTAGCTTCGTAGGCTACGAAACTATGGAAATACCCGTGGGCAACCGGACCGACTTCAGCATAGAACTAAAACAGGACGTACGTAGTCTGGAAGAGATGGTAGTAGTAGGTTACGGTACCGTACGCAAAAGCGACCTGACCGGATCGGTAAGTGCTATCAAAGGCGAAAGACTGCTGGACCGGCAGGCTACCAACGTAGCGCAGGCCCTACAGGGACGACTACCGGGGGTGGATGTGGCCGTCAACTCGTCGGCTCCGGGCTACCAGCCCCGCGTACGTATCCGGGGCGTGGGCTCTATCAACTCCAGCCTGGACCCGCTCTACGTCGTGGATGGCATCATAGGCGTCACCAACGCCAACCTCCTGAACCCAAATGACATAGAATCCATAGAGGTACTTAAGGATGCTTCGGCTACGGCTATTTACGGTGCCCGTGGGGCTAACGGGGTGATCATCATCACGACCAAGCGCGGAAAGGCCGGGCAGACGCAGGTATCGTACGACGCCTGGGGCTCCTATATTACACCGGCCCGTTACTTGGGTACTTTGAGCGCCGAGGAGTTTATGCAGGTATACAACACCGCCTTCGACAACGCCGAGAAGTTTGACCCGCAGGGCTTTGCCGATGGTAAGTATGTACGTAACAATCCGGCCAACTTCCCGGACCTGTTTGACGCCAACGGCCGTCCCCGATATAATACGGACTGGGAGCGCGAAATATACCGCCCTACTACCGCCCAAAACCACGAACTGGGGGTTCGGGGTGGAAGCGAAAGAACAGTCTATAGCCTGTCACTGGGCTTTACGGATCAGGGCGGTCTGATGCGCAACTCGGGTTTCAAACGCTACTCAGCCAAGCTGACACTGGACAACGACATAAACAAATGGCTGAAGCTGGGAGGTAGCCTGTTCCTTAACCGCTCTATCCAGCAGGAAGTAGATGATGCCTCGGGCGGCCTGAACGTACCCCGGATGGTGGTGGAAGCCCTGCCAATCCTGCCTACTAAATACCCTGATGGCAGATGGGGACGTAACAAGGACTGGCCCGGTATGGAGGGAGGTGAAAATCCTGTACGCCTGACCGAAGAGCGCGAACGGCGTAACTCCAAAAACATGACGCTGGGGCAGGTGTACTCTGTGCTGTCGTTTGCTCCTAACCTGACGCTACGCTCCAATTTCAGCTTTGAATTAAAGGACGAGAAGAACAACTTCTATTCAGGTCGTGACCTCAACGCGCTATCGGCTGATCAGCGGGGGGTAGCTGACATCTTCTCCAATACCGAGCAATACTGGCAGTTTGAAAACTACTTCAACTGGAATAAAACGCTTGCTGGTGAGCATACTATTACAGCTTTGGCGGGGCTGTCGTGGCAGGAGCGCTACTGGGAAAACGTCTTCGCCGCCGCCGAAAACTTCATTGATGACTTCTGGGGCTGGCACAATCTGGGGGTAGGTACTACCCTGCGCAAGCCTTCGTCCGGTGATGGCAAATGGGCCCTCAACTCGTACTTTGCCCGCCTTAACTACAACTTCCGCGACAGGTACCTGGTGACCTTTACGGGCCGTTACGATGGTTCGTCCAAATTCGGGGTAAACAACAAGTACGCCTTCTTCCCCTCGGCAGCCATTGCCTGGAACGTGAGCCAGGAGGAATTCCTGCAGAACAGCTCCCTGATCAGCAACCTGAAACTACGCGCCAGCTACGGCAAGACAGGTAACCAGGAGATCGGCCAGTACGCTTCGCAGCAGTTCCTGGGTACGGGCGATGTACTGCTGGATGGCCGTCGGCAGACGGGTATCTGGCGGAGCTCGTTCGGTAACCCGGACCTGCGCTGGGAGTACACCAACCAGCTGGACATTGGTGCGGACATCGGTTTGCTGAATAACCGCATAGACATCACCCTGGACTACTACCACAAGGTGACCAAAGACCTGCTCCTCAACGCGCCCATTCCCTGGTCTACCGGTTTGAGCTCAGTAACCCAGAACATCGGATCCGTGGAGAACAAGGGCTTTGAGCTGGGACTGATGACCCGCAACATCTCTACTAACCGGTTCACCTGGAGTACCAACGTAGCTTTCTCGACCAACCGCAACCGTATCCTGAAGCTCGGCGTCAATAACGACGACATCTTCCCGGGCCCCTGGTTCCTGGGGCAGACCAACATTCTGCGCGTGGGCCAGCCCATTGGCTCGTTCTGGGGCTATCGCCGCCTGGGTACCTGGGGCACCGACGAAGCGGACGAAGCTGCCCGGTACAACCGCCTCCCCGGTGACCTGAAGTGGGAGGACCTCAACAACGATGGCCGCATCGATGCCGCTGACGAAACCATCATCGGACGTGCCTACCCCAAATGGAACCTGAACCTGGGCAACACCATCCAGTTTGGCAAGTTTGACTTCTCCATGGACATTCGCTTCGTGATGGGTGTCAATACGGTCAATGCTACCAAACACTCGATAGAAGACCGCCAGGCCATAGCCAGCAGTTCGCGCTCGGTACTTAACGCCTGGACACCCGAAAATCAGAATACGTACATCGCCCAGATCCGTCACTACAATGCCGGCTACGACACCCACATGGATGACTGGTGGGTTGAGGATGGCTCTTTCATCCGCGGTCAGAACATCGTACTGGGCTACACCCTGCCCAATACCATTGGTAAGCTCAACTTCCAGCGTCTGCGGGTGTACGTGAGTGCGCAGAACTTCTTCCTGATATCGAAGTACTCGGGCTATGACCCTGAGGCCCTCACCGGCTTTGGCAACCAGCTCACCCAGAACATGGAGTTCTTCCAGTACCCACGGCCACGTACGTTCAATGCCGGCCTTAACCTTGTCTTTTAGGTAGGGCTGCCGACGACGAAGTAAGAACTTTTCAAACTACTGAATATCATGAAAAAGAACCTATTATATACAGGCCTGGCCCTGATGCTGACCTTAACTTCCTGTGAGGATTTTCTGAGAGAAACTCCCACGGGGGCTCTGACTACCTCATCGACTGTATCCAGCCCGGAGATAGCCCGGGCCTTTGTGGACGGAGCCTACGCTAACCTGAATACCTTCAACAACGGTGGAGGCGGTTGGGGCGGCAACAATGCTTCCCTGTTGGAATTTATGACCGGCAAGGCCGACGGCAACTCCCAGACCGAGGCCTTCAAGTTCTACAACATGGAGTATGACTCCCGCGCCTTTTACATCGACAACTGGTGGTCCGGGATGTACTCGGGCATAGCCCGGGCTAACCTGGCCATTCAGAAGGTAGGTGAAATTACGACGCTGGATGCCACCACCCGCAACAACATGGTCGCCGAAGCCCGGACGCTACGGGCCCTGTACTACTTCCAGCTGGTGCGCATGTTTGGCGATGTACCCAAGCTGACGGAGCTTGTTACACAGCTGTCCGAGGTACAAACGGCGCGTAGCTCCGTGAAGGAGATCTACGATGATATCATCATCCCTGACCTGCTGGAGGCGGAGAAGTCTACCCTACCCTGGCGTCAGACCAGCGGACGGGTTTCGATGGGCCTCATCAAGTCCCTCCTGGCTGATGTGTACCTGACCTACGCCGGCTACCCCGTACAGGGCGGCAACCAATACTATGCTGAGTCGGCTAAGCGGTCTAAGGAGGTCATTGACAGCGGCGTATTTACCCTGTTCAAGGAGTATACCGATATGATCAATCCGGCCAACCGTAACCAGGGCGAGTTTATATTCCAGGTACAGCACGAAAAGGACATCCGCCACAATGGCCTCACCCCCGTTACGCTGCCTACCTTACGAGGTATTGCGGCCTACTCGGATGAGTACGGTGGATTAATCCCGCGGAAGGAGTTTGTGGAGAGCTACGAGCAGGGGGATAAGCGGACGCGGGAGAAGCAGTTTTACTATACCTTCTACAAAGGGCATCCCTCCGACTACCCCATTGGTGACCCGCGCCGCGAACGGCTCGACCTGGGCGGGTACTACATCTATAAGTACTTCGACAAGCAGGCCATTGACAACGACGCCAAGTCTACCCTCAACTACACCATTTACCGCTATGCCGATGTACTGCTGATGTACGCCGAAGCCGCTAACCGGGCGCAGGGAGGTCCTACGCCCGAAGCCACGGCAGCTCTCAATCAGGTACGCAGCCGGGCCGAACTACCTCCGGTCACTGCTACCAGCATGGAAGCCTTTGAAAGAGCAGTGTGGGCTGAGAGGTACTACGAGCTGGCGTATGAAGGCAAAATATGGTTTGATATGATCCGGACCCGGAAGGTACGCAACGACATCACCAAAAACTGGGACGACTTCGTAGGGCACACTACCGTGTATAACAAAGCCTTCACGGAGAAGAACCTGCTGCTTCCGATTCCGCAGCGGGAGATTGATAACAACCGCAACCTGATCCAGAACACCGGGTTCTGATGCGGAGCCAGTAAGTACACAGAAGGGGAGCCGGTACCGGCTCCCCTTCTGTGTATAGTAAGTACTGTACGTGATTACTCTTCAAACAGGTTACCCAGGCCACCCAGTACCGATCCGCTTTCTTTACGGGAGTTGGCTCCACCCACGGCCAGGCGATCAATCAGCTTGGAGATAGGCATCGACTGGATCCAGCAGCGGCCGGTTCCGCGTAGCGTGGCCAGGAACATACCTTCACCACCAAACACCATGGATTTGAGGCCACCTGAGCGCTGAATATCGAAATTCACTGTAGGTTCAAACGCTACCACGCAGCCGGTATCTACCCGCAGGGTTTCGTTGTTGAGTTGGCGCTCTATCACTACTCCACCCGCATGAACAAAAGCCATACCGTCACCACGCAGCTTCTGCAGGATAAATCCTTCGCCGCCAAACAGGCCCGATCCGATACGCTGGTTGAAGTGGATCTTCATGCTGGTACCCATGGCCGCGCACAGGAAGCCATCCTTCTGCACGATCAGCTCGTTGCCGTAGATCTTGCTCAGGTCAATAGGCATTACCGTACCGGGATAGGGCGCCGCAAAGGCCACCTTGCGCTTACCGTACCCCCGGTTGGTAAAGTGAGTCATGAACAGCGACTCCCCCGTCAGCAGGCGGCTACCAGCCTGGAACACTTTGCCCAGGATGCTCTGGTTGGCCTGTGAGCCGTCGCCCATCTTCGTCTCAAACTGGATGCCGTCTTCCATGAATAACATGGCACCGGCCTCAGCAATCACCGTCTCGTTAGGGTCCAGCTCTATCTCTACGATCTGGATATCTTCACCGATTATTTTGTAGTCAATCTCATGTGAGGTCATTCGTCTATTAGATTAATGGTTTATTAGTCAGGAAGCTACTTGTATTTAAATCCTACTCTTCTTCATCCTCGTCAACTTTCCGCTTCGATTTCCGGGTTTTACGGCCGGGTATGTCGTCACGGTCACGGAGTTTCTTGTCGTCTACGTTCTTGTTCAGAAACTCATTGATCTTATCCATGTCATAGCTGGTGTTGATCTCCCCAAAGGTGTTGATCTGGATATCAAATCCTTCCAGGTCTTTGTGTACCCTTGGCTTTTCGTTCTCGTTTTTATCCGGATCGTTTTGCTTTTTCTTAGCCATAATCGTTGCTGTTAAGTGGTTTCAAGCTGAATGAAGTACTTCACCCAAATGTAAGTACCTGTGCTGGTATTTACCTACAAAAAAAACCTGCCACCCTTCACGAAAGTACATCCCCCCAGGCCCAATGGCAACGTGATTTCAGTAAACGGTCCTACGGAATGGTGCCTGGTTATTTTGAATGCCCGGATGGTTGAGGTGGTTTAATTAGTGAATGGTGATTGAGTGAGTGAGTGAGTGAATGAGTGAATGAATGAGTGAGCGGCTCATTAATGTTTTACCTCGTGCTTACTGTTTTTCGTCTGCTGCTACATTCATGCGGAAAATAAGACCTGTATTCGACGCAAATTGTGCGGTGAATAGCTATATCTACCCGAATCCGACTGGCCAATCAGCTAAAAAAGCTACCAGCTCCTTCCCAAATCGTAGTACCGTTGGATAAAATTATAACTAACCGCCAGCGACAAACCCTACTGACTATCAGCAGTAGTCTCTCCCACCTATCGCCAGATGGTCTCTGCTCCCTTGGCATTGGCTCCATTTTGGCTTTAGTTTACAGAAATGGATCCTCGCTTGTATGAAAAACTATTTACTCAACCTCCTACTACCCATGGCTCTGTTCCTCACGGCTTGCTCTTCTGATGAAAAGTACGACTACAGTCCAAGAGCCAAACTGATGTATGAGTTTGTAGAGGATCACTTGCAGCCAGGAATAAGTAGAGAGCGAATAGTGTCTTTGTTAGGTAGACCCTATAATGAGGGAGTAAGACAATTTCTTCCGGAAGGTATAACTGTTCCTGATTCAATTCGGAAGTCAGCTGGACATACTAATGAGCTTCGTGAGGCAAGAGAAAATGCTATTAATGATTTTTATCGTACACATTCTCAACCTGATACAGTAATAGAATATATGGTAGGAGACGGCCTCTTAGGTGCCACATTGCTTGTCATTAAACTGGACGATAAGGGATTAGCTCGTGATTTTATCATTAGTCCTGAATAAATAGCCAATAAGTCTTTATCGATCAGCGGCTTAGTAATATATAGCAATACCTCCTTAACCTCTTATTATGCTTTTTAATACATTTCTTATATCTATTGTTTACGCTCTGCTGTGCATGATGGCACTATTCATTGGCGTTCCCTTACTCTTTTCTAAACAGACGAGGGAAACAGCCATAACACTCACCATTACTTCGCTTGTCCCATTCCCTATCCTGATCGTTGTCTATCTATTCTTTTCTATACTACTTTTCCCTCTCACTAAAAAAATCGTCGACCTGCTGTACAGTCGGGAGTTGGATCAGCTAATTTAGTGGGTTATACTACTATATCATCTTGCTATGACAGGTACAGCCTTATTTCTGTGGTATGGGAGTTACCGGTTCTCCAGGCGAGTAGCAAAAAGATGGGCACTAAAAGATGTATAGCCTTGCTCTTAATAAACAACATGAGTCATCCCGAACTTTGGGAGATGACTTGATAGTAGGAAAATAGAGCAGCGAGTGCCGCTCTTAGTCGGTAAAGCGGTGTCAGCGCGAGTTGGCACCGCTTTCCTGTTCGGTGGCACCACCTGCGGAGTAGCTTTTTTCGAACCTGATCAAAGAGGCTACTCATCATTTTAAGCAGGAAGGCATACACTAGCACTACCATCATCATTAGTTTTAGCCGATTAGACCAAAACCACAGACGAGGTGACTGAATGGCTAGTTCTGTTTTATTGAATCTAAAACCAGCTTCAATCTGTCCCGGCGGGGAACAGCAACGGCGGGCATAAGCCAGCACCACCGACCAGAGCTGCTCTTTGTGCTCACAAGGCTGGTTGGTGAGCAGATACCAGGGCTCTCTGCCCTTACCCAATCGTGATACAACCAGCCATAGCGGTTGCTCAGCAAAATCAGGATGCGTGACTGGCAAAGCCAGTGCCGCTGCTATTCGCCACTGTTGCAGATGAGCATCCCAGACCTGGCGGCGCACCTGGGCAGGTTTACCCGTAGCTATCCTCCAGGCACTGCGTTTGCCTTTGCTATCAATAAGCTGGTAACGCTTAGGCCAGCGGATGACAAACGTAGCCTGATGATCAAAGAGTTTTCCCAGCCAGCGGCTGCCTGCATATCCTCTGTCGAAAATATGCCATACCTGTTTACCAAAGGCGGCCACGGCTTCATAGAGCAGATCGGTCTGCAGGCTCAGGCGATCTTGTGCATAGTCTCCCCTTCGGGTGTACCAGCGGAAGAAAGCTACCGTAGGATAGGTTTTCAGCCCCGCCAAAAGCAGTCCTAACCACTCAAAGCCCGGTACATGCACCGGCCGACCACCAGGTGGATTATAAAAGCCAGGTTAAATCCGCTTCAAGCGCCTGGCTTTGCTACTACGTACAGCGCACAAGCCTTCGCTACGCAGGCTCTCGGGCTTCTCTACCACGCTCTCATCCCACAGCAGAAGCACCGTCTGCCCTGCCTGTTGTAGTTGCTGAGCCTGCTGACAGGCCTGTTGAAGTAAGTACTGCTCGATTAGCTGGTGTGACCACTTCTTGCTGCGAAGCAAGTTGCTTATGCGCTTGGTGCCAGCCGGAGCATGAACCTCTCCTAAAAGCTTACCGCCTAGCTCGCTCAGCAGCAGGCCCAGGCTGTTGTGGCGGTGGCGTAGAATGCAGCCTAGTAATGCTACAAATGTACTTACCAGACGACGATCTACTAGCTCGTCTAGTTGCTGAGCCAAAGGTTGAACGAATTGCCAGAGTTGTTGGTAAAAATAACTAGCCTCTTGCTTGACTTCGTCAGTACGGATACCGACTTTTACTGAGTCCTTGGACATAAGAAAACCTTCCGGTTAGTGCTTCGCAACACTAAGTTCGGAAGGTTTTCCTTTTTTGCCATCCCCAAAACTCCGGGATGACTCATGTTTGCATATCCTATAATTTGTACTGGCTTCTCTTTATGCAGGCAGACGGTCAATGGCGTTCTGAAGACGGTTAATGACTTCTTCTTTGCCCAGGATCTCCATGGTAATCATCAGGTCGGGGCCGGCTCCTACTCCGGTGAGTGCCAGGCGCAGGGCCTGCATCACTTTACCCGCTTTGATGCCGAGGCTTTCCAGCGTATGGTGCAACACTTCCTTGATAGGGTCGGCGGTGAAGTCTCCTTCATAAGTACTTAGTGCATCGCGGAAGCCACCGATGGCGCGCACTGCCTCTTCGTTCCAGCGCTTCGATACGACGGCTTCGTCGTAGCTCTCGGGCGAGCTGAACAGAAAAGCCGACTCGTCCACAATCTCCTTCGCAAAGTGGACGCGCTCTTTGAGCAGGTGTACGATCTTGGTTGCCTGCTCGTCGGTAATGCTGATTCCTTTGCTGGCGAATAGGGGTTGGATCTCTCGGGCCAAGGCAGCGTCGTCCTGCCTCTTGAGGTACTGCTGATTGTACCACATGCCCTTCTGGATATCAAAACGGGCACCCGCCTTATGTACCCGGTCAAAGCTGAACGCCTGGATCAGTTCGTCCATCGTAAATTGCTCCTGCTCAGTACCGGGGTTCCAGCCCAGGAAGGCCAGGAAGTTGGTAGTAGCCTCGGGCAGGTAGCCTTCCTCGCGGAAGCCCAGTGCTTTGTCGCCGGTTTTGGGGTCGGTCCACTCCAGCGGGAAGATCGGGAAGCCACCCAGGTCAGCATCGCGCTTGGAAAGCTTGCCGTTGCCGTCGGGCTTGAGCAGCAGGGGCAGGTGCGCAAACTGCGGCATGGTATCGGCCCAGCCCAGGTACCGGTACAGCAGTACGTGCAGCGGCGCCGAGGGCAGCCACTCTTCACCCCGGATCACGTGCGTAATACCCATCAGGTGGTCGTCTACGATGTTAGCCAGGTGGTAGGTAGGCATTCCGTCTGACTTGAGGAGTACCTTATCGTCGATTTGTGACGAGTGCACTACTACCCAGCCCCGGATGAGGTCGTTGAAGCGGATATCCTCCTTAGGCTGTACCTTGATACGGATTACGTAGGCCTCACCGCTTTCGAGGCGTTGCTGGGTTTCTTCGGCCGAGAGCGTCAGCGAGTTTTTCATCTGCAGACGCGTAATGGCGTTGTACTGCGCCGCGGGTACATTGGCTGCTTCCAGGCGCTTACGCATGGCGTCCAGTTCTTCGGCGGTATCAAAGGCATAGTACGCTTTTCCCTCCCGTACCAGCCGCTCGGCGTACTCACGGTACATCTCCTTGCGCTCCGACTGGCGGTAAGGCGCGTGGGGGCCACCCTGCTGCGGACCTTCGTCGATCTGGATGCCGATCCATGCCAGGGCTTCCAGTATGTACTCTTCCGCACCGGGCACGTAGCGGTTCTGGTCGGTATCTTCAATCCGGAGCAGCATCTGACCGCCCTGCTGGCGGGCGTACAGGTAGTTATAAAGGGCCGTCCGGACACCGCCTATGTGCAGGGGGCCGGTGGGGCTGGGAGCAAATCGTACTCTAACGTTTGGTTGACTCATTGGTTATAGCTGTTAGCTATTAGGAGTTAGTTATTAGCTCAGAGGGGTACTTTTCCTGAAGCCAATAGTTTACCTCCTGCTATATGTAATTTGAAAAGTAAATTATGAATGGACGGTAGCAGACACAGCTGGCTGAATCCGCTCCCGAAGAGGGTTACTCTACGGCAATGACCGAGATCTCTACGTTAACATCCTTGGGCAGGCGGGCTACCTGTACGGTTTCGCGGGCGGGTGGCTCACTGGTAAAGAAGCTGCCGTATACCTCATTAATGGCCGCAAAATCATCCATATTTTTCAGAAAAATACTGGACTTGACAATGTTGGAGTAGTCGAGTCCGGCCGCCTGCAGGATATGTCCGATGTTTTCCATTACCTTGCGGGCTTCGGCCTGTACATCACCGCCGGTAGCCAGTTCGAGGGCGATCTGACCGGACACGTACAGGACACCATTGGCTTTAACGGCCTGGCTGTAGGGGCCGATTGGGGCCGGGGCTTTTTCCGAAAATATGATCTCTTTTGCCATAAGTAGGTTTTAGCTGTTAGGTTAGTAGCAATTAGTTTTAGTAACTATCTGGATGAAGTGCCTGTTCGATAAGGCTTTACCTTATTCCTTACTATTTTATACTATATACCAGTAGGGACTGGGCCTAGAAGCTAATCGCTCATACCTGATCCCTACCGGCTATCAGTCCGCAAAATTACCAAAATATGCCGCTCAACGCCCTGATTATTTTTGTAAAAAACCCGATTGAAGGAAAAGTCAAAACCCGGCTGGCCAAAACCGTAGGCCACACCCGGGCCGTAGAAGTATACCGCGAGCTGCTGGACTACACCCGCGACATCACGGATGCACTCTCCGCATCCGACCTGCGCCGCACGGTATACTATGGTGATTTTGTGAATGAGGACGACCTCTGGAACGGTTATGACAAGGCCCTGCAGACAGAGGGAGATCTGGGCCTGCGGATGCAGGAGGCCTTCCGGGAACAGTTCGCGGCCGGAGCCGGGCGGGTTGTCATTATTGGCAGCGACTGCCTGGATCTACAAGTTGCGCACCTGCAGCAGGCCTTTGATACGCTCCTCACTACCGAAGTAGTACTGGGGCCCTCCACCGACGGCGGCTACTACCTGCTGGGCATGACCCGGCTCCACGAAACCTTGTTTGAAGAAATGCCGTGGAGCCAGCCGGAACTACTCGAGCAGACCATATCCAGGCTCCAGCAGCACGGCATCCGGTATCAGCTCCTGGACACGCTCTCCGACATAGACGAATGGGACGACTACCTACAGGCCAAAGAACGCCTCCTCAACCGCCCTTAGACTTTTATTCCATCTCAAAAAGAGCTTTGAGCTCGGTAGCCTCCTGCGGATTCATACGTCCCGCCAGTACCAGGCGTAGCTGACGCCGACGCAGGGCGCTGGCGTACAGGTCGTTTTCCTCGGTAGTTTCGGGTTTAAGCTCAGGTACTTCAATGGGCCGTCCGTTCTGGTCCACAGCTACGAAGGTATAGAAGGCGCGGTTGGTGCTGACCCTGCGCCCGGCGGGTATATCTTCCGCCCATACTTCAATGTATACTTCCATGGATGAGTTGAAAGCCCGAGTGACTTTGGCTTTCATGGTGACAATGTCGCCCAGCTTGATGGGTTCGGAGAAGGATACGTTGTCGACCGAAGCCGTTACTACAATGCGGTTGGAATGCTTCTGCGCCGAGATAGCCGCACAGATATCCATCCAGTGCAGCAGCCGGCCGCCCATGAGGTTGTTGAGGGTATTGGTATCGTTGGGAAGTACCATCTCGGTCATCGTTACCTCTGACTCACGGGCAAATTTGGGTTTGAGCATACTAGTAATTATTAATTAAAGAAGCGACATTTTATTTTGTGGAAGTTTCTTTACACATTTCTCAACCCCATCTGGAATACTACTCATACTGACGATACTTCTACTCACACTCCGGCTGCTTTACCTCCCGCAGCACTATCTCGCTGTCTGGCAACATTTTATAGACATTAATACCTATCTACCTGCTGCTTCTATACAGATAGCTGACTGCTACAGATCATAAAATTCCGCCAAATGTAACCAATAAAATATAGCAATAACCTACAAATCTTTAACAAATATGATACGGAAAGGTACTAAGGTCCGCTGGAAGTGGGGCAATGGACACGCCGAAGGCAAGGTAATGGAGGTTCACAAATCAGATGTAGAAAGAACGATCAAGGGTACACACGTCAAGCGGAATGGCTCTGCTGACGACCCGGCTTTGCTCATCGAACAGGAGGATGGAACGCAGGTACTTAAGCTACAAAGTGAAGTAGAGCGGGCGGAGTAGTATATCCACCTGACTAACAGCCTACTCATCCTATCATTCCCAGGCCATAAACAGCAGGGAAATCGGAACGTGTTGAATATTAAATTTTTAAGTTTTTTAAACTAATTCATAACATCTGGCTTACACATTAGGTTGGCAAAAAGATGTGACACAATCACTTAGCTGCCGCTGCAGTAGATGACAGGAGCAGTGCAGATCAATAGACCGAAGTAACACCATAAGATTTACATATACACACCTACTAGCAATTCAGCGTCAATGGCTACAAAACTATTTTCCTATTCAGAAAGTGAACTTATAGCCTCACTGCAGCGAAATGAGCGGCACGCATTTGAATACCTGTACGACCACTACTCAGGATGTTTGTATAGTATAATCTGTAAGATCATACGGGATGAAACCAGGGCAGAAGATGCCATGCAGGAAACATTCCTGAAGATCTGGAAGAGCATCAAATCCTATAATAGTGAAAAAGGTAGTCTGTTTACCTGGATGCTCAACATAGCCCGCAACACGGCCATTGATGCACTTCGTGTCGATAGCAAGAGGGGAAATCTCTACGATGGCTTAGACTCTACTCTGGTTCAGATGGCTATGTACCAGCCCATAACCTACACCTTTGACCTGCAGGATCTGGTAGAGCGCCTGCGCCCCGAGCGAAAGTTACTGGTAGATCTGGTGTATTTTCAGGGATATACGCACGAAGAAGTGTCGGAAAAGCTTAGCCTGCCGCTGGGTACTATTAAGTCACGCATCCGGACCGCCCTGCAGGAGCTGAGGGTTGTGTTTGGCGTGCAGTACTAGCCGTAATGGATGAGTACCAACAAGAAGAGCCGGGCCCAGGGCCCGGCTCTTCTTGTTGAGGGATATAGCGAAGCTTAGTTGGACCGGCGGATTGAGCTGGCGCCCGACGTATTGGAGCGTACTTCTCTGGCGCTGCCGCTGTAGCTGATACTGCTGGCCCCGCTGGCGTCGGCCGTGAGCGAAGTGTTAGCGACTACCGATGCCTTGCTGGCTCCCGAGGCTCCGAGGTTAGCCTCCCTTACCGGAAAGCTGGTCCCTTTGTATACCGACGCCCCCGACAGTTCCCCATTCAGTACATCGGCCTTGCCGTTAAGAGTTAGTACCGAAGCTCCGGACAGATTGAGATGTACTTTGGGAGCGGATACGTCCATCGTTACCTTGGAGGCACCTGACACCTCAATATTCATATTCTTGTTGCTGCTGAACCCTGTCACGTTGGCCACGCAGGCTCCTGAGAAGTCCACTGCATCCAACTCGGGCATAGTGATATTGATCTGTACCGTTTCCCGGCGGTTTTTCCATTTTTCCTGCTTATAGCGAATGCTGAGCGTACCGTTTGATACCCGGGCCTCTAGATCATCCAGGTCCTGCTTCTGGCCGGAGGCGGTTACGCTGTAGGTACTTCCCTGCTTCACCTGGATCCGGTAGGCGCTCCCTATTTCAAGCTTTGAAAAGTTGGAAAGGTTGAAGGTACGGGTGTCGTCGGCCAGTGCGAGGGCCACCGATGCTACCCATACTACACAGATTAATAATGCTTTTTTCATGACTAATTAGTTTTGTTTGCTTAATAGATGGCGGAAGCTCCGCTAAGGTTGCATGTGTACAAAATATTTTACTCGTACGCTTCAATCTTGCTGGCTCCGCTCGCATTCTTCCGGAGCTTTTCTATTCGGCCCAGCTCTGCTTTGCTGGCTCCGGAAGCCTCTACGTCAGCAGAAGCAATCTGCATCTCGGTAGCAGTCAGCTTACAGGCTCCCGACAAGTCGGCGTTTAGCTGGCGGGCACTTCCTTTCAATATTACCTTTGAAGCACCCGACACTTCTACGTCAATCTGATTAACATCCACATTCAGCTCCGTCGCAGAAGCTCCCGCTACATCCACACTCAGGTTAGCGTTGCCGCCCGTAAAGCCCGACACCCGGGTCTTGTTGGCGCCTGACAGGTCTAATGTTTTGAGAGCCGGCATGGTAATGACTATACCAACACGCTGCGAGTTACCGTTGAAGAACTTAAAGTTGGAAGGGCGTTCTACGTGCAGGACACCGTCACGTACCGTTACTTTCAAGTTGTCAACATCCTCTTCCTCACCATCCACTCTGACGCTGAACTCCTGTCCCTGACGGATATCCACGGCGTAGGCTCCGCCCAGGGCTACCCCCGTAAAGTCGCGGGCTTCAAACTGCTTGATGTACTTGCCGCGCTCACCCAGGCTGACACTGTTGTCATCATCGTCGCTGTCATAGGTATAGCCATCGTTCCCTTCGTTGCTCTCAATCAGCCAATCGGCGGGCATATTGAGGCATACCAGTCCGGAGTCTCGACGCATCACCCAGCGCAGGGTGCGCCACTGATTTTCGCTGTCGTCGCGCCACTCGATGTTGTACCGGTTGCCCTGAAAACTCCGTCCGGATAGTTTACTGTAATAGAAGGACTGCGTCATGGCAAAGGGACGATCAAACGGGATAAAAAGCGTAGCTGTCATTTCCTGCCCCCGGAAGCGGCTGTTCTCGGCCAGTACCGGCTCTTCGTCAAACAGCAGCACCGAATCGCTCAGCGTTACATTATACACCAGACTGGAAGCATGCTTACGGGCTTCTTCAGTAGTACGCCCACGGGCACGCATCTCCTTTTCCAGGCGCAGGCTATCCCCCCCTTCGTAGCCGGTCAGTACCACGTTTACATCCCAGTTGAAGTCATCATCTTCGTCATTTTCGCGCTCATCCAGGGTCAGTACATTGGCAGGCATCCGGAAGTACTCCGTCTGGCTGTATTCGCCCCGGCGTGAGAAGTTGGCCTGGTATACACCTCCCGTCACGGCCGTACCTATAATACCTACTACCCACAGTCCCGCCAGGGTCAGCCATACCGTAGCACTGGCTACGCGGCGGTTGGCGATCAGGGTTAAGCCCAGCAGTAGTACTACGATGAAAGGTATTGTGGTCAGCAGGATTACGGACAGTACCATAGTACCCGGTACCTCGCGAAGTATCATCATGGGGGGAATATCACCGAATGGCAGCATATCACGCATACCCACTCCTACCGTGGCTGCGATGATGAGTCCGATCAGTGCACCTACTGACACAATAACCAGTAGTGCCCCAATCAGAATTCGTAGTACAGGTCCCAGGCCTTTTAGTATCTTTCCCAGCCCGTTGATCAGGATCGCGATGGCGCGAAAGGGGAAAAGCAGCAGTCGGGTAAGGGTACTTTCCTGTCCGGTGGTTTCGTTGAGGTTCAGTCCCCGCTTAATATTGGTCTCAATATTAGACAGGGTAATAGGCTCCCCCTGCATTTCCATCTTTTCGGTGAGCGTATTGGCCGCTGGTGATATAACCCAGAGGATGATATACAGCAGGAAGCCGGTTCCGAACAGGAAGATAGCCAGTACCCACAGGAAGCGTACCACGCCCAGGTCTACTCCAAAGTAAGAAGCCACCCCGGCTGCTACCCCACCTACTACCTTACGGTCCGGATCGCGGTAGAACTTCTTGATCTGCGCGTCTTCTTCCAGTGTCGTTGAGCCCGGAAACGCCACCCACATCGCTATGTACACAATCACGGTGATACCAGCCAGGGGGCCAAAAAACTCTTCCATATTGAAGGCTCCGGCTCCAATCGGCAGACCGATCACCGCCACCAGAAACGCTAGGCGTACCCACAGCGGATCCACCGAGAAGTGGTGGGCCAGTCCGGCGGCTACTCCACCGATCAGCTTGCGCTTCAGGTCGCGGTACAGCTTCCGGGGCGGCGTAGCAGTAGTCGTATAAGGTTCTGTTTTGGGAGCCTGGTAGGAAGTATGCGTTTGCTGATAGCCATAGTCGTCGCCGGCAGTAGCGCTGTGCAGGGGCTCCGACAGCAGGTCTTCGGCCTGCTCGATGGCCTCAAAGTCAGCTACGGTACCCATGGCTGCGATCAGCTCATCCACATCGGCCAGCGAGATCACCTGCTTGTTTTCTGCCTTTTGCTTGTTCAGGAAGCGCTCCGCGATACGTCCTTCGATGTCCGACAGGATTTCTTTGCTGTCGGCAAAGGACGAGAAGTACTTCTGGATCGAGTTCAGGTAGTTTCTAAGTTTGTCGTACCCATCCTCTTCGATGTAGAAGATGATACCACTAATATTTATGCTGATAGTCTTTTTCATGATTGAAATGATAATATATCATTAGGGAATCAATAGTCAGGAAGGAGTAGAGGAAGAGTTTTCTTGTACCTCAGCGGTGCGCTTGATCACCGTGTGCACCGAGTCAGATAGTTCAAGCCACGTTTCCTGCATGGCATCCAGAAATTGCTTTCCACTATCAGTCAATACGTAGTACTTACGTGGCGGTCCTGAGGAAGACTCCACCCATTTGTAGTCAAGCAGGCCGGCGTTCTTGAGCCGGGTCAGCAACGGATACAGGGTACCTTCCACCACCATAATGCGGGCCGAGGTCAGCTCGTCCAGCATATCGGATGCGTACACCTCTCCGCGCGATATGATGTGCAAGATGCAGAATTCCAGGATTCCTTTGCGCATCTGCACCTGGGCATTTTCGATATTCATACCGTTTTCAAAATTTTAACTTTTGATATTTTCATGGCTAATAGATGATCAGTCTGCCAATGGCCTTTTGACTTCCTGACAATACAAATGTATGCAAAGGTACTTTGTTATGCAAAGTACTAGGTTAAAATATTTTCAACCCCGGGATGAACGGAAGAAATTAAAGGATGAATGGCAAATTAGAAGGTACAGCCATTTTGCTTCTAACAGACAGGGCCCTTTTGGAGTCATATATAGTATTAAACTGAATCTACTGCAACCTATATGCATCTATCCATCATAGTAGCCATGAGTGAAAACAGGGTCATTGGCTCTGATAATCACCTGCCCTGGAACCTGCCGGACGAATGGGAAAATTTTAAAAAGGTGACGCATGGAAAACCATTCCTGATGGGACGAAAGAGTTTCACATCGCCTGATGGACTTCATTCATCCTACCGCAACGTGATCCTGAGTACCAAGCCTGATCTGTCCCTACCCGAAACCTTTGAACAGGCGCATAGTCTCGAAGAAGCCTTTGAGCTGCTGGCAGAGGAGGAAGAAGTATTTGTACTGGGCGGGAGCAATGTGTTTGAAGAGCTGCTGCCACGGGTAGATAAGCTGTATCTTTCTATTATTCATGCCGAGGTAGAGGGGGATGCTTTCTTTCCGGAGATCAACTGGGACGACTGGCAATTGATCCACTCCCAGCGACACGAAGCCGACGAGCGTCATGCGTACGCCTTTTCGATGAACCAGTACATCCGGCGACAGCCTGGTACCCGGGCTAATTAGGTCCTGATCCGTCCTACCGTATCCCTGACCTATGATGCCACACCCTTTACGCACCTGTCTTTTCATTACCATACTACTACTGAGTACCGCAGGCCTGCGGGCGCAGCTCCGCTACGGCAACGAGTGGATCCAGCCGCAGCAGACCTACCTGCGTATACCCATAGTCCAGACCGGCTGGTACCGCCTCTCCCCCGCCGAGCTTGAGCGGGCCGGTGTGCCGGTAGCTTCCATTCCCGCCCGCTCGCTGCAGCTATTCCGGCGCGGAGAAGAAGTAGCCATACAGGTAACTGGCGAAGCCGACGGGCGCCTGGATGCGAATGATCTTATAGAGTTCTACGGGGAGAAGAACGACGGGGCACTGGATTCGCTGCTGTACGTTACCCCCGCCGCCCAGCCTCATACCCACTACAGCCTCTATTCCGATACCGCAGCCTACTTCCTGACCTGGCGTACCGATGGTATGGCCGGCCGTCGCATAGCCCGCGCTCCCCAAACTACCACTCCAGGTACTACCCTTAACGAGTACCTGGCTAAGGAACTGCACATTATTAAAGAAAGCTACCCCGCTGGCCGCCTGTACCCCGAAGGCAGCGGCTACGACGATGGTACCGCCCTCACCCCCTACGACTACGGCGAAGGCTGGACCAGTACCCTTTTCAAGACCGGCACCTGGAAATCTTTTACTCTACCCATTACCGATATCAACCGGGCCTCCTCTCAACAGGTACAGGTAGAAGTACTCCTTACCAGCCACAGCGCCCATAACCACCGGGCCGAAGTATGGCTGGGTACCGCTCAGAATCCGGTACGAAAGCTGGGAGAACTAGCGTGGAAGGAATATGCATCGGTGGTATTTGAGGCTACTTTACCCGTCAGCGAAGTACCTTCTACGGGCTTGGTACTATCGGTAGTACCCAGGGAAGAGCGGGAGGAGCTATCGGTTGGCTACCTGTCTGTCCTGTACCCGCGGGTAGCTCAGCTATCTGCCACTCAGCAACTGATGTACTTTCCCGCCCAGCAGGCTAACGCTACACTCAACTTAAATGCATCAGGCTCGCCCTTTTTTGTTGATGTTTCCGATCCTGCTCGGCCACGCCTGCTTACCTCCGCTGCCACGGCTACGGATATACAGGTACCCCTGGCTGGTAGTAGTACGGTACTTTCGGTCCATCACCCCTTTGCACCTGTGGGCATACAGCGGGTCAATTATAAGGCTATCGATCCGACCCAAACTAACTACCTGATCATCTCGCATCCGCTGCTGCGCCAGCCCGTACAAGGTGCACCAGACGCGGTACAGGCCTACGCTGACTACCGGGCTTCGGCGGCCGGTGGCGGATACCATCCGCTGGTACTCAATGCGCAGGAGGTCTTTGACCAGTTCAACTACGGGGAGCCTGGTCCCCACGGCATCCGCCGCCTCATCAGCTGGCTGCACGATAAGGGAAAGCTGCAGCACGTGTTTCTGATCGGGCAGGCCCGCGACCCGCAGACAGCCCGGCACATGGCCAATGCCCGCTCCGTGGACATGGTACCTACCGCCGGATGGCCTGGATCTGATATAGCCCTCAGCATGGGCCTGGGCGGCGCTCCCGCTGATGTGCCACTGGTACCGGTAGGCCGACTGCAGGCCTCGACCGGACGTACCGTGTGGGACTACCTGCAAAAGGTAAAGCAGCACGAGGCTCAGCCGGCCCTGGCTCCCTGGCGGAAAAAGGTCCTGCACCTGAGTGGCGGGCGTACAGTACCCGAACTATCCCTCTTCCGCGGCTATGTAGACTTCTTCAAGCATACCGTAGATAGCAGCTACCTCGGCCCTGTGGTACAAACCCTCTCCAAGCAGACGGACGAGCCCGTGGAGAAACTGGACCTCCAAAAGTACATTAACGAAGGAGTAGCCCTTATGACCATGTTTGGTCATTCGAGTCTGGATGTGACGGATATTGAACTGGGTGACCCCACCAACGACGCTCTGGGTTACCGCAACAAAGACCGCTACCCGGCGATACTTATGAATGGCTGCGCCCTGGGCAACTTCTACTTCGGCCCTACCACGACCAGTACCCGCTGGGTCAATGCGCCCGAACGGGGGGCGGTACTTTTCGTAGCGCATACGCACAATGGCCGCCCTTTCAACCTGATGATTTACACTAGTACTTTCTATGAAGTACTGACTGACCCAGCGTACGTGAGCCAGCCATTTGGTACCATTCAGCAGGAGGCGATCCGGCGGCTGATGCAGAACGACCAGTCGGAGTATGCACGGGCTACCGTACAGCAAATGACCTTACAAGGCGACCCGGCCATCCGGCTGTTCCCTGCCCGGCTCCCCGACTACGCTTGGCGGAGCGGTACTCTGGAGGTCAGTAGCCCCAATGGCAGTACTCCCAACGCCATCAGCGATTCGCTGCGGGTGCAGGCGGTGGTATCTAACTACGGACGTTATAATGATGCCCCCTATACCCTGCTGATCAGACGGATCAGGAACAACGCTCCTATCGGTGAATACCATTTTATTCGCCCGGCCGTAGCCATGTACGATACGCTTACGCTGTATGTGCCCAGATTACAAAATGCTCAGGGAGGTGATGAGCAGTGGGAACTGGTACTGGACCCGCAAAACCAGATCAATGAAGAAGACAAATCTAATAACCACCTGACCGCTGATATCTACATAGCCGAAGGACGAGCTACCCCGCTGATTCCGGCGGCTAATGCTACGCTGGCGGCACCTACTATCCATCTGGTCGCTCAGGTACCCTACCAGCCCGCCGGGCACCACGTAGTGTTTGAATGGGACATATCTCCTGATTTTACTTCTACCTCCTTACAGAGAGATACCGTACTGAGCCGGGAGGTGCAGGCTACATTGCCCATCACAGTAGCTGGTAGAGGTGCCCAAGCCATCTATTGGCGGGTGTACATAGCCGGCGAGCAGCCGTCCCTCCCCCGTGCCTTTACCTATAATCCACAGGCGCAAGCCTCGCCAGCTCTACCGGAAGGAGTCGCCTTCATCAAAAATACCCCACCCGCCCAGGCACCCGAAGGGGCTACGGTGCAGCCTGAACTATTTTTCCAGAATGTAACGGAAGTGGCTTTCCGGGATTCAGTGATCGTGGTGGTCCGGCAGCAGAGCCCTACTGGTACTGAGGAGCAACAGTACCGCATCGCTCCCGTACCAGCCCGGACTACAGTTTCCATTAAGCCGGTACTCAATACCTTAGGTAAAGCCGGGATTAACCGGGTGCAGGTCCGGTTTAATGTACTGCGCCAGCCAGAGCATGTACTGACCAACAACTCCACCGAGATCCAGTTTACCGTGGTTCCCGATCGGACACCTCCGGTACTGGATGTGCTGGTGGATGGGCGTCGCCCTACCCATGGGGAAGCTGTATCGCCCCGGCCGGTGTTTACCGTCCATATTATGGATGAAAACAAGACGCTACTCCGACGCGATACCACCAACATTCAGTTGTGGCTTCAGGGGGATTGCCATACTTGTACCTTTCAGCGCCTGTGGCTCCGCCAGGCTGAATGGTCCGCTACGCCCACCCAGCACTTTACCCTGTGGCTAAGGCCCGACACCCCACTCCCGGCCGGAAACTACATCCTACACGTAGAGGCCCTGGACCTGACCGGCAACATGGCCGCTCCCTACCGGGTGGAGTTCCGGGTGAGTGACACCACCCGTGTTGTCAGCACTACGGTATCACCCGTGCCGGCTCTCCTGTGGGTGAAGTTTCAGATCGAACTGGAAGGGCCGCAGGCCCCTGAGCACTGGCGCATCCATATCACAGATGCAGGTGGACGACAGGTAGCCACGCTGGAACAGGAGCCGCACCTGGGGCTGAATGAGTTGCTCTGGGACGTACAAGCCCTCCCGCCGGGGCTGTACCTATACCGCATGGAAGTAGCCGGAGCTGGCTGGGATGAAGTCCGGAAAGGAAAGCTAATCAAACAGTAGCGTATGGTAGGGCTATTTGCGCAGAAAGTACTACCAGCCAACCGCTACCTCCTGCCCCTGCTGTGGGTGGGACAGGTAGGGCTCGTCCTGCTGCTGGCCCTTTTTAACCCCAACCATTTCACTACCATCGACTCGGGCTACTACCTGGCCTCGGCCCAGTACCTGCTCGACGGACAGGGACACGTATACGAAGAAGGGGGCCGGTTAGTCTGGAATGGCATCTTTCCACTAGGCTACCCGCTATGCATTGCCATCGTCGCTTTCCTGACTCAGCTACCAGTGCTGTGGGCGTCTAAACTAGTGAATGTACTCGCCTCGGCCGGACTGCTCCTCATTGTGCAGCGAAAATGGGGGGTGAATAAAGCGCTACTGATGGGAGCCCTCCTGTTGCTGGGCCCATTCGTAAAGCTATGGGCGCACACCTGGTCGGAGCCCCTGTTCCTGACGCTTCTTTTTTTCTGGGTGTACTACTTCTTCTCTGATGATCGAAGCATTATAATAGTACTGGCACTCGGTCTGGCATTGATGCTGGTCCGTTACGCCGGCTTGTTCATTGTGCCCCTATCGGCAGGTATGGCCCTCTACTGGTACCTTACCCATCAGCGCCAGCGGGGTTTGCAAGCTGCAGCACTATCCTTGCTATGGGCGCTGGGCTTTAGCGGGTACCTGTGGCTCAACTACCAGCAGTCAGGCGACTGGTACGGAGGCGACCGGATCTCAGGTAGTGAACCGACTGGCCAGGTACTACTGCTCTTTGGCAAAGGGCTGTTCAACGAACTGTTCCTGCTGCGCGATGCTACTTTTGAGTCGAGTGACGCGCTGTTCTGGTTGGGGGCGGTGATCCAGGTGTTACTGGTGTGGTTGATGGTGAAAGAGGTAGCGAAGCAAAAATCTCCTATACCACGGGATGCTTCCTCACCAGTACACTACTACTGGCTGACGGCCGGAGCCTACCTGCTTTTTCTCTTTGTCCTCCGACTGATTAGCCCCTTTGATCCACCAGGTTACCGGCTGCTTTCACCTTTTACCTTCCTATTGATATGGGGATGTATGGTCAGCGTGGCTCCTTATTTGAGTGTAGGTAAAGCTAAGTGGCTAGCCTTGGCGCTGCTGCTGGCTTCATGGCTCCACCTGTTACCTCAGGCGGATGTGGTGGGGAAGCTATCAAAAGCTTTGGGACTTTGATCCATTGTTACTTTTTTTGCCGGTGTTATCACCGGCGAATGGGTACCTGAGGGAAAGTTGCAGGTGTTTCTCACCTGCAACGGCATGAATGTGCTGGGCATATGATCAATCATTACTTTCCGGAGTCATGAACTCTATATTCTCGTACAGTGCTGACAGTGGAAACGAGTACTCCAGCCTGCTCAACTCCACGACCTGCTCCGGCCGGTCATATACCTGATACGTCCAGACGTTGGGCTCGTCGGTGCGGCCGTATATCTCTACCTTGGTTTCGTACTGAGACACCAGCAGGTAGTACTGCAGGGTAGGCAACTGCTGGTAGCGCTCCCACTCAAATACACGATCGTTGTAGTCACTGTTTTTAGAAATCACCTCCACCAGCACGCTTGGGTACCGCACTACGTAGCGTTCGCGCTGGTCCATGCCATGGCAGGTTACAATCACATCCGGGTAGGGGTAGTACTCGTTTCGTAATACCTCCAGCTTCACATTCTCCGAAAACACACTACACCCCTTGGGCCTAAAAAAGCCTTTGAGAATGTCCTTGGCATTATCAACTAACCGGTTATGATTGAGGGTACCACCGGCCATGGCAAATACCTCACCCCGGTAGAACTCATGCCGGATTTCGTTGTGGGCCTCCCAGTCAAAGTAGGCCTCAGCGCTCAGGTGGGTAGTGGTAATTGCTTCTCCCATGCTTTTCGTTTTTTATAAAACTACAAAATAGAGCAAATAGATAAAAGTCTTAATCCCAGCACTCCATAATGAGCAAGTCGCCCTGCCGGGCGCTGATGCGTACAAAGCCGTCGGCTTCGGCCTCATTGCTGTTGCCGGAGCGGTAGCCGAGCGTGAGGTAGTCGTCCTGGAGGTTGTACTTAAGGCCGGAGGTAGTGATACCCTCTACCTTTCCTACGGGAATGAGGGAAATGGGAGTACCGGCGGTGTACCACTTTTCGAAAGTACCCACCAGGGGGAATATCTTAGAATAATTGTCGAACATCACCAGGCGGATCTGCTCCCGGTAGCGCACCAGGTTGGTCATGTTGGTGATGGCGTGGTCGGCGCGGCGGCCGGTCGCCCATACCACATTAGCCGCCGGAAAGCCACGCCCGATCAGGTACTCAATGGCTTTTTCCAGATCGGTCTTGTCCTGGTCGGGTGTATGGACTATCTCGAGTGGGTGCTGCCGTTCGCGCACGGCTTCGAAGTCGTGACGCTGGTCAAAGTCGCCCAGCCAGGCATCTACCTTGATGCCCAGGTCCAGTACCCGGTAGATCGCATGATCCAGTACCAGTACAAACGGGCTCCATTCCAGCAGTTGCCCCAGCAACTCTTCACTACAGGCTTCGCCGTTGGCAATGATCAGGGCCGGCTCCTGCTTTTCACGTACAATATGGTGAGAGGACATGCGTCAGAGTTCTTTCTTGGCCCGGTTCCAGTACTCGTCCATTTCGGCCAGGGTCATCTTGCCTAGTTCCTTACCGTCGGCTTTGGAGTGCTCCTCCATGAACTGAAAACGCTTAATAAACTTCTTATTGGTGCGCTCAAGGGCGGTTTCGGGGTTAATATCCACAAAGCGGGCGTAGTTGACCAGCGAGAACAAGAGGTCACCAAACTCCGCCTCGGCTTCCCTGGTATCAATGGCTTCGCCGGTATCGGCATTGAAGTGAGCCTTAAACTCCTGCATCTCTTCCTCCACCTTCTGCCATACCTGTTGCCGCTCGTCCCAGTCAAAGCCGGCGCCCCGGGCCTTTTCCTGGATACGCATGGCCTTCACCAGCGCCGGTAGCGACTGCGGTACCCCCGACAGCACCGAGCGATTGCCCTCTTTGAGTTTGAGTTGCTCCCAGTTTTGCTTTACCTTTTCTGCGGTATTGGCCACAGCGTCCCCATAAATGTGCGGATGACGGGAAATCAGTTTTTCGCTGATGCCGTGCAGTACATCAGCTATATCAAAGGCGCCCGTTTCGGAACCGATCTTGGCGTAGAATACCATGTGCAGGAGCAGGTCGCCCAGTTCCTTTTTCACCTCGGGCAGGTCATTTTCCAGGATGGCATCCGACAGCTCGTAAGTCTCTTCTATGGTCAGGTGACGCAGGCTTTCCAGGGTCTGCTTACGATCCCAGGGACACTGCTCGCGGAGCTCGTCCATGATCGTGAGTAAGCGGTCAAAAGCCATCAGTTGTTCCTGACGTCGCTCGGGGAGTTCATTGAATCTATTTTCCATAGTACAAAGGTCGAAAAAAAAGAGGTATTCACCTCATCGCGTTGGTCACCGGCCAATCAAGGGGAAGAGCTAAAAGTCTGTATCCACTATAAAAGCAAAACCGCTGTAACAATGTTGCTACAGCGGCCTTACAACTAAAGCTAACGCCTAAGGGCTAATAGCTACTAACCTACACCTTCAGCTTCGTCAGGTTGTTGTAGCTGATCTCGATGGCTTTGAGCGGGGGATTCTTCTTGGCTACGTCCTGCTCTACGAAGAAATGCTTAAGACCGGCGGTTTTCTGCGCATTGAACAGGCGCTGGAAGTCGATAGAACCGGTACCTACTTCGGCAAAGGCGCGTTCGGCGCTCTTCTCCATGTCTTTGATGTGCCACAGCGGGTAACGGCCCGGATCTTTCTTGAACAGCTCTACGGGATCTTTACCGGCAAAAGTAGCCCAGTACAGATCCAGCTCCATTTTTACCAGCTTAGGATCAGTTCCTTTCAGGATCAGATCGTAAGGTACCTGGCCTTCTACGTTTTGGAATTCAAAGTCGTGGTTGTGGTAGGCAAACTGGATACCACTCTTTTTACAGGTTTCGGCGGCTTTGTTGAACAAGTCAATGTGCTGCTTGTACTGATCCAGTGTCTTCCGCTCGTCGGGGAAAAGGAAAGCACATACCATGTACTTCTGACCAATGGTAGCGGCATCCTCCACGGCCTGCTCCCAGCCGTTCGACAGGCTACCTACCATGTTAGGCATAGTCTTACCGGTCATATAGTGGCCGCTGGGGGCGCTTAGTCCATTGTCTTTGAGCAGGGCCGCAAACTCCTTGGGTGTCTTGCCGAAGAACTTACCGTTGCCGTATCCGAATAGTTCTACTTCTTTGTAGCCAATTTGAGCCGCCTTACTGATGGTATCTTCCAGATCCTTACCTATTTCATTGCGAAGGGTGTACAGCTGCAGACCAACGGGTTTGGAGGGTTTTGCGAAAGAGTCAAAGCGGGTAAGCAGAGTAGACGCTACGGCCAGCGAACCAGCTTTGAGGAACTCCTTGCGAGAGATTTTTTTCAACGATGTCATTGGATTGATATAGATTAGGTACTTGTTTCTACTGTTTAGTGGCGACTATCTGCAGGCGATCAATCTGGTCGGTATTGCTGATAAAGGCTATTTTCTTACTATCCGGAGACCATGAGGGAGTATTGATCGTCCCTTGTCCACCGTAAACATACGCAATCACTTTCATCTGTGAAACATCCGGCTTCCCATTCACCATCGGCATCAGCCGCAGGTACACCTGGCGGTAGAAGGGGTGATCTTCCGGCTTCACATCTTTCAGGAACGACAGGATCACCATCCACTTGCCGTCGGGAGATGGATGCGGAAACCAGTTGTTGAACTCATCGTTGGTAATCTGCTCCTGCTCACTACCATCGGGTTTCATGCGCCAGATCTGCATCAGGCCGCTGCGGGTGGAGTTGAAGTAGATGTACTTGCCGTCGGGGCTGTACTCGGGTCCGTCGTCCAGGCCTTTGGCGGTAGTCAGCTGCACTTCGGGCTTGCCGCCGCTGGAAGGTATCTTATAGATATTAAAATCGCCGTTGCGGTCAGCGGTATAGGTGAGCCACTTGCCATCCGGCGACCAGCCGTGCAGGTACGAGTGCCCGATGGGCGTTATCTTCTTTGGCGTTCCTCCCTGCACGGGCACGGTATAGACTATAGATTTGTTACCATCGTCTTTGCTGTGGTGACTGATTCCCAACATCTTTCCATCAAACGACAGTACGTGGTCGTTATTATTGTTGGTAGCAAAATCCGTGTTGAGTACCGTCGGGGTTCCTTTGGCCAGATCGTAGCGGTACATCAGCCCTTTGCTGTTGTAGAGCAGGTACTTATTATCGGGCGTCCAGTTCGGGGCCTGCAGCGACTCAGGCGACTGGTAGATGATGCGGCGGTGGCGGGTAGCCACGTCCATGATCTCGAGGTTGCTGCCAATGTACTCGCGGTAGGGTACGAAGTTGTCCCGGGCCGGTACTACGATACGGACATTGCGGAAGGTACCTTTCTCTAGTACATCGGGGTTATGGGAGCAGATAAAAAGCCCCACGTACACCTCCTCGCCCAGAGCTAGGTCAGATACTTCTTCGCTTACAAAAGTACCTCCGTCCTTGGCTACAGACATGGTGTAAGTACTCCCCTTACGGGCCAGCTGGATCACCTCCGCCCCGTTTAGCACCGAGCGTTTCTCCTCGGTATTGCCCCCGAGCGTGCGGCGGTATTGCAAGGCCGTGAGCCCGTCGCCATGAACGGCAGCATTGATGTGGGTAGAGCTGGAGTCCAGACTGGTACGGATGATCCAGCCCACCTTGCGGTGCGGATCTACTCCCTTCCCCAGCAGCTCGGCATCGGCCCGAAGAATAAAGTCGCCGCGCATCTTTTTCCATACCATAAAGTACTCGTCCTTTCCAAACCACATATTGGTACCGGCACCGGTTAGGGTGTAAGTCTGGTCGGTGGGGTTGTAGCTGGCGGAGCCTTTTAGTTTGACACGGCCTACATCGGCCTGTCCCTCGAACAGCCCCAGTTGGGCCTGCTGAGCCCATCCCAAACCAACGGAGGCCACCAGGAAGACTACCGCACCCACTATTCTTGTCAGTACTATGTTCATGAATTCTCTCTAATTTAGATTACCAGAGCTTAAAATGGAGAACCACCCCCTATTCTACCCTAATGCCTCGGGCAAAGTCCTCGCTCCGGTGCTTTTTGAGTCAATAAGGGCTAAAATAGTACTACCTATTAAAGGACTACTTCCTACTCTCCCACAGGCACTGGTACTCGGTCAGGAGCGTCCAGTTGTGGGCTTCACATATCCAGTGCATGTGCATGAGCGGGTTGATAGCCAGCCGGTACAGCAGCGGGTGTTCATAGGCGGTCAGCAGGCCGGCTATGAAGAAGTAGAAGCCTTTAAAGTCCGCTGCGGTGTAGTTTTCTATCGGAATACGCGGCGGGCGCTCGCCCAGCCGTAGCAGCGAAGTAGCCAGTATGACCCGATCCATCGGGTGCTCGGCTTTCTGTAAAAGCGCAGTAGTATCCCGGATCAGTTTCTCCCGTATAGGCTGTAACTGGGGCGGATCAAAAGCAGCCAGGAGCCGTACCACGTGGTAGATGATCAGCGGCGTGCGGGGGTACTGGTGCGCACAGCGGAAGGGCTCGGTCAGGTACCGATCCTTTTCGATAACCGAACGAATGTAGGTGAGGCTGTCTTCGTCGTGCTGGTTGCGAGGTAGCTGGTACCGGAAGATACAGTAAAGCAGGTTGCTGAGTACACAGGCATCAAACTCAATGTACATGTTCTTGCCAAACCAGGTAGAGTAGGCCCGCAGGCTGCGGTACTCAGGGTAGGTATTACGGATCCAGAGCCGGGTGCCGTTGGCATGGAGGGGTAGCTTTTCTTTGAGCCAGCGTAGCTCCTCCGGGGTAGGTGACGTAGTCAGGTACGCCAGGGCAGTATCGTCGACGTCGTCGGGGATGCGGAAGTGCTCGAAGTGCCGGAACAGATACCCGTTGGGGAAGTGCTTTGAGGGACGTGTCTGCCAGAAGTTGTAGGTTTTGAGGCCATCCTTATTCTGAAACAGGGGATAGTTAACCACTACCTTCTCCACGATAGCATCTATCTCCTGCCGGATGGTAGTATCCTCCACCTTATCCCGTACAGATTGCAGTGTAAAAGCAATGATAGCCGGAAAAAACATTGTCGTATCCGACCGGTGGTACCCTATCAGTGGATTAGAACGGTAGGATGGAAACAGGCCCGGTGGAAAATACGGCTGCCCCACCGACTGCATGGAAGCGATTTTAGTAATTAGCTCTTTTAACATACTATTTGCTTTCAGACTGCGCAAACTTGGCACGGTAGTTGGATCAGTCTGACCAGTAAACCCTCTTTTAATGAAACGATTTGTATTGATTATGTTAGTCACTGCGCTGGTGACAGGTACAGCGCGTGGCCAGCAGTCTTTTATTCTCTCTTTGCTTAAGCATAAAGGGTATGTAAATGTGACGACCGGGTATAGTATTCCTACGCTGTCTCCTTTTGGCAAAAATAGTGAAAAGATAATGGGACAGGGCCAAAGTGCCCAGGCTTCGGTTGGATACCGGCTCGGACGGCACCTGGGCATAGTCACGACCTACGCTCATGTTACCAATACCATCCGCAAGGATGCACTTGTAGCATCAGCAACCACTACCGGACTAGATATCAACACCTGGGAAGCCAAG
Source organism: Telluribacter roseus (assembly GCF_017355915.2). Lineage (GTDB taxonomy): Bacteria > Bacteroidota > Bacteroidia > Cytophagales > Spirosomataceae > Telluribacter. The sequence continues at coordinate 90,910 of NZ_JAFEUV020000016.1, forward strand.
GCCTCCAACTGTTCAATCCAGACATTGATGGTAGGGCCAATGCTGACTTTTACATTTGGACGCTTTCTGCTGGACGCCCAGCTAACGGGTGGCTACTCGATGGCTACCAGCCCCTATACCGAACTGTATACTGAGTACTCCCGCCTGCCTTTGTCCATGATTACCCCATCGCAGAAGACTGAGGCTATCGCGGCCGGAGCCGGGCTAACCACCCACTATAAACTTAACCGCTGGCTGGCTGCTCATGCTTCCGCGCAATACGTGACTGCCGATCTGGAATATGATAATCTGACCAAACAAGTTACCATTGGCAGACAGCATACTACCGAAGTACTGCCCGCCAGCCAACCGCTGGGACTCCTGAACCTGGGCGGTGGCCTCAGCTTTTTATTTTAATTATTGCTATTCCTCGTTATAACTCCTCCTCTTGCATCAGAAGGCCCGTACAGCAATGTCGGGCTTTCTTCATTTTACAGGCTGCTCAGTCACAGTAGTCACTGGCCCTACTTTTGCATGAGCCTGATGGTAGTAGGCAGCCTTACAAATAGAGATTTACCTAGGAAAATGGGGCGCAAACAGTGGTAAGAATAGCAATGACACTCAATAAATCCGGATGTAATGTGCGTTTATAAGATGGTATGGGGTTTTCTGTTTAAACCGAATATACCACTTATCTTTGACCTACCACCCTCCTTACTGAGTAATGAAAAATACAACACCGCACTCTCATACGCCCGACTTCATCCATCAGGTCAAAAACTTCCTGGTGTATATTTTTAACCTGGACGAAGGAAAAGCCGAGGAAGAGCATACCATCGAGGACATCAAGAAGGGCGTTGTATTCAGAGGTACTAACCTGTGGGTACTTATCTGTGCCATCTTTATCGCCTCCATTGGCCTTAATGTCAACTCTACGGCAGTCATCATTGGAGCTATGCTGATATCGCCCCTGATGGGTCCGATTATGGGGCTGGGGCTGGGAATCGGGATCTTCGACGTAGAACTGATCCGGAAAGCACTCAAGAACCTTACCATTGCCATGGTGATCAGCGTGATTACCTCTACCATATACTTCCTGATCACCCCGCTCAGCGATGCCCAAACCGAGATCCTGGCCCGAACCACGCCCACGCTCTGGGACGTTATGATTGCCTTATTCGGAGGATTTGCGGGTATCATAGCCAGTACACGGGCCGAGAAAGGAAATGCCATACCGGGTGTAGCTATTGCTACGGCCCTTATGCCACCGCTCTGTACAGCGGGCTACGGACTGGCCACCGCCCAGTGGAACTACTTTTTCGGCGCTTTCTACCTGTTCTTTATCAACTGTGTTTTTATCACCTTATCCACGGTTGTGATCGTCAAGTACCTGAGGTACACGCCCAAGCAGTACGTGGATGAGCGCACCGGCCTGCGCGTACGGAATATCGTATTAGTTGTAGCCATTGCCACCATGCTCCCCAGCGTCGTGATTGCCTACAATGTAGTACAGCGCAGCCTGTTTGAGCGGAAGGCCCGGAACTTCATCAACAAAGAGATGGACTACACCTCCACGCAGATCATCAGCCAGCAGCTCAACTACAGACCCGATACGTCCCGGATTGTAGTGACCTGTATCGGCCAGACGCTCGACAGCTCTCAGATCAGCTACCTGAGCCAGCGCCTGCCCGACTACGGGCTCCACAGAACCTCCCTGATCGTACGCCAGAACTACAATGAGCTCAATGCAAGGAGCATTCAGGAACTAAACCAGCAGCTCCGGACGGGTATCCTGGAAGACCTGTACCGTAAAAATGAAGAGATAATCCGTGATAAAGATGCGCGTATCGCCGTACTGGAAAAGGAAGTACTGCAACACCGGACACTCAACTCCCAAACGGCTGATATTGGGAAAGAGCTGAAGATACAGTACCCTGCCCTGGCGGAGTTTTCGCTGTCATCTTCGCCGGTTTATAATGTCGAAACGATGAAGCCCGATACAGCGTACCTCGCCTACGCCCGCTTTGGCCGCCGGCCGTCATCTGCCGAAATAAAGCGCATTGAGGAATGGCTGAAAGTGCGGACCAAAACCCAGAAATTAAGGCTGGTAATGCAGTAAGTAAGGTAAAAAATAAGGTCCCGCCAATTGGCAGGACCTATTTCCATTGTTTTGGTTCTTAGTTGTTGAAGTTATTTATCGTTGATCCGGTGGAGTAGTCTACTACTACCGGCTTTATGCTCTTAAACTATAGTCGCTTGCTGACTCTTCCTGCTGACAGGCTGCAATTACAGTACCAAAAAAAGCTTTGCTACTACCTGATCTCCGCCAGTAATTGCTATCTGCTCCCGCTTTGGCTTCTCGTCAGCTGATGCATTTATATGTATGCAAGCATACTACCTTTCGCCAAAGGTACACCCTTTTTTATATTCTTCCCGCTAAAAGCCTACCAATCTTACAGAATTTCGGTCATATCCTCCGAGGTAACTCTGACGGGTTAATCAGTAACCGTTCACGAAGTAACCCTACGAATATAGCTTCCGTGGGTTGTTCAAAGCAGTGATAAAACCCAAATGGCACCATTATTGCGGGCACCTGCTGACGAATAACCAGCAGACGATGACGAAAAGGAATAGGTGGATTAGCCTTATAGCCTTCTGCATGTTGGGGCTGATCACTTCGGTAGCCCATGCCTCCCATATCATAGGTGGAAACCTGATCTTTTCGCCCCGGCAGGGCCAGGCTGGCGTTTACACCGTCAGTGTAGTACTTTACTATGACGCCAACAGCAGCGACCCTAATCCCGACCAGGAAGAAGTAACAGTTTCTTTCTTCCGTAAGCGGGACCACGCCCGGCAGCAGGACCTCCGGCTGAAGCGCACCGGTAAGGAACCACTCGCGTTTACCAATCCGGGCTGCGCCCGCTCTAAAAACCTACAGATCAATGTGGTTACTTTCACGGCGGATGTGCGCCTACCGGCCACACAGTACAATGATGCCGATGGCTACTACATAACCTGGGAACGCTGCTGCCTCAGCAGCTCCGTAGTTAATATTAAAGGCGCTGGCTCGGCCTCTATGGTACTCTATGCGGAGTTTCCGGCCCTACAGACGCCCAACAGTTCTCCTACATTTAATTCGGCCAACGGAGAGATTCTCTGCCTCAACACCCCCTACCAGTTTGCGGGGGGCGCCACCGATGCCGATGGTGACGAACTCCGCTACCGGCTCGAAACACCTTTCAGCAGTACCCGTGCGCCTTATCCCATCGATCCGGTGGCTCCCGCTACTACCGGACCTTACCCTTCGGCCGAATGGTCCACCGGATACAGCCTCGCCCGCGTAATACCCGGCAATCCGTCGCTGAAGGTAGATCCCTCCACTGGGAGTATTAGCCTTACTCCCACTCAGGTGGGACTCTTTGTATACCGGGTAGTGGCCGAAGAGTACCGCAAGGGCCGCAAGATTGGCGAAGTGCACCGCGACTACCAGCTCCTGGTTATTGATTGTCCCAACGAGAACCCTCCACCTGTTGGCTTGACCAGCGCTCTCTACCCGCCCGGTACCTCCATCAATGATGGCAAAGAAGCCCTTGAAGTAAGTATTTGCCAAGGCGACACCATCTTTCTGCAAGCCGATGCTGCTCCCGAATGGGCCTACCAGTGGCAGCGTGATGGCGTTAATATCCCAAGTGGCAATAAGGCGGCTATCCGTATTGCGCAGGAAGGAGTCTACAACGTGATCAAAACCTACGCCAACCGCTGTGGATTTGCCAGGGCGATGGGTGAAAAAATAGAGGTAAAATACCGCTCGCAGCCCCAGCCCGAGATCACCCCCGGACCAACGGCCGGTATTTGCGAAGGTGTAGCCGTGACGCTCACGGCCCAGGGCGGCGCTCCTGACTGGCAGGTACGCTGGCAGAAGGACGGACAGCCCATCCCTGACGCTACCAGTACCACACTGCCTGATGTAAAGCTAGAGGGTACCTATGTAATACAGGTAAAAAGCAGCACGTCGGGCTGTACGGGCTCAGATACCGTGCAGGTCAGTTATAAAGACCGCCCTGATGCCCAGCTGATCCATACCGCCACGGAATTTTGTGAAGGCGACAGCCTTCGCCTGCAGACCAGCCAGGGCTCGAGCCTGCAGTACGTTTGGTTCCGTAACAATGCCCCGCTGCCCAATCCGGTTACGTCTACTCTGTACGCCCGTACCGATGGGACCTATATGGTGGAGATCACGGACAAAGCTTCGGGCTGCTCAAGTCTATCACAGTCGGTGGCTATTCGCATGAATCCGGTACCTGAAGTACTTTTTGATTCTATCCCAGCCCAGTGCGGACTGGCCAATGCGCGCCTGAACTTAGTAGCCAGCCCGGTCGGTGGGGTATTTTCGGGTCGGGGCGTAGCAGGCGCTGTGTTTGACTCCCAAAGGGCTGGTGCCGGTTCGCACCCAATTACCTACCTCTATACCAGCGCCAACGGCTGCACCCGCTCCGCTACCCGTATAGCCGAAGTAGTACAGGCTCCGCGCGTTCAGCTAGCCAGTAACAAGTCCATTCTGGCAGGGAGTAGTGTCCTGATCCGCAGTTCTGTTACCGAGGGTGCCACGTATAGCTGGAGTCCTCCCGAAGGACTGGATGACGCGACCATTGCACAACCTACCGCCTCTCCTGCTCAAACGACTACCTACCGCCTCAGGGTATCTACGGCCGATGGATGTTACAATGAAGATGAAATTACTATAGAGGTACTCCCGACGGTCACTATACCCAACGGCTTCACCCCCAATGGCGATGGCGTTAATGACACCTGGCAACTCGCCGACATAGGAGCTTACCCGGGTTGTGAAGTAGAGATATTTAACCGCTGGGGCAGCCGGGTATTCCGCTCGGTTGGGTACTTGAAGGAGTGGGATGGCCTTTATGAAGGGCAGGAGCTTCCCGCCGCCACCTACTACTACGTCATTAAGCTCAACGAGCAGCTACCCACCCGCAGCGGTAGTGTCACGATATTCAGGTAATAAAAGAGCGAGGCTTCCCCAGTGGAACAGCCTCGCTCTTTTTCTAAATTAATCTTATCAGAAAGCTAACAGCTAATACTTAAATACTAGCGACTACACGCCTTCCGCTACTACTTCTTTCACGTTAGGTACCATGCGGGTCAGCAGGTTCTCGATGCCTGCCTTCAGAGTAATAGTTGACGATGGACAGCCACTGCATGAACCCTGCAGCAGTACCTTTACCGCACCCGACTCTTCGTCAAATGAGTGAAAGCTGATAGCTCCTCCATCTGACTCTACCGCCGGGCGTATGTACTGATCCAGTACGGCCTTGATCTGCTGTACAGTTTCGGAGTCGTTAGCGTCCACAATAATGGTATTCTTATCAATGGTACGCTGCTCAAATACCGGGTGGTTTTCTTCAAAGTATATCTTCAGGAACTGCTTGGTATCTCTGAGTACCTCTTCCCACTGGGTTTCTTCATCTTTGGTAAGCGTAATGAAGTTGCTGGCGATAAATACGCGCTGTACGTAGGGAAACTGGAACAGATCACCCGCCAGAGGAGAAGCCTTACCTTCTTCCAGGGCAGCCTCAACGTTGGGGTAATCAAAGGAAAGCCCTTCGGGTGCCAGCATGAAGTTCAGTACAAACTTCATGGAGTTGGGATTGGGGCTGAGTTCGGTATAAATATAGACAGGTCGCTTTAACATGGTAGTTAAGATAGTAGCTATTGGGTTACGACAGGAGCGGGAGTTGTTCTTAAAGTAGTCACTCCAACCCTCTCAGAACATCAAAAAATTTTTTTTGGTTTACCACCAACCATTTTCCTTCTAAAAAGCAACAGCCCGCCGGAAGGGGCGGGCTGTGCAGTGTATCATATGTGCCGGCAGTATGGCTACTACTGACAAGATTCTACGGATTAAGCTTCGGCCTGAACCGGCTGGGCCTGGATTGGCTCAATGTGAACGTACGACTTGTTGTCGCGTGTCTTACGGAAAACTACGTGTCCATCAGCCAGAGCGAACAGTGTGTGGTCACGACCCACACCCACGTTACGACCTGGGTTGTGCTTAGTACCACGCTGACGCACGATAATATTACCCGCTTTGGCAAGCTGTCCACCGAACAGTTTTACGCCAAGACGTTTGCTTTCTGATTCACGACCGTTTTTCGAGCTACCTACACCTTTCTTGTGTGCCATGATGTTCGAATAGTTATAATGTTATTGTAAAATTTTAATTCTTTACTCTCGGCAGATGGTCTTCACGCAATCGTTACTGACCTACCGCACTGCCCTGTATTAGAGCTTGATCTCGTCGATACGAACGCGGGTCAGGTACTGACGGTGTCCGTTTCTTACACGATAGCCCTTGCGGCGCTTCTTCTTGAATACGATCACCTTCTCACCACGGAGGTGCTCTACGATTGTACCACTTACGGAAACTCCACCACCAATGGCGGGAGCACCGATCTGTACATCGCCTCCGTTATCTACCAGGAGGACTTTGTCAAACACAAGTGCAGCGTCCACGTCACCTTCAAGCCTATGCGTGAAGATTTCGAGGCCCTTTTCTACTTTAAATTGCTGCCCTGCGATCTCTACGATTGCGTACATGATTCTAACTTAGTTAAACCTATATTTTCAAAATGAGGTGCAAAGATAGTTACCTACTGACAGAATAGCAATGCCTACCTGCTAAATATTTTGATTCTCAGCGCAATTAACCGCTACTATTTACGTATTTTCGTAGGGTAAGAAAAGACAGGACCGGGACGTAGGGGTAAGGAGTGAGTTAGCTGTCTGTACAATGTGTTGCACTCATTATGAGGAAGTTGTTTTTCGTATATTTAATGGCAGCCTTTTCATCGGTCCTGGCTCAGGTGCCGGTCGGGAAGGAGCCTCTGGCTGCCGATACACTCGCCGCTGCCAGTCCGGAGTCCACACCAGTACTGAAAGTCAAATGGGGGGCGCTGGATTCACTCATGAGTAGCTCCACCGACACGACGTATATCATTAATTTCTGGGCTACCTGGTGCCGCCCCTGCGTGGCCGAATTACCTCACTTTGAACAGGTTCGGCAGGACTACGCCCGCCATAAAGTCAGAGTTTTATTAGTTAGCATGGATTTTGCAAAGGATATAGAAGACCGTGTTATTCCTTTTGTAGATAGAATGAAACTTAAGAGCACGGTTTGGCTATTGAATGAACCGGATGCTAATAGCTGGATTGAGCAGGTAGACACTTCCTGGTCAGGAGCCTTACCGGCTACGTTAATAATAAATTCAGCCCGTCCGCGGCGAATGTTTTTTGAAAAAGCATTAGATTACGAAACGTTGGCGCGGGAGTTGAGCTATTTTATAGAATACTAATACATCCTACACGATGGAAACAAACAGAAATAAAGTAAAAGTACCCTTTTGGCTGACCATGCTCCTGCTCTCCGGAACTGCGCTGAGTGGATTGGTACTGGCCAAATCGGTAAAAGCAGGTACCTCAGCCTCCCAGACACAGGCCAGGAGTATCCGCACCGACTCAGGTACTGAAGGCACCCAACCCGACGGCTATCAGGTAGGTGACATAGTGGCCAACTTCCGCCTGAAAAACGTGGATGGCCGGATGCTCTCTCTCTCCGACTTTACCAGCCAGAAAGGCGTGATTATAGTATTCCAGAGTAACCATTGCCCTTTTTCCAAGGCCTACGAGGATCGTATCATAGCACTGGATCGCAAGTTTAACACGCAGGGATACCCGGTACTGGCGATTAACCCCAGCGACCCTACGTCTTACCCTGACGACAACATTGACCAGATGCAGTACCGGGCCCGTACGAAAGGGTACACCTACCCTTTCCTGTCCGATGACAAGCAGGTGGTAGCCCAGGCCTTCGGGGCCAGCCGTACTCCACAGGTATTCGTGCTTAAAAACAACGGAGCCGGTCGCTTCATGGTACAGTACCTGGGTACCATCGACGATAACCCGCAGGACCCTGCTGGCGTTACCAAGCGCTACGTAGACGATGCCGTTTCCAATCTGCTGTCGAATAAGCCGGTGGTAATCACCACTACTAAGGCCATTGGATGCGCTATAAAGTGGCGTGAAATGTAAGATTATAAGACCTACCTGATACAGAATACAGCCGGAGCGTGGGCTCCGGCTTTTTTATAGGTACCTCTCGCTAATTAGTCACTCCTGACTATTGCCTTTTCGGCATTACTCGCTACCTTGGAGCCCTATTATAGTCTTCAACCCACTCCTTATTATCTAATGCTTACGCGCCTATCAGCTATCCTGTTACTGGCTTTATCGTTCAGTGCGAGCCTACTGGCCCAGCCCGTCACCAAGACTTTTACGGCTGAGGAGGAATTTACGGAAAACTGCGAAGGACCGGCCGTAGATGCCGATGGCAATATCTATGCTGTCAACTTTGCGCAGGATGGTACCATCGCTCAGATTAGTCCGAGGGGGCGCACAAGTTTCTTCATTACCCTGCCCAAAGGCAGCACCGGCAACGGCATCCGCTTTGGTAGTGCTACTATCTTTTATATAGCTGACTTTACCGGTCATAATGTACTCAAAGCCGACCTGAACACCCGTCAGGTGACGGTATTTGTACATGAACCCCGCATGAACCAGCCCAACGACCTGGCCATCACGCGCAGCGGACATATTTTCTGCTCCGACCCCAACTGGAAAGAAAGTACCGGACAGGTATGGCACGTATCGCCCGAAGGTAAAGCACGCCTGGTAGCCCCCAATATGGGTACTACCAACGGCATAGAGGTGAGCCCGGATGAAAAGACCTTGTACGTCAACGAAAGTGTACAGCGCAATGTATGGGCCTTTGATCTGGCTCCGGACGGTACTCTGTCCAACAAGCGCCTGCTGATCCAATTTGAAGATGGTGGTATGGACGGTATGCGCTGCGATGTGGAAGGCAACCTGTACATCACCCGCCACGGTAAGGGCGAAGTAGCCGTAGTATCCCCCCAGGGTAAGCTGCTGCGTACCATTCCGACCATCGGCAAGAAGGTATCCAACATCAGCTTCGGGGGGCGTAATGGCAAGACCTGCTACATTACTTTACAGGATCGCGGGTGCCTCGAAACCTTCAAATCTAAAGTAGCCGGACGCGAATGGGCCATGATGAAGGACTTCACCCGGAAGAAATAGCCTCTCTCCCTTTTTGTTCGTGGCGGTGTTGTTGTATTTTGCGTGCTATACCTAATGCAGATATAACCTCATGAGTCAGCGCCCTATTGATATACCCAAAGCCCTACGCAGTTTCAGATACGCCGGTGAAGGTATAGTCAGTCTGTTCAGGTTTGAGAATAACGCCCGTATTCACCTGCTGGCAGCCGTAGCAGTCATTCTGCTCGGCTTCTTTTTTGAGATATCTATTGCCGAATGGGGACTCATTATCACCCACATTGGTCTGGTATGGATGGCGGAGGCATTTAACACTGCCTTCGAAAAACTTGCAGATCTGGTTTCGCCCGAGTACCACCCTACCATCAAGGCCGTCAAAGACCTGGCGGCTGGCGGTGTGCTGATGGTAGCCCTATCGGCGGTCATAGTGGGTGGTCTGGTTTTTATACCTAAGCTACTGGCATTTTTCCTTTAGGTACTTCATGCAAATCCGGAGCCTCTCTATGCGCTACTGTTTACTACTCTCATTGCTTCTGTGCCTCAGTGGTACAGGTCGGGCTCAGACTATCCAGCCCGGGACTACCCAGTCGGGAACATCCGATATGGCCAGAATGCGCCAGTGGTACGACCGCGAGACCATCTACCTGATGGGCCCTAATCGTTACGTCAAAAACAATGTAATGTACGGCGGACATCAGCAGCTCAAACGGGAATTTGTGATATCGGAGGGAGGCATGCAGCTGTACCTGCGTTCGCGCCGGATGCGCAACATTGCCACGGTGATTTCACTGGCCGGATCGGCCGGTTCTATTTATTCTCTCGTTACAGGCAACCGTAACAATGTCCGGACGTTCTTCTGGATATCGCTGGGTACGGGACTGGTATCCTCTACCCTGTCCATGCAGGCCAACAGCCAGCTCGGTCAGGCCGTCTGGCTCCGCAACCGCGACGCGCTTATTCTTTTGGAGCAGCAGAGGTAATTGCAGAACGACTATAAACACAAGCGCGTCCCGGACCTAGTCCGGGACGCGCTCCTTATAAGCAACACTTGCTTTACTTAAAACTTCATAGGTACCGAGAAACCGGTATTGTCCCACTGGAAGTCCAGTGCATTGTCTTTTACGTCAAAGGCCAGTTTCTCGGCTGAGTTGCTGTACTTCTTGGTAGGTACTGTTACCTTCAGTACATCTTTGTCCTTGATCTTATCGTAGTTGTAAGCGCCCCACTGCTTGCGCTCGCTGTTCAGAATCACAGTCCACTCTTTTTCGCCAGGAATAGAGAACAGTGTGTAGGTACCGGCCTTTACGGGCTTTCCACCAAATGTTCCATCTTTCTTGAAAGTAATTTCGGTAGCTTCGTTAGCACCGGTCCGCCATACTTTGCCGTAGGGCTCCAGGCTACCACTACCTTCGGCTCCAAACAGGGTACGTCCGCGCTTGGATGGCTGTCCGTATACAACACTCACATTTTTGCCCTCAGCAGTCATGCGTGGGCTGGGTTTGGCTTCCTGAGCAGCGGCCCAGGTAAAGGCAACAAGGGTGAGGAACAGGGTCAAGATGGTCTTTTTCATACTACGTAGATTGGAATGTTGGTTGATATTCGTGTTGAAAACGTCCACAAATCTAAAAACTTGTTTGACCTGCGCAATATCAGGAGTCATAAATTAAAAACATACACATAATCAATAGGATAAAATCGGGCGCTGCCTGCTCTAAAACTACGGGTGTATAGAGGCTATTTGAGCATATTTATGTAATTTTGAAGAAGGAGTACCGTAAAGCGAATGACCGAACGTAACAACTTCTTCGACACTAAAATCGAGTTTCTGAAAGGGGTGGGCCCCCAGCGGGCCGTACTCCTCAACAAGGAACTGAACATCTTCAACTACGGAGACCTGCTGCAGCACTACCCGTTTCGTCACGAGGACCGCACGCGCTTTTACCGCATCAGCGAACTCAGCGAGCTACTTCCGGGCGCTCAGATCAAGGGCCGGCTCAAAGACTGGGAAATCATAGGCGAAGGCGCCAAAAAGCGACTGGTGGGGCAGTTTATGGATGGAACCGGTGTACTTGAACTGGTGTGGTTCCAGGGTATCACCTGGTTTGAGAAGATCCTGCGCCGCAATACCGAGTACGTCGTATACGGTAAGCCGGCCTTCTTCGGTGGCAAGTACAGCATTACGCACCCCGAGATAGAATTACTTTCTCCCGAAAACGAAGCCGGAGGTTTTTTCATGCCGGTGTACTCCCTCACGGACAAGCTCCGCAAGCGGTTTGTAGACAGTCGCGCCATCGGCAAGATGATGCGCACGCTGCTCGAGCTGGCGACGCCCCACATCCGCGAAACGCTCCCTGAGTCGCTCCGCCAGCAGTTCCGGCTCATTGGCAAGGCCGACGCCCTCTGGAACATTCACCTGCCGCAGAGCCAGGCACACCTGATTCAGGCGCAGCGTCGGCTCAAGTTCGAGGAGTTGTTCTACAACCAGCTCCGGCTCATCAAGAGCAAGCTGCTGCAGCGCAATGAGTTTCCGGGGCAGATATTCACGCACGTGGCGCTCCTGCGCGATTTCTACGACCACCACCTGCCCTTCGAGCTCACCAACGCCCAGAAGAAGGTACTGCGCGAAATACACGAAGACTTAAAAAGCGGGAAGCAGATGAACCGCCTGCTGCAGGGGGACGTAGGTTCTGGCAAAACCATTGTAGCCTTTATTACCATGCTGATGGCCATTGATAGCGGCGCCCAGGCTTGCCTCATGGCCCCCACCGAGATCCTGGCCGACCAGCACTACCAGGGCCTCAAGGAGTTTGCGGACCTGCTGGGTATTAACATCGGCAAGCTCACCGGCTCTACCCGCAAGAAGGAGCGCGACGCCATCCATGAGCAGTTGCAGGATGGCTCCATGCAGATCATTGTAGGTACCCATGCCCTGCTCGAAAATGTAGTACAGTTCCAGAACCTGGGGCTTTGCATCATCGACGAGCAGCACCGCTTCGGGGTAGCGCAGCGCGCCCGGCTGTGGGCCAAGAACGAACATGTGTACCCACACGTACTAGTGATGACGGCTACGCCCATTCCGCGTACGCTGGCCATGACGCTCTACGGCGATCTGGACATCTCGGTCATTGACGAGCTACCCGCCGGTCGTAAACCCATCAAAACCGTCCACCGCTACGATGCCCACCGCGCTACCTTGTTTGGATTTCTGAAAGAAGAGATCGCCAAGGGACGGCAGGTGTACATCGTGTACCCGCTCATTGAGGAGTCGGAGAAGATGGATCTTAAAGACCTGATGGATGGCTACGAAAGCATATCGCGTTCCTTCCCGGACGTGCCCCTGAGCATCCTGCACGGCAAGATGAAGCCCAAGGACAAGGAGTATGAGATGGCCCGCTTTCTCCGGCAGGAGACCAAGATCATGGTCGCTACTACGGTGATCGAGGTAGGGGTCAATGTACCCAATGCCTCGGTGATGGTGATAGAGAATGCTGAGCGCTTTGGGCTGGCGCAGCTGCACCAGCTACGGGGCCGCGTAGGTCGGGGCGCCGAGCAGTCGTACTGTATCCTGATGACGGACTTTAAGCTGAGCAAGGAAACTAAGAAGCGCCTCGAGACCATGTGCCGCACCAACAACGGCTTTGAGATAGCCGAAGTAGACCTCGAGCTACGTGGCCCCGGCGACCTGTCGGGTACCCAGCAGAGCGGGATCATGGACTTCCTCATCGCTGACCTGGCCAAGGACGGTGAAATACTCAAAGCCGCCCGCGCCTCCGCCGAAGCTATCCTCGACCAGGACCCCGAGTTAGTACTTCCCCAACACGCCCCCATCCGCTCGCACCTGGACAACCTCCGCCACGCCGAGACCAACTGGAGTCGGATTAGTTAGGGGGTGGGCTTAACCTGTTTGCAATCAAGCGGGTGAGTGAATTAATTCTAATACTCTCTAAATTACGTTTAGCATATTTCATTATTTCATAATAAGCAATATTTAATATATGGTTGTTAAATTTGATAATCAGTATCATATTTATCCGATTGTATTGATTCCCGATAAAATCAGAAATCAAATACAATCAGACATAGATGAGGATGTTATAGCACTAGAATTAGGTATAAAAAGGCCTCAAAAATTAAAAATACAAAAACCTCAACCTCCATCAAAATATTACTATAAAGAAAGCTCAGAAATAAAGTTAAATTATACCGTTAAAGATATAACTTTTTTATTTTTTATTTTTATAGGATCAATTTGCATCGGCAATTCTTTTTCAAATTCTTTTGATGAAGGCATTAAAATAACAATATTTGCATTTATTGGATGGAGTCTTTTTTATATAATATTTAGTATTATTTTTGAAAAAAAATTTAACGTATTCGAAACTAGGAAGCAATATATTGAAAAAGAATTAGATTCAAAAGAATTTCAAGAATTGGAAATTAAATACCAACAAAATTTATTAATATTTAATGATAAAAATAAAAAACTTGAATTAGAGTATATTGATAAATTGAATGAATACAATATGCTTATTGACTCTAATAGAAAAACAATCAAAGAAAGAATTTATCAAAGAGCATTAATTCCTAATCTTCCTGCTTCCCGAGGCCCTGTTTCTACAAAAAGAGGATTCACAGAATTACAATTTTTGAAAATTTTAGATGAAGAACTGAAAGGAATAATTTTTGCTGACATGGTACCATCTATAAACTTACAGAAAAAAGCAAATGTCTATAATCCTGATTTTACATTGATTTGCAACAAAACAAATCTTCATATTGATATAGAAATCGACGAACCATATTCTATGTTTGAAAAAACCCCAATCCATTATATAGGATGCCCAGATGACCAAAGAAATTACTTTTTTTTAGAAAATAATTGGTGTGTAATCAGATTTAGCGAAAAACAGATTATTACAAATCCTTCAGAATGCTTAAAAACAATTAAATCTGTTTATAATAGTATAATTGAAATGAATGAACACTACACAACAAATCTGAAATTTGATTCAAGATGGACCTATGAGGAATCATTGATTATGCAAAAAAATAGATATAGAGAAATTTATCTAAGTTAACACAGTAAATCTATAATCTATTATGAGTGCCTTCCCAAATAACAAATACTATTGTGTACCACTTTTGTTTAATATATGATTTTTAGATCAGTGAGGGCACCTATAAATAAATTTGTTCTTCAATCTAAAAAACTACTAAGAAGAACAATTTATGAAAGGTATTTGAGTACCTAACTCTACATCCGGTTGTTTCACGAAATATTGTGTGCATGAAGGTCTGTGTCACCACTGAATTAGGCAAAATCACCCTAACGCCACATCCAGCACCATCATGACGGCGAAGCCAAGCATGGCGCCGATGGTAGAAAGATCGGTTTCGTCGCCGGTCTGGGATTCGGGAATGAGTTCTTCTACTACTACGAAAATCATAGCTCCCGCGGCGAAGGAAAGGGCATAGGGCAGCAGGGGCGTCATAGTCGCGACCAGATAGGCACCCAACACCCCGGCTATGGGCTCGACCAGACCGGAAAGTTGCCCGTAAAAGAAAGCTTTGCCCCGGGAGAAGCCTTCGCGCCGCAGGGGCACCGATACGGCGGTCCCTTCCGGGAAGTTTTGCAGGCCAATGCCAAGGGTTAGTACCAGGGCACCCGAAAGGGCACCTACATCGGACGAATGAGCCAACGCACCAAAGGCCACGCCTACGGCCAACCCTTCGGGAATATTGTGTAAGGTAATGGCCAGAATCAACAGCACGCTCCTTTCCCAGGAAGTTTTGATGCCCTCCGATTTATCTACCGAAAGCCGGTTGTGCAGATGCGGCAGTGTTTTATCAATCAGCAGCAGAAACGCTCCCCCCGCCAGAAAACCCACTACCGCCGGTACCCAGCTAGGGCCGTTCCCCTGCTCTTTAGCCATTTGGATAGCCGGGGCCAGCAGCGACCAGAAACTAGCGGCGATCATCACCCCGGCCGCAAACCCCAGCATCAGGTTAAGCAACCGGCGGTTGATGGTTTTGAAGAAAAAAACTAACGAGGCCCCCAGGGCGGTCAGGCCCCACGTAAAAAGCGTGGCCCCGAGTGCCAGCAGCACCGGGTCATAGTCAAGCAGCCAGCTTTTGTCCATGAATATAAATATAAGATTGAATGGGTTGGTAGCAACCACCAGGTTGCTTTTATATAAGGACAAAAGTAAGCCACAATTGTTCCACACGGTTGTTACCACACAGTGATTCTTCAGCTTTCTGGATTGTATATTTTGTCGCCCGGCTGCACGATGAAGGCTTTGTAAAAAGGCGTGAAGTTCATCAGCGGCCCGTTTGCCGAGGAGTGCGGGTTAGTATTGACATACATCCGCATGTACTCGCCCCGGCTTTTGACGCGCCAAATCCGGGCGATGGAGATAAAGAAACGTTGATAGAGCATGAAGCCAATTCCGTGGTTCTGACGGTGCTGGCACTCGCTCCCCCCCCTACATATCCCCCGTTAGCTCTTCAACTTTTAAAAAAAATACAATTCAGATCACTAAAACGACGCTTCAATCAGAAGCTGGACTGTTATTGCTTCCTCACTACTCATCTTTGCGGCTGTTAATTAGCCATATCAAACAGTTAAGCCTTAAAATGAAAAGACAATTAGTAAGCGTTGCCATGCAGTTATTTGTAGTAGTTATTTTAGTAACGGCCTGTAAGAATGATGACTTATTACAACCAAAACCACCGGTGTCTGTACCACAACCGGAAGAAGGCTTTTTCCCCGTCCACGTGAAAGCCGTCATAACCGTTGGCGATGTAGTATACGACAGTATTCCCGCTACTTTTACCATCACTACCTGGGACGCCAGGGGAGTAACTCACCAGAAAGATACAACCCTACCTGCTGGCAAACAAGTTATTTACCTGTCTAAAAATGCCTCGCGCTACGGCCTGAAGCTGCAAAAATGGGGCATCACTGATGAAAAGATCCTGAATAAAACCGACGTAATCGAAGGCGCCCTCTACCAGCTGGGTGGACGTAAAGAAGCCAAAAAATTGCAATGGGTCAGCGAATACCGATTTGTAAACGAGGCTCCGCAAATAAGTACCAAACAGCATTTTATTTACGATGATCAGGGGCGGATCAATGAGGTACATGCTTATGCTCCTGATCCCAACGATGGGGTATTACGTTCGGGCAGTAGTGATATATTCCTCTATGACGGTAACGAATTGTGGGTTAACAATACAAGTAAAAAGAATGGCACCGTATGGTCCCACAATGCCTATACATTTGACGATCAGGGCCGTATTATTCAATCAAAGTACCGTTACCTCCTTGATAATTACATGTACACCAATCAGTATACGAGTGAAGGCATAGTGATGTTCATGGGAAAAAACGCAACTGATCCAAACGGTTCCAGGATAGTACTCAGGTATGTTGGTGGTAACCGGGTTGAGGAAAAAACAATTATTCCTGGTTACACAACCACACTCAAAAACTTTAAATACGACTTCAACATCAATCCCTATGTGGTAATAAAAATGCCAAGCCTGTACTTTGAACATAGTTCTAAAAATAATGTAATAGCCGAAGGTTGGGAAGGTGGCGATCAATTTACCTACGAATACCAATACGATGCAGATGGCTATGTAACGGAAGTGACTACTAAAATCAGGAACAACAACGGCCAGATCATGAATTATAGTAAAACAGTCTATACCTACTAAATAAAGGCATAATGAAAAGAAGCCTATGAAAAGGGGGAGTGGTACCACTCCCCCTTTTCATAGGTTTCTCCGTAGTCTGTATCCCCACAGACCATAAGTACCTATCCCTGTGTAATCAGATCCAGTATCCTACTGGATCGGGTGCCCGTTTCTCCGGTGCTCGCACAGGTACCCTCTCCACGTAGCGCCGCCACCACCGACTCAATCATCGGCTGCTGAATATGGGCCGGAGCCGGAATAGTCAGTACTTCGGTGGTATGCTCCGTCTCGATGGTGAGTTTTCCCATCTCAAAGAATGAAAAGGTAATCTTCCCCTTGCTGCCTAGCAGGTATGTTTCTTCCTTTTGCTGATTGGGGGGAACCGTAAAACACCAGCTACCCGATCCCACTACACCCGAGTCAAACCCAAAGGCAGCCACCACAGCATCATCGGCCGGATAGAGCCCGGCCTGGTTTCGAGCCACGCCTGTTGCCTGGGTGATTGGCCCCAGCAGGAATTCCAGAAAATCGAATTGATGAGAGGCCAGGTCGTGGAAATGTCCACCGCCCGACACCTCGGGCAGTACCCGCCACTTGGGTTGTGCGCCGGGTGCTGTTTCTTCCGCGGAGGGAGACTTATGTACTATAGTGTGTACCGTTTTTATATCTCCGATCACCCCCTGCTCGACCAGTTCCTTGACCTTCAGGAAGTAAGGCAAGGCCCGGCGGTAGTAGGCGACGAAGAGCGGGGTACCTGTTTCCTCGCTTACCCTGACCATCTCTTCGCACTGGGCAGTGTTAAGGGCCATGGGTTTTTCTACGTACACGGGCTTACCCAGCCGGAGGGCCTTGATTGTATATTCTTTATGCGTATCGGGTGGAGTAGCCACGTAGATGGCATTCACCTCCGGGTCGTTCAGGAGGTCATCGGCCTGGTCATACCACTTGGGTACGCCATGTCGTTGGGCATAGTCAGCGGCTTTGGCGCCGTCACGGCGCATCACGGCTACCAGTTCCGAATGGGGTACCCTGGAGAAGGCAGGGCCACTTTTGACTTCGGTAACATCACCGCACCCGATGATCCCCCATTTGACAGTATCAAGCATGTATATAGTAGTTGAGATGTACAGGAGAGACCATAGATGCCAACTACTACCCTTACAAGTGAGTGTGGCTGACATAGCAAAAAGATACTAGCTCACTGGCCTGTGGGGACAAAGATTCGTACGTTTATGGAAAAGATCGTACATATATGAAAAACCTCTTCCTCGTCTCCCTATTCGCTCTGCTATGCATTAGTACGTGGGCACATGATGAAGACCCATATCATCCTGGAAGCATCAAAAACCGTATAGACAGCCTGGAAATTTCTTTTATTGACCTCCGGACGAATCCTTTTCTGTATAGGGTAGTAAAGAAGTTTATTCAGGAACGAGCAGATAGCTCAGCTCTTTTCAGAGGGGGCTATGGCTTCGTTACCATTGATCGCATCAGGCTATCTCCTCCCGGACCGATACCAATACAGCAATTAGATACATACGCCAGGGATGTAACAGCCACTTTCACCCTAACTACCAGTAGCTATCCTCTATCAGACAGGAGCTCACTTACACGGTACCCCAGCCACTACTCCCTAGTGGATGGCCGGGTGGTACTGGTGTACAATGAACTACTGGAATGGACGACCCGCCCCCTCTATACCCATGCCAGCAGAACCAGAGTTGAAAAGCTGGTCCTCGATTGCTTACAAATGGCGCTCCTTCCGGACTTTGTGATCTACGACCCCTTCAAAGGAGAGTCTTACAAACTATCTGAGGAACAGAGAGGAAAAATGTCCCAGCGTGAAATTCTCGAAATGGCTTCTTTCACCGTTAGTAGCAATAAAACAGTTATACAGAATTTTGATGGGTCGGTAGTTTACTCTAAGTAGCTGTTAGTGATCCGCCCCTAACCACTCCCCAGAAACAAGAATATCCATATTTATTTCATTATAACGATATTGCAACACAGTACCCACTAAATTGATAGTCAATATAAAAGATAGCGTCACCAGAAGCTACCTACTACGAATGTACGTTTTAGGAGTCACATTACTATGTTTGTCAATACCCTCTCTTTTAGATTCCTTGACTCCCAGAAATGCATTGATACCACTAAAAGGCACTTTGGAATCATGCGATATCAACATATTAACGGCATCAGGTAAAGGGCGAAATAGATCAGAAACTAAAAGTCGAGAGGCAGAACTGACCTTTTACTTGTATGAGTTTAAGAAAAAGTTTTCCCTAAGGGAAAACATTGGTGAAGAATACAGACATGCACCCTACTCTACCATAAGAAAGAAACTGAATCAAGCAGATTCGATTACAGTCTGGGTAAAGAAATCACAATCAGAAGATTGGGAGCCAAATGTATATCAGATCGAATCAGAGAAAGGAGTAATATTGAATCTCGAAACAAAACAAATGACTGCACGGGCTCTGACAGTTTTTCTAATATCAGGAGCAATAGTATGTATTCTTTTTCCTACGTATTTTTTCTTTCCTAGGCTCTTCGGCAGACAGTTGTAAGGCTAAAGTCAATTAAAGTCCCTCCATCCAGACCTATGCTAGCAGAAAGACTAAAAAGCTCGTTTGATAAGTACTTTGAGGCGCCCCTTGCGGCGTGGGAAGAATTTGCTTCGTACGGTGAGATTGTCAGGTTCCGCAAAAATGAGGTAATTAAGGCCGGGGGAAGTACCGAAAAATATGGATACTTCATACTGAAAGGCAGTGGTGGGGTATTTATCTGGAAGGAGAACAACTACGTCTGCCTTGATCTGATGTACGAAGAGGATTTCTTTGCTGACTCCATGTCCCTGTACACCGGACTCTCCTCCCCCATCGAGACCATGGCCCTAGAAAACAGTGAGATGCTGAGGCTATCCAAAGGCAACATCAACAAGTTAAAAGCCACCCCTATGGGGCAGCTGCTATTTCTGATAGCCGCCGAAAACTCGTTTGTTGAAAAACAAAACCAGCAGATCGACCTTCTGATGAAAAACGCGACGGAGCGGTACCTGCAACTACTGAACCGGCAGCCCAGGCTCATTCAGAGAACTCCCCAGAAGCATATAGCCTCCTACCTGGGTATCACTACGCAGAGCCTAAGCCGGATCCGAAAAAATATTGAGTAGGACTGATTTATTACCACAGGGTAACTTTATTTAGCCTCTATACCAGGACCTTTGCCTCATCAACCAACTTACTAAACACTTGATACGATGAGGCTAATCGTACTTATTTCCTGCATTATTTTCACATCGCTCCTCCAGAAGGCACTGGGGCAGGACAACGCTGCCATCTATAAAAAAGGATTTCTATTCGGCCTGTCAACCGGAGCGGGCTCTATCCATACTTCCATTTCGAATGCACCGAACGAGGCTCAGGCGGGTGTGGCCCATAACTGGAAGATCGGCACCATGCTTACTAGCCGAACGGCTCTGCTACTTCAGGGGGTAGTCACCACGTACAGGTACAGTGGCAATGCAGCATCACCCAGAGAAAGACTGAGAGGCTTTGAGGGTCTACTACCATCCCTGCAATACTGGGTCAACAACAGGCTCTGGATTACCGGTGGAGTGGGTGTAGGCATGGACAATCCCGTTTTTTATGATGTAAAAGATAGCAGTGAAGGCAGGTACCATAGCAGGGGTTTCAAAACAGCCCTAAATACCGGCTATGAAATATGGCAGCGAAAGAATATGACCATAGATATCCAGGGGCGGCTTTCGCACGGAGCTGTACAGGTACCCGAAGGAACAAGAAACTCGCTAGCCGCCGATATATTGATCGGTTTTAACCTGTACTAAGCTGGTTAAGCCGTTCCAATTCATCCATACTTTGTAACAATTGGTATACTACTTCATACCATTCATCAACTTTAGCTATATCAGCTTAGGTAAAATATCCAACCTTTGAGGGCAGACAAGGATCATAGGTAGTAGACTCTAGTAGCGCTACACCCGGATGCTCTACGTCGATGTCCAATCCATAACTAATATCAACTTATTCAAAGTAGCCCATGAAAAATTTATTTCTGCTTTTAGTAGCACTCGTGACGTTTAGTAGCTGTAAAGACAACACACCCGCTCCTTCTCTGAGCGGAACGTTCGTTGGCCCGGTGAGTGTCAGGAGTGAAAAAAATCACGGTACTTCCACCTACTCAGAGGGAGAGATTACCCTTAAACAGCTAAGCACGACTTCGGTTGAAATCTCCAGCAGACAGTTTGATGCCTTTGTTATCCATAATGTGAAGCAATACGGAGCCATGTATTCGGCTGGCGAGGGTACCAATACGTTTAGCTACTCTCAGAATGAAAAATCAAAAAGCCTGCTGCTCGACTGGACCACCGAGGTAAACGGCAATGAGCAAACCGTCGTATTTGGAGGTGGCAAAAAGAAATAACCCATAAGGATATCCCTCAACAGGCAATAAGCCCGGTAGATTATGCTGTATAATCTATCGGGCTTATTGCTTTCGCAGCTTCCACTTCTAGCGGTGACTGGTTATTCAGAGGTCTATTTAACAATGGCCCGGCAGCGATACCGTACTAGCGGCGAAGCAGGCATTACATCAGTCCCCTCAGGATTGCTTTTTCTACCGGGCATAATTCACTTTCACTCCGGCTGAGGTCAAAGCTTTTCTTTGGTAGCAGGGGTGGCTGAGCCATGAACTTTGGGTTAGCGCCCAGGTGGTCCTGTGCCGCATGGACTATGATGGGGTGACACAGATATACAGTACCCGCTTTGCCGGTGGCCAATGTCTCCTCACGCTTGGGCAGGCCATCGAGCTTTTGGGCCAGCTCCATAAACGAGAGGCCGTTTTCTCCTTCGGGGGCTAACACTTTGGCTACATCCAGATGGGAACCGACCCTGATGCGCGTGGGTGCGTCCTGCTCAGACACATCCGAAAAAAGAAACAGCATGAGCAAGGCCCGTCCTTTGGAGTGCACGTTGACCCGCCACCTTAGATAGTCGCCCGTATCATCACCCGGAAAACTGGCATCCACGTGCCAGCCCGTATCCCCGGCAGATTGCTTACTGGGAAATCGTATAGGAAACGAACCTAAGGTCTGTCTGGGTAGCCAGTTGCCCGAGCCTGCCAACTGGTCAAAGGCCGCATGCAGCCGGGGCGTATTCGCGGCTTTCCGGAATGGTTCAAGCCCCAGTTCAGGGATGCGGACTACGGGTTGCGTCCAGCTCTCCGGATCAAGGGGATTACACCCCGTTGCTTTCCACAAAACAGAACGACACTCCTCGGCAACTGCTTCAGGAAAGGCATGCTCTACCTTGATAAAACCATCGTTAATAAAACTATCGATCTGCTCTGTTGATAACTGTTCCATCGGTTCTCTGGCTAACGGTAAAGTACTTGTGAAGTAGTGGCATCAAGAGGGCCGCGTCCACCTAATGACTCAGTCCTCAATGGCCTCGAT
This sequence comes from Telluribacter roseus, assembly GCF_017355915.2. Taxonomy (GTDB): domain Bacteria; phylum Bacteroidota; class Bacteroidia; order Cytophagales; family Spirosomataceae; genus Telluribacter. Next base: position 113,213 of record NZ_JAFEUV020000016.1, read on the forward strand.
ACCCATTTGCTTAAGGCGCTCGAGGTGCTCCTTCATGGCGTTGAGCTGTTCGGGAGAGTGCCCCTGCCAGTCCATAACCTCACCTACCACCCGAAGCGGAGCCCGGGAGCGGTACGACTTCGTTGGGTTACCGGGGAACTTCTTATCCGTCAGGTTGGGATCATCTTCAATCGGGCCCGTCGGCTCTACTATATAGATTCTGCCGGGTCCTTCGCCCAGGGCCAGTTCGGCCCCCCAGGTAGCCGCATCCAGAGTGGCAGTCAGGTAGACATAGGACGCCTTCTTCCTCGCCCCGTAGTTTGAGCTGAAGCCGGGTTCGATCAGGTCTCCCGGCTTCAGCTCAGCCTTTGTACCATGATAAAACCTCTGTGAATGGTCAATCGTAGACTCCATGGCGTTGCACTTACTTAGGTTTGTCTTATAAGCAATCTTGTGGATGTATTTAATATACTTACCCCTCTGAATACGTTGTGTTAGGTATTTCTCTGTCGGGAGGCATCGGGCCAGCCAGAGGCATATCTCAGCGTGACAGGTATACGGCTATAAAGTACTACCGAATATTATGTAAGTACTTTAAGTAAAAGAGAATTATAACAATAAGGGTTTATATAGTTGTTATTACATTTGTCTGATTCTACAATAACTATTTCCTGTTCCCTTACTTATGATCAGTAACGATCTACAAACTCCCTCTATTGAAGCATCCATATTATACCAGGTGCCCGATGCTCTGATCTGGGTAAAACCGGTACTTGCCAGTGATGCCACTGTGGAGGATTTTGAGATCGGATACGCCAATAAAGCAGCGATCGAGGGTGTTGGTCATCCAAAGGGCGATCTGAAAGGTTTACGCATCCTTCGTGATGGTGTTCCTTCCGAATTGAATGCTCCTGAAAATTTCAGACACTTTCTTGATGTATACCAGACGGGAGAGATAAAGGAATTCACTTTTACAACTTACACTAATCGGGTATACGAAACCGTACGGCAACCTCATAACGAGGGAGTACTTAGTGTGACCCGTGACCGCGGCGCCCAACGGCAGGCTGAGCATCGGGAAAAGGCAACACGCCGCACCATGGAATCCATTGTGAAGGGTTCTCCCACGGGAATAGCCGTGTTTGATGCGGTACGAAGTAGCGAGGGCACCATCCTTGACTTTAAGGTACGCGTGTATAATGAGCAGCGGAATAGATTGTTGGGACTTACTGAAGAAGAAGGCACTACCCTGCAGCTTAGTGAAATCCTTGAGATTTTAGGTTCGGTGACCGCTTTTGACCAGTATGTTGAAGTGGTAGAGCAAGGTACGTCGATACAGCGTGAGCAGTATGTAGAGCGATCCGGGAAGTGGCTTTCTATTTCTGCAGTAAAGCTGGACGATGGCTTTCTGGCTATGCTTGGTGACATCACCGAACTGAAACAATCACAACACATCCTTCAGCAACAAACCGACTACCTCAATAATATTCTGAATGCTTCGCTCAGTGCCGTTTTTACGTGTGAGGCCGTACGAGATGAAGCAGGTACTATCGTGGATCTGCGCTACACCCAGATCAATGAGATGTACAAGCAGATGATCGGTAAGACGGAAGAAGAAGTAGTGGGAAAAACCATGAGGGAATTGTTTCCGACTGCGGTAACTACGGGCGTTTTTACTACGCATTGCAATGTGATCAAAACGGGTGTTCCGGCCCGGTTTGACCTGCGGTACCAGGGGGAAGGTCTGGATGCCTGGTTTGACATCTCTTCGGTAAAAGTAGGGGAAAACGGTGTAGTGGTTACGTTTGTGGACGTGCTGGAGCAAAAAATAGCCGCCCAGAAAATAGAAGAGCAAAAAAGACTGCTGGACAAAATACTTACGAGCTCTTCCAACGGTATATCGGTTTCCGAAGTGATTCGTGACGAACAGGGCCAGGTAGTAGACGGCCGCACTATCCTGGCGAATGATGCCGCCGTGCAAATCGCCGGTATTCCTAGGGATATATACCTGGGCAAAAAGGCTTCGGAGGTAGAGCCGGGTATGCTCCAGTCGCCCTACTTTCAGATGTGCGTACACACACTGGAAACCGGGGAGCCTTTCATCACCCAATATTTTCTGGAGGTGACCGGACGGTGGCTGGAAGTAAGCGTGTCTCGCATGGACCGGGACCACCTCATCCACATTTTTACGGATGTCACCCCCATCCAGGAAGCGCAACTACAAAAAGACAGATTGGTAGAAGAACTCAGACGCTCGAATCAGAGTCTGGAGGAGTTTGCCCACGTGGCTTCTCACGATATGAAAGAGCCACTCCGGAAAATCAGAACATTTGCCAGCCGGTTAAAAATAAAGCTAGCCCAGGGGTTAGATGAGAAAGATACCGGCCTGATCGACCGGATTGAAACAGCGGCTGAACGTATGCAGTTGCTGGTGGATGATCTGCTGGAGTTTTCGCACGTGAATGAACGTCCTCGTGACATGGACCTAATTGACCTGAATGAAACGGCCAGTAAGGTACTTGCCGATCTGGACCTTCCCATAGAGGAAAAAGGAGCCAAAGTGGAGGTGGGAGCATTACCCACTGTAAAAGGAAACGGACGCCAGCTCCAGCAACTATTTTACAACCTGATCAGTAACGCCCTTAAGTATAGCAAACCCGCTACACCTCCCGAACTCTCCATCCAGTGCCGTACAGTCATAGGTTCGGAAGTACCAGGGGACAGGCTACCTGCTGATCAGGGAAATAAGACCTTCTATCTGATCGAAGTTCGTGACAACGGTATAGGGTTTGACCAACAGTATGCGGAGCGGATCTTTCGTATATTTCACCGACTGCATGGCAAATCAGAATATTCGGGGACAGGGGTAGGTCTTTCGATTGCCAAGAAAGTTACCGAAAATCATAACGGCTCCATCTGGGCCACCAGCGAAATGGATGTAGGTTCCACCTTTCATATACTTCTGCCTGTGTAGAATCCCCAATTCCTACAACCACATTCTATTACCGCCGTTTCCGCCGTTGCTGGTGTTTTTCACCAGCAACTTCTTAGCGTATGGCTTATGCGCTAGTGCCTGATTTGTCGGTTTTAACACCAGCGAAGACGAATTCAATAGTTGACGCATAGCTGGCCGCTCGCTTTCCCTGGTTCCGTTGTAGTGAATCTGTCTAATGAACTGCTCTGAATCCTGGGCCAGTGCTAAAATGCACACCTCGCCGCGCTTATAGCCCGGTTGGATGCTGCGGCTCCGGCCGCCCGGCCCGCAGGCCCTTACCGTCTAAGGTGAACCAACGCTTCGCTTCCGGGCTCAGAACCAGTCCGAACCACCGCGGGCGCAGACGCCTCAAAGAGACAGGTTCGGCTAGTAAGAGCCGGGCTTATTTTCCTTGTTGAGCCAGTGTAGCACCGCTGCTGTAGCCAGCCCTCCGGCCAGGTACCAGGCAATGGTCATGGCTTTGGTTTGAGGAGTGCGGGAACTGGGGGCATCGCCCAGGCCCATGGGACCGGGCAATACAATAGCTCCGATACCGGCTGCCAGTCCTAATCCTGCGGCGCGCAGCCATAGGGTATCTTTTTTTCCAGCGCCTGCCAGGCTATAATACAAGGTATTTGAAAGCATATCGCCTACCAGGGCAGCCGTATGCAGTGGCTTTCCCTGGGGAGGCTGTATAGCTGCTTTGCGCAGGTACTTGTCTATGGCCCGCATCCCCAGCAGATCCATACGCGGGGCATCAGGATTAAACTGCCTTACTGTTTCGTGGAGCAGGGTAAGTGCAGAGGCACCGGCTAATCCTGCTCCGGCTGATTGTAGATAATTCATGGCTTACCGGGTTGGTTTAAATTGTATATAACTACTGAATTTCCGCCGTTGTTGGTGAAAAGCACCAGTAACTTTTACGCGAGTGACTCATTGGCGGTCCCTGAAAGATAAGGTATTCTGCCGTTGCTGGTGCTTTTTATGAGCTACTTTTAAATGGGTGGATTACTTGGAGATATCTGACTCGATGGTGTGGTAATGCCGGTGGGGTCCAAATTTAGCGCTTACGACTAGTATATGAAAAGTAGGCGATTTCGAAGGACGAAACTTTCGGTATAGAACAAAGTTCGATGCGTGCCAAAACCCTTGAATTCACTAATGTTTCGCCTATTTTTTATATACATTGTTGTGCACTGGTTTTCTTTAATTCCTGCCTACTTCATAAATCCTTTTGTTCCTATTTGTTCTCCATTTTCAATTGTCACTTCATATATTCTACTTAATCCAACTTTGACTGCTTTAATAATATTTTCCGCATCACTCTTTGAAACAGATTCACTAGGAGTAGAAAGTTTCTTTAAATCAAAATCACTATCAACATACATAGATTTTAATTTTTTGCTGAAATCAAAATTCATAATCTCTATACCATCTCCAGCAAATTGGGGAAGTGAATTCCCGTCAATTTTAATCCACTCTATTCTTGAAATTTTTTTGTTGTGTTTCGTATAGTTTTTTTGAAATTCTTCTTCCTTCATTATTCCAGTAAAAACATCCGCAGCCATCTGCGATTTAGATATTTCTTCTAAAGATGCAAATCCTAAAAAATAAGCTCGTTCATATGACTCATTTTCCAAAAGCAATTCAGCTTCTCCCAATAGTTTTACAGATTCACTTAAAGATGCTTGGTAAATTTCAAGATAAACCATCATTTTTTGAGAATCTATTCCATTGAGTTTATTCATAATCAATGTTTTCATAATCCCAGGTGAATATGTATTATCTTCCATAATCTTTATACTGTTTTAATTTTGACTTGTGCACAATGTTCAACGGCTTTGCGTTGGGTCTCGCCCCGCTGACGCAAAGCCGCTGTTAGGTGCAGTTTAATCTAGATATTAATCTTCTTGAGAATTTCAGGTATTTCGTCAAATGATGTAAACCAAATAATCAAAACTCCAAGTTCTTTCATTATTTCCTCATTCAGTTTATGATGTCGATTTAAAAATTCTTCTGCTCCTTTTACGTTGCTTACTAACTGATTTTTGTTTCCGTCTAACTCCGAAAAGGCAAAGGTATCAATAGTTAATCTACGCATAAAAGCATAGTGTCTAGGCCGGTCGATATTTCTTGCAGAAATGTCAAGTAGTCTACGCAAATTAGGGTCTGTCAAAGATAGACCTACCATTAAACAATTATTTTCTCTTAGACTTGTTAATTGGACGAGATTTGACCAATGATAAGCATCAGTAGAGTTGTTGCAGCGGGTTAAATTTGCCAAATGAAGCTATCAACTACGGATTTAAAGACAGACCGTCAGTGGCGTTCAGCCACGGGTTTAGATAAGAA
>NZ_JAFEUV020000017.1:0-111318 GCF_017355915.2 Telluribacter roseus
CTATAAAGCTAAAAGCAGTAGAAGCCCTAGGGCTTCTACTGCTGAATTTGTTTAACTCCAATCACCTAAAAATCTGTATCGTTTTTTTAGGTCGGGACAGATTCCTGATTTAACCAGGAACGGAACAATAACTTTCCTTTCATCTAAATATATCCTCTTTCAGTTGCCTTGACAGCTTACCTACGGTCACTACACCCGCGGCTTCCACGTTACTTCTTCGGCTCCTAATTCCTGCGTCATAATGCGGCAGAGCATGAAGAGGTAGTCCGACAGGCGGTTGAGGTACCTGATGATAATGTCTTCCACTGGCTCCTGATCGTGCAGGTTGATGACCATGCGCTCGGCGCGGCGGCATACCGTACGCGCCACGTGCCCGAAAGATACGGAGTGGTGGCCACCGGGCAGCACAAAGGCCCGCAGGGGCGGGAGCTGTGCATCCAACGCATCCATTTCCCGCTCCAGCAGTTGTATATCCTCCTCGTGCAGGTCGGGTAGGCGTTTGCGGGTCTGGTCGGGTTCGGAGGCCAGGTGGGAGCCAATGGTAAAGAGCCGGTCCTGCACTTCCTTCAGCAAGTCACGGCGCCCCTCGTTGACGGGCTGGTCGCGCAGCAAGCCTACATAAGCATTCAGTTCATCCACGGTCCCGTAGGCTTCGATGCGTACATGCGCTTTGCTCAGGCGGGTACCTCCCACAAGAGTAGTCGTGCCCTGGTCGCCGGTTTTGGTATATATTTTCATAGGTAAATCAGAAAAATGGTCGCTGCAAGGTAAGTAATCGGGGGATATCATTCCCTAGCTGACAACTTCTTTCGCAGGATTAGGTTTTGGAAGGTGCTCCACCTAATTTTGCGGCATTAATTTAGTCATAGCATTTTACCCCTTTCTATTTAAGTATACATGAAAGTAACAACATTCGGAATAAAGGTCTGGAGAGCACTCTCGGTACTGTTTGTCGTAGGCTCTCTGATATGGACCTATACCGTATTTCCTGAGTCCGTGGCGGTTGATTTTAACGAAGTAGGAACACCTAAAAACTACCTGAGCAGAGAGGCTGTATTTTATATCGCGATGGGACTTATCCTGTTCAACAACGTGGTGATCATGGCCGTTGCCCGCCAGATTCCAAAGGTACCTTCTCAGCTACTCCCTATCCCCAAGCGGGATGAGTGGCGCCTGCATCGCGACGAGCTGAATGAGCACTTGCTCAACTGGATCTACTGCCTGGTAGCTGCCATCAACACCATTTTGGCGCTGAGCTTTTTCTCTCTGGCGACGGTCAACAGCAGCCAGTTCAAAAACGACGTATTTGATTTTGCCTGGTTGTTCTACCTGGGTGTAGGTATGCTGCTGATCATATTGGTGTCGCTGCCTATACGCCTGATGCGTCCTCCCGTTCCCAAAGAAGAAGAGGAGCTGTGACCCCTATGAATCACGAATGGCTGCAACGGGCCGAAAGGATCCGGCTCGAAGAATATGAGTACGCTCTCCCCGATGACCGCATAGCCCGCTATCCGCTGAGCCCCAGGGATAGCTCAAAGCTACTGGTATACCAGCAGGGCGAAATTGATCATCACCATTTTTACAACCTCCCCGAGCACCTGCCCGCCGAGGCGCTGCTGGTATTTAATGATACCCGTGTGATACCCGCGCGGGCGTATTTTCAGAAGCCGACTGGTGCTACCATAGAGGTGCTACTGCTGCATCCCGAGGAGCCTACCCGCATCATCAACGATGCCATGCTGGTACGTAACGAGTGCGTGTGGGAGTGTATGATCGGAAACAAGAAAAGGTGGAAGCTCGCAGAAACGCTCACCACTACCCTCACCGTATCCGGACAGGAGTTAGAGCTGAAGGCTTCCTACGCCGACTATGAACACAACCGCGTACGGCTGCAGTGGGACGCAGACCTAACGTTCCTGGAAGTAGTGCAGGCGCTGGGTGAGATACCCCTGCCTCCTTACCTCAAGCGCGACACCGAGGAGAGCGACAAGCAAACCTACCAGACGGTATACGCCCGTCAGGAGGGCGCCGTAGCGGCGCCGACGGCCGGTCTGCACTTTACTGACAAGGTATTTGAGCAGTTGGACCACAAGGGCATCCGGCGCAGCTTCCTGACGCTGCACGTAGGCGCAGGTACCTTCCAGCCCATCAAAGCGGGTACTGTGGTAGAGCACCACATGCACGCCGAACAGGTGGTATACACGCGGGAGCTGATCGAGCAACTGCTGCAACGGATAGATACCATCATCGCGGTAGGTACTACTTCGCTGCGCTCGCTGGAAAGCCTGTACTGGTACGGGGTGAAGCTACTGCGGCAGGATACTACGGAGTTCTGGATTGAAAAGCTGTATCCGTATCCCTTTGCCCCCGCCGATCTTCCCTCTGCGCAGGAGGCCCTAACGGCTATACTTATCTATATGGATGAAAAGGGTGTGACGCAACTGGTGGGCGAAACGGAAATATTCATCTTCCCCGGCTACCCCTTCCGGCTGTGCCGCGGCCTCATAACTAACTACCACCAACCCGGCTCTACCCTTATCCTGCTGGTAGCCGCTTTCGTAGGGGAAGACTGGAAGAAGATATACAACGAAGCTTTCGCCAAAGACTACCGCTTCCTGAGCTACGGCGATTCGTCACTGCTGTGGCGGAACAGTCATTGAGTGAATGGTGAATGAGTGATTGAGTGAATTGCTATACGAAAGTTGATTGCGGATTTGCGAGTTATTAGATAATTCGCAAATCCGCAATCAACTTTCGACACTTTCTTCCTTTCCTCCCCTTCTCCCTTCCTGCTTTCCTCCTCCTCCCTTTAACCTTATTTAACATTGTTGCAAGGACTATTAACCTAGTTCTTCAGAGGGCTACGGTACTTTTGGTGCATCGATCATTCGACACAACAAAAGCACCTGTTAGCCATGAAAAAACTTTCCTATCTCCTTCCTCTGCTCCTGTACTGGCTCTGCGCGCCGGCTCTAGCCCAGACGCCCGCCAAGGTAAGCATCAGGGGCGCGGCGGTAGACTCCGCCAGCCACCCACTCGACGGCGCCACCGTCATGCTCCTCAGCGGCCAGGACTCCTCCCTGGTCTCCTTTGCCCGCTCCCAGAGCAACGGCGGCTTTGAGTTTAAAAACGTTGACAACCGGGCCTACCTGCTCCAGATTACCTACGTGGGTCTACAGAAGTACACGCAGCCGCTGGATGTACAGCCTACACCAACGCTCGACTTGGGTACCCTGCACCTGCTTCCGGTTCCGAAAGACCTGAGTGAAGTCCTCATCAAGGGAGAGCGGGCGCCGGTGCAGATTAAGCAGGATACCATTGAGTACAATGCGGGCTCCTTCAAAGTACAGCCCAATGCCGTCGTGGAAGACCTGCTCAAACGCCTGCCGGGCGTGGAGGTAGAGCGCGACGGTACCGTACGGGCGCAGGGCCAGCAGGTACAACGCGTGACGGTGGACGGCAAGGAGTTCTTTGGTCGTGACCCCAAAATAGCTACCCGCAACCTACCCGCCGACGCCATTGAAAAGGTACAGGTACTGGATCGCAAATCGGACCAGGCGCAGTTTACGGGCATTGACGACGGGCAGCGCGAAAAGACCATCAACCTTACGCTAAAAGAGGAGAAGAAAAACCTGACCTTCGGCAACCTCACCGCTGGCGCCGGTCCCGACAACCGCTACTCTCTTCGCGGCAACCTCAACCGCTTCTCCAAAACAAAGCAACTCTCCCTGCTCGGCATGGGCAACAATGTAAATCAGCAGGGCTTTTCGATGGACGACTACATGAACTTCACCGGCGCTGCGCAACGGATGATGTCGGGACAAAGGGTACTTATCCAGATCAATGGCGACGAGGACACCGAAATACCGCTCAACTTTGGCGGACGCACCAACGGCTACCTCACCAACTGGGCCGGGGGTGTCAACTTCAACAACCAGATTACCCCCAAAACCGAGATCAACGGCAGCTACTTCTACAACCAGCTGGGCCAGGATATTGGACAGCTGGTCAATCGCCAGACGTTCCTGCCTAACCGTACCTTCAGCAGTACCCAGAATACCGCCCAGCATACCGGCAACACCACCCACCGCGGCAACCTGGTACTGGACCAGAAGATCGATTCGTCCAACTCCTTCCGCTGGACCAACCGCTTCGACTACCGCCAGAACAACGCTGCCGTGACTGGTGAAAGTCGTGCCTTTGCCGGCAACGGGGAGCTCGAGAATGAGGGGGTTCGGACTACCTTTTCACAGAACGACGGTATCCGGCTGAACTCGGAGTTGCTGCTGCGTCACCAGTTCCGGAAGAAAGGCCGTACTCTGAGCAGTACCCTCACCTTTGGCTTGGATCAGAACGACCGTAATGGTACCCTCAACGCCACCAACCGCTTCTTTGACGGGGATAGCGCAGTACCTACCCGAATAGATACCCTCCGCCAGCAGAACGAGCAGACCAATGACCGGCAAAACTACGGTGTCACCCTCTCCTACACCGAGCCTATAGCCAAACGCAAGTACCTTGAGCTGAATTACGCGTGGCAAAAAGCCCTCAACGACGTGGATCGCCGGGTATATGATTTAGGAGGCGAAGGCCTCAGCCGCCGCCTCAACCAGCAGCTCAGCAACCAGTTCCACAATAGTTTTACCTATCAGCGCGGGGGCTTTAACCTGCGTACCAACCAGAAAAAGTACAACGGCTCCATAGGACTGAGCGTGCAGCAGTCGTCGCTGCGGGGGGAACTCGTAAGGCAGGACGTGGACATTAACCGCAGTTTCCTGAACGCGCTGCCCAACGCCCGCTTCCAGTACAACCTGGGCGACACCCGCAACCTCAACCTGACCTACGATACTGACGTACGCGAGCCGGGTATTCAGCAGCTAGCGCCCGTGGTGGATAATACTGACCCGCTCAACATCTATGAGGGTAATCCCAGCCTGCGGCCCGAGTACAACCACCGGTTTACGCTGCGGTACTTCGACTTCAACGCGCTGCGGTCCAGCAATCTGTTTGGCTTCCTGAACTTTACCTACACCGCCAACCGCATTACCGACAGCCAGCAGATCGACGAGCGGCTGGTACGTACCTTCCGTCCTGTCAACGTGCGCAACGACTACACCTTTAACGGCGACGTGTCGAAGGGCTTCCGCATCCGCCCCATCAACACCCGCGTGAGCGTAAGTACCAACCTGCTGTACAACCGCTCCATCACCCCCGTCAACAACATCGACAACCAGACGCGCCGCCTGGTGAGCCGCAACACGCTACGCCTTGAGTACCGCTACAAGGAGGTATTTGATATCGCAGCCAGCGCCCGCCTCACCTACAACCAGACCGCCTACTCGCTGAATACGTCGCTGAACCAGCGCTTCACCAACCAGAACTACGACATCGAGGCCAACTGGCACATCGGCAAGGTAATTCACCTAAGCTCCACGCTTGACTATGCCATCTATAACTTCCCCGACTCGGATTTCAGTCAGCGGGTACCCATCTGGAACGCATCGGTGGCCCACGCGTTCCTGAAAAACAAGCGGGGAGAGCTGAAGCTATCGGCTGTGGACCTGCTCAACCGCAACGTAGTCATCAACCGCGTAGCCCAGGCCAACTTCGTACAGGACGAGCAGATCCGCTCCCTGCAGCGGTACTTCCTGCTCAGCTTTACCTACTCACTAGGTGCCAAACCAAAACCCCAGATGAGAGGGTTCGGCGGATAACCCGGCAGCTTTGATTTATTGAGTGAATGAATGAGAGAATGAGTGATTATTAGCGTGAGAGCTCTGTGCTAAAACTCTAAATAATTTGTGGTAAAAATTTGAAAGCAAGCATTTTAAACCAAAATAAAGCATGAAAAAGATACTGCTAAGTTTACTGATTGCTGTTTACTCGCTGGGAAGTACCCTGGCTCAGACCAATGAAGGCATTGTCCTCTACGACCAGAAGATCAACATGCACCGCCGCCTGCCTGATGAGTCCATGAAAGCCATGATGCCGGAGTTCCATACTGATAAAATGCAACTGGCACTACGGGGGGCGGAGTCGTTGTACAAGAATGTGGAGGTCAGTGACGTCGATGAGGAAGTAACCGATCAGAACGGCAACGCCATGCGGATGGTGATCCGGGTACCGCAGAACGAAATCTATCGTAACTTTGATCAGAAAAAAGGGGTGGAGCTGCGCGAACTAGCCGGACAGAAGTTCCTGATTCAGGATGAACTAAAACAGACGCCCTGGAAACTGACCGGCGAAACGAAGAAGATCAACGGCTACGACTGCATGAAGGCTACCTATACCCAGCCCGAGCGCAACCAGCCGGTGGTGGCCTGGTTTACGGAGGCTATCCCGGTACCCAGTGGTCCGGCGGGTTATGGTGGTCTGCCGGGGCTGATTCTGGAACTGGATGTAAATGACAGCGAGATAGTCTATACTGCCACAAAGCTGGACTTCAAAAAACTATCCAATACCGACCTGAAGGTACCTGCGGGAGGTAAGAAGGTTACAGAAGCCCAGTTCAATAAAATCCGCGATGATTTTATGAAGGAGAGAGGTGGCATGATACGTATAGGTGGTTAGTAGGAGGAGCTTTAAGCTGTAGGTTATATGCTATATGCTTTTGGTCCTATACACCTACCGGCACTAGTACAACCCAGGCCATAAACGAACCTATCAGATTTTAGAATTAGATATCACAAATAGCCTGATAGCAGCTAGCTCATGCAGCGATCGAACAGAAATATACTACCCGCCACCCTGATGGTCGCCAGCTTACTACTGCTGGCGGCCTTTCAGGCGTTCTGGCTGCGACAGGAGTACGCTGAACAAAGGGACCTGCTGCTGAGAGAAGCAAACCTGCTGTTTGCAAATACTGTACAGGCACTGGAAGACTCCGTAATTCAGCAGAAAGTAGCGGTATCCTTTCAAGGTGAAAAAACTGACAAGGTAGTTTGGAAGAGGTCTACCAAACAGGGCAGCTTACAGGCCGATACTTTGGTATTCTTCCAGAGCCACACTGCGCCGGGTCAGGACGAGGCAGGAAACTCAATACGGGACTCCGAGCAGGTATCCAATATAGAAATCCGGATCATGGGTACATCGGCCGAAGGCGATTCTCTGAAACAGATGATCAGTCGGGTGCTCAGGCCGGTGCAGCGTCGAATTAATCTCCACAAAAAGAGTCCAGATGTTAACGGTGGCGTCCCCGGCCCCCCACCGCTCCAGCATGACCGGTTTCTTGTCCGTCTGGGTAACGATACCTTACCTATCAAAAATCTGGAAGCGGCCTATGCGCAACGTCTTCAGAAGGCAGGCATCAACCTGTCCTTTACCGTCAGACGTACTCCTGAGGCTCGCGGCAACCAGGCTCCCGGGCCTCCACCCGCTTTGCCGGCACCCGGCCTTAGGTCTATTATTTCGAGGTACTCTGCGGTCTTTACTGCGGCCCTGCGTACGTTGCCGGTACCTAGTAGTATGCCTATGGATTCCAGATATTCTGCGATCTTTACCGGGCACCAAGGTTTTCTTTTTCGGAAAATCATTCCGCAGCTCCTGTTCTCGGTGTTCCTGCTAGCTGTGACTAGTCTGGCTTTTGCCGTCATTCACCTGAACTTACAGCGGCAGCGGCGGCTCATCCAGCTCAAAAACGACTTTATCAGCAACGTAACGCACGAGCTCAAAACACCCATTGCCACCGTGGGTGTAGCGCTGGAAGCCCTGCAGAGCTTTGACGTAGATCGTAATCCGGAGCAAACCCGCGAGTATCTCGACATCTCCCGCAAGGAGCTGGACCGCCTCTCGATGCTGGTGGATAAGGTACTTAAGATGGCGCTCTTTGAACAGCAGGACTTGGCGCTCACACCCGAGCGGCTGGATGCAGACCAACTGGTCCGGCAAGTATTAAGTACAATGAAACCCCAGCTGGAAAAGTACGGAGCACTATGTACGTATGAGCCGCACGGAGACAACTTCACCCTGCTTGCCGATCGCGTGCACCTGACCAACGTGCTGTACAACCTGCTCGACAATGCCCTCAAGTACAGCGAAGGTACTCCCACAGTTAGCATTAGGCTAAGTACTACGGATGAACAGCTAAGACTGGAAGTACTGGACAAAGGCATCGGTATACCCGCGGAGTACCGCCACAGAATTTTTGAGAAGTTTTTCCGGGTACCTTCCGGTAATATCCATAATGTAAAAGGCTACGGCCTCGGACTCAGCTACGTCGCCAGCGTAGTGAAGGCCCACCAGGGACGCATTGAGGTGGAGAGTGAGCCCCAGCAGGGCAGCCGCTTTACCCTACTTCTGCCACGTGGCCTCCATCAGCCAATTAATAATAACACCACAAGTACCCATGACACGCATCAAACTACTGTACGTTGAGGACGAGCCCTTTCTGGGCAAAATCGTGAAGGAAAGCCTGGAAAGCCGCGACTTTGAGGTATGTATGGTGGCGGACGGTGGCGAAGTCATGAGCAAGTACCTGACCTTCGGGCCAGACCTGTGCGTGCTGGATGTGATGCTCCCGCACCGCGACGGCTACGAACTGGCGCAGGAGATCAGGAGCATCAACCCACGGATGCCTATCCTGTTCCTGACGGCCAGGACTCAGACGGATGATGTATTAAAGGGATTTCAGTCGGGGGGGAATGATTACATTCGGAAGCCATTCAGTATGGAAGAATTGATCGTACGTATCCGAAACCTGTACCAGTTGGCCGGCACAAGAGGCGATGTGGCACCACAGCATTCAGCTTCAACAGGTACTTCTCCCCTGAGCGAAAGCATTCGGCTGGGACGGTACCAGTTTTACCCACACCTATACGAACTACATCTGGGCGGGCAGGTACGGAAGCTTTCGCACCGGGAAACGGAGTTACTGAATATCCTGATCGAAAACCGCAACTTCAAGGTACAGCGCCGCGACATTCTGATGCGGGTCTGGGGGGATGATTCCTTCTTTAACTCGCGAAATCTGGACGTGTATATTACCCGCCTCCGCGACTACTTCCGCGAAGATCCCACCGTAGAGATTGTGACCTTGAAAGGTGTAGGGTACCTGTTCAAAGGAGCTGAACAGGTACAGGCGTAGCCACTATACTTCGAACAGGTAGAAAGGCGGAGTATATCCGGCCTTATTCAGAATGTGCTTGGCTACATTAAATACCTTGGTACCACCTCCGTTGATCTCTCCTTCGAGGGTACCTACGTGGGCATGACCATGGAAGGCCGCTATTACATTGCGCCGGCGAAGCGGTTCGGCCAGGCGTGAAGAACCCAGAAACGGATAGATTACCTCCGGCTCACCCACGATAGTTTCCTTTATGGGAGAGTAATGGAGTACCGCAATCTTCCTGATATTCTCGTGATCAGCATCGAGGCGGGCCAGCGCACGGTCCAGGTGCAGGGCTTCGTCTACGGCTTCCTGCACAAAGGCTTTCATGGCTCCCTCTCCGAACATGGAGAGCATGTGGTTATCGAATCCGCCGCCAAAACCCTTTACTCCCGCAAATCCTACTCCTTTTATTACCACAGCTTCGCCATCCAGTACATGTACATTTTCACCCTGTACCACCTGGCGGATCAGCTTATGACGGTTTTTTTCATAGTCATGGTTGCCCAGTACGGCTACTACCGGTATTTTGCAGTGCTTCAGTTCTTCGGCCAGTACTTCGGCCTCCATTTCGTCACCGGTATCGGTCAGGTCTCCACAGAGCAGAAGTACATCGGCCTGCTCGGATACTGCTTTGAAACACTCTGCCCACTTGCCTTTGTCCGTCTCCCGAACATGTATATCTCCAACTGCTGCTATTCTTACTTTCGGCGTTTCTTCCATAGTTAGGTAGTTTTGATGGTGGATACTTTATAATCCCACTCTTTGATATCAACCATGTACTGGGTCTGATCAATGACAGGTCCGCGGCATACCTTTTCCAGAGCCGGTGGCAGATCATACTGCTCATGAGCCCGCTCCATCAGCTCGTCAAAAAGCCATTTAGGGATAATATCGTGGTAATCAGATGGGTACACAAACTGGAACAGCAGCAGCTGAGCCAGCAACAGGTGCCAGTGCGGATCCATCCGGAACAGGACGCGTTTCCAGTCCATGTTCTTACCGTAGCGGAGTATGATATGATTGACATCGGCTCCATCGTAGCGTTCGCGATTCTGAACGTACATCTTACACCAGATCAGCTCTTCGGGAGGTAGAAAAAGCACATCCACTCCGGCAAACTGAGCCCTGGAAGCATGTTCATACCAGCTATCATCTACCGTACAGATGTTATTGACGGTATCAAAGATGATGTCAATAAAGTACTCTCCATTAAATACCTTAGCCAGCCACCGTACGTCCGTTAGCTGGGTTTCGAAGCCTTTATCAGCAAAATGCTTCAGTATCTTGGGGTACTCACTTGGCTTACAAAATATATCCAGGTCTTTGGTGTCACGGTAGATGCCCGTGTAGTGAAACATGGCAAAAGCTCCTCCCAGCATATAGCGGGTTCCACACTCGTTCAGCATGGTCAGCGCCTCGCGGTAAAAGGCTTGAGATTGTTCTCTCTGCTCTTCGGTTACAATCATATAGCGGTTGTGTCAACTGTTATTTCATCATTATGTATGGTTTGTCCCATCCCGTAGCCACACTTTTCAGGTGCATGCAACTACTAATAAAATAACGTGCCATATGGTTTTCACCACTACCTCTTCCCCACCACCTCGCTCACCCGGGATACACCATTTTCGTTAAAAGCTTCAATGGCAAAGTAATAAGGTACTCCTACGTTCAGCGCACGCAGCTCCAGTGTATTGGGCTGGTCAGCCCAAATCTGGTACGTCTGGTACAGTTTGTCCGGCCCTATTCCCCACAGGATGTTGTACCCTACCGCACCCGGTACCCGATCCCAACTGATGTCGGCGTTACGTTCGTCCTTCTGACGTACTACTTTGAGCCCGGCCGGGGTAGCCGGTGCCTTGCCGGTGCCCTTGCCAAATACCCTCATGTCGCTGATGGCCAGATTAGGCGCCCCCACGTACACGTGCTCATAGCGGATGTACTGGGCCCGCACCGCCTGTGGCAGCTCCACGTAAGCGCAGGGGCGGTCGCGTCGGGGCTCTCTGGTCAGATCCGAAACCAGATCCCACTTCCTCCCATCTCGTGATGTATAGAGCTTAAACTGCGTGTAGACTTTATCAGGATCATTATCGAAGATATCCGACTTGTAGTCGGTGTAGTTGATCTGGATAGCACGTACCTCATGCTCACTCTGCAGGTCCATCGTCAGCGTTTCGCCGGGTTTGTTTTGCCTGGCTACCCAGAAGGTCCGCGGGTTTTCATCCGTTACCTTATCAGCCCGCATAGTATCCTGCACCGACGAGGCCGTGACCGGCTTGCGGTACGAGAGCAGCATCCAGCCCGTAAACAGCTCGTTGCGGTCCTGCCACTTCCTGGTGGGGAGGTAGTGGGGCAAATCCCCAAATCGGGTATTGGCGTAGAGCTGATCGTCCTTATCAAAACCCGCCGGGAACATGGCAATCCGGCGTTCAAAGTTCCAGTTGACGGCGATCCAGGGCGTGCCGGTATTCCAGTAGTTGCCGTGGTTGTCCTGGAAGGTATTGCCGTGCCCCGCGCCCTGCACAAAACCGCCCGGCTTGTAGGAGAAGGGGTTGTAGGGGGCGTACTCAAAAGGCCCGAGCGGGTCTTTGCTTACGTAGGTACCATTGGCGTAGACGTTGTACTCGGTACCCGGCGCGCCGTACTGCAGGTAGTATTTGCCGTTGTGCTTGTTCATCCAGGCCCCTTCCATGAAAGGCTTGATGGGGTCGGAGTGGTTAGGGCCAAAGCGCTCCCAGCCGTGCTGGTACTGGTCCAGCCAGAACATGGGCTTGTACTCGCCTTTATAGGCGAGGCGCTTGCTGTGGTCGAGCTCAGCTCCGAAGATGGGATACACGTTGGACGAGCCCCAGTACATAAACCAGCGGTCGGTATCGGGGTCATGAAAAATACCCGGGTCCCAGGGACCAATATCCTTGGGCAGGCGCGGCATCCAGCGGTTGTAAAACTCCAGCTTGCCCTCCTTAGGCTCTACGGAGTACAGGATGGGCCGCGACTCAAAGGTAGACTGAAACAGGAACAGCGTATCCCGCACCGACAGGGCCGCCGGCGCGCACATATCTTCAAAAGGCCAGCGGTTGGGTATGATGTACTTCCAGTTAACCATGTCCTTGGAGTGCCAGTAGCCGCCCGAAATGGTAGCGAAGAGGTAGTACTCACCCTTATGGTTCACAATAACCGGATCAGCGGCAGAGCGGTAGGAGATACGCTCATTGAGTTGTTCGAAGTTGTACTTGTAGTCAATGTCCATGGGGTTGCAGTAGGTACGCTGCGTAGCCGACTGGCTATGAGCCACGGTGGCTCCCCCCATACCAATCAGAAAGAGAAGTAAGTACTTTAAGAAGGTAGTACGTAACATAGTAGTAGTCGTAAGCTTATAGGTACACGGGTTGTGTGCTACCTAAAGCAACGTCACGGCTACCGCTACTATTGGGTACTGCTTTACAGACTGCTGTTATCGTATTTATACATAAACATAGGAAAAGAGCGGACCTGCTACTGCAAGTCCGCTCTAAACACTATCTATTCCAAAACCCCACTCTCTACATTACGATGAAAGGCCCGGCAATCGCCAGTACTGCTTCCTTCGTCAATGGCTCATCAAATGCCTCTGTAACGGCTTCCTTGGATTTACCGGCAATACCCATGATGTTAACACCCGCATGGGTAGTATTATCTTCACCCGCATATATCGGAGCAGGTGATCCTTCGGCATTCGTGATCCAGGCTTTTATATTAGGATCATTTCTAAGATCGCTTAATTCACGACGCACTACAGCAGCGTGGCGCGCTTCTACGGAGTGAATGCGAAGCGCCGTTTCCAGAATCGCATCATCGTTGATCAGGTTTCCAGCCTGTCCTTTATAAGCCCGTACTCCCAGATCTTCAAAAGCATGAGCAAGGAAGACAAAGTTTTCATAGCTGGCGAATGGATCTATGCCAGCCGCTGAAAAGTTGAAGTTTGGCTTATTTTGGTTAGCTGTCAGACCCAGAGCACCTTCCAGTAGCTTTACGTGGGCTACCTCATGCTTTCTGATCTGATCAAACATATCCCGGCGATTAGCAGGAATCAACCCTGATCTATTAAGACCCATGGTATAGAATTCTGCCTCCAGGTACTCCAGCGTAAGTGCAAATTTCAGCACTTCCACAGCCATAGCCGACTGAGCTGTTGCTTTATTGAATACAGATGCTACTGCTATGGGGGCAGCTACAGCCGCTGCTTTAGTACCGAGCTTACCCAGGTTGCTAATAAAGCTACGTCGTGAAGCGTGTTCCAGCCGATCAATAGCTTCACCGTCTATTTGCTGGAGATCATCTATAATTTTGAATAAGTTCATAGTCTTTGTAGGATGTTAATGGGTTGATAATTATTTCGGCAGGTTATTAGCAGTAATGCGGGTCTCGATAAATGGCTGAGCATCGGCCAGGATCATGGCTGGCTCCTTGGCCACATCCAACCCATTGGCATCTACTACATCATCTCCAGCAAAATATCGTGATCTTGGCTGAAGGAGGTCACGGATCGCTGCCGCGTGACGAGCTTCTACCGATACAATCTTACCCGCTACTAACAGGAACTGAACATCCTGAAGGTACTTTCCTGCACCATTGTAAGCCGCAACTCCAGTATCCTCAAGTACACGAGCCGTACCCAATACACTAGCCCGGTCATTAAAATTAATAGAAGAGAAATTAACTTCGAGGCCCGGAATGGCTGAGGTTCCAAGAGCAGCCTTTAAAAATTCACGGTGTATAATCTCATGATCCCGTATATCCGTCAGCATACGTCTTTCTTCGGCAGTCATCCCCGAATAAGCCATATCGATCACCTGGGTATAGAAAGCAGCCTCCAGTTGTTCCAGGGCGTAGGCATAGTTAAGGATTCCAATATCTCCTGATCCCAAATCTACTGTGGCATCAGGCTCCATATCGTGATCCTGACAAGCCCCCAGTATAAAAGCTCCGGTTACTGCTGTCAATCCTGCTGATCGTAAGAAAAAGCGCCGGCCCACTCTGGAAATGATCTGATTATCCGGGGAGTCGGGATTGTTGAATGGGTTTTTAATTATGCTCATAGTAGTAAAGGTTTTGTCACTCCCGGACCTCGGGAGGTTTCTTAGCAATACTTACGTACCTGCTCCTGATCCGGATCATTAAAAATAGTATTTGACTATATCACCGTCAGGTACTTACATACCACTTGTTGCACTTTACACATAACCCTCCCCTATACTTTGATAGTATTGTAGCACTATTCTCACATAATTATTTTTAGCTATTTTTTTAGCTTCTTGCCAAAGTCACTGTTTCTCAGTGCTGTCTCCCGTGGAGTCGGCTTCATTCCAGTCAGGTACTTCCAAAAAATCACTGTAACTTTGCGCACCATTTTTTGACACAGAACGATTAACGAATGAAACTTAACTTCATAGAGGAATTGCGCTGGCGGGGCATGCTGCATGATATGATGCCCGGTACCGAAGAACAGCTCAATAAAGAAATGACCGCCGGCTATATCGGCTTTGATCCTACGGCTTCTTCGCTGCACATTGGTAACCTGGCCACAATCATGCTGCTGGTACACTTCCAGCGGGCGGGTCATAAGCCATTCGCTCTGGTTGGTGGCGCTACGGGTATGATTGGTGACCCCTCATTTAAGGCCGCCGAGCGGCAGTTTCTGAACGAAGAGACCCTGCGTATCAATCAGGAAGGAATCAAAGGCCAGCTGGAGAAGTTTCTGGACTTTGACTGCGGCGACAACTCCGCCCAGATCGTCAACAACTACGACTGGTTCAAGGGCATAGGCTTTCTGCAGTTTCTGCGTGAGGCCGGGAAGTTTATCAGTGTCAACTACATGATGTCGAAGGACTCGGTAAAGAAGCGCCTGGATACGGGTATCTCTTTTACTGAGTTTTCGTACCAGCTCCTGCAGGGCTATGACTTCTACCACCTCTACAAGCACCACAACATGCGCCTGCAGATGGGTGGCTCCGACCAGTGGGGTAACATCACAACGGGTACTGAGCTGATCCGCCGGAAAGAGGGCGACGAGGAAGACTTCTACAAAGCCTTTGCCTTGACTACCCCCCTGATCACCAAAGCCGACGGTACCAAGTTTGGTAAGAGTGAAGGCGGCAACATCTGGCTCGATCCTACCCGTACGACTCCTTACCAGTTCTACCAGTTCTGGATCAACCAGTCCGACGAGGATTCTCACCGCCTGCTGCGCGTGTTTACGCTGCTGTCGAAGGAGGAGATTGAAGATCTGGAGCGCCAGCACGCCGACGCGCCGCACCTGCGCATCATGCAGAAGGCCCTGGCTCAGGACGTAACCACCCGCATCCACTCAGCCCGCGACTACGAACTGGCCGTAAAAGCCTCGGAAGTGCTATACGGCAAAGCCACGCTGGACACCCTGCGTAGCATCGCCGCCGACGAGTTCGAGACTATATTTGAAGGGGTACCCCAGACCGAGATCAGCCGCGAAGACTGGAACTCCTGCCCAAACATAACGGAGCTACTGGCAACCGCTACGCGCGGAGAGGTATATGCCTCCAAAGGAGAAACCCGCCGCGCCATCCAGCAGAATGCCGTGAGCATCAATAAGGTAAAGGTGTCGGGCCCCGAGCAGCCCTTGAGCGAGTTCGACCTGCTGCAGGACCGGTTTATTCTGGTATCCAAGGGCAAAAAGAACCATCTGGTGAAGGTTAGCTAAGGCTGCCTGCTCTTATATAATTTCCACGCGTGGCACGGCTCTAAACCGTGCCACGGGTACTTCAGGGCCTTCCAACTTATGAGTAGGTCCCTGCTTGATCAGACCGTATACTAAGATTTCGCTCAGAAAATAGTGTACTAGCAGCCCTTGATTGAGGATACTGTCATAATTTGTCTGCAGTAATACCTCATTCAACGTTCTATGCTCCATACACTATTGCCCGCCATTGTATTACTTCTTTCCATTTTTGCCACTACCGCAGCCATTGCACAGGATCAGCCCAGGAATAACCTCTATCTGGAAGTCGGTGGAAATGGCTTATTCTCCTCTGTTAATTATGAACGACAATTAACTGCCACACCAGGACTGCAGGTGCGGGTAGGGGTTGGTATTTACATTGAAAGGGGGTTTTACCTGACAGTTCCTGTTGGCATTAATTACCTTTTCCCATTGAGGGACAAGCGGTCTTTTATCGATGCCGGATTAGGAGCTACATGGGCATTTGCGGAGGGACGTCTGTTTACGAACAATAAAGCTTTGACGGATGAGCGCATTTTTAACTTTGTCCCAAGCGTAGGTTACCGTCGCCATGCTGCTAAAAACCTTATGTGGAAGATAAGCGTAACCCCAATAATCAACGACAGTGCCTTTACCCCGTGGGCTGGAATATCCCTTGGCAAACGCTTTTTAGCATCCATCGTTCTATATAATTTCCACCCGTGGCACTGCTTTGAGCTGTGCCACGGGTACTTCCATAAGTACTTCAGGGCTTTCCCTTACCTGAGTAGGCATTGATGATAGGAGACGCGGCCGGATTATACTGGTACGACTGCCAGGTACCATCCTCATACACCTCCACGATCCGGTATCCCTTGTAAGTAGTCCCCCAATTTCCACCAAAGTGTCCGTCAAAAAAGTAAGGCTTTCCACCGCTGGTTTTCTGGCCGTCTTCGTCGTGGTCATGGCCGTGGAACATACCCAGTACATTAGGCGTTTTCTCGAGTAGTTCGCGTACCTCCGGACAGTCCACCCCATTGGCCGTCCACTTGGCCGGTGTGATGTGCAGGAACACAAAGATGCCCTTCTTGCCACTGTACTTGGCCAGCTCACCGCGTAGCCAGGCTGCATCAGGGCACAGGTACTCGCCCTTTTCGTTGGAGGTGTCGCCCAGCAGAAAGGCATAATCGCCGCGGGCGAAGCTATGGTTGGTAGGGTACCCCCAGGTATCGCGCCATACGTCGTTGCCTACGCGGTCGTGGTTGCCGCGGGTTACGTAGAAGGGAAACGTCAGGCGCTTCAGCGTGCTCTTCAGGTCGTAGAGGAGCGTAGGTTCATCATGAATAAGATCGCCGTTGAATACCACAAACTCAAGCCCCTTCTGCAGCTTTTCCTGATTTAGCCACCTGATTATGTCATTATGTGTACTTTCAAAATCCGTATCGGGCTGTCCGTAGTGGCCGTCTGAGGCTACGGCAAAGCGTAGTACGGTTCTGGGAGGCTCAGGCTTTCCGAAGGGCGCAGTAAATAGTGAAAGGGCAGGAAAAACTTTCAGGAAGTCACGTCGGGCAAATGGCATAGAGGCTGTTTTAAAGGGTTCGCTGTACTGGTATAACGATGCTCAAAGTTATATCTTACGGCCTTCTCTTCCATCTTCAAAATAAAGATAAGAACTTTTCGACCTCGTCATCCTGCTGCGCCCTGGCAGCGTATATAGGGTAGCTTTGACCCGACCGTAAACTAAACCGACAGAACATCATCCTACAAAACTCGTTTGTATACGTAGCCAGGCAACGCAGGCTCAGGTTCACGGAGATTTCTCCAGGATGCGCCTGTACATGATTATTAGTGGATAGTAGTGAAACAGACCAAACAATTTTGTATTTTAACTATAAAGAAAGCAACGGACTAGTACACGCATGACCAAAACACTTCATACCTTACTCCTGGGATTCCTGGTAGCACTGGCCAGCCAGCTACCGGCTCACGCCCAACTTAGTATTGATGCCACAGCGGGCTACGGACTCCCTACCGAACCGGGGAGCAAAGGCATTTGGGGGGGTGGAATAGGTGTCAAGCATTATTTTTCTTCAAAGCTGGCGGTAGGAGGCCGTATTCGTGCCTACTCCGAAACCATAAGAGAAACAGCCGTCCTGGGTAGTAGTACCCTTAGAGCTGCTACCATTCCTATCATGGCTTCTATCCAGTACTACCCCACCGAGTGGGATCTTCATCCCTATGTAGGTATGGAAGTGGGGCTTATCCAGACAATAGTAAATGCCCGAATTGACTACAATGATCGCAGGATCTATAACGACACGATGGGCGACACTGGCTTTGGGTTTGCGCCTAAGGTAGGGATTGGCTACGATCTATCACAGGGACTGGCTCTAACGGGTGAATTTCTTTATAATATTGGCTTTCCCAAAAATCTGGCCGGTACTACGCAGTTTGATCTGGTCAACTCCAGCAAGTTTCCAACCCTGCATGTGGGCGTCTCCTATACCTTCGGCAACCGCTTTATGAAGTAAAAGGTCTGGCGTATCTTTGTCAATAGCAAGTAACCTACCAGCCATCACCTGACTACTGCATGGACCGTCTGATATTACAGAAAGCAGCCAGCTACTGCGCCTATCAGGAACGCACGCAGGACGAGGTACGGAAACGCCTGCAGAAATGGGGTGTATGGGGAGAAGAGGCTGATGAGATCATTGCGGAGCTTATCTCCATGAACTACCTCAGCGAGGAGCGCTTTGCCAAGACCTACGCGGGTGGTAAGTTCAGGGTCAAGAACTGGGGACGACTGAAGATCAAACAGGAGCTGAGCCGACGCGGCCTCACCGACTACAACATCCGGCAGGGCATGGCTGAGATCAATGATGAGGCTTATGCAACCGCCCTGGACGAGCTGCTCAGCAAAAAGCTTATCGCCCTGCGACGTACCGAAACCGATCCGCTAAAGTTAAAACAGAAGCTGGTCCGGTTTGCCATTGGCAAAGGCTACGAAAGCGACCTGGTATGGCGAACCATAGAGAAGCTACTGGAAAAATAAGAAACCCCGCTTGATGGCGGGGTTTCTTTATTGTATCGGAAGACTGACTGCTACTCGCTCAAAAATCTTCGTCGAAGGCAATCTTGTGTGACGATTCTTTGTCGTTCATACCGGACATAACACCGGCTTTCTGATACTCGCCTACACGCTTTTCGAAGAAGTTGGTCTTGCCGGGCAGCGAGATCAGCTCCATGAAGTCGAATGGGTTGCTGGCACCAAAGTGCTTCGAGCAGCCCAGACGCTCCAGCCAGAAGTCAGCTACGTACTCGATGTACTGCTTCATCAGCTCGGCATTCATACCAATGAGTGATACGGGCAGCGCCTCCGTAATAAACTCTTTCTCAATCTCTACGGCATCCAGAATGATTTCCTTTACGCGAGCTTCGGGGAGCTGGTTCTTGATGTGCTGCGTGTAAAGCAGACAGGCAAATTCACAGTGCAGACCTTCGTCGCGTGAGATCAGCTCATTCGAGAATGACAGACCCGGCATCAGGCCGCGCTTCTTCAGCCAGAATATCGAACAGAATGATCCGGAGAAGAAGATACCTTCCACCGCCGCGAACGCAATGATACGCTCGGTGAAGTTAGGGCTGTTGATCCACTTAAGTGCCCACTCCGCTTTCTTCTGTACACAGGGTACAGTATCAATAGCGCGCAGCAGACGGTCCTTCTCAGTAGGATCCTTGATATAGGTATCAATCAGGAGCGAGTACGTCTCGGAGTGGATGTTCTCCATCGCGATCTGGAAACCGTAGAAGCACTTCGCCTCGGCGTATTGTACTTCGCTCAGGAAGTTGATAGCCAGGTTTTCGTTCACGATACCATCCGAAGCCGCGAAGAAAGCCAGTACGTGCGAAATAAAGTGACGCTCTCCGTCACTAAGGTTCTCCCAATCTTTCTGATCCTGCGACAAATCAATCTCTTCGGCCGTCCAGAATGATGCTTCGTGCCGTTTATACATTTCCCATATATCAGAGTGTTTGATAGGGAACAGAACAAAGCGCAACGGGTCTTCTACCAGCAGGGGCTCTTGTTGGGTATCTACTTGTGACATAAAATATGACTATTTGATTATTAGACTGTAAAAAGTGTTTTGAAGTACTGAGATGGCAAGTCAGAGCTCAATTCAGCATAAGACAAATCTACATCCTTATGTCGGGAAATTCAACTGCGGCGGGACCACCTACTCCTGCTTATTTAGAAAAATTCTATTTCTAAAGAGCTAACTTTGTAGCATTCAACCCCTTCTAAAAATAAAAACTTTTATAAGTGAAAAGCGCCGTATAGCCTCGCCTTCAGAAAGTTAGGTAGCTGTTAATCAAGTCAGAATAACAGGCTCACTACTACATGCAATCTCTCCCGAATGACATCCTATTCCATTACTGCTTCTGCAGGCCGTTCAGGCAGTACAGGTTTCCGGCGCGTTGCTTTTCTTCCATAAGCCGGTAGTTGATGTTCACCTCATCCTGCGAGTAGTTGGGTTTGTGGTACGTATGGTATACAATAGCCTTATGCTTCATTGATTGTACTTTCAGCCCCTTGCTGAGCAGCCTCCACTCTATATCCACGTCTTCACCTACACCGGCACGGATGTAATCTTCATCAAAGCCATTGACCTCTATCAGGTGCTTGCGGAGTATGCCCCAGTTGCACCCCCATATACCCTCCTTCTTCCTGCGGTTGATGAACGGAAGGTAAAGAGCATCCCTGAGACGACCCGTGCCGCTGAAGAGCAGGTTAGATAGTGACAGGAGGCTTAGATCTTTTGTCTGAATGAGCTTTTGGGTCAGGGGCTGGCTCAACATAACCCGACGTCCGAACAGGGCTACTCCCTCAGCGGCATTTTTGAGGTACTCTTTGATAAAGTGCCGGTGGGGTATGCAGTCACCATCCAGAAACACCATCAGATCAGCCTCGGCCACGGAGATAGCCCGGTTGAGCATTTCATTCTTTCTGAACCCGTCATCCTTGGGCTGGTAGATGTGCTTAACCGGAAATGGTAGCTGATTTACTTTGGATTGAATAAACTCACGGGTCGCGGCCGAGCAATCATCCTCCGCAACAATCACTTCAAAGTCACCACAACTCTGCGTTGACAAAGCTTTCAGGATCAAATCCAGAACGGGGATATTCTTATAGTAGGCTACTACGAGTGAAACTTTGCTTCTTCCTGATGTATGCTTCATTATCTAATAAATATCATGAAATTTGTCGGCTATTGTTCCTTATTTAGTAAGCTCATCCACCTAACATAGCCAGATTAGAGGTAAAGAGATCAGACTCCTCTTTGTACTTAGTCGGCACCAATGATACATGATTACGGAGACCAAAAAACAGCGCGAAGTTGCAGAGGCTAAGTTCTCTATCCTAATACCTACCTGGAATAATTTATCCTATCTTCAACTTTGTGTTGAAAGTATCCGCAGAAACTCCACGTTTCCACACCAGATCATCGTCCACATCAATGAAGGTAAAGATGGCACCCGCGAGTGGGTCAGGCAGCAGCCTGACCTGAGCTACACCTACAGTGACGCCAATATAGGAGTCTGTTATGCCCTGAATGGTTGTGCTTCACTAGCTTCGACTGATTATATCCTGTACATCAATGACGATATGTACGTATGTCCGGGCTGGGATGAGGTGTTACTTAATGAAATTCATACCATTGGCCATAAGTACTTTTTCCTCTCCAGTACCGCCATTGAGCGTGAGCCGCAAAGCTCGTGCTCGATCAAAGGCGACTACGGTAGCAGCCCCGCTGATTTTGAGGAGGAGCGCCTGCTGAGGGAATATACTACCCTACCTATGGAAGACTGGCAGGGCGCTACCTGGCCTCCCAACGTAGTACACAAAGACCTGTGGAATCTGGTAGGTGGATACAGTACTGAATTTTCGCCTGGTATGTACTCCGACCCTGACTTTTCGATGAAGCTCTGGCAGGCGGGTGTACGGCTATTCAAGGGACTAGGTAGTAGCCGTGTGTATCACTTTGGCTCGGTATCGGTAAAAAGGGTTAAGAAGAACAAGGGGTACTATACCTTTATCCGCAAGTGGGGAATGACTTCGAGTACCCTTTCCAGATACTACCTGCGCCGGGGCGAACGCTTTGACGGCCCTCTGACCGAGCCATCTGTCCCTACCAAGGTCAAACTGAAGAATCTACTGCGGAGAACAAGTGTAGCCCTAAAATGACCAGCTGTTATCTCAGGTCCCAGGCTACGATATTCCATTCATCCACGTGGTCTATATGAGTATAAATAGTACGGAAGCCTACCCGCTCGTGGGCCCGCTGGGAGCGGTAGTTGGAGGTAGATATCTCTGTGACGAGTAGTTCGTAGTCGGCGCTGTACAGTTCGCGGTGTTTTTTATATAGGGCATCAAAGAGTCCCTGCCCGCGGTACTGCTCGTCCACGCATATCTGCCCCATCACGTAGTAGCGGTAGTCGCGCAGGTACCTTCCCTCCCGCTCTACTTCATCGATGATCTCGAACATAGGTTGCAGGTCCGGAATGAGCGTCCCCATCTGGGGTAGCATCGCCAGGGCATACGCTACTACCTTACCCTCGGCTTTGGCGACCACCTGCGGCGTCAGCGACTGCATCAGCTGCAACTGTTCCCACTCGTGGCTCACCGTCACAAAGCCCTGCTCCCGTTTGGCCTGCTCCGAAATATTGGTCTTCAGATTCTTTCGCTGCAGATCCAGGATCTGATGCAGGTCTTCGTCGGTCTGGGCGTGGGTAAGGAGGATAGTTTGGGTTACCATGTGCTTGATGATAAAGGGGGTTTAAACTACTAAATCCACCGCTTGCGACGGAAGAACCAGAGTACTACCAGTGACGAAATGAGCATCAGAATCAGCGAAAAACTAAATCCCCAGTTGCGATCCAAGGTAGGCATTTCTTCGAAGTTCATACCAAATATACCCGCGATCAGCGTCGGCGGCATGAAGATGATCGTCACCACCGTAAAGATCTTGATCACCTGGCTCTGCTCGAGGTTGATCAAACCCATAAACGTGTTCTGGAGGTACTCGAGGCGCTCAAAGTTGAAGGTAGTATATTCCAGCAGGGAGTTGATGTCTTTCAGAATAATGCGCAGGTGCTCCTTCCGGTTCTCGGGAAATTGCTGGCTCCGCAGAATCCCCGATAGTACCCGCTGCTTGTCTATACTCGTCTCGCGAAGCATCATGGTTACCTCCTGCAGCTCACTGATCCGGATCAGTACTTCCTGCCGGGCCTTCTGCTCGTGGCTCAGGTCCTTACTAATGGCCGAGATATCACGTGAAATATTTTCCAGCGAATCCGCATCGGTTTCGATACGGGTTTCCAGGATGAGCAGCATGATGTCTACCCCCGATTGGAAGGTATCCTGGCTTACCTTCATCTTCTTTACGGTATCGGCAAAGGTCTTGGAGTCGCCCTGGCGGTAGGTAAATAGCACGTCGTTGTGCAGAATGAAAGAGACTGGATAGGTTTCATACCCATCGTTGTGAATCCGCAGGAAGTTGGAGTTGGCGTTAATGGTATTATTCTGCTCAAAAAACCGCGAACTACTCTCAATCTCCACAATTTCCTGCGGCGTCTGAAAGCTTACATCACACTTGGTCTCTACCCACTCTTCCTCTTCCGGCGAGGGCGACTGCAGATCTACCCAAAGTACATTGGATACGTTGCCCAGCTCACGCACGTCGGTTTCACGCTTTAATATGCGGCCTTCCTTATAGAAAATACGTACCATACTTGTTGATGATAATCCTGAAAAATTACAACAGACCAACTGATCTGGTGTATTCCTAGTTATGTGTACTCAACTCGTCGGCAAAGGTATTAACACTTTTCGGGCTACCAAAGGAGAAATAGCAGCACGAAGTAGTACAATAGCAAGATAAAGGTTACCGACCAAACCGCTGCTTATATGACCCTGCTTTGGGTAGTATCAGGTGCGGGCGATAAGGCCATCTTACGGAAAGCCAGGTACACCAGCAGGGCCACTGAGCCGGTGATGATAACTGCCGTCAGGATAGCGGTTCTTTTTGTCAGGGAGAGCCCTCTCCTTTTCATATCTCTGACCAACCAGAAGATGCAGAGCAAACTGAACGTACAGGCATCGATAAAAGTGATAGCCAGCAGCCAGTCCTGCCACAGAGCCTTCCAGGCATCGCCCAGAGTATGCCCCGATTGTAGCCATTGATAGAAACCATAATTAATGAAAATAAACAGGAGAAGGGCAGCGAACAGATAGCTAACTTTTTTCATCACCACAATGTATAAGATGAGAGAGGGTAACCGATAATCTGTCAGCAAAGTACTACTTTTTCTCCTCCGAAACTGCTTACCTTTGCGCATGCAAAACACCGCATCGCCTAGTATCTTTACGCTGCAGTTCTGGTTATTGAGCCTTAGTTCATTCCTCTTCTTTGCCAGCTTTAACATGCTTATTCCCGAGCTGCCCGGCTACCTTACCACCCTCGGTGGAGCCGAGTACAAAGGGTTTATCATTAGTCTGTTTACACTGACGGCAGGGCTTTCACGCCCGTTCAGCGGCCGCCTTACCGACCGCGTCGGACGGGTACCCGTGATGGCCTTCGGCTCCATTGTCTGTTTTATATGCGGTTTTCTGTACCCGATATTCACGTCGGTGATGCCGTTCCTGCTGTTGCGGCTCGTGCACGGCTTCTCCACCGGCTTTAAGCCCACGGGTACGGCCGCCTACATTGCGGATATCGTACCGGCTACGCGCCGGGGCGAGGCGCTGGGTATTCATGGCATGTGTGCCAGCCTGGGGTCGGCACTAGGTCCGGCGCTGGGTAGCTACATCGCTCAGATCTTTTCCATCAATGCCCTGTTCTATACCTCCTCCTTCGTGGCGCTGCTCTCCATAGCTATTCTTTTCAACATGAAAGAGACGCTGGCGGATAAAAAAGAGCTATCAACGGAAGCATTCCGGATTACAAGCCGCGATGTATTTGACCCTACGGTATTTAGTCCGGCCCTGGTTATTTTCCTGACCTACTTCAGCTACGGTGCCGTGCTGACGCTGGTACCGGATTTCAGCGATCACCTGGGCATCAGCAACCATGGTCTTTACTTCCTCGTCTATACCCTCACTTCGCTGCTCATTCGGTTCGTGGCCGGTAAGGTGTCGGACCGGGCGGGGCGGGTACCGGTGGTGATTGTGGGCTGTTGTAACCTCATCGTGGCGCTGGTTCTTACGGCCTACGCTACCACTACCTTTATCTTTCTGGGAGGAGCGGTATTTTTCGGTATCGCTACCGGTATACTTTCGCCCATTCTGTCGGCCTGGACGGCAGACCTGAGTGATGACCAGAACCGCGGACGCGCCTTTGCGACCATGTACATATCTATGGAAGCGGGCATTGGTATAGGGGCTTACCTATCGGCGGAGATCTACGACAACCGCTACGAAAACCTTCCCCTTGCCTTTCTGATCTCGGCGGCGCTGGGATTTGCCGCTCTTATCTATTCGGTGGTAATCTATTACCTAAAAAAACAGTCGAAGACGCGTGTTATTTGATGATTCATACCGTACCATTGAGTCTCCTGTAGAGGGGCTCTTTAAAGACCGGGGCAGTAAGTTTCTGGCCTTTGCTTACCCCATACGCTCTGAGCAGGACGCCCGGGAGTACCTGGCCCAGTTGCGCGAACTGCACCCAAAAGCCAACCACCATTGCTACGCCTACCGACTGGGACTGGACCGCAACCACTACCGCGCCAACGACGACGGCGAACCCGCAGGCTCGGCCGGCCGCCCCATCCTAAACACCTTGTACTCCCAGGACCTCACTAACCTACTGGTGGTAGTAGTCCGGTACTTTGGCGGTACTTTGTTGGGTGTACCTGGCTTAATCAATGCCTACAAAACAGCAACCCTGGCCGCACTGGAGCAGGCCACGGTAGTGACACGGCACCTGTATGACCGGTATGAGCTCACCTTCGGGTATGAAAGTATGAACGGCGTGATGCAGATTGTAAAAGAGATGGACCTGACGGTACTCGAGCAGCAGTTTGAGATAAGTTGCCTACTACGGGTGGAGGTACGCAAAACGCAGGTAGAACGCTTTGTAGAACGCGTAGGGAAAGTAGAAGGGGTAGCTTGTAAATATGTGGCAGACTAGCCAGGTAGTAGCTGGCACTACTCCCGCAACTTATCGGCCCGGATGTCGGCGTCGTCGTAGAAGTACTCATCAAAGGTACGACCTGACGGCTCGCCGTAGCGCAGTACCGAATACACCAGCCACAGTACCAGCATAGGTGAAAGCAGGAACATGAAGGTAACGATACCCGAGGGCATACCAGCCGAGGCTCCTACTGTGTATACCAGCAGAAAGAGACTCACAAACCAAAGCGCGAAGCGGGGACTTTTCAGCATACGTATCCTGTGTTAGGTGTGTCTGTAACAACTCTGATCTACTTCTTTTTGTTGGATAAAAACAAACACGGGCCGCTCCTCAGGAGCGGCCCGTGTAGTTAGCATAAAGATGGACTGTATCAGTAGCCGGGGTTCTGCTTCAGAGTTGCTTTACCCCCCATCTGTGAGTTCACGATTTCCTGCAGGGGTATGGGGTAGTACTCATGCTTACCCTTGGTGAAGGTTACCCCGTTGAAGTAGGTACGCTTGTTCTTCTCAACCGCGTAGTAGGCATTCAGTACCTGATCGGCAATACCCCAACGTACCAGGTCAAAGAAGCGGTGGCCTTCCATAGCCAGCTCCAGACGCGTTTCAAAACGTACCGCGGTACGGGCATTGGCAGCGTTACTAAAAGCAGGATCACCCACGGCGTATTCTTTGATTACATAGTTGGCGGCATTCTTACCGTCGGCCGTCTTGACAAAGCCTTCCGGATTAGCCGCCCGTTTACGTACCATATTGACCAGTTCGCGGGCCCGCTCCAGATTACCCAGTTCCACCTCTGCTTCCGCCAGCATCAGCAGCACGTGCGCATAACGGATCATACGGTAGTTGTTGGCATTGAGACGAGGGTTACCCGAAAACGTATTGGTACCTACATCCGAGCGGTACATCAGGTGCTTGCGGGGAGAGTATGGTCCGCCATACGCCTGATCACGAACATACAGCTTGCCTGGGTGTACTCCCCAATCCAGGAACGGTATACCACGGCGGCCTACGGTATGATCAAGACGCGGATCAAACTCACCCTCATCAGGAGTGAAGGGCTGATTGGACTCAATGCCCTGGTCATTCTTCACGTCCGAATTATTGAAGGTCTCAAACAGAGGCAGACCGTTCTGGGTCTTGAATGAATTGACCAGGTTCTGGGTTGGCTGATAAAATCCGCAACAGGTAGTTACCCCGCCCCCACCGTATGGGTAGTTGAGGGTAGCGCCCGCGTTTCCGTTTTCACCGCCCGGTGCTCCATCATTCACTGAGTGCTGTACCTCAAAGATTGACTCTGCATTGTTGTTGGTAACCGCCCGGAAGTTATCGCTGTAGCGCTCCATGAGCTTGTAACGTCCGCTGTTGACGATAGCATCAAACTGCGCCTTAGCCTCAGCCCACTTACGCTGATACAGATACGCTTTTCCCAGCATGGCAGCAGCGGCCCACTTGGTAGCACGCCCCTTCTGCGTCTGGGTTTCGGGAAGGTTATCCAGAGCATTCTTGAAGTCCGCCTCGATGTTTGGCCAGATGTCCTTGTCATTAGGTACCCGGGTACTGTTCAGATCATCGGGTTTGTAGGCAGCCTCGTCAATGTAAGGGACCATGTTCCACATCTTCTTAGCCTCGAAGTGGAAGTGTCCGCGCAGGAAGCGCGCCTGTGCCTTGATCTGGGTCTTTTCAGCGTCAGTCAGTTCATCGACCTGATCTACCAGCAGCAACACGTCATTGGCCCGCGCCACACCGTCATAGACGGCCTGCCATTTGCCCCGGAAGTGGTTGTTGTCGGGCAGGATCAACTTCTGCTCAATAAGTGAGATCTCGGGCTGGTCACCGGCGATGGTACCCTTATACGCATCGTCGGAAGCTACGCTCCCGTAGATCCAGTTGTCGGCGGAGCCGTGCCATGTGGTAGTACCTGCCCCTACACCATCTACCAGCGAATAGGCTCCGGTCAGGAGATAGTTAACCCCCGCACGGTTTTTCAGGGACTCTATGGAAAGAGCCGCTTTAGGACGGGTTTCCAGAAATTCATCACTACACGAAGTAGCCAATCCTAACATTAGGATACCCGCTATGAATGTTATCTTTTTCATTGTGTATTTCCTTTCAAGATTTTATCCACCAATTAGAAACTTAGATTTAAGCCGACAAGCGTAGCACGATACGCCGGATAAGCTCCTTCATCCACACCTATGTGACGGTCCTGATCGGTACCACCTGAGTTACGCAGGTTGATCTCAGGATCCAGACCGGTGTACTTCGTGAAAGTGAACCAGTTTTGTCCCTGAATGTATACCGAAGCACGGCCGATTCCCCATCTTGACAGTACCTTGGCTGGTATGTCGTAGGTCAGCTGGACGTTTTTCAGACGCAGGTATGAGCCATCTTCGAGGTAGTAGGTAGAAGGCTGGCTGGATATAACGTCGTTCGAGCGCAGGATGGGCAGCTTGGCATCCGTCTTACCCGGCTCCCACGACTCATACATCATGCGCTTGCTGCGGTTACCACCGAAGGTTGGGAAGTCGGTCCAGTAGCGTACGTAGTTAAAGATCTGATTGCCCTGTACACCTTGTCCGAACAGATCCAGACGGAAGTTTTTGTAGCTGGTGCTTATGTTGATACCGTAGGTAAAGTCAGGGTGCGGACTACCGATGATGGTACGGTCAGAGGCATTGATCACGCCGTCGTTGTTTACATCACGGAAGCGGAAGTTACCGGCTTTGTTATTAACACCACCTCCAAACTGCGTGGGCAGCGATTTACCTTCTTCGTCGGTATTGATAAATCCATCAATCGCGTAGCCAAAGAACGAACCGATCGGGTAGCCCGCCTGGGTTACGCTCATAGCCGGCAGACGCGTAGTGAAGCCAAAGTACTGCGTAGCCGGATCGCCGGTCAGGGTAATTACCTTATTACGGTAGGTAGCTATATTACCCCCAATTGAGTACCGGAAATCGCCGTTGCGTGAGCTGCCGTTATAGTTAATGCCCAGTTCTACCCCTTTGTTCTGCATAGAACCGATGTTCTGGAAAGGTACGGTAGCTACCCCCTGCGTACGCTGCACGTCAGGTCGGAACAGCATATCAGTAGTCAGACGGTCGTACCAGTCGAAGTTGACATCCAGCTTACCTTTAAGCAATACCGCATCAAAACCAATGTCCGTAGAGGTAGTGGTTTCCCAACGGGCGTTAGGGTTAGCAAACTGGGTACGGTCGTAACCTTGTATGGCTGATGTACGGGTGCCATTCAGGTCATAGAAGTTTTGAGTAGCGTTGGTTCCGAATATACCGAAGCGGTTGTAGTTACCGATCTCCTGGTTACCAGTCTGTCCCCAGGCAGCACGCAGCTTGAAGTCATCCAGCCAGGTCAGTCCCTTCATGAAAGCTTCGTTGGACAAACGCCAACCTACCGATATCGCCGGGAAGTAAGCTACCCGGTACTTTTCGGCGAAGCGCGAAGAGCGGTCACGGCGAAGGGTTACATCCAGCAGGTACTTGTCATCCAGGGAGAAGTTGGCCTTGGCAAACTCCGAAGCAATACGCCAGTCTGAAGCAAAACCTGCGTTGACCGAAGTACCTGGGTTACCAGCGTCGAGGTAGCGGTTTTCGATATCGTCCGCGGCAAACCGCTGACGGCGGGCAGTAAACTGCTCAAAGAAGTTCTTGATAGATTCGGTACCTGCTACGACGTTAAAGCTTAGGCGATCGTCTATAAAGCTGGTCTTGTAGGTCAGGGTGTTGTACCAGGTCCAGGTCCAGTCATAGTTGTTGGTCTGGTCGAGCTGGTTAGCTCCGGCGTTCTCTGATGACTCAAGATCCACAGCGCGGTATACACGCTGATTGAATAGATTGTAGTCAATACCAAACTGGGTACGGGCGGTCAGATTCTTGAGGATGTCTACCTCAGCGTAGGCATTACCAAACAGGCGCACATTGCGGCCTACGTTGTCCTTATTGCGCCATAGTTCGGCGATAGGGTTACGCGAGTTGTCCAGATCGGGTCCTGAAGTACCGGCAAAATTGCCCATGATATCACGTACCGGAATGATCGGCTGAATACGATAAGCAAATGAGATTGGGTTACCCTCGTTCTGGTTTCCACCGGTCTGGCCTACCCGCTGATCCAGTGCCACCTGGAAGTTCTCCCCTACCCGTAACCGCTTCGTTACGTTAAACTCAGTATTGGCCCGGAGCGAGTAGCGCTTGTAATAGGTATGCTGCATGATACCCTTCTGATCGAAATAGTTGAGCGACATCGCGTAGCGTCCGTTCTCATTACCACCCGATACTCCCAGCTGGTGGTTCTGGATGGGAGCCGGGTTAAACATCTCGCCAAACCAGTCGGTACCCTGCTTGTTAGCCTTGGTGATCAGGTAGCGCGAGCTGGGGTTGAACGGGTCGTATACATAGCGGCTGGGATCCGTACGTGGATCTCCTTCCATGGCTCCGCCAGGTATAACATAATCAGGAATAACCGGAGTAGCTCCTTTACCAAACTGAGCGTTGCTGGGGTACACCAGGCCGGTCTGTCCCGGATTGGGAGTAGCTACCCCGTTAGTAAGGGTATTCAGGGCATTGATACGGGATCTCCACAGCAGGTCGGCATACTCCTGGGTATTCAGCAGGTCCAGACCGCGCCAGGCACTCTGGGTACCATAGTAGGTATCGTACGATAGCATAGGCTTACCGGCTTTTCCCTTCTTGGTAGTAATGATCACTACTCCGTTACCGGCCCGTGATCCGTAGATAGAAGCCGCCGAAGCATCTTTAAGTACCTGCATCGACTCGATGTCGTTCAGGTTGAGCGAGCTGAGGTTACCCTTGGTAGGCGTACCATCGATGATATACAGGGGAGAGTTGTCGTTGATGGTACCGAACCCCCGTATACGTACCATGACATTACCACCGGGTGAGTTGTCGTTGGATACGTTTACACCCGCTACCCGGCCCTGCATAGCCTGCGCCAGGTTAGAAGCAGGTACTGCCAGTGCCTGCTTAACGTCAATAGAGGATACCGCTCCGGTAATGTCCCGCTTAGACTGCGTACCGTAGCCCGTTACCACTACTTCACTCAGGCTCTTGACGTCATCGTCCAGCGTCACATTGATCGTGCTCTGGTTACCTACAGGTACTTCTTTCTTAACGTATCCGATCGACGAAATAACCAGCACGGCATCGCTTCCCCGCACTGCTACTGTAAACTGGCCTTCCGAGTCTGTAACCGTACCTACAGTAGTACCTTTTACCTGTACGTTGGCCCCTGGCAGACCCTGATTGTCGGATGAGGTGGTAATCTTACCACTGACGCGGCGCTCCTGCGCGTGGGCCAGTACAGTGCTCAGCACGAGCATCAGTAGCACAGCCCATCGGACTACTAAACGTAGATTTTCTTTCATAGAAGATGATTGGTGATGAGTAAATGGTTATTAGAGAAAAGTATATTTAACCAAGCTATGAAAGTAGCAGGTCGAGCCAAATCTAACTAGACTTTCAAAATTTTTAATGAAGTTTTAATCTAATTTTTTCTCAGAATCATCATAGTGTAAAAAAGACACTATTAGTACACACAAGGAATCCATCGGTTACTTAATCAATATTTGTTTGTAACTTTAAGTTATTAACTACTAGTACGTTAGCCCCGCCCCTGCCTCGCAACCTTGATATAAACCATAGTTCGTTATAGTAGACACTATATTATCCCGGTCCACTTAGCCAAAAGCCATGGACCCGGGTGATGCCTCTAATGGTACAGGAAGTAAGGAGTTGCTCAGCAGCTCCTCCTGGATACAGGCCAAAGAAGGCTATAAAAAGCCGTGTAGCCTATGTGGAAAAGGCTATGGATATTTGCCGAGGCTTGTCTCCGATGAGGTAGGCAAACAATCTCGATGTGGCAGCCGTAAATACGAACCCATCCGTTATCTTTATCGTTTAACTCTAGATGGAGACGCTGGTCTTCCTCTATTTTTCAACCTACTGATTAGACGCTTTGAAACAGCTGAATGATATTGACCTTACGGGTTACGACCAGATAGAAGTGCAGGGAGCCCGTGAGCATAATCTTAAAAATATTGATGTAAGCTTTCCCCGCAATAAGCTCGTCGTTGTGACAGGTATCAGCGGGAGTGGTAAATCATCACTGGCATTTGATACCATCTACGCCGAAGGGCAGCGCCGCTACATGGAAAGCTTCTCGGCCTACGCCCGGGGCTTTATTGGCGAAATGGAACGCCCTGATGTGGACAAGATCAGCGGCCTGTCGCCGGTAATCAGCATTGAACAGAAGACTACCTCGCGTAACCCCCGCTCTACCGTAGGTACTGTTACCGAAATCTACGACTTTCTGCGTCTGCTGTACGCCCGCGCGGGTGAGGCCTTCTCGTACGTAACGGGGCGCCGTATGGTAAAGCAGTCGCAGGATCAGATTATTGATCAGCTACTGGCGCAGTTTGGCGGACAAAAAACTACCCTGTTGGCCCCGGTAGTAAAAGGCCGGAAAGGTCACTACCGCGAGTTGTTCGTGCAGATCGCCCGTCTGGGTTATACCAAAGTACGGGTGGACGGCGAGGTACAGGATATTGTACCCAAGATGCAGCTGGACCGCTACAAGGTACACGATATAGAAATAGTAGTAGATCGCGTCATTCCCAAAGCCGAAGACCGCTACCGCCTAAGCCAGTCCGTAGCCACGGCCATCAAGCAGGGCAAGGGTGCCATGATGGTACTGGACACTAACGGAGAGGTACACTACTTCTCCCAGAACCTGATGGACCCTGAATCAGGTATCAGCTACGACGACCCGGCCCCCAACAGCTTTTCCTTCAACTCCCCCTACGGCTGGTGCCCTACGTGTCAGGGACTGGGTGTAGTGGAAGAAATCACCGAAGAGTCCATCATGCCGGATCGTTCGCTCAGTATTAGCCGGGGAGGTATAGCGCCCTTGGGCGAGTACCGCGATGCTTGGATATTCAAGCAACTGGAGATCATCCTGAAGAAATATAAGGTGGGGCTGAGTACCCCACTCGAAAAACTTCCGGCGGAGGCAATGGAGGTAATCCTGTACGGTAGTGACGAGCCTATTCCGCTCCCTTCCAAGAAGTACCCCGGTACGGAGTGGGATACCAAGTTTGATGGGATCATCAACTTTCTGAAACGTCAGCAGGAAACCGGTACCGACAAGATTCAGGACTGGCTCAAAGACTTCCTGGTCATCCGCGACTGTCCTGAGTGCCACGGCGCCCGGCTGCGTCAGGAGTCGCTGCACTTCAAGATTGATAATAAGAACGTGGCCGAGCTGGCGCAGGTAGATATCCGCGAACTGGCCGACTGGATGGTAGGCTTGGAAGACCGGCTCAGCGACCGCCAGCGGGTCATTGCCCACGAGGTACTTAAGGAAATACGCAAGCGGATAGGCTTCCTGCTGGACGTAGGCCTGGAGTACCTGACCCTCAACCGCGCCCTGCGTACTCTTTCGGGAGGAGAAGCGCAGCGGATACGACTCGCTACCCAGATCGGTACGCAGCTTACGGGGGTACTATACATCATGGATGAGCCGAGCATCGGGCTACACCAGCGCGACAACGTTCGCCTGATCCAGTCGCTCAAGAACCTGCGTGACCTTGGCAATACCGTACTGGTAGTAGAGCACGATAAAGATATGATGCTGGCCTCTGACTACATCGTGGATGTGGGCCCGGGTGCCGGACGCCACGGCGGACAGATTGTCGGCAGGGGCGCCCCGGAGGAGTTCCTGAAGAATGGCTCCGTCACGGCAGAGTACCTGAGCGGACGCCGTGGCATAGAGATACCGGCCGAGCGCCGCAAAGGCAATGGCAATACGCTAATCCTCAAAGGCTGTACCGGCCACAACCTCAAGAACGTGACGCTCAGGCTGCCGCTGGGTACCATGATGTGCGTGACGGGGGTAAGTGGTAGCGGTAAGTCATCGCTGATCCACGAGACACTGTTCCCAATCCTGAACCGGCACTTCTACCGGTCGCGCCGCGAGCCACTGCCTTACAAGAGCATCGAAGGACTGGAACATATCGATAAAGTCATCGAGGTAGATCAGTCGCCCATTGGCCGTACGCCACGTTCCAACCCGGCTACCTATACCAATCTGTTTACAGATATCCGTTCTCTTTTTGCCGAGCTGCCTGAGGCCAAGATTCGGGGCTACAAGCCGGGCCGTTTTTCTTTTAACGTAAAAGGGGGGCGCTGCGAGGATTGCGAAGGAGCCGGTATGAAAAAGATCGAAATGGACTTCCTGCCCGACGTGCACATTGCCTGCGAAACCTGCAAAGGCAAGCGCTTCAACCGCGAAACGCTGGAAGTACGCTTCAAGGGCAAGTCTATCGCAGATGTACTGGATATGACCGTAGAGCAGTCGCTGGAGTTCTTTGAAAACCAGCCGCGCATCCTGCGCAAGGTACAGACCCTGAACGACGTGGGCCTGGGCTACATTACCCTCGGCCAGCACGCCACTACCCTTTCGGGGGGAGAAGCCCAGCGGGTAAAGCTGGCCGAAGAGCTTTCCAAGCGCGATACCGGTAAGACGCTCTATATCCTGGATGAGCCTACTACAGGACTCCACTTCCAGGATATCTGCCACCTGCTCGATGTACTTAACAAGCTCGTCGAAAAAGGAAACACGGTACTGATCATCGAGCACAACCTGGACATCATTAAGGTTGCCGACTATATCGTAGACATTGGCCCGGAAGGGGGCGCCCAGGGCGGCCGCGTAGTCGCCGAAGGCACTCCCGAAAAGGTAGCCAAAGCCAAGGAAAGTTTTACGGGTAAGTTCCTGCTAGAAGAGTTGAAGTAAAAGCAGGCCGGGGGTAAATCCTCGGCCTCCTTATTTTTAGTAGATAAAGGTACCTACCCTCCCCCAGTGCCAGAGGCACGAACGATATTGTAGGCCCGGACGATATTGTAGCGCCAGCGGCGCGGCTAATCCTGTTGCCCCGGACGCCAGTCCGGGGAGTCAGATCCACCGGCTCAAAAACTGATTAAAGCCTTCCTTGTACTGGTCACTGACGGGAATGGTAGAGTCGCCGATCTGGATGGTATTGCGGGTCACGGCCCCGATCTGGTCGAGGCTTACGATGAAGGAGCGATGTACCCGCATAAACCGGCTGGGAGGTAGTTTTTCTTCCAGCGCCTTGAGGCTGGTCAGCGACAGCAAGGGCTTAGTGTCGCTCTTGAGGTGTACTTTTACGTAGTCTTTGAGCCCTTCGATGTACAGGATATCATCAAAGGCTACCCGCACCAGTTGGTACTCTACTTTCAGGAACAGGTACTCATCCCGTAGGTCGGGTAGCGGTGGCGTCGCTACCGGCTGGGCGCGATGTACCAGCTCGAAGTAGGCCTTGCCCTTGGTAGCCGCTCTCAGAAACTCCTCGTAGTTGAACGGCTTGAGCAGGTAGTCCAGCGCATCGACCCGGAAGCCTTCCAGCGCAAAATGATTGTAAGCCGTTGTAAACACGATACGCGGTCCCCGCTCCCCCGACTTATCCAGTACGCGAGCCAGCTCAATACCCGTCAGATCGGGCATCTGGATATCCAGAAAGATCAGGTCGACCTCGTGCTGATGCAGCCCCTGCAGAGCCTCTACCGCGCTGGAGTACCGCCCCACCAGATTGAGAAAGGGCGTTTTCTCAATAAAGGCGCACACCAGCCCCAGGGCCAGTGGTTCGTCATCAACGGCTATGCAACGTAGGGTCATGCTACTTCCAGTTTCAGGTCAACCTGGTATTTGTTGTCAGAGGTATTTTCGTTCACGGTCAGGTTGTACCGGTCCGAGTAGAGCAGGTCCAGCCGGCGGCGGGTATTGGCCAGCCCTATGCCGTTACTGTCGTCTAAGGTAACCTTTTTATCGGTGAAAAGCGAGTTTTGCACTTCCAGGTGCAACTGCCTCCCCTGCTGCTTTATACTGATAGTAATACAGCTGGGCTCTACCGCGCTCACCCCATGCTTGAAAGCATTCTCGATAAAGGGCAGCAGCAGCATAGGCGCGATGGGTACATCATGGAGCGGCGACGGCTGCTCAAACTTTACCGATACCTTATCCGTAAGCCGCAGCTTCATCAGCTGAATGTAATCCTGTACAAAGGCTATCTCATGGCTCAGCATAACGGTAGTCTGCTGGGTCTCGTACAGCACGTACCGCATCATACGCGATAGCTTATGGATCGACTCCCGGGCCGCTTCGCCATCAATTACTGTAAGCGCATAAATATTATTAAGGGTATTGAAGAAAAAGTGTGGGTTGATCTGAGCCTTCAGAAACGACAGCTCTGACTTGACCTTCTCCCGTTCCAGGCTCTGGCGGAGCTGCTTATCCCGGTGCCAGTTCTGCACGGCCGTAACACTGGTGCTGATACCCAGTACCATCAGGGTCAGGATCAGCGAAAAGAAATCGATCCACTTCTCACTTCTGACTACGCCGCTGGCCTTCCGGGCCTGGTAAGCCTTCTCCATCAGCTCACGCAGGTTGATCCATACCTCAAACCGCTGTATCACGTAGGCTACGATAAACACCGTCGCTACATTGAGGGCTATAAATAAGGTGTACTTATTCCGGAACAGCAGCCTGGGCACCCACAGGAGGGCATTGAGATAGAAGGCAGAAACCAGTAAAAGAAAGAGAACGCCCTGCTTGATCCAGAACTGATCCGGCAGCTCCACCCGCCAGGTAAGCGGCTGAAACAGAAGCAGCGAAAGCCCCAGCACACCCCATACCAGGATATGGATCAGTACGGAGAAGTTACGAAAAAGCGAGAAGGACGCCATGTATAAAGGTGTTGGTTATTATCTGATTAACATAAATATGTATACAATCATACATAGGACTTTTCACAGCAACTACTTCAATCGACCAGTCCATCAAGAATATCGATCAATAGAGTGTATAGGTCTACCAACCGGGGATTTTTCACGATTTAGGTACCTATTTCAAATCCATCGGTCAAAAGAGGCCATTGGTCGTTTTGTTTTTGCCGCTTATCTATTGTATTTTTTTTATAAGTTATCCGGTTGTTGTTTTGATTAACCAATTCTCACAAATCACACTGTACAAGCCATGAATAAGCTTTGCTTTTCTTTGATGCTCTCTACCGGTCTGGCCTTCTCTGCCTATGCGCAGGAAGCCCCTTCTTTTCCCGGGAACCGGCCTCAGCAACAACCCACTGCGATTCCCGGAACAGCCGACGATAACTCCCCACGCGGCAACGGCAGAATCAGCGGTACTCTGGTAGACTCCGTTTCGAACCAGCCCGTTGAGTTTGCAGCTATATCACTCATTGACACCAAAAGCAATAAGCCTATAGACGGTACTACTACGGATGACAAAGGTAAATTCACACTGAACAGAATAGCCCCCGGCTCCTATAAGCTCTTGATCTCTTTTATTGGCTATAAAGGAAAAGAGGTCAAAAATATATCCATTGACCGTCGTACCGAAGTAGAATTAGGCAATGTAGTACTGACACCCGATATCGTTCAGCTGAAAGAGGTAGAGGTAGTAGGTCAGGCGGCTATGATTGAGGAGAAGGTAGACCGTCTGGTATACAACGCCGAAAAGGACGTAACCAGCAAGGGTGGTGATGCTGCCGACGTAATGCGCAAGGTACCTATGCTATCGGTGGACCTGGATGGAAACGTATCGCTCCGTGGTAGCTCCAACGTACGGGTACTGATCAACAACAAGCCTTCTACCATCATAGCCAGCAGCGTAGGCGATGCTCTTAAGCAGATCCCGGCCGATATGATCAAGTCGGTGGAAGTAATCACCTCTCCCTCGGCCCGCTACGATGCCGAAGGTACTGCCGGTATTATCAATATTATTACCAAGAAAAACACGCTGCAGGGCGCTACGCTGGACCTTAATACCGGAGCTGGAAACCGCGGTGCCATGCTGGGTATGCGCGGCAGCTACCGTGCCGGCAAAATGGGTTTCAACCTGAGTGGCTTCGGACGCGCCAACTACAATATGAAAGGCTATTCCGATAACCTTCAGGTAGGTCTTAGCCCTCTGAACCCTTTCACCATCCGTCAGGCTACCGACTCCCGCAACGCCGGTATGTTCGGATCGTATCAGCTGGGCTGGGACTACGATATCAGCAAGACCTCCTTCCTGACCGCCAGTATCCGCTACG
The DNA here is from genome assembly GCF_017355915.2 of Telluribacter roseus. GTDB lineage: Bacteria > Bacteroidota > Bacteroidia > Cytophagales > Spirosomataceae > Telluribacter. The sequence goes on from NZ_JAFEUV020000017.1 coordinate 38,162, forward strand.
GTACCCGTAACCAGCTTTCGAGCCAGGATATTTCTACGTTCAGATCTTTGGGAGTAATTCCTACTACGACCAGTTCATACCGTGAGGTAGATGTGAAAGACCTGTCGGGTACTGTAGACGTAAATGTTGACTATACTAAAACCCTTAGAAAACCACAGCAGGAAGTAAGCGTCCTGACGCAGTTCAGCCGGAACAACCGTACCAACAACTTTGACGCTGATCTTTTCTCAGACAATAATACCCTGAAAGAGCTTATCGGTCAGGAAGGTAACCGCAACAACAGCTACAACCAGGAAAGTACTGTACAGGTAGACTACCAGACCCCCATCAAGAATAACCAAATGTTTGAAATAGGTGGAAAAGCGATCATGCGCCAGGTGCTGAGCAATTTCTCCTACTACAGCTCTTTGAACGTACCCCGGCCAGCCAACGAACTGAACTATGACCAGAATGTAGCCGCTTCTTACTTCTCGTACACCTATACTACCAAGAACAAGTACTCTATCAAGATTGGTAGCCGCTACGAGTACACCGTAATCAACGCCAACCAGGGCGAAGGCGACCTGAACATTCCGAACTACGGCAACCTGGTACCTAGTGTTAACTTATCCAAAACGCTCAAAGGGGGCCGTACCATTAAGCTAGGCTACAACCGTCGCCTCCAGCGCCCCGGTATACAATTCCTAAACCCTAACATAAATGCAGCCAACCCACAAAATATCACAGTGGGTAACCCCAACCTTGCGCCCGAGCTGACAGACCAACTGGAAGCTGGTACCAGCTGGTTCAAAAAGTCGGTTTTCATCAACATGTCAGTCTACGCCCGTACTACCAACAACTCCATCGAAAGCATCCGTACCACCGATGAGCGGGGGGTGATTACGACCACCTACGGTAATATTGGCCAGAAACAAACCTATGGTACCAACATCTTCGGTAACATGACGCTGCTCTCCAAGTGGCAGATCGGCGGTGGCATTGATGGATATTATGTATTCCTGACCAACAACAGCCCCGACCCGGCACTGTTTGCCAGCAACGAAGGATTAGTCCTGAGTGGACGGTTTTTCAGCAACTTAACCCTGCCTAAGGGATGGGGACTGCAGGGTATGGCCTTTATCCGGGGCCGCGATGTACAGCTGCAGGGATATCAGACAGGCTTTGCTTTCTATAGCATGGGCTTCAAGAAGGACTTTACGAATAAGAAGGGTAGCATAGGTCTGGCCACCGAAAACTTCCTGTTCGATGCTTTCAAGACCAGAACCGAACTGGCTACTCCTGCCTTTACCCAGTCTAATACCAACCTGTTGTACAATCGGGGAGTACGGGTAACCTTCCAGTACAAGTTTGGTAAAATGAGCTTTGACGCCCCGAGCCGTCGTAACCGCAAATCCGTAAATAACGATGATGTGAAGAGCGGCGGTGACGGTGATGGTGGAGGTCAGCCACAGCAGGCTAGCCCTGCGCCTGCCGCTGCACCCGGTGGTGGTGGTGGCGGACGTCCGCGCCAGTAGCATAACAGGTAATATTATGTGAGAAAAGTATATAAAAAGACTCTCGACGCTGTCGGGAGTCTTTTTTGTTTTGTTTTGGGTAGCCAATCGGGGGCTCCAGAAGTAAACGGCAATTAGAGCGATATATCCAGGCGAAAAGAGTGAGTATAAAATTTTAATCGAAAGTTTATACCTTTAACCTATTCAGCCCTCAGCCAGTACTGCTCTAACCTTCTATTTATGAAACACGACAAAGAGAATATCGGCGTCAAAGAAATTGCTCGCAGAGCCAACGTATCCATTGCTACTGTAGATAGAGTCATTCATAACCGGACCGGCGTATCGGACAAGACCCGGAACAAGATCAACGCCATCATCCAGGAGCTGGACTATCAGCCCAACATACTCGCCAGCCGTCTGGCTTCAAAGAAGACCATCCACCTGGCCATGCTGATCCCCAGTGCTTCGGACGAGACGCAGTTCTGGGAGGCTCCGTTACGGGGCATCCGCCGGGCCGAAAGCGAGATCAGGCAGTATGGCATCCACATCGATATGTATTTCTTTGATCTGAATGATAAGGAGTCGTTCAGGAAGCAGGCCCGTGCTATACTGGACCAGAAAGTTAATGGAGTGCTTCTTTCTCCCACTTTTGTCGAGGAAACCGTCGAGTTTATCAAGTCCTGTAACCAGCAGTCGATCCCTTACGTATTTATTGACTCCACCATTCCCCAACAAAACAACCTGTCGTACATAGGCCCCCACCTGTTTCAGAGCGGGTACCTGAGCGCTCAGCTACTGACCTACGGACTCAAAGGCCCCAGTCATAAGCTCCTGATCGTAAATATTTCGAAAGAGGTGGATAACTTCAACTACCCCCAGATCGAAGCAGGCTTCCGAAGCTTCTTTCAGGATCAAGGCGATTCCAAGGCCATTATCCGGATAGATATCAGGCAGACGGGATACGCGTCGGTAAGGGAGGAACTATCCAAAGCGCTGCAACAGCACCCCGACGTGGATGCGCTGTTTGTGACCAACTCCCGCGTTTCGTCCGTAGCCCGTTTCCTGGCGAGCCAGAGCCTGCATGATAAACTACTGATTGGCTACGACTACCTTCCCGACAACATCGAGTACCTTAAGAGTGGTACCATTGACTTTCTGATCTGTCACAAGCCCGAGGAGCAGGGGTACCGGGGGGTAATGGCGCTCTACCAGACGCTGGTGTTTTCGTCGTCCGTAGAGAAGGAGTACTTCATGCCCATTGACATCGTGACCCGGGGCAATTACGAATTCTACAGAAACTAGCTTTCACCTTACTTTAAGGATACTTTAAAGTAGATTATAAATAAAAATCAGATCCGGATTAGGGATATTCAAAAATTTTACCGAATTTACGGGTACGTACCCGAAACCCTTAACATAATTAAGAAACAGCTATTCCTAAACCCGCTTTTTAACCTATGTCAACCTCTCTTAACCGCAGGAAATTTTTACAGGCTACCGCCCTCACCGGCCTTAGCCTGGGTCTTTCCGGACGCCTTTCGGCCTCCGGCGTGGCTCAGGGCAAAAGAGTGGGGATCATAGGCCTGGATACCTCCCACAGCATGGCCTTCACCAAGCTGCTCAATGCTCCCGAGGCCGGACCGGAGCTGGCAGGCTACAAGGTAGTAGCGGCCTACCCGCAGGGAAGCAGGGATATTGAGTCCAGCGTAAAGCGCATACCTGGCTATACCGAAGACATCAAGAAGCTCGGCGTGGAGATAGTGGGCTCTATTAAAGAGCTGCTGGATAAGGTAGATGTAGTGCTGCTGGAAACCAACGACGGTCGTCTGCACCTGGAGCAGGCTCTGCCCGTACTGAAAGCAGGCAAGCGCATGTTCATCGACAAGCCCGTAGCTGCTTCGCTATCCGACGCAGTAGCGATTTATGAAGCTTCTAAGAAACATAAGGTACCTGTGTTCTCGGCTTCGTCGCTCCGGTACATCAAAGGCCTGGAGAATGTAAACAAGGGCGAGGTAGTAGGCGCCGATACATTCAGTCCGGCCGTGCTGGAGAAGACCCACCCGGACCTGTTCTGGTACGGTATACACGGGGTAGAGACGCTCTATACTGTGATGGGTACCGGCTGTAAGGAGGTAAAGCGCATCCATACGCCCGACACCGACATCGTAGTAGGTATCTGGAAGGATGGTCGCGTAGGTACTTTCCGGGGCACCCGCACCGGCAAGCACGACTACGGCGGGACCGTCTATACCACCAAAGGCAACGTAACCCTGGGGCCTTACAATGGCTACCAGCCCCTGCTGCTGGACATCGTGAAGTACTTTGAAACGGGCGCGGTACCCGTCACTCCCGAGGAGACCATTGAAATATTTGCGTTCATGGAAGCGGCCGACGAGAGCAAGCGCCAGAATGGTGCTACCGTAAGCCTGGAAAGCGTCATGGCCAAAGCGCGCAAATCGTAAGTAGATCAGCCTAACCCGATTATACTATTTAGAGTAAATTAATCTTGCAAAAGACTTATTCCTAACCCTTACATAATATACCTATTCCTAACCCTTTCCTTTTTACCCTTTTATGAAAAAAGCTAATGAATCGCGCCGGGAGTTTATCAAGAAAACGGTAACCGGAGCCGCCGCCTTATCAGTAGGTGGTGCTCTGCCCGGCTTTAGCGCCAAGAGCTACGCCAGCATACTTGGCGCCAACGATCGGATTAAAGTAACGGTGATGGGCGTCAACAGCCGTGGACTGGCCCTGGCTAATAACTTTGCCTTACAGCCCAACTGCGAAGTACTATACATCTCAGATGTCGACTCGCGGGCAGCCGATAAGTGTATCGCCAGCGTAGAAAAACAGCAGAACTCCAAACCTAAGGCGCAGACGGATTTCCGGAGGACACTGGAAGATAAAAACCTGGATGCCCTGGTAGTAGCAGCACCTGATCACTGGCACGCTCCGGCGGCTATCCTAGCTTCTAAAGCCGGCAAGCACGTGTACCTCGAAAAGCCCGCCAGCCATAACCCCAATGAGGGGGAGCTACTGGTGGCGGCCGCCAGGAAGTACAAGAATGTAATCCAGATGGGTAACCAGCGCCGCTCGTGGCCTAAGGTAGCCGAAGCCATCGCCGAAGTGAAGAACGGCATCATCGGCCGACCGTACTTTGCCAAGGGCTGGTACACCAACAACCGTCCTTCCATCGGGGTGGGTAAGCAGGTAGCCGTACCTTCCTGGCTGGACTACGAACTATGGCAGGGCCCGGCTCCGCGTCAGGCTTTCAAAGACAATATCCTCCACTACAACTGGCACTGGTTCTGGCACTGGGGAACGGGCGAAGCCCTCAACAACGGTACCCACATGGTAGACCTCATGCGCTGGGGACTGGGCGTGGACTACCCTACCCGCGTGACCTCCGCCGGAGGCCGCTACCGCTACCAGGACGACTGGGAAACCCCCGATACACAAGTAATCACGATGGAGTTTGCCAATAACACCAGCATGACCTGGGAAGGCCGCAGCTGTAACGGCAAGCACATTGAGGACAGTAGCGTAGGCGTGGTTTTCTACGGCGAAAATGGCTCCCTATACCTGGATGGCGGCAACTCGTACAAGGTCTACGACCTGAACAATAAGCTGATCCGGGACGTGAAGAATGATATAGAAATAGACCCCCGTGACCGCATGAACCCTTCGCAGAAGCTGGATGCTATTCATATCCAGAACTTCTTTGACGGTATCCGTAAAGGTACTCCGCAGGCTGCCGAGATCGTAGGAGGGCACCAGAGCACGCTGCTATGCCAGCTGGGTAACATAGCCCTACGCTCGGGTAGTACCCTCTATACTGATCCTACCAACGGACACATCAAGAACAATCCGGCAGCTATGAAGCTCTGGAAAAGAGAGTACCAGCGTGGATGGGAACCTACTGTATAAGCTGTACCTATGATAAGCACTAAAACGGCCTCCGTAAAGCAGCCGCCCGTAGCTGTGGACGTAAGCTCGCTAAGTAAGCGGGATACTATGATCTCTATCTTTATCATAGGGTTGATGTTCTTTATCTTCGGCTTTGTGTCCTGGGTCAACGCCATTCTGATCCCGTACTTCAAGATAGCCTGCGAGCTCACCAGCTTTCAGTCGTACCTGGTGGCGTTTGCATTCTACATCTCGTACTTTGTGATGTCGGTACCGGCCTCCTACCTGCTGAAGGCCGTAGGCTTTAAGAAGGGCATGATGGTAGGCTTCTGGACGATGGCCGTAGGAGCGTTCATATTCGTTCCCGCAGCCATGACGCGTACCTACGAAGTCTTCCTGCTGGGCCTGTTTACCATTGGCGCGGGGCTGGCTATCCTGCAGACGGCGTCCAATCCCTACATCACCATTCTGGGCCCCAAGGAGCGGGCGGCGCAGCGAATCAGTATCATGGGTATCTGCAACAAAGGCGCGGGTATTCTGGCACCTATTCTGTTTGCGGCCGTCATCCTGCGTCCAACCGACAGCGCCCTGTTTGAGCAGTTGTCTCAGATGAGCGATGCCGAGCGTAGCGCGGCTCTGGATGAGCTCATCCGACGGGTGATCGTGCCCTACGCTACGGTGGGTACGGTACTGGTAGGACTGGGTTTGTTTATACGGTACTCTCCCCTGCCGGAGATCAACACGGAACAGGAAAGTCCGGAACTGGCCACCGCCAACGCTACCAAAACCAGCATCTTCCAGTTTCCCCACCTGATTCTGGGGGCAGTAGCCATCTTCCTGCACGTAGGTACCCAGGTCATTGCCATAGACACCATCATTCCCTACGCCAACTCCATGGGTATAACTCTGCTGGAGGCGAAGGTATTTCCATCCTATACCCTGGCTATGACCATCTGTGGATATCTGCTGGGTATATCAGCCATTCCCCGGTTTATCAGTCAGGTTACGGCGCTGCGCCTATGTACTCTACTGGGGGCTGTTTTCACGCTGCTGATCATATTTGCTCGGGGTACTGTTGGCTTTTTGGGCCACGAGGCAGACCTTTCCATCTGGTTTGTGGTCCTGCTGGGACTGGCCAATTCGCTGGTATGGGCGGGCATATGGCCACTGGCGCTGGACGGACTGGGTCGGTTCACCAAACTGGGTGCTTCTATCCTGATCATGGGCTTGTGCGGTAATGCCATCATGCCCCTTTTCTACGGCTACTTCGCCGATCTCTTTGATGTACGCACAGCCTACTGGGTACTATTCCCCTGCTACCTCTACCTGGTATTCTACGCCTTTGTAGGACATCAGCTCAGGCAGTGGTCGCCGGCAGGCGTTAGTGTAAGTACCAAGTAGCACCCGAACCCGCGTTTCTAACCATGAAGATCCATATATCCGACACCCCACAAGGGTTAGGTGAAGCAGCCGGCACGCTGGCTGCCGACCTGATCCGGAGTACCATTGCCCAAAAAGGCGGAGCCAACATTATTCTTGCAACGGGTACCAGCCAGTTTGAAACTCTGAAACAGCTCATAGCTGCCAGTGATATTGACTGGAGTAAGGTAGTCATGTTTCATCTGGATGAGTACCTGGAGCTCTCCGTTACCCATCCGGCCAGTTTTCGCAAGTACCTCAAGGAGCGTTTCCTGGAGCAGGTACCTCCGCTGCAGGAGGTGCATCTAATAAATGGTGAAGCCGATGCTGAAGCCGAATGTGCCCGTTTAGGAGAGTTGATCAAACAACACCCCATTGATGTAGCGCTGGTAGGTATTGGTGAGAATGGTCACCTGGCCTTCAACGATCCTCCGGCCGACTTTGATACCGAGCAGCCGTATATCGTAGTGGATCTGGATGAGCCCTGCCGTCGGCAGCAGTTGGGCGAAGGCTGGTTTGCTTCGCTGAATGAAGTACCTACCCAGGCCATCAGTATGTCCATAAAGCAGATCATGAAGTCGCAGCACATCATTTGCTCGGTACCCGATGCCCGTAAGGCCGTAGCGGTACAAAACTGCCTCGAACAGCCGGTGAGTCAGCTGCATCCGGCCAGCATCCTGCGTACCCATCCCCATTGCTCGCTCTTTTTGGATCAGGCCTCAGCCAGCCTGCTATCCCAGCAGGTAGCAGCGCAGGCGGAGTAAAATATAATTGGAATGAAGCCGATAAAAATCACGAATGGTACCCTACTCACTCCCTACCGCACCATACGCGGAGGTACCGTAGTGGTTACCGATGGTACCATCACCGATATAAGCGACCGGGATATAGACATACCGGAGGCTATTGAGATTGACGCGGCAGGTAAGTACGTAGCACCAGGCTTCATAGATATCCATATCCACGGCGGTGGCGGGTATGACTTCATGGATGGCAGCGAAGAGGCATTCCTGAAGATAGCTGAGCTGCACGCTCAGTACGGCACTACCGCCATGGTACCTACCACCCTTACCAGCGAAAAAGAAGACCTGCTACGAACGCTCGATATTTTTGAACAGGCGAAGAAGGCAAATACAGCCGGAGCCCAGCTACTGGGGATGCACCTGGAAGGCCCTTACTTCGCCCTGAACCAGCGAGGCGCGCAGGACCCGCGCTACATCCGCGACCCGGACCCCGCCGAGTACCGCGAAGTACTCAGCCACTCCTCGTCCATCCTGCGCTGGAGCGCCGCGCCTGAGCGACCGGGTGCCATTGAGTTCGGCAGGTACCTTCGTTCACGGGGTGTACTCGCCGCTCTGGCCCATACCGATGCAGTGTACGACGAGGTACTGGAAGCCTTTGAGCACGGCTATAATCTGGCTACGCACCTGTATTCGGCTATGCTGGGCGTCACGCGACGCAACGCTTTCCGCTACGCGGGCGCGGTAGAGGCGGCCTTTCTGATTGAGGAAATGGATGTAGAGATCATAGCCGATGGCGTACACCTGCCCCCGCCTCTGCTGAAGCTCGTCTACAAGATCAAAGGGCCTGATCGTACGGTCCTAATTACCGATGCCATGCGCGCGGCCGGTATGCCGCCCGGCGAAAGTACCCTGGGCTCCCTGCAGAATGGCCTCAAAGTCATCGTGGAAGATGGCGTTGCCAAACTCCCCGACCGTACCGCCTTTGCCGGTAGCGTAGCCACCGCCGACCGCCTGGTACGTACTATGGTGCAGCAGGCCGATATACCGCTGCTGGATGCCGTACGGATGATCACAGCTACTCCCGCCCGTATCATGGGAGTTGATAGTCGCAAAGGCTCTTTGCTGGCGGGCAAGGATGCGGATCTGGTCATTTTTGATGAGAATATAACCATAGATACTACCATGGTCATGGGTAAGGTCGTATACCAGAGAAATGCTGTCGAGCTAATAAGTTAGCACAGCATAGAAACTTCTACCCGACCCCACCACACCCTATACTTCCACCCTTTAACTGACAACTACATTGATGATGGAAACAGCAAAAGCAGATACTCTGAACATTAAGAAATTTGATAACCGGATGCTGATGGGTCAGGATGCGGCCCGCATGGTAGGAAACAAGCTAAGAGAACTGCTGCAGACACGGAGCTATGTAAATATGATATTTGCCGCCGCTCCTTCTCAGAACGAGTTTCTGGCCGCCCTTACTGAGGAAGAAGGCATCGACTGGGGTAGAGTCACCGCCTTTCATATGGATGAGTACATCGGGTTACCGTCCGATGCCCCTCAGGGTTTTGGGCAGTTCCTGCGGACCCGGCTGTTTGACAGGGTCCCTTTCCGGGCGGTACATTACCTCAACGGCAACGCCGAAGATCCCGAGACCGAGTGCTACCGCTATACCAAGCTGCTGCACCAGCACCCGGTCGACATTGTGTGCATGGGAATCGGTGAAAACTGCCACATTGCCTTCAACGATCCGCACGTAGCTGATTTCGAGGATCCGCACTGGGTAAAGGTGGTAGATCTGGACCTGGCCTGCCGCCAGCAACAGGTGAATGACGGCTGTTTTGAAGGGTTGGACGAGGTACCCAACTACGCCCTGACGCTCACAGTACCCGCCCTGATGTCGGGCAGCCACGTGTACTGCATGGTGCCCGGTCCCAGCAAGGCCGATGCTATTTTCAATACACTTTGTGGGGGAATCAGTGCCGAGTTTCCGTCTACTATTCTGAGGATGCACCCGGACGCCACGCTATTCATTGACGCTGACAGCGCCAAGCTTTTGACTAAGGGGGCCGCCTTCTCGTTAGAATCAGAGAGTTAAATTTAAAATAAACTTAATTCCCTTTTCAAAATTATCAGCCTTCCCATAAACCACCTATATAAATGGCCAGTGTGCGGCTGGTATGAGCAGGGCTATTTATATCAAGTGGTGTTGGGAAGGCGGGGCCAGCCCGGCCGTGAGGGCGAAAGTAAGCAGAGCCTAAGCGGAAATATAATGCTATAAGCTTTCAATAGTTATCTGAATACCATGATATTATAATATGAAAATTAAATCCCTACTCCCCTCCCTCCTCGCTACGGCTCTTATAGCAGGACAGGGATGCCAGACCATGAAATCAACCGAAAGTTCCAATCAGCAGCTTGGGCTCATGGTGGTAGATCCCGGCCATTTCCACGCGGCCCTGGTGCAGAAGTACATGTACGAAGGGATGAGTCCGGTGGTACATGTGTATGCCCCCGAAGGTCCCGATGTAAAATCATATCTGGACAAGATCGATAAGTACAATGCCCGGCCCGAAGATCCGACCAAGTGGGAGGAGAAAACCTATACCGGCTCCGACTACGTGGAAAAAATGCTGGAACAAAAGCCGGGCAACATCGTAGTACTGGCCGGAAACAACCAGAAGAAGACCAGCTACATCAAGCGGGCGGTAGATGCCAAACTGAACGTTCTGGCGGATAAACCTATGGCCATTAATGCCGAAGGCTTCGAGCTACTGAAAGAGGCTTTCGCCAGCGCTGAAAAGAATAACGTGCTGCTCTACGATATCATGACGGAGCGGTACGAAATCACCAATGCCCTGCAAAGAGATCTGGCCAATATGCCGGAGATATTCGGACAGCTGCAGAAGGGTACCCCTCAGGAGCCGGCCGTGGTGAAGGAAAGTGTACACCATATTTTCAAGTATATTTCAGGCGATCCCATTGTACGTCCGGCCTGGTTCTTCGACGTAACCCAGCAGGGCGAAGGTATCGTTGACGTAACCACCCACTTGGTAGACCTGGTGCAGTGGGCCAGTTTCCCCGAAACGCCGCTTGACTACCAGAAGGACATCCAAATCCTTTCGTCCCGCCGCTGGCCTACTGCCATGACGCCAAGCCAGTTCAGGAAGGTCACCAAGCTCAATGAATATCCAGCTTATCTAAATAAAGATGTGAAGGACAGCACCCTGCAGGTATACTCCAACGGGGAGATGAACTACACACTTAAAGGAGTACACGCCAAAGTACTGGTAAAGTGGGACTTTGAAGCTCCCGAAGGTACCGGCGACACCCACTACTCCATCATGCGTGGTTCCAAAGCCAACCTCATCATCCGCCAGGGCAAGGAGCAGAACTACAAGCCTGTCTTATACATCGAGCCTATTGGTTCTGACGCCAACTTCGAGCAGACGCTGAAGACTAACTTTGCCAAAGCACAGGATAAATATCCAGGTATAGAGCTGAAGAAAACCCAGCAGGGCTGGGAAGTAACCATTCCCCAAAAGTACGATGTAGGTCACGAAGCGCACTTCTCACAGGTAGCTCAGAAGTACATGGAGTACCTTAAGGAAGGCAAACTGCCCGAGTGGGAAGTACCTAACATGCTCTCCAAGTACTACACGACTACTCAGGCGCTGAAAAAAGCCACCAACGGTCAGCAACAGTAGTCACAAATAGCTTATTTAAAACAACAAGCCCGTTCAGATGTCTCTGAGCGGGCTTGTTGTTTTAAACTGGAATAGCAGGAATCCTAACCTATCAGCTGGGTCCTCCTTGGGTACCTTTTTATTTAGTTTCCGTCTTTTTGTCATAGAAAAGCTTTTTGCTACGATATTTTATTCCATGGAATGGAATAAAAGAAAGCACTATCTCTTTCCAGGACATTCCTATATAACGCATTCGCAGGAAAGCCAGTAATGGAATGAAGACTAAGATACCTAACCTCCCGCCTGTCTTCATCACCTCTTCTGAATACTCTTCCGGTACCATAAGAGAGGCTAAGCCCAAAGCAACAGCGCCTCCAATGAGTAGACCAAAATACCATCCTCGCGTCATAGTAGTACCATTTATCAATTAAGTAGTAGAAAGAATAGTTTGTTGATAACAATATCTGCAAAAGCTTTGCCGTGATCAATAGCAGATATACAGTATTTTACTAAATGATGCTCTTAAATGTTGTGAGATTACTACCTTCTCCTGCAATAGCCAAGTCTACTGGCCTTCAATCATTATACTTTATCAAAATATTTTTATAAAATAACGCGGGTAGCTATTGCAGCTCAAATCTTTTTGTAAATTTGACACAAAGCTAAGTTCCTGCCCATTCCTATGAAAAAATCTATCCGCAAAGTACTTCCCGCTCTATTGGTACTGGCTGGCGCTCATCTGGTACAGGCGCAGCAGGCCCACGTCAACCTGGACTGGAATCCGCAGAAGAACGACCGGAACCTGCTTCCCTTCGGAGCCAGTGTCATTTCGCCCGAAGTACACGATGACCAGACCGTAACCTTCCGGCTCAAAGCACCAGACGCTAACTCGGTAGCCCTGACAGGCGGTCCCATGCTGCTGGCACTCAAAGCCAATGCGCCGGTCCCTTTTAAGAGAGGCAACGATGGTATCTGGACGCTGAAGGTGGGGCCGGTTAAACCGGACATCTACGTATATAAATTTATCATTGACGGTGTCACGGTACCCGACCCTAATAATACCCTCACCGGTTTCGCCGATCAGCCCGGCTGGAGTAATCTGGTGGTACACGGTAGTGGCCCGGCTTACTACGATGCCAAACCGGTACCCCATGGCTCCGTTACCCGCCACATCTACCACTCCGATGTACTGGGTGGCGAGCGGGAGATGTATGTGTATACCCCTCCCGGCTACGATCCCAAAAAGAGGTACCCGGTGTTGTACCTGCTGGGTGGCAGCGGCGAGCTGGCCTCTGGCTGGAGCCTCGACGGACGCGCTAATTTTATAATGGACAACCTCCTGGCCGAAGGCAAAGCGGTACCCATGATCATAGCGATGCCCAACAACCAGGTCATCCACCGCAACGACCCGAAGCATACCGAGCTTACGTTTGATCTGTTCGAGGAAGAGCTCAAAAAGCACATCGTACCATTCGTGGACAAAACGTACAGTACCCGCACCGACCGTAAGGGACGTGCCCTAGCCGGACTCTCCATGGGTGGTCGACATACCCAATTCGTAGGCTTTAAGAACCTGGACCTGTTCAGCTCATTTGGTGTGCTGAGTGCGGGCGATGTGGATACCGAGAAAACCAGCGCTGCTTTCCTGAATGATCCAGATGTGAATAAAAAAGTAGATTACCTGTTCGTAGGCCAGGGTACCGGTGAAGTAGAGACCATCGGCAAGCGCACTGTAGCCCTGAACGAGGCACTGGAAAAGCATAAGGTAAAACACCAGTACTACGTTGGTGGCGACGGCTCGCACGACTGGGGTACCTGGCGGCACCTGCTCTACTACCAGTTCCTGCCCAATCTGTGGCGGAGCGGTATGAAGTAGTATATGAGTCTATGAGTTTAAAGTGTATGAGTATTTGTAGCTAGCTAAGTTAGTCCATTGAACATAGCCCCAGCGGCGGTCGGCCGCTGCCGGGCGGTACCAAAAAATTACCTTTCAATCCTATTCCAACATGAAACTGAAAAGTACACTAACCTTAGCCCTCGGACTTTCCGCAGTGGCTCTTGTAACGGCCCCGCAGGCTATGGCCCAGGGCCAGCAGCGGCAGCCTACGCCCAACGATACGCTGCAGTCGCCCCGGATATCGGCTGACAAAAAAGCGACCATCAGTATCTACGCGCCCAAAGCGAGTGAGGTAACTGTTTTCGGTGATTTTAACCCCGGCAAGCCCCTCTCCCTTACCAAAGGCGAAAGTGGCGTATGGTCGGTCACTACCGGGCCGCTTCGCCCCGACTACTATACCTATACCCTGATGGTAGATGGGGTACGTACCGTAGACCCTAAGAATGCCGTCATCAAGCAGGGTATTAGCAGCCTCGAGAATGTGATGATAGTACCGGGTGCCGAAAATGCCTTTCAGGAAAATGCAGCTGTACCGCACGGCGAAGTACGGCAGGTATGGTACAAGTCAGGGAACCTGGATATGATGCGGCGCATGCACGTGTACACACCACCGGGTTACGAGAAAGGCACTACGAAGTACCCCGTGTTCTACCTCCTGCACGGTGGTGGTGACGACGACTCGGGCTGGAACTCCATTGGCCGCGCCAGCTTTATTCTGGACAACCTGATTGCTTCCGGAAAGGCGAAGCCCATGATCGTGGTGATGCCCAACGGTAGCATGCCTCCTTCGGCCTTCCCCGCTGGCACCGCCCAGAACGAACGGATGAACAAGATGACAGACCTCTACTCGGCCGAACTACTCAAAGAGGTAATGCCTTACGTAGAAAAGACCTACCGTGTCCTGCCCGGCCGCGAGAACCGCGCCATTGCTGGTCTGTCCATGGGCGGTCTGCAGACACTGGATGTGGCCCTTTCCAATCCTGACCTATTCAACTACGTAGGCGTGTGGAGCTCCGGCTTCTTTGGTCCTACCATTGATGTGGCCGAAAACAAGTACGCCAAGGCACTGAAAGATCCAAACTTCAATAAAAACAAGAAGCTGTTTCTGCTACAGATCGGTAAGGACGACTTCCTGATGGATGCCAGCAACAAGACCAAAGCCCTGCTGGACAAGAACCAGATCAAGTACCAGTACAAAGAAACCGAAGGCGGCCACACCTGGATCAACTGGCGGCAGTACCTCAACGAGTACGCTCAGGTACTCTTCAAGTAGGATTTCTTACCCAATCATACTGTTCAATAATTAATCAAAAATGAAACTAGTACAGATTATTTTCGTCGCGTGCTTGCTGGGCTTGTCTAACCTTTCCTTCGGAGCCAAGGTAGACTCCCTGGATATACCCAGTGCCGCCATGGGCAAGACCTACAAGGCCGCGGTGGTACTGCCTGCCTCCTACGCTAACAGCAGCAAACCTTACCCGGTGCTGTATCTGCTGCACGGAGGCGGTGGCCGCTTCAGCGACTGGCTGTCCAATACGCCCGATAAAATGCTGCTTCATAAGCTGGCCGATCAGTATAACCTCATTATTGTAACACCCGAAGGCGAACGACTCGGCGGTTACCTGGACAGCCCGTTTCAGAAGGACAACAAATTTGAAACGTACATCACCAAGGAGGTGGTAGAGAAGATTGATGGCACCTACCGCACTATCCGTGACCGCAAGGGGCGCGTCATTACGGGCCTCAGCATGGGGGGCCACGGGGCCTTGTTCCTGTCGGGGCGGCACCCGGAGCTGTACTGTGCGGCGGGTAGTATGAGTGGTGCCCTTGACCTGAATGCGGATACCTGGAAGATCACCCCTGAGTTTGCCAAGCAAATAGCACCGGGCTTTGAGCGTATCCTGGGTCCCAAGGGGGCTACGCCCGATCAGTATGCCGCTCATTCAGTAGTGTACATGGCGGAGAAGATGAAGACCAACGATGTAAGGATTATTATTGACTGCGGCGTAGATGACTTTCTGATCGAGCCCAACCGTGAGCTGCACCGCAGACTGGTGTACAACAAGACGCCTCACGACTACATCGAGCGCCCCGGCGGCCATACCTGGGACTACTGGGAAAACTCTCTCCCCTACCACGTCCTGTTCTTCCACAAGATCCTCAAGGCGAATGGTAGTGTGATTCCTTGATGAAATGTTATTGAATTTAGGCAGCTTGTAAAACTTTTGCTCGCAATCTGAATTCGAAGGCAGGGCCAGCTATGGCCCTCCTCCGCCGGGCGGGCGGCGCTCTCCCCACACCTCTGTAATCTTTTGGCCTGCGCAAGCCCTACGCACAAATGCCAAAAGATTAAGGTCGGTTTAGGGGAGAGCTGGTAAACTTGGTTGAATAACCCTGTTAGTAATAGAGATGTTAATTTTAAACTTGGACTATTATTGCTACCAAACATTAACAATGTGTTCTCTATCAGCCCTCTCATAAGCCGACCTTATTTTACAGCTATATGTGCGGCTGGTTTGCGCAGAGCTGTAAAATACAGAGGCGTTGAGAGGGCGAGGCCCGCTCGGCCGTGAGGGCGAAAGCTAGCATTACACAGCTAAATTGGAATTAGGTCAATAGAAATCTGGGACAAATGTAAACAACTAAATTACCCAATAAAGACAAGACAAAGATTATAAGAGGGTATAAAGCAAATAGCCCCGAACGTACTGATGCGTTCGGGGCTTTATTATTACTGAAATACCTTACTTCGCTTTATCCAGCAACTCTACCAGCTCCTGGGGCTTCGACCACTGGGGGTTGTGGTCGGCGCTCATCTCGATGTAGTTCCAGCCGCGCTCCTTAGCGCGCTGGGCAAACCGGAAAAACCCATCCTCCTCTGGCTTCTTACCCGGATCTACGGTCAGGATGTAGGTAACGGGTAGCTGACGCGCGGCCGCATTTTTCAGCGAGATGGGTTCGGTCAGCGTTTTCACCGGATGCGGTACATCCTTGGGTGGCTTCTGATCAGCCTTCACCCAGGCCGGTACCAGAAAGCCGTCCTTCTCCATACGCCGTATCCCCTCGCTCTGAGCAGGGCTACCCTGCGCACTGAACGCGCTCTCTCCGTCGTTGGGTACGAACGCATCCAGGTATACCAGCCGCTTGATCCGATCGGGTATGCGGTCGGCTGCGCCGGTCACTACCATGCCACCGTAGCTGTGGCCCATCAGGATTACGTCGTGCAAGTCTTCGAACAAGATGGCATTTACCACGTCGTTGATGTGCGTAGTGAGGTTGATATCCTGTGAAGCCAGGTGTACCCGCTCGCCCTGGCCCGTGAGCGAGGGACGGTACACGTTGTAGCCGCGCGCTGTGAGCATAGAGTCCACTTTCTTGAAGGACCAGCTTCCGCCCCAGGCGCCGTGTACCAGTACGTAGGTAGGTTGCTTGCCTTTAGCTGCCTGCGCGGTAACTTTGGTAAAAGGGGTCGCTAAAAGGCAGAGCAGCAGGGCCGCAGCAGTCAGAATGCGATGTGTAGTCATGTTTATTTTAAGGTTAAAGCCGCTTTTTTGTACTTAGAAGTACGGGTATCTTTAATAATACCCTTCCAGTTGAGCCCAAATCCAAAGTCGTAGGCATTTCCTTCTGAGTCTACGTACAGTTTCATATCCCGCGGTACATCTTCAAACTGCTCTTCCACGGTCTTCATGTCTGCCGGCATCTGCATGGGCAGCAGCGCCGAGGGCTCGCTGGCTCCGGTAAGGATATCCATCAGGGCCTGATCCTGCACACCAAAGTTGACCATCAGAGCATTGGTCTGTTTTTCAAATTCACCCACTACCGCCGGGTTGGACATATTCATAGATACGATAACGGGCTTGCCTTTCATCTTAGCGGCTGTCTCCGTGACCATAGTCAGATCACTGCTGTTGATGGTCTTCGTAGATTTACCCCTATAGGTACGGTTGGTGAAGGTTTCCAGCGGATCGCCACCACCTATACTTGGGTCACGGGTTCCCTCAGCGGTATAGTCGCCGTACTGGAGGCTGATGGGCACGTAGCCGGTACCACCCGCTTTGGCTTCTTCGCTGTTGTAGCCACCACCGGAGTTAGGGCTTTCAATGAATACCAGCGCATAGTCGGCCTCGTCGGGATTGTCTGTTACCTTGAAGTACTTCTTTACGATCTCCATGTTCACGGGGTAGTCCAGCTTTTCGGGCGTAGCCATGCCCAGGAAGTTACGACCAGCCGGAGTGAAGCGCTTAGGTACATACACCGTCTTGTTCTTTGCCAGCGGCAGTACATTCGCCTTGTTTTTCAGCATCACCACCGACTTCAGCTGCGCCTGATAGCCCGCCTGCATGTACTCGGCCTTACCTACGGTGGCTTTGGTCTCTTCGGGATTGAGGTACGGATTTTCAAACAGGCCTACGCGGAAGATATTTTTCAGCAACCGCACCGCCGATTGCTCAAAACGTGCGCGCATTTTAGCCTCTCCATGCTCCTTCACCCCCATCTGGTAGGCCTCTATGACTGGTCCCATTTCGTTGTTTCCGCCGTACTGGTCTACACCGGCCATCAGCGCTTTATAGTGCCGCTCACCTACGGATAGCTTCTCTACCCCCCACGACTTACCAGTCAGGAATACGTCTACGGCCGTTTCGTCGCCCGTTACGAGCCAGTCGGTACATACTACGCCATCATAGCCGTACTTGCCACGCAACAGATCGCCAATGATGTACTTGTTGTAGCTGTTGCCCACATTCTCGCCGTACTTTTCGTCCTGGCCGTGGGAGATGGTATAGTAAGGCATCACGGCCGACGCCATGCTCGTTTTTCCATTCAGTTTAAAAGCACCATTGATAAACGGCAGGAAGTGTGACTTGAAGTTTTTGCCGGGGTACACCGCGTACTTGCCGTAACCGTAGTGCGCATCGCGTCCGCCCTCGCCGGAGCCACCACCGGGCCAGTGCTTCACCATGGCATTGACACTGTTGAAGCCCCAGCCGCTACGGATTTCCTTCGCTCCCGTGGAGGTCTGGAAACCGTCGATGTAGGCGCGGGCCATGTCGGTAGCCAGCAGCGGATCTTCACCAAAGGTACCACTCGCGCGGTTCCAGCGGGGATCCGTAGCTAGGTCTACCTGGGGAGAGAGAGCCGTAGCAATTCCCAGCGCCCGGTACTCGGTAGCGGCAATCTGCCCAAACTGACGCACCAGCTCCGGATTAAACGTAGCCGTCAGCCCCAGCGAGCCCGGCCACATGGAGATAGTACCACCGGCTCCCGCGTTGTACTCAGCATCGGCGCGGGTACCGTGGCGGGGGTCTGAGCTGGTATTGGCCGGAATACCCAGTCCGGTACCTTCCACCAGGGCCTGTACGTTGTTATTCCACTGCGCGGCTATCTCAGGGCTCTGTACAGAGGTGACCAGGATGTGCCGCAGATTATCTTTGGTTAGAAACTCCTTCTGCTGGTCCGACAGGTCAAACGGCTGAGCGCCACTCTGAGCGAATACTTTTCCTCCGTAGGTACCCGCAAAGGGTCCACCGGCGGCGGCCGGGATGGGCTGGTGGCGGCTGTACAGCATCAAACCGGCTATCTGCTCTACAGACATTCGCGAAGCCAGGTCTTTGGCCCGTACGTCCGCGGATAGGCGCCAGTCCTCGTATTTGTCGAGCTTGCCGTTCTTGTTCAGGTCTTTGAAGGCAAAGCCATCTACAGTCAGCAGTTTCACACCGGAGGTGGTAGAGTAGCCAAGGGTCTGACCTCCCTTGTTGGTGACGGTTGCAATGGTGCCCGTTTTGGTTTCGGACCACTTCTGGGCGTGTACCTGCGTGGTCGTCAGCAGGCCACTTAGCGCCAGGAGAATTAGTGTTTTTTTCATATATATCACAAATAGTACGTACTGCTGGCAAGGACCGTGGAGACACGGTCCAGGGTGATTTAAAAGCTTATGACCTATAGCTTACAGCCTACAGCGCAAAGCCCCCTACACTACTACTTTTCTCAGGTTTTGGTAGCTGGTAGTAATGTTCTCGATAGGCTGGGGGGCCATATCCTGCTCCACGAAGAAGTACTTCATACCGGCTATATCAGCAGCGGCGAATATGCGTTTAAAGTCTACTACTCCCGTACCTACTTCCGTGATTGTTTTGAGGTCCTGCCTGATGTCCTTGACGTGCCAGAGCGGGAAGCGTCCCTGCTGCTGCTTAAACAGCTCCACCGGGTCCTTGCCTGCCTTGGTAGCCCAGGCCAAGTCCAGCTCCATCTTTACCAGATCCTTATCCGTCTGTGACAGGATCAGCTCGTAGGGCGTTTTACCACCGGCGCTTTCGACCGGATCAAACTCCGTCGCGTGGTTGTGGTAGGCAAAGCCAATACCCGCTTTCTTCGCCGCTTCTCCTGTCTTCTGAAATACTTCAATAGAATTATTAATCTCATCCAGCGTAGCTACCGGCGTACTCGCACATACCAGGTACGATAGCCCGGCTTCGGCCGCCTCATCCACCAGTTGCTGGTAGTTGTCACGCAGGTTGAGCATGGGAGGCATGTTCATAGGGCGCTGCTGATTAGTACCTGCTGGCGCATTTGCTCCTGCCGCAGGGGCTCCCGCAGGAGCAGCGGGTCCCGGAGTGGATGCTCCCGCAGGGGCGGCTCCCGGAGGAGGTGAAGGCCGACGGAAGGGCGCCCCTCCGGCGTGGTGGGCTCTCCAGGTCATGCCCAGATCCTCTACGAGTGCTTTGAACTCCTTTGGTTTGTACCCATAATACCCTCCGCGCGTACTGAAGGCCGACTCAATTTCCTTGTAGCCTACCGCTGCTACCTTCTCCAGGGTACCCTTTGGATCTTCGTTCATAGGGCGGAACAGTGTGAACAACTGAATACCAATAGGTTTGGGTGCACTAAGCCCAACTAATTCGGCCGCCTGGGACAAGTGAGGCAGAGCTAAGCCACCCAGAGCCAGAGCTCCCGCATTTTTGAGAAAATCTCTTCTATTCTGCATGATCTTTGAAAGGTAAAGTAAAGACTGAATCTGAACAGGTTATTATAGTAAATTAGCAAATGACACAGCACCAGCAACCATTGCGTAACTTGGACACAAAGTACGCATTTTAATTATAATTAGTTAAAATTGGATAAGTATTATTTTTTAGATTAAAAAATTAGACCCGTGGATCAAGAACAAGAAGACATACTTAAGTACGATCAGGGCACATTTCACCCTGGATTCTCGGTAGACTGCGTCATATTCGGCTTTCATGCTAATCAGCTACGCGTACTCCTGCTCAAGATGAAAGGTGCCGATGTGTGGGCCTTGCCAGGAGGATTTGTATTCAAAGATGAAGATGTAGAAGAAGCCGCTAACCGGGTGCTGCAATTACGAACGGGACTGGACAATATATTCCTGCGCCAGTTTCACTTGTTTGGCAAGCCTGATCGCTCCCAGCCGGATTTCAACGCCAAGCTACTTCGCCAGCGACAGATTCCATTCGCCCCTAATCACTGGTTTCTGCAGCGGTTCATTACGCTTGGCTTTTATGCCCTGGTCGAGTATTCACGGGTTACCCCCCGCCCGGACACCAACTCCGAAGCCTGTGAATGGTGGGACTTACAGCAGGTACCTGCCCTGATGCAGGATCATAGACAAATTCTGGACAAGGCGCTGGAAGCCCTGCGTCTGCAACTGGCATATCAGCCTATTGGGTACAACCTGCTGGCGGAGAAGTTTACGATGCCTGAGCTGCAGCGCCTCTACGAAACCATCCTGGGCAAGCAGCTGGACCGGCGTAATTTTCAGCGGAAGATACTGGCCTATGACATACTGGAGCGGCTGGATGAACGCCGTAGCGGCGTAGCGCACAAAGCGCCTTATCTGTATCGGTTTAATCTGGAAAAGTACCAGCAGGCGCTGGAACAGGGACTGGAAGGCGGATGGTAGGCGGGGCTACCATCCGTGCTTTATGCGGGCGACTCCTGCACCTGTCTGACGGGCAGGATGATGTGAAATACAGATCCTTCGTTTTCCTGTGATTCGGCGAACAGGTGTCCCTGGTGGTTCTGAACGATGCGGCGGCACAGGGCCAGCCCAATGCCCGAGCCGGGATAGATCGTACGGGTATGTAGGCGCTTGAATACTTCAAAGATGCGGTCGGCGTACTCGGTGTTGAAGCCGATACCGTTATCCGCGACAGTAATATCGTAGTAGCCTACCTGCTTATAAGGTAACTGATATTGCTGTACCTCCTGGGCGGTAAGCCTTCTGCTGCTGATAGTGATCACCGGTGGTACATCCTCTTTGGAAAACTTGAGGGCATTATTAAGCAGGTTGTAAAACAATTGATTGATCTGCAGCGGCACGGCCTCTATGGTAGGAAGCTCTCCAATAATAAACCGGGCCTTTTTTTCTTCAATGGTCAGCTCGAAGTCCACGATTACTTTATCCAGTACATCTCTTAGCTGCGTAGGCAGTACTTTTATCTCTGACTTGAGTAGTCTTGAATACTCGAGCAGGTCTTTGATCAGCAACGACATCCGCTCCGACGAGCTGATTACCTTCGTCAGAATCTGCTTTGCTTCATCCGGCAGGCCCTGCATATTGCTGAGCATATCGGAGAAGATACGGATCTTGCGAAGAGGCTCCTGCAGGTCATGCGAAGCTACGTAAGCATACTGCTCGAGCTCCTGATTGGACTGCAGCAGGTACGCGTTGGACTTCTGAAGCTGCTCAGTACGCTGTTGCACCTGTCGTTCCAGCTCCTGCTGGATAGACCGCTGCACCGTAATATCCTGCGATGTACCCCGTATCAGGTACATGTCGCCCTGCTGGTTGAAGTAAGCCCGGGCCTGCGTATGGACTACTCGCTCCTGCCCGGTCAGCCGGTTTACAATGGCATACTCAATGTCCAACTTACCACTTCCGGTAGGGCTCAGTTCCCGCTGGGTAGCTTCGCTGGTACGCTGCCGGTCGCGCTCGTGGGTACTGAGGGAGATGTCATCCATCGTCACCTGCTCTCCGGTTATACCTATCCATTCCTTCACCCGTTCTGAGCACTCTACTTTACCCGTAAGCGGATAGATACTCCAGGTACCCAGCTCGGCGAGCTCTATAGCTTCACGCAGGCTTTCCTCCACATCCATCAACTGCTGCTTGGCCACTACCTGGTACGTAATGTCCAGCGCCATGTTCAGGATGGCGTATACCTTACCGTCGGCATCATGCAGAGGCTTATAGGTATAGTTGAAGTAAAAGGTCTGCAGCTTTCCATCTATGATCAGGTCGGCACGGTCTTCGGTACCATGGTAGGGTATACCGGTCGTATATACCTGATGCAGTAGCTTCATGAAGGGCTGCCCTTCCAGCTCCGGCAGGGCCTCTTCCAGCTTTTTGCCTATGGCCGACTCATCCTTACCCCATAAATGTAGCATGGCCTCATTAGCCAGCTGAATAGTCATATCAGGCCCTGCATAAATGGCGGTGGCTACGGGGGCGTTCAGGATCAGGTTGCGGAATCGCTTTTCGCTTTCTTCCAGCTCCCGCTTGGCCTTTACCTGCTGCGTTACATCAGTACCTATACTAATTACCCCGGTTATTTTATCTTCGGCCTCCCGCAGGGGTGCATATACAAAGTTGAAATAACAGTCTTCCAGCTGGCCATTGCGGTGTAGCTGAGCAAGCATCTCATAGCCATAGAAAGGCCTTCCGGTGGTAGAGACCTCTTCAAGTAGCTCCACAAATCCCTGCCCTTCCAATTCGGGTAAAGCCTGCAGCAGAGGTTTTCCCAGGATTTCGGGCCCTTTGCCCCACAGCGATAGAGCAGGTTCATTGGCCGATTCAATCGTCATCTCCTTCCCCCTGAATACCCCGATGGATACGGGGGCCTGCGCCACAATGTTACGGAACCGCTCCTCACTTTTGATCAGCGCCTCCTGCGTAGCCAGTTCGGTCCGGATATCACGCATAACGGCTCCTATGGCCAGTGGCTGGCCAGTCAGAGGATCGTCGATACGGACGGTATTGTTATAGACGGGAAATATCTCACCTGATTTGATATTGCGGACCAGCATCCGTCCTGACCAGCGCCCTTTATTCATCAGAGATGGCAGTACCTCATTTTCCACCAAATCAAAATGCTCCGGTGCGTGTAGCTCTGAGATAGGGGTCTGCAGTACCTGCTCTTCCGTTTCAAATCCCAGCATATCCATGCCGGCCTTATTGATGTAGGAGTTGCGGCCGTCCAGCTCCAGAATAGACATCAGTTCTACGCTGTTCTCGACCAGAGCCAGTAGCTTACGCTGCTCCTCGCGCAGAGCTACTTCCGCCGTAATATCCTGTACAATGGCAAAGAAACTATCCCGGTTACCACCCTCATCGTAGACAAGTGTATTATGAATAGAAGCCCAGATCACCCGCCCATCCTTATGAATGTAGCGTTTTTCCATAGAGAAGGAATCGGTCTGTCCCGTCATCAGCCGCTGGACCTGCGCCTGGCTGGCCGCCAGATCGTCCGGATGCGTTATTTCCGCAAACCAGCCTTTATAGAGTTCCTCCTGAGTATAGCCTACCATTTCACAGAAGGCCTTATTAATCATGATAAACTTTCCTCCTATATCTGATATGGCAATACCCAGTGAGGCATTATCAAAACCAGCATGAAACCTCTTCTCGACATTGGCCAGAGCCGCCTCCTTGCGTTTCTCCTCGGTAATGTCCATGATGGTACCCGCAAAACGGTAGGGGGATCCATCGCTTGTAAAGAAGGCCTTGCCCCGGCTGCGCACCCATTTGACGCTACCCGTAGTAGCATCGATAATCCGATGATCGGAGTGGTAGCTACCGCCAGTCAGGGGATCCAGAGCGGCCTGTACGGTTTCCCATAAGCGCTCGACGTCGTCCGGATGTACCTGCTTCATGGTTTCCCCGTACTGGATATTGCCGCTACTCCGGGGTATTCCGAATATCTCCCGGCAACGATCATCCCATACTTCCACTCCTGTGCGCGGATCGTACGTCCAGGTACCCATTTCGGCCGCATCCAGTGCAATGCGCATCCAGTCTTCGCTTTCCTGCTGTGCTTTCCACAACTGTACCCGCCCGGAGATATCTGAAATAGAACCTACCATCCTGACCGGCTTTTCATCCACACAAACAGTAAAGCCACGATCAAAAACGTAGGCATAGGAGCCATCGGCCCGACGGAAGCGGTACTCTTCGGACCACTCGGCTCCGCCCTGCTCTACAGCCCCTGTAATACTCTTCCGCACCCGCTCCTTATCCTCCGGGTGAATATGGCTATACCACGACTCTGAACTCGGTTTCAGATCGTCAGCCCGGTACCCAAACAGGTTGTTGAATCCCTCATTCCACCAGATCCGTCCTGACACAATGTCCCAATCCCAGATAGCATCCTGAGGTACCTGGGCAATAATATTAACTATCTCTTTAGCAGAGGCCTGATATTCCAGTGGCGTTTCGTCGCTGATCATCTATATAACATGTAGAAGACTTATAGATTCGGAGTATGCTTATAACTACCAGCTTTTAAAAAGTTCTAAGCCAGCGTGCACTTTGACCTTAATTTATCCAGTAGATGCAAGATACGCATTTGCACTCATATACTATAAAGGCCTAAAGGGGTCCTATTATACATCCTGCCGCAATACTTCCAGCGGAGGCCGCGACAGGATACCCCGGCTGTTGACTAGGCCAATGATAACAGTGATCAATGACACCAGGACAAAGATGACCAGCACCGGCAGCAATTGAGGCCTGAACTCCGTTTCGAAGTTATACCGGGCCAGAGCCCAGCTACCGGCCAGCGCCAGCAGGATACCCGTAGCCGCCGCCAGAGCTCCCAGAAAGAAGTACTCCAGGGACGTAATGACAAAGATCTGCCGGCGGCTGGCGCCCAGGGTACGCAGTAGTACACTCTCCTGTATACGTTGGTACTTACTGATCAGGACCGAAGCCACCAGCACCACCAGCCCCGTCAGGATACTGAAGCCTGCCATGAAGCGGATCACAAAGCCAATCTTTTCGAACAGCTCGTCGAGTACTTTGAGTACCAGCCCCAGGTCAATAATAGAGACGTTGGGAAACTGCCGTACTACTGCCTGCTGAAAACGGGCCGATACCTCCTGCGAAGGCACGTGGGTCAGCAGTACATGAAACTGCGGAGCCTGCTCAAGTACTCCGGTCGGAAATACCACCACGAAGTTGGTCTGGAGGCGGTTCCAGTCTACCTCGCGAAAACTACTTACGACGGTAGGAATGAGGGTACCCTGTACATTGAATGATAACGTGTCGCCAATGTCAATATTGCTGCGTCGGGCAAAGCCCTGCTCCAGCGAAACAGGGGCCGGACCCGTAGCCGGAGCCACGCCCTGCCATGCTCCTTCGGTGACTTTTTCGGATGAGGTAAGGGAGTCGCGGAAGGTAACGCGGTACTCCCGGCCAAACAGCCAGCGGGGTACCTGGATGGTAGTATCCTTCTGGGCTTCCAGAGCTGTATTTCCGTTTACTTCTTCCAGGCGCATGTTTACGATAGGTACCGTTTGATTGACGGGTAGTCCCTGCTGTCGAGCCAGCGCCAGCACCTCATCGCGCTGCGTCGCCTGAATGTCAAACAGCACAATATTGGGCTGATTGCCACTGCTCGACAGCGTCACCCGGCTGAGCAGAATGCCCTGTACGAAGTAGAGGGTACAGATAAATGCGGTGCCCAAGCCAATCGCTACCATTAGTATGGCCGTCTGGTTGTTGGGACGGTACAGGTTGGCGAGTCCCTGCCGCCACAGGTAGCTCCACGAAGCTGGGAAGAATCGGCGCACCAGCCACATCAGCAGCATAGCCATCCCGATCAGCACAAAGAAAGCCCCCAGTACACTGGCGGTAAATATTGCGGCTTCCTGCCAGTCCTTCATTTGCAGCAGCGTAAAGCCAAAGATGAACAGCAGGATCAGCGCGTACACTACCCACGCCAGCGGATCGCGGCTTTGCCGGGTAGGCTCATTGGAAGCCCGCAGTACCGTAAGCGGTGAAATATTACGGATGGACAACAGCGGCAATAGCGCAAACAAGATGGAAATCAATACCCCCAGGGCCAGCCCCTGCCCAATGGCCGACCACGAAATATTCGTAGTAACTTCAATGGGGAGAAAATCCTCTATGATCAGCGGCAGGAACTGCTGAATTACGGTACCAAGTACCGCCCCGATCAGTGACCCGATGATGCCAATGCCCGTAATCTGAATCAGGTAGATCAGGAAGGCCTGCGACGCCTTAACGCCCAGACAACGCAACACCGCGATGGAGTTGAGCTTTTCGCGCACGTAGATATGGATAGCACTGGCCACGCCTATACAGCCCAGCAGCAGCGCGATGAAGCCTACCAGCGCCAGGAAGCGCGTGAGGTCACGGAAGGAGCGGCCGGTATCTTCTTTCTGGCTTTCGATGGTTTCGTAGCGCAGGCCTTCTACGTCAAGGCGGGGCTTGATCCGCTTGATCAGCTGGGCTACGTCTGTCGCAGGGGCCAGCTCAAAGTAGTAGCGGTAGTTGATCCGGCTTCCCTTTTGGGCCAGGCCGGTCTGTTCGAGGTAGCGGAGCGGAATGTATACCGATGGAGCCACGGAAGTGGAGATGCCCGTCTGACCGGGCGCTTTGAGCAGTACCCCCGCAATGGCGAAGGTTACTTCCCCCAGCTTAATAGAGTCACCTACCTGCGCTCCGTACTGCAGCATTAGGGTCTGGTCGACCAGAGCCTGTCGCTGGTTACGGAATGCCTGGGCAGCCGTGGCAGGCTGGGTTTCCAGCTCACCGTAGTAGGGAAAGCCCCCTCTAAGCGCCCGGACCTGCGCCAGACGCGAGCCGCCATTCTTCGGGAAGTAGATCATGGAGGCAAAGCTCCGCTCCTCTGACCGCTGCGTACCCAGTGAGTCGATCAGCTTTTGCATACGGGTACCGGCGGGACGGCTGCCGGATATCTCCAGGTCCGCACCCAATAGTTCAGCGGCCTGGTTGTCGATGTTCTGCCGGAGGTTGTCGCCGAGGGAGTAGATCGCCACCAGTGCTGCAATGCCCAGCACCACCGACGAGATAAAGAGCAGCAGGCGGGCCCGGTTGCGGCGGCTGTCGCGCCAGGCCATTTGTAAGAGCCAGGGAAAGTTCATACTTCTGTCATAGATTTAATTCGAGCCTTGCATCCCGACTCTTTCATCCGAACTGATCCTGCCTCCTTTTATTCTGATGATACGCTGTGTCTTAGCGGCCAGGTCCAGGTCGTGCGTGACCAGTACCAGGGTAGTACCGGCATCCCGGTTCAGGTCAAAAAGCAGATGTACTACCTTCTCACTGGTCTCGGCATCGAGGTTCCCGGTTGGTTCGTCGGCAAACAGGATCTGGGGCCGGTTGGAGAAGGCCCTCGCCAGCGACACCCGCTGCTGCTCTCCCCCACTGAGCTGCGTAGGGTAATGATGACCGCGATCGGCGAGCCCTACTTTATCCAGTAGGTCCAGGGCCCGGGGCTTTATATTCTTTTCACCCCGCAGCTCCAGGGGTACCATTACGTTTTCGAGGGCGGTAAGGGTAGGAAGTAGCTGGAAGTTCTGGAATATGAAGCCCACGTACTGGTTGCGCACTGCTGCCAGCCGGTCTTCGCTCAGCCCGTCCAGCCGCGTATCGTGCAGGTGCACACTACCTGAGGTAGCCCGGTCCAGGCCGGCACATAGGCCCAGCAGGGTGGTTTTGCCGCTGCCCGACGGCCCCACAATGGCCATGGTTGAGCCAGCCGGTACTTCAAAACTTACCTGATCCAGCACCGTCAGGTCCCGGTTGCCGCTCCGGTAGGTTTTGCTGACCTGCTGTAGACTTAGTATTGTATTCATCAAGGGTTTGGGATTAACTTACAGCCGGACTTTTTCCGGTTTTTATTAGCATCTTGAGTCTCAAATTTGTTTAGAAGATAGTTAGTCAGATTTTCATTAATATCTCCTATGTATAAACTAATCTATTATAGCCTGTTTTGTTGGATCTTCCTACTAGTTTCCTGTAATAATAGCAAACAAGAGTCGGCAGAACAACCACCGGCTACTGCTCAGTCGGATACCACCGCCACTACCCGGCAAGTAAAGACCATACTCTTCTTTGGAAATAGCCTCACCGCCGGCTACGGACTGGATCCCTCCGAATCATTCCCGGCCTTGATCCAGGAGAAACTCGACTCGCTAAAACTGCCCTACAAAGTCATCAACGCGGGCAACAGCGGCGAGACTACGGCGGGCGGCAACGGCCGCGTTGACTGGGTACTGCGCCAGCCGGTAGACATCTTTGTGCTGGAATTGGGCGGCAACGATGGCCTGCGGGGTATTCCGGTAACGGAAACCCGCAAGAACCTGCAGGCTATCATTGATAAGGTAAGAGCCAAATACCCGGAAGCGAAGATTGTACTGGCCGGTATGCAGATCCCCCCCAATATGGGAGCCCGGTACGCCAATGACTTCAGGAATATTTATCCTGAACTGGCCCGGAAGAATGATATTACACTGATCCCCTTCCTGCTGGAAGGAGTAGGTGGTGAAGTCAAACTCAACCAGCGGGATGGCATTCACCCTACTGCCGAAGGGCACCGCATCCTGGCCGAAAACGTGTGGGAGGTACTGAAAGATGTCGTGTAGTAATATGTAGGTACCAGTGGCACTGCTTTAAGCAGTGCCACTGGTATTTATAGTCAGCAGTGGCTCAGGCAATACCTAAATTTAGTATTTCGAAAGCTTCCCTAAGCAGCTCCTGACTCTTTCTTTATCACCCTTTCAATGGTCTCCCGCGCGTGCAACCCCCGCAGTACGGTACTGCCAATGATCAGGGTAGGTACCGCCGTAATATTGGCTTCTTCGTACGCATGCCGTAGCGCCTTCTGATGCGCTTCCTTGTACTTACGGGAGGTTAGTGCCTCCCGGTACTCCTCCGCGTCCAGCCCTACCTCCATGGCCAACCGGGTTAGTACCTCTATATCGCCTATATCCAGCTCTTCCTGAAAGAAAGCTTTCAGCATCCGTTCATTGTACTCCTGCCCTTTGCCTTTTTCGCGGGCGTATTGGTATCCTTCAAAAGCCAGGTGCGTGTGGGGCTGGGGTGACACCCTCGGTAGCCTGATCGGCACGTCCAACTGCTCAGCCAGCGGGTAGACAGAGCTCCTCCATGTATTCTGCAGGTAGTCGCCTTCGGGCCTCAGGGTCTCCGCCGGATAGGGTCGTAGCTCATAAGGCATCCATTCCACCTCTACATCCTTGCCCTGGATTGCTTCATCCAGCGGCTTCTTCGCCAGCAGGCAGTACGGACACACATAGTCGGAGTATACTTTTATCTTGACAGCCATAGGTAGTACTGCTTTTGGTTTCAGCCATTGGCATGACTAAAACTGTTCCAGGCAGTCCATACATAAAGTAAATCAGGGCTCCTGTCTATAACGGGGATAGTGGTAAAAGCGACTGCATGATTGGGGTGTGCCCCTGGCACCGCTTTGAGCAGTGCCACCGGTAACAGGTACGCTCCTAATTCACAAACACCTCATCCACCAGCAGCAGCGCTTTGCGCCCCTTGTTGTTATGCCAGGCTGGCATCTCATTGAGTGGCCTAGCTACGATCCTGATGAAGGTGACAGCCTGGGGTTTGAAGGTTGGTCCATAGGCGCTGAGGGAGGGTTTGGTTTCTTTGGTAGGTACAGCGGGTCGGTAAGTACCTAACAGCTTCATCTGCGACTCCGAAGTACCTCCCCATACCTCTACCGTAGCGGGCGGAAATATGCCATTCTCCGGCTCCACCATCGTGCGCAGCGCTACGGAGCTAATGGTCACGGGTTGCTTGAATTCAGCAACGAAGACCATGTCATTATCCCGGACACCAGCCCAGTTGTTGGCCCAGGCAGGACTATTGGCATTAAACGTCCCCAGTTTTTCGTTGAAAAAGGTACGATTGCCCTCGGCCTGGTGTACCCGGTTGAGCGGAAGCAGCAGACGAACACTATCGGGCTTGTGGGTACTCCTGTAGAAGTGGAACTGCGCCACCTCACTCCCCAGCCACCCCTCCTTATAAGCCCGGGCTTTGACGGAGGTACTTGTACGCAATTGAGTACCTTCCCTGAATACGGGCGAATGGACACTGTCGGGCTGCGTACCGTCGGTGGTATACCGGATCTGGACGCCCCGGATGGGATGCTTCAGTTGCATAGGCAGCGACTCGGTAAATACGGTAGTACGGTTGCCTACCTGGGGCGGATTTAGCCGGAGTGGGTTCTCGCCATCGTCCCGGAAGCCCACGATAAAGTGGATGTTCGGAAACTCTTTCTGCAGCCGCTGCACGTCCGAATCTGCCAGCCCAGTATTCCAGACCGATACGGTCTGCAGACTTTTGATGGCTCCCAAAGGCTTTCGCAAGTCTGAGTACGTCACTTGGGTACCAGCCAACGAAAGACTTTTCAGCTTCGTCAAAGTAGACAGGTCGCCGAGCCTTTTGCCCGTAATATCCGTGAAGTTCAGATTCAGCTTCTGCAGATTCTCAAACTGGCTGATCTTTTTGAGGTCCGCATCTTTGACGGGCATCTTCGACAGGTTCAGGAACACGATCTGCTTCTTCAACTCGCTCAGCTCTTCTATCTGCTCCGGAGCATATTCATTCTTATTGTAGATGTTAACCGATAAGGCAGGCGACTCCCGGGCGAGGGGAGCAATAGAACGGTAGTTGGTAGTAAGCTTCTGAATAATGGCCTCATCCGCCGCCGCGAAGGTGTAGAACTCCGTAGTACCTCCCGGGTTAAACAAGCCTGCGGCTAAGATCCTCAACGAATCCGTTGGAGGCAAATCAACTACTTTCTTTCTGAAATCGGCCCGGCCTTTTATCCACCAAGATAGAAGTGCCATCTCTTCCGTCGTTAGCTGTACTTTGCCTTTGGGCGGCATGTGTTTTTTCTCCTCCTCAGGTAGGTGGATGCGCTGTAACAGCAAGCTCTGTTCAGGATTACCGGACACAAATAGCTTACCCGTTTTACCTCCTTTGCGGATAGATGCTTCGTCGGTGAGTAGTAATCCGCCTTTAATTTTCTCAGGATTATGACAGCTCACACACTTTTGCTGAAAGATAGGCTGAATCACATGGTCAAATACCAGAGCCTCTTCAAGCGGCACGGGGTCTTCCTGCTTTTGCCCCATCAGAGGCTCCACCAGGAACCCGTCGCCGTGGGTGAGGGTAGCTCCGTAGTGGCCCGCCAGCAGCAGAACCAGCACCGTCAGAGCGGCACCCGTGCGGGCCGCCCCCACTTTGTACCAGGAGGCATACCGGCAGAAGTACAGCCCCGCAGCCAGTGCGAATACACCCACACCGGTCCATTTGTGCCACGTGAGTACCTGCCCCGTATAGCCCTCTTCCTGCGCCAGCAGCAAACCCATAATAACGGTCAGGGCTGACAGTAACGCCCCCGATAGTAGCAATCCATCCAGAAAGGTACGGTAGAAAGGGTTGGTGGCGTAGGTACTCCGGAAGCGGAAAAACTCCATGCCCATGGCCAGCAGCAACAGCGTGATGGGGAAGTGCAGAAGCAAAGGGTGCATGCGGCCTACAGCCTGTAGCCATACCGGTACCACCAGCCTGTCTTCCACCAGGAGTAGAAACAGGATGAAAATTCCGGCTGCCATAAGTACCTGCTCAGCACCTCCTTTGACTTTGCTATTCATGGAGAACTCTTTTGCTTAATTCAAACTTTAAGACGATGCAATCTTCGCCCTCATGGCCGGGCAGGCCCCGCCCTCTCAACGCCTCTGTGCTCTGTGGGCCTGCGCAGGGCTTACGCACAAATGCCCACAGCGCAAGGTCGGCTTATGAGAGAGCTGATTTAGTTTCGGGTATCTTAGATATAAGCATTTTCTCTTGTGATTGCTTTTTCAACTCCTAACTACCTAACAGCTAAAACCTAATACCTATTAGCTAATAATATCCCTCACTACCTTCCCCGAAATATCGGTAAGCCGGTAGCGGCGGCCCTGGTGCTTAAAAATCAGCTTCTCATGGTCCAGTCCCAACTGATGCAGCACCGTGGCCTGAAAATCGTGTACATGTACCGGATTCCGGCTGATATTATAGCCCAGTTCGTCGGTTTCGCCGTAGACGATACCGGGTTTAATACCGCCTCCGGCCATCCAGATCGTAAAGCACCGCGGGTGGTGATCGCGCCCGTAGTTGTCTTTGGTGAGCTTGCCCTGGGTATAGCTGGTACGGCCAAACTCCCCACCCCAGATCACGAGTGTTTCGTCCAGGAGTCCGCGTTGCTTAAGATCAGTCACCAGAGCGGCCGAAGCCTGATCTACATCTTTGGCTTGACTGGTTATCTCGAAGGGCAGATTGCCGTGCTGGTCCCAGCCCTGGTGGTACAACTGCACAAAGCGCACACCACTCTCAGACAGCTTACGCGCCAGCAAACAATTGGCCGCATAGGTACCCGGTACGAGGCAGTCGGGTCCGTAGAGCTTAATGATATCATCCGACTCCCGCGAGAGATCCATCACCTCAGGTATGGCCGTCTGCATGCGGTAGGCCATCTCGTACTGCTTTACCTTCGCCATGATCTCCGGATCGCCAAACTCATCGTAGGCTAGCTGATTCAGTTCGGACAGCTGGTCCAGCATCTGCCGCCTATCGTGCCGGTTCATCCCCTCCGGGTCGCGCAGGTACAGGACCGGGTCCTCCCCCTTACTAAACTGCACCCCCTGGTGAATTGAGTCCAGGAAGCCATTGGACCATAGTTTGGAATACACGCCCTGCCCATTACCGACTCCCCGCGAAAGCAATACCGTAAAGTCAGGCAGATTTTTATTTTCATTACCTAATCCGTAGCTCAGCCAGGCCCCCATACTCGGGCGGTTGCCCTGCTGTGAGCCGGTTTGTA
Source organism: Telluribacter roseus (assembly GCF_017355915.2). Classification (GTDB taxonomy): domain Bacteria; phylum Bacteroidota; class Bacteroidia; order Cytophagales; family Spirosomataceae; genus Telluribacter. The sequence continues at coordinate 71,222 of NZ_JAFEUV020000017.1, forward strand.
AAAAGGTAAGCGCCGGATCGTGGTTAATGGCTTCGGTGTACATGGACCGGATGATGCACAGATCATCTACGATTTTGGCCGTGTAAGGCATCAGGTCACTCACCCAGGCGCGGGACTGGCCATACTGTTTGAAGTCAACGAATGAACCTACCAACGGGAATGAACTTTGATTGGCCGTCATCCCCGTTAGGCGCTGATTACCCCGTACCGAAGGCGGTATCTCCTGCCCCATCATCTCACGGAGTTTAGGCTTATAGTCAAACAGCTCCTGCTGTGAGGGCGCTCCGTTCTGAAACAGGTAGATCACCCGCTTGGCCTTGGGAGCAAAATGGGGAATACCGGGTGCCAACCCATCCTCTCCCCTTCCTCCTCCTTTGAAAAGATCCGGTATCATGAGGGAGCCCAGGGCGGCGCTGCCCAGCCCCATACTCAGGCTGGACAGGAAGCGGCGGCGGTTGAAGATCATACCGTATTCTAACATCTCCTTTTCCATACCCGCTAGGTTTTTGTAATGGTTTCTTCCAGGTTATACAGCGTATTCACTACCCGCATCAGGGCCGCAACTTTCCTCCTATCTACCCCCGGAGCCAGGGGGTATTCTCCTACGGCCACTACTTTCGCGGCGGTAGCAGGAGTCATCTTTTTTAGTTCCTTGTCATAGTAGGCCGTCAGTACCGAAAGCTCCTTTTCGCTTGGCTTCCGGCAGACGATCAGCCGGAAGGCTTTGGTTATCTGGTCCTGAGTAGAGCCCTTCTGCTGCAACAGGCGGGTAGCCAGTACCCGGGATGCTTCCAGTACGGCCGGGTCGTTCATCATAACCAGCGCCTGCAGGGGCGTATTCGTCTTGAGTCGCCTTACTTCGCACTGGTCACGGTTGCTGGCGTCGAAGATACTCATGGCGGGTGGCGGTACCGTACGCTTGATCAGCGTGTACATACCCCGGCGGTACAGCGCCGAGCCGTGGTCCTGGTTGTAGGCAGAAAGTAACCCACGACCTGACGTAGCTCCCTCCCACAGCCCCGCCGGCTGGTAGGGCTTCACAGAAGGACCACCAATAGCCGGATGGAGCAGGCCACTGCTGGATAGTACCAGGTCCCGTACGAACTCCGCATGGATACGGTAGCGGGGGCCCCGGGCCAGCAAGATATTGTCCGGGTCGGCCTGGAGCTTGTCTTTGGTAATCACCGCCGACTGCCGGTAGGTAGCCGACATAACTATCTGCCTGACCAGCCGCTTGATATCCCAGCCGTGCTCCCGGAAATCAACCGCCAGCCAGTCCAGCAGCTCGGGGTGCGACGGGAGTTCGCCCTGCATACCAAAATCGCCGGAGGATTTGACCAGCCCCATCCCAAAGAACTCCTGCCATACCTGGTTGACAAACACCCGGGCCGTGAGAGGATTCTGTTTGTCAAACATCCATTGGGCCAGTCCCAGCCGGTTTTTAGGGTACTTGGGGTTGAAGGGTAAAATAGCCTTGGGAGTACCTGCCTGTACCTCCTCGCCAACGTTATCATACTCACCCCGGTTAAGAATATACGTTTTGCGTAGCGTATCCAGGTCCCCCATCACTGATACGATCAGGCGGTTGGTGTCGGGTTTATTGATAAACGTCAGAATGTTTTTGACCTCCTCGTTACTGATCTCCATCAGGGGCTTCTTGGCGTAGGTTTCGGGACCACCGATCACTGATTCTATACCTTTTTCGTCTACATTATTGAAGAAGGCGTAGAGCTGGTAGTACTCTTTTTGAGAGAACGGGTCGTACTTATGGTCGTGGCAGCGGGCGCATTCTACTGTTACACCCAGCAGACCTTTCCCCACCAGATCCGTACGGTCAGTAACGTAGGATACCCGGTACTCTTCGGGAATGACACCTCCCTCCTCCGTAATTTTATGATTGCGGTTAAAGCCCGTAGCCAGTAGCTGTTCCTTAGCTCTCTTCTCGTCCTGCTTTGGCAGTAAGTCTCCCGCCAGTTGCCAAGTCACAAATTGGTCGTAGGGCATGTTCTGGTTGAGTGCGTGAATGACCCAGTCGCGCCAGGGCCACTGCGTACGGTACCCATCATCCTGGTACCCGTGCGAGTCGGCGTAGCGAGCCAGGTCCAGCCAGTGCAGGGCTATCCGCTCTCCGTAGGCCGGGCTTTTCAGGAGCTGATCTACTACCTTTTCGTAGGCCTTGGGACTATTATCCGCCATAAACTGCTCCATCAGCTCAAAACTGGGCGGCAACCCCGTAATATCCAGGCTGAGTCGCTTCAGCAGCCGCTCTTTATCGGCTTCCTCGTTGGGTTCCAGGCCTCTTTGCTCCTGCTTGTGCAGTATGAAGTAGTCGATCTCGTTCCGGGACCAATCTTCATTTTTCACCTTGGGCAAAGCGGATTTCTTAGGTACTACAAAGGCCCAATGCTTTTCGTACTTAGCCCCCTGTTTAATCCACTTTTCGATCAAATCAATTTCGCGGCTCGTCAGTTTGAGATTAGACTCCTTCGGAGGCATGAGGACGCTGGTATCCTGGGACGACACTCTCCGGAATACCTCTGACAGCTCGGGCTTACCGGGAACAATGGCGTGTGCCCCTGGATTATCAGCCAGGGCTTTGTAGGCACTTTCGGCTATGTCCAGTCGTAAGCCTGCCTCCCGCTTGTTGGCATCGGGTCCGTGACAGGCAAAGCACTTGTCGGAGAGGATAGGCCGGATGTCAAAGTTGTAGCTGACTACCTCGGGTAACTTCTCATCACTGGAGGTAGCGGAGCCGGTAGTACATGACTGTATAGCCCAGGTAATACCTGCTGCTATATATACCAGACTGTATAGTTTCCTGCGCATACTGGATATGTTTTTAGGAAGAGGGGTACCAGCTACTTCTTCCGCTTGCGGCCTGTTTCAACGCTTTACGGTCCTACTCAGGATAACAAATCCATCACAGCTTTTCCTTTACCGTCGGGAGTAGTATAGAAGGGGCGTTTTTCTATTTCATAGTTGGTATCCGGCGGAATACCCAGCGCATGGTAGATGGTCTGGTGAATGCCGTCTATGCGAACCGGGTTCTCAATGGTTTTGCAGGGGCGCTCGTCCGCCGTTTTTCCGTACACAAATCCCTTCTTTATTCCTCCGCCAAACATCAGTACCGAACATCCGTCCGTGAAATGTCTGTGCATGCCGTAGAATTTGATATCCGATAGTATATCCGGCTGATTGACCTGTTCCAGTACTTTGGCATCGGGCCGACCTTCCACCATCATGTCACGACTAAACTCACTGGCCAGGATTACCAGCGTCCGGTCCAGATGCCCCGTTTTATCCAGGTCTTTGATCAGCTGTGCCACAGGGCCATCAATCATCTTTTTCATCTCCTGCAGGCGTGTGTGACCGTTTTCATGCGTATCCCAGCCCATGAAAGGCTCGTACTCCGTGGTCACGCTGATAAATCGGGCGCCCTGCTCCGTAAGCCGCCGCGCCAGCAGACAGCCCAGCCCAAACCGACCGGTATTGTAAATATCATAGCTCTCCCTGGGTTCATTGCTCAGGTCAAAGGCCTTCGCCTCCGGCGAATTGAGCAGCATATAGGCCTGCTCCATTGATCTCCGCAGTGACTCTTTTTGATAATCACTCCCAAACTCCCCGTGAGGACTGTTACTGATGAGCTCATTGTACAACTGATTGCGCCGCTCGAACCGCTTCGCATCCATCCCCACCGGAGGCCGCACACTCTCAAGTCCCTTGCTGGGGTCGGGAATAAAGAAAGGTCCAAACTCATTACCCAGAAATCCGGCCGTATGAAAGGCTTTTAGTTCTTCGCCCTCGCCTACAGTGAAGCGTTGTCCTATATCAATAAAGGCAGGTATGACCGGGTTCTTAGGCCCCAGCTCCTTCGCTATCCAGGCTCCTATGTGAGGCGCGGCCACGGTCTGGGGCGGTTCATAGCAGGTATGCCAATTGTACTGATGCCGCGAGTGCAGAATATGCCCCAGGTCGGCCGCCACGTACGACCGGATGAGGGTACCTTTGTCCATCACCTTCCCGATTGATTCCAGCCCTTCAGAAAAGTGGATTCCATCCAAAACAGTAGGTACCGACCTGAAGGTACTTAGCACCCGATTGCCCTCCATGTCCTTTTCGAAGGGCGTGTAGCGCTTGGGATCGAAGGTTTCGGTATGGGCCATTCCCCCGGCCATCCAGAGCAGGATCACGGTATCGGCGGTGCCGTTGGTACTACCCGCCTTGCCTGTACATCCTGAAAGAAGACTACTTACGGGAGCCCCTGCAGCCAGGGCGGCCAACGTAGCGGCACTGGTACGTTGTAGAAACTCCCGCCGGTTCCAGGTATTTTTCATTCTACTCATAGCTAGAAGATCAACTGAAATTCAGGATGTAGTACTATCGCCCAGGCCAGGTCCTGTACCCCGGTCACACTAGGGCTCTTGCCCAGCATTTTCTCGGCTACGGCTAGTTCTTTGGCTGAGGGTTCACGTCCCAGCGCCTTCCGGTATAGCTCCCTTACCAGCGCATCGGTAGCTGGGTACTGAGTCCGCCAGCGCTCGGCACCAGCTTTCAGGGTCTGGTTCAACTTGTCGCCGTTGGTCAGCTCCAAAGCCTGCAAAAGATTGGCCTGCGAGGTTCGGGCAGTGCTAACGGTTTCCCGATTAGGCCGTCCTAGAGCCGTCAGGAAAGGATCGTTCTTCACCAAAGCTGCTCGCACAAAAGGGATCTCCTGCTGAATAGTCTCCGGTAGTCGCTTGTATACAATGGCCGAATCGGCATAGAGAGGATTAAAGGCCACACTGACCGCATCAGCAAACTGCTCAGCCGTAAGCCGACGACGCACCATGCCTTTAAATACGTAATCGGGAGCCATAAGTAGCTCGGCCTCCTGTACTCCAACGGAAGGTAGCTGGTAGGTCCGGGAGGTCAGTATGGTGTACAGCAGTTTCCTGATGTCGTAGCCCTGCTGCACAAAATCGTACGCCAGGTAGTCCAGCAGGTCCTGGCTCCAAGGAGCATTGTCCATCATATCCACGGGCTCTACGATACCACGCCCCATTAGCTGAGCCCAGATCCGATTCACCAGCGTACGGTACAGTCGGCCATCTTTAGGCTGCACCAGGAAGTCCGCCAGTTCGCGTAGCCGTTGTTCGGTAGGAGCATCTACGCTGATCTCGCCCAGCTCTTTGAAGAGTATGCGACGTCCGGCCACTTTTCCAGTAGGTTTGTCGCAGTGATTAATTTCCAGGGTACTATCGGCAAATACGTTGGCAAAGGCGTAGGCGTCTTCCAGCTTCCAGTCGCTGATAAAACTGTCGTGGCAGGAGGCACACTTGAGGTTCAATCCCAGCAGTACCTGCGAGACGTTCTGAGCGGCCTGCATCTCGGTACGCTGGCTGGAATTGATCGTGCCCCGCCATTTAATCCCTTTTATGAAGCCTTCCGATTCTTTGGTCGGACTGATGAGTTCTCTCACAAACCAGTTGTAGGGTTTGTTTGTCTTCAGGGAACTGTATAGCCACCTGGTGATGTCAAACCGCCCGCCGGTGATATAGCCCGTGCCGGTGTAGTCGTTGCGGAGGGCATCGTTCCAGAAAGTCAGCCAGTGCTGGGCGTAGTCTTCATTACGATTAAGCATCTCCTTCACCAGTACCTCCCGCTTATCCGGGCGGGTATCGGCTACAAAAGCCTGCACCTTCTCGGGGGGAGGCAGCAGGCCCACCACATCCAGAAAAACGCGCCGGATGTAGGTACGATCATCAACGACCTGTTGCCAGCTTACGTTATTCTTCTGAAAATAGGAGTTCACAAACCGGTCAACGGGATTGGTAAGCCCATTCGTAGCCGGTGGAAGCGTCGGCAGGCGCGGCTCCAAAGCCGCTACTTTATAGATACTCTTCTCGGCTCCACTTGGCCAGGGCGCTCCCTGTTTGATCCAGAATTCGAGGATAGCTACCTCTTTCTCCGTAAGCCGCTTTCCCTTGGTAGGCATAGCCTCCTTATGACCGGCCGGGAGTGTAATCCTCCGGATCAGCTCGCTGTCCTCCGGGTGGTTCGCTACGATAACGGGACCACTTTCTCCCCCCTTCATGACCAGCTCCTTTTTATCCAGGCGTAGCTCCCCCTTCGTTTTGGTGGCACTATGACAACTGTAGCAGTTATGAGCCAGGATGGAGCGTACCTCCAGATTCAGGTCTTCCACCTGTTGGACGGTCAGAGGTCCGTTGGTGCTGTTACTGGCGAAGGTAAAAACAGTGGCGGTGTTGCGGGGGGATTCCTGCTCATCATCCAGGGGTAGTACGCTGGTAATGTAATCTTCGCCGTGGGTAAGCAAAGCTCCATAATGTCCCGCTACGGTTACGCCCACTACAGTAAGTGCCAGCATAGACCTGTATAAGGCCATACGTCCTGTCCGGAGCGCCAGCAGGGTTACGAAGGACAGAGCCATGGTGGCCAGCCCGGACCACTGGTGGATGGTTACGATATCCCCGCTGTACTCTTCCTGATTGGCCAGTAATAAACCAAAAACAACGGCTACTACCGAGCTTATGGCACCGATCCTGACCATCAGGGTGATACCGGCCCGGTACTCATTGTTGGGTCGTCGCCACGAGATCACCTCTACCAGCAGCGCCACGCATAGCAAACTGAGCGGGAAGTGCACAATCAGGGGGTGGAGTCGGCCCAGGAGCTGCCATAACCAAAATGTTTCTGATATTTCTTGCACTAGGTAACAGGGTATTAGTTGACAAGAATACGTTCGGTAGCACTCAGCGTGGAAGTAGAGTAAGCTCTGGCCAACCTATTGATTGACTCAGGAGTAAAGTCCACTTCCAATTTGATAACTACTGGTAAAACAGGAAAGCAAGGCTCTCAGAACCTACTCCATTACAGCAGCCAGCGATTACTAGTACAAAGCCAGCTACCTACCATTTATAATGACTCAAACCCAACGTTTTGGACTACTCTGCGATTAATTATAATTCTAGGTAGTCAAAAAAGAAAAAGGTGAATAGCTGCCTGAGCTCAGGCAGCTATTCACCTATCTATACTAGTAGCAGAAGTACTAAGCTCGTAGCCCGGGATCAGAGGATTTGCTTTCCGTTCACCACTACGTTTTTGAAAGTAATGCCGTTGATGATGCTTTTGTTATAGGCATCGTTCTTGGCTTCTATTTTCAGGTTTTCGAAGTTGAACTGAGCGAGCTTGTCGTATTCTGTGATGGCGATATCAAAGAATACAGCGCACTTCATGTCGATATTCTTCAAAGTAATGTACTGCGAGTACGACAAGGGTACCTCCTTACGGCCTTTCAGGTCAAAAAACTGTGTCCAGGGCTTGACATAGATCAGGCTGTGGGCCTGCCCCGTAATGCCTTCTACCCGTATGTGCTCGTACTTCTGAGGAGTATCGGGGCGCATTTTCAGCCATAGTACCCGCATGGCTTCATCCACGTGACAGTTCCGCATAACTACGTTCTTGTTATGAATGGCTTCGCTTCCACAGGTAAGGGCCGCGTGACAGAAGCCGAATTTGCAGTCTTCAATCAGGATATTGGTATTGGCTCCGTTGGTCGAGTCGGTATCCGCCCAGGGGCCTTTACCGCCTTTCAGTGCGATGGCGTCGTCATTTACGGACATATAGCAGCCCTTCACCAGTACATTGTTACAAGCATCAATATCAATGGCGTCGGTGCTGGGAGCTTTGACAGGACTATGGGGCGAAGAGATGTGCAGATCAAGGATCTTTACGTTGTTGCACTTGTAGTAGTGGCTGGTCCAGAAGCCGGCATTGTGCAGATTTACGTCCTGTACCTGTACATTGTTACTGTTCCAGATAAAGACCAGCCGCGGACGGCTCACTTCCAGATTGGTGCACTGCGGATTCTCCTTACGGCGCTGCCAGAAAGCCTCCCAGTATTTGAGTCCGTTGCCATCGATAGTACCTTTGCCCGAAATCGTAAATCCATTTACTCCGTAGGCGTTGACCAAGGCCGGGAAGTACTCAAGGCTCTGCCCTTCCATGCGCGAGGGCCTACTGGGATAATCCGCAATGTTATCCGAGCCTTTCAATTTAGCACCCTCCGAAATGTACAGGTGGGTCTTGGGCTTAAAGAACAGGGCTCCACTCATAAAAGTACCCTTCGGAATCACCACTACGCCTCCTCCCTTTCGGGCTGCCTCGTCAATGGCTTTCTGAATGGCTTTGGTCTGGACAAGGGTACTATCCCGCTTGGCCCCGAAGCTGGTGATGACATACTGCTTCCCCAAGTTACTCAGCTTTACTTTGGTGTAATCCAGAAACCAGGGAGACATGGGGGTACCGTCGGGGAACACATTCTTTTGATCCTCCTGTGCATAGGTAATTGAGGCAAGGCAAAAAACTGCAAGTATTAAAATACAGATATCTCTCATTGTGAAGAATCATAAAGTTTTAAATGCATATATGGGTGTTGATCGAGATACTTCTTGCGCTGCCGGTGGGTTAAGCTGCCGCCGGTTTGCAACCGGTGGCTACACATAATCACAGTCTATGACTGTAGTAGCAACCAAAATCAAATGAATTCAATCCCCAGTAATCCTTTTTGATCTGCATAATCACGGGCGCTACTATATAAGAATTCCCATGGATTTTCTACCCAACCAGCCTTGACGGGGTTTTCATGAATATAAATGAGCTTTTGTTCGAGTACAGTAGGTGAAAACAATTCAATAGGCTGATTGTGCTGCTGCCAAACCTGAAAGTTAACGTTATTGGTGTTGAACTCACCGCTTTTGCGAAAGATCGCCAGTATCCAATTGCGTCGACTCTCTTCTGGATTCGCCTCAATAGCGGCAAATAACTTTTTGCTAGTGAATTTTTTAAGATCACGAATTACATCCGAAAGATTCTCCTCTTCAGCTCTTAGGATCAGGTGGATATGGTTAGACATGATACACCAGGCATATACAACCAACCCTTTTTCTTTCTGGCAATAGCGTACGCTATCCAGGAAAATATCCCGATACTCCCTGCGAGTAAACAGATCAATCCAGCCGACAACGGTCATGGTGACAAAATATACCCCGCCTTGGTCAAGTATCTTGTAGTTGCGGCTCATGGGTTTATTCAAGTTGAAAACTTGTAGTTATTTTTTTCCACCAGTCACAGACTGGCGGTAGCTGGGAAGGCTATGATTCCAGCTGCTGCCGGTTTGCAACCGGTAGCTAAACATAATTACAGTCTATGACTGTAGTAGCTACTAAAGTCAATTCCATAGTCAATAATGCTTTCCTTACTGCCGCCGGTTTGCAACCGGTGGCGTCCGCCGGTGGCAAACCAGTATCAGCCTCCAACCGGCTACTTCATGTACTGCGCGACATTTTCCTTTGTGACGAGCTGAAAGGGCACGAGCGTTTGGGCATCGTAGGGCTGGCCTTTGACGATCTTTATGGCCGTTTCGATGGCTTTGGAGCCTTGCTGCTCGGCGTTCTGGAACACGGTAGCATCCAGGGTACCTTTCTGAACGGCCTGCAGCGCATCAGGTATAGCGTCTACGCTTACTACCACTACCTTGTCTTTCATACCGGCGTCAGAGAGGGCTTTTACAGCTCCCATGCCCATTTCGTCGTTGTGGGCAAATACGGCCTGTATGTTCGATCCGTACGACTGAATCCAGTTTTCGGTGAGCGACATGGCCTTGGCCCGATCCCACTCGCCGCTCTGGTGCGCGATCAGCTTCAGGCCCGGGTACTTCTTGAGTACCTCACGTGCGCCCTGCTCCCGCTGGAGCTGCGCCGCCTGACCCATGTAGCCGTGAATCATGATGACGTTGCCTTTGCCTCCCAATCGCTTGGCAATGTACTCCATGGCAATGCGTCCTGACTCTACGTCATCCGATCCTACAAAAGCCGTGGGACTGGAGCTGGTGGCTGAGTTGACATTGATGATAGGTACCTTGGCGGCCAGCGCCTTGGTGACAGCCGGCGAGCTGGCCTCTACCTCGCAGGGATTCATGATAATGACATCCACATCCTGAGCTATGAAACTCTCCACCTGCTCGATCTGCTTCAAGGGAGACCGCTCGGCATCCACCGTGATCAGCTCCACGCCCATTTCATCCGCTTTCTTTTCTATTTCATCGGCGACATTTACGATGAATTCGTTCTGCATACTCAGCATGGATACGCCTACTACGATTTTGTCCTGACCGTCGGCACCGTCACCGCCGGACTGATTACAACCGGCCAGGTGCAGCCCCAGCAATAGAATACTAGCTTGTATAAGGGAGAAAGAGGTACGCTTCATAATTGATTATGGATTCTTGTATAGGATTCTGATTAAGTCTATCTGGATTTGCGGTTTAGTCCGTCCAGTACTACGGCTCCGATAATGATAGCGCCCATCACCACCTGCTGATAGTACGAGGTGACGTTGAGCAGGTCGAGGCCGTTGCTGATCACTCCGATGAGTAAAGCGCCAATAAGGGTACCGGCCATGGTACCGCTTCCACCCGAGGTACTGGTGCCTCCGATAATAGCCGCGGCAATGGCACTCAGCTCGAAACCGACACCCGCGTTGGGCTGTCCGGTAGTGATGCGGGACGTAAGGACAATACCGGCTACGGCGGCCAGTAGCCCGCTGATGGTATATACCCACATCTTGACGCGGCTTACCTGGATACCCGACGCACGCGCCGCCTGCTCGTTGCCTCCGATGGCGTAGATGTAGCGGCCCAGTACTGTTTTTTTCAGGATCAATGAACATACCGCAAAGGCGACCAGGAGGATAATGATCGGGAACGGAATGCCGAATAGGTGCCCACCACCGATGAAGTTAAAGGAGTCTGAGAGATTGGAAACAGGCCTCCCCTTGCTGATGATCAGGGCGAGCCCGCGGCCGATGGTCATGGTACCCAGCGTCACGATGAAGGGAGCTACCTTGCTGCGGGTAATGACGAAGCCATTGAGCGCGCCAAAGAGTACTCCGGCCAGTAGTCCTACCCCAATAGGTACTACGAGCGGGTAGTCGTCAGGGTGAGCGAAGGTAGCGGCTACTACGCCCGTTACGGCCACCATGGAACCCAGCGACAGGTCAATGCCGCCCGTTAGAATTACAAACGTAACGCCAAAGGCCAGCAGGGCATTGATGGATACCTGCGTGACGATGATGGTCAGGTTGGCTACCGTCAGGAAGCGAGGCGTCATCAGCGACAGCAGGACGCAGAGCAGGATAAAAGCCAGAAATATACCGTACTTTCCAATACGTCTGGTCGGGAGGGCAGGGCTCTCGGCGGAGCGATTAAAATAGGCGATTAATGTCTCTTTCATTCCTCATTGAGTAGTAGATCGACGGGTTTAGAAAACTCCATCGCGTGTTTCATGATCGTTTCCTGCGTGCTCTCTTCTTTGGAGAGCAGGGCCGTCTGTCGTCCTTTGGACAGCACCACTACTCTGTCGCACAGGCCCAGGATCTCGGGCAGCTCTGATGAAATAAGGATTACGGCCATACCCGCTTCGGTCAGCCGGGTAATGAGTTTGTAAATTTCGTGCTTGGCCCCGATGTCGATACCACGGGTAGGCTCATCCAGAATAATCAGCTCCGGATCGGTCAGGAGTACCTTCCCGATCACTACCTTTTGCTGGTTACCACCGCTGAGTACCCCCACCTTCTGGTCCGGTCCTGATACTTTGATCCTAAGGTCACGGATCATAGCTTCCGCCGCGCTCTGCTCACTCTGTTCACTGATGAAAGCGCCTTTGCGGTGGCGCGGCAGGCTCGACAGCGTGAGGTTATGTACCACGGATAGCTCGGGTATAAAGCCAAAGCCCTTGCGGTCTTCGCTGACGTACCCGATCCCCTGCCGGATGGCATCGCGGGGTGATTGTATGGTCGTGAGCTTTCCTCTGAAATAAATCTCTCCGGAAGTAGGCTTGTCCAGCCCCACCAGAGCACGGGCTACCTCGGTACGGCCCGCTCCCATCAGTCCAGCTATACCCAGTACTTCTCCTTTATGTACGTCAAAATGAATATTGGCAAACTTACCGACCTGGCTCAGACCCCGCACCGACAGCAGTACATCACCCTTGCCGGCCATAGACTCCGGAAACAGGTCACTGATCTCGCGCCCAACCATCATGGTGATCAGCCCGTTTTTGTCGAGTTCAGAGACAGGGCGGGTACCTATGTACTTCCCATCCCGCAATACCGTGATGGTGTCACAGATCTTATATACCTCCTCCATCTTATGGGAAATATAGATGATCGCTACGCCCTTCTGCTTCAGGTCTTCTATGACCTCAAACAGCGCCGCTACCTCCCGGTCCGAGAGGGCAGAGGTAGGCTCATCCATGATAATGACTTTGGCGTCGTTGGAGATGGCTTTAGCAATCTCCACCATCTGCATCTCAGCTACGCTGAGGTACTTCATGGGTAGGTCCGGGTTGAGGTGTAGTCCCAGCTTTTGCAACAGTACCCCGGCCTCGGCGGACATGGCCGGGTCGTTGGTGAATCCCCGCAGAAAACCTAAAAAGGACTGCTTCTTCTCCCGGCCCAGAAAGATATTCTGCGCTACTGTCAGCTCAGGTACCACCAGCATTTCCTGGTGGATCATAGATATGCCAAAGCGCCGGGACTGTCGGACGTTGCTACTCTTCAGCTCATTTCCTTCAAAAAGGATAGTACCCGCATCGGCGGTCTCCATGCCGACAAGTATCCGCATAAAGGTAGACTTGCCCGCACCATTTTCACCCATGAGCGCGTGTACCTCCCCCCTCCGTAGCTGGAAGCTCATATCCTGTAGCGCCCGTACCCCCGCAAATGACTTGGAGAGGCCGTGTACGCTGAGTATGTAATCCTGAGTCAGGCTCATCGTGTAGAGTAGTAACAGAGAAAAATTCAGGTAGCTTCTCGTACTATCGTAAAGCTACCGGCGCCCCTCTAATGAGGACGCTACCTTAGTAAAAGTACCCTTACCTGCCATTTTACTACCGGATACAGCCCAGACAAGGCTACAATAAAAAGTGCGGTGATAGCCCGAGCTCTAAACTCCGGCCACCACCGCACGCTTATCTGCTTATTCTTACAGTGCAGGCATCAGCTCTCTCCACTCTACTTCGGTATCTTTCCAGCTCCGGGATGAAGCCGACTCGAGTACCGCCTCACACACCTTCTGGGTCTGTAGGGCATCGTAGAAGGTAGGTGAGCAGGGCTCGCCGGTTTCGAGGCTCCTGAGGAAGTCAGCTACCTGGTGGATGAACGAGTGCTCGTAACCAATACCCAAGCCCGGTACCCACCACTTATCCATATAAGGCTGATCGCCGTCAGTAACGTGGATAGAGCGCCAGCCCCGTACGATAGACTCATCGCGGTGGTCGAAGTACTCAAGGCGGTTGAGGTCGTGCAGATCCCAGCGGATAGAGGCATGCTCACCGTTGATCTCGAAAGTATAAAGCGCTTTGTGGCCACGGGCGTAGCGGGTCGACTCGAACAAACCAAGCGAACCGTTTTGGAAATGGCAGTGGAAGATACAGGCATCATCAATACCTACTTTCTCTACCTTTCCGGTCAGCTGGTGCATACGCTCCTTCACAAAGGTTTCGGTCATGGCCGATACATCCGTAATGGCGCCATTCAGCCACATAGCTGTATCGATGCAGTGCGCCAGCAGGTCACCGGTCACACCCGAGCCGGCCGCTGCCGAATCCATCCGCCAGGTACCGGTTCCGCCCTGAGGCACATCGGCGCTGATGGTCCAGTCCTGCAGGAAGTTGGCGCGGTAGTGGAAGATTTTGCCAAGCTTGCCGGAAGCGATGATCTGCTTGGCTAGCGTTACGGCCGGTAGGCGACGGTAGTTGTACCATACGGTGTTGGCCACACCCGCCTTCTCAACGGCGTCCAGCATCTGCTGCGACTCCTCCATGTTACGGGCCAGCGGCTTTTCGCACAGGATCATTTTTCCGGCGGCCGCAGCAGCGATCGCGATTTCGGCGTGGCTGTCGTTGGGGGTACAGATATCCACGGCATCAATATCATCCCGGGCGATCAGGGCTTTCCAGTCGGTCTCGTACGACTCGTAGCCCCACTGCTCAGCAAAGGCCTTTACCTTTTCTTCGCTGCGGGCACAGGCCGCTTTCAGGATAGGGCGGTAACCCAATTGCGGAAAGAAATCGTTGACACGCTTATAGCCATTGGAGTGGGTACGGCCCATGAAGCCACAGCCGATCAAGCCTATTCTTAGCTCTTTTTTATTGCTCATTGTCTGGTAAGTTTTACGGTAGAAGAATGCTAAACTGATACGAATTACTGGTACCTGGATACGGTGCCACTGTTACAGGGCTACCTTCTCCCGCTCAGGCTCGTACCAGCCGTGGGCCTGACGTACCTTGATAAGGGTAGCCAGGATGTCATTCCAGGTCTGCTGCTTAAGCATTACATCATTGGAGAACATACAGCCGTCCCAGCAGATGTGCTTGAAGCGCTTGGTCAGTTCGCCGTTTTCATCCCGCAGCCAGAGGCCCGCGTGCTTTACTACATCCAGCTTACCGTTGGGATCCGTAGCGAGGCAGTGGCGTCCGGTCTTGTCGTGTGAGCCGGTACCGTGTACCGTACCGTCGTTCTGAGCCACGTGGAAATCGATGGTCCAGGGGCGCAGCGCAGCGGTCAGCTTCTTGAGCGCTTCAGTCAGCGTCTCGCGATCGTTCCAGTCGAAGTTTTCGGGCAGGAGACGGTCTTCGGGACGGTTGTAGCCCATCGTGTACAGCAGCGTGTGCGACATATCCGCCTGGAAACCCATATTCGGACGATCTACCGCCTCCAGCGTTTCGAGCATAACCTTCCAGCTATGCATACCACCCCAGCAGATCTCTCCTTCAGCAGCGAGCTGCTCACCAAAATCAGCCGCTACGTCGCAGGCTTCACGGAACGTCTTGGCAATGAGTTTGGTATTATTTACCGGATCTTTAGCCCACTGCTCGGGATTGCTGGCGGAGTCGATCCGAATTACACCGTAGGAACGGATGCCCGCCTCCCGGAATATCTTTCCAAAATTGCAGGACTTGCGTACCATTTCCACAAACGTCCGGCGGTCATCGTCGGTACCCAGCGTAGGGCCACCCCAGATGGGCGCCACCAGGCTACCTACGTTAAGTCCATAACCGGCTATTTTGTCGGCCAGACGCTTTATGTCATCATCCGAGCTGTCGATATCAACATGAGGACCCAGCAAACCAAGGTCCACTCCATCAAACTTGACACCATCTACTTCAGCCTTAGCGGTCATTTCCAGCATGGTATCAAACGGTATGACGGGCTCTGAATCATGACCTTTGCCCACGATACCGGGCCAGGTAGCATTGTGCAGCTTAGGGAAGTTGTTCTCTTGCATGGTATTGGATGTTAAGGATTAATGAATAGTCAGGATTGATTAAAGTACCAGATCAGGGTTGGCAGGACCGAAGTGCTTCAGCATCACGATGGGATCCGTGCTGGACTTGTTGACGATGGTGACGCCTTCGCGAGCCGCTTTTTCAGTCACGAAGAACTCGTCGTTGGTAAGCTGGCCGTAGCGGATTAATGCAGGCGTTTCGATATCCCACACACCCATGGTACCGTGGCCCTGCATCATGATCAGTCCGTAGGCGGCGCTGTCTTTAATGGTCACGGTAGCACCGGGCATTACGGTCAGCTCCTTGGCGCTGAACGCGTCGGAGCGGTAGCACACCCACTTTTCTTCGTAGCCTTCGGCCTGCATTTCCGCCAGGTCACGCACTGGAATCGGGCGCATAAAGCGAGTCTCGAGCAGGTTCGGGTTGGTATTCAGCTCCCAGTCGATCACTTCCATCAGTTGGTCGTAGTCGCCTTTGCGGTCTTCGGGAGTACCGTTCCAAAGCAGTTCTTCCGGTATTACTGCCTCATTTACCAGCGACTGGTACATCGCGAATACATCAGATGCCTTCTGAGGCTCATAGGTACACAGGCTACCTGGTGCGTGGAGCATGCCCGGAGGTACATCCCAGCCCGTACCCGGAATAAGCGGGAAAGCCTGCGAGTACATGGTGATCTTGTTATCGCCTTTGGTGAAGTTCATGAGGCACTCTTTGATCTGCTCTTTGGTAGTACCCGGAGCAATACCGAAAAAGGTATACGGGAAGTCACCGCCGTGGTTATTGAGCTGCGGGGGGAAGTAGTAGGCCTCCGGCTTACCCAGCTGACCGATCTTGGCCGCGTGCTCGTCGTTGTGGTGGATGTGGTGCGGCAGGGGCCCCATGTTATCAAAAAACTTGGAGTACATAGGCCAGCTCTGGTACTCATTCCAGAGGCGATCACCGATAATCTCCCCTTTCAGCTCGTCGATTACATCTTTGAGCAGGATTTTTACTTCTTCACCACCGTCGTTGAACACCACCATACTTAACCCTTCGTTTTCGCCGGTGAGAGGGCCATTTTTGGCAGGAGTGGTAGAAGAGAGCCAGCGCTCATCAATACCGCCGCGTTGTCCTCCCAGTACGTAGTAGTCGTCGGGGTGTAGCTTGATACGGCGTCCCGGTACACAGAACGACCGTGGTACCCAAGTTGGAGCCAGGCGCAGGATACCTTTGCCCTGTTCTAATGCTTTTTCGGCTACACTCACGTTACTCAATGTTTCCATAAGGTTATTAGGTGATTAGGTATTAGTAGTTAGCTTTTCTTACTCTTAAATCTTTCGGACAGTTGGTAGGGCTTCCGTCTGCCTATTCCGGAAAGAGACTCCTGAACTTCTGCACGGGTACCTCTCCACTGTGTACTTCCAGTACCAGATCGTAGGTGCGGCTTTCGCCGGGTGCCAGCTGGATCAGTGTTCCCTCCTCCCGGGCCTGAGCCTGCCCGATGGGCGGATGGGTACCGGGTTCGAGGCCAGTTACGTACTCACCCCTTCCCCAGTGCTGCCAGTTGGTCAGCCAGGGAAGCTGCTCTTTTCGGAACCGGATCGCCAGCGCGAGGCCGATCCTGCTGTTGTGCAGACCGCACATACACTCGCCGGAAGCATCGGTGGTGGGGTCAATAAAGGCTACTTCCTCGCCCGCTCCGGAATGATCATCTAAAGGAGCCGGACACTTTCTGAAGTTACCCCCTTCCCTGAATATTTTGTGCTTGCTCGGATCAAATCTTGGTTGCCAGTCGCCCTGCCATAAGATATCAGCACCCTCGTCAGCCAGGGGCCAGCCCAGGTTGAAGTGGTACAACAGCATGTGCGGTGCCGCGGTATTGCCGCGGTTGATAACCTCATCGTGAATTCGGATGAAGGGCTGCCCCAGGGTACCTGAGATAGTCCTCCGCAGCTCCAGACTAGGCCCGAACACCTTGGTTTCCCGGATGCGGCCCGTAATGCTCATCTCCATCCGTCCCGCGGCAGGGTCAGGCTGAATGATGGATTCAATCTCGGCCGGCAAGTTACTGATCAGTCCGTGCAGGCCTCTTTCACCGTGCTCGTCCGACTCGGGACCTCCCACGTGCGACAAGCCGCAGGTTACCAGCAGTCCTCCGCCAAAGGTGCGCAGCCAGTCAATGCCCTTGTTCGAGAAAGGCTGGGGAGCCGTAATACCTACGTGGCTCTGCCAAGCCAGACTGTACTGGTTGTAAAAGGCATCGTAGATATCCATGCCCCGGTCTATTACTACTTTGTAGCGCAGGCCGGTGCCGGTGTTGATCCAGGCGATGCGGGTACCCCGTCCGGCTCCATTGTCCAGTACGGAGGTCTCAATCCCACCCATCTGGGCCGGATTGGCAATCATGGTACTTATGTCTTGTGCTGTCAGCTCGGTACGTTCCATGTAGCGTTTTCTTTGAGACCGTGCTTCGTAGCCATTTCTTTAATAAAACTCAAACCATTTTCGGCAATATGCCAGGGATCATTGTACTCCCGCCACACCCCAATGGAGTTGGCAAAGTCGGGGTCATTGCGCGAGAATGCCTCAATCGTGAGCCAGCCTCCGTAGTTGATATCCGCCAGACCACCGAAGGCATCGTCCCAGGGGATATGGCCATCGCCGGGGGTACCCCGGTCATTCTCGCTGATGTGTACGTGCGCCAGTACGGGAGCTATGGTAGCGAGTGCTGTCTGGTAGCGTTTCTCCTCGATGTTGGCGTGGTGCGTATCAAACATGGCCCGTACGTTAGGATGATCGGCCTTCTGCACCAGGTAGAGCAGCTGGTCCATCGTATTGCAGAGGTAGCATTCGAAGCGGTTGAGTGCCTCCGGAGCCAGTATGATATTGGCCTGCGCGGCGTGCTCACCGGCCGCATGCAGTACTTCGGCGGCCCAGTTATACTCATCTTCGAGCGCCGGATGCTGAGCAAATACGGTATGAGCCGAATGAAACGGACCGCACAAAGTAGTACCCTGCAGATCATGCGTACGATCAATACTCCACTTAATACGATCCAGCGCTTTGGCCCGTACAGAGGCTGATTCGCTGATGGGATTGGTATCGGCTCCTACTACCGTAACGGCCGTCATGCCCAGTCCCAAGTCGCTGGCGTGGCGGCCAAAGCGCTTATACGCGGCAGGATCATCAGCAGCTCCCACAAAGCATTCTACACCATCGTATCCTATTTCTTTGAGTCGGTCAACGACGGGGAAGAGATCATCCGACACGACCGCCGACCAGGCAAGCACATTAAAACCTATTTTATTCATGAGTTCAGGAAAATTAAGTACTACTCTATAAAGTCAGAGAGGCGGTAGTACCTATTCTATACATGCAGGATTTTTATGACCGGGAATAGCTACATAAACGCTTACTGCTTGATGCGCAGATTGCGGTACTCAACCTTCATAGGTGGGCCCACGTGCACCTGCACGCCCAGGAATCCTTTTTTCATTCCGTTGATGGTATCTTCATCAATCACGTCACTCATGAGTACGCCATTGACATAGTGCTGCAGGCGATTTCCTTTTGCGACTAAGTGTATTTCATTCCACTCGCCGGGCTTTATCTTGGTCTGCAACTCTTCATTAGCTCCCAGTGAGCCCGTTACGGACCGATTTGTCCAGGCATTTCTGGCAGTTTTGGCCCGTACAGCTTCGGGGGTAGCTTCCCCCTCATACGGATTGATACGAGCTACTTCGCCCCGGTAGGCCAGGGTAGTGCGCTTGCGCTCTTCGTAGTTCTGGCCGGTATAGCGGTTTTTACCGTCGATGTCCGCCTGATAGCCGCGTAGTGCGTAGGGAACATCAGTGAGGCGTTCGCTGCGGTAGTTGATACCGGAGTTGCCGTTTTCGGTAATTTTAAATTCGCCCTTCAGTTCAAAATCTGCGGGCTCTCCTCCCTGCCAGATAATGAAAGAGTTGGTCTTGAGGGGTTTGTCAGGAGTGATTTCTCCTACCAGGCTACCGTTTTCGACCCGCCAGTAGTTAGGATCTCCCTCCCACCCTTTTAGCGATTTGCCATCAAAGATGGACTTAAAACCTTTTTCAGTTTTCTGACTCATAGCCGGAGTCAGGCTGCCGCCGGTAAGGATGGCTGCCAGCGCAATACTTCCTATTACAAACCGGATGTTGTTTCTTTTCAGCATTATAGTAGCAGTAGTTAACAGGTGAACTAATGTGCAGCAGAGCTATCGTAATGTAAAAAGACAGAGCTGTATTAGTCAGCTCTGTCCCTGGTAAGCTTTTGTTATCTTCCTCCGGTGCTCTTGGCAGCCGAAGCCGAGAACGAAGGATGCTTTTCGTTTCCTCCGGCCATCAGGTAGGCCATCAGGTCTTTCAGCTCTTCTTCGTTCAGACTGTTGATCAGTCCGGGAAGCATGATCGAAACGGCCGAGTACTTGCTCGACACTACGTCTTTCTTAGGTACCTTCATCAGCATATCGGGCGCGAATGGATTCTGCGACACGTAGTAGTTTACTTTATCCTCGTTGGTGACGCGTCCTACTATGGACTCTCCATTTTTGAGTACCAGCTGGGTAGCTGCGTACTGATCCGAAACAGCTTTGTGCGGGTCAATGATGGCCTCCAGTACATCCTTGGTGGAGAATCGGGTAGCCAGCTGAGACAGCTCCGGTCCGATGTTACCACCTTCGCCTCCAATCGCATGGCAGCGGCTACAGGTAATGGCGTTGTACATGGCCTTGCCCTGGGCAAAGTTCCGCCCTGTCAGTTTACCATCTACCGCAGTAACGGCCTCATCCAGTGCCCATCTACGGCCGGGACCTTTGGGATATACTGCCTTAGCCAGATCATTTCCGTTTTGGGTTAACAGATCACCACCCGATAGCTTATCGTAATGAGCCAGTCTGGATTCAGATACGTTCTGAAGGGCCATCTTACGGGCTTTATCAATAAATCCGATATAGCTGCGTCCTCCCTGGTAGCTGAATGCCTTACGGAACCACTTAAAGTAGCGGTCGTGCAGCTCGGGAGTCCAGCCGGTTTTGGCCTTGCTGAGCGCGGTAGCCAGGTAGGTCTGCTGAGCCGGTGGCATCTTCTCGAGCATACCGGCGATATCCAGTCCGTACTGCGGGTTGCGCATGATCAGCTCAGCGGATGAAGTAGCGGTTTCGCCTCCGGCTGTAGCAGCGCCAGGCTGCTCCTTCGCTTCCAGCAACGCCAGTGTCTTGGGTATCACACCGGGAGCCTCTACAAATACCAGTACCTTGGCGAACAGGCGGTTCAGCTCATTCGATTTGGTCGGGTACTTAGGGTTCAGGTAAGCAATTACCTGCGACTTGGTAGCGGCATCAGGCTGTCCCATACGGGCAAATACCAGCTCAACGGCCCGAAGCAGATCTATCTGTTGCGACTCATTCAGTGCAGCATAGTTAATGCCAGTCACTGCCTTCAGTATAGCGTTCTTCTGATCAGCTCCACCTTGGCGGGCCAGGGCGATCATCGCGTTAGTCAGGCGAATGGGGTCTTTCTCGGCCAGAGCTTTTGCCTGCCATTCAGCTACCGGCTGGTGCTCTACGGCCAGACGGGCCGCATAGCGGATAAAGCGGTCGGGGTTGTTGAGGTGAGGCCAGGCAGTCGTTATAGCGTCCTTGTTGGGTCCGCCGGTATGGAACTTCTCCAGACTTCTCCGTAGTTGGTTTGCCTGATTGATGGTTGGCGCGGCTACTGTACTGTTCAGAGGCTCCTTGCCATCGTAGTAAACCCGGTACAGATCCGACTCCAGGCGGCGGCCACCGGTCAGGAAGTACAGCGCACCATCCGGCCCGATTACACCATCCGTCAGCGGTAGTGGTATACCCGACAGGAACTCTTCGTGGTCGGCAGTATAGGTAGAGCCTGAAGGCTTCAGGTGAAGAGCATGCACGATACCAAAGCTCCAGTCAAAGGCCAGCAGGGTATTCTTGTACTTAGCCGGAAACTTAGCGTCACGGGTATGCAGCAGGTTGGTAGGTGAGCCTTGTCCGATGTTGATAACCGGAGGCAGGTTGTCAGGATACGTAGCCGACCACTTGCTGTTACCGGTCCGCCAGCCAAACTCACTGGCACTGGTAGCGTGTACGATACGGGTCGGGCGGTACCAGGGCATACCAAAGTCCCACTCCATGTCAGCGTCGTATACAAACAGGTCACCGTTTTCGTCGAAAGTCATATCGTAGGCGTTGCGGTAGCCGGCGCTGATCAGCTCCCACTTCTTCCCATCCGGATCCAGGTTAGCAATCCAGCCTCCTGGTGCCATGCGATCATTGGCGTGGCCGCGGGGGTCTTTGATCAGCGGGAAGATGTTATCCTCCTGCCAGTTCTTGGGCAGACGGTACGCATCCATCGGAGGTACATCCGTATGGTTACCGGCTATTACGAACAGCGACTTCTTGTCGGGCGACAGGATAATGCTGTGCGGTCCGTGCTCACCATGCCCCACAAACTCTTTCATCATCGTTACCTTGTCAAACTGATCGTCGCCATCGGTATCCTGAAGGCGGTACAGTCCACTGGTGCGGGGCAGCGTTTCGGTAACGCGGTTATTTACTACTACGTACAAGCTGTTGAAGGCGTACAGGAGCCCCTGCGCCGTACCCATACCCAGCGTATCGGTAGCATTGCCGATCTTTAGCTTCTCTACCTCAGGCTTGGTCGAGCCCGAGCCCAGGGCGGGTATCTTGATACGGTACAACGCGCCGTACTGGTCGGAGGCAATCATGCGTCCTTTATCATCAAAAGCCATGGAAACCCATGACCCCTGACCATTCTCGGACGGGCTATACAGGTGATCGGCCTTGAAACCGGGCTGGAGCTTAAGCTTCTCCACCTTCGGATTATCGATGCCCGTGTGGGCAGGCTCCGTTTTGTTGATCTGGGTATACGAAGCGCCCAGTATCAAAACCACTCCCAGGCCCAGCATGGACTTAATGGCGGTGGTACTGGCGGATGAATTCTTGTTGAACATAAGATGGGATGTTAGGAAATTCCGGATGATTCTTCCAATGCCTTACTGACAGCTTCTTGCTACATTTACCCTTAACCGGTCAGTAAGTTACTTTGAGGTACTTTCCACAAATGCGGCACTGGTAAAAGGTGCCCCACATACAGAAATACTTATAAAATTCCTGTTAATACTCAAATTCAGGCTTTACGTAAAAATTACATCTCCCGGAGGAGGTACAGTGCTGGCCTTATCAAAATCTACTGCATCGCATGTGATAAGGTGATTAAATCAATGACAAGCTGGCTCGCCAGGGCATACCAGCTTGTCATTCGATAGTCTTAGAAGTGCGGGGTCAGAGCTGCCTCAACGGCCGGCAGCGGATAGTATACCTCCAGATTGGTAAAGGCATTGGGTGGGGGCACAGCACCAGCAGGGAAGTAGTACGCCTGTGGGTTGGCCTTGAGACGGGCTCCGTAAGCGGTAATTACTTCATTGACCATACCGGTACGCACCAGGTCAAACCAGCGCTTGTTTTCAAAGGCCAGCTCCACACGACGCTCCTGCATAATAGCTTTACGCATATCAGCCTGCGAAGAGGCTACCGTAGCTGCCAGTCCGGCCCGGGCCCGTACCTGATTCAGGTAAGTAGCTGCCTCGCTGGCTTTGCCCTGCTCATTCAGCGCTTCGGCCAGAAACAGTAGTACTTCGGAATAGCGGTATACGGGCCAGTTCTGGCCTGTGTTGTTGTGTTGCGAGTGTGTCCGGGCATACTTCTTAATGTATGGATACACCTTGTCCTGCCGCAAGCTTTGGCTTAGTGTAACATACCCGATTGAGATATCCTTACGCTTGTCACCCGGTTCGTAGGCAGCAATCAGGTCCGGCGTCGGAACGTTATTATTTTCACCCGAGATAGCTTGCGGATTTGAGGTGCCCGTAATAGGCTTTAATTCGTCAGCGGTGATGGGCGCGGGTATAAATCTGTAGATCTGGTTTCCGTTGAATCCGGCCGCTCCTTCCATGTACTGTACCTCAAAGACAGACTCCCGGTTGTTCTTGTTACCTGCTGTAGTTGAGAAGGCATCGTTGTAATCCGGCATCAGGGCGTACTCGCCGCTGTTGACGATTTCCATCAGGACCTTTTCAGCTTCCGCCCATTTCTTCTGGATCATGTACAGGTTAGCCAGTACTGTTTTGGCAGCTCCCGATGTAGCCCGGCCTGCTTCCTGCTTCGACTTGGGAGGCAGTAGCTTAGCCGCTTCGGCAATGTCCTTTTCAATCTGAGTATAGAGCTCGTCCGTGGTAGCCAGGGGCGCAGCCGCCTCTTCCCGGTTGGGTACGGGCTTCAGGTGCATGGGTACTTTACCAAACAACCGGACTAATTCGAAGTAAGCAAATCCCCGCAGGAACAGGGCCTGGCCCTTCAGGTTATTCTTCGACTCGGCCGCAAACTCTACATTATCAATAACCGACAGGATTTGGTTGGCCCGGGCAATGATCTGGTAGTTCAGGCGGAAGGCAGCCAGTACAATGGTATTAGCTGTCATACCACCTGCCGAAGGAACCGCAAAGTCGGCTATGTTTTCGGTATTCTCAACGGCCCCGAAGAGTATGTTGCGCGCATAGTAGGTATTGTCGGAGTGCATCTCCCCCAGAGCCCAGGCTGTCTCATTGTATATAGCTCGTAATGGTACATAGGTGGCATTGACAGCTTGTTGGAAGTCGGCCTCTTTGGTGAAGAAGGTAGCCGAGCTAAGCGCGGTTTCGGGTACTACAGTCAAAAATTTATCAGTATTGCAACTCGTCACGGAAAAACCGATCAGACCCGCTAGTATGATGATCTTTTTCATTCTGTATTCGTATAAGGATGAAAAATGGATTAGCTAATTAAAAATTCAGGTTAACCCCAACCGTATAGGTACGTGGAACCGGATAGTTAGAGAAGTCAACGCCCTGGCTCAGGTTACCGCCATCGCCGTTACCATCGCCCTGAGCACTGGTTTCAGGGTTAGGACCACCCCAGTACTTGGTGAATACGTATACCTGCTGGGCCGATGCGTACACGCGGGCTGACTTGAAGAATTTGTTGAGAGCACCGAAAGTGTAGCCCAGCGTGATGTTCCGGATGGTGAAGAATGAGGCGTCAGCCAGGAACTGAGTACTGTTCCAGTCGCGCTCGATACCGGTGAAGTTACCTCCTCCGTTAGTAGCACCAAACATACCTGCACCAGGCGTTATTACATTCCCGTTCTTGTCAACCCGGAAGCGATCCTTTACACCAGCCACCATGTTGAACACACCATCCAGGTTAGCCGTACTGTACAGGTGGCGCACCCACAACTGATTGCCGTGTGAACCGGAGCCCGTAATGGACATATCCCAGTTGCCGTACTTCATATCGTTGGTGATACCATAGGTAAATTTCGGAAACGGATTACCGATAATGGTCCGGTCGTCGGCATCACCCCCGTAGGTAATCACGCCATCGCCATTCACGTCACGCATCTTAATAGTACCGACCGCTGAGCGACCCGGAATGATAGGCGACGTTTTGAGTTCTTCCTGGCTCATGTAGTAGCCTTCCTTCACCAGACCGTAGAACTGGCCAAAAGGCTTACCTACCTGTGTAATGTGGAAAGTACCATATACCCGGTCGATGCCCGGTGCCAGTGCTACTACCAGGTTGCGGTTGAACGAAATGTTGGCGTTGGTGGTCCACTTCAGTTTACCCACGGTGTTGCGGGTAGTTAGCGAGAACTCATGTCCCCAGAACTTAATCTCACCAATGTTGTCGTTGAAGTTGGTAAAACCAGACTCCTGCGGCAGCTGTACTGCATATAGCAGGTTGGTAGTACGCTTGGTATAGAAGTCGTAGATAAACTGGATGCGGTCGTTCAGCAAGCCCAGATCCAAACCTAAGTCAAACTGCCGGGTAGTCTCCCAGCCTAGATTAGGGTTGGCAATGGAGGTTACAACCGCTCCTGTACCTACTGTATTTCCGAATACAGCGTTGACGGTATTGTTTACCAGGGCGTACTGCGTGTAGTTACCGATGTTGTTGTTACCGATCACACCGTAGCTGGCGCGTACTTTGGCAAACGAAACCTGCTGAACAGGCTTGAGGAATTCTTCATCTGACATAACCCAACCCACCGATGCCGACGGAAAGGTACCCCAGCGGTTGTTGGCACCAAAGCGCGACGATCCATCCGAACGAATAGCCGCCGTAAAGAGATACTTGCCTTTGTAGTTATAGGTCAACCGTGACAGGTACGATAACAGTCCCCACTCATTGACCCCGTTGATGGTACCACCCCGGTTGATGTTGAGCGCCCCCTGGATAGTTGGAAGACGGTCATCCGCGTAGGTATCAGCCTGTACACGCGTCACTTCCTGGCTAAAACGCTGCTGCGTAAAACCTGCCAGCAATTCGAAGTTATGGTCATTGTTAAAACTCCGCGTATACGTTGCCAGGTTTTCATTCAGCCAGGATATGTTCTCCATTCCCTGCCGGATAGACACGGCCAGTGTCGGAATGGGTACGTTGATCTGGCTGGTAGCCGTAGATGGGTTGAAGAAGAAGAACTTGGAGTTCAGGTATTCAACGTTGAAAGTTGATCTAAGCGACAGCCCCGGAATTGGTGAGTACTGTATGTACGCGTTACCCAGCAGGTTGGTGTTCTTTGTTTCGTTGGTCAACTCATTCGCTGCCCGTACCCAGTTTGGATAGGCAAAGATGTTTCCGGTACTTCCGGGGAAGCGATTCACCAGGGTCAGCTCACCGTTATTATCGCGGATAGGCATAACCGGCCAGGTATGCAGGGCATTGAAGAGAATACCCGTACCCCGGTCACCATCTGTACGTGGAGTGTTGTCATATACGTACGAAGGCGCTATGTTGAAGCCTACTTTTACCGTATTGGACAGGTTATAGTTGGAGTTCATCCGCAGCGAATAACGCTTGTAGGTGTTGTTCAGCACGACCCCTTCCTGGTTAAAGACGCCCGCCACCAATGAGGTACTTGATCGCTCCGTGTTATTAGAGATACTCAGGTTGTAGCTCTGAACGGGTGCTTTGCGAAGTACGGCATTGTACCAGTCGTTGTCTTTGTTGGCCCAATCCGACGGATTCTGAAACTCCTGTGGTACTGCCTGGCCCTGATCTTCGTAGTACTCTTTCTTGAACTGAGCAAACTCCTGGGCGTTCAACATTTTGACACGACCGCGCTCAGGCACGCTCTGAATACCTCCGAAGGCATTAAAGCTGATGTTGGTTTTGCCGGGGGCCCCTTTTTTAGTGGTAATGAGCACTACCCCGTTAGCCGCCCGCGAACCATAGAGTGAGGTCGAAGCCGCATCTTTCAGAATGGAGATATCCTCGATCTCATCCGGGTTCAACTGAGCAATATTTCCGGTAATAGGGAAACCATCAATTACATACAGCGGATCGCTACCTGCCGATACGGACACCTGGCCGCGGATACGGATGTTGATACCCTGGCCCGGTTTACCGGTAGTCTGGTTGATCTGCACCCCCGCCAGACGTCCCTGAAGCTTCTGGCCGATTTGCGAAACCGGCAGGTCCTTGATCTCTGCCGCCCCTACGGTCTGTACCGATCCGGTAATTTCCTTCTTCAATTGACTACCGTATCCCACTACCACCACCTCAGAGAGCGACTTGGTATCAGCCCCCATCTTTACGTTAATGGAGGTCTGGTTATTTATACTCACCTCCTGCGATGCAAAACCTACGTAAGAGAATACGAGCGTTCCTGTTGCATTAGGTACCGTCAGGGTATATTCACCCCCAGGTCCCGTAGTGGTACCGGTAGTGGTACCTTTTAGTACTACACTTACTCCCGGCAGTCCCTCGCCGGCCTCATCCGTAACAGTTCCTCTTATAGTAACAGCTACCGCAACGGCCGAGGTACCCACGGGCAACGCCGCAGCAGCCAGCGTGCCTGTATGAACCATACATGCAGCCAAAGCAGGATATAGTATTAGCTTGCGAAGTTGACTCCTGGTACCATACAATTGTAATTGTCGCAATTCGTTCATAATTTTGACAGGTTTTATTTTGTGAGAAATAAGACAATAAGGCCCTGCTTCATCTTTTGGATGAATCTCTTGAGACGGGATACGGGCGGGGAATATCAACCGACAGTGGTGGCACACTGTCGGTTGTTCTTTTTATAAGGGAGACCTTATACTATTATCATAGGCAATTATTTTTTCGTGCATTAAGCGATTTGAATCGAATTTCTATCAGAAGTTAAACGACTATCCAGTTTTACTTATCAAACACCGGCCGATTGTGTGAACGCTACGAAAGATTTGGCACTTTACCGGCTCTACTGCTTCTATTACGCTTTTTTATACTATCCGAAACTCCTTTATTATTTTTCAAAGCAGCAGTTTATTCGCCTATTTATATAATCCCATTTAAGCATTATTAAGTGCTATTTACACCCGATACTTGCTTTTACTATCCTGTAGTGTCAGGTGGATTAAAATTATTTCTTACACATCGGCTTCCCGACCTCTTCTACTTCTTCTTTCAACCTGATACTAAGCGGGCTACTACAATATCTTTTTGTAAGGCCGCCTGAATTATGGCGAAGCAGGAGTCGGTAAGTGGTTTTGAGGGTGGTACAGTTCACTAACGGGTAGGCACATATTTAATAAGCTCACCTTATCAGCAAAGAAGAAAATATTATTAGATTTTCTAAATTATTTATTGCCTTTTTGCAAGTATGACTCTATAAATAATGGAACAACTACTGTGAAAGCGATCATCATTGGTGGAGGTATTGGAGGCCTTACCACGGCCCTCTGCCTGTACGAGGCGGGTATCGAAGTACAGGTGTACGAATCGGTCCGGGAGCTTCGACCGTTGGGTGTGGGCATCAACCTCCTGCCCCATAGCGTACGGGTACTTACCAACCTCCAGCTGGAAGAAAAGATTGCTCAGATGGCCGTCGAAACCTCTGACCTGGTATACTTTAATAGATTCGGGCAGAAGTTCTGGCAGGAGCCCCGCGGCAGGCATGCCGGCTACCACTGGCCCCAGTTCTCTATCCATCGGGGCGCGTTTCAGATGCTGCTGCTGCAAACCGTACGGGAACGCATAGGCGAAGACGCTGTACGTACCAATCATCATCTGGAGTCATTTGAAGAGACGGCAGAAGGCATCCGGGCTACCTTTGTAGACCGCGAGACCGGTCAGGTACTAGGTACCGATCGGGGCGACCTGCTGATCGGCTGCGACGGCATTCACTCCGTAGTACGCAAGCAGCTGTATCCGCAGGAAGGCGGCCCCTGCTTCTCGGGCAATGTGCTGTATCGGGGCACTACCCGAATGCAGCCGTTCCTGAATGGTACCTCCATGGTTATGATCGGCTCCATGATGCAGAAGATGGTGGCCTACCCTATCAGCCCTGACCTCGACGCGAATGGCCACCAGCTGATCAACTGGGTAGCTAACCTGAAAGAGTCTGACACCCAGCTCATGACCATCCGCGACTGGAACCGCCCTGCCGATCAGGACTGGCTGGTGCGGAAGTACCAGCACTGGACCTTTGACTGGCTGGATGTACCTGCCATGATTGCCGGAGCCGAGGCCGTGTATGAGTTTCCCATGTCAGACCGCGATCCGCTCGATCGCTGGACCTTCGGCCGGATTACTTTACTAGGTGATGCTGCTCACCCGATGTACCCCATTGGCTCCAACGGTGCCTCCCAGGCCATACTGGACGCGGAGGTACTTGCTGATTGTCTCCAAAGTACCAGCGACATACCCACTGCCCTGCGGGAGTACGAGCAGAAGCGCCTGCCGGCAACTTCACAGGTGGTACAGGGCAACCGGCAGAAAGGGCCCGACCAGATCCTGGACATCATGGAAGAGCGGGCTCCCAACGGCTTCACTGATCCGTACGAGGTATTCCCCTACGCCGAGATGGATGCCATCATGAGCCGCTATAAGGTTATAGCCGGATTTGATAAGGAAAGCCTCAACCAGAAATCATGACCGTGGACAACATACAACTTGAATTTGCCCTGGAACTACGCGTGACCGTAGCCGCTATTGAAGAACTGGGCCCCACTCCCAAAGGACTACGCCGCGTGATCCCCATTACAGGGGGTACCTTCGAAGGACCGGCCATTCGGGGCGAGGTAGTTCCCGGTGGCTTCGACTGGCAGATCGGCCGCGCCGATGGGGTTACCGACCTAGAAGCCCGCTACCTGCTCCGCACCGACGACGGCGTTACCATCACCATCGTCAACCAGGGCCTCAGGCACGGCCCCAGGGAGGTGATGCAGCGCCTTGCTCAGGGCATGAATGTAGACCCATCGGAATACTACTTTCGCTCCATACCGGTATTCGAAACCGCCGATGAGCGCTACGCCTGGCTCAACAAACACATCTTCGTAGCCACGGGCAGCCGCCAGCCCGACCACGTGCTCATACAGGTCTATAAAGTGTTGTAACCATGGAGTAGATGTAGCTCAGTAACAGATTTGTACCATATCTAATCAGAGTACTTCTGTCTTCTCTGGAGTACGATGCTACTGATCAAGAGTCTGTTCTTAAGCTGGAAAGGTACTATATATTTCTATCCTGTATATCTCTATACTGTTTCTCTTATTCTCTTAGCACAAGCTATACTTAGTACTTGTTAAATAATCGCTCCTCTTACCTGCTACGTTATTTAAACTTTGCTGCTTTCAATGTATTGATATAAGCGCTAATTAATATATCAGTCACTATTTTTGAACAATGAGACGATGTAGTTTGAATTGCTCCTCAATGGCAGGAAATAAAAGATCGGCAATCATTTTTTGCCCCTGAGAGTTCAGATGAATTATATCCAGTAGGTATTCATCTTTTTGAATATGGATATCCTTCACTAATGGCAGATTATTTTCGTTGCAGAACTTAATAATTTTTTGTCCCTGAGTATCATACGCTTTCTTTTCCATCTCTTCCTTCGACGCATGCAGATATACAATGAGGGGTATATCCAACTTTCTGGAAAGAGCCAGGAAATAACTCCATCCGGGGTTAAACTCTGCTGTTACTTTCTGGCTAAACTCCGGCAGGTCGTTGTCCGGCGAACTGTATACTCTGGGCAGGATTACCCTCTTATAAAACTCAATGATAGCCAGGGGCTGATTATGAACAGGCCTTGATGGATGGATTCCAATGTGCTTCATGAAATCCATAATATCACCCGCATCATGACTATTAAATACCAGACAGATCATCCTGGGGTTAAAATGGCCGTGCTTTTTTATGAAAGCCATACCGTTATCCGGTCCCCAACTACCTGCCGATATATTTAAAGTTTGAAAAGAATCGGGAGCATACAGCTTATTAAGGCGGGCCTCTATCAAGGTGGAGGCTAAGTTGTCATGAGAAACCTGATTTCCTCCATTAAGAATGCTATCACCTATCAAAAGTATCTTTTTCTTTGCCGAATCTATCGGCATACTCCTCATGCCTAAGCTATTCGTAAAGTAACGGTTCCGATATATAAGTACATCCTGATTAGACTTCTGGATATATTCGTAATTAAGGTCTTCTCTAAATAAGGGTACATTATGTAATCCTTGCCATCTTAATATAAGCTCTACAACTACGAGCCCTATCAATGTAGCAGTTATTAAAACCTTAGCAACCTTCATATATCTGCTTGCAGGGGAGTTATGGTAAACACAAATGTTCTAAAAAATCGCCTCTATATAGTGTATATGTGATAAAATGTTATCAAATGGTTGTATTCTAAGCTTCTCCCAGCTGGCTAAGTTTGATCTCGTGATCTGAGGCTTTTGCTTTGCAGTAAGACCACTACTACAACTCCCGGATCCTGATATTCTTCCACTTCATCAGGTAGGGACCTTTGCCGTCTATACCATGCATCTGCAGGCCAATAAAGCCTTCGGGATTGGTCTTATAAACGGCCTCATTGGTGAGGTCTTCTATGGGCTGGCCATTGAGCCACGTCTGTATGCGGGGGCCTTTAGCAACGATGCGTAACCTGTTCCACCCCTCGTTATTCAGGTAGTGGTGGCCGTTCTGTATCTTTTCCGGCGAGGAGAGCCAGCCCGTTCCCAGCGCCTCTCCATAAATAAGTCCCGTAGTGGGGGTACCCGGCCGGTGGTTCCGCTGCATTTCTACCTGCGGACCGTATACTCGTCCGGCCCGCTGGTCATGCCCTTTTCCGGTCGTTACCTGCTTGACTCTGGTCCTGATCTGGATACCTGAGTTGGTCACGCTATCCACCATGACGTCCAGCTCGAGCTCAAAGTCACTGAACTTTTGCCGGGTACTCAGAAAGGAATTGGGGCTGCCTTCCTTTGTTCGCCCTACGATGGCTCCGTCTTCCACGGCAAAGGTGTGGGTACCGTTGAGCTGGACCCAGCCGTTCAGGGTAGAGCCGTCGAAGAGATCAATCCAGCCCGTTTCTGCCCTTTTGGGTTCCGGCTGTTGCTTGCCTTCCGGCTCCGGCAGGGCGAAGGCAATAATGGAGTCACCGTATTTAGTACCGTTTTTGCCTCCGCCACCGGCGGCTATTACTACATACTGCTTGCCGTCGATCATGTACACGCTCGGGGTAGCATAGCCCCCTGCGGGCAACTGGTACTCCCACAGTACTTCACCCGTATGCGAGCTGAAGGCGCGGATTTTTTCATCAGGCGTACCGGCTATGAATACCACATCTCCGGCCGTAGCCACGGGTCCGCCAAAGTTTTTGGAACCGGTATTGCGAATGCCTTTGGCTACCAGCTCGGGATATTCGCCCAAGGGTACCTTCCACAGGATATCACCCGTAGCCAGGTCAATGGCATTGAGCGTACCCCAGGGTGGCGCAATAGCCGGAACTCCGTAAGGGTCCACAAAGAAGGGTGCCTCATTGGCATAGCGCGTTCGCCCGCCGGCCATTTCTTTCAGCTTTATTTCGCCGGGTCGGCTCTTCAGGAAAGCGACCAGATCATTTACCTGCGCATCATTGAACTGAGGGAATGCCGGCATCATACCACGGCCTGCGTGCAGCACAGTACGAATCTGTTCGTTGTTGAGCTTAAGGTGGGTAAGCGGAGGAAAAGCCGGCAAATTTCCCTGACGATTCGCTCCGTGGCAGGACGTGCAGTTTTTGTTATAGATCACAGCGCCACGCTCACCCGGCGTAGCCTTAGCCGCATTTTCATTTTCCTGATAAGGTACCAGTTGGTTAATAGTAGGTGCTTCATTGACATTGATGTACAACCGGTTGGTATACGGATCATACGAGCCTCCCCCCCACTCCATGCCCCCCTGGTGGCCCGGCAGGGTAATAGTACCCTGCTGGGAAGCAGGCGTATATAAAAATCCAGTTTTGTACTTCCTGAATTGCTTCAGGGCCGAAGCGCGGGACTCGGGAGTGATATTAGTCAGGTCGGCCTCAGTGACTATCAACCGGTTGAGCGGTGCCGGCTTCAGGGGGAATGGCTGGGTAGGCCAGGCTTCCTCGCCCGGTATATCTGAGGGCGGTACGGGCATTTCCACCACCGGAAACAAGGGTTCGCCCGTATCCCGATCCAGTACAAAAGTCAGTCCCATCTTCGTAAACTGTACTACCGCATCCCGGCTCTTCCCTTTGGAGCTGATGGTGGTCAGCATGGGAGCCGGAGGATTATCGTAGTCAAAAATATCGTGGTGGATGGTCTGGTAGTGCCACTTGCGCTCACCGGTAGTCGCATCCAAGGCCAGTACGCAGTTACTAAACAGGTTGGCTCCTTTGCGGTCTCCTCCGTAGATAAAATCAGCGGCGGCTGATCCGGTGGCACAAAAGACCCATCCCCGTTCTTCGTCCAGCGAAAAGCCCCCCCAGGGGTTGGCCCCGCCATAAGTCACTCCGTCTACACGCTTCCAGGTGTCATAGCCAAACTCGCCCTTCTGTGGTATCGTATGGAAGATCCATTTAAACTCTCCAGTTTCGGTGTCATAGGCACGGATGTCTCCCGGCGTTGAATCTTCTCCTTCGGGTACCCTCGAGCCCACGATCAGGAAGTTCTTGTACACGATGCCCGGCGTAGTGACCTCGATAGCCGCCGTGGCCGGATCGACGGGCAGATTCTTACGCAGATCAATAAATCCTTTCTCCCCAAACGACTCGATCAGAGCTCCCGTCTTGGCGTCCAGCGCATATACCCGGTCCTTCACAAAGTTAAATATCCGCTGCTTTCCACCCGTAGCATCCTCCCAGTAGGTAACACCACGGCTGCGCCCACGGAAGTCCTTTTTGTCCTCACTGTACTTGGCCGGATCAAATACCCACACCTGCTTCCCCGTGACCGCGTTCAGCGCCACGGCATGCAGCTTAGGAGTAGTGAAGTACATCAGACCATTGACGATGATGGGGTTGCTGTACATAGAGGGCCCCTTCGGGTCGCCGGTATGGTACTCCCAGGCCTTCTCCAGCTGGTGCACATTGGTAGCGTTGATCTGCGCCAGCTCGGCGTACTGATTGGCTTTTTTGTCCCCGCGGTAGATGGCCCAGTCGGTAAAGTTGTCATACTTATCCTTTTGGCCGCTCTTAGGAATGCTATCTAACCGGATTGTAACGGATGTACCTTCAGGAGCCTTAGGAGTATATAGGTACAGAAAAGGAAGGAGCAGGAAGAGGTACGTAACTGGTTTCATGTACTTTGATGTCAGTAATCAGTCAGAGAAAAATTAAACTACACGGAAAGGCGCCTGCCTTAGTAAGCCCGGACAAACTCCTTCCATTGTTGGGTCAATCCGGCATCTTTGAGGTCTCCGGTGTAGGCAATCAGCCGGTAGCGGATGGTCTCAGTTTGTCCTTTCTGGATCTTCCAGTCGCCCAGGATCTGTACAGAAGGTCCCACGCCCAGTTCATTATCTACCCGCCAGGGAGTAGGGAAAGCACGATTATCGGGGTGATCAAACATGGCGATGTGGGCCAGATCATCACGTCCCTCTACCTGAATGCCTACATCCGCCCAGATGGCGCGTTGGCCCTCCGCTTCCTTGTCTTTCTGCCCCACCGCATTGACTACCTCGCCCTTGTTTCCCGGTTTCCAGGGCATCCTTATAAACAGGCCACCGACGTAGAACTTACCCAGGTTAATATCTATGTGGGCTTTCCCCTTCCATTCCAGGTCCAGCAGGTACTTCCCGTCATGCTCCTGCATGGACCAGTTCTGGGTTTCGGTCAGGATCGTAGTACCTTTTTCATCGATCAGGTCATAGACGGTTTGCCACCTCACCTCCTCACCCTTTTTTCGGAGTACCGTAGCCGACACGCGGCGCCAGTAGTCGCCCTGCCAGTTCATAAAATAGTCGCGCCCATTGACAAGTTTCAGGCCCCAGTAGAGTCCGGTCTGGTGCAGGTGGTGCTTGGGCCGGTATTCGGTCAGCACGCCTTTTCCATCAGGCGCCACAATAGGGTGAATGTAGGGGCGGGTATCCTCTCTAGCATTCTGGGTCAGGATAGGTACCTTCTCCCCGGCCCGAAAAACCGATATAGTACCCGCCTGCTCATCGTGCTCTATCCGTAGGGTCTTATTATTGATAGTAGGTCCTTCTGCCGCATAGGCCGTTACAGGTACTATACCGTCTCCCAGGTAAGTAGCAATGGCAACGAATAGGATTATCTTCTTTATCATAGATTATAGGTACAGGCAAAACTCAATGCCTCTCAGGAACAGGTAGTGATCAGGTACTACTTTGGGGTACATGGGTACTTACTCCAGGTCAAGGTGCTTACCGGGAAAAGTAAAAGTCTTGAAAAACAAAAATTTTAAGGGAGGATGTCTTAAAATCTACTTGCGGAGAGTGGATGTTAGTAAGGGAGATAATAGTAGGTAATTACTATTGGCGCTGATATGGGGCAAGCTGTTCTCCATGGTGCCTTTGGTGCTGCAGAACCGCTTACAAAAGGTGGATGATTCCAAACAACTTATTCACCAACACAACCCAACCGATAAATTCCGCAACAGCTTTCTGAGGAGAAGCTTTTTAACAGCTACAAGCTCCTTTTCTAAAAACTACTTTACCTACTACCAGTTACAAAAGAAAGGTTTAGCCAAACGAGTGGCTATGGTCGGAGAAGCAGAACCTATTTCAGGATTGTAAACTACAACAGACAGCCGCATGAGCAGCAAAAAAACAGCATTAGTTACCGGAGGCAACGGTATTATTGGCAGTAACCTGGCCCAGTACCTTACACAGACTGACAACTGGGATGTCATTATTACCTCCCGTTCAAACCTGCATTATGAAAGTTCTGCAAAGTTTGTGGCACTGGACCTGACTGATCCCGTTGCGGTAGAAGCCAAAGCTGAAGAGCTGAAGTCGGTAACGCACGTGTTCTTTGGCTCGTATGTAGAGAAGCATAACCTGGCAGAACAAACCAGCACCAACCTTGCCCTAATAGAAAACCTCGTAAACGGTATCGAAAAGTTAGCCCCGGGCTTTGAACATATTACTTTCATCCAGGGCGGAAAAGCATACGGTGCACGCCTGGGCATTTACAAAACGCCGGCTAAGGAAACCGCCCTGCGCAGCTTTCCTCCTAACTTTTACTACAGTCAGGAAGACTTCCTTCGCCAGGCCTCACAGGGCAAAAAGTGGAACTGGACTGCCTTGCGCCCCGACATTGTGATCGGGTTTACCATCGGGAACCCCATGAACCTTTCTAATCTGATTGCCGCCTATGCCAGCATGTGTAAAGAGTTGGGCGTAGCCATGCGTTTTCCAGGAACTCCAAAAGCATACAAGGTGGTGGTGAATGTAACCGGCGTGGACGTACTATCCAGAAGCATGGAGTGGGCGGCCATCAGTGAAAACACCCGAAACGAAATATTCAATATCACCAACGGTGATGTATTCCGCTGGGAGCAGGCCTGGAAAAAGTTTGGTGACTTTTTCGGGGTGGAGATTGACGAGCCACAAACGTTTTCGATGCAGGAGTACATGGCTGACAAAGAACCGCTGTGGAACGAGATGGTGAAGAAATATAATCTGGCGCCTTACTCCCTCAACCAGCTGGTGCAATGGGGCTTTGGCGACTTTATCTTCAACACCGAGTACGATGCCTTTTTTGATGTGAACAAAGCCCGGCGCTTTGGTTTCCACGAAATGCATACCGACAGCATTGACTATATGCTGAGCGCGTTTCAGACGCTAAAAGATAAAAAGATCAATCCCTGATCATCTGTTCATCATCTGTACACCCACCATCACAACATGACAACCATGCTATCACGACGAAATTTTATGTCTAAGGCTGCCATCACAACCGCCGCCGCCACCTTCGCCCCTAACCTGGCCTCGGCCATTGGCACTGAGCAGGGGAGCAGTAGTACCCCTTCAGAATACAATCCCGGATATGAAAAAGCCCTGGCAGGCTATAGACTTCCTGCCAATTTCGGTCTTGGCGGCGTAGCAGCAGGCAATGCGTTTCATATTAACAGCAACGAGGAGATCGAAAATGCGATGGAAGCTACCTGGAACGGCGGCGTGCGCTATTTCGATACTTCTCCTTTCTACGGCTACGGGCTGAGCGAACGCAGGATGGGGCTTTTCCTTTATGGCAAAAACAGGGAAGACTATATTCTTTCCACCAAAATAGGCCGTGTGTTTGAGCCAGACCCCAACTTCAAGAGTAACCCAAACGACATCTGGAAAGGAAAACTCAACTTTAAGTTCAAGTACGATTATTCAGCCGATGGCGTGCGCAAATCAGTAGAAGACAGCTTACAGCGCCTGGGCCTCTCCAGCATCGATATCGTGTTCATTCACGACCTGTCGCCCGATAATGGCGATATGGGAGACAAGTGGACGAAGTACTTTGAGCAGGCCCGGAAAGGTGCCATGCCCGAACTGACGCGCATGCGGGAGGAAGGCATCATTAAAGCCTGGGGAATGGGTGTGAACCGAATAGATCCAATCTTAAAAGCGATGGAAGTGGCCGACCCGAACATTATGCTTTCTGCCACCCAGTACTCCCTGATAGAGCACGAAGACGCCCTGAACCGGCTGTTCCCGGCCTGCGAGAAAAAGAATGTGACAATTATATCAGGTGCTCCACTCAACTCAGGCTTTCTGGCAGGGAAAGACCGTTACAACTACAGCAACAACATTCCGGAGAAGCACCTGGCCAAACGCAAAAAGCTTACTGAAATCGCCAAAAATCATAATGTAGATTTGCGCACCGCTGCTCTGCAGTTTTGTGCAGCTCCCTCCATCGTCACAGCTGTTATTCCGGGAGCCAGCAGCGGGCAACAGGCAGCGGCCAACGTAGCGTCTATGAAAACCGTTATTCCGAAGGCATTCTGGGCAGAGCTGAAAAAGGAGAAACTGATAGCAGCCAATGCGCCTGAACCGAAGGTGGGTTGATGGTATATTCTGGGTTTAGGAGGTGCGTTTTACCTGGTAAGGTGAAGGCACCTCCTGAATCCAATTTTTATAAATGTCTGCTTATTCCTCTGGTACTTATGATATCACCTACAGCGGAGAGGCTATGGTTTGATAAGACTCTTGTCATGCAGTCAATAGTGATTCATCGCAAAACAACTACTTTTTTCCCACCCCCAACTTTTCGGACTAATCCTGCAAACCTTATTGAGCTGTTGGATAAGTAGAGATGAGGAGCACGTGCAAACCTGCGTGTAAATAAAAAAGCACTTACACCGCTATCGGATGTAAGTGCTTAATACTAAGGGCTCCCGAAGCTGAGGCCACAAAATTGATACAATATATTGATTATCAAATGCATAGTGCAACTATTTGTTTTAAAAGAAGAAATTGAATAACCGTTAGATAAAAAATAGCTACAACAGCATCACGTAACTATCTCTTCTTCATACATTTATACTGTAGCAGAAAGAAGCATACAGTATACAGCTTTGTAACATTAGGATCTTGGTGGAGTAGATAAAACTGCATTCGCTAACCTTTCTTTATTAGAATCCATTCTTTCATCTCTTGCACTCCCTGACGATGACAAAGCACTTATTTATCTAATACCTGCATTTCTAACATTCTCATGCTCCGATAATCCGCTGAATGAGATTGATCTAACAGTAGAAGGAAGCAAATATGATGTTTCTATAACCCAAGAAGGCACCAATGGATCTAATAAGGGAGTAGTAGATGTCAAAGAACAAAAAGTCAAAGCAGATTAAAAGCATTAGCCTCTTACTAATAAGGCTAATGCACCCGATGCAGAAGAAAGAGGCTCTTTTATAGAATGTTTTAAGGTTGATGACATAGTATTGAGTGTACTAATATCGCAATTAAATATTGGAACGGTGGAATTTTAACTGAGGGAAAAGCTCAAACCTAAAAAAGAAGGGGCATGAGAACGTTCATAATAATACTACTTGGCTTGTTAAGCTTTGCTAGTGCTATGGCACAAGACGAGAAGGATAGGAAGCCTTCTGGTAACCAAGCTAAGGTAAACTTTAAGGATAGCAATAATAACATAGTAAAGATCATCCAGGCAGGAAAGGTAGTGACTTATGATCTGACAAAAGATCAAGAAGCTCATAAGCTGTTGAGTTACCTCCGGAATATGCCTTCTATAACTAAGCAACTTGATCAACTAGAACAAGGGTTAAACCAGCAAGGAAGAACAACAAAGCAAATAGAGCATATTGTAAAAAGTCAGAACAAGCTACTTATAGAGATAGCTCGTCATATCTCCCAAGATGGGTTCATTAGCATTGAAACTTACAACCAAGGCTTAGAAAAATATGTGCTTGAGAATAATCAGCTTAAAGTAGAGCTTTCTCGGATCCAGGCTCAATATCAAAATACTGAATATGCAACTGTACTGAATAAAGCAGAAGAAATGTTAAAACAGCTAGACAATGAGGGATATCAACAGCTATTGGAAGAGTTTAAGCAGAAACGTAAAGCAAAAATACAGCAGGAAAAAAGGGAGATAGCTCAGGCTGCTTACCTGCAAGCTCAGAATAGTAATAACCATTTCCAGTACAACAAAGCCCTCAAACAAATTGAAGAAGCTATTGAACATGATATTAATAGCCCAAATTATGTTATTCTAAAAGGATACATTTTGGAAAACTTATACCAAATAGAAGAGGCTCTTAAAATATTTCTTACAATTAAAGAGAATTTATTGCAAGATACATTGAGAAGTGAGTTGTATAGTAATATAGGTCGTGTTTACTATATGAAAAACGAGCCAGACAAGGCCCTTGAATATCATAAAGAAGCATTAGAACTCAAAATTAAAATATTTGGCTCTGAGCATACAGAGGTAGCTTCATCTTATAATGACTTCGGTCTAGTTTATGATCTTAAGAAAGAGTATGATAAGGCTCTGGATTATTATAACAAAGATCTAAGTATCTCATTGAAAGTCCATGGCGCTGAGCATCCAAGAATTGCAGTCACTTACGTTAATATAGGTTGTTTATATAACTCTAAGCAAGAGTATGACAAGGCTATCGAATATCATAATAAAGCCCTGGCTATTGAGCTAAAAGCCTTAGGTGCGGAGCATCCGGCTGTAGGTTGGACCTACAGCCATATCGGCAGCACCCATAGCTCTAAGCAAGAGTATGACAAGGCTATGGAATATCACAATAAAGCCCTGGCTATCCGACTTAAAGCCTTAGGTACGGAGCATCCGGATGTAGGTTGGACCTACAGCCATATCGGCAGCATCT
The DNA here is from genome assembly GCF_017355915.2 of Telluribacter roseus. Taxonomy (GTDB): domain Bacteria; phylum Bacteroidota; class Bacteroidia; order Cytophagales; family Spirosomataceae; genus Telluribacter. Next base: position 111,238 of record NZ_JAFEUV020000017.1, read on the forward strand.
ATAGCTCTAAGCAAGAGTATGACAAGGCTATCGAATATCACAATAAAGCCCTGGCTATTGAGCTAAAAGCCTTAGGTGCGG
>NZ_JAFEUV020000017.1:111418-115289 GCF_017355915.2 Telluribacter roseus
TCTATAGCTCTAAGCAAGAGTATGACAAGGCTATCGAATATCACAATAAAGCCCTGGCTATTGAGCTAAAAGCCTTAGGTGCGGAGCATCCGGATGTAGCTACATCATACAATAACATTGGCTTTAACTATAATTTTATAAAAGAGTATGACAAGGCTATCGAATATCATAATAAAGCCCTGGCTATCCGACTTAAAGTTCTAGGTGCAGAGCATCCGGCTGTAGCTACATCATACAATAACATTGGCTTGAACTATAGCTCTAAGCAAGAGCACGACAAAGCATTGGAATACAATAACAAAGCCCTGGCTATCCGACTTAAAGCCTTAGGTGCAGAGCATCCGGATGTAGCTACATCATACAATAACATTGGCTTAAACTATAATTTTATAAAAGAGTATGACAAGGCTATCGAATATCATAATAAAGCCCTGGCTATCCGACTTAAAGTTCTAGGTGCAGAGCATCCGGATGTAGCTACATCATACAATAACATTGGCTTTAACTATAATTTTATAAAAGAGTATGACAAGGCTATCGAATATCATAATAAAGCCCTGGCTATCCGACTTAAAGTTCTAGGTGCAGAGCATCCGGCTGTAGCTACATCATACAATAACATTGGCTTTAACTATAACTCTAAGCAAGAGTACGACGAAGCATTGGAATACAATAACAAAGCCCTGGCTATTCGACTTAAAGTCCTAGGTGCAGAGCATAAAGATACTCAAGTAAGTATGAAAAGGGTTAATGAAATCAGCTTAATGAGAAATAACAAAAAATAGTATAAATAGGTAGGTCTGTATATCTATTGTATTTTGTAGACCATCTAAATTAGATATATAATACGATGAATATGTAGTTATTATAGTATACCTAATAGTCAACAAAAAACCTTCGTGAGTCATCTTCTAACTTATATCACTAGACATGGATCTATTACCAGAGCTACCCAACTTTCTAAAATATGGATTGATAGGATTAGGAGCAATCGTTCTTGTGCTTGCATATTTTTTACTTAGGTCTGAGCAAAATAAACGATCTAGAAAATCTTCAACGATCAATGGTATCTACGCATTCATGGCGTTGGGTGTCGTCCTTATGCTGATTGGACTTATTTCGCCAAATAATAACAAAGAACAGAGTTCGACAATAACCCTAGAAGGCTCTAGCGGGAATACAGTAGAAACAAAACAAATAGGTGGAGACAGTGTAAGTCAAAACTCAGAAGTAAACCTTACAAGATCAGATAGTAATAAGGTTCAGGTTTATCAACAGGGTGCAAAAGATACTTTAAAGGTGGAATAACTTTAACACAGTTGTATGAGGCTAGCAGATGTTAACAATATACTTATGAAGATTATACTATTCCTGTTTCTATGCCTGATTAAAACAAGTACGTTAGCTCAGATACCTAAGAAGCCCACTAGACAGACTGCTACTACTGACATCAAGGGCAATAATAACATTGTAAAGATTATCCAGGCAGGAGTGGTTATAACATATGATCTGTCAAAAGATCAGGAAGCTCATAGGCTGCTGAGTTACCTGAGGAGTATACCGTCTATCTCTAAGCAACTGGATCTGTTGGAACAGGGTATTAAGCAGATCGGGCAAAGTCAGAAAAATCAAAATAAGCTGCTAATAGAGATTGCACGTAACACCTCCAAGGAGGGCTATATTAGCCTTGATGCTTATAACCAAGGCCTAGAAAGGTACATCTTGGAGAACAATAAGCTAAAGGCTGAAATTGCTCAACTAAGAGCTCAGTACCAGGACACAGACTTTGCAGTAGTTCTGGCACAGGCAGAAGAAAAGTTGAAGCTGTTGGATCACAAAGCTTATCAACAACTCTTAGAGGAATTTAAGCAGAAACGAAAAGCAAAAGTACAGCAGGAAAAAAGTGAAATAGCACAGTCTGCTTATCTGCAAGCTCAGGGTAGTTATAACCAGTTCCAATATGACAAAGCATTACAACAAGTTGAAGAAGCTATTGAATATGATACAGAAAATCCAAATTACCAATTACTGAAAGGAGATATACTAGCAGATAAATATCTACTACAACAAGCTTTAGATACTTTCTTGGGTATTAACATCACTTTGCTAAATAATACGTTAGCTCGTAAACTTTACAACAGTATCGGCATTGTCTATTCCTATAAACAAGAATATAGCAAGGCACTAGAGTACTTTAATAAAGACTTATACATAAGCCTTAGAATTCTAGGGGAGCAGCATCCATATGTAGCTACATCCTATAACAGCATTGGAGGTATTTACTTAGGTAAACAAGAGTATGACAAGGCCTTGGAAAACTTAAATAAAGCTTTGCCTATCCGCCTTAAAGTGCTAGGAGAAGAGCATCCGGATGTAGCTGCAACCTACAACAACATCGGCATTGCCTATAACAACAAAGGTGAGTATGATAAGGCGCTAGAGTACTATAACAAAGCTTTGGCTATCCACCTTAAAGTTCTGGGAGAGCAGCATCCCGATGTAGCCATATCCTACAACAGCATAGGCGGTATCTACTACTATAAACAAGAATATAGCAAGGCGCTAGAGTACTATAACAAGGCTTTGGCTATCTGGCTTGAAGTCCTGGGGGAGCAGCATCCATATGTAGCTACATCCTATAACAACATTGGAGGTATTTACTTAGGTAAACAAGAGTATGACAAGGCCTTGGAAAACTTAAATAAAGCTTTGCCTATCCGCCTTAAAGTGCTAGGAGAAGAGCATCCGGATGTAGCTGCAACCTACAACAACATCGGCATTGCCTATAACAACAAAGGTGAGTATGATAAGGCGCTAGAGTACTATAACAAAGCTTTGACCATCCGCCTTAAAGTGCTAGGAGAGCAGCATCCCGATGTAGCTACATCCCACAACAACATCGGCAACGTATATGCAAATAAGCAAGAATATGACAAAGTGCTAGAGTACTATAACAAAGCTTTGGCTATCCGCCTTAGAATTCTGGGAGAGCAACATCCCGATGTAGCTCAATCCTACCACAACATCGGCAATGTCTATTACTATAAACAAGAATATGATAAAGCGTTAGAGTACTATAACAAAGGTTTGCCTATTTGGCTTAAATTCCTAGGAGAGCAGCATCCATATACACAAGCTACATTAGAAGCAATAAAAAACATAGATTTAGCTAAAAAGTATAAACCATAAGCATTATCCTTCTTATGAATTGTGATCCTTTGATTCCTATGTAGCATTCGACGACAATTTGAACAAACTACAGCCAAATCTTCTAATCGTGTTAAATCCCCTGGCTGCATCTCACTTACAAGCTTTGTATGATGACATTCGATAAACCCTTTCCCTAAATTACCGTAGGTAGCTTCGAAGTTAAAATTACATACCTCACAAGTTAGCTCTCCTTTCTCTTTCAGTACTTGTGTTTTCTTCTTTTTTATGATGCCTTTGTCTCTTTCTCATATCTTATGAAGTCGGTAGAGTACCTTTCCCTCCTTTGCATATATCTCTTCTTCATCTACATCATTTAGCTGAATAAGTTTTTGATTGATAGCTTTGTCTTCCAAAGTAAGTCTAATTAAATTTGCAATAGAGTATAGTTCTTCTTTTTGCTTAAAGTATTCGTAGAAGACAACTTCATCAAGCTTACCAAAGCTAGGCAGTCCTTTTCTTTGATCATCTGGATCTATCGCCAGAAAATTACCTAATTTCATATATACACCTTCAGGGTTCCTGAAGGTCACAGTTCTTTTATCCTGCGGGAAGATTGGTAGGGCATTATTAATGCGTGAGTAGATCCGTAATAGTCAAACCTTGTACTTATTATGGCAAGCTATAAACAAACCGAGTACGAAGTGCTACGCCGGCGCTGTGT
>NZ_JAFEUV020000018.1 GCF_017355915.2 Telluribacter roseus
GGCATTAATAATATGACACCCATCCAAATGGCTCAAAAACAGCATCCGCTGTGGACAAATTTTGCCCTTGCAATAACCTAGTTAACCAATACAGCTAACCACTAATAGCTAATAACTCCAATGAGTACAGCCACTGCTAACATAACCATCGTGACCAGAAAGGCCAGGGGAATGGTCTTCCGCTGGTGATCTCCCAGGTCCACACCCGTCAGCCCGATAAGCAGAAAGGTAGCGCCCGTCAGGGGACTTACGGGAAAGCCGGTGGTCATCTGACCCAGGATAGCGGCCCGGCCTACTTCCAGGGCATCACCCTGAAAATGGGTGGCCGTGGTACCGAGAAGGGGTAGTATGCCAAAGTAAAAAGAATCCGGGTCAAACAGCAGGCTGGCCGGCATGGCTACCAGTCCGGTGATCAGGGCCAGGTGATTACCCACCGAAGCAGGTATGTAAGCGACAGCGGCCTCAGCCATGGCTCCTATCATACCCGACCCTTTGAGAATACCGGTAAAGCATCCGGCTGCAAAAAGAATACTGGCCATCAAAAGGGCGGCCTTAGCATGCGAGTCAATCCGCTCGCGCTGTATAGTCAAATTGGGGTAGTTGACGGTGATAGCAATGGCAAAGGCTACCATAAAGATGACATGCGGAGGGGCCAGCGCCATAATAAGTACCACGATGGAAACGATGACCAGTAGCAGGTTAAACCACAGCAACCGGGGCCTTTCGAGCGTACTACCTGGCTGCTCCGAGTAGGAATTCGTTTCCGGAGCAGTTAGCTCAGGTACCTTAATCAAGGGCCTTTCTTTCACACCCAGTACATAGGCGATAACCAGTACCGTAATGAGTCCACAGGCAACCGGGACCAGCAAAGGGTTGAACAGCTCGGTTACGGGTACCTCCAGAGCCGTAGCCGCTCGGATGGTGGGGCCGCCCCAGGGGAGGATATTCATGGTACCTGCCGCGAGCGCCACGGTGGTAGCCAGCGTGGTCCTGCGCATACCCATCGCGTCATATAAGGGCAGCATGGCCGGTATCGTCACCAGAAAGGTAACCGCGCCCGAGCCATCCAGATGGACAATCATGGCCAGTACAGCCGTCACTACCGTAATACGGGCGGGATCATGCCCCGCTACCTTCAGCAGCCGGGCTATGATGGGCCTAAATGTACCCGCGTCCATCAGTACACCAAAGAAAAGAATGGCAAAAACAAACATCACGGCCGTACTGGCTATGGACTGAATGCCATCCGTGATAAACGTTACTATCTCTGACGTAAATCCCCCCAGCAGGGCCGTTACAATGGGTACCATAATCAGGGCGACTACGGGCGAAGCCCTCTTGGTCATCACCAACACCAGAAGTAAAACAATGGTCAACAGACCCAGGAATGCCAGCATGAGGTGGTTTCTACTAGTTGTTGCCTGACATTTTTGAATACAGGAAGTCCAGAGCGGCCCGATCCGGTATGGGCTTGGCTTCGGGCTTTTTGCCCAGATCCATGATTTGCTTTTCCTTCACGGTATAGGCAGGCCAGGCAGGTACTCCCTTGCCGTTAGGGTTTCCGCTCTTGATGAAGTTAGCCCAGTAGGTAGACATGGTCTGCGCCAGCTCCCGGTCAACCGGCTCCCAGGGACGGTCCACAAATTTGAGATTATCATACGCATAGGGTACCTCGCCGGTATGGAAGGCGCCGTACTTCACGTACTCGCCCGTGGCAGGTACCTTACGGGTAAAGCGGTAGACGTACACCTTTGACTTGTTCTGAGTGGCCTGCACGTTGGCCCAAGTATAGTTCTGAGTACCAAAGGTCTGGTCTCTCGACAGGTCCAGTTGGGATTGCGAAGCTTCGGCATCGGTACCAGCCGGGTAGTACTTCAGGAAGGTAGCAGCATCGGCACCGTACTGCTGTTCGGCCTGCGCCTTAAAATCAGCAGCGTTTTTGATCGGGCCAAATAGCAATCCTTCGTCCTGGTTCCAGCCGGTCAGGAGCGTTACGTCGTTTTGCTTACCGGCCGCGAATATGTCGGCCACCTTGGTTGGTAGCACATAGCCATCTATAATTACCCGCATACCCTGCCCTTTTTTCAGAATTTCCTCGGCGGGTAGAGCCCGTAAATCTTTCAGTGACGTAGCATGTAAGGTATTAGCTACGCGCTCGCCATCCCGCTCGGCCTGCGCCAGTACCGGCATAGTGCGGCCAAAGCTGGCGCCACTCTGAGCAATAGCTTTGTTAAATAATCCTTTGGCCAGGGGGGAAGCCACCAGACAACTCACGCTCATGGAACCCGCCGACTGTCCGGCAATGGTTACGTTGTTAGGATCGCCGCCAAAGGCCGCGATATTTTTCTTCACCCACTGCAGGGCCTCGATTTGATCCATCAGGCCGTAGTTGCCGGAGGCATTGGTACCCGACTCCTTCGTCAGTTCCGGATGGGCAAAGAAGCCAAAGGGCCCTACGCGGTAGTTGGCACTTACGAATACGATCCCCTTCCGGGCCATAGCCTCTCCATCGTAGATTGGTACGGCGGTTCCTCCGCTATTAAACCCTCCTCCGTAGATCCAGACCAGTACGGGTAATTTCTCTCTGGCGGTTTTAGCCCCTGACCAGGCATTCAGGTACAGGCAGTCTTCGCTGATGGGCTCTTTAGGAATCAGAAATTCGGCCGACCACATACTGAAGGGAGCCGGAGAGTTCTGCATGGGGCTGGGGCCAAACTGCTCCGCCTTAAGTACCCCCGACCAGGGCTTTACGGGCTGGGGCGCTTTCCAGCGCAGGTCGCCCACCGGAGGGGCTGCGAAAGGAATACCTCTAAATATAGCGATAGTACCATCGGCACTTTTGGTACCCGAAACCATTCCTGCCTCGGTCTTTACGACATCCAGGGTAAGGGTTTCGGAAAGGAAAGAGGTAAGGCTAACTACCAGCAGGCAGGCAAAGGCTGGAAGGCGGAGCATGGAGGACATAGGTTGCAAAGGCTATATAGAAGATTATATAAAACAAAACGTACCAGTCAGGAAAGCAGCTGACTGGTACGTTCTATTGCTTTTTTTCTTAGAATGTAGTTCCGGATGCCATCTCCAGAAGCTCCTTGTCATGATGATTCTTCACCTGGCTCACATTATCAAAGATCATGTTGGCTCCGTTCTCGGCAGAGTACTGCGGCCAGGTAGGTAGCCCTTTGTGGTTGGGGTTACCGGTCTTTGCAAATTGGATCCAGGCGCGGCTCATCTTATCGGCCAGGGCGTGGGCTTCTTTGCCACCTCCTGTCATCTCTTCGCAACGGCTGATGTTGTCAAACACGAAAGGAAGCTCCATACAGTGCATCGACTTAAAAGCGCCATCCATCACGGGTGAGCTCCAGGTAAACAGGTACATGTATACCGGAGCAGCACCGGCTACCGCCCGCTGGCTCGCCTGCTGAATGGCCAGGCGACGGAAGTTGATATCTACGGTAACATAGTCAGAAGGAGTGACTGCCTCGGGATAGGCTTTCTTGTAGGCGTTGAAGTAGGCCTCGGCCTTTTCGCCGTACTGCTTTTGCAGACTGGCTTTGGCGGCATCCATGGTAGCCACCCGTGAACCAGGCATGAACGGAGCAAACTCGGTCTTGGTAGAGCCTACCAGCAGAGGTACATTTTTGGATAGCTCCTTAGCGGCTGCCTCCGAAGGCTGGTACGGCAGGAAGTGACCATCATGGACAGCGTTCCAACCCAGACCCATGGCCGGCTTGCCTTCGGCTTTCAGCTGTTCGGCTACCTTACGCATGGCTACCTTGCTGGCCGCGTTGAGGCGCTCGTAGGAGATCTTCTGCAGCGAATCAGCCTGGTTGGGCTTAAGGCCCAGCTCTTCCAGCATAGCCGCGCTGACCCGCTGAGCCATAGCCGGCTCGGTGAAGTTCTGGATGTAGCTACCGCTCTGCACAATGGCTTTGTGGAACAGTCCTTTGGCCGAGGGCGCGTTCATCAGGGAGGTTACTTTGCCTCCCCCACCCGACTGACCAAAGATGGTCACGTTGTTGGGGTCACCGCCAAACTGGGCAATGTTATTCTTCACCCATTCCAGCGAAGCCACGAGGTCCATTAAGCCCGCGTTGGCGGAGTTCTTGTACTTCTCGCCGTAGGCTGACATATCCAGGAAGCCCAGCAGGTTGAGGCGGTGGTTAACGGTTACAACTACCACGTCCCCTTTGCGGGTGAGGTTGCCGCCGTCGTAGGAAGGTAGCTCTACGGATGAACCCGCCGAAAATCCTCCTCCGTGAAACCACACCATCACGGGGCGTTTCTTACTATCATTGATTCCCGGCGACCATACGTTCAGGCTCAGGCAGTTCTCGTTGGTGTAGCCCCAGTTGTGCTGGAATACAAACTCAAACTCATCGTTCACCGTAGTTGTCACATCGGTAGGACATACTGGACCGTACGAAAGCGAACTACGCACACCCTGCCAGGCATCGGGTTTCTGGGGAGCCATAAAGCGCTCGGCTTTGGCGTAGGGAATACCCTTGAAGGTGTAGGTACCATGCTGTACGTAGCCACGCAGTTTGCCATATTCAGTATTTACGATGGCCTGTTCCGCGCTGAGCTGAATGGGGGATGAAGTAGCACTTGCCGGCTTCTGGGCCACCCCTGCAAGAGGTACCATTAGTACCATCAGGGCCATGAGGGATTGTCGGGTTGTCATGGAGTAGAGATAAGTGTTATGTAGGTTGATTGATTGGTTGACTGGCTTGTTTTACGGACCGTAGCTCAATAGCACTTTTGCTACAATTTTTGTAATTTTTACACAATGATACTACTATTATTCATTATGTCAAATCCACACAGAGCTATTTTTAAATTTTATACATCCTGAATACGTAGCAGTATATAGGTAGCAGTATATAGAAAGTAGCTATTTACCGGCCGGAAAAGCAAAAAGCGCGCAGCCGGGGCTGTGCGCTTTTTGACCAGGATCACGTATAAGAAATAAAGTGGTAGGGACAGATGCCAGGCCATGACAGCCTACTCCACTGCAGATCTTATTAATTCAGAAAGAAAACGAAGGATGAGAACGAAGGATTCTCCAGCAGGTGGTCCAGCAGATTTTTCCTCTTAGGCAAACACACCAACTGTACTACTTTACGATGCCTGGTAACAATACCTTGCATAGATCTACTTGATTCGCCCGACAATACACAATCGCGGGTCAAAAGAGGGCGCTTCATACTTTTTTAAGATAAAGGAGGATTAACGTATTACCGGTACTAAATTATTTATTAATCTTGAATAATCAACAAAAGGCCAATTATTATTTTTTGTATATGACTAATTGTAGAATATACTATATTTTTTCTCCAATTTAACCATATAGTATACATATTCTAAGAATACCTTCTGCCAAAAAAGAAAGAGGCACCCGCTTAGGGTGCCTCCTGGACTTTGAATAGTTCTATTTAAGAGCCAGTTACGAAATACGCGGTTCCCATCCTTGGGCGTACTCACGTCCCCATAGCTTCATTGCTTCCTTGTCAGCTATACGTCCGGTTTTGGTATCTACTTTGAATGACTTACCCGTACGAGCCGAAATATTAGCCAGGTGACACAGGTGGGTACTCTTAGCTCCTTCGTCAATGGGGGAGTTAAGCTTGGCTTTACCCCGAATGGCATCGAAGAAGTTCACCACGTGCAGGGTAGACATATCGCCACCACCACCCAGAGCCGTACCGGATTCCTGTCCCTTGGACAGGTTGCTCTTGATGAGCTTGCCGCTCCGGTCGTGCAGTTTATAACCATTACGGTCTACAAACACGGTACCATTGGTACCGTAGATGATAGTACCACGGTCGCTGCCGTAGGTATTGTAGGAGTTGCGGCTCTTGCCATCCCACTGGATGATCTTGTTCTCGGGGAAGCGGAACGTAGCCAGCATGGTATCGTACATGGTCCAGCCGTCGTTGGGGAAGTAGCGCTTGGCCGCCTCCACCTCTACGAACTCCGGATAGTCTTCCTGCAGGGCCCAGCGCGCTACGTCCAGCTCGTGGGTAGCATTGTTACCGGCCTCGGCGGTACCGTAGTCCCAGCCGTACCAGTGCCAGTTGTAGTCCCAGGTGTCGTGGGTATACTCCCGACGGGGAGCCGGTCCCTGGAACAGTTCCCAGTCCAGTCCATCGGGTACGGGAGCCTTCTTAGGAAGGGGTACCTCACCGCGGCCGCTTGAGTAGAAGGCAATAGCCTTAAAAGGCTTACCGATCACTCCATTGTGGATTTCACGGACAATCTCGATGGACTCAGTGGCCGAGCGCTGCTGGTTACCCATCTGTACCACCTTGTTGTACTTCTTCTGGAACTCGACCAGCATTTCGCCCTCACGGGGGTTATGGCTACAGGGTTTCTCAACGAATACATGCTGCCCTGCCTGCATCGCCAGACAAGCACCCGGCGCATGCCAGTGGTCGGGGGTAGCGTTGAAAAGAGCATCTACCTGCTTATCAGCAAAGACTTTACGGATATCGTTTTCCAGTTTTGGCGTATTATCAACCATCTTGGACAGCTTCTTACCGGCGGCATCGCGCTGCTTCTTCATCACATCGCACAGGTACACCAGCTCTACGTTATTGGCTTTATCCGAGATGGCTTCCAGGTACGCACCGTACCGACGTCCCAAACCGGCAATGGCTACGCCGATACGGTCATTGGCTCCAATGATTTTGGAATAGCTACGGGCAGGCATACCAGCCGTAGCGGGTACGCTGTTAGCCAGACCATTGACCAGGCTTCCGCTTACAGCAACACCGGCAGTACCCATAGCCAGCTCTTTGATAAACTTCCTTCTGTTGTTTTTCATTTTGTATTGAATAGGTAGTACTTCTTTACATCAGTAATAGTCCTGCTCAGCCAGTTAGAAGCCATAGCAGGGCCTTTTACTTTATAAAGTCGAAATTGGATCATTTTACCACCCAACAGCAGAAGTTTATTTTCGGCTAGTCACCACTTATCAGTAGTGTTTCCAGGCTTTACTGTACCTGGATATATCTCTCAGGTCTTCTTTGGATATCTCGTCGCGTTTGAAGCCGGGCATGACACCCAGCCCGTGCCGCATCTGGAACCGCTTGATAAACTGGGGAGCGGGGTTGGCATTGATCGACGGGCCCAGCCCTGCTTCTCCGCCGGGATGGCACTTCTGACAGTAGGCCATATACATTTTTTCGCCGTTAGCGATACTGGCATTGGCAGGCTTGAAGTATTCCTTCCTGATGGGTTCAGACCTGCGGCCTGCACAACCCGCTACTACCAGTCCCCAGATCAGCAGGACCACACCCAGGGTTACTATTCTCATATATATATTCATATTCTTACTTCCGGGTTATCTTCCAGATTACACCACTATTGGGCTTGGGCTCCGGGCCCTTCTCTGACATGCGCATCACGCCAAAGTCAACTACATACAGGGTATTGCCAGAAGCATCAAAGCGGGCCGCAACGGGACGCTCCAGCCCACCGCTGTTGAGCCAGGAGGCGGGGCCATTGCGCTTGCCTTTGTTTACCACAAAATCCTTAATTATACCGTTCTGGACATCCACCCGTACGATCTTGTACCCAACCGGTGCCATGACCTTGCCTACCTTGGGAGCCATATCACCAAACTGCGCTACAAAGGCCTCTCCCTCAAAACCAAAGGCGGCACTTCGGGAGAAGTCAAATCCATTGGATGAGGAGTGAACTCCGAGTATGGCCGCCGGCTTAGGCGGCTCATTGGGGTACTGTCGCAAGAGGGGCTTAAGCGGGTCTTTGCCCGGTGGCTTAAATTCCTCTTCGTCCCGAATGGGTCTGCCGGCCGAGAAGTCGGGCCAGCCGTACCACATGCCCTCTTTGATCTCCCAAAGTACATCGCCACTCCCCCACACGGGGCGGCTCCCCCTGACGTCGTAGTTGTTTTCGGTTACGTACAATCTGCCGTCATTAGAAAAAGCCATCCCGAAAGGATTGCGGATGCCCCAGGCTACCAACTCCAGCTTGCCACCCGTCACAGCTATCCGCATAATAGCTCCTGAGCAGGGCAGGCTTCCTTTAATGATCTGGCCGGGATAGCTGGTCGTATTGTAGGGCGAGAAAGCTCCGGTAGAAGCCCTGGTGGAGGAATCCTGAAGTACATTGGGCGTATCGAAGTTGAGGCCGCTCAGTACTACATCCTGACAGGGAATATCGTGGAAGCGGGGCTCGCGTTTGAGCCAGCCGTACTCGTAGTTGTCCGTACCGACTACTCCCGAGTTGGTAGCGGTTCCCAAGCCAAAGTACACGTATCCATCCCTGACGACCGGACCATTGGTGTGATGGTCGCCCATGGTCGGTAGCTTATCTACCATGGGTGTGATGGTACCATTCGGTGCTATGCGCAGGATCTTGCCCCCTTCTAACGTACCCCCCTCCGCCACATAGAAGTTACCATCGTGGTAGGTGACACCCGACCAGGGACCATTGCGGGTACCGGTAGCTACCACCGTGCGGGTACCGTTGTTGTCGATCCGGATCAGCTTGGGTTCGGTCCATACTTCACCGTACGAGTAGCCCGACTCCAGTACGTGCAGGCGGTTCTGAGCATCAAAGACTACGGCGGAAGGAAATGTAAAATCACGGGCAACGGCTTCGATGGTATAGCCGGGTGGAAGCAGTACATCAGCAGGATTAACCCGCCGTTCCTGTGAGATGGATTTAGTCTCACCGCCTCCGTTGGAAGGCCTCATCCGGTAGCAACCGGTAAGTACTGAAAACAAAGCTGCCGGCAACGCCAGCGAAAGGAAAAGTCTTCTCATTATCCGCTTACTTACAATAAGTTGTTACGTTTCCTCTTACAGTGATAAAAGTATGCCAGGATAGTACCAATTACCTACACGTATACTAGTGAAAAATGATTGATAGCTGACGTATATAAACGCAAAAAGCTCCCTAAGGGAGCTTTTTCTAAAACAACTATGACATCAAAAAATTTATATTGGCAGATTATATGCTTTGGCCACTTCCAGGTAATTCTTGTAATCAATAGTAGCATTCAGGCGGGCATTCTGGGCAGGTACCAGTACTACCCGAATATCCGTAGCGACTTCTTTACCCCGCATATCTAAAGAATATACCACCACTTTCATCTGGGTATCTTCCAGGCGGTACGCAAATAACATAGTACCCAGACGACCATGGTTGAGGGGTACTACACCCGGTACCGGAAACCAGAAGTCAGCGCTCTTGTAGTAGCAAAGTACCATGCCTTTCTCAACGGCCGCCCGATTGGGTACAGAAGAAAGATCAAAGCTCAGATTGAAACGGAGGTCACCGTCCGACTCTATCTGTCCTACACTAAATTGTAAAGCGCCGGCCGAATCTCCTTTGTCCCCCTTGTCTCCTTTGTCCCCTTTTTCACCCGTAGCTCCAGTCTCGCCGGTAGTTCCGGTAGCTCCGGCGTCACCCTTATCGCCTTTGTCTCCCTTGGAACCAGCTGGACCGGCGGCCCCCGCCACACCGGCTACGCCTTGAGGACCTATTTCACCTTGTTTACCTTTACAGGAGCCCATTATTACAAGTGCAGACAGTAATACAGAATAGAGGATTGGTTTTAACATAAAGTGTTGTGTTTAGTGATATGAATAGAACAGTGAACAAATCGCAACAAATACCACGCCGTAATTGCTCTTACCGCCATTTTTGCGTGAATCAGCCCCCTTTATCCATTACCTTTTACCACTCCTTTTATACGTTGCTCAAAAGCCGGATCCCTATGAAGGTACCTCCCAAAAAGTAGACTAGAATCGCCACTAATACGTGGCCCGTAGTAGGTACTTCGCAAAATGCTATTACTCCCCCTTTATACCCCACCTGCAGCTTTTTCTTTTCCAGCCCCATAACCTTAAACTTCATCAGCCAGTTAGCTCCTCAACTGTAGTAGTAAACATCTATTTTACAATATTATGGACTTATCAATTGCAGGACGAACCGCAGTCATTACGGGAGGTGATTCAGGAATTGGACTGGCTACCGCCAGGCTACTGGCCAGCGAAGGAGTGAATATAGTACTCACTGACAAAACGCAGGAAAAGCTGGACCAAGTTGCCGAAGCGATAAAGGCCCACCTCAGCCACAACGCCCGGGTACTGGCCATCACAGCCGACCTGACCCGGAACGACCAGGTACTCCAGCTAGCCGACCGGGTGAAGGTGGAATTGGGAGGAGCGGATATCCTGATCAACTGTGCCGGTGCGCGCGGAGCCGCCGGCGACTTTCTTAGCCTCAGTGACGACGACTGGCTCGGAACCATCGACATAGACCTGATGGGGGCGGTACGGGTATGCCGGGCTTTTATCCCCCAGATGCAGGCCAGGGGCTGGGGACGGGTGGTACTGGTATCTTCCGAAAACGCTTTCCAACCCTACGAAGAAGAGAGCCCCTACAACGCCTGCAAGGCGGCTATTATCAATCTGGCCAAGTGCCTCTCCCGCGCCTACTCCCGCGACGGGCTGCTGATCAACTGCGTATCGCCCGCTTACGTAGAGACGCCCATGACCAACACCATGATGGAAGAACTGGCCCAGGAGCGCAATACATCCGTAGAAGAGGTGGTGGACTGGTTCCTGAAAAACAAGCGCCCGCATATAGCCGTACACCGGCGCGGCCAACCTGATGAAGTAGCCGCGGTGATCGCCTTCCTAAGCTCAGAACTGGCCAGCTACGTCAATGGCAGCAACTACCGCGTGGATGGTGGCTCGGTAGAGTCGGCCTTTGGCTAATTAGAGGTTGAGATATAGCGCGCAGTAGCAGAAATTCAGAGCAAAAGCATTAATTTGAGGCGCAAATCCTCAACTGTATCATTCATGAAACCCTACCTGCTACTGCCCTTCCTGATCTCGGTTCAGCTTTTTTCGGGTACCGTTCCTGCCCCTACTCCCCCAACCGGTACTGAATCGGATTGCTTGGGTGTCGAAACCACTACCTCCGAAGGCTCTACCATTACCCACTCGCCCATTGAGGAATCCATGTATCTGGCGCGGATAATCAAGGGGAATGATACTACCTACGTGACTACCATACGGGTGGCAGGAGCGAAGTCCCTCCGAAAGCCCAAAGTAGCCAGGCTATACCTGAATGAGCACAAACCCCTCAGACTGGACGGCGAGCTGGACTACCACGTACAGGATGGCAGGCACGTGTATACCTACACCGCCCTGCTGGACCGCAGGACAGTGGCCTTGCTGGGTACTAAGTCCATCAAAGCGCTTGAAATCGATGATTACAAGGAAGAAATCGTCAAAAAGAAATCTGAAAGGTTCAGGCAGTACGCCAAGTGCTTATATTAGACCTACGCGCAAATGAACAGTAGATATACTACGCTTAGTTGGACTCGCTGTTATAGTTTCCGTTTGATCCGTTCGATTTGGTAATATCTCCGGGCTTTATAAATCTGGTATCCGGTAAAGTATCGGCTATCAGTTCCGAAAAATGCTTCGCCTTTAATTGCTGGTATACCGCGTCTCTTTCCCTTCTGGACTCGAATGACCACGACGCTACCTGCGTCGGTATCTGCACCATGATCTTCTTATAAAACTCAATGCAGTACTGGTGGTTGTTGGTGTCGATCAGGGTGATGGTATCCACACTGTCCAGATTTACTGCTTGATTTTGGCCGGGGCAACTGATGAATGTAGCCATACGACAGGTAACTTGGTTGTACTTATGTTGTGTTATTATAGTGTCAACGAAAATAGAACCTCAAATATATATGTAAACTCCTGTTTAAGCAATACTTTATGTATTACCGACACATAACAGGGCGTATAACAATAGTCATAATAAAGCTGATCATATTTATATAAGATATCACTTTGAATTCACAGCACAAACTATACCATTCTGTTTCATAACACACCAACAACTAAATTGTTTAAGGCAACCACCTACTTATCAACCAATTAAGTAACCAACACCTACTACCTCAGCTGCCAACGATAGTATTTAGAAGGGAAGCTTGCCCAGGTCTACGTTTCCACCCGTCAGGATGATCCCTACTTTCTTTCCGGCAAACTGCTCCCTGTGCTTAAGCAGGGCGGCAAAGGGTACGGCTCCCGAGGGCTCTACCACTATTTTCATACGCTCCCACAGCAGGCGCATGGCTGCTACGATCTCTTCGTCCGATACGGTCAGTATCTCCCTGACGTGCTCGCGGATGATGGCAAGCGTCTTGTCACCCAGCGGGGTCAGCAGCCCATCCGCAATGGTTTTGACAAAAGGAGCCCGTTCTACTTGTCCTGATTTGAAAGAAAGAATGGCATCGGCCGCCCCCTCGGGCTCACCGGCTATTACCTGTGTAGAGGGTGAAAAGTAACGCGCCGACAGAGCCGTACCGCTCAGCAGTCCTCCCCCACCCACAGGGGCCATCAGTACATCGAGTGAGCCATCTACCTGTTCCAGCAGTTCACGGGCGGCGGTGGCCTGTCCGGCTATCACGCGGTAGTCGTTGAACGGGTGAATAAAGGTAGCCCCTGTACGCTCAATGATCTTCTGCACGGTAGCCTCGCGGTCCTCGGGAGTATTGGGGCAGAACGTGATCTCGGCGCCGTACCCTTCGACAGCTTTGATCTTGACGCTGGGTGAGTTGTCAGGCATGACGATGTACGCCCTGGCTCCTACCTGACGGGCCGCGTAGGCAATGGCCTGGGCGTGGTTGCCCGACGAATGCGTAGTAATGCCGTTAGCACGATCGGCCTCCGACAGCGATAGTACGGCATTGATGCCTCCGCGTGCCTTGAAGGCTCCGATCTTCTGAAAATTCTCACACTTGAAGTACACCTCCGCCCCGCTCAGCTGGTTGATGGTAGTATTGGTAAATACGGGAGTACGATGTATGTAGGGACGGATCAGGTCGTGACTTTGCTCTATGATGGACTGCGAAGGATAGGTTTCAGAAGTCATAGTAGTAATATATTGAGAATAAAAAGTATTTTAGTTGCAGACTGTCGGCCACCCGGCCTCAGGTACTCAATACGAGCTACCAATGCTCAACAGGCTGACCGTACCAGCCAACAGGACCACAAGTATAGGTAATAAATTGGCTCGTCAGGAAAACTAAATGCTTTAAAAGCTATTTCAGTAGATACGATGGCTTACTAATTCACCCTTAATGTTATGAGACGTATGATCCAGACCAAACTGATACCCCGTACCGAGTCTGCCTATGACCAGCCGCTGCTGATCAAGACCCTGCTGGCTCAGAGCCTGCGCTACAACCCTCAGCGCCGCATCGTGTACCGCGATTTGTTCTGGATGGATTATATTGAATTTAATAAACGGGTACGTCGGCTGGCACACATGCTTGAAGGGCTGGGCGTACAGCCGGGTGATACCGTAGCGGTGATGGACTGGGACAGCCACCGCTACCTCGAGAGCTTTTTTGCGGTACCCTGCTACGGAGCCGTACTGCACACGATCAACGTGCGCCTCTCCCCTTCTCAGATACTCTATACCATCAACCACGCCGAAGATAAGGTGATACTGGTACACGAGGATTTCCTGCCCATTCTGGAGGCCATCAAGGACCAGATCACGACCTCACCGAAGTACGTCATCCTGAGTGATAAGGTGTATGGCTCCGAAAAGCCGCCCCTGCCCACTACCTCCTTTGAGGTAGCCGGCGAGTACGAACAGCTCCTCAGCCGGGCTTCCGATCAGTACGACTTCCCGGACTTTGACGAAAATACCATGGCCACGACCTTCTACACCACCGGTACGACGGGCAATCCCAAGGGCGTGTACTTCTCACACCGGCAGTTGTTTATGCACACCATGGGGCTGGTTACGTTCTTCTGCGGGTACCAGGCACTGCCCTTTACCCATCAGGATGTATACATGCCCATTACCCCCCTGTTCCATGTGCACGCCTGGGGCTTCCCCTACGCGGCTACCCTGCTTAACAACAAGCAGGTGTACCCGGGCCGGTACGAGCCGGAGATGCTCCTGAAGCTCCTGGTCAAAGAGGAGGTGACGCTGTCGCACTGCGTACCTACCATCCTGAATATGCTGGTCAACAGTCCGGTGGTACAGCAGGTAGACCTCAGCCGCTGGAAGGTGATCATCGGCGGCTCGGCCCTCACCCGTGGCCTGGCCAAAGCGGCCCTGAAGCTGGGCATCAACGTATCACAGGGGTATGGCATGTCCGAGACAGCTCCGATCATGTCGGTGGTACACCTCAACGACGAGCAGCAGGACCTCCCAATGGATGACCAGCTCGACTACCGCACCAAAGCCGGTAAGATAGCGCCCTTCGTAGAACTGCGACTGGTGGACGAAGAGGATAACTACCTGCCCCAGGACGGGCACACGCTGGGTGAAGTAGTGGCCCGTGGCCCCTGGATGACGCAGGGGTACCTGAAGGATGCCGAAAGCTCAGAAAAGCTCTGGCGAAACGGCTGGCTCCATACCGGTGACGTAGCCAGTATCGGCCCTGACTACTATGTGGCCATTGCCGATCGCGTCAAAGACGTGATCAAGTCGGGAGGGGAATGGGTATCTTCGCTGGATATCGAGAACCTGATATCACAGGTTGAGGGAGTAGTCGAAGTAGCCGTAGTAGGCCTTCCCGACTCCCGCTGGGGCGAGCGGCCACACGCACTGGTGGTAGTAAAGCCCGGCTATATGGATGATGTTACTCCCGAGAGTATCAGGGAGTCCATCCAGGACCGAGTAGACTCCGGCGAGCTGAACAAGTGGTACGTCCCCGACCGGATTGTATTTGTAAAGGAAATACCAAAGACCAGCGTAGGGAAGATCGACAAGAAGAAAATACGGACTGAGATGCAGGAGATAATCAATGGCGCCTCCCAATCTTAATAAACTACCCCCCACGGTGACGGCCGTAGGGGGTGTCATCTAGTCTAGTTGTTTGATCGCCTGGTACACCAGTACCCTGAATTTCTCCCCCAGGTCCACGTGCGGGTTGGGGTACTTCTGCGTCATCAATACTGCCACTATTCGCTGCTGGGGGTCTACCCAGTAGGTAGTACCATAGATGCCGTTCCAGTCGAGCGAGCCAACCGAGGGGGGCAAGCGGGCCGCCTCCCGCTCGGTGGCAATGGAGAATCCAAACCCGAGCTTCTTGTAGATCAGGTTCATATCACCGATCTGATTGGTGGTCATCAGCCTTACGGTTACGGGCCCCAGTATTTGCTGCCCGTTGAGTGCGCCTCCATTGAGGAGCATCTGCAGAAAAATGGCGTAGTCATAGGCGGTACTTACCAGCCCGGCTCCCCCCGAGTAGTAGGTACCCTTTTCCAGCGGGAAGTTGGGGTAGAAGCCGTATCCGGTTTTGGCCACGGTAGTCACGCCTTCCTCATATTCTGAAAACAGGGTACTCAGGCGGGCAGCTTTGTCGTCTGACAGGTAAAAGCCGGTATCCTTCATCTCCAGCGGTTCAAAAATCCGCTCCCGCATAAACTGGTCCAGCGACTTGCCCGATACTACCTCCACCAGGTACCCCAGTACATCGGTATTGAGGCCGTAGGTAAAGCGCTCACCCGGCTGGTGCATGAGGGGCAGCGCAGCCAGGCGGTTGATCACTTCCCCGAGCTTGTAGTGCGGAGTACCTATACCGCTGGGTATGTCGTGTTTGGCATACAGGGCTATGGCTTCTACCGTACCAATCTCGGGATAGCTGATACCGGATGTATGCGTCAGCAGGTCCCGGATGGTGATTTCGCGCTTAGCCGGTACGGTGGTAAAGGTAGTGTCAGTGGCCTGAAAAGTAGCCAGTACTTTGGGCTCCTTAAAAGAAGGAATGTACTTCGACACCGGATCATCCAGCAGAAACCTGCCTTCTTCGTACAGCATCATCACGGCTACGCTGGTAACGGCCTTACTCATGGAGGCTATTCGTACAATGGCATCCTTCGGCAGAGCGACCTTCTTCTCTGTGTCGTTATAGCCAAAGCTCCGGTGGTACACCACCTTCCCCTCGCGCATGACCAGAGCCACCGCTCCCGGTATCCTTCCCTTCGTGACGTACTCCTGCATGACGCTATCGATGCGTTCCAGCCGCTCCTCACTCATCCCCACACTTTCAGGTGAGGCTTTGGCCAGGGGTTGATCCGTAAATACATAATATAAAGCAATGGCCAGAGCCAGTAAAAAAAATATAAGGAGACTTCTTCGGGGTGTAAGGCTAAGTCGTACAATCATACCGTACAGGCACTACTGCTAAGGATTCTTTTTAGTGATGGCCTGGTATACCAGTACCTTGAATTTATCGCTCAGATCGCCGTAGGAGTTGGGGTACTTCTGGGTCATGATCAGCGCGACGATGCCTTCCTTCGGATCGGCCCAGTAGGTAGTACCGAATATACCGCCCCACTCATAGGTCCCGACCGATACGGGTATCCGGGCGGCTTCCTTCTCGGTAGCTACCGCATAGCCCAGGCCAAACTTCCTGGCGCCCACGTTCAGGTCCCCAATCTGATTGGCCGTCATCATGTCTATGGTAATGGGGCCAAGGATGCGCTTGCTTCCGTACTGGCCTCCGTTGAGCATGCTCTGCAAAAAGATAGCGTAATCATAGGCCGTTGACGACAACCCCGCCCCGCCCGAATAGAAGGTACCTTTCTGCTTCGGAAAATCAGGGGTACTTCCATTGCGGGCGACTGATTTGATGGTAGCGCCTTCGCGGTTTTGGGTATACAGGGTAGTGAGGCGGCCCGCCTTGTCGGACGGGAGGTAGAAGTAGGTATCCTTCATTCCAAGGGGTTCGAAGATACGCTGGCGGAAAAACTCGTCCAGCGTTTTGCCCGACACTACCTCCACCACGTACCCCAGCACATCTGTATTGAGTCCGTACGAAAACTTCTCGCCCGGCTGGTGGACGAGGGGCATAGTACCTAGCAGAGTGATGGCATCGGCCAGTTTATAATTAGGAGTACCGATACCGCTGGGGATCTTGTACTTGGCATAGATGGCGGTAGCTTCCTTGGTACCTATACCCGCGTAGCTGATGCCGGAGGTATGGGTCAGCAGGTCGCGGATGGTGATCTCACGCTTGGCGGGTACCGTCGTGAAGGTGGTGTCTTTCTCGTTGAAAGTTGCCAGTACTTTGGGCTCCTTAAAGGAAGGGATGTACTTCGACACCGGATCATCCAGCAGCAGCTTCCCCTCTTCGTACAGCATCATCACGGCCGTACTGGTAATGGCTTTGGTCTGCGAGGCGATCCGAAAAATGGCGTCCCGCTTCAGCGGCGACTTGGTATCCATGTCGTCGTAGCCGATGCCTTTGTAGTACACGATCTTTCCGTTTCGTACTACCAGGGCCACCGCTCCGGCGATCCGTTGCTGATTCACGTAGTCCTGAACGACGCTTTCGATACGCTGTAGTCGTTCGGTGCTCATCCCCACGCTTTCGGGGGAAGCTTCGGTAAGGGTTTGGGCAAAGAGTGGAAGGAAAGACAAGCCAAAGAGCAGGCCAAGCAGGAGGAGTCTGTTAGAACAGGCAGGAAAAATACTTTGCATAGGTAATAGTTAGATATCAATTTTCATTTGTACATATACCAGCTAAAAATGGAGGAAGTTTTTGATTTTTTTCTACCTTACCGAAAATATAACACAAAAGATATGCTCTCCCGACGTGACTTTTTGCTGGCCTGCGCAGCCACACCAATCTGTCTTACAGGCTTTTCCGCCAAAGCCGGAAGCATCCATACCGTCAATGGCACCATTGATCCGGCGGCCCTGGGCATGACGCTTATCCATGAGCATTTTCTGGTTGATTTTATCGGGGCCGACAACATCAGTATGGATCGGTGGAACCGCGAGGAGGTGGTAAAGAAGGTACTGCCCTATCTGATGGAAGTCAAAGCGAAAGGAGTCAAAAGCATATTAGAATGTACGCCGGCTTTTCTGGGGCGGGATGTTCAACTGCTGAAAATGCTGGCGGAGCAGAGTGGCTTACAGATCTTGACCAACACCGGCTACTACGGTGCCTCTGACAACAAGTACCTGCCTCCCTGGACCCAGACCGAATCGGCCGAGCAACTGTCCGAACGCTGGATCAGGGAATATCAGAATGGCATAGCCGGGACCACCATCAAGCCGGGCTTTATCAAAATTGGTGTCAACAGCGGCTCCCTCTCCAAACTGCACCGTAAGCTCGTAACGGCTGCCGCGCTGACCCATCAGCAAACCGGACTCACCATCTGCTCCCATACCGGCCCGGCCCAAACAGCCTTTGAAGAGATAGACGTGCTTAAGAAGCTGGGTGTGCATCCCTCCGCGTTTGTGTGGGTACACGCCCAGAGCGAGCCCAACAAATCTACTTACATCAAGGCCGCCCAGCAGGGAGCCTGGGTGAGTCTGGATGGGGTCAGTGCTACTAATCTGGATCAATATGCCGAATGGATCAAAACCATAAAGGACAGCGGCCACCTCAACCGGGTACTTATATCGCACGATGCCGGCTGGTACCGCCCCGGTGAGCCCAACGGCGGAGACTTCATTGGCTTTACAGCCATTTTTGACGGGCTGTTCCCCTTGCTCAAAACCAGGGGTTTCTCGGATAATGACTTCGAACAACTACTTGTACGTAACCCAGCTGAGGCTTTCACCATCCGGGTTCGGAAGGGGTAAGTACTCCGGATCCGGCCAGGCAGAGTAGTACTCTCCCCTACTGTACCCAAAGAGCATTAAGCAAAAAAGGCCCGTCAGCAGTGCTGACGGGCCGGGCATTATGGTCAAAAAGAGAGATAATAATCTAATTAGTTACCAGCCTGTGGAGTGTACAGGTTGAAGAACTGATCCAGTTTAGGAGTGATGATGATCTCGGTACGACGGTTCTGGCTACGATTTTCTTTGCTTTCGTTACCAGCCTTAGGCAGGTGCTCACCACGACCACCGGCAATCATACGAGAAGGTGCAACACCATATTTCTCCTGAAGAGTACGTACCACCGAAGTAGCACGCTTCACGCTAAGATCCCAGTTATCAACCAGGTTGTCGTTGCGGTACGGTACGTTGTCCGTATGACCTTCAACCAGGATTTCGATCTCTTTGTAGTCGTTCAGGATCTTGGCTACTTTGCTCAGTACGCTTTCAGCTCTTGACGTGATCATGTAGCTACCTGAGTGGAACAGCATCTTGTCAGACAGTGACACGTATACAACACCCTTCTTCACTTCGATCTGTACATCCTCGTCGCTTACGTCCTGCAGTGAGCGCTTCAGGTTCATCACCAGAGCCATGTTCAGGGAGTCTTTACGCTGGATGCTCGAGTTCAGGTTCTGGATGTACTTACCCTGCTGGTTCATAGTCTCCATGGACTTACGGATACTCTCAGCACCTTCTTTTGTAACGATCGAAAGGTCAGCCATACGATCCAGAAGCTGGTTGTTGTTCTTTTTCAGGAACTCCATCTGATCTTCCAGTTCTTTTACGCGGGCAGTGCGGCTTGCCAGTTCGTCTTCTCTGGTTTTAAGTCTTTGATTCAGGCCAGCCGAACGAGTATCACAGTCGTTCAGGTCAGCACGCGCCTTGTCAAGTTGTAGTTGGATTTCGTTGGCTTTTGTTTCCATAGCAAGCATCTTCTTCTTACTTGCACAAGAGCCGAGGGTTAGGACCACTGCAATTGCAATAATTAATTTTTGCATGGGATCAGGAGGTTTTATAAATAGTTATTAGATTGAAAAAATTGGTTTTCTACAAAAAAGCAACAGGTTGTTAAATAATCTGCTTCTACTATTTACCAGTATTCTGATAACGTTTTCGCAATACAAATTTAATGCACCTTCCTAAAAAAAGAAGTATTACTTCTGTAACTACCCTAATATTCTTCTGATATTACATTAAAAAATTCCTAATTTTCAACTTGTAACTCTTCAATAAAGTTCACTCCTTCTACATAAACTACTATTGATTATCAACCCATTACCTTATTTCCAGTTGCTCTTTGGGCTCAATAAGTCTCTGTGTTTTAGACAGTAAAGGCTCTGAACACAGGATCAATTTCTAATTTTTTTATAATAACATTTTAAAAACAAAGACTTAAAAGGACGGTAACCCTACCTCTTCTTGTAAAAATAACAAAAAAAGGCTCTCCATAAGGAGAGCCTTCTGAAGTACTTATTGTACCAGGGCATTCAGGTTGGTCAGTAGCGGATGGCCCAGTAGGGATTGCGGTGCGATTTGATACTGTCGCGGATATGGGTGGATATTATCTTGTCGTAATCGGCATCCGTAATCTTCCGTCCTTTCAGTTTTTTGGGCAGCTTCAGCTCTTCGACTACCGGCTTCATCTCGATGTTGGTAGCGGTAATGACCACATCGCCGTCATTGAGGCTGAGTTCCATGATCAGCCCCGGCAGTCCGAAGTAGCGCTCCGGTCCGGCCTGCACGGGTATGTCGTCCGCAAACCAGGCGGTAATCTTCTGGTTCCGGATGGTATCTTCGGTAACAGCCATCATGCACACGTGACCCTGTATGTCCTTGATCTGGTTCATGATCTTCCAGCGGGGCATGTTCAGCGAGTCCTCCAGCAAGTAAGTCCTGCCGAGCATTTCGATGATCTCCGTTTTCCTTTCCTTATCAAAGTCGCGGTAGATCTCGTACTCATCCTGCCGCCAGGAGTAGTTGCCATCCTCGGTCTGCCCCTGGGTATTAAAGTAGGTATACTTGCTCTGGGTGGGGCTGAAGTACAGTTTCATCTTGGTCTTCCACTCGTCGTCATTGCCCCAGGTCATTTTGACCCGGTCTTTTTCTTCCTGACTCAGAAAAGTCAGGCGCGAGATAATTTTGGTCCAGTACTGTACCCGCTCGTAGGTAACGACTCCTTCCATCTTCTGCGCCCATGACGGCGTAGTAAGCAGTACCAGTAGTAGTATCTTTATGTATTTCATTGGTATTAGGTTTTAGCGTTTTAGGTATTAGCTGTTAGCTTTAAGCTGTTAGTACTAATAAAGTGAGTCAAGAGCGAGTACAGATTGAGATCGTATTTTCTCTCATTCACTCATTCGCTCATTCACCATCAAAAGAAACCTCTCCGGCGTACGCTACCGGTCACTCCGCGCATGTTGTAGGTAAAGCTCAGCATAAAATACCGCGCGAGCGTCTGTACCTGCTCAGTAGTGACGAAGTTCTGGCTTGCAAACTGTGAGATGCCCCGGTTCTGGTTGAATACGTCATAGGCCGTAAAGCGCACCTCGCCCTTCTTGTTTTTCAGGACGACTTTGTACACCGACAGGTTCAGGATAGGCTGCCGCTGGTTAAACCCAAACCGCTCGTTAACAAAAGTACGGTAGCTGAAGCGTCCGTTGAAGAACAGGTCGGCGGGTAGCTTTACGTTCATTTCGGCATTATAGGTGGCGTTCACGATCCTCTGATTCTGGCCTGAGTTGATCGAGTAGCGGGTATTGCTCAGGTTCCAGTTGGCCGAGGGATAGAACGTAAACCGGTCACTGGGCGTCAGGTCCATACGTAAACCAAAGTTGTAGCTGTTGGTATTGGTCTCGTTCAGGACGTTGTTGATGTAGGTCAGGTTTTTGGATAGATTGGCCCCTCCGTTCATGTTCAGGGTGGCTTTAGTCTTCTTCAGCGGGAAGCCAAATCCCATGTACGATCCCATCCAATTACCGCCGGAGATATTGATAGGCCGGGTACGGGTGATGAAGTTCTCGTCTACCTGCTGCGTATACACGATCTGATTGACATAGTAGTTGTAGTTCAGGCCCACGTACAGCTGGGTAAAGCTACCGGGATTGAAGTAGTTGAATCCGGCGTTGAGGTTGTGGCTGGACTGCGGCAGCAGGTCTGGGTTACCCTCCCGGATGAAGAGCGGATTGCTGTTGTCCACGATGGGCTGCAGGTCCCGGATGTTGGGTTCGTTGACGTTCATGTTGTAGCCGCCGTACAGGAAGCGGTTGTTCTTCAGGTCGTAGTTGAGCGAAACGCTCGGTGCCCAGGTAAAGTACTTGCGGTCTACCCGGCCAAACTGGGCAGCCGACTGATCGCTGGCAAACTTACCCTTCAGGTCAAACTGAATGGCCGCTATCCCCGCCGTCAGGTTCAGTCCGTTGAACGAATACCGCACGCTGCTTCCCAGGCGGTTGTAGATAAACTCGTTGGTGTAGTAGCGGCTGAGCTGCTCGTTCCGGAACTCATTCTCCGATCGACGGTCGTACACGTCACGGTCTACCTCATCGTTACGCAATGAGAAGTTATAGAACGACTCCCAAAAGAACTTCTTGGCAAACGGCTCCACGTACAGGAGGCTTCCCTTAAATTGGGTACGTAGGCTGCGGGTCTGGTTGTACTGGTTGATGTTTATCACCTGCGTGGAGTCCTGCGTGGTCCCTTGCAGAAACTCGTTGATTGAGCGCTGCTCAGCATTGCCATCCGAGTTGTTGATGTTGTAGCCGACGCTGGCCGCGAAGTTGCGCCCCTTCTTCCGGAACTTGTGACGATAGATGGCCGTATTACCCATCGAGAAGGAGTTGAACCGGTTGAAGTTGTTGATGGTGGTCTGGTTGGTGAGGGTGTTGCCTCCGCGGAAAAACTGCTGAAAACTGCTGAACGCGTTATTGCCCTGCCCCAGGCGCGAGTTACTGATTAGTACCAGGGTATTCAGCGAGTCCAGGTTCTTCTCGAAGCGCAGACTACCGCGGTGGTTGCCGTTGAAGTTGAGACGAAGGTTGTCGTCCTGGCTCAGGAAAGAAGTATTGTTGAGGAAGTTTTCGCGGCTCGAGAAGGCATCCAGCGTCTGGTCGGTCTGGTTGTAGAAGTAGCTGCTGCTAAACTTGGTTTTCTTGGTGTCGTAGTTGTAGTTGGCGCCCCCGGCGTAGTTCTTGGTAAAGCCCCGGTCCTGCCCCCCGCGTCCGGCCTGGATGGTCAGGCTTTCTTCGTCCCCATCACCGCCACTGATAAAACGTACCCCTCCCCCGCTGTTGAAGCCAAAGTCGCCGTCGTCGCCCCAGTTGAACGACTGGCTCCCCCGGAAGTCCTGGTAGTCATCCCACGACATGCCGCTCTGGTTGGTGTTGTTGCCCAGGCCAAAGAAGGCGAGCTGCTGCTTATCATTGAAGCGGTTGTAGCTAACTTTTCCTTCCATGCGGGAGTCAGTACCCACCCCGACGGTAGCCTTGCCGAAGCCGCCCTTCTTGTGGCTGTCCTTCAGCTCGAGGTTCACGGTCTTTTCCTGCTTCCCGTCATCGACGCCCGTAATACGGGACTGCTCGGTCTTGCCGTTGAATACCTGTACTTTGGAGATGGCTTCGGCGGGTAGGTTTTTGGTAGCCATCTTGGGATCGTCCCCGAAGAAACGCTTACCATCTACCGTCACGCGTTTGACCTCCTGTCCCTGCGCCCGGATGGTACCATCCTGCTCGATCTGCATCCCCGGCAGGCGCCGCAGCAGGTCCTCGACCGAGGAGCCGGGAGGTACCTTGAAGGAAGCGGCATTGTACTCGACCGTATCGCCCCGTATACTGAGCGGTGCCCGGGCCGTCTTGACTACTACTTCGAACAGGTCCTGATTCAGGATTTTCATCTGGATGGTACCTATGTCGGTAACGGGCCCTTCGGCGGGCTCCACATCCTGCTGATGGGGCAGGTACCCCACGTAGTTGACCTTGAGCAGGTACTTGCCGCGCTTTAGGTTTTTGAATTCAAGAATACCGTCGTCGTTGGTACGTCCGTAGTTGACCAGGGAAGAGTCCTGGGGTAACAGCAGCATGACGGTGGCAAAGGGAAGCTTCACTCCGGCTGAATCAACTACAGTACCCTTTATACTGAAGCGCCCGGTGTTTTGAGCAAAAGTGATCCCGCTTATGATACATAAGCATAGGACAAGGAGATGTTTTTTCAAAAGTGGATGGTTTAGAGCGGTGTATAATGGCTAAAAGTCGACTTTAAATTACATACTGTTGCAGTACAGGATGTTAATTTTTCTTAAATTTAACTATAATTTTAGTTAACGGTCAAGCAGAAGCCAAAAAATATTTAATTTTCTTTTATATAAAAGAATAATAATTGTAGTTTAGAGGAGCAAGTTCTATATATATGTAGCTACACCAGCCGAGGCCAACCATAGGTACCTACGCAAACTTTTCTATATCCATGCACACGCTACTTCTAACACTACTTCTGCTATTCATAGAAACAGACCCGCTGGACCGGCCGTACAGCGAACAGACGGTAACGGCTGACCTGCAGGCCATCCTACTTACCGACTCGCCCGACTCTGCTGCCTACAAGGGCATCACGCAGTACCTGCTGCTGATGTCGTTTACGGAGGAGAAGCTGGAAGGAAAAACGTACCGGCAGATTCTGGACCTGTACCAATTGTGGGATGTACAGGACAAAGCCCGGCGAACCAGGGAGGAGGTACAGGCCGCGCTGGAAGCGGAGGCCGAGCAAAAGCGGAGCGAAGAACTGGCGAAAGTAGTGGATGTACACCTACGGGAAATTACAACTCAGTACACCGACTCTACCGTACAGTTTCGCTACTCGATCAGTATCAGCAATACATCAGATCGGAAGGTAAAATCCCTGAGCGGGTTTCTGTACTATCAGACCGCTACTGGAGGTAGTCTACTATCCGTAGACTTAACGTTCCAAGAGCCACTCCTGCCCCGGTCTACCCGCAGGGAAACCATCACCACTACCTACGCCTATAATCCCAATGCAGACTACACTCCCGGTTGGACAGAATCAGGCAAGGCGAAGGTAGTGTGGAAGCCGGAAGAAGTAAAGTTCGAAGTAGGTCCTGCCGGCAGATAAGCAGTAAATCGTAAGGTATTTTCCTGACTTTTTCTCAACAAACACTCGCACCTATGAAAAAATCATTAGCCTTGCTTATCGGATGTACCATCGTGATCTGCCTCACATATATACAAAGTACCTACGCAAATCAGACACTACTAACCGATACCCTATCCAATGAAGAAATTGATTTAAGGGGTTTGTTTCTGACAATACAATTTGAATATGACAAGGAAAGTGAAGTAAGATCAGATTCTCTGATGCAAGACCAGATCAACTTTCTGAAAAGCGTAGGATTGCCAACCAGTGGTATAGAAGACATTCAGGGTAGATATGACCAGAACTTGACCTCGCTGGATAAGGAATATGCTGCAAACCTGAAAAAAATCAAGGGCGAATCATATAGAAAGATATACAGACAGGTAGCGTCGCAGGTACTTATTAAGCATATTTGTTTATCGCCAGCTATGTATTCATCAAAGCAGGAGAGAGACCGAAAATTAGTTTACTACCTTAGCGAAATGAAAGAAGCGGGAGGCTTAAATATTGAATTGATCTGCGCTTCTTTTACACTGCTTCAGGAAAGCAAAGAGAAAGGGAAAGTCTGCGAATCCCTTCACTCTTTTATACCTTACTGTCAATGGATAGTCAGCAATCAGGAGGGGGATATCAAACATCTACAACAAAATCTCGAAAAAGATCCCAATCCGGTTGAACAGTTCATTTTTGATGATATATCCAAAAGGATTTTAAAGAATAAAAAATACATTCATTACCTGACCAACCTCCAGAACAATACCTGTAAATAGGAATGGGAATGACGGCCGCTACCCAATGACCTTGAAGAGAAGCCCTTAAATGCACAGTGGAGCGAGTCGTTAACATTTTTTAACGTGCTGATTATTAGCTTCTGCTTCTTTAAAATGGATCTTTGCAGGGTACATCGTGAATACCAGCCCTAACCTGTCTCCATTGTATGAAGCGACTCACTCTTTACCTCATCTTGTTGATCGTACGAGTAGGAGCCGCTCAGGAACAGGTGTCCCTTTCGGGTAGAGTAGTCAGCAGATCGAGTGGAGAAGCCCTACCTTATGCTACCATTCGCCTAGATGGGACCAGTATCGGCACCACCTCCAATCAGTCCGGTGAATTTGTATTCAGTATTCCCACCACCTACTCGGGTCGGGTGGTAAGTGTATCGTATCTGGGTTATCAATCTGTTAGAATCAATCCGGATACCATTGATCAAAAGCGCCTGCACATTGCCCTTGATCCCGTAGCGGTGGATTTAGGCGAAGTCACGGTTCGTCCCATTGATCCGTGGGCCCTTGTTGAGCAAAGTATTAAAAAACTCCCTCACAACTACTCGTCAAGCCCCTATGTAGCCGAAGGCTTCCAGAGGGAATACGTTACATCTAACCAGAAAGTAATCCAATTGCTTGAGGTTGCCTTCCGGAGCAAAGGCTCGGCGGCATCCCAAACGACCCAGGTACTTGACGCCCGCTACCTGGAAGCTAAACGAGAAAAGGCGCCACTCTGGAATCCCTCCCGCGGTGGCTTTTATACCTTCGGCTGGACCTCCGTATCAGGCATTGAGGTACCAGGTCAGGGGAGTTTTCTGGGTATCACGTTAAAGAAAAGTAGCGACTTAAGGAGGTACTATGAGTTTACGTACAGAAACACAATCAGCCAGGATGGCAGGGAGGTGTACGTACTTGATTTTGATCAAAAGAAGCAGATTCGCAAAGCCTTGCTGAAAGGTACCTTGTATATTGATGTAGAATCGGGGGCTATTGTCAGAATGGAGCATGAGCTCAGCCCGCGAGGGGTACGATTCCTTAAACCGCATCAAACCTGGGGAGAGCTAACGATCAGCAAACCTCCTAAACGAATTACGGTTCAGCAGGATCGCTGGGTTACGACCTACAGGCAATACGGTCAGAAATGGTACCTCAATAGTGTAGTAATCGATACTGATTTTACGGCGGCACTGGTCATTCTGGGTATGGTACAGGCGCAGCAAAGTTCTTTACGGCTCCACTCCGAACGTATAGTTACCGCTATTGACACACTAAGTACTACGCAGGAAACGCTGGCCGCCAGTATGGCGGACGTGGGCAGTATACCAACGCTACAGAACTTCATCAAAAAGCAATACGAACGTTACGATGAACCAGGTACCGAGAACTGGACGAGAAGTAATATTATTCCATCAGACACTGCTACAGCTCACCTTGCTGAGCAGCTAAGCCTGAATAATCAGCAATGGGAACAGGAGCTTCGACTGAGAGCCAATAAAAACGGAATGAACAGTGGCCCTTTCACTACCCAGCAACTCACCAGTGATATAGACTATCTACAGGAAAGTCTGGTAAAACTGCATCCCGGATTGACCTGGTATACGGATAAAGCCAGCCTTGACTCATCATTCAGCTCCGTGCGAAGCAAGCTAGCAGGGGTAACCTCCGAAAGCGACTTTTTTCAATTGCTGAGTCCTATCATCGAACAGCTCCACTGTGGTCATACCGAATTACTCCCTTCGTCGACAGCTGCGGAAAATAAAGCTTCATCTGCCAACATATATCCGTTGGACCTGTGGTTCAGTGGTGACAGCGCTATGGTTAGTAGTGAGTACGAAGGGATTCCCGCAGGATCACAAGTTATGTCCATCAATAATCTGGATGTTGCGGAGGTAATCCGCCGCATTACCTCCTCCATACCTTCCGATGGATTTAATCAGACCTATAAGTGGTTTCGTCTGCAAACTGAATTTCCGGTTCTGTATGAACGCTATATTCAAAGGACGGACCAATTTGAAGTAAGAATAAAAGAGGGCAGTGGACAAATCAGGACCCTGCGCCTGGACGGGAAGCCCCGCGGGAACGAAGTCCATCCCGCAGAACTGGCGACCGCACAGATCATTGACTCACTTCAAACACTGGTGCTCAGAATACCTTCCTTCTCAACCCAACAGGATTTTCCGGCCTTTTTAAAAGAAACATTTCGAGTGATTGCGTCAAAAGGTATTAAAAACCTGGTGATAGACCTGAGAAACAACCAGGGAGGTAGTGATGAGTATGGTGCCTTGCTTTTTGCTTATCTGACAGGTGAGCCATTCAGGTATTATGATCGTATTTCGGTCGCTACTGAAGATAGTTCCCTGCTCAACCGATTGTCAGTGAGTGACCTGCCCCTACTGAAGGTACTTCCGCGCTATACATCCCACATTCAGCAATCGGATGGAGTACTAACCTATTCGGATCATGCCAATCTGGCCATTCAACAGTCTCAGCCCCATGCATTCAGGGGGAAGGTATATATACTGATCAATGGTGGGACTTTTTCGACGGCGGCCGAATTCACTGCCATTGCCCGTAGTAACAAAAGGGCGGTTTTTATAGGTCAGGAAACAGGGGGAGGCTACTATGGCAACAGCAGCCTGGCTACCCCTCTACTCACACTCCCCAATTCAAAAATTAGGCTAGCCGTTCCATTGGCAAAGTACGAGTTGGCAGTTTCACACGATGTACCCGTTGGCCATGGCACCATACCCGACTATACAACTACTTACAGTTCGGAAGACATTGTATCAAACCGGGATAGAGACATGGAAGTATGTCTGGAACTGATCAGAAAGTCCAACTAGTGAAGTAGCCTCCCGGGATTAGCTCAGCCTATGCAGGCTTTACAAGTACATTACGGCTACCTACCTCCTCACACTGGTATCCCTCAGTTTGAACTGCAGTCCGATGCCTACGATTTCAGACTCTACTTTGTGGCACTGGCCCTGGCGGTAGTGGTAGGTGGCTTTTTTGCCGTCAGGCATCGTTACTTCGTATAATCCGGCGGCAACCTTCCTGACCGGGCACATCTTGCCAAAACGCTCTGAATAGACATGCCGGAAGTTGACCGGCTCGCGGTAGTACAGACTGGTAACGGTATGGTTGATGGGATGCGGAAGCTGGGGCGGTTTAGTCCGGGTGTCTTTGGCATCGGCAAAAACTACCTGATAGCTGCCTTGCGTCTGGATGGTTTTGGTTTTTTCCTTCATCCGTCCGTTTACTTCCTGGGTAGATAATGATGTTTTAAGTATGCCCTTCTCAAACAGATTCTCCCCTACGTACACCACATCGTACAAAAAGGTATTGATGGCGCCCTCCACCCGGAGGCTCTCACTGGTACTGTTGCTTTCGGCCGGAGCAATCTTCAATTCCCCCACGTCACGCCCCGCCAGCAGTATATCATACACCAGCGCCTGCCCGGCGGCCGGAACCTTACTTATCACCAACATTATCAAAAACAACAGAATCAATGTTTTCATGAGCTATTCACAAATAGTACCTAAATCCTAAAAAAGTTACTTTCCCGCTGCCGCACCTCCGCTGATCCTACTCATGCTACAACTGACTGATTACCGTTCGTTATTGATTATCAGTGTAGATAATGAAACGAACAGATAGCTGAACTCTTATACATCCGAAAATAATAAACGGTTAAATCGGGCTGATCACCGGCGGTCTGCTAGCTTGATCCCTGCTTTGTATGTGACAACTAACTGGCCCTTTACCACTACTACTACCAACCATCAGACCACAAAATGGTTAGTACTTTGTGATTATGGGCCTATTTTTAAGACCTATATTCCTGGTCAGAAGTAGGATCTGCTGCATTACGATTTTATTATTTTACCCAAACCAACCTTAAAAGCTACCTGGTACGTATGCGCTACTTTATTTATACATTTTCTCTTTTCTACCTGCTGTCAGTAAGTACTAGTACAAAGGCCCAGACCCGGACCGCTCCTTTTTATCCTCCCACCGAGCAGGGGGAGTACCTCAACGTAGTACAGGAAAAAACCTTCCGGTACTTCTGGGACTTTGCCCATCCCGTATCAGGTATGATCCCCGAGCGTACGGCCACGCCCAACGTCGTTACCAGTGGTGGTACCGGCTTTGGCATTATGGCACTGGTGGTAGGTACCTACCGGCAGTGGATCACGAGGCAGCAGGCCGTAGAAAGGATGCTGAAGATAACCCGTTTTCTGGAAAAAGCCGACCGCTTCCACGGGGCCTGGTCGCACTGGCTCGACGGCCGCACCGGAAAGGTGGTGCCTTTCAGTAAGTACGACGACGGCGGCGACCTGGTGGAGACAGCTTTCCTTGTTAATGGCCTGCTGGTAGCCCGTGAGTATTTTGATGGCAAAACGGCCCAGGAGACCGAACTACGCCAGCGCATCGATCGTCTGTGGCGGGGTGTTGAGTGGAACTGGTACGTGCACAACGGCAAACTGCTCTGGCACTGGTCGCCCAACCACGGCTGGCAGATGAACCACGCCATCGGCGGCTACAACGAGTGCTTCGTGACCTATGTACTGGCCATGGCCTCACCTACCCACCCCATCACGCCCGAAGTGTACGTCAATACCTGGAAGAAGGCCGAGCCCTGGCACTACATCAACGGCAAGGAGTTCGTAGGTTACCGGCTCCCCATCGGCTTCGACTACGGCGGGCCGCTGTTCTTTGCCCACTACTCGTACCTGAGCCTTGACCCCAGATGGATGCAGGACGAAGACGCTAACTACTGGGACCTGAACGTAAAGCACACGCTGATCAACCGGGCGTACTGTATCTACGAAGCCCCCAAAGAGTATGGCTACTCCGAAGAAAACTGGGGCCTTACCGCCAGCGACAACCACCAATTCTACGGGGCGCACAACCCAAAGGAAGACAACGGTACCATTACGCCTACGGCGGCTCTATCGTCGTTTCCGTACACGCCTGCTTACTCCATGCAGGTACTCATGCACCTGTATCGCCGCGAGGGCAACCGGCTGTTTGGCGACTACGGCTTCTTTGATGCCTACAACAAGCACAAGGGCTGGTACTCCAATCAGCATCTGGCTATTGATCAGGGACCTATCGTGGTCATGATTGAAAACTACCGCTCGGGACTACTGTGGAAGTTGGGAGAAAAGATCAAAGAGATGCAGCAGGCTTTACCCAAAATGGGAATCAGGAGGCCCGACTACCCTACGGGCTATTATATGTATGTAGTTGATAAACAGACAAAAAAGGCACCTTTGCTGAGGCATCCGGATCTGGGGAAATACGTACTCGACTACTATATAGCAACCCCACAGGCTATCAGTATTGAGCTGCAGGACAAAGAAGGCAAAGTCACCAAACTCCTTACTAATCAGGCTCAAACCAAAGGTCCGCAGCAGGCCACCTTCGTGACTGATCCCGGCGAATACACCATTCGGTTCCTGACCACCGAAGGCGCAAAAGAACTACCGTTCCGGTTATATTGAGTGAATGTGTGAGTTAGTGATTGAGTGAATTTCATCCAATATTTCACTCAATCACTAATTTACTATATCACCGTAGCGACATGAGGCGCTCCTCAGGCCACTCATTCACAAATCACTCATTCACCATTCACTCAATCACCATTCACTCAATCACCATTTAATAAGCGCGGATCCCCAGGTGAAGCCACTGCCGAAGGCGGCCAGACATACCAAATCGCCTTCGTTGATCTTACCGGCTTCCCAGGCCTCACACAGGGCTATGGGGATAGAGGCGGCGGTGGTGTTGCCGTACTTCTGGATATTGTTCCATACCTGATCGTCGCGTAGCCCCAGCTTGCCCTGGATAAACTGACTGATGCGGAGGTTGGCCTGGTGAGGTACCAGCATATCTATGTCCGAAGCATTGAGGCCTGTTTTCTGGAGAGCCTCGTTGATCACTTCCGGAAACTTCTGCACGGCATTCTTGAATACCAGCTGCCCGTCCATATTTGGGTAGTAGCTATTGTTTTCTATCAGGTTGGGATAAATAAACAGCTCACCGTACTCCACATCCGGAAATCCGAACTTGTCCTTGCCCAGGTGATAGCCACCGTGGCTCCCCGGACTGATCATAGCCAGCTGCTCGGCGTGGGTACCGTCCGAGTGCAGGTGCGTGGTCAGGATACCCTGGTCTTCCTTTTCGGTGGGTTGCAGCACTACGGCTCCGGCTCCATCACCAAATATCACCGTCACGTTACGCCCCTTGGTACTGAACTCGAGTCCCATCGAATGCATCTCCGAGCCCACCAGCAGGATGTTTTTGTACATACCCGTCTTGATGAACTGGTCAGCGATGGATAGTCCGTAGATAAAGCCCGAGCACTGGTTACGGATGTCCAAGGCTCCAATTTCAGTTTTGGTGATGCCCAGTTCCCGTTGGAGCAGTACCCCACAGCCGGGGAAGTAGTAGTCGGGGCTAAGGGTAGCAAAGATGATAAAGTCCACGTCTTCTTTCTGGATACCGGCCCGCTCAATGGCTATTTCGGCCGCCCGGGTACCCATGGTGGTAGTCGTTTCTTCGTGCTTTTTGGCGTAGCGGCGCTCTTTGATGCCCGTCCGCTCCTGAATCCATTCGTCAGAAGTATCCATGAGCTTCGTCAGGTCGTGGTTGGTTACTACCTGCTCGGGTACATAGCGGCCGATACCGGCTATTTTAGAACGTATCATTCGTTTTAGTCTGGTTTTGATAAAGAGTTGGTATATGATTACTTTGTAAGGAATCAGGATATATAGTAACTCTCAAAGTTGATACTATTGTTCTGTATATCCAACTGTTTCTACGAAATCTATAATTTACTACTTCCTCCGCATGCTAAAAATTGGACTCTTATCTGATACCCACGGCTACCTCGACGAGCGTCTGTACGACCACTTTGCCGACTGCGACGAAATATGGCATGCCGGGGATGTAGGGGACGCCAAAATCATCCTTGATTTGCAAGCCTTCAAGCCTCTCAGAGTGGTTTCGGGTAATATTGACGGACGGGAAGTGCGGGATCTTTCGGCCGAAAACCTCTACTATGATCTCGAAGGGTTCCGGGTATGGATGACGCACATTGGCGGTGCTCCTCCCAGATACAACCCGCAGGTCAAGCCTACCTTGCAGGCCAATCCACCCAATATTTTCATCTGCGGCCACTCCCATATCCTGCGCGTCATGCGTGACCCCAAGCTACGAAACATGCTTTACATCAATCCCGGAGCAGCCGGCAGGGAAGGATTTCACAAGATCCGTACGGCACTCAGGTTTACCCTTGATAATGGAAAAGTCCCTGCTATGGAAGTGATCGAATTAGGAAAAAGAGGTGCCCTCCAGTAATACCGGCTTCTATTCCCTAACTTTGTAAACTAAAGTCACTAGTAGGCTGTACGTGCAGCTACCAGACCTTTTTGAAATAGATCCTCCTTTGGATATCAGCCCCTCTACCTCTATCAGGTACGTGGCTGATGTGTTGAATGAATACGAATATGTACAGATATTTACTAGTAGCCGGTCTTCTCGCCGGAGCACCACTTGCAAGTGCGCAGACGCTCGAAAAGGATACCCTCCGTCTTGATGAACTGGTGGTAACGGCCGGCAGATTTGCTTCACAAAAGCGCACTCTCCCATTTCAGATTACCCAGATCCAATCACCCGAACTAGCCTTCCGCAACAGCCAGACCTCGGCCGATGTACTGATGCAGAGCGGAGATGTATTTGTGCAGAAAAGCCAGGGCGGCGGGGGTAGCCCGGTACTGCGGGGTTTTGAGGCCAACCGGGTACTTATCGTAGTTGACGGGGTCAGGATGAATAATGCCATCTACCGGGGAGGGCACCTTCAGAACATCCTCCGTATCGACAACAACGCGCTCAATAAGGTAGAGGTACTGTTTGGCCCCAGTTCGGTCCTGTACGGCAGCGACGCCCTGGGTGGTGTGATCAGCTTCCAGACCCGGAAACCTACCCTCTCCACCGACGACAGACTACTGCTGAAAACCTCCTTACTGACCCGCTTTTCGAGCGCAAACAAAGAGACGGCTCAGCACGGTACCGTGAGTCTGGGAGGAAAGAAGTTCGGCTCCTTTACCAGCGTCACCCTATCGGAGTTCGGAGATATCCGACAGGGGCAAAACCGGCTAAGTGACTATCCCCACTTTGGCAAACGGCCCTTCTACGTAGAGCGGGAGAATAATGCGGATATCATCAGAACCAACTCCAGGCCCAATGTACAGGTAGGTACCGCGTACCGGCAGCACGATATGCTGCAGAAGTTTCTGTACAAGCCTTCGGACCGGGTCGAGCATGTGGTGAATATTCAATTTTCCACCACGGGTAATGTATCGCGCTACGACCGCCTCACTCAGGTCAGCAACAGCAGTGGCTCCCCTACCTTTGCCGAGTGGTACTACGGCCCCGAGAAGCGCTTTATGGCCAGCTACCAGCTCAACCTCAAAGGCAAGATATTCTACGACAATCTGATGGTGACGGCAGCCTTTCAGGGCATACAGGAGAGCCGGAACAGCCGCCGGCTGAATAGCACCAGTTTGAAGTCGCAGGTCGAGAATGTGGATGTATACAGCCTGAACGCGGATGCTCAGAAGAGGGTTGGATCACACACCTGGCGCTATGGCCTCGAAATGGTATCTAATCAGGTCTTTTCGACGGCTACCAGCCGTAACATCATCACCAACGCCGTAGTACCCACCGATACCCGCTACCCCGACGGTGGCAGCACCATGGACTGGATGGCGGCCTACCTGACGGATCAGTGGGCCGTATCGGAGCAGTTTTATCTCAATGGAGGGCTGCGGTATTCCCTCGTCAAGCTGGACGCGCAGTTCAGGAGCAAGGAGTTCTTTCCCTTCCCCTACGACGAGGCCCATCAGCAGTCGGGCAATCTGACAGGCAACCTGGGCGCGGTATGGCTACCTTACTCAGGTACTAAGCTAAGCCTGCTCGGCTCTACCGGTTTCCGTAGCCCCAATGTGGATGATCTGGGCAAAGTATTTGATTCGCAGCCGGGACTGGTGGTAGTACCTAACCCTAACCTGCGCCCTGAGTACACCTACAACCTGGAAGTATCGGGGAGTCAACAAATAGGTAGTAGCATCTGGCTGGAAGCTACCGCCTACCAGACCTGGATCCGGGACGCTATTGTGACGGATCTCTTTAGATTCAATGGGCAATCCCTCATTGAATACGATGGGGTACTTAGCCGCGTTACGGCCAATCAGAATAAGCAGCAGGCGTATGTACAGGGCTATAATCTGGGCTTGCAGGCCCGACTCGGTCAGGATCTGAGCCTACGAAGTACCTATAACTACACCTACGGACGAGTGGTGGAATCAAACGGAGCCACCACGCCCCTGGATCATATTCCTCCCCGCTTTGGCAGAACCAGTCTGCTCTACGAACGGTCGGCACTACGGGCAGAGCTGTTTGCCCTGTACAATGGCTGGAAGCGGATCAAAGACTATCGTTTAGGAGGGGAAGATAACGAAGCCTTTGCTACCCCGGCTGGCACCCCCGCCTGGTGGACACTCAACCTCCGTACCTCGTATAAGGTCAGTCAGTTCCTGACGATGCAACTGGCCTGTGAGAATATTCTCGACCGCAACTACCGCTACTTTGCCAGTGGCGTCAGCGCCCCCGGCCGTAACTTTATCCTGGCGGTGAGAGGAAATTTTTAGGAGTTCATGAGTTGGGAGTACATGAGTTTATGAGCAATAAAAAGACCGGACCAATCAATAGCCCGGTCTTTTTTACTTGCAGGAAATAGCTACTACCTGATTGCTCGCAGCTGATAACCTCATCTATAAGGACACGATCACCTTCTCAATGCCTTTCTGCTTAGTCAGGGTATTGAAAGCGGCCACTTCCTTGCTCACGATATCGTTCATTTCAGATTTCAGCTTCTGCCACTGAGCGTCCAGCTCGGCCACCCGCTGCTTCTGTCCGTTGGTCACGAAGGGTACATTGGTGTCCAGTTCGCCACGCACAAAGATGTAGTCGGCGCTGAGCATGTTCAGGAAGTTGATCACGTCATCATTCGACTGTGATTTGTTCTGCACCAGTTTGTCTTCCCAGGCGGATAGTTTCTTCACCAAAGCCTTACCCTGGTCGGTCACCTCCTTCATGTCGGCCTTGTCTTTCAGCAGGTCTACTACTTCGCTCACCTGCTTGCGTACTTTACGCATTTTCAGCACCGACTCATGGATGTCTTTCACGCCATTTTCGATAGCGATCATAGTCTTCTGCTGGTCTTCGTAGTCGGCAGCCGTGGCGTTTATGCGGGGATCTGGTAGTACGTTGAAGGCGACCGTATGACTCTGCTTTCCGTAGGTAAAGCGGGCTTTGTAAGCCCCGGGAGCCATTTTGCGGCCATCGTAGCTACCTTCGATAAATACCTTAGGTACTCCGGGCAGGGTCTCCGCGCGCAAATCCCACACAAAGCGGTTCAGACCAGCTTTGATAGGCAAGGTAGGATCAGGGGAAGGTCCACCGGGGTACTCTTCAAACTCCTCATCTTTCTTGCTGCTGTACTCGCGTACTACCTCTCCCTTCGCATCCAATACCTCCATAGTCAGGGTCAGGCTGGTATCTACCTTGGCGGGTAGTTGGTAGTAAAGCACTACTCCCGTGGCCGGGTTGGTACCTACCGAGCCGGAGCTACCCACACCTATCGACGCATCCTCGCCTTCCTCTACTTTGTCCAAAGTACTGCGGCCTGATACGCGGTAGGTATCCTCAGGAGTGTATACCAGCAGGCTGTCTTTTGACTGCTTGTCGCTGTACTGACGGAAGGGGGCCAGATCATCCAGTATCCAAAACGATCTGCCGGAAGTAGCCGCGATCAGGTCATTCTGATGTACTTTCAGGTCGGTAATGGGCGTAACGGGCAGGTTCAGCTGCATGGGTGCCCACTGGTTTCCCCCGTTAAACGACACGTACATTCCCGTTTCGGTACCGGCAAATAAGAGGCCTTTCCGCTGGGTATCTTCGCGCACTACCCGGGTAAAGGCTCCGTCAGGTATACCATTCGTGATCTTCGTCCAGGTCTTGCCGTAGTCGGTGGTTTTATAGATTGAAGGTCTGAAGTCATTGACCTTATAGCGGGTAGTCGCGATGTAGGCCGTAGCCTTATCGTGCGGAGATACCTCGATGCTGTTGATCAGGGTCTCTTCCAGTCCCGCCGGTGTCACGTTGGTCCAGGTCTTGCCGTTATCACGGGTAATATGTACCAGTCCATCGTCACTACCCGCCCAGAGTACACCCGCTTCCTGCGGAGACTCCAGCAGGTACGAGATGGTAGCATAGTTTTCTCCACCGGCTCCTTCATTGGTATAGGGAGCGCCCCCCAGCCCCAGCTTCGTAGTATCGCCACGGGTCAGATCGGGAGAGATGGGGCCCCAGGTCTTACCCAGATCAGTGGTCTTGAACACTACGTTTCCGGCGTGATAGTAGGCTTTTTCGCGCTGGGAGTAGATGATCGGAGCGTTCCAGTTGAAGCGGTACTTCATGTCTTTGGCCTTTACCGACTGGTACTGGATCGGAGACACCATCACGCCCTTGCCTTCCTTGTTCTGCTGGTCCAGCAGTTCGATGGTACCCTGGTAGCTGCCTCCCATCACGTAGCGGGGCGCATCCGGATCAAACGCCAGGAAGGCACTTTCCCCCCCGGCCGACGCTTCCCAGTCCTTATCGGTAATGCCGCCCCCGTTGGTGGTACGGCTGGCGATCATGACCGAGGTATTATCCTGCTGCCCGGCGTACACCCGGTACGGGAACAGGTTATCGGCACTGATCCGGTAAAACTGCGCCGTTGGCATGCCATTCTGAAGCGAAAAGGTAGTACCCCCGTTGAAGGATACCGCCGCTCCGCCGTCATTGGCACTTACCAGGTTTTTGCTGTTTTTAGGGTTAATCCACAGGTCGTGGTAGTCGCCGTGGGTAGTAGTAAATACCCGGCTGAATGTTTTTCCGCCATCAATGGATTTAAGGGCGGGCGAGTTCATGACGTATACTACATCCTCATTGTTGGGGTCGGCAAATATTTCGATGTAGTACCAGGCGCGCTGTACGGTGCGGTGGTCCTTGCTGATGCGCGTCCAGCTTTTGCCGGCATCATCCGAACGGAATACTCCCCCCTGCTCTTTCTCGGTATCGGATTCCACTACGGCATACACCCGCTCCGGATTGGCGCGGGATACTGATATACCCATTTTACCCAGCTCCTTGGGCAGTCCTTTCTGGATCTGGTTCCAGGTTTCGCCACCGTCGGTTGATTTGTACATACCACTTCCCTTGCCCCCGCTCACCATCTGCCAGGGCAGGCGACGGTGATCCCACATGGCAGCGTACAGGATGCGGGGGTTGGTCATGTCCATGCTCAGGTCGGCACAGCCGGTGTTTTCGTCAACATAAAGGACCTTCTTCCAGGTTTTACCGCCGTCGACTGATTTGTAAATACCCCGCTCCTGCGAAGGTCCGTGTAAGGCTCCCTGCGCCGCTACAAATACAATATCCGGATCCGTAGGATGTACGCTGATGCGGGCAATGTGGCGGGTTAGGTCCAGGCCCAGTTTGGTCCAGGTTTTGCCGGCGTCGGTTGATTTATACACGCCATCCCCGTGGGAGGTCATTACTCCGCGCGGAGCGTGTTCACCCATTCCTACGTACACAACATTGGGATCTGATTCGGATACCGTAACCGCTCCTACCGAGCCGGTCTTGAAAAAACCGTCCGAGATATTCTGCCAGGATACACCGGCATCGGTGGTTTTCCAGAGGCCGCCACCCGTGGTACCCATGTAGTAGGTCAGCGGATCGCCTATGACTCCACTAGCCGCTACCGAACGGCCACCACGGTAAGGGCCGATGTTGCGCCACTTTACGGCTTTAAAAAGGGTATCATAATTAGCAATGGAAGGGCTGGTCGTAGTATTTGTACCAGTTGGTGTCTTTGCTTTTTTCTTCTGGGCACTAAGTCCCAGAGGCAGAGCCGCCAGTCCCAGAAAGAGGAGCGTTTTTTTCATGAAATGGATAAAAGAATTGTTAATAGGGCAAGAAAATTCCTACCAAAGTAATCAAATTACCCGAAGTACAGATGAACCCACGGAGGATGAACTGGCTATTCCTATGATAAGAATACCGTCTCCTTGAATAGCTCAATCGCCCGATTAGGGTATAAGGCCATCTTTTACTCCCATACATAGGTAGCCACCGCTCCGGCCGCTAGCGTAGCAGATACAGCTTTACCTCCGGATCGGATAGAGAATGTCTGGCTAGTTCGCCCCTCATTCAGCACGACCAGTACTTTCTGGCCGGAGGGGGTCCGAAACGCCACATTGGGTAGTTGAGCAGGCACATTGGACCCGATGCGGACGGAGCCCGGCCGTACCCATTTGGCAGCATGGGCTATGACGTAGTAGGCCGGATTGCGTACTATCTCATCGTTGGGAGCAATGGTAACAGCACCCAGGCACTGATCGCAGCCTCCTTCGGTATGCGGCCGTTGCTGGGGGTCAGAGGCCAGGTTCCACTCCAGTACCGTACGGGACCAGTTGCGGGAGGCTCCTATGATCAGGTTCCTGACGTGCCAGGGCAGGTCACCGGCCAAGTTGCCCGGCGCCCCCACCCACTGCTCCGTAAAGTAGATAGCTTTGTCGGGATGGGCACGGTGTACTTCCGAAAGAGCTTCAATGGAGCCGCCGTACAGGTGAAAGGCTGAGCCA
Organism: Telluribacter roseus; assembly: GCF_017355915.2. Taxonomy (GTDB): domain Bacteria; phylum Bacteroidota; class Bacteroidia; order Cytophagales; family Spirosomataceae; genus Telluribacter. Next base: position 39,302 of record NZ_JAFEUV020000018.1, read on the forward strand.
TCTACGTACTTTCGGGCCTCCGGGTCATTGAGGATAGTAATAGGGTAGTCAGGACGATCGGCGTTGTGGTCGTAGATAAGGATTTTTGTTTTCAGACCAGCCTCTGCGAAGGCTGGTCCCAAGCTGCGCTTGATAAAGGTGGCCTGCTCGTCGGGAAGCATCAGCAGGCTGGGGTTATTGCCGGGGTGCAGGGGCTCGTTCTGGATGGTAATGGCGTCAATATCTATTCCCTCCTTCCGCATCTCCTGTTTGTACCTTACAAAGTACCTGGCGTAGGCATCATAAAACTCGGGCTTCAGGCTACCTCCTTTTGAGCTCTCATTGGTCTTCATCCAGACGGGCGGCGACCAGGGCGAAGCCATAATGCGTATATCCCGATTGATAGCCAGTATCTGCTTAAGTATAGGCAACAGATCCTTTCGCTCCGGTTCCAAACTGAACCGGGTCATCTCCGGGTCAGTTTGTCCGGCAGGTAGATCGTTGTAGCTGAATACCCGGTCACTCAGATCAGACGCTCCGATACTCAACCTCAGGTAGCTGACGCCAATACCATTCCCTGCGGTGCTGATCAGCTCCCTGAGCAGGGCCTCCCGGGCTGCCGGTCTCATCCGGTTAAGCAGGATAGCGCTGCCGCCCGTGAGGGTATAACCAAAGCCTTCGATATGCTGGTAGGTCTGACTATCATCTACCATAATGACCGGGCCACCAGTAGTATCTGCTGAAGCTCCTATTCGCAATGCCTGCTGCCGCTGAAACAGTACCTGCCCGGCTGGATGGGTCAGCCATACGGCTACCTGCCCCGACTGATTATCCTGAACAGTAGTTTGTTGTGTGGTATACTTTTTATTACAAGATAGTAGGCCCAGTAACAAAGGCAGCAGAAGCCATGCTGGGCTGTAAAGAATTGTACGCATAATGGTAAGGGTAAACGGCGGTGAAGCAGGTCTTCCAATTAATGTAAATACCTGCTGATTTTATCTAAAACAAAAAAAGCTACATTTACAAAAAAAACACATCTAGCTAACTATTAACTACAAATGGACATCTTTGTGGGCAGCCTTCCCTTCAAAATGAAGGAAAGAGAATTGCAGGAGATCTTTGAGAAGTACGGAGAAGTATCTTCCGTGAAGATCATCATCGATCATGAAACCCGACAGAATAAAGGGTTTGGCTTCGTTAAAATGCCCGACGAACAGCAGGCTCAGCATGCCATCTCGGAACTGAATGGTGTAGAGATAGACGGGCGTCCGCTCGTTGTAAACGAATCCAAGTTCAAGAAAGAGGCCGGTCGTCCCGGTGGCGATAGCCGTCCGGAAAGAAGTGGTCCACGTCCACAGGGAAGCGGTCCTCGCCCTCAGGGTAGTGGCCCCCGCTCCGATAGCGGCAGCAGCCGTCCGGAAAGCGGGTATGGCAGCCGACCTGACAGCAGCCGCTCAGACAGCGGTCGCTCAGACAGCAGCCGTACAGACAGCAGTCGCTCAGACAACAGCAGTTTCAAAAGAGGAAGCGGTGACTACCAGGGCCGAACCTTTGATCGTAACAGTGGCAGTGGCTCTCAGGGCAGCGGCGGATTTAGCTCCGGAGGTGACTTCAGCTGGGATGCAGGCGCTCAAAAAGGTAACTCACGTAGAGGCAAAGACACCCGTAAAGACAGTGGCTCCGGCCGTAATGGCAATAAGGGTAGCTTTGACCGTAATAAAGGCAAAAAAGGAGGTAATCGCTGGGATTGGGATGATGATGAATAAGTCTTTTCAACTCCATTACAATCCTATTCATAATCATACATGCATACAATTGAGAACAATCAGCTAAGAGTAACCGTCAAGGAAACCGGAGCTGAACTTTGCCGGATTCAATCAGTAATTACCGGTATGGATTACTTGTGGGACGGTAACCCGGATATCTGGCCCAGCCATGCACCGGTACTTTTCCCCATTATAGGTGAACTGAAAGAAGGTACTTACCACTACCAGGGCAACAACTACCAGCTCAATCGACACGGTTTCGTTCGGAACAACCCTAAGGTGAGGCTGGCCGACAGTACCGACAACAGTCTGCGCTTCACACTGAGCTACGACGAAGACTTGCTGCTGGCTTACCCGTTCCGGTTTGAGTTTAACATCCGTTATACGCTGGAAGATAACCGCATCATCGTACACCACGAGGTAAAAAATCTGGGAGACGATGTGATGTTGTTCTCGATAGGCGGGCACCCTGCCTTCAGGTGTCCACGTCAGAATGGTGAAAACTATGATGACTTCTACCTGGAATTTGAGCAGCGCGAAACCGTATCCCGCTGGTTACTGACCGACAAGGGGCTGCTAAGCGGCGAAACTGAACCCGTCTTAAAGGATACCAAAAACCTGCCCATATATCACAGGTTATTTGATCAGGATGCACTGGTGTTCAAGGATTTAAAATCTACCAAAGTTAGCCTTAAGAGCAGGAAGTCAGATCAGGTAGTGGCTTTGTATTTTGGTGATTTTCCGTACCTGGGCATCTGGGCCAAGCCCAAAGGTGACTATGTATGTATAGAGCCCTGGCACGGAGTAGCCGACAGCCATGATACGGACCAGAACCTCGAAACCAAGGAAGGGATCATCAGGTTACAGGGGGGTGGTACTTTCACGGCCTCCTATACCATCGAGATCATCGAGTAACAGATACGTACTTACTTAGCAGATATAGAAAAGCCCCCGCCAGAAACCTGGTCGGGGGCTTTGTAGTTGAAATGAGCCATCAACTAGTATCAGGGTTTCAGCACCACCTTTACGCAGTCATCTTTCTTGTGCTTAAACATTTCGTAACCACGTGATGCATCAATCAGAGGAATCTCGTGGGTGATAATATCATTAAGGACTACTTTCTGGTCCTTCACCAGGTCAAAGAGGTGATCGATATAGCGCTGCACCATGGCCTGCCCCATCTTGATGGTGAGTCCTTTGTCAAAAATACGGTGAAGCGGAAAGTTATTATACGGACTGCCGTATACTCCTACCACGGTAACCGTACCTCCACGCCGTACTGCTTCAAAACATTGCTCCAGAACCTTAACGGTACCTTTTTCCAGCATCAGGGTAGCCTTTACCTTATCCAGCGTACTGCGCTCGGCTTCCACGCCTACGGCATCCACGCATACATCGGCTCCCCGCCCGGAGGTCATCTCCCGGATGGCTTCAATTACATCTACCTTGTGGGGGTTCAGTACCTCTACGTTGTTGTTCTTTTTGGCCATGTCGAGGCGGTAGTCCAGCGGATCAATGGCAATCACCCGTTTGGCCCCCTGCAGCCAGGCCGCCTTCTGGGCCATCAGCCCCACCGGCCCCGAACCAAAGATCGCTACCGTTTCGCCCCCTTTCAGATTGGCCCAGTCAATGGCTGCCCAACCCGTTGGAAATATATCCGTCAGGAACAGGACCTGCTCGTCGGTCATGCCTTCGGGTACTTTTCGTACGTTAAATTCAGAATACTGAACACGGGCGTATTCAGCCTGTCCGCCGGCGTAGCCACCATAGATATCGGTGTAGCCATAGAGTCCGGCCCCTTTGCCACTCAACATGTTCCCCTCAGGTCCGTAGAACTCAGGGTTAGAGTTTTCACAATGGGTATGCAGGTCATTGTTACAGAAGAAGCAGCCCCCACAGGCAACCGGAAAGGGCACCACTACCCGGTCGCCTTTTTTAAGATTTTTAACATTGGGACCTACCTCCTCTACTACTCCCATAAACTCATGACCCAGAATCTGATTGCGTAGCTGGGGGAAGAATCCATCGTAGATGTGCAGGTCAGAGCCACAAATGGCGGTAGAAGTCACCTTCAGAATAACATCACCTTTCATTTCAATACGCGGATCTTCGACGGTGTCTACTCTGATATCACCAATCTTGTGGAAAACAGCTGCTTTCATAGTATTCTTGTTGAAGTGTGAATAAACAATTTACCACCAGTACCGCCAAAAAAATCAAGCCAGCCTCCGGCTTTTCCCACAACACTACTACTCCAGGAACCACCATATCCTAAACTAACGTTACCTTTGCATCCGAATCACAGCAGAATGAGTAGCGCCTTGACACAGAAGATCTTATTTATTACCCCTCCGTTTACCCAGCTCAATACCCCCTACCCGGCCACGGCGTATCTCAAAGGCTTTCTGAACACCAGAGGCTACGAGTCGCACCAGGCCGACCTGGGTATAGAGGTGATCCTGAGACTATTTTCTTCCAAGGGGTTACGGCGGATGTTTGCGGAGCTGGAGGCCTCGGATGTGGAGCTTTCTGACAACAGCTACCGCATCTACGCCCTGCGCGACGAGTACATTAGTACCATCGACCCGGTGATCCGATTCCTGCAGAACAAAAACCCGACACTGGCCCACAGCATCTGCGACCGGAGCTACCTGCCCGAAGCCTCGCGTTTTGAGCAGCTCGACGAGCTGGATTGGGCTTTTGGTACCATGGGCATCCAGGACAAGGCGCGGCACCTGGCCACGCTGTACCTCGAGGACCTGGGGGATCTGATTCAGGAGGCCATTGACCCGCATTTTGGATTTAGCCGCTACGCCGAGAGGCTGGGGCGTACCGCTACGCATTTTGACGAAATTGAAGCCACTTTACTGGCGCCTGATACACTTATCTCCTCCCTACTGGTAGATCTGCTCGAGCAGAAAATTCAGCAGTGGCAGCCTACCGTGGTGTGTCTGACGGTGCCCTTCCCGGGCAACCTGTACGGGGCCTTCAAATGCGGACAGTACATTAAGCGCCACTACCCGCAGATAGCCTTGGTGATGGGAGGTGGATACGCCAATACCGAACTTCGTACTCTGCGCGAACCACGGGTATTTGACTATATAGATTACATCAGCCTCGACGACGGTGAAGCGCCGCTTATCAACCTGCTGGAGTACCTGTCGGGCCAGCGGGAGCAGCGGGAGCTAAAACGGGTATTTGCCCGCACCGACGGAACGGTCATCTACTACAACGGAGCCAAAGAAAAGGACGTCTCCCAGCGCGATACCGGTACTCCCGACTACGGCGATCTGCCGCTACACGAGTACCTGTCGGTGATCGAGATCGTCAACCCCATGCACCGGCTGTGGAGCGATGGTCGCTGGAACAAGCTGACCCTGGCCCACGGATGCTACTGGGGCAAGTGCTCGTTCTGTGACATCTCACTGGACTACATCAAGCGCTATGAGCCCGTTACAGCCTCCCTCCTATGCGACCGCATCGAAGAGATCATCGAGCAGACGGGACAGAATGGGTTTCACTTCGTGGACGAGGCCGCTCCTCCGGCCCTGCTCCGTGACCTGGCGCTGGAGATCATCCGCCGCAAGCTGACGGTAGTGTGGTGGACCAACATTCGTTTTGAGAAGAACTTCACGGCGGACCTGTGTCAGCTCCTGAAAGCCTCCGGCTGTATAGCCGTATCGGGCGGATTGGAGGTGGCCTCGGACCGCCTGCTCGAGCGCATGAAAAAGGGGGTAACTGTAGCTCAGGTAGCCCGCGTGGCCGATGGATTTACGCAGGCGGGTATTATGGTACATGCCTACCTGATGTACGGCTTCCCCACCCAGACGGCGCTGGAAACCATAGACTCCCTGGAGATGGTCCGGCAGCTGTTCCAGCTGGGGGTAGTGCAGTCGGGCTTCTGGCACCGCTTTGCCATGACAGCCCACAGCCCTGTGGGGCTGCATCCGGCGGAGTTTGATGTGATGCGCATTGGTCCTGACTTTGGGGGATTTGCCGACAATGACCTCTTCCACGATGACCCCACCGGTGCTGATCATGACCTGTTTGCCGAAGGACTCAGGAAGTCTCTCTTCAACTACATGCACGGTGTTGGCTTCGACATGCCGCTTAAGAAATGGTTTGATTTCAAAGTACCTCCTACCTCCATTCCCCCTAACTACATTGAGCGTAGTATCAATGATGCTACCGATGGTCAAGCTCGCCCCAATGCGCTGGCCGTATGGCTGGGAGGTCAGCCCTCGCTGACGGTGTTTGAGCAGAAGCAGGGCCGACAGGTAGTAGAGATCGCTGAGCTGGAATTTTACAGCAAGAAGAATCACTGGGTACTTACCACCCATGTACTACTGGCCGACTGGCTGGTGGATACCCTGCCTCAACTGGCCATTGGGACGCACGAGCCCCTGTCGATGCAGCAGCTAAAAGCCCGCTATGAGCAGGCCGGACTCGGCAGCTTTGACGACTTCAGGCACTCGTACGTGTGGAAGGAGTTGCATCAGAACGGACTGCTGGTAGTTTAAAGAGAAAACGAAATTCCATTTATAGAAAAAGAGAGGAGCCAGTAGTAGTGCTGGCTCCTCTCTTTTTGCTTATGTACTTATTATTCAAGCATGCCTTCGTCAGTACCTTGAACATCGTTCATGGTCAGCGTCTCCCCGGTTTCCATGTAGGATTTGAAGTTCAGAACATCATCCTTTACGATATCCTCAAACATGGGGTTCAGCAGGCGGGCCAGTTCTTTACCGGGCACCCCCAGCGGTGCCTTATAGGTAATCACTACGTGCAGGGTAGTACCCAGGGCTCCCTGATCCAGGAACTCCACCTTACCGGCATTCTCAATGGTGGAGTCCAGTAACGAACGCCAGCTTAGCAGACGGCCCGGCTCATCCTTCACGATCTCGGCTTTCCAGCTTACGCTGCCAATACCTCCGGGTCCGGTTGCGGTCCATTCGGAGGTCTTGCTGTCCAGCTCATGTACTTTTTTGATATGGCTCATAAAGAGCGGCAGGTTTTCGAGCTTGCGCCAGAAGTTGTATACATCCATACGGTTGCGGTTAACCGTCATGTTGACGCGGATGTTGATGTTCTGGCTGTGCTCCTGCGCCGGACGGTCCTCGATCATACCGTGTACCGGACAGTAGCCCGTGGTACCTCTGAACAGCAGGTACCCTCCCAGCAGAGCCTCCGTCATACTGGTTCGTCTACTGGTCAGAGCGTCGTACAGCAGGTACGAACCACCTAACACGGACAGGATACGCTCCGTAGAGCCAACATTGATTTTCTGGTTTCGCAGGATCGGACTATATGCGTCTTTCATAACATGTATCTACTTGGTGTGGTGTAGCTATAACCAGGAGCACTGGCGGGTTGTTTGCGCGAGTTTCACCCAATATACCCTTAGGAGCTTTGGTGATAGGCCCCGGAAACTGCCCTTACTCCCTTTAAAAACAAAAACACCGGCTATGAATCTGCCGGTGTTTCATATACTTACGCCCTAAGGGTAGACTTATTCCTTACCTCTGATCAGGCAGCGGCTCATTTCTTCCCCTATTTTCATCAGCTCGCTTACCTCTTCCTCCGTAAAGTCATAGGGAACGGGCTTGGCTATTCCCAATACCCCGTGCAATTCGCCCTCCAGCATCATAGGGGCGGCTATGGAGCCTTCTACTTTAGTTTCGCGGGCAGCGGGCCGTGCTACGCCCGATTCGTCGGTCTGGAGGTTGCACATCTCCACGGGTTCACGGCGCTCGGCGGCGATGCCGGCCATGCCTTTGCCAATGGGTATCTCCTGCATTTTGGGAAGCAGAAACTCAGGAATGCCCTGCTGCGCCTGCAGCTTCAGGAGCTGGCTCCCCTCGTCCAGAAAGTGAATGGTACCGGTGGTACAATCGAAAGCCTCGATTATATCCGAAAGTAGTAACTGCCAGTCAACCGCCGACGGCACTGATTGTAATGAGCTATAGATGGATGAAGTGTTGGTTCTCATACTATGTTAGAATTATAAGATAAATCACGGAATGCAGTAGCTTGCTTTTATGCCCGGTAATATAGCCAAACAAGCAGCACTTTCCTTAGGTTTACATTCTCTTATAGTTTATACACATCTTACCTGCTATTTCTTCACCAGCACGATCTGGTTCTTGTCGGCTTTGGCCATTTTCTTACGGAAGTCTACCCAGGCGTTGTAGTTGGCGGCCGGGTACCTTCCCTTCCTCATCACCACCCGGCGCACGTAGGTAAGGGTACTGCCGGACTGCCGGACCAGCGACTCGTAACTCCCGAAGGCAGACTCGATACGGGTAGGCTCGGGCAGGTACTCCGGGGCGTAGCCCTCAGGAATCTCAAACTGAATACTGTCCACATCCGCGTAGTGAAGCGACTGCTCAAACTCAAACTTACGGCTGGCATTAGGTACCGGCGCACTCCTGACTTGGTTGAGCTGGTTAGGGATCAGAAAGAGCCGGGTACCACTGCGGGTGCAGGCATTCCGGACGAAAAGGTTCAGGTTTTCCTCCACGATGGGCAGCCCCTTCCGGCTTTCCTTCAGCTCAAAGCTCCGGATCTCGACACTGGGCAGACTTAGCGATTTCAGGATCCACTTCTTTTGATCTTCGGTACCCAGCGCGTGCATGACCGCGGCTCGCTCATCGTGCTGGAGGCCGGTGTAGAGGGTATTCATGGTAACGGTAGCTTCTCCATTCTCGGCCAGCCTCACCAGGGCCTGGCGCTGCTGCAGGTTGTCAGTGGGCTGGTAGGTAGGTGTCCGTACGAGCTTCCCTCCTTCCTCGGTGATCAGCAGTACCTGCCGGTCTGAGGTAAAGCTACCCAGGTAGCCGAAGGGGTTGGTCTGGCTGGTACATTCGATCCAGAGGGTATCCCTGGCGGCAGGTACACACAGGATGACGTGGTTGAACTGAAACGACGGGAAATCAGCGCGTATCTCATCTTCATCCTCCCCGGCCCGTACCAGTGCCGGGTACGACCGGATGCCCGCGGCCTGAAGCATAGCTCCCATGTAGGTAGTCAGGCCCTTGCAGTCGCCGTAGCCTTTGGCCGCTACCTCCTCCGCCCGCATGGACTGCCACCCCCCGATCCCCAACTGGATACTCACGTAGCGCGTGTTGGCCTGCAGGTACTCGTAGATCTTCTGCGCTTTCTGAACGGGCGATGCCAGCGCCTTAGTCTGCTCCTGAATGGCAGTGACCAGTGCCGGAGGCAGCGCCTGCCGGTCCCGGTTCAGCTCCCGATAAAATGTACCTACGTCTTTCCAACTGGTAAGCTTTCCCTTGTACTGCTCCACCTCAAAGTCTGTTGGCCCCGTATAGACGATCGGCAGCGACAGCTCTACATTAGGCGCGTACGGTTCGGTCTCGAAGGGTCGGAGGTTAGCTACCTCCCAGCGGTATAGTTTACGGCCATCCTTATCCGACTGTACGGCCGGCTGGGGCATATGCTGCTCCCGGTAGCGGAGTGCCAGCCCGGCGGGCATGGACACCACAAACGAACTCCTCACCACGGAAGTACCTTCCAGCGTGTACGGGTACGCCTTCCAGGTCGGGTAAAACATCATATTGCGGGTAGTGTACTCATAGGAGTAGGCCACGGTATAGGGGTAATGCGTATGCTTCAGTACCGCCGCTTTGATGTAGCTGTCGTCAATGGTGTTACTGCCCGAGTTGGTACCGAAGCTCTCGATATCACTTCGCTTGAGTCGCTTTACCCGCTGCCCGCTGGCGTCGTAGAGCTGCGCTTCCATGTCCGTGATCCTGATGAACTTACTGTAGGGTATAGCCAGTGTGGCGTACACTTCCCCCTTCTCGTCCAATACGGTAACCGCTCCATTGACCCGGGTTACGGCTTCTCCGGCACTTTTAACATGAAACTCGGTGTCCTGGTACCTTACCACCGCATGCGCATTAATCGTAAGAGCAGTGGGTATGGAGAAAGCCGAGTAATTCTGCGCCCGAGCGACCCATCCGGTAATAAGTACGAGGAGTATAAACAGGTAAAATCGCATAGCGAGGGGTTAAATAGATAAGTATTAGTTGGCTTTCTTGAGCACGATCTGCTCGTTGTGCTTGGCGATGATCTGATCGTAGAACATCTTCAGCATGCTGTATTCATCGGCCCCAAAAACCGCCTTTCGCAGATGGATACGGCTGGTTACCGTCACCTGCTTGTCATTTACGCTAACGGCGTACAGGAAGCGTCCTTCGTTGTTGGGCAGATTGACGGCTACCGGCTTGGGTTGCTCCAGCACCTTGTACCCGGCCGGGAGCCGGTACGTAGCCACGAATACTTCTTCTTTGGGATAGGCGAAGTCTACCGGATAGGCGCGCGTTTCTGCTTTCAGCGCGTTTTCGGTGTGGGCTTCGGAGAGCATGGGCTTCAGGTACAGCATATCACCGGCCTGGGTCACGTAGTCGTGCATACTCAACTCGAAGGTCGCATCCATACTCAGGTTTACGGCCTCCTGGTTGATGATGGTAGTTTTGGAAATATCCCAGGAGGGCCTTCCTTCTTTGACAGTTGCCACAAACCTGGCTTCGCCCTCCGCCTTGTATTTTTTCCGGGCGTTCCAGCCGCTGTACCCTCCGTACGACCTCGTGAAGGTCCCGGTCAGTTCGCCGTCTTCTCCGATGGTCAGGTCTGCCTTTTCAAAATTCCGATCCAGCTCGGTAGGTTTGATGGCTACGAAGCGGGCATTCTTCGGGTGTAGCAGCCAGCCTACCTGGTTGAGACAGTAGTCGGGCAGCATACCTACTTTCAGGAATTCATCGGTACCATCCAGAAGTACATCCTTTCCGTTGAGGGAGAGGTGGGCCACCAGAGCATTAAACTTATTGATCATAGCATAACTGCTGTCAATGCGTCCGTGCTGCCGTGTACTCAGGATGAGGGGATGCGCATCATAGCCGATCTCCCGCAATAGGGCCGTCAGTAGCAGGTTAATATCACCAGAGTCTCCCTCCCTTTTTTCTAATGCTTTTTTGATACTCTCAGAGCTCCTATTTATTTCACCATTCCAACGTACACTGTTCTGAATGTACTTCATAGCTGCCTCTAGTTGAGCGGTGGTATCGGAAGTCTGGGCTTTGATTCTAGTAGCTGCATCCTTAAGAAAGCCAGTACGCTCTAACTGGCCCCCGATGTACTCACTGCTTAGTAATGTATTATTCAGGTCCTTCCAACTCAATGAAATGTTCTTAATCAAACTACCTGGAACATCAACGCGAGCCAGAGCAAAATTGATCGTGGATATATAGTCGGAGTACGTAGTAATAAAAGGCTCATTACGGAACGCTGGCGCATCCTTCACGACAAAGCGGTAGCTGGTGGCCCTAGTGCCCAGATTTTCAAGATTGATATCTGCAGGTTTGCTTTCGTTAATATATAAGCCTAAGAAGCCCGACATAACCATGCGGTAATAGAGAGTCTGAGGTATAGTAATGCGATATTCGCTCCACTCCACCGGCCGTTCTCCTTGAAACTTCCAGCCTGCTGGACTATTTCTGATTACCCACGGAGTTAAATCCTCATAGGTATATTCGATGATTGACCCTTCTTTCACATTTGGTAGTGTAATTTTTCTTGAAGAGAACCCATCTGAAGACCTTTCATCGAAAATCATATCCTTAGTCAAACTTTCCTGTTTGACTACTCCATTTTCAAGGTTATAGGTATATCCCTTAATATTGGTTATGATCTCTGATTTGTTATTCCCTCCCCAGTAGTACTGTATGTGTACATTGGCTAGGTCAAAAGCCGACTTATTCAGAATTTTGATCCGCTCGTGGTAGGTAGTCCGAATATAGAGTTCGTTGCCTATGATGGTAAAGTCGGTTTCGCCGTAGTCATACAGTACTACCGCATCGGCTGAGGAGTCTTTGGGGTATGCCTTCATCTTAAGCAGCTGAAGGTCCTCCGGTTTGATCTTACCGAATTCTACGGATTGTTTCTGGGCAAACGAAGTCACCGACAGGAGGATTAGCCCCCAGTAAAGGATAAGGTTACGCATGTGCAGATAGAGAGTAGTTGTAATGAATCAGAGGTATGAGGTTACAATGTATTGTTCGGGACATAGGGGTGATTCCCACCCTGTCAGCAGGCCGGGCTCAACCTACATTTGCCGCAATATATGTGCCATATCATCTCAGCAGTCGCATCTGATGTGGAGTTATAAGGTACTTGGGAAGCCTTGTGTACCTACTAACGAAAGGGTATATACTCATGGGCTAAGAGCCCTTCTACAGACCAGTCGGATAAGTGAGTCCTGCAACCTAATAGTAATGAGCCCCTACATGCAGGAGGTGTAGGTGGCGTAGAATAGTACCAGATAGCCTCCCTTCCGGTAGGTCACCCCATCCTGGTCACACCAAAGTACCACTACTTTTTCCTGTTTTTTTATCCAACGGTCATCTCTCCATATTGAATCTATAGTACCTCCCCCTTGCACACTGCTGGTATGGCATTTTAAAAATAAATACAACGGCTGATGCTGCTGAACCCGCACAGGCAGTACCAGAAGCCGACTAGTGTACTTTCCTCTATCCAACCTGACAAAATCAATAGCTCAGAAGTAGTATTTTTTTACTACTTTCGTGGCTATTTTCAACCAGAATGTACTTAAAAATTGCATTCTGGCTTGTAAAACACAATTTGACACCCATATAAGAAAAGTTTCTGATGAATGTAAAATGGCTTGCGGTAGCATGGCTACTCATTCCCCTATTAGGGTTTTCCCAAAGTGACTCCACCCTTACACAGCCACCTGCTACCCAGCTTCCCGCTCAGCCCGTACAGGCTGCTCCCAAAAAATGGTTTGAAAACATTCAGATCAGAGGGTACGCTCAGGTACGGTACAATGGCCTCTTCGAAACCAACCCGGACCTAGGATGTGAGCAGTGCGACCGGTCGTGGGGCGGCAATGGGGGTTTCTTTATACGGCGTACCCGGGTTATCATCTACGGGCAGATCCACAAGCGGGTGTACCTGTACATCCAGCCCGACTTTGCCAATAGTCCCTCCTCCGACCGGCTCCACTTTGCTCAATTAAGGGATATGTACTTTGATGTGGGACTGGATGACGACAACGAATTCCGCTTCCGGATCGGTCAAAGCAAAATCCCCTACGGCTTTGAAAACATGCAGTCGAGCCAGAACCGGATACCGCTGGACCGGAACGATGCGCTTAACAGTGCCATAGCCAACGAGCGGGACCTGGGGGTCATGTTTTACTGGGCGCCGAAGCGCATCCGTGCCTTATTCAAAGAGCTGGTCGATTCAGGTCTCAAAGGGAGTGGTGACTACGGGGTGCTTGGCCTTGGTATCTACAATGGCCAGACAGCCAACACACCTGAGCTCAACAAGAACCGTCACGTAGTGGCCCGACTCACCTATCCTTTTACGGTAGGAAACCAAATCATTGAAACGGGGATTCAGGGATATACCGGCAAGTATGTAATGCCCAGGGCGAATTTGAGCCAGGGGGTAAAGTTTGTAGAAGATCTCAATTATATTGATCAACGGGTAGCGGCTACCTTTGTCCTGTATCCAAAGCCCTTTGGTATCCAGACCGAATACAACATAGGTCGAGGGCCGGAATTCAACAAAGCAACGGAGACCATTGAGGTACAGAAACTGACGGGCGGGTACGTGCTATTCAACTACAAAACCGCAATTAAAGACCAGCTCCTGTACCCATTCATTAGGGCTCAGTACTACGACGGCGGTAAGAAGCACGAACGGGATGCCCGCAGCTACCTGGTACGGGAACTGGAAATCGGCGTGGAGTGGCAACCCTTTAAGAATTTTGAGCTGGTACCTATGTACACCATTTCCAGCCGACGCTACGAAGATTTTCAGAAACAGAACAACTTTCAGACGGGTCGCCTTCTAAGACTACAGGCTCAGGTTAACTTTTAAAATTATAGAGAGTAATTCTTTTGTCAGGGCCTCCAGTCGTACGATTGGAGGCCTTTTTCTTTTGTTAACACTCCACCATTACATCGAACACCGGTTCACAAAAATGACCAGTTTTTACCACCAGACTACACGCTAACCTGCTGAAATTTACATAACAATCAATTTTTCATTAACTTCAAAATGAAATAGTTATGGAGCGCAGAACATTTATTCAGAGAAGTCTGGTGGCGGCCCCTCTGGTTGGACTGACATCAGTTGTTGAGGGAATTGACACCAAACCGGCTACCAAGAGCTTCACGGTCAAGACGGGAGAAGATCGCTTTAACGAACCCATCAAGTACCGGGGCATTAATCCCAATCTGGTGAAGATATCAGCCAAAGATACCGGTGGAATTTATTCGATATTTGAATACGAAGGCGTGGCTAAAATGGGTCCTGATCTGCATGTACATTTCAAACAGGACGAAACCTTTTATGTACTGGACGGGGAGTTCTTGTTTCAGGTAGGTGACCAGCGCCAGACGCTTGTCGCAGGAGATACTATATTTCTGCCACGCAATGTACCTCATACCTGGCTGCAGCTGTCAGACCGGGGCAAGCTGATGTACCTGCTCCAGCCGGCCGGTAAGATGGAGGAGTTCTTTAAGAAAATGAATGCTCTGGAAGGTATACCTACCGCCGAAGTGGTCCAGAAAATACATCTGGCTCATGACCTGAAAGTAGTAGGTCCGCCTTTGACCGTGTAAAGATGTAACGTTCCAACAGCCTAAACACAAACGTACATGATCGTCTTTGACTACAGACTGCCCAGCCCCGGTTTGAGAGAGTACGTCAGGCTGTTTCAGATCGTTGGTTTTGAGTTTGCAGCATCAGAAACGGCTCCCTGGAAGCCCTACTGGCCGCGACCGGAGAACTGCCTGTCATTTTACCCGAGAAAAACGGAAATCATAGAATTTGCCGACGGCCATCAGGAAGAACGCAGGCACCGCGCCTCCGTCATGGGGCAGCCCTGCGTTATCACCAATCGACAGCCGAGTAATAACTTTATGATGTTCCAGATCGTCTTTCAGCCGGGAGCACTGTTCCGGCTGACGGGCGTACCCGCCAATCTTCTTACGAATCAGTTCTTTGACGCCGAGGCTATTTTCTCTTCCGAAATCAATCTGGTCAATGAACGACTGAGCAGTACCGGCAACTACCTCGAAATGGTGGAGATCGTGGAGCAATTTCTGTGGTATCTGATCCGGAAGGAAAAGTACGATGTCAGACCGGTAGATAAGGTGGGGATGTACCTGATATCAAGTCCAAAACCGGTATCAATGGACTGGCTGGCCCGGCAGGCCTGCCTCAGCCGGAAGCAGTTTTACCGAAAGTTTGTCGAGCGTATGGGCGTAAGTCCAAAATTCTACTCCCGAATCGTACAGTTTGATAATGCAGTAAAGATGAAAAACGCTCACCCTGAGAAAGACTGGCTGAGCATAGCCCTGGACCTGGGGTACTATGACTACCAGCACCTAGTGCGGGACTTCCGGGAGTTTACCCACCTGACTCCCTCGGCCTTCTACCAGCAGGACAGCAAAGCTCCCGAACGGAAGTACGGGTTTAAGGAGGTATAGTACTTCACTACCTTCCGGGCCTCCCATTGTGATGAGGGGAGGCCTTTTTGTGCAGGTCTAGTTAGTATAAAAAGGGCGTACTGACATTTTAAGGGTAGTCTTTTTCTACTTTGTCTGACCATGTACTCTAACTCCTTCCTCCCCATCCGCCTGCTAGCGGCTCTTTTGCTACTTCTGCTTGCCCACGTCAGCCGGGCCCAAAGCACCGCTACCGGTCCTGTTCCCATTCGGGTTGACCTGACCAAAGAACTGGGCGAGGCAAAACCGATTTGGGCGTGGTTTGGCTACGACGAGCCCAACTATACCTACATGAAGGATGGGAAGAAGCTGCTCACCGAAATCTCTCAGCTTAGCAAGGTGCCGGTATTTGTGAGGACACACGGCCTGCTGGTAACCGGCGACGGAGAAGCTGCCCTCAAGTGGGGCTCCACCAACGCCTACACCGAAGATGCCAACGGAAAGCCCATCTACAACTGGACCATCGTTGACAAGATTTTTGACACCTACATAGAGCGGGGTATGAAGCCCATGGCGCAGATTGGCTTTATGCCCGAGGCCCTGTCAACTAATCCCCAGCCCTACCGGCACTACTGGAAGCCCGGCGACAACTACAACGATATCTATACCGGCTGGGCGTACCCACCCAAAGACTACGCGAAATTTGCGGAACTGGTGTACCAGTGGGTCAGGCATTCGGTAGAGCGGTACGGGAAGCAGGAGGTAGAGTCGTGGTACTGGGAGCTCTGGAACGAGCCGAACATAGGGTACTGGAAAGGCACCACCGAAGAGTACATCAAGCTGTACGATTATACGGCCGACGCCGTCAAGCGTGCCCTGCCTACGGCCAAGATCGGTGGCCCCGAGGTGACGGGACCTAACTGGGATGTATCAGCGAAGTTTATGAAAGCCTTTCTGGACCATGTTGTAAGCGGAAAGAACTACGTGACCGGCAAAACCGGATCTCCCCTGGACTTCATCACCTTCCACGCCAAGGGCTCACCCAAGGTAGTAGACGGCATCGTACAGATGAACATGGGTACCCAGCTCAGGGATATTGACAAGGGCTTTGAAATTGTAGCCTCCTACCCTAACCTGAAAAAACTACCTATCATCATCGGGGAGTCGGACCCGGAAGGCTGTGCGGCCTGCTCCGAAGACCTTCATCCGCAGAACGCCTACCGCAACGGTACCATGTACTCCAGCTACACGGCCGCTTCTTTTGCCCGCAAGCACGAACTGGCCGATGCCCGGGGGGTCAATCTGCTGGGAGCGGTTACCTGGGGCTTCGAATTTGAAAATCAGCCTTGGTTCAGGGGATTCCGGGACCTGGCTACCAATGGGGTAGATAAGCCCGTGCTCAACGTGTTCAGGATGTTCGGGATGATGTCCGGCAAACGGGTGCAGGTACAGCAGGACCTGGCCTACAATGCCCAAAAGCTGAAAGCTGAAAGCGTACGCGGAGAAGCCGATATTAATGCCTACGCGACCAAAGGGGCTCAGGAAGCCGCCGTGATGGTATGGCACTACCACGACGACAACAAGCTCGAGCCAGGCGCTCCGGTTTCGGTTCAGCTCAAAGGCGTACCCGCCCGACGGGTACTGGTGCATCACTACCGCATTGATCAGCAGCATAGCAACTCCTACGAAGTCTGGAAAAGCATGGGTTCTCCCCAGAACCCCACGGCCGAACAGATAGCCACCCTGGAAAAAGCAGGCCAACTTCAGGCTTATACTTCCCCAACCTGGATGGATGCTAAAAACGGTTTATTACAATTGGATTTTTCGCTGCCCCGCCAGGGCGTATCGCTGATCAAGGTTTCGTGGTAATTCTATCAGAAAATGGAGTAGCTCATATCTACCTTACTACCGGTTGGCAAACTCCGGTCGCCCCTGTACCTCAGCCGGCGGCCGGGTTTCGATCCACCAGATCTTCTTAAGGCTGCGGTCGTAGTAGCGGGCAAGGGCTCCTTTGAGTACAGCCACTCGTTTGATCTCCTCCTTTTGCGGCATCAGGTTACTACCCACTCCGTAAACCTGGCGGAATCCATCCAGCATATAGGGTTCTTTTTCCAGTACTGCCAGATCAAATTTTTCTACATCTATCCATTCCACATTCCGATCTGACACCAGGGATGGCGGGGGTGTGTCTTTGAATAGCGGGAAAGTCAGGTAGACCATTTTGTCATTGATACCATACGGATTTTTATAGTCTTTGTAAGCTACCTCCGCTGGTTTGTTCCTGAAAGCCATATTAATAGCCTGATACGATACCTTCTCCCCATCCAGGAAAAACTCGGTAACTGATTCGTATCCTACTAATTCCCTTTTCCGATCGAAATAGCCGTTCCTGAACTTTGATATTACCTCCTTTGGTCTTTTGTATTCTCTTCTGAAATCCCGTTTTAGTTTATTCTCTGCTGCGAACCGGGGTAGGTGCTCCATCATCAACTGCTTCATCTCCTCTTTGGAGGTAGCAGTCCAGTTAATAGCTGCCGGATCAAAAGAAAACCTATACCAATCTGAAAACCTGTAATCATCGTTTTGAAACCTATTTTCTGGCCTTCTTCCAAGAAAAACAATATTCATATTATGATTACGTAATTCCTTGATTCTTCCTAAGGTAGAAGCAGTACCGAAATCCCTATACGGACTGTTTTCATTGGTAAGCATGTAAGAAATCTCTTCGCCCTCCTTTACCTCGAACTCCATAGCATAAAAGCCATCTTTGTCCGTCACAATTGTTCCTTTATCCTCTTTGTTGACTGTAACCGCAATGGGAAAATCAGGAATGGGCTTACCCGTAGTACCATCCAATAGTATTCCGGCTATGTACATGGTGCTGTCGTTAACATTCTGACTTTTACTGGCTGATGCCTGGGTTGGCGCGGCTTGGGTTGGAGGAACCAGGGATTCAATATCGCTCCGGAAGGCCAGCAGCAGGATGGATAGCAGGGGTAGCACAAACAGGAACCGGATTAACTGGATCCGGGCAGTTTTCATACGGTTCATCATCTTGATTCGCTGTTTTAGGGACGACAAATTGAACTGATTGGCAATCCGGAAATCTGGTACTCCTACTACTTTCAGAAGCAGGTACTGGTACTCTTTGGGATCAACGCCCTGCTCAAGTACCCGGCGGTCGGCGATGAATTCGAGGTTCTGGCGGATGGCGTGGCGCAGCATCCAGGCAAAGGGGTTGTACCAGTTGAGGATGCAGAGTACCTCCGACCAGATGACATCCAGCGTGTGCTTCTGCTTGACATGTACGATCTCATGCAGTAGTACCTCCCGTAACTCGTTCTCCCGGTGCAGCTCCGGATTGATAAAGATGGCGTTGCCGAAGGAGAAAGGGACAATATCCTTTGCTACGTGGTAGATCTTCACCCCCTCGTCCCGGACTAGGCGGGATCCATTTTTGATCTGAATGTACGAGTACAGCAGTACCCCCAACCGAACCGACATCAGGATGCATCCCACCACAAAGAGGATAAGTACATAGTCATCCAGGCCCAGGGGCGTGGCTGCCACCTCACTCACTGGGGCAACTGGCTCCGGTGACGAGAAGTGCTGAATGGTAGGGATGGACTGAATGACCGGGTGCGTGAGTAGCTCCGTCTGCCGGATGGTCGGGCTAAGATCAATGGCAGGAATGCAGAAAGCCAGTGCTGAATAAAACAGCAGGTACCAGCGGTTCCAGTTAAAGAACGTATGCCGGCGCAGTACCAATTGGTAAAACAGGCTGATGACCGCCAGACTGACAGCCAGCTTAGCCTGGTACTCCAGGAATGGTGACATAGTGAATGGTGTGGATAGGGCTCTTATTTTTTACCTTCGATCAGGTTGATGATCTCCTTCAGCTCTTCGGTGGAGATCTTCTTTTTCTGGACAAAGAAGTTCACCAGCTCCTTGTAGGAGTTTTCGAAATAGTCCTTCACTACCGTCCCCATAAACTTCTGCTTATAGGCCTCTTCGGTGACGGCCGGTGCGTACAGCAGGGTGTTGCCAATCTTCCGGCTGGTCAGGTACCCTTTCTTTTCCAGATTCTTGATGGTGGAAGCCAGGGTGGTGTACGGCGGGCGCGGCTCCTCAATGAATTCCAGGAATGTTTTTACACTTCCTTCTCCCGCCTTCCATACGGCCAGCATGGCCTCTTCTTCCTGTTGGGTTAGCTTCTCCATATCTACGATCTTCTCGTAATACTACGAATTTTTCGTAGATTATACAAGTATTCCTGTTAACTTTTTTATAGTAAGAAAAATATCTCCGTCCACCCCCATTAAACCGCCAACTAGTGGATAGTAAAAATAGCGCAGTACCTGATTTTAGGTATATACCTTTTCACCCATACCCAATGGCAGCTATCCCTGATCAAACCGTGGCGAAGGCCCGCTGGTACCGCCTCATCCCCATTGCCTTTATTACGTACAGCCTCGCCTACCTCGACCGGGCCAACTATGGCTTCGGAGCGGCCGGAGGCATGGCCGAGGACCTGGGCATTACGCCTGCCATGTCGTCGCTGCTGGGGTCGCTGTTCTTTCTGGGGTACTTCTTCTTTCAGGTACCGGGTGCTATCTACGCCGAAAAGCGGAGTGCGCGTAAGCTGATCTTCTGGTCGCTGATCCTGTGGGGTGGGCTGGCCACGGCTACCGGTATGAGCAGCAACGTCAACGCCCTGATCGTGATACGCTTTATGCTGGGGGTGGTAGAGAGCGCGGTGATGCCAGCCATGCTGCTATTTCTGAGCCGGTGGTTTACCAAGTCGGAGCGCTCCCGCGCCAATACCTTCCTGATCCTGGGCAATCCGGCTACCATTCTGTGGATGTCGGTCCTGTCGGGCTATCTGATCGAGGCTGTGGGCTGGCGGTGGATGTTTATTCTGGAGGGTTTACCGGCCGTAATCTGGGCGTTTTTCTGGTGGCGGCTGGTAGATGACCGCCCAAAGGATGCTACCTGGCTATCGGAGCCCGAAAAGCTGGCACTGGAAGAAAAGCTGCAACAGGAGCAGCAGGGTATTAAGCCCGTTAAAAACTACGCAGAGGCTTTCAAATCCCGAATCGTCCTCTGGCTATGTCTGCAGTATGCCTTGTGGAGCATTGGTGTCTATGGATTTGTGATGTGGCTGCCTTCCATACTCAATGCCGCTCCTAACATGAACATCGTCAAAACCGGCTGGCTGTCGTCGGTACCCTACGTACTGGCTATTATAGGTATGCTGGGTGCCTCCTACTACTCCGACCGGACCCTCAACCGAAAGCTGTTCGTCTGGCCGTTTCTGCTGATTGGTGCCGTGGCCTTCTACGGATCGTATCTGCTGGGCGCGGACCACTTCTGGCTATCATTCGGGTTGCTGGTCATTGCGGGCGGGGCTATGTATGCTCCGTACGGACCTTTCTTTGCTATCATTCCTGATCTGCTCCCCCGCAACGTAGCCGGTGGAGCCATGGCCCTTATCAACAGCTTCGGGGCGCTGGGCTCTTTTGTGGGATCGTATATAGTTGGGTACCTCAACGGTACTACCGGAGGCTTTAGCGCCTCCTACATCTTTATGGCCGGTTCACTGTTCCTGTCGGCCATTATAACCATAGTTGCTGTAAAGAGGCCGAAAGCAGAGCAGGTGTATGAGAATGTGGTACTGGGAGATAAACTGGCTCCTGCTGTAAAAAAATAGCATTTATTTACTATACAACATCAGTACCTAACTGCCAACCCCATGCAGCACTTTCTCCGGCTTACACTCGGCCTGTTCGTCGTACTTTCTACGCAGGCATTCAGCCAAAGCAGCCCCACCGAATGGTACTTTACTCCCAACGCAAACCTGTACCTTCCCGGACAGTCTTCTGATAAAGCCACCTCCCCCCTCCTGTGGTACGATCATAATCGTAGTCCTCGTGTGCAGGTGGGCGGTTTTGGCATCGGTACCACTGCCCTCACCACCTGGACCCGTTCCTTCAGTCTGAAAACCCAGGCCAATCTGTCCCGAAACTCCTACTGGGATTCACCATTTGATGTCAGGGATCAGGACGGAAGAGCAAGAGGATTTTTTCAGGGGGCTGCCTCCGACTATACCCTGGGCCTTACCAGTACCTTACAGCTTGGCCTAACCAAAGGGCTCTCGGTGGGAACCGGATTGGGGGGACGGATGCTACTAGTGTCACAGACCCGTTGGTGGGACTTTGACAATAGCATTGAACTTACTCCAGGCAAACTATATCCAAACAAACAGTACCGTCGCTTCATGCCCGTGGTACCGGCCGAGGTTATGTGGAAGGCCGGTCAGGTAATGCTCAATGCCCGCTACGAATGGAGCCTGCTCGGTGACTGGAAGAGTATGTATCCAATGTCCCAATCCGAAAAACATAATCTGCTGGTAGTGGAGGTAGGGATTCCTTTGAGTAGGAATTAGTACGGGTAGTAACAAAACCTACTCCGCCAGCCGGGTTTTGAGGTAGCTGTCGGTAAACTCCCGGCCACTGGTAACCAGCTTTTCCTTTTGCTCACGGGAAAGGCGCTTGATCCTCGGGGTGATTCCTACGGAAGAAATGGATATGGTTCTGGCCCAGTCAGCCTCGGTAAGTTCGTTTCGGTTCAGGTTTTCAAGGGCCAGGATATAGAAGGCAGAGATGTACTCTTTGAAGTTGTTTACTTCAAGAGGCACGAGCGAGCTCCCTGGTCACGGCATCCTCCCGGATTTGCGGATCTGAATCTATGCGTATGCCTAGAGTTTGCGGATCAGGAATCCGGTACTTCTTTTGCACTGAATCCGTCTCAGTACGATCAAATAGGGTGATTGGAAAGTTACCGATAAGGCCGCCGTCCACAACTACATCCAGTTTTTTGGAGGGGTCCAGCTTCCGGTGTACTTGTCCGGTACTATCAATAAAAACGGCCCGGAAGTAGAGCGGAATGGACATAGACGCCCGTACGGCATCTTTAACTTTCATCCGGGGGTATGTCTCTTTTGAGAAGACCAGCAGCCGCTGCTTATTGAGGCAGGTAGCCGTTACGTACAGGTCTTTGAAGCCCCGTTGGCTCAGTTCCTCAAATGTTATATCCCCATTTCCCGTTTTGTTTTCGATGAGGCCGGCCAGCCAGGCCGTAAACTTCTCCCCCCGGTACCACCCAAACTTGCTATTCATCCGCGCTACTCCTCCCAGAAAAAAGAGCCGGCCATCGTTGAACCGGTTGAACTGGGTAGAAGAAATAATCTCGGCTATTTCGGCAGAAGTATATCCCAACGAAACCAACAAGGCAGTGATCGCTCCGGCCGAGGTCCCTCCTACTTTTTGCACTCCCGACAGCCTGTCTTGCTCTTCGAGCACCTCAATGACACCGGCGTAAGCGATACCCCGAATACCCGCCCCTTCAAATACAAGATTCCGGATATCAGGCTGCTGCGCGTAGGCTTTACCGACTAGTATGAGCAGGAGGGCCAATTTAGGTATCAAATATCTCATATTAGAAGCGTCTTCTTTCATTAGTAGGCAGGAGTACTGGGTTAGTCTGGTATCAAACTCTCTCCACAACTTCTCGCTTCTGCTTCCTGATCCGGCGGGGATTGTACCACAGCCAGAATCCACTCACAGAGAGCAGGACTAATCCCAGGCCCAGTAAAGTCGTATAGGTGAGCTTTATCTGCTCCCCATCCTGACCAATCCAGTAGTCCAGGATGGAGCCGTCGTGAATCTTCTCGATGATATCCGAGGAGCGTGTGCTGGTACTTAGGATCTCGCCCGTGGTACAGTCGATCTGCAGCTCGGTGAAGTGCTGCGTGAAGACAATTTTAGCTACCCCTTTTTGCGGACGGACGTCAATACGATCTATTTCGTCGGGCAGTCCCAGCTCCGTGCGGGAGTAGGCCTGAGCTACCTGCTGTATACTATCCAGGCTGATCCACTGTGTACTTTCAGTAGTAGTACCTTTGGCGGTTTTGGGAAGGAGCTGTACCTGTTTCTTCCAACCCAGCAGAAGTCCGGTACCTCCCACCAGGATCATAAACAGAAACAGCGGCACGGCCAGCCACTTATGCAGCTTACGGTACAGGCGGGTTGACTGGGCTATCTTTTGGGAGGGAGGAAGAGTTGGCATATACGAAGGGCAATGGGGTCAGGTAAGCGGTGTCAGGTTCAATGCAACCTCAAAGTAAAGCATTGGCAACGTTAAATCCAGAAAGTATACAGGTGCAACCAGCTTCATCAGTTTCAGAATCTCAGATACAAAGCTCCACCGGCAGGCGTTTGGGAGGATAGCCCCACATGCAGGCTGACCCGCTTCGGGGGAACAGCATACTGATCGTTGTACAAGTTGACCGCCTTCCGTAACTGACGAAAGGAAACCACCCGGGCTATCTGACCACCTCCCAACAGGCCCCCTCCAATAATAAGTTTGGTAGTAGCCGCTGATAGATTGGCAGGTCGAAAAATGGATACAAATAGTTGCGCGAAACCGATCGCCCCTACTACCACCCCTCCGGCCGTAGCCGTGTACCAGACCGTGCGATTGTTCCGGTGCCGTTGGTACAAGTCCAGGAGGCGCTGGTCCTGCGTAGCCAGGAAGTAGGGTTTTACAGCCTTCGGTGTAAACCTGATCCTACCCTCTATGGTGTAGGCGTGCCACCCCAGAAAAAGTCCGGTACCCGGAACAATGGGCAAAAATAGGGAGGCCAGGGATAATATTATCCGGCTCGGCATAACCCTCATATAAATAGGAGGAAGCGAATCGGCAAGTGCGAGAGGAATCAGTATCCCATCAGTTGATTCTAAACGAACAGAGGTACTATCGGATGTACTCAGAGTTACCTGGTGTATGGGCAAGTCCTGAGCGACAGCCACCCGAAACAAAAAACAAAGCCCGAACGTGAATAGGTACTTATTCATGCAAAAAGGTAAGGAAATGGAAGTACAAAAGTACAGCCTTCTCTCCTAATATAGAGTCCATATCCGCATCAAAAGAAAGTAGCTCAGACAAGTACTAACGCTATCTGCTTCACTAAGCAATCAGAATCTCAGATACAATGCTCCTCCGGCTGGTGTTCGGGAGGGCAGCCCCAGGTGCAGGCTTACTCGTCTGGAAGAAGTAGCATATTGATAATTATATAAATCAACCGCCTGACTTAGCTTACGGAAGGTTATAGCCCGGGCTACCTGTCCCCATACCGTCAGCCCTCCTCCCAGCAGGAGTTTGGTAGCGGCACCGGCTCCTTCCGACGGATCAAATATGGAGACAATGAGTTGGGCGAAACCATAGGCAAATAGCACCAGGCCGCCAGTAGTAGCGGTATACCAGATCACCCGTTGCTCCTGGTGCTTACCGTATAGCTGCATGAGCTGGGCATCACCAGTAGCTCTGAAGTAGGGAAGTACGGCTCTCTGATTAAGCCTCTTTCTGCCATTGATTGTGTAGGAATGAAACCCCATGTACATAAAAGCAGGAAGGCCGGCTACCCCGGCAACAACGGATGCTGCCACCAGGCCCGGCTCCACCTTCATGGTAATTGGTGAAAGGGTGTCAGCAGGTAGTTGGGGTACTTCGGACAGGCTGTCCGTGGATGGCACCTCAATCTGGGGGATAGGTAAGCCCTGGGCACCGGCTATCAGGCTCAGCAGGCATAGCCCCAGGCTAAGTAGTAGAATACGCATGAATACAGATAGAGGGTGGTAAAAAACCTAAAAGTAGAGTCTTCGCGTAAGTCGTTCAAAAGAATCCCGGAAATTTTATCCAACGGTACCTGCTATTCCGGATTGAGCCAGAGTTGCTTCACAGCAGTATGTACATTCTTCAAAACAAGCTCAAAGTTGGTAGGTCAGGTGTTTCTTTACTCCATCCACTACTACCTCCAGCTCTATCTGAGAGGCTCCTACTGGCGGTTGTCCGACGACACGGGCGCTTACACTAGGCCGGGAGCCGGTATAAGGTACTACTAAGGTAACAAAACGAAGCCCGTTCTCGGTGGTAGTCTTAGGTAACCGGTACCTAAAGGCCGGGCGTGGCTCCTTCTTAGTATAGACAAATGACACCTGCCCTTCCTCCGCTTCCAGTTTTATACCGGGCTGCTCCACAGCCTGTACCAGTACATTCCAGCCTTCTTTGAAATCAGAGTGCACGGAGTGGTTATTCTGATCAAAAACAGCCTCGCCCGGAGCCAGCTGAAAATGCAGATCTACGTCGCCGGTACCCTCCCCTATGGCCTCGTCAACCAATACGAAATATTTCCGGTCGACAAACAGTACAGCCCGCCGGTGGGTCAGATCCGGGTAGCTCTTGTTTTCTACCACCAGTACATCCATATCCGGGCCGGGCTTCCACAGCCGCAGGCTGGGGGCATAAGCCGAGTTAGCTTCATTGAGCGTAAGGGTCTGGTGTACTTTGGTCTGCCGAAACCACCGGCGGCCTTCGGGATCTCCGCTGTAAATGTAGCTACCGGCATCAGGCATCAGGTGGCGGCCGCCGGCGTACAGCTCAAAGGTACCGTTGTCGGGCTGGCTGTGGCCCCCTCCATCCGGTCCGCACTTAAGTACCAGAGTAATGGCATCCTTGTCCCAGCTACTGCGCATGGAGTATAAGCCGCTCTTATCGTAGGCAAAGGCCGTGGCCTCAGGACGGGTGCCTTCATTCCCCTCGGTAGCCACGTACAGGAAGTCCGGCCGATTGAATAGCTTCGCCCACTCCCGGAGTTGCCTGTAATACTGTCCGGGAGTACCCGACCAGGCATCGCCAAACTGCGGAGTAGTACCATCCGGAAAGCTGAGCTTCATAGGTACCTCGCACATTTTCTCGATGATTTTGGTATAAGAATCTGAAAATGCATCCGCCTGACCGTTCAGCTGGGCCAGCTCATACGTACGCATAAACCACCCGATGCAGCCCATGTGGTACCCAAAGGCCAGTTCGCGCTGATGACCGTCCGGATATACCTGGCTGGTGATTTCCTGGTTTAGCCGCCGGATGGCCTCTTCTTTCCATTGTTTCGATTCCTGAAACTCCGGGAAGGTCATGGCAATAAAGGCCATGCCCTCGGCTTCCATCAGCCCCCAGTTACTCCCCTTAGTGTACCGGGTCATCAGGTACGAGCTATGGTCATAGCAACTATTCAGAAAAGCCACCAGTACATCGGGCGTAAAGTGAGGGGAGTCTATGAAGTACTCAAAGAGCCCTGTCCA
Organism: Telluribacter roseus; assembly: GCF_017355915.2. Taxonomy (GTDB): domain Bacteria; phylum Bacteroidota; class Bacteroidia; order Cytophagales; family Spirosomataceae; genus Telluribacter. Next base: position 65,744 of record NZ_JAFEUV020000018.1, read on the forward strand.
GCGGTACCCCCTGATCCCGGCTTCAATGGAACGCCAGGCGTACTGGTGCTGGTCGTCACGAGGATTTTTGCGGGTCCAGTCTACGAGCTGGGCGCACCACTCACGGGCATATTTTTCGTCGCCGGTATGCCAGTAGGCGCGGGCCATGGCGTCCCAGAAGCTCATCCGGTTCAACTGCCACACCCACTCCTTATCCGGGTAAGGGTTGGTAGCCCAATTGATATCATCCCCGCAGAAATGGGACGGATAGGCCGGCTGCCCCACAAACACATGCTTCAGAGCATCATTGGCTACCTGAATATCCTTTTCACTGGCGCTACTACCCCGCATAGCAGCTTTTACCTGACGTTCCACCGGATGCTTTACCGAAGTACGGGTACGGTAGTAAGTCAGCAGCTCTATGGCTGCCAGCTCGGGAGTAGGAGCTGCGGCTTTAACTCTGGCAAGCCCCGGCGCATCCAGATTCAGCCGCGATAGTAGCTTCTTTATTTCGATAGTCTGCTCCACCCGCTCCTGATAGCTCTCACCAAGGGCAGATCCCTTGGCGGGTAGCAGCAACAGGAGCAGCAGTACGTAGCGAGTGTACCCTGTGAGTGAGAAGTGGTTCAGGAGAAGTAACAGCCCTTTTTCCATAGTGCAGGAGGTAGTGATGATTGAATAAGCGCGTAGTATACCTAACCTACTTACTCATCTTAACCCCACATCAGCAGCAGGTAGATAAATAAGTAAGCTTCCCCGAATGGAGAAGCTTACGGCACTGCTTTGTAAATGGTTGAAAGATCCTCAGTCTGCGGTATGGGCATAACGGGTACCTGCATACTAACGCCTAACTACTACCTGACGGGCTGTAAATCAGGCTGTACCTATACATGTACCTCGCTGTCTGCGATTGGTAGATTCACCTTCGCGCGCACTTTTAGCTAGAAATCTAAACCCTATGCATCCAACCTTTACTCCCTCCGATGAGCCTACCGGCTCCTCCCGCCGCGATATGCTTAAGAAGCTGAGCCTGGGCTCCGCTGCCGGTATGTTTGGGCTGTTGACTCTCCCCGCCGAAGCTCGCCAGGCACCTACCACTCCGGCCTACGCCTAAGGCATGGCTCCGGTCAAAATCAAAAGTATCAAGGCCATTGCCACCGCTCCGCAGGGCTCCAACCTGATCGTGGTGAAGGTAGAGACTACCGAGCCCGGCCTCTACGGCCTGGGCTGCGCTACCTTTACCCAGCGGGCGGCCGCTGTCGTTACCGCCATCAACAGCTACCTGCCCGACCTGGTCATCGGCAAAGACGTCGACAATATTGAGGATATCTGGCAGTCGGTGTACGTAAGCTCCTACTGGCGCAACGGACCCGTGCTCAACAACGCCCTGAGCGGCTTGGACGAAGCCCTGTGGGACATCAAAGGCAAGCGAGCTAACATGCCGGTATACCAGCTCCTGGGCGGTAAGGCTCGTTTTGCCATTCCCTGCTACACCCACGCGGGCGGAAAAACGCCCGAAGAGGTAGCCGACAGCGCCCAGAGCATCATAGACCTGGGCTTTAAGTACGTACGCATCCAGCAGGGTGGCTACGGAGCCGTAGGGAGTATCAACCAGCAGCCGGATTTCAAAACGGCAGGATTTGGCGGCACTACTGATAACTACATGAACGAACGGGTGTACCTCAAATCAGTACCAAAGATGTTCGATATAGTACGAAAGCGGTGCGGTGAAGAGGTCGAGCTGCTGCACGACATCCACGAGCGGGTGCAGCCCATGGATGCCATCAACCTCATCAAGCAGGTGGAAGAGTACCAGCCTTTCTTTATTGAGGACCCCTTCTCGCCCGAAAACATGAGCTGGTTCCGCCAACTTCGGCAGACCACCACCGTACCTATCGCCATGGGTGAGCTGTTCAACAACATCAACGAGTTCAAAGAGCCTATGGTACAGCACCTGTTCGACTACATCCGCTGCCACGTGTCGCAGATTGGAGGGATTACACCCGCCATGAAAATAGCCCGTCTGGGTGAGTGGTTCAACGTACGTACCGCCTGGCACGGCCCCGGTGATGTGTCGCCGGTGGGTCACGCGGCGCACGCCCACATTGATCTCGCCGTCTGGAACTTTGGGATTCAGGAGGCAGTGAGTTTTTCGGATAAGATGATGGAGGTATTCAGCGGCTGTCCTACCATGAACAAAGGCTATATGTCGGTCAATGAAGTACCTGGTCTGGGGGTAGACATTAACGAAAAAGAAGCCGCCAGGTACCCGATCACTACCAAATCCAACTGGCAGGTGCGGCGTGACGACGGTACCATCATCCGGCCGTGACCATGTACCTATTATTCCTTATCGTTGTAACAATACATTGGACCGGACAAAGTGGAATACTGGAAGTGGGGAAAAGAAAGTAACTTGATGATCTAAGACAAACCTAACCACTAACCTACCTGCTCATGCGCATCTCGGGGATCATCCTCTTTACCCTACTGGCCACCTCAGCCCTGGCTCAACAAACACGCTGGTACAAGGGCAACACCCACACCCACTCGTACTGGAGTGACGGCGATGACTTCCCCGAGATGATCCTGGACTGGTACAAGACCCGGGGCTATGATTTCATAGCGCTCTCGGACCACAACGTACTGGCCGACAAGGAGTATTGGAAGCAGATACCTACCCACCCGTTTCGCCAGCGCCGCTTCCGGGAGTACCTCGGGAAGTACGGTGAGCAATGGGTAAATTATAGAACTGACTCGGCGGGGCGCATCAGCGTAAAGCTGAAAACCTTGGATGAGTTCAGGCAGCTGTTTGAGGAGAAAGACAAGTTTCTGATCATTAAGGCCGAGGAGATTACCGATGGCTACGCCGGCAAACCCGTTCATATGAACGCCATCAACGTACAGGAGCTGGTAAAGCCACGTGGCGGCAACAGTGTAGCCGAGGTGCTTCAGAACAATCTCGACGCCGTGTATGAACAGCGGGAGCGGACGGGACAGCCCATGTTTCCGCACATCAACCACCCCAACTTCGGCTGGGCCATCAAGGCCGAAGATATGATGCAGCTACGGGGGGAGCGGTTTTTTGAGGTGTACAACGGCCACCCGCATGTACACAACTACGGCGACTCGGTCACCATCGGGATGGAAGAACTGTGGGATCGGTTGCTGGTCCGGTACCTCGAAGATGGCAAACCTCCCCTGTACGGCCTGGCTACCGACGACTCGCACAACTACCTCGAGTACAAGGTAGGCCTCAGCAACCCCGGACGGGGCTGGATTATGGTGCGGGCGGCCCAGCTATCACCGGACTCGCTTATAGCGGCCATGGAAAAGGGAGATTTCTACGCTACCACCGGTGTACTTCTCAAGGATGTAAGAACCCGCAAAAATACCCTGACCGTAGAGGTGGCCTCCGAAGCCCGTACCCGCTATACGATTCAATTCTGGGGAGCGCGCCCCTTAGGCGCAGGTACCTCCGCCCAGGCCCGCGCCCGCGAACGGGTATTACTCAAGGAGGTCAGGGGCACCAGAGCCAGCTACACCCTTACCCCCAGAGACCTGTACGTTCGCGCCAGGATCATCTCCACCCAGGTACAGGAGAATCCTTTTCAGGAAGGAGACCTGGAGACAGCCTGGACACAGCCGGTCGTCCGACAAGCTGAAAGATAAGTACCAGGTCACGAAACCAGTAAACAATTTTATATAATGCCCTGAATAACAGCAGTGTTATACAGAATGGTAGTATCTTAGCTAACACACCTAATCTCCAATAGCTTATGATACTTATTGTAGGCGCCACGGGTGCGCTCGGACACGAAGCAACCCTTCAACTGCTGGATGCCGGCTACCCCGTCCGGGCCATGGTTCGTACGCCCGCTAAGGCAGTTGATCTGATAAAACAGGGAGCTGAAGTAGTTCAGGGCGACCTGACCAAGCCCACTACCATACGGCAGGCCTGTCAGGGTGTAGATGTCGTCGTTGCCTCCGCGCACAGCCTGCTCGGGAGAGGTAAGTATAGCTCAGACAAAGTAGACTCCATAGGACACCGTTCCCTGATCGATGCCGCCAAAGCAGCCGGAGTCAGTCAGTTTATCTACACATCTATTTCGGGAGTTAGTCCCGGGCATCCCGTTGATTTTTACCGCACTAAGTACCATGTTGAACAGTATCTTAATCAGAGTGGTATACCTCATACCATCCTTCGGCCGTCGGCTTTTATGGAATGGCACGCCCACAACCTGCTCGGCAAATCTATTCTTGAGAAGGGGACTGTCACTATTCTGGGGAGGGGCAATACGCCTACCAATTTTGTGGCAGTACGGGATGTAGCCTATCTAATCAGGCAATCCATCCAGAACCCCGAGTACTACAACCGGATCATAACCATTGGTGGCCCCTCAAACCCCACCAAGAATGAAGTCGCCAGCCTCTACGGACGCCTGGCTGGCATACCCCCCAAAGTGAAGCATGTTCCCGGACGTACCTTACAGGTACTTTCAAAGATCATCAGCCCCATCCACCCGGGTATTGGCCGGATCATGTACATGAGCGCCATCCTTGACAACATGGATTGCTCGCTGGACATGACCGAAACCCTAAGCAAGTACGCCATGAAGCTTACCAGCATTGAGGAATTTGTGCAGGAGCAGGTGGCCAGACACCAGCAAAGGCAGGCTGTACCCTCTTAATCAGCTACTGGCATTCAACTACATTACCTGGAAAGGCAAAACGGGGGATTATACAGGACAATGTGGTGAATGCCCACCTGTTGACTTTTTTCAACAATTTACCGACGGCTACTTAGTTAGTACACTTAGCTTTAACTTCTTAGGGCGATATTCTGTTTTTTCGCTAAAATCCTGACCATTAATGGCATAGTTATTTACAAGGTTGCAGCTGTATTGCACTTTTCGGTGCTTACTAATTTTTATATGTTCAAATTAACTGTAACCTTTATGAGAAAGCTTAAATGGAATCTATTGCTACTGGCAGGTATGTTTATGGCCGTTTCGTGTAAAAACGACAAAGACGATACTAACATGACTGCCGAGGTAGACAGAGAGTTTGCGGTAGCAGCAGCAGAGTCCAACCTGATGGGGGTACGTACCGGACAGCTTGTGCAATCCAATGCGGAGTCTCAGCAGGTAAAAGATTACTCGACAGCAATGAGTGAGTATTATAATACAGCAACCACTGATATGGCTGACCTGGCTCGTCGGAGAAATATTTCTCTGCCAACTGCCCTGGGTACTATGAACCAGCAGGATTACGACCGACTGGCCGCTCTGCAGGGTTCCCGTTTTGATTCGGCCTACGTTAGCTGGGCTGTTCGTTCCAACCAGCAGAGTATTGATATGCTTCGTGCGCATATGACTGCCTCCGGTGACACCGAATTCCGTAACTGGGCCTCCAGCCGAATTGCTACTCTGGAACAAAACCAGCAAATGGTAGAGGCTATTCAGAATTCGATGAATAATGATGTGACAGATCAGGATAATTAATGATGTGACAGATCATAAAACCTGAATAATGTATTCAGCAAAAAGGGTCGGCTCTTACAGAGCCGACCCTTTTTGCTGGTGTTGATTTCCTCAGAGGCTCCTTGTTGTATCCACTTTTGGCGTATATGTTGATATCCTCCCGCAACCTGCTGAAATAATGGGACTTAAACCGGCACCCGAAAATCAGAAAAATGCAAACAGGTCTTGTACTATACGGGGTAAACCTAGTATAAAAGAATCATTATAAATGCCCAGATGCGGGCCCGGAGTCAATTGGGATGATAGTCACTACTTCAGGTATAGTTTTAGGTATCTATCTTATTAAGATACACCCACTAAAGCAAGGTATCATTTACCTGTAACGTTAGAACACCATGAAGAAGAGTATAACTTATATTTTAGTTTGGGTTGGGTTGGCAACGGCTTTCTCCTGTACACCCATGGATGCCAATGTTGTCACAGCCACCGATCGTCAGTTTGTAGAGAGTGCCGTACAGAGAAATCAACTGGATATGCAGATAGGACAGGTAGCCCGAACCCGCGCCACCACCGATGAAGTACGGCGGTTTGGTGAGATCCTGCTCCGGAATGGTAATACTATATCGGAAGAGCTCAGAGCCATGATTGAAAAAAAGAGCCTGACTCTACCAGACCTTGAGGCACTTACCTCTAAGCCCGAGGTAGACCAGTTGCTGAGTACGCCCGAGGCAACCTTTAACGTAAACTTTCTTAGCACAATCATAGATTCGCGCAAAGTTACGCTTGAGCTGTTTGAGCAGCAGGTCCGTAAAGGAAAAGATAATGAATTACGTTCGTGGGCATCCAGCAAGCTTCCCCTGCTACGTCAGGAACTCGAAAGAGCGCAAACCATACGGGCTACAATGAAATAGGCCTATCCCTGAAGAACTTGTACTTCAAAAGTACTTATAGTTGGTTAAGTTGGTAAGGAGCTGCTAAAAGGTAGCTCCTTATTTGCTCAAGAGCTACCGCAATTGGTACAGTTATTTGAAGCGATACCGGTGGTACATCGCTTGTAAGGTACCTGACAATCTAATTTATTACTACTGAAAACTCTTTATGAAATACGTAAAATGGAACCTGCTGCTGTGGGCTAGCCTATGGATAGCTACTTCGTGCAGAAATGAAAGTACCCCCAATGTGGTAGCGGTAGTAGACAGAACGTTTGCACTTGAGGCCGCCCAGACCAACCTTATGGGGCTGCGCCTGGGACAGCTCGTACAGAACAATGCCCAGTCGCAGGATGTAAAGGACTACTCGGTTACGATGAATGATTACTTTAACAAAGCCTCCAATGATCTGCTCCGGATTGCCAACCGTAAAAACATCCCTCTCCCGTCGACGCTGAGTACGATCAACCAGGCGGACTTTGATCGGCTGTCGGCGCTGAAAGGATCAAGTTTTGATACGGCCTACATTGACTGGTCCATCCAGTCACATCAGAAAACCATTGAACAGTTAAGACAACATACTATGAATTCAACGGATGAAGACCTGAAGACCTGGGCTTCCGGTCGCCTTACGGCCCTGGAGCAATCACTTAACCGGGCGCAGACCATCCAGCGATCTTTCACTAACACCATGTAGTATTACACCCATTACATAAAATAGAGAAGGCCAGCATGTATGCTGGCCTTCTTTGCTGTATAGTAATTGGGTTGTAGGACTAGGCCTCCAATCGGACTACTTCGCCGGTGCGTACTGACTCGTCGCAGGCAAAGGCAATCTGAAGACTATTAACGGCATCCTGCATGTGATCCGTCAGATCCATATCTTCCTGGATCGCCTTCAGGAAGTACCGCTGCTCGCGGTTGCACAGTTCCTGGTGATCTGGCTCGTCAGTCAGGTTGATCCACTCGTCTTCCTGCACAAACTGGTTATCCCCGTTCAGGTCGGCCCGGTGTACACGCAGCGACTCCGTTTTGGTATGCGAGTCTACATTGTCTGATTTGCCGGCGCCACCGGCTTCTTTGGCTACGATAGACACACAGCCTTTGGGTCCGATTACGTCCTTCACAAAGAAAGCAGTCTCACTCATCATGGGTCCCCATCCGGCTTCGTACCAGCCTACCGACCCATCCTCAAACCGGATCTGAAGCTGTCCGTAGTTGTAGTTGCTGGAAGGGATATCATCGGTGAGGCGCGCTCCGATGGCGCTTACCTGTACCGGCTTCGAGCGGGTCATCTGACACATAACGTCTATGTAGTGCACGCCACAGTCGACGATCGGGCTCAGGCTCTTCATGAGGTTACGGTGTACGTTCCACATGATGCCGTGGCTCTGCTGGTTGAGGTTCATCCGCATCACCAGAGGCTTGCCCAGGTCCTGAGCTATCTCCACAAACTTCTCCCACGAAGGGTGGTGGCGCAGGATATACCCCACTACGAGTTTTTTGTTCGCTTTTTTGGCCGCTTCTACTACGCGCTTCGCTCCTTCTACGGTATCGGCTACGGGTTTTTCAATAAATACATGGCACCCCTGTTCGAAGGCCATAATAGCGTACGCCTCGTGCGTATCAGGGTACGTAGAGATACAAACCGCGTCGGGCTTGGTAGCTTTCAGGGCCGTTTCGTAGTCGGAGTACAGATCATACCCGCCGCCTAGTTTCTCATTTAGTACTTCCTTGCTTTTCCCGGTGGACACAATTCCACAAATTTCAAAGCCATCGGTTGATTGATAGGCCTGTGCATGTGAGGCCCCCATGTTGCCGCATCCTACTACCAGGACTCGTATGGGCTGATTGACATTTGACATGAAAATTAATTAAAATGGTATTAAGGGTTACAACTAATGCTGACACTACAATTTTACTGTATTTTTCTAAGCAAAACGGCGTGAGCTCCCGTTTCTTTATTAAATTTTTTAAAAAATTAAATCAATTTATTGCTACACCCGGTTATCATACTGCCGGCGGTCAGTGCTATTACTACCCAGGGATAGCCAAGCCTTAATCGGACAAGTAGGCTGCTAACCATTAGCTCCTACCCCCGTTGACGACTCTACCATAATACATATACAGATATGATAACAGCAGCATTTCCCCCTACTACTCCGGGTATACCTACCCCGGGTGCGCCTCCTGAGACGCCCCCCTTTTCACCAGGTCCCGAGATACCGGCTCCGGATATACCCAGAGAAAATCCGCCCTGGGAGCCTGACCCGGGTATTCCTCCCATTGAACCCATACCCACGCAGCCGGACCAGAATCCGGAGCCTGAGATACCCGTACCGGGTGAAAGACCGGCCTAATACATCCGGGAATGACACTAAACAGAGAAGGCCACCCGATCGGGTGGCCTTCTGTATTATCCGTAGATTTCGTTGAGTAGCCCAGCCAGGTGAACCCCCGCCTGCAACAGACAAATCTGTACAGTATCGAAGTTTTCGTAGGAGTACCTGTAGCCCAGGCGCCCGTCTTTGGGTATGTTGTATACCTGAGGAGACCGGCTTTGAGAGGCATACGCCCAGTCACGAATCGACAGCGACTGCCACTCCTTGATCTGGCTCCTGGTAGGCTGGCCCAGGAAGCCTGCTAACTCAGAATAGCTCAGGTTTTTGCCGTCGATCATGTCGCTATCCCATACCCGGTGCAGGTTAGAAGGCTGTCCAAACCACTGTACCTTTACGGCATTCCCACCGGTATCGTTTTTGCCGCCCACGTGCAGGGGCTGATGCAGGTCACCTACCAGGTGAACCAGGTACTTAAGGTACTCCTGCTCGGTAGCTGCGGGCAGATTACGGGCCTTAAGCGCCACCACGATCTCTTCCAGCTTCATGATAATATCACCCTTGGGGTTTTTATCGGTCTTCTCGTATACCGTTCCTTCCGGTATCGTCACCCAGTGCCAGTCATGGGTATGATTATAGGCCGTATCCGACTTGATGTCGTCCATCCAGTTAGATACCTCAGCCAGGGAGTTGTAATTCAGTACCTTTTCGATCTTCTTGCGAGCGCTGTTTTTCAGATGCTGCTGCGCAACCAGACCCACTACCCGGTGGCCGGTCTGGCCCCAGGCCCAGGCCTGACCAATCATAAAGGGTACTATCAAACAAAGACTTAGTAATTTTTTCATTGTTGTGATAATGTAATTTGTATAATGGAATTAAAGCTTCTGCTAAGCTATGGCTCCACAAAGGTAACAGACTAAAAGGGCTCGAGGCATAATTTTTTAGCTTTTGTCCTTATTTGTTAACCTTTAAATAATACTCCTATGTATATCCCACTAATTGCCATTGTGATCGTAGCAGCCGTACTGGCTTATCTGTATTTTACGGGACAACAAAAGAAGAAAAATAACGAAGAGGTATAGTCTAATCGGCTACTTGTAGCCCTATTGATAGAGGGGAGCGAATGGAAGTACTCGAGAAGATCCGGCAGTATGCAGAAGAGGCGCACGGCGAGCAGAAACGCAAGTACAGTAATCAGCCGTACATAGTTCATCCGGTGGCGGTGATGAAGTTATGCAAAGAGTATACTGAACAGGTTGCTGTTCTGGCCGCAGCTCTGCTGCATGATGTACTTGAGGATACACCCGTTACGCACCACCAGCTCAGAGAGTACCTGCAATCCGTCATGGACAGGCCGGTAGCGGAGACGACCTACCGGCTGGTGAAAGATCTGACGGATGAGTTTACCAAGGAAAACTACCCCCACCTGAACCGCAAAAAGCGGCGTCGGCGGGAGGCCGAGCGGCTGGGCAAAGCTGATCCGATGGCCCAGACCGTCAAGTACGCCGACCTCATCGACAACTGCCTGGATATTGTCAGGCACGATAAGCAGTTTGGGAAGGTATTTGTGAATGAAAGTACTACCCTACTCGAGCACATGAAAGGGGGTGACCAGCGACTTTACCAGCGAGCCCTGGAGGCAGTAGCCGAGAGTAAGCGAATACTCAAGGAGTACTACGACCGCCAGGCCGCCAGCAACTCCTGACTAAACCTATGACTACCACAAGCCGTTGTGCAGCAGTAGGAGACTCACACTAAATGTAGACTAAGATGCGGATAGGTTACGCCTGTATAAATATGTTTCTGGCTGAGAAGAAGGTTCAGGTCAGTCGTCAGATGATCAAAAAAACCTTTCAGGAAAAAGGCATACCCTATGCTTCGGAGCTGTCGCTGAAGAATATCCAGGATCTGGAGAAGGTCATCGACTGGAACATAGAAAACCAGGTGCTGCTGTACCGCCTGAGCAGCAACATGTTCCCGTGGATGAGTGAGTACGAATTTGATGATCTGCCGGACATCGCGGAGATCAGGACCTTACTGGCGCGCGTAGGTGAAAAAGTAAAGCAACACGACCTGCGCCTCACCTATCACCCCGGCCCCTTCAATGTACTGGCTACGAGGGATTCGGGGGTACTTGAAAAAACCATTAAAGAGCTACGGCAGCACGGAGAAGTGATGGACATGATCGGGCTGCCGCGTACCCCTTTTGCCAAGATCAATCTGCACGTAGGAGGAGCCTACGGCGATAAGCCTTCGGCCATTGACCGGTTCTGCCACAACTACCAGCAACTCCCTGATACCGCCCGCCTCCGCCTGACCGTCGAAAACGACGACAAGGCTAATATGTTCTCGACCAGCGACCTGCTCGAGATCCACCAGCGCACCGGCATCCCGCTGGTATTTGACTACCTGCATCATCAACTATGCACGGGCGGATGGAGCGAAGAGGAGGCTATGCTTACAGCCGTAAGTACCTGGCCCAAACCCATTCGTCCGGTTATCCACTACTCAAGTTCCAGAAAAAAATACGAGGATGAACTGGTAAGTGAGGTAGCGCACGCTGATTATATCTACCAGCATATTAATCTGTACGGGCAGGATGCCGATATCATGCTGGAGGCCAAAGCCAAGGAACGTGCTGTACAACGCTACCTGGAGGAATTTGCGGTGGATGTATAGGGCAGGCTGGGGAATGGCTCCCCTCCACATACTTTGATTTCGGCTTCTCAATTGCTCCTTTAAAGGCTTCTGCGGCAGCATCTACCGGATGGCATGCTTTTTTACCTTATAACGGCTGTATACTAAACGTTGTACCAATTATAAGCGCATAACTATGGAGCAAGAGATGACCGCTTCGAAAGAGGCTTACTTTGAAGTAGCAGATGGCATTTGGGGCTTAAAGGACTATTTTGTCAATGTCTTTATGATTCAAAACCAGCACGACAAGAGCTGGGTACTTGTGGATGCCGGACTAAAGACCTCCGCCTCCAAGATACGAAAAATGGCAAGAAAGCTGTTTGGTGAAGATAGTCGTCCCGAAGCCATTATACTTACTCATGGTCATTTTGATCACGTGGGCTCTCTGAAGGAGCTGGCCGAAGAGTGGGATGTAAAAGTATACGCCCACGAAATGGAAGTACCTTATCTGACCGGCAAATCGTCGTACCCACCACCAGATCCAACCGTGGGTGGTGGTATGATGGCCTGGATGGCTGACCTGTATCCCAAAGCTCCTATTAATATAAAACACCGCCTGGAACGGCTCCCCCAGAACGACAAGGTACCTGGTTTGAGTGGCTGGCGCTATATCCATACACCGGGTCACGCACCGGGTCATATCAGCCTGTGGCGCGAAAAAGATAAAGTACTTATAGCCGGCGATGCCTTCGTAACAACCAAGCAGGAGTCTGCCTTATCGGTATTCCTGCAGACGGAATGCATCTCGGGGCCTCCCGCCTACTTTACCTACGACTGGACCGCCTCCGAACTATCGGTTAATAAACTGGCCGAACTGAAGCCCGAAATCGTAGCTACCGGACACGGAAAGCCCATGCGGGGTGAAGCCATGCAGCAACAACTCGAGGAGCTGGCTCATAACTTTGTCGCACAGGCCCGACCTACTACTGGCCGCTATAAGGATCGTCCGGCTATTGTCAATTCCAACGGGGTGGTATTTGTACCTCCCAAAGTGGAAACCGAGGATAATAAGACTACCCGCCTGGCTGGTATAGCCGGTGTTGTGGGACTGGTAGCTCTTGGCTTGGTTATCTATACGCAGAGAAAGCGACTTTTCTCATAAAGACGCTTTCATACGGGGCAGCCTCATGAGCAGGCTGTCCCGTATTTTTATTTATTCCATTACAGTTACACTACACCATGAAAATAGGAGCAAAACTGCAGAAACAGTTGGATAAGAAGTACGCCCCTTCCAGTACCATTGCCGCCAGGTTTGAGAGATACGACGTTACCATGGTAACTGATGATGAAGGCAATCCTATCCTGCTTTACCTGGGTACCCGGGGCGAAGACGGACTCATCAAAGGCTACCGCTACTCCCGCACCCTGGTCAAAGACCCGACGGGGAAGGTCATCAAAGACCACTGGGACAATCACGGTAAGGTCTAAACCAGGGAGGTACCGGTAGCCATGAAGCCAGGTTTTGACCTGAACATAGTACTCGAGCGCATCGAAGAGGCCATTCGCCCCTTTCCCAAGGCGGCTATGTTTGAACTGTTTGAGCGTGGTTATTCTTCGCTGTTCGAGCAGCTGATTTCCTGTATTATCTCCATCCGTACCCTTGACGAAACTACCATTCCGGTTTCGCTTAGGCTGTTTGCCCAGGCGCGTACGCCTCAGGAACTTCTCCGGCTAAGTCCTGAAGAGCTGGCCGAACTACTGTACGGAAGTACCTACCCGGAGCAGAAAGCCTATACCATGCTGGGAATTGCCAAAGCCGCAGTAGAGCAGTATAACAACGAACTACCTGTCGACTTCGAAAAACTAACGGCCCTCAAAGGCGTAGGCCCCAAGTGTGCCAACCTGGCACTGGGCGTAGCCAGCAAGCAGGCCGCTATCAGTGTGGATGTACACGTACATCGGGTCGTCAACCGCTGGGGATACGTCCTGACCAAACAACCGGAGCAAACCCTGAAGGTACTGGAAGAGAAAGTACCTCAGGAACAGTGGATCCACATCAATCGCCTGCTTATGCCGTTTGGGAAGCACATCTGCACCGGCACTCTGCCCCGCTGCTCCACCTGCCCGGTGCTCCAGTGGTGCGAGCAGGTAGGTGTAACGCGTCACCGCTAACCCAACTTGCTGATTAAGTACCTACTTTCTTAAACTACCCGATATGGCCCAACACCTCGACCTTCACCGCTGGGATGTAACACCCGCCGAAGCTGTAGATATCCAGCAAAAGCTCCGGCAGCAACTCCAGATCAAGCCGCTTGCCTCTCCCCCCCAGACCATAGCGGGTTGTGACATCTCCTTTAATAAGTTTGAAGAAACGGTGTACGCGGGTATAGTAGTACTGCGACTGGATACGCTGGAAGTAGTGGAGAAAGCGGGGGTAGTGAGTACAGCACCTTTTCCGTACATACCGGGCCTGCTGACCTTCCGCGAGGGCCCCGCCCTGCTCGAAGCCTGGCAACAACTACAAACGGAGCCGGATGTGGTCATGTTTGACGGGCACGGCACGGCCCACCCAAGGCGAATGGGCATAGCCGCCCACATGGGTCTGTGGCTCAACCGCCCAACCTTTGGCTGCGGCAAATCAGTACTGGCGGGTACTTTTGAACAGCCGGAGCCTACGCGAGGTACCTGGTCGCCCATGATCCATCGGAAGGAAACCGTAGGAGCGGCCCTCAGGACCAAGAATAAGGTCAATCCCGTATTCATCTCGCCCGGCCACCTGATCGACCTCCCTACGGCGCTGGACCTGACCCTACGTTGCGACGGGGGCTACCGTATACCTGAGCCGACCCGGCGCGCGCACCTGCACGTCAACGCCCTCCGGCGTAAGTATACTCCCTCCAGCTAGGTCACCTGCCCGGGTGTGCCTCTACTCGTAAGGTTCCTTCATATAGTACTGATCCGGATTGCTCTGACTGCGGTTCATCTGGTACGTATAGGTAAAAGGGGTAAGCTGACTCCGGAGAAATGACTCATCGCCATCTTTATTGCTGACTCTGAACCCTCTTCGCCCCATATTACTACCCACCGCTCCCACAAACGATCCAAAGGCAGCCCCACCGCCTGCCGCAAGCATCAGGGTTATACCTGTGATGACGGGGCTTCGGAGCGGCGACTTCTGCAGTGACTTCAGGGCCAGGAAGGTGACACCGGCCGCACCTATAATGGCTCCCTCAATGGCACCGGCCCTTTTCTTTCCGCCGTAGACGTTTACCCGCCGGATGTCCCGCAACGGGATTTGCCCGATACCCGCTCCTACCTTCATTGACGTAGGAGTACCCGCATAGACAAGTTGTGTACTGGTTATATCATACAAATACCCACTGAACCTCCTTCCAAAATTGGTAACCACCGTTACCTGGTACACCTCAATCGGATTGGGCTGCGCCATTAACTCCACCGGCAGCCATATTGCCAGTATAAACAGGCAAACTATTTTTCTCATACCTTTTCCTTTCTCCACATTGTATATACTCTATCCACTGAAAAGCATTTAGTTTTAGATCTTACTACGAAACACCACAGAACTTCTTACAATATCAGCACTTATTTATAATTCTTTACTACAACGGGTTACGGCCAGATGGCTCCGTCCTACCGCAGACTAAATTTCCACTCAGGAACGGCCGCTTCTGGCACATTATTTTAAACAATCTCTGTATTCTTTCTCTTTACCTTATAGCTAAAGCTAGTGACTTTTCAAAACTTATTATGTAACTTTAAGAGAAGTACTCAACAAAAGTTACACCCTGAAAAAATTCAATATTTCCAAGATTGAATTAAAGAATACTTGGTGCTATTATTGCTGTACACTTATCTATATCGATCTAAATTATTGATACATATTTACATACTGACTTGAAAATGAAAAAAGACTTTTTTGTTTTCGCCTTTGACACAATCTCCCCCCGCGGAGGTATGAATGACTTTAAATTTAAGGCTAGTTCAATCGAAGAAATCAAACAGAACATTACCCAGGGTGATGAATGGAGTGAGTTCAGGATTGGAGACGAAGAGTTTAATCACATTCAGGTAACAAAGCTGGAAACCGGTGAATTTATTCAGATAAGCCGATACGAAGATCTGGATCAGGTGGTTGCCTTCCTAAAGTCTATGAGGCTGATTATCAACCTGGAGTCTAACTACCAGGCCAAAATGTGGGGCAAGCTTCACTTTGGCAAGGACCTGGTTACGACCGCCGGAGATTCGGAACAGGAGGTATTGAGCAATATGCGCAAGCGTCTTTTGAGCCTGCGCCTGGTATCGGACGAAGAGGTTGATCTGATTGAGTTTACCATTGACCCCAGCCGCCGATAGCTATTGTACTTTTCTTAGCTACACCTCTACTCCAAAATGTAACCCACACGGGATGAACGTTTTGGAGTAACGCGTATGGTTGAATCCCATTCCAACTTATATTACGAAGTACGTATAGAGGTACCGCCAAGGTACCTGGCAGGCTGCTATTCCCGTAATAGCGGATGGTAGTATATTGGGTTAAGGATTGTCACCACTCGCTTCGATATACATATCCAATAGTCGGCTATTGGCAGGTTGGGGGGATTTATCTAAATTGGAAGCCTTGACACTCAATCCTCTCCTACCACCTTGAAACATATCTTTATAAGCCTGCTGTGTCTCAGTCTGTTTGGTATCGGTTGCCAAACCAAAGCTCCTTCGGGAGATGCACTTAATCAAATAGCCACGCGCTATGTACGCCTGGGGCTGACCATCGGGCAGTACGACCCGGCCTTTGTGGATGCCTACTACGGCCCTGACTCGCTGCAGCCCACGGGTGGGAAGAGCGCCGAATTTCCCACGGATAGCCTGTTGGGGGCGGTAGATAGTCTGCTCACTGAGCTCAAGCCCTTTACTGACGGCACCAATACTTCTGACACATTACGGGTTCGGGCCGAGTGGATGACCAAACAGCTCAGAGCCTTTGGCCGCCGCATCCGGATTGCTACGGGTGAGTACGCCTCTTTTGATGAAGAGTCGGAAGACCTGTTCGGAGTAAAGGCACCCGTGTATTCAGAGGCGCACTTCAAATCTTTGATCGCCCGGCTCGATAGCCTGCTACCCGGTAAGGGCAGCGTGCAGGAGCGGGTACAGGTGCTATCCAACCAGTACAAGATCCCCCAGAACAAGATTGATACGGTATTCAGGGCCGCCATTGAGGAAGCGCGCCGTCGTACTACGGCCAATTTTAAGATGCCTCCCAGCGAGTCGTTCCGGCTCGAGTACGTCCGCGACAAGCCCTGGTCGGGCTATAACTGGTACCAGGGCCAGTACAACAGCCTGATCCAGATCAATATTGATATGCCCATCTACATTGAGCGGGCCATTGATCTGGCCTGCCACGAAGGCTACCCGGGCCATCATGTGTACAATTTGCTGCTCGAAAAGAACCTCTACCGCGACAAGGGCTGGGTGGAGATCTCGCTGTACCCGCTGTTTAGCCCGCAGTCGCTCATTGCCGAAGGCAGCGCCAACTACGGTATAGACGTAGCTTTTCCGGGAGACGAAAGGGTCAAATTTGCTAAGGAAATACTTATCCCGCTGGCAGGGCTGGACGCTACTAAAGCCGATCAGTACTTTACGATGCTGGCCCTGCGGTCGGAGCTGAACTACGCCCGCAACGAAGCTGCCCGCGGTCTGGTCAATGGTACCATGACGGAGCAGGAGGCCCTGCGCTGGCTGACCGACTACTGCCTGTTCAGCCCCGAAGTAGCCGCCAATTCCATCCGCTTTATCCGCAACTACCGCAGCTACGTGATCTGCTACAACTACGGTCAGGATCTGGTCAAGAACTACATCGAAGCCAACGGTGGAGTGGCCTCGGCTCCCGACAGGCGCTGGTCGCTCTTCGGCGAGTTGCTCAGCAACCCAATTACCCCGGCGGATTTGAAATAAACTATAAACTATACATGAAGACTTCGGTTGCTTGTCAACAGAAGTCTTTATGTAGCTTTTCCATAGTTTTTTACATCCTGCAGGGTTTCGGCATGTTGCTCCGGCACTTTGGGAATGACCGTCAGATCGCCAGTAGTTTCCAGGACGATGGCATCTATTGCTCCCAGATCCGTTATTCCCTGTTTTCGGGCGGCTACGTACACTTCTTCTACCGTAATCCTCTCTTTCTTCATCGTGGCATCCAGCAGTTCTCCCCTATACAGGAGTAGCTTAGGCTGATCGGTAATCAGATTTTTTACAAAGGGTATTCGCACGGATAGCCACGTAATGACAAACTGGAGTAGCACCAGCAACAGAAATACCAGCGCTCCGTCAGCCAGGGCCACATCTTTGCTCAACGCCACCGTAGCCAGCGATGATCCCAACGCAATGGTAATAATAAAATCAAAGGCATTCATTTTGGACAGGGTGCGCTTGCCGGACACCCGAAGCATAAAAACCAGTATGAAATAGGCTAGTATGGTTATAATAAGGCTTCTGATAATACTGTCCCAGCTATCAAAAAATAGTTTTTGCATAGATTAAGTGGATCATATGTTTATTACGGCTTATAAAAAAATGAATCTTTTACGCCAGGGCTACAGCGTCCCCCCCCTGCACCACGCGGACTGTCACCAGCAACTGGCCCAGATGGCGCATGGTATGTTCGGCCGAGTGCACCAGCAGCCCCAGTACCGTAGAGGGTATCTGCGCCCGGCCCACGCCACGTACCTCCGTGAGTGTTTGCTCATCGGTAGTGCGGAGTTGTTCCAGCGCCCGGTCCACCTGTTGCTCGAATCGCTCCACTAGTTCAGGTACCGTAGTACCCGTTTCGGAAGGTTTGCCTTCGCCTTTCAGCCACTCCATCTGCTCAGTAGTGAGGGATTCGCCGCGGGCGTAGGTTAGCAGGCGGTCCAGCACGCCCGTGAGGTGCTGCAGATGAAATCCCACCGATGCTAGTCCGGCCGGACGCTTCCACAGATCCTCTTCATCGAAGCCATTCATCAGGGCCTGTACCTCTTCCCGGGCCTGCAGCAGGGCATGCGCAACGGGTTGTAACAAAGGGGGCATATCGGGTAGTGGTCCCCGTAACCATACCTCCAGTTTGGGTTGCTGTGTCATACAATCAGACTAGTATTTACAAATGCTTGGTTGGAAAACTTTCTATTTTTCTACCTTGTTGATTATAGGCAAATAAAGCATAGTATCTGATAACATAGCACCAGCGGAGAGCCTTATTGTGAGGCTTAACCTTAGATTTTTGTTTTACAGGATAAAACCACAGCCACACGTTGGACCTATGGACTACATAGATTATTATCAAATACTGGGGGTAGATAAGAACGCTACCGAAAAAGACATAAAGGATGCCTATCGTAAGCTGGCTCGCAAGTACCACCCCGACCTCAACCCGAATGATGATGCAGCCAAGCAGAAGTTTCAGCAGATCAACGAGGCCAATGAGGTACTGAGCGACCCGGAAAAACGTAAGAAGTACGACCAGTACGGCAAGGACTGGCAGCACGCTGAAGAGTTTGAAAAGGCCAGGCAGGCCCGGGAATCGCGGTCACAGAGCCGCGGCCAGTGGTACTCGGGAGCGGGTGCCCAGAGCGACTTCTCCGACTTCTCGGACTTTTTCGAGTCCATGTTTGGAGCCAGTGAACGAACCCGCCGGAGCAGTGCCGGATTTAGGGGACAGGACTTACAGGCCCAGCTACAGCTCAGTCTGGAA
Source organism: Telluribacter roseus (assembly GCF_017355915.2). GTDB lineage: Bacteria > Bacteroidota > Bacteroidia > Cytophagales > Spirosomataceae > Telluribacter. The sequence goes on from NZ_JAFEUV020000018.1 coordinate 84,852, forward strand.
GAGGCCTATAGTACTCACAAGCGTACCCTGGGCGTCAATGGAAGGAACATCCGGATCACGGTGCCTGCTGGCATTGAAGATGGTCAGACGATCAAGATAGCCGGACATGGTGGCCCCGGTGCCAGCGGCGGTCCCAACGGCGATCTGTACATTACGTTTTCAATTGCTGAGCACCCGCGGTTCAGGAGGTCAGGCAATGACCTGTACATGACCGCCGACCTGGACCTGTACACCGCCGTACTGGGTGGCGAGGTGGTACTGGATACACTGGATGGTAAGGTAAAGCTTCCCGTCAAGCCGGAGACGCAAAATGGTACAAAAGTGCGGCTGAAGGGCAAGGGATTTCCGGTGTATAAGCAGGAAGGTCAGTACGGTGACCTGTACGTCACGTTCACGGTAAAGCTACCTACCAACCTGACCGAACGGCAGAAAGATCTTTTCAGAGAATTATCAAAGTCCTAACCTCTGAGTAATCATGGAAACAGAAGAGCTCATCAAGGCGGATGATTTCTGCACTCATTACCATGTTGAAGATTCCCTGCTTGAATCCATGCAGGAGACGGGCCTGATCGAGGTAGTCTGGATTCAGCAAACCCGCTACCTCCATAGCAGCCAGCTGTGCCTGCTGGAAAAGATGGTCCGCCTGCACCAGGAGCTGGGGATCAACCTGGCGGGTATCGAAGCCATTACGCACCTGCTCGAGCGCCACGAAGCCATGCAGGCTGAAATAAAGCTGCTGCGAAACCGGCTACGCCATTACGAACGAGATCTATAAAAAAGCTCCCGATAGTACTTCAGGTGTCGCGGGTTTGCGACACCTGAAGTACTATCGGGAGCTGAATCCGTTGTTAACAGATTATAGTCCGCGGTTCTGGTACAGGTTTCCTTCTTTGAAGCAATCCTGATTATAGAAGGCAGAGTCATCTTTGCTGTCATACGCAATGATGGGATCATCCTCACTACCAGGAGTATGACTCGGGTTAAGGCCGGTAGTACCGGTAGTAGTCGAATATTCACCAGTACCAGGAGTATACTCCTCACCGGTACCGGTATACAGGGTGGGTCGGTTGTGGTAGTTGACAACCGCTTCCTCGTACTCCCGCGTAATAATCCGGCTGGACGGGCGTGGATAGTGCTGCATTTCGTCGTGCGTCACGATCCGGTCTATATAGACGAAAGTATCCTGATCATCCAGACGGGCAGCTCCAATGGGTACCAGCAGGTGGATGTTGGTATGATCACTGTCGGCCATGAAGTCATCCTCCAGTTCCATATCAAAGTACCGCACCTTCTCGGCTACCTTATCCACTACCAGGTCGGTGATGGTCCCGATAATGCGGCCATCGCGGCTTTTGACCTGCATGCCCCGGATATCGATGCTATGATCCGCTACTTTGTAGTCACTCAACTCGTTGAGCCGGTACAGGGTGTCATCTTTTACATTACCACCATTTTCAGTATTCCCAATTCTATCTTCTGCCATAGTTAACTTGGTTTAGTAGTTTTCAAAAATCAACGATTATATACTAGCGACCTCTGTTCTGTTCCATCTTCTGAAGTACATCCGAGGCCTCCCTGAATACATCCTTTACTTTATTCTTCTGATCCTGCGTTAGAGCCTGAGCATCCAGCCGCTGAATCTCATTACGTAAGCCCTGTACATCCTGCTTCAAATCAGGAAAGGAACTCTGCTGAATTGCATCGAACACATCGGCACTAGCCCAAAACGCTTCCCTGATCTTGCTAGCGTGCGCGGTACTTTCCCAGTTGCCGGTAATGGCACTGGCCTTGTTCCTCATTGTACTTAGCTTGTTATTGATCTGGTCACGATTAAGGTTGGGAGCCCGCTCAGCTACGGCAGCCAGCGCATCGGCCAGGCTCATGAGTCCGCTCTTGGTAAATGCCTGATCAGACTCACGCCCGGACATAGTAGCGGACCAGTCGACGTACGAGCGTACGGGCTGCGCCATGGTGGCATTCCCTCCGGTACTATCATCGGTAGCGTAGGTATCGTCAGAGGCGGTCATGGCCTCAGTGGCGGCTAGCCCGGGTACATCGTCCTGACTGGTACTGGTACTCTTAGGCCAGAAGAGAATGGCCAGTACTAATAAAAACAGCAGCAGGGCCAGTATATACAACCACGAAAATCCCCGGTTCTTCTTCTCAACATCCATGTTTGTCATATGGGGCGGATTTTTAGATTAGAACATACAACCGTCAGAGTGCAATACTCTATACATTTTATACCAATTTGTTATTAAAATGTTTGGCTACCTGTAACATTAAAACCACTACATGTAGTCTGTTACAACAGCTATAAAACCGTACCTTTACGCAGGAAATAAGGTACCTGCAGGTAGATCAGCAAAAAAATAATATAGCATTAATCGGACATGGCAGTCGAACAACCCAATAACCCGCTACACGGCAAGACGCTGGAGATGATCCTGAACGAACTGGTGGATTACTACGGATGGGAGCAACTGGGGTACCATATCAACATCAATAGCTTCAACCACGACCCCAGTATCAAGAGTAGTCTGAAGTTTCTGAGGAAAACGCCCTGGGCCCGTCAGAAAGTAGAGGACCTGTACCTGCGCATGCTGGAACGGCGGTAGTAAGTACTTATAAAAAAAACTCCGGACCTTTTCCATCGAAAAGTCCGGAGGTACTAATTTCTCTGATTACGTCTGATCGGTTAGTAGTCTTTTTTGCTATCACGTTTGGCCTTTTTCTCAGCCCGCTTTTCCTTGAGTGTTTTTTCGGATTCCTTCTTAGGGGAATTCGTGGAAGGATTCTTACCTTTTGCCATGACGATGTCTTTTATAGTTCCTAAGAAATATACGCTGTAAATTTTTATAAATACCAGTTGACGGCCTGATATGTTTTATACATTGGTCTATTTATATCTACCGGATAGAATCTGTATCATTCCATTATCTTTGTGCCTCAAACCAGACTACCCATAAGATAGCTACTATGTCCTATCTGCAGAGAAAATTAGCCGACCTGCTCAAAAAACCCACCAGCCTGTACCAGCTCAGTACCTACGACGAAAGTAAGCCCATCAAGGTAGTCATAGGCTCGGGGTATACTACCTACTCAGGCTGGCTACACACCGATATCGAAACCCTCAACATCCTCAAAGCCGGAGACTGGCGCCAGTACTTCAAGGAAGATTCTATCAGCCGAATCCTGGCCGAGCACGTGTGGGAGCACTTCACCGAGCAGGATGGAAAGACGGCCTTTGCCAACTGCCATACCTTTCTGAAGCCGGGGGGATTTCTGCGCGTAGCGGTACCCGATGGATTTCATCCCGATCCGGCCTATATCAGCATGGTAAAGCCGGGTGGTACCGGTGAAGGAGCCGATGACCATAAGATACTGTACAACTACCGCCTCATGACGGAGTTTCTGGAAGGCCTGGGCTACAAGGTAAGGCTGGTAGAGTACTTCGACGAGCAGGGCCAGTTTCACAAAGCCGACTGGAGCCCCGAGGATGGCCTCATTATGCGCTCCGCCGACCACGACAAGCGCAACCAGGGCGGCAAGCTGGTATATACTTCCCTGATTGTAGATGCTATAAAGCAGTAGTACTATATAAAAGATAAAAGAGCTGCTACATTCCTACCTGTAGCAGCTCTTTTATATTGGAGGGGCTTCGACCGCCAGGCGGCCCTGTCCGCTCAGCCCGACACAATACTACTATTTACTTTATTAGAAAGTCACTTTCAGTACTTTTCGGTCGCCCCCCCGCTGTACCTCTACCTCGGCCGTCTGCCCTTTTTCAAACTTACCCAAGGCTTTCATGTAGTCCTGAATGTCCTGGACCGGGTACTCCCCCATCCTGACTACCACATCCCCGGCTTGTATGCCGGCTGTCTGGGCAGGTCGGTTTTCGAGTACACCGTCTATTTTAAGTCCTTTTCCACTGTATGCGTAGTCGGGCATTACCCCCAGCGTCACCTTAAAGGAGGACTGCGTCATGCCGCTGTGGGGGTTTCCGGCCGGAGTAAATTGGGGCTCGGCAGTATCCTCTTCGACTTTGGTAATAAGATTAGCAATCAGCCGCACTACACGTACTGTACCGTCAATGTTGATCTTATCGGTATCGTCGGTGGGCTTGTGGTAGTCGCTATGTACTCCCGTAAAAAAGAAAAGGACCGGAATACCTTTCAGGTAAAAAGAAGTATGATCCGAAGCCCCCACTCCCGACGAATCCACCGCGAACTTCATATTGTCCTGCCTGGCCAGGGCGGGTACTACCTTCCCCCAGGTAGGGCTGGTACCCCAGCCACCAATGGTAAGGCCTCTCTGCGTATCGAGCCGCCCGATCATGTCCAGATTGATCATGAAGGATATGCTAGTAAGAGGAACGGTGGGATTTTCGAGGTAGTACTTGGAGCCCAGCAGCCCCAGTTCCTCACCTGAAAAAGCAATGAACAGAAAGTTGTGCCGCTCCTTAACGCCATTGCCCGCCAGGTACCGGGCCAGCTCCATCATACCTGCCGTACCCGAGGCATTGTCGTCGGCTCCATTATGGATCACCCCTTTGCCCTGCGAAGCCAGTGAGCCCATCTGGTAGCCACGCCCCAGGTGGTCGTAGTGGGCTCCGATCACGATGGTTTTGGCGGCGCCATTATCCAGATACCCTACCACGTTGCGGGCCGTAACCTGATGCGGTACTCCTTCAAAGGGAATCATAAGCCCGAACGGCTGAAAGTAGTCGCCGTTTCGGCCCTGTGATACCAGTCCGTACTTTCGGAACGATTCGGCTATATAGTTGGCGGCTTTGATCTCCCCCACGGTGGCGGTACCCCGGCCCTCGAGCGAGTCAGCCGCCAGTACTTCTACATGTTTTCGGAGTTCATTGGCATTGAGTGACTGGGCAAAACCGGCCTGCGCGGACGTCCCAATCAGCAGTAACAGGAGTATCTTCTTCATAGAGTAAAGACAAAGTGAGTAGTCACAGCTATAACTACCACCTGTCTGCTTTTGATTTGACAGTCAGGCAAAAAGACTACTACCAGACTTACATATGCTCTTTCAGCTCCACCAGAAACTCCCGCAGGCGGGTCAGGCGGTGGATCAGGTTCTGGGCCGTTTCGCGGTGGTTGAGCTGCTCACGGGTACCTTTGAGCGTACGGCCCTGTTTTTCTTTCTGGTACATGATCTTACGAACTATTTCTATATCGGCTTCGGTGTAGCGGCGGCGGTTGCGCGAATCGCGCTTGGGGTTCAGATGCGGAAACTTCTTCTCCCAGAAACGCAGTGCGGAAGGCTCACAGCCTACTATTTCGGCCACCTCATTTGTATCGTAGTATAATTTGGTTGGTTTACTCATGGGCTCTGGATGCTATATACACAAAGATAGCAGGCTTCCCTATCAATTGCCACACCCGGATCTGTACAATTCTACATGTATAGCAGGACCTGGCCAGGGATAAGTAGAGTCAAACCCGGCTACCTACCAACCTTTGGCTGAGAAGGCTCTCTGAAATCAAGCTTTTACGTGGTTCACAACTATTATTTTCACTAACTTTGCGGGAATTTTCAACCTTATTTTCCAAATGTACTCTCTTCTAAGAGGCTTTTCATTGGGAGGATGGAGGAAGTAAAACGGACTCATATACCAATTGTACATACAATGACCTCGCATCAGATCCGACAGGCTTTTCTTGATTTTTTCCGCAGCAAAGAACACATCATTGTCCCCTCGGCTCCGCTGGTAGCCAAGAACGACCCCACCCTTATGTTCAACAACTCGGGGATGGCGCAGTTCAAGGACTTCTTTCTGGGAAATGGTACTCCTCCTTCGCGTCGTATTGCCGATACCCAGAAGTGTCTGCGGGTATCCGGTAAGCACAACGACCTCGAAGAAGTAGGCTTTGATACCTACCACCACACCATGTTTGAGATGCTGGGCAACTGGTCGTTTGGTGACTACTTCAAGAAAGAGGCCATTACCTGGGCGTGGGAGCTGCTGACTGACGTGTACCAGCTACCCAAAGACCGCCTGTACGTATCGGTATTTGAAGGAAATGAGCAGGAAGGCGTAGCCTTCGACCAGGAGGCCTGGGACCTGTGGAAGCCTATTGTTGGGGAAGATCGGATCATACTGGGTAATAAGAAGGATAATTTCTGGGAAATGGGTGATACCGGCCCCTGCGGTCCCTGTTCGGAGATCCACGTGGACCTGCGCTCACCGGAAGAAGTAGAGCGGGTACCGGGTAAAGAGCTCGTTAACCGCGATCACCCACAGGTAGTAGAGATCTGGAACCTGGTATTCATGCAGTTTGAGCGCAAGGCCGACGGCTCGCTCATCCCGCTCCCGGCCCGCCACGTTGATACGGGAATGGGCTTCGAGCGTCTGTGTATGGCCATTCAGCAGAAGACCTCCAACTACGACACCGACGTATTCCAGAATACCATTAAAGTACTGGAAGAACTATCCGGTAAGACCTACAGCCAGGAGGAAAACAACAGCAACCGGATGTCCAACGTGGCCATGCGGGTAATCGCTGACCATATCCGGGCCGTATCATTTGCCATTACCGATGGACAGCTTCCTTCCAACGTAAAGGCAGGCTACGTGATCCGCCGCATCCTGCGCCGCGCGGTACGCTACGGCTACTCGTACCTGGGCTTCACCGAGCCTTTCCTGAACCGCCTCATCCCTACCCTGGCCGAGCAGTTCAAGGATGTATTCCCCGAGCTGAAAGCGCAGGAGGAGTTTGTGTCGCGGGTGATCCTGGAAGAAGAAAAGAGCTTCCTCCGCACCCTGGAGGCTGGTCTGAAGCGTCTGGATATGATTACAGCGGGTTTGGCCGAGAAAGGCCAGAATACCCTGCCGGGTGATGCCGTGTTTGAATTGAGCGATACCTTCGGGTTCCCGGTAGATCTTACGGCGCTGATCGCCCGTGAAAACGGATTTAAGATCGACGAGGAAGGATTCCAGAAGGCACTGGCCGAGCAGAAGGCCCGCTCCCGCACCGACGCCGCCAAGGAAGCCACCGACTGGGTGGAACTGCGCGAATCAGAAGGCGTGGAGTTCCTGGGTTACGACTTCACCGAGACCCAAAGCTACATCGTGAAGTACCGCAAGGTGAAGGTAAAGGCTGGCGAAGAGTACCACATCGTACTGGACCGTACACCTTTCTACGCCGAAATGGGTGGTCAGGTAGGTGACAAGGGAGTACTGGAGTTTGAGGTAAACGGTCAGAAAAAAACTATACATATAGTAGATACCCGCAAGGAGAACGACCTCTTTGTGCATATCTCGCAGGATAAAAACATTGACGAAGCCTTACAACAGGCCGATGTAGTGACGGCCCGTATTGACGAGGCCCGTCGCCGCAAGATCATGGCCAACCACACGGCTACGCACCTGATGCTGTCATCCATGCGTCAGGTACTCGGAAGCCACATATCTCAGAAAGGCTCATACCTCAACGACGAAGTACTTCGCTTTGACTTCTCCCACTTCTCTAAAGTAACGGACGAAGAGCTGAAGCAGATCGAAGATATAGTGAATGAAAAGATCCGTCAGAATATACCTCTGGATGAGAAGCGTAATGTACCCATTCAGCAGGCGCTGGACATGGGCGCTACGGCTACCTTCGGTGAGAAGTACGGCGACTTTGTGCGGGTGATCACATTCGATCCGGCTTTCTCGCTGGAATTGTGTGGAGGTACCCACATACCGTCAACCGGTGAGATTGGTCTCTTCAAGTTCACGACCGAAGGATCGGTATCGGCCGGGGTACGTCGGGTGGAAGCCATCACGGGAGAAAAAGCCCTGGAACTGATGCGTCAGCAGGAAGAAACGCTGAACCGCCTGAAAGACCTGCTCAAAGCTCCTAAGGACTTGGTGAAGGCAGTGGAAAGCCTGCAGGAAGAACGCAACGCTCTGCAGAAGCGCATTGAGGCTCTCGAAAATGAAAAAGTACAGGCTCTGAAGGAGCAGCTGACCGGCAAGGTACAGACCAGGGATGGATACAGCCTGCTGGTGGAGCGGGTAGAGGTACCTCATGTAGATGCCCTGAAGCAACTGTCGTACGAGCTGCGCCAGCAGGTCGACAACCTGGTAGCCGTACTGGGTACCGAGCTGAACGGCAAACCCCAACTGTCGGTATACATAGCGGAAGAACTGGTGAAGGAGAAGCAGCTGAATGCCGGTCAGATCGTGAAAGAGCTGGCGAAAGAAATACGCGGTGGCGGAGGTGGTCAGCCTTTCTTCGCTACGGCGGGAGGCTCTAACCCCGAAGGACTGGATCAGGCCCTGGAAAAAGCCAGAGGCTTATTCTAAAAACTTGGACTTTACATCCACCAAAAGCGCAGCTTTATCTATATAAGGCTGTGCTTTTTGTATTATTTGACCATAGCGTAATTCCTCATACCAGTTGTACTTACTATCCTTTTTGTAGATAATCTACCACAACTATTCTACTCCAGCTCTTCAAGGAATAGATGCCTCTATACACACAACTACCTGTATATCAATTAATTATTATTTAAATGCAGCTTCATCAACTTCTCAGGAATGTATTTTGAACCTCGATCTGTAAACGTCGCCGTAACAGGTATTGAGATTATGAACGCAAAACAACTTTTCGCAATCGTGCTGACTATCCTTGGGATCGGGGCTCTGGTCTATACCGCTATCCAGATCCTTGATAATCGCTCGGATAGTTTCAAGAATTTAATGGTATTCGGAATTCTTGGGTTTATCTTTTTCTCGTCGGGAGTTAAGCTCCTGCGTACTATGAGAGATACGTAGCAACTTCTTTTATTCACTTAAACATACACTCAGAAAATTGAAAACGACAGTTAATTTTCAACTAACTCATCCGACAACCGCTATGAAAAAAATCATCTTCTTATCAACCGCAATTTTGTTTTTTGCAGCTCAGGCAATGGCCCAGGAAAACATTTCCGTTGGACCTATGGTGGGCGTATCGATCTCGAACTTCCGGGGAGATATAGCCAATAACAACTGGAAGCCAGGTGTTACGGTGGGGGGATTCTTCAACTACAGCGCCGAAAGCGGATTCGGCTTTACCGGTAACGTGCTTTACACTCAATTGGGTGCCAAGACAAACAACAAATCAAACGAGATAAACCTGAACTACTTACAGGTACCTTTGCTACTGACCTATTACCTGGGCGAACGGGGTAATGCGGTACGTCCCAAACTGTTTATAGGTCCCAACCTCAACTTCCTGGTAGGTGCCAGAGATATAAATGGTAACAATATTAACGGCGACTCTAACAACCGCGTGTACAATGGCTTCGATGTAGGAGCCACACTTGGTGCCGGATTGAACGTGCGCGTTGGTCAGAAATTGTGGCTGAACTCAGACGTACGTTACGGACTTGGATTTTTGGATGTGACAAAAGTGGATCCCCGTGTATGGAAAAACCAAAACTGGGGTATTAATCTGGGACTCAGCTTCCCATTTGGTACGTATAGTTCACGTACGGGAACATTACAGACTAAGTAGTAATCAGAACAGTTCCCATCCTACAAAAGCAGGTACTTACAGGTACCTGCTTTTTTTATTTCTCATACTTTCGTAATCGGCTACTGAACAGGAATCAAAGCCTGTACCTTCGGTTGCTCCCACCCATGGAGGCCGGACCTGACTACCCGTATCTGTAAAACAGAAAGAGTACCCGCAATGCAGGTACCCTTTCTCACTATCCGTTCTATTATCATGATGTTATGCGTGCGTCATCATCTTCTTCGCAATCAGGATGCCCAGTCCCTGAGCAATACAAGTACCTAGTTTGGAATCAGCCTGGTAGTAGGGAGTATGGCTGCGGTAGAGAATCCGCTTGTGCCTACACCTGTCAACTCCCTTGGAACTGTCCGGCTCTCTTGTCTCCCTCCCCTGTACGATCCGTATCTGTAAGTACAATGATAGGCACACTAAACATATAACACAAACTGATAATTTCTATATTTGCATAGATAGTGTCTATAACAAATGAATATACAGCAGTTAGAATACATAGTAGCTGTAGACCAGCACCGGCATTTTGTGCAGGCAGCTGACCAGTGCTGCGTCACCCAGCCTACCCTATCCATGATGATCAAAAAGCTGGAAGATGAGCTGAACGTAAAAATCTTTGACCGGACCAAGCAGCCCATCGTACCTACGGCCATTGGCCGGCAGATCATCGATCAGGCCCGGGTAGTCCTTCGCGAGGCCGGTAAGCTCAAGGAGATGGCTCAGCAGTACAACGGCGATCTATCGGGTGACCTTCGGGTAGGTATTATACCCACTATTGCCCCCTACCTGCTGCCGCTGTTTGTAAATACATTCACTGAGACCTACCCTCAGATCCGCCTCCACGTGTACGAGATGATCACCGAGAAGATACTCTCCGAGCTGAAACACGGGAATATAGACGTGGGACTTATGGCTACCACCGCCGACGACAGCTCCCTGAGCGAGACCCTCCTGTATCACGAGCGTTTCTATGTATATGTATCAGGAACCTCCGAACTTTATAAATCAAACTACATACTTCCCGAGGCCATTGACCCAAAAGAATTGTGGCTGCTGGAGGAAGGCCACTGCTTCCGTACCCAGATTCAGAAACTGTGCGAGCTACGGCAAAATAGTCAGTCGCAAAGCTTTCAGTACCGCTCGGGCAGCATCGAAACCCTCATCCGGATGGTGGATCGCAGCGGGGGGATCACCATATTACCCGAGATGGCCGTGATGGAACTTCCGGCTGACCGCCAGCCCAACATCCGCCATTTTCAGGCACCCGTGCCCGCCCGGCAGGTATGTATGGTCGTCAATCGCGAACAGGTCAAGAGCCATCTGATTGATGTACTGCGTACTACTATCATGAATATAGTACCCGATTCACTACGTAACCAGGCGGATGACGTGGCGGTACTTTGATCGTAGTATAGTAGATTTGCCGCATATAACATACTCATACACATCCTCTATGTCCACCACACTCACAGTCCCCATTCCCACCGTTCACCTGTTCCCCGAACTGGACCGGCTACTGATCCAGCTACTCCGGTCACTTACGCCCGATGACTGGCAAAAGCCTACCATTGCCCGCCTCTGGAAAGTAAAGGACATAGCGGCTCACCTGCTCGACGGTAACATCCGTATGCTAGGGGCACGGGACGGGTACTTTGGCGAGCAGCCGGACTCCATCAACTCCTACCAGGACCTGGTCAACTACCTCAACCAGCTCAATGCCGACTGGGTCAAAGCGAGCCGCCGGATGAGTCCGCCCGTGTTGACTCAGCTCCTGGAGCTTACCGGCCAGCAATGCTCAGAGTACCTCACTACCCTTGACCCGATGGCTCCGGCCTTGTTTTCGGTAGCCTGGGCGGGCGAGCAGCAGTCGGCCAACTGGTTTCATGTAGCCCGCGAGTATACCGAGAAGTGGCACCACCAGCAGCAGATCCGGGAGGCCGTTGGCAAGCCCGGTCTCATGACCCGCGAGCTATTCTATCCGTTTATCGATACGTTCATGCGCGGACTGCCGCACACCTATCGCCATACTGCCGCCGCCCCGGGTACTACCATCAAGATTACGATTACAACAGACATCGGCGGCGACTGGTACCTGGTACGTATTGACGAGCAGTGGCAGCTCAGCCAGGAGCCTACCACTTCACCCGATGCAGAGATACTCATTGCCCCTGACGTAGCCTGGAAGCTGTTCACGAAGGGACTCTCCCCCGACTCCGCCCGGACTCAGGTCGTAATCAACGGCAATACCACACTAGGAGAAACGGCTCTATCCATGGTCGCGGTGATGGCCTGATCGGGCTGTACATATAATCATATGCATACATTCCGCTAAATCCTTTGAAACAAATCAGTTAAAAGATTTGTACTCCTCTCAAACCAAGGTTAGAAGGCGGGTCATAGCACATCTGCAAATCAACTGCAGGTAAGACCTATAATTATGGAGCCATGTTGTCGGAGACGGAGAAGCTGATTAGTAGAGAATTATTTATAAAACGAACCGCCCAGATTGGCCTTATCGCCAATGGCCTCGTGTATACATTGATAGGGATCATCACTTTTGGGGCTGCGTTTGGATTCAGCTATCATCAGGGAGGTCGTTTTCAGGTACTCGACTGGCTGTACCAGCTCCCCTACGGACCGGGTATCCTGGGTATGGTAACCGTAGGGTTGCTGTGCTACGCGGCCTGGCGTTTTGTGCAGGGCATCATGGATACCGAAAAAAACGGCAAAACGCTGATGGGCCTGGCCAACCGCTTTGGGTTTCTGGTCACGGGCTTTGTGTACATAGCCTTTGCCTACTATGCCATACGGCTTACCGCGGGGCTTGCCATTGATGAAGAAACGCAGATTACCAGAAAAACCGTAGCGGAAACACTACTCATGCAGCCCAATGGTCGCTGGTTGCTGGGAGCCATTGCCGTAGGTACCATGTGTGTAGGCGTATTTCAGGCGTATCATGCCCTATCAGGCGGGTACCGCAAACATGTGGAAGAGTGCCGGCTCCGGGAGGAGAACAAAACCATTCTGATCAAGACCGGCTTCTGGGGGTTTATAGCCGTAGGAATAGTGTGGCTGCTGCTGGGATATATGCTACTTAGATCAGCCATCTACTTCAATCCGACCGAAGCCGGAAATGATACCTCTGCTTTTTATTTCGTGGAATACTCCTTCGGCTCAGGTATCGGCTCGGTTATGCTGGGGCTGATCGCCGTCGGATTGCTGTGCTTTGGGCTCTTCAATTTTGTCAGGGCGCAGTACGAGTACATCAAGACCCCGGAATAGCTTCCGGCACTGCCCTATCGGGCTGCCATTGGCTGGAATAGTTTTGGTATAGGTACTGTAGCAGGAAGCTAACTCACTCCCTGCATCTACCTAAACTACTAACTTCTAAATCTAAATCAGCAATGGCTTACACTACGCTTAACACGCCTTCCAAGGATCAATGGATTGAAGGAGCAGCCCGGGCCGGACTCACCGCTAAAGGTATCGTATATACGCTGGTTGGTATACTTACCTTTACTACCGCTTTTAAAATGAGTAATGCCAATGTTGAGGGAGGCAAATCCCAGATATTTCAGTGGATCCAGGACCAGCCCTTTGGCCAGATACTCCTGGGTATTACTACGGTGGGGCTGCTTTGTTATACAGTCTGGCGATTGATCGAAGCTATCAAAGATACCGAACACAAAGGCTCTGATGCCAAGGGCTTATCGCGTCGGGCTACCTACCTGTCGAGTGCGGTGGTATACGGTAGCCTTACCTTCTACGCCGCCAAAATGCTACTGGGCAGCGGTGGCAACTCAGGTGGAGGCGGTGGTGATGATACCCGCCAGACCGTAGCCCAGAAGCTGCTCGAACAACCTATGGGTCAGTGGCTGGTAGGCCTGGTAGCTGTGGGTACTATGGCCATCGGAGCCTATCAGATCTACCGGGCCATGTCGGACAAGTACCGGAAGAACATCGAAGAATCCCGGCTGGACAACAATATCAAGCAGACGATGATTGAGGCTGGCAAACTGGGCTACATAGCCCGGGGCATTGTGTGGCTGATCATTGGGTACCTCTTTCTACAGGCAGCCATCGAATCCGATTCCAGTGAGGCCGGTGGTACTACCTCGGCGTTCAAATTTCTGGAAAATGAGTACGGTTCGTGGATACTAGGTATCATTGCTATTGGGTTGGTATGCTACGGTATGTTCATGTTTGTAAGGGCCCGCTACGAACCTATCAGTACCCGCTAACAAACCAGTCGGTGCCTGTACAGCCAGATATAAATTGGATTTCTGCCTGCACTTGCTACGGGAAAAGGTACCTTTGTGGATATTAACGTAGCTTACCCATGAAATTTGAAGAATACCGTATAGCGCCGGAAATCAAGCGCAGCCTCGAAAAGCTTGGCTTCAAACGCCCTACTGATATACAGTACAAGTCGATACCGCCCATCCTGAAGGGAGAGGATGTGCTGGCTATTGCTCAGACCGGAACGGGCAAAACCGCCGCTTTTGCCATCCCGGTACTTAACGTACTCCACGAGCGTAAGATCGCCGGCAGGCCCGATGGCGTTAAGTGCCTGGTGATGGTGCCGACGCGGGAGCTGGCGATACAGATCACAGAGGTATTTGAGCAGTTGGGACGGCACACACGGGTAAAGACGTACAGTATACACGGCGGGGTGGAGCAGGACCCGCAGATCGCTAAGCTCGAGAAAGGCATTGATATACTGGTGGCCACACCCGGCCGGATGTTCGACCTGGTGAGCCAGGGGCACCTGCGTCTCGAGCGGGTGGAGATCCTGATCCTGGACGAAGCCGACCACATGCTGGACCTGGGGTTCATTAAGGATATCCAGGACCTGATCAAGCGCCTGCCCCGCAAGCGTCAGACGCTCTTCTTCTCGGCCACCATTGATGAAAAGATCAAAAAGATGGCTTACTCGCTGGTCCACAGCCACGCCATCCGGATACAGATATCACCCGAGAACCGGGTAGCCCGTAACGTCAACCATTCGGTAGCCTTTATTCCCATGGATGACAAGCGGTTTTTCCTGGAGCGTATTATCAACCAGAATCCCGAAAGTAAGATACTGGTATTTGTACGCACCAAGGTACGCGCCGAGCGGGTGGCCAAAGCGCTGGAGCGTATGGGTATTACCAGCCAGACCATCCACGGCGACAAGGAGCAGCAGGACCGCACTACCGCTATGAACCAGTTTCGGAAGGGAGAAGTAAAGGTACTTATAGCTACCGATGTCAGTGCACGGGGTATTGATATTCCCAGTGTGGATTTTGTTGTCAATTACGACCTGCCCGAGCAGCCCGAAAACTACGTGCATCGCGTGGGCCGTACGGGTAGAGGTACCCAGAAAGGACAGGCGGTATCGTTCTGTAGTGAGGAAGAAAAAGAGCTGCTGAAGGAAATTGAAAACTACCTGGGCAATCCCGTCAATATTCTGAATATAGATAAGGAGGTATACACCGAAACCATTGAGTTTACCAGCGATACCAACTACGACCTGAAAGCGCTGATGCGGGAAGCCGAGGAGTTTGAAAACCGGAAAAAGAAAAAGAAGAAATAGCCGTACTCAGTACTGAAGCAACTGGGTATTGGCATCGGAGAAGAACCTGTCCAGTGCATTATCAAGAGAAGGGAGCTGTGCTCCCTTTTCACTTTTTAGGACGCTATATTGGGGGCGCGGGGCTATCCAGTCCATCTGGCTCAGGGGTATCCCCTTGATAAGCGAAGTATCCTCGCCGATACGCTCGGCCACCTGCCGGGCCAGCTCCGCCCAGGTAGTTTGTCCAGCATTGCTCAGGTGCCATATACCCGCTTCGTCGTCCTGCATCAGGTCCAGGCTCATATTGACCAGATCAGGTACATAGGTAGGCGATATATGCACATCCTGAACGGCCATCAGCTCCTCGCCACGCAGCAGCTGATTAAGAGCCTGTATTACAAAATTACCCTGATCCCACGGCCCAAAGAATTGACTGGTACGTACAATGAGCGAGGCAGGATTATACGTCAGCAGGTTTTGTTCGGCCAGTGCCTTGCTGCGGCCGTACACGCTCAGCGGAGCCACCGGATCGCTCTCCACGTAGGGCTGTTTTTTCTCCCCGTCAAACACCAGATCCGAAGAGAAACTGAGCAGCTTGATGCCTAGTCGCTCACAAAGCTGAGCCAGGTACATAGGCCCGGTGGCGTTACAGCCTATGCAGTTGTCTTCGTCACGTTCGGCCTCATCTACCTTTACATAGCCCGTCGCATTTACAATGGCCCACGGTTTTAGTTCGTTAACCACCTGCTCTACCTGGGCCTGGTTGGTAATGTCCAGCTGGCAGCGATCAAAAAGCTGATAGTGCAGCCCCCGGATATCACATACCCGGGCAAAGGCTGCCCCCAGGGTACCTGTTTTACCCAAGATCAGTATAGGCCGGGCAGATCTCTTTCGGGTTGACGCAGAAAGACAGGCCTGGTACTCAGCGGGGTATAGTACTCTTTTGTCACTCTGCCACCACCCCTGTCCCTCCACCATTGGATGGTCAAACGTCTGCTGGTGCGTAAGGTTCCTGATGAGCCGGGCCAGTGCCGTTGGCTGTAGCTGGTTAGTGGCTAGTTTGAAAACACCCGGTTCGTAGTCGCCATTGGGTTCGGTGAGTAGCCGGTTCCAGCCAAAGGAGCCAAACAGGGCCCAGGCGGTAATAGCTCTGATATCCACCCCGCTCCGGCGTAGCTGGCCGGCCGTTTGCCACATCGAATGAAACCACCTTACCTGCTCCTCGCGGGTACAGTGCAGATGTACTTCCGTAATAGCCAGCGGTATGTGGTACCGCTGCCAGAGTTCGGTCACCAGTTCGTAGGGTCCCGTAGGCTCGTTCAGCTTTACACGCACCGCCTCCACGTCGGCGTAGTTGTGCCGGCCGTTGCCCCCGTGGGTGTGGCTGGGGTATATTTCCAGATTTTCGTCCAGGTACCGCTCCGAAGTAACGTAGTAGTTGAGCCCCATCATATCCGGAGGACAAGGATGAGCCAGGAAGTAGTACAACTCTTCCTCATTGATACCGGCGTGAAGTATAAATTCCCAAAGCGGATGCTCGGCATCTACCTTTCCCATCAGCAGGTCAAACGAGAGCCACCTCCGCCAATTTTCAAACTCCGCCTGGTAGCGCAGCAGCGGCGTGCTGTACACCTTTCCCATATCTTCCGTCTGGATCAGCCGGGCCGATGGGTTCACTTCCCGTATCGCACGCATAGCCATACACGTCGCTTTACATTCGCTGATCAGCACTTTCAGAAAATGATAATCATCGCGTCCGTGCGGGTACCATAGTCCGTATAAACCACAAAAACGAGCCGTAGTAAGTGGCTCGTTTACAGGGGTGTAATTAGTAATCCAGGGAAACTCCAGAGCTACCTGACGGGCGTAGTCGGCCAGTCCCTGCTCAAAGCTTCCAGCATAAAAATTGACGTAGGAAGGCCCGCTACCGTGGTGCACCAGCCCTACAATGGGCTCTATCTGGCGTTCGCTTAGGAATTCCAGGCTTTGTCTGGCCCAGGACCAATCGGGACAGGTATCCGGCTTTGGCATATGCTTCTCCCACAGAACCGGAAAGCGTAATGCTTCAATCCCGAGATCAGCCACCAGTGCCAGATCCGAGGCACGGGTATAATGACCAGCATAGTCCAGCTGATCAAAATACTGATTATGTACGCGGTTGATCGTGCACTCGATCCCGCCCCAGATATGTAGATTTTCCTGATTCACTCAATAAGATCCTTATTTATCGAAACAGTCCTTGATTCTGCTGATCATTGAATCAACAGTTGCATCCCAGGAGTTTTCAGATAAAAAGCAATCAACTCTTTTGAGCCAGTTTTCTTTATCGATGGTACTACTGAACAAAACTTCTTCGGCCGCAGCTATAAACTCTTCTGCGTTGCTCACAATATGTACCAGTCCTTCTTCCCCGTACGGATTAACTACATCCTGAATGGGGGTAGATATCACGGGTTTACCTGCGCTCAGGTACTCGGGTGTTTTGGTCGGGCTGATAAAGCGCGTTGATTCGTTAAGCTGGAAAGGTACCAGGGCTATATCCCATCCTGCCAGGTAGCCGGGAAGCTCATCGTAGCTCTTCCCTCCCAGGTAGTGGATGTTATCCAGACGGGGTAGCATGGCCGGATCTATCTTGACAACCGGACCAATCATGACCAGATGCCAGTCAGGACGCTGCCGGGCTACCTGCTCGATCAGGTCTATATCAAAGCGCTCGTCTATTACCCCATAAAATCCCAGCCGTGGATGCGGAATATTTACCTGGTCCTGTGGTGGAGTAATCTCTCCCCGGGCCTTGCCAAAGTGGGCTTTGTCAATGCTGCTGGGGAAGGGATAGATGTTATGATGCTTATCTTTTTTGGCCTTGTACAGCGAATGTCCTCCCGTAAATACGATATCAGCTCTTTTGAGGAGTTCCTTCTCCAGGATCTGAAGCTGGGTAGGTGCAAACTTAAATGCCGCCAGCTCATCCATACAGTCATAGATGGTCATGGATGGTACATAATGGTGGCTGAACATCAGCGCCATGGGTGTATAGTACCAGAAGGCGTAATCGGTCAGGTCTTTTTCGGCCAGAAACTCGTCCAGTAGCGCGGCCTGTGCCTTTATGACGTCATCCTCACTCATACCCGGCACCAGATGCGGCACAGTTACCGTCAGGTTAGGCGTCTTCTGTACATGGCTCAGGTAGGGCACCTCTGTGTCGAATACAGGCTCTTCAAAAAATTGTATAGTAAAATGCTGGCAGAATCGGGTAAGTAAATGCTGTGGTCTCTGAAATACAAAGTCCCATCTGAGATGGGAAAAACATATAAGATTTTTTGGTAGCTGTACCTCTTTCTTTTTCTTGCTCACAGTTTCACTGATACCGTAACCAGTTTTATCATGTTGGATCATCATAGGTAGTCCCTCCGGGTTAATTTTGTGATTCATACTAAATAAAGGTATGCCAGTCAGTGCGAGTATCAGTAGGTATATTCGGAACTATACCCGATTCTGTTACCAAAGTAACCCCAAACAGTCAACAAGTAACTTTACAGCACTAGTTATAGTAATAACTCGGCTATAAAAATATAGTTTTGAAAAAGGCCTCAATGACCAAATAATACATCCTTATCGGGTGCCGTGCTGACAAAGATGCACAGGATGTTGCTGTCACTACACAAGAAGAACCTCCGTACAGGGTACCCGGTATACTGGTACACCCCTGTCCCGACCTAAAAAAACGATACAGATTTTTAGGTGATTGGAGTTAAACAAATTCAGCAGTAGAAGCCCTAGGGCTTCTACTGCTTTTAGCTTTATA
>NZ_JAFEUV020000019.1 GCF_017355915.2 Telluribacter roseus
GGATCAGATAAACTTGCTGGAGGAAGATCCAGCCTTAATTCAAGTATTCTTCCGCAAGAAGGAAGTTGCATTCTTTACGGATTAATTCACGCATCAATAGTACAAAGAGTAGAAGCGCCACTACTCAATGTTACGGATACCCCTGCCTCTGGTGCGAACCACGGATGGGAACCAGGGTAGGGATACCCGCGGAAAACTGTAAAGCTTAGATACTCATAGCTACTAACATCCAATAAATACTACTTCAACTCCAGCACTACCACGGAGGCCGGGGGAAGAGTGACTTCCAGGCTGCCCTTCCTGAGTTTAGCATCTTTGAAAGAGACTGGTTTTATCCTGTCCGGGTTCTGGAAGGTGTTATGATCCTGGATGTTTTTGGATGCCAAAACGCGTCCCGTGACGGTAGCAAAAGTGGCTCCCCGCAGGTCCAGCGTGACGGTCTGGCTTTTCTTGGCATCAATGTTCGTAAAGGAGATATGGGTGCGGCCGGCCGCATCCCTTGATGCCGAACCGGTAACGGCGGGCAGTTTCTCCTGCCCCAGCACGTAGTCGGCTGTCTTGAGCTGAAGGGGGATCAGGGTAGCATCCTGGTGCACGTTGTACATCTCCATAACGTGGTACGTGGGCGTCAGTACCATTTTTTCTTCTTCGGTCAGGATAACAGCCTGAAGTACATTGATGGCCTGCGCCAGATTGGCCATACGCACCCGATCGGCATGGTTGTTAAATATATTGAGGGTTATACCCGCGATCATGGCATCCCGAATGGTGTTTTGCTGGTACAGAAAGCCAGGATTAGTGCCGGGCTCTACATCATACCAGCCGCCCCATTCGTCCACCACCAGGGCAATATTTTTCTTGGGATCATATTTATCCATGATGGCGGAGTGCTTCGTTACCAGTTCCTCCATTTTCCAGGCGCGTTGCAGGGTGGTGAAGTACTGTTGCTCTGTGAATGCAGTAGAAGGACCTTTCTTATTCCAGTCAATGACCGAATAGTGGTGCAGCGCCACCCCGCTAATGAGGTTGGCCGGGATATTCTTCATGAGTACCTCCGTCCAGTTATAGTCGTCTGAATTGGCGCCGGACGCAATCCGGAACATGTTTTTGGCATCACCAAAGCCGGTCATGTAGGTAGCGTACTGGCGATACAGGTTGGCATAATAGTCGGGTGTCATGTTGCCGCCGCAGCCCCAGGCTTCATTACCCACTCCCCAGTACTTCACCTTCCAGGGCTGGTCACGCCCGTTCTGCCGCCGCCAGTCCGACATAGGACTTTTACCCGCAAAGCTTACATACTGTACCCAGTCCACCAGTTCCTGCACAGTGCCGCTGCCCACATTGCCGGCCAGATAGGGCTCCGTGCCCAGCATCTCACACATGTTCAGAAAGTCATGGGTACCAAAGCTGTTGTTTTCTGTCACACCACCCCACCAAGTGTTCACTATCGTGGGGCGTTTGTCTTTGGGACCCACGCCGTCTTTCCAGTGGTAGGTGTCAGCGAAGCAGCCGCCCGGCCAGCGTAGGTTAGGGATTTTCAGTTTCTTCAGCGCATCCACCACATCGTTACGAATGCCATTGGTCTGTGGGATTTTGGTGTTATCCTCACCTACATAAAACCCACCCTAAATGCAGCGGCCCAGATGCTCCGCAAAGTGTCCGTAGATATGGCGGCTGATGGTGGTGCCTTTCACCGAGTCTGCCTGTAGTACGCCGGTGTTCTGGGCTTTCACTTGTAGCCAGGGCAGGAGTAGTAGGACTGTAACGAAATAGAATCTCTTCATGAAGTATATATAGTCTTGATCTATAATTTTTTCGATGGACTTATAAAAGTCGTATGGGAGGACGAGAGTGGAAGCTGTTTGCTAGGTTAATGTTAAGGTCACTTAAAACAAAAGAAGGGCTTTGTATACTACAAAACCTTGATGGAATTAGCTTTGAACCACTCCCTGCACTCTTCCAGGCTGGATTGGCCGGAAGCTACTTTTATGATAAAGTTATACAAATCGTTGTGTGGCAAATTTCTATTAAGCCTCATTCCATTCAACCTTAGAAACGCGAGAGCTGCTTCTAAACCTGTTCTCTTATTGCCATCGGTGAAGATATGGTTGCCAATGATGCTGAAGCAATAAAGAGCAGCCTTATCCGAAATAGTCGGATAGAGTGGCTCACCAAAGAGCTCTGCCTGAACAGCTTCGAGTAGGTAATCTAAATTTTCTTCGTGCAGAAAGTTATGAGGCGGCACAAAATTGCCGCCATGTTTAGCTACTGTTCTTTGGTTGATGAAGATGACATCTTCCTTTTCCAGGTAATGTACCATTAGGCTAGAGCCTTGAAAACCTCATCATACTCCCTGAAGTCCTCCTCAACAATCTCCTCCAGGCGCTTTCTCCTGGCTTTTTTCAGGTCTTCCTTTACCTCCAGCAGCAGCTCCCTTAAAAAGTCAGGCTCTTCCTGGGCCAAATGGAGCAAAGATTTTTTTAACGTTTCCTTTTCCATTGCTGTCATAACTGTTCTGTTTACCTAAAAACGGTTTCCCTGAAATTCTTATTTCAAATATAGTAACTTCTACCAAACGTATCCAACAGGTAAGTACTAGCCCGATTTCACTTTCCCCCACAGATTTGCGTTATTTGTCTTACAAACAAATGAACAAGCTGATTTCTACGTTTGTATACTATATTAAGACATACAACAGGTATCAATGAACAAAAAACTAATTTGGGCGGGGATGCTGGCTACGATGGCTACGGTGGCGCAGGCGCAGGATGTAGCATCCAAATACGCCGCTACCATTACCCCGGCCGACCTCAAGAAACACCTCGTTATTATAGCTTCGGATAGCCTGGAAGGTCGTGATACCGGTTCGCCGGGGCAGAAAAAAGCGGCTGACTATGTATCAAAGCACTTCAAACAGTATGGACTAACGCCCATTGCTACCGAAGCAGATGGCTCTCTGTCGTACTACCAGAAGTACAACCTGTACCGGCGCGGCTGGGGCGATGTATATGTGAAGGTGGGCGGTCAGAAGTACGATCTGAACAAAGATTTTTACCTGAGTGGTCTGCTGAGTACCCCCGGGGAGGTAACTGTACCTACCGTGTGGGCGGGCTACGGGATCGACGGCACCAAGTACAACGACTACAATGGATTGGACGTATCAGGTAAAGCCGTAGTAGTATTTGACGGAGAGCCGAAGGATGAAAAAGACAACTACCTCATAAGCGGTGGCGCTGAACGATCTAACTGGAGCGGCCCCTCCTCGTGGCAGCGTAAGGTGGCTACCGCCCTGAACAAAGGTGCGAAGTACGTATTCATCGTTTCTGATAATAGCGGGTCGGAGTTTGATCAGGAGGTACGTCAGCGTTCGGTCATGGCGCGCCGGATCAACTCCATGACCATGAAGCCCATCGAGGAGTCGCTGAGCAATACAGCCGCTTTCACGGTATCGCCCGAGATCGCTGCCGATCTGCTCAAGACCAGCACTAAAAATCTGGATAAGCTGAAGCAGGATATTAACAAGTCCGGTAAGACAGTAACCAAGGGACGTCCTGCGGGTACTGTAACTCTGAAAGCAGAGCGCACAAACGAAATCATCGAAACGGAAAACGTAGCGGGCTTTATGGAAGGTACTGATAAGAAAGATGAAGTACTGGTCATCACCGCTCACCTGGATCACATCGGTATTTCACCAGATGGACAAATCAATAACGGAGCGGATGACGATGGTTCGGGTACTGTATCTATCCTGGAGCTGGCCGAGGCATTCAGTCAGGCCAAAGCGGCCGGAAACGGACCGCGACGTAGCATCCTGTTCATGACGGTGACAGGGGAGGAGAAGGGACTTTTTGGTTCGGAGTACTACTCGGAGAATCCGCTGCTGCCCCTGTCCAACACCATCGCCAACCTGAACATCGATATGATCGGGCGGGTAGACAAGGCGCATGAGAATGATCATAAGTACGTGTATGTAATTGGTTCGGACAAGCTTTCGTCGGAGCTGCACGCCATCAGCGAAGCCGCCAACAGCAAGTACGTCAACTACAAGCTGGATTATACTTTCAATGATCCCAAAGATCCAAACCGCTTCTACTACCGCTCGGACCACTACAACTTTGCGAGGAAGGGGGTACCTGTGATCTTCTACTTCACCGGCGTACACGAAGACTACCACCGTCCCGGCGATGATGTAGAGAAGATCCTGTTTGAGAAGCAGGCCCCTATTGTACAGCTGGTGTTCCATACGGCATGGGAACTGGTAAACCGGGATGCCCGCATCATCGTAGACAGCAATAAACCTTAAGCCATGGCTGTACATCTGCCCGAAGCATTTCGGGAACGAATGCAAGCTCAGCTGGGTGATAACTTTGAAGCTTTTAGGGCGGCTCTGGCAACGGAGCCGCCTGTTAGTATCCGTTTGAATCCGGCCAAACCGGTTGCAGAAGGGGACGTAGCCACCGGGTTGAGTCCGGTACTGTGGCACCCGCAGGGCTATTACCTGCCCGAGCGGCCGGTATTCACGCTGGACCCTGTCTTTCATGCCGGAGGGTACTACGTACAGGAAGCCTCTTCAATGATACTGGAGAAGGTACTTCGTCAGGTATTCCCACGTCAGCACCCGCTCAAAGCTCTGGATCTGAGTGCCGCGCCTGGCGGCAAAAGTACCCTGCTGGCCTCGTGGCTACCGGAGGGAAGTCTGCTCCTGGCCAACGAGGTAATACGCAGCCGCGTCACCATCCTGAAAGAGAACCTGGACCGCTGGGGGTACTCCAATACCTTCACCAGTAGCTACGACCCGGAATCATTTGCGGGTATGAACGGATATTTTGATGTGGTACTGGTGGATGCACCCTGCTCAGGCGAGGGGCTGTTCCGGAAAGATCCGGATGCGGTGAATGAATGGTCGGTAGATCACGTGCAGATGTGTTCGTCGCGGCAGCGTCGGATACTGGCGGCAGCGGTGAAGCTGGTAGCACCAGGTGGCCTGCTGCTGTATAGTACCTGTACCTATAATGAATTCGAAAACGAGCAGAATGCCGAATGGCTGGCTCGTGAGCAGGGACTGACGCCCGTGGAGCTGGACCTGCCGGCGGAATGGGACATAGTCAACAAAGGCCTCGGCTACCAGATGTACCCGCATCTCGTACGTGGCGAAGGTTTTTACTTTGCGGCTTTCCGTCAGATGAGGGGTTTTGGCTTTCAAGGTAAGCCCCAGCGTAATTTTACGAAACTGATCCCGATTAGTAGGAAGCAGGAGGCCGCTATGAGTGACTGGCTGGAAGATGCAGACAAGTTCTTTTACCTGCAGCGCCCGGACGATACCGTACTTATGGCACCGGCTTCCCTGCGTCAGGATCTGCTGACGCTGGACCGAACCCTCCCCCAGGGTGTATGGATGCGTGAAGTAGGAGAATTTAAAGGAAAAGACTTCATTCCGGCGCACCCGCTGGCTCTGAGCATTGATATTTCTTCTGATCTGCCCTACGTGGAGCTGGATCGGGATCTGAGTCTTCAGTTTCTTAAAAAAGAAAACCTTATCTTACCCGATGCACCGAAGGGCTGGCTCCTGGCTCGGCATCGGGGCCTCAACCTGGGCTGGATGAAAAACCTGGGTAACCGCATGAACAACTACCTGCCTAAGGACTGGCGCATCCGGATGGATATTCGGGAGGTATAAGTTACGATAGAGTATCAATAAAAAAGGAACGCTCGAGGCGTTCCTTTTTCGTTAAAATTCATCCGTATCGCCGCCGGAGTCACCCCGGCCCTCGTCACGACGCTGGCGGTCGCGCTGGAGTTGCTGTATCTGCTTACCGAAGCGGTACGTAAATCCGAGGAAGGCGATCCGCGTTTCGCGCTTACCGGTCATGTTGCTGACGAAGCCCTCACCGTAGGTACGAATGCGGAACTGCAACGTGTTGAATATATCACTCACCCGCAGGTTAATAGTGCCCCGACCGTTCATCACATCCTTTTTGGCTCCTAGGTCTACGTTGAAGAAGCCCAGTATCTCACCTTGTGGGATGATGAAGGGGGATCGGTAGTTGACAGTCAGCTGCCCGTCAAAGCCTTTGGCAAAGGTAAAGCTGTTGTTGACGCGGGCGGTCCAGCTGCGGTTGGTCTGGGTAAGTACGTTGGGTAGGTCAGGATCACCGCCTATGATACTCCGGAAAAAGTAGGAGAAGTTACCGTTGGTCTTCCACCAGCGGGCTATATCCTGGTTCGCCACCAGTTCAATACCGTACGAGTAGGAGCGGGCCAGGTTGAGGAACGTCTGCTCCGTTACACCATCTTCACGCAGGGTACGGTATCGGGTCACATCATCGGTACTGGCCCGGTAGAAGGTCGTAGTAGTTAGCGATGTACTCTTACCGTACCACAGGTGGCTCAGTTCAAATGAGTTGATCAGTTCGGGACGTAGGTTGGGGTTGCCAAAGCTGATGTTTAGCGGGTCCGACAGGTCCACAAATGGGTTCAGGGAACGTACCGAAGGACGGTTGATGCGGCGGGTATAGTTGACCTGCATCTTCTGCGCTTTACTGATATCATAATTCAGGAATGCGCTGGGGAACAGGTAAGTGTAGTTCTGCTGCGACCTATCTCCCGTGGTACGTTGTTCGGTATTCAGGATAGTATTTTCGACGCGAACACCTACCTGATAGCTCAGCTTTTTCATTTCGGTACCGAAGTTGGCGTAAGCCGCACTGGTATGCTCGTCGTAGACGAAATTGTTGGTGAGCCGGTTGTCAATCTGCCAGGTAAGTACGTCGCCAATGCGGTTCTCAAAAAGAAAATCACCGTCCAGGTAGCGGTTGGTATATTTAAGTCCGGTTTCCAGTTTTCCGTTGTTCTTGAGCGGTTCCAGAAAGTCCATCTGAACGACGCCGATCCGGTTGTTGTTGGTGCGGGTATTGCGTTGCTGCAGAGCCGGATCAGAAGGCAGCCCGTTATTACCAAATGTACTTTGGTTAAATAAGGCAATCTGGGTACTATTGGAGGTAGCCAGGGTAGCATCCATACTCAGCAGGCGCTTCGGCTTGGCAAACTTCTTCCGTATGCCTAATTGATAGTCAAAGCCCGAGCCACGCTCTTCCTCGTCATTGCTCCGAACGATGCGCTGTGATAGCTGGCGGTTCAGGTTAAAGTTGTTATAAAGCGTCTGGTCACGGTCACGGTCGTACTCGGGACGGTACATGATGGAGCCACTGAGGGCAAATTTAGAAGTAGCGTCCCAGTCAAATCCCATTCTCAGGTTATTGTTCAGATCCCGGCTGATCCCATCGGTACGCTGTTCGAGGTAGCGCAGCTCTTCATTACGGAAGTTTTCGCGATCCATAATCCGGTAGTTAAACCGGCGCACATCGCGGAAGTTGTAGCTCGTGTACAGGTTCAGTTTTTCGTTAACCCGGTTGTTCAGGTTGATAGAAGCATTGTATTTGTCACGGGTACCTATGTTGAGCTGGGCACTTCCGTTAAATCCATTCGCCCGTTCTTTTTTCAGGACTATGTTGATGATACCGGCGGCTCCATCGGCATCGAACTTGGACGACGGGTTTGTGATGACCTCAATGCTCTCAATACTACTGGCAGGTATCTGCTCCAGAATAGCCTGCCGGTCCAGCCCCGTCAGTCCCGAAGGCTTGCCATTCACCAGAATGATGACGTTCTCACTGCCCCGCAGACTCAGGTTACCATCCATATCCACCGTTACCGACGGTACGTTCTGCATAATGTCCAACGCACTACCGCCAAGCGTAGCGGGCAGTCGGTCCACGTTGATTACCTTCCGGTCCAGGTTGTATTCCACCAGCTCTTTCTGGCCCGTTACATTCACCTCCTCAAGCTGCCTGACCGTTTGTTTCAGCAGCACGGTACCCAGCTGAACGCTCGGGGCACCCGGTGAAATGGTTATGTTGGTCCGACGGAGTGTGGTAAAGCCCAGCGACTGGATAAGCATGTAAAAGTTACCATCGGGAATCCCTTTTATGGAAAAGAAGCCTTTTTCGTCAGTAATAGTACCCGCTACCGCCGAGGAGTCTCTGGTCTTGAAAAGCGCCACGCTGGCAAACTCTACGGGCTTGCGCTGTCCGTCCTGTTCGTGCAGCAGGCGACCAGTTATTTCTCCTGCTACAGATTGGGTGGTAGTGGTTTGCGGGGAAGGGTCAGGTGCCTGCTCTTCATCGGGTATCTGAGCATAGGTAGGTCCTGTTGTTAGCAAAGAGGCAGTTAGAGTAAGAAATAGTATACAGTACAAGCGCTTCATGAGTGAGGCATTTTGGTGTCAGAATCAATTTGTCAGTAGAAGAGACCTACGAGTATACGTAAGTGGCTAATAATGAGGAGAGGAAGGTTTGAAAAGATGTAAAAAATATGTGCCACAAGTACCACGTATATCAGCTTTTCTTACTTCTATCAGGAGTAGCAGGAGGTGCAGGCCGGCATCTGAAGCGGAGATATTAATCAGTAAGTGACACCTGTATATAGGCGCTGATTTCTACTTTTGTCAGAATAACTTCTTCAGACTATTAACTAAGCAATCGTTCTCTAATGAGAAAAATACTACTGTGTACACTGGCCCTTTCGGTAGGTGTATCATTGGGTACCAGCGCCCAGAAAAAGAAAAGGAAGGATGCTACCGTACCAACCTCAAGCGTCGGATCGACTACGGCAGCTGACCGAATGGCCAGGTATGAGCAGCGTAAAAAGTTGGATGCGGCGTCCCTGGTAGGTAATGTCAGATTCAGATCCATTGGCCCCACCAACATGAGTGGGCGCGTAGTGGACCTGGATGTGAACGAAACCAATCCTACTCATTTCTTCGTAGCCTATGCCTCGGGCGGCCTCTGGAAAACTGAGAATAATGGTATGAGCTTCACTCCGTTATTTGACCAGCAGTCTACCATGACCATTGGCGATATAGCCGTAGACTGGAAGACCAATGGGCAGACTATCTGGGTAGGTACCGGAGAGAACAACTCGAGCCGCTCCTCGTACGCAGGAGACGGTATTTATAAATCTACGGATGGCGGCAAGACGTGGCAGCACCTGGGATTGGAAGAAACACACCACATCGG
The DNA here is from genome assembly GCF_017355915.2 of Telluribacter roseus. Taxonomy (GTDB): domain Bacteria; phylum Bacteroidota; class Bacteroidia; order Cytophagales; family Spirosomataceae; genus Telluribacter. Next base: position 9,075 of record NZ_JAFEUV020000019.1, read on the forward strand.
GAAAGTTATTCTTCACCCTACCGACCCTAATACCGTATGGGTAGCAGCCGTAGGTCACCTGTATAGCTCCAATGCCGAGCGTGGTGTCTATAAGACCACCGATGGCGGCCGGACCTGGACTAAAACTCTATTTGTAGACGACAAGACAGGAGCCATTGATCTGGATGTACATCCTACCAATCCTAATGTACTCTATGCTTCTATGTGGCATAAGGAGCGCAGCGCCTGGAACTTCGTGGAAGGCGGCAAGACCTCCGGCATCTACCAGTCTACCGATGGGGGAAGTACCTGGCAGTTGTTGAGTACCCCCACCAGCGGCTTCCCCCAGGGCGAAGGCGTTGGCCGCATTGGACTGGATATCTATCCGCGCGATCCCAATATCATGTACGCTTTTGTGGATAATCAGGATCGTCGTACTGCCGAAGAAAAGAAAGAGGAAGAGGGGCTGACTACTAAGCAGCTCCGGGAAATGCCGGTGGAGCAGTTTATGAAGCTGCCCGACCTTATTATCAATGAGTTTCTGGACAGGAGCGGATTCCCCGAGAAGAACTCGGCAAAGCAACTCAAGACCGATATTGGCAGCGGCAAACTAAAAGTAAAAGACCTTTACGACTTTGTGGCCGGAGCCAACGACGAACTCATCTCAGCCCCTATCAAAGGCGCCGAAGTATACCGTTCTGAAGATGGCGGCAAGACCTGGAAAAAGACCCACGACCAGCCCCTCGACCTGGTGTATACCTTTGGCTACTACTTCGGCCAGGTATTCGTAGCTCCCAATGATCCCAATCGGGTGGTAGTGTTTGGGGTACCTATCCTGCTGTCGGAAGATGGGGGTAAAAGTTGGAAGAGTCTGGATAAGGAGAATGTACACGCTGACCACCACGCGCTTTGGATCAATCCCAACAACCACAATCACATGCTGGACGGTAACGACGGCGGGCTCAACCTGACCTACGACGGAGGCAGGCACTGGTCGCACCTCAATCCGATACCCGTGGGGCAGTTTTATGCCATTGGGGTAGATATGGAAAAGCCCTACAACGTGTACGGTGGCCTGCAGGACAATGGCGTTTGGTACGGTACCTCCAAGCCCCGCGAAGAAGGACCGATGCCGGAGTGGAAGTCCATCATGGGCGGCGACGGGATGCAGGTACAGGTAGACTGGCGCGACAACAGCACCGTCTACACCGGCTTCCAGTTTGGTAACTACTTCCGTCAGGACAAGAACCGCAGCGGGTACGGCAACATGAAGCGTCTGGTGATGCCCCGCGAGATCGGCGATCCCAGGCTGCGCTTCAACTGGCAGGCACCGATTCACCTGTCGCGGCACAATCAGGATGTGGTGTACTTTGGCTCGGACAAGTTCCACCGCAGCCTCAACAAAGGGGAGACCTTTGAGACCTTATCCGGTGACCTGACCCGGGGCGGCAAAGAGGGCGATGTACCCTACGGTACCCTCACAACCATCGATGAATCGCCCAGGCATTTCGGCCTGCTGTACGCCGGTAGTGACGATGGACTGGTGCATGTATCAAAGGACGGCGGCTATACCTGGACTAAGATCTCCGAAGCCCTGCCGCAGCACCTGTGGGTGAGTCGCGTAGCGGCCTCCGCCCACGACGAAGGTACGGTGTACGTATCACTGAATGGCTACCGCAACGACAACTTCAAAGCGTACCTCTACGCTTCGCCGGATTATGGACAGACCTGGAAGGCTATAGGTACCGATCTGCCCGCCGAACCCATCAACGTAGTAAAAGAAGACCCCGCCAATGCTAACATCCTCTATGTAGGTACCGACCACGGTGTGTATGTATCGCTGGATAAAGGGGCCTCCTTCATGCGTATGGGCGGTGGACTGCCAGCCGTAGCGGTACACGACCTGCTGGTTCATCCGCGCGATAAGGAGCTGGTAGTAGGTACCCACGGCCGCTCTATTTACATAGCCGATGTGAGCCTGGTGCAGCAGCTGACCGATACCCTCCGCCAGAAGGATGTGTACGCCTTTGCGCTGGAACACGTGACGCAGAGCGAGCGCTGGGGCCGCCTGAGCAAGTACGAGGAGGCCAAGCCTCAGCAGTACCAGATACCCTACTACGTAAAGTCAGCCGGTAAGAGTACTATCAGCATCCAGACCGACAAAGGCCTGGTTCTCCGCACCCTCACCGACGATAGCGAAGCAGGCCTCAACTACGCCACCTGGAACCTCGCCGTTGACGAGAGCGCCAGAGCTCCCTACGAGCAGTACCTCAACGAATCGAAGAAGAAAGAAGATAAAGAAATAAAGCTCGAAGCCGCCGAGGACAAGAACCTGTACATCCGCCCCGGTATCTACAAGGTAGTGATCACGTCGCCCGCTGGTGCCAAAATTGAGAAGACACTGAACATCAAAGCTCCCGAAAAGCGCCCCTCGCGCCGGGCTGTAATACCCGGTTCGGCTATTCCATCCACTCCCGGCGAGTGGGAGGAGTACATGGAGGAAGAGCTGGGACTGGAAGAGGTGAAGTAGGTTTAGCTCCTGTTCTGAATATTTTTAATTTGGAAAGCGGCATTGGGTCATATCAGTGCCGCTTTCTTTTTTAAAAAACTTGAAAAAATGTTAATCGTAATATTACGATTAACCAAAAACGTATTACCTTTGGATCATCAATCGAATAAGAGTACAGTAAATGGGAGCGACCAAGACAGAAGAATTCACCGCCGAAGACAACCGGATAGCTGAGCTGGCCAAGGCCTTTGCGCATCCGGCCCGGGTGGCGATCCTGCGGTTGCTGGCGGAGAAGAAAGCCTGCATCTGCGGCGATCTGGTGGATGAGTTGCCCCTTTCGCAGGCGACGGTGTCGCAACACCTCAAAGAACTGAAGCGCATCGGGATCATCAAGGGCGACATCAATCCACCACGGGTATGCTACTGCATCAACGAGGTAGTGTGGGAAGAAGCCAGACGGATATTCGGTAGCGTATTTGACAAGTACATAGCAGCCGGTTGCTGCTAAAAAATTTTACCCCTAACCATCGTAATATTACAATAAACGAAAAAAGCTAACACCTAACGCCTACTTACTAACTACCTAAAATATCTATTAGCCATGAACAACACTATTACCAACGACCAGGACCTGAAAGAAATCGTACGTCAGAAGTACTCCCAAATCGCCGAGCAGGACCCTGCCCTCAACGCTGCCTCCTGCTGCGGAGCCGGGCCAGTATCACAGGAAGTTTACAAGATTATGGCCGACGACTATACCCAATTCGACGGCTACGTAGCCGAAGCCGACCTAGGCCTTGGTTGCGGCTTGCCCACCCAGTTTGCTCAGATACAGAAAGGCAACGTGGTTATAGACCTGGGTTCCGGTGCGGGCAACGACTGCTTTGTAGCGCGCTACGAAACCGGCGCGGAGGGAAAGGTAATCGGTATTGACTTCACGGAGGCGATGATCCAGCGGGCCCGCACCAATGCCGAGAAGCTGGGCTTTCATAACGTGGAGTTCCGCCAGGGCGACATTGAGGCCATGCCCGTCAATGATGGGGTTGCTGATGTCGTCGTGAGCAACTGCGTGCTAAACCTGGTCCCCAACAAGCAGAATGTATTTAGGGAGATATTCCGGGTCCTGAAGCCGGGTGGTCATTTCAGCATTTCAGATATAGTACTGTTAGGTGAACTACCGGAGCACCTCCGTGAGGCGGCCGAGCTATACGCGGGCTGCGTGTCCGGGGCCATTGCCAAAGAAGAGTACCTGCGACTAATTGAGGAAGCCGGTTTTCAGAATATTACGCTGCAGAAACAGAAGCCTATCTACCTGCCGGACGATATCCTGCAGAAGTACCTGTCGGCGGAGGAGATAGCCGCTTTCCGGACCGGTAATACGGGTATCGAAAGTATTACGGTATACGCCGAAAAGCAAGCCGTACCGGCGGAGGTAGAGCTGGAAATAAGAACGGCAACGGCCGGAGACTTTCAGGAAGTAGTAAATCTTCTGCGGTCGGAGAATCTACCTACTGACGACCTCCATCCTGAGTTGCCCCATTTCCTGCTGGCTCGCGCTAACGGTGCCCTGGTGGGCGTAGCCGGTCTGGAAGTATACGTGACCGATGCCCTGCTACGCTCAGTGGTAGTACACAAGGAGTACCGCAACTACCACATCGCCCGCCGCCTCACCAACGACCTGCTCAAACAGGCGAAGCTCAGTGGCATCAAGGACCTATACCTGATCACGACCACCGCCGATAAGTACTTTGAGAAGCAGGGCTACACCCGGATAGATCGTGAGGCAGTACCGGCGGCCATTCGGGGAACCCAGCAGTTTAACGGCCTGTGCCCCAACTCGGCCGTCACCATGCATCGCCGGCTCGAGAAGCCCCGGGTCCGATTGTCTGATCTGCAGAACTCCTGCTGCACGCCCAATAGCGGTTGCTGCTAATAGTGGTAGTCATAGAGGAGAATAGGGCTGATTTGGCAGATAAGAGATCGTCAGCAAAGTCAGAACTATTCTCCCCGAAGGAAGTTGTAATAGTGTAGTTGCAGCAATAACCCATTGCCACAAAAATCTTTGTTCACACCTAAAAGCACTAATAACAACCTTACTATGAAATCCCAGACATCCTTTATCGGTCTCGACCTGGAGAAGAGCCGCCAGTTAGCCGACAAACTCAATCAGCTCCTGGCCAACTACCAGGTATTTTATATTAATACACGTGGTTTTCACTGGAATATCAAGGGCGAGAAGTTCTTTGAACTACATGCGAAGTTTGAGGAGCTATACACCAACCTGCAGCTCAAAAACGACGAAATCGCTGAGCGGATCCTGACGCTGGGACACACGCCCCTGCACAGCTATACCGATTACCTGGCTCTGTCGCGTATTCAGGAGAAGAAGAATATCAGCAACGGAAAAGAAGCCATTCAGTATATCCTGGAAGCCTATGAGGCCATCATTACCCTGCAGCGCGAGCTACTGACGCTTTCGGGCGAAGCCGACGACGAAGGTACCAATGCCCTGATGAGCGACTATATCCGTGAGCAGGAAAAAGAAGTGTGGATGTACTCGTCTTACCTCAACAGCTAGTACCCGCGCACGTCCACAAGTACTTAGTCCTAAGCCCAAACGGTTTAGGATTTTTCATGTGCAGCCCTCTTTTTATATACTTATCAACTCTATACTCATAATTCCATCATGTACCCCTCCGTTCTAAACTACATTAAGTCACTTGACCTAAGTACCATCCCGGCTGAGCGCCGTGCCGCCCTGGATCAACTCACGGATTATGTCCGGGAGAAGGTGGGAAAAGAGGAGCCGGTACGGCTAACTTACATATGTACCCACAACTCCCGCCGTAGCCATCTGGGACAGGTGTGGGCGCAGGTAGCGGCTATATACCACGATATTCCCGGCGTAACTACCTACTCAGGAGGTACCGAAACCACCGCCTGCAATCCGCGTACCATCGCTGCCTTTGAGCGGGCCGGTCTGCAGGTATCCCAGACTACCGAGGGTGACAACCCGGTGTACCACCTGGCTTACAATGAGGCTTTACCACCGGTGGTGGCTTTCTCCAAGGTGTACGATCAGGAGCCTAATCCGACGGTAGGCTTTGCAGCCATCATGACGTGCAGCCATGCCGAAGAGAACTGTCCCTACATCCCCGGTGCGGAGCGACGTCTCTCCATTACCTATACGGATCCTAAGGAGGCCGACGACACGCCAGCCGAAGCCGCAACCTACGATGAGCGCTGCCGACAGATTGCGACTGAGATGATGTACGTATTTGCAGGGGTGAGTAAATAGCCTGTAAGTCGCGAACGCGAGCCTGTAGGGCCTCCCACTTGCGGTGAGGATTTACTATTTTTGTATTTGACCAACTAGCTATTTATGCTGCACAAAACCCGAGGCATTGCCCTGAGCTACATACGTTACCGGGAGACTTCCATCATCGCGAAGATCTACACCGAAGCCTTCGGGATTCAGAGCTACATCGTCAATGGCGTCCGGAGCAGCCGGTCCAAGTCCAACCGCATCGCGCTGTTTCAGCCCCTGACCCTGCTGGACATGGTCGTGTACCATAAAGACAAGGCCGAGAATAGTCTGTACCGTATCTCGGAGCTTAAGCCACGGGTACCTTTTCGTAGTCTGCCCTTTGACGTGATCAAGTCCAGCCTGGCGCTGTTCGTGACGGAGATCCTGGGCAAGACGCTGCGCGAAGAGGAGAATAATGAGCTCCTGTTCCAGTTTCTGGAGGAGTCGATCCTGTACCTGGACGAAGCTGATCGGGGCTACGAGAATTTCCACATCCAGTTTCTGCTGCAGCTGGCCTTTTTCCTGGGCTTCGGATTTGAGTCGGTCAGGGATCTGGAAGCCGAGCTAGCGGCTAACCTGTACCCGCACCGCCCCGACGATGACCAGCGCGAGGCGCTCATGACCCTGCTGGTGGCTCCCTACGGCACGCCCGTACCGCTGGACCGCCCGCGCCGCGCTTCCCTGCTGGAAATGATCGTTTTCTTTTACAAGATACACATGGATACGCTGGGTGAAGTACGATCCATGGAGGTACTGCGGGAAGTACTCAGGTAAGCTTGCTGATGAACGGTCAAACAACCTGTGTGTGGAATGGTTCTTTAGTTTTGAAGCATGCATCTATTTCAAACACTCATAAACCATGAAGCACATACTCACTATTCTACTAGCCACACTGGGACTAACGGCTCCCGCCCAGTCTATCAAGGGAGCCTGGAAGGCCTTGGCCCAAAACAACAGTACCGTCACGCTCATTATTGCTGACAACTACCTCATGAGCGCCTCCTACAATACGCTCAATAAGTACTTCGACCGGACCGAAGGCGGGCCCTTCACCATGAGCGGGAATCAGATGACGTATACGCCCGAGTTCAACACGACTGACACGGCCGCCATTGGCGTACCTATTGTGTACACTATCGAACGCAAGGATAGCATACTGACGCTGCGGGGTAAGGAAGCCTGGGTATATACCATCGTGGATGACGCGCAGAATGTACCTATGGCGGGTACCTGGCACATCACCGAGCGGGCCAATGAGCAGGGAGCTATGTCCAAAATTCACCAGACCGGCACGCGTAAGACTCTTAAGATCTTGTCGGGTACCCGCTTCCAGTGGGCAGCCATTGATCCGGGTGTCAAAGGCTTCTATGGTACCGGTGGAGGTACTTACGACGTCAAGAATGGGAAGTACACCGAAAATATCCAGTTCTTCTCACGTGACAATAATCGCGTAGGTGCCAAGCTAAGCTTTGACTGGAATCTCAAAGATGGTCGTTGGGAACATTCGGGAAAGAGTAGTGCCGGAGCTCCTATCCGTGAGGTGTGGGAGAAGATAGACAGCAAGCAGTAGACGATACATACTATTCAGAATCAAAGCCCGGAGCCACCTTCGGGCTTTTTTGTGTTGCTGTCAAGACATCTCACTACTCACTTTTATTTAGAATTATTCAAAATAAATTTAGCTTTTTCTTGCGCTGATACCGAGGAGGGTGTAGGTTTGTGAATTATTTATAATTAGTCTAATTATCTGATTCATAAATGAGAATATTTACTCACCTCATAAGCCTTCTACTTCCTGCTTTACTTTTAGTAACCTATGTACCTCAGGCCTCTGCCCAATCAGCGCAGGGTAGTATCCGGGGAACGGTAACCTCTACGGGCGGTCAGCCGGTATATCCGGCCACAGTATCCCTGAAGAGGAGCAATACTGGAACCGTAACCAGCGAGACGGGTGAGTTCGTACTGAATAACCTGGAAGCTGGTACCTATACGCTGGTACTATCAGCGGTAGGGTTCGGAGCGGTAGAGAAAAGCGTACGGGTAAGCAGTGGACAAGCCAGCACCGTAGAGATAGCAATGCCCTCCACCATCGAGCAGCTGAGTGAGGTAGTCGTAACAGCCAGCCGCAAGCCCGAAAGTGTAAAAGAGGTACCTTCGGCCATGACCATCGTGGGGCGCCGCCAGATCCAGGAGCAGGTAGCCATGAACGCCGACATTACCAATGTACTGCAGTATACAGTACCGGGTCTGGCTATAGCCACCGGCCGCAGCTCCAATACCGGCCAGACCCTCCGGGGCCGTCAGGTACTGGTACTGATAGATGGCGTTCCGCAGTCGACACCGCTCCGCAACGGCGGCCGCGACCTTCGCACCATCGACCCTTCGGCCATTGAGCGCATCGAAGTCATCAAAGGAGCTACTTCTATCTACGGCAACGGTGCCGACGGAGGTATCATCAACTACATCACCAAGCGCCCCGACAGCAACCAACCCCTGAGCGGGCAGACCTGGGCGGGCATCACCAGTGGCTTAGCCAATAACAACAGCGAGACGATGGGGTACCGGCTGAGCCAGCAGTTTACGGGCCGGAGCAACCAGTTTGATTACGTATTTAACGGTACCTACGAGCGGACCGGCCTGCTCAGAGATGCCAATGGTATAGCCATTTCGCCTTTCTATAATACGGGGCAAATGAACAACTACAACGTGCTGGGTAAGATTGGCTACTCCATCTCCAATAAGCAGCGCGTTGAAGCCATGTACAACTACTTTGCGGCCAAGTCGGACCTGCAGTATGTGGAGCAGCTGGGTAAATACGGACAGGAGCCCTCGATTGGTATTCCTTCGTCGGATGCTATTCCGGGTACACCACAGGGTACTCCTTACAATCATAACGCTACCCTGCGGTACAGCTACGATCAGATAGTAGGGGGTACGGGCCTGGAGGTAGTGCTGTACGCGCAAAGTTTCCGGACGGTGTACGGCTACGAAGCTCAGTACTTTGAAGGAGGCGGTCAGTCTAATATTGTGTCGGATAAGAAAGGCCTTCGCCTGAACCTGAACACACCGCTGAAGCTTACCAGTAACATAGATGGGGAGCTGCTGTACGGAGCGGATCTGCTCAACGACCAGACGGCTCAGAAGCTGCAGGACGGCCGGTTCTGGACGCCCAATATGAACATGACCAACCTGGCTCCCTACGCGCAGCTGAAGCTGGACTTCTTCCGTAACCTTACGCTGAAGGCTGGTGCCCGCTTTGAAAACATCCGGGTAGGGGTGTCGGACTTCACAACCATCCGGACCTACAACAACGCTAAGAGGATCTACGAAGGGGGCATTGCAGTAGGGGGCGGTGAGATTAACTACAACGCCTTCGTCGGTAACGTAGGGCTGCGCTATACCGGCTCCAATGCATTCCAGCCTTTTGTGAGCTTCTCTCAGGCGTTCTCTATTAACGAGCTGGGCCGTATCCTGCGTACCGCGCAGACGAGCATCATCGCTGATCTGAAAACTGAGCCGGTGATCGTTAATAATTACGAGGCCGGCGTATCAGGTACTATCTCCAACTTCTTCCACTACGATGTGGCCTACTACCAGAGTTTCTCGGAGTTGGGAGCCTCTTACCGCCAGCAGGCCAGTGGTACTTTTGAGATCGTGCGGGCTCCCGAGAAGATATGGGGCTACGAAGTATCAGCTGATGTATCACCCACCCGCTACCTGACGCTGGGAGGCTCGTACAGCTTTGTAGAAGGCCAGACCGACAGCGACAACGATAGCTCTTACGATACCTACCTGGGTGGTGACCGTATCATGGCACCCAAGACTACAGTATATGTACGTGTGCAGCCGCTTCCGGCTCTGGTGCTTAATTTCAACACGCTCGTTTCCGGCAGCCGCAATCGCTTCGCTCCCGGCGCCAATGGCCTGTATACCTATGGCCGCGGTCCGGTGGAAAGCTTCACGCTGTTCAACTTCAACGGATCATATAGCTTCAACCCTAAGACTACGCTGTCGCTGGGTGTAGAGAACCTGCTGAATACCGACTACTATCCTGCTATATCACAGTGGGCGGCCCGTGATGCTGACTATATCAAGGCCCCCGGAAGAAGAGGCATGTTAACCTTATCCTATAAATTCTGATACTGATGAAACGTCTAAGGAAGCTGGTTGCTCCGGTACATCTATGGTTAGGGCTCCTGTCAGGTACCATCATGGTGATAGTAGCCGTGACGGGTTGTATCTGGGCCTTTGAGGAAGAAATCCGCTACGCTACACAGCGGGAGATTTTATTCGTAGAACCCCAAATGGATGCTCCCCGCGCTACGGTGGAGCAGATCGTTGCCTCGCTGGATAAGCTGGAAGGAGTCAAGATCAATCAAATCCGCTTCTTTGGCAATCCCGAAAAAACCGTCAATGTCTATACCAAGGACAAGCAGCTCATAACGCTGAACCCGTATAATGCTCAGGTGATTTCTGTACGCAGTACGCAGGACGATGTCATGTCAACCATCCTGAGCCTGCACCGGACGCTGCTCCTGGGTGATATAGGCAAAAAGATTATCTACTGGAATACGTGGGTATTTATAGTAATGCTGGTGACGGGCCTGGTACTGTGGGCGCCCCGCAAACTGACTCAGTGGTCTAAGTACTTCACCATCCGTAACTGCGGCAACAAGAAAGTCTATAACTACAAGATCCATTCCGTAGGGGGTATGTACGCAGTACCATTTCTTCTTCTGATCGCTATTACCGGTCTGAGCATTGCGTCTCATAAAGCGTCGAAAGATGAGGTGAAGTCGGTTATACGTCCGGTGGCTCATCCTGAGCAGCTGGCTGACGCGGCGCTGCAATCCGTGTGGAAAGGCGAGCCGTACGAAAGCATCCGGGTAATTCCGGCCAAGGACAGCACGGACCTGCTACGCATCATGATCCGCTATGAGACCAGCAGCCTGCGCAAGGAAAGCAACTTCGGCTTCGACCAGTACTCAGGAGAGTTATTAATGGCTAAGCGTTATACGGAGCAGTCGGGCTGGGACCGGTTCTGGAAGTCGGATTTTGAGATACACACCGGCCGCATCTGGGGCCTGGGCGGTAAGATACTGGCCTTCTGTACCGGGCTGATGGCACTGGTACTGCCTGTCAGTGGCTTTTTGATCTGGTTCTGGAAGCGTCGTTCGTCGAAGGTAGTTGTGCGGAAGAAAACAGGTCGGAAGGTACCGTCCGCGCAGGCTGTTTAGAAAGATTCAAAATAAATGACGCAAATCATTTGGACTGATTCTAAATAAGCTTACTTTTGCATAAAATTATTCCATTGAACATGAACTACTTCCAAGCTTCTGATGTGGTTGCCAACGTAGGTGAAGACAAGCCCTGGTCGTTATCGTTGGTAGAGAATGAGTGTTGTGCGCTGAAGAAATGCTGCAAGAACTATAAGAAAAAAGGGAAGTACTGCAAAAAATGCCCTAAGAAGGACGACTAAGAGCGTCAGTACCTTTATCTAAGATATTTACAAAAGCGGGAGACCTGATAGACAGGTCTCCCGCTTTTGGCTTCTATACTACTCTTTCTAATCCGGCTCCGATACTCCAAATAAAGTTAGTGGGGATAAGGAGTCCCCACTAAGCTTAACCAATCAATCATTCTACCTCGAGGATTTCTTAAATAGCTTCTCATCCACCGGAACATTTACTTTAATCTTATCATTTACGAACGTCAGCGTTCCCATTTGTCCACCGGCTATCTCTATAATCTTGGGAAACTTGATGCCCTCGATGTCCTTGTAGTCGGAGTAGAATAGCTCGCCCGGCTGTCCGTCCATGGTCGTTACTTTCACCTTGCTGATGAGGTAGGTTGTAGCGTCGAGGTACTGTTCCACTACCTGTCCGGCCGGGGTTGTGACTTTCAGGTGGTAGGTATCCTTCCGGTCTACCTTTTCCTTGCCCAGCAGTTCTATCTGGCTGCCCTTTTCCTTATAGCCAAACAGCGGAAAGGGGTCAAGTTCCCCCGCCTGCTGCTTCACGACCTCGGCGGGCATATCTTCGGGATCACCCGTGCCACCCATCATGGACGGGCGAATCATCCAGCCGGTTGAGCCGTCTACTACCTGTACCATCGCATTACCCATCACTGACGACTCCGACCGCATCGACTTCCCAACTACTACCGATACTTTCATCGGGATATCCATCCCATTGATGGAGAGGGAGCGTTCGGTTACCAGCGTTTTTACACCCGCCAGTTTATCGGCGCCGCCCAGCGCAGCTACGTGTTTGTCGACCAGTTCGTCCACCGTTTGGGCAAATGTGCTCAGGGAGAATAAAGCGGCCACCGCCGTGACCATAAGTTTTTTGGCTTGCATGGGTTGTATAATTGTTAGAGTTGATCAATACTTTAGATAGGCAGACGAGGTAGTGATGTGGCCTGTGTGGTACCTGGGCTACGCTCGTCCGCCGTAAGCGAATTATTATCTGGGAGTACCTCCGCCGGGAGTACCTGCAGGTTGTTGCGTTTGGGCGCCGCCGTCACTTTTGACATCGTCGTTACTAACCGACTTCGCTCTCTTCTTTGGTGCGCTCGCAGTCATTTTACCTATTTTGTAAGTGAAGGTCATCCGGACGCCCCGGTTGTACAGGTAGGCATTGCTTACCTGCGAGAACTGAGCCGAGTTGAGCGTGGAATGGATGTTAAACCGGTTGCTCAGGAAGTTTTCGGCGGCTAAGCCCAGGCTACCTTTCTTATTAGCAAAGTCCTTCTTCACACCCAGTGAGTAGAAACCAAAGCCTCCCTGACGCCCCTGTAGCTGTACCTGTGACCCCTGCATAAATCCGAAGGCCTGGGCACCCCAGCCGTTTCCAAACTGAGCCGAAGCAAAGCTTCCTCCACCTACGGTAAAGCCCGTGTTGGTAACCGTAGCCGATGCCCCGTCCAGACCCATCGCCTGACCCGTAAGGCTGGTGTAGAAGCTGTTCAGGAACATACCGATGGAGATCTTGGAAGTTACGGCTATGTTGGCAAAGATGTTGGTACCGTAGGCGTGCTGTTTTCCGATGTTCTGGTAGGTAGTAACTATAGCGCCCACCAGTGTATCTGAGGCCTGACTCACCTGCGTAATGGCGTTGTTAGTAGAGCGGCCAAAGAAGGTGGCATTGATAAAGGTCTTCTTGATGGTGCGGCTCAGGCCCAGCTCGAAGTTGTTGGTCAGTTCGGGGCTTAGCGAAGGATTACCAATCGTGATGTTCTGTGGGTTGGCCGCGTTGAAGTTCGGGTTGAGCTGCTGCAGACCCGGACGCTGGATCCGGCGGTTATAGCCCAGCTTCACGGTAGTACCACTGATGGTCTTGGAAGCGTTCAGGCTGGGTACCAGTACCCCGTAGTTGCCTACACCCAGGTTACCTCCTTCGCGGGTACTGGCGTCGATAAAGGTATGCTCGTAGCGTAGTCCTCCCTTCAAGGTGTAGCGATTCTTGGTGGTGTAAGTGTAGGAGCTATAAGCCGCCGCGATGTTCTGGTGGTACAGAAGCTCGCCCGAAGTACCGTTATTCTCCGTTATAAAACCACCCGTTGGGCCCGCTATCAGGTAGCGATAGTCGCTGTTTACCTGACGAATAATGCCCTTGGCTCCTATCTCGAATAGCTGGTTGCGCTTGATGGGTGTCTGGTAGTCAGTCTGTATGGTGATCTCCTGGTTCAGGTTTTTATTCAGGTTTTTCTGGCGACCTGTCAGTTCGTTAGCGTCTCCCAGCAGGTTTGCGTCGAAGTTGTTGGTCAGGTTGTTGCGGCTGTACAGCGTCGAAATGCTCCACTCCTGGCCGGGCTTGAAGGTACGCAGGTAATCGAGGTTGGCATCCAGAGTACCCGATAGGTTCTTAACATCTACCGAACGGGTCGAAGTGGCATCCAGAATACCATTTGAATATAGCTGGGAAGTGAGGTTCTGCTGGTTGAGCATGTTACGTGCTCCAAAGCGTACACCGGCCGTCAGGCTCTGGTTAGGAGTCAGGTCGTAATCGAAGCCCAGGCTGTAATTAGCGAACATACCCGAGGTGTTGCCTTTCCCATTCTGACTGCTTAAAGTAGGTATGCCGTTGGCAAAGCTGGTTTGCTCGAGGCTGTACAGGGTAGGCGTGTTGTAGCTGATACGTCCCATGCCTCCCAGGTTGAAGCCAATCTTACCCTTGCGGTAGTTACCATTCAGGCCCAACATGGAGCCGCGGTTCCCTACGCCCGAGTCCACATTCAGGTTCAGGCCCTGGAGGCTGTTCTTCTTGGTGATGATATTGATAATTCCACCCGTTCCTTCGGCATCGTACTTGGCCGAGGGGCTGGTGATTACTTCTACGGATTTGATCTGGTCGGCAGGTATCTGCTTCAGCGCATCGGCTACACTGCTGGCTACGATGGTGGAGGGCTTGTTGTTGATTAGTACCCGTATGTTCTGGCTGCCGCGTATCGACACGTTTCCATCCAGATCCACCGTCAGCAGGGGGACCTTACGCAGTACATCCGCGGCATCGCCGCCTTTGGACGTAATATCTTTTTCAGCATTGAACACCAGGCGGTCCACCTTTTCTTCGATCAGCGCGGCCTGTCCCGTTACGGTGACCTCATCCAGTTGTTTTACGCTCGAGTTCAGCTTGATCGCGCCCAGCTCTAGGTTCTGTCCATCGGTTAGGGTGAGGTTGTCGATGGTGGTATTCTCGAACCCCACGAACGTGATCAGCAGGTTGTAATTACCGGCCGGGAGCTTCTGTAGGGAGAACCTCCCCTTTTCGTCAGCAACGGTACCGTCAATGGCTTTGTTAGTAGCCATATCATATAGGGCGATGGAAGCATACTCAACCGGCTTGGCCTCGGTAGCATCCACAACCTGTCCCGCTATCTTGCCACTGCCTTTGGGAGCTTCGGCCCCGGCGGTACCGGGTAGGGCTTTGGGCTGAGCGGTGCCTCCGCCCATCATGGGGATCTGGGCTTGGGCTACCATAGTACTTCCCGCAAAGAGAAGGAAGAAGAACGAACGGGCTATCCGTTGGCTGAGGCGCGAAGAAAAGGTTGATGTGTTCATGACATTGCTTGTTTGTATGTCACAAAGTTCTTAACCCTTGCCAGCCTGTACCAATGGATCTTGCGGAGTGCCGGATTTTGGTGCTCGAGTCAGGTATATTGTCTGCTGAAAGCCTGTAAAAAGGCTGCGATTATTTACCCAGCCACTCCTTAAAATCGGCGATCCGATCGCCGCTGACGAATACTTCGAAGCGCGATTTGGGCTCCAGTTCCAGCTTAAGCTTACCGGCGGAGTAGGCGGTGATGGAGCGGATAGCAGGCAGCGAAACCAGGAACTGGCGGTTCACCCGGAAGTACTGCTTCGGATCCAGGAGTTGGGTCAGCTTGTCCAGGCTGTACTCGACGGGTAAGTTGGTTCCTTCTTTTGTGACCAGGAAAGAAATGCGTTCGTCCAGGAAGAAGTAGGCGATGTCTGCCGTTTCGACGCTCCATATCCTGGGCCCCACCGATACCATAAACCGCTCCTTATAGGAGGTTTCCCTGGGAGGGTTCAGCATACGCAGCAGCGCATCCAGGTCAGGAACCGGGATCGGTGGAGCAGGTGGTGCGGATGGTGCTGATGGTTCAGCTGCTGCGGGGTTGTACTGCTGCCGAAGGGACTTGAACTTATCAATGGCCGCGGCCAGCTCCTCGTAGTTGAGCGGTTTGAGCAGGTAATCGATGCTATTGACCTTGAAGGCCTGCAGTAGGTACTCATCAAAGGCCGTGGTGAAAATGATTGGCTTCGTTAGCTTGAGCTGCTCAATGACCCGAAACGCCAGCCCATCCTGCAGGTGTATATCCATAAACACCAAGTCTACGGGTGCCGACTGATCGGATTCCTGCTGACGAAACCAGTCCACGGCTTTTTCTACGGAGGGCAGCGTGGCTACGACCTTGATGGTAGAGTCATACTTTTTGAGCAGGCTTTCCAGCCGCTGGGCCGTTAGCCGCTCATCTTCCAGAATAACTACATTCATGAGAGTAGGGGTATTTTCACGATAAAGGTACTTTCCTCTTCATCTACCCGTACGGGGCGGGTAGTAAACTGCTGGTACCGGTTGATAATGTTCTTCAAGCCAATACCCGTCGAATGACTCATCTGCTCGCGCGGCTGTAGCGGGTTAGTGACTACCAAGTAATCATCTTCCACCTGAATCTGTACGGATAGGGGGCTCTCCGGCGTCATCCGGTTATGCTTCACCGCATTTTCCACGAGTAGCTGTAGTGTCATGGGCGGAATGTAGTACCGCTGAGCCACCGCATCCGGTACCTCCATGTGTACCTCAAAGCTCTCTTCAAACCGGATTTTAAGCAGGAATGTGTAGGAACGGATAAAATCAAGCTCCGTCCTCAGGGAAACCCGGTCGTTGTCTTTCTGTTCGAGAATGTAGCGGTAGGCTTTCGACAGCTTATCAATAAACTGCTCCGACAGGTCGGCATCTACGTGCACCAGGGACGAAAGTATGCTCAGGCTGTTAAAGAGGAAGTGTGGGCTGACCTGGTCTTTGAGGGCGGCAAACTGCGCCAGCGCGGCCTCCTTCTGATAGCGTTCAGTCTGTACCTGAATATCCTTGAGTCGTCGGTTGGCCCGTCGGTTAGCGGCGGCGTAGAAGATCGACAGCATGATAATAACGGTAAAACCATTTTGAGATCGCGCCAGGTACTCACCAAACACGGGATCTGGGCGCCATCTTTCGGCTCCGCTGGGCGGTGTAATGTAAAGCATAGCGATAGAAAACAGGCCCTGGTAGAATAGGTGTATAAGTATGGCTGCTCCCACCGCTCCGGCCAGTATGAGTAGCTGGGAGGAGAACTTGAACTCTACCAGTACCTCCTCTCCATACCGCTCCGACAGGCGCTGAAGAATCCACTCCGTGAAGTAAATCCAGCAGAAATACGAAAGAGTTGTCAGGATACCCTGTCCCAGGATAAACGGATAGGCCTTCCGTAGCAGGTCCCAGGATAGCTCGGGCAGGTATACATACAGCAGGATAGGGTAGTATATAACTGCCAGACTAAGGGTAAAAGTCCAGATCTGACGGAGGGAAAGCCGGTAGTTGGTTGTTAGGTTCATGGGGCAATGGTAGAAGGACCGGCAGTATCGTCCGGCCACAAAGATGGCCGGAGCCATGGGTTCTACTGCATTAAATCCTGCAGAGTGTCCGTTTTTACCCGCTCAATGAACAAAATCTACGTCGGAAGGGCTAGTTGGCCTACCGCTTTCTTCTCTTCCTACTAGCTTTTTCTTCCGGTTCCCATGTAAGAGGAAAGACAAAATCGCCGATTACAGATTTTGGACCTAAAGAAGCAGGCTTGAAAGACAGCTTGCTTAACATTTTTTCTGTTTCGTTAATAAACGGCTCAGGCAGGCCAGATTCTATTTTGTAACATATAACTTCTCCTGTCTTATCAATGAGGAAGTAAACAAACACTTTTCCTGAAATCTTATACTTTTTGTACTCAGAGGGGTACTGGAGCGATGAAATAAAAGTTTTGATACCCTTTATTGATGGAGGAGTATAACCAGCATCACGAACAAACCCACTATCGAAATAAGTAGAGCAATCATAATCTGTATTGCTGGATAAATGAACGGTCTTGATTGTCTGTGCCCAACCAACAGTTTGCAGGGAGAGGATAGCGAATGCAGTTACTATCTGTTTAAAATGAGTAGAAAATATTCTCATTGCAGATTAACTAGAATGTTCTCTCCCTTATATCTTCCGCTTCAGCTCAAAGTGCTGCCCCAGATACACGCGACGCACCTGTTCGTCGGCGGCCAGCTCTTCGGCGGAGCCCTGTTTCAGGATTTTTCCTTCGAAAAGCAGGTAGGCCCGGTCGGTGATGGAGAGCGTTTCGTTTACGTTGTGGTCGGTGATGAGGATGCCGATGTTGCGGTGCTTCAGCTTGGCTACTATGCTCTGGATATCTTCAACGGCAATGGGATCTACCCCCGCGAAAGGCTCGTCGAGCAGGATAAACTTAGGATCTACGGCCAGGGCGCGGGCTATTTCGGTACGGCGGCGCTCGCCTCCCGATAGTACCATCCCCTTGTTTTTGCGCACGTGGTGCAGGCTGAACTCGTCCAGCAGGGCCTCTACTTTCTCCTTGCGGTCGGCTTTGGAAAGATTGGTCATTTCCAGTACCGCCATGATATTCTCCTCTACCGTCAACTGCCGGAATATCGATGCCTCCTGCGCCAGGTACCCCAGGCCCAGCCGCGCACGCTTGTACATGGGCAGGTTCGTGATGTCGATATCATCCAGGTATACTTTCCCGCTGTTGGGCTTCACCAGTCCTACGGCCATATAGAATGAGGTAGTCTTACCGGCTCCGTTAGGGCCCAGCAGTCCTACGATCTCGCCCTGCTCCACCGAGTAGCTCACCTGGTCGTTGACCAGGCGTGAGCCGTATTTTTTAATGAGGTTTTCGGTCCTAAGAATCATAGTTGATCTTTTATCATCAGGTACATACCCCGGTACTGAGGCTTCATCCGCTCGAAGGGCAGCTGCTTGGTACCTGCCTTATAGTACCCATTCTTCTCGTAGAAGGGTATGGCCGCGCTACCGTCCATGGTGTACAGGTACACGTAGTCGCGCCCCAGCTCTGAGGCCCGATCCGCTACCCAATCCATGACCTGACTACCGAGGCCGGTGCCGGTGGCTTCTTTCAGCAGGTAGATCCGTTCCAGTTCCATTCCGTTGTCAGACAGTCCGGTGGTTTCCGCCGGTTTGCCCTGCAGATTTATCTTGATATAGCCTACGGGAACATCTTGCTGGTATATCCAGTAAAACTCCGAGGCTGGATCAGAAAGTTCGGTAGCCAGCTGCTCTGCATTGTAGCGGGTGCGCTGGTACCACTCGCCCTGATCGTACCAGAGGTACAGGTAAAACTGGGGGTATATGCGCAGACAGAGTGCAGAAAGAAGATCAGCCTCTTCAACGCCAATCTTTTCTATTCGTACTGCGGTATGGGGTTGTAGTTGCATGCTTACTCCTTCGTCGTCAGAACTTCACGTCTTTCAGACATATCTGTAACGATTTGTTGCCGCGGAAGTTGTTCTCCTCCAGCTGGTAGCATATCGAGAAAGGCTTGCCGCTCATGAGGTCGGGGTACAGGTGTGCCATACTGAATCCAATGGCCGTGAAAGCAGGAGAGTCACCCTGGTACACGTCAAACTTGATGTGCTTACTCTTCATGATGGTAGGACGGCCAGCTACGTGTACGTCGCGTGATACAAACACCGGCAGCATATTGCCGGGGCCGAAGGGAGCCATCTGACGCAGCACGTTATAGAATTTCCAGTTGATATCTTTCAGATCCAGCTCCAGATCAATGTCGATCATGGGGATCAGCTGCTCGGGCTGAATACGGCTGGTCACTATCTCTTCGAACTTCAGCCGGAAGGCGTCCACGTTCTCAACGGGCAGCGTGAGTCCCGCCGCGAAAGTATGCCCTCCAAACTGCTCGAGCAGGTCGGCGCACTCTTCGATGGCTTCATATACGTCAAAGCCCGGTACTGAGCGGGCTGAGCCGGTGGCTTTGCCGTTGGAGTGGGTGAGTATAATGGTAGGACGGTGGAAATGCTCGATGCAGCGGCTGGCTACAATACCCACTACGCCTTTGTGCCAGTCCTGCTTGAAGAGTACTGTACTATTGGCCTGCGACAGCCAACCATCCTGCTGGATCATAGTCAGGGCCTCTTCGGTAATGCTGGTATCAAAGGTCCGGCGTTCGGTATTGTGCTTATTGATTTCAAACGCAAAGGTACTGGCCTCCTCTTCGTCGTCGCACAGGAGCAGTCGTACCGCTTCCTTAGCGTGCTTGATCCGGCCGGCGGCATTGATACGTGGTCCCAGCCCGAACACTACTTTGGTAATATCAAGCTCCGTAGTGAAACCTGCTACCTGTATAAGGGCTCTGACACCCGTACAGGGATTGGAGTTGAGCCGCTGCAGCCCGTAGTAGGCCAGCACGCGGTTTTCGCCCGTAATGGGTACAATATCGGCCGCTATACTTACGACCACCAGGTCGAGGTACTCATATAGCATGTCCAGTTCCTGGCCGTTCTGCAGGCAGAAGGCCTGTAGCAGCTTAAAGCCTACCCCGCAGCCGGTCAGTTCTTTATAGGGGTACAGACAGTCTTCACGCTTGGGGTCCAGTACGGCTACGGCCGGGGGCAGCTCAGAGCCGGGGCGGTGGTGGTCACAGATGATAAAGTCAATGCCGCGCTTCTTCGCTTCCTCCACTTTATCAATGGACTTGATGCCGCAGTCGAGCGTTACGATCAGCGTAAAGCCGTTCTCCTCCGCCCAGTCAATGCCCTGCCACGATACGCCATAGCCTTCGGCGTAGCGGTCGGGAATATAGTAGTCGAGCTTGTCGTATATTTTTCTGAGAAAGCCGTAAAATAGAGCTACCGAGGTAGTACCGTCCACATCGTAGTCGCCGTACACCAGTATTTTCTCCCCGTTGGCCATAGCCTCACAAAGCCGCTCCACCGCCAGGTCCATATCCTGCATCAGGAATGGGTCATGCAGGTGCGAGAGCTCCGGTCGGAAGAAGTCCCGGGCCGAATCAAAGTCGGTAATGCCCCGCTGAACCAGCAGCGTAGACAAAAAAGGATTTATGCTGATCGCCTGCGCCAGGTCATGGGCAGTCTGCACTTGCTCAGGGGTAAGCTCGGATCGTACTATCCAACGTTTTTCATTCATACATACAAAGATAGGGGGAATTGCCTATCTCTTGGTTTTAAAAGTATAAAGTTACTGATACATAATCATATGCTCTGATCGATTATGGTAACTAGCTCTTCTGGTACCTGATATACCTGCCGTCTATGCTGATTTCCGGTATATGCGCTAACGATCAGAGCTGACTAAACGTTCATGTCCTACTGCCGCAGGAAGGTACCTTCTAAGTATGATCTTCATCGGAGGTAGTACTATAAATAAACGGTACAGCATACAAGATGCGGAATACCAGCGGGAAAGCTTCGATAAAGATTTTATCTTTGCAGGAATTTAACCATTTTTAACTCAGCCGCATGGCCCGACTCCTCGCCATTGACTATGGTGCCAAACGTACCGGAATAGCTGTTACGGACCCGCTGCAGATTATTGCTACGGCCCTCGACACGGTACGTTCACATGATCTGCTGGACTTCCTCAAAAAGTACACCCAGCAGGAGCCTGTAGAGGCCTTTATAGTAGGGATGCCGCGGCGGCTCGATAATACCGCTACCAACAATACCCCTCTGGTAGAGGCTTTTATCAAACGATTGAGGAACACCTTTCCGGATATTCCCGTTTATACGCATGATGAGCGCTTTACCTCCTCCATGGCGCTGCAGTCCATGATTGCCGGTGGAAGTAAGAAGAGCGACCGCCGGGAGAAAGGCAATATTGACAAGATCAGCGCTACTATCATCCTGCAGTCGTATATGGAAAGCAGGCGGTAGTATACATGCAGGAGAAGAAAATTTATAAGAAGCTAACTTCTTACAACCTAATAGCTAACAACCTAACAACTAAGTACCTAATATAATGATTTACCCCATAGTAGCCTACGGAGACCCCATTCTGCGAAAAGTAACCCGCCCTATCGATAAAGACGAACTGGATCTGAAAAAACTGTCAGAGGATATGTACGAGACCATGTACTCGGCCTCGGGCGTAGGACTGGCGGCTCCGCAGATCGGACTTAACATCCGGATATTTGTAGTAGATGGTACTCCCTTTAACGAAGGAGAGGACGAAGAGGATAAAGACGCCTCTCTGGAAGGCTTCAAAAAGGTATTTATCAATCCTGAAATCCTCGAAGAAGACGGTGACGAATGGCCTTTCGAAGAGGGCTGCCTGAGTATACCCGGTATTCGTGGTGATGTGTACCGTCCTGAGCGCCTGAAGATCCGCTACCGCGACCTCGACTGGAACGAGCACGTGGAGGAGTACGATGGTACGGCGGCCCGTATTATCCAGCACGAGTACGACCACCTGCAGGGCAAACTCTTCACGGACTATATGCCTGCCCTCAAGAAGCAACTACTCAAAAAGAAACTTAACGATATAGCCAAGGGAAATGTGGACGTAGATTACCGGATGCGCTTCCCCAACCGCCGATAATATACCTGATCATGTACCCCAGGCAGAGCCATCTGCCTGGGGTACTTTTTTACGATAAATACTACTACTACGCGTATGAGTGAATCCGTAGAAAATCTGGCCGTAGCCTTACTGCAGGCTAATCTATACTGGGAAGATACCATCGCCAACCTGGCAATGCTGGAAGAGCAGATCGCGGTCCTGCCCGAGCCAGCGGATGTAGTGGTGCTGCCCGAAATGTTCAGCACCGGCTTCTCGATGAATGCCTCCAAAGTAGCCGAGGCTATGAACGTGACTACCACGCGCTGGATGAAGCAAATGGCCGCCAAGACCAAGGCTCTGGTAGTAGGAAGCTTTGCCGTTAAGGAAGATGGCAAGTACTACAACCGCCTGCTGTGTGTACGCCCCGAGGGTACCTATGAGGTATATGACAAGCGCCACCTGTTTCGGATGGGGCAGGAGCACGATACCTATACGGCCGGTACCCAGCGACTGGTAGTGGAGTGGAAGGGCTGGCGGATCTGTCCGCTTGTGTGCTACGACCTGCGTTTTCCGGTGTGGAGCCGCAATAGCCAGTCTGAGCCTTACGACCTGCTGCTGTACGTAGCCAACTGGCCGGCCCGCCGCGCCTACGCCTGGCAGACGCTGCTACGCGCCCGCGCCATCGAGAACCAGTGCTACGTAGCCGGGGTGAACAGGGTAGGAGCGGATGGCAATGGTGTAGAGCACGTTGGAGGTACCCAGATGATTGACTTTCTGGGCGAGCCCATCACCGACCTGGGCGATGCCGAGGCCGCGAAAGTAGTCAGGATCGATAAGTCGCCCCTGCTAACTTACCGGGAGAAGTTTCCGGCCTATCTGGATGCGGATCAGTTTAATATAAAAGTATAACAGCCCGCCCGGTCACATCCGGGCGGGCTGTCGCCTTATCATATAGGTATCTTATTCAATTACCTTAGGTACTTTGATGTAGGTGCCATCCTGACTAGGCGCGTTGGAAAGGGCTTGTTCCCGCGTCAGGCGGTTCAGTCCTACGTCCTCGCGCCAGTTGTTGATTTCACCCGTTACGTGCGTCAGCGGCTCTACTCCCTGCGTATCCAGTTCATTTAGCTGTTCCATCCACGTCAGCACGTTTTCCATGCTGGCCAGCAGGGCTTCTTCCTCCTCGGGCTTCACTTCCAGCCGCGCCAGGTGAGCTATCTTATGTAAGGTTTCACGATCTATTTTCATCTTGGGGTAGTCGGTTTGTCAGGGGCAAAGATAAGGAGTTGTAGGTAAACTACCTGCCTACATTTCGCGTACCCGTACTTTCACTTTATCAGGCATAAGTTCTGCCACAATGATAAAAGGTACTTTGACATCCAGTTCTTTCTCCAGAAGTATAGTTAGTAATTTTATTAAATCAGTGGAGCGAACATGGCCGGGACGAATATAAATGATACCTATGGGTCGGATATTTTTCTTGAAAAATAAGGTGCCAAAATCACTATCCTGAGTCAGAATAACTCTTGCTTTATCTATGGCCAACTCAATAATAGAAGCATCTGAGGTAGAGGCCATACCTTCTTCTTTTATGTCAAATACGTCAGTACCAATACTCCTAAGAAAACTGACAACAAGAGGAGGAATGTTCTCGTCAGCAATGAACGGGTAATCTTTCAGTAGCATCAGGCAGCCAGCTCAATATCTATAAAGCCGGAGTTTTTAGACAAAGCAGCGGCAAATAAAATGGCCTCCCGAACCGCTTCGGGCTTCAGATGCGGAAACTCCTGGCAAATTTGTTCAACCGAAGAACCATTAGCAATCCATTCCAGGACAAGCTGTACACTAATTCGGGTACCTTTGATAATAGGTTTACCACCCAAAATAGCTGGGTCGGCAGTTATGTATTCAAACTGGGTTTTCATACGGCAGATGCTTTTAACAAAAATATAAAAAGCTGTGAATAGTACTAACCTCCGTGCCCGCCAAACGTTTGCAAGAGGGGTACAGAAGTTCATACAAATCTCATTCCTTACCCTTCCCATCCGCGCGTTTGCGCTTTTTTAGCGCTTCGCTCAGCAGGAACTCAATCTGCCCGTTGACGCTCCGGAAGTCTTCCTGCGCCCACTTTTCCAGCTCTTTGAGCATCTCGGGACTTACCCGAAGTACAAAGGCTTTTTTTTCGGCCATATCAGGGGTATAGAGTACCGGCGTTCACGATGGGGGCCGCCGCTTTATCACTACATAGTACTACCAGCAGGTTGCTGACCATAGCGGCCTTCCGCTCCTCGTCCAGTTCCACGATGCCTTTTTCAGATAGTTGCGCCAGGGCCATATCTACCATGCCCACGGCACCGTCCACGATCTGCCGGCGGGCGGCTACTACGGCCGAGGCCTGCTGGCGCTGGAGCATGGCACCGGCTATTTCGGGCGCATAGGCCAGGTGGCTGATACGGGCTTCCAGTACATCAATTCCAGCCCGGCTCAGGCGCTCGGTGAGTTCGCCTTCCAGCATCGCATTGATCTTGCCGGTGCTGTCGCGCAGGGTTACTTCCTCCAGTTGCTCCTCGTCCATAATATCATAGGCATAAGCACCCGCCAGATGGCGTACGGCGGCTTCTGATTGAATTTCGACAAAGCGCACATAGTCATCGACCTCAAACGAAGCTTTGGCCGTATCACCTACACGCCATACTACTACGGCGGCTATTTCGATAGGGTTACCCAGCTTGTCATTTACTTTCAGTTTCTGTCCGTTCAGGTTGCGGGCACGCAGACTAATCTTCCGCCGCCGGAACAACGGATTGACCCAGCGTAGTCCGGTCTGGCGCATGGTACCCATGTAGTCACCGAAGAAGGTAGTCACAATGGCCTCATTGGGATTGATCACCGACAGACCAATCAGGATAACCAGGCCGATAAAGGCTACCACAGCACCGGTTCCAATTTGTTCGATCACCGTAAGAGCTATTCCACCGAGCAACATCAGCAGGCCTATGGCAAAGAGCACATAGCCGGAAAGCGAGCGTAATTCTTTTTCTGTCATCGTCGTAAGTGATAGTATTTTGATATCACAATACTACATTCGAAGTCAGTGGCCTAACAGATTAGGACTGGATGCCCCCGACCTGGATGGATGGTACCCGGACGGGAAGAACGGTACCTGCTGATGCCACTCCTGACCAAACAAATGATGGGAATATTACTACTTTGACAATTTTTTATTCCATTTTTAAAGTCTTCATAACGTGTAAGTAATAAGCAGGTAATAGTAAATCTGCTTTTTTGTATCATGAAAGAAAAAACGCATTTCCGGACCATAGTCATTTCAGACGTGCATCTGGGGACCAATGGTTCGAAAGCCAAAGAAGCAACCCACTTTCTGAAATACTATTCCTGCAAGAGGTTGATCCTGAACGGGGATATTATTGATGGCTGGCAACTGAAGAAGTACGGTACCTGGAAGCGGAAGCATACGGGGTTCTTCAAGGCTGTCCTTAAGATGATGGATGATCATGGTACGAAGGTGGTGTATCTGCGGGGCAACCACGACGATTTCCTGGATCAGATCATCCCACTCCGGTTCGGGAAGAAGTTCCAGATCCGGAAGGACTACATACTCAAATCCGGCAACCGCCGCTACTACATTACCCACGGCGATGTATTTGATTCGGTAACGACGCACTTCAAATGGCTGGCTTATCTGGGCGATGTAGGCTATACCTTTCTGCTGTGGCTCAACAAGTTCTACAATAGCTACCGCGCCTGGCAGGGAAAGCCTTACTACTCGCTTTCGCAGCGGATCAAGCAGCGGGTCAAGATGGCGGTCAACTACGTATCCGACTTTGAAGAAAAACTGACGGAACTTGCCCGCTCACGCCACTGCGACGGCATTATCTGTGGGCATATTCACCAGCCCGTGATCCGGGAGATGGAGGACGATATTATGTACCTCAACTCCGGTGACTGGGTGGAGTCGATGAGTGCGCTGGTAGAAGATTTTGATGGCAACTGGAGCCTGCTGTACTATAATGAGGCCGTGGAGAATAAAGAAGAGGATGAGGAAGAGGACAAATCCATCTCTAATTTTTTTGGCCGTAAAGAAGTCATAGCGGCTTTTACGGCTAGCAAAGCAGGGGAAGTACCTCCCACAGTACGGAGTTTTTTCAGATAGGTAAAACATAAAACATCAAAGCCCTGCCTATGAAGATCGTCTTTTTTGTACAGGGAGAAGGCCGGGGACACCTTACCCAGGCGCTGGCTCTGAGGCAAATGGTGCAGGAAGCAGGCCACCAGGTAGTAGCGGTGTTGGTGGGTACTGCCGAGGGGCGTGTGCTGCCCGAGTTCTTTGTAGAACAGATCAAAGCGCCCATTCATACCTTTGCCAGCCCCAACCTGATCTATGACAGCGGCAAAGGCTGTATCAATATCATCAAGACCATACGTACACACACTGCCCGCGCAGGTACCTATACAAAGAGCCTGCGGCAAATACACGAGCTGGTGAAGCAGTATCAGCCGGAGGTACTTGTCAATTTCTACGAAGTACTCGGCGGCATCTACAACGCTACCTACCGGCCCGGTATCCCCATGGTATGTATCGCACACCAGTACCTATTACTCCACCCTCAGTTTCACTTTCCCAAAAACAGCTGGCTAGACCGCCGGATCGTTAATTTCAATACCCGACTTACGGCTCTGGGAGCCCTGAAAAGGCTGGCTCTGTCATTCCGCCCGATGGCTGATAGTACTTCCCCCGCGCTTACCATCGTTCCTCCCTTGCTCCGCCGCGAAGTACAGCAACTAAAGCCTGTTAGTGGCGACTATTTGCTCGTGTACATGACACACCACAGCCTGAGCCGCCAGATACTGGCGTGGCATCGGGAGCATCCGGAGGTACAGCTACACTGCTTCTGGGACAAAGCGGATGCCGCTGAGGAGGTAGTCGTAGACGATACCCTGACCTTCCACCGGATCAATGGCTCCAAGTACCTGCGCTTCATGAAAGGTTGTCGGGCGGTAGTAACTACGGCGGGATTTGAGTCGGTATGTGAGGCCATGTACCTGGGCAAGCCCGTGCTGATGGTGCCCGTGCCCAAGCACTTTGAGCAGGCCTGCAACGCCGTAGATGGGGTACTGGCCGGTGCGGGAGCCACCTCCCGTACATTTGACCTGTCGGTACTTACTGATTTCATGCCCTACTACCGCAGTCCGCAGGCTGAGTTCCGGAAGTGGCACCGGGAGGGAAACTACCTGTTTGTAAAGGAACTGGAAGAAACTGTACAGGTCAGGCAGCCGGAGGCTCCCGTTTTCGCCGAGACGCTGGCGTGGGGTTAGATTAGAAACCTCTTCTAGTAGACATAGCTGCTAAATTTACGTAGTTACACTGCCTCTTCATGTCCTCTGCTTTCCCGGTTTTTATGTAGCTTTGGTAAAACTATTTACCTAAACTATGAGAAAATTACTGCTGTGTGCGTTGTTAGCTTTGATGACAACACCTACCATATTCGCTCAGGATTATAAAGACAAGATCACGCTGGTGATACATGGCGGCGCGGGTACTATTACGCGCCAGAACATGACGCCCGAACGGGAGAAAGCCTATAGAGAAGCACTCACCATGGCGTTGTTGAAAGGACATCAGGTTCTGAAGCAGGGTGGTACCAGCCTGGAAGCCGTTGAGGCGGCTGTGCGGGTCATGGAAGATTCTCCGCTATTCAATGCGGGTAAAGGAGCGGTATTTACCAACGAAGGCAAGAACGAAATGGATGCGGCCGTGATGAACGGTAAGAATCTGATGGCCGGAGCCGTAGCCAGCGTTACTACGGTTAAGAATCCCATTCGGGCGGCTATAGCCGTTATGGAAAACTCCCCGCACGTAATGATGATCGGGAAGGGAGCCGAGCTATTTGCCGAAAAGCAGGGACTGGAAATCGTTGATCCTTCCTACTTCTATACCGAAGCCCGCTACAAAGCGTTGGAACGGGCTCGCAAAGAGGAGAAGGTAGAGCTGGATCATACCGAAAAAGAAAAAAAGGAAGTAAAGAAAAGCCCCAAGACCGGAGCCGTAACGCCTCAGGAGAACCTGATCTTTACCGAGGGTAAGAAATTCGGTACAGTAGGCTGCGTGGCGCTGGACCAGTACGGCAACCTGGCGGCGGGTACCTCTACCGGAGGTATGACCAACAAGCGCTACGGTCGGGTAGGTGATGCGCCTATAATCGGAGCAGGTACCTATGCCAATAACAACACCTGCGCCATATCGGCTACCGGACACGGCGAGTACTTTATCCGCTCGGTAGTAGCCTACGACGTATCGGCGCTAATGGAGTACAAAGGCCTGAGTGTACAGCAGGCGGCCGATGAGGTAGTGATGAAAAAGCTGGTGGAACGCGGTGGCGAAGGCGGACTTATCGCGCTGGACCGCCAGGGGAATATCGCCATGCCCTTCAACTCCGAAGGGATGTACCGCGGTTACGTCAAGGCAGACGGTACTATTGAGGTGTTGATATATAAGGAGGAAAGGTAAGAAAGGAGGAAAGGAGTTGATTAATGACCAATTATCAGTGACCATTGACTAACTACTTTCCTGCTTTCCTCCTTTATCACCTTTACTGCTTCACAAATATCATCCTTTCGCTGCGGTTATTGAAGAAGATAGATAGTTGATCCTTCTGCCCCTTGTTGCGGTATATCTCGTAACCGGTGGCGCTGTTCATGGCGGTCCAGGCTTTGGCACTCCACGCGGTGGGCTCCGCTACTTTGGTACCGCCAAAGGTTACGTTCAGAAGCTGGCAGGCATCGGCTTTCTGATAGCCTCCGCCTACCTGATTTGCTACGGTATGCCCCTGGATAGTACCCTTATCCCCATCTTCTTTGAACGTAAGTACTACGCCGCGTCCGTTAGGCTCAGGATCTTCTTCCAGTTTGCGGCTGTCTATGTGCTGGTAAGCCTGGAGCCGCCAGGTACCTTCCATACCCCCGGAGGGACTACAGCTATACGGAGCATCTATGATAAAGTCCTCCTGCTCGCACCGGAAGGCGGTGAAGCAAAGCAGGCATATAAGAGCAAGGTTTGTAACTAATCTCTGCATACTTTTTTAACTATTGCCTGACTTCTGATTCTTCTAACACCTGACAGCTATCAAAATGCAATACCCAGGCGCAGGCACAAACGGTTATACTCGCGGGTTTCGTGGCGCTCGGTCTGGTCCCAGAGAGGAGGCTTGGAGACAGATGCTTCCTGCCGCTTATAGCTAAGGGTGATGGTGAAGGCGGCTCCGTCGGGGCTACCCAGGCGCAGGCCCAGGCCGGGATTCAGCATCATACCGCCGCGGGTACGGAATCCATCATTGTCCTCATGAAACCATACCAGTCCATACCCGGCATCAGCTGTAGCAAAGAAACGTACATTACGATCAGCCGCCAGATCGTACCGGGCACCAGCGGCTATGGGAGTAATCAGGGCTGCGGTATACCAGTCGAGGCCGGTCGTGAGTCCGGCCGCCAGCCGTGGATTGAGCTGCAGCCCGTTGAAGGTCTGCAGGGTCAGGTTCAGGCGGTTTTCCACTACCTGGGTAGCTCCGGCGTAGGGTAGGTACTTTACCCGCCCGAACAGGCCGCCCAGCTCGGTGTGGTTGACGTAGCGGCGCTTAAAGGGGGCCTCCTGGGCCAGCGACATACCCGTCGCCAACAGGATGATCAGAAACAGAGAAAGTAGCTTCTTCATAAGTAAGTATCTGTTTTGAAGCCTTAGATGCTACTTTCACCGACTGGTATCTTACTGATCTGACGGAGCTGACGCGGATTGGTAGCATCAAACTGGTAGAAGCCATCCTTGCCCACCATCAGGAGCGTCTTACCCAGCGAGATCACGTCGTACGCATCGATGTCCTTCATGTGCGACAGCATGTTCTTATCTACCGCAAACCGATCCGATACATCAAACGTCTTCAGGCCGTACTTGCCTTCGCAGAGGTATAGGGTAGGGAAGTCAATGCTAAGTCCGTGCGGGTTCTGCATAGGGTAGCTCTTGATGAGGCGCGGGCGCGTCAGATCACTGATGTCCACCAGGTCGAGCTGGTTCTGGGCGTTGCGGCAGGTAGTACCCGAGCGGAGCGTAACATAGGCCACATTATCCTGTACTACTACGGGATCGCAGGCCATCATGTGCTGGAATACCGACAGCTGCTTCGGATCAGATGGGTTGCTGTTGTCGTAGATGTACATGCCCGTGCTGGAGCCGATAAAGAGCTTATCCTTGTATGGGAAGATGGTCTCGATGCCCCAGCCCAGGTTGACGGTGGAGTAGCTGGTAGGCTTGGACGGATTAGAAATATCAAAGAGGTGCAGGTTGTTTTGTCCGACCGTGTAGAGGAAGTTGTTGTACAGGGCAAAGCGAGCCATAGAGCCACCTTTGCCGTCGCTGCTACCAGGAGCGGCTGATGGGGCGGCGGCGCTGGAGAAGGCGGCATCCATCATACGCCAGGCACCTCCCAGCCACCACATCTCGGGCATGATCGGGTTTTCCTCGCAGTTGGTGCTGATGGTTTCTGTTATGTACTCTACCTTCTGGTCGTTGATGGCTCCAACCGATTCGTTGTAGCTCCACCAGGCTCCCTCAAACTGCCCGTTCTTGAATACTTCGTCTACCCGTCCCACTTCCTGCGGCTTAGCCGGATCGGTAATATCCAGCGCTACCAGGTCAGTGTAGCTATCGGCGTAGAGGATGTTGCCGCGTACGGCCATGTCGCCGTTGCCGGGTATATTGATGAAAGAGACAAAGCGCGGTGCCGACGGATTGCTGTTGTCAATCACATGCAGGCCTTTTTTGATTTCGTTAATGAGCAGGTAGTTGCCTTTGATGTAGATCTTACCCGGATGCTCGAGCGCACGGGGAGCTTCGGTTTTCAGGCTCCGGCGCACCTCCATGAGCGATACAGTTACAGGGGTCATTCGCTTCACTACGCGGGTTTCCTGGCAGCGGTCATTGCAGGACCACAGCCCCGTCATCAGTAGTGTAAGTAGCAGTAGTAAAGGTACGGGTTTCATAGCAGGTTAGGTTTTGAGTAACAGATGGATAAACTACGCCTTAAAGACCCTGGTGTACACGAAAGGTTGGAACGGATACAAACAAAATCGTCCGAAAGCAGAGCCTCCGGACGATAACGCACCCCGAAAACGTCAGAAACCTACTGACGTTTGTACTCGTAGACAGAGCCGTCGGCTACAACCGAGCCTTGTGTACCGCGTTCGTACAGGTACAAACGGCCCTCTGATATCTCGTATGCCTGATAGCTGTTATCATCAGGATAAATGACAGCGTTTTTATAAGGCGCTTCTTTCTGGCTTTCTCCGGTATAGCAGCGTCCGGTATCTTCTACTTTTCCGTCACGGGTGACGGTGTAGGTAGTACCCGAAAACTCCAGCTTCTCAGAGTAAGGCAGCTGAGCGCCGCGGACGGTAGTCTGGGACAGGCCGTAGGTGATGGCATCCAGCTGCCAGGTACCGGCCAGTTGGTTATCTACTTTTACAACATCTTCTTTTTCGCAGGAAGCCAGTAAGGCTACTACTGCCAGAGCAGGGATGAACAGGAACTTCTTGAATAATTTCATGGCTAAATTTGACTAAGGTACTTATTACTAGTGAATGAAAACTGTGCTTAGGAATACTCAGATTATGGATTCATGATACGTCCCATGAAGAGGATGGTATCGGATGTTTTCTCGCTGATGATGAATACAAACGGCCGGTCGAATATGTACGATGGAGGCATGGAGGTAACTACTATCCCAACGGAGGTAACGGCGGCGGCCTCGGTGCCTTTTTCATCTACACCCAGGTAGGTGTTCTGCTTGATAAGGCTTACGGCCAGTTGTTCGGCTTTGCTGATTTTGTCAAGCTCAGCCTGGGTGCTGAACGCCTTCTCTATACCCATCTGCTGGAGTGTCTTGTTCAGCTCCACCTCGTAGTCCAGCGTAAACTTAGGCAACCCTACCAGTACTTTGCTCTCCTGCAGCAGGTTGTTCTGCAGGCTGCTCCAGTCGCTGGGGCCGAAGTTCTTGATCAGATCATCGACGGTGCCATCACCATTCGGCATGAGCAGCGTCAGGTTAAACTGCCCGCTGGCGTAGGGGAGCTGAGCCGCTGAGTATTTTTCAGTCCGGGCTACGCGAAAAGCCTCCTGGAGCGACATCATCTTCACGTTCTTGGAGCTGCCATTAGCCAGGGTAAAAGGAGCATCGGTCGTCTGCTTGGGATCGAACTGGTACTTCCAGTCGCCTTTGAAATACAGCGCGTTGAGCAGGAACATGACGTGGTCAGGACGGATCTCTTCTATTACCTTCTTGATCTTGCCGTTGGTGTTGTCGCTGGCCCACTGGTTGATGCGGTCTTTGGTAGCGGGACTATTAAAGTCCTGAGCCAATGCCTCTGCCTTGAACGACTGGCGCAGCACGTCCAGGAAGTTGTTCTCGACCTGGAAGCCATTGCGGTACCATACCGAGTTGGCCATAGCCAGCTTCACACTCGGATCAGCCTGTGGAAGATCTTCCATCAGGGTCTTATAAGCCTGATTCAGATCAGCCTGCGTCAGCCCCTCCATTTTCAGCGCTTTCTGGATTTGCTGGGCTGTTTCGCCTTCGGCTCCGTTGAGCAGCATACCCAGGGCAATGTGCAGGCTCAGTGGCGACACAAACAGGTTCTCTCCGGCGGGTTGGGTAGTTTGCAGATTTTGGAAGAAATCAAAGGCAAAATCAGTAGTACTGGCTGCTACCCGTGCCGGTATATGTACCTCCTTGCTTACCGGAGGAGCGGGAGTGTTCCCGTCGTTGTTACATCCGCTCAGCGAGGCTGTAAGCATAGCTGCCGCCAGGGCAGCTGTGGTTAGTACTTTGTTCATAGCTAGCAGATATTTTAAGCGTTTACATTATATGGATTATACACCTATCTGTTACGGTGGATTTGATACTATATAGATTCGGCTGGCGGGCTCAGGGTTGGAAGCCTTACCCAAAAAATCTAAAATAAATAGCGGACTCCCCATCCCAGTCCGTATAGCTGCGGACGGGTAGAGATGGTTTCGTTGTTGCGTATCCCCGTCGAGAGCGCTTTCTGGTAGGAGCCGGTGAGGCTGGCCGTCCAGTGCGACGACAGATGGTAGTTGAGCCGCACGCCCGTAGCGGCCGACCAGTTGAGGTTGCGGTACACACCGTCGCTGGCGGTGGTAGTAAGGGTATAGCCGGGAGCTGTTTCGAGATCGTTGCGCAGGAACATATTAGCTACCATGCCCCCCAGTACCGTATAGCTGAGTTTGCCTTCCGGATTGAGGGTATAGCCAGCATGTACCGGCAGCTGCAGGAAGCGGTAGTCATTGCGTGTCTGCTGATCCAGGTCAATGTATATGGCGGCCATCTCATTCGCGCTGGACGGTGCTCCGAACTGGGACTTATCATTAGCCGCCCGATGAGAGCCGGATGAACTCGCCATCAGTGCGTTTTCGAGCACATTGGCACTGCGGTTCGACATAGCATCCAGTACGTAGCCGTCACTCACAAAGGTAGAATTGCCCTGCAGGTAGCTAACTCCTGTCTCGATAGACCAGTGCTTCGAGAGCTTCATACCACCCTGAGTCTGTAGGGCGTACGACAGGCCGGCCCGGCTCGAGCTGGAAAGCGACTGCCGACCAGCATTAGCGGCCGAAAATGCGGCCGGCGGTGAGGTGACGTTCACGTCCGGATTGAAAGAGGCGGGCATCAGTCCTACACCAGCCCAGTACTCCTTAGGCTTGGTGGGGGGAGTAAGAGGAGTATCGTCCGGAGCATCGTACCGGAAGAATACATAGCGCTTCTGCGTATATACGGGTAGTTCGCGGAACTCCCGGGGTGAAAGGGCCTCCACCTGAAGGTCTCCCAGAGCAACTGGTTCTACGGAACGGGCTGACTCCACTATGGCTATACGGGTATCAGGAGCTGCATCAGCGGCCATTGATCTGCTCTGGGCAGGGGTAGTGGTTTGGCTATTATGCTCCGGCTGGTCAGTAATTTCGGTGCGACGCGAATTGGCCGCCAGGGAAGGCGAAGTAGCTGGCTCCTGCGCAAGAGGACGTGTTCCCTCTCCACCGACTTTCCGGCTTGCGGCTACCTGATCCTGGGCGGCATACCGGGGCTCCTGCGTTGGGGCAGCTGCCTCAGTACTTTCACCTGTGGTACGCGGGCTGCTATCGGCATCGGCCGGCTGATTGGCCGACTCCGCCATTCGCTGATCCTGTGTAGCAGAGCCTCCCTTATCCACCGCTACAGTAGGCAGGTTAGTCTGCGCGTTTCTGTCCAGACGTAGCAGCAGGGGCAGACCTATCACCAGTAGGGCGCCTATTGCCGCCGCTGCGTACCACAGCCGGGGCGAGCGCCACCACAGGGGTACTATCGGTGCAGATTTCTTTTCCTGCTGGTCGAGGTGTGCCTCCAGAGCGTCCCAGACCGAAGGCGGCGGAGGTACCGAAGCCTCATCCAGGGCTTTCCGCCACTCCTCCTCAAAGTTGTGTTTTTCGGACTGATTCATCGTCGAACCGTTGTTCTTTACTTAGTTTTTGCTGAAGCAACATACGCGCTCTTGCGTATTGCGACTTCGATGTTCCTTCTGATATACCCATCATCTGGGCTATTTCATTATGCTGGTATCCTTCTATGGCGTAGAGGTTAAACACCGTCTGACAACCGGTAGGCAACTCATGTATGAAGCCCATCAGCTGCTGCCACTGAAAGCTCGAAAGCGTCAGTTCGGTAGCAGCTACGTGATTGTCCTGCGTATGTACGTCATCAAGTTCCATCAAGTGTTTCTGCTTACGCAGATGTTTCAGCGCTGTATTTACCACTACCGAGCGTACCCAGAATTCAAGCGGACATTCACCCCGGAAGGAGTCAATGTTTTCGTAGATCTTGATAAATGCATCCTGTAATACATCCTCGGCGTCAGGGCGGTTTTTGGTATAGCGCAGGCAAATAGCAAACATCTTCCCCGCAAAAACGTCGTATAGACGCTTCTGGGCGAGTCGGTCGCGCTGACGACAGCCGTTCACCAGTTCCTGCTCGTTCAATGTCATCGAAGGTAGGGGTGCTTCGTACGCTTTCTGTTCTTAGGGTTAACTAGCTGTAAGGATCAGTAGCAGAAAAAAGAGGTAATGATTTAGCCAAAATCCTACGCTTTGTTTTCTGTTCAGGAGCCTTCTGTACTACTAAGATTCAGTTAGCGTCTAAATGGTTGGAAAGTAGATCTATTATCAGTACAAAAATACAATTTTTTAGCTTCATTTCTTTTGCTAAAAGCCTCAGTAACCGCTATAATAGAGGTTACGGGGCCATTTTTTATTGTGCGCATCACTCGTATCCGGTAGTAGTATTCTGTTATTTATTTTTCGTATACACCTGCTGGCACAAATGCTACGTGCATTCGGAGTGCATTGGCAAAGGAGGAGCTGGTCTGCTTCTCTGACGTATAGGTAGAAGGGAGCCGTTGTGAACAAATTGTACTAATGGCATAAAATTTTTAGTAGTATTTGCCCATGCTTATAACTTATCTACTGTACTGAACCTCATGAGTGACCTCAAACGGCTTGTTTCAAAACGATGGATTATATGGACAGTTGGGATTGTGGGGGGGATTGTACTGCTGGTTTTACTGGCTTCGTGGGTGCTGCCTGGTTTTTTTAAGAATCAACTGGATTCTTCATTAAAAGAGTCTGTACGGGAAGCCTCCGACGGGCTCTATTCTATTGACTACAATGATCTTTCAATCAACATACTGCTGGGCAATGCCGAGGTAAGCGATGTAGTACTCCGCTCAGACTCGACTATTTACCAAAAACTGGTGGAACAGAAGAAGGCCCCGGACCAGGTAGCCAGTCTGCGAACAGAAAGCCTGCGTCTGGAGGGGGTATCTATCCTGAGACTCCTGCTCTTTAAGTCACTCTCGATAAATGAGATATTGATAGAGAGCCCGTACGTGACCCTGGCCGTTGACAAGAAGCCGTATAATACTGATCGTCCCAAGAAGTCGCCGTACCAGATTATCAGTAAGGTACTCAAGTCCATCCAGATCGACCGGATCAGCCTCACCAGTGTGGATTTTACCTACATCAACAATAATGGCGAAAAGTCGAAGGAAAATCACCTGCAGGAGCTGTATGTGGATGTTTCTGATTTTTTGCTCAATGAAGAAACCGCCCAGGATACAAGCCTTATCATGTTCTCGCAGCAAATAAAGATACGCCTGAAAGGACTAACTCTTGATCCGGGCAATGATCAGTATACATTTAATATGCAGGAGCTTGAGCTCTCGTCCAGAGACAGTACGATCAAGGTACAGAATGTTCATTATAAGCCCCGGTACGGTAAGGATCAGTTTTCAAAGGTACTGGGCATATCCAAAGACCGGTATGATTTCAGATTTGAGAATATAACAGCCCGACGGGTCGATGTCCGCCGGTTTCTGATGCAGCAGCAGTTGTTTGCAAAAG
Source organism: Telluribacter roseus (assembly GCF_017355915.2). Taxonomy (GTDB): domain Bacteria; phylum Bacteroidota; class Bacteroidia; order Cytophagales; family Spirosomataceae; genus Telluribacter. Next base: position 45,509 of record NZ_JAFEUV020000019.1, read on the forward strand.
TACTGGAGGTGGACAAAGGGCTGATGGATGTGTACCGGGACCGCAGGTATCCTGACCCCAAAGAGAGTAAAATGGGTACATATCCCCACCAGCTACTAAAGCAGGCTAAATTTGTAGTACGCTTTGACACCGTACGGATCAGGGGTACGGAAGTATACTATGGTGAACGAAGCGATAAGACCGGCCTTCGCGGCGTAGTGAAGTTTACAGGCACACGAGGTACTATCACTAACCTTACCAACGATACCGCTACCATTGCCGAGCGTCCCTACTGCCGGGTGCGGGCGTATTCCAGCTTTATGGGTCAAAGCCGGATTGATGCCTACTTTAACTTTAACCTGGCCGCAAATAATGGAGCCTTTAATTGTGGAGGTACCATGCGTAACTTCAAAATAGCCCACGTAAACCCTGTGATACGGGCACTGGCAAAGGCTAGTGTAGAATCGGGTGACCTGAATATGCTGCAATTTAAAATACAGGCGAATAGCTACCGGTCACACATTATTACCCAGATGCATTACAACAACCTGAAAGTAGATGTGCTGAAGCAGGATAAAGAGTCCGGAGAGCTGAAGGAAAGATCTTTTCTAACCAACCTGCTCAACGGACTCTTTATCAAGAACAACAACCCTTCGGGTAATAAACCGCCTCGGGTGGGGGAGGCGACGATCGACCGTCAGCCTACGGATTCCTTCTTTAACCTGATCTGGCAGTCAATCCTGGGTTCGTTTAAGGGGATCGTCACGGGTAAAGAAAACGATGATTAATTACCGGCGCCGTCGGCTTTAGCTCTTGTTACCGCGTAGCTACCAATATTTTTTCCACACTTAAGTCCTACTTCACAGTCAAAGCGGTAGTGAATAAGGCCGTACATGCGCGAGTTGGAAGCCTCTACCGCCATATCACTGAATTTTTTGGCCTGCGCCGGGAAGATGTGGCCCAGTACCTCCGCCGCTGCCGCTGAGAAGGTAGAGTGGCCCGACGTATAGGATGGGAAGTTAGGTGTACCCACTGAAGTCTTCAGTCCGAATTGCTGCGGGCGTGGGTAGTACCACCAGAACTTCACGTCCCAGCAGCAGATGCCGGCATCCATCAGAGCGGTACCTACCAGAGCCAGCGTACGGGCCATGCGTACTTCGCTGTACCGGGCGTCGTGTGCGGCGTTAGCCGCTGTGCGGTGCCAGTGGCCGGGAGGAGTGTAGCTGCCCACTCCATCGGACCAGTAGTTGGCTATACGAGCCTGCTCACGCGTCTGGTTTTTCTGGATAGATTTCAGTTCGTCAAGGGCCTTTTTGAATTCTTCACTACCCAGAGCCGGTGGAGCCTCGGGGCGCAGTTTGGCTACGGTAGCTTTATCAAAGTTCCAGGGAGTAACCAGACCGTAAGCCGGTAGCATAGGGGGGCGGCCCGGTGTCTCCTGGGTTACCCAGGGCTCGGTTACACCTAGTTTTTTAGCGTTTTCGATCATACCAGCCGTCAGAGTCTGATTGTTGGAGCTGGACATACCATCGGTTCTGGCCCGGCCCATTACTTTGGCTGCCACCGCGGTGCCTAGCTCAGCTCCGGCGGTCAGGTCGCTTTGTACGTTCATACCAGCCCACAGGCGGCTCTCCTGATGTTCCTTCATCTTTGCCTCCAGATAAGGTACTTCACCGGGAAACATCGCCTTCAGAACAGCAAACGAAGCAGAGGCTACCACGGCATCCTCAGACGGATACGTAGGGATGCCAGATACCGGTAGAGCAGCCTTGATCGAACTCTCTGCCTGAGCCGGTGACATACGGTTATACTTGTACTTGTAGTGCCAGGCCGTTACCAAGGCATCATACTGGGCAACACTCAGGTACGCCAGCGCACGAGCTGTATAGGGTGGGTTGGCAAACGGAAACTTAGGATCAGCCAGTGGATTGGCGGCATCAGGTACCGGGTACTTACCATCCGGACCAGAGGCAGGAGGCAGGTTGTAGCGGGCGGCCAGTTCGCGGGCTATTTCGTTCCAGCGGTACACGGCACCGGCACTCCAGTACTCTACTTTTTGCTTTTGCTCTGGAGTCAGCGAGGCAGACTGCTGCTTAAGACTACTCAGCTCAGCCTTGTACTCGGCTGAGGTGGTGGCACTGGGAGCGGGTACAGTCACCTCGGTGGGTGAAGCAAGTACGTAGGTTTTCCAGGTACCGGCATTGGCATCAAGATTGGTGGGGATATAATACGGAATAACAGGCTCATGGATGGTCTTGTCACAGGATAGGGTAGTGATGGCCAGGAGCCCTGCCAGTAAGGTCCGGTACGGAGGAAGGAATGAATACTTTTTCATTGTGAGGTTCTGATTAGCAGGTTAGTAGTTAAACTGGTACAAAAACGCAACGGAGTAGTTCATGCTCTGGCCTACGTTCAGGCCTTCTACCACATAGCCTACCCGGGCGCTGACGCCGATGTTGCGGGGCTGTACTTTACCGTACCAGCCGATGGTAGTCATTTCCATCTTGTTGGTAGGGAAAGGCATATCATTGCGCCGGATATTATCTCCGTCTACACAGGCAAAGCGCTCTGCGAATACTTCGGTCTGCCACTTTGATTTCAATATACCCAGGCGTGCTCCCAGATCAATGGCGTTGGGTACCCGTACTTCATTGGTACTGTACAGGCGTCCGTCGGCCTGGTAAGAGTAGCGGTCGATGAATATATTGCTACGCCACGAATAGCTCCCGTGGCCGGTCAGGTAGAGGCCGGTGGGGGAATGGGAGTAGTTTGCAATGATACGGCCGGTAGCGGTGCGGGCCTGCAGACCGATGGACATCGGCAGGAAGTCAGGTACGTAATTGGTAAGCGGGATAGATCCTCCCACTACTCCGTGCAGCGACAGGCCTTTCTTGTCGAAAGCCTTGTACTTAACCCATAGTGAAGCATCCTGGAATCCCTTCTGTCCCATCAGGTTGCCCGCGCTGGTCTGGGTCCAGACGTAGGGAACGCTTGCGATTACGTTGAGGCGGTCGGTAATGCCTACGGCAGCCATAGCCATGGCCATCTGTGTAGTGTGGGTACCAATGTTCAGGTTCTCGCGCTTGAGGGTGTTCTCCCAGTACTCCGTCCAGCTGCTATGGCCATAGTTCAGAGCCAGACAGGTGGTTTTACGAGGCATGTAGATCACGTCGTGGGGCATCTGGGCCTGAGCACCTGCCGCCATAAGCAGCAGGGTCAGGATAAATATAGAGGTAGTCGTTACTTTCATTTTTAATAGGTAATAAAATAGATGGATAGTAGAGGTGGATTAGAACCAGCGGGACATGCTTATTGAGACAAGGTAGTCGGCAAAGGCGGCGTCACCGTGGCGTTGTCCGGTTGGGTCCTGGCGGTCGGCGTAGCTCTTAATACGGTTGCGGTACAGAGCAACGGGAACGGTCGCGGCTATCGAGAATTTCTGGGTCATGTAGGCTACGCCCGGCTCAACCGATACAATGTAGCCCGGACGACGGTAGCCGGCGCTTCCACCAATGGCGTCGTGAGCAGGGATACCTTCAACCCGTCCACCCAGCATCAACGACAGGCCCGGTACTACCGGAAGAGACTGGCTAATGCCCAAGCGGGCAGCAAACTGATCGGCTACCGAGAAAGTACCATCAATAGGGCTTACGGTAGTACCAGGATTCCGCACTACACCATTCGTTTCACGTGGGTTGAAGAGGTAGAATCCATTCACATAGAAGGTAGTATGATCGCCTAGTTGAGCGTATCCCTGGCCTTCCAGACTAAAGCCTACACCTCCGTCACCCAATTGAATAGATTGATCTACGGGTTTGCGAATGGTATAATCCTGCTTTTCCTGATTGAGGCGGTGGAAATCGCCTTCCACCCGTGGGTTGCCGGTTGGCAGCTTCACACCCAGTCCCAGGGCAAAGTTGACCTTAGGTAGTTTCATGGGATTAATGAGCCAGTAGTTGCCCGAAATGCGCAAATCACCAACACCCTGCGAATAGGTATGGAAACGCTTCTGCTCAGGATTGGCGGTAGTACTATTGCCATAGTGCTCATACAGCGAAGAGCGGTCGTTGTAGATTACCGGCAGATTCACCGAAAACGACAATCGCATATTGGGCTGGTACGTAATACCTAGGTCCAGCGAGTGGGAGAGGTTAACTACCTCAGTATTATTCTCGATCCGCTCTTTCTCCTCATGGTCGCCACGGAAGTGACGAAACGACCTGAAGTAGCGATAGCCTGTATTGATCTGCCACTGACCGTGTCTTTGCTTAAACAGATCGGCCGAAGTGACCCCCATGGTCGAGGATGATGTATTCATGTGACGTACCGCCACGCAACCCTGTCCCCAGGCTGTTTGAATGCCAAACAGCACCAGGAGTGTAATATATAGAGTATTTTTCATTGCTTGATTTCGAATTGATAAGATATGACATAGCCGGTAGAGCCTGTGCAGGAAGCATATTGCGCTGTAGGGCAGGAGTAGAGCACGCGCAACTGGCATCGGTATCAGGTACCGATGTAGTAGTATAGCTCCGGCAGAAGATAAGCGCAGCAGCTCAGCGATGAGCCCGTACGGACATACCTCCTGGTCCTTAGTACCACAGATAACAGCTTCCCTTAGGCAATACCAAAGGGTGTGTCAGCAGAGCCAATCCAGACGGAACGGCTTGCCGCAAGAAGAAATCAGGCAATGGCCTCGGGAGGCGGAGAATGGAGTTCCAGAGCAGCTGGAGTGAGAGAAAAAGTACGGGAAGCATAGGAAGCGGGCGCTTCTATCCAGTCGTACAGGTTGAAATACACCTTGCGGTGGGATGAGTAGTAGTCCTTGATCAGATAGCTGACTAGCTGAGAAGCCTTCTCAGAAGTACCGGGCAGGCCGGTTACCGTGATCTTCACCCATTCGGTGAGTGTCTGGAAAAGCTGCTTTTCGGTATGGTCTTTTACGCAAAGTACCACAAGGGTATCGCCCACAACCTCCTGCTTGTACAGCTTATAAAACTCGTTGTGGTACTCGATTTGCCCGTTGATGCGCTCAGGAGCCTGGCGCGTCTCGGTCCAGTAGGGGAGCTGGATCGGGATCTTGATGGTGAAAAGCTCTTCTTCACCCAGAATGTTCTGGTCAAGTTTATGCTGCATCTCAAGTTGCGCTTTCAACTGCATACACATATACACCGGGTAGTAGCCCAGCGTATTGAGTAGCAGCAGAAAAATGCTTCCGATACAGATTAAACGTTTCACCAAACAGTCAATTTTTTATACAAATATTTCTAATTCTGACGAAAGAAAAAAGTACTTTCAAAAGTAAATCTTTCAGACCTAGAAACTTAACCGCCACGAGCTGAGGACAGCAGTGGCTGCTCCGTCAGGCAGGTACCCCTGGCAGTGGCTAAAGAATAACAAACTGGCTGATTTACTGGTAGTACAGAAAATATTTTAGCAATGGCAGCACAGAAGAACATACTGGTACTAAGCGGGGGAGGATTCAAGGGAGCGTTTCAGTGGGGGGCGCTTGAGTATCTCATCGAGCAGCAGCAGATCCGCTTTGACCGTATAGCCGGAGTATCAGTAGGGGCTCTGAACGGAGCGTTGGTAGCCATGGATAAGTTTGCGGAGTTAAAGGCGCTCTGGCAGCAGGTCCAGCGGGAAGGGTACAGCAGTATCTATACATCGGAGCTGGTGGTTATGGAACGCGAAACGGTACGTCCTGACTTTGAGGCTATCATCAGAAAGCTGCTTCCCCGCTCTCTGTTCCGCTACGGCTTTCAGTATGTGTTTAACCGGCCGGCTCTGATCCGGGAAGTGGTGGCCAACTTCAACCAGATCCGCTCGCTGGCCGATAACCGCCCGTTGTATACTACGCTCCAGCGGGTAGTACGGCGGAGTGATTTCAAGGTACCCTTCCAGTGCGGGGTGGTGTCATTAGTGGATGCCAACTACTATACCTGCCGGCCCGAGGATTTTGCGTCGGACGAAGAGTTCTGCCGCGCTATTCTGGCTTCTACGGCTATGCCTATAGTATGGGAGCCGGTGAAGGAGCTGAGGTGGAAGGGCAGCTCCGCGCAAAACGCAACCGTGATCCGTGAGGTAGTCGATGGAGGTATCCGGACGGTATCTCCCCTGGGTGACGTAGTACATGCTATTAAGGATGAAACCGATGACGTAGACGACTATGTGATTTATATCCTGAACTGTAACAGCTGGGACCTACCCGCCGACTCATCTCGTGACTACCACCTCACGAATATTGCCCTCCGGGCTCTGGACGACATTGCCATCAACGAGATATTCAACGATGATCTGAAAAGGTACCTGGAAATCAACGAACTGGTCACGCAGGTACGCAATGCACAGCGCGATCAGCGCCTGCCGCCCGATTTCAGACTGACACTGGGAGGGAAGGTACTTAAGTGCTTCCGGACGGTACTGGTACAGCCCGAGCCGGGTGAGGCAGGCCATACGCTCGACAGCAGCGCCGCAACCATTGAACGCCGTCGGGCTGCCGGTTTCAGGAGGGCGGAGGAAGCCTTCAAGATGACTATGCCAATGGCCTGAGTACCTGAAGTAGCCCTAAACACGAAGCGGTCTGCCCCTATCAGGGGCAGACCGCTTTGCTATAGTACTTGGTACAACCTGTGGCTATTATGCGTAGGTATTAAGCATCACCGGCATCACCAGCATCAGGATATCTTCATAATCTTCCTGCTCTACCGGAATGATCAGTCCCGCCCGGTTAGGCGCCGACAGTTCGAAAGTCACGTTCTTGCAGGTAAGGTTGCTCAGGATCTCGATCAGGAACTTAGCGTTAAAGCCAATCTCCATATCATCACCGTTGTACTCGCACATCAGCCTTTCGTTTGCCTCGTTGGAGTAGTCCAGGTCCTCGGCGGAAATGGACAGATCGTTGAGGCTCATCTTCAGGCGTACCTGGTGCGTGGTACGGTTGGAGTAGATCGAGATACGCTTCAGCGAGTTGAGCATTTCGGCCCGGTTGATCGTGAGCGTATTGGGATTATTGGTAGGAATGGCGTTTTCGTAATCAGGGAAACGCTCATCGATCAGGCGACAGATCATCCGGATATTGCCAAAGCTAAAGAAGGCATTGGATGACGTAAACTCCGCTTTAACAGCCAGATCCTCCGAAGGCAGACATGACTTCAGCAGGTTCAGCGCTTTGCGCTGGATAATCATGGATGTATCAGAGCTGGACTTGATGTCGCTGCGACGGTAGCGTACCAGGCGGTGGCCATCTGTAGCTACGAAGGTAGCGTTCTCGGTACCTATCTGCACAAACACCCCCGTCATGGCCGGGCGCAGATCATCAGTACTGGTAGCAAAAATGGTATTGGAAATGGCCGTAGCCAGCGAAGCCGACGACAACTCTACCGACTGACCGCGGTTGACCGATGGTGTCTTGGGGAAATCAATGGGGTTTTCGCCCGAAAGCTTATAGCGACCATTGTCCGAAACAATCTCAGTGCCGAAGGTTTCTTCGTCAACATTGAATGTAATGGGTTGCTCGGGAAGGCCCCTTAGTGTGTCCAGAAGAAGCTTGGCCGGTACCGCAATGGCGCCTTTGTCACCCGCTTCCACCTCAATTTCGGTAATCATGACCGTCTGCAGGTCTGAAGCCGTGACAGTAAGAGTGTTACCCTCCAGTTTAAATAAAAAGTTCTCCAGTATGGGCACGATCGGGTTCGTAGAAACGACACCGTTGATGGCCGATAGTTGTTTGAGGAGCACCGATGACGATACGACAAACTTCATAATACGCAGTGGCTATTTTTTCAGTTGACAGTTGACAAGTACAGTTCCTTTGGGGAGGAATGGGGCTTCTTATAGCTAAGATACTCACATTTCACACGTAAAGCCCAAATTTTCTCTGTAAAAAACAAAAGTAAAAAAAATAACGCACCTACGGCGTTCAGCGGCCAAATTTTCGGCGGCGCCAATAGTACCGGATCGCCCCGAAAATACCCACCAAGCCCACCGGCAGCATCAGGTTAAGCAGTTGCCAGCCAGTACGTTGCTCCTGTACCCGTACTTTGTCCAGCGGCCTGATGCTGATCTGTTTGGTACGGGCGGTAATAAGGCCCTGCGCGTCGGTCATGTAGTCGATGGCGTGCAGGATAAAATCCTTGTTGCCGTAGATGTTTTGTGACACCCGGTCGTAGCCAAGAGGCAGGGGAGCGTTGCGGCGGTAGTCGAAGTCATTGATTACTACATCCCCGTCGGAGCAGACTAATACCCGACCCGCTTCACCCTGCGCCTTGAAGGTAGCTGATCGTGGGTCAGAGGGCAGGATCCGGTTCTGGAACAAGGAAGAAAACTGGCCTTCCAGTAGTATAGCCGCTAGTTTTACTCCGGAATTGTATTCATTAGGCGCTGGTTGCTGACGAGCTTCGTTATAAGCCACCAGGGCCGGAGCGTTCAGCATCTTGGTATAAGGGGACGTCATAAGCAACGGACTCTTCCTGAGTCCAGCTGCACCTCCGACAGTATCAATGGAGCTCAGGAACCGGGTAAGAACAATGTCGGTATTGCGTGTAATAGGGTGGTTGCCGAAGTTGTTGAGCAGCGGGAAAAAGCGCCAGGGCAGGGGCTGTATCTGCGGAGCATCGCCCATGTTACCTACGTTGAGCGGGATCAGGGCTGCATTCAGGTCTTTGATCAGATTGGTATTGACCCGTACGCCCCACCGGAAGAAAAGGTCACTCAGGTTGAGGTCCAGTGGCTGGGCAAAGGTACCTTCCATACTGACGCTATCTACCCGGGCCCCATCCACGAAGAACAAGGCATTACCGCCATTGACCACGTACTGATCCAGCTTGTACTTCTCGTCGTCGGTAAAGGGCTGGTCGGGCTTAAGTACCAGCAGGGCGTCCAGTCCCTCATAGGAGTTAGGATTATTCACATCCAGAAATACATCGTAGCTCTGCTGCAGCGTAGCGATCAGGTCGGATAGGCGTGCCGGAGAGATAGTAGTATGACTTACCAGCAGGCCTACCCGCTTTCGCTCCTGCGGTGCCAGCAGGCGAATGGCCGAAGCCAGTTCAAACTCTACTCCCTCGAATGATTGGTTGAGTTGTTCTTCGGAGCTGCTGCTGCGGTTGCCTTTCAGGAGTTGCACGGGTACCCCCAAGGTATCCGCCTGTACAATAGCACCCGGGAAGATAAGCTTTTCAGTACGTTTGCCGTCCTCATTGGCGAAGAGGTTGGTAGGGGTAAGGCCACGGTCTACCAACTGCTGGTATTGCCGTCGGCGCTGATCTTCGGAAGTAGCTGCCGAGGGGTCTATGAACTGGAAGGTAAGGCGACCGTTGGCGTAGGCTTCAAATTCTTCCAGCGTTTCGCGGGTAGCGCTTTCCAGTCGTTCAAATCCGGGGGGGAAATCGCCGGATAAGTACACGGCTACGTGTACATCGCGGTCGAGATTCTGCAGAAGCTGCTTGGTGGCTTCTGAAATAGTATAGCGTTTGTCTTCGGTAAGGTCCCAGCGAACATAGAGATAAGAAGCCAGCCAGTTGAGGCCAATAATCGCTGCTAACAGTATGATAAAGCGAAGGAGTGATTTTTTCATGTAGCTATAACGCCCGTTGGTCAGGCAAAAATACAAAAAAGAGAGGCTTAAAAGCCTCTCTTTCTATTTTGGCGTATAGGTACGTGGCTACTTTAGTGAATCCTCGGCCTGAGGAAGGGCCGGATTGTTATAGATGTACATGCCGTTGTACTCCTGCTTCACGGGTACTGCGTGGATGTTGCTCCGGTGGAAAGGCAGGGCTTGCTCGGTGGAGTAGTGACACACAAATGATTTGCGGGTCTGCTCCGGGTTCAGGATGGGACCTCCACCATGAGCCAGCGCCGAGTGCCAGATAAGTACATCACCCTTCTTGATCAGGAGTGTCTCTTTCGGAAGATTATGCTCTTCGCAGGTCCTGTTGAGGTAGTCAGCAAATTCCAGCGGAGTGCGGGGTGAGTTAGGCTTCCACAGGATACCGGTACCGAAGTTGAACTTAGGGATGCGGTGGGAGCCGATGTAGTAAAACAGAGGTCCGGAGTCAATCTTGATGTCTTCCAGCGCGATCCAGGCGGCCGCGAGGTGGCTGGGGATCTTAGCGGTTACCCAGGGGAAGTCCTGGTGGGTAGGCTGCTGGCTTCCGTACAGGAATACCAGGCTCTGCATCACTACCACCTGCTGGTTAAATATAGCTTCCAGGAAAGCAACAATGGAAGGATGAGCCATAAGCTTCTTGCCAGCCACCGACGAGTTATGGAAGTCATTAAACTTCACAAACTTGCCGCGCAACGCCTCCTTAGGGAATTCGCTGATGTTACGCTCCTGATTAGGCTTAAACTCATCCCGGTCAATCCGGACATTAAGGAAGTGGCGTTCGGGATGGTCCAGGATCTCTTCAACATCCTGCCAGAACCGGTCGACCATCTCGTGCGGTATGATTTGCTCCAGTACTACATACCCTTTGTCGTGCCAGTGGCTGAGCTTATCGGCCATGTCGTAAGGTACTTTGAAGCGGGGCGGGTTCTTAGCCAGGAAGTCGGCAATGGGAGGATTGGGGCGGTCGATCCAGGGAAGCGTAGAGGGATCAAATTCGGTCAAAGGAAAGAATTTGTCCTTGGCAACGTCAACCTTATGCTTGATGCGTTGGATAATAGTACTCATAGCAATGATGTGTTAGTGGCTGTAGCGGTGTATTCTTTACAAAATACGCCACTACAGCCACTTTACTACATATGCTATATTAATTTTATCTAACGGTCAATACCGGCTGATTATCTGCTCTTTCGGGTACGTTTGCCGTGGGAACCACCTCTGTCAACTTTTGAAGAGGAGGAGGTGCCTCTAGACGTGGAGGAGCCTCTTCCGCCTCTGCCTCCTGAGCGGGAGCCAGACTTGGCGGCCTCAACGCGGCGGCTGCGCCTGGTGGCGTTAGGGTCACCCTCCAGCAGCAGGTCCATACTGCGACGAGCCAGGTTCACCTCCTTCACCCGTACTTTTACCGCATCACCAAAGGTGTAGATCTTCTTGGTCTTCTGCCCGATCAGGCGGTAGTTGTCTTTATCCAGTTCGTAGTAGTCATCATCCAGATCAGTCATGCGTACAAGACCTTCGGAGGCGGTTTCAGTAATCTCAACGAACATACCGAAGTCTGTAACGCCGGTAATAATACCGTCAAAGACGCGACCCTCTTCCATACTACCCATGTACTCGATCTGCTTGTACTTGATTGAGGCACGCTCAGCCTCGGCGGCCAGGCGTTCCCGCTCCGACGAATGCTTACTGGCCGACTCATAAAATTCTTTATCAACCGATGTGCCGCCATCAAGGTAGTGCTGCAGCAGACGGTGGGCCATTACGTCGGGGTAGCGGCGTATAGGCGAGGTAAAGTGGGAGTACCGGCGGAAGGCCAGACCAAAGTGTCCCAGGTCTTCGGTGCTGTACCGGGCTTTGGCCATGGTACGTACCGCTAGCTGCTCGATCAGGTTCTGCTCTGGTTTCCCCTCCACCTCTTCCAGCATGTTGTTCATGGAGCTGGCAATCTTTTTCTCGTCTTCTACCTCTATCGAGTATCCCAGCTTAGCTACGAAAGTAGAGAAGGTCTTAAGCTTTTCGGGGTCCGGTGACTCGTGTACCCGGTACACCATAGTATTTTTGTCCTTACCCTTCGACATAGAGTATACGTACTCCGCCACCCGCTTGTTGGCCAGCAGCATAAACTCTTCAATGAGCTTATGAGTATCCTTACGCTCCTTCTGATAAATACCCAGTGGCTTACCGTTCTCGTCCAGCTTGAAACGTACTTCTACGGTCTCGAAGTTAATAGCGCCCCTCCGGAAGCGCTCGCGACGGAGCTGCTTGGCTATCTGGTTGAGAAGCGTCAGCTCTTCGGGAAAATCACCGGCGCCGGTATCCAGTACTTCCTGTGCTTCCTCGTAAGAAAAGCGACGGTCGGAGTGGATAATGGTACGTCCAAACCACTCGTTCAGAATCTTCCCCTTGGGGGTTAGTTCAAACACCGCCGAAAACGCCAGACGATCCTCATGAGGACGTAGTGAACACAGGTTGTTCGATAGCTTCTCGGGTAGCATAGGTACCGTCCGGTCTACCAGGTATACCGAAGTAGCCCGTCGGTAAGCTTCGTTTTCCAGCTCCGTATTGGGCTGTATGTAATGCGACACATCGGCAATATGAACGCCTATCTCCACATTACCTTCATCCAGAAAACGGACCGATAGCGCATCGTCAAAATCCTTGGCATCGACCGGGTCAATGGTGAAGGTAGTGATGGGGCGGAAGTCGCGTCGCCTGGCGGCTTCGTCTTCGGGAATGGCGTCGGGGATAGCCTGAGCCTCCTTTTCGACATCTTCCGGGAAGCGGTAAGGCAGACCAAACTCGGCCAGGATGGCGTGCATCTCGGCGTTGTTGTTACCGGCTTGTCCCAGTACTTCTATGATTTGTCCTTCGGCCTGCCGGGTACGGGTAGGCCACTGGATGATCTTTACAATCACTTTGTCGCGCTCCTGAGCCTTGCCGAGCTGGTCCAGTGTCACATGGATAGGTGCGTACAGCTTGCGGTTGTCGGGCTGTACCAGGGCGTACTTAGGCCAAATCTCAACCGTACCTACTACTTCAGGTCGGCCGCGCTCGAGTATATCCGTCACCCGGCCTTCCAGCTTCTGGCCGCGTGCGCGTCCGTCACTGAATACCTGTACCCGTACAGTATCGCCATCCACGGCTCCCCGCAGATCGTCGGTATCAACGTAGATGTCATTCTCCTGGCCTTCCACCACCACAAAGGCAAAATTCTTATTCACGTGGTCCACCCGTCCTACCACGCCCGTCTGCGCAGTAGTGGGAGCTATGGAGTAGGTGCCGTCCGACTGGCGAAGCAGGCGCCCCGACTCGTGCAGCTCGTGGATGATCTCGTTGAAAAGGTGGCGGAGCTTTTTGTCTTCCACCCCGAAGTGATCGTGTATATCGGCCTGGCGGAAGTGTTGTTCATTATTGATCTCAAAGAAAGCGGCAATATCGGCTTTCAGCTCATCAATGAACGATAGTATATTGTTTTGCCGGCCACCGGATCTCTTTTCACGGCCGCCGGACTTCTTTTCTTTAAATTCTCTTTTAGGTCTTTTATCCTTCATTGCTAATACAGATTATGTAGTATATATAGAGCCGCAGAAATCCATGAACAAAGAGGGGGTACTCCTCAGGATTCTGGTCCGAGGGTGTATAGTTTCAGTACAACTTACTATACTCTCTATATGTTTTCCAACCGGACCTGCTGCGGCCGGTCCAGGTTTTGTTCGGGTATGGTAGGCAGATAATTCATCCGCAGATACAACTGAGCCAGTACTACTACGTCTTCGCAGCAGTAGCGGCAGATCTTCGGAATGTCTTTTTCTTCGTAGAAGACGCGGGTCACTTGATTGCCGCTCATTTCGTCCTTGCTACTGGCCACCCCAAATACCGCAGCCAGCAGGTCCAGAGAGGTAGCTCCTTTAAAATCACCAAACTTCCAGAGCTCCATAGTATCCTGGTGCAGGATCTCCCAGGGCTTCTTACCGGATAGCTGCAGGGCACGAGGTAGCTCTATACCGTGGATGAGCATACGACGGCAGATATACGGAAAGTCAAACTCCTTGCCGTTGTGGGCGCACAGGATCAGCTGGTCGGGTGGGTACTTTTCTACCAGTGCCTTGAACTCGCGGAGAAGGGTAGCTTCGTCGTCGTGTGCGAAAGTCCGTACCCGAAAGCAGACTTCGTCCTGTTCGTTCCAGTAGAAGGCTCCAAATCCGATGCAGACGATCCGGCCAAACTCGGCAAAGATACCCGCCTGGTCATAGAAGATCTCGGCGTCGGTCTGGGGATAATCTTCTTTGCGTAGCCGGTGGGCCTTCTTACTCCATAGCTGCTGCATACGATCGCTCAGGTGGTCATAGGCAGGTACGGAGGCTACGGTTTCGATATCAAGGAGTAGTAGATTTTTGGCGCGGCGACGAAATTCAGAGTTCATACAGGAAGAGTGGCAAAAGCATAATCCGCCGGAGCGGCAACTGAGTTTTGGGTAAGAGCCTGAGTGGGCCCTTACCCAAAATGGACAGCACTACTCGTGAAGTACACCTTCCAGCCCCAGCGGAGCTATCTCAATGATGTTATCTTCAACGATGCTGTCCGGCACGAAGATAAACTTTTTATCGTAAATCTGGCTCCCGATAAAGTAGCTCACCCAGTATTCATTGTTCAGGTGAAATACATCCGGCATGATCGGCTCTACAACTACGTGGTCATTGGGTTGTATCTCGGCAAAGAAATGACGCAGGGTAGAGGTACGCTGCTCGGAATCGGTACCCGACTCAGTATTGCTATATCCTTTGGAGGTGACAAATACATTGTTGATTACAACCTCATTGCGGTTCAATAATACGACGTGCCACTCCGGTTGATTCAGTTCATTTATATTTCGTACGATGGCAACCTGTATGCCTTCAACGGGTAAGAATTCAATGTCTTTTTTCATGTATCTATACGTTGTGTTGATGTTTCTACCAGATCCATTTCAAACAGAACGGCCAGGTGGTTCTTTAATGTATGGGCTACTTCTTCCATGACTACCGCATGTCCCAGCTCTGATTCGATGGACGTTACGGCTTTATCCTGAATCCCGCAGGGTACTATATGCCCGAAGTACGACAGGTCGGTATTGACGTTCAGAGCGAAGCCGTGCATGGTAACCCACCGGCTTGATTTTACACCCATCGCACAGATCTTGCGCGGGTTGCGCTGCTCCACGTAGTCGAGCCATACGCCCGTCAGGCCTTCAATCCGTCCGGCATCCAGTCCGTAGTCCGCCAGTGTCAGGATGATACCTTCTTCCAGCATCCGCATGTAGCGGTGAATATCCGTAAAGAAGTTATCGAGGTCCAGGATCGGGTAGCCTACCAGTTGACCGGGACCGTGGTAGGTAATATCACCACCCCGGTTGATCTTATAGTACCGCGCCTGTTTATGGTCCAGCTCCTCGGTATCCAGTAGCAGGTGCTCCGGCTTACCGCTCTTGCCAAGCGTGTACACGTGAGGGTGCTGGCAAAAGAGCAGGTAGTTGGGAGTCAGCACCTGTGCTTCGGGCTCTGCATTGCGATTTTGGATCTTGGTGGCGATGATGTCAGCGAACAGCTGTTCCTGGTAGTCCCAGGCCTGCTGGTAGTCGATCAGTCCCAGATCACGAAACTCAACGTGCTTATTAATGCGGGTATTCATTTAGCTGTATGAAGTAGTTTCCAACAGGTCAGTCGGCTACGAAAGTACTTTCATTAGCAGAAGACCTATGTAAATTAACGTTAAATTAGGCTAAAAATGTTCGGGATGGCACAACATAATGATACCGGCAACTGGGGGGAAAAGAAAGCGGTAGAGTACCTGCAGGGCAAAGGCTACGAAATAGTAGTCAAAAACTACCGTCACCGCCACGCCGAGATAGACCTGATCGCCAGGAAAGGAAAGCTACTGATATTCGTAGAGGTAAAGACCCGCACCGGTACGGGCTACGGCCTGCCGGAGGAGTTTGTGAATTACAGCAAGGCCAAGCTGGTCATGAAGGCGGCCGAAGGATATATCTTCGATACTGACTGGCACTTCGATGTCCGGTTTGATATTATTTCCATCATCCTATTTCCGGATGGAGGCATCAATATCCGACACATTGAAGATGCTTTTTGTTAGCTGCTATGGTAAGCAGTGCCACCTACAGGTGGCACTGCTCAGTCTCTTTTATGAGTAGCGGTGGCACCAAGGGCCACTACAGCTTCCGCTCAAGTAGCCTCATGATGCGCTCCAGGCCTTCGGCATCGGCCTCACTGAAGTCATCGAGCTGGTCGCTATCCACATCCAGTACCATGGCTACGGTACCGTTGCGGTGGAAAACCGGTACTACGATCTCGGAGCGGGATGCGGAGCTACAGGCTATATGGCCGGGGAAAGCCTCTACATCGGGTACAATGATGGTTTCACGGCGGGTGTAGCAGGCTCCGCAGACGCCCTTATGGAAAGGGATGCGGGTACAGGCAATGGGTCCCTGGAAGGGTCCGAGTACCAGCTGTCCTTCTTTAGTGATATAAAAACCTACCCAGAAGAATCCGAATGCTTCTTTCAGCGCGGCGGCTACGTTAGCCAGGTTAGCCGTCAAGTCGCTCTCGTCTTCAATCAGCGCAGCTATCTGTGGGTATAAAGCCTCATAGATAGCGGCACGATCGGTGGTGGTAGGTATGGTAAGTGTTTCTGCCATGGGTAATGGGTACTTTATCTGCTATCAAAATACCAGAACGTAGATTAAATCAGAAAAGTTACTTCATCCAGTAGTCCGACTCGATGACGCGGTTCTGGCCGTTCTGGTAGAGGGCGTAGTTGAAGCCCTTCTGGATGCTGTAGGCACCGTACTCACCCTTCTTGTTCACCGCCAGGTACCCTACCTGAAAGTCCTTGAAGTCTGCCTTGGTTTTACCTTTCACGATACGGCCTATGGCTTCCTCGCAAGCCTGCTGAGGTGTACGTCCCTGGCGCATGAGCTCCACGAGCAGAAACGATCCCAGCGTGCGCATTACAAATTCACCTACCCCCGTAGCACAGGCTCCACCTACTTCATTATCTACGTACAGACCCGCACCGATAATAGGCGAGTCACCCACGCGGCCGTGTAGCTTAAAGGCCATGCCACTGGTCGTACAGGCACCTGACATATCACCCTGGGCATCGAGAGCCAGCATGCCGATGGTATCATGACGCTCCACGTTAACAATGGGCTTGTACTTGGCCGTTTTGAGCCACTCCTTCCAGGCCTTCTCAGACTTGGGCGTAAGCAGGTTGGTTTTCTTGAAGCCATTGGCCAGGGCGAACTGCAGGGCACCTTCACCACTGAGCATCACGTGCGGCGTTTTTTCCATCACCATACGCGCTACGGATATCGGGTGCATGATATGCTCCAGAAAGGTTACTGCTCCGGCGTTGCCTTTTTCGTCCATGATACAGGCGTCGAGGGTGACGTGGCCGTCGCGGTCGGGGAGGCCGCCGTAGCCTACGCTGGTGTCGTTGGGGTCGGCTTCTTGCACTTTTACTCCTGCTTCGACCGCATCCAGCGCACGGCCTTTCTTCTCGAGTATAAGGCGAGCGGCTTCGTTGGCTTTGAGACGATCCCAGGTACAGATAGCCATGGGAAGGCCTCCTCCCTGAGTGGCGGGCTCACTAGTGGGAAGAGCAGGGGAGACAAGGGCGGCTCCGCCAGCCTGTAGAAATTTTCGACGATTCAGCATAGAAAAGGTAGGTGATAAGCTATAACTGCTTTAATTTGAACATCCGTAACTTTGATAGCTACTTCCGGAGCGGTACGCTCAGAGTGTAGACTATTGAATATACGAGCAATTTATTAAAAAATTTTATGAATAACCGCCATATCCTGCTGATGGATGGTCCCGACCACAAAGGACTGATCTATCATGTCACCCGTGTCCTCTTCGAACATAACCTGAATATCATCCGCAACGACGAATACGTAAGCCCCTCGGGGTACTTCTTTATGCGTACTGAGTTTGAGGGAGAAGCGGATCCGGATCAATTGCTGGGAGTACTGCAAAACGAACTACCTCAGGTGATTAATCTGCGCGTAAATCCGAAGAAGAAAAAGGATGTGGTGCTGATGGTAACAAAGGAGCACCACTGCCTGGGCGAGCTGCTGATCCGCTACGCCTTTGATGAGCTGGATGCGAACATACAGGCCGTCATCAGCAACTATAACGTACTTCAGCCTTTTGTAAGCAAGTTTGGAATACCGTTCCACTACATCTCACACGAGCACAAGACCCGTCAGGAGCACGAGGAGGCTATCCTGCGGACGCTGGATATCTACCAGCCCGAGTACGTAGTATTGGCCAAGTACATGCGGGTACTTACCTCCGACTTCGTCAAGCACTATTCCAGCCGGATTATCAATATTCACCACTCGTTCCTGCCCGCGTTTGTGGGGGCAAGCCCATACCGGCAGGCGTATGAGCGGGGGGTAAAGATCATCGGGGCCACGGCACACTTTGTCAACGATGACCTGGATGAGGGGCCGATCATAGCGCAGGATGTAAAGGAAGTGGATCACCGGCTAACAGCTACTGATATGGCTACACTAGGCCGCGATACCGAGAAGCTGGTATTATCGAAGGCTCTGAAGCTGGTTTTTAACGACCGGGTGTTTATCCATAACAACCGGACGATTATCCTGTAGTCGTATCTTATCTGATGCTACTCTAAAATGAAATCCTGCGACTTCCATCGCAGGATTTCATTTTAGAAAAATACTATACTCGAAAGTTAGTCCCTCAGGCTTACGTCTCCAAACTTGGAAATAACCTTGATCCGGGTGCCGGTGCCGGAGCCTACTCGACCTTCATAGGACCGGGTGGGAGTACGGGATGACCGTACTTCCTGAGGATCGGGCTGATTAGTAAGCGACACCTTTACATTGGTCGGATACCTGAATTGCCCGTGCGTGACCGTCACATCAAAATTGTTCTGTTCGGCTGGTAGTACTACCGTCGAGTAGGCCGCCTGGATATCTACATTCTCAGCTGATTGCGGTAGCTGATTGATCCGGAAGTTGTCCGAATAACTCACACGTACTTTGCAGTATTCGGTCAGCGTTCCGATGCTGGCACCTGAGTAGTCAATATCGGCATGCAGCCGGTCTACCTCACGGATATTTAGTTTGCCGAACTTGTTGATCAACGTTAGAGTACTGGCGCGGTCCAGGCGCAGGTCACCAAAGCGCATTTCCAGCTTACCACCTTTCATGGTTTTTATCTCAGCATTGCCAAACGCCACCTGAATCACGTTCTGCACATTGTCGAGGTCAGTAGCAAAAAAGTTACCATGCTTGGAGTCTACGGTAAGTGGTGCATGAAATACCGGAATATGGGTGTCACCAAACTTGTTCTTTACCACGAGCGAATTGTTCTTAGGCATGTTGATGGTGTAGTCAATCTGGATAAAGTTTTTGTTCTCCCTGCTGGTGTTCTTCCAGGCGTTCCAGTTGTTACCACCAAAGTGGTCGCGGTTGATGCTCGTGCGGAGGTTGATCTGACTACCATCGCGTTTCTCATCAATGGTTACAGAGCTCAGGTACTCCTGAGCGCGCTGGTCAGTAGGAGCGTTGGCGGTGATGACTACATCCACCCTGATGTCCTTCTTATCCCATAGGTTGACCTTTACCTGACCAAACTGGTTGTCGATCATGAGCTGGTCTTTGGCCGTTACGTCAAATACTTTCACTATAGTCTTACGCTTTTCGACAAGGCCATCCTCTACATCTGCCAGGACAATTGCTCCGCCAGAAAGCACCACGCAGGGGACTGTTCTGTCCAAAGGCCCTGGTACCCGGGCTCCTGCCGGACGGGGACCATCCAGACCGGGTCCATCCAGACCGGGTCCATCTAGGCTCAACTCTGGAAAGCTAGCCAAGCCGAATCCGTCCAGGTTTAGCTCCAGTAAACTGGCCAGGCTTGACTCGTCCAGACGGGGGCCGTCCGGACCTGGCCCTGCCAGGCGTGGCCCGGCCTGTACGCTGAGTATCTGAATCAGCGTGAGCAGACTAAATAATGGTACTATTATCTTTTTCATGGCTTTTATCGGCCGCTTTAATTCGTTGAAGAATAGTTAGTTGTTGATTGAGCAGGTCGAGCTGCCACTGTAGGTTCTGGATCATCGCCTGGATCAGGGCTTCCTGGTTAGGTGCCTTGGGAAGCTCAGCTTTCAGGTTCTGATAGTTGCGCTCCAGGCGGTCGAGATCCGCCGAGAACTCTTTATAAAGTTCGGGATTGTTGCTGGTCAGCCGGATAAGTTCGTTGCGCTTTTCGTCAATGGCGAGCGAGTACTGGTTGAACTCTTTGGCGTAGGTAGGTACCACCAGAGCTACTTTAGGATCACGCGTGACCCCGTATTCATTATTGAGGTAGTAGACGTAGGACATGCCCACGGCCATAACTATGCCGGCGGCTATGCGCCAGTCGAGGTAGGCTTTGCCCCACCATTTCAGCCGTTTTACTTTGTCTGTTTTGGGAGCTTCTCCAAACTGCTCCTCAATACGTCCCCATAGGTCGTCGCTCGGCTCAAAGGTGTCGAACGCCTCACGATTATCCCGCACAAACCGTTCCAGCCGATCTTTCTTATCAGAAGGCTTTCTCATCGTATTATCAGATTAATTAGTAAAAAATAATCAAATGGCTACCAGGGATTAGGTTATAGCAATTAGCTTAAGCTTATATGTACTTTCTTACTGTCTTAGCTCTTCTCCTGTCGCACCCCTCTTCCATTCCGCTTTATTTCATCAATTCCAGCAATTTTCGTTTGGCCCGCATGTACTGAGTCCGGGAGGTAGTCTCGCTGATACCGAGTACTTCGCCGATCTCTTCATGGTCGTAGCCTTCAAACAGGTACAAACTCAGCACCACGCGGTAGCCTTCGGGGAGGCTTTTCATGGCGCATCGGATGCGCTCCACTTCGTACGACTGGTCATCTTCCAGGTAGTCCATCTCTTCCGAAGGGCTGTTGGCTTCTTCGTCCTCCTGCCATTCTTCGATCTCGACCCATTGTACCTTGCGGCTCCTGAGCTGATTAATCGCCTTGTTCACTACGATCTGCTTCAGCCACGCTCCAAACGTAGACTGTTGCCTGAACTGATGAATGTGTGTGAACGCATCTACAAAAGCCTCCTGCAATGCATCCTCAGCTTCACCTACATGGTTGAGCATCCGCAAGCACACGTTGTACATCGCTTTGGAGTAATGCCTATAAAGCTCGTACTGCGCTTTGCGTTCGCCCAGCTTACAGCGCTCCACCAAATCGACGTGCCGGTCGGTGTAAAGTTTTGTTTCCAAGCAGAAGGAGTAATAGTTGAACGTTCTGAATCAAAGACACTGACCGGTGATAGGGCGTTGCATCCAGAGTAGAATTTTTTTAAGATAGTAGTTGCAACAACATTCTGAATCAGCCATGAACAAAGCTTTCGGGGTGGTTGTTCTTTAAAAAGCTAGCGTAACTTTGCCCTCGTAAAAGAGATTATTTTCATGAAGACCTTCAATATACCTGATTTTTATCGCAGCCGCATCATCACCCCGATCAAAGAGTTCCGTCGACAAAAAGACAAACTCAAGCGGGACTTTACTCCTACGGTGCTGGATTTCGGTCCGGTACGTTTCCTGATCGCGCGTCACTTTGGGTTTTGCTACGGGGTAGAGAATGCCATCGATATAGCTTATAAGGCCATTGCTGAGAACGAAGGCAAGCGCATATATCTCCTGAGTGAGATGATCCATAACCCCGATGTCAACCGCGACCTGCAGGACCGGGGGGTACAGTTTATCATGGATACCAAAGGCAATCAGCTCATCCCCTGGAGCGAGCTGACACCGGACGATATCGTGATAGTGCCGGCCTTTGGTACTACCATAGAAATACAAAACAAGCTGTCCGAGCTGGGGATCAATGCCTACCAGTACGATACCACCTGCCCCTTTGTGGAGAAGGTGTGGAAGCGTGCCGCGCAGATCGGGGAGAAGCAGTATACGGTAGTAGTACACGGTAAGCCCACCCACGAAGAAACCCGCGCTACTTTCTCCCACAGCAAGGAAGGAGCACCCACGGTAGTGGTCAAAGACATGGCTCAAGCCCATCGACTAGCAACCTATATTACGGGAGAGTCTTCTCCTGAGCAGTTTTACGAAGAGTTTAAGGGGCAGTACTCCGAAGGCTTCGACCCGGCGGAGGATCTGCGGCGCATCGGGGTAGTTAATCAGACTACCATGCTGGCGGCGGATACGCAGGGAATAGCTGACTATCTGAAGCAGGTCATGATTCATCACTTCCACCTGGTGCCCGATCAGGTAGATGAGCACTTTGCCAATACCCGCGATACCCTCTGCTACGCTACCAATGACAATCAGGATGCGACCTACGCGCTGCTGACGCATCCGGCTGACCTGGTGATTGTGGCTGGAGGCTATAATAGCTCCAACACCTCGCACCTGGTGGAGCTTTGCGAAGAGAAGCTGCCTACCTACTTTATTGCTTCAGCCGATAAACTACTGGACCGCCACCTGATTCGTCACTACAATCTGACTAATAAAGAGGAAGTAGTAACGGAAAATTATCTGCCGGACCAGCAACCGGTGACTGTTATGCTTACCTGTGGTGCCTCCTGTCCCGATGCGGTGGTGGAGGGTATCCTGCTGCGTTTCCTTTCATTCTACGAAGGTACCCGTCCGGTAGAGGAGGTTATGGAGATATTCCGATAAGTAACGGCTTAAAGTAGTCTTCTTTTGAAATTTGTACTTCCACTTATAGCCAGCCTGCTGCTGCTGGTTGGCTGTGCGCATAAGCCATCCGGTACGAGTACCAGGGCCGTCGGAATAGCGAAAAGTCAGGCCAAGCGCCCGGAGGTAAGGCGGGATACGCTCACGCTATTCGATAAAGCCCGTAACCGGGTGGTACCGGTGGCTTTGTACTCAGCCGCTTCCGGTAAGCCGGAGCAAAAGCTGGCGATTCTTAACCACGGGTACGGAGGTACCAACCGGGCCTACTCTTTCATTGCGCAGGCGCTGGTAGCGCACGGGTACCTGGTAGCCAGCGTTCAGCACGAGCTACCGGGCGATGAGCCCCTGCCTACTACAGGTACTCCCTACGAAGTACGTATGCCTCACTGGCGGCGGGGCGTCCAGACTATGCTTTTTGTGATAGAAGAGCTGAAAAGCCGAAATTCCAGGGTTGATACGAAGCATCTCCTGCTGATAGGCCACTCCCACGGTGGTGATATGGTTATGCTCTTTGCGCGTGACTACCCCGAACGGGTAGATAAGGTAATATCGCTGGACAACCGCCGGATGCCGCTGCCACGTACCGACCAGCTCCGGGTACTGTCGTTGCGCTCCAGCGACCAGCCCGCCGATGAGGGAGTACTACCCACTGCGGCTGAGCAGGAAAAGTACGGTATTCAGATTATAAAGCTACCCGCCACCATACACAACGATATGTGGGACGGCGCCACTAACGCGCAGAAGCAGGAAATGCTCACTTACATTAATAACTTCCTGGAGAAGAAGTAAAACCTACGGAGTCTTATGGCTCGGATGAGTAACTATGCTACCAGCTTCAGCCTCTGGAACCTGGTAGAGCCTTGTGAAGAGAAGCCGCCTACTTGCTATACTTCTACAGCACAGCAGATCGAGGCATGAATAAGTACCCTGCCTCGATCTGCTGTAGACAATAGATGTAAGATGATTTATTTTACTGCTCCCTGAATAGTTTGTGCTCGTTGCAGGTGCATCTCCAGAGCAGGTACCTTACTGGTTGCCCAGGTTTTTAGCTCAGTATCCTTTCCTTTCTGGCTCATTTCCCTGAACTCCTCAATATCTTCCTTATGGTCCTTTACCATCAGATCCATATAGGACTTATCAAACTCTGCTCCGGTCTTTTTGGACAGTTCGTTGTATTTATCCTGCTTTTCGGTGCTGAGGGAAGTAGGTAAAGTAATGTTTTTTTGCTGCGCCAGGGATTTTAGCTCTTCGTTGGCCTTGCCATGGTCGTTTACCATCATTTGGCCAAACTGCTTCACCTGAGCCGCTGATCCATTTTTCTGAGCAAGTTGTCCCAGCTGTACCTCAAACATACCCCCGTCGGCAGCTTCTACCGCAAACTCAGTATCGTCCTCCATTGCATCGCCCATCTTGGCCTCATTTTGTTCTTCGGCTGTTTCAGCGCTGTCATTATTCTTGGTCTCGTTACAGGCTGCTGCCGCGAACAGGCTAGTCGCTAGTAGTACATTTAATACTATCTTTTTCATAGAAATAACCGGTTTGAAGTAAGTGTTAATAATGCATTCAAACACGGTTAAATATCTATGCCAGCAGCTGCTTCGGCAGATTAGGAGGGGGAGGTAGCCAGCCACGCTTCCAGCTCCTGCTGCTGACGGTGGTGGTGGCGCAGGTGCATTTCGCCTACGTGGTACCACTCCCGGGCAGTTAGCCAGCCAAAGGCCGGCTGCAGGGCTTTGTAAGTACCATCGTCGGCCGCTATGGCCTCCATGAGTGCATCAGAGCTGGGGATGAGCTGCTGGAACAAAGTCCGGTACTCGTCGCGGGAGCGACCTACCGGCTCAGGTGCCCGAAGTGAGTCGGGCGGGCGAAGCTTTACCGGAGGAAAGCTATTGTACTTAAAGAGGTTTCTGCCCAGATCATTCAACTCACCACCTTCCTGTCCCTTTCGTTTTTCAGTACATCGTTTGGCATTGGCCAGAAAAAAGTAGGTAGTAGCCAGGTACAGGTGCTCGTACATCTGTGCCAGCGACCACGCCTCAGCGGAGGGCCTGGCTGCGAACTGTTCATCGGTATAGCGATCAAGCGCGGCCAGGTAGCCATTCACCGATACGTCAAAACTATGCTGGATCTCGGGAAGTGTCATAGGTATAAGGTAAGAGTGAATACGCTAAAACTGCTCCAGAGTCTTGTCACTCACCATAATGCGTAGGGGGCCTATGGGCCGACCTTCATTGTGCAGGCGGTCAACGGCTGTGACGTAATAGAGGTACTTCTTGCCGGGCAGGACACTGGTATCCAGAAAGCGCTCTCCCGTGTGGCACAGGCCTACGATATGGCGAGGGTCGCGGGGGCTGGGCGTGTGGTCCGGCTCAAAGCGGTAGATCACGTAGTACCAGGCCTTGTCCCCATCTTCGGCGGGCTCGGGGGCTTCCCAGAGTAGCTCCACACCACGCGGATGTATGGTAGCCTTCAGGTTCTGGGGCGACAGCGGCGGGGTGTTATCCTTCCAGGGCATGGTAGGTATCAACGCCGGGTAGCGGTACAGATCGTTGCGTAGTGAGTCAACAAAGCCAAGGCTGTTGGCCTTCATGGAGCGGGAGCTGAAGTAAATACTGCCCTCAGCACCGTGCTGGCGCAGGTAACGTACCTGGTTAGGTATTTCCCGTGGATTAGCCCATGTTTTGTCCAGATCCTTGAAGCCGGCGCGGTAGGCACCCTGACCTACGTACAGGTGCCGCTCAAATCGGTTGTTAGTCCACCAGTTTACCAGGTTTCTGTAGGGTACTTTACTGAATCCGGAAGAGAAGTACACCTGAGGAGCTACATAATCAATCCATCCTTCTTTGATCCACTTGCGGGTATCGGCAAAGAGGTCGTCGTAGGAGGTCAGGCCGCCGTAGGTTTCGGAGCCATCGGGGGTCGAGTTCCGGTTGCGCCATACTCCAAACGGACTTATACCAAACTTGAGGCGCGGGTTCACCTCCTTGAGCGCGTCGTGGATCTGCTTGATGAGGAGGTCTACGTTGTGGCGGCGCCAGTCGGCCTTGTTAAAGAATCCCTGTCCGTACTTTTTATAAGTTTCGTCGTCCTGTAAGATTTGCCCCCGTACCGCGTAAGGGTAGAAGTAGTCATCGAAATGGATACCGTCTACATCGTAGTTTTTGGCGATGTTTACCGTCAGATCCGTGATGAACTGGCGCACCTCGGGAAGGCCAAAGTTAAATAGCTTGTATCCGTCGTAGCTGAGTATCCAGCCCGGCTTGGTATTGCTGATGTTCTGGGAGGACACGCTGGTGGATGATTTATGGACCAGACGGTTCAGGTTGAGCCAGGCGTGAAACTCCAGCCCCCGGCGGTGGGCTGTTTCTACCATGAACTCCAGCGGGTCGTAGAATGGCTGGGGAGCGCGGCCCTGCTGGCCCGTCAGCCACTCCGACCACGGCTCGGGGCTTTTGGCGTAGAAGGCATCTCCAGCCGCCCGTACCTGCACAAACACTGAGTTGATACCATTTTGCTTATGGAAGTCCAGGAGATCGGCAAACTCCCGCCTCTGCTCTTCGGGCGCCATATTTTTACGACTGGGCCAGTCAATGTTATCTACCGTGGCGATCCAGACGGCTCTGAATTCGCGCTTGGGAGGTATATAAGTCTCGGGCGGTTCAGACACAGAAGATTGTGCCTGACAGGACACCATCGGTGTGGTACTGAAGAAAAGGCAGAAAGCTAGGGCACGGATATTTTTCACAGAACCAGACTACGAAAAGTTAGTTTACTATCATCAAAGTAAAGAATTTTAACGCAAAAGTAGTAAGGGGAGGAGGAGACAAATTCACTCCCGGCCGATCTTTAGGGACCGCTGTAGTTAACTTTATCGCATTTTTTGGGTATAATGTATGAGCTTTTGTGATTTTAATGAAAAATAGTACCTTTCAATCCAATCAGCAGATTGTTCTAACTCATACTATATTTTGGAACCATACGTAAAAACGCCAAAGAATACATTACTATTTGAAGTAGCCTGGGAAGTCTGTAATCAGGTAGGAGGTATTTATACGGTAATCCGCACCAAAGTACCAGCCATGGTAGATAAGTGGGGCGAAGATTATTTCCTGCTGGGGCCTTACTTTCCGCAGAAGGCTGCTTCTGAATTTGAACCTATATCCGATCTGGACGACTCACCTGCCGGGCGTACGGTAAGGCGGATGCGGGAGCTGGGCTATACGGTCCATTACGGCTACTGGCTGGTGACGGGCAAGCCGCGGGTTGTACTCTTTGATGTGTTGAGCATGGCTCCCCATCTGGATAGGATCAAGTACGACCTGTGGGAGCGCCATCGGATATCTACGCTTAATGTGGAGGATCTGGTCAACCAGGTATTGCTATTCAATGAGGCCGTACGCGTATTTCTTACTGAGTTCGCTGCCGAAAACGCCCGAAAGTCAGAGATTGTAGTACAGATGCACGAGTGGATGGCAGGTAGCGCCCTGCCCGACCTCCGTCGCGATAACGTAAAGATAGCCGTTACCTTCACCACCCACGCTACCATGCTGGGTAGGTACCTGGCCCAGAACGTGGAGGGCTTTTATAACAAACTACCTTTCTTTGACTGGGAGCACGAGGCCCGCAACTACGGCATCGAGACGCAGGCGACCATTGAGCGGCTGGCCGCTCAGAACGCTCACGTGCTCACTACTGTCAGTGATGTGACGGCCCGCGAGTGTGAGGTGTTCCTGGGGCGCATGCCGGATCTGGTTACTCCCAATGGCCTGAACGTAACGCGGTTTTCGGCGGTACATGAGTTTCAGAACCTGCACGTCAAGTACAAGGAGCAGATTCACGAGTTTGTGCTGGGACACTTCTTCCCGAGCTATTCATTTGACCTTGACAAAACACTCTACTTCTTTACATCCGGGCGCTTCGAGTTCAGCAACAAGGGGTATGACCTTACGCTGGAGGCGCTGGCCCGCCTGAACTGGAAGATGGTACAGGCCAATATGGACATGACCGTGGTGATGTTCATCGTTACCAAGCAGCCTTACTATTCGATCAATGCCGATGTGCTGCAGTCCAGAGCAGTACTGGATGAGCTGCAGGAGACGTGTACGGCTATCGAGAAGCAGGTAGGAGAGCGGTTGTTCCTGGCGACAGCGGCAGGCAACGACCACAAAATGCCCGACCTGAACAACTTCGTGGATGAATACTGGCGGCTACGTCTGCGCCGCACCATCCAGACCTGGAAGACGGAGCGCTTGCCTGCCTTTGTAACGCACGATCTGAAGCAGGACGATGGTATTACTGATTTCTGCCGTAAGGCTAACCTGGTCAACAATGAGCGTGACCGGGTGAAGATCGTGTACCATCCCGACTTCATTGCGTCTACCAATCCCTTGTTTGGTCTGGATTACGGCCAATTTGTACGTGGGTGCCACCTGGGGGTATTTCCGAGCTACTACGAGCCTTGGGGGTATACGCCTCTGGAGTGTATCGTACGCGGAGTACCTACCGTTACCAGCGACCTATCCGGCTTTGGTGACTATATCATGCAGATCATGCGCGACTACGAAAACCGGGGTATCTATGTCATCAACCGCAAGTCGCAGAACTTCACGCAGGCGGCCGATCAGCTGGCCGATATACTGTTTAAGTTCGTGAGGATGCAGCGCCGCGACCGTATCATGCAGCGAAACCGGGTGGAGAATATCTCGGATATTTTCGACTGGACTAATCTTCGCTCTTACTACGACACGGCCCATGATCTGGCTATCAAGCGAAAAAAACCCTGACAGAGCCTACTAACATTTATACAAGCAGAAAGCCGGTTGATCATCAACCGGCTTTCTGCCTGTAGAGTACCTATGGTAACGAGTACTACTGAAAGTAGGTATAGTCAACTTGATCATACACCGTCTGAATCGTATCCATCTCAGCATTATAGGGGCCGTTGATCAGTTGTCCCAGTGTAAAAGGTACGCTTTGGGCTGTACTCCTGTAATCATCCCCCATCGTAATCCGAATACTCTTCAGCCCTTCGGGCGTATTGGCTTCCAGAATAAGTATGCCGTCTTTCTTGCTGCTTAGTGCCTGATTCTGCTTAAAGCCCGGGAGGTATACTAAGGTAGAGTCGCCCTGGTAGACCCGCAGAGTGTCCGCCTGTGAGAGCAGGAACTGCCTCTGCTCGCGCAGCGAAACAGATCTTCCTGACCTGAGAAAGTATTGTTCCCTAGCCTGAAAATGTCCATTCAGGACCTCGTTCTGGTACACATCATGGGGTGGCTTACACGATCCGGCGAGTAGTACCAGCATGCAGAGTAAAAAAAAAGGCTTCATACGGTATTCAGCTAAAATGTTGAGTAGGAGGGGAGGGTGTATAAGAGTTACAAAAAATAGATTAAGTAAAAGCTACAACAACTATCGGGCCTGAAACATTCATCGGTAAGCTACTAGTTGACCAGGCTCTGAACTGTTGCTAATGAAAAAGGTCCGGTAAAGCTCAGCTCCACCGGACCTTTGATTTATGAGACAAGAATGCTACTGGTGTTGCTCACGGAGCAGGTCATTGACCGTCTTGACCGGGTTGAAGGTGACAAGAGGTACCTCCACAAATAGGGTGTTCCAGTCGGCCATGGAGCCATTCCATAGGCCCGGTAGTTCCTGTGCCTTAAGGTCTTTGCCGTCCTTGGATTTATAAGAAATAAAGCCCGTCATGGGATCGCGGTACTGACGCAGGTCGTACGTCTGGCCGTGGCGGTTCTTCATGGCGCACACCAGATCCACGGGGTTAAAGTGCGTAGCGTTTTTGAAAATAGATTTCTGCGACTCGTTGTCCATATCTACCTGTGCTGACTCCACAATCTGTAGAGAAGCGGATCCGTCGGCGTTGTCGGCCCAGAAAGGACCCCCACCGGGTTCGCCTTCGTTCTTCACCATACCGCACACGCGTAGGGGGCGGTCCAGCTTTCTCTGGAAGTAAGCAACCTTCTCTTCGTCGGACCAGCTACTGAATGCCTGCGGAGGGCGCACCGAAAGCTCTTCCTGAAAGAACTTATCCAGTTCGTCCAGCAGCGCCGCATCGCGTCCTGATTCGAGCTTCTCCAGGTAGTTGAATATTTTCTTCTGGTAGCTTAGAAGTACCCCCGCCAGGGCTTTTTTGTAGGCAACAGTAGTATCTTTCAGTCGGTCAGGTACTACGTTATCAATATTTTTGGTGAAGATGACATCCGCATCGAGGCCTGCCAGGTTCTCGAGCAGAGCCCCGTGTCCGGCCGGACGGAACAACAGGCTGCCGTCTTTTTCGCGGAAAGGCGTATTGTCCATATTTACGGCAATGGTATCCGTTGAAGCCTTCTGCTCCGAGAACGAAACGTAGTACTTCACGCCAAACTGGGCTTCGTACGTAGGCAGTACTTCTACTACCAGCTTCTCAAATTTATCCCGGTGCTCAGGCGATACCGTAAAGTGCAGCTGCACCCGTCCGCCCGCATTGGCGTAGAGAGCCCCCTCTACCAGGTGCTCTTCCAGCGGAGTACGGGAGCCGTTTTCGTAACGGTGAAATTCGAGCAGACCTTTGGGAAGGCTACCGTAGCCCAAGCCTTTATCGGTAAGGAAGTACTCTGCTATTGTTTTACGGTCGGCGGTACTGATGTCTTTGCTATCGGCAGTAAGTGCTTCTTTCAGATCATCGTAGAAAGCAAATTCAGAAAGACGCTCAAAAAACTCTTCGACCGACTTGTCAATTTTGTCCTGTTCCAGATAAGAAAACAGCGACTTGAACATCCGGGTAGCGGCGCCCGAAGCCGGTACAAATTTGAGCAGGCTTATTTCGCCATCGGCGGCACTCCGGTCAAAGTCAGCCATAAGTTGCTGAATCTGCTCGTCCGACAGTCGAATAATGCCATCACCCACGGTAGCGGCCTTTGAAAGCGGCAGGAAGGGGAAGCCATTTATGAAATAATTGATTTGTTCTTCTACCAGCGGGACATCGCTGCCACGCTCTTGTATAAGCTGTAGATCGTTATCATTGAACATAAGTCATGTATTAGGTTTTAGGATAGGAAGTATAGTTTAAAGGTTTAGGTTTAAAAAATTTTTAGGAAAAAGAATTAATCAATTCAGAATCCTCAACTTAGCAAAGCTCAGAAGTAAAGTTTTTTCACCTACCGAATCAAACTTAACAATTGCTTTCCGATCAGTACCATTGACATCCACCTTGCTTACTACACCAAAGCCAAACTTAGGGTGTTCGACGCGTTGGCCTTCGGTAAGGCCGGAGGTATCGCTGGGGGTGAAATCCGAAGAAGGCACGTGATTACTGGCAGCGGCAGCCGGTTTGCTGGGAGCAGCCGGGCGCTGGGTCATGTTCTTCAGGAAAGCCATGGGAGCGGGTGATGTTTCGCGCTCGGCCAGGTTACGCGTAGTCTTGGAGGCATTGAGGTACCGCTGGTCTACCTCCATCAGGAAGCGACTGGGCTCGCACATCTTCAGGCGGCCCCATTGGTAACGGCTCTCGGCGTAGGAAAAAGTAAGCTTACGCTCCGCCCGGGTAATCGCTACGTAGAACAGTCGTCGCTCCTCTTCCAGATCCTGCCGACTCTCGAGCATCATCTGACTGGGGAACAAGTCCTCTTCCATTCCTACCACGTACACATTCCGGAATTCAAGCCCCTTGGCCGAGTGAATGGTCATAAGAGTAACGCGGTCCTGATCGCCATCCTCGTCGGGCTCGTCCGCGTTGGTCAGCAGTGATACCGACTGCAGGAAGGAGCTCAGCGATTTATCGTCCGTCTCAGCATTATCTACGTATTCTTTGATAGCGTTGAGCAACTCCTGGACGTTCTCGTAGCGCGATAGTCCCTCTACTGTTTTGTCCTCATACAGTTCGCGCAGCAGACCCGAGGTCTTGGCAATATGGGAAGCTACCTCGTAGGCGTCTTTGCCCTGCTCGATCAGGAGCTTAAAGCTCTTGATCAGCGTCGAAAATTGCTCAATGGGTGCCGTAGAGCGACCGCCTACGTACTGGTGAATATTACTCACTACCTCCCAGATAGGTACCTGGCGTTCGGCGGCTGTGACAGTGATCTTGGCTACGGTAGTGTCGCCAATGCCCCGCTTAGGTAGGTTGATGATTCGTTTGAAAGCTTCTTCGTCCTGCTGGTTGACCGTGAAGCGCAGGTAGCCCAGCAGGTCCTTGATCTCCTTACGCTGGTAAAACGACAAGCCTCCCACAATCCGGTACTTGATGCCCAGCTTACGCAGGGCTTCTTCAAACGCCCGCGACTGGGCATTGGTACGGTACAGAATGGCAAAGTCAGTATTGTGCAGTCGGTGCTGCATCTTTTCTTCGAAGATCGACGTAGCTATCAGGCGTCCCTCCTCATTGTCAGAGTTAGCCTTGATCACTTCAATAAGCGTACCTTCGTCATTCTCGGTAAAGACGTTTTTCTTCAGCTGCGCCTTATTCCGCTCAATAATGGAGTTAGCAACATTGACGATGGTCTGGGTGGAGCGGTAGTTCTGCTCGAGTTTGATGGTACGTACATCCGGAAAATCCTTTTCGAAGTTCAGGATGTTTTCGATGTTGGCTCCCCGGAAGGCATAGATACTTTGAGCGTCGTCACCTACCACGCATATGTTGCGGTGCACCGCTGACAGCTTGCGCGTAATGAGGTACTGCGATACGTTGGTATCCTGAAACTCATCCACCATCACGTGCTGAAACTTGTGCTGGTACTTGTGCAGTACCTCTGGAAAGTCCCGGAACAGCACGTTGGTGTTGAAGAGCAGGTCATCAAAGTCCATGGCGTTAGCCTGGAAGCAACGTACGGTATAAGCCTTGTACAAGCGGCCGATTTCGGGCATGCGGGCCGCATCGTCGTCCGCTTTGATGATCGCGTTGTTCAGGTAGTCATCCGCCGACACCAGGCGGTTCTTGGCACCTGATATACGGTTAAATACGACATTGGCCTTGTAGGTCTTATCATCCAGGTTAAACTCCTTGATGATACTACGCAGCAACGACTTGGAGTCGTCGGTATCGTAAATAGAAAAATCGCTGGTATAGCCCAGGTAGCGGGCTTCGATGCGCAGTATTTTGGCAAACACAGAGTGGAAAGTACCCGTCCAGATATTGCGTGCCTCATTACCAATGGCTTTCTCAATGCGCTGCCGCATTTCGGCCGCCGCCTTATTGGTAAAAGTCAGGGAAAGTATCCGGAATGGGTCTACCCCATTCTCTATAAGATGTGCAATTCGGTAAGTCAGTACACGTGTTTTGCCTGACCCCGCACCGGCTATGATCATCAGAGGGCCATCCCCGTGGGTGACCGCCTGGCGCTGGGGTTCATTCAGACTCGACAAATAATCATTCATATATTTTTCTCCTCGTTTCCGTAGTCTACTACTATAGTAAAGCCCAAAGTTAGGAAAAACCAAAGAATGATTATGTCTTCAGCTACTACTCTACAGGGGCACTTACAATATGAGCTACGCGCCAGAGCCCTCTGAGTTCATCAGCAGGAACACTTACACTACCTCCCAGAGGATTATCGGAGTGTAAAGTCAGATAGCGCTTAGTCAAGAGTTCGTTTTCACGGATACGTTTTACAACAAAGAAATCACGATAAATTACGGCAAATACACCACCCGACTGGTAGATCCAGTCGCCCGGATCCACGGGTACTACCATCACCTTGGCTCCGTTTACCAGCTGAGGGCTCATGCTGTTGCCTGATATTTCAATAATAATCGGATCACGCAGGCCTTTTACGGCTTCTGTACTAACACTGTAGGTCTCAAGGTCAGTATAGCGGAATCCATCCGTATAAGTCTCCACGAAACTGGCGTGAAACTTAATAGGAACAAAAGGTACCTCAACATACGAGATTTCATTAGCCACTAACCGGGCATTTGATGGATCTGCACCATTCAGGATCGGCTGCACCCCGCGCAGGAGAAAGTCAGCACTTACCTGTGGGTAGTGATCAAGTATACGAATGATTGTATCATAAGATGGCTTGGCACGTCCGTTCAGGATGTTATAGAACTTAGAGGAATTCTCATCCAGATCCTTCGCAATCTGGTAGATGCTGATGCCGAGAGCATCGAATACCTGCTTCAGGCGTTCCTGTACAGAAGTTTCATTTTCAAATTTAGCAGCCATCTATATATGAGGTGGTTATATTTTATGATAAAAGTACATCATATTTATGACACAAAAGTAATAAATGGGCTGCAATAGCGCTATACCTTATACTAAAAAGCTTTAAATAAAGTTATGCGTATGATTAAGCTACAATAGTAAGTGGGAATGCAGCCGGTTGTGTGCGAGGAAGTTGTTCCCTTCTTAGTTGCGCATAAAGAACTTGACGTAGGCTGGATAGGGTAATCTTTTTACTCCTACAAAAGCAGGCATTATATCTATTATCAATACAACTGCCAGAACAGGACAACGTATGCCATCTTGATTTACGTGGTACTATCGTAGGGCAGGAACTTTTTATATAAAATTTACTTATATATATTGCATATGATTATATAACATCGTATCTTTCCAGAAAGGATGATCGATCGTAGATAAAGGATAGACAAAGCAATGGTAGAAAGGCGGTCAGAGAAGGGGTAGAAACAATGACTGACAACCTTTGCTAAAGATAATATTCGATTTGTGATGTCTTATATACGAATAATAGTACTTTAGCGTTTGGTACCCATAAACCGAAAGTTCAACCGATTGTTAATCAGGTTTCCGAATAAAATTTGTTTATTTGTTAATAAGAGGTTAATTTTCGAATCTAAATACAAGCTAGAAGGAAACTTAATTTGTATTGAAGCCGTTAATAGTGCAAATTGCGGAGGTCTGGTGCAGCGAATTTAAATTATTGATTGTTAAGACAATAGCTGTTAATGCAGTTGCGTAGATCGTTATGTTAAGGCTTTAAATAGTACAATATTATGTTGAACTTTTTAAAAAGTGTTAAAAAAACTGAAGAAACCTTTGCATTTTTTTAAAAGGAAAACACATACTTTTGTAAAGCTCTGTATTATACCTTAATCAAAATTTTATTTTACAAAGAACCTTTAATTCAAATTTTTCTTTTATTCACAACCAAAATCTAAATTAACCCTTTAAAAGTAAGTCTGATGGAAAAGAAAGCGACGACTCCGGCACCCGCAGCCAAGCCTGCAGCAGCACCAAAGAAAGGCAAAGGTGGTTTGAACCCAGCGTTGGTGATTCCGGCTCTGTTTCTGATTGCCCTTGCAATTTATCTCTTTGTGTTGGGGTCACCCGATCACTTCATTGATGGTGATCACGAAAAAGGTCCCAAGCCAGGTGATTATTACGGTATCGTTTACAAAGGTGGACCTATCGTACCTATTTTGATGACCTGTTTTTTAATTGTATTAGTTTTCACAATTGAGCGTCTGATTACACTAAGCAAAGCAAGTGGAAGTGGTAACATTGATGCCTTTGTTCGCAAAATCAGAAGCCTGCTTGACAAAAATCAAATTGACGAGGCTATCCGTGAGTGTGACAAGCAAAAAGGATCAGTTGGTAATGTAATCAAAGCTGGTCTTGAGAAGTACAAGCAGCTAATAAGCGAAACCAGCCTTGATAAAGAGCAGAAGCTGGCAGCCCTGCAGAAGGAAATCGAAGAAGCAACAACTTTGGAGATGCCTATGCTTCAGAAGAACCTGACAATCATCGCAACTCTGGCGTCTGCCTCTACACTCTTAGCGCTTCTCGGAACGGTAATTGGTATGATTAAGGCGTTTGCCGCGTTGGGTACATCAGGTCAGCCTGACTCCGCTGCCCTTGCAACAGGTATCTCTGAGGCCTTGATTAACACGGCTCTTGGTATCGGTACTGCTGCGATTGCAACAATCTCTTACGCTTACCTGAACAGCCGCGTTGACGACCTTACTTATAGCATCGACGAGATCGGTATGAGCATCCAGCAGAACTTTGCTGCGCACTATTAATACGACCTTTTCGTTAGTATCTAAAAAACTTATATATTATGGCAAAGGTAAGGCCTAAGAAGCATCCTCCCGTAACGGACATGACCGCCATGACGGATGTAGCGTTTTTATTGCTTACGTTTTTTATCATGACAGCTACTTTCAAATCGAATGAAGCTGTTGAGATTGCCACACCAACGTCTATTTCTGGTATCAAAGTCCCTGATGAAAATATCATGATCATCAGTATCGACAATTCAGGAAAAGTTTTCTTTGGTGTTGATGCCCAGGCAACGCGCGTTGGAATGCTGGAAAATATAGCAGAGACTAAGGGTGTAGCCTTTAGTGATGCCGAGAAAGCTAAGTTTTCTCAGTTTGCCAGCTTCGGCTTCCCGGTTGCTCAGCTGAAACCTTGGTTAGCTCTTTCAGTAGAGCAGATGAAGTCAGTAAAGCAGCCTGGTATACCTGTAGACTCTACTGGTGTTAGTGAACTGGCTGACTGGGTATATGCGGCACGTAAAGCTAACCCCCAGTTGCGTTTGGCTCTGAAAGGTGACAATGCAGCCAAGTTCCCGGTATTTAAGGATGTACTTACGAATCTGCAGTCGCAGAACATCAACAAGTTCAACCTTATCACAGGTTCAGAGCAGCCACCTTCGGGATGGACTCCTGATGAGCAGCAGCAGTAATTTAAGCAAGTGAGGTATCACCTGAACAAACAGTAATAAAATGGCAGAAATAGTAGACACCGGTGGGGGTGGTAAAGGCGATGGTAAAGTAAGAGCCAAAAAGATGTCCACCCGTGTGGATATGACCCCGATGGTGGACTTAGGATTTCTCTTGATCACGTTCTTTATGCTCGCGACCACGATGACTAAGCCAACATCAATGACGCTCAACGTGCCTGACAAGCAGGATAAAAAAGAGGAGCAGCAGACGGAGCCTCTAAAGGCTTCAAAAGTGTTGACCATCTTTATGGGTCGTAATAACGACATCTATTACCTGGATGGAGTTGCGGCTGATGATGATAATGCTGAAACTGCTCTCAAAAAGGCTAGCTACGGTACAGAGATTCGTGATGTGATCTTTAAATCAAAGACGCGCATCAATTCTCAGAATCCCAAGGATGAGGCGGGTAACGACCCTTTTGTGGTGGTACTAAAGCCAACACCTGTTTCAACCTACAAAAATATGGTTGATGTACTGGATGAGATGGCTATCACCAAGACGAAGCGTTATGCTCTTGTAGATGAGCTGACCGACGCAGAGAAAAGTCTTTTGGGAGACCGGATCAAGCCGCAGCCAGAGCAATAGTAATTAGTAAAAAACTAGTATTAACTCTTTAAAACAAGCGCCATGGCAGAAGTAAGCCAGAATGCAACACTTGAAGATATAGTGTTTGCAAATCGCAATAAGGCGTACGGTGCATATTCACTTCGCCAGGAGTATCGCGGTGTTATCAACCGCGCTACCCTGTTTGGAGCCACACTCTTCGTGTTAGCAATGCTTACTCCGATGTTAATTGATAAATTATCGGCAGGAGATGAGCAGGAGCAGGCGATGGTAGAAGTGGATTTGATGAAGATACCGCCGCCACCTCTTGATCCTACGGAGCCACCACCACCACCGCCGCCGCCAGTAGAGCAGCCTAAGGTGAATACGGTGAAGTTCTTACCGCCCGAAGTAAAGAAGGACGAAGAAGTTCCTGAAGAAACGCCACCGCCAACTGTAGAAGAGTTGAAGGAAGCGGTTGCCGCAACGGAAACGGTAAAAGGAGATCCTAATGCTGAAGAGATCATCATCGCTCCTGAGCAAATCGCAGCAGCACCTAGCAAAGGTACCGTTGTTGAAGCCGCTCCGGTAGAAGAGCAAGTCTTTACAGTGGTTGAGCAACAGCCTGAGTTCCCCGGAGGAATTGCAGAAATGTATAAGTTCCTCGGTAAAAATATCAAGTACCCAAGCGCCGCTTCACGCGCCAACGTTCAGGGTAAGGTATTCTTGACCTTCGTAGTAAATACGGATGGAAGTATTCAGGATGTTCAGGTACTGAAAGGATTAGGATTCGGTACTGACGAAGAGGCGATTCGCGTGGTAAAAACAATGCCAAAGTGGAAGCCAGGTAAGCAGTCAGGTCGTCCGGTACGGGTTAAGTACAACCTGCCTATCAACTTCCAGCTTGAGTAAAAAGTATGAAAGAAAGACCATTGCATGAGAGAGTTACAATCATAACCTCCATGATGATGGCTCTGGTTTACGCAGGAGGAGGCATCTATCTGATTGCCTCCTCCTCGTCTTTTAATCTGATACCACCAGGTAGTATTTGGCGTTACCTGCTAGGTGCAGCATTGATTGCGTATGGTGTATACCGGGGATATCGGGCATGGAAAGGTTTGGATGGAAATCATATTTAACCATTACCTGCAGGTTATGAAGAGAAGATCGTCAATAGGATTCACAGCCGTACTCATGAGTGCCTTCCTATATATGGGGTGCAACACTTCTGAGTCGCTGGATAATCCTCGACAGGGGACTATTACCATTGCTGCGGACGAGTCGTTCCAGCCGGTAGTAAGTGCACTCACCAGGGCGTACGAGGGAATATATCCGGATGCTCATTTCAATGTACTATACAGGCCGGAGCAGCAGGCGGTATTGGCTTTGCTGCAGGATAGTGCCCGCCTGGCCATTGTGACCCGTGAGCTTACTACCAAGGAAAAAGACATCATCAGTAAACAGGAAGGAGCCTACAGGCTACAACACATAGCTATTGATGGAATAGCGCTCATCACAAGCAAAGCGAATAACGATAGCCTCATTACTATGGCGGAGCTGGAGCAGGTTTTCAAAGGAACCATTACAGATTGGTCACAGCTAAAAGGCAGTAAACTGACTGGTAAGATTACGTTAGTCTTTGATGATGCCAACTCGAGTAATTTAGGCTTCATGCTAAAACAGTTTAACGTTGACGACGTTACTAAACTACGGATCTTCACTGCCGGGTCGAATGAAAAAGTAATCGATTATGTGCGTTCAAATCCTCAGGCGCTTGGTTTCATAGGCGTTAACTGGATCAGCGACGGCGACGAGTCCATTACGTATGAATTGTCTAAAGGCATTCATGTACTGGGGGTGTCGGATAAAGCCGAGCCGGCGTCACTGGAAGAGTACTATCAGCCATTTCAGGATGATCTGGTCCGCAGAAAATACCCACTCTCCCGCAAACTGTATATTATCAGCCGGGAAGGGTTTTCGGGCCTGGGTGGCGGTCTTATGACGTATATAGCCCGTGACGTAGGAGGACTAATTATCCAAAAAATGGGTTTAGTACCAGCAGTACCTTATCCCAGAGAGATAGAAGTACAGTCCAAACAAAATTTTTAAGGTTTGGCACTAATTCTTATATTTGTTAGTTAATAGAAGTAAACACCAAATTTTTTATCCTTTTCCAACCCGGTTAAAAAATGAACACTAGATTGAAATCAATGTTAGGAGCACTCTTGTTGAGTGTAGTTACGCTTGCAACCTCAGTTGCCCAAACTCCTGCAGAAGGATTTGCGTACCTGAATGGAGAGCGTGTGAAAGAGGCGAAAGAGGTATTCACTAAGCTAGCTGAGAGTAGTCCTACGCCAGAGAATTATTACAACTTAGGGTACTTCTATGTCCGCAACAACCAGCTGGATGAAGCACAGAAAGCTTTTGAAAAAGGAGCTTCGCTGGATGAGAAGAACTATCTGAACCAGGTAGGTCTTGCAACTGTGGCCCTTGGTAAGGGTGACAAGGCAAAAGCTCAGCAGCTGATTGCCGAAGCAGAGAAGAGAACTAAGGGTAAGGATGCTCAGGTGCTGTACCGCGCTGGTGAGGCTTATACACTGTTCGAGAAGAACAATGATCCTGCCGAAGCGATCCGTCTTTTGGATGCAGCTATCAAGCGTGACAAAAACCTGGCCGATGCTTACATCGCCAAAGGTGATGCTTTGAGCCTGCGCAACGAAGGTGGTCCTGCTGTGACAGCTTATGAATATGCTCTGACTACCAAGCCAGGTTATGCCCTTGCTAACAACCGCATCGGACAGATCTACCTGCGTGGTAAGAACTACAACCAGGCTCTAGACTTCTATAAGAAGGCTATCGAAAACACGCCTGATTTTGCTCCTGCTTACAAAGATCTGGCTGAATTGTACTTCTTTGCACGTCAGTACAAGCGTGCAGCTGAGAACTTCGACCTGTACCTGCAGAAGAGCGGTAACACTGATCCTGAAATGATTCTGCGTGCGGCTCAGTTTGCTTTCACCGCTGATGATTACAGCAAAGCACTTGAATTGCTGGATTCAGTAAAAGGAAAGCTGAACAACCCGATCACTCTCCGTATGTACGGTTGGTCACAGTACAAGACCAACGACATGGAGCAGGCAATCAAGAACCTGGAAGAGTTTATCAAAGTAGCTCCTGAGAAAGTAATCGCTGATGATTACAAGTACCTGGGACGTGCTTATAACAAAACAGCTACTGATAAGGAGTACACTCCTCAGGGTATGCAATACCTGCTAAAAGGAGCTGATATCGATACTAGTGCTACTGAAGCTGCTACTACTTACAAAGAAGTAGCTAACCTGTACTACAAAGATAAAGCGTATTCTGAAGCGGCTAATGCTTACAAAAAAGGTATAGCTCTGGATACTGCCAAGGCATCGCCTAACGATTACTACTACCTGGGTCTTTCAAATTACCAGAATGCTAGTTATCTGACGCCTACAAGTGCAGCAGATAGTGCTCAGGTAGCAGAACAGAAGAAGAATTTGTACCTGCAGGCTGATTCAGTATTTGCCACAGTAACACAGAAGCTGCCAGACTGGCCTTTCGGATACTACTGGCGTGGTACTGCACTGTACAACGCGTACGGTCCACAGGCGAACCTGGAAAAAGGTACTTCGGTTCCTCACTACCAGAAGTTCATTGAACTGGCGGAGCAGAAAGGTGATGTTCCTAAGGGCTTCATGAAGCAGGCGTACCAGTACCTGGCGTTCTACCACCAGAACACTTCTCAGGATCAGGAAAAAGCCAAAGCTGCCTGGAATAAACTTCTGGAAGTAGATCCTAACAACCAGGCTGCTAAAGAGGCGCTAGGCTTAGCCCAGACTGCCACTACACCAGCCGCCAAAGGAGCTCCTAAGCAGAAATAATAAGCGTAAAGCTTATACTTCATAAAAGCGAAAGCCCCCGGAATATTCCGGGGGCTTTCGCTTTTGTATAAATTCTGAAAAAGTAAGGCTAGGCAGTGGTACCAGAATAAGAAAAACACTGATCTAATACCGAAGGATAAACAGAACTAAACCGTTCATAACACCAATTTTTCAATCGTTTTACTTCGTCAGGCATTAACATGCGTAGTGCTTTACGAAGTTCTTTTTCAAATAATCTGCGGTCAAAGCTTACCTTTTGCAGAATAATTTTAATGTACTCAAGCATCGAGGCCATAGTATTAATGTAGTTTTGTGGTTTAGGAGCAATAGTAAGCGAAGTACCAGAGTTAAGTAGTACTACTCTATGCTATGCCACTAGTTATAACGTCAAAGTTAAATGAAATTATATGTTTTTTTAAATATTTTTTTGTGCTTTTCGTTACTAGCCTTCGGACAGGAACCTGAACCGGAGATAACTATCGAGGCAGGTAACAAAACACTAGCTATAAACCGTCCATTTATACTTTCTGTTATAATCCGTCATAGCGAAGAGCGTCCACAGGTAGTGTTTCCGGATATTCCGGGTCTGGAGAAGCGAAGCGCATCGGCGACCAGTGCCATGAC
Source organism: Telluribacter roseus (assembly GCF_017355915.2). Taxonomy (GTDB): domain Bacteria; phylum Bacteroidota; class Bacteroidia; order Cytophagales; family Spirosomataceae; genus Telluribacter. Next base: position 86,605 of record NZ_JAFEUV020000019.1, read on the forward strand.
TACCGTAGGAGGTAAAGCCACTATGGTTCAGACGATAAGTCAGCAGTACTTTGCTAAAGGGGAAGGTACTATTGCTGTCCCGGCGCTCACGATAGTGGTGAATGGAGAAAATTATATTATTGAAAAATTCGTACTGCAGTTCAGCAATAGCCAAACGGACGAAGAAGTATCATCTGATTCGGAGCCAGAAGCAACCGCTCCGGCAATAGGGGCCCAGGAGCTTTCCGGAGGCTCTATTTTTCTGGCAGTACAGACCAACAAGACCCGCATCTATCAGAGAGAAGGCTTCGCGGTACGACTGTCGCTGTATGTGGCAGAAAACGCTCCGGTTGAGATGGAGTTTTACCAGCTCGATGCCCAGTTGCAGAATATCCTGAAGAAACTACGGCCGGCAAGTTGCTGGGAGGAAAATGTAGGTATCGAAGAAATAGTACAAAATACAGTCACCATCAATGGTAAGAAGTTCACGGAGTACCGCATGTACCAGGCTGTATACTTTCCGCTGACCCAGCAGGATGTTACGTTTCCGGCCGTAGCTTTGGACATGCTGGTATATGAGATACAGGAAAAGGGGGAAAGAAAGAGAAGTATACAGAAGTTTGCTTCACGACCGGTTAAGGTACAGGTGCTGCCACTGCCTCCTCATCCGCAGAGAGATCAGGTGGCGGTAGGGGAGTACACTCTTGAAGAACAGGTAAGCAGTCAGCATTTGGCCTCGGGAGAAAGCTTTCGCTATGTGTTTAAGATAAAAGGTACGGGTAATCTGGCTGCCGTGCCTGCTCCCGATGTGTTGAATAGCGCATCCTTTGATTTTTATCCTCCTGAAGTAAGTCAGGTGATCAGGCGTAGCTATGAACGTGTTACTGGCGATAAAACATTTAATTATTTTGTGGTAGCCCGGCAAAATGGAAGTTTTCCTTTGGGAAGGTACTTCCAATGGATTTATTTTGATCCTCAGAAAGCTCGCTATGACACGTTACGGTCAGACAAGGTTGTAGAGGTAGTGGGAGAGAGTCGTCCATCTGAGGTAGTATCCCACGAGGGAGAGCTACTAATGTATGACAATCTGGCCCGGTTGGATACAACCGAGCCCTATATCAACTACCAAGGCATAACCCGCACCTTGATTAATGCAGTAGTTATCATATTGTTAGTTGGGACAATATGTATGTTCAGAAAATAAACAGATACCATGAGTAGTACGTACGGTAAAATATTCAAGATCGCCACCTTTGGCGAATCACACGGAGTAGGAATAGGAGTGGTGATTGAGGGCTGTCCGGCCGGTATTGATTTTGACCTGGATTTCATCCAGAGTGAGCTGGATCGCCGCAAGCCGGGACAGTCTCGTATTACTACCCAACGCCGTGAAGCCGACGAGTTTGAAGTACTATCGGGTATTTTTGAAGGCAAAACCACTGGTACTCCTATTGCCCTGATCATTCGCAATGAGGATCAGCGCAGCAAGGATTACTCCCATATTGCAGCGCAGTACCGCCCTTCCCACGCCGACTACACCTACCAGACCAAGTACGGCGTACGGGACTACCGGGGAGGCGGCCGCAGCTCGGCCCGCGAGACAGCCGCCCGGGTAGCCGCCGGAGCTCTGGCTAAGCTGCTATTAAGACATGTTGGTGTCAACGTACAGGCTTACGTGTCGCAGGTAGGACCAATGAAGCTGACAAAAGGGTATCAGGAGATGGATCTGGAACAGGCAGAAACAAACGCGGTACGCTGCCCGGACCCGGAAATGGCGCAGCAGATGTTTGACTTCATTGACGAGACCCGTAAGAAGGGAGACTCTGTAGGTGGAGTTGTAAGCTGCGTGGCCACAGGAGTACCCGTAGGCTGGGGCGAGCCGGTATTCGACAAGCTTCACGCCGAACTGGGTAAGGCCATGCTAAGCATCAATGCGGTTAAGGGCTTTGAGTATGGCAGTGGCTTTGCGGGGGTAGAAATGTACGGCTCCGAGCATAACGATGCCTTTTATACCGATGAGCAAGGCAATGTTCGAACTACTACCAACAAGTCAGGCGGTATCCAGGGAGGTATCTCCAACGGCGAAGACATCTACTTTAAGGTAGCATTTAAGCCCGTAGCGACGATTATGCAGGATCAGGATAGCGTGGACCAGTACGGCGAAAAGGTAACGGTACAGGGCAAAGGAAGGCATGATCCCTGTGTGGTGCCCAGGGCCGTACCTATTGTGGAGGCCATGGCAGCCCTGGTACTGGCAGATATGTACCTGCGCAGCACGGCCAGCCGGATTTAACTATTACGACGGCGACGGTGCAGGCTCAGTACGAGCAGGATGGTCCCCATGAAATCGACACCAAGTCCGGCCAGAATGGTTGGGTTGCCCAGAGGGAGTGTGCGTAGGTTCAGGAAAGCTCCCGTAATGACCATCACCAGGCCGATGAGCAGGATAAGTAACGCGTTTGTAATGCTAAGTTTCACCCGCTTTCTAAGTTCGTTACAGAATAAAGACAGCCGCATACTCGGATTTATGCGGGCTGTCTTTTTTTTAAATATAAGTATTCTGCTGATTATAATCTACTTACCTGCTCAGGTATTTGCGCAGGGGGGACGGTACGAGTACGCCAGAGGACTCATGGGTTCTCAGTTCCGGCTGATCCTATACGCGCCTGATAGCGCCACCGCACACCGGGCCGCCAACCGCGCCTTTGCCCGGATTGAGGAGCTGAACGAGATCATGAGCGACTACCGCGACGGCAGCGAGATCAACCGGCTTTCGGCCGGCTCCGGCTCAGGAGAGTGGGTCACCGTTAGTCCCGAGCTATTTGATATTCTTTCTGTTTCTAAGGATATAAGCCAGCGAACAGGGGGTGCATTTGACGTAACGGTAGGCCCCGTGGTACAACTCTGGCGCCGGGCTATGCGAAGGTCTTACTTTCCCGAAAAAGAAGACATCCGGCAGGCACGCCGGAGCGTAGGCTATCGCTACATCAAGGTGGATGCACAGGAGCGTAAAGTACTTCTGGAGCGGAAAGCAATGCGGCTGGACGTCGGGGGAATTGGCAAAGGCTACGCCGCTGATGAAGCCGTACGGGTACTTCGTGAGCTGGGCATCCATTCGGTACTGGTAGATGCGGGAGGCGATCTAACGCTGGGCGATGCCCCACCGGGCCAGAAGGGCTGGCGCGTGGAGGTGTCATCGGGTACCACTGCCGATTCTGTCCAGACCCTCGAACTGGCGAATGCAGGCGTAGCTACCTCCGGAGCCAGCTACCGCTACCTCGAACACCAGGGGAAGCGTTACTCCCACATTGTAGATCCCCGCACTGGCGTAGGGCTGCTACATCACGTACGCACCACCGTCATTGCGCCCAATGGTACCCTGGCCGATGCGTTGGCTACGGCTCTGAGTGTAGCCGGTACTAGTCGCGGCAAACGGCTCCTGAAACGTTTCCCCAACGTGCAGGTGTGGCTTCTTGAAACCAAAGGAGACCGTATCAGGAGCTGGAACACGCTACCGGCCACTACATCTCATCTTCGCTGAAAATACTTTCCTGCTACGTAGTACATGCTGCTGAGTTCACAGGCTATATAAGTACCTGAGGGCTACATGTATTCATGTTTACCGTCATCTTTTTCTAGGTAGTACTTACCCGCTCTTACTTCTACTCGATGTATACGTCATAATCGTTGATACTATCAAACATTACATCATAGCACTGGTTTAAGAAAAAAGTAGAAAAAGGGGTATGACCACCTGACCAGATTACAGCGCCTGGTCAAAAAAATTAATTGCATGGACAGGGTAGAGAATGAAATTGTCTTCAAGAATCGCCAACATGCGGGTGAGGAGCTGGGTAGGTATCTGGTGCCTATATACAAACATCTGCATCCGCTGGTATTGGGAATACCGCGCGGGGGCGTGGAGGTAGCTTACTACGTGGCCAGGGAGCTGGAAACGGATCTGTCTTTTGTCATCACCAAGAAGCTACCGTTTCCGGGACACAAGGAGTACGGTATTGGCTCCATCGCCGAAGACTACTCCGTATATATATCGCCGAGGGTTGAAGACTCACTTCCCCGAAATACCATAGAGAATGTAATCGAAGAACAAAAGCTGGAGATAGACCGGCGGGTTAGTCAGTACCGTCAGGGGAGCCCCATTCCTCTAATGGAAGGACGCATCGTACTGTTGGTTGACGATGGTATTGCTACGGGGGTTACGCTTATAGCGGCCATTCGACTATGCCGCAAACATGGGGCGGCCCGGATCATTCTGGCGGCTCCTGTATCGGGTCATAAGTATGATAAAGCCCTCAACGAAGCTGACGATCTGGAGGTGCTGGTACAGCCCGAACCGTTTATCTCGGTGGGGCAGGTGTATGAGGTGTTCGGGGATTTTACGGATGAACAAATGACGGACCTGCTGCAACGGGCCGAAAGAGAGAAAAAGCCAAACAACAACTGGGATAACAGAGGGTACAACTAAGAGGAGAAGGCTATGGCAACAGAACATATCACAGGAAGGAATGCCGGAACAGACGATAAAGTAAAAGAAAAGACATATCAGTTGCGCACAGCCAGGGACCTGGACCCACTGCTGGAGCGCATTGGTGATGCCCGCTTTGTGTTGCTGGGCGAAGCTACCCATGGTACCCACGAGTACTACGTATGGCGGACCGAGATCTCCAGGCGGCTGATCCAGGAGAAAGGCTTCAACTTTATAGCCGTAGAGGGCGACTGGCCCGACTGCTACCGGATCAACCGCTACGTAAAGGGCTTTGCGGATCAGGACAAAAGGCCGGTAGATATACTCAGGAACTTTGATCGCTGGCCTACCTGGATGTGGGCTAACTGGGAAGTAGCGGCTCTGATCTCCTGGCTCAAAGACCACAATGCCCAGCTGTACCCCGACCAGCGGGTGGGCTTCTACGGGCTGGACGTGTACAGTCTGTGGGAGTCGATGGATGCGCTGGTGGAGTATCTGGAAAAGACAGACCCTCATACGGCAGCGCTGGCCCGTAAAGCGGCACAATGTTTTGAACCCTACGCGGAGGATGGGCAGCTGTATGCGACGGCCCAGATGGGCGGCCTGCCCCAGTCGTGCCGGGAAGATGTGGTAAAGCTGCTGAGGGAAATCAGGAGCCGGGGCGTCCAGTACGATCATGACCCCGAGGCGGCCCTTAATACCGAACAGAACGCCCACATCGCTGTCAATGCCGAAAGGTACTACCGCAGTATGGTAGGCTTTGACGATAAATCCTGGAATATCCGGGATACCCACATGGTAGAGACGCTGAACCGCATCGCCAATTTTTACGGCCCCGACTCCAAGGCTATCGTGTGGGAGCACAACACCCACATCGGCGATGCCCGCTATACCGATATGAAACGGGCCGGGATGATCAACGTGGGGCAGCTGGTTCGGGAGCAGAATCACGAAGATGATGTAGTACTGGTAGGCTTCGGCTCGTATCAGGGTACTGTTATAGCCGGTAGCCGATGGGAGGCCCCTATGGAGGAGATGGAGGTACCGGAGGCCAGAGAGGGGAGCGTGGAAGAACTACTGCACAATGAATCAGCGGAGGATAAGTTTTTAATCTTTAACCGCTACAACGAGAAGGAACGGTTTAGTAAAGTAATGCCGCACCGGGCCATTGGGGTAGTGTACAATCCGGAGTACGAGAGCTACGGCAACTACGTACCTACGGTACTCAATGCCCGCTACGACGCTTTCATCTATATTGATACAACCGAGGCCCTGCACCCACTGCGCCAACCCGTCGACGAAGAGCTGACGCCCGAGACGTACCCGTTTGGAAAGTAGGGTTTAGCTTGTAGTTGTTAGGTGTTAGCTATTTAGTATTTGATTTATAGACTGGTGGCGCTTATAAGAGAAGAAGGGGGAGCAATTACGCTCCCCCTTCTTTATGCAGTTAGCTGTCTTGTCCTAAAATAGCGATACAAAAAAGTATTGTTATGAAAGCAGAGAAGAAGTATGTCAAGCGGAGTCAGAAGGATTACACTACGAGCTTCAAGCTTGCGGTAGTCC
>NZ_JAFEUV020000020.1 GCF_017355915.2 Telluribacter roseus
TGCGGTCAGAAACAAGATCATTCACCTGATATTCGCCCTGATAAAAAATCAGACAACCTACCAGAACAACTTGCATTTGTCATAGAAATCAGCCTGACAGTAGTTTACAAACTAATTCATCTATCAATAAAGATATTCAACGACAAACCTGCATTAGGATACAACTTTATGATGGTAGGATAAGCAAGGTATTTCTTCGCCTTCGACATCTTTCGCCTTCCTTATGGATTTCAGGATGTTATCGACATCTTTGTCGCGTACATATATGCTAAGCGCTATGTGAGCAGTTTCAACCAGAGTTTTGATAAGACCGCGCTAATCCAGGTCGTAGTCTTCTCCCCATTAGGATATAGCATCTCACAGGCTCTGGTAGGCATGGCTCTTTTTATGACCCTACTCCAAATATATGCCAATTGAAGAGAAAGCTAAAAAATCAGCGGAGTTGCCCGTGCAGTATATCTATATGGACTGGACGTGGCCAAGGCTGAGCTGGAAAAGGTGGGGTAGCTAAGAAGGAGTAAGAAGCTTACTGCCTCTTTCTTCTAAAAAGATGAAGTTAGAATATTTACAAAGAAACTCATGTGTAAGGAATTGCTGCGGTAGATGTGCTGCATGGCACGTTCGTGCCATTACTATTTCACAAATTACTCTAAATGCATGTGGTTACCTACTTTCTTGTTCAGGTTAGCGAATAGATCTTTTCTGTCTTTCAAATCAAACAGTTGGTAAATGTTCTTTATATGATATTTAACCGTATTCTCAGAGACGCAGAGCTTATCCGCAATTTCTTTATTAGCCAGGCCAGCTACTAAATGATCCAGCACCTGTCTCTGACGTTCAGACAGCAAGTTGGTGTTTATATTCGAGGTAGTTGATAGATCGGGGGAGCTGGTTTTACTTTGAATGATATAGGATTGCAATTCAGCAGACATTCGGACTATTTCCTTCTCCATAAAAGCTTTTTGCCGGCGATATAAGTATAACCACACACCTAAGGCTCCAACTATGATTAAAAGACCAATAATAAGGAGAGTTAGATAGAGGTGACTGGCTTTTTGGGCGGCTAAGTGCTGATCCTTCGTTTTTAGCATCATGGCCTCCTTCTGGTTATGGAGGGCCGCTATATTTTCGGCCTGGGCAAAAATCTTATTGAGGGTATCCAACTTTTTAGCTGCAAAAGCGATCCCTTCTATATCATTCTTATTCTTATAGATAGTAAGCAGCTCACTGTACGCATATATATCATATTTTATGATGGCACACGAATCAGCGTAGGTACTGGAATGGCGCAGGGCCTCCTGCATTTTATCCATCTGATTCATGGCTGAGTAGAGTTGCATCTTTTTTACATAAATCATGGGTAAGTCACACGGGGAGGACGCACGTAGCCATTCAATAGCTTTGTCGTAGGTGGTTTCGGCCTCCTGGTATTGCTTACGCATGAAAAGCAGGTATGCCTGCTGCATGACTATTTTGGCTTTGTTCTCCAGATCAATATGGCGGAACCCTGTCTTTTCGATGGCACGCATTATTCGATCTGACTTTTCGTACTCATGTATATCAAAGTAAACAAAAGCCTCCTGAGCCAGGATAGCCGCCTGGTATTGATCATTACGTGGAGTCTGCCGGGCAAATTGCCGGGCTGTTTCGAGAAACTGCAGCGTAGATGGATAATCCAGCACCCTCTTGTAGGTATAGGAAAGCAGAAGTGAAGCTTGGTACTTATCCTCAGCACTGAGAGATGTGCTTTCAAGAACTGGTAATAGCAGTGCCTGGGATTCCCGGTATTTTAAAGCATTATTTAATTGATAGACTTTGTCTTCAAGCTGGCGAAAGGTATCTGTTTGACCAAAGGCAGGAGAAATCAGTAGCAAAATAGTCAAGACGCTCCAAAGAGTACGTCCAGATAATAATTTCATAAAATATATAAATAACGAAATAAACAGATGGTGTATAGGGGGGCTTTTCGAGGAATCAAAGTTAATGAATAATAGATAAAGTTACTTTGAAAGCTCCTGTAGAAGTCAAAAAAATTGACGCCTGGTCAAGCTGGCCTGCTGATGGAGGCCAAAATTATTTGTTCGCTAATATAGAACAAGGGAGTTTAAAAGGCTGATTATAAATACTATAAAAGAGGAGACTACCCTTTTGGGTAGTCTCCTCTTTTTGTAAAAACTACCCGAAAGGATGATATGAATGAGTTAGGTCAAAAATACATTTGCCAACTACTATACACACGACCGGACCAGGGCAACCTTGAACAATATCAGATCAGGGTTGCCTGTGGGTTCCAGGTTTTATGGTAGATCCTTTTTTGACCTCCCCTAATCATCCTCCAAACAGACCCTTGATGATTGATAATTTATGTAATGTAATGTTTAGGTCTTACCAGTGTAAGCTACCTGGTCAGTATCTGACTATTATCAACTCTATACTCTTCCTGTTATTCAGCGGCTACATTTCTTCCAACGCCAAATCCATCTGTGCGGATGCCCCTGGCCATAACGGGGGATTAGCTGTGATCACCACTTACAGGGCAAGGACAGGGCTGGATGCCGGAACCCCTAAACCAGCTAATGATCCTTGCTTAGCCATCGATGATGAGCCGGCCGACCAGCAGGTGTGCGAGGGCAGTACCGCCCGCTTCACCATCACGGCCAGCGGCACGATCACTGGCTACCAGTGGTACCGCAACGGTCAGCCCATAGCGGGGGCGACCAGGAGTATTTACGAGTTTGTCGCGAGTGCAGCACAAGATGGGGAGCAGTACTCAGTAGATGTACTAGGCCCCTGCGATACTCTGACCAGCCAGGAAGCTGAACTTATGGTGGATACCAAATCCGCCATCATGGTTCAACCCCTGGGAGCTACTAAATGTGCTGGTGATGAATACACTTTTACCGTAACGGCCACCAATGCAGGTGCTTTCCAGTGGATGAAAGATGGAGTGGACCTGGCGGATGAGGATGGGCTGAGCGGCAGCCAGAGCGCCCAGCTGACTATTACTTCCCTGTGCGCCAGCTGTGACCCGGGTAACTATACCGTAGAAGTGTTCGGTACGGGCGCCTGTGACCAGCAGAGCGTCACCAGCTCTGCGGCGCAGCTAGTCGTCAACGAGCCCGTCAGCATCAGTACACAGCCGGTGGCTCAGCAGGTATGCGAAGGCAGCACCGCCCGCTTTACTGTAGCAGCCAGTGGCACCGTCAGCGGCCACCAATGGTATCGCAATGGTGTGGCCATAGCGGGAGCCAACGGCAGCACCTATGAGTTTTCAGCCAGTTCATCGCAGCGTGGTGATGAGTACAAGGTCGAGGTGCAAGGCCCCTGCGGCAACATTATGAGTAGCGTTGCAGCACTTACCGTCAATACCAAACCCGCTATTACAGTGCAGCCTGTGGGTGCCATCAAGTGTGTAGGTGAGAAACATACCTTTACCGTCAATGCCACCAACGCAGGTGCCTTCCAGTGGATGAAGAACGGAGCTGACCTGGCGGATGAACCTAGTCTGAGCGGCAGCACTACTTCTTCGCTGACCATTACCTCCCTGTGCGCCAGCTGCGACCCGGGTAGCTATACAGTAGAAGTATTCGGTACAGGCGCCTGTGACCAGCAGAGCATCACCAGCAGCGCCGCGCAACTAGTCATCAACGAGCCCGTCAGCATCAGCAGCCAGCCGGTGGCCCGGCAGGTATGCGAAGGCGAGAAGGCAGTCTTTTCCGTCACGGCCAGCGGCACGGTCACTGGCTACCAGTGGTACCGCAACGGCCAGCTCATAGTAGGTGCCACATCTTCCTCTTATGAGTTTGCGGCTAATGCAGCACAGAATGGCGACAAGTACACTGTAGAGGTACTAGGCCCCTGCGGGAACCTGACCAGTCAGGAAGCTGCAATCACTGTCAATACTAAGCCTGCCGTCACGGTGCAACCTCTGGGTGCTACCAAGTGTGTAGGCGAGAACTATACCTTTACCGTCACCGCCAGCAACGCCGACGCCTTCCAGTGGATGAAGAACGGAGTAGCCCTGGTGGATGAACCCGGCCTGAGCGGCAGCATTACTTCTTCGCTTACCATTACCTCCCTGTGCGCCAGCTGCGACCCCGGCAGTTACACCGTAGAAGTATTTGGTACAGGAAGCTGCGATCAGCAGAGCGTCACCAGCAGCGCGGCGCAGCTAGTCGTCAACGAGCCTGTCAGCATCAGCAGCCAGCCGGCCGACCAGCTGGTATGCGAAGGCGCTACCGCCCGCTTCACCGTCACGGCCAGCGGCACGGTCACTGGCTACCAGTGGTACCGCAATGGCCAGCTCATAGCAGGAGCCACATCTTCCACCTACGAGTTTACAACCAGTGCGGCACAAAATGGAGCCAAGTACTCAGTAGAAGTACTAGGCCCCTGCGGTAACCTGAGCAGCCAGGAAGCTACCCTTACCGTCAATACCAAGCCTACCATTTCGGTTCAGCCCGTGGGAGCTACTAAATGTGCTGGCGAGGAGTATACCTTTACCGTCACGGCCAGCAACGCCGGTGCTTTCCAATGGATGAAGAACGGAGCAGACCTGGTGGATGAAGATGGGCTGAGCGGCAGCGAGACTTCTTCACTCACCATTACCTCCTTGTGCGCCAGATGTGATCCCGGCAGCTATACAGTCAAAATATTCGGCACGGGAAGCTGCGATCAGCAGAGCGTCACCAGCAACGCTGCGCAACTAGTCGTCAACGAGCCTGTCCAGATCAGCAGCCAGCCTTCTGCCCAACAGGTATGCGAAGGCAGTACTGCCCGCTTCACTGTCACAGCCAGCGGTACGGTCACTGGCTACCAATGGTACCGCAACGGCCAAGCTATAACAGGAGCTACTAGCAGCACTTACGAAGTTGCAGCTGCCAGTGCCGCGCAGAACGGCACTAAGTACTCCGTCGAGGTACTGGGACCCTGCGGTACACTCAACAGTAGTGAAGTCCAGCTTACGGTCAATACCAAACCCACCATCACAGTTCAGCCCGTGGGAGCTACTAAATGTGTTGGTGAGAACTATACCTTTACCATCACAGCCAGCAACGCCGGTGGTTTCCAGTGGATGAAGAATGGGGTGGATCTGGTGGATGAAGCTGGGAGCCTGAGCGGCAGCCGCACATCTACATTGACACTGACGGAGCTTTGTTCCACCTGTGACGCAGGTAACTATACCGTCAAAATATTCGGTACTGGTGCTTGCGATCAGCAGAGCATCACCAGCAGCGCTGCGCAGTTGGTCGTCAATGAGCCCGTCAGGATCAGTATACAACCGGTAGCCCAACAGGTATGCGAAGGCAGTACTGCCCGCTTCACTGTCACGGCCAGCGGTACGGTCACTGGCTACCAGTGGTACCGCAATGGGCAGGCCATAACGGGAGCCATGGCTTCCACTTATGAAGTTACAGCAGCCGCTGCAGTACAGAATGGAGCAAAATATTCGGTAGAGGTACAAGGCCCCTGCGGTAACCTGCTCAGCAGCGTGGCTGAACTTACAGTTACGTACGTTGCTCCTCCTACCATATCAACTAGTAAGCCTGACGGCCTGTGCATTGGTGAGCAGGCCTTGCTAACGGCAACGGGCTGTGCCGGTACTGTCAACTGGTTTCTTGATGATAAGCTGATCGCTACTGGGGTGACGTATACCACACAGCGTGCAGGTACCTATACCACTACGTGTACCAACTCAGGTTGTACCTCTCTTTCAAAAAGTAACGCCATTACTGTAGTACAACATACTGCGGTAGAATTTACTTCTTCCGTAAAGAATGTGACCTGTTTCGGAGGAGCGGATGGCTCGATCAGCATCACTCCTTCCGGCTCGGCGGGCGCTCCGTACACGGTTAGCTGGACTAATCAGAGTGGAGGTCCTGCGAATACATTGAATGGGTTGAGCATCGGTACCTACGAGTTTACAGTCAAAGACCGTATCGGTTGTTCGGTTACTTCCAACCTGTCAATTACGCAGCCTCAAAAGCCTACTGCTTCTCTAAGCGCTAAGGATGTGACTTGTTTCGGAAAGCGCGATGGCACGGTCTTGCTGAATGCAAAGAGCGACTACGGCAACTTTACGTACAGGATTAACAATGGTACCCCTGTTAGCTTCTCGGGCGAATCAGTTACCCTCACCAACCTGGATATAGGTACCTACTCTATTAGTATAGTAGATGGGAAAGGGTGCGAGGTAATGGCTCCTACTTCAGTTACAATCAACGAACCGTCGGCCGTCGTTACTCAATTGGTAACGGCTACGAATCCCCGCTCATTTGACTCAAAGGATGGATCCGTAGAAATCAGTGTTTCGGGTGGTATCAACCCTTATTTTGTAAACTGGTATGATGCCAATAGCGCAGATATTACTCATAAAAGTCAGATTACGGCAACGGCTACCGGAATTACCAGTAAGCTATCCAATCTGGATGGAGGCAATTACCGGGTCGTTGTAAAAGACAAGAACGGGTGTGGGCAGTCCCTTAGCCAGAGCCTGATTGCGCCTAAGCGGATCGAGATAGTAGCTAAGGTCGATTCAATCAGTTGCTTTGGCCGTAAGGACGGGAAAATAGCTATTGCAGTAACCGGAGGTGTCGCGTACGCGGGACAGTCTCCATACAAAACCAAGTGGCTGCGCCTGACGGGTAGTGGCGCTACGGAAGCGATGAATACTGAAGGCTTCACCGTTGATAACCTGGCTCCTGGCTTGTACGAAGTGGTGGTTTCGGATGCTAATCAGATTTCAGTATCGGCCAAAGTACAAGTGGTTGAGCCGGACTTATTGACTTCTAAGGTAGCGAAAGTAGTTCCAAACTACTGTTTGTCCCAACCGCTGGGAGAAGCTACCTTAACGATAACCGGAGGTCGTTCTCCCTACACAGCCACCTGGAATGGTACTACCGTACCTAGTAATACCATCCCAAAGCTTCCCACGGGGACACACACGATCACAGTGGCAGATGCGTCAGGTTGCCAGACCACCAGTCAGGTAGCCATCGCGGATAGTACCTCCGCCTTCAGCGTAGGAACTAAGTACACCCCACCAAGTTGCTATGGTCGTTGCGATGCCACCTTATCTTCCGAAGTAAAAGGAGGAACTGCGCCCTTCCGGTACGAATGGAGCGGTATCAATGCCACTCAGCCACAACTAACGGCTGTATGTGGAACCGGACAGACCATGCTGACAATCACGGATGATAAAGGCTGTGTACTCAGATCGACTCCCGTAGCGCTGACCTCACCTGAGCCAAGACCATTGGACCTGGCCAAGGAACTGGAAGTATGTCCTACTCAACCTTTCTCACTTAATGCTTCAACCCTAAGCTGGGGGAAAAGCTTTATCTGGAGCTACCCCGATGGTACCACCAGGCAGGGAGCAATCGTACAGGCCGATTCATTGGGTATCTATGAGCTAACGGCCCTGGATGAGAACAGTTGCGGTGGTAAGCAGCAGGTGACTGTCAAACCATTCACCTACGTCAAGCAGCTCTTTACGCTGCCTAGCGAAGCGCTTGTAGATAAGCCGGTCGTATGTGTGGATCTTACCAATCCGGTACCCAGTGCCATTCGCTGGCAGTACATCGGTGGTAATCTGGTAAGCCAGGATGCCTATAGCGTTAAGATCCGCTTCCCACAGGTAGGTACCTATAAGATTGTAGAAACGGTAACCGTGGACAACTGCGAGTACCCGCTTACCAAAACGATCGAGATCAGAGACCAGATCAACAACGGAGGCTTCCCGGCCCCGGTGGGTATGAGGCCTTTCCAGGTAGAAGTAATGGGTAATCCGGTAACCGGAAATCAGGTGAAGCTGGCGGTTGAAAATGAAGCCAACGAAGACTTTACGGTGATGGTACATTCATCCGCTGGCGATCGGGTACTAGTACGAAAGAGCTTCACCAACACGGGGTCAGACCCCGTCACACTGGATCTGCCTGCTATGCAATTGATAAGCGGTACCTACATTCTTACGGTAGTGACGCCAACGACCAAAATATCCAAGATCCTGCTGATTAACCGATAAAATGACCAGCCCATTGGCACTAATTACATCCATCATGAGCCAGCATAATACATGCCGCTCCTGGCAAACGTATGCCCTCCTTCTCCTTCTGTGGGCCGGGCTGCGGTCTGTCACTGCCCAGTCAGTCGATCTTGAAACAGTTGCTAAGGCCAAGCCCTTAGTGGTAACCGGTGGGGTGGGAGCCACTACACTCTTTACGAGCGGAATTCCCGATGTCGCTGGTCCGCTGAACTACTTCTTACGTGGCAACCTAAACCTGAATTTGTACGGAAGTGTCTCTGTGCCGCTCAACTTCAATTACTCTGACCGGCGGGTGGAGCTTTCACAAGGCTATTCATTCAACCAGTTCAGCATCAGCCCTTCGTACAAGTGGGCGCGGGCCTATATAGGTACCAACTATATGACCTTTTCGCCCTATACGCTCAATGGTCACCAGTTTACGGGAGGCGGGCTCGAGCTTACCCCCGACAAGTGGCGCATTCAGCTTATGGGCGGGCGTCTGCTCCGGTCGCAGTATACCGACACCACCAACACCGGCCCCACCTACCGCCGGATGGGCTATGGCTTCCGGGCTGACTACAACCCGGGCAGTTATACCATCGGGCTCACCATGTTTAAGGCGTATGATGTGGCCAATACCCTGCCGCTGCTGAACCGCCGGTTCCAGAACCAGGTCATCAACCCGAAGGATAACATGGTAGTAAGCCTGAACTTCGGTACCACGCTTTTCCACGCCCTGCAGGTTAACGCGGAGTACTCCAACAGCGTCATTACCAACGATCAGGCCACCGAGTATGCCCGGGTACCCCTGCGGACCCTGGCTGGTCTGTTTATGCGGGGTAATGCTACTACGCAGTCTTACAATGCTTTCAAGGGTAATGTCAACTACAACATTGCCGCCACCAATACCATCGTGGGGGTGGGGTATGAGCGGATAGATCCGGGGTACTCAACCCTGGGGGGCTACTACTTCGTGAATGACCTTGCCAACTACACCCTGAACTTCAGCCAGCAACTGCTACAGGGGCGGCTAGGCATCGGGGGTAATATGGGCTACCAGAAGGATGATATACTAAAACGGAAGGCCAATAGTCAGAGCCGGATGGTTGGTTCACTAAATGCCAACGCCCGCATCAGCGAAGACTTTAATATGGGTCTGAACTTCTCCAATTTCAGATCGTACCGCTTCCTCAATGATACCTATTCACAACTGGTGCGGGTACCGGGGCAGATCATTGATACGCTATCCTACGCGATGGTGTCCAGGACCCTGGGCTACAATGCCAATAAAGTACTGCGCAAGACAGAGACTCAGGAATCATCGCTGAGCTTTTCGGCCAGCTACATCGGTTCAAATAACCGCCGGGCCAATGTCATTGATTCGACCGGAACTACTAATATCCTGAACTCCTCCCTGACCTATACGCTGGGCTTCCCCCAGCAGAAAGCGGCCGTTAATGCCAGCCTTACGTATTTCAGGAATATGTTGTACTCAGGTACTATCCAGGGGGTAGGGCCGACCGTCGGTCTGCAGAAGACCTTTGCGAGTGGGTTCAATACCACGTTCAATATGTCTGCCATCTCGGTCACTAATACGATGGGAGAGGCTAGTCAGGACAATTCCCTGGCCCTGAATGCTCAAGTAATGGCAAACATGCGTGTCGGTAAAAGCCACAACTTCAGCGCCAATGCAGGATTAGTAAGAACGGGTGTCAACACCTACCTCAACGGCAATGTAGGTTACAACTTTACTTTTTAGATCTGTCTGATTGTGAATATCTACCCTCTATTACCCCTTCGTAAGCTATACGCCATAACGACTATTCTGCTGGGTACGCTGGCCGGAGTACCCGCCGCCGTGGCTCAGGAGTACTATCCAGTAGTGGCTCGTTTCACGCAGCTGCCACCGTATCCGATCTACCTGGCCGATTTCAGTAACCCTTCACAGACTAACCTATCCATCCAGGTACAGCAAAATGACCGTACCATGGCCTCACGCGCATTCCGGATCCGGATCTATATCGAAGGACAGGGATTTATGATCCAGAGCACGGATGTGGTGCAGGGCGAACCGCCTCTGACCCTTAGCTACGGACAGATGTATAACCTGCCGGCCGATCAGGTAGCCAACTACTTCAAGCAGTATAATCTCAAAGTAAGCCCGGATCAGTACCGTCGCCCGTTCAACGAAGGCGCTTTCCGGTTTGGGGTGGAGATCGTCGACTTCCAGACCAACCGTCCCATCTCGGGTATACAGTGGGCCAATCCTGTATGGATCTCTATCAATGAGCCTCCGGTGTGGGTAATGCCGCAAAACCAGATCTTCATGGAGCCGATGGCTCCCCAGAATATCACATTCCAGTGGGCACCCCGGCATACCAACGTCAGCGATGTGGAGTACGAGTTTACGATCACGGACCTGCTGGTCAATGGTCATTTCAATGCCAATATCCAGAACCTGTTTTTGGCCCAGCCTGCTTACTACACCACCCGTACCCGCGGTACTACGCTCAACTACAACGCGACCTTTCCGCCTTTGATACCCGGTCGGGTCTATGCGTACCGGGTACAGGCCGTTGCCAAGCGCGGACGCGAAGACGTAGGGGTATTCCGTAACAACGGCTTCTCCGAGATCCAGTACTTTACCTACGGCAGCCGGCTCCTGCCTCCCACCCAACTAAAAGCGGCCTGGGATGAGGCGAATAAGATGGCAACCTTCTCCTGGAAAGGCGAGCCGGAGCATAAATCGTTTCTGGTGGAGTACGCCGAGAAGGGGAGTGCCAGCTGGCAGAGTAATCAGCCCCTCGCAGCAGGCACCGGCTCTTTCGCCTTTAACAGCCTGAACCCGTCCAGAAACTACCAGTTGCGCGTGTATGGCATCAATGAGAAGAATGAGAAGATAGTCTCGGAGGTCATCAATCTGGAGAGCAATGACATTGCTGCTTTTGTAAAGGCAGAGGGCGTCAAAAAAGACAACAGTGAGTATAAGGGAGAGGCCAAAACCGATAGTACCGGACTCAAAAAGCTGGACCCTACCTGTGAAAAGCCGGGGCTGGCGATCGATGCCGGATCATCCTATGATCCCAAACCGGCCGATGTACTGGTTGCCGGAAATTTTAAGTTCGTCAATGCCGGCGACAAGAAGGGCGTACTGCAGTGGAGTATTCCCTTCGCGGAAGATTTGAAGCTGCCCGTCAAGAAGGTAAATATCTGGGCCGAAATGGACGATAAGGCCAAATTCAATGCCGATAAGCAGCTGAAAGAGGGCTCTATCAAAGTAACCTACAACGCCGAGAAGCTCAAAGATCTCAAGCGTATCTCTGACAAAATTCCCTACGACTCGCTGATGGCCGATGGCATCGGTAAGCAGCTGGATTCCATCAGCCGAAAGATCAACGACCATATCACCAAAGGCCAGAGCTTGGGTCGGGCCCTGATCACCTATTCGGACATGGAGAAGAAATGGGGAGCCTACAAGAAAAACCTCGATACGCTCAACAACCTCTACATGGTCAAGGACAGCTTGTTGTCAAAGGGGATAAGTAGCCTGAAGAAAAAAGTAGACGGCGACAAGAAGGACGATAAAAAAGCGGATATGAAGGAAGACAAGAAAGAGGAAAAGAAAGTACAAGAGAAGAAAGAAGAAAAGAAAGAGGAGAAGAAGGCCGACAAAAAGGAGGAAAAGAAGGAGGAGAAGCTAACCCGCGAAGCCAAAGAGAAGCTGAAGGAAAAGATTGCAGCCCTGGAAGTACGACTGAAGGATACGAAGAAGGATAAAGAGCACGTCAACAAACTGAAAAAGCTGGTGGACGGAGCTTCCGATGGGATCAATGAGGAGCTGAAAGGACTTGACCCCAAGAAGGCACAGAAAGAAGGGTACCTGTCGAGTTATCCTAAGAAGTTTCAGGATATCTATTCCAAAAATCCTAAGGAGGTGTCCTTCAAAATCCTTAAAGAAATATTCAACCAGTTTTACAACGGCTCGATTGGTGGAGCTAGAATCAACTTCAACTAATCCCTCTGTCTGTACTCATTCATGAAGACATATTTAGTAGCAACGGTAATTTTTATAATGAGCCTGTCGACGGCTCTGGCCGGGGGCAAGGAGCCCGCCAGCCAGATGGCCCTGAAACGGCGGATCGTGAACACATTGATCGGCGATCTGAAACGGCAGTATGGTGCTTCCTCCATTAAGGTGTCAAGCCTGAGCAGCCACCGTCCACCAATGCAAGCTGGCATCCGGAAAGATGATAAGGACGATAAGAAGGGGGGGCAGAACTCTGGGTCGGCGACCAAAGCAAAGGAGCTGTTTGAGAAGCTGCAGAAAGAGAAAAAAGACCTGCCCGACTACCGGACCGATGCGGCCGTGGAGTTCCCGTTGCTGGTCAACCTCGTTACGGAGGGCAACAGGCAGGTCGCTATATGCTTCAACGACGTAAAGATCTACCCCGGCTACAGCGAGATATCCATGTTCCTGAAGATACGGGTTAGCAGCTACACCTTCTTCTTTGGGGCCGATAAGCTCAAGTACCGTGAAAACAGCGAAGGGGGCTTTTTTGAAAGTGGCCGGCTGGTACTGCTCGGCGATGCCACCTACAAAACCAAGAGCTACTCGTACATCCTGAAAGGGGGAGACATCAAAGACAACGGAAACTTCGGCGATGCTACTTCGGTATACTACAATTGCGGCAAGCTCGAAACCCTGAAATTGGGGGGCGAACTGTGGCTGAACCCTGACTACTTTGTACCACTGGATAAGAAAGGCAAGCCCCTGAAAGATTCGACCGAGCGGGTCATCACCAAGCTGGATGCGACCATCGACCTGTCCGACAAGTTCAAGAGGCTGGACGAGTTCATTGTTAAGTTAAGCTTTTCGCCCTTTGCCCTCAAAGCGTACAAGGATAAGGTGGGCTTTAAGGTAGATAACGTCACACTGGATCTGAGCGAAACAGTGACTCCCGAAGGAGTCATCGAGACACTCAGTAAGGTAGATACCCTCTACAAGAGCAACAGCGCAAAGAAAGGCAAGCAATGGACCGGACTGTACATTGAAAAGCTGGAAGTATACCTGCCCGAAGAGCTGAGTGGGAAAGAAAAGGGTGACTCCACCAAAGCGGACAAGAAAGAAGCGGTAGCCAAGGCGGACGATAAAGCCAGCGAAGATAAGCCGCTCCGGAGTTTCTCGGCTTCCAACGTAGTGATCGGGGATGTGGGTTTGACGGGCTCTTTCAAAGGATTCAATGTAGTAAGGCTGGATGATGCCCGCCCTATCTCCAAGTGGGATATGTCGGTTGATACGGTGCAGATCGACTTTATCAACTCCACCTGCAAGAAGTTCGTCATGAAGGGCATGGTCAAGATCCCTCAGGACGAGACCGTCGCTACGTGTGATACAAATGGGGAGGGGGATAAAAAAGAGGAGAAGAAGGAAGAGAAGAAAGACGCAGCTGCGAAGCCCGATAAGAGCAAAGCTATGCTGCTGGCCTATTCGGGTCTGGTGAGTGTAAGCGATAAAGTGAATAGCTACGCGCTGGCGGTCAAATTTGCCTCGGATCGTAAATTCGGATTCCTGGGTGGAGAGGCTACCCTGAAATCAAATTCGGCGGTGGAACTGATGCTGGCAAAAGAGAGAGGTAAAAACGCCAGATTTGAAGCAAAGGCTACCCTGAATGGTACTTGGACATTTGCTATCAAGCCCAAGGACGCTACAACCAAAGACATCGACAAGCAGCCGGAGGGGTGCCCTACTAAAGATACAACCAAGGCTATAGGCTTCCGTAATGTGGCATTTACTGACTGCCAGTTCATGACCACCGCGCCTTATTTCCGGATTGGTAGCTTCGCCTATTCGGATACATCCAGCAAATTCAACAACTACCCCATCTTTATCGAAAAGTTTGAGGTAAAGACGCTGGCCGAGAAAAAGGATGGGGATAAGAAGGACGCAGATAAGAAAGAGGATAAAAAGGCTGACGCGAAAGATGCCAAAAAGGATACAAAAGCAGAAGGCAGCAAGCAGGAGCAATTAGCGGTCAACGTAGTGTTCAGGGTATCGTTGCTGGAGAAGTCGCTGAGTGGGAAGGGCGACATCGGCCTGGTGTTCGACTACGGTGAGCAGAACGAAAAGTTCAGGTTTGCTTACAATAGTGTGAATATTAAAGAAATTGAGCTGAAAGGAGATTTCAGTGCCTTCAAATTTGAGGGAGGACTGAAAAGCATGAAGAAGGATCCTGATTATGGTGATGGATTTATGGGGCGCCTGACGATGCTGATAGGCAAAGAAGATCCTTCCACCATAAAAATGAACGCCATATACGGAATAAAGGAACCCGTTGGCCGCTACTTCTATCTTGATGGATCCTACGCCAATCCTAATGCACCCGTAAAGCGGTTTGTAGATAAGAATCTCCAGATCAATGGTATTGCCGCGGGACTGGCAATTAAGATGGCTCCCACCAAAGAAGCATCGGAGTTTTCGGTATTCAAGAAGAAATTTGTCCCTCAGTCGGGCCGGTACTCCCTGATCGTAGGGGCGCCATTCTCCAACATCAAGCCCAAGCCCGGCGATCTGTTTGATGGCAATGCCCTACTGACCGTAAACATCGGCGGCTCGTACGGTATTGCGAGTGTGCTGGCGTACGGAGATGTCCGTGTAAAAGCCAAGAGCTACGAAGTACCTAACGAAGCAAGCTTGAAAGCCAGCTTTGCTTCTTCGTCCAAAGGCGTAGAGGAGGGGAGTGGTGCCAAAACCCTGGCTGATACCAAAGCCAAAGCAAACGAAGCCGATGGAAAGAAAGATGCCAAAACAGGGGCATTCGTAGCCAATATCGGTGCGGAACTGGACCTGGAGCGGGGCGGCTTATTTGTCGATGGTGTTGCCTTCCTGGACATGGGAGCACTGACGGGCGGCTACGAGAAGAACAAGGTCGGGGACCTTACAATGTACCTCGGCAAGGAAGGTTTCTACTCCTGGCTGGGTACCCCTACCAGGCCGCTGATGGCTCAGTTCGACTTGGGAGCAGGTGCCGTTATCAGGGGGGATGCTTATCTGGATCTGGGGCGTCTGCCACCCGCTGACCAGATGGTACGCAAGTACCCCGATGGGCTGATCAGCCAGCTGGAGGTAGCCAACAAGAAAGCGGTCGAGCGCGGCTATCCCAAGTTTGAACTCTTCCAGCCCGACAATATCTCCGGCAAAATGAGCGCTAAAAACGGGATGCTCATCGGTGCATCGCTTAACATTGACGGCAAAGAGTACCGCTACGATCCTTTCTATGCCCGCATCGGGGGTGGGGTTGGTTTTGATATTGTAGTCGGCTCTTACGACAATGCCCTCTGTCTATCCGGGGCCCGTATCGACGGTATGTACGGATCGGGTCAGTTCTACCTCTATGCCAATGTGACGGCCGGAGTCGAAATACCCAAATGGAAGTGGTTTGGCCCCTGGCGGTTTGATGTCGGTGATCTGAACGGATTGGTTATTGGCAAGGCGGGGGTACCGGCTCCTATGTACCTCGATGGTCTGCTCTATGGTAAGTACATAAAGAAGCTGCAGCTGCTGGGCTACGAACGAACGATCATCGATAAGGAATTCCTCTTTAAGATCAATCTGGGTCAGGAGTGTACGCCCAACATCATCACACCCACCGCCGAAAAACGCGATGCTGACATAGAGGAAGGCATTATCTGGGCGGGCCACGAGTTCAAGAAAGAGCAGAAGATATACTCGAAGAACAAAGACTTCTACATCGTGTATCAGAATGACGGAAACCTCGTAAGCTACACCCGGGATAATGTACCTCTCTGGGCCTCGGGCACCAACGGAAAGCAGGTTACAAAGATGACCTTCCAGAAGGACGGTAATATCGTAGCCTACAACGACACCAAAGCGGTGTGGTCGTCAGATACCTACAACAAGAACGGACAGGCGCTTATCCAGCAGGGCGATGGGAACCTGGTCATCTACGACAGCAACGAAAAAGCGGTCTGGTCTACGGGTACCTATGGTTTCAAATTCCCCAAAGCCGACGAGAAAGCAGAGGAAGAGCAGCGGGGTATCATACGTCCGCCCTTTACGCTGGCGCCGAATCAGGAAATGACCATCACGTCAGGGGGCGAACGCTATAGCCTCAAGTTCCAGCCAGATGGTAACCTGGTAGTGTACCGCAATGGTACGTCGGCCATCTGGTCATCTAATACCTGGGGCAAGGGCATCACCAAATTTGAATTTGAAGGCCGGGGCAACCTGGTGTTCAAGCGGGCGGACGGAAGCGTACCAACCGGTTCGGGCACCCATGATAAAGCCCGTTATTTGCAATTTGGTAAGGACGGCCTGAAGTTCTACAACCGCGACAACCACGAAATCAGTTACAACATCCCGGCTATTCGTTAGACATGAAACATAGATCCTTATTTTTAACCCTTCTCTATATCCTCTCGACGGGCAGCTTGCTGCTTGCTCAACCCACTAAAACGGCACCCAGGCCAGCTCCCAAAACCGTGGAGCTGGGCCTGATCGCCAAGGTAGCCAACGGCAAGGTCTTGTTACGCTGGATTCCCCTTAGCTACAGTACCTGGGCGCAGGGCATTGACAAGGGGTATATCATTGAGCGTACCGACGCGCGTGGTACTAAGGTCCGGCTTACCGAAGGGCCTGTACTGCCCAACGTAGAGCCCATTGAGAACTACAACGACAGTACCAAACAACAGGACATGACCCTGGTATCGGTAGCGCTGTATAAGGATGGTGTCAAAGACAAGATGCCCGCAGCGCAACTCCGGCAGAGCTACGACTTCTTTATGATGAGTAGCTTATTGAACTACGAGTCGTCCAAAGTAGCGGGCGTCGGCCTGGAAGACTCCACCGCTGAGCCGGGGCAGGTATATACCTATACCGTATCGCTGGTGGGCAATCCGGCCCAGTCGGCAGCCATTAAGGTCAATACCGCCGAGCCTACCCAGTACGCACCCATCCTTAACCTTAACGGCAAGGCCACGCAGCAGACCCTGGACCTGACCTGGGATGAAAAGGCCTACCGGAGCGGCTTTGCCTTCTACGTCATTGAGCGTTCGGACGATGGCGTCAACTACAAGCGTCTGAACCAGAACCCGTACATGAACAGCAGCCCCGAAGCCACCAGTATCATGGGCTACCGGGAGCTGATCCCCCGCAAAGATACCCTGTTCCACTACCGTATCCGTGGGGTGGATTACTTCACGCAACCCTCCGAGCCCTCCAATGTGGTCAAGGTGATGGCTATTCCGGCGCTGCCGCTACCCACCGGTCTGGCGGGCGAAATGACCCAGGATAAAGGCCTCACCGTGCAGTGGGAGTTTCCGAAGGAGATGGAGAAGTACATTGAGAAGGTCCGGCTGTCGCAGTCCAATTTCATCGACCAGTTCTATGATACCGCCGTTGACAACCTTTCGCCTGCGACCCGATCGGCTACCTTCCGGGCCAAGAGCCGGGCGGTGTATGTGCGGGTACACTATACCGATAGTCAGGGGGTAGAGGTGGCGTCGGCGCCCCGTCTGGTCCAGTTAGTCGACAGCATTCCCCCGGCGCCTCCGGTAGCCGTCAAAGGTGCTATATCAAGGGAAGGCTTGCTGACGCTCGAGTGGAAGGCCAACCCCGAAGAGGACATCATGGGGTACTACGTATTCGCGGCCAACGACTCGCTGGGTACCCCCACGCGCATTACCGATAGCTACATCACTACCCATGCCTATCGGGATTCGGTAGCGGTAAAGAACGTAGCCAATAAGAAGATGTACTACTATGTACTGGCCATCGACAAGCGTTACAACCACTCAGAGCTATCGGAGGTTGCGGTGGTAAAGCGCCCCGATCTGGTACCCCCTACAAAGCCTAATTTTACGGATTATGAGGTAGCCGAAAAACGGGTAGCACTGGAATGGGTAAACCCTACCGACGATGATATCCTGCACACTACCCTCCAGCGACGCAAGCAGGGAGGCGAATGGACACCACTCCGGCGGTTCAGTCCGAAAGAGGCGCTGACGGCCTACGTAGATACCACCGTAGCCTCCCATACGCTGTATGAGTACGACCTGGTCGTGGAGGATCAGGGTGGAAATACCGCCGGGGCCTATGTACCGGTGGTTATCCAATCGGCCGAAGAATTGACCCGCATCCGTTTTACTGAGGTGAAAGCGGTCTACGACGAGGAGAAGCAGCAGGTAGTACTCACCTGGAAAGCCGACCAGCTGGAGGCGATTGAGGAGTTTGTGGTGATGAGGGAGTACCCGGGCGAAGAGCTATCGACCTGGCAGGTGGTGGATGCCAGTGAAGGGGCGTGCGTGGATGATCAGCTGCACAAAGATGCCAAACATACTTACGTCATCCAGGCCCGGCTGAAAGAGGGCTACCTGTCACCCTCCTCGGCCAAAGCTGAAATCCAGTTGTAGATTGACAAATCTGCAATTGCAATATAAAAAAATTATACACCATTGATTGCCGCTACTTTTGGAATTGTATAACAAAAGCAGTAGGGGTTAACTGATGGAAATCTTGAGTAGATGAGCCTGGATTAATTGAAGGTAAGAAGAATTTGTTAAGCCTTAACTAGCTATTCCTATAAGCTTCGTCTGATAAAAATAAAGCCATTATTTCAGTCAATCATATCTATGAATATGGTCCTAAAAAGGCTTGAAAAGTGGGGCCATAAGCGGGGCCTTTTTTTGCTTGGGGCCATAGATGGGGCCATTTTGTGCAGGAAGGTTTAGATAGGAGCCATCTATCAGAAACATGCTTAGGTGTTACCTGAGGCAATAGTATATAACCTACTCTTCAAGCTCCTCCCTCTATAATAGCTAATAGGAACATTTTGGGTTAGAGCCAGTCACCGGCTGTATCATAGCCAGTCTAATACCTCCTAAGGTAGCCTGTCTTCAGAGGTAAAAGGTTATGCAACAAAATAGGTCCCATTCAGCTGAGTCCAACGATGATTACTAGTTTAAATAATGGGTCATAAGAAAAAATATGTAATTGTGTAGTAGCTACACAATTGATTGGCCTTTATGTTATGAGAATAACCTGGTTTTAACTGATGCCCTATATACATACCCATAGAATTCTGGTAGCACTCGATTGTATCATCTTTGGTTTCGACGGGGAAGGACTCAATCTGCTGCTGGTTAAGCGGAACTTTGAACCAGAAATTGGCAAGTGGTCGCTGATGGGTGGCTTTCTCAACGAGGGCGAAAACCTGGAAGATGCTGCGCACCGAATAGTATATGACCTGACGGGACTCGACAACAATTACCTGGAGCAATTTCAGACGTTTGGGGCCATTAACCGGGATCCGGTAGAACGTACGATTTCAGTTGCCTACTATGCCCTGGTTAATATTGAAGACCAGGATTTGAATGCAATCAGGTCGCACAATGCATCCTGGATTAGTCTCTCCAAAAAACCTAAGCTCATTTTTGACCACGATCGCATGGTGGAGGAGGCTCTGAATAGGCTGCGCACAAAAGCAGCCCTTAATCCAGTCGGCTTTGAACTATTACCAGTAAAGTTTACTATTCCTCAGCTTCAGAAACTATACGAAGCCATTTATGACACCAAGCTCGATCGCCGGAATTTTAGCCGGAAGGTCCTGTCGACAAAGCTGTTAGTGGGAACCGGGGAAAAAGACATGGGCTCCCAGACCAAAAAAGGCCAGCTTTATACCCTTAATGCCCCGGAGTACATCCGGCAACAAAAAGGCAACTTCGGCTTTATGCCCGAACTCATTATGGCTGAGGATTAGAAAACTTAACTACCCTAAATGCTTATCTAAAATTGTGTCAGAAAAACACAATTGGCTAAAAAAAGGAGAACCACCGGTATGCATCACAAAGTTTCAGTTATCTATCAACCCATTGCGCTGAATTGAAACAGCCTGTACCTATGTAATCTCATGAAAATCCATTTACTATTCTTCACCCTTACATTCCCGGTGTTGACTGCATTAGCCCGAAGCCAAACCAGGGGCATCACCGACAAGGTTAAGGTCGGCATGATCCGTTACCTCTACAACCATTATACCAATCCCCGGTGGAGCTGTATGCTCATTTGTTTAGCTCTAACAAGCTTATCAATTACGGCTTTTTCGCAGGACCAATCGGCATTAAAACTCTGGTATACTACACCCGCCGGAAACATCTGGGAAAATGCCTTACCTATTGGTAACGGTCGGCAGGGAGCCATGGTCTACGGCAACGTAGCCAGGGAAACCATCCAGTTGAACGAACATACCGTCTGGAGCGGTAGCCCCAACCGGAATGATAACCCCGATGCGTTAGCTGCCCTGCCTGAAGTCCGGAAGCTGATCTTTGACGGGAAGCAGAAAGAAGCCGAGCAACTGGCCAACAAATCGATCATCACCAAAAAGTCGCACGGACAGATGTTCCAGCCCGTAGGTAACCTGCACCTGACCTTCGAGGGGCATGATAACTACACCAATTACTACCGGGACCTGGATATAGAAAGGGCCGTTGCCAAAACGTCGTACACGGTCGACGGGGTGACCTACACCCGTGAGGTATTGGCTTCGCTGCCCGACCGGGTACTGGTGATGCGACTGTCCGCCAGCCAGCCGGGCCGGCTGGCCTTCAAAGCGTCGTATACCACACCACAGCCTGCGTCTTCCATACAAACTACCCCGGCCAAGGACCTGACGCTGACGGGTACTACATCAGACCACGAAGGTGTAAAAGGCATGGTGCGATTCAAAAGCATTGCCCGCATTAAAACGGAGGGCGGAATGCTCTCGGCAACGGATACCACCCTCACCGTCAACGGGGCCAATGCCGCGACAATTTATATCTCCATTGCCACCAATTTCAATTCGTATAAAGACCTTGGCGGAAACGAGAATGAGCGGGCGGCCGCATACCTGAACAAAGCCTACCTCAAAGCCTATGCGACTATGTTGAAAGAGCATATAGCCGCTTATCAGCGCTACTTCAACCGGGTCCGGCTAAACCTTGGGACCACTCCCGTTGACGTGGCCAAGCTCCCCACCGACGAGCGACTCAAGAACTTCCGGACTGTCAACGACCCGCAGTTTGCCGCGCTCTATTATCAGTACGGACGCTACCTGCTGATTTCGTCCTCGCAGCCAGCCCGCGCCGGACGGTACGCCGATGCGGAACCGGGTCAACCTGCCAACCTGCAGGGCATCTGGAACCACCGAATGCGGCCGCCCTGGGACAGCAAGTACACCATCAATATCAACGCCCAGATGAATTACTGGCCCGCCGAAAGAACGAATCTGGCGGAGCTGCACGAGCCCTTCCTGCGGATGGTCAGAGAGCTGTCGGAAACGGGGCAGGAAACGGCCCGTGTGATGTACGGCGCCAGAGGCTGGATGGCTCACCATAATACCGACATCTGGCGGGCTACCGGCGCCATTGACGGAGCCACCTGGGGTATGTGGGTGGCCGGTGGCGGCTGGACGGCCCAGCACCTCTGGGAGCATTACCTCTACAACGGCGACAAAGCTTATCTGGCATCGGTGTATCCCATTCTTAAAGGGGCCGCCCTGTTCTACGTAGATTACCTGATCGAACACCCCAGGTACCACTGGCTGGTCGTCAATCCGGGTACCTCTCCCGAAAACGCGCCCCAGGCCCACGGCGGCTCATCACTGGATGCGGGTACCACCATGGATAATCAGATTGCCTACGATGTATTCAGTACTGCCATCCGGGCGGCCGGAATTCTGAAAAAAGATGCGGCTTTTGTGGATACGCTGAGGCAGATGCGCAGCAAGCTACCGCCCATGCACATTGGTCAGCACGGTCAATTGCAGGAATGGCTGGAAGACATCGACGACCCCAACGATAAACACCGGCACATTTCGCACCTGTACGGCCTGTTTCCGTCCAATCAAATCTCCCCCTACCGCACACCCGAGCTGTACAGTGCGGCCAAAACCTCCCTCATTCACCGGGGTGATGTATCAACCGGCTGGAGTATGGGCTGGAAAGTCAACTGGTGGGCTCGCCTGCAGGACGGAAACCATGCGTATACCTTAATTCAGAATCAGCTTACGCCCCTAGGAGTCAACAGGGAAGGGGGCGGTACGTACAATAACCTGTTTGATGCCCACCCGCCGTTTCAGATTGACGGCAACTTCGGCTGCACGTCGGGCATCACCGAAATGCTGCTGCAAAGCGCCGATGGCGCCGTTCATATCCTGCCGGCCTTGCCTGACGTCTGGCCAACCGGCAGCGTAACGGGACTTCGGGCGCTGGGTGGTTTCGAGGTAGTTGACATGCAGTGGAAAGACGGTAAGCTGACGAAGCTAGCAGTCAAATCCAACCTGGGCGGAAACCTACGTCTGCGGGTACCCAATGCCCTGAAAACTAACGGAGGAGGGGCACTGGCGACCGCGTCGGGCCAAAACCCAAACCTGTTTTATCACACCGACGATACTCCGGCTCCCGTTGTATCACCAAAAGCCAGTAAGTCAGCGCTGACCCTAAAAGAAACGCTGCTGTACGATATGCCTACGCAGGCCGGAAAGGTATATACCCTGGTAGCCCGATAACTCAATGGCAGATCAATTAACCTGATATTGTTCCAAGTATACTGATGAGAAAGTACCTGAATCTAATTGCATTTGCAGTATTTAGCTGCGTTATGGGTTCGGCCAGTATTGCGCAGACGACCCTGGTAAATCCCATCCTGACCGGCTTTTACCCCGACCCGAGCGTAGTAAGGGTGGGGACGGACTACTACCTGGTCAATTCCACCTTCTCCTATTTTCCCGGCATACCGGTCTTCCACAGCCAGGACTTAAAAAACTGGAAGCAGATCGGTAACGTCATCGACCGGCCCGAGCAGATGGATTTTATGGGCGAGCCGATGACGCGTGGACTCTTTGCACCCGCCATCAGCTACTACAAGGGGACCTACTACGTGACCTGCACCGACATCGACCATGACGGCAACTTTGTGGTAACGGCCACCAATCCCGCCGGACCTTGGAGCAATCCGGTTAAACTCCCCCAGGTGCGAGGGATCGACCCCTCCATCTACTTCGACGAAGAAACGGACAAGGCCTACATCCTCTACAACAGCGACGCCCCTGACCGCAAGCCCCTGTACTCGGGTCACCGGACCATCCGGATGTACGAGTTCGATTACCGGAACCTGAAGGTGAAGGGTGACGAAAAACAACTGGTCAACGGCGGGGTAGACCTGTCCAAAAAGCCGGTCTGGATTGAGGCCCCGCACATCCTGAAACGCAACGGCTGGTATTACCTGTACGCGGCCGAGGGCGGTACGTCGGTCAACCACACGGAAGTCGTGCTACGCAGCAAAGACGTCTGGGGACCGTATGTGCCTTATGAACATAATCCGATTCTGAGGCAGAAAGACCTGCCCGAAGACCGCAAAAACCCCGTTACCTCGGCGGGCCACGCGCAGCTGGTAGAAGGCCCCGACGGAAAGTGGTACGCCATTTTCCTGGCTGTACGTCCCTACGAAGGCGACTACTACAACACGGGCCGCGAAACCTTTATTGCGCCGGTGGAGTGGAAAAACGACTGGCCAATCATTAACCCGGATAGTAAAGAAATAAAGTACGGGTACCCCGTCGGCTATAAGGAGGTAAAGCCCAAGGGAGCGCTCCCGCAATCCGGAAACTTCAGTTACACGCTAACCTTCGATAAGGCGCTTGACCCCGCCCTGCTGTTCATGCGCACCCTTGATAGGAGCTGGTTCTCGCTCTCCAAAAAGCAGGGGTTAACCCTCAAACTGAAGCCTGAAACGGTCATGGAGATGGGCAACCCGGCCTTCATCGGCAAACGCCAGCAGCACCTCTACAGCACGGCCGAAACGGAGCTGGATTTTACACCTAAGTCAGAGAAAGAAAAAGCGGGACTAGTTATTTTCCAGGACGAAGGACACTTCTATTTTTTAGCCAAATCAATGGCCCAGGGGAAGGCCGTGCTTCAGCTTTATAAGAGCAAACCCAAGGAAAAGGACATGGAACTGCTGGCTGAGCTGCCGCTGGCCAACTCCTCGGGTAAAACGGGTCTTCGCATTACCTCAAAAGGCGATACGTACAGCTTTCACGTAGCCACCGACGGAAAAAACTGGACTCTGTTGAAAGACAATGTGGACGCCAGATTCCTGAGCACTAAAGTAGCGGGCGGGTTCATCGGCTGTGTGTACGGCCTCTACGCCACGTCGTCGGGTGAGCCATCGACAAATACAGCTTCGTTCAGCTACCTGAAATACGGGGGAGATGACCCCATGTACAAGTAACATAGATTACCCCTTTTTTATATTTCATTTTTGATATTCTGAACCTATGAAAACAGTCGCTTTAACATTCTCTCTACTAATTTCTTCCCTCCTGGTCAGCGGCATTGCTCACGCCCAGTCCAATTTCAGCAGCAAAGTGATTGGGGTAGGCGTGGTGGTGGCCGACCTCGAACGCTCCCTGGACTTTTATGTCAATGGCATTGGTATGGTCAAAACCGGAAATTTTACCATCAACGAAGAATTTTCGAAACGCTCTGGCCTGGCCAACGGGGCAGCCGCTGCCGTTACCATTCTGAAGCTGGAAAACAGTCCCGAGGCTACCGACTGGAAGCTGATGAGCTTTGGCAAAAATGCATCGCACCCTACGCCCAAATTCATCCAGGACGATACGGGCATGCAGTACATCACCATCAACGTGAAAGCCCTGAACCCGATCATCGAGCGATTGAAGCAGATGAAGGTGCCTCTGCTGGGCAGTACCCCCACGCCCCTGAACGGTAAAACGCACTTTGTGCTGGTACAGGACCCCGACGGCACATTCATTGAACTGATCGGGCCACTTGAGTAAGCAGGCGAAACCTATTCAAAAAGTAATGGCTGTTAGATCAACTTTTATCTGTTCGACTATGATGAATTGCATGTGGAGGGTGTCTGGAGCAAGCGCACTGGCGGTCTTTTTGTTTCTTTCTTTTACCGCACAATCACAGGAAATCATTCCATTATACCCCGCTGCGGTTCCGAATTCAAAACCTGCTGATGTACAGGAGTCGGGGGCGGAGTCGGGCGTGCTGAAGGGCATTACCAAACCCACACTGGAGTATTATAAACCTGCCCCAGGCAAAGCGTCCGGGGCGGCTGTCATTGTCATCGCCGGCGGTGGTTACGGTGTTGTGGTTTATAAAGGCGAAGGCATCAGCACAGCGAAAGCGCTGGCCGAACAGGGTGTGGCGGCTTTCGTGCTGAAGTACCGGCTTCCCAGCGATGCCATTATGGCTGACAAGAAGATTGGCCCGTTGCAGGATGCCCAACAGGCGATTAAACGGGTGCGGGAGAATGCCACCCAATGGGGTATCGACGCCAATAAAATCGGCATTATGGGCTTTTCGGCGGGTGGACACCTGGCGGCAACGGCGGCTACGCATTTTGAAAAAGCCTACATCGACAATACCCCTAACACCAGTCTGCGGCCTGACTTCCAGATTCTGGTTTACCCGGTCATCAGCATGCGCGATAGCCTGACGCACGGCGGCTCGCGGGATAACCTGTTGGGCAAAACTCCGTCGCGACAGGACATTGATCTGTTTTCCAATGAGCTTCAGGTACGGGCCAATACGCCACCAACGTACCTGACCCACGCGGCTGACGATAAACTGGTGGACGTAGACAACAGCATTGCCTACTTCGAACAGCTTCGACGCCAGAAAGTACCCGTCGAAATGCACATCTACCCTAAGGGGGACCATGGTTTTATCTTCCGTCACCCCGGCTGGATGGAGCCTCTGTTTGCTTGGATGAAAGTGAATAGCTGGATTAAAAACGAATAAGCTGTTGACCTATCCCGACAGGGTGTATCTATATTAAGCTAACTAACTCTTTAATCCCTAACCATTGATCGACTATGCCTAAAACCTTACTCCTTCGATGCTGGCTGGCAGGGCTGCTGCTCGGCCTTGGCAGTCTGGTACTGGCCCAGCCGCCCCGTGGCCCGCTGGTAGTATCTCCGCAGGTGAACGCCGATAAGACCGTCACGTTCCGGTACCTCGCTCCGTTGGCAAACGAGGTGAAGCTGAGCGGACAGTTTCTGAGAGCACCCATGGCTATGACCAAAGATGCGCAGGGCCTCTGGAGCGTAACCGTGGGGCCGGTCAAGCCTGATATCTACCCGTACAGTTTCCAGGTCGATGGCGTCACAACCATGGACCCGGCCAACGTGGCGTTCTTCCCCAACGAGCGCTTCAAAGCCAGCCTGGTGGATGTACCCGGCGATGCGCCCCTGATTCATGCCCTGCGCGAGGTACCCCACGGCTCTGTCAATTACGAGTACTACCCATCGATGGAAGGCACAACGGGTTCGCTGGTGGTCTATACTCCACCGGGATATGACCAGTCACCCAACAAAAAATATCCCGTTTACTACCTCATCAGCGGCACGACCGATACCGAAGAGACTTTCTTCAAAGTGGGCAAAACCAACCTGATCCTGGATAATCTTATCGCCGAAGGCAAAGCCAAACCGATGATTATCGTGATGCCCTACGGCAATATAGCTGCGCGGGTAGCCGAGCAGAAAGGAGGAGCCAAACCCGCCGATCCGACCGTGAGGGATGGAGCCGACGCGGTGAAACGGGCCAATGATTTCACGGCTGATTTGGTGAACAACGTCATTCCCTACATCGAGAAGAATTACCGGGCTATTCCGGGTCGCGACAACCGGGCGATTGGTGGTTTCTCACGCGGGGGTGGGCAAACGCTCAGGACGGCGTTTAGCCACATGGACAAGTTTGCGTGGGTGTGTGCCTACAGCTCTTACCTGTCGCCTCAGGAAATGGAGCGCAGCTATCCGGCTATCGTAAGCAATCCGGCCAACACCAACAAGCAACTCAAACTGCTGTGGGTGAGTGTGGGGAGCGATGATTTTCTGTACAAGGGTACCCTGGAGTTCATGGACTACCTGAAGGCCAAACAGGTGAACTACAAGAGCCTTGTGACCGACGGCGGTCACACCTGGATGAACGTGAAAATGTACGTTGCCCAAACCGCCCCGCTGCTATTCCAACCACAAACACCTTAGCCCATGAACCCCATTCTATATCTTCTAACCATGCTGACGGTAGCCTCGCTATCGGCGCGTGCGCAGCAACGTCCGCCGGCTATTAGTTCGCCCCAGGTGCATGCTGACCATACCATCACGTTCCGGTATTTCTCACGGAATGCGAAAAAAGTAACACTCAGTGGTGAGTTTCTGAAAGCGCCCCTATCTATGAGCAAAGATACGTCGGGCATCTGGAGCGTGACCGTACCACCCGTCAAACCGGATATTTATCCGTACAGCTTCTGGGTGGATAGCGTACAGGTAGCCGATCCAAATAATACCTACATTTTTGCCAACGAACGGTTTAAGCGCAGCATCGTCGACGTGCCCGGCGACCAGCCGCTGGTGCATTCGCTCCAGAACGTTCCGCACGGCAAAGTGGGCTACCGCTACTACCAGTCAGCTACGCTGGGCACCACCCGACAGGTACTGGTGTACACCCCACCTGGCTTCAACCCGAACGGCAAAACCAAATACCCGGTGTTGTACCTGATTCACGGCGGCTCCGACACGGAAGAGACCTGGACCAAGGTAGGCCGGGCCAACCTGATTGCCGACAACCTCATCGCGCAGGGGAAAGCCAAGCCCATGCTGATTGTGATGCCCTATGGCAACGTGCGTCCGGCTCCCATGGCTGACTTTACCAAAGACATGGTGAATGACATTGTACCCTTCATCGAAGCCAACTACCCGGTCATCAAAGAAAGCAAGGGCCGGGCCGTGGCGGGTTTCTCGGTTGGTGGTGGACAAACGCTGAACATTGGCCTCACCAATCCGGACAAGTTTGCCTATGTATGCTCGTATGCGCCCTATACGGCTACCGACGAGTTTAAAAAGAACTTCACTGACTGGTCACCTAATGCCGAGCAGATGAACAAGCAGTTGAAGCTGTTTACCATCAGCGTTGGGACCGAAGATTTTCTGTACGAGCCCGTGAAGCAGAACAT
Source organism: Telluribacter roseus (assembly GCF_017355915.2). Taxonomy (GTDB): domain Bacteria; phylum Bacteroidota; class Bacteroidia; order Cytophagales; family Spirosomataceae; genus Telluribacter. The sequence continues at coordinate 28,068 of NZ_JAFEUV020000020.1, forward strand.
CGCCCTATTCCAGGATAAGAAGCTGGCGGTGAAAAGCTACATCGTGCCGGGTGGCCATACCTGGATGAACTGCAAGCAGTACCTGGCTACCACCCTGCAGGAGCTATTTCAATAACATCAGTCAACACCTCAACCTCTTACCCCCATGATTCGTCACGCAGTAGCGATCCTCTTCGCCGTCGCTCTCACCACGGCAACTTGCCTGGCACAGGCCAGCCAACCGGCCATCGCGGAGGATTTCAAACCCTCAACCCTGAATCAGCCGGGGCAGGAATACCCACAGGTCAATTCTCAGGGGTACGCCCGCTTTCGCATCCACGCGCCCAAAGCCGACAGTGTCCGGGTGAGCCTGGGGCTGGGCGGCCGGGGCGGCACCATCCTTACCAAAGACGCCAACGGCTACTGGACCGGTACCACGGCGGGGCCATTGGATGAAGGCTTTCATTACTACAACGTCACCATTGACGGTGGCAAGTTCAACGACCCTGGAGCCAGGAACTACTATGGTTCGGTGCGGTGGGAGAGCGGCATTGAGATACCCGCCCACGACCAGGACTTCTACGCTCTGAGAGACGTACCCCACGGCCATGTGCAGCAGGTGCTGTTTCCTTCCAAAAGCACGGGTACCTCTCGCCGGGCGTTTGTGTACACCCCGCCCGGCTACGAGAAGGAACACTCGAAGAAATACCCGGTACTCTACCTGCAGCACGGCTGGGGTGAGGACGAAACCGCCTGGAGCAACCAGGGGCACGCCAACCTTATCATGGACAACCTGATTGCCGAAGGCAAGATTAAACCCTTCATCATCGTGATGACCTACGGCATGACCAACGAGGTGAAGTGGGGTCGCATCCGGGATTTTAAAATAGACCCCTTCCAGACGGTACTGACCGAGGAGCTGATTCCGTACGTGGATACCCACTTCCGCACGCTCCCTAACCGGGACAACCGGGCCATGGCCGGGCTGTCGATGGGTGGTATGGAAACCAAAATGATAACTCTCAATAAGCCAGACATTTTTGGGTATTACGGTCTGCTCAGCGGGGGCCTGTACACCCCGGACGACCTCAACGGCAAGGCCAAGCCAAAGCTGGTTTTCCTGAGCTGCGGCAGCAAGGAGCGCCCTGATGGGGTAAAGAAAGCCGCCGCCGACCTGAAAGCCTCCGGCTACAACGCCGTTTCGTACGTGTCGGAGGGGACTGCCCATGAGTTCCAGACCTGGCGCCGCAGTCTGCATGAGCTGGCACCGCTACTGTTTAAAAACTAAGAAGTAGCCTAACTACCTATCTAATCCATGAAAACCACTACTTTTTTTAAAAGGACGCTTTGCGCCATTTTCGCTGCTATGGTGGTGGGGACAGCGGCCTATGCCCAACCCAGTGACAAGGAAGCCCCCAAGGGCTTCGATCAGGTTCGTAGCGGGATTGCTACGGGCAAGCTTGATACCGTTCGATACGAGTCCAAAACGGTAGGTACCACGCGCAAGGCGCTGGTGTACACTCCGCCCGGCGTGGCGACGCCCGGTTTTAACAAGAAGACTAAATACCCGGTGCTGTACCTGCTGCACGGTATTGGAGGCGACGAAAAGGAATGGCTCAGAGGTGGTAACCCGCAGGTGATTCTGGACAACCTCTATGCCGACCAGAAGCTGCAGCCTATGATCGTGGTAATGCCCAACGGCCGGGCCATGAAAGACGACCGCGCCGTGGGCAATGTCTTCGACCGGGAAAAAGTGGAAGCCTTTGCTACCTTTGAAAAAGACCTGCTCAACGACCTGATTCCGTTTATCGAGAAGAAATACCCGACCCTGACTGACCGCGAACACCGGGCCATTGCCGGGCTGTCGATGGGCGGCGGACAGTCGCTGAATTTTGGCCTGGGCAATCTGGACAAATTTGCCTGGGTGGGTGGCTTTTCGTCGGCCCCGAACACCAAACGGCCCGAAGAACTGGTACCTAACCCGGCCGAAGCTAAAAAGAAGCTGAAGCTGCTCTGGATTTCGTGCGGGGATGCCGACGGCCTGATCTCCTTCAGCAAGCGCACGCACGACTACCTATACCAGAACAATGTGCCGCACGTTTATTACATCGAACCCGGTGGACACGATTTCAAGGTATGGAAAAACGGGCTGTACATGTTCTCGCAGTTCCTGTTCAAGCCGGTGGATAACGCATCGCTGACCAGGTACACTGTGCTGGGAACGCCGGCGACTACCAACGTGCGCTCGGCCAAGTACCCGCAGATTCTGCCTGACAATCGGGTCGTGTTTCGGGTCAAGGCTCCGCAAGCTCAGAAGGTGCAGATAGACCTGGGTAAAAAATACGACATGGTGAAAGACACGGCGGGATTCTGGACCGTCACTACTGATTCGATCAGTCGCGGCTTTCATTATTACTCCCTGTTGATTGATGGCTTACCCGTTGCTGACCCGGCCAGCGAGACCTTCTACGGCATGGGACGTATGGCCAGCGGCATTGAGATTCCGGACCGGGAAGGTAGCTATTACACCCTGAAAGACGTACCTCACGGCGACATCCGCATTAAACGCTACTTCTCCAAAGCCTTGAACACCTGGCGGGAAATGTACGTCTACACCCCACCAGGCTACGACAAATCCACCGGGAAGTACCCCGTGCTGTACCTGCTGCACGGTGGAGGCGAAGACCAGCGCGGCTGGGCCACTCAGGGACGTACCGACCTGATTCTGGACAACCTGATTGCCGAAAGCAAGGCTAAACCTATGGTGGTAGTGATGCTGGACGGCAATATGGGTACTACCGGCGGCCCCGCCGGTTTCAATGAGAACGTACTGCGGGCCTTTGAGAATGAGCTTAAACAGGGAGCAATTCCCTTTGTGGAGAACCATTTCCGGGTGGAAACCGACGCGAAGAACCGGGCTTTGGCGGGCTTATCGATGGGTGGCTTGCAGACGCTCCATGCAGGCATCCGGAACACGGATATGTTCTCATCCCTGGGCGTATTCAGCTCGGGCTGGTTTGCCAATAACACCAAGCTGTCGGACCCGCAGTATGCCTTCATGAAGGAGAATGCAACTGCCATCAACAGCAACCTGAAAAACTTCTGGATATCAATGGGTGGCAAGGAAGACATAGCCTACCAGAACTGCCAGGTCATGATGAAGAAGTTCGATGAGATGGGCATCAGGTACAGCTACAGCGAGTACCCCGGTGGGCATACCTGGCCGGTCTGGCGGCACGACCTGATGATGTTTAGCCAGTTGCTGTTTAAGTAAATCATTCTTACCCCAAAACCCAAAAACCATGATTCAGATAGAACAAACAGTTGGCACTCGTATTGCCGGATTCATACTAGCCGGCTTACTGCTGCCGGGTGTTACATTCGGGCAATCCATTCCTTCGTTAAAAGATACCTTCAAAAATGATTTTGGGATAGGAACCGCGCTGAACAACGCCCAGTTTGAAGAGCGGGACCCAAAGATGACCCAGTTCATCGTGCATCAGTTCAACATGGCCACGCCCGAGAATAGCATGAAATCGGCGCTGATTCATCCGACCTGGAGCAACTACAACTTTGAACCGTCGGATAAACTGGTCCAGTTCGGGAAAAAGCACAACATCAAGATCAACGGGCACACGCTGATCTGGCATAGCCAGTTACCGCCGTTTATGCGCGGAATCAGGAGTGCGGATTCAGTACGAACGTTCTTCAACGACCATATCAAAACGGTGGCCGGACGCTATGATGGAAAAATCTTTTCGTGGGATGTTGTCAACGAAGCGCTCAATGAGGATGGTACTATGCGAAAGACCGTATTCCTGGATTACCTCGGCGAGGACTACGTAACCGAGGCGTTCCGGCTGGCGCAACAGGCATCTCCCAACACGGAGCTGTATTACAATGACTACAACAACGAACAACCGGCCAAGCGGGCGGGCTGCCTAGCCCTGATAAAAAAAATCCAGGCGGCTGGTGTACGTATCGATGGCGTGGGCATTCAGGGACACTGGCACGTGGGGCGGGTACCGTTCAAAGAGATTGAAGAAAGTATTCTGCAATACGCGGCACTGGGCCTACAGGTAATGTTCACCGAAGTAGACATCGAGGTCTTGCCCCGCAATTTTCAGGGGGCCGAAGTAAGTCAGCGGATGACCGCCAACGAACAGTCGAACCCCTACGTCAACGGCCTGCCTGACTCAGTACAGCAACAACTGGCCGCTGATTACGAAGCCCTGTTCAAGCTCTTTCTGAAGCACAAAGACAAAGTTACCCGCGTCACGTTCTGGGGCGTGAATGACGCCCAAAGCTGGCTGAACAACTGGCCCATTCGTGGCCGGACCAGCTATCCGCTGCTGTTCGACCGGAATAACCAGCCTAAACCTGCTTTTTATAGAGTAGTCGCACTCAAGAAATGACAGAAACTCGATTTGCGGGTATTTTACCAATGCAAGTCCAACTACCATACTTGTAGATTAGCAGGCAATTCAGGGTTGTATTGATGACCACCATACCGTTACCCAGGTTAGTGATCGTATCACGCTGCTGGGTAGTTATGCGTGGAAGCAGGAATCCTATATTGATACACCCCAATTCTACTACTGCGGAGGGAATAGGTTCTGTGGAACCATCTCCAAGTTTGACTTGTGAATTGGCTGAAGAGACGTAAAGAATAGTATAAAACTATTTAGGATAAGGCAAAACTCTTCGTATAGGGTATAGTAGGATAACTGTCTAAATCGAGCAAGATTAGTACCAAATACAGTAAGTGAAACCTCTACTTATACTTAATGATACCTAACGGTATATAGAGTATATAGAACATTAGAGATGACATTTAGGGGTATAGGATCTTTCGTACCTGCTCAATGGCAATCCTATTCTTATAGGTATCTATATTCTGAAGAACTATGATGGTTTTATGGGTATCTATATGCCGGTCGAAGTAATGAATATAGCCAGCCCAGCTACCAGAGTGACTGGTTAGCTTTCCATACTTCTCATCCTGCTTTATGATCCATCCGAAGCCATAGTTTGTATCTCGGCCGTCCAACGTTTTCATAACAGTAAATAGCTGCTCTCTATCCTGAGGGCCGATTAACTTGTCAGTATATAAGGCTTGGTCCCAGGTGAGCAGGTCTCTGGCCGTGGAGTTAACCATACGATCCCCCACAATGCCATCCAGAAAATAGGTAAAGAATTCTTTTCCGTAGCTATCCAGTAATACTTTATGGCCTAAACTATCCAGCATGTACCCCAAGGCATAATTTTCTACCTTTTGTGGCTTATATCTGCTTTGGTAAACCAGCGTATGCTTCATACCCAAAGGTTTGAAAATAGCCTGATCCAGAAAGGCAGCGTACGATTGGCCGGATACCCGCTCAATGATACTCCCCAGTAGCACATAGTTCGTATTGCTGTATTTGAACTTGCCATTAGGCTGAAAAAGCAACGGGGGCTGCACTTTGCCGAAAGCTTTGATTACGTCCGCATTGGTAGCAAACTTGCTTTTATCCCAATGAGCAATGAAGTAATCCGTATAATCGGGTAAACCGCTGGTATGATGGAGCAAATGCCGTATGGATATTTTATCATAGTTGGCAAGTTCTGGCAGGTATTTAGCCATGGGATCATCATAGGCTAACTTACCCTGCTTCTGCAGGAGTACAATAGCCATGGCTGTGAATTGTTTGGATATAGAGGCCAGCTCAAAAACGGACTCCGGGTTCAGCATTCGATGAGACTGCTCATCCGCTTTACCGTAGCTTTTCTCAAAGATGGGAGTTCCATGTTCGGCAATGAGTACATTACCATTAAAAGAACCCTGACGATGCAGCTGAGTGAAAAGGCTGTCGAATTGGGTAGATTTACTTTGGCCCAGGGTCAGGGTGCTCAGGCATGTACTGGTCCATATCAGTAGTAGTAGCTTTTTCATAGTAGGAAAGTATAGAAGGCGTAAGAGAATGATCCTACCAAGAATACAAATAATATATAATTAAAACTAATATATAATTATATTTTATAAATATTATTTTTGAAACTCTACAAGCTTTGCTTCTCCTGCAAATCAGTATGTTTGATAGTAGGGAGCGTTTTTGTTGAGATCTGCTTCTATGGCTCCTTGCTATCCTACTACCGGCGAGTGCTTGATAGCCCTGGCTACTTAACAGGCTAAGTTGTATCCTCAGACAATGGTGTATTACCTCCTGTACAGTTCGATATATACATAAATGGTAGGTTTAGCACATACTAATTCTACCGGGATCGCTCAATGGACAAGCGGAAATCAACAGAAGCCGCTAAAGATACCAGAAGGTTTCACCAGAAGTACTGCAAGTGTATGAGCGTAACACTTGTAGCACAGTGGCCCTCCGGGAGATATTTCAGATCAAAGCCAGCCGACGCTCTACAAGATCTTAGATTTTTCAGGTGCTGGCTTGTGTTTTACTATCAAGGCCAGTCAGCTAGCAGGTTAGGTATTTTAATCAACGATTCAGGCAGAAGGCGCGTACGTCTCAAAGCGCTTGTTATGGTGTCAAATCGGGCAGAAGGCAAATACTGCGTACATTTGCATGCTGGCCAGGTAAAGACAAGTCATAATCGAAGCTAATATGATCTGTGCCGACCAAAGTCTCTACCGGATAAAACAATATTTGGATATACTAGTCTAAGCTATTGCAAGCGTTAGGCCCATAAGCAACCCATAGTGTTTCATGAAAGTACTTTTAGTTGAAGACGAAGAGCGGATGGTTTCTTTTATCCGCAAAGGGATATCTGCCGAGGGGTACGAAGTTGACGTTGCTTTCGATGGACGTATCGGTCTGTCGCTGTTTCGAAAAGATCCCTACGACATTATCATACTGGATGTGAACCTGCCGCAGATCAATGGCTTCGAGCTGTGCAGGCTGATCCGTCAGGAAAATGAGACGGTACCCGTGCTGATGCTCACCGCGCTCGACAGCCTGGCCGACAAGGCCGATGGCTTTAATGCCGGAGCGGACGATTACCTGGCCAAGCCCTTTGAATTTCAGGAGTTGCTGCTGCGCATCCGGGCTCTGACGCGCCGCAACAGCCCCAAGCATAAGCAGGTACTCCGGCTGGCCGACCTGGAACTGAACCTGGACACCAAGACCGTAACCCGGGCCGGCCAGCGCATCGACCTCACTACCCGGGAGTACTCCCTGATGGAATACATGATGCTCAACAAAGGAAAGATCATCTCAAGGGTGGACATCAGCGAACGCGTCTGGAACCTCAACTTTGACAGCAATACCAACGTGATCGACGTGTACATCAGCTACCTGCGCAAGAAGATCGACAAGGATTTTTCGCCAAAACTGTTGCATACCATCGTGGGCATGGGGTACGTACTTCGTGAGAGCTAAGCTTCCCAAAGGTTAGTAATAGATTATCTCTCACATCCCCGGCCTTGTACTTACTACCTCCATGCTGATCCGAAACCGACTGACGCTTACTTTTACGCTGCTGACCATGGCCATTCAGGTCACGCTGTCGCTGCTGGTGTGGTACTTCTACTCGCTGTACCGGCAGGAGGAGTTTTACAGTATGTTGGAAGGAAAAGCGCGGCTGGCCGGTCGGATCCTGATTTCCCAGCGGCATCTGCACGATAATTTCTTCGAGAATATGGTACGCACCGACCTGCTTACCATTGTGGAGGAGCAGATCAACATTTATGACAACCGGCACAACCTGTTGTTTACCAACCGTAACCTCAAAGAATCGGACTATTTCAAAGAAAAGATACCGAAGCTTACTAATGAGTCCCTGTTCGAGTTTAGGAGTGGGCATCTGGAGTCGATCGTACTACCTTACCGGGACCGGGGGCAGCTGTTTTACATATTTGCTTCCGGCTACGACCGCATTGGCTTTGCCAAGCAGGGTACTCTGCAACAGATACTGCTGCTGGCCAATCTGCTGGGATTTTCCCTGACAGTGCTGGCGGGCTGGTACTTTTCGGGGCGGGTACTGAAGCCCATTTCCCAGATCGTGCACGAAGTGGAGCAGATCACAGCCGTGGATCTGCACAAGCGGGTCCACGAAGGCAACCGACGGGATGAAATTGCTCAACTGGCCATGACCTTTAACCAGATGCTTTTCCGGCTGGAAGATGCCTTTGTCTCCCAGCGCAGCTTTGTTTCCCACGCCTCGCACGAGCTGCGCACCCCGCTTACCAATACCCTGGGCACCCTGGAAACATCGCTACGGTACGATAGAGACCCCGCCGACTGGCGCGAAAGTATGGAAGTAGCCGTGGAAGAGCTCAAGAAAGTAATCGCCCTGACCAATGGCCTGCTGGGCTTAGCCAAGGTTACCGACGGAGCCGTTACCCTCACCGCCGTACAAGTGGATGATTGCCTGCTGACGGCTATTGAGCAGGTGCAGGCCAAGTACCCGGGCCGGAGCCTGCCGCTCCAGTTCATGACCACGGAGGAAGCATCCTTTACGGTAAAGGGCAGCCCTACTTTACTCACCACGGCTTTGCTGAACGTGCTGGATAACGCCTGCAAGTACTCGGGCGAGCCGGTGTCGGTAGAGTTGCAGGCAAAGGACGACCAAGTCACAGTGACAGTAGCCGACCGGGGGCGCGGTATTGCTGAGAATGATGCCACGCACATATTGGATCCGCTCTACCGGGGTACCAATGTGGAGGGGGTACCTGGCTATGGCATTGGTCTGGCCGTCACGCAGAAGATCATTGACCTGCACCAGGGTACCCTCCAGATCAATTCCAGCCTCAACCAGGGTACCACGGTAATCATACGCTTACCCCGTCAGGCCTAAGAGCTTCTAATATCTTCTAATTTCCTTCTCATACCGTTTTAATGTTACGGTGGTTGCTTTGTGTCACTCATTACAGACACAGGCTATGCAACGTCGTCATTCTTCCGCTTCTATACTGCTCTATGGCTTTGGGCTGGCACTGGCTCTTTCACTGGTGTTCAACGGGTACCTGCTCTATAACCTGATCCGTCAGCGGAGCCTCTATGTCGCTGGACTACGGATCTCACACCAGCAGGCGGATAATAAGGCTTTTCAACAGCAACTTTCGGATTGCAAATGGGCTATCGGGCAGAAAGATAGTCTGATTCGTCACCTGGAGCAGGTCTCTCATGCACCGCCGGAAAAGGTAGACTAGCCCCGGCCGCAGATCACCCAGGCGCAGGCCTGACACTACAAATCGTCACTATAAACTCTTGTCAAAAATAAAGTTATTATGAAGCAAATACTCATGTTTATGGGCTTGTGTGCTATGCTGGGCTGCTCGAGCTATGCCGGCAAAGAGGAGGAAGCACACAAGGAAGAAAAAACCAGCTTCCTGGTGACCAGCCCCCTGCAGAAAGACACCACCGTTATCAAAGAATACGTAGCTCAGGTACGGTCCATACAGCATATTGAGCTCAGAGCGCTGGAAAAAGGCTACCTGCAGAAGATCTACGTGGACGAAGGACAGTATGTACAGAAAGGGCAGCTCATGTTTCAGATCATGCCTATGCTCTACCAGGCCGAACGCCAAAAAGCGGAGGCAGAGGTGAACTTCGTAGATATTGAGTACCAGAACACCAAGAAGCTGGCCGATGAAAACGTCGTATCCAAAAATGAGCTGGCGCTGGCCAAGGCCAAGCTTGACAAAGCCAAGGCAGAGTTGGCCCTGGCCGAAACCCATCTGCAGTTCACCCAGATCAGAGCGCCTTTTTCGGGCATTATGGACCACTTCCAGGTACGGCTGGGAAGCCTCGTGGATGAGGGAGACCTGCTGACCACGCTATCGGACAACAGCAAAATGTGGGTGTACTACAATGTACCCGAAGCAGAGTACCTGGATTATAAAGCGCAGGTTAAAAATGAAAGACAAACAAAAGTTGATCTGCTCCTGGCCAATAACAAGTTGTTCAACCAGGGAGGTGTCGTAGAAACGATCGAAGCGGACTTCAACAACGAGACCGGAAACATTGCCTTCCGGGCCACTTTCCCCAACCCCGATAAACTGTTGAGGCATGGCGAAACGGGTAACGTACAGATGAAGGTACCGCTGAGTAATGCCCTGATCATCCCGCAGAAAGCCACCTTTGAGGTACTTGATAAGAAGTATGTGTACGTGGTGGACAAGGACAATGTAATACGCTCAAGGGAGATCACCATAGCCGCCGAACTGCCACACATCTTTGTGGTTCAGGAGGGTCTGAGTAAAGAGGATAAGATCCTGCTGGAAGGCTTGCGCCTGGTGCGGGAAAATGAAAAGATACACTCAAAATTCGTGGAGCCTGGTACTGTCCTGTCCCAACTGGATCTGTACGCAGAATAATCAGGTATCCTAAACGTCATTAGACATGTTCAATAAGTTCATACGCCGACCTGTATTCGCTATTGTAATATCGGTCATGATCGTTTTCGTGGGTACGTTAGCGATCAAAAAGCTGCCCATTTCGCAATTCCCCGAAATTGCCCCTACTACCGTAAATATCTTCATTGCCTACCCTGGTGCCAGTGCCGATGTACTGGTAAAGTCAACGCTGATCACCCTCGAAAACGCGATCAACGGGGTACAGGATATGCGCTATATCGCTACGGATGCCACCAGTGCCGGTGAGGCTACCCTGAGGGTGATCTTCGAGCCGGGTACTGACCCCAACGACGCGGTGATCCGGGTAAAAACGCGGGTGGATCAGGTAATGCCGCTCTTACCCGAACTGGTGCAGCGCGAGGGGGTGGTGATTACGCCCATCCAGCCCAGTATGTTGATGTACGTCAACCTCTTCTCTAAGAATAAGAGCATGGACGAGAAGTTCCTGTTCAACTACGCCACCGTGAAGATGATCCCCGAAATCCAGCGGATCAAAGGGGTAGCCCGGGCGCAGATACTAGGTAGCCGCCGGTACGCCATGCGCGTATGGCTGAATCCCGACCGCATGCGGGCCTACAACATCTCGACCGAGGAAGTCATGAAGGCGCTGGGAGAGCAGAGTATCATCGGTCGTCCGGGCCGCCTGGGTCAAAGCTCGGGTATTGCGGCCCAGTCGCTGGAATACGTGCTTACTTACAAAGGCCGGTACAACAAGCCCGAAGAGTACGAGGGGATTATCATCCGGGCCAATTCCGAGGGGGAAAGCATCCACCTGAAGGATATCGCCACGGTAGAGCTGGGCAGTGAATTCTTTGACATCTATTCCAATCTGGATGGCCGACCGTCGGCGGCTATAGTACTGAAGCAGAACTACGGTAGTAATGCCAGCGATGTAATTGCCGATGTGAAAGCGCAGCTCGAGGAAATGCGGCCTTTCTTCCCTCCGGGCATGGATTACAAGATCAGCTACGACGTTTCCAAGTTCCTGGACGCTTCCATCGAGCAGGTGATCCATACGCTACGCGATGCGTTCATTCTGGTAGCTCTGGTGGTATTCATATTCCTGGGCGACTGGCGCTCTACCCTGATCCCGATCCTGGCGGTGCCGGTATCGCTGATCGGAGCATTCTTCGTAATCCAGTTCTTTGGACTCTCTATTAACCTGGTTACACTGTTTGCCCTGGTACTGGCGATTGGTATTGTGGTGGACGACGCGATTGTGGTGGTGGAGGCCGTGCACGCCAAGATGGAGGAAGAGCCGCACCTGTCGCCTTACAGTGCAGTCAAGAAAGTACTTGGTGAAATCAGTGGTGCTATCATCGCCATCACGGCTGTCATGGTGTCGGTGTTCCTGCCCATCTCGTTTATGTCGGGTCCGGTAGGTACTTTTTATCGTCAGTTCTCCATTACCATGGCTAGCTCCATCGTGATCTCGGCCATTATCGCCCTTACGCTTACGCCGGTACTGTGCGCCATGTTGTTAAAAAACCACCATGGACATGGCCACCACGGACACGCAAGGAAGTCTAATATACTGACCCGCTCGCTCGATAGCTTTAACCGTGGTTTTGACAGACTGACCGGCCGGTACGTACGCCTGTTAACATCCATCGTCAGCCGCAGATGGCTTACCTTCGGGGTACTACTGGCCTTTGGTGCGGGTATATTCTACGAAAACCTGATCGTGCCTTCCGGATTTATCCCTAACGAAGACCAGAGTACCATTTACGCCATTATCCAGACGCCTCCGGGTTCGACCCTGGAAAAAACCAACCAGGTATCCCAACGGCTCCAGAAAATATGCGAAGAGATTGATGGAGTAGAATCAGTATCATCGCTGGCCGGTTACGAGATCATGACCGAAGGACGGGGGTCCAATGCAGGTACCTGTCTGATCAACCTGAAAGACTGGTCGGATCGCCACCATACCGTAAAGGAAATCATGGAAGAGCTGGAAGAGAAGTCTAAAGGTCTTGGGGCGGTTGTAGAGTTCTTTGAGCCACCGGCTATTCCGGGCTTTGGGACCTCGGGTGGTTTCTCGATGCGCTTACTGGATAAGAACTCCGAGACCGACTACCACGAGTTTGACAAGATCAATCAGGAGTTCATGGACAACCTGACCAAGCGCAAAGAGCTCACGGGGCTGTTCACCTTCTTCGCGGCCAACTATCCGCAGTACGAACTGGAGATAGACAATAATCTGGCGATGCAGAAGGGCGTGTCGATCGGCAAGGCGATGGATAACCTCAACATTATGATTGGTAGTACCTATGAGCAAGGCTTCACAAAGTTCAACCAGTTCTTTAAGGTGTATGTGCAGTCGGATCCTAAATTCAGAAGACTCCCCTCTGACCTGCTGAACCTGTATGTCAAGAACGACGCCGGCGAGATGGTACCTTACTCCGCCTTCATGAGGCTCAAAAAGTCGCAGGGGCCTAACGAGATTACCCGTTTCAATATGTATAATTCGTCTGCCATTCAGGGACTTCCGGCCAAGGGATATACCACGGCTGATGCCATCAAGGCCATTCAGGAAGTAGCCGCCACAACCCTGCCCAAAGGGTATGACATTGCCTGGGAAGGTCTATCGTACGACGAGTCTACCCGTGGCAACGAGTCGCTGTACGTGTTCGCGATCGTACTGGCTTTCGTCTACTTTGTGTTAGCTGCCCAGTACGAGAGCTTCATCATTCCATTGGCGGTTGTGTTTTCGCTGCCGGTTGGGGTATTCGGTTCGTTCCTGGTGCTCCAGCTCATGGGGCTGGAGAACAACATCTATGCCCAGATCGGGCTCATCATGCTGGTCGGTCTGCTGGGTAAGAATGCCGTACTGATCGTAGAATTTGCGGTTCTTAAGCGCCACGAGGGCGAAACCATTCTGAACGCCGCCATTGAAGGAGCCAGGGTACGTTTCCGTCCCATCCTGATGACCTCATTCGCCTTCATTGCCGGGCTGATCCCGTTGATCATTGCTAGCGGTGCCGGGGCTATCGGTAACCGTACCATCGGTGCGTCCGCCCTTGGAGGTATGCTATTCGGTACCATCTTCGGGGTGATCATCATCCCAGGGTTGTACTACATATTCGCCCACCTGGCCGATGGGCGCAAGATGATCAAAGATGAAGAGGATGAATCGCTGACCGAAGGTCTGGTTCACCAATTGTCAGACCGCCGTGCGGACGCATTTCCTGTAACCGAAGAAAGTAGCAATAATCATGTATAAAAAGATCATAAACAGATGCCTGGTAGTAGCCGGTTTGACGTTCGCTTTTGCGGCTTGTAAAACCCCGGCTATCGTTACCAAAACAGAGAATAGGGTAGTATCTGCGAGCTTCAACGGCTCGCAGGACACCACCAACTCAGCCCGGATCCGATGGAGGGAATTTTTTACTGATCCCAATCTGGTGGCTCTGATTGATACCGCGCTGACCAATAACCAGGAGCTGAATATCACCAGACAGGAGATAGAGATTGCCCGCAACGAGATCCGGGTCAGACAAGGGGAGTACCTGCCCTCGGTAGGGCTGCGTGGTGGAGTGGGTGTGGATAAGGTAGGCCGCTACACGCTGCTGGGGGCTACGGAGGCCTCGTCTGAAATGAAGCCGGGCAAGGAAATACCTGAGCCGCTACCTAATTTTGTGGGGGGAGCCGTGGCTACCTGGGAGGTGGATATCTGGCATAAGCTGCGTAATGCTAAAAAGGCAGCGGTACACCGGTATCTGTCGAGTGTGGAAGGAAGAAACTTCACGACCACCAATCTGATCGCCGAGATCGCTACCTCATACTATGAACTACTGGCGCTGGATAATGAGCTGGAAATAGTACGGCAGAACATTGAGATTCAGAACAATGCGCTGAAAGTGGTGCGGCTGCAGAAAGAAGCTACCCGCGTGACCGAACTGGCCGTACAGCGGTTTGAGGCCCAGGTACTGAATACCCAGAACCTGCAGTACGGCATTCAGCAGCAGATCACCGAAACCGAAAACCGGATCAACTTCCTGGTAGGTCGCTATCCGCAGACTATTGTTAGAAACTCTCAGAATTTCAATAATCTGGTACCGGCTACCGTTCAGACGGGTATTCCGTCGCAGTTGCTGGCCAACCGTCCGGATATCCGGCAGGCCGAGCAGGAGCTGGCAGCGGCTAAGCTGGATGTCCAGGTAGCCAAAGCGCGGTTTTATCCTTCATTGGGTATATCGGCGGGGCTGGGGTACCAGGCTTTCAATCCGGCCTACCTGCTCAAGACGCCTCAGTCGCTGATCTTTTCCCTGGCGGGTGATGTAGCGGCTCCCCTGATCAACAAGAACGCGATCACCGCCGCGTACTTCAATGCCAACTCCAGCCAGATCCAGGCCGTTTATAACTACGAGCGTACCATCCTGAACGCCTATATTGAGGTGGCTAATCAGCTGGCGAAGATCAGTAACCTGGAAAGGAGCTACGATGTCAAGTCAAGGGAGGTACAGGCACTTACGCTGTCAATTACGATCTCCAACAGCTTGTTCAATTCCGCGCGGGCCGACTACATGGAGGTACTGCTGACCCAGCGGGATGCGCAGGAATCCAGATTTCAACTGGTAGAAACCAAAATGCAGCAGCTGAATGCCGTGGTGAATATCTACCGGGCACTGGGTGGTGGATGGGAGTGATTACTGGATCACATCTTGGCCAGATTTTTCGTCCTAACCTAAATTGAGTATAAAAGTACGTGTCACTCCTACTATGCAGAGTGGCACGTACTGAACTTGCAGTAAAAGACTGGATAAAGTTGATCTGCTTTTTGTACTGGTCAGACATACTCTATCCGCTTTGAAAAGCTACTATGTATGTCCGACCGGTTTATACCCTTGTGGTATGGAAGCTGGATGGTACTGGCCATCTGGCGTCCGGGAAGAAGCCCATGGATATTTTAAAGCACCGGGTAAAATTGACAATTAATCACATCACCCGTGCAGCAGGTAAAGCTGCCATTGCATCTCGGGCTGTAGTTGTGCCGATCTATATCAGGTATTCGCTGCTTCCACAATAACACCCTCAGATGATTTTCTCACCCCTTTATCTTTCAGCATCTGTCCAATCGAATGCGCCAGATTGATCGATGCTTCGATCTCTGCTTTGCGAATGGCAACGCTTTCGACGTTGAAGCCGAATTTAATGGAACGCTCCATACAAAATGCAGTAAGCTGTGAAGCAATTTCAAGACATATATTGACCGATCTTTCCAGCATGTCTTCCGCCGCTCTCAGGTCTTCTTTTGTTTTTTCTGGAATGTGTATACCCAGCCACTCCATAAAATCCAGCGTTTTGGCTGAACCACAGGCCGTGATTGTAAAAATGATCGTTGGCGGGACCATCTTCTTGCGTTGACAAGTGGCTGCTAGGTCTTCAATAACCTGTTTGGCATAATCAATATTAAAAATGCATTGCGAAATGAAATAGGATACGCCGCAGCTCATCTTGTCGAGTATCCTGACATCTTCATCTCTCAAAACCTCATGCCGCTCCGGGATGGTCACCGCACCGATCACCGATGTTTCCTTATGCTGCTCCCAAATTCGGTATGCTTCGGGAAGGCTGGTTTTAACCGGAAAATCCGGCGCAGGCACACCAACAAAGACCGGATAGAATTTATGATTGTGCAGTGCTTCCAGCCACTCAGAAAGCTCAGTAGCAGTGAACTTTCCCGCGGGTCGATAAATGACTTTCGGAATATCCAACCCCGTCAGATACTGCGAAGCAAACTGAAAAGGATCCAGGGCATTGATGAATGGAAAAGGTCTTTCCTCTGAGGTCCGCGCCGACTCATCCTGCACATCATAAACGACCAGTGCATCAATATCGAGAGTTGACAAACGTTCAACGGTTCTCTGTGCAATTTCTGCGACCTTTTCGGGGCTGGTACCCGCCTTAGGAGGCGTAATGCCGTAAAGCATCACGCCAGATTCTGCCGATTTAATCTTTTGTAGAAACATGATGTGTTTGAATTATGGCTAGATTCCCTTTACTTCCGATTTTCATCGAAAAGCTATCTTTTAATTGATGATATACAAAACCTATCAATAGTCAAATAATTACACAAAGCTATAAAATAGGATATAAAAATCTACCAGGTAACATTATTAAGAATAATTTATCTATCTATAAGGCGTATATAAGGCTAAATATCTTTTGGGTAAACAAATTTTTGTTAAAATTAGATGATTCAACTAGCCCTGAAAGCGAGGGCATGATGCCATCATTAATAGAGAGTGGATTAGTGGGTTATGATTCTAAAGAATTTGCTCATAGCAGAAGCGGAAATTAACCGAATGCCGAAAAAGCTATAAATATATCTTTCGGATGTATGGCCTGGCAGCACTTACTGTGAAATCTAAAATATGTCCGATGCATAATCAGCCGGATCACTTTGAAATCTTGGAGTAAGCCGGTGGATAAGCAGAGAGCGTTGGCTTGTAAACTAAAATCAGGAAGAGTTAAACAAAAAAATCTTGTAACCTCGGTATTTGCCCTTCCCTTGTAATCCCTAAAGCTCTTACAGAGGCTACTGGTTAGCAACAGAAACAGACTTTCACCTCCCCATTGGGCCAATTTCTTTATATCAGCCGAAGGGCAACTAAGCAGAATCTATTTAAAATATCACTTCTGATAATTAAGAGTTATCGGAAGTAGATAGGATGAGCTTCAAAAAGATTTCTTCTTGAGTGATAAAGTGCTGAAAGTCAAAGAAGAGGTTCCGCAGTTTGTAATCAAACATTCTACGAAACCTCTCCATGCGGTGTGTATATATCTATTCTTATTTAGAACCGGCGTATTCTACTACCTCAATGGCAACAATCTCATAATCTTTATCAGGATTGACTACTTTGAGCTGTACATCATGTTCTTTGTCCGAGAGTTGGTATCTCCAGCACAGTTCTGTTCGACGGTGAGCAGATATCACCGGCAGATTGGCTACTTCCACTAATTTGTTATCAACATACAGTTCAACCTGAATGGGATTGTTAGGGGCTTCCTTATTCATTTTTTGTACATAACCGCGCAGTACAAATCCGATTCCTTTAGTTTTGAAACTGATACCAGTACTGCTGCTTTGTTTGATAGCCTGCTTTGACCGGGGATGGTGGCCGGTAAAACTCTGTTCCAATGCCACCGTTCTAACCGGTTCCAGGGGTATGTCAACTCTGGTATTACTCACTTTACCTTTGTGGAATAATATATTTTCCAACGCATGTTTAAATCCCAGTTCGTAGACCTTACTAAGCGAGAGGGAAGTATGGCTGAAGTTTAGGTGCTCCGCTTTTTTTAGCGGGTCAAGCCAGTACGCGGGAATGGCACTGTAACCAAGCATTGTACCTAATACTCCGCCCGCGGTAGAAGGATTACAATCTGAATCCTGTCCGGCCCGCGTTGATATTTCCATTGTTTTCGTAAAATCTCCCTTCCCATATAGAAGCCCCAGAACCACATAAGCGGCATTTAGCTTGGCATCAATATTAAGCGGATGAAAAACCCCGTCGGGACAGCCTACTTCCTCGGTCCATTTTTTCTGAATTTCAAACCAGGTCCTTTTCCAGTCGGTAGGATAAAGTTGATGCCATTTGATGACATCAGCAATGCATTGATAGAAGGTACTCTGGGAGGGTATGGCTTTTAACGCCTCAGTTACTATGAAGTTAATATCCTTACTCCTAAAAGCTTGTGCATACATATTGGCTACAAATACTCCCCCATACCATCCGTCACCATAATTCATGATATGCCCTATTTTATCAGATATGGATGAAGCCACATTCGGCATGGCCGGGCTCATGAGTCCGGCAAAATCAGCCTCAATCTGAAAGTCAATGTCATCTGCATGCGGATTATGTAGCCAATGGCCGGATTGTGGAGCTTTCATTCCCTGCAATATATTATAACGGCCTGCCTGATTGGCATGCCAGAGCTCGTATCCTGCGTTCGCATAGGCCTGAGCAAAAGAATCAACGGGTGCCTGAAGTCCATGCCGTTCGAATACCTCTACAAAGGTTAAGTCCATATATATGTCGTCAAATAAGCCGGGGAAAGTACGCATGGCCTCAGAGACATAGTCATCATGCCACTTAATCGGCTGATAATCCTGTATAAAAGTACCCTGATACACAAATTCGGTGGGCCAGCCAAAAGTCACACCGATAGTCTGACCAGCCCAGCCACCTTTGATCTTATCAAGTAGCTCCTGCTTGGATATAGATAAATACTTATCTTTTTCTTTACCTGGCTTGACTTGCGCCAATCCGGGTCCTGTCGGTACCGAGCTACTCAGCCATAGTGACAATATCAGGCTGAGTTTTATGTAGGTCAACATACTTGTTATAGTAAAGTGTAAAGGTTAGGAATAGTTCTAAGTTTAGCGGGCAGGCACAAAAGTCACTCTATCTACATCGAATAAAGGTTGATTAGAGCCTGGGTTTTTGAAGACGAAATAGAGCTTTTGCTTGCTGCTGGTAGGTTTGAAGATGATGTCTGACTCGTGCCATTCCCCCTTGGGATCTTTCAATTGACCTGCGGGCAGAGAAACACTTCCTACTTCAGGCCCATCCACAGAGTTAAGGTGTACAGAGATGGTACCTCCTGCTCCGTGCTCCCTCCATCTTACCTTCACCGCCTGTATTCCAGTGAGATCTATGTCGTCAAATGCAGTATACTTTCCGTTTCTGATGTTGGTGATATACGATACGTAACCTGTGTTCGCTGTCGCTATCGCCACACTTACATTACCCTCTGAATAATCTTCCATCTCAACCTGGGGGTTCCGTAGCACTACATGCATGCTGGCGTCTAAGGGCTCCATCATTTTTGTACCGCCGTCTTTATATCTGGCCATTAATACATAAGCACCCTCTTTGCCCTTACCGACGACATGTTTATTTAGGGAAAGACTACCTGTTAGAGGTAATGTACGATGTTCTGTATTGAGACTAAGGATATACTCAGTGATTTCTAAGGACTGTTCTCTCGAAAGGTCCGGGTGAGGAGGCATTGGATATGATCCCCAGGTACCACTGCCTCCCGCGATGATCTTATCAGCCAGCAGCGTTTGGGCATTCTTTTGAGTAGCATATTTTTTAGCCACTTCTTTGAGGGCCGGACCAATGGATTTAGTCTCCAGAGTATGACAGGCTTTACAGTTCAGGGTTTCGTAAAGCTTTCGGGTTTGTAGGTACTTCACATCCTCACCTTTACCAGTCGACAGAACACTGGCCAGATCTTTCCCAAAGGGTAAATAGTCAAAATGTACGCTGGTACGCTCTTTTGATATAGGTTTATCTTCCTTATCTGAGATGATGACCTGATAATCAAAGCTGCCATTGTCCCAGTAAAAACTCTGGTTTGAACGACTTTTGATTGCAACCTGGGGTGGCTCGTTTCCAACCCGAACCTGTGTGGTAGTAGTCCCTTCGGCCCCATGAGAGTCGGTAACAGTCAGTAGCACATCATGAACACCGGGTTTGGTAAATGAATAGCTAATTTCTTTTCCCCTGATCTTCTCTTTTCCAATGCTCCACTCGTATCGCAATTGATCACCGGGATCAAAATCACTGGACTGGGCGGCCGAAAGAGACACCTTAAGGGGGGCTGCACCGACTGTTTTACTGATCGTCGCCACTGCCATAGGCCGCCTGTTCCCCTCGCTGTATTCTACCCGAATGATACCCGAATCGGTGTTTTTGGCAAACCAGTTGGTACCGTAAGCCAGAATATAAATGGCTCCATCTTTGGCGATTTGCATGTCCATGGGAGCAACCACCTGTAACTGGGGCAGGAACCGCTCCATACTAACAAAGTTACCCTGCTGGTCCATGGTAACGGCCATCATCCACTTACGGATCCAGTCGTAGATCAGCAGTTTGCCATTGTAATAGTCCGGCAATTTATAGGGGGCGTTGGGGTAAAGGTCGCTATAATATACAGGCCCTGCCATTGCACTCGCCCCACCCGTACCTACTTCAGGCCAGCGCTTAGAAGGGCCCTTACCATACCAGATATAAGCGGGCTGTGCAGGTGGCAGTTTTTTCAGGCCGGTATTATTTGGGGATAGATTGACCGGGGCGGCAGGATCTTGCCCGGGACCTTCTTTTTTGGTAGCAAAATCATATTTGGGAAATGCCTCATTGGCTCCTAAAAAGTAGGGATATCCAAAGAAACCAGGCTTTCGGGCCTGATTGATCTCGTCATAACTAAGCTTTCCTTCGGAGGCCGGAACTTCTGTGTCCGGTCCAACATCACCCCAGTATACAAAGCCTGTTTTAGGGTCCACGGATACCCGGAACGGATTACGACAGCCCATTACGTAGATTTCGGGTCTTCCCTCAGAGCCGTCTTTTGCAAAAAGGTTGCCGTCGGGTATGCTATAGCTGCCGTCGGCTTCGGGTTTGATCCGGATAATCTTACCACGAAGATCATTGGTGTTGGCCGAAGTAGCCTGACCATCTGAAAGTGTTCTGCCGGGACGCTCATCGGTGGGGTTATGCCCCTCAATTTCTTCCGCATTGGTATTATCCCCGATGGAAAGGTATAGTAAACCTTTTGTATCGAATGTAAGGTAACCGGCCGAATGGCAACAGTACGTTCTTTGGGTGGGTACTTCCAGTAGTACTTTTTTACTGGACATATCCAGTACACCATTCTGGTACACAAAGCGGGCAAGCTCACTCACATTTTTATCGCCACCCAGTCCATAATATAGGTATATCCAGTGATTAGCTTCAAAGTTGGGGTCTATAGCCACACCCAGCAAGCCATCTTCTATTCCGCTGAATACATTCAGGTGCGCCATTGTCGATAGCTTTTTTTCTTTGACATTATAAAGTTTGAGTGCCCCTTTGCGCTCGGCTACAATTACGTTGAAATCCGGCAGAATAGCCATCTGCATCGGCTCGTCGAACCCTGACGCCAGAGTAGTATACGTAAAGCGCGTGCTGTCGGGAGTACTGGCAGGCAGGTGGTAGTCTTTTGACTCGGGGATGAAAAGTAAGGCATTCAGAGTTAGTAGCCCAACTGCCCATAGTTGGTATGCTTTCAAAATCATTGAAGTTAAGGTTAGCAATCAGGAAAGGTCTGGATACTGATCAAACCACAGCCTGTCCAGGAAGAATACCTGATGATAGATTGAATTTCATCAGGCCAATGTTGAGAGTATCTACTACCCTGGCCCAAAGAGTCAACCAGGGTAGTAGTGTAGTTTACTGCTTGTTGTACTTCATTTTATAGACCATGATACCCGAAGTATTGGCCGCGTTGGTAGCCATGGTAGCGTACAGATATACTTCGTTGCCTCGCACATCGGCTACTATATCGCCATAGCGGTTATAATTTATACCGCCGTAGGCATCTGATTCAAAAAGCATAAAGTCCTTATGACCCGCTGCGCCTGGAGTAAGGTTGAACTTTGAGGGGTCTGTCGTCTCCAGAACTTTTACATGCGTGGCATCCCAGGCGTAATATCCCTGGGTAAGCATCGTAGTAAACTCTTCTCCATTGACACGGAACACGTCAAAGCCCAATACCTTGTAGTAGTGGTTCTGTCTGGCAATGTTGGTAATTTCCATGTCGTTGTTGAAGGATACAAACCGGCTGCCCTGGGTAAGATTAGGGTCAGAAGCATTGTAATTGCAATAGGTAAAGTAATGCTCCGAAAGCGGATCGAGCGACTTACGCTGGATATGGGCAAATGTCCAGGGCTCAGCAGCAGCATAACGGATGATGGTTGGCTCCTCCTTCAGGGGTACGCCATCCATGAACTCCCAGTAGTATACGTTGTTATTACCGTTGGTAGTAGCATAGATAAATGCCTTTCCTGACTTAAGATTTCCGATCACACTTACCTTTCTTCCCAGGTTAACCGGACATCCCGCGGCAGCCGTATAATTCAGAATCATTTTAGGCTCGCTGTCAATATTATCGTAGTAATATACGACGAAACCAGCCGAGTAGACATTATAGCGATTAATAATGAAGTGGTTGGCGTCATCCGCTACGACCTGCATACAGAAGGTGGTAGGTGGTGCGATCGAACGAACCAGTTCACCGGTATTTTTGTCCAGCACCCTGACCCCGTTGTCAATTCCTACATTTCCTCCGTTAAAGTCAGCTACCAACAAATGTTCTCCCACAACAGCGAGACCTGAAATATTTGTTCGCTTGATGCCTATGGCTTCTGAGGTCTTGAACCACAGCTTGGAAAAGACGGTCTTTGGCAAGGTGGGTACTACTTTGACAATATGCGTGGTGACTTTGCCCGCTCCATCGGTCACTGTAACGGTAACTGGCTTACTAAAATCCATTATTTTACCCAACGCCGGTTCGATCACACTATTATGTCCCAGGCTGGCAAAGGGCTTTAGCTGGCTCAGGTTCAATGGACTCTCTTCGGTAGAAGGTACTTTGATGATGATGGTGTCTCCTTCGCGATAAGGCCCTGCACTTGTGGCCGCATATTCGATGGATTGACCCGGTATGGAAACGGCGAAGTTGAGAAGGCCCTGACGTGTTACTACCCCTTTGTCCAGATCCACCTTCTCACAGGCTACTGTAAGCGCCAGCATCAGGAGCCAGCACGTCAATCGATATAGATATGATAATTTCATTTTTCAGTACATTAATGATGTTCGACTGGCTTGTTGTTTTACTTCCATTCATCGAATTGCTCGATCAGTGCATTACGCTGTATCTCCACCGAAGGAATAGGAAAGCGGTTGTATTTAGGCAGGTATACCCGCTTTCGGTTATTATCTGCGTCCACTTCCCGGTAGCTGGCCACCGTATCCGCAACCATAACCGGCACCCGCCCCTTTACGCTGGTTCCATTCAGGACCGTTCGGGCCAGATCCCAGCGTCGCAGGTCCCAGAATCTGTGGCCTTCGAACGCCAGTTCAATCATCCGTTCATGGCGTAGGAGCTTCATAAAGTCCTCCTTGCTGCCTGCGGTAACCTCCTCCGTAAAACCGGCTCTTTTTCGTACCCGATTTAATGCTGCCAGGGCTTCGGACAGATTGCCCTGCTCGGCCATGGCCTCCGCTTTGATAAGCAGTACTTCGGCATACCGCATAAAGTAAAAAGTAAGCTCTCCGGGCTGGAATCCTTCATCCTGCGTTTTGACAGAACCATCAAAAAACTTTCTCATGTAGTAGCCCGTGGAGGTAGTACCTCCGCCAATGGCATACCCGTCTACACCACCTTCACGTGTATCAATGGTACGTCCCTTCCAGGGGGCTCCGTGATAGAGTATTGAGGCATAAAACCTGGGCTCACGGCCTACGTAGGGCTTAGCCGCATGCGTTGGATTGGACCAGCTAAAGTCAGTACCATCGGCCATCTGATACGCAGATACCAGGTTTTCTGTGGGACTGATCTGGGAGTAGCCTTTATCACCGGGAGGACTGAAGAAATAATCAAATGAATAGCCAAAGTTGGGAGATGAATAGCCGAATTCAAGGATGCTTTCTTTATTAACAACCTGTTGTTTACGCTTCATCTGAAAAAGCTTATCATAATCCGAATACAGATCATACAAGCCCAGTGCATCCAGGGAAGCTACTGCATCGGTAGCTTCCTTCCAGCGCTGAGCGTACAGCATGGCACGGGCTTTCAGGCCATACGCAGCTCCTTTGGTAAGCTTACCGGTACGTGTAGCCGGAACAGTCACGGGCAGATGCTGAGCAGCAAAATCCAGATCGGCGGCTATAAAGTTCCACACTTCTTCGGGAGTACTTCGTGCCCGCTGCGAACCATCGGGTAGTTTATCAAAGAGTATAATACTGGCCCCATAGCGCTTGGCCAGTTCGAAATTGACGTAGGCCCTAAAGAAACGTACTTCTGCTTCTGCCCTTAGGCGAGTGGCTTCGGGAAGCTTGCTGCCGTAATTCTGCATGCCATCCAGGAACTCGTTACAGGTACGTATCCAGGTGTAGCCCCACTCCCAGTTTCCTAGAGGGTTTTCTCCTGGACTGATTACTGATGATCCCAAGGTGAACAGGTTAGCGTTGGCAGAAGGAGTATTCATTTTCAGGATATCTGAGAATGCATCCTGATTTACATGAGGTGTATAATACGTATGACCGATCAGTGGGTAAAACTTATTCAGCGAGAGCTCCAGATTGGCCTCGCTGGACCAGGCTATCTCCTCGCCGTATACATCGGTGAGTTCCGGATCAATATTACAGCTCCAGAGCATTGCTACGCAGCAAGAGATAAGAAAGGTTAATTTTGTATAGTATTTCATGATGATTACATTTTGTGGTTAGACAAGAGCTATCTAGAACGACAGGCTTAAACCCGCTTCAAAAAGCTTTTGCTGAGGATAGTACCCCTGGTTCACATCGGGCATTTCCGGATCCAGGTACTCGAGGCCCGTCCAGGTGAACAGGTTACTGCCGGAAATGTGGAGCCGCAGATTATCAATGTTCAGCCTTCGGGTGAGCATGGGCGGCAAGGTGTATCCAATCTGCGCGCTTTTTAGTCGTACATAGGAGGCATCCCGAATCCACCAGGACGAAAACTTGCCGCCACTCTGAGCCGACATGGTACTCAATCGTGGATATAGGGCATTGGGGTTCTCGGGTGTCCAGGCACCCTCTGCCAGGTATTTCGGAGAATTCCCATCCTGGTAGAAGGCCATGGTGTAGAATGTATTGTCATACACGCCACTCGAAGCATACAGGCCTGAGAGTGCCACATCGGTTATAGCTGCTCCCTGAAAGAACAGGTTAAAGTCGAAGGCTTTGTACCCGGCACTTACGTTCATCCCAAAGATCATCTCCGGCGTGCTGCTGCGCCCGATAGCCGTCCAGTCCTGATCCCAGGTGATGCGGCCGTCGCCGTTGAGGTCTTTGAGCTTCACCTCACCTACTTTGGATGGTCCGAATAAGGCACTATTTGCAATCTCCTCCTCACTCTGGAAAAGACCATCCGCCACAAAGCCATATTTCATTCCAATTCGCTGACCAGTGCGTCGGAGATAATCCGGTACATTCACATTCTCAGTAGTTTGGATGATCCGGTTGCGAGCCCAGCTTACATTACCCCGTACGTTGTAATAAAAGTCGCCGAGGCTCCTGCGATGGGTAAGGATGAGCTCAAAGCCGCGGTTATCTACAATACCGGAGTTAACAATCTGCGGGAAGTATCCACCAATGGAAGGGGGCATCAGGCCGCTTTGGGATTGCAGTATATCTTTGGTTACGTTATAAAAAACATCAGCTTCAACACCCAGTAGGCCATTCCACATGGTACTTTCGAAACCAGCGTTATAGGTCGTAGTAGTTTCCCATTTGATATCCTTATTAGGAACGTTGCTTACACTCAGAGACCTTACCAGTCTGTCGCCAATTATAGCAACTGGGTTAGCTCCCATCGAAAGAGTTCTCAGATAGGAATAATTACCCACTGCGTCATTACCAAGGCGTCCGGAAGAAAGGCGTATTTTCAGATCATTGACAAAGCCAACATTCTGCTTGAAGAAGTCTTCCTCAGATACCCGCCATCCCAGTGCAACCGCGGGAAAAAGGCCCCATCTGGTATGGGAAGGTAGCCGTGTGGATCCATCGTAGCGACCTGTGAATTCGGCCAGGTACTTACCTTTGTAATCGTAGGTCAATCGGGAAACGTAGCCGGCCCGGTGGAACATCGAATGCCCCCCTCTCACCAGATCATTGATTACTTCCTCTCCGTAATTCAAATCCATGATCTCAGTGATGGGGAAACCGCGTCGGCCGGCGGACATGGATGTTCCACTATTACGGATGTATTCGTATAATAGCATCCCTCCCACTTTGTGAGCACCGATTGTCCGGTTGAAGTTGATGGAGGGCTGAAGTGTAGTCTGCCAGGTGTCGGCAAACCACTGATTAATGGTGGCATTACCATTTAGCGCGTGTCGGGCGTAGGTTTCAGTGAAGGTGCGGTTGGCATTGTTATAGACTGAAAGCAGATAAGGAAGAACCGCAGCTTTACGCATGCTATACCCTTTATCGTAAGCCCCGTTTACCTTTACATTCAGCCCTTCCAGGAAGTAAAAGTCATATTGCAGCGATATATTGCCCTGCATAGCGGTGGAGCGGGTATCATGTGTGCCGGATAGATCTCGGGCCGCCAGTGGATTTTGGTTTCCGTTACCCGTATTAAAGCTACCAACTGGCTTGCCTTCGCTATTGAAGGGCCGCAGAAATGGGTACGACATCATGGCCTGACTGAATATAGAAGCATAGGAGTTGCCCAGACCGGCTGATAGGCCAGGCTGCTCCGTAGTTTCGTCACGTGCAGCCAGACCAAACGAGGCTTTGAAGTTTTCGGAAACCTGTGCATCAATATTAGCCCTGAAATTATAACGAGTATTACTGGTCCTGGCGATAATGCCCTGCTGGTTGTAGGATCCTAGCGATACAAAATATTTAAACTTATCAGAGCCACCGTTCAACGACAGATTATTGATATAGATTGGTGCTGATTTCCTGAAGAGCAGATCGAACCAGTCGGTATTTCCGAAAGTACCTTCCGGATCTCCATTGTTTATTCGGTTGATTTCTTCGGGGGTAAAGCGTCGTGCATTTTCGGCCACCCCATCCATTTCCTGCGCTTTATTATACCAGTAAGCGTATTCAGGTCCGTTCAAAAACTCTGGGAAACGGGTGTTGGAGCTGATCCCAAGGGATGAGTTAAAGGTAATTGTCGGCTTCTGGATAGTCCCCTTTTTGGTAGTAATCAGGATAACCCCATTCGCGGCGCGGGCACCGTAAACTGCAGCCGAAGCGGCATCTTTCAGAACGGTAATGGTCTCTACTTCGTCGGGATTAATGTTCGGAAATTCACGTTCGATGCCATCTACGATGACCAGCGGACTGCTACCACTCAACGTATTGATCCCGCGGACAAGCAGCGAAGCCCCATCCGATCCGGGCTGACCGCTGGACTGACGCGTTACAAGACCCGGCAGGCGGCCCTGAAGCATGGAAGAAAGATTAGCCGTAGGAGCTGTTTTTAACTCAGCCGAACTCACCTGAGCCACTGACGAAACAATACTCTGCTTTGTCGTAGAGCCGTAACCCAGAACAATCACATCATTAAGCAGATTATTCTCCACATCCAGCGTGACCCGTAAGTTATCCTGCTCTTTTACAACCACCTCTTTTGACACATAACCTATAAAAGAAATCACCAGTACATCCCCCTTTTCTGCCTGTACCGAAAATGAACCGCTGGCATCCGTGGTCGTGCCGATACCCTTGCTGTTTTTTACTACGACTGATGCTCCCACGAGCGGGCCTCCCTCCTGGTCAAACACTTTTCCGGTCACTGGTGTGCGTATGATTTCTACCGCAGACGCCTGTTTTTCTGGCTGACGCTGTACGGTCTGTTTCTTACGGATCAGTACCGTAGAGTTATCAATGGTATAGTACAGCGGCTGGCCTTCCATGCAGGCATCGAGAATCTTCACAAGTGGCGCATTATTCAGGCTGATCGTCACAGGTTTGGTGTCTTTCAGGTCATCTGAAACGTATAAGAAATCAACTCCGGTCTGTTTTTTCAAAAGCCTGAAGACCTCTTTCATCGGAGCATTTCTAACCTTTATACTGGCACTTTGTCCATAAACAGCCGAGGCAGTCACTTCCAAAATCCCACACAGCACCACGATTAGACCTAGTTTCATTATGAAAATAAATTTCCTCCACGCCGGAATCTCATTTCGGCGCCAGGGTAACAACCTTTCTTTGTACATTTGTTTGCTATAGGTTTACCTTGAAATTGAAAATGTTCGCTGCATTTTTGATGGGCCTAGCACAGCTTTCCAAGCTGTCTCGCCGGAAGTGTTCCACCACTTCCGGCTTTTTTCGGCCAGGAGATGGAGTGTCGTTATTTCGTGACCATAACTTTTTTGCCTTGCCTTTTAAAGTGAATAGTACCTAATTGTTCCAGATAGCTGAGCAAGCCATCAAGGTCTTTTGACTTGGAAAATGTCCCACCAAAGCGTCGGGAAGGCAGTCCTGCTTCATATTCTACTTCCACATCGTACCAGCGCGCGACTACTTTCATGACGGAGTGGAGGTCCATGTCATCAAATACAAAGTAGCCTTCCTTCCAGGCAAGCATACTCTCTACGTCAACTTCTCTGGCTACCAGAGGCGCTTCTGCACTACTCAAAGCCTGCTGGCCGGGGCGCAGTATCAAACTGGCCTCATCCTTTTTTACGATTACCTGCCCTTCGGCCAGTGTGGTGGCTACCATCTTCTCATCTTCATAAGCGCTGACGTTGAAGTGGGTACCTGTAACGATAATCTCTGTATTACCGGATAGTACCTTGAATGGTCTTTCCTTATCCGGCCTGACTTCAAAATAGGCTTCTCCACTCAATTCTACGAGGCGTTCGGTACCTGAGTTATCAGCGGGGTAGGTTATGCGCGTGGCGGAGTTGATCCACACCCGGCTTCCATCAGGTAAGGTCACGTTGAAAGTACCTCCCTTAGGGATGAAGAGGGTATTTCTTATGTTTGCTGAAGCAGGTATTCCTGATTTCTTATATTCCAGACCACCTTCCTCTGTCTTAACTACCTCTGCGCTTCCATCTTTGGACAATACACCACTTGCGGCACTTCCAACGAGAACAGAGGATCCGTCACTCAGGATCAGCATCGCCTGATTGGAGCCGGGAGTAACTGCAACTTCCCGATAATCCTGCTTTTGCAGGAGGTCCGAAGTGCTACGGATCAGGAAATACCAGCCTGCAAAAAGTACGATTGCCACAGAAGCCGCAACACGCATGATTGACCATAATCGCCTTGGCTGGCTGAGGCCATTTTGGGTTTCCTGATGGATGTTAGCCAGTATTTGCTGTTTTACCAGTTCTCTTTGGAGCTTACTTTCCCAGTTCCATTCCGACTCTCCAGCTGTTTTTTCAAACCATAGCTCCAGCAACTCCTTTTCTTCCTGCGTACAGGTGCCATCCCGAAAGCGCTGCAAAAGTTTTTCTAATTCATTTTCATTCATGCTGATTTATTGAAGAGCCGGAAAAAGCGTGTTATTCTGTTACAGGCAGATGGCCCTTT
The DNA here is from genome assembly GCF_017355915.2 of Telluribacter roseus. Lineage (GTDB taxonomy): Bacteria > Bacteroidota > Bacteroidia > Cytophagales > Spirosomataceae > Telluribacter. The sequence goes on from NZ_JAFEUV020000020.1 coordinate 57,483, forward strand.
TGCCTATAAGTGCAAAAAGAAAGGGACAGGTAGTACCTGTCCCTCAAATATTTTTTATTTTTTTAAACTATCACTTAAAAACGGTGGCACAGAGCAGGATTGTAGTCCACATATGTTTTTCATCCAGAACGCTCCGAAGGTATTTTAGGGCGTTGTTGATCTGCTTCTTCACCGTTTTGTCCGAGATATTTAGCCGTTGGGCTATTTCTGCGTATGATAACTGTTCCCGGCGACTCAGCAGAAATACTTCTCTCATTCGCTCCGGTAGGCACTGAATGTGTGAATCCAGAAACGATTCCATTTCAGAAGCAATAAAAGTGATTTCGGATGATTCCTGGTAGTCATTGAAAAAGGTAAGTAAGGAGGATCGATAACGCTCTTCGGAAGCACTAAGCGTGATGCATCGGAGAGCTTTATAGCGGGCGATGCCCAATAGGTATGCTTTTAAAGAATGGACCCCGGATAGTTCCCCCTGCTTTTGCCATAATGCTATAAATGTTTCCTGTACAACATCACTTGCTCCATCGATATCCTTCAGAACCCGATTGACATAAAAAAAGATAAGCTCCCAGTAGCGGTCATAAAGTTCTGTTAAGGCCGGTTTACTTCCACGATTGATCAAATCCAGCAGCTCCGTATCAGAAACGGTCGAAAGTTGGTTTTTGCTGAAAAGTGAAGCTGTCACGGTGATAGAGGTAAAGGGTCAATATATTCCGTTGTTGTTTCTCGATCTGAAGCACGCAGCTAAAAGTGTGATCTAAGGCAAGTTAAGGCAGAGTTTTGGAAAGGCCAAAATATGCTTGCATTAAATTTTATCTAATCGTACTATTCCAGAATAAAACCAAACCAGAACTACGTAAGTCGTATAATCTATATATACACCCTTTTATAAATCCATCCCTAAGCATGAGCAGGTAATACCACCACAAAGGTAGTACCCTGGCCCGGTGTACTGAAAGCGGTAATACCGCCCCCGTGCAGCTCCGCTACTTTTTTACAGATTGCTAAGCCCAGTCCGTTGCCGGTATAGTGGCTTCGCCCGTGTAGCCGCTTGAAGATCTCAAATACCTGCTTACGATAGGTAGGTTCAAAGCCGATGCCATTGTCCCTTACCCGGATAGCTACCCACTTTCTTCCTCTCCCTGCTACCGTTTCTGCCAGTTCTTCTTCGGTGGGAGGTCCCGCTTCTACAATAATTTCGGGAGTGGTTGCCTCATCCGAGAACTTTAATGCATTGCTGATCAGGTTCAGAAACAGTTGATGAAGCTGTATAGGGATACCTTTTATTTTAGGCAGCTTTCCTACTACTATCTGGGCCTTTTTCTCCTCGATAGGCGTCTCGAGGTCCTGCAGGACGTTTTGTACTATTGTTCCCAACGGCACCACCTCGCGCTCCTGCTTCTGGGAGGAGAACCGGGAATAACTTAAAAGGCCGTTGATAAGCTCCTGCATCCGGCTACTGGCCGACTGGATCCTGTTGGCCAGTTCTATTCCATTTGGTGGTAGCTGGGGGGCATACTGCTTGGAGAGCATATCGCTGAAAAGCGTAATCTTACGGGCTGGTTCCTGCAGATCGTGTGAGGCCACATAGGCAAACTGTTCCAGATCAACATTTGACTGACGCAGCTCTTCTACGAGTGTTTCCTGCTTCTGGTGTAGCATCATTCGGTCGGTGATGTCCATGAATGAAAGGATGATCAGTCCGTTTTTCATCTGGTTAAGTGACATATCATACCAGAAGGTGTAGGTACCGTCCGGTGAGGAAAAGCTCATTTCAGACCGAAAAGGTTTGTTTTGAGTTATCGCCTCTACATAGCGTTCAAATACGCCCATGTCTCTGACTGCCGGAAATAAAGTCAGGTAGCTGCTTCCCACCAGCTCGTCCTGAGATAGGTTGGAAAGCTTGGCCGCAGCCTGATTAACCATCAGGATCCTGAAGTCAACAATCTGCTGCTGCTCATTGAGTATTGGTTCCATGGCATATATGCCATTGATTGAGCTGTCCAGTACCCCTTCCACCAGCTCCTTCTGGTGCTGAACATCCAGCAAGGCCCTCTGGATGGCCGTTACATCTACGTAGGTAGCCACTATTCCATTATGCAGTTTTTTCAGCGAGACTTTATGCCATTGGTCGGTATCAGGAGCGTACCGCTGCTCCATGACGAGGGGAATGCCTGTTTCGACCACCTTAATGGCCTCTTCCAGTAACTCGGGATTACCGCCTACCAATCCAATGATAGATAAGCCTATCACATCAATGCCGAATGCTTTTCTGAAGCCATCCAGGGCTAATTGATTTCCCTTAGTAATACGAAAATCAACTATGGTACCCGTATGATCACGTTCGGCTTCAGCCAGGAAGATTATATTATCGGAACTATCGAGAATCTCATCCAGTAGTTGATTCTGAGCCTCCAGCTCATGGGTTGTATTTCTGAATTCGGAAACATTCTTATAGATGGCCAGCATCTTATCCCCCAGCTTTGACAGGGAAATATCTATCCATAGTTCACGTCCTCTCCTCTGAATATGTCGCTCCACCCGCAGCGGGGTACCTGTTTCCATCACCTGAGCATATTTTGACATATATTCACTGGCACCCGGTGAGATCCCGGTCAGGGTAAGGTGGTGATAGTCTTCGTCAGAAAACATACCATCAAGCAGGGCTGCCTGATTAAACTGGTAGGTTTTGAAATCTATAATTTCATTGTCCTGATTGCGAATTGGCTCCCAGAGTACAATGGCATCCTGGCTACTATCCAATATGGTTTGCAGGGCCTGAGTCTGTTGTTGGGCCTTTCGCTCTGCCCATTGCCTTTCAGTCAGGTTGTAGTAGCTCAGGATCATGCCATCTTCGTATTTGGAAGCGGCTACATGAAAGGTTTGATCTTTATCCGGATAGTGTTTTACGGTAGCAAAGGGAGTACCCGTTTCTATCACTTCTACGTATTTATAAAACTGACCGAGTGTCTTTGTATTCGGATACTCTTCCGATAGTTTTTGTCCCAGCTGCGCCTTGACCCCCAGTATAGGGTTTTCGATGGCGGCCTGGTTTTGGTAGATGAGCTGTAAATCCTGAATCTCGCCATTCGTATTTCGAATAGCGCGGAAAAGCATCAGACTCGTAAGATTGGTAGCAAGTAGATGTTGGCCAAATGCTTGAGCAAGATTAGTATCGTTAACTTCAGGATTAGGTAGTATCATTCGTATTTTATTTCAATCGCTTACACGCTGAGAAAAGTCACGGAGATAGGACCATTCTTCAGGATGAAAGCGCTACGGCAACTAGGTATTATAAGAAAATACAATTATAAATCATTTTTGTTGTAATCTTAGCTGTATCGCTTGCTTGCTCTTTAGGGTCCCCTTGGTAGGGAATACACGAACGGTGGCTAATACACTCCACCAGTTGCTACTGCTTTTCTATCCGGTGTGATAGGGTAACCAGTAGTTCTGAAGTGATGGGCTTAGAGACAAAGTCTAGTACACAGGCATACTGGGCGGCTTTTTGCTTATCCTCCGGATTAATCGTGGAGGATACTATAAATACCCTGGTGTCAGGAAACTGAACATAGTAGGTCTGCATGAAATTATCCAGAAACTCCCAGCCGCCCATCACCGGCATATCCAGATCCAATAGTACCAGGTGGGGATAGGATTGATTCCCCTGTTCCTCTGCCAGTTGCTGATAGTAATCCAGGGCCTGTTGTCCGTTGGTAGCGGTATGTACCTCCGTGGCAAAAGCGGCCTTGTTACTGGCCAGTCGGAAGATCAGCTGAGCCGTTACATCATCATCTATATATAGTACCTGATTGATCATAGAACTATTGTTTTTTAAAGGTTATGATGAAGCTGGTACCTTCATTTACCTTACTTTCTACCTGGATACTGCCTCCCAATGACTCAATCTGCGATTTGATCAGATACAAGCCAAACCCCTTGCTGTTGGGCCGGTCGTGGAAGCGCTGGTAAAGCCCGAACAACCGGTTTCCGTAGCGCTTCAGGTCTATACCTATACCGTTGTCACTAAATACTAGTTGTATACCATTTTCTATCTCCCGTGTTGTGATGCTGATCTTTAACTTTCGGTCGTAGGAGCGGTACTTGATGGAGTTTGACAGCAGATTCAGGAATATACTTTCAATATAGGATCGATCGTAGTTCACAACCGGCACCTGGGTATCATCAAAGGAGACATCAGCCTGTGCTTCAACCAGTGCTATACTGAGCTGATTCGTGATCTTGTCAAAAACCTCCCGCAGTCTGATGGGCTCCCCGCTTTTGGAGTGACTACTCTTGATAATCAGTATATCCGTAAGATCATTGATTGTGTTGTTGAGGGCATTGGTAGAGGTCTGCAAACCAGTAATAAGTTCGGCCAGCAACGGATTCTCAACCGGTATATCCTGCATCAGGTCCAGCAGTCCGATCAGGTTGGAGAGCGGAGCCCTGAAGTTATGGGAGGTGATAAAGGTAAACTGCCTCAAGTCATTATTGGTCAGGGTTAGCTCCCGGATTAGATCTTCCCGCTCCTGGGCCTGCTGTATACGCTGGGTAATGTCCCGGGCATTAACAACAATGCCCCCCACAGCGGGGGAATCTAACAGATCCGTGGCTACAGTTTCTATCCAGCGGTACTTTTGTTGGGCATCCAAAAAACGGAATGGGTCCAGCTTCATCTGCTTGACCGACCCAAGTAACAGAAAGTACTGAAAAACCCATTCCCGGTCTTCCTCGTGGATAAAATCAAATACGTTTTTGCCAATGAGGAATTCAACAGGAATACCTAAGATCTGCTCAATGGTAGGACTCACGTAGGTAACGTTCCCTTCCTGGTCCAGAATACCAATCATATCTACGCCTTCCTGCACCAGCGCCTTAAAGCGCTGCTCGCTTAGCTCAAGTGCCTGCTTGTCCTTTATCCTCTCGGTTACATCCTTGAAATAAATGGATAATCCATCCTCCGAAGGATAGGCCGTCACCTCCAGCCAGGCCTGAATAGATGGCAGGTATTCCTCAAAATGAACGGGTTCCTGCTCCACCAGCGCCCTTTGATACTCGGAGTAGAACTTCAGAGAGATCGCTTCCGGAAATATATCCCAGATACTTGTACCGACCGCTGTTTCTTCGGTAATACCCAGGATTCGTTCGGCCTCCGGATTACAGTAGGTGATTTTCCACTCCTTATCCAGTACACCAAACCCATCCGTAATACTCTCCAGGATGGTTCTGGTCTTTTGTTCCTGCAAATTTAGCTGCTCTTCGATGCGTTTTCTTTCGGTGTTGTCGCGCGCAACACAGTAGAAAACCTCTTCCTTAGCTTCCCAACGGGCACTCCAGGCCATGGGTACCAGGCTTCCATCTTTACGCACATAGCTGTTTTCGAAGTTGTATAATTGCTCCCCTGCCACTAAGCGCTCAGTGGCGCGGATGGTTTTTACCTGATCCTGTTTGCTGACCAGGTTCAGAAACGTTACCCCCTGGAGTTCCTCGGGGTCATAGCCCAGGATGTTGCGGCAGGCCCGGCTGACCTGGATAAACCTGCCTTCCGGATCAATCGTACAGATCATATCCAGGGAGGCATCCAGGATATTCTGCTTTTCCTGCAGGGCTTTCTGCGTCAGGAGCCAGTTTTTTTCTTTCTCTGTAATATCCTGGTGCTTGACCACTACCTGAGTAATGAGGCCATCAGCAAGCACGGGTGTAACGCGGGCTCTGAACCAGCGCTGCTGGGTGGGAGAATGGCAGGGGTAATCAAGGGTGAACTCCGTAAGCTTCCCCCGTAGGACTTTATCGATACCTTCTGCTATCTGTATTGCTTCGTCTTCACCGGATTGCCGACATATCAGCAGATAGTTACTACCGACAAAGCCAGTAGTGGGACCTCCATTGTCGGCGCTGAATTTGCGCCAGGCTTCATTGACGGTGATAATGTTTCCTTTTGGATCCAGTACCGCTATATGCGCTGATAGATTATCCAGTATAAGCTCCTGAGCCATCCCTCCCGTACCCATAGTTTCGGGCTCGGCCTGAATGGTTTCTGTACAGGTAACCAGTGCACCCGCTGGTTTTCCAGTATCACCAAAAACGGGGCTATAGCTAAAGCTAATCTTACCCGCGGGTATCAGCAGCTTGCTCCAGCCGAGCAGGTCCTCCTGGCTTTGTACCGCTGTACCTGTTGTCAGCACCTGTTCAAGCAGCGGAACCAGATCCGGGCATAGGTCCACAGCGGATGAACCAATGGACACAGGACGCCTGGCATAGTACGCATCGTTTAAGAAACAGAACTGCTCCTTCCCCCAGAACAGAAGCATTGGCTGCGGGCAGTTAAGTACAATGCTTAAGGTAGTCAGCAGGCTTCTGGACCATTGATCAAGACTACCTAATGTAGTACTGTCCCAGGGGTAACTACGAATAAGCTTACCCGTATCTCCACCTGCTGGTAAGAGGTGTTCAGAGGATAATAGTTGTGTACTCAAAGGCAGATAAGATCTCTAAAATTTGAAATGGTGTTTATACAATATACTTAAAACCTATTGAATTCCTCCAGAATCATGTAGTTTAAGTACTATTGATGTAGTAACAGTATCAACCTATACCATGTTTGGCAGAGGATTACGCCGTAGCAGTTAACTTATGTTTTTTACCATCTGGTGGAGACCAATGGGTGAAGAAATATGTGCACCTTACGTCAACATTGGCTACAAAGGTCCCCATTTCTTCTACCAATTTCTGCCAGGCCTTTTAAGTATAAGGTGGTAAAGGACAGTACGTATCAGTCGCACCGGTAGGTTTCTGCTAATCTTCCTGTTTTACTGTAGATGAAGCATTGCGTTTCAATAACCTGTTTTCCCTGCGTGTTCGTCGCTTTATAGGTTAAAGTAGTTTGAAAGTACCGTTTGAAGCTTGGCTTGCCTATTACATGGGCCTGCTGCTCCAATACCTGAAAACTTTCTGGTACAGGCATATCTTGCTGTAATGCGGCCCTGGCATGATTCAGGATGTTGCTTACCAGGGAAGAATCTCTCTCCAAAGCCAGCTTTGCATAAGGAATTTCACTGACACCTGAGTTAAACTGTATCATCAGAAACAGGATAAGTAGAAAAATACTTATGACCCTCCACCATCGTGTTAACTGTACTGTAGATATATGTTTCATCAGCTTTAGGGTTTGCCATCATTCCTATCTCACACCTACCCACTCACTCTGACTCTCTATTCCAGTCTGAGCAGAAACCCTACATCTTCCAGTTGATCAACAATTGTCAGGACATCCTCCTGATTGATTCGCTCCTTGTAGAAGACAAACACCCACAGGGAGAGCGCCTCCAGAAAGTTCTCCCACCGCTGGTTAGCTCCGAAGAAAACGGTATTCTTCAGGTTCGTTAATATTTCAAGGCTACAAGATCCGGACAGGATCTTTCCGTTTGCTGTCAGGTACTTCATGGCTCACGTTGTCTATTTCCTCAACCCATTTTTCATAAACATGTAACTCCACATATACTTGATTTATACTAAAAAAATAATACCCGCACTGGATGTACCTGTGCGGGTAGTTTTATATTTCCACATTACCACCTATCGATCCAGTAAAGAGTCGGGTGGATACATACTTTTTCAGGAGTAGTAATCACTCCCTTAAGCTCTGTACAAAAATTATAATCTACATGGTAACAGGCTCAAAATGAGATTTATTTGGTCTTTGAAGTTCTACGCTACTGATTTGATGACATACTGCTGCAACAGGTCTTTAACCTGAGGCCATTTTAGACGTGAGACCACAATGATATGACCATTGTCCATGTAGATGGCTTTATCTTCCGGAAATACACTCTCCACGTGACAAAGGTTAATGATGTACCCTTTGTGCACCCTGAGGAAATTATCGGGTAACAAGGACTGGTAGTGAAGCAGAGGGCGACAGGTAAGGATAGACCTGCCTTCGGCGGGGATAAACTCGGTGTAATTACCGCTTCCCTTCATGACTATGATATCCTGAGTGGGAAAAGGAAATGGATCCTGCTGAGCAGGTTTGGCTGATGCTGTGCGTACACTTTCCACGTAAAATCTAATTTTTAAATAGAGGGGATCTAACTAAAAAACTCACTAGCTACAACTTCAATAGGCTGTATAGAGGTACTTTACACTATATGGTGCCTGTATACAATAGGTGACAAACAACTACTGTGCCATAAATGACAAGTCATCTATTTTTAATAAATATCTGTAAAAGCAACGAATGCCAAAGCGTGACAACAGGAGAGCCAGCAGACTAGCTGTAATCATATACTTTACGGGAAGGTATGTGTATATGTATAAATACAACAGGTAAGCCTCCACAAACCCGTGTGTATAGTGGAGTAACTTGTGGAGACTTTACACATATTAAGCTAATTTACCGGGAGTTACTTGTATATATCATCGATTAGCTGTTACTTCAAGAAGGTAGAATCTGATTTAACGGCATTCGTATACGCTTACAACTTAAAGGACTATTGCCAGTCATGCCAGGCGGTATGTTAATGGTACTCCTTCCAACAGTAAGTATTTAGATAGCCTAAATGCCGTAAGTCAAGTTACGCACTGGGAGTTTGAGAGCGTAATTTTTCGAAAGCCGATCGTGTCTCTGGGCTTATTCCGTTTGGGATTATCCCTCTAAACAGTGAAATTTGTAAAAAACCATTCTTTTTGACGCGCACCAATACCATACCTATGAAATCTTTATCCGGCATTATCCTATGTATTCTGCTGGCTGTGGCTTTCTGGGTGAAGTATTCTGGAATTGAAAAGAGAGGGGCTTCGGGTGAAAATCAATATCTGCTCGCTCATGGTCTGCAGAGTACACCTGCCACTCAGGGTAATGAGTCTATCGCTTACTTACTCACGGGCCAGGTAGCAGGTACCTCGATACTCTTTACCGACACTACGGAAAGCCGGGAAGCCTACATAGGTCATGCGGTTTCCAGCTCTCATAGTTCAGATGAGGATTCAGCTCTTGCCCCGCTACTTATACTGGTAACCCCCGCTCATCACTCCTGGCTGAGTTCACATACATTCCTCCCCGGTAGGTACCCGCATCAAATTATACCTGACTATGTTCAGGCAGAGGTTGCTATTCAGCGTTATGCATTTGTTTTCTCCGTCTTTCAACGGATCTTCTCCAGATACATAGTTATTAATGCCCCTTAAATTCCCTCGGAAGGTTTTGTCTCCGCGACTGGTTGTAAGCTGGTCTTTCCAGAATAAAGCGGGCTTTGATCTGCCTGCTACTACCCATCCGGTATAGTATACCTCTGCATAGTGAGGCCCACCAGTTCTAAGTAACTGTTATAAGACGGTTTTAGCCAGACACCAGGGTACTTGCCGGGTTGCCTGCCAGCCACTATTCCTGCATACGATCAGGAGACACGACTATTGCTACAAAGGCAAAAGTAACCATGTGTTACCATAGAGCCTTTCATCATGCGTATACCTTTCCAAGTGACTACTATGGGTTTATTATCATATACAAAAAAGGCCTGGAAATGGCTCCTGCTAGTACTTATAGCTATACCAATGCTCGTCCGGATCGGAGGTGCCAGTGAGTTATCCAGTCACACCTATCTGAATGAAGTTAAGCATACCAAAGCCATTACCACAAAAGCCATAGTGGAACTTGTGGTACAGGAGACCAGGAGCACGCTCATTTTTCCATCCAGCTTTGAAGCCCTGAAAATTCAGATTCAGGTTATCGGTTCCGCCGGCTCCGAGTACTACTACCGGGCTTCGGTTTTATACAAAGCACGAAATCTGATTACGGGTATGGTGAAGGAACAACGTTGCTTCATTCTATCCCAAACCGGGAGTATCACGGATACGTATCTATGTAGCGGAGATGGAGCAGAATAACCTTTCCCATTGTATACGATAGCCCAAGGCTGGTTGCCAATTTTTAGATGTCTGAGTCGCAGCCATTATTTCCCAATTCAACACATTTACATCAAGTAGCTACAACTAAAATTTTATAATGGGTACGAACAAGAGTGAAAATAGAAAACTCAGAGATTTTATATTAATACTACTAGGCATCGGAAGTGCTGGCTTTGGACTGAAAGGGTTTCTGTTATCCAGTCATTTCATTGATGGAGGGGCCACGGGTATTTCCATGCTTATTTTCCAGGCTACCGGGCTTCCGCTGTCCCTGCTCATTCCGGTTATCAATCTCCCTTTCATCCTCCTGGCTTACCGGCAGATTGGCAAAAGGTTTGCTTTCCGAAGTACACTGGCTATCGCGGGATTGTCCGTTTGTCTGGCCGTTGTACCTTTTCCCGATGTCACACCCGATTTGTTGCTGACGGCGGTATTCGGTGGATTTTTCATTGGGGCGGGTATCGGTCTGGCTATGCGCGGTGGAGCCGTTCTGGATGGTACGGAGGCCTTGGCGTTGCTGATCAGCCGGAAGTCGCACCTGCTAAAAGTCAGTGATGTAATCTTACTGTTGAACCTCTTCATCTTTGCCGCAGCCACCTTCCTGCTGGGGGTGGAGGAAGCACTGTACTCTATGATTACTTACTTCGCCGCCTCCAAAACCATCGATTTTCTGGTTCATGGGATGGAGCAATACACCGGTATTCTCATTGTAAGTGAAAATTATCAGGCTATAAAATCCGCCATTTCACAGCGGGGCTGGGGAATCACCATTCTGAAAAGCGGAATGGGGTTTGGTAAGCGGGGGCATCAGGATAAGCCAGGTGATGTACTCTACGCCGTAGTCACCCGACTGGAAATCGGCCGGCTGATCAGTGTTGTTCAGGAGATTGATCACCAGGCGTTCCTGGTTCAGTTTAACATCAACGACGTACAGGGCGGCAAGATCAAGAGCCGGGCGGTTCACTAGTCCTGACTAATCAAAGGCGGGTGGAGATGGAGCTGGTTTTATCAGACTACAAGCCGCATAGCTACCAGTCCACCTGGCTTTGGGCACTCTACGTCTTACCAATCTGGGGAGTAAACACTTCAACAGTGTTTACTCCCCTTTTTTTGCACTAGTATTAATCCATCTTCTTCAGGTATGAGGCCTGGCCACCCGATGGCAGTAGTTGGGCCGGTAACGCATCCTTCGCGGTTACGGTACGTGTTTGCTTATGTACCTTTCCGGTACCGTCGTCCCCATAGACCGTCAGAGCGTACCTTTTGCCCTTTTCCAGAAAGGTAAGGGGCAGGCTGACGGTACGGGCTTCGGTATTGGTGATGGTACCTATGTACCAATCATTTCCTTTGCGTCGGGCTACTGACACACACTGGCCGGGTGTACCATCCAGTACCTTGGTCTCGTCCCATACCGTCGGAAGATCTTTCCAGAACTCAATTTCCTGCCGATCCGGGAAATCTACCGGCTTACCGTACCAGTACAGGTACTGCAGGGGGCTGAAATAGATTACCGGCAGCGCCAACTGGTGCGCTTTGGTGTTCTTGAGGCGGGCCTGGTTGAAGCAGAAGGTATAGTCGGCGGCTCCGGCAATAAATCGGGTAAATGGCAGGATGGTATTATGGCTGGCATCAGGCCACTCTTCGTTGCCTCTTACCCCTTCCTGGGTCAGTAGGTTCGGATAGGTACGGCTAAAACCCGTCGGACTGTATTCATCATGTATATCAAGTACCAGGTGATGTTTGGCGGCTTTACGAATAGCATCGTGCAGCCAGACGGTCCAGTACTGAGAGCCTGTATGCACAAATCCGAACTTGATACCCGCTACGCCCCAGCTCTGGTAGAGGGGGAGCAGCGTATCCAGCTGCCGCTCGAGGGCCCGGTGGTTAACGTATAGGATTACCTTTTTGCCTTTGGAGGTAGCATAGCGGATAGCCTCCGGCAGATCCAGATCCCCCTTCGGATTCCGGCGCGGGTCTACGGTTACGGTGGTGGCATCCGACGCTACTTCATGTTCGTGCCCGTACCAGCCCGCGTCAAAATGTATATAGTCGATGTTCTGCTCCACCGCAAAGTCAACCAGACCCTTTGCTCCGGTCGTTGAAAGCGTGACCTCCCTCATCACTTTGCCCGGTTTGATCCAGCTGACATCCGGGATCTGGTTGGGCGGATTAAGGTTCTGGATCAGGTAGTTCTTTTCCAGCAACTCACCTGGCGTATCGGAGGCCATCACCACTCGCCAGGAAGTACGGTAGGGGGAGGTTTCAGTAACCGGGCTAAACAGCTCGCTGACTAGTTGATTGGTACCAGCTAATTTCAGCCGTACCAGGGGGTAACTGGTCTGCTCGGCCTGCGTAATACAAGCCCAGTGGCCATTATCCAGCTTGAGCGTCAGGGGCATTTGGGCCGCCTTGTTCCAGCCTTCCAGTGTCCGCTCTTCATACTTCCCCTGCGCATGCGTGGTATAGTAGGCTTTGGTGTTAGCAGGCAGGTTGAAGTGGGTGGTTTCCTGCCCGATTTCTATGATCTGCATGCGCAGATCTTCCGGAAATACGTACCGGAAAGCCACTCCTTCGTCGTACGCCCGGGCGATGAGCTGCATGGTTCCGCCTGCCCCCGGTCCGTTCCTCAACGTAACTACCAGCTCGTTATACCTGTCAGGAATATCGCTTCGTTCGCCCCAGACGGGTTTCCACTGCGTAGCGTGAGTGCTTCTACGAGCCGAAACAATACGCAGATTTTGATCCCAGCTGAAATGGGTGGTACTGGCTGGATTACCTGCCAGCCCCAGACGGGAAGGCTGAATGAGTGGCCTGTTGCGATATGTTATTTCATAAAAGAGGGCTTGTGAAGCCGCAGGCTCATCGCGCACGGAAATGAACCAGGTAAGCAGGCCGTTGGGAGAACTGATTCTGAGGGAATCGGGTACCTGAGCAAGGGCAGGCTCCAGTAAGCCTAGAGAGAAGACAACAAGTAGTAGGCGAAACATCTAAATAATCTATTATGTCAAAAGGGCTCCTGCCAGTCTGCCAGACCTATACTAAGTGCTTCAGTGAGATTGGCTCCCGGGTAGAGTTGTTATATGGGATTTCGTGAAACGACAGATGGGAGTCCTGCTGATAAAAAACAGAGTAGCCTGATTTCTACTTAATCAACCAGTGAGGTTCCGGTTATGAATCCATACGAGTAAGGGAAAGATTACAATACGTAGCTGTCCTGGAACATGGGTGTCGGTACACCTTTATAAAGTGCTTAGCTATTACGACAGATCAATCTAACGCACAGATACACACTATCTTTGGCTTTGGGGGCAGCGACCGGTACAACCTTTTGCCTGCTCAGGCGCTCTTCATTCTAATAACATTGAACATACCCGGAATGGAACCGTATATATATAAATTAGTACCACTGAGTAATGCAAAGGAATTGGATGAAGTAGTAGCTATTTGGATTGCGGGATCAGAGACTGCGCACCATTTTATAGATCTGGACTACTGGCTGCGGCACGTTGAGGCCATGCGGGAAGTATATATACCCCAATCGGAGACGTGGATCTATAAAGACTCTGCCAATAAAGTCCTGGGTTTTATCTCGCTGGTAAATACTAGGCTGGCTTCTCTTTTTGTTAGTCCTGATGCGCAAGGCAGCGGTATAGGCAGTAGATTACTGGAAAAAGCAAAGGAGCTACGTAACCACTTGGGTCTGACTGTATACGTTAAAAACACCAATGCGGTACATTTCTATAAGAAGCATGGTTTTACCATAGAAGACACACGAGTAGATGAAAATACACAGGAAGAAGAGTACTATATGGTTTGGAATAAGAACTAAGTGCGCTCGCTTCTTACCCTGGTGTTATCTGCTATAAAACGCTGGAACCTTCACCCTGGTGTATGAATTTCAGCTTTTTCCAGGTACTCTCGCGGCGAACTAATACACCTGGAGCTACTGTCCTATGGGATCCATGGGTACTGCTTGTATCATAGGTTAGTATCTATACGTAAAGCCAATGCGTAGAGCACCGGCTTTATGTATAAGTATCGCAATGGTAATCTACTAAAAAGGCTGCTGGTAGAGGATAGACTTAGAACACATTTCCAGTGCAATCTCCTGCAGCAACAGATGGGACGTCGATTTCTCGTCAATGACAGATAGCGTTATGTTCAGAATCTCCGGGATACCCAGGGCAAGGCCTAGCTGTTCGGCCACCGCAAAAGCACTCATGGAGTTAAGATTGGAGATGTAGAGTTGCTGTAAGTCCTGCCAAGGGCCGTGAGCGCCTCCTCCCAGAGCAATAATATCAGCCCATAGCTCCCGCCCCTTCCCAAGCAGATCACCCGCCAGTTTCCTAACAGTTGAGGGCTCCCTGCCTATTACCAGGAACAGCGCTTCCGCCTTTTCTTCGTGGTCGAGCGCCTGCTGTAGCATCGTGTTCAGGTAATCTTTCAGGTGAGGCTCTTCAATTTTATCAACGGTATCTTCCAGTAGTTGCCGGAACGAAGCCTGCGTAAGCTGCACGTTTTTCAACCAGGCTTCAACCTTATCCAGGTGATCCTGGCGGCATTCGGCATCTAATTCTATCAGTATCGGTTGCTTTAAAGCTGGTTTATCCATGGCTCATTTCTTTTTTGGTTATTTTCCATAAAACACCTGTATGTGCAAATCCAAACATACTGCCTTCGGTTATGTGCGCCACGCCAAAGTCCAGTACATACAGGCTCTTGCCATCTGAACTGAACCGGCAGGAAACGGGTCTTTCAATACCTCCCCCACCGTGGGCTGAGGCAGGTCCCATAATTCGGTTATGCATGAACAGCTCGGAGGTACCCTCTTTCACATTCACCCTAATCACTCGGAAGCCATGATCCAGGTCCTCCTCCCGGGGTGAGTTCAGCGGAGCCAGGGTACCCCATTCCGCCACAAACAACTCCCCCCGGTGACCAAAGAAATCAGAGCGGGAGAAATCCATGCGGCACATGCAGGAGTGTGGCTGCTCGAGAAAAGCGGCCGGTCCGGCCCAGGGCGGCGGATCCTGAATGAATAGCTCGGTCGCCTTTCCTTTCAGGGGCAGGTGCTTTTCGTGGTTAACGGGCAGACCATCGCCGCAGATGTCTGGAAAGCCGTACCAGTCGGGGGTAGTAACGGAGCCAAAGGGTTTGCTGGCATTTTTGATGTGCCAGATACGATCCGGATCGAGGGCTACCGCCCGCTCGCCTTTTTCTTCAAAATCATTGTCCGAAACATACAGCTCCCCCTGTTCATTGATAGCCATACCGAAAGGATTCCGGATACCCCAGGCCAATAGCTCCACGTCAGTACCGTCGGGCCGGCAGCGCCATACGGCAGAGTTACACCAAAGCTGCCCCTTGATCACCTCCCCTTTCTCAGACCTGGTACCAAAAGGTTTGAAAGGTCCCGTTAGGGTTAGGTAGGGATAAGGCTTTCGTGGATCACGGCTCCACACATTGTTGCCGGTAAGGGTTATATCCTGCCCCGGTACGTCATGCGCCAGCGGATGCTTGGCCAGGTCTACGGTGAAGCCAGCTGGTAGGGATACCCCCTGCTGCGAGACAGACCCATGCCCAAAGTACATCAGTCCATCCGGACCAAAAATAGGGCCTCCGGGTTCATGCCATCCACCGCTGGGTACCTTGTCGATCAGGATGGTTAATTTACCTGTCTCCAGATTGTATTTGGCCAGCTGCATGTGGTACCCCCCTTTGAAGATCATATAGAGCTCGCCGTTATGCCAGGTAATACCACGAGGCCCCGCGTGTACATTCATAGTAATGGCTTCGACCTCCCCGTTGGGGTGGAGAGCGATCACCCTGGCTGGCATATAAGGACGGGTGGGCCAGGAGCTTCCTCCCTCACTGACAAACACAGTCCCATCGTCAGCTACTGCAACGTCCGTCGGAAAAGACAGACCTACCATAATGGCCTCTACCTCATAGCCTTCGGGAACTACCACATCACTTGCATCAACAAGCGGCCGGGCGGTGGTGGGCAATTATTTTAGGTTTTCCGGCGTGGCGCGGCTTGTCCTGATGGGAGCCTTAGCGATCTTAAAACCACGATTAGAAGGTGCAACATTCTGTTCTTCTGCCATAGTCACGGATTTATTTATGATATATACATTGCACTGATTTATAGTGAGGGTACCGAAGCTTCTGGTAGGTTCACAGACGCCTCATTCAGACACAGAAGTTACAGAAGTAGGGATGGCAGGCTAAACGTTTCGAACGAAGCCGCTCATAGTAAATACTAATTATAATAAACCCTCAGCCTCAGAATTGTTTATAGGATATTCAGATTATGGTCAGGATGAAGGTAATAGCAGGTAGTAGCTCTGCCCCTATCTTCCTATGGTTTCAGTAGCCAATGTAGTAGAATTGATTACTTTATTATTCCCATCTCTAATTTAAAGCAATAGACTGTTATCAATAATGGCGGAACTGGATGCAGTACTGTTTGAGCGCCCAGGTCCACCACCGGCTCAGGTTCCCAAATAATACCAGGTATTAATGACAGCCTGGTCTCTTTTTAAGGAATAGGTCATACATTGACAGCTTTACGCATAAACCCCCATCAACTGTACATGAAGAAGATACTTCTAATCGCTCTAACCTTACTTACTATGGGTGTAAGTGCTCAGAACAGGGATCAGCCTGCTACGATTGACCCGGCCAAATTGGCCATTCAATCATCCACGCACTGGCTGGATCTTGATTATGTAGGCGATGGACATACTGGTCACAAGCTGGATATTCACCTTCCCAAGGCAGGTTCCGGTCCATTTCCGGTGGTTATCTCTATCTATGGCAGCGCCTGGCGCTCCAACTCCTGGAAAGCCAATACCTTCACTACTGGTTTGGGACAAAAGCTGCTGGATAATGGCTTTGCCGTTGTCAGTATCAACTACCGGTCAAGCGGAGATGCACAGTTCCCGGCGCAGATACACGATGTAAAAGCGGCCATTAGGTATATCCGGGCCAACGCCGAAAAATTTGGGTTGGATAATGGATTCATTGGCATTACCGGCTGGTCATCAGGTGGTCATTTAGCGGCACTGGCCGGTACCACCAATGCCACTACCCGAACCACTGTGCAGGGGCTGGATATAGATGTAGAAGGCAACCTGGGCCGGTATACCCAAACCAGCAGCAAAGTAGATGCCGTAGTAGACTGGTTTGGCCCCACGGACTTCCTCATCATGGACAGATGTGGTAGTACCCTGCAACATGACGCGGCCGATTCTCCGGAGTCGGTCCTGGTGGGTGGTCCCATCCAGGAGAATACCGCTAAGGTAGCCCTGGCTAATCCGATAAGCTACGTGCAGAAGGGCAACCCTCCTTTTATGATCTTACATGGAGACAAAGATCCGCTGGTGCCTCATTGTCAAAGTGAGAAGCTTCAGGAAAAACTAAAAGCCGAAGGTCTCCCAAGTGAATTGGTAATAGTTCCGGGAGGAGGACATGGTCCGGGGGTGATGATCGATACGTACTACAATAAGGCCGTAGCTTTTCTTAAATCAGAAATGAAAGGCAGGAAGAAATAAAATTAGGTTACCCCGGTACTAAATCCCGATAAGCACTGGGCAGTGACACGATGATACCTATTAAATAGTTACCTGTAAGGTGCTCTTAGGACAAAGCAGGAAAGAGAAAGGGCTCTTTCCTGCTTTAATCTTATTCCGGTATATACTCACATAAGTACTGCCTGCCGGTAATGGATGTACGCTAAAAAACTAGGGGTACTTAACTAGCCTGCTTCGGGGCATAAGTACGGGTAATCTCTACCTTTCGCCGTTCACCTGAGTACTTGGGGTAGTACTTTTTGTAGCCCAGCATGCTGGCAAAAGAGGTCAATAGCCGATACGTAAGGCTATTTGTTTTTTCGGGAAGACCTGCTACTTTCAAATCATACGCTTCAGATAGTACTATTTGCTGCAGGTAAGGAAGCCCTGCATCAAAAGTCACCTGCCCATCGTTGCACAGTCCAAACAGCTGCTCTATCTGGGTTTCTGTATTCAGGGCCGGTTCGACGGTAACTACGGCCTGAACAGGCTCATCCCCATGGTTCCACCACTGATGAAGCTGTCCCTTTTCAATGGTTAAGGAGTCGCCCGAAGTTAACAGGTGTAAGGTACCTCCACAATCTACAGTCAGGGCACCTTCTTTTACCTCAATGGTCTCAGTTTGATAGCTATGAAAGTGACGAAGTAGTCTTTGGGACTGGGGAGCAATGTGCCAGTCGTACTGCAGATATTGGCCTTCGGTATCCTGTGAGGTTTTCAGCCACTGGATTTTCTCACCAGTTACCTTGTTTTCAAGAATTTCACCTGCTAGAGCCATATGATCAAAGGTTTAGAAGATGTACCAATGAAATATAAAAGACTGTAGATCAACCATCCACAAACCAAAATGTTTTCACACAATCGCTAAATCGTATGACCCTGGCTGAAGTAGGAGATGATTCACCGGATGCTCCCTACATAGCTGGTACGCTATTTTTTATAGGATTCATGTAGAGGGAATGTCAACCATGCCTGCCAGGGGTAGAACATGGGCTTGTTTAGGCCATAGTACAGCAGTAAGAGCGACAATAGGTGTGGAATTGTGTAAGATTGGCGCTTTCCTTTATACTGACCAGCAATAAAGAAAGATCAATATATTCAATAAACTAATACCTACTACAATGAAATTACCTCATGAACTACAGCCCGGCGATCGTTTCTACTATCGCCACAGCATTGGCGAAGAAGTAAAGCTCTGGAAGGTAGTGGCCACCGGTCTTAACAGCCTTATTGCTACCAGTGAGCAGTTATACAGCAACGTTCCCCTCTGTTACGATCAGATGACGGATCCGGAACGGCATTTCTGCTACGTTCCTCCCCAGGGAGGCCTTTTTGGCAGACTAGCCAGCTAGTGAGGCCATAGAATCTACATACAATCTGTACTAGGTACTTTTGATATTGCCCATAGGCATAGTTTACTTCACTATGCCTATGGCTAACCTGCATATGTACCTCCTACTTGTACTGGTTACTAAGGTTATAGAATATTTGGTATAAAATTTATAGTTTATGTTGGTTATGAAACTCCATAAAAATGCTAGCCTTACTCTAAGGCAGC
>NZ_JAFEUV020000021.1 GCF_017355915.2 Telluribacter roseus
GACCTTGCGGCCCCCTCGCCTTGCATGTATTAAGCCTGCCGCTAGCGTTCATCCTGAGCCAGGATCAAACTCTCCATTGTAAATATTTGTATTCAGTCTAGCCATTACATAAAGTAGCTAACTAGCTGTTGTTGTACTTGTCTCATACAACGCTGCTTGCATTACTTGCTCTTTTCTCACTAAGCCAAAGAACGTTGCTCGTCAGGACTTCTTCCTTCTGAACTAGTTGGTTAAGACCGTCTGTCTTACCTGTGTATTATAGCAGCTAAGCTGCTTTTTTACTCTTTACTCTTAATTTTTCACTCTCAACTTCTCACTCATTTCCTGAATGGGAGTGCAAAAGTAGTAGAAGCTTCTCTTATTTCCAAACAAGAGGCCGAAAATATTTTCTGAGATTTTCTTCTCTGTCTCAGCCTTTCTGGCTTATGTATATCCTGCTGGATTGTTTCAGACACCTCAATCGCTTCGTGGAAGTGGAGCCAGGAAGACTGGCTGCTTTACCTTCATGGCGCCTTATTATAACGGCGCTGGTGCTTGGTTTAGTTCCTCCTAATGGAGAACTTTTTGCTTCACTACTACGTGGGTTTTTGGTGCCCCGGCCGGACCGTCTGTCCTGCCTGCTTCCCGTTGATTGGGAGTGCAAAAGTAGTAGGTCCACCACATCTTCTGCAAGTGTTTTAGCAGATATTTTTTCAGCGTTTACACAAGTACCTCATACGGTGAGGGTAAAGCGGCTGATGGGCTTTTACTTCCCTGTCGGAGCCTAAGAAAGAACATCGGTAGATGCTCTGGTAGTTCCTTAGCTCGGGAAGTTTTTGTAGGACTTTCTCTTCTTATAGGAGAAAGGGCCCCGATTTAGTAGCGGGACCAGAAGTATAACAAGGGTTACTCTTCGTGAAGTTCCCCTTGAAATAAAGATTTCTTAGAGGTTTCACATCGCCAGAGGACTGGGAAGATAACACTAGTGTTACTTCCCCAGGTCCTTGCCACTGGCTTTGTAAGGGAGTCCTTGTAGCCGAAGAAAGGCCCCTGTCTTTGTTGGACAAGGGCCTTCTCGTTTAGGTAATATGGTAACGCCGCTGGTAGGGCTTTTGGTTCTCGTTCGCAGAAGGTTTTTCTAAACTTTACTGGTCATTGCTCTTGAAATATTCCAGCACGTGGATTTTCAGTAGTAGTTCCTGCGACAGGAGGTCTCCGGCGGGTAAGGGTGTGACCAATCGCCAGTGTGGCCAGCCGTCGGCATCCGTACCTTCATATTCATAGTACCCGGATACGCTAAGGATCTTACAGATGCCAATATGCATCAAATCCTGCTTTTGCTCTTTTGTAAAATGCTTTATTCCCTGGCCCAGCTCCTGTACTCCTATCAGGAACAGGACGCTGTTCAAATCACCGGGGCGTTTGCCTATGTTTTGTTCCAGCGTATCCAGTAGTTGTTCCCACTGGACATCTAGTGGCTGTTCGTCTTCCATTATGATAGTGATTCTTCTGATGACAGAGCCTCCCAATATTCAAAGGCACGGCGCAAATGAGGGATAACAATAGTACCGCCAATCAGTGTAGCAATAGAGAATACCTCCTGCATCTGCTTATCCGATACGCCCAGCTCTTTGCATTTGCCTAAGTGGTACTTAACGCAGTCGTCGCAACGTAAGACCATCGAGCAGGCCAGGCCGATCATTTCTTTGGTGACCTGATCTACTTCACCGGGAGCATAGCAATTGGTATCCAGATTAAAGATTCTTTTCAAAATAAGATTGTCCGAATCCATAATCTTATCATTCATCCGGCTGCGGTAGTCATTGAAGTCTTGTACAAGGCTCATAGTATCTGGTTGTAGTTTTATGGTCTGTCTAAATTTTAAACTGTATTTTCCTAACGGTTTGGGTCGATAAAGAGTTTACCAGGGATGAAGCTATCGCGTTACTGGTCTGATTTCCTGGATCTTCTTTTTCCGCGCTGCTGCGAAGCCTGTGGCAAGGCGCTGGTAGGCACGGAGGAAACAGTCTGTACCTCATGCCGGATCACGCTACCCCGCCTGAGTCAGGATAGTATCATCAGCACTTCGGTGAAAAGCAAGTTCATAGGCAATCCTGACGTACAAGACGCTTTTGCTTTTCTGGTATTCACAAAAAAAGGAAAAGTACAGGAGTTACTACACGCTCTTAAATACAAGGGTAACCAGGAGGTGGGCAGGTTACTGGGTCTGATGTACGGGCAGGAGCTGATAGAGCAAAATCAGCTGCCGCCGGCTGACCTGATTATAAGTGTACCGTTGCATCCCCGAAGGCTAAAAGAAAGGGGGTATAACCAAAGTGATGCTTTTGCGAAAGGACTTTCGGAAGCAACGGGGATTCCGTGGTCGGGAACGGTACTGATCCGTACCCGCTATACCAGAACGCAGACCGGCAAAAGCAGGGTGGAACGCTACGAGAACATGAGCGGCGTATTCAGAGTAGAGCAGAAAGAGGCGGTTGAAGGTAAGAAGGTCATACTGGTAGATGATGTACTTACCACCGGAGCTACCCTGGATGCCTGTGTAGAAGCCATGAAAGGCCTGAATTGTACGGTGTATATAATGACAATAGCCGCCGCTCAAATCTGAGCGGCGGCTATTGTCATTATTATAGTATCAGATCTGTCTGGTCTTATTTGTTACGACCGGTGGCGATCATGGCGCAACGGAAACCTACCATAGCGGTAGCAGAATCCTGATCCATGAAGCGACGGGTACCTGGAGATAGCCAATAGGCTACGTCAGACCATGAACCTCCTTTGTATACACGCAGGCGGTCACTCACCAGAGAGTTGCTATTCTTGGTATCGTAATTTTTCTCTTCGTCCATGTAGCCATCGCGACGCAGTGAGTTCAGGTCGGCGAAGTCCATGTAAGAAAGAGGACGGTATACGTCATACACCCACTCATTTACGTTACCAGCCATATCGTACAGACCGTAGTCATTGGCAGGGTAAGAGCGTAGCTCTTGGGTAATGATGGCACCGTCGTTAGAACGACCCGCGATACCGGCGTAGTCACCACGACCACGCTTGAAGTTGGCTAGCATAGTACCTTGCTTACGGCCGCGAGGCTGACGTACAGTAGAGCCATCCCAGGGATAGATACGCTGGTTAGACTGGTTTTCGTCAGCATACTGAGTACCAATCATACCTTTGGCGGCGTACTCCCATTCGGCTTCTGTTGGAAGGCGGTAAGGAGGTAGCACGTAGCCACTTTCTACTGAAAGTTGTGCAGGATCGGAAGCAGCGGCGGTTTCAGCAGCAACTTCTGAATTCTTCCTCTTACCCAGTGAGAAGCCTTTTTTCTTACCATCAATGGTAGTACCCTTGCTGGCCATCGACTGATTCACGGCATTGGAGCGCCATGTACAGTAGTCATTAGCCTGTACCCATGATACACCTACTACCGGATACAGACGGAAGCCCGGGTGACGCAGGTACATGGTTACGTACGAGTCATTGAAGGATAGGGGGTTGTACCATACAGCAGTGTCAGGAAGAGCCTTACGATAAAACTCCTCAGAAGAGTCGCGCTGAACGGCATCCAGATACTCAAGGTAGTGAATGTTAGCGACCTCGGTTTCATCCATATAGAAGGACTGAATACTAACGGTACGCTCCAGGTTGTCACGAGTGTTCATAACATCCTCTTCCAGCGATCCCATTGTAAAACGACCTCCTTCAATGAACACCAGGTCAGGACCGGCCGGTAAAGCTTTGTATTGCTTCACCTCAAAACCATCCTCTGTGTTATACGACAAGCCAGTTTTAGAGCTGGTTTTGCCTGGCTTTAGACTAGTTGGCTCTTTTTTCTTACAGGAGCTGGCAACTGCCAGAACCATAAGTAGTAACGCCAGCGACCGGATACCAATACTACGCATGCAAGTCATTGCTTTTATTGTGGCTTTTATAATTAAAGGTACTTTTCAAATTGTAACAAACAACAAATATAAATTACTGATCTAACTAATTGCGAAAAATTAATTTACCTGCTCATTTCCTGAAGTAGCTGGTGAGCCTGGTCCAGACTTTTAACTTCGTAGCAGGTAAGTATCAGCTTGCCTTTCACATCTTTCAGCGAGCTTTGCTTCGGATGCTTCTGTATATAATCAATTATATTGCCAAACTTGGCTGACTGATAGAAGTTGTCGTTCTGGGATGAAACGAAGTAGCCTTTCATGGTATTGTTTTTCAGCGTCAATTTTTCAAAGTGAAGGCTTTCGGCTTCCCAGCGCAAGCGAACTGTCTTGAGGAGGTCCTTGACCTCTTTCGGCATCGGACCAAAGCGGTCGATGACTTCGGCCTCGAAGGCAGCCAGTTCTTCCTCATTCTTAGTGTTGTCAAGACGAGTATATAACGAGAGTCGCTCCGAAATATTTTTCACGTACTGATCTGGAATCAATACGGCAAAGTCCGTTTCGATCTGACAGTCGGGCAGCAGGTCCTGAGGTACGCCCAGTGCTGTGGCAAACAAGTCTTTAAATTCTGTTTCTTTCAACTCTTTTACCGTCTCGTCCAGGATCTTGTGGTACATCTCGTAGCCCAGGTCGTTGACGAATCCACTCTGCTCCGCTCCTAACAGGTTACCGGCACCACGGATATCCAGGTCACGCATAGCTACCTTGAAGCCATCACCCAGCTCAGAGAACTCCTCCAGGGTCTGGAGGCGCTTGCGGCTATCATTGGAAAGTACCGAGATAGGCGGTGTAAGCAGGTAACAGAAAGCCTTGCGGTTGGAGCGTCCGACGCGTCCGCGCATCTGGTGCAGATCCGAAAGGCCAAACATGTGTGCCGAGTTAATGATGATGGTATTGGCATTAGGTATATCAATACCTGACTCGATGATATTGGTCGAAACCAGAATATCATACTCCCCTTCAATGAAGCGCATCATGACCCGCTCGAGCTGCTCGCCTTCCATCTGGCCGTGGGCTACCCCAATGCGGGCATCCGGTACCAGTCGCAGGATAATATTGGCAATGGACTCAATATCGTTGACGCGGTTATGCACAAAGAACACCTGGCCCCCCCGGTTGACCTCGTAGCTGATAGCATCCCGGATAAACTCTTCGTTGAACACGTGTACCTCTGTGGTCACGGGCTGACGGTTAGGTGGCGGCGTAGCTATGACAGATAGGTCACGGGCACCCATCAGCGAGAAGTGAAGCGTACGCGGAATAGGCGTAGCAGTAAGCGTCAGTACATCTACGTTTACACGCATTTCCTTCAGGCGATCTTTTGCCTTTACCCCAAACTTCTGCTCTTCGTCGACAATAAGCAGGCCCAGGTCCTTGAACTTCACGTCCTTGTTCAGGATGCGGTGGGTACCTATCAGAATATCGATCTTGCCTTCCTCCGCCTGCTTCAGAGTATCCTTGATTTCCTTAGTTGACTTAAAACGGTTGATGTACCCTACCCGTACCGGGAAGTCGGCCAGTCGCTCCGCGAAGGTCTTGTAGTGCTGCATAGCCAGGATAGTAGTAGGTACCAGTACGGCCACCTGCTTACTGTCACATACGGCTTTGAAGGCCGCCCGAACGGCTACCTCTGTCTTACCAAAGCCTACATCACCACACACCAGTCGATCCATTGGATACGGCTTTTCCATGTCGTCTTTAACATCATTGGTAGCCTTAGCCTGATCGGGGGTATCTTCGTAAATAAAGGAAGATTCCAGCTCGGCCTGCATGTAGTTATCGCGGGAGTAGGGAAAGCCCTGCGCCTCGCGCCGCTTGGCGTACAGCGATATAAGCTCGTGGGCAATATCTTTGAGCTGCTTCTTAACGCGTGATTTTTTGTTTTCCCAATCGCCCGAGCCCAGTTTGCTCATAATAGGCGGGGCACCTTCCTTACCGGTGTACTTGGCGATCTTGTGCAGGTTGTGCACACTCACGTACAGCAGGTCGTTGTCGCGGTAGATGAGCCGGATGGCCTCCTGTTCTTTGCCGCCTACGTCCACTTTCTCCATACCCGCAAAGCGGCCAATGCCGTAGTCGACGTGGGTAACGAAGTCGCCGGGCTGCAGAGACCGCAGCTCCTTAAGGGTGATGGCCTTGGACTTACTGAACTTCTCCTTCAGGCGGTACTTATGGTAGCGGGCAAAGATCTGGTGGTCGGTATAGCAGACCACTTTGAGCTGCTCATCCACAAACCCCTCACGTAATGATATGTTGAGCGGCTGGAACTTGATATACGGGTCCAGATCCGCAAAGATGCGTTCCAGACGGTCGAGCTGCTTGGGCTGCTCGGCGGCTATGATATTTGTAAAGCCTTTGGACTGATTCTCGGACAGATCATCGATCAGTCGTTTGAAATCTTTATTGAACGAGGGCTGCGGCCTGGATGTATAAACGGTCCGGCTTTCATTCTTGAAATAGAAACGACGCCCGAACTCCACCGTCTTGAACTTCTTGATGTGGTTCAGAAAGGTACGACGCGTCTCAAACAAATCCTGCGGGTTAGACACGATCTGGATACCTCCTCCCGTGGCGGCAGCAAGGGCCTGCTCGGCTTTCTCAAAACAGTTTTCGATGATCTCGAGGGTCAGCTCCGTATCCTTAAACCACAGGGCCGCGTGGTCGGGCAGGAAGTCCAGGAAGGGCTCACGGGTTTCGTAGGTGAGCTTCTGCTGAATATCCGGAATAATATTAATCTGCTGCACGGTCTCGACCGATAGCTGCGTATCCGGGTCGAAGGAGCGGAGGCTCTCTACCTCATCACCGAAGAGTTCGATCCGGTACGGGTATTCGCTGGCGTAGGAGAACACATCCAGAATACCTCCACGTACCGAGAACTGCCCCGGCTCAAACACGAAATCCGTCAGCTCGAAATCATAGCCGTTCAGAAACTCCGTCAGGAAGGTTGGATCGAGCTTCTCCCCTACCTTTACCGAGAAGGTATTGGCCAGCAGGGAGCGCTTATTGATTACTTTCTCAAAGAGTGCTTCGGGATAGGTAACGATCTGCAAAGGGCCGGGCTTGGCAACATTCAGCTTGTTCAGGATCTCGGCACGCATCAGCACGTTGGCGTTATCTACATCCTCGTACTGGTAGGGGCGCTTGTAAGAGGTCGGATAAAAGAGTACCTCTTCCTTTCCGAGCAGGTTCTGAAGGTCGTTCTGGAAATAAGCGGCTTCTTCGCGGTCGCTCAGGATGTACAGGGCCGGCCGTGGCTGCTTTTGGTGTAGAGCGGCTGCTACTACAGCATCCAGGCTACCGATGAGGCCCTTAATCTGTACGTGTGCGTCGGCGGGAGAGTTAGATTCAATCTTATTTGCAAGAAGCTGTATGTAGCTGTCTCCGCCGTATAGGGTTATGAAATCTTTTACTTCCAAGGGACTAGTATTGTATATAGTAATAAGGACGCAGGATAAAGAGCCAAAGGCTAACAGTTACTAAGGAGGCCGCTGACCATATGATCCTGCTGCTTTAAATCCGAAATAAAAACGCGAAAAGCCGACGGGCGCTTTTTTCCCGTCGGCAGAAGAGTAACAATGCTTTTTTTACTTTTGTTGCACCTTACCGGTTCTAAAACACAAAATTAACATACAAACCTTTAGATGCTCGACTGGCTGAACCAAACCCTCTCCCTGGCAGGACTGACTACTACTCCTCTCGAAATATTTGGCTTCGTTACGGGCGCTATTTGTGTATACCTCAACACCCAGCAGAACGTGCTCGGATGGCTGTTTGGGATCATCAACGCGGTACTTTACGCGGCAGTATTCTGGCAGGTGAGGCTCTATGCCGATATGGGGCTGCAGGGGTACTACTTTGTGACGAGTATCTATGGCTGGTGGATGTGGCTCTACGGGGGCGAGAACCGGCAGGAACTACCCGTAACACCTACACCACGGACGCTGTACGGTATTTTTTCGGCCCTGTTTGTGGCAGCTACCCTGCTGTGGGGCTTCCTGCTCAACCGCTACACCGATGCCAGCCTGAGCTACCTGGACTCAGCCCTGACGGCAGCCAGCCTGATCGGGCAGTGGATGATGGCCCGCAAGTACCTCGAAAACTGGCTGGTGTGGATTGTGGCTGATGCCTGCTACGTAGGCATGTATGCATACAAGGGCCTGCACCTGACGGCCCTGCTATATGTGGTATTTCTGGCTCTGGCCCTGATGGGGTACATTCAGTGGAGGCGCGCCATACTTAACGACCGACGTTAGTCGAGCGTACCAAAGGGAATTTCCTGGTCTTCGAGTAAAGTACGGATACGGGGCGTGTCCTCTATCACAATCAACAGCTCTTTGCGTGATACGTCCTCTTCTTCCTCCTCGTCCATCCATTTCCAGTCTTCGGCGGTAGCATCCAGCAGGTCGATGATCGTCAGGAGGCGGTCGTCAGACTTTTCGCGTGAGAGCCATTCATTGCTGTTACGGATGTAGATGGCTACTTTATCTTCTTCAATCCACTCCAGATCATTGATCATTTCATCAAACGACTCCAGATCGTGGCTGAACTCTTCCGGAAACTCCAGCGACTGGGCTATCTGCTCGTAGAAGGCCTTTAAGGTAGTGGTCTGTTTTCCATCTATAACCGCGACATACCACCCGGGCAGAACAGTGACTGGATTGACTTCGGTTTTGGCGAGTAGAAAGTTAGTTTTTTCCATAGGTACAAAGTAGCATGAGTTGAAAGCCAAAGATATTTAAAAAACCAAAAGCCCGTCCGTATGTGTTGGAGGGCTTCTGGATCATATACAAAAGGTTAATTCAATGAGAAAAGTGGGAGCCTTAGTGCTACCATGTTATGGAACATCAGTTCTGAAATGGCAAGGTCCATGTAGTCAATGAGTGGAAACTCTGATAAAATGGACATCACTTCATACTCACTATCGGCCTTTACGATGCACCAGAGTTTGGAGCGATCTTCGGCCAAAGCATAAGATGTTAGTACTCCCTGCTCCATCATCTCGTTTACTTTCTGACGCTGGGCAGGTATTTTCTCAGCAAATCCCTCCGTCATAACCTCTGTAAGTGCGATCTCTACCATGTATTGGCTCATATGATGACAAGGTTAATTGTTAGAATGTGGCATTTGCCAGTACATTATTAACAATATTTAGCTCGTCGTCGTTGATGGAATGGCCAAAATTTTTGTAAAGCTTTGCTAATACGTTAGCTTTCATGTTTTTAAATATAGTCTCTGACTCAAGTACCCGTTCCTTTGGGATGTGGGAGTCGATATCACTGCATCCCAGAAATATGGGAGTACCTTCCAGAGTACCTTCGTAGTTGCGGGGAGTTCCTTCCGGGCCAATGAGGCCGCCACTCAGGCCAAACACCCCCCCGTACGACTGAGGATGACGAGCAGTATACTCCAGCGCCAGACAGGCTCCCTGCGAAAATCCCAGCAGATAGATGTCTTTGTAGGCAAATCCGTACTCGTTGTGCAGGCGATCCACCAGCGTGCGTACTACTTCCAGGCCGGATGAAAGTCCGGGTTCATTCTGGGCCATGGGCGCCAGGAACGAGTAGGGGTACCAGGTGTTTTGAGAAGCCTGGGGGGCTATATAGGCCATATCGTCGGCCTGGAGGTACTCAGCCAGCGACAGGATGCTCTGAGCAGAGGCGCCCCGGCCGTGTACCATCACCATAGCTCTTTTGGCTTCTTCGAGCCTGGCTCCGGCAGTAGCTATATTATCAGGATTATGTACCATAGGTAGGTAGTTAGCGAGTAGCTATAGTTTCTTTATGTAAGACAGGGAAAGAGTGAATACCCCTCCCCTGCCTGTATGAGCTGTATAGTACCGGGTTATTTGGCTTCGGCTACAATCTTGGGTAGCTGCGCCTCAAGTTGTGCACGCCGCGGCTCGTACCATTCGGGTAGTTTGAGCGTAGTACCCAGCTCGGCTACGGGCTCATCAATGGCAAAGCCCGGAGGATTGGTAGCAATCTCAAACAGGATTCCACCCGGCTCGCGGTAGTAGATACTGTGGAAGTAGTTACGGTCCAGTACGTGCGTAGGATTATAACCTTCGGCTAGTAACTTCTCCCGAATCTCGAGCTGCGTATCGTCTGATTCGGTGGCAAAGGCCAGGTGATGTACCGAGCCTGCGCCCTGTAGTGCTCTTACGTCTTTGGGCGAAAAACGTACGTCTACGTAGGAGCCGCTACCACCCGCACCCGCCTGGAACCGGAACAGGTCGGTCTCTTCCGCTACCAGTGTATGCTGCATCACATCGGTAAGCAGAGATACGGTATCATCCAGCCGGAACTCGTTGAGGGTAACGGTATGGAAGCCACGGATCGAGTGCTCCTGTGGTATCTTGCCATTGTTCCAGCCTGGGCGTTGGTCTTCGCTGTTGGCTACCAGCTCTACTCCCATACCATCGTAGTCTTCGAAGCGCAGGTAGTTTTCATTGAATCGCACGTAGGGGCCGCTAAATGGTATATTGAACTGCGTGAGCCGGTCCATCCAATAGTCCAATGAACCTGCCGGTACCGAAAATGCGGTATAGGTCAGTTGTCCTCCTCCTTTGCGTCCGCGGGATAGTCCGGCGTAGGGGAAGAACGTAAGTATAGAACCTGGTGAGCCTACTTCGTCGCCGTAGTACAGGTGGTAGACGTCGGGCGCGTCAAAGTTGATGGTCTTTTTGACCATACGTAGGCCGAGTATACCTACGTAGAAGTCGACATTGCGCTGGGTATCGCTAGCCAGTGAGGTGACGTGGTGGATGCCGTTAATCAGTGTGTTCATAGGGATGAGAGATTATATGTTATTACATTTAATGTAAATACATACAATTGATTGGTTTAGTTCATTCCACCTGCCCGATCTTTTCATACAAGTGTAGCAGTACCGAAATTAACCCCAGGTGGTAATAAGATGGTACAAACCACAGCCCGAAAGGTACGATCAATTATAGGTACTCTATCAGGAGGTAACAAATTTGGCTCTTCAATGTTGTTTACTTAGTAACATACCCTACTTTTGCAGCTCAAAATCTCATAAGGGGTGCCCTACCTGACGGGCTGAGATCATACCCATAGCACCTGATCCGGATAATGCCGGCGAAGGGAGAGAAAGCTAATCAAGCTCTTGTAGCAACAGACCTACCTCTGCGGCAACTATCGTTCGTTTAGCTGATTTCATTTAAAGTACATTTTACCAAAGGATGGGTTGGCCCCTTGCCTGTTCGTTAACTAGTAATCGCAATGCGAAAAGTTACGATCTATCTTTTTATGCTGACAATGGGATTATTGTCAGCCCTTACTACCCTGGCTCAGGTGACTGTTACGGGCCAGGTGATTGATGCCGAAGCCGGAGGCCCACTGCCTGGTGCAGCCATTCGGGCTGGTGAGGTACGTGGTACCACTACCAACGAGTCCGGCCGTTTTACTCTCACCAATATTCCTGCCAATGTAGAGGTACTGGAGGTATCCTATGTAGGCTTTGAGACGATACGGCTATCGGTAGCTTCTGCCCAGGCCACCTCTCCACTAACCATTCGACTCAACCGCAGCATATTTGCGGCGGATGAAGTAATCGTAAGTGCTACGCGGGTCAATGAGCGTACGGGTATGGCCTACACCAACGTAGGAGCCGAGGCTCTTAACAAGCAGAACTTCGGACAGGATATACCAGCCCTGCTCAACTTCACCCCTTCGCTGGTAAGTACTTCCGACGCGGGAGCAGGTGTAGGGTATACGGGTATTCGTATCCGGGGTACCGATGCTACCCGCATCAACGTAACCATCAATGGGATACCGTATAACGACCCCGAAAGCCAGGGCGTATTCTGGGTGAATATGCCGGATTTTGCGTCTTCTGTCAGTAGTGTTCAGATCCAGCGCGGGGTGGGTACCTCTACCAACGGAGCCGGTGCCTTCGGGGCCACCGTTAACGTCAATACCAGTGAATTCAGGGCTGAACCTTACGCGGAGCTGAACAACTCTTTCGGCTCATTTAACACCCTGCGTAATACCATTAAGGCCGGAACGGGACTCCTGAATGGAAAATTCACGGTAGATGCGCGCCTGTCGCGTATTGCCTCGGATGGCTTTATTGACCGCGCTTCTTCCAACCTGAAGTCATTCTACCTGTCGGGCGGGTACTTCGGCAAGAAAAGCTTCATCCGGTTCAATGCCTTTTCGGGTAAAGAGCTTACGTACCAGTCGTGGTATGGTACTCCCGAGTCGCGGCTGCGGGGGGATCGCGAAGGTATGCTGGCGTACATCGAGCGTAACGGCCTCAACGAGCGTGATGCCCAGAACCTGCTCAATTCAGACAGCCGTACCTACAACTACTATACCTACGACAACGAGGTGGATGACTACCAGCAGGACCACTACCAGCTGGTATCGTCACACACGCTCAGCAACAACTGGACCCTTAACCTGAACGGTTTTCTGGTACGCGGCCGGGGCTTCTTTGAGCAGTATCGTGATAATGACCGGCTGAGGAATTATAAACTACCGGATGTAGTGATCGGCGAGCAGACCATCAGCCGCACCGACCTGATCCGTCGCCGCTGGCTCGATAACTACTTCTACGGTACTACCTTCTCGCTGGATTACAACAGCTTCAAAAAGCTGACGGCTAACTTAGGCGGGGGACTTAACTACTTCGATAATGATCACCATGGTGAAGTAATATGGGCGCGCTACGCCAGCACCGGCAACATCCGTCACCCCTACTACTACAACCGGGGGCAGAAAACAGACTTCAACCTCTACGGCAAGGTATACTACCAGCTGACGGAGAAGCTGAATGCCTACGGAGATGTACAGGTACGTACCGTGGATTATATCGTAGCCGGTGATGACAATCAGCGTCGCCAGCACGATTTTGATGAGCACTTTACCTTCATCAATCCTAAGGCGGGTCTGACGTACCAGCTGTCGGAGACCAGTACCGCCTATGCCTCGTATAGCATCGGTAACCGCGAGCCCAACCGAGACGACTTCACCGAAGCTACTACCGATATCCGGCCCGTGGCCGAAACGCTGCGGGATCTGGAAGCTGGCTTCCGAACGCAGCGCGGACGCTGGGCATTTGCGGCCAACTACTACTACATGAACTATAAGAATCAGCTGGTGCTGACCGGGCAGGTCAATGACGTAGGTAACTCTATCCGTGTGAATGTACCCAATAGCTACCGGATGGGTATTGAGCTGGAAGGTGCCGTAGCACTGAGCAACCGGTGGAGATGGAACGCCAATGCTACCTTCAGCCGGAACAAGATCGCCAACTTTACGGAGTACATCGTAGACTACGACAACGGCGGCTACCAGACCATCACCCACGGCAACACGGATATATCGTTCTCACCCAACCTGATCGCAGCCAGCCAGCTTTCGTACCTACCCACGAAGAATGTGGAGCTGACCCTGCTGACCAAGTACGTAAGCAAACAGTACCTGGATAATACGTCCAACGAAGGCCGTCGCCTGGACCCGTACCTGACCAACGACATCCGCCTGACCTGGACGCTCACGCCGTCATGGTCCAAGCAGCTGGTGCTAAAGGCACTGGTGAATAACGTCCTGAACGAGCAATACGAATCGAATGGCTATACCTACGGGTACATCGCCGGTGGGCTTGTCCAGGAGAACTTCTACTACCCGCAGGCCGGCCGTAACTATATGATCGGTGTAGATCTGCGGTTCTAACCACAACACATTGATAAGCTAGTATCTTAGTAACTTGAAGCGCCGGCAGGTACCTGTCGGCGCTTTTTTATCAACAACTAGTCGCGAACAGCCAATGAC
This sequence comes from Telluribacter roseus, assembly GCF_017355915.2. Taxonomy (GTDB): domain Bacteria; phylum Bacteroidota; class Bacteroidia; order Cytophagales; family Spirosomataceae; genus Telluribacter. Next base: position 13,736 of record NZ_JAFEUV020000021.1, read on the forward strand.
GCTTAATGTCAAAGTAAAACCCGGAAGTAAGCTGGATCAGCTGTATTATGATGAGCAGGGGCTGCTGAACGTCAGGATCAAGGCACCGGCTCAGGATGGTAAGGCCAACGACTATCTGGTAAAGTACCTGGCCAAACAGTTAGGGCTGCCCAGATCGTCGGTAGACATAGTATCAGGATTTACCAATCCGCACAAGCGTCTGGAAATTGAGGCAGCCGAGGAAGTCGTGAGAGTGCGACTCGCTGCTGTATGCGGCTAACTCCTACCGCAGCCGCCTGATCAACGTACTGATATAAGTTAGCTCGCCTACGTGTAGGCCCTCGTGCAGCATCAGGGATACGATCTGCTCACCTACCGTAGTACCTCCCGGAAAGTTGATGGGGCTGTTGCTTTGCCAGTGTTCCTGCGACACCTCACTAAGTAGCTGCTGGATCTGCTCGCCCCGTTGCAGGAAAGCAGCTATGATCTCCTCCAGCGGGGGATAGATTTCAGCGGTCTGGATAGAGGAGCCAAAGCTGAATAGGGTGGTTTCGTTTTCCAGCTTTTGCAGAGGTTCGTTGGGACGCAGCAACTTTATACAGCTATTGCGAAAGAAAGCCAGGTGCCCCATCTCCCATAGCAACGAGTTAGCGGAGCTGTAAGGACGAAAGAGCGCCTCGGCCTGAGTAACCCCCTCAGTGGCCTTAGCGACTTTATGGTTGTGGTACTTGATGCTTTTCAGAAGAAATAGTGAATCCATATCCATATAGGTGTGGTCAGAATTATGACAAATTGATTGTAGTACTACTTAGTATTGGAGCGCTGCTTGGGTACCCAGGCCCATACCGCTTCCACCAGAACAGGCTCCTTGCCTTCGGCGTCTACGACCTTCACTTCTACGGTCGTTTCTCCTTTGGGGGTACTCCGGATCAACTGAATCTGCTCATCGGTCAGGTGGGCGGTAGCTTGCATAGCTCCCTTGGAGCGTTTCACAAAATCAGCCTTGATGCTCTTGATCACCGGTACCGAATCATCCGCTACATTCATACCCACTACCATGCCCGAGGCTGTTTCGGCCAGCAGGATCATAGCTCCGGCGTGTATCTGCTTGATGTGGTTCTGTACCTTCTTCCGGTTAGACAGCGCTACCACCACTTCCCGCTCATTCATGGTCTCAAACCGGATGCCGGTGGTACCTACATACCGTACTACATTGCCAATAGCGTACGAAAGCATGGGCATGCGTAGTGGTTTTGGCATTTCCATAAACCGCCGTACGGTGCGCTGAAGATCATTAGTGAACTGGGTACTCATAGGGTCAGGATCAATTAGAGGGGAAATCTAACTAAAATTTATTAAAAGATTTGGTTGGCGGGGGCAATCCCTTTCTGACTACCTTTGCAGTATGAACTTACAGAATGACTTACTATTAAGGGCGGCGCGAGGCGAAGAGGTAGAGCGTACGCCTGTATGGATGATGCGTCAGGCGGGCCGTATACTGGCTGAATACCGGGCTGTACGCGAAAAAGCGGGTAGCTTTATCCAACTGGCTACAACGCCTGAACTCGCCGCTGAGGTAACTATCCAACCTGTAGACTTACTGGGTGTGGATGCCGCCATTATATTTTCGGACATCCTGGTAGTACCCGAAGGCATGGGCCTCCCCTACGAGATGGTGGAGCAGCGCGGACCGGTATTTCCACGGACGGTACGTACCTCCGCCGATTTGGATCAGCTGCGTGTAGCCGATCCGGAGGGAGACCTGGGGTATGTACTAGAGGCTATCCGCATCGTGAAGCGTGACCTTAACGGACGGGTACCTCTGATTGGCTTTGCCGGGGCGCCTTTTACGATCTTCTGCTACATGACCGAAGGCAAAGGCTCCAAGACATTCTCCGTAGCCAAAAAGCTACTCTATACAGATCCGGAGTTCTCCCACGCCCTGCTTCAGAAGATTACCGATAGTACCATTGCCTACCTGAAAGCGCAGGTAATAGCCGGTGCCGACCTGGTACAGATCTTTGACTCGTGGGCGGGTATCCTGTCACCGGACCAGTACCGTACGTACTCCCTGCCCTACATCAAGCAGATATGTGATGCGATCAATGAAGTACCCGTAACAGTATTTGCCAAGGGCGCTTTCTTTGCCCGTCAGGAGATTGGCGAGCTGAACTGCCAGGTAGTAGGTCTGGACTGGAATATGGATGCCGCCGAGTCGCGCCAGCTCATTCCGAACAAGACCCTGCAGGGCAATCTGGACCCGTGCGTACTGTACGCTACCTACGATCAGATCCGGGCGGAGGTGAAGAAGATGGTCGATACCTTCGGTACCCAGCGCTACATCGCTAACCTGGGGCACGGTGTATACCCCGATACCGATCCGGATAAGGTACGTTGCTTCATAGAGGCGGTAAAGGAGTTTTCGGCGAAGTAGTCGTCAGGAAGGGTCCCACATACCGGCCTCCACTACCTCCAGCACATGCCCGTCGGGGTCGTCGAAGTAGAAAGAGCGGGCGCCACGTGCCCATACTTCGTGGTGGTACACATTGATACCCTGTTCCTGAATAGCCCGGAGCAGGGTATCATACTGTCCGGCGGGTGCTTCAAAAGCAATGTGCTGCCTGCCTTCGGCGTAGTGCGGAGGCGGCGACTGCTTGGCCCGAGATACCTCCGGCAGGAAACATAGTAGTACAGAGGTACCCGCCCGGAAAAACACGTGGCTACCCTCTACCACGGAAATAACCTCCAGCCCCAGGAGGCCCTGGTAGAAGGCACGAGATTGTTCCAGATTGCTAACATACAGGCAGGTTTCCTTGATTTGAGTAAACTGCATAGCTGGCAGGGGTAAGTGGGATTTGTGTTCCTAGAATAACCAGGTTGGCAGCCGAGTGTTATGAAGATACAAAAGAAGCTCTTATAAAGATGAGATATCTGCTCAGGTTAAAGCCAAAACAGCAACAGAAACTATGAAACAAACCGATAAAAGGCCTGTTAGTAAATGCGTATTCCTGGATCGGGACGGCGTCCTCAACGAAGAAATTGGTGACTATATGCACCGGCTTGAGGACCTGGTGATACCGGATGGAATGGCGGAAGGGATAAAGATGCTGAAAGAGGCAGGTTACCTACTCATAGTAGTGACCAACCAGGCGGGTATTGCTAAGGGAATGTACGGAAAAGAAGCTGTACACGCTATTCACCAGCGGATGCAGGAAGAGTGCGACAGCCTGCTGGATGATATTTATTTTGCCCCCCACCACGAACGTCATACCACCCGCTCACTGTCACGTAAGCCGGAGTCGCTCATGATCGAGCGGGCTATGGCCAAGTACAATATAGATCCGGCTCAATCATGGATGATTGGCGATCGGGCGCGTGATATGCAGGCTGGACAGAAAGCAGGCTTACGTACCATACACATCCTGACCGAGGGAGATACCCCGGCGGGTGATTATACGGCACTTAATCTGCTGGAAGCAGCACGTCTGATCGTTGAGCAGGGAGCTCAGCCAAAGGCTTAGGCGCGCTGAGGAGAGACTGCTTTCTCCACTTTATGCGTAGAGCCATAGGCCGGGCACACCTTACGGGCGCAGGACGACATCCACAACATTCCACCAACAGCCGCTAGTAATAACACCTTTTTCATCGTAAGAAGTATAGTTAGAGATATATCAGGTTGGATTTGAGACACAAAGATAATGCCATAAACATAAAAGTAGAGTCAGTACCGTAAGTCAGTACTGACTCTTTTTATATAACGAGTTACATCACTTCAACCTTATCTGGAAGCCTTAATTTTTTGAATCAGCCATTTCTATAACCGATTCATCCTCTTGGGCTTTGGAGGCTTTACCATTACCGTTGTTGTTGCTGTCCGAGCGTACATACGACTCGTCGCGGAAGCCCAGGATCTGGAGCATGCTCTCGCTGTCCTGCTCATCCGCAAATACACGGGTAGTAATGCGGCCATCGTCGTCGCGATCTACCAGTACGTGCCTTGGCGCCGGAATCAGACAGTGCTGAATACCTCCGTACCCGCCCAGCGACTCCTGGTAGGCACCCGTATGGAAGAAACCAATGTACTGGTCCTCATCGTCGCCGAATATTGGCAGGTACAGGTCGGCGCTGTGCATCTCGGTGTTATAAAAATCCTGAGAATCACACGTCAGACCACCCAGGTTTACCTTCTGGTACGGGTTATCCCAGTTGTTGATCGGGAGCATGATGTACTTCTGGTTCATACCCCACGAGTCGGGCAGCTGCGTTATAAACGAGCCGTCGATCATGTACCAGAGCTCCTTATCGTTCTGAAGCTTCTTGTCAATGATCTTATAGATCACCGCGCCGCTCTCCCCTACGGTATAGCTACCAAACTCGGTGAAGATATGCGGCACAGGTACGTTGTTCTTGTTACAGATCCACTGGATGTTCTCTACGATCTCATCGATCATCTGCTGATAATCGTAGTTGGACTGCAGCGAGGTCTGAATGGGCAGGCCACCGCCGATATCAATCGAGTCCAGATCCGGACAGATCTTCTTCATCTCGCAGTACTTAAACATAAAGCGGGTTAGTTCGCTCCAGTAGTACGCGCTATCCTTGATACCGGTATTGATGAAGAAGTGCAGCATCTTGAGCTTAAACCGTGGGTTGGGCTCAATCTTATCCTTATACAGTTGCTGCACATCATTATACCGGATACCCAGTCGTGAGGTATAGAATGCAAAGTTTGGCTCTTCATCCGTAGCAATCCGGATACCCAGGTTCAGGGTATCGGCAGTCACCTGCTGCTCATACGACTCGATCTCCTTCAGGTTATCCAGTATGGGTATACAGTTAAATCCTTCGTTGATCAGCTCGCTCAGGTACTGCGTGTAGCGTGGGCGCTTATAGCCATTGGCCAGGATGAAGGTGGACTTATTGATCTTACCCCGACGATACAACTCCCTGATGATAGGTATATCAAAAGAGGAAGAAGTCTCAATATGTATATTGTGTTTCAGCGCCTCTTCCAGCACGAAACTAAAGTGTGACGATTTGGTGCAATAACAATACGTATAGCTTCCCTTATAGTTATGACGTTTAAAAGCGTTCCGGAAAAACATCCGGGCGTTTTCGATATGTTCTCCAATCTTGGGAAGATAATTCAGTTTAAGTGGGGTACCATGTTCCTTGATGATATCCATCAGAGGTACATTGTTGAACAGCAATTCATTATTGTCAACGTTGAACTCCATGGTAGGAAACTCAAACGTCTGCTGAATCAGGTCAATGTAGCTTTTCATCCTTCAGTTCAGTGCATAAAATGGTTAATTCGTTGATTTCCTTCGCAGTTAAGGGACGCGAAATTCCCCAAAAACCACGTCTTTTCCAAACACAGCTACAACATAAATCATTCCCCCCCGCTCATTTTATCCTTAATATTTTCTGGTTCATAAGCTAAAACCATGTATTCGTCTATTTCAGGTTGAACAGGGGCTATCAGCCGCTTTAGCTTTGTTTTTAAATGATCAAGTGCAGCCTTAAATAATCCTATTTTTTGTTAGTAAAATATTAGCCATTCAACCTCCTATTCAACCGCTTATCATTGAATAATGCCAATACATTAGTATAAACACGATCCACCTGAAAATAATTTGGAAACTCAGAATTATTAAAAAGTTTCCTCGGTTCTTTGCCTAAAAATTAAAGAAAGAGCAATTAGTGAAAGAGCGGATACAAAAGGTAGCCATGGACTTGTTCTGGCGGTATGGGGTCAAAAGTGTCACCATGGATGATATTGCCAGGGAGATAGGTATATCCAAGAAGACCATCTACCAGCACTTCGAGGACAAGGAGGCCATTGTCGAAGAGGTTATAAAGCATGAGCTGGAGAAGTTAAGAGGAGACATGGAGCATATAGACCGGGAGGCTGATAACCCGATTGAGCAAATGCTTCAGGTGTCGAGGTGCCTGCAGAGAGAGAGGAACAATGTAAATCCGGTGCTACTCTTTGACCTCAAGAAGTACTGTCACAAGGGGTGGGAGCTATTTCAGAATCACAAGCACCAATATATCATAAAGGGGGTAAGCTGGAATCTGGAAAGAGGCATACAACAGGGACTATACCGGCAGGATCTGAATGTAAACATGATGGCGCGACTCCATATTGAGCAGATAGAGATGGCTTTTGATGCGTCCATCTTTCCTCCCAATCAATTCAATCCAATCGACGTGCAGATTCAGATGTTACACCACTTCCTGCGGGGACTGCTGACCGAGAAAGGATTTCAACTATATAATCAATACGTAGACCAACCAGTAATCGAAATTAAAAACTAATGAAACATGTAACACAACTACGAAATGGATTATTGGCACTGACCCTGCTGATAAGTATAGGCCCACTCCGGGCTCAGAATTTTACGCTCCAGGAGGCTGTCAACTACGCGCTCAGCAAGAATCTTAACATAAAGAACACGCAGCTGGATGCGCTGTCGGCCGAGGCTCGTATCGGCGAGATTCGTGCTATGGGACTTCCTCAGATTAGTGGTCAGATGGGCTTTACAGATAACCTTATTATACAAAGGGTATTCTTACCTGCCCAGTTTGCTGATCCAACTGCTCCTGAAGACGCACCACCCATCGCAGCCCAGTTTGGTGTAAAGTATGCCGGTAACGTTGGGGTATCGCTCAACCAGATGATATTCAACGGTTCGTATCTGGTAGGGTTGCAAGCGGCCTCCACATACCGGGAGCTGGCTCAGAAAAATGTAGCGCAGTCGAAAGTAGCGGTGGCGGAAGCCGTGACCAAAGCGTACTACTCGGCCCTGGTTGCCGAAGAGCGCGCCAAGGTACTGGACTTCAACCTCAACCGGCTGGATACGCTCCTGCGCGAAACCCGCATCCTCAACGAAAGCGGATTCGTGGAGCTTATAGACGTAACCCGCCTGGAAGTACAGCTCAACAACCTCCGCACTGAGCGGCAGCGGGTACAGAACCTGATCGAGCTGAGCTACGAGCTGCTGAAGTACCAGATGGGTATGCCCCTGACCGAGAAGATCTACCTGGAAGATAAAATCACCGAGGTAGACCTGGAAGAAATCAGGGCTGCCTCAGAGGCAGTGATCAACTACACCAACCGCGTGGAGTACTCAATACTGGGGACGCAGGAGAAGCTCGCCAACCTGGATATCAAGAACATCCGAAGTGAGTACCTGCCATCGGTGGGGGGAGTACTTACCTACGGTCATAACAACGGCCGCAACGATCTGGGCGACCTGTTTTCGACCCGCTGGTTCAACAACTCCATGCTGGGCATCAACGTACAGATCCCGATCTTCGATGGTATGTCGAAGCACTACCGTCTGCAGCAGGCCCGGATCACACTGGATAAGGTAAAGATAGGTCAGAACCTGCTGGAGCAGTCGATAGACCTACAGGTCAAGCAGGCCAACATCAATCTCCGCAACTTCCTGCAAACCCTGGAGACGCAGCGCCGCAACGTAGAACTGGCGCAGGAGGTGGTACGCGTCACCAAGATCAAGTACCAGGAGGGCGTCGGGTCCAACATTGAGGTGATCAATGCGGAGTCGTCGTTCCGGGAATCCCAGACCAACTACTACGCGGCACTGTACGACCTGCTCATTGCCAAGGTAGACCTGAGCATGGCACTGGGCGTACTCTATGCCGATACCCCGGTAACTTCCACGAGCTCTACCACCCCTGCTACAACTACTCCTCAGATACAACAGCGTTAAAAATTACAGAAACTCCTAGTCATACACTTATGAAAAGTACTATCATCATAGTTGCCGCAGCTACTCTCCTGCTGACGGCCTGTTCGGGTGAAAAGAAGGAAGGTGTGGAAGCCAAGCGTGAAGAGCTGGCTCAGCTCAAGACCGAGCAACGCGAACTGGATAAGAAAATAAAGTCGCTCGAAAGCGAACTGGCCAAACTGGAGCCGGCCAAGGCGGCCGAAGCCCGTGTAAAGGCGGTGACTGTAACCCCGCTTACCAACAACACATTCCGCCACTACGTAGAGGTACAGGGTACCGTAGACGCCAAGAATAACGTACTCGTAACACCTCAGATGGGAGGTGCCGTCACCGCTATGCTTGTCAAAGAGGGTGACTACGTAAAGGCCGGTACCGTACTGGCCCGGGTTGACGACAGCATCCTGCGCCAGTCTATCGAGGAGGTAAAGAACCAGCTTTCGCTGGCTAATACGCTATATGATAAGCAGAAAAACCTGTGGGATCAGAAGATAGGCACCGAACTGCAGTACCTCCAGGCCAAGAACAATAAAGAGTCCCTCGAAAAGAAACTGGTTACGCTGAATACGCAGCTATCGCAGGCCCGGGTGGTATCTCCCATCGCCGGCGTAGTGGATCAGGTTAATGTAAAGGTAGGTGAAATGGCTTCGCCCGGTATGGGCGTAGCCCGTATCGTCAACCTTAGCAACCTCAAAGTAGTAGCCAAGGTAGCCGATGCCTACGTAGCCAGCGTCAGAAAGGGCGACGAGGTGATCATCAAGTTTCCGGACCTGAACCGTGAGTACAACGCCCGGGTAAACTTTGTAAGTACTACCGTTGACCCGCTCAGCCGTACCTTTACCATTGAGGCCAATCTGCCATCGAGCAGCGACATCAAGCCTAATATGCTGGCGCAGGTACAGATCAACGATGCTGTGAAGAAAGATGCGCTGGTAATAGACCAGAACCTGGTACAAAGTACGGAGAAAGGTCAGGTGGTGTACGTAGCTGCCAGTGAAGGTAGCCGGAAGGTAGCCAAAGCCAGAACCGTCAAGACCGGATTGAGCTATAACGGACAGGTAGAAATAGTAGAAGGGCTTCAGGCCGGTGACCAGCTGATAACGCTGGGCTACCAGGAGATAGCCGACGGACAGGCCATCAGCTACTAAGGGTAGTAAGGACCTGGATTACGTGCAGTTGTGAGAAAGTAAAAAACAACACCTCCTCCCGGTGCGCACCGGGAGGAGCTAATCACGAAAAACAATGAAATTTAACGAGTACAAAACCCTCGGCTTCACCAACTGGTGCGTAGAGAACCGGACTACCATCTACATCTTTACGTTTATCATCACACTGGCGGGGCTAATGGTGTACAACAACCTGCCTAAGGAGCAGTTTCCGGATATCAAGATCCCGCAGGTGTACATCAATACAGTGTATTTCGGTACAGCCCCGGCTGATGTCGAAAACACCATCAACAAACCCATCGAAAAGCAGCTGAAGTCCATATCGGGCGTAAAGCGCATCAAGTCCAACGCCCTGCAGGACGTATCGGTGATCCTGGTAGAGTTTAACCCGGATGTGGATGTACCCGTGGCGCTGCAGCGGGTACGCGACGCCATTGATAAGGCCAAGCGTGACCTGCCCCAGGAGCTGGACTCGGGTCCGACGGCTCAGGATGTAAACTTCTCGGAGTTCCCGATCATGAACATCAACATGGCCGGTAACTACTCCCTCAAGCAATTAAAAGAGTACGCCGAAGACCTGCAGGATGCCATCGAGGCTATGCCCGAGATCAGCCGGGTGGACATAGTAGGTGCCCTCAACCGCGAGGTACAGATCAACGTGGACCTGCCCCGCATGCAGAGCTCCGGTCTGACCTTCTATGATATTCAGACGGCGGTTCAGGGCGAAAATATTAACGTATCGGGCGGTGATCTGAATGTTGACGGCGTACGCCGTACGCTGCGGGTAAAGGGTGAGTTCAATGAGGTAAGCCAGATCGCTAACCTGCGTATTCGTACCAGTACCGGAGCCGTGATACGCCTGGGCGACGTGGCCGAGGTAGTGGATAGCTTTGAGGAGCAGCAGGACTTTGCCCGCCTGGATAATAAGTCGGTGGTAACCCTGAACGTGATCAAACGCGCCGGTGCTAACCTCATTACGGCATCAGATCGTATTGAAAGTACCATAGAGGAGTACCAAGGTAACCGCTTTCCGCAGGGATTGGACATCCGGATTACGGCGGATCAGTCGGAGCGTACCCGCGCCGAACTACATGACCTGATCAATACCGTAGTACTGGGCTTTATCTTCGTGGTACTGATCCTGATGTTCTTCATGGGGGTTCGCGACGCGATCTTCGTGGGACTGTCGGTGCCCTTGTCGGCGCTGGTGGCGGTGGTACTAATGCCCATCATCGGCCCTATGGTAGGTACTGCCTTCACCCTTAATACCATTGTACTGTTTGCGTTCCTGCTGGGTATCGGTCTGGTGGTGGACGACGCCATTGTGGTTATCGAGAATACGCACCGCCTCTTCAACCAGCACAAAGACTGGACCATTATGCAGGCGGTAAAGGCAGCGGCCGGGGAGGTATTTGTACCGGTAGTGTCAGGTACCCTTACAACTATCGCACCTTTCTTCCCACTGTTGTTCTGGCCGGGTATAGTAGGTGAATTTATGAAGTTCCTGCCCCTGACGCTGATCCTGACGCTCATGGCTTCGCTCTTTGTCGCCTACGTCATGAACCCGGTATTTGCCGTATCGTTTATGGGACGGCATGATGAGGAGAAAGAAAAGCTGGATACTAGCTTCAGAGCCATTCGCCGCCCTGTGATCGTACTGGGAGCCGCCGCTCTGATTGGGTACTTCATCGACCGGGGTATTGGTAACTTCCTGGTGTTCATTCTGGCTCTTTATATATTCAATCACTACATCCTGACGCCCCGTATCCTGGTACCTTTCCAGGACCGGCTGTTACCGGCGCTTAAGAACAATTACCGCAAGGTGATCAGCTGGGTGATTCAGGGATGGAGGCCGGTAGGAGCCATCGCCACCATGGTGGTACTGTTGATATTTACATTTATTATGATGGGTATCGTCAAGCCTAAGGTGATCTTCTTCCCCAGCGGCGAGCCTGACTATGTGTATGTATATAATAAGCTCCCGGTCGGAACGGATGCCCGGATCACTGACTCGGTGACCAAAGTGATAGAGAAGAAGGTGTTTGCGGTACTGGAGAAGAATGAAGCCATGTCTATGGTCAACTCCGTGATTTCGAACGTAGGTAAGAATGCCGGTGACCCGTCTAATCCTGACCGTTCGGCCACGCCTCACAAGTCCAAGGTGACAGTGGCTTTCGTACCAAACGAAGAGCGCGATGGCCGTTCTACCGAGGAACTGCTTATCAAGATACGCGAAGCGCTGGTGGGTATTCCGGGTTCGGAAATCTCGGTGGAGCGCGAAGCCAATGGCCCGCCTACGGGTAAGCCTATTTCCATTGAAATCCTGGGGGATGAGTTCACGGTCCTGCAGCAGCTGGAAAAGGATGTGATGAAGAAGATCAACGAGTCAGGTATAGAAGGTATAGATCAGCTCCGTTCGGATCTGGTGACCAATAAGCCCGAGATCACCATTGATATTGATCGTGACAAAGCCCAGCGTGAAGGCATCAGCTCACAGCAGATTGCCTTTGCGGTACGTACCGCGCTGTTTGGTACAGAGGTATCCAAGTTCCGCGATACGCAGGATGAGTACCCCATTATGGTACGCCTCAAGAAGGACGACCGCGAGCAGATCGAGCGGCTCCTGAGCCTCAACATCGTGTACCGCGACATGAATTCGGGTGGTGCGCTTCGTCAGGTACCTATCACGTCGGTGGCTAATGTACGGTATTCGACTACCTTCAGTCAGATCAACCGTAAGGACCAGGAGCGTATCGTAACGCTCGGATCAGATGTACTACCCGGCTATAACGCCAACGAGATCGTAGCGCAGATCCAGGATGTTGTGGAAGAAATGGAAGTACCTAACGGCTATACCATCAAGATGGGCGGTGAGCAGGAAGACCAGCAGGAGTCGATGCAGTTCCTGATGGGAGCCTTCGGAGCGGCTATTCTGCTGATCTACCTCATCCTGGCTACCCAGTTCAACTCGGTGGTGAAGCCTTTCATTATCTTCTTTACCATTGTACTATCGCTGATCGGGGTACTGTTAGGCTTTATGCTTTTCGACATGACCTTCTCGGTGATTATGTCCGGGGTAGGTATCATAGCCCTGGCGGGTATTGTGGTGAAAAACGGTATCCTGCTCATTGAGTTTATTGATGAGCTGCGTGAGCGCGGTTATCCGTTGCGTGATGCGATTATCGAAGGCGGTGCTATCCGTCTGAATCCGGTACTGCTGACGGCCTCCGCGGCGGTGTTGGGTCTGATACCACTGGCTCTGGGCTTAACCATTGATTTTGTCGGGCTATTCCGTGACCTGGATCCCCACCTGATCATTGGTGGCGACAGCGCCGACTTCTGGAACATCCTGGCCTGGACCATCATCTTCGGTCTGACGTTCTCGACGGTACTTACGCTGGTAATTGTACCTTGTATGTACTACGTCAATGAGCGGATACGGGAGAAGTGGTTCCGGAAGAACAAGGGTGCCGAAGCCCATCAGAAGGAACTGGAAGCTGCCCCTACTGTATAGTAGCCGTAAGAGCAACTAATATAACCAGGTACAAACAGCCGCCTCTGACGAAGAGGCGGCTGTTTTTTTATTTATAATCCTTAAATCCTCCTATCTTGCCACTCTGTTCAAACCTAAATCCTATTTTAAGAATACAATGAAAAACTTTCGCGTTTTTGGTAGCAGCGTTGTTCTGTTCTTTCTACTGAGCTTATTCACTAACGGTACAGCCCTGGCACAAGGTACCTCCGGAAAAGGAACCCTCAATGACATCAACTTCCTGGAAGGACGCTGGGGGGGTACTTTTAACGGCGGTCCTATACATGCCTCCTGGACGGCTCCCGAAGGAGATAATATCGCTGGTTTTATCCGGATGATGAAGGATGGTAAAGCAACGCTTTATGAAATCTTCGCTTTTGAACAAACCGAGAACGGCCCGGTAGCTATGGTAAAGCACTTTCGTCCGGGTATGATCAGTGTAGAGGAGAAAGAGCAGGCTGACCGCTACAAGTTTATCGAAGCCAAGAAGAACCAGGCCTTATTTGAGCTGGAGAATGGTCAGGTACGTATTATTTACGAACGGAGAAGCCCCGATCAGCTGGTGATCCAGCGGGGTAAGCAGGAAGGTGGAAAATGGTCGTTCGTGGATCTTTTCGTATTCAACCGCATCAAGTAGGTACCAGAGGTATTCGTAGGATAAGACTCTTTATTCTACGAATACTTTTTTGTCCGTTATCAGCTCGCGGTGGGATTCCAGAAAGTCACAGAACGCCCTGATCTGTTGCTCCTGCCGCGAAAAGTCCATATCCAGATTATAGTCTTCCTGGTACACGTCCTTAGAATCCGTAATTACATAGCGGAGGGAGCGGATACCTTTGGAGCGCAGGGCCAGCAGGTAGAAGTTCTGGTGATTATAGACAAAGCGGCCGGGTGAGTAGCTGCCGGTAGTCTTGAGGTCTACGGCCAGGGTACGTCCTATTACATCTACATAGCCATACAGCAGTACCTCATCCAGCTCGTACTGGCAGTATACCTGCGTAGCTACCATCGGGCGGGGTAGCAGGGCCCGGGCCTTACGCAGGATCTCAGCATCAAAATACTCTTCATCAGTACCTTTAATTACAGCTTCTTCAAACGATACGCCTCTGGCCTGAGCCTCGGTTTGGGGTACCGGTACCCGATTGATGGAGTCTAGGAGTTCCTGCTCGTTCATGTACCCCCTTTGGTAGCGGGCGAAGGTATTCAACAGCGTAGGGTATAATCGGTAGCGTACCATACGGCATTCTTTTAATGAGGTTAGTACTTCACAATCAACACAGCACCAATAATAAGTAGTACTACACCTAAAAGTCGGGGAAGGGTAAGATGGTTTACGGCGAAGCCCAATAAACCATAATGATCTATGACCACGGCGGCAATCAGCTGCCCCGCTACCGCCAGACACACGAGGGCTCCCTGGCCTATATCACGTACAACGAAGATGACCGTCAGTACATAAAAGGCACCGAATAAGCCACCAATGAATTTCCACCAGCTGATCTGCCGGATTGTTTGCAGGGAAGGTACCTCATTCTGATTGAATACGGCAAAGGCAATCAACAGAATAAAAAAACCAACGCCAAAAGAAAAAATAGCAGCAAGAATGGGATTGCCAAGAGAAAGCCTGAGCTGCGAATTAACTCCACCCTGTACAGCAGTAGCCACTCCAATCAGGAAGGCAAGAAGCAGGTAAAAATAATTCATGAATAGTGGTCAATCATTAGAGGTTGTTAATTCTACAGCGGGCCTGCTTATTTCTTCAGCTCACTGATCTGATCCGGATCAATGGTGCGGTAGTGGCTGTATACCCTTAAAACAATAGCCAGAGCTACGGTTACTTCAACGGCCGCTACTACTATAACAAACAAAGCGAACAATTGGCCGCGCAGCAGCTCCGGATCGTGTCGGCTAAACGCCACCAGGTTCAGGTTAACGGCATTGAGCATGAGCTCGAGCCCCAGCAGTACTCCGATGGCATTGCGCTTGGTAACCGCCACCGCCAGGCCTATGCTAAAAAGAGCTGCCGCTACAACCAGATAGTGAGTAATGGGAATCATAAGTTATGCGGAGGGAGTACGGTTGATGGCTAGGTAAGCAGCCCCAATCAGAGCTACCAGTAACAAGATACCGGCGATTTCGAATGGGAGCAGGTGACTCGTCATGAGCTCTACGCCCAGGGTACGTATGGTTGAGCGACTGATAAGTACATCGCCAACGAGAGCAAAGTTGCCCGCCAGAATGGTGAATGAGAATATGGCAAAGAGAACAACGGCTATCAGTATTCCCCAGAATCGACGTTGATTGGCAACCTCTACGCGATTGGGTCTGGAAGCGGCATCGGGCCGCTCATCGGCCGGCCGGGTAAGCATGATCCCGAATATTAGTAGTACCAGTACTCCCCCGACGTACACCAGAAGCTGCGTAATGGCTAAAAAATCAGCCCCTGCCAGTACATACAGCGCCGCTACACCTACCAGAGCCAGAAATAGCCCAAAGGCGGCGTACATAAGGTTGCGCGTCAGAAGAATAAACAGTGCTGAAATAATGGCTAGTGCCGAAAAGCCGTAGAAGGCTACCTGTTCCATGCCGGTTGAAAAAAAGAGTGCGCTGCAAAGGTACCAAAAATTGCAGCGCACTGTTTCCTGAAAATATTTTAGGCTTCACCCCCCGTAGTACCCGCTGACGGAGGTGTACCCTTGGGCTTCATAGTAGGCCGGAAAGCCGGCTTGGGTTTTTGTGCCTCTGCCGGAGCGGGCTCATCCGGCGCCGATTGGGCCTGCACGGGTTCCGTAGGAGTAGCATCAGAAGGTGCGTCTGCCTTTGGCTTCATTGTGGGCTTGAAGGCCGCTTTGGGCTTCTCCACATTCTCCACCTGGTCAGGCTGAGCCTGGCTTTTTGCTGGCTGGCTGGCCTCCGCTTCCGTCGCGGGCGTCGCCTTGGGTTTCATAGTAGGCTTAAAGGCCGGCCTGGGAGCCGCTTCAACCGGTGCTTCAGGCGTACTATCCGTAACCGCTTCTGGCATTGCCTTGGGCTTCATCGTGGGCTTAAATGCCGGCTTGGGCGCAGGAGTATCCGTGGTAGTCTTAGGCTCTTCCACCGGTGCCGGAGCGCTTTCTGCGGTACCCTTCGGCTTCATAGTAGGCTTGAAGGCTGGCTTGGGAGCCGCTGCCGGTTCGGCTTTCGCCTCGGGTACATCCTGGGGTTCAGCTTTGGTCTCTGCCTCCACCTTAGGCTTCATAGAAGGCTTAAAGGCGGGCTTGGGTGCAGGACTTGCGCTGACGGATGGTACTTCCTCGGTTGGCTCTGCCTTAGGTTCGGCCTCTGCTTTCGGCTTCATCGAAGGCCGGAAAGGTGCTTTGGCCGCGGCTGGCTTTGGTAATTCCGCTTCCGTTGGCTGCTCTTGCTCTGCCGCTTTGGCCTCTACGGACTCTGTCGGCTTCATACTAGGCTTGAAAGCAGGCTTAGCCTGTGGCTTCTCAGCCGTAGCTTCTACTTCCTGCTCCTGCTTTTCAGGTGGCGGAGCTGCCTTAGGCTTCATACCCGGACGGAAGGCAGGTTTGGGTGCACTCTCCGTATCAGCTTTGCTTTCAATGGGAGTACTCTCCGTAGCCGCCTCAGCGGGTTTTGGCTTAGCCGTAGGCTTAAAGGCCGGACGTGGTGCCGCGGGCTTGGCTTCCACAGCGGCGGTAGGAGCAGGTTCGGCGGCTTTCTTGCTGGCTTTGAGCGCTTCCTTCTCCCGCTGGAACTGGTCAAGCAGCATACGCTTCTCTTCGGCCTGCTCCGGCGCAAGATTAGTGTAGCTATATACCATATCCCGAACATCTATCTCACTATAATCAAAAGTCTTGGTCATAGTAAGACACTCCGTAGGGCACACGGTTGTACACAGACCGCAGTAGCAGCACTTAGCCATATCAATATCAAACTTAGCCGCATACAGTCGGATCGGTGAGCCATCCGAAGCCCTACCTACCTCTTCAATGGCCTTAATTGGCTCAATCTCGATACAGTCCACGGGACATATCTTGGCACACTTGTCGCAGACGATACAGTCATCAATCTCATTGTGCAGGCGGTACCGTCCGTTGTCCGGAATAGGAATGGTCTCAAAGGGATACTGTATCGTAACCAATCCATTCTCCTGATCAAAATAATTATCTGAGCGCACATCTATGGACTGGCGACGCTTGCGTGCATCCCACAGGTGGCGAAGCGTCAGGCGCATACCCGTCAGTGTGGTATTAATACCCTCAGCAATATTTTTAAAATAGGGGGAAGACATTATATCGTATATATCAATAACAACAATCTTCGGGAGTGACTAAAACCCTGTAAGAAGCAAAGATAGAGGATGAACTCCAGTAATCTTCCTGCTTCGGCGATTGCTGCACTAGTTATGGATTATTCAGGTACAAAACCCGCTTCCCGAAGCTTCAGTTCAGGTTTTGCGGGTTAAATACGCGTTGAAATCGGTCTGTTGTGACTCATAGTCCTGATTGATCAGCGGGGAGGTAAGCATGAAGTCGGCCGTGGCGCGGTTGCAGGCCATAGGTATGTTCCAGACTACCCCCAACCGAAGCAGCGCCTTGATGTCAGGGTCGTGGGGCTGGGCCGACATCGGGTCCCAGAAGAAGATCAGGGCATCTACTTTTCCCTCGGCTATGAGTGAGCCCAGTTGCTGGTCGCCTCCCAGCGGACCGCTCAGTAGCTTAGTAATGGGTTGATCCAGCTTTTCTTCCAGCAGCTTGCCGGTGGTGCCGGTGGCATACAGCTGGTGACGTGCCAGTATTGCCCGGTTGTAGTAAGCCCAGTCCAGGATATCATCTTTCTTATTATCGTGGGCCACCAGCGCTATGCGCTTTCGGGATAGTAGTTTTCGTGTTACAGTCATCTGTGTCTAAATTTAAGTCAGAATAAGGCAGAGAGGTACATCCGGTGCCGCTACCAGCCATCAAACCTGTTTGATCTGTTCCAGGTACTTTTTGGCCAGTACATCCCTATCGAAGTACGTACGGGCGTAGCGGTAGCCGTTTTGTCCCTGCTGAACTATCAGCTCAGGATTATTCATATAAAACCGTACCTTCTCCGCAAAGTCCTCTGGACTTTCGGGTTCTACGAAGGTACCTGCCTGGGCTTCCTCTACCAATTCGCGCGATACACCATCGATAGCCATCAGTACGGGCTTCTTACAGGAGAAGTAGTCAAAGGTCTTGTTGGAGTAGACGGTCTTGAAGGTATCTACTTTTTTTAGCACCGAAGCCCCCAGGTCCGACGCCAGTATGTACTTAAATACCTCCCGCTTAGGTACCGAATCTACATAACGTACATTGGTAAGGCCCCGCCGCTGGGCATCAAGCTGTAGCTCTTTCTTCTGCATCCCGTCTCCTATAAGTAGAAACAGTACATTCGTGTCGCGCAGGAGTTCGGCCGTATCCAGTACCTGTACGAGGTGATTGGCTACCCCGTGTGCACCTACGTAGGTAATCACAAACTTCCCTTCCAGCCCATGCTCCCGCCTGAACTGACAGCAGTCAAAATGTTGCATGACTTCTTCCGAAAGCGCGAAATCAGCAGCATTGGGGATAAAGATGATCTTATGGGCAGGTACCCCCTTCTTAGTCAGTAGGGTCTGGCGGAAGGCGGGAGTCAGTACATTGATGAGCCTGGCTTTTCTGTACACAAAGCTCTCAAACCAGTACGCAAACCGGATGATCCAGGGATTGGTCAGTACGCCCGTATCAATGGCGGACTCAGGCCAGAGGTCGCGTATCTCGAAGAGAAAGGGTGTGCGCTTCCACCACGAAAGTACTACGGCCGTGATACCCACAAACAGCGGAGGTGATGTAACAACGATAATGTCATACGTGCCTTTAGCGCGCCGGATGCCGCCCAGAATACTGGAAAACGTGAAGGAGAAGTAGGCCCAGAGCCGCCCCAGAAAGCTCTTGTTGTAGCTCTCCGACACGTGACAACGGATGACCTGTACGCCGTCGCGGTTGGTGTACTGGTAAAAGTACCTGCCCTGGTAGTGCTCCGGACGGTGGCCCATATAATGTACCATTCCCGCCAGTACCACTACCTCGTGGCCGGCTTCGGTCCAGATTCGGCTCATTTCGTTCCAGCGGGAGCCGCCGCCGTCATTATCTTCCAGAAAGTACTGATGAATAAGGAGAATCCGCATAGGGGGCTAATTTACGATTTTAGGCGAATCTCCGTCCGTATGTATCGTTCAGTGGTGGTAAAGACAAGGCGAGGAGTGGCGGTTTTGGTACCATACAGTCCCGAATACCATCCTTCTGTTTCGGTTAGTGTTAGTGACCGCCCCTGAGAAGTATAGGCTTTGATCTCATAGGTATTAAAGAAAGCTTCGGACGGATGCCAAAGTTGATGCATAGGCAAACCAGGGGGAGCGTTGGGTATTTCGTCCTCTATGATCCAGTGTAGTGCACCGCTCAGTTTGGTAACGATTCGGGTATGAATAATACCGGGGCCCAGGTGACTATATCCCCGAAACCAACCCCTGAACTGCCTGTTCCCTCCTATCTCCTTCCATTCCGCTCCGGCTCGCCGGATCCAGTCGTACCAGATAAAGCGGGGACCTTTCCGCATCTGGTCAGAGTCACCGAGCATAACAGTATTGTGAGAGGCGGTACCCGCAAAGTACCGTATCAGCTCTTCGTCGGTATTGTATTGGTAAGAGCCCGCGTCGCGCAGGATGTTCTCGCCGTTGACCCAGATATCCAGGTGCAGATTGTCGGCCTGAAAGGGGCGGTCCTGATAGCTACCGCAGCGTAGAAAGGTCAGGGTACCCTGGTCACGCAGGATGTAGTACCCGCCTTTATGAAAAGCGTGAATGGGTGATCCTTCCAATGTCTGTCTTGTGGCTTTGCTGGTAGAGGTCTGGCCGGTTAACCAGTAAGCTTCTTCCTGCCAGGGGCCTGAGCCGTAGTCAGGTACTTCGCCCAGAGTAACAGCCAGGGCATACAACTGAGGCCTGTAGTCACGAAAGTGACATTCGCTCAGCGGGAAGAACAGCGCCCCGTCGTTGTTGCCGTAGTTGGGGAGCCAGCCGCTCGTATCATCCTGGCAGGCCCGCAGGAACTGCAGCGACTTCCGGGCTCGGTCATAGATGGTCTCCGACCAGCGCTCCCCGTTGCGGTGCGCCAACTGGATGGCCCAGGTTAGTAGCTGCACAACTACCCGGTGATAGTTCATTGAGAATTGCAGAAAGGTACCATCCTGATAGATCTGATAGCCTATTTCCTCTTCAAACCACTGCTTCCCCTGCTCTTTCCAGCGGAAACTCTCAGAAAAAAAAGGATACAGCAACCCAACCAGGTACAGGCCCAGCGTCTCAGTAAGGGCGTGGTTGTTACGAACCGCAATGCGTGAGAAATGAATGTTCTCCTCCACGTGCTGCATCTGCCGGTATAAGCTGTTAAGGATGCGTGAGAAGCGCTGCTCGGTGAGCTGCGGAGAGTTTTTGTAGTACTGCAGGGCAAAGGTCCAGTTGAGTACCCGCAGCGTGATCTCCTGACTACACCGCCAGTTGGGCCCACAGTTGACCGGATTAGCCTCTATCCAGCTTTCTATTTCAGAGAATACAAGTTCAGACTGGTCTTCCTTGAGGTGGAAGTCGTAGCGGATCAGGTCGTACAGGAACGTGAAGCGCGACTTTTCCCACACATACTTGATATCGCCAGCCTCCGGTGACAGATCGGGGATTTCGGTCCAGTGCTGGGAGCTGTCGTAGCGGTAGCCAGTTTTGGGATTGGTAAGCCAATCGGTAACGGTGTACCAGGTAGAGCCGAAGAATAGCAGCTTCCCCTCCCGCAGGGCCTTTACCCGCTCTGTAAGCGACCCTAAGTCGGATGGGGTGAAGGTATACTTACTCAGGGAAGTACTATCAAAGAAAAAGGGGATGGCAGACGCGCGCCACTCCGCCAAGGATATAAAATCCTGAGCGGGCAAATCAATGGGAAAGCGTTGTCGCAATAGTCCCGTGCGTACCTGTACTTCGTGCAGCGTACGAAACAGCACGTAGCGCAGGCCCATGTTGTGGAGTATCTGAAAGAGTATGTATAAACGCTTCATAGACTATATAGGCAGCAACTGGCTTTATACCACCTTTACCCATTCGCCCCGCTTGAGGCTTTCCAGGGCCGCAAAAGTGGCTTTTGAGGTATTGACCAGCTTATCGAAGGATATCAGCGATGTACCTCCCGCCCGGATGCGCTCCAGCAGGAGCCGGAACTGCTCTTTATGGCCTTTGTCCTGGCTGGTGCGCATTTTCGAAAATCCTTTGAAGCCATAGCCCGTCAGCGTACGGAAGTTGTCCAGTACCAGGGTTCGTTCCTGTGAGTATACTTCTACGCGCTCCTTAGAGTAGGCTTTGCTGCCGTTGGCGAAGTAGTTGATGACACCCGTAGAGCCATTTTCGTATTTGAGCAGGATGGAGGCGTTGTCGGTGGTATCAGTAGGTTGAACTCCCATAGCGTTCATGCACACGGCCTCTACCCGGCTACCTGTGAGGTAGGTAATCAGGTCAACAAAGTGGCAGGCTTCGCCCAGTATACGTCCACCGCCCACGGTACGGTCATGTACCCATGAGTTAGCCGGAATAAAGCCCGCATTCATCGTAGCCACCACGTTCATGGGAGCGCTACCGAGCAAGGCTTTCATCTTCTGCGCGTGGGGCGAAAACCGGCGGTTGAAGCCAACGGTGAGGCTGCGGCTCTGGGGAAGGTCCAGGTAGGTAGCTATAATATCCTCCAGTTCTTCTTTATAAATGGCCAGCGGCTTCTCCACAAATACGTGCTTTCCGGCCCGCAGCGCCTCTACGGCCATGCGAGCGTGCTGGTTGTGGCGGGTCGTGATCATAACCAGGTCCACATCCGGGTCGCGCAGGAGCTCGTGGTAGTCGGTAGTACTATGGGAGATGCCATACTTCTGCGCCAGGGCCGTACCCGACAGACCATTGGCGCTGGCTATGTACTTGATGGTAGTCCCCTTCAGGGCGGGTAGCATCGTCATCTTGGTAAAGTTACCGGCTCCTACGATGCCGACCACCCCTTTCTGGGCAGAGAATGCGCTATCGTGGTAACGAACTACCGTGCGGAGGTCCACCTGCTCGGGATATTCCAGTATAGAGGCAATGGCCTGTGACGAGCCTATATCGCCATATACACGATCATAGGCTTCCAGCGGTACTACTTCGGTGATCAGGGGCTTCACGTCCAGCAGGCCCGTCGAGATGAGTTGCAGGATGGTCTGGAAGTTGCGGTTTTCGGTCCAGCGTACGTAAGGGAGCGGGTAATCGTGCCCTTTTTGCTCGTAGGCGTCGTCATAGCGGCCGGGACCGTACGAGCAGGATACCTGAAAGCTTAGTTCTTTCTCGTAGAACTCCGCCCGGCTGAGGTTGAGCCCTACTACCCCCACCAGTACGATTCGCCCCCGTTTACGCGACATACGGGCCGCCTGCGATATAATATCATTGGTTTTGGCCGAAGCCGTTATAATAACCCCATCAGCACCGGTACCAAGCGTGAGGTCTTCTACAAATTTGACCGGATCGTCGCCACGGGCGGGGTTACAGGTAGTAATGCCCTTAGCGGCGGCTACTTTCAGTTTCTGCTCATCCAGATCTATGCCTACTACCCGACAGCCGTTGAGGCGGAGCAGCTCGGCCGTTAGCAGCCCAATGAGCCCCAGGCCAATGACTACCACGGTTTCGCCCAGCGTAGGGGTCAGCAGGCGTATGCCCTGCAGACCAATGGAACCTATCACTGTAAACGCGGCTTCCTCGTCAGATACGCCGTCCGGTACTTTCGTGACCAGATTGCGTGGTACGCATACTACCTCAGCGTGCGAACCATTGCTGGCTACCCGATCGCCTACCTGTATGTCCTGTACGCCCTCCCCTACCTCGATGACTTCTCCTACGTTACAATAGCCTAAGGGCAGCGGCTGCTCGAGCTTGTTGAAAACTGCCTCCAGCGTAGGCATCAGCCCATCCGATTGGATCTTGTCCAGGACCATCTTCACTTTATCCGGCTGCTGGCGCGCTTTCTCCAGCAGATTGGCTTTGCCAAATTCCACCAGCATTCGTTCGGTACCCAATGATACCAGGCTTCGGCGGGTTCTGATCAGTACGCAGCCGCGCTTTACCTGCGGGGCAGGTACTTCCTGTAGTATCGTTTGTCCGGTTTTAAGGTTCTGGATAAGCTGTTTCATGAAAAACAGGGACAAGGCTAAGGTGTGGGTGGGTCCGGAGAAGTTAAACTCGCTTTGAGCTTATCTGTTGCAGAAAAACAGGCTATACACGAAATAAGAAGCCACTAAGCGGCCTGTTTGTGGACTCACACTACCTTGTAAACTTCAAAAGTGAGGGACTGGTTAGGCAGTAGCCCGATAATTTAGCAAATGGATTGAAGTTGAGAATGTAATAAGCCGCTCTCCATGCCAGGGATCAGGTAGCCCGAAGAGGCTACTATAACTTGATGTAAATAAGTAGTTTAGTAGGGGTGTTATATATTGAGTTTGGTATACTTCTTGCTCTCGTGTACTTGATAATGCCGATTATTTTTTTGGGAACAGAGACGCCGCCTCCGTATACAGAGCGCGGCGTTTTCTGTTTTATCTGATATATACGTTCTGGATAGACATTCTGGCACCATGCTTGCTCTACTATTCCCGACGATTCAGTTCGTTTGGTAACAAAGAAGCAGGAGCCAGGAGCTATTAGCACCTGGCTCTCTTCTCTTTTCAGGCTATTCTGAATATTAATTTCTCCTCCTCCAGGGGCTACATGTGATTCAGCGATTGAAATATGCTGACAAGATAGGTCTGTGATTCCTGCTGATAAAGAATAGTATGAAGTGTACTGGAATGGAAGAAGTACGGTAGGAATGGTCCGGTAGAACGTGGGTACTTAGTAGGTGAATGCTTGAAAAGACAAAAGCACTTAACGTTACCGCTAAGTGCTTTTATGTAGGGTGGGTCCTGAGGGATTCGAACCCCCGACCCCCTGCTTGTAAGGCAGGTGCTCTGAACCAGCTGAGCTAAGAACCCGTCTTTGTTGTCCTTTGGGACTGCAAATATTGAAGATAAATTTTAGTTGTGCAAGTTTCTATTGTGCTTATTAACGCACAACCTAACCAATAGTCCGCTTGGATAAGCCTTCAGAATAGATTAAGGATCTTATATTCATTCAGAAAATCATGTACTTAGATGAATGGCTGGGGGCATCAAGGGGAGCAAAAATAAAAAGCCGCCAACTTAAAAAGTTGGCGGCTTTGAAGGGTGGGTCCTGAGGGATTCGAACCCCCGACCCCCTGCTTGTAAGGCAGGTGCTCTGAACCAGCTGAGCTAAGAACCCGTCTTTGTTGTCGTTTGGGACTGCAAATATTGGAGATGAATTTTAGTTGTGCAACTATTTCTTGCAAAAAACTTTAAGGTTTTTGTAAGTGGCTGATTGTCAATAGTGGCTTATTCGAAATTTATATAGAGTGTTACGGTGTGGCTCGACAGGCGGTTGAGTCCGGTACTGCCAGCGTGCTGAGTTGGCTGCAACATATTCACCAAACCGTGCGAAAAACGCAGCTCCGGCGAGAACTTGAAATACTCAAAGAATTGCTCAAAGCCTACTCCATAGTCCAGGGTCAGGTCCGAGGTGGAGGTATTGATGCGGGTGGAGCTACCTCCTTCGCGGCGCTTGACGTTGGTTTCAAGTCCCAGAGTAACCCCCGCCAGCATGTACATACGGGTGTTGACCCGCCGGGCCGACTTGTACTTCAGCAGTAAGGGGATCTCCACCCAGGTGGACTCCCGCTTTTCGATGCGTTCGCTGCCCGAAGGATTGGTATATTTGATATGACGGTCGTACAGGGATATGGACGGAGTAGTACGTATATCAAAGCGCTCCGTCAGAAACGCATTAACAATAACGCCCATCCGGAAGGCAGGCTGGGCCGGCGACTGGATCAGCAGTACGGAGTCCAACTGGGCAAAGGATTCGCTACGCTGGAAATTGAACCGGGTAAAGGGGACGGCGAACAGAAAGCCATAGTGAATAGGCTTGTCGTCGTAGAACTCCAGGTGGCGACGCTTGTATCCCAGCCCCTGCGACCGGGACTCGTGTGCCATAAGCAGTCCACACAAAGCTACCAGAAGAACTACTTTTGACCGGTGTAAATGGAGCAGATTCCGAATGTCAATGGTATGCATTTAGTATTTTTAAAACCAGCTTGTTCAAAAATAGTAAGGAAGTCGCGACCATCCGGAAATGCCTGTACCGATTCGGGCAGATACGTATAGGCCGAGCTATCCTTCGAAACAATCTTACCAATGGTAGGGAGGATGTACTTGAAATAGAAGTTGTACAGGTGCCTGAACGGAAACGAGCGTGGCTTCGAAAACTCAACAATGACGCAGGTTCCCCCCGGTCGCATCACACGATTCATATCACTCAGACCTGCCAACAGATTTTCAAAGTTTCGTACTCCAAACGAAACGATGACCGCGTCGAAATAATTGTCTGAGAAAGGCAAACTTTCCGAGTCTCCGCTCCGTAACTCAATGATATCCTGCTTCCCCAGCTTCTTTATTTTTTCGCGCCCTACGGCCAGCATTCCCTCCGAAATATCTACCCCAACGATTTTTTCGGGCTTAAGAGCCAGTGCCTCAATGGCAAAATCACCGGTACCGGTAGCGATGTCCAGTATGGTCCGGGGCTGGGCTTTGCGGAGTAGTTTGATGGCACGTTTGCGCCAGTATATATCAATACCTCCACTAAGTAAGTGGTTCAGAAAGTCATATTTAGGCGAAATATTATCAAACATTTCGGCCACTTGCTCTCTTTTACTATTGTCTTTATCCTTATACGGTACTACTGTCATTCGTAATTGTGTTTTAACCAGGAGGCAAAACTAATAGGTATTCTATCTCTAAACTATTCGGTACTAGGAAAGTTCATATGTAACTGACTGATTTTATATAAGGTTCAGGCATGGGTTTTATCTTCTGTATGTCTATCACTCAGATACTTGGTCTTATGCTTCGTAAATCTACACTTACACTCACTTACTTGTTTGTATTCCTGTCATTCGTAGCAGTGGCGCAGGGACGTATCGGCGTACAGCGTGCCGATGCAGAAGCGATCCGGAATCTTACGGCTCGTCAGCTTTCACCTTATTCTGTTACTATACGTGGTGGATTGACGCAGTTCTTTGGAGAACTTAATGAGCAGGATATGCAAAGCATGCTCGGAGTTAGCCTTAACGCAAGGGTGCAGCGGGCTTTTACCATGAGTCTGGACTATACGGCCGGTAAGGTAGGAGGTCAGAAAACAGATTTTTTTAATTCGTACTTCATCAACGAGTACAACACGCTGGATCTGCTGGCCAAATGGAACCTGACTGAGCAGTTTGGGCAGTTCGACAATGCGAGGCTGCAATTCAGTGTATACGGGGGTCTGGGGATGATGTTCTTCAGTGCGGAAGCCTATGACCTCACCACCAACGAGCGGGTACGGTTTACCAATAGCGACGTGAGTGGCCGTAATCCGCTCTTCCTGCGCTGGGGCAACCCCCGGGGCCGCCTGGGTATTACCAAGACCAACGAACGCACAGTACCCGTAGGCTTTAACTTAAACTACCAGTTGGCCCGTGCGTGGCAGCTTGGCCTCGACTACCGCTTCTATTTTGTCAGATCGGATAAAGTAGATGCTACCTCCGGGCAGAGGCTGATCAACCCTGAGGAATCTACTTCTTACAGCGATACCCCCAACGATAAATTTAGCTTCCTGGCAGCTACGCTGACCTACCGTTTCAGCCAGAATACCCGTGATACCGATAGAGACGGTGTACCTGACGACCGTGACCGGTGTCCTGATGTACCCGGTACGGCTCAGTTTTTCGGATGTCCGGATACCGATGGAGATGGCATCCCCGATTACGTAGACAGATGCCCTACGGAGGCAGGCTCGGTGGCCGCTCGTGGCTGTCCCGATACGGATGGAGACGGTATAGTAGATCAGCTGGATCCCTGTCCTAACGAAGCCGGTACCGTCAATGGTTGTCCGGACCGTGATGGTGACGGCGTGGCGGATAGCGTGGATGCCTGTCCGGATATAGCCGGTGACCCCCGCTACGGAGGCTGCCCCGACACCGACGGAGATGGCATTGGCGATCACGTAGACCTGTGCCCCGACCGGCCGGGTACCTACGCCAACGGAGGATGCCCTGATACGGATGGAGACGGTGTACACGATGGTATCGATAAGTGTCCCGAAGAGGCCGGACCACGTAACCGGGATGGCTGTCCGTTTGTCAATGCGGCTACCCGACAAGCTCTGCAAAGCCAGTTGGATTCAGTTCTGGCGACACCGGTTCGGTTTACAACGGGTACTGATGTAATCGATAGAGCATCGTACAACGCGCTTAATACCATTGCTACTATAATGAGAAGGTACCCCACGGCTCAGTTTGTGGTCGAAGGGCATACTGACAACGCAGGACGTGCCGAGGCTAATCTTAAGCTATCCGAGCAGCGGGCCATGGCTGTACAGCAATACCTGATTTATCAGGGCGTAAGCGGCTCCCAAATGACCGCCCTTGGCTATGGTGATACGCGGCCGCTGGCCGACAATGCTACTACCGAAGGTCGAAATCGCAACCGGCGGGTTATCATTCGCGTGAGAGAATGATACTACTCACGTAGAAGTTATACCTAACAGTACCAGAACCGGTAGCCGCCCATGCGGTTTACCGGTTTTCTGACGAATAGTCAGTACCTTAACGCCCAGGCTCAATCTATACCCGTATATACCTGTACGGAAGCCGCTGGTTGAGAGCTGTAAATAAGGGCTAAAAACTGGCATTATTATTGATTATAAACGACATAGGTGGTGAAGTGAAGCTGTAGCGCCGGGTATGGGAGACCATCTGTGAAGTACTCGTAGCTATTACCAGATAAAGGGGCTTATTACTTACTATATGACAGTCACATTATCCATCCTCACACACTCATTACCTGCTTTTTTAAAACATCGTGTACGAATAACCGGAATAGCTACCGTACTACTGGCGGGGCTCTACGGCTGTTCGCCCTCTAATCAGGAAGTCAGCCCCGGCGGGAAAACAGCTGACACGTACAGCGCAGAGGTAGCGGACAAATGGGCCCAACTTACACTTAAGCTTACCCGTACCACTCCGGGTTTTTCGCCGCCGGTAGCCTCCCGGGCGCTGGGGTACGCCGGACTTACCCTTTACGAAGCAGTAGTACCGGGTATGCCTGCCAATCAATCCATGGCCGGGCAGCTCAACCAGCTCGCCAGTCTGCCCACGGTGGGGGTGAGCCAGGCCTATAACTGGGCGTTGAGTGCCAACGCGGCTCAGGCCGAAATCATCAGAAATCTATACGCCAATACCTCTGACGCCAATAAGGCTACGATTGATTCGCTGGAGGCTGCGCTACGTACCAGCTACGCCCAGGAAGAGGACACAGAGGTAGTCGAACGATCAGAAGCATTCGGTAAATCTATTGCTACGGCTATCTTTGACTGGTCCAGGAGTGACGGCGGGCACGAGGGGTACTCCCGCAACTTTCCGGCTGACTATGTAGTACCTGTATTCAACGGCTCCTGGCGACCTACTGAGAATGGCCGCACTACCCCCATGCAACCTTACTGGGGCCGCAACCGTACCTTTGTGATCCAGAACTCGGTTATGCCCCTGCCCCAGCCTCTGGTGGTATCTACTTCACCTACCTCACAGTACTACGCACAGCACCTGGAAGTATATACCAAGAACAAATCTCTTACGCAGGAAGAGAAGGAGATCGCCGTATGGTGGGCCGACGACCCCAGTGAGACCTTTACCCCACCCGGGCACTCGTACAACCTGGCGCGAATTGCACTTATAACCGCAAAAGCAGATCTGGGTAAAGCCGCCGAAAGCTTAGCGCGTACGGGTATAGCCGTAGCGGATGCTTTTATTCTTTGCTGGAAGTGTAAGTATGTGTACAGCGCTGAGCGACCTTATACCTTTGTTCGTCGGGCCATTGATCCCAGCTGGGTTCCGTTCTGGCCAGCGCCTCCTTTCCCGAGCTACACCTCCGGCCATGCTTCGCAGTCGGGAGCTGCGGCTACGGTACTGTCCGCCTTGTATGGTCCCAACTTCAGGTTCACGGACGATACCCACGTGGCCCGCGTACGTGATACCCGCAGAAACGTTGATTTCAAACCGCGCAGATTTAACTCCTTCTGGGAAACAGCCGAAGAATCGGCCTACTCCCGTTTTCTGGGTGGTATCCATACCCGTCAGGACAATGATACCGGGCTAAAAGAAGGCCGCCGGATCGGGCAGAACATCAATGATCTCAACTGGAAGAAGTAGTCTGTATAAGTACCTGGGGAATTGCCGGGAGCCGTGCCCTAAGTACTTAAGAAAAAGAAGCGGTACCATCAGGTACCGCTTCTTTTTCTTATATAGCTAAATAACAGATCTCTTAATAAGCACGTACCAGCTTGCCTTCGTGGAAGTTGACGTACGCTTTATTTACAACCTTGTTACCTCCAAGCGTTGGATAGTTACCGGTAAAGTACCAGTCTCCGGGATGGTCAGGACAAGCCTTGTGAAGGTTTTCAACCGTCTGGAATATCACCGATACTTCTGCTTTCAATCCATGAGGACGAATGATTTCGGCAACCTTTGCTGATACTTCCTCATCCGTAAATGGCTCATATAGGGCCTTTACGTAGTTGGTCGAGTAGGCGTTTCGGGAAGCCAGCGAAGAAGCGCATTGGGTATATACCTCTTCCCGCAGATAATCCAGGCCTCTTTCTTCCAGTAGTTTGAGCGTGGCTCTGAACGCTACGAAGTCCTTCATCTTGGACATATCTATCCCGTAGCAGTCAGGGAAGCGGATCTGGGGGGCTGACGATACAATTACGATCTTCTTGGGACCCAGGCGATCCAGCATCTTAAGGATACTCTTTTCCAGCGTAGTACCCCGTACAATGGAGTCGTCAATGATCACTACAGTATCAATACCCTTACGAACTACTTCAAAAGTGGTATCATACACGCTGGATACCATATCATCACGCAGCTCATCAGCTGTGATAAATGTGCGGGATTTTACATCCTTGGTAACCAGTTTCTCGATACGCGGGCGGAACGAGAGCAGTCGGTCGAGGTCTTCCTCAAACAGGATGCCTTCCATAATCGCCTGCTTACGCTTCTTGGCCAGGTACTCTTCCAGACCTTCGATCATACCGAAAAAGGAAGTCTCGGCCGTATTAGGGATGTAAGAGAAAATGGTATTTTCCAGATCGTAATCAATCTCTTCCAGGATCTGCGGAATCAGCAGCTTACCCAGTTTTTTACGCTCGTTGTATATATCCGGATCAGTACCGCGCGAGAAGTAGATCCGTTCAAAGCTACATGAGCGCTTCTCGAGCTGAGGCAGGATCGAAAGCTCATTATACTCGCCGTCCTTATTAATGATAAGGGCGCTACCCGGCGTTATTTCCTGAATCTGATTATATTCTACGTTGAAGGCCGCTTTGATCGCCTGTTTCTCGGAGGCTACTACCACTACCTCATCATCGGCGTAGTAGTAGGCCGGGCGGATACCTGCCGGATCGCGCATGACAAATGCGGCGCCGTGGCCGGTAAGGCCACACATGGCATAGCCACCGTCAAAGTCGCGGCACGAGCGGTGTAGAACACGCTGAAGATCAATATTGTCCTCGATGACATCCGATAGCGTAGGGTTCTCAAAAATACCCTTGAAGCGATCAAATACCCGCTGGTTTTCTTCGTCCAGAAAGTGGCCGATCTTTTCCATGACGGTCACGGTATCCACTTTTTCCTTCGGGTGCTGACCCAGTGATACCAGCTTGCCAAAAAGCTCGTCTACATTGGTCATATTGAAGTTACCCGCCATCACCAGGTTACGGCTGCGCCAGTTGCTCTGACGGAGCATAGGGTGGCAGTTTTCTACTTCGTTGGCCCCGTGTGTACCGTAGCGAAGGTGTCCCAGCCAAAGCTCGCCGGTAAAAGCTACGTTTTCCTGCAGCCATTGGGCGTCAGTAGCACGTTCTTTATTATCCTTTAAAGCTTTACGGAATTTTTTGTGGACTTTAGCGAAGATGTCCGCTACGGGTTGGGGCTCAACTGATCGGTACCGGCTGATATACCGGCGACCTGGGGGTACCTCTATCTTGATGTTAGCTACTCCGGCTCCGTCCTGTCCACGGTTAACCTGCTTTTCCATCATTACCGATAGCTTGTGTACCGCGTAGAGGGGGGTCTGGTACTTATCAATGTAATGTTGATAAGGTTTCCGCAGACGGATGAGGGCAATTCCGCACTCATGCTTTATGGCGTCACTCATGAGAAGATGAGGTGTTAGTATGTAAGCTGGTATTCAATAATTTACAAAACTTCTTCTCGTTTTGATACAGACTAAACTACCCACCGGATACTTTAGTTCGTGATGATTATTACAAAGGTATAAATTACTTTGTGTGTAAGAACGATCAGGTACCGGAAAAAAATTGTCGTTCCTCCCCTAATTTTTCGGGGTACAGCAGCAATGAGCAACAAGATGGAAGTTTTATTACGCTCCATTTGCATAAAATTGAATATTTACTATAAATCTAAGAGAAAAGAGCATGAGAAATATAATTAAAAAAAGATGGTGCTGGCTACTTATAGGACTGTCTATCGCTGCTACTTCGGCCCGTGCCCAGGCTCCGCAGGAGCCCTCACTACTTTGGGAGATATCCGGTAAAGGACTCACGAAGCCCTCCTACCTGTACGGTACCATTCACCTGATCTGTCCCGGTGACTTTATCCTGGAGGAGGTACTGAAAGAGCGCCTTCAAAAGGCCGAGCAGCTGACTCTTGAGCTGGATATGGACGACCCGGGCATGATGATGTCCATGGCTCAGCTCATGCTGATGAAGGACAATAAGCAACTAAGTACCCTGCTGCCACAGGAAGATTACCTCCGGCTGAACCAGTTCTTTCGTGATTCGGTGGGGATGAACATAACGCCGTTTGAGCGCGCCAAACCTTTTGTGCTGATGAGCCTCTTGTTCAACCGGGTACTCAACTGCCAGCCGCAGTCGTATGAGATGACCCTGGTGGGCCTGGCCAAAAAGCAGCAGATAGAGGTAGTAGGGCTGGAAACCGTGGCCGAGCAGATGGCCGTATTTGATACCATACCCTACCAGGATCAGGCCCGAATGCTGGTGCAGATGATCGACAATCTACCCAAAGCCCGTACGGAGTTTACTCAGATGGTGAACCTGTACAAAAAACAGGACGTAGCTGGGCTTCATAAAATGACGCTGGAGAGCGACTTTGATATGCAGGGACAGGAAGAAACGCTCCTCTACGGTCGCAACCGCCGCTGGATCCCGCTCATGGCCAACATGATGGGGCAGAAATCCACCTTCTTTGCCGTAGGAGCGGCGCATCTGGGAGGTACTGAGGGCGTGATTGCCCTGCTTAGGAAACAGGGCTACAAAGTTGTTCCGGTACGCCAGTAGGGGCTTTCCTCTGCGCCCGCGTTACATCTGACCGATCCAGTGGATAAGCCAATTGGGCCGGAAGAAAAGAATCACCACCAACGCCAGCAGCACGCCCGCCAGTACCCGATTGACAACGGGAGCAACGGGAAGGGTATCCTGCTCGGCACTCGTGCGGAAAAACAGTAAAAACGGAATACGCAGGTAGTAAGCCAGGGATATGGCAGCGTTCAAGATACCTCCGATCAGGAGCCAGAGCATCCACGGCTGCCCCGCCTGCTGGAAACTATCCCAGAGCGCCGAGAATACCAGCCATTTGGCCGTAAAGCCTACCGTAGGAGGAAGTCCCGCCAGAGCCACCATTACCACCGTGATCGCTACACTGACACCTACCTGTTGCCGGCCCAGCCCTATGTATAGACTTAGATCAGTACTGGTGCGGGGGTGGAGGAGGTCGATTAGGAAGAAAGCCGCCATGTTGGTAAGTACATAAGCCGCCGTATAGAACGTAGCCGCTTCAAAGCCCGACTCGGAATAAGCCACTATGCCCACGAGGAGGTACCCTGCCTGTGCGATGGAAGAATAAGCCAGCAGACGACGGGCGTTCTGCTGCCAGAGTGCCGCCACATTACCCGCCGTGATACTTATCAACGCCACACCTCCGAGGGTAGGAAGTAATTCAGGAGGAAGAGCGCCGGTGAGCCGCATAAGCACCAGCAGTGCGGCCGCCTTGGGAGCAACCGACAGGAACGAAACCAGCGGCGTAGGAGCTGCCTCATACACATCGGGTGTCCATACATGGAAGGGCACCAGCGACAGCTTAAACAGCAGCCCGCCCAGCGTAAGTAGTATGGCTACCTGCATTACAAAGGTTGGGTTATTGGCGAGCCCCGCCTGCATAGCCTGTTGGGTAATATCCAATGTACCCGTAAGGCCATAGATCAGGGAGATACCATACAGCATAATGGCCGAGCTCACTGATCCGTACAGCAGGTACTTCATACCTCCTTCGGTGGCTTTCCGATCCGGCGAAAGGGCCACCAGCAGGTACGAGCAGATCGATAGTAGCTCCAGCGACAGGTAGATCGTCAGCAGGTGGGTAGCCATGCAGAGCAGGCACATGCCCAGTACGGCGGCTACCAGGAGCGCGTTCAGCTCGTTGGGGAAGTTATAGCGCAGGTACCTTATATGCAGCAGGGTAGCCAGCCAGGCTACCACCACCATACCTTTGAAGAAGACTGCCTTGGTATCCAAAAACAGTAATGGCTCAAACCGGAAGGCAGGCTCGGTGTCCCACTGTCCTATCACCAGCGCCAGCGTCGCTACAGCACCCAGGATACTACCCGTCTGCAGCCAGCGAGCGGCCATTTCTTTTCCGAGCCGTGGCGTTAGTAGTAGCTCGGCTGTGAGGAGCAGCAGGAAAAAAATGGTCAGAAAGAGTTCAGGGGCTATACCGGCCAGACTCTGACGAATATGAAGTAGCTGTTCGTTGAGATACAAAATCGTTGGAACAATTTTTTGACAAAAGTACACACAAGATAGCAGGCCTCACCAAAAAATCTGAGATTAAGGGCTGCACCGTACTAAATCATAGATTTATTACTTAATTAAGGTCACAGTAGTACCTAGAACAACATTCTAATTTTAAAGGACCATGAAAAAATTAATCTGCAGTCTGGTATTGGCGGCGTTTCTGATACCAGCCCACGCTCAGTACATGACCGACGTCAACGGTCGGGTTGTTTCGGAATACAAATATACGGATACGGAGGGATCTCCTTACCTGCTCGCCGATCAGTGGATTACCGGCACTGTCCGGACAACCAGTGATAAAGTAGTAGACGGAATAAAAATGAAGTACGATATATTCCAGGATGAACTCGAGTACGAAAAGGATGGAAAGCTCTACCGACTGGGAGCTAATGAAATAGTAGAGTTTGCCATGCCGACCGGTGACGCTCTGTACATATTCCGACGCGGCTTTCCGGCCATCGACGATCAGACCGAGGGCAGCTTCTACCGGGTACTGCACGATGGCAATACCAAGCTGCTCAAGCGCTTTGAAAGCAAGAAGCGGGACGAGAAGCAGTATAACTCCGCTACGGCCGTAAGTCGCTTTGTACCTAATGAGCAGCTGTATGTCTATAAGCAGGGCAAGATGCACCCCATCAAGAAAGGCGATAAAAAGGCGCTTCTAAGCCTGCTCAGCGACAAGAAGAACCTGATGGAGCATAACATAAAGGAACAGCAGCTTAACCTGAAGTCGGAGGTAGACATTGTGAAGGTGCTGGAAGAGTACGACGCCTACAAAGCCGGTGACGCGGATCCCCGCTAAGGGATAGCGTAAAAGGCCTTATTCGGGCTGATCCGTAAACATGTACCCAACGCCCTTCAGGGTCTTGATGTAGCCTTCGCCGAGCTTCTCACGGAGCTTACGGATATGTACATCTACGGTACGCTCAAGTACATAGATATCGGCTCCCCATATCTTCTGGAGTAGCTCTTCACGGCTGAAAACCTTGTTGGGGCTCTGGGCCAGGAAGAACAGCAGCTCAAACTCTTTCTTGGGGAGTATAATGGATTTATCTCCCTGACTTACGGTATAGTTCTTACGGTTAATAGAAAGGTCGGCAATGGTGACTTCATCACCAGGGTCGGCCTTTTGTGCTTCCCGGCGGAACAGGGCGTTGATCCGGCTCATCAGAGCGCGGGGCTTGATGGGCTTGGTAATGTAATCGTCAGCGCCTATCTCGAAAGCAGCCACTTCGGAGTACTCTTCGGAGCGCGCCGTCAGGAACAGGATGTACACGTGGCGGAGCTCCGCAGTCTGCCGCAGGACGCGGGCCGTCTCGATCCCGTCCATCTGAGGCATCATGATGTCCAGCAGAATCAGGTCCGGAACAAAATCTTTGGCAATCTCAATGGCTTTTTTACCGTTGGAGGCGGTTTCTACAAAATACCCCTCCTTCTGAAGATTATACTCCAGTAGCTCTACAATATCCGGATCGTCGTCAACCACTAGTACTTTAGTTGCTACCTGGGTTGCTGCTTTGGCGCTCATACGGTGAGGTGATTGAAGTTTGTTAATTCGGTTTCGAAATTAGCGGATGTGTTATGGATATTACTCGTAGAGGTGGAGTCTTAACACAAATTTAACATCAGCGTAGCATTAATTTAAACACCTGCCTTTGCTCATTCGTAACCAATATATCGCTGTTATTCAGAAACATAATGCCTTCGGTCTGCTTCCGTACCAGTCTGAGGCATCCCTGGGGCTGACAGAAGCTGATCCTTCCTGACTCTACTCCAAACAATACTATTTTGCCGTAGGTTAGTAGTGCAAAGGTTTTACCATCGGGACTTATGTCCGCTCCTGTGACCTGGCCCTGAATGTGGATGCTATCGATGGGAGTAGCCACGTAGTCGCCAGCCTTTGCCGGTATCTCGTACAGCTTGACCGGATGATCCGTTTTGATCCGGTTCTTTGAAAAGAGGTACAGCTTCTGGTTGTAGTAAAATATAGCTTCGCAGTCATATTGCTGCGAGCCGTTAGTCAGCGACGACAGGCTATCCTGATCAGCATACCGGAAGGTAATGGTTTCGACGGCAGATGTTTCGGGCGTGACGGCGTAGATCTGGAAGGAGCGGCGTGTGTTGCTGTTGTTTCCCGTGTCGGCAATGTAGAGTACCCCCTCCGGGCTTTGGGCAAGGTCTTCCCAGTCCTGGTTGGGAACATCCGAAACCTGATAAGTAGATACCAAAGCTCCTCTGTAATCAATTTCGTACAGTACCGACTCTCCTCCACTATCATTATGGGTCCAGAAAGTAGTTCCTCCCTGGCCTCTGGCCAGACCTGAGCTTTCATGAGCAACGGTCGGAAGCTTGCCTGTTTTGCTAATCTTGTACCTGGCGCGTACCTTGGCAAGATTATTATGTTGTTGACGCTCGGCTTGGCAGCCGCACAGCATAGTTTTGAATAAAAACCACAGATAAAAAATCTTCATAATATGAACACCTCTACGGGGCCTGGCCAAATCAAAGATACAAGATTCCCTGCGTACCTTAAAATAGCCAGTATTCTGGTATCGTTGCTGGCGGGGGTATATATCCTGTTTGTGCTGCGCGAAACGCTCATCCCTCTCTCCTTCTCGGTACTGTTCGCTATACTCCTGCATCCGCTATGCCTGCGGTTTGAACAATGGCGTGTGCCGCGCGTACTGGCTATTCTGATCAGTATCCTTATCTTTATTGTAGTGCTGGTTGGTCTGATTTATGTAGCCTCCATTCAGATTGCAGGCTTCGCCGATGAGATCCCCCGTATAACAGCCAAAGCAGAAGAACTGCTGGAACAGATGCTGTCGTTGGGTGAGCGCCAGTTTAATCTAAGCCGGACCCAGCAGGTGACCGAAGGAAAAAGATACCTGCTGAACGCCCTGGGTGAAAGCCGGGCCATGCTGCTTAGCACTGTAGTCGCTACCACCGGTACCCTTACAACGGCTATATTAGTACCTATCTACGTATTCTTTTTTCTGCTGTACCGCGACTTTTTCCGGCGCTTTCTGCACAAGGCGTTCAAGCAGGTGCCCCGGCACAAGCTGGACCGTATTCTCATGAAGATATATGAGGTGATCAAAAGCTACCTGGCGGGGCTGGTACTGGTAATTGCTATCGTGGGGGTGTTGAATACCGTCGGTCTGCTTCTGCTGGGGATTGACAATGCTATCTTTTTCGGCTTTCTGGCTGCTTTCCTGATTCTTATTCCTTACATCGGTATTCTTATTGGCTCTATACTACCAGCCCTGATGAGTATTGTTACCGAAGACTCACCCATTTATGCCTTAGGAGTCATTGGTATTATGGCCTTTGTGCAGTTTCTGGAAGGTAATTTTATCACTCCCAATATTGTAGGCTCCAAGATAAGCATCAATCCGCTGGCCGCCATTGTAGCTCTGTTCCTGGGCGGGCAGCTATGGGGCCTGTCGGGCCTGATCCTGGCCTTACCACTGACGGCGATCATAAAAGTAGTACTGGATTCCAGTCCTGGTCTTGAGCCCTACGGGTACCTGCTGGGCGAGCCGGAGCGGGAAGTAGCTGAAGAAAAAGCAAAAGAAGTGAAGCAAGAGGAGAGTGCAGCAGATCCGCAAAGACGTCGTCGGCCACCCCGCCACCGGAATCGTAAGAAGCCGGACGCCAATAACAGACCTGAGGGTACTCCGCCGCCCCCGCCTCGTCCTACCAGACCTAAAAATCCAGGGGGTCCAGATTCCTGAAATGGCCGTTTAGCCGGATGCGGGCCTTGGTCTGCTCCATATCGGCCACTACGGGTAGTACTTTGCGTAAGTGCCGGATCAGGAACTGCTGCCTCTGGCTTTCCTGAGGTATGGTAAGCAGTTGGTACTCATCATCCACTGACATACCTACCTTATGAGCTATCTGAAAGGAAAACGGAGCTACCTCTATCTGATACTCCACCGTAATTGAAAGCAGGTCGTAGAGCTGATCCACTAAACGCAGAAGCTCGGGTAAAGGCTGGTCCAGGTCGATAGACTCGGCGGGGTACATGACTACTCCGCCCGCATAAAGCTTACCTTTTAGGGGGTTCTTGAAGGTGTCGATCTCAAATACGCGCAGACCTCTGGTCGAAATGTCCATCCGGCCATCCTCGTAGCGCTTGTGCAGGGCCACTACCTCTACTTCGGTACCAAAGCCGGGCAACCGGTCGTTCAGGAAGGCAGGGATCCCAAACGTTTTCTTCTCCTCCAGACATTCGTTGATAAGCTGTTGGTAGCGGAGCTCAAAAATATGCAGGTTGAGTTTTTCCCCCGGGTACACTACCAGGTTCAGGGGGAATAGAGGTAGCATTGGAGTCATCCCAGAGTGATTAATGGTTTATGGATTGCCGACGGTAGCTTTTTCAACACTTACGCCTACGCCCAGTACAAAGGGCAGCGGATTCTGACGCATAGACTGCTCAATGGTGAGCGTATAGGTACCTGATCGGGGAAAGCGGTAGTTGCGCAGAAAAGAAATCTTGTGGTCGAACAGGTCACCCAGTCCGCTTCCGTAGGGCTTGCCCGTAGTTTCGTTAGAGAGGTACAGTTCCTCCAGGCGGGCAGCTACTATCTGGCCATCGGGCCCGGTGATCTTGCGGGTCAGGTACAGGTTGTAGTAAGGGTACTGCAGGCTGTTACGTACCAGGTAGTACAGGTTGTAGGTCTGAGTCGTATCCGTGATTTCGATCTTGAAAGTAGGAGTATTCTTGACGTACCAAAGGCCATCTTCAATGTCTTCGTAGGCTTTGTATACGGTATTCGGGTCATTACAGCCGGTCAGCCACAGGCCTAGCCCTACTACTCCCAGAATCTTCAAAAGTTTCATTCGGAATCAGATAAAGTACAGGACAAATCTAATTCCGAATGGTCACCTTTCAAAACGCTCAGGCCGTTTGCTGCTTAAAGTAGCGTTTGAGCCAGGTACGGTCGGCGGGTACTTTCCACCGATTCATCCACTGGGCCTTGGTACTGACCAGGTTATCGAACACCGTAGTAGATGGAGTGATTTGTTCGTCAGCGATAGCCTGCTTCACTTCATTGATAGATAAGGTTCTGACTTTCTTAGTCGCGTCCAGATAAGCAACCGAACGATCAAAGAAATCCACGCCTAACTGCTGGCCGATTTCCTGTAGCCAGTGAGTGGTTTTGTCGATGGAGCAGCCACTGGGGAGCTCGTGCGATTCATCCACGGCAATGACGATAAATCGGTTATAGAACACTTTCCCTGATGATAGCAACGGTTTGTTATGGGCAGCCCATCCATCAAGTGCAGCTTTCAGGGTTTCGGTGATAGCGTCTGCCTCCTGTTGGGTCAGCTCGCGCGAAGCCTGGTAAATCCAGATGCGGGCATTAAAATCTATCTTGTCAAACGGAATGTACATACTGTGTTAGATTTTGAATACTACTAATTTACAAGAAAAAAGCTAGCCAGAGGCTGTCGGCTCTTAGTATTTTAACAAGCAGGTCCTGCTCCGGGTTCGTTTGCAGTAAAAGGTTAGCTCGGCTGTCCTTTTTAAGATGTAAAAGAACGTAAAATATGCTTAGTCGTCGTGATGCCATCCGGAAAGCTGCCCTGGGATTGGGCGCACTGGCTACGTTGAATAGCAAATCTCTGCTGAAGGCCCACTACCAACTGGGTGCCTGTGATTGGTCATTGGGTAAAGCCATGAGTGCGGAGGCTTTTGACCTGGCCCGGCAAATAGGCCTGCAGGGGCTACAGGTAAGCTATAATACAGGTAAGGATGA
The DNA here is from genome assembly GCF_017355915.2 of Telluribacter roseus. Lineage (GTDB taxonomy): Bacteria > Bacteroidota > Bacteroidia > Cytophagales > Spirosomataceae > Telluribacter. Next base: position 53,005 of record NZ_JAFEUV020000021.1, read on the forward strand.
GGCTGGGCTCTCCAATCCGGCTACGCTACAGACCATCCGTGAAGCCGCCGGACGTACGGGAGTGCGGGTATCCAGCCTGGCCATAGGTGAGCTCAACCGGGTGCCCTATAAGTCGGAGGTACGAACGGAGGAGTGGGTCTGGAATAGTGTGGATGCCGCCAAAGCGCTGGGTGCACCGGTGGTACTGCTGGCGTTTTTCACACAAGGCGATCTGCGGCAGGACGAAGCGGGTAAGAAGGCGGTTATAGAGCGACTCAGAAAAGTAGCTCCGCAGGCCGAGAAGCAGGGTGTGACGCTGGGGATAGAGTCGTATCTGAGTGCGCAGGAACATCTGGATATCATTCAAGCCGTAGGCTCACCCGCCGTAAAAGTATACTACGACTTCCGCAACGCCACCGACGCGGGCTACGACATCTACCAGGAGCTGCCGATGCTGGGCCGGGAGCAGATCTGTGAGATACACATGAAGGAAAACGGCTTCCGCCTCGGCGAAGGTACTCTCGACTGGCCCCGCATTGCCCGTGTCCTGGACGACATGGGCTACCAGGGTTGGATGCAGATTGAATGGGCCAGCCCCAAAGGAGCCGACATAGTAAAATGCTACCGCCACAACCGCCAGTACCTTGAGAAGCTGTTTAGGTTTTAGGTTGCTACTATACTAGTAGGGCTCAGGAAAGCCCCGTAGGGGCGATACTTTAGTAGCAGCAGCAGACAAAGTTTACCAGAAGCCCCCATAGGGGCGACACTTCATAACTGATTATACCAAACCAGGTCATGTATATCGCCCTCACCCGTCCATCCGGCACCCGTACCACCTTTGCCTTGGCTACTATCCTTACGGCTCTGGCCTTTACGACTCTGCTGCCCCCTTCTGCCCCACAGCGGGCCTTCTTACCGGTGGTAGCGGAAGACTCCACCCGCCTCTACGCACCCGCAGACCTGGATGTGACGCTGTGGGCCGAGGCACCGCTCTTCTACAATCCTACCAACATGGACATCGACGCCCGGGGCCGGGTGTGGGTGACGGAGGCGGTTAATTACCGGGATTTCAATACCAAGCCGGGTGAGCGACTGTCGCACCGGCCCAAGGGGGATCGGGTGGTAATCCTGGAAGATAAGGACGGGGACGGTAAGGCCGAAAGCTCCAAAGTATTCGTAGAGGACTCGCTGCTGACGGCGCCGCTAGGTATTGCGGTGATTGGCAATAAAGTCATTGTTTCCTGCGCGCCTAATCTGCTGGTATATACCGACGAGGACGGCGACGATCGTCCCGACCGCCGCGAGGTACTGCTGACTGGCTTTGGAGGCTACGACCACGACCATTCACTGCACGCGGTGGTGGCCGGGCCGGATGGCCGCTGGTACTTCAACACCGGCAACGCCGGCCCTCATGTAGTGACCGACCGTAGTGGCTGGACGCTCCGCAGTGGCAGTCTCTACACGGGCGGTACTCCGTACAACAAGGAGAATGGGGGCAACATGAAGTCGGACGACGGACGCGTATGGGTAGGTGGACTGGCCCTGCGGGTCAATCCTGATGGTACCGGTCTGAAGGTACTGGGGCACAACTTCCGGAACAGCTACGAACTGGCGCTGGACAGCTACGGCAACATGTGGCAGAACGACAACGACGACCAGGTCATTACCTGCCGCACGTCCTTCTTGCCCGAAAATGGAAACGCCGGGTACTTTTCCGCCGATGGTACCCGCTACTGGCAGGCAGACCGTCGGCCGGGTCAGGATATATTTACGTCGCATTGGCACCAGGAGGACCCCGGTGTCATGCCTGCCGGTGATAACACCGGCGCGGGCTCCCCTACCGGCGTGCTCTACTACGAAGGCGACGCGCTGGGGCCGCAGTACCGGGGTACGTTGCTGAGTTGCGAGGCTGGCCGTAATGTGATATTCGCCTACCAGCCGCAGAAAGAAGGTGCGGGATTTACCTTGCCGCGCCGCGACCTGATCAGTTCCTTTCCGCAGGCATCGGAGCGCTACGAGTGGTTCGAGACGGATAAAGATACCCGTAAGTGGTTCCGGCCCTCAGACATCGCTGCCGGACCCGACGGTGCCCTCTACATCGCCGACTGGTACGATCCGATAGTGGGTGGTCACGCCATGCACGATCGCAAGGGCTACGGCCGCATCTACCGCGTTACGCCCAAAGGCAGGAAGCTCACTACGCCCCGACTGGACCTGACCACGACGGCGGGTATGGTAGAGGCTCTCAAGAGCCCGGCGGTGAACGTGCGGCTGCTGGGCTTTGAAGCACTACGTCGTAGGGGCGAAGCCGTAGTGGGTGAAGTAAAAGCACTACTAACTGCTGAGAACCCCTACCACCGGGCGCGGGCGGTGTGGCTGCTGCCACAACTGGGGAAACTAGGGAGAATAGAAACCGAAAAGCTACTGCAAAGCCCGGATACGGACCTACGCCTGACCGCCTTCCGGGCCCTGCGGGCCACTACGTCGGATGTACTTCCCTATGCCCGTCAAGTGGCAGCAGATGCGGATGCCGCCGTGCGACGGGAAGTCGCTATTGCACTGCGGGATATACCTTTCGAGAAATCCGGACAGGTACTTACAGAGCTGCTGCGGCAGTACGACGGAAAGGACCCCTGGTACTTGGAAGCGCTGGGTACTGCCGCCGAAGGCAAGGAGGGCCAGGTATACCAGCTGGTACAGGAGCTATACAAAGAGGCGCCGGAGGGCTGGTCGCCGCAGCGGGTAGGGCTGACCTGGCGACTGCACCCTGTACAGGCTGTAGAGGAGCTGAGGGTACGCGCAGCTTCAGCTAAAGTACCTACTAGGGAGCGGCGGAAGGCCCTGACGGCACTGGGTTTTGTGAAAGACAGGAAGGCAGTGGAGGCCATGATGGCGCTGTCATCCTCCCCACTACCCGACGTAGCGGCGGGCGCGGGCTGGTGGCTCAACTTCCGCCGGACCAACGACTGGGCCGAGCTGCTCGACTGGCAGGCGGCCACGGCGCAGGCCATCACGCCCGCCTACCGGCAGATGCTGGAGCTCAAAAAGCAGGTACAGGATAAGAATCAGCCCCTGGCAGCGCGTATCGAGGCGGCCCGAAATATGGCGTCAGATGCCGACGGAGGCAATATGCTCGTAGACCTTAAAGCCCAGTGGCAGCTACCGGATACCATTGCCAGAGCCGTGAGTGAGCAGATCTTCGCCAATCCTGACCAGAACGTGCGGGTACTAGCCAGCCAGTTCTTCCCCCGGAATGGAAAGGTACTGAAGGTAGACTTCATTGCCCGGATGAACGGGAACATTGAGAAAGGAAAAACTTTATTTGCGACTAACTGCGCAACCTGCCACCGCCACGGCGAAAATGGGGCCGAAGTAGGCCCTGACCTGACGCAGATTCACCAGAAGTTCGACAAGCTGGCCTTGCTGGATGCCATCGTGAACCCTTCGGCCAGCATGGTGTTCGGCTACGAAGCATATACTGTTACTACCAAGAAGGGCGATAGCTACTTTGGCTTTCTGCTCAGTGATGGCGCTACGGTGGTACTTAAAGATGCCGCTGGCAAGCAGCACGCCATCAAAGCCAATCAAATCAAAGAAAGGACTAAAATGCCCCGGTCCCTGATGCCCGAGCCTACGGTACTGGGGCTGGACGAGCAGGCTCTGGCTGACCTGACGGGCTACTTATTGAGCTTTAAGCAGTAGGCTTTAAGCTGTACGCTTTTTTAGCCATGGAAGTATTTTGTGGAAAAAATAGTACCAATGATCCAGTACCGATTAGCCTCACCCGAAGATATAGAACCCCTACGCCATTTCAGCCAGCGACTATTCATTGATACCTACCAGGCACTAAACACGCCGGAAGATATGGCGCTGTACGTGGAGCAGGCTTTTGCCGAACTCTCTTTCATAACTGATTTTCATAGGCCGCAGGTGCGGTACTGGCTGGCAGTGGATGAGGGTACCATCGTGGCCTATATGAAGATGGTGCTGGGGAGCCAACTACCGCCGGAGCCGGAACGAAAGGGCGTAGAGATCAGTCGCTTCTATGTAGACCACCCTTACCAAGGAGCCGGCCTGGCGCGGGAGCTTATGCAGCATTGTCTGGGCTGGATGCGGGCCCAGGGCTTTGAGCTGGTATGGCTGGGCGTATGGCCGCAGAACCCACGGGCGGTGCGCTTTTACCAGAAGATGGGATTTGAAAAAGTAGGCGAAGCCACCTTCCTGCTCGGTACTGATCCGCAGACCGACGACCTTATGCGTAAGTACCTCTAAAACAAGAGCGGGTACCCTAAGGTACCCGCCTTGCAGTTTGCCAATGAAGTAGTATGTTTTTAGAGACCCTGCCCCTGGGCTACCAGCTCGGCCAGGTCCAGTACTTTTACGGAGTTTTCGCGCTCCTTATTCTTTATTCCGTCGGACATCATCACCATACAAAACGGACAAGCCACGGCTATGGTATCGGCTCCGGTATTGAGGGCCTCTTCGGTACGCTCTATATTCACCTCTTTCCAGCCCGGCTCGGGTTCTTTGAACATCTGAGCGCCACCGGCTCCGCAGCACAGTCCCTTGGAGCGGATGCGTTTCATCTCTACGAGCTCGGCGTCCAGCGCCTCCAGTACCTCACGGGGCGCCTCATATACGCCATTGGCCCTTCCGAGGTAGCAGGGGTCGTGGAAGGTAATTTTGCGCCCTTTGAAGGTACCTCCGCCCTCCAGTCGTACACGGCCCTCGTTGATGAGCTGCTGCAGGAAAGTGGAGTGGTGAATAACCTCGTAGTTGCCTCCTAGCTGGGGGTACTCGTTTTTAAGCGTATTGAAGCAGTGCGGACAAGCCGTCACAATCTTTTTAACGCCGTACATGTCCAGTACCTGGATGTTGGTCATGGCCTGCATCTGGAACAGGAACTCATTACCGGCCCTACGAGCGGGGTCGCCGGTACAGCTCTCCTCGGTACCCAGTACGGCAAATTTTACACCTACGGCATTCAGTATTTTTACAAAAGCTACGGTCACTTTTTTATAACGGTCGTCAAACGACCCCAGGCAGCCCACCCAGAACAGGACCTCGGGTGTTTCGCCATTGGCGGCCATTTCGGCCATAGTAGGTACTTTATATTCGATTTCTGACATAGTTTACAATATGTGCTTCATGAAGCTGTGAATATCAGTTTTTGTATTCGATATAGCGTTGTCCGCCTATCAGAAAGAGTACAGTTAGCAGGCTTACGGCCGGAATCATCACTACTACGGGTACCAGTTCATAGCGAGAGTCTTTCAGTTGCCAGAGCAACACCCCTTCCAGCAGGAGTACTCCCGCCAGAATGATCAGGAACAGTCCCGCCCAGCGGGCCAGGCCCTTACGGTCCCGTATCTGTTGAGGATCCCTGGGGAAATTGGCTAGCAGATACGTAGCCTCCTTCTTCCAGATGTAGATCCCCAGTCCGACGAGCAGCAGGGCGATGGCTCCAAATATGAGCAGGACTTCCATAGCGTGGAACTATTGACGTAGGTTGTTGGCCCAGTTGAACCGGTCGCTGGGTGAAAACTTCCATGGCGCCTGGCTGGTCTCCATATTCTGGAACATCATATTCCAGGAAGCGGGCGCCTGGGCTTCGTCCATGATCTTGTAGCGGCGGAGCTGCATGATGATGTCTAGGGGGTCGATCATCACCGGACAAGCCTCTACGCAGGCATTGCAGGTCGTGCAGGCCATGATCTCTTCCACCAGGATATAATCTCCGAGCAGTGTTTTGCCGTCTTCCACTACTTTACCTCCGTTGGCCTGCATGTTATGACCAAGATCTTCGAGGCGGTCGCGGGTATCCATCATGATCTTGCGCGGTGACAGTAGCTTACCGGTAATATTGGCCGGGCATTGTGCTGTGCAGCGCCCACATTCGGTACAGGAGTAAGCATCCATCAGATTTTTCCAGCTCAGATCCATGGCATCCTTGGCTCCGAAGCGACCAATTTCTGCCGGTTGTTCGTTAGGGTCAGCCTGCTCCATGCCCAGCATCAGCTTTACTTCTTTGGTGATTTCAGGCATGTTTCTTACCTCACCCCGGGGCGTCAGCCGGGCAAAGTACGTATTCGGGAAGGCCAACGCAATGTGCAGATGCTTGGAGTGCGTCACGTACAGGGCAAAGGCCAGAATACCCAGAATATGAAACCACCATGCTCCCCGCTCAAGCCCGATAAGTGCCCCTTCGCTCCAGCCCGCAAAGAGGGGTTTCAGATACTGGCTGATCAGGTAGTCGCCCGTAAGAGGATAGTGGGCGCTGTTCATATCCTGAAGTACCGTATCCGCCGCATTCATGGTCAGGATGGCACACATGAGCACAATTTCGAAAATCAGGATTACGTTGCCGTCTATGTACGGAAAGCCCCGAAGCTCGCGATGGCGCTCCGGCTGCAGGCGATTTACCTTTAGGATATTGCGGCGTACCAAAAAAATTGCACATACTACGATAACTCCAACGGCCAGTAGCTCAAAAAAGTCAATGATGTAGTGGTACCAGGTACCAAAGAAAGGCACAAACATGCGGTGCTGGCCCGATAATCCGTCCAGAATAATTTCCAGGACTTCGATGTTGATGAGCAAAAAGCCTGCGTACAGCACAAAGTGCATAATACCTACCAGTGGGCGGTCAAACATTTTCTTTTGGCCAAAGGCCATACGTCCCATCAGGCGTAGTCGATCTGAGGGGCGGTCTGTACGATCTTCGGGTTGTCCCAGCCGGATGGTGTCCCTGATGAGCTTAATGCGTCGATATATAAGCCAGCCTACAGCGCCCAGTATGATAGCGAATAGGATCTGCTGTATGTATTCCATAAGAGTTAATGTATGGGTTAATTCTACATATTAAACGTAATAGTATGCTTGCATACTATTACAAATATCGAAAAAATGAAATAGCAGACAAATAGTAATCAATGAATATTTTGGGATGTAGGGGTAAGGTCTACAAGATCAACAGGTTAACAGAAGAGGTTGTTTAAAGGTGATAAATATTTGAAAATATTTTGCAGAAATGTTTTGGAAAGAAAAACAAGGCTCCTATTTTTGCAGTCCCAAAACATACCAACTGGAACGGTGATGTAGCTCAGTTGGTAGAGCAAAGGACTGAAAATCCTTGTGTCGGCGGTTCGATTCCGTCCATCACCACAGAATGCAAAGGTAACCGCTTGATAATCAATAGATTGTCAAGCGGTTTTTTGTTTGGTTTACATTCTAGTTTACAGTCTCCTCCTGTTTCCCGTATTTCTGCTCCAAAATCCTTTATCAGAGGTAGAGAACTTTTCCAAATATACCTTCGGAACTCTTCCAATTTAGAGTCAATTTGGCTCTATTCAGCTAAACAACCAGCCCCTATTTTACCTAAAATCTTTATTTTACTTATCCTAATTGGCTGTCTTTTGATTGGTGGCCCCTGAACCAACTCCTCTCCTAAAGCCGTCTAGATGCGTTTAAATGCAGTTTAGGTTATTCCTACCAAATTCCTACCGCCATTTCTCAAATTCCCTTTTCATATTCGGCCAGCAAAATCAAAAACCCATTGCGCCATGACGAAATTAGTGCTTATCGAATTTGAGGAGTTTAAGGCGTTTGCCGGTAACCTGATCCAGGAAGAAATCAGAAAGGCGCTCTACCCCAACGGACAATCCGACACCCCCAAGCAGGAGCCTTTCCTGACGCGGGCCCAGATGGCCAAAGAACTGGACGCATCGCTTGTTACCCTGCACCAGTGGCAGAAGGACGGACTACCTTACCACCGGCTTCACCGGCGAATCTATTTCATTAAATCAGAAGTGCTGGAATACATGCACTCCAATCAGAAGAAAAAGAAAAAGGGATAGCGCCTCGACCGCGCTATCCCCAAATGACTTTAAAAGAAATCCGATATGACAAAAATAAACGGACTGAATGGTTTATCCAACCATTTGGCAGGAAAGATTATATCCAGCTCATCCCTGAAAGGGATGGAAGAACTGGCCCACCGGGGTAAAACCCTCGCTCCCCTTAAGAGGCTCCTGGGCAATTACATCCTTGAGAACTCCTCCGTGATCTTCGCTGCCGAACGAGGAACCGGCAAAACCTTACTAGGTCTGCAGCTGTGCATCGCTATTTCCGCTGAGTGGGAATCCCTCTGGAACGAGCCGATTGAGTACCATGGCAACACGCTTTTCATTAATTGTGAGCTTAGCGAGGATACCATCAGCCGCCGACTTTCCAAACTATTTGAAGAGCCACCCCGCACGATTAGCTTTCCCAATTACCGGAGCCTGGTGTACACGACCAAAAACAGCCTGGAAGAAGAAGTCCAGGCCATTATTGAAATGTCCAGTATCCATAAGCCTGTACTTATTGTCCTGGACAACTTCCGGGTAGCTTTTCTGAATTCGGATACCAATAACAACAAGGAGGTAGCCAAGGCCATGCACCTGATCCTGACCCTGCGGGATATGCTCAATACCACGATCATCATTACGGACCATACCCGAAAACACACTCGACACCTGCTTACGGATAGCGATTTGCAGAGCGGCTCAGGTGTTAAATCTGATTTGACCGATAGTGATATGTTTCTCAGGAAGAGCAAGCAGGACATTCAGTACCGGATCTTCAAGCGATCAAAATCCAGACACTGCGAGGAAACGGACGGAGCCAAGCTGCTGAGGCTGAATCCCGATTCGTTATGGTTTGATTTCGTGCAGGACAACATTGACGAGTCCCAGCATATTGGTGCTGATGTACTGCCCGAAAAGGACGAGCAAAAGGATCTGGCGAAGGAGCTCAGAGATCAGGGAAAATCAATAGATCAGATTGCACGGATACTGAACAGGGCAAAATCAACCATTCACCGATGGTTAAACGAGTGAGCGTTCCAGCCGTCCCATTCGTTCCGGCCGTTCTTTTTGTTCCATTCGTTCTTTTCGTTCCGCATGTTCCATTTCAACTCATTTCGTTCCAAATGTTCTATTCGTTCCGAACGTTCCGTTCGTTCTGTTTATCCCATTTTAGCCTATATCGTTCTTTTTGTTCCATTCGTCCCGTTTGTTTCGAACGTTCTGTTCGTTCCATTCCGTTCCAAACGTTCCATTCTGGCCTATATCGTTCTTTTCGTTCGATTTGTTTCGTCCGTTCCAGGTGTTCCATTTGTCCCATTGCGTTCGATTTGTTCCACTTTTTCCGGGACAAAAAGAGGGTTTAGTTATAAGTGACTGATAATCAGTACCGAGATTTTATAATGGAACGAAAAGAACGAAAAGAACGAGCAGAACGTGGAACGAACGAACGGCTGCGGGTGAAAAAGAAAAAAAATATGAATGCTAAACACATCAATCAGCAGTATTCCCTGGTGGAATTTTTAACAGTCAAAGGCTTTCAGCCTGTCAGTATCAAAGGTAGCGACTACTGGTACCGCTCTATGATCCGTGAGACCGAGCAGACCGCTTCCTTCAAGGTTGATAGCGGGAAGAACTTGTGGTATGATCACGGTATGGGTAAAGGAGGTACCCTCATTGACTTAGCATGCCTTCTTTTCCAAACGGATGATGTGAAGCGGGTCATGAGGGAAATCAAAAGCAGCTTTTTTTCTTTTCACCCGCACCCAACGAACAAGCCCATTTCAGCAAGGAAAAGCAAAGGGTTACGCGTGATCGGAAATCATGAGCTACGAGATCCAAAGCTGATGGAGTACCTGCAGTCACGGGGTATCGCGCCTGAGGTGGGCAGCCAGTTCTGTACGGAACTGTACTACGAAAATAAAGGCAGACTGTTCCGGAGCATAGCCTTTGAAAATGTTTCACAAGGATACGAGCTGAGCGGTCCGGGTTTTAAATCTAGTCTGGCTCCCAAGGATATCTCCTTTCTGGACAACGGTAGAGCTAAGCTGTCCGTTTTCGAGGGCTTCATGGACTTTCTGTCCTACCAGATGCTGCCCGTTTTTCATGTTGCTGATTCTGATTACCTGATCTTGAATTCACTCTCTTTTTTAAGCCGAACCCCAGCGTACATAGCCAGGTACGAGCGACTATTCCTCTTTCTGGATAATGACAAGGCGGGGATGAAAGCGGCCAGTCAACTAAGAGTCCGACATCCCCAGGTGATAGACATGTCCGTTTTTTACTCCGGTCATAAAGACCTGAATGACTTTTTAACTCAAACCCCCATCGCTTATGAGCAAAGAGCTAGTGATTCAACTATACCAGAAACAGGACCGAAAGCGTCGACGCGTCCTTTTCGACCTGTTCAGTGATACCATCCAGCTAAATGCCTCTCTGCGGTTTATAGCCGATTTAATCAATCAGGAACTGGGGCAGGAGGAAATGGTATCCGAGGCCGATATCAAGTATTGCCGGTACTACTTCTCCGGGAAAACTGCACCCAGGCCCACTATGATAAGTAGTGTCCACAGGGAGAGTAAAGTACCTGTGGACAAGAAGAAGGAGCCAGGTAAGGAGGTTTCCTGGACGGACCCCGATGATCAGAACTTTAATTTAAATAATCCAGTCAAATCTAAGTTTTCAAAACGATGAAAGAACTCCATTTCATTTTACAATCAAAGGGGGGTGTGGGTAAAAGCCTTTTGGCCTACCTGTTAGGCCTGGCTCATCAACACTCGGAGCAAACCTTATTTGTGGATGTAGACAGCTCGACCGAAACATCCACTCGGCAGCTTAAATTTTTGGGTGAAGCCCGCATGGAAGCCCTGTCTCTTCTGAATGAGAAAGAAGTCCTGGTTCGGGATAATCTTATCTCCTACCTGGAGAGTCTGTCGGATTCCCCTTTCCAGCGCATCTATTTTGACTTTGGAGCACCGGAGTCAGAACAGTTTCCGGCCCTGCTGGAGCGCGATCTCCCATTCAAAGAATTTACGGATGCTATGACTTACCAGGCTGTTTTTCACGTAGTCATCGGCGGGGGAGGTGCTTATAAAGCATCAGTTGAATATCTACAGCGGCTGCTCAGAGCGCTAAATCTGCAATTTGAAGTCATCGTATGGCAGAGCATTACCACCTTCAACAACTTTCCGGGCCTGGCTACGGAGCTGAAAGCAAACTGCGAGAACTTGGGACTACGGTTCAGAACCTTCGGTGATTTTGATCCGGGTTCTAACCTGGGTAGTCAGATTCTGGATGGAATCAGGAGGGGATACGGCCGCGAAGAGTACCAGACAGGAGCGCGAATCCGGTTGAACAAAGAACTAAATGATCATTTCAAAGATGAGCTCATCCATCAGTAAGGAAGAATTGATCCGGATCAAAGGAAAGTTTCAGGCCAAGTACGGCTTTGAAATGGATGAATGGACGGCGGTACTGATGACCGAGATCAACGAGAAATTCTTCCAGTTCAATGGTCAGGTGCAAAGTTCTATTAATTCCATCGACAATGCCAGTCAGCTGATCAAGGGACAAATCCAGCCCGTCTATTTTAGCAATAATCAGCAGGCGTTTCTGTACGGGCTGGGAAAGTGGTTAGCGCCTTCGGTAGTTGGTCTGGTGGCAGTACTCATCACGACCTACTTTGTCAGCCAGTCGCAGGACTACCAGGAAATGAATACTCTTTTGAATGCCTCTCCTAAAGCCAGGCTATTTCAGCAGGTCATCAAAGAAGGTTGGGTGGAAGAGATAGGAGGCAGACATTTTCTGGTGCTTAAACCCCAAAAGATGCTGTCGGGTACCCGGGCGGGCCTGGACTGTTACTACCTGAAAAACGATGATGCTATTCTGATGCCTTTAGAGCCCAGGAAGTGAGCTTAATTCGAACCAGTTCAACCCAATTCAAACGGAATAGAACTGAATAAAACCAGAACGGCCTATTTCGACTTTTTTCGATCCGTTTATGCTACGACCCTTTCGCTAAGTAAAGCAAGCCATGTGTTTGTATATACATTCTTACGAACGGTATATACAAACACAACGGTCGTACCTCCCTTGCCTTGTTGGGGAAGGCCCCAAGCCCCTCATTAGTTAGTCATAATACCATACCTATGGAAGATAAATCTCATTATGAACCCGGTAAGGCTGCTGCCTCAAAGCGGGAAAAGAAAGATAAGACGATCCTGTTGCGCGTCAACCAGAAAGAATATGAAACCATTAAAGCCAATGCTACCCTGGCTGGTCTTAGCGTATCGCACTACCTCCGGAGACTGGGTACCAGCCATCCGGTAAAAGCCCGCTTTGAGAAGGAAGAAAAGAGAAATCTACAGGGCATCGGGAATAACCTTAATCAGCTTACGGCCTATGCTCACAAAGGCCTTCTGTATGAAAAGCCGCTGCTGGAAGTACTAGATAAACTGAAAAACCTATTGAAGGAATGATTGCAAAAACTTCCATTGGCTCGGACTTCCACGGAGCCATCCACTATGGCGCTGGGTATCATCTGGACGGAACCATAATTAAAGGGAAAGCAGAATTATTAATTCTGAATAACATCGTATCACAGGATCCTAAAGGAATTGCCGATGAAATGCAGCAGGAAGCTTCCTACGGGCGTTGTAAGAAGCCCGTGTGGCACACTTCCCTAAGCTGGAAGCCGGAGGAGCATCCTACGCGGGAGCAGATAATTGTAGCTGCTAATAGCTACTGCCAGAAGATGGGCGCTGATCCTACCGATCATCAGATCGTGGTGTACCAACACCACGACCAGCCTCACCGGCATATTCACATATACATTAATCGGGTACCTACCGATGGAGGTCCGGCTTTGACTACTTCCCATAACTACGCCCGTAACGAACGAATATGCCGGGAGATAAGCCAGGAGCTAGGCTTTGCCAAAGTAGAACGACTCAAAGACGGGCAACTGCGGCATGTTATGCCTAACCAGTTGGAAGCCCAGCAGGTGGTTCAACTGGCCATCCGGAAAGCATTGAAGGCGAAATCAAACAACCCGGCAGAAATGGAGCGACGGCTGAAAGAAAAAGGGATTGAGTGTAGGTATCAGTTGGAAGGAGGCAGGCTAAAATATTCCAGCTACTGCTATCAAGGCGTAGCCATCAAAGGGCAGGACGTAGGATTTACAGCCAAGCAACTGCAGGCCAGGCTTGATAAGAATATGTTGATGGATGAGAATCAGAAGACTAAAATAACTGGACCGGTTGGGAAACCAAAGCTAAAATGGTAGGAGGTGTAGTAAAAGCTAGGATAAAGTCGATTTATCAGAAGAAAACATTCCATAAGTCCCTGCCAAGAACCTCCTAGTAGCACCTTTCCTGATTTTCGCACTAGTGGTAATCAGCGTCAGCTCATCGGCGCAAGGTTACTCTATAAAGGATCCTTTCTACAAGTTTCTACATAGATACGCCGAATGAGGGCACTTCCGTACATTCACTCACTTGAATATGGTGACCAATCAGAACGGCAATGATACGTTCATGGAAGGTTTCATCAGCCATGACTAACGAAACCATATCCCCAACCTGTTTAATAAATTCTCCTTTTATTTTGTTCAGGGCAGAGATAGTGTGATAATCAAGACAGCATACCTTTGCTCACTAGTATGATGAGACAGTAATCAACAGAGCTTCATTGGACTGTTGTCCCCATTATACTGACGATCAAGTTCTGGCCCAATATATGTGCCCCTAATTTAGTGACTCCTACTTCTGTCAGCTGAAGTATAATATTACGCTGGCTGAACTAAACGTGAATCTAGCCTGTGTTTATGCTCTTAATACCCTAAGGACTTGTAATAAAAATATGCTTTTCTTATCATAGGCTTAAGAGGATGTGTATCAGGTAAACTTTTATATACATCAATATATAAGGCCCTTATATATTTACCTGCTTCTCTCATCTCCTTTAACTTGAGATAAGTATTAAATAGATTCCACATTAAGAATACGCTAGGCTTACCAACGTTAATGATATCGGCATCTTGTACTTTTTTTAAAAGGTCTTTTGCTCGGAGTAAGTTTTCCTTTCCGTCCCTATCCTGCAACACTGCCGCTAAGTTCAAACGAATTACTGCCACGGAGGGAGCCATATCATTAAAAAATAGTAATTCAGACTCTAAGGCGCTCTCTAAAAATTCTTTTGCTTGATCCAAATTGTCAGGTCCTCCCAGATCTTTCAGTACCAGAGCCAGGTTAGACCTTGCCCTCGCTACCTCCCGCGATCTTTCGCCAAAGTTGGATATATCAGAGCTCAGAGATAATTTCAGAAGTTCTTTTGCCTGGATTAAATTTGTTTCTCCACCCAAAGCACAAAGTAATGTAGCTAAATTAGATCGTCTTAAAGCTACAACAGGAGCATTTTCTTCAAAGTTAGCGATGTCAGAGGCCAGAGCTTTTTCTAGCATCTGATGGGCCTGTCTCAGATTTGCTTCCCCACCTAATTCTACTAAAGCTAAGGCAAAATTAGATTGAGTCCTAGCTACCTCTGGTGCACTCTCACCAAAATTGGCAACATCTGAGACAAGCGCTTTTTCGAAAAGCTTCTTGGCTAATTTTAAATTGTCTTCTCCACCTATGTCCTTCAAAACTTGTGCTAAGCTAGATTGAACTCTTGCAATCGAGGGAGCTGTTTTGTCTAATGTGATAATATAAGTATTCAATGCTCTCTCAAGGAGTTCTCTGGCCTGATACAGACTTTTCAGATCTCCAATGTCCTTAAGAACCATAGCTAGGCTAGATTGACTTAAAGCCACTGCAGGATGAATTTCACCAAAGTTTTCAATGTCAGTAGCTAGTGCATGTTCTAAAAGCTCTACTGCTCTCTTCAAATTGTCCTCACCACCAATTTTCCACAGCACAAGAGCTAAGTTACCCTTAGCTCTCTCTAAGTCATCTATACGGCTACTTATTTTTACTTCAAAGTTTTCCTCATAATGTAATACCTGTTCATAAAGCTCTTTGTACGTAGTCAAGTAAAAATGGACAGAAGGGAAGAAAAAGGGAAGAGACAATTTAGTAAATTGTTTCACCCAAATTACCTTAGTTATGTCCAAACCAT
>NZ_JAFEUV020000022.1 GCF_017355915.2 Telluribacter roseus
AAACGTCGGAAAAATCATATTTTTCAGCAACTCCAAAGAGGATAAAACCTTCTCTTCTCTTTTCACCCGCAGTTGTCCACTTTTCGCTGACGATCTACAAGCTCTTTTGCAAATATTAAATTGTCTTTTCCACCTAAACCCTCTAAAGCCTGAGCTAAGTTGTTTTGACTCGTTGCTATGATTTCTGGTAAATGATTGAGGTTTTCTGTATTGAATTTTAGCACTTTCTCCAGTAGTCCTTTAGAGCGCAATAAATTATTCCTACCGCCTAATGACTTCATTATCAACGCAAGACCACTTAGGAAAGAAAAGTATATTGGCTCTTTACAATCTGACAGATAATCTACAAGTTGTTGAGCATAGGGCAGCCACTTAAACTTATCAATGATATCATCTTTTTCTAATTCTGGTTTAAGAAGCTCCGTCAATCGATCTACCAGATGCTCCGCATCCTCCCAACGCGTCTCATTATTCTTCTCAAGCACCAATGCCTGCACTACTGAACTTAGGCGATAAGTCTTATTGGTTCCACCTATCCAACCTTTATGGTACAAGCTCTTTAAGATACTACGAAATGCCTTCTTATCATCCGGTGCCAGTAGTTCAATCAGAAACGGCATTGTGTAGCTCTGCGCGGGCAGCAAAGCTAGGTTCACTAGTAAGTAGCGCTGCTCCTCAGTGAGCTTGGAAAAGTCATAGAGGATGTCCAAGATCTCATCGGTAGTGGCCGCTGGCTTTCTTACATAGTCTGTGTACCTGGTCTGAATGCTGAAGCTATTCTCTCCCAGGTATAGGCCCTGGCTTTCCAGCTGATGCAGAAAGTCTACAAGGGTCACACCCAGCTCAGCGGCTTCGCTCAGGTTCTTAGCAAAGATCTCCACCAGCAACGTGTGGTAGTTGATTGCTCGTAGCAGGCGGTCAACTAGCGTATCAAAATCTGGACTCTCCTCCTGGTAGTAACGTAGGAATAGCTCTTTGGCTCTATCGGGTGGCAGGTGCATGATGGGCAGCTCCTGCTGCATTTCCAGTACCCCCTGACAGCGGCTGGTGATGAGCACGTGCCAGTGAAAGCCTTCGAACTCCCGGCGGAACTGCCGGATGTCTTCTTCGTCGTTAGCGTTGTCGAGCACCAGCAAAAATCCATCATGAACCTTTAGGAGCGCCTGTTTAAGCGCAAGTAGTTGCTGCGGCTCGTCCAGCCCTATGAGCTCTACTTCTAGCTGGGGAGCCAGCTCTTTGAGAGCCGATAGGATACCGTTCTCACAAAAGATCCAGGCCTGGTACTGATAGTCGTAGCGGCTTTCATTCCAGTAGCGAGCTGCTAAGGTTGTTTTGCCAATGCCTCCTTCGGCATTAATGAGCATCAACTTGCCGCTGTCTTTAAGCCGCTCCCGGATCGTCTTCAGCTCTTCTTCTCTCCCTATAAAGATGGTCGGCTCTTCGGCCCCTCTTAAGCTTAACATTTGAGCGGGTTCACCGTAGGTTAATGTATCTTGTTCGAACAGACCCTCCAGGCTTCGCTTGAAGCGGTTTTCTAGCTCGGCGTAATGCTCAAACGGGCTCTGAAACTGTTCCTGCCCTGGTTGACGTAGCTGATCAAGAAAAGCCTGCTTGCTTTCTTTCTCCCAATCTAGTGGGTCACGGGTAGGTGGAGCTGTTTTTTCGTAGACGTACAAGCGGGGCCAGCCTGTCTCTTTGTAAAGAGCATAAGCCAGATCAAACTCCTGCCAGGTGTACTTGCCCATCTTGGTCCAGAATAACACCACGCAGAGCTGACACTTTCTCAGGTACTCGTTGTAGTCTTCCTGTTTGCAGGTGGTATTGAAGGCATCATCCATATCCTCCCATACCTCTAGACGTAGGCGGACTTTTTTTTTGATTAGCCGGTCGTTTTCGCGGTTGATGAAATCCCTAAATAGGATGCGTTCGTGTTTTAGCTCGTAAGAAGAAGCCAGGAATATAGAGTAGGTTTTCATTTTCTGGTGTGGCTATGGCGGGTAGACTAAAACTAAGCATAATTATTTATAGATCAATGAGTAACCAATTTACTTGCCGTATGATAGAATCTATCAGTTTCTATTGCTTGTATGGTAGCTACTTCCTATCATTGACTTTATGAAATTAGATTGGAGAAGGATAAGCTGTGATGGATGTAATTAATGATAAGTACTCATTAAAGTCTTACTGCTGCTTGTTTACACTTACCTATCTACGTAAAGAGCTCCTTAATAAAGCATTTAGAGGTATGACCTGTATCCGTAAGATATAATCGTATTTTATAAATATATTCATTTAAATCTAAGGCTTATGAGCTTTATAAAGTGGGTATTGGTCTCTGGAACAGGGAGGCAGTCGGGTTTACCAACTCATGTGGCCATGCTTGCGGAAGAGTTAGGCCGCTCCCTCGCAGAACAAGGCTATGGGTTAGTAGTAGGTGGTTGGCCAGGTGTAGATTATCTAGCCGCAAAAGGTTTCGCTGCGGGATTAAAAGCTAAACAACTACCACTTTCTGATTACCTCATTCAAGTAGTTGCAAGAGATAGACCTGCTTATTATCCTGCCAATGCAAGTTATCCAGATTTTGAAGGGGGGTATTTAATTACTGTTTCAAATGGAGTTCGGGAATGGATTGAAGCCATCAAGTATGCAGATGCAGTTGTAATTGTAGGAGGAGAAGGGGGGGCAGGTGAAACTTATTTATATGCTAGCCAGGAGCAAAGGCCTGTGTTTCCATTACTCGGCAGTGGCGGAGATGCCACTTTTGTATACAATGATTGCGTACATAAGTGGGAACTTCTACCATACAGTGGCTTCTCCAAAGCCGAATTCATCGAAGCGCTATATAAACCTGTTGAAGACTCTTTCCAAGCCAAGGAGCTAGTCAGTGACTTACTCAAGCTCATCAAGGTGCAGCTCACGGATAAACCTCAATCTACGAATCAATTATTTATAAGTTATGCTCATGAAGACCGACAATGGCTTGTAAAGCTCCGAAATGCACTTAGGCCATTGGAGAAAATCACTGGACTTATAATTTGGGATGATTGGCAGCTACAACCAGGAGATATTTTCAAGGATGAAATACAGTTAGCCATGCAACAGACGCGTATTGCCATCCTGCTGGTAAGTGATGCTTATTTCGAGTCCTCATTCATACAAGAAAATGAATTACCTGTATTACTTGATCTGAGTAATAGAGGTTTAATAAAGTTGTACTGGCTTCAGATTGGAGGTGAGTTATGGAGAAAATCGCCATTAGCTCATTTATTAACAATACACGATCCAGAAATATCATTATCTTTACTTTCTCCTGCTGAGCAACAAGATTACTTAATCTTGTTAAGAAGAAGCATCGCTGTCACTTTACAATAATTGTAATATTCAAATATTGGTGTGTAATGAATGTACCATCTTCCTACTCTGATACTTAATAATTTATTCATAGATTCTGATAGTTCCTCTAATACTCATAACATCAAATGTGAAAATCTGCCAAAATGATGTCAGCCGATTTTACCAATAAGCTTCGGGATAAACTTAACTCTTTTGATAAACCGGGTGCTGCTACTCTTTGTGAAGAGCTCATTACACAGCTTTATCAAACAGATAAGCCATTTCCGGCACAAGAAGCAGAACAAGTTCTGCAACTACTTCGCAACAAACGTTATTTTAGTTTAATGCAGCAGGTAGCTGATGCATTAATACAGACTGGTCAGGGAACCTTTCGTATTCGTCGGCAATATATTCAGTCCTTGCTTGATCAGAATAATCTGACCGCTGCTTTGGCTTTATTGAGTCAGTTGATTTCTGATACTAGCAATGCACCTGCCCTTGATTCAAAAGCAGCTAAGGAAAATATCGAAGCAAAAGGTCTACTAGGGCGAGCTTACAAGCAGTTGTACGTAAACGCCAAAAATCCAGCGACTTTACAAAATCAGCAATTTCTCAAGCAGGCTATCTTGGCATATTCAAGTGTGTATACCACAGCACCTGACACTCATCTCTGGCATGGTATCAATATTGTCGCTTTGCATCAACGAGCTGAAAGAGATGGTGTAAAATTAGCAGGGTTATCTGATGCTACTGCAATAGCTGAGGATATCTTAACAGAATTGGAAGAACGTCATATATCTAAAGCTGTTTACTATTGGGATTACGCTACTGCCGCTGAAGCCTGCCTTGCATTAGATAGGTTTTCGGAAGCTTTAGAATGGATTGGCCGGTACGTCCACTCTGAAAGGGTAGATGCTTTTGAGATTGTAAGTACCCTTCGACAACTAACAGAAGTGTGGCAACTTAGTATTGAGTCGGATCCTGGCAATGAGATCTTACCTCTTCTTCAGTCAGAGTTGCTTAGCCGGGAGGGCGGGAAAATTAGTATGACTCAGCAGGAGTGGCGGGAACAAAAGCAGGATGAATCTTCGGTCAGTTCGACCTATGAAAGAGTGTTCGGCAATACCGGTTATAATACTTACCGTTGGTACATGACCGGCGCTGCCAGGTGTTTGTGCGTAGCCCGTATTGGAATAGATGCTACTCAAGGCTTTGGAACTGGCTTCCTATTAAAAGGCAGTGATCTTAGTCCTGTGCTAAACGATGATCTAGTACTTCTAACTAATGCTCATGTTGTTAGTGACGATAAGCACGTGACTAACTGCCTTCGTTCACACCAAACCATTATAACATTCGAAAGCCTTAACTCACAGGAAGAATTTAGGATTGGTAAGATTTTGTGGTCGTCCAGGCCCGATCAGTTAGATACAACAGTAATTAGTTTTGCGGATAAAGATCTGCCTAGGCTGAGAGAACTAACTAAGCATATTGAATGCTACCCAATTGCATCAGAAATACCAGAGATCAATGATACACAGCGGCTGTATATTGTAGGACATCCCAAAGGCGGCACCTTACAGATTTCACTCCAGGACAACTTGTTGCTCGATCATAAATCTCCAAAAATTCACTATCGTACGCCAACTGATCCGGGTAGTTCAGGAAGCCCGGTTTTTGATAATCAATGGAGGTTGGTTGGTATTCACCACGCAGGAAGTGACCGAATGCCCCGGCTTCACGGACAGCCTGGTACTTATCCAGCCAACGAAGGTATATGGATAGGTGCTATACAGGAAGCATTAAAAATGACTGTAGATAGTAGTACCTCTTAAGTACTTATGAAGGGTTCATAATTCGTAGTATGACAAATATATATTAGCGGTAGGCCTTTACAAACCAATACCATTTGTCGCTACTTTATATCTCATAGTTAATAATTCGTCTCCTATAAGGATATATAATGTTATGAATACTACCAATCAACTCTGCATCATTTTCATAATGCCAAATTTGCTGATGTCTAAACATGAACGGACGCTTACTACCAGACGGTAGAGAAGAAGCTACTAGATGTAAATTCACGTCAGCCCCCAAAGCAATGCCTGCTTCTACACAGGTATTCAAATTATCATTTGATATATCTGCTATCACAGCAAACGCATTTTTAATTTGTTGTGTGATACTATTCTGAATATTGGGTTCCCGTATTCTCTCTCCTATATTACATGGCATAGCTGTTACATGTTCTATTAATCGTCTAATAACCTGATTACGTACAGAGTTATTTTTATCGAAATTAGTAGCAAAAAATACATAATGAGGTTTAGCTGGCCCTTGCCACAAGTCAGAAAGTTCATCAGCCGCAAACTTTAATCTTTTAGTAATCAAATTGTCTGTATCTAATTCAGATAAATTTATACGTATCAAGTCTATAGCTTTGCTATATAAGTCATCTGATATTTCAACTCCATCTTCACAAACGACTAGGTAAGGCAGGCTCATCGATCTAGCTAATTCTATCTCTTTCAACATGTATTTCGATGTCTGACCAGCTCCTCTATTAGGTAATATTGCTACGAGCCCTCCACAACTTGATATTATTTCTTCAACGCGGTTGCCCTCTTTGAAACCCTTTTGATCTTCAGAATCGCCAATGAGCCTAAAACCACAATCGGCTAATTTCCTGCAGACAAAATTGGGCAAGTTTTGTTCATGCTCTCTCCAAGAGCGGCTAATATATACATCCCGTACCTTGGTTAGCTCTAGCTCATAGTTTTGTAAGTAAAGCGCCAATAGAAGCTGATTAGAAGTTTCAGCATCTAGATTCTTATTAATCAGGTTGATTCGTTTAAATGGATTTAAGGAAGATGGAACAGCACATTCTTCTAAAATTATAGGGATTATTTTAAATTTTTTGTTTGAATAATTATACTGATCATGAGCGATACTATACTCAAGTTCCACCCAATTTGATTCAACCGACTTTTTTGTAAGAAAAATTAAAATAGATCGACATTCTTGTATAGCCTTTCCTATCTCTGACAAAATTACGTTTGACGCACTCATAGATATTGTATCATACCAAACTGAAAGGCCCGCCTTTTCACGAAGCCAGACTTGAATAGCGTCAACTTGTGCTTTATCAGCGTGAGCGTGACTTAAGAAAGCATGATAAGGTCGTTTGTGAATAGGCAGCATGAAGGTCTGTTTTAAGGCATTTTAAACTTTATGTAATTCTTCTTCTACTTTACTCATCCATGAATAAACCTCTTCCCCTCTTCGTTCTCTGGATTCCCGTATCAGGCGAAGGTTACGTGCGGTCGTCTCAGGCTCAAAGGGCTCACGAATGTTAGCTAAAGCATCGCTCAGATATTGGCTCGCAGTCACTTCATCTTGTCTTAAAACGGCTAGCTCAAGTAGGGTTGCATAGTCCCAATAATCGGGTGAACCACCGGATAGCCTTCGCTCAACAGCATAGGAAACAACAGGAAGTATTTTAAAGAGACGTTCGTCGGAAGTATCTTTTAATGACATAAGCGTGCAGGCATTCACACCGGGGTAAGCATCCCTCCAATCTGTTTCGAAGCCTTGTAAGTATGCATTAATTGCTTTTTCTAACTCACCACGAGCGCGTACCAAGCTACCATCCTTAACTAGTCGCTCCCAGCGGTCTTTGTAGATACGGCCTAAAATTCCATACGTTTCGCTGCTTGCGCCCCTTTTTTTTAACAACTCCTTGGTAACCGATTCAGCTTTTTCATCTTGCCCGTTACGATTAAGAGCTAATGCATATTGTTCCTGCACCATTACAGTATCTTGTAGCAATCGGGGCATTCGTTCGAAAAATCTGACCATATCTGGCCATGCCTTTACTGCACGGTATGATAAAAACAGATCAATAACAACGCCTGTTTCAAGGTCTGTCAAATCACCTAATCTATTTTCAATACCTCTTATAGCTTCAAGTCCTGCTCGACGAGCATCGGCTAAGTTGCTTTTGAGCTGCTGAGAATAAGCAACCTGCTCGCGAAAAACATCCGTTTTGAGCCGAGCTATGTCTAACCCCTTCATGCCTTCGAGTATTTGAAATAGGGGAGCACCCGCATCATAGCCACCGCCATCGAGTAATTGAAACAGCGGACTATCGGCAGCCCGGTCTCGTGCGGCCCTTAGTCGTTTGGCCAAGGCCAATTTTGTCCCGTCATCCTTAGCTGGCACGCCGGCAGCAGTAAGCGTATAAGGCATAGCACGTAATAAAGCGACATCGAAGGGTAATCTTGATCCTTCCGCGAAGATCATAACGGTGCTCCACGGGCGAACAGCATGCCGAATACCCAATTCATAAAATACATTAGCATTGGCCGTTGTCAAATCAGCGACAGCGTATTCACAAAGAATCAGCCGCTCAAACATAGGTTTGTGTATGACACCACCCGTCATTTCTTCATCGGCCCGTAATGGCTCTAAACCAGCTTCGCGAATCGTCGGGGCAATAAGTTCATTGTAGACCTTATCAAAGTCAATTATTGTACCAGATGCATCATGTTTCTGGCCAAAGGGCATGAGTACAAAACAGAGAGGGTTCATGAATCAGTTCTTTATAATGTGATTTATAAAACACAAAAAAATAAAGCGCAAAAAGGCACGACATAAATATTTAAGTTGTACAATTTAGTAGCTACATTACCGTAAGATTCCATATTTATTGAGCGTATTATTGTCTATCTGCCATATCGGTCGTGAGACTTCTGTTCTATTACGGAATTCTATTATTTTTTTTTCATCTAATAGAAAAAATTCCCAGCCACTACTGCCGAAAACAACAATATATCCTTGGTTATTTGGTGTTGAAGAGTGAAAGATGCTTCTTTTTATCTCGGAGTCTAGCCATATGGAAATAGGCGACGACGAGGATCTTACAAAATATCCTGTTCCTCTGGTACTTACCTGCCATTCTGCTATATCGAATGAATTATAAAATTTTTTTTTAACTGAGTAAGATCTATCATGTCCTAATTGCTTTAATGTCTCTTGGGATGGAGGTATTAACTTTTCGCCTTTCATAGACCAAGCTCTTATCTTAGTAGAGTCATCATTCAAAAGAATAATTCTTTTAAAATACTTGTCGAAAAATGCTTTTCCAAGAAAAGCGCTACCTTCTTCTGCCTTCACATCTAAAATAACTAAATTTAATTTCCAAAGCTTTATACAATCGGTTGAATGCGTTAGCATAGTTGAGTCATCATTGAACTCAATAGTCTCTATATGGGACTTATGACCATTTAAATGTCTAAGTTTTGTGCCATTTATATCGAAAACTTCAACGCCATACCTATTGCCGAATTTAGCGCCTAAACCAACTTTGTTACCCTTTAAGTTAAAAGCTATACGACCTGTGTACTTTACGCTATCCGAATCATTATTTAAAAATTTACGGATTGGCTTAGATGCGAGTTGCCACAATCTTGCTGTTTGGTCATGACTTGATACTGATAAGATAGCTTTATTATCTTTTGTCCAAGCCAAGTATTTAGATCCATTTACATACTGGTTACTGCTATGCCCTAACATTCTATACAAATTGTCACCTTCAAGGTCTCTGACCTCAACTGTACCATTGACTATTGAAAAACTAATCCAAGTATTATCATAGGAAAAAGCTACATCATCAATCTCCTCTCCAATAATTATATCTTTAATGTAGTTTATGATATTAGAATCTTCATCTATAATATATAGATGACTTGTACCATCACTTGAAGTAGTAATCAAATATCGTCCATTGTGCGAGATATTAATTAAATTAACATTTGATTTATGGCTTTTTAGTCGTTTTAACAGAGTGGGGCCTTGCCATACCTCAACTCCGCGTCCATTTGAGACTACCAACCATTTTCCTGACTTTAAGAACTTAGCATTTGGGTAATCATACCCGGATTCTACAGGTATAGAATATTTTAGATTCCCATAAAAATCCCAAACGTTATATTGGTTACATTGATAGCATATTGTGATAAACGTTTTATTTGATGATATATCTAAGATGTATCTATAAGTTGGATACAAATCTTTATTTAAATTGAAAGTAGTTCTTTTCCCATCTATAAGGTCCCAGAGGTCCACCCTGCCAGATTTTTTCCTTCTATTTCCAGGGTATATCGCATATCTTCCATCTGATGAAATTTTTGGATCTTCGAGACCTTTCATAAAGACCATATTTGATAAACGTTTATCATATAAAGTGTCATCGCTTTCAATGGAAGGAATAACTCTGATATTTCTTGTTAGCTCATTACCTGAAAAGTTCCATAAGTGTACCCGTCCTTTATTCGTCCAAGTTAAGATGCTGTCCCGAACGAATCTAACACCAACTACATTTTCATCTCCGTGATTTAGTACTATATTTTTCCCTTTGTTCAAATTGACTAATTCAACATTTTGTTCGGATGAAGAGTATACTACCAAAAATAAATTTCCGTTGGGATGTATATCGGCACATCTTATGTCTTTATATAAGTGGCTATATAAAGCGTTATTACTATTATAGTTTCTAATAAGTACACTAATGGCAATGGGATTAACTTTTTTTTTCAAAGATATTTCAGCTAATCTAAAACTAAGCGTAGGGTCTCTATCAATCTCGTTAAGAGCTAACTGACCAATATTTAAAGCCTGCGCCTCATTCCATGTTATGTTATAAAGTTCTTGAGATTTTGTTAGCTGCTTCTGCTTAGTCTCCAGACTTACATTAAGAGTATCCAGCTTATTCTGTGCCGTTAATAAACTAGCTTCCCTAGCTTTAAGTGTAGTATCTATTTCAAATAGTTTAAGTGCTTGAGCCGATGAGTCGTTTCTTATTATTTGTATTTGTTCTTGAGCCTTGGCGATTTCGATAAACAAATCATTAAGTTTGATGGAGGCCCATCCAATACCTCCTCCTATACAAATAGTTATCAAGCCCAAAATAATTAGGAATAGTGTCCATGTACGCATGAAGCCACTTGATTTTGCAACCTCCTCTACTACTGATTTAGAGGGAGCAGCATTTACAAGTGCTTCTATTGTCTCTGGTTCATAAACATAATCGTTAAGTCGCTTCCACTCCTCTGGCATTGATGGTATCTTACTAAGTGCTTGGTCAACGTTAATCGATATTATTCTTGAGAAAGGGCGCCGGTACCATTTGTCGATTCTTTCACTGAAGTATGCCTGAACTTCGTCGTAAACATTTTTTGATTTATATACTTCTGGAGAAGCCACTAGTACAAATGAGCGTGCTTTACATGCAATACGTTTGAACTTTTCTATTGATGTGCCTGAGTCCTCATCTGATTCATCTAAGAAAGCTGTTAGCCCTCTGTTTGTTAACTGGCTATATAGTTCTTCAGCATATTCGCGCGATTCAGCATGGCGATATGATATGAAGGCATCATAACCACTTATTTGAGTTATGATACGTTTTAATAGCCTGTTTTTCATAATCTATATCACATTGAATAGTTAAACACTTTAAACTTTAAATCATTTTGGATAAAAGATCAATTAATGTTAGGCTATAAATTATTTTGAAGTGTATCAAAATCTTTAAGTATACCAAACCTCAATGGTGTTACAGCTTCTATAGCAGCTACACTTACCTGGTATTTTTCTGGATTAAAATCTTGTATACGTTCAATAGGAGTGAACCTTTCATTTGGCTGCAATGTATACTGATCCATTAGATATGCGTATGCGAATAAATGACGGGAGTCATTCTCATCACTTACAACCGCAATCATCCAGAAAGATTGCGGAATTCTTCTGCCTCTATATTCTATATCCGTTATGCGGTTAACTGGTCCTGCAAACACACTTACATGCTTGGACTCTGGCCGAAGTTCTGAGATAACGTAGTTTTCTAGTGCATACCAATTATTTTGGTTAAAGTTTTGATGTTGAGGTATGGTGTTCGAATAAAAGAATGTTGAGAGGGCAGCTTGTGTGGCTTCCAGGCTGTCGCCCCACATAACTGCCCTTCGTGGAACCATATGTCCACGATCCCAGTCATTAGATCTGTATAGATCAGAATCAGTTTGTAAAGATTTTGGAATACGATCGTCCACCATCCACTTATCATTACGTTTAAAACTTATAAATTTTTCTCGATCAATGTTATAGGCTGTATATAAAGGCATTGCTCTGCGCTCATCCATTACAAGAGAGTAATGAATATAATCAAAAACTTTACCATCAAGTAAATCGCCAGCGCTTATCTGATTGGTAACTACAGGTAGAGGAATCTCTATCTTACCAATAAACTTTGTATTATAAGGGATTATAGTGTCAAATGGGTAAGTAGAACTAGGCTCCTCAGTGTCAACTACGTTAGTAGAGATAGGCTCCATAGTGGTTGAACTTTTATCAAGCTTGTTTAGGAAAGTAAAAGCTACAATGCTGGCAACTACTATAAAACCTCCAATACCAACAATTTTTGTGTTTTGCGATAAGCGACTCCAGTACTTGATTAGATTAAAGCGGACATGAAGATCGATTACTTTTATTAGATCTTGTAAATCGTCACGGAAATCAGGGTCAGGACGTACGGAGCAGGCATTGTTATATATTAATGGTTGAAGTGAAGCTGGTAAACTTGCTTTTGATGGTATACTTGCACCAACAACTAAAACTGGAATTACAAGGATCATCGGCGTTGCTAGTGCTGTTTCAATCTCTACTCTTACATAATCCTCCGGGTCGTCAAGCCGCCTTTTTCCTTGATCATCCTTGGTATCAAGCCAATGTCGTCCAATTATTACCAACATCACTTTGCTGTTCAAAATAGTAGACTTAACGTGTGTTCTAAAATCTACTCCTGGCGTCATAGA
The DNA here is from genome assembly GCF_017355915.2 of Telluribacter roseus. Lineage (GTDB taxonomy): Bacteria > Bacteroidota > Bacteroidia > Cytophagales > Spirosomataceae > Telluribacter. The sequence continues at coordinate 12,198 of NZ_JAFEUV020000022.1, forward strand.
ATCTACATCTTTGAAAACATTCCGGTTACTATACCTGCGTATCAAATGGTCATAAATACGTTCAGTAGTATCTGGAGCATCTGACCTACGGTAAGAAATAAATACTTTACTCATGAACTAAGTATCATAAAGGGCTTACCAGCCAATCGAAATCTGCTTGTGTGAATATACCTCTGTCTATTCGCTCTTTTATGTCATTGCTTATGGCTTCTTGATGAACTAGTGCCAATGACTCTGCTTCAGGAGTTGTCTGGTTAAGATCATCCTTATCTGAAACTAATGGCAACGAACATCCACCACTTCTGATAAGATCACTCACTGCCTGAATAGCAGCCGGATCTCGGGGGATGAGCGCATGAACGGAGTTCACTTTATAGTTATCTCTGCCAGGTAGGACCGCTGATTTTCCGGGTACAGTACCATCGCCCACTACGTTTGCCGGTCCGGCTATTACTCCTCCATTCTGCGAGAGCAGTGATCCTACTGTCCCATGAGCAAGTGACACAATACCAGTTGCACGGGTTAATAGTGGGCTCTCCCGAAGTAGGTTTTTCAGATATTGGCTCTGCACCAGCCAGTTTTGAAGCGGTACAATCTGGTCGGGCCAGAAAGCCTGCTTATACACAATTGATGCATCAGGAAACAGTTCTGGATCGGGAAGCATATCTAACAGGCCAGGCATCGTTCGTGCCATTTGCCTGAGATCTGTTATATTATCATTTCTGGATACCAAAGCCAATTTACGAACGAAGGGATAAGTACCCAGTACGGTCTCAATAGGAGCATAGCTGCCCCGGATGGGAGAGCCCAAAAGAAATACCTGTCCAATACGGTCACGCCAGTTGGTATGCCGCTGTGCATACAGTGCTGCCACTAAGCCGCCCATTGAATGGGCTACTATTACCAGAGGGCGACGTAAATTGCGTTCGAGTTGTAGATTTTCAATATATAGATGCAGCCTATCCGCACTATGAGTAATGCTCTTGCGCCAGTCAAAAGCAAATGGGTGAACTACAAATCCTTGTTGGCGCCACGTACGTGCGGCCCGATCATATACATATCTGATGTGCTCATCTGCCAACAGGTGAGAGCCTGGTTGATTATCAGTGAAGCCGTCATTAGCTAAGGTTAGCTTTTCGGCAACGTTTCCAACCAAAAATGATAACGGGTTCAGCCATACGCGGCTGGTTAAGCCCCCACTATTACTTAAATGACTCCCCGTAATTCCGTGGAGAAAAAGAATTTCTGGTAAGTTTGGATCAACTTTGGGCCTGAATATACTTTCAGCAATTGGACTTGCGGCTTCTAATGGCGGAAACGTTTCACAAGCAGGTTTATTGCCGATTAAGTCTTGGATCAGAGCATTGGCTTCTTCTTCATGTAAGGTCCGGTACAGTAAGGCTCTGGTCTCCTCCGGATCACGTAGAAGAGCCGCCGTCAGTTCATCATTAGAGGTACGTTCGAACCAGTCAGCAACGGCAGGTAGCTTAGCTGTTTCAGATGCAGAGATGTCAGGTAAAGGTTGTGGACTGGGCGGAGCTGTGGGAGTAGGATTTGCTGGCACTTCAGTTAATGTATCCCATATTTTTAGCCAACCTGGTGGCACAAAATCAGCACGACGGCCTGGACCGTCAAACAGTACCCCCTTCATCCTATCATCACAAGCTAGTTGCCAGGACGGAACAGCATAATTCGCTTTTAGATATCGCCCCGCAAAATGTAAACCCAGTACCTTGCCTGTCTCCAGATCTAGTACCAGGGAGCCAGAGTTGCCACCCAGTGTAGAGCTATCATGTGTCAAAGCCTCTACTTCGTTACCAAACGATTTAACAACTTCATGGCTCATGAGCGTACCAGGAAGCAAGCGCTTCTTTCCGTATACTCTCCTAAAGATCTTGTGTTGTAGATCGAAGTCATTTCGGTAATCGAGCATGGGATAACCGATGACTACAACAGCTCTTCCCTGAATAACAGATGGGGCATCGCTTGCTAAAGTCAGAGCTTGCTGGTGAAGACCTTCTACCCTAAGTAAAGCCGCATCCCAGTAGGGATGAATCAGCTTTGTCTCTTTTATTCTTAGGAGTTTTGGCTCTCCTGGTAGTACCTCCTGTTTAAAATCAACAGCTGTACCAATGTCCTGCCTGAACACTAGTTGCTTGGTACCTATACCTTTGGTGAATAACTCGGCTACATGTCGGTTTGTCAATAATAGATCCTCTCCAACAACAAAGCAAGTGCCGCCGTAGGGAATTGAAGGGGAATTAGGTAGATCAACTCTACCAACCGATCGGATTGCCTGCTCAATAACAGGTTTATAGTTGACCAGCAGCTCCCAGGGAGAAGGGTAATCCTGAAAACTATCATTAATGATGTCAATGCAGGGGCGAAACTGAGGCAGAATAATTGCCTCAGCGAAATTCATTTCTTCGTCAGTAAGCTCGTCACCACGATTTACTTTCTCAAGACTTTCCAACCCCAGATCCATTTCCTGATTACTACCAATGACTTTATCTAGGATAATTTCTGTTTTATCCTTGAACGAAATCACTTCCAATTCGGAATCTCTTTCAAACGATTCAAGTCCTTCAGTAAAAGATTCTGTCCCGAACTCGGAGACCTTAGGTACAAGCACTGGTTGCATAGCCTGACGGAGCATAGCCGCTACGCGCTCTTTATGATCGGGCATACTTAAAGATGGGCTATATAGAGGGAAACGCTATTGACTATTACTTAAAAGATAATGTTTTGTGGACGCTCAACTATTCGAATATCCACACTCTCATTTATACCTGAACCGATAGGGTCAAACTCTCTCAGATCACCAAAATCAAGGTCTGTGAGAGCCTCTACTTGCGCAATAGAAATCTGATAAGTTCGGTATGCTCCATACACAAATTCCAGATTATTAATCATATCAGCCTGGCTTAGTAAATAAGCTGTTGCTGAGAGTTTCTTAGTTTGATTATTAATCAGCACAGCGACCTTCCAAAACTCGCGAGGTATCCTAGCTGAACGGTATGGTATATCATCAGCCCGGAAGACAGGACCGGTAAATACAGACACTTTGAAGTCATGAGCATCTGCATTATCCAGGATATAATCTTCCAAATCATTCCAAGTACGCTGATTCAAGTCCTTATGCTGTGGACAGGAATTAGTATAGTGAAAAGTATCGTCATTTGCGATGGTAGCCTCTTCTACGGTACCCCAAACTGGGTCTAGCCTTCGCACCATGTGGCCTCTATCTAAATCATTATTGGCATATAGCTCATTACCAAATTGTGCCTGCTGATTAATACGAGGATCTTTAAACCATTTATCTGATCGTGGGATACGGCGTAGTTGTCGACCATCAATATTGACCGCAGTGAAAAATGGCATACGCCTCCTCCGGTTCATAACAACAGAAAAGTGCATGTATTTGAGTTCATGTGATATGGAACCGTTCGTCGGAGTGCTGACTATGGCCGCATCCTTCTCTAAAACAGCAGATAGCTTGGGTAAGGGAACATGAAATTGTTCATCGGTATCTAGAAAGTCAGGTCGATAACCTTCCCTACCACTATAATTTATTGTTCTTTCAAGAACATCGTCTTCCACTTCAAAGCCATCCAACGACTCATGTACTTGTTCCTGAGGAGGATGAATAGTAGGTTTAGATAGCCCATTTTGAGTTGTAATGGGCATAATCTCAAGTGTAACATTAATACGAATAGGTACATGCACCTGCATGTGATTACCTTCTCCTTGATTACTAGATAGAGGTTGATCAACTAAGGTGTAGTCTTTTGAGATAACGCGGGAACCATTTGAAGTTACACTAGAGCTCATAGGGATTAATCTTTATATGGTGGAATAATTGCCAGGTGTGTAACTTAAAAGTAAAAAGCTATTTACTTAATCCAAATTAAATTTATCTAACGGTCTGAGGAATAGTCGAATCCTGTTTCAGTTATTTAGGGGACTAGTGAAAGGAGGGCAGAATATAAAAAGGACTACCTTTGCTAGGCTATATGTAAAGACGCTAATTATTGGTAGTAACTTATCACTAATGGTGAGTCCAAAGTATTCAAATAGAGGGAGGAGCCTCCTTCTAATCTACAGGAGAATCTAGTTTTGATTTAATCTTCACCAACAAAAAAATAATGGAAAGGGGCGGGCTGTGGAAGCACAATATCCAAGCGCAGACATAATACTTCACCCTGGTAGATAACTACACCTTGGCGGCAGCCATACTGTTGGGTAAGGATGAAGTGATATAAAGCATTTTGCCTTACTATAAAATAAAAGCTCTCGCACGTCAGGAGGACGTGTACTGCTACAATGACCGTCTTTACATTCAGGCCAATCTCATTGACGCATATGACCTACTTATAGAATTCATAGCTAAACACCTGCCTGATTCCTTTTATCTGGAAGGCAATCAACGTGGCAGTTTGAAAAGCAAGATATTCCCGGAGGTAGTTGCTAATTTGATTGTACATCGGAAGTATACCAGCGCCTATCGAATCCAAGAAGGCTTCATTATAAGGATAAAGCGCCATGTACAAAAAGTAAGAAAAGGGTTAATATAAGAAGGCATATCATTAGATAGCCTTATAAGCAGATTACTTTCTGTTATTTTTCAACCCATTGCTGAAAAAACTTTTTGAGTTCTGCTTCCAGCTCTGGAGTCATCTTTTTTTCTACATTACACTTTGATACCTCTTTTTGAAGAGTACCAACTGTGGTATTATCGAAGGAAGTGTAGTGCTTTAAAAGCATGGCTATAGCCAAGTGACTACCCCTGAAGCCATATACCGGCGGTGTTGAATTGTCCATATGACTGATTAGATACTTAAATAGCACGATTAAAGCTTCCCTCTGGCTTGTTTGTATTCTGTCGAGAAGGTGAGACTGGTCCAGAATAGGTGATTGGGGGATCATTTGTCCCTCTATCCACTTCAGACACTCTTTATAAGTAATTACCAAATCGGTAGATGACTTGTGTTTCTCAATTCTGGCGGAGAGCTCATGCTGGAAAAATTCAAGAAATTCATCCCGTGACGGATATTGCCCCAAATGGTACTTCATACAGTTAATGGCCTCTCCTACGGATGGCAAGGTAATCAGTAGGTTGAAGATATCATTCTCGTACCGCTGTTTTGTAGGCTTATTTGGAAAGCATAAATGATAAGGGTGATGCGTCTCTCCAACTTCATACACAAAATAGGGCTTGATGGGTAATCCCTGTTTCTTCCTGCCGAATATCATTTCCTGAACTCTACGTAATTCAGAGTATTCAGATTTAAATTCGTTTTTCTCCTCCATAGCTCACTGTTCTTTAAATCGCTCTTTCCAAATGTCTGAAAGCTGACGAGCATATTGTCGTTTGGTTACTTTGATATAGGTCAGAAATGCTTTTTCGGTCCGGTGGCCAGTAATAGCCATGATGGTATACGTGGGTGTGCCTGCCAGGTACTCATTGGTCGCAAAGGATCGTCTGGCGGTATGGCAGGTAATGAGCTCAAATTTGCTAACCTTCTTTTGGGTCCGGGTCATTCCTTTCTTCTTAAACAACGCTACATTCTCACTGAGGTTTGCCAGTTCACCGATTTCCTTCAGGTACTCGTTCATTTTCTGGTTGGAGATGCTGGGTGGCAGGCAATTGCTCGTCTTGCCCATATACTTTTCCATGATCTTGCTTACCACCGGGTGAATAGGTATTTCCAGGTACTCTTCCGTTTTAACCGTCTTTGTTTTGAAGTACTTAAAATCTGGTGAAATGTTCTCCGCCCGAATGGACGTAAGGTCTGAGAATCGAAGCCCGGTGAAACAACCTACAATGAATAAATCCCGTACCTTCTCCAACCGGGGTTCAGAGGAAAGGTCTAGTTTCAGCAGCAGTTGTATCTCTTCCTCATTCAGGTAAATCGAATCTACCTGTTTACGGGGCGTCGAAAAGCGTCGGCTCTTATACTCCAGGCTACTGTTTTCCTTCCGCTCGGTGGCCTCATTCAGGAAGAACTTCAGGATGCCGGTATGCTTGTTCTGGGTATTGTCATTGTATTCTTTCACCTCGACCATAAACTTCTTCAGGTCATGGTATAAGTCCAGCGTGACGTCATCAAATTGAATGGAAGTCTTGAAGTTTGCCTCCTGGAACTCGGTAAGCATTTTCAGATGGGATCTGTACGTCCGGATGGTATTGGCATTTTTAAAGGCCTGTACAGACTGAATGTACTTATCTATAAAGTCAAGCAGTCCTGATTTCGTTTTGGAGGGGGGAGCCGACTCATACTTATCTACCCGGATTTCCCGTTCAAATAGCGGTTTTAAATCGGTCGGGGTAATGGGTAGGTTATGAAAGAGGCGCTGCTGGTAGATTTTCTGTACTTCATTTCTCCACTTCTCCAGATTGGCATTCAGCTCAGAGTAGCCTTCATGGCTGGCTCTTACCTTCTGATTTTTAGAGTCCCATGATTTAGGCTTTATAAACAGGTTGGTTGAGATAACAACCTGCACTGTTCCGTATCGGAAATAAAGGGAGAGTAAGGAGGTACCATTGGGCTTAGGCTTTTTGAGGTAGTACTTGACAGAGGCCATTAAATAAGTCACTTAGTTTATACAAAACTATCTCATCTCTATCGGTTTACAAAATAGCTTACACAATATTCCTTATGTAGGTAGTATATTACTTGATCCTATTTAATATATTTGTCTATTATAACGCTGAAAACAAAGATTAATAAAAGAAGGAGAAGAAATATGAATGCCAAAGGTTCGATTCCGTCCATCACCACCACAACAGATAGCCCCTTGATTCGTACGAATTAAGGGGCTTGTTGCTTTAGTCGTCAAGAGTAAAGCCCTCTTCTTTTCCAGTTATATCACCTACTCTACTACCTACGAAAGCAAGTACTTATTGTGTTAGCTCCCTGAGCTAAGGGAGACTAGTATGCTGTTGGGGCCTTCATACAGGTGGAAGCAGGAGCTATGAATCGAAGCCTCAGGCCTATCTGGTGGCTAACAAACACAATAACTTACCATCTGATAACTTTAGTTTGTAGCTGTATGTCGCCTTCTATATAATTGAGTAACTTTTGATATCTCACCTGACATAGCATAATGTTTGGGTTTGGTACAGATACGAGGATATAGTACTATCAGCCTACAGATGTTTCTGTAGGCTGATTATTTTTGATACTACTCAGCTATATAATTCTTGTAATGATATCTAAAGTAGTATTCTTTATTATTACTATTTACTGTGACTTATTTAACAATTATAGCTGTACTGGCCAATTACGAGCTATTTAAATAATAGTATTGAATAATATAGAGAATATCACATTTATTGATAGGTGAATTAATTTGTAAACTTATGTCAGTCCGATAAGAGTCAAGGACTAGCACCTTAACTGTCTTCTACGCTACTCGGACTGACAAATCTAGTCGCATACATTGCATACTTTACAGCTCTATTTACTTACATATAATAATTACTAACAGTTAATTATTTAGTGTATTCATAGTTGGCTCCCAACAATGTAGCGCTATAAAATATATTATTAACGTATGGGTTTTAGCTTAGTTGTATTTTTAATAACGTTGTTTATTTAAGAGATCAACAGCTTAATTAGTCGATTTCTATATTTGCTGGTGGTAAGTGCAGAAAGCTGGTTTAAACGTCATTACACACTTAAGTGTAGATGGTCAGTAGACTCAGTTTATGCCGTAAAATTGGCGGGTTAGATTGGTAAAATTTCTGACGTCAGAATTACGAAGCGTGCTAATTTGCTCTATCCGACCAACTAAGCTTTCTATAATTTATAAGCTTCCGAATTTTATAAGTAATTCTTGATTTGGTTAGTCGTTTGAATATCTGAATACTTCATGTTAAATATATGATACTCATGCTATTGACCTTACCTGCTGCACATTCTTATTTGCCTGTTTAGTGGTTAATTAGGCCATGTCAGAAGGAGAGGGTGCCTATTTAAAGTCGGATTATAAAGCATTGTGGGCACTTTTTGAGCTTTAAGAATAATAATGGCCTTAGATATGGCTAAAAAGTCTGCTAGCTATATACAGTGAATGTAGAGGTGATGTAATTTGGTTGGTGCGCTATTCAGTACCTATCAAGCAACTTAGTTGTATTATAACCATATATGTTGCTCGGATTAATACCGCTAGATAATATTTCCTTTGAGGGAGATATGTGTTTTTGTAAGTTCGTGTACTATACACACTAATGTCAAAGTCATGAAAGCACCTGTCTTCCTATTAAGGCGTCTGCCTGCTACTAACATAAAATACTGCAAGAAGGATTAGATTCAACTCTGTTTGATTTACGCTATTTTATGGATAGATAAATTCAGGCATACTGCACCAATCTGAATATAAAGTCAGATACATTCCAGACTTTTTGTGTAGATATATATATTCCTTGTGCGATGGTAGGTTTATAGCAATGTTCTACTAAATAATTTCACATCAAACTCAAATTCTTTATCTATGGTTATTATGACGAATTACGAAATAATAAAGCACCATCGTTTGAAAGCGGGGATAAGCCTTGGACAATTAGCAAAAGCGACAGAACTGGATAAAGGAGGGCTCTCTAAAATTGAGAATGGGAAGTCGAATCCAACCGTTAAGACGCTAGCGAAGGTTTGTAAAGTACTGAACCTAAAAGTAGAGATTGTTGAGAATACAGCCGAGTAGGTGGCCGAAGCCCTTGCATATGCTGTCACATAATAGATGTATTTAATGTAGTGAGCGTATAGTAAGGCAGTAGCTCCTTTCAAACAGTCTGAAGAAGACTGCGGTAGTACAATGTCAGCTGTCTTTCGTCCAGAGTAAGATATTGATCAGACAGGGTACTGAGAGTAACCAGTTGTAAGTGGTTGCTGCTGGCTATATGCATATGCTATAAAACAAAAGAATCAGCAGCTAAAAACCGCTGATTCTCTGACACTATACACACTATATTGTTAGTCGTATATCGAGCAAGTTTCGTGCCAGAATTTATCGAGATTTTAATGAAAATAGGCTGAGAATACTGTAAATACGGTATTGTGCATAGTAGCACAAACCTATACATTTGTTATAGGCCTTCTGGCATAATATCCACACTATTATTAGTTGTTACCGAGAGCATCCTTTACTTATATATGTAAGTCTTTGGATTTTTGGTCAACCTCAGTACCCTATTGCTACAAAACAGCCCTCCACCACGTGGAGGGCTGTTTTGCTTATAAGTATTTTGTGATGATAATCTGGAGGAAGCAATAAATATATATGTAAGAATAATACAGGTAAAAGGTAAAAGATAGGTGGAAGACTCTTTAACGTAATACTTTGGGTTAGACGCACCAGGTTTCTTCCCAAATGTGATGTTGAGCATAATAGAGTTAGTCACCTATTTCCCCTTTACCTACTGCTTATGAAAAAGAACCATTGGCTGGCTGGCAGTCTGGTAGCGGCTGCTTTTCTAGCCGTAACCTGTACCCGCTCCGTCACTACCTCCCAGCAGGGGCAGACGAGTACTATGATTCCGGAAGAATCGGGCTTTGCCTCACCCCGGACCGTTGACCAGAACCCCTCCCCTTTACCGCTGACACCTGAACAAAGCCTCCGGTCATTCCGACTGCCGAAGGGCTACCGTATGGAACTGGTGGCCAGCGAACCCATGGTGACCGAGCCGGTGGCCATAGCATGGGATGGTAATGCCCGTATGTACGTGGCTCAGATGGAAACCTACATGCAGGACGTAGAGGGTACTGACGAGCATACAAACCGTAGCCGGATCATGCTGCTGGAAGATACTGACAACGATGGTAAAATGGATAAGAGTTCGGTATTCATAGACAAGCTGATGCTGCCCCGCATGATATTGACGGTAGGAAATGAGCTGCTGGTTAACGAAACTGATACCTACGATATGTATGCTTATAAAGATACCGATGGCGACGGTGTGGCCGATCAGAAGCGGCACGTGTACAAGGTAGGTCGTAAAGCGCCCGGTAACATGGAGCACCAGCGCAGTGGCCTGGACTGGAACCTCGACAACTGGATTTATGTGACGGTGGACCCGGTTCGATTTAAGTACAAGAACGGCATGATTCAGGCTGACTCGCTCCTGAGCGGCTCCAACGGACAGTGGGGCCTCACCCACGATAACTATGGGCGGATATTTTTTAGCCGGGCCGGCGCTGAGAATGCGGGTATCGGTTTTCAGATCAACCCGAGTTACGGACAGCTGGATTTCAAGGACGCGTACGACGAGGAGACTTTTGGTCCCGTATGGCCTATTATCAAGACGCCCGACATTCAGGGTGGGCTGAAACGACTGCGTCCCGATAGTACCCTCAATCACTTTACAGCGGGTAATGGACAGTCTATTTTCCGCGGCGATCGCCTGCCCAAAACGCTGGTGGGTGATTACCTCATCAGTGAGCCGGTAGCCCGTATCATCCGTCGAGCCAGGGTGGTCAATAAAGCCGGAAAGACTACGCTGGAAAATGTCTATAATCAGGAGGAATTTATCGCTTCGTCTGACATGAACTTCCGGGCGGTCAATACCTACACCGGTCCTGATGGCTGCCTGTACATAGTAGATATGAATCGGGGTATTATTCAGGAAGCTACTTGGACCGGCAAGGACAGCTACCTGCGCCCGCAGATCCAGCGACTGGGCCTGGACAAGAACAAGCAGCGCGGACGCATCTACCGGTTGGTGTACGAGGGCATGGAGCGCGGCCCTAAGCCCCGTATGCTGGACGAGCCTACAGCTAAGCTGGTTACCTACCTCAACCACCCCAACGGCTGGTGGCGTGACAATGCTCAGAAAGAAATAGTACTTCGTGGCGATAAGTCGGTGGTACCGGCCTTACGGCAAATGGCTCTGGGACAAAAAGGTACCTTACCCCAAACTCCTTCCGCGCTGGGGCAGCTCCATGCTTTGTGGACACTCGAAGGGCTGGAATCAGTTGACAAAGATCTACTATTCCAGCTGATGCAGGCGGAAGATGCGCAACTCCGTAGAGCCGCTATATGGAACTCTGAGCCCTTCCTGAAGAAAAACGACGAAGAGGTACTAGGTAAGCTGGCGTCCATGAAAGCAGATCCCAGCTATGATGTACGTATCCAACTACTGCTGTCGCTGGACCGGAGTAAGTCGCCTAAGGCCAGGACCATTGCGAAGGATCTGCTGGCTATGAATGCAGATAATGAAATGCTGACCAGCGTTCAGGCTAGTCTGCAGAAGAATGAAGATGTCAGAACGTACGGAGCCCGGCTAGGCGCGCTGGATGCTGCCACTCGTAAGATGGTGATGGAAGGGGCTACTACCTTTAAATCCCTCTGCGCTACCTGCCATGGTGCCGAAGGCAAAGGATCACCTACAAACCTGGCGCCGGTACTGGCGGGTAACTTCCGGCGTATGACACCCAAGAAGAACGAAGAGATCAAGATCCTGCTGCACGGGCTAACCGGGCCGGTAGAAGGTAAGACCTATCCGGATATGATGCCGCCGATGGGGGGCAACAGTGATGAATGGATTGCGGCTGTACTTAGCTATATCCGATACGATCTGGCCCTGGCCGGTGCCGGTTTTCCAGGTCGGGTGAATCCGGAGTACTTAGCACGGATCATAGTGAAGCCCGAAGAAGTAAAAAAAGTGAGGGAAGAAACGGCCGGTCGTACTACTCCCTGGACCTGGGAGGAGCTGGATAAGCCTATCAAGTAGATCCATTGCCATGAAAGAAAGAGGCACTACCCGACAGATACGGGTAGTGCCTCTTTTTTATTATAACTCATGTTTGTTATGACTCCTGCACTTCAGCATGCATCATCTGTCGTTTTTTCTCCGGTTTGCTTTCCTTTCGGTAAGCCAGGTAGAACACCTGCGGAAGTACGATCATAGATAGCAGCATCAGTATGGGTAAGCCACCGACAATCATAACGGCCAACGGTTTCTGGATTTCAGAGCCCATCCCGGTAGAGAGCGCCGCTGGCAGGAGCCCCAGAGACCCCATTAGGGCTATCATAAGTACAGGCCGGATCCGGTTGAAAACACCACTGTATATAGCGTCTTTTAACGGCATTCCCTTAGTAAGGTTGTCCTTCATGGTAGCAATAAGAATAATACCGTCAATGGTGGCGACCCCAAACAGGATAATGAATCCGATACCGGCTGAGATACCAAAGATGGTGCCACTGATCCAGAGGGAAATAAACCCACCAATAAAGGCAAAAGGCAACGTAATGACAGAAAGCAGGGTATCTTTCAAGTTGCCAAAGTTTAGGTACAGGAGGAAAAAGATCATGAGCAGTGAAACCGGCACAATGAACATGAGCTGTCTGGTTGCTCTTTCCTTACTTTCAAATTCTCCCGCCCACTCCATTTTATAGGACCCCGGCAGATCAATCGTTGTAGCCACTTTTCGCTGTGCCTCCTCAACAGCACTACCCAGATCCCGGCCGCGTATCGAGAAGCCTACGGCTATGTAGCGCGAGTTGCCTTCCCGATAGATAAAGGCCGGACCCGTTTTAAACTGAATATCAGCAATCTCGTATAGGGGTACTTTGGCGCCCTCTGCCGCCGGAATAAGAATGTCGCGTATCTCTTCCTCCGACTTCCGGAAGTTCTCCTTAAAGCGGAGCCGTATGTCAAAGATCCGTTCGTTCTCGTAGTAGTGGCTGGCGGCTTTTCCACCTACAGTCATTTCAACTACGGCCTGGGCATCAGCCATTGATACTCCGTAGCGAGCCATTCGCGACTCATTCAGCTTGATGGTCAGCTCCGGGAGACCGATGTTCCGGAAAACAGTCAGGTCCTCGATGCCCTCTACATCCTGGATAGAGCCAGCGACCTGATCCGCAAGATCTTCCAGCTTGTACAGGTCATCTCCGAAGATCTTGATTACCAGGGAACTCTTTACCCCGGCTACGTATTCCTCCACGTTATCCTGTATAGGCTGGCTGAAGGCGAATGTAACGCCCGGATATATACCCAGTGCTTTTTCCATCTCGGCGATCAGCTCCTCCTTGCTGAGGCTACGTTCCCACTCTTTTTCGGGGGTGAGCTGCACGTGAAACTCATTATTAAAGAAACCGGTAGGATCCGTTCCGTCATTGGGACGGCCCGTCTGTGACAGAATGAACTTGACCTCCGGGAATGTCTGTAATTGCTGCTTCATCTCATTGGTCAGTCGTACCGACTCCGGAAAACTTACACTGTTGGGTAGGGTCGCCCGTATATAGATAGCTCCTTCGTTGAGCTTAGGAATAAATTCGGAACCCAGGCTATTGAAGAAAGCGCCGCACAGTACCAGCAATCCTACAAAGAGAGCAATGGTGAGCGTTTTGAACCGGTACCCCCATTTGAACATCACAAAGATAACGTTGCGGAAGAGGTTGGTAATGGGGTTTTCGCGGTCTACCACATTCTTGGACAAAAGTACCTTACAGAGTGCTGGTACCAGCGTAAGGCTTAGCAGGGTGGCTCCCAGCAGGGCATATCCGTAGGTAAATGCCAGCGGAGTAAACATCTTTCCTTCTACCTTCTGGAAGGTAAAGATGGGTAGCAGAGCCACAATCAGGATGATCTGGGCAAAGAAGATGTGCTTGGCTACGCTGGCGGAACTGCGTTTGATGATACCCAGCTTGGATATTTTGTTAAAACGCTCCATACCCAGTGTCCGGGCTTTATCGTCAAGGCCCACAAAGATCCGTTCTACCAGTACCATGGTTCCTTCCAGCAGCAGGCCAAAGTCCATGGCCCCGACCGAGATCAGGTTGGCGGGCAAGCCCTGCAGTCGGAGCAGGGTCAGGGCGAACAGAAACGCCAGTGGAATTACGACCGCGACTACGACCGTAGTGCGCCAGTTGAACAGGAATATAAATACAATGACGGATACCAGAAAAATCCCTTCTACCAGGTTATGGGTAACGGTACTTACCGTAGCGTCCACCAATTCGTTCCGATCTAGGAAAGGCACGATCTTGACATCAGTGGGTAGGATCCGGTCGTTGAGATCATCGATGCGCTCTTTTAGGCGCTCAATCACTTCACTGGGGTTTTCACCTCTCAGCATCACCACAATTCCTTCTACGAGGTCTTTCTCATCGTTGAGGCCCACCTGTCCCAGACGCGGCTTGGCCGAGATGGTCACATCCGCGACGTGCTTAACCAGAATGGGAGTAGCCCCACGTACCTCGATCAGGACGTTCTCAATGTCTTCAACACTCTCCAGCAGACCTACCCCACGCACTACGTAGGCCTGGTCGCCACGCTGAATGACATCACCTCCTACGTTGACGTTGCTCTTCGAAACTGCCTCAAATACATCCAGGGGTGACAGGTTGTAGTTAGCCAGCTCCGTAGGGTTTACCTGGATCTCGTATATTTTCTCCTCACCTCCGAAGCTCACCACATCGGCCACACCCGGAACCGATACCAGTTCGCGCTCAATCACCCAGTCCTGAATGGCGGTGATCTCCTTAATGGGGCGGTCACTCTTCACTACGTACCTGAATATCTCACCGGTAGCACCGTAGGGTGGTTCTATTTCGGCTTCGGCGTCTTCGGGCAGGTCTACGCCCTGAAGCCGATTGGCCGCGTACTGCTGGGCGTAAAAGTCTTCGACCTCATCCGTAAAAATAACCGTGACTACCGACAGACCAAAAAGCGATATGGACCGGACCTGCGCTTTGCGGGGAATGGTATTAACGGCTTTGGTGATAGGTAGCGTGACGAATTTTTCTACTTCTTCGGCGCTGCGGCCGGGCCATTGGGTAATGATACGCGCCCGTGTGTTGGTCACATCAGGAAAAGCCTCAATGGGCGTATTGATATAGCTAATGATACCACCAACTAATAATACGCCTGTCATAAAAAATACCAGAAGGGAATTCTTTAATGAAAAGGCGACAATCTTCTCTACTAGCTTTTGCATGTTGCCTCCTACTTCTTAGCGTTTTGTAATTCTTCAAATATCAGGAGGTGGTTCTGAGCTATGATTTTTTCACCGTTCTGTATACCTCCCGAAATAAATATGTCCTGATGGTCCCTGGTCAGAATCTCTACTTCACGCGCCTCCAGCTGACAATCCGAGCCGTATACCACCAAGTAGTTCCGGTTATTGCTGAAGATGAGTGCCTTCTGGGGGGCAAGCAGGGCCTGAGCAGTTGTCTGTTTTTTGGCAATTACGTCTATGAACATACCGGGCTTGAGTTTCAGAGCCTGGTTATTCATCACAATCCGAGCCTTCAGTACCTTCTCGTTGGCGTCAAATACCTGCGATAGGGCCTGGATGGTACCACTGAATACTTCACCGGGATACGCGGTGGTCTGCAGCGATACAGGCATATTCGTTTTGACAAATTCCAGATCACTGGCGTACACATTGGCCGTCACCCACACCTGATTCAGGTCCGAGATAGTAAAGAGAGGCTCCCCCTCGGCTGCGATCTGCATACCATCGTTGATATTCTTATTGACAATAAAGCCACTGGCCGGAGCCTTGATCTGGAATACGTCACGCTGTTCGCTGGCGCTGAACAAGGCCAGGTTAGCCCTTGTCTTTTCGAGTTCGGCTCTGATCACGCTCTCTTCACTTTTGGCTTCCAGTAGAGCTTTCTCGGAAGCAATACCGTCTTCAAACATCGACTGCGTAGCCTGCACATTGCGGACAGCTACCGTCAGGCGCGACTCGAGGCTCTTACGCTCCGACTCCAGCGAGCTTAGCTCAACGCTGCGTATTTCGGCCAGTACCTGGCCTTTCTTTACCTGATCACCGAGTGAGAAGTACGTTCTGGTAATAACACCACCTACCAGGCTTATGTAATGGAGTACACGGTCGGGGTTATAATCCACCTTGCCGGATAACCGCCGCGACTCCGTTACCGGGGCCATATGTACGGTATCTATTACTAGCCGTTCTTTCAGGCCCGCCGGAACACAGTACGTTTTTTTCTCAAGGGGTGCTTTTTGGGTACCTTCATTTTCACATCCGGCTCCCAGTAGCAGGAGACCGATCAGGAAACTGGCATTCCCTATTTTGATATAAGGAGGAAGTATCATAGTATTTGTGGATTACTAGTTAGTGATTAATGGTAGTTTAGGCTTGATTATAGCTCGGAGCCAATGATGTACTGTAGCTCTTCGTACGTCTGACTGAGTTCTTTTCGGGTTGTAATGATCGTTCGCTTATTATCGAGGTAGGCTTCAAAGAAGTCCAGGTACTCCAGCATGCTTACGTTCCGGTTGCGGAAGTTGGTTGTGTAGCTACGCAGGAGCTGATCCAGCTCACCCTCATAGGCGGGGTCAATGGAGTTGTAAAAGCTGAGGTTGGTCTGCAGGTTCTTGAAAGAGTTCACAACTTCAGCCTCAACTTGCTTTACCTTGTCGTTGCGCAGGACACCCGCTCTCTCCAGGCCTAGTTGGGCAAACTTGATATTACCCTGGTTCCGGTTGAATACAGGCAGGTCTACTGATACCCCGAAGCCAACGAAGTTCTTGAGGAAGTTACCTCCCCGGTCGTAGTTGACGCCCAGCGTCAGGTCAGGCTTGCGCAGGGCTTGCTGATACGACAGTTGGCGGTTCTGGAAGGTCACTTCCTGCCGGGCCAGGACCAGGTCGGGACGGGAGCTAAGGGCGCGATCCAGCAGACTGGAGGCACTGATGCCTTCCAGCCGGGCCAGATCAGGTACAAAGTCGGCCGTATCCAGGACGATGTAGGCCGTGGCGGGCAGGTTCAGCATCACGATGAGCTCCCGCTGGATGTCATGTATCTGCTTTTGCAGATCGACGCTTTCGTTGGTCAGCTCCAGTACCAGTGCTTTCAATCGCACTACCTCAGCCCGGTTGATATTGCCGATCGTAGCCTGGCGCTCATAAGAAGCCAGAAGTTGCCGGATTTGTGAGATCTGGCTGTCAAATACCGTTTGATACAGCTGCAGGTACTGTAGCTCCACCAGCGATCGCCGTACTTCTACTTTAAGATTCCGCAGCAGTTCCTCAAAATAAGAAACGGACATATCGCGCGAGACCTCTTCGATGGCGATCAGCTTGCGGCGCTTGCCGGCAGTGAGTAGTACCTGCTCCAGCTGAATGGCAACCTGCCGGTTTCTGCCGAAGTTGCTGAAGTAGGGAGGTAGCTCTTCCCCCAGCGATAGCTGGTTGGGCGTAGCCCACAGGTTCACCTCCTCAACCGTAACCGATGGATTAGGCCACAGCCGGGCCTGCATGACCAAAGCCTCCGATTGCTGAATATTTAACCTTTCGGCAAGTAAGAGCAGGTTTTTCTCGAGGAAGAGCTTTTCGGCCTGCGGTTTGGTAAGGTGTAAAGTATCGGTACTGGTTTGTAGACTTTGGGCGCTGAGTGTTCTGGTACTAACTGCCAGAAACAAAAAGAATACACTAACTAAAAAATGGGATGGTTTCATTCTCTAAGGATATTATAGCGGCAAAGCTATAATCCCAACCTTAGAGCCAGCTCAACGCTACATTAGAAGTAGCTTAGAGCCGGATTATATGTAGCTTAGAATACTCCCTAGAACTGTATACCCACTCGGGTACTTTGATCTGGGGTACTTTGGATAGAGATGCTAGCCTGGCAGAAGTCCACGATCTGGCGCGTGAGGGCCAGTCCTATCCCATGCCCCGGTACCGACCTGGCATTGGAGCCCCGGTAGAATAGGGTATATACCTGATTTAAGTCCGCTTCCGCTATACCCGGCCCATTATTCTCTACCACCACCGCCGGACGCCCCTCCTCTATACAAATGGATAGCGAGGGATTACCATTCTGAGAGAACTTGATGGCATTATCCAGAATATTCAGCAGCGCGGTAGATAGCAGCTCACGGTGCGATACAACTTCCAGCAGAGGCTCCTGTTCCGAGCTGACATCCAGCGAGGTATGAATAATAGAATCGGGGTACTTAAATTTCAGCTTTTCCAGTACATCCCAAACCAATTCATCAATCCGAAACGGCACCGCAGGCATCCGTTTGCT
The DNA here is from genome assembly GCF_017355915.2 of Telluribacter roseus. Lineage (GTDB taxonomy): Bacteria > Bacteroidota > Bacteroidia > Cytophagales > Spirosomataceae > Telluribacter. The sequence continues at coordinate 30,203 of NZ_JAFEUV020000022.1, forward strand.
GCCGGTATTAAGCCCGCTGATCAGGAGCAGCCCATCTATAATGGCCCTGATATCATGGGTGTCCCGTACGATTTTCTGTAAGGCCTGCCGGTACTCCGGTACAGTATGCGAATGATCCAGGGTTACTTCGGCCTGGCCTATAATAGCGGTTAGGGGGGTCTTGAGCTCGTGGGAGATGTTCTTAAGGAACATTTTCTGGTTATTCACCTCTTTCTCCAGCCGCTCCAGAAACATATTGAGTGTACTCGTCAGAAGGCTGAGCTCATCATTAGTACCGGGCATAGCCGGAAGCCTGGCGTTGAGGTTGTCGGTAGATATGGCGTTAACTTTCTGCAGGATCTGGGAGAATGGCCTGAAGGTACGGTTAGCTACCAGTATATTGAGCAGGTAGTTGAGAGCGACACCTATGACGAAAAATAAAATGAGGTAGTTTCGGAGGTTGTTGATCTGGTCAATCCCCCTTCGGTTAATCCCTGACGTGACGATGACAAAATCTCCTTCGTTGTCGTGATAGTAAACACCTAAGAACTGGCGCTGTCCTATCTTGAACTCGTCCTTTTTTCGCTGTCGTATCTGGTTCAGTAGCCTATCACTGAGCCTGATTTCGGGGTGGGTCTCTACGAACGTATTGGTATTGCTGGCGTCGTAGATCTGTACGATTTCTTCATTAAGCGGCTGCCGGTACTTCCTTTCGTAATCCTGATACGTATGCTTGCTCACTTCATCTTTTTCCAGGAAGAAGAAAGCCGTAGTCAGAGCCCGGTCGTTGAGGCGTGTATAGTACCCTTGTGAGATGTATTGGCTGAAGAAGTAGTAAGTACCTGAGAAAACAAACAGCAGGGTAAGCGCACATACCAGCGTCGACCGTAGAGCCAGTTTCCGTTTAAGATTCATTCGGTTTGAGTTTTAGCAGGTAACCTCTACCCTTTATTGTGTGGATCAGCTTGTCTTCAAAATCCTTGTCGATCTTGTTGCGGAGGTAGTTGATGTACACTTCCACCACGTTGGTGCTGCTACTAAAATGTATATCCCATACCGACTCCGCAATCTCCACTTTGGAGAGTACCCGTTCGCGGTTACGCAGCAGGTATAGTAGTAAATTAAACTCCCGGGGGGTCAGATTTATTTCCTTTCCGCTCCGGGTTACCCGGTTTAGCTCTACATCCACTTCCAGATCAGCATATTTATTGAATTCAAATACTCCTTTTTCCAGTTGCTTACGGCGTAGCTGGGCGTTGACCCGGGCTAAGAGTTCCCTGAAATGAAAAGGCTTGGCTATGAAGTCGTCGGCTCCTGCTTCCAGGCCCTTTATCTTCTCTTCGTAGTCACCCAGCGCGCTCAGTATAATGATGATGGATTTGATATTGCGCTTGCGCGTAATCTTGCATACCTCATAGCCATCGATATCCGGGAGCATGATATCCAGTATAATAACGTCGTAGTCGTTGATGCTGATGTTAGTTATGGCTTCGTAGCCGGTAGTAACAGCATCAACCAGGAATCCTTTTTCTACCAGACCTTCTTTGATGAAGGAGGCAACCCGATCGTCATCTTCAACCAAAAGGAATTTAACCATAGTCAGTATAATTACAGGTCTACCCTAATACCCATCATCCGCATTAGTTCGCTGGCGTTGAAGCTCTGGCAGATGCCTCCGTGAAGCTTATAGTCAAAGGTCAGCTGCCCATCCTGTACGTCGGAGCGGAAGTGGAAGTTATGCACATAGGTCTGCGTAGCGCCCCACTGCCCCAGTTCAAGGTCATGCGTGGACACCAGCCCAGCTGACTGCTTGGGGTGGAGCTGGCGGATCAGGGCCTCGGCGCCCCGGTGACGGTCGGCGGAGTTGGTACCTTTCAGGATTTCGTCTAATAAATATAATACAGGTACCTGCGCGTCTTCGGCCAGCACCAGAAGCTGCCGCAGGCGCTTCAGCTCCGCGTAGAAAGAAGAGGTACTCTCTTCCAGCGAATCCTGTGTGCGCATACTGCTGAATACCTGCACGGGGGTACAGACAAAGCGCTGAGCGGACACAACCGCCCCTAGCTGCGCCAGTACCAGATTAAGACCTACTGTACGCAGAAAGGTACTCTTGCCGGACATGTTGGAGCCGGTGATGAGCATGGTCTGCCCGGTACCTTTGAGGCTGAAGTCGTTACTCACGCGCTTGTCGGCGGGTATGAGCGGATGCCCCATGGTATCAGCTTCAATGTGTACGGTAGTTTCGGCCAGTAGGTGTGGCTCGGTATAGTCAGGATTGGCGAAGGCAAATCCGGCCAGGCTGTTGAGAGCCTCAGCATCGGCGAGGGCTTCGAGCCAGGCGTGTAGCTGAGTACCGTACTGCTGTTTCCAGCGCTCAATAGCCGCCAGACAGTGCAAGTCCCATAAGAAGGGCAGGCCTACCAGTAGCACAAAGAAGGGATGGTGGCGGTAGTCCAGGCGGGCAAACCAGCCGCCTAGTGAGCGCAGTGAAGTAGACGCTTCTTTGATGGCAGACTGCCGCTCCGCCCACCAGGGCGATTGGTACGGCGCCGTTTCGGCCAGGTGTAGTAGATCAGCGTAAGCCAATAGGGTATGTCCGAGGGAGGTAGTGCGGTTAGTCAGGGACTGGAGCTGATCATTGAATCGCTTAAGAATAAAGCCGTGCGCGATCAGGCTCGGCCAGAACGGCCAGCCGGGTAGTACTCCCGTAAGAGCCAGTACGCCCAGCGTCAGCGTAACGGCCGGCCACCACCGCCAGCGAAGGGATTGCTGCAAGGGAGCCGCCAGCGGCTCATTTACCCACGTTCGTAGTTCGCCCACGTGCTGAGCAGCATGCTCGTGCAGTAGCGCCGTAGCCTCCCATTGTTGCCGCCACTCGGCCTCTTTTCTGAATTCGGCGGCCGCCACCTGACGGCTCGTTACCTCTTCCAGCGGGGCATGTTGGGTGAGCCATTGCGCCAGACGGCGACTACCTTCGGCGGTGCGGGTGCGGTTGAGGAGGCGGTAGAGGCTATGCTTCCCAAATATATCCAGATCCGTAGCGTACGGGTGGTCCCGCTCCTGGTACTGCTCGCCGGTATCTTCTCTCTTGAATTTGAACGAGAGCCGGTCCAGCTCGTCTTCGTTGATGCGCTGGAGGTTGCGCTGGAAATCACGCTGAATACGGGCGGCCTGCTGCCGACGCATCAGTACCAGAAAGATAACCAGAGCTATCAGCGTCACTCCTCCCCAAATGGAGTCGCCGCTCCGGTTCCACGCCCAGGCCGAGGCTACACCTACTACAAAGGCCGTAAGGCGGCCAATGGCGAGGCTATTAAACTGCCGCTGGGCTTTGGCTTCGGCTTCGCGGGCTTCCTGTAATTGCGTCTCAAAAAAAGTACGGGGAGAGGTCATGGCTATGTACAAAGTGTATGATGGGCAAAAATAGAAAGGGCTGGGTACTACGCCAGCCCTTTCGAACGATTTATACTGCTAAAAATAACTATCTCAGAACGAACAGCTAGTAGCTAACTACCGATAGCTACTCTATGAATGGCTCTCTGCCGTTTCAAACTGCAGCTTGATCAGGTTGGCGTACAGGCCATCCTCGATCATGGCCAGTACCTCGTGTGAGCCGGACTCCACGATCTGTCCCTCCCGGATTACGTAGATGGTATCTACCTTGCGTATCGTAGCCAGACGGTGGGCAATCACAATGGTAGAACGGTTTTTCATCAGCTCGTCCAGGGCTTCCTGCACCAGCTTCTCCGACTCGGCATCCAGTGAGCTGGTAGCTTCGTCCAGGATCAGAATCTTAGGGTCTTTCAGAATAGCGCGGGCAATGGCAATGCGCTGACGCTGTCCGCCCGATAGTTTGATACCGCGCTCCCCTACTACCGTCTGAAACTTCTCGGGGAAAGACTCAATGAATTGAAGCGCGTTGGCTTTGCGGGCCGCTTCCCTGACCTCGGCTTCGGTAGCATCGGGGCGACCATAGGCTATGTTTTCGTAAATAGTACCTCCAAACAGCATCACCTCCTGTGGTACTACGGCAATGTTACGGCGTAGCTCCGTCAGTTCGTAGGCTGATATCGGACGTCCATCAATACGTACCTCGCCGCCCTGCGGCTCATAAAAGCGCATCAGCAGTTGTACAATAGTAGATTTTCCCGCACCGCTGTATCCGACCAGTGCTATCTTTTCACCCGCGTTGACGTCAAAGCTAATCCCTTTAAGTACCTGTACATCCGGGCGGGACGGATAGGCAAACTGCACGTTCTGATAGCTGATCTGGCCCTGTACTGTATTCTGTTGTGCCAGGGCAGGAGTTGTAGTAATATCCACCTCCGAAGGCTCTGCTAGGATCTCCAGCAGGCGCTCCGAGGCGCCGATGGTCTTGTTGATCTGAGCGTAAATATCGCCCATACCTCCGATGGCTCCTCCGATAAAGGCAGTGTACAAGGTAAAGGTAAACAGATCAGATATACCCATCTCACCCGCCTGCACCAGTGAAGCACCGTACCAGATTACCCCCACAATACCTCCGGTAAGAGCGAATATGATAAAGGAGACAAAGCCACCGCGGAAGGTAGCGGCACGAAGTGCGTTGTCCACTACCCGGCCCAGGGCCGTCTGGTAGCGGGCTACTTCCAGGCGTTCGTTGGTGAAAGCCTTTACGATATTCACCGACTGCAGGGTTTCTTCCACGATCACGTTGGCGGCAGCCAGTTCATCCTGTGCTTTTTTGGAGAGCTTACGAATGTAGCGGCCAAATACCATGGCAGCAATTACCAGTACCGGAAACGTAGCCATCATGAATACGGTCAGCTTCCAGGAGGTATAGGAAATAAGTACCACCCCTGCGAGCAGAGTAGCCATCTGCCGGAAAAACTCGGCAACGGTAAATGATAGTACATCCTGCAGTTGGGTAACATCAGATGTAATGCGGCTGGTGAGCTCACCCACGCGGCGCTGCTCCAGAAATACCACGGGCAGTGTGATGATTTTACTGTATACGTCGCGGCGTACATCGGCCATGGCCCGCTCACTGACGCGGGCAAACAGGTAGATGCGCAGAAATGCAAAGACCGATTGAAATACCAGCAGGACGATCAGGAGAGCAGTAATCTGATTGATGGTATAGGATGACCTGCCTTCAATAACCTCAACAATACTACCTACCAGCTTAGGAAAAGCCAGCGAAGTACCCGTAGACAGGATCAGGAAGATAAAGCCTACGATAAACAACCCCTTGTACGGGAGTGTATACCTGAAAATCTTGAGGGTATTCTGTATGCCCTTCCAGCTTATTTTTTTTGCGGTGACCGAATCATCATCGTCGTCTAATCGTCTTCGTTTTGCCATGTTAGTAGAGAAGTCTTTGTAATCTTTTGGTCACTCGTTAGCCGCTGTTGCCCGTACGAATCTATTCATCATCAATCTGTCCTTTGTATCCTGAGTCCTGTAGTATCTTGCGGGCATCGGCTATCTTCATCAGCTCGGGTAGCGTTATGTCCGGGTTCTTGGACCTGTACTGGCTTACAATGCGCCAGCCGATCCACCGCCCAATGCCTCCGGGTACCTCGGGTCCTATTTCGGGAGTAAGCGGGCGCTCACCTACGTACTTTTGTTTCTTGAGGTCGCTGGTTTCGTACAGGAGCTTATTTTCCACGAAGAATGCCCACAACTCCGTCTGGCTGTTGTACGTGCGCGTCAGATTCTCCTCGCTGAAACCAATGATGAGGCTGTCAGGAGCCTGAGGAGCCATATGCTTTACAAATTCAAACGACTTACCGTACCCAACCATATCGGCCAGTAGTGTACGGTCGTCAGGGGCTATCTGGTTGTATCGGTCGGCCAGGAAAAACAGAATGGAAGGTACTATTGACTCGGGTTGGTAGCGGCGCAACTGGTAGTTGTATACCTGGGGGCGGTACAGCGCCCGTTCGCCACCAAAGTAGTCCAGCCCAATAATGATCAGACTATCGGAAACGTACAGGTCGTTACCCGTGAATCCCGTGACGATAGTAGCTACCTTTGGCACTGTAAAGTCGGGATAGTAGTACTTGACGTGCCTGAAGGCACTTTCCAGCTGCTCCTGAAGCGGCTGAGCCTTAGGGGTAAATATAGAATCGATCTGTTGTTTAAATCCCCGCAGGGCATTATTGCGTATGTTCTCATAGAGCTGCGCCGCCAGCGACGATTTGTCGGGCGACGCCTCGCTGGAAGGTACTTCGGTGAAGTAGACCTTAGTCAGGAAGGGGTACTTAGCGAGAAAGTTTTCAACATCCTGTACCGACTGACTCGCAAAGAGCTCATCTTCCAGGTCCTGAATAGATACATTGGCCTGAATGTGGCTTACATCGGGCCCTTTTTCGGTAAGCTGGTTACAGCCTACCATCCCTACTAATGAAATGATTAAGACTAAATAGAGGAGTTGAAACAACTTCATACGCGCGTGGTCGAAATGCACAGTAATCAAACGTGCAAAAGTACAAAAAAAGTTGCAGTGGAGCTGACTAACACCAAAGTATCCGTGGGGAAACTTCACCCGTCTAGCCTATATTTTCAAAAAACTGACACACATACCTAGTACCAATGCACAACACTTCTTCTCCGACAGTAAGTATTATAGGCTGTGGCTGGCTTGGGCTGCCACTAGCTAAGCACCTCCTGACCAGCCAGGAGCATTATAAGGTTATCGGCAGTACAACTACCCCCTCCAAACTGGAGCTACTGAGTGCCGCCGGGATTACCCCGGTACTGTTCAGCCTTGATCCTGAACCCAAAGGAACCCACTATTCCACACTTTTTCACAGTGATTTTATCGTTGTGGACATTCCACCCCGTCTGGCGAAACAAGGTGAGGATTTTCATACTCAGCAAGTAAAACACCTAGTGGAGCTCATAAAAAATAGTGAGGTGAAGCAGATAATTTACATTAGCTCTACCTCTGTATACCCCGAACTGAACCGCGAAGTAAGGGAGGAAGACGTACTGGTACCCGAGCAGTCACCGGTGCCATCAATGGTAGAGGCCGAGTTGATAATGAATGGGTTACAGAGTAAATGTGACGTTGTAATACTCCGCTGCGGAGGCCTGATGGGCTATGACCGCATTCCGGGAAAGTACGTTCGGGGGAAGAAGAATCTGACAACCGGAGAGCTCCCTGTGAATTATGTACATCGGGATGATGTCGTGAACGTCATTACCTACCTCCTGAAGAACCCCGTAAAAAAAGGTGTTTTTAATGTGGTTGCGCCGCAACATCCTACGCGAAAAATGGTTTACGAGGCTTCCTGTCGCCAGTTTGGCTGGGAGTTGCCCACTTTTTTAGAGTCTGAAAGCAATGAGCCTTACAAAAGTGTATCAGGTGATAAACTAATGGCTCAGACCGGTTACTCCTACCTGTTTCCGGATCCTCTGAGCTTCTTTTATGAGATGTAGAAGCTCGTGCTGGCACTGCTCAGGTATGGTTTTTACAAATATGTGTGGAGCCGCACCGAAAAAAAGTTGAACATATAAGGCATTGTACATAATAAGGCTGTCGCGACTTGTATAAGGTAAATTAATGCTTTATATAATTCAATCTCAGAAAGCATACCTTAAAGTACATCGGAGTGTGGGGTTGCCTGTTTAGCGCTTTGGCAAGAAAGTTTAACAGAAATTGGCATATTTGTTTAACGATTATTAAATTTGATTCAACAAAATATAAACCTTATACTTTGTTTGTTATGACGGCTATAGAATTCACATATAACATCCATCGGGTTTCGAAGTCTCTGAAACCATTCGCTATGCGCCTGACCCGTGATTCGGAAGATGCGAATGATCTGTTACAGGACACGCTTCTTAAGGCATTTACTAATCGCGACAAGTATACGGATGGAACAAACCTGAAGGCTTGGCTGTACACCATCATGAAGAATACGTTCATTACCAACTATCAGCGGATGGTACGTAAGAACACCTTCATCGATACTACCGATAACCTGCATTATATCAACTCCATGGAGAGCAGCACTGACAACGGTGCCTACACCAGCTTTGCCATGGATGATATCAACCGGGCTATCGAAAATCTGGATTCGGCCTATCGGGTACCCTTCATGATGCACTTCCGGGGCTTCAAGTACCACGAAATAGCCGCCAAACTGGATATACCTATAGGAACTGTAAAGAATCGTATTCACATCGCAAGAAAGGAGCTAAAAGGAAAGCTAAAAGTTTACTCTCATTTCGACTGATTAACAACAAAGACATAAAGCATTGAGCGGTCAGTTCAGAGCCATCTGAAGGACTGCAATGAGGTAGTTTTTGGTTAAAAAGAGGAAGGTTTGGAAAAGTTAGATAGAATTCTGTCTAACTTTTTTTCATGCTTTAGAATCTGTACTACATACACCCTATATGACCCCTCCTAAACGAGTACTGGTAATCGGGGCTGGTTTTGCCGGCCTTTCTGCAGCTACACAACTGGCCCACGACGGCTACGATGTTACTATCCTCGAAAAAAACAGCATTCCCGGCGGACGCGCCCGTGTGTTTCGTGAGCAAGGCTTCGTATTTGATATGGGGCCCAGCTGGTACTGGATGCCCGATGTATTTGAAGACTACTTCGCCCGATTTGGCAAAAAACCTTCTGATTACTACAAGCTGGTTCGTCTGGACCCTTCTTACAAGGTAGTTTTTGGTCCGGATGAAGCCGTGGATCTGCCCGCCGGACTAACGGGGCTTCGTCAGCTATTTGAGTCGATGGAGCCGGGTAGCGGAGAGCGCCTAGACGAGTTTCTGCGGCAGGCTGCCTACAAGTACAAAGTCGGGATTGGCGAGTTTGTCTGGAAGCCTAGCCGCCGCCTTACTGAGTTTATAAGTCTCAAGCTTCTCTACGATGTAGCCCGGCTGGATGTATTCCAGTCATTCGCCCAGCACGTCCGTAAGTTTTTTAAAGATCCCCGCCTTTTGCAGCTGGTAGAGTTTCCGGTACTGTTCCTGGGAGCTACGGCCGAAAACACGCCTGCAATGTACAGCCTCATGAACTACGCCGAGATGAGCATGGGTACCTGGTACCCTATGGGAGGTATGCACGAGATTGTAAAGGGTATGGTAGCGCTGGCGGAAGAGAAAGGAGTAAAGCTGCTGCTGAATCAGAATGTAACTCGTATAGAGGTAGATAAGGGGCAGGCACGGCGAATTCATACCGATTCGGGTATATATGAAGCGGATATATTGATAGCGGGAGCTGATTATCATCACGTAGAGAATGATCTTTTAGGCGATACTTATCGTACATATGATGAAACGTACTGGAGCAAGCGAACTATGGCCCCTTCATCATTGCTTTATTACCTGGGTATAAATAAGAGAGTACCCCGCCTGGAACACCACAATCTTTTCTTTGACGAAGATTTCAAGGTACACGCGGCCGAAATCTACGAAAGCCCGCAGTGGCCCTCTAAGCCGCTGTTTTACGTATCAGCCCCCTCTAAGACTGATCCCTCGGTGGCGCCCGAAGGGTACGAAAACCTATTTGTCCTGATTCCGGTAGCTCCTGGCCTTAGTGGTGATACAGATGCCATACGTGAGAAGTACTATAATCTGGTGATGGAGCGGCTGGAGGCGTATGTTGGGGAGCCGGTTCGGCCTCATGTGTTGTATAAGCGCATGTATGCTCATAGTGATTTCATAAAAGATTATAACTCATTCCGGGGTAATGCCTACGGTCTGGCCAATACACTGATGCAAACAGCTATACTGAAGCCTGCCCTTAAGAGTAAGAAAATCAGGAATATGTACTATACCGGGCAGCTGACTGTACCCGGTCCGGGAGTACCTCCTTCCTTAATTTCAGGAATAGTTGTAGCCCGTGAGGTGAAGAGGGAGAATAATTTATAATTTTGTTTAAAGTTGATTAAACAAAGAGGTGAGTTTTAGGTTTTAGTATCATTAGCTATCATCTGGGTCATCTCCTCCCAAAACCGACGTTCTATGCTGGAGCTATTCAACCAAACATCATTTCACTGTAGCCGGATTATTACCGAGCAGTACAGTACGTCCTTTACGTTGGGAATCCGCACGTTGGACCGCCGCTTTCACATGCCTATTTACGGCATATATGGATTTGTGCGTTGCGCCGATGAGATTGTAGATACATTCCACGATTTCGATAAGAAAGCCCTACTGGATAAGTTTCGGGAGGATACCTACAGTGCCATCAAGGACAGGATCAGTGTTAATCCGGTACTGCATGCGTTTCAGCTGGTAGCCAACCAGTATGGGATCGAACATGAACTGATAGAATGCTTCCTGGATAGCATGGAAATGGATCTGTATGAGCAGGATTACACTTCTGACAACTACTGCAAGTACATCTACGGCTCGGCTGAGGTAGTAGGACTCATGTGTCTGCGGGTGTTCTGCGAGGGCGACAGGGATATGTTTGAGCGGTTGCGGGATGGGGCCTGTAAACTGGGAGCGGCCTTTCAGAAAGTAAACTTCCTGCGTGACATGAAGAGTGACTACATTGAGCGCGGTCGTGTCTACTTCCCCGGTGTACAGTTCACAACCTTTGATCCGGATTCCAAGCACGAAATTGAGAAGGATATCGAAGCTGATTTTGACGCGGCCTATCAGGCAATCCTGATGCTGCCCCGTGGGGCTCGCCAAGGAGTATACCTGGCTTATGTCTACTACCGAACGCTATTCGATAAGATCAAAAAGATACCCGCGGCCCGTATTCAGGAAGAGCGCATACGGGTAGCCGACGGTAAAAAACTGGCGCTTCTGGCGCATACCTACTTCAAATTCAGGATGAATGCCTTGATGCCTGCATTTTTTTGAGGAGTCTTTAAGGTTAACTACACACTTTCAACGTCTCTAACACTACCATCTGGGACTACCTGGTTACAAGCCCTGGGCTAACACCCCGGGCTTAATGGCTGTATGCGCAGGTGCTAACCCTGTGTAGCTGAACATTTACCTGGTTCAGAATGAGTAGAATTCCCGTTGAACTAGCTGTATTAGTTTTCTAACCAAAACTCTGTCTGGAAACATTGAAAATTGCAGTCCCCAAGGAGACGAAGCCTTTGGAAAGGCGTGTGGCTCTAACCCCCGACGTGGTCAAATCTCTTCAGAAAGCCGGATTCAGTTGTCTGATCGAAACAGGTGCCGGCGAAGCCTCCTATTTTTCGGATGACTTATACCTGCAGGCAGGTGCTCTCATCGTGCCCGACGCGGCTTCGGCCTTTGCCGAGGGTGACATTGTCCTGAAGGTCAATGCGCCGGACATAGCCGATGTGGCTCTCATGAAGGAGGGGGCCGTACTGATCTCCTACCTCTACGCCTATACCATCCCGGAAGTAGTGGATGCGCTCAACCGCAGGAAGATCGCTGCCTTCTCTATGGATGCCGTACCTCGTATCTCGCGGGCCCAGAAGATGGATGCGCTCAGTTCGCAGGCCAACCTGGCGGGCTACAAGTCAGTACTGCTGGGTGCCAATGCTCTGGGTAAGATATTCCCGCTGATGATGACCGCCGCGGGTACCATTACGCCCGCCCGGGTGCTGGTATTCGGAGCCGGAGTAGCGGGCCTGCAGGCTATTGCTACCGCCAAGCGTCTGGGCGCCGTAGTAGAGGCCACTGACGTGCGTCCCGAAACCAAAGAGCAGGTAGAGTCACTGGGTGGCCGCTTTCTGCAGGTGGAAGGTGCCGAAGGCGTCAAGACCGAAGGGGGCTACGCCCGCGAAGTATCGGCCGACTACCTCCAGAAGCAGCAGCAGCTCATCAGGGAGCGCATCAAAGAAGCTGATATAGCCATCACTACCGCGCTGGTGATAGGTAAAAAAGCCCCGATCCTGATTACTGAGGAAATGGTAAAGAGTATGAAAACAGGCTCGGTGATCGTGGATATGGCGGTGGAGTCAGGAGGAAACTGTGAACTGAGCGAGCTGAACAAGACGGTCGTGAAGCATGGCGTGACCATTATTGGAGAGTCTAACCTACCTTCGCTGCTGCCCGTCAACGCCAGTGAGTTGTACGCCAAGAATATCTCAACGCTGCTGCTTCACCTGGCTAATAAGGATGGCTTCAAGTGGGAAATGGACGAAGACGTTACCAAAGGTAGCCTTATCACCTACCAGGGCGAGCTCGTGCATCCGTTCACGAAGGAGATCCTGGCCAAGGCTAGAGTCTGATCCGCCACCCCGCGAGAAGTACATCATACAACCACAATCACTCCCGAAACATGACCCTCGAGAACTTTATATTCCTGCTCTATATACTGGTGCTGGCCAGCTACTGTGGCTTTGAGCTTATCTCCAAAGTACCCCCAACCCTGCACACGCCCCTGATGTCAGCCTCCAATGCCATATCGGGTATCACCATCGTAGGAGCTATCCTGTGCGTACGCGAAGGCGAAATCAGCAAGTACCTGGGTATGCTGGCGCTGGTACTGGCTACCATCAACGTGGTAGGTGGCTACGCCGTGACGGACCGCATGCTCCAGATGTTCAAAAAGAAAAAGGCCTAGTGCAGTCTCCTCTGTTTTACCAATAATCCTGCAATTCCCCACATGAACATACTTGTACAACTTACGTATCTGATATCGGCGGTACTTTTTATCGTAGGTATCAAGAAGCTGAACCGTACGCAGGAAGCCCGCCAGGGCAACACCCTGTCGTCGGTGGCGATGCTGCTGGCTATCCTGGCTACCATTACCTACGTAGAGGCGCTGACGCTGCCCGAAATCCTGGCCTGTATTGTAATCGGTGGAGCTATCGGTCTAATCTGGGCCCGCAAGGTAGAGATGACCCAGATGCCCGAGATGGTGGCGATCTTCAACGGTTTCGGGGGCGCGGCTTCCTTTCTGGTAGCCATGTCCGACTACTGGACCCGCGCCGTGGAGCAGCCTGACCTTTCTACTGACCTGGTAACGCTTATTAGTATCCTCCTTAGTGTATTGATTGGTGGTGTCACTTTCACCGGTTCGCTGGCGGCCTATGGCAAATTGAGCGGTAAGATCAGCGGTAACGCTATCGTATTTGGTGGTCAGCACCTGCTCAACCTGGTGCTCCTGATCGTGACCATAGTATGCGGCGTAATGGTTTCACTTGAAATCGACCTGGTAACGGCCATGCTGGTACTGGCGGCTATCTCGCTGGTACTGGGGGTACTGGTGGTAATTCCCATCGGGGGGGCCGATATGCCCGTGGTAATCTCGCTGCTCAACTCCTACTCGGGTATGGCGGCCTGTACTACTGGTTTCGTGCTGAACAACTCTGTACTGATCGTAACGGGAGCTTTGGTAGGTGCTTCGGGTATCATCCTGACTCAGATCATGTGTAAGGCCATGAACCGCTCGCTGGTGAGCGTACTGCTGGGTGGCTTTGGGGCTACTTCGGGTGCCGCTGCTGCTGCGGGTGGTGGTAGCGAAATGGTCATCAAAGAAGTAGGTGTGGAAGAAGCCGCCATGATCTTTGATTCGGCCTCGTCGGTGATCGTGGTACCCGGCTACGGTATGGCCGTGGCGCAGGCCCAGCACGTCGTGCGGGAGATGATGGACCTGCTCGAAAAGAAAGGCGTGAACGTACGCTTTGCCATACACCCTGTAGCGGGTCGTATGCCCGGCCACATGAACGTACTGCTGGCCGAGTCCAATGTACCTTACGACAAGCTTATCGAGATGGAAGAGATCAACGACGACTTCTCCAACACCGATGTAGTATTGGTAGTAGGGGCCAACGACGTAGTAAATCCGGCCGCCCGTACCAATCCGGCCAGTCCAATCTTTGGTATGCCTATCCTGAATGCTGATAAGGCCCGAACCGTGATCGTGAGCAAGCGCTCCATGGCAGCAGGCTACGCCGGTATCGAAAACGAACTCTTCGGCTACGACAACTGCCTCATGCTCTTCGGCGACGCCAAGTCTACCCTGACGAAGATGGTGGGGGAACTGAAAGAGATGTAAATCTTGATGAAATAAAAGTATTGAGCGTGCGGTAGGAGAAACCCTAACGCACGCTTTTTTGTGTAGGCGCTGTATTTCTCAGTGTGACCGGTGTCCTCACCGGCCTTTGGTGCTGCTACATACCTACTATTCTAACTTCATGAAGCATTACCTGTACCTCGTCTTTCTGCTGCTTCTATCCATCTGTGCGGAGGCCCAGGTCCGGCAGACGCTGCTGCTAACTGCTCCGCAGCAACGGGAAGTAACGATACTAGTTAAAACTAACCCAGAAGTACAGGCCCTGTGGAAACCCGTGGAGCAGGAGGCGAAACAGTACCTGAGTGACCAGCCCCGTCCCCGGCGCGTGATCTACTACGAGGGGCTACTGGATACTAATCCCGACCGAATACAGACTACCGAGAGCCTCAAAGACCTGGATAAGGTAGCGGTATGGCTATCGGCCTGGTACGGTACTCAAGAGGCTGTCTATGCTAACAAAATAAAGGGGTACCTGCTGGCTTGGGTAGATACTTACCAGCCTACGGGTAACCCTATTAATGAGAATAAGCTGGAGCCACTGGTGTATAGTTACCAGGTACTTAAGAAGTACTTCTCCAAAGAGGAGAAACGTCAGGTAGACCAATGGCTGACCAAGCTTGCGGAGGCGGAGATGGCCTTTCCCCGTATTCCCGAAAACAACTGGAAAGCCAAGCACATCAAACTGGTAGGTACCATCGGCCTGGTGCTGCAAAAGCCCCAGTATGTAGCGTACGCGCAGGAGCAGTTTAAGACGTACATTGATAGGGCCCTCTACGCTGACGGCACCAGCCGGGACCTGATCGAACGCGACGCCCTGAGCTACCACGTGTCGGGCCTGGACCCGCTCCTAATCTATGCCCTTACTGTGGAGCAGCTAGGAGACAAGCAAGACCACTTCCGCCCCTTTACCTACCAAAGCCCCGAGGGGGGCAGTATCCAAAAATCCATAGACTATGTAGTACCTTACGCCAGAAAAGAGAAGGTGCATAAGGAGTGGGTGAATACGAAAGTAGAGCTGGACCGGCAACGGGCCAAAGCAGGGCTGGAGCACTACCAGCCTGGAAGGTTGTACGAGCCGGAAAGCTCGGTAGACTTATTTACTCTGGCTTCTTATTTCCATCCCCATTACAGAGATGTAGTTCGGGTACTTAGGAAAGAGGGCTTTAAGGAATATGATTCGTGGCTGTCGGTACTGGTAGAGGCATGCAGGTGAGGTACTGTTAATCCCTGCTGTATGGCTGTCTGTAGGTAGTCATATCACCAGCCAGTGGGGCAGCCTCTGTCGTTTTCCAACTCTGCTAACCCCTTCGCTTTCTACGGGCAAACCATTATCTTTGTAAGAAGCGTATATAATGTAAGCATGATTTCTACAACACTACAACCGGCCGAGGTAACGGACGAACTCTTAGAAAAGTACGAAACCGTAATCGGACTCGAAGTACACTGTCAGCTTTTGACCGACTCCAAATTAT
The DNA here is from genome assembly GCF_017355915.2 of Telluribacter roseus. Taxonomy (GTDB): domain Bacteria; phylum Bacteroidota; class Bacteroidia; order Cytophagales; family Spirosomataceae; genus Telluribacter. Next base: position 45,611 of record NZ_JAFEUV020000022.1, read on the forward strand.
TCACTACTGATATAAATCGTTTCGGGGCCGAGCCTAATACCAATATTGGTGCGCTGACGCTGGCCCTGCCGGGTACCCTTCCCAAGCTCAACAAGAAGGCTCTCGAGTACGCCGTGCGTATGGGGCTGGCCTGTGGCTGTACCATTACGCGCCGTACCATATTCGACCGCAAAAACTACTTCTATCCTGACCTTCCTAAGGGGTACCAGATCTCGCAGGACAAGGCGCCGATCTGCCAGGGCGGAGGTATCCTGATCACAACTAAAGGCCCAGACGGAAAACCCATAGAAAAGACCATCCGGCTGCACCACATCCACCTGGAAGAAGACGCGGGCAAGTCTGTACACGACGGCAACGATACGGCTACCTTACTGGACTACAACCGCGCCGGTACGCCGCTGATCGAGATGGTGTCGGAGCCCGATCTGCGTTCGGCCGAGGAAACGGGGGCTTACGTGACAGCGATCCGTCAGCTGGTAAGGTACCTGGATGTTTGTGATGGCAACATGGAGGAAGGCTCCTTGCGCTGCGATGTCAACATCTCAATCCGGCCCTGGGGACAGGAGGAGTTTGGTACCAAGGTAGAGATCAAGAACATGAACTCGATCCGCAACATTATGCGGGCGGTCGAGTACGAGTGGCGCCGTCAGGTTGCACTAGCCGAGAGCGGAGGTACCATCACGCAGGAAACCCGGATGTTCGACGCTGATTCGGGACAGACCTATGGTATGCGGGTGAAGGAAACCATGAACGACTACCGCTACTTCCCCGATCCGGATCTGTGCCCCGTAGTACTGTCGGATGAGTGGATGGAGGAGGTAAAAGCCAAAATGCCCGCTTTGCCCAATGAGCTGCGTGAGAAGTTTGTGAGCCAGTACGGTATACCTGCCTACGACGCCGCTCAGTTAACCGATACCAAGGAAATGGCTGCCTACTTTGAAGAAGTATGCAGTCACACTACGCACTACAAGACGGCTTCTAACTGGCTGATGGGTCCTGTGAAGTCTTACCTGAATGAAACGGGCGAGGATATGGAGGCTTTCCCCCTGAAGGCCGTCGTGCTGGCCGGACTGATCGAATTGGTAGAAACAGGGGTGATCAGCCACTCGACCGCTACCCAGAAAGCCTTCCCGGCCCTGCTGGAAGATGCGGAGCAGTCGCCCCGCGAGCTGGCCGAAGCAAATAACTGGCTGCAGAACCGCAATACCGGAGAGCTGGAAACGTTGGTAGATGAGGTATTGGCCGCCATGCCGGACAAGGTAACTGCCTACCGCAAAGGCAAAAAAGGCTTGCTCGGACTTTTTGTCGGAGAAGTCATGAAAAAGTCACGCGGAACGGCCGATCCTAAGCTGGTGAACGAATTGCTGGCTGAAAAACTTAAGTAGAACAAGTGGCCGGGTAAAGAGTTGATCTTTACGCTACTACACCCATATATCTAACAAGAAGCAGACGTATGAAAAGGATGATGTATCTGATGGGACTGGTGCTGTGGGGGGCGATAGCCCAGGCACAAATTCCCAAAGAATTCTCCGTTGCCGGAAAAATAAAAAATGGCAGCGCGGGCGAAAAAGTATACCTGCAGCTGTCAACCAACCCGCCCACTCCGGTAGACTCCACCACACTGGCGGCCGATGGTACCTTTACCATCAGGGCTACTGAGAAGGATGGCGGTAATTTTTATATTCTTAACGTAGCCAATCGGCAGAGGGTTGTCCTGCTGGTAGAGGGGGGAGAGCAGCTCAATGTCGTAGCTGACGGCTACGAACAGGACCCCAACGGTAAGCCCGGCAAGGCCGACGTAAAAGGCTCTAAGAACATGGAGTACTACGCTAAGCTGGTAGACCTGAACCAGACGATGGTAGAGAAGGTGAACAAGTGGAATGAGGAGTTTGCCAAGGCCAACGAAAAGAAAGATACCAAGAAGGCGCAGGAAATACAGGCGTCTTTTCAGAAAGCCGAAGAGGAGCACCTTTCTAACATTAAGGCGCTGATCCCGGAGATGGGTACCTCTATGGTGGCCATTTTTGCCGCTAATAACCTGCTGAATCCGGAGCGTGATTTCGAAATGATGAATGCCGTAGCAGAGCGATTCAAGAAAGAAAACCCGGACTCCAAGTTAGCGCAGATGTACATTGGCTACATTAAGCGGATCAAAGGTATATCGGTAGGTGATGTTGCGCCTGATTTCACGCTCAACAGTCCTGACGGTACTCCCATCAGCCTTTCTTCGCTACGTGGTAAGTACGTCCTGATCGACTTCTGGGCGGCCTGGTGCGGCCCTTGTCGGATGGAAAACCCCAACGTGGTAAAGATGTACAACAAGTACAAGGACAAAGGCTTTACCATCTATGGTGTGTCTCTGGACAGCAGTAAGGATGCGTGGGTAGGGGCGATCAAGAAAGATGGCCTGCCCTGGCACCACGGCTCAGAGCTGAAAAAGTGGAACTCGGAAGTAGCCCAGACTTACGGTGTCAACGCCATACCGGCAACCTACCTGCTCGATAAGGAAGGTAAAGTAATTGCCAAGAACCTACGCGGCGCTTCTCTTGAAAACAAGCTGGCGGAGCTGCTGGGAGCAGAAGGGAAGTAAGATTTCGTACAGGTAATATACATTCATGAACGGTACTACACAGGTAGTACCGTTTTTTTGTGCCCTGCCGGTTCATTCTCTGTGAGTTTCTTCGACTCACACAAGCGCTTTTCGTATCTTGCCGCCTGTTTCTGAGCCACAGATCATTGCGGCAGAAGTAGTCCTGAAATTTTAACCCCTCTTTTGTTCATGAAGATTGCCATAGTTGGGTGCGGTAATATGGGAATGGCCTTTGCCCGTGCCTTTTTGAAGTTTGATCTGGTCAAAAAAGAAGATTTCCTGCTGGTGGAGAAAAGCCCGGAGCGTATGGAGAGCCTGCGTAGCTTTCAGCCGGGCGTACTGACGGGCATCATCGGCCCGCAGATCGGTGAGTACGATCTGGTGATCTTGTCTGTCAAGCCGCAGGACTTTGTATCGGTACAGGGAGCACTGGCAGAGGTAATAAAGCCGCAGCAGGTTGTTTTCTCTATCATGGCCGGTATCACCATTGCTACCATTCAGGAAGCTTTGCAGCACAAGCTAGTCATACGGGCTATGCCTAATACTCCAGCCATGCTGGGTATGGGTATCACGGCCTACGCGTCTTCGCCGGAAGTAGATCTTCAGCAGCTTCGCCGGGTCGAAAACCTCATAAATGCCACGGGACGCTCTGTATTTCTGGAAGAAGAAAGCCAGCTGGACGCCGTTACGGCACTTAGTGGTAGTGGCCCCGCGTATTTCTTTTACCTGGTCAAGGCCATGGTAGAGGCCGGTAAGCAGATGGGCTTTGAGGAGTCGGTGGCTTCGCTGCTGGTAAAGCAGACCATGCTGGGCTCCTTTCACCTGATCAATAATGCCGATAAATCGCTGGATGAACTGATAAAAGCCGTAGCCTCCAAAGGAGGTACTACCGAGGCGGCTCTGAGGCAGTTTGAAGAGGGAGCACTGGCCGAAACACTGGCTAAGGGTATACTGGCCGCAGAGCGCAGGGCGCAGGAATTATCAAAGGGATAAGGAAAAGCGGAGGAAAGCAGGAAGGGAGGAAAGTAGTTGATCTTCTTTCGTACCCTTCCTGCTTTCCTGCTTTTCTCCCTTGCTCCTTTTATTCACTCAATCACTAAGGTGTCGTAATACGCCAGAGCGGCTATTACTTCATCTTTGGTTAACTTCTTCTTAGACCGAAGCCTATCTTTTAACTGGTTGGCTTTCTCAGGCAATGCCGCCAGCAGTGACTCAGTGGTCAGCTTAATTTCTACCGGGTCGGCACTGCCTTTCCGGATGTAGTACCGCTCAACGGTTACGTATTCACCATCGAAGTCACGAGCATCCTTACTCTTCCAGTTGGTTTCATGTTGCCGGCGGTAATTGACCAGAAATTTGGTTGTCCCCGTATTAAATACAGCGAAATAGGTTCGTGTCGTTGTACCTAGAAATTTGATTGGTAGACTTACAAAGGGTACTCCATTGATGGAGAATGCAATCGGTATTACGGGGGTTTCTTTATCTGAGTCAGGGAACCGGCACAGGATTTCATCAGTAAACAAATTGTAGGCGATTTGGCAGGGAACGTCTTCTCCCTTGCCATCTATATTTACCGTTCCTGACTGCCATATAGGAAAACTCATGTAAGGGCTTCCCAGAAAGACCCTCTCCAAAACAGAGCCATCGTTTCTTCGGTATATATCGAAAGTGGTAACAAGTTTCCCTTTGTCGTTCTCAAATACTTTATAATTTTTAGCAATGAATGGGCCACTTACTGACCTGCCTGTGTGATCAAGCTGACAAAAGGCCAGAGTATTGATGGTAAACAGAGAGAGTAGGATGAACAGGAGGCGGAGCAGCATATTGCAGAACTTGTTTGAAGTGTGGAGTCAAAGTTGCAGCAGCGGTATTGGGCGTCCGACTATCTTGAAGGAAAATCTAAAATGATATATTCCCTTATGAGTTGTCAGTTCCCTTCTGGAAGTTATTGAAAATAGTTTTGGATGACAAGCGGGAGGTTAATCTTTTTAATGCGTACTACTCCATACGCATTTCAGGGTGACTAAAATTGCTTATTGGGGCAAAAGCCAGGTAGCTTGCCACCCCGGCAGTTCCGGGCCGCGACGGCGATCCGGCTTTAGCAGAAAACAGGGCGCAGGAATTATCGAAAGGGTAGTTTTATAATGAAGAGTGAGAAGTGAAGAATGAAAAACGTTTTTCACTTCTCACTCTTCACTCTTCACTCTTCACTTATTGAGCTTGCTCAACGATTATCCTCTACAATACCCAGGTAGTTGAACGGCGTAATCCGGCGTAGTTCTTCACGTACGGATTCTGATACGTCCAAGGTCTCAACGAAGCGTGAGAGAGATTCCTGGGTAATCCGCTCATTCGTACGTGTGAGGTTCTTAAGCGCTTCGTAAGGCTTAGGATATCCCTCCCGACGCAGGATCGTCTGGATCGCCTCCGACACCACCGGCCAGTTATCTTCCAGGTCCTGCTTCAGTACCTGTTCGTTTAGCTCCAGTTTGCCCAATCCTTTCAGCAGTGAGTTCAGGGCAATGATCTGGTGAGCGATGGGTACTCCTATATTACGCAGTACCGTCGAGTCGGTCAGGTCGCGCTGTAGCCGTGATACGGGTAGCTTCGACGAGAAGTGGTCAAAAAGAGCGTTGGCAATACCCAGGTTACCTTCGGAGTTTTCAAAGTCAATGGGGTTGACCTTATGAGGCATGGCCGACGATCCTACTTCACCTGCTTTGATCTTCTGCTTGAAGTAGTTCATGGAAATATACGTCCAGAGGTCGCGGTTCAGGTCCACCAGGATCGTATTCAGTCGCTTCAGGCCGTCAAACAGGGCTGCCAGGTTATCGTAGTGCTCAATCTGGGTAGTGTGTTTGCTGCGCTTCAGACTCAGACTCTCCACAAAGCGGTGGGCAAAGCTCATCCAGTCTATATCCGGATAGGCTACGTGGTGGGCGTTGAAGTTACCCGTAGCGCCACCAAACTTCGCTGAGTACGGTACACACTCCAGTAATTCAAACTGCCGCTCGATCCGCTCTACAAATACCAGAAACTCCTTACCTACACGAGTAGGCGAAGCCGGCTGACCATGGGTAAAGGCCAGCATGGGTACATTACGCCATTCAATCGACATCCGCTTCAGGACAAACAGGACCTGGCGGAAGAGGGGTTTTACCTGTTTTTCCAGCGCATCTTTCAGCGACAGCGGAATAGCCGTATTGTTGATATCCTGAGAAGTAAGTCCGAAGTGGATAAACTCCTGCACCTCGCTCAGCCCCAGTTGGTCAAATTTTTCTTTAAGAAAATACTCGACCGCCTTCACATCATGATTAGTTTCCTTCTCAATGTTCTTTATATGAAGAGCGTCATTCTCGTTGAATCCTTCGTATATATCACGTAGCTTAGGGTACAGACTCTTATTGAAGTTGGCTAGCTGTGGGAGGGGGAGTTCGCAAAGTGCAATAAAGTACTCGACCTCTACCCATACCCGATAGCGGATCAGAGCATACTCTGAAAAATAAGCAGAAAGCTCGGCTACTTGCTTGTGGTACCGTCCGTCTACGGGAGATATAGCCGTTAGTTGATTTAAAGCCATCGTTACTAAAATAATGTTAGTATACAAAGGTAGGGGATTTAGTGGGTTGTGTTTTAGGGTTTTTGCGGGAAAATCTTCTTCCTGGTATTTGCTGTGGAAATTTTAATACAATTCTCATATTTGTCGAAAATTCATTCTAAACCCTACTAATATTTATGCAAACTACTCCCTTTATCGGTGAGCTTATTGGATCCATGGTACTGCTACTGCTGGGCAATGGCGTAGTAGCCAATGTAGTACTCAAACAAACAAAAGGGGAAGGCGGTGGCTGGGTCGTGATCACCACCGGCTGGGCTTTTGCCGTCGTCATGGGAGTATTCACTGCCAATGCCTTCGGGAGTCCTGATGCACATATCAATCCGGCCGTTACGCTGGGTTTTGCGGTGCTGCACAACGATTACAGCCAGGTGGTCAGCTACATTACCGCTCAGATGATAGGAGCGTTTCTGGGGGCTATTCTGGTATGGGTGTACTATCTGCCGCACTGGAAGGCCACGCCCGATCCGGGAGATAAACTGGCCTGCTTTGCGACAGCACCCGCTATCCGGACCAACGGCCCCAATTTCATCAGCGAGTTACTGGCTACCTGGGTGCTGATCCTTGGTATCGTGGCGATCAGCCGGGCAGGAGCCATTCCCGAGAGCGGTGCCATCCCATCCGGATTGGGCCCCTACCTGGTAGGTCTGCTGGTGTGGAGTATCGGGCTGTCGCTGGGAGGCTCTACGGGCTATGCCATCAACCCCGCCCGCGACCTTGGCCCGCGTATAGCGCATGCCATACTGCCCATTCCGCAGAAAGGCCACTCCGACTGGGGCTATGCCTGGATACCCGTAGTGGCACCTATGGTAGGCGCGGCTATTGCGGCCATTATGCTGCAGGTATTTGCGCTGCAGTAGGTTGTTAGGTGTTAGTTTTTAGCTGTTAGGTACTGGTACTACTTTCCCATGGTTGTATTATCTCTGGCCAGTGAGACACTCTCCTAAAGCTACAATGCCCGGATCTGTATGACAGATCCGGGCATTGTAGTATGGTACTTTATAAAGAGTTGCTAAAGGCTAACAACTAATAACTAACCACTAACAGCTAACCACTACTTTCCCCCAACTACTACCTCCGTCAGATCGTCTAGTTGTAGGTACTGATTTGCGATCCGCTGGATATCTTCGGCGGTAGTAGCATGTATCTGGTCAATATACCGATCAAAGAAATCAGCCGGTAGTTCATCCAGCAGGAGTATTTTCTGACGATCCGCTACCTCAAAAGCCGTGTTGAGCGATCCGGCAAACTCACCTGCCATAAAGTTTTTTACGTTTTGTAGCTCATCGTCCGGCACGGGCTGTGTCTGCAGGAGGTGTATCTCCTTTCTGATTTCGTCCAGAGTCTGTTGCGTAAACTCTTTCTTTACATCCGTACCAATGGTAAAGTAGCCATCGTGCCGGAGTGTAATGACGCTGGATGAAATACCGTAGGTAAGGCCTTTCTCCTCCCGGATGTTCTTCATGAGCCGCGACCCAAAGTATCCTCCCAGAATCTCGTTCGTCACGAGCATTTTGAAGTAGTCAGGGTGCTTGCGAGTTAAAAGTCGCTTGCCCAGCCGGATCGACGACTGTAAACTTTCAGCTTTTTCTGTCAGCGAGGCTCCTCCTCCGGCGGGTAATACCGACGAGTCGAGCGCCGCTTCGGAGGGCGTAGTAAGGCCCTGTACCTGCCCCAGGTACTGGTTTACCAGTTGTATCTCCTGCTGTCCGACCTGACCCGACAGGATAATCCGGTAACTGCTGTTGCGGATATGCTGCTCATAATGGGCCTGGGCCGCTTCGCGACTCACTTGATTAATCTGCTCTTCACTCTGGCTGCGACCGTACGGATGCTCGGTACCGTACAGGCTGGCCCGTAGCTGCCGGGTAGCCAGGAAGGCGTTTTTCTCCTGGTTAACGCGCAGGTTTTGTAAAGTGATATTCTGAAGGTCCTCCCACTCTTTCTCAGGAAACGTAGCTGCGGCAATCAGCTCCTGTACCAGGGGAAGTACCTCGGGCAGAAAACGGGTGAGGCAGTATACCATAATACCGGCGCGGTCGGCCGAGTGGGTCATTTCCGTAAAGGCGCCAACGTAGTCAAAAGCTTCGCTGATACCGGCGGAGCTACGGGTCAGGGTACCTTCGGGCAGCATTTTGATGGCAAAGTAGGAGGCACCGGGTTGTGACTCGTACCAGGTACCGGCATCAAATATACATTCCAGCCTTACGACGGGTTGGTCACCAATATTAATAACATGTAAAACGATACCATTGTCAAGCGTAACGGTTTCGGCGTCGGGCAGGTGAATGGATCGGATAATGCGATAAGAGGGCGCGATAGTTCTATCTAGTTGCATAGGCGTAGTCAAGAAGGCTATAAAAAACGAATGACATCCTAAGGGGACGTCATTCGTACTAGTATAAAAACTCTGCCGTAGCAGATTTAGTTCTGATTATTCATCCACGGCATCCAGGCCAGCTTTTCCTTTTTTGTTCAGACTCATGGAGAGTGAGAGGCGCAGGGTCTGGGCCAGTGGGCTACCCTGGCGTACCGGCATCAGGTAAGCAAAGTCAAGTGCGTACATCTCCTGAAAACGAAGGCCAAAACCAGCCGTAAAGAACTTGCGGTCACCTTTCATGCGGCTTTCGCCGAAGTAACCAAAGCGAGCAGCAAACACATTGTTGTACCAGTACTCTACGCCCGTCGACAGAGAAATCTCTTTAAGCTCTTCGCTGAATCCGTCAGGAGCATCAGCAAAGGAGCCAAAAATACCACTCATCAGAGGTAGTTCGCGTGGGTCGCGGCCCCGTACGGCTACGTATTGTCCTCCCTGGTATTGCCATACCGGTGGAGTAGGTACCATTAGTTTGTTGGCATCCAGCAGGAAGTTGAAGCGGTTACGGCCGTCGGCAGTGTACGATATACCAGTACCTATCTTCAGGTTGGTTGGAATGAAAGATCTGTATTCGCTACCGTAAGATACTTTACCTCCCAGATTGGAGATCATAGCTCCCCACGACCAGGTCAGGTTGCTACCGGTCTCGAGGTTCGAAAACTCTTTCTTATAGTAGGCACTGATATCACCAGCGGCTGTTTGAGCCGGCCGTACCGAGAAGCCACTCACCACGGCATTACCGGCCAGGTTAGAGTAAATGTACTTCAGCGTCAGACCCATCGAGAAGTTCTGAGAAAGCTGGCGGCTGTAAGTACCCGCAGCGGCCAGTTCCTGAGCTACAAAGTAGCCTATGTTCATGCCCTGGTTGTTACGAAGGTCGATCTCGCCGTTATTGAAGTAGTTTATAGAGAATGCTACGGCCTGTCCATTACCTACCTTCTTATAGGCCGAAATATAGGACAGGAACATGTCATCTACCAGGTTACGAAGCCATGGGGTATAAGACACAGATACACCAAAGTCTTTTTCTGCATAAGGAAGTTTCGCAGCGTTCCAGAAGGTAGCGTTAGCATCCGGGCTGAGGGCAACACCGGCATCACCTAAGGCAGCACTACGGGCATCAGGAGCAAAGTTGAGGAAATTAAGTACTGAGTATGGAATGCGCCGAGTGGTGTCGGTGGTAAGCGGTTGAGCAAGTAGACTGCCTGCCCAGAAAAGTAATAAAGATAAGCTAACGAAAAAACGTTTCATGTTTCTTTGGTTTTACTGGCAGAGGCCCACGGGGTACGCTCGGACAGGGAAGTCAAAATTACGACGAAAGTAACAGAATAATTAAAATTTTTACAACAATTCACTTCAATCACCGTGCCATAAGCAGCTTACCGCTTCGCCGGTCGGTGCTTCCATCTTTGACAGAACGAACCGATAGCTCATACAGGTACATGCCAAAGCCTGTAGGCAGTAGTGAGGATAGATCTTTGGGCTGAATAGCCTCACGTATCATTTTTTCACTTGTATAATATATCCAGCGGTAGGTACATAGTGTTTGGCCGGATACGCTCAAGATCCGAAAGAAGACCTCAATGTCTTCACTGTCACGGGTATGTTCTAACTCAAACGACAGCTGCTCCTGAAAGGGGTTAGGGAATACATGGGCCCGCACTAGTTTGATTCCAGACTCGGGGCCAACTATGAAACGCAACGTGGTTTCGGAAGAGTTAGTATACGTATCCCATATTTTTACGTGTACGGTATAGTGGCCCGGAGGAAGCCCCTCCAGCGGAAAGCGAATCGTACCTCTTTGGTAGTCGTCGGTATGGGCAACAAAATAGTCGTTCAGTACAAAAGTAGTCGAATCATTGAGGGTAGCCAGCAGCTCGTGCCCCAGCCCGGCCTGCGATACGTTGATACCACTTTCGTCAGAGGCCTCAATCCATAGCACCGAGGAAGCAGGTACTACCTGTCCATCGCGGAAGCTGCTGTCGTTGAGATACGCCCTGATCTGGGGCGGGGTACGGTCTGTCAGACTATTTTCGCTACCACCTACCACCACTCCTAGCTGCGCGGCAGCATCGCTGAGGCTGTCCGTGCTGACGGCGTACACACTGATCCGCCCTTTGCCCAACCGGTAGTCGATGTTGCGGGGTACTACAAACTCCACGTTGAACCGGCCGTTCCTGATACTAACCTGACCATCAAAAAGCCGGCTACGGTACTCGCTATAGGTCGCTGGGGTACTTTCGGAGCCGGCGGTCCGGAAGCTGACAGGCTTATCAAACAGCGTGACGCGCGCCGTACCCTCAAAGGTACTTACGGCCGACGCGGAGCCTTTTTGAACAACCCTGCCGGTTAGCTTTACCTTTTGCAGGGCACGCAGTGTATCTGCGATCGCTTCCCACTGTATCTCGTACTCTGGCCTGGCCAGCCGCATGGAGGGGTCGCCCAGTAGGGTAAAGTTACGGTTGAGGCTGCCGCTGAGGCTCCTATTCTTCGTGATCCTGACTATATCTCCCATGCGTGCGCTGGTACCTACCGTAGTGAGTACTTCGTAGAAGGCTTTATTCAGGGCAAAATTAGTACTGGCAAAAACGGGCCGCGTAGTAGTAACGGCTCCAATGGCCGCTCCCCGTGGACTCAGTACCATAAGCTCCGCCCCAGACACCAGGGCCGGATCATCGTAGCGGCCAAATTCGCAGGTAGCCGTTACGAGCAGGGGCATGTTGTTGTACCCCCGCAAGGATTGGATGTCAGCCAGCGTCAGCACCTGCTCTTCAGCCCAGCCACTGATGCCACCGTGCCCCGTATAGTTCAGGATCAGGGTACCTTCTTCGATGTTTCGGCCAATAGCCGCGTTGAGCTCAGGCGCTTTGGGGCCTTCCGGAGTAGTAAGCTGCGGAAAGGCATCTATAAACAGGCGCTGGGGAAGCAGGTAGGGCTGCGTGATACCTGCTAGTTCGTCGGCATGCTGCTGGTGAATATTGCCGTCGCCATCGTCGGCCACAAAGCCGATGCGGTTGCGCCAGGCACCCCGGGTACGGGGGGAGGTGTCATAGTGAATGAGCTTGTCCACTACAACGCGAGCCTCATCAGCTGTTTTGACGGGAAGACGACCTGTGCCTATATCGAGGGTATGATCGCCGGAGGTAGATTCCTGCCAGTATCCCTCCCGGTCTTTCATAAAGCCGAAGTAATCGTCCGAGGAGTAGGTAAATACCGGGTGCAGCGACTCACGGCTTTCGTAGACTGGTACCCAGCCCTGCTGCTGAGCGGCCGACTGGGTGCGGCTGCGATTACGGTAGTCGTAGGTAGCGTCGCCAAGCAGCAGGAGGTACTTCAGCTTGTCGGGCGCCTGCTGATACAGGTGCCGCGCAAAATCGCGAATAGCCGATACATCAGCCCGCCCGGACGCAAACTCATTGTATACCTGATCCGTGGTAACAACCAGTACATCCAGCCCATCATGCTGTCGTCGGTGCTGAGCCAGTCGCTGGGCTTCTTTTTCCCAGGCTCTGGCGCTAACGATAAGCAGGTCAGGTACCGTACTGGCGTATATATTCTGGTTGGGTACAGGCTGCCAGGCCGGTGGTTCGAGGGCCTGCTGCGGCAGAAACCCCACGTAGGTACGTACCTGACGCGCCCCTTGTGCCCCAAACTGAGCTATGCCCGTTGAGGTACGCTGGAGCAGGGCCTGCCGTGGGTGCAGAGGTACTGTTACATCCCACCAGATCCAGTCGGGTGAGGTAGTCTGGATGCGGTATTGTACTGTATCACGAGCAGCGGGCAGAAATCGGTAGACCTGTTGGCCGTCGTACTGCTGCAGGCGCCGCCTGATCTGGAGGGCTATGTAGTCGAGGTAAGCCTGTGCGTTGGCCTGGCCACCTTTATCAAACTGTACACCCACCGAAAAAGCAGACGGAGGAGAAGCAGGTACTTTGAACAGGTAGTCTTTTTCGGCAATCTGGGCTCTCAGGTCATAGCGGTAGGTGGATACCGTACCTACAGGCTGCTCTCCTACCTCCTGCCCATTGACCTGCCAGCGAAAGCGGGTTGCTACCTGCGCGGAGGCGATGGCCCGGGTCAGGAGCCGGGCTTCGGTACCGGGTACCAGGCCAGTCAGCGGTACCGGCAGGCTAAGCTGGCTACTCAGGCCCAGGTACTCGCCCCACCACTCCCGGCCCGACTGCAGCAGATTGACCGACTCCTCCTCATGATACCAGTAATCATCAAACTGATCTACTACGTCACCACCTTCGGCGTTGATACTGGCAAGACCCGTAACACGTAGTCCCGGAGCCTTACCCGCTGTAAGGAAGTAGTAGGTCGTATCGGCGTAGTAGTTGATCTGATGCCGGAAAGCGGCGCGGGTTGAGTCGTACACGACCTGATGCGGTGATTCAGCGTAGAAGTACAGTACGTCGTTTTCGTCAAACCGGCCGTCGTCCTGTCCGGTGACCCATACCGCCTGCTGAGTAAGTCCCCTAGAGCGGGGCGCGCTATTGGCTTGCGGAAGCATCGCCCCTCCGTTCCCGTACAGTTGCAGGTACTGGGGATTGAGCGTAGTCAGGTCAAAGCCCATCCTGCGCAGTAGCGGTGCGGTGATTTTATAAATACCGGTTTGGGTAGTACTTAGCCTGCGCCAGCTACCTTCCGCAAGTACAGAGGTGGGCTGGGCCTGAGCAGTAGCAGCCAGTAAGCTCCAGACCAGTACCCAGAGCTGCACGACGTAGCGTATGTTATTCAGGACAAAGTTCACTTTGTTCCACCAGCGCATGGGCAGGAATGGTATAGCGGCGTTGTGATGCCTTTTCGGTGCAGAGTACACGGGTACGGCGCAACGTTCCCCGGATAAATTCTCTCTTCTGAAAAACGAAAACAGCCCCTTCGTTTAGATGCAGCAGAGGCATTTTATTATTTTCTCCGGCCGTATCGTACTGCTTGAGAGCCAGTAGTAAAGCCGGGTCGCTGCCGGTAGAGGCCTTGGGGTTGCGGGCGTACTGCTGCAGAGGGCGAAGTATATCAGAGGGAAGTACCTCTTCATGGAGTACAGGCTGCAGCAGGTCGCTGAACAGGGTCTTCCATTCCGGTCCATGGGGAGCTACCCTTTTGCGGGACATCCGTCCGGGGTACTGACGGTAGACAGCGCAGTGGGCTACTTCATGGATGTAGGTGATCAGGAAGCTGTAAGGATTGAGATTAACATTGACCGTGATCCGCGGCCGGGCCGGGGGCTTCACCATAAAATCGCCGAAGCGGGTACGGCGGGGCCGTGATATGTGCAGGTCAAAATCATACTGCTGCCAGAGCTGCTCACAGTAAGCCAATGTAGTGGTCGGAAGGTGTCTGGTTAGAACGGTAGATATGTCCATGAACCCTGAATAAAAAAAGAAAAGCCTTATTTACATAAGGCTTCCCATTTCTGTTAGACTTTCGTCTGATTACTGCTGACCACCAGTAGTGCCAGTAGCAGCAGTGTCAGTAGACATTGTAGTGTCAGTAGCCATTGTGTCAGCAGCCATTGTATCAACGATAGCAGTGTCAACGCCAACTGCAGTAGTGTCAGCAGCTTCTTCTGAAGGCTTGCTTGTACAAGCTGCGAAAGTTACCATTGTAGCTACGAATGCGAATGCAAGTACTTTTTTCATTTTTTGCGGTGTTTTTAAGGTTTGTGCTACAAAAGTAGTACAAAATTGGATATGTCAATACATGAAGCGTTGTATTTTTCTAAGAACTTAAAAATTCCTTAGAAAATAATGCGATGGCTAGAATTTGTACAACAATTACTGCTTAAAGTAGCATTACAGGATGCGTTCTGACTGAGTATTAAAGGCTTTGACTGCCTGGGCCACCTCAGGTAACAGATTGGGATTGCGCTCGATACCATTACCTACCACTACTACATCGGCTCCGGCTTCCAGAGCGAGGTAGGCTTTTTCGGCTGTATTGATTCCTCCACCCACAATAAGGGGTGTTGATGTTACGTCATGGACGGCCTTGATCATGGCGGGCGGTACGGGCTCCTGCGCGCCGCTACCGGCGTCGAGGTACATGTACCTGAGGCCAAGCATCTCACCAGCCAGTGCGGTGCAGGCTGCTACGCTGGCCTTATCGCGGGGAATGGGGATGGTGTTGCTGATGTAGGAAACGGTGGTAAGCTTGCCGCTTTCGACGAGCATGTACCCGGTAGGAAGAATTTCAATCCCGCTTTTACGTAGAATAGGTGCCGCAATGACATGCTGGCCAATAAGCAGCTCGGGGTTACGGCCCGATATCAGGGACAGGAGCAGAATAGCATCGGCCGAAGGATCTATGTGCAGGCTATTGCCCGGAAATAATATCGCAGGGATAGAGGTATACGCATGAATGGCTGCAATGAGCTTATCAATAGCATAATGGGTAACCAGGCTACCTCCTACAAAAAATAAGTCAACGCCTTCGCCCTGAGCATACTGTAAAAAATCCGGAAATGTATCTATATCGACCTTGTCAGGGTCCAGAAGTACCGCAAAGGATTTTCTTCCTTCGCTCTGCTTTTCCGCGAGTAGTGTCGATATATTAGAGTTCGCTTTGTGCATTCGTATTATGCTCTGCTTCCAAAAAATCAGTTAGCCTCTTTTTTGCCCAGGCCAGGGCTATGGATAAGGCCAGTCCCTGCAAAGCGCCGCCCATAGAGCTGCTGCTTTCTTTACGTGGCTTATCCGCAACGGGTTTGTCTTCGTTGGGTAGCAGGGCTTCCATCATCAGATATACGCCCGCTACTACTCCTCCGATCACTATAGCATGCTTACCGTAGTAGATAGTATCGTCTTTTACCTCACCCCACTGTGCTTCGATCTGCGCCCGGTAGTGCTCTGCCAGTGCCTGTAATTTTTTCTTTTGTTCCTCTGTATCAAACGAAAAGGGCTGATAGCTGGATGATGTATTATCAAACGTGAAACTCATCAGATAAGCGTACGTTAGTAGCGTCGGGGGTTAAAATTAAAGAAAAGTAATGAATTGATCGAAGGGAACAGTACGCATACCCTCTGTTTTATGCTCTACCCTACCTTTATCCCTGTATTATTCTGGTATTGTCAGGTACTATATAGTAAGCCCGGCTCTTTAGTCCAGAATAGCCCCCAGTATAGAGGATACTACCGAGACAATAAGGCTGAACAACAAGGCTGAAATGAATCCGCCTACATCAAAGCCAGCCACCAGGAAATCTACCAGATATATGATAAATACGTTGACTACGAAGTAGAAAAGGCCCAGCGTCATGATCGTTAGCGGGAGGGCCATGATCTGGAGGATAGGCTTAAGAAAGGTGTTGAGTAAGCCTAACACGATAGCTACAACAATGGCTGTGCCAAGGCCATCAATATACACGCTGGGCAGTAGGTTTTCGGCCAAGATAACGGCCAGGGTATTAATGACCAGACGAATCAGTAAGCTCATATTCGAAAAAGTTTAGCGGTGACGAGTGCCAAGTACGTCAATTACCTCATCCAAATCAACGTTTTTGTGCTCCAGAAGTACCAGGAGATGGAAGAGCAGGTCAGCTACTTCGCTCTTAAATAAATCCGGATTTTCGTCCTTTGCTTCTATTACGACCTCTACTGCCTCTTCCCCAACCTTCTGCGCGATCTTGTTAACACCACGTCCGAATAGCTTGCTGGTATAGGACTCCTCCGATGGATTTAGCTTACGCTCCCGGATTACCTGTTTCTGCAGATAATTAAGGAACGACGCTTTACCGGTATTTGTTTCGCCGAAGCAGGTGTCAGCCCCGGTGTGGCAGGTAGGGCCGGCCGGATCGGCTTTGATAAGTATCGTATCTCCGTCGCAGTCGACCAGGATCTGCTTTACGTGCAGGAAGTTATCCGAGGTTTCGCCTTTGGTCCAGAGGCGCTGCTTGCTACGGCTGAAGAAGGTTACCTTGCCCTCGCCCTGGGTCTTTACCAGGGCATCCTGGTTCATGTAGCCCAGCATCAGTACTCTGCCGGTCACGGCATCCTGCACTACGGCGGGAATAAGGCCGTCCGCTGACTTAGCAAAATCTATGGTAGTAAGGTCTGTATTCATATCTGGGAGAAATGGGTAATACTCTATAAATCTGAATGTATTTGCTCAAAGCTAACACCTAATCATCTAACCGCTACTACTTAATTTGTCATCCGCATGGGGAGGTCGTGCTCGCGCAGGTAATTTTTCAGGTCAGGAATAGGAATTTCTCTGAAATGAAAAATACTGGCGGCCAGTCCGGCGTCGGCTTTTCCGGCTGTAAATACCTCCCGAAAGTGCTCCATAGTACCCGCTCCGCCCGAAGCGATAATCGGAATATTGGCATTGGCCGAAATGGTAGCGGTCAGCTCCAGGGCGAAGCCGTTCTTGGTACCGTCGGCATCCATGGAAGTAAGCAGTATTTCGCCCGCACCGCGACTTTCTACTTCCTTGGCCCAAGGTATGGTACGTAGCTCGGTAGGCTTACGGCCGCCGTGGGTGTGCACAATGTGCTCCTCGGGCATACCTTCACCCAGTGAAATGTAGCGCGTATCAATAGCTACCACGATGCACTGACTACCAAACTCAAGGGCCAGCTCCGTGATCAGGTCCGGGTTGCGTACCGCCGCTGAGTTGATCGATACTTTATCCGCACCCGCGTGCAGCAGTGCCGACACATCGGCCTTGGACGATATGCCCCCTCCTACCGTAAAGGGAATATTAATGGTATGTGCTACGCGGTGCACGAGCTCCAGGAGCGTCTTTCGCTGCTCAACCGTAGCCGTAATGTCCAAGAACACCAGCTCGTCGGCCCCCTGCTCGGCGTACACGGCTGCCAGCTCTACGGCGTCGCCCGCGTCGCGCAGGTTCAGGAAATTAACCCCCTTGACGGTGCGGCCATCTTTTACGTCCAGGCAGGGTATGATTCGTTTTGTCAACATAGGTCAAGTTGATTTAAGCCAGAAAGCGCTTCAGCTCGTCCAGCGAAATGCGGTTTTCGTAGATGGCTTTCCCAATGATCACCCCGTACAGGTTCATTTCTGCCAGTTTCTCTACATCCTCAATACCACTCACTCCCCCGCTGGCGATGATGTTCAGCTCGGGGCACTTGTCCTGCAGGTTGCGGTACAGGTCGTACGAAGGCCCCTGCAGCAGACCGTCCTTGGCTACGTCAGTACTGATGGTATAGCGAACGCCTTTCTCCACGTACTCTTCCACAAAGTCATACACCCACAGTGTAGTACCTTCCTCCCAGCCGCTTACGGCTACCTTCTCATTACGGGCGTCGGCTCCCAGTATAATCTTATCACCGCCATACTGAGTTAGCCAGCTTTCAAACAAGTCAGGCTGCTTGACGGCTATACTACCGCCCGTTACCTGCTTAGCCCCACACTCAAAGGCGATGCGCAGGTCTTCGTCCGACTGTACACCACCACCGAAGTCGATGTGCAGGCGCGTCTTGGACGAGAGGGTTTCGAGTACTTTCCAGTTGACAATCTTCTTGGCCTTGGCGCCGTCGAGGTCTACCAGGTGCAGGCGGGTCAGGCCGGCATCTTCAAACTGCTGAGCTACTTCCAATGGATGCTCGTTATATATTTTTTTCTGGCCGTAGTCGCCCTGGGTGAGGCGTACGCACTTGCCCTCAATGAGGTCAATAGCGGGTATAATCTGTATCATAGCGTCAGGAAGTTATGGAGAATTTGCTGGCCTATGTGTCCGCTGATCTCGCAGTGGAACTGGGCGGCGTAGAAATTGTCTTTGTGCAGCATAGCACTGAACGGGCGGATGTACTCACAGGTGGCTACGGTGTACTCACAGACGGGCGCGGCGTAGCTGTGCACAAAGTACACGTAGGCGTCCTCGGGGAGTCCCTGAGTGAGTGGGCTGGTGTGGTTAAAGATATTATTCCAGCCCATGTGGGGCACCTTGTAGCCGGGTGTAGCCGGAAACCGCTGTACATCCACGTCAAAAATACCCATGCAGGTAGTATTGTTCTCCTCGGAGTAGCGGCACATGAGCTGCATACCTACGCAGGTACCCAGTACGGGCTGCTTCAGCGAAGGAATCAGCTGGTCCAGGCCTTTCTCCCGCAGGTAGCTCATGGCGGTGCTGGCCTCTCCTACTCCCGGAAAAATCACCTTATCGGCTGTACGTATCTCGGCTTCGTCGTCGGTGTAAAGGTACCCTGCACCCAGGCGGTCGAGGGCGTACATGACCGACTGCACATTGCCGGCGTTGTACTTGATAATGACGGTTTTCAAGTTTTTAGGTATTAGCTTTTAGTGATTAACTGTATTGGTTAATTAGGTTATTGCAAGGGCAAAATTTGTCCACAGCGGATGCTGTTTTTGAGCCATTTGGATGGGTGTCATATTATTAATGCCTTGATGGGGACGATGATGA
>NZ_JAFEUV020000023.1 GCF_017355915.2 Telluribacter roseus
TGCGGTCAGAAACAAGATCATTCACCTGATATTCGCCCTGATAAAAAATCAGACAACCTACCAGAACAACTTGCATTTGTCATAGAAATCAGCCTGACACATCTAATCGCATACTTTATGACTCTATTCACTTATCAATAATAAGGTTTTCATCTAGTCTCTATAAAATGCCTCGTACTATTGCCTATTTACGTGTATCGACTCTGGACCAGGACCTGGAAAAGAACAAAGCCGACATCCTGCACCTAGCCAAAGAAAAAATCTAGAAAAGGTCGAATTTGTGCCGCGGCGGCGGACCGCAGGAAAAGGTGTCAGGTAAGGTCGCCTGGCGCAGCCGCAAAATTGGACCGCTTCTCGAAGAGCTAAAAAAGGGAGATGTGATCCTGCTTAGTGAGTTTTCAAGACTAGGAAGGTCGATGCTCGAATGCATGGAGATCATTTCCATCGCCATGCAAAAGGGCATCAGGATCTATACCGTCAAAGGAGCCTGGCAGCTCGACGACTCCATCCAAAGCAAAGTGATGGCCATGGTTTTCTCGATGGCCTCTGAAATAGAAAGGGACCTGATTAGTAAGCGAACCAGAGAGTCACTGGCAGCAAAGAAACTATCCGGGGTAAAATTAGGTCGTCCTACGGGTCCGGGGAAAAGTAAGCTGGACCAGCACAGGCCAGAGATCGAAGCCTTGCTACTGAATGGTTCAAGTCAGAAGTACATTGCTGACCGTTACCGCATCACAGAAGCTACACTGTCAAATTGGATCAAAAAGAATGGTATCAAAAAATACAAAAGAGCTGCTTGACATTAATTAATGAAACCTTAGCTGCAGATGGGACACCGTTTATTCGGTCGATTTTCAGGACGTGACATTGGATCTAAGCCGCATTTAACTCACGAACATGAAGAATTTCCCTATTGGTTGCCGAGCGTACTTGCCTGCTCTCTAACGTCTCCACAGCTACGGTATCGCCATTCAAAGCAAAGAACTCTACTTCATAGCCCTCTCCCTCATTATATATTTCAACAACTACACCAACATCCCCCTTTCTTAACTCGGTACCGGGTATGTCCTCAGTCAGAATAATTCGTTCAAACTCTTTTATCATAACGTTAAAGGATAAGCGGTTATCAATTTTGGCTGCTTCGAACTAGCGGTTATTATCCACACTGTCCGCAGGTTAAAACGGAAAGAATCTACCCCTTCTACCTGCCCCTCTATAATGTATTTAGTACCAAACCTCGTTTGCTCCGTTTTCGCTACCTGATGTACCTGGGCATGGTTTAGTAAAAACGCTTTAAACTCGGCAATGTTATCTAACCTAAATCCCGCTTTCAAAAATAAACTAGCTTTGCTTCTGCCGTCCGGATGCTCCAGATTGAGCAGATAACCGGTTATTTTAGTATCTTCTACAAAGGCGTTTTCTCGACTTGGCATATACATATGCGAAATGTAGGCTAGTAGCAGGTAAAAAACAAATAAGCTTGCTGCATAGGTTTCCCTTCATCCAGCATAAAGTAGATTGCCTCGATCCACACTCAACGTAAAACCTATTAACTAATACGACCATCAGGTATAGTACATCTTCCTCGCACAGACACTAACCTTAACAAAGATAGCTTTCCCAGTTCCGATATCATCAAAGCCTGATTTTTATCCAGCCATCAGCCCCTGTCATTGGAATATTTTTATGGTACAGCTGACACTCCTTGTTGCCCAAAACAACAGGCATAAAAATGCTGCCCCATTGTTGCCCCAAGATAAGAAAAAAGCCCCGCAAGTAGCTAACTTACAGGGCTTTTATGGTATTATTGGTGATCCCGACACGATTCGAACGTGTGACCGTCTGCTTAGAAGGCATGAGCCACACCATTTTATCTACTTTCGGTCTTTTATAAATCGTTATACTTATGGCTGTATAACAGTTATTTACAAGCATACCCTTTATCTCCCTCTATTGCTTTTATGCCTTAAATCAATACATTTGTAATGCACAATGCAATGCACGTAAGTTAAGGCTCCATGAAAACAGCAACTGTTACTCTCTTCCACGATAAAAGGCGTGGTGACAATTCCATAAAGCTTTACCTGACATTCGAACGTAAGCAGCGGTTATACAGCACAGGGTTTAAAGCAGACCTCTCTACCTGGAAGCGACTTAAGGACAATGAGGAGAGAGAACGTCCAGACGGTAAAATCAAGGATGAAGAGTTTTTGCACCTTTGGGCCGCACTTTGGAACCGCCCCGACAAATACGACAAAAGTAAGGCGCTGGGATTGGTTCACATTGCCCGCGATATAGCCAGCCAGTTAGGTCCGAATTTTACCCATGAGAAGTTTAAAGAACTGCTGGATAACTATGGCAAGGTGAAGGTAGCCGACGCCAACGACTTGATAGCAGCATTGCGAACAAAGGGCGAACGGCTGAAGTCAGCAGGACAAATTAGCAATGGGACCATTTACGAACTAGTAGCTAAGTCAATCAACCGTTTTTTGTCTACTCTTGATCGTGACGACAGAAAGGAATTAGGGCTTCCTCTGCTCCCAACCAAAACCTCTAATGAGCTTCCTACTTTACAATTTCAGCACATTACTAAAGACTTTCTGACCCTCTATGAGCAATGGATGCTTGTAGAGGGGAAAGCCCCACATAGTCCCAAAAAAGCAGCCACCGGAGCCAGTCCTACTACCATTAGTATCTACTGCCGGGCCCTTAGAGCAGTTTTCAATGATGCCCTGGAGGCGCATACAATTAAGCCAGAAGAGTACCCCTTTGGAAGGAATAAATACATCATACCTGCCGCTAAGAACATCAAAAAGGCTCTATCTAAAGAAGAGGTACGCAGGCTTATCAGCTATCAGTGCATGCCTGGAATGGAGCAGCGGGGGCGTGATCTATGGGTCTTCTCCTACTTCAGCAATGGTATGAATATCGCTGACATTTGCAGGTTACGGTGGAAGGATATAGACTTTAAGGAGCAAACACTAACCTTCATACGTCAAAAGACCTCTCATAGCAGGAAGACTGATCAGACCAAAGTTAAAGTAGTACTCAATCCAGAAACGTTGGCTATCCTGGAGAGATGGGGGTCAAGTCCTAAGACCTCAAAGGGCTACGTCTTTCCATTCATTAGGGAAGGTATGACTCCCGATCAGCACCATAACGCCATCAAACAAGTCACAAAGATGACGAACAAGTATGTCAAGCGAATAGCACAGGCTGTGGGTATCACAGCTGATATAACCAGCTACTATGCCCGACATTCTTTTGCTACTATATTGTTGCAATCAGAGGCCCCGCTAGCCTTTATATCCCAATCCTTGGGGCATACCAACATCAAGACTACAGAGTCCTATCTTGGTAGCTTTGATGACGAAAAGACCAAGAAGTACCTAGAGGCGCTACTGTAGCAAAGTTGTTCTAAAGATCTATCTATCGAAACTTAACTACTCTCTTAAGGCATACAATGAATTACAAATCCTCTTACTTTGAACAGCTTACACAAGAAGCTACAACCATTGAGTTAGATTACGTTGATTATGACCGCTGGGGAGAGCCAGAGTATGATGAGGATGAGGATGAGGATGAGGAGGACTATACTCCAGAGGTACTAATAAGAGCAAGCAGATATTGTTCAAGAAAGGATGATAATATTAACGGCTATGATGTATTTATTAACGCCATTGCACAACATACATTGAGTGAGTTGACTCTACTCCCAGATGAGGTAGTAAAGAGGGTTATCCAGCGACTACAGCAGATAGATGAGCGTATTAATGATGCCTGGAAGATTCTTTTTGAACATTGGGATCGATGGAGTAAAAACAGTTTTAGCTCCTTAGACTTTGAATGGAAGTTTTTCCACTTCTTCAATATACCTATTACCCGTTCAACCGGAGCCTATGATGATCCTCATTTTGAGAAGGGGAGGACAACCGA
The DNA here is from genome assembly GCF_017355915.2 of Telluribacter roseus. Classification (GTDB taxonomy): domain Bacteria; phylum Bacteroidota; class Bacteroidia; order Cytophagales; family Spirosomataceae; genus Telluribacter. Next base: position 3,937 of record NZ_JAFEUV020000023.1, read on the forward strand.
CAGCTTTTTTTGGGATTTACACGATGCCATGATGTATAAACAGGGGGCGGTAAAGTGGTTGATTTGGTATCTTAAAGAGCAAACGGGATTAAGCCACGAGGAAGACGAAACGGATCCAAGAAACAGTGAGCAACCCAGTCCTGATAAGAGCAAGGTTGAGCAAGGCCCGCAGAACCAACACGTTTTCGCTCTACTCTGCTTGTACATTGGAGATGAAAAAAGAGAATCTCTAGCGGAAGAATACGGGGTAAATTTAAGTCCAAAGCAAGTGCAAATAATAGACTACTATCGTACATCCTTGGCTACCGAAAGGACAGGAGAAGGGGAAGGATATGCAAATAGAAAACCAAGCACTAGAAAAAAAGACTTTGAGAAAGTCATCAAAATAATAGAATCCAGGGGGGATGTTGAAGCGTTAAAGAGGGTTGAAAATGAGTATTCTATGTTTTTAGAAACCCTAGCTTTAGGAGAAAGATAAAGATTTATAAATAGTATCCGGATGAATCTGGATGAATCCGGATACCCCTTATTGGGTGTTGCACCTTTGCTTTATCACTAATCAGACAAAGCAAATGCAAAAAACCACATTATCATTTGATCAACTTCCTTGCGCTATCCATCAGATAGGCGAAAGGCTGGACAGCATGGAGCTACTACTGAGCGCTCTACTGAACGGCACTCAACCCACCGCCACCAAAGCCCCAGATGATTACGTAGGGGTAAAGGATGCCGCGTCAATCCTTAACGTATCACAACAGACAGTTTACCAGAACATCCGTAAAATACCGCACGTTAAGCGGTTTGGTAAGCTATACTTCAAGCGTTCCGAGCTTATAGCTTACCTAGAAGAAGGGGCCACTCTAAATAAGAAAGGAGGTAAGCAATGATGACGCCGAATCACCAACAGCCTACCCCCGAACAAGGACCTAGTAAAGATAAGCATTTTGCCTCACAACTTCATAAGGTAAACGCTCATTTAAAAATAGCCCCCGCATCCCGCTTCATGGTCGCCGTTGACACCGGCATACCAATTCAAAATGTCTGCCGGTACGTAAAGATGTTAGCCGATCATAATAACGTAGCCGTTGCCAAGAAAGCTAAATGTAAAATATCAGGCGAATGGGTTGAGTTTCTGACCACCGACCCTACCAAGTTCCCAACCTCCAACCAAACCTCCCTCTTCTAATATGGAACTTAGACCTGATTTTAACTTCGACGCTGACGGAATTGGCCAGGCCATTCATCGGGAATCAATTAATCATCAAGAAGGCTTTACCTCATCATCTCACATATCAAGTGAAGCCCCTGAACAGCAGACACACAATGACGCTGTACTGAAGCTCCTGGAATCGGTAAGAATAGACCCATCAGAGCCTCTTGTACCGCCGCCGGTCTGTTTAGAAATGGTTGGCGGAGACTTTACCGCTACGGTAGCCACATTGGGCAATTTCAGTCTAACGATAGGAAAGGCCAAGAGTAGGAAAACATTTAGTGTATCTATTGCTGTGGCTGCTGCAACCTGTAATGGAACTATGCTTGGTGTGATCCGTGGCAACTTCCCTCCTGATAAAAGAAAAGTGCTATATTTCGACACAGAGCAGGGTAAGTACCATGTACAGAAGTGTATAAAGCGTATCTGTGAGCTATCAGGGAATTTACAACCTGACAACCTCCTAGTGTATAGTTTACGCAAGTTTAAACCTGCCGAACGCATGGAGATGATAGGGGCCGCTATCTATAATACCGATGGTGTAGGGCTAGTGGTCATTGATGGAGTAAGGGACCTGCTAACCTCTATCAATGATGAGGACCAGGCTACAGCTATGGCAAGCAATCTTCTCCGATGGACTGAAGAGCGAGAAATACACATCCTTTGTGTACTACATCAAAACAAGGGAGATAACAACGCCAGAGGGCACATTGGGACAGAGCTGGTGAACAAGGCTGAAACCGTACTATCTGTGCAAAAGTCCGAAGAGGATAAGGATATTTCAATCGTTCAGGCGGAGTATTGCCGGGATAGAGAGCCGGAGCCTTTTGCCTTCGAAGTGGACGAGTACGGCATGCCACGAATTGCGGAGAACTGGCAGATTAGGACCAATAAGAAGCCTAACAGTATTGGTATCGATGAAATAGAAGATTGGCGTCTCTATCAGCTGATGACTGATTCTTTCGCGGGGGCAGATAAGCTCTCCTATTCGGATCTTGTCAGAAGGGTTAAACTATCTTTCAAGAGCCAATTCGGAAAGAGTATCGGCGATAATAAGACGAAGGATATAGTAGTCTATGCCAAAACCCATGATTGGGTATATCAGGAGAAAGAAAAGGCCCCCTACAAGTTGGGGAGGTTTAATTCTGACACCTCAGATTCTGCAATAGTCACGGTTTAGTTTAACGCCTATACATAGGCGTATAAACTGATAAACCTTGATGTGACATAGGTTTAGTAAACCGGTTTAAACCGTAAACCGTCTTCCCTCCAAGCTCCCAACCACTATTACTCTTCACGGGTGGAATCGGGTAGTAGATAATCAATAACACTCTTCTAATGGAACCCCAATACCGATTCAAGTTAAAGCAATACAAGACTCCAAGCGACAGAACAACATGCCCCAGCTGCGGATCTAGACATACCCTTTCACCATACATTGATACGCATACAGATGAGCTCCTACCGGATGAGTATGGCCGGTGCAACCGGGAGGCAAATTGCGGCTATCATCTGAATCCGTACAGTGATGGGTACTCCAAGATGATCTACGAGAAAGAAAGAGGCATGAATGTAGCTTGGACGCCACAAAAGCCCCTTATGGCACCTCGTGCGCCTACGGCTCAGGTTGATATTCCTGCCGATCTATTCAAAGCCAGCCTCACCGGATTTGAGAAGAATCAATTTATATCCTTTCTCCTGAAACGTTTCCCGGCTGAGGTAGTGAACCAGCTCATTACGGATTACTACATAGGTGTATCAAGCCGTTGGGAGGGTGCTACAGTCTTTTGGTTTATAAACGCTATAGGCCAGGTAAGGGCGGGGCAGATAAAGCACTTTGATAGTTTAGGTCATACTAGTGAATACATAGACGGAGAGGGGAAGAAAAGGAAGTGTACCACATGGGTCCATAGTGTTTTAAGCTATCGGTTTAAGAAGCAGGGTAAAGCGTTGCCCGACTGGCTAGAAGCTTACCAGGAGCAAGAAAAGCGGGTTAACTGCCTGTATGGAGAACACCTATTGAAAAGACATCCATCAAGGCCCATCGCATTGTTTGAAGCGCCAAAGACAGCCATAATTGCTACCCCCTTCTTTCCCGATTATCTATGCCTTGCAACGGGGAGCCTCTCGTATCTTACTAAGGATAGACTGCAAGCATTGACGGGTAGAAACGTTGTGCTGTTTCCGGATTTGTCTAAGGATGGAAAAGCGTTTGCCGAATGGGTTGAAAAGTCCCGAACGCTTGCTGATATGGCTAATTTTCGGGTTTCTGACTTGTTAGAAAGGAATGCGACTGATGAGGAACGGGAGAAAGGGCTTGATTTGGCGGATTACCTGGTAAGACTCGACTACCATAAATATGTTTCGGCGGAGCCTCCTCAGCCAACTCCTAATAACGTAAGCAGCAGGCCCGAAATAGAGCCACTGGAGCATCGTACAGTGTCAGATGAAGGAAAGGGTGCCACAACCAATAATAACGCAGCAGAAAGCGATAGAAGCCCCTTTGATAACATACCAGACCCACCCACATCAGCGCAAAGAACAGGTATATCACCTTACCCTACCAACTACAATCGAGCTATCATTGCAGATGTACTTGACAACCCGCACAACTACACAACTGGCGAAGCCCTTTATACAATCCTACATAGAGTGTTTGACAAAGGGGGGATTACTACCCACGCTGTTTATGACTACTACAAAGCTTTAGAGCATCCAGAACCCGAAGCCGCAACCTTTGCCGCGTTAAGGAGCTTTAAGAAGTGGTGGAATTGGAGGAGTAGGTAAGACTTGATTATTGCATAGTAAGGGTGCAAGTCCAGCTTCCCAAAGTCTTCTTAATTCAATGGGAAATCAATCCCATTCGTTTTTTACATCTCCCGCTCAATTTTCTCTACAAACCAAGTTAGTATTGAATTAGTAAGGGTCGCATTTGTCTCTTCTCCCCACTTGGGATTTAAGTCCTTGTCAACGTCTACAGTTAGTATCTCTTCTTGCTCAAGGGAATAATAAAGTTGTAAATCCTCAGAGAAGCCCATTGTCTCCTTTGTCTTATCTGAAATATTGTAATAAACGTCTAGTTCAAATGTATAGTAGCGAATTTCAATTAGATTTTCTTTATGGAGGTACTCAACTGTTATACCACCATGTTCTTCTTCCTTATTATAAGCTTTCAAGATCAACTCTATTTCAACTTTAAAAGCCTCGCTGGTAATACAAATTGTGTCATTCCACTTTCTATAATCGCCGTCTATGTTTCTAAACCTACCTTTAAAGGTAAAATAGTCAATCTTAAAATTTATACCCGACGCCTTCAAGCCCTCAATTCTCTCTTTCAGAAATTTAAATAAGTTATCAAATAGTTTGTACTGAAAGCCCTTCTCTTGTAAAAAGGCTTTCCTTTTATCTTCTAGCCCTCTAGCATCAGCAACAGATTTTAGTCTGTTAAACAATTGGTCACTATTGTTCTCCATTCCATTTGATGATAAGTTATAAAACAAGTAAGCTCCTATCAATCTATGATTAATTAATAAATCGCGCTTTATATTGGATAGATTAAAGTAGTTAAAAGGTGGTTGTCTTTAATTTATCCTTAATATTATCTTTCAAAAGAGAAGGGCGGTCTAAACTCGTATCCACCCTTACTAAAAGTAGAAATAACACTATGTGCCCAAACACAATGAGTTTTCTATGAAAATCACGTACAAACAGCACGTTATATTGATTTTTAACAAAGAGTTATTAAAAAGGAGAGAGCTTTGTAAACATCTCTACTTCCTAAAAAAGCGCTAACCTATGGCCGACTACTGTTCAGAGTGTACCCCATTTGACTATCCAGATATTGACCTGGCACGGATAGCCCTAGATCTAAGCCCGGGCAGGTCTGAAAGCTTTATCTGTGAAGGCTGTAATAACAGAGCGGTGTATAAAGACGAGGAAGGGCGGCTCTACCTTGCTAAGCAAGAGCAAGGCCAAGTAAAGCTACACCCTACCACTATTGAGCAGCTAATCAAGTAGCGCTTACCTCAGCTGAATATTAGACGACTTTGATACAAGAGTAGCGCGAGCATTTAGGCTACTTTACCAGTTCAGTGATCTTATACTCAAATAATCCAGTAGAGCGTATCTGCTGCGCAATCAAGAGTTGCGCTTTCCTTAGATCCTCCGTGGTATTTCTTTCAACTCCTTCTATAACGTCAACATTTAGAGCGTTCAAATTGACATTGATTTTAGTTTTATTCTCACCTAGCTTCCTTACCCTTATACTTGCCACTCCCGTTAGAGAGGTAGGATAGATGCGATCCCCAAATGTCCAAATTGATACAGTTGGCAACACAACTAGAGCGTTAGGGTTCTCTAATTTCCCTAGTCTATCTTCAAAGGTAAAGTCATTTATCAGTGAACTTCGCTCAGAAACTACAAGTCCATTCTCTTTATCAATGAACCGGATAGGGAATCCACTTTGAGCTAGTACATCTACTACGTTGTTCCAAACCTCCTCAAAAGGCTTATCAGTAATAACTACATAGGGCTCTTCCAGATGCTTACCCTTTAATGCGGTATGCTTAAGCGTAGAAGCTGGAGCACAGCTTTTTAGAACAAAAGCGATAGTAATGACAGATAAAGCTAGTATAGTGCGTCTCATAGGCTTTTTCTTTCAAGGTTAATGGATAGCCCCGACTGATGCAAGAAAGTTTATCCTACGGTCTGCCTGCTTTGCATGTAGCATACCCCCCCTATTGTATTTTGACACGATGTACGCGAGGCTAAGGCTGCGGTATACGCCCCGACTTCCTTGAACTTTTGATGCCCCCCTGGGGGAGGGGTGGGTGAAATGTCTAAGCCAGTTCCGATGTATACCGTAGCCCCATCCCCACGCGTATCGTGTCAAAACTCAGTACCTATTTTTTTAAGTAACCCTTATCTACATAAAAGGGTACTACTAGGATAAGGCTAGAAGTTCAGTTCCACTTAATGTATACTACCGGGAGTAACCTCATGTTTATTGTAATAAAATTCAGGAGGGGTTAGTTTAAAATCACCTTCCGAATACCATTGAACAACTTATTCTTAATTTTAACCACATAAACTCCAGATGGCATTCCTTCTAACTGAAATGGTACTACTATACTTTGCTGAGTAGTAGCAACAACCTGTTTTTGTCCTACTACCTTACCAGATGGATTTACTAACTCTATTTCTATTGGGCCGGAAGTATTGTGAATAGATACTAAGATCTGATCATTTGTTGGATTTGGATAAAGTACGATGAAAGTGCTTACAGCCGGATCATTTGAAGTAATGATAAAGCTGTATGCCTCGGACATCGCACTTGCACATCCATCTTGCGTTACTTGTACAGTATACAGCCCCGATTGTACTGGTGTAAACTCAGCCGAGGTAGCTCCGGTAATAACAGTACCATCTAAGAACCACTGATTACTCGCAGCAGCGCTGGATATAAGCTTCATATCCCCACTGGCAGTTATGCTTGGCTTACCAGGCAGAGGTTTGACTACTACTTGTTTGGATTCTGATATAGCCTTACATCCTAGTGCATCCATTGTCTCGACTGTATAGCTTCCATTACTCTCAGCTTGATAATAATTAATATTAGCTCCTGGAACAGCCGTCCCATTGCGATACCATTGGTAGCTTGATAAGGATGTGCTGTTGCTTTGAGCCGATAGCTTCACACCTTCTCCCTCACAAATAGTTGTGCTTCCCTCTGCAAGTAGGCTTATCTTGTAAGGTGGGGCAATCACTATCTCATCTGATATCTTACTACAACCTACACTGTTAGTAGCTTTCACTACATAGGTGCCGCCTTCAGTTACAATTAGATTAGCTGCACCTGCATTGGGTATTTGCTGGCCGTTCCTGTACCACTCATAACGGCTAATGGATGAAGAGGCTAAAGCTTTCAGCTCAACCGTTTTACCCTGGCATATTGCATTGAAAGTAGGAGGGATAATAGAAACATTTAGAGAAGAATTCAACTGAATATACTGCTCATCTGATCGCTTTGTACACCCGTTAGAATCTTTGACCTGAACAGCATAGCTACCAGTCACACTTGCTGTATACGTCCTGGCAGTAGCATTATCGATAAGAGTGCCATTTCTAAACCACTGATAGGTATATCCATCACCAGTATTTGCCAATAGCTCAACACTTTGCCCCTCACACAATTCCTTAGTACCATTAGCAGTGAAACTGACATCCATCTCACAAGTATTTATGATGAAAGAATGAATTGCTTCCCTACTTCCACCACAGGCCCTACCAAAGTAAATGCCACGTACAAAGATAGAGCGTTGACCTGTACCTGAGTAAATGTGCTGAGCTTCGGACGAATGGCCTGGACCAATATAGCTTTTTCTCATTCCATCGTTCCACCAGACTTCTATTTGATCATATTGTCTGGCAATACTGTCACTAATGAGAGTTACTTTTACCATACCACCGGCAAGAACACTTACCTGTACATTTGGAGGTGTTGTATCCAATACCTTTACTCCTTTACAAGCAGTAAATCCTCCTCCATTAGCACTTCCCATTAGCAGGATTGTATAGTACCCTGGCTTTGTATAGGTATAGGTAGTGGATTTAGTAGAAGCCGGATTAAAACCTCCCTGATAGTTAAAAGCCCAAGTTTGAAGTTTGGGGTCTGAACCTTTAGTAGTATCCCCTACAGTAACTGTTAGTGGAGCACAGCCCACTTCAGGAAACACAGTAAAGCCCCCCCTTTGAGCTCCATATTCACACAAATCTTGAGCCTTCCCTTCAAATGGCACCAATAGTCCAACTAACAAAGTGATAGCTCCTAAAAGTAATATATCAAAAACAACCTTCATTTTGCTTTTAATGTCAATGGTAGGGGAAAGCACCAAGTGAAGCAAAAAATTTTATCTAACGGTCACTAATACTCAAGGTATCCCGTCTACCGTATGAAATTACCCTTCCATGTAATGACTTGAAGTTTCATACCCTATCAGTCCGTACTTTGGGCTATCAAAAAAAAGATTGGACGAGGTAGGGTAGGGGCTTGGAATCTTGAGCGAAACCTTTAGTTTTGTAACGCACAAGAATTCCAAAGGACATAGATTAGCGCTTCCCTATTCTGCAAAGATATAGATGGACGGTGCGTTGATCCCGTGCATACGTTGTAATGGCGTAGGCGTACCACCTTTGGAGGTATTGTGCGACGGGCATAGTCAACGCACCGTCTTTTTATTTGGCTATTCTGGTGAATAGATATATTGTTTAACGCACAAACAATCCAAAGCAATGTCAAGCAACAAGCCCTCATTACCCCCACAGGGAGTACTATCTCCCGTCGCCTCCAATCCTGATGCAGTTCAGGCGCTTATCAACGAGTACTTCAGCTACTCCGGCAGTTCTCAAATGACTGAGGAAGGACTATGGCAAATGTTCTCCGGTTGTATTTCTAATTCAGACACTCCAACGGACGCCACGCAGAACGCGAATCTTGCCTTCGTCTACCGGCAGCTCCTAGACCTTATTAAGAGCTTGGAGCCGTACTACGTCAACAAGCGTTTGTGCCTGCCTAGTAACTAGTCATCGCCTACTTCTTATTATCATTTTATCCCATCATTCACTTTGCTGGAGCGGGTCTACTATGCCCAGCCGAAACTACTTATTGTTATGAATACCAATATAAAATCACCAATCAAGCTGCTTTTTTGGAAACTAGAGGGAGATGTAACCCTACGTATAACCATAGACGGTGTAGTTGCCAATATGAAGATACCTAAAAACCTCCGAGATCAGATTAGCTACATGCACGGGCTCAACTGGATGGGAGGTAAGGAGCTCTACCAGGGGCCGGGAGCTATGAAGATCAACGCGGCGCTATGGGAGATGAAACAGGGCGCAAAAGTCGCCTATGGGACGCTTAACGGCTACGGCGTTAGTCCATCATCCAAGATGGTAAAAGAGTTCTACAGAGGGCTTGAAAAGGGGCTTTATAGCGACGATTCCAAGGGAGTAGCCAAGTATCTAAAGCAGGGGCGACTTGTAGGAGGTAAACGTGCTCTTATTGACCTTTTGAAGTGGTACAAGGATAACTCTGTAAGGCTGGAGCCTGGCACAAAGAGCACCCGGCAAACCTACATCAATAACATTGAGAAGTTTCTGGCGACCGTCGGCAAGCCTGAGTTACCCGCTGACAGTTTCAATAGAGCTATGATGAAGCGTTTTGTTGACTGGATGAGAAATAAGGGGAAAAAGCCTTTAAAGGACTCGTACATTAATGAGAATATAGTATTCATCAAGTCAGCAATGAAAGAAGGCTATGACCGCGAGTTCATACACGAAAACCTTATAGCTAACTTTGCCTTTAAGTTCACCCGCGACGTACATACTGATCACCTGACAATAGATCAACTTCAATGGTTGCGGTCTACTGACTTCACCAAGCCTACGGGATTCATGCCGGGGGTTGAGGAGCCATTAGAGCCGCTGAAAGGCCCGGCTGTTCCCTGTTACGGAGAGAAAATGCAGGTAGTGGTGGATCTGATGATACTATGCTGTTACACAGCCTTCCATTATTGTGACCGGGAAGGGCTACAGGATGAACACTACTCCTTCTGGAGGAACAACTACTGGATAGAGAAAGTACGGCGCAAGACCAAGCGGCATAAGGCTAAAGCAATGATAAAGCTACGTCCGGAAGCAATAGCGATTATTGAGAAGTACGGCGGGTTGTCTAATCTGCCTCGGCTCCCCTACCGGACGAATGCCAACTACCTAATCAAGCTCGGTCAACTAATGGGGCTGCCTTACACACTTACCACAGGGATAGGGCGCAATACCTTTGCCTATCAATGCCTGAATATCTGGGGCCACTCCCTAGGAGTTACGGCTACTATGATGGGGTTAAAGTCCGTTAACACCATCTGTAAGTATGCCGAGGTAGAGAAGGAAGGGGTTGATAGGGAGGTTAATTATGAGAACGTAGGGCTGTATTCTGGCCCCCAGGTTGTACAGCAATGCAAGCCCGTTGTACATGGGATTTTCAGGGTTTTCAGGACAGGCGCTTAAGTCAGACATAATGTAGGCGTAAAGAAGGGGCAGAAGTTCTTAACCTCTGCCCCTTTGTTTCAATAGCAGGGTAGACTGCCCTAAGCCTACCCACAGCCGCTTACCGTCAGCCGATGGCCGCTTTTGTGCGCCTGGTTCTATTGAGTACTATCTCCAGGTCAGAGCCTGAGATACGGGTAGTCAGCTCGCCTATACCATCCCCACCTTTGCTATATTTTCTAATGGACTCCCTCAGCGACCTATCCACCTTGCTATAAGGGGCAATTATCTCATTATCAAATCGGGCATTAGGGTTATCTCCTACCCTGGCTAACATCTCGGAGCCAACCATACCACCCTCAGCGAAAGCGGGAACGTTCATTTTGGAGTTAATACTTTGCTGCACATTAGCTTTCAGGGCGGCACCTAGGGCAACGAGTCCCACCCCAGCTACAACAGCTGTTATGGGATCTTTTATAATAGATTGCAGGGCTTTTCCTGCCGTACCAAAGGCAATCATAGATTTACCTATTTGAGTAGCAAGATCGCCGAGTATAGAGCCAAACATACGGGGCAGGTCGGCCAAAGAAGAAACACCGGCAATCATACCGCCGATCCATTCGCCCATGCCTACTGCCATGCTGTATTTGGCGTTATCCCAAGCACGGGTAATGTCAGCGTTGAGGCTGGCAACTCTGCCTACTTGCTTCTCATACACGTCTACCGCTTGTTTTATTCCTGGTAGGTTGCTGGCGGTGCTCATCATTGAATCAGCGCGTCCTTGAAGTTTGCCTAATTCCGGTGCTCCGAAATTCATCTGCATACCCTTCAACCGCTCTACGTTCAGTCCGGCCACTACCCCGAATAGCTTCTTATACTCGCTTATAACGCCCTTCAATGCCTCCTGCTCTTTGTGCCACTCCATCGCCTGGTTAATCTTCTTCATTTCCTTCTGAGCGGACGACACGAACTCCATAGCTTTACCCAGATCCTCTACCCCCTCGCTAGCAGACTTACCTACCGAACCTCCGCTGTCACCCACTGGCGCGCTGAGAGCCTTCGTTATCTCCTTGAACTCTTTCATGGAGTCGGGTACAGTAAATTTGATACTCTTCGCTAGTTTATCAACTCCGTCAATAGCTTTCCCTACACCGTCGGCAAGAGCATCAAAACCTATGGCTCTATTGAAGGTAGCGAACATCCCGAGGGTAGCGCGAATAAAGCCGCTAAGAGTATCTATCATTAGGTTAGCCGCTGACTTGAGCGTATTAGCTAGGGATTGACCAAAGGCTTTCCAGTCCCCTTTAATTAGGTTCGTAACAGTGCCAAATAAGCCCGTCAGGACGCCAAGCGCACTCTTAGCGATGCTTTTCATTGAGTCCCAGGCTCCGGAGCTTACAAGGGCTTTTTTAACGCTATCCCAATGATAGATGATAGCGGCGACGGCTACTCCTATTGCGGCTCCTACGGCTAGCACCGGCGCACTAATCAGACCTAGCCCGGTTGTTAGTAGAGGAACCATCTTAACCACAGCGCCAAGTCCTGCCAATAGCGGACCCGCAGCAGCGGCCACCCCGCCCAAGACAAAGATAGTCTTTTGTGTTTCGGGGCTTAAGCCTTTGAATTTTGAAGTAAGGCTCTCCATACTCTCGGCTATACTGTTAATGATGCCGCTGATGTTAAAGGACTTTTCCAGGCTCTCTCCAAAAGATGCCATAGAGAATTGTGCGGAATCCTTTATCTTCTCCAGCGCCATACCCGCACCCCCGGCGACCGGAGGAATCTTTTCGAGTTCAGCTACTAATCCTTCCACCACCTTCGTAGCTCCTATCTTCGTGAGCTCTGCGCCCTCGGCGGTGCCAAAAGCATCAATAAGCGCCTTCCTGACTTGTGGAATACGGTTCGCCATTTCCTTTACATCGGCGGCAGATACCGTATTGGTACTGATCATTTGTTGTACGTTGGCGAGAGCGGGGTTTAGGTCGGTGGATGACTTACCCGCAGCCGTTAATGCGTTGGCAAAGGCTTTGATGGTCTTCTGTGCTTTGTCAGATGCCATTTCTACCGAACGCAGCGCTAGAAGTGAAGAGGCAGCACCTTCAATGCTGATGTTAGGAAGTTGCGCTAACTTCTTAACCGTTTCCAAAGATTCGCCGTACTGGTTTAAGCCTATTTGTAGCTTTTCCAGGTTGGCGAACTCTTTGTAAGCCTGGCCCGATCCGAAGATCATAGGCAGGGTAGCAAAAGCGGACATTTTAGCTCCTATTCCTTGAATGTCATCGCCAAGCCTACCAAGCCCGGCTTTGAACACCTTGGCTTCGTTATCGGCTCTACGGAAGGAATCGGTTAGTTGGGAGTTGACTTGTACGGTAAGCGTACTGATTTGAGCGGAGACTTGAGAAATACCCCGTAAGAAGCCTGATATATCGGCTCCTAGTCGGATATTAGCAGCTCCAACACCGGCTGCAGACATGGCTAGTAGATTTAATCTTTCAGAGGGCTAATAGTGGGCCGAAACCCATAGGGGAAGATACAAAATTTTACCTCAGTTTCCTAATAATCGTAGATAAATTATCTACTAAGTGCTATGATTATTAGATGTTTTTTATTATATTGTAGGTATACACCTGCAGCACCAGAAATGACGAATACACCCAAAAAACAGTCAGAACTTAAGGAGCTAAACCTACTCCTGGTTATACGTGAAATGGGGCTTGAAGAGCTAGTAGCCCGCTACATTCATTCACAGACCGGACATAGGGTAGAAGTAGCAGACCTCCCGGATGAAGTGTTTAGCGCTGTGATAACTCTAAGGGAGGCTATACAGCGAAACCAGCCTGAAAGCGTGGATCTGTGGGAAGAGATGCTAGATAAGCTTATAGATACAGACGAGTACTAACCCTTACTTGTATACGTAACCCGAACGATAAGCAGCCCTGACACCCTCCATCTACCTACCTCGGCTCAATGCTCTGAAAGAAGAGTATAACGCAGCCAAATATCCCCACGTAGCCCAGACTAGAGGCTTCTACGCCAAGAAATACAAGGATACCTCAGCCAATGCCCTGACGGCCGCAATAGTGGCTTATCTGACCCTTACCGGCGGCTACGCTACCCGTCAGCAATCGATGGGAGTAAAGCGCAAAGTAAAAGGCCGGGAGATATGGACACCAGGCACAACCAAACGGGGCGCAGCTGACATTAACGCGATGTTTCAGGGCAGATCCTTACAGGTAGAGGTAAAGTACGGGAAAGACCGCCTGAGCGATAAGCAGAAAGCCACAACTGCCCAGATTGCCCGGGCCGGTGGAGTGTACCTGGTGGCTAAGTCCTTTGATCACTTCATAGAACAGTTTCAGAAGGCGTTCGCCCTGGCTGATAATGAGCTATTCGTGTTGCGCTGCCCTATCGAAGAGGAGGAGGCAAAACTGAGTTTTTAGGTGTGTTTCTCAAAAAAGCGTATTGATGTAAGATGAAACCTATTGCAAGTCCTTACACAGGCCAAGAGATGCCCGTAAAGAGCCGGGAACAGGCCATTACCTTCCGGGGCAAACAGTTTACCGCCCCGCGCTACTACTACCTCTGCGAAACTACCGGCGAGGAGTTTACCACAGCAGAACTTGACGAGATGAACCTACAGGAGATATACAGCGGAGCCATCCCTGATCCTGACCTGATAAGCGCCTAAATTGCCGTTGACCATGCGTTTTTAGATTCCCTGTGGGTGTTACCTATGGGGAATTTTGTTTATAGGCTGCAAGAGTGAATGAAACACGTCCTTTACAGAGATTTGCATTGACATATTATTATGAAAAGAGGATATTTAAGCGTTTTTAAGAAGGCAACCCCTGATCAGAGCACACTATGAACCCTATACAGAAGAAAGCAAAGGAGATATTAAAGGCTAAGGAGCAAGCAAAAAGGAAGCAGGACGAGCGGAAACAGGTACTAGAGCAGAAATACATTGCCGAACAGCTCAGAAAGCGAACTAAAGAGTTCGAAGAAGCTTTTTCATCCGTTTTGCCTTTACTAAGGGAGGGCGGCATAAGCTATAAGCTGTTCTTCAAGACGCCACCAATAGCTAGCAACGGATTTTATGTAACCTTTGTAGGTAATGAGCGTTCTGTCAAGATGGATTTTAGGGATAAAGAGCGGTATCGTTTTGAGTTTACACCTCATGTTACTGCACTTGAGCTGCTTGAGGCAAAGAGTGCCTATAGTAATTATCCAGCGGAAGATTTGGTGCTCTATTTATCTAAGGAGCTGTTTGAGAATGAATCTCTTCTTCCATCTTCTACAACTTCAAAGCAGAAAGAGACGGATTGGGACTTCATAAGGGCTTTATGTCCTGAATTTAACAATTCAACTGATCTTGAGCAACTTCGAGACTCCCTAGAGCTTATTATAAGCGTATCACAGCAAAAGCAGATTAATGAAGAAGACCGCTTGCACAAGTTCTGGCAAGAGACTTTTGAGAAGGACCCGCATAAGCTAACTCTATACTTCATTACAACCTTCTACAAGACTCACCTTGCTTCGATCAAAAATCTACTAGAGCGCCAAAGCATAGCACTTACACTGGATGCCCCTGATTTACTTAAGCTGCTGATCGAGTGCCGGGATTCACTTGGGGTAATCCTTAGCCCAGGTAGCTCTGAGAAGGATTTTGAGCTATTCAACAGGCTGAGTTTGACGATTAAGAAGCATACTTCCTAGTTTAAAGCTTTTTATTATCTCTAAGCCAAGGTAACTATAGGATGGCCCGCCAAAGTAAGAAAATGATTATTGCAAAGAGACCAATAACAAGGATTAAGCGTATAAATGAAGTTAGAAGGATAGGCATAGCAATATAAGGCTCATTGTTGATTAGCCACCTAAAAAAGCCGTCTCCCTTCTTTCGAGGCAAGCCATTTTCAGTTATAGAGTCCATGCAGTCCCCGAGAAGTTCTATCATCAACTCTTTGTTTCGGCTATACTGAGCTTTTGTATAATCCCAATCATCCAATGGCCCCTTATCAACTGACAGAGGTGCATTGGAGACAGAGTAGTATTCTATGGACGTATCGCCAAAGACCTCTTTAACTAGCGAAACAGTTCTTTCTTTCCAGCTAATTGGCTCCAAGTTTGGGAAGTAAAGCTGTTTGCGCTGATCGTTCAGCAACTCGTATGCCTTCTTACTATTCATTCTAAGCTTAATGGCTTGAGATACACTAGATATATTTCATTTCCATTGCTTGACCAATTCTTTCACCTTCTGCACTCCTATATCAGTTAGTATACAGGTGTCTATCCTTCCATCCTTCATCCGGCAGCACGAAACGAAACCTATTTCCTCCAACACATCCATTCCTTCCTGAAAGATGGGTTGCATTGGCTCCATGAAATCAGATCGGCTCAAGGCGGAACGATGCATAAAGAATGCTAGAAGGTGAGTGAGGTTGTGCGACATGAATTTAATGGCCTGTAATTGGAATACAATCTATTGATATACTGCAATAAGAGTATTTGAATTTGAGATCTTGCTTAATACATTTGCGCAGTTACGGACAGTAGTCCAATCCGCTAACGCCTTTCCTCAATTAATTTTAACCACTTAATCACACTATCACTACTCTATGAAAAAGCTATTGTTATTTGTTCTTCTGCTGACTGCTACTGTGTCCACGTTTACCAGTCAAGATGCCTATGCTCAACGTCAAGCACCTGTTGAAGTTGGTAATGTTCCTCCTGCGGTCAAAGCTGCCTATGACGCAGTAACACAACCTTTAATCCAATTTATGGAAGGTTCACCTATGGGACTTACCTATAGTGGGACTATTTGGTCTGTTGATAAAGGAGTATTCACTGGAGCATTAGTGTTTATTGATATGTATGGGGAAAGAGTTGTATTTCCTACAAACACCTGGTTTTCACCCAAAGGGGTTCAAATTGCTCGTTAAGTAGTTTTATAAAATTATACCCCGTATAAGAGGTAGGGAAGCAAAGGACAAGCTGCTCTACCTCTTTCAATTTACAAAGATGTTTTACTTCTTTTGAATGTCTACTCTGCCTGGAAAGCCTCAAAATCAAGTTGTAAGACCGAGGTAGCCGGATTGAAATGAACCGCCCTCAGTCTATCCCTTACCTGCTGAGGCAGATTTGTAAAGAATCTTGCGCCTGTTACCTTCTCTATATCCTCTGGTGTAGTGATAAAGTCTGTCCACTTCTTGTTGTCTACCAGCCCCTGCCGGTTCGGCATATCTACCGCAATGACAGGGGTATTAGCGCTAACCTGCTCAATGCCTCCTCCCCCAGGAATAGCCACTATAACCTTATAGTTGTGTAGAGATACATTAATGCCATTGCGAATAGTGGTTGCTGTCCCTGCGCTACCTTCTCCGCCTGTCCCATAAGTACCGGCTATTATGTAAAGCCGATAATCTTTCTGTGCTAAACTTCGGCAGAACTCCTCCAGCTGCGCCCATGACTCCCTATTTAGCGCCGGAGCTTGGGGAATAATGTTTGTCATCAGGAAGGTTGCTGCATTAGCCTCATCAGAGCTTGTACGGTCTGCCGAAGGGCAAAGGTGGCCCCTGTCGAAGCCGCTGCCTGTATAGTCGCTTGTTACGGCCTTATACCATCCACCTGGCAATGCTGGATCAGGCCGGAAATTATCTTGCCGGTCACTACTACCTAGCCACTCCTTAGACAGCTCCCAGGCCACCCAATTCGCATGCCTCTTCGTCCGGTTGTAAGAAATCGCAAATTCTTCCTTCAACATCAAAAAATTTTCAGCAGAAGTAGTGTCAGCCTTCGCATTTGTGGGGTTGCCTAAGCTTAAATGTATACTCTCAGCAATGGGCGTAGGTGCTGTTGTTTCTTTACATCCTGCCGTAATCCACAGCAGCAGAATAATGCTTAAATACCTCCTCATAACACGCTTATTTGAGCTTATAACCACCTAATGCAATGCGCTTTGCAATGCACATAAAGAAAAAGCCACTCACGATTCTACACGTAAGTGGCTGATTATTAAGTGATCCCGACACGATTCGAACGTGTGACCGTCTGCTTAGAAGGCAGATGCTCTATCCAGCTGAGCTACGGGACCCCGTTGAGCGTTTTGACATCCTGAGTAAGGAAACAAGACGACTTAACTGCGCACAAAAGTAATACATAAAATGGATTTTGAAAATTTAAAAGCCGCTTAGAAGGGGATAAATCTATCTTTTTGATCTAAAAGAAACTCATAAGCAAGCTAAAACGGCGTGAAACTTATGGTGTTACAAAGCTTCACGTATACATAATTCTTTTGCTGATTTATGCCGACAGGCAGATCCTGCGTTTCAGTAGATTGTAAAATCTGGCTGCTTTGTTCTTATTTCCAGATTCATCCATTTCTGAAAGTACTCCTGCCTTAAGCTTTTGGATATGCCCTACCTTACCGCTCTGAAACAGGAAAGTGAGATTTTGCTGCAGGTCTCTCAGGGGAGCGAAAGGGCATTTGCTATGCTTTTCCATCACTACCATCAGCGCTTAGGGGTTCATATTTACAGAATCACTAAGTCGGAAGAACTGGCCGAGGAAGTAGTTCAGGACGTCTTCATGAAAATATGGCTGAACAGGGAACTGCTGACGGACATTGATAATTTCCCGGTTTACCTGTATGTAATCTCTAAAAACGCTGCACTTAACTGTCTTAAAAAGGTTGCCAGAGAAAAAGTAAGGACTGTTGACCTGGACTTGATTCCTGATGCAGCCTATGCCCCCGAAACGAGCGATGAGGATTACCGCTACCTGCTCATTGATGAAGCCATTGATCGTTTGCCCTCCCAACAGCGGCAGGTGTATCTGCTCAGTCGTCATGAGCGTCTGCCCTATTCGGAGGTAGCGGCCCGAATGAGTATCTCGAAAGAAACCGTCAAGAAATATCTCCAAATTGCAACAGAATCTATCTCTTCGTATATCCGTAATCGCTTATTGGTAAGTACTTTGGCTATTATGGATTTTTTCTTTCAAAATTATTCATAATCTATACCCCCTTTTGCACATCCCTGATTGTCCTATTGGCAGAGTTCGTCAATAATCTTAATGTATGGACAATCCAGAAAGCCGACTACACCTACTGTTCGACCGCTACTATCAGGGTACTGCCACTGCTCAGGAAAAAGAGGAGCTGATGGCTTTGGTGCGTACGGGAGAGTTTGATGCGCTTCTGGAGGAGTACCTTCAAGAGAAATGGGCACAGTCTGCGGAGGGAGAGGAGCTGTTCGCTGAGGTGAAAAGTAATTCCATATTGAATTCCATCCTGGAACATCCCCAACAGGAAGATAGGGGTGAAGCAAAGATTTTCAAACTCAACTGGATGCAGTATGCCGCCGCCGCCGTCATCATCCTAACCGGCTTTGGCGTCTGGTATAGCTTTGAAAATAGTCAGGAGAATGAAAGGGTTCAGCCACAAATCGTAGAAAGTAGCAGCATCAGGCCGGGGGGCAACAAAGCCTTGCTCACACTGGCTGATGGCTCAGCCATCGCGTTGGATCAGGTACAACAAGGCGTTTTGGCCAGGCAGGGCGATGTCGAGATCAGTAAGCAGCAGGACGGCATCGTGGTGTATAGTGCCAAATCAGCCTCTAAGTCTACTGCTACCGGAATAAATACGCTCACAACGCCCAAAGGAGGGCAGTACGAGATACTGTTGCCCGATGGCAGCAAGGTATGGCTCAATGCATCCTCCTCCATTCGTTTTCCATCTCTTTTTGCGGCTACCGAACGTAGGGTTGAAATCACTGGTGAAGCCTATTTTGAGGTAGCAAAAGATAGGAGCAAGCCTTTCCGGGTCAGGTTTAACGATTCGGAAGTACTGGTACTTGGGACCAGCTTTAATATCATGGCCTATCCCGACGAAGAAACCTCGAAGACCACGCTGGTCGAAGGCTCCGTTTCGATCAGCAATGTTCACCAGCAAGCGAAGCTTGTGCCTGGGCAGCAGGCGGCTGTACTATCAACGGGGCAGATCAGAACCAGGTACATTCCGGTGGATGAAGCCGTGGCCTGGCGAAAGGGGATGTTTCATTTCAAAAATGCCGGTGTGGAAGAAGTGGCAAGGCAGCTAGCCCGATGGTACGATGTCGACATTGAGTACCAGGGCCAGGTACCGGTGAAGCAATTTACCGGCAGCGTTTCCCGTCAGGTAGAGCTTTCAGAACTGGTAGGAATGCTACGGTACGCAGGAGTGAACTGTCGGATTCAGGACAAAAAAATCATAATTAGTCCGTAGAACGGTATATACAGCACAAAACACTAACTAAACCTAAACCCTTGATCTTATGACACCAATTCTGCACCCACCCCCTTGAAACTCCTACGCCAAAAACAAAAAGGGAAAATGCGCCAACATTTTCCCTGATGTTCAGGCATGCCACCGAGCTTCTCTCACAAAGTCAATTAGCTACTCCTAAACCTTACAAATTTATGAAAATAAACTTCTTACCCTGCCACGCAGGGCATAGGCAGTCCTATTTTGCAGCAAAAATTTTGATTGTCATGACCAGGATAATGCTTTTGCTCGTCATTACCCTCACGCACGTTACGGCGGATGGATTCAGTCAAAAGGTGTCCATCAATGCCAAGGACGCTCCTTTGGAAAATGTCCTTAAGACTATTGAAAAGCAGACCAACTATTTCTTCCTGTACGACAAGCTGGACCTGCCCGAAGCTCAGAAAGTATCGGTACGCGTCAAAAATGCGAACATTGACCAGGTACTGAGCGCACTTTTCAGAGATATGCCCGTGTCTTACAAGATCTTTAATCAGAATATTGTCCTGAAGAAAGTGGTAAGAAACCAGGCTCAGGAAATGGTGATGCCGCTGAAACTACCTGAGAGCAAACCCGCTATACAACTGAACTACCGGGAAGTCGAGACCCCTCCCCAAAACCTGGACCGGCTGATCCGCGGGAAGGTGACGGACGAGAATAGCGCTCCTTTTCCGGGTGTCAGCATTCTCGTAAAACACTCACAGATAGGAACTACGTCAGATTCCAATGGAGAATTCAGGTTAAATGTACCGGACGGAGTACTTCAGGGCGGTGAGTTGGTGGTCATAGCCAGTTTTGTAGGGTATAAAACCCAGGAAATAGCTGTCGGTAACAGACAGGAAATCAACTTCGGAATGTCCGTAGACACCAAGTCGCTCAACGACGTGGTAGTAGTAGGCTATGGTACCCAGAACAAGAGCAGCATCACCGGCTCGGTAGCCTCTTTACCCATGAAGGCTATTGAAAACCAGCCGATAACCAGTCTGGATCAGGCACTGGGAGGACAGATAGCGGGCGTAAATGTGGCGCAGACTAAAGGCGCTCCCGGCGGGGGGGTATCCGTGCGGGTAAGAGGCACGGGATCGATCGGTGCGGGCAATGAGCCACTATATGTCATTGATGGTTTTCCGGTTTCCGGAGATTTCAACAGTACATTTAATCCACTTTCGACGATTAATCCCAACGATATTGAGTCGATTGAAATATTAAAAGATGCTTCGGCCGCGGCCATTTACGGATCAAGGGGAAGCAATGGGGTAGTGCTGGTAACCACAAAGCGGGGTAAGTCCGGCAAATCTACGATCCAGTTTGATACGTACTACGGGTTGCAGCAGGTGGCGAATAAAATCGAAATGCTCAACGCCCGGGAGTATGCTGAGTTCAACACCGAAGCCCGCAATAATGCCTGGGTAGATCGTGGTGGTAAAGCTACGGACCCGAACAGCGTGCGCCCGGCAAACCTGCAAATCCCCGAGATGTTCATGAACCCCGAATCATTGGGGAAAGGTACTGATTGGCAGGATGAAGTGTTCCGTACGGCTCCCATTCAGAATTACCAGTTGTCGGTTTCAGGAGGCAATGACAAAACCCAACTGTTTGTATCAGGGGCCTACTTCAAGCAGGATGGCATTGTGATGAATACAGGTTTTGACCGTTATTCGGCCAGAATCAACCTCGATCACAGAGTGTCCCAGCCCATCAAGATAGGGATGAATCTGTCTCCTTCGTTCGCGTCCAACAAGCTGCTGCCCGTCGAGGATCAGGTTTTTTCAGGAGGTATTCTGGGATCGGCGCTTTCCATGCCACCTACTGTGCCGGTTTACAATCCGGACGGCTCCTTTACGACCTTGCTGGGGCCATCTCCCTATAATATCGGGGTGATCGACAATCCGGTCGCGATTGCCAGCAAGATTAAAGATAACAAGACGGTTTTCCGGACCTTAGGTACTGTTTACGCGGAGATTGACATACTGGCGGGGTTGAAGTTCCGGACTTCTTTCGGGCTTGATTACTCAGATGCCCGCCAAAGCGCCTACTACCCATCTGATTTGGGCTTCTTTGGGGTGCCTGCTCCCGTGCAGGCACGGGCCAACGCGAGCACGGGTCGTGACCTCAACTGGCTCAACGAAAACATACTGAGCTACAAGAAAACCTTCGGAGGGAAACACGAACTGGACGTACTGGGTGGCTTTACCTCTCAAAAAGCCAAGTACGAAGCTATGGCGCTGGCGGCCACCAATTTCCCGACCGACCTGGTAATGACGCTGAACGCGGGACAGGTGACGAGCGGCGGGACAGGTATATCGGAATGGTCGCTGCTATCGTATCTGGGAAGGGTCAACTACACCTTTGCCAACAAGTACCTGCTTTCTGCGACCTTTCGGCGGGATGGTTCATCGCGATTTGGGGCCCGGAATAAATGGGGAACGTTTCCTTCGGCTTCGGTAGGCTGGTATCTTTCAGAAGAAGCCTTCATGAAGGGGCAGAACCTTATTACCGACATGAAGCTAAGGGCCAGTTACGGGCTAGCCGGGAATAACACGATTGGTAATTACAACCACATCGGACTGCTCTCGAACCGCCGCTACAGCTTCGGTGAAGGTACCGGTAGCGTGGCGTATGGGCTATATCCAACTTCCATTACGAATGAGTACCTGGGATGGGAAATGATGCAGCAGTTTGACATTGGCCTTGATTTTGGCGTGCTGAGAAACCGGCTGATGTTCACCGTCGATTACTACAATAAGAATACTACCGACTTACTTCTGAACGTACCAGTACCCGCTTCGACCGGCTATGAAAGTGCACTTCAGAATATCGGAAAGCTCAACAATCGGGGCTGGGAGTTTAGTGTCAGCTCCAAGAACTTTACCGGAGCCTTCAAATGGTCAACCAACTTTAATATTTCATTTAATAAGAATGAAGTAAAGGCTCTGGGTCCATCCGGAAAACCCATTATCTCAAGAAGCCCCTCATTCAGCCCCAATACACACATTACCCGCATCGGCTCTCCCATCGGTAGCTTCTGGGGTTACGAAGCAATCGGTGTATACCAATCCGAAGAAGACGTGAAGACTAGTCCTGCCGTGCAGGGGGCTTCCGGATCTCGTCCCGGGGATCTTAAATTCAGAGATATTGATGGCGATGGGGTCATTACCCCCAACGACGTAACCATAATAGGGGACAACATACCTGACTTCTTCTACGGCATCACCAACAATTTCAGCTACGCCCGATTCAATCTGAGCATTCTGGCCGACGGGGTAGAAGGTATTCAATTGCTGAATGGGTCCAGAAGAAACATCGGCCTGGTACATGGCAGTTACAGCCGTAAAGATGTACTGGGAAGATGGCAGTCGCCCGAAAAGCCCGGCGATGGTCGTACGCCGAGAGCCAATACAGTAGCCACGGGAGGCAATGTAAGCTATGTATCGAGCCTGCTCGTGGAGGATGCTTCGTTTTTCCGGATCAGGAATATCAACCTGCGGTACTCGCTGCCTGAACGAGCTTCCAAAGCCTTGTTTGTCCAGCAGGCCAGCATCAGCCTCTCGGTTCAAAACGCCCTGACCTTTACCAAGTACCTGGGGTACAATCCCGAGCAGAGCCTGAACGGAAGCAGCTCACTGACGCCCGGTGTCGACTTTAACGGCTACCCGCTGGCACGTACCTACACGCTTGGATTGAACCTGACCTTTTAACCTAACCCGATCAACTCGCTATGAAACTACATACCTATATATACGTCATCTTTATGGTGATGCTAACCAGTTGCTCTGACTTCCTGGACCTGTCGCCTAAGGATGCTGCCAACGTGAGCAACTTTTACAGGAACGCGTCGGATATGCAGGCTGCGGTCAACGCCGCCTACGGAATGCTCGCCTCCGCGGGTGAATATGGCTACGCCTATTACAATGTAGCGGAGGTACGCTCTGACAATACCATGAACTGGGAGGGCGGGGGCAACCTGCCCGATGCCGAGCTGGATCAGTTCAAAATGTCTACCACCAACGAAATTATCCGCCTTATGTGGATCGATACGTACAGAGGCATCCTGGCCTGCAACGCCGTACTCGATCATATTGACGGTGCGCAGATGGATCAGGCACTTCGCGAAAGATTTATCGGGGAAGCCAAGTTCCTGCGTGCGCTCAAGTACTTCAATCTGGTGCGGACTTTTGGCGATGTACCTCTGGTACTGTCGGAGACCAAGTCAGTCAATGAGGGCTACAACCAGACACGGGTGGCAAAGGAGGAAGTATATAAGCAGATCATCGCAGACTTGATAGACGCCGCACAAAGGCTTCCAACTACCTACACCGGAAATGACGTAGGCAGAGCCACCCAAGGAGCCGCCAAAGCCTTACTCGGAAAGGTGTACCTGACAACGGGTGACTATGCAAAGGCAAGAGACATCCTAAAGGAAGTAATCACTCAGGGTACTTACAGACTTCTCGATGATTATGCCGCCTTGTGGCTGGTAGCCAACGCCAACAACCAGGAGTCTATTTTTGAGGTACAGTTCAAGAAAGGCGGTACGGGGACCGGTAGTAATTTTTATAACAACTTCGCACCCCGTAACTCGGGAAGCTCGGTTGCCAAGATTGGCTTTGCCGGCGGCAGAAACCTCCCAACCTCCGACATGGTGGCGGCCTATGAGCCGGGTGACATCAGAAAAGCGGCTTCGCTCTCGCTGGGTTATACCAATCAGGCGGGTGTTTTTGTCGCGGATCCTTATACGCTCAAATACCACGATGGTACGCCCTTTTCAGAAGGCGACGCGGATAATAACTGGGTGGTACTCCGGTACGCCGATGTACTCCTGATGTACGCCGAAGCCCTCAATGAAACCAATAATGGACCTACGGCCGAAGCGTACGAGGCCATCAATGCGGTAAGGAAACGAGCAAAGTTAGCGGCCTTGCCTGAGGGCTTATCCAAGTTGGCTTTCGCGCAGGCTATTGAGCACGAGCGCCAGGTGGAGCTGGCTTTTGAAGGTCATCGCTGGTTTGATCTTGTCCGTACCGGTAAGGCAGTCACGGTCATGAACCAGCATTTCCAGGCTCCCGTCGTGAAAGAACACAATACGGTTTTCCCAATTCCCCAAACCCAGGTTGATGTAAATCCGCAGGGCATCAAGCAAAACCCAGGGTATACGTTCTGACTCTCATCTTAAATAGATCTACTTATGTACTCAAATACACTTGTGCGAACACTGCTAGTTCTTTTTACATCCATACAGGTAAGCCTTGCTAACCCGGCCAAGACATCAGCAGTATGGCAGTCGGTGAAAGCGGATAGTATCATTGCGCCACAAGTATTCGTCAATACCGGGTTTGAAAATGCGTCACCTATGAACTGGGAAATAGACTCGGCTGGCAGAATCGTTGGTAGTCTGGTGTATGATCGCGAGCGCTTTTCACGAAATCGGGCGAACGGTCACTGGCATTTCAAAGTAGAGGCCCCGGTTGGCAGAGAGGTGGTCATTATTCTGCAGAATTTTGACAACATATGGAATAACATGCATGCCAGCCAGGTATCCAAACGCTCACACGCTGTCATCTCCTTTGACAATCAGACCTGGGTAAGTACCCCCGGTGAGCTGCTGCCGGGTAACCGGTTGCAGATAAAGGTGAAGATGAATGCGCCCAGCGTATACATTGCCAGCGTAGAACCCTACCGGATCAGTGACCTGGACCGGTTCCTGACCAGGATAAAAAGCAATAAACTCGTGACCGTTACCGAAATAGGTAAGACTTCGGAGGGGCGGCCCCTGGAAATCATCAAGGTTGGAAATGAGAAAGCTCCCAGAAGGGTGTTCCTGCGGGCAAGGGCACACGCTTTCGAGTCTGGCGGGAACTGGACGGTAGAGGGCCTGGTGCAGCGCTTGTTACAAAATGACGAGGAGACAAAACGACACCTGCAAAGGTACTGTGTGTACATCATGCCGATGGCTAATAAGGATGGGGTAGCCCGGGGCAAAACGCGCTTCAACAGCAACGGCTACGACCTGAACCGCAAGTGGGATAAGCCGGCCGACTCGCTCATTGCTCCGGAAAACTACTACCTGGAGAAGTGGCTGAGCAAGATGATCAGAGAAAACAAGAAGCCGGATCTGGCCATTGACTTGCACAACGACGCGGGCGGGAATTTGCACATAAGCCGGCCGGACGGAGATATCACTACTTACCTGGCCAACATGGAAAAGCTGGATGGGCTCTTGCGGAAGCATACCTGGTACACCGAAGGCTCCACCAAGCCCAGTTTCCGGAATCCGGGTACGCTGGGGGAGGGCTTTATGGATCGGTTTGGAATTGAAGCACTCGTGTATGAGCTGAACTACGAATGGGTGGAGGGACTCAAAAAAGTACCTTTGGGCGCCGACTGGGTGTCGCTGGGAGGTATGCTTCCGAAGGTGTTTTACGATTATTTTGAAACTCCACAAGCGCGATGAATAACCTGTTGTATGGGCTGGCGTGGATTCTGGTACTAGCGCTGTTGCTTAGTATGTCTGTTGGGCATCAGCGGGCCAGTAACCTTCCATCCGTTGACTCAACACTTTCGGAAACATACGAACTGGATTCGACGGTACTGACACTAAGTACCGTTGCTTCCAATCTGAATGCAACCTGGGACATGGCCTGGGGACCCGACAACTGGATCTGGTTTACGGATCAGGATGGTAAGGTTAGCCGACTTAATCCAGAGACCGGGCAGATCATCGAGCTCCTACAGATCCAGGACTATTACCGGAAAAGGCTGGGGCTTATGAGTATGGTACTTCATCCGGATTTTGAAAGCCATCCGCAGGTATTCATCAATTACAGTCATATCCAGAGTGACTCGTCCATTGTGTCCAGACTGGTTCGGTACACCTACGACGGCAAGCGCCTTGTCAACCCTTTGCTCCTTTATCAGATACCGGGCTATCTGGGTCATAATGGATCACGACTGGTAATCAGCCAGAACCGGAAGATACTTTGGGCAACGGGTGATCTGAAACAAAAGGAAACCGTCCAGAACCCAACCTATCCGAATGGAAAAGTACTTCGCCTCAATCTTGATGGTACCATTCCGAAGGATAACCCGTACCCTGGTAGTCCGGTCTGGAGCATGGGCTTTCGGGTACCGCAGGGCCTTACGTATACCGTCAACGGTAATCTGTTCATTGCTGAGCATGGCGATGCCACCGATGATGAAGTGAATCTAGTTACTAAAAGGGCTAGCTACGGCTGGCCCTATATTGCCGGATTTTGCGATCAACCCGACGAACAGGGGAATTGCCCGGATTCGGCGGTGGCCCCCGTTAAAGCCTGGACGCCTACGATTGCTCCGGCGGGTATGGACTATTATAATGGAACTATCCCAGAATGGAAAAACGCCCTGTTGCTGACAACGCTAAAAGATCAGAGCCTGCGCGTCCTGCATCTGGATGCCAGGCAGGAAAAAATAATTAGCGAGAGCGTTGTATTCAGCGGGAAATATGGCAGGCTGCGGGATGTATGTGTTTCGCCCGCGGGTGACATATATATATCCACCAGCAACCGCGACTGGAATCCGCCCGCCAGCTTCCCCATCAAGACCGACGACCGCATCATTCGCATTCGTAAGTCAGGTACAATACCGCAGTCAATGCAGACTGCAAAAGTGCAAAGCCAGGCCGGGACCAGCAATGCCGCTTCCCTGTATCAAAGCTATTGCGAGTCCTGTCATAAAGGAGACGGTAGGGGTGTGGCTGGTTCTTTTCCCTCACTGGTCACTTCTACCAGACTAGCCGGAGAGAAAAGTACTTTGATCAAATTTTTACTAAAAGGCTCTCAGTCATCTGCCGGAGAAGCTATGCCAGCTTTTAGTTTTTTGAGTGATGTCCAGCTCGCGGCCATTAGCTCCTACGCCAGGGACAAATTTGCGAAAGGAGCGCCGGGGGTAAGTGCTGATGAAGTCGCCAGGGCCAGAAAATCGAGCAAGTAAATCATTATAGTTTGATTGCCTAATCTCATTAGGTACAAGTAGTAACTGACATCAGATCGAGATACTTTGCCCCGTCCAGATACAGATTGACAACTTTACTGATTGAAATATACTTCTAACTTTTCTGTATCTCTTGTTGGGTCTCCTCCTGCTATACCACTTACTGCTTTCACCTACTTTCTTCCGCTCTTTCTGATAACCCGGCTGACTAAATTCAGCCGGGTTTTTATAAAATTACTGGTGACCAATAACTTTGTGAGGAACGTGAGGATCCTCTTATTCATCCCATTTTCGGCCTGGTTCACATCATGTTTTCATTTGGCTTAAATTACCATAGTATTCTTGCCGCAGGAACTATCGCATAGCTACATAGCCTGAGACCAAACCATTATCAACTGAGCCATGATCGAAAGCTACATCAAAACATCGAGACGTAACTTAATGCGCAACAAGCTGTTCTCGTTCATCAATATTGTTGGACTGGCCATCAGTATGTCAGTTGGGTTACTGCTGATCGCGTTCGTACTCGACCTGCGTTCGTACGACAGGTTCCACATTGATGGGGAGCGGATCTATCGCATCACCAGCGTACTGACCTCGAATGATGACCGAGGCAAATTTGCAACCACATCCATAAAGGCCGGAAAACTAATCCGCGAGAAAGTAACGGGCATCGAAGAAGTGGCTATTATGCGCAGTGGCTTTTCGCAGGACGCGAAGATTGGCGATAATATTCTTCCTATCAAGGGCTTCTGGGCGGACCCATCACTGTTCAGGATCTTTACATTTCCGATGCTGGAAGGCAATCCCGCCACGGCACTAAAAGATCCTTACTCGATCGTTCTCACGGAGACGGCAGCCAAAAAGCTATTTGGAAGCGTAGATGCACTGGGCAAGGTGATCAAAGTCGATACACTCGATTATCAGGTGACGGGTGTGATGAAGGATGTTCCCTTCTTTTCGCACATCAACTTTGAAGCGCTCGTATCGCTGTCAACGGCCGAGCAGTTCAACAGAAACAACAACGACTTTGGAAAATGGACAAGTATGGCGTCGAATTACGTGTACCTCCGGCTTCCTCCAACTACCGACATTGCTTCCATTCAGTCGCAGCTTGATGCCATTGCCAGGGAGGAAAATCTCGCCGAAGTGGCCACTAGGATCCAACTCGAGCTTCTGCCTTTGTATGATATTGTAGTCGGAGAAACGTTCCGTGGTTCCGAGGGGGGACCTGGCTCTGTGGGTCCTCATGTGCCTACAGTTGTGCTTTGGATACTCGGTGGGCTTGCATTCGTTGTGATTCTCTCTGCATGCTTCAACTATACCAATCTTTCGATGGCGCGAGCCATGCGCCGCTTTAAGGAAGTAGGTCTTCGCAAAGCAATCGGTGCCGGCAAGAGCCAGGTATGGCAACAGTTTCTGGCGGAGGCGATCATGATTTCCCTGGCAGCCCTTCTTCTTTCATTCTTCCTCTTTCTCGTATTGCGACCGCAACTGATCAACCTGGCTCCGGAGATGCAGCGCACGGTGAAGCTCGAGCTTACCCCATTAATGATCGTAGTCTTTATCGTCTTTTCGGTCACCGTAGGTGTTATGGCCGGGTTGATGCCTGCTCTATTCTTTACGAAAGTCAGCGCGATCAGTGCGCTCAGGAATGTGTCCTCGGTAAAAGTATACAAACACGTAACCCTCAGACGCGCCTTGGTGGTGATTCAGTACACGCTCACCCTGATCTTTATCACAACAACCGCCATTGGTTATGTGCAATATAAAAACATACTCGCCTTTGACCTGGGATTCCGCACCGAAAACATCCTGAACATTGACATGCAGGGTAATAAGCCTGATGCGCTTATTAAGGAACTGAGCGAGATGCCGGAAGTAACGGCGCTATCGCGGTCATTAATCATCACCGGCGTTGGGAATTACTGGGGTGGATTTATGAAATACAGGGACTCGCGCGACTCTGCCCTGGTCATGACCAACCACGTTGATGAAAACTACCTGTCCCTGCATGAATACAAGCTCATTGCCGGGGGGGATTTTAAGGCACGACCCTCTACATCCGCATCCGCCACAGAAGTAATCGTTAACCAGCAAGTCTTAAAGCTATTCAATATAAGTACTAACAACCCTGAAAAAGCAATCGGGGAAGAAATCATATTCAGTAATCCGCAGGGACATGGACGGAAGATGACAATTGTTGGAGTCATGAAAGACTTCCACTACGGAAAGGTCGAGAACCTCGTCGGACCGGTAGCATTCCTGCCCTGGACACCCGAAGACAAGACAATTATCAATGTTAAAATACAAAGTACCGACATGCTGGCCACCATAGCCAGGATCGAGTCTGCATGGAAGAAGATCGATCGTGTTCATCCATTCCAGGCTAAATTTTATGACGAATCAATAGAAGAGGCATACAGCGAGTTTTCCTCCATGATCAAGATCATTGGCTTTCTTTCATTCCTCGCCATTTCTATCGCATCAATGGGATTGTTCGGAATGGTAGTATTCACAACTGAAACAAGACTAAAAGAGATCAGCATCCGCAAGGTGATGGGTGCAAGCTCTGCCAACCTGATCTACTTATTGAGCCGCGGCTTTCTCGTACTGCTGTCGATATCGGCACTCATCGCTCTGCCTGTGACGTACCTCTTCTTCGAAAAGGTGGTACTCACCAATTTTCCCTATCACACACCCGTACAGGTCACTGAGTTGTTGGTCGGTCTGCTGGCGGTATTACTGATCGCATTCGTTATGATCGGGTCGCAGACGCTGAAGGCAACCAGAAGTAATCCGGTGGAAGTCCTGAAGAGCGAATAGGGGCTACTCCTTACCCCTAATTGGACCTGCTTCTGCTAAATCTCTTTCTGAAAATCATGCTATGGTATATCCTGAAATTGGTGGGGGACCTGTGTACTTACAACTTTAACAAAGCACCTGGTATAGTTCGGCCAGTTTGAAAACTGACGTACCCATGGGTACCTTGGCCGTGGGTAGCTGGAAAAACCCAAACAAAAGAGTCAGTAGCTACAAGCCACTGACTCTCCATAGTACACACACACAAACTATATTTATGAAAGACCTAAGATCTCCTCATGCTACACCTGGTAGCAACCACAATGCCAAGTATATTATGAGTTACAAAAAGTAGTATAACTACTACGTATAGTACAACGTACCTATATATACGTAGTAAGCAACTTAGTTAACAATCAGTAATAACTTTTAGCTGTACTTCTACTCGAGGCTGCTGTGTAAAAATATTTTCTTAAAATGATTATGTAACCATTGGCAAAAATGGCATGGTTTGTGCATGACGTGTATGGGTATCTATATAGGCGATAGTCTGTATAAGTACTTGCGCCTACTATACATGTCTATCTACTCTGTGATAAAAGACAAAGGTACTGCTGGCCTGTTGGCTCTCTTCACCGGAGAGCTTGGCATTCATTATTTAAGACCTTCAATGGCAGATATAGTATGGAGCCTCTCGATTGCTGGGTGCAGGTACTACCAGGCTGTCAATACAGGATTTGCATCGCGTTTAAGAATAAGAAATAGCATAAGTCAGAAGTTTAACCATTACACCCTCCCCATGAAAGCATTAAAAATTTGCGCCAAAGTCGTCGCTGTTAACATTATTACCCTCTGTACTGTAGGGGCTTTGCCTGCTATTCTTGCCGGTATGGTAGGCTTGGGTATAGCAGCCCTGGTGGTTCAGGTCGTCCTGATCTGGCTGATCATGGGCAGACCACGCTTCTGGAAAAAGAGGGAAGTACAGTACATTGCCGCTCCATCTACCCCCGAAGTAAGCCTTAGTTTATTGAGCCAGTCAGTTATTGAGTAAAGTATAAGTAGGCTGCCCTCACCTCTGGTGGAGAGTACCAGGTAGTATACCCATACGCTGGGATAAGAGAAGACCATTTTAAAGTATAAAAATTATATCAAAAAGGTATAAGCCGCTTATGTACTGCGGCTTATACCTTTTTTTACTTTAGCCTGTCGTAACAAGTAAGTTATTTACGCAAGTACATACACCATTTTAGCTCCTGCCAGTCTGATTGCAGTGGTAGATTTCGTAGATGCGGGCTAGTAGGTAGGTAAGTATAACTCTGAGCGACTCGCTTTTAAGATAATTAATGTATCGGTGAAGGAGCTAAGTTGGCTGGTAATACAGGTTTGGGTGAAGGAGAGCAGTTGGGGCCACCGGGGCTCCTTCATAGCCTGCTTACAATCTGAAGAGCCAGCCTACCATGCGCATTGATACCCAGTGCGAGGTAATTAACAACCGGTACAGCCAGGAGCTGACCATGTGGCAATCCATCGGAAAATTTGAGTACCTAAACTACCTATATTCAACTATTACCATGCGAGTTCAGATACAACTTATCGTTACGCTCTGTATTGCGGCTGCATTATGGTTGCCGGGGCCGCTGTTGGCTCAGCAGCTCAGTGCTGACCTGATGCAGAAGCCCTGGAAAGCCCAGTGGATCACCGGCCCTGGTCAGCCCATCAACCAGTATACCGCTACCTCCGACCTTAGCCTTAGGGACTATGGCGTCTACAAGTTCTGGAAAACCATTGAGCTGGCAACCAAACCGGCTTCGTTTGTCATTCATGTATCGGCGGACAACCGGTACAAGCTCTTTGTCAACGGAAAGCAGGTATCTCAAGGGCCTGCCCGCGGCGATCTCTACTTCTGGAATTTCGAGACGGTGGACCTGGCTCCATACCTCCAGGCGGGCACAAATACCGTGGCGGCGGTGGTATGGAACGATGGCCGCCTGAAACCGGAAGCCCAGATCTCGTACCTGACCGCTTTTATTCTTCAGGGTAACACGGCTGCCGAAGAAGTACTGAATACCAATAACAGCTGGAAGACCATCAGGGACGAGAGCTACCAGCCTTTAGCAGTACGCGTGCCGGGGTATTATGTGGCCGGACCGGCCGAACTGGTGGATATGACCAAACACGTGAAGGACTGGTATAAGGCAGGCTTTAACGACAGAAATTGGGTAAAAGCGCGGATGATCGGGCCGGGCCTCACCAAAGACGCTGCCGTCAATTCCACCGGCTGGATGCTGGTACCGTCACCTATACCGCCCATGGAAATGACCACGCAACGGCTGGTGGCTACGCGCCAGGCCGAAGGGGTACAGGTACCTGCCAGCTTTCCGGCTACCCGAACCAGAGTAACTATACCGGCCAATACCAGGGCCACGCTCCTGCTGGACCAGGGCGAGCTGACCAACGCCTATCCGACGCTGGTATACAGTGGGGGACGGGATGCTACATTGTCAATGGGCTACGCCGAAGCCCTTTATGAAGGCAGGCCCAACCTCCGGATGGGAATGCCCGCGAAGGGCAATCGAAACGAAGTAGAGGGTAAGACCTTTATTGGCAAGGCAGACAGTCTGCTATCGGACGGATCGGCTAATCAGGAGTACACCCCACTCTGGTGGCGCACCTACCGGTACATACGCTTGGCGGTAAATACAAAAGCCGACCCGCTGGTCATTGAAGACCTGTACGGTACTTTTACGGGGTATCCTTTTGAGGTACAGGCCAGGCTCCAGACCCCTAACCCCGAGATGAAGCAAATGCTCGACATTGGCTGGCGGACGGCCCGTCTCTGCGCCTTTGAGACCTATATGGACTGTCCCTACTACGAGCAGTTGCAGTACATCGGCGATGCCCGCATACAGGCGCTGGTATCCATGTACTACGCCGGAGATGACCGGCTGGCTCGATACGGCCTGACCCTCATGGATCACTCCCGTATCCCCGAAGGTATTACGCTGAGCAGGTACCCGACCGATCTGCATCAGCAGATCCCGACGTTTTCGCTCTGGTGGGTGGCCATGCTCCACGACTACTACATGTACCGGCCCGACGCCCAGTTTATCAAAGACAAGCTGCCTGGTGCCCGTCAGGTACTATCCTTCTTTGAGCGCTATCAGCAAGCCGATGGATCATTGAAGAATGTACCCTACTGGGTGTTTACCGACTGGTCGGAGGGCAAGGGCTGGGACTTCGGGATGGCGCCTACCGGTAAAAATGGCGAATCGGCCGTACTGGATATGCAGTTGCTGTGGACGTACCAGTTGGCCGCCGACCTGGAAAACAGGCTGGGCCTTAAGGACCTGGCCAGCCAGTACCTGAGCCGGGCCGAACAGCTTGAAAAGACCATCCAGCGCAAGTACTGGAATGCCAGCCGCAGCTTGTTTGCCGATACTGAAACCAAAGATACCTACTCCCAGCACGCCAATTCATTGGCTATCCTGGCGGGGGTAACCTCAGCCGAGCAGGCTACAGCCGTAGCCCAAAAGTTGCTGACAGATACAACGCTGGCTCCGGCATCCATCTACTTCAAGTACTACCTCCACCAGGCCCTGACCAAAGCGGGTAGGGGCAATGACTACCTGAACTGGCTGGACAAGTGGCGCGAAAACATGGCGATGGGCCTCACTACCTGGGCCGAAACCTCGGACGTAAGTACCACCCGCTCAGACTGCCACGCCTGGGGATCAAGCCCCAATATTGAATTCTTCCGTACCATTCTGGGCATCGAAAGTGACGCGCCCGGCTTCTCCAGAGTCAGGATTACGCCGCATTTGGGGGCAATCGATGACATCAGCGGAGAAATTCCGCATCCCAATGGCAAGGTAGCTGTCAATTACAAGGTACAGCAGGGGAGGCTACGGGCAGAAATCAATCTGCCCGAAAAGACAGCTGGTAGTTTTGTCTGGAAAGGCAAGACGCATCCTCTGAAGTCAGGGAAGAATTCACTCTCCCTTTAAAATATAGTTTTACGGAGGATAATTTGATTTTTAATGCGATGTGTTGACAATGCTTATAAATAAATTAGCTAACATTGTGTGGAGATAACGCATTGGCTATAAGCTGTTCAAGTTCTCTCCGTACGTCTCTCCACTTAATGATGTAACAATTTTATTACCTACCCTTAATTTCGTAGTACTTACATGAAAAAACCGATAGCTTATGGACTAGGGCTTAGTGTACTGGCACTAGCCATTCTACTGGTCATTGCACCGGGCTTCAAACCCAGGCCACCGGCTCCCAACCACCGAGCGTCGGCGCGGCCCAACATCATTTTCATCATGTCAGATGATCATGCGTATCAGGCTATCTCGGCCTATGATAACCGCCTGATCCAGACGCCCAACATTGATAGAATTGCCAAAAAAGGCATGCTCTTTACCCAGGCCAGTGTCACCAACTCGATCTGCGCCCCTTCCCGCGCTACCATCCTGACGGGCAAGCACTCGCACATCAACGGCAAGGTCGACAACCACTTCCCCTTCGACACGACCAACATCACCTTCCCGCAGATCCTTCAGCAGGCCGGCTACCAGACGGCCATGTTCGGCAAGCTGCACTTTGGCAACAACCCCAAAGGGTTTGATCAGTTTAAGATCCTGCCTGATCAGGGCGCGTACTACAACCCTGACTTCATCACCAAGAAGGAGGGCAACATCAAGGTCGATGGCTACGTGACAGATATCATTACGGACATGACGCTGGACTGGCTGCAGAAAGAGCGTAAGAAGGACCAGCCTTTTATGCTGATGTACCTGCACAAGGCTCCCCACCGCTCGTGGCTGATGGCCGAGCGCCATCTGGAAGAGTTCACCAACAGGACCTTCCCCGAGCCGGAGACGCTGTTTGATGATTATTCGGGTCGGGCTCACGCTGCCTCCGAAGCCGAAATGAGCATCCTGCACCACATGGCATGGGCGGGAGACAACAAAGTCTTCCCTGAGGTGATGGATGAACTGAGTATTCCAGAGATTGGATTTGACAAACGCCGTTATAAAGCGGAGATGAGTCGTTTAAGTCCTTCACAGGCCGCAAACTTTAAGAAGGCTTATTCTAAAATCAACGAGGACTTCAGGAAGAAGTACCTTACCATGTCCGAAAAGGACAAGATGAGGTGGAAGTACCAGCGCTATATGCAGGATTACCTGGGTACGATCAAGGCGGTGGATGAGAATGTAGGGCGTCTGCTGGACTACCTGGAAGCGAACAACCTGATGGAGAACACCATCATCGTCTATACCTCCGACCAGGGCTTCTACCTGGGCGAGCATGGCTGGTTTGACAAGCGCTTTATCTACGACGAGTCGTTCAAGACACCGCTGCTGGTGGCGTGGCCGGGCAAGACCAAGCCAGGTACCCGCTCGGATGAACTGGTGCAGAACCTTGATTTTGCCCAGACATTCCTGGATGCGGCCGGCGTAAAAGCACCAGCAGATATGCAGGGCGAGAGCATGGTGCCGCTGCTGACGGGCAAGACCAACAAGATGAAGAGGGATGCCGTCTACTACCACTACTACGAGTACCCGGCCGAGCACATGGTCAACCGCCACTACGCCGTAGTGACCAAGGATTACAAGCTGATCCACTACTACTATGCGGATGATCAGTGGGAGTTGATCGACCGTAAGAAGGACCCCAAGGAGATGAAGAACGTGTATGATGATCCGGCTTATGCCAAGGTCAAGAAAGAGCTGCATGCCAAGCTGGAGCAGCTGCGGAAGCAGTACAAAGACAGTGACCAGCTCAGCCAGGGGTATGTAGACAGGCTGATGGAAGATGCCAGCAACGGAAAAGTGTTTGGTGTGAGCAAAGAGAAAGTGCAGGAGATCAGGGACAGACGTGCCAAGACCGTGGGTAAGCGATAATCCTAAAGGTTGATTAGTACTTCAATTAAAAGAGTCCTGCTTCACAAGCAGGACTCTTTTTTATATATAAAAGGTCTTTCCAGCCACTGGGTAATCCTTTGGGAGGTAGGAGCAGGCAAGCCGCTGCATCCGTACAGGTAGCGCCTGAATCATAAATTTAACAAACCATAGTACTGATGCGGAAGTTTGATCAAGAGATAGGTACCCTTTGGATGGTACTGTATTTTGGAACTTTGACTAATAAACTTCTATGGCACAGACAGAAAACCGTTACGCCCTGATCACTGGTGCTACCAGCGGCATTGGCTACGAGCTGGCAAAACTTTTTGCCGCGGATGGCTACAACCTGATCATGGTAGCTCGTACGGAAACAGATTTACAGCAGCGGAAACAGGAGTTTACACAGCAGTACAGTGTAGATGTAATTACCATTGCCAAGGACCTGTTTCAGCCCAATGCAGCGTTCGAATTGTATGATGAAGTGAAAAGCAGGAATATAGTAGTGAATGTACTGGTAAATGATGCCGCACAGGGACAGTACGGGCTTTTTGTGGAGCAGGATATCCATCGTTTACTCGAAATCATACAGCTCAATGTTGCCTCCTTTACGGCGCTTACGCACCTGTTCCTGAAAGACATGGTAGCCCGTAACGAAGGTAAGATACTGCAGCTGGCTTCTATTGCCTCTCAGCTGCCGGGACCCTGGCAGGCGGTATACCATGGTACCAAAGCCTACGTACTTTCGTTGACCGAAGCTCTGATCAGTGAGTTAAAAGACACCGGAGTTACACTTACGGCTCTACAACCGGGAGCTACCGATACCGACTTTTTTAACAAAGCCGACATGCAGGATTCCAAAATACTGGATACCAAGTTATCGGATCCGGCCAAAGTAGCGAAGGATGGGTACGAGGCCCTCATGAGCGGTGATGACAAGGTAGTTTCAGGATTGAAGAATAAGGTAATGGTAGGTATGAGTAATATAATGCCAGAGTCCACCGTAGCTGAGCAAATGAACAAGATGCAGGAGCCACGGGATGAAGATAAGGACAACTAATCATACGTAAAAAAAGCCCTCCGCCAGGAGGGCTTTTTTTACGTCTATACACCGTTATTAGTCTGTAATAAATTCAGTAAGAGTCATTTTTGTTTTAAGTAACTATCGATTTACTACAAACACTTACCCTGTGGAGCTGTTATAGGTGAATACTTAACTTATGGTACATGTTCATTGTCAGTCAGCCCACAGTAGCTATTATCTTTTGTCTGATCACTATGCTATTTTGGGGATCATGGACCAACGGTCAAAAAATCGTTACCCAATCGGCCCCTTTGACCATATTTTACAGGGATTATGTCTACGGCATCGTACTAGTCTCAGTTCTCCTGGCTTTTACGCTGGGTAGTCTGGGAGAAGAAGGACGTCCCTTTCTGGAAGACATTCGCCAGGCTGACCTCAGGAACATCTTATTAGCGGTAGCTGGAGGTATCATATTCAACATCGGGAATACGCTCTTAACCGTAAGTATATTATTGGCCGGACTGGCGATAGCCATGCCGGTAGGTACTGGTCTGTCGTTAGCCCTGGGGTTGGTTGTCAACTATCTGGCCGAGCCTGGCGGTAAGCTGCCTTTTTTGGCTACTGGAGGTGGATTGGTCCTGGTAGCCATTGTGCTAAGTTCGATTGCCTATAAGCTGAAAGGTCAGGAAGCGTCTTCATCCGAAAGCCACAAGGGCCTGTGGATCGCTTTGGCAGCCGGTCTCACACTGGGTTTCTTCTTTGTGGTTATTTCCAGCTCTTTAGCTAAAGAGCTGGCCCAGCCGGAAGCAAAGTTACTAACACCTTATACCGGTTTGCTCTTGTTTGCACTAGGTGTTGGCATCAGTAATCCACTTATCGAAAGGCTCGTGCGGCACTTTAAGCTCGCGGATTCAGAAGATAAAACTGCATACAAAGAAGTACCTTTAAAGCTACACGGCATTGGATTGGCTAGCGGAGTCATATGGGGCATAGGCATGATCACCCTTCTGCTAGGATCACCTGAAGCGGGCGAAGCCGTATCGTTCGGGCTCAGCCAGGGGGCTACTATTATCGCGGTTCTATGGGGCTTATTTGCCTGGGCTGAATTTAAGGACGCTCCAAAGAAAGCCATTCGCCTCCTGTGGCTGATGGGATTCACCTATGTGGCGGGTCTTGTACTTATCGTACTGGCGCGGGGATAGCTGGTAACCGTACGCCCGGCAGGTGGTACTATCAGGGTCTGACTACTCGCACACTCTGATTATAGGAAGCAAAAACACCCAGCCCGCCCGTGACGTTGGTGTAAATCAGGGCTGGCTCCGAAAAAGGATTATCGTCCTGTGCCTGCACGCTGCGGTGAAACCGGTAGTAGTGGGAGTCGGTATTCAGAAGCAAAAGATAGAGGCCCTTACTAACGGGGCCACGCCTGGGCTTGACGGGATTATTCACCAATGATTCAACGTACTGTGCATTTACCCTGGGCTTACGGCCCTGCGGCGAGGAAAATTGAGTACCGTCCAGATTCGTGTCGTTCTGAAAAGCCCCGCTACTAAAGGCATCGGTCCACCTGAAATAGGACCGTCCCACCTTACGCGTTTCCCGGGTGGTTTGTAAAATGGAGTCTACATTGACCTCTGAGTACTCAAAAAGCTCATAGGCTCTCACCCGGTAGTAGTTTTCTTTGCCGGCGATGTCATTCCACCTGAAACTCAGCCGAAGAGTGGTGTCGCGGCCTGTGAAACTGGTGATGAGGGTAGTGTCGAGGGTATAGTTTGTAATAGGTACCTGATCCGGGGGAATGGTACAACTGGCTTGTAAGCTACGTTTTCCATCGGTAACGGTAAGTGAATAGGTCATGCCTGCCTTGATCGGGAAACGTTGGACTGGTAGTGAATAGACCTGCTCCCGGGAGTCGTAGGGTAGGGTAACACTCGTAGCCCCGTCACTAATCACCACGGTAGCAGTGGCAAAACTATCGATGTTGTTGACTACCGTATCTCCATCCGAAATGACTAATGAAGTACCCGGCGAACTACTATACTCACTGAACAGCGGATAGGTCTGGCTCACCTTCACCCTAATAATTGTGTCCTGTGGGGAGATGAAAGAAAAAACGGTCAGTTGTGATTCCGTCCTGGGAAGTTTGGACTCGGGTATGGTATTGACCAGCGTCTCGCAGGACGACATCCCCATCAGTAGCAGGAACAGAATACCTACCAGGCTGTGGCTCATGTACAGACGGAATTGAGGCCGCAGATGGCCCGCCTTGGCGGCTCTTCCCTGTGCGGGTAGCATTGTGGTAAAGGTAGCTTTTATGGTTGGTATCATAACCTTATCTGGGCTCTTGTCGTGTCGGTTTGGGTACTTTCTCAAAACTTAAAGTTGTAGCTAACAGAAGGTAGTAAGGGAAACAGCGAGTAACGCTTCAGTACCATCCGGGTTTTAGTTTGTCCCTTAGAATCGGTCGTAGGTTCAGAGTCAATGTTGTAAAAAAACGGATTACGACGGTTGTACGCATTGTATAGCCCAAATTCCCAGGTACGTTCGTGGCGTTTCATCTTCTTATGTAGCTGTATCGCCAGATCGAGGCGGTGGTAGGGCTCCGCCCGGAAACTGTTTTTGGCCCCGTACTCATTGACCGGTATACCAAACCAATTCATCTGGTTCCGGGGCGTGGTAGCATTGTCGGGGTAGGCGTTGTATTGCGACAGAGGTACCGTCAGGGCGTTGCCAGTACCATATACCCAGGTGCCCGACAGGGTCACGCGTTTGCTGAGTTCGTAAATACCAACCACCGATATATCGTGACGGCGGTCGTAGCGGGGGAAGAAGATTTCGCCGAAGTTAAGCTCAGGAAACTGCCACTTGGTCCAGGAAAGCGTGTAGCCAACCCAGCCAGAAAACCGGCCGGTCTTTTTGTGGATCAGAAATTCAGTACCGTACGACCACCCGCGCCCGGCGGTAATGTTATCCTCCCAGCTTAATTCGTTGGCATTCTCTCCGCTCAGACTCAGGAAAGAGGCTCCTTCCTTATAGTTAAGGATGTTATTCATGTTTTTGTAGTACCCTTCCAGCGTTAGGGTCAGAGCGGGCTTCTCGAGGTCTTTGGCCAGGCCCACGGCTACCTGTTGCGACTGCTGAGGTGCTACGCGGTCGGTGGTAGGTACCCACAGGTCGGTAGGTAGTCCGAGCCCGGTATTGGACAGCAGGTGCACGTACTGGTTCATCTGCGCGTAAGACGCTTTTAACGAAAAGTCCTGCGCCAGTCGCAGGGCCGCCGAAAATCGGGGTTCGGGGCGGATGTAGTTTTTAGTCTCGGTTTTGAAAGAACTCAACCGCAAACCTATATTCATCTTAAGAGCGTCGAAAGGCTGCCAGGTGTCCTCCGCATACAGTCCGCTCTCTACTGTATTGACGGGTTTTACCGAGCGCTCGATCGCCTGATTGAGGAAAGACCCCTGGATCGCAACGGCCGAAGGTACAAATTGGTGGAGAGTCACCTGAGCCCCGAACTTGATGGCATGACCGGAGGCAGGGTAGTAGTCGAAGTCAGTCTTGATGCCGTAGTCACGGATCCGGGAGTCGTAGCGTAGGCTAAATTCATTGGCTACGCTACCATCTTCGTTTTTGTTCTTGATGTTGCTGTGGATCCCGAATACAAAATTGCTGGCAATAACCGAGGTATTGGAAAAGAGCTTTTGTCCGAACAGGTGATTCCAGCGAAGGGTAGCCGTGGTATTTCCCCAGTTCAGGCCGTTTTGTGAGTCTGTATCAGGGCCGGCTTCGTTGACATAAAACCGGTCACGTCCAAAGTACCCGCTGAGGTATAGTTTATCCTTTTGCCCCAGATCATAGTTGACTTTAGCGTTCAGATCGTAGAAGTAGTACCCGGGGCTGACCTTGTTTTCTTCGTTTCTCTGCTGTGAGGCAATGAGCGGCGCGGCCAGTGCATCAATGTACGTACGCCGTCCCGATACCAGAAAAGAAGATTTTCCCTTGACCAGCGGTCCTTCCAGCGTCAGGCGCGAAGAAATAATACCGATGCCGCCCTCGCCGTGCAGTTTGTCCTTACTGCCCTCCTTCATATTCATATCCAGTACCGACGACAACCGCCCTCCGTACCGAGCCGGAAAACCACCCTTCGTCAGCTCGACGCTTTTGAGCGCATCGCTGTTAAAAATAGAGAAGAAGCCGAATAAATGATTGGCATTGTATACCACCGCATCGTCTAGGATAATGAGGTTCTGATCCGGTCCGCCGCCTCGCACGTACAGCCCCGTCTGTCCTTCCGATCCTTTCTGTACACCCGGCATCAGCTGCAGTACTTTGAGTACATCCTTTTCCCCGAAGAAAGCCGGGATCTTCTTGATTTGCTGAATGGGTACTTCCACCTGGCTCATCTGGGCCGAGCGACTACTGTAATCATCCTGTCTGCGCGCCGAAATGGTCACTTCTTCCAGTTGGTTGACACTGGTAAGCAGTACATCAATCCGGGTATTTTCGGTTAGGTACAGGTTCCGCACGGTTTGCTGGTAGCCTACGTAGGAATAAACCAGTCGAATACTATCATGGGCGGGCAGGGTAAGCGAGTAAAAACCGTAGGTATTGGTCACTACCCCGTAGGCTGTACCTGACACGTAAACATTCACCCCCGGCAACTGTTCCTG
Organism: Telluribacter roseus; assembly: GCF_017355915.2. Lineage (GTDB taxonomy): Bacteria > Bacteroidota > Bacteroidia > Cytophagales > Spirosomataceae > Telluribacter. The sequence goes on from NZ_JAFEUV020000023.1 coordinate 45,857, forward strand.
GCTGCCCATTTCTTTCACAAAGCCACTGATGGTAACCTTGTCCTGGGCCACCGCTATCAGGGACAAGCATATGAGCAGGCACGTAAAACTTAGACGCATAAGCCGGGGGTTGTTTTGATTGATACGAATATAGCCAGGTACTTCTTTTGTTAGAAAGTACTTTGTTTTTCAAAGTAAAGGTGGAAATAGTAGTTAAACAAGGGCTTCATAAATAATTAATAGTAGGTTGTTGACCCACAGGTTTCATATGAGGTCAGGAGGAGAAGCTTTAACGTACTTGTACTCTTAAACATAATAGTCTATGTGTAAAATGTTTTGGAAAGTTATGTTGATCCAAATGGGGGTATTTAAAATGGGTGATTATAAGGCTTGGGACAATGCTAAACTATCTTGAATGACTGGGAGATGTGCCGGGTAGGGGATACTATGGCTTCGCAATAAACCGACGAGTCCTGCCATTGTAGTTGAACATGGCAGGACTCGTCGGAAAAAAGCTTCAAACTCTTTAACTGTCTGGTTAGGTCGGGACCATTTCAGATTAAGGCATATTCTTTTTCTCGACCGTCCATCCCGGTGACTGAGCAAGCCCGGCGGGATTACCGCTAAACATTTTACCTGCTTCACGATCCCCTTTCAACTGCCATTTGTACCAATGGGTCGCCACCCTCGCAAATTCGCCACCATGCGGTTTACTGTATGTACCGCCATGCCCTACGTCCATATTACCTACAAAAACAGGCACGTGGTTTATCTGTTTATAATCATCCATGCCATTATTATAAGCTATATCCGATGGGCCGCCTAAAAGATAGAGTGTAGGGGTGTGTATCTTCTTTAACTGATCTTTACCAAGCTGAGGCATTCCGGGCATCCTGTTGTTAGATGGATTGACAAAAATACCACTGTTGCAAACAACGGTGGTGGTGATTCTTGGATCGCCGGCGACCTCGAGAGTTTGCAGACCCCCACAGGACATGCCGCTCACGGCGATTTTTGATAAATCTATTTTGTTATAGTATGGACTTTTCTTGTCATTATTCTGTGCGGTGGCCCAATCAATGGCATCCAACAATTGGGTAGATTTTGAGCGATCCTTTACCTGTTCACCAGTCTCCCTGGGCATTACACCAACGGCAATGACCAGAAAACCATGGGAAGCTACCTCATTCAAGAAGTTGACATGCTCCCAAGGTGAATTGTAACATGCACCATTCCCCCAAGTAATGACCGGCAACTTATCCTTTTTGCCAAATGCACTCATATCTTTTGGTCTGAAGATGGTGTGCGTTGGCAGGGAAGCCTCCGTCATCATAATGGCAGGGTGCTTACCCGTTCCTCCATCTTCAACAACTCTTGAACTTACTTCCTGTGCCCATGATGCATGTAGTGAAATAAATAGGGCCAAAGCCAGTACTATGAAATTTGATTTTTTCATTTAGCTCATGTATTTAGTTTATGTTATCAATTTGGATTTCAGCTACAATGTACTGCTTGAGTCTGGAAAACTGCTTTGACTAGTTATTGGCGGGAGGCAATCTACTGAAAGAGAAGCCAGGCTGCTAATAGAACTCTAAAAGTATGAAATCTTAGCGTACTACTATTCCTAAAACATTACAGATCAAATGCCAGCCGGTACTTTGCATGGTACTTCAGGTAAGTAGGAGGGGAAGCAGCCGGCATATATTTAAAGGGTATCCTCATCAACTGAATTACCTGACCTTCGTTTCTATTAATAATGAGCGTATCAACGCTATAAACTATAGGGATATGAAGGTTAGATCATTTATCATAATCAAAGTTTTGATAGGCGGATTCTCCGCTTGGGCAGGCGCCCAATCTACGGCGGATAGTACTCGGACCAAGATAGCTCCCCCAGTTGAAAAGAAGTACCAGGCGAGAGCACCGCAAACACAACCTTTCGGAGCAGCAGCTTTTAGACCATCCAGGCAGACTACCTTGCGCTAGTCTTTATGGGAATGAGCTGCCCTAAAACGACTGCGAGTAGAGGCGGAAATAACACCCATGTTATCTTCCCGATCCTCTGGCGATATAGGACCTCTACAAAATCTTCATATTAAGGAGGAACTTCAAGAAGAGGTAGAAGTGTTCTATATAAGATCCCACTGACAAAGCCAAGGCCGTTCCTTTATGAGGAAAGACTATCTACAAAATCTTTCTGTACTTAGGAACTTTACGAAGAGTAACTGCTGTTATACTTCTGGTCCCGCTACTAAATCGGGGCCCTTTCTTTTAACAATAAGAAAGTCCTATAAAACTTCCCGAGCATAGGAA
>NZ_JAFEUV020000024.1 GCF_017355915.2 Telluribacter roseus
TGTCTCAGCCTTTCTGGCTTATGTATATCCTGCTGGATTGTTTCAGACACCTCAATCGCTTCGTGGAAGTGGAGCCAGGAAGACTGGCTGCTTTACCTTGTGGGCGCCTTATCATAACGGCGCTGGTGCTTAATTTAGTTCCTCTTATAGAAGAACTTTTTGCTTCACTACTAGGGGCTTCTTGTGCCCCGGCCGGACCGTCTGTCCTGCCTGCTTCCCGTTGTTTGGGAGTGCAAAAGTAGTAGGTAGTACCTATCTTCTGCAAGTGTTTTTTAGATTATTTTTTCAGCGTTTGCTAAGTGCCTCACACGGTGAGGGTAAAGCGGCTGATAGGCTTCTGCTTCCGTATTAGAGCCTAAGAAAGAACATCCGTAGATGCTCTGGTAGTTCCTATGCTTGGGAAGTTTTTGTAGGACTTTCTTCTTGATAAAAGAAAGGGCCCAGGCTTGTTAGCAGGACCAGAAGTATAACAGCAGTTACTCTTCTTGAAGTTCCTGAGTCCAGAAAGATTTTGTAGATGATCTTTACTCACAAAGGAACGGCCAACGCTTGCTAGCAGGACCAGATAGATAACACTTCCTGATATTCTCAGAGTTCCTCTTTAAGTAATGATTTCTCAGAGGTTTTACATCGCCAGAGGACTGGGAAGCTAACACGTGTCACTTCCCCAGGTTCCTTGCCGCTGGCTTTATAAGGGAGTCCTTATAGCCGAAGAAAGGCCCCTGTCTTTATGGGACAGGGGCCTTCTTGCTTAGGTAATATAGTAACGCCGCTGACAGGGCTTTTAGTTCTTCATCGTTGAAGATTTTCTAAGCCTTATGCACCACAAGCTTCACAGCCTTCGGGATCATCCAGAGAGCACTGCATATCAGAGCGGTTGTCACGAGTGACGGGCTTCTTGTGCTCTTCCGCGTACTGAGCGTAGTTGAGCTCTTTCTCCTCCACATTAGCCACGGCTGGCTCGATCTGAGCTTCGGCCTGCTTCTGTACAGTAAACTTGATCGGATCGGCGGCGGCACGGGTACGCAGGTAGTACATACCTGTCTTGAGACCCTTCTTCCAGGCATAGAAGTGCATCGAAGTCAGCTTACCAAAGTTAGGATCTTCCATGAAGATATTGAGCGACTGCGACTGGCATATAAAGGCACCACGGTCAGCCGACATATCCATGATAGCACGCTGCTTGATCTCCCAGGCCGTCTTGTACAGATCTTTGATATTTTGAGGAATCTCAGGAATAGGCTGAACAGAACCGTTGGCCATGATCAGCTTATTCTTCATATCCTCATTCCAGAGTCCCAGTTTCACGAGGTCTTTCAGGAGGAATTTGTTAACTACCACAAATTCTCCGGACAGTACGCGACGCACGTAGATGTTGGACGTGAAAGGCTCGAAGCACTCGTTGTTACCGAGAATCTGGCTGGTAGAGGCGGTTGGCATAGGGGCCATAAGCAGTGAATTACGTACACCGTACTTCATTACTCCTTTACGCAGATTCTCCCAATCCCAGCGGTTGCTATCTGGCTTCACGCCCCACATATCAAACTGGAATATACCTTGTGAGATGGGGCTACCAGCCCAGGTCTCGTAAGGTCCTTCTTTACGGGCCAGCTCCATAGAAGCTTCCATAGCACCGTAGTAGATGGTCTCGAAGATATCTTTATTAAGCTGACGAGCTTCGTCTGAGTCAAACGGCATCCGCATGAGACAGAAAGCATCCGCCAATCCCTGAATACCTATACCTATAGGACGGTGACGCTTGTTGCTGCGCTCGGCCTCGGGTACGGGGTAATAGTTCAGGTCAATGATCTTATTAAGGTTGCGCGTTACAACCTTGGTTATTTCGTAAAGTTGCTTGTGATCAAAACGCATAAAGCCGTCGGCTCCTTTGGTCACGAACTTAGGCAGTGCGATCGAAGCCAGGTTACACACGGCTACCTCATCGGCAGCGGTGTACTCCATGATTTCGGTACATAGGTTCGACGACTTGATGGTACCCAGGTTCTTCTGGTTAGACTTGCCGTTAGCGTGGTCCTTATACAGCATGTAAGGCGTTCCGGTTTCGATCTGGGATTCCAGAATCGCAAACCACAGGTCTTGTGCCTTGATGGTTTTGCGGGCTTTGCCTTCAAGTTCGTACTGCTCGTACAGTTTCTCAAACTCCTCGCTATGCGTATCAGCCAGACCGGGACACTCGTGCGGGCAGAACAGCGACCAGGTGTCGTTGGCTTCTACTCGCTTCATGAACAGGTCCGGAATCCACATGGCGTAGAACAGGTCACGGGCACGACGCTCTTCCTTACCGTGGTTCTTTCTCAGATCCAGGAAGTCGAAGATATCAGCATGCCAGGGCTCCATATAGATAGCGAAAGAACCTTTACGCTTTCCACCTCCCTGATCAACGTAGCGGGCGGTGTCGTTGAATACACGCAGCATAGGTACGATACCGTTGGAAGTACCATTGGTACCTTTGATATACGAACCGGTAGCCCGGACGTTGTGGATGCTCAGACCAATACCACCTGCCGACTGTGAGATAAGCGCGCACTGCTTCAGAGTATCATAGATACCGTTGATGCTATCTTCCTGCATGGTCAGCAGGAAGCATGACGACATCTGTGGCTTGGGAGTACCGGCATTGAACAAGGTAGGTGTCGCATGCGTAAACCACTTCTCCGAAAGCAGATTATAGGTTTCGATGGCAGCCTGTACGTCCTGCTGGTGAATACCAATAGCCACACGCATGAGCATGTGCTGCGGACGTTCGGCAATCTTTCCGTCTACCTTTAGTAGGTATGACTTCTCGAGTGTCTTATAGCCAAAGTAGTCGTACGCGTAGTCGCGGTCATATATAATAGTAGAGTCCAGTACCGCAGCATTACGGCGGATCACATCGTATACTTCCTTAGAAATCAGGGAAGCGTTCTCCCCTGTCTTGGGGTCAACATACGTATAAAGACGCTTCATCGTAGCCGAGAAGGACTTCAGCGTATTCTTATGCAAATTGGAAATAGCAATACGGGCCGCCAGAATAGCGTAATCAGGATGCTTGGTAGTCATCGAAGCGGCGGTCTCAGCAGCCAGGTTGTCCAGCTCAGCCGTAGTCACACCATCATAGATACCCGCTACCACTTTCTTAGCTACCTCGATGGGCTGTATGTAGTTCCCATCAAGACCATAGCAGAGCTTTTCAATTCGAGCTGTGATCTTGTCGAATTTCACAGACTCTCTTCGACCATCGCGTTTGATTACGTACATTGGCATGGTATAGAGTTGGTTTTCAAGAAGTTATAGATTGATTTTTAATACTCACTTAGACGTAGCGCCTCAAAATTTTTCCTTGAAGTAACGGCTTTGCCGTCGAAAAAACAACGGGCTTTTTTGTGACTCAGGGAAAAATCTAATCGGTTTTGAATGTTAATGAATTGTTAAGATTCTTATTTCAAGCCGCTTATAGAAACGCCTACCCAAATACCTCTATCAAAATAATACCACAAAAAAAATCCCCCCACAAAAAGGCCGGTAGTTACTTGTTAATCAAACAGTTACTATGTACGCGTGCTCTATAATTTAACTACTATAACTCAGTTTAACAAGAAATTGATTTGAGATTGGGGCATAAACTTCACGAAAGGTCGAAAATAAAAAATATCGCCTGCAGTGTTTGGGGAGATAAGAATAAGTTTCTATTTTTGCAGTCCTTTTCGCAGAAACGTAAATAACACATTAACAATAGATAACGATGAAAAAAGATATTCATCCTAATTACAGAGAGGTAGTTTTCTGGGATTTGTCAAGCGACGATAAGTTTATCACCCGTTCGACTATCCAAACTAGCGAAACTATTCAGTGGGAAGATGGCAAAGAGTACCCTGTTTACAAGGTGGAAGTTTCTTCTAAGTCACACCCATTCTATACAGGTAAGAACATCCTGGTTGATACAGCCGGTCGTGTTGACAAGTTCAGAAAGCGTTACGGCAAGTAATAGCCCATACAAGAACATACTGATACTGGGGCAGTCTCCAATTGCGAAAGCAGAGAGACTGCCTCTTTTTTTTGCCCGATCCAATAAATTAGGCGAAATTTGAACGTACCATACCATACTCCCCTGGCATGATCAACGTAGTTCTGTTTGACGACCCAACCCTGCGGGTCCAGTTGCTTCCATTTACCTTTACCCGGCCGGTAGCAGCTATCCGGTGCGGCATCAAAACCATAGCCGAAAAATGGGCTGATACACTGGGCACTCTCCCATCGTACCTGACGGAACCCTATCTGCAGAACCGGTTTGCGCTGGTAACAGCCGAAGACAACCTTTATATAAATGGCTCCCTCTGCCCGGACGGGCAGCTCCTGGAGGCGCTCAAAGGCCTGGCTGCCGAAACGGCCCTGGTATCGGAGCATAACGAACTGCTGGCGCTGCGGACTACTTCCCACTGGCACCCCAGTTCGGGTGTTACAGCCTCTGCCATTCAACAATATACTCATCCACTGGTCATGATCCGGCAGTTATGGGATATATTCGGAGAGAATGGAGCTCAGATCAAAGCTGATTTTGAACATATCACCAAAGGGCGTGCCTCCGCCAGCCTGACGGATCCCTTTACGCGCTGCTACAATCCGGAGGCTATCTTTATAGAAGAAGGAGCTACCATTAGAGCGGCAATCTTGAATGCTGAGAATGGCCCTATCTACATTGGCAGAAATGCCGTGATCAATGAAGGGTCGGTAGTACAGGGCCCTTTTGCCATGGGAGAAGAAGCGGTACTGAATCTGGGAGCTACCATCCGCCCCAACACTACCATTGGCCCCTACTGCAAAGTAGGCGGTGAGGTGAATAACTCAGTACTGTTCGGGTACAGCAATAAAGCGCACTCGGGCTACCTGGGTAACTCGGTATTGGGTGAATGGTGTAACCTAGGTGCCAACACCAACAACTCCAACCTCAAGAATGACTACACTACGGTAAAGTTATACAACTACGCCGCGGGAGAACTCGTAGACACCGGACGGCTGTTCTGCGGGTTATTCATGGGCGACTATACCAAGGCCGGTATCAGTACCATGTTTAATACAGGTACGGTGGTAGGTGTCAATGTTAATGTATTCGGGGCCGGCTTTCAGCCCAAGTTCATCCCATCGTTTACTTGGGGAGGACAGGCCGAAGGCTTTACTACCTATCGTTATGAAAAAGCCATGGCCGTAGACCGCGAAACGGTTAGCCGACGTGACATACCCTTTGGTGAAGAAGAAGAAACCCTGCTCTGGGAAGTATTTGAGCGTACGCAGGCTGTACGCATGAAACAAGATATACGCTCTTTCTGATATACCGTGCTATTTAGAGATATACCCGGCCAGGATTATGTAAAGCAGGCGCTTATACGCTCGGTGCACCATAGCCACGTAGCGCACGCGCAGCTCTTTGACGGCCCAACCGGTGGAGGTACCCTGGCGCTGGCCCTGGCGTTCGCTACGTACATCAACTGTGAGGAGCGCCTGGATGATGATGCCTGCGGACATTGTGCCTCCTGCGTCAAAATGAACAAGCTGGTACACCCCGACCTCCACTCTATTTTTCCGATTGCTACTTCCAAAAAAGTAGGTGGTAATACTAGTGAGGCTTTTTTGCCCCTTTGGCGGGAATTTGTACTGGAAAGTCCCTACCGGCTCTTACCCGAGTGGCTTGACTTTATTAATGCCGAAAACAAGCAGGGGAATATTTCAGTTGAAGAGGCCCGGAATGTACTTCGCAAGCTGGCTCTCAAGTCGTACGAAGGTGAGTACAAGATCCTGATTATCTGGAAGCCGGAGCTGATGAACATCGCCTCAGCCAACGCCCTGCTCAAGATACTGGAGGAGCCTCCGGCCAAAACGCTTTTCATACTGGTAAGTGATCAGTCAGACCGCCTGCTTACGACCATACTGTCCCGCACCCAGCGGGTGGCGGTGCCGGCATTTGATGACGAGGAGGTGAGTGATTTTTTACAGAAGTATCATCAGGTGGAAGAAAGCCGCGCCCGGCAGATTGCCTACCTTTGTGATGGCAACCTGGCCGAAGCCAGGCGCATGGCACAGGAGAGCCCCGATGACCGCCAGACTTGGTTTGCCGACTGGATGCGCTCCTGCTACAGGAATGATGTCGTGCACCTGGTTAAGCTGGCCGATGCGTTTGATGCCATGAATAAAGAAACACAAAAGGGGCTTTTTGAGTATTCATTACGGCTATTCCGCGACATGCTCGTGTGGACTCAGGGAGCCGGTGAACTACTCCGCGTACCAGGTGAGGAGCTGTCGTTTGTACAGAACTTCTCAAAGGCGGTTTCTATGAACGCGCTGGAAGGTATGATCGGAGAAGTGAACGAGGCCTACTACCACGTAGAGCGTAATGTCCGGGCCAAGATGGTATTCCTGGATCTGTCCCTAAGGGTGGCACAGCTTTTTAAAAAACCATGAAAAAAAAGCCGAAGAAGTCTTCCCAAAAATCAGGTAAAGACGTTATCGGAGCAACGGAGATGGTGGATTTTCCGGAACTGGGCTGGCACCATGTGCAGGCTCGTGTCGATACAGGAGCCGCTACCTCTGCCATTCATTGCTCACGGGTGCGCCTGGTCAGGCAGGGCGAACAAGTTCGGCTTAGTTTTTATCTGGATGTGCAGAAAGGCGCTCCCAAGCAGCGCTTCTCGGTCAGCGAATTCAAAGAAAAAACCATAAAAAATTCGTTTGGGCAGGAAGAGCGACGTTATGTCATCAAGACCAAAATCACGCTAATGGGGCGAAAGATCCGGACGGAATTCTCACTAGCTGATCGCCAGAAAATGACATACCCGGTACTACTGGGTCGTAAACTACTTAAAGGACGATTCGTCGTAGACGTTTCCCAAAAGAACCTTTCATCACAAACCCAAAAGTCCAGGGCCTTCGAAGAGCCGGATGCTACTGCTTCAACAATCGTTTAACAATCACTATGAAAATTGCCGTATTATCCACCAATCCCGAGCTTTACTCTACACGAAGGCTGGTGGAGGCTATTAAGGATAAAGGTCATCAGGCGCTGGTAATCGACCACCTGAAGTGCTTCCTGATCGTAGAAGGTGGGAGGCCTTCAGTCATATATAAGAATGAACTTATAACAGATATTGATGCTATCATCCCCCGGATCGGCAGCTCAGTAACGGCCTTTGGCTGCTCGGTGGTGCGTCAGTTTGAGCTGATGAAGGTGTTTTCGACCGTAAAGTCCCAGGCCATTACCCGTTCCCGCGACAAGCTGCGGAGTATGCAGATCCTGACCAAAGCCGGGGTGGATATCCCGAAAACAGTATTTGCCAAGAATGCTACGCAGGTAAAGGATCTCATCAAGATCGTGGGTGGACCGCCGGTAGTGATAAAGCTACTGGAAGGTACCCAGGGTGTAGGTGTGGTACTGGCGGAGAGTGCCCAGGCGGCCAAGTCCACGATTGAGGCCTTTTACGGATTAAAGGCTAACTTTCTGATCCAGGAATTTATAGCGGAGTCCGGCGGGGCTGATATCAGGGCCTTTGTGATTGGCAACCGGGTGGTAGCGGCCATGAAGCGCCAGGGCATGGAGGGTGAGTTTCGCTCTAACCTGCACCAGGGAGGCGAGGGCCAGCGCATCGAGCTGACTCCGCAGGAAGAAGAAACGGCTATCGCGGCGGCCCGGGCGCTGGGGGTGAGGGTAGCGGGGGTGGATATGCTACAGTCGAAGCGGGGGCCACTGGTGATGGAGGTTAACTCCTCACCCGGACTGAAGGGGATCGAAAAGACCTCGGGTATTGACGTAGCGGGAGAGATCATCAGCTACATTGAGGAAAAGATCAAAGCCGACGAAGGAGATACCGTAGGGGTTTAGCTGCTATAAGCTGTAGGCTTTATGCTGTAAGCTGTACGCTTCTTCGGTGTGACATTCGTCAGGGTTTGAAATAGGATTTGTACTAATTTTGTTTCCATAGTGCTTACTGCTTTGGGCATACAGCCTAAGGCATACAGCCTAAAGCAACTAAAAATGCATATAAAGATTGGAACACGAGGTAGTAAACTAGCCCTATGGCAGGCGTACTACGTCGAAGAACTTTTACAGAAAGGCGGACTCACTACCGAGATTGTTATCATCGAAACCAAAGGTGATAAGATCCTGGACCGCTCCCTGTCGAAGATAGGTTCGAAGGGAGTATTCACGGAAGAACTGGAAGATCAACTGCGCTTTGGGGGCATTGATATTGCCGTGCACAGCGCTAAGGATCTGCAGTCGTCGCTACCGGCGGAGTTCGAGATTGTAGCCTTTACCGAGCGGGAGCAGGCCAATGACGTACTGGTGAGCCACGACAAGAGCCTGTCGCTGAAGAGCGGGAAGCCCTTTGTGGTAGGTACCTCTTCTACCCGTCGGGTAGCTGTACTGAAGCACTTCTACCCCCACATCAAGACCGTAGACATGCGCGGCAACCTGCAGACCCGCCTGCGGAAGCTGGAAGAAGGGCAGTGTGATGCACTGCTACTGGCTTATGCCGGCGTGCACCGCATGAACTACGACGATGTAATCGCGGAGCACCTTTCGCTGGATGAGTTTACGCCCGCCGTCGGACAGGGTAGCGTAGCCATTGAGTGTATCTCTTCACTGGATGAAGAAAAGAAAAGTACCTTACGCCGCCTGCTCAACCACGCCCCCAGCGAGGTGTGCCTGCGGGCCGAGCGGGCTTTTCTGAAGTACCTGCAGGGTGGATGTAGCGTACCGGTATTCGGGCTGGCCACTTCTACGGACGGGCAGTTGTCGGTAACGGGAGGTATCATACGCCTTGATGGTAGCGAGGTACTTCGCCGTACCAAGACGGGCCCCGATGCTGACGCTGAGCAGCTAGGTACTGCCCTGGCCGAAGAGCTGATAGCTGCCGGAGCGGGAGAGATCCTGACGGAGATCAAGTCCCAGCAGATCCAGCAGTTATAGTAGAGCCATTCCTATACTTATATACAGCAAAAGCACGCCGTACGGCGTGCTTTTGTTCTTGAGTGCTAGTTATATTCTACCTAGTAGCTTTCATTCTGCGTCAGGTAGCCGGGCAGGTTCGAAGCTCCATCAATGGCCGTCTGCGGAATAGGGAAGATTCTCTTCCGCTTGTCGTTGTTGGTCTTTTCGGTCCAGGTATCCTCGTACTTACCGAAGCGGATCATATCCGTCCGGCGGAGCATTTCCCAGTAGAACTCAAAGCCACGCTCACGGTACAGCAGGTCGAGTGACATAGCGGTGAGAGGGGGCGGCGGTGTGGTAGCGGTACGGGCAGCCCGTACGGTATTCACATCGGCCAGCGCACTGGCAGCGTCACCTCCTTTGCGAAGCTTGGCCTCGGCACGCATCAGGTACACATCCGCCAGCCGCAGAATAACGATATCCGCCTCCCCAAAGTTACGACCACTGACCGACTTCCGGCTAAACTCATACTTCTCTACCCGGTAGCCGGTGTTGTAGTCACTTCCTTCTACGGTAAAGTCAATCTTCTCGGTAAAATTGACCGGCAGCGTAGGACGGTTGCGGGTATCGTTATAAAGTGGCCCAACCAGCATCCGTCCATCTGCGCATTTCAGAAAAGCACCGTTCTTACGAATAAGACCATACTGCTGACCACGCAGGATACCTCGGTTGATGTGGAAGTCTGCCGCCGCCACGCAGGTAGCCTCGGGATTGGTGTAGATTTCCAGGTTCTGCTTGTGGAACCGCGGGTCTACCGATGGGTCCTGGGGAGCGTAGGCATTGACCCAGGTCCGGTAGTAGTCGGGAGTGATACCGGGACCGTCGGTACCGTTGGCAGCCGGAAACTCCGGCAGCGGAAACTGATCACCCGACAGCGAGAAGTAGGCCATCCGGTTATGTCCGTTCAGATCAGCCCGCTGATCTACGGCGAAGATGATCTCCTTGTTGGTATGGTTGTCGGAGTTGAAGATCGAGAAATAGTCTCGGGATAGCTGGTATTGCCCCGACGAGATAATCTTGTCGGAATATTCAACCACTTTATCCATATCCTCCGGCTTAAACGTAAAGGTAGCCGCGTAGGGATCACGGTATACGGCGGCATTGAGATGCAGACGCGCCAGCAGTCCCCATACAGCACCTTTGCTCAGGCGACCGTGGCCCACGTTTGTTTCCAGATTCGGCTCTACGGCCAGTAGCTCGCTTTTGATGTACTCCACAGCCTGCTCTCCCCGCAGGATGGTAGACGTAGCGCTGAGGTTATCCTTCACGAACACCAGCCCGAAGAGGTCCAGCGTAAGCATGGAGTAGTAGGCACGCATCCCTCTGGCTTCGGCCAGGTAGGTGCGGCTCACAGGATCATTGAGCGTGGGCAGCGTATTGATAGCCGTGATTGCTCTTGACATTCCCTGCAGTACCAGGTTCCAGGTGTTGCGTACGTTGGGATCGGTGCTGGTGGTTGTATGCGTATGCATGGCCAGGTAGATACCGTTGTCTCCCCAGTCGGTACCACCCCGGTAGGGCAGAATAGCCTCGTCGGTCGAAATTTCCTGCAGAGCAAAGTAGTTGGTGTGCAGGAATATGTTGGGCAGCAGAGCGTACACGGGTGCAATGATACCATCAGCCGCCTGCCGGTCCGATAGCCCCCTTGCAGAGGTCTCGTCCAGTACGTTTTCCATCAGGTTGGTACAACTATTCAGCACCAATAGGCCACTCAGGGCTGCAATAGCGATATATTTTTTCATGGGTTCTCTGATTAAAAAGTAAAGTTCAGACCAAAAATCAGGTTTCTGGCTTTGGGATAGCTGAGATAGTCAATACCGTACGACAGGATACCATTGACCGTACGATCGGTATTGACTTCCGGATCGTAGCCGTCGTAGTTGGTGATCACAAACAGGTTCTGACCCGTTACGGATACCCGGATGCCCGAGATCCAGCGGTTGATGCCCAACGATTTGGTATTGAGGTTGTACCCTAGCGAGAGGTTGTTGAGCCGGAAGAAGGCGCCATCCTTCAGGTACCTCGACGAAACCGGAGCCGAGTTGTTGACAGACTCTTCCGGGAAAGCAATAGCCTCGGGCGTAGTGTTCAGCCCTTTCGAGAGTCGTAGCTTATAGAAACTAGCGTTAGCCGTATTGTCATATACCTTGTTGCCCGCTACTCCGTTGAAGTTGACAACCAGATCGAAGCCTTTATAGGCCACACTACTGTTGATGTTGTACTGGCGGGTAGGCAGGGCGCTGCCAATGGGTACGCGGTCTTTATCGGTAATGATACCATCACCATCTACATCCCGGAAGGTACTGATCCCGTTCTCGTCAAAGCCGGTAAATTCTTTCAGGAAGAAAGTACCGATGGGCTGGTTATTGATGTACCCATTGATCGTAGCCGAGGTAAGCCCCGAACCGGAGGCAGCCCCCGAAGGAATTACGGTATAGGGTGAGTTTTCAACCCGGTTGTGGATAAAGGTCATGTTTCCGCCTAAGTCAAACCGGAATCCGTTGGTAGTAGTATAGCGGTAGTTCAACTCAAATTCTACTCCCCGGTTGGTAATGTTCATATCCGGTACGTTGGTCCAGAAAGTACCCGCCGGCTGAACGGGGTCCGCCGGGATCACTTCCAGCAGGATGTTATTGGACACCTTATTGAAGTAGTCAACCGTTCCGGACAGCGCTCCATTGAAGAGGGCAAAGTCAAGCCCGATGTCCGTCTGGGTCGATACTTCCCACTGGATATTAGGATTGGCTAAGCGTGAGTAGGAAGTACCCGCCGGATAGGGTCCATCAGGAGAGAGTGGATAGCTGGTGGTAGATGAAACCTGTGACGTAAAGAGCGCCTGGGTGATCTTGGATGGAATCTCCTGATTACCCGTTTGTCCCCAGCCGGCACGTAGTTTCAGATCCGTAAAAGGTCCCGACTTCAGGAACTCCTCTTCGGAAAGTCTCCAGCCCGCCGAAATTGAAGGGAAGATACCGTACTTGTTATTAGCCCCGAACTTCGACGATCCATCGGCGCGTACGGTAGCTGTCAACAGGTACTTGTCGTTGTACTGGTAGTTGATACGGGAGAAGAACGACTGCAACTCATTTTCCAGCGCATAACCTCCGGGGCGATTGTTAACCAGGGTCAGCTCCTGACCTATTCCCGGATTGTAAATGGGTTCAATACTTCCGAGAGGGAATTTGTTGATGCTGGTGTTCCGTCCCTGTACAAATATCTTCTGGTACGAATGTCCCAGCAGGGCTGTCAGGTTGCTCTTGTTCCTGGTCAGGGTATAGGTAAAGTAGTTTTCTACCAGCGTATTGCGGTTGTAGGTATTATAGGTTTCGAGTCGGCCATCCTGCTGCGGTACCGCGTTAGACAGTGACTGAATATCACGTACTGAGGAGGAGTTATCCACTCCTATATTCAGCTTATACACCAGATCTTTGGTGATCTTGAAAGAAGGAGAAATATTAGCGATGACGCGGTTGATGGTCGTGATGTCTTTCTCGAGCTTCAGCGGGATCAATGGGTTGGTACCGCCCTGGTACTGGAAGGGTTCGCCTTTGTCGTCGTAGGCCGGGAACGTAGGATTAGCCGAGATCGCGCCACCCACCAGGCTTTGGATTGGAGGACGCTGGTTTTGGGTATAGGTGGCATTCAGGTTCAGGTCCAGGCTGAGACGGTCTTCCAGGAACTTCTGGCTTACATTGATACGACCCGTGTAGCGATCAAGGTCACTGTTCTTGAGGATACCCTGCTGTTTCTGGATACCTACGGAGCCGTAGTACGTCAGCTTATCTGCTCCGCCACCAAACGACAGATTGTGATTCTGGGTGTAGGCGGTGCGGGTTACTTCCCGTTGCCAATCAGTGTTGGCTCCTCTGTCTTCGAGTACGCCCCCCAGCGCCGTTACCTGCTGGCGAAACTCATCCGCCGTGAATACCGGCAGAGCCCGCGCCAGCGTAGATATTCCCAGGCTTCCGTTGTAATTAAAGGTAGATACCCCGGCCTTGCCTTTCTTGGTAGTGATCAGAATAACACCATTAGCACCGCGTGATCCATAAATGGCAGTAGCCGACGCGTCTTTGAGTACATCAATGGATTCAATGTCCTGCGGGTTAAGGAAGTTGAGCGGGTTAATAGCACCACCGGTACTTGAGTTATCCAGCGCCATACCGTCCAGTACAAACAGAGGTGTACTACCCGTACGTACCCCACCCGGACCACGAATGCTGATGTTCTGGTTAGCGCCCGGCTCACCACTGGCCGATACTACGTTCACACCCGCTACCTTACCCTGCAGGAGCTGCTCGGGCGAGTTGATAATTCCCTGGTTAAAATCAGCGGGCTTCAGCGACTTCACGGCACCGGTCATGTCCTTTTTGGTAGCACTACCGTAGCCAATCACTACCACCTGCGACAGATTAGAAGCCTCGGTATTCAGTTGTACGTTGATGGTACTTCTACCATTTACAGGTACTTCCTGCTTTTCGTACCCAATGTAGCCAAATACCAGCACCGCCCCCGCATCGGGTACAGTCAGGGTATAATTACCGTTAGCATCGGTGTTGGTACCGCGCTGGGTACCCTTCAATACTACTGTACATCCTACCAGCGGATCATTGGTAGTAGCATCCGTTACACGACCACTTACGGCTATTTCTACCACGTTGCTTCCCTTCTTAGCTACTCCTGATTCACCAGGCAGTTGTGTAGTACGAGCCAAAGCCAAATTTGTACTTTGCCCGTACACGTGGGTTATACTGATACACAGTATTATACACAAAAAAACGCCAATACAACGAAGTAATGGCGGCGGAGATGGATAGAAATGCTTCATAACAAATTGGATTTGTTAAAGATGAATAGATATACAAATTAAAATACATTCATAAGCACTTACTATTGCAATAAAAATTCTTAATAATATAATAAAACTAAAACAAATTTCTTAATATCAAACAGGTCGCTTTTGAATAAAAGCAACTTATCTCATAACTAAACCTAGTTGTAAGCTCTATAAGTATAATAAGTCATTATGGTCGGTATATAAATAAGAGTATCAAGGGAGAAGCAAAAGATAAACAAAAAGGGGTGGCTATCGCCACCCCTTCTGTTATAGGGTAATATACTAAGAAGCTTATCTTCCAAAATCATCCTGTACCCGTACGATATCGTCTTCATCGGAAGGGTTGGAAGCATCGGTATGTTGCCAGATCTCGGCGATGATGCCGTACTGGTCTACTCCTACCAGGCGGTGACGCTGTCCTTGGTTCAGGCTGATCACAGCATTGATAGGTAGTTCCTGTAGGTCCGTTTGCTCGTCGGTTTCGCTGGTAACTACACCTGCTTTACCACCAATTACTTTCCAGATTTCGGCGCGACGGTGGTGGTACTGCCACGAGAGGCGCTTACCGGGAGCCACGACCAGTATCTTGGGGCTCAGTTTGTCGAAACCAGCAAAATCAGCTACCGAAAGGTGCGGAAAGAACTGCTTGATGAATTCAGGAGCCTGCGACTCTTCCAGTACAAAGAAGCCTCCCCACGGGCGGTTATGATCCTTACTTACAACAGTAAAGCCCAGCGAATCGAGGTACTGCTGTACCTGCTCAAATACTTCGGTTTTGTCAGAGGTGGCGGATAATGATTCTAACATACGTACTACCAAGTAGAGGTTTATAAGTAAAAACTGTGCTTAAAAGTAAGCGAAAAAAGGTAGGCGGAGAAGTCCTTCCTACTTTTTCAGCTGGTTAATTATCCAGCGGTTCTGGGCCTCCTGCTGCTCGGGGAACACCCAGTGCGCCGACTCCCTCGCCAGCATCAGGGTCTTTTCACCCCTGATGACATTAAGGGCGGCATAAATGGACGTAGGCGGACATACGTTGTCATTGAAGCCAAACGAGCTGAACGTAGGTACCTTCACAAAGCGGGCAAAGTTGACGACGTCGTAGTACTGGACCGTTTCGAGTACATCTTTATGGCTGGGGCGCGTCCACTTGGATTGGTCGGCCAGGTAGTGCGGCCAGCCTCCGGCGCGCCCGTGGAGGTAGCCCGTCATGTCGCTCATAGCCGGGTGGATGGGAGCCGTACAGGTCACCCGTGGATCCAGCGCCGCCGTCACGATGGAGAGGGCTCCTCCCTGGCTGCTACCCATCACACCCAGGTTCCTGCCATCGAACTGGGGCAGCGAAGCGATGAAATCATTCGCCCGCACGCAGCCCAGGTACACCCGCTTATAGAAGTAGTTGTCTTTGTCATGGATGTTGTTGGTCCAGTAGTGGTTGTTCCAGCCCGACAGCAGGTCGTCGTAGTTTGGCTGGGGCATAATGACCGAGATACCATGTATCCCGATCTCGAAGGTAATGATGCCCTGCTCGGCTAATCCTACGTCGCCATAGTAGGGACGAATACCTGCGCCGGGTACTTTCAGTACTGCGGGGTACTTTCCCTCCTTCTTAGGTACACACAAGATACCGTACAACCGGGCGCCGGAGCGCCAGTTCTGCAGGCTCACGTGGTACACATTTACATTTTCGGTCGAGCGCTCCGAGATTAGGGTCATCTTCGGGTCCATGGGTATGCGGGCGTTTTCGGCCTTGGCCTGATTCCAGTACTGCTCAAAGTTGGCCGGAAGGGTTACCGTAGGCTGGATCTGCTCCGGACTGAATCCGGCCGTAGTCCAGGCGCTGTACTCCTTGCCTTCGTAGGTAGTCCAGACGGTACAGCGCAGGAAGCCGGGCGCCTTCATGGTACCTCCGTCCAGGGTAGTTTCGCCGGCTTTTAGTACTACCTCCTGCTTTATGGTAGGGTCCATCTTCTCGGGGCCAATCTCGTAGCGAATTAGGACATCCTTCATCGGCACGTGGCTTTTGAGTACCTGTACGTTGAACTTCACCTTATCCCCTACCTTATACGTCCAGTCGGGACGGTCAGGCGCTACGATCACCTTGACCCAGCGCTCAGGCGGAGGGGGTTGGGCAATGCCCTGCAGGTACATCAGGGTCTGGCACAGGAGGAGGAGTTTTTTAGAAATAGGAATCATATTTGTGTTTAGGTAAAGTCTAAGTGTATAATTTTCAAATCTGTTCAATGCCTAAAAGAATAAAATTAGCTATACTGACATTGCTAGCTTTTGCCCTCACGGCCGGGCGGGCCTCGCCCTCTCAACGCCTCTGTATTCTGCTGGTCTGCGCAGAGCTTGCGCACAAATGCCAACAGAATAAGGTCGGCTTATGTGAGGGCTGATAAATAATCAGAAAGCATTAACATTTTTGGATATTAAAAATTTTAGTCTCCGACTTACTTCCAGGCAGGCGCGGCTGTTGTGGTAAGGGCATTTCCAGAAGCCCACTTTGTCTTCCGGCATGGGGCGGTAGTCTCCGTATACGCCCCAGATCCACTCGCCCCGTTCGTGATCAATCAGGTACTGTTTGGCAAATTCCCACAGCCGGAGCGAGAGGTCCAGGTAGCGGGTATCTCCGGTATTCTGGTAGGCATTGAGGTACCCCACCATTCCCTCGGCGGTTACCCACCACTCCCGGTGCGTGTCGTAGTGGTCAGTAGCCGGATCATACTCGTGGTGGAGGCTACCATCCGGATTGAGCCCCTCAGCCGCCGCATCCGCCATTTTCACGGCTACCTGCTTCCACTTCTGCGTGAGAGCCTCGTCGTGCAGTACCTCTGCCGACTCCTGCAGGAGCCAGGCGGCTTCTATATCATGCCCATAGGAGATAGCCTGCGACTGCGGACGCCATTCGTTGTCAAAGAACAGCCGCATGTGGTAGGTTTCGGGGTCAATGATCCGCTGCTCGAATACATCCAGCAGGTGGCGGATCTGCTTGTGGAGACCGGCATCCGGCCACACCCGATACAGATTGACGTATGCCTCGATGATATGCAGGTGCGTGTTCATGGTCTTGGGATCATTACGATCCTTCTCACTCAACCGCAGGTCATCCAGTAGTTGCCAATTTTCACTGAACGCCTCCAGGTAGCCACCATAGGTCCTGTCGAAGCTGTACTTCTCGATCAGATTATAGAGATCAATAGCGAAGTCAAGTACCTCCTGCTCCTGATTGATGCGGTAGTACTCAGCCAGACCGTAAATAGTAAAGGCCAGGCCATAGATCTGCTTGCGGCGGTTCAGTGGAGCGCCCGCGGCATCGACCGACCAGTACACGCCTCCGTGCGTCCAGTCGCGAAAGTAGTTCTGCATATAGTGGTAAGCCCGCTCGGCCAGCAGGTAGCAGACCGGATCGCCCCCGTGATTATAGGCAGCGGCAAAGCTCCATAGTATACGGGCATTGAGCACACAACCTTTTTCAGCCTCCGGATGCACCGCCCCCAGATAGTCCAGCCTGCCTACAAATCCACCTTGTGCTATATCAATTGAGCGGGATTTCCAGAAGTCCAGAATAGAGCGGAGTTCCTGCTCGACTTCCGTCTTGTATACTTTTAGATTTTCAGACATCAGGCTACTTCGTTCTTCTTTTGGGCAAAATAGGCTTTGTTCTTATCGATGAGCTGAGTCAGCGTGGCTACTGAGGCGGCTGATCGCAGACCATCCGCCGGGGTATTCATCACGTAATCCAGCAGGCGATCCACGCTGGACGTAGCCACGTGCATACGGGTATCCGACGAAGCGTAGTAGATATATACAGTACCATCCTCATCCACGATCCAGCCGTTGGCAAAAGTTACGTTCGATACATCCCCCACCCGCTCTTCGCCCTCAGGGGCTATGAAATACCCGCCCGGCTTGTAGACTACCTTGGTCAGGTCATTCAGGTCGGTCATGAACATATAGAGTACATAGCGCAGTCCGGCGGCGGTGTTGCGTACCCCGTGCGCCAGGTGCAGCCAGCCGTGTTCTGTCCTGATCGGCGCAGGTCCTTGCCCATTCTTTACTTCGTACACCGTATGGTAGCGCTTTTCATCCACGATGTATTCTTTTTCTACTACGGCTCCTTCCATGGTATCCGCGAAGCCTAATCCAATACCTCCGCCGGTACCCGCCTCAATGAAGCCATCCTGCGGACGGGTATACAGGGCGTACTTGCCATTCACAAACTCAGGGTGTAGTACTACGTTACGCTGCTGAGGCGAAGGTGTTTTCAGGTCCGGCAGACGCTCCCACTCCACCAGATCCCGGGTTCGTACAATCCCACACTGCGCCACCGCCGACGATTCATCGCCTGGCTTCGCCGAGGGATCTTTGCGCTCGGTACAGAACAGACCGTAGATCCATCCATCTTCGTGCTGCGTAAGGCGCATGTCGTACACGTTGATATCGGGCTCATCCGTCTCGGGTATACGAGCTGGGTAGTCCCAGAACCGGAAGTTGTCTACACCGTTGGGACTTTCGGCTACGGCAAAGAATGACTTGCGATCCATCCCTTCGGTACGTACTATGAGCAGGTACCGGCCATCCAGCTTGATAGCGCCGGCATTGAAGGCCGCATTGATCCCGAAGCGCTTCATCAGGTACGGGTTGGTCTCGGGGTTGAGGTCGTACTCCCAGTGCAGGGGAGCGTGTTGAGCCGTCAGTACGGGGTATTTATAGCGCTCATAGATACCATTGCCCAGTGCCTCTTTTTCGTTGGGCTGGGTTACTAGTTGGTCATGAGCCTGCTGTAAAGCCTGTAGTCTTTGGTCAAAATTCATTGTTGATTAGTCTGTTCGGTTAAAGTTCTTTTAATCTATCCCACCATGTTTTTTTAAGTATCAGCATCGTCAGGAGCATCACCAATGCGGTGATGCCCAGGTACGTCCACTCTTTCAGCACCAGGTACATAGGAAGTACCACCAGACTGGTCTGCCAGATAATGCCGATCAGCACGTTGAACATGTCTCGTCCAAAATCTCTGTTACGTTCAAAAGAAGGATCTTCCTGTACTACCTTATCGTGAATGGGTCCCCAGAAGCCCCACGGTCGTACGTTGCGGTAGAAAGTAGTGAGCACCTCCATCTCCGTAGGTGGTGCCAGGTAGGTACCTACGATACACCCGATGAGCGATATCACAAAGAGCAGCGGGAAGTAGTAGAGGTCCAGGGTGTCGGTGAAGACCGTCGGAAACACCATCGCGGCCAGGATACCCATCAGCATGCCCCAGAAGAAACCGCTGCCATTAAACCGCCACCAGTGCCACTTCAACATATTAGCGGCTATATATCCTCCGTACAGGGCCGACACAATCCACTGTAGGATGGAATTGACATCTTTAGCGAAGAAGCCAAGAATAATACTGAATAGTACGATGACAATACCTACCGTATAGTTCATCTGCGCAATGCTACTATCAGACGCCTTTTGGTTGACGTACTTCAGGTAAATATCATTAACGATGTAGGCCTGAGCGGCATTGAGGGTACCCGCAAAGGTACCTATAAACGACGCCAGCAGCCCCGCCAGCAGCAGGCCCATGATACCTACCGGAGCAAAGTTGAGGACGGCAGAGGGAAGGATCTTTTCAAAGTCAATGCCCCGCGCTGAGTTCAGGTTCAGCTGCTCGTAGTTCAGGATAGCCAGTACCGCAAACCCCATGATCATGAGGTAGCGGGTCGGCATCAGCACCAGGGATACAAACCCACTCATCTTGGCAGCATCCTGCGGGGAGCGGGACGACAGGATCTTCTGCATATCATAGTTGGGAGCCGGTCCGGCTATGCTGGCCATGATGCCCTTGGTGAGCATGAGCGTAAAGAAGATGCCGAACATGGAGTAGCGGTCTTCCCGGATCTTCTGATTTACCTCATCAATGATCCCGGTCCAGTCCAGCCCCAGCTTGTTGCCAAAGAAGGGGTTGAGCCAGCCATCAGGTACTTTCAGCTCTGCTACCGAAAGGTTATTCATAGCCAGTACCGCTATCACAATGGCCGAGAGCGTCATGATGATGTACTGGATCAGGTCGGCCCATACGATACTTGACATCCCACCCAATACTGCATAAAACACCGCAAACAGTGTAAACAGTACTCCGTAAAAGTGGGGGATAAACTCCGGAGCTACCTCAAAGGGAACATAAGGAGCCATGTACTGCCAGGGGATGAATATCTCCACAAACTTACCCAGCCCGATAAAGCCATAGGCCATAAAGCCCAGACAACTCAGTAGCGCAAAAACCACGACTATCGTATGGGAGCGGGTGGCCTGCGGGCCGGTACCAAAGCGGGTGGTGATCCACTCGGCGCCGGTAGTTACGTTGGAGCGGCGCAGCCAGGCCGCCAGGTACATCATCATGAATACCTGGTTGAATGAGGGCCAGAGCCAGGGAATCCAGATACTCTTCATGCCATACACAAAGGCCAGCATCACCATCCACAATGTACCTGATATGTCGAACATACCCGACGCGTTGGACAGCCCGAGCATGTACCAGGGTAGCGTGTTGCCTCCCAGCATATAGGCTTTCTTATCAGCCTTCGCCCTCTTGCGCAGAAGTACCCCAATCAGTGAAATGGATATCAGATAGACCAGGATAACTGCCAGGTCCAGTAGGGTTAATTTCATGGGTTGATGTCAGTTAACTACCCGCTGGTGCGTTGGTGATTCGTGTGTTTACCGCTTACTGTATATATTTTCGCGGGCTACTCCCTGTTCGAGTAGTATAGTACCTGAGCCAACCAGCTTCCTTAAATCTTCCGCACTGGCCTGACCGGGATAAGGTCCAAAGAAATGATCAGCCCGTCCGTTGCGCCAGACGAGCAGGTAGCTCAATCCCGAGTCCTGCACAATAGGTTGTATAATGCTGGTCCACCACGTGGGTTCGGGTAGCTGGTCCAGGCCCGTTTCGGTAAGGGCCCATACCTTTCCACGCTGCTGCCCCAGCTCCCGTATAGTACCTACCATACGGCGGGTCGTCTCTATAAAAGTTGTATTGCTCTGGGGGGCGTTGCGGTGATAGTAATCAAAACCCAGAATATCTACGTACTGGTCGCCGGGGTAGCGCTCGAGGTAGTGGGCTTCATCGCCGAAGTAGTCTGTGGAGTAGGCGTAGAGCAGGTTATGTACTTTGCGTTTCTTTCGCAGGTAGTCTACCGTAAATCGCCAGAATGCTTTGTATTCTTCGGGAGTCACTTGTCCGGCTCCCCACCAGAACCAGTTGCCTGTATGCTCGTGATAAGGGCGGAATATCACCGGGATGTACTCGCCTTCCGGCCCTTTCAGGCTCCTGAAGAAATCCGCCAGTCGATCCAGCGTTTTCTCGTAACTCTTCCGGTTGGTTCGGTCCGTCAGGATGCGGTGAATGGTAGAGTCGCCTTTGTCCCAGGTGGTTTTGGTGAAGTCGAGGGGGTTGTTGGGATGCCAGCTGATGGTGTTGACGCCTCCGCGCCGGTAGGTTTCAACGATAGATTGACGTATTTTTTCAAAAGGTACTCCATCCAGATTGACCAGGCTATCCAGCTCCAGATGCCCCAGGTCATGACCTACTACGGCCGGATGCTCTCCTGTCAGTGTTTTTATATCCGAACGACCTGGATCCCCTACCCACCGGCTGCCGTCTTTGTTCAGGCCGTAGGCCAGCGCATCCTGCTGCCCAAACAGGACTCCCTTCTGCCGGAGCTGTTTCAGGCTGTTGTAAAGGTTTTTGGTCTCGCGGGTAGCCTTTCTATCAATCTGCGCCATCAGGGCCGTAGGCCCGATCAGGAGCAGTAGTACTATTCTCTTGAACATAGACTCTGGTGATTACAGAAAAAACAATTTGGGATAGGCCAGTGGCCTACCCCAAACCCAACATCAATTAACCTATATAAAAATCCATCAAAGCTATTTCTGTGTGTGAAAGTGTTAACAACTAAGCACCCGCCCTTCCTGCGGGAGGCCCTACAACATTTCTGAATTCAACAAGCTCAGCAGCCGGGGCCACTTGAGTGAGCTTATTGAATTCAGAAACAAGACTTTATTTTAATATACTGCTATTAGTACTTAGGCACGATGCGGAGGTTGTCCCAGTAGAGTCTCATCTTCTTGGCATCACCACCAAACACGTACACCCGCATCTCTCTGAGCTCATTCACATCAGCAGCATCCAGCGTCTTTACATTCTGACCTTTCTTGCTGCCGGCGTCGTCTTCACTGTACACAAAGTCAGCCAGAGGAATGGTTACCGTCTGCCAGCCGGACGTCCTGAAAGTAGCACCGCTGTAGTTAGTACCGCCCCAGGGGAAGTTGTAGTTGAAAGTACCTCCCTGCGACTTGTACCAGATACGCAGCGGGTTTGAGGTCCAGTCTTCCGGTACGTATACTTCCATCTTTATTACGTAACGATCTACGCTACCCGGTGTAACACCATAGTCAGCCAGACGCTTCATATCTGCTACGTGGTAGTCTTCGTTCCAGTCCCAGGCACCGATGTTGCCATCGATTACTACGTAGTTACCAGAGATAGGCGCCGGATTGGGTCCATTCGAAATCTTGATGGACGTCCAGCCTGGCTTCTCAGGGTCAGCCGTAAAGATCAGGCCACGCTGATCCTTGTAGTGCAGAGGTACTTCTCGCTCGATGGTACCGTTGCTCACTTTCACGACGGTATTCTCAGGCGTGTTGGCCGGAATGGCTACACGGATCTCGCTGGCAGTCACGGCAGTGGGCTTCACGGTAGTGGCACCAAAGCTTACCTGGGTATTTTCCTGCGTAAAATCATACAGGTCCAGGTTACGCGCCTTGATGATCAGCGTCTGGCCAGCCGGAGTAAACTCTTCCACCGCTCCACCGAAGCCTACAATGGCCAGCGGGGGTACATTGACGTTAAAGTTCATGCTGGTTTCACCGGATGCTCCTGACACAGTGATCTTATTCGAGATCTCGCCGGGAATAATTTTCGGGATCTGGAAGGTAATCTCACTGGCCGTAACGTGGGCGGCCTTCACATCCACCTCCACATCGTTGACCGTGATCTTACTTATGTTACACAGGTTAGTACCTTTCAGGATGATCCACTCGTCCAGTTCAGCGCCCTGGAAGGTTTCGCTACGCTGGGTAGGCTTGGTAACCTCCGTAAGCGTAGGAGCCCCCGAACAGCTTTCAACCGGTACCAGGCTTTCTTCCTGCTCACAGGCAGTAAAGAGCAGTGACCCCGCCAGGAGGTATACTCCCAATCTCATATATAGCTTGCTTTGTACTTTTTTCATGTTCCGATAGAGTTATAGATCTTGCCAGCTCTGATATTACCATCCCTGGTTCTGAGGGCCAAAGTTTTTGTTGGTGTTGATCTCCTGAACTGGTACCGGGAAGAGCAGGTTACGTGGTTCGCGACGCTTCACTACGTTGTTTTCATCCACGCCGATCGCGTTCATCACATCCAGGTAGATACCCCAGCGCATCAGGTCCCACTTACGATTCATTTCCAGAGCCAGCTCGCGGGCACGCTCTTCGATCACGTACGAGCGGAACTGCTGCTGGGTCATTCCGGCCGGAGCCGCCGAAGCGTTGCTACGGGTACGGATGCTGTTGAGAGCGGCGTAAGCCTCAGCGGTAGGTCCACCATTTGCTTCGTTGGCTGCTTCGGCATACACCAGTACGATGTCAGCGTAGCGCAATAGCGGGAAGTGGTAGTCGGTACGATCGATGGTATTGTCAGTAACAGCACCAAACTTGGTAAGGCTGGCGTAGTAGAACTCCGCCTGATTAGGCAGATTCACCTCTTCACCAGTGTAGCCATACTTAGGATCTCTGGCCTCTACTTTGCTGGCATGCTTGGCCGGGTAGAAGTGCGTGTTACCCCACTGCTTCCAACGGTGCTGCACTCCTTTTACAACGCGGTCGTCCTTATCGTCTTCGAATAGTTCGTACCAGTGGTGACGCATAGCTACCCAGCGACCGTTAGCTACTTCGCCGTCGGCATTGAGGTACCCCAGGTACCAGGTGTTGATACCAAGTCCCAGCGCCTGGCTTCCGCTTACGGCCTGTACCATCCAGATATGCTCGCCGCGGTTACGGTTGGTGATGTTCCATACTTCTGAGTAAGAGGGGAACAGGGTAAACTCCCCGCTATCCATTACTTCTTTGGCCTTATCACGAGCCAGACGGAAGTACTCGGCTGAATTTACGCCTTCGAGGCCTGCTACTACCTTCTTTGTGAAAGTCAGTCGGGAAGGACTGTCTTTCAGAGTACCGTCAGCGTTCTTGGCAGGACCACCCTGTACGGTTACCTGAGCACCTTCCAGTGAGCCTGACGCCATAGTTACGTATACTTTGGCGAGCAGGGCGCTGGCGGCTCCCTTGCTTACTCTGCCTACTTTGAAGCCAGGGTCATTGCGGGTATAGAGGTTGCCTTCGGCCGCTTTCAGTAGTTCTATGATATGATCGTATACCACTTTTACGTCCTGACGTGGCTGCTGCGGATCCGCGCCCGCTCCCAGCGAAGTAGGCATAATGGGTACCGGACCGAACATACGTACCAGGTAGAAGTATGACCAGGCCTTCAGAAACTGAAACTGCCCGATAGTGTTCTTACGCGCTCTTTCATCGAAGGTCATTTTTTCGACCGTCTCGATACCTACGTTGGAACGGTGGATGATCTTGTACAATCCTCCCCAAGTACCTTCGTACATCCAGGTATCGCGGTTGAAGTTACCGGAACCTACCGATCCAAAAGCCCAGCTGGGTCCGGTAGAGTAATCGCTATCGAAGTTTCCGATACGAGGCCATACGTCGTAGCGGAACAGGTTTTCGTTGATGGTGGTGTAGGCACCCTGCAGCAGCAGGTCCGCACCACTTTCGCTATCTTCCAGACTAGTGGGTGAGAGGAAGTCAAATACCTCTTCCTGCAGGGCATCTTCACAGGACGTCGCACTCAGCATACCACCCAGCAGAAAGGTTAAAAACAGTATTTTTCTCATTTTACTACTTAGTTATTGCTTGGTTAATTGATTGTTATAGGGTTGCTCTTACACCAAAGTTGAAAGAGCGGGCATTGGGGTACGAGTTCAGGTCTACACCCATTCTACCACCACCTGATCCAAGGCCGTTCACATCGGGATCGTACCAGCTGTACTTGGTCAGAGTCCACAGGTTGTTTCCATTTACGTATAGGTACAGCGAGCTCAGGCCTTTCACCGGGTTGTTAAAAGTATAGCCCAGGCTAATGTTCTTCAGACGCAGGTACGAGCCATCTTCGATATCGCGGTCCGAGATACGACGGTCGCGACGCTCGGTACGCCATGCTTTGGGGTACTTGGCATTGGCTGCATTTTCAGGAGTCCAGCGTAGTGTATACGACTCTTCCAGAGCGTTACGGATATCTCCGGTGTTCATGTCGAACAGGTTGGCGTTAAGGATGTCGTTACCCTGTACACCCTGAAGGAAGAAGCTGGCCGTAAACTTCTTGTAGCGGAAGGTATTGTTGATACCGTACAGGAAGTCAGGGTTGGTGTTACCGATGATAGTACGGTCGCTTTCGTTGATTGACGTCGGATCATCATCCAGGTTTACATACTTCACTTCACCGATCAGTTCGCGCTGAGACGCTTCGTTCAGGTGAGCCTTAGAAGGATCCGCCTTTACTTCGGCCAGGTTATCGTAGAATCCGTCAGTGACGTAGCCGTAGATCACCCCGATAGGCTGTCCGTTACGACGCAGGAACACTTCACGTACGTTGTAGTACAGGTTAGAAGCGTACTGATCGCTCTCCAGACCTCCGATACGGTTGCGGTTGCTGCTGATGTTAGCCGTCAGATCCCACTGCAGCAGGGACGAAGAAGGCAGTACGTGAGCTGTTATTGAAGCCTCAATACCGTGGTTCGTTACAAAGCCAACGTTTTTGTACTTCACAGGGAATCCTGAGCTGGGAGGCGTTTGCTCTTCAGTCAGCAGGTCAACGGTCTTCTTGGCGTACAAGTCCAGGGTAGCGTTGAAACGGTTGTTCAGGAATGCCGCGTCAATACCTCCGTTGAACTGGTTGGTAGTTTCCCAGAACAGGTTGGGGTTACCGGGGCGGTAGCCTTCCACCAGACCGGGCGTAAGTACTCCGTTCACTACACCATTCAGAGGCTGCAGCTGATCCAGCGTCTGGTATGGTCCGATCGACTGGTTACCGGTCTGGCCGTAGCCTACGCGTAGTTTCAGGTCGTCGAAGAAGTTCAGGTTCTTGATAAATGCTTCGTCCGAGATACGGTATGCTAGAGCTCCCGAGAAGAAGTCAGCCCACTTGTTATTAGCGGCAAAGGCAGTAGTTCCGTCACGACGGTACGAAATAGTCGCCAGGTACTTACCCTTATAATTATAGTTGGCACGTCCCAGGAACGACATCAGTCCACCGGCAGTCTGGCCATTCTGGATCTGATAGGTCGACTGGTTACCGCGTCCGAAGTTGAAGTCTTTGGTCAGGTCATCAGGGAATCCTGAGGCTGATGTATTCAGGAAGTTGCTCACCCATTGCTCACG
Organism: Telluribacter roseus; assembly: GCF_017355915.2. Classification (GTDB taxonomy): domain Bacteria; phylum Bacteroidota; class Bacteroidia; order Cytophagales; family Spirosomataceae; genus Telluribacter. Next base: position 26,346 of record NZ_JAFEUV020000024.1, read on the forward strand.
GGTTGCACCAGCAAGAGCTACAAACTCATGATCGCCGAACTTCTTGTCGTAGGTAAACAGTGACTCAAACGTAGTAGCAAACCAGTTGCTGGTGTTCTTACCGGCCAGACCATTGCGTGGCTCACGACCTTCGGTCAGGAAGCGGCCAAAGTACATACCCCGGTCGTTGTAGCTGTAGTTAAAACCTACGTTCTGGCGGAACTTCAGGTTAGGCAGGATCTGGATCTCCGCAAAGTTAGACGAGAAGATGCTGTTACTAAACAGCTGGTTCTTCATGTTGCGGGTATAGAAGTACGGGTTAGCCATCAACCAGGCCAGCTCGTTGTTCAGCTCCATATTTCTGGAAGGCTCAAACACCGGTACAGTAGGCAGATACGCCAGTGCTGTACGCAGAATACCCTGCAGACCGGCTCCCGAACCACTACCTGAGCTGGTTGGTACTGAGTTGTTCTCAGAGCGGCTCAGGTTGTTGTTAGTACTCAGAGTCAGCCACTTGTTGAAGGTACGGTATACATTGGCCCGTACGGAGTAGCGCTTGAAGTCAGAGTTAACGATGATCCCCTGCTGGTTTACGTAGTTACCTGATACCGAGTAGCCACCGTCTTTGGTAGCACCGTGGAAGCTCAGGGTATAGTCCTGCGAAGGAGCTACCTGGAAGATCTGGTTCTGCCAGTTGGTTCCCCGGAAGTTTTCTACGGGAATGTTACCTGACAGTGTATTAGTAATACCGTTCAGGAAGTCCTCCGGCTTAGGCAGGTAGTAGTTCTGGATCCGGCTAATCTGAGTTCTGGTCACAGGATCCACCCAGGTAGTATCTGACATCATCATACCGGGGAACGGCAGACGGTCATACGGACGGCCTTCGTAGTAAAGCGCGTTCTGTACCCCTTCGTTCATGTACATGGCGTACTGGTGCGCGCTCATCAGAGGGATGTTCTTAGACACCTGTGAGAAACCTACGTTCGTGGTAAATTCCACTATGTTACGGCCCTCGCCGCTGCCTTTCTTGGTTGTGATCAATACAACCCCGTTGGCACCACGTGAACCGTAGATAGCGGTAGCCGAAGCATCTTTCAGTACCTCAATCGACTCGATGTCCTGAGGGTTCAGGAAGTTCAGCGGGTTAGAGTTCTGGCTGGTATTATCAAGGCTGGCTCCTACTACTGAGTTAGAAGCACCGCCACCCGATGTAAAAGGAATACCATCGATTACGTACAGAGGCTGGGTGTTGCTGGAGAAAGAGTTAGAACCCCGTACCTGGATGTTCACGCCACCACCGGGAGCACCGTCATTTTTCTGTACCATTACCCCGGCCATACGTCCCTGCAGACCCTGGCTGATGTTAACGGGGTTGGCCTGAAGCATTTCTTTGGTATTAACAGACGATACCGATCCGGTCAGGTCGCGCTTCTTCTGCACACCGTACCCCACGATCACTACCTGCTCCAGCATGCGGTCGTCCGACTGGAGGGTTACATTAATGGTACTGCGATTGCCAATCTCAACATCCTGGCTCTGCATACCAACATAACTAATCACCAGTGTCTTACCACCGGTAGGTACTTTGAGGGTAAACTTACCATCTACATCGGTAGCTGTTCCCGTTGAGGTGCCCTTCACCACCACGCTCACTCCCGGCAGCCCTCCTCCGGTTTCATCGGTAACAGTACCGCTTACTGTACGATCCTGAGCTGTTCCGGATAGGATACTTCCTATCACAAAACAGATGATCATGAGTAGTCTTTGCAACATTCTATTGCTCATTTTTGGTTTATAATTTTTCTCACAAAATAATACACTTTAAAGACCGTCGATATAATACTATCTTATCATTTCTTTGAATTAAAAAATCATTTTCTGTAATTTAGCTGTACTACTACCTATACCACATATAACTTTTTAAATATTTATAGCACTATTTTTGCACATTTAGTGCATTTATTATAGTATACTAATGTTGACGGAAGTTTATATATGATAATACTTTTACGACAGTATATTTGTAACCAAACTGTACGATAAAGCAAACATTTCTACTACTATGAGCGAAATCTATAGTGAAATAACACCCTTGACCCAATATGACTGCTTTACGATCTTTGCCCGTAACAAGCGGCATTTCGACTTCCCGCTCCACTACCACGAAGAGTTTGAACTGAATCTGATTGTGGGAGGAAAAGGGGTCAAGCGCATAGTAGGTGACCATACCGATACCATTGATGATCTGGAGCTGGTGCTGGTTGGAAGCAACCTGCCCCACGGCTGGTTTACGCACCAGTACCAGTGGCAGGAAGGAATGCCGGATATCTACGAGATCACGATCCAGTTTCACCGCGACCTGTTCGACGAGAAGTTCCTGCGCCGCAACCAGCTCTACTTCATCCGCTCGCTATTCGAGAAAGCGGCCCGGGGTATCTGCTTCTCCAAAGAAACGGTGGAGCGCATCATGCCCCGCCTGAAAGAGCTGACCGAAAAGAGCGGCTTTGACTCAGTACTGGAGCTCATGTCGATCCTGCACGACCTGTCGGTATCGCGCAACATGCGCATGCTCTCCAATGCCACCTTTACGGACGACAGCTTCAACTACAACAGCCGGAGGATCGAGAAGGTATTCTCATACATGCGGGACCACTACGACAAGGAGATTACGCTGGAAGAGGTAGCCAAGCTGGCCGGTATGACTAAGGTTTCGTTCAGCCGGTTTATCAAGAAGCGCACCGGCAAAACTTTTATAGAAAGTCTGAACGAAATTCGTCTGGGACACGCCTCCCGCCTGCTCATTGATACCACCCACACCATTGCGGAAGTAGCCTACAAGTGCGGCTTCAACAATCTGTCGTACTTTAATCGCATTTTCAAGAATAAAAACGGTACTACCCCTAAGGAATTTCGGGATAACTACGCCGGTACCCGGACTTTTATATAGCGGCAGAAGATCCGCTGGTATTTCTGATATTCTCCCCTCACTCTACACGCGCAGAATCTACTCTGTAACACCTCCCTTCCTCATTCCTGACTACACGATGACCCACAAAAAGAGCAGCCGGAACGGGTCCGGCTGCTGTAACTAACGCTTACTGATCTGGACTATTACATCCGGTTACTTATATTTTTTGAGTCCAGCCAAATACATCCTCAATCTTACCGGTACGGATGTCGGTCAGGTACTCTTTTACTTTTGCAACGAAGGAATCTTCTTTGATGGCAGGTAGCTCATAGTTGGTACCTTCGTAACCGATCACGGCGAAAGGCGATACCACTACGGCCGTACCAGCACCGAAAGCCGCTTCCAGACGACCTTCCTTAATGGCATCGATGACCTCTTTGATCGCTACCCGGCGCTCCTCCACGGGTACTCCCCAGTGCTGAGCGATCTCGACGATGCTCCGGCGGGTAATACCATCCAGGATAGTATCTGACACGGCTGGAGTTATCAGTTTGCCATCAATTACAAACATTACGTTCATGGTACCCGACTCCTCTATGTAGGCATGGTCACGGGCATCCGTCCAGATCAGCTGGTCGTAGCCCTGCTGCTGGGCCAGGCGTGTAGGGTACAGCGAAGCCGCGTAGTTACCGGCACATTTGGCGGCACCTACTCCACCTTCGGCAGCGCGGATATAAGAGGTCTCTACCTTTACCTTGGGAGGATTAGCGTAGTAGTTACCTACCGGACCGGTAAAGATGATAAAGATATAGGTATCCGAAGGACGTACGCCCAGGTAGGCATCCGACGCAAACATGTACGGACGGATGTACAGCGAGCTACCTGGCTGCGAAGGTACCCAGCCAGCATCCAGGCGCAGCAGCTCGTTGAGGCCACCCATAAATACTTCTTCGGGTACCGTAGGCATGCACATACGCTCAGCCGAACGGTTGAAGCGGGCCCAGTTGTCGCGGGCACGGAACGTCAGTACTTCACCGGCTTCGTTCTTATAAGCCTTCATTCCCTCGAAGATCGCCTGACCATAGTGCAGAGCGGCCGTAGCCGGGCTCAGCGCCATGTCGGCGTAAGGAATGATGCGGAGGTTCTGCCACTGCCCGTCGCGGTACTCCGCCACGAACATGTGGTCTGAAATATTACGACCAAACACCAGGTTGGTGAAGTCTATTTCGCTCAGGCGCGGACTCGTCGTCTGCTGGATTTCGATGGGCAATGTATCGGCTGTCATAAGGCTTAGTATGATTTCTGAACTAACTAGTAACGAATGTATGTCGATGAAGTGTAGTGCCGCAATTTAGTTAATTTTTATTAATTGAATAAAAGTATTTAGTGTAACAATTATCCAAATGGCTTGTTTGCCTATGCTGCCGGTTATAAGCAGCATCTGCAGACGCTGCTTTCGAGTCAACTCTTTCCTGGTCTGTCACTTTCGCTACGTCGCCGATACCTGCGCCGCTGCTCATCCCTCTTTGACACTGCGTCTACCACTAGATAATATTTTTTGAGTATTTGAAGGAATTATATAACATTTATAGTACTTACACCGATTTCCCACACTATACATCACCATGAAGATACCACTACTACTGGCATCTGCTGTCCTCCTGTACGCAGAGGTACAAGCACAGCAACTTCCCACCTCATCCAACCTTCCCATTGTAGTAATCAAGACCAGCGGTCAGACGATTGTAGATGATCCCAAGATCACGGCTGATATGGGGATTATTTACAATGGCAGTGGCGTTCGGAACAATCTGTCGGACCCTTTTAATCATTACAACGGCAAGATCGGTATCGAACTCCGGGGCAACTCCTCACAACTGGTCAATCAGGAAAAAAAGGCTTATGGCTTCGAAACACGCAATGCGGATGGCTCCAACCTGAACGTATCCCTGCTGGGGATGCCTTCCGAAAATGACTGGATCCTCTTTGGCGCGTTCGACGACGAAACCTACATGCGTGATGCTCTGACGCATACCCTGTTCAGAAACATGGGCCACTACTCCTCCCGTATTGCTTTTGTGGAACTATACCTCACCTCCGACAATACCGTCGACTCGTACAGCGAGTACCGGGGGATCTATATTCTGATGGAGAAGATCAAAAGGGATGCCAACCGGGTCAACATCTCAAACCTTGAGTACAAGGATAGTACAGGCAACGCCCTAACGGGTGGCTATATCGTAAAAATTGATCATCACGTAGGCAATCCCGGCCCGTACTGGGATTCGCAGTTTCCGAACGAGTGCGGCGACTTCCGAACCGACTTTGAACTTCACTTCCCTGAGGACGAGGCCATCCATCCGGCCCACCTTACCTATATCCGGGACTACCTCCATCAGTTCGAGACGGCCCTGCACGGAGAAGCCTTCAAGGATCCGGTCAACGGGTATCGAAAATACATCAACGTGTCTACCTTTATTGATTACTTTTTGCTTTCGGAGGTAGTCCGATCTGCCGATGCGTATAGTCATAGTACGTTCATGTATAAGCAGCGGGACAGCCGGGGTGGCAAACTATCCATGGGTCCGATGTGGGACTACAACGCTTCAATGGGAAATACCCCCTGGAACTTCTGCGACGCCAACGATACCGAAGGCTGGCAGTACCAGAGCCAGCGCCTGTGCCGTACCGACCGCAAGCAGCCATTCTGGTGGAAGCGGTTCATGGATGATCCGGCCTTCGTGGCGGAGCTGCAGGCCCGCTGGCAGAGCCTGCGTAGTGGAGTACTCCAGACAGCCACCATCAACGGCATCATTGACCAGTTTATCGCTACGGTGTCCGAAGCCCAACCCCGCGACTACCAACGCTGGAACGTAACGGGCGAGCGCGGTAACTTCCCAACCGAAATTGCCTACCTGAAAAGCTGGCTGAACCAGCGCCTCACGTGGATGGACCAGCACGTACCCAACCTGGGCAACTACGTACGTTTTAGCGGTGGCGTTACTCCTACCATTACCTGCGAGCAGCCGGCTCAGCTCCTTACGTACTCCGGCCAGCACCTTGAGTACCAGTGGAAGCTCAACAACACGCCCATTGCTAACGCTACCCAAAGTACCTATACGGCCACCCAGCCCGGTACCTATACCGTAGCCGTAACCCTAGCCGGCAACTGCTATACCGAGCCGCTCTCCACTCCCTCCATCAGCCGGATTGTGAGAAGCATCCAGAACGGCAACTGGCAGTCCGGCACGACCTGGGCCTGCGGTACTATACCTACTTCGCTGGATGAAGTGACCATCCAGTCGGGGCACATAGTACAACTGGATAACACCGGTAGTGCATTCAGCCTCAAGCTAGAAGAGAGCGCTCGCATTGTACTGGAGAATAGTGGGACTATTGGTTTGTCTTCTAATCAGTAAGTACACACAGGTATTCAGGCACTTGCCATTCCCGTACCTGACTATTGTAGTGAACTCTACTTTTTTATTTCTAAATTAAAATCTCCCGGGCAACCCCCGGGAGATTTTTTGCATTTCTATCATCAAAGACCAAACCAGCGCAGCATGTTACAGGAGATTGTCCGGCAGTGCCAACGGGAAAACCCCTTCGCCCAAAGGCGTCTGTACGACCATTTTGCCAATCGCCTGTACCGCCTTTGCCGTCGCTACGTCAAGAACCCGCTCGAAACGGAAGAGGTACTGATGAATGCGTTCCTGAAAATATTCCGATCAGTCGGGGGCTTTGAGTACCGCAGCGATGATGAACTGGAAGTATGGATGAAGCGCATCGCCGTGAACGAATGCCTCATGCACCTGCGCCGGACCAAAACAACCGAGTGGCTTTGGGATGATACGCCCGCGGAGGAGGTACCCTACTCGACCGGATCGAGCGCCGAAGCCGATCTGCACGCCGAAGGCATCCACGAGCTGATCCTGAGCCTGCCGGATGGGTACCGGACGGTGTTCTGCCTATACGCCCTCGAAGGGTACTCGCACAGGGAGATAGGTACCCTGCTGAACATTAGTGAGAATACCTCCAAGTCACAACTGAGCAAAGCGCGGGCGGCCCTGCAGGCGCTGCTCTCCAAAAACGGATACACTTATGAAAGAAGATAATATAGACGACCTGTTCAGGTCCAACGCGGAGTACCTGGCCGACCAGCCCCACCGCGACTTCAACGCGGACCTTTTCTGGCAGCAACTCCAGCCCGAACTACCCAAGACAACTACCCGGCCCAAACGCGTAGCCTGGTGGTACTGGGCCACCGCCGCCGCGGTACTATTGGCGGTCGGAATCAGTATCGACTGGTGGAAGGAGCCGGCAACGCTCCGGAAAAATGCAGGTACCATAGTGCAACAAGTACCCGCGCAGCAACAGACTGCACCAGGTACTGAGGTACCTTCCCATGTGGAAGCACCTGCTACCGGGGCTCCTTCGGAACGAATGGTCACTCAGGTACAGCCGGAGAAGTCAAAGAAAGTACCAGGAGCGGAATCTTTGACTACTCCCTCTGCTCCCGCTCAGGAGTACAGACCGGAGCCACCGCTGATAGCCGCTACCAGCTCCCCTGCTACAGAGGTACCAGATAGCCGGGAATCCGACTCACTTCTAAACCCTGTTACGGCGGCTCCGAAGCCTGCCTACCGCATCGTACACCGGAACGAGCTGATGCAACAGGAGAAGCACGAAAGTAAAGCCCGTACACAGGTGGTACTTAGGGTGGGTCTGCCTGCCGCCGCCGAATCAGACCTACCCTCCTCCCGTAAACCCATAGCCATACCCCTTTTTAATTAAGTCAGCCTTACCTACTCACTTTTTTCTAACACCTATTTCCATGCAAAAACTGATCATCTGGGTCACTCTCCTGCTGGGGAGTGCCACCACTCCCCTATTGGCTCAACTTGGCAATGTCAACTACGCCTTTGACTCCCGGCTGGATGCGCACGCCTTCCGCGATGAGTACCCTGACTTTCTCCAGACGGCTTCTTTTGAAGTACAACTCTCCAAGGGCAACCGACTACTCCTGATGAGCCAGAAGTACTCCGGTACGCGGCTGGTACAGCGTCCCGACTCGCTGGTGCGCCAGTTCTGGAACGAGTACGGCCGCTTCATCGAACAAATGCCGGACCATACGGAAGGTACTTCGGTACATTATGTACTGGAAGAAAACCAGGCCCCGCAACTCCGGTGGAAGCGGTACCCCCAGCCTGCGTCAGAGTTTTCGGTCATGAATAACGAACTGGTACAGGTAAAGTCGGTGCAGGATACGCTGCATATAAGTGTCAGGAAAGCCGATAACCGGCAGGCGGAGCTGTACCTGCTGGTCAATGACCTGCGAAGTATACCGCTGCTCCAGGATGAGATCCGGGAGAAAACCACCTACCTCATCCAGAGCCTGGAAAAGAAAACGGACCCGAAGGTACTCGAACGCTCACCCGAAGTATACGGCCGGTACCTGGGCGACCGCCAAGTACAAGTAGCCAACTTCGGTTCGGATATGCTCATTATCTCGCCCAGTGCCAGCCTGGGGTACATCCGAGGCAACTGGATGACGTCGCTTAATGCCGAAACCACACTGTTTATGGAGAAGTCGCCGCTGAAACCGCGCATCGGGTACCAGCAGCAGTACTTCTTTAACCGCAGCCCCGAGGGCCAGACGCGCATCTACCAGAATGGCTTTGTGATGGCCGGACTTTCCTTCTTTCAAAAAACCAAAGGGGGAGTGCGAATTGGGAATAAGGAAGTAAAGCAGACCGGACAGCTGATGGTAGGGTACCTGGTTCACCGTACAGGCAACTACTACGAGCCTAACACCTGGAAGATTTCGGGAGGCCTTAATCTCACCCCCACCTTAAGGATAGAGCCCGAAGTGTACTTCAATGGTACCTTCAAAAACCTGAGCCCCGGCCTGAGGTTTACGATTGGGTTTTAACCTGCACCCGTGCCACGGTTTTGAACCGTGGCACGGGTAAGTATTTTGATCAAATCTGACTGACTGTCTGTACCCGTGGCACGGTTTCAAACTGTGCCACGGGTAATGCTGCCTGAAGTAAGAACGTATATAATCTGCTATATCAGAATAGTCTTCGTCCTAAGAAAAACACTTCCTATTTTTTAAAGTTTATCTACACGGCACTACCCGCTACTGATGCTGCTGATACAGTAGTCAGGCATATTGGACAGGGTAGTTTAGATTATATCCGAAGAATCAAAAACAAGTATACTATGCGCTGGCAGGATTTACGAAGAAGCAGAAACGTGGAAGACCGACGTGGTATGTCGGGCGGAGGTAAGGTAGCAGTAGGCGGCGGACTGGGTGTTATTGTTTTGGTAGTGCTGGGTCTGCTAATGGGTCAGGACCCGACTGAGATATTGGGCAACCTACAGGGAGGTGGGCCTACAACGCAGCAGTCCGAAACGCGCCCCGCCGAACGCGGCCCGGCAGGCCCTCGGCCTGACGATCAGATGGCTGATTTTGTATCGGCGGTGCTGGGTAGTACCGAGGATGTATGGGGACGGATCTACGCCGAAAACAACGCGCAGTACCAGCCCCCTACTCTGCAGCTATTCAGCGACGCCACCCAAAGCGCCTGCGGCGGCGCCTCGTCAGCCATGGGCCCCTTCTACTGCCCGGCCGACCAGAAGGTATACATCGACCTGACGTTTTGTGACCAGCTCAGGGATCGGTTCCGGGCACCGGGTGAGTTTGCCGTCGCCTACGTAGTGGCGCACGAAGTAGGTCACCACGTACAGAACCTGATGGGTATTTCGGGTCAGGTGCAGCAGCAACGGGGGCGCCTGAGTAAGGCCGACTACAACAAGCTCTCGGTAAAGCTGGAACTACAGGCTGACTTCCTGGCGGGCGTGTGGGCCAACCGCGCACACGAAATGAGCAATATTCTGGAAGCCGGTGACCTGGAAGCTGCCCTTACGGCCGCCAACGCCATTGGCGATGACAAGCTCCAGAAGGAGTCACAAGGCTACGTAGTACCGGATGCCTTTACCCATGGTACCTCGCAGCAGCGCATGTACTGGTTCAAGAAGGGCTACCAGACCGGCGACCTCAGCCAGGGCCGGTTTGAGGATATAAGGTAGGTGTTGTAATGGATTGACATTTCAGGAAAATAAGCTAGACTAGGGCAGCCTTGCCAGCTCCTCTCTGATCTCCTTAGTCAATCCATCCCTGTCTGTTATATCCCACACCGCATTCTGAATAGCTATCTTACTTTCAGCTGCCCCCAGATCCTTTCCTTCTATCAATCGAGCTAGTTCGGCTATTTCCGCATTCTCTGTAACAGGCCCCAGAACAAATTTATCATAAGGGCTTGGTACATCCCGTACCGCGTTAAGGCAGTATAGATTAAGACCTATGCTCAGGTATCCATCCGCCGGTACCTCAAAGGTCTCTACCTTTATTAGCAATCCATTCTGTACTTCTTCAGTAATCGAAACAAAGATGAGCCCCAGAGGCAGGGTAACGGTAATAGGTCCTTGGGTACTATTCTGAAAGTTCAGGCAGACTTTCACCAATCCTCCGCTTCCCCTCTCGCAGGCTTCTCCCTTTTTACAGTCACATTCAAATTTATCAAACGCCGGAATGGTATCGCTCTGAAGAGTGATACCAGCGGGTAAGGTAAACTCTCTACCCACCGGAAACTCCGTAGACTTCCCGAATCCTCTTTTACTCGCCTCTCCATTATTCAGTCCCGGAGCTACTCTATTATCCGTGAGATTCTCACATCCTATCGTAACAGTAAACAGTAGCATGTACACTGCATATATCAATTTGATCAAAGGTGTAGACATGATGTGTGTATGTTATGCGGTAAGTTGGGTTTCTATAGCATTCAAATCTCCTGCCGGAAGTACCTCTTTGGCTACCTTTTTAAATCCTTCCATGGTTTCCAAAGACACTCTGGATTGTAGTCCGATAAGCCATTGAATGGCTTCATTTGAGCTGATGGATTGTAGGGTCCAGGCGATTTCTTTCAGGAGCAAGCCGGAGTCTCCGGAGTTTACGATAGGGCTCTTCATGCGGGTTATCTCTTCATCCGAGTAGTACTTCCACAGAAGCGGGTTCACTTTCTCCTCTTCCTTTTCCATGTGTTCAAGATGAAAAGCTATGTAGCGGTTGAAAGTGTGAAAGAGCTCAGCTCCCACGGATTGTAGAGTGGTATGATTAGTAGGTACCTGTAGCTCGTCAACTAGCTGTAGCAGCTTACTATCCAGCTTATGTCCATGTGCATGGTCCTCTTCCAGCTCAGCCAGTAAGGCCCCATCATACGTTGTAACGTGCGGAAAAATGTAGGTATCCTCGTGCAGGGAGTGCCGTTCTATTAGTTCAAGTACCTCTGCCAGTAATGCTACCGCCTCCTTCCTCTGCTTATCATCCGTAAAATCCGTCTTTTGGATTTTCATTCCTGTACTGTACAGCATACCTCTCAGCCCCTTGTGGCTGTAATAAAAGGTATTGTACCTGTTGCCATTGCGTTCCATCGGAGTTTGGGTTTGGAGTGGTGATTTACCAGGTACTTCCTCCACAGGCTCATGGAGGAAGTGCCTGGTACAGTATTATTTAAGTTGAAGCCCATCCAGTATAATGAAGTAGGCCTTCTCCTGCTCACTGTATTCGATCCGGTACGTAGATGGATAGTAGAGCCCCGTCTTGTGGAAGGCTCTGGGCTGGGCAATCGGACTTACTGACTTGGTCTTGCTCTGCAGGTGGCTCAGCGTGACCATAGGTTCGTAAAAAGTCACCCTCCCATTATACGTACCATACAGGAAGGTGTGGGTAAAGGGTTGTTGCATAGAAGCGGGATCCACCCAGTGCTTGCCCATCTGCGGCACACCACCCGGTATAGGTACATACGTCTCCGGCATATACCGGGCCTCGGGCAGTTCTTCGATCTTCGGGTCTTCCGGACCTATGGCCATACGCTCCTGTTCGCTCATCATATAAAAGTGGATATCAAAGTGAGGCTTGTCGTAGACATTCTCCGGCGGATGCCCCACCGGATTCCAGTCCAGCGTCACGTGGTCGAAGGGAGTCCTCAACTTTTGCTGGGGCAACGGCAGGGGGAACGACGGAGCCTCGGTGTGTTGAACGCGGTGATTGTGACCATCCGGCAGGTTCTGCAGGGCCGCCTCGGTCAGCTTCACCCCCACCGAAACTGGATTACCTGCGTTGTCCACCTTTAAGAAGGTGCGTGCCGTACCATTGCCAACGCTTACTTCGCTCCCGTAGTAGGTGTCCGCAGCCTTGACTTCATCCTTGGGAGTACAGCTACTGACCAGCAGCCCTCCCACCAGCAGGGCACAAAGCGTCCCCTCAAACAATTTGATTGTTTTCATTTTAGTATGGATTATATGTTAATGTTTGGTTTGTAAAAGGCAAGAGGTATCCTGTACAGGAATAGCTGCATGTACTAAACCTGTCAGAGAAAATTACCTGTAAATAGAAGTGTAAGGTAAGGAACAGCCGTCCCAAAGTACCTTCGGAATCAGGACGGCTGGACCGGGTGCCGGTACGTCAGACCATTTCTACCCCGTATTCTTTTAAGGTAGTTACGTTATGGTAGATGATATCCTCGGGAGGAGGTCCCTGCAGAGCCGGAAGGGGTTTCATATCCGGGGCAGGAGCACTGTTGTCCCAGAACCACTGATCAAGTCCGGCGGGACTAATCCACATGAGTACCCGGGCTACCTCCGATTTTACCTGAAACGTGTGGCTCACCTCTTTGGGCAGAAAAACATAATCTCCGGTGGAGGCTTCAAAAAATTCATCCCCGACTTTGAAGGTGATCTTACCATCCAGGATGTAGTAGGCTTCATCTTCGTGAGCATGCGTGTGCTCTGGTGGCTCAGCTCCGGGCTGCACATCAATCTTCAGGAGTGCGTGGCGATTTCCCGTATCTTCGCCTTTGGCAAGAAAATGAAAGAGGGCTCCTGGTATCGCTCTAGAATTTTCAGGAGTGGGTTGAGTTAATGTTCCTTTGTTTTTCATGACTTTTATTAATTAGTAAGCTTAACTGACTACAAAGGTAAGGTAGACTGACTATATTTGCCAAACTTTTCATCAAAAAAAATGCAGAATTATAAAAATACAGGCGTATATCTAAGACAATTACTTGACAGTCTGATAGATAACCTACATAATGAGCTGGAAGTAGCTGGATATGGCGAGATACGACCTACCCACGGGACGGTGTTTCAGTACATCAAAGAGGAAGGATCCAGGATAACGGAGCTGGCCGCCGAAGCCAAAATAACGAAGCAGTCAATGAGTGCCATCGTCTATGAACTGGAAGAAAAGGGATACCTGGAGAGGAAGCCTGACGAGTCGGACAAGAGAGCCGTGCTTTTTGTCCTGACTACGAAAGGCAGAGAGCTGAGAGCCCTGGGCCGATCTATTAACCATGCCTTCGAGAAAAGGTGGGAAGCCAGGCTTGGTGAAAAGCAGTACCAGGAGTTCAGGAAATACCTGGAGGAGCTTTGCTCGTAGACTGGAGTTTGAACATCTTAATCCACCAAGCCTGTAAGAGCATGACCTGGTGGATTGGGACGAAAGTCTGCTTTAGTCTATCAATGTCCCTACTCCTTAGGTACTACGTACTCAAAGCCAAAATCCTTCGCGTACTCTTCAAGCGGAGGAAGCCCTACTTCTGCTCGTCGTTTGTTCACATTAGGTTCATCCTCAATGGGGACGAAGGCAGTTTTACCATCGGGACTTCTATCTACCTGCGTGCCGTACAGCTGCTTTTTCCCTTTAAAAACGCGGATACGATCCTGTAGTAGGGCAAAACATGATTTATCCAGTTCTCCCTGCTCAGCCGCCTGCTGAATCAGCGGCAGGTACTTTTCCTGTATAGCCAGTGCAGCGTGCTGGACCACCAACCAGGCCGTCATAGATTGCTCTTCACCAACCAGACTTTTACCCGGATAGCCATACTTTTTAATAATTCTCTCTATTTTAGGAAGATTGACAGAATCGGCTCGCGCTATTTCTTTCCATACGGTTTTTGCCAGCGGAGAGTCAAAGCCGTACTCCCGGCCGAGGGTATCTATCTTCAGCCGGGGTGTTCGGTCAGCTTCAAGAATGACTGCCAGCTCACGCTCAAGGGACGGATTACGCCCTGCGGCTATTTTCCTCTCATCAAGGAAGCTTTCAAAATTCGTAGCTAATGCACTAGTTCGTAAAGGAGCCAACTCAGGTATTTCTCCATGTTCCTCCCATAGATACTCACTCGCTTCCCAATCCAAGGTAAGTGCTTCTTTCAAATAAACCAGGGCTAGCTCCTGCTGCTGACACTGATAGGCACAAACCGCCGCTCGTAGGGTACTCAGGGCACTGGTGTGATTAACCAAAAAAGCGCGTTTGTACTGGGCCAGACAGGTAGTACAGTCTCCCTCTTTCAGGGCTTTTAGTGCTGCTTCCACGGCATTGATATAAACAGAATCCTGCGTGGCATAAATAACCTCCTGCGCTACCGCAGGCCTGCTCACTATCCACAAAAAGCTTACTAGCAGTATAAAGTGCTTCATAATTTCCTGTGCTAGACTTGAGGTACTTTCCCTTTATTTTTTTCACGCGCTTTGAAGTAGGCAGCCCATAAGGCCGCCATAATAATCACAGAGGTGTAACTGGAAAGGGGAGGCTTAATACCGGATGAATAAGCACGCAAGAATACCCATGCCATCGTCAATGACATGGCTCCCAGGAGAAAAGGCATCCATTTTTGCTCATATAGGGAGGGCTTACGAACCAGTTCGGCGTTGGTCTCGAGGATGTACTGGTCAATAGTACGTTCCAGATCATCACATAAGGCCTCAAACGCCTCAGGCTTACAAAACTGATGATTCGCCATTAGCTTGAACTTGGTGTTATCCTTAAAAGTACAGCTCAGTCGGGTACCATTATAATACTCTACTTTATAAGATTTGAGCTCGCTAAACTGGATAGAACGAGTCTGGTCGGAAAGTAAAAGGGTAAGCGATGTATCCTCCAGTTGGGCTTCTCCTACTTTCTTTATTTTATTCCTATTAAGAAAGAATACGAGAAAAGGAGTACCTATAGCCAGTGTGGCATATAATGTGCTCCCAAGGAGAGGGGCCATGTAGGGCACACCTAGCAGGAGAACTATTAATAAAGCAAAGCAGGCAGCTAACAGCAGGAAAATTGTACTCTGATTGGTGTACTCGAAGGTATAGTGTTTCATGGAGTGGAGGGGTTTAGGATAGTATTGTCGAACAAATCAGGTAGTAAGTTAAGAAATAGCTCTATATGTAGATATAATGGCGAAAAACTTAACATACTCTTACCCCTTACCTATAAGATCGTATACACTAACATGAGCGAGAAGAAGTTCTTCAAGAGGCAATGCGCTATTTTGAACGGGTACTTTACTTTTGTAGATTGGCTCCCTTTACAATAGCAAACTAATGATCAGATATACTCTTTTAGCCCTGACCTTTACCGCCAGCCTCTTTGCCTGCCAGCCGCAGCCCCGGCAGACCGCATCAACAGGTACCTCCCTGCAGACCAAACCCTACTACTACCCCACCAAAGGTGAATGGAAGCAGCGCAAACCTGAAGAGGTAGGCATGGACGCAGCCCTGCTACATGAAGCTGTAACCTGGGCCCAGACGCAGGAGACGCAGCAGATGCCCAAAGACTTCTCAACGCAGAAGGAGATATTTGGCGAGCCCCTAGGCCCCTTACCTCCTACCCGGGCCAGTACCAATGGCATTATCATCAAGGACGGCTACATCGTAGCCGAGTGGGGCGATACCAAAGCCGTAGATCCTACGTACAGTGTAGCCAAGAGTTTCCTATCCACCATTTTGGGCCTCACCATCGACCGGGGCATGATCAGGAATATCACTGATCCGGTGGCTAACTACATCAAAGATGGTGGCTATGACTTAGAGCAGAACCGCAAAATCACCTGGGAGCACCATGCCCGCCAGACCAGCGAATGGGAGGGCGAACTATGGGGCAAAAAACATGACTTCGTGGGCAAGGAGGCCTACGGAAGGGGCGAGCGCAAACCACGTACTCTACAGGAGCCGGGCACCTACTACGAATACAACGATATCCGCATTAACCGCTTCGCGCTATCGCTGCTACGCCTGTGGGAGAAGCCACTGCCGGAGGTACTGAAAGATGAAATTATGAACCCGATTGGTGCCTCGGATACCTGGCGCTGGGTCCCCTACCGCAACTCCATAGTAGAGATCAACGGCAAACCGATGCCTTCCGTGAGCGGCGGCACCCGCTGGGGCGGCGGCCTCTGGATCAATACCCGCGACGAAGCCCGCTTTGGGTACCTGTTCCTGCGCCAGGGACGGTGGAAGAACAAACAGCTAGTGTCAGAGAAGTGGGTGAAAGATGCTACCACCAAACGTGGCCCCGTAGGCCCGGACTACGGGTACCTATGGTGGCTCAATACCGACGGCAAAGAATGGCCCGACGCCCCTACTACCAGCTACGCCGCCATCGGAGCCGGTTCGAATACCATCTGGATCGATCCCGAACACGATATAGTGATCGTATGGCGCTGGCAAAACGGCGACCAGAATGGCCTGATCAAGCGGGTACTGGCGGCCGTGAAGGAGTAATCAAGGTAAGAAAATTAAAAGAGCGGAGAGCAGCCTACTTGTATCAAAGTGGGTTCTCTCCGCTTTTTGTTTGTAACTCGTGAGATACTCATAATCAGTAGGTTCGGACTAACAGCAGATCGTTTACGAACTCCACGCAGCAGGCATATACGTTATAATCGTTTGATTATCAACCATAAGCATTCTGCAAGTACTGCCAAACAACCACTGGCACACGGGGTTAATTAGTAAACAATTATTGAAAACCATACCATTAAAATTATGAAAACAACAGGAGAAACCTTGCTGAGGCGAATGACCCGTTGCCTTTACGGAATGCTGGTACTTGTCCTTCTGGCCTCCGGGACGGCATATTCTCAACCCGAAAAACCTACGGTGCTGGTAAAGATTGGTGCCATCAAAATCGAACCCATCGCCGAGAATCTGGAACATCCCTGGGGAATGGCATTCCTGCCGGACGGGCGCCTGCTTGTCACTGAGCGGGCCGGAAGATTGCGGATCCTGGATAAGAACAACAAGCTCTCTCAACCTGTCAAAGGTACTCCACAGGTACTGTACAAAGAGCAGGGCGGGCTGCTGGATGTAGCGCTGGACCCTGATTTCCGGCAAAATCGGCTGGTGTACCTCTCCTACGCCGAACTAGGTAGCGATAGCCTGGCTTCCACCGCCCTGGGTCGGGGCCGGTTGGAAGGCAACGAGATCCGCGACTTTAAGGTACTATTCCGGCAGGAGCCCAAAGTAGATGGCGCCAAGCACTTTGGCGGACGCATCCTGTTTTCGCCGGAGGGGCACCTGGTACTTACTCTGGCCGAGCGGTTCAAAGGTGAGCCCGCGCAGGACCTGTCCAACCACCTGGGTGCTATCGTGAGGCTGAATCGGGATGGTACCATTCCTAAAGACAATCCCTTTGTAGGGCAGCAAAACGCCCGCGACGAAATATGGTCTTACGGGCATCGTAACATTGAAAGTGCTGCCTTTGATCCGGCCACGCGCCTGCTATGGGTGGCCGAAATGGGACCTATGGGTGGTGACGAGCTCAACCAGCCCAAGGCCGGCAAAAACTACGGCTGGCCCCTTGTGAGCTGGGGTAAGCACTACGACGGCAAGGATATTCCGGACCCAACTACCCGTCCTGACCTGGCCGATGCGGTTATTAAGTGGACGCCTACTATCTCTCCATCCGGAATGATCTTTTACTCAGGATCCATGTTTTCGGATTGGAAAGGACACGCCCTCATTGGCGGCCTGACCAGCACGGGCCTTGTACGTGTACGGATGAACGGGGAGAAGGCCGAAGAAGTAGAGCGCATCCCACTGGCTGTACGCACCCGTGACGTCAAGCAGGCTCCGGACGGATCTATTTACGTATTGACCGACTACGAAAAAGGAAAGGTACTGCGCCTGCACCTGATGAAGTAGCCGTACAGATAAATAAAAAGGCCCGTGCAGACACGGGCCTTTTTTGTGGTAATTCTTGTCTTGTCCTAAAATAGCGATACAAAAAAGTATTGTTATGAAAGCAGAGAAGAAGTATGTCAAGCGGAGTCAGAAGGATTACACTACGAGCTTCAAGC
>NZ_JAFEUV020000025.1 GCF_017355915.2 Telluribacter roseus
CAGATCATTAGCCGTCAGCGAGGCTGTGTTGGCGTTGACCAGGGTGGCTGTATTAGGTCCACTCTGCTGCGTCCACTGGTGAGCAGCGATGCTGCCGTCAGGATCATTACCTGAGCCAGCCAGCGTGACCGTGTTGGCAGGCAGGGTGATGGTCTGGTCTGCTCCTGCGTTAGCCGTTGGTGCCTGATTGGCAGCCAGATCTGTTACACTGAAATTAATAGTAAGGGGTGTACCAGCCGTACCGGAGGCGCTGGCACCTGTATAAGGGGTACAGAGCAAGCTATAGTTACCCAGTGCTGGTGTCCAGGCATTGTAATTACCGTTGGCGTCTCCGAATAAAGCGTAGGGGGCGCCAGTCTCGTTTTGAGTACGGCTCTGTTTGCCACTCAATACGAATTTAACACTACCTACCGGATAAGGTTCTGTATTAGCCCGGATGTTCAAATTTCTGGTTGGCAGGGTAGACAGATCCAGAACATCGTTGGCAACCAGATCACGGATAGGTTGCTCTGAATCGGCGTTGATCAGTGTAAAGCTTATAACTTGTTGCGTAACATTAGCGGCCTGATTGACAGTTACACTCACTTCATCAAAGGATGCAGCGCCCTGATTGTCAGTGACCGTCAGACGGAACACATAGGTGCCCGCTACCAGATTATTAGCCGTCAGCGAGGCGGTGCTGGCGTTGACCAGGGTAGCCGTATTAGGCCCACTCTGTTGCGTCCACTGGTGAGCAGCGATGCTGCCGTCGGGATCATTACCTGAACCAGCCAGCGTGACCGTATTAGTAGGCAGGGTAATGGTCTGATCCGATCCCGCATTGGCTGTCGGAGATTGATTGGTAGCCTGATCTACTACATCAAACTTTATAGTTAAAGCAGTGCCAGCTGCACCCGAAACATTGGCTCCAGTATAAGGCGTTCCAGTCAGATTGTAAGTACCTGCAAGTGGCGTCCAGTTATTAAAGTTACCATTAACATCTCCGTATAGGGCGTAAGGCAAGCCTGAATCGTTACTGCTTCGGTTTTGTCTTCCCGTCATTACAAATCGCACACTGCCAACTGGTGAGGGGCTGGTATTGGCTCGGATGTTCAGGTTGCGGGTGGGCAATGTAGCCAGATTCAACAGATCATTGGCAACCAGATCACGTATGGGTTCTTCGGTATCAGCATTGATCAGCGTGAAGCTGACTAGGCGCTGGTCGGAAAGGACTGTCACGATTACATCATCTGTAGCAGTGGCACCACTATTGTCAGTAGCTGTCAGGCGGAAGGTATAGGTACCTGGGACCAGATCACTAGCTGTTAACGTAGCTGTAGAAGCATTAGCTAATGTGGCGTTTGATCCAGCTACCTGGCTCCATTGATAGGAGGCAATAGTACCATCAGCATCTCTGGCTGAACCAATCAGGGTAAGATTGTTAGCAGGGGAGGTGATTGTCTGGTCGGCTCCCGCGTCAGCTATCGGAGGCTGGTTACCGGCTGAGCAGGTAGTTTCAAAGTTAGTCAGTACCTGTGCGGTTGATTGATTGATAGAGGAATGGTACATGACCAACCGGTCAATCTGGTGTCCCTTTGCACGAGCCGAAATCTGGATCTTATATACACCCGGTGTATTGAACTCAGCAGCAACCTGATAAGGGTCTTCGTCGTTGGCATTGGTTGACCAGGTCCAGTCGGTAGTTTTCGAGGAAAATATCTTAAACCAGCCATCTCCTCCGGATCCGTTAGCCGTTGGTAATTTGCCACTGCCTTTGGGATATACCACAAGTGAACCCTGTTCAGCATAAAAATTACTGGCATCGGGCAGGCGCAGGAACGAGTCGTTGTGTTCGTTCTGCAGGAAACCAATACCCACTCTGTTATGCCATCGGAAATAGTACTTACCTGTCTTTGTGATTTTGACAGTGGTCTCGATCAGACCTACGCCTGTTTTGTTCAGACTTTCCGTATTAACCCATTCGATGTAGCTGCTTCCAGTATAGCCAGTAGCCGTAGTTCTCCGCTCCCAGCCCGAGGGTAGGTTTAGATTTTCGGCTTCAATTACCAGTAGACCATTTTGCTCTGCATAGGGAGTAGTACAATTCTCTATAGTAGAGTTAGGTGCCTGATCCATGATCGTAAAGTTAACCGTCAGCGCAGTACCGATAGCGCCGGTTGCTCCTGCTCCGGTATAAGGCGTACAGGTCAGGCTGTAGCTTCCTAGGTTAGGCATCCAGGCGTTAAAGTCTCCATTGTTATCACCATACAAGGCGTAAGGGAAGCCTGTTTCTGTTTGTATCCTGCCTGGCGAACCAGTAAGTTCGAACTTTACACTACCTACCGGGTACGGCTCCGTATTGGCCCGTATATTAATATTTCGGGTGGGCAGTGTAGCCAGATTTAGCACATCATTTACCGTTAGCTCCCGGATGGGCTGATCGGTATCTGCGTTCATCAGCGTAAAGCTCACTACTTTCTGATTGGAAAGTACCTTCACCGAAGCTTCATCCACAGATGAAGCTCCCTTATCATCTGTGACAGTTAAACGGAAAGTGTAAGTTCCTGGCACTAGTTCGCTAGCAATAAGTCTGTTACTATTGGCATCAGTAAGTATAGCATTGTTAGGCCCGCTTGTTTGGACCCACTGATAGGATATAATACTTCCATCGGGATCATTAGCTGTACCAGTTAGGGTTGCACTGTTCTGGGGCAGGGAGACTGTCTGATCAGCTCCGGCATTAACAGTAGGTGCCTTATTAGCGGTAACATCACCTATACAGGAAGTTTCCGGATTAGATAAAGCTTGAGCCGTAGCCGCATCGACAGATGAGTGATACATGATCAGGCGGTTGATCAGATGACCATCCGAACGAGGGGCTATCTGAATCCGGTATACCCCAGGCGTATTAAACTCGGCAACAATTTGCAGTTGCTCAGTATCACTAGTGTTGGTAGACCAGGTCCAGTTGGTAGTACCGTGGGTGTAGACCTTGAACCATCCTTCTGCTCCAACTCCATTGGCAGTAGGTGTTTTACCACTGCCAACAGGATATACGGTGCGGTTACCAGTGGCGTAAAAGTTACTAGCATCGGGCATACGTAACCAGGAGTCATTATGGTCCGTTGCTGAGGTACCCTTGCCAACCTTGCTATGCCAGCGGAAGTGGTATTTACCGGTTTTAGTGATCTTGACGGTGGTTTCAATGATACCGGATCCTGGTGCATAATAGTTGGCGGCATTTACCCATTCGATATAGCCGCTGCCGGTATAGCCATTTACACCAGTCTTTTTCTGCCAACCAAGGGGCAGGTTCAGGTTCTCAGCTTCAATTACAACCAAACCATTCTTTTCCTCGAAGGGGGCATCACAGGACGATATAGGTTCTGATTCTCTTTTAACCAGCACTACCCAGTCTTCAGTAGGTTCAGCCGGTGGATCACCCACAGACTTGGAACCAAGACCTGAGAAAGAGGTAACCGTTCCATTGTGCAAGGTACCCGTGCGTGGATTGTACCATTTGACACTATATATAGCATTAGTAAAAATAGTGATGTTGGTACTGCCACCATTCTTAAGGTATACTACATACAAGTCACTCTGTTTACCAATCATCCAGCCGTTACTTACATTAGTAAGAGAAATTAATTCACCTACCGGAGCATGGTTCTTAAAGAAGTCCAGCGCATATTTGTTATAACGCCACATTTTAGCGCGAGAGCGGAAATCCTGAGCGGTGAGGTCAGTTTCACCTGTCTGGTAGCCAAAGTAGTACTCTACTCCAGCCCCCAAAGCCATGATATTTCCCCATAGAACTTCCTTCCTTATGTCATTCTGGTTGTCGGCAACTGAACCCTTATTGCCCGAATAGTCGGCATCTGCTGCTACTCCAGTACTTGCATCGCCCTGTTCGTCATTGGCTACGATCCATTTCTTTCCGGCTTGTGCAGACTGTTCCACCCACTTTTGGGTTTCCAGATAGACATTGTTCCAGGGAGTCAGGAGGGAAACACCGGTGTATTTGGAATTATTACCTAACAGGGGCGGATGTACTAAGTATTGCTGGCCGGAGCCGGCATGAATGGTGATATGATGCTTGTAGGGGTCATTGCGGGAGAAGTACTCTGCCATGTCTTTGCGCTGCTGATCTGACTGCACGTTTTCTTCGCCCATGTTCCAGTTCAGGGCCAGGTGGTGACCGAAGCGCGCGATCAGCTCCCGGTAGTAGAGCTTGCGCAGAGTGCCCAGGTCTCCTCCATCCAGCAGCTTGTCATTTTCAGTTTCCTGCAGTTTAAAGTGCAGGTACATACCTTTGGTGTCGGCATGCTCAAACACCTTCTCCCACTGCTCGAGCTTGGAGCAGTCAAAGCGGGTGTAGTCGCTGGTATTCAGGTAAGGGTATACATTTCGGTCATCCCCGTTGATGTTCATGGTCAGGAAGGAGAAGGCATTGAGCCCCTGACCGGACAGGTAGTTGATGGCGCCGATGATGCCTTTGCCCTTGCCGTCCTTCCAGGTCGGATCACCCGACTGCCAGTCCTGCAGGTGAGCACCGTAGGTTTTTCTTCTGCCGCCGTTGTCTGGTGTATTATCAAAGTCCTCATAGGCCAGGAAGTTCTCGGGAGAGTCTACCCCTCCCTTGAGGAAGTACTCGCCCGTCTCGGCAAACTGCAGGTAGTGCTGTCCTACGTAGCGCAGGCGGCCTTTGCCCCTAAAGTCCACTCCTCCCTTATCAGTAGGAGCAATGGTGAAGGAGCCGCTCTGGCCATCCACCGGACTGACGGCACTGCCGGCATTCGGATCTTCGCTCACGGCAAGGTCAGGTCCTGTTCTCATGGATACAGAGTAGGTCCAGGTGCCTACTTCATCGGGGGCGAAGTGCACCTTCCACACGTTACCGGCCGAAGCGCTGGTCTGGGCAGCATTGCCATCGGCGGCAAAGTAGCCGGGCACCAGGTAGGATTTGGAGCCGTTGGAGAAGGTGACGTTGAGGCGGTAGTTGAGGAATGGGTTGTCGGAAGCGGTTTCAGAGGAAGCCGGTCCGTCGATGAGCAGCGTGATCTTGTGCCATTTTTTTAGCTCCCCCTGTACGGTCACCTGGCCGGTGCCATTGTTGACAAGGGTGGGAAAGGGTATACCAGCGGCCTTTCCGGTTGTAGGTAATGCTGCCAGTAGAATCGAAAAATAAGTTAGTAGTCTGAGCTGCCTAACGCCCCTGAGTAGAAATGGCTTCATAGAAAGTGTGTTAATAAATACATAGAATTTGATTCAGATAATGAAAAATCAATTGGTTAAGTAATAGATGCTGCTTGTTACTGTTCCGGAGTCGCACAGCCCTGCTAGTCGAATAGATCTGTTAGGTGTAGTACAAGTGAATATCAAAGGCATGTAGGAGTTTAGGTTAGGCTGATTCTGAAAAGGTGATTGGTGTGTACTGGTATTAACCAGCTTCTCGCTGTATACAATAAGTGTGTCTGGTGTTTTTATAAAGGTTACATAAATTTTGTGTGTATATATTATTTGACGTGACTTATACTATTGAGGCCGGATATAGCAAGAGGATTTTGGGGAGCTGGTTCAACAACGTTCCCAGAGAGCCTGCTTTGATGCCAGGCTCTCTGGGGCATTGATTATTTAGTATGTCTTAATCAGCTTATAGGTTTTTACTTTTCTACCAGCACCTATATGCAGAAAGTACATGCCTGGTGCTACTTCATTGCCGAAGGTGATTGTTTGTTCGGCTTGTAGATCTTCCAGTTGCATCACTACTCGGCCAGTGACATCAAAAAGAACAGCCGGTAACTTTCCTTCTCCTTTACCCCGCACCTGAAGTGTTATCGTTTCAGCAAAGGGGTTAGGATAAAAAGTTATTTCCAGGACTTCCGCATCGGCGGAACCTTCGGCAGCCAGGCGGGCTCCTGCCTGATCTACTACGCTAAAGTTGATCGTGAGCGGAGTACCGGCGGTACCTTTGGCGCTTGCCTCGGTGTAAGGAGTAGCCGTCAGGCTGTAATTGCCCAGTGCGGGTGTCCAGTTGCGGTAGTTACCGCTATCGTCACCAAACAGGGCATAGGGGAAGCCCGTCTCGGTCTGGGTACGATTCTGTTTGCCACTCATGACAAACTTCACACTGCCTACGGGTGACGGATTGGTATTGGACCGGATGTTTAGGTTGCGGGTTGGCAGCGTAGCCAGATTGATCACATCATTAGGCACCAGGTCACGGATAGGCTGTTCTGTATCGGCATTAATTAGTGTGAAGCTCACTACCTGTTGGGTAGTTGGTGCGGCCGGATGTACAAGTACGCTTACCTCATCATGAGCGGTAGCTCCCTGGTTGTCGGTGACCGTCAGGCGGAAGGTATAGGTACCTGCTACCAGATCATTAGCTGTCAGCGAGGCTGTGTTGGCGTTGACCAGGGTGGCTGTATTAGGTCCACTCTGCTGCGTCCACTGGTGAGCAGCGATGCTGCCGTCAGGATCATTACCTGAGCCAGCCAGCGTGACCGTGTTGGTAGGTAGGGTGATGGTCTGGTCTGCTCCCGCGTTGGCCGTTGGTGCCTGATTGGCCGGTGCGGCCTGATTGACAGTTACACTCACTTCATCAAAGCCAGTAGTTCCCTGGTTGTCGGTGACCGTCAGGCGGAAGGTATAGGTACCTGCTACCAGATCATTAGCCGTCAGCGAGGCGGTGTTGGCGTTGACCAGGGTGGCTGTATTAGGTCCACTCTGCTGCGTCCACTGGTGAGCAGCGATGCTGCCGTCGGGATCATTACCTGAGCCAGCCAGTGTGACCGTGTTGGCAGGCAGGGTGATGGTCTGGTCTGCTCCCGCGTTAGCCGTTGGAGGCTGGTTGGATCCTCCTATACCTTCGCCATTCAGCGTTACTACGGTACTTCCACCGGTTCCGGAATGGGTGATAGTCAGTGTAGCCGTCTTATTACCTGCGGATGTAGGGCTAAACCTTACATTCAGAGTTATACTCTGACCCACCGGAAGAACGAAGGGTAGTGTGTAAGGAGCCGTATGGGCAAACTCAGTACTTCCCGAGACAGCAATGGCTGTTATGAGTATAGCCTGATTACCTGTGGTGTTTGTCAGGGACAGCGGTGTATCCTTAGACGTATTTACCGCCACCTGTCCCAGCGGAGCTGTTGATGGAGCCAATAGCTGACTTTGCGTCAAAGGAGTACCTGTAGGGGTAGTAGGACCTGATTTAGAGAATAGTTCTTGTGTATTCAGTTCGGGAGATCCTCCCTGTGATCCCGATCCGGCGACGATGTAGATAGAACCATTATTAACAATGGCTTGTGTTGCATGTCTGCCTTGTTGCAGGTCAGCCAGGCGCCGCCAGGTATTGGTGGTCGGATTTAAAGCTTCCGTTTCCTTATGTGCTGTTGGCTGGCTGCTTTCTCCTCCAATGATAAGCAGCTCGCCATCCAGTACAGCCGAGGCAGTACCAGCGCGAGGGGTTGGAATATTTGTAGGCAGAACCGTCCACTGACCGGTAGCAAAGTCATAGCTATCTACCTCCGGTACCGTTAGCTGGAAAGTTTGTCCTGTGTTTTGGGATGAGCGTCTACCACCGGCTGCCAGTAATTTATTATTGATGATTGCAGCCTGGAAGTGATCTCGTGCATGGGGAGCATCAGGAAGTACCTTCCAGGTATTGGTAGCCGGATCAAACTCATCAAACCAGGGCACATAACCACTTTTATGGCCTTGGGTATTACCGCCAATCAGGTAAATCTTATTGTTGTACACCACCGCTCCTGCGGATCCCCGGCGTCGGTTTTCCGGTATCTCAGGACCTACAATCCACTTGTTTGCCTTAGGATCATAGATATAGATGTTAGGTACGGAAGTTTCGGAAGGGAAACTGCCTGTAAATGCTCCTGCAATGTAAACAAATCCTTCATGTGTAACGGCTTGGAAATGGTGCAGCTGAATAGGAGGGAATGCCGCATTGATCCAGGACTTGGCAACGGGATCGTACACCTGTACCGGCTTGGAGTTTCTTCCCCCTAGTAGGAAAAACCTATCTCCGGCCTGTACATAAGCCGATTCATGGCGGGCTGTAGGCGAACCAGAACTTGGGGTGACGGTTTGCCATGCACCACTATTTTCCGGTAGCGAAATACTGATTAGAAAAATGTCCGTTGCCGTGCCTCCTTTACCATCACTCGCAGTGACCTTAATGGACAGACTGGCCGGACTACCACCTGGAGGCGTACCGTTAAAAGTACGGCTAGTTGCAGTGAAGGTTAACCATGCTGGTAGTGGGTTACCATCTTCCAGACTGGCTACATACGTCAGAGCATCATTATCCGCATCGGTGAAAGTATTTTCGGCAAAAGCAAAATTAAAAGCCGTACCAATCATGGCATTCTGATCAGTTATGGCATTAGCAACCACCGGAGCCTGATTAGCTGATGATGCCTGATTAACTAAAACGCTTACCTCATCAAAGCCAGTAGTCCCCTGGTTGTCGGTGACCGTCAGGCGGAAGGTATAGGTACCTGCTACCAGATCATTAGCTGTCAGCGAGGCTGTGTTAGCGTTGACCAAGGTGGCTGTATTAGGTCCACTCTGCTGGCTCCACTGGTGAGCAGCGATGCTGCCGTCGGGATCATTACCTGAGCCAGCCAGCGTGACCGTGTTGGTAGGTAGCGTGATGGTCTGATCTGCTCCTGCGTTGGCCACAGGTGCCTGATTGGTCACAGCCGGATTGACGGTAACGGTGATGGCTTCTTCATCGGACAGAGCCGGAGAACCATTATCAGTCACTTTGACTGTGAAGGGATAGCTACCAGCTGCAGCAGGGATCCAACTGAATGCACCAGTAGAGGCGTCGATAGTGGCTCCCTGCGGGGCGCCGGTCAGCGAGAAGCTCAGGCTCTGGCCGGCGTCCGTATCGCTCGCCTGAGCGGTGAAGCTTAGCGTCTGACCGGCGGTGATGGTCTTGTTGCCAATGTCGGACAGGACAGGCGCTGTGTTGGGGATAGGTTCTGTGCTGGGCACTACCTCTATGGCAGACACTTTAGGGTTGTTAGCACTGCCAGCCACAAAAGCAATGTTAAGGGTACCATCAGTGACGCCAACGATAAAGGTTTCCTGAACAGCTTTCAGAGGTCCGCCAACTTTTGCTGTAATATCGTATTCAGTTAATTTGCGATGACCTTCGATGTCCACATTGAACTTGCGGGTACCGGTAGCCTTTACGCCTAAGTACACCTCGGCAAAGTGAAGTACGATCTTATAGGTACCATTGCCGACTGGGACGTTGTAAGAGAACGTTCCATTGCGTTCGGTGCGGTATAGGGGATCGTCGGTAGTATTGTCGATTCCTACAACACCGGCATTGTAGGTGCTACCTCCTGAGAAGTAGGTGTCAGTAATGAACTGGCGGCTACCCGAGGCCGTAAAGGCTGTACCTCCGGCGTTAAAGCGGATTCCTCCGTCATTGACTACTACATTAATGTCGTCAAAGGCGGTAGCTCCCTGGTTGTCGGTGACCGTTAGGCGGAAGGTATAGGTACCTGCTACCAGATCATTAGCTGTCAGCGAGGCGGTGTTGGCGTTGACCAGGGTGGCTGTATTAGGCCCACTCTGCTGGCTCCACTGGTGAGCAGCGATGCTGCCGTCAGGATCATTACCTGAGCCAGCCAGCGTGACCGTGTTGGCAGGCAGGGTGATGGTCTGGTCCGCTCCCGCGTTAGCCGTTGGTGTCTGATTGGCCGGTGCGGCCTGATTGACAGTTACACTCACTTCATCAAAGCCAGTAGTTCCCTGGTTGTCGGTGACCGTCAGACGGAAGGTATAGGTACCTGCTACCAGATCATTAGCCGTCAGCGAGGCTGTGTTAGCGTTGACCAGGGTGGCTGTATTAGGTCCACTCTGCTGCGTCCACTGGTGAGCAGCGATGCTGCCGTCGGGATCATTACCTGAGCCAGCCAGTGTGACCGTGTTGGCAGGCAGGGTGATGGTCTGGTCCGCTCCCGCGTTAGCCGTTGGTGCTTGGTTAGCTGCTACCGGATTAACCGTGACGGAGACCTCGTCAAAGGCAGTGGCTCCCAGATTATCCATTATAGCCATACGAAAGACGTAGGTGCCGGTAACCAGGTTACCGGCCAGCAGCGTGGCCGTGTTTGCTCCACTCAGGCTAGCCGTACCGGGTCCGCTTTGTTGACTCCACTGGTAAGAGAAGATACTTCCATCGGGGTCCGTGGCCGACCCATTTATTGTAACGCTGTTGGCAGGCAGAGTGATGGTGTGATCGGTACCCGCGTTGGCGGTAGGTGTTTGATTCGACGCCTGATCTACCACGTTAAAAGTAATGGTCAGTGGCGTGCCGGCAGTACCGGTAGCCGATTTCAGGGTGTAGGGAGTACACGTCAGGGTATAACTACCTACAGCAGGAGTCCATGGATTGTAGTCTCCGCCGTTGTCCCCAAACAGGGCATACGGAAAGCCTGTTTCTGTCTGGGTTTTACTTGATGCTCCGCTCATGACAAACTTGACACTACCTACCGGTGAAGGATTGGTATTCGCCCGGATACTAATGTTACGGGTTGGTAGCGTGGCCAGATTTAGCACATCCGTTGAAATGAAGTTACGTATAGGCTGGTCCGTATCCGCATTAATAAGCGTGAAGCTTACTACTTGCTGGCCCGAGCTCATTGTGACGGAAACCTCATCATAGGCCGATACTCCCTGGTTGTCGGTGACAGTCAGTCGGAAGACGTAGGTACCTGCCATTAGATTACTGGCCGTCAGGGTAGACGTATTGACCCCGCTAAGAGTAGCTATGCCGGGACCACTTTGCTGACTCCACTGCCAGGTAGTAATGCTGCCATCCGGGTCAACCGCGGAGCCGGTCAGGGTGACACTACCCGTAGTAACCGTTTGATCGGCTCCGGCTCCGGCCGTTGGGGGCTGATTAGTAGTAACCGGGTTCACCGTCACTGTAATCGTTTCCTCGTCCGATTGAGCCGGTACGCCATTGTCAGTCACCTTGATGGTAAAAGTATAGGTGCCGGCTGTGATGGGCTTCCAGGTAAACACCCCGGTTGAGGAGTTGATGCTGGCCCTTTCAGTACCCGATACACTGAAAGCCAGTGTCTGAGCCGGTACATCATGATCAGTAGCCTGAGCGGTGAATGTAAGGGTTTCGCCTACGGTTAAGGTCTTGTTGCCGATCTCAGACAGCACCGGAGCCGCGTTGGCAGGCGTATCGGAGGTGACCCGGATCAGGTCCCAGGTAGCGGTAAATGGCGTGGATCCCAGGGAGGTTGAAAGAATACCTACTGCCATTGCGGGGGCTCCCTGAATGGCTTCCAGCAGAGCACCGCCTGCTTTGATGGCCGGCCCCAGGTTGGTGATCGGACCTCCGTCCTTGGAGTGTTTGGGTTGTACCATACCCGTAGCCGGATTTACCGACAGATACAGGTCCATGGTACTCAGGGGCATGCCGCCGGGAAGGGTATACTCGCTGCTGTTGGCTTTCCCGTTGTTTTCATGCAGGATCTCTATACCTCCCGAGCCGCCATCGGAGCCGAGTACGATCTTAATATAGTTGTCCTGATCCCCCGTGCCTATAAATAAGCCCAGGGCCTGCCAGTACTGTGGAGTCTGGTTATCGAAGTAGGGGCCCAGCAGTCGGGTGTGTACAGTAAAAGGGGGCGTATCCTTGTTAACATTCACTCCGAACTGGAAGCCATTCTCCTGATTGTTCAGCTGCTGATATGGGTCGCCTGGTGTAGTACTGACTACCGAAAAAGCTCCTACGGCTCCACCGGCGATCAGATTGTCTCCCTCAAACAGGTCCAGGTAGTCTATTCCGTTTTGCTTGGGCAGCATAAGCCCCGTAAAGCCTAAGCCGAATAAACCCGTACCCGGGTGGTTATTGAATAGTTCGTACTCAATGGGCAGGTTGGTGGTGGTACCGTTGTGGGCGTCCAGCGCGAAATAGTCCGCATCATCCGGAATACCATCGTTGTCATCATCTGTATCATTCATATCCGATACCATGTCGCCGTCTGAATCCTGAGGCCTACTGGCCGAGGAGCAGGGGTTCGTGGCATTGTCTATCTCGTCGGCATTGCTGTAGCCATCCCCGTCGTCGTCCGCAGCAGTTGTATACTCAGCGTTACAGGTACCTCCGCCGCCGCCAATGGGCTCCGGCTCAAACACAAAAATGGAGCTCTCCAGGTAGCATACCACCCAGATTGTACCAGGAAATATATCGTTGTCACCCTGAGTGGTGATGTCCAGGGGCTGGCCACCAAAGTTGGAGGCAAAGGGTAAATCAAGATTTTTCCTCTGACTACCCTTAGTGTTAAGAACGTCGGTACCATCCTCTGTCAGCGTTATTTTCTGTACGGTTCCGTCAAACGAGGCTGCCAGCAGATGCCCCTGCAGCCCCGCTCCAAAGTTAGAAGCTGTATATTCTGCTATCCCGTTGGTAGATTTTGTGTAGGTCAGCAGTGCATTGTCCTTCTCACCCGGGTTCTGGAAGTCTCCTTCCACCGGACGCGCCATATCAAGAGGGACTGGTGGCCAGTCGGCCGGCAGGGGATGATCTCCCGTGGCGCTGGTGCGCCATACACCAGTAGTACCGTCGTGCGTGTACAGTCCCGCTCCGGCTGGATTGGCCCGAATAGGGTTAGGGTGTCCAGCGTAGTAGCTACCCGGTATGTAGTTGTTCAGGTTACCGATATAGTGCAGGTTATCCAGGTTATTTACCTTTGGATCATTAGGACCTGCAGTACTGGAGCCGGGTTCGCCTACTACATAGTTATTAGTAGCTGTTCCTACCCCCTCGCTGGCCGGATGGCCTCCCCAGCCCTGGTTGGCTCCGTTGTCAGTTACGTACATTCGTCTTTCCTTGCCCGGAGTTTTGGTAATGACTAGGTCATACGCATTCCGAAAGCCCGTTGCAAAGATCTGTACAGGACCGCCGGGTACCAGCTTGGCCTGGTTCAATCCATCGTTACCCCCAAAGGGGTCGCCTGAGTCCGGATTACCCGGGCGGGTGGGGTCATCGAGGGTAGGCAGGTCATACTTGTATTTGGTATTACCGCTTCCCTGGGTAGGCATGGCTTCAACCGCGGCCAGGTCTATAGATAGCACCGCCGTGGTCAGCGCGTATTCCGTCTGGTAAGCAAAGTTCTTGGAGGGAGCTCCCGCGTTGGTATTCCCCCCAATGACCATGTAGAGCATGGTACCATCCAGCTGCATACCATTGGTCGAGTGGTTTTCCTCCGAGCGGGGAAAGCCCCGTACCAGGTCCACCTTGTCCCAGCCAGTACTGGTTTTGGTTAGTTTGGAGATGATACCCGAGTTGGTATCCAGGTTCAGGTCGCCTGAAGGGCCACCAATGCGACTGTCACTCGAGCTTACATATAAGATAGGCGTTTGAGCCGTACCAGCTACTACCAACCCCGTGATCTGGCGCGTCTTCACGGTAGGAGCCGGTGTTCCGTCATCATTATGGTTAGGAATGCTGTTGATGATCGAAATAACCTCTTCACCGGTGATGGTGTAGTCACCCGGCGCGTTTTTAGCAATGGTGTATACCTTAATCAGACCATTCTGCTGGGATATGTACAGTCTTCCATCGGGGCCAAACTGTAAGGAGGTCGGGTTTTTCAGCGTGGCAGTTACCGCCAGTCGACCACCTTTGCTTCCTCCTTCTTCTTCCGCGGTGACTCCTTTCAGCTTGCTGGCCTTGAAATTAAACTTTGCGTTATCCAGCATCTTGCCTTTAAGTTTCTCCTTAGGAAGCTTTTTATCCTGCTTCTTGAGCTTGTGCTTTCCTTTGTATTGATTACGGTCGGGCCCTTTGCTTTGTCCCAAGGCATCAGGAAGGCAAAAAAGAGAAGAAAGGAGTGCGAGAAGAAGAGTAACCCTTTTGATAGAGTAGAGGTAATCTTTCATATTGGGATGGATGTAATAGTGTGTATATATGTGTGTACGAACATACTAGCTCATCTCCCACGTCCCAAGAAAAAATTATCGGGTGGTTAAAAATCAACTATATAAAGCAGGCCTTACAAGGCAAACAATGATGGAGGAATGGAGCGGAGGGCGCTTAAGCCAATCTGATACGATAGCCAGAGCCTGGGCATAGCCAAAGAAGAATCCCAACAGCAGACCATCTGCTGCTGTCTGAAATGAAAGTAGATAATACCTTCTTGACCCACCAGCCTTCTCATTCAGCTTTTAGCGACAGGGAAAGTTGGTGGGTAAAGAGTTACTTTCTGCTATATGGAGGTCATTGCTTGTAGAACGCTATACTTTTAATTCGGCTTCCAGCTTCTGGTGCAGGTCTCTCAGACATTTTACAATTTGCCTGCATTCCTCCTCCGTCAGGGTACTGATGGTATTACTTACCTGGTTCAGAGGCTTCCGACCGTCTTTCAGGATAAACTCAGTAGGTTTTACCGTACCCAGAATAGCCTGCCAGTCACGCGCCAGCTGGTCTGAAAAGAATTTTGTGTCAATAATGTTGAAGTAGGCGGCCTGTAGTCTGAGCTGTTCTTTCAGAGGGGAGGCCTGGTCGTGGAGGTTTCCTACGAGCTTGGACAGCTCAACGTAGGCAAAGATGTTCGACTTTTTCATATATAGTGTGGTATGGGTGATAGAAGCGGATCATAGTCAGCCTACTAAATATAGGCTTTTACGTATATATGTAATGTAACCGTTAAGTAAATTCTTGAAAGATTACTAGCCTTTATGTTTTAATTATAATAATTGGTTGATAGTAAGGGGGTTATATACCAACAGAAAGCCTGTTAATGTACTTTTATCTTCATCGGTTCTGCATCTGGTACTGCCGAGGGGGGCTAATCCGGCCGGTAGTCAGTTTCTATATTTGAGAAACTAACGATGAGGCCCGTGCTCAGTAGTCCATGACCGTACTACACACCCGGGAGCTGCCGCCACTGTTCTTTCCCATCTATAAACTAACGAGTACCCAAAGGTGGGAATGGTTGTAAAGGAGCCGGTATGAAAGTGCTACTGGACGTATTCGGGTAGCCTTTAGATAAAAAGAA
Source organism: Telluribacter roseus (assembly GCF_017355915.2). GTDB lineage: Bacteria > Bacteroidota > Bacteroidia > Cytophagales > Spirosomataceae > Telluribacter. The sequence goes on from NZ_JAFEUV020000025.1 coordinate 15,036, forward strand.
AAGCCCACTGCCCCAGCCAAGTACCCAAATATCCAATAGAAGGAGGAGTTACCTTTATCGGAGCGCGCAGTCTCCGCAGTAGGCATATCCGAGGTGCACAGACTTGTGAAACACAGGTGAGGGGGAGGTATCTTTGAGACAATAACTAGCGACCAGTTGTGCAGTGACCATGTTTTCAATCATCAATGAGGCAATAGTAGAGGAAGAAGATTGTAGTAGTTGATTCACTTACCTGTGACGTAGGAAATAAGCCGCCTTAGTCCCGGCTACGGCGGCTTATTTGTTTTCTGGTTATCAGGTTTGGGTAAACTTTCAGTCGGTACTCACGTCAGATTTTCGTTATCAGATCAAGCAGCACTAATTCCTGCCAACAACTAATAACCAACTGAAAATACCGATCACTGAAACATCAATGATTAAGTTCTGTTTCCAGTTTTTGATGGAGGGATTTCAGTCGGGTAGCCAGGAGCTGGCAGTCTTTTTCGTTCATCTGCTCGATGGTACCAGCGACCTGGCTGAGCGGCACCCGGTCTCCTGTTGCCGTGGGAACGGTTACTGGCTTTACTGAGTTTACAATAGCTTCCCAGTCTTTGGCCAGTTCATCCGAGAACAGCCGGCTTTCGATAATGTTGAAGTAGGCGGCCTGCGATTTGAGCCGGTCTTTCAGAGGGGTTCCTCCGAGGTTGCCTACCAGCTTGGTCAGCTCAACGTAGGCAAAGATGTTTGACTTTTTCATGTGCGGTATAGTATTGGTACAAGAGGAGTATGTAACTCTTACGCAAGATAACGCTTCCCCTGTTCATCCCTATGCCACTCATCAAGTTCTTATAAAGTTACTACTGCGTATCGGTTTTCTCTACTATTCAGGTAGTTACCCGTATACTTAGCGTATACGTTTGCGACTACGGCGGTTACATTTTTTTAGAAGGAGGAAAGGAGGAAGGGCGGCCGCCGCGCGGTAAGAAAGGAGGAATGGAGGAAGGTAGGAAAGAAGGAAAGGTAAGAAGAAAGGAGAGGGGCTTATTGATCGAGTTTCCCTACCTATAACCATACCGCTGGCTTCTTATCTGGGGCAGGGGTAGTATAGGACCCGCCGCCCGGAAGGGCGGGCGGCGGGTCCCCTTTTATTTTAGCATCTGGTACTGGCGGTTCAGGTAGTTGCGGTGGTACTGGCGCAGGCGCTGGTCCAGCTGGTAGCCCGTGCGGTAGCGCTCGCCGATGTTGTAGCCCCGCGTGTAGGTGTACTCCCACCGGAACTCCTCACCCGTACGCAGGCGGGCCCGGTTGCCCTGCCACAGCTTGCCGGGTGGGATGGGGACAGCCAGGTTAAAGCCCAGCGTAGCGCCGTTGCGGCTCTTGGTGGTGTACAGCCCCACCTCCACGTTCGTAAATTGCCGGATCAGGTCCACCCGCGCGCCCACGTCGTTGCCCAGGTACTGGCCGCCCGACAGCTTCAGCGTCAGGTCGGGGCGGGGGAGGCGGTAGGCCACGTCCGCCAGTAGCAGCAGGTTGTCCAGGTGGCCGTAGATGGCCCCCCGCCGCGTAAAGTAGTACTCGCCCGTCAGGCCCGTTTCCAGCCCGAACGACCACGCCCCGCTCAGCGGCATGTGGCGGTACTGCACGTTAAGGCCGTACTGATCGTCGTGGAAGAAGCCCGCCGAGGCACTGAGGTAGTGATCCCCTTCCAGCGCCATAAACTGGTTCAGGAATACAGGCGCCGGGCGCACGATGTTGGGCCGGTTATCCAGATCATTGGTGATCGGGAAGAGCACGCCCCAGTTCAGCGCCAGGCCGCGGGTCAGGTACAGCTGGCTCTGCAGCAGGAGGTAGGTATTGCTCTCGATGGGCTGGTTGTGGTTGCCGAAGTAAGCCGCAAACTGCGGCTGCAGCCAGAAGTCCCACTTGTACTGCCGCCACGGCCGGTACGGGTTGCGGAAGGCATACGCCCGCCGTTCTTCCCCACTCAGGGCCCGGTAGCCCAGGCTCTCGCCCGCCAGCCGGTAAGCCCCCACCGGTACGCCCTGAATCAGGGGTACAAATTCTTCTACTTCAGGTTTGCCGCCTGCCACGGTGGCCCGCTGCATTTGGGCAAGACCGATGAAGGGGTTGCGGTACAGGCGCTGTTCGTAGTAGATGGTGCGGCCTCCCTGGGTTGTAGTGTCGTACGTTACATTCTCAAAGTTCTGCAGCAAATGACTTTGTTGAGGCTGAGCCACGGCCCAGCCAGTACTCAGCAGCAGCAGGATACAGGTTAATCTATTCATGACTCTTTTTTCCGTAAAGACTGGGGAAGGGCGTTGAGGGGTACGGTATACGACGTACCAAAGGTTACCTGGTCGAAGTTGAGCAGGCCCGCCTGTAGGGTCCAGCGCTTCCACAGGGTAGCGTAGCCACCTACATTGAGCCGCTTTGAATCCCACTCCGCCATCAGGCCCGCCTGCTTCCGGTAGTTTAGGCTCACTCCCCCAAAAGGGCCCACCAGGTAGTCCTTCCCAAATAGGTTTTCACTCTTTTTTTTCAGTACGAATCTTGAGAAGATATTGAAGTTCTGTTCATTGGTATCTAAATCACGAAAGATAAAATAGGGGCTTCCCATCCCAACTGATAGCTCTGTCTTTATCTCGTCGGTTATATCCAAATTCTTAGTAGCTACCACTGCGTAAGTAATCAACGAAGCTTGCACTGAAAAAGGTGCCGACATGATCACCGCCACCGAAGGCTGTCCCTTTTTCTCCTTTAGGAGCAGGTACTTCAGGTCCAGTTGCCGGTCCCCGATCATCCGCTCGGCACGCGGCAGATTTTCTCTTTTACCGTTCAGGTGCACCAGCGTTACGTTTACGTCCAGGCGCGGCAACAGCGTCAGGTTGGCGTACAGGATCCTCTCCGAAAAGTTTCCCTGCCCCCGCTGACTGTATAACTGGGAACGGAACCCATAGCGGTAGGGGTTGTAGTGGGCCCCGACGGTAAAGGTACCATCCGCTGTTTCCCGCGCCGTGGGCGTGTAGATCAGCCCCGGCTTGCCCGCGATGTTCATCTGGGCAGAGCCCGGCAGGGCCATCAGCCATAACACAAAAAAGGGTAGTGTAATACTACCCTTTTTTGCCATGAGTCTATTTTGCATCATGTTCATTCTCACAATTTCCGAACCAGTTGTTATTAGTTTTATAAGAGTATATTTCTCTGACCAGTCATTGGTCACTGATAACTGTTTAATTGGTCACTGCAAATTATCTTCCTCCTCCCTGGTTGTGGCAGGCAGCCGATAGTTCTGTGATCTTGGCATTAGCCGTAGTCAAGCCTTTGTTCAGCGCAGCCGTTACCTTATTGATGTTTTCGGTCTTCGCGGCATCGGCGTTGGCAATGGCGGCGTTCTTCTTTGCAGTACAAGCGGCGGTCTCCGCTTTTTCCAGCGTGTTGATCGTATCCAGAGCCGAGGCATAGGATATAACGACCAGCGCTTTCAGCGTTCCGTAAAAGCTTCCCAGTGCCGCCTGGTTCTGATCCAGCGTAGCAATAGTGGCGTCAAACTGCGTTTTGGCAGCGGTGCGGTAGCCTGTAAATGTAGCAGGAATACCGGATTTGCAGCTTGTTTCGGCCGCAGTGGCGTCTGTTACCTGCTTCTGGTAGGCAGCCTCTACTTTGTCCTGCTCAGTCTTGGCATCTGCCTTCAGCTTCTCAATCACCTTAGCCAGGGCATCCGAAGCCTTCTTCAAACAGGCATCGTCCGCCTTGATCGCCTCTACGGGCTCAAGTAGCTCGGGCAGACCGGTACGTCCGTTTACGGTAGTTCCGTTTACGGTAGGCAGGGCAAAGGTTGGCAGGAAGCTAGCCAACGCTGGATTTTTCTTGATCTCATTCAGGGCATTGCTTACTTCCGCAGGCAGGGCTCCGCCGTTTGCCACAGCCTGGAGTTGAGCAGGTGTCACGGAGTTGATAGCCGCTATCTGATCATTGTTCAGGGTTGAGGATACCTGGCTGGCAGTGTTCTGCATGGTCTGGGTGGGGGCACCACCGGTGTAGCCGCTTACTGTGGTAGTGGTCGGGGCCGAAAAGGTACCTGACTGGGCAGTAACGGCGGGCGGAGTCGTTAGGGTGACGGTCTCTACGACAATGCCTTCCACTTCTTTCTCAAAATCAGGCGTGGGAGGGGGAGTATCGTGGTCCTTACAGTTGTAAAGAGCAAGCGTAGCGAACAAGCCGTACGCCAATAGGGATGCATAGCGTTTTTTCATTGGATAAGGTAGATACGTTTTTTGTTGTGTATAAGGTTTAAAAAATTAAACTTTCATCGTGAGTGGCGGAGCGGGTATATGGTTGAACTATCAACCGCCAGCCTTTTCCCCTTTTCCCAACCCCTTATCAGCAATCAATACCCTGCTTCTTACCAATGAGCGCACAATAATAGAGCGTTTTCTTCGCTTATTGCACCCTCACGCAGGGTTTTCTTGCCAGCCAAAGGTTTTTTTGAATTTATAAACGGCCGTCGCACGGTTTATGAGCGACTATCACCGAATACTATTCTCTGGTCACTGGACACTGATCACTGGCGGAACGCCGTCCGGTCACTGCTTAATTGGTCACTGGACACTGGTCACTGGTCACTGGTCATTGAACCCTACCTTCCTCTGCCAAGCATCATCACCAGTATGGTTTGGCATACCAGGCTGATGTCCTGCCGGAGGCTGTACTTACCCAGGTACTCCAGGTCGTAGCGCAGCCGGCTAACATTCTCGGCCACGTTGGTGGCGTAGCCTACCTTGATCTGCCCGATGGAGGTAATTCCAGGCTTTACCGTCAGCACTTTCTTGAACTCGTGCGGGGCCGCCTGCATCAGCATATCCACGTCGTACTTGTACAGGGGTCGCGGGCCCACGATCGACATCTCGCCCCGGATCACGTTCAGGAACTGCGGCAGTTCATCCAGCCGGCTCCGGCGCAGGAAGCGCCCGATCGGCGTGATGCGTGGGTCATGACTCCCCTGCGAGTGTTTGAGGCCCGTTTTGTCGGCATCCACGTACATGCTGCGGAACTTGTATATCTTGAAGATTTGCCCCCACTGGCCCGAGCGCTCCTGCAGGAAGAACACCGGCCCCTTCGACGTCAGCTTTACCGCGAGCATTACCAGCAGGAACACGGGCGCCCCCGCCAGCATTACGGTGATGGAGAAGGCCAGGTCAAAAGCCCGCTTCACCCGCTGATCCTGCACGCTCGAGAAGGGCTTGGTTGATACATCTATCACCGGGTACACATCGTGGTACTCAATGGTCGCCAGGTTAGAAACAAAGCCCCGAAAGTCCGGCACCAGCCGGACCTGCGTACGCTGCCGCTCGGCCACCCGGATAATGCTGCGTACCTGCTCGTCGCTAAGCCGCGAAAGGCAGCAGTAGATATAGTCCAATTCATTTTCTTCCAGATACTGTTCCAGGGCGGCCTCGTCGGTGCTCTGGCCCCAGAACTCAAAGAGGCCGCTGTAGCGGTAGCCCAGCTGGGGACGCTGCTCGTAGAAGCCCTTAATGTAGTCAGTCACCTCGTCGTGGCCGATCACCGCGTAGCGCCTGTAGTTGTAGCCGGCCTGGCGGTATAGTTGCATCGACAGCAGCAAGCCGATGCGTACCACAGTGGCTGATATGATAAACAACCCATAGGTCATTCCCAGTTGCACCCGCGAGTACTCCTCTCCCACGTGGGTCAGGTACAGGATGGCCATGGTACCAAAGGCATGGAGCAGGGTGGCCTTCAGGAGCCCACCAATCTGGTCATTAAAGTTATACGACAGGCGAGTAAATTGGTAGGTCCGTAACCCGTATATACAAAAGACCCACAGCAGGTTACTCACCAGCAACAGGTTGAGGTAGTGATCATTTCGCTCCAGCAGTCCGTCCTCAAATCGTAGCAGATAAGCAGCTATGAAGGACATATTTAGCAGCAAAATGTCAGTCCACAGGTGGGCTTTTGGTAGCGGACTGGTTGAACGACTTTTCATAACAGATACTGAGGATGTACAATTTTACTAGTTGGTTACAGACCAAAAATTATAAATAATTGAAAGTCTGAAACATTTTAAATATTTTTTATGCCTTCCAAATCGCTCTTTTTCTGTACATGAAAAGTAAGCAAAAACTTGGCCAATTTTTAAAATACTTAAATTATTTATGCATATTTTTTATTATTTAGAGTTGAATGCAACTGTAAGAGCTGCATTTACAACAAAACAGAATATGCAGTTGACATTGAACAAAGGTTAAACAAAGAAGCAGGGATCCATGTCGGCAATTTGAACAAAAATAATTAAATAACTATTATCAAGGATCATCTATTTATCGAACGGTATGAAAATAGGCTTCATTTATAAATTGTTAAATTTTCAATCATAAATGATAATAAAACCATAGATTTTAAATCATAGAAAAATATTGCTACAAATAAATATTAATTAGAGGATATTTTAAGAAGCCTTACTTTATACCATTCTTTAATGAAGAGCAAGATAAATAATGGATTAGTTGTTAAATATCTTTTCCATAAGCGACCTGGCTCTTGATATAATCTAAATAACCATTCAAGGCTCATCCGCTGCATCCAAATTGGTGCACGGCTTTGTAATCCAGCAAAAACGGGAAATGCTCCTCCTAAACCAATCATCAATGCATTTACCTTACCTTTCATTTCTGCCATCCACTTTTCTTGTTTGGGGCAACCAAGGGCTACAAATACTATATGGGCGCCAGATAGATTAATTCTTTGAGCTATAGCTTCATCCTCTTCTTTATTCAAAGGTCGAAATGGCGGAGAAATGGCACCAGCAATTTTTAAATTAGGATATATGCTCATACAGCGTTTACGCATTGCATCCAAGACTTCAGGAGTAGATCCAAAAAAGAAAACATTAAGTTCTTGTTTTTCTGCTTGTAAAAGAAGAGAAGGTAAAAGATCCATGCCTGCCACTCGATCCTGATGAGTACCATAAAGCCATTTTAAACCAATGGATAGAGGAACACCATCTGGAGCAACTATATCTGCATCATTAACAATTTTAGCAAAAGTAGAACTTTTATATGCCTCGACTATCATATGAACATTTGCTACACATACATAAGAGGATATTTTACTTTTTGCTATATTAGTTAATTTTTCAACAAATGTATCGTAACTACCAGTGGTTATGTAAGTTTCAAGAAGAGGCTTTCTCATTAATAACACTTTTATATATGGATATAAGAAACTGTCTATTTAATTCAGGAGAATATTTTCGATTATATGAAGTGAATGCATTATAATAATATTCTAATTTATCATTGTATTGAAGTTTATGCCAAATATTGATTTTTTCAAGTAAGCTTATATAATTACCTGCCTCGAAATGAAGGCCATTAAATTTGTGTTCAACCATTGATGCCATAGCACCTATATTACTTGCAATTACAGGAGTGCCATTAGAAAATGCTTCAAGTATAGTCATTGGCATGCCCTCGTACCATATTGAAGGAAATATCAAAGCTGAACATGTCTTTAATTCTTTGTTAACATCTTCATTTGATAAGTTACCTAAAAAAATAATTTTGTCAAAATCTTGTATTAATGAGACAACTTTTTCTTCCAAAGGCCCACTGCCAGCAATCTTTAATTTGAATTTAGATTTACTAAAAGCTTCTATCAATGTTAAAACTCCCTTTTCGTTAGAAAGTCTACCAATATATAAGAAATGATCTTCACGATCTAAATTTATTTCAGTTGAAGTTTGTATTGTAAAATTGGGTTTGACTACAACTTGTTCGCAAGCTAAACCAAACTTAGATTTAAGTATGACTTCTTTATAAGAATCTGTTAGTGCGATGTATTTACTTATAGTTTTCCATGTACCAAAAATTTTGTGTATCCATATAACTGTAGCAAGCCAAAAAGTAAGAATAAAAGAGTTACGGTATGCCTTATTTAGTATAGCAGTCCACGGAAATGACTGATTTATGCTTTCGGTATGTATAGTGTTATTATAAAATAAAGTACCAGAAGGACATATTAGGCGATAATTATGTAAAGTCAATAAAGTAGGTTTGTTGAAAAATTTTGCAATAACGAATACAATAGGTCCGAGTGCAAAATGAATATTATGAATATGTATAAGATCAGGATTGTATCTTTTAATTTCTTTTAGAATTTTTATTCCAGCAAAAATATTAAATATATATAAAATAAATTGTAAAGCTCCTAAGATCCCATTCTTATTTTTAAATATAAGAACCCTGATATCAACTTGTTCTTTTAATAAATTATATTCGTTATAGAAAACAGTATCCTCGCCACCACTTTTTTGGTAGAATGTATGTATTAGTAAAACTTTCATAACTTATTAATATAAGTACAGTAGTCAATTAAATAAATTCAATAATTTATACTTTATACGTGTATAAATACTGAATTGCTTTAAAAATTGCTTTAAGTAAATCTTATTTATTTTAACATCGTGTTCGAAATCAAAATAAATTTTGTTAGAGTTGTCTAAACGAGTATAGAATCTGTTGAAGGAATCCTTAGTATGTGTTGCATCTAAGCCAGTACCTATATTTATAATTTTAGATGTGGTAGGATAAACAGTATATAAATTATTGATAAATTGATGATATACCCAACGTATAGCCCAAGAGTTAATTTTGCCTTTTATTTGCTTGTCTAGCATACGTGAGAGATCAGAACCCATTGTATTAAATTTTCTTCTTTGAAATATATTATTCTTGAAACTACAATATGAAGTTACATCCCAATCGATCTGAGACCATCTATCATTCCAAGTAGCCCACCCCCATGATGAAGCTCTTTTAGTAAAATATATATCATTGTTTGGATTTAAAATAGGAGGCGAATACCCAGATATAGAAAAAACATTGGTCTTTTTTATATAAAAATTTAAAGCATTATTCATGAATGATAGAAAGTTGGTGCTAGTAATTAAGTCATCTTCGACAACAATAACTTTTTTATGGACTTTGATGACTTCAGAAACTCCTGCTATTATAGAATTAGCGAGACCTTGATTTGTGTTAGATTCATATATTAAAATCTTATTGAAACCGCTTATAGATTTTAAGTACTTTCTAACTTTGATTACCTCATTTATATCTTTTTCAGATTTAGCGCCATCAGAGAATATATATAAAGTACTTGCACTTGCGTAATCATTATTTTTAAGCGCGTTTACAGTTAATAATAATGTATCTAGTCTTTTATATGTAAATAATAAAATTGGTGCCAGTTCCATCTTATATAATAGTGGCTTTTTTTAGAAAATAATATGATACTCTGACTAATTGAATTGGTATAATCCTACTTATGTATATCCAAAATGGTATATTAGGAACTGTTGAATAGTATGATAATACGTTAATGAAACGTTCATTTGTAAGATCAAGACTGTATTTAGGGTTTTTAGTTAATTTGTTAAATATAGAAATTATGCCGTATTTTTTTTCGTGAGGTAGATGCCAAATAAGCTTTTCTTTGTCTACTGGCTCAACGTTTCTATGAATAAAAGGTTGTGTCCATAAACGTTTTATAAAATCATTGGCTTCAGAAAATATAAAATTATGTTTGAAGTAAATATAGCTAAGTGTTTGTGCCTCTTCGTTAAATTTTGCTTTGTTATTGGCGTGCCTATCAAGAAGTATTGGCCAAAGTTGCTTAAACTCATGAACAATAGTTCGCATATGTAAAATGGAAGTAAGATAGAATTCGCCTCCAAAGTATTCAGGTAATTCAGGAATGTTAGTATTTAAAAGCTCCTCAAATACCTTTTTTAATTGTATTCTATTGAGGCCATTTATGTATTTATCATCATTATATGGTATTTTATAAGTCAAATACCCATTTAATTTTGCCTTATTCCATAGTGGGGCCAATGAACCAGTGAAGATGCAGTCTGAATCAAGTAAAAGATGGAGATCGTTATCATCAAATGAATTACTAACAATATTCTCGAATATAGAAAATTCAAAAAATTGATTTCTCCAACCTGAGTAGTAGCCTGATGGTGTTCTATAAGAAAATTCTACATGTATAACTTCTACATTAAAGTCATTAAGAAATAAATCAAAGTTAAAATTACCAATATATTTAGGTACTACTGCGTTTGTATATAATCTAAATTCAACATTATCATTAAACTTTTTGCAGGTAATGAAGAAAACGGTGATATTCTTCCAATAAATTTCTAAAAAACTTTTAGAAGAGGAGGATCCTTTAAGCTTCATTTGTGAGTATTGGCTTTCTTCTCCTGTAGGATCCACACAAAGCCACGTAGAAACATATCTTTTCATCGATATATAAACAATAATTTAATTTTTGAAAAAAATAACCGTAAAATATCAAATATGAAGTAAATAATGCCAATTGGCGAATGCTTTAGTGCCCATCTTAAACGTACTTTTAAATTTAATGGAGATTTTAAAGATGAAAAACATTCAATAATGGATAAAAAACTTCCAAGTTTATGAATTTGCGTGTTTACTTGTGATAATTCATATACTACTGCTTTCGAAGAAACAAATAATTTGTAATTGCGATTCTTAGCTCTGATGGAAAAATCATCATCTGCCGCATAGTGTGGAAAATAATTGTCATCGTATAAGCCTATTTCATAAAACAGTTTAAGAGGGATCAATACACCTCTCCCAGGTAACATATCTGACTCGATAACTCTAGAAATATTATGTGCTTCTAAAGACTTATAAGAGTTACTATATTTTGTTTTGGCTATTGATGTGAATTTAGCTGTATATCTATTCCATTTACTGCCACAATAAATTAGCTTATCTTTATTAAAGAAATCAACTGTTGTAGATCCTATCAGGCAAGGTGAATTTTCTTTAAAGTCATTAAAAATATTTAAGACGAAGTTGTTATCGACAGTAACATCATTATTGATTGTTAAAATCAAATCATTATGAATATCATTACTGATGTTCATAATATATTTAATTCCTAAATTCGTAGCGCCTGCCCACCACATATCTAAAGAACCCTCTAAAATAGTTACATTAGGAAAATACTTTTTGATATTTTCTTTTGTTCCATCACTAGAACCATGATCAATTACTACTATTTTTAAAGGATTAGAAGTAGGAGTTTGATCTGAAAGACTTTTTATACATTTATAAGTATAATTCCAGCGGTTCAAAACTGGTATAATAGCATATATCATCTAAAATTTATTGAAGGTTAAAAGAATATGCAGTTTTGGATGTCTTATTTACTTTATTAGTCTGATTACCTTGAAATATACTACGTACCCAAAATTTTACTTCTTTGTCAGTCATACTTCTAAAAGATTTAGAATAACCTAATCCTATGATACACCATAACATCATATATGATAGGGAAAAATTATTAATATCTTCAACCCATGCATATGTCCAACGAAATGAAATAAACAAGCCTAATAATTTTGAATAATAATTGTTAGAAAAGTTAACTGCTAAAAAGGATGCATGATAAAATACAAATAAATAAAGGATAACACCTATGATACCAGTCCATGTAAAAATATTTAAAATAGCAACTTCATTAGCTAAGCGTTCTTTTTTTCCTGTGATTTGTGCTATTTCAGCAAATGCTTCTGTATCATTTCCTCTAGCAGGACTTCTGCCGATAAGCCAAGTATTATATTTTGATGCAGTTACAAGAACTTCTTTATAAAGAAAAGTTCTTGTGTCTGCTTTTAAGTTCTCTATTTTAGAAACACCATTTTCTTCAAATTTGATTTCTTTAATATCAACCTTAACATATTCTTCTATTTTAAAGATATTAAATACACCATTGACTCCTAGTGTAAATAAAATAAATGGAAGTACTAAGAAAAGTTTTGCTGTAAACCAAATGATTCTTTTGTTTATAAAGTGTTTCAAATAATATGTTAGAACTAAGATAGCTGGTACGCCAAATTTTATAATATTACTACGAGCGCCTAAGTTAGCTGTTAAAACAATAATTAATATTATTATGATTACGATCTTCCACTTTTTTGTAAAAGTTGGAAAGAACAATATCATTAGGCTTAATGGGGCTAAATAAAATCCGTATGCATCTTTATCAATAAAAAAAGATATCAATAAAAATGATGGTAAAATATATTTGATATATGAGGATAATAAATATTGAGTAGTATGTTTATTCGTAAATACGAAAGCAGATATCGGTAAGAGTAATGCAGTAGAATTTGTTATCAAGCCTTTCCAGTCCCAATATGATTCAGCTATAAATAAACCTCTTATAATATTTAAAATATTCCAAAGTATGTACCAATTAAGCAAGCTAAAAGATTTGTAATTGTCTTTGTTATAATTATGATTTTTATGTATATATAAACTAAATAAAACAAAAAAATTTGATAGCCATATTAAAATAGTGTTATTTAAAGGTAAATTCAACCTCACAGCAAGATAATATGATACAGATGTGTACGTAATCAATATAATGCTAATAGTTAATGTTTTTTTTCGAAAAGTTTTATATAAAAGCATTGTAGCTAATAATTTATATAATGTTTTTATAAAGCATATGTACCTTTGAAACGTTCTCCTTTAATGAATGTTCTTGGTTAACATACATTAAAGCGTTATATGTGATCAGATCTGAAAGCTCTCGACTATTTTTGAGATGATTAAGTGCAGATGCTAAATCATTAGGATTTGGTGGTATTAAAATTCCTGTTATATTATTTATTACTATGTCCCTTAAGCCTGGTACATCATATAGAATCACTGGTACAGAACAAGCTTGAGCTTCTAATGCTGCATTTCCTAAACCCTCTAATTTTGAAGTCATAACAAAAACATCAGAAGCTATTAAAAATTGACGTACATTATTACAACTTCCTAAGAATTTTATTTTATCAACTATACCCAATTTTTCTGCTAAATCTTTTTCTGAATTTATAGTATGCCCATGTCCAATGTGTAAATATAAAAAGTCAATATTATCCTTTATTTTAGCTACTGCTTTTATTATATCATAATGATTCTTAATATCGCTACAATTGCCAGTTGACAGTATAAGATACTTATCTTTTGGCAGGTTTAGTTGTTGGCGAGCTAATAAGCGTTCTTCTTTATCTATAGCAGGAAAAAACCTTTCCCCATCAAACCAGTTATTAATTCTTACATTTGGATTTTTATAATATTCCAATTCATTCTCTTGAACGCTTTTGCCTATTGTGTGAAAAGTTACATTCAAATATTTTCTTAATATATATCTTTTTAGTATTGCAATTGGTAGCGAGAACCATCGGTTTTTGAATATGCTATGTTGGGTTTTTACGCATTTTATTTTTGCCATTTTTGCTATAAAGGCAATAAAATAAAGATTATTCCTGTGAATATGTATTACGCTTATATCTTCACGTTTTATAAATTTATAAAAAACGTAATAATACTTCAGCCAGTCCCATGATAGCGCTGGAAAGTTTATTGGCATATGATAAGTCTTTATCTTTACTTCTTCAAGATGAGGTGAATAGTTCCCTTTTGTCAAGCCTGTACTAATTGCTATCATCTCTACGCCTAGACTTTTAAATTTATTAGCTGCATTCTTGTACATTACTTCTGCGCCAGAATAATTTATCTCATTGAATATATGCAGTACTTTCATGTTTAAATAAAGTTATTTTAGAATAAGTATAATGTTTTGAAATATTTATTTAAATCAAACAGTACTTAATTATACATGAATTTTAGTAGCGTTTCGTACTCAGTAATATACATATTAACTACTTTATCTTCGCAGTACCTTTCTAATGCTGATTTTCTAGCAGATTTTGAATTCAATATATATGTGTCTTTTTGAACAATTTCAATAAGAGACTGATACACTTTTGTCTTATTATTTATATCTGTTAATATACCACCCCCATTATTAAGAATCCAGGCTGGACCTCCTGATTCTTTACCAGCCACAACAGGTATACCCATAGCCATAGCTTCAACTATAACCATTCCAAAAGATTCTTCTGTTGATGTATGTAGAAGAACATGCATAGTTGATAATGTTTTCATTAGGGAATCAAATTCTAGGTTACCATGGAAGTGTATATTGCATGTGTCAATGTTTTTTGCTTTACACCAATGATATGCCTTTTCATTTATTCCATGGTCAATGCCAAATAAATGCAATTGAGAGTTTGGGTATTTATTCAAAAAGATTTCAAATGCTTGGATTCCAACTTCAACATTCTTTCGTTTAGTAAATCCATTATTGATCATTGCTATCCTTATATTCCTATCTGAACTTATAGATCTCGTAGCATATAAAGAATACACGAAATTTGATTCGTAGTTAGGTATTATAGATATATGCTTATTCGTTAATAATTTAATGCCTTCAGCACAATATGGTGAAACGGTCGTTAAATATTTTGCTTTTTTTAGTACTATCAAGGCAATTAAGAATCTAAAAAGTCTAAAAGTGTCTGGATTTGATTTAAGTACATGTAGTGGTGAATCATGACATGTTATCAATGTAGGTATTCCTGAATCAAGTGCCGCCCAAGCCCATTGATACTGCCAATGTGCATGTATAATATCTGGCTTTGCTCTCTTTAAAGATTCTGTTATATAATTTCTTTCTATTTTATAAAAATCTAAAACCTGGTATTTGACTCTGCTTCTTGAAGGGCCTATATATATTGATAAGTTGTCTTGATGATGTACAAATTCTTTGCCTTCATCTACATCTGGTGAATTTGAAAATACGGAAACTCTATATCCTTTAATCACCAGCGATTCTATCAATTGGTTAACTGGCACACCTCCTAACCCTTTTGGCCAATTATCATTATAATTTTTTATGACTGCTTTCAATGATGGAGTATAAATTGGGCCAGTTATCCCGATATGTATATTTTTCATTTTTTTCTAATTTATACAGCTTTTATTATACTCAGTTGTTTAAATCTCATTGAATTAACTTATTGCCATATTAAAATTTGTATTTATTATTCATTTATTGTGATTATTAACGGCAACTTTAAAATTAAATATTATATTATATAATTTGTTACTTATATCATTTATTAATTCTTTGGCCTTGGATTTTTCAAGATCTGATAAACATATTTTCCATCCTATAATAGAAATACATGATAGAGATGTGACGATTACTATTGTTATTCTTATGAAACCCGGCTCTAACGTTTTATTTATATATAGTGGTAAAATTGAACTTAGTAACATTAATAAATTGCATCTATAAACTACTTCTTTATTAAAAGTATTTATTTTCAAGCCACAGAACAATTTAGCATAATAAAGATTTGTCATGGCTGCAAACATCGAATATATTATAAATATGATGTACATTATATATGGCTGGAAACCTATTTTGAATGCTAAGTATGATATTGGTAGAGGTATAAGGTATAAAACTGATGTCATCATTTGATACCTATGAATATTTCCAACTGCTGATATAAGTGAAGGTAAAGTAGCAAACAGCTGTTCTATCAAATTTCTAATCAAAAGTAGTCTGCAAAATATTATTGTATACTCAGGTACTATATCTAACCATAGATTAAAAATATATTCCATTTCAATGAATATCGGTACATAGAATATTAACAGAAGTATAAACGATAATTTTGTACCAGTTATTGATGCCTTTATCATTAATAAACGATTGCCCGCACCCTCGCTTTTCACTATAAGTGGATTTAAAGCTTTCAACAATGTACTTGATACTGCACTTAATTGTCCACTTATTTGATTAGATACTCCCTGTGCTGCGTTTACTACTGTTCCAAAAAATATATTTAGTATCATTCCTTGGCCATATAATGCTAGCATACTGCTTGATGCTCCTAAGAAAGACCACATAGCGAACTTTAACATCTCTTTGAATATTTTATTGTCAAAATATTCTTTCAAATCTATTTTACATTCTTCATATGTTCTAATACAATATATTCTGCGTATTATTAAAAGAAGTATTGATGTTACTGCCATTAATAATCCATACATAACTAATTTGTCTGAATTTATTGATGTTATATATATGGCTATCAAAAGTTTCAATATGGCTTCTAATACTCCTAATAGTGCAAACAACTTCATGTTTTCATGAGCATTAATAACTGCATCATATGGAACAGAAATAATAGTAAAGAAAGTTGTTGCTACCATAAAATGATATATAAGGATTGCTGCTTCTTTTCTTTCCCCTGGTATATTTAATATATCATTAAATATGATGTATCCTATAACTTCCATTAGTAGTACAACCATTAGTGCAACCACTATATGAAGAACTATACTCACATTAAATATATTTTTTGTTTTATCTTTATTGCCCTCTCCTTCTGAATGTGATAAATATCTTTGAGTTGCAGTGCTCATTGCATTATTTAAAAATAATAGCAACGAAATTATTCCACCAACTATATTATATATGCCAAAGTCAACTATACCTAATGCATTAAGGATTAATTTTGTTGAGTATAAAGAGATAAACATTGTTATTCCCATTCTCATATACAGAATTCCTGTATTATAAATGACTTTTTTAGCTGCTTGCATTTAATACTAGATTGTATCTTTATTCAATGTATTATAATCAAAAGTTGTTAAGTTAATCATATGTTAATTTAATTATTCACAGCGTCATAACTTAACAACTTATGTTATATTATTTCCTACTCAAAATAATTTAGTATTTCGAATCCTTCATTTAACAATAATTTATCTCTTTGAAATAATTTTAAATCCGTTAGAGCCATATCTTCTATTAGCATCTCCAGTGTATGCTTAGGTTTCCAATTCAGCTTCGTTTGTGCCTTCTCTGGGTTACCAATCAGCAGCTCTACTTCTGTGGGGCGGTAGTAGCGCTGATCGATGCGTAGTATCACAGTGCCTGTGACTAAATGTTCTCTGTAGTTGATACCAAGCTCTTCCAGCCGGTAGTTATCTATGGCTACTATGGAACCTACTTCTTTTTCAGCCTCTCCCGTAAACTCTACCTTCACTCCCAGGAAGGCGAATGTTTGGCGGATGAACTCACGTACCTGGGTTGTCACACCAGTCGCAATAACAAAATCTTCCGGCCTCTCCTGCTGCAGGATCAGGTACATAGCTTCTACGTAGTCTTTGGCATGTCCCCAATCCCGCTGGGCGTCTATATTTCCCATGTAAAGGCATTCCTGTAAACCCAGCACAATCTTAGCCGCAGCGCGTGTTATCTTGCGCGTTACAAAAGTCTCACCTCGCAGTGGAGACTCATGGTTAAACAGAATGCCGTTGCAGGCGTACATGTCGTAGGCTTCGCGGTAGTTGACCGTAATCCAGTATGCATACATTTTGGCTACGGCATAGGGCGAGCGGGGGTAGAAGGGCGTAGTCTCCGACTGGGGTACGGCCTGTACTAGTCCGTAGAGCTCCGAAGTTGATGCCTGGTAGATGCGGGTCTTCTTTGTAAGCCCTAATAGACGTACTGCTTCAAGGATACGTAAGGTGCCGATGCCGTCGGCATTGGCGGTATATTCAGGTTCGTCAAAGCTCACCTTCACGTGGCTCATTGCAGCCAGGTTGTAGATCTCGTCAGGCTGTACCTCCTGGATAATGCGGGTAAGGTTCATTGAATCAGTCAGGTCACCGTAGTGCAGGATAAAGCGCGGATCCTCCACGTGCGGGTCCTGGTAGAGGTGGTCAATGCGGTCGGTGTTAAATAGGGAGCTACGGCGCTTGATGCCGTGAACAGTATAACCTTTGCTGAGTAGCAACTCGCTCAGATAGGCTCCGTCCTGGCCAGTCACACCCGTGATCAGGGCTACTTTGTTATTGGTGGGAATAGAAGAGAGATTATTCATGGTATTATGTTATGGTATGTTCTAAATTTTTAATTCTTTGTTTTAGTTTGGGCTTCGACGGCTACGGCCGCCGCTCCGCTCAGCCTGACATTCATATTTTATGCGTTTCTTTTAGCTAATGCCTAACACCTACCAGCTAATTGCCTAAAGAGCGTACTGCTCGTAGTGCTCGAGGAAGTCCTGGTAGGCCAGTTGGATTCCTTCTGGTAGTTCGATAGTATGTCTCCAGCCCAACCCATGCAACTTTGATACGTCCATAAGCTTGCGGGGCGTGCCGTCGGGTTTGTCGGTGTTCCACTTGACCTCGCCTTCGTAGCCAATACAAGTGGCTACTACTGAAACCAGCTCCCGAATGCTGAGGTCTATGCCGCTGCCGATGTTGACCAGCTCCCGCTCGTCGTAATGCTCCATCAGGAAGAGGCAGGCGTCGGCCAGGTCGTCGGCAAATAAGAACTCGCGCTTGGGGCTGCCGGTGCCCCATACTTCCACATGGGGCTTTCCCTCTACCTTGGCCTCGTGAAACTTGCGGATGAGGGCGGGCAGGACATGCGACCCCTGAAGGTCATAGTTGTCACCGTAACCGTAGAGGTTGGTGGGCATCACACTGATGAAATTGCAACCGTACTGATCGCGGTAGGCTTCGCAGAGCTTGATGCCCGCGATCTTGGCAATGGCGTAGGGCTCGTTGGTCGGTTCGAGCAGACCCGTAAGCAAGGTGTCTTCCCGCAGGGGCTGGGGAGCCAGCTTGGGGTATATGCAGGAGGAGCCCAGGAACAGGAGCTTCTTCACGCCGTGGACATACGATTGGTGGATGACGTTGGCCTCCATCATGAGGTTGTCGTAGAGGAACTCAGCCCGGTAGGTGTTGTTGGCCAGGATACCGCCTACCTTGGCGGCCGCCAAAAACACGTAGTCCGGTTGCTCCTCCGCGAAAAACCCCTCCACCGCCTGCTGGTCGCGGAGGTCCAGTTCGGAGGAGGTACGGGTAATGAGGTTGGTGAAGCCCCGCTTCTCTAGGGCCCTTACCAAGGCAGAGCCTACCATACCGCGGTGGCCTGCAACGTATATTTTGCTATTCTTTTCCATTATTAATGACCGGGCGGCGTTCCGCCAATTACCAGTGACCAATCTTTTAATTATTAATGACCAATGTCCAGTGCTTAATCTTAGATTTCGCCCTGATCATAAGGGTATATTAGTTGACTAGTTCGGGTTGTTCTTTTTCGAGGCGTTCGTAGATCTTTTTGACGTCTTGGGAATTGTTCTTATCGAGCACCAGGATGGCGTCTGGTGTTTCTACGAGGACAAGGCCGTCTACGCCCAGGAATTCGACGTGTTTGCTGCATCCCAGTACCAGGTTGTTCTGAATAAAATGCTGCTGCTCGCCCTGCTCGTGCAGGTACTCCCAGATGGATTCAAAGGAACCCAGGTCGGACCAGCCAAAGCGAGCTTCTACGACCTTGATCCGGTCGGAACGTTCCATCACGGCGTAGTCGACGCTGAGGGAAGGAATCTCTCCGGTCTCCCGCTCCGGCAGAAATGTATTGGTGCGGGCATGCCAGGTGCGGAGGGAGGCTTCGTAGATAGCAGGTTCGTATTTCCGCAGCTCATCCAGGAAAGTCTCAGCCCGGAAGCAGAACATCCCGCTGTTCCAGAGAAAGCTGCCGCTGTCGAGGAATGACTGGGCGGTGCGGGCGTCGGGTTTTTCCCGGAAGGAAAGAACTTCCTGTCCCTGGTACTCAATATAGCCGTAGCCGGTTTCGGGCTTGGTAGGGAGGATACCAAAGGTGACTATATGGCCTATACGTGCCAGTTCTATGGCTTCGGTAACCGCCTGTGCATAGGCCTCGGCTCCGGTAATGATATGGTCCGATGGGGTTACCAGTAGGATATCCTCCGGCTGCGCGGCAAAGGCGCTGAACGCGATGGCGGCGGCGGTGTTGCGGGGAGCGGCTTCAATGATCTCTGTATAGTCCGTTATGCCCGCCCGGGTCAGGTCTCCCTGCGAGAGCAGGTAGTTGTCCTTGTTCTCTACAACTACAATACGGTCAGCCAGTGCGATATTACGCTCGGCGGTAAGCTGGAACAGCGACTTCTGCCCGAAGAGGGGAATGTACTGCTTGGGCTGGGACTTGCGGGAAACGGGCCACAAACGGCTGCCCACTCCTCCAGAGAGGATGACGTGGTAAACTTTTGACATACAGATAGAGTGTATAGGAGGTACGTTATGTTAGCTACAGGTAGGATTGAACCCATTCATCTACTTCGCATACTCAATAGTACTAAAGCCGGAGGAGGAACAAGGCTGTTTAGTAAGTTCCACGATAGTTCAAAACCTCTCTTTGTATCTTCCTATCTAACTGTTAACTAATTGTTAAGCAGTCAGATAGGAAGTCGTATATAGGTTACAGAGCAGTACGATTAGCTCTGACCGACCATGCGCTTGAGGCGATGTTGCCAGCCCCTCATCTTGCTCTCTTCGCCGTCGTAGTAGCCGTAGCCGTAGCCGCCGTAGCCGTAGCCGTAGCCGTAGCCCGCGCCGTAGTTGACGCCGTTGAAAATGACGCTCAGGTTGTTGAAGCGCTTGGTGCGGCTCAGCTCACCTATGTGGCGCAGGTGGTCGCGCAGGGTATAGTTGAAGCGCACTAGGTAGAGGGTCGCTTCGGTATGCTCCGCGATCAGGGCCGCGTCGGTCACCAGGCCGAAGGGCGGGCAGTCAATGAGGATGTAGTCGTACTGCTCGCGCAGCTCGGCCAGGAGCTGGGGCAGGCGGCCGTTGCTCAGCAACTCCGAGGGGTTGGGTGGAATAGGGCCGCTGGTAATCACATCAAAGCGAGGGTGGACACCCGTGGGCTGGATCACGTCGGTGAGGCGGCTCTGCCCGATGAGGTAGTTGGTGACGCCCCGGTCATTGGGTACCTGCAGGCGCTCCTGCAGGCTGGGCTTGCGCAGGTCCATACCCAGCAGGATCACGCGCTTATCGGCGTAGGCCAGGCTGGCGGCCAGGTTGATGCTCACAAAGCTTTTGCCCTCGCCCCCGATGGAGGAGGTGAGCATGATCGTACGGCAGCTGCCGTCGCCCAGGTACTGCAAGTTGGTACGCAGGGCCCGGAACTGCTCGGCCACCGCCGAGCGGGAAGTCATCTTAATAATTGACTCGGGGTTAGACTCTTTTTTGAGCAGACCTACTTCGCCCAGGATGGACACGCGGCCGATCTGCTCAATGTCGTCGCGGGTCTGGATGGTGTTGTTGAGCATGAACAGCAGGTTGATCAGCAGCAGCGGGATGGCTACACCCGCACCAAAGGCGCCCAGCCAGATGATGGACCTCTTGGGCTTGATGGGATGGAAGGATGCCTTGGGCGCATCCACCAGGCGGCTGTCGGTGACGGTAGAGGCGTAGGCCAGGGCGGTTTCCTCCCGCTTCTGCAGAAGGTACAGGTATAGGCCCTCCTTGATGGTCTGCTGGCGCTTGATGCCTACGTATTCGCGCTCCTTCTGCGGAATAGAGCGTAGCCCAGCCGAGAAGCGGTGGTTAACCGACTCCAGATTCTGGCGGCTCAGGTCGAGGCCGCGCTTGAGGTTCTGCACGTTCTCTCGGATGGCCTGGCGGGTATTAGCCAGCTGGGTATTGACGGTTTCGAGCAGGGGGTTACCCGCCGCGGTGGTGCGGGCGTAGCGCTCGCGCTGGATGGCCAGCTCGTTGAAGCGGGTCAGCAGCGACACCAGTACGGGATCGTTGATCATGTAGGTAGCGGGAGCCACGGCGTCGTTATCGCTCTGGATGTAGCTTTCGATGCTCTCGAGGATGCGGAGCTGGACGTTGACCTCGTTGAGCTTGGTGTCGTTTTCCTTGATGTTTTCCAGGAACAGCTGCGACTCGGCGCTGATGTCAGTGAGGCCCTGCTCACGCTTGTAGCTCTCCACGTCACGCTCCACGTCACCCAGCTCTCCGGTGATGAGGCCGAGGCGGTCTTCGATGAACTTGAGGGTGTTGGAGGCTTCGCGGTTCTTGTCGTTGAGCGACGACTGGATGTAGACGTCCAGCAACTTGTTGAGTACGTCCTTGCTGCGCTGTATGGATACATCGTCGTAGGTCAGGCTCAGTACGGTACTCTTGACGTTAGGCTGGGCAATGGCAAGGCGCCCTAGGATACTTTCGGTCAGGCGGATGGGATCCTGAAACACGACCTTTACTTCTGAAATATCAGAACCTGTCGCCCCCCGGACTACCTTAAACTCGCCCCAGTCGTTGCGGAAGGTCCGGCCAAAGGTGCGCAGCTCGCTCTCGCCGTTGAGGCGGAATTGGTTGCCCTCCTCCAGGTGGATGATCAGGGGTTCCTGGTAGGCGAATTCGGTAAGTACCTTGGGTTCGATAAGGACGGGGCTCTGCTTGTAGAGGTCGCGGGTACCGAGGCCGTCACGGGTCTGGTAGCCTATCTGCAGGCCCAGCTCGTCCACCACCTGGCTCATGAGGGTGTAGGACTGCAGGATCTCCATCTCGTTTTCGACCAGTTTGTTGCCGCTGAACTGGCTCAGCTCCTGGAGCATATCGGAGGGAGAGCCGCCCACACCCTTCTTTTCATCCTTGATAAGGAGGGTAGCAGTCGCCTGGTAGACCGGCTGCGCGATCTGCAGGTAGAAGAAGGCGGCGGTGAGCGTAAGGCCCACGAAAAGGGGGAACAGGTACCAGTAGCGCAGGTAACGGCGCAGATACTCCTGCAGGTTAAACTCCTGCTCTTCGGTGTCGGCGTACTCAACAGGTACGGCCACGTGTGTACGGTCAGTCATGGTAACAAAGGTAGCCTCGGGAGGTTTTGGCTTATTGGAAAAATACAACTATTTATCAAACGGTCATGGCAAGGGCCGGGGCCGCAGCCCCATGCCCGGATGGGCTTACAGTCGTACGAAGTTGAAAATGAGCACGGTGACAGTGGTGATGGTACTAAGTACCAGAGGCAGTACCTGCATGGTGCGGTCGGTGGAGGTTAGACGGGCATTGACCGGCTCCACGTAGATCACGTCGTTCTTGTGCAAGTAGTAGTAGGGCGAACGGAAAATATCGCGGCTGGTAAAGTCCACCCGGGCGTACTCGCGCTTGCCGTCTTCCTCGCGGATGATGAGCACATTGTCGCGCTTGCCGTAGATGGTCATGTCACCGGCCAGGCTCAGCACTTCGGGCAGGGTGATCTTCTCGTCGGGTATCACGTAGACGGCCGGACGGTTGACCTCCCCCATGACGGATACCTTGAAGTTGAGCGTGCGGATGCTGACAGTGGGCTCACGCAGGTAGGCCATCAGGCGCTTGCGAACGGTGTCAGATGCTGCCCAGGCGGGCAGTCCCAGCAGGTTGATCTTACCCACCAGGGGCATCTCCACATTTCCTTCATGATCCACCAGATAGCCAATGGTTTGGGAGCGGGCTCCTCCACCGGTGGTGGCATAGTTCATGTTGGCGACGGTGAACTGGTTGGGCATGTTGAAGAGCTCGTTGGACTCGGCACTAAGGCTACCGACATAGATGGAGAGCAGGTCGTTGGGTTGGATAGTGGGTACGTAGTTCTGGGTGATGCTGTCGGAGGTGTAGCGCAGTTCCTCTCCCTGAAAGTAGACGACGGTCTTGGGAGATACACACGAGCTAAGGCCGCCCAGCCCCAGCGTGAGGGCCACTATGGCGTACACAGCCAGACGGGCAAGAGAATGGTACTTCAATTTCATGAGGGTGGTTTACGTGAAATAGTATACTTAGGTATTCGGTAACTGGTTCTAACCCTGCCAGGTACTTTCCCGGAAAGGTACCTGGTGCTAGCGGGATGATTGGTCGATCACAACAACCTTGCCATTTTTTATGAACTGAAATATTTTTCGACAAAAAGATGAAAATTTTTTCCAGGCTAGGTAACCAGGCCGGGCAGGTGGTTAGGGTTGTATTATATTACATCTTTGCAAGTTATGGAAACCGGCCCATAGTTGGACAAACCACTTCACGAACGGTTTTGTAATAGTGAAGATTCTTTAAAAAGTGCAAAAGGATAGTGGCCATCTTGCAATGACCAGTGACCATTGACCAATGATCAGTAACCAGTGGCCTGTGGCGACTAAATGGGTTGTGAATTATGAATGGAGGAAGAATAGATTCACCACAGAGTGGTCGGGAGGTAAAGCACTGAGTTTCGCGGAGGTCTTGCGGTAGAGTTATCATTCACTCATCAACTCTACTCTGTATGAAAGCTGCCCATCTACTGATGAGTGAGTAGGTAGGTAAGGCTCTGTTCAGTACTACAGCATTTGTACCCTTCACACCTCCCGCGCGGCGGCTGCTCTGCCCAGACTGAGACGTTTTTTTTATAATAAGCATTTCAAAAGAAGCCAACTTCACAATTCAATCCTCAATAATTGATCATTGACGGTCACTGGACACTGGCGGCCGCCACTCAATCACCGCAGCGGGAGGCGCTCCTCCGGCGGCCGCTCATTCACTCATAGCATAATTGGTCACTGGTCACTGAACACTGGACATTGTCAACTGGTCATTCTTAAAGGGGTAGTTTTCCAGCCAGGATGAATCGAAGAGCCGGCGGGCCAGGTCCAGGTGCTGGATCTTGTGCGCGTCGGTACCCAGGTACGAGATCAGGCCCTCCCGCAGCAGCCACTCGGCCATGCGCTGGATGCCGTCGCCGTAGTGGCTCGTCAGGGACAACAGGTTGACCTGCAGCTCACAGCCCTGCTGGCTGAGCTTGCGGTAGATGTTGGGATCGGAGTAGAAGTAGGTGTATCGCTCGGGATGCGCCAGGACGGGCCGGTAGCCGTTCTGGATGATGGAGAACAGGGTCTCGGAGACATTCATGAGGGGGGAGGAGTAGGGGAGCTCCACGAGCAGCCGGTTGCCGGGCAGGGTCAGCAGGGGCTGCTTGCCTTCCAGCATCTCAATAAAATGCTCGTCAATGAAGTACTCGGCGGCGGCGCCCACCTCTACGGTCAGGCCGGCTTCCTTACAGGCGGCCTGTACCTCGGCAAGGCCACCCAGAATGGTGTCGGGGGTATTTTTGTAGCAGTCCCAGATGACGTGGGGAGTCGTGAAGACGCGCTGGTAGCCGTACTCCTGCAGGCGGCGGATCATGGCCACGGATTCCTCCAGGGTCTGTACGCCATCGTCAATACCGGGAATCAGGTGGGAGTGAATGTCGGTATGGATGCGTGACAGGTCCAGGCTCTTTTTCTTCTTCTCAAACAACCAGCTAAACATAAAGATCTTAGGAGGGATACGGTTCAGGCTGCAAAGCTAATGAAAATCAGTGAGCAATTATCAGTGTCCAGTGTCCAGTTACCAGTGACCAATGAGCAGTAATCATAGGTTATATTAGAGTTGTTGCAGCGGGTTAAATTTGCCAAATGAAGCTATCAACTACGGATTTAAAGACAGACCGTCAGTGGCGTTCAGCCACGGGTTTAGATAAGAA
>NZ_JAFEUV020000026.1 GCF_017355915.2 Telluribacter roseus
GACACAGCGCCGGCGTAGCACTTCGTACTCGGTTTGTTTATAGCTTGCCATAATAAGTACAAGGTTTGACTATTACGGATCTACTCACGCATTAATAAGTAAGCGAAGGGTATTATACGGCAGGATTGCCTTTTACGGTTCTGAAAGCCTGTACATCTTTGGTTACTACACTGCATGCGCCAACTATGGCATGCTCGCCGATGGTAACTCCAGGCATAATGAATGCCTTTGCGCCAACAAAGGCATGGGCACCAACCTTGATTGGAGCTGTCACCAGATTCTTGGCCGGTTGGTCAAATGCATGTGTACCTGTGCATAGGTATGCCTCCTGCGCTACAGTAGCATGTTCGAAGATTTCGATCATGCCTAATGAATAGGCATTGGCTCCGTCACCCAGAGCCGCATGATCATGTAAGATAATATTCCAGGGAATCTGTATGCGTGCACGCTGGTGTACAAACGGACGGCCGTATATCTTGGCTCCGAACAGCTTGAGCCACGCGATCCGCCACCGGTTGGCAGGTTTGGGGGTCCAGGAGCAAAAAAGTGTCCAGCAGTATTCCCACAGTAGCATTTTGATCCGCTGCTTCAGTGACCATGGGCTATCGTAGGGGCTACTCTGACTATACTTTATTTGTTCTTTTGTTTTCATTTAGATTGTATTCGTTCGAACTCTGCTAGAAATTGGTCCGCTATATAGCTGACTGAGTGGGTTACGCGAACCTTTATGGCTTCAGTTGCCAGGTTGTAGCGGTACACTTGATCAGCTAATAATGTATGTAGTATTTCTGAAAGCTGAGAAATGGCTGTGTCAGACCTGTGATCAAAGGTTAATCCATTTTTTTCGGCTATGATAAAGTCTTTGAAGCATGCCAAGTCAGACACTATAGGTACGCATCCCCAGGCCATTGCTTCCAAAGGTGCCAATCCAAATGTTTCCCCTTTCTCAGCTACGGAAGGATACACAAATAGAGATGCCTCTCTATAGAACTGGTTCAATTGGTTAGTATCGTAAACAGGACCTATAAACTCAACATTTGCTCCCGCTGAAAGCTTTTTTAATCTATCCAGGTACTCCTTACCACCCCCACCGGCAGCCACTTCCCATGGACCTACAAGCTCCAGCTTGGTATCAGGATGCAGTAGCTTATGTGCTCTGATCAATAGATCCAAGCCCTTTTCTTGATGAATTCTACCAACGTAAAGGATCTTATCTTTTTTTATGGAGAAGTCCACCTCTTCCGACGGCACAAAAGGCAGCGGGTTTGGAATCATCACCACTTTATTGCCTGATACGTCAGGTAGTTCTTTTTTGATGGCTTCTACTATGACATTTGAGTTGGCTCTTAGTACGGCTGCCTGTTTGTAGAGCGGCATCTGGCCTTTCGGAAAACGGGCTACATCTACCATACACACTTTTTTCTTGGCCTGCGGCAAAAGAATAGGAGCCCAGAACGTATTACTGATTATTACATCAAAGTCATCCTTGAGGTACTTCTGAGCCCGAATGGTATACAATAAGTCCAGGTACTTTAATTTGATTCCGGATGCGGGTGTATCATACCCTTTGATACGAATATGCTGAATGTTTCCTTCAATTTCCCGTTCGGAAAGTTCAGGTACCTTTCTGGAAATGTAGGTTACCTCATGTCCCTTTATGCCGAACATCTTACTCATGGCATACCATCTTTTCTCCACGGCTCCTCCCATAAGCGCGGGAACCGGTAAGAAGGCACCTTGTAGAATAGCTATTCGCATAATAGTACTTTGAATTAGGTTATAATCAGATTTGGTCGGATTTCAGAAGTACCACCAACTCGTTAATGGCTGAGTTGACAGCAAACTTCGTATCATACAGATGCTTTGCTTTTGTACCTGCGAGCTTTTTTTTCTCCGGGGATAGCCCAGCCCAATTAGTTAACAACCTGAGTGTTCCTTGTACAGTATCCTTATCTACAAGTCCGCTCTTTCCTTCTTCGATTTCACGCCAGATATTAACCTGATCCGAAATCAGTACTGGTTTTCCACACGCCAGTGCCTCCACTACTGCTATACCAAAGTTTTCCTGATGGCTAGGCAGTACAAAGGCCTCACAGCCATAGAAAGCCCCCCACTTGGCGTCTCCGGTGAGCATACCCGGAAAGAAAATAAAGTCCTTGCGAGCCCCCGACTCTGCAGCCAATTGCTGTATACGTATTCCATAGGGAGTATCCAGTCCGGGGCCTGCAATAACAAGTTTAGGCAGTTCTAGATCAGGAAATTCATCTGTATTAGACTCCTCCTGCGCTATTACAGATACCGGGAGTTCCTCAGCCTTGGCCTCAGCTACTGAATGAACTAGTTTAGCATACGCTTCTATGAGCAGATCCACCCCTTTTTTTTCATGGATTCGGCTCAGAAAAAGGAAATAAGGCTGGTTATGCAGCTCAGGGCATTTCTCAGCAAATGCATCACGCATTACAGGGGTATAGGTCGGGGGAGCGGCAACACCATATCCAATATTAATTTCCCTTTTGGGACGATAAGGTCGGAAGGGCTCGCGGGCGAGTCTTAGTTCAGCCTCACATGTAAATAGTACCCCATCTGCCTCGTTCACTACATTGGCTTCCAGTAATTTCCAGTAAGCCCAGTTTCTGACCGCCTTCAACTTTCTGCCATCGGTTCTCTGAAACCAGGGGTCCAGCATGCCGTGTGGCATGACAAACAGCTTAGGTACTTTCTGTTGGGCCTGGCCTTTTTGTAGCTTTTTATATTTAACTAGCGCTTTATGTACAGCATAGCTATGGTAAAGCCAGAGACCATGTACTATGATGTAGTCAAATCGGCCGAAGTTTTCTAATAGCCAGGAGATAAGCTTAGTGTTGTACTTCCACGAGTTGCGGGTAGGCCCTAGGGTATGAATCGGAAAGGCATCGTTGCTTAGAAAAGAAGCCGCAGGATCATCAAAACACAGTACTTCATTATGGATTCCCATCTTTTCCAACTCAGGAATAGAGTTGCGGATACCCTGGCAGGGACCTCCACCAGAAGGTTTCATGCTACCAATGACGCGTAGAACATTTATAACTCCCATTAGTCCTTAACTATTAGTAAAATATCAGGCTAGTGCTTTGGCACCGATTTTGATGGTTTGTATAACCGCACTATGTACCTCATCAACAGTAATGGATGAAATACACTTCTTATTCTGGACGATGCATTCTTCCAGTCCACATCCAGCGCAATCTACTCGGTGGTAGATTATCTTGTTATTCTCACCTCGTGGGTACCAGCGGCCAGGAAGATTCCTGGCAGAGAATACGCCCACGCAAGGTGTGCCTACACCACTAGCCAAATGCATGGGACCACTGTCATGGCCAAGAAAGAGCTTTGCTTTTTGTAAAATCGCTGCGGATACCCTGGGAGATGATTTCCCACATAAGTTTAAGGATGATCCTCCCCATGCTGCCAAACATTGTTCAGCTAATTGAAACTCTTCTTCGGCGCCTATGGCCAGTAAAGTCCATCCACTCAAATCTGTTCTGAGCTTTTCAAGCAGATTAACCCAGTTGTTTAGTCCCCAGTCATTAGCTGGCCTTTTAGTACCTATGCTGATGGCCACGATCTTCGAGTCGAGAGGCACCTGCTTCAGGAGTTCTCTGGCCTTACCTCGTTCCTCATCGGTAAGCCTTAGGTTCCAATAGGATTCCTGTTTTAAGTCAATCTTTCCTATGCTCTCTATTCGTCTGCTTAATCGTCTGGCTTCCCATTCGCATTCACCAGTTGCAGGGTCTTCTACTACTTTGAAATCTTCCTTTGTTTCAGGAAAGCCAATCATTTCTTTGATACCGGCCAGCCGGAAAAATAGCTTATCTCGAGCTGCTGATTTTTCTGATCTTGCTGCTGTAATGTTGATAACCGTAGATATGCCTAGTCTTCTAATCTGTACTATCAAGGAAAGTAGTAAAAGTGGGTTTCGGGTACCAATAGGGTAGTTGATAGCCTTATCGAAAAAAAAGCTGTTTATACTTCCTAATACTGCCTCTATCGGGGCCGCCTTGGAGGCTACGGGTTTATTGGTCAGGAGTATTATTTCTGCATCGGCAAATTTCTCCTTTACTAAGTGAAAACAGGGTAAAGCCATTACTGTATCACCCAGGCTTCCCAATCGATAGATAAGTATTCTTTGCTTCACGATGTATATGTTTACAGGGGTTGAACAGCATAGTTCTCAGCCAACCTTTTTGCTAGCTTTTCCTCTAGTTCGTTTAATACCACAGGGACAGTTCCTACATGGGAAACAACGCAGGCAGCGGCAACATTGGCCAATTGTGCGGCTTCAATGATATCAACACCGGCTGACATAGCTGCTGTAATAGTAGCTATAACAGTATCACCGGCTCCGGATACGTCAAAAACCTCTTTTGCCTCTGTAGGTATATGCTTCAGGACTTTCCCTTCCTGGCATACAGCCATGCCATCAGCCCCTAGTGTAATAACCAGAATGTTCGGCGAGTATTTTTCGTGAATCCGGCTACATACTTCGGCAAGTGGATATTCATGGTCGGGATAAGGCTCAGGAATACCGGCTAGTAATAGAGCCTCGTTGCGATTAGGTGTTAAAAGTCCGGCTCCCCGGTAGGAAAGTTGACGTGTTGGCTTTGGGTCGACGGTTATCAGTATATGAGGGTTCTCCTCAGAAAAGGCCTGCAGCTTATCAATCAGGCTCTGGGTAATCACTCCCTTCGCATAGTCTGAAATAATAACTGCATCAGCCGATTGCAGAGCTGCATATAGTATATCATCAAACCTTGGTGCAGTTTCGATACAATAGGATGACTGTTTGGCCTCACGATCTAAACGACACAGCTGCTGATTGCGTACAATTACTCTAGTTTTGATTATGGTTGGAATATCCTCCGTTTCATTCTTACAAAGAACATTGACCTGATGCTTGTTCAGAATCGCATGCAATTTTCTTCCGGCTTCATCTTTTCCACAATAGCCTAGGATGGAAGTAGATACTCCCAGATTCGCAAGATTAAGAGATACATTAGCTGCACCACCGGCTGTATAGGTATCCCGCTCAGCATATACAACCGGAACTGGAGCCTCGGGTGAAATGCGATGTACATCTCCCCATATGTAGTGATCCAACATCATGTCTCCTATGACAAGGACTCTTACACCAGAGATCTTATCCAGAATGGTAGGTGAGAGGGAGGCCATAGTTAGAAAGCTAGTTGGTTAACAGATTTATTCAGAAAGCTCCAGTCAGTAGCATCAATGTACTCCAGCCACTGGTGCAGTATTAGTGTGTGTACCTCCTGAATACGGGCTGTAGTAGTGCTAGGTACTATCAATTCATAATCACATAAGCCCTTGATGAGCCCTCCATCCTTACCACCCAGGAAAACTGTAACCAATCCAGCCTCTTTTGCTTTACGGAAGGCCGAGAACACATTAGCGCTGTTTCCGCTGGTACTGAACCCTACCAGTACGTCTCCGGGATTACCTAGGGCTTCTACCTGTCTGGAAAAGATATCATTATAACCATAGTCATTGCCAATGCAGGTAATGGCTGTGACATCAGCATTCAGACAAATAGCCGGCAGAGCTCGTCTTTCTACCTTGTACCTGCCTACCAGCTCCTCAGAAAGGTGCAGGGCATCCGCTGCGCTGCCACCATTGCCACAAGTAAGCAGCTTACCTCCGTTTTTAATAGATTGTAGAATGGCCTCACCAGACTCCTTTACGTGATCCTGAAGGAGAAGGCTTTTTTGTAAAACCTCTATGAGCTCCAGGGCTGAGGTTTCGAATGTAGGTTTACTCATGTTGTAGTGTGGATGTATGGATTAGTGTGGATAAAGTGAAAGTTCTATTCGAGCATTATAAAGCCATTTGGTAGGTTGTCTGAACAGCATTTAAAATCTTTCGGCATACATCTTCATTGCCAACCCCTAATGCCCTTACCTTTTTCATGCCGGCAAAGCGGATGCTCTCCCGAAGCTTATTATTGGCAAGTAGTTTCTTGCAGAGCATGGCACATTCATTAGCATCAGACCAGAATACAGCTTCAAGGCCCTCTACATACATATTTTGATGCTCAGTAGTACGTTCAGCACATAATAACCCACCTGCATACGGAACTTCTAATGTACGTTGAGTATGTAGGTCACGATTCCCCTTAGATAGCATGCCAATACATACTTTGGACCCTTGTATGGCTGCTACATAATCACGTCCTCCTAAAGCACCACCACGGTAGTTGTCTTTCAGAAGGTTCCAGTATGGCGACTTCTGCCATCTACTTCCCCAAATACTTACGGGAACTCCCTGCCTCAGCAGCTCAATTAAAAATTTATCCCTTTTCTCGTGCCGCATCCAAGTACCAATAAAAGCCACCTCTGAACGAAATTGAGCTGGTATCACTTCATAACTTTCAAAGGGTTGATGGGCTACCTCATCATAAGACATTGTAAGACTAATTACTTTTTTCGCACCTAAAGATTTATATTCAGGAACATTAATTTCCCTCATCACGACACATAAATCATAATCTGAGATTGTATCCAGCAGGGAGTTGAATCTACTTCCATCTCTGCCACCAGTTGGATCATCATTATTATAAAGTATAATGGGGCATTCTTTTCGCTTCAGGATTTGTATACATTCTTTCCCTAAAAGTTCGCCACCGTTAATCCAGATCAAATCAACTTTGTTAATGTTCTCTATATTGTATAACAACCATGCTCTAACATTTCTTTGAATAAGTTTATATCCAGTATGGAAATGTAACTTGCTTATTATTGGGCCTTCTAAGCCTCTGACCGCATTCTTAGGATTTAATGATATAACAGAATGGCCTAGCCTTTTTAACGCAGATGCGCGATGATACGAAGTGCTAAACGGGTTATCATCACCAATATATAATATATTAATACTCATGTTGTCAGTAGATGTATGTATCATTAGTGTTGGTTAACCGGTTTTTATTTTAGCTATTACTTTTTTCCAATTAACATATAACTGATGAAACGGGATGTAGCAGCAACAATTAAATAAAGCACTACTAGCTGAATCCACCCTCTAATTATGAATGAAAATAAATTAACAACGCTTTCAGATAGAGAAGATAGTGATAAAAGTGTAAAAGTAGAGGTGATGGAAACGAGTCCAGCGAGACTTATGAGCGTTTTGCCAGTTTTTGCACTGTAGGTGACGAACAAGTCTAACAAGAAGTAAACAGGTATGATGCCAGCTGCTAATATCAATAAGTACCACCAGCCAAAAGAAGTCATTCCCGTTCCTGCAAATTGCCCCAATCGGAATCCTCCTAGCCCCCCTCCACTCGCTCGGTAGTATAGATAGTCGCCGAAGGATGATGAATTAACAACCTTCTTATCCACGTTTATCTGAAGTGCAGATAGAATTGGCTGGGGAAAAGTTGTAAATATTCTATCAATTGAGTATTCCTGCATTTTATCATCTACGCTACCAATTTTGTTAGCCATACCTAAGCTAAGATCATTATATTTTAGATTACTAAATCTAGATAAAAATATATTATCGAAGTAATGCTCATCCCATAGTCGTACCCTTCCACGAGCTAGCTCTCTGTATTTGGTTAATGCCTCTTTGTTTTGAAAGGTAGTTAGCGTTTGAGAGACCAATTCGGAACCGGACATACTGGAACGTTGGCCCCGTACTATTACCATGGCAGTACCTAGATCTACAAGCGGCCCTGTAAGTAGCCATAACCCAACTAACGCCCAACTGATGTTTTTAGGAGTAAAAATTTTATAGCTTACTTTTCCTAATAATAAACCGACGAGGTAGGCTATAGCAAAAGCAGTTATACCTGCCATAAACGTGCCTCTACTATTACTAGCCATACCAATGGTCATAAGTAGTAACGTGTATAAAACTATACCTTTAGTACTTGTTCTATAGCTTTCTGCTTTCTTCAAATTGTATAGCTCCTTTATTAACAGGAAGTAGGGGGCGTAAGAGAAGACTTTAAATCCAATAATGAATTTAGTTAAACTGTCACCTCCACTTTCAGCTACATTATCATCTGAATACCCTAAAATAGCCTTAGCGGTTAAACCAACGGTTCCTATAAAGCCCATTAACCAAACCTGTAGGTCTGTTTTAGGGCTGTAAAGTTCAGTCTTGTTGAGTATTCTTTGACACCAGTTAAACAAAGCCAAGCCCGTGTCTTTCCGCCAGCTTTTATATAATATATGAGCAATCAAAAGAGTAATTAATGATAGTAGCGAGTGTATAAATACATCGTAGGAATAATCAAGATTGAATACCAAGGGCTTTCCTTCGATTAGCGTAAATGATATAGGAATAAAAAATTGAGTTAATGAAAATCCTAATATTACAACTGTCGATAGGGTATATTTAGATATATTTATATTTGTTAAAAGTAGCTTATCTGTTAATGCCCAAGCACTAACAACGCATCCTACTGCGAATACTGTTTCTGTACTTGTAAAGAAAATGCATTGAGCAAAAGTTGAAGAAAGTACCACTATCCACATCCAACGCTTGAACATGGATAGAAATACCGGAGCGGTAGACCTATAATGCCTGTTCAGGGAATAATCGTCTATTCGGTAGGGAATGCCATGATCCATGTGCTAATATCTTTTATAGTAGTGGATATATACTAAGATTTGCTATGAAGCTAAGAGAATATACATCTTGGATGTACTTATCGGCGCAACGATCTTATCAAATGGTCAAAATTGTTTCCATAAGCGTCCCACCCACCAATGCTTTTAACTTTTTGAGTTGCTGCCTCAGACATCATACCTCTAAGCTCATGATCCTGTACCAGCATTTCTAACTTTTCCAGAATAGCCTGTGAAGATCTGATTGGTACTATAAAGCCTTCTTTTCTATCTGTTATCAAGTCTGACGCGCCGGTATTTGTTGTTGCTATAATTGGGCAGCCACAGGCTAATGCTTCCCCTTGTACCATGGCTAGGCCTTCTTCCAGACTTGCCAATAGAAATACATGGGCTGTACTGTAAATCCCGGGTAGTTCTGTATTGGAGACATTCCCTTTAAAAGTTATTCCGTCAAGGTCTTGTCCTTTCATTAGCTGTTTTACTTGATCTTCAACTGTGCCTATTACTAAGAATTCCTTTTTAGGATGATCAAGCTTTTGAAATGCTTCTAGCGCGTACATGAATCCTTTTCGGATACTTACGCCTCCTACCCATAGTACTCGGAAAACATCTTTGGGGGGATCAGCTACTTTCCTAAACCTGTCCAGACGGGCGCCATAAGTGATCTTCACTAACTTTGCTTCGGGTACACCCATTCTGAGAAAGGACTGCTTAACAAATTCGGAGGGTACGGTTATTCTGTCCGCTAGTTCATATTCATTTTCTTCCTTTTCAATGACCCGCGGATCAACCCCTTTGAACTGTAATCCCCATTTTGTATATTCTTCGTCCAGTATTCTGTCCTGAAATCTGATATGAGATGAACCTCGGTCACATATATAGATACCACCCTGTTGTCTTGTTTTTCTACCGGCATGCAACCCACTACCCGACAAGGAAATCAGTACGGTAGGAGTGGAAATGTTAGACGCAACATATTTATCCAAAGATTCTTTAGCTAACCATTCCCATTCTCTATTCAACCATTTAGACCTATTTAATCCGAATCTTCCCCTTTGCATATAAGGGGCCTGTACCCAGGGGAAGGATCTGATCTTCTCTCTGGGGATACCCTGCTCATCCTTCAACTTGAATAGTGGATACCCTGTCCAGATATAGTCTAACAGGCCAAACTTTTCCATTTGGCGAGCCAGATGGAAATGGTGGAATCTGCCTAATGTGATCTGTGATACTTTCAATTTGCATCAAGTTTATCTGGCACGTTCTATTGCAACCCTAGTTTTGGTTAGTGCCAGAATGTCACCGAATAATTTTCTTGGGATTGTTAAGATTCTCTCACCAATTAACCTGCAACTGACTGGTAATACATAAAGGGCCATGATAATATCCAGTCCTATACTACCTAATGCAGCACCTGATAAGCCGTACTTCTGAGAGAGGAAATAGGATGAAACAACCGATATCGCAGCACTGATAACACCGGCAATAGCCATACCGTATGGCTTATTGACAGCGCGGAATACAACTCCGGACGTCCACCACATAGCATTAAATACGATACCAATCAGGAAGATATTCCACATGGCATCCGGAGGATTTAGAAGATTCTTGGTCCAGGCATTGTATAGAGGCTGGCCAAACAGGTAAAGGAAAATGACTCCTCCTGTTGCGGTCATTAAAGTAACTCCTATCGCAATTCTGAAAAGTTTTCTGGCCTTAGCCAGGTTGCCTGCGCCAATTTCGTACTGGAGCTCAGGGAAAATAGAGCTGTTAATCATGCTATAGGCCTGGTTAGCTGAACGGGAAAGAGTCCTCACTGTATTGAATATGGTGACAGCCTGTGGCCCCAGCACGAGTCTTACAACGAAAGTTGTACCCTGAAAATAAAGGGCTTGCCACACAGGGGACATCAGGTATCCCAAGCCTTTCTTGAAGATATCCTTTACCTGACTGTATGTTACTTCACCCTTATATTCTTTATGAAGATTAAGAATACTTCTGGCTTTCCAACTATAAATCACATAGAACATAGCTGAAACCACCAAAGTGTTTAGCGACAGTTCAATCACGTTTGCACCAAATGATAGCAACAAGGCACTCATGGAGAGGTTGCAAAACGACTGAGCTGTCACTAAGTTGATACTTAGTGAAGCCTTTCTCGCAGCTCGGTAATATGCTTCGAATAGCTGCTGATAAAAGCTTAGCGTACGAGCCAGCATCATGAGTGATACTGCTATTATAGCATCTTTTTTATGTATAATTAGTTTATCAAAGAACCCAAAGTGATTAAGCGCCACCAAAGCTATTGAACTTACAACCATACCAAAGACGATAAGGCCGGTTATGGTAAAGATGGCACTTTTACTTACATCGGCAGCACTTTGTTTCTGATCCGAGGCATACTTAAGTACAAACGTATTAGCAGCAGCAGAGCCAAAGCCAAAATCGGAAAAGGAAAGCATGGATGGTATAATGGTCAGGGTAATCCATTCTCCATAATAATCTGCTCCCCAAGCTGTAATATAGAATGGTATCAACAGCAGCTGATCCAATATCCGAACAGACTTTTGTGCTGCTGTTGCTATACCATTCTTCAATACGTTTATTCTAAGAGACATGTGTATAGCTGCTTAAAAAGCCTCTGATAATATTCTTGGACTTATGCTTTCTACCTAATTACTATGGCTACTAAATAGTAGCTGTTAATTTTTAGTACTATGCAATACAGTTGACCGATGCTTCTATTGCTTTCGATAAGTTTGCTACCTCTCTGTTGATAATACCATTATCAATCGGATATATAATCCGGCTATTCCTATCAATTTTGTAACCAAGCCTATCGAAAATACCTGCTCTTGGACTATTGGTGAAAAGCATGGCAGGTTTGCCAAAGGATAGAGCAACTGCGCAGGAATGTACCCGGTCAGAAATTGTGAAATCAGCTGACTTATACAAGGATAAGTAAGAAAGAGGATTGAAGCTCATAAAAGAGTTAGGGTGTGAAAACTTCACATGGTAGAAATGTGTCGATAGATCCTGATGTACCCTAACTATCTTATGAGACAACAAAGTATCTTGCTGAGGTCTCAAAAAGTTTAGGTGGCGTGAAATACTGTGGCTGAGGCCTAAAAAAGTTGCTTTTCTTTCTACCTTTATATTTTCTATCTCAACCTCGCCGCTCTGTAATTTGTAAACAGGCTCAAGTTCATTATAAAAACTGCTTATAAAGAATCTGCTATGGCCACTAAATCCCAGAACCGGGAGCATTTTATTTACTAAAAATGCTGTACATATCCCGTTATAAACGTTTATTTGAAATTCTTTGAAATTAGTATAAGTTTCCTCATCCCTGGTGGCTAAGATCATCGGTGGATATTTTTCCAAGAACTTACCGGTCGCAACTCTTTCCTCTTCTGTTATATGGGCCGATGATACACTAACAAGTAAATAATTGCCGCCTCTTTTCTTAATTTCTTTGATTTTTTCTGAATAGGTTGGGAGAATTGCTCTGAGCATAGGGCCAGAGAAAACGTGAATATCTGCTTGCTGATAGTCCATCAGTTTAAATCCGTTTTCTAATTGCCATTTAGGCCTGGGACGAAAGGCGCGCTGAAATGGCCCTTCGCCCATATAGATTTCCTCTTGAGGGAACAACTTTGTAAATAACGCATATAAAGTGCTCTGATAAAAACCGTCGCCTATGTTGTTCCACGTAGAATTTTCAACCAGTATTTTCATGTTTTTTTTAATCTTAATACAACTACAAGTTAAGCTTTATGTATCGGTGTGACTATTAGAAGCAATTTGATACATCATAAATCTTTATTGGTCGATAGTCATGTTACAAATGACAGTATCGTATGATACACGTATGCATTTAGTTGATAACTATTATTATTATCAATCATTGTATGGAGTGAACGTGTGTATTATTATTTGAATGATATTTGCAATTATAATTCAGCCCAAACTTTTTATAAGTTTTTGCGCTATGAATACTCTACCAAGCCTGG
Source organism: Telluribacter roseus (assembly GCF_017355915.2). Taxonomy (GTDB): domain Bacteria; phylum Bacteroidota; class Bacteroidia; order Cytophagales; family Spirosomataceae; genus Telluribacter. The sequence continues at coordinate 12,638 of NZ_JAFEUV020000026.1, forward strand.
CTCCGGCCGTTAAAGTAAATAGTATCCACAAAATAGGTAGAGAGTGTAGGTAGCTGGCTTCCTTTGCTACTCGATTCAGTTCTGACATATAATTCATCTTTCCTTTTAGCAAATACCTAAAAGCCACATATCGCTGTAATCCATCATAGTTAATACTTGCATGTAGTTTAAGCAGAAGGTCTAAACTTGGATTTTTAAGTGTGAGGTTCTTATAAATCTGATTCATTATAAACATATTTTGCCTGAGTAGCTCTCCCTTCCTGTTTAAGTGAATGGATGCTACGCCAGGATGCCTCCTTACATGTGTAATCATCGTTTCTTCAACTCCCATTGCATATTTACTGGCAGCTCGGCTCCAGAATTCACAATCACCCGCGTATGGTAAGTCATTTCTAAACTTGCCTAAATTATTAACAATGTTTGTACGTAAACTTACATTTGATAGATTGCCAGGGATGTTGCCGAAGATAAAAAAGAGTAGCTCTGACTTATTAGGAGGCACTACCTTTGGGACTACCTTCATTTGGTAATTTCTTAACTTACATCTTTCAGGAGTACTATGATTAAATCGGACGAATCCAATATCATATGGTGCCTTTTCAAAATATTGGATAATCGTTGTTATAGATGAGGGAGATATAAAGTAATCATCCTGGCAAAGGATATGGGAGATAGGTGCTGACGCTCGTTCGAAAAGCCAGTTTAGATTGCCAAATATACCTCTATTCTGTTCCTGTTTATATATTTTAATTCTTGAATCGGTGAGTGAATCAAGATAGATTCTTGATTCGTCGGTTGAGCCATCATCACTAATAAGCATTTCCCATGCTTGGAAGCTTTGAGATAGCACTGATTCAACGCATTCTCTAAGGAACGGCATCCCATTCCATACAGGTGTTATAATTGATATTTTTGGAATTAGGTTCATGAGTGGCTGTGTATTGAATATTACGGGTCCTTAACTCTTGCATATTTTTTTTCTCTTCCTGTGGTAGTTATTCTTTGGAACCAGTTTGCTGTAATAATCTATCACAAAATACCTATTGATGCATGTGCTATTTCTATAACTTGCCTTCAGGCTACTCAAAAGAGGTTTCCAGGCTTGAAAAAGTCCCAAATCACTCAAAGTAATTTAGTACTTCAAAACCTTTGTTGAGCAGCAGCCTATCCTTCTGGAACAGCCTTAGATCGGCTAGGGCCATATCTTCTATAAGCGTTTCCAGCGTGTGCTTGGGCTTCCATCCCAGCTTCGCCTGTGACTTAGTCAGGTCTCCAATAAGTAGTTCTACTTCGGTTGGGCGGTAATAGCGGGGATCAATACGCATTACTACAGTACCCGCCGCTAAGTGCTCACCATAGGGGATACCCAACTCTTCTAGTCGGTCATTATCTACGGCTACGATGGTACCTACTTCATCTTCGGCATTCCCTGTAAATTCTACGGTTACACCCAGGTAGGCGAAAGTCTTGCGAATAAATTCACGTACTCGGGTAGTCACTCCAGTCGCAATGACAAAGTCCTCTGGTCTTTCCTGTTGCAGGATCAGGTACATGGCTTCTACGTAGTCTTTGGCATGACCCCAGTCCCGCTGGGCATCAATATTGCCCATATAGAGGCAATCCTGTAAGCCTAATGCAATCTTGGCAGCAGCCCTGGTAATCTTGCGGGTTACGAATGTCTCTCCGCGCAGGGGCGATTCGTGGTTGAACAGGATGCCGTTGCAGGCGTACATTTCGTAGGCTTCGCGGTAGTTGACCGTAATCCAGTAGGCGTACAGCTTGGCTATGGCGTAGGGGGAGCGGGGATAAAAGGGGGTCGTTTCCGATTGGGGTACCGCCTGTACTAGTCCGTATAGTTCTGACGTAGAAGCTTGGTAAATACGGGTCTTTGTGCTGAGGCCTAGCAGCCTAACGGCCTCTAATATACGTAGTGTGCCTATACCATCCGCATTGGCGGTATATTCTGGCTCATCAAAGCTCACCTTCACGTGGCTCATGGCGGCCAGGTTATAGATCTCATCGGGTTGTACCTCCTGAATGATGCGGGTGAGGTTCATCGAGTCGGTTAGGTCGCCGTAGTGGAGGATAAAGCGCGGATCCTGCACGTGGGGGTCCTGGTAGAGGTGGTCGATGCGATCCGTATTAAACAGAGAACTACGGCGTTTTATGCCGTGGACGGTGTAGCCTTTACTAAGGAGTAATTCACTCAGATAGGCTCCGTCCTGTCCGGTTATACCTGTAATGAGGGCTACTTTGCTTTTCATAAGTAATAAAATAGTGTGTATAGTGTGTGTATAGTTTATTGAAATTGCTGCTGGCCCTGCCTTTAAATCATTTCTGATCTACCAGCCAATGCGAGCTGTATATTACACTATATTCATAGTAAGGCTAAATCTCACATTACTTAAATATATTGATTCATTCCTGTGCATGTAAAATGCGAGCTTCGTTATTGTACTTATAAAACAAATATAACTTTTAAAAATGTAGGCCTATTAAAAAGTTATCTAGTGGTCAAAGTATTGTGTATCTGATCAAAGAACTTTCTAAAATTTGCAATTAGGACTAATAATAAATGATTTAGACTGGAAGTCAATAGGTAGCCTTGCTTTCTGATATCACAATGCAGTACGTTAACCTTCGCATGTAACTCTTTGTTATATAAGGTTTTTGTATAAATTTTTTAATATTTGTTATTTGATTAGTTCAGGATGTTCTACTTCTTATCATGTGTCTTTTATGTATCCTAAAACTTATTATTCAGCACCAGGATTATGCCTATTGTTTCTACTAATACTTGTTCGTCTACCCCAGAAATCTTACATGTCTGATTGTACCCAGACCATATTACTCTGAATTAAGTGATGCTGCTTGTGCAAGTACTCCCATTTTGAATCAAAGGAACTGAATTCAGACAAGCCAAAATGTGCTTTTACAACCCGCATCTTCTCAGAACGCTCCATCAATGCATAGTCGACGCTAGCTGAGACAATTTCCACGGTAGCTTCTTTGGGAGGAATGATCCTTAGTGGTTCTGCCATGTATGTAGAGAAGCAACATAAATGGCAGGAACTTACTATTACAGTTCATATAGGAAGGAACTGCTTTAAGGAAGAACATGCTGCTGTATCATAATTACTCCCTAATTGGTGAAGTTTTGATTAGAAGCAGCATCAGTTTTTTTGTAGAAGGACATAACCTGACATCTGCTAATGTTCAATATAGTCGTCGCTCAGGTTTGTAAAACGGCCTCTTCATAGGCAGAAGTATCAGTTGGATATCATCAGTAATCGCAGTGAAGTAACCGAACGCAATACTGGCGGCTATATTGCTGTGCCCACCTCAATGATCTCTGTATAGTTGGCTAGTTCTGCTTTAATTAAGTCAGCCTAGGAAGAGCAAGTAGTTATCACGACTACCTATTATTAATGTATGAGCAGCTAATGATTTATTTCACTCGGCGGGGGGGAGTTGGAAAAGGCTCCTGGTACTGAACAGAGGGATATACTGCTTGGGTGTAAATTTGCGAGAGATGCGCTATAGGAGACTGCTTACTCCTCCAGAGTAGTAGATTAGTTAAGCTTTGCCATACTATCTTGAACCTTGTAATATCTAGATTGTAATAATATGCTTCGATGATAGGGGAATGTACATTTGTTTCCTATTCCACTACTATGATGTTAATAGTAGTGGAATAGGAAACAAAATTTATCAGAATTTTAGCCACTAACTGACTAGCTGTTTGAGACGATGCTGCCAAGTGCGTACCTTGCTTTCTTCGCCATCGTAGTAGCCGTAGCCGTAGCCGCCGTAACCGTATCCGTATCCGTAGCCCGCCCCGTAGTTGACCCCGTTGAAGATAACGCTCAGGTTGTTGAACCGCTTGGTGCGGCTCAGCTCGCCGATGTGGCGCAGGTGGTCGCGCAGGGTATAGTTGAAGCGCACCAGGTACAGCGTAGCGTCGGTATACTCCGCGATCAGGGCCGCGTCGGTCACCAGGCCGAAGGGGGGGCAGTCGATCAGAATGTAGTCGTACTGCTCGCGCAGCTCGGCCAGCAACTGGGGCAGGCGCCCATTGCTCAGCAACTCCGACGGATTGGGCGGGATGGGGCCACAGGTAATGACATCAAACTTGGGGTGCACGCCTGTGGGTTGGATCAACTCCGACAGCGGACTCTGCCCGATGAGGTAGTTGGTGACGCCCCGGTCGTTGGGTACCTGCAGACGCTCCTGCAGGGAGGGCTTGCGCAGGTCCATGCCGAGCAGGATCACGCGCTTATCGGCGTAGGCCAGGCTGGCGGCCAGGTTGATGCTGACGAAGCTCTTGCCCTCGCCTCCGATGGAGGAGGTAAGCATGATCGTACGGCAGCTGCCGTCGCCTAGGTACTGCAAGTTGGTACGCAGGGCCCGGAACTGCTCGGCCACCGCCGAGCGGGAGGCCATCTTAATAATTGACTCGGGATTATTTTCTTTCTTGAGTAGGCCGATCTCCCCCAGGATGGACACGCGGCCGATCTGCTCAATGTCGTCGCGAGTCTGGATGGTGTTGTTGAGCATGAACAGCAGGTTGATCAGCAGCAGCGGGATGGCTACGCCCGCACCGAAGGCGCCCAGCCAGATGATGGATCTCTTGGGTGCAATGGGAGCAAGAGAAGCCACAGGTGCATCCACCAGGCGGCTGTCGGTGACGGTAGAGGCGTAGGCCAGGGCGGTTTCCTCCCGCTTCTGCAGCAGGTACAGGTATAGGCCCTCCTTGATGGTTTGCTGGCGCTTGATGCCTACGTACTCGCGCTCCTTCTGCGGAATAGAGCGTAGCCCGGCCGAGAAGCGGTGGTTAACCGACTCCAGATTCTGACGGCTCAGGTCGAGGCCGCGCTTGAGGTTCTGCACGTTTTCGCGGATGGCCTGGCGGGTATTAGCCAGCTGGGTATTGACAGTTTCGAGCAGGGGGTTGCTAGCCGTGGTGGTGCGGGCGTAGCGCTCGCGCTGGATGGCCAGCTCGTTGAAGCGGGTGAGCAGCGACACCAGTACGGGATCGTTGATCATGTAGGTGGCAGGAGCTACGGAGTTGTCGGCGTTCTGGATGTAGCTTTCGATGCTCTCCAGGATGCGGAGCTGGACGTTGACCTCGTTGAGCTTGGTGTCGTTTTCCTTGATGTTTTCCAGGAACAGCTGCGACTCGGCGCTGATGTCAGTGAGGCCCTGCTCGCGCTTGTACGACTCCACGTCACGCTCCACGTCGCCCAGCTCTCCGGTGATGAGGCCGAGGCGGTCTTCGATGAACTTGAGGGTGTTGGAGGCTTCGCGGTTCTTGTCGTTGAGCGACGACTGGATGTAGACGTCCAGCAGCTTGTTGAGTACGTCCTTGCTGCGCTGTATGGATACATCGTCGTAGGTCAGGCTCAGTACGGTACTCTTGACGTTGGGCTGCTGTACTGATAGACGGCCTTTCATGCTACCCATTAGGGCTGCCGGGTCTTTGAAAGCTATTGTTATATCTTTGATAGAAGATGGAGTATTCTTGATTACGATGAATTCTCCCCATTTATTACGTAGCCTTCGACCATAGGATAACAATTGATTTTCATTACCAATGCGGAATTTATCCCCTTTTTCCAGGTGGATGACCAGCGGCTCCTGGTAGGCATATTCGGTGAGTACTTTAGGCTCCACGAGGACGGGGCTCTGCTTGTAGAGGTCGCGGGTAGCCAAACCGTCTTTAGCTTGATAAACCACCTGTAGATTCAATTCGGTAATTACCTGGCTCATAAGAGTCTGAGACTTTAGGATTTCAATCTCGTTTTCAACTAGTTTATTGCCACTGAACTGAGTTAACTCCTCCAGAATTTCTCCCTGCGCCGAGCCTACACCTTTCTTTTCATCCTTAATGAGCAGGGTAGCGGTAGCCTGATAAACTGGCTGGGTGATCTGCAAATAAAAAAAGGCAGCGGTAATCGTAAGACACACAAATAGAGGAAACAGGTACCAGTAACGCAGGTAGCGATGGAGATACTCTTGTAAGTTGAACTCCTGCTCTTCGGGCTGGGCATGTTCTACAGGTATAGCAAAATGTGTGCGATCATTCATAGCATAATGAGTTGGTGTGGATATACTTAGGAATACATATTTTTCTTGGCAGAAAAATTACATCATTTGGGTGATGCAACGTCAGAGCCTGACAAAATTAAAGATCAGGACAGTGACAGTGGTGATGGTACTAAGTACCAGAGGCAGTACCTGCATGGTGCGGTCGGTGGAGGTCAGACGGGCATTGACCGGCTCCACGTAGATCACGTCGTTCTTGTGCAGGTAGTAGTAGGGCGAACGGAAAATATCGCGGCTGGTAAAGTCCACCCGGGCGTACTCGCGCTTGCCGTCTTCCTCGCGGATGATGAGCACGTTGTCGCGCTTGCCGTAGATGGTCATGTCACCGGCCAGGCTCAGCACTTCGGGCAGGGTGATCTTCTCGTCGGGTATCACGTAGACGGCCGGACGGTTGACCTCCCCCATGACGGATACCTTGAAGTTGAGCGTGCGGATGCTGACAGTGGGCTCACGCAGGTAGGCCATCAGGCGCTTGCGTACGGTATCAGATGCTGCCCAGGCGGGCATTCCCAGCAGGTTGATCTTACCCACCAGGGGCATCTCCACATTTCCTTCATGATCCACCAGATAGCCAATGGTTTGGGAGCGCGATCCTCCACCGGTGGTGGCATAGTTCATGTTGGCGACGGTGAACTGGTTGGGCATGTTGAAGAGCTCGTTGGACTCGGCACTAAGGCTACCGACATAGATGGAGAGCAGGTCGTTGGGTTGGATAGTGGGTACGTAGTTCTGGGTGATGCTGTCGGAGGTGTAGCGCAGTTCTTCTCCCTGAAAGTAGACGACGGTCTTGGGAGATACACACGAGCTAAGGCCGCCCAAACTCAGAGCTACAATAAGTGCTAAGAACGAATAGAAACGTTTTAATCTGGCTAAAGGTAACATCATGAGGATACTGTCGCTTATAAGAAATGAATGGATTGCTGAAATGGAATGTAAAACTTAGGTAGATTTCATGGGATAGATCGGAGGGCTCTTTTCAATATTCCATAGGACGTATTGAATATATAACAACGGTTATGCAAGTATAAGGAAAGGTATTTTAGTTTGATCTACCACTTGATAATATGACCTACCACTTGATAATTCTTAAGACCATTTAATAATAAGACATACCGTTTACTCACAATCAATGAACATGTACAACTAAAAAATATAATTTTATATATACCGCACATCAATTCTTATTCGCCTCCTCGCTAAAGCAAGTTTATAATCAGAATCAGATATATACCTGCCTATTCCAACGCTACTGATTGTCAGATAACAGGAGCGACATCCGGTTGTAACACTTTTACTTCTAAGACCCCGTTAAAGTTTGTTTTATATACCATCACTAATTTGTTTGATTTATGATTGATCTACAAATCAAGTCAGCTCTCTCGGAATTTTTATTACCAGGTGTTGAATTGAAGAAATCCGGAAGCTATCTGGAGCATCCAATCTCCTGCTTGTCAGAAGCCATCAAGGCAAATGCCTACTACTTTGGTAATGCGGAATGGGCAGAGGAATATCTTACATACTGCCACCGGGATGAGAGTTTTAGGAGCAGATGGCTGGCCGCTGGCGGCGATTGGACAGATAAGGTAGTAGTGGATATTGGCTGTGGGCCAGGCAATCTAATGGCTACTTTAAAAGGAAAGCCTAAAATTGTAATTGGCGTGGATGTGGCTCCTACATCCTTAGAATTTGCGGCAAAACTTGGTTATGTTCCGGTACTTGCTGATGCGCATAAGCTTCCCTTCCAATCCGGATTTGCGGATATCGTGGCCCTGAATGCCGCTTTACACCATTGTGAGAATATGGCTGCTGTTCTTAAAGAAGCCGCTCGTTTGGTAAAGCCCGGAGGCATTCTTATCACAGATCATGACCCACAACACTCCGCCTGGAACTACAAGGGGCTGGCCAAACTCCTGTGGAATGGCAGACTTGTTTACTACCGGCTCATTGGACATAGCTTTCATAAGTCAGGCAATCAGCAAAGTTGGGCCCTGGCTTCCGAAATACACCATAAGCCCGGACATGGTGTTACCAACGAAATGTTCATGAAAGTGTTAAAGCCACTAGGGTTTGAGGTTAGCGTCTATCCTCATAATCATGTGCTGGGGGCCGAGATCATGCAGGGGAATGTAGGTAGGGCCGCTTTCAAATACCGGCTGGGTAACTTGTTATCGGGACGTCATCCTGATGCTAAAACAAGTGCTTTAAGTCTGATGTGTGTTGCCAGAAAGAAGTAATGCCAAAATTGTTAAGAACGACAGGCTTATTAGACGCAAACCGCACCAGGAGGTTTCCGCCAATAAGGGTCCGGTGGTTAGTCAATAAAAAAGGCGGGCTATTCTGATGTTTCAGAATAGCCCGCCTTTTTAAGTACTTATAGTCATCATCTGGTAATCATCGTACAATAAGTAGCTTGTGCGAAGAAACTTTACCGTATTGCTTTACCTGTATGATGTAGGTTCCGGGACTCATGCCATCAACAGCTATTCGCACGCTACCTGAGGCTATTACCTCGTATTTGGGATAATGCACTAGTACACCATTCGTAATTCCAAGGTTAAAGTCATCGGCTTCTGGATAAACTCCGTCAATCGTAACAACATCAGCTGTTGGGTTCGGGTATAGAGTAATTTTCGGTGTTCTCTCAACAGTGGTTTCGGTACTTGCACTAACTCTTGCCGCGGAAGTATTTGTGATCTTGAAGGTGATGGAAAAGGGAGTACCGGCCGTACCCGTAGCACTTCTTTCAGTGTAAGGGGTACCTGTTAGTCGGTAATCCCCCACCGCCGGTGTCCAGGCGTTATAGTTGCCTGCCTCGTCTCCGAACAGCGAGTAGGGGAAGCCCGTCTCTATCTGGGTCCGGCTCTGCTGACCACTGAGGATCATCTTTACACTGCCCACCCGGTCAGGATTGGTGTTGGCGCGGATGCTCAGGTTGCGGGTCGGTAAACTGGCCAGATCAAGTACATCACCAGCTGTCAGCTCCCGGATGGGCTGCTCGTTATCAGCATTCATCAACGTGAAGCTTACTACCTGCTGGCCGGCTGGCGCAGGAGCCGGAGTAGTCTCAGCCTGCTCTACCACTTTGAAGGTGATGGAAAGGGGAGTACCGGCCGTACCCGTAGCACTTCTTTCAGTGTAAGGGGTACCTGTTAGTCGGTAATCCCCCACGGCCGGTGTCCAGGCGTTGTAGTTGCCTGCCTCGTCGCCGAATAGGGAATAAGGAAAGCCCGTCTCTGTCTGAGTCCGGTTCTCCTGGCCACTGAGGATCATCTTTACACTGCCCACCCGGTCAGGATTGGTGTTGGCACGGATGCTCAGGTTCTTTGTAGGGAGTGTAGCCAGGTTCAGCACGTCATTAGCTGTCAGCTCCCGGATGGGCTGCTCGTTGTCAGCATTCATCAACGTGAAGCTTACTACCTGCTGGGTGGAAGTGGCAGGCTCAGGATTGACCTTTACCGAAGCATCGTTCGTAGCGGTGGCTCCCTGATTATCTTTTACCGTCAGACGGAAGACATACGTACCCGCAACCAGATTACCAGCTGTCAGGTTGGCCGTGCCGACATTGGACAGGCTGGCCTGGCTGGGACCGCTCTGCTGGTTCCATTGGTAGGAGGCAATGCTGCCGTCGGAGTCGCTGCCCGAGCCGTTGAGGATTACGCTGTTGGTGGGAAGTGCAATGGTCTTATCTGCACCGGCATTGGCCGTAGGCGCCTGATTGCTGGCTACTACCTCTCCGGTACATGTAGTCTCTGGGTTGGTCAGGGCCAGCGCCGTGGTGGTTGAGACTGATGAGTGGTGCATCACCAGGCGGTCGATCAGGTGCCCGTCCGAGCGAGCCGAGATCTGGATCCTGTAGACTCCCGGCGAGTTGAACTCAGCCACGATCAGCAGGTTTTCGTGGTCACTGGTAACAGTAGCCCAGTTCCATTTGAGCCCCCCGTTGGTGAAGATCTTGAACCAGCCACCTGAACCAGCTCCTTTAGGATTGGGTGTTTTACCACTACCATGCGGATAAACAACGTATGTGCCTTTCTCGGCATAGAAGTTACTGGCGTCAGGCAGGCGCAGCCAGGAGTCGTTGTGCTCGCTGCCGGAGGTACCTTTGCCGACTCTGTTATGCCAGCGGAAGTAGTACTTGCCTGTCTTGTTGATTTTGACGGTAGTCTCGATCAGACCTACGCCTGGCTTGGAGAAGCTTGACGCACCGGTCCACTCAATGTAGCCGCTGCCGGTGTAGCCACTGGTGGCGCTTTTTTTCTGCCAGCCCGAGGGCAGGTTCAGGTTCTCGGCTTCGATGACTACCAGGCCATTGCGCTCTTCATGAGGAGCATCACAGGTCATTAAAGCTGCTGTTGTTCTTGCCGCGGAAGTATTTGTGATCTTGAAGGTGATGGAAAAGGGAGTACCGGCCGTACCCGTAGCACTTCTTTCAGTGTAAGGAGTACCTGTTAGTCGGTAATCCCCCACCGCCGGTGTCCAGGCGTTATAGTTGCCTGCCTCGTCTCCGAACAGCGAGTAGGGGAAGCCCGTCTCTATCTGGGTCCGGCTCTGCTGACCACTGAGGATCATCTTTACACTGCCCACCCGGTCAGGATTGGTGTTGGCGCGGATGCTCAGGTTGCGGGTCGGTAAACTGGCCAGATCAAGTACATCACCAGCTGTCAGCTCCCGGATGGGCTGCTCGTTATCAGCATTCATCAACGTGAAGCTTACTACCTGCTGGCCGGCTGGCGCAGGAGCCGGAGTAGTCTCAGCCTGCTCTACCACTTTGAAGGTGATGGAAAGGGGAGTACCGGCCGTACCCGTAGCACTTCTTTCAGTGTAAGGGGTACCTGTTAGTCGGTAATCCCCCACGGCCGGTGTCCAGGCGTTGTAGTTGCCTGCCTCGTCGCCGAATAGGGAATAAGGAAAGCCCGTCTCTGTCTGAGTCCGGTTCTCCTGGCCACTGAGGATCATCTTTACACTGCCCACCCGGTCAGGATTGGTGTTGGCACGGATGCTCAGGTTCTTTGTAGGGAGTGTAGCCAGGTTCAGCACGTCATTAGCTGTCAGCTCCCGGATGGGCTGCTCGTTGTCAGCATTCATCAACGTGAAGCTTACTACCTGCTGGGTGGAAGTGGCAGGCTCAGGATTGACCTTTACCGAAGCATCGTTCGTAGCGGTGGCTCCCTGATTATCTTTTACCGTCAGACGGAAGACATACGTACCCGCAACCAGATTACCAGCTGTCAGGTTGGCCGTGCCGACATTGGACAGGCTGGCCTGGCTGGGACCGCTCTGCTGGTTCCATTGGTAGGAGGCAATGCTGCCGTCGGAGTCGCTGCCCGAGCCGTTGAGGATTACGCTGTTGGTGGGAAGTGCAATGGTCTTATCTGCACCGGCATTGGCCGTAGGCGCCTGATTGCTGGCTACTACCTCTCCGGTACATGTAGTCTCTGGGTTGGTCAGGGCCAGCGCCGTGGTGGTTGAGACTGATGAGTGGTGCATCACCAGGCGGTCGATCAGGTGCCCGTCCGAGCGAGCCGAGATCTGGATCCTGTAGACTCCCGGCGAGTTGAACTCAGCCACGATCAGCAGGTTTTCGTGGTCACTGGTAACAGTAGCCCAGTTCCATTTGAGCCCCCCGTTGGTGAAGATCTTGAACCAGCCACCTGAACCAGCTCCTTTAGGATTGGGTGTTTTACCACTACCATGCGGATAAACAACGTATGTGCCTTTCTCGGCATAGAAGTTACTGGCGTCAGGCAGGCGCAGCCAGGAGTCGTTGTGCTCGCTGCCGGAGGTACCTTTGCCGACTCTGTTATGCCAGCGGAAGTAGTACTTGCCTGTCTTGTTGATTTTGACGGTAGTCTCGATCAGACCTACGCCTGGCTTGGAGAAGCTTGACGCACCGGTCCACTCAATGTAGCCGCTGCCGGTGTAGCCACTGGTGGCGCTTTTTTTCTGCCAGCCCGAGGGCAGGTTCAGGTTCTCGGCTTCGATGACTACCAGGCCATTGCGCTCTTCATGAGGAGCATCACAGGTCATTAAAGCTGCTGTTGTTATACCTCCTGCATGCATATCAGGGGATAGTGTCAGCAGCGGAATGGAGCAGCAAGCTAACAGATAAGAGTGTTTAACTCTTTGTAAAAAATTCAACATAATCCAGTTTATAAGAATAAAAGGTACAATTGATTTGATCCATTGGATTAATCAATAGTGTGTGTGATAGGCACATAGGTTCGTTGGCTATACCAAAAAGTATAGTCGTAAACTCAGTGGCAATACCTGTAAGTTTTAGCTTTTATAGTGGGGTTATATCCTGGACTAGTGTCTGACTTGTCACTTTTGGTGATGGTCATTAGTCCGTATTCTACTAAATGTTCTAATAGTCACCAGCAGAATATACATAGTGTGTAGTAGTGGTAAAAAATGGAATTTAAACCATTGGTAAAACGAACAATTGAGACGATGAGTACCAGATGTTGCTTACCGTTAGATGTAATTCTCTTTGCTAAATAAATAAATAAAGGTGGGAGTCAAGAGGTTCATTTAGTAAAAAGTCCGGATAAGTGTTATTTTATTAGATACGTCATAAATTTTGATAGAAAAGTCAAATATCGATATTTAAAATACCTCATTAATTGACTGTAAATCAACAGGTTCGTGCGTGTTGCCTAACGGTCAATTACGATAATGAGAAGATATTTGATCGGCTGTGTCAGGTTACAAATGGGAGGTGGGAAGGTAAGCACAAAGTATGAGTTAGATAACCTTTTAGTCTATGAGTATTTGTTAGAATATTCTATAGTACCTAATTGAGAAAAAGCCTGCTATCATAGCAGGCTTTTTCTCAATTAGGTACTATAAAACGGAATAAGGGTGTTACTCAGCCTTGATCAGCTTATAGGTTTTTAATTTTCTACCAGCTCCTATGTGTAGTATGTACATACCCGGTGCTACCTCTTTCCCTAGGGTGATAGTCTGTTCGGCTTGTAGATCTTCCAGTTGCATCACTACCCGCCCATTGACATCAAAGAGAATAGCTGGTAGCTTACCACTTCCTTTCCCTTGCACCTGCAGGGTGATGGTTTCGGCGAATGGATTAGGATAGTACTTCACCTGTAGGCCCTCAGGTTCTGACAAACTCTCAAAGCTAATTCTAGCTGCAGATGTATTTGTAATCTTGAAGCTGATGGAGAGGGGAGTACCGGCCGTACCCGTAGCACCTCTTTCGGTGTAGGGTGTACCTGTTAGTCGGTAATCCCCCACCGCCGGTGTCCAAGCGTTATAGTTGCCTCCTTCGTCTCCGAACAGCGAGTAGGGGAAGCCAGTCTCTATCTGAGTCCGGCTCTGCTGACCACTGAGGACCATCTTTACACTGCCCACCCGGTCAGGATTGGTGTTGGCGCGGATGCTCAGGTTACGGGTCGGTAAACTGGCCAGATCAAGTACATCACTAGCTGTCAGCTCCCGGATGGGCTGCTCGTTATCGGCATTCATTAACGTGAAGCTTACTACGGCACCGGCATCCTCCACGGTTCGGGAAGCTGATGCATAATTCAGCGCTACTATTTCAAGGGCGGATACCTTGGGGTTATTTTCAGATCCTTTTTTGAAATCGATATTCAGAGTACCATCATTAACGTTTACATCAAAGGACTCCTGAATAGCTTTGAGAGGGCCGCCGGCTTTGGCAGCGATATCATATTCTGATAGTTTTCGTTGCCCCTCTACATCAACGTTGAACTTCCGCGTGCCAGAGCCTTTAACTCCCAGGTAAGTTTCAGCAAAGTGCAAAATCACTCTGTAGTTGCCGTTATTCACAGGGAAGTTATAGGAGAAATTACCATAGCGTTCGGTCCGGTATAGAGGATCGTCGTTGGTATTTATAATATCAGCATTACCAGCATTATAGGTGTTTCCACTACTGTGATGGGCATCCGCGATAAATTGTTTTTCATCGGAAGTGATATAGCTGCTTCCTCCCGCATTTATTCGGTATACTACCACCGGATTAACCTCAGGCTCATCTATTACACTGAAGTTAATGGACAGTGCAGCTCCTGAGGAACCGGTAGCACCGGGACCGGTATAAGGAGTAGCCGTCAGAGTATAATCTCCTAGTGATGGTGTCCAGGCGTTGTAGTCACCATCTTTATCGCCAGTCAATGCATAGGGGAAATCTGTTTCAGTCCGAACATTAGTTTCCTTCCCATTGAGCACAAACTTTACACTTCCTACACGAGTGGGATCTGAATTGGCACGGATGTTCAGGTTCCTGGTTGGTAGTGTTGTCAGGTTTAGTACATCATTAGCTGTCAGCTCACGTATCGGCTGATCTGTATCAGCATTGATAAGTGTGAAACTTGCTACTGATTCAGCTAGAGAAGGGTCAGGATTTACTCTTACTGAGACTTCATCATGTGCAGTGGCACCCTGATTATCTGTTACTGTCAGGCGGAATACATAGCTACCAACAATTAATTCACTTGCGGTAAGGCTGGCGGAACTCGCGTCGTTTAGCTTTGCTTGGCTAGGGCCACTCTGTTGACTCCATTCATAGGAAGCGATACTACCGTCATGATCACTGGCCGAACCCGTCAGAGTGATACTGGAGGTAGGATGGGTAATAGTTTTATCTTCGCCGGCATCGGCACTTGGCGCCTGGTTCGCAGCAGGCTTTACGGTAACGACTGTTTCATCGAATACTGTTGCACCCTGGTTGTCGGTCACCGTCAGGCGGAAGACGTAGGTACCCGCTACCAGATTACTAGCAGTCAGCGAGGATGTGTTAGCTCCGTTTAGGTTAGCTGTGTTAGGGCCACTCTGCTGACTCCACTCATAGGAAGCGATACTACCATCATGATCACTGGCCGAACCCGTCAGAGTAATACTATTGGTAGGTAAGGTGATAGCCTTATCCGAGCCGGCGCTAACTGTAGGAGACTGATTCGATGAACTACCTACAACATCAAAACTAATGGTAAGAGAAGCCCCTGCGGTACCCTTAGCATCTTCGCCAGTATAGGGAGTAGAAGTGATTACATAGCTGCCCTGATCTGGCGTCCAGGCATTGTAATTACCATTTTTATCACCAAACAATGAGTACGGAGAACCGGTTTCTATTTGAGTCTTTCTTTGCTTTCCACTTAGTACAAATTTAACGCTACCTACTGTAGATGGATCAGTATTAGCACGAATGTTCAGGTTTCTGGTCGGTAGGGTAGATAAGTCAAGAACATCCTTATCTGCTAAGTCGCGGATTGGCTGCTCGTTGTCAGCATTGATCAGAGTTAAGGTTACTACACGCTGATCAGCCACTACCTTAACAGCTACATCATCATAATCGGAGGCACCCTGGTTGTCTTTCACCGTCAGGCGGAAGACGTACGTACCAGCTACTAGTTCACTGGCGGTTAATTGGGCGGTGTTGACTCCACTTAATTTAGCTGTGTTAGGGCCGCTTTGCTGACTCCACTGCCAGGAGGCAATGCTGCCATCAGAGTCACTGGCTGTGCCATTTAATGTAACGCTGCTAGCTGGCAGAGTAATGTTCTGATCAACTCCTGCATTAGAAGTTGGGGGCTTATTAACAGTTGTTTGGGAGTTTCTCTGAACCAGTACAACCCAATCCTCACTTGACTCGGCTGGTGGATTTCCCAACGGTTTGGAACCATTACCTACAAAAGAAGTAACTGATCCGTTCTGTAGAGCACCTGTACGCGGATTGTACCACTTTACTGTATAGGTTGCATTGGTATTGATGGTAATATTGGCAGTGCCTCCGGCTTTAAGATACACAACATACACATGTCCATCTTTACCTAGCATAATCCCTTTGCTAACATTAGTCAGTAGAGTTACTTCACCCATTGGCACGTAGGTACGAAAGAAGTTCAGGGCATGTCTGGTATAGCGCCACATCTTAGCACGTGAGCGGAAATCCTGAGCGGTGAGGTCAGTCTCGCCAGTGTTGTATCCAAAGTAGTACTCTACGCCGGCTCCCAAAGCCATGATATTTCCCCAGAGTGCGTTTTTTCTTATATCATTTTGGTTATCAGCTATGGTTCCTCTGTTCCCCGGGTAATCTTCATCAGCTGCTACACCTTTTTCTCCAGGCGTTTGTTCATCATTAGCTACTACCCATTTTTTTCCGGCTTTGGCAGATTGCTCTACCCATTTTTTTGTTTCCTGGTATACACTTCCTACGGCTACTTGAAGTGCAGCGCCTGTATATTTAGAGCTATTGCCTAACAAAGGGGTGTATACTTCATCCTGCTCTCCGGGGTATGTATGAATAACGACATGATGCTTGTAGGGGTCATTGCGGGAGAAGTACTCTGCCATGTCTTTGCGCTGCTGTGTGGCTTGTTGGTTCTCCTCCCCCATGTTCCAGTTCAGAGCCAGGTGGTGACCGAAGCGCGCGATCAGCTCCCGGTAGTAGAGCTTGCGCAGAGTGCCCAGGTCTCCTCCGTCCAGCATTCTGTCGTTTTCCTTTTCCTGAAACTTAAAGTTCATGTACATGCCTTTGGTGTCGGCATGCTCAAACACCTTCTCCCACTGCTCGAGCTTGGAGCAGTCAAAGCGGGTGTAGTCGCTGGTATTCAGGTAAGGGTATACATTTCGGTCATCCCCGTTGATGTTCATGGTCAGGAAGGAGAAGGCATTGAGCCCCTGACCGGACAGATAGTTGATGGCGCCGATGATGCCCTTGCCCTTGCCGTCCTTCCAGGTCGGATCACCCGACTGCCAGTCCTGCAGGTGAGGGCGGTATGTTTTCCTTCTACTACCATTATTAGGAGTATTATCAAAGTCTTCGTAGGCCAGGAAGTTCTCGGGAGAGTCTACCCCTCCCTTGAGGAAGTACTCGCCCGTCTCGGCAAACTGCAGGTAGTGCTGTCCTACGTAGCGCAGGCGGCCTTTGCCCCTAAGGTCCACTCCTCCCTTATCAGTAGGGGCAATGGTGAAGGAGCCGCTCTGGCCATCCACCGGACTGACGGCACTGCCGGCATTCGGATCTTCGCTCACGGCAAGGTCAGGTCCTGTTCTCATGGATACAGAGTAGGTCCAGGTGCCTACTTCATCGGGGGCGAAGTGCACCTTCCACACGTTACCGGCCGAAGCGCTGGTCTGGGCAGCATTACCATCGGCGGCAAAGTAGCCGGGCACCAGGTAGGATTTGGAGCCGTTGGAGAAGGTGACGTTGAGGCGGTAGTTGAGGAATGGGTTGTCGGAAGCGGTTTCAGAGGAAGCCGGTCCGTCGATGAGCAGCGTGATCTTGTGCCATTTTTTTAGCTCCCCCTGTACGGTCACCTGGCCGGTGCCATTGTTGACAAGGGTGGGAAAGGGTATACCAGCGGCCTTTCCGGTTGTAGGTAATACTACTAGTAGAATCAAAAAATGAACTAACAGCTTGATCTGTTTAGCCTTTCTTACTACATACTCCTCCATTTCAGATGATTTAAAATATAAAAAACGATTGATTTAATTCATTCAGTTAAATATTAATGTGTGAGATGGGTATGGATATAGTTTTCTTATCTGGGTAGTGGTGTCCTATCCATTATTTTAAATTTAATTCATGTAAGACATTTTAGCAGGTATTGACAACAGTGGTCAATCATGCCTGCTTTTATCAAAGATGCAAGTATTTAGTCCGCATAGGGTATTGACTTGTAGTCTTTAACGATATTGTGTCAATCAATTTCCGGAATAAACTACCTGCGTAAAGAGGGATCTGTCTTGACGGGTTAGATAGGGTCGAGCAGTACAATAAAATGTTACGTACCGATAAATAAAATTCTCTACCGCTAAATAAATAAATGAAAGTTGAAGGGGTGAAATATAATTTAGTAAACGGTCATAAAGTATAAAAATTTAGTAAATATGTTATAATAAAAGTCATTAAATTCATATAGTTATGTAAATGTGAAAATCGCCTAATTGACTAATAGTCAACACATAAAATAGCGATTCTAGGCATATTTTATCAAATATCATACCATAGTGAAAGAGTCATGGAGAATATAAAATGAATTATTTTGTAACTGATTGTATAGCTAAATACTTTCGTAGTAGGCTTATTAATTATTACAATAATATTACTATTGGTTACAAATTTGATTTTAGAAAAAAGTAAAGTTATGTATTTACCACGCTGGAATTCGATAGTAACTGGTAGTATATTTACTAGTAACTAGTAGTAAATCAACAAGCTGAAAGAAATAGCCTGCTACACTTAGCAGGCTATTTCTTTCAGCTTGTTGATGATTTTTCTACTGCGTTTTGATTAATTTATAAGCTTTTACTTTGCTACCAATACCAACATGTAAAATATATACTCCAGGTACTAATTCTTTACCCAGTTTTATATTTTGCCTGGTTGGTAAATCATCCAGTTGCATGACTACCTGGCCCCTTGTATCGAAAAGTACAGCAGGTATTTTGCCTGATTCTGCTCCGTTAACCTTTAGAGTAAAGGATTCGGTAAATGGATTAGGATAATACAGAACCTCCGGATGCTCTACTTCATCGACCGCTTCGGCTGCTATACGGGATGCGGATTGGTTGGTTACTCTGAAACTGATGGTTAATGGAGCTCCTGCGGTGCCCCTGCCCCCCCCTTCGGTATAGGGGGTACCGATTAGGGTGTAGTCACCTACTGCCGGGGTCCAGGCGTTGTAGTTGCCTCCCTCGTCGCCAAACAGCGAGTAGGGAAAGCCCGTCTCGGTCTGCGTGTGTCTCTGCTGACCACTCAGGACAAGCTTCACGCTACCTACCCGATTAGGATTGGTATTGGCCCGAATGCTGAGGTTACGGGTTGGCAAACTGGACAGGTTAATTACTTCATTGTGCATCAGATCACGAATAGGCTGATCAGTATCTGCATTCATCAGGGTAAAACTTATTACCTGCTGGCCTGTAGCAGGGTCGGGCGACACGGGCTGATCTACAACGGAGAAATTAAGCGTGAGAGGAGTACCAGCGGTACCTGTTGCGCTTCTTTCAGTATAAGGTGTACCAATCAACGTGTAGTTACCTACAGGCGGTGTCCAGGCGTTGTAGTTGCCTCCCTCGTCGCCAAATAGCGAGTAGGGGAAGCCCGTCTCGGTCTGCGTCCGGTTCTCCTGACCACTCAGGACAAGCTTTACGCTACCTACCTGCTCGGGATTGGTATTGGCCCGAATACTCAGATTGCGGGTCGGCAGCGTTGATAGATTTAGCACATCATTAGGAACCAGATCGCGCAGCGGCTGGTCAGTATCCGCATTAATGAGTGTGAAGCTTACCAGTTGCTGCCCTGTTGAACCTGGTGGATTATTCACAGGCTGTTCTACTACCCGGAAACTGATCGTCAGCGGAACGCCTGCGGTACCGTTGCTCCCCCCTTCGGTATAAGGAGTAGCTGCAAGAGTATAGTCGCCTACTGCCGGGGTCCAGCTGTTGTAGTTACCTCCCTCGTCGCCATACAGTGAATAAGGAAATCCGGTCTCTACCTGGGTCCTGCTCTCCCTACCACTCAGGACAAATTTTACGCTACCTACCCGATCAGGATTGGTATTGGCCCGGATGCTCAGGTTGCGGGTCGGTAAGCTGGACAGGTCAATTACGTCATTGTGAACTAGATTGCGGATAGGTTGTTCGGTATCTGCATTGATTAGTGTGAAGCTTGTGACCTTATGATTTTCATCTGGAACAGGCGCTACAGGCTGATCAATAACGGAGAAGTTCACCGTGAGAGGAGTACCTGCAGTACCATTGCCTCCGCCCTCGGGAAAGGGAGTACCTGCAAGGGTGTAATCGCCCGGTGCCGGTGTCCAGGCGTTGTAGTTACCTCCCTCGTCGCCGAACAGGGAGTAAGGAAATCCGGTCTCTACCTGGGTCCTGCTCTCCCTGCCACTCAGGACAAATCTCACGCTGCCTACTCGTTCAGGATCTGTGTTAGCACGGATGTTCAGGTTCCTGGTCGGCAGTCTGGCCAGGTTAATTACATCATTGGGGACCAGATCACGAATGGGCTGTTCGGTATCAGCATTGATCAGCGTGAAGCTTGTGACCTTTTGATCAGCAATACTGGGGGCAGAGTCTACCCTAACCGTGACATCATCAGTAGCTGTACCCCCTTGATTATCGGTGACGGTCAGTCGAAAAACATAGGTACCAACTACCAGATTACTCGCGGTTAATTTTGCCGTGTTGGCGTTGGTAAGCATCGCCTGGCTAGGTCCGCTCTGCTGGCGCCACTGGTAGGAAATACTACTGCCTTCGGGGTCGCTGCCTGAACCGGTCAAAGTAATACTGCTGGCAGGTTGAGTGATGGTTTGATCCGATCCGGCGTTAGCGGTAGGCGGCTTGTTAGTTACTACATCTCCGGTACATCTGGTTTCTGGATTAGACAGGCTCAGAGCGGTAGAAGTGGATACAGAAGAATGGTATAGCACCAGCCGGTCGATCAGGTGACCGTCCGAGCGGGCCGAGATCTGGATCTTGTAGACGCCCGGCGCGTTGAATTCGGCCACGATCTGCAGGTTCTCCCTATCACTGGTAAAAGAGTTCCAGTTCCAGTTAAGGCCACCATTAGTAAACACCTTAAACCAGCCTCCTGATCCGGCTCCGTTGGGATTAGGGGTTTTACCACTTCCGTACGGATAAACGGTACGCGCGCCCGTGGCGTAGAAATTACTGGCGTCGGGCATGCGCAGCCAGGAGTCGTTATGCTCGCTGCCCAAGTCACCTTTGCCGACTTTGTTATACCAGCGGAAATAATACCTACCCGTTTTAGTGATCCTTACAGTAGTCTCGATCAAACCGACGCCCGGCGTAGAGAAGCTGGGCGCGCCAGTCCACTCGATGTAGCCGCTGCCCGTATAGCCACTAGTGGAAGTCCTTTTTTGCCAGCCTGAAGGCAGGTTCAGACTTTCGGCTTGTATTACGACCAATCCGTTTCGCTCCACAAAAGGAGCATCGCAGGTTTCTACAGCTTTGATGGATACATTTTCAGCATAGGCTATTGGGAATAGGGCTGCCAGAAATATGAAATAGTAGGTATATAGCCTGAATGGGTTGAGCTTTTGTAATAGTTCCTTTTTCATAAAAGTCCTTTTAACAGTTATACAATTAATTCAACCGATTGATGGATCAATAGTGGATAGTGGAGGTAGAGAAATGCCTATGTCTGTTTGCAGAGCATTTATCAAGTTCCACTTCGTACTTTGGGGGACACCTGATACTACCCGGGACGTACCTTATGACAGGTTGAAAAGAGCTGAAAAAAAACGAAGCGCCACATACCATTACAGAAAAGTTTTAACCTGTAATAATGATACACGTTGCTTTGTTTGGCGAAGCTTAGAAAAAGTATTATTTTAATTTAAATGTTTATATTCTTTGTTGGATTAATTATATTTATATCCTTGGGCAGTGTTTATTAATTGACTGTAAGTCAATACGTTGTGTTTTAAAATTCTCTTGTATGATACCGGTAGACACAAATGCAAGAGCCTATTAAAAAGGAATCCATCTACTTATTATGAGTTGCCCAGCAAAAAAAGAGCCTGCTATCATAGCAGGCTCTTTTAAATCAATTTAGCTCTTTAAATTGATCAGGCGTATTATTCGGTCTTAATCAGTTTGTAAGTTTTGACTTTTCTGCCGGCTCCTACATGCAGGAAGTATGTGCCCGGGGCTACTTCTTTACCTAAGGTAATAGTTTGCTCAGCTTGCAGGTCTTCCAGTTGCATTACTACTCGGCCAGTGACATCAAAGAGAATAGCTGGTAGCTTACCACTTCCTTTGCCCTGCACCTGCAGGGTGATGGTTTCAGCAAAGGGATTAGGATAGTACTTCACCTGCAAACTCTCGGGTTCTAACGGATATTCAAAGCCAAGCCGGGCTATGGATTGATTAATTACGCTGAAATTAATAATAAGGGGTGTACCAGCCGTACCTTTGGCGCTTGCCTCGGTGTAAGGAGTAGCCGTCAGGCTGTAGTTGCCCAGTGCGGGTGTCCAGTTGCGGTAGTTACCATTATCATCACCAAACAGAGCGTAGGGGGCGCCCGTCTCGGTCTGGGTACGATTCTGTTTGCCACTCATGACAAACTTCACACTGCCCACCGGATAAGGTTCTGTATTAGCCCGGATGTTCAGGTTGCGGGTCGGCAAGGTAGCCATGTCAATCACATCGTTAGGCACCAGGTCACGGATAGGCTGTTCTGTATCAGCGTTTATCAGTGTGAAGCTCACTACCTGCTGAACAGTTGGTGCGGCATTCACTTGTACGCTTACCTCATCATGAGCGGTGGCACCCTGGTTGTCGGTGACCGTCAGGCGGAAGGTATAGGTGCCTGCTACCAGATCATTAGCTGTCAGCGAGGCTGTGTTAGCGTTGACCAGGGTGGCTGTATTAGGTCCACTCTGCTGCGTCCACTGGTGAGCAGCGATGCTGCCGTCGGGATCATTACCTGAGCCAGCCAGCGTGACCGTGTTGGTAGGTAGGGTGATGGTCTGGTCTGCTCCTGCGTTAGCCGTTGGTGCCTGATTGGCCGGTGCGGCATTCACTTGTACGCTTACCTCATCAAAGCCAGTAGCACCCTGGTTGTCGGTGACCGTCAGGCGGAAGGTATAGGTACCTGCTACCAGATCATTAGCCGTCAGCGAGGCTGTGTTGGCGTTGACCAGGGTGGCTGTATTAGGTCCACTCTGCTGCGTCCACTGGTGAGCAGCGATGCTGCCGTCGGGATCATTACCTGAGCCAGCCAGCGTGACCGTGTTGGTAGGCAGGGTGATGGTCTGGTCTGCTCCTGCGTTAGCCGTTGGTGCCTGGTTGGCAGCCAGATCTGTTACGCTGAAATTAATAGTAAGAGGTGTACCGGCGGTACCTTTGGCGCTTGCCTCGGTGTAAGGAGTAGCCGTCAGGCTGTAGTTGCCCAGTGCGGGTGTCCAGTTGCGGTAGTTACCATTATCATCACCAAACAGAGCGTAGGGGGCGCCCGTCTCGGTCTGGGTACGATTCTGTTTGCCACTCATGACAAACTTCACACTGCCCACCGGATAAGGTTCTGTATTAGCCCGGATGTTCAGGTTGCGGGTCGGCAAGGTAGCCATGTCAATCACATCGTTAGGCACCAGGTCACGGATAGGCTGTTCTGTATCGGCATTAATTAGTGTGAAGCTCACTACCTGTTGGGTAGTTGGTGCGGCCGGATGTACAAGTACG
>NZ_JAFEUV020000027.1 GCF_017355915.2 Telluribacter roseus
GAACATGCTATCGGCGGTATGAAACGTTACCGTATTCTGTCCGACCGTTTGCGAATCCACAATTGTAAAATGTACAGTGATACAGTGGAGGTTTGCGCCAGATTGTGGAACTTCTACTTGACTAACTAGCTAGTTTTCACCGATGCAACATATCTAGTATAGATTTGATGATACCCTTCTTCAGAAAAAACTAGTGTACTTTTCTCTAGTCCTTCATATTTTTTTCCATCTTCTGGTAAAAAACCGTGAACATGATAGATTGGCAGTTCGTCCGGATCAAAAGCTTCATTATCCGTATAAATGCTATGGTGCTGTATTGATTTTAAAGTTAGTTGCCTCTCGAGTAGATCATCAAAATTGTAGGTAATCACAGTTCTAACTTTTGCTCCTGTTCTTCTTGGCATGCATAAGTTGGAAATTGCTGTGATCAAGTCAGAACTTAAACTTTTCTTGGTATCCCTTAGTTTGTAGAGATTATCAGTAATTGTTTTCGTAAATTCTTTTATCTCTGTCGTTTGTTTTGAAAGTCCTTTCCTTAAATAACGAGCTGCCATCAATGCAGATGGCTCATCAATAGAGTTTAGTCTTTCAACAATTTGTTTGATATCTTCATCTGATATGTTCGTTTGTTGGTTGAATTCTTTAGTTAGATAGGAAACGAAAAGTGAATTAAGAAGCGTGTTCCAATCTGGCATTCCAGCACTGCTAGATACTCCCGCACCCAAAAACATAGAAAACTGACCACGTTCATAAGCTTCTTTTAAAAGATCTATTTTTTCCTCCCTTTCTTTTTCCCAATCTCCTGCTTCTTTAGTAACGGCATTCTCAAGACGTAAGGAAAATAGATTGTTAGCAATTTCTGTAGCTTTCGTTTTATGCTTGTTAACTAACTTAGTTATTTCTTCAGGTCCCCAAATTGCTATTTTTAGTTCTGGATTTAATGAAGTTATTTCATCCATCATTCTCGAAACAGTCCTTTGTGGAACTGTCTGAAAATTGATTATTAGGACATTTGAAAAAGTCGGCTGTTTTTCTAAGCGTATAAATCTTTGAATATACTGTTCGGTCAAAACCCTAGAAGGCATTCTGTGTAAGCCAAACTTTACATCAATAAGAGTATAACCTTTGAAATTGTCAAAACCGTCTTCTGCATAAGCATCGCCAATCCCTCTTTGACTTTCAACCAACGCAAATTTTTTACCTTGACGTTCAATATGAAACTTAAGCAGGTTCAGTATGAATGTTTCAAAAGAGTAATAGTCTCTTTGTCCACCGTTTGCAAACTTTAAAAAGATTTCTTCGACGTTCATTTTATTTTCAGTTAGTTAAGGTCTCTGCCAAATTGCACCTAACTAGTAAATAGACGAAGATTTTACGCGTCAAGCTAAATTTGTTTTTCTTGGGGGAATTCCAAAAAGTGTGCCGCCAAACTATTATCACCTTTATTATCAATAAGTTATGTAGATACATACTAATATCCCTGCCACCGGCAATACAAAATACGTACTTCGCATTTTGTATTATTCAACCCAATCAACAATACAAAATCCCCTTCAAACCCCTCCACCTACACAAGTACCTACCCCTCAATGCCCCGAATGCTCCACCATCCCTAAGCGAGCATTAAAATCACTTAGCGCCTTCTTCGCCTCATCAGTACCGATGGCTTCCACCCGCTGCTTCATATAGGTCAGGATGTTGGGTAGTTTGGCTTTTTCGGCCAGCTGCAGGGCGCGCTTCACGTCTACGGTCGCCAGGGGTTCGGCGGCGTACCAGGCCATGAGCGGCAGGTTGTGGTCGTCCTTGTCTTCGGCACGCTGCACCAGGGCCTCCATCACTTCCCAGCGCTGCGCGGGTTCCAGGCGCAGCATGCCGGAAGTCAGGTAGAGGCGTACAAGGGCCGAGGCGTCTTTTTGCGCCATGGTGGTGAACTGCTTCAGTGTCTCAGGCGAAACGGCTTTATCTTCCGTCAGGAGCTGGATGGCCCAGCTACGTACATACTCGTTGTCGTGGGCCAGTAGATTATGCAGTTCTTTGTCGGTTAGTCCGCCGGTGACGTGCAGAGCCCAGAGGGCACGGAGCTTACGCGTAGCGTCGGGATTTTTAGCCAGGATATCTTTCAGAGCGGCATGTACCTTCTTATTCGGGCCGCGCTCCTGCAGGATGGTACGGGCGGTGCGTACGTACCAGTCGTTAGGGTGCAGCTGGTACTTCACGAGTTGTTCGTCCGATGCTTTCGTCAGGTCTACTTTTACCCATTTGTCATTTTCGTGGGTGATCTTGAAGATACGCCCCATGGTTTTGTCGTGTACATCGGGGTTGGGGCTGTGGCACTGGTTCTTGTCGTACCAGTCGATGGCCCAGACCGAGCCACTCGCATCGTACTTGAAGTTCAGCCACTGCGACCACGAATCATTCATGGCCATGAAGTCGGGACGGTGGGTAACCATATAGCCTGAGCCGGCGCGGGTGGGATTATCTATGTTCAAACGGGACCCGTTGATGTTGTTCATGAATATCTGGTTGCGGTACTCCTGCGGCCAGCTATGGCCCAGGTAGATCATGGCTCCCGAGTGGGCATGACCACCACCGGCCGAAGCCGACCGGAAATTCCCCGCGTGCGGCCCCCGCTCCCCTACCCAGTGGACGTGGTCGGCGTGGGTCTTGATGTCGTCGTAGGTATAGGGGTTGAAGTGCTTACCGGCCTGCCGCTGGTAGCGAGCGCCATGTATGACGTGGTACATGTGCGGAATCACGCATACCGTAATGAACGGGTGCCCGTAGTCGTTGAAGTCAATGCCCCAGGGGTTGCTGCTGCCCTCAGCAAATACTTCAAAAGTCTGCCGCGTAGGATGGTACCGCCATACGCCAGCGTTGATCTTGGTCCGCTCTGAATCCGGCGCGCCGGGCTTGCCTACGTTGGAGTGGGTAAATACCCCGTGGGTACCGTACAGCCAGCCATCAGGTCCCCAGCGCAGGCTGTTCAGTACTTCGTGCGTATCCTGCGTACCCCAGCCGTCGAGCAACTTCTGAACCGGACCGGCGGGCTTATCCGTTTTGGCATCAACGGGGATGTACAGCAGGTAAGGGGCCGCACCCAGCCATACGCCACCCATGCCTACCTCAATACCACTCACCAGGTTAAGGCCCTCCATGAATACCTTCCGGCTGTCGAGGGTACCGTCGCCATTGGTATCTTCCATAATCAGGATACGATCTCTGCCCTGTCCTTCCGGAGCCGGGGTTGGGTAGGTGTGACCTTCCACTACCCACAGCCGACCGCGGGCATCGATGGTAAAACTGATCGGTCGTACCACATCCGGCTCGGCGGCGGCCAGTGTTACTTTAAATCCTTTAGGCGGTGTCATGGCCTCGGCAGCCTTGATGCCCGAAAGACCAGCGTTGAGGACCGGGTCCAGCGGCGGCAGGATGATGATATCCTTGGGCTTAAGCTCGTTCGGAAAATCGGGGCGGCTGGGGTACAGCTGAAAATCATCAAAATTGATGTGCGCCCACTTGTCGTGCGGGATGTACGGAATCTGCGATAGTCCCGTCTCGTTATCCACGATGCGGATGAATATCTCCTGGTTCAGGTACGGCTGCAGGTCTACGACCACCGGCTGGAGAGTAGCCCGGCCCTGCCCCGTAATCTGGAAGACTACCTTGTTGGTACCGGCCTGTACCAGCTCCACGCGGGTATCCTGTAAGGCTCCGCCCGACACCCGGAAGGCAGCAAAGGGCTGGGTCACTTGGAAGGGTGTCGAGGTGAGGGTACCAGTTAGTTTGGCGTTGGTAACACCGCCGCTGCTCAGGAAGTACTTGCCCTCGTACCCGATGCGCATTTCCTTTTCGTGGACCGGTGAAGGGTCCTGATTAAAGAGGGGCTGGGCGAAGGCTTCACCCGTAGCGGTCCAGTCTTTCAGGGTACCTGCCTCAAAGCCCAGGTTTAGCGTTTGGCCGTTGCGGGTAGGTACCTGTCCGGCTACGGTGTTGCCGGTGATGGCTCCTTCCACTACTTCGAAGTTACCCACCATACCCGCCGTGCGGTGCCCCGGTACGGTACAGAAGTAGGTATCGCTCTGCTGCGCCACGAAGGCTATACTGGTAGTAGCGCCCTTTTCCTGGATGGTCTTACTTTTTAGTCCCAGCTTCTCCAGCGCTATATCGTGCGTCATCTGCTCACCGTTGGTGATGGTGATACGTACCCGGTCACCTTTATTGGCTTTAAGAACGGGGTTACGGGCACCGTCCTTTCCGAAGTACCCCAGCATAGTAGCCTCCAGGGCATACTCACGGTCGTATTTAACATTATCCTGCGCAGAATTGGATTGCTGAGCGGCACAATAGGTGTGGGAGACGCCACCAAGGGCGGTCAGAAGCAGTAAGAATAGGCGTAAGGTATGCATAGGAACGGGTATAGGAATAAGGGGCGAATACTAGGTCTAAAAGAAAACACCGGCTTGTAACTACTATACAACCACCCTCACTTCTAGTATGCTCTACCCTAGCCAGTTGCTTTTTTTGGAGCTGAAAAGCTTTTCGTATTATATTCTTCTCCAGGACATAGATATTTTTTACCCGAGACCTTCTTTTAATATATACAACCAGCATACAGATCAATACATGATACATAAAAAGGTACCGCCTACTTTTGGTTACATTTTCCTCTGGCTCCTGACGCTCCCCACTCTGCTGGCAGTGGCCCAAACCTCCTCCTCGAGCAAGACCGAACCGGCCACTTTTGCTCCGAAGCATGGCGAGAGGGTCTTGTTTGTCGGCAACTCTCTCTTCGAAAATGATCTGCAGCATGGATACCTGGAACTGGCCCTCACTACCCGCTGGCCCGACCGACAGATTACCTTCCGGAACATCGGCTGGTCAGGTGACAATGTTTTCGGAGCAGCACGGGGTACTATTACCAATCCACCTACTCCCTATGACGTGCTGATGGAGCAGATTACCAAAGCCCAGCCCACGCTTGTCTTTGTAGGGTACGGAGGCATCGAAGCGGAGGAGGGCGAGGAAGGTCTGCCCCGCTTTACCGAGGGCCTGAACAAGCTGCTCGATAAGATAGATCAACTGGGAGCCAAAGCGGTTTTGCTGTCCCCCATGCCGCTTTTCGCCGCCGACTCTCCCGAAAACCTGACCAGGCGGAATGCCGCCCAGCGCAACGCCATGCTGGAACTCTATACCTCGGCCATAGCCAAAACGGCCTCCCAGCGCGGCAATCGCTTTATTGATATTTACAAGCCCCTGCGAGAGATCAGCCAGAAGGTATCCGTATCGGATAATGGTTTCCACCTCAACGAAACTGGCTACTACCACCTGGCATTAGTCCTTGAAAAAGGTCTGGGTCTGGCACCTCGTCAGGAAACCGTTACTATTCAGGTTTCGAAACAGGGCGTAACGCCATCGGGTACTGCCAGGCTGATCGGTGCTGGTACTGATAACACAGATTTGAAATTTACCATAGATGCGCCCTGTTTGTCCCTACCGCTGCCCGCCGAAAGTAAGGCAGTCGTGGACCCGGAGCGGGTACTCCGGATTACCGGCCTTAAGAAAGGGTACTATACTCTTACCGCCGACGGCAATCAGGTATATACCGCTTCGGACAAACAGTGGGCGGAAGGTGTAGCCCTCACCCAGGTCCCTCTCATGACGCAGGCAATTCAACTGCGCGAGATGATCCGGAAGAAGAATGAACTGTATTTCCATCAGTACCGCCCCCAGAACCATACGTACATCATCGGGTTCCGCTCGTATGAGCAGGGCCGGCACGTGAAGACGCTGGAAGACCTGAGCTTTATCATTACCTGGCTGGAGGGACAGATCGCCCTGCGCCGCATGCCCAAATCACCCGTATATCAGCTTAGCCAACTCAAGTAGCTGTTAGCTATTAGCTTTTAGCCGTTAGCCCTCTTTTTATCTGTTAGTCAGCGATTTATACAATTTTTGACAATCGTTTATTATAAACTGATTTTGATAAAGTATAATTCCGTGGCCTGTGTCCTCACAGGCCTGTGGGGACACAGGCCACGGATCATAACCTTGTTAACCAATACACAACCTGAGTCCGATAAAGAACTTATGAAAACCCTATTTTATAGATTTCTGATCATTCCACTCCTGCTCCTGATTACCTCCTCGGTCCATCAGGACAACCGTAAAGACAATCCTGATCCGGATGTACAAAGCGAACTGGAGTCATTCAAGATAGCGGATGGCTTTGAGGTAACGCTTTTTGCCTCGGAGCCACTGGTGGCCAAGCCCATTCAGATGAACTGGGACGCCGAAGGACGGCTATGGGTAGTGAGCAGTACGGCCTACCCGCACCTCAAAACGGGCGAAGAGGCCAACGACAAAGTATTTGTACTGGAAGATACGGACGGAGACGGCAAGGCCGACAAGTCCACCATTTTTGCCGAGGGACTACTGACTCCCACGGGCATACTACCCGGCGACGGCGGAGTATACGTAGCCAACTCTACCGAGATCTTGCACTTTATGGATACCGATGGTGATGGCAAGGCGGATAAAAAGCGGCAGGTACTAACCGGCTTTGGCGTCGCCGACACGCACCACCTCATACATACCTTCCGCTGGGGACCGGAAGGGCGGCTGTACTTCAACCAGTCCATCTATATCTACAGCCACGTTGAAACCCCATCAGGTATTAAACGACTGGAAGGTGGTGGTGTATGGAAGCTACAGCCCCAAACCCTGGATCTGGATGTGTACGCCAAAGGTCTGGTCAATCCTTGGGGGTTGCAGTTTGACCGCTGGGGACAGTCGTTTCTGACCGATGGTGCCGGGGGTGAAGGTATCAACTACGCGTTTCCGGGTGCTACGTTCGTAACCTCTCCGGGAGCCGAGCGGATCATCCGGGGACTGAATCCGGGACAGCCCAAGCACAGCGGACTGGAAGTAGTTTCGGGACGGCACCTGCCGGAGTCGTGGCAGGGCAGTGTCATCACCAACGACTTCCGGGCCAACCGGATCAACCGGTTTAAGCTGGAAGAGCAGGGCAGCGGCTACGCCTCCAAGCAGGTAGAGGACCTGCTATGGACTGATCACGTGGCCTTCCGTCCGGTGGATATCAATCTAGGACCGGATGGAGCCATTTACGTAGCCGACTGGTACAACCCGATCATCCAGCACGGAGAGGTGGACTTCCACGACCCGCGCCGCGACCAGGAGCGCGGACGCATCTGGCGCATTACGGCTAAAAACCGTCCGCTGGTCAAAGCCCCTAAATTGACCAAAGCCAGTACGCAGGAACTACTCGATGCCCTGAAGCTACCGGAAGACTGGACGCGCCTACAGGCCAAGCAGCTCCTGAAAACCCGCGGAGCCAACGAGGTAGTACCCGCCCTGCAGAAGTGGACGGCCAGCCTGGACAAGAAAGACACTAACTACGAACACCAGCTCCTGGAAGCCCTGTGGCTCTACCAGGCCCTTGATACTGTAAATGAACCTCTGCTGCTCAGTCTGCTCAATGCCGAAAAGCATCAGGCACGGGCGGCTGGCATCCGGGCGCTCCAGCTATGGCACGATAAGATTGCCAATGTACCGGCTCTGCTCACCAAAGCGGTAGCTGACAAGCACCCGCAGGTACGCCTCGAGGCGGTGATAGCCCTCCGTGATGTTAAGACGGCGGAAGCAGCGCGTACAGCACTGGCCGTTCTGGAACAGCCGATGGATGAGTTTCTGGACTTTGCCCTGTGGCAGACTACCCGCGAGCTGGAGCCCCAGTGGACAAAGCGTCTGAAAACGGAACCGGATTTCTTTGGCACTCCCCAGAAGACGGCCTTTGTCCTGAAGTCAGTAAATAATCCGGAAGCGGTGACGCAACTGGCCCAGTTGTATCAAAAAGGTCAGGTACCTGAACAATACCATAGGGATGTACTCAGTTCCCTGGCCCGCAACGGCAAGCCTGCCGATCTGAACCTCCTTTTTGATATGGCTGTACAGGGCAATGCCGGACAGACTAAGCAGGTAGCAGACCAACTGGCCGCTCTGGAAAACGCAGCCCGTCAGCGAAACGTAAAGCCGGAGCGTGAGCTTGGCCGAATAGCCGGATTTATCGAAAACGAAGACCCGGCCGTTGCGACCAGTGCCATCCGTCTGATCGGCCTCTGGCGTATGGAAGCCATGACGGACCGGGTGGTTGATTTGATCAGGAAAGGGGATAAAGACACGAAGAGAGCGGCTATGAATGCCCTTACTCTCTTAAATAAAGACAAAGCCAGACAGATACTGACCGAGATGGCTGGCCCCAAAAGTCCGGAAGAATCACGGCTGCTGGCGACGGCTCAGCTGGTATCACTGGACGCAGCCGAAGCGGCCCGATTGGCCGTTGATCTGATGCAGACGCTATCTACCGAAACGGATGCGACTGAGCTGTACCGGGCCTTTATGTCACAACCGCCGCGGACCCAGGCACTAGCCGAAGCCCTTATGGCTCGAAAGATACCGGAAGCAACGGCCAAAGCGGCCCGCGCCAGGATACAGGGATTGATACACTGGAACCGCCACCAGAGCGACGAGGTGAAGCTCCTGAAGCAGGCCCTGGAAGCATCAGGAGGTACCATGCCGGTAGAACGAATGCCGCAGCAGCTCAACGATCAGCAAATAGCGAGCTTGGCGCGGGAGGCTACTAACTCAGCCAATGCAGAGCGGGGTGAGATGATCTACCGCAAGACCAGTTGCTTCAGCTGCCATGCCCTGGGTGGCGCCGGTGGCCTTATTGGCCCTGACCTGAGCAGCCTCGGTACCAGTTCACCCGCCGAAACCATTATCCGCTCCATCCTCTACCCTACGGCCTCAATCAAGGAGGGCTACGAACTGCAGCGTGTGGCGAAGAAGGACGGCAACGAAGTGATGGGCTACCTCGTCAGCAACGGAGCCTCCGAGATCGTGATGCGTGATGTAACGGGACAGGAAGTGTCGGTGCCGAAGAGCCAGATTGATGTTATGGAGAAAGTACCGGGCTCGCTGATGCCAGCGGGATTGACCGCCGGTCTGGACAAGGACGAATTCCGGGACTTGATCGGATTCCTTTCGAAGCTGGGCGAATCAGGCAAGTACCGGGTACCTAACACCCGGCTGGTGCGCCGCTGGGAGACTGCTTCGCCCACTAAAGATCTGGCCGCCAGGCTACGTACCGAAGGGCCGGGCTACTTTGTCAAAGCCAATGCCAAGGTACCTTACCAGCCAGTGTACAGCAAAGTATCGGGTGACCTGCCGGTGGATGAACTACCTGTCGTGGAAGCTGGTCCGGGCAAGCAGTACAGTCTGGTACGGTTTGAGGTAGAGGTACTGACACCGGGCAAAGTCCAACTAGACCTTAACTCCACCGCCGGCCTAACCGCCTGGGCGGGTATCAAGCCCCTTAAACTTACCGAGCAGGGTACTCTGGCCGAGCTACCTCAGGGTATCCATCCCATCACCCTGGTCATTGACAGAAGTGCTTTCCGGGAAGCTAACATTAACATTCAGCTTCGCGATAGCCCGGAGGTTACGGCCCAGACCAGGCTAAAAATGGGACGCTAGTATAATCCACCATCAATAGTGAAAAAGCGGCCCCATAGGGGCCACATCTTAGTAGACTAATAACGATTATGCATGCTTTAAGCCCCATCGGGGCGGCACATATAAGATCAGGTGTCGCCCCGATGGGGTCACCGTGGCAGCGGCTGAATCAATAATTCTTTCGTTAACTACTAATTCATTCTAAATAATACATAGAAAAGAGGTGTGCCACAGTGGCACACCTCTTTTCTGTTTTGGGATACATGGGATTACATCTAGAAGAAATCAAATTCCAATCTCCTCATGAATCAACTCCTTCGTGCTTTCGGAGCGGGAGGAGCTCTCTTTGCTACCAAAGAGCAGGCGGTCCACTGAGAAGGTACCGCTGCCCGTGCTGATCAATGCGGCGGCCATACCTATCCAGAGCAGGAAGTACTCGATGCCTTCGCCTCCCTGGTTGCCAAACCAGTTCATGAAGAATCCCCACTGGACGTGCGTGATCAGGATACCTACCGCCAGAAAGGTGTACGCCAAGGCCAGCAGTCGGGTAGCTAAGCCGGCTATCAGGGCTACGGCCCCTACCGATTCCAGCAGGATCACCGACAGCGCCACCAGCCAGGGCAAGTGCATGGTAGTGGTAAAGAAATCCATAGTACCCGTGAAGCCGTAGCCCCCGAACCATCCCAGTAGTTTTTGGGCACCGTGTACCAATACAACGCCTCCCAGGCTTACCCGCAGGATCAAGCCCGCGTACGAATCATTGGTGTTAAATAGTAGCTTTTTCATTGGTTTATATTTTATGGCTAATAGATGATTAATAAGTTAGTTACCGTAGAAGAATTGCTCTTTGATGATCTGGCCATCCTGCCACTCCTGCACCGATACCTGCGTGTAGTTTTTGACGCCCCAGTCCTTATGGGTGTAGTCGTACTGCCACTGCACCATCGTAATGCCTTCGCCTACGGTAACCTTCAGCGGACGGGCGAGCCGGAGCTCCGTTATGGATGAAAAGAAGTCTTCTTCCCGTATCCGATTCGCCTCCTTCCCCAGCGTCGGCTGGTTTTCGTTCTCCTGCATCACTACCTCATCGTGGTAGTACTTGTCGAATGCTTCCAGGGCTCTGCCTTGCAGAACCAGGTCATTCAGGTCGGTGATCTTTTCGAGTAATTGGCTCATACACTTTGTGTTTTTGTGATGCTACAAAGTTCATACACTGCCCTTTATCCGACGATGAAGTAGGTTAAGAAAGGAGATTAATCTAGATTAAGACACTACTGCTCGTAGATAAGCTGGCTCCGGATCTTGCTCAGAAACTCGGGCGTAATACCCAGGTAGGAGGCGATCATGTACTGGGGTACCCGCTGGTCGATGCGGGGGTACTGCTTCCGAAAGTGGAGGTACCTGTCCCTGGCAGGCATACTCAGATTATGGACTATGCGTTGCTGAGAGGCAACGTACGCTTTCTGAATAATGATCCGGAAGAACCGTTCCAGCTTGGGTATCCGGATGTATAGCTCCTGCAGGTCTGAGTGCGAAAGCTGAGCCAGTACACAATTCTCCATACACTGAACATTCAGCGAGGCCGGGGTCTGACTCAGAAAACTCCCTAGGTCGCCCGTCCACCAGTCTTCAATGGCAAACATAACAATATGCTCATGCCCCTCCGGGTCCATGTGGAACGACTTCAGACAGCCCGACAGTACGAAGTTTTCGTAGAGACACACATCGCCCTGCTGTACTACGTACTGCCCCTTCAGGTACTTCCGTAGCTTTACTTTGGAAAGAAAAAGGGCTTCCTCTTCCTGATCCAGATCAATGTATCTGCGCAGATAGTCAAGCAGCGGTTTGGTATCCATACGGGTTAGAGTTATAAGGTTACAGCTGTAAGATCCACTCCTCGGCCAGCCTGGGATCGGTGAAGAAGCGTTCAGTATCCCTGCCGAACAGGCTCTCGTACTTCTCGATCTTGGTGGCGTCCTGATGCGCATGGGCAGCCCCCATACAACGTATACCACGCCAGGTCGTAAACGTCATGGCCGCCGCCTCTTCAAACAAGTCCACGTAGCCGACCTTCCAGCCGTAGCTGGCCAGCGTCAGGGGGATGATCTCCCGGTACCGTTTGTGCGTAGGAAGGTCTACGGCTTTGAAGCCCCACAGATCTACCAGTATCTTAAAAGAACCTCCGTCTTCGATCTGGGCCAGTGCCTGGTGCAGTGACTGCTCCCACTGCTCAATGTCGGCCTGATCCACATCACCGCTGAGCTGCGTTACGATCAGTTTCTGCTCGGGGTACCAGTCCGTTCTGGCGGTTGTTGTTTCTGTATTCATGGCTAATAGATGGCTTTACTCATTTATAAGAGGGTAAACGTGCAGCTAATGCCTACACAAAAGTTTCGGGGTAGCTTATGGACTCCAAAAATAGATCGGCTATGCTGTCCTTTCTCTCCCAGTACCCTTAAAAATAAGTCAGAAGCGCCGTTGGCTACCTGGGGCCCCTCGTCCCACTCCTCCGACGACTGGTAGTAGATATCCACATGATTCAGGCCCAGTACCCGGTACAAGCCTACGTAGCTCTCGACCTGAGCAATGGCATTCGCAGCCGCCAGCGCAGCCGCTTTGTAGCCTTCGTCGGTGGTTATCTCCTGCCCCAGCCGCCCCCGGAATTGGTACTCCTCCCCCCGAATCGGAAACTGAATGGCGACGTAGGCAATGGCTCCCCGTACGTTGACCGATACGTACGAGCCACCCGGCCTGGGCAGGTCTGTAAGGGGAATGCCCAGGGCCTGTAATCTTTCCTGTAGCGGACTAATGGTCTTTTCCATAACTGGTACTTAATTCTGGTTCTTGTTTGGGCTAAGCGGCTGGCGCCGCCTCAAACACCTCGGCGCTGAGCTGCTCCAGGGCCGAGGTGAGTTGCTGGTCTTCCGGATAGGTCAGGCTTTGCGTCGCCTCATCGTATTTATCCTGAAAAGGACCTACCGAGAAGGTACCTACTACATGTCCGCCCCAGCGCGGAAAAAGCCCTTTCAGGATACTCAGGCTGGATTGGCCACCGTAGCCTCCCGTCGAAGTACTCATGAGCAGCACGGGCTTATGGCCAAAGATATTCTGGTCAATACGCGACAGCCAGTCAATGATATTCTTAAAGAAAGCAGGTAGCAGTCCGTTGTGCTCGGGCGAAGCAATGATAAATCCGTCCGCTTCGGCCAGTACCGCATGGAGCTGCCGGATGGACTCGGGTATACCCGTTTCTTCTTCGACATCTATTCCATAAATAGGTACTTTAATGTCTGCCAGGTTGATGAGTTGGACTGCTTCCTGTGGCAGCTTTCGGGTGGCTGCTTCTACCAGTTTCCGGTTGATGGACTGGGTACTGTTACTTCCGGCAAAGGCGATGATCTTTTTCATAGGGCTAACGTTTTGTTGGTATGTTACAAAGGTCAGGAGGGCCCCGTTGAAAAAAATTAATGTACCTTAAGAAACAGGACCTTCCACCCCTTTTTTCCGGATACTGCTCAGAAACTCGGGCGTAATGCCCAGGTACGAAGCAATCAGGTACTGCGGCACGCGTTGCTCTATGTCGTGGTACTTCTTACGGAAATCAAGGTAGCGTTGTTCGGCCGGTTGACTCATGCTGTGCATGGTCCGCTCCTGCAGGGCCACGTAGGCATTCTGGATCTTGATCCGGAAAAACCGCTCCATCACCGGGGCCTTCTGAAACAGCCCTTCCATCGAGTCGCGGTGGATCTGCAGGACTACGCTGGGCTCCAGTGCCTGTATGACAATCCGGGCGGGCAACTGCGTCAGGTAGCTGTACAGGTCATTGATCCACCAGCCTTCGACGCCGAACAGCATGATATGCTCCTTTCCCTTTTCATCCATAGTAAAGCACCTGAAGCAGCCCTTCGTGACGAAGCGCATATGCTGGGAGACATCCCCCTGCTGCAGGAGTATCTCCTTTTTGCGGAGCTCCTTCACCCTAAACTCTTCCCTAATGTAGCCTTTGCTCTCCTCGGAGAGAGGGACTACCTGCTGAATGTGTTCCAGTAAAGCGTCGTAGTGATTCATGCCTGAACTATGCCTGTTAAATCCCGGTATGAGCGTATGGGCTTAAAAGTACTAGAATAAGAGGTAAATGCGGATACAGCCACCATACAAAGCTATTTTTCTCCTATATTTAACCCTCGGCCCAGCTTGCTGGCCCTCATTACCATTACTTCATTACGTTTTTGATACAACAGCCATGTACCTAATTTTTCAACTGTTCCGACCCCTTCTCCTCCTGACACTCATCCTGAATACCGTCACTCCTGCCATGGCCCAAGCGCCGGTGAAGGTGGACTTTAAGAAACTGGATGTCTACTTTGCCAATGCTCAGAAGGCCTGGGGCGTACCCGGCATGTCGGTAGGTATCGTGAAGGATGGCAAAGTAGTATTCGCCAAAGGGTACGGCGTAGCTACCCAGGGTACCACTACGCCCGTCAATGACAAAACCCTGTACGCCATTGCTTCCAACTCCAAGGCCTTTACCTCAGCCCTGATGGGAATGCTGGTGCAGGAAGGCAAGCTCAACTGGGACGACAAGGTCAAGGACCACCTGCCTTACTTTACCCTGTCTGACCGCTACGCCGGCGAAAACGCCACTATCCGTGACATCCTGAGCCACCGCGTCGGCCTGGGTACATTTAGTGGAGATATTGTTTGGTACAACTCTGATTTTACGTCCGAGCAAATCATCCGTCGGGCCCAGTACCTCCCCATGGCGTACCCCTTCCGGGCGGGCTACGGCTACTCCAATGTCATGTTCATTACGGCGGGCGAGATTATCCGTAAAGTGACGGGCAAAACCTGGTACGAAAATGTGAAGGAGCGCATCCTCGACCCGCTGGGCATGACCCGTACCATCGTGAATGTAGACCAGGTAGCCCGGCTGGGCAACGCTGCTTCGCCCCACGCGCTGATCAACAATACCACGCACAAGCCCATCCCCTACACCAGTTGGGAGGAGATAGCCGCTACGGGTGGCCTCATCTCCAGCGTGGAGGACCTCTGCAAGTGGATGATCTTCAACCTCAATAACGGCATCAACGGTAAGGATACTCTCCTTACTACCCAAACCCGCAACATGGTATGGAACCTGCACAACCCCTTCGTGACGGATCGTACCAAGCCTAATGACTTCGGTACCGTATTTGCCGGATACGGGCTGGGCTGGGGCTTGCGCGACTACCAGGGGCACCTGCGCGTATCGCATACGGGTGGCTACGACGGCATGATCACCTCCGTAAACCTGCTGCCCGACCAGAAACTGGGGGTAGTGATACTGACCAACGGCCTGAAGGCTCCCATCAACGCCCTGGCGCATTATACCTTTGACGCCTTCCTGGGCCGCCCCGAAACCGACTGGTCGCAGAAGGACCTAGCCCGCACCAACCAGGGCTACGCCAGCGACACCCGGGTAGCCGACCTCAAGGCCAAACGCATTCTGAACACCAAGCCCACCCAACCCCTGAGCGCCTACGCTGGTACCTACCACACCGACGTGTACGGCAACATGACGGTACGGGAGGTGAACGGGGCGCTGGAGATAGACTTTGAGCATACGCCCAACCTGAACTCCACGCTGTCGCACTGGCATTACGATACCTTCCAGATGCACTGGAAAAAGGAGCACCCCTGGTTTACCTTCGGATCAGTCAAATTCACCACTGACAATAACCAGAAGGTAACGGGTATCGAGTTTGAGGTACCCAACGACGACTTCTGGTTCTATGAGCTCAACGCCAAGAAAGTGAAGTAAAGCATCCCCGCTACGTCTGATACAGGTACATCATGATGGGAACGGAGAAATACAGATGGTTCAGCAGATCCGGTGGTACCTCCCATGTACTACCGGGCTTGTGCTTAATGGTCTGGCTCGTGCTGGGTAGTAGTAGCTGCCTCCCGGCCCTGGCCCAGACGAAGTCCGCTCCGCGGCCCTCTGCCGTCGGACTAGGCGAAGGCAGGCACCGCAGTACGGTCAGTCGTACTGTGGATATGCCCTACCTGCTGTACCTGCCGGAGGAGTATGACAAGTCTGCTCAACCCATGCCCCTGATCCTGTACCTGCACGGGGGAAGCGCCCGCGGCAATGACCTAACTAAGGTTAGACAGACGGGCCTGCCGGCGTTGCTGGCGGAGGACCGGCATTTTCCGTTTGTAGTACTGGCCCCTCAGTGCCCCAGCGGCGAGATATGGACCGATGCCGAAGGTCTGATCAGTCTGCTGGATCAAGTAGTAGCTACCTACCGCATCGATCCCAGCCGTATCTACCTGACCGGCCACTCCATGGGCGGCCGGGGTACCTGGTACCTGGCCTACCGCTATCCTACCCGGTTTGCGGCCATAGCTCCCATGAGTGCGCTGTCTACCATTGAAAGCTGGGCTGATAGCCTGGTACATACACCAGTCTGGGCCATTCACGGAGCCAAAGATGAGGTTGCCCCCATCAGTAATACGGAGGTACTTGTGAATAGATTGAAGACTTTGGGAGGAAATGTACGCTTTACCGTACTACCCGAGGCGGATCATTTTATTCTGGATCAGTACGATAACAAGGCTCTTTACGACTGGCTTCTTACCTATAAAAATGTCCGCGGGAAACCTTAGTTGGCTTCACCGCGGACATTCTTTAATCTATATTCGTCAGGGATAATGTAACTTCCTACTCAAAGAATGTTACTACACCCGTTGAGATATCATGCATACCCCCTATGATGGCGATTTCACCTTTTTCAATCATCTCCTTCAATATCGGACTCCGCTGCTGAATGGCTTCAACCGTTCTCCTTACATTGATATGGGAGACTTTTTCTACGAACTCACCGTTTTGGGAGTTGCGGTTTTCTTTGGTCGTTTGTTCATCCTCAACCGCAGGCCGGATCTTAGTAAGCAGTGCAGTCAGATTGCCCATTTCTACGTGGTCGCATGCTCCTTTTACGGCTCCGCATTTGGTATGTCCCAGCACAACGATGATTTTGGAGCCGGCTACCTTACAGCCAAACTCCATACTACCCAGAATATCTTCGTTGATTATATTTCCAGCAATACGAACACTGAAAACGTCGCCTAATCCCTGATCAAATATCAACTCAGCGGAAGTCCGGCTGTCGATACAGCTTAGAATGACGGCAAAAGGATGTTGTCCGTCCGAGGTTTCATTCGCTTGTTGTAAAAGATCCCGGTTTGCTTTCAAGTTATTTACAAACCTTTGGTTTCCATCTTTCAATAATTTCAAGGCCATAGCTGGCGTGATGGACTTCTGCATCTCTGCGGTTAAGGTTCTCATTATTAGTGTAATTTAGATGGTTATGATAAATGGTTACGATAAATAAAACTCTTCCGGTTGATGTGGGGCAGGAACGTCAGTTTCCTTGAGCAACTGCCTGATATTAATCTCTATTGTCCGTGCTATGGCGGTCATGGCTGTATCCGTGGGACGGTTTTCGAATGGGTCCTGCATATGCGTTGCCGACCTCTCCAGTAAGAAGAAAGCCATCGACAATACCATTAGCAGGGGTACTTCAAAGTACCCGGCCACGTCTTCCAGCGAGATCGAGAGCGTAATGACAAAGAGATAAATAATATAATGCAGAAAAAGCCGGTAAGTTACTGGAAACACAGTAGACTTTATGCGTTCGGCTTTGCCCTGGGCTTCACAAAGCCGAACCAGGGTACTATCCAGTTGTACTTGCGAAAATAAGTCCAGCTGGTTATTTTCTTTTAGTTCTTTGATATCTCTTCCGTGCATCTGCAGCAGTGCCAGCGACTTGTTGTTGTGCAGTTTGATAGCGGCAAAATCTTCGGCTGACAGCAGGCCCTCCAGGTTATCCAACGGATCCAATCCCCTCAGACTTCGTCCCAGACAGTAGCACCAGGCTATCTGCCGGTAAGCTATCTTTTGTATTGCCGTATCATTCCCCCGTGCTGTTAACATCTGGAGCTGAATAACAAAGCTGCGGGAATCATTCACGATACTTCCCCATACTTTACGGGCTTCCCACCACCTGTCGTACGATTGATTCAGCTTGAATGAAAGCAGAATAGAGATGGCCGTTCCGATAAACGCGGGAACGGTTAAAGGCATTTCGGGTAAAAAATCCTGGTACTCATCAGTAAGAAAAAGAACGCACAGCGAAATAATAAGTACAAATATAAATTCAACTTTTACCTTATTGAATATGTAAGCAACCGGTACTTTCTTATTTAACAACATACCGCCAGTCAGTTAAAGTAATACCAAACTTAGTGACTCAGATCGCCTGATTGATCCATAGATTGAAAAGACTCCTTATTCTTTAACGACTGTTTGGGCAGATGTGTTTTGGTGCGCAGACAGTTCTGGGCTGTTGCACGGGCACTACGGTACCTTACAGATAGATTGGAAAAAGCATGGTAAAGTATCGGGAGGTATCCTCTTGGCGGGCTCCCTGCTAATTAAAAAACTGGACGGCCGCGTAGAAAATCAGGCCAATGCCCACGATCGTAAGGGAGTACATAATGGTATTGAAGGACATGTCATTCATGTACAGGATGTACTGGGTCAGGAAGCCCAGGCCCAGCACCGAAGCACCTATACCGGCGGATAGTACTCCACGCTTCCGCCGTTTTTCATATATACTTTTCTTCTCGGTGAGTAGTGATGAATCCATGATACAAAAGGGTTTTAGTAGCTAATGATAAAGGCACACAGGGCGGTTTCTCCCGGCGAAACAAGTAAAGCGGTCCTGCGCTCAGTATCTACTCAACTGAAGTAAGGGTGGAATGGGTAGACAAATCCCACACTCAGGATGTAACCGTATAATAAATAAATATTGACAAAGCAGCTTTTACTTTCTACATTTAATTTCGTTTCATTTTCTCTCCCAGACCTCGTATCGCTCTTTCAGAGTACTGTGCTAAGTATTCCCTTAGCTATTAAGATTCCCCAGCACCGGCTTTCCCGTTGACTGAATACATTCCTACCAGCTTATCCAGGCCCCTGTATGTCCTGGGTACATGACCTCGTTTACCTGTTCCATTTCTTATACATACACACCAAAACCAACACTAGCATGAACAACAAAGTACTTGCATGGAGCTGCTTGCTGGCAGGACTAGTAATGACCGGCTGCGAGGATCACCGTATTCAGGATCCCCAACGGGTTCAGGTTTCTACCTTTGCGACGGGCCTGATCGGCCCCATTGGCCTTGAGACTGATTCCCAGGGGCGACTCTGGGTTGCGGAGGCCGGTACCGGCAACAACGACGGAAGGGTATCCATGATCACATCCGACGGCAAGGTACACCCGGTTATTACAGGCTTTGATTCGGAGCTCATCCCGAGCGGCGAACTGAACGGAATCAACCACCTGCTTTACGCCGACGGTATGCTGTACATCCTAGGCTCGCACAGCCGCCTGTACAAGGTCAATGTAAGTACACTTAATCCGGGGACACCTATGATGGCCAAAGATCTGGTGATGGAGGATGTTTCCAAACTAATACTTGATTACAACTTTGCGGAGGATACCGGAGAAACGCACCTCTACAATATGACCATGGGGCCC
The DNA here is from genome assembly GCF_017355915.2 of Telluribacter roseus. Classification (GTDB taxonomy): domain Bacteria; phylum Bacteroidota; class Bacteroidia; order Cytophagales; family Spirosomataceae; genus Telluribacter. The sequence goes on from NZ_JAFEUV020000027.1 coordinate 19,119, forward strand.
AATGGCGACATGTACTTTACCGATGCCGGAGCCAATGCCATCATCCGCCGCACCCAGGCTGGTGTCTGGAGTGTATTTGCCATCATACCTGGCTTCGCCAACCCGACCCCCATTGGCCCTCCCATGGTTCAGAGTGTGCCGACGGGTATTATCTTCGACGGAGACAAGTTTCTGGTCAGTACCCTCACGGGCTTCCCCTTCCCTGGCGGTGTAGCTACTATCTATAAAGTAGATATGGCAGGCGCGGTTTCTGTATTTCAGTCAGGGTTTACTACGCTGGTGGATATCAACAAAACTACCGATCCGGGTTATCTGGTAGTGCAGTTCGGGAAGTTTGCGCTACCGGGTGGTTTTGCTCCCAATACCGGAGAGGTACGCCGGGTCACCAGCACCGGCAGCTCATTAGCAGTAGGTGGCCTCAATATGCCTACGGACCTCAAGCAGGCCGACGCCAACACCTACTACGTATCCAGCCTGGGTGACGGATCAGTGAAGAAGATCATGTATTGAGTAGCGACACATAAGTAGCTTAGTGCGGAACCGCAGAAACCTACCGTAACAACGCCGTGGGCTGCCCTTGAGCGTATACCACAAAAAATGTCCGGAACAGTTGTCCTGGACATTTTTTGTGGTATCAATAGAATAGTAACATACAGGCTTACTTTCCTGACGAAAGGGCAATCACAGCGACCAGATTCACTCCGAAACCTACTGCCCAGTTAGTCCATACTTTTCTGGACTTGATCTTTTTGGCTTTCTGAGTATACCCGAGGTAGTATTCCTCCTGAGCCAGCAACTCAGACTTAGGAGCTCCCAGATTGACTTCTTTAGGTGTCGTAGATGAGCAGGCAATGGCGGGAACCAGGCCTACCAGCGGCGACAGAAGGCTGGCAAAAAATGTACCCGTGCCCGCTCCACTGTACTTCTTGTAATTGGCTTCGGCATCCCTTTGGCCCTTTACATAAAAGCTCTGTGTAATAACTGGCTGAATACTGGTACTATCCCCTGAGGCAACAGTCTGAGCAAGAGAAGGGATAGCAAAAACGCACAAAAAGAACAGTAGTAAAGGTTTTACAACTTTCATAAAGGTTTGATGATAGAGGATAATGTTGATAAATAGAGCCTGAAAGTACCTTCCAGACGGGCTATAATCATACAATAACTGTACCGTTAGCCTGCTTTATAGATGCAAATTTATCTAACTGTATAGCCTCTTTTTATTAAGCAAACCTCAAGGATGCACCAACTGCGCCTGATGTTCTTAAACCGTCGCCAGTACCTCTACTTCGATCAGGGCTCCGAAGTGTAGCTCCCTGGTAGGTATAATGCTTCGTACCGGCATATGATTCCCCATAAACCTGCTGTACACGCCATCCACCTGATCCCACAGGGCTATATCGGCGATGTACAGCCGGACCTGAATGATTTTGTTGACTGCACTTCCCGCTTCGGCAAGAACAGCCTTCACATTGTTAAGCGCCAGGAGAGTCTGCTCTTCGATCCCCTCCGGGACTTCCTTGGTTATCGTATCGCGGGGCAGCTGACCCGACAGGTAGAGCAGTCCGTTGTGCTCGATGCACTGGGAGTAGTGGCCATTGGCCGCTGGCATGGCGGGGGTGCTGATGATTTTCATGTTGTAGTCGTACTTGGTTTAGATACTAAACTTACTGAACTGCTGTCTCATACCAAAGTACTTCCGGTGGAGCAGTCACTCAACATAGCCGGGTAAATACCAGGAAACTGTAACAAAAAAATAGCAAGATCAGCAAGTTTCGGATTTTACAGCTACCATATAATTAGCACTTTTGTATTGTGAAGCCGCGCAACGCGGCTTTTACCATACAAGCCATACTCATTTTCACTCTACCTAAAAAATGGACATAGTTCAATGCTCAGCCATGGACGCCGATACGATCCTGGATCTGTATCAGGCCGCAAGAAATCTTCAGACAGCTAAGAATATGGTTGTCTGGCCCACGTTTGACAAAGAATATATTGAAGCCGAAATCAAGGACCAGCGACAATGGAAGCTGGTTATCGATGAAAAAATAGCCTGTAATTGGGTTATAACCTATGAAGATAAAGACATCTGGGAAGAAAAAGAGAAGGGAGATGCCATCTATATTCATCGGATTTCTACCAATCCTCAATTCAGGGGCAACAGGCTTATTACAAAAATGGTAGATTGGGCAAGGCGCCACGCTGAGGAGAAGCAAAAACGGTACATCAGGCTTGACACGCTGGGCAACAACGCCAAACTTATCCAGCACTACACAGAGGCAGGCTTTCAATTTCTGGGGATCGTTAATCTAAAGAACACAGCCAGTTTACCCGCTCATTATCAAAAAGAACCTGACTGCTGCCTGTTTGAATTAGCTCTTTAAGGGCTGCTGCTGAACGACTGCGAATGGTAAAATAGAACTGCGCTTGTCCCTAATTACATTCAGAACAAGCGCAGTTTTATTTTACCCCCTATCAGGGCAATCGTATTAGCTTACACCTCCACCCGACGTATCTTTCCCGGAAACTCGAAGTTTTGGGGGCGGGTGACGTGCAGGGCGGCTCCTAGCGCAGTAGCGTAAGGAAGCTCGGTTGTGTATACTTCGTGGCTGGGGAACTGGCGGGCCAGTAGCTGCGCGAAGATGCAGTTCTTCGAGAAGCCTCCGTCTACGTACAGCGTAGGTACCTCATCTACCCCGATCAGCTGCAGCGAAGCCGCCAGGATGTTGACCAGACCGATGAGCAGGTGATGGTACGCAGCCTCAGGCGAAGCAAACGCGCTTACCTGCCAGTCCTGCGGTGAGCGCTCGGGGAACGGACCGTTGCCTTCCATGAGTGCAGGATAGAAAGGCGGTGCCGGGGCAGTAAGGTGCTTTTCGTCAAAGTCCATACCCTTGTAGAAGTTAGTCTCTACATGGAAGTACTTAGCGATTCGCTCGACCTGATGGTCATGCTCACGGCCCATAAATACCCGGGAGGCTTTGACACCACTGCCTTCGGGCGTCATGAAGTGCAGACAGTCGCGCTCGAGCTGGTCCGAAGTAAGCGGACGGGCTACAAACGGATTGAGATTGACACACCAGGTACCCGTCGAAAGCAGAACAAAAGGCTGCTTGAAGGCCATCCGGTACGGAATCAGGGCCGAGGAGCTATCGTGCAGACCAAAGCCTGACTGCATTACCTTATCGCCTCCGTCACGGGCTATGAACGAAGAGGCCGCCAGCATGGGTGCCAGTATCTTGTGAATACCCTCGGCCTTGACCCAATCATGGTAGTCCATCATCTCAAAGCTCCAGAGTGCCGTATGGCAGCCAATGGAGGTAAAATCGCTCACCTTACGTCCGGTCAGCAGGAAGATAATGTACTGCGGCAGATGCAGGGTGGTCTTGATCTGGCTGTATACCTCCGGTCTGGAGTGCTTCAGCCAGTAGATCTGCAGGCCTGAGTTAAGCATCCCCATCGGGGGCGACCCCGTCTGGAGGGCCAGGCGCATAGGATCACCGTACGAGCTGTAGAACTGCTGGGAGATAGCTCTGGGAATTGGCTTCAGGTAAGAGTACAGCGGCGTAACCGGCTTGTCCTGCGCATCCAGATGTACCAGCGTGGCTCCGTAGGCCGCCACGTTGATGGCCTTGATCGTGATGTCCTCCCTCTTCTTCAGGTTCTCCCAGTGCTGCTGTACCCACTGGGTCAGCAGGGGAAGGTCGTCGCAGGGGAAGCCGTCTTCGTCCGTTGTTTCGGGCAACGTCTCGTTAGACTCCTCAACTAACTGGTACTTCTCGTCAAAAAGAACCCATTTCTTATTGGTGCGCCCAATGTCAAATACCGCCGTTACGTTCATTATATAGTGCTAAATCTGCTGCTGAATTAGTTAAACTACTGTTTCGGGGTCAATATACTGACTTTCCACTCAAAACCTAACCTACCTGCTGACAAGCGGCCCGGATGTGGCCATCAAAGGCCCGTTGCTACCGCATAGCGACCACGCTGCCCGATACGCTGCTCACGTATCCCCATCTGACGGTACAGCCCGATGGGATCAATAGCGGCCCCTACCTGACGACGAGCTTCGGCTACCAGTGCCCTTACATCGGTCTGGAAGGCATTTTCCAGAATCTCCTGCGCCCGTACTACGTCATTCTGCTCCTGAGCCTCAAACAGGGCCTGGGTATCTACCAGCAGGGCTTTGGCGTAAGCCATCTTGATCGCCTGCACCGACTGCAGCAGATCCTCGATGGGGTCTTTGGTATTGTGGCTGGCGTCGATCATCCAGGCCAGGGCCGGATTGGTCACGGCCGGGTCATTCATGCCCTGTACCAGTTCGCAGAAGATCAGGAACAGCTGGTATGGCTTGGTAGCGCCGGTAGTAAGGTCGTCGTCGCCGTACATGGAGCCGTTGAAGTGGAACCCGCCCAGACGGCCAAAGTGCATCAGGCGCGCCACGATCTGCTCAATGTTGGTATTGGGCAGGTGGTGGCCCAGATCTACCAGTACCTGCGACCGCTCACCGATCTGCTGGCACAGGCTGTACGAAGTACCCCAGTCAGGTATCACCATCGAGTAGAAGTTGGGCTCGTAGGGCTTGTACTCCACCAGCATGGTCCAGTCGGAGGGCATGGCTTCGTAGATAGCCGTCAGCGAGTCGAGCGTACGCTGGTAAGCCCGGCGCAAGTGGTGCTGCCCGGGGAAGTTGGAGCCATCGGCCAGCCAAACGGTCAGCGTTTTGCACTCATCACCCAGCGCTTTGCCGTACTCTACCACTTCGATATTGTGGTCAATCGCATGCTTGCGTACCTGGGCGTCGGTATGGCAGAGTGAGCCAAACTTATACGACAGGGCCTGGTCTTTCTGGTCCTGGAAGGTATTGGAGTTGACCGAGTCTATGATCAGTCCGTGCTGGCTCAGCAGCTGACGGGTAGCCGCGGCGTCCTGGGGTATATCCCAGGGGATGTGCAGGGAGATGCTGTTGGACGAGCGGTTGAGCGCGTGGATCAGGCCTACGTCCTCGATCTTTTCCTCAAGGTTGCGGGGCTCGCCCCCGATCGGGAAGCGACCGAAGCGCGTACCACCGGTACCCAGCGCCCAACTCGGGATAGCTACCTGAAAGTCCGCTACCTTCTTAAGAAGCTGTTCTACGTTTTGTCCCTGCCGTTCCAGGCTCTCGCCCAGGTATCCCCACTTAAAGTCGTGGTCGGCGCTTACTGACTGATTATAGTCCTGTATCTGATCTTGTTTTAGCATGTTAGTCATTAGCTGTTAGGTAGTAGCGATTAGTTCTTAGTAATTAGCTCATCCTGTGGCCAGCGCGGCGCGGCCTACGCGGCCCGGCCTACGCGGCCCGGCCTGCATCGCAAAACCTTAATTATACATTTTCAATTATTCATTACTTCACCTCCTTTTCCAGGATTGGCTTCAGTACGGTTACCCAGCGGCGGTACCCCTCGGCATTCATGTGCAGACTGTCTTTGAGGAAGATACTGCCATCCGGACGCCCGTCTTTGAGCATGACCGGCCACACATCGATGTACTCGTGATTGTGGTCGGACTTTACAAACGTTTTAATTAACTGATTGGCCTTCTGGACATCATCTCTGCGGTCCCAGCGTGAGGGCGAAGGCTTCATAGATACGTAGTACATTTTTACGTCGGGCAGGTCCTCCCGTATTTTCTTCGTGAGCGTCACGTAGGCGTCGCGGGTCTGCTCGGGCGTCTTAGACTTCTTGCCGAACATATCGTTCTCACAGTACACCACGATGGTCTTAGGGTCGTACTTAATCACGGCCCGGTCGACGTAGTGGATCACTTCCGGAAGGGTAGAACCGCCAAAGCCCCGGTTGATAATGGGCAGCGGAGCCAGGTCCTTATCAGCATCTTTCCAGAGGGCAAAGCTGGAACTTCCAGTCAGTACGATACCGCCGGGAGCCGGATTCTGCTCGGCATCCTTCTGCTCAAAGTTTTTAATGGAATTCTCGAAACGATCAATGGCATAGTCAGGCTCCCAGGGCTGCCCAATCGACTGGTAACTAGGTTTTTGACAGGCTACTGCACCAACAAGGAGAAGAACTACGAATCTTTTTAACATGGGATTAGGGTTAGGTTTAAAGTAAGGTATCTGGACTAAACAGACAGCTAAATAAAGCAAATCTGCCTAGGATTATACCTTTTGACTAGTTAAATGCCCTAGGCCATATAGAATACCTCTTTCAGCGGGACGCTCACCGGCGAGTTGTCGGGATTGCTGTCCATGATGTCTTTCATGTAGGCCCACCACCGCTTCATGACGGGATGATGCGGCAGGTCCTTGCGGGCTTCCTCGTCGGCTACATCCATGACCCCAAAGAGAGTATTGGTCTGATCATCCAGGAATATAGAGTAGTTGCTGATGCCGGTCTGCTTCAGCAGCTCGTGCAGCTCCGGCCACAGCTCGTCGTGACGGCGTTTGTACTCTTCGGTTTTCCCTTCATGGAGGTACATTTTAAAAGCTACGCGGGACATTTTTTGAATTCTGAATTAGTGAAATATGAATGCTGAATTATTTACTTTTCCTTAAATCCTTTGAAGTAGCGAGGGCGATGACGCGGCCCTGTTTTCCTACGGCATTGTAGAAGTGGTACACGGTACCCTTCCACCTGATCACCCACGGCTTATGGGCGTACTGCTCGTCATAGTCCTCCGAAGGGGCTATAAGGTCGGCGCCTTCCCAGTCGGTCCAGTGGATAAGGTCATACGAACAGGCAAAGCGCTCGAAAGCGCCGGGCTTCCAGAATGCCCCGAAGTAGAACATGACGTAGAGGTCGTTGATCTTTGTGATCTGAGCATCGCCGCATATCCCCTTCCGGCGTGTAATGATCGGCTCCTGCCCGTACCGCTTCCAGTTGAGCATATCGTCCGACACCGCCATGCCTATGCTTTCGTAGCCTCCGGCCTTTGTTCTGGCGTTGTAGTACATCACGAACGGGTGGCCTGTGTGCCGCTCCGTATCCCGAATCACCAGACTTTTAAAGATCTTATCATCCTCAAAAGGCCGCGCCTCCGTATCAGTGGGCAGCAGTACCGGCTCTTTCAGTCGTTGCCACTCCCGCGCCTGGATTACGCTCTTGGTCCGGGCCATGCCTACCCCTAGCATACCCGCTTCGTAGCCTTCCGATGCCCCTCCCAGGTAGGACATCCAGTAGCTCTCCTTGTAGGTTTCGGGCTGGTAGGTACCTCCCCAGCGGGTGTCCACCAGAGACAGGTATCCTGCCTTCTGGTTGGCATCCCAGGTATTTTGGGTGAATGAGAGCAGCTTTCCCCGGGTCTGCCAGTCCAGCAGGTTGGGGCTTTCAGCCAGCCAGGTTTCGTAGCCCTTCCCGTCGTACACGATGTAGGTCATCCACCACTGGTCCCTCATTCTGAATATCGTAGGACTGTCAATAGCCTTCGTAGTATCAGGATGCCGGAACACCACACCGTACTTATAGGGAGTCTTTATCTCCTCATACACCTCCTGCATCCGCTCCCGATCCACCACTTTAATAGACTCAGGGGCTTTGCGGGCCCCTGAGCGTGTGGATGTGGATATATGACAGGATTGGAATAGGAGTCCGGTAAGGGCGAGACAGATCAGAAGCTTGATTGGCATGGTGAGCTATATTCCCTTACCGGTTGCAGATTTAGCGAACAAAACTTGGGGCAAAGCCACCGTCCACGTTCAGTACGTTACCGGTAGACTTGTTGAGGGTACCATCTACGAATACCCGTACCGCCTTAGCGATATCTTCGGGCAGGATCTCCTCGTTCAGGATGGTACGCTTGGCGTACAGGGCAGGTAGCTCTTCTACCGACACTCCGTAAGCCTTGGCACGGCCTTCGGCCCAATCACCGGCCCAGATCTTGCTGTTGCGCAGTACGGCATCGGGGTTCACGGTATTGACGCGAACCTTCTCTTTGCCCAGCTCGGCAGCCAGCAGACGGCTCATGTGTAGCTGGGCGGCTTTGGCCGTACCGTAGCCTACGTTGTTAGGCCCGGCAAAGAGCGCGTTCTTGCTGGCGATGTTTACGATATCACCACCGATTTCCTGCTTCCGCAGAATCTCTACGGCCTGCTGCGACACCAGGAACTGGCCTTTCACCAGGATATCCTGCAGACGATCCCAGTCCTGCATGGTAGTTTCTTCCAGGGGCTTGGAGATGGATATACCCGCGCAGTTGATGATGACGTCTACGCCACCGTAGGCTAGTACAGCCTGCTTCAGCGACTCGGCCACGGCCTCGGCGTTGGTTACGTCTACGGATACGGAGCGTACATTGTCCTTGCCGTAGGCTTTGCCTACTTCGGCTTCGGTTGCTTCCAGTTCGTTACGGTCGGCCAGTACCGCTACGGCGCCGTGCTGCATAAGCTCTTCGGCAATAGCGCGACCGATACCACCGGTACCGCCGGTTACGTAGGCGACCTTGCCGGACAGCGACTTAGGCTTAGGCATACGCATCAGCTTGGCCTCTTCGAGCAGCCAGTATTCGATATCAAAGGCCTCCTGCTCGGGCAGCGCTACGTACTCGCTCACCGCCTCGGCGCCTTTCATCACGTTGATGGCATTGGTATAAAACTCAGCGGCCACGCGGGCAGTCTGCTTGTCTTTGGCGAACGTAAACATACCCACGCCCGGATACAGGATCACCACCGGATTAGGGTCACGCATGGCGGGGCTGTTGGAGCGCTTGCTGCGGTCGTAGTAAGAGCCATAGTCCTTCCGATAGGCTTCAAACTTTGCACTCAGGTACTCGCGCAGCTCTTCTTTGCCCATATCGGCGCGCATGTCGTCCAGTACGAGCGGACGAATCTTGGTGCGCAGGAAGTGGTCGGGGCAGCTGGTACCCAGGTAAGCCAGGCGGGCTAGATCGCTGGAATTCACAAACTCAAGTACCCGCTCATCGTCGGTAAAGTGACCTACCATGGAGCGGAACTGTGAGCAGTAGCCGCGCAGGTACGGAGCCAGCTCAGCGGCTTTAGACTTACGTACCTCGGGGGCTTCGCTCTGTACTTTGGCACCACCAAATACGGGGCGCTTCTTGCCGTAGTTGGCACTCAGGTAGGCCGAGGCCTTCTCGATGGCGTTGAGGCTGTTGAAGTAGCACTCTTCGGCCGTAGCTCCCCACGTAAATAGTCCGTGACCACCCAGGATGATTACTTCTACCTCCGGGTTACGGGTGAAGCACTCCCCGATCTTGAGGCCCAGGTCAAAACCCGGACGCTGCCAGGGTACCCACTCTACCTTATTACCCCAGATCTCGCGGGCAATGGCTTCGCCGTCTTTGGAAGCGGCAATGGCGATCACCGCGTCAGGGTGCAGGTGGTCTACGTGTACGTGTGGAACAAAGGCATGCAGAGGAGTATCAATAGAAGGAGCAGCTGACTCCAGATCAAACAGACAGTAACCAAACAGACCTACCATTTCGTCCTCAAACTCGAGGCCGCGGTAGCGGTCTCTCAGCGCCAGCAGACGGTTGTGGTACAGCCCGGCCAGACCTTTGCGCGTGAGGGTACCGATGTCTCCACCCGACCCTTTGATCCACATGACGGGTACCTGCTCACCCGTGATCGGGTCCTTCTCGTACGTCTTGACGCTGGTGTTACCTCCCCCGTAGTTGGTAATGCGGAGGTCGCGACCGAGCATGTTGGAACGATACAGTAACAGGGCTACTTCGTCACCGGCCAGGGAAGCGGCATGGGCTTCATCCCAGTAATTATTGACGTATTGATAATTTTCTGCAATGGTCAAGCTGCTCATAAATTTTTCAGATTTGAATTGATTTTTAAGCTTTGCCAAATGTCCATTAGTTTATTTCCTTTCGTGTCCTGTGCTTTCCTGTGAAAGAGTATAAAATTTGCAATATTTCGGACATTTTTTTTCCTTGGAAGCTATACCCATACCCCTGCGGCTCTATGATTCAAATTGATCCGGACTCACCCGTTCCCAAATACAAGCAGATAGTCTCGTCGGTCGTGGAGGCGATCAAAAAAGGCGAGCTCCAGCGCGACCAGCAACTGCCTTCTATCAACGAAATGGCCGAGGAGCACTACCTCGCCCGCGATACCGTCGAAAAAGCCTACAACGAGCTCAAAGAGCGGGGGATCATCATGTCGGTACGCGGCAAGGGGTACTTTGTACAGGCCCCGGCGTCCAACAAGGTGCGCGTGCTGCTGGTGATGAACAAGCTCAGCGCCTACAAAAAGATCGTGTACTACGCTTTCCTGAAAGCCCTGGGTAACGATGTCACGGTAGATGTATACATCCACCACTACAACGCGCTGCTCTTCAAGGAAATACTGGAAGCCAACCGGGGCAAATACAACTACTATGTCGTGATGCCCCACTTCTACGAAGGAACGGATAAGGTAAACGTACGGCAGCTGCTGGAAGAGATCCCTAAAAATGAACTGGTACTGCTGGACCGCGACCTGCCCGACCTGTCGGGTGAGTACCTGGCTATCTATCAGGACTTCGAGAAGGATATATTCCGGGCTCTCGAAAGCGCCGACGACCTGCTGGCCAAGTATAGTGAACTGGTGCTGGTATTCCCGAGCGACGGACAGTACCCTATCGAGATTGTACGGGGCTTCCGCAACTACTGCATCAATTATCAGAAAGACTTCCGCATCGCAGACTATGCCTACGAGGAAAACATTAGTACCGGCACGGCCTACGTGGTAGTGGAAGAAACGGACCTGGCCGAACTGATTAAGAAGGTACGTCAGTCGGGACTGGAACTAGGCCAGCAGGTAGGCATTGTGTCATTCAACGATACAACGCTCAAGGAGGTACTTGCCGACGGTATTACGGTCATGACCACTGACTTCGAAACCATGGGCCGCACCGCCGCCGCCCTCCTCCTCGACGGCAAACGCATCAAGGTCAAGAATCCATTTATGCTTATTCGCAGGAAATCGTTGTGAGAGGAGGAGAAAAGGATGAAGGGAGGAAAGCAGGAAAGGAGAAAAGGTTACCATCCCTGCTTTCCTGCCTTTCATCTCCTAATAAAAGTACCGGAAGCCGAGGCCGATGGAGCCGGAGTTGAGGGTTGGTTTGAAGGAGTAGTTGAAGGCGTTGGTGGTTAATTTTGGGTAGGTTTCATTCAATAGGTCATGCGTTCGGGTGTAGGAAATCTCTATTGGACTTCCATAAGCCACAGAGCCATCGACCGCCCATTTCCCCGAGATTCGCCACAGAACCCCCGCATTAAATCCAGCGCTGACTGATACTACATTTGACGTTCTTTGTATTAAGTTTCCAGAGTTCGACTGCTGATATACAAAAAAGCCCGCGCTCTTCCTGGTACTGTACATCCCATTCAGAGTAGGACCTCCATACACAGCCCATTTTCCGTTAGTGCCAATACTATGATAGAATTGCCAGAAACGGCCCAATCCAGCGCTAAATAATTTATCTTTAGGATAGGAAACCCATAACTGCGGGTGACTCTGGGAAGAGTAGCTGGTGGACAGGGTCCAGCCGGTAGCTTTTCGAAGATTTTTAAATTTACCCCGACTAATATGAAAGGAATGACTGTAGTTACGGTAACCTACGTTATTGTCATACATATTCCTTATTCCCCCTAAGGAGGTACCGAACTGTACAAATCGCTCCCCTTCCTTATATTGAGCCTGAATAGGAGTGTAGCTTAAAAGAAAAATAAAGCTACTAATGAGTAGAGTGGTCTGTTTTTTCATAAGGATGAGTGGATTAAAAGTACCTCGCAACGCGAAGAGTGATGAGGGAAGGAAAAGAGCTGTTGGCGTAGGATGAGAAGGTAAAATAATTGTCCCCATCGGGAAGACGGTCATAGTTTAGCCCAAGCCCCAGTACATTAGCGTAGCCTTCCAAGGACCATCCTCTCTGGCCCAGCCGATACATGATACCGGGCCGGATGCTTAGTCCGCCACCCCAGAAGTTAATAGTATTTCTATACTCATTGGCCCCATATCCGCCGTTTCTGGAAGTAAACCTTCTCTGCGTGTAGTTCACCTGTAGCTCGGTGTGCAGGAAAATTCCCCAGCGGTCATTGAAAAGCTTGTACTTACGAAAGAATGGTCGAAAGCCTATTATATGGGAGTTGCCAGTCTGGTCGGTGATTTGTATGTCCCTACCATTCAAAAGGGATATACTTTCACTCCTAGAGCTCTGGTAGGTGTAGCCCAGGCCCAGTCCCCAAAGGGTCGTAGCGTTCCTGAACCTTCCCCACTGTACCTCGGGCATTACCTCAAATGATCCGCCTTCACCACCAATAGCCGAGTTAGGTCGCTTACTTTTAGAAGCGTTCCCGCTAAATTCTACAGTACCGCCCCAGTAGCGGGTACCTTTACTAAGTTGGGCGTGGACGGAGGGCGAAAGGGTACTGGCAAGCAGCAGGAGCCCCCACAGAAGGTAAGGTTTTAACATGGTGGTATGGTTGGTTGTGGCGGTAAAATAGGGAAATAGCAGGTAGGAAAGGGCCCGGCATTATTAATAAAATATTTAATAAATCATTGACCAGCCAGTAGTTAATTATTGATCAACCTGCGGTTACATATACTTATTATTGATAGATGAATTAGTTTGTAAACTACTGTCAGGCTGAGCGAAGTCGAAGCTCTACTCGTCCTCGACTCCGCTCCTTTAGACTTGCGGTGTATTGAAAGAATAGGAGTAGGTACTTACATTTAAAGAGAGAAAGGGAGCCAAAGTACACTAAGACATGCGCTCTGAGC
>NZ_JAFEUV020000028.1 GCF_017355915.2 Telluribacter roseus
AACAGAGAAGTTAAGCCCCGCACCGCCGATGATACTGGGTCTTCGCCCGGTAAAGTAGGTAGCCGCCACACCCTATCAAGCTACAAGGAGCCGCAGCACTCGCTGCGGCTCCTTTGCTGTTTATATATACCACCACTGCATTTCGTCAACAGCAATAGAGGGCTCTTCCCAAAGGGAGAAGCCCTTTTTCTTTATTATTCTTATTTTGCTGGGCTTGCGAAAGTACTTCCACTTCTCTTCTAAGGCTTGGGAATGATCTGTTAGAAGGCTTTTAGAAGAAAAAAATGTCTGATGAATCAGGTTGTGAAATGTAATAAGTCAATAGAGGGGGCTTAGACTGATTTTAATAGTCGGTATCAATCGGTTCATTGTATACTTCAGCTGAAAGTAAATTTTAAAAACTTATAGCTTGTAATTAGGTGAAATAAGAATACTTTTTGGCTGGCTATTATCAATCCAGCAAATCCTTAGCTGGTATTTGTCCCGAGGAATCTTCAAAGGAAAGAAACCTGAAAACGTACGGCTTGCTTGGTTGAAGTACTTATGCATCCAGTTGCTTTTATCATGGAGGCTCACTACATAGCATTTCGTTGAGTCGCTGTGTCTTTGCAAGGTCAGGAATACCCTGTCGTAGGGCAAAGTCTTTGGGGCGTTCTGAATCTCAATATCAAGTAATGGATATCTATGTTGCATAAATGATCCACTGCTTTGCACTTCTTTGGAGGTCACTGTAATAGAGGGAGTATAGGCCGAACCTTTCTGCCAGGCATTGATCGTACTATTGTCAAAGAACTGTGGTAAGTGATAATGTTTAAAGAAGTCTTCAGGCGGATCAAAAGAATTCTGGTGCAAGAAGATCCGGTGAGAGGTATAGTTGTAGGTATCTGCTTTTAGTTCTTGTTTTAACAGAATCACCGCTTTCTCATATTTCAGATATGAGAACACACTTACTATACAACTTGTAGCCATAACTAGTATAACATGAGGTCGAGTAAGAGGTACAGTGCGTATTATGAGGAAATAAAATAGTAATACAATGGATACCGAGTAAACCTGAAATCGGATAGCCATCATTTCCTCGATTCCTGCGTAGGATCTTCCAACAGCTATCATGCAGCTGGTTGCCAGAAGTCTCAGAAAACAGATATCCAGAAGGTCAAGCTTCACCGAAGCTAGCCAGTCTATTCGAAACTGATGCCCTGCAGTTTGATTGAGGTTTTTGTATATAAGTGAGACGATAAAGCTTAGCAGAATCAGGCTCCCCAAAAAGATAGATAATGCTATGGCGTAGGTATCTGAGAATATTTTGGCAAATGATCCTACAAAAGCGAAAAAGCTTTTAAAGATCGTAAATAGGGAGGCTCGGGAGAAACTTACGCTTGTGGCATTAGAGAACCGGAAGTCAAAGAAGTAAATACTTAGCCATAGGGCAGAGATAACTGTAAATAGGATACTCTCTCTATACCGACGCTGTATAAACAGCCAGAACAGACCAAGAGGTAGTACGCTTAAACCATCCAGATTAGTGAGAGTAGAAGCTAGTGCAAAAGGCAATGACCAGTACCAGTTGGTATTTTTCTCTTCCTGAAGAAAATACAGGCTAATCAGGGAGAAAGCCAGAGCTAAGGTATACTGAAATGAAGTGATACTCCATAAGTGTACGGCATAGACGATAGGGCAGAATAGTAGTATGACTACTGGTAAGAAAAGACCTATACCTCTGCGGAAGGAAGTATAGACGAGGAAAAAGGCATAGGCTAGTATAACAAGGTTGAAAAAGCCCAGAAGTATGGTGTATCTGAAGTTAATCTGGCCGGTATAGAAGTATACAACCAGCATGCCCAGACGAGAAAAAAGAATCCGATGATCATTCTGCTGTCGAAAAAGTATTTCGATGGTGTTAGCAGGAGTGTCTTTAATATCATTGATAGTAGATATGAGATCCATATCGTCCATCAGGGGTACATTCAAGGCATGTTTATAGAGGTAGGCAAAGAATATAAAGATGGGAACGAGGAGGAAAGCCCCTTTCACGAGGTACGCCTTCATAGTAAGTGTATGCAGTGTGTTTTAGATCTATGATACATCTATGTTCTTTTTCTCTGAGGTAGGGGCTAAATCAGGCACTATACCCTAGTAATAGCGTTCAAAAGTACTAAAAAGGAGAATGGAGATTTATAAAGCACTACAGGAGAAGGTAAAAAGAAAGCTACCAACTCAAACGAAATCCAACGCCGTGGATATTATCGAGACGAATGGAGGGATCAGCGGAGAGGTACTTTCTGATCCGGGACAAGAAGACGTCCAGGCTACGCCCTTTAAAGTAGTCGTCGGTCCCCCAGATGGCATTGAGCAACTCTTCCCGCTTGATCACTTGCCCCTGCCGCTCGGCAAAGTACTTAAGTACCTCGGCCTCCCGATAAGTCAGGGTATGATGTACAGAGTTATTGTGCAGCGTGAGCTTCTTGAAGTCAAAGGTGTAGTTGCCAATGGACTGGGGATCATTCGTGTTATTGGAAATTGGGCGCTCCTTCTTACTCCGCCGCAGAAAAACCTCTATCCGTAGCATGAGTTCCTGAATACTGAAAGGCTTGGTGATGTAATCATCGGCTCCTAGCTGAAACCCCTGGATTTTATCTTCCGGTAGAGAGCGTGCCGATAAAAACAGAATAGGTACTTCTGCATCGGCCTTACGTATAGACTGCGCGAGGGTGAAGCCATCCATCTGGGGCAGCATAATATCAAGTACGCACAGATCGAAATGATCCTGGTGGAAAGCGTCCAGGGCTTCCTGACCATCTGTGCAGTGGATTATTTCATAATTGTGCGCCTCCAGATTATCCTTTGTCGCAAAGGCAAGGTTTGGATCATCCTCAACGTAGAGTATGCGTGCTTTCATTAGTGGATTATTTCTTCGGAATAAAAATCCTGAATTCACTTCCCTGTCCTATCTCACTATCCAGCTCGAGCTTCCAGTGGTGAGCCTTGACAATCTGACGTACGTAGCTAAGCCCGATCCCGAACCCTTTTACATTATGTATATTCCCGTGGGGCACTCTGAAAAACTTCTGAAATATCTTTTTGTGGTACTCCGAAGCAATACCTATGCCATGGTCCTTTACGGCCAGTACTAGTTGATTACCCTGGTCAAGGGTATATACGTGTACTTCAGGCTTTTCGGGTGAATACTTAAGAGCATTATCAATAAGATTGTTGACAATATTGCCAAAGTGAATAGCATCCGCATGAATGTACGGCGATTTGGCTTCCAGATGTAGCTGTACTTTACCGTCGTAGGTACGTGCTACGGATTCAATGACCTGATGGGCATCCAGCCATTCTATATTGAGCTCGAGCCTTCGGCGCTCGGCTTTGGCCATATTCAGTACTGTTTCTACCTGCCGCTGGAGCCGGATAATCTCTTCCTGAACTATCTGTACATAGCGTTTGTGCCGATCGGGCTGGCCCAGGATGGCAGGCGTATTAAGTACATCAGCCGCTATACGAATGGTAGAGATAGGCGTCTGGAGCTCATGCGTCATGTTATTGACGAAGTCACGCTGTACCTCGGAGAGCTGCTTTTGACGAAGGATCACAAAAAGCGCGTAGGCAAAGAAGCTAAGGGCTATCAGTACTACCAGGGAAGATACCAGCCATCCATCCATATTTGCGGTGAGGTCCTTTACCTGATTCGGAAAGCGCACACTAAAGTAGTAAGGGTACTTGTCTGTCTTGATCCAGCTGGATGTGGAAGTAGGTGCCTTGTCGCTATTGTGGCTGCTGAGCGACATACCGTAGCGGATCTGGTGGGTATTGCAGTCGTAGATCCCTACTTCAAAATCAGTGATCAGATCGTGTTTCTGGAAAGATGACTTTAAGAAGTGCTCCAGTACATCGGGCTCCGTGGTGGAGTTGGTATTGACCAGGAAGTAGGTAGGCGAAAGCTGCTCTACCGGATTGGCACTGAGCATCACACCATTCATACGGGCCAACTGTTCGGCTACATCACGCAGAGCTACATGGGCACGCTGATAAAACTGGCGCTCGCGGACGTCCAGCGTTTTCTTGACCCAGTAGATCTGCGTGACTATTACCCCGATAATGGATAAAGCAGAGAGTAGTACCAGCCACCGTATGGTTCGCCTGCGCATAGGTACTTAGTTTTCGCTATTCATCCCCTTGATCGACTCGTAGTCGCTCTTGAGCCGGCCTACTTCCCTGGCCAGAAATGACTGGAGTTGGCGGTTAAAGTCAGCTTTATCGTCTTCCGAAAGGGATGCGTAGAGATCTTTAAGTTCCTGATTGATAGCGGCACGCTCTTCTTCTGAATGGGCATTCATAGAGCGGATATGGTATTTTTTAAAATTATAATCTGCCATAATTGATTGTTATTACTACTGTCGAAGCTTTCACTGGACCTTCACATGTATTTAAGAGCTTTTACAAGTACTTCTCCTTAACGAAGCTACGAATAATATCCTTTTACCCTCTCAAACTTACCGTTTATGTACCCATAGCTTCATTGAAAAAGATTATAACAGGCTTGGGGTCATACAATGAACAAGAAACTTCAGCTCAACGTTTATTTTCCTATATACCCATTTAAGTAACCCCATGAATCGTTCCTTATTTTTTATAGTACTTACATTTATATTCATTGCCATTGACTGGTACGTATGGCAAGCCTTAAAGGTAGTTATTCGCTCTTCATCACCCACTGTGCAGCGTTGGGTGAGCGGATTATACTGGGGCTTTACCGGCATTACGCTGATCTCCTACATTTTGATTCAGTTTGCACCACCCGATATGTTTGGCCGTGCTACGCGCAGTTTTGTGCTCTCGGGTATTGCCATTCCGTATTTCGCTAAGATATTCGCTGTTATATTCCTGCTGGTCGATGATGTACGTCGGCTGGTTCAGTGGATTATTAGTTTGTTTGTACCCTCTGTGGCCGGTGCTCCTGCTGACCCGCAGGTACCGCGCATTCCCCGCTCCGAGTTCATGTCGCAGGCGGCTTTGGTAGCCGGTGGAAGCCTCTTTGGTACATTTGCCTTCGGCATTCTCTCCGGAGCCCACGACTACCGCATCCGCAGGGTGAAGGTTCCTCTTAAGAATCTACCCAGCGCCTTCCATGGTATGCGTATCGCTCAGCTTTCGGATATTCACTCGGGTAGTTTCTTTAACCGGACTGCCGTAAAAGGTGGAGTAGAAATGCTACTGAAAGAAAAGCCCGACCTGGCTTTGTTTACAGGGGACCTGGTCAATGATAAGGCTGAGGAGGTAAAGGATTACATCGAGATATTCGGAAAAGTAAAAGCTCCGCTGGGAGTGTACTCGGTACTGGGAAACCACGACTACGGCGAATACGTCAACTGGGCCAGCATAGATGCGAAGCGGCAGAACCTGCAGAACCTTATGAAAGCCCACGGTACCATGGGCTGGCGGCTACTACTGGATGAGCATGTACCTATACAGGTAGATGGCGAAGAAATTGGTCTGATCGGGATTCAGAACTGGGGAATGGGCGGATTTCCGAAGTATGGAAATCTGGCGAAGGCCCACCAGGGAACTGAGAAGTACCCGGTTAAGCTACTGCTGTCACACGACCCCAGCCACTGGAACGCGCAGGTAACGTCACAGTATAAGGATATAGACGTAGCTTTTGCCGGACATACGCACGGGATGCAGTTTGGTGTGGAAATAGGCGGCTTTCAGTGGAGTCCGGTACAGTATCGTTATAAGCAGTGGGGGGGGCTATACGAGCAGGATGATCAGTACCTGTACGTCAATCGGGGCTTTGGGTACTTAGGCTATCCGGGCAGGGTAGGCATCCTGCCGGAGATCACGATCGTCGAACTGGTAAAAGCATAGGCTTATCAACTAATCTAATCTATATTTGGAATAATATCAGGAATGCGTACGTTGAATAACAAATGCCTGATGATAAACCGGATACTAAACTTTCAGATCATGAAGAATAAAGTACTTGTACTCCTGCTAACTGGGCTGATGGCCGGAGGGTATAGTATGGAGTCGTATGCGTCCTCTGTAACGGCGGTCACCAAAAGCGAGCTTTCTGAACAAAGCAATACGGGTAAGAAGCGGAAGCGCTATCGTGGTTATAAAAAGCCCCGGAACAAGAAATTCCTGGGGATATTCAAGCGTCGTAGCTCCTGCGACTGCCCGAAGCACTAAGCCCCTTATATAATTTTTCTAATAAGTAGTTTCGGCTCTGCCTTCTGCAAACTTACCGCCGAAACTATTTGTTATATCAGCATTGGTAAGCATACCAACTATTCTCATCGGGATTCGTTGGATTTGCTTACTTTTGTGTTTATAAACATTTTTACATAGGCATTTTCTGTCTCAACTGCATGAAAATCAACCTCCATTACCAAGAAAAATTCGAAGATCGGCACCACGGCAAAGATAATGATGAGTTGCAGGAAATGCTGAATACCGTAGGAGTTAGCTCCCTCGATGAACTCATTGAACAGACGGTTCCGTCGGCCATACGGCTTACCAAATCTATCAACTTACCACAGCCAAAATCTGAGTACCAGTTTTTGCAGGATTTTAAGCGGCTGGCGCGTCAAAACACCATTTTTAAGTCTTACATAGGTACTGGCTATTACGATACCAACATACCTAATGTAATCCTTAGAAATATTCTCGAGAATCCGGGTTGGTACACGGCCTACACGCCCTACCAGGCGGAGATCGCGCAGGGACGTTTGGAGATGCTCCTGAACTTCCAGACCGTAGTAACGGACCTGACCGGAATGGAGATCGCCAATGCTTCTCTATTGGATGAGGCTACCGCTGCCGCCGAGGCTATGACTATGCTGTACAGCCTGCGCGCCGCGGCCAAAAAAGGAGCTGATACCTTCTTTGTATCCGAGCGCTGCCACCCCCAGACCATTGATTTGCTTTATACCCGCGCTACACCCATTGGTATCAAAGTAGTAGTAGGTGATCACCAGACTGTAGATCTGACCAGTGCTAACCTATTTGGCGTGCTGGTGCAGTACCCGGCTTCGGATGGAGAGGTATTTGATTATACTGATTTCATAGCCTCAGCGCACGAGCTGAATGTAACGGTAGCCGTAGCGGCTGATCTGCTGGCCCTGACACTGCTGAAGTCACCCGGTGAAATGGGTGCCGATGTAGTAGTAGGTTCCGCACAGCGCTTTGGGGTACCTATGGGCTACGGTGGACCGCATGCCGCGTACTTTGCTACTAAGGAGGCGTACAAGCGTCAAATACCCGGACGTATCATCGGAGTATCGGTAGATGCCGAGGGTAACCGTGCCCTGCGTATGGCGCTGCAGACCCGTGAGCAGCACATTCGTCGCGAAAAAGCTACGTCCAATATTTGTACCGCTCAGGTACTACTGGCCGTGATGGCGGGTGCCTACGCCGTGTACCACGGCCCCGAAGGGTTGAACAAGATAGCTACCCGTACCCATGGGCTTACCAAGCTATTTGTAGAAACAATTAAGAAGTTTAACTACAACGTTCTTACCACTAACTTCTTCGATACCGTTACGATCCAGACGCCTCTGGCTGGTAAGATCCGCCAGGAGTCTCAGAAGTGGGGTATCAACCTGCGCTATACCGGCGATGACCGGATTGGTGTTTCGTTTGATGAGGTAAAGACCTTTGGTGATACCCTTGAGCTCCTGAACCTGTTTGCTGAGGTATCGGGCTTCCAGGGTGAAATGATAATTGAGGAGGAAATTGATATTGAACTGCCCGATAACCTCGCCCGTACGTCGGAGTACCTGACACACCCGGTATTCAATACACATCATACAGAGCATGAAATGCTCCGGTACCTGAAGACACTGGAGAATAAAGACCTGTCGCTGGTACACTCCATGATCTCGCTGGGTAGCTGTACCATGAAGCTCAACGCTACGGCCGAGATGATACCCGTTACCTGGCCGGAGTTTGGTAAGATGCACCCGTTTGTTCCGCAGAAGCAGGCGCAGGGCTACAAGCAGATGTTCCAGGAACTGAACGACTGGCTGTGTGAGATTACCGGATTCGCGGCTATGTCGCTGCAGCCTAACTCAGGTGCTCAGGGCGAATACGCTGGACTCATGGTAATTAGAGCTTATCACGAAAGCCGAGGTGATACGCACCGCAACGTAGCACTGATCCCTTCGTCGGCTCACGGTACCAACCCTGCCTCCGCCGTTATGGCTGGTATGAAGGTAGTGGTAACTAAGTGCGACGAGCGCGGGAACATTGATGTAGAAGACTTAAAAGCCAAAGCCGCGCAGTACAGTAATGAACTGTCGTGCCTGATGGTAACGTATCCTTCTACCCACGGGGTATTTGAAGAAAGCATCAAAGAGATCTGTGCACTTATCCACGAGCACGGTGGACAGGTGTACATGGATGGAGCCAATATGAACGCGCAGGTAGGTCTTACTAGTCCGGCTACCATTGGGGCGGATGTGTGCCACCTCAACCTGCACAAGACCTTTTGTATTCCTCACGGGGGTGGTGGACCGGGTATGGGCCCTATCGGCGTGGCGGAGCACCTGGTGCCTTTCCTACCCGGACATGCCGTGGTTAAGATTGGTAATGAGCAGGCTATTTCAGCCGTTTCGGCGGCTCCTTACGGTAGCGCCAGCATCCTGACCATTTCGTACGCATACATCGCTATGATGGGTGGTGAAGGCTTAACAAATGCCACCAAAATGGCGATTCTAAATGCCAACTATATCAAGGCTCGTCTGGAAGGTCACTATCAGGTACTATATACAGGTACTAACGGTCGTTGCGCTCACGAGATGATCGTAGACTGCCGTCCGTTCAAGGCCGCGGGTGTAGAGGCCGAGGACCTGGCGAAGCGTCTGATGGACTACGGCTACCATGCACCTACGCTTTCTTTCCCGGTAGCGGGTACGCTCATGATCGAGCCTACTGAGTCGGAGTCGAAGGCTGAGCTGGATCGCTTCTGTGATACCCTGATTGCGATTCGTAACGAAATACGTGAAGTAGAAGAGGGGAGTGTGGATAAGTCAAATAACGTGTTGAAAAATGCGCCGCATACCGCTCGCGTGGTACTGGACGACAACTGGAACCGTCCGTACAGCCGCGAGAAGGCAGCTTTCCCGCTGTCGCACCTGCGCTTCAACAAGTTCTGGCCGAGCGTAAGCCGTGTGGATAGTGCCTACGGCGACCGCAACCTGATCTGCTCGTGTGTACCCATCGAAGAGTACGCTGAAGTATCGTAGGAGGAAAACGCCTAATATATAGCAATTCATAAATAGAGAAGCCCGGCCAACAGGTCGGGCTTCTCTATTTATAGCTAATAGCTAACACCTAAAAGCTAACAGCTACTACCCATTCCACTGGCCGAATTTGCCGGCGCGGTAGTCGCTGTAGGCTTCCATGATTTCCTCCTGCGTATTCATCACAAAAGGTCCCTGCGCTACTACCGGCTCGTCAAAGGGCTTGGCGTGACCGAATAGAATCACGCTATCTGTAGTGGCTTTTACCTGTATCTCCTCTGCATCGTAGTTAAACTCTAGTAGTTGCAGAGCTTCTACCTCCTGATCATTAACAGTAAGCTTGCCGCGTACAACGTAGAAGAAAATAGAATGATCGGCAGGTACCTGTGCCTTAAACACGCCACCGGGCTGGAAGTATATTGTACTCATGAAGATGTCAGTCATGGGGCTGAAGGCTCCCTTTTGTCCCTCCCATTCTCCTGAAATAAGATTCAGCGTCACCTTACCTTCATCTAAGCTGAGGCTGGGGATATCTTCTTTCTGAAGACCCTTATAGGCAGGCTTGGTCATTTTGAGGCGAGCCGGGAGGTTGACCCACAGCTGCAGGATCTCCATATCGCCGCCGTTCTTCTTGAACTCTGTCGATGACACTTCGGCGTGGATGAGGCCGCTGCCGGCGGTCATCCACTGTACCCCTCCGGCATTGATCACACTTTCGTGGCCGCCGGTGTCCTTGTGCATGATATCTCCTTCCAGAATGAAAGTAACCGTTTCCATCCCCCGGTGCGGGTGCGGTCCGAAGGGCAGACCATTGTTATTAGGCCGGTACTTCTGCGGACCGTGGTGATTCAGGAACAGGAAAGGATCAATCTGGTCCAGCGACCGCGACGGCAGCGGTGAGTACGTAATCAGGTCGCTGATGGGGGCGTAGTGGGCGGTGTGTATTTTCTTAATGCTTCGCATGCTTGGGTCTGAGTAAGGTTTAGAGATGTACTTACTCTTTAACGGCTTGGAGCCGGGTTGAGTTTTGGCTGGTGGGGTAGCTTCGGCTGAATTTCATGCCGTTGTTGGAGTTATCTCCAACAACTTTTGTTATATTTTCAGTGGTAGCTGCTCAACATGGTGTGCCGGAGGTACCTGCTTCTTGTTGGTATTATCACCAACAAGGGTTAAAAAAGACAGCTAGGCCCATCCTCGTATTGTATTGGTTTGGTCAACTACACGTGAACGCATCAGCTTTTTGTCTTTGAAACAACGATAGATGTTCGTGTAAATAGACATATCATTTTCATTGTGAAGATAGGGCTGGATCGAAACGCAGTTCTCGTGCTCAAACAGTGTATTCAGAAGTGTCCTGTCGGTGTTAGAACAGGAGTGGCCATAAATGATGATATCGAATTGACCCGCATCTGAAAAATCAATGACTTCTCGGTAGTAAGGACTGCGTGTATAAAGGACGGATTTTATGTGCCTTAAAAATTCATCATTTAATGTTTCAAGAAGGGCTTGATTTTCATCCAGTTCGTCACCATAACCAAATATGAGTGAGCGGGGATTGTTATCATTTAAGTCGCCGTGAATATACCTTAATGATGTTGTAACTCCGACTCTGCTATTATATTCTAAGTCGCAAGCATCGATTGCATCAAAATTAACTTCATTAAAAAGGTAGTTTTGTATGGTAGAAGTGTAGTTGAAACTTAGAAATAGCACGTTTTCTAACCTTTCAGTTACATGGTGCCTGGAGATTAGTGGAATCTCTCCATAAGTTGGAATAAAAGTTTGATTCACCCTCCACTCTCTCAACGGCTCCGTTAACAGCCGTGAAAGAATTGACGGGTCTAATGTATTGGGGATCGTAATTTGTTCCTTTAAATAACTATATAGTAGCTCTATAATTTCTCCAAGATCTTTATTCAGCCTCTCGACAGTATAGTCATTAGGGATAAACCCGTTTCTGGTTGGGGCTTTGCCCAACATAATATTAGTTAGAACATCCTTATAGTCGTTCTCAAAGCCACCCCATGTTGCAATATTTGAGCTATTAAATACATAGCCAAGTAACCAATTTGTGCATGACACCTGAGCCCTATACCTCCTGCCATCATCATATTCTATCCACAGCCTATCCCACAGCTCTTCCCAAGAGCTAAATGGTTCTTTAGTTATAGAATAAGCCTGTATAGGCTTTATATTATAGAGATGAACGGAATCTTGAGGTGTTAAATAAAAAAGTTTGTGTCCCCTAAGTCTCTGTTCTTCACTATTAGAGTTCAAGAAATCAATAAACTGGGCACTTAGATATCTTATAAAATCCCGGTAACCAGTAGCAAGTCCATGGGCTATATCAAAGCCGTTTCCTAATATTACTATTCTGTTCATGATCTTCTTTTAGAGGGCTTATTTTAGTCAATATCTTACTTTTTGGGTAATATTTTACCTTCCCGCCGTTGCTGGTGTTAACACCAGCAACGGCGGAATGAAGCCTCTCTACCCTTCCCCCTCTTCCTGCCAGATAGCTATCGCCAGGCGTATCTGCGCGTAGTCGTAACGCTCCTCGAGGTGCTCAAATAGTGGCGTTACCGGATCACCATGCTCGTAGTTGATGGCCCGCACGCCGTCCATGATGGCCAGGTAGACTCTGTCAGGGATCATGTCGCGCAGCTTTACCCCGTGCCCTTCGTCCCGTAGCTTGATGAGGTGGGCGGCGATGGTGGAGGCACTGAGGCCTCGCTGCTGAGCCATATCGTCCAGGGTATATCCGTCTTTGTACAGTTCCAGCGTGTGGAGGTAAGTCATGCCTTTCACCCTTTTTTCGGGCTTTGGTTCAGCTCCTTTGCCCTTAAATTTTCCACTCTCAATGGTACCTGATTCCGGATTCTTTTCAATAAAACCTACTATTTCGTTGATGAACGCTTCGCCGTAGCGGCGGTATTTTTCGGTACCTACACCGGCCACGGCTTTCATCTGTGCTTCCGAGATGGGCTTTTTCTGCGCCATCTCTGACAGGGTCGCATCGCTGAAAATCACGTAAGGAGGTACGGCCAAGGCATCGGCCATCTGCTTACGGAGCAGGCGCAGCCGCTCAAACAGGGCGTCCTTGATGATCTCCTGCTTGGGTTTCTCCTTCGGTACTAGTTCTTCCTCTTTGGCTTTTCGCTCCGCAATCGGGATAAACTTCACCAGCTCAGGCTTATGCTCACCTTTAAGTACCTGCCAGCTAAGCGGATTCAGTTTAAAAACGTGGCCTTCGTCGTAGGCGATGTCCATGACGCCCAGGTTGAGGAGCTGCCCCAGGTACTCGGCCCACTCTTCCCCCCGCAGGTCGTGGCCGACGCCGAAGGTAGGTAGCTTGTCGTAGCCGTGGTGTAGTACGTTGCGGTTACGGCTGCCCCGCATTATATCAATGAGCATACCCATGGCTATGCTTTCTTTGGTACGGGCAATGGCCGAAAGGGCTTTTTGAGCAATGGTGGTACCGTCGAAGCGGGTACGCGGGTTGCGGCACACGTCGCAGTTGCCGCAGTCTTCCAGAATGGCTTCGTTGAAGTAGCTGAGCAGAATACGGCGGCGGCAGATATCGGCCTCGGCGTACTGCTTCATGCGGTTGAGCTTGGCCTGCATCAGCTCCTTCTGCTCCTCCGACTGTCCCGAGTTTAGGATCATGTCCTGCCGGGTGATAATATCCTGGTAGCTGTAAAATAGTACCGTTTCGGCGGGTGCGCCATCGCGTCCGGCCCGACCTATTTCCTGATAAAAGCTCTCTACGTTGGAGGGTAGGTTGTAATGGATAACCCAGCGCACATTAGACTTGTCTATCCCCATGCCGAAAGCAATGGTCGCCACGATAACCTGGATATCGTCGCGCAGGAATTTCTCTTGTACGTCGGAGCGCTGGTTGGCGGTGAGGCCGGCGTGGTAGCACTCGGCCTTGAAGCCCGCGTTCTGCAAGCCAGCGGCTACGGTTTCGGTAGCTTTACGGCTGAGGCAGTAGATGATACCCGGTTGGTTGGGGTGCTTCTGGAGAAAAGCCTGGATTTGCTGCAGACGCTTACGTCCAGGAAGTACCGTTAAGCTCAGGTTGGGCCGGTCAAAGCTGGACACGAAAGTCCTGGCCTTTTCCGAACCTATCTGCTTCAGGATATCGCGGCGCGTAACGCGGTCGGCGGTGGCGGTCAGGGCTACGACGGGTACATCGGGGAAGTGCTGCTTTAAAGCGGTCAGCTGGCGGTACTCAGGCCGGAAGTCGTGCCCCCAGGATGATATACAGTGTGACTCATCAATGGCAAACAGCTTCACGTTCCACTCACGCAGCGCCTCAAATGTATTGCCCGAGAACAAGCGCTCAGGAGCTATATACAGGAGCTTCAGTTCGCCCAGCTTGGCTTTCCACAGTACCGAGTCCTGCTCATTGCCGGAGAGGGACGAGTTGAGGTAGGCGGCACTGACGCCGTTACTGCGCAGGGCCTCTACCTGATCTTTCATAAGGGCGATAAGGGGTGAGATCACCACCGTCAGCCCATCGCAGAGGAGGGCCGGAATCTGGTAGCAGATGGATTTACCACCGCCCGTAGGCATGAGTACCAGGCAGTCTTTACCGGCTAGTACAGTATCTATGATTTCTGCTTGCTGGGGACGAAAAGAGTCGTATCCGAAGTATTGTTTAAGCGCTTGTTCTTTGGTGAGGGACATGGCAACTGTCAAAAGTACTACTACACAAACCAGGGCGGGGGTAGTTAAATTCCCGCTTTCTTCGGTAATTTACCCCCCAATCAACCCCCTAAATTACAAAAAAATTGGCTACTATATATCTACTTCTTGGCGCTAATCTGGGCGACCGGCTAAGTACCATACAACGTGCTGCGACACTCATTGGGGAGCGCGTCGGAGCGGTCACGAAAGGGTCGTCGGTGTATCAGACGGCACCCTGGGGCGTGGAAGAGCAACCGGCTTTTCTGAACCAGGCGCTGGTGGTGGAAACAGCGCTGGCGCCCGAAGAGGTATTACGGCACCTGCTGGATATCGAGCACGAGCTGGGGCGAGTCCGGTACGAGCGCTGGGGAGCCCGCGATATTGATATTGATATGCTGTACTACGGCCATCTGGTAATGGATACCGCCCGCCTGACCCTGCCGCACCCCCGCCTGCACGAGCGACGCTTTGCCCTGGTACCCCTGGCCGAAATAGCCCCAGACTTTGTGCACCCGGTGCTAGGCGTGGAGAATGCTACGCTATTGAAACAGTGTCCGGATGAGGGGGAGGTGAGGTTATTTAGTGAATGAGAGAATGAGTGATTGAGAGAATGAGTGATTGAGAGAATAAATAAATTTAAATACTCTGTGTACCTCTGTGCCATTACTCCTTTTTCCTCTGTGGTTTGAGAACTTTTAAGCTAAAACCTAACAACCTTCTCCCGCAGCGTCTCTACTATCTTCTCTAAACGCCGCTGGCGGGTTTCTTCTTTTTTTGCACTGGTAATGGATTGGATGTACTCCTTGCGCTGGGTGTAGGTGAGTTTGTCAAATACCTCGTTTAATTCGTGCTGGGTCAGGTGCTGCTGGAGTACGTCAGGTACTTCGAGCGTGCGGCTGGCCGTAGCGATGGTGACGCCGTCACGGTTGAGTTGGGCGGCTTCCTTGAGGTAGTCGATGAGCTGAGCTTCATTGATTTCACTGATGTCGCGGTACTGGATCATGCGCATCTTCTCGTTGTCAAGGCCATGGGTAAACAAGCCGTGACGGTCCGACATGGCGGCACCCTTGTAGAAATTCATGGAGGTATGACCTTTAAGGGCCCACAGCCCGCATACCATGCCGTTAAGGTTGAAGTTGGGTCCCCACTTCCAGTCCTCCTTGACGTCTGGAATGCTCTCGTGAATCAGCTGGCGGACACGGGTCAGAATAGCCTGCGCGAAGGGAGCAGCTTCGCTGATGTAGGCGTCTATACGTTGGGAAGCATCGGGACGGATGGTAGGCATGGTGGATTTGGATTAGTGTACAAAAGCGGATAGCTTGTAGCCTTGATTGTAAAGAAACACTATTTCAGAAGTCTCACCAAATCTACCTATACCCAATCTATGAATCCTATTCGTTGGGGCATACTGGCCCCCGGCCGCATAGCCCATAAGTTTGCTCAAGACCTTGTAAAGTCACCCAATGCCCGCCTTACGGCCGTAGGCTCTCGTAATCTGGAACGGGCGCAGGAGTTTGCTAACGCCTATGATGCACCCTACGCCTACGGCAGCTACGAAGAACTACTTACCTGCCCGGAACTGGATATTGTCTACATCGCTTCCCCCCATATAGGTCACTACGAACATACCATGCTGTGCCTCAACGCAGGGGTGGCAGTGCTGTGCGAAAAGCCTTTTGCCATGAACCGCCGCCAGGTAGAGGAGATGGTACGGACGGCCCGGGAAAAGAAGGTATTCCTGATGGAGGCCCTGTGGACCCGCTTCATGCCCGCCACCCTTAAGACACTGGAACTGATAGAGCAGGGGGTAATCGGGAAGGTACTGGGGGTAAAGGCCGACTTTGGCTTCAAAGGTATCTACGATGTGAATAGTCGCCTGTTTAGTCCGACTTTAGGAGGAGGAGCCTTGCTGGATATTGGTATCTACCCGGTATTCTGGTCATACCTGAACCTGGGTATGCCCACGACCATCAAGGCCTCAGCTATATTCAGCGAGACGGGTGTGGATGCCTCGAATGGCATGGTGATGACCTACGGAGAGAAACAATTTGCCTTCCTGGATTCCACGTTCATGGCTAAGACTGCCTGCGAAGGATGGGTATACGGCGAGAAGGGAAATATCAAGGTACACGGCCGCTGGCACGAGAGCCAGGGCATGACGCTGGAGCTATACGGCGAAGGACGCGAGGTGGAAACGCAGGTATTCAACTTCGAGCGTGATACCTGGGGCTATGGGTACGAAATAGAGGCCGTGGGCCGGTGCCTGTCGCAGGGACTGACCGAGTGCCCCGAATGGTCACTGGACCACAGCCTGGACCTGATCCAGCTGCTCGACAGCATTCGTAGCGAAATGGGACTCCGCTACGAAGCTTTCGATGCATGATAATTAATACCGTCCGAGATTTTGTCTGAGGTACACCTCCATGAGGCGTTTGAGGAAGCCTTCTTTATCAATGGAGACACCAATCTCTCCGTTAGGCGTTTTGCTTTCGTCCATGCGGGTGTACCCTTCGTTATCCACAATCACATGCATAGGCTTGGTCTTGAACAGGTCCGGCCATAGTACCATACCTACCGCCACGGCGTCGTAGAGCGTCGGGTCCACGTTATAGTTCCAGAGGCTATGTAAGCCCAGAATACCATTGGTCAGCGGACTCTGACGGTACAACATTTTCTCGCGGTAAGCCTTATCCGCCTTTACGAAAGTAGTGATGTCGAGTCCGGCGTAGGTGATGTTGATGCCGCTGTTATTCACAAAGGTCTTGGCTGATTCGACGTCGGCGACTACGTTCCACTCCTTGTTGATGGTGGGGCTGTAATTGTAGCCAATGTAGAACGAGCCAAACATAGCATACACCTTCTTCGCCATTTTCAGCGCCTGTGGGTCTTTCTTGATTACATCGGCCATATTGGTCACGGGACCTACCGATATCACTACTACTTCGTTGGGGTACTTCCGGATCTGCTCAATGATAAAATCAGCGGCGGGCTTCTGGATGGGCTTCACTTTATTGAATCCTTTGGACCAGTAAAACTGGTCGGCGTACCAGTTGGCGCGTTCGCTGGTGCTGCTGGTATTGCGACCCACGGCTACGGGTATCCGCTCCAGACCTAATTCATAGAGCATCTTGCAGGCCATTTCGGCGCGGTCGTTGGTGCGGCCGTAGGTGGTGGTGATGCCCAGTACATCAAATTGATCATTGGCTACTACCAGCGCCAGCGCAAAGGCGTCGTCAATATCGTCACCTAAGTCACAGTCGAAAATTACTTTTTGTTTGGTCTGGGCAAAGGTGGGAGCTACCATGAGTCCTAGAAGAAAAGAAAGAATAGCAATACGTAACATGGATAAAGGTTATTGGGAAAAAGTAAAATAGATTATAAGTTCGCCGGATTAAGTACCTCTTCAAGCCAAAGAGCAATACCTACTTCATTTACCCGGCTAGCAACTCCTTCCCCGCCTTTTTTTCTACCTTTGTACTTTACTTACTAATCCTTTTATCCCAAACTGTCGGTTCGCATGAATCCTACTGACCGCTACCTGCAACGAGGCGTCTCTGCTACCAAAGAAGATGTGCACAAGGCTATCGCCAACATTGATAAAGGTATCTTTCCCAAAGCCTTCTGTAAAATAGTACCCGATACCCTGGCCGGTGATCCCGAGTACTGTACCATCATGCACGCCGACGGAGCCGGTACCAAAACCTCCCTGGCCTACCTCTACTGGAAGGAAACGGGCGATCTGTCGGTGTGGAAAGGTATTGCGCAGGATGCGGTGGTGATGAATACGGATGATCTGCTGTGCGTGGGAGCGACGGGACCGATGCTGCTGTCCTCTACCATTGACCGCAATAAGAATAAAATACCCGGTGAAGTTATCGCCGAGATCATCAACGGTACCGAAGAGGTACTGGCGATGCTCCGCAGCCACGGCGTAGAAATATACAGTACCGGTGGTGAAACCGCCGACGTAGGTGATCTGGTACGTACCGTTACGGTCAATAGTACCGTCATCGCCCGCATGAAGCGCGCCGAGGTAGTAGACAACGCCAACATACAGGCCGGTGACGTGATCGTAGGACTGGCCTCGTACGGACAGGCTACTTATGAAACGAGCTACAACGGCGGCATGGGCAGCAACGGACTTACCTCCGCTCGCCACGATGTACTGGGCAAGTACCTGGCGGGTGCCTATCCCGAGAGCTTCGATCCGGAGGTAAATGCTGATCTGGTATACAGCGGCTCGCGTAAGCTGACCGATCCGGTAGAAGGTACTCCACTCAACGTAGGGCAGCTGGTGCTATCGCCTACCCGTACCTACGCACCCGTTGCCAAGGCCCTGCTCGATGAGCTGCGCCCGCATATCCATGGCATGGTACACTGCAGCGGCGGCGCCCAGACCAAGATCCTGCACTTCATCGAAGGACTACACGTCATCAAAGATAATCTGCTGCCCATACCTCCGCTGTTCCGCCTGATACAGGCCGAGAGCGGTACCAACTGGCAGGAAATGTACAAGGTATTTAACATGGGTCACCGACTGGAAGTATATCTGCCCGAGCAGTACGCTCAGCGCGTAGTGGAGCTGTCGCAGTCATTCGGCATCGAGGCGCAGGTAATCGGTAGGGTAGAAGCCGCTGAGCAGAAGCAGGTGACCATCCGCAGCGAGGTGGGTGAGTTTGTGTACCAGTAGAGTGTATTTCAAAATATCAACAGCGGAGTGATGGTATCAGGAGCAGTGTAATCTGATACTACAAGTCCGATGAGCCATCTGGTTACTACTTGTTTGAGAGTAGCCGGATGGCTTTTTTCGGCTCCAGGAAGGTTGGGCTGATGTGGCCAGCGAAAGGAGTAGCATAGGTAAGGGGGCTAGGGATTTTATCTGGCTATGGCCTGGGGCGAAGCTACTTCCAGCCGGGTTTTTCCTATATAAGGGAATAGATTCTGTACAAAACCTCTTTATAAAAGAAAAAGCCACTCCCTATGCGCATTGTACAGCTCATCAACGCTCAGCGCCAGCGGCACATCGCCCTGGTGGAAGAACCTCACCTGATACTCATCAGGAATGCATCCAGCGTATACCAGCTCGTCCAGTCGGCTATTGAGCAGGAGGTTCCTCTGCAAAAGTTGATCGACGATAGCCTGACTGACGAGCGGGTATCCTACGACGAGGTGTACGAAGGTCGCTCCGCATGGCGGCTACTGCCCGCCGTGGACCATCCTGATGATCCCCGCTTCTGCATGCTATCAGGTACCGGCCTGACCCATAAGGCCAGCGCCGACAACCGGCAAAAGATGCACGATGCTGCCACGGCTGGTCAGGCTACGGATAGTATGAAGATATACCAGTGGGGGGTAGAAGGCGGCAAGCCCGACAGCGGACAGATCGGTGTACAGCCGGAGTGGTTCTACAAGGGCAACGGGAGTATGCTACGGGCGCACAACGAGGCGCTGCTGATTCCCAACTACGGAAACGACGGCGGCGAAGAGCCCGAACTGGCGGCGGTGTACATCAACGGTCAGGACGGTACGCCCTACCGCGTCGGCTTCGCTACGGCCAATGAGTTCTCGGACCACGTCATGGAGAAGAAGAACTACCTGTACCTGGCTCCTTCCAAGATACGTACCTGCGCTATCGGTCCCGAACTGGTACTCACGGAGACGGTAAATGACATCCGGGGTAGAGTAGCGGTGGAAAGATCAGGGCAGATACTCTGGGAAAAGAATATAAAAACAGGCGAAGCCAACATGGCCCACAGCCTCCAGAACCTGGAGTACCACCACTTCAAGTACCCCAACCACCGCCTGCCCTTCGATGTACATATCCACTTCCTGGGGGCAGATGCCTTCAGCTTCGGCGAGGGCATTCAGCTGCAGGACGGTGACCTGATGCAGGTCCAGTGGGAAGGTATGGGCCGGGCACTCAGGAACAGGTTGCAGGTGGAGGCTACGGAGGAGCGCCTGCTGGAGGTGCGGACCGTGTAGCGCTAGTACCCTTTATTCCCCGGACCTACATTTTGCCGTAGCTGGGGCTCACAAGATGTGAGGAGACAGTATCAATAGAAATAAAAAAACGCCCCCGTCAGCTTACTACCAGGTAAGTGACGGGGGCGCTGCCGTTTATTTTTGGAGAATAATACTTACCGGACCCATAAGGCCTGATGGCAACAGGGGTGAATCTGCCTTATAGAAAGGCATGGTAGTGAACGTGATCTTATTTTTTACATCGGGCTGCGCGTCGCCAATCAGGCGGTTGACCCACAGGTTGGTGACGTTGATCTGTACAGTGTTCTGCCCTGCTTTCAGCGCCTCTGTAATATCCAGGCGGAAGGGCTTCTTCCAGACCGTACCCATGTTTTTACCATTGACAGTCACCTCCGCGATATTCTTCACCTCACCCAGGTCAATCACATAGCGCCCGGCTTTATCCACATTCGGTAGCTCAAAGTTATTCTCATAGGTAGCCGTGCCGGAGAAGTACTTGATACCAGCGTCGGGATTTTCGGTCCAGGAGGCTAACTGATTGAAAGTAGCGCTTTCGGGGGCTCCCCGACCGGTCTGGAAACTGACCTTCCAAGTACCGGTTGGCTGTGCCGCCTGTGACTCCGCAACGGCTGGTTTGGTGTACGAAGTAGCCGTTGCCTTCTGTCCGAATACAATAAAGTAGGCATCCCAGGGATCGAACCGGAGCGGGATAATGGTACGTCCGTCTTTGATCTGGTAGGATACCTTCTCTACTTTACCCGTTTGCGGGTGCCATAGCTCTGGTACTTTGTCCGTAACCCGGAAGCTAACTACCGCTTCATTGGCACCTTCGCTGCGGCTGTTGAGCCAGTAGATGTCCTGCTCACCCGCCTGACGGTGTACGTACAGTAAGTCAGCTTTGTTATTGGATACCATTACATCCGGTACAATTTTCATGTCGTTGAGGACTGTATCTATCGGCTTCTTGATCACGTTCGGATGGCGCCACAGTTCATCCACTACTGTCTGAAACTCTGTAACCTTGTCGCTCAGACTGGGTGAGCTTTCGGGTTTGGTACCGGTGAGCTTCATACCCGCTTTGACCAGGTCCCTCATCTTTTTGAGAACCGGTAAGGTCATGTACCGGGCTGATGGGTCCAGCACCATGAGGTTGTACCGCTGCCCGCTGGGTGTCACTATTTTCCCACCCTCTACTTTGAGAGAAGTAAGCACGGCGGTGGCGTTGACAAAATCATACTCGTAGCCATAGGGTACAGGAGGGAGCTGATTGGCAAAGAGCGAAGTGATGTTCTGATTCTCGCCGTAGTAGTACAGTACATCCACCACTGGCTTCCCCTGCTGAAGCAGGTGCGAACTGCGACCCAGGTAATCCATCCAGGGTTTGGCCTGTTCGGCCCAGGTTTCCTGTCGGGTAAAGTACTGCCCGAATGGCCCCAGTGAAAAACCGGGTTTTTTGTCGTCGAGTGGTTGATGTACGGAGGTATGTATCACAAAACGGTTCAGGCCCGAGGCCATCTCCATATCGGCGGTACGTTTCAACTTTTCGGGGTGGAAGCTGAAGGCATTGCCCACGGAGGTCATCGACTCACCCGCTACCAGATTCTGTCCGTAGATATGCGCTACTGACGCCGATTCGCGAATATCGGCTTTGCTCCGGGTTTCCTCTTCACCACCTCCGGCCAGACTACCCGGTGTCCACATGGCCGACATGGGTATATCGGCCTTCCGTTTCACATCCATCCCATCGGCCAGGTAGATGCGCTTGTTCTCGTGCGATTCAGTATAGCGCTTCATGCCACGCTGGTGCAGCGCTTCACCAATGGTTTCATAGTGGCTCTCGGCAATCATTTCTCCGATGGTCTTACGGAAGTCCCACAGGAATTTCTCGCTGTCTTCGGTGCTCTTCACCACCCGGCCGGTAAGTACTGGTATCCACGGTTTCAGATCGTAGCCCCGTCTCTTTCTGAACTCCTCGGGTAGTGCTTGCGTCCAGGTCATATGACCGGCCTCGTAGCTGTCCAGGATCATGTACTCCAGTCCCTTGGCTCCCATCTGGCCACCGGTAGCATCCTTGTACATGTCGAGGTAGGTGTTGATGTATCGGCTTACGGCAGCTTTATCCAGCTTATCCACCTCCAGTCCCGTCGCTTCGGGCGAAGCTGGATGATTTTGCCGGCCCGTCAGCGAGTACCCCAGCCGCACCACCACCCAGTTGCCAGCCGGAGCATCCCAGTCCAGGGTACCATCTGCTTTCATACGGGCCGTAAGATCCACTACATCCGCTACCGGAATGGCATCGGCCTGCGCAGTAGCTGGTAAGACCTTCTCCTCCTTCCAGGGTTCGAAGCCCGCTTTATCTTCAAATAGATTGATACGATCCGTATTGTATAGTACCAGTTCGGCTACATTCACGCCCTCGGGTTTGGGTGGTTCGGCATTTCCGCCTGCCATAGCGGCAAACATATTGACCTGTGGAGGCAGGGTCTTGAACGTAAACCGGAAGTACCTGGCGGTAGTAGGGGGTATGCTAAGGGTATTCTGTGGGACTATACTACCCGGTATAGCCACCACTTCGCGGAAGGTCACCCCATCGTCACTGACTTTCAAAGATCGGTTTTCCGGGCCACCGTTAAATTGCTCCAGGGGGAGGTGGTTGGCTCCCGCAATGGAGAAAGCCTTAAAAGTTTGGGGAGTACTAAACTCGTACTGAATCCACATCTCTTCGCCCACTGCCTGGGGGGGCAGGTACTTGGCGGTAGCTACATCGCCATCCGTCAGTTCAGTCAGGCTGAAGGTACCACCGCTGGAAGTTACCTTGGGCTTGAGTTCTGTGAATACTCTGTCATTTTGGGGTAAGCGATAGGCTATCACAAGGGCATCCTTATAATAGTTCGGCAGCTCACCCTCATACTGTCCCGACAAACTGGCCTTAGGCATCTCGACCTGCTGAAAGGCGCCCGTTGTGGAAGAAGGCTGAGGTAGCTTTCCTGTGTACTTCTGTCCGCCTTTGACCCGGGTTTCGGTCCATACGTATTTCTTCATGGCGTCCTGAGGCTGTACCCAGGGACCTCCCGTGACACTCCATCCCGGTGAACCCGCAATAGCCATTTCAAGTTGTAGCTGGTTGGCCAGTTGCGTCGTATGCCTGAATGCATCCTTCCATTCGGGCGTCATGAACACAAGTTTTTTCTCAACCACTTGTGGAGTAAACAGGCTGGCGTCAAAGTTCTGAAATCCACCTATACCCACACGCTTCATCCACTCCAGATCTTTGGTGATACCTTCTTTGGTGATGTTCCCGTTCATCCAGTGCCACCACACCCGGGGCTTGGCCGCGTTGGGCGGGTTCTGAAAATCCTGCAATCGGACCGGCCCTTGCTGAGCCTGGCTATTCAAAGCGCCTAAGAGAAGGCATGCCCACAGGTAGTTAGTCTTGTTTTTCATCGGGTTAACGTTCTGATCAGTTCATAATAAAGGGGACTTCATGCGCCGGCTGTTTTCTCCATGGGGCATGAGATAACTTATAGCCAATAAGCACGTTGTGGGAAAGCATGAAAGGAATGAAGATTCCATTGTGTTTAGGGTACACAATAAAGTTATCAAAGATATCCAATATACCTATATAAGTTACACTATATTTTTAATGAGTATATTTATATAGTTGCCGTGGCGCCGGCTGTGCCTGAAAGAATGTTGTATCTCAATTATTGAGGTTGAGTACAGAAGCTATATCAATAAGTAGGAGTAACATCTTTTTGGGGAGTAATGGGAATGAGCGAATCATCCGGCTAACATATTACTTCCGGATGCAGTTGATAATATTGACTATATCCCTTCATTACTAGACATAGGGTACTACTTATCAATACGTTTTCTATGAAGACAGAAAAGGAAAAGATGCTTGCCGGGGAGCTGTACAACGCACTCGATCAGGAGCTGTCTGACGACAGGCTACGAACCAGGTTGCTGATAAAAGAATTGAACGACAGCCGGGAAGACCAGACCGAAGACAGGATCAGGATCCTGAAAGAACTGATTCCGAATGCCGGAGCGGATCTGTGGCTGCAGCCTCCTTTTTACTGTGATTATGGCTACAATATGGTCGTAGGGGAGAAGGTATTCTTCAACTTCAACTGCATCGTACTGGATGTGATGCAGGTTACGATTGGTAGCCGCACCCTGTTCGGGCCTAATGTTCAGATTTATACGGCTACTCATCCCATTGATTACAAAGAACGGGCTACCGGACTGGAATATGCCAAACCCATACGCATTGGGGAAGATGTATGGGTAGGCGGGAGCGTCGTGATTTGTCCGGGGGTAACTATCGGCGATCGTACTGTTATAGGGGCGGGTAGTGTGGTTACCAAAGATATACCCTCGGATGTATTTGCGGCCGGAAATCCGAGCCGGGTCATCCGGTCGCTGGATCAGTAGACTGCAACAGGTTAGTGTATAACTATTTTATACGTTTTTCTGGGCTTCAAGCACCTCCAGAGGCGAATCCCGAAGTTATTCTTCCCGGCCATGGGGGAGGGGTAAGTATAGGCTACTTCTTCCCCCATAAAAGAACTCAGGAGGGGGTAAGTGAGATATGAAGAAACAGTGTCTTCATAGTTTTCTGCGAATACTAGTACTTTTTAAAGTACAATTGGATCGTGTGCAGAAACAGAAGCTGGTAAGGTCTGAAACTGCCTGTGTTATGGCAAGTTAATGTAAGTATATCACAATTGTGATAGTACTTCATGTTCCTGCCTGCCCTCTCTTTCATATCTAAAGGGCTTCATTCTATACTGATTTAAACTAAATTCAGAACCTTAACGTTCTGAATTAGAACGGCTCCTTGATTAGATTAAGATTTTCCTTTTTTCTTCCTTCTTTTTGTCCTTCACCTCATCCATTCCCCACTAACTCCCCGTTTACCGTTACATGAAAATACATGAAAAAGTGAAATTTGCTGCACCTGAAAAAAGTGAGTTCTTCCCAACCCTAAAAAAAAGAGTAGATCAATATTTTATCGAAAGCCAGAACACTCGCTATGCCGATAGAAGCATGATCATCAAGACGTCTGTACTACTAGCTCTATATATAGTTCCTTTTATTCTGTTACTAACCTTGCAGCCTCCCTTCTGGGCCAGTCTGATTTTGTGGCTGCTGATGGGGCTTGGTATTTCGGGTATAGGCATGAGTGTGATGCACGATGCTAATCACGGAGCCTATTCCAAAAATCCCTCAGTTAACAAATGGATGGGGTACTCGATCAACCTGGCCGGAGCGGGTGTAGACAACTGGAAATTCCAGCATAATATTCTCCATCATACCTACACCAATGTGGTTCCTATGGATGAAGATATTCGCGATCGGGGCATTGTAAAGCTGTCCCCACATCACGAACCTAAGCGAGTCCACCGGTTTCAATACCTCTACGCCTTTGCCTTTTACGGAATACTTACCCTTTACTGGGTGCTGCTCAAAGATTTTATCCAGTACCATGGGTTCATAAAATCAGGAGTTAACCGAAAGTCTACCCAGGAAAACAGGAGAATGCTACTGGGTTTGATTCTTATGAAATCGATATACCTATTTGCATTCTTTGGGGTACCTATCTTTCTGTTTCAACTCCCCTGGCTGGAAGTAGTAGCGGGCTTCCTGCTGATGCATTTTACAGCGGGTACTGTCCTGACCGTTATATTTCAGCTAGCGCATACGGTAGAGGGTACTTCGCATCCTATGGCCAACGAGCAGGGCATTATTGAGAAGGATTGGGCCATCCATCAACTGGAAACTACCGTTAACTTTTCCCCCCGGAATAAATGGCTATCCTGGTATATCGGTGGGTTAAACTTTCAGATCGAACATCACCTGTTTCCCAAAATCTGTCATGTCCATTACCCGGAGATAGCTCCTATAGTGAAGAAAACAGCCCATGAATTCGGGCTTGTGTATCAGGAGAACGCTACATTTATGAAGGCTTTACGTTCTCATATTATGACTTTACACCGCTTTGGAAGCTTTCATGACTTGAATGAGGCTATTGGCTAGCAGGTAGGGATCCCTGCCATGCTGCTGAATTAAACCAGGAAATAATCAACCCCTTACCCCCATGAGATACCTGACCACAAAAGGAAGAATAATTTCAGGGGGCGCCTCTGGAGGTGCTTGAAGCCCTGAAAAACTCATCATTGAGTGATGTTAAGCCAGGGCTAACTACTTACCTAATGCTACTGAGGCTTCCGGTCAATATGAACTATGATATAAAGCTAGAAGACCGGGCCATGTTCAGGTTCTTGATAGTCTCGAAAGTATAGGCTTTCTTCTTCGCCTGAAATAGAGGGTACCTGAGATGATAGCTTTTACTGCCGCTGGTCAGACCAGCGCTAAATAGCATTGCTGTCATGCATGTAGGTAATTAGTACTGGCAGCAAAAAGGCAGTGATGATCCCTTCTTGCTGCCAGTACTAATCACAACGAGTTACGGACGAAGCGATTTGGCGTTTCAAGCAGATTACCATCTGACCTTAGCCTTAGGTGTTCTTCATGGTTCATGATAGACTCAATAACACTATCTCTGACTTTGACGTCCTTA
This sequence comes from Telluribacter roseus, assembly GCF_017355915.2. GTDB lineage: Bacteria > Bacteroidota > Bacteroidia > Cytophagales > Spirosomataceae > Telluribacter. The sequence continues at coordinate 26,509 of NZ_JAFEUV020000028.1, forward strand.
AATTCAAAAGTTGTTACTTCTCCGGAGTCAAACCTGAAAATAATGGTTGGGGTATGTACTCCTCTTTCACCTTTACGAAACTCAATAATTTTATCCAGGTTTATTATACGCTCATACCCTTGCACTTCCAAAAACTTCGCCATAGTAGTATTATATAAGTAGGTGATTAATGAATTATAATTCCTTTGATTTTATTTCTTACGTGATTCACACTTTCAGTGGGAGATATTCGCCTTTCGGGCAACAAGTGGCTCTGAGTGAGTAGCGCCCCTCTTCCATTAGCTAAGTACTTTAACAAGCTCTGCAAAGTACCTGTCTTTGAGCAGGTTAATTGTTAGTACTGCTTCATATTCTATGGGGGAAGTTCCTGCATTAAGCCCACAAGCTCAAAGAAGAGACATTACTATACATTGAATTGGTAATCCAGTTATAAATGTAAGCAATAGGGTTTGCAATACACTAAGTATAGTGACTTCTTCCTGGCTCCGGATTCAAGTGAATGTATGGTGGTAGTAACAATTATGTGTTAGAGTGCATTGCCCTTCGTTGATGCACCTATTCGGGTGATAGATAAGTGCTTGAAGTATAGGGTTGTATGAGCTCCAAACGCCTAAAACATATCTACAAACGGTTTGTTATTAATAATACAAAAGGCAAAGTGGATAATCCGTGGGAAACAATAAACTAATTTACAGATGTGTAAATTAGTTCGTGAAGCTACCCCCTTACCTGATGGACTAATGGAGGCTCCGGGTCCATAAGCGCTACATTACTTAACAGAATCTTTACAGACTCACTCATCAATAAAATGAAAGCGAAGGTGCAAACATATTATAGAATTGGATTATGGAACTTCTCTGAAAATGCCTACGAGCCTATATCTTCATTAGAACAACTAGGTAGTGGTATAATTTATTGTGACTCTTTTGATATGCTTTCGCACCAGGAGGCTACCAAACTGTTAAGAAAATTTAAGCGAAAATTCCCCTCATTCAGGTTCTCTATCATTGATGAGATGGGGTATGAGGCCTAAACTGTTGCATCTGTCAGTCCACCTGATACATGATTTTTCGTGGTTAAGCCATAGAAACAATCACGATCATTCTTAAATAAAGAATGACCTTTGAGATGGTCTAGTTTTAATGGACACATTACTTGCGTAAATTAGCAAGTAGAGATGCAGCACAAAAAATCACAGAAAAGCAGGAGAAAGTACGATGTCTCCTTCAAGCAAGAAGTTGTTAGCATAATTGCGGCTGGCCGTTCAGTAGCGGACATTGCCCATTCATTGGACATAGGAGAAAACATCATTTACCGTTGGCGCAGACAGGCACTTGGCCTAACAAATGTGGCTTCATCAGAGCCCGCGCCTCCTTCTCAAGTTAGTTTATCGGAGCATCTGGCACTACAAAAGCAACTGCGGGAACTGGAAATGGAGCGAGACATTTTAAAAAAAGCCTTGGGCATCTTCTCTCGCTCGCAGTAAAGGACCGATGTAAGTTTATCAAAAAATTCCAGCATCGGTATTCTACCAAACTGTTGTGCCACCTCATGCAAATCAGCCGCAGTACCTATTACGAGTACTTAAAGCCAAAAGTAAAAAATTCAGGAAAGCAGCAGGTGGAACAGCAGATTGTGGAAGTATTTAGAATGCACAAGCAACGTTACGGCATCCGCAGGATTTGTGCCGAGTTAAAGGATAGAGGTCTTAAAGTTGGAAAGTATGTATGCAGAAAGGTAATGAAACAGCATGGACTACGAGCCATACAGCCCCGTAGCTTTGTGCCCCGCACTACTGAGAGCAGGCATCCTTATCCCATTAGCCCTAATCTGCTGCTGGAGCGTCAGCCGCCTACAAGACCTGATGAAGTGTGGGTTGGTGATATAACTTATATCCCGCTTTCCCAAGGCAGGTGGGCTTATCTATCAGTGTGGATGGACTTATACTCCAGAAGGATAGTAGGCTGGAAGTTGGCCAGCCACATGCGGGAAGAACTGGTGATAGCAGCGTTGCGAAAAGCACTTGCGACAAGAAATGTAAAAGCTGGACTCATTGTACACTCTGATCGTGGGGGTCAATATGCAGGAGGTCTGTTTCGAATGCTGCTACTGAAAAGAAAAATAGCACAATCTATGAGCCGAGCCGATGATCCGTATGATAACGCATCCATGGAGTCTTGCTTTAGCCGACTAAAAGCAGAACTGCTCGAGGATGGAATCTTTGACAACCTTGAAGATGCCCAAACAGAAATCTTTGAATACATTGAAATGTACTACAATACCAGCCGTAAACATTCAAGTTTGAACTACCTGAGTCCAATGCAGTACGAAAATCACTATTTTTATTCTTTAACTAAGCAAGTAAGCTGTCCGCTATAATCGGTACACCTCACTTCACATCGGCACCAGCCTACCTTAAAACCTTATAGAGCAGTTGCTGTTATCTGGTCTGGGACATTTCCTAAATAATATGCTTATAGGATCATCCTCATTTCCGGTGTTGTCTAATCCTGAAATCTCCTGTTGCTCCTACTCCCAATAAATCCATTATATCAGCATCAGTCATGCATCCAAAGGTATACTACTATGACCTTGGTGAGTGAAAGTTGACAAGGATGAATGATTCAGTATACCTTCAGAACTTGTCGACAGGTACCTTCCTCTGTATTGATAGCCTCATATCCCAAATCTATGGATACTGGATCAGTACATTCAAAGTTCTTTAAGTTGATTCGAGATGTTTAAACCAAAAGAAAAAGCACTTACAACATTTCTGTCGTAAGTGCTTTTTTATAGTTCGTCGGGATGACAAGATTCGAACTTGCGACCCCTTGCACCCCATGCAAGTGCGCTACCGGGCTGCGCTACATCCCGAACTATTTGGGATTGGGACTGCAAAATTAAGTATAAATGTTACTTCTGTCAATGCCTTTGTGTAAATAAGTAGTAAAAACATCACCTGCTACTATTCGGACTCAAGTACCTGTAGCTCCCTTCACCGCTATAATACAGCGTATTATTGATGCGTGAATTAATCCGTAAAGAATGCAACTTCCTTCTTGCGGAAGAATACTTGAATTAAGGCTGGATCTTCCTCCAGCAAGTTTATCTGA
>NZ_JAFEUV020000029.1 GCF_017355915.2 Telluribacter roseus
GCGACACAGCGCCGGCGTAGCACTTCGTACTCGGTTTGTTTATAGCTTGCCATAATAAGTACAAGGTTTGACTATTACGGATCTACTCACGCATTAATAGAACAAATTTATTAACCAACCATAAAATTACACTCCCTCGCACAACCTCAATAGCATCCTGTATTTTAAACAGGTAGAGAGCAAGTTCTTTAAAAGGGGCATTTTCGACTATACAGGATACAGGTAGATTTCCCAGCCGTCTTTTCGTCAAGGTGGTTGTACGCAATGCTAAACAAACTTCCAAAGACATGAAAAGACTACTGGTAGGGTTCTGCTTTTTATTGATGTACCATGCGAAAGCCCAATCGGGTAATAAGCCCAAAGAAGATCCAATTCTGTATTTCAATAGCTTTCAGAAGTTTGTCAACGAAAGCTTAAAGCAGGACTCTGCCTTGTACTATATACAAAAGCTGGCTTCCAATAGTGCTTATGAGCCATTGTTAAAAGGGTTGATTCATGATTCATTTGCGCTGCAATTAAGGCAGAGGGACTTTGAAAAGAGTGATACCAGTAAGATCAATGCGTACAACCGAAGGCTGCTTTTCAGTAAAGGGTTACTGCAGAAGATGGCACTTGATAGCAATAAAGTTTTACAACAGTCAGTAAGGCCTTTATACCTGTTATCAAAAGCTCAGGATAACCATACTGATCCGGTTGCCCTGACAGCTCTTACCCATGAATTTATCCAAAAGGAGCTGTTGCCCGGGAGCTTATATGAAAACCGGCAGGGACGCTACGGACTCCTTATTCATCAGATACTAGCGAAACAGGAGGCTACCAAACCTTTGGCTCACGACCTGCTTCTGACCATAAAGACGAAATTGGAAGGCGGTCAGACAATGGTAACCGACTCCACCTCCCGGACTGAGCTGGAAAAACGGGCCTGGTACCGCTATCTGTATGCCTATGCCAACTATATAGAAGCTGGTGAAACCAGGGGTGAAGCAACAAAAGTCCAGCTCCTGAAAAATGCCTTTGATTACAGTCCCGATCTGGTTGACCAAAATCATGCTCCGGCTTACTTCTATGATATGATTATGCTCACCGGAGGTGAAAAAGCAAGCTTCAGGGACGATTATTTTACTTTTCTCGAAAGCAGATCTACCAATAAGAAGGAAGTGCTAGCCGCACTACTCAATACAGCGCTTATTGCTCCGGAATACAAGAGTAGGCTGGAAACCTTCTATACCAAGAACCTCGCTCCAGAGGAGCCTTTTGCCAACTACTGGAGGACAGCGATTAACAGAACGGCAAAGGCAGCGCCCTCTATTTCATTTACCTTACTCGATGGAAACCCCTTTGTAAGCAACAATCTTTCGGGCAAGTGGATACTGGTTGACTTTTGGGGTACCTGGTGTGGCCCTTGCCGTCAGGAGCATCCCGGACTGGATAAATTCTATCAGTCAACTGTTTTGCAAAGGTCTGATACTATTGCGCTGTTGACTGTGGCCTGCCGGGATACAAAAGATAAAGTAAGCGCTTACATGGAGCAAAAGAAGTTTACATTTCCCGTGGCTATGTCTGATGGTAAAATAGAAAATATATATAAAGTGCAAGCCTATCCGACTAAGGTATTGATCACACCGGAAGGAAAGTACATCACAGTTCCCTTTGGTGTGGATTGGGTGGGGTTTGTAAAGCACTATGTAGGGATATAGTAAACCTGCATACATATACCCCATTAGTTTTGCTCACAGTTGATCGGAGGAGCCGCTGTTCCATGCGATACTAGCAAAGCTTCACCCCCGGGTAGTTTTCCTAACCACTACAATCCGGCAGCAACCATTTTGACAAGTGTCTTTTCTACGCTTTTTGAGGCTATGAATACCCAAAACAGGTATAAAGCGTGAAATAGTTGCTATAATAATCATTTCTGGTCTTACACGTTCTGGCTACCTAAAAAATCCCGAATTCAGATACTTGTGCAGGCAGCGAATATCCTCCTGACGTATATTGATAATGGGCAGAAGGTGAAGTGGTTGCCTCAGAGGCTGTTTTATGGGTGGTTGCTTCTCCTTTCTGAGTCCCTTCCGGCTTGTAGATTAGGGCGTGGCAGGTAACGCTGCTATCTATACTCTGGTACAATTCTTATAATTCAGCTGCAAAAGAATTGTATTTAACCCATTCAGAAAGGAGTGTTTATGAATACGGGAAGTGAGATGGAGATTTGGGAGGAATAGAATGTACGATAAACCGGGTCGGTAATCAGTACTTTGATCAATCAGAATATTCAGGACATTATAAACGCGGTACAGAGGATATTGATCTACTAGCATCGTTGGGTATAAAGATGCTGCGCTACCCGGTACTTTGGGAGAAGCATCTGCCCAGGAAGGATAGCGTACCGGATTGGAGTTTTGTTGAAAAGACGTTGACCCGAATGCGGGAGCTGGACATTACGCCTATTGCCGGACTGGTACACCATGGCAGCGGGCCCAGTTATGTGAATTTCTTCGATGGTTCTTTTGAAAATGGGCTGGCCGACTATGCCCGTACAGTAGCTGAGAAGTTTCCGTGGATCCAATACTATACACCGGTAAATGAGCCTTTGACAACGGCACGCTTCTGCGGATTGTATGGACACTGGTACCCTCATACCAAGGCCTACCTGCCATTCTTTCGGATACTGATCAGTGAATGTAAGGCTACCATACTGGCCATGCGAGCCATCAGGGAGATCAACCCGGATGCCAGGCTGATCCAGACGGAAGATCTGGGCAAGTGCCACGCTACACCTGCCTTACAGTACCAGGCTGACTTTGAAAATGAACGCCGCTGGCTTTCGTACGAGCTGCTATGTGGTACACTGACTCCCGATAAGGTCATGTATCAGTACATGCTTAAAGTAGGTATTAAGGAGGAGGAGCTGAAATGGTTTCATGCAAACAACTGCCGGCCTGATGTGGCAGGTTTTAACTACTACCTCACATCGGAGCGGTATCTGGATGAGGATCTGGGAAACTATCCCAGGCAGTATCATGGTGGAAACCGGAAGCACCGCTATGCGGATATTCATACGGTACATGTATCGATGGAAGGAAAGGAGTGCGGTCCATACACGCTTCTGAAAGAGGCATGGGAGCGCCTGCAGCTGCCCCTGGCTATTACGGAGTGCCACCTGCATAGCACCCGCGAAGACCAGATCCGCTGGTTCCATTCCATGTGGGAAACCGTCAATAAGGTCAAAGCGGAGGGAGTAGATTTCAGAGCCATAACGGCCTGGGCCTTATTCGGACTAACCGGCTGGAACCGCCTGTGTACCGAACCGGGGGGCGTGTATGAACCGGGTGCTTTCAATGTAAGTACCGGTACCCCACGACCGACCGCATTGGCGCGGTATCTGCAGGAGCTCACTATGCACAAGGCCTACTACCATCCTATACTGGAAAAAGAAGGCTGGTGGCTCAGGGAAAACAGGCAAATCTATAGTACTGCCAAACTGGCTCAGATGGAGATGAAAGCCCCAATAGCCCAGTGCCGACCGCTCCTGGTACTTGGTGATGGAGCCCTGGGGAGTGCATTCAGTAAGATCTGTGAAGAAAGAAATATTCACCATAGGCTGCTTGGTCGGCATGAATTTGATATCACCAATCGGCAGGCCATAGAGCAATTGGTAAAGGAGCTGAATCCGTGGGCCATAGTGAATGCAACCGAGTACGCCGACGTGGATAAAGCAGAAGAAGAGTACGAAACCTGCCTACAGGTCAATACCTACGGACCGATACTGCTGGCCAGGATTTGTCACTGGCATGCTATCCGTTTTCTGACCTTCTCAACGGATCTGGTATTTGATGGCAAGAAAAGTGGGCCTTATGTAGAGAGTGATCCGGTTGCACCATTGAATATGTACGGAAGGTGCAAATCCGTGGCAGAAGAGGTAGTACTTACCAAGAACCCTCATGCCCTGGTTGTACGAACCAGCGGTCTTTTCGCCCCCTGGGATAAGCACAACTTTGTTTCTTCCACTCTTCGCGATCTGGAAAGAGGTAAGCAGATAATTGCTGCCAATGATGTAGTGGTGTCGCCCACCTACATACCTGATCTGGTACATGCTAGTCTGGATCTGATAGTTGATGGCGAAGAGAGAATATATCACATTGCCAATAAGGGAAGTGTCACCTGCGCCGAACTGGCCAGACGAGTTGCCGAAATGGCCGGTTATCAGCGGTATGTGGTAAAGGGAGTACCCTCACACACTATGCAATGGGAAGCAGAAAGGCCCAGGTATAGTGTACTGAAAAGTGAGAAGGGGATATACCTTCCATCACTGAATGATGCCCTGGAAAGGTATTTCGAAGAGGCAGTGGTTGTATATCAGCCTTCGATGACTACTATATAGGCCAGGTACTTATACTGAATCTTATGCGAGAAGAACGCCTGCTTGCGGCAGGCGTTCTATTTTTTGCAGCTATGTGGTTTAGGATTAGCTAAGTCTCTCCGAGTGGCCGCTGCTGGTTGAAGTTGGGAGTTGTCCTGCGGCATACCTCCGTAGTCGCTCGGCTCTGACGAGTGACGACTATGGAAAGCCCTCTGGGCGACTATAACAAAACTAAAACACCACACTAAGGCACTATTGTAGCTAAAACGCCAGCACCTTCACAGGACTCTGAGGATTGGCACTACTCCACTGCCACTCGTGAGGCTCCTGCACGAAGCCTGCCCTCACCGGGTTCTGGTGAATGTACTCAATCTTTTGCAGAATGACAGAGGGAGACGTAAGTTCAATGGGGTGATTGGTCTTTTGCCAGAAGGCGTATCTGTCGTTTTGCTGGGTAGTGGCGCCGTGGTACCGAAAAACCATCTCCATCCAGTCCTTTCGTGATTCTTGTGGATTGGTAAGCAACAAGTTCAGTAGTTGCTTGGCCGTAAAACTTTTGAAATCACGAAGTACTTCGGATAGTTCACCCTCGGTGCGGCGAGCAATCAGGTGTAGGTGATTAGTCATGATAACATAGGCATACAGTTCCAGCCCTTTCTTTTGCTGACAGAACTGAAGGCTTTTTACAATCTCATTCACATACAGGGGACGCGTAAATACATCCATCCAGCCAACTACTGTTAGTGTTAGAAAGAATACACCTCCTTCGTACGTCTTTCGTAGTTCGGACACTATTTTCTTACTGGTTTAATTTTGTATATGGTACTTTTAATATAAAATAGCTATATAATACTGTTTCACCCGGAGGGCTCATAATGTTGTCCCTCGTCGGAGCCGAGTCACTGCGGGGGAGGGGAGTCCCATGGACGATTTGGGGGTATCTCAAAGTAGTTGCTTATCAGAGCCGAGCAATCACCATGAGGAGAAGTAAAGATGCTATGCCGGTTGTGCAGTGATAAAATATCTTTTTTTCTCTTTGAAAGCATTAAATACTGTGTCAATTAGATCGTAGCTATCAATTTTTACTCTAATATCTATAATGTTTGAATTAGTTAAATTTACATGTATAATTTTAATTCCGAGATTATAAAATATTTGAATTACTTCATTTATATCAGTATTTGACTTATCTTTTCCTATGATAGTAAAAGTTGCAAAAGAAGGTGGAGGTAATTTTAATTGATAAATATTATTTTGAGTGGGTGAAGGCTCATTACTGAAACCAGTAAAGCTGGCTTCAAAGCTAATGTTATCTTTCGTTTCTTTTTCTTCATCTATGGTTTTTATTTCATTTATTGTCTCTTCATTAGCTGCTGATAGTTTCAAAAATTTCAAAAGGTTTACTATCCCAATTGATTTTCCCCCTGTTTTTCGCCTGAACTCATCATATAGTTCAAAACGAGGATATAGGCCTAAGTTGTCCTGTCGATAGAACCAGTCGTTTTTTTGATCATTTGTTACAAAGAGTACATCTTTTTGTTTTGAGTTAGCAATCTCAATTATAGTTTGCCAAATAATTAGGTCACCTATACCATCATCAGCTTTGCCCGAGTCTTTATAACCTGGTGCAACTTTATAACTAATCCTAAATAGCAAGTCCTGTTCTAACTCTTTCAGTGATTTTTGAACTTCTATTATTATTTCAGGAGTAAAAATATCTTTGTATATTGTACTTACATTGTCGTTCCAATTCAAGTTCTGTATATGATTTTCTATCTTTGTAAGATTTTCTCTACATTTCTTTATAGTGTTTTTAATTGAATCAAAGCTATGTATAAGTTCAGCGTAGTCTGTATTGCCTTCTAATACAGGATATTTGTTAATTTTAAAGTCAAATTTATTTAAATTTTCCTTAGTTTGCTTAATATATAGAAATGTATTAGATAGGTACTTAGCTCTGTTTCCTGCAAACTCACGTGCTACTCTGGCTGGAATAAAGAGTCTTGCCCTGTCTTTATAGCTAATTAAGATTTCCTTTATATTATCAACAATTTTGGGGTTGGCATCGAAAGGAACTAGTAATGCGTTAGTGTCTAAAATAATTATACCGTCTCTAATGATTTCTTCTGATTGTTTATAACTTTCTGAAAAAAACCTTATCGGGTTCTGGAAAAACTTTATCTAAGTAAAAAAGATCTTTTTTAGTTGACATATTGTATTTTAATATTATAGGTTATAGTCCATGATTATCTACTTGTATATAATTAATCCTATTACTATCTTAATTTATGCTTGCTCTTGTACATCGTATAGTATTCATCAATGTACTCGTCTGCATATATTCATATATTATGTACAGAGACTTTATTTTTCAATTATATCAAAGCAAGCCCCGGCTAGTCGCGCCATCTCTGTTGAGTGCGCCTAGTCCAACTCCCTGCCCTGTATCAGCAATATCCTTATTTATTTGTATACCTCCAAGTCCAGTTGTTGTTGGTCTTATCCACCCGCCCCAGGCCGGGAAAGTCAAAATGAAAGGCGTTGACAAGCATGTTGTCCTTGTGGGCCAGGTCGAGCAGCTTCATTCGGGTTTGTCGGGCTTTGGCGTGGTCCAGGTCGTAGCTGGTCTGCCAGTCCAGCCGTTCAATGTGGATGGGGTGCAGGAAGGCATCCGAGGTATATAGCATCCGGTCGTTCTGCGAGTGGATGATCAGGGCCAGTTGTCCCGGCGTATGTCCTTCGGCCTTTACAGCGGTTACGCCCGGCAGCAGATCCACAAAGTCGCCTTTGATCAGGTGCAGATTGCCGTCCTTTAGCTTCGCCACGTTCCGATCAATAAAGAACCTGAAGTGGGCGGGCTGATTAACCGACTGCGAAGAAAACCAGTAGCTCCATTCGTCCTCATGAATGTGGAACCGGGCATTGGGGAAAAGTAGTGCCCCTTCATCCGAGTACACCCCTCCAATATGGTCGGGATGCAGGTGGGTGATGACAACGTCGGTGATGTCGCTCCCTTTTATGCCCTGTTGCTGGAGTAACTGGTTCAACCGGCCGTTCAGGGGCACGGGATTGTTACCCACCATCACCGGCTTCTCCGAAAAACCAAGTCCGGTATCGATGAGTATCCTCTTATCACCCTGCTCAAGTAGTACTGCTATAAAGGGAGACGGGATGTTGTCGGGAGTGATCTGGTACTTAGTAAGGGCTTGGGTCAGCTCCTCCGGAGCGGCGTTGATAAAGTAGTTTTTCGCCATGTACTTATGGGTCGTGTCTTTATATATGGTGGTTTTGATGTTCCCTACGTGGCGAGTAACTACATCATCAGCCGCAGGAAACATAGTAGTACCCATGTGGTTCAATTCATGCAACTGTACGGAGTGAAAGGCACCTACAAGAGCGGTGCTGTTCTGGAGAAACTGTCGTCTTTTCATGACCTGGAGTGTGTGGTTTATGGTGGATCATTGATGGTTCGGTAGGTGGTAAGGATGGATAGCAATAAGGTACAGGCGTAAGTACATTACGCCTGAGTGGCAATAGGATGTAGAGGTTCTGTATCTAAGGATAGTAGACAATTACTCATCCTAAGTTACAAACCTAATTCTGGATTTGCTAATGTCTGATACGCCTGATAGCTACTTCTTGAACAGCAGCGCCCGGATGGGCTGGATGCGGGTAATGACGTAGGTCGGGATCGTAAGTACCAACGCTACAACCAGTAGCGTAATGGCGTTGATGAGCAGGATGATGCCCCAGTCAAATACGATGGGAACGGTATCCATGTAGTAGTTGACGGGATCGAGGGGGAGAAGCTGAAACTGGTACTGTACCCAGCAGAAGAGCAGACCAATGGCATTGCCAATGAGCAGGCCGCGGGTCACGATGTAGATCCCTACGCGCAGAAAAATAGTGCGGATCTGGCTGTCGGGGCTACCCAGTGTCTTGAGCAGACCCACCAGCGGGGTACGCTCCATGATCATGACCAGCAGGATGGAGATCATATTAAAGCAGGCCACAAACAGGATCAGCGTCAGGAATACGGCCGTATTGCGGTCCAGCAGGATAAGCCAGTCGAACAGGGGCCGGAAGCTTTCGGTCACCTTTTGCAGTACCATATCCGGCGACATCCGGTCAAATACCTCCATCGCCACCTGGTCCAGTTGCTCAAAGTCTTTAAGGTAGATCTCGTAGGTACCTACGGTATCGGCGCCCCATTCGTTGAGCCGCTGCACCAGTGTAATATCTCCAACCACCAGTGTATTATCAAATTCCTCCAGTTCGGTCTCGTAGATACCTACCACCTGCAGCTTGCGGGCGCGGGGCGGGTTCTGCACAAAGTACATCAGTACATCATCGCCGGGCTTGAGCCGGAGCTGGGTGGCGATCTTGCGGCTGATGATGATCTCGGTAGAGTAGCCACTGTCGGGATGCTGGATCAGTCGGCCCTCCACCAGGCTCTTCTGGAAGAGTGTCCAGTCGTACTTCTCGTCGACGCCTTTCAGGATTATACCTTTGAGCTCATCGGGCGTTTTAAGAATACCTGATTTATGCGCTACGGCGTGCCAGTGCCGGATCTGGGGCATCTGACTGAGGTCTTCGGCCAGGGGAGTCGTACGGCTGAGAGGCCCCTCTTCGTACGTATTGCTGAGGGTGAGGGAGCTCACGCGCAGGTGCGCTCCGAACAGGAACACCTTTTGCTGGATGGTTTGCTTAAACCCTAGCAGTACGGCAAACGCTACGATGCCTACCGCCACTCCGATGGCAATACTGGCGACACCTATCCGGGATACGGTAGACGAAAATGAACCTACTTTGTTGTGCCGGATGCGGCTGGATATGAACGAAGGAAATCGCAACAGGTAGCGTTAGGTTAGTATTCTATTAATTAATAATTTGGCAAAATTAACGAAAATTCAAGCCGTGATGAACTTCATCCACTTTCTATCTCTGATTCTGCTTTGGTCGTGTAGTACCAAAACCCCTCAGACTACTACCCGGCAAGACAAAAAATCAGACCAACCGGCCGTACAGGTTGGACCTGTACTGGGTATTGAGCGCATCGGTGAGTACCTGCCCCTGCTCAAAGACAAGCGCGTGGCGCTGGTCGTGAATCATACCACCATATTCCCTAACGGTACCCACCTGGCCGATAGTCTGCAAAAGCTGGGGGTGAATATAAAAACAATTTTCGCACCGGAGCATGGTTTTCGGGGAATGGCGGCCGACGGGGCCGAAATAAAGGATGGAGTGGATACCCGCACGGGGCTGCCGATCGTATCGCTGTACGGTAAAAACAAGAAGCCTACGCCGGAGCAGCTCCGGGAGGTGGACGTCCTGATATTTGATATTCAGGATGTAGGGGTACGCTACTATACCTACCCCAGTACCATGCACCTGGTGATGGAGGCCAGCGCCGAACAGGGCAAGAAGTGCATCGTGCTGGACCGGCCCAATCCCAATGGCCACTTCATTGATGGCCCCGTGCTGGACCGTAAGTTTGCTTCGTTCGTAGGTATGAATCCGGTACCCGTGGTACATGGCCTGACTTCCGGTGAACTGGCCCTGATGATCAACGGCGAAGGCTGGCTGGAAGGCAAAAAATCGGCAGACCTGACGGTGGTACCTTGTCTGCAGTATACCCATAAGACAGAGTACACCTTACCCGTAAAGCCTTCACCCAACCTGCCCAACATGCAGTCGGTGTGGCTGTACCCCTCCATCTGTCTTTTCGAGCCTACCATTGTCAGCGTAGGCCGTGGTACCGATACTCAGTTTCAGGTAATTGGAGCTCCCAATCCGGCATTTGGCTCCTATACATTCACGCCCGTGGAGAAGCCCGGCGCGGTCAATCCGCCAAACCAGGGCAAGCTGTGCTACGGGAAAGACCTGCGTGATGTAGATGCCAAAAATCTTGGCTTCACGCTCCAATACGTACTCGACTTCTACCATAAGGCTCCCGACAAAACAAAGTTCTTTACCAGTGCGAGGTACTTCGACCAGCTGGCCGGTACCGATATGGTCAGGAAGATGATGGCCGAAGGCAAGTCGGAAAAGGAAATCCGCCAGGCCTACGAGCCGGAGCTGGCCCGCTACAAAGAGATGCGCAAGAAGTACGTACTCTACGCTGACTAATTTATTACTACCTACTTATGCTGGAATTTCAGGTATATCCTACCTACGAACATCTATCCCGGGCCGCCGCTGACGTGGTGGTCAGTACCTTACAGACTAAGCCGGATGCCGTCATCTGTCTGCCCTCCGGAAGTACCCCCGTGGGTATGTTCCGTGAGCTGATCCTTCGTCATGAGCAGGGACTGGCTGACTTCTCCCAATGTACCTTTGTGGGGCTGGACGAATGGATAGGAATGGGGCCGGAGGATGAAGGCAGCGGGCACCAGCTACTGGACCGGGACTTTCTGCATCCCATCGGTTTCCGTTCGGAGCAGGTACTTTTCTTCGACGCCAGAGCCGATGATTTGCATGCCGAGTGTGAGCGCATCAATCGAGCGCTGGAGGAGCTGGGTGGCCTGGACCTGATCGTATTGGGTATAGGGATGAACGGGCACCTGGGGCTCAACGAACCCGGCACCTCCTTTGATACCTACGCCCATGTGTCCGAACTGGATCCCATCACCATAGAAGTAGGGCAGAAGTACTTCCAGGGACCCACTACCCTGACCGGAGGCGTCACCCTGGGGCTACGGCACATGATGGAGGCCCGACGGCTGGTGCTGATGGCCAGTGGTGAAGCCAAGGCTCCGGTCATCGCCCGTGCCGTGAATGGGGAGGTAACCGAAACCTTTCCGGCCAGTCTGGTGCAGGAGCATTCTGATGCCTGGGTACTGGTGGATGCAGATGCTGCTTCTGCACTCCTTTAGCCAGGCCGGTTCTGATCTTCTCAAATCCTTTTGCTTTTTATTTTAGTTAGGATAGGAGGGACCCGCTATACCTGTGCCACCGTCTCGAACGGTGGCACGGGTAGTCTGCAATATCAATCCCTACCCGAATCATTCATCAGACTACTATATGACACTTATCAAAGTAGCCGCCGGGGTAGTAAACCAGACCCCGATGGACTGGAAAAATAATACCGCCAACATCATAGGAGCCATTGAAGAGGCACGCCGGCAGGAGGTGTCGGTACTGTGCCTGCCCGAGTTGTGTATTACAGGCTATGGCTGCGAAGACTATTTCCTGTCGTATGACATTGTAGAGCAGGCCAAGAAGTGTCTGCTGGAAATCGTACAGCATACTACTGATATTATCGTAGCGGTAGGCTTGCCCCTCCGGCACAACCACCGGGTGTACAACACGGCCTGTCTGATCGCGAACAAGCGTATCCTCGGTTTCTATGCTAAGCAGAACCTCCCTGGCAACGGGATTCACTACGAGCCGCGCTGGTTTCATGCCTGGTCGCCGGGCGTGGTGAGCCGCACCGAGATAGATCAGATGCAGTACCCCATCGGCGACCTGATCTTTGACGTGTCAGGAGTCCGGATGGCCTTTGAGATCTGTGAAGATGCCTGGATATCCAACCGTCCCGGCCGTACCCACTATGATCGTGGCGTCGATATCATGCTCAACCCCAGCGCCAGCCACTTTGCCTTTAATAAATTCATGATCCGGGAGCGATTGGTGGTGGACGCGTCCCGTACCTTTGGCTGCAACTACATCTATACCAACCTCCTGGGTAACGAAGCCGGCCGCGCTATTTACGATGGCGATGCCCTGATTGCTTCTAACGGGTCATTGTTAGTAACCAGCCCCCGGTTTAGCTACGAAGATTATCTGGTTATCACAGCCGTCATAGATACCGAATATACCCGTCTGACGCAGGTGCAGAACCTGGGCAAGCTGGCCAAGGAAGAGACCTGGAAAGTAGTGGCTACCTTTGATTTTCCGGAGATAGAACCGGTGCGTCATCAGGTAGCGACCATGGAGCCTTTTGAAAGCGGAGGTGCCATTAAGGAAGAAGAATTTGCCCGGGCAGTATGTCTGGCCTTGTTTGACTACATGCGCAAGAGCCGCTCGCAGGGCTTTACCATTTCGCTCTCGGGAGGCGCCGATTCGTCGGCTTGTACAGCCTTGTGCGGTCTGATGATCCGGCTGGCGGATGAGAGTATCGGGCTGGAGCGCTTTAAGCAGAAGCTGGGCTATATCGGTAAGATCCAGGATGCCCAGACGGTGGAGGATATTTCAAAAGAGATCATTCATAACATCTATCAGGGTACCGAGAATAGCTCAGAGGATACCCTTGAGTCGGCCCGTTCACTGGCGCTGTCCATTGGCTCTACGTTCTATAACGTAAATATCAACGGGCTAGTAGAAACCTACACCAAGCTCATTGAGGAGCAGATCGGCCGCCAACTGAGCTGGGATACGGATGATATAGCCATGCAGAACATCCAGGCGAGGGTACGTGCCCCGGGTGTATGGTACCTGACCAATATCAGCAACCATCTGCTGCTGTCTACGTCGAATCGCTCCGAGGCGGCGGTAGGGTATGCTACTATGGATGGTGATACGGCCGGAGGCCTTTCGCCCCTTGCTGGTATTGATAAGCATTACCTGCGGCACTGGCTCCGCTGGCTCGAAACCGTAGGCTGTGACGTAAAAGGCAAGCACATCCGGATCGAAGGACTCAAAAAGGTCAACAGCCTGCAACCTACCGCCGAGCTACGCCCGCAGGAGTACAAGCAGACCGACGAGGATGACCTGATGCCGTACGAGTTCCTGAACTCAGTAGAGGAGCTGGCGATCCGGGACAAAAAGCCCCCGGTGGATTGCTACCGTAACCTGCTGGTACGCTTTGAGGGACAGTACGCTCCCGAGCAGATGCTGCACTGGACGGAGCGGTTCTTCAAGTTGTGGAGCCGTAACCAGTGGAAGCGGGAACGCTACGCACCCTCTTTCCACCTCGACGACCACAACCTCGACCCCCGCACCTGGTGCCGCTTCCCGATCCTGTCGGGGGGCTACGAGAGGGAACTCGAAGAGCTCAGGGAGTATGCTGCTGAGAAAAGGATTAAAAAAGCTCGCCGGATTGGGTTTTAGAAATAATGAGTGATTTAGCGAATGAGTGATGGAGTGAGTTTTTGATAACTACTTCTCCGTCACTCATTCAAAGTTTACAATGCACGGCAAGAAACGCTTTCCAACCACTTCTGACCAACTAGATCCTGTTACAAAACCGCAGTGCGGCCTGAAAGCCTACCCAGCCGTAGGTAGTAATACCGGCATCATCATACTTGTTGCCAATCCAGATGGGCTCGAGGCCGCGGCGGGGGCTGGTGTCAAACAGACCGGCGTACGGAGTGTGAAGCAGGTTCAGCGTGGGGCCCAGCGAAAGGGCTATGCGCGGGGTTATTTTCTTCTCTAAGGCCACTGCAATCCGGTAGTGGCCGGCCTGGGGCTGGCGCCAGAACTGACGCTGTACCGCCATTCGGCTGGCTACGAGGTCGCCATTGAGCATCCAGCCGCGGCCCAGGCGGCGGGCGGTACCAATGCCGTAGCCTATGCTACCCAGTGGCTTGCCGGGCAGAAAGGCATTCATCCCAAACGTAAAAACATTGTAGAACCCAGCTACACCCGTTTTGAAGGAGGCGTTGAAGTAGTTGAGTTCATCGGTAGATACCTCGTAGCGGCGGTAGCCGTTTTGACGGACATAGCTGAAATAGCCAAACGGCGTGGTAGCCGATGAGTCGGCGTAGTTGATAAATCCAAGCTGGTGGCCCTTCTCCACCACCCGGGCGTAGTTGAGGCCGGGCGTTACCTGCCAGCCATTGAGCCTGCGACCGACTACGTTGGCCCAGCCTGATATCTGCAGGCCCCGGAAGTCCTCAGCGGTGGCGTTGGCCGTACCGGCAATCTGAACCCCGCGAAATTCCCCGATATTGAGGTTACCAAAACCTGCTATCTGTATGCCTTGTACATCCCGGCCTACCAGGTTGGCCAGTCCGGCTACCTGTATACCCTGCACATCCCAGCGTACAATATTGACTAATCCACCCACTTCAAGGGCACCTACACCCAGCGAGTAGCCGGCAATGAGGTTGAGCGAAACATCATTGATGACGTTACCACTTAGCTGATGGTTGGTACCAATGAAGGGCAGTATCGAAGCCTGAAAAGGACGGTACAGCGTATCCGTAATATTCTCGGTATGTATGGCTTGCTTGGTAGAGGCAAACGCATACACGAAGGCGTCACCTACTTCCTGCAGGCGCTCTTTCAGGGTATAGGCTGGGCGGGAGGCCGGAGCAACAGTATCGGGTTCGGCAGCAGGTACCGGTGCAGACACTACCTGTGGCGTGCGCGGAATCTCCACCCTGGGCTCTACCCGGGACTGCACCGTGTCGTGCCGGGACAGTATGCGCGGATTCTGACGTTCAATATGACGAATCGTATCAGGGGTGAGTGATATAGTCAGGTAATAGTCCTGGCGACGGGTCACCTCAATGGAGCGGGCTGAGTACTCTTCCTTCCTGACTTCCAGCCGCAGGTTAGGATGGGCCGTTGGGAGTTTTATACGATAGTAGCCGTACTCGTTGCTCACCGTAGATACCAGGGAGTTGGCCTCGTAGATACTGGCGTCCCGCAGGCGTTCCCCCGTTTTTTTATCAATAATATATCCGTTGAGGAAGAAGTTGTCGGGCTGGCGCTCGGGCTCAGCAGCTACCTTATGTAAGATAATGTACTTCCGGCGCTCCTTGAACGTGACCGAACCTTTAAAAATTTCATTCAAAATCTCTCTGATACTCTGGTTAGTAGCATTGACCGACACACGAGCCTTTACATCAATAACATCTGGGCTGTACGAGAAGCTGAATCCTCCCTTCTCACCGATCTGACGAAGTACCTCTTCGATACGCTCATTATTTACTTTAATGGAAATACGATTTTCGAGCAGGGGCTGGGCCATGAGGGAGTGGCTGACCAGAAATATCAGTACGAGCAGGAAAGCCTTATGTATAATTACAGGTTTCAAAGTAGTAGAAAGAAAAGATATTGAGGTACCCTGACAAAGGGTGTATAAGATTTGGTATATGTATATGAAGGCTTTGCGTAGGATCACGCCAGTGGTCGCCCGCCGCAATGGAGCTCTGGGTTAGTATCTGTTTTTTATTACTAAGGTATCGCCTCTACGGGGCTTTACTATTACTGGTGGATGTTAATCAGTTTTAACAGATTCATTCAGTATTTGGAGTTATATCACTCAATCACTCATCCGCCATTCACTCAACAAGCTACTGGCATCCTTTGCCTTCCAGCCAGTAGGTTTCACCCTGTTGCTGTATGCGGAGGTTAAAGGTTTCGGCAATGACGGCCAGCGTAGCATCAAGCGTTTCCTGTTCAAAGCGGACGGTCAGGCGGCAGTTGGCTATTTGCTCGTTCGATAGTCGTACATCGGCATGGTAGCCGCTTCGCAGCGACTTCACCACTTCATCCAGACTGGTAGCCGTAAACTCAAATACCTGGGTACGATAGGCTGCCATGTTGGGGTCGGCCGCTATACTGCGCAGTATGGTGTCTGCTTCAATCTTTACGCCTTCGCCTGGGGTAAGTACCGCTTTGCGTGCTGCTTTGCTTACCTCTACTTTACCGGTTTTTACATCCACGCGTACGGCTTCATCGTATGCTTTTACATTGAATGAAGTACCTACTACCCGTACCTCGGTACCATTGGCATCGATGATAAACGGATGGCTGGCGTCGGGCGCTACGTCAAAAAAAGCTTCTCCTTTAAGAGATACCGTACGTAGGTCGCCTTCCAGTCCTTCGGGGTAAGTCAGGGTAGAGTGGTGGTTCAGGAACACCTTGGTGCCGTCAGGTAAAGTTTTTTCAAATGTATTGTTTTGGGTGCTGATACTTACCAGTTCGGGGGTAGGCTTATGGGTTAGGAATAGCCAGCCAAAGGCTACGGCCACCAGGGCCACCACCGCTGCCGCCCAGAATGTAGGGCTCAGCTGGCGCCGGACGGGCATGGGCTTCACGATGGCCTCGGGCTTAAGAACAGGAGGGGCAGAGGGCTCCGGAGCAGCCTCAGCCTTATGCATACGCATACGCATCTTGTCCCAGGCGGCGTCGGTATTGACCTGCATCCGCTTCTGACCTACCGCCTGGCTCCGATCCCACAGCTTACGATAAGCCGCCAGCTCGGAGGCCCGATCGGGCGAAGCCTCCAGCCATTGTCTGACCTGTTCTATTTCCGCGGCGGTGGCTGTACCTGCCAGGTAGCGCGCCAGTAGCTCGTCAGAAAAATGTTCGTTAGGTGTATTCAAGGGTATATGCTGAAAAAACGGTCAAAAAAACAAGAGAACCAGCCAAAGCAGCGAAGGCAGGTAGTCGGCCAGCTCACTGCGTAATATTCGTAATGCCTTCCCGATCTGATTTTCGATCGTTTTGATCGAAAGTCCCAGCCGGTCGGCTATTTCCTGGTATTTCAACTCCTCAAAGCGGCTCATCCTGAATACCAGTTGGCACTGTTCGGGCAGCCGGTTGACGGCCTGCTCGATGCGTTCTTCGAGTTCACTACCATAAATGGTTTCGGTGACGGCTTCGTATCCCTGTGCCTGGTAGCTCAGCGAATACTCCCGGTGGGCCTCCCGTACCTGATAGTGCTTGATCTTATTCAGGCAGTGGTTGTGTACGGCCCGGTACAGGTACGCTTTCAGAGACAGCGTGATCTCCAGTTCGGAGCGCTTTTCCCAGATGCTCATAAATACCGTCTGAACCATTTCTTCGGCTTCATCCTCATCTTTCAGCAATGAGTTCGCATACTGACACAGACGCTCGTAATAGGTACGGAACATCTGCTCAAAAGCGGACTCATGGCCTTGCCGAATGGCTGATACGATCTCTGTGTCGGATAACTGCACGAATGCGTCTTGTTTTTTTCCGGACAAAAGTAAGGAATCGCCATCGGTAACAGTCGTGGAATATGGAAGAACGGTTGCTACCAAGTTTAAATCTGATTTCTCCTATGACAGTCAACGAGGGAGTTACCCCCATCCGAAATAAAAAATATTTTTTTTTGGGGGAGGAATAGGGGGGAGGGCGGTGTGGGATGTCTTGGTAGAAACGGAGCAATACACGCACCAGCTTTGTAACACATAACCATCATTAAATTATCCAGTACCAATTATCATCTTTTAGCCATGAAAAAAAGTATCACTTCCATCATTTTCAGTGTAGCCATCCTGAGTCTGTTGCTTTCGATGCAGTCGTGCCTGTTCATTAATTCCGTTGATAACATTTCACCCCGGGGCGTTAGTACCCGGGAGATCAGCCTGATTGATTTTGACCGGCTGGAAATGGGCAACGCGTTTCGGGTAAGGGTACGCCAGGGCAATACATTTAAGGTAGTAGCCACGGGTGAACTCAACGACCTGGACGACCTGGATGCCTTTGTCGATCGTAACGGCCTGCTGACCATCCGTTACCGCAACCACTGGCGGTCACGTCGTGATCGAATGGATATCGACATCACCATGCCTAGCCTGCGCGGCGTACGCTTCTCCGGAGCCGCCGAGTCGACCATTGAAGGCTTTGAAGACCTGCGCGTCATGGATGTAAACCTGTCCGGCGCCTCACGCTCTACCTTCACAGGCTCAGCGGAGCGCTTTACTGTGGAGCTGTCGGGGGCATCGGAGCTAAACCTGCGCGGCGAAGGGCGCTTCCTGACCGGCGATATGTCAGGGGCCTCTGATCTGAGAGCTACGGACTACCCGGTAGAGGAGGCTGACCTGCACCTGTCGGGTGCCAGCCGGGCACGGGTATCGGCTTCTAAGTACCTGAAAGTAGATGCCAGTGGCGCCAGCAACGTACGCTACCGCGGCAATCCTACCATTGAGCAGCGCCTGTCGGGAGGAAGCAACGTCAACCGCGATTAACCGTAAACCAGACCATCTGATAAAGCAGGGCAGCCACGGCTGCCCTGCTTTATTTTTAGGATAAGTACAATACGGAGTATATGAAGAAAACGTAAAATCTAGCTCCTATTTCATTACATCCCCATTACATCCTCTTCATATTGGGGTGATGTACCAGAAGGATATTTGCGGATACAAAAACAACCCATCTTGTATGTCCCGTTTGTATCCTATTTCACAGCTTTCCGGCGGACTGGTAGCCGTAGCCTTGTGCCTGTCATCGTGCCAGGACCATAACTTACCAGCAGATGCACCCACTACCGAGGTTCAGTTTGCCAATCACTCGGTAACGCCTGTTCTGGCAAAAACTACTCCGGCATTCAGCAGTATTAAAATGTACTCGCTCATCGGTAGCGACGATCAGCTCAGCGGCTCTCCTTCTTTTATATTTGGGGGCTCGGCCGACGGAGCCGGTATGCTCAGGAACAGCGATGGTACCTTTACCATGCTCGTTAACCACGAGGACAACTTTGCGGTTTCACGCATCGCACTGGACAAGACCCTGAAGCCTACCAAGGGAGAGTACATCCTGAACTCGGATGGCGGTGTCTGGCGGTTGTGCTCGGCTACAATGGCAACCCCCAAAGAGCATGGTTTCGGACCGTTGTTCCTTACCAGCGGTGAAAGCGGTGAAGAGTCTCGTACGCACGGCGTAAACCCTTATGCTGATGCTTCGCAGGCCAGTGTTTCCAGAGAGTTGCCGGGTCTTGGACGCTGGAGCGCCGAAAATGCAGTACCCCTTCCTAAAACAGCTTTCGCAGGTAAAACAGTAATCATCATCGGTGATGACGACAGTGGTACCTACGGCGGACAGGTAGTTATGTACGTAGCCAACAGCGTGGGTGATCTGGAGAACGGATCGCTGTACATGCTACGCCGTACCGACAAGAACCAGAAGGAAATGTCCATGAAAGTGGGTGAAAAGCACCAGGTTGAGTTTGTAAAGATTGAAGATCACAAAAGCCTGACGGGTAAGCAGCTCAACGAAAAGGTAAATAGCCTGCAGGCTATGAAGTTTGGTCGGGTAGAAGACATTGACTACGCCAAGGATGGCAAAGGTCGTGACGTGTACTTCAACGTAACCGGTCAGAACAACACCGGTGCTAATGCTGACTACTCCCGCACCAAGTACGGCCGCGTGTATCACCTGGCTCTGAATGATGATCTTACTACGGGTACGTTGGAAGTACTGCTGGATGGTGATGACCGCTCCGGCAAGGCCAAAGAATTCCAGAACGTGGACAACATCTGCGTAACCAAAAACTACATCTACATACAGGAAGATCCCAATGGCTACGGCGACGAAACCCACGATTCACGCATCTACCAGTATAGCCTGAAAACGAAAGAGCTGAAAGTAGTAATGGAGCTGGACCACCGTCGTACGGCTGCTGACGCCGCCAAGTACAACGTAGGAGGTACTTCCGGATTCGGGGACTGGGAATATGGTGCGCTGGTGGATATTTCGGAAGAGACCGGCGTAGCAGACTCGTTCATGCTGTGTATCCAGCCTCATACCTGGCGGGCTGATAAACTGAAAGGCGTAGACGGAGGCTCCAAGCGTCTGAACGAAAACCAGGCTTCACAGATCGTGATTCTGCAGGGACTTCCCCGCTAATGATTAATTGATAGAGACTTATACTACACGTCTGACGATCTGCACTTGCGGATCGTCAGATTCGATTTATAAAGGTACCGTATTCTTACTTCTGACACTACTTTCAACACTTACCTGCGTACCCTAAGTCACTCTCCGTATGCGCTTATTTTCCTACTCCCCCGACTCTGATCTATTCCGCTTCCGTCTTAACCATGCCCTGGTTCTGAGAGGTACTTTGCTACTGATAGGGTACCTCGGCTGGCAGGTATATAACAGCCGTGGTCGGGCTGTACAGCCAGCGGCAGCGGTTGAAAAAGTGCTGGATCACTACCGCCAGGACTTGGCCCTACTGGATACATCGGTGCAACGGCTAAGGGTAGCCGTTATCAATAATGAGCCGGAGCCGGTAGTACAGGAGCGATTCAGACAAGCCCGGTATGCCTGGAAACGGGTGGAGTGGCTGGCTGAATACTACCATCCTACTACGGCCAAAAGTATCAACGGCCCCGCCCTGGTGGAGGTAGAGGAGGATGATCCTCTGGCGACGGAGATACAGCCCGAAGGTTTTCAGGTGGTAGAAGAGTACCTGTTCCCTTCTGTTTCTACGGACGATACAGTTGCCCTGAATCATGAAATTGCGGTACTCCACTCCAACGTTAAGCGGCTGCGCAAAGTAGCTGTGGACCACACCAGCGAAGCCCACCTCTTTGACGCGCTGCGTCTGGAGCTGTTCCGTATCCAATCGCTGGGGATTACGGGATTTGATTCACCCGTCGCTACTGGTTCCATTCCCGAAGCCGCGCAGGCTATCGCGTCGGTTCGTACCAACGTGGAGTTGCTGATTCAGGGCAGAAGCCAGGTGCCGACTGCGTGGGTGGCTTTTGATTCGTTGGTTATACACGCTAAGCAATCGTTGGATCAGGCACCGGACTTCAACCACTTCGACCGGCTTGCCTTCATCCGCACCTGTGCCAATCCACTGTCGGAAGCCCTCTATCGGGTACAGCAGGAACTGCACATTGACCCGTTTCAGGAAAGACGGCTGCTGCGCACCACAGCCCGCTCACTCTCTGATCCGAATGCCTTTGACGCAGCTTACTTCGTAGCTTCTCCCGCCGATGAGCCCACTCCTGAGCGTACCTTGCTGGGGCAGGCGCTCTTTTTTGATCCGGTCCTTTCCGGCAACAACCAGCGCAGCTGCGCCTCCTGCCACCAACCCGACAAGGGATTTTCGGACGGAGTGCCTAAGAGTATTAGTTTAAAGAATGGGGAAACGGTACTACGCAACGCGCCCACGCTCTGGAACGTAGCCTACCAGGCGGCGCAGTTTTACGATTCGCGGGTGACGTACCTGGAAGATCAGGTGGTGGATGTTATCGCCAACCCCAACGAAATGCATGGTTCGTTGAAAGAAGCGGCCAGAAAACTTTCGGTTAATAAAGAGTACCTGCGGCAATTTAAGGCAGCTTATCCGGAGGAGGGAGTTACGGAGCACAGCCTCAAAAACGCGCTGGCCAGCTACCTGCGCTCCCTGCAGAGCCTGGATAGTCCGGTGGACAAGTACCTGAGGGGCGAGCAGGCGGAGCTTAGTCTGGAGGAGAAGGCAGGCTTCAACGTATTTATGGGCAAGGGCAAATGCGCCACCTGTCATTTTTATCCCTTGTACAATGGTACGGTTCCGCCCGGTTATGAGCTGGCGGAGAGTGAGGTACTTGGTGTGCCGGCTTCGGCTAATGGTACCCGGCTTGATAGGGATCCGGGTAAGTATGGGCTGCACCCGGTCCGGAAAAACAAGCACGCTTTCAAGACTCCTACCGTACGTAATGTAGCCCTTACGGCGCCGTATATGCACAACGGTGTGTACCAGACGCTGGAAGAGGTGGTAGAGTTTTATAACAAGGGGGGAGGGGCAGGACTGGGCTTCTCATTGGATAACCAGACGCTCCCGGGCGACTCATTGCACCTGAGTACCTCCGAAAAAAAAGCTCTGATAGCCTTTATGAAGGTACTTACCAGTACCCCTGCCAGTCCGGTCGCCCAAGTGGGTACCAGTGCGGTAGCCAGAAGAAATTAACGAGCCAACCCTTACGAATACTAGTGGCTATGCCGGCTTACCTGTTGCCGGCATAGCCACTGTACTACCATTCAATAATATATTGAGCTGCTGCCCCTAAGCCTATTGACATTTAGTGGATTAATTGTCTGCTTTGTACTCAGGAAAAGCAGGCAGGGGTATGATCTATCAGAAGTTTAAGCCATCCACTCATTTAGCTCCCTACGTAGAGTGCTACTACCTGTGGGAGTCACAAGTGTATCTGTCAGCGCCCCTGCAGGTGGAGTCACCTCCCACTGGCTATACCTCCATGATCTTCAACTACGGGGATCCCTACCGCGTTATCAACGAGAAGTACAAAGACGTACCTACGCCCGCTACCTTCATGAGCGGGCAGGCTACCAAGAGTTACCAGCTTCAGCTCAGCGGCCAGATCGGGATTGTCGGCGTAGTACTTAAGCCATCGGCCATGCATACCCTGTTCGGGATACCGATGTACGAAATGTCGGACGAGCGGATTCCTACGGAGGATATAGTGGGGAAGGAAGCTCTTTTCCTGCACGAGCAGCTCCTGGAAGCAGGTACGGCAGCTGGTCGTGTCCAGATTATTGAGCAGTTTCTGCTCCGTAAGCTGAGCCAGCCCAAAGGTGCCTTTGACCGCACGGACTACGTGGCGAACCTGATCCTGGAAAAGCGGGGCGTACTGCCCATCCGCGACCTGATGGACGAGCTATACGTGTGTCAGCGTCAGTTTCAGCGGCATTTCCTGAAAAAAGTAGGCGTCAGCCCCAAGTACTACGCCCGCATCAGCCGCGTGAGCAAGCTATGCGCCCTGATGGCTCAGAAGCAGTGGAAGATACAGGACTGGCATGAGCTGATCGCCCAATACGGCTACTACGACCAATCCCACTTCATCAAGGAATTTACGGAGTTTACGGGCAAATCTCCCTCTTTATACGTAAAGGGTAATACCGAACTGGCCAACTACCTGAAGTAGAAAGTCGTTTTTTTACAATACCAGCAACTCTCCCCACGGTAACTTTGTCATGTCAAATCAATTAAATCAAAGCCATGAAAAAGTTATTGTTTACCCTGCTGGTACTACCCCGCATGTTTGTGTATGGACAAACTGAAAGTGACCATACCCCTAAGCTATGGACCGAGGCCGACCGAACGTACACCGTCGACAATATGGTCCGGACCCGCAACGAATTAGTGAAGGAAACGGAACACCTGACACCCGAGCAATGGGCCTTTCGGGAGTCGCCGGACCGCTGGTCGATTGGTGAAATTGTGGAGCACCTGGCCCTGTGGGAGATTATCTGGGCGCGTGAGGTAAGCATGGGGAGCCGAAGTACGCCCCAGCCCGAACTCAACAAAACCAGCCGTCCCGACAGCTACTATACGGATTATATCATGGAAGAGGCCCCGCATGTTTCACCTGATTTTTCCAGACCGACGGGCTTCATCAGGGGCAAAGACAACCTGACCTTCTTTGTAAAACTACGGGACCAGACTATCCAGTTCATACAAACTACCCAGGCCGATATGCGGGCCCATTTTGAACTGACCGCTACGCCCAATCCACGCAATATGCATCAGGTGTACCTGTTTCAGTGGGGACACGTAGACCGCCACCTCAAGCAGATCCGGAAGGTAAAAGCGCATCCCAATTATCCTAAATAACTCATCTATTAGCCATCCTATTTCCTTAACTCTAACACATATCAGCCACTATGGAAACGACTAAAACCGAAAACCTCACCGACCTGACCCGCAAAGGTACCTGTATCGAATTTTTCTCGGCCTATCAGGAGATGGATACCGAGCGCATGATCAACCTGGCCACCCCCGAAGCTACGGTGTGGTTTAAGCCCCTGGGAGATGGCGGGAAGGGCCTCTTCCGCGAATTTGGCAAAACCGTATGGAGCCTGCTCATGGACTCTTTCCCGGACCTGGACAATACCGTAGATACGATCACAACCGAAGGCGATCAGACCATCTGCAAGGTATCAATCTTTGGTACGCAGCAGAAGGAATTTATGGGCTTGCCTGCCAAAGGCCTGCGCTTCGAGAGTGATCATATTTTTATTTTCCATTTCGACGAAAACGACCGGATCAAACACCTGCAGATTAACTGGGATCACGACAGCTTTGTAAATCAGCTTTCCAGTAAGTAGGTTGTAAATATCAAACAAAGCAGCCCGGCGGATACTCCCCACCGGGCTGCTTTGTGCTTTAGTACCTTAGGGTTACCGCGAGTTTGCAACTGGTAGCAGCGTGGCAATCAGTAAAATCAAAGCTGTCATGCCTGCTCTTTACGAGTGGTTCTTATGCGCTACTCAAGCTATTGTACGTATTAGGTACTTTTAAATAACAGAATATTTGTTTTATATATAATATAATTATATATTCAGATAATTAACCTTTTTAAAAGCATGATCCAGTTATGAGCTTTTATCTACATGTATTATTTATCCTGCTCCTCCAGCAGACTGCCACTGGGAATAATGGCCTTAGCAGTAGTACCAGTGTGTCACAGGCTGATACAACAGTCTATACCGTTGTCGAGTCACCTCCCGAATTTCCAGGTGGAACAGCCAGCCTTAAACATTTTATTAAAAAATATAGCAAACTACCTATCGCACCGAAAAGAGGTAAGAATACCGTAGTGGTAGGCCTTAAGCTTCTGGTCGAGCGGGATGGCCGGATATCTGCTGTTGAGGTAATGGAAGTGGATGGAGTGGAAGGTCGCAAACAGGAAAAGTATGAATGGGAGGCGCGGCGCCTAGTATCTGAAATGCCTGGGTGGAAACCCGGTTCACAGGATGGGAAGCGACTGAGAACCTATGCTTTGGTACCTATTCTGTTTAAAAGAGGATTGTAAAAGCCAGGTGCGGAAACAGAGCGGAAGCCATAGCCTACTGATGATTTTTTGCTACCGCCAGTTTGCAACTGGTGGTAAATAATCCTATAAGTCTATGACTGGATAGCAGCAACTACTGTACTACTCCTATTCTGGAAGGTAGGGATCAATGAATAATGGTACTTGTAACTTTCCTTGCGAGCTGGTGCTAAATTAGTAGAGGCGGTACCTGAGGCCTACAATAACACTGGTACCATTGGCACCAGTCTGTGAAGTGAATTTATAGGTAGTACCCTGCGTGTCTTCTACTACCTGACCTTCCCGATGAAGTACCGTAGCAGGCCCAAACAAGCGCTTAGCGGCCACGGTAAGTCCAAGTTTTTTTAGAAAGAACCAGTTTAGCTCCAGGCCTACCTCCCCCGTTACAAAACTAGACTTCTTTATATGAGTAGACGTTATAGTGTAAGTGAGCATAGATCCATCTGGCAAACCTAATCCCCCCTGACCACGCATAGGGCCGGCAAAAGAGATACCATCTTTTCTATACCAACTGTATCCTATGCCCAAGGTGCCCAGTGCGCTAATCTTTTTGGAAGGACGCCACACCATCACCTTCCCGGTCACAGGAATATGCATGTAGCTGATGCGTAGCCCTTCCCCAAAGCCAGAACCTGCCGGGGCTCCAAAGGAGTTGTGGAGGTCAAATCGGTACGAATTATAAACTCCCAGCCCTTTTAGCCCCATTTCTACTTCCCACTTATCCCGGTAGTTGAAACCGGCAATCAGGCCTGCTTTGGCGTTCAGGCCGTACGGGGCTGGTGAAAAGAACTCACCTCCTGCCAGATGGGAGCGCACACGGAAGGTACTGGCTTCTACCCTGACGTAGTAGTGGCTTTTTATTCTGCCGTAAATGAGGCTGGAATCAAGCTTCGGTTTGGGGGGTGATGGGGTATAGTGCTCATTTTGAGCATGTACTATACCGACATATACTACCATTAGAAATACCAACAGTAGATTACGTGATGAAGTATTTGACATCAATAGTTAAGATTAGTGGTATTAGTGACCACATGTTGTTTCATCCAGAAGAGGTACATTATTCTAGTTATGTGTACGGGTAAGTTAGAAGCCAGCCACTGCTTTTCCTTATCAGGTAGTAGAATTTTATCTAACGGTCTTGTGGCCCTATCCACTTTGTTTCTTTTCAAACCACCTGCTATTCTACTTCCGACAATCCTTTCTATCGGCACCATATAGTATCTTGACTATAGTCGCATAAGCCTTTTCAATAATGCCTCTTAATATTTTATAAGAGTCTTTCAAGTTTAGAACTTCACCTCTTCCACTATTGCCCTTTTCTGATCAAGTACTGCCCCGAAAAAGCCCAAGCCATTGGTTATGTTTGAATAGGTATTGGAGGGTTCATAGAAAGGGTTATTCAAGCCTCCATCTTCATCCACCAACCGGTTTTCCATCGCTACTATGGCAGATTTTATATAGCGATCGTAACTGCGGCTAGCCTGCAACACATGAAGATCCAGCTTTTCCCCCGGCTCATTCAAAGCTGAGATCGAATTGAAAACAGTGAACACAACCTCTACATCTCTTCCAAATCCGGGTTTAACCCGCGCTAGTGGGGAATAACTTTTTAAGTTATAATCAGACTCGCGGGAGGCATTGAAATCATCCAGATAAGCAGACACGCTAAGTGGGAGATAGTTTCTGCTTCTTAAGACTCTGGGAGCCTGATATCCTGCAGAATAGTATTCTATGCCACTTATCGAAAGCCATGTAACACTTTCCTTACTACTACCCTCCGAAAGGGTCAGATACAGATCAGGATTGTTGTTGGGATTCTTCCCTCTGGTTTTTACTTTTTTCAGCGTAAAAGCAGCCGGCTGTGGAACCGTATCTGATGCGGTAAGGGTACGATCACCAATATGGGCTTCAATCTTATACGCCCTGCCTGGCGTGGGGTAAGTCTGGGGTAGTTCGTAGTGGCCCATGCCCTTATAAATCAGTTCTCCCAGCCGTTGCCCATCTTCATAACAAACTACTGTCGCCTCTTCCACCGCCGGATAGGTCTTGTCAGCAGAAAGCGGAGGAAGCGTCTTGTGCAGACTGATCCGGATGGTGCTGTCGGGGTTTAGGATGCCGTTGAGTACATACTCCTGCTCGGTAACCGGATAGGGAATATCCACCTCGCTCACGCAGGAGGAGAGTACTGCTACTGTACCAAGTAGAAGGAACAGACTCTTTTTACTTAAACCTAAACTCATAGCTAACCGAGGGGAGTAGGGGAAACAGGGTATATTTTTTCAATCGATTGTCATTGACAAACAGGAAAAAGGCATTGCGCTGGTTGTAGGCGTTGTAGACCGAAAAGGTCCAGGTGCGCAGGCCCTTCTTCTTTTCCCGGCTGGTCTTATAGCTGACATCCATCCGGTGGTAGGAAGGCATTTCCAGATTGTTGCGCTCAGGAAAGTAGCCCAGTAGCTCGATGGGGTCCTGGTACTTCATGGGTATGGGCTCCCCCTCATAGAATATAGGCAGAGGAGCCCCCCCGTAGCGCTGGGTGGCGATGGTCACATACCCACCGCTGTTGACGGTGAACAACCCCTGAATACTGCGGCGCTTGTTGAAGGTATACTGCGCCGAAAGATTCAGTACGTGGCGGCGGTCGTAGCGGTAGGGAAACGTTTGCCCTGCATTCAATCTTTCAAAAGTTCGGGTGGTTTTGGACAGGGTATAGCTTGCAAATCCGCTGAACCGCGCCCCTGATTTTTGGAGGAGTACCTCTAGTCCTCTGGAGGCTCCGTCACCCACCGTTACCCAATCGTACCACCGCAGGTCGGGGTTGTTCAGGAACGTAGCCCCTTCGGTATATTCCAGCAGGTTGCGCATAGATTTGGTGTACAGATCCAGCGACCAGTGCCAGCTGCTTTTGATAGATCCGTACACCCCGGCCGAATACTGCCTGCCCCGCTGGGGAGGAATCTGATCCGTAATAGGTACCCACATATCAGTCGGCAGCCCCAGCGAGGAGTTGGTGAGCAGGTGCAGAAACTGCATGGTCTGTACGTAGGAAGCACGTAGTCCCAGCGCGGAGGGTAGAAGCTCGGCATTCAGAGAAAGACGGGGCTGCAGTCCGTGGTAGCTCCTGGCAGCTACCCGCAGGAAGTTGTAGTGCAGTCCACCCTGCAGGCGTAGGGCTTTACTGGGTCTGTATACGTAGTCAGCGTACAGGCGGGTGTCTGCTACCCAGGTAGCGGGTGGGGCCGACCTGCCTGCCTGCTCAGCTTCCAGATCGTCTTTTACCTGTACGATCTCAGGAGCAAAACGGTGCATCGTGGCTTCGGTGCCAAACTGTACTTCCGACTGCGGAAGTGTGTACACAAAGTCAGACTTGTAGGTCAGGTCGGTAATGCGGGAGGAGGTTCTGAACCGATAGGCACTTTCCGGTGATTTGTACCTGGTCTGGACAAAGAAGCGGTAGTTGGTCACGCTCAACGTTGAGTTCTTGAAGAGGTTTGGTCCAAACAAGTGGTTCCAGCGGGCGATGGCCGTACTGTTGCCCCACTTAAACCCATAGTTGCTTTTAGTAGAGCCGGTAGAGCTGGCAGAACTGAATCCGTCATTGCCGGTGTACAGGCTCAGGAAGAAACGGTTACGTTGGTTAGGCTGGTAGTTCAGCTTGGCGTTGATATCATAGAAGCCAATCTGAGAAGCTGTATTAAAACCAGCCAGTCGCTGGGCTGCCATGCCCAGTACATCCAGCCACGTCTTACGGATGGAGACAAGGTAGGAAGCTGTATCTATTTTAATAGGTCCTTCAAATAGTACTTTGGATGATATGGGGCTGAGCTGAAAGCTCTTTTTGTATTCACGCCGGTTGCCTTCACGCATAGTCAGATCAATGACCGAGGCCAGGCGGCCACCGTAGCGGGCAGGTAGTTCATTCTTATAAAGATCTACCGAAGCGACAGCATCGGGATTGAATACCGAGAAAAAGCCGAAGAGGTGGTTGACATTGTAAACCGGCACGCCATCCATCAGGATCAGCGTCTGGTCGGGGCTGCCGCCCCGTACGTGTACTCCGGCGGTACCTTCGGTGCCGCCCTGCACCCCCGGCAGCAGTTGCAGTACTTTCAGCACATCGGGTTCGGAGAGTACAGTAGGCACACTCTTTATCTGCTGGGGCGTCAGGCGGTAGTTGCCTTTTTCATCTATCAGCGGTGAGGTTACCTTCACCTCGTCGAGCTGCATCTCCCAAGGAGCAAGTTCGATGGTCAGGGTGGTATCCCGGCTTACAGTCAGATTGAGGGTGCAGGACAGTAAACCAGGAGCCTGAGCCGTAAGGGTATGGTGGCCCGGAGTGGTGGAAAAAGTGAAGTAACCAAAAGCATTGGTCTTTGCTTTAGGGATACTATTGAGGTATATAGTACCAAATGCTGCCGCTTCTCCGCTTGTGTTATTAAGTACATAACCAGAAACGGTAACATTCTGCGCATAAAGAGTACAGGGCAGAAAAAAGCTATTTGCCAGCAGAACGCATATGACTAATATGTTTAGAGGAACTGTGCGGGAGGGTGAGGACATCAAGAAGAGTTTATATTTATAGAACCAATACCTTTCCCCACTATCTGTTGTACGTAGTCAAGTAAAAATGGACAGAAGGGAAGAAAAAGGGAAGAGACAATTTAGTAAATTGTTTCACCCAAATTACCTTAGTTATGTCCAAACCA
>NZ_JAFEUV020000030.1 GCF_017355915.2 Telluribacter roseus
ACACAGCGCCGGCGTAGCACTTCGTACTCGGTTTGTTTATAGCTTGCCATAATAAGTACAAGGTTTGACTATTACGGATCTACTCACGCATTAATAAGTGGGGTAGACAGAGATTGTTCTTTGATTAGGATATGGGAGATAACTCCCACGACGGTGAAAATCCAGAAGTACAATAAATTAGTATAGTGTAAAATGATATAGATATGAATTTGCGCTATATTGATTCAGTTTTTATAATCACAAAGCGCATGAAATCACTCATTCCAATTCTCTGCACAATTATTTCCATCCTTTTTGTTGAAAGTTGTGTTTCTTCCTCGAAAGAGGATAAAACTCAAATAAATATCTCTTGTCGAGAATGCGCTGGAATGGAAGTATCGCTGAACATATCTACTATTTTACCTACTGGGCCTAAGGAGATTTATAAATCTCAGTTTGATTCCTCAGGGCGTGCAAGAATTGAATTTATCCAAAATGACACCCTCGATGCATCATTGGTAGTTGGCGAATCGAAATTCTTCACGACCCTGTACTTAGAGCCAAGATCAACTATTGATCTTACGATTGAGAATGGGCTCCCTACCTTTGAAGGGGATTTAAAAATCATTAATGCATATTATAATAAAATTGATTTGAATGCGAGAGAAGGGCAGGAATATGTAAACGCAAACTATGCAAGATATGTATCTGCATCTTCTTCAGAACAACAGGTGTATCTAGATAGCCTTACAACATTTGGCACAGAATTAAAAAATCAGATAGAAAAAGACAAATCTATTTCAAATCACTATCGAAAAATACTAATTGATAAACTTTCCCTTTTTGGAATTACTCAACGCATGCATTTTGACACTCAATTCGCTTATAAAGAAATAAGCAACAATGATATGAGCGTCGTTTTAGACTCAACGTTATCTGGTGCGTTCAAAGATGTAAGCTTGCATCCTAACTTTATTAATTATCCATCCTACACACGGTCTTTGAGTAATAGACTGGGGCCTATATTTGATGATATATTAAACTATCATTATGACAATGGAGTAAAAACAGATAAGTACGAATACGTTAAAGGAGCAATTGTAAAAGACGCAAGACTGAACGATTATCAAGAATTGCTACTAGCTTTATTTGTAGCTCATATGTCGTATGATTCCCGGATGGATTATGATTTGGAAGTAAAACTTATTGATTTGTTTCAGAAGGACTATCCTGACTCCAAATACTTGAAGGGGCTGAATTATATCCTTGCAGATTATCATGAATTGAAGAGTGGGATGCCTATGAAGGACCTGGAAATGCGGGATATTAACGAAAAAGCATTCAGCGTTTCCAGCCTTAAAGGAAATCTTGTATACATAGATGTGTGGGCGACGTGGTGTGGCCCATGTGTAGATGAATTGGAATATTCCAAAAAGTTATCGAAGAGATATTCAAATCATCCGGATTTAAAGTTTCTTTATGTATCAATAGATGAGGACACTGAGAGATGGAAGAAATTTTTGAGAAAAAACTCACAAATTAAAGGATTGCACGGCCTACAAAACTCTGAGTTTGTAGCAGATTCAAATATGATCACCAGCTTGTATAAAATCAGTGGGATTCCAAGATATATTCTGATTAGTAAAGATGGAAATATAATAACTGCTAACGCCAAACGCCCGTCGGAATTAGTATCCAATAACTACTTGGATTCTCTTTTAGCTCTCTAACTAAAATAACCTTGGGTAAGGTCCGGTGAGTCACATCTTTGTAGTTTATGCCTTCTGCCATTGGCGGAGTTATCTCCGCCAGCTCCGCGGGTTCTCCTACTGTGACTCCCGTTCGGGGGCCGCGCCAGGGGCAGGAGGTAAACATAAGCGTCAGTGGCCGCTCCTTATTTTTCTAATTGTATGGCATTTTTCTAATTGTACGGCGGGATGCACAGGAGTTGTCTGGCTAAGCCGTGGGAGATAACTCTTACAACGGTGGAACGGTGGAAATTACCTTCACCTAAACAATAGCAAGATTCAGATTGTGAGCCTCTCCCTGTGGCCGTATCTTTGGTTGGTAAACAGACTACTACTATGGAAGAGCAAAGCAGCCCCTTACTGGACTACCAGCGCATCGAGAAAGCCATCCGCTACATTGGGGAGAACTATAAGCGGCAGCCCAGCCTGCGTGAGATTGCGGATCACGTGGCGTTGTCGGAGTACCACTTCACCCGGCTGTTCAGTCGGTGGGCGGGTACCAGTCCGCAGCGCTTTATGCGGTACCTAACCAAGGAGTTTGCGAAGGAACAACTGGTACGGGAGGTGAATCTGTTTGATGCTACCTATGCCTCGGGGCTTTCCAGCCCCAGTCGCCTGCACGACCTGTTTGTAACCTACGAAGCCATGACCCCCGCCGAGTACAAGGCCAAGGGTGAAGGTCTGACCATACGATACGCCTTCCACGAGACGCCGTTCGGCGAGTGCCTGCTGGCTCTGACCGAGCGGGGCATTACAGATTTGCGCTTTGTGGAGGAAGAAACCCGTAGTACTATCCTTGAACAACTACGCACCGACTGGCACAACGCCACCTGGCAGGAAGACGCCGACGCTACCCTTCCCCTGATCCAACAGATCTTCTACTCTACCGCCGCTACGCCCGATCGTCCTATAACCATGCTGCTGCGGGGCACCAACTTCCAGATCAAGGTATGGGAAGCGCTGCTGCGGATCCCCTTCGGGAAACTTGTTAGCTACGACCATGTAGCACAGTACATTGAACAACCAACCGCCCAGCGCGCGGTAGGAACGGCCATCGGCAGCAACCGGATCGCGTACCTGATCCCCTGCCACCGGGTACTACAGAAGGTAGGCGGACTGGGGGGCTACCGCTGGGGTACCGCCCGCAAACAGGCTATGCTTGGCTGGGAAGCCGTACAGACTCAGCCGGTGGTACAGTCGGAGTTGGACCTTTCTTAACACTGGCTTAACACACCATTTGCATTTCTCTCAGATTAATCACTCTTTTTTCAAAAACAATGGATTTAAAATTGTAAAAAACTGTTATACAGAGAATAAAGTCCGTACCTTTGCGGCTTATTTGGGTAAAAAGGCCTTTTGAGTAATAGCTTCATAATGAAGCCCTGGTGGTCAGAGTAGCAGGCTGAACTCTTTTGCCCGATTATCTATTAGAACTGAAAACAGTAATAAAATACATGCAATCCATTCGTAACATCGCAATTATTGCGCACGTTGACCACGGTAAAACTACGCTGGTTGACAAAATCATTCATGCTTCAAAGCTATTCCGCGACAATCAGGAGTTCAACGACCTGATTCTTGACAACAACGATCTTGAGCGTGAGCGTGGAATTACCATCGTTTCCAAAAACGTATCGGTACGCTACAAGGATGTAAAGATCAACGTAATTGATACACCGGGCCACGCCGACTTTGGTGGTGAGGTAGAGCGTGTACTCAAAATGGCCGACGGCGTGCTGTTGCTTGTGGATGCTTTCGAAGGTCCTATGCCACAGACGCGCTTCGTACTGAGCAAGGCTGTTCAGCTAGGTCTGAAGCCTATCGTGGTGGTTAATAAAGTAGATAAAGAAAACTGTCGCCCCGAGGAAGTACAGGAAGGTGTATTTGACCTGATGTTCAACCTGGGTGCTACCGAAGATCAGCTTGACTTTGTAACTGTATACGGTTCGTCGAAGCAGGGCTGGATGGGTCCGGACTGGCAGACGCCTACTACGGATATTACCTTCCTGCTGGATACAATCATTGAGCAAATTCCACCGGCTCCTGTAAACGAAGGTACTGTACAGATGCAGATCACTTCACTGGATTACAACGCATTCGTAGGTCGTATCGCCATCGGACGTGTACTGCGTGGTACACTGAAAGAAGGTTCGGCCGTAACGCTGTGTAAGGCTGACGGTGTGAACAAGAAGGTACGCATCAAAGAGCTTAATGTATTTGAAGGACTGGGTAAGCAAAAGGTAAGCGAGGTTTCGGCCGGTGATATCTGTGCTGTAACCGGTATCGAGGATTTTGAGATTGGCGATACCATTGCCGATGCCGAAAATCCTGAGCCACTCCCACGTATCGCGGTAGATGAGCCTACCATGAATATGCTCTTTACCATCAATAACTCACCGTTCTTTGGTAAGGAAGGCAAATTCGTAACATCACGCCACCTGCGTGACCGTCTGCTGAAAGAAACTGAGAAAAACCTGGCGCTACGCGTAGAGCCTACCGATACTGAAGATAAGTTCCTGGTATACGGACGGGGTATCCTGCACTTGTCAGTACTTATTGAGACCATGCGTCGCGAGGGCTACGAACTACAGGTAGGTCAGCCACAGGTACTATATAAAGAAGATGAAAACGGCCAGCGCCTCGAGCCTGTTGAAACCCTGGTGGTGGATGTACCGGAGGAGTTTGCCGGTAAGGTAATCGAATTGGCTACCCAGCGTAAGGGTGAACTGCTGATCATGGAGCCCAAGGGCGACCTGCAGCACCTTGAGTTTGAGATTCCTTCACGTGGTCTGATCGGTCTGCGTTCTAACGTACTGACTGCAACCCAGGGTGAAGCCGTAATGACGCACCGTTTCAAGAGCTTTGAGCCATTCCGTGGACCTATCCCAGGCCGTATCAGTGGTTCGATCATCTCAAAAGGAACCGGTACTGCTACGGGTTATACCATTGATAAATTACAGGATCGTGGCCGCTTCTTTGTGGAGCCGGGCGAGGAGATCTACGGTGGACAGGTAATTGGCGAGCACAACCGCCCTAACGACATCGTAGTGAACCTGCAGGAAGCCAAAAAGCTGACTAACATGCGGGCTTCCGGCTCGGACGACGGTCTGCGTATCGCTCCGAAGATCAACTTCTCACTGGAAGAATCGATGGAATACATCCAGAAGGACGAGTACCTGGAAGTAACGCCTCAGAACATCCGGATGCGGAAGATATATCTGGACGAAAACGACCGCAAGCGCTACGCCAATAAAATGGAGATGGCTTAATTCGTATTTGAATTATATAAAAAGGTACTTAGAGTCCGAAAGGAGTTCTAAGTACCTTTTCTTTTTTAGAAGCAAGTACAACTAGTAACAAAGGCTGCTTATTCCGACCGCAGATTCTTTACCGGATTCATCATCGCCGCCTTAATGCTGTGAAAGCTAACTGTTATCAGGGCAATGCCCACCGCCAAAGCACCCGCTAAGGCAAATACCCACCAGGCTAGCTCGATTCTATGCGCAAAGTCCTGCAGCCAACGCTCCATTGCGTACCACGCCAGGCAGGAAGCTACTACCACGGCCAGGCCTACCGGCCTGAGAAAATCCTTCGACAGTAACACCACAATACTCCCTACGCTAGCTCCCAATACTTTACGCACACCTATTTCCTTCGTACGGTTTTTGGCCGTGTACATAGCCAGCCCCAGCAGCCCCAGACAGGCTATACCTACCGCTAACAGCGAGAACCCACTGAACAATTTAGCCAGTTGCTCCTCCGACTTGTACTGCTGCTGAAAGTGGTCGTCCAGAAAGAAGTATTCAAACGCATTACCCGGATAGACTTCCTGATAAGTAGCCTCAATAGCCGGAAGGGTACTTCGCAGTGCCTTGCCTTGTAGCGTAATGGTCAGGTACGTACTGTTCCAGGGGATGTGGTAAAACAGAATGGGAGTATTCACCATTTTCAGGGACTGCTGGTGGAAGTCCTGCACGACCCCCACGATCCGTTTGGGATTTACATCTCCGATCTCCTGATTAATGGCACTTTCGGGCGTTGGAAAACCGAAGGCACGTAGCGCAGTCTGGTTAATGATAATGGCACCGTCGTCAAGCAGTACATTCTCATGGAAGTTTCGGCCGGCTAGCAGGTCTATTTCGTAGGCTGAAATAAAATCTTCGTCCACGGCCAGAATACTACACAGCTTGAAATCAGCACCGGCATCCTGAAAACGCTTAAACTCCTGGGTCCAGAAAATCTCCTGACCCGGTACTTCCGAAGATGCCGTTACGTTTTTGACTCCCACATTCTCCCCTACCCTTTCCTTAAAAAGAGCCAGTTCGTTCATAAAGCTTTCCGACTGCAGTACCTTGGGAGCTTTCACCACCAGTTTCTGCTCAATGCTCATCCCCAGATCCTGGTTCTGCATGAAGTTGAGCTGCTGATTGATCACAATAGTAGCTATGATCAAAACTACCGAGGCGGTAAACTGAAACACCACCAGGCCCTTGCGGAGTAACTCGCCTCCTACATGCCGGGAAATACGTCCTTTCAGAACGGCTATGGGCTTATAGGAAGAAAGAATAAAGGCAGGATAGAACCCGGAAAGAAAGAACCCCAGGCTAAAGATGATAACTGCAACCACCCAGAAAACGGGCTGCTGAAACAGCGTATACCCAATGGGGGTATGGATCCAGCCATCAAAGACAGCGAGTACCACTACAAACAGGAGGGCGGCAAGAAAGAGCGAGCTAAGATTAACTACGAAAGATTCAAACAAAAACTGCCTGACCAACTGCTGCTTGCCCGATCCCAGAGCTTTGCGGATACCTACCTCCTTGGTGCGTTCGATACCCAGGACAGTCGTAAGATTAATGTAATTCAACCACCCGATCGCAAGGATGAGCAGAGCCACCAACACCAGGATATAAATGGTTTCTATCTTCCCGTTAGGCTTGATCTCAGAAGGCATTCGGGAGTAGAGGTGAATATCCCGCAGGGGCTGTAAGACAAACTTCTGTTCTACCTTGTACTTCCTCAACTGCTTACCAATGTGCTTTTCGATAAGGCCCGGCAGCCGCTTTTCCAGCGATTCTGCTGAGGTACCTGGCTTCAGGAGCAGGTAGGTATAGAAGTTGGTCCAGTACCATCCCCCATTAGCAAACTGGTTGTTGGTGAGCAGATTCCGGATTGAAAAAAGAAAGTCGAAATGAAAATGGCTATTCGGAGGAAAATCAGCAAACACCCCTTCAACGACATAAGTACCTCCTTTCCAGTTTGAGTTTAAGGTAAGAGTTTTTCCAACGGGCTCTTCCCGGCCAAAGTACTTCTGCACCATGGACTCTGATATCACCACCGACTCCGGCCGGCGCAGCACCCGATCCGCCGAACCTTTTAGGAGGGGAAAGGAGAATATGTTGAAAAAAGAAGAATCCGTATAAAACGCCCTCTTCTCGTGGTAGCTAACTACTGCCCCCGCTCCATTTTGGTAGCTGATCATGCCGTCGGCCTCGTGCAACCGTACAAAATCCTGTACCTCCGGAAAAGCCTCCATGATGGCGGGTGCTTCGGCATAGTAGCTAATGGCACTGCTGTTGGTCAGTACTCCATTCTTATAATCATCCAATCGGATTCGATAGATGTTATCAGCCTTCTGGTGGAAGGCGTCGTAGCTCAACTCATAGAATACATAGCGGGTAATCAGCAGAAAAGCCGCCATACTGGCCGCTAACCCACCTACCATGATCAGCGAAATGTACCTGTGCTTGATCAGGTTCCGCAGGGCTACTTTCAGGTAGTTATGTATCATACCAGATGCTAATTAGAGTAGATGATTGTAAGCCTGATAAATATAGCTAAATTATTAGTTATAGAACTATATAATTAGTTATATTAATTTTAATCTACTCTGATTATTCCCAAAAGTGACACGGTGTCACTTTTGGGAATAATCATCTATACAAAAGGCTGCTCTATTCTACCGATGTGAGTGGAGGGTAAAGTACCTTCCAAATGAGCAAGGAGTTTAACACCTACCTGTGGGTACAATATCAGGCTTTGTAGCTCCGAAACAGGTACCCAGGTGATGGCGACTGCAGTAGTGTGTTCAGCATTTAACTCGGGTTGTCCGGTAAGGCCCTTTACCTCAAAAACACAGTGCAGCGTATCTTCTTTACCTCCCCAATCAATCACCTCCCCACACAGGACCATCTCCCCTACCTGAACCTCCACGCCCAGCTCCTCGTGCAACTCCCTTTGCAGCGCTTCTCTAAGACTTTCGCCCGGATCAGGATTCCCGCCGGGCAACATATATACATCGGTGTTACCGTAGCTGTACTGCATCGTAAGAATGGAATCATTGTCTATAATCAGGGCGGCAGGCCTTACTCTCATGGTATAGTCGATTAGTTTGGTTTGGTAATTCTGTAAAAAAACGAGTACTTATGCAAGTAAGGCCTACCTACTGTACGGCTTTATCTTGTAGTCCAAGTCCATTTAGCGCATTATGAAATCTCTGTTAGTCTCTCTGCTTTCCTTAACAGTACTCTTTCTTTTTGTTGATGCTATTTCCCCCAATCCACCCCGTAAGGATGCCATCCTGGTATTCTCAAAGACCAAAGGCTTTCGCCACCAGTCCATCCCAGATGGGAAACTAGCCTTACTCCAAATGGGCAAAAAGATTGGCATCCGGGTAGATACTACCGAGGACGCCTCTGCTTTCACTTCTGCCAATCTACGCAAATACAAGGCTCTGGTTTTCCTGAGTACATCGGGTGAGGTATTTGATGAGGAGCAGAAAAAGGCGTTCCAGGAATACATCCGCAAAGGAGGCGGATTTGTGGGTATCCATGGCGCTACGACTACCGAGTACAAGTGGCCCTGGTACAACCAGCTCATAGGGGCCTACTTCCTGGACCACCCCAAGCCTCAGAATGCCTCCATCGACGTCTGGAACCGGGACCATCCGGCTACACGCGTACTACCCGCCCGCTGGAACCGCTTCGACGAATGGTACAACTACCGCGATATGCAGCCCAACCTCAAAGTGATAGCCACGCTGGACGAAAGCAGCTACAAAGGAGGTAAACACGGCCGCATTCACCCCTTTGCCTGGTACCACGAGTTTGACGGCGGCCGGTCGTTCTACACCGGCGGAGGCCATACCAAAGAATCCTATTCGGAGCCTCTGTTTATGCAGCACGTGCAGGAAGGTATACTCTGGGCCATGAAGCGTAGAAAATAAATAGTAGCTGGCTCTCTATTTTTGCTTTATCAATAACATTATAAACACGAACCCATGAAACACATTTATCTGCTGCTTATCCTGCTTTGCGTTACTTCTGTGTCATTTACGAGTACTGCACAAACCAGAAGATCGACTACCAGAGATGCTGTGCTGGTATTTTCAAAAACGGCTGGCTTCCGCCACCAGTCCATCCC
The DNA here is from genome assembly GCF_017355915.2 of Telluribacter roseus. Classification (GTDB taxonomy): domain Bacteria; phylum Bacteroidota; class Bacteroidia; order Cytophagales; family Spirosomataceae; genus Telluribacter. The sequence continues at coordinate 9,150 of NZ_JAFEUV020000030.1, forward strand.
TACCGGCAGGACGGCTCTTTATCAGCTAGGCCAGAAGAATAACTTCCGGGTAGATACCACGGAGGATGCCTCTGTCTTTACGTACGACAACCTGCGCAAGTACAAGACCATCGTGTTTCTAAGTACTACGGGCGATATCTTGAATCAGGAGCAGCAGGCGGCCTTTGAGCAGTACATTCAGAAGGGAGGTGGCTTCGTAGGCATACACGCCGCCGCTGATACCGAGTACGAATGGCCTTGGTACAACAAGCTGGTAGGTGCTTACTTCCTGCACCACCCCAAGCAGCAGAATGCTATTATCCATGTCTGGAACCGGGAGCACCCTACGGTTAGCTTCCTGCCTGAGCGCTGGAAGCGCTTCGACGAGTGGTACAGCTACAAGAGCATTCAGCCGGGTATCAAGGTACTGGCTACGCTTGATGAATCAACCTACGAGGGAGGACGTAACGGACGCAACCATCCGTTTATCTGGTACCACGAGTACGACGGCGGTCGGGCTTTCTACACCGGCGGAGGCCACACCAACGAATCGTTCGAGGAGCCTCTGTTCATGAAGCACGTTCTGGAAGGAATTAAGTGGACAATGAAGCGGACGAAGTAGCTAGTAGGTTGTTAGGGCTTAGGTACTTAGGTATTCAAGAAGTAGCCCTCAGGTAGATCAACCCTACCAATACAAAAGAGGGTGAAACGGTTGCCGTTTCACCCTCTTGCTATTTATGTCGTACGCGAAGCTTGCCTCATCCGGAAGTAAGTGCCAGTTAATCCATACCTCTACTACCTAACGCCTAACCAGCTACTACCTAACTACCTACTCGCCCAGTACCATCTTCTCGATCAGGAGAATGAAGATGTGTATCACCTTGATATGGATCTCCTGAATGCGATCGGCGTAGCCAAAGTGCGGCACCCGGATCTCGACATCGGCCAGGCCAGCCAGCTTTCCACCGTCTTTACCGGAAAGAATAATGACCTTCATACCTTTGGCACGGGCTGCCTCTACGGCTCTGATGATATTGCCGGAATTACCGCTGGTACTGATACCCAATAGCACATCACCGGCCTGGCCCAATCCCTCTATGTAGCGCGAAAACACGTACTCAAAGCCGTAGTCATTGCCGACGCAGCTCAGGTGGCTTACGTCCGAAATAGCAATGGCCGGCAGAGAGCGGCGGTTGTCGCGATAGCGGCCCGAGAGCTCTTCGGCGAAGTGCATGGCATCGCAGTGGGAGCCCCCGTTACCACAGGAGATAATCTTGCGGTCGCTTTTGATAGCTTCGGCCATGAGGGTAGCCGCTTTTTCGATGGCTTCCTGGTGAGCTGGATCAGCCAGAAAAGCGTTAAGTACGCGCTGGGCTTCGGTTAACTCCTGCTCAATAATATTCTGAAAATTCATGGTGCTGGTTATACTAAGTGTAAAGTAAGCGTCTAAAAAGTATGCTGTCGGTTAGCGATGTTGTACCGCAGGCCTATTGTAGCCATACTGGTCTTATGGTCGGGGTCGCGCCGGTAGCTGGTGCGGCGCCCCAGATAGCGGCCTTCCACAAACAGGTTATGCGCCAGCATATAGGACAGTCTCAGGTCGCCCAACGTGGTAATGGCTGATTTGCCCTGGGTGATGTAGTTACCAAAACTCCGGGTTCGCGTCTCGTAGTCCAGCATAATGTTACCACCCCAGTTTCTGCCGAAGGTATCAAGTCCCTTGTCCGACCACATGGCTGTGAAGTAGCCCGTAAGACGGGGGGATACCTTGTAACGCACGATACCCAGTACCTCCACAAAATTAGCGCCCAGCGGGTGGGCGAGCGGCTGGCCGAAGTGGGCGTAGTTACGCCCTCCGTCGCGGTGTGAGTACATAAAAGGCCGTGCAATGTTGTATTCGGCCTGTAGGTCCAGGTTGGGTACTCCAAAGGCATCGACGTATTTCCCTCCCAGTTGCAGGGCGTACTTCTTGGTCCAGGACCCCTGATTGGTAAAGAAGTACCTGGTCAGAAACTCATCCAGCAAAAACTGCCCGTATACCGAAAACCGCTGCGCCAGGAGCCAGCGAAAATCAAATCCCAGCAGCGCGTTATCTTCACTCCCTACGTAGGACTCCACAAAACGGTAGAATATAATCGGATTGAGGTAGTTGAGATCGTAGCCGCCGTTACCGGTGCTATCACCCCGGCTGAATACCTCCGCTTCAAATACCCCTATGTTGAAGCGGTCGGTCAGGTTGATACTCAGGTGATGCATGGCCGTGTACTTCCGGGCGCGGAGCAAATCCCCTCTGAAAGCCCCCTGCGAATTGATCATGCTCGACCACAGGTTGGTATAGCGGAAAGGGCCCAGCTGCGTATCGATTCGCAGGAACAGGTAGGGTGCGCTGATGTCGGACAGCAGCAGAGAGCGGTAGCCGTTCCCGATAAAATTGCGGTCGTGTCCGAATTGTAAGCTGATGTTTTTGATGGGCCGGAAAGTAATATAGCCGCGCCCCGACATAAAGTCTACACCCGTCCGGCGCAGTGGCTTAGCCATGCCTTCGCCCGGGAAAGTATAGGTATTGGTATAGTCTTCGGTATACTGCGAGAAGTAGTTGCGTACATACTCCGGAAAGGTACCCTGATTGTCCGATATGAATGTATAGAAGCCCAGCTTCTCATTGATCATGCCACGGATCTCTACGCCGCGGCCCGTAAACCAGAGCGCTGAATTGGTATTGTTCTCGGCGCCGTAGAAATTGTCAGTAGCAAAGTTGACGTGCAGGTCAAAATCTTCGTTGTGCAAACTGTACAGATCGGCCGGATGGTTCCAGAAGGTACGATCGCGTCTTTTGCGGTAGGGTAAGGAGCCCAGGCGGCCGGGGTTGTTGTAGTAGGCAGTGATGGTATCGGATGTCCACTCCCAGCTATCGTCGCGCAGGTACCGGATAGCGGCCCGGTCTATCTCGGTGAGCCCTACGCCACCGTATTTAAGTATAGTGTCGGTAAGCTGCACCACCGCTCTCCGCTCAAAGGGTTTCACTCCGTAGTGCAAGCCTTCCGAAAGCTTTCCCCGCTTGATTTCGAGCCGGTCAATGAGATGATGATAATCATCATTGAGAGGGATAAAGGTACTTTGAGCTTGACTCGAGGGCACACCTCCTAAAAGAGCACACAGAATAAATAAAAACGTACTATATCTTTGGATCATAAGATAGGTAATCCTTTTCTTGCACTGGTTTTCTCCACATAAAGGGTGCCAATGAGTTTTTCGCCTTTTAAAGTGCCAAATTAGGTAACAATTTGTATAATCGTTACTGTTTTTTCTTAAACCTATTTAACGCTATGTTCATCCTCTCTCAGAAACACTCCGTAGCAGATCAGTTTCTGGCCGAATTAAGAGATGTTTCCATCCAGACCGACAGAATCCGGTTCCGGCGCAATCTGGAGCGGCTGGGAGAGTTACTGGCTTATGAGATTTCCAAGACCCTGCCCTACGGCCCCACTACGGTACAGACGCCCCTCGGCGTAGCTCCTGCGCGTACCTTACGGCAGCCCGTGGTGCTGGCTACGGTACTGAGGGCCAGCCTGCCGTTTCATCAGGGGTTTCTGAATATGTTTGATCAGGCCGAAAATGCCTTCATAGGCGCTTACCGTGGCCACCATATCAATAGTGATGAGTTCAGTGTGGAGATGGACTACATTACCAGCCCCAGTCTGCAGGGCAAGACGCTCATCCTGATGGACCCCATGCTGGCCACCGGACGCTCGCTCGAGAAGGTGTACCACGCGTTGCTCAGGTTTGGCATACCCGCCCAGACCCACGTGGCCTCCGTTATTGCCAGTCCGGAGGGTGTAGACTATCTGCGTAAGCGGATGCCCGAGTGCCGCCTGTGGCTGGGCGCAGTGGACGATCATCTCAACGAACACTACTACATAGTACCCGGCCTGGGCGATGCCGGCGATCTGGCCTTTGGCCCTAAGGAATAATAACTAGTTGATTTTCTTCTGATCTAACAGCAGGGTATGGGTATTATTCTCAACACCCGCTGCTGCCTGTCTGTATGGCTATCCTGGCTACCTGTGTGAATATGGAGCCGGGGCGCTGGCACTATTTTGTTAGCTGTTTTGGTATAAAACAAAAAAGCTAAATTATGAAAACGGAAGAAGCAACACAGGCTGACCTGAAGAAAATTCAAGATATCATCGATGATATAAAAGTGGCGATGGTAGTAACTATGGAACCTAATGGCGACCATCGTAGCCGTCCTATGCAGACGCAGAAGTTTGAAGAAGATGGCAGCCTTTGGTTTTTCACGAATGAGCATTCCCCCAAGATAGAGGAGCTGAAGCAGCACCCTAACATAAATGTCAGCTATGCCGATAGAGGATTACAATCGTATGTGTCCATAACCGGTACGGCTAGTGTGGTCACCGACCGCCAGAAGATAGAAGAGCTGTGGAACCCTATCCTGAAGGCCTGGTTTCCCAAGGGACTGGAAGATCCTGAGCTCGCACTACTCAAAGTAGATATCAAAGAAGCTGAGTACTGGGATGGTAATTCGTCCCGCATGGTGCAGGCCTATAAAATAGCCAAGGCCCTGGCCACCGGAGAGCGGTACGACCAGGGAGAGAACAAGAAGATTTCTCTCTAAGGAACATATACCTATATAATATAACAGAAAAGGACGCAGCGTGTATGCTGCGTCCTTTTCTGTTATTGGTCAACTCTTTTCTTTCCTAACGATTCAACAGTTCATCAAACGTAAGCGATACGTAATACATAGAGCCTACCGCCGCACTACCATAGGCCTGCACGTAAGGCTTACCAAACAGGTTGGTACCTCCTACCTTCAGGATAGACCGGATACCGGGTAGCTTGGCACTCACCTGCGCATCAAGGTTACTGATAGCCGGTACTATGGTATTGGTGAACAGCGGTACTCCCGTAGTGGTAGCCTGCACGAATCCGGCCTCCCACACAAAGCTATCCTGATGACGGAACTGAACGTTGAAGCCAAAGCGCTCGCCACTACCAATCCGCTTACCTACTCTCAGATTATAGCGGTTGCGGGGCGTATTGAATGCAGAGAACTGGTGCTCTGGCGTAGGTACATAGTTGGTCAGCTCATTGTTAGCCATATTGGCTCCCACAAAGAAATTGTGAGGCAGGGAATAGTCGGCGCTGATGGCAAAGCCTTGTACAGTGATGGATTCGTTGCTATTGGCTGGACGGGAGTAGGCAACCCGTGTGTTAGCACTTCCAACACCTGACTCTATGGGTAGGCCCGGTGCCGCTGGTGCCGTAGGCACGACAATCACGGTACCTCCGATGAAGTTGGTGTACTTACTCAGGTAGTAGTAGGCATCTAAATAGAGCTTTCTGCCTATGATACCTTTGTAGCCAATCTCATACGAAGCAATGCGCTCGGGCTTGAGCTCAGGAGCCTGGTACTTAGGCATAGCGGCCAGAGCAAATGCAGGGAGTACCTGTTTTACAGCTCCGGCCAGATTGGCCTGAAGTGCTCCGGGAAGAACAGAACCAACCCCGGCCTGAACGGCTCCGGCAATAACAGTTGGATTGTTAGGTATTTGACCGGCAGCTACCGCAGCATTAACCTGTGCGGTAACCGCGGCGGTTACCTGCTGGGTGATTGCCTGCGTAGCATACTGAGTAGCCGCTGCAATCACCGCGGGTTGTGTAGCATAGGAAGCAATTACCGCAGGATCCAGGTTCTGACGCAGGATACCATTGTTCAGATTATAACGGGTATTGAACTCAGGTAGTCCGCCAATCAGTACGCCGGCCGGCGTTGCCAGATCAATGTACTGGTTTTGGGTCGTAGGAATACGGAAACCCGTCTGGTACGACAGGCGAACATTGTGCTGTCCAAAGGTAGTTACGGCCGATACCCGTGGCGTAAACTGACCCTTGAAGTTTTCGTTCTTGTCGTAACGCAGCGAGCCTGTGAGTTTCAGGTGGTCCTGAAGCAGGCTCTTACCTGCTTGTACAAATGCGCCGTATTCGGTGATACCGATGGTACCACTACGTCCTTCTTTGGTATCGGCAAAAAGAGTACCGCCCGACCGTAGCTGGTACTGACGGATATTAGCCCCGGCCGATAGATCCATAAACTTAATCTCATTCTTGAACTGGTAGAGACCTTCGGCATGGTACATGTTGGTCTTATCCAGGAAGCCGCTTCCGCCTTCTGTAATGGGCAGGTTGCGGTACTCATTGAGCAATGAAGTAAATGCCTCGGTACCTGGCTGAGGCATGTTACGGTCAGCAAACTGGCGGGCCGCCGTATGAGCCATCTCTTCGTTAGCACCCTGTGTACGTGCCTGTACAAAAGCCCCCGCGTACTCACCAAACCATATAGGATGATTCTTGATATCATTAAGCATGGCCACAGCTGTAAGCCCCGCTACGTATGATTGTCCGGAACGCTCCTGAGTCGTGTAGGCACGTACCGTAAAGTTGTCTCCGCGTAGCTCCAGCTTCGCCTGCGTCAGGTTGAAGTTGCGCAGGGAGTACCGGCCTACACCCGTATACATGGTAGTACCGTACCCGTAGTTTACCTGTCCTATGGCTTCTACTTTTTCATTCAGGCGGTAGTGGAGCGCTACGTTGGTTTTAAAGCTCTTGGTATTATAATCAACCAAGTCTTTTTCATAATAGCCCGTACGGCTCACGTTGGTATTAGGCAATAGTCCGACAGCAGCAGCAGGCAACAGGCCTAAGGAAGCTAACGTCTGACCTACGGTATTAAGGTTAGCCTGTACCTCATCGCCGTATATATTCACACCATCATAATCAGTTTCTACGCCCGGACCGCGCGTACCATTTTCTACTCCACCCACATTAAGGTTGGAGTAGTTGGTAGCCTGCCAGTCTTTGGCCTGTAAGTAAGACAGGTTCACTTTAAACGCAAGGCGATTATTGAATGCCTTGGCATACCGTACTGATACATCGTTGAACGGAGTAATCTGCTGATCACGATTGCTGGCGCTCATTACCCCCGTTTTGACACTGGCACTTAATCCCTGGTACAGGAAAGGGCTTTTGCTGTTCATCAGGATGAGGCCATTGATCGCGTTAGGACCATACAGAGCCGAGGCGGCTCCCGGCAGTACCTCCACACTTTCCACATCCAGCTCGGGCATACCCACAATGTTATCCACAGGAAAGTTGAGGCCCGGTGCTGAATTATCCATTCCGTCGATCATCTGTACTACCCGTGGGTTACCGGTCGTACCAAAGCCACGCATGTTGATGGATTTGAAGAGCAATCCCTGCGTAGTCATATCGACGCCTTTCAGATTAGATAATGCATCATAGAAGCTGGCAGAAGGCGAAGCGCGGATGTCGCGAATGTCCATTTTTTCGATGGCTACCGGTGCCTGCATGATGCTCTCCTCCACCCGTGAGGCCGCTACTACTATCTCCTGCCCCATGATAGGCTGCTCCTTCAGACTAATGTCCAGATTACTTTGCTCACCGCTAATGTTTACCTCCTGAGTCTCATAACCCACCGACGAGATGGTGATCGCAAAAGGAGGTGCAGTGGTGGTGGTCAGGCTGAATTTACCATCCGTATCCGTAATGGTACCTATTACTTTACCTTTTACCTGAATACTCACTCCGGCCAAAGACTCACGGGTAGAGGCATCAGTTACCTTACCAGCTATCCTTACCTGGGCAAAAGCGGCTATACTCCCGCACACAAAAAAAAGCATCGTTAAATACGATGCCCGTTTAGTAAATATTTTTCGCATAGATCCCGAGGATTAAATTGATTTACGGTTAATGTATATGAAACACAATTTAGCCATATACAGCAATATTTTATATTTTTTCTAATAATTATTCAAAATGTGCAATTTTGCGCCCCTCTTATAAACCTATAGTACAATATATTGGTTAAAAAGGGCCTTTAGTAGATAGTGGTACGCCCCAATGTAAGTACAGTAGGCCTGCGTAGTCACTAGGGTTTTTATTCTATAATTTAAAAAATGATAGCTTTGTCAACAGTTGTTCACCCTTAATAGCCACGTCTTTTATGCAAAATACATATGTTGTAATCATGGCTGGCGGAGTAGGTTCCCGTTTCTGGCCTTTTAGCCGTACTTCCTATCCGAAGCAGTTCCATGATGTATTGGGTACCGGCAAATCACTCCTTCAGCAAACAGTAGACAGGTTTGCAGGAGTATGTCCTCCCGAAAATGTATACATAGTTACCAGTCAGGAGTACAAAGAGCTCGTGCAGCAGCAACTCCCTGCACTTGGCGAAGATCAGATCCTGCTGGAACCCTACCGCCGCAACACTGCCCCCTGTATTGCTTATGCCTGCTACAAGATTGCTTCCCAGGATCCTGATGCCAATATAGTGGTGGCTCCCGCTGATCATATCATTCTGAAAGAGGAGGTATTCCGAGATACCATCAAAGTAGCCCTGGCCTCTACCCGCCAGGAGGACATACTGGTGACGCTGGGTATCCAGCCCAATCGCCCCGACACGGGCTACGGGTATATACAGTACATTCCCGACAAGCGTACCGTTAAGAAAGTAAAGACTTTCACTGAAAAGCCTCACCATGAGCTGGCCGTTCAGTTTCTTGAGAGCGGGGACTTCGTCTGGAACGCGGGTATCTTTGTGTGGAACGCGCGGGCCATCAAGCAGGCCATCCGGAAGTACATGCCTGAGATTGCCGAAATCTTTGAAGATGGATCAAAGACCTTTTTTACCGATCAGGAAGCCGGATTTATCAATAAAGCCTACTCACACTGCGGCAACATATCGGTAGACAACGGTATCATGGAGAAAGCTGACAATGTACACGTAGTACTGAGTGACTTCGGCTGGTCGGACCTAGGTACCTGGAAGTCGCTGTACGAGGTATCCACCAAGGATCAGAACAACAACGTAACGGATGGGCAGCTACTACTGTACGACACGCAGAACTGTATCATCAAGACACCCAAGGATAAGCTAGTGGTCATCAACGGCCTTGAAGACTTCATAGTAGCGGAGTATGACGGGGTGCTCCTCATCTGCCGTAAAGACGAGGAGCAACGCGTCAAAGAGTTTGTGGCGGATGCCAAGCAGCTTCACACCAAATTCTGCTGATCAGGAGAAATGATTCCAGCCCTGGGCGGTAATCGGATAACGGTTGCCGCCCTTGGTGCTTAAGATTACTTCATCAGTCTTGTCTGTGATATAGCCAATGAAGCTGATCTTGGGATTATTCTTGACCTTATTATAGTCGTCCTGCCGGATGGTAAACAGCAGCTCATAGTCCTCACCGCCGTTCATGGCCGCAGTCACCGGATCCAGGTTCAGCTCGGTACCTACCAGGAACGTCTGCTCATCAATGGGTAGGTTTTCTTCGACTATGATGGCTCCTACTTTGGATTGGCTACAGATATGCAGTATCTCCGAAGCCAGTCCATCCGACACGTCGATCATGGAAGTAGGTACTACGCCCGCTTCTTCCAGCTCATATATTACATCCATGCGGGCTTCGGGCTTCAGCTGGCGCTGTACTACATACTCTTTCCCTTCCAGCTCAGGCTGCATGTTGGGGTTAGCCATAAACACCTGTTTTTCCCGCTCCAGTAACTGGAGGCCCATGTAGGCACTACCCAGGTCGCCGGTAACACACAGGATGTCGTTGGGGCGGGCAGTATTGCGATAGGCTACCTTTTCCCTGGCTACCTTACCAAATACCGTCACCGAGATGATCAGCCCCGAACGTGATGATGTAGTATCGCCTCCTACCAGATCTACGTTGAAATCTTCGCAGGCTGCTTTTATACCCGCGTAGAGTTCCTCCACGGCCTCTACCGAGAAGCGGTTGCTTAGCCCCAGGCCTACTACCACCTGCCGTGGCACGCCATTCATGGCGGCTATGTCCGATACATTGACCGAAATGGCCTTATAACCCAGGTGCCGGAGGGGCGAAAACGCCAGGTCGAAGTGCACGCCTTCCACCAGCATATCGGTTGTGATGAGTCCATACTCCTGACCCTGATCCATAACGGCGGCATCGTCGCCGATGCCCTTGATTGTATCGGGCAAAGCAGGCTGAAAGCCTTCACTGAGTCGGCGAATCAGGCCGAACTCTCCCAGAGTACCTATTTCAGTTCGTGATTGTGTCATAGTACAAAGTTAGCCAAAAACAGCAAGAAGCCGCCTCGAGGCGAGGCGGCTTCTCCGTTCAAGAACTTGTGTGATTATGGGTTAGTAAGTGTGTATTTATTAATGGTTCCACCCGTTTTTACACTGGTTGTAGTACGGGTGAGGGTCATGCGGGTATCCGTAAAATCGCTGATTGTAAACTCGATAGTACCGCCGGATCCGGTTGGCTGCGGATTCAGGTTTTTCAGGATCAGGCGAGTATCGCCCTGCACTTCCCACTGGCCTGTAAATGTATTATTGTCAAATTCAGTATAGGTAGCCGTACCGGAGCTATTAAGCGTCAGGCGCCAGTTGGAGTAGCCGGGGCGGGTATTGCTGGCACCTCCCTTTGTAAATACCACTGTACTACCCTCCGTAACCGTTTCGGGCGACCAGGCTTTGGCAATACGCTCCGAAAGTGGGGGTACCGGCTTTTTACAGCCCGTTACTACAATGGCCAATGCAATGACCAGGTACCAAAGGATAGTTTTATTTTTTCTCATAGCCTTACCTAATTATTTTCAGTAGAACGAAGGATGGAACAAATCATGTACAGGTTTTGATATTCCTTTTCAATCATGGTACAATTTCTGACTTTTAAATCATATTTTCAAACTTTTGTTTATTAACGCTGCGGACCAGCATCTGCTCGTCTGTTTCGGAATAGAGTAATGGTATTTTAATGAAAGAATATACGCGTGCCCAGCTGGCCCTGCGCAATGGTCAGGATCGGGAAGAAATATGGTGTGCCTACCAGGGAGTTATTTATGATGTAAGCCCGTCGAGGCTGTGGCGTAATGGTAAGCACTACGAGCACTGGGCCGGACAGGACCTGACCAGGGAGCTCTCCGATGCCCCCCACACCAGCCGGGTCTTTGAACGATTTAAAGTAGTAGGAAAACTGATTTAGCATGATACTCATTGCCGATAGCGGCTCCACCAAAACCGACTGGGTAGCCTACGGTACCGGAGCCCAGCCCCTACGTTTCCAGTCGGTGGGCTTCAACCCTTTTTACCAGTCCAAAGAAGTGATCGCTGAGGCGCTACGGCAGGAGGTAGTACCTCAGGTACCTGCGATAGAGTCGGTGTACTTCTATGGCGCGGGCTGCGCCGACGAAACATCAAGCCAGCCAGTTCGCCAGGCTCTCCAGCAGAGCTTTCCGATGGCTCACATTGAAGTCCAGAGTGATCTGCTGGCGGCTGCCCGCGCTTTATGCGGCCATGAGTCCGGCATAGCCTGTATACTGGGTACCGGTGCCAACAACTGCCTTTACAACGGGGAGCGTATCGTTAATAACATTGGATCGCTGGGCTTCTGGATGGGTGACGAGGGCAGTGGTGGCTACCTGGGAAAAACCCTGGTGGTCCGGTATCTGCACAGGGAGCTACCCGAAGAAATTCAGGAACGCTTTACCGTCGCCTACCCGGGTACTGATCGCTTTCTGGTACTGGACAACGCCTATAAGAAGCCCTTCCCCAATCGCTACTTTGCCACCTTTACCCGCTTTCTTTCCGAGCACATTACTCACCCGTACATTCAGCAGCTCCTCATAGAGGCGTTTGGCCTGTTTCTGAGTAAGTACGTGATCAAGCATCCTGACGCTACCGCCTATCCTGTTCATTTTGCAGGCTCGGTGGCTTACTACTTCCAGGACCAACTAACGGAGGCGGTACGGGAAAAAGGACTACGCATGGGTACTATACAAAAAAGCCCCATGGAGGGGCTTCTTCGTTATCATCAGTCTTGATATCAGGTACTATCTGGTTTCTGATTTGAGGAGCTTTATGGTACGTTGCTTACCATTGGCTTCCTGAACTCGCATCAGGTACATACCCGGTGCGGTGGCTACGTCGGACAGGTCTACTTCGAGTACTCCGCTGTTCATCTTCCACCGCTGAGCATCCAGAGGTAAGCTGCGTCCTTCACCGGTCAGTACCTCTACACGCTCTATGCCCGTCTGGCTCTGTACACCGGTCTGCAGTTGTACGCGATCCCTGAATGGATTGGGATAAGCCTTCCAGGAAGACTCCGAGTTAAATTCAGGCAGGAACTCTACGGCCTCATCGCTGGCGATACGAACTCCTGTCTGACTAATTCTGAAGGTAGAGGTCTGGGTTGCCACCAGTACTCCATTATTGTAAGCCATTAGTTTTAGCGTATAGGTTCCGGCGATTGGTGTGAAACCAGCCTCATCGTGGTACAAACTGAAGTAGGGCGGCGTATCATCCGTAAAGTACACAGGAGGTATCGAACCTGTAATCTCGTACGTCACGGAGGTGATGCTGGCATTGCTGGATACAAAGATGTTCACCGAGTTAGGAAGCTTGGATAGATCCAGTACGTCTCCGTTGGCAATACGATGTATAAACTTGCGGGTCGATATACTACCTGGCTGGTACAGATCCGCATACAGTATGGGCTTCTCCACCTTGATCTTAAGTATTACTTCGGTGACGGCATCTCTATCATCCTTTACCTTCACTTTTACCTCGTAGCTACCCGCTGCGGTAGGATTGCCGCCCAACTGGGAGCCATTGGCGGTTAGGCCCGTGGGCAGCGTAGAAGCATACGAAATAGATACGATCTGTCCATCTCCATCCTCAAAGTACTCTTTGATATCAAAGTGAAACACCTGACCCACGATGGCTACCAGTTCAGGCAGCTCTTTGCTAAGCTGAGGAGGCTGGTTGACGCCCCCTACCCTGATTCGGAAGGTTGTATTAACCGAAGCACCGACGTTATCAAAGGCGGTAACATTCACTACGAAATCTCCCGAAGCGGTTGGTTCGCCACTAATAGTTAATCCCGATGCTGTTAGTCCAGCGGGTAGCCCGGTGATCTCGATGCGGACTACTTCACCATCCGGATCCGTAAAGGTGCTGGCAGGTAGGGTGTAGCTGAAGGCTGTACCTACCGAGGCTAGCTGGTTGGGGATAGGGTTGGCTACCACCGGCGGCAGATTATCCTTTGTTACTACTAACTTAAAGGTAGTCTGAACGGTAGCGGAGGCATCGTCGGTTGCAGTAGCTGTTAACAGGTACTCACCCGCGGTAGTAGGAGTTCCGGATAGCTGACTACCCGAAGCAGTCAGTCCGTCTGGTGCTCCCTGTATCGTAATCCGGATAATGGTACCGTCCGGATCAACAAAAGTACTGTCGGACAGGCGGTAGCTGAATGCCTTACCTACCTTGGCTGCCAGATCAGGAACAGGCTTGTGCACGATGGGAGGTACATTTTCGGCAATGATTGTAAATCTGAAATGAGTCGTCACCGAAGCACCCTTATTATCGGTGGCCTTTACCTGCACAGTCCACTCACCTTTGCGGGCCGGAGTACCTTTGATTACGGTACCATCCCAGTTCAGCCCTTCCGGCAAGTCATTCATAGTTACAGAGGCGATGGTACCATCCGGATCAACAAAGGTATCATCGGCCAGGCGGTATTCATAAGGCTTGCCCGCCAGTGTCTGCAGGCTCAGCAGCGGTTTGTTTATTATAGGAGCTTTGTTAGGTACTTCCTCTTCCGCCACCACATTGATCTTGAAGAAAGCCTGTACAGAAACGTTACTGTTGTCCGTCGCAATAGCAATGAGCTGATAAGTACCTACTGCCTTAGGTGTCCCTGATAGCTGGCTACCTGAGGCCGTAAGTCCTTCCGGAGCGCCTAGTATAGCGATGCTCTTGATCTCACCATCCGGATCAGCAAAAGTCGAATCAGGTATGCGGTACTCAAATGGCTTGTTAACAAACGTTGTCATATCAGCAATCGCATGCTGCACTACCGGAGCCCTATTCTCAACCGTAATGATAAACTTGAAATGAGTCGTTACCGAGGCATCCTTATCATCCGTAGCTTTTACCTGCACGGTCCACTCGCCACCACGGGCCGGAGTACCTTTAATCACAGTACCATCCCAGCTTAATCCTTCCGGCAGGTCGGTCATGGTCACAGAGGCGATGGTACCATCCGGATCAACGAACGTATCGTCGGCTAGGCGGTACTCATAAGGCTTGCCCGCCAGCGTCTGCAGGCTCAGTAGCGGCTTATTCACTACCGGAGCCTTGTTAGGTACTTCCTCCGATACAACGTTTATTTTGAAGAAAGTCTGCACCGACAGGTTACCATCATCAGTAGCAACGGCGATGAGTTGGTAGGTACCCACCGCTTTGGGAGCGCCCGACAGCAGATTACCGGAAGCCGTTAATCCTTCGGGTGCCCCTAGTATGTATACGTTTTTGATACTTCCATCCGGATCGGCGAAGGTTTCGTCAGGAATGCGGTATTCAAAAGGCTTATTGACGGTAGCCACCTGATCGGGAATGGTCTGCTTTACAACCGGAGGTACGTTATCGGCCGTCACCATGAACATAAATTCTGTTGAAGATGACGCGCCTTTGTTGTCGGTTGCTTTCACCTTGGATGTCCAGTAGCCCTTCTTCTGTGGAGTACCTTCGATGGTCAGCCCGCTGGCGCTCAAGCCATCGGGTAAGCCCGTAATTTCGAAAGAAGCAATCGTACCATCCAGATCCACAAAGGTACTGTCGTGGAGCTTGTACTTGAATGGCTCCCCTACTTTGGCTAGGAGTCCGACCGGAGTCTTGTACAGGAACGGTGGCTGGTTGCTTTCCCCTTCGCCCTCAATCACTACAAAGTTTACCACCTGCTGATTAATAACATCCCCCTGCATATCTGCTTTGGAGTAGGATTTGAGGATAAGGCGGTAGGTACCCGGCAATAGGCTCAGTCCTCCGTTATCACCAAACAAGCCATAGGGCTCTTTGCTATCTACGGTACTTACTGAGTAGGGGCCGGACAGGGTGAATACATAGCTGCCTACAGTACCGGTACGGGGGGAGGCCATTATGTTTACCGTTTGGGTATCACCTGATATCCGGATAGTGTCTCCGTCCTGGATGTACCGCAGAAAGCGGCGGGTCAGGAAGTTACCTGCCTTATACAAACTAACCAGGTTTGGAGCCTCTGATGTTCCTACTGTTATGGTGAAGGTAGTGGACACGCTGGCTCCCAGATTATCTATAACCTTTACATTGACCGTGAAATCCCCCGTTCTGTTAGGCCGGCCTTCTATGTTCCAGCCATTCATCGAAAGGCCCTCGGGTAGTCCTTGTGCTTCTACGTTTACCAGATACCCGTCTTCGTCATGGAAGTTCTCCTTAGGTATCGAGTACTGGAACCAGTTGCCGGTAGTACCTTTCTGATTGGTAAGCGCCGCTACTACTTTGGGAGCCTTATTTTCTACAGGTACTTCACCCAGCAGATCCTCCTCCAGTACTACATTAATGGGTTTCCTCGATGCGTTGTATTCATTCCGCCAGCGCTCCTGCACCCCTCCGGTACTATGCCGGATCGCCTCCGAAAGCTTATAGCTCACGGTCTGGGTGGGATGAATACCGGGAACAGAGCTTTTGAGCCATTTGTCTGCCATTTCACGCATAATCGCTTCGCACCGGGGATAGGCGTCCATCTGGTCGAAGCCTACCATATTTATCCAATCGGCCCCGTGCTCAAAGCTCTCGTTGAAGTAACGGCGGTAAATATCCATTTCGTCGGCCTGCCCTCTGGCACGGAATACCTCATTACCGATCATCCGGCCGGGTAGGTTTGTTCTGAGCAGGTCCATCGAGAACCGGTGGTCGTAGTAGAAGCCGTCATTGACCTTGATACCCCCGTCGGCCAGCTGCCCCAGGCTCTTAAATCCATAGGTACCTCGGGTCTGGGTAATACCATCAAAGCAGCTGCCTATGTCCAGCAGGTACTTATACGAAGGATCAACACTCTTGATGGCGCGCGCCATCCGGTCTGAGTACTTTTTCAATTCATGGTGCCTGAACAGGTACCAATCCAAACCACTATTATGTGCAAATACATCCCAGTAGTTTCGGGCAGCAGGTGGATAAATATCAAATTTCGAAAAGTCAGCGCCCCACTGCCTGTTCAGGTTTCCTATGGTCTTGTACTTATTCTGGAGCCACTCATTAAAGGCTTTGACACTATGCCCGGAATAATCATTAACCTGCATGGTTTCTCTTCCCTCGGCTGGATCATATACCGTAATGGCGTACCCAAGCTCAGAGTCATTGTTGTTAGCCACAGCTATATTAACGATATGCCCGGCCCGCTGCTCCGGCAGGAAGTGCTGAGCTACTTCTTTAACAAAGGCCTCTACTTCAGCTACGGCATTTTCGTCAGAGTAGCTAAATCCGGAGAGTAATCCTCTTTTCAATCCTAAGTTAGAGACGGGTATGGTACTACTGGGCCACCAATGCTGATCGTCATGACGTGCTACCCAGATCCTCAGGAAAACCTTGCAGCCGAGCCTCTTGGCAAGAGCCACCTGCTTATCGTACTGGTCCCAGGTGGGCTGTGCCCCCCGGTGCGAATAGACTCTCTCCCAGTTTACATTCAACTGGAAGGAGTTGATACCAGCCGCGGCCGCTCTTTCCATGATAGGTAAATAATGATCCCCCTGCTCTACGTTGAAGATACATATACTGATGTAACGGGGACGATCTGTTACCGGAACAGGTGTGGATAATGTAAGGCCGGATCTCAGGGCAGAACCGCCAATGGCACTCTTTGCTTTTTCTCTTTCTCTGCTCCAACCTTTTCCGGAGTAAAGGCAAAACACTCCTATGAAGGCCGCGATAACCGCCAGCCTTAGTGGGGAAACTTTAAAAAGCATAATGTAAAAGTTTTCTTGTGGTAGCTCTTATTTAGCTTATGGAAAAGTTCAGGAAGTGTGTGTTGAAACGCTATTGTTTTTTAGGGAGCAATTTCCTTGCCATTTTGATAAATAATATTTTACTATTTCAACTATTGGTTTATAGTGAAAAGCCTTTGCGTAGTTACATCACCCTTACTTAATTACCGGCTGGATAGGCTAAAACCAGGGCAGGAAGTAACAATAGGTGAATAATACCATAGAAGCACAACTATCTGTAAAACAAATAGTACTATACATATACCGTCATAGAAAATCGAAGGCAAATAGAGAATACAAGGCCTTTATTCAGTAATAGTATACTTACAACTACGGTTGAATTTTATCCTGACAAGGAAGTTTTTTGGATGTCACTGATAGAGGGACCAGCAATTATTCAGCCACTCTTACAGATAATTAACCATTAGGCTACAACTATATTTTGTAGTAAAAAAACATGAAATATTTATTCAGGCATGATCTTTGTGAAGCCCAAAATACCTTCCTAGTTGCTCTTCTACCTACTGATCTCTCTGGACATCTGTATTAGATCTTGGAAACTCATATCTATAATATAAACCAGCCTCTGGCTGTCCCTGTGCAGCCAAAGTAGATATTATCCCCAAAAGGAAGTATCTTTAGGAGTAGCCTTGGGTATTATTAATGCGTGAGTAGATCCGTAATAGTCAAACCTTGTACTTATTATGGCAAGCTATAAACAAACCGAGTACGAAGTGCTACGCCGGCGCTGTGTC
>NZ_JAFEUV020000031.1 GCF_017355915.2 Telluribacter roseus
CGACGGTGACCTTGCGGCCCCCTCGCCTTGCATGTATTAAGCCTGCCGCTAGCGTTCATCCTGAGCCAGGATCAAACTCTCCATTGTAAATATTTGTATAGTTGCTGAACACTACCGAAGTAGTGACAGCTTACTTTTTTATACTGTCTCCGAGTGTTTCTTTACACTCTGGTTTACCTCATCATTTCAAAGAACAAACCCAAAATCACTTTGCTTTTCTCAGCTTTTCGCTTCGTTGCTTGCGATTGGGAATGCAAAGGTAGCATTTCACCTTTCACTTTTGCAAGCACGCCCAAGAAATTTTTGCAAGTTTTTGCATTTTCTTGAGCATGTTAAAATTTGTACAAAATTTGTACAATTATGACTCCTGCAGGAAGGGGTATTTATAGTCTACAGGCGATACCAGGGTCTCTTTTAGTGCCCGCGGACTTACCCAACGCAGCAGGTTCAGGATGGAGCCTGCCTTATCATTTGTACCCGATGCCCGGGCTCCTCCGAAAGGTTGCTGCCCTACTACAGCACCCGTAGGCTTGTCATTGATGTAGAAGTTACCCGCTGAGTCTACCAGTCGCTCAGTAGCTCTTTCAATAGCATAGCGATCACGGGCAAATATGGCTCCCGTCAGGGCATAGAGGGAGGTAGCATCTACGATATCCAGAATTTCTTCGTAGGACTCCTTCTCGTATACATATATAGTAAGTACCGGTCCGAAGATCTCTTCGCAAAGGGTTACGTAGTTAGGATCTTTGGATAGGATAACGGTAGGCTCTATGAAGTAGCCGGTGCTCTTGTCGTAGCCCCCACCAGCTATGATCTCTACTTTGTCAATATCATGCTTCACTCTATCTATATAAGAGGTGATTTTGTCAAAGGACTTTTCATCAATAACCGCATTGACAAAGTTGGAGAAGTCTTCGACGCCGCCCATTTTGATCTCCGCCAGGTCTTTCAGCATATGCTCTTTTACCTCTTCCCATATACTGGCCGGAATATAGGCCCGGGAAGCCGCCGAACACTTCTGCCCCTGGTACTCAAAGGCTCCGCGTATCAGGCCGGTAGCAACCGCTTTGGGATCGGCCGACTCGTGGGCCAGTACAAAGTCCTTACCTCCGGTTTCGCCCACTATTCGAGGGAAGGTCTTGTAGGTACCAATGTTCTCCCCTATGGTCTTCCAGATGGTCTGGAAAACTTTGGTACTTCCGGTAAAATGAACTCCGGTAAAATCAGGGTGGCTGAATATTACATCACCGGCGGCCGGGCCATCTACCAGGATCATGTTAATCACACCATCGGGCAGGCCGGCTTCACGGAATACTTTCATGAGTACATTAGCGGCATACACCTGCGTAAAAGCTGGCTTCCATACTACTACATTACCCATCATAGCGGGTGCAGCGGGTAAGTTGCCGGCAATGGCGGTAAAGTTGAAGGGAGTAATGGCAAAGACAAAACCTTCCAGCGGACGGTACTCCATACGGTTCCATACACCGGGCGATGACTCCGGCTGCTGCTGGTAGATATCCGTCATAAACTTGACGTTGAACCGCAGGAAGTCGATCATTTCGCAGGCAGAATCTATCTCGGCCTGGTAGGCGTTCTTGGATTGGCCAAGCATGGTAGCGGCATTGATCTCAGCCCGATACGGGCCGGCTAGCAGATCCGCTGCTTTCAGAAATATACTAGCCCGGTGCTCCCATGACATATTGGCCCAGGTCTTACGAGCTGCCAGCGCGGCATCAATGGCCTGACGAACATGGGAAGCATCTCCTTCATGAAAGTACCCTAATACATGCTGATGATCATGCGGCGGTGATACTTTTACTTTATTATCAGTATATACCTCATCACTTCCTATATACATAGGTATATCTACCTGGCGCGAACGTGCCTCCTCGAGAGCTTTCTTAAGGGCTGCTTTCTCGGGGCTACCCGGTGCATAACTCTTTACGGGCTCATTGACAGGTACAGGTACATTAAAAACTCCTTTTGGCATAAGACATTATCTATTATTTGTTGATGATTAGATCTAGGCGGCAAGTTAGGTACTTTTCCTATATTACTTCGGAAGTATGACTTGCAGCCGGGTAGTTTTATGTAAATTTGCGGACTCTTTTACTACCTTACTCTTTTATATAACATGTTGTTTTACAGTACCCGGACCAACAGCCTGAAAGCTTCTCTGGAAGAGGCTGTGTTTAGAAGCCTTCCTGCCGATAACGGACTCTACATGCCCGAGACTATTCCTACTGTTTCGCAGGAGTTTCTTGATACTATAGAGGAAAGGACCTTTAATGAGATAGCCGTTGAAGTAGCGTATACCTTACTGGGCGACGATATTCCACGGACTGATATAGAAGAAATCGTAGCTAAGGCTTTTACGTTCGAAGCCCCCGCCGTACCTGTTACTCCTGACAGCTACGTACTGGAGCTGTTTCATGGTCCTTCCATGGCGTTCAAGGACTTTGGTGCCCGCTTCATGGCGGCTCTTATGTCGTACTTTCTGCTCCGGTCCCAGAAGGAGATCAAGATCCTGGTGGCTACCTCTGGTGATACGGGCGGTGCCGTAGCGCAGGGCTTCCAAAAGGTACCCGGCATATCCGTTACTATACTATACCCAAGTGGTAAGGTAAGTGATATTCAGGAAAAGCAGCTTACTACCCTAGGGCATAACGTGACGGCTATTGAAGTAGATGGTACCTTCGACGACTGCCAACGATTAGTAAAAGAGGCCTTTCTGGACGAAGCACTAAATCAGAAATATAATCTGGCATCGGCCAACTCTATCAACATTTCCCGACTTATTCCACAGTCATTCTACTACTTCTCGGCTTACGCTCAGCTCAAGCGCCTGGGTAAGCCTGTGGTATTCTCGGTACCTAGTGGCAACTTCGGAAATTTGAGCGCGGGACTTCTGGCATATAAGATGGGACTACCCGTTGGCCATTTTGTAGCCTCAACCAATAAAAATAACGTAGTACCTAACTACCTCAACAGTGGTGAGTACTTACCCGTTCCATCGGTCGAGACCATTTCGAACGCAATGGATGTGGGTAACCCCAGCAACTTCGTGCGGATGATCCGCTTCTTTGGCGATGAGTGGGAAGAAGCTCGTCAGCATATCACCGGCTTTTACTTCACCGATGAACAAACGCGCGAAACCATGCGAGAGTTATATGACCAAACCGGCTACGTACTTTGCCCGCATACTGCAGTTGCCTACCGGGGTCTGCAGGAGTACCGTCGTCTGTCAAGTAAAGATTTTACCGGAGTATTTCTGGCGACGGCACATCCGGCTAAATTTATAGATCTAGTAGAAGGTACCTTGGGTCAACCGGTACCAGTACCTGATCGTCTGGCGGAGCTACTGTCTCTTGAGAAGCAGGCCGTCCGGATGAGTTCTTCCTTCGAAGATTTCAAGGGTTACCTCCTATCCGAAAAATAACGTAAAGCAGGGTTACAAGTAGCGCCTGAGATTTGCGCAGAAGAAAGCGGCACGTACCCTAAATCGGTATATTAAAATCTAAAGAAGCGGGACGACCTGTAAACCAAGTCGTCCCGCTTCTTTTATATACTGTATATCAACTAGTTAATTAATTGTATCGCCTCGTAAAGTACGATACCGTTTGCGAGCTTCCGCAATGAAAATACTGCCCGGATACTTCTCAAGTACTTCCTGATACAGTTTCATAGCCTCCTCCTTGCTATTCAGCTTCTCTTCGTAGAGCTTAGCCGTTGCAAAAAGAGCGTCATCCCCTAGTATATCGTAGTTATACTTTTCGGTGATAGTCTTGAGGCAAGCTAGCGCCTGCTGATTACTATCCAGCTTCATGTAGGTCTTGGCAGTCAGCCACAGGATCTCATCAGCGAGGCTATGGTCCTTTAACTGCGCGTACAGGCTCTTGAGAGAGTCGATGGCTACGAGGGGCTTATTTTGAAAAAGGAGCAGCTCAGTGGCCGCGTATGCCTGCATAGCTGTTTCGGAACTATCTAGTCCGGTGTTGTCCATGATCAGCAGGCTAAGGCTGTTGGCATCATTGGCAATCTCGCGGGTAGTTGCTCTCTTCAGGATATCAAGTACTTCTTTGGATAAAGCAAAGTCACCCTTGTAGTAGTGGAGCTTTGCGTTGCGGAGTTTGGCTTCATATCCGAGTAGATCATCCTTCTGCGATTTCTCCACTTGTGAATAAAGTAAAGTAGCTTCCCAGGGCTCACTCTGCAGGAGGTATATGTCGCCAAGGTCCAACTTACACTTATCCACAAAGTTCTTCTCCTGCTTACCTACCTCGATGGCTCTAGTCAGAATACCGATGGCCTTCTGCTTATCATCCAGGTAAAAGGCGTGGAGCATAGCCATATTGCGTAGGGCTTCCAGCGTACGCTCATTGGTACCTAGTTCGGTCAGGAGCTTTTCGTACTCACCGATGAGTTTCTGTACTTCAGCCGTTTTTACCGGAAATGTATTCTTCACCTGCTCCTCGCGGGCGGTGATAGCCATCCGGCGGGCAAACGGGTAGAGCTGACCTTTGGGATACTCCTTCACCAGGTATTCAAACATAGAGGCCGCATTTTCATAGTCTTTGTTCTGCAGGGCCAGATTACCCAGATCATAGATACGGCTACCGTTGTACTTGTAGCGCTTGTCCAGCGCCCGCTCCTGAAGAAATGCTTTATAGAAATCTTTGCGCTGGACCTGGTACCACACCAGTAGCTCATTATAAAATGCCTCGTTAGGATTTTTCTGGATCTTGTCGTAAAGTACTTTTTCCAGTAGTGCCTGCTCTTTCTCTTCTTTGAGGAAGTCCTGCAGCATGTTCTGAACGATCTCGGCATTGCGGAACATGATCCCGTAGGCGAGTAATTCGCCGATCATATTCTCGGTTTCTTTCAGCTCGTGATTGAGGCTGGCCATCTCCAGACGATACAGGTTCTCGTTCTTTGATGCCTCCCGTGCCCGTAGTAAGGTTTGCTTAGCCAATTGAGGCTTCTGTAGCTCCCTGAACTCTTCGGCTACGTCACGGTACAAATCGAAACGTGTACCAAACGCCCCAACCGCTTCCCCAAATTTTTTGTCAGCTTCCCCACTTTTCCCCTCTGCTTCACTTACGAGTCCCCAATTAATATAATACCAGGCGGCGTTGGCGGCGTCACTTTTTACCTGCCTTTTAAAGAACTTATCCGCTTCATCCCAGTCCTTGGCCTTGACCAGACAAGTGGTATAATTTTTTAACGCTCTTTTGTCAAAAGCTTTGCGTAGAATTTTGGAATAATAACTAACAGCCTTTTCACAATCACCCTTCTTAAAATACTCTTCGGCTAACTGTTCATCTGTTTGCGCCACCGCTCCAAAAGAGACAAACAGGATCATACACGAGATTATCCACTTCAGTAACCCTTTCATAAATAAAATAAATATTAAATTTTTATCTATTATCCTTCAGTTATGGCTGTGGAAATGTGCATAGCTTTAGTTTCCACTTTAGATCCACTTCAGTATTGACATCCACTGTTTACAAGTTAGCTATTTATCCACGTACTTTTCAGGGTTATAAACAACTAATTAATTGTTTTTCAGGCTTCGTTACTTTTCTCCACAAACTACAGTGAAATGTGGATGGATAAATCCGTGCCAGTTATGAACAGCTCCTACAGTGTATTCACAGCCTGTTAAGTCCCTGTTAACTCATTCCTTTTCCACTCCAGACTTCCCTTCTGATTATTTTCCACATCTATCAACAATTATACACATGGTTGTACACAGGGTTTACCCCCTATATCCACACCTGTTTTCTATTATCCACAACCTTATGCACATAAAACGGATTTTTCGTCAAAACTAATCTGAGGTTTTTGAGGGTACTGTGAAGTTTAGGTCTTCATACTCAAAATTACTTTTGACCATGATCGGATCAGGAAAGTAGATAATGGGCTCGGGTTGTTGAGACTTGTTGAAAACTCCGGTGTCCCACCGGCGGTTGCGGTTGCGGTCCACGATCAGACGCAGGTAGTATTCCCCCGGCGGGATGCGGGTAAATGTATAGGGCGAGGTGTAAGTAGTCTGTCTTACCTTGTATTCCTTATCCAGCAGCTCTACGATATAAGCAGTAGCGGAGTCGGCCCGGACGCTACCTCTGATGATCCCGTAGTCGTCGTCCTTCATTACGGGATGCTTGATGAGCGTGGCTGGCAGCGTATCTCCTTCTACACTGATCACCGCTCCCTTGGGTATGTCCCACCTGATGGTATCACGAGCTGTGGCACGCGCCTGTACGTTGATCTCGTTGCGGTAGCGGTTCCACTGCCAGGTAATATTGCTCAGGCTCTGCCTCGAGGTACTGTCGCTGATGAGCTGGATACGCTCCGGCTGTAAGGTACCTATCGGCTTGCTGAATGAGAAGGTATAGCGGACGTCGCGCGCCAGGGGCTGATTTCGGTCGGGTGTCGTTTTGAGAGCAAACGGATCGCGCTGGCGCTCTTTCCCCCGCTGGGGCAGAAACGCTATCTTCTGCTCTACTTCCAGGGCCTGTCCCAGAGAGTCGGTACCAGTGAGGCGCGCTACGGTGGTATCGGCGGAGGTACCTACGTTGAAGAACTTCAGCTGCGTGGAGGTCTCCAGAATATAAGGCAGCGAATCGCCTCTCCCAAACTGCACCCGAATGCTATCCATACTTTTACTGAATACTACTGCGTAGGAATTGACCTTGGGAATAGTACGCTGAATGCGGGGAGGCGTAACGTCGGAGGCAAATAGCTTAAGATCGTACAGGGACGAGTCGGCATTTACACTAATGGCCGAGTCAAGAAAAGCGATTCGCTCTTCCCTCGCATTATAAAGCTGGTTGCGATTTTTGTCAGAGATGGCGATGAGCCGGTACCTCTGCGATGACTGGATATTCTCGATGGCATAGAAGCCACTACTATCGGTGCGGGAGAAATAGTAAGGCTTTTGCTTCTCAGGATTGAGGGTATCCTTGGGCAGGTACAACCCTACCATAGCATCAAATACCGGAAGGTTGGTCTGCAGGTCTGTGACCCTGCCATAGAGCCTGGCGGAATCAATCGTAGCACCCGTACTGAACACGAGCTTCAGGTTCTGGGCGGGATTACGCTCCGAGAAGTCCCTGATGGCATCCCCGAAGTTGAATGTATAGGTAGTACTATCGTTGAAGTCATTCTTGAAGTTAAGCTGTATTAGCTTCCCCTTATTCTTTACAGTGTAGGGGTTCTCAGCCTCGGGGGTAATGGTCAGCTTCTGCTGGATGTTGTCGAGGATTACGTACTCATCAAAGAGTAGCTCTATGGATTTGCCTTTAAAATTGAGAGCCTTGTTCTCGGGGGTACTTAGGACAAGCTTGGGCGGAACGGTATCTTTTTCTCCTCCGGTTGGAGCTACCTGTTGGGCACAGCGCGCAAGTGTAACAAGTACGAGTAAGGCCAGCCAGTATTTTTTCATGTGGTAGTTTGTGAATTGGTTAAATAAAAACCCTCAATACCAACGAGCCGTATTGAGGGTTGCGTATGAGCTATGACAGATTATGCTTTACCTATTATATAGATAAGACTTGAAGTATTAGGAAAGGTAGTGCCATTGGATCTGCGGCCCTGCCAGTTGGAAAGGCTACCTGTTATAAAGCTACCGGGTAAGTCAGTCTTGCCCTTCTGGTACTTGGTGCTAAGCATACTTACGTAGTAGGAGTCGAACCACATGGGATGTACCTGCTGAATGCGGAAGCCGTGCTTCTCCATCAGCTGCCGCATGGTACCCTTGGAGAAGTGGTACAGGTGGCGTGGTACATCGTACGCCGCCCAGTGCTCCCGGTACTGCTGGGCATCCTTTGACTCATGGTTGGGTACCGCTATGATTAAAGTAGCTTTAACGTCAAGGTGAGCGTACAGCCAGTCGAGCGTATCATTGAGCAGGTGTACATGCTCCAGTACGTGCCACATGGTGATGGCGTCGAACCTCTTGTTCTCGAAATAAGGATCATCAATGGTACTGAACACGTTAGCCCCTCCCCTACCCTGCGCTACCTGACGGGCATGGTCATCAGGCTCGGTTCCGGACACCTTCCAGCCGTCTGCCTGGCACTGCGACAGGAAGAAACCGGTACCACATCCCACATCAAGCAGTTCACCGCGCCGGTTGCTGGTAGCCTGGTTGAGGAGGTCGATCTTCTGGCGGGTAGTGTAGTTGCGTACGCCGTTGTACACTTTACTCATCAGGTCCCGGGCCTCATCGTGGTGAGAGATGTACTCCTCCGACTGGTAGTAGGCACCTATACTGGCCGCGTCGGGACGAGGGTTAGTAAACAGAAACCCACAGGTCTCACACGACACGATCTGGAATATGTCGTGTGAGACGGTGTAGTCTTTTACCTGAAGGTAGTTGCTGAAATGTTCGTTGTTACAGACGGGGCAATGGGTAAGGGTTTCGAGGGCCATTTATCTTCCAAGGTAAATCATAAGTACAGAAATATCCGAAGGACTTACTCCGCTGATGCGGGAGGCTTGTCCGATGGTATGAGGGCGGGCACGCTTCAGCTTCTCACGTCCTTCAAACGAGAGCGCTGCTACATTATCGTAGTTAAAGTTATCGACGATGAGCAGGTCTTCCATCCGTGACATCTTTTCTACCATCAATCTCTCCTTCTCTATATAGCTGTCATACTTTACATGGATTTCGGCTTGCTCTACAGCATCCGTCTTGAAGCGGTTTACCCAGGTAGCAAACTGTGGGTTCAGCGACTTGACCTGCGTCATGTCCAGCTGAGGACGCTTCAACAATTGATACAGCGAAGTCTTCTCCCGAATAGTGGAGGTACCTAGTTCATCCAGTTTCTGATTCACTTCCTCGGGCTGTACTTTTACCTGCATCAGCTCCTGGATCAGCTCGTCGGTCTGCGCTACCTTCTCCCGTACATTAGTCAATCGCTCCTCATCTGCTAATCCAATATTATATCCTTTTTCGGTCAGACGAATGTCGGCATTGTCCTGACGGAGCAGGGTGCGGTACTCAGCGCGCGAGGTAAACATCCGGTAAGGCTCTTCGGTACCTTTATTAATAAGGTCGTCAATAAGTACTCCTATATAAGCCTCCGATCTTTTCAGGATGAAGGCATCTTCTTCGTTCACCTTCCTGTGCGCATTGATACCGGCGATCAGCCCCTGACAAGCGGCCTCCTCATATCCGGTAGTACCGTTGATCTGTCCGGCAAAGAAGAGGTTGTCGAGGAGCTGCGTCTCGAGAGTAAGCTTAAGCTGGGTCGGTGGGAAGAAGTCGTACTCGATGGCATAGCCGGGACGGAACATCCGTACATTCTCAAATCCCGGAATCTTGCGAAGTGCGTTGTACTGTACGTCCTCGGGTAGTGAGGTAGAAAAACCATTCACGTATACCTCTACAGTATTCCACCCTTCGGGTTCCACAAAAATCTGATGACGATCCTTATCCGCAAAACGATTGATCTTATCTTCTACCGATGGACAGTAGCGGGGACCTAGCCCTTTGATCCGTCCCGAAAACATAGGCGACTTATCAAAGCCGGTACGAAGGATTCCATGTACATCTTCGTTGGTATAGGTAATCCAACAACTACGCTGCTTGGTAAGGCGCTTGGTTTCTTTGTATGAAAATCCTCCCGCTTCCTCGTCACCGGGTTGCTCTTCCATTTTGGTGTAGTCCAGTGAACGGCCATCTACCCGGGGAGGAGTGCCTGTTTTCATACGGCCAGCTTCAAAGCCTAGTTCTTTCAGTTGCTCCGTTATACCGGTCGCAGCTTTCTCGCCGGTTCTTCCTCCTCCAAAGTTTTTCTCTCCGATATGGATCAAGCCGTTCAGGAAAGTACCATTGGTAAGTACTACTGCTTTGGATTTTATCTCTATGCCAAGGCTCGTCTTTACTCCTGCCGCTCTGTTATCTTTTACAAGAATTTCCTTAACCGTATCCTGCCAGAAATCAACATTGGGTGTGTCTTCCAGAATCTGTCTCCACTCCTGAGCAAAGAGCATCCGATCACTCTGACAACGGGGGCTCCACATAGCAGGTCCCTTAGAGCGGTTGAGCATTCGGAACTGAATCATCGTCCGATCACTCACAATTCCTGACTGTCCACCCAAAGCGTCAACCTCCCGAACGATCTGTCCTTTGGCTACACCTCCCATTGCCGGGTTGCATGACATCTGCGCGATGGTCTGCATATTCATAGTGATGAGCAAAACTTTCGATCCCATATTCGCTGCCGCGGCAGCCGCTTCGCATCCAGCATGCCCTGCTCCAACTACTATTACATCATACTCTGGAAACATACTTTCTCTGATATTTTTCTAACTTAAGTTATTGTTCTGTAGTGTTTTGTGGAATTTGAAAAAATGTTCCACGTGGAAAGTTTTACAACTCTTTGAAAATCTGGAGATAATCATCCTCTTTTTTGCGCATTTCAGCCTCTGATTCATCGGTAGTATCATCGTAACCTATCAGATGTAAAACGCCATGAACCAGTACTCTCCGAAACTCATCTTCAAAAGATTTAGTAAGATTCTGAGCATTTTCTTTAACCCTGTCGATGCTAACAAAAATGTCTCCCTCTATCTGATCCTCTCCTTCATCACTTGTATCAAACGTGATGATGTCTGTGTAGTAGTCATGTTCGAGATACTCACGATTTACATTGAGTAAGTATTCATCTGAACAAAATATATAGTTGAGATGGTTCAGTTGAGCACCTTCCGCTTCTACCACGGCTTTAAGCCAACGTTTGGTTTTAAGGGGAGTTGGAACTTTAATAGAAACATCCTCCTGAAAAAAATTAATCATGTGAATCTTGGTTTGAAAACACAAAGGTAACAGGTTATGCTACTCATACTCAATAAAAAAGCGTCCGGCTGGTCTAGCCGGACGCTTTTTTATGTAAAAGATGTTATAGGCTATTTTCCCTGAGCCTGGTATTTACGGAAGTAGGCATCTACTTCACGCTTATAGAAGGGAGAGAAAGTAGGCGGTATAGATCGTAGTAGCTCGGTCTGACGCTCCTTCTCTTTGATGTACTGCTCAAAGGCCGGTGGCGGGCGACGTATCACTTCCTTCGCTGTTTCGCCTTTACGTTTCTCATCTTCGTCCTGCTCACGCATCGCTTTTTCGGATTCGAGTAGACGGGTAACGATTTCCTGGTTCCTTTTGATCAGCTCCTGGTTGATACGCTTATTAACCAGATCCGTTTCAGACTCATCCATCTTCTCCATGATCTCTTTCAGCTCGTTACCCATCTTCTGACCCATTTCGGTACCTTTCTGAGAGTCGATCAGTTCCTGGATCATCTTGCGGAGCCGGGCTTGCTCGGCCGCCGTACGGGCTAGCTCTTCGGACATGCCTTCTTTACCTTGCTGTCCCTGTTGGCCCTGGCGTTGTTGCTGGCTCAACTGCTGAATCCGCTCATTAAGCTGCTTTTGCATCTCTCCCATCCCGGGCGATTGCTGCTGCTTTCCTTTCTCCTTACCACTGCCCGGCATCTGCATCGCCATCGCCATCTGCTGCTGCATCTGGCGGAATACGTCGCTCAGCATCAGCGCCAGGTTGTTCATGGAGGTCATGGCAAACTGCTGCTTTGATGTTGCTACATTTATCCGGCGGTCACGAATGTTGCTGACACTCTCACCCATGTAGGTTTTCATGTCGTTCAGTTCGCGGGTAATAAACGACTGAATCTGGATAACCCGGTTAGCCAGTGCGTAGAGGCTATCCTCAATCACCTTGGCATCATCCTGCAGTTTGAGCTGCTCCTGGCCTAGTTTTACAAAGCGTGGATCCTGCAGATTCACTCCTTTAAAGTCCTTCATCAGGCGCTCCTGATCGAAAGACAACTCAATGAGGTTTTCCAGGATGTCCCGCATGGAATCGATGTCTTCCTGCATCTGAGACATCTGTGAGCTCTGCATGGATTCAGACATGGACTTAGACATGTTTCGCATGGATTTGGCGGCCTTTTTCTGCGATTCTGAGGCACTTTTGTTTTGCTTCTGATCCAGTTGCTTCATGCTCTGTTTCATCTGCTCAGAAGCGTTTTTTTGCTCGCCTTCCTGCTTGTCCATTGGCTCGTCCAGTTCTTTGCTCATCTTCTCGATGTCCTCAATATCCTTCTGAGCCTTCTCAAACTCTTCTTTGATCTTCTCCTGCTCTTTCTTCAGCTCATCGTTAGCACTCTTCTGATCCTTGGCGTTCTTTTGATCATTGGCATCTTTACCATCCTTCTGATCGTTCTCGCCCTTCTTATCGTCAGCAGCGCCTTTCTTGTCTTCTTTGTCTTTGCCGTCTTTATTCTTGTCGTCCTTAGCCTTGTCATCCTTGGCCTTCTCATTCTTGGCGGCTTCATCAGTCTTCTGAGTCTTCTCGGCAAGCTTCTCCTCCTTTTCGGCCAACTGATCCAGGTCTTTAATCACGTTCTCCATCTTCTGCTCCATCTGTAGCTTCTTGAACAGATTCAGGGCACGTTCGATCTCTTTCTCAGTGTTCTGGTTCTTGTTGCGCAGCTTTTCGAGCATATTGGCCATACGCTCGCTTTGCTTCTGCTCGAGCAGTTTCTGAAGTTCCTTGAACAACTTGCTAGTTTCATCGTCCATCAGCTCATTCATCAGCTTCTGTAGCTGATCGAGCTTTTGCTGCATCTCAGGGCTCTGCTGGTTGAATTGGCGGGATTTCTCATTAGTAGATTTGTTCTGCTCCTGAATCGATTTGATCTCGTTCATGAGCTCTTCACGCTTCTTAATGATATCCTCAGCCTGCTTACGCTCCTGAAAATCCATCTCCTTCGTTGATTTCAGACGGTTCTCGAGGTTCTTCATGTCCTGCTCGAGGCTCTTCGCCTTCTTTAGGGTTTTCTCCAGCTGTGACTGAGTCTGCTCGGCCGACTTCTGAATCTCTGCCTCTAGCTTATCCTTAGAAGGTACTGTGAAGTTGATTGTTCGGGAACGGGCGCTTTTAGAGCCGTTGATGCCATCATTGTCCCATACCTGAGCATAGTACTCTATGCGGTCGCCAGGAGTTAATTTAAGACTGTCTACGTACCACTGGAAGTAGAAGCTCTGGGTATTGACCGTCTTATTGAAAGGAATAGCCATACTCTTAGGCTGTACTTTGGCCGACTCACTGTCACCTTTGCGACGGATGGTGTAGAATAGACGGAGCTGCGAAAAGCCATAATCATCACTGATAGAGCCCCCCATCACCATGTAGTTGTACAGAGTAGTATCCTGGAAGTTCTCCAAAGAGAGCTCTGGGTGCCTGTCAGGAATTACGTTAATGTAATAGCCAATGGCTTCGGCATTGGGCGTATCATCGTTTTGTAGCATCACCTGGTACTGCGATGAACGACGTACCTGCTTGCGCAGTTGGTAGCGCTCCCCTCCCCTGCCTTCGGCTTTGTGAAGGATAGAGTCGCTATCAAAGCGGATAGCCATTGATTTGGTAGCGGAGGTATTGAAGTCCCACTCAATAACAGTACCCTCGGGTACGGTCAGGTTACCTACGTTGTTAAGGCCTTCGGCCGGCTTGTTGAGGTAAGCCGGATAGCGCAGGTGTACGTCGAATGACAGCAGGCTAGGGCGCTCAATAACGGTGAGGGTGTAGTCATTGGAGGTAAATCCGGCCGCTTCAAAGCCAAACTTTACATCTCGCTGCACATTTTTGAAGGTATAGGAGTACATGCGTCCATCTTCCTGAGTCAGCTTAAAGCGTGTACCGTTCTGTACCAGATATACGTCCTTGGGCAAAGCTTCACCTTCCAGTTTAAGACGAATGGTGTAGTCGTCGTTACGGAAGGCTTTGAGTGCTTTATTCTCTACGTGAAACGAGAACGGAGCGTAGGTATAGTTATTCTGAAAGTGAATGATCCGGTCAGAGCTGGTCGTGAAGAACGAAGGGTGGAACATCAGGATCATGGCAATAGCTGCCAGCGGATATACTGCGTATTTCACGTACCGCTGATTCTCCTGAAAACGAATAGCGTCCGAAAACCGGACGATCAGTAACTGGTTGGATTTCTGCTGGATACTGGCTTCGATCAGATCGGTCTGGCTACCCGTAAGTGACCGTAGCTGTAGGGTATTGATGAGCTTATCGCCTACTTCGGGGAAGTACTGGCCGATCTGCAGGGCCGCTTCTTCGTCCGATAATGGCCTGCGGAGGCCATACAGGCTGATAAGAGGCTGTATGATCCAGCGGAAGACCGAGAACATCAGCACGGCCATAAATCCGAAGAATAGCATACCTCGGATCGTGGAGCTGAATCGGCCGAAATATTCCAGTGTGTTGACAAACAGGAACACGCTCAGCAGCAACGCCGCCGAGAATATAATTCCTTTAAGTAGCTGATTTTGGTAGTACTTCTGCCGGTATTCCTGAATCCGGAACAGAAGACTCGCCATAGCGGTAGTTGAAGCTGCCATATTATTCTCTTTTCACCTGTTAATCAACATCTTTCCCTCTGCAGCATAACCGTACAGATGTATGTCTTGTTTACTTAAAAATTCAGGAAGTATCTTTCGGTACTTCCTGAATTAAGACTGTTACATCTAAACGCCAATTTCGGTCCTTTTATTGGCCTTGACTTCGCTGATAAAGTTCTTGATGTCTTCTTCTAGATTGTTGCTTTCCTGTAAGATACGGATAAAAGCGCTTCCGATGATAGCCCCCTGCGAATAGCAGCACGCTTTTTCGAAAGTAGGGCGATCCTTGATACCAAAACCGATGAGGCGGGGGTTGCGGAGGTTCATCGCGTTGAGGCGGTCGAAGTAGGATTCCATATCATTACTCACGCCGGTTTGAGAACCTGTCACGCTGGCTGAGGAAACTGTATAGATAAATCCAGCGCTTACTTCGTCGATCTGACGGATCCGATTCTCGGAAGTCTGTGGAGTAACCAGAAAGATGTTTAGAAGCCCGTAAGAGTCAAAAATAGACTTGTACTCATTCAGATATACGTCCATGGGCATATCGGGCAGTATGAGCCCATCTACGCCTACTTCTGCGCATTTCTTGCAGAACTCCTCTATGCCGTACTGCACCACCGGGTTGATATACCCCATCAGAAGTACCGATACGTGGATGGTCTCGCGCATACCTTCCAGCTGGCTGAACAGCGTGCGGAGCGTCATACCATTTTCCAGGGCTTTCTGATTACTCTGTTGGATGGTTTCACCATCAGCTACGGGATCTGAGTACGGCATACCGATCTCTACCAGGTCTACCCCACCCTCCTGCAGCGCAGTGAGGATGCGACGGGTATCGTCCAGTTGAGGAAAGCCAGCCGTGAAGTATACGTTCAGGTTACCCGTAGGCTGATCGTTAAATAATTTTATAATTCGATTCATTACTCCTGTACCCAATAGTCAACCACTAACACTTTGTCCAGATGGGGGCCCAGTACCTTACCAAATGCCTTGTGGGCAGGATGAGGAAGGTAAACGGCACGGCCTGCTTCGTCCTCGAACGTTACAAAGAAGCAGTGCGTAAAGCCCTGATTCAGGTTTTCGGGGCTGTTGTTGGTACCCCACTCGAGCGACTTGATCTCTTTGATCTGTGAGGGCAGCTTACGGAAAGCATCCTCTACTTCTTTGACCTGCTGAGGTGTAGACGAATCTTTGAACTTGAACAGAACTACGTGACGGAGCATTTTCTTAGTTTTTAAGCTATCGTAGGAGGTAAAGGCAACAGTACCCAACAGGAGCAGGCCAGTGGCCAGAAAGAGTTTAAATTTCATAGAAAAAGAATGTTAAGGGATGTTATGCGGAACAATTGAGACATTCACCGTCTTCGCTAAACTTCAGGCGGTCAAATTCGCCTAGTTTTTCTTTAATCTCCAGTATCTGATCTTCAATATCACACCGTTCAAACAGAGAGACTTCGGGTGAATCCTTTTTGCCTTCTAGTTCCTGTAGCTTCAGGCGAAGGTCAAATACTTCGGGAAGAGTAAGAGTAGCCATAGTTGGTTTATTTGTGGTTAATCAATGTGTTTCATGTAAGTACCCAGGTCTTTATCGCCCCGTCCGGAGAGATTTACTACCACGACCTGATCCTGAGTGGCTCCCAGACGATCCAGTACCGCCAGAGCGTGTGAGCTCTCGAGCGCCGGGATAATACCCTCGGTGCGAGCTAGCTCGAAGGCAGCTTGCAGGGCCTCTTCGTCAGTCGCTGATAGGAACCTGCCGCGGCCGCTATCGTACAGGTAGGCGTGCATAGGTCCGATACCCGGGTAATCCAGACCGGCAGAGATCGAATAAGGCTCAACTACCTGACCGTCTTCGGTCTGCATCAGGATGGTACGACTACCGTGCAGAACTCCGGGCTTACCCAGTGCGGTGGTAGCAGCCGAGTGTCCGGAGGTAAGACCTTGTCCGGCAGCTTCAACGGCTACCAATTGTACCTCGGGTACATCCAGGTAGTGGTAGAAAGCTCCGGCAGCGTTGCTCCCTCCACCTACGCAGGCTACCACGTAGTCCGGATTTTCACGACTTGTCTTTTCCTTGAGTTGCTTCTTTATTTCTTCTGAGATAACCGACTGAAAACGAGCTACCATATCCGGGTACGGATGCGGTCCTACTACCGAGCCTATAATATAGTGCGTATCTACCGGATTACTGATCCAGTGGCGCATGGCTTCGTTGGTGGCGTCTTTCAGGGTTTTGGAGCCACTGCTGGCAGGTCTTACTTCAGCTCCGAGCAGCTTCATACGGGCTACGTTAGGCGCCTGACGCTCGATATCCAGCTCACCCATGTATACGATACATTCAATACCCATCAGCGCGCACACGGTAGCCGTAGCTACACCATGCTGACCGGCACCGGTTTCGGCTACGATCTTCTTTTTGCCCAGGCGCTTGGCCATCAGGATCTGCCCGATGGTGTTATTCACCTTGTGAGCACCGGTATGGCACAAGTCTTCGCGCTTCAGGTAGATGTTGGTACCGTACTTCTCCGAAAGGCGCTTCGCGAAGTACAGTGGCGTAGGGCGCCCCACGTAGTCGCGTAGCAGTTCGTTGAACTCACGCTGAAACTCTGGCTCGGCTATAATCTTCAGGTAGTTGTCACGTAGCTCCTCCACATTAGGGTACAGCATTTCGGGAATAAAGGCTCCCCCAAACACTCCGTAATATCCCTGCTCATTCACCTGAAATGATACTTTTTCTGCCACTTCACTCATAATTGATGGTATTTGTTCTCCCTGCCGGGCAGGATGAGAAAGTCAAAATGATATATGAAAATCAAAGGACGGCGATTAGGCCTCTATTTCTTCTTCCTTGACGCGTATTTTGGCAATAAGCTGTTGGACCCTATCTATATCTTTCAGGCCAGCCTCGCGCTCAAATTGGCTGTTTATGTCAATGCCGTATATGCGTTGAGAACGGGAAAGCTCGATAACTTGTTCAATGTTGTCCAGACTAATACCTCCGCTCAGTAGAAAGGGCTTCTCGTTGTCGTACTTGCGCAGCAGGCTCCAGTCGAACGTAGTGCCATTTCCACCGAAGTTTGCTCCCTTGGTATCGAACAGGAACATGTCGCAGAAAGGCTTGTAATTGTTCAGCATTGCGAAGTTGAAGTTCTCGTCTACCTGGAAGGCTTTAATGATATTTACTCCTTTCTGACGGATAATACGGCAGATATCCGGTAGCTCGTTGCCGTGCAGCTGTACGTATTGCAGGTCAAAGCGCTTTACCATGGTTTGTATGTACCCGGGATTGGCATTTACAAATACGCCTACCTTCTTAATACTCTTAGGGATGCTTCTGACAAACTCTTCGTCCAGCTCCTCCCCTATGTACCGGGGCGATTTGTCGTAGAAAATAAACCCGATAAAATCAGGCTGCAAACTCACCAGCTGTTCGATGTTGGCTTTTTCGCGCATTCCGCAAACTTTGATTTTCATACGACAAGAGGGTTATGGTTTATAATTCGGTTAAGATCTGTCTGTAGGTCGGCTAGTGCCTGAGCGGGATCAGCGGTTTTCATGAAGGTTTCGCCAATCAGGAAACCCTGATAATCATGACGGTACAGATCTACAATAGTCTCTGCATCTTTCAGGCCACTTTCGGATATTTTTACGAACTGGTCCGGAATCAGCTCGGCCAGCCGGATGGATGTTTCAATCGAGGTAGAGAAAGTCTTAAGGTTGCGGTTATTGACTCCTACCATATCTACGGTATCACACAGGGTCTGTCGCAGCTCTTCTTCGTCGTGTACTTCCAGGAGTACCTCCAGACCTAGTTCGTGCGCTTTCTGACTAAGTGAGGCTACTTCCTCAGGGGATAGACAAGCGGCAATAAGCAGGATCACGTCCGCTCCAATGGCTTTGGCTTCAAAGAGCTGGTACTCGTCTACCATGAAGTCCTTGCGGAGCATGGGAGTAGTGGGATTAGCCAGACGGGCTTTATTGAAATCATCAAAGTTGCCGCCAAAGAACTGGGTATCGGTCAGTACAGATAAGCCTGCGGCACCAGCCTGTGTATAGCCAGCAGTCACCTCGGCGGGTGTTACCTGTGCGTTAATGATACCCTTTGAAGGGGACTGACGCTTAAACTCGGATATAATACCAGGCAGTTGGGACTGCTGTATGGCCTTCTTAAGGGAAAGAGTCGGACGGGAAAACAGCTCACGCTTTGTCAGCTCATCCATAGAGGCCTGAGCCTTGGCCTGGGCCACTTCTATCCGCTTATTAGCTACTATCTTGTCTAGAATATTCATAAATGGTATTTGTATTTCCTGCTTAGGCTGCTACCAGTTTTTTGAAGCAATCCAGTGCACGTTTACTGTCCAGTGATTCCTGAGCCGCGGCTACGGCATCAGTCAGGGATATTTCCGGATTGACACAGTACAGCGCCAAAGCCGAGTTAGCGATCACAGCCTGTTTTTGGGCTGAGGTCGCTTCATTGTTTAATACATTCATGAAAATGCGGGCTGATGCTTCTACGGAATCTCCACCGGAAAGCTCTTCGGGGCGTAAGGTAGTAAGCCCCATTTGTGAAGGAGTCAGGACTTGCTCGGACTGAGCGGTAATGATTTTGAATGCTCCTGTCAATGACACTTCATCGTATCCGTCTAAAGCGTGCAGTATTAAGAATCGGGTATTAGCTTGTTGGTAAAGATAGCTATAAAGTCTTGCTAATTCAAGGCTGAACACCCCCACCAGCTGTTTTTTGGGGAAGGCCGGATTGACCATAGGACCCAGCATATTGAAAAACGTTTTGATGCCCAGCTCACGGCGAACGGGCGCTATATTTTTCATAGCCGGGTGAAACAGGGGCGCGTGCAGGAAACATACCCCTGCTTCCTCGATCTTACGTTCCAGCGCCTCTTTCTCATTGGTGAACTGTACCCCCAGGTACTCGAGTACCGTTGAGGAACCACACATGGACGATACACCGTGGTTGCCGTGCTTGGCCACCCGCTGGCCGGCACCGGCTACTACAAAGCACGAAAGGGTTGAAATGTTGAAGGTATCCTTGCCATCTCCGCCTGTACCGCACAGATCCATGGGATCGTAAGCCGACAGATCCACCGACAGGCAGAGCTCCAGCATAGCATCGCGGAATCCTTCCAGCTCTTCCACCGTAACGCTACGCATACCGTACACGGTAAGGAAAGCCGCTATTTCGGAGTGGGTATAATCGCCTTTGGCAATGCCTACCAGTACTTCCTTAGCTTGTTCTTTTGTGAGGACTTTATATTCAAAAAGGTGATTTAGTATCTTTTTCATCAATGACTCGTAATTAACACTAACAGACGATAAGAGGGGCTTCTAGATTCACCCCTATAAAAGGACGAAATCTATTGGTCTAACCAGTTACGGAGCATCTCTTTTCCATGTTCGGTCAGGACCGACTCCGGATGAAACTGTACCCCTTTTACATCGTATGTTTTGTGTGCCAGTCCCATGACCCTACCCTGCTCATCTACGGCCGTCACAGTCATGCTAGCGGGTACTGTATTAGGTATAACCGTCCAGGAGTGGTAGCGGCCTACCTTGAACTGATGAGGCAGGTTCCTGAAGATCCGGTCCTGGCTATCGGTAATCATTACTTTATCGCTGATACCATGTAGTACATCGGACATATTCTCCAGCGTAGCACCGAATACTTCACCGATGCCCTGATGGCCAAGACACACCCCCATGATACTCTTAGTGGGAGCGTATTCTTTCACTACATCCAGCATAATACCCGCTTCGGAAGGAATACCCGGACCGGGCGAGAGCAGGATCTTATCATAGTCAGCTACCTGCTCTAAGCTAATCTTATCATTACGATACACATCTACCTGGTCGTGCAGCTCGCGAAGTATATACACCAGGTTGTAGGTAAACGAATCGTAATTATCTATTACAAGGATTTTCATTGGGAAGGTATTAAAAGTCGGTTATTGCTATCATTACACTACAATTCTTCGGCTACCTCGATGGCTTTGCGCAGGGCGGCCAGCTTATTATTTACTTCCTGCAGCTCGCTTTCCACGTTGGATTTGGCAACTACTCCCATACCTGCTCTGAAAAACAGCGTGTTGTCTTTACTTAAGAACGTACGAATGGCTATGGCATGATTGAAATCGCCATTAAAATCCATAAACCCGATGGCTCCACCATATATACTCCGATTGCTGCTCTCAAGTTCATTTATCAACGTCATAGCCATATGTTTAGGCGCTCCGGATAGGGTACCGGCCGGGAAGGTATCAGCCACTAGCTGCAGAGGATTGGTACCTGGCTTCATCCTGCCCGTAACTTTTGATACCAGGTGAATGACGTGGGAGTAGTACTGTACCTCCTTATAAGTCTCAACTTTTACAGAGTCACAGCTACGGCTGAGGTCGTTACGGGCCAGATCTACCAGCATCACGTGCTCGGCCGTTTCTTTTGGGTCGTCGAGGAGGAGTTGAGCGGCTTGTGCGTCGGCACGGTCATCGCCCGTACGACGGAAGGTACCCGCTATAGGATGTATTTCAGCCTGACCATCCTTGATGAATATCTGCTTCTCGGGTGATGAGCCAAAGATCTTGTAGTTGCCGTAGTCAAAGTAAAACAGGTACGGCGAAGGGTTGATAGAGCGCAGGGCACGGTATACATTGAAGTCATCTCCTTGGAAGTTGCGACTAAACCGGCGGGAAGGTACGATCTGGAACACATCACCCCGTAGGCAGTGGTCGATACACTTCCTGATGACGCCCCGCATCTCATCGTCCGTGACATTAGAGGTTTCCTCGGATGTAGTTTTGAAGCTGTAGGTAGGGAAGTTACGGTTCTTGATCATTACCTCCAGTTGCTCCAGGCCCTCCCCTGCTTCGGCTCCGTTATAAGTATGCTCAAAGATGTACAGCTCGTCTTTGAAATGATTAATAGCGATCACGTAGCGGTACACCTGGTAGAAGATCTGATCTATCTCTGTCTCGGCACTGGGAGGCTGAATGGTGATATCTTCAAAGTAGGCTACGGAGTCATAGGTAATATGTCCGAAAAGGCCATTGGAGATAAAGGAGTAAGGGCTCTTTTCGTCGGGCTGAAAGCGTTGAGCAAAACCTTGTAGTACAGATATAGCCTCTTTGGTTGATGCTAGTGATGAACTTTCCTGAGTACCATCCGGAAAGCGCTGTGTTACCTGTCCCTGATTCAGCTTAAAAGAAGCTACCGGATCGCAGCAGATGTAGGAGAAGGAATCTTCGTTACCGTGGTAATCCGAGCTCTCCAGCAAAATCGTATTCACAAACCGGTCACGTAGCTTCAGGTAGATGGATACCGGGGTTAGTGTATCAGCCAGTAGTTTTTTATGGCGGGTCTTGATGGAATAAATGGTTTGTTCGGTGGTCATAGTAGAAACAGGTTTGAGAAATAGCAATAAAAAAAGGGCCCGCTGTCGAGATGAACAGCGAGCCCTGGTGTACGTTTATTTTTTTTGATTACGCACTATGGCTTACACATCCATCTCGGAAAGACGGGCGTGCCACCACCATGCAGTATTCAAGGAAATGTTCATGTTCTGATTTCTTGTCTTTTCATCATGTAACAGATAGCTCCAGCTACTGTACATGATCTATACTACTGCAAATATAAAAAAACAATTTTCACATCACCAAATCTTTCAGGAGCCTCCTTATTATTTGAGCAGCATAAGCTGTAGCCTTCCAGCTTTCACAGGAAGCTTTGCTCAGATGGATAGTGGTGGGAGATGGGTGAGATAGGCTAAAATTTCCCCTAAAATGATGGGCTCTAGAATTAACTATACAAGATCAATGTGCAGGTTGAAATCTTCTGTAAAAACCATAGAGGCTGCCTTTATGGCCTCTCTTATATCTACACCTCTGATAGTAAGTTAGTTATTAGTTATTAAAGGGCTAAGGAAAATACGGGAGATAAAAATCAAAAATTGACACTTCCAGAGAGGCTGAGACGGCTTAGCTGATCTTTCTCCTATCGAAAGACATAAAGTCTCGCTAAGTGTACTTAAAAAGGCTAAGACAGGATCATATACGCAGAAAGCCCCTCCTATTGAAAGGCATCCTGTTATTAATGAAATGCAGTGGTGGTATATATAAACAGCAAAGGAGCCGCAGCGAGTGCTGCGGCTCCTTGTAGCTTGATAGGGTGTGGCGGCTACCTACTTTACCGGG
>NZ_JAFEUV020000032.1 GCF_017355915.2 Telluribacter roseus
GCTCAGAGCGCATGTCTTAGTGTACTTTGGCTCCCTTTCTCTCTTTAAATGTAAGTACCTACTCCTATTCTTTCAATACACCGCAAGTCTAAAGGAGCGAACAGGGCCGCCTGGCGGTCGAAGCCTTACTCGTCCTCGACCGCAGCGGCGGCCGCTCCGCTCGGACTGACACAATGAAGCAGACTTTACATTTTAATGCACTGCTCTATGATAATGGAAAATGCAGATGGGTGCTCCGGAGTAGATGAGGCTGATTGATCCGTTTTGGAGTACCTAGGCTTTTTTTAGCTGGTTTGGACATAACTAAGGTAATTTGGGCTGAACAACCGGGTCGCCGGTGCGATTACTAAATTGTTTCTTCCTTTTTTCTTCCCTTCAGTCCACTTTCACTTGACTACGTACAATCCACTACTTACACTTTGATTAAGCTATATAAGTACTCATCTATTACCTGTCCGCCCTTGGTGATAGAAGATTTGATAATTGCCTCAAGGTGATAGCCCGCTTTTTCCAATACCCGCATTGATGCCTTGTTGCCCTCGAATACCCCCGCATATACCCTCTGAAGATGAAGTTCATGAAAGGCATAATTAGTAAGTAGCCGGACTGCAGTAGTACCATAGCCTTTTCCCCAGTAGGGACGTCCAAGCCAATAGCCAATTTCTCCATTGTTTCGATAGATATCATCCTGAGGTGTGATGCTCCCTATACCAATAAAATCTTCCCCGTGAAAAAGGGCAAATACATACTTGACCACTCCCCTCTCTACCAAATCCAAAAACTCCCGGGCGTGGCTTATGGTATAGGGATGAGGAAACACATCCCGCAGATTCTTAGCAATATCAGGATCATTGGCCAGCTCTTGCAAGGCTTTCTCAGAAACAAATCGTATATCTTTCAACTGTACCATTTGTCTTATTATATATTATTCATGGATATTCGGCAGGGATTCATTGGCGATAACTTCAAAGTAAAGCATTACTTTTTCCTCGGCCATTGGAGCTGTTTTAATTTCATCGTTAAACATACTACTTCTTAAAGAGCGGTACAGAACTACTGCATTCATCAGTGCTTTAAGCAAAGAAGTCTTTTCAGGTAGAGCTACTGTACCTTTTAATTGAAGAAGATCATTGGGCTCCAGATACATTTCTACCTTCCGTACCCCCCTGGGCAGTCTACCGTTTTTCATTAGCAACAAAGGTCCAAACACAGTCATCCGTAAGTAGCTCAGAAAGTCCATAGCCTCGAAATATTCGCCCCGGCCTATCTTTAAAAGCGCATAGTGAACCCAAATCCAAAAGCGATCCTCAATCCATTGTAAATCAAGGGGCTGATCCTGGGCTACAGTTTGTGCAAGTACCTGCTGTAAACGATCTTCCTTGTCAAGTAATACCGCAGGCGTTTCAATCCGCTCACCAAACTCTGCCAGGGTGACAAACTTTATATCTACATGTAGCAATGGCTCGTCATACAGACATATGAGTAGCCGCCGCTCGCCAACATGCTCACCGGTGAAGGCACTAAGCAACGTTCCCAACCTGCCTGCATAGTGCATCATCAGGGCTTTATCAGGTGTCTTGTGATCATTAACAACCAATAATAAGTCAAGATCTGAATACGGATCTACCTCGCCGGATATCCAAGACCCTCCAACCGCCAGCCCTACTACATAAGGATCCTGACTCAACAAATTGGAAGCATGCTCTGCAAAGTCCTTTTGATTAATTTTGTCTTTCTGTGACATATTATATTTTATAATAAATGTACTGGTACAAAAGAACATCACTCCGCTTGTCCGCAAGCATGGATAACAGCCACTTAGCAATACATAGCTGTACTCGCCGGCTCGAAACTCTGCAACTACTTTTGTATATTCGCTCAGGGGATGCACAGATGCAAAAATGAAGATCTTAGTTAATAAGGCATTTGCACAAACGGACTATAAATTGACTTAAACGGATTATGTATCAAATTCAGGGAGCTGATTTTGCATCGCTATTTTGCCGAACCTTCTCAGAGAACTTTAAGTCCTTTGAATTGTCTGGAAGCTTACCAGGCAGGTTTGCCTGCTATTCTTCCGGCTATCAGGGAGAAGGCTTTGAGGTTCTGCACTTCCGGGGATGTTTTGAAGAAAACGTACAGGTTAAAAGTGTGCAGGATCACACCCATATAAGTCTGCATTTTCAACTTAATGGCTACTCAGATGCTCGCATATCCGGGTTTGATCAAATCCTGCCGATGGCAAAAGGAGAGTTAAATCTGCTTAATTGTGTAAATCCCGAAGGTAGCTTTTACTTTCCTTCCCAACAGCAGTACGAGTATGTAAGTATTAGCCTTTCCGCAGACTACTTCCAAAACTTTCTCCTGGCATGCGGACCAGCTTACGAAAGCCTGCTGGTAAAGAGTGTAAAGGGAGAATCCTTTCAGACCTTCTCACAAAACCCACTGTTAGGACTGGAATTACGTAGCCAGTTGCACCTATTAATGCACCCAGTGGTAAGTGACGATCTGAGAAAACCATACCTGGAAGCTAAAATAAAGGAATTACTGCTACTAACACTAGGCGGCTCCTATACGGAATCTCCTACCTCCGAGCCTGTTGAAAAGGAGCTTTTCATTGCCGTTCGAAACTACCTGCAGGTAAACTATCTGCGTCCATTGACCCTCAAAGGTATTGCACAAGCATTTGGAACGAATGACTTCAAGCTCAAAAAGGGATTTAAATCAACCTTTGGAACAACCGTGTTTGGCTATATTCATCAGCTTCGCATGCAGTATGCTTATAGGTTATTGATAAGTGGGGAGTATAGCA
Source organism: Telluribacter roseus (assembly GCF_017355915.2). Taxonomy (GTDB): domain Bacteria; phylum Bacteroidota; class Bacteroidia; order Cytophagales; family Spirosomataceae; genus Telluribacter. The sequence goes on from NZ_JAFEUV020000032.1 coordinate 2,813, forward strand.
TAGGTGAAATCGCTACGTTGATCGGCTATGGCTCGGATGCAGCTTTTATCAGGGCTTTTCACCAACAGTTTGGACTATCGCCAGGAAGGCTTATGAAATAGGGGTTACTTGTTAAAAAAAGGCCATTTTGACGGACATTAGGATCCCAAGAAGTACTCAGGTATTGCCGCAGAAAGCTAAATAACCTATACCTGATTGTTGCTTAGAACAAATAGAAAACACCCAACTGCTGGCCTTAAAAATAAGGAGTACTTCAGTATATCTGCAAGATTAAATACCCGTTCATCTTACATAATTTATGATCGCATAATCATACCTCATGAGGATAGTTTATAATACACCATTCTCTATCTCATCTAAATATATAAACTCGGGCGACTTCACCCCAGCATCTTTCCTGATCTGTACCAGGCGAGGAGATTCAAAGAACTCTCTTGCTTCTTTATGACCTTTCCATTTTGAAAAATGAACAATCTTGTTTGCATCTTTATCATATCTTAAAACCTGATAGGAGATCTCACCAGCATCTTTTCTTATTTGGGATGCATTGTCAAACACTACTTTCCATTGGTCATAGTCTTTTACTTCGTGAATAATTAGCATGTAACCCATAAGATCCATTTTTAAAATTAATATATGTAATCTAAATAACGTATTTTACTTACAGTTACTTTGCTGCTAATATCATATTCACTTTATTGATAAACCGCCAGTGTAAAACCCACAGAACCAGGCCCAATGCTCCTCCGACCTGTCCAGCGATATTTGGGGCTAAGGATAGCAACTGTGCAATACACCAGCCCATACCTGTTATCATTCCATAATCCTTCATCGCCAACAATTTAATATTACGATTTGCCTCGGCTTCTATGGAGTTAGAGATATTAATAATGATAAAGAAATCCTCGATAAAGTTATAGGGTAGCAAAAACATATACCAGACTGATTTTGGTCTAGCTTTTCGATTTCCTTTTGAGATAAGTGACAAACATGTCTCTAATGCAATGCAGTAATAAGCAACAGCTATAAAAAAAGCGATGGCCAGTAGGGATATACCAGCAGTACCAACCGTTGAAATCATATCAAGTGCACCTGATTTATCGGAAGAATCTATATATGGAGAAAGTGCAATTAGCAAAACAATACCCGAGAGACCTATCTTAACTAATGTTTTGGTAAAAGTATTCATCGTTCTTCTATTAAGTTGCTAGAATAAGTTTCACATTCTTCTATAAAGCCGGCATTTGTAGGATCGTTCTGCCTTCTTGTTAAATGACAGATAAATAAGGGCACCCTTAGGTACTCGGATACATGAAATAAAATATACCGTTTGGTTTATTTTAGGACAAAAAAATTATACAGCTAAACCAAGTATTAATTTCTCAATATATCGCATAGCAATTCTTAGCTCCGTTGATCTTCCTGTAACTTTTGCTTGCATTATAGCTCCTTCTATTATAGATATCAAAATAACCGCAATTTCTGACGGGTTAGTATCGGCTTTAACTTCGCCCCTCTGGATACCTCTTTTAATTTGATTTTCAATTGATTGTTTCCAATAAGCAAGAGCATTTGAAGCCCGTTCTCTTAGCTTAGGATGAGTGTCGTCAGCTTCCGTTGAAGTATTTAGTATGGGGCATCCTGGTTGCAAGAAGGGAACTTCCAGAAAGTCATGATAAACCCTCGGGTAAACCAGCAGTCGTTCGATAGAATTTTCTGATGCTAAAATTTTGTCTTTGATGTATAGCGTAACGCAGTTAAAGTTGTAATCAAATGCAGCAAGTGCAATCTCATCCTTATTCTCAAAGTTGCCGTAAATGCATCCTTTAGTCAGTCCGGTAGCTTTTGTCAAATCTGTAAATGAAGTTCCAGCATACCCCTTTTCATTGAAAATAGGGGCAACACGTTCAACTATATACTGCTTTGTTCGCTCTGACTTAGATATTGGTCCTATCATAACTGTACAAATATATAATAAAATAAACCAATCGGTTTATTTTATCAAAAAAGTTTGATCCTGGTGTGGAATGTGTCCTTTACGAGAGCTTAGATAAGATTTTAAATTATCAGCTTACCGTCAAGGACGAAAAGCTACAATGGTACAGTGATCACGTGCAGATAGGCACTAAGCTGCCCGGCAGGGCCAGCTGCTGTTTGCTCATATAGGGATCCAGTGGCAACAACATCAACTTTAGCCTTTTGGCACTAAGATTGTCCACTCCTGTACAGACCTTAAATAGACATGAGGAAGTAGCGTACTTTTAGATCACCAAAAACCTTAAACGATACATGAACAAATTTTACAAAACTGTTTTGACGGTACTCATAGTGCTGGTTGTGGCTTCGGCTTTACAAGGTGCTTATAGAGCTGTTACGGGCAACTTCCTGGCTTATGCCTCCCTTATCACCTCTGGATTGGTGGTATTGGGCATAGTAACACTTGGCTACCTATCTTTTGCAGGGATCAAGCGCCTTTGGACCCTTGGCCTGATTGCCCTGATCCCCTTCTGGCAGAGTTGTAATTACGCCAAGTCGAATCAGCAGGTAGTGGTTTCGGATGATTGTGGGATGAAGTGGTCGCTGATCAAGGCAGGCGAAGCAGTTCCCAAGGGTGTGGGTAACCCTTGCTTTATGAAGGTAGTGATCCCGAACTACCCCATGCAGGGAGACAGCAAGTTTATTTCGAACCTGAAAGACCGCGTTAGGGCTGCCATTCATATAGACTACGATTACTCCATTGTAGAGCCATTGGCTTTTATTAAGCAAGCCAAGTACCTGGGCAAAGCCAATACGGATGCTGATAGTGAAGGAGCCTTGAACTCAGCTGCCTTTGAAGGAGCTGAAAATATGGTGATCGATAAGCGAATCCGGGATGTGAGTAAGGCGCTCTTCCTGGAAGAAGATATCGTGGAGCTGGACCAGGCCGAAATCGAAAATAGGCTGCTGGCTGAATCGAATAAGGTACTGGAGCCGCTAGGCGTACACTTGAACTTCATCACGCTAACCTTTGACCTGGACGAGCAGACCCGGCAGGCCATTGACATCTCGACAGCCATGAAGATCTATGAAAGCAAAGGGTTGACGGATGTTGGTAAGCAGGTAATGGTATCAAGAGCGGGTGCAACCAAAATAACCATTGAGCAGAAGCCTGCACCTGCTCCACAGACCGAAGAGTAACTTTTATATGATCAAAGTACGTAATCAATATATGTAACTACTGGATCACCTTTGGCCTACATGTGGCATTCCACTTGTTACTCCTGCATATTGTTAATTTAAAGTACTCTCATTAATTGATGGTTATTAAACAGAAAGTCAGGCCTTTTCGATCTGCTGGTGACGGTGATTGCGCCGTTGACGGTATCATTTCAGTCAATTATGGCAGCTTTAATGAATCCGTGGAGTCGCTTCCAGGTGATTGAAATTAGGATAAAGGGTAAATTACCTTCGTATTCCACTGACATAGCAATATACTATCTGATATTTCTACATAGGAGAGATAAAAATAATAAAGTAATCCTCAAGCAACTAGTATGGTGTATGTTGCATCTTAGCTACAAACTTTCTCTACTCTTCCAACATGGTCAAGCACACGCTCTATCTACTGGTAATCTTTCTTTGTACCGCTTGCAGTACAACCCGCCCCATCAGAACTAGCGATGGGCAGAGGATGCCTAATAGCATTGCTGAAACGCGCCGAGTCAAAATCGGCGGTATCAAACAATTTGTAACGATACGAGGAGCAGATCGCCGTAATCCAATCCTGTTGTGGTTACACGGAGGCCCAGGTAGTATTTCTATGCCACTTTATCTGTACTACAATGCAACATTGGAGAATCAGTTCACGGTTGTGTATTGGGATCAACGCGGATCGGGAAAGTCCTATTCCTCCCGTATTCCACCCTCCAGTATGACTTTGGATCAGTTCATTGCGGATACCCATGAACTTACCCAATGGCTTAAGCAACGATTTAACCAGGATAAGGTAGTATTATTAGGGCACTCATGGGGGGGATTGCTGGGGATGCACGTCATCGCCAGGCATCCGGTTGACTATACCGCTTTTGTTGCTGTTTCTCCCGTTACCAATGGACCCGAAAGTGAACGGCTTTCTTACGAATTTACGCTCAATACCGCTCAGCAAAAGCAGGACACCGTCGCCTTAGCCACTTTAAAACGAATTGGCAATCCTGTTAATGGTATATATCGAGATGGGTGGAGCGCATTAAAACAACAAAGAGACTTAGTGCAAAAGTATGGAGGAGTACTACATCAAAACCTTAAACTACCCCATAGCCAAATCTTTCTTCGATCTAGGGAGTACAGCTTACTGGACTTGTTGAAGACCAAAAAGATAATACGTCTCTCAGCCCCCATGGCCAAAGACATATGGCCTGAAATGGATCTAAAAAATCAGATACCGGTGGTTAAGGTACCGGTTTATTTTTGTTTAGGCCGGTATGATTATAATTGTCCATCTGAATTAGTAGCTGATTATTATGAATCATTACAAGCGCCTTACAAAGAACTTATCTGGTTTGAGGAGTCAGCTCATGCTGCTTGTCTGGAGGAATCTGATAAATTCAACGCACTGGTAATGGAGAAGCTGGTACCAGAGAATAATAAAGGTGTTCCAAAATAGAAGCAAGTGAAGGCAAAGAAATGTTGATTTATCTTTAGGAATATACCCTTTCTTTCTATGCTTGGGCAGGAATCTTATCGGAAAACTCGTGATATCATTGGTATGTTGAGTGTTCCATCCAGTGCTCCCGGCATTTCCAAACTACTCGTAGAATGGATCATTGGTCACGAAGCTATCGCCTTCCTTGGCCCTCGACATCTTCCAATCCGGAGCAGGAAGAACGCAGGATGACAACTAGTTCTGGGCAGAAAATGAGCTCTTGAAATATGACCCCTAATCTTCAATGACCACCAAAATGCTGGATCTCCAATTCACCCTCCAATCCCAAGAGCTTATCGCTCATTTTCGCAGGAAACAATTTCAAACCACATGGTGGCGATAGGTCCTGTTAGGAGTCATGATGATCCTGGTTGCCTGGTTCTGCTTTCAGATCGTGGGCTGGGGTGGCTTGCTGATGTTTGTCGTAATCATTTCGATGATGCTGATTTGGCTGCTCTGGGGTTATCCCAGGTTGGTGCTCCATACCATGAAAAAAATGCCTTCCTGGGGTAAGCCCGTTCAGTATGTGTTTGATGACAATGGTTTTACCCAACAGACCGCTTTTTCAAAAGCCACTATACAGTGGCATGCCATCATCCGGGCAGAGGAATTGCCAGACTGGTTTCTGCTGCATACTGCTTCTCCGCTGGTCTTTTATGCGATCCCAAAGCGTGCCTTCACCGTTGAGCAGCAACAAACATTTAAAATTATTTTTAAAAACAAAGTATTGCTGAACGTATAATACAAGGTATGTTGCTTTTATGATCAACCAAAAATAAAACCATTAATCGATCTCATAAGAAAATAGATATGTTGCATCGGTGAAAACTAGCTAGTTAGTCAAGTAGAAGTTCCACAATCCGGCGCAAACCTCCACTGTATCACTGTACATTTTACAATTG
>NZ_JAFEUV020000033.1 GCF_017355915.2 Telluribacter roseus
ATGGTTTGGACATAACTAAGGTAATTTGGGTGAAACAATTTACTAAATTGTCTCTTCCCTTTTTCTTCCCTTCTGTCCATTTTTACTTGACTACGTACACGTGACATGCGTGGCGCTTATAATGAAGTAGATCCATTTGCTGCTGTACAATCCAGAATGGAACAATGGAACAGCGAAGTAGAGAAACAGCATTTAATTGGACCTATATTGCACGGTATTACAAGTTTTGCTGTTGAGGGTCCGCATGAAATGTTTAGTAACAGCCCTTCCTTTTTTAATTGTTCTACTCCTGCAGATGCAGTGGAACTGGTACGCTACTTAAAGAAACGGAACATTACGTTAATCAAAGTATATAATCATATTCCAAGAGAAGCTTTTTTTGCACTTATGCAGGAAGCTACTAAGGCAGGTATCGATGTAGCAGGACATAAACCGCTGCGGGTAAGTACCATTGAAGCTTCCAATGCTGGCATGAAGAGTCTGGAACATGCTATGTTTTTTATCTGGGATAGCTACCCTATGGCAGATAGTATCCGCAGGCTCAATAATCCATCCAAGGCTGTTAGTACTGCTTTTAGAAAGGAGATGCTTGCAACCCATGACAGCGTTATGTTGCAGAAAATGTTTACTACATTTAAAAAGAATGCCACCTGGTATTGCCCAACGCATCTAACCAGGAAGCAGGATGCCTTTGCCGGTGATGAGTTTTTCAGAACCAAATATGCTGGAATCAATCCGGTTCTCAGGTTTATATCTTTTGAGGATCTGGATGCCACCCTACAGGAAGATACAACATCAGAAGCAAAAGAGGTGTATAAGGCTATATACTTGAAGGGGTTGCAGATTTCCGGAGCAGCCTACCGAAGCGGTGTAAAAATACTTGCGGGGTCTGATGTACCTGAACTGCCCGGTTCTTCTCTGCATGAGGAGTTGACAGAGCTTTCAAAGACCGGCATGCCCAATTTTGAAGTGCTACGTACAGCTACACTTTATCCTGCTCAGTATTATGGTTTAGACTCTACCTATGGAAGTATTCGGGAAGGTAAAAAAGGAGATTTGATTTTAGTATCCAAAAACCCATTGACTGCTATAGAAAATACTCAAACCATTACCAGTGTATTTGTGGATGGAAAGCATTTCGATGAGGCTTTTCTTAATGAGGTAAGACAGAAGGTAAGCAAGAGTGAAAAAAGTATAGTTATGTCTGCCAAATTGATTTGGGACATCGTCATTTACATGAGCATGTAATTTTTGTTTAAGCTTAGGATTTGATGCATTCAATGCCGGTTCATTGACTGACTCCTGGCGGCAGCAATCAGGTGCGCCAGCCTTTGGCACAACCTACCTACTACTACACATTATTGTTCCTCCCCAGACCTAATCGATACTTTCTCCCTAAGCTCAAGCCTTACTGTTCTGAGTTGCTAATACGTATGCGATGGCACGGTACCTACATTCGGCATCAATACGGGCATGTTTTTTTGATTCTACTTCTGTAAAGGATAAAGGCTTAGTGAAAGTACATGATCATAAATTATGAAAAGGCTAAAAACCCTTCGGTCACAAATAAGTTATGAAGCTGATACATCTGCCACCAAATATGCAATTAGTAGCTATGATTCCCATCAGACATCTATTATTGATGATAGCGCTAAGAGCATTGCAGAGTTGAGCGCATGATTGATCCATTGCTATAAACATAGTTACCTAATAAAAAACAGAAATGAGAAGACTACCCGTTTATTTGCTACTAGACACCTCGGGGTCTATGACAGGAGAGCCTATTGAAGCCGTTAAAAACGGAATTCAGGTAATGATCAGCTCCTTACGTCAAAATCCTCAGGCGATCGAAACTGCCTTTATCAGCATTATTACCTTTGATAGTACGGCTCGCCAGCTTGTTCCTCTTACAGATTTGGCCTCTTTCCAAATGGTGGATATAAAGGCCAGCGGTACTACCAGTCTGGGCGAAGCTTTGAAGCTGGTTTCAAGCTGTATAGACAATGAAGTAGCCAAAACCACACAGGAGCAAAAAGGAGACTGGAAACCACTGGTGTTCATCATGACGGACGGTATTCCGACGGATGAATGGCAATCTGGCCTGGATGAGTTCAGAAAGCGTAAAACAGCTTATACCGTGGCGTGTGCTGCAGGCAGTGGAGCCGACTCTAACTTACTGAAACAGATCACTGAAAACGTAGTAAGTCTGGACACGGCCGACAGTCAGAGTATTTCCAAGTTTTTCTCCTGGGTATCTGCCTCCATCGGCGTTACCTCCACGAAGGTAGAAGATGCCGGCAAGGAAGTATCGGGACTGGGTGAGTTGCCTCCGCCACCATCAGAGCTTAATATAGTTACCTAAACTCTGACTCTATGCCGGAGATGGGAAATGTGAAAGCGCAGCTAACAGAGTTATTCCTGAAGAACAATGTAGAGGTTCCTTCCAACAGGAAGGACTTGTTTGATAAGTTTATCAGGGATGACAAAACTGTGGCTGCGACTCGCTTAATCAGTGAACTAGAAAACCAGCTTATGGCTAACTGGAAATTACAGGATCGAATTGCAACCATCCAAGGGCAACCCGTTCGTATACATAATGCCAGCGTTGGGAAACTGTATGAAGCAAAGCTGGATTTTGAGCAATTAGGCTGGACAGACCTGTCCCACTGGAAATTTGAAGGTTTGGAAGAAAACGGCCTTACTTTCGAGGAGGAACAGAAACAGATTAGTGGGAAGCCCGTACAGAGCGGTGATATCCCACTCAGATTCCTGTTTAAGCTGAAAGAACAGGCTGATGATGAACCATTCAATGAGAAGCTCATCATGCTTATCGTAAATCCCGATCCTAAAAGCCTCTGGAAAAACCTGGACAGCGATAAAAATGATCCTTACTGGAAAGAAGATAATATCACTGTATGTGAGCCCTTAGGCGACAGGTATATACTAGCTTCTTCCAAACGTGGCCGCTCTCATGCCAATGAAGGGTCGTTTCGTGAGGATGATTTTGCCTTCATGAATCTGGAAAATGGCTGGAGTATCGTGGCCGTAAGCGACGGAGCAGGTAGTGCCAGGTTTTCGCGAAAGGGCTCTGATATTGCCTGCCGATCAGTAGTCGAGTACTTCGGTGAGGAAAGTTCTGCTACAAGCCTGCAGGAATTTGATCAGATCCTTGAGCAGCATAAAGCTAAAGCTTCACCCGATAGCTCTACCAAGCTGAATCATTATGTATATAACACTCTGGGCAAAGCTGCTTTCACCGTCCACAAAAGGCTCGAAGACTTTGCTTCTAAAGCCGGTCATACCCTTAAAGATCTAAGTTGTACCCTGATTTTTACGTTATTCAAAAGGTATGAGTCGGGTTACGCTTTTCTTTCTTTTGGAGTAGGAGACTGCCCGATTGCGGTACTTAATAAAGATATCAGCGAGGTTACTCTCCTGAACTGGATTGATGTGGGCGAATTTGGTGGCGGTACCCGCTTTATCACTATGCCCGAGATCTTTCGCAACGAAAAATTTGCTACCCGTTTCAGCTTCATAGAAAAAGAGGACTTTTCCTACCTCATGCTGATGTCAGATGGAATCTATGATCCTAAATTCGTTGTAGAAGCTAACCTGGAGAATATAGCGAAATGGAAAGAGCTGCTGGAAGACCTGAATGGCAACAATGAGGGTGGAGTGAAGGTGGAGCTTGATCCGGGTAATAAAGAGATCGTTCAGCAATTCTCAGCGTGGATGGACTTCTGGAGTACCGGAAACCACGATGACCGAACGCTGGCCATTGTGTTTTAGATAATAAAAAAAGGGAAAAAATAACCAATATTATTCATGGCGAGCATAAAGTCGGTATCTTCCATTATTCACCCTGGTAAAACGTATCAGTACGCCGATAACGGAGAGCCTATGCGGGGTGGGATGAAGGATGTTTATTTCGCTCCTGATAAATCATACGTGGTTGCTTTTTATCGCGATAAGCAGGATTTTAATTCGAAAGAACGCCTGACTAAGCTTGTAACCCAGTACTACGATAGCTTCTTTAACCGTGAGGGCGGAGAGTACTATAAGAGCATATATTGCTGGCCGACCGACGTAGTTCAACTAGGGACTCAGATTGGGCTCGTTGTACCTACCTACCGGAAGAACTTCTTTTTTGCTAAAGGCTATGCTACAGGTGAAGGAATCAAAGGCAAGGAGAAGCAAGGGCTATGGTTTGCTTCTGCCAAGTTCAGGAACAAGCAATTTGCTCTGCGACTGGATGAAAGTGAACTGGGCAACTGGTTAAGCTATTTCCAGATTTGTGTCAAAATTGCCAGAGGGGTTAAGCGGCTCCACGCCGCGGGCCTGGCTCATTCTGATCTTTCTTACAAAAATGTACTTATTGATCCGGTCAACCGGGATGCAACGATCATCGATATTGATGGATTGGTAGTGCCCGGCTTATACCCACCTGATGTGATCGGAACGGCGGATTTTATTGCTCCTGAAGTACTTAGTACCAAACACCTTGCCCTGCGTGACCCTAATCGGAAGCATGCCAACCGTCTTACCGATTTGCACGCGCTGGCCGTCATGATATATATGTACCTTTTATATCGTCATCCTCTGAAAGGCGGTAAGATTAATTCGCTGGATACAGAAGAAGATGATCTTTTATCGATGGGGGAAAAGGCACTGTTCATTGAACACCCGACCGATGCTTCAAACAGACCTAAGCTGGGACAGCTTCCAAAGTCAGCCCTGCCCTGGTCAGATGTAAGCAAACTTCCCTATACGCTGACAGGACCTTATCTGAAAGCACTTTTTGACCAGGCCTTTATTACGGGGCTACATCATCCTAATCAACGTCCCAATGCGGATATGTGGGAACAGGCTTTGTTAAAAACTACTGACCTGATGCAGCCCTGCGGCAATACCCTCTGCGATCAGAAGTGGTTTGTATTTGATAATTCCTCTTCTCCCAAATGTCCGTTCTGCGGCACTCCAATAAAAGGGCCTCTGCCTGTGCTTGATTTATACTATCGGTTTAAAGATACCGTATGGAAACCTGAAAATCACCGGCTGATGGTCTACCATAACCAGTATCTGTTCCAGTGGCACGTAAATAGGAATGTTGTCCGAAATGAGCGTCTTACCGCGGAGCAGAAAGTACCGGTAGGGTACTTTGCCTGGTTTAATAACAAATGGGTATTAGTAAACCAGAAGCTGAACTCACTGAAAGATCTTACGGAAGATAAGCAGGTGCCCATCGGATCAATGGTAGAAATCACCGATGGAAAAAAACTACTGCTCTCAAACGAAGAAGGCGGCAGAATAGTAATGATAACAATGGCTAATAAACATTCTTAAATACTAGCAGCAATGAAACTAAGACCAGCAGGAATATTTCTAATTCTGGCAATAATAGCTACACTGGCTTATTTTGCCTTTAAAAATTCGGGGAGCACCGTTGCGTCTGATTCTTCCGATACATCCTATACCGCTCCGGAACCTCCGACCTCCCAAACCCGGAGTCCAGAACCAGCTACCGGTAATACCGCATCGGACGAGACAAGAGACTTTAATTACACCCCCGAGAAGCCGCAGAATGGTACCCTTAACGGGGTGGTTGAGCTGGGCGCTACCGGCTTCAACTCATTTGTGATCAATATGGACAGGGAAAAGCGCTGGGAGATTGTCTCTAAAGACTTTGGTGAATCCCTAGCCTACGAGGGACTGGCCACTACGGACGATATCAGGGCCGGTTTGAAGAAGTACATTTCCGGGATGTTAGACAAAGGAGTCGCTAAAAACAATATACATTTTGTTATTTCCTCCGGGGCCCAAAAAGAACCCAAAACCAAGATCATCAGCAACGAACTGAAAAAGATGGGTTATGTGGTGAATAATGTAACAGCCGAACAGGAGGCTAATTTAGCCCTGCGAGCTACTGTCCCACCCTCTTTTGCAGATAACTCATTTATGGTCGACATCGGATCTGGTAATACCAAGGTATCCTGGGAAGACAATGGCTCTCTGCGGAGTCTTGAGCTGCCCGGAGCGAAGTATTTTCAAAATAATCAGACCGATCAAGATGTTTATAACCAGGTGAAGCAAGGAGTAAGTAAGGTCCCCGAAGGGAAGCGAAATGTAGGCTTTATTATAGGTGGCGTTCCTTTCACACTGGCTAAACAGCACCGCAAAGGCGATGAAAGATATACGGTTCTAAAAAATCCGCAATCGTACAAACCGGAAGATAAAAAAATGGAGGCAGGTTTAAATATCTATAAGGCGATCGCTGATGCTACTCAAACCGATACGTTTGTATTCGATTGGGACGCAAATTTTACGATTGGTTTCCTTTTGGAACTTAAAAAATAAAACGCTTATGAGCTTCCTGAAGCAGTTGTTAAATCCTTTTATTGAGTTTGAGGAGGATAAAAATAAACAGGCCCCAAAAAGGAGTACCCCTCCTCAGGCTCCTTCTGCGCAGCAGGAAGATGAAAACACTACACATCCGCTTATTAATGAAGGGCAAGCTGCTGCTCCACCCACTCCATCAACACCAGCTCAGCAGCAAGTTCCACAACAGGCTGACAGCATGCCTTTTGCAGAGCATGTAGCCTATTTTGATAATCTGATTGACAAAGCGAATCGTGAAAACCCTGCCTTTCATGGTCCGGATTTCAAGGAATTCGTAGATACAAAATTGGATATTGATGATATAGCCGATGAAAATCTAAAGTATACGACCGCCTTCAATATCCTTAAAAACGCTGGTCTAAGCAAAGAACACCTCATTTCCACGGCTCAGGAATATTTGAATGTGATAGGTCGTGATCTGAATGCATTTCAATCAGCCCATGCCCGTCAATACAAAGCTGACCTACAGCCAAAAGAACATGAGTTGCAGAAAAAAGTTGAGGAATTACAGGTGCTTACTCAAAGGTTGGCTGATTTAAAAAAAGAGATCAATCAGATGAGCCAGGAAATAAGCTCAAGGAGAGATAGCCTTAACATGAACAGGAGTTCGTTCCTTCTTGCAGGAGAACATAAGCAGAAGGAGATTCAGCAGGAACTCGAGAAGATAACCAGGTATTTTGGTGCTTAAGCTCTTTTGTTGGTATGACCGCTATAAGTTGGAATATTAAAGCACTCCTCACCTTTTGAATATACTTGTTGCCGGTTCAAACCAGTACTGTCAATTAAATAGCGTCTAAGGGGGCTTTATATTTTTCTCCACCCCCACACGAATCCATCTTAGTATTCAGAGTCTGACATTTAACTTCTGATCAGTGAACCCTATCAGTACTAATCTGGGTTACCTTTTTCATAATTTACTACCATCATGTGATTCAATGTATCCCATAACGTACTACACCTAAACATACTATGAATCTGGGGTAAGATTCAATGGGATGAAACTTGTCACCTAAGGTGGGTGACGTTGGTATGCAGCTGTCAACCAGCATGGCAAGCACATGGATGACGAGAGTTTTCAAAGAAGTGTGCCAATTTAGGATTTGGTTAATGACAACTAAACGAACAAAATGGGTAAAGAAGAGAACCTACCCATTCAGAATCATTCTGATTTCAACTATGCAACATTTCGCGAGCAGGCCATCGCTAGCATGCTGTCTGGTGACAAAGAGCTAACGAGCAAGGACGGCCGCTTCGGCGGTCCAATTAAACCCGTCACACGTTGTATACCGCGCAAGGAAGTCCGCTCCAGTAAGAGCTTTTCCACCGCGCGGCAGTCGCCTGCTCGGTGAGCTCTTGTGCTACATTGCTGATGGTGCCATATTTGCAGCCGCCGCTGCGGTTGCAGTCTTTGTAATGGTATTTTGGTATGCCTGATGTAGAATGACCGTTCTTCCGTATATTCAAACTGCCGCAGCGTTGGCAACAATAATTTGTAGTTCCGCTGATCATGATGCACTTATAATAAATCATCCCTTAAGTTACCACTACCAAAGTAGCGACTATGAAAAGCTTTTGCTTAGGTAATATTACGATATACGTTTCGGAATTTTCTCCGAGTGTACCGTAAGCGATTTAAGTTTGAATGATATACATGGTTTATATTAGAGTTGTTGCAGCGGGTTAAATTTGCCAAATGAAGCTATCAACTACGGATTTAAAGACAGACCGTCAGTGGCGTTCAGCCACGGGTTTAGA
>NZ_JAFEUV020000034.1 GCF_017355915.2 Telluribacter roseus
TTCGCCCGGTAAAGTAGGTAGCCGCCACACCCTATCAAGCTACAAGGAGCCGCAGCACTCGCTGCGGCTCCTTTGCTGTTTATATATACCACCACTGCACTTCGTCAACAGCAATAGAGGGCTCTTCCCAAAGGGAGAAGCCCTTTTTCTTTATTATTCCTAGCTTCTGGAATAGCCACAAAAAGAACGGGCACCATTGTTATGGTGCCCATTCTTTTTGTGGTAGTATGCCTTCTAACATTAGTGCTTCTGCGTAAACCTTTTGATGGTTTAGATGAGAAGTTATATCAAATGAAAATCTTTAATTAAGTGTACTGGTGCTGAAGAAGTGATTCAGGCTGGGATGGCTTCGTAGCGCTTCCATTTCTGCCTTAAAAAGAGGCTTGCTTATAAATGTAATGACGCTTGAGTAGTAGAAGGCCTGCAGCTTATCCATAGGATCTACCGAAGAAGTCAACATGCAGATCTTCGTATCCGGATATACATGTTCGAATCGGGCAGAGTATTCATCTAGAAAGTCCCAGCCATTCATAATTGGCATATTGATATCCAGAAAAATCAGATCAGGAGCAACCCCCTCTTCATTATTTACCAGTTGGTCAAAGTAATCAACGCCCTCCTGACCATTATTCAAAGTAAAAACATTCTCTGCAAAGCCTTGCCGCGTAATCATCAATGTTAATAACCTGAGAGTAGTATGATCATCATCGATCAGAAGTAAGTTCTTTATCATAATACAGACGGAGGATATTCTCAAAAGTATGAAACAGTTACAAAAGTACTACACTCTGCGTTTAACGACAAGGATTAAGCGCTTCAGAATGAGAAAATTGATGTAAGTATATACCAGCATCCAATTTCGATTTTTAAAAGCGGTGGTAGTACTTATGGTATTTAGTTTGTTCATTTCTGGTATGAACCTATATAAAGAAATACATATGCCCCAAACTCCTACTAATTTCATTTGTCATTGCTATGTAAGTAGCGCTGACTGAAAGGCTGTGGTTGCTAAGAGCATCTACAGGTTTAGTTGACAGCATTGCAGGTATCATATCCTTTTACCATTCTCCCAAGAAAATGATCGATTAAGTTGCATTTTTCGCAGTTAGTCGAATTATAAAAAGCAGCAGGTATAAGCTTTCTACTTTAGCAGCAGATTTAGCTGTCAACAATAATTATCAAATTACCTGCTTACACGTATGACCTTTTCTAACAAGTGGTGCATTGCTGGTGCTATATTATTTATGGTTACTAGTTGTATACCTTCGGACCTGGATCCAGCAAAAAAAGTCGGATCAACCGATATACAGAATTTGAAGGTAAATGAAAGTTTCGACTTCAGATCTACTCGGGATGTTCAGCTTAATGTAAGGGTAGGTACTTCCTCCTATGCTGATGAGCGTGCCCGTATCAATGTATATAATGACCTGCCTACTATTGGACAACTTGTTGCCACAGGTATTGCTTCACTTGGTAAAAGCTTCAAGTTAGAGTTTCGCATCCCGGCTTCTTTGACGGACCTTTATGTTGAAAAGATTGACGCCAACGGTGCCTCTGAAGTGAAGAAAATACATGCTGGTACTTCTATCTCGGCCGATTTTCTGACTGCGGCTCAGGTCGTATCGGCGCGTCAGCAGGCTGGATCAGGTCTTGACTGTACCACGGGAGTAACCAAAGCGTATTCAAATCATAAGGGGGATCTTACTATCAAAGCAGGTGATGTTATTGCACTCACGGGTACCTACAGTGGTAAGATCACTATGAATGGTGGTACGCTTCGTATTTGCGGAACGGCTACTATTCCTAACCTTATCACCAACAAAAGCGCAGCCTGTAAGATTTATTTTCTGGAAGGCTCAACGGTAACTATCTCTGCTACGGATATACTTGCTCCTACAACTAGCATATATAACTATTCAAATGCTTTGTCATTCACCCAGAACCTGGCAACGGGAGGTTCCTATGAGAACTATGGCAAAATGACTGTTAACGGCAACTTTACCATTAACAATAATACCTCCAATACATATCTCAACAACGGAGAGCTGATCGTTAAGCAGGCACTGATTAACAATCGCCACCTTGTCAATAACAACTACATTATGGTAGAGGGGTACTACGAGGCGGGCGGGGAGTCCTTTAATGAGAATAACTGCCGACTTATTATTGACGGCAACTTTATCCCCAGCTATACCTTTACCAACAACTCCTATATCAAAGTGGGTAGTGAGACCCGCATCAGCGGCAAATCTAATCTGGTACTTAACAGCGGGGCCATGCTAAGTACTTCCAAACTTGTCTACGAAGGTACTATTACGGGTAAAGGCACAACCAAATCTGTGGTGAAAGTGGCAGGTACTACCAGTATTGGTGGCGCTGCCTCCATGGAAGGATCAGCGAACTTGTGCGACGCTAACGGCATTGAGCAGAACAGCTCCAGAATCGCCAGCAGCTACTTCAGCTGCGGGGGCACCTACCTACCCACCAGCTCGTGTAATCCCGAGGGCTTTGGTACTTTACAGGCAGCCCCTACTATCATCGATACTGATAAAGATGGTGTAGCCGACTCGCAGGATGATTATCCCAATGATCCTACCCGTGCCTATAACACCTACTATCCTTCGGCTACCGGTTGGGCCACCTACGGCTTTGAGGATCTGTGGCCGGCGCAGGGTGACTACGACTTCAACGACCTGGTCATCAACTCCCGCATTACCCGCGTGTTCAACGCCGACAATAAGCTGGTGGAAATGAAAAACCAGATCATCATCCGCGCTATCGGCGCCTCCTACGACAACGGCTTCGGCTTCCAGCTCGACGGCGTTAGCAGCAGCGAGGTCGCCAGCGTTACGGGGTACAGCCATACCAAAGGCTACGTGCAGCTGGCTCCCAACAAGACAGAAGCCGGTCAGTCCAAAGCTGTCATTGTTGCTTATGACACCCCCGAGCCACTGATCAAACGGGTAGGAGGTTCTATGTTCAATACCGTCAAGGAAAGCCCGGCGGGTACACCCGGTCAGCTCGAGCTGGTAGTACGCTTTGCAACACCGCTGGATCCGGCCAAAGCCAGCCAGGAGAAGATCAACCCGTTCATCATCGTGGATGGAAAGCGGGAGGTAGAGGTGCACCTGGCTAATTATGCTCCTACGGGTAAGGCCAATGCCAGCCTGCTGGGTACGCTTGAAGATACTTCCAAGCCCGGATCAGGCCGCTACTACCGCTCAGCCAGTAACCTGCCGTGGGCCATTGAGCTGCCCGTTGAGTTCAACTACCCGGCAGAAAAGGTACCTGTCACCGAGGCTTACCTGTTCTTTGCTGATTGGGCGCAGAGCGGGGGACAGCTGCGAACCGACTGGTACCTCAATAAGGCGGGCTACACCAACAACCAGAAAACTTTTAAGTAAATCAATTATTACGTATAAGCCGTACTAGACTTCCTATGAATCTGGAAATGGACAATTACTATCTGACTTTCTTTAAAAGCCGACAGTCTATATCGCATCTGGAGGTGCCTTCACAAATGCAATTTGCCTTTCAGAAGGCCATGATGGTACTGGCAGAGTTTGATTATATAACTGTAACTCGTACTAAAAGCGGTCTGATAACTGATGCAGTACTAAATGAAGCGGGAAAATGTAAGGTCCAGGAGCTATTCTACCACCGCAACTTTGACAGTAGTACCTCCGGTGCTGGAGTAGCCAGGATGTTTTAAACTAAGGGATAGAAAAAGCTCCCCGGAGGACTACCTCCCGGGGAGCTTTTTAGTAAAAATCTAGTCAGAGTCAACACCAGCTTTTTATGATTTGATCAACCCAACTTTTGCCAGCGACTAGTAAGAAAAATTATCTATTAAAGTATGGGTACTACTGATTCTATATAGCCGTGTCTACCACCACTCGCCCGGATGAGTACGTCGGATGGTGATGGAATCAGACTGGAATGCATAGTAAGGTTTCTTTAGTTGCGCGAGTATGCCCACTCGATACTTTCCTTCCGGCAGCGAAGTCGCATTCACAATAGTCTCAATATCGCCATAGTAGTACTTACCCGTTCTCATAAAATAGGTAACAGGGCTTCGGCGAACATTTAGAGGGAGTACAAATTTATACTCAGAGCTATTTAGTAACAGGTAGTAGTTCATTCCGGCGCTAGCGCTGTTATTAAAATTATTGGTCGAAAAGCTATACCTGTTTGTTAAGCTATCGTATTCAACAGAGAGTACCGGAATATTCTTCTTATGCGAATCTACCAATTGAGCTCCCTCCAGGTAGGCAGGATCAGTAGGCTTATATACACCAGCCAGTACGGCTGAATCTACATTGGGTTTATTATACTTCTGGTTGTTTCCTCCCCACGTACCAAAATCATTCAAAAAGCCAGGCTTGTTATGGAGGTAGTTGTATAAGGATGTCATATGGAAACGCTTCTCCCTGATACGAGCATCAATATGATAGTAGTAACTTAACAGGAAGAAGAGCATCGACAATCCTAAAGAAAAAACAAATATGCGGTGGCGGTAACGTTTGGCCAGCCATAGAGTCATAAGATAGGCCATGGCAACAATAGTAGTAGGATATATACGTAGCCGGTCACTGAATACCTGGCTTCCGTCTTCTACGGTAGTTCGTCCATTGATGATCATGTAGATCGTCACAAATAGCAAGGCTACAAATCCTGTGACGAACAGACGTATACGTGGGTGGAGTTGCCACCAGTCGAATCTTCGTTGCATAAAGCCAGGCCACCTTTTGGCCACTGCTGGTACATAACCTGCCCAGGCCACTATGAGTGTATAGCCAATAAGAGCGTAGCAGATCAGACCTAGCAAATAACTACCCCAAAGCTTAGGATTATATAAAGTAGATGCACTTACCGGAACCGATTCAAAATGTAAAATGCCTCCAATATAAAGCGTAAGGTAATGGAAAAGCAGCCACGGGCTCAGTGGGTTTTCGTAGGGCCTGAACTGGGGTAACCCCCAGCCCGGTTGGGTATAATTACGGAAGTACAAAGCACCAGTGCCCACAGCTACCAGACACCATATAGCAAGGTAGCTCCATTTTCTTCGTAAAAAGAGTACCAGGGCACCCGCTCCAAATCCTAACAATCCACTAGAGAAAGCACCTACTCCTACAATAACACAAAGTAGTGCAGCTGCTAGCCTTTTACTGCCATCTTTAGTCAGTAACCATACCGCTACCAGAGAGAAAAACAAAGACGGCATGTAAAGCTGGTTGATCAACGACCAGAACATATACGTCTTCAACTGGGGCTGGAAGAACCAGAAGGCAAGAGGCAGAATGTAGAACAGGGAAATTTGGGAGCGGTAAAGCAGATAGGTAAAGAGACCGTAGAAGAGGCCAAGAAAAACAATACCCAGCACTCCGGTATGCGTAATATCCAGTTCACCTCCGTTAAGTAGAGCTGCAATTAGAGAGACCGTTCGTGTAAATGGATAACGGTGCCCAAACCCGTGTGAGACCCACTCGTCCAGCAGACTCTCCCAGGAGTTGGTACTCCAGTGCCTGATAAACGTCATGGATAATAGATCCTCGTGCTGGGGGTAGTTGAGCTTAAAGATGTTGTAGTAAATAAAGATTCCCAGCAGGGGGAGGGATGAGGCTACTATAAAAAGTGAAGTAGCATTGGTTCTAACGAAATGAAGAATGGCATAATAAGATTTAACACGCCATGGGTAGGCGTTCAACAGGGATGCTAACATACGTCTTCACTAGTTATTAGTTATTGAAAAATCAAATACAGAACTAGGAAGGAGGGTGCGTTCTTTAAAACAAAGTCAGGTACTTACTCGTCAGAGCTTTACCTTTTATGAAACCCCAAGGTACTAGAGTTTCAATAAAATGGCAATTGAAGAATTAATAAATTTTTAGTACCAAGGTGGTTACATAATTATTGCGGGAAAAATTAGTAGTTGGCAAAGCTAAAACTATGTTTATAAAGCAGCTTAAAGTACGATCCTTCGAAATTTATCTATCAGGAAACTCCGGATTACGTATATATGTTAACCTAATCTAAAAAAAATAGAAGTAGCCAAACAATTAACTGCTCTTTCATGAATCATTATCTCAGGAGAAACTCCTAACCATTTTCCAGGTGTTGTTTATCTGGTTCTGCTGATAAGCTGAGTCTGCTCCACGGTGTGCCTGTTCCTTTATAGGAGGATGCGTCTAGAAAATCATCCTGTACCCAGAAACTTCAAGGAGAGATAGAAGTGTTATTTACCTGATCTGGAAATAGCTTTTATTAATAAAGACCTATCAGCAGTTGAAAACTTCAAGTTGGGCTCGAACTTCCAAAAGAGTTACTCATGTTCTATATAAGGTCCCGCTGACAAAGTCAAGGCCGTTCCTTTGTGAGGAAAGATCATCTACAAAATCTTTCTGTAGTATAGGAACTTCAAGAAGAGTAACCTTTGTTACACTTCTGGTCCCGCTACTAATTCGGGGCCCTTTCTCTTTAAGAAGAGAAAGTCCTACAAAACTTCTCGAGCCTAGGAACTACCAGAGCCTCTACCGGTGTTCTTTCTCAGGCTCCGATGCGGAAGCAGAAACTCATCAGCCGCTTTACCCTCAGCTTATGAGGTACTTGTGTAAAAACTGAAAAAATATCTGCTAAAACACTTGCACAAGATAGGTACTACCTACTACTTTTGCACTCCCAATCAACGGGAAGCAGGCAGGACAGACGGTCCGGCCAGGGCACTAACAGAAGCCCCTAGTAGTGAAGCAAAAAGTTCTTCTGAAAAAGTAACAGCAGAAGGAACTAACAGGACTCCCGGTGCCGTTATGATAAGGCGCCCATAAGGTAAAGCAGCCAGTCTTCCTGGCTCCACTTCCAGAGCAGAGTGATACGAGGTGTCTGAAACAATCCAGCAGGATATACATAAGCCAAAAAGGCTGAGACAGAAAAATCTCAGAAAATATTTTGGCCTCTTGTTTGGAAATAAAAACAGCTTCTACTACTT
>NZ_JAFEUV020000035.1:0-2782 GCF_017355915.2 Telluribacter roseus
AGTTTCGCACTTAGATGCTTTCAGCGCTTATCTGTTCCCCACATAGCTACCCGGCCATGCCACTGGCGTGACAACCGGTGCACCAGCGGTGGGTCCACCCCGGTCCTCTCGTACTAAGGGCAGCCCCCGTCAATCTTCCTGCGCCCACCACAGATAGGGACCGAACTGTCTCACGACGTTCTGAACCCAGCTCGCGTGCCACTTTAATCGGCGAACAGCCGAACCCTTGGGACCTTCTCCAGCCCCAGGATGTGACGAGCCGACATCGAGGTGCCAAACCTCCCCGTCGATGTGAGCTCTTGGGGGAGATCAGCCTGTTATCCCCGGCGTACCTTTTATCCTTTGAGCGATGGCCCTTCCATACAGAACCACCGGATCACTATACCCTGGTTTCCCACCTGTTCGACCCGTCGGTCTCACAGTCAAGCCGGCTTGTACTATTGCACTCCACGCACGGTTACCAAGCGTGCTGAGCCGACCTTTGGAAGCCTCCGTTACACTTTTGGAGGCGACCACCCCAGTCAAACTACCCACCATGCACGGTCCTTCTATTTATAAAAGTTAGATCCCAGGCCAGCGAAGGGTGGTATTTCAACGGTGGCTCCATGACGCCTGGCGACGCCACTTCACAGCCTCCCACCTATCCTACACATCCCTGACCCGAAACCAATGCAAAGCTATAGTAAAGGTGCACGGGGTCTTTCCGTCCCGTGGCGGGTAAGCGGCATCTTCACCGCTACTACAATTTCACCGAGCTCACGGCCGAGACAGTGCCCAGATCGTTACACCATTCGTGCAGGTCGGAACTTACCCGACAAGGAATTTCGCTACCTTAGGACCGTTATAGTTACGGCCGCCGTTTACTGGGGCTTCGATTCAATGCTTCGCCTTGCGACTAACATCCCCTCTTAACCTTCCAGCACCGGGCAGGTGTCAGACCCTATACGTCATCTTACGATTTGGCAGAGTCCTGTGTTTTTGCTAAACAGTCGCCTGGGCCATTTCTCTGCGACCTCTTGTGTTACCAAGGAGGCTCCCCTTCTCCCGAAGTTACAGGGTTAATTTGCCGAGTTCCTTAGCCGTGATTCACTCGAGCACCTTAGAATATTCTTCTCGACTACCTGTGTCGGTTTGCGGTACGGGTCCCGCTTAGCTGAGGTTTCAAAAGCTTTTCTTGGAAGCTGCTTCGCCACTTCGCCTCGCCCGTAGGCTCAGCTCAACGCTCTATTCCGTCAGAACGTAGTGACCCGGCTGCTCCGTCACTCTTTCACACTAAGCGCAAGGGCTGGAATATTAACCAGCTGTCCATCGAAGTACGCCTGTCGGCTCCCCCTTAGGTCCCGCCTAACCCTCCGTTGATTAGCATAGCGGAGGAATCCTTAGTCTTTCGGTGTGCTGATTTCTCGTCAGCATTATCGTTACTTATGCCTACATTTGCTTTTCTCACCAGTCCAGCATCGCTTACGCGACACCTTCACCCCTGTGAGAATGCTCCCCTACCGATTGTTTGCACAATCGCATAGCTTCGGTACTATGTTTGATGCCCGTTTATTATCGATGCCCGCCCCGCTCGACCAGTGAGCTGTTACGCACTCTTTAAATGTATAGCTGCTTCCAAGCTAACATCCTGGCTGTCTCTGCAGTCGGACCCCCTTAGCTCAACTTAACATAGATTTTGGGACCTTAGCTGATGCTCTGGGTTGTTCCCCTCTCGGACACGGACCTTTGCACCCATGCCCTCACTGCTAGGTATATCAACGGCCATTCGGAGTTCGTCAGGATTTGGTAGGATGTGACTCCCCCTAGTCCTATCGGTAGCTCTACCTGCCGCTGACTTGACCCCAACGCTGTTCCTAAAAACATTTCGGGGAGTACGAGCTATTTCTCAGTTTGATTGGCCTTTCACCCCTACCCACAACTCATCCGAAAACTTTTCAACGTTTACCGGTTCGGTCCTCCACTGTGTGTTACCACAGCTTCAACCTGGTCATGGGTAGATCACCAAGTTTCGCGTCTACAGCCACTGACTAAGCGCCCTGTTCAGACTCGCTTTCGCTTCGGCTCCTGCTCTTGAAAGCATTAACCTGGCCAGTGACCGTAACTCGTAGGCTCATTATGCAAAAGGCACGGCGTCACCCCAAAAGGCTCCGCCCGCTTGTAAGCGCATGGTTTCAAGTTCTATTTCACCCCGCTGCTCGCGGTACTTTTCACCTTTCCCTCACGGTACTGGTTCACTATCGGTCTCTCAGGAGTATTTAGCCTTGGCGGATGGTGCCGCCGGATTCAGAGGGGATTCCACCGGTCCCCCCCTACTCAGGATCCTGACTCAGCCAGCAAGTGGTACGTCTACGGGGCTCTCACCCGCTATGGCCGGCCTTCCCAGACCGTTCGACTTAACCTGCTGACCACTCGGTCAGTCCTACAACCCCGGCCATGCCGTAACATGACTGGTTTGGGCTAGTCCGCGTTCGCTCGCCACTACTTGCGGAATCACTGTTGTTTTCTTCTCCTGGGGGTACTTAGATGTTTCAGTTCCCCCCGTTTGCCTCCTGTATCAGGATACTAGTACTTCATACTAGTGGGTTGCCCCATTCGGACACCTGCGGATCAAAGTGTGTGTGCCACTCCCCGCAGCTTTTCGCAGCTTACCACGTCCTTCATCGCCTCTGAGAGCCTAGGTATCCCCCATGCGCCCTTCATTTGCTTGTCTTACAATTTCTTGCTAGATCTTTCTTTTCTTCTTTCTTCCAACATGTCAAGGAACTTTGCCTAATCTTCCCAT
>NZ_JAFEUV020000036.1 GCF_017355915.2 Telluribacter roseus
ATCAGATAAACTTGCTGGAGGAAGATCCAGCCTTAATTCAAGTATTCTTCCGCAAGAAGGAAGTTGCATTCTTTACGGATTAATTCACGCATCAATAAGCAAAAGATATTTTATTATTTTGTCTTGAACAGCAATTTTCTCTCTCCGGATTTGATTAATTTGTTTCCATCTATAAGCTGCATCTCGGTCCTGTTGGTCCTTCAATAGTATATACTCGTCTGGTTTTATTCTATTTACATCCAGACTGTTGTTATCCCATTCATTAGCACCTTGCATACTTTTAACTGTTTTACCACTGAGAATTGGCCATCCCTCCTGAACTCGTAATTCTCTAATCCGTCGCGGGTACTCACTTATACCTGAGACAACCATTAATTCCTCTGTTTCAATTATAGTCATAGGATTCTTCCTGAAGTATAGCAGTATTCGCTCACGAGCTGAGTATTCAGTATGACTGTCTATAATGGATATGCCTATTTTACGCAGCAGCATAAAAGCAGGAATTAACTTTTGGACTTTAGTTCTAAAGTCCGTAGTTGTGGAGTGAGCAATAAATTTATCCAAAAGTTCAACTAACTGATTCCTTGCTTTCTCTGCATCAAAAGCTTTATGTATAGTCATAATAATTGTACTTGAAGTCGAGGAGCTATTTTTATAACCATTTAGTTAAATATTAAAATAACGACTGACTAGTTGTATATTTTTCATGAATAGCATATTGCCGCTTTATTTTACTTTTATCGTACAAAAATTAATTATTTAAAATGTTCCCATTAAGAGATGGGGTGTATGGAGGTGTGAAGGTTTAGGAAGCAGAACTTTAAAGGCTCCATCTATGATTCAATAAATCGCTTATTTATAACAATGTATAAAATAGTCTTTTTCAATTGAATAGTTTTTTACATATCTAAATCATTTATATATGTATATGACTTAATGTGCTAGTGCAATTACTACAAGTAGTTCGAAATAAATGATATTCTTTGTTTAGTCTAGGCCTATGCTGAGCTTCTTTAATGAACAGCTCAGTGGGCAGTAATTGTAGTTTATGATAACCAACATTATTCACTAAATCTAATATAAACTTATCTATATTTCTATTGCCTGAACTGACTCCTGATCCTTTTTGAAATAATGATAATTATAATGTCTCCAAACAGCATCTGCAATATGACCGGATATTCCAACTGCTACAGCATTACCAATTTGACGAGCCACTTCAATTTTATTTCCTTTAAATATGAAGTCATCTGGAAAACCCTGAATGCGTGCAGCTTCACGATGCGTAATAGGACGATGCTGCTCTGGATGCAGATAACGCCCTTTCTCCGGCTTAAAAAACTCTGTCCGAATAGTTACTGAGGGACGATCCCACCAGAGTCGGCCAAATAGATCTGTTCCTCCACTTTTTTTGTTTATCCAGCATTTAGGAGTAAGATGAGGAGCTACTGTAGATCGTCAGCGAAAAGTGGACAACTGCGGGTGAAAAGAGAAGAGAAGGTTTTATCCTCTTTGGAGTTGCTGAAAAATATGATTTTTCCGACGTTT
>NZ_JAFEUV020000037.1 GCF_017355915.2 Telluribacter roseus
CGCTCCTTTAGACTTGCGGTGTATTGAAAGAATAGGAGTAGGTACTTACATTTAAAGAGAGAAAGGGAGCCAAAGTACACTAAGACATGCGCTCTGAGCTAGGAACTCACAGGCTGATTCAGACTTTGGACTCCCTCTTCATCCTTAGCTCACATAGAAATCTGGGCCAGCAGCCCATTAGCAAGGAGATGAGCCTTAGGGATGAAGTTCTCCCTTCACTTTCTTACTAACAAATCTATGAAAAAGATCTTTATCGGCATTGACATCAGCAGCAAGACGCTGGACATCTGCCTGCAATCAGAGCAGGGCTTGACTCATCTGTCCATGGCCAATCAACCCAAAGCTATTGACGGCTTCTTCAAGAAGCTCACCGGTCAGCCCGTGGTAGTAGCCATGGAGAACACGGGGCGCTACAACTGGCCGCTCTACCAGGTACTGGCTCAGTACGACTTTCAGGTCTACGTGCTCTCGGCCCTGCACCTGAAAAAGAGCCTGGGCCTGATCAGGGGCAAGACTGACAAAGTAGATGCCCAGCGTATCTGCCACTACATCCGAAAGCACTACCAGGACTGTTTGACCTGGCAGCCAGCCCAGCCAACCGTACAGAAGATCAAGGTCTTACTGGCTCAGCGCCTGTCTAGAATCAAGATCAAACGAATGCTCATAGCTCAACAGGCCGAGTTCAGTCTGCTGAAAGAGCTAGGCCTAGATCAGCCTCTGGGTAAGCTCAACCAGCAGTTGATCGACTCGCTACAAGAGCAAATCCAGCGCCTGGAGGAGCAGATCCAGCAGCTCATCCAGGCTGACGAGCAGACCCGAAAGCAGGCTCAGTTCATCAGTTCAGTGCCCGGTGTGGGGAAGGTAACCTGCTGGATGATGCTGGCCAGGACAGAGGGTTTTACCCTGATAACTGACCCCAGAAAGATGGCCTGCTACTGTGGGGTGGTACCCTTTGAGCATCAGTCTGGCAGCTCCCTGAGGCGAAGGCCGCGCGTGTCTCACTATGCTGATAAGAGCATGAAGAGCGTCTTGCATATGGCGGCCATGCGAGCCGTCAGGCTGGATAACCGGCTACGGGATTACTACCAGCGCAAAGTAGCCGAAGGCAAGAACAAGATGTCAGTCCTGAATGCGGTCAGAAACAAGATCATTCACCTGATATTCGCCCTGATAAAAAATCAGACAACCTACCAGAACAACTTGCATTTGTCATAGAAATC
>NZ_JAFEUV020000038.1 GCF_017355915.2 Telluribacter roseus
AAATAGCGATACAAAAAAGTATTGTTATGAAAGCAGAGAAGAAGTATGTCAAGCGGAGTCAGAAGGATTACACTACGAGCTTCAAGCTTGCGGTAGTCCGAGAAATTGAGCGAGGCGAGATTGCCCGGGGCGAAGCTCAGCGAAAGTACGGGATCCAGGGCCATGCCACCGTGCAGACGTGGCTGCGAAAATATGGTAACTTTGATTGGGAGAACCAAACATCGTCCACTATGACTAAGACACCCGAACAAAAGATCATGGAACTGGAAGCGAAGGTAAAGCTGCTGGAAAAGCAGAAGGCACAGCTGGAGCACCAGGCAACGGTTTCGGAGAAAAAGGCCATCATGTTTGACATGATGATAGAGCTGGCCGAGAAAGAGTACCACATTGCCATCCGAAAAAACTCATGACCCGGACAATCGATCAATTCAAGGACCAGCATGCCGAAACACTACGTTTCGCCTGTCAGTTGTTCGGGGTGGAAAGACAGGTGTACTATCGGGCTATCCGAAGGAGCCGGCAGAAAAGGGACACAGCCGGCCAGGTAGTAGCTTTGGCGAACGGGGTGCGTACGACCATGCCCAGAATCGGGTCGAAGAAGCTGTACCATCTGCTGAACGACAAGCTAAGGGGGCTGAAAGTGGGCCGGGATAGGTTCATTGCGATTCTCAGGGCCAACCACCTCTTGGTCCGGCCCAAACGCCGGTTCCATGTCACGACCAACTCCTACCACCGGTTCAAAAAGCACAAGAACAGGCTCCCCGGCCTGACGATCAACAGGCCTGAGCAGGTGTGGGCGGTCCGCCGCGCGGTTGCCGATATCACGTACATCGGCAGTAGCACGATGCCCTGCTACCTGAGCCTGATCACGGACACCTACTCCAAAAAGGTGATGGGCTACTTTGTGGCGACCGACCTGACCACCAGAAGCAGTGTTAACGCCCTGAGGATGGCCCTCAAACAGAGGGTGGACAAGAAGCTCGAGCTGATCCACCACTCTGACAGGGGGATACAGTACTGTGCCGACCAGTATCA
>NZ_JAFEUV020000039.1 GCF_017355915.2 Telluribacter roseus
TAGGTTATTGCAAGGGCAAAATTTGTCCACAGCGGATGCTGTTTTTGAGCCATTTGGATGGGTGTCATATTATTAATGCCTTGATGGGGACGATGATGATTATAGTGCATCTCCCACAGACGGAACTGGTACTTTCGGTCCTGAGAGTCGATGAAGGTCACCTGCTCAAACAGGTTCTCGTTATCGGTGCGGTTGGAGCGTTCAATAAACCCATTCTTCCAAGGCTTGCCCTTAGGAATAAGTGCATGGATGCGCCCCCACTTCTCTACCAGCTTGGTAAAAGCTGTCTTATAGTGGGAGTGGTAGGTATATTTCATGGTGAAGTACATGGCGTTGTCGGTGAAGGTGATGAAAAAGGGGGCAGGTTCTCCAACGCTCTCTGATAGACGGCCGCCACAGTACTACTGTGACAGTTGTCGTGGATTTCTGAGTACTTGATCCGTGTCGACAGATGAATGATCGAGATCTTGTATTCGAAACCCTGGCCGCCTTTAACGGCTGGTAGTTGCTGAATGTCCATCTGGGTGCGATGCCTGCCCACGGGCAAGTGAGCAGAAATGGGTGCTTTGGTCTTGCGGGGCTTGTTCAGCCCCTGCTTTTTGAGCACCAGGTACACATTGCTGGGATTGCTGCAGGCGTGCTGCTGCTGGAGCTCATAGGCAATGCGTACTTTACCGTGGTGGCTGGTAGCCGGGTTCTGTCGGTAAGCTGCTACGGCGTCCTCAAAGGCAGCAGTAATAGCTCTGGCCTTGTGCAAGGGAGCACTGCTGCGGTCGGTTAGTTCCGAGCGGCTGAGCCACTTGCGGATGGTCAGCAGGTGGACGCCGAAGCGCTCAGCGAGTGCCTGTTGGCTATAATCGCCACTGGCATACAGGTCTTTGACCTGCCGCCGCTGCCTTAGAGTAAGGCTAGCATTTTTATGGAGTTTCATAACCAACATAAACTATAAATTTTATACCAAATATTCTATAACCTTAGTAACCAGTACA
>NZ_JAFEUV020000040.1 GCF_017355915.2 Telluribacter roseus
TTCCATTAGTCGGTAAGCAGGCGTAGTCACCAGACCTCGGCTTTTCAGAATACGGTAGACTGTGGACTCCGACACAAACCATCCTTCATTGTCAACTATATAGCATGCTAGTTCTCGACTGGAAAGATCTGGTCGTTCCAGAGCTAGCTCTATGATCCGACTTTTTTCAGCAGGGGGCAGTTGGTTCCAACTACTCGTGCGTTGGTAAGGTTGATCAGCCAATCCATCGTAACCATCATTCAAATAGCGTTTATACCGCTGCGGCGGACCGCCATTGATAAAAGGTAGATCGATTAATACCTAACTCCTGCAAGGTTGCTTTTACACTAACGCTTGACTGTTCAACCAACGTGATAATTTCCATTTTTTCGGACTGAGTCATATGATGATAGGGATTATTCGTCGGCTTTAAGACTTTTTTTTAATGCCCTATTCTCCAGGCTCAGTTCGGCCACCAGTTGCTTGAGTGCTTCATTTTCTGACTTGATGGTTTGCACTTCTGGCGACCGCCGCGCGGAGCAGTGGCCTCCCGGGTCGTATCACCCGCCAAGCGTTTTTTACCTGCTTCCAGGAACTCCTTACCGCTTCGGCGGTCCGATCCAGCGATAGTACACGTTGGTGTTGAGTCCTTCGCGGCGACAGATTTCAGCCACAGATTGTTCGCCTTGCAAGCCTTCCAGTACGATTTGCGGGGCGGCCCGTGCCGATTTTCTCCTCAGCAGTGTATTGGCGCCGGCTTTGTCCCGCGCCGGCGGACCGGTTGAATATCTTTAATAATGGAAAAGGCAGATGGGCGCTCCGGAGTAGATGAGGCTGATTGATCCGTTTTGGAGTGCCTAGGCGTTCTTTTAGATGGTTTGGACATAACTAAGGTAATTTGGGTGAAACAATTTACTAAATTGTCTCTTCCCTTTTTCTTCCCTTCTGTCCATTTTTACTTGACTACGTACA
>NZ_JAFEUV020000041.1 GCF_017355915.2 Telluribacter roseus
TATTAATGCGTGAGTAGATCCGTAATAGTCAAACCTTGTACTTATTATGGCAAGCTATAAACAAACCGAGTACGAAGTGCTACGCCGGCGCTGTGTCGCCCTCCAGCAACAAGGATGGAAACAAGTCGCTATTGCTCATGCCCTAGGATTGACCCAAGGCTGGGTGAGCCGCACCTTGACTAAATATCGCCAGCAGGGTCAAGAAGCCTTAGCTTGGCAAAAACAGCCCGGTGCTAAGTCCCGGCTAACGGATGAACAGTTGATTGAATTGGTAGCCGAGCTAAACAAAGGTGCTGAGTATCATGGCTTCCCGGGCCATATCTGGACCCGACCCCGAGTCAATGAAGTAATTAAAAAGCTTTTTGGTGTCAGTTATGACCCCTCGCAAGTTGGGCGCATATTGAAAAAAGTGGGGTGGAGTCGTCAAAAACCCCAGCGCATAGCCCGTCAGCAGAACCAGCAGCGGGTCCAGCAGTGGCGTGATGAGCGCCTACCTGAACTTAAAAAAAGCCCAAACTGAGGGGCGCGTAATTCTGTATGTCGATGAAGCGGCTTGTTATTTATTACCCATGCTGGGACTGACTTGGGCACCGCGCGGTCAAACCCCCGTGCTGGTCGAACAAGCGGGTCGCGAGCATTTGAGCCTAATTGCAGCAATCGCTCCCAACGGGCGGATTTATGTAGCGGGCCAGGATCAGTCATTCACAGGCGAAGATATCGTTTGGTTTTTAGGCAAACTCTGCGGGCGCTACCGCAAGCGGAATCTGTTGGTTATCTGGGATGGGGCCTCTATTCATGGCGGCGAAGCAGTTAAAGCTTTTCTCAAAAAACGGCCTGGGCGGGTTCATTTGGAACGTTTGCCTGGCTACAGTCCAGAGCTTAACCCGGCTGAATTAGTTTGGAATCACCTCAAACGAGGCTTGAAGAATCG
>NZ_JAFEUV020000042.1 GCF_017355915.2 Telluribacter roseus
TAGAGTTGTTGCAGCGGGTTAAATTTGCCAAATGAAGCTATCAACTACGGATTTAAAGACAGACCGTCAGTGGCGTTCAGCCACGGGTTTAGATAAGAAAAGATTCAATACACTGTCTGTTTTCTTCGAGAGGTCCTACCAGGAGTTGTTTGGTCAAACTCTTCAAGAAAGACAGTCAGAATGCCCAGACCCACCACACCTTAGTACTTATGACGACCTTCTACTTTTTACTCTATTTTCCTTAAAATCAGGCTTGACTTATGACTTGCTGGGTTTAGTAACCGGCATGGACGGCTCAACGGCCAAACGTAATCAGGAACTAGGTCTGGCGGTTTTACAGCATACTTTGGTAGTAACTGGGCACGCTCCCAAGCGAGAATTCAAAAGCTCCGAGGAGTTCCAGGACTATTTCGAGCGGCACAAGACTGTAATCATTGACGCCACCGAGCAGCGGACTAAACGGCCGGGTGATCAACAGTACCAAAAGCAAATGTACAGTGGCAAAAAAAATCACACACCGTAAAGACAATGATCATCTCTACGTCGGATCGATACATCCACTACGTCAGCAGATGCTGGGTGGGTAAAAGCCACGATTACCGGATGCTCAAACACGAGTTCCCGCCGGAATTTAACTGGTTTGAAAACCATGCTGTTCGCTTAGATTTGGGCTACCAGGGTTTTGTCAAAGACTATCAGTGTCAGAATGTTATCATGCCTAAAAAGAAATCAAGTAAACATCCACTCAACGAGGCAGAACGGCAGCAGAACAAGGAAAAGTCTTCGGAAAGGATCACCGTAGAACATGCTATCGGCGGTATGAAACGTTACCGTATTCTGTCCGACCGTTTGCGAATCCACAATTGTAAAATGTACAGTGATACAGTGGAGGTTTGCGCC
>NZ_JAFEUV020000043.1 GCF_017355915.2 Telluribacter roseus
CTGTGGCAGACGGATTTTACTTATTTCAAGATAAAACAGTGGGGCTGGTACTATCTCTCGACAGTGTTAGATGACTACTCGCGCTACATCCTGGCTTGGGAACTATGTCCAAGCATGCAGGCGGTAGATGTGGAGCGAACGGTGCAGGCGGCTCTACAAGCTAGTAGTTTGAGTACAGGTCAGCGGCCTCGTATCTTGTCGGACAATGGATCAGCGTATGTATCTCGGTATCTAAAGGAATATTTGAAAGGTGAAGGCATTGATCACGTCCGATGTGCTCCCTATCATCCAATGACCCAGGGTAAAATTGAACGTTATCATCGATCCATGAAAAATGTGTTGTTATTAGAGCACTATTTCAGTCCTGATGAACTAAGCAATCGTCTGGCGGAGTGGGTAACTTATTATAACTACCAACGATATCATGACCGGGGCGCCGGGGCGCTCACTAGAAAACGTAAGGCCAGCGGATGCTTATTGGGGCCTTCAGGATCAGATCTTGGCCCAGCGGCAAAAAATCAAGCATATGTCAATGCTTAAACGTCGGAAAAAT